>CAVONO010000001.1:0-679906 GCA_963697305.1 uncultured Chloroflexia bacterium
TGCCGGTCGTAGAGGTAGCCACCAGAAACGGTATCAAGTTCCCCATAGATGATCAGCCCTACGCGCATACGCGTCCGTTGTAATGCGAAATTGGGTCGTTTTGCTTTTTACCAGCTATGCTGGTAACTGGCCCACGCGATCTCGTTCTCCCAAACCACGACAGTCAAAGCGGTCAGGTTAGGAGCTTGGATACGTTCGGCCATTGTCTGGCAGAGAATACGTGAAAAATGCTCGATGCTTGGATTAAGGCCGGCGAGCTCTGGTAATTCGTTTAGCGTTCTATCGCGATAATAGGCCGTTAGCTCATCCATGTGCCTTTCTATCTCGACAATATCTACTAGATACCCGTGCTTATCCAGAGTTGCACCTTGTAGTTGGAGTTCTACAACATAATGATGGGAGTGATTCACGTTTTCCGCCCCCCAATCGCCGCCGATCAGAAAATGCTGGGCTACGAATTCTCGCTTGACCGCTACTGTGTACATGGCATACTCCTCGGGATAATAGTTCAGTCGCCTCTCTGGCTGAAACTCGGGTAAACAAAAACCGCTCCGATACCCCGGAGGCTTCGGAACGGCTCGTTTAGATGATTCCCACTTATCGCCCGCAGCAAAGCACAGGTTCGATAGATTTTAGTGGCGCCAGTTGGATTTGAACCAACGACCTAGGGCTTATGAGTCCCCCGCTCTGACCAACTGAGCTATGGCGCCTTTAGCGAACGAGATTATAACCAAGTCGCATTATACTGCCAAATTCACAGAACCGTTACCAAGAGTAAGACCGAATCCCGCAAGTGCGTGCAAAAGGCTCATGTTTGGAAGACAAGGTTTGCACAACGGCGTGTTGCTCACAACTTAAGGCATAATAATTTGCATGGGCAAGGGGATAAAGACCAGGAAGAATAACGCCAAGGTCAAGATGGCGATCACACGCCTCCTTGGATCTAGTTCCGTTACATCGTCCAGAGGCACGGCATACCTTCGTCCCAGAAAGAAGAGAATGGCTATCCATAGCACCCAAGTCATTGTGCCGGTAATAATTACCAGCGCACCTAAGGCGATAATTACTGGCCAGAAAAGATTCTTAGCCCATTTGCCCAACAGCGTATAGGCGACATGCCCCCCATCCAACTGCCCCACGGGAATCAGATTCAAACTGGTAACCAACAGACCTACCCAGCCGGCCCAGGCAACCTGGTTCAAGTGAACATCCAGTCCATCGGCCGGCAGAAAACGGCCGAATACGATAATCTTCATCAAGGCATAGAGAATAGAATTCCCCTCGACCATATAAGACACGTTCTCCGGCAAGGGCGATACCGTGGAAGTGGCCAGCCCGTAGAATAGAATCGGGATAGCGAAGAGCAATCCTGCCCATGGCCCAGCGGCGCCAACATCAAGCAAAGCCCGTTTGTTGTTCACCGGGGCCTTGAGACGAATAAATGCTCCGAGGGTGCCAATTGAACCTGGCATAGGTAGTGGGATGAAATAGGGCAGCGAGACTGGCACCTTGTGATGCCTGGCCGCGAAATAATGGCCCATTTCGTGGGCCCCCAGGATCAACATGATGCTCAAGCTAAACGGCCAGCCCAGCCACAGCCTCCAGATTTCATCTGCTGTTGTTGCCGCATAGCTGGCTCCAACGAGCAATGTGGAAAGGATTGTTGCAATGAGGAGTAATAGGTTAATCGTGCGATTTGATTCGCCAGGGCGGAAAACAGCCGGGAAACCGATCAGCACAACGCGCTCGTCTTGATTTTCTATCATCGGCGTAAAGCCATGACGTTCAAAACGCTCGCGCAGATCAGCAAAGCAATCCGCCGGATCCTTTAGAAATTGACCCCGAAAACGGACATGACCCGGCTCCGGATTGTCTAGCGTAGTATCATTAACCTGAAATAAATCGGCGATATCGGCGCGCAGTTCCTGCACAGCTTCCAAAGGTACCAGCGATGCGGTTGGCGTTGTTGTCATTGAGTTGTTTCGGCCTGGTTTTCATCTTCCACAATGCCGGAATCCTCATCATCTCCCCAACTGATGATCCAGATCGCTGCACCAGCCACGAGGATGGTAACCACGATCAGCCAAAACCATTGGCTCGCCACCAGACCTACATCGCGTGCTTCAAAAACGAGCAGAAGGACCATGCCTAATGCGAGAACAAACCAGGCAGTGAGATTCGGATGTTTTGTGATCCATTTCTTCAGCGATTTCATACCGTAACTATACTCCTACCGGGAAGACCCTGTGATCAACAACCGGCCATTGCTAGTAAATTCTAATCTCAAATTGTTACCTTTTTGGCAACGGTAATGTAGACCAAGCCTGCTCGAATTGTTTGCGCGTGTCGTCCATCAACCCATCCGTATCAATGATTATGTCCGCCTGGGCTACCTTTTCTTCTTGGGGCCGCTGAGCGTCGATACGCCCTACGGCCGTTGCTTCATCCATTCCACGACAGATACGTAAGCGCTCCAATTGTCGCGCGCGCGAACAACGAGTTACCCAAATTTGCTGGCACATCAAGTGTAATTTCCCTTCCAAAAGTTTAATGGCCTCAATCATGATGATCGGCGACTCACTTTGTTCAATTTGTGAGATGATGTTTTGATGCACGGCTGGATGAACGATGTGCTCCAGTTTATGCAGGGCCTGAGGCTCATTAAATACGATCTCGCCAAGTGCGGCACGATTGACCCGCCCATCTGCCAGACACACTGTAGAGCCAAAGGTGTTGGCGATAGCTTTCTGCACGGCCGTATCATTATCAAGAATCTCATGTACTACCTTGTCTGCATCAAGTGTTAACGCTCCGAGCTCACTCGCCAGACGCATAATGGTCGACTTGCCTGTAGCGATATTGCCAGTCAGGCCAATGATAATCTTATCCTTAGGGGTGGTCAGGGTTCTCATGATGGCATCTCAATCTCTTGCACAAGCGCATAGAGCGACTGTTTTAGGCATCGTGAGCTAACTCCCATTCTTGCAGCAAGGTTGCCAATCCTGCTTCCGTGTCGGCGTAAGCCGTGCTGACACGCCGGATTTCTGCCACATTTTGATTGTGCGCAGCTACTTGCAGTTCTTCACCCATTTTTGCCAAACGTGTTTCATAATCGTGAATACGATCCTCTAGCGCCTGTAAATACTCACTCTGCCGGCGCAAAGCGTTTTTGCTTAATGTTTGGCTGTCGACTCCTCTTTCGATTTGCTCAATTCCAGCGCTGGTTACCATCATCACTTCTGTTTCTTGCGCAGATGCACGCTCACGTTCTTCCAGATAGCTTTGATAGCCTCCACCGTAGACGCGTAATTCACCGTCTCTTAATTCCCAAATCTGCGAGGCCATACGGTTGATTAGATACCGGTCGTGCGACACCAAAAGAATTGTGCCTCCGTAAGCCTCTAGAGCCAATTGAAGCGCTTCCTGGGCTGGGATATCCAGGTGATTTGTTGGTTCGTCCAACAATAGGAAATTGGCATTTTCTAAGGCCAGGAGGGCCAGAGCCAGACGTGCTAGCTCCCCGCCACTGAGTGTGCCTACCTTGTTGTAAACGTCGTCTCCACGAAACAAGTAGCGTGCCAGGAAGTTTCGAGCCTCGCTGACAGGCATGGCCTGATGGACCAGAAACTCATCCAGGACGGTATTGTCTGGATTCAGTTCTTCATGCACCTGAGCGAAATAGCCTACTTTAAGACTAGCGCCTAACTTGATATTTCCGTCAATAGGGGCCATCTCTTCCAGAATCGTGCGCAAAAAGGTTGTCTTCCCTGTTCCGTTTGGGCCAATCAGCGCTGCACATTCCTGGCGGTGAAGCTCAATATCTTCGGCTGCAAAGAGGACATTGCCCGGGTAACCAATATGCAAATCCATGGTACGCAGGATGATGTTGCCACTGCGATGGGATGCGTCTAGCTGCATTGTCAACGTAATAGGCTGAACAGGGGGACGAAGCTCGCTGATTCGTGCCTGTAATTCGCCCACCGTTGAAGCAGGCCGCATAGCCAACCCCACCTCGTTTTTCACGCGCAACCACCCTTTGCTGCGCAGCGCAGGCAATACATCCAACCCGCCGGCATGGATCGCTTCTACTTCCCGTGCCAGCCGGCTCAGTTTTCCCTGGGCCATTTGCGTACGCTGGCCGGCAATATTACGGCGGATGAAATCCATCTCTTTATCAATACGTTCCATTAACGCATCATATTCTTTCTGCTTTCGCTCCCACCGCTCAGTGCGCTGCTGCAAGTAGGCAGTGTAATTGCCCCGGTAGGATTCAATTCCCTCTTTAGCCATTTCCCAGATTGTACTGACAACACTGTCCAGGAAATAGCGATCGTGACTTACAATGAGGATGGCCCCGTCCCACATTTTCAAGGCGCCTTCCAGCCACTCAATGGCCTGCACGTCCAGATGATTCGTCGGTTCGTCGAGAATGAGCACGTCTGGCTGCTCCAGCAACAATCGCGCGAGCAGGGCGCGTGTTTTTTGCCCGCCACTCAAATGGTTTAGCGGCTGCTGCCAGGTTTCGGCCGTAAATCCCAACCCAGTGAGCGCTTGCCTGATCCGTAGTTCGTAATCATAGCCCCCGGCCAATTCGAACTGTTCTTGTAGGGTGCTATATTCCGTTAATAGAACTTCCGACACTTGGCCGTTGCTCATCGTAGATTCCATCTGGCTCAAGCGAACGGCTGTCTGCTCTAGTTCGCCAAATATAGTTAGCATCTCTTCAAAAACAGAATGTTCACGACCACCAAAGGCGTCTGAGGATTCCTGCGAGAGATAGCCCAGTCGCGAGCCACGTGATAGGTACACGTTACCTGCTTCCGGTTTGACAAGGCCGGCGAGGATAGTTAGAAGCGTAGTCTTACCGATACCGTTTGGTCCGACCAGCCCGATCTTGCCATCGTTGGGGATGTTGACCGTGACTCCCCAAAATATGTCATGAGCACCAAACGAGTGCCCGACGTGCGTTGCCGTAAGAATGGACATGATGTGCGATTATACTGAACGTATGGCTAATTGCGTAGTAGCCAAGAAAAAACGCGATGCCTGAAGCATCGCGCCTGTTCTTTTCGCTGAATGTTCTAAGAATGTTTTGCTAGCTTTGCTCTGCCAGTAGCAATGAATTCACCCAACCTTCAACCCCGTTGTCCAGACGTATTCTTATCCACGGTCCGGAACTGCGCCGGCCCAGCAATCCTACCGATGTTCCACGACCTATAATGGTTACCGGCTCGTACTCCAGACCTGGACCGGAACGAAGATTGAGTGCTCCCGCATCGACAACGGCCGATTTTATGATTGGGCTCGAACTCGCGATTGGTTCAGGTGCACTTATCACAATTTTCTCGGTAGCGGTGGAGGTGTCAGCGGTTGCGTTTTCATTCACTTCGGGTAGAGTATCTACCGCCAGCCCAGACCGGCTGTCTATGGCGCTAACCCATCCCTCCTCACCAGAAGGCAGGCGGATCTTAAGCCAAAAATAGCTGCTATCGCGTCCTAGCAACGTCACCTCTTCTCTCTGGTCAATGAGCGTTATCAGATCGCCATTGCTGCTTGGACTGCGACGGACCGACAAGGCGGCACCACTAGCGGGGTTATCACTCAAAGCGACAGCTGTATTTAGTCCTGGACCAACGAAAACAACCTGTTCCCTTCTCGAAATACCGCCTGTGGATGCAACCGGGGGTGTGGAAACAGCCGCTAGATCGGCCGAAATTATGGGTAGATCGGCGATAGAAATGGGGGTAGACGTTTCTTCTGTTACGGCCGTCTGTTCCGCTGCTTCCGAAATCGTTGTCACAACAGTTTCCTGGATGTTGGCTGAAGGAGCTTCCTCCTCAGCAGACGCTGTTTTAATTGATGGTTCCAAATCGCTTGCGGAACTCTCTGGACTCTCGATTTCCACCTCAGCAGATGCATCCAATTCTGTAGAGGGTGCTGGCTGAGATAATGTCACCGTTTCTGTCTTCGGGCTCTCGGACGGTGATTCTCCACTCTTTGTGGTTACCGCTTGAGGACGCACTATTGTTCCCGTTTCTCTCTCCGCCTGGGTTTTTGCGCTGGAATCAGCTGAATTGTCTGCTTCAGGAGGAGCCTGTGTTTGAACGCCTTCGTCCTTTGGGGCGTTCTCTACCTCGTTGGCGGAGGTTGTTGCTTCTTCTCGGGTTGGGGATTCTCTAAGCGATACGGCTGGCTCGGCTGCCTTTGTTGTACTTGAGGTTTCGGCTTCAATCGGGCTTGCCTGCGAAACTGGTTCAGGCGCAATGTCGCCGGTTAGATTCGTATCTTCTCTGGTTTCTTTCTGCGCCTGATCGCCAAATACCAGGGCTTCCTGAATATTGGATCCTGGAGCCGGCCACCAGACAATGGCGGCTAACAGAATCAAGATAAGTATGAGTGGCAAGGCGTAAATAGTGACCCGCCGTTTTTGTTCCTCGGCAAGCTCATAATCTGCAGATTCCGTCTCGGGGACGGCAGGAGTTATGATAGCTTTCTGGAAAACATGACAGCCGGGGTGCCGATCTGTCAAACAATACGCCTCTTGGTGGGACAAATCCACCGCGGCTGGTGACTTTACTCGAAAACAATGGTTGGCTAAGGCCGGATAAGCTAGAGATGTGTCAGAATCTTCTAGCATTCCCAGATACGGACAACTGAACACAAAGACTTTGCCCACGTTCACTGAATCGCTTCCATTGCCAAACTGCAATTCGTCGCGTTCCTGTTCCACTTGTATGCTCCTTTGCTATTTCCAGTTGTGTATACGACTACTAGGGTAACCCTTCCATGAAGGATATAGCAAGCATACACTTGTCCACATGGGAAAATCGTGAATCGCCCGTGAAAATGTGGTTAAATATTGAACGAAAAAATGGGGAACCAATGACCCATCCAAAATAGGAGTTGCTCTCTGTTCCTTCTGCCGTGGCTACATTCAGTACCATGAAGACAAGGGCGAAGGTAAACAGAAACTCGGCCAGAAGCGCGTTAACCACATTGACGGAGCCAACCAGGGCGCTGGCTGGCAGCGCCCTGGTTGGCTGATACGCTCAACTCTTTGCGGAGTACAAGACGAACGAACGCAAAAGCAGTTGTGGAAAAGTTTCTGACTTGTTCGCCGGTGCTCCAGTTTATCTTGGTAGATGCTGGTCCTGAATATAAAGCGTCAGCGAGCCGTCGCGTCCTTGCATTTCAATTCAGAGGCCCTCGAAGACGTTTTTGCTACGATCAGGCGAGTTCGAAGCGGTCAAGGTTCATTACCTTGTTCCACACTGCTACAAAGTCGTGCATGAATTTCTCCTGGGAGTCCTCACTTCCATAGACTTCCGCCAAGGCCCGGAGTTGGGAGTTCGAACCGAAGATGAGGTCGACACGGGTGCCGGTCCACTTGAGTTCGCCCGTTGCGCGATCACGACCCTCGAACACGTCTTCGTCTTCCGAGGTTGCCTTCCACGTCGTGCTCATGTCGAGTAGATTCACGAAGAAGTCGTTGGTGAGCGTCTCTGGCCGCTTGGTGAAGACGCCGTGCTGGGACTGTCCGAAGTTGGCATTCAAGACGCGCATACCGCCAACGAGAACTGTCATCTCAGGAGCGGTTAGCGTCAGCAGTTGCGCCCGATCAACCAGTAGTTCCTCTGCCGATACGGTGTATTTGGTTCTGAGATAGTTGCGGAACCCGTCTGCAGCCGGTTCGAGTACGGAGAAAGACTCCACGTCGGTTTGCTCCTGCGACGCATCCGTGCGTCCCAGCGTGAAGGGAACGGTCAGATCGTGACCGGCATTCTTCGCAGCTTGTTCGACACCTGCGCATCCACCCAGGACAATCAAGTCGGCGAGCGAGACCATCTTCCCGCCTGATTGCGCGCTGTTGAACTCCTTTTGGATTCCCTCAAGAGTCTGCAGTACAGTCTTCAGTTGGGCCGGCTGGTTGACTTCCCAATCCTTCTGCGGCGCAAGACGGATGCGCGCGCCGTTCGCCCCGCCGCGCATGTCGGAGCCGCGGAACGTGGACGCCGACGCCCAGGCCGTCGAGACTAGTTGGGAGACAGACAGTCCCGAGGCAAGGATCTTGCCCTTGATGTATGCGATGTCCTGCTCGTCGATCAGCTCATGATCAACTGCGGGAACCGGGTCTTGCCAGATCAGTTCCTCCGCCGGGACCTCCGCACCAAGATAGCGCGAGCGGGGGCCCATGTCGCGGTGCGTCAGCTTGAACCACGCCCGGGCAAAGGCATCCGCGAATTCCTCCGGGTTCTCGTGGAAGCGACTTCGAGATCGGCTCTATAGATAGGATCCATACGCAACGCCATGTCGGCCGTGGTCATGATGGTCGTAACCCGCTTCGACGGATCGTGAGCGGCTGGCGCGAGATCCTTTTCATCCGGATTGACTGGGACCCACTGCCAGGCCCCGCGGGGCTCTTCACCAGATCCCAATCGTAGCCGAACAGCATGTCGAAATAGCCCATATCCCACTGGATCGGGTTCGGTGTCCAGGCCCCTTCGATGCCGCTGGAGATCGTGTCATCGCCCTTGCCGCTGCCGAAACTGCTCTTCCAGCCGAGACCCTGCTCTTCGATACCGGCACCCTCGGGCTCAGGACCGACAAGCGCCGCATCGCCAGCGCCGTGACATTTGCCGAATGTGTGTCCTCCGGCGACAAGTGCAACGGTCTCCTCGTCGTTCATGGCCATGCGCGCGAAGGTTTCTCGAATGTCGCGGCCAGAAGCGACCGCACTCGGTTGGCCGTTCGGCCCTTCCGGGTTCACGTAGATCAGGCCCATCTGCACGGCGGCGAGCGGATTCTCAAGTTCCCGATCACCGGAGTAGCGCTTGTCGCCCAGCCACTCGCTCTCGGTTCCCCAGTAAATGTCCTCTTCCGGCTCCCAAATGTCCTCGCGCCCGCCGGCGAAGCCAAAGGTCTGTAATCCCATCGACTCCAGCGCGCAGTTGCCGGCGAGGATCATCAGGTCTGCCCAGGAGATCTTCTTGCCGTATTTCTGCTTGATTGGCCAAAGCAGCCGGCGCGCCTTGTCGAGGTTCACATTGTCCGGCCAGCTGTTGAGGGGCGCAAAGCGCTGGTTGCCGGATCCGGCACCGCCGCCGCGGCCATCGCCGGTGCGGTAAGTGCCTGCGCTGTGCCACGCCATCCGGATGAAAAGCCCACCGTAGTGACCGTAATCGGCTGGCCACCAGTCCTGCGAGTCGGTCATCAGCGCATAGAGGTCCTTCTTCAGTGCCTCCAGGTCGAGTTTCTTGAATTCCTCAGCGTAGTTAAACTCCTCGCCCATCGGATTGCTCATGTGAGAGTTCTGATGAAGAATCTTGAGGTTCAACTGGTTCGGCCACCAGTCCCGGTTCGACGTGCCACCACCGGCAGTGAGAGTGTTGGCTCGGCCCGTTACGGGGCACTTGCTATCTTCATTCATGATGTTGTCTCCTTTCGTTGTCTGAACTTATGCGCAGTCCTACTATTAATTGTAGTGTGACAATGTCACATTAGCCAAATGAGAGCGATTCTGGTAAAAGAAAGCATGATTCAGTATGGTCAGGGCCGCTGCTAATCAACAAGGTGCAAGAAGACGTCGCCCAACAAGACGAATTCCAGAAAGGAAGCGTCCTGCTCCTAGATGAAAGCGCCGATGACAAGACCGGCCGTCACAGGGTCGGTGCTGGTCGCTAATACCACGGGCGACGTGGCAAGGTGGGAAATTGCCACGTGGGCGTGTTCCTCAGCTACGCCAATAACGGTTATCATACCTGGATCGACGGGGAAGTCTCCATTGTGATCTATCCTAAAGATCCTGTAAGATATCCAAATGCGTACAGTAATTACCGAATCCCTGGTTCGTTTTCTTCACTTGCACGATCGCACGCTGATTCCAGCGTCTATCATGTTGTTAAAGAACATCTCAAGGGCTTGGCTGTTGTCCACCCCGATATGTTAAGAGTCTTACTTTGAGTCTACTTGTGTCGGACGGGTTGATGCTCCGGTATTGTTTAAAAAGGACAAGTATTGATATGGCCAAATATGTAGCTGCAATCGATCAAGGTACTACCAGTACCCGCTGCATGATTTTTAACTACGCAGGTGAACCGGTTGGTTTGCATCAGTTGGAACACGAACAGATATACCCCAAGCCAGGTTGGGTAGAACACGATCCTTTAGAAATTTGGGCTCGGACCCAGGATGTAATTAAAGCAGCTTTGCAAGACGCAGGCGCAATGGCTGCCGACATTGCCGCTGTTGGTATTACCAACCAGCGCGAAACGACGGTCGTCTGGGACAAGAACACGGGCAAACCGTACTATAACGCCATCGTTTGGCAGGACACACGTACCGATAAGATTTGCAACGCATTGGCTAAAGATGGCGGCCAAGATCGGTTTCGCCCAATAGTTGGCTTGCCCCTGTCGACTTACTTTTCCGGCCCCAAAGTGAAGTGGATCTTGGACAACGTTGATGGTGTCCGTGAAGCGGCTGAAAAAGGCGATGCTATTTTCGGTAACATTGATACGTATTTGATCTGGAATCTGACTGGCGGTTCCCATGTAACTGATGTGACCAATGCCAGTCGAACCATGCTCATGAACCTGGAGACCTTGGACTGGGACGACGAAATCCCAGACATCATGGGCATTCCACGGCAAATGCTACCGAGGATAGTGCCCTCCAGCGATCCCAAATCGTGGGGCAATACCATGGCTGATGGTCCATTTGGTGCTGAGCGCCCGGTTTGTGGTGACCTGGGTGACCAGCAAGCGGCTACTGTTGGCCAGGCTTGCTTTAGTCCTGGCGAAGCCAAGAATACTTATGGGACTGGTTGCTTCATGATCATGAATACCGGTACAAAGATCGTGCCTTCCAAGAGTGGCCTGCTAACGACGCTCTGCTATAAGTTTGGAGACGATCCGGCTGTCTATGCCTTGGAAGGCTCCATCGCCATTACTGGTGCGTTAGTCCAATGGTTGCGCGATAATCTGAACATCATTGCCACAGCAGCTGAGGTGGAAGAGCTGGCCGCTACCGTGGATGATAATGGTGGTATTTACTTTGTGCCCGCCTTCTCTGGTCTGTTAGCACCTTACTGGCGATCAGAAGCACGTGGCGCCATTGTCGGCATGACCCGCTATGTCAATAAGGGCCACTTCGCTCGCGCAGCTCTGGAAGCTACCGCATACCAGACCCGCGAAGTGCTGGATGCTATGAATAGTGACTCCGGTGTCGAATTGACTTCCTTGAAAGTGGATGGTGGCATGGTCTTCAATGAGATGTTGATGGAATTCCAGGCAGATGTATTAGGCGTTCCAGTGATACGGCCGAAAGTGGCAGAGACGACTGCTCTTGGCGCCGCCTATGCGGCTGGACTTGCTGTTGGTTTCTGGGAAAGCACCGACGACATGCGTGCCAATTGGGGTATGGATAAAACCTGGACCCCGGATGAAAGCAGCAACGCCAGCACGGAATTGTATGCGCAGTGGAAGAAGGCTGTCACGCGTACCTTTGACTGGATTGAAGATTAAAGGTTTTCTGTAGATCACTTATCGGTGAACTAGATACGATAACCGCCGATCGCCCTTCATGACCAGGCGATCCAGCAGTTGATTCTTAAGGGCGTACTCTCCTGCGCTAAGAAGCGAGAAACAGTATGCACAAGATACAGACCGAAGTTCTTGTTATCGGCGGTGGGGCGACAGGAATTGGTGTTGCCTGGGATGCTGCCTTGCGTGGTTTTAAAGTGGTGCTTGTAGAGCGGCGTGATCTCAATCACGGCACAACCGGGCGCTACCATGGTGTATTGCACAGTGGCGGTCGTTATGCAGTGAAAGATCCGCATGGTGCGGCCGAATGTATCGCTGAAAACCGTATCTTACGCCGCACCCATACCCACTGTATCGAAGACACCAGTGGATTCTTTGTCGTCACGCCGGAGGACGAAGGCGATTTCCCAGACAAGTTCAAGGAGGGTTGTGACGCAGTTGGAATTCCCTGTGATGAGATTTCAGTTTTCGAAGCTTTAAGACGTGAACCATTGCTCAATCCCCGAATGAGCCGTGTCTTTGAAGTTCCTGATGGAAGCGCCGACAGCTTCCTCGCTTCTCACTCCACCGTACAAGCGGCGCGACAGAAAGGGGCGCAGATCCTGACCTACCATGAAGTGACCGATCTTATCGTTGAAGGATCTGAAGCTGAGCGGCGCGTTGTTGGGGCAAGGGTTTACAACGCTGCCAGCGGCGAGAATGCGGAGATTTACGCTGATATTGTTGTCAATGCGGCCGGAGCCTGGACCGGAAAGATTGCGGCCATGGCCGGGGGAGATGTCCTCATCATGCCCGCTAAGGGCACTATGATTGGAATGGCTCATAGGTTGGTCAATACAGTGATCAATCGCTGCAAAATGCCTTCCGATGGGGATATCATCGTTCCCAGTCATACGATTTGTGTCGTTGGGACTACCTCGATCAATGTGTCAGATCCTGAACATTTGCGCATAGAGCCTTGGGAAGTGACGAAGATGCTGGAAGAGGGAGATAAATTGGTCCCTGGTCTAAAAGACGCGCGTGTGCTGCGCGCGTGGGCCGGGGTTCGCCCGCTTTTCCAGGAGACTTACAAAGGAACTGGAGGTCGTGACATTACACGTAAATTGACATTGCTCGATCATTCTGAACGGGAAGGTATTGAGGGTCTATTGACCATAACCGGTGGCAAATGGACCACTTTCCGTCTGATGGCTGAGGCGACAGTCGATAAGATCTGTGAGCATCTAAACAGTGAACGGCCGTGTGCAACTGCCACAACGCCCGTTCCCGGTACTGATCAAGGCCATTACTGGCTAGGACACCGGCTGCACGAAATCGAGGAGAAACAACTGCAAGGCGAACTGATATGCGAGTGTGAACTGGTCACAAGCAATATGCTAATCAATGCCGTGCGACAAAATCCCACTTTGACACTCGATGATCTCCGACGTGATGTGCGTTTGGGCATGGGCCCCTGCCAGGGTGGATTTTGCACATACCGGGCCGCGGGCATTCTGCATGAATTGCAAAAAATAGATGGCTGGCGCGATGATATGCACGATGAGAACAGTGGTTCTACACAATGGAATACGGCCTATTTGCAGTCACCATCCCACAATCTGGCCCAGGGCGCGATGAAAGACAGCGATGACTACTCCTCCACAGAGGTATCTCAACTGCTTAATCCGAATCTACTCCTACGCGACTTCCTGCAAGAGCGGTGGAGAGGGTTAACCCCTGTTCTCTGGGGTCGCCAACTGAAGCAAGAACGGCTCACTCAGTTGATATACATGAGTCTAATGAATGCCAATCACTTGCCGGACTCCGAACTTGTCAGCCCCGTGACCGAATTCTACCGTTTTGATATGACGCCAGGCCCGTTTGAACCGGATCACACGTGATGATCGCATTGGAAGACGGTTTCCAAGACGTACTGCATGATAACTCGCCGACAATGTTGATAGCGGAGGTGATCGATGCTTGACTTATTGGTCATTGGGGCAGGATTGGGCGGTTTGATGGCGGCCTATACGGCGGTGCAGGCCGGTCTCCAGGTACGTGTTGTTAACAGGGGACTTGGCGCCATGCATTGGGGTGCCGGTACAGTTGATGTGCTGGGCTATTTTCCTGGAGCAGAAGAAGTGGTGCAACGTCCCCTTGAAGCTGTTTCTGGGCTTATGCAACAATACCCCGAGCACCCTTACACCTTGCTGGGCATGGAACAGATCGCTTCTGCACTGCGCACATTTACTGCGCTAACCGAGGAGTTGGGCGTTCCCTATGCCGGGGCGGACGATAACGAAAAGAATCTGCTTCTACACTCTCCGGCCGGAGTTCCTCGGCCTACTTATCTGGCTCCTCAAGCACAATTGGCTGGAGATCTGGATCGGAACGAACCGATGCTTATTGTTGGCTTTGAGGGCATGCGTGATTTTTACCCTCTGTTGATCGCCGAGAATCTGACTAAATTGGGTTATCAGGCACGGGCTGAAATATTGCCGATGGAGCTGTTGACAAACAGGCACGATTCCAATCCGGTTCAACTCGCCCACGAACTAGATGATGGAGCCCGTCGCACGCAGCTTGGTAAACAACTGAAGCTGCTTGTCAGGGTCAGTGAGCGCATCGGCCTCCCCGCTATCCTGGGGTTGGATGACCATGCTGAGGCTATAGCCGATATCGCGCGTTTGAGCGGGGCACCTGTTTTCGAAATCCCGACATTGCCGCCGAGTGTTCCTGGCGTCCGCCTTTTCAGAGCGCTGCAAGATGGGCTAAGAAGTAAAGGAGTACGGGTAGAGACGGCTATGGAAGTAATTTATGCGCAAGCGACTAGATCCCAAAACGGAATCCCGGGTCGGATCGCCTGGATGGAGAGCAAAACGACCACGCACCCGCTGAAACACCACGCCGCTAATTTCCTCCTGGCGACCGGAGGTATCTTGGGGGGCGGCTTCAATAGCGATGCGCACGGCCGTGTGTGGGAAGTCATCCTGGATTTACCTTTGACGGTGCCACAGGAACGTAGCAAATGGTTTGACAGCAGTTTTCTCAGCCCTAATGGTCACCCGGTTTATACAGGAGGCGTCAGGGTAAATCGAGAATTCCAGCCGGTTGGCAGCGATGGCGCCCTACTGTATGAGAATCTATGGGCTGCGGGGCATATGCTGTCCGGCGCTGATCCTATCCTAGAACGTAGCCTGGAAGGAATCGCCATCATCACCGGTACTGCGGCCGGCAAGGCAATTGCCACACGGTAGATGGGAGGATCTATGCACACGGAATCATGGCTCTCTGTTGGCCCTACGGTAGATGAGTGTATCAAATGCAATATTTGTACCAGCTATTGCCCGGTTGCAGCCGTTACTGATCTGTTCCCTGGACCGAAATATGCCGGCCCGCAGGCGCAGCGTTTCCGTGAAAAAGGACAGAAGGTTTCACCCGATCATTCAGTTGATTATTGCTCCGGCTGCCGCGTTTGCAATGAGGTTTGCCCGAGTGGGGTAAAAATCGCTGAGATGAACGCCCGCGCTCGCGCGCAGATAGTAGCTGAGCATGGAATCCCATTTCGCAATCGCCTTCTGGGACGTAATGAATTGATGGGTAGAATCGGAAGTATGGCCCCACGTTTAGCTTCTTTTGGCTTGCAGAACCGCCTCAGTCGAGTTGTTGCTGACAAAGTGTTCGGGATCGCACGTAATGCGCAACTGCCCTCCTGGAATCGAGACGGAACATTTGGCCAATGGTTTGAGCGATCGCGAGCCAACCGTCTGAAATCGGATCAAAAGGTCGTGTACTTCCACGGCTGTGGAACCATGCACTACGAAGCATTCATCGGACAGGCGGCCGTTGCTGTCTTTGAACACAATGGCTATGAAGTGTGTGTCCCACCACAGAACTGCTGCGGTTTGCCCTTACTTAGCAATGGCGAATTCAACGCGGCCGAAAAATACTTCGACGACAATATGCGCAAGCTGTCCGACTATGTACGGCGCGATTTGCCGATTGTGGGCACGACGCCTAGCTGCACATTGACACTCAAAGATGAGGCGCCCGAGTTGCTCGATCGGCATGACTCGGATGCACATGCCTTCTCTTCGGCCGTGTGGGATATCTTCGAATGGCTGCGCGATCTGCACGATCAAGGGGCGTTAAAGAGAGATTTCCGCCGTTTAGAGATGGTATTGCCATACCACGCACCTTGCCAATATCGGGCACATCTCGTCGGTAAACCGGCGCTGGATATCCTTTCGCTGATTCCTGGTTTGGATCTGCGCGAAAGCCATGCCCGTTGCTGTGGCAGCGCCGGCACGTATGGATACAAAACAGAGAAATACGATATCAGCATGGCCGTCGGTGAGGAGCTGTTTAGCTTTGTCAAGGCACAAGGGTCTGATGTGCAGATGACAGCATGTGATACCGAAACCTGTCGGTGGCAGATAGAGCGCGGGACGGATCTGCCTTCCCGCCACCCAATTGAATTTCTTGCGGCTGCTTATGGTTTATATGATGTAGAAACCAGAACCCTGCTTATTGATTAGGGCAAAGCGTGAGGTCAGATTTGCCAGACATTGCAGTGAAGGGGGAGGTATTGAGTGCCAGTCCGTTTGTTTCTCAAGATGCCCGGGAGTTGATGCGAGTACCTTCTGATGAATCGATCTGGCCGATATAGACGACAAATCATAGTAGGAATAATTTTCACTTCTTCCCGTTATGTTGTAGAATATCGACATAATGAAT
Organism: uncultured Chloroflexia bacterium; assembly: GCA_963697305.1. Taxonomy (GTDB): domain Bacteria; phylum Chloroflexota; class Anaerolineae; order Promineifilales; family Promineifilaceae; genus JAACFF01. Next base: position 16,257 of record CAVONO010000001.1, read on the forward strand.
TCACCGTATGACGATAATACGTGGGGATCATCGAACCATTCCTGGTTGGTTTTTCTCGGCCGCATTTTGCCCTTCGTTCTATTTCTGATCCTGGCTATAGGCGGCATGTGGCTTGCATATCTTTTTTTTAATCCATCTGGTGATGATGCCGTGGTTGTGGCTGCGGTTAGGGTCAGAGGTCTGTCTGCCCCCTTTTTCAAGGCCGTTCCAGCTAAACCGGTAAGCCAGCGATTTGCGCAAAGCCCGGGTCCGCTGCGCATTGGCATCATAGCTGGTCACCGTGGGAACGATTCTGGTGCTGTTTGTGACGATGACCTGACCGAGGCTGATGTCAATCTCAATATCGCTGAAATGGTGGTGGCAAATTTACGATTGCGTGGAATTCGCACAGACATGCTGGATGAGTTCGATGAACGACTCAATGGCTATAGTGGAACAGCTCTTATCTCCATTCATGCTGATTCCTGTGCATATGTAAACGACGAGGCGACCGGATTTAAGATTGCCGCCTCGGCATTCACCGACTCTTCGCTTTTACTGTCCTGTATGGAAGATGCTTATCGTACTTCCACACAGCTTCCGTTTCACGCCAATACAATGACGGCGGATATGTTGGATTATCATGCTTTTCGTGAAATCGGTCTGGGTACGCCGGCCGTGATCATTGAGACTGGATTCATGAACCTCGATCGCGAATTGCTAACCACCAATGCAGATACTCCCGCCAATGCGATCACGGATGGCATTCTGTGTTTTATGAACGCTACGCGCTAGCGTGCGCTTCTAAACACTTAGCTCGCATTCCGGGGCTTCGCCGAGCAAGGAATCATGGCTGAGAATCCAACGAATGACTTGCAGCAGGTTAGAACGGCAATTCACAAGGGGGAGCTGCCGCAAGCAAGGCGGCTGTTGCGGCAGTTGCTCCGTGAAGATCCCCAAAACCATACAGCCTGGTTGTTGCTGGCTAAGGTCACCCAGTCCCCACAGGCGGCGCTTGAATATGTGAAACGGGCTGAACGCTTGCAGCCTGACAGTCACATAGCGCGACGTGCGCGGGCCAGCCTGGAGCAAAGAAGTCACGAAGAAATCAAGAGAGAAGGTCATTTGGTTTGGTGGCCCGTTATGCTCGAAATCGGGTTCATGATTCTTCTCGTTTTCCTGGCAATGTGGTTTGTCCCTGCAACGGTGAGGAACCAAGTTGCTGCGCTTAGGAGTAATAACAGTTTCAACATTGGGGCAGATTCGATTTTCGTGGCGACGCCCATGACACAGAATCAGGAAATGGTCATGCCAGTCGAAGCGCCGCTTTACCAGCCGGCTGCAACGGCTAGACCTACGGTAACACCTGTACCAACTTCTGCCTATTCTGAGCCGTTGCCAACCATCGAGAGTACAAACCTGGAATTGACTGCAGACGTCACAGATGAGGAAGCTGTTGAAGCTATTATAACCCATGCAGAAGAGCATATTCCGGATGCCGAAGCAACACTCTCCGGGCAATTATCGGCGACGGACGATACGGTAGTTGCAGTCAATCAGCCTGCTGTTGTCGATCCCACCGGCCTTCGCCCAAACGGAGTTGGTGCAGATGAGCGGTGGATAGACGTGGATTTGAATACACAGAATCTGGTGGCTTATGAAGGGAATACGCCGGTTTTTTATTCACTCATCTCAAGTGGAACCTGGGAGCATCCTACCGTTACCGGGCAGTTTCGCACCTGGATGAAGTACGAAAGCCAGGATATGAATGGCTACTTGCTTGGTTATGACTACTATCTGATGGATGTGCCCTATGTGATGTACTTCTATAAGGATTTCGCTATTCACGGCACATACTGGCACAATAACTTTGGCATCCCCATGAGCCATGGTTGTGTGAACATGAACCCGACGGATGCCGGCTGGCTCTACAATTGGGCGCCCCTCGGAACCTTGGTGAATATTCACTCTTGATTTCCCATGAACGCGTCGCTATTCGCTACAGAGTGACCCGACTTTATAGCCGACGCGTTTTCGTCCCCTTTGCAAACCTCTTCGACCTAAAGCGACGGCCGTGTGCGCTCGATCCAAAGGCGGATAAGATCGACCTTAAAGCAGTAGCGCAGGATTCTAGCGCCGCGATTGGTCAAAATCTCCCGCCCGACCAAAGAGTCTAGTGCGCTTTGCCAGTCGTCTGTTGACTTGCAGTCGCGTTCTTGCAGCAATGCACGCAGTTCCTGCAAAGCAACATTATCATTATCGTGGACAAGCTCCGTCATACCGCGCAGTACGTCACGTTCCTCGATCGAGGATTCTGCCCATATATGTTTGAAGTGTGCTTCACCTCGTTCCAGAATGCGTTCTAAAACTTTATTCACGTCGACGACAGTCAAATAATTACGCGCGACTTCATTATGATAGACCATCATCTCGTGCAATATGAGCTGGGTGAAATAGGGGTGTCCGGCCGTCATTTGCATGATGCGATTTTCTGCCAAAGGATCATATTCGATGCCATACTCCGCAACAGGTTCGGTCATTAAGCGTTGTACTTCGTCTCGGCCCAGGAAGGTAATGGGCTTATAGGCAGCGATATTAAAAAGAATTGACCAGTAGTCGGCGCTAAGATCTTCCAGGCGATGTGTTCCCGAAAATACGAAGTCAACACTTGCTTCATGTTGCATCAGATTTCGTAGGAATTGGAAAATCTCAGGTTGCAGGCGGCCGTTTTCAACACGTCGCTGTAATTCTTCAAATTCATCAAACATCAAAAGCAGATTTTTGCCACCCAGACGAGGGGTAAGGCTGCGTAAGAAACGAGAACGGAAAAAGAATTCTGGCGCCTCGGAGAACTCGGATCGTGCTGGAAGCTCCACCATCACTCCTGCATCTTCCAGCGCAAAAACAATATCGTCAGCGATGGAGTAGAGAAAATCTTCTTCACTGCGCGCCGGCTTGCCTTGCATATCAATAAGCACGCTGATATGTGTCTCTGCCATAATGTGACCCAAGCGGTACATCACGGAAGTCTTGCCCGTACGCCGCTGGCCGTGAAGGATAATCACGTTGTTCTGGTGTCTTCCAAGTAAGTTTTCGTGGATGAAAGCAAATACATCCTCGCGCCCTACGAATACATCATCACTTTTCAAAGGAGTACCCGTCACGTAAGGGATGGGAAATACGCGCTGAAAAGATTCCTCCGCCTCGGTAAATTCCAATACATCCGCGAACGTAAGACGCCGGTCATCTACAACGGCATCATCGTACAGAACCTCCCATTCCACCCGCAGCCTTTTAATTTGCCTTTGTGGAATAACCGTCAGTGATATTAGTTGTTCGTCACCCGGTGGTAGAATCTCTATTCCCGACTGACCTTCATCTATCACGTAATCCTGACCAGGTAGAATACGCAGCCGTACCTCTTGAGCCACATTCAAACCGTTGTTTCGAATCTGCCAGGTTAGCGGCAAAGGTACACAATAGGCGCAGATCCGATTCTGAAGTGAAGATACCAGATCAGCGCGCCCTTTCAGCCGCTTTATTGCTGTTAGCGAAATACCCTGTAAATGATCAAGCGCCTCCAACGTAGCGACGCGTTGGGGTAGAGTTAAAGCGTTATAGATCCTGGGTTCTATCGAAGTAGACTCAAAGTGCTGGGCATCACGGATAGCCGACAGCCCGTTTTCCAAAAAAATCAGCCTGGTAGGCAGATCAATTACTTTTCTACTCTTTTTTAGTTCGGTAATGATGCCACTTAGGTGTTGTATGCTTTGCGCCATAACCGAAGGCAGTGATGTAGTCTGTTGTTCAGGAGGTGTTTCTATGACGAGGATCTGCTCAAGATTACGTGCACCAAGAACATCGTATACGGCCCGACAGATGATGCCAAGATCGGAAGACCATTGCCATTGCGGGTGATCACTTATGATGTTACATATGATATCAATGACCTCGCTATGGTCTATCCTTGTGGGGCTGTGGCCGAGCGTATGTAACGCTGCGGACAGAGTAGAGATCGCCGGCATGGAATCGTAAGTGCGGACCGAGAGGTGTGCCAGAATATGGTAAACCTCTGTTTCATTGCCGGAAACCTCATAGAGGTTTGGAAACACCTCATTAGGCTGTCGCCTGATTTTCTGTTGCACGTCGGCCGCCCTATCGACAGGCCGCTTGAGGAAATGGGGCACAATTCCTATACTGACGACCGCTTGAAGGCTGCCAAACAAAAGACCCATTAGGATAGCAGCTAGCAGTAATCCCCAGGCCACAAGGAAGGCGGCGGCTACAAGCACTGTCGGTGTGGCAAACGTGTTTAAGATTCGCCGCAGCTGCAGCAATAATTCCATCACCCCATCAGGATTCTCGCGGATCGCCTGCGACAATAGGAAGGGAGCCAGCCCCAAGTTGAAATAAAACACACGCAATCCTATTGAACCCAAGAAGACGGCGATAATCACGGCGGCTAATAGAATGGCTTTTGCTCGCGCACCGATGCGGTTACGTGGATTCTTAATAAGAACCGTAATAGCCACCCCGAATCCCAATAAGGCCAGGATCAAAAGTGGCGACAAGGCGGACAGAGCCTCAGTTAAAGGGCCCGTGACCATGCCTGTATGACTGCTTTCAGTCAGTGCCTGAAATTCGTCTAAATCTTGCGCGATGCCCGCGTAAAACCAGCCGGAAGTAGTTACCAAGGCTAATAATCCAACGGCGATGCCAGTTCGCAGGCCTATGACTATGGCCGATTCATCTTCTGCAAACCACTTGCGGGGATGCTGTCCAGATGCAATCAAGCCGTATAGCGTGGGCTTATCTGTTTTCTTGCGGCTGCTCTTACGCCAGCCAGCTATTGCTCCAGACACGCCCCAAATCAAAGCAAAACTAGCCAGGATCAGCTCTAGAGAAAAAGGAAAGCTGTCAAATGCGTCTACGTATCTTAGCAATGTGCCCTCAGGCAGCGGGTTTGCTACAACCAAACTGGACAAGTGAGGGGTTATTTGTCCGTAGGCTACCAATGCATTTACGGGTGACACGAGCGTAATATAGCATCCCGATCCAGCCGTCGCGCCGGCCAAGAACCCCACACGCAGTCCTTGTCGCCAGCCAGCCGCCGATCCACGTCGTGCCGCCCAAGCCCCACCAAAAAAGAATACGGGCAGCCCAACTGCTGCCGAAACCATCAGCAATAGACTGTGCAGCAAATCGTTAGTAAGCGGAGCTTGCCAGCCTGGTATTACGAGGGGGGCAAACAGGCCTACGAGCAGGTAAAAACCGGCCAGAGTAAGAATAAAGCCTCCGACAAGGCCGACAGTTATCGCATGGCGAATCATGCAACCGCCTTGATCGCTTGACTCAGTGCGCCGGCCAATTCTCCCGCTGTCGTATACCTATCCTGTGGGTTCTTGGCTAGCGCCTTCATGATTACTAGCTCCAAACTAACCGGCAGCTCGGGTACTTTGCTTGCTAATAGCGGTGGTCGAGCCTGCAAATGCTTGATTAGTACCGCTAATGGCGAGTCAGCTTTGAAAGGCAACTCACCTGTGAGCATTTCAAAAAGCACGATACCCAACGCATAAATGTCGGAGGCCGCGGTCGCCGGTTCTCCCTGAGCCTGTTCCGGCGACATGTAGTCTGGCGTCCCGATGGTCGCGCTGGTGCCTGTTAGTTGGACACCTTCCAACATGCGCGCTATGCCAAAATCGGTGAGAACGGCCGTAAATGGCACGGCCCCTGTTAATCGTGCCAGCCGTTCTTCCGAGCGTAACATGATGTTAGAGGGTTTTACATCACGGTGGATGATGCCATGGGCGTGGGCATAGTCCAAAGCTGTTGCAGTATCCTGAACAATCTGTTTGACTTCTGGCAGCGGAATGCGCTTCCCGCTATTGCTTATCCGAATTATTCGCTCCTTAAGCGTCTCGCCGTCGATATATTCCATCACCATGTACGAGATGTCCTGGTGAACTCCAAAATCCAGCATCTGCACCAAATTTTGGTGGCGTAACCGGGCGACCGTTGCTGCTTCCCGTTGAAAACGCTCAACAAAATTGTGATCATCCGCAACGGTATGCGACATGACCTTGATGGCCACATAACGATCCAATGCTGGTTGGTAGCCTTTATAAACCACAGCCATACCTCCCCGGCCAATGGGTGTCAGTATACGGTAACTACCAATCGTCACGCCTGACATTTTTCCTGTTTCACTGCCGGAAAAGGAAAGTGTTGTTGACCGTTCCAAGGTATCTGCACGCGCGAGAAATTCAGCAAAAGCGCGACTGAATGGTTGCCAGCGACCATTTGCTAATTGACGTACCAAAACCTTTTCACGTAACTGCCTCAAGATAATCGGATCAGGTGCTTCATGGCCCAGATGAAGCAAGGCTGATTGTTCTGAGGGTGACAATTGTTGCCACCAATAGCGGAAGTGATCTTCGGCCTCAGCCGCGAATCGGCGTTCGACGAAATCGGGCACGTTGCCAATGGCCTGATCCTCTTGGCGTGCGTTGTAAAGATAGGATCCAACAAGCTGCAAGAAGAAGGGATGCGGTCCGGCCATATCAATCAGGGAATCAATCTGCTCCGAAGTGAAAGGTTTGTCATGAGGTAGAGCCGACAACTCTTGTAACAAGGTGGTCGCATCTGATAACGTAAGGAGGCCTAATGTCTCTTCAGAAAAGATGTTAAAGAAGGGAGAGGACAAGGTGTTTGCATTTTGGTAGGTCAAATCATAAAGACTGTCCTTGGATGCGGTGATATATACCACTCCCAGTTCCCCCGCCAAACTGCGAAGCTCGCCATAAAAACCGTGATTGAAGTCCGCATTGGCTGCCAGACTTTCAAATTCATCTAACATGACCACGACGGTTACACCAGCACGTTCGATATGTCGCATTAGGCGACGAACCCGCATGAATCGTACGGTAGCCCCTTTGGCCAATGCCGCGCTCATTGCCCGTAGCTCAGGCTGTGATTCGGGTAGTGCTAATGTCAACTGATCTAGCCACTCCGGCCACAATTCCTCATAAGTGATCTGGCCCATTCCTTCCAAATCAACGTAGATGAAGGCAAATTGCTCTGGATCTAAGCCATGCTGTCTCAGTGTCTCCGGGCAGGCCAGATGAGTCAGTAGAGAACTCTTCCCCAACTTACGTTCCCCGACCACTGAACGACACTGGCGTGTGATGATCGCGCTGTACAGTGTTTCAATCTCCTGAACCCGGCCCCGGAAATAAGTCGGATCGGTAATGCGGTGCCGATTGAAAAAGGGATTGCTGTGTTGTTGGTGGACGTGGTTCATCTTGTCGTTTGCAAATGTCAAAAAAAGACACAGGGTTGAAGGAGAACTATCCTCCGAGCCACTGTGCCTTTCAACTGCTTGGCCTATATCAACCGGCACCACGCTGCGGCGGCGTTGGTTGAGAAATAGCGACTAGACGTGGATTGGATCTCCTTCGACGCCATGTGCAGCTTCCATTAGTGCCTCACTCAACGTTGGATGGGCATGAACATTGCGTGCGATCTCTTCGGCTGTTAACTCTGCCTGATGCGCTAATGTGAGTTCAGGCAGCAGCTCGGTAACGTCAGGACCAACCATATGAGCACCCAGGATCTCGCCATACTTTGCATCTGCCACGATCTTCACAAAGCCATCTCGTTCTCCCATGCCAAGCGCTTTTCCGTTAGCCTGAAATGGGAACTGCCCTACTTTGATTTCGTAACCCGCCTCTTTAGCCCGAGCTTCAGTGTACCCAAAGCTGGCCACCTGCGGTACTGAGTAGGTGCAACGAGGTAACATATTATAGTCCAGCGCTACTGTATCGTGCCCAGCTATGGTCTCGGCAGCCACAATACCCATCGCCGACGCGATGTGCGCCAGACGGAAATTTGTGGCCACATCGCCGATAGCGTAGATGTTAGGCACATTAGTGCGCATGTATCCATCAATAGCGATGTTGCCGCTGTTGGCTAATTGAACCCCCACAGTTTCCAGGCCGAGATTCTCTACGTTGGGTTGGAAATTGACAGCCAGCAAGACCTGATCTGCTTCTATCGCAGTGCCATCTTGCAGGATTACTTCAACCCCATGTTCAGACTTTTGTACCGACTCTACACGTGAATCAGTATGGAATTTTACCCCGAGCTTCTTGTACGCTTTTTCCAGGACCAAACTGATTTCTGGCTCTTCGTTTGGCAGCAAATGGGGTAACATCTCAAGAATTGTTACATCTACCCCATAGTTGATCCAGATATAGGCAAACTCCATTCCAATAGCGCCTCCGCCAATAATAACCACCTTCTCGGGTAGCGTGTCGGAAGTGATGCTTTCGACATAGGAGATGATGCGTTCGCCGTCAAATTCTACACCTGGCAGTGTGCGCGGTCGGGCACCTGTAGCAATGATGATGTTTCGTGCTGATATGCTCTTTTCGCCCCCGTCATTTAGAGCGATGTGCAGTGATTCAGGGCCTGTCAATTTACCGGCGCCTTCAAATACATCAATATTATTCTTGCGCATGAGAAAGTCAACGCCTTTGACCAAGCGATTGGACACCTGGCGGCTGCGCATAAATGCTTTGCCATAGTCTAATTTGAGGTTGTCAAAACTGAAGCCAAATTCCCTTGCGCGATGCTGCAAAGTATGGGCCAGTTCGGCATTCTTGAGCAGCGCCTTCGTTGGAATACACCCTACGTTTAGACAGACGCCACCTATGTACTGTTTTTCAATAATGGCCACTTTCTGTCCGAGTTGCGCGGCGCGAATCGCAGCAACATAGCCTCCTGGCCCTGCTCCCAAGACGACAATATCGTATCGATCGGTCATTTGTTCTCTCTCTCCATGTCTTGTGCCAGAATCGAAACTTGAGCAAAAGCTGAAATGCAAGCCTGAAAACTGATCTGCGATTCCTGACAGATTGCATTATACATGCAACCAGAGCGATTAACACGTTCACCTTGAATTGGTTATAATCTTACTGCTATGGGTTTCCCTGTATGGACGCTGTGGGGCATGATCATCACGGCCGTAGGCACAACAGTGATGTTAATTCTGGCCTATGTTGCTCAGTCGCCACGCCTAATAAATCGCTTTGGACTATCTAGTTTCCGCCTGGACTTGCGCGCTCGCACGTTTACAGGTTTCGCTCTGGCTTTGCTATTACTATCATCCGGGTTTTTTTTGGCTGGAGTGCCGCTAGGACCTCGTTCGAGCGAGACTGTCGCAGAAGCGACCGGTCCAGGTTCCGGATACAAATGAATCAGGAGCGCTGGCTACCGCTGCTGGTCCAGTAACGACGGTGCAACTGGAAACAACGATAGATGCGGATAGTCTCGCTAGCGGAACTTCACGACCGGCCAGTGGAGCGTTTGCTGGCCCACCACCAGGTGCACTGACCGCAACAGCGGAGGCACTCGACTTGGCCACTGATCAGAACGAAGATTTGACACCGGAGCCGACAGTTGTGGAGATTGTCCAACCGTCGCCCTCTACTTCACCTACTTCCACAATAACGCCTTCACCAACATCCACTTCCACTCCCACTGTTACGCCAACCCCTACATTAACACCGACCCCCATCTTTGAAGATACGGCAATTATTAATACCGGCAGTAGCACCCTGTGGATCAAGAGGACCCCTGGGGGGCAGGACTATTATTTGGTGAAAGGGGGAGACGTCGTTATTCTTTTTCCAGGCCATGCCAATATCGGGGGCAGCCTCTGGCGAGAAGTTAGCACTGTTGATGGTATCGTCGGCTGGGTCCTGGAATCCTATCTCAACTCCGGTGAAGAAGATGGCAGTGGGGAAGGAGCCGGATGAGTAGGAAGTGTACAATCCTTTAGTTATTTCGAAATCTTGGATGCCTGCAAGAATCCAGATTGTCCGGTGTGTACGCTTGGGCAAACATCCGCTAATCGTCATCTAACCTCTTTGATATACGATGGTGTAAATGATGTAAAAACACGGGCTACACTGCGTGAATCATTGGGATACTGTCACGAACATGGCTGGCTGTTACCTGATGCTGGTGAGAGCGCTACGTTAGGAATAGCTATTATTCACCGCGATCTGCTCAATACAATTCGACAGCGCTTGGTCAAGAGTGATTATGGCAAGTCCCGAAGGGACAGGCTAAAGTCGGTTGTTGCCGGGGCTATAGGCGTGGATGATGGGATAGTAAGTTCAACGGCTGCACCCAGGTATCTCCCCTCCAAGGCTCAATGCCCGGCTTGTGAGCGCCGTGCCGAGGCGGAGAATCTGGCGCTTAAGTCACTGATCGATTCGCTTGAGGATCGGGATGTGCAAATGACCGATGCCCTGAAAACGTCCGACGGCCTATGCTTGCCTCATTTGCGGCAGGCGATGGAATCGATGCGCAGTCGCCAGGCTTTTGATACGTTGGTGGAGATTACTCAAGACCAGTTGTCCGCGCTTATCCAGGAATTGGACGAGTTTGTTCGCAAGAGTGATCATCGCTTCCGACACGAGAAGATAAGCGATAGCGAGCGAGAAAGCTGGCGGAGAGCGTTGCAACGGGTTGTAGGTCCGAAAACCTTCCTTTGAGCTGTCCACCAGTGACAGCAGACCAGCTTGGATATGAGCACAGCCTTAGCTTTCCAGATACGCTTCCAGAGCAGAGATCTCGGCAGGCAGCGTGATAGGAGGTGGTGCCTGGTTGACGGCCGTTCCCGGATCTTTTAGGCCATGCCCAGTTAGAATGCACACGGCAGTCTTCCCACGTGGGTCAATGTCGCCTTGCTCAATTTGTTGCTTCAAAGCAGCCACCCCTGTTGCCGAAGCCGGTTCCACGAACACTCCTTCAAGCCTGGCGAGTAGGCGCCAACTCTCCAAAATCTTCTCATCGGAAACGGCCGTGATTATTCCCCCAGATTCATCCAGCGCTTCCAGGGCCTGCCGCCAACGGGCGGGATTACCAATGCGAATTGCTGTAGCAATCGTTTCTGGCTTTTCAACTGCCTTGCCCAAGACGATAGGTGCCGAACCTGCTGCCTGGCCTCCCAGAATCCGTGGTAACCCCTTTCCATACTGCTGGTAACCCATCCAGTAAGCTGTAATATTGCCTGCATTGCCTACGGGCAGACAGTGCCAATCAGGAGCATTTCCTTCGAGCTGATCGACTATCTCAAATGCTCCAGTTTTTTGGCCTTCCAGTCGCCAGGGATTGATTGAATTCACCAGGGTCACCGGCTGGCGTTTCACAATTTCACGAACCATGTCGAGCGCATCATCGAAAGAACCTTCAACGCTGATCACTTCGGCTCCATAGGCCAGGCTAGCCGCAAGCTTGCCCAGGGCTATCTTACCCTCAGGAACCAGGACCAGGCAGCGCAGGCCGGCACGCGCAGCATACGCTGCCGCACTGGCCGCAGTGTTGCCTGTGCTTGCGCAGATAACTGTTTTAGAACCCTCGTGAACGGCTTGGGTAATAGCGGCCGTCATGCCCCGATCCTTAAATGAGCCCGTAGGATTCAAGCCTTCATACTTCAGAAACAACTTCAGCCCAGAATTTGGCGCCAGTGTTTCAGCCAGGCGATTCGCCGCAATCAGGGGAGTATTGCCTTCGTTCAGAGTGACGATACGCATCTCTTCGGGGAAGGGAAGGTAGGTTCGATATTTGTGGATTACACCTTGCCAATTCATCTTGTTCAGTAAACCTGAAGGGTGCGGCCTAAGCCGCACCCACATAATCAATTATTCCTAGACGCGATAGAACCTTTACTCACTTGAAGGGATGACAAGTACTTGCCCAAGTTCAAGGGTAAAAGGCGAACTGATATCGTTTGCTTCTACCAGCTTGGTCCAGGCAATGCCATGTTGGAAAGCGATACTAAAAACGGTTTCCCCTTCTTGGACTTCATGGCTGACTTCTTCTGTTCCACCATCAGTCGTTTCAACGGCGGGGATTATCAACTCTTGTCCGGCATTTACCTGATTGAAATCTGCTATGCCGTTCAATCTAGCGATTTCCATCATGCTGACACCGAATTTGAGACTGATACGGTAGAGATTGTCACCACTCTGAACCACATATATTGTCTCTGCGGATTCGTCAGCAGTTGACTCTTCTACTGCTGTGGTCTCACTGTCTTCGGTAGATTCAATGGTTTGAGTATCCTCAGTCGTCTCTACCGCTTCGGTAGACTCAGCTGAGCTGGCGTCAGGAATAATCAATTCTTGCCCGACAGTGAGATCATTTGGGTCAGTTAGACTATTGGCTTCTGCGAGTGCGATCCAGCTTATGCCATATTGCGTGCTAATACGAAATAGATTTTCGCCCGGCGCAACTATATGCGTTGTGCGACCCTCAACGGGAACATCACCCGCGCTCGCAGTCTCGCCTTCCCCAGTACCCTCACCTTCCGTGCTGGTTTCACCTTCACTTGTTGTTTCGCCTTCAGGGGCGGCTTCATCCTCGCTGCTGACTTCGCCCACGTCCGAATTTTCAGCCTCGCCGCTAGATTCTTCTTCACCGGCTGCTTCGCCTTCAGCGGCCGGATAGCTTTCGTTGGCTTGACTCTCGTCAGCAGGTTGAATCAATTCAGCGCTACTGACCTCTTCTCCCTCGCCAACAGGATAACTTTCTTCAGCAGAATCACCTTCGAGGGTAGCATCGGCTCCGGGAACCGGTGGACCGGGATACGTCTCGGCATCTTCTTCACCTGATCCGGGATCTACACTTGAGTCTGGACCTGTGGTGACCTCTGTTGCGGAAATATCATCATTGCTTGGCATCGGCCGTTCGCATGCCACCAGGAGCAAACTAAAGAGCAAAAATATCGCTACTAAGACAAACCTGTATAGTCGTGAAGTCATTTCCTCACCTCCGTAATTTTGTCAACTCAACTGGCGATGTGTGCGCCAATCACATAAGTTTACCGTAGACATGCTTTTTGACATGTTGTCTCTGAGTGCGGTCGCCGGCTCATGGGTGACGAAAACAGCATGCTTTTCATGCGATGCTAATATATCATGATACCCGCATTACGTAAAGTTGAGCCGGCTGCTGAGCCTGCGAAAGAGTTATCAAAGATTGCACGCAAGGCGCCTGTACCCGCGAAGAGGGTGCCATGATCACGTGTTCGTGCAGCTGACCACTGCAATCATAACATGTGCATCATGAGTATGCACGTGTGTTATAATTTTGACTCTGGTCTGCTACAGATTAAGGGACACATTTGGTGAGTGTTGCGATGAATGTTGAAAAATTACGGGCCAAAGATAATAGCCAAGAGGTTCTTCGTCGTGCGCAGTCACTTCTGGATCCTATTCGCAGACTGCACGCACTGATCCGTGATGCGGTAGTTGCCAGCTGTGAGCAGGCGGATCTTTCGGAATTGTCACAAGTGGTACTGGAAGAGGAAGGGGACACCATCTATGCCATCGACCGCATTAGCGAAGAGCTCCTTGTTTCCCACCTCGCGCGAGAAATCGCACCTACTACGCCGCTACTATTGATTGCCGAAGGATTGCCTGGCGGGCAAGTCGTCTTGCCTGAAGGGACACCTGTTGAGGAAGCTGTCTGGCGTATCATCGTTGATCCCATAGATGGTACACGAGGTCTAATGTACCAGAAACGGAGCGCATGGATCCTAACGGGCGTGGCCCTAAACCACGGACCAGATACCAACTTGCAGGATATCGTTATGGCTGTGCAGACTGAAATCCCTTTGGTGAAACAGCATCTTTCAGACATCATCTGGGCTATTCGTGACCATGGTGTTGAGGCGGAACGGTTCAATCGACTCACGGATGAAAGCTTGCCACTCTACTTACGCCCGTCCAGGGCCCAAAGTATTGCGCACGGGTTCGCCATGATTTCACGTTTTTTTCCTGGAGCGCGCGAGGAACTGGCCGCCATTGATGAGGAGATTGTATTGCGGGCTCTAGGGCCTGTACAACGGGGAAAGGCGCATTGCTTTGAGGACCAGTATATTTGTAGCGGGGGCCAATTTTACGAACTGATGGCCGGACACGATAGATTCGTGGCCGATCTGCGGCCGTTGTTGGAGCAGGTCCTGGCCAGGCGCGGACTGGCGCTGGGGATATGTTCTCACCCCTATGATGTATGCACGGAACTAATTGCTCGAGAACTCGGCGTCATCATCACGGACATACTTGGCCACCCTTTATCCGCTCCCTTGGATATTGAGCATAATGTAAATTGGGTCGGCTATGCCAACCCACATATCCAGGCCCAAATCGAACCGCTACTGCAAGCCGCATTGCGCAAAAGGCAGCTTATATAGATTAGGATCTAGGCTATTCCTTCGGCTTGCCATAGAGCCACCAATATTCCACCGTAGGATAGGCTGGCTGCCATGCGTTAGGCCAAACAAACTCTCCGCGTTCCCAGTTCCATCGCAGCTGACTATCCAATAAAGACACCTGTTGTGGCACTTGCCGGTTCAGATTGTACGGTGCGAGTTGCAGTTGGTCTGTGATGGAAGTGATCATGGTGCGCACTTCAACCGCTGTGCCGTAATTACTGGATTTGGCCGCCACACCTCTATCAACATCTTTCAGATACTCACTCCACTGCCTTATACGCGCGTCCAGTTCACGATGGGCTTTCTTTTCAAAACGCACGATTTTCTCGACCAGGGAACTGTTGTATAGAGCAACAGCAGATGACAGATCTGCTTGCTGGGTTTGAGATAAAAGGTCTTGTAGGAGCAGTAAGCGATGCTGTCGCATCAAGTATCCACCAAGCGTCAACGCTGGCACGCTGATTTTGCTCATGTGCCAGAAAAGTACTTCACTTTGCAGATAGGCTTCCATTTCCGTCGCCATCGCGACTAGAATCTGAAGGTCCTTCGTCAATTTACCGGTTGCTACGGTCAAAACAACACCTCCTTCTGTACGCTTCGCTATAATAGACTAGAGCATAGATCTGGGCAATCACGAACTTGTCTGCCGGTTTGCAGCGCTAATCGACGCAGGTATAATCCGCGCGATCCAAGATGTGTTCGAAGTCACATCCTGTTTTTGGTTTCGCGTCGTAATGGATAAGAAAGACGAAGATAAATCCAACCTTCTTGCGGTTTCTGGTGCCATTGTTATTCTTGATGATTCTGGCCGCCTGTGGTGACGGCGATCCTGCTGCAGATGGAATGGTCTCGTCACCAGAGGTAAGCTCTAGTGATATGGCCACACCTCAGACTGTACCTGCTGCGATGCCAACGGCCGTCCCTCCATCTCCAACAACCCCACCGCCTACACCAACCCCGCAACCGGCGGCTTTAGTCAATGGGCAACCGATTCTGATGGAAGATTTGGAAAAAGAGTTGATTCGTTACGAATCGGCTCAAGAAGAGTTAGCAGGTGGAGCCGACATCGAGGGCATTGACAAACAAAGTCGGGTGCTTGATGCCCTCATTGAGCGGGAGCTAATCAGGCAGGCAGCTGATGTGAACGGGATAACTATTTCCGAGGTAGCGCTTGAAAACAAGTTAAATGAATTGCGAGAGTCTGCCAGCGATTACGGTAACTTTGATGAATGGCTTGCTGCAAATCAATGGACGTTGGCAGAATTTTCAGATGCCTTGAAGATCGAAATGATAGCTGCAAAGATGGTGGCGATCGTAACGGCCGATGTGCCCTACGCGATGGAGCAAGTCCATGCCCGCTATATTCAGATTGATGACTATGATCTCGCCCAATCCCTCTTAGGGCAAATTGCGGAGGGTAGTGACTTTGCCAGTTTGGCCGCACGATACTCGCTTGATCTGGCGACGGCCCAGAATGGGGGTGATTTAGGCTTTTTTGCTCGAGGCTCTCTTCTTGTTCCGGACGTTGAAACAGCTACTTTCGAGCTTGGGTCAGATGAGGTAAGCGAAATTATCACTGTGACTGACCCAGATAATGGCCAAGTCACCTATTATATCGTTCAGTTGCTAGATCGGGAACCTAGCCGGATATTGGGGGCTGATTTGAGATATAGGTTGCTGCAAGAGGCTTTTGAGACTTGGATGGAGCAGCAGAAGGCCGGCGCCACCATCACTATTTTCCTGGAAGATCGTGGCTAGAATCAGTTACTGCTCATCATATAATTGATTTGCCCAATCATCACCGAGAATGACCAAAACATCATAATCTCCCGCCGGGTTCGAAGCGCTGCTGAGGTTGAGCGGAGGGATTTGCATTTCCTGGATTAGGAACTGAACAGTATAAGGATGGGAGCCGTAGTCGATTATCTGTGATGTGTTATAGGCAGAGGAGTCGGCATTTCCGATTTCGGAGACAGTCACGTCCAGTTCCTGCAAGTAAGCCTCAGTGTCGGCGGCCAGTCCGAAGACGGCCGTACCGTTATGTATCGCAACTTGCCCACGTTCTTGAACCATAAGCTGTGGCAGATTCTCAATTATGGGTGTCGGCGCGGCTTGAGGCGAAAAAAGCTCGTCGCGTAGCATGCGAATTTCATTCCTCAACGGCACTAGGACCTGGCGGCCGTCAGGTGTGGTTTCATTATAGACGTAGTTGTAATCGAGAACCGCTGTGCGTATGTTTCCTTCCGGGATATCCTGTACCAACAGAGCCAGTTCCAGGGCATCTTCCAGCAACAGGTTGGTTTTTACATTGTCTTGGAAAGTCTGCCAAAGTTGAGGGGCCTGGACGAGAAGTTTGGGAAACTGCTCCACCCGCAACACTTGATTACGAACTGCCAGAAGTACCTCCTGTTGTCGTTCGGCGCGATCAACATCTCCGCCGAAAGTAGATCGTGTGCGTGCGAATTTTAGCGCTACTTCACCATCAATGCGCTGCGTTCCAGCTTGTAGAGAAAAGGGATCATACCCATAGCAATTGTCCGGATAATTAGGATCTGTTATTGCTTCTGGAACGTCGACAACGATTCCTCCAATGAGATCCACAGCTTCGGTGAAGCCGGCGAAATCGACGGTAACATAATAATCGATGGGAATGCCTAATAAAGCTTCCACAGTTTCCATGGCTAAGGACTGGCCGCCTCCTGGATATTCATATGCCTGGCCGAAGTAGTAGGCTTGATTAATGCGATCTACGCCGAATCCTGGAATTTCTAGCCATAAATCCCGCGGCAACGACAATAGAGCGCTTGACCTACTCAGCGGATCGACCGTAACAACCATGATGCTGTCTGTATGTGTGGGTCCCTCTTCGTCACATCGCTGATCAACGCCTAGGAATAGGAAATTGATTCTCTCGTTGCCCGACCAAGGTTTTAGTTCATCTACTGCAATAACTGGCAGGGGCTGTTCAGAGTTGTCTGGTGGTGTGTCATTGCCAGGTAACTGTTCACTGTCGACGCCTTCCTCAGCGATAGCGAACTCAGGCGTTTTGGCTGTCGATGCTGAAGCGATGTCTTGTACGGTGTGGAACATCCAAACTGCACCGGTAATGATTCCAATCAACAGTAGAGAGGCCAAGATAGCCAGTGCCCATAATGGGAGACGAATTGGGGAATTGCCCCGGGAAGGTGATGTCATCTATTCCTTATCCTGATCCATACCTACCTTGATGAACATATGATAGCGAAGACCCAGCCTGATCTTAACGATTCCCTGTGTGCTTGACAAGTCGAGCCACATTCTTATAATGAGCACTACATTGGTATTTAATATATCCAAATCGATGATTGGGACGAGTAGCTGCTCAGATGGCGCTAGAGAGATAACGGCCGTGGGCTGGAAGCCGTTTTCGTAGGACTAGCAGTGAAAACCTCCCATGAGTGATTTTCTGAACCGTGCGGGCAGATTGTTTTGTTGGCCCCCATCTTACTAAGAAAGTCCGGCTGGCCCCGTTATTGGCCGCAACGAGAGTGAATAGCCACTGGGACTCGTTTACTTACGGGTATTACGCCAGTCGTTAAGCACTGAAGTTGGGTGGAACCGCGACCGCTATCGCCCCAATAGAGGCTATGGCGGTTTTTTATTTTATAGAGTTGGAGGCAATTATGTCCGCTAATGGTGACGGACCCTACGAAGAATCAAAACTGTACCGCATCCGGCATTCGGCCGCGCATGTTATGGCTGAATCTGTGCTTGAACTCTTTCCTGAGGCCAAGCTGGCTATCGGGCCACCTATCGAAGATGGTTTTTATTACGATTTTGATCTTGGCCAGGCTGACAACGGTAAGCCCCTTACCTTTTCGCCTGAAGACCTGGAAAAAATCGAAGAGAAGATGAAAATCTTGCTGAAGGAAAATGCCAAGTTTGAGCACTCAACTATGTCCATTGAGGAAGCCAAGGGTTTCTTCGCCGACCAGCCTTACAAATTGGAGTTGATTGACGAGTTGGCCGCCGGTAAAGTGGATGAGAACGGACTTCCTATATCGGAGCCGGTCTCAGAAGTGAGCATTTATCGCCAGCGTGACTTTGTTGACCTGTGCCGTGGCCCACACGTTGACTATACCAAACAGGTCAAGGCCAATGCGGTTAAACTACTGCGCACTGGTGGCGCTTATTGGCGTGGTGACGAGCACAATCCTCAATTGCAGCGTATCTATGGCACGGCGTGGCACAATCACGCGGAACTGCAAGACCATCTTCATCTACTGGAGGAAGCCAAAGCACGTGATCATCGCCGCCTCGGTAAGCAGCTTGGCCTGTTTCACATATCTTCTTTAGTGGGTGCCGGGCTGCCGCTATGGCTGCCAAAAGGAACCATCTTGCGCGAGATCTTAGAGAATTTCTTGCGTCAGGCGCAGGTGGAACGTGGCTACTTGCCCGTAATCACACCCCACATCGGTAAGTTGGAGCTATATATCAAGAGTGGACACTATCCATACTACAAAGATAGCCAATATACGCCCATTGATGTGGATGATGAGAAGTTTCTTCTTAAACCGATGAACTGCCCGCACCATATCGAGATATATCGCTGCGAACCGCATAGTTATCGCGATTTACCTCTCAGACTGGCCGAGTTTGGCACTGTATATCGCTACGAGCAGAGCGGGGAGCTGAACGGGCTGACGCGCGTGCGTGGATTTACAGTAGATGACTCGCACTTATTCGTTACACCGGAACAGCTTGAAGATGAGTTCATTGGAGTTGTAGAGCTAATCCAGTATGTTTTCAATACGCTGGGTTTTCAAGATTTCCGTGCTCGATTGGGTATCAACGATCCCAATAGCGATAAATATGCCGGTGAACTGCAAATGTGGCAGCGGGGTATCGCAGCTATCAAACAGGCTGCAGATAAAGTCGGCATGGAATATGCCGTGGAAGAAGGCGAAGCTGCGTTTTATGGCCCGAAACTAGATTTCATTTTCCGCGATGTTCTTAAACGGGAATGGCAGTTAGGCACTGTGCAGGTGGACTTCCTACTGCCGGAGCGATTCGACCTGGAGTATACCGGTGAAGATGGACTGAAACACCGTCCGATCATGATCCACCGTGCACCGTTTGGCAGCATGGAACGATTCACAGGTATCTTGATTGAGCATTTTAACGGTGCTTTTCCCCTGTGGCTGTCACCAGTTCAGGTCGAGATGATACCGATTGCAGACCGGCATATCGACTATGCCGAAAAAATCGCGGCCAGGTTGCGCGCAGCTGGTATGCGCGTGGAAGTGGACAATAGTAGCGAACGTATGAACAAGAAGATTCGCAGTGCCCAGTTGCAGAAGATCCCCTATATGCTGGTTGTTGGTGATAAGGAAGCTGCCGAAGAGGCTGTTGCGGTCCGTACACGTGAAAACGAGGATCGTGGTGCAATGCCCTTAGCTGCGTTTATAGCGTACACTGCCAACCTAATCACTACCAAATCGCTGGATTTGTGAGCGGCTTGTTGCAGTACTGAATTATTTAACCAAACTGAACAGAGACCGCTCATTCGAGCGGTCTTTTTTTGCCTGGAGGAAATCATGTTGCAAACGAACACCATTCAATACGAACAATCTGACTTGTATCGCATCCGGCATACGGCCGCCCACGTTCTTGCCCAGGCTGTGCTGGAATTGTATCCGCATGCCAAACTTGGGATTGGTCCACCCATAAAGGATGGGTTCTATTACGATTTCGACCTGGGTTTGGGCGGCGATGGGCGACCGCGCACATTCAAACCAGACGATCTGCTTCAGCTGGAAACGCGCATGCGCCAGATTATTGCCGGCGGATATCCCTTGAAATATCGTGAAGTTACAGAAGAAGAGGCGCGCAAGCTGTTTTCTGATCAGCCCTACAAGTTGGAATTGATAGATGGCTTGGTGGCAGGGCAGGGTGACGAGTACGGGAATAAAGCAAAACAGCCCATAATCATCAGCACGTATCGCCACGATAGTTTTGAAGATCTCTGCCGTGGTCCACATGTTCCTGACACAGGGCACGTGCCTATTAAGGGAATGAAACTAATGAGTACGGCCGGAGCTTACTGGCGGGGCAACGAAAAGCGACCGATGCTGCAACGCGTCTATGGAACGGCCTGGCCTGACAAGAAGGCGCTTAAACGTCATCTGCAATTATTGCAGGAAGCCCAGAGAAGGGATCATCGAAAATTGGGACGCGAACTGGAGATTTATGTTATGGACGAAGAAGTGGGGCCTGGGCTCCCACTTTGGCTACCGAATGGCAATATTCTGCGAGAAGAGTTGGAGAAATTGGCGCATGAGTTCGAATCGAAGGCTGGTTATCAGCGGGTTTCTACACCACATATTGCCAAGGAGGCACTTTATCTGCGTAGCGGGCATTTGCCTTACTACGCCGACGAGATGTATGCGCCCATGGAACGAGACGAATCGCGCTACTATCTTAGGCCCATGAATTGCCCGTTCCATCATAAGATTTACGCCAGTAAGTCACGCAGTTACCGTGATCTACCACTGCGTCTGGCAGAGTATGGTATGGTATATCGCTACGAACAGAGTGGTTCATTGTTTGGTCTAA
Organism: uncultured Chloroflexia bacterium; assembly: GCA_963697305.1. GTDB lineage: Bacteria > Chloroflexota > Anaerolineae > Promineifilales > Promineifilaceae > JAACFF01. The sequence goes on from CAVONO010000001.1 coordinate 37,117, forward strand.
TGCGTGTACGCGCTGCGGAGCAAAACGACGCCCATATTTACTGTAGTGAAAAGCAATTCGAGTCCGAATTCCGGGCGGTCACTGATCTCTATCGATCATATTTTGACCTCTTTGACATTGAAAAGTATGTCATGCGGTTGAGCAAGCATAGCAAAGATGGACTGGGCAAGAAATATGTGGACAACCAACGCCTCTGGTTGAAAACAGAAGAGATGGTACGCCAGGCCATGATCCGTAGCGATGTTACTTTTGTTGAGGTAGAAGATGAAGCTGCCTTCTACGGGCCCAAAATCGATGTCCAGGTTTGGAGCGCTATCGGACGTGAATTCTCGTTGGCTACAAACCAGGTCGATTTCGCAATACCTCCACGATTTGACCTAACATTCACGAATCATGTTGGAGAACCCGAGACGCCATTGTGCATTCATCGTGCGCCGCTAGGAAGCCACGAGCGCTTCATCGGGTTTTTGATAGAGCATTATGCCGGCAAGTTTCCTGTATGGTTATGTCCGGAACAAGTTCATATCATCCCCATAACAGATGCACACCATGATTATGCGCTCCGGCTGGCTGAGAGGCTGCAGGACGCAGCAATACGCGCCAGTGCCGATCTAAGCGGTCAGCGCATGGGCGCCAGGATTCGCGCGGCGCAGTTGAAGCAAGTGCCCTATATGCTGGTTATTGGCGATAGCGAGGTTGCAGATGGTACAGTTTCGCTGAGGAGGCGTGACGGACACCGCAGCGATGGTCTACAATTGGATGAGTTCATCGCCGATGTGTCTCAGCGCATCAAGCAACGCGCCGCCGGATTGTAGCAGCAAAGGTTCTGCCAATGTGGAGTAAAATGTGCAGGGTTTAGGGTGCACGAACAAGTTGTCATGCCCGCGCAGGAATGACAATTCCTGACAAGTCTTTCGTGGATCCCAAGGTCTAGACCGGCCAGCTATTTCAGGATGTAATTGGTCCCTCTTTTAGAACCGATTTTGAGTAAGAGCCCCTTTTCGACGAGATCGGCTAGGTCGAGACGGAGAGTTTCGGCCGAAACTTGGGGGCAAAGCTGGTGGTACTCAGAGTTGGTAATACTACCATTTTCACGCACGTGAGTCAGGGCCCTGACCTGACGCTCGTTCATGTTTCTCGTCCACTTGGGCGACGCTGGTCGTTCTTGTTTGTTGGAAAGGATCACTGTAAATAAATGCGGCGAAGCGTTGAACGTCGGCGGAGTATGCCCGGCCTCGACCATCTCCTCGATCATCTGGTCAATGCCAAGGCCCAATTCTTCGATGTAACCCCATTGATATAACCCGTTCACCAGACGTGGATTACGGGAAAAATGCTCCTCGACCAGATTGTCCAGGGTCATGTATCCGGGCAAGCCTCCAGGGCTGATGATCTCAAGCCGGTCTGCATACATACGGATTTCAATACGACGCCCTTTGATACGATAATCGCGATGGGCTACGGCATTGACCAGGGCTTCGCGCACGGCAAAACGCGGATATTCAGTCAGTTCTTGCCGCTCCAGTTTGTTGACGGTTGCTCCAACGCGCATTTCTTCAAAGACGACATTCCAAGATCGAGCAACCAGGCGGGCTAGAGGGCCTGTTAGTTCGTCCCGACGGCCGTAACCAATTCCTCCACTCTCCCCACGTGGTTCGGTTCCTGGAAAGCGCACAAAAACGATACCGCTTTGCGGGAAGAACATCTGCGGGTTTCTGCCAAAGAGGAGGATTCCGGCTGTTGTTGGGTTGCCTTGCCGGTCGGTTGCTCCGATTTCAAAAAGAAGGTCAGCCGTGGAACTGATTTTCGCCGCGCTACGTGCCTCGCGGCCTTCCAGGTATTCTCTAATGATTTCCTGGTCCAGGTCATCAAGGCGAGCGCCTGGTACAATCTCTGTCTCGAACTCGGCCGTTCGCTTGCTATTCGCCAAGTCGCGAATCTCGACTCCGGACAGCGGCCGGTTGCGATTGCCACTGCGGATTAGAACACGGCCGTCATAAAGGCTGTGCAGGTCCATACTGCGCGCGACATTGATGCCGATCAATGTGTCGCCTTTTGTTGCAATTGATTCCCAGCGACTGGGAACAGGCGGGCGACAGAGACTGGCTGCTTCACGTAACCCTCCTTCAGCCTCCTCCTCCCAGATTGTCTGAGTCTGTACTCCTTCGTCATCCAGGCCCAACACAATGAGGCCGCCATCTCCATTGGCAAGAGCGACAAGGCACTCAGCCAACGCTTCCGCGTCGGCGTCTGGCAAGAATGCGAGGCGAGTTCCCGGCTTTTTTCTGAACGTCATGGACCAAGTATAGCACAGGAGGTTGCCTGGCAATGTGATGTTCTCTCTGGCATATGTCGGAATCTAGTCTTGGCAAGTTAGAGCGAACAGTCCCCGCCTGCTTCCGCTGCAGCGGCCGCGCCTATGATTCCTGCTTCGTTGCGCAGTTTTGCCGGAACGACCTCCGCTCGCACCTTGATATACTTCAGGAATTTTTCAGCTTTCGCGCTCACGCCCCCACCTATGATGATTCTCTGTGGCGAAAACAAGAACTCAATGTGATTGAAGTATTCATTTAGCCGATTACCCCATTCTTGCCAACTAAGACCCAACTCGGTGCGGGTTCGGTCGGTAGCGTATTGCTCAGCGTCCATCTTGTGCCGCGGAAGATAAAGGTGCCCCAATTCCAGGTTAGGAACACAGTGCCCTTTCACAAACATCGTGCTGCCAATTCCTGTGCCCAGGGTAAAAATCATTGTTCCGCCCGTGGCGTTACGCCCTGCCCCATAACGCATTTCCGCAAAACCAGCCACGTCAGCATCGTTTCGGAGTACCGTTTTACAGCCGGTCGCCTTAGCAATAGCCTTCTCACTCTTATAATTCTCCCACCCCGTATGAATGTTTACGGCCGACAATGTGACCCCATCGACAATGATGCCTGGGAAACCAATACCGAGCGGTCCCTGGTAATCAAAATGCCGCAAGATTTTCTTAACCGTGCCAATTACTGCTTTGGGTGTTGCTGGACGTGGCGTAGGAATGCGATACCTATCGGTAATCAATTCGCCCCGGGCCGTATCGACCAGCGCTCCCTTGATGCCGCTACCTCCGATATCGATACCTAGTGCTATCATAAATATGTTCCTCTTTGGGCCGAAGGGGGTGAAGCATATGACCCTAGCCCGGATAGTTACAGTGGACTCTCCAAATTCTCGTCGTTGGGATGCTATTTTACCACACCGTAAAAATGCGGCAGACGTTCCACGGGTTCGTCAGTTAGCTTGATGGCCGCCAGGATATCCTGGTGAGCATTGGTAAGTTTGTCTTGATTATTGGCATGAATGATTCCCATAGAATCACCCATCTCTACTTGATCGCCTACTTTGATAGGCAACACGAAACCGACGGCATGGTCGATGTTATCGCTCTTTGACCAGACGGCCACCACCCAGGCGTACGCAAGACCATCCGAGCTCCGCGGTATCCATAGAGGCTACTGTCCCGCTTCGTGGTGCAAGAATCTCTTCTACAAACTGCGCTTGGGGTAATTGTGCTGGATCATCAACCTGAGATATATCCCCACCCTGTGCCTGGACCATGTCGCGAAATTTCTGCAGCGCACGGCCGTCATCGCGGGCGGTTGTTGCCAGGGTTTCTGCCTCTCCCAGAGAATCTGCTTTGCCGGCCAGCAGTAGCATATAGCCGGCAATCTTTAGGCAGTGTAGCCAGAAGTCATGCGGGCCCTTTCCGTGCAATGTAGCAATGGCCTCCTTTACTTCCAAAGCATTACCGACCGCATGACCCAGCGGCTGGTTCATATCTGAAATGATAGCAACCGTTTGCCGCCCGGCATCTTGTCCTATGTCAACCATTATACGAGCGAGTTCCTGCGCATCCTCCACTTTGGTCATAAAGGCCCCGTTGCCCATTTTGACGTCAAGGACAATAGCATCGGCACCGGCAGCCAGTTTCTTGGACATGATTGAAGCGGCGATGAGCGATTTATTTGCCACTGTTCCAGTCACGTCACGCAGAGCATAGAGCTTGCCATCAGCCGGAGCTAAGGACACTGATTGCCCTGCCAGCACCAGTCCAATACTTGCCAGCTGCTTCTTAAACTGTGCCAATTTCATCTGGAAAGACCAACCACGAAAGGATTCCATCTTGTCCAAGGTGCCACCGCTAGATCCAAGACCGCGTCCACTCATCTTGCCTACTGGAACGCCGCACGCTGCTACCACCGGTTGTACAACCAATGTGGTCTTGTCGCCCACCCCACCAGATGAGTGTTTGTCAACGACAAATGGAGCGACATCATGAAGGTCAAGTTGATCGCCAGAGCGAGCGATTGCCTGGGTAAGGTCCACCGTTTCGCGCCGGTTCATGCCCCGTATGAAGATGGCCATTAATAGTGAAGCTGCCTGGTAATCCGGAATTTCTTCCGACGTGTATGCCTCGATAAAGTAGTCGATCTGTTCTGTGCTGAGCTCCCCTCCGTCACGTTTTTGCTCAATTAAATCTATCATTCGCATTGGGTATACCTTATCCCTTTTCTTTATGCCGGTGACTGATTGTTTTCCAATTCCTGATACAGGTCACCTGCGTTTTGGGCCGGGTGGTTGTTACATTATAACAGGTATCGGTATAATGCTTGTACATTATTCTGCAAAGTGAATACATGTCGCTTGTGGACTTATCCACATGTGGCTGGAGGTGATCTAATGTCCTCAACGGCCGATCTATTGCTCATCGGTGGCACAGTCGTCACGATGAACGAGAACTACGAAATTTATACCGATGGCGCAGTGGCTGTTAAGGACAACAGCCTGCTCGCTGTGGGAGATACTGCCGAAGTTACCCGTGCCTATAACGCGGTCGAGACGATCGATTGTCGGGATAAGGTGATCATCCCCGGCATGGTCAATGCCCATACGCACATTCCAATGACTTTGTTTCGTGGCCTAAATGATGATCTGCGGCTGGATGTGTGGCTGGGCTACCTGATGCCACTGGAGCGGGAATTTGTAACGCCCGAGTTTGTGCGACTGGGAGCTCGCCTGGCCTGTGCGGAAATGATCCGCTCCGGCATTACCTCTTTTGCAGATATGTACTATTTCGAAGAAGCCATCGCTGAAGAGACAGAGCGGCTAGGAATGCGTGCGCTGCTCGGGCAAACTATTCTCATTTTCCCAGCACCCGATGCTTTAACCTATGAAGAAGGACTCATCCGGTGCCGGCGTTTCATTGAGAAATGGAATGGCCATCCGCTCATCCAACCAGCCGTCGCACCACATGCCTGGTACACGGCTACGCCGGAATTGCTTCGAGCTTGCACGGATTTGGCGATGGCCTTTGATGTCCCCTTGCATACACATGTGAGTGAAACGCGCTTGGAGGTAGAAAATTGTCGTGATAATAATCACATGGCCGTTGTCCCCTGGCTCGAACAGCACGGCATATTGAACACAAAATTGCTGGCTGCTCATTGTGTACACATGGATAGTGCTGAGATGTTCCAATTAAGAGAAGCAGGTGCCGGTGTGGCTCACTGCCCGACGAGCAACTTGAAATTGGCCAGCGGGATTGCGCCAGTGAGTGAAATGCTGGCAATGGGCCTAAATGTCGGCGTGGGAACAGATGGTCCGGCAAGTAATAATGACCTGGACATGTTCGAGGAGACTCGTTTGGCTGCCCTGTTGGCCAAGGCAGCGAGCAGTGATCCAACTGTATTACCCGCCCGCCAGGCCTTGGAAATTGCGACTATTGGCGGGGCACGAGCTTTGCACATGGCGGATATCACGGGCAGCCTGGAACCGGGCAAAAGAGCAGATATCACGATTGTCGAGGTTGACGGAGTCCATAATCAGCCCCATTTCAACAACAACCCGGATGCCGTTTATTCGCGCATTGTCTATGCCGCGAAGTCATCCGATGTTATGCATGTATTGTGCAACGGCCGTTGGCTGATGCGAGACCGTGTCTTGTTAACAGTGGACGAAAAGGAAACGAAGAGAAAGGCAGCTGCTGTGGCGGCCCAAATAGATGCCTTTGTAATCGAAAGGGAATCCAGCCCCTACAACAAGCTGGTCTTTTTGGCTGGTGTCGAAAGGCAGGAAAGCTTTGAAGTCCAGATCAAAGTGCCATTAAAGGACAATGCATCTGTCCTGAGGGTCATGGAGGATGCTCGGCTAGAAATCGTTAAGTACTCTCATTACCGGCAGTTTGATCACTATTTCTATTTCGTCGGCGCGGATCCCGACGTATCCCGGCTTCGTTTTCGTGAGGATGAATTCATTTCTCCCCAAGGGGAGATTACGCAAGTGCGAGCCCGCCTGACATTGATAGGCGAGGAGGAGCGGCAAGGATTTGACAATGCGGTGATGTTGTCACGTTCACGGTTCCTGGCTGCGGCCGATCGTAGTTTGCGTTTCTACCAGGAATACTTCGAACCAGGAGATGAAGTGTCAGTAAACAAAGATCGCCTTCGTTGGAGAATCGTTTACAAAGGGACGGACTTCGCGATTAACCTGGATCAGGTTACCAAACCCAAACTACCTGGCTATTACTTGGAAATCAAATCACGCACCTGGTCACGCAGTGATGCCGAGCGAAAAGCTGGTCTCATAGTAGAATTGTTGGCACTCTTTGGAGTAGCACCTGACATGGCCGAACCACGAGAGTACGCACACATTGTGGCCGAGTTTGAATGATCCAAAACCAAAAAGCCGCGAGTATCCACACCATCACTTGCGGCTTTGTTGAGGTTTGTACTGGGCGGTGATCCCGCCAAGGGATTAGAGTCCGACCAGAGACTGGAATTTCATGACGGCGTTCAAGTCACCGTCCACCTTAATCTTGCCGGACATGAAGGCCATCATGGGGTTTAGATCCCCTTTTGACATCGCTTCGAACTCGTCGGCATCCATGGACAATGTCGCCGTTGGGTTGTCCACACCACCTTTTTTATAATTCAGGTTTCCATCAGAAATGGAAGCAACCCATTGTCCGCCACCGTCACCAGTCAAATTAAAAAGAATGGTGAGATCGAGATCGCCAGCCTTGTCCGCCTGGAATCTATCACCCATGTTTGCAAATAAACTATCAAGATCTGCCATCGTTGAGGATCTCCTTGTAAGATTGTTTATGAACGTTCGCCCGGCAAAGGCAAGCGTTCTGCTCAAGCTGCTTGGAAGTATAACCATGGCCTTTTGGGTGTCAAGATTACAGAATGTCGCATGTCATTGTTTATAATGGCCTTCATAAGTCTTGTGAATTTGGACGGTAGTCTATGATCAATTGGAAGTATTCAATGAAAAAAAGTGGCGGATTTGCCTGGCTGGCACTATTGCTTTCAGCTTGTGTAGGGGCTGGAGAAGCGACCTCGTCGCCAACTCCTGAACCAAAGATGTTCACCGAGAATAATGTATCTGGCAGCCCTGATGCGCAATCGACCCGTATAGCCCCTGAAAAGTATGCTGACTTAGAAATTGTTACGCTTTTGCCGCGTGACGCGATTCCCGCTATCGACAACCCTCAATTCCTTTCCTCTGCAGAAGCGGATCAGTTCTACGATCCAAATGAGCTTATCCTGGGCGTCACATTTGATGGGGATGCGCGGGCCTACTCGGTACCCTTCCTGAGTAGCCATGAAATTGTGAACGATACAGTGGGCGGCGAAAAAATCGCCGTTACCTGGTGACCACTTTGCTTTACGGGCATCGTGTATGCCCGCGAAATTGATGGCGAGGAGTTTAGCTTTGGTGTTTCCGGCAAACTTATTCGCAATGTGTTGGTTATGTATGACCGGCAGACGGAAAGCTACTGGAGCCAACTCCTGGGCGAGTCCGTGGCGGGCGTTATGGTTGGTACCAAACTGGAGTTTTTGCCGTCCTGGATGACAACTTGGGAACAGTGGAAGGAATTACATCCCAAAACAGTCGCCCTGGATAAAGGCGGGCGTCGTGGAAGCCGCGATTCGTATGATAGCTATTATGCCTCTGACCGCGCCGGCGTGATCGGCAAGACCAACTTTGATGACCGGCTTCATACAAAAGAGTTCGTCATCGGCGTCGAACTAGAAGACACGGCCGTAGCCTACCCCTTCAGCGTCCTCAATACCCAGTCGAGCATTAATGATAATGTTGGTGATAGAGCATTGTTGGTTACCTTTGACAAGAATAGTGGCACCGGCATGGTATTCGATAGGGCCGTAGATGGAAACATATTGACCTTTTCGCTTGTTTCCGAAGAGCTGATTGTGACTGACGAAGAGACGGGCACTACCTGGGATGTGTTCTCCGGGCAGGCCATTGACGGGCCGCTCGCCGGGAAGCAACTGGATCGTGTCAAGAGCACCACTGTCTTTTGGTTTGGCTGGGCCGATTTTCATCCAGAAACGCTCATTTACGGCATCGGGTGAGCCGGCCAGTGTCTCTTTCTGCCTTGACTAACCCTACCTAAATTAACGTTTCCTCAATGAACCCCCTCCAAAAATCCTCCCAGCCTCCGTTCCGCTTGTCATCAGATTTTCCCTTGTGCTAGAATCCTAGGCATTCAAACGGCATTTTTGATGGCGGCTTTTTGTTAGGCCGCCTTTTTGTGTCAGGTGACTTTGTTCTGACATATGGCGAGGCAAGTCCTCTGGGAGAGGAAAATGGACCAAAATGACACGAGCGCGCCTAAACGACCGACGGGACTGATTATCGTTGGATTCATAGTTGTTGGTGCTTTAATCCTGGCGGGATTGTTTTTACCCCCAATTTCATTAGGCCAACGGCTGGGCTTCGGCGGCAGCGAAAGCAGTGAAACTGATGTTGAACGGACAACGACTCTTGATTCCAGTATAGATCCCGCGGATGATGTCACTTTGCCGGACAATGTTGGCCTCTCATTGAGAGAAGGCAACGCAGTGATAGGCGTTGTGCCGCAAAGCGAATTTCTTGCTGAGCAAACGGCTGCGGCTACACCGGACCAAATCACATGGGTCAGCGATGTATTTACCGTTGCTTATGAGGGTGCTGTGCCCAGCGGTCAGGTGGCGCTGCCGATCCCCAGTGGGGCCGGCAGTTATGAAACCCTAGACCTGTACGGTTGGGACGGAAGCAATTGGTTATTTATCTCGAGCCAGATCGATCCTAATAGCCAACAGATAGTGAGCGCAGAAGGCGAGTTGCCGCAGGCTTTGGCAATGGCCCAAGTTGCTGCTCCTGCTACCGTAAGCGTCGGAGCGGAAGTGTTAGCAGGTGAAAGCTTTCCGACGCCTGTGTTACCCTTACTGACCGAGGCCTCGGTTGGTAAGCTAACCTTGAATAGTGATGGTACGGTAGCGGGTGAAGTTGCTCCTTTGCCTGATGGTGAATTCGAGCAGTGGTTACGGACGACAAATGTGGGTCCGATAACAGATCAAGCAGCTTTGGCTGATCTGCTCGGCGATGCCACGATTCAGCAGAGTCACATAAACAGTCTCGCTGATAAGGCTGAAGGAGGTTTCAGCGGTATAAACCTGGACTACCAAGGAGTACAGCAAAGTCAGGCGCAGGCGTTTACGATGTTTGCCGGCACACTGGCAGATGTTCTGCATGAGCAAGGCCAGAAACTTGTGGTAACGCTTGGCACCCCTTCGGTCTCTGGTGATAACTGGGATACTGGCGGTCAGGACTGGATTGCCCTGGGTGAAATCGCTGATGCCATCTATGTGCAACTTCCTTCCGATCCCACTCAATACGATGCGGATGATGCAGCGGTGCAGTTAATTGATTGGGCGACCCGGCAAATTGATCGCAGAAAGCTGACGGCTCTGAACAGTGCCACGGCCGTCGATCGCATTGGCGAAACATATATGTCTTTGCCCAATGAGGAGGCCTTGGCCAACTTTGGAAAATTACAGTTTGTGCAGGGTAGTGATGAAGTATCCCTTAACGAGACAGTCGAGGTCGCGTTATCGGGTACAGCCAATCCTCTCGAGTGGGATGGTGACAGCCTCACCTATAAATATAGCTATGACAAAGACGGCGAAGTGCACGAAGTATGGCTTGGCAGTGAAGCTGCCTTGAGTCATCGTTTGCAGCAGGCGCAAGGTTATAACTTGAGAGGAGTCGCCGTTCGCGGTCTTAGCAATATGAAGAACGGCACCGGCTACGCAGCCACTTTGGGAAGTTTCCTGGGTACGGCTGAAGCGCCCCAGCCGACTGGAGCTGCCATCGTGTGGACCGTTCGCAATGAGGGTGATAGCGTCTTAGCCAGTGAAAGCGGTAATGAGTTAACATTTTCCTGGAATGTCGGCCAAGCTGAAGGGAATTATACGGTCAGCGCTGACTTCGCCTTGGGAGACGACATTGCCAATCTTGACGCTTTGCAGGTTGCTGTAAAAGAGGCCGCTGAGGTAGAAAAAGTCGACGAGGCAACTGGCGAAAAAGCCGCAGCAGAAAAGGCCATAGTCACAACAAATACGGGATTCACCGGGGATGCTGATGCGGTAGTAAATGTAGGCGCCAATGTTCGCGTGGGACCGGGACTCACCTTCGGCACTCTGTCTGACGGAGCAGTCGTGGGAATGGAACTGACCCTAATTGGGCGAAATTCCGACGGAAGCTGGCTTAACATTATTATGCCTGACGGCCGTGAAGCGTGGATTTTTGCGGCCCTGGTAACTGTGAGTTCGGCGATCAACGTCAATGACCTGGAGGTTATTGATGTCGCCGCACCGGCCGTTAATGCCTCCTCTGGCGACAACAACGGGGCTGCAGCTCCAGCGGCCGCCCCGCCTCCCGTGGCAGCTGCTCCTGTTGCCAATGCCGGATTCGAGCTAGGGGGACAAAGTCACAGTTTCGCTAATCCAACCTTGATGAGCTACGCCGGTATGAACTGGATAAAATTCCAGCACAAATGGGGGCCTGGCGATGACCCAAGCGCCGTTGCTGGACGTATCCAGCAGGCCCACGCCAATGGCTACAAGGTTTTGTTGAGTATACCAGGCGCTACAACTTATCCAAGCAGCATCGATTTCAACGGTTATGTTGATTTCTTAGGTGGCGTTGCTGCGCAAGGACCGGACGCTATCGAAGTCTGGAATGAGATGAATATCGACTTCGAGTGGCCCGCGGGTCAGATAGACCCAACATCCTACGTCAATAATATGCTTGCCCCCGCCTACAATGCGATCAAGTCAGCCAATTCCAACGTAATGGTGATCAGTGGCGCCCCTGCCCCGACAGGCTTCTTTGGCGGTGGCTGTAGTGCAAACGGCTGCGACGACAGCGCTTACCTGGCCGGTATGGCAGCGGCTGGGGCCGCAAATTACATGGATTGCATGGGCGCTCATTTTAATGCTGGCGCGACCCCGCCTTCTCAATCTTCTGGACACCCCGCCGGCAACGATCACTATAGTTGGCACTTCCAGCCCACACTGGACTTGTATTATGGAACGCTGGGTAAACCCGTCTGCTTTACCGAATTAGGCTACCTTTCTGGAGAGGATTTTGGCGGCGTGCCCAGCCGCTTCTCCTGGGCGGGAGGCACTTCCGTTGCAGAACATGCCCAATGGCTGGCCCAAGCGGTCAGCATGGCCGCCAACAGTGGCAAGGCGCGTATGGCAATCATCTTCAATGTAGATTTTACCCAATGGGGCGATGATCCTCAGGCCGGCTACGCCATGATTCGACCCGATGGCGGCTGCCCGGCTTGTGAAACCCTGCGGCAGGTCATGGGCCGTTAGGAACCCCATTATTAAGAAATCGATAGCGTGGCGCATCCTGGGAGTTGTCCAGATGTGCCCTATGTTTGTAAGCGGAGGAATCATCCTATGAAACGCATGCCAATATTGGTAATCCTCGTAACCTTGCTGCTGTTCGTATCTGCCTGCGGCGGGAGTGAAGAGGGAGCGCCTGCTACTGAAGCCTCAGACAGTTCCCAATCGCAAGAACCGTTACTGGAAGCGGCAACATTACCGCCGCCAGTCATAACCGAGATAGACGTTGACGTAGCTAACAGCGAAGTGCCGGCCGAAAACGAACCCGAGGAAGCGGCTGAAGAGGGGCAGCAAGCTCCTGAAGCCGAAACACCCGAACAGCCACAAGGACCCTGGTCGCCTGACGATTTTGGCTACGGCATCCAGGTCCATGGCAATGCTACCGTGGGAGACGCGGGCGACACCATGCGCATAGCCCATGATCAATTGGGCATGGAGTGGGTTAAGATGCAAGTTCTATGGTGGCTTATTCATCCCGATCCCGACGTTGATCAGTGGTTCTTTTACGACAGCGTTGTAGAAGAAGCTCACCAGAAAGGTTTGCGCTTGATGGTCAGCGTCGTCGGTGCACCGGCATGGACGCGGGCTGATGGGACCGAAAACGGCCCGCCGGACGATTACAATCAATACGCACAGTTCCTTAATGAGTTATTGCAACGTTATGATGGCAAGATCGACGCTATCGAAGTATGGAACGAACAAAACCTGGATCGCGAATGGACTACCGCCAATGGAGTCAATCCAGAGGATTATGTGCGTTTCTTGCAGGTGGCAAACGATACTATCAAGGCTTATGATCCCAATATCATCGTTATCAGCGGCGCATTGTCCCCGGCGGGTGGTGGTGATTGGGTTAGCTGGATAGATGATTTTCAGTGGTTGGATCGTGCGTTAGCAGCCGGCATGTTGGACCACGCAGATTGTGTTGGTACGCACCATAATGGCTACAATATCGGTCCTGACGTGACCTATGAGCAAGCGCCGGCCAGCCCCGAGGCGGCCACGGCTATTTTCCGCGGTCCCTTCGACAATCCGCATCACAGTTGGAGTTTTAAGTCCACTTTGGATACCTATGCGGAGAAGATCCATGCTGTAGATCCTAATAAGAAACTCTGCGTGACCGAATTCGGTTGGGCCAGCAGCGAAGGTTATGATGCTTATCCCACTGGTTTTGAGTTCGCCCAGGACAATACGCTGCAAGAACAGGCAGACTACATCGTACAGGCCTTTCAGCAAATGAATGCTTCGGAGAACGTATGGCTGGCGTTCCTGTTCAACTTGGATTTTGGCAACAAGGGCGGCGGACCGACCGATGATCCTGTACCGTATAGTATCATCGACACCCAAGGCATTCCGCGTCCAGCGTTTGGTGCACTTGAGGCGATGGAGAAGGCGCGCTAACTAACGAAAAGTTGGGGCAACTCCCCAGGGCGTTGACTGGTTCGTTTTGGCGAATGAACCAGTCTGATGCATTATTTTCTCGCCCCAATTATATGCAAAAGTTAATCACGGCTTTCCTCCCGATACTGCTATTCATGTTGTTACTGGCCGGCTGCAAATCAGCAGTTACAGAAACTGCGCAGCCAACTCCCGGGACCGGACCTGTTTTAATGGGTGAAGAACCGGTACAGAAACTGTTCGATTCCCCTGAATATGGGATACATGCTTTTATGTGGTGGAAGCCCGACCTCATAGAAAAAGATATGGAGCTGGTCAATGAGATGGGGTTTGACTGGGTCAAGCAGAAATTCGCCTGGCGCGAAATTGAGGGAATTGAAAAGGGGAAGTACGATTGGTACCGTCCTGATCGAATTGTGACTGCCGCCGAGGACGCGGGCTTGAAATTGCTTGTCCGATTGGATCGCCAACCGTTTTGGTCTGAACCGCAAGACAATCTCTGGTTTGACAATCAACCCCCAGGTGATTTTCAGGATTTTGCTGATTTTTGCGGAGTGGTTGCGCAGCGGTACAAGGGTCGCGTTGCGGCTTATGAGGTATGGAATGAACCGAACCTTGGCCGAGAGTGGGGGGAAAGATCGCCGGATCCGGCCGAATACACAAGATTGCTGCAAGTCTGTTACGAAGCGATCAAGAAGGCTGATCCTGAGGCGATTGTCATCTCAGCCGGCCTGGCTCCGACCGGTACTGAATCGGAGTTGGTTATTCCGGACACAAAATTCTTGCAGGGCATGTATGATGCGGGGGCGGCCGATTATTTTGACGTATTGGGTGTTAATGCACCTGGTTACAAAGCCCCGCCCGATCTGGCACCTGAAGAGGCCGAAAACGAAGCGTTTGGAGGTGGGCGGTGGTTCGCATTCCGGCATGTGGAAGATATGCGCGAGATCATGGTGGCAAATGGCGATGGGCACAAGCAGGTTGTCGTCTTAGAGATGGGTTGGACGTTGGATCAGGTTAATCCTGATTATGCCTGGTTTGCGGTGGATGAAGCTACACAGGCCGATTACCTGGTTGGCGCTTACCAATATGCTGCCGAGAATTGGGAACCATGGATTGGTTTAATGATAACGATCTATATTGCTGATGATAGCTGGACACCTGAAGACCATGAACAATACTGGTGGGCTATTGTTCTGCCAGATGGCACACCTCGCCAGGCATTCTACGCGCTGCGCGATATGCCAAAATGATTGACGCTGAGTGAGATCCCTTCCGTGAAGGAACGGCCCACGGTACAGATTTCGAATAGTGGAATATGTTTTGGATTCTTGCCCTTTCGTACTGGATACATTTGCTGGCAACCATCATTTGGTTAGGTGGTATGGCTACGATGGCTTTGGTAGCCTGGCCGGCTTTAAGGCAAGGGTCGCTGTCGTCTAACCAGTGGTTGAATTTCCAACGCCGGTTTATGCCTTGGGCTAACCTAAGCCTGGTAATTTTATTGATCACCGGTTTTGTGCAGATGACCAACGACCGTAATTACAGCGGCTTTCTGAGCGTAGACTCTGTCTGGGCCTGGGCTATCCTGATTAAGCATCTCGCTTTTATGGGCATGGTAGTCATTACCATTTTCGTCCAGGTTTCTCTTTATCCATCCATGTCTCGTCTTGCGCTTCTGGCTGAAAAACGACCGAAAAGCGCCGCAAGCGAACAAGAGAAAGTGCGTCGTCAGGAAATCTGGTCGCTTCGTCTAAACTTGTTGTGTGCGGTTGCTGTGCTGTTCTGCACAGCCATAGCTACGGCAGTCTAGGCGTCCAGACTCTTAAAGCACTGTACAGGAGCGCTCCTTCCGCAAATTGTCACGATTCCCGTACCGACCGTAAGGTAAGTCGTAAGGTTAGGGCCTTACGCTAGCGCTAGCGAGGATTCTTCTTGCCGGTGGAGCAGGATATTCCTGCCAAGTTTCCACCGATGGCTCTAGTCATCACTCCGGCTGGATAAATCAATCCTCTTCGTCGTCGTGTTTCAGTTAGGGAGGGTTAGGACCTCTAGCCCGTTCGGGTAATAACTTGCCTGAGCAGATAGTCCTCATGGTGTTTGCCATGAGGACTATTCTTTTTGAGCCTGTCATGGCATTGTGCTACACTGGTTTTTCTTGGAAAAATCCCAGCAGACTGAAGCCTAGATCGGGAGTGGACAGGTAGATGGAATGGAGTAAATTATGTTCGAGTTGATTTTCCTTGGCACTTCTTCCTCTGCACCGTCAATTAACCGGGGACTGTCGGCTCATATTATCCTGCACCGTCAATATCGTTTCTTGTTAGATTGTGGCGAAGGCACACAGCGCCAGATTCTAAAAAGCGGACTGGGCTTCAAACGACTAAACAAAGTACTGCTCACACATGGACATCTGGACCATATCCTGGGGTTGGGCGGTCTTGTTTCAACGCTAAGCCGCTGGGAGAACCTGGAGCACCTAGATATTTATGGCGGCCATTCAGCGCTGGATCGCGTGCATAAACTATTATTCAGTGTAGTTTTTCCAGGCAGGATGGCGCCTGTGGAAATCAACCTGCATGCTCTCCAACCGGGCCAGATCATCCTGGAAGATGACAAGCTAACGCTTTCTGCCTTTCCGGTACGTCATAGAGGGCCAGATTGTTATGGCTTCTTGTTTGAAGAAAAGGCGCACCGGCAGTTTAACGCCACTACAGCAATGGAATTGGGCGTCCCTTTCGGTCCCGAACGGGCACAATTGGTTAAAGGGCAGGCGCTCACGCTAGCTGACGGCCGTGTGATTCAACCGGACGACGTGCTCGGACCCGACTGTTCCTGGTACCCGATATGTGCACATCGGCGATGTTGGCTACACAGGCAACCTGTTGGAAATCTGCCGCGATGCTGATACGTTGGTTATCGAATCTACTTATCTGGAAGAAGAGGCAGACATGGCCAGGCAGTATGGGCATCTGACCGCCGCCAAAGCGGCTCACCTCGCCCGCGAAGCCGGGGTCAAGACACTTATCCTTACCCACCTGTCTCGCCGCTACAGAGAACGGGACATTCGTGAAGAGGCTCGCTCAATCTTTCCCAACACTTATGTGGCACGTGATCTTGATCACTTTCAGATAACGCGCGATGGAGCGATGCGTCTGGAGAAAAGTCAGGCGTGATCTTGGAATCTCAGAAAGCTGATGTGGTTATTTGCGGGGCCGGTATCGCTGGTGTTGCTGTCGCTTATATGCTGGCAGTGCACCATGGCATTCATGACGTGCTCCTGGTGGATGAACGTGCGCCGCTCACACTTACCAGCGATAAGTCGTCTGAAGGTTATCGTAACTGGTGGCCAGGCCCGGGGGAGGCTATGGTTCAGCTTATGGATCGCAGCATAGACCTGCTGGAAACATTGGCCGCAGAGAGCGAAAATCGTTTCCATATGAACCGCCGTGGTTACGTTGTATCTGACGGCCGATCCGGCGCGCGCGTCTGTTTTGCGACGAGATGCTGATGAGATTTCAGGTCTGGGAGGTGATCCACTACGAATTGCCGAACTCTATACGCCTGCTGCGGCCTATGGTTACAGAGGCCAGCCCGTTGGTGCAGACTCTGGTGCTTGACCCTGATGTCATTCAGGCTAGCTTTCCGTTTGTCACCGCCGATGCGCTGGCTATGCTACACGCGCGACGCTGTGGTTGGTTAAGCGCACAGCAGTTAGGCATGGTTTTGCTGGAAAAAGCACGCCAGGCAGGTGTGCGATTGCTTAACGGCCGTGTCACCGGCGTTACGATCGGCAGCAATCGCGTTGATTCTGTTCTTGTACAGACAGGTGCCGATTCCTCGCGCATCGCGACCCGGACCTTTGTCAATGCGGCTGGCCCCTTGGTGAAGCAGGTAGGGTCATTATTGGGTGTCGATCTGCCTGTTTTCAATGAATTGCACGGTAAGATCGCCTTTGAAGATGATTTCAAATATCATCCCGCGCGATGCCCCATTGATGATTTGGAACGATCCGATTTCTTTGAACTGGAGCGCGGACGAGCGGCAGGAACTGTCTAGGTTTAACGATACGGCCTGGATGCTAGATGAATTCCCCGCCGGACTACACTTTCGCCCTGAAGGAGGAGCGGGCAGCCAGACTTTGCTCTTGTTATGGCCATACCATAGGAAAACCCTTGAGCATCCTGTGTGGCCGGTACAATTTGAGCCGGAATTTGTGGAGATCGTCATCCGAGGGTTGACACGCATGGTACCCGGTATGGCTGTGTATCTGGAGCGGATGAAACGGCCGTATGTAGATGGTGGCTATTACTGCAAGACGCAAGAGAACCGGCCTCTCATCTGTCCACTGCCGGTGTCGGGGGCCTATGTTTTTGGCGCGCTCTCCGGGTATGGCATCATGGCCGCGCTGGCCGGCGCAGAACTGCTCTCGGCTTACGTGTCCGGCAGCGATTTGCCCAGCTATGCTCCCGCGTTCCACTTGTCCCGCTATGCCGATCCCGCATACCAGGCCCTCCTGTATAATTGGGAGGGTACAGCGGGTCAATTGTGAACGTTAAATCGATAATGAAATATTCCCATTGATATGATGCATCGTTTGGTCCCTTCCTTCATCATTGAAAATCTGAGCCAGAACCGGCTGCAAGGCGCGTTCTCTTGCGCTGCGCTTTTTGTCGATATATCGGGGTTCACGAGCATCACCGAGGCTTTGATGGAGCATGGCCAGCATGGCGCAGAAGTGATGGCCACAGTGATGCGAACGGTTTTCACGCCCCTTGTACATTCTGTGTTCGAGCAAGGAGGGTTTGTCACCAATTTCGCTGGGGATGCACTGACGGCCGTTTTCCCCACACCCGATGAAGACGAGAAAGAAGCTACTCTACGTGCCCTGGTGGCCGCCTGGCAAATCCAGGAGCATATGGCGACCAATGCGCAGCAGAAAACCCGTTACGGCGACTTTGCCTTTTCGACCAAGGTTGGATTGGCTGCGGGGGAGGTCACATGGGGCATTATCACGGCCGAATCGACAGGGCGAGCCGCTTACTATTTCAGGGGAGCGGCCATTGAAGGCTGCGCTGGTGCGGAGAAGGTTGCCCAAGCGGGCGATATCATAGCCAATTCGACCGCCTATGAAGCTGTACACAGGCACGTTTTAGCCCAGCAGGTGAACAGCCATTGGCGCATCAAGCAGATCACCGCTGCCCTACCGCAACCGCAGACGGTCTGTCTCCCTGATCCTGATGTTGAAAAGATGGCCCGTTTTTTCCTACGTTCCCTGATTGAACAAGAAATTAGCGGTGAATTTCGCCAAATCCTCACGCTTTTTATCAGCTTGCAGGGGTCGCCCGACCATGCTCAGTTGAGCGCTTTTATGGAGCAGGTTTTTCGCTTGCAAGAGCGCTATGGAGGGGTACTCAACCGGGTTGATTTCGCTGACAAGGGGTGCCATCTGCTTCTTTTCTGGGGGGCGCCGACCAGCTATGAGAATGATATCACCAGGGCATTAAACTTTATCCTGGAATGTCGCCAGTTAAGCGAGATCCCCCTGCGCGCGGGTATCACTTACCGCATTGCCCATGCCGGCAGCATCGGTTCTGAACTGGCCGAGGAATATACCTGTTACAGCCGTGGCGTCAATCTAGCGGCCAGACATATGACGACAGCCGGCTGGGATGAGATCTGGGTCGACGGCGAAATCGCCAGCCGGGCGGAAGCAGGATTTACTCTTGAATCACTCGGTCGTAAGCAGTTCAAAGGCTTTGCCGAACCGCAGCCCGTTAGCCTCTTAACCGGGCATCGCGAAGATATCAGCTCTCCTTTTGCCGAACGACCCCTTGCCGGACGCCGGGAAGAGCTGTCCCGCCTTCAGAATGCCATTCAACCTATTTATGAGGGACGTTTCGCCGGTGTCGTGACTGTTGTCGGCGAAGCGGGTATCGGCAAAAGTCGCCTGGTGCATGAGCTGTTGGATCCCATCGCCAATGCGGGAGAAACGGCCGTTTTCCACTGCCAGACCGACGAGATCATCCGCCAATCCCTCAACCCTTTCCGCTACTTTCTCAGGTATTACTTCGACCAATCTACAACCCGTGATGAGGTTGATAACAAACGCCGCTTTGCCGCTATCCTGGATGACCTTGAGACGGCCGTTCCCGACAGCACCCTGAAAGATGAGCTCGAGCGCATATCGTCATTCCTTGGCAGCCTGGTTGGTCTAAATTGGGAAGGATCTCTTTACGAACAATTAGGGCCTGAGCTTCGCTTCGAGAACAGCTTAAGTGCCTTAAAAACCCTGTTCCGCGCCGAAAGCCGGCGACGACCCGTTATTATCCAGCTGGAAGACGCGCACTGGCTCGATCACGATTCCAAAGAGTTTCTGGGCCGGCTCACGCGCAACATGGCCGATTTCCCACTCATCTTGCTGGTGACCAGCCGCGAAGATGTGCCAGCCGATCTCTTCGCCCCCGATGCTGCATTTGAGGCCATTCATCTCCAGGCGCTTGGACAGGAAAGCTTGGAGGATATGGCGCAGGCGATTATCGATCGCCGGCCATCTCCTGCGCTTTTGCGGTTACTAGAGGAGCGAACCGGCGGTAATCCTTTTTATGTGGAACAGATGCTGCTATATCTGCTAGAAAACGATCTGCTAGAAGCGGTGGTGGATCAGGTCGCCGGTGTTTTGCCAGGTGATGTGTACATCCCCACTGATGTGCGCGCCTTGCTTACGGCCCGCTTGGATCGACTTCCAGCACCGGTCAAGGAGGTGGTTCAGAATGCGGCCGTTTTGGGGCGCGAGTTTGAAACGCCCATTCTATTCGCAATGATGGCCAGGGACACGACCTTGGAAAGAAAGCTGGCCACGGCCGTGGATGAATCGATCTGGAGTACCCTCGATCAGGTGCGCTATCTTTTCCAACACGCCCTGCTACGCGACGCCGCCTATGATATGCAGCTACATTCACGGCTGCGCCAACTGCATAAATCGGCCGCTTTAGCCTTTGAAGATCAGCATGAACATGATCCCGATCTGGCACCGCGCTACCCGGAGATCGCTTATCATTTTGATAAGGCAGAAGAAAGGGCACAGGCTTCCCTTTACTATGGAGAAGCTGGCGAACAAGCCAAAGAGAAATTACAGCAACCCGGAGGCAATTAGCTACTTCAGTCGCGGTTTGGAATTGAGTGACGATTCCGATTACCAGGCGCAAGTACAACTTGATAAGCGGGCGGGAAACGATTTACCAATGGCTTGGCCAGCGTAATGAACAGCAAAGTGACTTGAAAGCACTTGAAGCGTTACTCGACAAGCACCCAGATGATCTGAAACACGCGGATTTGGCCTTGCGGCAATCATCCTATGCGTTGGTTACCGGAAATTATGAAACGGCCGTGTTCATGGCCCAAAAGTCGCTTGCATTCGCGCAGAGAACGGACCAAATCGTAGCCAAGGCAAAAGCATATCATCGCTGGGGACGTACGCTGTGGCAGCAGGGAAGGGCCAAGGAAGCGGAGGAGCCTATCCAAAAGGCCCTGGATTTGGTCCAAGATCAGGGATACCGTGAAGTTGAAGCAATGTGTCATTACGATCTGGGTTCAGTTTACTTTCAGCAAGCCAATTATGACCAGGCGGACGTGCATGTAGAACTTGCTCAACAAGCCTACGAACTTCTCGACGATCAGCAAGGTTTGGCTAACTGTCTAAATGCGCGTGGCGTTATTAAATATGCCCGCGCTGATTTTTCTGGAGCATTACAGTATTATGAACAAGCGCTAGACCTGTGCCAACAAATTGGCTGGCGGTATATGGAACCACGCTTCCTCTCCAATATTGGCAATAACTATTTTGATCTCGGAAATTACGAGCTCGCTCAGAGTTATCATGAACAATCATTGGCAATCTGTCGTGAAATTGACAACCTGGAAATCGAAGCGATCAGTCTGGATACATTGGGGCTCAGTGCCCATTATATGGGCCAATTGCAGAATGCCGTTTCCTATTACGAAAGTGCATTGGATATTCTAGGGAGCATTGATAACATGAGTGCTACAGGATATACGTTGACCCATTTGGGCTACGTACTGGCGGATCTTGAACAATATCAGGCAGCAAATTCCGCACTCAGCCGGGCTCTGAAGATACGTGATGAACTTGGTACAGATGCGTTAGTTGTTGACACATTAGCCGGGCTTGCTCAAATAAGCTTGAAACAAGGGCGGTTGGCAGAAGCGCAAAATCGCGTAATCCAGATTCTTGCCTGGATAGAAGCAAATGATACTGAAGGCATTGAGCTTCCGGTGCTCGTTTACCTCATTTGCTATCGAGTTATGCAAGCCGCTGCAAAAGATGATTCAAGCCTATTGAGTGCGGCCCAGGCGATTTTGGCAGCGGGGCATGCTTTGCTAGAACAACATGCTGTACGTATTCAAGATGCTGACTTGCGCCAGCAGTTCATGGAAAACGTCCCTTATAATCGTGCGCTTCAAGCAGCATGGTTGGAGAACCACTAGAACATCTGCCATTCAGCGGCGAAACATATGAGCCTCCTCCAAGATAGGGTTTGCAATAACCGCTTCGGCGGTGAAACGACTGAAGTTGTTACTACAAACGAGCTTGCTTATAAGTTAATGTGCCGAGGTGCGATTAGCCTCCTTAGTCAATTCCTTACTTAACTCCCTGGAACAACACCATCAGGCGAACGTTTGGGTGCGGCAAGATAGGGGATAACATCCTTGTCACCATCTATCCATATCCAATAAACTTCACCAAACTCGAATTGGGCGACGTTGGTCTCCACTGAGTTTGGGGATCGATTTCCGGCAAGATCCCCCTGGTATACCGTTGTATAAGTGCCACTAATTGAGGCCAGTGCGTCTGTTATCAAACGTGAATCGGGCAGCGGATAGCTAAATTGATTCCAGCCCGGGCTAAGCGCAGGCATTTTGACAGTAGACATCACAGCATATGTTCCGTCGCTATCCTCCAGCTCTGCAACTACCAGATTTTCCACATACCGCTTCGTGTCTAGGCGCTTCCACTCAGAGCCACCTTCCTGGTAGAAAGTAGACATTAAGCGTATGTTCATACCCTTCCGGTACATCCCGCTGTAAGTAGGTTAAAGTTATGATTCGCTCATCATCAATAGTAGGGTCAAGGCGCACATGATAAGCTTGCCCAACCGGGACGAGCCAGGGATGTGTGTCGATCTCCGGTATCCGGTCGAGGATCTGTATTGTATCCACCCCATTGTCCTCAAAGAGCCCTCTCTTGCTATAAATGACAACCTGGGCATCAGCGGACAGAATCGGCGCGCCACCGCCGAAGCCACTATTTGGACCACCGCCAAAGCCGACTGTTTGGACCACCGCCGAAGCCGACGTTTGGACCACCGCCGAAGCCGACTGTTTGGACCACCGCCGAAGCCGACGTTTGGACCACCGCCGAAGCCGACTGTTAGGACCACCGCCGAAGCCGACTGTTTGGACCACCGCCGAAGCCGACGTTAGGACCACCGCCGAAGCCGCTGTTAGGACCACCGCCGAAGCCGACGTTTGGACCACCGCCGAAGCCGACTGTTTGGTCCAGCATTGGCGCTTTCCCAAGGAGGGTTCAACCTAAATTGATCAACGGTTTCTCTGCCGGGATCACCATCAACCCAGACCCGAACGGCTACTTCATAGGCCGGTAACCGTAAAGTGAGGGTTTGGGTATGAATGCTGCCAGTAGAGGTCATAGTGGCTGTTGGTGACAGGCCTGAAAAACCAGGAACTGACCAGTATTGAGCAGGGAACATTTGCACATTTAGATCAGCGCCATCCGTTATATTTTGGGTTACTGTAATCTGCATCGTGCGGCTGGTTACCGGGTTGACTTCGATTTGCGGCTGCCAACTGTTGTCTACAGCAGCCAGGCCTATCGAAATATCAGAAGCGCTCAGATCATCATCGCAGCCGGCATAGGTCTGGGAGCCGCTGCGATCGAAGAGGCACAAGCGATCCCCGGAAAATGCACCACGAACTTTGATACGATCACCGCCGCCGGTCGGCGTGCCTAGCTGCACCAATATGTCATCGCTCAAATCTGGCGTGCCCTGAGTTTGGAAAAGATAGGCTTGGGCGGCCGGCAGGCGCAGGCGCTCAGACTCAGGCTTGTTATCGCGTACCTCGAAATTTCGTACCCGCAATGTTTGACGTGTTTCCTGTGGATCGAAAATAAAGACTTCAGTTACTTCAAGCGGCAAATTACCTGGGCCATCCAAGGTCTTGACGGGTTCTTTGAGCATAGGATAGAATTTGCGGATGGTTTCCCAATCAGTGCGGCCGGTGGTTCGTTCGGCCAGGCTGTTCTCGCATACACCTGTCCACTCCTCTTCCGTAAGGAATTCACTATAGGCGGGATCATAAGTAGAAGTCATGAAACTGCCCTGGCAGTTGATCTTGCCCAGCGAATCGCCATCTTTGAAACCCAGGTAATCGTCCGGCAAGAACAACAGATAATGGGCCAATTCGTGGGCTAAGGCCTGCCACCAATCTGGCCCCAGGTCGGTGCTGCTCTCGCCAAAAGGATCCCAGACGGTGCCCATCTTGATCTGGCTGTTTACGTAGGCATTGGAAATAACTTTGGTGCCGGTGGGAGCCACTTTTACCGTTTCTGATAAGGGCACCTGGACAATTCCTCCAATTGGGGCCAGCGGACGCAGGCTGTTGTCGGCCTTCACGACCACATCCGCATTTGGCCAGAATTCCTTGGATTGGAATACCCGTACCGACCCCAAGGCAACCTGCCCGTCGCTTACATCATAAAGGAGCTCGGAAGCGCGTTTGATGCCGTCCTCCAATTCAACCTGGAAGGATTCTTCATCGCGGGCATCCCATTCCAGCGCCATAACGATATGGAAAAGAAGCAGGGGGTTGTCTTCTGACACCTGAAGTTCAATGGTACCTTGCTCTGTGAATTCAAACATATCCAGGCCGCTTTCCGTGGGCTTGGCACTGGTGTGGAAGAAACCGTATTTGTTGGTGAAGCTGATCTGCTCAGTAACGCTTATCGGTTGTAGGGCCACCAAGCGGTCTCCTTTTTTAAGCTCACCACCTCCGGGCAGCAACCCTTGTTCATCAGTGGCCAACGGCCGTTCAGGGCTGGGCATGAGCTGCGCTCCGGCGACCTGGCCTGCCGGCAGGCGGTAAATCCACGCTCCCTTTACTGGTTCCCCCTTGTCATCCACGACCTTGATCTGTGTGCTTTGCGCCCGGAAGGGGAAGGATGTGTCTGTCACAAAAGGTTGTTGGAAGGAATCGGCCACGCCATTGAAGTATTTATAGGTGCCGCTGATGATTTCTGTGCCCGCAGGCGGGGCAGCATAGGCGATCATGCGCATGACCACATTGTCTGACTGGCCAAAAAAGTTGCTGGAAAATGTGTCCCAGTTGAATATATGTATTGTTCCAGAGGCGCTCGTCTCCAGATTTGTGGTCTGGGTACCACTCAGAGGTTGGGCCGGTAACCAATTATCGCCGCCATCAAGTGAGTACTGGACTTCAATACGGCCGACCGGCACCTCATGCGGATCGCGCAGCGTGTAAGCCAGCGAGATCGCGTCGCTGGCCTGCACCTCGGGAGAGGCGTAGAAGTCGGCCGAGGCGGTGCTGTATGGCTCGTCAATGCTGATGGTCAGGCTGTTGTTGGCGGCCGTTGTATTTCCCTGGATTGTGTTTATATAGACATGATTCGGTCGTTGCGGAACATCGCAGCGCTCGCTGGTGCAAGCATTGGCCAGGGCCAGATCGAGATCGCCATCATTGTCCACATCCCCCCAGGCAACAGCGTGGGAAGTTATCAGGTTGCTGATGGGCAATGAGTTATCGATGGTTGTACGCCAGACAGCCCTACGCCCTAGTGTCCTGCCTACGTTTTCGAAGATCTGGTTCGATTCATAACCAACTTCGCCCGCATTGGCCACGGCCAGATCTAGGTCCTTATCCCCATCGACATCCCCCCAGGCCAGACTCTGTGTCTGTTTGATATCGAAAGATTTCCAAACATCCTCAGGTGCATCGGCAAAATATCCCCCGCTGTTTCTGTAAACGCGATTTTGCCTTAGTGTACCCACAGCGAGATCGAGGTCTCCGTCACCGTCTACGTCTCCCCAGGCCACACTGGTGGCATCGATATTGCCATTCCAACCCAAACGTAATTGGCCGGCATCATTTTCGTACACCCGGGCACCGAGAGCCAAATCCAGGGCGCCATCGTTGTTCCAGTCTCCCCAGCCAACACCCCGTGCGCAGAGAACCTCCGGGGATATCCAGCCCCATCCTTGATCGGGATCAAGGCGCAGCGTCTTCCCATCATTCTCGTAGACAAAAGCGGCCTGCGGCTGTGACAGGTCATCAACGGTGCCACAATGGCCGGCGGCCAGATCCAGGTCGCCGTCGCGATCCCAATCACCCCAAGCCAGGCTCTGCGTGCCGGAAATATGTTCTGAAGACCAACCCAGCCCGCCGGCCAAGGTTAAGGAGAGAGTCCCCCCCTGGTTCTGATATACGTAATCGGGCTGCCCGAAATTGCCAACCGCCAGGTCGAGACGGCCATCTGTGTTAAAGTCCCCCCAGGCGACGCTGGTGGTCAAATCGTCGGTCACGACCGTTGATTGCCAGCCCAGGCCATTTTCTGGATCAAACTGCAGCACGCCACCTTCGTTCTCATAAATTTGATTAGGCGCGCCCTCATTGCCCACAGCCAGGTCAAGGTCGCCATCTCCGTCCCAGTCCCCCCAGGCGGTGCTGCTGCTCTTCTGCGAATCAGGAGATTGCCAAGGTACGGGGTTGAGAGCGACAGGCGGGGCCGTATTCTGCAGAACAAAGTTGGTTTGCCCCTTATTTCTGCGACCACCATTACCAACGGCGAGGTCAAGATCACCATCCCCGTCCGCATCAGCCAGGGCGATGGCGTAAGTAGTTTCAGCATACTCGCCTGGCTCAATGGAGGATTGCCAGCCAAGGTTGTTACCCGGGTTCAGTCGCAGCTCTTTACCGACGTTTTCATAGACCTGGTTCTCTTTACCCTTACCGCCGCCGGCGTTGTTGCCGACGACCAGATCGAGATCCCCATCCCCATCCCAATCCCCCCAGGCGAGGCTGGCGGGCTTGAATAGGCTGGTCGCATCATCCATTTTCCAGCCGTATTGGTCATCCAAAGTTAATGTGCCGCTGACGTTATCGTATACATTGATAAAGGCGCCGCACTTATTGTTGTCGCTGCCGCCTCCCGTCGCCAGATCGAGATCGCCATCATTATCCCAATCTCCCCAGGCCAGGCTGCGAGTGCGCATGGCGTAAAGGGGATCGGCGAAATCCTCAAAGTAGCGGGAGGGCACACAGGATACAGGTGCTGGTGCCAACTCGCCAACTACTGGTGACTGCCACCCTAAACCATTGTCCGGATCAAACATCAGGGTGTCGCTGATGTTCTCATAAATCTGATCAACACCGTCATAATTGGCAACAGTCAGATCCAGGTCGCCATCTTTGTCCCAGTCAGCCCAGGCTACCCCGGTCGTGTTTAGCGTGAGGCTGAGCGGTGATTGCCACCCCAAATCATTGTCCGGATCGAGTATCAGGGTGTCGCTGATGTTCTGGTAGACCTGGTTGGGAGAGCCGTTATTGCCTACAGCCAGATCCAGGTCTCCGTCGCCATCCCAGTCCCCCCAGGCGAGACTGGTTGAAGAGAGCGACATGGGGGCTGTCCAACCAAGGGCAGGTGCTTCACTGAGTTTCAGTTGGCCGTCGACATTAACGTAAACCTGATTGGCCTGCCCGTCGTTGGCGACAGCCAGGTCGAGGTCGCCATCGCCATCCCAATCACCCCAGGCAACGGCGCGCGTATCATGGCCGAAATCGCCAATATCGGATTCCTCGAAATCCTTAAAATCCTCGCCCCTATCCTCGATCTGAACTTCGCTCCTATTGATATAAAGTTGGTTAACTTGATTGTAGCCGTCGGCAAAATATTGACCGTTGCCAACCGCCAGATCGAGATCCCCATCACCGTCGACATCTCCCCAGGCTACCCCTCGTGTATGCCTGACGCTATCGCTATCGCTCTCGTATCGCACGGCAAACCCCTCCGATCCCTGAGCAGATTGTGCCGCCGGGAGTGCAGCTGTCTCCAATGCGACGGGAGTGGTGAGAGACTCGCCGGTGGCCTTAGCGGAATTAAGCGCCCAGAAACAGAGAAACAGCAGTAGGAAACCGGCCGTGGCCGGAAATATAAGGGTTAGCCAGCGGTGCTTCTGGATCACATTTGTTCTTGGACGTGGTGAAAGGTGAGACATAGTTGCAGCTCCTGAATTTAAGCAGATGGGCGCAGATTTAGCGTCCCTTACCTGATTAATCTATCCTGTTTCTCCCTGTCGGAAGAAACCTGGTCTTTAGTGTGCACAAAATTAAGAACTTCCACTTTACAAGCAAGCTATCGATACCCCAAAAACCGGGTTTCGTGAAAGGGGAGATATGATAGGACTTTACGCCTAGATCGCCTGTTTGTCAACTTTTCCGACTTTTACCGATTCACGAACAAGCCGTCAGCCAGGTTTTGGCCGAGACTGGTCCAGTCTGCAGATATAGGTTGTGTTTTCCTGCTAGATGGTTTACCGCTACAATTACGATGATCAGTAACCGTGGCCAGTCACCCGACCATGCCACCACAGCATCGCGGAGCGCGTTATGAGTGAGCAAAGACAAATCACCTTATTATGCCTGGCAAGTGAGTATAAGGGTCTTCCCTTTATTGCAGAGGCGAAGCGATTAGGCGGTCGCATCCTGCTGCTTGTAAGAGAAGAAGTGGCCGATTCCCCCTGGCCCTTGGACCTCATTGACGGGTTCTATCGCATGCCCGACTTGTATACGCAGCCCAATATCAGTTATGCCGTTAGCTACCTGGCCCGATCGCAAAAGATCGACGGTATCGTCGCCCTGGACGACTATGATGTGGCCACGGCTTCCGCTCTGCGCGAGCACTTGCGCCTGCCTGGTATGGGCGATTCAGTTGTGCGCCATTTTCGTGACAAGCTGGCCATGCGCGTGAAGGCGCGCCAAGCAGGAATATTGGCACCGGCGTTTTCGGCCGTCTTCAACTATGAAGATCTAGATGCTTTTATGCGCCAGGTAGAGGCTCCCTGGGTGCTCAAGCCTCGCTTCGAAGCTGGGGCCAAAGGCATCCGCAAGTTTCAGCAGGCGGAAGAGGTGTGGCGCGCTTTGGAGGAGCTGGGCGACCAACAATCTTACTACCTTCTGGAACAATTTCTCCCCGGTGACGTCTATCATGTCGATTCGATCATCTGGGATGGGCATCCCCTATTCGCCCTGGCCAGCAAGTATGGTGCACCCCCTTTGTCGGTCACGCAGGGAGGTGGGATTTTCAATACGCACACCCTGGATCGGGATTCGGCAGAGTCCCAGGAGTTAGGCAAGATCAACGGCCGTCTCTTGCAGGACTTGCAGCATAAACAGGGGGTGGCGCATACGGAGTTTATTCGCGCTGCTGTCGACGGCCGTTTCTATTTCCTGGAGACAGCCGCCCGCGTGGGTGGGGCAAATATTGACAGGATGGTCAAGGCAGCTACCGGCATTGAATTGTGGGCGGAGGCGGCACGTGTGGAAATTGCTGGCATTAGAGGGGAAAATTACCAACTCCCGGACCATCGCCAGGAGTACGCAGGTTTGATAACTTGCCTGGCGAGACAAGAATACCCGGATCTATCCGGCTATGACAATCCGGAAATCGTATGGCGGTTGGAAAAACCGTACCATGCGGGGTTATTGATCGCCTCTAGTGAGGCGCAGCGGATTGAATCCTTATTGGGAGAGTACAACGGCCGTTTTGTACACGATTTTCTGCACCATCTCCCGGGCGAGAGAGCGGTACGCACTACTATTTAGGAACGGTAGCTTTACGCGCGATTAGAGCCGGAAGGTCATGCCCCGACTGGCTATAACAGTCACCCGCTTCAAGGACACTCTGCCGTTCGGCGCTGTTTTTGTCCAGGACCGGGTTGGTATGGTTGAAGTGAGTCAACACAAGTTGGCCCGGAATACGTGCGAAGCGATGCAACGTGTCCGGAACCAGGGGATGCGCCACCGGATCTCGCCCGCCTAGTTCGGCAGCGCTGTAAAAACTGGCATCTACCACAGAAATGTCAACCGCCGAGAGCATGGCTTCTGCTTCTGGCCATTGCTGCCAGGCATCAATATCGGGCAGATAAAGCAAGGAAGATCGCGGGCCGCGCATATGGTAGGCAACTGTACCAACGCCCCATTCATCGCGGTGGGGAACGGCCAAGGCGGTGATGGTTAGGTCTGGGGCCAGGGAGAGAGGTTCGCCAGTGGACAGCGGTTTTAAATCCAGTCGAGACAGCAGTGGCTGCCACAGAGGAGTCGCTGTGAGCAGCGATACCAGTCCGGCTGTGGCGTAGACAGGCAACTGCTCGACAGCCATCGCCTCCGGTCCCAATTGCGGTAAACCACCGATGTGGCCCATATGAGCATGGGTCAGAAACAGCCCATCCGGCTGGCGAATACGCGTGGGACGCCGAGGATGAGGCCCCAATTCAGCGGCCAGTATGTCCAGCTGCAACTTAATATCGGGGGTGGCGTCAATGAGCCAGACGGCCGTTTCTGGTCCTCGTTTGTCGACAATAGCCAGACATGCCGCGTAGGCGGCTTTCTCAGGATGTTGGTAGGCAGTAGAACAGCGCGAACAACGGCAGCCAATATGGGGCAGTCCACCATCTTGCATCGTACCTAAGAGTACGGCCGTGACCTGATTTTTGGCTAAGATCATCGGCGTAAGCGTAAGTCTTCTGTTGCCTTTTGACAAGGGGGAGAATCTCATTTTCAGCAGTTTATCTATAGACTTCCTGGCTTGCTGGGCGTAGAATACAAGTTTTACGCAAAATAAGGTGGAGATTTCCCACCATTTTTAGAGTAGATCACGAGCATTCTGTAAACCAATTAGAATGAAAATGTGATCGCTGATGAACGATTGGGCAAATCGTTCTACATTTTTGGAGAGAATCTTATGAAAACGCTTTCTGATCTGGCAATTAGTATTCCAGCATCTGTTACCCTTGCTGTTAGCGATAAGGCCAACGCATTAAAAGCGGCTGGGCAGGATATCATCGCCCTGGCTGGTGGCGATCCTGATTTCGCCACACCGGATCACATTACCGCAGCCGCTTTTGCGGCCATTGAGAATGGGGCGACACATTACCCCGGACCTATGAAGGGTATTGTGCCGCTTCTAGAAGCCATCGCGGATACGATGGCGCGTGATAACGGCGTGCACGTCAATCCCAAGACGGACGTGGTGGTTACGCCGGGAGGTAAATGGGCGCTCAACCTGGCCTTGAGCGCCGTCGTCAATCCAGGAGACGAGGTGTTGTACCTGGAACCGGTTTGGGTTTCTTATCCGCCCATGATCATGCTGGCCGGCGGAGTCCCTGTTCCGGTCAGTTTGCCCAGTGAAGACAACTTCCGCGTGACGGCCGATCTGCTGCGCGAGAAGGTGACGCCCAAAACGAAGGCGATCATGGTTAACTCACCTTCGAACCCTACGGGCCGCGTGCTAACGCAGGAAGAGGTGGATGCTATCGTAGAAGTGGCCTTGGAAGCCGATCTCTACGTGATCAGCGACGAGATATACGACAAGCTGGTTTTCGATGGAGGACAGCATATTGCGCTGGCCGCGCAGCCGGGCATGGCAGAGCGCACCATGGTGATCAATGGCCTGTCTAAGACTTATGCGATGACCGGTTGGCGCCTGGGCTGGATCGCCGGCCCTACCCCGATGCTGAAGCTGGCTGCACGCCTGAACAGCCAAACCGTTTCGTCGGCCGCCAATTTTACGATGCACGCCGCTGTTGCCGCCCTAAAAGGCCCACAGGATTGTGTCGTGGAAATGCGCGAATCCTATAAGGCGCGACGCGATTTTATGGTTCCAGCGTTGAACGCTATTGATGGTGTGGAGTGCCGTTCAATTGAAGGGGCGTTTTATCTCTTCCCACGCTTCCCGAACAGTAACAAGAACAGCCTGGAGCTGGCAGACGCGCTGCTTGACAAAGCGGGTATCGCCGGCACGCCAGGTATCGCTTTTGGCAGCAGCGGTGAAGGGCATGTGCGTTTTTCCATCGCTACCGCCCAAAGCGAGTTGGAACGGGCTGTGGAGCGTCTGGCTAAGATAGCGAATGAATTGTAACTGGCTGGAAAGATGAATAGCTTGCCAACATGATTTTGGCGATTTCAGTAAGCCAGGCTTTTGAATTATGGAAAAGCCTGGCTTTTTGTGTTTTTGTCGCGCGTCAAGGTTAAAGCAGAGAATGTCGCAAAGTGACCACTTCGCGTACAAGGATTGCGCAGATTTTTTGTGGTTAGGGTCTGCGGCTTCCAGACACCCAAGCCCGGGTTTCGGAACTGTATTTAAGCTGATGCTTATTCATGAGTGCTGATTCTTGACTCATGAGGGAGCAGCGACTATGATGTTCATAGTCCTACCATTGTGGCCACTTTCGCCGGCCGCTAGAAGTCAATGACTCCCTCACAGGTGCTTTCGGTCTATTGACAAACATCCAATCGACATGGGCGATCAATTCAAGTGGCAAATTGCAGAAGAACCGGAAGAACCGGCGGCGCAAGCGGCGCATGTCAGGTGGACTGTTGGCAGCATTTTGTTTTGGGCTATCGCTATATTTGCTACTGCTTTGCTGCTTGCCGGATGGGCTGCCACACGGCGGGAAAATCAGAAGAACACAGAGGAATTACTCGATACAACTCAGAAACTGCTTGATCAAGGGCAAGAGGCTATGGCCATTGGCGATGGTGACCTATTCTTTTCACTGCAGGACAAGGATAGGGATTGGTTCGCCGCGCAACTCTTACCTGAGAATCAAGTCGCTTATCGTAATGGCTTGAAGGTCACTAATGCGGAGCAGCACGGGATTTATATCTGGGCCAATGCGACCTGGGAAGAGCAAGGCCAGGAATACCAACGCGTTCTATTCTTTCAATGGCGCGGTGGGCAGCTAAGGCAGGTCCCTAACGATCCCCTCTATTGGGGTAATCGTCTGCAAGAGGAATATGAGTGGGGGAGATTGGCGTACCTGGAAATTGACGATCCGTGGATAGCCACAATTCAGAACTATATGCAAAACACGGTAAGAGAATTGTGTGCTGAAAATTGTATTGAAGCGCGATTGCCTTTCACTTTGGAGGTGCGCGATGACTACCGCGAAACGGCCGAACCTGGTCATATTACAATTCCTTCACCACGTTTGTTGGGACTGGACTCTAGAGGTAGGCCCTCGTCCCGATTTTGGAATGAGCTCCGCCAGCGCGTTCATGCTCATTTGACGCCGGCGACGATACAGTTTGCCGTACCACCGCCTGGTGTGCGGGATGGTCAAACGCCGCTTCCCTACGACAATTTGGCGCAGCAGTTCATGGCCTTGAATCCTGGGATTACAGTCGAGCTTGTTTACCTGGACTCAATGCCTGAAGATCTATCGGCCCTGGCTCTTGAATTCGACGGGGCCGCCATTGTCCCTACAGAAGCGATGTTGGCTGCGGGCCAAGTGCATGATTTGACCGATTACATCAGCAGCGATTCTGATTTCGACAAGGCCGACTTCTATGAGCAGATCTGGCAAGGAACTTTATGGCAAGAACGTAACTGGTTCATGCCCGAGGCTGCCAGGATGCAGGTCTTGTATTACGACAAGGCAGCCTACGACCAAGCAGCGCATCCTGAACCTTCCTCGCGTTGGACATGGGATGAAATGGGCCAGGATGTTTCCACTATTGTCGCCGACCTAGCGCAGCCCGGCGATCTGGCATGGGGGTTCCTGGACGTCGGGTTGGATTCATTATTTTCCTATGCTTACAATTGGAATAATCAATGTTCGGAAACGGCCACGGTTTTCTGTCAAACACCTTTGAAAACAGATAACGTGGCCGCGGCATTGGATTGGTATGGGCAGATGGCGGAGCAACCGGGACTTATGCCGGATCTGACCGGCCCGTTGTCTGATGTGTTTTCGAGGACACAAATATCTGCGATGGAAACGATATTCGCCGAAGACCGCCAGGCGACATTATTATTGAATTTCCAGGGCTCACGGCGAAAGGCGGCCGTATGGGTGGACTCGCCAGTGAACTATGAATTTAATCTCTTGTTGTCGCCGGTCGGCGTCGTACCCTTTCCAGGCTCTGATCGTTTTGATGGCATTACGCCATTATGGCTGCATGGGAGTTTTATCAGCCAGCAGAGTGAACGGCCGTTGGCTGTCTGGCAATGGCTAAAGTTCCTAAGCTACCGGTCACCACCGCCGCGCCTCATTCCAGTGCGCCCTTCCGTCGCCGCAGAGACGGGTTATTGGACCTTGTTACCGCGACCCCTGGACGATGTTATGCGCACCGCCTTTCCTTTTGCACGACCGGTAACTATTGCAGAACAGGATATGCTTACCTGGGAACAGGTAACGGCCGTTATCTCCGGTGCGTTAACCGCGGCGGACGCTGCGCAAGATCGACCTGCACTCCATTGGTTTGGTCATGATTAAGAATGAGATATCTGCTTTGAGTCTAGCCGCCGGCAAGTGAGGAAGGGTTGGCTAGAGGTTTGTGAGCCGCTAGCGATGCCGCTGGGCAAAATCTTTCATGAAATCGGTCAAGGTTTGCACGCCGGCGATAGGCATCGAGTTGTAAATAGAGGCGCGGCAGCCGCCAACGCTGCGATGCCCCTTCAGGCCCACCATTTGCCGCCCGGCCGCTTCCGCTAGAAATGTGGTCTCCAATGATTCAGCGGGCAGGCGGAACACAACATTCATCTCCGAGCGGTATTTTGCATCTACCGGACAGCGATAAAAACCGTCGCTTTCTTCAATAGTGGCGTACAGCAGCGCAGCCTTCTTCTTATTGTGTTCCGTCATTGCCGCTAGACCCCCCTGTTCTTTCATGCGCTCCAGAACCAGTTTCATGGCGTAGATGGGGAAGACCGGCGGCGTGTTGTAAAGGGAATTGTCCTGCGCGTGGGTCCTGTAGTTTAGGTAAACCGGCAGCGAATCAGGGCAGCGATCCACCATATCATCGCGGATAATGACTACCGTGGCTCCGGAAGGGCCGAGATTTTTCTGCGCTCCAGCGTAAATGAGGCCAAATTTCTCGACAGGAAGCGGACGGCTCAAAATATCGCTAGACATGTCACAGATGATGGGCACATCTCCCGTTTCCGGCCAATTCTGCCACTGAATGCCGTTGATCGTTTCGTTGGAAGTCATGTGCAGATAGGCCGCGTCCGGGTTGACCTGTAGGGAAGCAGCATCGGTTAAGGTGGTGTAACGGCTTGCGGCGCTATCGAAAATGACATTGATCCGGCCAAACTTTTGCGCATCGGCATACGCTTTTTTCGACCAGGTCCCGGTCATCGTAAAGTCGCAGGATTGGCCTCCGCCCAGGAAGTTCATAGGGATCATGCCGAACTGCATGGTCGCGCCACCGCCCAGGAAGAGGATTTTGTAGTTGTCGGGGATGGACATCAGTTCTTTGAGCAAGGAAACGGCCGAATTGTGCACATCATCATAAGTCTTGGAGCGGTGGCTGGTTTCCATCAGGGAAAGCCCTGTTCCATGATAATCGACCATCTCGGCCGCGATCTTCTCAAACACATCGACCGGTAATATTGATGGGCCGGCGTAGAAATTGATTGTTTTGGTCATGGCAAATTCCTTTGTGCTAGGGATAGATAAATTCCTCTGAGTAGGGCTCGGCAGCGGTTAGACAACTCTCCAACGTAGTTCATCGCCTGCCAAGGCGGCCAGGACTTCCGTGGCGATATGCTCTGCAGCGCGGGTCTGGGATTCGGCCGTTTGCGCAGCGATATGGGGAGTGGCGACTACAAGCGGATGGGTAACAAGCGCTGTCGCTCCTGG
Organism: uncultured Chloroflexia bacterium; assembly: GCA_963697305.1. Classification (GTDB taxonomy): domain Bacteria; phylum Chloroflexota; class Anaerolineae; order Promineifilales; family Promineifilaceae; genus JAACFF01. The sequence goes on from CAVONO010000001.1 coordinate 72,233, forward strand.
TGGCTCTTGGGCAAAAACATCCAGAGCGGCACCAGCAATGTGCCCGGATTGCAGGGCGGCTAGCAAATCTTCTTCGTTGATGACGCCGCCGCGGGCGGCACAAATCAGGTGCGTTCCTGGCATCATCTGCTGCAAAGCCGCTTTGTCGATCATGTTCCGCGTGTCATTTGAAAGGGGGACATGCAGGGAGATGTAATGGGAACGGCCGTAAAGCACTGCCAATTCCACCGCCTCCGCCCCCCGCTCGCGGATCGCCTCATCGCTGAGAAAAGGATCATAGCCGAGGATCGCCATGCCGAAGGCGGCGGCCCGGCGGCCCAGTTCGCTGCCGATGCGCCCCATGCCGACGATGCCCAACGTTTTACCGTGCAGTTCCGACCCGCCAAGCTGCTTCTTAGCCCATTCACCCGCTTTCATGGAGGCATCGGCGCGGGGGATGTGGCGGGCAAGGGACAGCATCAGCCCAAAGGTGTGTTCCGCCACGGCAAGGGAAGTGGCCATGGGAGAGTTAACCACCATCACACCGTGCGCTTTGGCAGCCTCCAGGTCAATGCTGTCCACACCAACTCCGGCCCTACCGACTACCTTTAAGTTTGAGGTGGCAGCAAAAACCGCCGCCGTCACCTTCGTGCGGCTGCGCACGATCAGGGCGTCATATTGACCGGCTACATCCAGCAGTTCCGCGGCTGAAATGCCGCTTCGGTCATCTACCTGGGCCGCATCCTGTAAGATCGTCTGGCCGCTTTCTGCCAGACCGTCACATATAAGAATCTTCCAATTGTTCATTCTTTGCCTTCTTCTCTTTTCTTTGATGGCGCAATAGCACCAACTGATACTAAATCCATTCCATCGATATGTCTAGATTTACACCTGCAGCCTGCAATTCAGCTATCAAATAGTCAAAAAGAGGACCCGTTATCACTTTTTCCGGCGTGACAAAGGGTTCGTCGCCTGCTTTGAGCTTGCCGGCGGCAATCATACGAGCCACGATCGCTCCTGTGAAAGCGGTTGTTCTGGCCATTGAGGTGAAGCCGCTCTCCTCATCGTAATGGTCAACCATTTCCGCTTTGTAGTGACACGGGTTTCCGTCTTTTTCGCCGAACAACTGCACACGAAAACAGGTGATATCATGTTCACCTGCTTCCAATTTTACTTTAGGATAGAGCACGGCATCTACAAGATGTTTGGGTATTACGGAGACGCCGTCAACTTGCACCGGCTCCAGGCTTAATAGTCCCAGTTCTTTGAGAACGGTAATTTTCTCCGCATACCCAGGCCAACGCACTGTCTTTTGTGTACCCAATTTGATCGCTTTCAGCGCCGGAATGTCTAAAATCCACGGTTTGAATCCTTCGTGCCACGCCTCGCATTGGCCTACGCCGGAAAATAGTACCGGTTCGACCCCGGAATAGCGGGGAACAAATTCGATCTTCCCATCCCGTACAATCTCGGAATCCATCTCGCGTAGGGGCATTTGCCGCCCACCAAAGACGATCTTGTAACTCAAGGGCGGCGCCGGATTTTGCGGGATGCCGCCGCATTTGATATGCAATTCGTCCACGCGATCCATTTTTTCTGCCAGATGACGGGCCATAATTTCTGTTAAGCCCGGTTCCACGCCACAGCCGAGAATGATAAAACGGCCGTTCCCATTTAGCTCCGCTTCCATCTGTAAAAGTACATGGGGAGGGGTCTGCGCCAAATCAACGAGCGGCAGACCGGCTTGCAGCGCCGCCTTGATGGCCAAGATGTTTGCCGGTGTGGGCAGCGCGGCCACGGCTGCATCAAAACCGGCCATTAGAGTAGCGGCCACAGCGAGATTGTTCAGATCCAATCGGGTGAAGGTAAGCTTATCAGCACCTGGTTTAGCGCGTAGAATAGCGGCGCAGCTATCGAGTTGTGCCTGGCTGCTGTCTGCGATTGTGACCCGCGTGACCGCGGGATCTATCATGGCATTGTAAGCTGCTGCCGGCCCCATCAGGCCGCTTCCCAGTACCAAAATCTTCATAATGATTCCTCTGTAAATCGATCCGCGATTTACCAAATCGCGCTACAATTTTCATTCATGGTGGTGGGTGCCACGCATGCCGTCTCTTTCTTGAAAAGGTGCCAGCTGTCAGCCAAGATGATTACTCCCAGCGGGAATGGATAGGGACAAAGGTGCGCGCTACTTCATCGGGAGTGGACATATCGCCTGTTTGCACGATGTAAGTATGGCCCTCTCCACTACTGAACCCGGCGTGATTGCCGTCTTTGTCTAGCGTGATGATACGCATCATGCTCAGGAAACGGCCGCCGAGGTCGTTTAAGTCTTGCATGGCTCGTTTGCCTGCTTCCTGAAGAGAGTGCCCCATCTTCATGTAAAAGATAATGCTGTGGGCAGTGGCCCCGCGGATCGCCATCTCGCCCATGCCTGTACAGGCGGCCGCGCCATAGCGGTTGTCGGCATAGTTGCCGGCGCCGATGATCGGCGTATCGCCCAGCCGGCCGGGGTACTTCCAGGCCCAGCCGCTGGTGCTGACGCCGCAGGCAATATCACCATGCGCATCCTGGGCGATAAAATTAACGGTTCCTTTGGCTCGTTCCGGGTCGGTCGCCAAGCGTACCCACTTGCAAAGCTCTGTTTGTTCCTGCAAATGGTCGAAGGTGTGCGCGGGCATATCTTGCTGCAGCCGTTCAGCCCAAACAGCGTGCGCTTCCGCGGTCAGTAAATTTTGCTTTGTGAAGCCCATTTCGGCGGCGAAGCGTTCCGCGCCATCAGCAACGAGCATCACATGAGGCAGTGTTTCCATCACTTTGCGGGCGATGGAGATAGCGTGGGGATATTCCTTGACTGCGCCGACGGCGCCGCTTTCCAGGGTACGGCCGTTCATGATACTGGCATCCAATTCGACTTCTCCCAGCAGATTCGGATACCCGCTGTAGCCTACGGTATGTTCGTCCGGATTGGCTTCAACCAGGCGAATACCCGTTTCAACAGCATCGACGGCCGTTCCCCCCTCTTTCAAAACAAGCACGGCCTCCTCTATGCCGATTGCACCGTTCTTGCTCGCTACAACTATCATGTTTTTCCTCGTAAAAAGCTGGCGGTTGTCAGCCGCAAATTATTTCCTCAAATAGTATACGCCTGCCACATTCTAACTTATAGCAAGCGGGAGGCAATGAGGACGAATTATAACACCGTTATTGTGCTGCTGGTTGATTTGCTTTCTGAAACGGAAAAACGGCCGTTTGTAGGGTAAACGGCCGTTTTTGATTACCGTGTCGAGCAGCGCAAGGCACGGAGCTGAGGCGTTTTGCGGCTGAGAACTGTTCTAGCTCGTGCCTTGCGTCGCGCAGAATTAGTGATGCAGAATCTGGGACAAGAACAGTTTCAGGCGATCATTTTTCGGATTATCAAAGAACTCGTCCGGTGTGTCTGTCTCCAGAATCTCCCCATAATCCATAAAGACGATGCGGTCAGCCACCCCGCGCGCGAAGCCCATCTCGTGGGTCACGGCGATGATCGTATAGCCTTCCCTGGCCAGAGTAGACATCACATCCAACACTTCTTTCACCATTTCCGGATCAAGCGCTGACGTAGGTTCGTCAAAGAGCAACACTTCCGGCTCCATGGCCAAAGTGCGGGCAATGGCCACGCGCTGCTGCTGCCCACCGGAAAGCTGCCCCGGGTACTTATGCGCCTGCTCTGGAATACCGACTCGTGTCAGCCATTTCATCGCCGTCTCTTCCGCTTTTTCGCGCGACCATTTACGCACGTGGATCGGCGCCAGGGTGACATTTTCCATGATTGTCAAATGGGGAAAGAGATTAAACTGCTGGAATACCATGCCCACTTCGCGCCGGATCTCGGCGATGTTACGCACATCATGGGTCAGGGTAATGCCGTTGACGATAATATCCCCTTCACTGTGTTCCTCCAGACGATTCATGGATCGGATGAACGTGGATTTGCCAGAGCCGGATGGCCCCAAGATGACGACGACATCGCCGCGGTTGACGGTCAAGCTGACGCCGCGCAGCGCTTCAAATTCACCATACCAGAGGTGAACATCGCGGCAAACAATTACTTCATTTGTTAAATCTACGTTTGCTAAATTTACGTTTGTGGTCATATTTCTTTTCCTCCTACCGTTGGCCGACACTAAGCCGGCTTTCCAAGCGGCGACTGTACCAGGACATAATAAAACTGCCGGTGAAGTAAATCACACCCACGAAGACATACAACTCCTGGCGTAAGCCCAACCATTGGGGGTTGGCTACAATGAGTTTTGTGATCACCTAAGAGCTCAAAGAGCCCGACGATGGCGACCAGAGAAGAGGATTTATAGGATCCAATAAACTGGCCGACAATGCCGGGAATGACAATGGTTATGGCCTGGGGCAAAATGATGAAACGCATCTTTTGCAGGGTGTTTAACCCGATAGCATCGGCCGCATCATACTGCCCTCTAGGAATCGCCTGCAAACCACCACGGATGAGTTCGGCCATATAAGCGGCTGAAAAGAGCGCGTAGCCGATGATGACTGCATAAACATTCGCCAGGGAAGCCCCTTCTCCTAGGAAGAAGGGGGCCATGATGATGCCCATAAACAGCAAGGTGATCAAAGGCACACCACGAATAAACTCAATAAAAGCGGTGCTGGCAGCGGCAATGACATTGCCCTGGAAGGTATGCTGCAAAATGTAAGCGGCGACCAGGATCAGGAGAGGCCAAAAAGCCAAGAATCGTTGTACTGTATTCTGCGCTGTCGCTAGAATCTCAGGCGTAGAGGTGGATAAGCCCCAGATGGTGGCAATGATGGCCACAGGCCAAATGAGCCACCAGGGAATGCCACGGATTTCACTGCGCCGTCCCAAGGCCAAAACCATGCCCATGGGGAAGGAGAGTATGATCACCGCAGAGGCGATGATCAAGGTTAGCAATAATCCGCCCCAGAGATTCACGTTGATTGGGGGGAAAACCTCGCTTTTACCAATGGCGCGCCAGGCGATATAAGCTATGGGCCAGAAAAGGGCCCAGGCGATAAGACTCAGCCAGCTAAACTTGATCACCCTCTGCCACCAAAAGAGACCGAAGGTCGCCAAGACCAGTATTTCGCCAATGATCAATGTGCTGACACTGATTAAGGAGCCTTCTGCCGAGACGCCGGCTAAGAGGATGTAGACGACGATGGGGGAGAGAACCCAGAGGGCGGTGAGAATGCTGCGAAGAGGCTTGCTGCGCTCCCAAAGCCCTGTCTTGTTAGCAGCAAAACTGACAACTGCCATGACAACAAAAAAGGCCACAACTCCATAGACGCGACCTACTTCTGCTCGGGGAAACTGGCCGTACATCAACAAATCCCAGGCGCCGACTATGACCCCCCAGGTTGCTCCGTTGGGGTTGCGGTACCGGGGTTCGGTGAGGGCCGGGCTAAAGGTGGCGTTAACAACTGCCCATTGCCAGATTGCGTCAATAACAGCATACAGCACCAATAGCAAGAACAAAGTGAGCAGGGTGTTAGATACGGAGCTTAATAAGTTGGTTTTTATCCAGCGACCAAGGCGGGAATAGCGAATGTGCAATCCTTCGGCTGCGGCCACCAATAAAGCGATGAACCAGACCAATAATATGATGGTCGTTGCCGTGGGGAAAGCGCTCATTTGCCTGATGGTTAAAGCCAATGTCGCCAGGGCCAAAATAAGAACCCAGATTGCCAACAACCACGAGCCGGTGACATTATCCTGCAAGAAGTATTGCCAGTTAAAGCGCCGGCCTACAGATTCCTGAAAACGTTCGAAATGATGTTATTGCAGCCATCGTTACCTCTCCACCAACTTGTTGCGCTCATTGTACCAGTTCAATATTAACGAGAAGATCAGGCTAATTGTCAGATAGACCAACATCATCAGGACCATCAACTGCAAGGCGCGACCTGATTGGTTCATGATTGTACCGGAAACCATGTACATGTCTGGGAAAGCCAATGGCGACGCCCAGGCTGGTGTCTTTCATGAGGCTCAGATAGACGCCAATGAGTGGGGGGATGATCACCTTGAGCGACTGGGGCAATACGACCAGGCGCAAACGCTGGCTTTCATTGAGACCCAGGGCGCGGGCGGCTTCATTTTGTCCTTTGGTTACCGATTGAATGCCGGCGCGCACGAGCTCAGCCATATGAAGCGCCATAAAAAAGCGTGAGACCGATGAGCAGGGCTGTAAATTCCGGTCTGAGCGTGCTGCCGCCGACGATGTTCAAACCTTCAAGGATTGGTACGTTCCAGACGATTGGGCGTTCGCTGACGTTGACAAGCAGGTGCCCGTTGGGGTTTTCCAAAGTCGAGCGTTCCGCGGCCAGAACGGATTTAGGAGCGGCGATGGCTTCACATGTCTCCCTCATTGTAAGCTTCCGTGGCCTGGTCATAGCGGTCATAACGATGCACCTGATAAGGAATTCTCATGCGCCGCAACTGGCGGGTCAGATTGGTTTCAGATGCTGAATCGCGCAGGACACAGAGATGAAAAGTGGCCGCGGCAATTTCTTCCTCGGACAATGTGTCCACATCAGAGAGAAAATTAAGGCCGGTCCTGTTGAGCATGATCTTTTCCAGATCTTCAACCTCGCGGATGCGGCTGGCCTTGGGAGTCAGCAATCCTTGGGTGTCCGACACCGCCCCGGCTACATACCAGCCAATGCCGGCGATAATCAGAAAGGAAAGAATACCCCAAGCCCAGCGACTGCTGCTGCGGCCCGTCTTTTCCTCGCGCCGTCCCAGCAAAATCCACATTACCTGAAACTGGATGATGCCCAGGACTAGAAATGCCACCCAGATGGCGGCTGAGGTCGTAAGCTGGGAGGAGGGGATACTCAAACCGCGATTGGTGACAAAAATGGGCAGCCCTAATGGTTGGGCCGCTTCGCGCACATCAGGAAAGGCCAAAATGACCGTGAAATAGATAAAAAAGAGCTGCAGGAGTATGGGCGTGTTGCGAAATAATTCGATATAAGCCAGGGCTATTTTATTCACCAGCCAGTTTTTGGAAAGGCGGGCGATACCCACAAACAGGCCTAAAAATGTGGTCAGCACGACCGCCATCAGGCCAACTTTAAGCGAATTCAGAACGCCAAGCCCAAAAGCATACCAGTAGGAGTCGGTATTGACATAGTCCAGAACGGTGTCGCCGATATCGAAACCAGCTTCGCTGGACATGAAATCATAAGCACAGAGATAACTGAAGGTGCCGTCGCGGCAGATGAATTGTGATTCGCCGAGTTTGCCGACATTAGAAGCGAAATTAGTGCCGATCAAACGGAAAAATAGAATCACGAGGATGATGAAGCCTATCTGTCCGAAGACACCTAAAATGCGTGTATCGCGCCAGAAGGGGACGGATTGTTGAGCTTGCAGTTCTGACGGTGGTGGGCCGGCAATCTGGGCCATATTATATCCTCCTTCCTGGCGAGCTAGTAACGACGAAGGTTTTAAGACTCACCAGGATCATCATAGCAATACGGCCCGATCCATGCCGGACCATATTGTTTACTGATAATAAACGTGCCGGATAAAGAGGAACGATTTTCCCGGAAATTGTCAATTTCCGGGAAAATGAACCAACTTATTTTACGCTAGAGTTTTTAACGGAATGGAGGCGAGTACAATAAACCACCTTCGGTCCAGAGGTTATTCAAACCACGCGGCAGGTTGAAGGGCGTATCGGGGCCGAGGTTGTTGTTGTAGATCTCACCATAGTTACCGACCTGTTTAATGATCTGAACACAGAAATCATTGTTCAGACCCATGGCCTGAGCCAAGTCGCCTTCTACTCCAAGCAGGTTGAGGACGACCGGATCGTCGCTGCCCAAGAATTCATCAACATTCTCAGAGGTGATGCCCAACTCTTCAGCCTGGATGGTGCAGTTGACGGTCCACATCACGATGTCTCCCCAGTTGTTGTCGCCATGACGAACCAAAGGCCCCAGCGGTTCCTTGGACATCGTTGCGTCCAGGATGGTGTGATCTTCAGGAACGGTCAACTGGGTCTGGGTGGCCACTAAACCGGATTTGTCGGTTGTAAAGCCATCGCAGCGACCTTCATCGTACGCCTGGGTGGTAGAGGGGTTATCGGGCAAGACGACCGATTCGGCATTGATGCCCAGTTGGCGGAAGACGTCGGCCAGGTTCTTTTCCGTGGTTGTGCCAGCCTGTACACAGACGGTTCCGCCTTCAAGACCCTCAAGGTCGGTGATGCCGGAATCTTTACGAACCATCATGCCCTGGCCATCGTAAAAGGTGGTGGGGGAAAAGTCAAAACCGAGGGATGTATCGCGGCTGATGGTCCAGGTGGTGTTACGAATGAGGACATCCGCTTCACCGGACTGCAGGACGGGGAAACGATCGGTCCCAGTCGTTGCACGTCCTTCAACCGCTTCGGCGTCACCAAACACGGCTGCGGCAAGCGCGCGGCAGTAATCCCAGTCAAAACCACTGAAGTTGCCTGCCTCGTCAACAATACCAAAACCAGGGACTGTTCCGTTATTGGCGCAAACCAGATGGCCGCGATCTTGCACTGCGGCCAAGGTGTCGCCGCCACCGGCAAACGTAACGGCTTCCGCTGCGCCGCCACCTTCGGCGGGAACTTCGACTTCTACAATACGGGTTACTTCAACTTCTACCGTTTCAGTCACGGTCTCGCCGCCGCCACAGGCAGCCAGCAAAAGAGCAACAAGCAAAAAAGCTACTAACAAACCAAATTTCTTATTCATGTTGAAAATTCTCCTCCAGAGAGATACTTGAGAGTTTTATCGATTTAATATTCCGAAAAAGTGTACGCTGTGCGGTAATGATTCAATCGCAGAAAACCACCTCCTTCGTTTTGTGACTAACAATCCAAGATGCGTATCCCCTGATTTTGCAGGTGATGATGAAGAATAACCTGTTCTTTGAAAAGCACAGGTAAATGAAAATACCATCAAGTGATATTTCCGTGATATTTCAGATACATAATTAGTATAGCGATAGGAAATGTATTGGGCAAATGTTTCTTGCAGATAAGTCGTGGGAAAGCGGCTCTTCTAGACTATCAGCAATATGCTATAATCCGCCAGTTATGCTAAAGAACAAAAAGGTGCGCGGTGTATTGCAGCTTCTCCTCAGCCTGACATTGTTATTCCTGTTGCTAAACAATGTCGGGTTTAAGGAAGTTCTGGGAACGCTGGCCAACATCAATTGGACCTGGTATCTGCTGGCATTCGCCATCTTTCTGCTCAATATCGTTGTCCGGGCGTATCGCTGGATGATACTGCTGCATTCGCTAAATGACCGGCCCCCCTTTCGTCGTCTGCTGTACCTCTATTTCGTGGGTTTCTTCGCCAATAATTTTATTCCTACCGGTTTTGGCGGCGATGTCGTGAAAGTCGTCAGCCTGCGCCAACGCTACGGAAGGGGTACAGAGGCCCTTAGCTCGGTGATTATGGACCGGTTGACCGGGCTTCTGGGGACGTCAGTAATTGCACTACTGGCTTTAACATGGAACACATTTAACCAGACGACAAGTATTGATTTACCGTTGGGTCTATGGCTGGCCATTTTTATAATCAGCGTTGGCATTCCAGCCGGCTTCTTGCTGATTCGCTGGACGAATCTGCTGGGCGTAATGACGGCACGTATTCCCGCACTAGGACGGCTGCCCTTCTATGCCAGGGTGCAACGATTGGTGGATACTGTTCATCGTTATCCGCTGCCTACGCTGTTTCAAGCGTTGCTGATTAGTCTGCCCTTTACGATAAACCTGGTCCTGGTCCAATATTGTGTTGCCAGAGCATTGTCGGTCGACGTACCACCCATTCTCTTCGCCCTGTTTGTGCCGCTGATCGCGTTGGTTAATTTGTTACCTTTCACCTTTAATGGGTTAGGTGTGCGTGAAGGTGTTTACCTTTTCTTATTTGTGCCGGCAGGGATCGCACCGGAAGCGGCCGTTGCCATGTCGCTGGCTTACTATTTCTTGCGCTTCGGCGCCGGCCTGGTTGGTGGTTTGCTTTATGCCCTGTCTAGCATATCACACCTGCTGCGTTCGCCCCATGCTGAGAATCTCTAGTGGGAGATAGCTGCCAGTATATGGACTAAGGCAGATAAGCCGGAAAGGCAAGAGCTTTTCTGGGCCAATTGAGGCGGATGACTATTACAAGGAAAAGCCCGGGCGAAGCGCCCGAGGGCACTTCTGAAATACGGGCGAAGCGCCCGTAGGGCATTATGATTTCTGACGATAAGATAAAACGAAAAGTGGCTGTTTTTGGCCTGGACGGCGTTACTTTTGATTTGCTGCAGCCTTGGCTGGACGAAGGGCGCTTGCCGAATCTGGCGACGTTACTGGGTGAAGGGGTGCAGGGCCGTTTACGTTCCACTATCCCCCCTGTTTCGGCTTCGGCCTGGGTCTCTTTTGCCACGGGCACCAACCCGGGCCAACATGGCCTGGTAGACTTCACTTACCCGGCGGTGGATGGTTATGATATACAAGTGAGTAACGGCCGCACGCGCGCCGTGCCGGCTTTGTGGGAGCTTATCGGCGCGGCAGGAGGGGAGACCGGGGTGGTCAGCATGCCGATGACCTATCCGCCGCAACCGCTGAACGGCTTTATGCTCTGTTCTTTCCTGACTCCCAGCGCGGACAGCCAGTACACTTATCCACCTTCATTGAAGGAGGAGGTCACGAAAGCGGCCGGTCCATTCCCCCTGCATATGTCTGAGAAGGGGCGGGGTAAGGATCCCACTGTCTTTGTCAAAGCTGTCAAACAGATGGAGATCGATCGTGCCAGAACTGTGCGTTACTTGCTGCAAAATCGGCCCTGGGATTTGTTTCTCTATGTGTTTGAGACCACCGATAATTTGCAGCATGAGGTCTGGCACTTGCTGGACGAGACACATCCTCTTTACGATGCGGAAATGGCGGCGAGGGTTCAACCGGACATTTTGGACTATTATGAGACAGTAGATCGCCTGTTGGGCGAGATGCTGGCGTTGGTTCCAAAAGATGCGCTGGTGGTGGCGTTGTCTGATCATGGCTTTGGACCTTTCCACAAGTTTTTTCATATCAATAACTGGCTGGCTGAACGTGGCTGGCTGAAGTTCAAGCGGACGCCGGTCAGCCTGATCAAGCGGTTGTCTTTTAAGGTCGGCATAACACCGATTAACGCCTTGAAATGGATCACACGCCTGCGATTAGGGGGGATGCGCAAGAATGTAAAGCGAGGACGTGGTGGACAGACGCTGCGCCGCCTTTTCCTTTCGTTTAATGATGTAGATTGGTCGCGTACGAAGGCGTTCTCCGTCGGCAATTTTGGCCAGGTATATTTGAATTGTGCCGGGCAACGGCCGTTGGGCATTGTAACTGCGGAAACGACTGATCAACTGGTTGATGAGATCGTGACGGCGGCCAAAGCGTTACGGGATCCCGAGGATGGCAATCAAGTTGTACCCGTCGTCTATAAGCGGGAAGAAGTCTTCCACGGTATCAGTGCGCAGCGCCTGCCGGATCTTGTTCTGCACACTGACCGGGCAAAATATGTCTCCTTCGGTCACGCAGATTTTGGTTCCAATAAAATCATTGAACCCAGCACAGGGCAGACGGGACACCACCACATGACCGGTATTGTGGGTTTGAATGGGCCGGGTGTGCGTCCCGGTAAAACGTTGGCGGAGGCCAGTCTGCTTGATCTGGCGCCTACGATTTTGCATTATATGGGCTTGCCTGTGCCCAGTTACATGGATGGCCGGGTCATGATTGAAGCGTTCAGCGACCAGTTTAATGCCGCCAATCCGGTGAGAATCAAGGACATTGACTTGACTGACGGCTGGAAGGAGAGCAGCGTCAGCGATGAAGAAGAAGCATTGGTTATGGAGAAACTGCGCGATTTGGGTTACGTTGCCTAGACAGCTATTTGGCAGTGCTGCTGAATGCGATAGAAACCCGGTTTTTGTTGTGCATAAGTGCCAAAGTTTTTGGACCCCCAAAATCGGGTTTCGGAACTAACAGTCTGGCATGTTACAATCAGCCCTATGGTTACGAAAGATCTGAGCCTGGTGGTCCCGGTTTATAATGAAGTAGAGAATTTACGGCCGCTTATGGTTGAAATTACTGCTGCCCTAGACGACCGGAATCTGGACTTCGAGGTTATCTTCATTGACGATGGCAGCAGCGATGGCAGCTTCGAATTGCTGGAAACGCTGCACAAAGAGGACGACCGTATCGCCATCATCCGCTTCCGGCGCAATCACGGACAAACGGCGGCGTTTGCTGCTGGGTTTGACCATGCACAAGGACGTTATATCGTGACCCTGGATGCTGACCGGCAAAACGATCCCGCCGATATCCCTAAACTGCTGGCGCGCATCGAGGAAGGGAATTGTGATGTAGTAAATGGTTGGCGCGAGAACCGCCAAGACGCTTTACTGATGCGTAAGGTCCCTTCGCGCATCGCCAACTGGCTCATTGCCACCGCAAGCGGGGTTAAACTGCGTGACCGGGGATGCTCTATGAGGATGTTTCGTGCCGAGGTCGTGCGGGAGTTGCACCTGTATGGAGAAATGCACCGTTTCATCCCTGAAATGTGCTCTTTTGCCGGTTTTACGTTATGCCAGGAGTCTGTGAATCACCGGGCACGAGTGGCCGGTGCGTCGAAGTATGGCTTATCACGCACGTTTCGGGTGATCGTGGATCTTTTCACCGTCCTCTTTTTGCGAAGATATAGCGACCGACCGATGCACTTGTTTGGGAATATCGGTATCCCCTTAGGTGGGATTGGTTTTCTAATGCTGTTGTTCTTGGGCCTGAGTAAAATCTGGGCAGGCATCAGTGGCGGTTCGGAAGGTTTTCATGCCTACCAAATTGGGGAACGGCCGTTGCTTATGCTGGGCGTACTTCTGGTAATCCTGGGCGTGCAGTTTATAGTAATGGGGCTTCTAGCTGAATTGATCGTGCGCACCTATTACGAAGCGCAGGGCAAATCCGTTTACTACATCCGGCAATTTATACCTAGTGGAGAAAAGGAGCGTGAAACCTGAAGCCTTGTTATCGAAGAAGCTCAACTTTTCAATACAAATCGCATCTGAGGATGCGAACTACTTCATGACAAATCGCATCTGAGGATGCGAACTACACTTCATTCCGGTTGGCGGGACCTATCGGCTAAAAGTTTATTCCCGCCTGTGCGGGAACGACAAAAGAAGCGCGGGAATGACAGAGGACTATGCACCCATGAAATTACTCATCATTGGCTTTGATGGCGCGACTTTTGATCTGATTCACCCTTGGGTAGAGGAAGGTTATTTACCCAACCTTGAAGCTCTCATGCAGGGAGGGGTCCATGGGGATTTGCTCTCCACATTGCCGCCAGTTACCAGTCCTGCCTGGCCAACTTTTATGACCGGCTGCAATCCCGGCAAACACGGCGTTTTCGACTTCATCGAACCGCATGGCGATAACTTTACGCTGGTCAATGCCACACGCATTCGACAGCCGACAATCTGGCAGCGCTTGTCGGACGCCGGCTACCGGGTAGGCGTTATGAATGTGCCAGTGACTTACCCCCCGGCGAAAATCAACGGCTTCATAATTGGCGGGCTGCTCAGCCCCAAAACAGGACAGGTAAGCGAGCCGGAAGACCTCCTGCGCCGCTATGAATCCGAGTGTGGTCCCTATCGTGTTGCCCCAAACGTGCAGTACAAGCCCGGCATCGAATCTGAATTTATCAACGATCTTTACGATCTCATTCATACCCGTGGCAAGTGGGCGTTAAAGCTCATGGAGGAAGAGCGGAGTGATGTGCTGATGGTGCATTTTATCGCCATGGATGTGATGAAGCATGCCTTGTGGCGTTTCATGGATCGCAACCACCCTCGTTTTGAACCGGGACCTTATGAACATGCAATCCGTGACGGCTATCGCCTGGTGGATGAATATATCGGCCGTTTGATGGAGAAGTTGCCGGGTGACGCTACGACGCTGGTGATGTCCGATCATGGATTCGGCCCCTTGAAAAATATGGTCAATCTGAATGTATTTTTAATGGACAAAGGAATCATGAAACTGAAGCGAGATCCGTGGACACAACTGAAGGCGTTGGCTTTCCGTTGGGGCCTTACTCCTTCTGCAGCCTACCAGTGGATCGCTACATTAGGCTTGCAAAATATCGTGGCAAGGGTCTCGAAAAATACGCGCAACAACGTCATCGGCCGTTTCCTCAGTTTTGATAATGTCGACTGGGAGCGCACTGTTGCCTACAGTATGGGACATGTGGGTCAGGTGTATCTTAATATTGCAGGGCGAGAGCCGCATGGCATCGTCGATGCCGATAGTTACGAGCAAAGATGCCAAGAAGTGATCGATGCCCTGCATGAGCTAAAGGACGATGATGGACGGCTAATTCTAAGTGAGGTTATCCGTGGTGATGTGATCTATCATGGTGCATATGCTGAAAAAGGGCCTGATCTGCATCTGGTTCTAGACGATTACAATATGATCGCCTGCCCGCTTTTTGCTACTGAAGGGAAGGTCATAACGAGCCAGATCCGTGGGGATTCAGGATGTCATCGTAGCGAGGGCATTCTTTTAATGCAGGGTCCAGGCATCAAGGTGGCTGACCAATTGCCGGCTAATAATATCCTGGACCTGGCGCCAACTATCATGCACTTACTGGGCGAAGCGATTCCGCGGGTCATGGATGGGCGTGTACTGGAGGAAATCTTCTGTGAGGCACAGAATGTGGTTTATGATGAGACGGATGGGAGCGCTGAACTGGTCAGTGAAAAGGGTTTCAGCAGTGATGAAGCTTCACAGGTAGAGGATCGCCTGCGCGGATTGGGCTACCTATAAGGGAAGACACCTTGATTTCTCTTAGCGCAGCTGGGGACAAGTCGTTTGTGGCGACTGGTATGATAGGGTCGGAGTGCACGTGATGGACCTGCAAATCTCATCTGAGGATGCGAACTACACAGCGGAGACTGAGGATGCGAACTACACCGTGGAGACAATGCGCGCGGGTGATTGGCAGGCCGTACGGCTCATCTACAAGGAAGGATTAGAAACGGGACAAGCGACCTTTGAGACAGATGTGCCTTCTTGGGACGTATGGGATAGCAGCAAACATGTGCAGGGCCGCCTTGTGGCCAAAAGCAAGGACAAGATCGTAGGCTGGGCGGCTTTAAGTCCCGTTTCGAAGCGTGAAGTGTACGCTGGTGTTGCGGAAGTCAGCGTCTATGTAGCACCTTTGGTTCGCGGCGAGGGAGTCGGTAAACGGTTATTGCAGGCATTGGTAATAGCTTCCGAACAGGCGGGCTTTTGGATGCTTCAGGCGAGCGTGTTTCCTGAGAATAAGGCCAGTGTTGCCTTGCACACAGCTTGTGGTTTCCGCATCGTGGGCAAACGCGAGCGTATCGCCCGGCATCACGGCATATGGCGAGATACCATTACTTTTGGAACGTCGCAGCCAGCTTGTAGGAGTCTAGAGGAGACGTTTGTGCGCCGGTCAACCAATCCGCCCGCCCGGCCCTTTTTGAAATGGGCGGGGGGTAAAAGACAGCTCTTACCGCAAATTGATCAATTTCTCCCTGGCGCGCTTAAGAACGGGACTATCCGGCGCTATGTGGAACCGTTTATTGGCAGCGGAGCCTTGTTTTTCCACGTGGTGAAATCGTACCCGGTGCAGGAACTGTATATCGCCGACTTTAACCAGGAATTGATCGAAGCTTATCGTGTTGTCCAGCAGCACGTCGAGGAACTAATCTCCGTGCTGCGCGATCTGGAAGCGCGGTATATCCTTCTGGAGGAAGAGAAGCGAAAAGCGTTTTTCTATGAACAACGGGAACAGTTTAATGCTAGGCGGACGGGAGCCGAAAAGGGCACTTCGTCTGACCTTGCCGCGTTGCAGGAGGCAGATGTCGAACGGACGGCACAGCTGATCTTCTTGAACCGCACTTGTTACAATGGGCTTTATCGAGTCAATGCAAAAGGGGAGTTTAATGTGCCATTCGGCCGTTACAAGAAGCCAACCATTTGTGATGCCGCCAATCTGAGGGCTGTAGCGGCCGTCTTGCAGCGGACGGAGATTCATTTCGGCCATTACCGTGATTGTAAGAAGCTTGTAGACAAGGATTCGATGGTCTACTTTGATCCGCCCTACCGGCCGATTAGCGCAACTGCCCACTTCACTGCTTACTCACAACATGTCTTCGACGACAAGGAACAGTCGGATCTGGCGGCATTTTATCGCAAGCTAGATGCTCAGGGAGCCAGGCTGTTATTAAGTAATTCTGACCCCAAGAACGTAGATTCAGCCGACGATTTTTTTGAAGTTGCCTATATGGGATTCCATATCGAGCGCGTTCGAGCCAGCCGCCGCATCAATAGCCGTGGGGAAAGGCGCGGACCCATCTTCGAGCTGTTGATTCTCAATTACTGATGGCCGGCTCTTACTGTAAACTTGTGGACTATGCCTAATTGGCGAAAAGTGCCGGCGACGCTGTGGCACTTATTGCTTGTCACTTTTCTGGGCTTGCCCCTGGTCATGCCCCTGATGCGTTGGGCAGCCGTGCCCTGTACCCACGATGGCCACCTCCATGTCCACCGCATTGCCGCTATGCGTCACGCGTGGGAAAGCGGCGTGCTTTTTTCCCGCTGGCTGCCCGATCTCGCCTTTGGTTACGGTTACCCGTTTTTCATTTACCGTGAACCGGCACCTCTGTATGCCATTTTGTTGCCACATCTCCTGGGAGTCCCGCTGCCCGCTGCATCAAACTTATTTTATGCCTTGTGCATCCTGGCCGCGGGGTGGTTCATGTTCCTTTGGGTTAAAGATGTTGCCGGACCCAGGGCAGGGATTGTTTCGGCTGTGGCATATATGGCTGCCCCTTATGTCTTGCTTGACGCGTTTGTGCGCGGTAATGCGCCCGAGTCTTTGGCCCTGCCCATGTTTCCGCTGCTGCTGTGGGCCGGCCGGCGCTGGATCATTCAGGGTACGCTGGCCGCGTTTTTGTCAAGCGCATTTGGTCTGGCGTTTCTATCTCTCAGCCATAACATTTCAATATTGATCTTCGCGCCGATATGCTTTCTCTACTTACTATCTATTGGTTGGCTGAACCAACTTTCCTGGCGGCCGCTCCTGTTACGGTTGCTGCTGATGTTTGGCCTCGGTTTGGGAATGACAATCTTCTATACGGGGGGCGCGTTGCTAGAAATGGATCAGGTTACGCTCGATCAATCAACGACTACGCGTAACAATGACTTCCACTTCAATTTCGCTTCCTGGTCTGAGATAATGGCCCCGGTAACCGCGGAAGATCCAGACCTGCTTAATCCGCCTCTGCCCATTCGCTTGGGCTGGGTTCCGGCGGCACTGGCTTTGGCTGGCGCTTCCACTCTTTTGTGGAAGAAGACGGGCCGTGAGCAGCGATGGCATGTGGTCATGATGGTGCTTGCGGCGGCCTCTTTTTTGTTTATGGCTCTGCCGATATCGCGGCCGATCTGGGAAGGATTGCCGCTCATTGACTTTGTGCAGTTTCCCTGGCGCTTTATTGGGCGTGCGGCCCTTCCCGTGGCCTTCCTGGCCGGCGCGCCTTTTGCTCAAAACGGCGCAGCTACTAGCCATTTCGCTTACGGAAGGAGGCGTTTACTGTCGCAACTGGGCCTGGTTGTCGCCGTGGGCTTGCTCATCTTGGAAGCGCTGCCTAATCTCTATCCGCGACCTTGTGATGAGAACAGTTTCCCGACAATATTGAATGTTCACAATTATGAGCGAGCAACCGGCTTGGTGGGCATCGATCCGGAGGGCAGCTATTTCCCGCGGACGGTGCGACAAAGGCCGAAGGGTTCGGCACTTGAGACTGACTTCCAAAATGGTGAAATACCGCGGCGTTTTGACATGTCTGTGCTTCCGGATGGGGCGACAGCCGGCGCTGAATATGGCGGACTATCAGCAACTGTTAGCATAAACACGCCATCCGCGTTCAACGCCCGCTATTTGAGTTTTGCGTTTCCTGGTTGGGTAGTGACGCTCGATGGCCAACAGGTGCCGGTCACGCCCGGCGATCCGGATGGACTGATTACTTTTACTGTCCCGGCTGGTGAACATGTTGTCGAGGTGCGTTGGCAGTCTACGTTATTACGGACTTCGCTTTCCCTTGTTAGCATTTTGGCTCTTGTGGGGGTGGGCGTGACGGCCGTGATCTTGACGCGTCACCCGGCAGCGCTTCCTCGCAAGCGACGGCACTATTCACAGCCAGTCGCCGAATTCTGGCCCCTGGTATTCCTGGGCTTTGGGCTGCTGGCTTTCAAAATGCTTGTGGTAGACCCTGGGCAGACTCCATGGCGAAGGAGCGCTGCGCCGTCTGTCACCTATCCGGCTGCCCTGGTGGCAGGAGAAGTGCGATTTGAGGGATATAATCTGAGCACGGACAGCGTTGAATCTGGTAAGGCTTTTGATATCGACCTGGCCTGGATTACCCTTGCTCCAACCCAGGTTGAGTACCAATCAAACGTCTGGTTGGCCGATTCCGAGGGCTTGTTATGGAGTGATAAGGAAACACAACGGCCGCGTCTGTATGAGGATGCGCCTCCCACGTGGGAAAGGGAAGTGGGCAATTGGGCCTGGGACAGTCGCGAGGTGCGTATTCTGCCTGGCACCGTGCCCGGTCAGTATGATATTGTGCTGACTTTGTTTGACCTGGCTACGTTGCAGCCAGTGACGCTCCTGGATGCGGATGGCATTGTGCTGGGGCCAACGGCCGTGATCGGCCACATTGCCGTGGAGATGCCGCAAGGCAAAATATCAGTAGATCCGCAGTTTGCCAGCGACGAGTCGGTGCCGGGTACGGGTCTGAAATTAGCCGGTTATAACCAGGATCGGGACTCGATGGCTCCTGGTGAGCAGTTGCTGCTCACGCTTTTCTGGGAACGGGAAATGGCTCCGGTATCCGATCTGTTTGCTTTGCAACTGGTGAGTGAAGGGGGACAGGTGGTTCAGACTTGGGAGCAGCCTATCATACGTCCTGATTTTGATACGACGACGTTGGAATCCGGCCAGATCCTGCGCGGGCAGTATGCAGTGCGATTGCCTGCATCATTGGAAAGCGGGACGTATCAATTTATGTTGCAGGAAGAGATTCCTCTGGGGCGATTAATGGTAGTTGCGCCCGAGCGAAACTTTGAACAGCCAGCGATGGGGGCGGACGTGCAACTCCCCTTCGGCGAAGCGTTTACGCTTGCTGGTTACACCGTTTTCCCAGATGGCTCGCCAATAGTTGAACTAGTCTGGCAGGCTGAGAGCCTGACGGATAAAAGCTACCATGTTTTTGTTCACCTCGTCGACGCGGAGGGTAATTTGATTGCCCAGTCTGATGGCCAGCCGGCGGAGTGGACGCGCCCTACCACAGGTTGGACCCCTGGCGAATACATTGTTGACCCGCATAGTTTGGCTCTTCCGCAAGGGGCGTCTCTTGAGAACATGAGTTTACATGTTGGCTTGTATGATCCGGATTCGGGCGAGCGCCTGGCGGTAGGCAATGCCGATTACGCAGTGTTACCGTTGAACCCGTAGATACATCTTTCACAAGCTCCCCTCCACTAACACAATATCTATACATCTCAGACAATCTTCTTACGTCCAGTATACATTTTTCTAATGTGCCAATGCGAGAATAGAGACAGTTGAAGTAAACAAGAAAAATATCAACCGAAGCGTGATGTAGATTTAAAGAAGAAACCTGGAGATACATATTATGAAGATCGTACGTTGGAACCCCCAAATGAACCGCATGCGCTATTTTAATGAGTTTGAGCTGCCCCACTGGGCGCCTGCTGGAAACCTGGGTTTACCCCTGGATGTTAGCGAGAATGAAGATGGTTTTGTCGTCAAAGCTTCTGTTCCCGGTATTAATCCTGATGATGTTGAAATCACCTTTGAAGAAGACGTTTTAACCATCAAGGGTGAAGTTGCAGAAGAGAGCGAGGTCGAGGAAGTGAACTACCATCTGCGCGAGCGCCGCAGCGGCAGTTTCGGCCGCAGCATCCGTTTCCCGGTTGATGTGGATGCGGAAGCTGTTGAAGCCACTTACGAGAATGGCGTTTTGACTCTCAATGTTCCCAAGGTTGAGGAAGTGAAGCCGAAGCGCATTGAGATCAAGGTTAGCTAATCAACTGACCAACAAGCAAGAAATAAAAGGCGCAGGCTATTTCAGCCCTGCGCCTTTTTGTTTTCTTGCGAAATTGGTGGATAACCAGATGTAAGAGAAAACCACCAATATGACCAACTTGGCGGCTTTCTTGAGGCGGCCACTTCTATCGGCACTGTTGCAGACGTAGCTGTGGCAGCGGTTGTTAGCGTTGCCGCGACCACGTCCTTATTGGAGTGGTTACGCAGAGTCCGGTTGTTCCTGACGATTGCGGTACAGAGCGGGATCGACAACGACCGTCATTTGGTCTGTATCCAGGCGGTCCCCTAGGAACTGGTTGATGCGAATTATCTGTGGTTGGGGGTCAGAAAGTATCTCAGTGTAATGAACAAAGAGCACAGACATGTTGGACTGTTCCTTGAGCCAATTTTCAACTTGAGTCACGTGCTTGGTGAACAGCTCAGCCATTTGTTCGTCATCGATCTTATCCGGATCTTCGCCGCGGCGAATCAACATTTTGCGCTGTGAGGCCAGGATTTCCGGCATATTACGACGGATGAAGATGATCTTGTAATGATGTTCGTCCGGCAAGAACTTGAGCAAGGCCGAGATGACCTTGACCACTTTGCCTTGCGCTTCCGCCAGCCAAGCCGTATCTCCTTTGTCCATCGCCTTTACGCGTTCGAACTCATAGTAACCTTTGGGGTTGTCATCATCGGCAGTGCGGATATTGTCAATGAGTGGTGGTAATCCTCCCGCTTCAAGCATTTTCATCAACATGGACGTGCCGGAACGGGGAAGGCCAGAAACGATGGTGATCGGTTCGGCAGGTTCTGATTTAAAGATTCTTTTGAATAGACTTTTCATATCATTCGTGTCGCGTGCTGTGAACGTTGTGACAAAAAACCAGCAGACCAAAAGGGCCTGCCGGATACTCATATGTTAACACACGCAATGAGCCAGCCAAATATATGTAGATTTGGTTAAGTGCGTGGAGTAGGGTGGCGTAGCAAACGCATTCCATTAAGTGTCACTAGCAATGAGGCTCCCATGTCGGCAAATACGGCCAGCCACATGCTGCCGTAGCCCAATAGAATAAGCAACAGGAATAGTAGCTTGATGCCAATGCTGAAGGCTACGTTTATCCAAATAGTGCGCATGGCGGCCTGGCTGAGCCGGATAGCGAATGGCAGTTGGCGCAGATCGTCACCCATAAGGGTCACATCGGCCGTTTCCATCGCTTGTGCTGTATTACCGATGGCGATGCCAACCGTAGCGGTTGCCAGAGCCGGCGCATCGTTGATGCCATCACCGACCATGGCCACCCCTCCTGCCAGTTCGCGCAACTCAGTGACGGCCGAGACCTTGTCTTCTGGCAGACAATTGGCGCGTACTTCGGTAACGCCAACCTGTTGCGCCACCCGTCGTGCCGCGTCTTCATTGTCGCCCGTTAACATGACGACCTTTCTGATGCCCAAATGCTTCAACTCAGCGACGACCGCCTGGCTACTCGGCCGTACTTCATCAGCCAGCATCATGTAGCCCAAGTATTCTCGATCCTGACTGATCAGCATAGTCGTGTACCCTTGCGCGTCGACTGCTGACACCTCGGCGCAATGATTCTGGTGCGGAATACTACTCGTCGAAGTATTTGTGGCTGCCAATAGTCACAGTATGGTTGTTTACCAGACCCTGTACCCCTTGCCCGGCCAACGCTGTCACATGTTCCGCTGTGTGATAGCGATGCTGAAGACCGTGCATTGCTGCTTGGTCAATGATGGCTTGTGCTAAGGGATGTTCACTACGTTGCTCTACCGCGCTGGCCAAGGCCAACAAGTTGTCGCATTCGTCACAATCTTCATCAAGGGCTTGGCAGGAAACAGATTGAACCTTGATTAAGGCCGGCTGTCCTTTGGTCAGGGTGCCTGTCTTGTCAAAGGCGATGATTCGTATCCGTCCCAGCGCTTCGATGAAGGCTCCGCCCTTGAACAAAACACCGTGTCGCGCACCATTGCTAATGGCACTGACGATGCTGACTGGCGTGCTGATTACTAGGGCACAAGGACAGGCGACGACAAGCAAGGCAAGGGCGCGGTACAACCAACCTTGTGATGGATTTTCCGGGACCAGGAAAGGTTGGTCAAGAAGCAGTGGAGGGATAACAGCAACCAAAGCGGCAAGCAAAACAATGGCGGGCGTGTAATAACGTGCGAACTGATCGACAAAGCGTTGTGCCGGTGCGCGCTTTTCTTGGGCCTCTTCAACCATGCTGATCAGACGGCTAATGGTGTTGTCGGCGGCGTGGTGTGTGATTTCTATCTCCAGCGAGCCTTGCCCGTTGATGCTTCCGGCAAAGATGAAATCTGCTGGTTTTTTGTCAACCGGACGGCTTTCACCGGTGATTGGAGCTTGATTAATGGCGGAAGTGCCGGAAAGGATACGGCCGTCCATGGGGATGCGCTCTCCAGGTTTTACGATGATGGTTTCGCCAATGGCTAGCTCCTCAACGGGTACCTGGTGGGGTTCAAGCCCACAAAACGGGCAAGGGCCACCTGTGTATCCGTTCTGTCCCAGGTGTCCGCTGCAATCCATGCAGGGTCTCATTACCGTGGCTTCAGGCGGGGCAATCTCCATGAGGCTGCGGATCGATTCTCGCGCACGATTGGCTGTGTAGCCTTCCATCGCCTCCCCAAATGAGAAGAGTACCATGATCAACGCCGCTTCTACATAAGCCCCGATGAGCACTGCGCCTATGGCGGCAATGGTCATTAAAACATTCATGTCCAGCGTATGGTTAATCCTGAGCGATCGCCACGCCGCACGCGCCACAGGATAACCGGCCACCAACATCGCCGTGATCGCAAGAACATCTATAAGCCAGTGACGAAAACCCAAACCGGGCAGCAGTTCATGAAACAGCAGGCCGGGCAATAACAGGAATGCTGCTATAAGGGCCAGTTGTGTTTCGTGACGCCGCCCCATATAAGACCAGAAACTGGCAGTTTGACCAACGCTTAATTGGGAAGAATGGCTGGCATTGGTATCAGGATCGACAACATCATAGCCCAGGTCACGCACGCGCTTAACGATGGTTTTCGCCGGGATGTCCCCTTGTACACGCAACTTGCCGGTTGTGAAGCTTAATGCACATGAATCTACGCCCTTGAGGTTATCCACGCCGCTGGCGATATTCTGAGCACAACTGGCACAATCCATGCCAGATATGATGAAGGTCTGTTCTTGGATTACTTCGGCTGCGCTTTGTACAGGCTTGGATGTCATGCCCATATGTTACCGGGTTAGCTGTCAGCTGTCAGCTTTTCGCTGTCAGCTTTCAGCGTGTTCCACCTGAGCCGCCAACGTTTCGACGCGATCTTCTAGTTTTCGAATCGTTGTGCGCAAGTCTTGTACCTGTTTCTTCAAAGCAGATCCATCACTTTTATCCTGGTTTCGCAAGGCATCGACGGCCTTTTCAACTACTACCCGATCTTGGTGACTGAGGCCGCGCGCATATGCTTCGATGGCGGGGATGGCTTCCGGTGCTCCGATTTGCTGCAAACCACGTGCGGCGGCAAGGTGGGCGTAGTACCAGGGATCGCGCAAAAGATCGGTTAGCCTCTCGACGATTTGTTCACGAGAGCGCTTCTCCTGGCCCTGGCCGAGATCGGCCAGAGCGGCGATGGCTGCAGGCCGGGCGCGGTTTGGCGTGGCACCATAGCCAACTCGTTCCAGTAAGGGGTCAATGGCCTCAGGGCGTCGAGTGGCGGCCAGGCCACGCAGTGCGCCTGATTGTAGGACACCGTTATAACTTTCCTGGCGGCTGGCGTCGAGTAAGCGTTCAAACGGGGCTCCCTGGCGCTGTTTTCCCAGTGACTCATAAGCAGCCGCGGTCGCACTGTAGGGTAGCGTTTCCTGGATGCGGGCCACGAGTGCATCCCGTATGCGATCGTCCCGAAACGCGCCCGCAGCGCTGAAGATTGTTTCCAAAACCATGGGATCTTGTTCTTGGGAAACTATCTGGACCAAACCGGCCACGGCCGTTTCAAGGTTCGCCTTGCTCAAGGCCTGGGCTATTTCCACGCGCACACCCCAAAATGACTCAGCGGCGTAGGCATCAACAACCGCTTGAATGTTGTTTCGCTTGCTCGTCTTGACAAGTTCTTGGGCTGCCAGGATACGGCCGATGACATCTGGAGCGTCTGTTAGCTGCTTGCGCAGCATGGTGTTGCCAGGATTAAATGCCAATTTGTGTAACGCTTTGTTTTCAGGATCAAATCGTACCTGCTCCGGTTGAGAAGGCATGTCGACGATAAAAGCCTGCCTTTCGCGGTCTAGCTTGATGGGCAATGTATACGACTCGCCGTTTATCGTCCAGCCTAGATCGGTCGTCAGGCTAAAGGCCGGAACGGCTTTTTCGGCATCAACTTGCTCTTGTTCGATCTGAAATAGTCCTTGCTTTCGTTTGCCATCGTAGCTAAAGGTGACTTTTAGTGATGGGTAGCCGGCTGTATAAAACCATTGGTCGAAGAATTGGCCCAGTGAACGCCCGGAGTGCTCTTCCATGACCTGCCGGAAGTGATCTGTCTCCACGACTCTGCCGTTGTAGCGCCGCAAATAGTCGCGCACGGCCATCCAGAAGACATCATCGCCTAACTCCTTGCACAGTGTGTGTAGACGACAGGCGCCTCCAGGATATAAGTGGCCGTCGTACATCTGCCAGGAAGATTCGAAGCGGCGGGTGACGATGGGACGTTGATATCGTTCATCGGCCTCTTTGAAATAACGCCGCGAATCGGTGAAGTAGCGGTAGTCGCGTTCTGCGGAAGACTTTGTATCTTCTAGCCAGCAGTGAGGAATGTAGGTGGCCCATGACTCTTTCAACCAGGCGTGTGCGAAATCACGGCAGACGATAGCGTCGCCAAAATAGCTATGGGCCATTTCATGAACATTGACCTGGTCAACCCACCAGCCGTATTCCTTGGCCAGCGTTTCATCCTGGACCATCCTATCGCTCCAACTGACCAGCGAGATATTTTCCATCGCGCCACCCATAAGTGGTAGAGCGAACTGATAGTACTTCGGGTACGGGAAAGGCATGGCCAGCTTCGCGGTCATCCAAGCCATCATGGACCGTGTCTGACCAAAGGTGCGCATCAAGTCAGCTTCTGTGTGATCCCGGCTGCAAAAGTAGGCCAATGGAATATCTTTCTGACCATCATTAAAAACGCCGTCGTCCACGTGGACAAAGTCGCCGATGGCAAAACAAATCAGGTAACTGGGACAAAGTTGATCCAGACGCCAGTGTGCCGTCTTGGTATTATCTTCGTGTGTGACTTCTTCTACCAGATAACCGTTGGCGAGGATGGTGAAGCGGGATTCGGCACGCAGATGGAAGTCCAGCGTCGTGCGGACGTTGGGTAGGTCTATGCAGGACAGCCAATGCCGGGCGCGCTCTGTTTCGTGGTCTGTGGCGGCATACCATGGCTGATTAGGATACGCCTCGTTTGGCTGCGAAAAGAATAGACCATCGGCCGGCTTCACCACAAGGTAAGTCACTTCCACGCGCCGCTGCTCGTCGTGCTCAAAGGGATCGGCCCATTGAATAGTCAATTTCTGGCCATCGTAACTCCAAACCAATTTACGGCCGTCGGGATCTTGGACACTTACATCCTCAAAATCGAGGGCGTCAAGTATAAGCTCGTTTGGCTGGCTGCCGCGCGCTAAAACGGTTGTGGTAACCTGGCAGTTGGCCTGTTCGTTGGCAATGTCGATTTGCAAGTCGATATCCAGGTGGACTGGCTCTAGCTGAAGATCAGGAGGGTATTGGGGCGGGGTATCCGGATCGATAAATTCACCTACGTCGGCTGCGCTCAGCACAAGGTTTGCTAGTTGTTGGTGCTGTCCAATATAGTCAAATGCCGGCATATTGTGTCCTTCCTTTTGCTACTGGTTTGTGAAATCGCTTTCCTCGAAAAGGGGGGCTGCGCACTCAGCTGTCAGCCATCCCAAACGCCGAAAAGGGCACTTCGGGGGAGGCTGCGCACTCAGTTGTCAGGCTGACGCGCAAGTTCGACGAAAATCTTCGTGGTAATACTGGGTCCCAACACGGCCGCTTCTTCACGTCCCTCGATTTTTACACGAAGCGTCTGATCAAAGGGCACATAGGCGAGCACCGTTAGTCGGACCCCAGGCTGCAAACCCAAATCGGCAAGGTAGCGTAGCAGTTCGGGATCATCATCGTGGACACGCTGGATAAGGGCGTTCTGACCAGGGCGAAGCTCGCTCATTGGGGTATCGGTCATGGGTTGCATCTCTAATCTCTGGTTGGGGATTGGCTGGCCGTGAGGGTCGCGACTTGGGTTGCCGAGGAAAGCGGCCATACGCCGTTCCATATCCTCCGAGATGACGTGTTCCAGGCGTTCGGCCTCTTCATGAACTTCATCCCATGAGTAGCCCAGAACCTCATTCAGGAAGGATTCTAACAGCCGGTGGTGGCGCATGATTTCCAGCGCAGCTTTCTCCCCAGCATAGGTCAAGGTAGCACCCTGGTGTTTCTTGTACTCGACCAGTGGTGGTTTTTCCTTGGCCATCTTTTGTAACATACCCGTTACGGACGCCGGTTTGATCTCAAGTTGTTCGGCGATCTGCGATGTTGTGGCACGGCCGTGCTGCTCTGAAAGATCGTAAATCACTTTCAAGTAATCTTGTGATGCCGGTGATATATTCACAATGCCCTACGGGCGCTTCGCCCATCAATCTTTTTCAACTTCACGCACCCAAATCAAGCTAAATAGCGATTTAGGCCAGGCTAAATTTAACATTGCTGGGATTATACCTTGAGCGGTGTGGTTGTCAATAGGGGTAGGAAATAGGGGGTGGGGAAAGAGAACCGGTTATTGAGGCGTATAAATTGAGGAGTTTTCCCTGATACCTTAAAGTTGGGTTTTCAGGGGCGGAGAAAGCACTCCTTTGATATTCTCGGCTGGCAACAATTTGAACAAGGGCCGGGATCTTGTTGAGTCTTCCAAAGGCAGTTTCGCGCCGTGGAGGGCAGCCAGTTTCCTGTTTGTCATTGCCCACTTAGCGGTGCCGGCTACGGCAACTGTTGGGCTGCGCCGGGCGATGAGTGATTTGCCCTTTCTATTGGGAGTGGATGGGAAAGGGATCCAATGGGCAGGGAGGCGACGGCCGTAGCCATCTTCTGTAAGTAAGAGTAGCTCTGAATCCGGTTGAACCAATTCAGCAGCAGTTACGCGGTCATCCTTGCCACAATTGAGTACCTGCGTGCCGCTGATACGTAGTGCCTGGACAGACCAACGCAGACCACGTCCGTTGGCGGTGACGAGCAAAAACTCATCACCGGTTTGAGCACCCTGGGCGAAAATCGGGAGTCCAGGTAATGGGTCGTCGAGCATGAGTGGTACCGGCGCTTCAATGCTTTCACGCAAAACTCTTAAGGGGTAAGCTCGGGCAAAACCCCGGGAGGTTGCCAGTAGAAGTCGTTCCTGTTCCCGGGTATATGTCCAGGAACAGAATGTACAAAGTGTTTCTCGCTCAGCCAAGCGGTGTAAGTCACTGAACTGCATATCCAATGCTTGTAGGTCAAGGAGTTGGCGGGGTGTTACCAGAAGGAAGCGGTATTTGGACGTGACCAATAGCAACTGCTCGTCTAGGCCGGCGAGAATGCCCTGCAGAGAGGGAGTAGGGGGTAGGGAGTAGGGGATAGGGAGGGGGTCGGCTTGCGTGAAGCTGGTGATGGGGAGAGTAATGGCAGTTATAGTTTGCCCAGCAATCAGCAGTACAAGCAGTTCGGCTGCTAGATCTGTGGCTGCGCTCAGCAAAGCGTTTGGTTGTTCTTTGCCTGAAGCCTGTTCCAGGGTTCCTTCAGCCATGAGCACACGCTTTTTCATCAATTCAAGATTTACTTGACTGATTCTGGGACGCGAGCCCCGCGCTTGTGGCGGGGGTGTCACATCTTCCGGCGTGTAGGCTCGCGCCTGCATCTCACCGTTCTCGATTTTGTGGGCAACAACCCCCAATCCCGAGGTGACACTGCTGAATGTATCTATGGTCTGTATTTTCTCCGGGCCGAAGGTGCGCGATAACATTTCGAAGAACACCGGAATCTGTGCTGAACCACCGGTGCGAATGACGGCATCGATCTGTGTCGCGGCCAAACCTGAGGCGGCTAATGTATTCTTTAGCTCAGTTTCTATAGTCACTGCGTCGGAGCGAATGATATGCTCAAACTCGGTACGGGTGACGAATTCGCGCACCTTGAAGTCTGGGCCATCAAGGCGAATTTCCGCACCCCGCTTCTGTGACAGGTGGCGTTTGGCTGTTTCAACCTGGTCAAACATCTTTAGACCGTAATTACTGGTTACCAGGCTGATTAAGGCGTCGATTTGATGGCGGCGCTGGGCTGTACGGGCGATGTCCTGCAAGACTTGCCTGTTTTCTTGAGTTTGCAACTCCATGATAGTCTGCCAATCAGAAAAGGCATCATAAATCCAGCGCGGTGTGCTCTTTGCTTTGTGGCGTGGTCCGTAGAGGCTGCCTTCACCAAAATGTCGGGGTAGTTTTGTGCGGGTCAACTTGCGGTCGAATGCATCACCGGCTACCGCAATACCACCCGTGGATAATACCTGGTGACCCGCGGGATCTCCCAGACGCATGACGGTAATGTCTAGTGTGCCGCCACCAAAGTCAAAGATGAGACCATTCTGTGGGCGATCTAGGGTCGTTTCATAGCTTAGAGCCGCAGCTACCGGTTCGTATTGTAAATATACTTTTTCGTAACCGGCGCGGAAGGCTGCTTGCAGCAGGCGACCTTGGGCCAGCCGGTCGTGTTCGTCGTCGCTGGAAAAATGGACGGGACGGCCGAGGACCACTTGGCGGATTTCTTTTCCTAGAAGGTGTTCTGCGCGTACCCTGGCAACTGTAAGATAGAGAGCAATTAAGTCCTCCAAGGTATAAAAATACTGGCCTACGACGGCACCTGGGTGATCTTCTTCGCGTAAACGCGTCTTGACGGAAAGGAGGAGCCGCCCGGGTTCGCTTACATCGATCCAGGCATAGGCATCGGTGACGTAATATAGGTCTTCTGCATAAACCTCGATTTCGCCGATCCATACTTTGCGAGTTTTGACAACGCGTCCGATGTTCTGTTCGTAATAGCGATCAACGGCCGCGCGTCCGATATGGACAGTTTGTTCGTTGGTGATATAAAGCGCGGTGCGTAAAACGCGCGGGTTTGGGCTGGATGGATCCAGGGGAAGAACATGAACTCTCTGGCCGTCAAAGATAGCCATTCCAGAGTTGGTGGTGCCGAAATCCATGCCAACGATCATGCGAGGTAGGGGGTAGTCGATGGTCTTGTAGTCAGGGAATCGATAGCCTGGTGCATAGGATAGTCTCAGGAGACGAGATTTTGGCTGCTGTATACCAATTGGCCAGCGAAGAAGGTTTTTTCGACTGTCGTTTCGGCAATGGTGTCAGGGGGACCCTCAAATAGATTTTGTGTGAGCACAATAAAGTCAGCCCACTTTCCAGGGGTGAGAGAACCAAAAGCGGCTGATTTGCCTGAAAGATGTGCGGGTCCCATGGTGTATGCGTAAATTGCTTCTTCCAGGTTAATTTGTTCCATAGGGTACCACCCTCCTGCCGGTTGACCATGGGCATCCTGGCGAGTAACGGCCGACTGGAATCCTAACATGGGATTTAATGGCGCTACAGGTGCGTCGGAGCCAAAGGCCAGGTGCGTACCGTGATCGAGCAGCGACCTAAAAGCGTACGCATACCGCGCTCGCTCGCCCCATACGCGATTGGCTGTGGCCCAGTCGGTTTGTATGTGGACCGGTTGCACGGAGGCGACGATGTTGTGCTTTGCCAGCCGGCCAAGATCGTCAGGGTGGATTAGCTGCACGTGCTCGATGCGATGGGGCATGGTCAGATTGGTGGCAATATGGATGGTTTCTAATTCGCTTAGCACGTCCAATATATCACGTACAGCCCGGTCGCCGATGGCGTGGACCGAAATCGGAAATCCCGCTTCCGCTGCTTGCAAGGCCAAGTCCCATAACTGGTCTCTCCCGGTTACCGCAAGGCCCAAATTGCCGGGCATATCGCTATACGGTTGCAGCATCAAGGCTGTACCCGAACCCATGGTGCCATCGGCGAAGGTCTTGATATGCCCCAACCACAGCAGGTCGTCGCCGAATCCCGGTTGAAGACCCAAGATTGCGGCCTCAGCAACGAATTCGGCGGCAATGTTGCTATGGACACGATGCTTCAAACTACCTTCCTGGCGTAGCTTCTGAAACAGGCGCAGGCTCTGCTGCCCCTCCTTTTCTACACGCTGGTCATGGAAGCCGGTCAGTCCCAGCTGGTGCGCTTCGGTCAAAGCTTCACGCATCCACGCTAACTGGATGTGACTATCCGGTTCGGGGATATAGGGTTCGACCAAGGCGATAGCATTCCACTCACGTAAAAGGCCGGTTGGATTGCCATTTGCATCTCTTGCAATCACGCTCTCTGGTGGATTGGCTGTCTCGCGGGTGATGTGGGCGCGTCTTAGCACATCGCTATTGACCCACCAGGTGTGCATATCCATTCTAGCCAAGACGACGGGGTTGTCTGGGGCGATTTCATCGAGGTGCCGGGCGTTGGGCTGAACGTCCCATAGATTTTCATTCCAGCCCCAACCCAAAATCCATTGACCCGGCTTGGCCTGACTTGCAGCGTTCGCTACCTGCTGCAAAACTTGTGAAAAGTCGGCGACATCAAACAGGCTGACTTGCTTGCGGCGGATAGCATACTGCAAGAAGTGGACGTGAGCATCAATCAGACCGGGCAGAAGAAGTCGTCCGGCAACATCAAAATGGAGCGTGTCTGGACCGGCCAGCGCTAAGATATCACGATTTCGACCCACGGCCAGAATACGGCCGTTGCGGCAAGCCAATGCCTCCGCCCAGGGCAATGAAGGATCTACGGTATAAAGACGGCCGTTGGTGATAATCAGGTCAGCTTTCGTCAAGATGTGTTCTCCTCATGGATAGCTATTCCCAAAAGGGAGGCTGCACACTCAGCCAATCCCGTTTCCAATACTATTGCTATAAGTTCTTCCATGGTTTATCTGTGCGCCATGCCGATGGTTTGTTTCATAATTTGTATACTTGGTTTCTGTCCTGTCCAAAGCTCAAAGGCTTTAGCTCCTTGGTGGATGAGCATACCCAGCCCGTTACTGGTTGCGCATCCTGAGGCCTCTGCTTGTTGCATGAAGCGCGTCTTGGTTGGATTGTAGACAAGATCATAAACAAATGTGCCTGCAGGAAAAGGTAGATGATCAGGCCATATTGATCGATCACTGTCTGGTATCATTCCCAGTGGGCTTGTGTTGACTATAACGGGTGCCGTTAGGTCAGCGAGATAGGCCGCTAGGTCGGGAAGGTGACCAACTTGCACGTGTGAAACATCCCTAAAGTCTGTTGCCAATTGTGTGGCTTGAGTTAGCCGGCGCGCCAGGACGTGTACTCGAGCGCCGGCCCTTACCAGGCCGTAGACCACGGCTCTAGCTGACCCACCTGCTCCTAGAACAAGGCAATCGCGCCGGTCGACATCTACCTTGAGTGTTTGCAAGTCTGCAAGAAATCCGAGCCAATCGGTATTGTATCCAGCTAGCTGCCAGGTATCCTCATTCTTGGCTGGAACCAGATTGATGAGGATTGTATTGACAGCACCAATGACCCGCGCGCCGTCTTCAATTGTGTCCAGAAAAGGTATTACGGCCTGTTTGTGCGGGACGGTCACGTTGACACCATGAAAACCAAGCACAGACAAACCAGACAATGCCGATCCCACATCTTCCGGGCGCACTGGCAAGGGTAGATAGACCCAGTTTAACCCCAACGCAGCGGCGGCGGCATTGTGCATGGCCGGGCTGAAACTATGTGATACCGGCCAACCTATCAAGCCAATGAGTTGTGTCTTGCCGTCAATGGTCTGTTTGAAATCCATGTTTTGTAGTCGCCAGTCTTGTAATGGTTAGTCTTGTAGTCGGTAGTTGGTAAGCTGCTTTATGTCTTGCCTATTTCATTTCACCCAGCTCGTTGAGGAAAAGCGCTGTGGCGACAATTGCTGCTGTTTCTGCACGTAAGATACGTGGCCCTAAAGTCACCGGGATGATGCTGACTGATTGTGCAGTCTCTACTTCCTTATCCGTGAATCCACCTTCAGGACCAATGAAGAGTGCCGCTGTGGGTGACGACGGTAGAGTGGGCCGATTGGCCGAAAAGGGTACTTCGTCAGACCTGAGTGTAGCGGAAAGGGTCCTTTGCGCTTCGTTTTCCCAGGCAATTAAGGCGATATGGTTGGATTGTGTTTCAGCCAGCGCCGCGGCGAATTCAATCGGTTGGAAGAGCGTTGGGATTAGCCCTCGACCGGACTGTTCGGCCGCCTCACGAATGATCCGCTGCCAGCGAACGAGTTTGTTCTGCTTTAGTTTTGTTTGGCGTACGATTGTGCGCTCTGTGATCAGCGGCACAAATGAAGAAACGCCTAATTCTGTTCCTTTCTGCAAAACCCATTCAAATTTGTCCTGTTTCAGCAGACTCTGATAGAGCGTTAGCCGTGCCACTGGTTCACCAAACGCCGCACTTTTTGTTGCGATGTGCCCGGTGACCTGATCGGGATTAACCGTCAGTAATTCTACTTCATATTGCCAGCCCTCGTTGTCCAGTATGCGAATGGGGTCGCCTTTTCGTAGACGAAGTACGCTATGCATCTGGCGAGCCTGACTGCCGGTAACTATTACGTTCTCACCCCGGAGCTGATTTTTGTTGACAAAGAATCGATGCGTGGTCATTTTTCAGCTTTCAGTTATCAGCATTCAGCAAAAAGGATTTCGGAATCTATTCAACGCGACTTCTCAGCCACAAAAACCATCTCGCCTTCAAACATTAGTTCCGTGATGGGCCAGTTGTGCCCGGCGGTAAGCTGTTCAAAGAATTCACGGTAGCGCTTTACGAGATTACGCCCACCATGCGTGCTGATGGTGGGAAAGGATATAACCAGATAGCGTACGCGCAGCGCCGCCAAGAAGTCGCGACCAGTGCCGGGGTAATTACGTTCAAAACGAGGCATCTCCTTCAGGAACATGGCCACGTCGCCCGATTCCTCTGGATA
Organism: uncultured Chloroflexia bacterium; assembly: GCA_963697305.1. GTDB lineage: Bacteria > Chloroflexota > Anaerolineae > Promineifilales > Promineifilaceae > JAACFF01. Next base: position 105,558 of record CAVONO010000001.1, read on the forward strand.
GTGTAGCGCCACATCCTGCAGGTGTGCCAAGGGCGGTAATCCCAACAAGCTGAAATAGTGGTTGATAAAATCTATACGAGGCTCGTGAATATCATAGGCGATGTACTCTACACTATTTGGCAGGCCCATCCAGGAGAAGGCAAGAGGGTTGAGACCACAGGCAATGTCCAACAAGCGGCGTGGCATGCCGGTAACGCTGAAAATCTGGCGGTAAAACTCTTCCATGATGGGCAGTCGCTCTCGCGTGGAAAGATGGCTAAAAAGCGCATCGCGGCAGACGCGGTCGATCGCAGCCTGATCGCCGGAGGTAAAGGCGACTGCCAACGCTTCAGATGTGGTTGCATAATCAGGATCACCCAGGTAGGGAGCCATTATGCTGTGTAAACGCTTGCGTACAGCCTTGGTCGCTTGCTTCGGCTTCTTATGCTGCGCAAGGGCAACCAGCGCCAGGCTGCGAATCGTTTCTTCGTGTGTGTCACGGTATTTTTTTGACTGTTTGATGGCAGCCACGATGGTGTCTAGGTCAGTTTCTCTGGTCATAATGTCGCTGGACGACGGCTTCGCGAGCGAGTCTGCGTTTCTACAGCTAGGGCAAGTTTCAAACTTGTCCCTACAGATCTGTCTCTATGAGGTAGGCTAATTCTGTGGCAAATTCAAAACGTTTCACTGACCAACGACGCCCGGTGGCGAGGTTACGAAAATGATTGTCATAGTTGGTTATCATCCCTTTCCGGTGGCCGCCAAGGCTGGTTGCCGGATAGGAAATAAGCAAATAGCGAGCCTGGATGGCATCTAGCAATGTAGTAGCGGCCATCTTGTCGAGTTGTTCCAAACAAGGCAGCGTTTTGAGGATCAAAGCGAGATCAACAGGCTGGGTTGGCGGGTCGTACAACACGTCGCGGGTCTCGGCACGGCCGTTAATGCCGGCCAGATGCATAAAGTCCTGTACAAAATGCATCGTGTCGGCGACTATGTCATAAGCGCTGTAGTTCACTTGATCATCAAAAGGCATCCAGGGCCAGGCGATAGGATTCAAGCCGCAGGCCACATCTAATACAGTGTGAACAGGAGGTACAGTTCGCAAGGTTTCGGCGAAGAATTCGTCCAGGATCGGGAGGCGCTCGCGCGTGGATATGTGCCAGTACATGATCTGGCGGCAGGCCTCACGAAATTGGGCTGGCGAACCAGCCGTCTCTCGTAACAAGGTTAGAGCTTGTCCATAATCGCTCTTTGCCGTCTGATAGGCACCAGCTACCTGGTGCAGCTTGTTTTTGGTTGCTTTGACGGCCGCTTTCCAAGACGGGGTCCGTTCCAATTCCCGCCGGCCAATTGATCGAATCAGATCGGGGCTGACCTGCCTATACTTTGTACTGGAAGAGACAGCTTCTACAAGCGATTGTAGTTGTTCTTCTCTTTCGGTCATGGTGTTGGCCGCAGGTTCGCCATAAGCTGTGTCATGAATCGTAAATTATGCATTGTCGCCAGACGCGCGTACAAGTGGTCATTTAGCTTGTAAAGATGGTGCAGGTAGCCGATGGAATAGTTGCGACAGCATAAGCAATCACAATAGGATGAAACTGGTCTGTTCTGTTTAATGTGTTTCTTGTCCTCGATGTACACGTATTTAAACCAATCTGTATCGCCTAGTTCATGTTGCGCAGGATCTTGGGCAAAGGTATACAAACGGCCGTGCCTCGCGTCGCGAGTGGGCATTGTACTGTCAAATAGCTCATAACCCATTTGTACGCAACTGAGGATATTGACGGGGTGGCCTACTCCCAAAGCATGCACGGTAAACTGTTTGGGGACCAGTTCTCGTGTGTAATGAAGCATGTCCGCCAGCAGGTTTCCCTGGTTGTCAAGGGGCCAGCCGCCATAGCCATAGCCATCAAACCCAATCTCCAGCAAGCTTTCAGCACACTGACGCCGTAATTCTCGCGAGTCCCCTCCTTGAATGACGGCAACTAATAACGGCCGTTTGCCGGAAAGGGCACCTCGTCTGCCGTTCCTCTGTTTACTGGCAACGAGCCCCTCGTATGTTTCTTTGCAGCGTCGCGCCCACTGGATTGTTCTTTTTACAGAAGCCGACTGTTCTGCGAGCGGCGCGTCGACATGCGTGCAATCATCAAGACAAATGATGACATCCGACCCATATTTCAATTGTAGTTGTACGCTTTTCTCCGGCGTTAATTTAAACTTACGTGACGATCCTGATGCTTGAAACGTCGCTCCCTGTTCGTTGATGCTACCATATTGGGGGTTCTGGCGGATGAGCGAATATACTTGAAAGCCACCGGAATCGGTAAAGATGGGTCCTGACCAGCCAGACATCTTGTTTAACCCACCAAGAGACTGAATTGTTGAGGAACCCGGTCGCTGCATCAGGTGAAATACATTCATCTGTACAGCTTGTATCTGGCAAGCCAGAATGTCCTGGGCATCAAGGGCGCGAACGACACCCTGTGTACCGTCAGGCAAGAATGCAGGCAGAGTTAGGGTTCCGTGTGGCAGTTGTAGCTGGTTAACCATTTGGGGATAGGGAATAGGGGGCAGGAGATAGGGGGTAGAAGGAGGCCAAGGATGTGATGGTCACCTGCCCACTCAGTACATTGTTCTCTTCATCGATTTCGTCGCCAATGTTGTTATGGCTATCGATCTTTACCCAGTAAGTATGAGGCCCCAGCGGGTACACCACTCCACGTGTTGGATGCCCACTCGGTGATACGTCCCCAGGCACATCGATCACGATACACGTTTCCCGCTTTGGTCAATGCAGTTGGCGCATCCGGCGCATAATTCTCATAGTTCTGAAGCAATAAATTGCCTGAGGTGCCAGCCATTTCTGGTTCGGTCCACATCCCGTACCATGCCCATTGTTGTACCAGATTATAATCATCAGCGGGATATCCCAAGTTGGGATCCTTCGCTGTCTCCAAGAACTCCAGCGTTTCCTGCAAATAGGAACTAACGCGCTGCTCAGTAAAACAGCGGCCAAATTCATCCATCAAGAAACATTGGGTAGGATTCACCGGATCATCATAATCCACGAACGGGTATGAAATCGAGAACTCAGAAAGAATCAATGGCTTATTCTGCTGCCCATGGTTCTTCATCCAAGTACGCATGGCAATGATCTGCTCCCTGAAAATAACCAGACTATCATGTTCGGTACGGCAGTAAATATCATCCTCGGGACAATCGAGTTCCGGTGGCCCGAAGGGCGCTTTTATAGCCAGATCAGGGTCTGTTCCCAGGGCAATTCGGCCGTCGCTAGGTCCATTGTCCCAGGACCGGATCTCAGACAAAATGTAGAGATGAATATTCCAAACATCTGGCGGCATTGGCTGACCAGATTCTTGCAGGTAGGTGTCCCAGACAATATCCAGGTATTGGAGACGACCTGGCGTTATCATTGATAATCCGGCAATAGCGACATGGGCGTACGGATCAAGCTATTTGATAAAATGGTACACATCATGGTAGGCTCGCGCATACGTGTCTGGGAGCATGTGGTCCTGTACAGAATTAGCTACATCAGGCTCATTTCCCACAAGCCAGATCCCTCCAGGATTGGCTAAGATAATTGGACCCAGACCATCTTCGTCCATAGTCAAGGTGGGTTCGATAGTGTATGACGGGAAGGAACTGATCACCTTGACGGTCATCCATTGATTACCCGGCAGTCCAGGTCGATTGTTAACACCGTACCGGCAGTGCGTAGGGGCCGGTGTAGTCGCTATCAAGGGGAATACGTCGTCAGGAGCGGTTCGCTTGTTTCATTGTTAACATGTTCGCCAGGCTCCGCCGCAGCGTAGCCAGAAACGGCCACAGCGACCCCAAAGGTGACTAAAAAGAACGTTAGGAAAACAAGGTGCAATCGAATCATATGTTGGGGCTGGCTGCATCAACTATTGCTCGGCGGCTTGCATTGTCTGTTCGAGGTAGCGGAACTGCCTCAGTTGAAACCACTTGCTGTGGATTCTCTTCGAAGATTTTCTGACTCAGATTCTTTGATTCCGCCTTCCAAGTCCGTAGAAACGCAACTGCCGACATGTTGTTATTTGCCGTATTTGTAATCGCTGGCCATTTTATGAGCAAAAAACTAGATAGAAGCAACAGCGCCAATATAGGGCTCTTCATGATGTGCGCTTCAGTCGTTGACGTAGATCAAAACCCCTAGCACTCTCAGAGACAATAACACAGAGGGTCGGGATATCAATGCCGGCTGTGACTGCCCTATTGATTTATGCTCGTGTACCGCGTCCTAAGCCAGCCGGGTTCTGCAGGCTTATACTTATTGTTCATCCAGACTCGGCTGGCTAATGTACCATTCCCAGAATCGGCGCACACCTTCCTCTACAGATACGTGAGGATCATAATCTAGAAGTCGACATGCTTTGCTGATGTCGGCCTCATTGCGCACAAAATCTGCTGCGAGCTTGGGTTTGTGGATGACGTTGGCTTTGTGACCGGCAAGGGTTTCGATCATCTCTACGAAATCTTTGAGCAGCGTCGGTTCGCCACGACCGAGGTTGATGATCTCATAACCTAACGGCCGATCCAAGGCCGCTACAATCCCATCTGTGATATCGTCAACATAGGTCCAATCACGGTACATTAGTCCGCCATCATAGAGCGGGATCTGAATGCCTTTGGTCACACTCTCGGCAAGCAGGTAGGCCATCATATCAGGACGGCCGTTTGGACCGTATACCGTAAAGAATCGAATTGCCGTGAAATTGAGGCCAAAGAGATAATGATATGAGTAACCTAACATTTCGGCCGCGCGTTTGGCTGCCGCATAGGGTTGTAACGGGCGGTCGCAGGGGTCGGTCTCTACAAAAGGGATCTGCTTTGTGTTTCCATACACTGAAGATGTGGAGGCAAATACAAAGTTTTGTACGCTGCCTGAATTGCGCGAAGCGTCCATTAGATGCTGCGTGCCGTTGAGGTCTACCTCGACATACAAATCGGGATGCTGCACTGCATTACGAACGCCAGCCATTGCCGCTAAATGAGCAACCGTCTCAAAATTCTCTTCTGCAACGATTTCGAACATATGCGCGCGGTTGCGAATGTCGGCCTCAGTCATTCTGAAGTTCGAGTATTTTGCCAGCCGTTTTTCGTTGGTCCGTTTCTTGTGCGGATCGTAATAATCGTTGAAGTTGTCCAGGCCGACGACTTCATCGCCACGTCGGGCAAGTTTTTCTGCTAGATTGCTGCCGATAAATCCGGCTGCTCCGGTAACTAGAACTTTCATCTTTACTCCTACTTAGCAAGTAGCTGTCAAAAGCCAGCTTTCAGTGTGGTTAGCCGGGGGCTACTTGTTTGTCTACGTGAATGACTACAGACAAACAGTCACAACACCTGACCGGCACGCTCCGCCCTTTCCGACATACGGAAACGAGACAATGAAACCCATGTTTGTCGCAAAGCCGGTTAAGCGATGCCAGTGATTAACAATAGACACAGCGGCATTGTAACATAACCTGTCACTGGACAGCGATACGGAAACCTAACGATTGTTTCTCTTTGCGACTACTTTTTGATTTAATCACGGTGTCCGTAGCAAGCAACTATTTAGCCAGAAGGGTTGCATTCATCTTCGTGAATTTACACATTACGACGGTCCAGGTAGTGTGCGCACCCCAACATAGCGCCTCCTGTAACCGTTACGCAGACTCACTGTCATCATATCGGGAGAGACGTTAATTGCCCGTAAATGGACCGTACTACTATGTGAACAGGTCATAAAATAGGCGGGCGGAATGTTAAGACGGGTGGAAATGGGAACCAGGACGATGGATCACTTCTTGATTTTTTCGATATCGTCCGCATCCAGCTCAACGGGGTGAGGGTGTTGGCTGAGAAATGATAGCAGTACCTGAACCCGATCTTTGCCCGGCAATCGCATATTGAAGATCGCCTCGTAACCTGCAAAGGGGCCTTCGACAATACGTACGGGATCTCCAGACTCCAGATCTACCAACACCAACCCGCCCTGCGCTTCGATCTGAAGCAGGCGTTGCTGGAGTTCAGAGATCAGGTTTTCAGGAACGGTGGCCGGTATATCGCCGAAGGATACGAGACCAAGGGTTCCGGGCATCCAGTTGACGGTATTGGATCCGACGCTATCCAAATTGAGGTGGACGAACAGGTATCCAGGGAAATAGGGCTTCTGTCTGGCGGCACGGGGGTTCTTTGGTTTGACACGAACCATAGGGCAATATGCTTCGATTTCCCACTGTTGAAGTTGTTGGGAAACGGCGCGTTCTTTATGTGGCTTGACACGCAAAGCATACCAATTTGTATTTGTAGTCATCTTTTGCGCACTGTGTCCGACAGGCGATCCTTCCACGTCTTTCTTCGAGAGTATTGGTCAATATAGTCCAGCATTAGATGCGAAGCAGAATTTTTGATCTTGCAGCATTAACCACGAGCATAGGATGCTCTTTGCTTCTTATTGTGTGCAGGTAATCTTACGAATCAACTTTCGAGGCGCTATGTTTAGCCGACCGGGGACAATTCATAACATGTCAAAAATGGGATTTCACACTACCTGGCGATTTCTCTACGTTTACTCCAATTTCCAAACTGTGCCATCTGGACGATCTTCCAATGTCACTTTCAGTTTGCTGAGTTGCTCACGAATCTGATCGGACGTAGCCCAATCTTTCCTGGAACGAGCTTCAGCTCGTAGTTCGACCAGCAAGCGTAGAAGACCATCTTCACGCCCAGCGTTGCTGCCACGATCTAGCTGGTCGGGAATGATCCCTAAAACGTCACCACCCAACTCGCGATACAGCTTATCAATAGCCTCCAAAGTGTTGCGAGACTGCGGGCCGAACTCGTTCAGCAGCGTGTTTACTTGACGTGTCAAGTCTTGCAGAACAGCCAGGGCGGCGGGTGCGTTAAAATCATCATTCATTTTTTGGATGAAGCTTGCTCTAGCTGCCGCCAATTTGTCTAGTACAGCGGAATCTGCCTCACCTGTTGCAGCATTGCGCATCTGTTCTCGAACCAATGTAACGGCACTCCAGATACGCTGCCACCCTTTGAAGGCCGCCTCCACAGCATCATCTGAAAAATCTATGGGGTTGCTGTAATGGCTTGATAAGATAAATGCGCGTAATGCCTCTGGACGCCACTTGGACAGCGCCTCTTTGATGGTCAGCGTATTGCCCAGGCTCTTACTCATCTTAACGCCATCCAAAGTTAATGAACCTGTTAGCATCCAATACCGCGCGAACGGCTCGCCATGGGCTGCTTCGCTTTGGGCAATCTCACACTCGTTATGCGGGAAGATGTTGTCTATACCGCCGCCATGAATATCAAAAGTTTGGCCCAGGTATTTGTGGGCCATTGCTGAGCATTCAATATGCCATCCGGGGAAGCCATCGCCCCATGGACTGGTCCAGCGCAAAATATGCTCTGGTTCCGCCTTTTTCCAAAGAGCGAAATCGGCCGGATGGCGTTTCTCTGTGCGTACAGCTTCACGAGTGCCTTCTTCTAGATCTTCAACACGACGGCCGCTTAGCTTACCGTAGTCGGAAACCGAGGAGACATCAAAATATACTGAGCCGTCCACCAGATAGGCATGCCCGCCGGCGATGAGTTGTTCAATCATGGCGATTTGTTCCGGGACATGACCACTGGCCCGGGGGCTGATGTCGGGGCGTTTTACATCCAATGCATCCATATCGGCGAAGTAGCTACGCATATATGTTTCTACCACTTGCATGGGTCCTGAAGACATTTGCCGGGCCCTTCTCAATACGCGATCTTCGCCTGTATCCAGCATATGGCCGACGTCAGTGATGTTCTGTACGTACAGCACATCATAGCCAATATGGCGCAAGTAACGAACGACGACGTCGAAGCTTATGTATGTTTTGGCGTGCCCGATGTGCGAATCGTCATAAACAGTAGGCCCACAGACATAGATGTTCACCTTGCCTTCGGTTAGGGGTACAAAAGGTTCCTTTTTCCTGGACAGCACATTGTAGATCTTTAATGTCATGGATTTCTCCGGTTCCGTCTACTGCTAAATTATTGCGACAATCGTCTTGTTTCAGATGCGTGCGAAAATCATGCGACCGGCTGTGGTTTGTAATACTTTGGTGACCGTTACGTTCTGTAACTGGTTGATGTAGGCCCGACCATCTTCTATGACCACCATTGTACCGTCTTCCAAGTAACCAACTCCCTGACCGTATTCCTTACCTTCCTGGATGATCTTCACTTCCAACTCTTCGCCAGGCAGGTAAAGCGCCTTAACTGCATTGGCAAGATCGTTGATGTTGAGAACGGTAACTCCCTGCAATTCTGCCACACGGTTTAGATTGTAATCATTGGTCATGATTGGGCAACGTAAATGGCGGGCCAAGGCAACCAGTTTGCTATCTGCTTCGCGGACTTCACTGATGTCCATATCGGTAATGCGAATGGGGATAAGTGTCTCGTTTTGAAGGATGCTCAACACGTCGAGCCCGCGCCGTCCCCGGTTTCGCCGCAGCACTTCGGCGCTGTCGGCAACATGCTGCAGTTCCAATAGTATAAAGTTCGGTACCAGGAGCGTCGATCTGATGAACCCCGTCTTGCTGATATCGGTGATACGGCCGTCGATAATGACACTCGTATCCAACAGGATTACATCTTCTTCTGCTGTATCCCCAACAGGGACTTTACCAGCAGCTCGAAAATTGCCCAGAATTCCTTGTAGGTCCTGATGCCGCGTCATAAGCAATGCCACGCTTACATAAACCAGCGCCAAGGCAGCTATCAGGGGTAGAATTTCGCGAAAAGGAGAGGGCAGGAGTGAAAGGGGTAAAGAAAACAGGGCTGCTGCTACCAGTCCAAGCAAAATGCCAACAATCAATGCTAACAAGCGTTCCGGGGACATGACAGCGAGGCTACTGCGTATGGAGCGCATCGGCCGTACGGTGAAATATGGCGCTAGAATGAACCCGCTGACCGCGCCCAGCAGACCAAAGATGACGATGAAGACATCTGGCGAATATCCAACTGTCTTGGCCAGGCTGTTGCCAAATATGCCCAACAAGACACTGCCAACAATCGCCCCAAGAATTCTGACGAGAAACTCAACGTTTAAACGCATGATAAGATCATTTATGATAAAGAAACAAAAAAGGTGAACGCCACACGTGCATTCACCTCACCAGGACCAGCCTCTTACCCAGCTACAGAATTCAACAATGAATCAGATTGGCAGGATCAATAAATAATGGAATGCCAATCGGTTGATAATTGCCTGTTTAGCGTAAGTAAGTAAGTTTTACAATCACCATAAGAATAACTGTAAAAAAAGAGAACGAATGATTCCCATTGGATGAAAGTCTGACGAAATGGGCCTGTTAAAATAAACGCCAAATAAACCGAATTATTAATGGTTGAATCGTATCACAGGGGGATTCAAATCGCAATGAATAGCCCGGCGGGATGTTTGACTAAGAAAGTGCCCACCGATAGAATCCAACGACTGCTAGAGGTTGGCCTAAAGCGAGTATGATGGTATGCGAATAGTTATTGATGCAATGGGAAGCGACAATTATCCAGTCCCGGATGTGGCCGGTGCTGTAATGGCCGCACGCCAGCTCGACGACACAATCATCCTCGTGGGAAACGAGGCGACGATCAAGACGGAACTGGCTAAGCATGATACGGCTGGGCTTGCGCTTGAAGTGGTCCATGCTGACCAGATTATTACGATGGAAGATAAACCCTCCCAGATTGTACGCGAAAAGAGGGATTCTTCAATGCATGTGGGAATGAATCTGGTAAAGTCGGGAGATGCCGACGCTTTTGTCACGGCGGGAAATACCGGGGGCGTATTGGCAGTGGCCATGCTGCGCGGTGTTGGGATCGGCCGTATTCCCGGAATCAAACGCCCGGCGCTAGGCGTCATTTTCCCCACACCGAAACGACCATTTCTCATCGATTATGGCGCGAATGCCGATTGCAGGCCGGAATATCTGCTGCAGTTTGCTGTGATGGGCAGTCTTTATGTGGAACGTGTGCTTGGTATTAAAGAGCCACGTGTGGCTCTCATTTCCAATGGCGAAGAAGAAGGTAAAGGGAATATTCTTGTTCAAGAGACAATTCCGCTGCTGGCTGCCAGCGGTCTAAACTTTGTAGGAAACATTGAGCCAAAAGAGCTTATGCGCGGTGCGACCGAGGTGGCGGTGACCGATGGCTTCACGGGCAATATTTTGATGAAGACGGCCGAAGCCGTGGCCAGTTATATGTCTGAAACGATTCGTGAGTACATCAAATCGAATCCATTCACGGCTGTCGGCGGGCTGCTGGCCCGTCCTGCCTTCAATCGTGTGAAAAAGCATCTGGATCCTGATGAAGTTGGCGGCGTGCCTTTATTGGGCATTAATGGCGTCGTCATTGTGGCTCACGGCAGTTCCAGTGCGGTGGCCATAAAACGAGCTATAGAACAGGCCAGGAACGTGGTTGAAAAGGAAGTTGTCCAAGCCATTGCGGTAGGCATTAAACGAGAAGGCAAAAGCTGAATGAATAATTATGTTGACGCACGTGGCCGCCCCCGGGTAGTCATAACCGGTATGGGGATTATGAGTCCATTGGGCCATACGGCGGAGGAGAGCTGGGGTAGTTTGCTTAACGGACGTTCCGGCATAGGTCCGATCACGCAGTTCGACCCCAGTGGGTTGCCCGTATCGATTGCCGGGGAAGTAAAGGACTTCTCGCCAGAGAAATATGTTAACTTTAAGGAAGCACGGCGCATGTCTCGTGTTTCGCAGTTGGCAACGGCCGCAGCGTATATGGCACTGGCCGATGCGGATTTACCCTCCACAACCGATCTTGAGCGTGTTGGCGTTCTTGTGGGGACTGGAGTGGGAGGTTTTGAGGTTGCCGATCGCAATTTAACTATCCTGCGTACAAAAGGGTTTAACCGCGTGAATCCGTTCGCCATGACTTCTTTTCTGCCCAACATGCCCAGTTACCATGTCAGTTTACTGGCGGGGTCCTTAGGCCCGATCAGCACCGTTAATGCTGCTTGTGCTACAGGAACGCAAGCGATTGGCGAAGGCTTGGAAATGATCCGGCGCGGCACAGCCGACACAGTAGTCACTGGTGGTGCAGAAGGATTGATTCATGAAGCCGCGGTGGCTGGATTTGCTAGAATGCTCGCGCTCTCAACCGCACACAATGATGAACCGGAACGCGCCAGCCGACCATTCGATAAGGACCGGGATGGATTTGTATTGAGTGAAGGGGCGGGCGTGGTCGTGTTGGAGCGACTCGACAAGGCGCTGGAGCGCGGTGCGCACATTTATGCTGAGGTGCTAGGACACGCTTCTTCTTCAGATGCTTTTCACGTCGCGGCCCCTGATCCAAAATCAGCGGGTAAGATTCGAGCTATGCGTTGGGCTGTAGAAGATGCGGGTCTGTCCTTGAAGGATGTTGATTATATCAATGCGCATGGCACGGCGACACCAGTTAATGATGCTTCAGAAACGTTCGCCATTAAAAACCTCTTCGGAGAACGTGCCTATGAAATCCCGGTGAGCAGCAGTAAATCTGTTCTGGGTCACGCAATGGGCGGCACAGGAGCTATTGAAGCTATCTTCTGTGCCTACGCGTTGTCTGAGCAAATCATACCTCCTACCTGGAACTACGAAACGCCCGATCCGGAGTGCGATCTAGATTATGTGCCCAATGCACCGCGTCCAGCAGAGTTGCAGGTGATCCTTTCAAACTCGTTTGGCCTAGGTGGTCAAAATGCGTGTTTGGTGCTGGGCAGATTCGCCAACAATACAGGAGCAACGGAAGAACCTTTGGTGTGACATTTGGCGCACAGCCAGATGGCACATATCTATTTGAGTAATTATGATTATCCTTCGTGACGAAAAACGTATTCAACGACTGCGGAAGATTGGCCAGTATACCAGTTTTCTAGGCATGGGTGTTCTCCTGGCCGGATTGGCAATCATCTTCTGGGGGAACGAAAATGCCATTTTGTACCAGATGGTGGCCCTGGGTGCCGGGTGGGCTATTTCGCAGATTGGTATTTATCTGGGACATCGCTATGGGCGCGATCCCCGGCCGGATCAAGTTCTGGATGAAGCCCTAAAACATGTTGCCCAAAACAGCCGCCTCTATCATTATCTGCTCCCGGCACCGCACGTGCTGTTACTGCCAACGGGCGTGATCATCCTCCACACAAAATACCAGGGTGGTGAAATTACGGCCGAAGGAGACAGGTGGACGCAAAAAGGTGTCGGCTTGCGCAAATACTTCGGCCAAGAGGGTCTAGGGAATCCGACAAAAGAGGCAGACAGACTGGTTAGCGCGATGGCAAACTACATCCGCAAGAATGCCCCCGAAATTGAAGAGGTTCCCATAGCCCCACTGATCGTCTTCACAACAAAGAACATCACGAGCCTGGATGTGAAGAATTCAAACATTCCGGCCATGCACTTTGGCAAGTTGAAGGGTTTCCTGCGACAACAGAAGAATGCTATTCCAGCGATGCCGGAGGAAGATTATCAGGCCCTGCGCGCTGCCTTTGATAAAAAGACGGCCCATCTTGTTGAGGAGGAAGATGCTGATTCAGCCTGATGTCACCCTAATCAGTGGCAGAGCCAGCAACTTCTACTTGTGTGAGGCCGAGGATGGACTGACGTTAATAGATGCCGGTATGCCCAAGGAGCAGCAATTGCTCTTCGATTTGCTCGATCAGCTTGGTTACCAGCCTTCCCAATTGAAGCGCATCTTGATCACTCATGCCGATATCGATCATGCCGGCAGTTTGGCGGCAATCCAGTCGGCCACCGGAGCAACGGTTTACGCTGGGGAGCAGTCGGCTATTCACCTGCAAGAAGGGCGATCGCCGGATCACCTACCCCGATTCCTGCAGTGGTTTAGCAACACGTTTTTCAAATACCGGCCTGTTCCAGCAAGCTGCCTGGAGATTTTTTCTGACGGCGATGAATTGCCGCTGCTTGGCGGATTACAGGCGCTGGCTACGCCGGGCCATACGCCCGACCACTTCTCATTTTACAGCCCGTCGGCGGGTATTCTATTTGCCGGCGATGCGCTTAACACGCGAAACGGCCGTCTACAGCGTACACCAAAACGAATCACGGCTGATGAAGACAGCGCTAACCTTGCCGCGATTCGTTTGCTTGAATTGACTCCTGCTACCTTCGCCTGCGGCCATGGCCAACCCCTCAGCAGCCATGCCGTGGACGATCTGATGGCTTTCTTCAACGAGCTTCGCCAAGGCGAACAATAATTTCCTTGTTGACAAGAATCATTTATCTAATAGAATTTTAATCTAGCAGGTCTTCTGATATATCTATTGAGCGGTACACTCGCTGACTGAAGGAAGAGGAGGTGAGTATCCCAGCATTTAGAAAAGCCAACTGTCTCGGGGTTACCCCCACATATCTTGCGATCTGCTTGTAGTTTTTTGTTGATATTTTGTTGAGGAGAAGAAAGAAATGAAACGTAAAGCATTGTTTTTTCTGTTGGTATTGATGGCTGTATTGGTCCTTTCCGCTTGTGGAGGTGCGAGCCTGGAGTGTACAGATGAGTTAGGTTGTGTTGAAGTCGCCGCTGGTGAACCAATTTTGTTGGCTTCATCACTGGTTGTCTCTGGCCCGAACACAGAGTTGGGTCTTGACTCCCAATGGGGCGTAGAACTGGCCCTTGATATGCGCGGGGAAGTGTTAGGCCACTCTGTCGACCTTCAGGCAGAAGATGACGGTTGCAACGCTGAAGGTGGCCAGACATCCGCAACTAAAATTGTTTCCAACCCACAGATCGTGGCTATGGTTGGCACAAGCTGCTCCGGTGCTGGTGTTCCGGCGGCAAAGATTATCTCTGATGCCGGATATGCGATGGTTTCGCCATCCAATACAGCTCCATCCTTGACAGATCCGGACCAGGCATTCCAGGTAGGTTATTTGCGCACAGCGCACAATGATCTCGTTCAGGGCCGAGCAATGGCCGAGTTCGCCTATAATGAGTTGGGCGTGACTAAAGCGGCGGCAATTCATGATGGCGACCCGTACACTGAGGGATTGGCCAGAGCGTTTGCCGGACCTTTCGAGGAATTGGGTGGCGAAATAGTCGCTTTCGAAGCAGAAGCTCCTGATGCTAGTAATGTAGAACCTCTGTTGACGACAATCGCCGCATCGAACCCAGAGTTTGTTTACTATCCTGTGTTTATTCCACTAGGATCGTTGATCACCAACACCGCGAAGGATATCCCTGGTCTTGAGGGTGTCGTTCTCGCTGCTGCTGACGGTGTTCAGTCGCCAGCCTTCCTGGAGAACGTGGTTGGTACCTCGGAAGGTATGTATGTGTCTGGTCCGGACCTGAGTTTCAGCAATACATTCTATCAAGATGAGTTCCTGCCGGCATACATAGAAAAGTATGGGACGGAACCGACGGCTCCATTCCACGCTCATGCCTTTGATGCAACCAATTTGATCCTGGATGCCATCGAGGCGGATGGCGTAACCCAGCAAGGGGGCGATGGCTCGTTGCTTATCGGCCGTCAGGCACTACGGGATGCACTATATGCCACCAGCGGCATGGATGGTATCACGGGAACAATCACGTGTAATGAATACGGCGACTGTGCCGATCCGAAGATTTCTGTAAGCGAAGTTCAGAACAACGAGTTTGTGAGGGTTTGGCCGTAATCAATACAGCTAAAAGACAACTGTTTTTACCTAGCCGGTCGTGATTAGAGTATGAAATGGGCTCCGGTTTGTGACACCGGAGCCCATTCTGTAGGAGTGACCAAGAGGGTGCCGGCAGCTGTTTATGCCGGTTTCGCCAGTACGTAATCCGCCAACGGAGCAATAATTATGTCGCAGCGCTTCAAAGACCTTGACTATATTGGACTCGCTTTGTGGGTATTTAGAGCGGTTATCATCGGCCTGGTAATTATCGGAATCGTAAACAAAATCTTTTTTGGGGCGGGCGTCCAATACAGTGCAGATGATTGGATTGATTTCTTAGGCTCCGGGTTATCGCAGGGCAGTCTCTACGCCATGATCGCTCTCGGATATACCATGGTCTATGGTATTTTGTTCATGATCAATTTTGCCCATGGCGAGTTTTTTATGGCTGGAGGTATGACTTCCACGGTATTTCTGGCTACTGCGCTTGCTTCTTCTGGTTTCATGGACGAGTACCCAGTTTTCTACATGATTCTGGTCATGATCTTGGCCATGTTCACGTCGATGGTCGTGGCGTTGGTGACAGAACGAATCGCATACCGTCCGCTTCGTCGCGCGCCAAGGCTGGTTCCCTTGATTACGGCCATTGGCGCTTCCTTTTTTTGGCAGTATTTCTTTCGCGGTCTTTTTGGTTCATCGCTGATTCCGTTTCCTGTCCCGCAAGCATTTGACGGCCGAATCACAATCCTAGGCATTGATTTTTTGAAGACTCGACTAATTGTTATGGGTGTCGCTGTGATCATGTTGATCGGTCTTTATTTTCTGATCATGCGCACAAAAACTGGCAAAGCGATCCGAGCAGTAGCCGAAGATAAAGATGTTGCGGCCCTGATGGGCATTGATGTCAATCGTACTATCAGCATGACTTTTGCTATCGGTGCGGTAATGGCGGGTGCGGCGGCCGTATTGTGGGGTTTGACTTTTAAGCAGGTGCACTTTTTCATGGGTTTTGTGCCAGGAATCAAGGCCTTCACAGCCGCAGTTTTGGGAGGTATCGGTAGTATTCCCGGTGCGGCTATTGGCGGGCTCTTTCTGGGTCTAATTGAAGCTGTGGGGCCTCCATTAATTCTGGAAGGACTGGGTGTGCCGGGTGCGCACCAACTTAAAGATGTGACGGCGTTCACATTATTGGTATTGGTATTGATTTTCCGGCCGCAAGGTATCCTCGGAGAGCGGTTATCTGAGGAAAAGGCGTAAGGGGGAAACTATGTCCCGAGATAATTTGCGCAGAGCGATCCGTGTTGGTCTGATAGCAGGTGTGGTTGCCGTTAGTATCAGTGCCATCGGCATGGTAGAAGCGTTCAACGAACGTGATGTTATCACTGATCTATTAACATTAGGTCAAGTGATGCTCTACACGACTCCGCTAATCGGGGGGTACATGGCTGTCGTCCCTGAAGAAGGGAAAAAGCGTGGTTCGACCCTGGTATATGGTCTCGTTGCCGGTTTCTTAACGGCGATTCCGTTAATTGGCCTAATATTTTTGACGCTCCTTTTCCCACTTATCCGTAATAGCCTGGTCAACGTATCTCCTGCCCTGATTGAACTGTTGACCTTTGGTCAGGGACCATTCCTGGGAAGTTTGATTTTGACAGTTGTCATGGCTGTTCTAGGCATGATCGGCGCACTATTTCATCTGCTGCCGGAGAAGATTGAAAAACCTTTATTGGTCGGCGTGTTGGCCGTGATAATCGTTGGTACTTTTTCTGGTGTCCTTCAGTTGGTCCGGGTGGTATCGTGGCTGCCGAGACCGATCATCCGAGCGATATTTGGGCAAAACGGCATCTGGATTTGGACAGCGATTGTCATTTTTGCAGTATCGGCAATCATAACAGCATGGTGGAGAAGCCGGGGAAGAAGAAGTTATCAAAAACGGCGCGCAGCCATGTCAGAAGATCAACAAAAACGCTGGCGCCGGTCAGGAATCATAGCAGCTATCCTTTTGGCCCTTATTTTCCCGTTGATATTCGGACCGTACCATAGTGAAGTGCTGGATGTCGTCGGTATTTTTGCGATAATGGGTTTGGGACTAAATATTGTCGTCGGATTTGCAGGATTACTTGACCTTGGTTATGTCGCTTTCTTTGCCATAGGCGCCTATGTCATGGGTCTACTAACTTCTTCAACTGATATAGCAATTGCTGGACTTTCATTTTGGTCTGCCTTACCAATTGCTGTGTTGGCAGCGGCAACAGCCGGTATTATATTAGGCGTTCCCGTGCTGCGAATGCGAGGCGACTACCTGGCGATCGTTACCCTGGGTTTTGGCGAGATCATTCGCGTCCTTGCCTTATCCGATCTGCTTAAACCGGTAATAGGGGGTGCGCAGGGTATCCTGAAAGTTGGCAAACCACAAATATTTGGTTTTGTTTTTGTACAACCAGAGTGGTTCTACTATTTAATCCTGGCAGGTGTTCTGTTGGCCGCATTTGTCTCCTGGCGGTTAGGAGATGCGCGTTTGGGAAGGCAATGGATGGCTATGCGTGAGGATGAGACTGTTGCGGAAGCTACCGGAATTCGACTTGTTAATACCAAGCTATTGGCTTTTGCTTTGGGAGCTGCTTTTTCAGGTTTGGCAGGGGCCATTTTTGCCTCGCGCCTCAGCTCCATATTCCCGCACAGCTTCGCATTATTGATCTCCATCAACGTGTTGTGCTTGATCATTGTCGGCGGTCTAGGTAGTTTGCCCGGTGTTGTTCTTGGTTCCTTCATACTGGTGGGAGTTCCTTTGTATTTGAGCGAGTTTACAGAATATCGCCTGTTGATTTATGGCGTCCTGCTTATTGCCACCATGTTAATGCGTCCGGAAGGCTTGTGGCCGTCGCCAATTCGCGCCCGTGAGCTACATGCGGCAGATGAAGAGGCAGCTCGTGAGGGAACTGTGGTCCATCGTGAAGACGTCCATCCGTTGACTAGATAGAGGGTAGTGGCAATGTCAGCTATTTTACAAGCAACCAATGTAACGAAACGTTTTGGTGGCCTCGTCGCCGTTAATGATTTTTCTTTTGATGTTCCGGCAGGCGGTATCGTCAGCATCATCGGGCCAAATGGAGCGGGGAAAACCACTTTCTTCAACTGCGTCACCGGATTCTACCATTTTGATGAAGGGGAAATCCTTTTTGCCGGACAATCGTTGAAAGGGCGTTCGCCGGATCAGATTGCCCATTTCGGTATTGCTCGTACCTATCAGAATATCCGCCTTTTTTCAAATATGACGGCGATTGAGAACATCCTGGTTGGTATGGAACCCTTGCTGCATTCGCGCTGGATCGGGGCCTTATTCCGTTCGCGCGGTACCGTAAAAGAGGAAATGGAATCAGCACAGAATGCAAACGAACTCTTGGATTTTGTTGGCTTAAGGGGCATGGGTGACACATTGGCGCGTAATTTACCTTACGGGGACCAGCGGCGATTGGAAATTGCACGGGCCCTGGCGGGAAAGCCGCAACTGCTGCTGCTTGACGAGCCAACAGCAGGGATGAATCCGCGTGAAACGGCCGAAACGACGGAGTTTATTCGCCGTCTGCGGGATGTGACCGGCATCACGATTCTGCTTATCGAACATGATATGCGCGTCGTGATGGGAATTTCTGAACATATTACCGTGTTGGACTACGGCAAGATGATCGCTGAGGGGAATCCGGCCGAAATCCAGAGTAACGTCGAGGTTATCGAGGCTTATCTGGGACGTGGGGCAGCGGCCAGCGGCACGATTGCCGTGTCGACAGAGATTCAGTAAAGGAAATAGCAATATGGCTATGCTTGAAGTCGAGAACGTCCATGCTTATTATGGTAACATTCATGCTCTAAAAGGCATTTCAATCTCCGTGGAAGAAGGGGAAATAGTCTCTTTAATTGGTGGCAATGGGGCAGGGAAGACGACGACGCTGCGCGGGATCAGCGGACTGCTGCCGCCGAGAGAGGGTACCATTAGGTTTAATGGGGAAGATCTGAGCAGTTACAAGGCGCATGAACTGGTCTCAAAAGGCATCGCCATGGTGCCGGAGGGTCGCGGGGTCTTTTCAAAGCTTTCCGTACTGGAAAATCTGGAAATGGGTGCTTATCATCGTACGGATAAGGATGGCATTGCTGAAGACTTTCAGAGAATGTACGAACTTTTTCCGCGCCTTGAGGAGCGCAGAACCCAGGTTGCCGGCACGCTGAGTGGCGGGGAACAGCAGATGTTGGCTACGGCCCGGGCGCTTATGTCTCGTCCCAAGTTGTTGCTGATGGATGAGCCTTCTATGGGACTGGCTCCCGTTTTAGTGGAAATGATTTTCTCGACATGCCAGGCGATCAACCTGGAAGGCACGACGGTCTTGCTGGTTGAACAGAATGCACACATGGCGTTGCAGATTGCTCACCGTGGCTATGTGTTGCAGACGGGTGAAATAGTGCTGCACGATTCAGCGGCCAATTTGCGGCAGAATGAAATGGTGCAGAAAGCGTATTTGGGGATTGATTAGGGGTTTAGCCGCTGACCGCGCGGGATGAATTCTGCCGCCAGAGTGCAAAGCATGTTGGTGGCGGCAAATTGAATACATATTTCATTTGTAACACTCAATGGGCTGTTGCTACGAGCACTTGTAACGCGTTACTGGCTCAGTTTGTCGGGGACATGCAGCCGGAGAACGGCTGAAGCCTTTTAGTACGAACGGAACCTATGAATCTTATTTTGCTTTCTGCGGCTGACGTGGTTAAGGCTTTGCCTATGGCTGAAGCCATTGAAGGCTTGAAGGCGGCGTTTGCCCAGTTGTCGACAGGGCGGGCGATTATGCCTTTGCGTAGCCGGATTGATGTGCCGGGAAAGGGTACATCATTGGTGATGCCCGCCTATTTGGAACAGAACGCTGCGCTCGCGGTGAAGGTTGTGTCGGTATTCCCCCAGAATGTGGACCGTGATCTTCCAGTGGTCAATGCGCTGGTCATGGTCTTGGATGTAACAAGCGGGCAGCCCGTGGCCTTGATGGAGGGAGGGGCATTAACTGCCATTCGCACCGGTGCGGGATCTGGGGCAGCAACTGACTTGCTGGCGCGTCAAGATGCGCATTGCGTGGCCATCATCGGCACAGGTGTGCAGGCAAGGACGCAGTTGGAGGCTGTTTGTACGGCACGCCCAATTCAAGAAGTGCGCATCTTTAGCCCCGATCGCCGGCAGGCAGAACTATTTGCGCAGGAGATGGCCGGCAAAGGACCGATCCCGGCAGCGATTACAATTAGCGACGATGCCAATTCGGCCGTCCAGGGAGCAGATGTCATTTGCACGGCGACGACCTCGTCTACGCCGGTTTTTGATGGACGCTTGATCCGCCCCGGTACGCATATCAACGGCGTCGGATCCTTTACGCCGGAGATGCAAGAGGTGGATCTGGTCACAGTTCTGCGATCACGGATTGTGGTCGATTCGCGTGCAGCCGCTTTGGCCGAAGCCGGTGATCTGATTATACCCCTGGAGAATGGTGACATGACAGAAGCTCACATCTATGCCGAATTGGGCGAAATCGTCGCTGGGCAACGACCGGGCCGTGAATCCCAGGATCAGATCACCTTTTTCAAATCGGTCGGTGTAGCTGTACAGGATGCAGCCGCGGCTGCCATCACTCTGAAGAACGCTCTCAACTGGGGTCTAGGTACCTCCATTTCTCTCTAGCGAGCACAACCTAAACAGCTTGTTAACTGATTAGTTGCACGATTTTCCTGGAAACTTCGTCGTGTCTTGCAGTGGAGAAATAGGCTTTTAGTTTCCGGGATAATGACAGAGGCTTTGTTAAGGGAGCATGGGTCTAGCGGCTGCTGCCCTATGCCTGTCCCCTTAAGCCGTCTTAACCGTTTTTGCTCCCCCTAGCCCCCTTGTTATACTTGCGCATCATAGGAAGATGGATGAAGAAAATATCTATGAACCGTCAGGTTCAAATCAAGTGGTTGCTTGGGCTACTCTTGCTTGTGGTTCTGGCAACTGGTTGTCAACAAGGCACTGCCGAGGTAGCAGTTACAGAACCCACAGCCACGCCAGTTGAGGCGAACCCCACCGTAGCGCCTGTCCCGACGCGCGATCGCGACTTCGTGGTCATTGCAACGGATGCACCACTGCCTCCCTTTACGCGCTTTGACGAGTTTGGCAACGTGGAAGGCTTTGACAGCGCTGTAATGGAGAACATCGCGGCAATTGCCGGGTTCGAATACGAGTTCGTTGTTACACCCCATCAAGGTGTGTTGGATATCCTGGCTGCCGGCAACAGCAACGACTTTGATGCGGTCATGTCCTCACTTTTGGTGCCCGAAACAGCACAGGAAGGTATTGTCTACACGGAGCCGTACCTGGAAGTTGGTCAGGTAATGTTGGTGCTGGCAAATGAGGATGAACTTCAGAGCTATGAAGATATTCGACCGGGAATGGCTGTCGGCGTGCAGCATGGAAGTTACGGAGAGCAGACAGCCCTGGAGATTCTGCAAATCAGCGAAGATGATCTCTTCAATGAATACGAAAAAGCGGATCAAGTTGTGCAAGCCCTGCTTGATGAAACGGTTAGGGCGGTCATTATTGACAGTCACAGCGCTGATTATTTTGCAGAGTCATTCCCGCAGCAACTCAAGATAAGCGGTGGTGAGGAAGGTGAATCGTGGATCAGCCGCAAGTCTTATGGTATCGCCATCGCCGCCAATGACAGTGAACTGCTGAAGAAACTCAATGACGCCATCGCACAAATGAAGGCTGACCAGGTAATCAAACGGCTTACGGTCGCCTGGTTGATTTTGGATGATTTTCCAGCCGGTGGAATTGATCCTGGAGAGTCACGGGTGGGGACGCCGGCCGGCGAATTCTTCATCGGCGTTATCGGGCAACTGGAAGATATGGATCCGGCCAGCTTATCATCTGATTTTGTCAATTGGGAGATCATGAATAATAGTATGAGCGGGCTGTACAGATTCAACGCCACCAACGAATTGCAGCCCATGTTGGCCGAAGGTGTGCCGCTGATTTCTGAAGACAAAGTGGAATATACTGTGCGCTTGAAGCAAGGTCTGTTGTTTCCAGATGGCAGTGATTTTACGGCGGAAGATGTACGCTGGTCGGTCATTCGCGCATCACGCCTGGGCAATTTTCTGGTCAATGGTACTTTGAAGGATGCCAACGAAGACAACTTTGCCGATAGCGATGCTGTACAGGTGTTGGATCCATTTACGGTCAAATTCATTCTTCAGGAGCCCACGGCTTATTTTCCGAGCCTGCTAGCTACACCGCCTTATTTTCCCATTAGCGATGAGTGCTACGCTGAAACGGCCGATCCGGGCAGCAGTTGCGGCGGCCTGGGTCCTTATACGATTGCCAATTGGACTGGGGGTGACCGTATACGCTTGGAGGCGAACCCGCAGTGGCCTGGGCGCCCGGCTCCCGCTTTTGAGAACATCATCGTGCGTTTTTATGGCGATGCGGCTGGTATGCGGAAATCATTGGCTGAATTCCAGTCTATTGATTTAGCCTGGACCGGTCTGCCTTATAGCGATTTTCTCGAACTACAGAACCAGGATGTGGATGGCGACGGCAGCGTCGACATCAAACCTTGGGATGGCCCTTCGACCTTTAAGAGCTATCTCATTTTTGAGCAGGAGACGCCACCTTGGAACAGTAAGCAAGTGCGCCAGGCAGTTTCATACGCCATAGATCGAAACGCTATTGTAGAGGATGTTTTTGGAGGCAGCCGAATCCCTTTGCTCAGTCCGATCCCTGATGAGGTTCCGGGTCATGTTGCTACACTGCCGTCAACGGATCATGAAAAGGTGCGGTCCTTGATGCTGGAAGCAGGGTATACACCCGAGAGTCCATTGGAGATCACGATTTGGTTTGTTAATGATGGACGTTATAGTGCACAAGAGGAGCAATATTTAGCTGCACTGGGTGAGCAACTGGAAGCGACGGGCGTTTTTCTTGTGAGCATTTCTGGAGCTCCGTGGGATCAGTTTCGGGTGCAGATATCCCAGTGTGGTTACGCAGCTTATTTGCTCGGTTGGCCTTCTCCAGGACGGCCTGTAGATTACTTAGATCCTAGCAGTTGGACGGATTTCTTTGTACAAAATACGGATCGTGTATTTTGTTCAAACTTACGAAAGTGCTGAGATGGATAAGTTGCTGCTAGCGTCGCGAGAAGAGCCTGATGTGGCATTGCGGGCTGAAATATACACGCAGATTCAAGCATTGTGGGCAGACGAGCTGCCTACATTAGACATCACGCAGGAACCACGTCGCGCCCTATCATTGGCTAAGGTCGATAATGTGGGTATAGACGCCCTGGGTTTGCTCCATTACGAACTGTTGACCAAGGGCGGCGGTTAAGAAGGCACTAGATGCCGGCGTTCTGCTCTTCCCTCTTGGCGGCGCGGGCACGCGGACCGACAAGACGTTCGGTGCCGTCGAGTAGGCGTTTGATGTTGGGACGGAGGGCCCAGGTCACGACGGCCGCTGAGGCGAAGCCACCTGCAATGTAGGCGAACGTATCCGCGTAACCGGGGACGTCGGCTAAATAGAGCGCAATAAAAGAAATGGGTATTATGGCAGCCATTGATAATGAGGCCACGGAAGCCATACCCAGTCCTACCAATATGAGAACCATGACGACAATACTGATGGGGAAAGTGGGCCACCAAATGGCGGTCGCCCAGCCTACGTTGGGTCCTGTTCCGGCTCCGCCACGCCAACCGAGAAAAATCGACCAGTTGTGACCTGTGACAGCCATAACACCGGCAAAGGAAATGGCCCAAGGGAGCCAGGCATCACTGAGAAATGTACCAAACAGATAACGCGCCAGCCAGACGGCCGCAAAACCTTTCAGAGACATCACTGAGGGCTGTGATAATTCCTGTCCCCAAACCGGCCGCACGGTATGAATTGGTGCCGCCGGTACGTCCACTGCCATAATCCAAGATGTTGATGCCCTTGGTTGCTTTTACAAACAAGTAACCAAACGGGATCGCCCCGCAGAAATAACCTATAAGCCCAGCAAGCAACAAGTACATTAAGCTCAACGAAATTTCCTCCTAAACTATTCTGCAATCATTAAAAACACTAAACTGATTGGATGGTTACTCCAGTAGCAGTTCAATTTCCTCAACATGTCTATTGACGATTGTGAAAGCCCGAACAGTCGGATTCGATCGATCAGCCAGAGAAATGATCAGCTGGATCAGTTCCGGATAGTACGCTTTGGCGATATCGGTTTCCGAAGGTGTTTCCGAACCTGTCGGATGCGAATGGTAAACGGCCAGCATTTCCAAACCCTGGACTTCGATATCTAGCATGGCCTGAATCTGCTGGCCGGCGTCCATTTCGAAGGTGGTCGGGCTGTGCAGACTATTCTCAATTAAATAGATTTGGGAGATACAATTGCTCTGCCCGGCAAATAAACCACATGCTTCCAAGGGGTATTCGACCTGGGTAGAAGCGAGCATGATCTGATATATTGCCTGTTGTATTTTTATCATCACGGACCGTCATGGTTTTGGAGTATCTTACCTACTGTATGATGGTGTGCAAGTTATCCCAACGCGAGGGGGCGAAAGGGTGGCCGTTTTTCGAGTTTGGGTCATTTACAGTACAATAGCAGCTTCGATGTCTTTCCATGATACCAGGGTACCCAGAAGCTGGGATTGCCCGACGATTGGTCAAAACACCATTTGGTCTTTAGCTAGGAGATACCTGGATGTCTTCGAGAATGAATCCTTTGCACTGCATCCTTCCCCCTTATTTGCTGCGGGAAATCGGCAGGAATGGCACTCCTGTGCAACAGGAACGCGCCCGCGATAACCTGGCGAGCACGTTTGAACTCGCCAGCATGCGTGCGGTAACAGCCGGGGAAATCGGGTTTGATGAAACGAAAGAGGCTTATACAACGGTGAAGGAGCGCCTTGTATTTGACGTGGAAAATGGCACATATCTTCCCGGGATTCTGGTACGTGGAGAGGGGGACCCGCCTGTTGGTGATCCAGCGGTCAACGAGGCTTATGATGGCGCCGGTGCAACGTATGATCTGTTTAAAGACGCGTACGGCCGCAATTCTATCGACGACCGCGGATTGTGTATTGAATCCTCGGTTCACTACCGAGTTGGTTATGATAATGCCTTCTGGAATGGCCAACAAATGGTATATGGCGACGGAGACGAAGATTTACCTGAAGCACAGCGCCTGTTCAACCGGTTTACGATATCGCTAGATGTAATCGCCCATGAGCTGACGCACGGCATCACTCAGTTTGAAGCCGGTCTTTTTTATCGGGGCCAGTCGGGAGCGCTGGCCGAGTCGATCTCCGATGTGTTTGGGGCGTTGGTGAATCAGTATTCTCTTGGTGAATCGGCAGCAGAGTCAGATTGGATCATTGGCAAAGAGTTGTTCACGGCCAATGTACGTGGTGTGGGCATTCGCTCTTTGAAAGAACCGGGCACCGCCTATGACGATCCTGTCATCGGTAAGGATCCTCAGCCAGGGCATATGGACGACTACGTACAGACTTTGGAGGATGGTGGGGGTGTGCATATCAATTCGGGTATTCCCAATCATGCCTTTTATATTTCGTCGGTAGAGATTGGCGGAAATGCGTGGGAAAAAGCGGGCCGAATCTGGTATGTGACATTACGAGACAAATTGTCTGGTGAATCGGATTTCCAGGATGCGGCTCGTTTGACATATGCCACAGCGGGGGAATTGTACGGAACGGGCAGTCTTGAACAACAGGCAATCCGCACGGGCTGGGCGGAAGTAGGAATCGCGATAGATAACAGTGGCGGCGCTAGAGACCCCGGCGGAAACGGCAATGGAACGAAAACATCCGGATGTCTGCAGTCGTTTATGTCCTTGAGCGCTGTGCGCTGGTTGTGGGGCAGGTAAAGGGAATGCAAATTTACTTTGAGCGCAGTGGCGGATTCATGGGGTTACAGCTCAAGACGGCCGTAGATACCTCGCAGTTACCGGCTGGCGAGGCAGAGGCGTGGGAGCAGTCGCTGACTGCGGCGCGGTTTTTCGAACTTCCATCCAACCTTGATCCGCAAAGCACAGTCGAAGTCGATCGCTTGATTTATAAGCTGACCGTGGTGACTACGGAGCAGCAGCACACGGCCCTTTGCACGGATGAGGATGCCCCTGAAGAATTACGGCCGTTGCTGCGCCGGCTAACGATCATGGCCCGGCAGTAGCGTGCAGCTTGGGCGTTCACGTGCTCAATGGCCTTTAGGTCTTTAGTATGTTTGTGGTAACGGCTATGACCGCGGTAACCACTGAAGTGGTTTCTGCAAACCAACCTGCGGACTTCCAAGAAACTGTACTAATTGTTTTCCAAGAAGTGTCTGGCCTGAGCAAGCTGTGCTTGCAGCGCGCTGGTTGAAGTGCCGCCCGGCACCGATCGTTGGGCCAGAGCGGTCGATATCTGGAATATCTCAGTCACATCTGGGCCAAATTGCTCGCTAATCAGTTGCAAATCCTCTTGAGAAAGTCCTGTTAAATCCTGTTCTCGATCCTCGGCTAAGCGTACCGCCTGCCCAACCAAGCCATGCGCGGCGCGGAAGGGCAGACCTTTCTTGACCAGGTAATCGGCCAATTCCGTGGCCAACAGCCCTGGCTCAAGCTGCGCAGATAAACGCTGCGGCTGCAGTTTCAAGGTGCGTATCAGACCAGCCATCACGGCCAGAGCGATGTCAAGGGTATCAAACGTGTCGAACAGCGGTTCTTTATCTTCCTGCAGATCTTTGTCGTAAGTGGAAGGCAACCCCTTAAGTGTGGCCAGAAGCCCAGTGAGATTACCAATGAGCCGGCCGCTCTTGCCCCGTGTCAGTTCCAAAGTGTCAGGATTCTTCTTCTGCGGCATGATACTGGAACCGGTGCTGTATGCATCATCCAAGCGGATGAAGCCAAATTCTGTGCTGTTAAAGAGGATGAGCTGTTCGGATAGGCGGCTGAGATGGATGCCAAGTATCGCGGCGGCGTAAAGGAAGTCGGCCGCGAAATCTCTATCGGAAACGGCGTCAAGGCTATTCTGGCTTATTTGCCGGAAGCCCAGTTCGGCGGCTAACGCTTCGCGGTCGATGGCATACGCTGTCCCGGCCAGGGCAGCGGAACCCAGGGGGAGCACGGCCGTACGCTCCCGTACTTGCGCCCAGCGCTCTCTATCGCGCACCAGAGGCCAGAAAAATGAAAGTATCCAATGCCCCCATGTGACGGGCTGTGCATGTTGTAGATGGGTATAACCTGGCATTGGTAGTTCCAAGTTCTCCACGGCATTATCGACCAGTGCTTGCTGCAGTTCGGCGATGCGCAGGCTAATCTGGTCACAAGCACGCAGAACCCAGAGACGGAAATCTGTGGCTACCTGGTCATTGCGACTGCGTCCAGTGTGCAACTTGCCGCCCACAGGCCCCACCAGTTCCGTCAAACGCCGCTCGACGGCCGTATGAATATCCTCGTCTCCGTGCTGCAATTCGAATGCGCCAGTCTCGAATTCTGTGCGTACCTGTTCAAGGCCGCCGACAATGACGTTTGCCTCGGCATCCGTCAGCACGCTCGTTTTGCTCAGACCATGTGCCCAAGCGATGCTGCCACTGATATCCTCATCATAGAGGCGTGCGTCAAAGTGAATGCTCGCATTAAACTTATAAACGAGCGCATCCGTGTCCCTTGCGAAACGGCCGCCCCAGAGCTTACTCATAAGTACCTCCCGATGGCACGCGATACCAGTAACGGTATATTTCTTGGAATCCAAGTCCAGCATAAAGGCGGTTTGCTGGAGTATTTTCTTTCATCACTTGTAAGTAGGCGTATCGGGCGCCCATATCGCAGCCCCATGCTAAAAGACTTCGAGTGATTTCTGCACCGAGCCCCTTTCGCCGCTGTTCCTTGGCGGTTACGATGTCAAAAAGCCCCAGGTATTCACCTTCAAGCACCCCCAATCCACAGGCCACAACTTCCCCGCCAACCACAAGGACCAGCGGACATATTTTGCTAGACGATCCTGTATAGCATCTGTTTATGGGTTTCAGCATCCTTACGAACTGGATTTAGCTGATGGAATGAACGAAGCCAGGATTCAATGCCGCCACGACCGGGGAGAATGAAGGCCTGTTTGGAGATGGCCGGTTCAAGCTCTGTCAAGTCAAGTAGTTGGATGCTGGTGCGGTCAATTAGTTTGTAGTTCCGTGTTGCCAGGTGATGGTCAAGGTTGCTTGGCTTGGCAAGCGGCGTTAGCCGGAATACTGTTTCTAATTTCTGCCGCTTGTAGATGCTCTCGCAGAAGTCAATTTTCTCTTCGATTGCCAGGTTTCCTTCGTAGAGAGTGTTTACCGAATTGGCCCGCTTGGTGTAGCCGTTGGCAAAACGGAGCAGCCAGCCATCATAGTGCAGCACGTTCAAAGCAGGCCAGGCGTTGAGGGAGGCATCCTCAATCCGCCGTATGAGTTTGATCTCAGTCATGAGCGGTAATCTGCGTTGATGGTGACGTACTCATGGGTCAGGTCACTTGTCCACATCGTTGTCGTTCCAGGACCTGCGCCTAAATCGAGCATAATTTTGAACTCTGGTTCAGCAAAGATCGACGCTGCATCTGCTTCAAGGTAGTTGGTCGGTGTGCCGCTGATCACCAGCTGTAATTCTGTCGCACTTTCGACCCCGATCCATAAGGTCGTCTTACTCTGGTCAAATAGCACGCCGGCCCGACCCGCCGCAGCCAGAATACGCCCCCAGTTGGCATCGCTTCCGGCGAAAGCTGTTTTGACGAGGGGTGAGGTTGCGATTGTGGAGGCAACAGCGTGCGCGGCCGTATCGTCGGGCGCGCCGCTGATATTGATCTCAACAAACTTACTGGCCCCTTCGCCATCACGTACGATCATTTTGGCCAACGTGGTGCAAACAGTGTTCAACGCTTGCTGAAATAGGCTGACATCTCCCTCATCAATAATCTGTATTTCGCTGGCGCCATTGGCCAACAGCAGCACGGTATCGTTTGTGCTGGTATCGCCATCAACAGAGATGCGATTGAAGCTTTGATTAACGGCCGTATACAACATGTGATTTAACAGATCTGGGGCGATGGCTGCATCGGTTGTGAACACCCCCAGCAAAGTAGCCATGTTGGGATGGATCATGCCAGATCCTTTGGCCATGCCGCCAATGGTCACCTCTCCTCCCGGCAACGTAACCTGAACAGACATTTGCTTGGGAAAAGTGTCTGTGGTCATGATCGCCTGTGCAGCCAGGTTTCCGTTTTCTCTTGCCAACTTATGCGCCGCTTCCTCTATTCCAGCGGCAATCCTGACCATGGGCAATTGTACGCCGATGACGCCGGTGGATAGGACTAATACCTGGTTCGGGTCGCAGTTCAGCGCGATTGCTGTCAGGTTCTGCATCTGTTTGGCGTTGTCCAAACCAGGGATTCCGGTACAAGCGTTGGCACTGCCGGAATTGGCAACGATGGCGCGAATACGCTGACTGTTTTTCTTCAGTGTCTCCCGGTCGACGATAACTGGGGCGGCGACAACCTGGTTGCTGGTGAAGACAGCCGACGTGTTACAGTCGTAAGACGAATAGACTAGGGCCAGGTCCAGGATCCCCGGTTTTTTGATGCCGCTGGCTGCGGTTCCCGCTGCAAATCCGGCGGGCATAGTGACGGTTCCCTCTTCGATTAGTCTCATGATGTTTCTACCTGGATCACTTATCTTGAGTTGAGAGTTGCCAACTTTCTGAAAGTTGGCAACTCCAACTGTTCTTTAGTCTCGTTTGAACTTGGAATAATCCGGAGCAGCGTAGCGGGTTCTTCCGCCATCACTGACTTCCATCATGGCCTTAACCTTCATTTGCAGACCGAAGAGTGTGATAAAGCCGACGGCATCCTGCTGATCATAGACGTCTTCTTGACCGAATGTGGCGAAGTCTTCGCGGTAAAGCGAGTTGCTGCTTGAACGGCCGACGACGATCACATTCCCTTTGTAAAGCTTGAGCTTTACCCAACCGGTTACTGATTCCTGTGTCGTTTCCACAAATGACTGGAGCGCTTCGCGCAGTGAGTGGTACCATTTACCGAAGTAGACCAGTTCGGCGTAACGCACACCGATCTGCTCCTTGTAGTGACTGGTATCGCGGTCCAGACAAAGCGATTCCAGTTCACGATGGGCTGCATAAAGGATGGTCCCGCCCGGGGTCTCGTATACGCCGCGTGATTTCATGCCTACCAGGCGGTTTTCGACCAGATCGACACGGCCGATACCATGTTTTGCCCCTAATTCATTCAGTTTTTCGATAAGCGAAGCTGGCGGAAGCTGAATATCATTGACCGCAACGGGAATGCCTTTCTCAAAATCGATTTTCACCACTTCCGGCTCGTCAGGCGCATTTTCCGGCGATGTACTAAATAGAAACATCGATTCTTCCGGTTCGTTGGCCGGGTTTTCCAGGATGCCACCTTCATGTGAGATATGCCAGAGATTGGCATCACGGCTGTAGATGGATTTCTCCGTGTGAACGACCGGAATGTTGTGCGCCTTGGCATAGGCCAGCGCATCTTCGCGTGAGCGAATATCCCACTCGCGCCAGGGAGCGATCACTTTTAGAGTTGGATTGAGCGCCTTATAGGTGAGTTCAAAGCGCACTTGATCATTGCCCTTGCCTGTGGCTCCGTGCGCCACAGCGTCGGCCCCTTCGACCTCAGCGATGGCCACTTGCCACTTGGCGATTAGCGGCCGCGCAACGGACGTGCCGAGCAGGTATTGCCTTTCGTAGATTGCACCTGATTGGACCATGGGAAAAAGGAAATCTTTGGCGAATTCGTGCCGTAGATCCTCCACATAGACTTTGCTGGCCCCACTGGCCAGCGCTTTCTCTCTCAGTCCTTCTAGTTCCACGTCTCCTTGGCCGATGTTGGCACAAAAGCAGATGACTTCACAGTCATAGTTTTCACGCAACCAGGGCACAATGACAGACGTATCCAGCCCGCCGGAATAGGCGAGGACGACTTTGTTTACAGATGTTGTTGACATGGGTATCATTCCTTTTTCTTTGGGGGTTAATTCTTTTGTATCGTACGGCAATAGACCAATTGGAGCCGAAGCTCTGGCGCGCACGGGAATAGGGACAGGTATATAAGTGGCGGACTGTACCGGAACGAGGTGCATGAACACGGCCGTCTCGTCACAGTTGTGGTAAACGGGGCATGCCTGGCAATCGCGCCATACTTTTTCTGGGAAACGCTCCTTATTCGTCGTCTGGAATCCCAATTTCTGGAAGAAGGGCACAACGCGGGTCAGGGCAAACAAGGTCGGGATATTGCGACGCGTGGCCTCGGCAATGAGCGCTTTGACGATTGTGCGACCGTATCCCTGTCCTTTAACCTTGTCGGACACGGCCAGGGAGCGCACTTCGGCTAAGGCGGGTGTGTAACGGTGCAGGGAGACACAGGCTACAAGCGCATCTTCATCATCTTTGCCAATGAGCCAATTATCCAGCGTCTCACGAACAGATTGCGGGCTTCGAGGCAGTAGATCCCCTTGTTGAACATGCTGCTCAATCAGGCTTAGAATGCCAGGGATATCTGTGGGTTTAGCGGCGCGAATGTGCATGGTTTGGCTCAGTGAACAGGTAATAAACGGCTTAAGTCGTTATTGGGTAACTGGTTAAGCCTTGCTTGCCTGCGCAGAAAGACTCTCGTCAATGATATTCACGGCCTGATCAATCTCAGCCCGTCCGGCGATGAGCGGGGGAGCCAAGCGCAGGACATTTTCGCCGGCGTTGATGACCAGCAAGCCCTTTTCGCGGGCTGTGGCGATCAGAGAGGAAACGGCCGATTTCATCTCCACACCCACCAAATAACCGGCGCCACGCACTTCCACGATCTCTCCTCGCTCCAAGGAGTTGCAGCGGTGACGTAAATATTCCCCGTTATCACGGACCTCCGCCAGGAAGTGGGGTTGGCTGATGCGGTCGAAG
Organism: uncultured Chloroflexia bacterium; assembly: GCA_963697305.1. Lineage (GTDB taxonomy): Bacteria > Chloroflexota > Anaerolineae > Promineifilales > Promineifilaceae > JAACFF01. The sequence continues at coordinate 137,254 of CAVONO010000001.1, forward strand.
ACGACTTCTGCAGCGCGGCAAACCAGAGGCCCGGCGGCAAATGTGCTGCCGTGATCACCGGGCTTGATGACGTCCGCCACTGCCTGCGTTACCAATGTCGCACCTATCGGCAGCCCGCCTGCCAGGGGCTTGGCCAGGGTCATGATATCAGGTGTCACATTGTAGGCTTGGTGCGCCCACAAAGTGCCGGTACGCCCTAGGCCACATTGCACCTCGTCGAAGATCAATAGGGCCTGATGTTCATCACATAAAAGTCGCAGCCCCTGTAAAAACTCGATTGTGGCTGGATTGACACCTCCTTCGCCTTGCAGCGGTTCGACGATAACGGCGCAGGTATCGTCGTTAATTATTTCAGCAGCGGCATTTAGATCGTTGTAAGTGGCAAAGAAAACCCCCGGCATTAGAGGTGCGAAGGGCTCGCGATATTTTGCCTTGTAAGTCACGGCCAAAGCGCCCATGGTTCGGCCGTGAAATCCGCCGCTGAAGGCAACGATATGCGATTTGTGCGCAGCCGCTTGTTGGGCTACTTTACGGGCAAATTTAATGGCTGCCTCATTGGCTTCAGCCCCTGAGTTACAGAAGTACACTTTATCGGCAAAGGAAGAATCGACCAAGCGCCGGGCTAATTCTGCTTGCGGGGCCGTGTGGAACAGGTTGCTGACGTGGACCAGTTTACCTGCCTGATCACTGACAGCGGCCACCCATTGCGGATCGCTATGCCCCAACGCTGTCACAGCTATGCCCGAGGTGAAATCGAGATACTGTTTGCCACTGGTGTCATATAGATAAGCACCATCACCATGTGAAAACACGATCTCAGGCCGGACATAGGTTTGCAGCACGTAATTGGATTCAGCTCGGATTATTTCTTGCGCATCCATCATGAATTGTTCCCTTCGATGATTTGTGTAGACATGACCCGGATATCCTGCCGGAACGTCCAGCCTATTTTCTGCCAGAACGCGATGCCCGGTTCATTCTCGTGGAAAATGAATAAGTGACACTTTTGAATGCCTTCTTCACGAAGAGCGGAGAGGGCACGCTCGACCAGGCGACGGCCAATTCCATGGCGGCGGAAATTCTCGTCAACGGCCAGATGGTGGATATATCCTCTACGGCCGTCGTGCCCGCACAATATCGCTCCAACCAAGCGCTTGTCGCTACCGGCAACAAAACTCATGGAAGGGTTTCGCTCCAGATAGGAGGTGATATTCTGCAGGTTGTCGGAGCCGCTGAGTCCGACTCCCGCGCAGCGCCGCCATAGGGCATAAACCTGATCGTATGCCTCAATGGAAAATGGCGAGATGGAAATGATGTGATCTTGTTCATTCATTGGATCGCCTGATTTTGCCCACCGGAAGCCGCGGAAAACAAGGTCCCTCCAGCCGCGGCTAATCCAGCCAAATTGACAATACGTATCTGAACAACTCCCTGGTCAAGTGCTTCCAAAGCCGCCCGCGCTTTGGGAATCATTCCTCCGCTGATAATGCCATCGACGATAAGTTGTTCTGTTTCTGTGGCGGTTAGCATGGGGATGACTGTGCCGTCGCGGAGGATGCCGGGAACGTTAGAGACGAAATCTAATTCCGAGGCGCCGGTGGCCAAGGCTACCGCACTGGCTGCTTCATCGGCATTCACGTTGTAGATCAGGCCGTCCAGGCCTAACGAAATGGGCGAGAGTACGGTTGTGATCCCCAGATCGGCGAACTGCTGCAACAGATCTGCGCGTACTTGCACGATTTCACCCACAAACCCCAGGTCTACGTTAGCGTACTGTTTTTTACGACAGCGCAATATGCCGCCATCGACGCCGCTGACGCCAAGCGCATCCAAGCCGGCTTCCAGCAAAGCTTTAACGACAATCTTGTTGCTGTGACCCGACAAAACCATTTGCGCTATGGACAATGACTCTAAATCGGTGACACGTAGGCCATCCACTTTGACCACCTTGAGTCCCAACTTTGCCTGCATCTCGGCGATGGCACGCCCGCCACCGTGGACGATGACGAGCGGTTCGGCCGCTTCAACCTGCATCCGGGCGATATTTTGTGCCAGAGTGTTCACAAAGCCTGGATCGCTCAATTCGTTGCCGCCAATCTTGATAATACGCATTATCTTCTCTAAAACTCGGACGCCGGCTCGCGACTCAATGCAGGCCGGCTCCCTCCTCGAACGCAAACATAACATTCATATTCTGTACGGCCTGCCCTGCTGCACCTTTCACCAAGTTGTCCGTGGCCGAGGTGAGAATCAACATGTCTGCGGCAAATGTGAGCGATATGGCACAGCGGTTTGTATGCGTCACATGGGCTAAAGTGGCCAATTCACCCGCAGGGAGAACCTGGACAAATTGCTCGTTCTCGTAAGTTTTGTAGTAAAGATCACGGATCTGTTTTTCCTGCCAATCGCCTGCCAAGGGCACGTAGACGTTGGCCAATATACCCCGTGGAACCGGTAGAAGGTGAGGGGAGAAGATGAGGCGTGGGGGCGACTTATGCCAACAGGCGACGACCTGCTCCATCTCTGGCAGGTGGCGGTGGGCACGGCCGATCTTGTAGGGAGAGAAGTTGTCGGCCACCTCGACGAAGTGGGTGCCTGTTTTCGGCGCTCTTCCAGCGCCGGAGACGCCTGACTTGGCATCGATAATGATGTCCCCGCTGAATTCGATCTGTGCAGCCATAATGGGCTGGAGTGCGAGCAAGCTGGTGGTGGTATAGCATCCGGGATTGGCCACTAGACGCGCGCCGGGCAAATCGTCGCGGGCAAACTCGGTCAGGCCATATACGGCTTCGGCCAATAATTCAGGCGCCGGGTGGGTCACGCCATACCACGCCTCATAGGTCCTTACATCGCGGAGGCGAAAATCGGCGCTGAGATCGATAACGCGCTTGCCTGAATTGAGGGCGGCGAGAGCTGTGTTGGCTGCCGCCGCATGTGGCAAACAGAGAAAAACAACATCCGTCGTGTCTAGAGGGGCTGTTTCTGGCGAAATCAAGGGCAGATCAGGCGCTTGCGGGAAGATATCGCGCAGCGACTGCCCGGCATAACGCTCCGAGGTCAGAAACTGAATCTTCGTCCCTGGATGACTTGACAGAATGGAGACCAATTCATAGCCGGCATAACCGGTTGCTCCATATACGCCTACTTTAACCATCTTAGCTCTCCTAGGCGGATAAACCACTTGTCTAACAAAAAAACCGCCAGACCTATCTTTTGGTCTGGCGGTTTGCTCTTGTTACCTTTATGCGTTCGCAGTTCAGACAACCTCAAGAACCAGACTATAGGTCCGGCGGCGACGGCGGTAACGGCGAGGTGCTTGATTAGCTACGAACTTCTTCATCGCCGGGGATTGTAGCAGATGATAATTGGTTGTCAAAAAACGGTGGATCTGCTCGTTACCCTTGGATTCCGCCTTCCGTAAGCGCGCGCACGTCTAATAGTCTACCGGCCTCTTCTGGAGACAGGTATCCTTTTTCCAGTACGACCTGGCGAACGGTACGGCCGCTGGCCATGGCTTCTTTCGCGACCTCGGCTCCCTTTGCGTAGCCGATGACCGGATTGAGTGCTGTGACCAGGATCGCATTCTTGGCCAGCCAGCCTTCAGCTTTCTCGCGATTTGCTTTGATACCGTCAACGCATTTTTCTGCAAAGATGGTGGTGGCGTTGATGATGATGTCCATGCTCTGGAAGAGGTTGTAGGCGATGATGGGCATCATGACATTCAACTCCAACTGACCTGCCTGGCCAGCAAGTAAGATTGTGGTGTCGTTTCCGATCACTTGAAACATGGCCATGTTCAACATCTCGGCCATAACGGGGTTAACTTTGCCGGGCATGATGGACGAACCGGGCTGTACGGCCGTGAGGCGGATTTCGTCTAGACCGGTGCTAGGGCCAGAAGAGAGCAGGCGGATGTCGTTGGCGATACGCACCAGATCTTGGGCCAGGGTACGCAGGGCGGCGCTGAAGAATACCGGATCAGCCATACTCTGCATACTTTCAAAGAGGTTATCGGATTCCTGCAATTCCATTCCCGTGAGGCGCGATAGAACCTGTATCATGTTGCCGTGGTATTGAGGATGGGCGTTAAGTCCGGTTCCGGTGGCTGTACCGCCAATACCCAGCCGCTTTAGCCCTTCGGCAGCCAGGCATATTTTCTGCGCATCGCGCTCGACAGCACAGGCATATGCGCAAAATTCCTGGCCAAGACGCACGGGGACCGCGTCTTGCAGGTGTGTACGGCCGCTCTTGACAATATCGTCAAATTCCAGTGCTTTGGCATATAGGGCAGCCATCAAACGATCCAGCGCCGTATTCAGTTCGTCCATGCGCCACAGACATCCCAGGCGAATAGCTGTGGGAATGGTGTCGTTGGTTGATTGGGCCATATTCACGTGATCGTTAGGATGTACCGGCTTTTCGTGCGCATCCAACTCGTAACCCAAGATCTCATTGGCCCGATTGGCGATCACCTCATTTGTGTTCATGTTGTGACTGGTGCCCGCGCCCGCCTGGATAGGATCGACTACAAACTGGTCAATAAAACTGCCGGCGATCACTTCGTCAGCGGCCAACATAATGGCGCTGGCTATATCAGCGCCGGCAACCAACTTGTTACCAACTTGTTGATCTCTATAAAGATACAGGCCAGCATTTACTTCCGCCGCAGCCCGTTTAATGGTAGCCATTGACCAGACAAACGCGGGGTAGGGCTTCAGGCCTGTAATGGGAAAATTATAGATGGCGCGTTGGGTTTGTGCGCCCCAGTAGGCAGCGGCAGGAATTTCGATCTCTCCCAGAGAATCTTTTTCGATGCGAAAGCCGGACATAGACACTCCTCCTGCGCTCAGGGAGAGGTGCTGCCTGAAGCCCTGAGCGTTAACAAAAAGAACCAGCTATGCCGTTCTTAATGATCGGCTAGCTGGTTCCGGTTCGACAAATATGATCCCTGCCCCGCCTGGGGGCAGTTAACGGAAGCTGAATTTAGTCGAGGGCGTCGTACCCCGGACCTTCTGAGAAGAAATCGTAATTGGGCGGGATATCCTCGGTCAGATCGAGGATTTCACCGCCAGCAAGCTGCTTGGCATTCAACAGCTTAACATGGTGGCCATCGATCTCACCTTCAAACGGCGCTCCGTCAGGGAGAAGCTCTTTCGTGTCGGTGATCCAGACACCTTCCGGCGCTTCAAAGTCAAAGGGCACTTCCTCTTCGGGGAAGATAGCTTCATAAGGGCACTCCGGTACGCAGGCACCACAGTCGATGCAGGTATCGGGGTCGATATATAGCCACGGCCATTCCTCTTCAGGTTTGCCCAAGATCATGCATTCTACGGGGCACACTTCCACGCATGCGGTATCGCGCAGGCACAATCTGGTTACGATGTGGGTCATGATGGTTCTCCTTTTGTTGAACAACAGTTGAGCATCTTAGCCAGTGAATAGGAAAGCACTTTGCTCTCCTGTTTACACTTCACGAAGATCGGCGTACAGATGCCAATGTCACCAAATTCCTACAGAAACATAGTATAGGCATGTTTGCGAAAAATTGCACGATCAAAATGGACGAAATATTTCAGGGGACAATTTCACATGCTTGACTTTGTGCCGCTTGAGCTTCGATACTTTTGGGGAACTTGTTGAAAGGAAAACTAGATGGCGAAGGGTCACAAAACGCCCGGGCAAGCGAAGGCAGAACTAGGCATATCATGCTGCAAATTCGTGGCAAGTTTGGCAGGCGAAGCAAGGATTGTTAAGATTCATGCGGCACCAGGGCTTGTTTTATCTTTACCGGTGTTGTCATTAATGATGCCTTCCTCAGCTGAAAAACCTTCTCGATCCGTGCAGTTTCTCGTTCTGGTTGTAGGGATTTTCGCCATTTCTTTGGGATCGATCCTGATCCGCCTGGCACAAAATGAAGCTGTACCCTCGTTGGTGATTGCCTTGTGGCGCATGCTGCTGTCTACACTGATTTTGCTGCCATTTACGCTTGCGGGACGGCGGGACGAACTGGGCCAAATGGGGCGGGCTAAGTGGGGATTGGCTGTTCTTTCAGGAGCGTTATTGGGCTTACATTTTGCGACCTGGACAAGTTCTCTGGCGCTGACTTCGATAACGAGCTCGACAGTACTGGTAGCGACAGCGCCATTGTGGGTTGGTCTGGCTTCGCCGTTTTTGCTGGATGAACCCTTGTCACGGGCATTGAAGCTGGGTATCGCGCTGGCGATGGTTGGCACGTTGGTGGTCAGTGTGGGGGGTGTTGTCGCTTTGGAGAACGGCCGTATTTACCTCGACCTAACCGGTACAGGCGAGGCGACCCAGCCCTTGTTGGGCAACGCTCTGGCGCTTATCGGCGGTATCACCGTGGCAGGGTATATGATTATCGGCCGCCGTTTACGACCCGCATCTTTCTCTGTTGAGCTATACGACTGTTGTCTATGGCATGGCTGCGATGACATTGCTGCTATTCAATTTGATCGGCGGGCAAGATTTAGTGGGTTACAGCATTATGGCCTTTGTGTTGTTTCTGGCGATGGCTTTGGTTCCGCAACTACTAGGACATACCTCATTCAACTGGGCGCTCGGTTTCTTGCCCGCAGCGTTTGTGTCGCTGGCAGCTATCAGCGAACCGGTAGGGGCAACTATTTTGGCCATGCTGTTTTTTCGCGAATTTCCAGGGCCGTTGGTGATCTTTGGGAGTATTCTAATCCTGAGCGGGGTCTATCTGGGCGGGCGGGGCCAGGTTTAGTTCAGCCAAATCTGCTTGTTACTTTGCCAACAATATATTGACGCGAGACAGGGCCAAAAGTGCGGCTGTCGGTGCTGGCCGTGGGATTGTCTCCCAGGAGAAGGAGACGGCCGTCTTGATACACAGCCGAAACACGCTTGATCATGGTTACAACCTCCCGGTCAGGTCTGCGCGCCAGTACAAGATCGCCAATTTGCGGAGCTTGCTGCCGGTAGGCGCGAGGATTTACCAACACCTCATCACCTGGCTTAAGGTTAGGGATCATAGAGGCTCCGGTAACGCCCACGCGTCGCCGGAGCCTCAAGAGCCAGAAGAGCAGTTCACGGGTTCCGCTATCCGGCAATTCACTGGGCATCGTTGATGTTTTTGTTGGCTGTGCAAGGCCCTTACCTCTTGTCCAGTAGGTATTACACAAGCGCCTGGCATTTGGAATTAGCTGGCGGTGTAGTAGGGGACGTCCCTACCTTTTGTAGCCCAGAAGATATTATGGATTTGCTCCATACGCTCCATCAATTGATTGGCCGCATCTAGATCGACGTTCTGCTTAGTTCTGGAGCATAGTTTGGTGGTTTGCCAGACAATATCGTGTAGATCCGGGTGCGCCGCCAGGTGGCTAGGATTGAAATAATCGGTCCAAAGGACGAGCACTTCGCTCTTGCAGAGGTGGGCTTGCTCTTCTTTTATGGCAATGTAGCGGGACTGGCTATTGTGAAAAGCATCCGAGGCTGCCTTATCACCATGATCGGGATGGCTCAGGGCCTGGAGCTTCTTTGTCATCGACAGCACAGCTTCAGCGGCGATGCGGGCTGACGCCGGATCGTAAACGCCGCAAGGGCCATCACAGTGCGCTTCTACGAGTTCCTGTGCAGGGAACATCTGCTTGATCAGTTTCGTAACGTTCATTGTGTACCTTCCTTTTTGGTAATAGGTTTGGAAAAGATGAACCTATCGTACGGCCGTAAATTTGTACGATAATAAGTATGTCTATTTTCTTCAACTTTGACACAATCGTCAACTATTTTTTATTATCGCCACATGCTGATGGGATCAAGCGGGATGAAACGGTCAGCGCAGGATGAAACCAAAAGCCAGGGGATCGGCGGGATCAATCAAGAGTTCGTTGCGACCGGTTATGTGGGCGGCACCGCTGATTTTCGGGATAACGGCCGTATAGGGACCGAAGCTTGTTATGCTTGTCACCTCGCCACTGAAGGTTGTGCCCAAGATACTTTCAACGATGAAGGGTTCATTTTCGCGCAATTCGCCGCGGGCGTGGTGTATGGCGGCGCGGGCGCTGACGCCGGTGCCTGTGGGGCAGCGATCCACCTCGCCATCGGCAAAGATGCAGACATTGCGGCTGTGGTGCTCAGGGTCGTGGGCGTCGCCGATGATAATGGTTCCGTAAAGGAAGCTCAACTCTTCTTCAAAGGGGTGCTGGATAGACCGCTCGGCCATAATGGCCTGCTTGACACGGACGCCGGCGTCGATCAGTTGGTGGAAGTCGCTCCCGCTTAGGCCAACACCCAGTTCTTCAGCGCGGCAGAAGGCGTAGAAGGCGCCACCAAAGGCAATGTCGTAGCGGACCTGGCCCAGACGAGGGACCTCCACAATTTGATCCAGAGCATAAACGAAGGAGGGTACGTTAAGAAAAGAGACGGAGGTAATACTGACCGTTCTCTCTTTTGCCAATGGCTGTCACACGGCCGGCGGGCGTGTCCATCTTTACCACAGGGTTGTCACCGGGCTTGTCAATCAGACCGGTATCCAGGCCGACTTTGGCCAGGCCGATGATGCCGTGACCACACATGGTGCTGAAGCCTTCGTTGTGTAGAAAGAGGACTCCTAGATCCCCATCAGGCGTTACCGGATCGGTGATGATGCAGCCATACATGTCAGCATGGCCGCGCGGTTCCCACATCAGCGCTTTGCGCAGCTGATCGAGGTTTTCTTTGGCGTAGCGGCGCTTGGCCAAAATGGTGTCGCCTGGAATCTGAGGCAGGCCCGCGGTGATAATCCGTAAAGGTTCACCTGCGGTGTGGGCGTCAATGGTAGTGATGCGTGTCCAATGGTCGGGCGGATGCCAGTTGAGATTCATTTTGCGAGTTCCTTAGTCAAGATACGTGATACGAAATCGGATGCCCAAGTAAAACATCGCTAGCTAAACGGAGATAATACGGCCCGTTTTCTGGATTTAATGCAACATATACATAAAGTATACACAATTCTTATGCCTCTGTTTTAAGGTTAAAGCGTACCTTTCATGGACAAGTTGGATCGACGAAGCTGGCTTGTCCTGGTAGGAGAAATAATAAAGAGAATCAGGCGAGGAATCAAATACCCAGCTCCTTGCTGAAGAAAATTCAGGAGAATTATCAGAATGAGTAAAATTTTAGGAATCGACCTCGGAACAACTAATTCGGTGGTGGCGGTGATGGAAGGCGGAGAGGCCACAGTGATCAATACGGCCGAAGGCAGCCGTCTGGCCCCATCGGTGGTGGCCTTCAATAAGAATGGCGAGCGATTGGTTGGACAAACGGCCAAGCGCCAGGCAACTATCAATCCGGAGAATACTATCTCCTCCGTCAAGCGTTTTATCGGACGTCACTATGACGACGCGGAAACGGTCGAAGATCGCAAAAGATTACCCTACGCCATTGAGAAAGGCCCACAGGGCGATATTCGCATCAATGTGCCGCTAAAAGGGCAGTCCTACACGCCGCAGGAGATCTCGGCCATGATCTTGAGCAAGCTGAAGAAAGATGCTGAAGATTTTCTGGGCGAACCGGTCAACCAGGCGGTTATCACGGTTCCGGCGTATTTCAACGACAGCCAACGGCAGGCTACGAAGGATGCCGGCAAGATCGCTGGCCTGGAAGTGAAGCGTATCATCAACGAGCCTACGGCAGCGGCGCTGGCTTATGGCCTGGACAAGAAGAACGACGAAACGATCCTTGTCTTTGACCTGGGTGGCGGTACTTTTGATGTTTCCGTTCTTGATGTTAGCGAAGGACTCATCGAGGTTGTGTCCACCAACGGAGATACGCACCTCGGTGGAGATGACTGGGATCACGCTATCGTAGATTGGGTGACCAGCGAGTTTCTGCGCGACCAGGGCATCGATCTGAAGCAGGACCGGCAGGCATTGCAGCGGGTTCGTGAAGCGGCCGAAAAGGCGAAGGTTGAACTATCTACCGTTATGCAGACGGAGATCAATCTACCCTTTATCACTGCCAACGCAGAAGGCCCCAAGCATTTGCAGTTGACGTTAACCCGCGCTCGCTTTGAGCAGTTCACGCAGGATCTGCTTGAACGGATCAATGAACCGGTAAATCGCGTTTTGCAAGACGCGAAGCTGAAGGCCAACGGCCTGGATGAGGTTGTATTGGTCGGCGGATCGACGCGGATGCCCATGGTGCAGGAACTGGTACGCAAATTGACCGGTAAGGAACCCAACAAGAGCGTGAACCCGGATGAGGTTGTTGCCCTTGGCGCTGCCTTGCAGGGTGGTGTGTTAGCCGGCGATGTCAATGATGTCCTGTTGCTGGATGTGACGCCGTTGAGCCTGGGTTTGGAAACGTTGGGTGGCGTGATGACGACGCTCATCCCGCGTAACACGACTATTCCGTCGCGCAAGACGGAGGTATTCAGCACGGCTGAGGACAGCCAGACGGCAGTTGACATTCATGTGTTGCAAGGCGAACGGCCGATGGCCGCGGACAATAACGCGTTGGGTGTATTCCGATTGGATGGCATTCCACCGGCACCGCGCGGCATTCCGCAGGTCGAAGTCACTTTTGATATTGACGCCAACGGTATTTTGAACGTGTCGGCGAAGGACAAGGCGACTGGGAAAAGCCAGGAGATTACGATCACGGCCAGCACGAATTTGAATGACTCTGATATTGACCGCATGGTTCGCGAGGCTGACCAAAACGCGGCTGAGGACCAAAAGCGGCGCGAGGTGATTGAGACGCGTAATATGGCTGACCAGGTTATCTACCAGACGGAGAAGAGCCTGCAAAGTTTAAACGGACAGGCGCCGGCTGAGGTTCGCGAACAGGTGGAAAGCAAGATCGGCGCGCTGAAAGAAGCGCTCAATGGCGACGATGTTGAGCGTATCAAGCGGTTGACTGCTGAAGTGCAACAAGCCTCTATGTCACTGGGTGAGGCGATGTACCAGGGTGACTCTGGCAGCAGCGCCAATGGCTCCGCTGCACCTGTTGAAGAAGATGTTGTCGAAGGCGAGTTTGAAGCTGCCTGATAAAAAAAGACCCGGCAGATCGCGAAAACCTGCCGGGTCATGAAAATTCTCCTTTTGTGGAAACGGCGGTGCCCAGCTGGACACCGCCGTTTTGCTATCTCAGACGCGGCCGTTCAAATGCCCGCGTAGATATTGGCCTGTGTAAGATTCTGCCACCTGGGCTACTTCTTCCGGCGAGCCTTCGGCCACAATCTCGCCACCGCGGTCGCCCCCTTCCGGGCCCATATCAATGATATGATCGGCCACTTTGATAATATCGAGGTTATGTTCGATGATGGCCACTGTATTGCCTTTATCGACCAGCCGGCTCAAGGCCTGGATTAACTTGGCTACGTCATGTGAATGTAGGCCGACGGATGGCTCGTCGAGGATGTAGATTGTACGGCCAGTGGCGATCTTGGAAAGTTCACGGCTGAGCTTAACACGTTGTGCCTCGCCACCGCTCAAAGTCGGCGCAGGTTGCCCCAAGTGAATGTAGCCCAATCCGACTTCGGCCATAGTCTGTAGTTTGCGGTGGATTGGGGTTATGTTGGCGAAAAACTCCAAAGCTTCGTCAATGGTCAGGTCCAAGACCTGGGCTATATTCAACCCCTTATAGGTTGCCTGTAATGTCTCGCGGTTATAGCGCGCGCCCTTACAAACGTCACAGGGCACGTAGATGTCAGGTAGGAATTGCATCTCAATGCGATTCTGTCCCTGTCCCTGGCATGCTTCGCAGCGCCCCCCTTTGACGTTAAAGCTGAAGCGGCCCGGCTTGTAGCCACGAACCTTACTCTCTGGCATTCCGGCAAAGAGCTCGCGAATGGGGTTGAAAAGGTTGGTGTAAGTGGCTGGATTGGAACGGGGCGTGCGACCAATGGGGCTTTGGTCGATTTCGATGATCTTGTCCAGGTGTTCCAGACCCTCGATACGTTCGTGTTTGCCCGGGAGCACCTTCGAACTGTAGAAGTATTGGCTCAGGCGCTTGCTCAAAATTTCGATCAGGAATGAGCTTTTACCGCTGCCGCTGACGCCGGTTACGCAAACAAAGCAACCCAAGGGGATCTTAACATCCAAACTTTTAAGATTGTTTTCCTTGGCGCCAATGATGGTAAGCGCCTCTCCTGATCCATTGCGCCGCTTTTGCGGGATGGGGATTTGCATTCTGCCGCTTAGGTAAGCGCCGGTGATCGATGATTCATGACTGGAAACAACATCTGGCGGCCCTTCAGCCACGAGTTCACCGCCATGCTTTCCCGCGCCCGGACCCAGATCTACGATCCAGTCCGCGGCGCGCATGGTATCTTCGTCGTGCTCGACAACCAGCACGGTGTTGCCCAGGTCACGCATTCCTTTCAAAGTATTGATTAAACGGCCGTTATCACGCTGGTGTAGGCCGATACTGGGCTCATCTAGCACGTAGAGGACGCCCATCAACTGGCTGCCGATTTGAGTTGCCAGGCGAATGCGTTGTGCTTCTCCGCCACTAAGCGAGCCAGCCGAGCGATCCAGGGTCAAATAATCAAGCCCAACATTGATCATGAACAACAGGCGTTCGCGAATCTCTTTCAAGATGGGACGGGCAATCATATGCTGGCGTGGCGTAAGCGGTGATGTTTGCTCTTGCTCCAGCATTTGCGTCCACTTCAGACTCTTGACGACTGGATCGCGTGTAATCTCAGCAATATTGCAGTCGCCAATGGTTACGGCGAGAGGAACCGGCTGCAACCGTGTACCGCCACAGGCGCGACAGGGCTGGTCCACCATAAATCCTTGCAGCTTATCGCGTACGTAATCGGACGTGGTTTCGTTGAAACGCCGCAATAAATTGGGGATCACGCCTTCGTAGCGTGTTTGATAATGGCGGGTATGCCCTTCACGGTTGATATAGGTTACGGTGATCTGTTCCTGGCCCCCTCCTTGCAGCAAGATATGCATCTGGGTTAGAGATAGCTCGCGCACGGGAACATCAACAGAAATTTTGTAGTGATCGGCCGTTGCTTTAAGTAATTGCCAGTAATAGCCTGCCTTGTCTTCTGTGGGCCAACCGGCAATAGCGCCTTGTCTCAAGCTGAGATCTTTATTGGGTACGATCAGGTCAGGATCAAACTCTTTCTTGGTTCCCAGGCCCTGGCACTGCGGGCATGCGCCGGCCGGCCTATTGAAGCTGAAGGTAACTGGTTCAATGGGTGGGATGCTTGTGCCGTCGTAGGGGCAATATAGATGTTCAGAGTAAAGCTCGTCGGAAGGGTTATCACTGTCGGTGACATCATTGATGATGACGATGCCCGCGCCAAGTTTGAGCCCGGTTTCGATGGAATCTGTCAGGCGTGTGCGGTCTGTCTGTGCCTCTTCGCTCCCGTCATGAGGCTCGTGGCGAATAATTAAGCGGTCCACGACAGCCTCGATGCTATGATTTTTGTAGCGATCCAGTTCGATTTTTTCGTCCACGCTGCGGATCTCACCATCGACACGAACGCGGACGAAACCCGCCTTGCGAATGTCCTCAAAGATCCCTTCATGATGCCCCTTGCGACCCTGTACCAGGGGGGCCAGGACCTGGATACGGCTGCCCAAGGGCATATGCTGCACGGCAGAGACGATCTGTTCAGCGGCCTGAGGCAATACGGGACGGCCGCATTGTGGACAATGGGGCACCCCCGCGCGGGCGAAGAGCAGGCGCAAGTAATCATAAACTTCGGTCACCGTGCCTACGGTCGAGCGTGGATTATGACTGACGCCTTTCTGGTCAATGGAAACAGCGGGGCTTAAACCTTCAATCTGGTCTACATCCGGTTTTTCCATCTGGCCCAGAAACTGCCGGGCGTAGGCGGAGAGGGACTCTACGTAACGACGCTGCCCCTCGGCGAATATGGTGTCGAAAGCCAGGGATGATTTGCCGGAGCCAGAGAGGCCGGTAATGACCACCAATTGGTCACGTGGGATTTCAACGTCGATGTTTTTCAGGTTATGCTCGCGTGCGCCGCGTACGATGATTTTGTCAAGTGACATTCTGGATCCCTCTACAAGTGATACCATTTGCCGCACATGTGCGGGCTGGAAACAGTTGTGGAAAATTAGCTCATTTGTGCCAGTGCGACCCTCTATTCTATCATGGGAGCGGCGTTGATACCATTAATGTTTGATGATATCTTGGCCAATGTTAGCTGCGATCCTCTGGAAAAGATGCGTTCTTGATTATCCCAAGTTATCCCAAATAGCCTTTTGGGATAACTTGGGATATAAAGTCTAGGTAGGTGGTTGTGTCTGCTAAATATCTGGGTTCCTGGCTTGTTCTTTTGCTGTTCTTGACCTCCTGTCGCAATTTCGCGCCGGGAGATACGCCTCGTTTGCAAGTGTCACCAACGGCCGTAACGGGGGTGCTGGCAACAGTCGACCTTCTTGAGGTTGTGACGCCGGTAGCGGTTGACCCAACCATTACGCATACCAGGCCCAGTCCAACATACATGCCTACGGCAGCTGAGGCGCCGGTTATTGTGCCTACGGGAACACCTTCTTTAGCCGGCAAAGAATTCGCCGGCTTTAGCGGCTTATACTTTGCAGCGGCGGCTGATGCCGGGGCCGAAGATACGTTCCCGGCCGGTACAGAAGAAGTCTATGCAATTTGGGATTATTCAAGTATGTCGCCGGCGGATAAAATCCGGCGCATCTGGTTTCGTGACGATCAGATCTGGCTTACCCGCGAAGAAGGTTGGAATTGGGGAGAGTATGATAGTGATGGCACGCTGCGCGATATCTCAATCTATGATAATGAGGGAAGCGGCCTGGAACCAGCGACTTATCGCTTGCAGCTGTATGTTAATGATGAGCTACAACAGGAAGCGACATTTATTGTACTGGCCCCGTAAGCACACTTTTCCCGGAAACTGAAAGCTTATTTTTTCTACCACAAAACACGACGAAGTCTCCGGAAAAATAGAGCAATCATTTGATTAACACGGTAGCAAGCGAAAGAGAGGGAATGACTTGAAAGAATTATCATCCAATGGACCAGCGCAAAAGATTGCCTATTGGGCTGACCGCTTGCGAGACCTGGCAGCTATGGGTCTGTATTTTGGCGACAATATTTACGAACGAGAGCGCTGCCGGGAATTGTAGACAATCTCGCTAGAGATGATGGCCTTGGCCACGGCTACAGATTTAGAATCGCTTGAGCCGTTACGGGCCACGGTCTTTTCCCGACCCACCCCAGTGGCGGTTGTGGATACGGCCGTGATTGACAAAGCAGGCTGGGTCCTATTAATCAGGCGGGCGGACAACGGTAAATGGGTCCTATTTTGATTGGGCAGTACAAAATAATGACTACCAGACTACCGACTATCTCCCCGATACTTTTGCGTAATCTGGTGTTCCTCACCCAACAGCGCATATAGGCCCTCAATCACGCCTTCTGCGTAGTTGCGATCTATATCTTCACCCAGCTCCAGGGCGGCAAACAGGGCATCCAGGGCATTGCCATACTTACGCTGCTGAATCGCTCTTGTGGCGGCACTATACTGCTTGTCCAGCGCTTCTAGCCCTGTTAACCCATCTCCATCATCCATGTCGAATAGGAAACGCGCTAAAGGAAGCAGCTGCACGGCCGTTTCCGTTTCCGGGCTCTGTGGGAAATTATCCAGGAGTACATACGCCTCAAAACCGCGCCCCTTACGCAGATGCTGCTTGGCCTGTCCTAAGCGTTGGGCCGGGTCGGAACTGCCACCGATGCGTGGTGTAGGGGGTGGCTGCTCCAGGGTACCCTGCACAAATCGTTTCACCAGGACCGCCGGTCGCGCTCCCGTAAATTCGCCGACAACCTGCCCATTGCGGAACACTTTCACCGCCGGAATACTCTGGATCTGGAATTTTCCTGCTGTGCGCTGATTATGTTCCGTATCCAGCTTTGCCAAAACAAAATCACTCTCCGGATCTACTGCCATATCTTCCAGCACAGGCCCAAGCTGGCGGCACGGGCCGCACCACGCCGCCCAGAAATCCACCATCACCGGGGTTTTATAAGATCGCTGGATCACCTGTTGCCTAAAGTTCCCATCGTTGACGTCGATTACAGCCCATGTTCGCTCTGGAGCTTTATCCTTTTTTAAGAAGCCAAATAGTTTCATCGTTTTTCCTTCGAGATCGGTTTGGAGTGCCTGCTTCAGCGGTGAGGCGACTAAAGTCGTTACTCCAAACTAGTTGTCGTTTGTGATGGCGCGCCGGGTGCGTTCGGATACCTCGGCAAATGAGTGACGGCTGTCGGCTAACCCGGCACCACGCACTCTGTTTGTAAGAAAAATGGCTTGTACATTGTCTAAACAAGCGAAGTTTAACACACAATCGTCGTCTAGCGGCTGTAAGCTGCCTTGCATTGTGCGCTAAATGACAGAGTTGGTGGCACTACGCGATAGTTTTTCGCCAAAGTTTTTAGCTCGACAACAATTCTCAAAAGGAGTATGACTAGTATGCCCAAAGCGATCTGGAACGGGGCCGTGTTGGCCGAAAGTGACGACACCAAAGTTGTAGAAGGAAACCATTACTTTCCGCCCGAATCCCTAAACCGGGAGTATTTCCATGCGAGCAGCTATGCCACCACCTGTCCCTGGAAAGGGGTGGCCAGTTACTATGATATTGAAGTGCAAGGCCAGACAAACCGCAACGCCGCCTGGTATTATGCACAGCCCTCAAGTGCGGCCCAACAGATCAAAGATCATGTGGCTTTTTGGCATGGCGTTAAGGTCGTGTAAGATGAGGGCGGTAAAGGCGATAATCCAACCCCTCTATCTTTTTGCTTGCTTAGTGAGTTATACTGTTAGTAGGTGAGCCAAAGCACCTCACAATATAGCCTTCATCGCCACTGGCTTCGCGCACAGAGCTCTGTTAGACAGAGACTTGCATACCATATGCAAGCGACTAGGAAGCCGCTGATTTGAGGGCACTAGTAAGCACAAGGGGGATCAACATGAATAAATTACAGCAATTACACGAACTAGGGCAATCTACCTGGCTCAACTATATGCGCCGCGCCTTTATTCAATCCGGTGGGCTGCGCGAGTGGCTAGCGGTGGGCATCCAGGGGGTCACGGCCAACGCGGCCGTTTTCGAGGAGACCATCTCCAACTATGACGACTATGATAAACAGATACGCAGCGAGGTGCTGGCCGGCACGCCGACCACCCGTATCCAGGAAGCGCTCATGGTCGACGACGTACAGCGTGCCGCCGATCTTCTGCATCCCGTCTATGAAAGTAGCGATGGTCTGGATGGCTTTGCCAGCATTGAGCTGGATCCCTCGCTGACCGGGGAGCAGGTTTGCGCCGTGGCCACCGCGCGCCGCCTGTTGACAGGGATCGATCGCGGCAACGTCATGGTCGAGATGCCGGCGACGCGGCAAGGCATTGCCGCCTTGCAGACCCTCACCGCTGACGGTGTTTCCCTCAATATCACCCACGTCTTCTCCATCAGCGTTTTTGAGCGCGCAGCCCAAGCCTATATCGCCGGATTGGAGACCTATTTCGAGACGCACAGTGCCTGGCGCACCGCCCCAACGGCCGTGGCCTCGTTTTCGCTGGCCGCCATTGACAGGGTGGTTGACGAGAAGCTGGCGGCCAGAGACAGGCCAGACTTGATGGGCAAGACGGGCATCGCCATGGCCCGTATGCTGTATACGCGATTCGAGGAGATCTTCAGCGGTCCGCGTTGGCAGCGATTGGCGGCCCGCGGCGCGCGAGTGCTCAGGCCGAAGTGGACGCGCATCACGCCCTATGACGCGCGTTATGCTGACACACTCTATGCTGATGCCTTGATTGGCCCGCATACAGTGCTCACCTTCACGCCGGCAATGCTCGACGCCTTTCTCGATCACGGTTCGGTTGGACTGACCGTCAATGAAGATCGGGCAGGTGCCGCCGTGCATCTCCAGCAAATTGAGAAGCTCGGCTTAGATCTGGAAGCATTGATGGAGGAAGTGCAGCAGGCGCATCTGGATGCTTCCGACAAGCAATACCAATCTCTAATCCAGAACGTCATTCGCCGGCTCTATGTGGATGCGCCCCGTGACGCGATAGCGGTATAACGTTTGCTCAGAAAATCCGGCAATAGCGGCTTGCCCGGCACTTGTTGTTTATAATGTCACGCACTGTGCTTTAATGGGATCGCAGGAATCCCAGCTTGCATAGAATTTATACACAACAAGTGCCACCTGATCGCTGTTATCTATTATTTGATTACAGCGGAAGTTATGAGCATTGCCGCTAGAGTTCGCATTGTGCATCGTTCGGCCGTCATTTTTATTATCGTCGCGGTATTGACGCTGCTGCTTGTCGCTTGTCAATCGCTGCCATCCGCCAACCAGACTACCGCGCTCTCGCCGCCGCCGCTGGTCTTGCCGGAGATAACCCCCTCGGCAGCGTTTCCTACTTTGCTGCCAACCGCCCCCGGCACGGCCGTAATTCCAACGGCAGCCCCCACTCCGGTTCCCGCCATCACTCCCACGCCCACTGCTGCCGCGCTCTTAACAGGCACCCTTCCCGCATGTGGCCAGATTTTACCCATTCTCTCTGCCTACGACGGCCCGCTGCTTGAGACCCTCGATCCTGATCCGCAGGCGCTAGCTCGGCTGCAAGATTTGCTCCCTGCTTCGGCCCAACCTGCCCTCGACCGCATCTTAACTGCGCCAGGAACCGTGGGGCTGGCTGCCTATCGTGTTGGCCAGGAAGAGCAGGGTGTCTATCTCAATGCTGACGCACCCATGCCCCTGGCCTCCGTGGTCAAGGTTCTCCATCTTGTCGCCTATGCCGAAGCGGTTGCCGCCGGGGAACTTGATCCCACGCAAACGATCCCGCTGGATGAGCTAGAAGCTTTCTACTTGCCCAATATCGACCTCGGCGCTCACCCCGGCGCTTTGACCCAGCTTGAGGACAACGGCCGTATCTTCGGCAACCCGCCCGCCATCTTGCTGGACGAAGTGCCGGGCATGATGATCGCCAACAGCTCCAATGCCGCTACCGATTATCTGCACTTGCTATTGGGGCAGAGGACGCTGGAAGAGACGGCCGTCACCCTCGGTCTCAGCAGCCAGACCGCCCCCTGTCCTTTCCTGGGACAATTTTTGGCCATGGGAAACCACGTCTTCCCACAAAACAACGGGTATCAAGCCTGGGAGCGTTATATCGCTGATCCGCAAAGCTACGGGCGAGACGCCATGCTGCTCACCGAGAATTTCAGCGCTGACGCCGAGTTTCGCCAGACGGCGATAGAATGGCGACGCCGCACCCGTCAACCTTCAGGCCAGACTCAGCGCCTTTTCACCCAGGACTTCAATGCTCAGGGCAGCGCGGCCGATTATGCCCAGCTCATGGCACGTATCGCCCAAAACGGCCTCAGCAACGGCGACAGCAGCTTTATTGCCCGGCGCTTCCTGGAATGGCCCATGCGCTTCGACGCTAACCAGGCGCTGTTTAGTAACCTGGGTTATAAGAATGGTTCGCTGCCTGGGATCTTGACCACAGTATATTATGCTTACCCTAGCGGTGAGACTGCCCCGATTGTGGTAGCCTTATTCTTCCGCGATCTGGAGGGCCGTACTTACCGGCAATGGCGCAGCAACCTGGCCCATGATGAATTGGCGCGTTGGCTGCTTTACGAGCCAGAAGCCATTCCCGCCTTACGCGCAGCCCTCTCTGCGCGAACTCGTTGATCGCGATCTAGACAAGTTCTTTGCCGATCCGTATGACTTCACGCACCAGCATATCGAAGTCCTCTCTGCGACTGCGATGATTGGTGTTCACTACATGTAGCACTGTCTTACCATGAATTATGGTCACGGAGGGCACGGCGATACCTTGTTCGTGAAGCTCGATCTCGATCGCTTTGTTTAACATATCCAGCCTGGCTTCGTCGAGCCCCTCTTCTCTGTAGCGGAAGCAGACGGCATTCAGCGTCACCGGAACAGCGAGTTCTAGTTCTGGTGCGGCTTCGATCAGTTCGGCCAGGTAATGGGCCTGGGCGATGTTTTGCTCAATTAAACGGCCGTACTTCTGGATGCCATGTTCTTTAAAAGACATCCACGCTTTCAATGCCCGGAATCCACGGGAATGTTGCACACCCTGATCGCTGTACCAGGGAATGTCTGCCCCGGTCAAGCCCCGCTTACCTTTGCCATGTTCCAGGTAGGCCGGCGTCAGAGAGAAAGCTTTGTCCAGATCATCTTCTTGCCGCACGAGAACGCACCCGATTTCATAGGGCATGTACATCCACTTATGCAAGTCCAGTGCCAGCGAATCCGCTCGTTCCATCCCCGCCACCAATTGCTTGGCGCTGGGTGCCAGGGCAGCCCACGCCCCAAAGGCTCCGTCAACATGAAACCAGAGCTCTTCTTCCTGGCAAATGTCGGCCAGTGTGTTCAGGTCATCAATAGCCCCCGTGTTGGTCGTCCCGGCTGCACCTACGATGCAAAACGGCCGGCAACCTGCGCGCCGGTCCTGATCGATTGCTTCCTGCAGCGCTTGCAAGTCGATCTGGAAACGATCATTGACCGGCACGGATCGTAATGCATCCAGACCCAACCCCAACAACTCCACAGCCCTTTGGACTGAAGAGTGGATCTCCTCGGAGGCGTACAGCGTCATTCTGCCTGACTCGCTGCGGACCCCTTCCTGGCGAATGTTATAACCGGCCTTCAGATTGCGAGCGGCCGTCAGCCCGGTCAGGTTGGACATCGAGCCTCCACTGGTCAGCAGCCCGCCGGCGGAAGGAGAATAGCCCAGCGCTTCCTTAATCCAATCGATCACTTGTTTCTCAACGTAGTTGGCGCTGTGGTAAGCTCCGCCCCCTGTATTACTGTTCATTGCCCCTGCCAGCAGCTCGGCGAAGGCCCCCAAAACAGTCCCTGTCCCCAGGACCCAGCCCCAGAAGCGGGGGTGCGTATTCCCTATGGGGTAAGGCAGCACATAATCCAGGAACTCCTCGTATATCTCCTGTGGCGGGTGGGGGCCCTGCGGCAACGGTCGGCAAAAATGTGCTCTGACTTCATCAGGGGTATGCTGCCAGCCAGGCCCCTCTCCAATAGTTCGCATATGCTCCAGCATATCGTCCACCATTTGGTGTCCTAACGCCCGCATAGCTTCCCAATCATCGGGATCTAATGTTTCTTCCATTGGATTTCTCTCAGTATCTCAGGTGTAGTCTTGCGAGCATTAGTGACTTTAGCAGTGCCCTTCCCACCCCAAGAGTAAAGCGCTTCTACCAAGCTTTGACAATATGATCTCGCGCAGTTCTAGCAACTTGAGCTGCGGCATTTCTTCGCCTCGCGCTTGGCTTCGTGTTCCCAGCGGTCGCGCCGGTGCATCTTGGCCAGTTCATCCCGTTCCGTTATTGATGACTTGTCCATCCTGCATCTCAACCACCCGCCGCGCGTATGCAATAACGCGCGTATCATGTGTGGCAAAGACAAATGCCGTCCCCGTCTCTTCGTTGAGCTTCTGCATGATTTCCATCGCCTGCTGGCCATTCTCGGTATCAAGGTTAGCCGTTGGCTCGTCTGCCAGCACCAACAAAGGATCGGAAGCCAAGGCCCGGGCAATGGCCACGCGCTGTTGCTGTCCGCCGCTCAACTGGTCGGGGCGGTGCTTTATGCGGTCAGACAAGCCCACGGCATCCAACAAACCCATAACCCGCTCTTTGCGCTCGCTAGCTTTAACGCCATTTAACAACAAGGGCAGTTCCACATTTTCATAGGCGCTGAGCACAGGAACCAAAGCGAAGAATTGAAATATGAAACCAATCATCTCCCGCCGCAGCTCTGCCCGTTTGTTTTTGCTATATTGGGTCACATCTTGCCCGTTGATTCTGACGATACCGCTGTTCGGTTGGTCCAGGCAGCCCATCAACTGCAACATCGTCGTCTTGCCCGAGCCGCTGGGGCCGACGATCGTCGTGAATTCCCCGTCTTCAATAGTGAGCGTAACGCTATCCAAGGCGCGCGTTTCTACTTCACCAATCGTGTATATTTTTGTTGCATTTTCCAGTTCAATAACTGACATTTGATTTCCTCTTCAATATAAAACAAGCTGCAACTTGTTCGCCAGGGCAAGTAGCAATCATGCCCCACAAATTTCACACTGCGTGCAATGCCTTAATTGGCTCCATTCGCGAAGCATACCAGGCCGGATAGAGTGATACCAGCGAAACTATGAAGAACATTAGCAGGGAGAGCGTGATCGCCTCACCAGGAGCAAATGCGGGATACATCTTGTTCCCAAAAGCCATTCCTTCTACTGAAGCCATCGCATCGGCGCTGAATTCAATTCCTACCCTTGCCAGATAAGCCACAACAGCTGCTCCCAGTACAAGTCCGGCAGCAACGCCTATCAGCGCCAAGATGACCGCTTCGAATAAAACCATCAGCATGATTTGCCGTCCTTTCATGCCCAGAGAAGCCAGGATACCCAATTCACGCGTGCGTTCAAAAACAGACATTAACAGCGTATTGGCAATCAACACTGCCACAACCAGGATTACAATGATATAGAGGATGTAATAAAACCCCATCGCTGTTCCCATTGTGGTTAGTAATATGGAATTTAAATCTTCCCAGGTAAGGATTTGGATACCAGTTATCTGTAAGGCAGCGGCTACCTTGGCTGTGTCTTCTTGATCGTGAAGCATCACGATAATGCTGCTAGCCCGGTCGCCACTGTTGGTGAATGCCTGGACTTGCGCCAGGGGCATAATCACTGTGTTCTGATCATAGTTTCCGATACCCGTATTGAAAAGACCAGCTACGGTGAATATACCCTCGTCAACTTGGCCATCAGCGCGACCCATGGCCAGGCTTACCCGCTGTCCAACTGTTATCTCCATGTCATCGGCCAGCCTTTTACCGATCAGAATCAGGCCGCGGTCGTCGGCCGCCAGATAGTCACCGGCTACGATTCCCTCACGTATCCGTGCATGAAAATCGTCGGCGGGATCAATCCCGGTCACTTGTAAACCGGTTGATTCACGCACTGTACTCAGAACGCCGCTGGTCCACAATACAGGAGCGGCAGATTGCACTTCGCTGAGCGCTTCGACTCGGGCTGTCAGGGTGTCAATGTCTTGCAGAAGATCCTTTGACAACAAACTCAACTTCTCTATTTCATACGTATCGTCGCGCAGCTGCAAATGTCCTGTGTTCAGTCGGATATTGTCACGCAGGCTGCCTGAAATGATGCCGGCTACCAGGCCGCTCATCATAATCAGGACCGTCATACCCAAGGCCACGGCCAAAAGCGTTAATAACGTTCGTCGCCGGTTTCTTACCAGATCGCGATAGGCGATCACCCAAAATCTTTTTATTGCCATCTTTCTTCCTAAATATGATGCAGCGACTCGGCCGGCTCATTGTGCGAAGCCTGCCAGGCTGGGATTAGCGACGCCAGTGCTGCAATAATTACAACCGCCACGCCATAAAACACGATGTTAGCAATAGGGATACTGGGATAGAGCCTGCTGCCGATTAGGGCGGTTATGTCGCCCGTTCCCTCCATAACAGGTAAATAAATACCGATCCGGGCGACCGTGGCTACCAATAGCCAACTGACAAGACAGCCGAGGACGGCCCCAATGATGCCGATAAATGTGCCTTCTAATAAGAAAAGCCCCATCAATTGCCGGCTTTTCATACCCAAAGCGGCCAGAACGCCCATTTCACGCGTGCGTTCATAAACGGCCATCAGCATAAGATTTAAAATGCCGATGCTGGCCATTAGCAGCACAATAAAACCGAGAGCTGTGGTGAAAGCACCTTTCTGGGCCAATATTTCCCCGATCTCGGGCCGCAGATCGTAAAAGGAATCAATTTCATAGTTGGATAAATCGGATTCCAGGTCCGATATCAAATCGTCTTCCTGGCCAATTTGCTCCATGGTAATAGCCACTTCAGTTTCTTGATCGCGCAGATTGTAAAGGGTCTGGGCAACAGGTAGATTGATGTACACCAGCCCCTTTTCGGCATCGCCTAGTCCTAAGTCGAAGATACCGACCACGGTCATCGAACGCTGTCGCATCGATTCATCCTTGCGCTTCCCCACCAGCGTGACACGGTCGCCTACACCAACATCTAACAAATTGGCCATTTCTTGCCCAATCAGAATATTGTCGCCGTCATCACTGTTCAAAAAGCGCCCCTGGCTGATATTCTCGGCGACGAGACTGACAGATGCTTCGCTTTCTGGTTGGATGGCGGTGATGCTCACCGGGTAAGAGCTTTCCCCGCTGCTAACCATACCTCCGGTGCTGATTCGTTTTGAGACGTTCACCACATGTGGCTCGTTAGCCACTTTCTCGATCACGAAGTCCCCGTCGTCCAGCGGCAGCAAAGGAAGCCGGGTCGATTTATCACGGAAACCAGGAGCATGAACCTGCACATTGCCCCCATACAGGCGCACCGCATTGCTGTAGATCGCCTGGTCAGAACCTCTAATCATTGCATCCATGAAAATGAGCAAGATCATGCCCAGTACGATGGCGATGGAGGCGATTAATGTCCGTCGCCAATTGCGCCACATGTTGCGCCACGCCATTTTTATATATTTACCCATTCGATCAGCTCCTTTCTATGGCGTATCGATAACACGCCATGCCGAAGTACTCTTTCGCTTCCACAAACCGCATCCCTATTTTTTCAAGTACACGCTGTGATGCGATATTATCTGTATGTACGATGCCCACAATTATATCCAAATCCAGATTCTCAAACCCAAATTGCAAACTGGCTTTTCCTGCCTCAGTCGCGAAGCCCTGTCCCCAATACTCAGTGCCCAATATGAAATCCACTTCAACTTCGTCCGTCTCCGGCAGGTACTGCAAACCGCAGCGTCCCATCAATTCCCTTGTTGGGCTTGATTCGACCGCCCATAATCCGTACCCTCGCTCAGCCCAATGTTGGAGCAAGCTGCGGATCATTTTCGCAACTTGTTCCCGGGAGGGGGGAGAACTGCTTGGAAAGTACTTTAAAACGCGCTCGCCCATCAAGATATGGTGCATATCATCGGCATCCTTCTCGCTGAAGGCACGCAGGTTCAGGTTCGCTGTTTTGATCGCTGGAATGTTCATCAATTATGCCAACGGTGTTCTGGCGGCAAGCTGCGCATCCATGGTTTTCTCTGCCGGTATTTCATCTGGTTCAAACCACTGGCTCAGCCGGCCGAAATCAAATATCTTGACCGAACCACTGGGCGCTCCTAACAACCGTTCCATCGCATATTGCGCAACCGCTATCTTGCGTTCAATGGTGCGGAGTGAAGCTTTACTGCCATCTTCTGCCAACAACAAGAAGGCTATCTTTTCAGCCAACGCTTGCCCGATCACGATGATGATTTCACCAATTTCGTCAGGATAGCATGTGTCAAAAACGCTCTCTTCAACACCCTGCTGGATTATCTTAGATAGAGGAGGTGTTGTCGCAGTAACGGATGCCGCTTTTAGCCTATGTCGCATTATGGCATTGTCATCATGATAGAAGACCTGAAGTAAGCCTTTGAAAAAAGCCCTATTTTCGATCTTCCAATTCTCGATTGTGCCGAAGAAAAGGTGAAATTTACCCAACGCATCGAGATTCTCATCTGCCACAATCGGCTCAACCATCTGGATAGTCTGACCCAGCATGCGTTCGATAAGCTCATCCAATAGTTGGTTTTTAGAGGAGAAGTAATGGTAAAAAGTGCCCTTGGCGATGCCAACGCCGTCGATGATCTCCTTTATCGATGTTTGCTCATAACCCTTGGCATAAAAAAGCTCCTGAGCGATATCGAGGATTTCGCTGCGTCTTTCATCGTACTCTTTGACGACTCTCGCCATGTTCATCTCTCTCTTTATACGACCCTTACTCCGCCTCTGGTTGGTATGTGACCGACGGTCGGTCGGTAAGTTGGATTTTACACGATTCCCTTGTCCAGTCAATATGTCACTCTTCATTCAACGGCAATCACTGTCTTCGCATAGACTACTTCCCCGTCAGGAGTTCTCAGTTTCACTCTATGTTTGATAAGATAGGGAACAATTCTAGAGGCAATGGCGTTTCCCACTTAAGAGCATTTTGCTCGCCTGGAGTCTGATATGTCTGGAAAATACTCAAAACTGCTTGTATTTTGGGGCGTCCTGTTTGTTTTATCGCTTTTCTTCATCTTCACCGGCCTGGGTACGACGTCCCGGACCGAGAGCGCTCCATCTAACGGTTTGGATAAACCTACTATAGGGCCGGAAGGCGGCGAGCTGGTTGCAGAAGCGGATTCAAACTGGAACATGGTGCTGGCAATCGTCACGGCCGTTGCCTCAGGCGGTGGCTTCATTGCCACGACCTATTTTGCCATTCGTGAGGACCGGCGGGATACAGCCTTGCACGATTTGCAGATCGAGAACTTGAAGCGCGAGATTGCCCACAAGGAGCTGGAAATAGCCAAACTGCGGCAAGAACAAGAACAGGAAGATAGTCCCTGACTGCCATCTTACGCCAATACTTGATGAGTCGGGCGGGTGGACGGCTGTCATGGGCTGCGTTATCATCAGTCGCCAGGTGTTATCTGGGTGATCTCGGTGATGGAAGACGCAGCAAACAACGAAGCATCTGAACAATGGGGGGAACGCACCCGGCGGCTTACTCGCAAGTGGTTCTGGTTGCCCATGCTCGTGGGTGCGATAGCATTATTCGTTGCCATATGGGCCTGGAGCCAGGTGGAACCTGCCCGTGTTACCGGTCTGTTTGATTCCCTCGTCGACGTCGATCTCAACCAGGGGCGCATTGACACCGCTTTGCCCATACCTCGTGGAGACCTGACTATCACGCAGAGTTTCGTGCCGCGGCATGACGGCTTGCAGGAGATTGAGCTGATGCTGGCGCGATATGGGGAAACGACGGAAATAGACAACGGCCGTTTGACCCTACAATTACTGGCGGAAAATGGCGATCTGCTGGGCGAAAAGGGGCTAGATACGGCCACGATCGCCCATAACCAGGTCATCAGATTTCCCTTTTCCCGCCAGGCGGATTCAGCCGGACGGCAGTATACGCTCAAGGTAAGCGGCAGCAGTGAAAACACGGTGTCGGTGTGGGGATACAGTCTCGACAGTTATGAGGACGGCGCCGTATCTTTGCAAGGCAGCCTGCCGGGCGAAGATCCCGTTCTGACCACCGCGCAGGACATGCACTTTCTGACTCGCTACCATCTCACCTGGCTCGGTGCCCTCAAATCCCTGGGCGAGACGTTCTATTACGAGGGATTGTTATTCCTGCTGGCCTTGGTTTTTTTGCCAATGCCCGGCTGCCTTTTGCTGCTCCTTTTCCATAAACGTTGGATAGCATCCCTTGTGCAGGGAGCGCAAACGGCGGCGAACGCCTGGCCTTGGGATCCCGCTGCCTGGTCGGGCACGGCGCTCGCCTTAGGGATAGCCACCTGGCCTTTACTTTGGCTCTGGCTGACCGTGATTGGCGGTCGCTGGACCGGTTGGCTGTTGTGGTTGGTCACCGCCGCCGGCTGGTTTGCCGTGGCCTGGCTGTGGTGGCGCGACAAAACGGATCGCCGGCAGCGGATTCAACAGGCCGGGGAGCTGAACGATCTGCCGCCACATCCGCCGCTGACCTTATCCTGGCGCAAGGAACATCTGTTTCTGCTGATTATTATCCTGGTTGGCTTGGCCGTGCGGCTGCTGGCCGTGCGTGATCTTTCTTTCCCACCCTGGGTTGATTCAAGCCGCCATGCCCTGATCACGGCCGTTATGGCCAACAGCGGCCAGACCATCAGCGATTATGCGCCATTCCTGCCGGTGGATCGCTTCCCTTACCATTTTGGCTTCCATACCCTCTCCAGCAGCCTTTCTTTGCTGAGTGCCTGGCCCTTGGAAAGACTCTTGCTCTATCTGGGTCAATTATTGAACGCCCTCGTGCCCTTGGCGCTATATACCACCGTCTGGCTGGCCACTCGCCGCCAGGTCGCAGGCTTACTGGCCGCTTTTCTAGTGGCGCTCCCCTTCTTTTTTCCAGCCTACTATGTTACCTGGGGGCGTCTTACCCAGCTAACGGCCGTTTTTCTGCTGCCCATCTTACTGGCCCTCACCTGGCGCCTGGTGCGCGGACAAGGAGGTTGGCAGCGCATTTGGTGGCTGGTGGCTCTGCTTGCTGCCGGCTTGTTCCTGACCCATTTTCGCGTTTTTCTTTACTACCTACCTTTTGCCCTCCTGGTTTGGCTGGTAAGCCTGGGTCGCCATAGTCGTTGGCTGGCCATGGCCGCCGGTTTGGCCCTTTTGTTGGTTGCGCCACGGCTGGTCCAGTTGCTGACAAACACGAACTCCTTGCAGCGTGTCGGCCAGACGATACCCAACTACAACAGCTTCCCCGTGAGTTACTTCAATACAGGATGGGAGCAGGCATTTGTCTATATTGCCGCGGCAGGTGTGCTGCTGGCAGTTATTGCAGCCATACGTCGCCGGCATTGGGCTGTTCTGCCGTTGGTTTTGGTGGCCTGGGTGGCCGGTCTCTTTCTCCTGCTTTCTGCCGACCGTTTTGGGCTGACCGTAACATCCCTTGTCAACCTGAACAGCATGTACATCATCCTTTTCGTGCCCCTGGCTATGTTTCTGGCTATTGTAGTCGAACAGCTTTGGCGCTGGTTAAGGCAGCAACATTGGCTCTTGCAGCTGGCCGGGTACAGCCTGGCCGGGATATTACTCGCAGCCATGTTCCTCTTTGGTGTTCGCCAGCAGATCAGCATTCTTAATTCGCAAACCATTTTGGCCCAGCCCGAAGATCTCGTTGCTTTGCGCTGGGTCGATGCCAACTTGCCTGCTGAGGCCAGCATCGCTGTGAATAGTTGGCGCTGGTTGGGCGAGACCTGGGCCGCGGCTGATGGCGGCGCGTGGCTGCTGCCTTTAACAGGTCGCAGCGCCAGCACACCTCCTGTCGATCACATCTATAATCGCGACCTCTTCATCGCGGTGCGTGAATTTAACCAGTTGGCCAGTGCCGTTTCAGATTGGTCCGATCCTGCCCAGGCCGAATGGTTACGCGAGCAAGGGATTGACTACGTTTTCATCGGCAAGAAGGGAGGCTTCTTTGACCCGGCAGTGTTGGCGCGTAATCCTAAAATGGAGATGCTATACGGCCGTCAAGGTGTGTTCGTATTTGGCATCAACGAATAGCCAGATTTGCTCATAACGCACTGCGGCATTATAATCAGGGCGTCGAATTGCCCAAATTTGAACCCGACCAAACAGGCAAAATGAGCTAGCTAAGCCTATGCACCAATTCTCCTCTAACGACGAACAACCAAGCGCTTCTGAGACAGTGTGGGACTCAGCCACAAATCTCCGGCGTGAGCCATTCCCTTGCTTACTGCTTGTAACTGATCCACAGTTTTGGCCGGAGGAAAAATGAGCAACCGCGAAGTGAAGATAAAGATTGGCCCCAATGAGACCATGCGCTTCCCCGCCATATGCGTGCACTGTGCACGCCCTGCGCAGGAGAGCATGCCTTTGGAGAGGAAGGACGGCCGTACTATTCGCCAGGTAGACGTGCCGCTTTGCGATAAATGTGCTTCCCAACTGCGGCGGCAATCGGCCGGTGAAGAACGTCTGCAGAAATCAAGCCGGCTTTTTTCTGCTGGGGCTGGCCTGGTAACCGCGGTAGGTGCGTCCCTGCTGATGTCGGGTTTCGTCTTTTGGTTGCGACTGCCGCTAGCGCTGCTCCTCGGTGTTGGAATTGCTGGTTTGGTAACCTCGTTGTTTCGTCGAGCCATCGGCAGGGCGGCATTGCCGGAGAAGCAGGCAATTCAGAAATCGGCGCAATTGGAGACATTTTCCTGGCGGACTGCTACCTTTCTGTTTTCCAACGAGGATTTCGTCGAGCGATTTGAAGCGTTGAATGAGTCGTTATTGGTTGAAACATAGCATACGTCGCGCTGTTCACGGCGCGCGACAGAGCTCCTGATAAGATCTGGCAAGTGAAGGTTTGGAGGTTTTAATGAAAGTTGTTGTTTGTACGAAACAGACACCCAGTACAACGGCCGTTTTCTCCGTCGAAAATGGGGTCGTAAGTTGGGATGATCCAGGTGGCAAGCCAAACGTTGTCAATCCCTGGGATGAGTACGCCATCGAGGAGGCCATTCGCCTCAAAGAGAATCACGGCGCAACAGACGCCATCGCCCTTAGTGTGGGCGAGGAGTCCAGTCTAGACGCTCTAAAAACTTGCCTGGCTATGGGCTGCACGGACGCGATCCTCGTCTCCGACGAGGCGTTTGCCGGATCAGATTCCTTGGGCACGGCGCGCATCCTGGCCGCGGCTATCAACAAAGTTGGCGATGTTCAGATTGCCTTGTTTGGCAAACAAGCCATTGACAGTGACAGTGGGCAGACGGCCGTGCAGACAGCTCGCAAACTGGGATGGACGCCCTTGACCTTTGTGACAGCCATCAAGGAGATCAGCGACGGCCGCATTACCGTGGAACGGCTGGCCGATGATGGCAAAGTGACCGTGACCGCGCCATTGCCCGTGGTACTCGGCACGGTGAAAGAGCTTAACGAGCCCCGCTATCCTTCATTCATGGGCATTCGCAAAGCAAACCGCGCCATAATCCCGACCTGGACTGCCGCTGATCTGGACATCGAGGGTGATGTCGGCGCGGCGGCCAGCAAAGTTGACTGGTCAGGTGTTTACGGCATGCCCCCACGTGAAGGTGAAGTCGAGATGATTGAGGCCGGTTCCGTGGCCGAGCAGGCGCGGATTCTGGCCGACAAGCTGTTTGAGGAGAAGGTGATATGAGCGGCGTATGGGTATTCGTAGAAAACCGTGAGGGCGCTGTTAGCATCATCAGCAAAGAAGCCATCGGCGCCGCGCGCTTAGTGGCTGATGATTTGGGCCAGGAGTTGACCGGTCTGGTATATGGTCAGGACGTATCCGCCGTAGCCGCTGCCGCTTTTGACCTGGGCTGTGATCAAGTGATCGGCGCTGATGACGAAACGTTGCAAGATGGCCGTGTTGAGGCCCTTGGCCCCCTGCTTGTAGAGTTGGCTCAAGAGCATGAGCCGGCGGTCATTCTCGCCGGTGCCTCGGTCTTGGGCCGCGATCTCACAGCCTGGGTTGCCGCCGACCTGGATGCTGGCCTTGTATCCGATTGCATTGCCTTGGAAGTGGATGATGAGACGGTGAAAGTAACCCGTCCGGTGTATGCCGGCAAACTTTTGTCTACCGTCTTCGTCACCGGGGGCACGCAGGTCATAAGTCTGCGCAGCCGCGCCTTCCCCCAGGCGGAATCGACCGGCAACACAGGAACGGCCGACTGGGTGGATGTGGTCGTTGACGAGGAAAGTATTCCCAGCAAAGTGGTTGGCTATCAAGAGAAAGGTGGCGGCGTCAGTTTAACCGATGCCAGCATCATCGTCAGCGGCGGCCGTGGCGTTGGTGGCCCCGAAGGCTTTGACCCCGTTCGTAAATTGGCCGAAACATTGGGCGGTGCATTGGGGGCATCCCGTGCGGCCGTAGATGCTGGCTGGATCCCCTACGATCACCAGGTTGGCCAGACCGGAAAGACCGTCAGCCCCGATCTCTACATCGCCTGTGGCATCAGCGGCGCCATCCAGCACCAGGCCGGCATGCGCACTTCCAAAGTGATCGTAGCGATCAACAAAGACGCCGATGCGCCCATCTTCAAACTGGCGCAATACGGTATAGTTGGCGACCTATTCGATGTTGTTCCTGCCTTGACGGAAGAGTTCCGCAGCCGCCTGGATTAGGCCGTAATAGAAGCATCGCCCGCGCTTTTGTGGGCCCTGAAATCGTACACAGCGTCCAGTCGATTTTCCTAGCGGCTGGACGCTTTTTTGTTTATTGTCCCGTACGCCAAGCATAAATCAGCACCGCGTATTGCAGCGAGATCAAGAGACAGGCCACAAACGTAATCCCCATGACCACCTGCTGCACCAGCCCGGTTTTCCACACCATCTCCACCCGATCCGGCTTAAAGGTACGGAAGCCAATGACGATGAGCAGCCCGGCCATGGACGGCATGGCGACATAGCCAATCGACGAGCCGAACAGCACAATCACCACGGCCATAACCAACCCGGCAAAGATATTGGCGAAGCGTGACCTGGCTCCCGCATTTGTTACCAACGCTGTTGCCGAAAAAGAGCCGCCAACAGGCATGCCCTGGAATAGGCCGGAGGCAATATTGGCTACCCTCTGGCCTACAAAGTCTCCTGATGCATCTGGCTATTTGCCATCCGCGTTCACATGACTCTTGGTGATGCTGGCCCCTTGCACCAGCCCCACAAAGGCCAATGATGAAGCCGGAATAATCAGAACAGGAACTAGATTAAATGCAGGCCCAACCAGTCGTGGCAGTGAGCTTGGCACCTGGGCAATATCGTTTAATGTCATCACTGAATCCCAACCAAATAATGGGATCAGCAAAGAAGCGACAATCATGGCCGCGACGAGCCCTAAAGCGCCAAGCCGGGTCTTTTTCCAGGGTGAGGATCAAAAAGATAGTCAACAGGCCTACCATCAACGTTTGCAGGTGAATTTGGTCCATATTGAAGAAGAGGTTGATTGTCTGCATTATTTTGTGGGCACCGACGGCACGATATCCAGTAAAGTCGCTTAATTGTCCCAACACAATAAGTAAAGCTACCGCATTAACGAAGCCAGTCATGACCGCATTGGGCACAAAACGAATCAGGGAACCCAGCTTAAATAAACCAGCCAACAACATGATGATGCCGGTCAGGATTGCCAAAGTAAACATGGCTTGGTCTCCATAGCCAGGGTGCTGCGTTTGGGGAACGCTGGCCACTACCAATGCCATCGCCCCGGTGGCTTGAATGGTTATGTAGGTGGAGCTGGTGAAAAAGGCACCCGTAAAGGTGCCCATCATGTAACCGTACAAACCAAAAACGGGATTGACAAAGGCCAGAAAGCCTTGGGCTAAGCCGTCTGGGACGCTTTCGATGCCCAGTACCAACCCGGCTTTGATATCAGCTGTCAAGGTGTGCGGATTGATGAATCCTTTGGCGATAATACGTTCCCGCAGACTTGTAGAATTAATTGTCATCAACAATCAACTAATGGGCAACAGCCGTTATGATTCCCAGTTGAGCTAGCCCATCTACCATGAGCTGCACAGCCAGCGCCGCCAACAATACCCCGAAGATGGCTTCTGTGATTGCCAGGCGGAAGGATCCAGATGTTTGGCCAGCTTATCCATGTTTCTGAAAACGGCAAAATCAATCGCGCCTACCAACAGCACTAGTCCCACAAGAATTGCACCAAATAGGATCGAGTCTACATCATCGGAGGCAATGACCAGTGCGGCAATACCGGCCGGGTTGAGCAGATACGGGACGGCCGGTGGATAAACAGCCATTTGCATCGCCGTGCGCTTGCTCGCTTTTTCTGCGTGATCCGTTTTACCGGGACTAATAAGCATATGCAGTGCTAGCAGCAGCAAAACGATGCCCCCCGCGATGTTGGCCGCCCCTGGGGTAAAATGCAAAAGACGCATAAGGAACCAGCCGAGGACAACAAGAAGCAGGGAGGTGGAAACGGCCGTCTGCACCATCCGATTCGCCACCTGCTTTTGCGTATCTGGCTCCATTCCCTGCGTCAATTCCAGAAAAGGCACCAGCGCGATCTTGGGCCCCATGCCGATTAAAAGCAGCAAAAACAGATCGAAAATCAAATAAAAATCAATACTTCCCATGCTCATGATACTGTCTCTCCTTTAGCAGCGCTTGCGGGTTTCATACGTTTCCCCAACTCGCCGGCAGCCGGCATCAGCACAACCAGCCCAATAACAGCACCATCAGCCCCACCGAAAAAGCGGTACTGCCTTTAGCCACTTCTGCCAGCTTGGGCAAAAAAGGGCGCACCCGCCGCCGTGGCCAGCAAAATCAAGCCGATGCAAGCCGGCTCGTTAAGGGGAATGATCAGGGTGATGAGTAAGGCCACGATTGGCACCAAAATAAAGTTGGCGACCAGGGCCAAAACGACCAGTTTGACATTTTTGAGCGGGGCAATGATTTGTGATATTTTCAAACTGATGCCCATACTGACCGTACTCCCAATCGCAAAGACCAGCAACGATTGTGCCGGCCCATAATCTACTCCGAAATAGATTACCAGGCCGGAGAGAACGCCATTTTCACCGCTTCGATCGGTTGTCCGACGACTTCAATCTCCTCTAAGCGGTTCGTACCCAGCCCTAATGCCGCGGCGATATTCAAATGGTTATCGCAGCGTAAGTAAGGGGCATTGGGATACTCTCCCATTGGATCATGGCCCATGAGAGCGGTAGCCACAGCGTCGGTGGCCACGCAGTTCTTGCCGGCGACGAGCAGGCCCGGCTCAATTGCGTCCGAAGTTTGGATCCACGGTCCTTCACCCCCTTGCGTCGTCTTGATCCCATCCACCAGGCTAAAGCCGATCGGCCGTGCCCGGTTAAGATCGGCAATAATGCGCGGCAAGCGGCTCCGTGTCTCTTTTTCCAAGCCGTGGAAGCCTGAACGATATTCATCCTGTTCGTTCAGGCGATAATAGCGATAGGGAACCAAACCATAGAGGTTCTTCATCGTATGCGTGACACCCGCCAGGTAATGGTTCTTCATCTTGGAGACGGACATGAACACGTCGACTTCGTCTATGATTGGATTAAAGATAAACGAATCATAGACAAAATTACCGGCCGGGACTGCAGCATCATGGAAGTCATTGTATGGCTTCGAGTCGTTCAGATCGATCAGGATGGCGCCGGTATCCGCGGCGATATCTTCGTAACCCCACTGGCGATACGATTCCCACTCGTAAACAGCTTCGACGATGAAGACTTCCGCCGCTCCAGCGGTCTTCACCGCTTTGACCAGGGCACGGACGACTTCCGGGTGGGTCACAAAGCTGTCAACCGCCTCGACGCCGCGCAAGCTTCCTGACTTGACACCGCCAGTCAGATTCGTCTTGATTGCCACAGCGTCGCCCGGCTTGACGACGTCGCCCAATCCGCCAAGATCGTTGATCAGTTCCCGTACCTGATTTTCAATCGCGCCTCGATCATACG
This sequence comes from uncultured Chloroflexia bacterium, assembly GCA_963697305.1. Classification (GTDB taxonomy): domain Bacteria; phylum Chloroflexota; class Anaerolineae; order Promineifilales; family Promineifilaceae; genus JAACFF01. The sequence goes on from CAVONO010000001.1 coordinate 172,316, forward strand.
TCCTGACCTGACCAACAGCCACCTGCGCCGAGATGTCGCCGGCCGGCTTAGCGACAGGCGTAACCGCGGGTGCCTCGGATTGGCAGCTTGGAACAAGCAGACCTGCCGCGCCGAGTCCGGCCAGACGCAAAAAATCGCGGCGAGTAACAGTTGACATAGGGTTCGATTTTTTACAATGTCTTGACATGCGGTTCTCCTCGTAAAAAAACTCTACTTCGTTACCATCGTATCCTCGCCACCCTGCTCCGATTCTCGAAGGCGGCTGCGACGATATTCATACAACCCCACAACTATTTCCGTGAATTATATGCCTATTGCGCAGCCGTGCCATTTGTGGACGGTCACGATCAAGCAGTCAATTGACTCTGCTGCTTTCTCCCAATCCGCCCGCTCGCTGACTGAACTTCCTCACGGTTTGACTGCGCCCAGACGCCAGATTTTCAGCACCCTTCGCCGTTTTCGCTCTGCTTGACCGCGCTAACGTGCAGGGCGTCGTTTTCAACCTCAAGGAACGAGTGCGCGAGCGGCAGCTTGCCGCCAGCCGAGGGACCGATCTGCGCCACACGTACAGCATGGTTGAAGCGCTCAGCGGCCTGCCAAACCTTGGCCGTTTCGGCCGTTCCCGAATACGGCATGAACCCGTATTTGAAGGTATGCGTGCCGAGGCACTGCGAACCGTTATCCTGGCTGCTGTAGTCGGTCATTTCCAGGTTCGTGATGCAGATGCGCAGCGGGAAGCAGCGCAGCAGCGTTAAGCTCAGCGTCTGGTCGTCGTCATCATGCGGCGTCGCGCCTGCGACCTCGTCTAGTGTGTTGGTTTCCAAAGGGCTCATAGTATGATCTCCGCTATCTCGTCAAAGTTTTCAACATAGTGGCAGCACAGCTCCTGCGTGCCGCTCTCGATAATATTACCGCCGCCGATGCCAATAGTTGGATAGCCCGCCAGACGAATAGAACAGACCCCTGCCCCACTGTCTTCGATGCCAACGACCGAGTTGCGCTCGGCAAACTCGATACCGAGGCCGACGCGCGCGGTTTCAGCGTACAGCCACGGATGCGGCTTGGGCGAAAGCTCCCCCAGCGTTCCGGCGCTGCCCTTGCGCAGTGGAAAGCCGGCGGTAATGATCGCATCGTAGAAATCCTTCGGATCGCCCATGCCCAGCGTCTTGAAGGCGTCGAGGATTTCCGGCCATGCTTTTTCGTAGAGACCAGAAGTCACAAGACCGATCTTGATTTCCCGCTCCTTGAGCTTGTAAAGGAATTCCGCAATCCCTTCGGTCGGCGTAAAGGCGTTAGGCCTGCCGCGTCCTTCCACGATCTCGTTCATTTCGAAACGGGTGTGCTGAAAATAGAAGTCGCGTGCCTCTTCAACCGCCTTCTCCGGACAATATTTGTTGATGCAGTATGTCAGATGCTCTGAAACGCTGTGGCCGGAAACGAAAGGGATATCCACCTCTTCGAGCTGAAAGCCGGGATTGTCCAGCAGACTGGCCGCGGTTTTTTCAATGATCCAGATCCAGAATTCCTCGGAACGCACAGTTGTTCCATCCAAATCCATCAATACCGCCTTGACCGGCTTTTTCATTTCGACATCGTGGACTGGATAGTAGGCCGGATAACCCATGCCCGAATTCACCAACGCCAACGACTTGCCATCAAAGCAGATAAACTCTACCTTTCCGTCGCCCGTCGCGGCAATGGCATTGACGCCATTCTGCCCAACTGAAAACTCACCGTTGCTGGTTTTCACCAGTAGCTTGAAACCCGATTCGTTCGTGATTTCCCCGATATTCGGGATATGCACCATTTTGTTCATCTACAATATTCTTCCCATTATTATCTCTGAATGCTCCTTTTATGGTTCAATATTTTGGCTACTGATTCTATCTTTCGGTAATTTCTGGCTGGAGTAGGTCATAGTGTATTCTAGAGATTATCCAATTCACTTTAGGAGAAAACCATGATCTATCAAACCGATTGTACCTTACCAGGAAGAATTACTTGAACAAATTGCCCAACGAGGATTGGATGTACTGCTCAGAGGACTGGATAGGATACTAGTTTTACAGAGGTTGTTTTATCTTGTGCCATTGCATTGTCATAGAGCTGTTTTGCTCAAAAATGGTGTAATATATTGACATAGGTCAATGTAGTCCTTATGTGGACTGTTCATGGAATCCGTTCTTATTAAAACCAAACTCCTTGTGCCAAAGCCACGGCAGCGACTGGTTTCCCGACCTGCATTGCTCGAGCGTCTGGGTGCAGGTCTAGCGGGGAAGGCTTACTTTAATTTCTGCTTCTTCAGGATACGGCAAAACGACCCTGCTAGCAGAGTGGCGTGCAGAGCGGGGACGGGATTATCCTTTGGCTTGGGTCTCGCTCGATGAAGAGGACAATGATCCGGCGCGTTTCATGTCTTATCTGATTGCCGCGCTGCAAAATGTTCAAGATGGACTTGGACAAGACAGCAGTGCCGTGATGCAGGGAGCGCAAAATCCCCTGGACACGACAATAGTGTCGCTCCTCATAAATGAGCTTTCAGCGGTCCCCCATGACTTTGCTCTTGTTTTAGAAGATTACCATGTCATTGGGTTACATGAAATCCATCAAATGATGGCATTCGTCCTTGAGCACTTGCCTCCCAAAATGCATTTGGTGCTGTTGACACGCGCTGACCCGCTCTTCCCACTAGCACGGCTGCGTGCGCGCGGCGAGTTGTTTGAGATCCGCGAAAAGGATTTGCGCTTTTCTTTTGACGATACGGCCGTTTTCTTGCGTGATATAGCGGGTTTGAACTTGTCGGTGCAGAACGTTCAAGTGTTACAGGATCGTACCGAAGGCTGGATTACTGGTCTGCAATTGGCCGCGCTTTCCCTGCAGGGGCGTGAGAATCCGGCTGATTTGATACACGCTTTTGGCGGTGGGCATGACTATATCGTCGATTATCTTATTGAGGAGGTTCTCGAACGCCAGCCCGACAATCTGAAAATATTCCTTTTGCAGACCTCTATTTTGAGCAGGTTGAATGGCTCCTTGTGCGAGGCGCTCACAGGGCAATCTGACGGAGAAGCGACGCTTGAACACTTCGAAAAGGCTAACTTGTTCATTGTTCCGTTAGGGGACGATTACCACTGGTATCGCTACCACCATCTGTTTGCAGCTGTGATGACCAGCCGCCTGCGCCGGCTTCACCCAGACCAAATCCTTGACCTGCATTTGCGCGCGGCCAACTGGTTCAGACACCATGACCTATTTGATGAAGCCATCAAGCATGCTCTGGCGGCGAACGACTATCAAATGGTAGCGGAAATCGTGGAAGGCCAGGCGCGTGATTTACTGCATCTGGGCAAACTCTCCACGTTACTGGGCTGGTTGGGCAAATTGCCACCAGAAATCGTGAACGCCCACCCCGTACTCAGCGTGGACTCGGCCTGGGTGTATTTGTTGATTGGTGAGTTGGGACCGATCGAAGATTATCTGGCTTCGGCCGAAAAGAACCTAGACACACTGGATGATCCGGACGACCTGCGTGGCCAGATCGCTGCCATCCGCGCCTATTCCGCAGCCCGGCAGGGGCAGCTAGATAAGGCCATTGATCAGGCCCATGTCGCGCTTGAATTACTGCCCAAAGATGACTTCTCCGTGCGCTGCGTGGTGGTTTTCGTGTTGGGCGAGGTCTACCATTTCCGGCAAGAGATGTCGCGGGCGTTAGTCTACCTGCGAGAAGCCAGCCAGCTTGGCGAACAAACCGGAAACATCCATCTAGCTGTAGCCGCCTTGAGTGCCATAGGCGATATACTCGGAAGTCAAGGGCATCTGGCGGAATCCGAAAAGGCCTATTATCAAGCCCTGCAGCGGGGCAGCGGCCGCAGCGGACAGCCCTTACCATTCACGGCCGGCGTTCATTCTAATCTGGCGGAACTCCATCTCGCCCAAAGGGATTTGATTGGCGCTCGGAAATTGGCTGCGACCGGTTTGGAATTGGGGAAACAATGGGTCAATGCGGAGAGCCAGGTTGTCTGTTACTTAACTCTGGCCCAGATAGAACACCTCGAAGGGAAGCCTGCCGAAGCCCGGACAGCCCTGGAAAAAGCTAAGCGCCTGGCCGCCACCAATCAACTCCCACCGGGCCGGGAAGATCAAATCAAAGCGTGTGAAACAGCTATTCTTTCCGTCCCGACTGGAGGGTATAATCAGGGCTTGCTCGATCCCCTCAGCGAACGGGAACTGGAAGTCCTGGGGTTGTTTGCCGAAGGACTTGCCAATCAGGAAGTCGCTGACAGACTTTTCCTCAGCCTGGGAACCGTGAAGGCGCACTCCTCCAACATCTACCGCAAGCTGGACGTGCGCAATCGCGCCCAGGCCATCATCCGGGCCGGCGAGCTGGAGTTGTTTTAAGTAGATCGCAACCGGCGTAATACGTGCTGTAAGCCAGCGCCTAAACCCAAGATAAACCCGCAAATAAACCTTCGCCAGATGACAGGAGCAAGCAGGGAATCTACACTGTCTCTATAGACGTTAGATCAGCCAACAACAAGGCTTAATCTGTCAAGGAGATTTACTATGAAGGCAGTTATTATTGATGGTTCGAAAGCAAAAGACAGCACGGGACAACGTATCAACGCGGCGCTGGTAGCGCAGCTTCAAGCCCAGGATTGGGTTGTGGAACACTTTGCCTTGTGCGAGCAGAAGATCGGCAACTGCGCCGGCGATTTCTTCTGCTGGATGCGCACGCCCGGCATCTGCAACGTCAACGACGACAACCGCACCATTGCCGAGGCGCTTGCCGCCAGCGATCTGATGGTTTATCTCACACCAATCACCTTTGGCGGGTATTCATCGCTGCTGAAAAGCATGGTGGACCACCAGATTCAGAACGTTTCGCCGTTTTTCGCCAGGGTCAATGGTGAGACCCATCACCGTAAGCGGTATAAGAAAAACCCTGATCTGCTGGCTGTAGGCTGGATGGACGCGCCAGGTCCGCAGTCTGAAGCGGTGTTCCGGCATCTCGTCCAACGCAACGCCATCAACTGGCACGCCAAGAATTGGGTCAGCGGCGTGGTTCAGGCTAACCAGTCAACCGGGGAGCTGCAGGCTTCCGTGCAGAAGTGGCTGAACGATTTGCAGAATGGCCAATCATCCCGGCGAGTGGAACTGCCGCAAAACGGCGACCCTTCGATAACGCAAAAGGCAGGCTCGAGCCAGCAGTCGGTTGAGGTCCGGCGCGCGCTGCTCGATGCCAAAGGATATGGCGCGCTAAGGCGGCTATTTCGCCAACCATATCGGGCAAAGACCAATTCATCAATAATCGCAAGATGGCAGATGTGATTGGCAGATAGGTAGCTTGAACGGCCGACGATAGTTCTTTTTGTTTCAGGAAGGAGACGCTCATGAACGCACGTAGCTGGTATCGTCTATTCTTTGCGCTGATTTGCCTGACCCTGATGGCTCTGCATTACATTGGCAGTACAGATGCCAGCCCCACACTGCAGGAAGAGACGGATTTCGCCGCCATAGATGCCTACATCACGGAACAGATGAATGACCTGGGCGTTCCCGGGATGGCGCTGGGCATCGTTGAGAACGGCCAGATCGCCCATCTGCAAGGTTTTGGCGTCACTGATTCCTCTGGGCGCGCGGTTACGCCGCAAACTCCCTTCTACATCGCCTCGGTCACCAAATCATTTACCGCGCTGGCGGTCATGCAGCTCGTCGAAGCAGGCAAGATCGACCTGGACGCGCCGGTCCAGCAGTACCTGCCCTGGTTTGAATTGGCCGATAAGGAGGCATCGGCGAAGATCACGGTGCGCAATCTGCTAAACCACGCCAGTGGAATCTCGGAGAAAGACGGGAATCGCTTCTGGGCGAGCGAGCAAGGTCTGGAAGAGTTTGTGCGCGATTTCGATGCAGTCCAACTCACCCAGCCTGTTGGCTCAACCTATCAGTACAGCAACATCAACTTTGGCATTGCCGGGCTGATCGTTGAGAAGGTTAGTGGGCAGCCCTACGCCAATTATGTGACTCAGCACATCCTTGAACCGCTCGATATGCGTCATTCCACGCTTTCCCGCGAATCCGCGTTGGCTGATGGCCTATCCAGAGGGCACTATGACATGATTGGGCGCCCGTTTACAGCGGAAAGGGCCATATCTCCAGCGGGCATTCCCTCCGGGGGCCTGATCGCCAGCGCTGAGGATCTGTCACACTACGCGATTGCCCAGCTCAACGAAGGAAGATACGGGGATATGGCCGTTCTTTCTCCGCAGGGGATTGAAGAACTGCACGCTCCGGCAATTGCGATCAGCCCGGATACAAACTACGCCATAGGCTGGAATGCAGGTAAAATAGACGGAATGTCGGCTGTCTGGCATGGTGGGAATTTGGGCAACTTCTCTGCGTTTGTCATCTTGATACCTGATCTTGAATCAGGAATCGTCCTGCTTGCCAATGCCAGCGGTTATGAGCAGTATGATCAAATTGTCCAGGTAGCGCTAGGCGTACATAGCTTGCTAAACGGCAAGTCTGCTGCTCCTGTCGTTTCTCCGCCTTTCTATTTTCGTTTCCTCTATTGGGCTATTCTGCTGACACCGTTTTTGCAAATTCTACTGATTGTGATCGGCTGGCTCAAGCGTCGGAGCATTAAGTTGTGGGGCGTTGTATTGACAGTCGCCCTGAACCTGGGCGCAATCTTACTCCTGTTTGGACTGTCCCAACTCATCCCATTCCCGCTCCCGTCGATGCTTGTGTTTTTCCCTGACCTTGGCTATGGCTTGATTACCGTTGCAGTTCTGGGGATTGGCTGGAGCGTAATCTACACGGTGATGTACTTGAGGACGCGGAGATCGAAATCGGACATCGCAATTGTGTGAGGACGTACTGTGCCGGCAATAGATAACAAAGATACCACAAAAGCGAAGACCGCATTGGGAGAAGGGTTCGGCGCTATGCTGGGGAGTCCAAAGATGGCTGATAAAGAAACAGCTTTACCTCTAGAAGATGATACCGGGATTGAATACGTAATTAGGCTCAAAGGTTACCTGGAAGAACACTGGTCGGATTGGTTGGGTGGTCTGGAAATCACCTATGATACACAAGGTTATTCGCTGTTGACCGGCATCGTTCCTGATCAGGCTGCATTGCATGGGATTTTGGCGCAAATCCGTGATTTGGGGTTGACCCTGATCTCACTAAATTCTCCATGTATGGTTGAACAAGAGGAAGGCTGTGATGTCGCACGCTGACGGGCACAACTCGGCCGATTCGTCGGTAATCGCCCCAACGTCGTATCCGCTTTTTTAGATGAGATCACGTATCTCATGCAGCGTTTTAGGAGACCCGTTCTATCGTTTTTAATTGCCAGCTATCCGATTCTGGCGAATAAGTCATCGTGTAGAGATTAAGGTGCGGTTTGCTGCTGGCGCTCAGATTGTAGTTAAAATCGATACCTTTCAGCAGCATTTCTCCGCCAGGAGTAAAGGTGATGCGCTGAACCTTATCGTTGCCGCCACCTTCCAAGCCCGCCAGATAAAATTCCAGTCGTGGTTCGCCGGAAAAGTCTCCTTCCTCATCAAGCGCGATAGAGAACACCCCAGAGTCACGCGCCGAACCCATGTAAAGACGTTTGTCATGGACGCCGCTAAAAACACCGACCCCTAATACATCCATCCCTGCCGACCACTCGTCTTTTATCTCTCCGCTGGTGGTGTCAATGCGGAAAACGCGCCCGACCAGCTTTTCTTCCGTAGAGCCGGCGATTGAGGCGGCATAAAGGCTGTCCGTATCACAATCATAAAACAGCCCCATCACCCCATAGGGATTGGCAGGTGAGGGGGGCAGCGCCGCGGGCAGATCTACAAATTCAGCCATCTCTGCGCTGACCGTATCAATTTTGTAGACCTTATTCTGCGCTTCAGGCGGGTTTAGCTCGACGCTGCTGAATGGCGTTGGTGCCGTATAGGTATTGCCGAGTTGATCGCGAACGAAGGGGCCCAGATAACCGGCCGCGGTCCAAGAGGGGTGCTGGTAAACTTGTTGGTAATTCCCCGCGTCGTCCAGTTCGGCGATTACAAATCCAATGGTGCCCGTCAACGATGTACCGCCAACGGCTTTCCCGCTAAAACCAAGCTCATTTAGGAAAGCGGGCTGTTCCTGGCAGATGGGCGCCCCTCGAAACATGAGTTCTGGTACGGCCGTTTCTGGCACCGGAGATTGGGCGACATCCGGTTCTGGGGCCGGCAAAATGGAGGAACGGTTTCTAATCAGGGCGCCGGTCAGGATCAACACCGCCGCCGCCAGGAGTATCCAAAGAATTCGCCGCGTTATTGTTGGCGACGGCGCAGACTTTTGCCGGCTTCTCCTTTTGCGCTGGGTCATATTCAGTTCACCGGAACAAACATGGGACCTGACCAGCAGGGCCAGCTCTTGGTCACGATCATACCCTCTTCGACCGCGGTATCAGCCCAGCAATATTCCTGTCCAGGCGTATCGTCGTTTTCCACCTGCGGCACATACCAGACAACGAGTTCACTATTCGTGATATCTTGAGGGGGTGAATCGATGAAGATTTCTGGGCCTTGCTCATAGTTGTTGTTGCAGCAAACACCCAGGGTACCCATATCGGCATCTCCTTCTTCGGGGTTGTGCAAAGTAACATAGGTGATGGCGTTGTCGCCGCGACCGTCATCACCAAACTGCCCCTGCCCAGGCTCGAGGTAATAGCCATTCCCTTCAGGGGTTGTGATGCGATATTGAAATCCTTCTGGGGTATAAAGTGTGTTCTCATCCTGCAAACGCCACTGCTCTTCTTGCCATGTTTCCCACGATTCGCCGCCCCATTCGGCAAAATCATAACCACTGCCCCCCGTGGCCGGTTGTATACGAAACAGCAAGCGATAGGTGGCATCAGCGCCGCATCCCCGCCCCAGATTGGCGGCTGCGATCCGGAAACGGCCGTCTTTGTAGAACTCATAACGCTGCTGGTAACGATAGTTACAGGGCTGGGGCCACAGCGGGTGCCAGTAGTCTTGCAGTAAAGCGAAGCCAACCTCCGCACCATCGACAACAATGGGTTCAATGAGTGGTGGTTCCATGGCGACAACGGCTGCCGAGCTGAACGCCGGGCAGCCAATGGCATCACTATAGCCGAAACCTTCCTGCGAGGAGTAGCTGACATGGTAATCGACAAGTTTAGCGCTATCCAGCACAGGTTGATCGTTAAAGCTGACATCCGAGATACGCAAACCATCCGAGGCAGTCAACATGTAATCCATCCGCCAACCGTCCCGAGCAAGCTCGGTGACCTGCTTGCAATACCGCTCGAAGATATCCTCGCGCTGGATCAGTTCCTCGGTGGGCAGACCCCCGCTGAAGTCTCCCAGATCAGTCCATCGAATACCGGCAACACGTTCGTCAACCAGATCAACGATAACCCATAGTGCCCGGTCATCGACAATAAAGGTTGGCGCAACACATAAATGCTGCGAGCGTTCACAAGCGGTGTTGTTCAAGGCTGTCTTAACATTAGGCATCGTCGGTTCATCGGGAGCAGGATTAAAGCCGAGCGCATCGATCACCTGGGGCGAGGTTGTGGCAACACGCATCGCCGTTTCAACAAGGTGTTTGGGTATCTCAGGCGAAGATCCACGCAAGGTATCTACGCCAACAACCTGGCGCGCGGGTATATCAACCAAAACAGAGTAAGTGGCATTTGTCGCGAAGTTGAAAACATCAACCCGGTAACAAACCGTGTCTAGACACGCGGCGCTTTCGGTCGTAATGTCGCTTTCGCGCGCCGGATAAACACCGAAAACCTCGACCCGGTACGGTGCGGAGGAAATTGGATCAAGGGCAAGATTTTGCAGGCGCTGCGAATTGACAGCCAGCGCCTGGGCCATCTTCTGATTGCTATCCAGATCTTGTTCAACTGGCAGCGGGGTAATGTTGCTGGAAGGGCTTATGGTTGGCGCGACCTGCGGCACGAGCTGTGTCGTAGGCGTCGCTATCGGGACGCTCTCAGTTTGACTGTTTGTACAGGCAGCGACTAGCAGGATTGTCACAAGCGTTATACCAATACATACGATCTTCGATGACATCATGACTACCCATGCCTCTTTCTTATCGTAGATTATAGTTAATCTATCAATTCTAATCCACAGTATATGGGAAGCTGGGAGCGCTGTAAAATTGACGGCCGTCCATGATAACAAGCCTGACTGGTGGTCTCCGTCAAAACAGATGGCTTAATAAACCGGCTAGCCGGGAAGCCATTCCAATTTGCCTCGAAAGCAGATAGACACTTTGTGGGCGAGCCAGGACAACCGTCAAAGTTAGGCGATAAGTGGTTAGGAAGAGTGGATCAATCAACATGCAAGATTGGTTTTTGTGGCCGGTCATTGGTATATTTCCTTGATGGGCGCACTTATTCTAATTGTACCCAAGAACATGACCGGAGTTGGTACGCAGTCCGCTGCCTTACCAGGTATAAGGAGAATGAACATGTCTAAAAAAACTGCCCAGTTGCTTATCGCTTATTTTCCGACGGCCGATTCCGCCCGTAAAGCCGCCGAGTTTGTTAAAGAGTGGGATAAGAACATCATCGAGATTGACTTGGGCGCGATGGGCATCTTGACCATGAATGAAGATGGCAAGGTAAAGACCGAAAAAATCGGGGACCGGGCCACCGGCAAAGGGGCGAAATGGGGCCTCTTGGTTGGCGCCGTTACGGGGATCTTTACTGGTGGCCTTACCCTGGTTGGTGGGGCCCTGGCTGGCCTGGCCGTGGGTTCAGTCACCGGGGCCCTGTTCCATCGCGGCCTGGGTATGACCGATCAGCAGAAGGAACAGCTTGAGTCCCACCTGAAAGATGGCGGAGCCGCGCTGGCGGTGATCACCCCTGAGGAACAAGTCCAGCCTACGGTTTCAGTTCTCTCTGACCGCAGCAAAGAGGTTAGCGTTTTCCGCATGGATGACGAAACGGTGCAAGAATTACAGGAGGCCGGCGGCGACGCGGACGAATAACCAGAATCTGTCCTTACCCTCTCCTTTTGCAGCGGTCTGCACCGGATTGGGGATGTTTTGGTGGGTCGCCTGCGCTGTCTGTCATGTTGACCACTCGTCTCTCGCCGGCCACCTGGCCGGCTGCGCGGGCGACATCTCGATATCCATGCCAAAATCCCTGAAGGCAATCAAAAGGCAGGCTGGTCGGCTCCGGCGGTTTGATTTCAAGCCGGAAAACTGGATTGAGCCATAGAACGATGCTAGATAGGAGGTCGAATTCTATCCAAACCGAAGCCGAACAGGACAATGGAAACCCGGCCCCCGTTATTTTTTTGCATATCCCCAAGACGGCCGGAACAACCCTGCACGATATCTTGGATCGCCAGTACCCCCCTGAGGAAGTTCATTCGTTTGGTGCGGATGCCCACGCATCTGTCGCCCAATATAAATCCCTGGACGAGGAAAGCAGAAACAAAATCCGCCTGCTTCGTGGCCATATGGCCTTTGGTTTGCACGAATACATGCCCAACGTTGCCGGGTACTTTACTATCCTTCGCGATCCCGTTTCCCGGGTAATCTCCTATTACAACTTCATTCGCCGCACGCCGGATCACTATTTATATGACGAGGTGATGGGTAACGATTTAAGTCTCCACGCCCTGTTAGAGAGCGGATTGCCCTTAATGATGAATGACGCCCAGGTTCGATTGATCTCAGGAGTTTGGGGGGAACCAGCTTTTGCAGAGGTGTCTCCGGTTATGTTGGACTCCGCCAAAAAGAATCTGGCGGATGCTTTTATCGTCGTGGGCATAACTGAACAATTCGACAAAACCCTTTGCCTTCTCAAGGAAAAGCTGAACTGGCAGCAGGATATAACTTATCAGCGGCTAAATGTCAGCAGGCAAGGGATGACTGAGAAGCGGCTTCCCAAGGCAACCGTTGAACTCATCAAGCATGTCAATCGCCAGGATATCGCTCTGTACGCTTACGCCCAGGATTTGTTCAAAGAACAATGTTCCCAACAGGGATTTATGTTTGGATTTCGCGTGCGCTATTTCCAATTTCTGAACAAATATGGACAGGATATAAAGAAATTTCGCACCTACTCAATTCGAGCTAAATTGAGAAGCCTTTGAGACTGTAGCGATGGCCAACAAGATGGAACACCTTTCCCTGGCAAGTTGGCGGCGCGCAACGGCCGAAATGTATGCCGCCATACGCCAAGCCAACGACCCACTCCTGGCACACCGGCAATTTGTAGCCACACGCAATGACCTATTCAAAAACCACGACCAATCTCCGCTAACGGCCGTGCAGCGTGCCTCCTTTTACCAGCTCTTCTATTACCCCTATGATCCGGCGTTCAACGTGCTGGGACACATTGATGATACGGTGGAACCAGCGGAATTCACTACTGAACTAAGCGCTGATGGTCTTTTTCGCCTCAAGCGAATTGCCGCAATCCGCTTTGAATTGTTGGGACAGGCGGCGCAATTAAGCCTGTTTTGGGTGCAGGGCTATGGCGGCGGCCTCTTCTTGCCCTTCAAAGACCAAACAAATCGCACCGAAACCTTTGGCGGCGGGCGCTATCTGTATGACACTATTAAAGGTGCGGACCTTGGAGCCAACGAGCAGGAAATGCTCCTGGATTTTAACTTCGCTTATAATCCCTCCTGCGCCTACAATACACAGTGGGTGTGCCCGCTGGCCCCGCAGGAAAACACTCTAAATTGTGCCGTTATCGCCGGTGAAAAGAGATTCACCTTAGGTGATGATGATTGACCCCTGCCCGAAAGCGCTGGGACCGTATCCTTCTTTTTTTGGGGTTGTGGCCTCCTCTTCCCGGCTAATTCGCGATGACAACATGAAGGTTGATAAAACGACCAGCGCTGTAAAAATGCTGGCAAGCCCCAAGAAAAGTAGCATAGCGTTCAATATCATACTTTACCCGGCCAATCCACCCCCATCCACAACAAGTACGCTGCCCGTCACCCAGGCAGAAGCATCACTCACAAGATACAAGACGGACTGGGCAATGTCTTCCGGGGTACCAATACGGCGCAACGGCCGATCCGATGCCCCCGCCAAAAACAGATCATGCGCTTCGCCTAATTGCTGCGCTTCGTTGCGCAGCATATCAGTGTCCGTATCGCCCGGACAAATACAGTTCACGCGAATATTTTGCGCTCCGTGGTCAATCGCCATGGCCCGGGTCATGTTGACAACCGCCCCCTTGGAGGCACAGTAGGAAACAGCATCCCCTCCGCCTACCAGCCCCCAACCCGATCCGGTATTGACAATGACCCCGCCCCCCGCCGTGATCATGTGTGGAATAGCGTACTTGCTCATCAGAAAGATCGATTTGATATTGACCGCCATCACCCGATCCCATTCTGCTTCGGTAGTATTCAACACGTTGGCACGGCGAATGATTCCCGCATTGTTGAATAAGATATCTAGACCGCCAAGTGTGGAAACCGTCTGCTCGACAGTACGCCGACAATCAGCCGCCTGCGCAACGTCACAACGGGCGAAAATCGCTTGCCCACCTTCGTTCATGATTTCCCGCGCGACGGCTTGACCATCGGAATCGTTCAAATCGGCCACGGTAACGGCCGCACCTTCGCGCGCCAACAGCAGCGCCGTCGCCCGGCCAATGCCCGCTCCCGCTCCAGTAACAATTGCAATCTTCCCTTGTAGACTTCTCACGCTAACCCCTTTATTAGGCCTTTTTTCTCCCTGTTCTCTGTGTCTACTCTGTGCTCCCTGTGACCTCGCATCAGACGCAGGACCCGCAGAGGAAACCAAACGACTTGCTTAGCACATGACTTTATAAATAGCTTGTTCATTATACCCGGTAATAACCCTAATATAGCCGCTCAATTCCCGGTCTACATCCTGGTCCCCGCTGTCGACGAGAAACGGCCGTCCCTGCAGCGCATGGATTTTTTCCGGCGTGCTGATCACCAGGATGTTTTCTTTGCCCACCCTGCTAAGCACAGCCGGACTGATCTGCTGGTTACCTCGCCCAAACAAATACCCTTGCCCGCCAATAGGCGTGACCACGATTTGCGCCGGGTGACAATTCAGCAACGTTAGCAATTGTGCTTCATTAGCGTCCGTGGCCACCGTTCGGCCGTCCAGAAGACCGTCCACGCCGATAAGCGTTTTGTCCAGGCCGAGTCGCTCGGTTATGGCGCGGGTTGTTGTTCCCGGGCCAACGATCGTCAGCCTGCCGGGTTGCATTTGGTCGATGACATATTGAGCAATGGCGGAAAGATTCGTTTTTTCACTCACCAAACTGCCGCTCTTCAGGTTTTGTATGCGACGACGCTGGAACGGGATTTTTAGGGTGCCAACCAGTTGAGCCGAGACCATGCCCTGGCGGATGCCCTCCTCGTCAATGTCCATCACCTCGGCTTCGCGCAGGCGGGCAACATCACCTTGCAGGAACAAGCGCGCCAGTTCTCCGGCGCTGCGCGGATTGGTCGCATAAACGGCCGAATGTATCTTAACGCCCGCCGGAATACCCAAAACGGGAATGGCCGTACCTACCGCCTGGCTAATATCACGCGCTGTACCATCCCCCCCGGCAAACAGCAGCATTGAAACACCCATTTGCTGCATCATCCGCGCCGCTTGTTGGCTGTCAACGGCCGTTGTCTGCCCTGGCTGAATCGTGCCAATGACGGCAGGGGTAAAACCACATGCCCGCGCCGCCACCTCCCCCATTTCGCCGGGATAGGTGATGATTTGCAGCCCATCTTGTAAGGGCAGCAGCTGCCTCAGAGCAAGAATGGTTCGCTCGGATGCTCTTGGCACCGCCCCAAGCCCTCGGGCCTGCGCCTGAATGTCTGCGCCATCACTCCCTTTCAGGCCAACGCTGCCGCCGATGCCGGCAATGGGATTGACGATGAGTCCCAGTTTTTTCACGTATTCCCGTTCGTTTTTCGCAGATACGCCCGCCACGTTATCGCCCACTGGGCCGGATCGTCAAGTGACGCATGTTCGATGGCATGAACTGTGCTGTTATGGGGAGCACTCTTGACCAGTTCCGGGTCGCTGCGCGCTTCTTGCGCGACGTGGGCCAGGATTGCTGCGTATTCCTCCAGATCTTCTTTCGAGTACGATTCCGTCGGTTCCAATGTGCATGGTTCCGGCACGACAAAGGGATGGTGGCTGGTCCAGTAATGGACCCCAAAATCGGCTGCGCGTACGCCAATCTCTTCCGAATGGACGCCCGTCTCTTGCACGAGATCATTCAAGCTGTAACGCACCTGTTCGACACGCCGTTTACCGGGTGCATAAGGTGCGCTGACGCCGGGGATTTCCAGCATCAATTTCAGCAGATAATTGTTGTTGAGCACGGCGATTTCCGCCACTTCGCGCAAACCGTCCGCTCCCAGGGCCATCGCCCAGGCATAGGCGCGCACAATATTGGGTGTGACGCCGAAAAATGGGCCTATCTTGCCCACAGAATCGGGACGATCATGATCCAGATAATATTTATCACCATCAAATTCGACCGTGGGCGTAGGCAGGAACCGTGCCAATTCCTCAGTGACGCCGCTCACCCCGGCGGCGGGTCCTCCGCAGGCATGGGGCGTGGAAAAGGTTTTGTGCAGGTTAAAGTGGCATAGGTCAAACCCGGCATCCCTGGCGCGCGTAATGCCCAGGATGCCGTTAGCGTTGGCCTGGTCGTAGGCGCATAACCCCCCAGCTTCATGTACAATGCGTACGAATTCTTCGATACGGGGGTTGAAGATGCCGGTGTCTTCGGGATTGGTGATCAGCAGGGCAGCAGTGCGCTCGGAAACGGCCGTCTTTAACGCCTCAATGTCAGGATATCCATCTTCATCCGGGTAGAGGGTGATCACTTTGAATCCAGCCGTCTTGGCACAGGCCGCGTTCGAGGGATGCGAAAAGATCGTGGTGATAACCTCGTCTCGCTGCTCCAATTCGCCGCGCGCCGCGTGATAGGCGCGTATCATGGCCACATTGGCGTAGATAGCGGCCGAACCGGCCGGTGGCTGCAAGGTGAAGCGCGTCCATGCCCGATATTTCTTTCAACATATTCTCGAAACGAACCATCAATTCCAGGATGCCCTGGATCGTCGACTCGTCCTGCAAGGGGTGAACGGCCGTTACCTGTGGCAAACGTACCAATCGTTCATTCACCTTGGGGCTGTGTTTCATTGTGCAGGTTCCCTGCCCCACGTCGATATTCAAGTCCGCCCCTAGATTTTCCTGCGAGAGGCGGAAATAATGCCGCACGACCTGTGGTTGGGCTATTTCCGGCAGCGCGGGCGGCTGTTGGCGACGCATTTGCATTGGCAGTGTGGCCAAAACGTCACCCACTTCGCTCCTTATGCCTGCTTCTACTTCCGGTACCATGAGCCCGCGTTGTCCGGGGCGGCTCAATTCAAAAATAATGGACTCATCCCAGCGCGCCTGGTGAAAGCGGCGCAAGCGTGGTTTGCCATTGACAAATCGCTGTTGCCTGATGTTTTCGCTCATTAGGTCACAATCTCCTCAATCGTCTCTGCCAGCCGGTCAAGGTCCGCTTTTGTGTGGATTTCAGTCACACAGTAAAGGGCGCTTTGACCCAATCCTGGGAATTGGCGCGTCAAATCCTTGCCACCAAAAATGCCGTGTGCCAGCAGCGCTTCGTTAACTGCTGCCACGGTTTTCCCCGTGCCATCAAAATTGACGACAAACTCCTTGAAGTGTGGCGCTTGGAAAATGGGCGCTTGCACGCCTGCGATCTTGTCGATCTGCACGGCCGCATAGCGAGCGCGAGCCATGATGCTTTCGCCAATGTCGACCATGCCCTGCGGCCCCATCAGGGCCAGGTAAACCCCTGCCGTGATACCCCAAAGCGCGGCGGCCGTGCCTACCCATTCCTTGCCTTCTTCACGAATGGCAAAGGAGGTGCGCTCGTAGGCCACGTCCCCAAAGCCATATTCACCAGGAACGCGGGTAGGGGCGATACCAAACAGACGAGAAGGATATTCCATCACCATGCGCTCGTCGTCATGGCTGGCAATGAAGCCGGCCTGCCCGCCGCCAAAATTCATGTGCATGCCCAGCGGCTGAATGTCACCGCAGACAATATCCGCTCCATAATCTGCGGGCGGCGTGAGGATGCCCAGGGAAATGGGATCAACGTCGACGACACATAGGGCTCCGTGGTCGTGAGCGATACGGCTGATCGCTTCCCCCTGCGTTTCGACGAAACCAAGAAACGAGGGGTTGTCGAAGCAAACCACGGCCGTATCTGCCGATATTGCATCTTGCAGCGCCGCCAAATCTAGTTGGCCCGTCCGTGGATCATAATCCAACAACTTGATCGTGATCTCCGGTTTGCAGTAGTCGCGGATCTTGGAAAGCTTATCAGGATTTATAACCTGGCAGAGCAGCGCTTCATGCCGTCCAGTAATGCGCGCGGCCATGCGTATCGCCGTAGCTGCCGCCTGGAATCCGTCATAGGTAGGGACATTAACTACGTCCATGTTTAATAGTTCACCCATCATGCTGCAATATTCAAAGAGAGCCTGGAAACGGCCGTGATCATCATACGGTTCCCCGGCATAAGCGGTCAAGAACTCTCCGCGCTGGTTTACCTCATCACACACAGCGGGCACATGATGCTGGTAACAGCCGGCGCCGAGAAAATTTAAGTATTCTACGGCCGTCTTATTCTTGCCCAGTAGCGCGCGCACATGCCGCTCTAGCGCCGCCTCAGACAACAGGGGCTCCGGCAAATTCAGTTTGCGCCGCAGCCGCAGCGATTGCGGCACGCTCTCGTAAAGATCATCCGCACTTTCCGCCCCAACTGTTTTTAACATTTGATCCTTGACGGCCGGCACAGAATTAGGGATATAGGGATACACAATTGGTCTTATATCAGGCATCGGTTTTTCCTTTCGAACCACTCAACGAAGAGCTACACTAAACGGGCGTTGACTAAAAAAGAGCGGGAAAACAATCGGGACGACGACAATGGCTCTCCTTGTCATTGGATGGAGGTTTGCGCTGGCGATATCGTTAATCATAAATGGAAATCTAGCCGATTCAAAGCATTATAACGAGTCTTTCCCTGACGCTTTTGCCAGGCAACAAGGCAATGGACCCTATTATTTGGCAGTTGAACGCGTAGCGCGGTTGTCAAATACGTTGTTTAGAAAAGTCGCCAGCTTTCTGTACTTCGTACATTGTATTCAACTTGCGCTGGATTGGAAAATTGGCAGCTTCCGGTCATACCGTGACCCAGCCAGCTAGGCATTTCATATTTTGGATGGACATATGCTAAACTTTCCAAGGGAGATCGTGTGATGTATGTCCATGTGGTGTTATGCAAGTTGCCATAATGATTTAGTCAAGGGTTTTGCATTTTCAGGAGAGGAAAGATGATTATTGATGCGGATGTACACATTAGCCCATTTGAAGGAGGGTTGAGTATTCAAACCGAAGAACTAATCCGGCGTATGGATTATTCCGGTGTCGAGAAGGCCTTGACATGGTTGCAGCCCCCCTATTTCCGCGAGACGGGTCCCGGCAACAGGCTGGTTTATGAAGCTACCCAGGCCTATCCTGATCGTATTTTGGGCTTTGGTTGGGTTGATCCCCATTTTGGCTTTGACCAAGGGAAGGAAACAATCAAGCGCTGCATTGATGAATATGGTTTTTACGGCATCAAATTCAATGGCGCCCAAAACCGCTATTACATCGACAGTGAAAACATGGCCATGCCGCTCATTGAAGAAGTAGCCAAAAGCGGCAAAATGTTGGCTTTCCACATCGGCACAGACGCTTTTGAAGCCACCCATCCTTTTCGCCTGGCCAAGGTTGCTAAACGATTTCCTGAAACACAAATATTGCTGGTGCACATCGGCGGTGTTGCCTTCCATGATCTATCCGACGCGGCGATTGAAGTGACTTTGCAGTACCCTAATATCACCGTCATTGGATCTGGTGTACGAGCAGTTAATATTCTTAAGGCGATCAAAAAGCTGGGGGCGGAACGGGTTTGCTTTGGCAGTGATACTCCCTTCGCCATGATGCACGTTGAGGTGGCCATGTATGACGCCCTGCTTCGAGATGAAGTTACGGAAGAGGAAAAAGCGTTGATTATGGGTGGTAACATCGCCCGACTATTTGATCTGTAAACGGAAGCGCATGATGCTCAAAAACGAACTGAAACAATCCATGTCCTGTTTGCCAAACCAGTACGGCCGTGGATGGATGCCGATTTCTTCACCGGGAATAGCAACAACAGTCCTGCGCACCGAATATTAGTTTATTGGGCGCTGCTGCAAGAAACCTGTGTCGGTTGGCCCTAATCTAGGAAGCGGCCAGATCAGCCTTCAAAGCAGTCAGCTGATCTTCAACGTCGACGATTTCCCCAGCGGCGAGCCAATCATCCCCGGCAGCCAAATTGACGGCCGTTGGAATCTCCAACAAGCCTTCGTCAACCAGCCGGTCAATCGCCGCGGCGCGCGCTTGCATTTGCGCCGATTTACGCTCAGCCTGGGCCATCGCCTGGCTCAGTTCGGCCAGTTCTCCTGAAACACCGGACAGCGCTTCGCCGATATGGACCTGCGCTTCGGCCGCACTATAACGGGCGGCGATAAGCTCCTGTCGCGTGTAGAAGGCGGTCAGCTGGCTGGAAAGCCTTTGTTCAGTTAACGAAAGGCGGTGCTCTTCGCGCTCAATCTCCAACAACTGCTTTTCCAGTCCTTGCAATTCGATGCCGGCCAATTGGCGACGCTGCAGACGCAGACGGGCCAGGTCTTCACGTTCTTCGCGCAACGCCTGGCGCGCTAAATCTTCCAACTGTGGTAGCTTGGCTCTCGTTTCGGCCGCCTTGGCTTCAAGCCGCCTCTTGGCCTTACCAACCTCTTCCAGTGCGGTCTGGACCTTGACCAGCAGACCTCGCTGCCTTTCAAAGGACGTGACATAGGTCTGGCGTGGATCTTCAGCCGGGGTCAGGAGTGTCTCCATACCCTTTTTCACTCTTTTGCTTAAGCGACCAAATGGGTTTGCCACGGTGTCACTCTCCCCATAGTTTCCGATTACGAACCAGGCATGTGAGCCGCCTGCAAGAAAGGGTGCGGCTCAGGGATGCCTGGTTTATTCCACAAACCATTCAGGCAGGTTCCAACTCCGGACCCGTCTCCGCGCGCAATCTAGAGCGCTGGATTCGCCAGTAATAAGCGCCCAACAGCCCCATTGCCGCCAAGGTGATCAAGCGAATGGTCAGCCTCTCCAGCCAAATCGATTCAAACACTATGGGCGTATCGACGACTAGGCAAGCCGCCGTGTACAGCACCAGGGCGAATACGGTGTACAGGATGCTGTTGCGGGCCATGGAGACAAAGGCGAAGGCCAGGATAAACGGATAGTAGAAGATGTAAAACTGGCTCAGCAAGCCTCTTTCGGCCGGCCAGAATAGAATGAGCAGCGTGATAACCAAGATATCGACAGCGCTTAAGATCGTTAGCAGCATCTTGTTAGCTGGCTTTTCCATCAGGTAACGGCCGTGGACGAAGAAGTTGATGGCCATCAATGGTACGATGAAAAATACCGCGCCCACCAATTGAGAAACGCTGCTGGTCGACCAGAGGGCCAGGATAACCATGGCCACGATCACGAACCAACGAGCGTAAATGATAACTAGCTGGCCAAAGAAAATGTCTTCCGCCGCTTCTTGAGCTGAGTTCCTCTGTGATTGCATGAGTTTACCTCCCGAATGTCCTACGGACGCTTCGCCCAAACGTGAATTCCAAAATCGTCATGCGAAAACCGTTATTCGCTAATCGCCAATCGTAAATCCTCGACATCTTTGCTCGCTTCTTCGCGACGCGACCGTTCAATAATCAGGTAAAGACTGCCACAGAAGGCAACGGCGGCGATCATTAGCAAGCGTACGATGATGATCATCTGCTCGCTGCCGGGGGACAACGAGGCGATCATCCAATACACCACCATTAGGAAAAGCACATATAGGCCACTGATCCAGCGCGGAAAGGCGACGGAGAAAGCGGCGATGGCGGGCAGGTAATAGACATAGATGCTCGAGCTGTACCCACCCTGGCTGGCCACCAGAAAGGTAATCAGGATCAGATCCACGGCACTTGATGCGTAGACCACCGGCTTAATAACCGGTTTCTTGATCAGCAATTGGGCCTGCAGGTAGAAGTTGGTGATCGCCAGCAAGAAAATGACGATCAACGACAAGCGCAGCTCCTGCAAACTATTCACATTCCAGATTGCCAGAACCAGGCCGGAGATGATCATCAGCCAGCGCACGGCCACGATAACCGGTTGCCCGTATGCCAGGTCCTGATCGCTAGTAACGTTGTCTTCGGTTACCTTTTCCATCCAGCTAGATGATTGGGATTGGCCGTTCTGAGAGCTTTCCGCTTCTTGAACGGTTGAATCCGGTTTTTCAACATAAGTTTGTGACATGACACACTCTCCTTTGTAAATCGAATTACCAATTCGATCCGCGATTTACCAACGGGTGCATTTTAGGTGAGCCGAAGGAGCAGGCAGCCTCAGAACCCACCTGGCTCACCTTCTAATACGGTTGACGGAGGCAGCATTTGCGCTTTCTCGGCCATTTTAAGGGCTGCCAATTCCTGTTCCACAGCATTCGTCGCCGCAATTTGCCGCAGTTCACGCTCCACCATATCTTCACCTTGGAGAATAGTCGGGCCGAGAGATCCGCCCGCCATCAGCGCGTCCAATGCCGAGGCGCGAGCGATCATTTGCCGGGTCTTCTCTTCCGCCCGTCCCAAGGCCAGGCCCAACTCACCCAACTCGCCCGAGACGCCGCCAAGGGATTCGCCGATCTGCACCTGTGTTTCCGCGGCCGTATAACGGGCAGCAGTCGCTTCACGGTGAATGCGAAAGGAGGCCACGCGATCGGCAATCTGCTGTTCCGCGGTGATGAGCTTGCGCTCTTCATTCTCCAATTCCGCCAATTGCAGCTCCAGACCCTCCAATTCATATACGGCCGTTTGCTTGCGGTTCAAAGCCATGCGTGCCAGGTCTACACGGTCAGCAGCGATGGCCTGGCGGGCTTGTTCTTCCAGCCTAGGAATCCGTGCATGCGACGTTTTGACCTGTTGCGCCAGCTGCTGTTTAGCCGTGGCCACGTCTACCAATCCCCTCCGTACCGTTTGCAGAAACGCCTCCTGCTCGTGAACTGCATAATCGAGGACCTCGCGTGGATCCTCCATGCGATCCAATTCCGCCGAAGTGCGGACCTTGAAGAGAAGCTTGAAACGATCCCAGAAACCCATAATAATCCTCCGTAAGCAATTCAACACGCTTGTACTGAGATTGTCGCGGTTTCAGCCAATAGTTATTTGCTCTTCCTGGTGCGGCCGGTTGGCGAAAACTTGCCAACCGGCCGGTCAGTGGAAACCGCCCCCAGAGCTTTGTTGAGCCGACTTGAGGGGGAATCTCTGTTCCCCACTCACCCTCGTCAATTTAGACTTACAATTAGGATAGCGTGAATCGTGTGCGCTGGTGTGTCACCATTATGCAATTTCCTGCGCGACTCTGCGCAAATGATTTAAGGGTGGAATTGTCATTTGCCCGCGTGCCGGATAATGGTGATTATTCCCTTATCGCCGTCTACGGTGATGACCTGGCCGTCCACGAGCCGGTCGGTGGCCCCGCTGACCGACATCACTGCCGGGATGCCGTATTCTCGCGCCACAATGGCTCCATGGGAGAGGATGCCACCCACGTTGGTCACGAGACCGCCGGCAATGGCGAAGAGCGGCGTCCAGACAGGATTGGTCAGCGGGGTAACGAGTATGTCGCCGCTTTCCAACCGCCCGAATTCCTGCGGTCCTTGGATGATGCGACAACGGCCGGTGACGGTTCCCGGGCTGCCGGCCACGCCATGCAACCGGCGATTTTCGCTGTCTGCTGTCTCCCTGAATATTTCTTGCCCATCCTGGATGATGTCCGGCCAGGGACCATGGAGATTTGTGGCCAGTTCCACCCGGCGCTCGGCGATCAGATCGTGCAGTGGGTGGGGTACATCAGCCACCTGGCCCATCTCATCTAGCTGTAAGTAGAAGATGTCCTCCGCTGTGTCGACCAACCGCCGCTCCGACCATCGACGACCCAGTTCCAGGAGCAGTTTTCGGGCCGGTGGGAATAGTCGGGTCCACTCGAAGTGCATGGTGTCTCGCTCACGCAGCAGATGATGGATCTGGATCAGCAGCCAGCGGAACATGGGGGCATAGACAAGCCGGCCTAGCCAACTGCTTCTCAATTGGGCCAGAACCTCGGCCGTTAATACCTCACGATCTTCAACTAGAACAGCCTGGCGCACGGCCGGGTTCTGTTGCGGATCGGCCTCCAGGTAACCCCGTATGTAAGCCAGTACAGGGACTGGATCTTCGCCCCAGGTGGGATATAAAATGTCCAGGTGCATCTCGCGGTGGCCGCAAATATCGAGGAGGGACTCCATCTGATCCAGAAACCGCAGCCCGGCGGCCGTTTGCTCCAAGGTGTGCTTGGCTTCTTCTGGGTCCTGCAATTGCAGCGCTTCTTTTACCTCAGGAGTGGCCAACGCATCCTGCGCCAAATCCCAGAGGAGCTTGTTGGTTTCCATGATCACATTACCAGTAACGCCCGTGATCAGGCCATTGAAGATTTCGGGCGCTTCCTCGCCATAAGTGCGCTTCAAGATGCGCAGCACAAGCTGGTTGAAAGTCCCGGCCAGGGCGATCAGTAAGAAGTCTCTGTTGAGCAAGCGGGATGCCCCATGGAAAACAAGAGTGTGGATCTGGCTAACGATTTCTTTATCGGCTAGAGTATCAAGAGCAAGTGTATCCAGCGCTTCCACGTCGACGCGGAAACTGCTTACTATATCGGGTAACTGGCGCCGGAATCGCCGCAGGTAAAGAAGCATACGAGCCAGGAGCTTCAACTGCGTGGGCGAGGCACGTCCGTTTTCCTCACCATGGGCGAAGGGATTGACAAACTGGGTTACAAGCTGCTCCCGCTCAACTGAAGGCAGACGGCTAAAGGCCGCTTCGATATAGTCCACACTAAAGTAAGGTTGGTTATGAAACGCGCGAACGCTCGTCATATCTTTTGGCGGCTGCATCCCTAACTGTTGGAAAGTGAAATCAAGCATGTTAGCCAGTAGGGGCGAAACAACGGACAGAAAAGAAGGTGAGATCGCTTCCGGGAATATCTCCACGAACATGGCCCGGCTGTATTTGCCCGGGATAGCATCGGATTGATGCCTTTCTGTCAAAGCCGTAATCGGCCGTGATTGCAGGATATACCAACGGCCGTTTAGATAAGCCCACTCAATATCTTGCGGGCTACCGTAATGTGCTTCGATGCGTGAGGCCAGCGCGGTTAACTCAGCCACCTGCCGTTCACCAAGGGCGGGAATATCTCGCAAATGAGCGGCCGTTTCCACTTCGATCGCTCCACCATCAGGGCTGGATCTGATCATGCGCTCCTTGCATGCGATGTCTTTCTGGCTGATACGGCCGTTCATTTTCCTCACGACATAGGTATCCGGAGAGACCACAGCCAGAGACAATCGCTTCCCCTAACCCCCAACTGGCATTGATCACACATTCATCACGATTGCCACTGATCGGATTGGCGGTAAAAGCAATACCCGACGTTTCCGGATCGATCATCGACTGCACGACCACCGCCAGATACACTTCTTGTTGATCAAAGCCTTGCTTTTGGCGGTAGCTTATGGCGCGTGCCGTCCACAAGGAGGCCCAGCAGCGGCGCACGTGTTCCAATACTGACGTAGAGCCACGAACATTCAGGTAGGTATCTTGTTGGCCGGCAAAGGATGCGTCAGGCAAATCTTCGGCCGTTGCCGAAGAACGAACGGCGACGGGCAACGTCTGGGATGGCGCACCCCCAATGACCGTGCCCAAATGATCATAGGCGGCCTGAATTTCAGCGGCGATCTGTAGGGGAATCGGCTGTTGGCTGATCAATTCGCGAATGTGGGACGCTTTCTCTTCGACGACGGCCGTGTCCTGGAAATCAATAGCAGCGATCAACCGCGCGATGATAGGGCTTCAAGCCAGTGACCTCAATCAGATAGCGGTACGCATCGGCGCTAATACAGTAACCGGGCGGGATCGGAAAGCCGGCACGGGCCATTTTGCCCAGATTTGCTCCCTTACCTCCCACCAGGCCCAATTCCGTCGCCCCGGGTTCATTGAAGAAGCAAACATATTTCATGGTTACACACTCCCGCGCAATAACATCATCTTGAAAGCTGCCACCTTTCTGTACTCAAATGAAGCGCTCATCCGCTGGCCCCAGGACAAGTTGGCAACCGTTTGTTTACAAAGCAGTCAGATCTATTGTAAACAAGCTGGTCTGCGTTAATGTGTCATCCCTGTGCGGATTTATGTGCAAACGGCGAGATTCAAAGTACTGCTGGGCGATTAGACCAATCTCAATAAAGCGATTGTGCTGCAATGAGTCTGATCCTATTGGTCCACTAGGTCGTTGGACATAACGTGAAGCAAGATCTGGTAGCGAAGTGACATAGAGTGATGTATGATGTGTGTGTAAGGCAGTTTGCTGGTCCAGGAGCAATAAAAGAGGGATCGATGCGCCCCAACACTCAACTCGACACTGATCAATTGTTGTCAGCCGTCCACTTAGCAATGACAAATTGGAACCGCCTGGGAGAGGGTGACGATGATCTCTTGGAGTCCCTTTTCCTGGTGTGCGATGAAAGGGAAACCATAGAAGATTGGCAAAACCCGCTTAATAGGCGCAAGGCCACAAATGCGGTTTTGACACGAGCACTAGAAAAACTGGAAGAACAGGATGAGACAGGTGCGGCCGTTCTGCGCGAACGCTTTATCGAAGGACATATCACACGCCAGGTTGCAGCCCGTCTTCACGCCAGCCCCGACCAGGTAAACCGCTGGCAGCGCGCAGCCCTTGAAAGCCTAACGCACATCTTATACAGTCAAGAACGCAAGCTGCGTGACGCCCGCTATGAGCATTTACTGGCTGGGCTCCCTGTGTCTCCATATACCCAATTGTTCGGCTTACAGGAAATAAAAAAGGAAATAGTCGGGCAGTTACTACGCGATGGCGAACCCTATGTCGTCGCCATCGCTGGCATTGGCGGTATCGGCAAAACGAGCCTGGCCGACGCCGTCGTTCGCCAGGTGATCCCCACCCTGGCTTTTCAAAAGGTAGCCTGGTTGCGTGCTGCTACGGATCCTCTGGGCGAACCGGCTATCTCTAAGGAAGCATCCTGGGAGTTTTTGCTGGCTTCTTTGTTGGAAAACCTCGGCCTGGTCGATGGCAGCAGCACGGCACCGGATGAGTGCATGGAGCGTTTGGTTTTGCTCCTGCGCGAACGGCCGTCCCTCGTGGTCGTCGACAATCTGGAAAAAGAGGCCCATACGCAATACGTCCTGGCACAGGCACGGAAGCTGGTGAATCCCAGCAAATTCTTATTGACGACACGTGCCCGGCCAACTGTATCCGCGCCAGCTTTTTTCCGTTCCGTAGAGGAACTGCCCTTTAATGACGCTGCCGGACTGCTGCACCACCATGCGGAGACGATTGGCTCCCAAGCCTTGGCCGCAGCCGGTGAGGCCGACTACGAGGCGATTTACGAAGTGACAGGCGGCAACCCGCTGGCGCTGAAATTGGTTGCCGGGCTTGCGGCCGTCCTACCTCTATCCCAGATCCTGGATGGCTTGGCCATCAGCCGGGCGGGCCCAATTGAGACCATGTACCGCCATATTTATTGGGAAGCCTGGCGCTCGCTGAGCCAGGAAGGGCAACAGCTGCTGCAAGCGATGCCCTTGGTCGCGGAAACCGGGGCGCTGCCTGAACAGATGGTGGCCATGAGCAGCCTGGCAGAAGATCATTTCTGGCCGGCTGTCACGGAACTTTTTTCGCGCTCGTTGCTTGACGTACGCGGCAATGTCCGCGAAAGACGGTATAGCATCCATCGCTTGACGGAGACTTTTTTGCGGACAGAGATCATCAACTGGCCGGAAGAAGAGGAAGACGCGCCACATTAGCGAAAGGATTTTGGACATCGGATGCCCTCAGCCGGTTTTTCCCAAAGCGTCGCCACGAACCTGTCCTATTGGCTAGACAGCTCACGAGAACTAGACGATAAGAAACTGCACCGTCTGGACGACGAGCGACACAATCTCTATCGTGCTGCCCGCTTCGGCCTGGGCCTGGAGAAGACGCGTTGTAATGCGGCTACGCTGATGCTGCAGATCTACCCTCTCATCGAGCGGCGCGGCTACTGGCGGCGTTGGATTCCTCTACTGGAAAAGGCCGTCAAAAGTTGTGCCGAAGCTGAGCCCGAGTTGGTAGTGCGCCTCCTGGACCGCCTTGGACAATGCTACCGGCTAAATCGCCAGTGGCAGGAATCGTTAGCCAGACACCACCGCGAGGAAGAATTAGCCCGGGAAATGGGAGACCCAAAGCTGCTGGCAAAGTCCCAGCTAAATCTGAGCCAGACATATTGGAGCCTGCGCCAGTATGCTCCCGCTGTGCGCTATGGCGAGGCCGCATTGGCACGGTTCACAGCCTCCGGTGGCGATGCCGAACAGCTTGGAGCAACGGTTACCATTCTGGGCCTGATTGCTTACGGCCGTGGGCAATTGGAAACGGCCGAAACCTTGCTAACACAGGCGGTCGACGCCTACCGCTCGATTGACCGGCCAGCCTTGCTGGCCCGTTCGCTTATGAACCTGACCATAACTTTGCAGCGCGATGGCCGCAACGAAGAAGCGCTGCCCTTATGCCATGAAGCGCTCGAAATCTTACAGCCGACAGAGCATGAACTGGATAAAGTGCGCGTTGAACTCACTTTAGGCACCCTGTATTTGAATCTGGAACGGCTCGTTGAGGCGCAAGAAGCGTATAAGCGGGCCAATTCTCCCGCCTTGCGCCGCACCGGAAATACCTACTTGATGGCCCTTGCCGCCAACAATTTAGGCAGTGTTTACCTGGAAATGGGCCGGCTGCAGGAAGCGCAGCGGACATTGAAGGACAGCATCCTCCTCTGGCGACGGGCTGGCGGCCGTCTTATGTTGGCCAATACATTGGGCAGCATGGCCGAGACGCTGCTGGCCATGGAACGCCCGGATGAAGCGCTTCCCTGCCTCGAAGAAACGATTGCCATTGCTGCGGAATTTCCCGACGACGACTGGGGTAGAGAATTGTTGGTCAAATACAAGGAGATGAGAGAGAAACTCACCGCCGAAATACAAACAATAAGTGACGAGTTATGCGAGACGAGAGACGAGTAACTCGAACCGCACTCGCAAACTCGCCACTCTTATACTCAGCAGCCGGTAGCTGTGGGTGAACATGTTGCTCCAGCCAGAGCTATGGGCACAACATAAAGGCTGGCCAAGATTAGGCAGATTAACGCTGCTAATCTCAAACGGACAACGGTTTTATGGGTGGTCGTGAACATCTCAAGCCTCCTCACTGGGTGAAAAAGGCTCGTCGAGTGTGGCGCCCGGACCGGGACACTTTGCCGGCCCGCTCATGAGACGCTCAACGGCCGAATGCAGATTAAATTGTTAATAGGGTTTCGACTGTCGAATACACTTTCCAGGATAGGGTTAAGCGTTTGTTTTGTGAAGCGGCCAACGCTTAAATTCCCTTAAGTGACGCTTAAGTAGGGGCTGACCCCGTGTCAACGCCATTGCGCACCAACAATGAAAACCTTCGGACAACAATTGCGCTTATACCGCCGCCAAAGTCGTGATCCCCAACGAGGCGGACTGCTCACGCAAGAACGGCTTGGCGAACTGATTGGGCAAGAGTTGGGAGATGCTGGTTACTCAGGCGCAGCCGTCAGTGATTGGGAGCGCGACAAAAGCAAGATCCACGCTGATGACCGTTTCGTATTGGTTGCTCTCCTTTCTGTCCTCTATGCGTGTGGCGCTCCTATCCATTTGGAAGACGCCAATGATCTGTTGCTGGCTGGCAATTTCCGGCGCTTGGATGCGGCAGAAGCAGGCGCCGTTTTCCCTGACCTAGGAGGTGCTGCAGTCCAGGCGTTGTTTGCTGCGGAAGAGGGCCGCTATCAAGCCGCAGTTCCCCAGCAATCACCTGGCCAAGTGACGGCCGAAAGAACCCGTACGCAACGGATTTTGCTGGATAAAGTTGAGAACTTCTGGGTCGACGGTGTGCTAAAAAAGTCTGTTGCGGACGCACCGGTCCTGAATTTGAGCAAAACCACCTTTGATGAAGCCGTCGACCACCCGTGGGAGGAATCACTTGGTCCCGCCTTGATCGCCGCGGATGGTCCGATCGCAAGCGGTATTCTGGCCCTATTCAATAGCTCAGACCGTGCCTTGCTCATTCTCGGATCACCTGGCTCCGGCAAAACCATGACCCTGATCGCGTTGGCCGGCAGCTTGCTGGAAACCGCCCGGAATGGATCCCCAGGTCCCCGCTGCCGGTCATCCTCGATTTATCTAGTTGGGCGAAAGAACGGCGCGAGCTAGCAGCTTGGATCGTGGAGGAATTGACCGCTAAATACCAGATACCCCGCCGCTACGGCCGTGAATGGGTGGCAGGGGACGAGCTGATTTTGTTACTGGATGGCTTCGATGTCCTACCGCCCCAGGCCCGTGGGCCGTGTGTGTGTGCAGTTAACCGTTTCCGCGAAACAAACGGCCTTGCCGGATTGGTCATCTGCAGCCGAACCCAGGAATACCTGGCCAGCGGGCACAAGTTCCGTCTAAACAGGGCCGTAAAAATCCAGCCGCTTAACCAGGAACAGATAAACAGGTACCTGCAGGGAGATGAGCGCCACGATTTACGCCAGATACTCCAAGGCGATAAAGGCATGCGCCAGCTCGCCCAATCACCCTTGATGCTCACAATACTGGCCGCCGTCGCCGGGGATGAGGGATCGAATATAGAAAGCGAAGTACTCGATCGCCATCCGCGGACGACTGCCCAAATGATCTACAGACCTATTTTTGACGCCTACACCCGGCACATGTTTCGTCGCCGCCCACCTTCTGCTCCCTATGAACCGGATCAAACCCTGAGATGGCTCAGCTGGTTGGCCGGGCGACTGAAGGAGCATAGCCTCTCAATCTTCCTGATCGAGGGCATTCAGCCCAGTTGGCTGCCCTCAAAACGGTGGCGCTGGATCTACATGTTGCTTTCCGGCTTGATAGTGGGCTTGGCCGGCGGCTTGATCATGTGGCTCTTATGGCGAGCGATGCGCCAATCTTTACCACAACTGCCGGCGGCCGTCTCGCAGCAACTGGCAAGATGGCTTGGCTTATCCAGAGAACCTGTGGAGCTGCTCACAATTATCCTGGGCAATCTGGCGCTGGGCCTAATCGTAGGCTTAGTCCTCGGACTCTATTTTGAGCGCCGCCGGCGGCAACCGGTCGAAGCTTCGCGGGTCAATCGCCAAAGATGGTTGCAGGTCTGGACCGTTGGCCCGATTGTCGGCACGATCACAACCTTGTTTGTCTCCTTTTTTGCCGGGTGGCTCCTCTCTTTAGCCTGGGGAGTGGCCGAGGGCTTCATGTATATGGCTGCTGCGCGCTTTGTTTTTGGTTGGACCTATGAAACCGACGTGCGTACCGTGGAAGCTTTGGGCTGGTCCTGGCGGCGGTCATTGACCGGGATGGGCGTGGGGCTGATTCTTACCCTGATCGCCGAAATCCTGGAATCTTTGTTATATGGCTACAACGGTTCCATCCGCACGCTGCTAACCTTGCTGCTGGCTGGCTTCATCCTGGGCGGATTATCGGGTAGCGGAACGACAGCCAAGAGCCGGCCTAACCAGGGTGTGTGGCTCTCTTTGCGCAACGCCGCGATCGCGGCCGTCATGTTAGCCCTGCCCATGGCCCTTCTAACCGGAATTCTGCGCGATATGCCCTATGCTTTGAACATCGGCGTACTTTCCGCCCTGATCGCCGCCGCCCTTTTTGGCGGCAGCGTTTTTGTCAAACACTTCCTCTTACGCGGACTCTTGCGCCTGCAGCACAGCTTGCCCTGGCGCTACACTCGTTTTCTTGATCATGCAGCCCAGTTAATCTTCTTGCGCAAAGTCGGCGGTGGTTACATTTTTATGCACCGTCTCCTACAACAATATTTTGCCGCCCTCGGCCACGACGAAACAGAATAGCTCCTCTCATCCTTCAGGTATCAACAGAATTTTCCCTTTCGTTTTGCGACCTTCAATGTATCGATGGGCATCGGCTGCTTCTGCCAGCGGAAATCTCTGATCCACCCGCACCTGCAATTCTCCAGTAGCGATCCAGGCGAAAAGATCATCAGTGCGTGACTTAATCTCCTCGGTAGAGGCGGCATAGTCTCCAAGAGTTGGCCGGGTGAGGAAGAGGGATCCTCTCTGGTTCAGTATTTGTGGATCTATTGGCGCTACAGGACCGCTTGCCCCTCCAAATAAGACCATGTATCCGCGCGGCCGTAGGCAGTTCAAACTTTTATCGAACGTTGCCTTGCCCACGGAATCATAAACGACATCAACTCCCTGACCACCGGTCAGCTCTTTAACCGCGGCCTCAAAATCTGTTTCCGTGTAAAGAATAATCTCGTCAGCGCCGCTTTCTCTGGCCAGAGTCGCCTTTTCGGCCGTTGACGTGGTGCCAATAACGGTCGCCCCGCAGCGCTTGGCAAGCTGCACCAACAGCGAACCCGTGCCGCCGGCCGCAGCATGAATGAGAGCCGTATCCCCCTCTTTAAGGGGGTAGGTGCTGTGGCTGAGATAGTGGGCGGTCATCCCTTGCAGCATAACAGCCGCGGCCGTTTCGCTGCTGATCTCGTCGGGAACAGGGGCCAATTTCCAGGCCGCCACGGCCGTATACGCGGCATAGGTGCCAGGCTGCATGGCAAAGGCGACACGATCGCCGGGTGAGACGGCCGTCACACCATCCCCTATTGCCTCCACCACGCCACCCCCTTCGACGCCCAATATGGCTGGTAAAGCGACAGGGTAAAGACCGCTACGTTGGTAGGTATCGATAAAATTCACCCCTGCCGCCTCTATCCGCACCAGCGCCTCACCGGCCCCGGGATGCGGTACAGGGACATCGTCGTAGCGCAAGGTGTCAACACCACCATACTCATGCACACGAATTGCTTTCATCATCAAAACTCCTTTAGACAAGATTGTGATCGATTCTCATTCCAGGCAAAAGACGTTATATTCGATAACAGGCAAACGGGCAAACCGCCGGTGCCAGGTACTTGGTAAGCCGTTAACACCTGCGAGGTTTTCCAGAACCTCGCAGGTGTATTAGGTATCTATGGTAATCAAAATGAGAAGCAAACATGTAGACAAATTCAACCATGACCAAGACGCGCCAGGCTACGATCAGGATATACAAAATGAAGCGCATCCGATTCGTGCTGGCTATGGCGAACTATTGGATTGGGTCGCTGCTGAGGTGGAAACACACACGCTAGGCCGCGTGCTGGAACTTGGCTCAGGGACAGGCAATCTTTCAATCCGCTTGAATCAAATCAAGGAACTGACCTGTGTTGATGTTTCAACAGAAATGCAGCGCATCGCGCAGCTTAAATTGCCCGCCTCTGTGTGCATAACCTACGTTACGGCCGATATTCTCGCCCTCTTTGACAAGCTCGAAAAAAAGTTTGATGCTGTTGTCAGCACCTATACCATCCATCATTTAACCGAGGCCGAAAAGCAGCTGCTTTTCGAAAAAGTCAAATTTTCCCTGACGCCGGGTGGCATCGCCGTTTTTGGCGATCTCATGTTTGAAAACCAAAACAAGCGAGATGCATATCTTGAATATTGCCGTTTAACTGGCCAGGCTGACCTGGCGGAAGATATAGAGGATGAATTCTTCTGGAATATTGAACTGGCGTTGAAAGGTTTGCAGGCACTTGGCCTAGAAGTAGAGACAAGACAATTCTCTGAGTTGTCTTGGGGTATTGTCGCGCGTAAGTCGGTTTAGGCTTGCTTGCGCTTAGCCCCGTTTGCCGCGCAACGCCGTTAGCAATTAAGCAATTCAACAATCAGTTATTCTCTGCTTTCCTAACCCATTTGATACACACCCTGTGCTAAATCGTCCATCACACCTGAACATAGGCGATCCGACGATCCCGGCGTCGCTCTAGCTCATTACTATAATGATTCCCCAATGTACCGGCATGCCCTTGCGCCCATTCTCTAAGACCCGTTTCACCTGCAGGGGCCGCATCCACATAAAGCAAATCCGCCATTAATCCTTCAATCTCCTCTTTCGTGATCACAACGTCGTCCATTAGCAGGCTCATGATACGGCCAGCCAACAAGCCCATACTGGGCGAGACGGAGATGATCGGCCGTTCCTTGCCAATGATCTCTCCGATAGCAGCCACCAGTTCGCGGTAGGTAAACGTCTCCGGACCAATGGCCTCGACAACTCTGTTTTCCCGTAGATGCCCTTGCTCCACGGCCAGCCGCGCCAAATCATCCACGTAGATCGGCTGCAAACGGTATCGGCCGTCTCCAAACACCCCAAACACCGGGAACTTGCGCAGCATCCAGGCGATATTATTGATCAGGATATCCTCTTCCCCGAACAGAACCGTGGGCCGTAGAATAGCATAAGAAATGCCGGAACTGACAAGCGCCTTTTCCAATACTGCCTTACCGTGAAAATACTCCAGGTGCGACGTTTCCGATGGGTTCGTGATACTCACATGTACAATACGCTCCACGCCCGCGGACTTGGCTGCCGCGAACAAGGCCAACGTATTTTCCACGGCCGAAGCATGTTGGAACGTCTCGTGATTGAAACGTACCCAGTACGTATTATAAAGGACCGAAACGCCCTGCAATGTTTGCGCCAGATCTTGGGGCTGGTCGAAATTGAAGGGGTACGCTCTCACCTTCCCACCAAAAGGGTTAGCACGCTGGGGGGAATTCGTCAATGTGATAACTTCCTCCTCTGCCGCCAGCAATCGTCGTGCAATATACTTCCCGGAATAACCGAACGCTCCGGTAACTGCGTGAATCTGTCTTTCTCTCATGGTGTTTCCTCTGTGTCCCTTGTGTCTTCACTGTGTACTTTGTTTTCTTAACTCAACGTTGCCGGTTGAACTACTCTCACAGTTCGAGTTGAAGGAACGCTAGCAGATTACCTGGAAGGGCCATTGTTACCATTCCTCGCTCCCAACAACTTGCTCAAGGAGCCGAGCCGCAAATTGTCTAACGCCAGCAAAGTAGCCACAATATTGTCCAGCGAATTAAAGAAGCGCTGCATGCTCTCCATCCGCTGCTCGTAAAACGCTGCCAGCTCCACATCTGGCTCAGCGGCTTCGACCTGTTTCACCATTTCCAGGCTGTCGCCGACCGTATTCAAAGCAAGATCAAACTCGCTCTGTTCTCTCTCTCGCAGCACCCCTTTTATAATCTTCCAGAAATCCGCTTCCGCCTCATAATAATCTTTGCGATCCCCCAACCGGATCTGTTTGTGCACCATGCCCAAGCGCTCCAAGGTGCGGACATTCGTGCTCACCGATCCTTTGGTAACATTGACTTGCGCCACAATCGCATCCAGCGAAAGGGGGGTGGGCGATAAATAAACCGCGCCATAAATAGCGCCCATAGCCCGCGGAAAACCCCAGAAATGGCTGATGCGACTCATGCCCTGGATGAAGTTCTGTCTTGCCTCTACCAATTCCGGATCCATCTTTGTTCCTTAAAATCACTACGTTTAGTATAAACTAAACGTAGTATATAGAAAGCCCGCAACGTTGTCAAGCCAGGTAAACGATTCTTCGAAACTCCCACGGCACTCGCTTCATTGTAGGGGCAGGTTTGCAGCCTGCCCAGACTCGACCCTGGCCTCTCACTGAGCCTTCCCCGCACAGCCAGCCAATTCTCCAATGGCGGCAGCGGGCAACTGAAATGCGGCGCTTGAGCGCAAAACGGATGCCGTGCACAGCAAATTACATTTGATGAAAATAGCTCAAATGTTCTATGATAGTGAACATGACCAACAACAATAAACCATATTCGGCCGTCTCACCAGCCTCAACCAAGGAGCCCGCCTATCACCTACCTGCCTACCTGCCTACCTGCCTACAAAATCGATTTCGTTTCCAGAATAAAAAAACAAAATCAAATAGATCGTCAATAAATAATACCATACTGACTAAAAGACCTTGCCTCCCGCCTGTCCACCCGCGACTTTGGAATTAGCACACGGCCGCATCAGTGATACAACGTGAGCATCATGCTATAATCCTGCTGACGGTAAACGAGAATCGGTTACAGCTGAAACTAGCAGGATGTAGGTGGATAAGAGCAATTGAGTCAAGTTGAGAACAATCAGCAGCAATTAGAAGGGCGCATAATCAGAGCCCTGAGCGGCTTCTTCAGCGTCGATACCGTTGCCGGGGTGATAGTCGCCCAACTTCCCGGTCGCATGAAGAAAGAGTGGTTAGATACGGACATTGCCACCGTGGGTGATTGGGTGACCGTTTCCCTCAACCCCGACGGAACCGGCAGCATCGAATCCGTCGCCGAGCGCCATTCAGTGCTTTCACGTTCCCGTCCCAGTGGGTACAACGTGCGTCGACTCTCCGTAGACCGCGAACAAGTGTTGGTGGCCAACCCCGACCAGATAGTCATGGTCTTCTCCATCAAGAAACCCCGTCCCAGCCTGCGCAAACTGGATCGTTTTCTTGTCGTCGCCGAATTAAACGAACTGCCGGCAATCATATGTGTCAATAAAATAGATCTGTTGGCCAACAGTGTGGAAGCGCGAAACATGTTCCAGGTCTATGAGGATATTGGATATGAGGTCCTCTACACCAGTGTCAAGAGTGGCGAGGGCATAGACGAACTGGCCGCCGCCCTACAGGAAAAAATCTCGGTATTGACCGGCTCTTCAGGCGTTGGCAAGTCCAGTCTGCTTAATGCCATTCAACCCGGATTGGGCCTCAGCGTCAGTGAAGTGAGCCAGGCCACCGAAAAAGGGCTGCATACGACGCGCCATGCGGAGATGTTCCCCTTGGACGCGGGTGGATACGTGGTTGACACGCCCGGTATACGCGGCTTGGCCTTGTTCGACGTAGAACCCGAAGAATTGGACGCTTATTTTCGCGAAATAGCTCCCCTGGTGTCTTTATGCCAGTTCAGCGACTGTACGCACAGGCATGAACCCGGTTGTGCCGTACGTGCCGCATTAGGAGACGGCCGTCTCTCTCCCGCCCGTTATGACAGTTACTTGCGCCTGCGAGACGAGCACGAGGATTTGGAAGAACGACAATACTGAGCCAACGATCCTTGATTCCGGCTCACGCTCAGGCCAACTGTCCCACATTTCAAGTCTGGCTACCCAACCCATTCAAAATAGAGCGCCGATAAAACGAGAAAAATCAGCATCATCAGCGTTCATCCACGTCCAATTATTCTTTTCCCTGCTAAAATGCCAGGTTTCTCGTTATTAAGTCAAATGCTCTGGCCCAAAATATTCCGGGATGAGATTGTGCAGAGAGGTCTCGCGCACGTTCCCTTCTGTATCCGTAAGCAAAACAGGTATATCGCCCGCGAATTCGACCATCACCTGCCGGCAAGCGCCACAAGGCGATCCCAGATTGGCCGTACAGATTGCCACAGCCAGGACCTCCCGCACGCCTTCGGAAACGGCCGTAAATATCGCCGATCGCTCCGCACAAATCGACAAACCGTATGAGGCATTTTCGACGTTGGCGCCGCTGAAAATCTGGCCGTCTCCGGTCAAAATGGCCGCGCCCACCTTATAGTTCGAATAGGGAGCATAAGCGCACTCGCGGACAGCACAGGCTGCCTGAAGAAGCGTTTTCTTCTGGATATCAGTTACCATGTTCGCCTCCCTTGTTCCGGCGCCAATCAATCCTCTACTGGCGGCTAATCCTTGTTAGCGATATTTGTAAATGGCTCTACTCGTGTTCCATCCGCTAATGTAACATTTTCTATCATCGCTTGCTCAATCCGGCAAGCAGAACCGATATGCGCATCACGGATAATACTGTTGGGTCCTAAGATGCAATCCTCGCCAATGGTCGTCTTCCCTTGTACATAGGTGTTGGGCCAGATGACGGTATCTTGGCCAATAGAAACATCCTGGTCGATATAGATATTGTCAGGATCGATCAAGGTCACGCCGTTGGCCATCCAATGCTGGTTGGCGCGTCGGCGAAACGCCTTTTCCACGGCGACCAGCTCCTGGCGCGTGCCTGCGCCCAGGCATTCATCCGCATCGACGACCGTTAGCGCCTCAACCAACGCTCCTTGTTCGACGGCTGCGCTGATCAAGTCAGTCAAGTAATACTCTTGCCCATTACGCGCCTGGCGCAACGGCAGCTTCTCAATATTCTGCCATAACCACGTCGCCGCGAAACAATAGACGCCGGCATTTAATTCGCGAATGGCCAGCAGTTCGGCCGTATTCGGCCGTTGGCGTGCCTCGGCAACTTCGACAATTTCCACGATGTGGCCCGCTGCATCTCGGGCAACGCGCCCAAAGCTGCTTTCTGCTTCACCATAGACTGAGAGCATCACTACTGCCGCACCAGACGAATGTTGGCTAGCTGCCAGCTGCCGTAAGGTGCTGGCTCGCAGCAACGGCATATCCCCATAGGTGACGATCACCTGATCTGTCTTTCCTTGCGTTACGGTTGCGGCCATCATCGTCGCATGCCCGGTTCCCAGTTGCTCCGGCTGCACGACATAAGTGGCCCGGTTGCCCAACAAACTGTGTACGCCTTCTTCTCCTGGCCCCACGACCAGTATCGGTGGCAAATCAGCAACGGCCGAGGCTGCATCAAATGCGTGCTGCACCATGGGTTTCCCGCCAACATCGTGCAGAATTTTCTGTTTCTTTGATTTCATGCGTGTGCCTTGTCCGGCAGCCAAGATCACAACCGCTAAGCTCATAGTACTGCTCCTAATACGCGATCTTCAAAAATAATTCAGGGCTCTGCGTGCCTCCTCTGTGCGCTCTGTGTCCTTAGCTCACGGGCACCGGCTGAACACTTATCTGAGAACTAGTTGAAGGATTTTCTGTCGATTACGTATTGATAGCAAAACATCTGCCACCAATAAAAAAGGACTGAGCGGCATTCAACTCAGCCCTGACTTAACTGGGGCGGAAGGATTCGAACCTTCGAATGGCGGATTCAAAGTCCGCTGCCTTACCACTTGGCGACGCCCCAATAATGAGCAGAAATCGTAGCACAACGACCCGCTTTTAGCAACCGGCCAAAGCCATCTTCTCGGACCCTCTCTGGTGGCCAACAGCGCCTGTCGCTACACCGCAAGGCTGTCGAATCTTCTCAGCGCAATTCTTGTCGCCCCTCTACCGCACGGCTGAGGGTGATTTCATCCGTGTATTCCAAATCACCACCTACGGGCAGACCCCGTGCCAGGCGGGTTAACCTCACGCCGGATTCAACCAGCCGCCGCTGCAAGTAAAGGGCGGTTGACTCACCTTCCAACGTAGGATTTGTCGCCAGGATGACTTCGATGAACTCGCCTTGCTGCACCCTGCGGATCAGTTCGTCTACTTTAAGGTCTTCGGGCCCAATGCCTTCGACCGGCGAAATCGCCCCATGTAGAACATGATAACGCCCGTGAAACGCTCGTGACCGTTCAATTGCCAGTACGTCAAGCGGCTCTTCCACGACACAAAGGAGATGCTCGTCACGTGCTTCATCCTGGCAGATCAGGCAGGGATCATCTTCAGTAATGTTGAAACAGATGGAGCAAAACCGTGTCCGCTCCTTCAAATCGCTCAACGCCTCGGCGAGATCCTGAGCCTGATCGTTGGCAGCCCGCAGCAGATAAAAAGTCAGGCGTGAGGCCGATTTCGGTCCAATGCCCGGCAGACGCGCAAATTCGTCAATGAGCTGCTGAACTGGCTGAGGTAGAATACCGCGGGCCATAACTAGCCCAATCCCAGGCCGCCAAGCATGTCGCCCAGGCCACCCATCTCGCCGGTAATGCCCTCCAATCTCTCGGCCGACATCGCTTGCGATTGCTCGATGGCTGAATTAATCCCGGCGACCAGCATGTCTTGTAACATTTCTGCCTCTTCCGGGTCTAACAATTCCGGGTCAATTTCAATGCTTTGCAAGCGCTGGTGGCCGGTGATTACGATGCTGATTGCTCCCCCACCGGCTGTCACGGTGACGCTCTCTTGTTCGAGGGAAGCTTGCGCATCGGCCATATCCTTCTGCATCTGCTGAAATTGAGCCATCATGTTGCTGGCTTGTGGGGGTTTCTGTTTTTTTGGTTTTCCACGGAAAGATCTCTTTGCCATCGTTTAACTCCAATTTGCATATTTCTGGTTGTTTCTAAACAAAAAGTTGCCCAATTACTGTGTTCAGTCAAAGTGTTTGCCCTATGTTTGCGGGAAAAGTTGACAACTTTCATTGGCGCGCAACAGGAAAGTCACTTCTCTTCTTGCACCACGCCACCCAATTCTTCTGCCAATGTCTGAAATTCTTCCCTACTGATCGAGACGGTATACTCGCTGGTAACAACACAACGCACACCACATTCCATCCCCAACAATTCGGAAAAGATATCCCCAATCGCCCCGGCTGCATGCTCTGTCTTATCGAGCTTTTCCTTGAAAATAGGATAGTCAAAGCCCAAAACAACTATATTACCCTCGACGGCCAGCGGTTTACACATGGCCAATAGCGCGGGCAGGTTTTTTTCATGCTGTCCCACTTGGGCTACCATCGCCCGCCAATTCGCTTTGACCGCCTCCAGCGTGATCGTCGCGCCTGGGCTTGGTGGGGGTTCTTTTGCTACGCTGCTCGCCAAATTGGGACTTTGGACCGTGCTTTCGTTCGCCTCTGCCGCAGGGGATTCTGCAGGTGAAATGGGCTGCGTAACGACAGTAGTCGCCTCCGGTTTGGGGCTTGTGCTGCTGCTTTCCTTCACTTGCGACAGGCCCGCGACCTCAGGACGAACGGGTGCTGTGTATAAAGCCATAGGCATATCCGGAAGCAGTTCCATAAAGGCCAATTCCAATGGCAACTGGGGTTGCCAACTGGCGATAGGCTTCAAAGCTGCTTCCTGGAAATGTTTGATGGCTTGTATCAATTCCTGGCGCGGTGCGCGTTGGGCATGGACCATCATCGCTTCCTTGTGCTCTTCCGGGACGTCGACGACCAGATCGAGCCCTGCTGCTTGCAGCAAGAGGACGGTGCGCAGATGATTAACCATTTGGCGGCAGAACTGGCGTGCATCCGCACCGGAAGCCAGGGCATCGTAAATGACGCTCAGACCTTGCGCGCCATCGGCATTGAGCCACGCATCTGTTAGCGCCCCGACGGAAGCGTTCCCTGCGGTGCCAAGTATCAACTGAGCTCGCTTCAACGTGATCACGTCTCCTGGAGCAACTGCCAGTTGATCCAACAAGCTTTCCGCGTCCCGCACACTGCCGGCCCCTTGCCGGGCAATCAAGTCCAGGGCGCCTGGCTCAATGGTCAAAGATTCCTTTTCCGCCAGCCACTGCAAACGCCCGCTGATTTCGGCGACGCTGAGCAGCCGGAAGTTGAATTGCTGGCAGCGTGATTTGATGGTTAGTGGAACTTTATGCTCTTCTGTTGTGGCCAGGATGAACATGGCGTGTGCCGGGGGTTCTTCCAGGGTCTTCAAAAGGGCATTAAACGCCGCTGTGGAGAGCATGTGAACTTCGTCAATGATGTAGACTTTGTAGCGTCCTATACTGGGCACGAAGTTTATCTTGTCGCGCAGATCACGGATGTCATCCACGCCCGTGTTGGAAGCTGCATCAATTTCGATTAAATCGAGAAAGCGCCCTTCATTGATGGTTTGGCAAACGGTGCACTGATCACACGGCCGTTGTGCCAAATCTTCATGTAAGCAGTTGACCGCCTTGGCCAGCAAACGGGCTGTTGTGGTTTTGCCCGTCCCGCGGGGTCCACAAAACAAGTAGGCGTGGCCCACTCTCCCTGCAGCCACGCTGTTCTGCAAGGTATGCGTGATATGATCCTGGCCAACAACCTGCTCAAAACGGGCAGGTCGCCATTTTCGATAGAGGGCTTGAGACATTAAGGCTAGTTTAGCACTCAGCTTGAGGGCAAGCAAGACCGGCACAGTCAGGAGCGATTCGCCTATGTAGACGCTAATCGACGGTCAACTTGAAGCAAAAGGCCGTCGGCCGCATGCGGTTTCGCTCGCGGTTGGCTTAGAATAGCTGTCGATTTGCAGCAACCCATTCATATAGGTCGCTGATACCTGCGGTCGGAGATGTAGAAGGCTGCCAACCGAGCTTTTTGGCTGCCTTACGGATATCGGCCACAAACACGCGCTGGTCACCAGGTCGCCATGCGGATTGTGAAATAGGAATGGGTCGCCCAGCCAATGATTCCAACAGCGGCCCGAATTCAACCCAAATTGAAAGCGTGTTCTCTGGTCCTCCGCCCAGGTTGAATACGTCCCCACTGACCTCGTCGATGCGCTCGATAACTAGTTCGTAGCCGCGGACTAGATCGGAGACATGCAGCAGATCGCGCACCTGTTTGCCATCGCCATAGATGCTTAAGGGCCTTTTCATGAGTGCCGCGATGACAAAGTGGGCTACCCAACCCTGGTCTTCAACGCCAAACTGGCGACGGCCGTAGATACACGATTGCCGCAAGACAACTGTCCTCAGCCCATAGATACGCGCATAGTCACGCGTATATTGGTCACCGGAACCCTTGGAACAGCCATACGGGGAATGGAAGTCCAAGGGATAGTTCTCAGGAATGCCGTAGATATGGTCGGCATAGCGGTAGCGCGACTCTTCTTCAAGAATGCGTACATCCTCCATGCCACCATACACCTTGTTGGTTGAAGCATACAGGAATGCGGCCTCGGGACAAAATTGGCGAACGGCTTCCAGCATATTAAACGTCCCCAATGCATTGATCTCAAAATCTTCCCGGGGATCTGCTACCGAAAGTGTCACCGCAACCTGGCTGGCAAGATGAATGACCACCTCAGCTCCTGGTACGGCCGCTACCAAGGCCTGGAAATCACGCACATCACCCCGTACAACCGTTAGTCTCTGGCTGTCATACTGATCGATCAACCATTCCAGGTTGGCCTGGCTGCCGATACGCGAAAAGTTGTCGAAAATAGTAACCTCGTGCCCTTGCCGTAGAAAATAGTCTGTGCAGTTACACCCAATAAAGCCGGCGCCGCCACTGATAAAAATCCTCATAAAATTGTCCTGTTTTACACTTGTTACTCATCTGGACAGGCTGCAATGTGCTTGCCCATACCAGTTATACAGGTTTGCGCCTAAATTGGCGTACTGATCAGACGGTTATACAGTGATTTTTCCTTCCCCTGCAGAAAATTTGGGTACTGCTGACTCGACTTCAGGTTAACCGTCATCAACAGCGCATCCTCTCCTGTGTCACGGTAATAGCGCAATCGCCTGCCCACGAACTCAAAAGCATATTTCTGATAGAGTGCCTGGGCGATCTGATTACACTCCCTTACCTCCAGAGTCACCAGAGCCGCAGCATGTTCATAGGCCAGGGTAAGTATATTGAGCAATAGCAGTTCGCCAAGCCCCAGACCTCGTTGTGGCGGATCGACGGCAATTGTGCTGATATGCAGCTCGTCCGCTATGATCCAGAATCCGGCAAACCCTACGAGACGCTCGACCTGATTCTCATGCTTCAACGTCAGGGCCTGATAGTGGGCCAGCTTGTTTTCTGTTAGTTCGTAGCGATAAACCTTTTCTTTTGTCGGCGTCGGAAACGACTTCTGCTCAATTGAAGAAAGCGCCGGCAGATCTGATAAGCTAAGCGGCCGGAGGCGAAAAGGATCTGGAGGTTGTAACATTTTTGATTGCCAATACGTGACGGGCTCGTGCCAAATTCTGAACGGGGAGGGCAGAAATTAGGCCGCATTTCAACCAAGTTTCGCCCACTTGTTTGGTTTCCTGCTGAATATCGAACTCAGATTGATCGAAACTGGCTCATTTTCCGGATGGGTCGCGCAAATAAGTTGGGGCCAGTGAAGCTGCGTTGTCGACCAGCCCTTGGCGCAATCGCTGCCAACCAATCTCTGCCAGATAACCGGCCCTGCGCACAGACGCCGCGGCGGGCACCAGGAAGAAGGGTTTTTTGCTGGCACGGATGAGTTTGGCGGCCTCCGGAGATATTTCCCCGGCAAATGTAGTCGATGTTTCTAAATGAAAAAGCAGCGTTTCCCAGGTCTCGACGATCGGCCGTTCGCTGGCCTGCCAGCCACGCTTTTCTTGCCAGCGATACATGCCGGCAATGACGCGCTTCCGTCCCGCTTCCACTACAACCAACAGTGAGCCCGTTCGCAAGCCAACAGATGCGGCCGTAATATCCAACGTCGGCACGCCAATCAAAGGGATTTGGTGCGCCAATGACAATCCTTTGGCTACAGCCAGGCCTACGCGCAGACTGGTGTATGAACCGGGACCAATGGCCACTGCGATAGCTCGAAGATCAGCCGCCGCGACGCCGGATTTTTCCAGCAGCGCGCCCACGGCCGGCGTCAGTTCTATCGTCTGTGTGTGCTTGCTGTGCCAACCTTGTTCTGCGATGACGGTTTTGCCATCATGCAAAGCCAGACCGGTCCAGCGTGTAGCGGTATCAAGAGCTAGAATCATCTTGGTCAAATAAATGAATAAGTTGTGCTGGCA
Organism: uncultured Chloroflexia bacterium; assembly: GCA_963697305.1. Lineage (GTDB taxonomy): Bacteria > Chloroflexota > Anaerolineae > Promineifilales > Promineifilaceae > JAACFF01. The sequence goes on from CAVONO010000001.1 coordinate 216,043, forward strand.
TACTAGACACCAAACGCACTGCGCCTGAAAGCCTTCAACAACTCGACTGATCGGCCGTTCGTGGCCGTAAAGCGCATCTTGCGCCGCGTTTCGTCCATGTGATCCATTTCGATCAACAGCCTGTCATCAGGCAGCCATTCCTCAATCCGTTCCGGCCATTCGATCATAAAAGCGCCATCAGTCAGCAGGATATCTTCCAGGCCGGCTGTCACGATATCGCTTTCCGTCTCTAGGCGATAGCAGTCAATATGGAAAAGAACGCGATCATCATGCATTCGCGGATACTGGTTGACCAGGGTAAAAGTTGGGCTTGTCACACGGATCGCTGTGCCCCATCCCCGCCCCACGCCACGGGCCAGAGCCGTCTTACCCGTACCCAGTTCGCCGGCCAGGCACAGGATATCGTTGGACTGCAGCAACTCACCCAGCCGCACGCCGAGCCGCATTGTCTGTTGTTCGCTGCTGCTTATAAAATCAAGTGACTGGTCGGTGAGGATCGCCATGATGTCGCATAAGTCATGAATTCTGAAATCTTAGTCTATTCTATTATACCTCCCTCCACCAAACATGGTATTATTGGTTCTGGGGAAAAGGATGGACTCCATGCGTATTCTAGTAATGTCAGATATTCATGCAAATCTTCCTGCTTTTAAGGCAGTATTGGATGATGCTGCCGGAAAATGGGAAAAGATCTGGTTCCTGGGAGATCTGGTTGGCTATGGACCGAATCCAAATGAATGTGTCGATCTGCTTCGAAAACAAGAACACACCTGTTTGACGGGTAACCATGATTGGGCAGCGTTAGGCAAGCTGGACATCAACGATTTTAATGAAGAAGCGCAGACGGCCGTACTCTGGACCCGAAACCGGTTAACCGCAGAGAATCTCGCTTTCCTGGAAGAACAGCCCGCAACATTGGTAGTTGGGGCTTTTACCCAGGCGCATGCCAGCCCGCGCCACCCCATATGGGAGTACATCATCGACTACGAAACGGCCTTTGAAAACTTCGCTCACTTTGATACGCCTTACTGTCTCGTAGGGCACACACATTTTCCGGTCTTGTTTGCCGAAAAAGATACGGATGACGTTCTTATTTACAATCCGACCTATGCCGAGACAATCTATCTGGAAGATACGCGTGCCATTATCAATCCCGGCAGCGTTGGACAGCCGCGAGATTCCGACCCACGAGCTGCATACGCGCTGCTGGACACGACCGAATTAACCTGGGAATTTTACCGCGTATCCTATCCCATTGAAGAAACTCAGAAACAAATGCGCGAATTGGGCCTACCGGAACCACTTGTTGTACGCTTGGCTTATGGATGGTAACTCTTCCAGCGAAATTGTCTTGCCCTATGTCAATCCTTTCTGCCAGGGAACCTTCTGGGCCACTGGATCGTTACAAAAACTAGATGTAACTGATTTTAAGGAGGCACACAATGATCGGGAAAAAGAATCTAGTACTGTTGTTTTTGATAGGGCTGCTGCTTGCCGCTTGCGGCAATAGTGCGGCTAACGATATGGCCGTTAGCGAAGCGCAACCCGTCTCCATGGCTCCAGAATTTGCAATGGAGATGGAAGAAAGTGCAGCCGGGCTTGCTTTTCGCAATGACGCCCAATCTGGTGAGCAGTTGGATGTTCCCCAGGCCGGGCAACCCCAGAGATTAATCATCCGCACGGCGGATATGAGTATCGTCGTAACCGATACGGAACAAGCTATGGCCGGCATTGCCCAGATGGCGGAGGATAACGGCGGCTGGGTGGTGACTAGTAATGTGTTCCAGGTCGATGAGACCGCCAAGACCGGTAATATGACCCTGCGTGTCCCAGCGGAAGGATTTCAAAGCTTCATTGACGCCGTGCAACTGATGTCCGTAGAAGTCACGCGCATCTCCACATCGGGGCAGGATGTTACCGAGGAATTTGTGGATCTTTCGTCAAGATTGGCGAACCTTGAAGCTACGGCCGAGCGGGTACGGGCCTTTCTAGATGAAACTAAGGACGTGGAGGAAGCGCTGGCAGTCAACCAGGAACTGAGTCGCCTCGAAGGAGAGATCGAGATCTTGAAAGGGCGGATCAAATATCTAGAACAATCCTCCGCTTTTTCGACCGTAAGTATTGATCTGACCCCGGATATTCTCTCCCAGCCTATTGAAGTGGGTGGCTGGCAGCCGCAAGGAGTCGCCCGTTCTGCAGTGGAGGCTCTGATTTCCGCTTTGCAGACCCTGGCTGATATTGCAATCTGGTTGCTGATATTTCTCCTGCCGGTCCTGATTATCATTGCTATTCCCATTTGGCTGCTTGTCAAGCTTGTGCGCAAGTGGCGACGCCGTCGCAAGGAACCGCTGTCCACAACGGCAGAAGAATCCCCAGAAGTGGATCAGGACGTGCACTGAGGCGTGATATAAGGGGCGTAGCCGGATCGATGGCTTGTTCACTTGCTGCAGAATAGGGCGTCAGTTTGCAGCGCAGTAAACAAGCCACGGGTAAATTCTGCGATCTGGATTAGTTGATTGCTGACGATTATTTTAGGAGGAGCTTGCATGCGTTCGCGCGCAGCGGTGGATGGGAGCAGACAGCTACCCTCAATCATGCCCTGCGCCAACGGGGCTCATTGCGCGGGATTGCCGTCTTGTGTTTAGGGATCATGAGGCAGTCACCATGGCGTTGAAACTTGACGTCTTGGGAATCTCAGCTATAAATGTATTACGAACAAATCGGTATATCCCCAACATCGGACCCTCTGACCTGCCTGTTGGCAATTACGCAATTTGATGTCCCAGATTTCTAGCGAAGGTTTTATATAAATGCAGACTTCACAAAATTTCGCCGGTCTCGGTATGCCCGTGTTCATGGCATTTGGCTGGGCTGGTGAAGAAACAGCTCTTAAATACGCACTCTCTCAAATGGAGTTATTCGTATCGGTTCTCCATTCTAAACTGCCAAAAGCTATGCAGGATGAACTCTTGTATTATGGCTTAAATGAGGAAAACCAGAATGCCTTTATGGCTGCCAGCGAAGAACTGGAGAATGAGACGTATATTCTCTTCAATGCTCGACCGGCAAGCTTCGAGATACAGGTAGCCTTGACGAACAAGGACGCGCTTACCAAGGGCTTGAAGCAAATCACACGTAACACGGACAGTTTCTATAAGTTGTTATCGCGCCTGGAACCTGATTGGCTGCTGCGCGTGCAGCAGATACACATTAATGAAGAAACCGGGGATCAAGGACATTATCAGGATGTTTTCAAGGATAGCCTGCGTGTCCTAGATGAAACAAAGACGAATGAAGTTTTTGAGAAAGCCGCCTATTTGAACTCTGATGTCAAGTGGGCGACACCCATATATTTGAGCCAGCGTATCCCTTCCGAGCAAGCATCGGTAATGCAAGCGGAGATCATCCCTGTCATGGCTGAGCGTCTGAGCCTTATGGCTCCGGTGATTACGATGTTGCAGGGACGATCTGCACGCCGAGCTGTCCGTGCTGCTGCCAGTTACCAACCGAGTGCAAAGCCACCTGTGCCAAAGGTAGTGGCAGAGACGTCTCCCAGACCGAGAGTGGATTCGAAGGATGAATTCAGTTACGTTACTGAGTTAAAGCCGCTCCATATCAAGCGTGGATTCATTAATTTGACGTCAGAACACTGGCCCTTTTTTATGCTCAATGCGCGTACGGAGTTATGTCCGGTGACAGTGATCACTGACAGCATACGTGATGAGAAAAGTTCAGTATGGCGTCTCCAGCCGGATAACGTGGCGCGCCTGGTGCTCAGTCCCAGAGCCCATCGTTGGCTGGAGGATAACTTCGTTGTTGGTGACAACATCCAAATTATGTCAACCAAGGTTGGCAGCGGAGAGATTCAAATCGTCTTGAGAATGGCCGAATAAACAGGTGCCGTTGGTTTGCCGTTTAGACAAGGGTGTTGGCAACAACACCCTGTTTTCTTTTCTAGAGTAACCTCTTGCCCGCTTGGGGGTTATTTGTCGTGAATGCTGTTGCGTTTACAATGGGTCCGATTTGATATTATGAAACTCTCAGAAGGCATAGAAAGGTCTCGCCGTCCACGTTCTGCATCATATTGTGTGTGTAAGTTCACGAAACCCTCAAATTGATATCCCTTGATTTGTTATGGCACGTACGAAAATAGTAGCTACCATTGGCCCGGCATCCAATAATCCGCAAACCATAAGGGCCATGCTTGCAGCCGGTATGACCGTGGCTCGTATCAACTTTTCTCATGGCGATCACGAGGCACATTCGGTTACGGTGAAGTTGTTGCGAGATATTGCCAGAGAAGAGGGCAAAGTATTGGCCATCTTGGCTGATCTCCAAGGACCAAAACTGCGCTTAGGACATGTTAAGGCTGGCGGTATGCATCTTTCGCAGGGGGATGAGATTGTTCTCACGCCCCACCCTGGGCAGCCGGCCATGATCCATATGCCCCACGCCGATCTCATCGCTGCGGCATCTCCAGGCAGCCGGCTTGTTGTCGGTGATGGTGAGATTGAGTTTACCGTGACCGAAAAGAAAGATGACACCCTGCGCTGTACGGTAACGGTTGCCGGCCTTCTAGGCTCGCGTAAAGGGATAGCTGCCCCAGGGGTAAGCCTGGGTGTATCCAGTATGACATCAAAGGATAGAGTGGATATTGATCTTATCCGCGAACTGGATTTTGATTATGTGGCCTTGTCATTTGTACGTACTGCCGCGGATATTGTGGAATTACGCAATCTTATGGCCGCTAAAAATTGCGACATCCCGATTATTGCCAAGATTGAGAAGGCCGAGGCAATTGAGCATCTGGAAGAGATCCGCGAAGTTGTTGACGGTATGATGGTCGCCAGGGGAGACCTGGGCATTGAGATGCTTGCTGAGGAAGTTCCGCTATTGCAAAAGCGGATCATCCAGACCTGTAACGAAGTTGGCATACCGGTCATTACGGCTACCCAGATGCTGCAATCAATGGTCAATCATCCGCGACCCACCAGGGCTGAGGCCAGCGATGTTGCTAATGCCATCCTGGATGGTACTGACGCCGTTATGCTGTCTAGTGAAACAGCCAACGGTAAATACCCGGTGCAATCAGTATTGATGATGAAGCAGATCGCCGAAAATGTTGAAAAAGGGTTCCCCTATGAGATATGGCGCAATAGGCGCCAGACCCAATCAATGCGCAAAGCGACGGTTACCGAGGCCATTAGTGCTGCCAGTTGTGACGTTGCCGAGCAAGTTGGGGCGCGTGCTATTGTTGCCACTACGACCTCCGGATACTCTGCCCGCCAAATTGCCCGCCATCGCCCACCGGTGCCTATCATGGCCGTATCCCCTTCGGAACAGACACAGCGCCGGCTTTCGCTGGTTTGGGGCGTTGACTGCCTCTTGGTCCCCAATTTTCATAATACGGATGATTTGTTGGATGCGACCGTAAATGCGCTGCGGCCGTTTAGTCTAGATCCCGGCGATACGATCGTGATCACCGCCGGTGTGCCTTTCGGCCGTACGGCGAGGACCAACTTAATCCAGGTTCACAGCATCAAAAGCAATGGCGAACTCGGTACAGCAGATGAGAGCAAATAATAGCTGGATCTCAGTCGAGAAGCCGCTGGTGATTGCCCACCGCGGCGCTAGTGCAGAATTGCCGGATAATTCGCTGGCCGCTTGTGCAATGGCTGCGGAACAGGGTGCCGATGGCATTGAGATAGACGTGCAGTTCTCTGCTGATGGTCAGCTTGTTATCTATCATGATTTCACCCTGGAACATTTTAGCGGAAGTAAACAGAAGATTTCTGACCTGACATTAGCGGAACTAAAGGAACTTGACCTGGGAGACGAACAGACCATACCAACGTTGAACGAACTTTTCGAGATGATGGGATCTCGATACCTGTATAACATCGAACTGAAAGACTTTGGTTGGCGCGACAAGGGCCTGGAGACGGCCGTAGCCGATCGTGTTGAGTCTTTTGGACTGGAAAACCTGGTACTGATTTCTTCCTTCAGCCCCTGGTCCGTGCGCCGCGCGCAACGCGTCTTCCACCGTTCTTTACCAGTCGCCCTTCTTCGCGCGCAAGGTATCTACAAATATGGTTATTGGTTGGCGAGTGGTGAGGCTGACCATCCTCACTATTCATTGGTCAATGAAGCGTATATGGCTTGGGCCAGGAAACGGAATTATCGTGTTCATGTTTGGACGGTAGATGATCCTGATGAAGCCAGCCGCCTGGTTCAATTGGGCGTTCATGGCATCATTACAAACAAGCCGCAATTCATTCGTCAACACCTGACCTGAGTGCTCTGTTAAGTAAGGAGCTAAACTTTTCAATCTACATATTCCCACTGACAATAGCGATAAAAAAGTTGAACTTCTATGTTCAAACAATGCATCCATTTGCCGCCAGCGGGAAAAGTTGGCAACGTTCAACCATGCTATAATTTAGTTGACAGAGCAGCAAGCCCAGATGCAAGCGGCTATTGATATAGTCTCCTTCAATGGCCAATAACAGAAGGAGCGGACATCATGAGAACCAAGATCATTCTTAATCCCTACTCCAACCGTTGGCGCGCTCGGGAGCGGGTTGTCGAGGTGGAACAACTGTTTGCAGCAGCAGGAATTGACTATGAACTTGTCCAGACCACAAACCCTGGAGAAGGGATAATCCTTGCGCAAACGGCTGTTACCGAGGGTTTCGAAGCGGTCGTAGCTGCCGGTGGAGACGGAACGATCAACGAGGTGATCAACGGCTTGCTTCGAGCGGCGGGTGACAGACCAACCATTCCCTTCGGCATCTTGCCTCTGGGAACAGCCAACGATTTTAACCTAATGGCTGGGCTGCCTGCCTCAATGGCCGATGCCGCCAGCGTTATAGTCCAGGGCAAGACGCGGCAGATTGACGCCGGGCAGGTAAACAGCCGTTATTTTATAAATAATAGTGCGGCGGCCATGGAGCCCATGGTGACCATAGAGAACATCCGTATGAAACGCCTATCCGGTGAAGTACGGTATATCGTGGCCTTGATTAAAGCCATTCTCAAAATAAAAGCGTGGCAAATGCACATTAAGTGGGATGATGGCAGCTACGACGGGCCGACTTACTTGCTCTCAGTTTGCAATAGCCCGCGTACGGGTGGCTTTCCCATGGCGCCAGGAGCGGAAATAGATGATGGACTTTTCGATATCGTTTTGGCGCCTGAAGTACCCAGACTGACGCTGTTAAAACTGCTTGTGCGTCTCATGCAGGGCACCCATGTCGATCACGACTTGGTTACCTTTACACGTACTACCGGCCTGTCTTTAACTAGCCAACCGGGCACACCGCTGCATGCGGATGGAGAGGTGTTTGCGGAAGCAGAAACAGAGGTGACCTATAAGATTCTGCCGGGCAAAGTAACCTTACTATCACCTGCCGGCGAAGAGACCTGAGCGCCGTAGATCACTTGATTCGAAGATAGTCCAGACCAGATTTATTGAAGCTTTGGATGGGCAAATGAGTAGAAATAGCCCCGCCATGCCGTGTGAGATCAGTCATTTGAACCTGCTAACGCAGGTGGGATTCCTGTCGCGAGGATACTGCCTGGCCTTATCGGCTACTACATCCCCTCAACGTATCTCAAATCCCATTCATGTGGCGTTGGCTCAACGCTAGAAACCCATCACGCACACAGCAGGGTTTAAGAGATACTAGCACAGTCAGAATGGGTTGGCAAGATACTTATGTCTAATCCTTAACCCGATTTTCCGCTTTCTTTGTTAAATTAATCCTGCCTGTATTTTGATCCCTTCCTTCCTGCTTGCTGTTATAACATGGGCTCGAAGGTAAAAAGATGATCTCCCGAAAATTACAACAACTCCTCCCCCAGTTATCGCAGACCCGCAGAGACCATCAACGACACGTCCCTCTGGCTACGACAGAGGTGCCGGTGGTCCAATTGCGGGCTTTGAGCAAGAATTTTGTTGAAGCCGGTCGTGTTCGCACAGTTCTTGACAGGATCGATCTCTCAATCGAGAGCGGCGAATTCGTCGCCTTATTGGGCCACAGTGGCAGCGGCAAGAGCACATTGCTCAATCTCATCAGCGGCATTGAGCGCCCAACGTCCGGATCGATCTTGATTCGAGACGTCCCAATTACGGATCTCCGCGAACGGGAGCGAACATTGTTCCGCCGCGATCACATCGGCTTCGTGTTTCAATTCTTTAATCTGATTCCTATGCTCACTGTGCTAGAAAATGTGACCCTTCCCCAAGAGCTAGCCGGAAGGAACAGCCATGATTTGCAGGCATCAGCCATGGCTTTGCTGGAGCAAGTGGACCTTGCAGATCGATGCAACACCTTTCCTGACAAACTTTCCGGTGGTGAGCAACAACGTGTGGCCATTGCCCGTGCGCTTATCCATGATCCGATGTTACTGCTTGCCGATGAACCTACCGGCAATCTGGATGAAGAGACCGGGCAGCGTGTGCTGAACTTGCTGCTCGAAGTCACGCGCGGCCGGGGGAAGACACTGATATTAGCAACTCACAATCCGGAGATCGCCCAGGTCGCGGATCGTATTTTGCGTGTGTCCGAGGGCGGCATAGCAGAAGAAAAGAATAGAAGGGCGACCGGGCATGCCTGACGGATCTTCGCCTGTTTCAAGTGCTCCTTTATGGCGACTCTCATTTAGGCGACTGCGTCGAAGACCATTGCAGACGATCCTTCTTGTCCTTGGTGTGGCAATCGGCGTGGCGATGATGGTCTCTATCGATCTGGCTAATGCTTCCGCCCACCGTGCATTTGAACTTTCCACGGACGCGATAACAGGACAAACCACCCATCGAATTGTACCCAGTGGTCCCCACGCGCTGGATGAGGATGTTTACCGCCGGTTGCGCCGGGATCTAGGCTTTTCCCCTGCTGCTCCCTTGGTTGAAGGTTATGTACTGGCCGAGCAGCTGGGGCAACGGCCGCTGCGTCTTGTGGGAATTGATCCCTTTGCCGAGCCGCCATTCCGCAATTATTTTGGCAGTGGCAGCGCCTTTGAAGGCTTGACGCCCTTTCTGACCGAGCCAGGGGCAATCATCATTGCCGCAGATCTGGCAGCGAGTCATGGGCTAGAACTTGGAGACGAGCTGCTGCTAGACATTTCTGGCCGGCGAGTTCCTGTTCGCCTGGTGGGGACGCTACAACCCAGCGATGATGTGACCAATCGGGCGTTAGATAACATCATCTTCACAGACATCGCTTCAGCCCAGGAGCTGTTGGGGATGGTGGGGCAGCTGAGCCACATCGACCTGATTGTTGAGGATAGCGCTGATCTGGCAGACATAGAATCGCTACTAATGCCTGGTGTAACCATAGAAACGGCCGCTTCCCAACAGAACGCCATCCGCCAAATGACCGCTGCCTTTGAACTGAATCTATCGGCGTTGAGCTTGTTGGCACTGGTCGTAGGAATGTTCCTTATCTATAACACCGTGACGTTTAGTGTCGTGCAGCGCCGGCCGCTTTTTGGCATATTGCGCTGCATTGGTGTTACTGGCGAGCAGTTATTTCGCTTGATTATTGCTGAATCAATCGCCCTGAGCTTTGTGGGTGCGATTCTGGGTGTGGGGCTCGGTATTCTTCTGGGGCGCAGTACGGTACAACTGATCACCCAGACCATCAACGATTTTTACTTCGTCGTCAATGTTCAAAACGTGGAGTTGCCCACATGGACGCTGGCCAAGGGAGTTCTGGTTGGCGTGGCCGCTGCGGTTCTCTCTGCGCTTGTGCCCGCTCTCGAAGCGGCGCGAACATCCCCTCAGAGCACGTTGCAGCGGTCATTTTTGGAAAGTCGCGTACAGCGAGTTCTACCCTGGCTCTGGCTGGCCTGGGCCGGGTTGACCGCTGTGGGAGTTTGGCTGCTCTGGATCCGCGCCGGACTGGTCATCATGTTTGCCGGCTTGTTTGCCGTCCTAATAGCCGCCACGCTCCTCACACCGCCGCTCACGGCTTTTCTCATGCGTCTTGTTACCCCCAGCGGAAGTCGTTTGTTGGGCGTGTTAGGCCGGCTGGCGCCTCGCGATATCGTGCGTTCCCTGAGTCGCACTTCGGTGGCTATCGCGGCTTTGATGACGGCCGTTTCCGTTGTTGTTGGCGTTTCGATTATGATTGGGTCGTTTCGCAATACGGTTGTGCAATGGCTTGACCAAACATTACAGGCGGATATTTATGTCTCGCCGCCAACAATTACCGCCAACCGGGTCAGCGGTAAATTAGCACCTGAAATCGTGGCCGAAATCAGAACGTGGCCTGGTATTCAGCAGATTGTTACCTCCACTGCCAGTGATGTTCGAGCGCCCGCATTCGACCGTCAAGTGCGCCTGGTAGCCGTTGATGGTGACGTATCCCGCGGCAATCGCCCCTATGCCTGGATTCGTTATGAGGGGGTTGATCCTTGGAGCCAACTATCCGACGCTGAAGGGGTTGTTGTTTCTGAAGCGCTGGCAATCAAGGAAAACCTGTCTGTACCGCCACAACCAATTACGCTGGAAACACCCGCTGGACCGCGTGCCTTCCCCGTCCTGGCCATCTTTTATGATTATGCTTCAGATCAAGGCACGATATTCATGGACAATGATCTCTATCAGGAACTGTGGCAGGACAGCACTGTTGCTTCCATGGGTTTGTTTGTAGAGCCTGGACAGCCTGCGGATGAAGTGGTTGCTGCCCTACAAGAACGTTTTCAAGGGCAGCAGGATTTGCTCTTCCAATCCAATAGTAGCCTGCGTAGCAGTTCGCTGGAGATCTTTGACCGCACTTTTGCCATTACTTCCGCCTTGCGTCTCTTAGCGGTGATCGTCGCTTTCATCGGCGTTCTTAGCGCGTTGATGAGCTTGCAATTGGAAAAAGCCAGGGAACTGGGCGTGTTGCGAGCGACTGGCATGACAGTCCGCCAGCTGTGGTCTTTAACCTTGATCGAAACGGGTCTGATGGGCGGTACTGCGGGGTTGCTTGCTTTACCTGTAGGCTACGTGTTGGCCTGGATACTGATCTATGTCATCAATGTGCGCTCCTTTGGTTGGACCTTGCAGATGCAATTGGAACCCGGCTATTTCGTGCAGGCACTGGCTGTGGCAGTAGGGGCCGCGCTATTGGCCGGCATATATCCGTCATATCGCCTGGGCAGGATGGTGGTGGCCACGGCGATTCGAGAAGAGTAAACAGAGGATGCTTTACGGATTGCGGTTATGAAACGTGTTTTGATCCTGATGGTCGTTATTCTGCTTGCGCTTGCCGCTTTTCTAGCTCGGCGCCCGTCGCCAACGGCCGTTTCCACCAATGCGTCTTTGGAGTCTCTGCTCGTAGATCAGGGCCAGACATCAGGTTTATTTGCCAGAGCATTGATGCCCAACGCCATAGAATTCCCACGTGATTTGGGCCCACATGAGGATTACCAGACGGAATGGTGGTACTATACTGGCAACCTGGAAACAGATCTTGGTCGCCCCTTTGGCTTCCAGTTCACGATCTTCCGCCGTTCACTTGTGCCGCCTCAAGAGATGCCTGTTTCTGACAACGCATCGGATTGGCGCAGCAGCCAGGTTTATCTTGCCCACTTCACAATCAGCGACATCGCCAACGAAAAATTCTATGCGGCCGAACGTATGAGCAGGGGTGCCGCTGGCCTGGCCGGTGCACGCTCTGTGCCTTATCAGGTCTGGCTAGAGAATTGGTCAGTCGAGCAAATCGAACCAGGGCAGAATTCGCCTGCAAGCCCAAACAGAGGAAGTCGCCTTGGATCTCCTCTTGCGTGAGACGATGCCACCCGTTCTGCATGGGGATGGAGGCTTGAGCCAAAAGGGTTCGGAACCGGGGAACGCCTCCTACTACTACTCAATCGTGCATCAGGAGACAGAAGGAACCATCAGCATTGCCGGAGAACCGATAGATGTCGCTGGTCTAAGCTGGAAGGATCACGAGTATTCTACCAGTGCGCTCAGCCCAGGGTCCGCCGGCTGGGATTGGATCTCGTTGCAGTTAGATGATGGAACGGCGTTGATGTTGTTTCAGATTCGCCGCGAAGATGGTTCTCTAGATTTGGCTTCAAGCGGCAGCTTCATCTACGCCGATGGTTCTGTGCAGCATTTAAATAGCGAAGATTGGCAGTTGGAAGTGCTTGACAGGTGGACAAGCCCGGCCAGTGGAGCTGAGTATCCGGCGGCCTGGAGCCTACTGATCCCTGAAGCCGATCTGTTATTGGAAGGAATGGCTTTGATGCCCAACCAGGAATTGAATGTATCCACTGTTTACTGGGAGGGGGCAGTGACATTCGAAGGAACCTATGCTGGGCAGCCTGTTGCAGCAAAGGGATATATTGAGATGACCGGCTATGCTGGGCCAATATCATCTTGGAGCCCCGCATCTTCGTAACTACTTGCCGGCCCAACGGCTGTAAAAATGCTACAGATGGGTGGGCTTAGAAGATAACTTCTTCTTTACCCGATAGTTTGTCTTGGATACGCTGGACGACGATGTCCAGGTGATGGGGGTTTTTTACAAAATTCAGGTCGGCCGAATGGATAGTAAGTACCGGACATAAATCAAAGACCCCCAGCCACTCTTGATAAAACGCATCTAGCAAAGAGAGGTAATCGGCGGTGATGCCGCCTTCCATTTCCCGTCCGCGACTATGAATGCGTTCCATAAGAACTGGAACTGGGGCCTGCAAATAAAGCAATAGATCGGGTCGAGGCAAGTTTCTGACAACGAGATCAAACAGTGTACGGTATGCCCGGTAATCGCGTTCGCTCAAGTTGTTCATGTGCCTTAGTACACGTGCGAAGATGTAAGCATCTTCATAAATGCTACGGTCTGCAATAGCGGATTGCGGACTGTTCGCTAGGGCCAGATGCTGTTCTGCGCGGTGTCCTAAAAAGAATACCTGCAAGTGAAAGGACCACTGCCCCATGTCAGCATAAAAATCGGGCAGATACGGATTGTCGGACACTGACTCGAAGCTGGTTTGCCAGCCCAGTCTGGCACCGATTCTCTCCGTTATTGATGTCTTGCCCGTGCCAATATTACCGGCAACGAGAACCAGGCGATTGGGCATATTTCGCTCTCCATAAAGTGTAGAACGATTTGGTAAAAGGTGTGTTCCAAATGATCGAGCTACAAAACCCTAAGTGAGATGAAATACACCCTCTGCTAAAGTGTTCGGATATCTGTTTCCAAAATTAGAATGGGATCACCGTGCCAACGCAGACAGCGAGCAGCAGAACCAACAGATAGATATTGGAAGACATAAACAGGCTGCGAGCGTTTCGTGGTGCAGGATCGCGCAATAGTCTCAAGGAGCGCCAGAAGAGATCCGCAGTTATTAAGAACACCGGCACAAAATAGACCCAGCCTAAAAACGGCAGACTAACGAGCATCAGCCCGGCGATCCCTGTCGGCAAAGTGTGGGCCATGATCCACCACGCGGCATTTCGTGGCGTCGTTTTTGCCGGCAGCATGGGGAAGTCGGCTTTGGCGTATTCGTCACGGTAGATCAGTGCCAGGCTCCAAAAGTGGAAAGGAGACCAGAAGAATAGGATCAGGGCCAGAAGCAGCGCCCCCGGCGCGTTCCACATTCCGGCAGCCGCGCTACCGCAAAGAACAGCCGCGCTACCAGCAAGACCGCCGATGACGACGTTGAGCAATGTTCGTGGCTTCAGCCACATCGTGTAAATGACCACGTAGATGAAAGCGCCGGTCAGTAAGAAAAAAGTCAATGCGGGGTTGGAAGAGAGAACCGCTAGAGAGGGGACAAAGATTAATAAGAGCCCTGCAATGGGGACCCAACGAGGGTCAGCTATCTCCCCAGTGACCAATGGCCTCTGACTGGTGCGGCCCATGGAGGCATCTGATATACGCTCCCAATACTGGTTAAGGGCTGAGGAACCCGCAGCCGCCATGCCGCCAGTAACCCATGTAAGCAACATCACTTCCCAGCCAGGCCAACTGCCGGCTGCCAAAAACGCGCCGCCGGTGGCTGCAACGACCAGGAGGAAGACGACACGAAGCTTAAAAAGGACGACCAGCATCCTCGAAACGCCACGCCACCCTTTCGTGATAGGACTTGTCTCATGTTTTGCGATAGCAACCGCTAGCACATTCGCTTCCTGTTTAGTTAAATCGGGCAATGACATAGCCGCTCCACGACCGTTTGAGCCTCAAGAAGATGGCACTAATTGTAACAAGCATCACACGTACAAACAAACGTGTGCAATTGGCTGAGTGCCCACAAAGCAGGGAATTTGCCAACTTCCTGTCGTCAATGTCCTACGGACGCTTCGCCCACATATGTTCGCCCGGCAGCAGCGAGAAAAGCTGGCAACTTCCATTAGTGCAAGAAAAAACGCTTGATTTCTTGCGTTTACAGGTTGCATGTGCTACGTTTTTTATGATGCTAGTGGCAATCTCCGGCAAACACAGCCTGACACTGGAGCTTCCAGCATCGGATTGGCACCTAACCCCATTTTGGTTTGCGGTGATATGAAATCAAATTCTCCATTGCTTGCTGTTGAGAACATCACGCTCAGTTTCGGAGGTAACTCCGCGCTAACCAATGTTTCTTTTGACGTACAGAAGGGGGAAATCCGCGCCATCATTGGTCCCAACGGGGCTGGTAAAACCTCGATACTCAACTGCATTAGCGGCTTTTATCGGCCACAGTCGGGACGTATTCTCCTTAAAGGAGATACCGATCTGACGGAGACGCCCCCACCTGTGATCGCTACCTTGGGTCTGGCCAGAACCTTTCAGAATATCGCTCTATATACTGGACTGAGCACGCTCAACAATCTCATGGCAGCCCGCCACATCCATATGAAGCAGAATAGCTTACAGAGTATGCTGTATTGGGGTTATGCTCAGCGCGAAGAGGTACAGAACAGGGTTGTCGTCGAGGAGATAATCGATTTCCTGGAAATAGCGCAGATTCGAAAATCCATTGTTGGCGCATTGCCCTATGGTTTGCGTAAACGGGTCGAGTTGGGCCGCGCATTGGCCATGGAGCCGGAATTGCTCTTGCTAGATGAGCCGATGGCCGGTATGAATGTTGAAGAGAAGGAGGATATGGCCCGTTTTATCCTCGATATTTATGAACGTCGAGGAATTACAGTTGTTCTGATCGAGCACGACATGGGGCTTGTGATGGATATCTCGGACCGGGTTGTTGTCCTTGATTTTGGAGTGAAGATCGCCGATGGCATGCCAGATGAGATTAAGCAGGATAAGACGGTAATCCAGGCCTATCTTGGAGAGGCATGATTTGCATCGGGCGTGGAACTGCTTAGATGGGGCTTCCTGAACCGCACCGATTGTTGCACTGATGTACGAAGCACGAACCTTACCACAATATTTCTCTCAGCAGGTCCAGAAATATGGCAGCAACAAAATCGCGCTGCGCCAGAAGGAGTTTGGTATCTGGCGAGAGTACTCTTGGCAGGATTCTTATGAGAATGTGAAGTTGTTTGCCCTCGGGCTACTCAACCTTGGCGTGCAGCGCGGAGATAAGATCTGCACTATAGGTGACAATGACCGTCAATATCTATGGAGTTATCTTGGCCTCTTGGCAGTTGGCGCGACACAAGTGGGTGTTTATACCGACGCTATTCCCAAGGAGTTGGCTTATATTGCCGGTCACAGCGATTCCACATTTGCCCTGGCACAGGACCAGGAACAATGTGATAAGATGCTTGAGATTCGCGACCAGGTTCCACAGATCAGGAAGGTGATTTATTGGGACGATAAAGGGCTTTGGAATTACGATGATCCCTGGCTTATTTCCTTCGCGGAAGTGCAAGAAATGGGTCGCCGGTTAGCCGAGCAGGAACCAGAACGTTTTGAAACCGAGTTGATGTTAGGCCGGGGGGATGAAACGGCCGTGCTTTGCTATACTTCCGGAACAACCGGTCTGCCAAAAGGGGCCATGCTCAGCCACGACAATCTTATGACTAGCGCCATCATGTTCCAGCAAATCGATGAGCGATTTGATACAGACAACCATGTGAGTTTGCTGCCCCTGGGATGGATTGGGGAACATGCCTTGGGCATTGCTCCCCATGTCTATACGGGCATCATCATGAATTTCCCCGAAGCGCCGGAAACGGTGCGCGAGAATGTGCGTGAAATTGCGCCGGAGGGAATTTTATATAACTCTCGCCTATGGGAAAATCTGGTCGGTATGATCCAGGTGCGCATCAATGAATCTAATTGGTTAAATCGCAAATTGCACGATTTCTTCCTGCCTATCGGTTATAGGATGGCTGACAAACGCATGAGCAGCGACACGGCCAGCTTAGGTCTACGCACAGCTTACTGGTTCGGAGATCGCGCTGTATTTGCGCCGCTACGCAACCAGCTGGGGTTAACAAATATCCGCACGGCCTATACTGCCGGCGCCTCCCTCAGCCCCGACGTCATGCGCTATTTTCACGCCATAGGCGTAAACCTGAAGCAAGTTTATGGCTCAACTGAAGTAACCGGCGGATTGACCTTGCACCGCGATGGAGATATCAAATTCGCCAGTGTAGGCAAACCCGCTCCCGATTCCGATGTCTTGATAGCCGAGGATGGCGAGATCCGGCTAACGGGTCCGACTATCTTTCAGGGTTATTACAAAGATCCACAGGCTACGGAAGAAGCGCTGTGGGTCAGCGAAGACGGCCGTACCTGGTTTTGTACCGGTGATGCTGGCCACATTGACGAAGATGGGCATCTCATTTACCTCGATCGCGTTAAGGATATGATCACCCTTGCCAACGGCGAACGTTTTTCGCCACAGTTCATTCAGGGACGCCTGAAGTTCAGTCCTTATATCCGCGACGTGATGGCTGTCGGCGGGCCAAAAAGAGACATGGTCGTCGCTCTCGTCGTCATGGACTATGGCAATGTTGGCAATTGGGCGGAGCGACGCGGCTTGGGCTACACGACTTATATTGATCTATCTCAGAAACCGGAAGTCTATGAATTGGTGCAGACAGCTATCTCGCAGGTAAACGAAAACTTGCCTCCCGCTGGTCGCGTACGCCGTTTTGTCTTGATGCACAAGGAGTTTGATGCTGACGAGGCAGAAATGACACGATCCCGCAAGTTGCGCCGCGGCGTCCTCTACGAAAAATACGGTGACATCATCGAGGCTATGTATGCGGGAGAAGCCCATATAGATGTCAAAGCGACCGTGGTTTACCAGGATGGTACGGAGAGCAGCGTGGAGACATCGATCCGTATTGCTTCCGCCTAAGATTGGTCCAATCTCCGAGATTGGACCAATCTACCATGAGATTAACCTATGAATTGGCAACTACTACCACAATTCGCCATTACCGGCTTTCTAAACGGCGGCCCAATCGCCCTCGTGGCTCTGGGCATTGTCCTGGTTTATAAGTCATCAGAGATATTTAACTTTGCCGAGGGCCAGATGTTGCTCCTCGGGACGTTGGCAACCTGGTGGTTTGCGGCGGACGAGGGGCTTGGTTTGCCACTTTGGCTGGCTGTTATCTGTGGATTGGCCACGGCCGCCATCCTTGGCTTGCTCATTGAACGTCTCGCCTTGCGGCCCCTGACCGGGCAACCGTTGTTATCCATTATCTTGATGACCCTGGCTATGAGCCAATTCCTGCAAGGTTTGGCTATTCTCATATTTGGCACCACACAACGAAATTTCCCAGTATTATTCGACGTCACCAACCCTTATAGGATCTCCCTTCCATTTACGTTCAACGACAATAATATCATCGTCATCCTCAAACAGAACCTGGTCTGGTCATTCGCCATAGCCATGGTCTGTGTGGTTATTTTGTGGCTTTATTTCCAATACACCCGAACCGGGCTGTCTATGCGCGCCGCGGCTGAAGATCATGAAACCGCCCAAAGTGTCGGCATTCGCATTCACAGGGTGTTCGCCCTCTCTTGGGCCATGGCAGGCGTCATCGCCACCATAGGTGGCATCCTTATTGCCACGGCCAGCGGGCTTGACTTGAGTTTTCCGATTATTGTTTTGGCGGCATTGCCGGCTGTTTTGTTAGGCGGTCTCGATTCGATCCCTGGGGCTGTGGTCGGCAGCTTGATCATAGGCACGGCTCAGGGATTGGCTGCATTGCCTAATGACAATTTTATTTTTGGACCGGAGGCGGCTCAGGCTATGCGCAGTTCGGCAGCCATTGTGCCCTATGTTATTTTGCTGATTGTCTTGCTGATCCGGCCCGACGGCCTGTTTGGCCGTAAGCGTATTGAACGTATTTAGAAATCTGGAATGGCGAACTGTGAATAGTGAATGGGGAGTATTGAAGGTGCGCTAATGGCCATTATGCGACCAGCTGGCGACTTTGATCGCACGTACAAACAAGACATGGCCGTGATGCGACGGCGCTGGCAATATGTGGTCTTGCTCCTCTTTTTGCTGCTCTTATTTGCCCTGCCCGATTTCGCCTCTGAATCCACCGTTTCCCTGGTCAATCGCATCTGTATATTCATCATTGCCGTGCAAGGGCTAAACATCCTTACCGGTTATACAGGGCAGATTTCGCTCGGCCAGGCCGCTTTTATGACAGTCGGGGGCTATATCTCGGCTCTGCTGGTCGGCTTGTATGGCTGGAACTTCTTTTTGGCCCTTCCTGTGGCTGCTCTCGGCGCCGGCGCAGTAGGCTTGATCTTCGGGTTGCCTTCACTGCGCGTCAAAGGGTTCTATTTGACCATGGCCACGCTCAGCGCGCAGTTCATCATACCCTGGATCACGCGAAATCTTTGGAAAGATGTGCTTGATGGCGCGCAAGGTGTGAATGTGCCTGTGCCTCTGATTGAGCTTCCTGTAGTCGCCGGGCAATGTTTTCTGGGGACGACTTTCGAGCCCGATCTGGCCGCTTGCGCTTATCGTTTTGCAACGCCGTCGCAATTTATTCATATCACCCTGGTTATATTGATCTTCACTACCGTCATCGCACTTAACGTCTCGCGCAGTCGTTTGGGTCGCGCTTTTATCTCCATTCGTGACAACGACCTGGCGGCCGAATTACTGGGTATCAATCTTTTTCATTACAAACTAAGAGCCTTTTTTCTCGCTTCTGTATATGCCGGGATCGCCGGTGCACTGCTGGCCCATAACCTGCGCCATATCAATTCTGAGACGCTAAATCTCAGCGACTCAATTTTGCTTCTAGGAATGCTGGTTGTCGGTGGCCTGGGAACCAATATCGGACCGATAGTGGGCACCATTTTGATAATTCTATTAGAGGAATTTGCCACGGTCATTTCACCTACTGTGATAGGCCTGGTGCCTTCAAATGCATCCGGTGTGGCAGCGGCGTTACGGCCGTTAATCTTTGGTCTGGCCTTGGCTTTGTTCCTCATCTTTGAGCCCCGTGGCCTGGCTTACCGTTGGTCTTTAATCAAAGCGGCATGGCGTTTACGGCCGTTTGCTCGCTGACCGTGTTGTTATCAGTAAATTACTGATTTCAGGCCGCGGACGTCGTAAAAAGAATTTGAATGTAGGAGGTGATGCGAGAGGCAGATAGACAATAGTTAGCAATATGGGACCGTTTGTTTGTGAAAAGCTGAGAAGTAACAATCAAGAGTTGACCGGCTGAAAGCTGACGGCTGCTTGCTGGCAGTTATTATTTTTAAGGAGAAGATGAAATGAGAAAAATTACCGTAATATTGTTGTTGATTCTTATGGCTGCTTTTGTTTTGGCCGCTTGTGGTACACCTGCCGAGACGCCCGTTGAGCAGGCGCAAGAGACGGTTCAAGAGGCCGAGCAAGAAGTAGGCGAAGCGGAACAGGCTGTTGCAGAAGAAACGGTTGGAGAGGTTGTTCAAGAAGCAGAAGAAGCGGTCGAAGAGGCTACTCCGGAACCAGAAGAGATGGAAGAAAGCGCTAATTTGAGCGGCGAAACCATCACCTTTTATCATTTCGGTGATCTTTCCGGTCCCTATGCGGCCATCACCAGCCCCCTGATCAACGGTATGCAGGATTCTGTAGATGCCATTAACGAGCAAGGCGGCATTCGCGGCGCAACCATCGAGGTGCAGTTCCAGGATACCGCTGGCAGCGTGGACGAGGCCGTGGCGGCCTACGATCGCTTCACCAGCGAGGATGATAACATCCTTATGATGTTTACCTATGGTTCTGGGGAGGCGGAAGCCCTGGCCAGCCGCTTCGCGGAAGACAAAATCCCTACCTTATCGGCCGGTTTGAGCGCGCCCGCTTTTTATGGACCTGATTCCGGCTATATATTTGGCCTGGGTCCCATCTACACTGACCAGTTTGGTTATTTCTTGGATTGGTTGACTGCCAACTGGGCAAGTGCAAAGCCGGCCGGTGCGGGTGATGAAATCAAACTGGCCTATTTGAGTTGGCCTGGCGCCTTCGGGCAAGGAGCGTTGACCGACGAGTCGCGCGCCTATGCTGAGAGCCTCGGCGTGGAAATCGTTGCTGAAGAACAATATGAGCTCTCACCGACGGCCGATACCACGACGGCGATACTCAATGCCCAGGCAGCCGGCGCCAATGTCATCTGGACCAACACCCTGGCTTTTGGTCCCGCGGCCTTGATGAATGGTCTAGGTGCACTGGGTTTGAAAGACGAGTTCTTGTTGTCGGGTGTAAATTGGGCCATGGATGTGGCAACCTACGCCTTTGTGTCCGATCCTGCCCTGGCTGTCGGACTCTATTCCCCCTTCCCCTATCTTTGGTGGAACGACACCGATCATCCTGGAATCCAGTACGCACAAGAATTGTACGATGCCAATGAACGTGGTCCCGGGGATCATAACGTGGGTTACCTGATGATAGCGGGTGGTGTGGATGTGGCCGTGCAGGCCATCGAGAAGGCCATTGATGAAGTGGGCTTCGATAACTTGACCGGTGAGGTGATCCACGATATGTTGGCCGACCAAGGCCCCTATGAAGGATTGGATGGCGTTATGAAACTGGATTTCTCAAACGGCAGCCGTTCGCCGCATGTGTCCCAGCTGCGCCAGATTCAGGGCGGACCTGATGCCTTTAACGTGATCCAGGATTGGACAGAAACGCCTGATTTGCGGCCGGGCGGAGGCGAATAAATAGCCTGAACTGTTGGAACTGAATCGTGATACGTTGCTAAAATCGGTGACGTGTCACGATTCACCCACTTAAGAGCGATCGTCCGCTGGTTTTGTGGGCATAAGAAATGTCCAATTAAACAGCGTAGATTAGAAGATCGAGATGAAGAAGCACAAGCGCTACCCGTTATCATTTGAGTAGTTGGTCGCGTAGATCGTTTCTGTTCCCATAATCTTAAACACGAAGTAAGAAGAGTATCGTAGAAGGGTCAGATGGAAAGCGAATTGAAGAGAGCGTTAAGATCTGAATTGGAACGGGATGGACGAGCTTACATCCGCAACCTGGTAGCTGCTGAACAAGCCATCCTTCACGGGCAGTTCAATCTCGCTAAACTTCTGCGGGCAACGGCACATTCCCAGAGAATCATTGCGATGGAAGCAGCTCGATTACTGGAGGAGGAGCTTGACGAGCAAGATTTACTCAATGTTATTCTTGAAGAAATTGGGTCGGATAAGGATTTAGTTGTGCCTGAGCAGATTGGCTCAGCAATGCACAAACGCCTGGAACAGTCTGCCAATGTTCGAGAAAGATTGCGCGATATAATTCGGCGTTCACTTGCCAGTCTGGAAAACAATTCTGACATATTGGAAAGTGATGTAGCACAATTCTTGTACGGCTGCTACGGATGTGGAGCGATTCTAGAAGGTACGCCGCCGCATGCCTGTCCGGTTTGTGGGGCGTTTAGCATTGAATTCGAGGGGTTTGGTCCGTTCTATTCTTCGACGGCTGAGCACCTGGGTCGACTGGGGCCAGGGGATATAATCGACATCTTGGAAGGCATACCAGATGAGGTCGAAGCTATAATCACGAATGTCGACGCTGCTGTGTTGCAGCAAAAGCCATCAGCAGATGAATGGTGTGCTGCCGAAATCGTTGGGCATATGTTAGAAACGGATAGGCTCTTCGTATTGCGTGCACAGGCACTGCTTGAAGCCCAAGGAATTGAACTACCTTGGCCGATGGCACCTTGGAAATTGCAGGAGGGCAAAGGCTACGAAACAATGCATTCTGCTGAACTCATAACACATATGCGCGCAGCGCGTACACAAAGCCTTGATCTGGTACGTGCCATGACTCCAGAGGACTGGTTGCGGAAAGGGTTGAATTTTGGATCAAAGACCAGTATGCTCGATCTCGGTACTTGGTTGGCGAATCATGATCGCGGTCATCTCGCACAGATCAAACGACTTTGTGAGGTAGAAGGAAACAGTTCTTGAGGCGATGCTTAGTATAAACAACATCGAAGTCGTTTATAGCGACGTGATTTTGGTTCTGCGTGGCATTTCGCTCTCGGTTGAAGAGGGGCAAATCGTTTCCCTTTTAGGGGCCAACGGAGCGGGAAAAAGTACCACCCTGAAAAGCATTTCCGGCTTGTTGCTGCGGGAAGATGGTGCCGTTACGCGGGGTAACATTGAATACGAGGGTCGTCGTCTGGACAAAATGAAGGCTGAGGATGTCACACGCCTGGGTATTGTTCAGGTTCTGGAAGGGCGACGCCTTTTCCAACATCTGACTACCGAAGAGAACTTGCGAACTGGAGCCTTGATCATCAACAACCGGGCGGAGGTAAAACGGTCGCTAGAGCAGGTATACGAGTATTTCCCTCCCTTGAAAGAGCTGCGTCAGCAGACAGCCGGCTATCTGTCCGGGGGTGAACAGCAGATGGTAGCCATTGGCCGGGCACTCATGGCCAAACCGCGTCTTATGTTATTGGATGAACCGTCGCTTGGGCTGGCTCCTTTGCTCGTGCGGACTATCTTTGAGATCATTAGACGTATCAACCAGGAGTCAGGCACGTCGCTGCTGATTGTGGAGCAAAATGCCAATGTGGCCCTGCAGATTGCGGATTATGCCTACGTCATGGAATACGGCCGTGTTGTCCTCGACGGGCCTGCTGATCAACTTATAAACAATGCTGACATCAAAGAATTCTATTTGGGTCTCACGCAAGTTGGCGAGCGTAAGAGTTATCGTGATGTAAAGCACTACAAGCGCCGCAAGCGCTGGCTCGGCTAAACCTATGAACAAAAAATCAATTGATGAAAGAGTACGGGATACGATACAGTTTGCCTATGCAAACGCGCCTGCTGTAAAAGCACGCCTTGAACAAGCTGGCCTGAAGCCGGAAGATATCCGGGGCATTGCTGACCTGGTCAAGATACCTATCCAAACCAAGGATGAAATGGTCGCTTTGCAGCAAGCCGATCCGCCGTTCGGCGGTGCGCTGGCTGTGCCTTTGAGTAAAGTAAGCCATTTCTTCTTCTCACCCGGTCCCCTGTTTGAACCCGGCCCAACTGCGGACGATCCGATTTGGGATGTGGCCCGGGTGACCCTGGAACGAGGTGGATTTGACGCCAATGACATTGTTCTCAACAGCCTCTCCTATCATCTAACACCGGCTGGCTATCTTTTCGATGTGGCGTTCACACAATTGGGTGCTACGGTCATTCCAGGGGGTGTGGGCAACAGCGACTTGCAGCTGCAAATGATGCGTGAGCTCGGCGCTACCGGTTATGTAGGCACGCCCAGTTTCCTGATGAGCTTGATCCAAAAAGCTGAAGAGAAAGGGCAAAACTTCAAGCAAGATTATAAGCTGCGCAAGGCGATTACCACGGCTGAGCCGCTGCCGCCAAGTTTGCGCCAAACATTGGTCGAAACATACGGCCTACAGGTGACCAATGCCTACGGTACGGCCGAATTTGGTATCCTGGCCACGAACAGCGGGCAGGGCATGGCCATGCAACTGTTGCCGGAACCGGTTGTACAGGTTGTGAACCCTGATACGGGGCAATCCGTCGCTCCCGGCGAAACGGGTGAAGTGGTGGTGACCAACTTCAGCCCGATTTACCCCCTCATACGATTTGGTACCGGGGACATGGCTATGAACATTGACCCGCGACCGGGCGCAAGTGACCAGGAAGAGCGTTCCGTCATCTTGGTCGGCCGTCGTGGCGAAGCGGTTAAGGTGCGTGGCATGTTCTTGCATCCCAACCAGTTGCGTTTTGCAGCCGGGCAAGTGCCGGACGTTCTGTTTTTGCAGGCAGTGATAACCCGTCCTGAATTGCGCGATAGCTTTGTATTGCGCGTTGTACTTGAAGAGGGTGCGGATGAGACAGCCGTTGCTGAACAACTCAAGCAGGCCGTTATCGGTTTGTGTCGCGTGCGTGTGGACGATATCGAGTTTGTGTCGTCACAGACGATCTCCGCCGATAGCCCAGCTGTTTTAGACGAACGTACCTGGCAATAGACGACCGATTCTATGACCACCAAGACGATCATCACCGCAGCATTAACTGGCGTCCTGACCACGCGCGACCAGTCGCCAGCCATTCCCTATACCCCACAAGAGATCGCCGAGGAGGCGCGGCGCAGCGTCGAGGCGGGAGCCAGCATTGTGCATATTCACGCCCGGCAAGACAATGGCCTTCCTGCTTATGACGTCGAGACCTACACGCGCATCGACAAAGCGGTACGCCTGCGCTGCCCTGATGTGATCATCAATTTCTCAACCGGCGCAATGGGCATTCCTCGCGAGGAACGTGTGCAGCATATCCTTGCTCTGCAGCCCCATATGGCGGCCTTGAACATGGGATCGATGAATTACGCTATATACTCGTCGCAGAACAAAAAGTTCTATCACGACTATGTTTTCGCCAACCCGTTCAAGGACATCCGCTTCTTCCTGGAAGCGATGAATGAAGCGAGCACGCGGCCGGAAATGGAGTGTTTCGACACCGGGCACATCAACAATGCCAACCCACTCATCGATCTAGGTTTATTAAAGCCCCCCTACCAATTCAGCCTGATCATGGGCGTCTTGGGCGGCATCCCCGCCTCAACCGCCAATTTGGTGCACCAGGTGGCTCAGCTTCCCCCGGACGCTTTCTGGCAGGTGATAGGAGTCGGCCGTAAGCAATGGCCTCTGCTGGCCGCAGCGATCACCTTGGGTGGCAATGTCCGCGTGGGTCTGGAGGACAATCTCTATTTACCTGACAGAACGCTGGCCAATTCCAATGGCGAACTGGTAACCAAAGCGGCCGAGTTGGTGCGTTTACTTGGCGGAGAAGTTGCTTCCATCGCCGAGGCGCGGGCGATGATGAAACTACCACCTGCAGCGGATTTCAAGAAAGAAGTTGTTGAGGAATCCCCCAATGGCGGCGTATGATGCCCGCATAAGGTGCTTTGAACGTTACGCTTGTTGGGTCTTAACTTTTAGCTTGGCGTTAATAAAATCCTGGTGTGTCACATTGATTCCCCGCGATACCAGGCGAATTTCTTCCGTCTCCTCAAAAGATACCTCCCCGTCGGCGGCAGCGATGCGGAAGAGGGCCACCAGGAATGCCTGGCGCTCCTCTAGTGTTGTTTCGGTGGCGAATTCCCGCGTCATGCGATAGTAGTCATAACTGACGTCCAGCGAAGACACCGCTACATTGGCCACAAAAACGGCCGATTCCCGTGGCAGCTGCCAGTGCTCCTCAAACGCCTGGGCCATCACTTCAAATTCTTCGTCTGTGACGGTACGGTCGACCTTGGCGATACGCGCCATCAGGCCGCCAGCCAGCCCCAGCTTTCGCATTTCCGCTTCTGGCAGCTCAAGTGATTTCCCCTCTTCACGCAGGCGAAGACTTACTTCGTAAAACACCTTGTTCTTTAGAAAATCGTCGTAATACGCTTCCCGGTTTGGCGCGTTTTTCACCGCGGTTGAGCGGCGCTGCATGGCGCCACCAAGGAAACGGTTCAGGCTATCCATAAACCCAACTTCACTGTCCTCAACCGCGCGTTCAATTTCTTGAATGATGCGCTGTTCTTCCTCATCTGTGACGCCATCGGCCATGGCCATCTGTTGCAAGCCGTCCAGAATAAACTGTCTCTCATCCTGCGAGCGAACGGCATCCTGTAGGTCGGCGACCAGGCGCGCCCGCTCAGCATCTCCCACTGGAGAATCCATGTACATCTCCAGCACCGTCCATTCCTGTGCCGTCAGGGAGCCTCCTGTATCTGTGAGGTGGAAGATAATATCTTTGAGGCAGTTTTGCTCCTCTACTGTAACTTCCCCATCCGCCCAGGCTGCGGCGATCAACACCTTGGCCAGGGTCATCATGCCGCTGTGGTTATTTGACATCGTAAAATCTCCTGAAAATGGTTCATCGGCGATGTCCTACGGACACTTCGCCTACATTATCATTCTGCATGGTACGCAGAATTCTGCAATCTGCTTTTTTGATCGGTTGACAAGGCGCACATTGTAACATCATTTGCATGCGGGAAAACGTCAGTTTTGTTACGATTAACCTAAAGGCTTCGTAAATAGAGAAGCTGCCAGCTTGTTGTGTTCGAAAAGAGCATTCTCCTGGTAGGCGCGAGAAGAGCTGGTAACTCTCAATCGAGATTCTTGAATATGGCTGTCAGGGACAAAGTAGGTGCCAATGGACCCCATTGAATCCAGACTGGATACGCGCAGCAAAGAATACGAGACAAATCGTCAGGCCATGCTGGTCCACCTGGACACGCTAGACGAGCGTCTGGCCTGGGCACGAGCCGGTGGCGGAGAGCGAGGCGAAAAGAAATTTCGCCAACGGGGTAAGCTTTTGCCGCGAGAGCGATTGGAATTGCTGCTCGATCCTGGCACCCCGTTTCTGGAACTCTCACCGCTGGCTGCCTATGGGTTGTACAATGATGAGTCGCCATGCGCATCCCAAATAACAGGCATTGGAATTGTGGCCGGTGTGGAGTGCATGATTTTCGTCAATGACGCCACGGTCAAGGGCGGTGCCGTATATCCAATGACACTGCAAAAAACCTTGCGTGCCCAGACCATCGCCGCTGAAAACCGCTTGCCCTGTATCTCCCTGGTGGAATCAGCCGGGGCCAATTTGCTGTATCAGGCTGAAGTATTCAATTACGGCGGCCGTATCTTCGCCAACCAGGCGCGATTATCCGCCTCGGGCATCCCCCAAATTGCCCTCGTCTTCGGTTCATCCACTGCCGGAGGGGCGTACATTCCGGGCATGAGCGATTACGTGGTTATGGTAAAGAAGCAGGCCTCAGTTTACCTGGGTGGCCCTCCCTTGGTGAAAATGGCCACGGGAGAGGTGGTTGACGACGAGACCCTGGGTGGTGCTGAAATGCATGCCCATGTCTCCGGCATCAGTGATTACACGGCGGAAAATGACAGCGACGCTATACGCATCGGCCGTATGATCATGTCCCAACTTAAACGTAATAAACCCGCTGCTGGCCTGGCACGCCGTCAGGAGGTGGAACCACCCCGCTACGACGCCGGCGAACTACTGGGTGTGATTCCAGCTGACCCGCGAATCCCATTTGATGTGCGCGAAATCATTGCGCGCATCGTAGATGGCTCTCGTTTCCTGGAGTTTAAGCGCGACTATGGCTCCACGTTGGTCACCGGCCACGCCTTTATCAACGGCTTCCCGTTGGGCATCCTGGGCAATAACGGGGTCTTATTCTCGCAGTCGGCCAATAAAGCGGCGCAGTTTATCCAGCTCTGTAACCAGAGCCGCACGCCGCTGCTTTACCTGCAAAACATCACCGGCTTTATGGTGGGCAGCAAATATGAACGTGAAGGGATCATCAAGCATGGCAGCAAAATGGTTAACGCCGTGGCCACCTCCACGGTACCCCAATTGACGGTCATCGTTGGCGGCTCTTACGGGGCGGGAAATTACGCCATGTGTGGACGCGCCTACGATCCCCGTTTTCTCTGGACCTGGCCTAACAGCCAGATCGCCGTTATGGGGGGTGAACAGGCGGCCGGAGTCCTGGCCATTGTGCAAGAGGAGCGAGCCAGGCGCCAGGGCGTGGAGGCGGATCGCCAATCGATTGAGATGATGCAGCTGATGACGCGCCGGAAGTTCGCAGAGGAATCATCACCCTACTACGCCACCGCCCGTTTGTGGGATGACGGCATCATCGATCCGCGCGATACGCGCCGGGTCCTGAGTTTTGCCCTGTCCGTGGTACACAACGTGGACTATATCAGCCCTGGCGTGCCCCATTATGGCGTATTCAGGATGTGATAGATGTCTGGTGGCAAGAGCCGGGCAACAGTCGCCACCAGTACTTGACCTCCTGGCGCCTATCAGCTTTGCCGGCAGGGCAGCTTGCATTAGAATCGCTGAAGCGTAGAGGCATGACGGATGAAGATTGACACGACTCTATTGACACCGAAGTTGGACGAAATGGCTGCCTACAGCAGGGCGGCGGAGTCCCTGGGCTTTGATGGCATCTGGACGGCCGAAACCCAGGCCGATCCCTTCTTGCCCCTGACCCTGGCCGCCGAACACAGCCGGTACGCCAATATCGGTACCGCGATAGCGGTCACCTTTCCGCGCAGCCCGGCTACGTTGGCCTACCTCGCCTGGGATTTGCAGCGCTACAGCAACGGCCGTTTTATCCTTGGTCTCGGCGCACAGGTGAAAGCGCACAATGTTTTGCGTTTTGGCGTCAAATGGGAGAAGCCGGTCAAAAAGATGCGCGAGACTATCGAAGCAATCCGTGCTTTCTGGCATTCGTGGCAGACGGGCGAACCATTCCGCTATGTTGGCGAGTTCTTCAAATTGGCACTGATGACGCCTTTCTTCGATCCGGGCCCCCTGGATGTGCCTCCTCCTCCTATTTATATCGCAGCCGTGAACAAGTTGATGCTGCGCCTGGCGGGATCCCATTGCGAGGGCGTACATATCCACGCTTTGCATACGGTCAAGTACCTGGAGGAAGTGGCTATGCCTGAACTGGCGGTGGGATGGGGCAGAAGCGACAAGCGGCGCGGGGATTTTACGCTGAACACGGCCGTTTTTGTGGTGCCTACCGACAACGCCGATTACGCGACCCTGGCCGAAAAACATGTACGGCAGCAGATCTCCTTTTATCTCAGTACGCCGGCCTACCGGCTGATCGCTGAACTCCATGGCTGGCAGGAAGAAGCTCAAGCCCTGAGCCAGGCCGCGCGCAACGGGGAATGGGGCGAGATGCCTGCGATGATCACCGACGACATGATGGAGACCCTTGTTTTGTGGGGAACCTGGTCCGCGCTGCCAGGTATGATCAGATCCAAATATGGCAACCTGCTGGATCGGGTCAGCTATTATCTACCGTACGTGCCGGGCCAGCACGAAGAGGGTTGGCGAGCGACCATTGCCGGTTTTAGAGAAAGTCAACGCTCAGCACCATAAACGTGAAGGGTACGGATTGGCTGGCGGCTCGCTTCTGAAAACTATCTCTGAGGAGATAGCATGCATGGCACGCACGTCCATGAACGAAAATCGCATTCCGTAGCGTATGCTATCCAGCTTGCGCCCCCAACCTGGAAAGGTTGTGTTACAGTTACGGAGGAGGATAGACTATGTCCCTGACCTTCAACGAAGAACATGAAATGTTCCGGCAGACGGTGCGCCGCTTTGTGCAGGCCGAGATACGGCCGTACGTGGATGAGTGGGAAGAAGCGCGTATTTTTCCGGCGCATACTTTGTTTAAAAAAATGGGCGCTCTGGGTCTTCTAGGGTTAACCTACCCCGAAGCATATGGCGGCGGCGGGGTTGATTACTGGTACAACGCCGTGATGCTGGAAGAGGTTGGACGCGCCGGTTGTGGTTCCGTGCCCATGGCTGTGGCCGTACAAACCGATATGGCCACACCCGCCTTGGCCGAATATGGCTCCGAGGAATTAAAGCGACAATTTCTGCTTCCAGCCATTGCCGGCGAAATGGTAGCGGCCATCGCCATCAGCGAACCGGATGCCGGTTCCGACGTTGCCGCCATCCGTACCCATGCGCGCTCAGACGGAGACGATTACCTGATCAATGGTTCTAAAATGTGGATCACCAATGGCACGCAGGCTGATTACTTGACCTTACTGGCACGCACCAGCGATGAACATGGCTATCGCGGTATGTCCCTTATAATCGTGCCCGCAAAAACGCCTGGTTTTAGCGTCAGTCGCAAACTCGAGAAAATGGGCAACCATGCCAGCGATACGGCTATACTCTCCTTTGACGAGGTCCGCGTACCCAAGCGCTACCGCATTGGACCGGAGGGCATGGGTTTCATGTTGCAGATGCAGCAGTTCCAAAGAGAACGTTTGGCCGCGTCATTGATGGGTATTTCCGGCATGGAAGAGGCTATTCAACTAACCATCGACTATACTCGGCAGCGGCATGCTTTTGGCAAACCGTTGATCGACAACCAGTGGATTCACTTCAAGATTGCGGAATTGTTAACCGAGGTTGAGGCCTTGCGCCAATTGACTTATCATTGCGTACGTATGTTGGTCGCCGGGCAGGACATGACCAAAGAAGTGTCCATGGCCAAACTCAAAACCGGTCGCCTGGCGCGAGAAGTGGCTGACACCTGCGTGCAGTTTCACGGTGGGATGGGTTATGTGGAAGAATATCCTATTGCGCGTTATTATCGTGATGCGCGCTTACTGTCAATTGGTGGTGGCGCGGACGAAATCATGTTAGGCATCATTGCCAGATATGAAGGTATTTTGCCGGGACGTGGCTAAGAGCAAAAGAATTGGCTGGATGAGATGGAAGATTATAGGAAGTCTTCAAGACGATTAGCATCAGATAATGGCGAGCAAACTAGTTCTGGAGAAGTGATTGTGGAACCCATACGAATTGAACGTTCATTTATTGCGGCTGACGCCCTGGCCGAGGTGGTGGCCGACAAATACGATTTCGACGAACCGGTTACCTGCAAGTTGTTCAGTAAACTGCTGCGTACGCAGGATAACGATCATTACCGGGTAAGTGTTGGCGAGCAAAAGTATGTCCTGCGCGTATACCAGCAGGGGGATGCCTGGCAGCGCCAGGAATCTGACTATCTTTTCGAATTGAATTGGTTGCTTTTCCTGGGTGAACAGGGGATGCCGGTTTCCACTCCATTGCCCCGGCGAGATGGCAGCTTGCTGGGCAGCCTCAATGCGCCGGAAGGAAAGCGTTACTATGCCTTGTTTAGCTTCGCCAAAGGGCAACCCATGTCCCCATCTGATCTGGACCAACTTTACGAACTTGGCGTCTACATGGCTAAGATTCATAAGGTTTCAGATCGGTTTAGCAGCCCGCACCGTCGCCAGCCGATTGATATGGCGTGTTTGTTTGAAAAGCCGCTGGAGCGTATCGCCAGATCATGGGGGCCACGCCGTTCCGCTAACCTCGATATCTTATTGGCTTCGGCCGATGAGGCCAAACAGGAAGTTCTCTCACTCTTGGGCGAAGAGCCGCTCGATGGCAGTGACACATGGGGAGTAATCGGCGGAGATTTCCACAATGTCAGTGCTCATTTTGATGATGGAAAACCGACCTTCTTCAATTTTGACCGCTGTGGCTACGGCTGGCGCGCCTACGACATCGCTGCTTTTCTGTCCAACACCAACCTCTTGCAGTCGCCCGAAGATTTCTCGGAGGCCTTTTTTGCCGGGTATTATTCCGTGCGGCCGTTATCACGCGAGGAACATGCGGCCGTATCTCCATTCTTGACTCTACGACGCATCTGGCGCATGGGCTTGTTTGCGCTCGATTCAGGACTGGCAGGATACACCTTTCTGGCTCCGGCATGATCTTCTATTAAGCAGGGTTTTGTGGCCTAGTATGGGTTGTGCGCTGCTGGCCCGGATATGATAAGAAGCCTCCTGATCGCCAATCGTGGCGAAATCGCTTGTCGCATTATTCGCACCTGCCGCCGTCTCAGTATCCGCACTGTGGCCGTTTATTCTGATGCTGATGCGCAGGCACGCCATGTCCATTTGGCTGACGAGGCCGTACACATCGGCCCCGCGCCCGCGGCCCAATCCTATCTCTCCATCGACAACATCCTGGCTGCGGCACAGCGCACGGCCGTAGATGCCATCCACCCCGGCTTTGGTTTCCTGGCTGAAAATGGGGCGTTCGCCCGTGCCTGTGCCCAGTCTGGCTTTCTGTTTATCGGCCCGCCAGCGAAAGCTATTGAAACCATGGGTGATAAACGGGCAGCCAGATCGCTGGCTGCCGCTGCCAATCAGCCACTCATTCCCGGCTACAGTGATTCCGACCAGTCAGACCGGGCGCTTCAGCGTGCAGCGCAGGGTATTGGATATCCACTGCTGATCAAGGCTTCAGCGGGTGGTGGTGGCAAGGGTATGCGTCTTGTTGAGGATCCGGCGCAGCTCCCCGAGGCTCTAGCTTCCGCGCGGCACGAGGCCAGCCAAGCTTTTGGCTCTGCCGATCTCCTCCTGGAAAAAGCGTTACCGGCGGCGCGCCACGTAGAGTTTCAGATATTTGCAGACCGGCATGGCCATGTGATTCATTTGGGGGAGCGGGAATGCTCCGTACAGCGGCGTTTTCAAAAGGTGATCGAAGAAACACCTTCTCCCGCGGTCACGCCACGCCTGCGTGAGCAGATGGGGGCAACGGCCGTAGCCGTCGCCCGTGCCGTGCACTACGAGAATGCAGGAACAGTTGAATTTCTACTCGATGAAGAAGGCCGTTATTACTTCTTGGAGATGAACACACGCTTGCAGGTTGAACATCCTGTCACGGAGATGGTGACTGGAATCGATCTGGTGGAATGGCAGATACGCGTTGCCGAAGGCAAAGCGCTGCCACTAAATCAAGAAGCCTTACGCTTTGATGGGTATGCCGTCGAAGCCCGCATCTATGCTGAAAATCCGGCCGCAGACTTCCTGCCCGTGAGTGGCGACGTGTTGTTGTGGCAAGAGCCCTTTGGAGAAGGTATCCGCGTGGAGAGCGGCATTCAGAACCAGGAGCGGATTTCCACTTATTATGACCCGATGTTGGCCAAGATCATTGCCTACGGCCCCGATCGGGAGACGGCCGTTAGTCGACTCGCGCGTGCCTTGGAAACGACCACTCTCCTCGGTTTTGCCAACAATCTACCGTTCTTGCAGGATGTGCTGCACCATCCCGTCTTCTTATCCGGTGTATATAACACCCAATATCTTTCCGAGCATTTTACAGATTGGCGCGCTTCCCAAGGGGATTTGCAGCTGGCCCTGATTGCTGCGGCCCTGGCCCAATTTGCACACCAGCCGCAATTGGAGAGCAACCAGGGTTACTGGCGCAACAATCCAAACCGGTCGCAGCAATACCGATTCGCCGTGCATGAAACAGATGAACCGCTTGAGGTATCGTTGATGCCCGTGCCACGCTCTGATCGCCAGTATCAGATCACATTGTCCATGAAGCCCGACGTTGAACAAGAAGTGTTTTTGTTTTCCTACGCCGCTCACTCTATGGTCCTGGCCGTAAATGGCTACCGGCAGCGGGTGATCCTGGCTGCTGCCGGCGATCAATGGTGGGTACAAACACGCTTGGGTGTGGTGCGACTGCAATCACATTCGTTGTTACCAAAACCACTTCATTCGACCGGTGCCGGCGACTCTCTGCGTGCCCCCATGCCCGGATCAGTTCTGGCTGTGCTGGTAGAGGAAGGAGAACAAGTGCAAGAAGGCCAGCCTTTGATGAAACTGGAAGCGATGAAAATGGAGCACACTATCCGCTGCACTGCGCCAGGTATTGTCGAGCTTATATACTACAAGCCCGGCGACACTGTTGAAGCAGATGCGCGGCTACTCACAATACGCGAGATAGCAGATTAGCGCAGAACAATGGGCAAGGTTAACCAATGTCTGGTTTACAACAATGTAATCGACTTTGATTTCACGCTCGCTTCCTCCCAGACCGGATACAGTGAGTTGCACAGTATATTTACCCGGAGCGGTGTAAATGTGGCTTTGATTACCACACAGACTGCTGCTGCTGCCGTCGCCGAAATTCCAGAGGCAGGTATCGTAGGTGCCGTGTGAGAGGTTGGTGAAATTAACCAGCAGCGGTTTGAGGACCTGTAGTTGGGCTGGCGTTGAAATTCGCCATAACTGGCTCGTAAACCGTGATTAGATCCGTATAGGTAACCGAATCAGGTCCTCCGCTTCCATCGATTGCTAGAGAAACGCTGTACATACCGGGCGTTACATATGTGTGGCTGGGATCATTACAGTTATTGCTGCTGTTGCCATCTCCGAAAGTCCACAAGCAGCTGTTGTAGCTCCCTGACGAAAGGTTCGTAAATTTCACGGCCAACGGTGCGATACCATTCAAGGGCGTGGCCGAGAAGTTTGCAGCCTCCGCTTTGTTCACTGTTATGTAACTGGTTAAGGTTTTCTTGTTGCTGCCGCCAACCCCACTTACCGAAAGGCTCACAGTATAGACACCCTGGGCAACATATGAGTGGTCTGGATCGTTGCAGTCGCTGCTACTGTTCCCATCGCCAAATTCCCAAAGACAAGTGTCGTAATCGCCGCCAGAGAGATTTGTGAAGTTCACCGTAAGTGGAGCGAGACCTGAAATTGGCGTGCCGCTGAAATCGGCCGTTACCGCTGCGCCGGCAAAGATATACGCAACCTTAGTTTCTGTGCTGTTGGCACCATCTAGATCGGTGACCGTCAGACTCACCGTGTATTTACCCGCATTCGCATAGAGGTGGGTAGGATCGACACAACTGTTGCTGGTGGTCAGATCACCAAATTCCCACAGGCAGCTGGCAATGTCTCCGGTTGAGTTGTTGCTGAAGCTCACCGTCAGTGGGGCGGGTCCTACAGCCGGCGTTCCGCTGAAGGCTGCGATCCCTCCCTGGTGCACACTGATATAATTCGTCTTGGATATCGAAGCAGTATCGCCGCCAAGACCGATTACCGTCAAGCTGACAGTATAGTTTCCAGCGTTTGCGTAGGTGTGGACAGGGCTCGCCGCAGCTTGCGCTTGTGCTGCCATCGCCAAAATCCCACAGGCAACTGGCGATGTCGCCTGATGAGAGATTGGTGAAATTCACGGTCAGCGTTTCAGTGCCCACAGTTGGTGTGCCACTGAATTGTGCTGTCACCGGAACCGGATCAATCCGAGTGTAATTCTGGTCTGTCAAATCGCCTGTAACGTTACTATAATTCCGGCTGGCAGGCGTAAAGGTCAGCCCAGCACTCAGAGGTTGTACTGTTCCTGACCACCCTTCTGATACTTCTGCGCTGTAGAATCCAGAAGCAATCGTTGTGGGGTTGCCCGGCAGACCACTCATGACCACGCCGCTGACGCCCACATCCGCACTTGTGCGCACATAGCCGGAAATTGTAGGTAGTGGGCATGTTACTGCAATATCGGCCGTCATCGTTGCCGCGGAGTTGCTGATATTGTTCACGCCAACACAGGTATCGGAGCTGTGATAATAGGAACTGCTGTTGGGCACCGTGCCGAAGTCGAAGTTGCGATTAGTGGTCGATCCGGGGAAGGAATCGCGGACGTCGCCACGGTTGACGCCGTTTTCCAGATCAAACAAACCGTCGGCCTGCTCCAGGGCCACCCACAGGTGATTAGCGCCACAGTTCCAGTTGTTCAACTGGTTGCACTCCTGATTGTTACTGCTTTTACTGTCATCTATATGCCAGATGAGCACCCCAGAACCGGGCAGTGCCGCGTCATAACCGACCGGCTGGCGATTCTCCACCAGGAAATACTCGTTGCCGCCGCCGCCATTGGTCCACAGGCGATACACTGTTTGGCTTGTTTCCGCAGACGGTATGCTGACTCCGGTCGAATTCGAGACAGACGTTGGTCGGGTTTACAAAGCCCAAAAAGGCGCGCGACCAGGCGCTAAACCAGGCTGGCGAACTGCCTGACGTGCCGTTCCAGCTACCGCTGGCCATCAAGGCCCAGCGGCCAATACCGTCAGCCGAGCCATCGGTATCATAAAGATCCGGCAGGCCAAAAGCGTGGGCCAGTTCGTGAGCGTAAACGCCCACGGTCATGTCGCCCGGCGCTGACCAATATTCCGGTTCCATGGTGTAGCCGTGCTTAAGGTGACGCCGTCTACGAAGGGGGGATTCGGCATCGACCATCTGTGGGACCAGATATCATTGGAGCTGCCGGTGAACTCGGCACCTGATCCGGCATGGATGACGAAAAGCGATTCAACAAAGCCATCGCCATCATTGTCATAGTTCGCGTAATTGACGACAGGATTGGCGGCCCAAACGGCGTCTTCGGCCAGTCTCTGGGCGTTCCGGGGATAAGTGCCAAATCCATTGTTGCCGGCGACGTAGTAAGCATACGTTTGCGGCATGGTCATCCAACCGATGCTGCTGGGCAGATTCACCGTAACGATGTCTAGTGTGCCATAGGAAACTTCGCTGTAATAATCTCTGAGCGTACCCGTACCCGTGCTGAAAAGCAGCGAATCGAAGTAGGTAGCGCCGGTGGCAGCGGGGTTATCCGTGAACTGTACCAGCAGGGCAATGGCTTTCCAGGAGCCGTTGGGCTGGATCTTCTCCGCCGGCTGGTTCACGCCCAGGCTGCGGCGAAGTTCCGGATCCGTCATGGCTTGCGGAAGCTTTGCTTCACCGCGCTCTACCCGCTCCCACAGCTCCGGACTGGGCGGCATAACGCCTAACCAGCTATCCACGGGCGGTGCGGCTCCGCTGGCGGACGGCCCAGCTGCCAGCGCGATGATAGCTACGAAGAGTAGTCCAAGTAAATTTGGGTAGACTCTGCTTTCTTTTTTCACCTAAAACTTCCCCGTGTGCACTGCTTAACTTCGACAGAGTGATCGACCACGACCAGACAGCTGACAACCTAATTATACGCTAGAATTCAAGATTTACGGAAAAGCCTTAATGTAGGCTCCTCCCACGATAATGTCTATCTTGCCGTCTTCTCCACCAACACATCTAGTTGCTGGATTCGCGCGCCGCCGGAGTCATTGATGGCGATAAAACGGCAACCATACTTTGCTCCTCGAAAAATAGTTGTCAGCAATCAGGTTTGTAGTAACCGCTTCAGCAGTGAAACGACTGAGGTCGTTACTACGAACGAGACCCCTTTTTCTATTGTGTTTGTTGATCATCTTGTACCGCTAAGGTAAGAACATATGGACCGTCCACTTTCCACCAGCCTGATAGAGGTGTGAGTTGGCTCTGATCCGCTTGCCGCTCCCATGACAACTGCAGCGCTGTCCAAGCTTCCGGCAATGCACCAAGCGCTTCGATCTGGCAGGAAACGCTGCGTGTATCAAGTCGCAACCCTTGGCGAATGGCCTTCAGTGCGGCTTCTTTGGCGCTCCAGATCGTTGTTACCAGGGTGTCTGCCAACTCCGGTCTGCTCCGTTGGATAAATGCCTGTTCTTCTTTTGTGAAGAAATTGGCCGTAAAGTTCTTGGGGCGTGGTTCGATGTGCTCAATATCCGCTCCCAGGGGCCAATTCGGCCGTTCAAGCGCAGCACAAAAGCACCTGCCCTGCGCGTGGCTGATGGAAACGGTGAACTTTGAATCGGGAATGGCAGCCTCTGATTTCAGCTGGACCTGTGGTGCGCCATCTTCGCCGCCAAGGATGGAGATAGCATCTAGCGCAACAACTCCTCCGTGTTTCTGCTGGATCAGCTCTTGCAGCAGGTGCTTGGCGGTCCAACGTCCCAGCAGCCAATCCTGTCGTCGCTTCAGGAACTTGAACTTGTTAAAGACGGCCGTTTCTTCTGCGCCGAGCAGACCAGATGGTGGCACGCCTTGAACCAGGGCAGGATGGGCAGCTTGGGTTTGGATTAGCCAGTGGATCACAGTATCGAGCAGAGGCGAGGTAACTCGCCTCTGCGTGCAGCCTGGAATCAGGAGGCGACGCCGGGCCGGGACACAGTACGATAGCCGTCCAAGGCCACATAAACGTTCCCTGACTCATCCAAGACCTTTGCCTCAAAGGTCTGGCCATCGTCCTCAGTTTCGACCACAGCGTAGAGCCGCTGCTCTCCGGCTTCATCGGGCTGGCGATAGGCGGTCACCTGACCGAATCCCAACGGATAGGCCATCGCCTCTCTAGTTTCGATATTCCATTGTGCCGCCGTCTGGAAACATAACTCAACCAGCCGCGGCGCTATCAGTGAGCGGGCGTCTTGCGGATCTGTGTTCGGCGGCAAATCTAGCGCCATGAGACCGGTGGCCTGGTTACCCTCCACGCCGACTTTTTCCAGCACCTGGTAAGCCGGCCCGTGGAAAAAGAGCTGGTATATCTGCGCGGCCGTCGTGGACAGTTCCTCGTCAGCGGGGGGATTAAACGCTACCGCGGGCACGACCGGCTTTTCCCTGGTTAGAAAGACATCGGCGACAAAGTGCTCTTGGACTCGCAGCGGTTGGCCTTCGCGCGCCGTCCTGGTCACCGAGCGCAAAGTCGTGCGGGCCAGCAACCCTCCATCTGGCGCCGGTCTGACCACAGCGTTCAGGAAAAGCGTGCGCGGCTCATTGCGAAAGAACTTGAAGGCACCGATCATCTGCTCGTTTTTCAGCGCGGCGACGTGATAGCCAGGTGCAAAAAGTGTGGCGAGCTCCGCCATGGCTTCAGTGGCCATGACGCCGGGCAGCCATGGTGTCCCATCATCTGGTGCGTGATCGAAAAGGAAGGGCTGTTGGGCCGGATCGAGCGTGGTTTCCACTTCCAGTCCGCCATACAGTTTCGCGGCTTTGATTTCGCCCACCATTAAGAAGGTCATTATGGCTCTCTTTTAACCAGTGGTTGGCCTTGTCCACATCCAGACCGCCGCTTTCGTCCAATTCATCGGCCATGATTCCCAGCGACCCGGCAACCAGCACCTCACCCTTGAAACCACCGGCGATCAACTCGCGCCGCACGGTAGGTACGCCGCTTGCAGATGACAGCATGTCGATGCCCAGCGCCTTCATCACCGTGGGCACGGAACCGCGGGCCGCCATTCCAATCTCGCCCCAGGCGGTCCAGTCGATGGCTATAGCCTTCGTATCTGGCCGCCAGAGACGCATATTGCTGCTGAGTTTACAAAGCAAGTCATTGGCCGCGCTGTAATCACTCTGGCCGTTGTTGCCGAAGCGTCCGGCGACAGAGCTGAAGCAGACCGCTGCGCCAATGGGCAGCCCTTTGGCAGCGCGCAGGATGTTGAAGAAGCCATCCGCCTTAACGTCAAACACGAGGTTGAACTGCTGCGCTTCCTTATTGGGCAGCGTGCGATCGACCAGCGTGCCAGCGGCGTGAATCAGGACGTCGATACGGCCGTGTTCGCGGCCGATGCCGTCGATCACGGCTGTCACTGCCTCGCCGTCGAGCAGGTTGACGGAGCGATAAATGGCTGTGCCTCCGGCCGCCTCAACCGATTCAATGGCGTGCAGCGCAGCGGCGCTGCGCTCAATGGCCATGATCCTCTTTTCGATCTCTGCCGGCGTCGGTCGCCGGCCTGCAGCCCGCGCCTCTTCGATCAGCAGACGTTTGAGGGCATCGCTGTCACTGCGCAATAGGCTGATGTTTGCATCGTCCCTCGGCGGCGCTTCGACCAGATCCAGCAGATAGAAGATACCCTGGCTGGCGTTCGCCAGATCGGAGACGATTTCGCTGGTGATGCCACCGGCGGCTCCTGTGACCAGAAACACGCTGTCCGGGCCCAATTCCATACCTGGCTGCCCATCTATGGCTGGCAGTTCGGCCAGCGTGATCGTATAGCGCTGATCTTGATAGCTGCCAACTTCGATCACGCCTGGATCGCTCAAAGTTTCGGCGATAAGGTGATCCGCGGGCCCGGCCGTTTTGCGACTGGCCTCGAAGTCCACGATCTTGACCAGCGGCCCTTGCCCTTCCGTACGCAGCCGCTGTTCGATATTGAATGCTTTCGCAAACCCGCTGACTGCGCCGCCCATGGGGGCTGTCGCCCCCTCGGCCCCGTAGCCAAACAATCCCCCCAGGCGTGTCGCGACAACGAGGAATGTATCTGGCGTGCTGATGGTATCGTACAGGGTTCGCATGGTGATAAACAGCTTCTTGACCCGTTGCCCTAATTGTTCATGCCACGCTTCCAGCTCCATTTCCTCCAGAGGCGGCTCACAATCTAGCGCAGGCAGCCAGTAAACCCCTTGGATGGGGCCTTCCTTTTGCCACGCCTGCAATTGTTCGATGAGCGCTTCATCCGCCAACGCCGGATCCAGCTTCAGCAACGGTAACCCCCAGCTTTTGCAGACGTTTGAGCAGCGCTTTGGCCACACCACTCGACATCGGGCATGACGATGACACGACTGTTCTCGTCTAGAGTTACCCCCGTGACTTTGCACAACGATAGAGGGGGTCTTAAGGATGGTACAGGTACCCGCCGCGGCATCTTGTCCGCATCTTCCAGATGATACTTAGAGCGCGCTTCTTTTACGGCCGTTTCCACCTCCGCTGCCACAACGGCCGATTCCATAGGAGAGATCGGGGCCGCCCCTCTCAGATCCGGGCGCATCTCATAGACAAACTCAATCACCTTTTCCAGCGTGTCATAGTCTCGCAGATTTAGATCTTCCCGCTGCGGTATATCAAATGTTTCGCGAATGGCCAGGAACGTCTCCGCCTGTTTTACCGTATCAATGCCCAGGTCAGCTTCCAAATCCAGGTCGAGTTCAAGCATATCTTCCGGATAACCTGTCTGTTCCGCCACCAGGGCCACGATCTGATCGCGAACCGGGTCACCTTCGTTACGCGTCGTGACTTCCACGGTCGGGGACGGTTCGGGATCCGCAGTCGTTGTCGCCAGATCGGGTCGCATCTCCTTGACGAAAGCGATCACCTTTTCCAGCGTATTGTACTCGCGCAGCGAAAGATCTTCGCGTGCGGGGATATCAAATTCCTCCTGGATGGCGGCGAAGGTTTCCGCCTGTTTAACGGTGTCGATGCCGAGGTCCGCCTCCATATCCAGGTCGAGGTCGAGCATGTCTTCGGGATAACCCGTTTGTCGGCCACCAGAGCGATAATCTCGTGCCAGCGATTCAGCGCCAGATGCTGTGTTTCGGCGACTGCGGACTCTGCCACTGCTGGTTCGCGGTGTCAGCACTACGGCTAGGCGTCGTTTCTGCGGCCAGGTCAGGCCGCATTGCTTTGACGAATGCGATCACCTTTTCCAGCGTGTTGTACTCGCGTAGGGAGAGATCTTCACGGGCGGGGATGC
The DNA here is from genome assembly GCA_963697305.1 of uncultured Chloroflexia bacterium. Lineage (GTDB taxonomy): Bacteria > Chloroflexota > Anaerolineae > Promineifilales > Promineifilaceae > JAACFF01. The sequence goes on from CAVONO010000001.1 coordinate 257,140, forward strand.
CAAATTCCTCCTGGATGGCGGCGAAGGTTTCCGCTTGTTTGACGGTATCGATGCCCAGATCCGCTTCCATATCCAGGTCGAGGTCGAGCATATCCTCGGGATACCCCGTTTGTGCGGCCACCAGAGCCACGATGCGCTTGGCGATTGCAGCACCTTCCGGTTCTTTTTTGCTGGACGGCGTTGGTGTCAGAACCGGGATTGGCGCTTCTTCCGGCGGCGGTTCTGGTTCGGCCACCGTAAGCTCCAGTGGTGTGGGCATCGTGGCTGCTGGTGCGTTCACTGATCTGCAGCGCTTCCGGGGCTGGGGCGGGTTTCAAACCCGCCCCTACATCGACGGGTCTTCGTGCCGGCGTGATGGACATGACCTGGCCATCCGCCTCGGCCGTTCGCTGCCCCGGCCCGGTTCCATATTGCCAGCGGCTCGCGGCCGACACGTTGGGCGGCACTCCTTGCGCTTTGACGCGCAGCACCCGCTGTTTCACTTCAGTTTCTGCCCGGCTGTAACCACTGATATCTGCCAGCCAGCGATCATACAATCCTCTGTTGTCGAAACGATCCAGCTTGCCGGGAATGCGCCGCGTCAAGGTCAGGGAGATCTGCGATCCAAAGCCGGCCGCCAGGTGGATGGCGTATTTCACCGGATAACGGCCGCCACGGCTTAGGTTCAAGGGACCCAGATCGGGATCAACAACCTTAAAGTTGGGAACGGGGGGTACAATGCCATGTTCCAGAATCTTAACCGCGATGACATCTTCCACCCCGACGCCCATGGGATGTCCTGTATACCCTTTGGTATTGGCGATGATGATATCGTTGGCCGAATCTGCAAATGTTTCGCGTAAGGCAACCACTTCGGCAGCCGCGCTGCCGCCACGCGCCGGCGTGTATGTCTCGTGTGACATGAACACGGTGTTGGGGGCGATAGCGTAACGATTCAGGCCAAAGCGCCGTTCGGCGGCTGTGACCAGGTTGTTCATCACTTGGGCAATATGGTTTACATCCAGCCGCGTGCCATGAAAGGCGCTGTTGGCCGTCTCGCTGCTCAGCAGCTCGACAATGCCGCGCATGCCGCGCTCTCGAACGGCGTCCTCGCTTTCAACGACCAGCGCACAAGCCCCCATGCCAATGATCGTGCCGTGACGGCGGCGATCGAAGGGCAGGGCGGCCTCGTCGACGCGGTCTTTTGTGGTCACCGCACCGGCGGCCAGGAACCCTGCGCCGGCCCATTCCATCAGGTTGTCGCTGGTAACGTTATCGGCGCCGATGACGATTACACGCCGGCAACGGCCGCTGCGGATCCAGTCCTCGGCCAAGGCTATGCCCTGCGCGGTGCTGGCGCAAGCGGTGTTGACCTGCGTGTTTGGCCCGCGCGCGCCGATGTACTGGGCGAACTGGCTGTGCCCCATGGCCAGAACACGGAACAAGAAGCGCCGGTCAAAAGTATACGGTTCGCCCTCCAGTTCCGCCCGTACTTCCCCGATGCGACGGTTTAACTCGTTGAGCGTACTGTCGTCAGTGGCGTAGTGGCGCAAATCCTGCAGCGTTTCCAGTTTATCGAGCCGCGCCTGCCATTTATAAAAGCGCTCAATTTCGCCGACGAGACGATCGCTGCCCGGGAAGGCACTGGCGAAGATGACGCCAGTCTCGTCGCGCAGCGCTTGCGGCAGCAGCCAGCGATCCGGCAGGTACTTGCCTGTTGTCGTGCGTTTATAGGTCTGCACCAGAGGAATGCCCGCCTCGCGTAAGGCATCCAGACCGGCGGCCATCGCCAACTGTGACGTGGTATCCAGCGCTTCGACCAGCTTTTGGGGCACGCCATACTCTTCTGCCAGATCGAAGGAGCCTGGTCGCCCGGCCAGTTTGATCACCTCCTGCGGATCGTTGATAGTGACGAAACTGCCGTTGCCGTCAGCCGCTTTCACCAGCCGTGTCACACGCTTCTCGACCATCAGATTGCGGAAACGTTCTGGAAGAAGGTCCACGAACTGCTCGCCTTTCAAGATACGCATGGCATTGTCGGGGTCCATGATCTGCTTTTCGGCACCGGGCAGGCCGAGCCCGGTGCCGCTGATGACCACCGACCCTAACGGCCGTTCATTGCGATCATAGGGGGCGGGTTTGAACGCCGCATACGGCACCTTGGCCGAGAAGGGCACTTCGCCTGCGCCTACGGACTGTGCTGCGGGAGCTGCCATAGGAAGCTGGCTCAGCGCTTGCTGAACCGCCTGCGTGACCATCTGTGACAAGGCCTCCATGGAGGGCGCCAGTCCGAGTTGCCCGACAGCGGGGACCGGCTGGGTTAATGGTTGTGCAGGAACGGCCGTATTACCCACGGAACCGTTCTCTCCCGTGTATCCGGCCGCATAAAGTCCGCACAGCGCCTGGTTAAACGCTGCCAGGTCGCCTGTCTTGGGGTGTAGGGTCATTAATGCCAGCACTTCCTCCCTGTCTTTGAACACATCGCGCACAAAGCCTCTCAGGGCCCTTTTGGGACCTACTTCGACAAACGTGCGCACCCCACTGTCGTACAGCGTCTCCAGTCCTTTCACCCACTGCACCGTGGAGGCGACCTGCTGCTGCAAGTTATCTTTTATTGCCTCTAGGGTTTGCGGATAGAATTCACCGGTCAGGTTGGCTACCAGCGGCAGCTGCGGTTCGGATATACGCAAGCGGTCCAACACTTCCCGCAAAGGACCGCTGGCAGGGGCCACGATTTTCGTGTGGAAGGCGTGGCTGACCGGAATCTGTATGGCCCGGTACCCTTTTTCCTCAAAGCGCGCACACGCCTCCTCAACCGCCTTGCTGCTCCCGCCGATAACACATTGGCTCTGGCTGTTGATATTGGCCGGAATGACATACCCATCTACTTCTTGCAGGGTGCTCATGACCACATCATAGGGGGCCAGGATGGCGGCCATCTTGCCATTGTCATCCAAACTGACCTTGCTCATTTCGCTGCCGCGAGCGGCCGTCGCCTCCAGCGCATCGGCGAAGGGCATAATGCCGGCGGCGATAAGCCCGGCATACTCGCCCAAAGAATGGCCCATGACCATGTCCGGCTTGAAACCATATTCGGCCAGCAGCTTCAAGACGGCGATATCCAGCATCAGCATCGCCGGCTGGGTGATTTCCGTCTGCATCAGGCGGAACTGGGCCACGTTCACGGCGCTCGAATCTTCAGGATCGACGAAAATATAATCTGTGAGCGGCTGGTCCAAGATCGGGTTCATCACTTCATCCGCCTCGGCGAAGACGCCCGCCACCACGGGAGACAGGTCGGCCAGCTCGCGTCCCATGTTGACGTATTGGCTGCCCTGCCCTGGAAACAGAAAGGCGATTTTTCCTGGCGGATCGCCGCTGCCACGAAAGATGCCTTGCGCTTCAATCGCCTTCCACGCCTGTGGGTTGTCAAAGCCCATGACTTTGCGCGCTTTCTGTATGCGATCCAGCAACTGCTCATGATCGCCGAAATCGATGATTAGCCGTTCTTGCGCCTTTATGTCGCGTTTTCTGGGCAGTAGAGACTTGGGTGGGGACCAACCTCCCTCGACGCGCTGCAGCGTCTTATCCAATTTGTCTTGCAGTTCAGCAGGCGTATGAGCGCCCAGGGCCAGGATGCCGCGCACCGGAGCCGGTTTATGGCTGTGTGTCGTGGCGCTGGACGACGGGATGGTCGTCGCTGTAGGGGCGGGTTCTGTTGTAGGGGCGGGTTCTGTTGTAGGGGCGGGTTCTGTTGTACGGGCGGGTTTGAAACCCGCCCCTACCTGTGATCGCGATCCGGGGATATGTTCCTCCAGAACTATGTGGAAATTGGTGCCGCCAAAACCGTAGGCGCTGACGCCGCAGCGACGCGGCGTGCCATTGTGCCTGCTCCATTCTTGCGCCTCATGGATCAAATAAAAAGGAGAGTTGTCCAGGTCGATATTGGGATTCGGCCGTTCTGCGTTTAGCGTGGGTGGCAAAACCTTGTGATGCAGGGCCATGATCGCTTTCAACAGACCGGCAGCCCCCGCACCTGATTTCAAATGGCCGATATTGCTCTTGGCTGAACCGAGGCCAATACTGCCCCGTGGCGCATTGCCAAAGACCTTGGTCAAACTTTCTACCTCGACCACGTCCCCGACGCGCGTGCTCGTGCCGTGGGCCTCGACCAGCGTGGCTGTCGCCGGATCCAGTCCCGCATTCTCCCAGGCTCGCTGCACAGCCAACTGCTGGCCAACGGGATTGGGCGCGGTAATACCTTTGCCCTTGCCGTCGCTGGACCCGCCTACGCCGCGAATAACGGCATAGATTTTGTCCCCACTGCGCTCCGCGTCTTCCAGCCGCTTAAGCAAAAAGAGCGCCGATCCTTCGCCCATGACGAAACCGTCTGCTCCGTCGCCAAACGGCCGGCTGCCTGTAGCGCTTAGCGCTCCGATCTTGCAGAACTTGACAAAGGGAGAGGGGCCCATATTGTGATCCGCGCCCCCGGCAAGCACGGCGTCAACCTGGTTCTCAAGCAGTAATTCCATCGCCGCATTGACAGCGGCGAAGCTAGAGGCGCAGGCGGCATCGGTGACGAAGCTTGGCCCGCGCAAATTGAACATATTGGCTATTCGCCCCGACACGATATTGGGCAGTTCGCCGGGCATGGTATCTTCGGTGATTGTGGGGTAGTTTTCACCGATTTGCTCCTGCCACTGGCTCAAGATGGCGCTTTGTGTCCCAGATGGCAACTGGCTGAATTCAGCGCTCGGCTTGCAGCGCACGGGCGAATTTAGGCGAAACGATGCGCTCGTGGGTGATATAGTGCAGTTCGCCGCCATTGGTTGTACCCATGATGACGGCCGTATTCTCCGTGTTTAACGGCCGTTCCGGGTAGCCATAATCCTGCAACGCTTCGGCGGCGATCGTCAGCGCCCACTGCTGGCTGGCATCCATCGCTGCGGCCATCTTGGGCGGCATGCGGAAGCGGCGCCAATCAAATTCGAAGCCTCTAACCCAGCCGCCGATCTTGCTGTACGTTTTATCGGGCACACTGGGATCGGCGTCATAAAAGTCGGCGATGCTCCACCGTTCCGGCGGCACCTCCGTGATGCTGTACTTCTTATTGACAATGTTGTTCCAAAAATCCGGCGCGCCTGGCGCATCCGGTAGAATGGCTCCCACCCCCACGATTGCGATTGCTCTCTTCTGTTTAGAAATCATGGGTTACCTTCCTTATTCCTGCGAAAATAGCTGTCAGCCGTCAGCCGTCAGCTTTCAGCTAAAAACTGGCAGCTAATCCTTTTTCTAGCCTGGACATGCGCTGCGGCGCGTGTGGTCTCTCGTGAAATACGGGAACTTTCTTCCATTGGGGCGGGTTTCAGGCCCACTTGTTTCAAAGCCATTGGGGCGGGTTTCAAACCCGCCCCTACGGATTAGAATGCTTCATTCAGGCGGTCGCTTGCATAATTCATGTCTTCCATCAACCCGGCCTGGGCTGCGTAAATCGCGGGCAGATTCAAGGAATTGGCCAGGTTGGGGTCACTCTGCTCCGCGCCTACGGTCCAGCGCAGGCCGTCGGTGGCCACCTTTAGTGCCGCCTCGCGCGCGTGAATGCGCGCCAACGCCTGTCGCGCGGGCACATCCAGCGCGATCGCTTCTGTCGGATGCGTCTGCACGCGCTCGGCGAACACGGCGGCCGTTTCTGCATAGGCGATCAATTCTCCCAGGCGGAAGAGAATATGCTGGTTGCGCGTCAGACGGTCGAGGCGGCAGCGCTCCAGAATGACGGCCAATGCGCGCAGGGCCAGGGCCGCAGCTCCACAGCCATTGTGCGGCTCTTGCTCCTGGACGCTCTCCAGGCGAGCCGCCCAGGCATTGTAGAATTCACCGCGCGACAGCAAATGGGAACGCCAGCGATCACGGGCGATGGTCATTTCCATGATTTCTGAGGTGCCTTCATAAATCGTGGTGATGCGCACATCGCGCTTGATTTTCTCCACCATATATTCGCGCGTGTAGCCGTAGCCGCCGAGGGCCTGGATGGCGTCTTCGGCCGTCTTGTTGCCCGCTTCCGTGCCCAGGTATTTGGCGACTGCCCCTTCCGTTTGCAGCCCTTCCTCGCCATCGTCCAGGCGTTCGGCGACCCATTCGATATAGGCGCGCGCCGCTTCCAGGCGCGCCGCGTTGGGCACAATCAATTTATGTGTGTAGCCTTGTTTTTGATCCAGCGTGTCGCCCGCCTGCACCCGCTCATGTGAATAGCGGATAGCCCGCTTCAAGGCATCCCAGCCCGCGCCGAGGCCAAAGGTGCCTACCATCAGCCGCGTGTAGCCGAACACCGCCTGCGCCTGGGCCAGCCCCTGGCCTTCCTGCGCGCCAACCAGGCGCTCAACCGGCACATACACATCCTCGAGGAAGAGCGCCGCCGTATTGCTGGCGCGAATGCCGTGTTTGTCCTCCGGCTTGCCGCAGGTGAAACCATCTGCAGCGCGCTCGACCACGAACCAGGAGGGGCCGCCGGGGGCCAGGGCCAGGATGGAATATAAATCGGCGACACCGCCGTTGCTGATCCACTGCTTTTGGCCGCTGATTCGATACCCGGTGAGGACCCCGTCCTCCAGCACAGGTTCCGCCCTGGTGCGCATTGCGGCCAGATCGCTGCCCGCCTGTGGCTCTGTCGCTCCATAGGCCATGAGCAGCGATTCTTCAGCGATACGGCCGAACCATTCCCGTTTTTGCGCTTCCGTTGCTCCAACCCGGATGGGATCGGATCCGAGAAACGTAGCCAGGACGCCCGTGGCCACGCCCAGGTCGATGGAAGCCATCAGTTCCGAGACGCGGTAAATATCGTACGCGCCTCCACCGAGGCCATCATATTCCTCGGGGATAAAAAGCAGGTGCAGACCTAACTGCATGGGGTCATAAAGCTCGGCCAATACCTCGTGTGGAAATTCGTCTTTGTGGTCCAGCTCGAGCAGATAGGCGTTCGTCAATTTACGCTCGGCATACTTCTTCAGCGTGTCGAGGATCATCTCCCGCGTTTCTCTATCTAATCCAGCCATACCGTATCTCCTCGGAAAAAAGCCGTCGGCTGCCAGCTCTCAGCAACCAGCCCTTTCTCATACTGCCGCGCTACGGCACATACGAACTTCTCTTAGGTCGCCATGAAGCGTGCGGTTGGGTCAACGCACGCCTTTTGGATCCGATTCTGCAAATAATGGGCGACTGAAAGATCGATGTTTAGTTTATTGTAAACGAGGGGAGGGTATGTGAAAGAGTGACACATGTCATGTATTTTCTACGCAAAAAGCATGATGCACTGTGTCATATGGGGTGAATGGAGGGGAATGCCCCCGCCAGGACTCGAACCTGGGCTCCCGGCTTCGGAGGCCGATGCTCTATCCTCTGAGCTACGGGGGCGATTAAAAGAATTCTTCCATAGGGCAGGCCAATTGTCAAATGCTGGCCCTGGAAAATGGTTAATGGTTAATGGTGAATTGTGAATTGGGGATGGTGACCTCTGCCTTCGCAGGGGCAAGATTGTGAATGGTTGATTCAAGACCGGAGACTTTGCATAAAGGACAGCCTGTGGGCCGATTGAGTTAACATAAGATGAGAAATCGATTTTGTTCTTTTGATCCTTTTGATGTTTTTATCCTGGGATCAAAGTCGATTCTTCGGGAGGGATGTGTGGCGAGTTGCGAGCGGCGGGGTCCGGAGAGGTGGCCACGGCGTGGGGATGGTAGGGGTAAGGTAACGTGTACGCTTGTCTTCATTCGTGAACATTGTAGCATAGAACTAACGTTCTAGTCAAGCTGTCGAACTGCGCGATGTTATGTCAAATTAAAGGAGGCGCGGGGGAGTAACGGCCGAATGGGGGCTGGCCGCGGTCGCGGTTGGGGAATTCTGCACAAAATAGATATTTGTAGCCAGAGCCCGATCCCCGTCGAATTGGGACTGCGACAAAGGCAGACGTTCAACTCTTTTGAAAAGTTGAACGGCTTGCGCCAAATGTCACCTATGTCCCTGATAAATGTCACAATCGCCCCGATTTGGCCTGACGGGAACGAAGAACCGTAATAGAATTAGTGAGCCACAGAACGTATAGTAGAGCAAGTAGTCGCTGGCTCTAGTGACGTCGAGGAGGAAGCAATTGATATTCTGTATTGAATTCAATTGGCAGTCCGACTTTTCAATGCATCGGAACGGTCATGGTTAAATTTGAAGAACTGCAGCCTGGGCTGCAAGTGGAGGGTATTCTACCCTATCAGCCGGTAACTGTTGTTGATGTCAGTTGGCATGGTACACAGGCTGTGACCCTGATTTATAAACGCGCCGATGGCCAGCCCCATACGCGCATCCTTTACCGGGCCGACGAAGAGCGCTTGCATCTCCTACAGGCGCAATGTCTCTTGCCCTTTGATGCCGATGGCGCGCTCTTCCGTCTGGCGTCCGAAGCGTACCGCATCCACCTGGCCCACCTCTTTGATCCCGTCCTGGCCGTGCATACCTCACTGATTGAGCCCCTGCCACACCAGATCACCGCCGTCTACGAGGAAATGCTCAAACGGCAGCCTTTACGCTTTCTTCTGGCCGACGATCCCGGCTCGGGCAAGACGATCATGGCCGGCCTGCTGGTCAAAGAGCTGATGATTCGCGGCGATGTTAAACGCTGCCTGATCGTCGCCCCGGGCAGCCTGACCTCCCAGTGGCAGGATGAAATGTGGTTCAAATTCCACCTGCCCTTCGAGGTTCTCAGCCGTGAGGCTTTTGATACCTCTCCAACCGGCAATCCTTTTCAGGAAAAAGATCACATGATCGTACGCCTCGACCAGGCGGCACGTAATGAAGCGTGGCAGGCGCGGCTAAATAACAGCGAATGGGATCTGGTGATAGTCGACGAAGCGCATAAGATGTCCGCCTCCTATTGGGGCGGCGAGCTGAAGCGCACGCAGCGCCACCGCCTTGGGCAGATGCTCGGCCAGCTGACGCGCCATCTCTTGTTAATGACCGCGACACCGCACAACGGCAAAGAGGAGGATTTCCGCCTTTTCATGAGCCTGCTCGATCGCGACCGCTTCTGAAGGACGCGCGCAAAACGGTGATGAGGAGATCGATACGAGCGACCTGATGCGGCGCATGCAGAAAGAGAACCTGCTCAAATTCGACGGCCGCCCGCTCTTCCCCGAGCGCCGTGCCTATACTGTTAACTACCCCTTGTCACGCGGTGAAAGAGCGCTCTACGAAGAGGTCACCGAATATGTACGCACCGAGTTCAACCGCGCCGAAAATCTACACGATGACCGGCGCGGCACGATCGGCTTCGCTTTGACCGTCTTGCAGCGGCGGCTGGCCTCCTCGCCGGAAGCAATCTACCAATCTCTGCGCGACGCCGGGAAAGGCTCAAAAGTCGTTTAGCCATACTCATGTCGGCCAGGGAAATGCCGGCAGGATGCCGGCGGTACGATCGGAACACCGGCATCCCTGCCGGTCTCTTCTTCCACCTTCGATTGGGAAGACTTCGACGAAGCCCCTGCCGAAGAAAGCGAAGAATTGGAAGAGCAAGTCCTCGATCAAGCCACCGCCGCCCTGACTGCCGGTGAACTGCAGGCCGAAATCAATACGCTGACCCGGCTTGAGCGTCTTGCCTACGAGGTCCGCCACAATGGAACCGACAACAAATGGCTGGAACTCGCCACTTTATTGCAGGACGACGACAACATGGTCGACGAAAACGGCCGTAGAAGGAAACTCGTCCTCTTCACCGAACACCGCGACACCCTACGCTATTTGCAGGAGAAGATCACCTTGCTTTTCGGCCGTGACGAGAACATTGTGCAAATCCACGGTGGCCTGGGACGCGAACAGCGGCGGGCGATCGAAGACCGCTTTCGCAACGATCCCGGCGTCCATTACCTGCTGGCTACCGACGCCGCGGGCGAAGGCATCAACCTGCAGCGCGCCCACCTGATGGTCAACTACGACCTGCCCTGGAACCCCAACCGCCTCGAACAGCGATTCGGCCGTATTCACCGCATCGGCCAGACCGAAGTATGCCACCTCTGGAACCTGGTCTCGGCCGAGACGCGCGAAGGGTATGTCTATGAACGGCTGCTACGCAAACTGGAAACAGAAAGCCGGGCCCTCAACGGCCAGGTTTTTGATATCTTAGGCGACCTCTTCTCCGAGGTGCCGCTGCGCCAACTGCTGATGGAAGCAATCCGCTATGGTGAGCAGCCGGAAACCAGAGCCCGGCTGGAGCAGGCGGTCGACAATGCCCTCGACCGGGAACATGTGCGCGCCCTGCTGGAAGCTGACTCATTGGCCGCGGAGGATATCGATCTGAGCCAGGTAGAAAAGATTCGCGTCGAAATGGAGCGCTACCAGGCGCTGCGCCTGCAGCCGCACCATGTGCGCGCCTTCTTCCTCGAAGCGTTCAAGCATCTGGGCGGCACGATCAGCGAGCGCGAAAAGGGACGCTACCGCATCACCCATGTCCCGGCGGTCATTCGTGATTGGGGCGCGGCGACAGGCACGGCCGTGCCCATCCTGCGCCAGTATGAGCGCGTGACCTTCGACAAAGCGCGCATCAATTTACCCGGCCAGCCGTTGGCCCAATTTCTCTGTCCCGGCCACCCGCTGCTCGACAGCGTCGTCGATTTGGTGCGCGATCGCTACCAGAATCTGCTAAGCAGCGGCGCCGTGCTGGTCGACGAAACGGATCCTGGCCAGGAGCCACGCACCCTCTTCTTCCTTGAGCAGCGCCTGCGCGACGCCGCACAGCGTGTCATTTCGCAGGAAGTGCATTTTGTTGAAGTTAATGGCCATGGCGAGGTGAGTCTCGGCGGTTTCGCCCCTTATCTAAACTACCGCCCGCTGGCTGATGATGAGAAAGCAGAAATCGCCCTGACCCTAACCGATGCCGGCAGCGGCGCTGAAGCCGTGGACCAGGCCACCAGCCATGCGATTCTGGAGCTGGTGCCTCGCCACCTGGCGCGCGTGCAGCAGCGCCGCGAGAAGCTGATTGCCAAAACGGAGCGTGCCGTGCAGAAACGGCTTACGGCCGAGATCAATCATTGGGACCGCCAGGCGCGCATCTACCGCCAACAGGCAGAAGAAGGAAAGCCCAACGCCAGGCTAAATGCCGATAAGGCCCGGCGTCGCGCCGATGAGCTGGAACGCCGTCGCCAGCAGCGCATGGCCCAGCTCGCCCAGGAAAAACAGATCGCCGCCGATCCCCCCGTCGTCATTGGCGGCGCGCTCATTGTGCCCATTGGCCTGATCCTTGGCGACCGCACCCCCGTTGACATCGTTGATACGCGCATCACTGAACAGGCCGCCATGCAGGCTGTGCAGCAAACGGAGATAGCGCTTGGCAACCATCCGCGCGATGTGAGCAAGCATAATTATGGCTACGATATTGAGAGTTTCGATCCACGGGCCGGCCACATGCGCTTCATCGAGGTCAAGGGGCGGCGACCGGGCGCGCAGACGGTGACGGTTACGCGCGGCGAGGTTGTGTTCTGCACCAATTCCCCAGAGCGATTTATCCTGGCCCTGGTCGAAGTGGAGCGGGGCCAGGCCGGAGAACCCCGTTATGTTTGGGGCCCTTTCAACGAAGAGCTTGATATCAAGATCACCAGCGTGAACTACAACCTGCCGAAACTGCTGGAGAAAAGCGAGGAACCGGCGTGAGAGAGTTACACAGAATTACAGGGAGAAGACAAAACAGAGCTGCGCAGAGGGTCGCACAGAGAAAACTCAAGAATTCTCTGTGAATCTCCGTGTAAATCTTCACCAATGATGCCGGCGGAAACGCGGCGTCAGCCAAGGAGCGAGAAAGATGACCACTTTATTCAAGGAAGTTAGCTATTCACTTTCAAAACTGCTCGAAGATATCGACATGGGCGAGATCGGCTTGCCGGAGATTCAGCGCCCCTTTGTCTGGAAAAACACCAAGGTGCGCGATCTCTTCGATTCGATGTACAAAGGTTTCCCGGTCGGCTACCTGCTCTTCTGGGCCAACGGCGTCGGCAACGGGCATCGCCAGATTGGTGCCAACAACAAACAGAAAGTGCCGCGCCTGCTCATCGTCGATGGCCAGCAGCGCCTGACATCGCTCTTCGCCGTTCTTAAGGGCTTGCCCGTCGTGCGCAGCGACTACAGCCAGGGACCGATCCATATCGCCTTTCGCCCGGTGGATCAGACTTTTGAAGTCGCCGATGCTGCCGTGCGCACGAGATCCAGAGTTTATCGCCGATATCAGCCAATTGTGGTCGGGAGAGCTTTCACGCAATCGTTTTGTCAAACGCTTCATCAGTAATCTGAAGGAACAGCCGTCCATGGATGAAGATGAGGAAGATGAGCTCATTGAAAGTCATCGACCGCCTCTATGATCTGCAGAACTATCCGTTTACGGCTCTGGAGCTATCTTCTTCGGTCGATGAAGAACAGGTGGCTGATGTCTTTGTGCGCATCAACAGCCAGGGCGTAACGCTCAATCAGGCCGACTTCATTTTGACCCTGATGTCGGTCTTCTGGGACGAAGGGCGGGCAGATCTGGAGACATTTTGCCGGCTTTCACGCCAGCCTTCGACCGGCGGCGCTTCTCCCTTCAACTACTTCATCAAGCCAGATCCCGACCAGATGCTGCGCGTTAGCGTTGGTCTGGGTTTCCGGCGCGCCGCGTCTGCGCAATGTCTATTCCATTCTACGAGGCAAGGACCTGGAAACAGAGCAGTTCTCCGATGAAAAACGAGATGAACAGTTCGCTATCTTGCAGGAATCCCAGGCGACGGTGCTTAACCTGCAAAATTGGCATGAATTCTTGAAAACACTGATGCGCGCCGGCTATCGCAGCGACAAGATGATCACCTCCAATACGGCCTTGCTCTACGCCTATGTCTTTTACCTGCATCGGCAAGCGTGATTTCGAATGTCGATGCCTACACGCTGCGCAATGTCATTGCGCGCTGGTTCTTCATGAGCTCGCTTACCGGTCGTTATTCCGGCTCGCCGGAATCGGTGATGGAACAAGACCTGGCCCGTCTGCGTGGCGTCAGAATCAGCCGCGGAATTTGTCGACACCTTCGATCGGGTCATATCGAGGCCACCTTCACCGACGATTTTTGGACCATTACATCTGCCGGAACAACTGGCGACTTCCTCGGCGCGCAGCCCATCACTGTTTGCCTATTATGCCGCGTTGAACTTGCTCGACGCCCGGGTCCTGTTTTCCAAGATGCAGGTGGCGGAGTTGATGGACCCGGCCGTTCACGCTCACAAATCGGCGATGGAACGCCACCATCTCTTCCCCCGCGCTTACTTGCAGCGTTTGGGTTACGACAGCACGCGCGACCGCAACCAGATCGCCAACTACGCGCTGGTCGAGTGGAAAGACAATATCGACATTCTGGACAAGTCGCCTTCGCCAATATTACCCTTCCTACGCGGCCCGTTTCGCGCCGGAGGAATTGGAGGAGATGTTGTATTGGCACGCGCTTGATCCTGATTGGGCGCAGATGGATTATGAGATCATTTCTGCCCGATCGCCGCCGCCGCATCGCCCAGGTTATCAAGGATGGCTTCGAGAAACTACTATGATTCAAAGAGACGGATAGCGGATTACACGGAGATTCACAGAGAAAAGAAGCTCGGTGTATCTCTGTGGAAATCTCAGTGTATCTCTGTGTAATTCCTACTGTCATAAAGGACAACTATGACCTATCGCAAAAAACTGATTGAAGTCGCCCTGCCCCTGGAGGCGATCAACGTCGCCAGCGCGCGGGAGAAATCGATCCGCCACGGGCACCCCAGCACGCTGCATCTGTGGTGGGCGCGACGGCCGTTGGCGGCTGCCGGGCGGTGATCTTTACCTCGCTGGTCGACGACCCCGACGACCCCGAGTCGCCGGCCGACTTCATCGCGGCCTGCCAGGCGCTGCCCGAGGGCAAGAACGCCGCCGACCACGACACGCCGCGCATGCGCCTGTTCGACTTCATCGAGCGGCTGGTGCAGTGGGAGAGCACGACGGACGAGCAGGTGCTGGAGACGGCGCGCGAGCTGATCCGGCTGTGCACGGACGGCAACCCGCCGCCGCTGCTGGACCCCTTCGCCGGGGGCGGCAGCATCCCCCTGGAGGCGCAGCGCTTGGGGCTGGAGGCGCATGCCAGCGATCTGAACCCGGTGGCGGTGATGATCAACAAGGCGTTGATCGAGATCCCGCCCCGTTTTGCCAGACCAGCCGCCGGTGAACCCGCGCGACCGCGAGCAGGTCGGCGGCGGCGTCGCAGCTGGAAGGGGGCGAGCGGGCTGGCGGCCGATGTGCGCTATTATGGCGAGTGGATGCGCGAGCGGGCCTGGGAGCGGATTGGGCATCTGTACCCTGACGGGATGCAAGCGGCGAGACGGTGATCGCCTGGCTCTGGGCGCGGACGGTGAAGTGCCCCAATCCGGCCTGCGGCGCGCAGATGCCGCTGGTCAGCTCCTTTTGGCTGAGCAAGAAGAAGGGCAAACAGGCGTGGGTGGAGCCGGTGGTGGACACACAGGCCAAGACGGTGCAGTTCACGGTCAAGAGCGGCAAAGGAAAAGCGCCAGACCCGCCGAAAGTCAGCCGCGGGGCAAAGTTTCGCTGCCTGGTTTGTGGTGAGGTTGCGCCTGATCAACATCTCAAAGATGAAGGCATGGCTGACCGTATGGGGGCGCAGTTAATGGCCATCGTGACTGAAGGAAAAAACGGCCGTAATTACCACGCACCATCAGCCGACCATGTAGCCATTGCGGAGCAGGCCAAACCCGCCTGGCTGCCAGTTGGTGAACTGGCCAGATGAACCACGGGCTATCTGGTGCAAGCTTTATGGGCTGATCGACTTCGCCGATCTCTTCACGCCGCGGCAGTTGGTGGCCTTGACGACCTTCAGCGACCTGGTGGGCGAGGCGCGGGCGCAGATTGAACAGGATGCGCTGGCTGCGGGGATGGCGGCTGATGAGGCGCCTCTGCGCGATGGGGGCACCGGCGCGCAAGCCTATGCCGAAGCGGTGAGTGTTTATCTGGCATTTGCGGTTGTAAGTCGCGCTGATATCTAGAATTCATTTGCACGTTGGGATACTCAGCGAGAAAGTTCACGAACACTTTTGCTCGGCAGGCAATGCCGATGGTCTGGGATTTTGCTGAAGCAAATCCTTTTAGCGATTCGACTGGGAATTGGACAGCTGGCTATCGAGTGGATTGCATTAGTTCTCGAGCGAATTAGGCCAGCGGACTAAGGGTGTGCGCCATACAAGACGATGCGGCAAACCTGACATATTGAAGACAGTCTGCTATTGTCAACAGATCCACCCTATTATGACAATATCGGTTATGCTGACCTATCAGATTTCTTCTACGTCTGGCTGCGTAGAAGTACTGAGAGAAGTATTTCCCCAGAGTTCTTCAGCTACGTTGCTGGTTCCAAAAACACCAGAAATAATCGCATCACCCTATCGATTTAATGGGAGCATGCAGAAGGCCAAAGAGCATTTTGAGATCAGGTTTGATGCAACATTTGATCGAATTGCACGAGCATCTCATCATGCCGAGTTCCCACTGACCGTTTATCTATGCTTTCAAACAAGAAGAAATTGATGTTGAAGAAGGATGCAGCAAGTACCGGATGGGAGACCATGCTCAATGGCCTAATTGACATCTGGCTTTGCAATTCGTGGTACATGGCCGATGCGTACAGAATGAGCAATCGGATGATTGCAAGTGGAACCAATGCACTTGCATCTTCAATCGTTCTAGTCTGCCGCCCACGACCAGAGATGCGCCGATTACCTCTCGACGCGCATTCGTCGCCGAATTACGGCGCGAACTGCCAGCCGCGCTACAAGAGATGCAGTCGGGCAATATCGCCCCGGTCGACCTGGCCCAGGCCTCCATCGGGCCGGGGATGGCCGTCTACAGCAAGTACCGCCAGGTGCTGGAGGCCAACGGCGAGCCGCTGACGGTGCGCACGGCCTTGCAGTTGATCAACCAGGTGCTGGACGCTTACCTGACCGAGCAGGAAGGGGATCTGGACGGCGATTCCCGCTTCGCCGTGGCCTGGTTTGAGCAGAACCGGTTTCAAGGAAGGGCAGTTCGGCACGGCGGACGTCCTGGCGCGGGCCAAGAACACCTCCGTCGACGGCCTGGTGCAGGCGGGGGTGCTTGAAGCGGGGGCGGGCAAGGTGCGCCTGCTCTCCTGGGAGGAGCTGGATCCCGGCTGGGACCCGCGCGGCGGATAAGCGGGTCACGGTCTGGGAAGGCGACGCACCACCTGATCGAACGCCTGAATGTGCATGGCGAGGAAGGGGCGGCGCTGCTGCTGGCGAAGATGCCGGCGGAGCTGGCGGCGGATGCGCGGGCGCTGGCCTACCGGCTGTACAGCATCTGCGAGCGCAAGGGCTGGGCGGAGCAGGCGCGGGATTATAACGCCCTGGTGATCTCCTGGGGCGCCAGCCAGGAACGGGCGGCGCAGGTGCGGACGCAGGCGGTGCAGGGAAGGTTGTTTGAGTGATTGGACCGCCGGCATCCCTGCCGGCAAAGAGGGCCAGCAAGGATGCTGGCGGTCCAGGTGCAGAGAAATGAGTGATTCAAATTGGCGCAGCCGGGGATATATCCCCCATTTTGATCAACCGGGTCTCATCCAGGGCGTGACTTTCCGTCTGTGGGACTCGCTTCCGAGCCATGTTGTTGTGGCTATGGCTGATGATCCCGATACATTGTCCGACCCTGAGAAGCGAGAACGCCTGGAGAAGTATTTGAATTCTGGATATGGAGAATGCTACTTAAAACAAACCAAGATTGCGCTGCTTGTCGAAAGCTCTCTTTTATTCTTCGACGGCAAACGGTATCGTCTGTTCGCCTGGGTTGTTATGCCTAATCATGTTCATGTGTTGGTTGAGCTTTATCGGGATTACACGCTGGACCAGATTCTGCACTCTTGGAAAGGTTATACGGCCGGAGAAGCGAATAATCTTCTTGGCCGGAAGGGACCGTTTTGGTACAGGGAATACTTCGATCGTTATGTTAGAAATGAAAAACATTTTGCCAGGGCTGTTGAATATATTCACAACAATCCGGTTGTGGCGGGCTTGGTTAGGAAGGCCGAGGATTGGCCTTTTAGTAGCGCAAGGTACTATACAGACTGGACCGCCGCCATCCCTGGCGGCTCTTGATGAGCTAAGATGCCGGCAAGGATGCCGGCGGTCCGAATGGAGCGTCACTATCCCTGGTGGCAGTTCATAAGCAAGAGGGCCGGCAAGGATGCCGGCGGTCCGAATGGAGCGTCACTATCCCTGGTGGCAGTTCATAAGCAAGAGGGTCGGCAAGGATGCCGGCGGTCCGAATGGAGCGTCACTATCTCTGGTGGCGGTTCACAAGCAAGAGGGCCGGCAAGGATGCCGGCGGTCCGAATGGAGCGTCACTATCCCTGGTGGCGGTTCATAAGCGAGAGGGCGGCAAGGATGCCGGCGGTCCGAATGGAGCGTCACTATCCCTGGTGGCAGTTCATAAGCGAGAGGCCGGCAAGGATGCCGGCGGTCCGAGTGGAGCGTCACTATCCCTGGTGGCGGTTCATAGCAAGAGGGCCGGCAAGGATGCCGGCGGTACGAGTGGGAGAGAAATAGATGGCTTTAAGTAATAAGGAACGGGTTGGACGGGTGTTGGATATTTTGGCTGCGGGGCTGGCGCCTTATGTGGTGCGCGAGTACCGCATGGTCTATCGCAATGATTTCCTGGAGGAGATCGACCGCAAGCTGGCGACGAATGCTTATGGACTGCCGCCCGAGGCGTTTAAGGATATTGAGACGCTGATCGGCTATCTGGACGCGCAGAATGTGCTCAACCTGATGTGGCGCGGCTGGAACGAGGTCTTCCAGCAGAAGCTGGGGCATAACGGCCGATCCTATGTCAGCGAACTGATGAGCGCGCGCGTCGATTGGGCACACCAAAAAGCATTCAGCAACGACGATGCCTACCGCGTCGCCGATACCGCCTCGCGCCTGCTGAATATGGTCAGCGCCGGGGAGATGGCGCTGGAGGTGGATAAAATCGGCAACGAACTGCTGCGGCTGCGCTTCGCTACGGAGGCCAAAAAAGCAAAAAAGCAGGCAGAGACGACCAAGACGACAGGAAATCACGACCACGGCCGGCCTCAAACCGTGGCGTGAAGTGGTCAGCCCCCATCCTGATGTGGCCAGCGGCCGCTATTTACAGGCGGAATTCGCCGCCGACCTGGCCCAGGTGCTGGCGGGCACGGCCGAAGCGGAATACCAGGATCCCCAGCAGTTCTTCCAGCGCACCTACCTGACCGAAGGGCTGCTGAATATGCTGGTCACCGGCGTGCAGCGGCTGACAGCGCAGGGCGGCGATCCGGTGGTGCAGCTGCAGACCGCTTTTGGCGGCGGCAAGACGCACTCGATGCTCGCCCTCTACCATTTGAGCAGCGGCGGCGTGAAGCTGAGCGACTTTGTTGGCGGTGAACGCATCGCCGATCTGATCGGCGATGTGGACCTGCCGGAAGCGAACCGCGCCGTCCTGGTCGGCACCGCCCTCGATCCGGCGCGGCCGCGCATTTATCCTGACGCGACAACGCGCACTTTATGGGGCGAGCTGGCCTACCAGTTGGGCGGCAAGGAAGGGTATGAGCTGGTGGCCACGGCCGACCAGAAAGGGGTCAGCCCCAACTCCGACACACTCAAAGAGCTCTTCGACCAGTTTGGACCCTGCCTGATCATCGTCGACGAGTTCGTGGCCTACGCGCGCAATATCTACCATGTCGACGAACTGCCGGCGGGCACCTTCGCTTCGGTCATGACTTTTGTGCAGGCTTTAACCGAAGCGGCGCGCCGTTCCGACGATTCGATGCTGCTGATCTCGCTGCCGGAATCGGACATTGAGGTTGGCGGCGAGGCGGGCCAGGAAGCGCTCGATATCTTGGCCCATGTCGTCGGCCGGATTGAATCGGTCTGGAAGCCGGTCACGGCCACGGAAAGTTTTGAGATTGTGCGCCGGCGGCTCTTCTCCAGCGAGGTCGATTACGCGGCGCGGGATGCGGTCTTGAAGGCATTCAGCGATATGTACCGCAACAGCGCGGGCGAGTTTCCATCAGGCGTGGCCGAACGGCCGTATTACGATCGCCTGGTCTCCGCTTATCCGATTCACCCGGAGCTGTTCGACCGCCTCTACCAGGATTGGTCGACTTTGGACCGCTTCCAGCGCACGCGCGGCGTCCTGCGCCTGATGGCGGCGGTGATCCACCAGCTGTGGACCGGCAGCGATCCGTCGCTGCTGATCCTGCCGGGTACGGTACCCCTGGCGGCGGCGCCGGTGCGCAATGAACTGCTGCGCTATCTGCCCGACACCTGGACGGGCGTCTTCGCCAGAGATGTCGACGGCCTGGAATCGCTACCTTACCAGATTGATGGGGATGTGCCGGCGCTCGGCCGTTATGCGGCGACACGCCGTGTGGCGCGCACCGTCTTCATTGGCAGCGCGCCTTCTGTTTCGGCCATGGCGGCGCGCGGTCTGGAAGAAGTGCGTATTCGCCTGGGCTGCGCCCAGCCGGGCGAGCCGGCGGCCGTTTTTGGCGACGCCCTGCGCCGCATGGGCAGCCAGCTTACTTACCTCTATTCCGATGGCAGCCGCTACTGGTACGACACCCGTCCGACCGTCAACCGGCTGGCCAAGGATCGCGCCCAGACCTTTCCTGCGGTTGAGGTGCAGCGCGAAATCACCGAGCGTTTGCAGCGCGTGGGCAAGAACCGCGAATTTGCCGCATTTCATGTCGCCCCATCCGGCAGCGGAGACGTGGCCGACGAACCGCGAGCGCAGGATTGTCGTCCTCGGTCCGGCGGCTAACCATAAGCGGCGCCAGACAAGCAGCGCGGCGATGGAACAGGCTGCAGAAATCCTCGATAAGCGCGGCAATGCGCAGCGGCTCTATAAGAATATGCTGCTCTTTATCGCTGCCGACGAAACCGGCATGGCTGAACTGGAGGCTGCGACGCGTGAATACCTGGCCTGGCACTCTATTCAAGATGAGGAGGAGCCGCTCAACCTTGATGCCCAGCAGCGCCGCCAGGTAAGGAACAGTCTCAGCACCGCCAACAACACTGTCGATACACGATTGCAGGAGGCGTATCGTTGGTTGATCACGCCGTCACAGCCCGAGCCATTGGGGCCGATTGTGCTGCAGGAAAATGGCATCGGCGGCAGTGATAACTTCTACAATCGCGCCGCGCAGCGACTGCGCAACGATGACCTGCTGATTCGCCAATTATCGCCTGATGTCCTGCTCATGGAGCTGAATAACTATATTTGGGGTGAAGATCGCGGCTATGAAGTTGGACTGAAGCAGTTATGGGCCTATTTTTCGCAGTACTGTTATCTGCCGCGTCTATTCGACGAGAAAGTTCTCATTGAAGCGGTGCGCGATGGCGTGCAGCGGCTTGATGCGCCTTTTGCCTACGCCACGGGCGTCGACGAAGCCGGCTATCATACCGGCGTCTTACTGCGCAGGCTGGGTCAGGTCTATTTCGATGACCAAAGCCTGCTGATTCATCCCAAACACGTCCACGAACCGCCCCCGCCGCGAACCGATTTGACTCCTACTCCGATCCTGGCGGAAAGAAGGTGGAACCGGAACAGATGGAGACGACACTGCCACCGCCACCGTGAGCCATACCTCCAGCTGACCAAGAAGACGGTGCGTTATTACGGCCGTGTGGAACTGGACGCCCAGCGCATCATCAGCGAAATGGATCCGATTGTTGAAGAAGTGATCCAGCGGCTGACGGAGCTGGCTGGCTGTGACGTACGAGTCACAGTCGAAATAACGGCGCAGAAACGAGACGGCTTTGATGAGGCGACAGTGCGGACGGTGAGCGAAAACGGCCGTACGTTGAAGTTTGATTCGTTTGAGTTTGAAGAGGGTTAAACTGGCACTATGATTGGATTTTGAGGACGGCGAAACAAGAAATCAAAACTCCTAGAGGTAGGGGGATGGTTATGTCCAAACGAAAATATCATGCCTGCCCAATCTGCGGCAACAATATGCAGAATGGCTATTGCCTGCGTTGCGGCGCCAATGAGAGCAGTAGGGCGAAGCGATGGCGCAGTGGTGACCGTGGTGGAATGCGTCCGGAGCGACGCAAGTGTGGGGCGGGCGCGCCCCCTCTTAATCCCCCGGTCGAACGAAAATCTGAGACCAGTACGATAGCAAGATGCCAAAAGTACTCTACAAGCGATTTCACGCTGGCCATTCATGGCGATTGGGTAAATCTGCTTACTAACAGGAGTATAAAAATCGATACGGTGCGCGGTGACTGGTATTTCCGGAATAAAATGGGAAGGCAGCGGCGACAAAGATGGAAACCCAAAAAAGTGTCTCGCGATGAACTGCATTTCATGCGCCGGGGGAAGAGGATCGTCGCACGCATAGCCGCCGATGGCTCGCTTTCTCTCCAAGACGGAAACAGGAAGGTCCCCTTTGCGGCCTTGAAAGATGGAAGATGGCAGCGCACCTGCAAGGATTGTTTCCACAAAACAGCATGGCAAGAGGCATGTTGTCCCTATTGCGGCAAACTATTCAGGTCAAGGCGGGAAACCGGCTTGCCCTAATAGTTGTTTCTCCCGCCTGTCTTGCCCAACATATGCCATCAGCGGGCGAGACGGCGCGGAGACAGGGCGATTCGTTTTAGGTAAATCCACACCGCGCCGTCTCGCCCCTACGCTGGGTAATTGGAAAGGTCACGTGCTTAGTTTGCTACAAACTAGCTTTCCTCAGACGAAAAATCGGCCGAATACCAGCGCTCCGGGCGCATGCGGATCACGATATCATTGGCTACACCGGCATCGCCGCCCAGGCCGGCCAGATAGGGTCCGGCGTGTTCCGGGCCCAGGTAGCGAATAGCTAACGGCCGTACATCCCTATCAAAATTGGCCGGGCCCATGCTCGATACCGGCCCTTCAACGCTGACATAGCGATACGGGGGGTTCTCATCCTGCACGCAAAAAGTAAAACGTCCCGCCGCTTTCAGGAGCCGCGCTTTACGTGACTCTGCTCCGGTCCAAATCGCGATCTCTCCCCCTGGTTCGTAAGCGTACCATACCGGTACTGTTAATGGACCCCGCCCCTCTTGCGCAACAGAAAAGATACCGATATGCACGCCGGCCAGGAACTGCTCCCGCTCATATTTTGACATGGTACTTGACATGATTCACTCTCCTTATGTATTGAAGCTGACGGCTATCAGCTATCAGCTATCGGCTATCAGCGGTAAACAAGTGCGTCAACACGGTCGTACCTGCCCCGCCTACACTCTGCAACATCGCTACTTTTGGCTCATCTAGCTGGTTCTCACCCGCTTTGCCGGTGAGCTGCTGCACTATCTCGCAGCTCTGGTATAAGGCTGTGGCCCCGATGGGATGTCCCCTCGCTTTTAGACCGCCCATGGTGGCGATGGGAACGGTGCCTCGCAGGCCGATCTCATCATTGGCGGCCAATTCCCAGCCGCGTCCCGGCGCGGCAAAACCGGCCGCTTCCAGCAGCAGGCAGGCCATGATGCTAAAGGCATCGTGCAGCTCGAAAAAGTCCACATCCTGCAATTTGAGGCCCGCCTGACGCAAGGCCTGCTGTGCGGAAGCGCTTGCCGCTTCCAGGTGCAGTGGATTGAGGCGATCTGACATTCTGAAGCGGTCTGTTGTGGCGTTGGAGGCGATGATCTGAACGGGATCGCTGGTATATTGTTGCGCATCCGCTAGGGGCGCGATGAGAACGGCCGCTGCCCCATCGGACACGGGCGAACAGTCCAGCAGCCGCAGCGGGGGATTAATCAGGCGCGATTGGGCGACCTGTTCGGTCGTAAACTGCCGGTCGCGGAACATGGCATAGGGATTGTGCTGCGCATTGCGGTGGGCATTGACCGAGAAGGGTGCCAGCGCATCTGGCGGCAGGCCATACTTCTGCAAGTAAAGAGCGCATCAGCAGCGCGTTCTGGCTGAGCAGCGTTTTTCCATCCGGCACCTCGCTGCGGGCGTCCAGCGCTTTGGCCAGTGCGGCCGTCGGCACCTGGTCACTCATTTTCTCTACCCCAACGGCCACGGCCAAATCCACAGCCCCACCGGCTACGGCCAGGTAGGCCACGCGTAACGCTGCTGCCCCGGATGCGGTCGCGGCCCGGACCTGGATCGCCTCCACGCCGGCCAGCCCCGCCTCGTCGGCCACCAGCGCCGCCAGGTGTTTTTGCGCTTGCAGCTCATCGCTGAGCATATTGCCCAGGTACAGCGCATCAACCAGGCTCTTGTCGGTCTCTCCCAGCGCCTGCTCGACAACGGAAGCC
Organism: uncultured Chloroflexia bacterium; assembly: GCA_963697305.1. Classification (GTDB taxonomy): domain Bacteria; phylum Chloroflexota; class Anaerolineae; order Promineifilales; family Promineifilaceae; genus JAACFF01. The sequence continues at coordinate 280,468 of CAVONO010000001.1, forward strand.
CCCAGTTCACGCAAGCCCAGATCGTACTTCTTGCGCACCGCAACCTGACCCGTCCCGACTATAGCTACACGTCTCATATCGCACCTGCCATAAAACAGTAGTAAATCAAACTCAGCCGATCAATAATCTCTGTGTGTAGCGAGGCATCGTAAGACGCTATTGACCTAAACCGCTCGCATCTGAGGATACGAACTACACTGAATGAGACCTATTGAGACTACGTGCCCAATGAAGATTGACGATGGACTATCCGACTACGCGACCGTACAGCTCGGTCATCTCCCGCAGTTCGTCGGCTATTTCATCGGTGAGCATGCCGGCCCTATAGCGCCACTGCCAATTGCCGCTTGGCCTACCCGGGTAGTTCATGCGCGCTTCATTATCAAGCTGCATCAAATCTTGCAAAGTGGCCACGGCCGTGTCGGCAACCGAAGCATAGGCGAGGCGGGTCAGGTCCCAGGCGATATGCTCGCCATCTGCCACATTGAGATAGCTCAAGACATGGCGGCGTTCATCCGCGCTCGCATTAGAGAACCAGCCTACCGTCGTTTCGTTATCATGGGTACCGGTATAAACAACGCAGTTGCTGTTGAAGCCATGGGGTAGGAAAAGACTGTTCCGTTCGCCACCAAATGCGAACTGCAAGATCTTCATCCCCGGGAAATGGAAGCGGTCGCGTAGGGCGACAACTTCTGGCGTGATCACGCCCAGGTCCTCGGCAATCAGAGGCAGTTCACCCAGGTTCTGTTGCATGGCTTCGAAAAAAGCGTGGCCCGGCCCTTCGGTCCATTTGCCAATGACGGCCGTTGGCTCGGTCGCCGGGATTTCCCAATAGGCGTCAAAACCGCGGAAATGATCGATGCGCACGACATCCGCCTGGGTGAAGCTCATCTTCAAGCGGGCGGTCCACCAGGCATAATTATCCTGGCTCATTTCATGCCAGCGATAGAGGGGGTTGCCCCAGCGCTGCCCGGTCTCGCTGAAGTAGTCGGGCGGTACCCCGGCCACTACTGCCGGTGAGCCGTCCTCATTGAGGTAAAAGAGGCCGGAATTTGCCCATACATCGGCGCTATCGAAAGCCACAAAAATGGGGATGTCGCCCACGATGCGGATGCCCCGCTCATTGGCATACGATTTTAGTTCCAACCACTGCTTGAAGAAGAGGTATTGCAGGAACTTGTGCATTTTGATCTCACCGGCCAGATTCTTTGCCCACCAGGTCATCGCCTGGGGACGGCGGCGGGCAATGTCCTGCGGCCACGTGTTCCAAACGCCCCCATTCTGCTCGACGTGGTAATTCTTTAAGGCCATGAACATGGCGAAATCGTCAAGCCAACTGGCTTGTGCAGCGCAAAATTGGGCGAAATCTTCGCGCTGCCCACCCAGGCCATGGCGTTGGAATTGTTCAAAGGCATGGTTTAGCAATTTGCGCTTGTAATCGATCACCCAGCCGAAGTCGACCTTGTCTTCGGGGAAAGGCGGCACCTCTTGCCAGCGCCTTGGCGGGCAGATAGCCATCCTGCACCAGCTTGTCAGGGCTGATGAGCAGCGGGTTACCGGCAAAGGCCGAGAAACATTGATAGGGAGAATCTCCATAACCGGTGGGTCCCAGGGGGAGTATTTGCCACAGAGATTGGCGACTCTTGACCAGGAAATCAATAAAGTGATAGGCCGCTCCACCCAGATCGCCAATGCCGAAACGGCCTGGAAATGAGGTGGGATGTGCCAGAACACCGGCAGATCGTGGAAAGCGCATTGGTTAAGCTCCTCTCGTCCGGGCCAACGCCCATTCGTATAATTGCTGGTACCCTGAAGCCGATCTTTCCCAGGAGAAATCGGCCATCATGCCGTTCTGTTGAACCTTCCGCCAGCTCTCGCGGTCGACATTGTAAATGTAGATTGCACGCTGCAGCGCACCCCAGAAAGATTCCCAATTATAGTCGTAAAAAACAAATCCGGTGATGCTGTCTTCTACGGTATCTGCCAGGCCACCAGTGGCCCGTACAACGGGGACACTGCCGTAACGCATGGCGATCAACTGTCCCAGGCCACAGGGCTCGAAGAGGGAGGGCATGACGAACATATCGCTGCCGGCATAAATCAGGGGAGCCAGGCCGGCGTTGTAGGACAAAATTGCCGCCATCTTGTCCCGGTGATAGCCGGCCAAACGGGCGAACATCTGCTCGTATTGGGGATCGCCTGTGCCCAAGAGGACGAACTGGGCGTCACCGGCATAGCCGTTCATCAACTGGTGGATCGTATGGCCCATGATATCCATGCCCTTCTGCCAGTCGAGGCGCGAAACCATGGCTACCAGCGGGATGTCATCCCTCTGCGGCAAATTGGCGTAATCTTGTAGGGCGCGGCGGTTGAGCAAGCGTTCACTCATCTTGCCGGTCGAAAAATGAAAGGGCAGGCGAGGATCGATTGCCGGATTCCAGGTATCGTAATCGAGGCCGTTGACGATTCCATGCAGATCATAGCTACGATGGCGCAGCAAGCCATCCAGACCCGCGCCCCCTTCCATGGTCATGATTTCACGGGCATAGGAAGGGCTCACTGTATTAACCAGAGTGGCGTGATAAATGCCGCGGGCCATGAAGTTTACTTCGCCAAAACTCTCCTCGGTCAAAGAATGGGTTTGGATGCCCAGATAGTCGAAGATGTGCCAATTGGTTTTGCCTTGATGGGCCAGATTGTGAATGGTAAATAAGGTGGCGATGCCGCGGAATCGCTCATCCATCTGCCCTGCCGTCGCCAACCAGGTAAGCGCCGGCGCTGTATGCCAGTCGTGGGCATGAACGACATCCGGCTTCCAGTCCCAGGCCGTGGTTAACTGCAGTGCAGCGCGACTGAAAAACGAAAAACGGTAAGCATCATCCCAATAGCCGTAGATATTGTCCCGCTTGAACAACTGCCACTCGGCGATGAAGAAGATGGGCACTTCACTGCCGGGCAGCGTGCTGCGAAAGAGCGCCGCAGGGAATGTTCCCGGAGCCGGTAGGGACTTCTAGCTGTCCAGCTACAGGATCGACACCAGGATACCCATCTTCGATGTTCTTATAAGCGGGCATGACGACGCGTACATCATGACCCATGTCAGCCAGGGCTTTGGGAAGCGAACCACCAACGTCTCCCAAGCCACCGGTTTTGGCAAAGGGAGCAACTTCAGCGCTCAGGAAAAGGATTTTTATTGGATCTGACATGAAACACCTTTGATATGGGCTTGTTAGTGAGTTAAGATATAAGCAGCAATACGTTGATATTGTCCCTGATTTAGGCAGGTTGTTCAAACTATGGCCTGGCCTGCTTGCGATAAGCGATCGCTCGGTTACAATTGCAGGCAACCTGGAGAAGATTATGTCCTTTCGCCGCATGCTGCCTTTCATCTTTTTGAATATCATCGTATCAGCGGCTGTCGTGCTGGCTATCTTGTGGTGGTGGGACGGCCGTAAGGAGGAAACAGCGGCTGTTGCCGAGACGGCCGCGCAGGTGGTGCTATCTGAAGAAGAGATCCCTGGTGCCGAGAGCGCGCCTGATGAAACAGCCCAGGCCACGGAGACCCCCGTTTCGGAATCAGCAGGGCCAGAAACGCATATTGTTGCAGCGGGGGAGACGCTGGGTCAGATTAGCGGCCGTTATGATATAGGCGTTGATGAAATAATGGCGGCCAACGGGATGAGCAATCCCAATTTCTTGTTTATTGGGCAAGAGCTGGTCATCCCTCTTGAAGGAGCCCCTGAAACGGCCGTCGACACAGCAACAGAGGAAAGCTCAGACATTGCTGTAGAGGATGTTCTGCCGACGCCTATTCCCACCGAGCCCGCTGGGGAGGGGGAGGCTATCATTGAGATCGCGGAGGTAATGAGCGCAGGGGAGTTGTCATCGGAAGCGGTGCAGATCGTCAATAATGGCGGCCGCGAAACAAACTTGTCTGATTGGAAACTGGCCGACCAGTTTGGCCATTATTATACTTTTGGGCCAATTACTTTATTCGGCGATGGCGCGGGCATTCTCATCCATACGACGGAAGGCCAGAACAGCGCAACCGATCTTTATTGGGGAGAAGACGGCCCGCGTTGGAATAGTGGTGATATGGTGATTCTTTATGATGCCGCAGGTACGGTTCAGGCGGAGTTTCAGGTTCCGTAATCTGCCGGCACGGTGGAGGGAGTGACATGCGTGGGTTAATTGACAGAAAAGGTGAACAGTTTGCCTACTTCGTTGGCAATACCCTCTATACCCTGGAGGATGAGCCGACCGGCCGCCTGGAGCAAAAGTTTATCGTTGATCTGAACGGCAACCGCATGTGGCGGGTAGTGGGTGATGGTGTGTACTCGCTGGATGGAATGGAAACAATCGGTTTTATCGGCAGCGAGGTTCCGGATAGCATCACCCGGTAATAGGGTTCATCTTTCCGTAAGTGGTTGGTAAACAGAAAAGTTGCCAACTTTCTGTGTTCAAATAGAGCGTTTATCTGGTGGCAGCGGAAAAGCCGGCAACTTATAGGATGCGGGATGGGTGTCTGTCCAAGCGGTCATCTCTTGTGCAATTGAAGAATCAAAAGGAGATCTTATGCGATTAGGCGCACATATAAGTACGGCTGGGGGCGTTTTTGAAGCTTTTCAGCGCGCCAGCGATATTGGCTGTGAAACGATGCTCGTTTTTACAAAGAGCAACCGGCAGTGGCAAGCGAAACCGCTCGTTGATGAGGACATCGCGGCCTATGAACGGAAAGCAGCCGAATACAAAGAGATAACCCCGGTGGCGGTCCATGCCAGTTACTTGATCAATATCGCATCGCCGGATGAGGCGTTGTGGGAGAAATCTTATCAGGCGCTTAAGGTGGAGGTGGAACGCTGCCGGGGCTTTGGGCATCCCCCTGATTACTTTCCATCCAGGTTCCTTTGTCAAGAGTGATGAAGAGACAGGGCTGGACAATATCAGTCGTGGCGTAAGCAGGTTGCTGGAAGAAACGGCCGAATCTGCACCGCGGACAACAATCTGCCTGGAAACAATGGCTGGACAAGGCACAAACCTCGGACACCGTTTTGAACAACTGGCCACTATACTGCAACATGGTGGGCCCAGCGACCGGCTGGGTATCTGTTTTGACACTTGTCACGTCTTTTCAGCCGGCTATGATATCCGTACGCCGCAGGCGTATGCGGCGACGATGGAAGAATTTGAGCGCATAATTGGGCTGGAGCATATCAAGGTCTTCCATTTTAACGATAGCAAATTTGAGCTGGGACAGCGCAAAGACCGCCATGAACATGTTGGCCAGGGGTATATTGGTCTTGATGGTTTTGCTAACTTTGTGAACGATCCTCGTTGGGCAAATCACGCTGCACATCTGGAAACGCCGAAGACAGAAGAGGATGACGACGGCAATGAAGTGGAAATGGACCCGGTAAATTTGGCTGCTCTACGAGCATTGCTGGTTTAAGGGCAAGGCGATCTGGTTGTTGAGGTCCTATGATTATTGTAGATGCCCACCTGGATATTGCTTACAATGCGCTGCAATTCGGCCGTAATCCCCTGCTAACCGTCGAACAGATTCGCGCAGGCGAATCCGGCGCTCATCCGCATGGCCGGGCTACGGTCGCTTTTCCCCAATTAAGAGAGGCGGGCGTAGGTCTCGTGTTCGGCACGATATTTGTTTTGCCTGTGGCTTCTGCCAAGCCAGGCGATGGCCAATCACGCATGGTTTATCGTGATGCCCAAAGCGCTCATCAACACGGCATGACTCAACTGGATTATTATCACCGGTTAGTGGATGTGGAAGAAAATCAACTGCGGCTTGTTGTTGATCGATCCTCCTTGGCGGAGGTGTTGGCCAGTTTTCAGGAAAGCGACCAACCTCTGTTGGGTATTGTGCCGCTGATGGAAGGCGCTGACTCCATTCGACAGCCGGAAGAGCTTGAGATGTGGGTTGAAAAGGGATTACGAATCGTTGGGCTGGCCTGGGATGATACTCGCTATGCAGACGGAGCCTGGCGGGATGGCCGGCGTGGATTGACAAAAGAAGGACGCGCGTTGTTGGAGGTGATGAACGAATTCCCACTGATCCTTGATCTGAGCCACATGAGTGAAAAAGCTTCGCTGGAAGCTCTTGATCAATATGAGGGCTCTGTGATGGCTTCCCACAGCAACAGCCGTGTTCTTGTGCCTGGCGAACGCCAATTGAGCGATACGCAAATACGTGCTCTAGGCGAGCGGGGTGGTGTCATAGGCACGGTTCTGGCGAACGGGTTCTTACGTGCCGGTCACAAAAAGGGGGATCGCAAAGAATTGGTGACGCTGGATCATGTGCTTGCTCACATCGATCATGTTTGCCAGTTATTGGGTGATGCCGGGCATGTTGGTCTAGGAACCGACATGGATGGTGGTTTTGGCGTAGACGATGTACCGGCTGAGATTGACAGCGTGGTTGATTTGCCGCTCATTGCCACGAGGTTATTGGACGCCGGTTATGAAGAAGCCGATGTCGTACAGATTATGGGGGGCAACTGGTTGAATCTGTTGCGCACTACCTTTAGATAGTAGGCGTAGAAAAGCCAAAACTAGCGGATTGGTGACTGCTGCCAAGCAAGAAAAAATCAAGCCAACCCACCTTGTTGGACGGTACTGACGATTTTGCCCAGCTTAATTGTAGATTTTTGCCTATTGACTTTTGATCCTCGAGTATGCTAGACTGCTACGCGAATGGTATAAGAGGAGAGATCAGGTGGCGAGCCGTGTTCTCTACGAAAGCCAAATAAGATATCAACGACGAAGGAAACCACTTAATATGAGTGATCTCGCGAATCCGTTGGTCGACGATGATGTCATTAGCACGCTGCTAAATGACGGCCTGGAACAGGGGTATCTAACCTATGACCAGATTTTGGAGACCTTGCCGGATATAGAGAATAATCTCCCATTGTTAGAGAGCTTGCTGGAGGAGGCTCAAGCGGTGGGTGTGATCGTATACGAAACTGAAGATGATGTGTTGATGGATGGGGAGGAAGAATCCACTACCGAAAGTGATGCGCGGGCCTATTATGCCCGGCCTCATGCCGCGCCTCTGTTTGATTTGAGCAATGTTCCGATCGATGATTCGGTGGGCCTATACTTCCGCGAAATGGGGCAGCAAGGATTGTTGTCTGCAACGGAAGAAGTAGAACTGGCCAAGGAAATCGAGGCGGGTCAGGCAGCTATGGAGCGAGTGGAAGCGGAACGTGACCTGATTTCTCTCGACGAGCTGGACGAGTTGGTGGCGATTCGTGAAGTTGGGGATGCCGCACGCGCGCTTTTGATCCGCGCTAATACGCGCCTGGTGGTGAGCATTGCCAAGAAATACCGCGGGCGCGGCCTACAGTTTCTTGATTTGATTCAAGAAGGAAACGTAGGCCTGATGAAGGCAGTGGAGAAATATGACTACCGGCGTGGCAATCGCTTCAGCACGTATGCCACGTGGTGGATTCGCCAGGCGGTGACGCGAGCGCTGGCCAATCACGGCCGTACGATTCGTATTCCGGCTCATTTGGGTGGACGCATCAGTAAGTTGTACCAGCTTGCGCAAGAATTGGAACAACAATTCGGCCGCCAGCCAACGGCGGAAGAGATCGCTTCCAGAATGGATCTACCGGCAGAACGTGTGCGCTGGATGCTGCGCACCAGCCGCCAGCCTGTGCATTTGGAGCGGCCGGTCGGCGATGAATCTGATGCTGAACTTGGGGATTTCATTGAAGATATCGATGCGCCGCCGCCGGTTGAAGCCGTGGCTCAAAATATGCTTACGGAAGAAATTGGCGACATCCTGGATCAATTGACGCCACGAGAAGCCCGTATCTTGCGCCTTCGTTATGGCTTGCAGGATGGTGAGTCTCGTACTTTAAAGGAAGTGGGCGAGATGTTTGGCCTTTCTCGTGAGCGGATTCGGCAGTTGGAGAAAGAAGCGCTACGTAAGTTGCGCCATCCCAATTTTGCCGGACATTTGCGCCAGTACCTCAACTAGCCGGACTTTCAATTAGCGTGAACGTTTGAAGCAGAGACTCCTTCAAGGGTCTCTGCTTTTTAATTGGCAAAAGTCCATTCCAGGCTAAATAAGTGCGCTAATTTCCCCGGAGACTCTTGAGGTGTTCCTCGGGCAAGTTTCTGGTCATAGTATCCAATAGCAGAGTTTAGAATGCACCCCGCTCTGTCTGTTTATTTCTGTCGTTTGAATTGCTTGGGGAAATATCGTCATGTTTTCGCCAATTGACGGGAATTGTAAGGATTAGTGAGAAGTGAGTGTCCATATGGCAGGAGTTAAATTTGCATAAGAAACAGGCTCGAAAGTTGGAATACAGGCCTGCAGATGGTACAAATTAGAAATAGAGTTTGGTCTTACCTGAAGGACCGGACGTGGCCAAGACCGGTTTTCATCATAATGACCTCTTGCAGCTTGAGTCACTATTTGGCTAGCCGACCTATTGCGCACAGACAAAGACATTCAGTGGGTTGCGAGCCTTTTCCGCAAGCTGCTTTCTTGGTTTCTTAGGAGTATTGGTTATGGATGACAAATCCAATGGAAGTCGCCCCGCGATCCCTACCTGGGTATGGATTTTGGCGATTTTTGCTATCATCTTGGGCTTGCAGCTCTGGTTGAGCGGTCGCTTCAGTGGCCCAGAACAAGTTGATCTCCCTGAAGCCATGGCCATGGTGAAATCAGGCGAGGTCGACACCATCAATGTTACCGGAAGCAATCTGCGGCTTACCATGGAAGATGATAGTGAGGTAGGCACGACTATCGATAGTCGCAGCAGCCCTGAAGAAGTGTTGACCTATTTTGGCATAACCGAAGAGGTCCTGGCTGAAAATGGCGTGGAGTGGATTAATAATGACCAATCGGCCTGGAACAGCCTTTTTACTATTGTTCTGACCATAGGACCGGTACTTCTGTTGATCTGGATTTTTACGCGTGGTTTCCGGCAGATGCAAGGTGGCGGCGGCAACAGTATTTTCGGTTTTGGTCGCAGTAAGGCCAAGAACTTGAATGATTCCAACCGGCCTACCGTGACCTTTGACGATGTGGCCGGAGTAGAAGAGGCTAAGCAAGACCTGGTAGAAGTGGTTCAGTTCTTGCGTGAACCAGAGAAGTTTGTGCAGGTGGGAGCACGTATCCCCAAGGGTGTGCTCATGGTGGGCCCGCCTGGAACGGGCAAAACGCTTCTGGCCCGCGCAATTGCCGGAGAAGCTGGCGTACCCTTCTTCCATATCTCAGGATCTGAATTCGTGGAGATGTTTGTTGGTGTTGGCGCCAGCCGCGTACGAGACCTGTTTGAGAAAGCAAAGCAAAGCGCCCCTTCCATTGTATTTGTGGATGAAGTTGACGCTGTAGGGCGGCAGCGTGGCGCCGGCCTGGGAGGCGGAAATGATGAACGGGAGCAAACCTTAAATCAAATCCTGGTGGAAATGGATGGCTTTGACAACGAGACCAATATTATTGTTATGGCTGCCACCAACCGGGCCGATGTTCTCGATCCCGCCCTGCTCCGACCTGGACGCTTTGATCGCAAGGTGTTTGTCGACCTGCCCGATGTATCGGGACGAGAGAAGATATTGAAGGTTCACGCGCGTGGTAAGCCAATTGCCGCTGAAGTTAGCTTCACAGATATGGCACGCCTGACAGCGGGCTTCTCTGGCGCAGATCTGGAGAACCTGATTAACGAAGCCGCCATCTTTGCGGCACGGCGTGATAGACGGACTATCGGTATTCTTGAGTTTCAGGATGCCTTTGACCGGGTCGTCATGGGGCCTGAGCGCAAGAGTCGCGTGATGAGTGAAGAGGATAAGGAAACGGTGGCTTATCACGAGGCTGGCCATGCTGTTGTCAGCTTCTTCCTGACCAACACTGATCCAATTCAGAAGATAACCATTGTGCCGCGTGGTCAGGCTGGTGGTTATGTGATGCCTTTGCCTGAAGACCGTTTTGTGGTTAGTCGGGAGTATTTCCTGGACAGGATCACGATGGCTTTGGGTGGCCGCGCCTCGGAAGAAATCTTCTTTGGTCGAATCACTACCGGTGCGTCTAATGACCTGCAACAAGCGACGCAAATCGCTCGCGCTATGGTGATGGAATATGGTATGTCGGATGTGCTCGGCTTGCCGACGTATGGCCGTGGTTCCGGAAACCCGTTCCTTGGACGCGAGTATGGATTTTTGGGCGACGGCCGTAACTATAGTGAGGAAGCGGCTCGTGCCATCGATGGCGAGGTTAGACAAATTCTCGAGACAAGCTATGAGAAATCTTTGGCAATTATCCGCGAGAACCACGATCTGATGGTGAAGTTGGCTGATACGCTGATGGATGTGGAAACGCTAGATCGGACGGATTTCGAGAAATTGATGAATGAAACATCCTCTAATGGACAGTTGCCATCTGAAGTCTCTCTTGGGGGAGAACGATCTGCCTTGAATGAAACGCTGGTGGAGAACCCGACTTTGGACCAGGCGACCTGACCCATAAGTTCTTGCTGGCGTAAGTAGCGAGTTGTCTGTGCCCTCCCATTAACAGCTGTCGATGGGAGGGTTTCTTTTTGGAGAGGAAACTTGGATGAACGGTGTTTCTGACTATAGTGGCCTGGAATTGAGTCTGGAAGGTTGTGTGTTGCGCGTGGCGTTGAACCGGCCGCAGATGCATAATGCCATGAATCCGCAGATGATCAAGTCGCTGTTCACTGTTTTCCGTGAACTGCCCCAGCGAGATGATGTACGTGTTGTCGTTCTTACAGGAAACGGCCGTTCCTTTTGCGCCGGGGCTGACCTGGCATTTATGCGCGCTGCCGCGGATTATGACTTTGAACAAAATGTTGCCGATGGCCAAGCGATCTTTGACTTGATGCAGATCATTGATGCGTGTCCCAAACCAGTTGTCGGGCGAATAAATGGGGCGGCCATTGGTGGTGGTGTTGGCCTGGTAAGCTGCTGTGACATTGCTGTGGCTGTGGAAAGGGCGAAGTTTGGCTTGAGTGAAGTGCGTCTGGGGATTCTTCCGGCCGTGATCTCCCCATTCGTGTTGGCTAAGATCGGCGAGGGCAACAGCCGGGAACTGTTCTTGACAGGCGAACGATTTGACGCCCACCGTGCACAGCGCATTGGCTTGGTGCAGCATGTCGTGGAGGAAGCGGATTTGGATTCCGTGGTAGATGAGCGTGTTCAACAGCTTCTGCAGGCTGCGCCAGGTGCTCAGGCGGCGGCGAAGGAACTTATCCGTAACGTTGCGGCACGGCCCAAGAGTGAAACACGCGATTATACGTCCAGGCTGATCGCCGAGCGTAGAGCCAGTGATGAGGGACGGGACGGGATGAGCGCCTTCTTGGAGAAGCGAAAGCCTGCCTGGCAAGATGCAAAGTGTGCATAGACCGGCCAAAATAGAGGCGTCTGGCTAGGAGACATTAATGAGCGAAGTTGAATCAATCGCGACGGTATCCCAACCGGGTACGCGCCAAAGCGTGGCCGCCGATCTGCGGCGCCTGGGCATAGAATCTGGGATGGTGCTTCTGGTTCATTCTTCTTTGAGCAAAATGGGTTGGGTTAACGGTGGTCCAGTTGCCGTGATACAGGCGCTAATGGACGTTTTGACAGAGGATGGTACGTTGGTGATGCCCACGCACTCAGGCGATTATTCCGATCCGGCAAAATGGCAAAACCCCCCTGTTCCCCAGCCATGGCAGGAGACAATCCGCGAAACCATGCCCCTGTTTGATCCTCGATTTACACCGACTCGCGGTATGGGTCGTATTCCGGAATTGTTTCGAACCTGGCCTGGGGTTCAGCGCAGTCTGCATCCACAAACGTCATTCGCCGCCTGGGGGAGATACGCTGATGTGGTGACGGATGGCCATACATTGGAATATTCTTTGGGCGAAAATTCGCCCTTGGCGCGTGTTTATGATCTTGACGGATCGGTTTTGCTCCTAGGGGTTGGGCATGGTAACAACACCTCGCTGCACCTCGCTGAATATCGCGCCCCGGCTCCATCGTTAACTCGTAATGGTGCTCCATGGAGCGAAGCTGGGCGCCGTGTGTGGAAGGAATTCGACGATGTAGATATTAATGACGATCTGTTTCCAGAAGTGGGCCAGGCGTTCGAGCGAGCAGCCTCGGTAGAAATCGGCCGAGTTGCTGCTGCAGAGTGCCGCTTGATGTCACAGCGCGCGGCAGTCGATTTCGCGCAGGCGTGGTTCGGCGAATATCGAGCAAGACAGACTTCAGTAGCTGTTCGCATGCAGTCGGGCTAGAATCGTGCGGCGTAGGTTTGAGCAAGTTCAACAGGCGGTCATCCATGTTTGAAAAGGTCCTCGTTGCCAACCGGGGTGAAATAGCCCAGCGTATCATTATTGCCTGCCAAGAGTTGGGGGTGCGAAGCGTCGCTATTTATTCGCAAGCGGATGTTGACGCTCCGTGGATACGACTGGCAGATGAAAGTTATCCTCTCAGTGGGGTAACCGCAACCGATACCTATCTCAACCAAGGAGCGGTGTTCGATGTTGCCAAGCTATGCGGTGCGGATGCGATCCATCCCGGTTATGGATTTCTCAGTGAGAACCCGGTCTTCGCTGCTGCTTGCGAAGAACATGGCATTAGTTTTATTGGTCCCGGGGCTGAAGCGATGCGTATCCTAGGAAATAAAGCGAAGGCGCGGATTTTGGCTGAACAGGCGGGTGTGGCTATTGTGCCGGGCGTGGATGGATCTGGTAAACATGACGACGATTTGCTCGCAGCAGCAGCGCGCATCGGCTATCCGGTGCTTATTAAGGCCAGCGCTGGTGGTGGGGGGAAAGGGATGCGGGTGGTCTGGGCGGCAGATGAATTTATCGATGCTTTGCGCATGGCGCGCAGTGAAGCGTTGTCTTCATTTGGTGATGACCACATCCTGGTGGAGAAGTTCTTTAGCAGGATCCACCATGTGGAGATTCAAGTGCTGGGCGATCGGAACGGCAATCTTTTGCACTTGTATGAGCGGGAATGTTCGATCCAGCGCCGTCACCAAAAGATTATTGAGGAAAGCCCGGCTCCAATTGTGCGTGACGACCATTTGCGACAGGAATTGGCACGCGCAGCAGTCCGCCTGGCTCGGGCAGCCGGTTATGAGAATGCAGGCACGGTCGAGTTTATCGTGGATGAAAACGGCCGCTTCTACTTCCTGGAAATGAACACCCGCTTGCAGGTGGAACATCCGGTGACAGAATTGGTGACCGCCTTGGATTTGGTGACATGGCAGATTCGTATTGCCGCAGGAGAAACGCTGCCTTTCGTGCAGGAGGAATTACAGCAAAGGGGGCACGCTATCGAGTGCCGTGTTTATGCCGAAGATCCCTCCAACCAATTCTTTCCATCTACGGGAAAGCTGCTTCTCTATGAAGCGCCAGATGGGCCTGGCGTACGGGTTGATGATAGTCTTGAATCGGGTATGGAGATCACACCCTACTACGATCCCATGTTGGCCAAAGTGATTGCCTGGGGAAATGATCGGGATGAGGCTGTGCGCAAGATGGTTCGCGCGCTGCGAGAAATGATCGTCTTGGGGGTGACGACAAATATTCCCTTTTTATTGGCTATCTTGCAGGAGCCACATTTTCTTGCTGGAGAAACGCCAACCAGTTATCTCGATGAACGGATGGTTAATTGGCAGGCGCAAGAAATAATTGGCGACGAAGCATGGCTGGCAGCGGCCGTGTTTGAATATCTGCAAGGCGGGGGAAAGCGCAGAGGAAGTCGCACTGCCGCTGCCGGCGAGGTAGAAGACCAACCGGATCCATGGAAAGATCTCGCTTCCTGGCGTAATGTAGAAACCTGATCCTCTATTGTGGCTTCGAACCAAAGGATGAACCATGGTTCGATGACACAATACGCTAATGTTGCCCATCCATTAGGACAAGTTCGTTACGCTATAGCTTCTCAGGTCAAGGAGATTCGGATCTGCGGTATTTCGCCGACGGGTGTTTCGCGCATGGCGGCTATCGCTTCTGCTGGGAGTTTCATGAGTTCGGCCGTGGTTTTGCGCGCCAACTCTGGATCGCCAGAAGAAATGGTTGCAACCAATATTTGCAGGAAACGTGTTTCTGAGGCAATCAATTCCGTAGAGGTTAACCCTTCTGTTTCCCAATCACGCGTGCTGCGTAACCGCAATACAGGCTTGGCCAGGAGCTGCCAGACTGCATTGTGGGTGGCTTCGAAGATGGCCTCGATGATGGCGACAAAAGCAGCACGATTGGCATCCACTTCTGATGGTGAAGCCGATTGATTTTCTTGCCAGTGTGATTCTGTTGTACGAGCGAATAAGGCGATGTATTGTGCGGCGAGTTCCTTGATATGGGCCAATTCAGCCTCAGACGCTTCGACGGCGGCCAAGCCGCAAACCTCTGGAAATACCATTTGTTCGAACTGTTCCACATCCCAGACAGTGGCCTCGTCGCGCCGTAGGGCAAGTAACAAAGCATCGCCAAAAGCGGCCGCCTGGGATTCAGTGACAAAGACGCCCCGGCCATGTTGGGCTTCGACTAAGCCACGAGCGGCCAGCATACGCGTGGCGTCACGAATTACAGCGCGACTGACGCCGAATTCTGCGGCCAGTTCCGGTTCTGTCGGCAGGGGTTCACCCGCCAGCCATTCCCCGGCGAGGATGGCTTCACTGATAGCAGTAGCTACCTGCTCAGCCAGCGTTTGTTTCTTGACCGTGTTCGAAAATCGGAACTTTTTGCTCATTGAACCTTACACTGTGTTTGCGCTGCCTGGCTACCCCAACATATAAAAGCAATGATACCATCGAAAGCGTTCCAGCCACAAACCAGGCATTGTAGATCGAATTCCGTTGGGCAATAAACCCGAGCAAGATTGCGCCGAGAAAACCGCCCAGATAACTGGCGAGAGATTGGACAGAGAGCATGGCTGAGCGGCGAGATGCGGGTATCTCTTCGTTGACCAGCGTTTCGTGCGGCGAGTTCAGAATGCCCATATTTAGGTAGAAGAGCCAGAAGCCAAAGGTTGCAGAAATGACAAGCCCCTGTGTGGCCAGTAAGATAAGCGCAAGCCCCTGGCCCCCACGCACCATAGCGGCAACCCAGGCATAACGCTGACCGAGACGCCGGCTAAGTGGGATGGAGAGCAGATTGCCGGCTACACCTGCCAGGAAGCTCACAGCCATGATCAGACCAAAGAGCCAACTGTTATGGCTACCACCTCCCTGTAAAATATCCGCAAAATGAGGCTGCCAGAATGTTTCTACGCCTGCCAAAGCGAATCCGCCCACTAACGCGGCTCCCATAAGCAGGATTAACGCCCTGTTTGTGCGGCTGAGCAAGAGCGACTCGCGTATGATCTGAGGGACTTCTGCAAAACCGCTGCGCCAGTCTCCTGCAATTAGCGCCGCACGCGGTTTTTCCTTAATGGTGATGATGATGGCCGGGATCAATAGAATTTTGAGGAAAAGCGCTAGGATCAACGTCGTGGACAGGGGGGTGAGAAAAGCTGACCCTTCGGCTGGTAGCCAGCTAAAGAAGCGCGGCAAGAGCCCACCAATCAGTGTGCCCATGCCCAAAGCAAGTAATGTCACCGTACCGGACTGGGCCAGGGCGGGTTGGAGATCGATTCCTGGCTCGGCTTCTTCCAAGCTGTCCACAAACCAGGCATCCAATGCGCCGGAAGCAAGCGCCCGGCCAACGCCATTCAAGACCATGGCCAACAAGAATCCTTCAAAGGAAAAGGAAAAAAACATCACAATACCGGAGAGCAGGCTGATGCTGTGGGCTAGCAAAGCAACTACTTTACGGCCGATGGCATCGGCCAGGCCACCTGTTGGCAGCTCCAGAACGACGATGACGATCGAATAGACGCCCATAATGATGCCCAGCTGGAAGAGATCGATGCCACGAGACTGCATGAACAGGACAAAAATGGGCAGCGGTATGGCCACTGAAAGCCAGTTGAGGGCGGTTATGCCAAAATAGACGCGTTTAATGTGTTGGACAGATTGAATCATAATTGCCCTAATTCATCAGGTCATCATATGACCTGATGTCATTATACTGTTTCTGAGCTGCCTGTCAAGTACTAAACGTGGGGTAATTAAGCTTGCTCTATTGCCTGGGTCAGGGCATGCCATTCGTCCAGGCTAAGCGTTTCTGCTCGACGACGGCCGTCGATGCCTGATTTTTGCAGCAGGTGATCGATTTGCTCTTGGTTTAGCTGAAGTTGGCGAAGGTTCTTCTGAAGTTGTTTGCGCTTCTGGCTGAAGCCTACCCGAACAAGCCGGAAGAAGTGATTTTCCTGGACCGGATCGTTCGCTTTCGGCAGATCCCTGGGCAAGATCAATGCGAATTACGCATGAATCGACATCTGGTCGCGGCCAGAATGCGCCGGCCTTGATGATTGTCACTATCTGAGGATGCCCATAGTATTGTACGCTCACCGACAAAAGGCTCATGTTGGGTGGCGCGGCCGTTATGCGTTCGGCTACTTCTTTTTGCACGGTTAATACCATAAGAGATGGTTTGACGGTCGAACCTAACAGATGGCGCAGGATGGCTCCGGTGATATAGAAGGGCACGTTGGCCACAACTTTATATTGGCTCTGGAAGAGATTGGCCGGATTCTGATCGAGGATGTCAGCATGGATCAGCTCGACGTTATGGAATTCAGCCAGTTGTGCTTGTAATATTGGTGTGAAACGGCCGTCTAGTTCTATGGCAACGACCCGAGCAACATGACGCGCCAATAGGCGAGTCAGTGAGCCCAGACCAGGCCCAATCTCCAGGAGTTGATCTTGTGGGGTCAAAGCGGCGGCATCGACAATTCGTGCCAGCACATTCTCGTCAAACAGAAAGTTCTGACCAAGACTCTTTTTGGGTTCCAAGTCGTAGCTGGCCAGCAATTGTTTGGGGTGCATGTTGATCCTTACTGGTCCGTAGACCAGGTGCTGTCATTTTTCTGGAAACTGGGATGCTATCGTCTCGGTGTGGGCCATGCCGAAGTCTCCCAGGAAAATTGTTTAACCATCAAGGCAGTATTTCCGGCAGAAGGTAGTTAATCTTCTCTGGTATGGGAGTAAGGTAATAAACGTCCGCATACCCGTTCCAGGTGACCAACTCGTCTTCGTCAAAGCCAAGATCGATCCAGCGACCTTTCACGCCGCCTCCAGTATCACCGACGAATCCAATCCCATAATCCGGCACATAGACTTCGGAACCGAATGGGATCACATTGATATCCGCAGCAACAACGCCGCTGCCGGCCGGCACACCGCTGGCGGTGATTCCGTAGGCGGGATGATCGGGTGGCTTGCCGGAACTGGCGGCAGTATACGCGGTCGCGCGCATCCTGACGACACGCCAATATTCCCGCGGTCCCTCAGGTGTATCAATTGTAGCGATGGTGATCCTCGTCCCATAGCCTATCACCTGGTTGAGCGGTTCCTGTTCTATCCACTCTTCGTCTAGTTCTTCGCCGACTTGAATCCCATCTTCGAAAAGAAGTCGTATGCGCCTGCGCTTAATGCCTGGAGCGCCATTAGTGAGGACTGCCTTGGTATCCAAGTCCAACTCTTCACTGGGTTGGTAAAGCGTCTGAAATGGTATTTCTTCATCTTCGATTCGGAAATCAGCGCTGACACGAATGACCTGGACAATGTCGCCAGCCACTAAAGTGGTCTCTGGCTCGGGAGAAGTAAAATCAGCCTCGCCGAGTTCGATGCCTGCTTCGGCCAGGAGCTCAAGGGGTTTGGTTTTTAGGCTTCTGGTATGTATAGTTTGCCCGTCCACCTGGATCGTCAATGGGATAGCACGCGTAATCTGGATGATCGTTCCTGGTTGCAAGCGGGTGTCCGGTGCGGGAATCACATTGTCCACGGGATCCAAGGTTATTTTCGCTTCTAGCAGCGCTTGGGCAACGGTCTGTGCCGGTGTTTGTAAGACCTGGTGCTGATCGCCATCTTGGATCGTAACCCTATTGGTGCGCAGGGAAATGTCAATTTCAGCAGGCAACGGGTGGGTGGCAAAAGACTCCAGTGTCACCGGCTGCTGATCGGCCAGAAGCAGCTGATTGGGCTGAAGTGTGATTTTTGCTTCAGCAAGAAAGGCTGCCAAGGTTGATTGTTGGGTCCAATACGTCCGTGATTCGTTTTCTATAACGACGGTTACTGGCTGCGCTGGGCGGATCTGGATCGTGGCTTCGAGGGCGGCCGTTTCACGCCTATCGGGCACGGCCATGTCTTCAGGGCGAAGGGATCTTGCGCCTGCTTCCAAGATATCGGTGGTGGCCTCATAGCGGCCGTTGACCGCAATGGGGGCTGCGCCGTCATTACTTGTGTACGGTTGCTGAGTAAAAAGATAGAGGGCTGCCCCAACAGTGATCACCCCAATGAACAGCAGAAAGGCGACAAGAATTAATATGGGCAAAGGTGGGAATCTTAATTTCATCAAACAAACTGAGGAGTGGATGCGGTGCAACCCGGCGACTCACTTTTCAGTCCTTCTTCTTTGATGTGCGCATGAGGCCGATGACGACCAGGTGATTCTGGGCACCCAAGAGGTACGCCTTAGCGCTGCTTCCTTCCGGACCTGACGCGGTTCGACGGCTCTTGCTGCCAGGAACCCAGTCATCACCGGCCACATGGGCACATCATTGATGAAATGATCGTAGCAAAAGTCTTATCCAGGAGCAAAAAGTCTCAGTTCCAGACTCCTAATGCTTCCGGACCACGATCTAGCTCCCAGGGATAGATGATATAGGCATCAGTCACCGCCGCGTAATAGGTAGGCGTGTAGCCAGGGTAAAGAGAAGAGGCGGGTTTATAGTGCAACACACAGGTTTCCGGGAATCCACCGGCGGAGGCTACATGGTTGGCGACGGTGACGCTGTTGCGCCCCTTGGTCCAAACATCATCCACGACCAGCACACGCCGCCCTTCTAAAAGCTCATTATCCGGAAATTGGATAAACTCCGGGATGGCATACTTGGCTTGTTCCGTCGCTTGCATTCCGGGGAAGTCAGCCGGAAAACGAATGGATGCAGTCAAGATGTATGTTATGTTCAGGGCCTCGGCTAACATGCCACCAGGCACCATGCCGCCTCGTGTGACGATGAGCATGGAATCGAAACGGCCGTGTATTTGTGGCGCAAGGTAATCGACAAGTTTGTCTACATCGGACCAGGTCAGGACTTCGCGACGCATTGGTAAACCCTCTAAAATAGCATAAAAGTGACTGCCACCATCAAAACGAGATCTTCGGCCCGACGGGTGACAGTCACTTGTGTAATTTCCTATGGTAATGGCAGATACAATTGACTGACGTAGGCAACCGTATCTGTGACAGACAATCCTACCCCGTGATGCGTAGCGTGTCAACTTGACGAACGGGGTGCGTTTCTCCTCATTTGGAAGTGTGACACAGTTTTGTTTCTGTCAGGAACATCATCTGGCAGCTTCGACAAAAATGTGCCGGACTTTTCGGCGTTAGCTGCGCCCCCTGACCTTCTTGCGGAGCGGAAAACGCGTTAGCACGGTGCCTCCATCAGGTAAAGGGAGGCGCGACCCGGTTTTGATCTCACGCGGGGTGGAGATCAATCGTTTGCCGCCGCCAAGTTGGTAAATATATATAGGTGTATCCGGCCCGGACATGTCAACTGTTACAACGGCCTGCCCTAATAGATACCCTTCACGATCGATAGCGCAGCTCGTGATCGTACCAACAACTTTGCCACGCTTGTCAAGTACCGGATCGCCGTATTCGGGCCGGCGCACTCCTTTCTCATTCATACGAAAACGGACCACCGCCCGGTCGCGTTGCTGATCATGAGCGATAAACGCAGAACGGCCGATGAAGAAAGGTTTCCAAAGTTTTACATAGCTGCCAAAACCGGTGTCGGCTGGATTGAGTTCCAGGTCGCCAGCCAGTTCATGTCCATATAGTGGCAGGCCGGCTTCGGTTCGAGTGCTGTCGCGAGCAGCCAGGCCACATGCCCTTAGCCCTAAGGGTTGGCCTACTTCGACGAGACTGGCCCAAAGCTGGGGTGCCTGCAGCGGGTGAACAAACAATTCGTAAGCGGTGCGTTCGCCCGTGTAGCCTGTGCGGGAAACGATGACATCAAGCGCTGCAACCTGGCCTTCCACCAGACCGGCCCAGGGCAGACTCTTTATCTGTTGTGCCAACTCATCATCGTCGACTAGAGCTAACAGGATTTCTGTCGATTTCGGTCCCTGTAAGGGAATATCGACGCGGCAATCGTCGCCATGGGCAAGATCCCGTAAATCACGCAGCGCTACAGGATGTTGGATGTGGGCAAAGGGTCGCTGTTCATCCAGAAGCACCTGACCCTTGTTGACTGCGTTAAGCCAGGCCCAATCTTTGTCATTGTTGGATGCATTAACGACCATCATATATTGGTCTTGTCCGCGCCGATAAACCATCAAATCATCGACCACACTGCCGTCTGGGAAAAGAAGATACGTGTAGTGAGATTGGCCGATCTTCAAGGTTGACACGTCGTTTGTGGTGACGGTGTCAAGGAATTCAACCGCATGAGGGCCCGTGACCTCGAAAACGCCCATGTGCGTGGCATCGAATAATCCTGCAGCGTCGCGAACGGCCGCGTGCTCCTCGCTGACGGAACTGTACCAGACAGGCATCTCATAACCGCCGAAGGGGATGATCCGCCCTCCCATGGCCTTGTGGGTGTCATACAGCGTGGTGCGTTTCAAAGGAGCATCTGCCGGCTCTTGCCAATCAAAGGCGGGTAATGGATTGGCAGTGGGACGCTTTTCATAGCCTATGAAATAAGGCTTACTGTCAGCGAATGGGCTGCCCCCGACAGCAATGAGATTAGCGGGTGTGTTGGCAACATTCCTAACAGCGACGGGCCCATTGAGTTTGCCATACAGGTCGTCGAACTCGACGAACGCATCAGAAAGGGCTGCCAGCCATTCAGTGACGGCCTGGGCGATTGCGGCGTCGGAAAAGTGGAGCATGTACAGTTGGGCTGACTCTCGCTGCAAGATTCCGTCCGCATCGAGCCCATTGCCGTAAATGTGCGTTGGTTGTGATGCTCCGTCAGAAAGGGCCAATACGTCGCTGGTAAGCGCATGATTAAGGAAACTAGTTGCTTCCTCACCCCGTACTGATATGGTTTGCCCGGCTGGTTCTGGCTGGGGGCGGTTGCGTAATTGACGCACGATGTCCCGCCCACGAAGCAACGCCTCGTAACTCACCTTTGCGCGGAGTTGTTTTTTGCCGCCCATGCCCGCGTAATAGTAGGGTTTGCAGCCCTTCATGACTGTGGCAATCGCCTCCGCCAACAGATCGATTTCCTGATCACCAAAGCCCAACTGGCTGATCCACACAGTTCCGAGGCGCAGCCCTGTGGGATTAAGAGCACCTTTGTCACCGGGTATTGTGTTACGGTTCAGTACAATACCTGCTATGTCAAGTATGCGGGCAGCTATATCGCCTGAAAGATGAACTCCATTATAGGTGACACTTTTGGTGTCGATCATGAGCAGATGATTCTCGGTACCGCCGGCAACGATCCGCAACCCGTGTTCGGCTAGCTTTTCTGCCAAGCGGGATGCATTTCTCACAATACGCTTCTGCAAAGCCAGAAATTGCTCACTCTTGGCCAGCTTGAGGGCCACGGCAAGCGCGGCTATCGTATTGAGATGGGGACCACCTTGCTCACCAGGAAAGACGGCGCTATCTAGCTTACGGCCCAGATCGCTACGATGGGTCATGACCATAGCGCCGCGCGGGCCGCAAAGGCTCTTATGAGTTGTCGTGGTTACTACATCAGCAATGCCAATAGGGCTAGGATGAACCCCACTGGCGACGAGACCGGAGATATGTGCTATGTCGGCTAACAAATAGGCGCCGCATGCGTCAGCGATTTCCCGGAAGCGTTGCCAGTCGATGATCAGCGGGTAGGCGGAAAAACCGGAAACGATAATTTGTGGTTTGACCTCCAGAGCCTGAGCTTCGATCGCATCGTAATCAAGCGACTCTGTTATTGGGTCAACGAAATAAGGGGCCGAATTGTAAATCTTTCCAGAGCGATTCACTCGGGAACCGTGCGTGAGATGGCCACCATCATTCAGGTTAAGCCCCATTATTGTGTCTCCCGGCTGGAGGAGAGCTGTGTAGACAGCGCTATTGGCCGGAGCACCGCTAAGGGGTTGTACATTGACATACATATCATCCGCACTGATCCCATTGGCGGCAAATAGCTCGGCTGCACGGCGGCGCGTTAGCGCCTCTAAGATGTCGGCGTACTCCACTCCCTTGTAATAGCGGGGGTCGCTGTAACGGCGATAGCGGGCTAATTCCATATCCACGTCAAAGATTTCTGACTCTGTTTGACGACGGCTATCTTCGCGCGGATAACCTTCAGCGTAAATATTGCCGAACTTGCTGGCCATAACTTCCCGAATTGCAGCGGGAGAGGCACTTTCAGAGGCAATTAAAATGACTGTGGAATCCTGACGCTCGTCCTCGAGATCGAGCAGATCCTTTAGATCGGGATCGATATCGGTCACGGACCCACGAAAAATGAAGTCGGTAGACATAGTTTTCTCCTGGTAAAGAATTGACGGGGAGTCTTGACAAGGTAAGGGTTGATATTACTTGCCTGAGATTCTCAATTGGTGCACGTTATTTTAGCATGATTTTGTGTGCCTGCCATGCCTTGAGGAAGCTGCAGATCTACAAAAGCGTTGTCAGGGATGGTCATTCTTGCGAAGGCAGGCATGACAACTTGTTCGTGTACCCAGAAGCCTCCTTAGGAGCACAAGCCTAGCTATTGATTGAGCCGGCCAGCTGCATCACATAAGCCAGAAACGGTTGCGGAAAAAGGGCAAATAAGATGGCAAAGAGCAGGATCAAGGCAACCACAAGACGCTGCCAATTAGACTCTCTCACAACGTGCTCGCTATCGCCCTCTTGAAAGAGGATGACCATTACACGCAACACTCCATAAACAGTAACTGCCAGTGCCAATACCATCAGGATTGGCAGCCAGACGCTCGCCTGCTGTCCAAGCGAGGTGATGATGGCCCATTGTGCCGGGAACCCGATGGTGAGTGGCGTTCCTAGCAGTGAGAAGAAAGCGTAGGCCAGCAGGGCCGCGGTAAGAGGAAGCTGCTTGCCCAAACCACGGCTGTCAGTGATGGCGTCATTCGGGGTATGTTGTAGCAACAAACTCAGAGCGCTGCCCGCCAGGATTAGGCTTAATAAACGCGAAAGGTGAGCCAGAAGCGCTACATTCCAGGCCTGCTGTTGGGGTAAGGTGAGTGTCAACATGCCCATGCCCATGTTTAATAGTAGCAAGTGTCCGAGAAGGAAACGCCATCGCCCGGCCGTCAACACCAGCAGTGTCGCTATCATAACGGTGCCGGCGCCGCTCCAGCGTAGCCAGGTCAGGAGCTGAGCGTTCCGTGTGAGCCACGGATTGGCCTGCAACAGAGTGAAGAGAAAGGTAATTACGATCACCTGTCCTAAACCGAAGATGAGCGCAGGTATTAAAAGAGGGGCTTCGGCGACAACTGGATAAACCCAAATATAGAATGGGAATCCAGCCAAGACCATGGCGAATGTCATCGCCAGGGCAGCAACCATAAGCGGGGATAGTAGCGTGGTAGGCGCAGACTCAAGAAGCCAAGCGGTAAGCAGAAATAAAGGCAAGGCCAGCAGAAAAAACAATAGGTAGCGTAAGGCTCCCATTGTTTTTTCGGGCAGCTGTGGCCGGTAAGTCATGACCAATAATGTCACGGCGATGATTAAAAGCAGTGCCCCAAATGCGAACAGTTGGACCAATAATGTTGCTGTTAATGGGGACAGCGCGGCCAATCCTGCTGCAACAAAGGTGCGTCCTTGCGGAAAGGGGAGTGAGAGAAGAAATAATAGGCCAAGTCCGACAAAAAGGAGTACAAGCAAATCTTGCAGCCCTGTGGTCAATACCAAAGGACGCCCAGCAAGGAGCCATGTGCTGCCTTCGAAGCGCAGGGCGCCCTGGTTTGAAGCGCCTGTACCCGCGGTGCCTAAAGGTAGCGTGGCAATCCAAGCAGCCAGGAAAAGTGCAACCAAAACCCCTGTAACTGTTTTGACTCGGGGCCAACGGCCGAGTAATAGGACCACAACAGCCCCTACCAACGGTCCGACAATGGGTAATACTGGAGCGGGGAGTGGCATCAGACGATATCCAGCATGGAAATAACTCTTTGGGAATGGGCCCGATCTAGAATTGTTGTCATAGCTGTTTATTCTGTATGGTTGATTCCATGATAAAATCCAGATAGATGAAGAATTCTCAATTGATTGATTCTGTCCAGTATACCAATATTATGCTTGCGGATGAAGAAACAGGAAAATGATACATAGGCAATCTCTTTATTTTGTGGCTCCTGGTATGGGCAAAAATCGGTTTCCCTGGCTCTTGGAGGTCGTTTTCATCGTAGTCATATGCGCCTGATCAGCAGCCAGGTGAGCCATATCGCCCCCCGCTGGCGGGGCCGCTTCGACCAAGAACGGCGCATGCTAACTGCCTGGTCGATGTTGGAGAAACACAGTCCGGCCAGACTGATCACCCATCGTTTTCCCTTGAGCGAAGCTGCCCAGGCATATGATTTGCTCGATAAAAATCCAGGATCGGCCGTGCAGGTCATTTTCACCTTTGCGGCTAATGATTAAAATTCGCCTCGAGCTGGTTAACGTTTTGAAACAGGATGCGTGTTGGAGCGGTTGGATAGCTGCTAACTCTGCTCAAGGATGATCTCCCATGATTGGTATTGTAGCTGGTGTTGGACCCTATGCTGGAGTGGATCTTCTTACTAAGATTCTTGCCCAGACGGTGGCAAATCGAGACCAGGATCACTTGGGTGTTGCCAGCCTGTCGCAGCCGGGGCCGATCGCCGACCGCACAGCCTTCTTGCTTGGCGAGACGACGCTTAATCCCGCCTTTGCCATGACGGAGCAGCTGCTCAAGTTGGAACAAATGGGCGCCACTGTCGCTGGAATCCCGTGTAATACGGCTCATGCCCCAGGCATTTTTGGCGAGATACAGCGCGGATTGGCGGAGGCCGGGAGTAAGATCAGGTTGCTAAACATGATCGTTGAGGTAGGTCAGGCATTGCAGCGTGATTATCCTGCTGTTTCCCGCGTCGGCGTGTTGTCCACAACAGGGACGGCCGTAACGCAAGTTTACCCGTCCGTACTAGAGCCCCTGGGTTTCGAGGTGCTTACTCCGCATGAAGCGCTGCAGAGAGAGGCGATACATCCGGCCATTTACGATCCGGACTTTGGCATCAAAGCGTGCGGCCGTGCGACCCACCGTGCTCGTCAGATGCTAATGCTTGGCGTGCACCATCTCAAGGAAATGGGCGTGGAAGCGATCGTGTTAGGATGCACCGAGATCCCGCTCGTGATTGTAGAAAAGCGGATAGCAGGGTTGGTCGTTGTTGATCCGGCTCTAATCCTGGCGCGAGCCCTGATATTTGCCGTCGATCCGCAGAAATTGGCCATACAAACAGATTCATCGCAGATTTGAGCAGTTGCCGGCATCATAGGTTGGGGTAATAAGTGATTCCCAGCGCATCCATCAGAGCAATGCTGGCCGGTGCGACGAATATAGCTGGAAGTAGGTTGGCGGCCCGTATGCGTTTCAGGTCCAACAAACGGAGACCAACAGCCAATAATACCACGCCTCCCGTAGCCGTCAGTTCGATTATCATTGGCTCCGTAAAAACATTGCTGCTCAATCTAGCTAACAACGAAATACCCCCTTGGAACAGTAGGATGACGATGATTGAGGCGATCACGCCAGGGCCAAGCGTAGTGGCGAAAGCCAGCGCTGCAAAACCATCCATCACGGCCTTGATCGCCAGTTTTGTGTAATCCCCCATCAACCCATCTTCGATCGCACCTTGAATGGTAAGCGGACCAACGCAGAAAATCAGGCTGGCTGTTACAAAGGCTTCGACGAAACGTGCCCCTTCGCCTGCTTCCTGTTTGCGGACTAGCTTATCTTTCAGCCAGCGGCCAAAATTCTCCAATCGTCGCTCAATGTGCAGCGCCTCGCCGATTAGCGCACCAATAAGCAGGCTGGCGAGAACGATCAATGGATTGCGTGTGACTATGGCGCTGTCAATGGCAATGACCAGTGTGAACAGGCCTAGACTAGCTAGTACGGTCTCTTGCATACGCTGCGGGAAACGATGCCCCAGCAATGTACCTAGCGTGCCGCCAATCAAAACAGTCAATGCATTTATCAGAGTACCAGTCATGATTATTCCCTTCCGGATCCGGTGGCCGAAGTATAGATCGTAATATCCAAAAAGCACACCGCGTTACGGAATTGCCATTCCGTAAGCTTACTCACTTGAATAAGATCTAACGTCTGTTAGCATGGGCGCCAGTTGTAGTAGGATGATCACGCATTAATAAATCTTTTCATGCCTTTTCGCATCGATTGAAAAGGCTATAATGGATAGGGTAGGCTGTTCTATGGAGTTTTTATTTGATGAAAATTGTGATGCGCATTTCTTTTGCCATATTGATATTGCTCGTAGGTCTGGCTGCCTTTGTTAGCCCCGCAGCTGCGGCTGGTTGCTTTTATTATTCCCTTGATGTGGATTATGTCTGTGATTCGGACCCGGCACCAAGTATTTTCGTCGAGCCGCAAGCTTTTCCCGATAGCCTTTTGGAACGGGCGACTTATGCGCGATTGAAGGATCTGGTCAATGTTTACCCAGAACCGACCACGGCTGTTGCTCCCGTCCGTAATGTGGGGGATGGTTTCTTGTTTGTCACCGTTCAAGCCGTCGAAGTGCATGATGGGGTAGTCTGGTACATGATCAATTTGGGCGAATGGGTGAAAGAAGAGGATCTAATTCTGGTCGATGACTCGAGCTTCACTGGTCTTGAGGTCCATGCTCAGCCGGAACGGTCGTTTGGCTGGATGATTGCGGACTTTTGGTACAGCAATGAGCCGGCAGCCGAGCCGGTTTCAGGAGCGCTCAAGTTACCACGTTATACGTTTTTCGAGGTTTACAATGCTGTTGAAGGTGACGATGGATGGATCTGGTACGACATCGGCAACGGCCGGTGGATGCGCCAAACCTATGTGAGCCTGGTAGATGTAAATCCTCGACCCGAAGGGGTAGGCGAAGATGAATTTTGGGTTGAAGTAGATTTATACGAGCAGGCATTTGCCGCCTATGAAGGGGATCTCATGGTTTATGCAGGCCTGATTTCCAGCGGCCTCAACCGTTGGCCCACCTATGAGGGCCTGTACCAAGTATGGGATCGTCAAGATACGACCAAGATGTCTGGCGCGGAAGGCAAGGTTGATTACTATTTCATCGAAGACGTACCGCACACGATGTTCTTCGACCAGGATATCGCTTTGCACGGCGCTTTCTGGCATGATCGCTTTGGTTACAAACACAGTCATGGTTGTGTAAATATGCCGCCCCGCGCTGCTGAATGGGTCTACAACTGGTCGACTGGATCCAGTGCTAATCTTTGGGTCTGGGTTCATACTTCAGAGCCAGATGAAATCTTTCGGCATTACGATCCACAAGTGAACTTTGCTGGACCGTAAATAGCCCTCTGTTTTCCTGGAGTAGTCTGAAGGCAGAAGCCAAACAGTGATGGTCTCAACCATCTAGGTCTGGCTTCTGCTTTTTCTTTGCCAGAATAGCTTCCCCGGTTTATAAATAGAGCATCCCACTAGGCGAGGAGATTGCGAGTATGTCCGAATACGAGACCATTCTTTATGAATTGCAAGATAGCGTTGTCTTGATAACCTTAAATCGACCGGAACGGCGTAATGCCATGAACCGGGAATTAAACAGGGATTTGTTGGCGGGTTTTGAACAGGCTGCCGCTGACGATCAGGTGCGTGCTGTGGTGGTGTCCGGTGCGGGAAAGGGATTTTGTGCGGGCGCCGATTTAGCGATGTTCCAACCCCAACCGACACCGGATCAGGTTTACGAGATGATTATCAGCAGTTATCAGCCCATGATGGAGGTAGTGACGCGCATGAAAAAGCCGGTGATCGCCGCAGTAAATGGTGTGGCGGCAGGAGCCGGCGCGTCGTTGGCATTGGCCTGTGACTTGCGGGTGATGGCCCATGATGCCAGCATCATGATGGCTTTCAGCAATATCGCTTTGGTGCCCGATGCAGGGGCTACCTGGTTTCTGACGCGGTTGGTTGGCTACAGTCGCGCCTACGAAATTGCGGTTGAGGGCAATAGGATCCCGGCGGAACGCTGCCTGGAATTGGGATTGGCGAACAAGGTTGTACCCGCAGCGCACCTGGATACCATTTCGCTGGCCTGGGCCAGAAAACTGGCGGAACGGCCGACCCTGGCTCTGGGATTGACCAAACAGGCTATGCAGCACGCGCATCTACATGATCTCGCTGCCACAATTGAATTTGAGGCCAGATTGCAGAAGCAGACTGTTCCCAGCCATGATTTCATGGAAGGGGTGATGGCTTTTGTACAGAAGCGAGAGCCGGAGTTCCAAGGTAAATAAACGAGAGGGAAGTGGGATGTCATTACCAAGTTTCGATTTAAGTGGGAAAGTGGCGCTGGTCACGGGTGCCTCACGGGGCATCGGTTTGGCCGTGGCGGAGGCTTTGGCCCTGGCCGGGGCCAAGGTGGTCTTGTCGAGCCGCAAACAAGAGGGGCTTGATAAGGCGGCTGAGCAGATTCGAGAGAAAGGGGGCGACGTGCTTGCCCATTGCTGCTCATACGGGGAGCAGTGATGCGGTTACGGCCGTTGTGAACCAGGCTGTTGATCTGTGGGGAGGCATCGATATTGTTGTTAACAATGCGGCGACGAATCCCCATTTTGGGCACATCATGACGGCCGAAGAAAGCCATTGGGACAAGATCTTCGACGTAAATGTGAAAGGGTATTTCCGTGTGGTCAAGGCGTGCGTGCCGATCATGAAAGCGCGTGGGGGTGGAACGGTGATTAATATGGCATCGGTGGCCGGTAAGGAGCCGCAGCCAATGATGGGTGTTTATTCTGTTAGCAAAGCGGCCGTTCTCATGCTCACCAAAGTCCTGGCCGCTGAATTGGCGCAGGATAATATTCGCGTAAACGCCATCGCTCCCGGCTTTGTGAAAACAAGCTTCAGCCGCGCCTTATGGCAAAATGAAGGTATTTATAATGCGGTCGTCAAAGCGATCCCCCAACGGCGCATGGCCGAACCAGATGAAATCGCAGGCATAGCCTTGTACCTGGCTTCATCGGCATCGCGCTTCAGTACCGGGGCCACGTTTGTCGTCGATGGCGGGCAACTCGTGGGCGGATCGTACGCGCTATTTTAGTCATATTGCATTGAGGGACATAGGTATGAAGACGTTGGAAAAGGTTAACTATACCGGTTGGGCAAACTGCTACCGGCTGTCTAATGGTGTGATCGAACTTGTCGTCACGAGCGATGTCGGGCCGCGCTTGATTCACTTCAGCTTTGTCGGTGAAGACAATGAATTTGCAACTATACCGGAGATGCTGGGTAAGGTTGGCGGCAGTGAATGGCGCCTTTACGGAGGACATCGTTTCTGGCACGCGCCCGAACACCCTGTCCGTACTTACTATGCGGACAATATTCCTGTC
The DNA here is from genome assembly GCA_963697305.1 of uncultured Chloroflexia bacterium. Classification (GTDB taxonomy): domain Bacteria; phylum Chloroflexota; class Anaerolineae; order Promineifilales; family Promineifilaceae; genus JAACFF01. The sequence goes on from CAVONO010000001.1 coordinate 310,107, forward strand.
ACTTTTGAGGATCATGGTGATTTTGTGCGCCTGATACAAGAGACGGAAACGACTACCGGCATTCAGAAGGAAATCGATATCGAGCTAGATGCGGAAAAAGCGCGTGTGCAGGTGAACCACCGTCTTTACAACCGTAACTTGTGGCCAATTGAATTGTCGCCGTGGGCCCTCTCGGTTATGGCGCCTGGAGGAATTGGCATCGTCCCGCTTCCCCCACGGGGAACCCATGCAGAATCGTTGCTGCCGGCGAACTACGTTGTCCATGTGGGCTTATACGGATATGGCCGATCCACGCTGGACCTGGGGACGCGAGCTGATCATGCTGCGGCAAGACCCTGAAATGGCCGAAGCGCAAAAGATCGGTGTGCTGTCGCTGGAGGGCTGGGTGGCTTATGCGAGACGCGGGAATCTGTTTGTCAAATCTTTCGTTCCGGTTCCTGAAGGCAGTTATCCAGATCTCAATAGTACGGTAGAGATGTTCACGAATGAGATGATGCTGGAGATGGAGACGCTAGGACCGTTGGTGCAATTGGAGCCGGAGACGGCCGTGATGCACAGCGAAACATGGCATCTTTTTGGCGATGTTCCTATGCCGCGTACAGAAGCTGATGTAATCGATACTATCTTGCCCAAGATTCAGAGCATCTAGCAGTTCGTCGGAAAAAGAATAATGGGACGCAGATTTTGCAGATTTACATTGATGAAGAGAAAAAATCAAAGTTTATCAGCATCAATCTGCGTCCTATGCCCTTACGGTTTGAACCCCAGCGGCAGGTAAACCTTCTTCGCCGCCAGGACTTCGACACAATTTTCTACCTCCAGGACATCCGAGCCTATGGCATTGGCGACCGTCAGCGTAACGGTATAGGTGCCAGATGACAGGTAAGTATGGCTGGGGTGCTGCTCGGACGAGGTTGTGTTATCGCCAAAGTCCCAGGCCCAGCTCGTAGGGACGCCGCTGGATTGGTCGGTGAATTGCACCGTTAAGGGTTCCATACCGACCCCTGGCGAGTGTGAGAAGCCCGCTACCGGCGGCTCTGGCGCTGTCACGATGATGTATGCCTGTTTGGTGATGCTGTCAGAGCCCTCGTCGTTGCTCACCTTCAGTGTCACCGTGTAGCTACCCTTCTCGGTATAGATATGGGTTGGGTGCCGTACGGTGGAGCTGTCGCCATCGCCGAAATCCCATGCCCAGCTTGTGGGCCCACCGGCTGAGAGGTCGCTAAAGTTAACTTCTAAGGGGTGGTACCCAGTACGTGGGCTGGCGGAGAAGTTAGCTACCTGTTGACTAACACCTGACTCGCCAATCTGGATGCGCACCGTGCCGGTCAGATCACCTGTGGTGGCCACAATTGTCGCCTGTCCCAGCGTTTCGCCGGCGATGAAGGTGACGACTTCCTGCCCGTCTACTATGTCAGCCACCGTGGGAATTATCGTGCCCAGGTCGGTGGTGAAGGTGATGGTTCGGGTCTCGCTGATCCGGGCCATTGTTTCATCGTAGAGGGTGGCTGTGATGGTCGTGCCGGCGCCAGGCTGTACCGACCAACTCCTGGCCTTGAGTACCAGCCGTTCACTGCCCACGGCGCCCGGCCGCGAGGCGCTGAACCTGCCCCCCACCTGGATTGGATCGGGCAACAGGTTAGTGATGGTGCCGCTGTACTCCGCCCGCAGGATGTCGCCGTCCTCTTCCATATGGCCGGACAGGGTGAAGACCTGCGTGACCAACTGGCTGGCGATGGTGGAGGTGAAGGGCTGGGAAGTGAGTTGGAAGGCGTTGTTGTCCAACACCTGGCCATTTAGGCTAAGATCGTCGGGGTAAAGCGAGGTCTCACTGCCCTTGACCTGGCCGGAGAGGGTGCCCCCCTCGTTTATCAGGTCAATGTTCAGCACCTGGATGGTGAGGGTGATGGGGCTGGTGACCACAATGCTGCCAAAGTATGAACCGCCAATCTGGCCCGCTTCGGCCGGCAGCAGGTCGATTTGGCTGCTGCGGATGGGAGCCGGGGCGCGGTAGACCGGTTTGATATCCGTTGGCGCCAGCTCCTGGCCGGACTGCAGCAGCAGCGCGTCCTCTTCAGCTTCCTGGGCGCGGTCCGGCAGAGCCCGCCCGGTGCTGTCCAGCAGGATCTCGATGTCCTCGATCTGGCTGTAGTCCAGGTTGCCGCGCGAATCGGCCGGAATACGGAAGGTCCAGTTGGCGGTGGCGACGCTCAGATTGAGCAGCGCGCCGTTGGCGATCCCCCCCTGGCCGTTGATACCGGGCCGCAGCACGGCGGTCGTGTTGGCCGGATCGAGCTCATCCGGCAGCAGGTAACCTACGGGCACGGCCGTATCGGGATCGTAGTAGACGATCGCTCCCGCGGCGTTGCGGTAGGCCTCCGCCCCGCCGGTCGACCCGCCGTGGACCAGGAGTGCTTCCAGCTCGCCGACGTCACCCGCCTGGCGGGTGACGATATTAAGGCGGACACCCTCGGTTTGGTCAAGGGGCGCACCAATGCCGGCGATGCGGTTATTCCAGATGTTGGGGCTGAACAGGTACTGGTTCTCCGCCCGCTGTTGATCCAAGGCGGTGCTGAACCATAATTCGAGCCGGTCTCCGTCGCGATTGCTCTGCAAAAGCTCCTGGAAGCGCTCGTAGCGCACCTGTTGCAGTTCCTCCGCGCTCAACTCCCCGTCCGGGTCGAGGGCCTGGCCGGTCAGCCCCCAGATATCCTGGGCCAGCGAGATGGTATAAGGGTAGTGGTTGAGCTGTCCGGGGCGGTCAAGAGCCTGAACCCAAACCTTCAAGCCGTCCAGGAAGAGGCGGATGTCGTTGGCGGTGCGGGCGCGGAAGATCTGCCCCAGATCGGGATAGGGGGTGAGCAGTTCGTACTCGGCCGCGCGGGCGGTCAGGTAGGCGAATTGGGCCGCCAGGGCCTGGGTCTGCGCCGATTGGGTGGTCAGGGAGTCGCGCCAGATACGGTACGCGGGGCTAAGCAGGTGGCTGTTATGGTTGGCCACACGGTTGACCGCCTGGTAGCGTTGGTTGATTAGCCGGCTGCGCCGCTGGGCCAGGTAGTTGTGCTCGGCGGCCAGCTGGTTGAACTCGGCCTCGGCGATCTGGTAATCCTCTAAAGCTTCAGACTGCTGCAGCAGCAGATTGCGGATGGCCGCCGCGCTGTTGGCTCCTTCGATCTCGGCTTGAGCCTCAGCCTGCTTAAGCGCTTTCAAGCTCTCGTAGCCGGCAATCTTTTCCGCGGTCGGGTCCCAGACCGTCTGGGTTGTATCGGTCCAGGTCCAGGCGTGATGGTAGCCGGCTGTCGCCTCAACGGCCCTTTCAAAACCGCTTTTGGCTCCAACTGTACCCTTGGGAAAAAGATCGCCGGAGGTATATGACACCCCGGCATAGGCTTCGGCATATAATCTGGCAGAAGCTTCAACTCCGAGTTGGATCTGGTCCTCCGAAGAGGATAGTGCGGTTTTCGTTGTGCGGTGTGCCTCCAGCTTGCCGATAGCCAGCTCGTAGGCCGAGAGCTCTTGTCCCAAGCCCAACTGCACAGTGACTACCTGGCCGGCCCGGTCGCTTTCAATCTTAATTTGCTCGGCGATATTTTGGGCGCGCAGCCGGGCCAAACCCACTCGCAGCGATGCGGCGTACATGGCTTCGAGGTTCTGGGCCATCAGGCCACCGTCGCAGGTCTCATAGTCGTCGTCACTGGCCCCACACAGCTCAAACAACTGGTTGTCTAGATCGACGGTCAGGTTGTCTAACTCGGTGGCCATGTCCGAGGCATTGGCGTCAAAGGTGCGCTGGGCATCGCGGGCCTGGTCCTCTAGGTCGCGGGCCGTGCCCAGCAGACCGGTGTCTCCCGTCGGACCTTCTGTCAATTCAAGCAACTGCTCGTAAGCTTGCAGCGGCACGTACTCCGGCGCAAAGCCAAAGAAATCCAGCCCCTGGCTGATGGCCTGGGCCCGTTCGCGCATCTGGCTCAGGTTGTTGAGCATCTCCCAACTGCCGTCCTGGAGGTACGGGGCGCCCGAGTCCTCAGCCATCTGATCCAGGGCCATCATTTGCAGGTACTGGTTTGAATAGGCCTCTTCGAAAACGGCCAGGGCCTGTTCGCTCTGGCGCAGCATGTAGTAGCGGGCGGCGGTTTCGTTCAAGGTGCTCATCAGCAAGCTGCTGGCCACGCCAAACTGTTCAAACTGGTCGCCCGTTGCGTCGGTGCCCACCCCCCACTCGTTAAAGGCGCGGAAGACGAGGCTCATGATCAGCTCGAACTGCAGTTGGGCCTGTCCCAGCTCGTCCAGCTCTTGGGCGATGATCTGGTCGGCGTAGGGGATGCCGGCGGTGCTGAAGCGGTAGTCGGTGGCGTCGACCAGGAATTCGTTGCCAAAGATCAGGTGTACGTTGGCGATTTCGGTTGTGGACGAAAGAACGCCCTGGGCGCCTTTATACCAGACGGGGATCGCGATGCCGCCGATTGTGGTAAAGTCTTCGGTGGGCCAGCCCACGGCCACCCGGTACAGGTCAACCGCATCGAGTAGCGTGTTGCGTACTGCCTGGGGGTCGCTCTCTGGACAGTAACCCTCCTCGTCGATTTGGTCGTAATCAGCACAGAAGGCGTTGTACCATTCGCCATCGTTAAAGTTGGCATAGTTCTGCAGAGCCTCGGCCAGCGAATCGGAGGAGAGAAGCTGCAGGTTCTCCAGGCGGAAGGCCTCACCCTGCTCAAAGAGTGAATCACCCTCCGCCAATACATCCACAATGGTGGCCTCGTAGGCGCCTAAATCAACCGTGGGGACGACGTTGGTAAAGCCGACGAGCCGCCAGCGGCCACTCAGATCAAGCGGGAAAAGGTCCTTATTGTCCTCGTCGCCATCCAGATCCCAGTCGTCGTAGGGCAGGGCGCTGTTATCACCCTGGTCGATGACCGGTGACGGGTGGCGGAAAGTGGTGTAGATGCGCAGGTCGTCGTCCAGGGTGCCGGCCAACTCGTCTTCACCCAGGGCATTCCAGAACTGCGGGTCCTTGCTGATCACATCGTTACAAGTCGCCCCAGCCGGGCAGCCGCCCTGGACATCGCTGTAGCTGACAACAGCGCTGCCGTCATCAATGGCTATCTGGCCGCCGCTGTTGCCCCAAAGGATACTGTTGGTAAGGCTGACGTCGCCCCCGCCCGTGTGGAAAATCCCACCTCCGGAGCCGGCCGTGTTGCGGCTGAAGGTTGTGTTGATCAGGATCGGGCTGCTGCCGGCGCTAACCATGCCGCCGCCCTCGCTTTCGGCGACATTACCGCTGAAGGCCACGTTGAACAGCGTTGGGCTGCCGCCCTCGTTATACAGTCCGCCGCCGTAGATGGCAGCATTGCCGGCGAAGGTCACATTGATCAGCCTAAGGCTGCCGCCCTTGCTATACAGTCCGCCGCCTAAGCCGTTCTCGCCGTTGCCGTCGGCGTTGCCGCCGTTGATAGTCAGCCCTTCCAGCACGGTCGATGAGATAACATGGGTGGCGCTGATGACGTGGTAGAGATTGTCATCCGGGTTGCCCACGGTGCCAATGTCGCCGCTGAGGATGGTTTCCGGCGCGGCCGGATCGCGCTCGTGCAGCCAGTTCTCGCTGCCGTCAAAGCCGCCGTGCAGCTCCACGCCGCTCACCAGTTCGAAGGAATGCGTACGCAGACCGCTGGCCACCGGCCGGTAGATGCCCCCGGCGATCCAGATCTGGTCGCCGGGCTTGGCTTCGGCCAGGGCCTCCTGCAGGTCGATATAGGCATTGGCCCAGGAGAGGCCGTTGTTCGCGCCCTGGGCCTGCGTATCGACAAAGATAACGCCGGGGATGTGGGTCTGGACCGTTTCCTCGTTGTTGTCCGGGTCGGGGTCGGGAGAGGTGCCGCTGATGGTGGCGGTGTTGACGAAGCGTTCAGCCTGGCCTATTCCGGGAATGGTGATAACGCCACCCTCGCCGGTTTCGAAATCTTCCACCTCCCAGACACAGCAAGGCAAATGATCGGTGAGACTGATGGTTACACCTTCGCTGCTAATGTCCTCGGTGATGACGCTGAATTCGCTGGGAAGAGTGTCGCTGATCACAACGCCGCGGGCAGGACCAGTGCTGGAGAAGGCCAGGGTAAAGGTGATAGGATCACCGACGTCCAGCGGTTCGGCCGGGTCCATGGTTTTGGTCAGAGAAAGGTCGGCCGCCAGGCGGGTGACGCGCACATCACCCTCCAGGGCCTGGCCCATCAGGCGCCTCCAGGGGCTGTGGCTGTAGAGGGGCGCGTCGTACAAGGCCCGCGCCCGCCAGCGGTACAGTTCACCCTCCTCCAGGCCGTCCACGATGGTGTTCAACTGGACGTCACCGCCGCTGGAAATCTCGATCCACTTATCGGATTTCTGGTCCAGGCAGTCGTCCGGATGTCCAAACGGCGTACCGGGTGGGCAGGCCTGCACCTGCAGCCGGGCCCGTCCGCGGCCAAGGGGATTGACCGCCTGCAGCGAAACGCCAAAGCTGTCAGAGGTGTAGGCGGGACCCCAGGGCTGCACGGAGTAGCCGCTGCCGTCACCGCGGACCTGGTACGCTAGGGCGGATCGTCCGCCGCCGTCGTTGCCGTGGTAAAGGTAGACCTTACTCCGATTACCGCCGTAACCATGTGCGCCGGCAACAATATCGGCGTAGCCATCGCCATTGACGTCCCCGGCGCTACCCACAATACTACCAAAGAAGTCGCGCTGTTCTCTCCGGCGGCGACCGGCTCGAAGGTAGGAGTGAGTCCTAACGGCGAACCCTGGTAAATGTAGATCCTACCCGTAGAGGTCATGTAACCATTGGCGCCTACGACCAGGTCAGCAAAGCCGTCGCCGTTCACATCGCCGGCCGTGTCCACGGCCGAAATTCCACCTGCGTTGAGTTCGCCCTCGTCTCCACCGACGAAGGTGGAGAATGGGACATCCAGGCCGTGGGCCGAACCATGATACACATAGACCTTACCTCGGAAGCCGTCATAACCCCTGGCCAAAACCACGATGTCGGCGTAGCCGTCGCCATTCACGTCGCCGGCCGAGCCAACCGAGGAGCCAAACATATCATCTTCCTCACCGGTGGCTGTCCAGGTGGGCGTGTCGTCCAGGCCAGCCAGGCGAGCCGTGATAAACATAAACCTCGCCCAAAGTGGCGGGGAAAAAGGTGGTGAAGCTGTTGCTGACAACCAGATCTCCATAACCATCACCATTGACATCCCCGGCGCTACCTATTTCAGGAATGAAGCTCAAGTTAGTGATGGTCCAGCCCGGAGCCGTTTCTAAGCCTTGGTCCGAGCCATGATAAACGTGGGCGTAAGTCCAGCAGGCCTTAAGATAGCAAAAAAGGGCCTTAACTACGATGTCGGCGTAGCCGTCGCCGTTCAAGTCCCCCGCCGTCGCTACGTCGTCGGCAAATCCACTGTAAGTATTCTTGCCGGTGGCGGTCAGGTGGGCGTTTCTTCCAGCCCTTCTGATGAGCCATGGTAAACGTAGGCCTTGCCCCGATCGCTGCCATAAGCGGGGGCGCCGACGACGATGTCGGCAAAGCCGTCGCCATTCACGTACGATGAGATCGGCATAACCGTCGCCGTCCACATCCCCGGCCGTCCCAAGAGCGTAGCCAAAGTGCTCCCCGGAGATCTGGCCGATCAGGCTGATGGCGATACTGCCGGTGATTCCTTTGCTGCTGCCGTGGTAGAGATCAACCCTGCCAGCGTTGTCGTTCGCTCCGGCATCATAGCCCCAGGCGCCAATTGCCAGATCGCTGTAGCCGTCACCGTTCACGTCGCCGGCGCTATTCACCGCCCAGCCAAGGTAATCCCCCTCGTTTTCACCAATTTCAGTGAAGGTTTTCTCGCTGCCCAGCCCTCCAGGCGAGGAGCCGTGATAGAGGTAAAACTTGCCGCGGTAGTTGCTGGGCGCCAGGCGCCGACGACCAGGTCGCCGACGCCGTCGCCGTTGACATCACCGGCGGCGCCCACGGCCGAGCCAAATTGGTCTGAAGCCATCTCGCCGCTGGCGATCCATGCTGGTTGACTGCCCAGGCCGCTATCCGAGCCGTGGTAAACTAAGACCTGGCCGTAGCCTTGTCCCTGGGGATAGCCGGGGGCGCCGACGAAGAGATCGGCGAAGCCGTCGCCATTGACGTCACCGGCTCCCCCACTGTCCGGCCAAGGCGGTCATTGGACCACCCACCCTTAACGCTCCAGTCGGGATCAGGCCCCTGGCCCGATTCTATGCGTTTTGCTGTGCCGTAGTAGACATAGACCTTGCCCATGCCGCCGTCGTAGCCGTAGTCGCCGACGGCCAGATCGTCGAAGCCATCACCGTTGACATCCCCGGCCGCGCCCAAGGCGTAGCCAAAGTAGTTGGAATCGCTCTCCCCAATGGCAGTCCATCCGGGGGAAGGACCTGCCGGATCACCATAATAGAGGTAGACCTTACCCTTGACCTTATCGTTGTCATCTTTGAAGTATGGGGCGCCGATGGCCAGGTCGCTGTAGCCGTCATCGTTGACATCCCCGGCCGTGCCCAGGGTGAGCCCGAAGCGATCATCGGCTTCCTCGCCGCCGGCGGTCCAGTCGAAAGCGGGGTTCAGGCCCAGGGCCGAACCGTGGAAAGCGTAGACCTTGCCCCGGCTGCCATCGTAATCGGAGGTGCCGATTGCCAGGTCGCTGTAGCCGTCGCCGTTCAAGTCTCCGACCATACTCACGTCTCGGCCAAAATTGTCATTAACGTTCTCGCCTGAGGCGGTCCAGGCAGCGTCACGGTCCAGACCGGCGTCTGAGCCGTGGTAGATGTAGACCTTGCCCCGACCCCCGTCGTGTTCGAAGGCGCCGACGACCAGGTCGGCGTAGTAATCGTCGTTCACATCCCCGGCGGTGGCGACAACGGCACCGAAGTGATCATTGGCCTCCTCGCCGCTGGCGGTCCAGTCGGGCTTAGGCGGGTCTTCCTGGGATAGGCCGCCCTGCTTACCGTGGTAGACGTAGATCTTGCCCCGGCCGCCATCATAGCCGTCAGCGCCGACAACCAGGTCGCTACAGCCTTTACCGTTAACGTTGCCAGCGGTGCCTACCGAAATGCCAAAGTTGTCATTTGAATTCTCGCCCTTTGTGCTCCAGTCGGGTATCCTATTGTTTTCGCCCAACCCAGCGGGTGAGCCATGGTAGACATAGACCGTGCCCCTCACGGATTGGTATAAGGAGATACTGCCGACGACCAAGTCGGAATAACCGTCGCCGTTTACGTCTCCCGCTGTCGCCACAGAATAGCCAATACCGTAGCTAGTGTTGTCTTCGCGGATCCAGTCGCGGGTGATCCAGTCGGGTTCCCTATTGCTTTTACCCAGCCCGGCGGACGAACCGTGGTAGATGTAGACGGCGCCGTAGGGGTCGCCGACGACCAGGTCGTCGTAGCCGTCGCCGTTCACGTCTCCCGCCGTTGCCACAGAATAGGCAAATCGGTCTTCAACATCTTCCTCAATGGTAAACCAGGCCGGGGTGTCGCCCAGGCCGGCAGGCGAGCCGTGATAGACGTAAGCCCTATCCGGCAGGCCAAACCATGCGCCAACGCTGTCCCAGGTGCCGACGACCAGGTCGTCGTAGCCGTCGCCGTTCACGTCTCCCGCCGTTGCCACAGAATGGCCAAAGCGGTCAGTATCATTTTCGCCAATTGCAGTCCAGGCGGGGGTGTCGTCCAGGCCGGCGGGCGAGCCGTGGAAGACATAGGCCTTGCCCCGGCCGTCGTAGAGGTTGCCGCCGTAGTGGGGGGCGCCGACGACAAGGTCAGCATAGCCGTCGCCGTTCACGTCCCCCGCCGTTGCCACAGAATAGCCAAAGCCATCCCCAGTGTTCTCGCCCAGGGCGGCCCAATCTGGCACAGTCAGCAGCGGGTCGATGCGCAGTGGGTAGCGCGCGCCGGCGCTTTCAACCAGGAGCTGCAAGCGGCAGCTTCCCGGACGTGCATGGCGGCCGCAACCGGATAGCACCATGCGCGCCGGCAGCGATCCACCACTGGCGTCGTCGGCGTAGAGATCGCTGTAGCGCAGCAGGATGACATTGCCATCGGGTTGCGTGAACTCAATTGCCTGCCCGCCCATGACCGCCGGGTCGCCGCTCAGGATCGGGACAAGATCGGTGTTCAGGGCCATCTCCAACACCAGTTCTTCACCGTCCGCAGTGCCAGGCGGCGGCGCTTCAAGGGTGAAGCCCTGTTCCAGGCCATGTTCGTCATTGATATAGTATTCGCTTATGCCGGCGCGGCGGTATTCAAGCCGGTTTTCGCTTGCGCTTGCCTCAGCGATAGACGGCAGCGGCTGAACGCGGCCGGCATAGCCATAGCCGGTCAGGCGCAGGCTCCACTGCCAGTCGGGTCCGGTCTTGGCCGCGGCCGCCAATGATTCCGATGTTTCGTCTTGGGGATCGAGCCGGATCTGGCCGGCGGCCAGCTGCAGGCCGTCGCCGGCAAAGGTTATAGCGAAGTTGTGGGCCAGGTTATAACCCCGGTGCGATGACTCGCCGTCCGCTTCCGCTGCCGTCAGACTGTACATATCGCGGCGGATCTGCTCCTGCACAGTGGCCCACCAGGCGCCGGTCACGCCGGGCACGCCGCTGATCTCCTCGGGCACGTCACCGATCTCAGGGGTGACGTCGCTGATTTCCCCAGGATCACCCGAGTTTTGCCCAGCGAAATCCAGCGCTGGGGCCGGCGTAATGGGCTCTTGAGCCTTGGCTCGGGAGGGCTGATTTCCAATGATGGAAATGAACCAAACAAACAAAATAATACCTGGTAAGAACCATACAACGCGTTTCATCACTCACACTCCCTTTTCTGCTCAGAAATCGCATCTGTGGATTTTTTTGGTAGATGAAGCAAGTACCCCGCTGGGTTTTTATTGTACTCTGCTGTCTGACCTAGCTGGCCACGTAGATAATCAACTAGCTCCTCCAGGCAGGCGAAGCCTTTCGTGCTTGACTTGTCGTTTAGCTGTACCAGGGCAAAGCGCCAAATGGAGGATTCACCTGGCTCCCCCCCGTTCTCAAGCTCCCATTCCTGCCAGCAGCGCAGCAAGAAAGCACGATAATTCTGCGCGCTTTCCTGCCAACCATTTTTGCTACCAGCCATGGTACTCCCCCTCGGGAGATAAGGCTGCCTCCCAGAGGTTATTCAGCGTGGTAATGGGTAGTTTAGCAGAGAGGCGTGACAGAAACGTGACAAGGGTGTGACAAGGGTGCCGTAAAGGATTGAATCAGCCATCGATTTACTCTATAATGTTAATAGTCTGGGGATTTTTTACCTGGTCATTGCTGGTTCCTATGCGGCTCTTAGCCGTGCCTAACACCGACCTTGCGCAAGCGAACATCCTCAGCAGGACGGCCGCGGGATGTCCTCTCTGTCCATCACGTTACTTGGCACTTTCCAGGCCACGCTGAACGAACGGCCGATCAACTTCGCCACGGGAAAATGCCGCGCTTTGTTGGCCTACCTGGCGGTGGAAGCGGGCCGGGCGCACGGACGGGAAGCCCTGGCCACGCTGTTTTGGCCTGACCAACCAGAGCAGGCGGCCCGCACCAATCTGCGCCAGACGCTGTACCGCCTGCGCAAAGCGATTGGCGACATTAACGATCCTAATCCTCATCTATTGGTTTCAGCGCGCGATATCCAGCTCAATCCGACCGGTGATCATTGGCTTGACGTCGCCGACTTTGAGCGTTGTCTCGATGCCTACAGGGTGCACTGCGGTCAAGGATTACCCCTGTGTACCAACTGTCATGAAGCCCTAAAAACGGCCGCCGCCCTGTACAGGGGAGAATTTATGGCCGGATTCTCAATATCTGGCAGTCCGTCCTTCGAGCTGTGGCTGCTTACCAAACAAGAGCGATTCCGCCGCCAAACCCTGGAAGTTCTGGGCCGGTTGGGTGGTTTTTATGAAGAGACGGCTGATTTCGGCCGGGCGGCCGAATGCGCGCGGCGGCTGGTGGCCATGGAACCGTGGCGCGAGTCGTCGCACCAGCTCTTGATGCGCATCCTGGCCCAGGCCGGTCAGAAGCGAGCGGCCCTGGTCCAGTACGAGCGCTGCCGGCAGCTCATGGCCGAGGACTTGGGCATCGAGCCGTCGAAAAAGACGCGGCAGCTTTATGAGCGCATTCGCGACCAGGATGGCACGGGATCATGGGCTGGGGGAGAAAGGGAGACTTCTTTTACCCGCTCATCCCCGCACCCCTCCGTCCAAGCCGAATCCGGATCGCCCGCACGATTCGCCGGGCGTGAGCAGGAACTGGCCAAATTAGAGGCCCATCTGGCCCAGGTTCTGGTGGGACAGGGGCGGATTCTATTCATCAGCGGCGAAGCCGGCAGCGGAAAGACAACCCTGGCCGCCCAGCTTTGCCGCCGGGCCCGGGCCGTCGAAGAAACGTTGCTGGTAACTCACGGCCGCTGCGATGGTCACTATGGGCTGGGTGACCCTTACCAGCCCTTCCGGGAAGCATTGCGGCTGCTGAGCGGGCAGGCCGGGGGTGATTTGGATTGGCTGGACGCGGAGAAAATACCAGCTCAACGACTGCAGGCGGCCAATCCAACCATCAAACGCTCCCTGGCTGAAGCAGGTCCGGACTTGCCCGGTACCCTGCTGCTGGCCACCCATTCCATGGGGCAGCGTCCTGCCCAATCCGGCCCGGCGGGTTTGGTTCAGACGGCGTTATTCGAACAGGTAAGCGGTGTCTTACGGGCTGTGGCCCGCAACCGTCCCTTGATCCTGGTCTTGGATGACCTGCACTGGATCGATGCCGCTTCGGCCAGCTTGCTCTTCCATCTGGGCCGGCACCTGACTGGCAGCCGGCTGCTGATCGTTGGCGCCTACCGGCCAGAGGAAGTGGATTGGTCCGAGTATGAGGCGGGGGAGATGAGCCGTCATCCCTTGCTGCCGATCGTCAACGGGTTACAGCGAATCCACGGCGATATTCACATCGATCTGGACCAAGCTGATGGCCACTCTTTTGTCGAGGCATTCGTCGACAGCGAGCCCAACCGTCTCGACGAGGGATTCCGGGACAGCCTTTATAAAAAGACCGGTGGCAATCCTTTGTTCACGGTGGAGATGCTGAGGGGGCTGCAAAACCGGGAAGAATTGGTGAAGGATGAAGCGGGTTGCTGGGTGACCGGCCGGGAGTTGGATTGGGAGCAGTTACCTGCGCGTGTCGAGGCGGTCATCGCCGAACGGCTCGAGCGGCTGACATCTCGCTGCCAGGCGACCGTGGCCGCGGCCAGTGTGCAAGGTCAAACTTTCCTGGCTGAAGTAGCCGCCGGCGTACAAGGAAATGAAGCATTTCCGGTTGTCTGCTGTCTGAGCGAGGTCTTGGGGCACCAACACCATTTAGTTGAGGCTGGTTCGCGCGAGCAGATTGGCGGCCAGGTGGTTTCCCGTTACCGTTTTCGCCACCACCTCTTCCAACAGTTCGCCTACCAACAGCTGGACGACGTCGCCCGATCTCGCATTCACGAGGCCACAGGCATCGCTCTAGAGGCGCTCTATGTCGATCAGAGTATGGAGCATGCCGCCGAGCTGGCCCGCCATTTTGAAGCGGGTGGGCGGGCCGAGAAAGCAGCGAGTTATTTGCTCATGGCCGGCGAGGGCGCCTATTTACTATCGGCAAATGGGGCAGCCATCGCTTACTTCCGCAGGGGATTGGCCCTCCTGGCCACACTGCCTGACACGCAGGATGCTGATGAGATAGAGCGGCGCTCGCGGCAGGAACTGGCGCTACAGTTGGCGCTGGGCTCTCCTCTGCGCGCCGGACGAGGATATGCAGCTGCGGAGGTTCGACAGAGTTATGCCCGTGCCCGAGATTTAGCCCGGCAGATTGGCGACACCGAAAGCCAGTTCATGGCCCAGTTAATGCTCTGGACCAGTTATTTGACCCGCACAGATTATGACAAGGCGCTCGATATCGCTTTGCAGCTGCATAGCCTGGCCCAAAGTACTCAGAAAAAATCACAGATGGCTGAGGCTAATCTGGCCCTGGGCATGGTGCGGCTCTACCGGGGGGAATTCCGCCTGGCTCATGAGCACCTGGAGGCAGCAATGGCCATCCATGATTTCCAGGAGCAAAACCTGTTTCTATCGCCAGTTGGCCAGGATATCCGGCTGACCGCCCTGATTTCGTCGGCTCGAGCGCTGTGGTATTTGGGTTATCCCGATCAAGCATTAAAGCGCAGCCAACAAGTCATCGTTGAGACCGAAAAATTAGATCACCCCTACAGCCTGGCCCTGGCCTTGGGGATGGCCGGCTGCATCGTCCATCTCTTGCGGCGTGAATATCAACTCGTCAGCCTCCAGTCTGAGAGACTGATGCGCCTCGCTTCAGATGAAGGGTTTGACTTTTACGCCGCCTGGGCCGGGATTTTTCAGGGCAGGGCACAAGTTTTCCTCGGGCAGAAAAGCGAGGGTCTGGCCAATCTGCAGCAAGCGCTGTCTGCCTGCCAGGAAATCGATCATCAATCAAGCATGACCTTCTGCCTGGCGATTCTTGCCCAAGCTGGTGCTGGCGAACGCGATCGACTAGTAGTATTGTCAGAAGCGCTTGCACTAGCGGCGGAAACAGGTGAGCGATTTTTCGAAGCGGAACTGCAGCGGCTGCAAGGGGAGGTCCTGCTGCAGGGCGAAGATGAACCGGCGGCCGAGGTTTGTTTCCAGCAGGCTCTTGCTATCGCTCGTCGTCAAGAGGCCAAGTCTCTCGAACTGCGGGCGGCGACGAGCCTGGCCCGCTTGTGGCAGCGGCAGAGGCGGATGCAAGAGGCGCACACGTTACTGGACGGCGTGGTTAGCTGGTTCGCGGAAGGTTTTGAGACAGTTGACTTGCAAGAGGCGCAGACGTTGCTCGCAGAATTATGATCATGCGCCTTACGGCCGTAAACCGGGTTTCTAATCTCCGGTTCAGCCGCCAGACATTATCATAGATAGATAATCTGAAGCTGCGAACGATGCGAACATTTTTATCTGGTGCCACCCGTGGATTTGCCGATATAATTACTCTATGACTGAAAAATCACAATACCTCAACCCTATTCCCTTGCGAGCACAGTTTCCTGCATTGCAACAAGAAGTGAACGGCCGACCAGCCGTATATTTCGACGGACCCGGTGGCACTCAGGTACCTCAACGTGTGATTGACGCTATCAGCGAATCCCTCACCCTGGGTATCTCCAACCATGGGGGTCCATTCCTCACCAGCGCCCGCACCGATGCCATCGTCAATGCTGCGCGTATGGCTATGGTGGATTTCCTGAATGCACGGCGGCCAGAAGAGATTGTATTTGGCCAAAATATGACCAGCCTCACGTTTGCTGTGAGCCGAGCTATCAGCCGGTCGTGGCAGAAGGGGGATGAGATTATTCTTACGAGGTTGGATCACGACGCGAATATTTCTCCCTGGCTGATGGCGGCGGAGGATCGAGGCGTCACGGTGCGTTGGCTTGATTTTGACAGAGTCGATTGTACGCAGAAAATGGATTCGCTATCAGGTATGCTAAATGAGAAGACACGGCTGGTAGCTGTAACCTATGCTTCCAATGCCGTGGGCAGTATCAGCGATGTGAAACGAGTAGCACAGCTGGCTCATGATGTAGGGGCGTTGGTCTATGTGGATTCGGTCCATTTTGCACCACATGGCCTAATAGACGTTCAGGATCTCGACTGTGATTTTCTTGTATCATCCTCGTATAAGTATTTCGGCCCACATACGGGCATCTTGTACGGCAAGTATGATCTGTTGGACGGGATGGTAGCTTACAAAGTTCGACCTGCACCAGAGAAACCGGCCGGTAAATGGGAAACAGGCACACAAAGTTTTGAGAGCCTTGCCGGGGTTGCTGCTGCTATTGATTATCTGGCTGAAATTGGTGGACCGCAGCAAGATCGGCGCAGTCAGATTGTAGAGGCTATGGCGCGCATCAAGCGCTATGAAATGTCGCTTAGCGAGCGTTTTCTGGTTGGGGCTGTTCATGTTCCGGGTTTACGCGTTTATGGCATTACCGATATTGAAAACCTGGAAGCCCGGACGCCTACGTTTGCTGTCAGCCTGAGCGGTTACACGCCGCAAGAGGTTGCTACTTATCTGGGCGAACGCGGCATCTTTGTCTGGCATGGCCATTACTATGCTGTCGCCGTCATGGAAGGTCTTGGCCTGTTGGAGCAAGGTGGATTGGTGCGCATCGGTTTCGTACATTACAACACGGTTGAAGAAGTTGATCGGGTCCTGGCGGCATTAAGCGATCTGGCAAACCGTTAATATTAGACATCTCACAGCTATTGGCGAGCTTGAATTAGTGTTGCGCGCAGCGGCTTGTTTGACATTCATGGTTTTGTATGCCATAATGCTTTCATCATTTTCAAATTGATAGGCAGCCTAGGCTGCACAAGCCATCCTATACCAAGAGGAGGTGGTGCTTATGGATAATTATTATGCCAAACGCACCGTAGTACTACCTTCTCGTGAGGATAAATAGTACTACGGTGCACAAAGAAAGGCCCTGTGTTAATCACAGGGCCTTTTGTTTTGTCGGCGAATGCACAGTGGGTACTAGGGGCTTAGGCTGCCGCCTGGTGGTCCTTTAGGAGGCGGCGGGCCTGGGGGCCTGCTGGGGGGTTGGCCTGGAAACCCCGGAACGCCTGCTCGCGGCGGAACGTTGAGTATCTGTCCACGAATGATGATGTTGGGATCATCGATTTGAGGGTTTGCTGCAAGCAAGGCTTGATAAGTAACTCCAAGTTTGTCAGCGATTTTGGCTAACCAGTCGCAAGCGCCAACTACATACGTGCTGCCGTTGTCGATGCCGGGAAAGCGTTCGCAGTCGGCGTAAGAGGTAGATGCGGGGGTGCCTGAATCTGCGGCAACGGCCGTTGCTTTTGCTGTAGGTTCAGGGGTCTCCGTGGGCTTGACCGTAGGTTCAGGAGTCTCTGTGGGCTCTGCTGTAGGTTCCACTGTAGGTTCAGGAGTCTCTGTGGGTTCAACAGTTGCCGTAGGCTCAACCGTTGGTTCAACCGTTGCCGTTGCCTCGGCTGTAGGCTCAACTGTAGGTTCAGGGGTCGCCGAAGGTTCGACGGCAGGCTCAACAGTGGCCTCTTCAGTCACTTCTAGCTCAGGTTCAGGAGCTTGGGCCAAAACTTCTTCCGCAGGAAGGGCATCTTGCACACAACGGAAGCCGATGCTGTCTCCTGACTCGACAGGAGGAGCCGGGAAGCGGATCGCGGCAGCGGTAAAATTACCGGTGTCAAACCATGATCCACCGCGCACTACTTTGTCTTCGCCACTTTCCGCCCCGGCCGGATTGGCGTCTGGAGATTGGCCATAATAGCCAGCGTCATACCAGTCGTTGGTCCATTCCCAAACGTTGCCGGCCATATCATAAGCGCCTGCCGGGCTACGGCCGTTTTCATAACTGCCAACCGGTGCGGTCATGGCATAACCATCATCGTATTCACTATTTGATTGAGGTTGATCACAGTTGACATCGCAGAAGTTTACGTTCGAACCGTCAAACTCGTCGCCCCAAGGAAACTGAAGTTTGGCGCTGGTTTCACTGTCCCAACTCGCAGCCAATTCCCACTCGGCCTCGGTTGGCAATCGTGACCCGCGCCACTCACAGAAAGCGCCGGCGCCGTACCAGGTGGATCCAGTTACCGGATGGTCCAAAAATGCCTCGGCTAACGAAAACTGCCCCGCGCTATCAGAAACAATCTGGCTATCGCTGGCGTTGAAGCATTGCTGGCCAGCGCACGCAGCGTCGACCTCACCCAGGTCATTGAGAAATCGTAGGAAATCTTCGTTGGTGACTTCGTATACATCCACATAAAAGGGATCAGTTTGCACAAGGTGGATCGGTTCTGACGAGCTAAACCAAGCTTCCTCACACCCTTGGCGGAATTTGTTGCATTCTTCCAGCAATTGGGGTGCACGAGCTCCCATTTCAAATTCGCCGCCACTTACCAGGATCATGTCGGCCGTATCACTTCTTATGCTAACCGGGAGGGGCGTCGGCTCAGGGGGTGAAGTCGCCGTAGGCATACTTTCAGGTGTTGGCGTTACCGTGTTCTCAGCAGTGGGTGAAATTACTTCGGTGGCAGGTGGAGGAGGTTCGGTAGCCGATTCTGCGACGGGAGAAGGCTCTTCTGAGGCTGCCTCTGTCGCCAAAGGTGCTAATGTTACTGCGGCTGCCGGGTCCTCTTCCACAGAAACAATAGACGGTAATTCGAAATCCGAACACGCGGCCAGGATCAGACCAACGGACAGTAATAGAAGAATTCTTTTGAAGTTACTATTGAGTACTGCCATAATAACTCTGCTCCATATTGGGGAAGGAAAGGCTCCACGGGCTGATTGTTACAACCAGCCCGTGTTTAATAGGCTGAAAGAGATTATTGAACTAGCGTTCCGCACGTGGGTCCCAGTAGACGTCACCATCGTCAGTGAAATCGGTGATGTCAACGTTGATGCCATCACTGAAGTCAGAAATGGATATATCGTCCACGACAAAAACTGTCCAAGCATTGTGGTCTGGGAATTTCATGCCCATCCACAGGTGTAAATAGGAACCACTGTGAATGAATACGCTTTCTTTGCGACCAAGATAGTTGCATTTAGCGTCGCCATTGGAGCAAGCGTATTCGTCTGGAAATAGTTCGCGCCACTCCATAACACTGCTGGAATCTTTTGTGTCGCCAAAGCCGTACCAAGCCACGCTGTTGTACTTACTCTGAACGTTGTGCTCCCAGGCGGTCATGTGCACTTGTACCCAGTACTCACCATCGACCAGCGACGGATGTACTTGTTGCGACATCCCTGCATATTGTGAGCCGGAGCTCCCTGTGCGGAAGAAGTAACCTGCCCCTGGATTGTATCCTATTGCGTCATCGGGCGGTGGCATGGTTGGATCGGGTGCTGATCCTCCCTCGCGAGTTCCCGCTTTGGTAAGGTCCACATTGGCGAAATGTACTTCCCAGCCGGGAGACAACACCGGAGTGGGAACATCCCAGGCAGCTGGGTAGCCATTTTCCCAGTGCATGAAGTCCCCGTTGAATATGTACTGCGGTGTATTGATCGTTTTGCTGGGCTGCGTGATTTTTGCCGATGTATCCTCGTACTTGACCACTGAAAAACCGCCGGCAAAAGTTGCCAACGATACCACGAGGCCGAGTAGCAGTGTCAGTAAGATTGCAATTCTTAATTTGCTCATTCGTCTAAATTCTCCTTTCACAAGAAATCATGTGCTTTTCATTTCAGTAGTTGGACTGGAATCTAGAAACTGTTTTTTCACCCCATACCTCGCTCCTTTGTGATCAAGCAGTTGCCACCTTGCTGCTTTTGCTCGCGACACGCACGGAACATGACTGTCTATACTACCTTGTGCCATTTCATCGTATGATGATCCTTCCACAATTAGCTGCAATGTAACATGAATGCCACGTGAAATGGAAGCGCGATTGGCATGAATTCTTCGTGAATTCCGGGTTTCGGCCGCAGAAGGTTTAGAATGCTGCCGGATCGCACGAAATCAGAGAGGGAAACACGGCAAGAAAGGCAGCGCTCCAGCCGTCTAAAGAACCTGGTTATCAGGGAATCAGTTGTACCGGATCCGGGACTGTTGTCAATGTGAAGGAGGATTGGATGGGTACAAGGTTGCGCCGGAGTGGGGCATCTGCACCGTCGGGGAAGTCAAACTGCTGTAAATTACCACTATCCTGATGCAGAACGGCAAGAAGTGCATTAGATTTAAGGTCAGGATTGATAGTTACTTGTATATCACGGTTGATGCCGGCCGGCAGCCACGTCTGACCGACAATCTCACCTGGTTCTTCTGTCTCGTCGAGGTTGTAGACAACAACCCAGGTATCAAGATCGGCAACAACCAGCGGCACCTCTATGGTGTTTTGCTCGCTAAGGGGCTGATCTTTGGTGATCAAATAGTTGCCGGAATTGGTCTGAACAACAACTGGAGTGAGTAAGTGCCCTTGGTGGATGACGGGGAGATCGGCGGCTGGGAAATCGAACTCACCTTTGTTGCCGGAGTCCTCATGTAAGATAAGGAAAAGCCGGGAGCTGGCAGCTGTTGCCGGGAGTTCCACTTCAACATCCTCATTGATACCGTCTTGAAGCAGGGTGAAACCAATAATCAGACCCGGTTGTCCTTCATCATCAACATATGCTGCAACCCATCCCGGTCCATCACTAATGACTCTCTCTATGGATATTTTTCCTTCATGGAGCAGCTGATTGTAGACAAATATATCCGGCGGTAAGGTAACATTAATTTCGGCAACGACTGGTTCCCCCCCATTAAGGACGGGCAGGTCAACTGCGGGATTAAACCCGCCTGGCTGTTCTATGTCCTGGTGCAAAACAGCCATGAGCTTCGTCGAGGCGACACGCCAGCGTATGGGGAACACCAAGTTTCTATTCTGGCCTCCTTGCAATGGTATTTGTCCTATGGCTGGTCCAATCTTATCGTTCTCCAGGCTATGAATAACAAGCCATCCTGGTTCGAGCGTAAAGACCTCTTCAACAGTTATTAAGCCATCTTCGGCGATGATCTGGTCAGTTACGTTGATAACAGGCTCAGGCAATTGAATTTCAACCTGGAAAGCTGCGGTGACAGCGTCTGTACCATCTTTAAGAGGCGAATCCGGACCCGGGTACTCGAATTTGCCATGCGCACCAGCATCTATGTGCAGCGCGGCAATGAGGTTGGGAGTGGCATCACGAGGCGCGATGGTAACGGTCACATTCGAGTTGTTACCTGCGGTTACAGCTTGCTGGCCTAGCATATCACCAGGCTCTTCATCTATATCCTGGTATATGACCACCCAACCGTCGTCAGGAGTGGTCACATTGTCGATGGTCAAATGACCGTCTTCAGCGAGCGTCTGTTCTTCAACGCTGATCGATGGAACGATCGGTGTCGGCTCCGGAGTCGTGGTAGGAGGGGGAAGGGTGATGGTAGGGAGCGGGGAAGGCGTCGCTGCCGGCTTGGTGACTGATATGTCGTACGATGGTGGTTCTTTAGTAGGGATTCCCCCATCTCTTGAACATGCGGACAATAGTAGAAATTGGAGTATCCACACGAGTGTGATTCGTTTAAGTCTCATCAAACACCCTCTAGTTCATGCGTTCAGAAGATCGATTGTATTCTTACGCGCGGGAATCCCCAAATAGTAGCCGTGGTTCTAATCTCCAGATGTTTGCCTCGCGCGGAAGCCAACTGGTCGAATGGGATGATCGCAGTCAAGGCTGCTTCTGGCACTGGGGGAACGGCCGACAACTAGGAGACTGTCCAATCAGGCGACTTCGTTGACTACTTTTTGGTAGAGGTCGAGGTAAGTATTGTTGGGGTCGTATTTGGCTTTGACTTGATCGTATGTTGTTTTGTCGTAGATTGACCAAAACTGTTCTTTGCTAAAGAAGGTGTCTGAATAGAGACACTTCAACCCGCCTATTTCCACCAGCTTTTTCTCGATTTGTTGGTTGTAATAGGTGGGTTCCATGTGATCTTCTAGCTCCATGGAGATGTAGAAGCCAAAATCGATCACGGTTTCAGATTCAGGTTTGTAGAGTGGATAGGTGCCTATGGGTTTGGTGGTTTTTACGGGACAGTACCAAAGTGGAAATATATGGAGCTTTTTTGCCAACCAATCGTCAAATTCTGCGGCGGCATTCATGGGAATGGCGGCGTCTTGAATGAGCGCCTCTTTGCGTCTTGCCTCTAGAAAAACGAATTTGGCTGACCCTTTCTTGCGCAAACTATTTCTGAGTTGGCCTATCTTAATAAGCCTATCTGACCGCAATATTGGCCCGCCGAGGGTTTTTCTGAATATGGGGTTTAGTAAGAGTGAACCAATCAAGTTCTTTTGGTCAGTTGCCCAAAACGCATCCGGATCCCAGCGCCAAATGTAGTCTCTGATGGTCAGGTAGTTGACATTGACCCTTGGATCTTGGATGCTCTTGAAGAAGGGTTTATGCAGGGGAATAAAACAGCTCTCTGTTGGTGGTATGATTTCGCTGTAGTTCCCGATGAGCAGAATGTATTCAGTGGGAGAAAAGCTGACTCCTTCAATAAAATCTGCTTCAGATGACTTGACTGCCTTGGCCATCGCTGCAAAAAACGCTTCGGCTATTGAGAATCTGAGGTATTGCACTTTTAGGTATGGGGAAACCTTGTTGAGTTTGATGTTACACTTCAAAACATACCCCAAGGAACCGTATGAGTTAGGCAACATGTAAAATATGTCTGAATTGGATTGAGGCGAACAATGAATGACCTCGCCTTCCCCAGTGAGAAGGTCAAAGCTGGTTACCATTTCGTGAACCAGGCCAAATTTGAAGCTTGAAGACTGTCCACCTAGCCCGGCAATTGCTCCTCCGACTGTGATAGATCTTAGCTCAGGCACTGCCTGAGGCATTAGGTCAAAGGCCAAGGTAGCATCGACCAGATCATAGAAAGAGGTCAACCCTTCAACCGTGGCGGTTTGGTTGTCTGTGTTGACACTTATCACCTCGTTGAAGTGGCGAAGGTCTAAATTTGGTTTTTTGTCTCTATCTTTAAATATATGCTTTACATTTTTCTTGATTGAGACAGTTTGGCCTTGCGAGAGGAGGGTCTTGAACTGCCGGATAGCTTCGGCTTCTTTTTGTTCGTATGTGGTTGAAGATGTGAGCTCGTGTATCATAGGCACCTTGGTGGTTGATTGGAATTCTTAGGCAATAGTTGCCAACGTCGGAGATAATTCAACCCTTTCAACTTCGGGTTGATCTGAGGGTGAAAATCGAGACTGATTCACTGTCACCCCGACTTCGCATAAGCGGATCATACCGAAGTTGGGCAACCAGTTCAACATAAGCACATACATGATTGTCCTTTCCTCGTTTCTTCGCATCACGCAATCTATAGTCCGAACCCTTTACGCAACTCATCAAACGAGTACCTACTCAGATAATGTTCAAAAGGTATATTTTCGGTGAGGGGAAGGGCGGCCGAAATAATCGACACTATTGACCATGTCTTGCCTAATTGGCGCTGGCTTTCCACCAGACTTCGTGACCGTCACTTATCAACTCGATAGAACCAAGCTCATCTGTACGGAGGACGGCCGCTCCGATTTCCTGCGCACGCTGCAGCATTTCGGGGTGCGGATGTTCATAGCGATTGCCTTCACCAACGGAGATGATGATGATTTGTGGCTGCACTGCTTGTAGAAAAGCCCGGCTGCTGGAGGAGCCAGAACCATGGTGCCCTGCCTTAAATACAAGTGAATGCAAGGACCGGCCGCTCTGTAACATAATCCGCTCTGCTTTGTCCTCAGCGTCACCTGTCAGGAGTAACGAAAAATCTTCGTAAACCAGGCGCATAGATAGTGAGTTATCGTTTCGTTCTTCGAGACTCACTCCCGAATCAGGGTGTAAAATCTCGAGGCGCACTCCATTGCCCAGTTCGAACACCTCTCCTGCTATGGCATTGTGAATTGGCACCTGGGCGGATTCTGCGAACTGCAGCAAGGCATTATAGTAAGTTGCTTCATCTTCCTTCTCCCCATTGGTGACCAGCATACCCACCCGATAATGGCCGAGCGCTTCGACAAGTCCGGTAACGTGATCTTCATCGGGGTGAGTGGCCACCATGATATCGATATCTTTGTCCCAGAATGGCATCTCTCGTCCCAGCCGGTCCAGCAACATACTTGGATACCTCCCTCCATCCACCAGGATTTGGTGCCCATCCGGGGTCTGGATGAAGATGGCATCTCCCTGACCCACATCTAGAAAAGTAACGTGTAGTTTGTTGTCGGGTTGGTTCCATGCCCAGATAACAATCAGGCCGGCCAAGATTATAGTGGCCCCGAGCACAGCACGAATTATGCGACTCTGCTGAGAACGGCCGACTATATCGAGACGCTTCTGCTTATCCAAGCCATTTAGCCATGTGAAGCCTAAGACCATAGCATAGAAAGCAATCACGCCACCTAAGGAAACAGAGATGGGCAAGTTCGTAAGTGGCAGAGAGGCAAAGAAACGCACCATACTGATCGTGTAGGTCAGCAATAACCATGCCATCCAGGCAGGAATCTGCCCGAGAGCGGGTAGAATCATACCGAAAGTGGTCGCTAATCCCCCCAAAATCATAACGCCTGGCTGGGCGGGCAAGATAAAGATGTTGGCCAAGGGAGTGATCAAGGGGAACGTGCCAAAGTGAAACAGGAGGACGGGTAAAGTCATCAAGACGGCAGCTAACGTAGCCAGCAGGATATCAGCAGTCATTCGCGTCATTCTCTGGGTATTGACAAGACCCATATGTGGTTGAAGACGCTCTCCGATCTTCTTGCTCCACGGACCTACGTAAAGCATCAATCCGAGGACGGCCGCAAAACTGAGCTGGAAGCCTACGTCCCATAGGACAAGTGGATTGGCGAGCGTCATGAAAAGAGCGGCCGTAAACAATGCAGCAGGAAGAAAAGTTGGCCGGCCGAGAAACTGTACGGCCACAATGAAGAGAGCCGCCATAATCGCGGCGCGAACAACTGATGCCTCGGCCCCTACAAGAATGGTGTACAGTGTGATGCCGACGAGGGCCATTATCGCTGATGCTCGATAGGCAACAAAATAGCGACTGCCGCGCAACAAGATTCCAGCTATGATAGCGATATTGAAACCCGAAATAGCGATGATGTGGGTCATCCCTGTGGCTTGGAAATCCTCGACAAGATCCGCGGGCAGCCCTTGATCGTTACCCAACAGGATACCGCTTAGTAGAGCCCCTTGCGGTTCGGGAAAGAGGCGATCAATCGTTCCCTGTGCCCGCGTCTTAATCTGCAGCAAAAGTCGTGTAATGGGATTACCTAAACCAGTTTCCATAACAACAATTTCAGGCCGGTTCATCACACTGTAGATACTACGCTGGGCGAGGTATCGCCGGTAGTCGAAATCTCTGTTGTTTACCGGCACCTTTAAACGGCCGTTTATGTGTAGGCGAGATCCGTACGAGAACGTCGGAAAACGAGCGGTCCCTACGCGGACAAGCCCGTGGGCGGGTAGTTCGTTGTCGTCTGCTACGGATATCGTTTCTGCTTCTACAAGCAGATAGGTTGTCTGGTCCCGCACATCAGGTTCCTGCGCGACCAGCCCAGTCAATGTAACGGACTCAATTCCGTTGTAGTTGGAAATATGGTCGCCATCTAAAGGCAGCGAGGCCTGACTGTAACGGATCGCTCCGAGGCTGGCGGCGGAAAGGCAGATGAACAGCAAGCGAGAAATTGGCTTTTGACGCCAGAGAACAGCTCCCAAGATGCCCACTATGACTGCAATGAGCCAGAATAGCCAGGACATTTCCAGGAAGGAAGCGACCCAGATTCCAATAAGCCAGCTGGCCGTCCAATAGATGATGGTCACGTCTCGCTTGCTCCAGGATTATAAGCAACCAACGGAAACCATGACAACTGTGCTTGAGTCACCACTCTCTCTCTGCTAAAATCAGCAAACGTGAGATGGTGCTTGTCACGCAAATACTGTATCAAAGTATTAAACAGGTGAAAAGCAAAACAGGTAAGTGAAATCATGACGCTACAAGAAAATCAGCACAATATCCTCGTCGTAGACGACAATGCGTATACTTTGCGGATTGTCAGGCATACACTTGATCAGGCCGGCTTCAATGTGTTCACGGTCACATCCGGCGAGGAGGCGCTGAATAACATCGCAGAGAATGGGTTGCCCCATTTGGCGATAGTTGACTTGCACATGCCACCGGGTATGAGTGGGTTTGAGTTTTGCCATACCGTGCACCAGTACAGTGATCTGCCGGTCATTATGCTGACGGCCGCGGGTGACGAGACTACAATACTGGAAGGTCTTGAGAAGCACGCTGAGGATTATATTGTAAAGCCCTTCAGCCCGGGCGAACTATTGGCCCGTGTACGCCGGCTGATACAACGCATGGGAGAATTTGTTTACCCATTGGCATCGCTCACCTATGTTGACGACCGTTTGCAGATCGATTTTCCGGAGCGTTGTGCCATGGTGCATGGGCAACCCGTTTCGCTCACTCCAACAGAGACGAAATTGCTTTATCTTCTGATGCGTAACGCTGGACGAACCGTCACCACAGAATACATCCTGCGGCGTTTGTGGCCTGCTGAACCTGCCTATGAAGATAGGCTACATGTTCACTTGCACCGCTTACGTCGCAAGATCGAAGATAAGCAAGATAAGACACGACCGCGATATATCACTTCAGAGCGCGGTGCAGGTTACATTTTTCGGCGAATTTCTGAAGAAAAAGTAGATTAGCTGAAGCGGTAAAGCATGATGTTCACAATCCACGATGTGAAACAGGCGCTTACCTTGACTGACTTTGATGCGTATTCTGCGCAGAAAATGATGACACCAGCTACGCGTGCCAGCCAGCGTCCGCAGAATCTGTCGGGACGAGCGCGGCTTGGAGGGGTTCTTGTTTTGCTTTTTCATAAGGAAGGCGAGCTGCACCTTGTCTTGACCCGCCGCCGGGACGATCTGAATTCTCACGCGGGCCAGATGTCTTTTCCTGGAGGGCAGCACGAGAAACAAGAGACCTTGTTGCGGACCGCATTGCGTGAGACAGAAGAGGAAATTGGAGTCTATCCGAGTGCATTGGAGGTTCTAGGTGAATTGGCATCGCTCTATATTCCACCTTCGGATTTTGAGGTTCATCCGTTTGTCGCCTGGTACAGTAACGGCGAACAGCCCCATTTTGTACCGAATCCGGAGGAAGTCGCTGAGATTATAGAGGTGCCTTTGCACTATTTGTTTGATCCGGCGGCCCGCGGTGAAGAGCCTTGGGATTTTCGTGGGCATCGTATCACGGTTCCTTATTACGACGTAGCAGGATATAAAGTGTGGGGCGCTACGGCAATGATGATAAGTGAACTGCTGGAGCGCTTGCGCAGGATACGTCTGGAGACCGGGAATACATGACCTGTCGGGATGCTGATAACTGGCTCTATTTTATTGGCAGTTGGAAGCGATATTATGGCTTTATGACATAGTGCGTTATGGTGCTTTACCTGCCTTTGGATTCGACCTATAATTATTTGTGTAGCATCGGCCAACGGAAATCTGTTTCCAGCAAGCTGTGATGCAATCTGTTATTTCGGGAAGGAGGACACAATACAATGCGACTAGGAAAGGATCTCGAGAACAAACCAATCATCAGTGTGACCGAAGGCCGAATGCTAGGCCGGACAAAAGATGTGTATGTTGATGCTGATCTTCGGGAGCTAGCCGGTCTCTTCCTTGGCACAGAGGGGAGGATCCGGCGCAGGGCACAGGTGATCCATAGCGAAGATGTTGTGCTCTTTGGTATTGATGTTGTCCTGGTAAAGAATTCTGAAGTCATTACGAACGACAAGGAGTTGACCGAAGCCAAGAACTGGAAGCGTCTGAAAGAGCTGCAGGGCTATCAAGTACATACGCCGGGTGGAACAAAACTTGGCACAGTTGGTGATGTCATTCTAGATGAGATGGGAACGATTGTCGGCATTTCGCTTTCCCGTGTTTTTGTCAAGGGCCCCCTGGCCGAACAAGGCACAGTTCCGCGTGAGGCGATCCTCGAGGTATCCCAAGAGGATGAAGTCATCAGCGTGGATTTGGCGACGTTGGAGGGGGACGGCCGTAGATCAAGACGAGACGGCCCCGACTGCAGAAAGCGTGGAGAAGACAGAAGAGAGCAGTGCCAACTCGGTAGAAGACAAGACAACCGCAGATGTGGCGGATGCTCAGCAGCCTGATGAGACCGGCGAATCAGCAGAAGAATCTCCAACATCTGATTCGACGGATGGTGATGAAGGCGAACAGGAACAGACGCTCTGACAATTTGTTTGACTGATATTCATAGGCTAAGGTTAAGTCGGGAGAGTGTGACCACCGGCAAGACAGCTTAGCCGACCTAAAAGAAGAAAGGAGCCATCGCAATGAACGATTCAATCAGTTTCAATCTGAGCGAAGAACATAAAATGATTCAGAAGCTGGCGCGGGATTTCTCGCGTAATGAGATCGCGCCCAAGGCTGAACATTACGACAAGACGCATGAGTTTCCGTGGCCTATTATCAAGAAGGCGCAGGAACTGGGGTTGACCACGATGAATACCCCGGAGGAGTATGGGGGTCTTGGCCTGAGTATGCTCGAGGAGTGTCTGGTCACTGAAGAATTATCCTGGGGTTGTTCCGGTATTAGTACGGCAATAGGGGTAAACAGCCTGGGCATGCTACCTATTCTCATTGCCGGTAATGAGGAGCAAAAGACCGAATATGGCAATCGCATGGCTGATGGCCAATTATGCGCATATTGTGTGACAGAACCGGAAGCTGGTTCTGATGTATCAGGTATAGCTACAGTGGCTATTAAGGATGGTGATCATTACGTCCTTACGGGCGGCAAGACGTTTATCACAGGCGCCACCAACGCTAATTTCTATACCGTTTTGGCTTATACTGATCCTGAATTACGCGGCACTAAGAGCCGTTATAAGGGTATGAGTTTCTTCATCGTCGAACGTGATTGGGAAGGCGTGAGTACTGGGAAACCGTTTGAGAAGATGGGACAACATGCGACGGATACGGCCGAAGTCATTTTCGACAATGTCAAGGTGCCTGTAACTCATCTTCTGGGTGAAGAAGGTAAGGGATTCTACTATGCCATGGGCGTTTTTGATCACAGCCGGCCGTCGGTAGCTGCCGGTGCTGTGGGCGTCGCCCAGCGTGCCCTGGATGAAGCGATCCAATACGCCAAAGAACGCGTCTCAATGGGCAAACCGATCTGGGAACACCAAGCGATTGGCCATATGATTGCCGACATGGCCATTCAAGTCGAGGCGGCTCGCTTGCTTGTCTACAAAGCGGCTTGGGCTGTAGACAGCGGTAGTCGTAACACGACGGCAGCTGCATTCGCTAAGGCGTATGCAGCCGATATGGCCATGAAGGTTTGCACTGACGCCGTGCAGGTGTTTGGTGGCTATGGCTACATGTCCGAGTATCCGGTAGAAAAATTGATGCGTGACATCAAGATTTATCAGATCTACGAGGGTACAAGCCAGATTCAACGTCTGATCATTGTACGTGAGTTGTTCCGCTAGTCGCTAGGCCCGCTGTTCTAATGGGGCGGGTTTCAAACCCGCCTCTACTGAGTATTGAAGGGGTGACACTTTAGGTGGCGCCCCTTTTTTGATAACAATATTTTTTAACCCCGGTTCAAAATTGCACACAGTCGGGGTTAAGAGTCGAGTTAACGCTTGGCCTTGTTTGGCATATTCCTTCAGCCCATAATCCCCTTCCGGAAGAAGAAGACAAGCCCTCTAATATACTTTTCTTATCTGCTTGGTGCGATTATGCAAAATGATTCTTGTGGGATAGAGACCATCAACGTGAGGCGAATAACCTCTATTTTAGCCGCCTTCCTGGCGCTGATCAGTACATTGGTGGCCTGCCAGCCGGCTTCTCCAGATAGCAACAGTGCGCCTGTTGTTGTGAGTGACAACGCGTCAGGAACAGGTGAACTGATCCTATATTCTGGTCGTTCGGAAAGCCTGGTGCAGCCGATTATTGATCAGTTTGAAGAAGTGAGCGGAATTGCGGTAAGCGTACGATATGGCAGTACCTCTGAAATTGCGGGCCTGCTATTGGAAGAAGGGGATAGCAGCCCGGCCGATATCTTCTTCGCTCAAGATCCTGGTGGACTTGGAGCGGTACAAGCGGCCGGCCTCCTCGCCCCTTTGCCGCAGGAAACCTTGGATAGGGTCGCTCCCCGATTTGCTTCTGAGGATGGAGATTGGCTGGGTATTTCTGGCCGCGCCCGCACTGTGGTCTATAACCGTGAAATTATCCCTGATCCGGAAGCTGCATTGCCTGACGACATCTATGGATTTGTTGATCCTGAATGGCGTGGTCGTATCGGTTGGGCGCCGACCAACAGCTCGTTCCAGGCTATGGTTACGGCAATGCGTGTTACCTGGGGCGAAGCGAAGACGCGCGCATGGTTGAAGGGAATTCAAGCCAACGATCCCTTGGTTTATCCCAACAACACACCAATTGTTGCTGGGGTAGCTGCTGGGGAAATAGATGTGGGTTTTGTAAACCATTATTATCTGCATCGTTTTTTGGCCGAGGAAGGGGAAGATTTTCCCGCTCGAAACTATTTTCTGCCAGCCGGAGGGCCAGGCTCGCTAATCCTGGTGTCCGGAGCCGGCATCCTCCAGAGTTCGCAAAATAGAGAAAATGCCGAGAAATTTCTGTCATTCTTGCTTTCGGTTCCTGGACAGCAGTACTTCGCGGCACAAACTTTTGAGTACCCGGTCGTCGAAGGTATTGCCGTATCTGGGATGCTACCACCGCTGGCCGAACTGGATGCCATGGCTCTAACTATTCCTCTCGCTAGCTTGGCGGACATACGAGGAACTCAGGAGTTGTTGTTGGACCTGGGCATTATTGATTGAACTCTACGAGATTATGGGAGAAATTGCCGCTCTTGTCCCTACGGGCAGGTTTCAAACCTGCCCCTACACGCATTGTAGGGCATAGTAGGTGGTGCGAGAAGATATGAATCTCAGTAATCAGATACCGGTTCCACTGCGATCTCGCTTCATGCGCAGGTCAGAGCCAGGCGTGTGGCGAATACCGCGCCGGCTTACCACTCAGCTTGTCTTAACGGGCGCGGCAGTTGCGGTCGTGGCGCTGATTCTTTTGGTGCCCTTTTACTTGATTTTGCGAATGGCTGGGGCGGGACAAGAAGCAGTCGAAATCCTATCAAAGGCGAACACTCTTGATATTTTGCTAAACACCATGGTGCTGGCTGGATCGGTGACCTTCGCTGCGGCAGTCATCGCGGTACCGGTTGCGTGGTTGACTGTCTGTACCGATTTGCCCGGAAGACGAATGTGGGCGATCCTGGCTGCGTTACCATTGGTATTGCCCAGTTATGTCGCTGCGTTCGTCTATATGACTATCCTGGCGCCAAAAGGGCTCTTACAGCAGTTTCTGGAACCTTGGACTGGCATCGCTCGCCTGCCCAGTCTGATTGGCTTTCCCGGCGCATTCCTGGTTCTAACCTTCATTGGTTTTCCCTACATCTTGCTGCCGGTTCGTGCTGCTTTTCAGCGGATGGATCCATCCCTGCTGGAAGCTGCCCGCAGCCTGGGCCTGTCGCCCCGAAAGGTGTTTGTGCGCGTGACTTTGCCTTACTTGCGGCCTTCGATTGTGGCTGGAGGGCTGCTCGTAATGCTGTATGTGTTACGTGACTTTGGCGCAGTTACGATGTGGCAGTACAGTACGTTTACGCGGATTATCTATAATCGTTACTTGAGCTATCGACTGGATACGGCCGCAGCCCTGGCTCTGGTTGTGGTAGTCATTACGATCACGATTCTTCTTCTAGAGTCTCGTTCACGCGGTAAGGCGCGATACGCGCGACTGTCAAGCGGTGCGGCACGCCGGCTCCGCCCAGTCAAACTGGGCCGGTGGCAATGGCCAGCCCAACTATTTCTGGGCTCTCTGACATTTGTCACGCTTGTATTGCCAACGATAGGTCTATTGATCTGGCTTTGGCGTGGCTGGAATGTCGCTGCGCGACCGCTTCGCGAGCAGGATTGGGCTGTGCAAAGTCCAGGTGGATTAAGCGGCAATTTGCAGTCGTTAACTTCATTGTTTCAACCGGCTTTGAGCTCGCTTTCCGTCTCTTTGTTGGCTGCTTTGCTGGCCATGATTTTGGCCTTGCCGATCGCGATTCTTGTTGTGCGCCGGCCCAGCCGGTTGAGCCGCTTGCTGGAACGACTGAGCTACATTGGTTTTGCCTTACCAGGACTTGTTGTCGCTTTAGCGCTGGTATTTTTTGGCATTCAATATGTTCCGTCACTTTACCAATCCGTACCGATGATGTTGGCCGCGTATGTAATCCTGTTTATTCCGCAGAGTGTTGGTTCCCAGCGAGCCTCGTTGCTGCAGATATCGTCTGGTCTGGAGGAGGCTGCGCGAAGCCTTGGGAAACAGCCGTTGAGTGTTTTTCGGAACATTACCTTTCCGTTGGTTTTGCCGGGGGTTCTGGCCGGAGGCGCTCTCGTTTTCTTAACCAGCATGAAAGAACTGCCAGCGACACTGATTCTCAGCCCATTGGGGTTCACAACGCTCTCGACCCAGGTCTGGACGAATATAAATGAGGCTTTCTTCGCCAGAGCAGCCGCGCCGACACTATTACTGCTGCTGCTTTCCTCTTTGCCGCTGGCCTTGTTGACATTTCGCGACAGAGGTTGATAAAACGCACAACCTGGAAAGGTTGTATTACGGTAATGATGGCATGAACCGGCCCACTGTTCTCTGCAAGAATCTAAGCAAATCATTCGGCTCACTGCTGGTTGTACAGGATGTGTCGTTTGATATCGCACCCGGTCAGATCCTGGCTTTGCTGGGCCCGAGTGGTTGTGGCAAGACAACGACGCTGCGGCTGCTCGCCGGTTTTGAAGAATTGGATGGGGGTTCAATAGAAATTGATGGCCAGTTGGTGGCTGGGGATCAATTATCTATACCACCGGAAAAGAGACGGGCGGGGATGGTCTTTCAAGACTATGCCATTTTCCCCCATCTGAGTGTGGGGCAAAATGTTGGTTTTGGGTTGCCCCGCGGGCGAGACAAAGAGCGACGTGTGCAGGAGATGTTGGCGTTCGTTGGGTTGGCAGGAATGGGGGATCGCATGCCGCATGAACTCTCGGGAGGACAGCAACAGCGCGTGGCCCTGGCACGGGCTCTGGCACCGCAGCCGGCTGTATTGCTGTTGGATGAACCGTTCTCCAATCTTGACGCCGCTTTACGAGTTGAGGTAAGGCAAGAAGTTAAGGATCTGCTCAAGCGCGGCGGTACGACGGCCGTTTTTGTAACGCACGATCAGGAGGAGGCTCTCTTCCTTGGGGATGAGATTGCCGTGATGAATAACGGTCGTCTGGAGCAGGTCGGGCCGGCGGAGGATGTGTTCCACCGACCACGAACGCGTTTTGTGGCAGAATTCGTGGGGCAAACGGATTTCATCCCTGGTCATGTGACCGATCGCGGTGTTGAGACGTCACTTGGTCTAATGCCCCGAGTTCTGTCGCTGCCTAAAGGAACGGCCGTGGATGTGGCTGTGCGGCCTGATGACGTCAAGTTGGTCGCCGATGCCGGTGGGGGCGCAACCATTTTAGCGCGGCAGTTTTTGGGCATCGCTTACATGGTTCGTGTGCGGCTGCCCGATGGGACTGTCGTGCATAGCTGGCAGTCGCACCGGATTGATTTCCCAGAGGGAACGGCCGTCAGGGCCAGCATAAGGCCTGGACACACGCTGAGTTGTTTTCTACAGGAAACGGCCGTGTGAACAGTTCGGCAACTGATGCCGGATGCGGCCAGGATCAATGCTCTACGGGTGTTGTTTGGGAAACGTTACGATAAATTCCGTGCCGGATCCCGTCTGACTGGCGACAGAAATAGATCCACCATGCGCTTCTACGATGCTCCGTGCAATGGTCAAGCCCAACCCCGAACCGCCTTCGTTGCGGCTGCGGGCTGCATCAGAACGCCAGAAACGGTCAAAGACATGCTGTTGTTGTTCTTCAGTCAGGCCGGGCCCGTTATCCTGGATGCTCACTTGCACTGACTCCAAGTTATCGCGCAGTGTCACATTTATCGTTGGGGGATCCTGATCGCGAAGCGGTCGCGCAGCGAAATCTCCTTGTGGTGCATAGCGAATTGCATTGGCTAGCAAGTTGGCCAGAACCTGATGCAAACGGGCGGCATCGCCCATTATCGGTTCCGGTTCCGATAGTATGGTATTTAGTTGAATGCCGTCGGCCTCAGCCAGCGGCAAGAAAGCTGCCACAACCTGTTGCACAAGATCAGCCAGGTCAAGCGGTGCGATGGTGAGAGGCAATTGACCTGTCTCGGCAAGAGACAATGTTCGGACATCATCGACAAGACGGCCGAGATGCAGCGTTTCCTCGTGGACAACGGCCAGATTTTCGGGGGTTGCAGGGAAAACTCCGTCGAGCATCGCTTCCAGATGGCTACGCATGACGCTGATCGGGGTTCGTAAATCATGGGCGGTGTCGGCCAGCATTTGTTGGCGCTGGGCTTCTGATGACTCCAGGGTACGGGCCATCTGGTTGAAATCGCGGGCTAATTCTCCTAGTTCATCATTGCTGCTTACCGTCACCTGCTGACTTAAATCGCCCGCAGCCACTGCTTGTGTGGCGGCTGTGAGTTGGCGCAATGGCCGGGTCAAATGTTGTGCGAGGATGATCCCTAATAGCAGGGCGATGGTGATGGCTGCGATTCCAGACCAGACAATAGCTTGATTCACAGAGTCCAAGTACTGTTCTCCCGCGCGACCACCTTGTCCAGCTTGAGAAACCAGTAAGGTTCCCACTCGCTGACCATTGAGCAGGATAGGTAATTCGAAGTCAAATTCATTTGCGGATCGTCCTTGGCCTCCACGTGCAGCGACGACCTCACCGTTGGCATCAATTACGCGTAAGAAATAGCCACCACTGCCTGTTTCGGGTCCGATACCACTTCTCCGCAGCACCGTGTTTGCGCCACTCCAACTCTGTTGTTGGGAAAAGAAGCTGCTCAGATCTTCCTGTAAACCGAGGAATTGGTCCGTCTCACCGCTGTTAAGGTAACGTTGGAAACCCAAAGCGGTGGCCCGATTTGCCAGAATGGCCACCAGGAAAACGCCGATCAGGGCAACGAACACAAAAGCGAGAGTAAGTTTCACCCAGAGTCTGGAAGGCATTGGACTCACAGATTGGTGCTAAAGCGGTAACCCACGCCAAACACGGTTAGGACGTGGACGGGGCTGCCTGGATCTTCTTCTATTTTCTTGCGAAGGTTCTTAACATGTACATCGACCGTGCGTTCATATCCATCGTAGGCAAATCCTTGCGTGCGCTCCAGCAACTCCATACGGCTGAAAGCCCGTCCGGGATTGCTCATTAAAGTTTCAAGCAAACCGAATTCCATGGGTGTGAGTTCGCATTCCTGCCCATTTGCGACGACAATGCGGGCATCACGATCCAGAGTGAGGCCTCCTGCTCGAAGCATGTTGGATTCAGGCTGCGCGCCGCCCGCGCGGCGCAAGATAGCGCGTACACGGGCTACGAGCTCCCTGGGGCTGAATGGTTTCGTGATGTAATCATCCGCCCCCATTTCCAGACCCAATACCTTGTCCATTTCGTCCATACGGGCTGTCAAGGCAATAATAGGTGTGGATCCCTCGCGCTGATATTCACGAATGAATGCAAAGCCATCCATCACAGGCATCATCAAGTCAAGAATGATCAGATCGGGCTGGTGTTCGCGCGCGGCAAACAGAGCTTCACGTCCGTTGCTTGCCGTGACGACCTGGTAACCAGCTTGTTCGAGGTAGCCACGTACTACCTTGACCAGGCTGATTTCATCGTCAACGACTAGAATAAGTTGGCTCATAAGATAAACTCACTTCAAAAACAGGTCGCTTAATGACCGCTTCGCGAACAAAGAACATCAAAGATTCTTACAAAAGGACTTTGTCCTACGAAAGGACCTTGTACGCAGATCCCCGCCTTCGCAGGGACAGGCTACGCAGAATGAATCATACCCATTGTTTAACAGTTTAGCGCATCACGCAATATTACTCCATTAAAGGGGTCCACCTACAAGCTGCCAGGCATTTTACGCGAAGAGTGGACAAATCTCCATAGTAGCGGCTGCGATGCATCTGTTTCTGAAGGTTGGTCCAGTCGGCTGAAGAGTCACGTTGGGCGTCACTGAGCGGGTTGTTAGCCGTCATTACGAACTATTCTGTGCGTTACGACCAGCACCGCTCCACATCGGCCTTCCCCGCTCATCGCGTAGGATAATGGTTTCACCATTGGTGTTGTGAGTGATTTCCATTGCTTTGAACTCTTCATTTTCCCAAGAGCCGGTTACGCTGATCGAATCGCCAACAATAAGGGCGAAACCCTGTTCAGCCAAATAGCCGGGACCGGTGCCAACCAGGACTTCACTTTCGGCTGTTTCCAGGATCAAGTCTACGCCGGCAGCGGGGGCTTGTAAAACAATTCCTTGCAGCGTGATTCGTTCGAGGGTTCCCTGAGCAACTGCTTGCTGATTCTCTTGCCTGCGCCACCCCTGACCCTGACCCCTGCTGCCAGAACCATTCGCACCCTGCTGGCTGGCGGGCACACCTTGGCCTTGACCACCCTGCCCAGCGGCTGGTTCACTATTGTTGCTTTCTTGATTTCTTCCAGTGCCGGTTCCCTGACCCTGGTTGCCTTGACCAGCTTGCCGGCCAAGCGATTCCTGGTTTCCAGCCGACACTACGGTGTGCCTGTCGGCCGACTGGCCCTGGCTGCCGGTTGCTGACAGAGTGTCTGATTTATCGGCCGTGCGATTTACGGCGCCGGCAATAAGTACAGCGGCAAAAAGAACAAATAGTGAGACTAATACGATTTTCTTAAACATGACAGTTGCTCCTAGACAGTTGAACGTGATGGTAACGAGGTCGCAGGTCGCGTGCGCAGCGATAGGAAGAAGCGACGCGTGACATTAACGACCCAGCGCCAGTGGATAAAGAGGTGTAGCGAGGCAGCCAGTATCATAATAACGGCGGCCCACGTGTGGATCAGGTCCCATGTGGTGCGGCTGAATAGCAGGCCAGGATCCCATCCGGGATTTCGTCCGCCCTGGAAGCCTTCGGGCAAAAATAGAAAGTAGATGCCGGAAACGGCCGTGATCAGGAAAGCGAGCCCAATGATCAGATCGACTAGCAGATTCACTTTCGCACCTTTGGAAAACGTGGCTCCTTTACCTTGCATAGTGTGCCAAACGCGGCGACTCATCATCTTCACCCACTGCCAGTGAATAGCGAAGTGGATAACAACGGCCATAATCATCAGCACACCACCCCAGGTATGGAGATCGCTCCAAGTATGCCGGCCGAAGAGAATGGTAAGCCCGTAGGCAGGGTTGCGCCCCCCTTCATAACCGCCGGAGGGAAGATAAAGAAAGTAGATGCCGCTAAGTCCAGCCAACAGTGCGCCGGCAAATACGGCCGCATCGATCAGCCAGTTTTGCCGTGTTTGCCAGGACATTCGTATGGTTTTTTTCATGTGTTGTCTCCATCTGTTGAAATCACAGTTGTACTGAGTGTACGGCGCAGATGTAAAGAAGATATGAAGAGGAGATGGAGAACCCATAAAAGCGCTGCCAAGAATATGACAAAGATCACCAGTCTAGGTGACGAATGTCATTGTTGTAGGAGAGCTTGTCGCTATATCATAAGGTGTACCTAATAAATAGACTTACGGGTTACCAGAATCTGGATATTGTTTAATGAAACACGAGTCCTTCAACGAAAGCACCGAGATGTATCTCAAGACGATCAGTGAGTTAGCCGAAAAGGAAGGATCGCCAGTGCCAATTTCTGCTTTGGCGGAACGAATGGGTGTGTCTAATGTGTCGGCCACGGAGATGGTGCACCGCTTGGGAAAGCAAGGGTTGCTCGAACATGCTCCGTATAAAGGCGTTAGCCTGTCGGACACGGGAAGACTGCGGGCAACAGCGATTATTCGCAGCCACCATATGTGGGAATGTTTCTTGGCTGGGAAGCTGAATCTGCCATGGGAGCAAGTGCACGATTTTGCCTGTCGATTGGAACATGCCACTGATACGGCCGTCACGGAGGCGCTTGCTGCCTACCTCGATCAACCACGGAGATGCCCGCATGGCAATCCAATTCCAGGTGAAGATGGCAAGATCGCGGTCTCGAATGATATGCCCCTGACCGAACTCAAACCGGGACAGGGTGGCACTATAAGCCGCATTTCACCGGAAAGCACACTGCTGCTGGAATACTTGTCTACGCGCCAATTGCAGCCTGGGCAGTTTGTCAGGTTCGATGAGGTAGCTCCCTTCAATGGTCCCTTGATGGTGAGATGCGCTGGGGAGACCCATGCCTTAGGATTTGAAGTAGCTGCTCATATTTACGTGGAGATCGAGAAGATGAGAGCGACTGAACAGGAAGGCAAAGAAGTCAAAGCCCGGACAATTCCCCTGTCTATGGCAAAAATGGGGCAAACTGTTTGCCTTGTGAGCATCGAGGCCGGGAAGAAGCTGACCCATCGTTTAACCGAACTTGGTCTGACGCCTGGTGTCGAACTGACAGTCGTTCATGATTCCGGTGGACCGCTCTTACTGTCGGTTCGGGATTCGCGTGTGGCTGTAGGCCGCAGCATGGCAAGTAAGCTGTATGTGGCTGCTATTTCTTGAGATTGGGGCATGAGAGAATTACGCATCGCCCTGGCCGGAAACCCTAACGCGGGTAAAACGACTATCTTTAACGCCCTTACCGGATCCAACCAGCATGTCGGCAATTGGCCTGGCAAAACTGTAGAGCAGAAAATAGGGCAGTTTACCTATGGCGATACCAAAATAGAACTGGTTGATCTGCCAGGTACTTATAGTCTAAGTGCTTATTCCCCAGAAGAGGTGGTCGCTCGTGATTTCATCCTAAATGAGTCTCCCGATCTGGTGCTGATTGTGGTCGATGCAGCCAACCTGGAAAGAAATCTTTACCTGGCTGTTCAGGTTCTGGAACTGGAAGTCCCGTCCATGCTCGTACTAAATATGTTTGATATGGCGGAAGCGCGCGGCTTCCAGATAGACATTGACCACTTGAGCCGGGCTTTGCAAGTGCCTGTGCTAACGGCCGTTGCCAGAAAAGGACGCGGGATTGGGGAGATTAGGGATCTGATTGTCCAGACTGCTAGACAAAGAACGACAGCCCATGAGCCTAACTGAATTTACAGAGACGCGTGCTTTTGAGATCGATTACGGCCACGATGTGGAGGAAGCGATCTCAAAGCTAGACGCGGTGATCAGGGGTTACCCGGTGATCACCGATAGTTTTCCGGTGCGTTGGTTGGCCATAAAATTGCTGGAAGAGGATCATGAAGTTCAGAAAAGGCTGCTGGCCCTTGAAGGGGGCCCGGCAGTGCTCACTTATGCTCAGATCAGCATCCACCATTTAGCTGAACTCTATGAGGAAGATGTCGACGCTATTTTGGCCAACCGGCGCTACGGGTGGATTCACAGCCTCGTAAAGCAGTCACTGCACAAAAGCAATTCGGATCGTTTCACAACATCAGATAAGATCGATCGCATTGTTACCCAGCGGCATTTGGGTGTGCCGATTTTCCTGGTTGCCATGTGGGCCGTGTTCAAGTTAACGGCCGAAGTGTCCGCACCTTATCTGGACTGGATCGGAAGCGTGCTCAGCGGCCCAATTACCAGGTGGATTGTATCATTGTTGGCGACCATCGGTCTGGGCGCTACTTGGGTGGAGAGTCTGCTGGTAGATGGCATCGTGGCCGGCGTAGGCGGTGTCCTGGTCTTCATACCCGTTTTGATGTCCCTTTACCTGGCTCTGGCTGTCCTGGAAGATTCCGGCTACATGGCCCGCGCGGCGTTTGTCATGGACTCGCTTATGAGCCGGATTGGCTTGCATGGCAAAAGTTTCCTGCCGTTGATGGTCGGATTTGGCTGCTCCGTACCGGCCATCTATGCGACTCGTACACTAGAAAACGAGAAGGATCGGATTCTGACTGGCCTGCTGGTGCCCTTCATGAGTTGTGGCGCGCGCCTGCCTGTATACGTACTGTTTGCAGCCATCTTTTTTCCGCAACACGGCGGCGCTGTGGTCTTTGGACTTTATCTGCTTGGAATTCTTACCGCCATCATGCTGGGCATCATCCTCAGGCGAACTGTCTTTCAAGACGAAGAACAGACGGCGTTTGTGATGGAACTGCCGCCCTACCGGTGGCCGGCCCCGAAAAGCATCTTAATGCATATGTGGCAGCGCACCCGCGCATTTCTGCAAAGTGCCTGGACAATGATTTTAGGGATAAGTGTAGTTATCTGGCTGCTGATGGCTATACCGGCTGGTGGAGGTGGAAGCTTTGCGGAAACCGAGGTAGATAATAGTCTCTTTGCAACGGTATCCGGAGTGCTAGCCCCGGGATTAGAGCCACTAGGCTTTGGTAATTGGGAGTCAAGTGGCGCTCTGCTGAGTGGTTTCGTGGCGAAAGAGGTAGTGGTCAGCACGTTGGCCCAGGTGTATGGTGTCGACGAGACAGCGGAAGAAGCGCCCCCATCGACCTTTTTTGCAGATGTAGGCGAGATTGTCACTGGTTTTTTCCAGGCTACAGTGGATACGATCAAGTCGATTCCGCTGATTGTGGGAATTAATCTGTTTGATGAAGAAGTAGATGAAGCGCCTTCTTCGCTCATGCTGGCCATAGAGAATGGATTTGAAGCATCGAGTGAGGGACATGGGGCATTGGCCGCTTTATCTTTTATGGTTTTTGTGCTTATATATACGCCTTGTATGGTCGCCTTATCCGCTGAAAGACAGGAACTTGGCGCTAAATGGATGTGGGTCAGCATCCTGGGCCAATTGCTGTTGGCCTGGATTTTGGCCCTTCTCATTTTTCAAGGTGGCTTATTGTTGGGTCTGGGATAAGTGTCGTTACCTCACTGTTCAAAGCTGGGCAGCGAGATAAAGTCTGTCCCACGCCAGCATAAGAAGACAAATCGTTATGTTATACCAGGTGCTAGAGGAAATTGAACAGGCGCATGGTCCGGTTTTGGTGAGCGAGCTGGGCCGCAAGTTAGATATTGATCAGGCGGCTCTCTTAGGCATGATTGAATTTTGGGTGCGTAAAGGACGTCTGCGAGATGACGATGCGGTGGTAGAAACAGGCATCGCCTGCGCCGGGGGTGGTTGCGGTGACAGTTGTTCCGGTATGGCGGAATGTGCCTTTGTGGCCAAGATGCCCAAAACTTATTCTATTGCCAAGCAGGATGTAAGGTGAAGGGGAGTGATCCGAAGGTGGCGCCGGGTGGGGGCACTGCGTCCACGGAAAAAACAGATTCAGGAGCGACACGAGCGCGCCTAAAAAGCGTAGCATTGCCCGCTTCTTATGGTAGTTGGAGCCTGGTGTCAGAACCGATTCTGCTGGGCTTACTGGTCGCCCCAACATGGAGCGGCGCCTTGTTGGCGCTGGCAGGGCTGCTAACATTTCTATTGAATCAGCCGCTGAAGATCCTTATGGCGGACCGGCAGCGCGGCCGGCAATATTCGCGTACGCGACTAGCCTTGCGCGTGGCTGTTGTGTATTTGCTGTTAGCGGCATTGTGCTTTGCGGTGGTTATCTGGCTGGTTGGGGTTCGCCCGTTGATACCTTTGGCCATAGCGGTTCCCCTATTGATCGTCTTTGTCGCTTATGAACGACGCCCAGGACGCCATTGGCAAGCTGAATTGTCAGCGCCGGCAGCGTTTTCGGCCATTTCAGCGAGTATCGCATTGGCTGCGCAGTGGGATTACCCTATTGCTTTTGCGCTTTGGGCTGTGATGATCTGCCGTTCCGTTCCTGCGGTTTTATATGTTCGGGCGCGGCTACGGCTGGCCAAGGGTAAACAAGCCGATCCGGGACCAGCCATCGTTACCCATGTTCTGGCGTTGATAATTGTCTTGTTGTTGGTTTGGCAAAGCTTGGTGCCGTGGACGGCCGTTGTGGCTTTTTCCATTCTGCTTCTGCGGGCCATTGTGGGAGTGTCTCGCTACCGGCGCGAGTTTGCACCCATGAAGCTAGGCTGGATAGAAACCGGTATTGGGCTGATGACGGTTCTGATTCTGGCCGTAGGGTACTGGATGCTCTAAGAAAGGTGATTGCCATATCGCAATCCCCGTTGCGCCAATAAGTGGCGCAAACTGGTGCTTAACCACACCATCTCCCATATAATTGTGAAGCAATGCACAAACACATAGTCTCCCTGGCTCTGGTCTGGCTTCTCGTGATGGTGAGCGGCTGTGCGCGGGTGAGCCAACAGGATGATTCTGCAGACATCCAGATCAGATTGGCTCCGATCCCATTTCCGCCGGTCATTGGAGATTCCCGGTTGGTTGTCCAGATCGCCGACAAGTCGGGAATCCCTATTGACGATGCGCATATGGCAGTCAAGGGGAGCATGTCCCACGCAGGCATGGCTCCTGTGTTGGCCGAAGTCGAAGGGGGAGGCAAGGACGGTGTCTACAATGTCCCTTTTGAATGGACTATGGCGGGTGATTGGATTGTGATTGTAGATGTGCAGCTTGCTGATGGCAGCAGGGCCCAAGAGCGCTTTGATATAGCGGTCCTGTTCGAGGACGAGGCACGCTGCGAGGACCATGGGCAAGAGCCTTAGTTTTTACGAGCCGGCTCAGCAGAATGGTGTCTTGAGTTGGCCTGGTATCGGCCGTTTCCTGCGCTGGCGTCACGGCCGTCTGGCCGGGCAGCTGTTGTTATTGTTGGTTGCCTTGTTGATCCTTTACGATGGCTTCACCGGCCCACAAATCGCCCCTGAAAACACGGCTACCAATATCGTCTGGCTACAATTTCGCGGTTTTGTGATGCTGGCTTTGTTGTTTGCCGGCAACCTCTTTTGCATGAACTGCCCTTTTACCTTGCCTCGCAGCCTGGCCCGTCGCTGGAGCTTCAATGGCCCGCGCTGGCCACGCGTCTTGCGCAATAAGTGGCTGGCCTTTGGGGTCTTGTTTATTTACTTAACCCTTTATGAATTGCTCGACTTGTGGGCCAGCCCCTGGTTAACGGCCTGGATTGTTCTGTTCTATTTCCTTCTGGCCTTCTCTTTAGAATTTATCTTCCGTGAATCCCCATTCTGTAAATATGTGTGTCCTTTAGGCACCTTTAATTTCGTGGGCAGCACCCTATCGCCGCTGCAAGTAACGGTGGCCAGCCAGAATGTCTGCCGGACTTGCGTGGGCAAAGCGTGTGTCAACGGCGATCGAAATGAGAACGGTAAGTGGCAGATGCTGGGCTGCGGCACAGAACTGTTTCCGCCGCAAATGAGCAGCAACCTCGACTGCACTTTGTGCCTTGATTGCGCGCGCGCCTGCCCGCATGATAACGTTTCTCTAACAGCCCGGCCGATCCTGCACGAGTTGAGGCAGCCGAGAGCGTGGCCATATCGTTGGGATTTAAGCCTCCTGGTGTGGCTGTTCACATTTGCCGCTCTGAGCAACGCCTTTGGCATGACGCCGCCCATTTACACGACCGTAGCCTGGCTAGGACAAGCTCTGCGCGTGAATAATGAAGCGCTTTCACTGCTACTTATTTTCGCTTTTATAACTATCTTGCTGCCGCTGGCTGCGGGCCTTCTGGCATCCTGGATAAGCCGCACGCTGGCCAAGAAAAGGGAGCCGCTGCGGGTTTCTTTGAGCAAGCATACGCCGGCGCTGGTGCCTGTAGGTTTTGCGGTCTGGTTGGCCCATTATGGTTTTCACTTCGCCACTGGGGCTCTCTCAATTATTCCCGCCCTGCAAAACTTGTTCATTGATCATGGCATCGTCTGGTTTGGCGCTGTGCCCAATTGGACCTTGAGCAATATCGTTCCCTTTTCCTGGCTCTTGCCTTTGCAGGTATTGATCATCGTATTGGGATTTGGAGGCAGTTTTTTTGTATTAACGGATATTGGCCGTCATGAAGGCGAATCTTTCACCGCCCAACTTCCCTGGCTGCTCTTATTATTGGGTCTCGCGGCAGCGGCATTATACTTATTTACGCTGCCCATGGAGATGCGTGGAACGGGATTTATGGGTTAAATAGAAGGTGGGGAACATGAAAAAATCGTTGTTATTGGCCGTTCTGATTATTTTGGCAGTAAGCGCATGCAGCAGTGGGCCGGCGGATCCTTCGCGATTTAAGGGGACCCTAATGCCTACCGCTATTCCCGCGCCGGACTTTGCTTTGGTTGATGCTGCAGGGCAGGAGGTACAACTGAGCGACTATCTGGGTAAGATCGTCCTCCTCTATTTCGGCTACTCATTTTGCCCCGATGTCTGCCCGACTACCTTGTCCGATTTAAAGTTGGTACAGAATCAGTTGGATGAGTCTGGAGAAAAGATACAGGTGATCATGGTTACAGTCGATCCGGAGCGGGATACACCTGAAAAACTCGCCGAATATGTAGCCCATTTCCACCCCACCTTTGTTGGTTTGTCAGGTACAAAGGAGGCGATCGATGCGGCGGCGGAAGGGTATGGCGTTTATTATGAGAAACACGAAGGAACGCCGGCGACCGGATATCTCATCGATCATACGGCGCGCGTGTTTGTCATTGAGCCTGATGGCAATCACCGTTTATCCTTCGGTTTCGGAACAACCGTAAAGGATATGGTTGCTGACCTGCGTCTGCTAATAAAAGCCATGTAAGGCATGGTGCCGGCTTGTTCGCTATAGCAAAGGCCGGCACCATGTGGCAGGGTAAAAACTGTGTTTCATCTCGGATGAAATCACGCCGAGTGAAATTTGTGCACTGCCGAACGAATAATCCCGTTTACTCTCCTGTAATTGTGAATAATGACCCGTCTGAACGGCCGAAAACGTCAGGAAAGAATTCCTGGTAGCCCACTGCCGGCATCACCTGGTAATCACCAGGAATAATGGGCTGCAGGAAGTAGGTGTACTGGTAT
This sequence comes from uncultured Chloroflexia bacterium, assembly GCA_963697305.1. Lineage (GTDB taxonomy): Bacteria > Chloroflexota > Anaerolineae > Promineifilales > Promineifilaceae > JAACFF01. Next base: position 354,705 of record CAVONO010000001.1, read on the forward strand.
GTCCCCGCGGGCAGGAAGTCGGCCAGGAAGACAACTTTCTCGTCCCGGTATTCGATACGGTTGAAGTACCACCAACCCCAGTAACCATAGCGGAATTCCTCATCGGTGCGCTGCACGTTCCCTGCAGAACCAGAAGCGGAGGTGTCCAGGCCGGGATCGATGCCTTCAGCGCCAGAGGGGATGGGATCTTCGATGACTGCGTAGAGCAAATCATTGGGAGCGATGATGGTCAGCTCTACCCGGACCTGCTGCCCAGCTTCAATCTGATCGATCGCTTCACAGGTCTCGGTCTGTGGATCACAGGCAGCGTCATAATAGGTGCGCTGCACGGTGACCCCTCTGCTGGTGGCTTCGACTGTATCAGCGTTGATGAAGCTGTTGAGGTGCATCGTATAGTAAAGACGGCCGTCACCGTCGCCGCGCTGGAAATCTACATAGCTGGTGTCTTCGGCTTGAAGGTTGCGTATGGGCACGGAGAGCGATTTGCTTTCCGTTACATTGGCAGCGGTGAACTGCCCGTCAGTTAACGGCACGCCATTCAGATCGACTTGATAACTATAGTCGGCGGACAACTCACCACTGGCAGCCAGCCAATCGCTTAAAGCGAAGAGACTCCATGCTGTTTCATGTCCCGTCGACCAGATTTGCGCCGTGCGCGCAAGCATCAGCCAGCGCACAGCAGGCGGCAGGAGCGCATTGTCCGGCTGTACACGCGCCAGGGCATCAATGACCATGGCTGTGCCGCGCACGTCACTATTCAGGTTAAAGAAATCCTGATCGGCGTCTTCCCAATGGGCGCCAGATGCACTGAGTACAACTTCATCATTTAAGTTGGCCAGCAGCGATTGCTGCTTTTCACCTGGCGAGCCGGCGACTTCATAGGCAATAATCAGCAGCGCTTTGGCATACGGATCTAGCAGACCGCGGTGGGCATCAAACAATTCATCCAATTGTTCTTGTACGTTATGCCCCGATTCGGCGAGCACGTATAAGAAGAAAGCTTGACGATTCGCGTCCCAGGCGTTGTCGATGCCGTTCATGGCGACCAGTTGGCCGCTGACATAATCTTGTGCCCGGCTTATGACCGTCGAATCAACTGCATGGCCGCTGCTGTCGGCTTTTGCCAGCGCCAGTAGAGCGTAGGCGGAAAGCCAGGGATCGCTCTCTTCGCTGCTGCACCAACCCCAACCACCGCCGCGTTTCTGTAGGTTTTCCAGTTGTGCGATGTCGGACGGAATGAGCTGGGCCAGCCGGCCGGCCAGTTCGGGCTGGTCGAGATCCAATTGGCTTATAGCCTGATCTGTGGCCAGATTGGGCAGCAGCCGGTCCGTAATAGCGTGGGCGCAGGCCGGGTTATATTCTCTTGTTTCGATAACAGCGAGCGCATCTACAAGGGCTGCAGCCAGCGAGGGGCTTAGCTGCATATCTACTGAACCGCGACTTGTGTCCGCATTGGGCGGCAGCAATACCGCCTCTACACGCCGGCCGGCCTCGTCCAATTCACCGGAGGTAGCGGCGAAATCCTGGGCGTTGTAGCGGTAGACGGGGATCAGGTTTTCGCGGTCCGACACCAAGCGAGGGCTTGGCAGCATCCTTGTATCCACCGCCCTCAACGCGGAAGGTCAGATCGGCGAAGGGAACATCTTCTACAGAAACTTCCCAGCGTACGAGCTGTTGATCACCTGCCGCTACCTGCACGACCTGTTCCGCTGCAGTGGCCAGGGTCAAACCATCTGCCTCCAGGCTTAGTGTAGCCTCGATGGACTCGGCCGTGTTGTTGTTAACTACCGCGCCCAACTGGACGACATCTCCGGCGGTGAAGAAACGAGGCGTGACCGGTCTGACCAGCAGAGGCAGTGTGACGACGACATCAACATCATTTTGGCCGACTTTGGTGTCATCGGTAACGGCTTTGCTGCTCAGGCGCCAGGTAGTCAGGCTGTCGGGCAGCGGGATCTCGACGGTGGCCTGGCCGTCGTTTCCGGTTTTGACACTCGCTTCCCAATAGGCGGTATCTGGGAATTCGCTGCGTGCTGCATCCTCTTCTTCTGTATCCAGCTTGGCGATGGCTGCTTCGGCGACCCCGCCACCGCCACCGCCGCCGAAACCACCGCCTTCCAACGGAATCTCGGGATCAAGCCCTTCACCGGAGACGAAGAGGCCGCTTCCGACCTGGCTGCGGTACGGTTGCGGGCTGTAGAATGCTTCCAGGATAGGTGGCGCATTGTCATCCTTGAGGGTGAGGACGGCCAGATCAACGAGGGCCAGGGAGAAGTCGGCAGTGACCGGATTGCCCTCGTTGTCGGTAATCAGGATATCGTAAACGGCCGTCTCGCCTGGATTGAACAGTTCTTCTTGCGGCGTCAGATCAACGTTTAGAGCAAACTGCTCTGGTGGCACAAGCAGTTCGCTGATGCCCAGTTCGAATATCCGCATAGGGATTTTCCTCATCTGCTTTTGTGACCGGCTTGATGGCAGTGACGGAGACGAACACATTGGGTGCGTAATTCGGGGAGATTGGCAAATCGAGTAAGGTGCTGCCGCCGTCCAGAGTGACGACACGTTGTTCTAGCAAGTTGCCGCGTTCAATGGTCAGCCAGGCCTGCACCGGCTCACTGAATGGTGATTGGACAAGGATGCGCGCAGTCTCGCCGACCTGGTACTCGCTGCGATCAGGAACCAGGTCCATGGTGCGCTGGTGGGGATCGGAGCGCCAGCCGGCGTAGTCTTGATCAATGACCCACAAGGATGTTGAACTGGTCTGGGTACGACCAGCATCGTCGCTGAGCGTGGCTACAGCAAGATACATGCCACCACCTTCGGGCACAAAACTGGTCTGTGCTTTTCCAAGCGCGTTGGTAGTCAGGGAAACCCGTTCAACTTCTGTGTCGATGGCCTCCCACTGTGTGAGATACATGCCATAATCGCTGTTGCGGCTTGGTTCCCATTCTCGCTGGTAGAAAACGACCTCCACATTCTGGTTGCCTACCGCTTCTCCATCCCAATCGACGGTCAGCAGCTCCACCGCCGCTTCTGTTCCAGCCAAGGGCATGAACTCGGCCGGCCGAATGCCCACATAACCGTCTGCACTATGGAACAGGACTTCGCTGGTGGCGGTAACCGGGAAATTGGTGATATCATTGACGGTGGCTTCTACCGTGACCCGGCGACTTCCTTCTTCCACCTCTTCAAGCAGATTGGCCGGCAGCGTAATCGTTAAGCGGCCGTTTTCATCGGTCGTTCCCTCACTACCTTGAAGCCAGGTGCCAAATACGCCGCCACCTCCGCCTCCAAATAGGCCCGGGTCTTTATAGAAGAAGCCGGCCTGATCGCCGAACGAATAGTTCGAACCGGGCACGTAAGGCTGGTAGCTGTCTTGATAAATGGAATAGTAGACAAGCAGATCGGCAGCCGATCCGCCGAAGAAATAGGTGGCTTCCAGGGTGACGTCCGCTGTTTCCCCGCGGAAGGCCTCTGCTTGGGCCGGCTGCATCACTACCTGGAATTCTGGCTTGCGGTACTCGGCCACGGTAAATGTACGCGACAAATCGATGTTTTCGTCTTGCAGATAGATATTGTAGCTGCCTAATGTGATGTCATCGGGTAAGCTGTATTCAGCGCTGAATAAACCGTCAGCGCCAACTGTGACGGTGATGCTATCTTCTAAGCCGCCCCCTTCGGGCAGGTAGAAATTGGGGCCAATTTGCAGCGTAAGTGTCTGTTGATCAGGCATGGCGTAGCGGCCGAAATTGTTCTCACGGAGAATGCCTTTGAAGTAGACGGTATCCCCTGGTCGATAAATGGGCCGATCCGTATAGAGATAGCTAAACAGAGGCAAGGGATTGGAATAGGCGTAGTTAAGGCCCATCTGCCAGGGGTTTATATTGCCCACCCAGTTGCTGGAAGCGACACCAAAGCCTTCTTCGCCGGGCGAATTGCTGGTCACAACAACGCCTTCCAGATAATTCTCAGTTGGTGTGTAGTCAAAACGCGCGAAACCGTTTTCATCAGAAACGGCCGTGCCCAACTCCGTGCCCAGACGATTGTAGAGCGAGAGATTGCGGCCGGCTACGGGCTGCCCGCTCTCAAGATCCGTTGTCCAAACATGCACTTCCTGCGGCATTTCCTTGACCACGATATTTGTATCGGCAACGACGAGCAGTTGGCGCTGGTTTTGCCAATAGCGGGCGTCGCTTCCGATTTCCGGCGCGCGCACGGTTAGAAAATAGACGCCGGGAGATAGAACCCCTCCGCCGGCAAGCGAAACGGTGGTGATGCCAATCTCTTCGGCTGGTGTATTTACGGGCAATGTCCAGGTGCGTGCCGGCTGCGGCAAGGCGATTTCATCTTGCAGGTATGTATTTACCAGGAGGTCCAGGGGCAAGTCGAGATCGTAGAGAGCAACATCAAGCTGTGACACATTACGATGGATGATTTCTACATCGGTGGGGAAGCTGGTGCTGATCTGCCCCAATGGCTGTGGCAAGTTAAAGGATGCTACCGGAGAAAACCCGGGCACGGAGAATTGCCAGGTGTAAGCTTCTCCGAGCGTATTACCATAAGGATCCGCGGCATCGCCTGGAATGGTGACCACATAATCGGTATTGCGCTGCAGTTCAAGATCCAGGTAGAGGCTGAAGTTAGAGTTATCAGAGTTGAACTCGTCAATCCACTGGTAGTAATTATAGCCTACCTCTTCTGGTTCGGGTTCGATGCGGATGCGGTCTTCAAGGGTGGACATATCCATCGGCGAAGCGAATTGAATGTTGATTCCTCGCTGCCAGGAATCGGCCGTTTCTCCCCTGCCGGGGATGGTAGAGATCACCGCCGGGAAAGGTATCGTCGTGAAGCGGCTGATGCTCTCGTTTTTCAGGCTGGCCTGGCCGTTGGCGGAGCGGGCAGATTGGTCTACTACCAGATCAAACTCCGTTTCCAGCGGAAACATCTCCTGCGGGGTGAGGATCAAGAGGCGATTGTCGTCTTGCCATGCATAGTTCACGGGGGCAGCCGGCTGCAAGGATACGGCCGACTGTGTCGTCGCGGGATCCATGGGCATATTAAATGTGATCGAGATGGGCCTTGTGGGCGGCACCAGTGTCGCTCCATTGGGCGGCTGGATCATAATGACCTCAGGGCTTTCCGTGGTGAACTGCCAAGTGACGCTGGATGGCAGGATGGCCCCGGTCACATCGGTCAACCCTTCGTCAACCGTGACCCGGTATGTTGTGGCCCCGGCAAATCCTTCTTCGCCTGGCACAAAGCGGTACATGCTGGTGGAAACCCAGGTGCCCTGGCCTTCGACCGCCGGGTCAATGGTCAATGGTTGGGGTAAAGCGGCCTGTTGGCCACTGCTGACCAAGGGCACGACGGGCCGGTTGAAAACGACCGTGATGGCGCCATCAGCCTGCACATCCCGCGTGCTATCGGCTGGGAGCACCTGGTTTACCTGCAAATTGCCGATGGTCTGCAGATTTAGCTGCACTGCCTCTTCCAAGGGCAAGCCGTTGCGCGAGAGCGCGCTTTTGTCCACAAGCACGCGGTAGAGTTGGTCCCGCTTTAGTTCTTCACTGGGATTGAAGACGACCATATCGGGTTGTGGCCACTCGAAGCCGCCGGCAACGGCGGGATCGATAGCCCAGGCCGCTTCTACGGAGCCCGCATCCATGGGCTGGTCGAAACGCACTGCAATAGGGCCATCTAAGGGCATCTCTTGGCCAGGAGCCGGATTGCTGGCCACGACCTGGGGGGGCCAGTCGATGTCCTCTGGGGAAATGGCTGCATATTGCTCTGGTGTGGCCGTGGCCGGCGCTTCCTTGGTCGCGGTAGGGGGCGCTTCTTTGGTGGCTGTGGGCAGTGCCGATTGTGCCTCTTCCGCGGCTGTTTCCGTTGGCGGTTGGGAGGAAACGGGTGTAGGTGTGGTCTCTTCTTCGCGGCGGCAGGCGATCAGTATCCCTGCCAGGGCGAGAATCAGAATAAGGATACGAATCAAGAGTGATTTACGCATGCCCTTTTGCTCCTATTGCTAATGGGTCTCAATGTGGAACGAACAAACAAATAATTATAAGCACATTGTCAATTCTAACATCACTATACAGAACGCGGGCACCAAATACAAGCATTCTGAGCTTGTGGCCGGTTAACGGTGGAGAATTACCGGTTTCGCGGCAGCCTGGCGTACGGGCTGCGTACGCTTGCTGATGGTAAGACGGGGAAAGGGAGCGAATGGTTCCCGGTTGGCGGAGAAAGTGTTTCATTATCGCTATCATTTTTGCGATCGCGTTCGTAATCGAAGCAGATCGACTGCGATTGGGATTGGGATTGGGTCGATTGCGATTGCGGATTGGGAGTTGCGATTGGGATTGCGGATTGGCGATTGCGATTGGGAGAGGAGTAGGTATCTTTAGATGCCGCCCGGTTACTGTGCCTGTGATACAATGTGTACGGATTATAATGATGCTGTCTTGTCGACTGGCGGTAAGGCTTGAGGGCGCGACGGTTGGATGGAAATGGTTTGTTACCCTGTGAGGCGCTGGCCAATTGCCTGGCCACGACCACAGCGATCTAGGTTGTTTTATGAGAAGCGTAAAGAGTGGGTCTGAGGTTGATGAAAAGTGGATGCGCCTGGCGCTGGAGCAGGCGGCCAGGGCGGCTCAATTGGGCGAGGTGCCGGTAGGTGCTGTGGCGGTGCGCGACGGCATGATTATCGGCACCGGCTTCAATCGCAAGGAGAGCGACCAGGACCCAACTGCCCATGCGGAGATGCTCGCTATGCGCCGGGCAGCGCGCTATGCGGCCAATTGGCGGCTCATTGGAGTTACGTTATACTGTACGCTTGAGCCGTGCCCGATGTGCGCCGGCGCTATGATCCAGGCTCGTTTGGAACGGCTTGTTTATGGCGCGCCGGATACACGTTTTGGGGCTGATGGAACTGTGATTGAGGTGCTGAGCGAGCCTGCCTTTAATCACCGTGTTGTGGTAGAATCGGGCCTGTTGGCCGCCGAAGCGGCTGAGCTCATGCAGCAGTTTTTTCGCTCGCTGCGGCAGTCAGAGGATGATTGAGCGATTGATAGAAGTGTTGAAATACCTCTGAGGTTTATTGAGAAGCAAAAAGTGAATATGATGGAGAGGTGCCGGAGCGGTTGATCGGGGCGCTCTCGAAAAGCGTTGTGGCCTTACAGGTCACCGTGGGTTCGAATCCCACCCTCTCCGCCTTAAAGGGACATCCGCTGGATGTCCTTTTTTCTTGCGGATCGAGCGGAGGCATCCCTTCCCCGCCGCCGTGCAGGCTGGTTCGTTTTTGTCCTGTTTGGCGTAAGAGGCAAAGGGTTGGCGTTGTCTGATTAATGCGCCTGCTCGTGAGCGGGTGGGCGCACCTACGGCGGTTGGGAAAACGGCCGTAAGTAGAACGGAGACATCATGCGTGGCACGCACCGCCGTGAGGGGAAATTGCAGCGCGATCTTTGTGCTCTTGTGGTATTGGAAAATCACGGATCGATTTGCTAAAGGGTGCGTTTCATCTCAGTAAAGGTTTGTAGCGCGATTTGGTAAATCGCGTCTCGATTTGCCAAATCGAGCTACATATGAAGATTGGTCCAACTCATTTGGAACACACCTTTTGCCAAATCGATTTACACAGGAGTGAGGATTCAAGGCGTCTATGAGCGAGAAACAAGCAGCAACGAACCGGATGAGTAAAAAGCAGAAAAGGCAAGAGGCGCAGGTTCAAGAAAAACGGCTAAGGTGGATTCGCATTTTGGGCGTTGTGGGTATTGTGGTTCTTGCCGGCGCAGCATTGTTTTTCTGGCGCAATGCAGAGCGCGTGCCTGCTGAAGAGGCGGCGGCGCTGGTATCTCCTAACCGGATTGGCCCGGCCGACGCGCCGGTGCAGATCGTGGAATTTGGCGATTTTGGCTGCCCATCCTGTCGATCATGGCACAACGCGGGCATCCAGGAACAACTCCTGGCAACTTTTGGCGAGCAGATTAGTTTTGAGTTCCGCCATTTTCCGGTCATCACGGCGCAGTCAGCACAGGCGGCGGAGGCAGCGCAGTGCGCGGCCGAACAAGGGGCTTTCTGGGAATACCATGATTTCATTTATGAGCAGACGCGGCAAAACGGGCTCAGTCGAAGCGATTTGACGAGTTATGCTGCTGCAGTAGGGCTTGATGAGGCGGCTTTCGAGGGTTGTTTGGATTCCGGCCGTTTCAAGGAGTTTGTGCAACGTGACTTGCGCGCCGCGCAAGATGCAGGCGCGCGCGGTACGCCGACTTTCTTGATCAATGGAGAACAGGCTTTTCCCAGTTATGAATCGATGGCGGCGACGATAGAGGAAATACTGGGCGGTTGATGCGAGAACGAGGTGGGGGTTGGAAAAGAAGAGAATAAATAATTGTTGAATTGTTGAACTGTTGAATGGTTAACGAGTTTGTGTGACTGACAGAGGTTAGTGAAAAACATGAATACACAATTGGTAGATTTTCGCGAACAGGTAGATGATTTTATGGAGCACCATCCGCAGTCGCCGCTGGATTGGGAGCAGAAACAGGAGTTTGAGGGTATTGAGTACTTTGAGGAGAATGAAGCGCTGATCCTGGAGGTTGAGGTGCAGCGTTTCGCCGAGGACGAGCCGCTGATTGAGATGGCTACCAATACGGGGGAGGTTCGGCCGTATCGTAGATGGGGGCAGTTCTCATTTGTGGTGGATGGGCAAGAGGCGACGCTGACTATCTACAGCGACGCGCATGGCGATGATTTCTTTATGCCTTTTAAGGATCTGACCAACGGCAAGGAAACCTACGGCGCCGGGCGCTATTTGGACAATCACAGGCCAGGGATGCTGAGGTTAGCGGGGAATCAGTTCGAGATCGATTTCAATTATGCGTATAACCCGTACTGCGCTTACGCGCCCCGTTTTAGCTGCCCGCTGCCGCCGCGGGAGAATTGGCTGAAGGTGCCGGTGCGGGCGGGGGAGAAAACAACTAACATTTAACAGATAACAGCAAACGATTAACGAGAGCAACAGAACTGTTTTAGTTTACATAATATCGAGAATTGATTTTGTTTCTTTGTTCCTTTTGATCTTTTTATGCTGGGATCAAAGTCGATTTTGTGGGCAGGTAGGCGGGTAGGTGGTTGTTGGGCTGCTTGGTTGGGGTTGGTGAAGCGGCCGGATGGGGTTTGTCGTTTCCGTACATGCCTCTATTATAGAACATTTGTGCTATTACTGTCAAAGGGGTTTTCGCTGCTCGCGGTTTTGGTGCTGCTGATGACGGAAGCAGATGGCGCGTAACGGCCGTTTCCCAAGCCAGTTATGGGTCTCTTGCCGTAATGTCTCGCGCCAGACTGCGGTAATGCAGATAATGATCATCCAGATCAAAACCTAACAACTTGAGGAAGTCCAGAATTCCTGCCAGGTCCTGGGCAATCCCCTGAACCAGTTTGTTCAACTTATCCTTAACCTCTTTCTCTTGATCGGGGCCAGACACATGCATACGCTGTGGATAGTATTGTCGCCAGAGCCGGTAATGATTCTTCATAGACTCTTCGAGCGTATAGATATGTTCCAGGTCTTCTTGATCAAGCTTCGTCTCAAACTCTGCTGCTGTGATTCGTTCCACCTCCTGACCATATTGGCGGGAAACAATCTCATCATCATCCGCTTCAATCACGCGCCTGTATTCTTGAGGTGGGCCGCCCGGTGAGCCGGAGGCGTATGCTGCCCATTCCTCACCGATTTCATTCATCGAACCGATATTCTCAATCATTGCATAACGGGCTGAATAGGGGCCAAGGTTGATGTTTTTAGCGAAGCTTATTTGTTGATCGGGTGGGGGTGCGTCCGCCCAATTGATATGAGGGCGTTCTTTACGGAGTGTTGCGATAAGCTCAGAAAGGTGTCCACGCTGCATTAGTTTGATAATAATTGCTTGGGTTTTTCTTGATTTTACTTGACCGGGCAATTCATCCCAATCAAGACTTAAATAGAGTACTATCGTTTTCAGTTCCTCCAGGTCAAACCCCTTGGCGATGTTCTCTGTGAGATTCTTGATGTACTCTTTCATCATTTCCTGCAAGCGATTCTGCAGCGTGCCTGAAGCATTGATACAAGCAACGGAGCGGAAGAGGTCATCTATCGACTTTCAAATTAGAATCAAAACTGAATATTACTTTACCATAGAAGGGGGAGTGAAGTAAATAGGATGTATGGAGAGCGTTTCGAGCAGTAGGGGAGTGTTGTATCCTGCTGCCAACTCCGTTAGAATAGAAGAAACAAAAACGTCCCAGGATGGGTGAAAATCTGGGGCGGTGATCGGGCCGCTATCCGCGGCCGCGATATGACCATCTTTTGTCATACCTGGCCGCGAATGGAAGCCGTTCGCGGCTTTTTGTTTTGTGCCGGGCAAAGCAAGCGGAGAGGGTTATGAGTTTTGATTCTCGTGCTAATCGTGACCAACTGGAGGCCATTCAGTCGACCGAAGGTCCACTGCTGATCATCGCCGGACCTGGGTCGTGGATGACGGGATGATTTATAGCTTGCTCGAAGAAAGTTGTGACGGGAAATGACCATGTCAGCAGACACAAGAGAATGCCCGTTCTGCGCGGAACCAATCAAAGCTGCTGCGCTAAGAAGAAAGTGTAAACATTGCGGCGAATTTCTGAAAGGAGGGTGGTTGCATGAGACTTAAAAAAGAACATCGAAAACAACTCTATGATGCGCTGCTAGAAGCATTCGATCACGACTCTTTAAGACGGGTGGTAACATTTCAGTTAGACGAGACCCCAGCCGCAATCTATCCGCCAAGAGTGTCATTAACTTCACAGGTCGAGGAATTGGTCGGTTGGGCTGAACGAAACGAACGTGTTCAGGATCTGATCGCCGGTGCACGGAGGGCAAATCCAGGAAACAAAAAGCTAGAGGCAGCCGAGGCGGCAATATTGAATAGTGCAGTTACAAACCCTCCCCGTAGTCCCGACCCTGTTTATCGGCCTCGAACTCCTGATGATCCACGAGGATCTTTTGTGCAGCTACGAAGATTTAGGGCTTATAGTAATTCTGGCAGTTCCCATTTTATTCGTTGCAGCATACCTATTATTTAGAAGCGAGTTATTTGGAACTGAACGCGCCGATGATGTAGGTATGATTGCCGCATTTCCCACAGAGGTGATTGTCGCATTTCCCACAGTACCTTCTGACCTCGTTGAAGAGAGGCGTGATGATTTTTCTTCAGACAGGAGTGGGTGGGACATTATTCTATTAGATCCAGCTGGTACTGCACAATACGAGGACGGTAAATACACTCTCGCTATGAAAAGAAGGATGTTATATCTAGGCTTTTGGGAAACGGAAGGAGAGATTGATTACAACAATTTTGCAGTAGAAGTAGTAGCTTTGGGTCCTTGGGGTGTTCAAGGTGCGCTCGAACAAGGCTTTGTGATAGGTTGGACAAAAGATTTGAGTAGTCCGGCCTATGCAGTTACGACGAATTCAAGCGGAACTTGCACATTCTGGTCACGTAAATTGAATGAAGAAAATTGGGTTCCAGAGAAAGCAAAATGGCCTCCGGAGCCTGGGCTATCAATTTCCGAGCAAGAACTAGCCGAATCGGAGCACAAATTGCTGTTGGTAAAAAAGGATAACTTCCTTACTGGATACGTTGACGGTCAGTTCTGCGGCCAATTTGAGATGGATGGTTATCAAAGTGGATTTGTTGGACTTGCCGCATTGGGTCCAGACGCGGGTGGAAAATCATACTTTGATGATTTTGTGATATACCGCTATCCATAGTTGGGTATTTTGTGGAGTCGGCGCCCAACGCAGAGCTTTACCTATATTTCCAACCGCCGCTCCCCAAACCACGTATGATGTATTCGCTATTGAGTGATACGTGCCCAAGACAGGATGAGGATAAATAACTATGTCAGAAGACACAAAAGAATGCCCGTTCTGTGGCGAAACCATCAAAGCAGTTGCTAAGAAGTGCCGTTTTTGTGGCGAATGGCTGGAAGGTCATACCAGAGAATCTGTGCTTGGTGATAAGGTTGGGGGCGACAAAACATCGGTTGGTGATGTTAGCGAAAGTCTGGCAACCGCCATTGGGACCGGTGCAAAGGCAGAGATCAGGCTTGGCAAAGACCAGCGCGACGAGCAATATGAAATTGCTTTGAATTGGGGAGCTATGGGAAAACCACGGATGCGAGGCTTTGACCTGTCAGAGAGGGATTTGTCAGATATTGATTTTGAAGGTGCCGATCTAGGGGGAGCAAACCTAAGACGGGCTGACCTGCACGATGCAAACCTGCACGATGCAAACCTGCACAAGGCCGATCTGTACGGCGCCAAGCTCTTCAGGGCCAGGTTGGCCGAGGCCAAGATGGGACTTACGAACCTGACCGGCGCCGACCTGGGCGGGGCTGCCCTGCACAGAGCTAATCTGACCGTGGCTGATCTTAGCGGGTCTGACCTTAGAGATGCCATCCTGACAGGGGTCAATCTGCATAGGGCCGACCTGAGAGATGCTGACCTACGTCAGGGCCAACCTGAGTGGGGCCGACCTGAGCTGGGCCAATCTGAACCGAGCCGACCTGCGCGGAGCCTTCCTAGCCATCGCCAAATACAGTACCAAAACGAAATGGCCAACCAATTTTGACCCAAAGGCCGCCCTTGCATTTCTCGTCGATTACGAAGGCAAACTCATCGAGGATTCAGAATGACTAACAGAATCGCCGTCAACGAATCCATGCGAGAGCATGCTATCAACGCTGCCGGCAGTGGCCATGACTTGACCGGTTTTGACCTTGTCCAGGACCAGGACGGCCGGCCAAATGGGTATGAGGTACGGTGCCGGCGTTGTAACCTTTCGGCCTGGGTGGGCGATTTAGTCATGATGTATTCGCTTCTGGCGGCGGCATGCCCTTGGGCAGTTACCAAGCCGACGAGGTAGGATTATGGCACAAATAGAACGAGTAAAGAAATGGATCGATGACCATCCGGTGCCTGCAGCAGCTTATGTTCTCTTGACTCTGTTCGGGGTGATTTTGCTTGTGGCAATAATTGGATTCCCCAACAGTTTCCCAGACTGGGTAGGAGTTGCTGAAGTAACAACACCTGGTTTGGAGCAATCCCAAAAGACGCTATGGGATTGGCTAGATCTATTTATTGTTTCCCTTGTAGTTGCCCTGGCCCTCTTCTGGTTAAATACGTCGCAGAGACGGCGAGAGGATGATCGAGAGAAAAAGAGGGTAAAGCTGGAAAAGGAGCAGCAAGCAGAAAGGCAAGAGCAAGAGAAGGCGAGGCAGGAAGATAGACAGCATCAAGCTACCTTGCAAAATTACTTTGATAAAATGTCAGAGTTGCTATTGAAAGAGCATTTAGGAGAAAAGGTCGAGCAGCCGCCGGTAGGAGAGTACCCCAATTCAAAAGCAGCAGTAATAGCCAGAGCTAGAACTCTGGCCGTCTTAAGAGGTTCTAGATCCTTTCGGGTAACCGCTGTTTTTCGATTTCTTGACGAGGCTGATCTGAAAAAGGATATACCACTTGCTGATGGAGATTTACGTGAGGTAAAGTGGAACGGGGCCTACCTGCGCGAGGCCTTCCTGGAAGGGGCCTACATGGAAGGAGCCGTCCTGGAAGGGACCAGACTGTACAAGGCCAACCTGAGCAGAGCCAACCTGGTCAAGACTAACCTAATCGGGATCTTTCTGCGCAAGGCCGAACTGCGCAATGCCGAACTGCGCGAGGCCAACCTGAGATGGGCAGACCTATCCAAGGCAAAGCTGTGCGGGACCAACCTGAGAAAGGCCAACCTGATAGCGCCATCCGAAAGGTTTGACACCACAAGAGTTAGGGGCGATTAACAGCTACGACCCAATCGACTACAGCGGAACGATCAGCAAAACCGCCGCCAACGAAACCATGCGGGCATCATCCTTATCAGCACTTGGAAACAACGTCACGCGATTTGGCTAGGAGGATTCCAGGATGATTCAAAGAAAAGCGCGTGCCTTCGTGTTGATTACCTTACTGTTAACCACCATTTTTACAGGCATCGGCGCTGCTTCATCGCTAATACCAGATCAAACTGAATCAACTTCATACTTGCCAACGATTATCGGGTACAGTGAGCCGTTGCCGTATGCTTACCAGTGTTCGATCTCTCCAAGCAAGCATACAGTCGACGATCGCATTAGTCATGCAGCGGTACTCCTCGATTCTGGAAAGGTTCTACTTACTGGAGGGTATCAATATGATGGGAACACAGGGATAATCAAGACCGTTGATTCCGCAGAGGTATTTGACCCTCAGACTGGTGGCTTTCTGTATGGTGGTCAGATGACTAATCCGAGAAGCTTGCATTCAACGACTAAACTACAGGATGGCCGTGTCTTGATAGCTGGTGGAATGAACGCTTACAATCTATTTAACGGAGAAGTTGAGTTTGAAATGTTAGGTACTGCGGAGGTCTATGATCCGAAGACGGGCATTTTCACAGCCACAGGGCCAATGAACTACAGGAGAGATGCACATACCGCAGTTCTCCTGAACGATGGCAGGGTGTTGCTGGCGGGCGGGCGATCTCTTTATGATGACGGCGGGTGTTGCGAGCCAAGTCAAACGGCTGAGTTATATGATCCGACCAGTGGAACGTTCTCTATTACCTCTCCGATGACAGCAAAAAAAATCGGGGATCAAGCAGCCTCGGTGTTACTAAACGATGGTCGAGCATTCGTTACAAGCGGGAGCGGCATTTATGGCGTAACTAATGTTTACGATCCGCAAACTGACTCGTTCTTCGAAACCGCGGATATGATTATAGATCGAAGCTCTCCAGTAATATCGCTGTTAGGTAGTGGGGATGTTATCATTATTGGGAAAGGAGCGGAGGTTTTCAATCCTCAAACAAATCGATTTACGTTAGTTGCCAATACTAACGAATTCGCCATTTCTCTGGATCGGCGGAAACAATCTTCAACGGAGATGTACTGATCGTCAGTCGGAACGCCATACACGTCTACTACCACGCAACAGGACAATTTGCGGAGATTAGCCACGTAGACATAAATTCAGGGAGTGAAGGAACCGTGACATTCTGGCCTGATGGACGGTTTCTAGCTGTTTCCGGTTCGTCCACAACAGCCCAATTTGGTACTTGCTCACCCATGACATGATACCTTGGTAATGACATGACGCTCATTTAGGGTGTCACTTTCTGCCATTTATTGATTCCTATAAGATGCATTTATCTTTCGACACAAGACGCCACCCAGGGCGAGAAACTGACATTCTGGCAAAGGCTGTTTGCCCATTGATAATGATTTGGAAACAGAAAAGGGAGGAATAGAAAATGGACTTCATCGACAAGATTAGAGATTTAGCAGCCCGTGTTCCAAGACAGTTGGACTTTTGCACGACTGAGGAAGCTACAAAGAATGCGCTTGTTATGCCATTCATTAACGCGCTTGGGTATGATGTTTTCAACCCACGCGAAGTAGTACCCGAATTCACGGCTGATTTTGGGACTAAGAAAGGAGAGAAGGTGGATTATGCAGTCCTTCAAGAAGGAAAACCCATTATGCTGTTTGAATGCAAGTGGTCAGGAGCTAATCTCAACAATGTACATGCTTCACAACTCTATCGCTACTTTTCGACAGTATCTCAGGTAAGGTTCGGCGTACTAACAAATGGAGTCGAATATCGCTTTTACACAGATTTAGAAGCTCCAAACATAATGGATGATAAGCCATTCTTCACGTTCAACATGCTTGACTTTCAGGATAGACAGATTGAGGAGCTAAAAAAATTCACTAAATCCGTATTTGATCTTGATGAGATCCTGGCTACAGCAAGCGAACTGAAGTACACCGCCGCCATCCACAAAATACTGGCGGAGGAGTTTGAAAAACCATCGGAAGACTTTGTGGTTTTCCTGGCCCGCCAGGTCTATTCAGGTCGTATGACACAGATAGCTAAAGATCAATTTACGGAAATCACATACAAGGCTCTTCGTCGCTTCTTGAACGAGAAGATAAACGAGCGTTTAAAGCAGGCTCTTGAGGAGACGGAGCAACCCAGCCCGGCACAAGTTGAAGTTGGACAGTTGAACGCGGAAACAGAGAGCGCAGATTTAGGTGAATCGGTAGTTAGAGTAGACAAGAGCCGGGGTATTGTTACCACAGAGGATGAAATCGAGGGATTATTCGCTGTAAAGTCTCTTCTACGAGATTTGATTGACGCAAAGCGAGTCCACATGCGAGATACAAAAAGCTACTGCGGAATACTACTCGATGACAACAATCGCAAACCAATTTGCAGACTGCGCTTTGAACAGGATCAAAAGTATTTGGGACTCTTTAATGAACAGAAGAAAGAGGAACGCATACCAATTGACGGCGTCGACGATATTTACAATTATGCCACTCAGATCAAAGCCACAGTAAAGGGATACGATAACCAGTTTGGAATTCCAGCTCAAAAAGCTGAGCATGATTCAACTAGCACTGTCCAAGGTCAAAAAGCTAAATTCACAGGTCAGTTGGGAAGCCCAGCTCAAATAGCCGAGCTTGATACAAACGGCATTATCCAAGGTCGAAAAGCAAAATACACAGGGAAGAAGCCTTTAGCTGTGCATTTCCAAGGCCAACGATATGCCGTTGTTTCTTGGAAAGAAGGGATGATGAGGCTTCTCGAATTGTTGAGGGCACAAAATCCGAGCAAGTTTGAAGCTACAGCGCCAACAGTGGTAACAGGCAGAAAAAGCCCCTATATAACTCCTGATAGTTCGCAATTACGTTCATCTGAGAAGATCCCCAACACAGCATACTATGTTGAGAAAAATCTTAGTTCACAAATGATAGTAAATTTCTGCTTCGACTTGGTTGCAAGAATGGGATTCTCTGAGGCCGATCTAGCATTCGAAACCGATTAAATGCGAGACAACGAAAGACGCTGCCCAGGGCGAGAAAATTGGTTTCTGGCAAAGGTTATTCGGGGGGTAGTTCCATGAAACGTAACTTATACTTTTGTGCAGCAGTTGCAGTCGTATTTATTTCGGTTGAAACGTTTACTGGCTCCCATGTGCAGGTTGCCGCAAATGCAATCCATGAAATCTTTATGCCTACAATGGCCTATTCTGGGCCTTCGTCTAGTACATCATGTACGTTTACACATATTGATCACCCACTGGACGGGGAATCTGTTTGGACGGCAAAGTTAAAAGATGGCCGCGTTTTAGTTGGTGTTGACACCGAGCAAACTGGAAGAGCCGAGATTTTTGATCCAAGTACCAACCAATTCACCTTGCTTGAAAGCACGCTGGCCCTCCCGGCACGAACATGGCCTGGTGTGGAGGTGCTTGATGATGGCTCTGTTCTGATAATGGGTGGGGTAATTGACTGGGCTGCTTCACCGGATCTTGGCACTGACAGTGTTGAGGAATTTGATCCGGTGACTGGTCAATTCAAAGAAACTGGCAAGCTGAAAGGCATACGTGGGCAAAATATCGTTGATTTCACCCATACAAAGCTTGCTAATGGTACTATATTTATAACTGGGTACAGCCCTAACGGAATAACTACAGAGATATATGATCCCGTCTTAGGAGAATCAACAGTTGCTGTAGATTTAGGTTACCCAGCATGTCTTGGAGGTGCTCAGTTTGCAAAAGGCTTAGAAAATGGGGATGTATTCCTTTGGGGCCGTCACGCCATGGATCAAATAGCTAACATAAAAAAGGGTATGGGTAGCTGTAATACGTTTCGGATAGATGCAAACGGAGTGGTAAACACAAATGCCGTAATGTTGCATGATGAGCAGATCTTTGCTGCGGGTGGTACAGACGGTGGAGGGCACGAGCCGATTAGAGCTCATGGCCGAACGATACTCATTAATCCGAACACGTTTGAAGTACGTTCGGCTGGCGAACTTGTTGTACCGCGCGGTAGGCCATTCCTTTTAGTGCTTCACAATGGCACTGTACTTGCTGCTGGTGGACACACTTACGGTGAGCAACCCCCCGCGGTAGAAATAGAACTCTATGATCCTTTAACTGATCAATTTTCGGTTATTGGACACTATCCTCCCCTGCAAAATACTCGAAGAGCAGTACAGCTTGACGATGAGCGTATATTGCTGTTCGGTTTTTCCGGTACTGGTGACCAATCTAATCCAAGCCACGCTGCGATTGGCGATTGCGTTTATGGTGATTGACTGAGCATCTATCCTCGGTCTACATCGCGCTGAAACTTACGCCACGCCGCAGCAAGCGCCGTGGACTTCGTTGCACCTTTCCCCAGCAACCGCCCGCGTTGGTCTATGACTTCATAGCGCGTCAACCCGGCCCCGGCCCGCTGACTTGGCACTGTTGCAAGGTCAACATACCACACTTGGTCACATGAGAGTTGACACATTTGGCACATCAGACTCCGCCAGGATGTTGCAGAAACGCGACCATTTACCTGAAAAGCCGCTGAAGTGGGCTGGGAGAGCAGAAAATACCCGAATTTAGCGCAAATATTGATTGACATTATGCTTGGTGTTGGGATACTGCTTACTTTATTTGTGCTGCCCATTATCGTAGTTTGGCAGTTTAGCCGTAGCCGGTGGGACTATAAGAAACAGTAGCACGCCCTACGAAGAAAAGGAGACTAGAATGCAATACCAAGTTCATCGCCTCGATGTCAAAGAGGATACGGCACAAGAAAAACTTCAGCTATTCTTGAACCAATTGGATGGAGAAATCTTGTCAATAATTCCATATACTACTCCAAAATTTAAAGGCATGGGTGCTACAGCCGAAGTCACCTTTTTGTTGATCGTGGAAAAAGTCAAATAAGGGACCTGGCTCTCGACACTCAAAGAAGCTTTATCAGGTGCCAAACTATTTCTTCCCATATGTGTCCACTGTCATGGTTCTGCGTCATGAAAAGTGCAAAGTTCTATTTAAGGCTTAACGCGCTGCATTTGTTCTGCACTTTTGCTGAATCTCTCCTGAAGATAAGGGTACTAATAGCCCGCTGATTCAGTGCCGCTAACTGGTTGCACTATTGGTGATGAAGAGCCACTTTCATGTGGCCTAGTCCCATGAGTATTTCCCGATTTTCTTGGCGAAATAGAGTGTGCCACATATGATAACCTTTATGGCTCTTCGTCATAAAAAGTGCAGTTTTCGAAATTTGGGCTCTCCGCGTCCCACTTGTTCATTATTTTCAACGGACGTCATCTGAAAATCGGGGACGCATGAGTCTGCTGATTCTACACCGTCAGCGGGTTGCACTATTGGTGAGGGAGAGCCACTTTCATCTGACCAAGTATCGTTGAGCAGGCCTGGACTTTGACCACTGTTGAGAAAAACGCCCGCGTCTCCATTCTGATCGCCGCCTTGATTGATCCAGACATGGTTGCCCAGGCCGTTGGCGGTGAAAATATCGAGATCGTTGTCCCCATCCAGATCGGATAAACCGGCGTCACCGGTAATATCACCGCCCAGTCTTTGCCCGCTGTCTTCAAATTGGCCGTTGGCCAGGAGGCTGGAAAAAAAAGCAGTAAGAGCAAGAATGGGACAATTAGGGAAAGCAGTAAGCGGCGCAGTGCTTTTTTATTTTTCATGGGTGTCCCCGGGAGGTGAAAATGCCGCTGAGGGCATGGGTTGATACTGATATACTATTACTTTTGATCTGCTTACATTCTAATGATTTGGGTGCGACAGATCAAGGGGAGCAGCCCAAGTTGTCCTCGATGTTGTAACCCTCTATAATATTTTTCGGTTGAGACAGGTTCCGTTTCAAAAAAGCGCTGCAGAATAGATCCTTTTGCCAACTTGGAGAATAGTATGCAAGCGATGACCTTTGGACCGCTTGTCAAGGAAATGCGCAGTGCGCTGGGTTTGACCCAGACCGAACTGGCGCGGCGCGTTGGCTGTGCAGCCATTACGATCCGCAAAATTGAGGCTGATGATTTACGGCCGTCGGAGCAAATGGCTGAACTCATCGCCGTTGCAGTTAATGTGCCGGAGAAAGAACAAGAGGCTTTTGTGCGCCTGGCCCGGGCGACCAGGTCCGCTCCGCCAATTCCTACACCCACGCCGCGGGCTTCTGAAATTGGGTTGGAGGATTTGAGCGGGCGTGCTGTTAAGGGTTTTCAATTGGGCGAAAAGATCGGCAGCGGTGGTTTTGGGGTCGTTTACCGCGCCGTTCAACCGCTTGTTGAGCGCGATGTAGCGGTCAAGATCATTCTGCCCCGCTATGCTAATCACCCTAACTTCATCCGCCGCTTTGAAGCTGAAGCGCAAATTGTGGCCCGTCTGGAACATCCGCATATTGTTCCGCTCTATGATTACTGGCGCGAACCGGATGCCGCTTATTTGGTTATGCGTTTGCTGCCTGGCGGCAGCTTGGAAGAGCAGCTGAGAACAGGATCTATACCCCTGCAGTTGGTGATGAAATATCTGCAGCAAATCGGGCTGGCGTTGGATGTGGCCCACCGTAATGGTGTCATTCATCGTGATATCAAACCAGCTAATGTACTGCTGGACGAGGAAGACAATGCCTACCTGGCGGACTTTGGCATTGCCAAGAGCCTTGAAGAGATCGGCAGCCAAAGCTTGACTGAAGATGGTGGTCTCATCGGATCCCCTGCTTATGCTTCACCTGAACAAATCTTGTCCGAACCGGTAAAACCACAGAGTGATATATACAGTCTGGGCCTTCTATTGTTTGAAATGCTGACGGGAAATAAAGCGTTTTCCGGCCCTACCCCTGTTGCTTATATCCGGCAGCATCTGAATGATTCACTGCCATCGCTGCAAGATTTCGATCCCCAACTGCCACGAGAACTAGATGTTGTGATTCAGCAAGCTACGGCCAAGAAAATCAGTGATCGTTATGCGGATGTACCGTCCATGCTGCAAGCTGTGCAGCTAGCCCTAACGATTGCAAATGATTCCGGTTGGACAATAGAGGATGAACACTATCTTGAGTTGACAGCTGAGGAAATGGCTGAACTTGAGAACCCCTATAAAGGGCTGCGGGCATTTAGTGAAGCGGATGCTGAACATTTCTACGGCCGTTCTACCCTGATTCAAGAACTATTCGCTCGTTTGACTGAGCCAACGGAACTGGCGCGCTTCCTGGCCATTGTGGGGCCCAGCGGCAGTGGTAAGTCTAGTGTGGCCAAGGCGGGCCTGGTTCCCGCCCTACGCCGCGGCGGGCTGCCGGGATCGGAGAATTGGTTTGTTGTGGATCTTACGCCGGGCGCCCATCCCTGGGAGGAAGTAGAAATCGCGCTGCTGCGGGTGGCGGTTAATCCGCCGGAAACACTTCTGAACCAGCTGCAAGAAGGAGATCGCGGCCTGCTGCGCGCGGTGGGGCGTATCTTGCCTGATGATGACCAGACGGAACTGGTTTTGATTATTGACCAGTTTGAAGAAATCTTCACCCTTGTGGAGGACGAGGCTGTGCGCGAACAGTTCTTGAGCAGCCTGGTCACGGCCGTTCTTGATGAACGCAGCCGGCTGCGGGTTATCATTACCTTGCGGGCCGACTTCTACGACCGGCCTTTGCACTATGTGGATTTTGGTGATCTACTGCGCCAGCGATCCGTTTCCGTCCTGCCCATGACCCCGGACGAGTTGGAACAGGCGATCAGCCAGCCTGCGCAAGACGTGGGTGTATGGCTTGAGCCGGGGCTCACGGCGGTCATTATCCGCGATGTGGGTGATCAGCCAGGCACCTTACCGCTGCTGCAGTACTCGCTGACGGAATTGTTTGAACAGCGTGATAAGAATGTCTTGACCCACGCGGCCTATGAAGCGGCGGGTGGGGTCACCGGGGCTTTGGCCCGGCGCGCCGATGAAATCTATAAAGGGCTCGATAGTGATGCTCGGAATGCTGCCCGGCAGTTGTTCCTGCGGCTTATCACCCTGGGAGAGGGTGTTGAGGATACGCGCCGGCGTGTGCAGCTCTCCAAGACCTCAGAGGTCTTCAAGACCTCTGAGGTCTTGGACGAATACGGCCGTTACCGCTTGCTGACCTTCGACCATGACCCCATCACCCGCGCACCGACGGTCGAGGTGGCCCACGAAGCTATCTTGCGTGAATGGGATCGCCTGCGACAGTGGATCAATGATGCCCGTGACGACATCCGGCAAGAACGTGCTTTGGCTCGCGCGACCCAGGAATGGGACACGCATCAGCGGGACGTCAGCTTCCTCATGCGCGGGAAACGGTTGGTCCAGATTGAAGATTGGCAAGAAATAACGTCGCTTATGCTGACACCGCTGGAACAAGAATTTATTGACCAGAGTCTGGCGCAGCGTAAAAAAGAACGGCAAGTCGAACTGGCGCGCAAAGAGCACGAAGCACGGTTGGAACGACGCTCACGGAATTTTCTGCGCGGCCTGGTCGCAGTATTTGCCCTGGCGGCCCTTGTCGCCGCCGCTTTGGGGCTTTTTGCGTTCCAGCAGCGCCAGCATGCCCTGGACAGCGCGGCTGAAGCACAAAATGTGGCCTTGGTGGCTGGTTCACAAGTCGCACTGGCTGATAATGACACCGATACGGCGCTGGCCCTGGCCTGGCAGGCGGTGACCTTAAAGCCGGAATCTGCCCTGGCGCAGGCCCAGCTCAGTGAAGCCGCTTATGCGCCGGGAACGGTGCGCCCTCTCTTAGGCTTTACAGATTATGTTCTTGCAGCCGACATCGATCCAGCTGGAAATAGAATCTTTTCCGGGTCAAGAGACATGAGCGTCATCATGTGGGATCTGGCTACCGGTGATATTTTGTGGCAAGTCACAGAGCACCAAAACGCTGTAAATGATGTGGAATTTAGCCCAGACGGTCAAATCGCCGCTTCTATTTCCAGCGAGGCGGTGATCTTGTGGGATGCCGCGACGGGCAAGCCTATGCGGAAGATTACCGGCCAAGAAGAATCTTTCTCGCGCATGGATTTTAGCCCGGATGGCCAACAGTTGGCAACAACTGATTGGGGCGATCCATCTTACGTGAGTATTTGGGATGTAGCCTCCGGTGAGATTGTCCAACGCTTTCCCACGCAGTCAAATCCGGATTCGATCGTCTTTACACCTGACGGCTCAGCGATATTGTTCGGTGGATACGATGATGGAACCCTGACCCTCATTGACAGCGAATCAGGTGAGCTGATCCAGGAGATGAATGCCGGTTTGGGAAACAGCAGCGGCGCGCTGCGTGCGGTGGCGATCACGCCTGATGGAGGTACGGCCGTTGTGGGCTTTGAGAATTCCCAGCTGCTCCTTTGGGATTTAGAAAGCGGGGAACTCATACAAAGCTATGAGGTTCCCGGGGGCGTGGTGACACTCGATTTGCATCCTGAGGATAATACGGTTCTGATAGGGGGCACAACCAGCGTTATAACCAGACTGGATTTAGAATCGGGTAAGATCCTCAACACTTTTTCCGGTCACACGGCTGATGTGGTAAATATTGTCATTAGCTCTGTCGGTCAATATGCTGTGTCAGCTTCCCTGGATCACTCCCTGCGCTTATGGGCATTGGACCGGGGTCACGTCCTGCGCCATATCGCCGGACCCAGTGACCTGACCTTTGAAGCGGACCTCAGCCCCGATGGGCGTATGGCAATCCGTGGATCGACCGATGGCGTCGTGACGCTCATCGATGCGGAAACTGGCGAGGTAATGCGCGAGCTGGTCGTTGACCAGCCAGTTATGGCCGTCACATTTTCGCCGGATGGGAAAACGGCCTTAATTGGTTCAGGCTACCGCTTTGCCCAAAAGATCGAATCTGGCCATGTGATATTGTGGGATGTACAGACGGGCGAAGAGATTCGCCGCTTCGAAGGACAGCCCTATGTGGTCTTTGACGTCGAATTCAGCCCTGATGGCAAAATGGCCGTCTCGTCCGGCAACGGGGCGATCATTATTCTCTGGGATGTCGCCACCGGGCAGGAGATCCGCCGCTTTGAAGATTTTTTTGAGGACAGTGAATGGCCCGGGGAATCTTATTGGGATGTTGAATTCAGCCCGGATGGACGCTCCATTCTCGCTTCCTATGCCAAGGGACCGCTGATTCAATGGGATATTGCCAGCGGTGAGCAGATCAGGCAAATGGTTGGTCATGACACCGGCTCGCCCGGGGTGGCTTTTGATATGGACGGCCAAAGAGCTGTTTCCGGCGGCTTTGACGCCCAGGCCATTCTGTGGGACATGACCACAGGCGACATCATTCGCCGCTTTGCCAACCATGCTGGTTCGCTGGGCCAGGTGTCGTTTTCGCCGGATGGCCAGCTGCTTCTGGGCAGCAGCAGTGACGGCACGAGTTCCTTGTGGGATATAGCAAGCGGTGAGGTGCTGCGACGTTACGGCAACGGCTGGGTCATGAAGTTCATCTTTACAGAGGATGGCCGGCAAGCGCTGGCCGGTTACCGCACCGGCGCTCTGGAATTTTGGCGTATTGATTCCACGCTGGAAGATTTACTGTCTTGGACGGAAGCCAACCGCTATATCCCTGAAATAACTTGTGAGCAGCGGGCGCTGTATGGTGTTGAACCGCTGTGTGAAGCGGAAGAGTAGATAGATGGCAGCGCCGTGAATGATGAAATTGGTTGTATTAATTGGATAATAGGTATTTGCTGCAAACGTCGCAGAATGAATTCTGCACCTAGAGAGGAAAACACGTTGGAAAACATGTTGCTGGCGATGCTTGTTGATCCAATTATTTTGTAAATTTTCATAATTCTGTACCTTTAGAGGGACACATGTTGGAAAACATGTTACTGGCGATGCTCGTTCACCCAATTATTTTGTAAATTTCCATAATTCGCAGTCTAGACATGAAAACAGGTTTAAACATGTTTGGACCGCCTGATCCAGAATTCAATTTGACGGATTGACAGGCGAAGAACGACCCTATTTCCTGCAGCACTTCCCCTAAATTACCCCCGTAGGAGCGATACAAAAAGCGATATAAGATGCCGAAAGCCCTTGATTTCCTCAGTTTAAGGGTTTAGACTGCATTCAAGTTAGCCAAGCAAATCCCGGGATGACCTAGACAATTTAGATAGTGCGTAAGCGTGTCTGCTTGCGTGTCGTAAGCACAATCCTTAGGTGGGTTGATGCTAATCCATGAACAGTATGTCCTGCGCAGGCGTGTACGAGGGCGCTGCGCCCACCGCAGAGGATGATAAGTGCAGGTTGGTTAGGGTGCTTTGGTAGTCTTGTCAGACCAACTGGCGGATCGTCAAGCCAATTTATGGAGGAATCAGAATGAAAATCCAATCAGTTCTTGCTGTCTTTTTAGCTTTGTTCCTGGCCGCCTGCGGCGGGGTTTCCGCCGCGGAGAATCAGCCCACGGCTACGGACGTGCCCCCGGAGGCAGTTCCCTCACCCACAGCAGAACCCACGCCGGATATCAGCGCCTATTTACAGATGGAGCTCAGCGAGGGCGATGAGAAGTTAGGGCAAAATGTGGCTATCGCCTTCAGATGCCAGGGCTGCCACAACAGCGCCTCACGACCACAACGCGGCCCGCGTTTCGCGGCGGTGGACGATTTACCGCCCATTATGGAGCGTGGTGAGATGCGCATTGCCGATCCTGCTTATGGGGGTCAGGCCACAACGAACCTAGCATACGTCTTAGAATCCATCTTCAATCCTCATGCTTACACTGCTCCCGGTGAATGGCGGCTGGAAATGGATGATGACTTTGCCGGTCGAATAGAAGATGAAGAACTAGTCAACCTCATCGCTTGGCTCGAAACCTTTAGCGAGCCGGCCGAGTAATGGAGCGCTGAATGATTTTATTCAAGCATGCTGTTAATTCAATCTCCTCCTGCCAGTTTGGGGGGACGGTTGGCCAAATAGACCCGCTCGCAGCAGCAAGTGATGAATATTAAGCAAATACAGGATCAACTGGATACGCCTAGGCAATCGAGAGGAGCGCTAATATCCGGCTCGATACCTCCCAGCTCACAAGTAGAAATCGATGAAGCCCTGCAGGCCTTGCAGGACAAAAAGGATACATGGGTCGCTCTTGGTATCCAGCAGCGTATCGACATTCTGGATGAAATCGCCAAGGATATGCAGACAGTCGCTGACCGCTGGGCCGGCGCTGGTATTGAGG
The DNA here is from genome assembly GCA_963697305.1 of uncultured Chloroflexia bacterium. GTDB lineage: Bacteria > Chloroflexota > Anaerolineae > Promineifilales > Promineifilaceae > JAACFF01. The sequence goes on from CAVONO010000001.1 coordinate 380,808, forward strand.
CTCAAGATCTGCAGACCAATTCGGCGGGTATTGGCGAGAAATACTTGCTGGTTTCCCTGGTGCATCGCCTGGTGCGACTGACACGCCAATCCTTACTTGATATCCAACAATTTGGACGGTCGCGCATTCCTGGACCTGTGAACCAACGCCCCAATGGTCAAATCACGGCGCAAGTATTCCCCCAATCCTGGTACGACAGGCTTTCCATGATGGGCATCACGGGGGAGGTGTGGATGATGTCCGGGACACCTGTGGTCGACGGCCGTCCGCCACAAGCATCCATCTATCACGGCCAGGAACGGGAAGGAAAAGTTGCCCTTGTATTGGGCGTCGGCAATGTGGCCGCCGTGGTTGTGGCTGATTTCATGCACAAACTCTTTGTTGAGGGGCAGGTGGTTGTCCTTAAACCCAGTCCGGTTAATGAGTATATGGGTCCTTTGATCGAAGAAGGATTTCAGGCATTGATCCGGCGCGATTACATGCGTGTAGTCTATGGCGGCCCGGCAGAAGGCGCCACCCTCACGCAGCATCCGGCGGTGGATGAAATCCATATGACGGGATCGGCAAGGACTTTTGAGAATATCGTCTTCGGTGCGGGTGAAGAGGGCACCCGGCGCAAAGCAGCGCGTAATCCCAGGATAACAAAACCGATCACGGCCGAACTGGGCAATATATCGCCCGTCATTATTGTTCCCGGACCTTGGAGCGCTGACGATATCAGGGCCCAGGCCGGCAAGATAGGTTCCTGGCTGTCAACCAATGCAGGATATGGCTGTCTGACCCCACGCATGATCATCAACTGGCGGCAGTGGGATCAACGCCGGCAGTTGAACGAGGCCATCGTCGATTTTCTCGGCCAGGTTCCGACGCGAACCGCCTACTATCCCGGAACGGCTGCCATCCATGAAAAGTTTGTCGCTGCCCATCCGGAAGCGCAACAGATCGGAAACCCTCCTAACAATCATCTGCCGTGGACCTATATCGCGGGTGTGGACAGTGAAAACAAGGATGATATTTGTTTCACGACGGAGGCTTTCTGCGGTCTATGCGCTGAGACGGCGCTCGAGGCAGACAGGGTCGAATCATACATCGCCCAAGCAGTTGATTTCGCTAATGAAAACTTATGGGGCAACCTGGTGGCCACGATCATTGTGCACCCGCAATCGATGAAAGATCCGGTTATCGCCGCGGCCGTTGAAAGGACGATTGAACGACTGCAATATGGCACCGTGGTGATCAACCAGTGGGGCGTGGTGGCCTATCTGTTGGCGACCACGTCATGGGGTCCCTATCCGGGGCAAGATATTTATGACATTCAGTCAGGGATTGGCAGCGGCAATAATGTCTTGATGTTCGACTCGCCGCAGAAAGCGGTGGTTCGCTGTCCATTTAAACAGAGCCCGGATCCGTTCCTGGCTACTTCACGCAATGCACCCGACTTTGGTCGCAAATTGGCCGATTTTCAGCGGAAGCCATCCGTTGTTTCGCTCGGCCGTTTGTTCCTAGCTGCGCTCAAAAGCTAGAAGGTTGACCGCTATTTACTGATTGCTTTGAGTATGGCTGTTTAGCAAAGAGCTTTATATAGGAATACCAGGATATGTTGGTTGAAGTAAGTGCGCTGAACGGTGCTTTCCATTTCCATTTATCTGCAGACAAGGGCTTTCTGCCCCGTTTTCGGCCGGTAACGAAGCTCCCTCCCGCTTTTGCAGCTCTGGAGACGGCCGTATTAGAACTGCCGGAACGGCTCAATTCCGAACAAGGGACAAGAGTTTGGATAGAACAGTTATTTCGATCGTTCGATGTGGAGTTGGTCAAAGAAGCGGAACAGCTCTCGTACGCCGCATCCCAGACTTTGATGTTAATTCTGTCCCTATTTGGCCATGCATATCGCTGGGACAGGGTCCCACCACGAAGACGCGAGTATGAGCTTAATGCGCTAACCTTGCCCCAGCCGCTGGACCGGCTCTGGTCCCAGGTGGCGGCCCAGATTGGCCAACTGCGCGTCGCGGCGTTCTGGAATACAAACTTGTGCAACTGGCAGTTGAAGCGCCCCAGGTCCATAACCGGCTACGCTCTAGAGGAGTTGAGCCCTGACAATATCAAACTTATTTACAATTGGCTTCCCCAACCTTACGACCGCGATGCTGAAGTTTTTATGCGTACTTTCATTCTGGTGGAGGCGCAGGGAACACATCTGCTGCAGGAGATCATGCGCTGTCTGCATGAGCTTGCTAATGAAAATAGTCACGGTGCCGCGCAGTCCCTAACCAACTGCTGCGAACATTTTCAAGGGCTTTACCGGATCTACGCGCAGCAAATACGCGTATCTCGCGTGCGTCCGGAGATCTGGCCTACGCATATCCAGCCTTTTTTCGGGTGGAATGTGCATACGGAACAAGGCGTCTTGGGAGGTCCGAGCGGAATGAATCTGGGCTGCTTTCAGGTCCTTAATACATTTCTGGGCTTGAAGCATGACAGCTTGCTGGGCCGGGAGACATTGGAATACCGGCGCTATATGCCGCCTCATCACCGCGCTTTTCTCTATGAACTTGACCAGGTGGCGCCTCTAGCGAGAGAGCGTATTGCCGCCAGCGCTGATCCTGCGCTAAAAAGCGCCTTCAATGACCTGGTCGCGCTGGTCACTGCCTGGCGCCGAGACCATGCTGAACGCGGCGCGCTTTACGTGCAGGGCAATCAGACACAAGGAAAACACTTGCCGCAAACTTCAACGGGCAAAACTTTGGGTCCGAGCGCCGACCGTGCCGCCAATTATCGCCGCCAGATGTATGACCGCGTTTGGGAAACGGCCGAGGCGAAATTAGATTGACCGCCAAGCACTCCAAGACAATGGAAGGAAGTGTAACTATTAATAACGATAAGGAGAACAGGGATGTATTCCTTCGACGGTAGAGATAAGCGAAAGGAATTACTTAACAGAGTTGGGGAAATTCGCGATACTCTGGCATCCGCTGCCGGGGCTGCAGAAGAAAATGCCACGTTGGCTGCTTCGGCGGTCCAGGCTTTGCGGGCCAGCGGGATATTGCGTATGCGCCTGCCCCATGTGCTTGGAGGATTGGAAGCTGATCTCGTCATCCAGGAGGCAGTTATTGAAGAATTGGCCTATATCGATGCGGCAAGTGCCTGGTGTGCCATGGTGGGCAGCGCCAGCGTGGCGGCACTAGGCGCATTTCTGCCCGATGCTGGGATCGAACAACTCTTTACCGCAGGGTCTGTGCCCCTCGTCGCTTGTTCTTTCTACCCGGCGGGTACGGCCGTTCCCGAGGATGGCGGGTATCGTGTCAATGGCCATTGGCGCTTTGCCAGCGGGATCCGCCATGCTGAATGGGTGTGGGCCGGTGCCGCGGTGGCCAGGGACACCGATGATCCTGATGGGCAAGCGCGGGAAGTGATCTATGTCGTGCTGCCAGTCGAAGCGATCGAGATCCATGACAACTGGCACGTTGTTGGGCTGCGGGGAACAGGCAGCTGTGATTTCACGATTGACGATCAATTCGTGCCCCTGGAATTAACTATGAACTGGCAGCCGGATAAGCCCGTCCCTTTACGAGGCGGTCCCCTTTTTCGCCTGCCTTCTCTGGCTTTTGGAGCGCACGAACATGTTGCATTTGCTGCCGGTTTAGCCCGCAGGGCCGTGGATGAACTGCTGCTCATGGCCACGACCCAACGCGGACAGTACCGGCCTTCGGCCTTAACGGAACGGCATATTTTTCAGCGTCTGGTGGGCAAGAGTGATCTAAAGCTGCGTTCCGCGCGCTCGTTAGCGCTTGATCTTTATCAGGATACGTGGCAGAGGATTTGCCGCGACGAGCCAATCATGCCCGCGCGGCAGGCCGAACTGCGGGGTCTGGCCACCTTCATCACGGATATTGCCTTGGAGATTGTCACCGCTGCTTTTCGTTACGGAGGATCTCGTGCAAATTTCCAGCCAAATATCTTCGAACGCTTACTGCGCGATATGAACGCCGCAGCGCAGCATATCATGGCCAGTGATTCGGCCTATGAGAATCATGGCAAGTTCCTACTGGGACTGCCTGATGCTGATCCCATGGGTTGATCGCGTGGGCGTAACTAGGCACCAATGGCAGCCTGCCCAGGTGCGTGACGGTGCGTGCAGCGGGGTGGCCAAGAACGGGGACAAGTTAGCGTTCAAGCCGACAGGCGATACCAGGAAGCTGAATATTCATAAAAAAACGGCCGTGTGCATCATCGAAGATGCCGACCTTACCGTCGTCATCCTGCTGGACCTCGAAGCTGGGCAAGAAGATCTGGTTTGCGTTTTGATCAAATTTTATGTTTACCAATAATCGGCCGCGTCATCCTGCGGCTGGTAGCCTAGTTCCAGCCGCGCACTGCTGATATCCCAGAAACCGCCGGTATTGTTGGACATGCCGTAGTAGATGCCGTAGACGATGTTGGAATCCAGGCTGAGCTGTACCAGCTGCAGCAGATCGCGGTGGCTCAACCAACCTTTTTTGAACCAGGGATCGCCAACGGGCAGGTCGTCTTGCAGGACGACGCCGATGCGCAGGCAAATAAAGGATATCTCATAGCGAGAAGCATAGTAACGGGCCAGCGCTTCACCGAAGGCTTTGCTTACACCATATTCACCATTGGGACGGATAGGATCACTGACTTTGATCGGCCTTGGATCCGCTTGCTGGCTGCGGTAATTGTGAGGTGGGAAGCCGTCATAAGCGCCCGTGACATGGCTGGTGCTGGCGAAGATTACCCGTTTGACGCCGACTTCCCGAGCCGCTTCGAAGACGTTGTGCGTGCCTTCGATGTTGTAGCGCAAAACCGATTCCCAGGGAGCCTGCACGCGTGAATCAGCGGCGAGATGGATCAAATAAGGTATAGGGGACGCTCGTAGAAAAGCCTCAAGTACACGGCCGTATTCAGCGATATTCACATTGGTGACGGCCTCGGAAAATGCTCCGCAAATATCCAGCCCTGAGACCTCATATTCATCGGCTAACCCTTCCTGCAGGATACGGCCGATCTTGCCGTTGATACCGGTGATAAAAACTCTTCCCTTCATAAGATACGTTCTCCAAATCTCACAAATAGGCGAACTGTGCCGTCTGCAGAAAAAAGTATATTTCCTGACAGCCTGTGCGACAACCGACAACAAATTTCGAGAAGAATAATATGGCAGCTTAGTAGGGTTTGTAGTAAAGCACGACGATGCCACAGGAGAATGAAGGGGATTTTACCAATGCCAGATTCTGTTTATCTTTTACCTCTTGGAAAATAGGCATACCGGTTCCCAAGATGACGGGGTTGACAAAAAGATGGTATTCATCAATAAGATTGTGGGCGATTAAGGAGGAGACGAACTGTGCCCCACCATAGGCGATAATATCCTGGCCTGTTTCCTGCTTAAGCCTGGTGATCTCCTCGACCAGCTCGCCCTTAACCAGATCGGTATTCGGCCACTTCGTTTCAGTCAAGGTACGGCTGAAAACAACTTTGGGCGTCTCAACAAATTTGCGCGCGGAATCATCGGCCGTTTCCGGATCCGCCAGGCGGGAAGTCCAGGTTGGGATGAAACCTTCGGCCAGGTTTCTGCCCAAAAGGATGGTGTCTACCGGTTCAGTCAAAGCGGTGACATATTGAATTAATTCATCGTCCCAGTCCTAAACCATCCAATCCATTTCGCCGTTTAGCCCGGCGATAAATCCATCTATAGACATTTGAATCTGCAGCTTTAGTTTTCTCATCGTGTGTGCACCTTCCTTGGTAAATTGATAGGTTAGCGTAGCAAGCCGGTTTTCTGGCGGGCTTGGTCATACTTGCGATCGAGGATCCAGCGCGCCAGCCAGGGAGCGAAGCGCTGCAGGCGCCAGACCCAACCCGCTTCCCCAGTCAGAATCGTGAACTGCTTATTGAGAATACCCTTGACAAAGTCTTGAGCTACTTCTTGAGCGCTCAATAGTTCGACGGTTCCGGCTATGATTGAGCTTTCTTCCGGTCTAGTCTCCAGCTCCTGTCGTAACATTTCCGTGTCTGTATCTGAAGGGTAGAGGATCGAGCAGTGGATGTTGTAGGGCTTCAATTCGTGTCGCAGCGCTTCGGATAGGCCAACAACGGCCCAATAGTGCAACCCGCTGACGGTGTAGAATCAGCAGACTCATGCGTCCCCGATTTTCAGATGACGTCCGTTGAAAATAATGAACAAGTGGGACGCGGAGAGCCCAAATTTCGAAAACTGCACTTTTTATGACGAAGAGCCACCTTTATGTGGCCAGGTGTCAACATACAAGCCATTGCTGACAACCCGCTCAAATAACTGTTGTTTCTGTGTTGTCATTGGTAAGCCCATCTTACGATTATGTCGCCCTGAAAGTTGGGAGGAATCCTGTTATTCTGCACATGTTGCAGCGGTTCGCCTTCGTCATCGGTCTCATCACCCCGGCACAGTACGATGTGAATATCATCGCCGCCTTCGTCAAACCCTAGTTGGTCAGTCAGTCGTTGCAGTCTATTCTTGTACCGTATCATCGCTTTCCCTCATTTCGACAATATACTTGATGGGCATTTCTGACCCATGCGGCTGTGATCCTAGTCTTTCCTCAATACGCCGCTTGTATTCAGCAAACGTCAACCGTTCAATCATCTGCACATCTTGCGCCGGTATTAGCTGCGCGTACAATCGCCGCAATCGCCCGTTAAGATGCATCGTACACCATGCCCATAATGAACCGTAGTTCGCCGCAGCTGTTCACACGGTACCCCTTCCAATCTTGCGGTTCGCCCGCCGCCAATGGCGAACGCCAGCCGGTTTGGATGGCGATCTGGCGCACAAGATCCTGTGCTTCCTGCAACAATCCCCACACATAGCTTCTGTCTTCTTCGCTGAGATTGTCAGCCAGTGTAGGCGAGGTCATGCCCGAATAATCCCAAAAATCACTAGGTGGTTTGTCGCTGTAATCTTCGATCAGACCGTCTGCAATCGCCTTTAGCACCTCGTTGGCAAAGTCAGCGAGTGTATATTCTGTTTCAGGTTGTGGTGGGAGCTGTGCCTCAAGTCGCTTGAGACGGCCGTTCAAGTTCATTTCTGCCTCTCTTCCAACGCGCTCTCTAACTCATCAAGCCGTCGCACAATCTCCGCCGTTTCAATCAGCCTAACCGCATGCGTAAATACGCTGTTGGCCGCTCTTAACTTGATGCCCGATTTTCTATCAGGATCGGTCATTGCCTGGTACATGACGCCCGCTGCCGTATCCAGCAAAGCCGCCAACCGGATCGCCGCACGTCTAATAGCGAATTCATTCCGCTTGTGCAGTTCGTGATTAAAGGCCGGGTCAATCAGCCACCGTTCGATCGTCTTTGAGGACACGCCGCACTCCTGCGCCGTCCTGTGCTTTGAAGCGCCCGATAACAATGAAGTAATTGCCCTGTACTGACGGGCGGTTAAATCTTTTTTTGCGACATTTTCAGACATGTTTTATCCAAAAACTTTGCTTCCTATAAGCGCGCGTTATGCGCCTTGCTTCGTGCTCGCGCTCGCCCGTCTGTTTCACTCTGGCTTTCCTGCAACAATACATACTCTTCAGCCACCTTTTTCCACAGCGGATGGGAAGCGGGCAGATCGCGTATAATCTGTTCAAGCTCTTCTAGCCTATCAGCCGCCTTACTCATAGCTTGCCGCCTTTGTCAGAATTGCCAGTCTGTACCATTCCGGGCCGCCGGCTCGAAGTCAGTAAGACGGGTGTCATCCTTGATCATTGAAGTCGATAGGGAAGACAAGTTGACCAAGTAGACAGTAGACGGAGAGGGGATTTGTCTATGGTGGGGAAACGGCCGTTCCTTTTGAGTGACCAAGTTGCTTCAAATTAGTGACAAATGACACCTGACAGCTTTGAAAAAATGCTTCACTGTATGGTCAGTGTGTGAGATGCATTTGTAATTCGTGCTTTGGTGATCGGGCCGGTATACGCGGTGGTTCCGACACAGTGGGGCGGGTTTGAAACCGCGCCCCTACAGCGTCTAGATCTCTCTAAGGGAGCGGCGGCGGTTCCGACTCCACTTCAGGTGGGGGAGAGGTGTTCGAGTCAACGGCTTACGGTAAACTGTAAAAGGGTGAGCTGTAAGTAGTCTCAGTAGATCAACAATCTCCGCGTGTAGCATGGCATTCTCAGATGCCGCTGACCTATGGCGCTCGCATTTGAGAATGCGAACTGCACAAAATTGGATCTACTGAGTCTGCCTACTCTTAATCAGGTTTACATAATGTTGAATGATGACATTGATTGATTTTGTTTTAGGATTCTGGAAACCAAGTCGATTCTTGGGGAGGAGTTATCATTTCGGGAACCATTTAGCTGGATATCGCGTCTAGGTTTCAGATGTGAAGCTGCTTTGCGTTACGAAGTGAGCGTCCGATGCAGGTCATGAAATGACCGGTGCGCCGCCAGGTGGCTGAGCAGCGCTTTTGAATCTATAGGCATGACGTTTTCAGTGGAGGTGTAGGATGAGAATGGGAGCGATTGCGAATCGCCTGTTTCTAGCAGTTACTGTTCTGGTTTTTGCGGGATGTGCCTTTGCCGCGCAGGATGAAGAGGCCGGCTTGCCTGCCGCTACTGCGGTTTCCTATGAAATGGCGGTAGCTGAGATGGCTTTAGAAGAAGCTCCAGTTGAATCTGTCCTATCCATGCCGGAATCCTCCGCCGATTTTAACACGGAAGCATATGATCGGATCTACGAAAATGAGTTCTTAGAAACGCTCAGCAACCCCTTGTCGACGGTTTCCATCGATGTTGATACCGCATCTTACAGCAACGCGCGGCGCTTTATTAATGAGTCGCAGCTTCCACCGCAGGACGCGGTACGCATAGAAGAATTCATCAACTATTTCAACTATGATTACCCCCAGCCTGATGATGAACATCCCTTCTCGATCAACGTCGAGGTTTCCGATGCCCCCTGGAACCGCGATCACCAGTTGGTCCATGTTGGCTTGCAAGGGCTGGACGTCCCCAAGGAAGCGCTACCCGACAGCAATATGGTCTTCCTGCTGGATGTTTCCGGTTCGATGAATGATTCCAGTAAGCTGCCCTTGGTGAAACGCGGTTTTAAGCTTTTGGTCGAGCAAATGTCTGAAAGGGATTCGGTGGCGATTGTCGTCTATGCGGGCGCTGCCGGCCTGGTGCTTCCGCCAACGAATGGTGATAACAAAGCGGCCATCTTGCAGGCAATTGAGAATTTAGAAGCCGGCGGCTCGACGGCCGGCGGGGAAGGGATCGAATTGGCCTACCAGATGGCTGGAGAAAACTTCATTGAGGGGGGCAACAACCGCGTTATTCTGGCCACAGACGGCGACTTCAATGTCGGACCATCAAGTGATGCGGAACTGATCCGGCTTATTGAGGATAAACGTGATCAGGGTGTCTTCTTAACTGTCCTGGGTTTTGGCACGGGAAATCTCAAAGATTCGAAAATGGAACAGCTGGCGGATAAAGGCAACGGGAATTACGCTTATCTGGACAGTATTCGCGAGGCAAATAAGGTATTGGTCAGCGAACTGGCGGGGACCCTTTTAACTATCGCCAAAGATGTGAAGATCCAAATTGAGTTTAATCCGACGAAGGTCAAGGCGTATCGTTTGATCGGTTATGAAAATCGATTGTTGGCCAAAGAAGATTTTGTGGATGATGCCAAAGATGCCGGTGAACTTGGCGCGGGAACAGCCGCAACCTTCTTGTACGAGATCATCCCGGTGAGCGCGGATGAAGCTATCCGGCCGACAGCGGAGTTAAAATACCAGGACACGGAGGTTTCAGACGAGGCCGAGCAGTCCAATGAATTATTGACGCTGAAGCTGCGCTATAAGCAGCCCGATGGGGATGAAAGTATCCTGATGGTGCATCCTGTTCTGGATGAAGCTGTCGCTCTCGATCAAACTTCAGACAACTACCGGTTTTCGGCCGCCGTGGCCGGGTTTGGCATGTTATTACGCGACTCGTCGTTCAAGGGTGATGCAACCTACGCCGATATGGCAGCGTTGGCTAAAGGTGCCATGGGTGAAGATGAAGCCGGCTATCGGATGGAGTTCATCCACCTGGTGGAGACGGCCGAGTTGTTGGACAATTAGATCGCTTGGAATTGGATATCTGAACCAGAGGCGGCTGATCGGCCGTCTCTGGTTACCTCGCACACGGAGTTCATCGTAGTCGCGGTCGAACTTCCCCTGTACTTCTCGATAACTGCTTGCGGTGCACGTCGCCATCTGGCAAGGCAACTAGATAGTCATAACAGATTGCCGCTTAAGTCCGGTTCAGCCGGGAATTGGCCCGCATCTGATCGGTTGATTCGCACAGATCCTTTTCAGGCTGGGTGATATTTTGCACGGGTGCCTATTTTGCGGTTGATCCTGTTTAGTGACGGCCGTTTTCTATTCCAGTCTCCGATCTTTTTCTAGCCTTATGCAGCGCTGGGCTCTACAAATCGCAATTGGCCAAAGCCTGCGGCCATCAGCTAATCATAGCGGCTAACGAAAAAGAGCTACTATCGCGGGGGGAGGCCGGTAGCTGAGATGTGCGTCGAACTTGGTGCAGTCTTAATTTTCGCCAGGCTAGTAGACGCCGGTTATTGCGGAAAATGACATGCCGGCGCTGCCGACGACGGCCAGGAAGCGATCGCCGCGGGCAAGTGAACCGTCTTCGACGGCCAGGGCCATGCCGGCGGGAATGGAGGCTGACACCAGGTTGCCGTATTGGGGATAGATATGGTAGAGGAGGTGTTGGAGGCCGAGCTGTTCAGCGCCTTGCAGCCAGGCTCTTTTGGAGGCTGCATGGGGAAAGATTATCTTTGATCTCTTCTAAATCTGTGTTTAACTCGCTTACGAGCTGGATGAGCTCCTGCGCTCCTTCACCAAATAGTTCGCGGCCGAATGAGTAAAATGTCCTTTCCCCGTTGCGGCCGGTGCGTTCTGAGGGCCGGGAGTAACGCTGGTAGCCCGTCTCGGGCACACTGCACAGATCGGCAAGATCTGGCCGGGATAGGAAGCGGAATTCCCAATCATGTCCCTGCTGGCAATCCAACAGGGTTACGGCGGCTGCTTCGCCAAGGGTATAGCCGGCGAAGGAGTATTCGAGCTGCTCTAGCTGGCCCAGGCGAAAGAGCTTGGGATAGATCGTGCCGCCTGCAAACATGTTGAACTCGCTATTGATGATCATGGCTGTGCGATAGATGCCGCTCTTGAAGAGGCTGTGGACCAGCAGCAGGGCGCGGGACCAGCCATTACAGGCGTCCAGGACATCGAAGCAATGGACCCGATCCAGGTTCAGGGCCTGGGCGACGAAGTAGGCATTGGCCGGTTCCAGGAAACCGCGGTCGACGCCGGCATAGATCATTAAATCGACTTCATTGGGCTGCAGGGCGGCCTCGTGCAGGGCTTCGCCAACGGCGCGGCCAATGAGATCGAGGGGCGTCTCATTCCCGTCCAGCCAATGACGGCTCTCAGCTCCCGAGTAGTTGAGGAGGCGTTCCACGCGATCGAGGGCGATTTGCAGATCGCCTGAGTATGTGTCCTGGCTGTGTTCCTGCAAAAGGGTCAGGAGATCCTGGTTGGATACCTGGCGCGATGGCGAGGCTAGTTTTACCGATAAAATTCGCATCTACCTTCTCCGCAAGGAAATATCAAAGTCAAGTTCGAATACATGCATGAGGATGGCGTAGACTAAGAATAACAGTAAGCCAAGCCAGGCCCAAACACTCAAACTCAGGGCTAAGAAGGTTCCTTGTCTTGTAGCGGCCATATAAATGCAGATAGAAATAATGGCGCCAACGGTATTGCTAAAGATGGGGATCCTTATTTTGAACTTATTCATTCTGGCTTGTTCAAGTTTTGTGTCCAGATCCTGAATTCCGCGGTAAGGAATATAGCTTCTGATAGAGAGGACGATGAAGATGATGGCGCAAAGGAGCATTGCCTTATCAACCAGATACTGTTCTTCGCTAGAACTTCTAATCAGCAGCACAAAGATCACAAACATCAAGCCGAGGGTGATGTCAAAATACATGTAGAGCGGCGCGTAATGTACTTCCAGCGCTTCATGATAAAGCTCCAACCACAAATAGAGCTCGGCAAAAATAAGCAGACCGATGACGAGCAGAACGACACTGTAATTAGCCGGTGAGAAATTCTCCACAAGCTCTTGTCCAATGGCCACGAGGACGGTGCCAAGAATGACGCCCATGATAATTTCAATGAAGAGTGTTTGTTTCTGGCCCATAAGGATGCCTCCCTGGCGGCGCTAAATTGTTCTCTACCTGCTGGCCAAGTTGTCAAACCAGAAAGAGATGTCTAGTAAAGCAGAGCAATGCAGAAGGTCTTGGAAAGCGGCTATCATAGCAATTGCGCAATCACGCGAAAGCCATCGTCACGCTGGCGGACGTCCGGGTTGTCCCAACTGCGATAGGAACAGCGGGCTATATTTTGGCTGGAGAGAAAAGCGCCGCCGCGTAATACGCGCGGGGATTCGTCGATTGTCTCACGGCCGTCCTGGGCATTGTAGGGATAGGGTTTGTAGGCGCTGCGGGTCCACTCCCAAACATTGCCGCAGGTATCTATTACGCCAAATGGGCTGGCGCCGTTGAGGTAGTTGTCTACGGGGGCGGTGCCATTGCGGTTGGCTTCGGCCGTGTTAGCCCGCAAAGGATCGGCGGCATTTCCCCAAGGGTAGACGAAGGGGTCCCGACCGCCTCGCGCTGCTTTTTCCCATTGGGCCTCGCTGGGCAGCGTAATATCCCGCCCGGTCACCCCGCTCAACCAGCGGCAGTAGGCCAGGGCATCATAGAAGCTTACGTACCTGACGGGATGGTTCTCGTAGCCGGTCGGGATCTGTTGATCATACCAATGATCGGGCGTGCGATAGGCGGCGGATTGGATGAAAATACGGTATTGGACGTTGGTGATGGGGAATCGGGCAATCGAAAAAGAATCGAGATCATATTGGTGGGCCGGTTTCTCGTTATCACGCCCCAGGTCCCAGCCAAGCCAAAAAGGTCCGGCGGCAATTTCAACCCAATCAGGCTCGCCAAATTCTCCGCTCCAAATAGTTGGACGGAACCCGGCAGCGCTATCTTGATCCCTCTCGTGTGCTTCGGCCGTGGGTTCGGAAGCTTGCTGAGGCTGATCAATTGGGCGGTCGATCGCTTCTTCGGGAGGAGGCTCACTGATCTCAGGCCAATCCAGATGCGGCCGTTTGGCGCGGCAAAGGGCCACCAATTCGGCCGTTCGCCCGTGCCTGTTCATGTAGGCAACCAGCTCACGGGCTTTGGCCGATCTTCCCTCCGCGGGCAGGTCATCATAATCAATGCCCAGTTCGAAACAGAGATCGCGCAGATCCTCTCTGTTGAATCCTTCTAGTAATAGATCGCGTAACTGTTGCGAGACATCCATGCTAACTTGTTTATCGCCCCGGCGAATCAGGCTGCCAACGGTTTGGTTGAGAGCCCACCTTAAAAAGATGAATTAGTGATCGTCGAGCAGTGCCCGGCGGATAAATTGTAACACACCCTGAGTGTTTCGTAAGCATCCAGGTATTTCAAACAGGGGGGATCCGTTGACCTCGGTCGCGGCCCAATTTGGCAGCTCTACGGCCGAACTACAACGAGCCAATGGTTTGCGCAGCCCTGTCTATTTGCGAGTGGGGCAAATCCTGGTGATACCTGTGCCGGTGCCAGGTTTTTAGACGTTCGAAGTAATTCTTAATTGTGAATGGTGGATTGCGAATTGTTAATATTGGGTGACCTATTACTATTTCTTGCCGTTCGCGCGCCTTGTCACTACTATTTGATTGCCTGGGAATCAGGTGATCTGATCATTATCAAGGAGTTTTGAAGATGGCTGCACCTATTGCGCTGCAACTTTATTCGGTTCGAGAGGCATTGGCCCGTGATTTTGCGGCGACTGTTAGAAGGGTTGCCACTATGGGCTATGTTGGTGTGGAAACGGCCAGTTTTCCGGGCACGACGCCTAAGGAGGCAAAGCGCTTGTTTGACGAGCTGGGGCTGGTGGTGACGAGCGCGCATCTGCCGCTGCCAGTGGGCGAGAAGCAGCAGGAGGTGCTGGATACGATGGCTGATCTGGGCTGCGAACGGCTGGTCTGTGCTTCTCTCGGCCGGGAGAGTTACGGAACTGTGGAGCAGATTAAGCGCAACTGCGATCTGGTGAATGAGGCCAACGGCGTGGCCAGAGCGCATGGTTTGTCGCTGGGGATGCATAATCATTCTTGGGAGTTTGAAGCGGTGGAAGGGCAGACGGGATATGAGATCTGGCGCGAACGTCTGGACGCGGATATTTTCTTCGAGCTGGACACGTACTGGATTGAGACGGCGGGGGTTGATGCGGCTGAGGTTGTGCGCCAGGCGGGGCGACGCGCTCCTTTGCTGCATATCAAGGATGGCCCGGCTACGCGGGATGAGCCGATGGTGGCTGTGGGTGATGGACGGATGGATATTACGGCCGTTGTCGCTGCTGCCGGGGATAATGTTGAGTGGCTGATTGTAGAACTAGACCGCTGCGCGACGGATATGATGGCCGCGGTTGAGAAGAGTTATGGGTATTTGGTGGGAGCAGGGCTGGCGCGAGGGAGGAGGTAAGGATTAATCGTTAATTGTCGCTTGTTAATGGTGAATGGGGTTAATGGGGTTGGGTGGCTTTGGCTTGCTGCCGGCGTAATAGCCGTTCGGTGAGCCACGATATTGATGCAGCGGCGAGAATGAAGAAGAGGGGCTCTATTTCCCAGCGATAGCGCGTTTGTACGTGGAAGATGGCGTAGAAAAGCGTGTAGTAGGCGAAAATTGCGTAGAGGAGAAGGTAGGAACGCCACTGGCGGCGGGTTAGAAATCATTCCGGCCACGGTGAAAAGCATCAGAACGACATAACCCCACTTGTAATATTGCGTCCATGAGGCGGTATACGTGCTGCCAATATTGCCGCGAAAGAACCAGAATCCCACAAGCTTTGCCTGCAGCAGAACGAGCCATTGGTCAGGGTTTTCGCGGATAAAGTCAAATCCTGCTTGATAAAGCGCTGCGTCCAACTCCAGTTCGTCCATGGTCGCTGCTCGACCGGCGATGGTGTGGGGCATAGGATATGGCTGCCAGGGATCGGTTACCTCAGGCAGTGTTGGATCCTGTTCAATTCCCAGGTAATCGGCGGCCAGTTTGCTATAAACTTCGTGACCACTGCCTGTTGTGAATGGGTTGTTGCCATTCCAAAAGGTAATCCCTCCGCTTGTTGAAACGGGTACAAAGCGCTGATGAATGCGATAGTTGCGCAGTGTCCAGGGCAGTATGGTCAGCAATGAAAAGAGCAGGATCAGTGCGCAAAGCGCGGCGAAGCGCTTGCGGCTTTCGGGGCGATTCAGCCAGAACCAGAGGAAGGTGATGGGTATCAAGCCGATATACATAAAACGGGTGAGCAAGCCCAGCCCGAGCACTAGACCAGCGATGACAGCCATGAACGGTGACGGCCGATCACGAAGCCAGACGACAAGCGCCAGATATCCCAGGAGCAAGAAGAGGTTGAGCGTCAACGAGGGTGGATAGACGGCCATGATAATAAGCACGGGATAGAGGGCGAAAGCGGTTGCGGCCAAAAGTCCGACGAAAACATTGCTGCTTAATTTGCAGCCGACGACAAATAGGAAGGCCACGGTCGCCGTGGAGAGGGTGATGTTGATTATACTGAGCCCGCGAACCGCATCGGCAAAGAGCCGGATGGCAGCGTAGTTGACTGCCGGGAATAGTGGCGGCATGAATGAAAGGAGCGGATTGTCGGTTCTGGCTCCATAGAGTTCAAATGTGAACCCTTTGCCTTTGGCCATATTGTCCGCCACCATACCGCTTTCCGTAACGCGCAAAGTTCTAACTGGTTCAACGAGTTGGAGGGCAAGCAGACGTGCCAATAGGGCCAGGGACACGATGATAATCAACAGAATGATCGTGGTTCTGGGCTTTATCCTGATCGAAGTCGTATCCATTTTCATTTGCGGCCAGGTTTCCAAGTGGAGGAGTTGACCGCATCTATTGGCCAGGTAAGCGAACCGCCTCGACAAACCGGGGGCTTTGCATCAGTTCACTGAGACCAATGGAGGTGATTGCTAGTTGCTGCTAGTCGAGAACACTGCCGGAAGCAAGATCTGACCCTGGATACAATGTTCAGCCAAAGCGAGATTTGAGAAATGTGTCGGCTTTCCTTGCTTATCAAGCGGCATGATCTTGAATAAACAGTACCTTTTCCTGGGCATCAGCGATCAATGTCTGTGTTTCAAACCCTGTCTTTACTTGGGTCAAAAATAACATGAGTTGATCAGATTCCTCACCCACATATACCTCATAGGCAGAGATCTCCGTAGCCCCGTTCCAACTGTAATAGAGCGACGTTATGCCAGGGCTTTCGTTCTTTACTATCAAATACGGTGTTGTTGGCGGGTTTCCCACCCAGGTAGATCTGAAGGCACGGTAACTACTTTGTCGCAGCAGCGGGTCCTCAAGCGGCGCAAAAGTGATCTCCAAGGCCTTGTCCCCATTGGGTTTGACCTCAGTGAGTGCTGGATTCGCGGTGCCCCAGCCGATCATGGTGTTTCCATTGGGCAGCCGCTGCGCATTGCCCATCCCAAGGGCAAGATCGTCCCCTCTATATTCCCAGACAAACTTTGCCGTTTTGGCGATTTCATCCAGTTCGTATTCCACCGCGCGCGAATACGTATAGGTCGAATCACGCTGGCTACGATTGTCGAACAAGGTGATGTTACCGTTTGGCAAGCGGCGGATGTCGTGTTGGGAGAAAAAAGGATCGGGATCATCTATAAAGGTAAACTCGTTCTTTTTCCCGCCAAGTCGCCAGATGATTTCGCCCGTCTGCCGGTCAATTTTGGTGATTTCGTCTAGCGACCGGCTAGATAACAGCAAGTTGCCATCAAAGTCAAGTTCAATGGCATTGCCGTGAACATAATCGATCACGTTGGCTGTCAAATCGACCTTGCTATCGGTGAAGTCAAAGTGATCCCAGCTTCGCCATTGGAAAACAACATTGCCATCGACGTCCAATTCCTGAATAACAAGACCCGCGACGATGGCGTTAGGATTGCCCCCCGGCACATACTGGCTCATGTCAACCCGCTGATTGTCATAAATCAGAATTAATGCGTGCTCGTTAGGTAGAATCTGTAAATCGTGTAAGTCTACTCTGTACCCATTACCGGCGCGGAAAGTCTTGACAATATTGTATGAATCGTCTAGAGCGTAAAAGAATTCATCACCCCACTCAGTATAGGTTAACAGGCCGTTTGGCTGCTTTTTGAAATCAATAGCAGGAACGGCCGTCGACATGTGCCTGTAGAAAACAGGATCGCCCTTGTTATCCAAAATAAGAAGGTAGGGCTGTGAACGGGTAACTGTGAAACCGCGAAAGTCAACGATGAAGTTACTCAAGAAAACATAGCCATTCGCAGTTCCAGCGGCGGGTGAGGTAACGGAGAGTTTTGGAAAATCGGCAGGCGCAGTGACATAGCTCTTTTCCGGACTGTCAATGAATGGAGATCTATTTGTGACCCCAAGTGAAGCGCCTAAATCCCCATCAATAAAGGGACTATTGGCAATTGGCAGTTTTTGCGTTGTTGGTGACGTTGTGAAGCGGAAAGAATCGGCATAGAGACTAGTCCCTGAAGTTGAACGCAGGCTGGAATTGACGTTGACTTCAACCGTTTCAGCCGGTAGAAACGGCTTGTCAGGCGTGAAAATGATCGTTCTGCGATCTCGCGCCAGGATCGTTCTTCCTGCATGATTGCCACTTTTCGTGCCTGTTATTTCAAATATGCGATCGGTTAGGCTTGTATCGTCAATATCCTCAGCGAAACGGAAGGTAATTGTTGTTTCAGTCTGAACCAATGTTGAATTGGGCAGGGGTGAGGAATAAATTGGCGCAATCTCGGCCCCTTTGACTCCACGCTGCAAGCCAATCAGAATTAACAGGGTAGTACCTATAAAAAATACGGTTCGTTTCATACCAGCATTTCCTCCAGGTGATGAGCCAGCAAGCGCATTATATGAGACATCTGATCTGCGGACAACAACAAGAGTTCAGCAAGATTACTTTGCATTGCCGTAGCACACACAGGCGGTGATCGACCTGCCTAAGGCGCGTGCTCCATGGCAGATAATAATGGGATCGAGTAAACTGGTGGCAGCCTACATTTTTGACGTTTCCAGATCTCACCTGGGGAATCCGCGAGGTAGGCAAATAGCTCAGGTCGCTCATGTTTCGACGTCCGTGGTACCGTTCGCCCCTGTTGATCCTGTTAGCAGTCTTCTTGCTGCAATGGCTCCTCCTGTTTTCGGTACGGGAGCCAACGTGGGATGCTGTTTCTTATTACGTCTATGCCCGGTCTGCGCTATTTGACCAGGACCTGCAATTTGACAACGATTACCGGCTTTCGTATGCAACGGCCGGCGAACATTTCGCATCCAAACAACTAGATCAGGTCGAGACAAGCACGGGCCGGACAGCCAATCTCTTCGCCATCGGCACGCCAATTTTGTGGTTGCCCTGGTTGGCAGTGTTGCGTTTGGCGGCGTCCATTTCCTTGCTTATGCCGGGAGGCGCTTCGTTTAGCGGGTATGAGCGCTTTTTTGTCGGCAATATTGCCACCCTGTCAGCGCTGCTGGGATTCCTGGCTTACCTGGCATCCTATCGCGTGGCGCAGGGGGCGACTAATAGATTCCTTGCGCTGGCATCCTCTGTAACGTTGATGTTTGTTACGCCACTTCTTTACTACCAGTTTCGCGAACCGATGTATTCACATACGGCTTCGGCGCTCACGGTCGCGTTATGTGTCGCCGTCTGGTGGAAACAACATGAGGAGATAGGCACGGCCTGGCAGGCGCTTGGTTTGGGTGCACTCATCGGCCTGGCCGGGCTGGTGCGCTGGCAGAATATCACTTATTTGTTTCTGCCGCTGGTGTCGATCGTTTTGTTGTGGATCAGGCAGCCTGCGCCGGGTCGCAGGCAGGCTTTGAAGCGGGTCGTCGTTTATTTGCTGCTGGTTGGGGCAGCAGCTCTAGCGGTTTTTTCACTGCAACTGTCGGTATGGAAAGTGCTGTATGGGAGTTTTATCACGATCCCACAAGGGAATACGTTCATTGATTGGCGCCCCCTTTTTCTGACTCCACTCTTGTTCTCATCATTTCGCGGCTTGCTGGCCTGGATGCCGGTTTTCTTCCTGGCGGTCATAGGCTTGTTGGCGCTAAGTAGAAAAAGAGTGCTGTTGGGGCTGCCACTATTATTTATGATGCTGTTGGCAGTCTATATCAACGGGAGCACACGAGACTGGTTTGCGGGTGGCGGGTACGGGCCGCGGCGACTCAGCAGTGAATTGGTACTCTTACTGGTTGGCTATGCGGCGCTCTTACAATTGATACCCCATCGTTATCGTACAGGGGGTGCAGCCCTGTTGGGGATCGGGCTCGCTTTACAGCAGTGGTTACTATTGCGTTTTGGGCTGGTTGAAGCGCTCGGAGGCCGGGTGATGAGCATGGCGCCTACCTTCCACTGGGAGGATGTGCCGCTGCCTCAGTTCGCTGGCGATGTATTGGCTCTTGTGCCGAGGATCTGGGAACAGCCGCTAGATGTCCTCGTTTTTCCCAGTTCGCCGCTAGATTTCTTCTTACGCCAGCAAACTGTGCCGGTGCAGCATATCGCCACTCTGCTCAGCAGCACCGTCTTTCTCCTGTTGGTGACGCTTGGTTTGATCTTGCTGCGGGGACGATCAAGACGGACAAGCAGCCGCCTCGTAGTGATGGTCCTAACGGTAGTTTGTTTGGGGTTGGCTAATCTTTGGATTCTGCTAGGTTCTTAGAGGTTGTAACGCTCGCAGGTGCAACCGCAACCTGCGAGCGTTACAACGCGTGGGTTTATCGCCGCTGCACTGTTGGCAATAAGACTTGGTTTGACACAACCAACACTTGACCCGAACCAATATTATCGTTGTTATTTGGGGGCAATTCGACAATCACGTTTCCACTATCTACATGCACCCAGTATTTGTGCAGCCCTGGTGTTAAGTCTGCCCACTGCACCGATGCGACGTAGGAGCTGCTCGTGCAGCCGCGAACATCGGAGGAGATGGTAACTGAATCAATAGGCATGGTGAGGGCCGCGTCCTTGTAGAAAGTTACGGTGAACGGCTGATTGATTTTGGTGTTCCCATTGTTACGGAAGGTGGCTGAAATATCGACTGTCGCCGTGCCACCAGGGCCGGGTTTGACAACAATATTCTTCACCTGGTCTACCAGCAAATTCTGGTATGAGGCTTCGTTAAGGATATGGTTTTTAAAAGTTTGGCCCATCTTGGTGAATGTGACTAGATCATCTTCAACAAGGTTGCTGGAACCGCCCGCACCTGCGTAATGAACCGAGAACCAAATCGATTGCTGCACCAGGCGATTGTTGTCCAAGGTATATCCCAATGTGGAATCGGTCGTGTTGTTCAGGTAGTTAAGCGTGTCCGACATAAATTTAGAAACACGCGCTGGCGTAAAACATTCCCCGTTTTCATCTATCAAGAATTCACATACACCGCCCTGAAGTATGTAAGGGTATAGAATCGAGTACTCGGAAATAAGGAGTGGTTTTTGTCGCTGCCCATGCTGCGCCATCCATTGCCGCATATCTCGAACCTGCTCTGCAAAGACTGATAGATCATCATGCTCGGCAACGCAATATACATCTGGATCCGAGCAATTTTGCGGATCGCCGCCGCTGCCACGTTTTCCGACAGCGGGATCGGAACCAAGTGCAACGTTGGCGATTCCATTAGGTTGGCCATCGGCTTGGAGTTCCGGCAGGACGTAAAGATGCATGACCCATGAGTCTACCGGCATGGGCATACCATATTCCTGTAGATAGGTATCCCACACCGTATCAAGATATTGAAGGCGGCCTGGCGTGATTTGCACCAGGCCGGAGTTGGCGACCTGGGCGGTAGGGTCGTTGCTCTTGATAAAAGTGTAGGCATCGTGGTAGGCCATTGCATAGAACTCAGGATAGATGTCCCCCTGAACAGGTTCGCACACATTTGGATCCGGACTCGGATTAGGGCCTCGCTCAACTTCGTTACCGATGATCCACAATTCTCCAGGATTATTGCGAATATAGTTCGCAAAAGGGCTTTCCAGGGCCGGCGTAATCTTATAATCCGGTTTGTAAACACAACCGTCCTTGACCTGATTAACGTGAATCATGTGGGCGAAATCGGCCCCATTAGATGGGGGTGGCTCTGGTGGACGGGCGCTGAAGGTTAGATACCAACCCGCTCCCATCTGCGGAATGATCTCGGTTTGCTTTCCAGGATCGTCACTGGTCACCCCGTAGCGGCAGTTGGCAACAGCTGCGTTGTTGGAGGTAGGTTCAACTGTGGAGCTGGTGTTTTTGTCGACGGCTGAAACTGCCGCAAATGTGGTTTCCGAGCGGCTGGCCAAGAATGTTACGACTGGCAGAAGGAACAGCAAAAACGTTATTGGAAGAAGGCGGGAATGTTTTTTCATAAGCATCCTCTCTCTATAAACAGTCTGGGAGCGTCCATTTCCCTGTTCGTCCCAGAAACATCACGAACCTGCGCCTCTAATCTCGCTTGAACGTAAGCGCCAGCTCGCGATAACGTATCTTGCAGGTGCTCAAGCGATTAATCTGGGCATTGTAGCGCACGTTGTTCGACGGGCAAGCGGTGTCAAGGGGAAGATTTAGGAATGGTTCATCTTTTGGGTGGCGTCAGGGGGTTCTGGCGATACTGTTGTTTTGATTTCGGATAAGTTGGGATCGGGCTTCCAATCCCAGGCGGCCGGTATCTCAAGCAGCCCATCAACTTCTTTTGATCCCCCAGCTACGACTCGAAAAGAGTAGGCACGTTCGTGGAAATCATAGGCTACTGTGAGCCAACGGTCGTGGATGGCGGCCGTTACCTGATAGCGGGCAGGTAAGAGGGGTAAGCGTTTTATGTGGTAGCGAACAATGCCCGAGCCCTCTACAATGCCGGTATCTAAACCAGCCTGTTGGCTGTTCGGCCCATTGATCTGCACACTATCCTGCCAAAATATGGCCAGTCCAAATTCAGGCTCGCGGGTGGGTTTGTGCGCCGAGTAGGCCATTTCAATGATCATCTCATCGCCAGTTTTAAAAAGAGATTGTTCTTCGCCAGTGGCGTCTAGAATTCGGACGGCCGTTATTTCAATGTCCTGGTTGCCCCAGCGCCGGAAGGAGGTCTGCTTGCTATCTGTCGCCAGCTGCTGCCCTATGGTATCGTTGGAATAGTCCTTGTAGAGGTTGGCGACCTCTTCTGTTGGGCCGCTGGCGCGCATTGCACCATGTTCGAGCCAGATTAAGTGGGAGCATAAACGGCGCACAATACCTAGATTGTGACTGATGAGGATAATTGTCACGCCTTGTCGTTTCATCTCATGGATGCGATCAATACATTTCGCCTGGAAAGCTTGGTCTCCGACAGCCAGGATCTCGTCCACGATCAGCACGGTGGGGTCGACATGAATAGCCACGCTAAAGCCGAGGCGCATATACATGCCGGAAGAATAATGCTTGACGGGCATGTCTATGAAGTCGCCTAATTCAGAGAATTCCACGATGTCGTCGAAGCTGTTTTCGACATCTTCTTGAGTTAGGCCGAGTACGGAAGCGTTCAGGGCGATATTTTCGCGGCCAGTTAGGTCGGGATGGAAACCTGCCCCCAGCTCCAGCAAGGCGCTGAGCCGGCCACGAACCAGGATCTGACCTGTTGTGGGACGCAAAATACGGGCGATTAGTTTAAGAACGGTGCTTTTGCCACTGCCATTACGGCCGACAATACCGAGTGATTGGCCCGGATATACATCAAATGTCAAATCACGCACTGCCCACAAGTCTCGTTTATGATGGCGTGAGCGGCGGCTGTATACGGAAATGACCGTTTCCAGAACGGACTGTGGCTTTTCGTCGGCAAATGTAAAACGTTTGCTAACATTGCGAAAACTGATGACAGGTTGAGCTTCTTGGCTCATAGAAGTAATGCCTCATGTCAGGGTGTCGCGGCATTTTAGCCCAAATAAAAATAGGCACCAAACCGATACATGCCGTTCGTCTGCGGCTGATTTCAATTTCCGCTATACTTGAGCGTCACGCATGCGCCTGATCAGAGGTGCATGGCTGGGTAAATTATCAGGTCTGGATACATGGACGAAAAGACATTACGCATATTGGAATTTGATAAGGTACGGGAGATCCTGGCTGGGTACACCAGCTTCAGCGCTGGAAGTGATCTGGCCCGGAGTCTGGAACCAACGGCCGATTCGTTTGAGGCGCAGCGCCGGCAAGCGGAGACGAGAGAGGCTATCGAACTCCTGGAGCAGCATTCTAGCATCACGATCGGCGGTGCGCGGGATGTGCGCCGGGCGGCCGACAATTCCGAACATGGCTTTACACTTCCGGCTGAGGATCTTCTGGCCATTATGGGTACGGTAGTGGCTGCGCGTACGCTGCGCCGGCAACTGCTGAAACTGGAAGATGAGGTTCCGCACTTGGCCGATATCGCGGGCTTAATTGAGGAATGTCCTGGTATTGTGTCGGCTATCAACCGCACGATTGATGAGCGAGGGGAAGTGTTGGACAGCGCCAGCAGTTTGCTTGCCAAGTTACGGCAGATGCAGCAGGTGGTGTACGGCCGTATTCAGGACAAATTACAGCGGCTGCTCAACAGCAGTATGAATCAATACTTGCAGGAGCCAATCATCACCATGCGCAGCGGCCGTTATGTTGTGCCCTTGCGGGTTGATGCCAAGGGGCGGATCAAAGGTATCGTACACGATCATAGTGGCAGTGGGGCGACCCTCTGGGTCGAGCCCATGAACACTGTCGAATTGAACAATGAGTACCGAGGCCTGCAGTTGCGTGAACAAGAAGAGATCAACCGTATCTTACGCGAGCTGTCGGGCCAAGTTGCCGAACAAGGGGCGGCCATTAAGCGGGTGGTCGAGCGCTTGGCCGAGCTTGATCTCATATTTGCGCGGGCACAGTACGCGACCATAACGGATGCGGTTGAACCGCAATTCCTGCCCTGGCGTACATTTCCGACAGAAAAACCGCCTAAACACGCTCAAATGCGAGCCAAATGGTCGCCACCTCCACCCAACTTGCATCCTGGCTCGACCATCTGGATTAAGGGCGCTCGCCATCCGTTAATTGATGCGAAGACAGTCGTTCCTACCAACCTCACGGTTGATGAAAACACATTCACAATCCTTATCACTGGGCCCAATACAGGGGGCAAAACGGTTAGTCTGAAGACAGCGGGATTGATCGTGTTGATGGCCCAGGCTGGTTTACATGTGCCGGCAATCGAAGCGCGCCTAACACTCTTTAGTAATGTGTTTGCTGATATTGGTGACGAGCAATCCATCGAACAGAGTTTGTCCACGTTTTCAGCACACTTGAACAATATTGTGCGCATCTTGGCAGATGTGGACGATCGTTCTCTGGTGTTACTCGACGAACTTGGTTCGGGCACGGACCCGGCGGAAGGCGCGGCGCTGGCGCAAGCGGTCGTCAGCTACTTGCGTGACAAAGGGGCCACAACTTTCGTAGCAACGCATTATCCGGAGCTCAAGATTTATGCCAGCCAGACGGCGGGCGCCACCAATGCATCTCTGCTGTTTGATATCGAGACTTTATCCCCTACTTATGAAATGAGCATAGGCATTCCTGGGCGTTCGAATGCGTTTGCCATAGCCAGGCGACTTGGATTGAACGAGACAATACTGGATGATGCCATGCGCCGGGTTGGAGCAGGAAGCCATGAAGCGGAGGATATGCTCGATGCAATCTACGCATTGCGAGAGAAGATGGAAGCGGAGGAAGCGGGGAAGCGATTGGCTCTGGTTGAAGCTGATGCGATCCGTGACCGATTGCAGAAGCGCCTACAGGAGATTGAGGCGGAACGGGAACGAATCTTGGGAGCTGCCCGCGAGCAGGCAGAAGAAGATATTGAGGCGTTACGTGCTGAACTTAGTCAGGCACGGCGCAAGATACGGGATGCAGCATCGCTGAATATGCTGAAGCAAATTGGCAAAGATGTAGAGCAACTCGAGGAGGCGCAAGCATATCCGATCACACCCCACGTAAAGGTGGCCTCTGACGGTAAGAGCAAAAGGAAGGTGCAACAGACGAAGCGGGCGTTGCAGGTTGGCGACAGTGTGCTTGTCAAATCATTGAAAGCCAAGGGTGAGGTCATTGAACTCGGTAGTAAGGACACGTTGGTAGCTATTGGCAGAATGCAGATGCGAGCCAAATACGATGACCTTGAATTTAAGGGCCGACCGGAGGAGGAACAACTTGAGGCCAGTCTAATCAGTTTCCCTGCAGCGTCGCCTGGAATGGAACTAGACCTGCGCGGTAAGCGCGTGGAGGATGGTATCGAAGAACTAGAACGTTATCTGGATTCGGCATTTCGTGCCCATTTGCCGTGGGTACGGATTATTCACGGTAAGGGAACGGGCAAGCTTCGAGTGGGTGTGCGTGAATTGTTGGATGCAAATGGTTACGTTCGTTCTTGGGAAGAGGGAAAGGACGGCGAGGGCGGGGCGGGTGTGACGGTGGCAAAGCTTGTCGAACCAGATTGATGGAGATAAAAAAATATATGGATATTCAGGCCATCATATTTGATTTGGGGGGGACGTTAATTGAATATGCTGGACCCTTTGCGGTCTGGCCGGATTTGGAAACGCCGGGGTTCGAGGCTGTCTACGTCACGCTCCAGGGAAAGGGCGTGAAATTGCCGAGCTTCGAAAAACTCCGCGCCACGGGTTTTGCGATCTTACCGGAACGTTGGCAGATGGCCATAAGCGGCGAGCGAAACCTGCGCCTGCTGGACTTCTTGCTGGAGGTGCTGGAGACCTGTGGTGTGCGTGGCGTTGATCGGGCCTGGCTGGAGGAAGCGGCGATGCTATACCAGGAGGCTATCTGTGCCCAGGCGATACCACTCGACGCGGCCCAAGAGACATTGGCCTATGTCAAAGGGCAAGGATACAAGATTGGATTGTTGTCCAACACGATGTTTACGGGCACGGCGCACATCACCGACCTGGAACGTTTTTCCCTGGACAGCTTTTTTGATGCGATGCTGTTTTCAGCTGATGTGGGCAAGTGGAAGCCAAGCGCTGAACCTTATCTTGATCTGTTGGGCCAACTCAACGTAGCACCGGAAAATGGCGTTTTCATTGGCGACGATCCGGTTAATGATATTGTGGGCGGTCAGCGGGCCGGGTTACGTACGATCCTTATGCGCTCCAGCCAGCGGTTCCCCCAGCCGGAAGGGGTCCAACCTGAAGCGGTGATAAGCCATTTGGCCGAATTACCCGTTGTCTTGGCCGGCTGGTCGAATGAGTGAGCAAGTGAACGACGAAGAAATTACCCGCCAACAGGCGCAGATCTTGTTGGAACAAGCTTACCGGCACCAGATGAAGGGTGAGTTGGCGGATGCGATATTGCTATACAAACGGTCGATCTCTGTCTACGCAACGGCCGAAGCTTATACTTTTCTTGGCTGGGCTTACGGCATGATTGATTTACATGATCAGGCTATCGCTATGTGTAAGAAGGCCATCGAAATCGATCCCACTTTTGGCAACCCATATAATGATATTGGCGCCTATATGATCGAACTGGAACGGTGGGAAGATGCTATTCCCTGGTTGGAAGAAGCGACCACTGCAACGCGCTATGATTCACCGGAGTTCCCTTACATGAATCTGGGGCGTGTCTATGAGCACCTGGGCGAGCTTTACCAGGCCCTCAATTACTACAATCGTGCCCTGTCTGCTGCGCCAATGTATCTGCCTGCGGAGTGGGCCAAGAATGCACTGCTGGGCAGACTCAACTGATGAAGAATGGCAGCCCGGTGCAGATTACGGTTGCGGCGGTCGGGAAATTGCGCCGTCGAGAGTGGCAAGCCGCGCAGGCGGATTATTTGAAGCGCCTGCAGCGGTATGCGGTTGTTGAATTGGTTGAGGTCAAAGATGCTGTAGGCCAAGGTTTTCCGGATGCTGTCGCCATCAGGCGGGAAGGAGAGCAATTGCTAAAAGCAACGGCCGTCGCGCGGCGACGTATCTTGTTGACAGCAGACGGTCAGGAATTAAGTAGTGAAGGACTTGCTTCTTTTGTACAAAAGGAGTTGGAGACCTTTGGCCAGATCGCTTTCCTTTTGGGTGGCCCCTTGGGATTTGGTGGGGAGGTTATAGAAAAGGCGAGTGTTCGTCTTTCATTATCACGGCTTACCTTTCCGCACGAGCTGGCGCGCATTGTGTTTCTAGAACAGATTTATCGCGCCTTCACGATCCTCCGTGGCGAGAAGTATCATAAGTAACTGAAAGAGAGTGCATTGGTAATCTATTATCTGCAAATAGGAGTTCAACTTTTAGCGAATAATTCGCAGAAAGTGCGTGGCTTGAAAAGTTGAACTTCATGCTTAAAAGAGTATTCAGCGATGAGAAAACGAAACATTTACCTGGAAGATATCCCTTTGCAGGAAGCTCACTTGGTTTTCCGCACAGCATTGCAAGAATTGGGTCTGTGGCAGGCATTGGACTCGGAGCATATTCCGGTAGCAGAGGCTTACGGGCGGGTGACAGCTTCGGCCGTATTCGCGAAGATTTCTTCACCCCACTACCATGCCAGCGCTATGGACGGATTTGCCCTGCGTGCACAGGATACAGTTGGGGCGACGGAGACCAGCCCATTGTCGCTGCGATTGATAGAAGGGGGAAGTGAGCCGGAGTCTGTAAGTCGACCCGTACAGGCGATAAACACGGGACAACCGCTTCCTGCCTGGGCCAATGCCGTGGTGATGATCGAGCATACACAACCGGTCACGTTGAGTGATGGTTGCGGAGGTATCGAGATCCGTGCGGCCGTTCCCCCTTGGCATCACGTGCGCCCCATGGGCGAAGATATGGTGGCTACAGAACTGGTGCTGCCGGCTAATCACAAACTGCGACCGGTTGATCTAGGTGCGCTGGTTGGCTCCGGTCACGCCACGGTTGAGGTGTATCGCCGGCCGCGCGTGGCCATCATTCCAACAGGCTCAGAACTGGTTCCCGTGGAAGCGGTTCTGTCCCTGGAGAACTCGGAACTCGCCGGTATGCATGCCGGCCGGATCGTTGAATACAACAGCATCGTTCTGGCAGCACAGGTATCCGGCTGGGGCGGAATTGCAACACGTTGGCCTATTGTGCGGGACAATTTGGAGGCAATTAGGGCAGCGATGCAAACGGCCGCTGGCGATCACGATCTCGTCCTAGTCAATGCTGGTTCCTCTGCTGGGAGCGAGGATTATACGGCAACCGTTGTTGAGGAGCTGGGAGCGTTATTGGTTCATGGTGTTGCTGTGCGTCCTGGTCATCCTGTGATCCTGGGAATATTGGCTGGCGAAGATGATGATGAGCCGGTAAGAAAGGTTCCCGTGATCGGTGTACCAGGTTACCCGGTTAGTGCGGCTTTGACCGGAGAAATTTTCGTGGAACCGCTGCTGGCAAAGTGGCAGGGACAACAGGCGTTTGCGGCGGCGGTCATTGAAGGTACTCTGACACGTAAGATTCTGTCACATACAGGTGATGATGACTATGTGCGTGTTTCTGTTGGAAAAGTTGGCGAAAAGGTGATGGTCACGCCCATCAGCAGGGGGGCGGGCGTCATCACTTCATTGGTGCGGGCTGATGGGATCTTGCGGATTCCTCGTTTTAGTGAGGGGCAGGATGCTGGTGATCGGGTCGCTGTTCATCTGTACCGCACGTCGAAAGAAATTGAGCGTACCATTGTTGCCATTGGCAGCCATGACTTAACCCTGGACCTGCTGGCGCAACATCTGGCTGAACGGGAAGGCGGTTTGCGCTTGATGTCGGCTAATGTGGGCAGCCTGGGCGGTTTGCTTGCCTTGCGGCGTGGCGAAGCTCACTTCGCCGGGTCCCACTTGCTGGATGTGGATACTGGTACTTATAATGAGAGCTATATCGATCGTTACTTGCCGGGCCAGGATGTTGTCCTTGTGTCGTTGGTCGGGCGGGAGCAAGGCTGGATTGTGCCTGCGGGTAATCCAAAAGGATTGTCAGGTTGGTCTGATGCTGCCAATCCTGATCTACAGTTCGTTAACCGGCAGCGTGGGGCAGGGACACGGTTACTTTTGGATTATGAGCTAGATCGGCGGGGAATCGACCCCACGCAGGTCCGTGGCTATGAGCGGGAAGAGTATACACATTTGGCTGTGGCTGCAGCCATCGCTTCCGGTGTGGCTGATGTCGGGCTAGGAATCTTGGCGGCTGCTCGCGCCCTTAATCTGGACTTTGTCCCGCTCGCTTCCGAGCAATATGAATTGGTTGTGCCCAAAGATTCTTTTGAGAGCGCCCTGCTGCAGCCGCTGCTCGATCTGCTGGTAGATGGTCGTTTCAAAACGGCCGTTGATGCGCTTCCAGGTTATGATACTGGCCCCATGGGACAGATGCGCACATTGTCCGCCAAAACCGAGGTGTAGAATGAATAGAGGGTTTGTTGCAGATTTGCATAACCATACCAATGCCTCTGACGGCGAGTACACGCCTACTGAACTTGTTCTTAAGGCGCGGGAGCTTGGACTAACGGCCGTTGGCGTCACCGATCATGACACTCTCGGCGGGCTAGACGAGGCGATCTCTGCTGGAAAAAAGGCCGGCATCCTGGTTGTGCCGGGCGTGGAAGTTTCGCTGCGTTTTCGCCGCGAGTATTTTTTAGGCACACTGCATTATTTACTTTACATTCCACTAGATTTGCTGGCAGATGAAGCGTTCAGGATGATGGCCAATGATATCTTCAGCCAGGGTCGAGGGGCGGGGCTGGTGCGGGCGCGGGTGGCGGCGATTAATGCCGAGTTTGGCCCTGATGGGGAGAAAGCTCTGCTGAAGCGTGATCTCACGGCTGAGGAAATTGAAGCGCTGTCTCCCAATGTGACGCGACGGCACTTCGCCCTGGCATTGAAGGAAAACCATGGGCTGAACAAGGCTGAAATAAACAGCCTCATTGGCAACGACAGCGTCTCATATGTGCCCTCAGGTATAGACCCGTCGCAGCTAACTCCTTTGTTGCAGCATTACCCGCAACTGGTCCGTGTGTTTGCCCATCCGGCGGCCGGTTCCTACCCGGGTGAAAGTCTTTACCGTGAAGTGCTGCCGCCAGTTGAGGTCGTGGCGCGGCTGATGCCGGAATTCCTTGATGCCTCGGTTCTAGGACTAGATGGCCTGGAAGTAAACTATCCTGGGCATGTGGCAGAACATAGAACATTGATGGCCGAATGGGCGGACCAATATGGTCTGATCCAAACGGGAGGTTCTGATTGCCATGATCCTGTGGAACGGCCGCTGGGTATTGCCGGTGTGTCGCAGGAGGAACTAAAGGTTCTGTTGCAGAGGCTGGGCGTGTCAGAATTCGAAACGCCATAGGTTTGCAGGCGAACAAATGTTCGTCTACACTAGCAGTGTTATGAATAGTCACGTACCGATTACACCGGTTGTCATGCGTCGTCTGGCGATCCGTTCCCAGCGACTGGACAGGCTGCCGCCTCGCAGCAGCAAGGAGCAGATGCTGGCGGTCATTCGCCAATTGGGCTGCTTGCAGATCGATCCACTCAATGTGGTGGCGCGCAGCCCCTTGTTGGTGCTCTGGAGCCGCCTGGGTGATTATGATGTGGCGGATTTTGAATCCCTTCTGTGGGAAGATCGACAATTGTTCGAGTATTGGGCGCATGCCGCATCAGTGGTGCTCGTCGAGGATTTCCCTGTATTCCAACTGCAAATGCGTATGTTCAGCCGTGGCAACGGGGCCTGGGCGCAACGGGTGCGTGCCTGGTTGGAAGTAAATGAGCCTTTCCGCCAGTATATCATAGGAGAGCTGGCCGACCGGGGCCCACTTTATGCACAGGAGCTTGAAGACCGCTCAGTGCAATCGTGGCAGTCAAGTGGTTGGACCAACACGCGTAATGTTAGCACGATGC
Organism: uncultured Chloroflexia bacterium; assembly: GCA_963697305.1. Taxonomy (GTDB): domain Bacteria; phylum Chloroflexota; class Anaerolineae; order Promineifilales; family Promineifilaceae; genus JAACFF01. Next base: position 411,893 of record CAVONO010000001.1, read on the forward strand.
TGGGCTTGCTGTGGGAACAAGGGGATATTACGGTAACGCACCGCTCGGGAGCGGGATTTGGTTTGAAGAAGCAGTGGGGATTGTTGGAACAGCATATGCCTCAATGGGCTAATCACGCGCCATTGGCGCAGCGTGAGGTGGTCAAGAGCGCGGCGCAGAGGTCGATAAAGGCTTTGGGCGTGGCCAGCGAAAAGCAGATCCAGAATCATTATATCCGTGGCGGTTATCCAGAGCTGGCTGATGTGTTAGCGGAGCTGGTGGATGAGGGACAAATCCACCGTGTTGCTATTGAGGAAAAGGGTGCCAGCTGGCCTGGCGATTGGTACATTCATTTTGATACACTGCCCGATCTAGAGCGCATCCAAAACGGAGGATGGCACGAGCGTACAACCATGCTTTCGCCTTTCGACAACCTAATTGCTGATCGCGAACGTACGGAAATGCTTTTCGACTTCTATTATCGCTCTGAGATCTATACGCCAAAGGCGAAACGAAAATATGGTTACTATGTTTTGCCTATTCTTCATGGCGATCGCCTTATCGGCCGGATTGACCCCACAATGGATCGGAAAACAAAAACCTTATATGTCCACGCGATTCATCGGGAGGAAGGAGCACCGGACTCCGGTGCGGTGGCGCGGAGTGTGGCTGGGGCTATTGGGCAACTCGGCCGTTTCTTGGGGGCAGAGCAGATTCGGTACGGTGATATTGTGCCAGCCAACTGGGAAAAGGGATTTGAGGATCGTACTCTGTAAGGCGTGCGGGCGAAATGGTTGGATGGGAAAATGGTTTGTTATCCTGTTAGCGGTGCGGGCGAAACGGTTGGATGGGAAAATGGTTGGTTATCCTGTTAGGCTGAGGCCAGCCGTCTCGCCCCTACAGTGGTAATCAGGGTTGGTGGCGGAATTTAGGATATGGCAGAGGTTCCAATACGACTAACCAGCGTGCAAAATCCGCACATCAAAAACGTCGTGCGGCTCAATAATCGTCATAGACGTGAAGCTGTTCGATTGACGATAGTTGAGGGTCAACGGGAAGTTAACCGCGCGCTTAAGGCCGGGGTCGTGCCTCAAGAAGCGTATGTTTGCCCGGAACTGCTGGACGGAGCTGACGCAAAGAAAACTTATGCCAAACTGCAACTGCTTGCCCAAGCGGGAGAAACAAAGCTGTTTGAAGTGACGCTTTCCGTTTTCGAGAAGATGGCCTACCGTGGTAGCAGCGGTGGTTTTTTGCTCGTTATTCCATACCTGGAGCACGCTTTAGCGGAGCTTGACGGGTTAGCGATGCCATTCCTGGTTGTGATTGATGGAGCCGAGAAGCCCGGTAATCTGGGGGCGATTTTACGGACGGCCGATGCTGCCGGCGTAGATGGGCTTCTGCTCACGGCCGACACAAATTCGGGAACAGATATCTATAATCCCAACACGATTCGAGCCAGCCTGGGGGCGGTTTTCACTGTGCCCGTGCATGCTCAGAGCATAGCGGAAACGATCACCTGGCTGCGCAATAGTGGAATCAAGATCGTCGCTGCGACTCCGGAGGCTGAGGAACTGTTCACGGATGTGTCGATGACAGGGCCTATTGCCGTGGTTTTAGGCAGCGAAGCCTACGGCTTGAGTAAGGCGTGGTTGGAGGCGGCGGATCAGCAAGTTGGCATTCCTATGTTTGGCGAGGTTGACAGCCTGAACCTGTCTGTTTCTACTGCTCTGCTCTTGTACGAAGTTGTACGCCAACGAGGAGCAGAGGCACGAGGAATCGGACCGCTTGAGGCGCTGACTAATTTGCCGTGATCTAGATGAAAATTTGATTGAAATCGCTAACGCTCTCTAGCGTGATCGGTCAAAGCGCGTGATAATATTGATCGTTCCCACTTGAACATAAACATCAAGATAGCGACGCTTCTGTGGTTGAAAGACAAAAGAATCTTAGTCATTCTGGTGATCCTTTCGCGTAAGTGGAAGTCGATTTGAAAAGGAGAATCAATAATGTCAAAAGTAGTGAAAGTTGCTATAACCGGCGCTGCCGGTCAGATAGGTTATGCTCTGCTGCCGCGCCTGGCCAATGGCGAAGTTTTTGGCCAGGATACGAGGGTGGATTTGCACCTCTTGGAAATCACGCCGGCGCTGCCGATGTTAGAAGGTGTAGTCATGGAAATGAACGACTGTGCCTTTCCGCTGCTTAACAATGTTGTTGTCACTGATGATGCCAAAAAAGCCTTTGATGGGATCAATTGGGCACTTTTTGTCGGCGCCAAACCTCGTGGTAAGGGTATGGAGCGAGGGGACCTGATCCGCGAAAATGGCCCGATCTTCGTGGGCCAGGGACAGGCGCTCAATGAACGGGCTGCGGCTGATGTGCGTGTTGTTGTCGTTGGCAATCCGGCCAATACGAACTGCCTTATCGCGATGAATAATGCTCCGGATATCCCCAAGAGCCGTTTCAGTGCTTTGACTCGTCTGGATCAGAATCGTGCCTATGCCCAGCTGGCAGGAAAGGCTGGGGTTACGGTCAACGATATTAGCAACGTTACCATTTGGGGCAATCACAGTGCAACACAGTACCCGGATGCGGAACATGCCAGGATCAACGGCCGTTCAGTCTTTGATGTTATTAGTGACCACGCGTGGCTGCGTGGCGATTTTATAAGCACGGTACAGAAGCGTGGTGCGACCGTCATTCAGGCGCGCGGCAAGTCCTCGGCGATGTCGGCTGCCAGTGCGATTCTTGACCAGGTGCGCAGCTTCCTTTATCCCACGGAAGCAGGGAATTGGTTCTCAGGCGCCATCGCTTCCGATGGCAGTTATGGCATTGATGAAGGGCTGATCTTCTCTTTCCCATTGGTCAGCCAAGGTGCGGGCAGCCACGAGATCGTTCAAGGTCTTGCAATAAGCGACTTTGCTCAAGGGAAAATTGAGGCGACTTTGGCAGAACTGCGTGGCGAGAGAGAGACCGTGGCAGATTTGCTTTCGTAAGTTATCCTGGCAATGGAAGGGCCAATGGTAGTATTGGCCCTGTTGGAATAAGTATTATCAGGCGCAAGGTTCACATCGTTGAGCCTTGCGCCTTTTTATATAGATCTGGTAACGATTAGAGGAGGCTTCTCGCCCTGCGACGCGATCGAAAGATGCCTTGCTGCTCTTGCACCGCTGAAGCGGTCCCTTCAAACCTGAAATGGACTATTTTGGGGGAAGGGTTCTGGCGAAGTTGGTGCCTTGCGCCACCCAGTCTTGTAGGTCTTCATCAGTGTTAACCCCAGCGGGACTAACCATCACCCAGCCTTTCATTGGCCGTCCGGTGATGTCGAATGGGCGGGTATTGGGGTGCATAACCGCTTGCTCATACTGTTCAGGCCCGACGCGCACGATCAGATCCTCCTTGTTCACACCGCAAGCCATGTTGCCGTTGAGCATAAAGCCCACTCCGCCAAACATTTTTTTCTCCACCAATCCGTCTTCATCGAACATGATATCCCGAACACGCTGGGCCAGTCCTTCGTCATATGCCATGAGATTCTCCTAATAGTGATCAGTTTTCAGTCTTCTACTGAAAGAAGTAAGTGCATAAAGGGTTAGGATTGCAGGAAGGCCTGTAAATCTGCTAGAGGGACCAGGTGTCGAACGGGATCGTCACGGCGTTTGACTTCGAGGGCACCTTGGGCGAGGCTGCGCGCTGCGACGGTTACGCGCCAGGGTATGCCGATGAGATCGGCGTCCTTGAACTTGACACCGGCGCTGAGTTCGCGGTCGTCGTAGAGAACTTCAAGTCCTGCCTCGCTGAGTTCGCGGTATAGGTTCTCGGCCACTTCGCGCAGGTCATCTCCTTTGCCGATGTGGAGCAGATGGACCTGGTAGGGCGCGATGCTTGCGGGCCAGATGATGCCGTCTTTATCGTGATGATCTTCCACGATAATGGCCATCAGACGGTCCAAGCCGATGCCATAAGAGCCCATGAAGATAAACTGCGGACGGCCGTTTTCATCCAAATAGGTCGCGTTGACTGCTTCACTGTAGCGTGTGCCCAATTTAAAGCAGTGGCCTGCTTCGATCGCGCGGCGCGCTGCAATCCGGCCGCCACAGACGGGGCATTGATGGCCTGTATCGGCCTGAGCGATGTCGATCATTTGGCTGACGGGAAAATCACGCGGGTAATTGGCTCCTTTAAAATGGTACCCGGCTTCGTTGGCGCCGACGACGAAGTTGCCACCTGCTTCTATGGAAGGATCGGCAATGACAAAGATGCCTGGTTTTTCCAGACCCAGGGCCACATCGAGGCCAATGGCAGACGCGTAGCCGGCGACCGCACCAGCAGATACGATTTCCTCATCGGTTGCGGCGCGCAACTTGCCGCCACCCAAGGCATTGACTAACTTCACCTCGCTGATCTCCAAGTCACCGCGAATTAGTCCGAATATCAGACGGCCGTTCTCCTCAGGCTCGCCCCAAGAGGTCGCCCAATAGAAAACCGCCTTGATGGTTTGAGTAGTGGGAACGCCGATGTAGGCGGCTACGTCGGCTATGGTTGTGCAGTCAGGCGTGGCGACTTTTTCGAGCTCCTCGAGCAGCGTTGGTTTGACGCCTTCGCGCACGAATTCGGCCGCATCGACATTGGCGGCATAGTCACAATTGGTGCAACTGATAAAGCTATCTTCACCTTGGGCATGCGGGACAACAAATTCATGTGAAGTTTTGCCACCCATGGTACCGGAGTCAGCGTTGATCGCACGTACGTTGACATCGCAGCGTTCGAAGATGTTAAAATAAGCCTGCACCATGTGCGGATAGAATTCATCCAAGGCCGCGGCGTTGGTGTCCAGGCTGTAGGCGTCTTTCATCACAAATTCGCGCAGGCGTAGCAGGCCGCCGCGCGCACGTGATTCATCGCGAAACTTCTTGCCAATGTGATAAACAAGTTGGGGTAGATCGCGATAGCTGCTGATCTCGCGCAGGGCCAAATCCACGACGATTTCTTCGTGGGTGGGTGACATTGCGTATTCTCGACCACCCCCTCCCTTGACCTTCACGAGAACATCGACGCTATCCCAACGACCTGTGGCCTGCCATAACGCTGCCGGGTTGAGATTGGGCATCCACATTTCCTGGCCACCGATGGCATCCATTTCCTCAGTCATGATCTGCCAGATCTTACGCAATACGCGATAGCCAAGGGGCATGAAGGTATAAATCCCGGCCCCAGCTAGACGTACAAAGTTGGCACGAACGAGAAGCTGGTGGCTGATCATTTCCGCATCAGCCGGCGGTTCGCGCAGTGTTTTACCAAAAGCTCTAGATAGGCGCATGGGGTGACTCAATAAGCACGGCCGAAAATGGCGATTTTATCTGCCGGTTTGCCGGTATAGAAGCAGGTTCCTGATCCTCCCGGCTGATCAAAGGGGAAGCAGCGAATCGTTGCTTTTGAATCTTCCTTTACGAACTGCTCCTCTTCATTGTCGCCGGCCCACCAAGCGCGCGCGAATCCGGTTTTGACAGCCTCTTTGAAATCGTCGTAATTGTCGACGTCGTGTGTGTTGTCGTCGCGGAAGCGGGTAGCACGATCTAGCAGGTTTTGCTGAATTTCTTGCAAGAGGTTAGAAACAGTCCCTGCCAATCCTTCTTGGGAAACGAACTGTTTGCCCTCACGACCCGGGACATCGCGTCGGGCGAGGGCCACCGAGTTTTTGGCCAAATCGCGCGGGCCAATCTCGATGCGCGTAGGTACACCGCGTAATTCCCAATCATTGTATTTGTAGCCGGGGCTCAGATGGTCGCGATCGTCAATTTTGACCCGGATGCCGGCACTGACCAGTTCGTTGTTGATACGATCGGCAGCTTCGAGAACGGCCGATTTCTCAGCTTCTTGGCGATAGATGGGGATGATCACCGTCTGGATTGGGGCCAGGCGCGGAGGCATCACCAATCCTTGGTCATCACCATGGACCATGATAATTGCTCCAATAACACGAGCACTTAAGCCCCAAGAGGTGGTCCAGCAGAACTGCAATTTGTTGTTGGGGTCCAGGTATTGGATGTTAAACGCCTTGGCGAAGTTCTGGCCCAAATTATGGGAGGTGCCGGACTGCAACGCTTTACCATCGCCCATAATCGCTTCAATGGTCTGGGTATCGTCCGCACCGGCAAAGCGTTCGGACTCTGATTTGGTGCCGCGGATCACGGGTATGGCTGCTTCGTTGATGGCAAAGTCGGCGTAGACTTCCAACATCAACCGTGTGCGCTCTTGTGCTTCTTCGGCCGTGGCGTGGGCGGTGTGCCCTTCTTGCCAATGGAATTCCAGAGTGCGCAAGAAAAGTTTCGTACGCTTTTCCCAGCGTACCACGCTGCCCCACTGGTTGATCAGAATTGGTAGATCGCGATAGCTTTGAATCCAATTGGCGTAGGCTTGACCAATGACGGTCTCCGACGTGGGGCGCACGACCAGAGGTTCGGCCAATTCTTCTCCGCCACCATGAGTCACCACGGCCAGTTCCGGCGCAAAACCTTCCACATGTTGTGCTTCCTTTTGTAGAAAACTCATAGGGATAAACAAAGGAAAGGCCGCATTCTGCACTCCGGTGGCCTTGAAACGTTTGTCGAGGGCGCTTTGCATATTTTCCCATAGGCTCCAGCCATACGGCTTAATGATCATAGTGCCACGTGCAGGTCCATAGTCGGCCAAATCGGCCTTAAGAACGAGGGTGTTATACCATTCGTTGAAGTCTTCCTTACGAGATACCAGCTTATCTTTTTCGGCCATTGTTGTTTCCAGTCCTGTGCGAGATGTAGCGCATCCGCGAAGTGCACTGCACCACCTTGTTGATAACAAGGGGCTTGCACCTTGATTCTGAGAATGCAGGCAAGCCGAGAGTATAACAGTGCCGATATGGAGCGTCAAAACGCCGGTACGCTCATCTCCATCTTATTTTTCCGGCTATCGTTTGCTTGCCCGATTGTTTTGTTCTAGTATGGCTGATTGTGCCGATAAAGATTTAATTTACGGCTGTTACCCCGACCGATCGGCGGCACTATGGTTGGTTTCAAATAGGCAAGTGACGGCAAATAAGGAAGGCAAAACATGGCTTACAGTTACACAAACGGCAAAGAACGCACTTACTACCTGCATAAGAAAGACACGGTCCTTAAGAGCGGCAATTCACAAACCATCTATTACTTCGCTAAGGAGATCAAAGATGAAGGTTCGTTGGACGCGGTTCCGGATGGATATGTAGTCAGTGAGACCAAGAATGGTCTACCGGTTCTCAAGAAGGCTGCATAAATTGCACTAGGTCAGATTTCGTCAGCAGACCCCGGTTGTTCGCACTGGGGTTTTTTTATCTCTGATGGTTTTTGGGATAAACGTAGAACCCTGAGAAGTTTAGGAATTGGGTGATTAGAATCTTGCCTCAGTGTTCGTTGCGTGTTATAGTTCAAGGCTTAGCCCGCTAGGCGGGCTCTCTTTTTGCACGAGTACAAACTAAGTGTAACGGACATAAGCCGGGGCAACGACTGGAGAGTTTGATCGCGCGGATGATTTTATTAACCGGAACGAATATAAGCGGGCAGTAAAAGCCCGAGTTGGGAGAGAAGGTCATGTCTGACTTGCTGCTCAAAGCCTTTGAAGGTGAGAAAAAGGATCTGACAGAACTTCACATTGGGGACAATGTGACAATCTACGTACGCATTAATGTGGGCGAACGGAATGAACGTGTGCAGATGGTGCGCGGTACGGTTATCCGTTTGCGTAATGGCGGCGATAACCGCAACTTCACGGTGCGCCGTATCGCTTCAAATGGTATTGGCGTAGAGCGTACTTTCTTACTGAATTCTCCGCGCATTGAAAAGATTGAAGTTCATCGACATGCCCATGTGCGACGCGCAAATCTTTATTTTCTGCGTGGGAGAACCGGTAAGTCGGCCCGGTTACGTGAAAGGCGTATCTATGGCAAGTAGGCTTTTGTCTGACTTGCATTTTCTCTCCAACAATTGAGTGGTCTGGCTTTAAGCTGGGATAAGTATAAATAGTCTGGGTGGGAAATTTCTGATTTTCCACCTTTTTGTTATCAGGGTCTCGTTTCATGCCTTCCGCGTCGTCAATCTCGCCTCCAAAGCAAGCACATCCAATCATTGGTCTTACTACCTACCGCAAGAACAGCGCGGATGCAAACCGGCCTCTGTTTGGCCTGATGCGGTCATATGTAGCAGCTGTCGTTGCAGGCGGTGGTATCCCTATGCTTATTCCCTTAGGCTTAAGTGACGAGGATTTAGCAGCGATTGTGGAACGCGTGGATGGACTTGTGCTGCCTGGTGGTGGTGACATTGACCCGACGTTCTATCGAGGAAGCTGGCATGACGCCTTACGCGGGGTTGATGAGGACCGGGACCGGGTTGAAATCACGGTTGCGCGGCAGGCTACTATGTTGAGAAAGCCGTTTTTGGCTATTTGCCGCGGATTCCAGGTGTTGAATGTCGCTCTTGGCGGCACCATGTGGGAGGATTTGGCCAGCCAGAGAGCTGGGAGCATTAAGCACGATTATTTTCAGACTGGCGAGCGCAGTTACGTTCCGCATACGGTTGAGGTCAATCCTGACTCGCAATTGGCATCAATTGTAGGGCGAGAGACGCTGTCGGTGAACAGCCTGCACCATCAAGGTGTGCGTGATATTGCGCCTGATCTGGCGGTAACGGCCGTCGCTCCTGATGGCCTGGTGGAAGGTTTGGAAGTGGCAGGTCATCCCTTTGCTGTTGGCGTACAATGGCATCCGGAGAACTTGATTCAAAACGACCCGGCTATGCTCGCTCTGTTCGAATCCCTGGTCACGGCATCACAGAATGGTCATGTACGCTGATCGGAGCTGGCGGATCAGTACGCTGAACTGTTAATATCTTGACGACAACGGCCGTTCAACCCATTGGTATCTTCGACTCCGGTGTGGGTGGGCTATCGGTGTTGCGCCCTATTCGGGAAATATTCCCTAACGAACATATTTTATATTTTGCCGATCAGGCCCATGTGCCTTATGGTTCGCGTTCCCTGGCGGAGATTCGCCATTTCAGTGAGGAGATCACACGTTTCCTGCTAGATCAGGGAGCCAAAATAATTGTCGTGGCCTGCAATACGGCCTCGGCAGCGGCGCTTAGTAGTCTGCGGGAAACGTTTCCAGAGGTTGCCTTTGTGGGAATGGAGCCCGCCGTCAAACCGGCGGCGCTGGAGACGCGCAGCGGTAAGGTGGGGGTATTGGCCACTGAAAACACTTTTTCTAGTCCACGCTACGCGCTGCTTATGTCTCGCTTTGCCCAAGATGTGGAGGTTATCGAAAATCCATGCCGGGGGCTGGTATCATTAATTGAAGCGGGGGACATTGCAACTGGAGAGACGGAAGCGCTGCTGCGGCGGGTATTGGACCCGATGTTGGCAGCAGGCGTGGACACCCTGGTCCTCGGGTGTACTCATTACCCTTTTGTACGGCCCCTGATCGAAGGCATTGTTGACGAGATTGGTACGGGGCATTACGGTGACGATTATCGATCCTGCGCCGGCTGTGGCCAGGCAGACCGGACGCGTGCTTGCGAAGCGGCAGTTGTTAGCTCCGGACGGAGAGAGAGGTGCAGTACGCCTTTTTACGTCAGCAAGATCCCAGGCTCTTGCAGATTTGAGCGAACAACTCTTGTGCGACGGTCTGACTGTAGGCGAAGTAGTCTGGCACAATTTGCGGTTGACTTCTGCATAATTTGCCTGCCTCGAGTATAATGGCTTTGCTTCCAAAGTTGCTTATGAGATGTCTGGTAGATGACCATCTTTTGGTAAACACGAGGTCATGAAACGACGCAACCCCACGCGCTGGCGGGCCATGGAGGCCCGACTTGGACGACAGAAAGAGATATGGTTGGCAACGGTTCGTACTGATGGCCGTCCCCATCTCACACCACTTTGGTTCGTCTGGCTAGAAGAAAAGATTTGGATTTGCACAGGCGCAGAGACACAGAAGTTCGCAAATTTGCGTGGAAACCAGAGCGTTGCATTGGCGCTGCCTGATGCCATGAACGTTGTCGTGATTGAGGGCGAAGCCCATGTCGCGCCCAGAACTGCTATTGATAGATTGGCCGACTTCTTCTTCAACAAGTACGAGTGGGATTTCCGCTACGATGACAGCGCAAAATGGCAGCTCATAGAAGTCACGCCGCTGAAGATCCTGGCCTGGGGTGATGGGCATGATGCTGATGGAACCCGCCTCCTATGAAAATAGGACCCTGTTCTTATGTGAATCCAATCTTTGGCTCTTACACTATTGTAGCCGGGATTAGATCATTCCCGGTGGTGACGTCAGCTATGTGACGATCACTATTTGCAGAACTCGAAACAAGGAAGACATATTATGCGTTTTGATCGGTTTACCGAACGAGCTCAGGATGCCGCAGCACGGGCTTACGAAATTGTGCAGCGGTACGGCCATACCCAGGTAGATACTGAGCATCTATTCCTGGCAATGCTAGAGCAGGATGACGGTGCTATTCCCCAAATATTCGATAAATTAAATGTGGATGCAACGGCGATTAGTGATCGCGTTGATCAAGAGTTGCGATCCAGTCCAAAGGTTGCCGTTTATGGTGGTGGTGTAGGTCAAGTCTTCTACACGCCCCGGATTCGCACCGTTCTGGAATTGGCTCAGCGAGAAGCCAACCGTTTGAAAGATGAATATATCTCCACAGAGCATATTTTTCTGGCCATACTCGGCGAGCGCAATACGACGACTGCGCGCATCTTGCAGGAATTCGGAGTTTCACGTGAACGCGTGCTTGATGCAATAATGACTCTGCGTGGCGGCCAGCGTGTGACGGATCGTCAGGCGGAAAGTCGCTATCGTATCCTGGAAAAATACAGCCGGGATTTGTCGCAAATGGCGCGTGAGGGAAGGCTGGATCCGGTAATTGGCCGCGATAGTGAAATCCTGCGGGTAATACAGGTGCTCAGTCGACGCACAAAGAACAACCCGGTGCTGATCGGCGAGGCAGGTGTGGGCAAGACTGCGATTGTGGAAGGATTGGCCATAAAGATTACAGAAAATGACGTGCCTCAGAACCTGCTTAACAAACGTGTTGTGTCCTTGGATCTGGGAGCTATGATCGCCGGCAGCCGCTTTCGGGGTGAATTCGAGGAGCGACTAAAAGCGGCCATGGAAGAGATCCAACGCGCACAGGGAGAGATCATTCTTTTCATTGATGAATTGCACACGGTTGTTGGTGCAGGATCTGCCCAGGGTGCTATGGACGCCAGCAATATGATGAAGCCTGCCTTGGCTCGGGGTGAACTGCAGGCTGTAGGGGCGACGACTCTGGATGAATACCGCCAATTCATAGAGCGCGACAGCGCACTGGAGCGCCGCTTTGCTCCGGTATTCGTAGATGAGCCATCTGTTGAGGATACAATCGAAATGCTGCGCGGCCTGCGCGGGAGATATGAGGCTCATCACAAGGTAACCTATTCGGACGAAGCGTTGATCGCGGCAGCCAGGCTTTCTTCACGCTATGTTGCGGACAGGCATTTGCCGGACAAGGCTATTGACTTGATGGACGAGGCTGCAGCAAAGTTGCGGGTGGCATTACACACGCTGCCCTCTGAGCTGAAGCAGTTGAAGAAAGATATGGATCAGTTGACGCGGGACGAAGAGGAAGCGCACACGGTCCGTGACTATGAGCGAGCCGCGAGGCATCGCGCTGAACGGTTGCGTTTGGAGACAGAGTTCACGGAACGATACGAAGGATGGCAGACGGACCAGCAACTGGATGAGATAGTGGATGCTGAGGACATCGCCGAAGTTGTGGCGGCGTGGACCGGGATTCCCCTGACGCAGATGATGGAAACGGAGGCTGTGAAGCTGCTACAGATGGAAGAGCGGCTGCACGAAAGGATTGTAGGACAAAATCGTGCGATAGAGGTTCTTTCCGACGCGATACGGCGCAGCCGTTCTGGTCTCAGTGATCCGCGCCGCCCCATTGGCTCATTTATCTTCCTCGGCAGCTCCGGTGTTGGTAAGACGGAGCTGGCCAAGGCGTTGGCCGAATTCCTCTTTGACGATGAGGATGCGCTGGTACGGGTGGACATGAGTGAGTATCGCGAACAGCATACTGTGAGCCGTCTCTTTGGTGCGCCACCAGGCTATATCGGTTATGAACAGGGCGGTCAGCTGACGGAGCAGGTAAGGAGACGGCCGTATTCTGTGGTCCTGTTTGATGAAATCGAGAAGGCTCACCCGGACGTTTGGAATGCGCTGCTGCAACTGTTGGACGACGGCCGTTTGACTGATGGGCAAGGTCGCATGGTTAACTTCCGCAACACGGTTATTGTCATGACCAGTAATGTGGGAACTTCATTTGTAAAACGGTCCGGCGCGCTTGGTTTTGTCGGTGGACACGATCAGGATGAAGCAGCCGAACACAAGCGGATTGGCGATGCTTTGAAAAAGACATTCCGCCCGGAATTCATCAACCGTATCGACGAAATTATCATCTTTGAACCATTGGATGAGGCAGAAGTGGTCCAAATAGTCAATATGCAGATGAAAGATGTGCAACTACGGTTGGCTGAACATGGCGAACTGACGATTGAACTGACCGAGGCAGCCCAGCACTGGTTGGCCAAACAGGGATATGATCAGGACTTCGGCGCGAGACCTCTCAAGCGGGCGATCCAACGCTATGTCGAAAGCCCGCTCTCAGTGCGCCTGCTCAAAGGAGAGTTTGAGGCTGGGGATAGGGTGCGCATTGATGAGGAAGAAGACCAACTCACCTTTACGCGCCTTGAAAGTATAGAACTGCCGGCGGATGCCGTGGAAGAAGAGGCTGAAGCGGTTTAGGGATAATGTAGCTGTCGTTGTTAGAAACGTTTGGGCCCTCCTCGAGAAGTCGGGGAGGGCTTTTTTCGTGTCTGGGTATCTCGTAGGAGATAGGTGATGGTGTTTTGCTGCCGGACGCGCAGAATGAATTCTGCGTCTGGAAAGGCAAACATGTTGAAAACATGTTGCGAGGTGGTCGTTCCCCCTGGCGCGCTGGCGGCTAGGGACAGGGAGGAAAGCATGTTGAAGAGATGTTGAGGGGGTGTGGATAGATTGTGTGAGATTACTTGAGGACGGCTTGAGCAACTTCTTGTATGGAGAGTCGATTTTTTCGTGCTTGTTGCTGTAGAAAGCGGTAGGCTTCTTCTTCGTTAAGTCCAGCTTCTATTAATTTGCCCTTGGCACGTTCAATCATCTTTTGCGCCGCCAGCTTTTCTTGCAGCTTGCTCTTGTCCGCTTCCAGCTGCTGCGTTTCTGCAAAGCGTTTCGTGGCTACAGCAATGGCGGCAGATAGTTCTTGGGGCTGGATGGGTTTGACGAGATAGCCCTGGATTGGCAACTCCGTTGCTTGATCGATAAGGTCTTGTTGGCTAAAAGCGGTGAGGAGGAGGATAGGCATGGGTTGGGTGCGGTCCAGTACTTTAGCGACTTGTAACCCATCTGTGTGCGGCATCCTGATGTCCAGGATGGCCAGATCTGGGGTAAAACGGCGGGCCAACTGCAACGCGTCCCGCCCGTTGGCAGCGGCGAAGACCTCGTGACCCATTTCCTGTAACATAGATTTGAGTCCCATGCGGATGATCGATTCATCTTCGGCAATCAGTATCCTCATTATGTGTTGAATTGTAGCGCAAGATTCTTTAGGGGCGAGTGGAGAGGGGAAGGAGGCGAGGGGCGGGGGGGCAGTGAGCAGTATGAACAGTAATCAGTAACCGGTAATCGGTTAACAGTGGTCAGTGGTCGTGTTCGATGTGGCGGGGGAAACGAATGCTGACTTCTGTGCCGGGGTGCATCTTGTTGAATCTGATACGGCCGTGCAGGTCTTCGCGCACCAGGGTTTCGGTTATTTCCAGACCTAAATTGGGACCAAAATCGTCAGGCAGTCCGCGACCATTGTCACGGACAAGGATGATGAATTCTTCAGGGGAATGGCCCAGTGAAATGTCTATCTGGCCCTCTTGCTGACCAGATAGGGCGTGCTCCAGTGCGTTCTGTACCAGTTCATTGACGACGAGTGTAAGCGCTGTGGCGGGACGGCTGGGGAGCTGCATGGACGCACCGTGTACGTGTATGTTTATATCTTGATCGGGGGTGAGCATGGTTTCGGCCGTTGTTTGTGTAATGCGGTTGAGCACATCTTTGACGTTGACCAGGCGAAACCCTTTCTCCGACAGAATTTCATGCACCGAGGCTATGCTGCGTATGCGATGGATATTGGTTTCCAGGGCGTGGCGGGTGGCGGGAAGATCTGTCTCATAAACCTGTAGTTGCATCAACATGGCTATCGTTTGCAGATTGTTCTTGATGCGATGGTGCATTTCGCGCACGACGGCCGTGTTGGTGATAAGCTGCGCATTTTCGATGGCCAAGGCCATCTGATTGGCCAGCGTTGCCAGGAGTGTATGTTCCTTGCCTGAGAATTGACGGTATTGGTTGGTGTAGCAATTGAGGACGCCGATGACACGGTCGCGCACACTTAGGGGTACGGACAGTAATGAAACCAGGCCAACATCCTGTGCCCATGTACTTTCCTCGTAATCCGTTTCATTGATGAGGTATGGCACATAAGCCGGAAGAGCTGTGGTTGCGACACGGCCGATAATACCCTGGTCTATTGGAAAACGAGGAGGATCTGATAATTGATCGCTATTGCCCGTGTGCCTGCGCAAGGTGGAATGTGTGTCATCCAAAAGATAAACATGGCAGACGGAGGCATTCATGATCTGGGCGGCCATTTCACTGACAATACCTAGCATCTCGTCAAGGTATAGAGGTGAAGTTACGGTCTCGCTTACCTGGGCCAGGGTTCGTAGTTCTTCGATTTGGCGTCGCTGCCTGTCGTAGAGCTGGGCTCGAGCCAGTGTAGTCGCAGCCAGGTCGCCGATGAGTGACAATACCTCTACCTCATCCGCAGAGTACTCGTGAGCGTCGGCCGTCTGCACGTTGAGGGCGCCAATCGGTTTTTCCTCGATGACGAGGGGCACAGCCAGAAGCGACCTAAACCCTGTTTCATCAGCTTCTTCGACCCACTTGAAGTGCGGATTTTTACGGGCGTCGGCAGCAAAGATCGGTTTGTTGTGCACCACGGCATGTCCTGTCATTCCTTCACCAACTCGTAGTGTTGAGCGACCCAGGGCGCGCCTAGCCAATCCTGTTGAGGCCTGCAAGCGCAGTATTTCGCCACCAGGATCGAGCAGGTAAATGGTGCAACTATCAACGTGCATGACTTCTGTCGTCTTGCGAGCGATCAGATCGAGGGTGGTGTCAAGATCCCATGCCGAACTTAACGAGTGAACAATTTCGCGTAGAGCAGCGAAGGCTTGGGGTCGGGTGAAGGTGTTTGTTTGCGGCACTGCGCCAGTCCAACCTTGTTGATAGGCAGAGAAACCCGGTCTTAGATCAACCTCCTCGAGGGTAGGTTCTAAATCTAAAAACCGGGTTTCGGAATCGTGCTAGATGATTAACAACCGTAGTAGAGCAGGAATTCGTACGGATGCGGACGCAGGCTAACGGGGCCAACTTCGGTCTCGTGTTTGTATGAGATGTAAGCGTCGAGCAGGTCGGGAGTGAAAACGCCACCTTCTAATAGGTAGTCATTATCGGCTTCGAGCGCATCCAGCGCTTCATTGAGCTTGCCAACGGTCATCGTGACCTTGTCGATATTCTCTTCCTCAAACAAGTCGATATCGGCCGCAGCACCGGGATCGATTTTGTTCCTGATACCGTCCAATCCAGCCATCAACATGGCGGAAAAAGCGAGGTAGGGATTGGTTGCCGGATCGGGGCAGCGGAACTCAATACGCTTGGCTTTGGGCGAATGCGAATACATCGGGATGCGAACGGCCGCGGAACGGTTGCGGGCGGAATAAGCCACTACCACCGGAGCCTCATAGCCGGGTACGAGGCGCCGGTAGGAGTTCGTCGTCGGAGCGACAATGGCCAAGAGGGAGTTGATGTGCTTTAGAATTCCGCCGATGTAGTAGAGGGCCATTTGGCTGATACCGGCGTATTCATCTCCGGCAAATAAGGGTACGCCATCCTTCCATAGACTCTGGTGCGTGTGCATACCTGAGCCATTGTCGGCATAAATCGGTTTCGGCATAAATGTAACCGTCCGACCATGAGCCTTGGCCACGTTCTTGACGATGTACTTGTAAAGCTGGACCTGATCAGCCATGCTTACCATCGTATCGTACTTCATGTCAATCTCGCATTGCCCGGCCGTGCCAACTTCATGATGATGCACTTCTATGCCGACACCTGATTCAACGAGAACCCGGGTCATTTCGGAACGCAAATCCTGCAACGTGTCAAATGGCGCAACAGGGAAGTAGCCACGTTTGTGGGGAACAGAGTGGCCAAAGCCAAAGATGCCAGAATTCCATGGGCCTTCAACACTATCAACCTGATAGGCTGAGGAATACTCACCGGCGGAATACTTTACCTGGTCGAAAACAAAGAACTCGGCTTCCGGTCCAAAGTAAGCGGTATCGGCGATGCCACTATCTAGCAGATATTGATTTGCCTTTTTCGCCACATAACGACTGTCGCGTGAGTAGGGTTCTCTTGTGATGGGGTCGTAGATATCGCAAACGAGACTAACGGTGGGCGCTTCGCAGATGGGATCGATAATGGCCGTTGTCGGATCGGCAAGCAGGATCATATCGCTGGACTTCAATGCTCTGGAAACCGCGGATTGATGAGCCATCAAAGCCCATTCCTTCTTCGAAAGCGGTCTCGGAGTCAAATACACTGGCCGGCATCGAGAAATGCTGCCACTGACCGAACACATCAGTGAACTTCAGATCAATTATCTGAATGTTGTTTTCCTTGATAAAGGTCATTACATCGTTGGGACTTTTCATTTTGAAATTCTCCTTTTTCTATGGTCCAATTCAGTTGCTTGTTGCAGCGGGCCGTTTGGACCTGATTTGGCCGGCTCGTCGCTGATGGTCAATTAGCCAATTTGTCCGGGCTAATACGGTTACTAACTAATGGAAGGAAGGTCGAACTTTTTTTACCGCCGATTAGGTGTTCACATAATCTAGTCTCCACTTGGAGCGGGGATCGGAGACGGCATTGCGCCTGATTCTTTGCGAGGATGCGGCACTTCCTTGCTATCAAATTCCGGATAAGATTCAATGCCATGATAGGCCATATCGAGGCCGTTATCCTCTACTTCTGGCGCGACACGCAATCCAATTGTGCGCTTTAGGATGTAGAATAACAGGAAAGATAGCGGAAGCGTCCACAAAGTAGCCGCTAGCAGCCCTACAGTTTGAATTCCAAGCTGTGCAAAGCCACCGCCATGCAGCAATCCGAGCCCATTCACACCCCAGATGGCGACGGCCAAGACGCCAAACATGCCATTCAAGCCATGTACCGGAAACGCACCGACAGGGTCATCGATACGAAGCTTTTCCATCAATTCCACGCCATAGAAAGTGATGAATCCCGCGATAACACCGATCATCAGCGCCGCTCCTGGGGTTACGAAAGCACATGGTGCTGTAATCGCCACCAAGCCACCTAGAGCGCCATTGAAAGCCATACTTACGTCCCACTTACGGCTGTGTGCGTAAGCCAGGAACATGGCTGTAATTGCACCGGTTGTGGCTGCGAAGTCTGTTGTAACGACGATGAGCGAGATTTCCATCGGATCTGCAGCAAGCTGGCTGCCGGGATTAAATCCAAACCAACCCAGCCACAATATAAACACACCCAGGCCCGCAAGCGGTATATTGTGACCGCGAATGTTGTGGCCGAATTTTTTCGCCCGCCTTTTGCCCAGCATGATGGTTCCTGCCAAGCCGACGTATGCGCCAAGCAGGTGAACCACAGAAGAGCCGGCAAAGTCGATGTAACCCAATTCTGCTAACCAGCCACCGCCCCAGACCCAATGACCAAAAATCGGATAGATGATCAGACCCGTTAAGAAGCTGTAGGTGAGATCGGCTTTGAAGTCGGTTCGCTCAGCCATCAGCCCAGAGGCGATGGTGGCGGCGGCTGCGCAAAACGCAAATTGGAAGAAAAAGAAAGCAAGGGTTGGAATAGTCAGTCCAGGGTAAACGGCAGGAATACCTTGTAAGGCAAACCACTCCGTACCAAAGAAAGCATTACCCGTTCCAAACATAAGGCCAAAACCAAGTAAGATGAAGCCAATGGTCGTCATCGTCGTATCCATCAGATTCTCGGCCATGATGTTGACAACGTTTTTTGAGCGTACAAATCCGGCCTCAAGAAAACCGAAACCCGCTTGCATGAAGAAGACCAGGAAAGCTGCGAAGAGAACCCAGACAGTGTCGATGGCGCTAACGACCTCTTCTGTCTCTTGAGCCAGCGCGGTCCTTGTGGAAAAAACAAAAAGTGAGACGATGAGGACAATATTAATGATGCGCCGCCAAGTGCGAATATTCTTTGTCATGATCCTTCTCCTTTTTCAACGATTGCATATCAGAGCAAACAAAAAGGACGCCTCTGCATAGATTCGAGAATCCATGCAAGAAGGCGTCCTGGCCTTAAGCTGATATTCGTTTGGCAAATCTTGAATCAACTTTAACGGCTGATGGGCTCAGAGTCAAGGGATAAAAACAACCAGAATATCAAAGTGAGCTTTTGTGCACTGTGCATGATGATTGAAAGGGTATGGTGGTGGTAGCCGGCATAGTTGGCCAGGATTTGGCGAGTCACGATTCATGTCTGTGCATTTCCTACAACTGGCGATTGTTATGTTGTGTGATTCTGTCCGTTCTCAAGGGGCTAAGCAATAAGCTATACTAAAATGGCGTAATGCACCCAAAGAATGGACAGTCTACTAATGTAACAAACTGGTAGGTTGTTGCCAGGTCACCCCAGGGAAACATTTGGTGACCGAGGACTTTTCCAACTGAGTGTGGAGGATGGAGATGAACGAAGAGCTACCAGCTAAGCAAAAGGAAGAAGTACCCCAACGACGGCCTGAAAAGCAGGGATTGTATGATCCAAGTTATGAGCATGATGCCTGTGGGACTGGATTCGTTGCTCACGTGAAGGGACAACGTTCTCATGAGATCGTGCGGCAGGCGCTGACAGCGTTGGAAAACATGAGCCATCGTGGGGCGTCTGGTAGCGAGCCTAATACGGGGGATGGAGCGGGCATCTTGTTACAGGTTCCCCATGCTTTCCTGGCCAAGGTTTGTGCAGAAGAAGGTTTTCAACTGCCCAAACCGGGACGATATGGGGTCGGCATGGTTTTTCTTCCATCCAATCCAGAGCAACGCCAGGTTTGTGAACAACGGTTTATGGATATAGTGATTGAGGAGGGGCAGACCATCCTCGGTTGGCGTACCGTGCCGACAAATAACCGTTCATTGGGGGCTACGGCCGTGGCTAGCCAGCCTTTTATCCGCCAGGTTTTCATCCAATGTAGTGAAGATATTGAAGACGAGATGGCATTCGAACGAAAATTATATGTCATTCGCAAACTGGCCGAAAAGCACATTCGTTACAATGACCAAGTACAAGGGTGCGGATCTTTTTATCTGGCCAGTCTCTCCTACAAAACCATCGTTTACAAAGGCATGTTGCTGGCCAAACAAGTCGACCCGTTTTATCCAGATCTGTCCGATACCGATCTGGTCTCTGCCATTGCCCTTATCCATTCCCGATTCTCTACGAATACTTTTCCAAGCTGGGAACGCGCCCATCCGAATCGTTACATCAATCATAATGGCGAAATAAACACGATCCAAGGTAATGTGAACTGGATGTTGGCTCGTGAGACTACCCTGCAGTCCGATCTGTTTGGCGATGATCTAAAACGCATTCTACCGGTTATTAATGGCGACGGCAGCGACTCTGCGATGTTTGACAATGCGCTGGAGTTTCTGACTTTGGCGGGAAGGCCGCTGCCTCTGGTCGTGATGATGATGATCCCGGAACCGTGGTCGAAGCATGAGACCATGAGCGACGAGAGGAGCGCTTTTTATGAGTATTACAGCGCTCTGATGGAACCATGGGATGGCCCAGCTTCGATCGCCTTCAGTGATGGGGCGGTTGTGGGGGCTGTGCTTGATCGGAATGGTCTACGGCCGTCCCGTTACTACGTCACGAAAGACGACCTTGTCGTCATGGCCTCTGAAGTTGGCGTGCTGGATATACCAGCGGAACGTATCTTGCACAAAGGACGCCTTGAGCCAGGCAGAATGTTTCTTGTCGATACAATTCAGGGACGGATCATTAGCGACGAAGAGTTAAAGCAGGAGATGGCCAGGGAGTACCCATACAGGCAGTGGCTGGACGATAATCTGGTGCAGCTGGAGGATCTGCCACTGCTTGAAAGCGGGCCAATTTCTGAGCATCTTACGACCATTCAACGCCAGCAAGCATTTGGCTACACTTATGAAGATTTGCGCCTGATTTTGGGGCCGATGGCCCAAAATGGCGTGGAACCACTCGGTTCGATGGGGGATGATACACCACTGGCGGTGCTGTCAAACAAACCTCAATCGCTTTATGGCTACTTCCGGCAGTTGTTTGCTCAAGTAACAAATCCTCCAATCGACTCGATACGAGAAGAGATAGTCACCGGCACGGAGATATTGCTGGGATCTGAAAGTAACCTGCTTGTTACAGCGCCAATAGATGCACACCAGATCAAAGTGCCTGTGCCGATTCTCAGTAATGAGGATATTGCGCGCCTACGACATATCAGACTTCCAGGCTTTCAATCGCTGACTTTACCGATCCTTTACCCGGTTAAGGAGGGTCATCGAGGATTGGAGAACAGCCTGGAAGCACTCTGCCAGCAGGCAAGCACGGCCGTTGCGCAGGGTGTGAACCTGATTATCTTATCAGATCGGGGCCTTGACCGCGATAATGCGCCGATTCCTGCATTGTTGGCCACTGCCGGTCTACACCATCACCTGACACGCGAGAGAACACGCACACGCGTCAGCCTAATCCTGGAATCGGGCGAGCCACGCGAGGTGCATCACTTTGCTGTTCTACTAGGCTACGGCGTATCAGCCATTAATCCTTATCTCGCCTTTGAAACTATCGGAGATATCATCCAGAGTGGCCTATTGGGTGACGTGACTTTTGAGGCGGGCGTCCAGAAATACATCAAAGCCAGTGTCAAGGGTGTGGTCAAGATCCTCTCCAAGATGGGTATCTCTACGATCCACAGTTATCGTGGGGCACAGATTTTTGAAGCGCTTGGTCTAAGTAGCGCCGTGGTGGAAAAGTACTTTGTGGGTACACCGTCGCGTATTGAAGGTATTGGGATGGACGTCATTGCCGAGGAAGTACGCATGCGACACAATGCGGCGTTCCCAGAACGATCGGCCAACGGGCACACTCTAGATGTGGGCGGTGAATTCCAGTTCCGTGATGGAGGTGAATACCATCTCTTTAATCCGGAGACGATCAGCCGTCTGCAATTCGCTGCGCGCAACAATGACTACGAAGCATATCAGGAATATGCTTCAGCTGTTAACCATCATGACCGGGAATTTGCCACCTTGCGGGGCTTGCTAGATTTCAACTTCGAAGAAAGCGAGGCTATCCCTATCGAGGAAGTAGAGCCTATTGAAGCAATTATGACGCGCTTCAAATCCGGGGCAATGTCTTATGGCTCTATCAGCCAGGAGGCGCATGAAACATTGGCCATAGCTATGAATCGCATTGGTGGTAGGAGCAATACGGGAGAAGGGGGCGAAGATCCTGAGCGCTTCAAGGTAAATGGCGATAGTGACTCACGAAATAGTAAAATCAAACAAGTGGCATCGGGACGGTTTGGTGTTACGAGCCACTATTTGGTAAACGCCGAGGAAATCCAAATCAAGATGGCACAGGGCGCCAAGCCGGGCGAGGGAGGCCAACTGCCAGGGAAAAAGGTTTATCCCTGGATCGCGAAGGTACGCTATTCAACGCCGGGCGTAGGACTCATTTCCCCACCCCCACATCACGATATATATTCCATTGAAGATCTGGCCCAACTCATTTACGATTTGAAAAGTGCCAATCCGAGGGCACGGATTAACGTAAAGTTGGTTTCCGAAGTTGGTGTCGGTACGATTGCCGCCGGTGTGGCCAAAGGGCATGCCGATGTGATCCTTATCAGTGGACATGACGGCGGAACGGGAGCATCTCCTCGGTCTAGTATCAGACATGCCGGGCTGCCATGGGAACTAGGGGTGGCTGAAACGCATCAAACCCTGGTTCTTAACCGCTTGCGCAGCCGCGTGAGAATCGAGACAGACGGGCAGCTCAAGACGGGGCGCGACGTGATCGTTGCGGCTTTGCTGGGCGCTGAAGAGTATGGTTTTGCCACCGCACCGCTGGTAACATTGGGCTGTATCATGATGCGGGTCTGCCAAATGAATACGTGCCCGGCAGGTATCGCTACCCAGGATCCGGAATTGCGGAAACGTTTTGCCGGCAAGCCGGAACATGTCGTCAATTTCATGCGGTTTATTGCCCGCGATATGCGCGAGATGATGGCCAAGTTGGGTTTCCGCAGCGTGAATGAGATGATCGGTCGTACTGACAAATTAAAGGCAATCGTAGCGGTAGATCATTGGAAGGCGAAAGGGTTGGACTTCTCAAAGATCTTATACCGACCGGATATGCCTGCGGACGTCGATCGTTACCAGACCAGACTGCAGGATCACGGCCTTGAGAATAGATTGGATAATCGTGTGCTGCTTGAAATTTGCGGACCGGCTTTGGAACGAGGGCAGAGAGTAGAAGCTACAATACCCATTCGTAATGTTGACCGCGCGGTTGGTACGATGGTGGGTAGCGAGGTTTCGCGGCTTCATGGGGCGAAAGGTTTACCAGAAGATACGATCAAACTCCATTTTCATGGATCGGCGGGGCAAAGCTTTGGCGCCTTTTTACCGCAGGGGATGACTTTCTACCTGGAAGGAGACGCCAACGATTACCTGGGTAAAGGTTTATCGGGCGGCAAATTGACTGTGCGACCGCCGGAGGGGGCAACCTTTGTGCCGGCCGAAAACATTATCATCGGAAATGTTGCATTTTATGGAGCAACTGCGGGTGAGGCGTATATCCGTGGGTTGGCGGGCGAGCGTTTTTGCGTGCGCAATAGCGGCGTACGCGCGGTGGTTGAAGGGGTCGGCGACCATGGTTGCGAATATATGACAGGGGGCCGGGTGGTTGTTCTGGGCGCGACGGGGCGCAATTTTGCCGCGGGTATGTCTGGGGGTATTGCTTATGTGTTTGATGCGGATGGTGATTTCCACCAGCGCTGTAACGTGCAGATGGTTGATCTGGAGCCGCTCAATGACGATGCAGACATTCGCGAATTGAATGACATGATCTGGCAACATGCGTTCCAAACGGGAAGCCGGGTAGCGTGGAATGTGCTTGGAAAGTGGCAAGAGATGTGGCCGCGATTTGTCAAGGTATTTCCGAAGGATTACAAACGTATGTTGCAGCAGATCCAGCGGGCCGAGCAAGATGGCTTGAGTGGAGACGAGGCGATCATGAACGCATTTGAAGCAAATGCAAGCGATTTGGCACGAGTGAGCGGCAATTGACATTTGCGGTGAACCGGTTATTAAGGCGTGTTAGCCAAGCTTTGCTTGCAGCATGTACGAGGAAGAGGAATGAGTCAGGCTAAAGCGAGAGGGTTCTTGACATACGGTAGGGAAACGGCCGCTGACAGGCCGCCGGCCGAACGAATAAAAGATTGGCAACCGCTCCACCTACACTTGGCACAGGAGACGTTGCAGGAACAGGCGATGCGCTGCATGGATTGTGGTACCCCCTTTTGTCACAAGGGGCAAATTCTAAATGGGATGACATCGGGCTGTCCGGTTAACAACCTGATCCCGGAATGGAATGATCTGGTTTATAGGGGGTTGTGGAAGCAAGCGTACGAGCGTTTGGCGCGGACGAATAACTTCCCTGAATTTACGGGGCAAGTCTGTCCGGCACCTTGTGAGGCGGGATGTACCCTGGGTATTAGCGATCCACCAGTGACTATCAAAAGTATCGAATACGCCATCATCGAAAAAGCATTTGATGAAGGGTGGGTAACGGCGAATATTCCTGCCAGGCGCAGTGGCAAGCGCGTGGCGATCATCGGTTCTGGTCCGGCAGGCCTGGCCTGCGCCAGCCAGCTTAACAGTGTGGGTCATTCCGTGACTGTTTTCGAACGAGCCGATCGTATCGGCGGTTTGCTTATTTATGGCATCCCTAACATGAAGCTCGAAAAAGGGATGGTCGACCGGCGTATTAACTTGATGGTTGAAGCGGGTATCAAGTTCGTCACGAACACGGAAGTGGGGAGTGACTTGCCGGCCGCGGAGCTACGCCAGGATTTTGACGCCACCGTGATCTGTACCGGGGCAACCCAGCCGCGCAATCTACCCGTGCCAGGACATGACCTGCAGGGCATCCACTTCGCCATGGATTTCCTTGCTTCTAATACGCGGAGCCTGCTGGACTCAGGATTGGATGATGGCCAATTTATCTCGGCAAAAGATAAGGATGTGATTGTCATCGGCGGCGGTGATACGGGTACCGACTGTGTCGCGACAGCGCTGCGCCATGGCTGCCGCAGCTTGACCCAGTTTGAAATTCTGCCTAAGCCGCCCCTATCTCGCGCAGCGGACAATCCATGGCCACAGTGGCCGCGGATCTACAGTTTGGATTATGGCCAGGAAGAGGCACTGGCACTCAATGGGCAGGATCCGCGGACGTACCGTATCAAATCGCAGGAGTTTCTTGGAGATGAACGGGGGCAAGTGCAGGCCATACGAACGGTGCAAGTGGGATGGCATTCTAATGGACACGGCCGTTCGCGCCTGGAGGAAATGACGGGCAGCGAGAAAACCTGGCCGGTGCAGTTGGTCCTGCTGGCCATGGGCTTCTTGGGACCGGAACAACCATTGCTTGACCAGTTTGGCGTAGAACGAGATGCGCGCTCAAATGTGTGGGCCGAGTACGGCAAGTTCACGACTCATGTTGAAGGGGTATTTGCCGCAGGTGATGCCCGGCGCGGACAGAGTCTGGTTGTTTGGGCTATCAATGAGGGTCGTGGTGCAGCACGTGAGGTGGATCGCTGGCTAATGGGGCAGACAAACCTGCCATAGTTACTTTCTGGCTATGAACACGATGACATCGTGTTCCGCAGTGGCCTCTACCTCTGTATAGTCGCCCTGAATGGCTTCAATCTCAAAACCGGCTTGTTCGAGCAAGTGACGTAACTCATTGCGGAAGTAGAAATTTTCGTAAAGCGTATATTCCTCTTCGTCGATTAGCTGCCGGTCGCGCCATAATAGGGCACGCATTTGGCGTGTGACTTGTTGTTCAAGTGGATCGAACGCCGTAATCCGACCATGCAGCTCATAGTCGGATTCGTCGTCTGGCGGCCTCTTTCCAATCGTATCGGGCCACGGCACCGGCAATTGATTCCTCAACTCCTTTTGCCAAAATTGCCACGCTCTAGCATCTCCATATGGCAGGTGATTGTCCAATAACAGCACGCCGCCAGGCTTCAAATGTTGGTAGAAGCGTTGCAGTGCAATGAAATCCTGCTGACGACTAACTCCTAACCCCAATGCGCCGCAGACAATAATGGTTTGATATGTGCGTGGCAGGTCAAGTTCATGCAGAGCTTGCTGATAAAGACGTGGCCTCAGGCCTCCGCGCTCTGCCTTTTCCCGGCAGAGGGAGAGCATATCTGGCGACAAGTCACAGCCATCAACATCTAAACCTGCTCTCAAAAAGGGGATCTGTAGGCGACCGGTCCCACATCCGGCGTCAAGGGTAGGTTGACCATAGCGTTCGATCAGCCGTTGAAAGTAAGCGATCTCCGGGCCATCCGTATTGTGCTCGGCCCAGTACCGTGCTACCAGTCCATAGTGCCATGTTTGCGGTTTGCCATTCATGAGTAATTTTGCTCCTAAAAAAACAATGTCGCTAGATGTCTAGGATATTAACCATTTGAGCGTGTGGCCATGGTCAGAATTTGCTGACAGTCGTCAATCAGACTGTTAGTATAGCAGACAGAGTTTTCGGGTTATTGAGTGTGGTTCGGAGCTTGGCATATACCCAACAGCTTTCGGGCATATTTCAGGAATCCTTTGCATACAGGGGAGTACTAAAGCGCAGGCAGGGCGACGTCTGCTTGCACAACAGGCTGCAAACCAGCCATCTGCTCGATTTGTGAGCGGTCACTGATAACAATTCTTCAAACGGCCGTCTTCCATCTCAATTACGCGATCGCAGTAGCGCACCATGCGCAAATCGTGTGTCACCATAATGCCCGCCCGATTCTGCTCGTGCACCAGAGCGGCAAAGGTCTCGACAACCTGGTAGGCCAATGTCGTGTCCAGGCTCGCTGTAGGCTCGTCTGCCAGCACAAGCTGCGGTTCGTGAATCAAGGAGCGCGCAATGGCCACGCGCTGTCGTTGGCCGCCTGAAAGCTGGGATGGCAGGCTGTGCAAACGGTCTTCCAGGCCGAGTCTTTCGAGCAAATCCGCCGAGCGCTGTTGTCCTTCGTTATCATAGCGGCTGTTCATGCGCAGCATGAGCTCGACGTTTTCCAACGCCGTTAAGAAATTGACCAGGTTGTTTGCCTGAAAAGTGAAGCCGATTTTCTCACGGCGTACGCGCGTGCGCTGCGATTCACGCATTTGGCCCAATTCTTCGCCGCCGAGACAGATTTCACCGCTTGTCGGTGTAAGCAGCCCGGCAATCATGGCCAGCATGCTTGTTTTACCGGAGCCGCTGGGGCCCACAAGGGCAACAAACTCTCCGGCATACAGGTCGATCGATACATGATCAACGGCCGTGATTTGCTGGTCGTCAAGTTCATAGACCTTGGTTACTTCCTGTGTGGATAAGACAGCTTCCATAATAGATAACTCTGGATTACCCAGCCAGACCCAACGCCGCCAGTGGCTCCACCCGGGTAAGATAACGGATGGAAACGAGCCCACCTATGGGACCGATAATCAACAGGGTCAGCAGGGCGATGGCAACCTCTTCGCCATTGAAAACAATAGGAATGCCATCGGGCATCGCCGCGGCCAGGCCAAACGTCGCCAAAGCACCCATGATCACGCCAATCACGTTTGTCAGCACGATCTGGATCGTGGCCGAAATAGAAACCAGGGAATTGGACGCGCCCAGCGCCTTTAACATGCCAACCTGCCCCACTTTTTGTAACGTTTGAATCTGAAAAAAGCCGCCGACGACCAGAACGCCAATTAACAGCGTGAAGCCACGCTGCGTGTTCAAGGTGCTCTGTTGTTCAGAATAGCCAGGCGCGTTTTCATAGGCTGTGACGCGGTCTGTCACTTCGACGCCATTGATTTCCGCCTCCAGACGCCGGGCGACCTGTTCAGCCCGCCATGGATTTTCGACAGCCACATTAACGACATTGAAGGTCAGTTCGCCGTTGCTGCTGCCGGCGAATCCCTTTGGGCGGATGCGATCCCAGGTGTACAAGGGCACAATAACAGATGGTTGGATAAAGTACTGCTGGCCGTCGCTTACCCCTACAATCTCGAGAGGATATGATTCATCAACTGTCCCTTGAGTTGACTCGACGATCAACGTATCACCGACTCCCAGGCCAGTGCGCACAGCCACGTTGCGCCCGATTACTGCTTCATTGGCTCGAATACTGCTCAACTGCTCTCCTTCCAGAATGCGGACTGCACCAGGATGACCTGGTTCAACGCCTATCAGGGAAACAGACTCCGGCTGCAAAGCGCCTTCGTAATTTATCAAGGTGGCGCTGGTGCCGATGGCGCCAGCGTCTTTGACGCCCGCCGTCCGGCGTATGTTGTTCATGTAAGATTGTCCAAGTTGGCTCGCGCCAACGGTCAAATCGGCCTGATCCTGGTAAAGCACCAGTTCGCCGCTAAGCTTACTTAAATACTCTTTGTTTCCTGCGCCCAGCCCTTCGGCTAAACCGGCCAGGAAGATAACCAGCAGCGTTATAAGGGCGATGACCAAACTCACCAGAAAGAATCGCCCACGATTACGCCACATCTCCTTCCAGGCCAGATATGTTCCAACTCTTGCACTCATTAAAACCTCAAGATTAATCAACAGTGATTTTCAAATGTCTTCTAGCCAGCCTTGCCCGCGGAAGAAGCATTCCAAAACGTTCATTATCTAACAATGAGCTGGCTGTGGCAAAGTTTTCCAATATGGTATTGGATGGAAACGAATGCGTGCCTCATTCATGCTGATATCCCCTGCGTATAGATGGATTGCATGCTAACTAAAGTAGGCTGAACTCATTGTATCGAACGGGATGACAACGGGAGTATGCGCTTGTCCTGAGAAGAGGAGCTAAGCTCTTGACCACGCCCGTTGGCTGTACTAAGCTGTGCATCATAGTACGAGAAAGAAGTAGGTGTGTTTCAGGTTTGTTTGGAAAAGGCGAGACAGTCGGGAGGATCAGCAGCTAACACGAGAGTTTTGCCCGATTGCCTTACGCCTGCGAGAATCTATGGAAATGAAACATTTGTCAATAAAGGATCGGTCCAGATTATGACACAAGATTTAGCTGGTGAAACTGGTGCACAGCCGCGAGAGATGGCCACTCTAGGTGGCGGATGCTTTTGGTGTCTTGAGGCGGTTTATGTGGAATTAAAGGGCGTTGAGCAGGTTGTCTCAGGATATGCGGGTGGCAGTGTGACCAACCCGACTTACCGCGAGGTTTGCACTGGTACGACCGGACATGCGGAGGTTGTGCAGCTGGTTTTTGACCCGGATGTTATTTCTTATGGTGATATTCTACAGGCCTTCTTTGCTACCCATGATCCGACGACGCTCAACCGGCAAGGGGCGGATGTAGGGACGCAATATCGTTCGGCTATCTTCTATCACAGTGCCGCGCAAAAGGAAACGGCCGAAAAGATGATTGTTGAGTTAAATGAAGCAGGGGTCTGGCCTAATCCAATTGTCACCGAAGTGGCCCCGCTGGAGATGTTTTACGCCGCGGAAGATTATCATCAGGATTACTATCAATACAACAGCCAGCAACCATATTGCCAGATTGTGATTACTCCAAAGCTGGCCAAGTTCCGCAAGGCTTTCGCCGAACAATTGAAGAATCGATAAAGGGGTTCACTTGAGTTGACTCTTACCGATACGGTAGAATATGGTGAGCGGATGGACGATTTACCAGAGGGCGTGTTTCAAATTAGTTGGAGCAGTAGTCATTCTCAGATGCCGACCGGTTGATTTACCCAATCGTCCTACATTTTTAGAGGGGCTAATGCTTATGAACAGTATGATGCGCGCGTATTATCCGACTTTTGAGATGTATCAGGCTCTGCGCGACCAGCTTATGGAAATTCTTACTGATGAAGATCTGGTTCTGCGGCCTGGTGGACAGAACGAGCCTTTGGGAGTGCTGTGCCGTGAGATTGGGGAAACGGAGAGTAGTTACATCCAATCGTTCAAGACTTTCAGGCAGGATTTTTCTTACAGGAATGAGGAGCCGGAATTGGCTCGCAGTGTGGCGAAGTTGGTGGCCTGGTTTAAGGAATTGGACGGCGAGCTAAAGTCGACCATTGAGGGGTTGTCCGAGCAAGATATCCAGAATCGTGTCGTCGATCGTGGTGAGGGGTTTACGCTGCCGCTTCATATCCAGTTGGATGTGTACAAGGAAGCGCTGCTCATTTTTTATGGTAAAGTGAGCGTTTATTTGAAGGCGTTGGGAAAATCTCGTCCTGAACAATGGCAGGAGTGGATCGGCTGAGAGAAGGATCGACGATAGTTCCTGGCGTTGTGACGTCTTGATTGCAACGATGAATGAACGCAGATTCTAAGTCAGTCTAGATCGACGGTCATATATAGGCCGTCGATTTGGAAGCCATGCTTGGCATAGTAGCGGCGTGTACCGATGGCGCTGATCACGGCGAGACGGCCGTAGCCGGCCTCACGCGATATTTCACGAGCTTTTCCAATTAGTTCTGAGCCTAAACCCATATGCTGCGCTTCTCCCTGGCTGTCTTCACCCAAGTCCAGGGCAGGACCATATACATGGACCTCGCGGATCATGGCGTGATCGCGCAGCTCGGCGAGTGGGAGTTCCGTATCGCGATGAGGGAGGGAGAGGCGTAGAAAACCGGCTATGCGCTCATCGGCCGTTTCAAAGCTGAGAAAATGTTCGATTGTGGCGTCTGTTGCATACGTGTCAACGCGTAATGATAAATCGTCGCGACTTACTTTCTCACGCCGTATTTCACGATTGCGAATATCTACGCTTTTGATGCCACGACGGACCATTTCCTGTTGAGCCAACTGGCGCATATTGGCCTTCTTGTTGCCGGCAACGACGTTGGTGGTTGGGAAGTCACGGATGACACGGTTCAAGCGCACCCAGCGCGGCGTACGGGACATACAGGTGATGAGAATTTCGCGCACCTGGTCTTCGTCATAGGGTTTGTATTCTCCGCGCTGCCAGTAGTCGTAAAGTTCTGCGTTCTCAACCAGCATGCAGGGATATATTTTCAGTTCATCGGGCAGGATGGCGGGATCGCTCCATAAGCGACCGTAATCCTCGATATCACTTTGCGGGGTGGCTCCCAGCAAGTTGGCCATCCAATGCCCATGAATCTTGAAACCGGCGAGACGAAGCAAACGAAAAGCATCGCGCGTAGCCTGGACGTCATGGCCGCGGTTGTTTATACTCAGGATATGATCGTCGAGGCTTTGGATGCCGACTTGAACCTTGGTGACTCCTAAATATCTCAACCAGCGCAGTTCTTCACTATCGATACGATCTTGCCGGGTTTCGATCACAAGACCTACATTGCGCCGTTTGCCTTGGGCGTTAATCTCCTGCGCTTCGACCAGTGTTTCTGACTCAACCTCATTGATAGCGTCCAGGCAACGTTTGACAAACCACTCCTGATAGCTGCGTTGGTAGCTTGACCAAGTGCCGCCCAGGATGAGCAATTCGATCTTCTCGGCGGGGTGGCCGATTTGCTCCAGGGCGCGAATGCGGGCTAATGTTTGGGCGTGGGGGTCAAAGCCATGCCTCTCGGCCCTTTGCGCGCCCGGTTCATCGTGCAGGTAGCTCTTGGGCATACGCACATCAGTAGGGCAGAAGATGCACTCGCCAGGGCAAGGGTACGGCTTGGTGAGGACGGTGACCACGGTTACTCCAGCCTGCGAGCGCGTGGGTTTCATCTGCAAGTGAATACGCAGTTCCGGCTGAAATTCCATGAAACCTTGGGCACAGAGGCGCTCGTAAATATCGATCAACTGGCCCTTGTTTAGCCATGGTAGGCCACGCTTGACATAATCACGCACGGTTTGATTATATTTCTTGCCAGTTAACGGCCGTTTCTCAGCCAGGGCTTCGATTAACTCTACAAAGAGCGCTTCTTGGCCTGTGATATTGGCTGATTCTCGCTGGGCGTACCAACGGCCGTCTTCAATGGAATTGAGTGGAACTGTAGTCATTGCCTGATAATTCTCAACGGTGAATTTCTAATGGTACATTATTGATGTGACTGCCCAATTATGTTGCTATGGAGCATTCTCACTGAAATTGAAGCCATCTGTCATTAATTGACTGGTTGGTTGGCGTCGTGGCGCAAGGCCAAGGCGACAATCGTAGCCCAGGGAAGTAATTTGAAAGCACCTTCGGTCAGGGCTCTCTCTACGTCTGCGCGGCTTAGATATAGCAGCTCCTGTTCTTCCAGATCGTCGGCATTTATTGCCGCAACCTGCTGCGCGCTTGTCGCCAGGAAAAAATGGGCATTACCCACGCCGCGATTTCCATCTACGGCAAAGTCGCCTAATGGAAACCAGTACTCTGCGGCATGGCCGGTTTCTTCGCGTAGTTCCCGCTGCGCAGCGGCCAACGGATCTTCTCCTGATTCAAGGTATCCGCCTACAGTGGCCAACGATGTACCCGGCAGACTGTATTTGGTCTGGCGGAAGATGAGGTATTTTCCGGATACCGTTATGGCAACCACGTTGACGAAGTCGGGCGTGATGACCCAGGGCCAATCGGTGATGATTTGGCCGGAAGGCAACTGTACCACGTGATCTTCGACCCGCAGGAATTTTCCGCGATCAAGGACTGTGCGCCGGGAGAGTGTTTTCCAGTTTTGCATTGTGTAATTGGGTCAAGATTGTTCGGCCAGCAGTTTGACCATTGTGCGCAGGGCCTGGACATCATAAATCATCATGTTAAGGGTTGTTACTGGGCTATCGATCCACAGTTGTAGGCGCTCTCTAATGCGTTCTTTGGGGCCGACAAGAGCGATCTCATCGATCAGTTCGGCGGGAACTTTCATCATCGCCTCACCCTTCCGGCCGGAAAGGTAAAGTTCCTGGATTTCGGCTGCGGCGCCTTCATAGCCGTAACGTGCCGCCAGGTCATTGTAGAAGTTGCGGCCTTTTGCGCCCATGCCGCCGATGTATAGGGCGAGCATCGGCCGTAACATATTGTAGGCAACCTGTAGATTGTCGCTGACTACAACGGAGACAGAAGGTGCAATATCAAGATCGGACATGGTTTTGCCCGCTTTGGTAAGCCCGGCTGCAATGTAAGGGGCGTAGATGGACTCGAACTTCTGCGGCGAAAAGAAGATGGGCAGCCAACCATCGGCGATTTCGGCCGCTAGTTCCACGTTCCTGGGACCAATGGCTGCAAGGTATATGGGAATATCAGGCTGGGCCTGCAAAGTGCTTTTCAACGGTTTACCAAGCCCGGTGGCATCATCCCCCTGGTAGGGGATCTGGTAGAGATTGCCGTCGTAGGTGAGGCGCTCCTCGCGGCGGAAGATCTTGCGCACGATTTCTACGTATTCGCGACTGCGGGTGAGGGGGCGATGGTAGCTTTCTCCGTGCCATCCTTCTACAACCTGTGGTCCGGATAGGCCAAGACCCATCAGGAAGCGACCGCCGGATAATTGATTAAGTGTCATCGCGGTCATCGCGGCGTTAGCCGGTGTGCGCCCTGGCATCTGCATGATAGCTGTGCCCAGCTTGATGTTTTTGGTCAATGCACCGATCCATGCCAGAGGAGTCACCGCGTCTGAGCCGTATGCCTCAGCTGCCCAGACCGCATATACTCCCAACCGGTCCGCTTCCTGGACAAGTTCAAGGGGCAGCTCCACCTTACCCGCGGCATAGCCCAACATAATTCCCAATCGCATCGTCTAACTCCCTATTTCAGTTTGTTTCATAAAGTAAGTGCGGAAGCTGCAAAGCCCCTTGGATCTAGGCCAAAATGAGTTGGCTATATTAGTAATATCGGGGCAATTCGGGGCCGATTGTATGGCATCTTGGCGTAATTCCCAACCTATTCACTATTAACGGCCGTTAACGATGCCCATGCCTTCCTTGGCCAGCGGTCGATCCGGTCAGATACGTTAACAAGATGAAGCCGCAGGGTTCGTAGTAACGGCTTCAGCCGTTGAACTGCTAAAGCGGTTAATGCGAACTCGATTTGGAAGCGAATTTGGAATTGGTATCCTCCATCTAGTTAAGAGGCAATTGCTCTGTGGTGGTTGTGGCTGGTTGGGTTTTGGAAACGCCTTGCTGAATGGCTTGAGCGGTAAAGAATAAGGTGCCGACGAGCAGTGTGACCAGCAGCAGGGATATGCGTAGGGATGTGGCTTCGGCAACCAAGCCAATCAGCGGGGGTCCGGCCAAAAACCCCGCATATCCAATGGCGGCTACGCCGGCTATGCCTACGCCGGGAGGTAAGCTCGATAGCTTCCCGGCGGCGCTAAAGGCCATAGGAATGACATTTGCTACACCCAGGCCAACGGCGGCAAAGCCTAGAAGCACCACAAGCGGCTGTGTGGTTATGATGGCAGCCAGGATCCCGAGGGCGGCGATAAGGCCGCCAAAGCGCACGATGAGCACCGGATTGAATCTCGTAGCCAGCCAATCGCCTAACAGCCGGCCGATGGTCATGGTTAATGAGAAGGCGGCAAAGCCGAGGGCAGCAACGGCCGTCGTGGTTTGGATGGTGTGATTGAGATATACGCCGCTCCAGTCAGCCATCGCTCCTTCACCAATTGCGGCGCAGAAGGCGATAGCGCCCAGGGGCCAAATGACGCGGGGAGGCAGGCGAAACATTGATTCGCCTGCACTCCTTTGGCCTTCTGTTGGAAGCAGAAAACGAGCCACAAGGGCCATGAGGATAAAAAAGAGGAGCGCCGCCAAGATGAAATGGGACAGTGAGCCCAGTGAAAGCCAGACGATTCCCGCTCCGAGCATGGCCCCAACGAGCGCTCCGATGCTGAAAGAGGCGTGGAAAGAGGACATCAATGGTTTTTGTGCACGTCGCTCAACCATGACGGCCTGGTCGTTCATAGCGACATCCATGGTACTTGTCGCAGCTCCGAACAAGAATAGGGCAGCCCAGAGGGTGATTGCGGTGGGCGCTAGCGCGAGTAGGGGTATAAAGAGACACATGGCAACCGCGGCGGCAATGGTCACGAAACGGCTGCCGAAGCGGCTGATAAAACCACCGGCCAGTGATAAGGCGGAGAGGACACCCACGCCCATACCTAATAGGACGATGCCAAGCGTGCCCTCGCTCATATCTAGCTTGGTCTGTATGGCCGGTATGCGTGAAACCCAGGTCGCCAGTAAGGCACCGTTGACGAAAAAAGCAACCAATACGGCCAAGCGCGCCGCGTTCCATTTCGAGCTGCCATTCATGTGGTTTTGTCCTTGATAAGCTACGTGCTAACTTTGAACCATGCTTAAATAGGGAATTCTTTGTCTACTACGTTACGGAGAATTCTGGCGTTTATGCCGGAACTTTCCAGGTGCTTTGCATCGAGAAAGTCTGCAAACCTGACCAAGCCTTTTGCGAACGCGGCGGCGAAAGATTCTCCGGGATTGAACCATGATTCCAGCCAGAAGCCATTGATGATCAGCGTTTGAGCAGGCCGGTCCAGCCTGGCATCCATGCGCGCAACCAACCGATCTCCATACAAAATTGGCAACGTGTAGGGTCCGTACTTTCGATTCACGGCCGGCTTGTAGATCTCCCAGATATAATCGAAGTCAAATAACTTCATTGCACGCCTACGTGCGCTGACATATTCCAGGGGTGAAAGAAATGTGACTTCATCTTCTGTGGAATTCTCTACTGGCTGCCAGGATTGGGGTATATCTCCGCGCCCTAAGGAGTCGAGCAGCGGTAAGTCTGCCGCGAGACAATAATGTGTTTCCTTCTCAGCTTCGAGCTGGAGCGCAGCAATCTGGCCTGATTCAAGCATTGCGTTGAGTTTCGATTCGGCTTCCTCTAGATTGACCGGGCATTCCCGGATGCTCTGCCAGGTTGTTCGGAAGGTACGCGCGTCGATTAAGCCGAGATGGGCGATCGCTTTCCGTATGAAGAATTCTTCTGATTCATTTTCCGGCATTGCATGGCGCAGGTGTGCCGGAGCGACGTTTTCCAGAAAGTCATAAACGCGTTCTTTGCCGTGGCGATGATGCGTCATGAGTTCCCCGGTTAGCCAGAGATAATAGAGAGCGACGCCAGTATCTTTGCCGGCGCGATAGTGCGTTACTTTCTTGCCTGCAATATCCCGGTTGCGCAGCGGCCCGCGCAGGCGTAGTTCTTGCCTGACTTTGTCGAGTAAGCCAGGATTTGTCGCGGTAAATTCTTGCAAGCGCTGGTCTTTTTCCCGTTTGCTCATCCTGAAACGCCAATATGGCAACTCTTCCATGGGATAAATCATTAAGCCACCGCCATAGTCAAAGAACTTACGCTCCTCATATGCCAGAGTGAGCAGGTGCTCTGGTTGATAATCCAGAACGCGCCCCCACAACATGATGTCATGGCTCTGGGCCACTACTGACACGGGATCAACTTGAACGGCCTCCATGTCGCGCAAGGCGCCGGCCGTTCCCTCTTTGCCGTTCCAGCGCCGGCCGGGCCACAGCCCTTGCCGCCCCAGAATAAAGCGACGGCGAACCGTTGGGGATATGGAGTCAATGGTTTGAGTCATGTGGTTTTTAGCTGCGACAAGCAAAGGCTCTGGCCGGATTTATGCAGGTGATTTTATCAATGACGGTGTCAGTGATGCCCTGATCTTTCAGCAAGGGCAAAAACTCGCTTTTCAACCGCGTATAAGGAATGATCGTGCCGCCGTTTTCTTGACCAATATTGTACCATCCGGCATCTTGCGAGATGAGGATTTGATCGGCAAAACCATTCTCTAAGAGTGTCAAAAGCGTGTGTGCATGTTCGGCATCCCCTCCCCAGGCCAGACCATCCAGCTCGATCCAAACACCTGCTTCGGCCAAGGTGATTAGACGTGAAACGTCTGGCTCGAGATGGGCATGGACAAAAATCCAGCGTGAAGGGTCAATGTCATGGGTATGCAATACGGCAACTATTTGCTCCGCCGCCTCGGCTGTACAGGTATGGGTGGCGATGGTGAGGCCGGTTGCTTTATGAGTCAAGGCTGCGGCATGAATTAGCTTGATGTCCATTTCGTTTGGCTGTGGATTAACGGCCGTCTTTATGAAGCCAGGCTTGATCCCGGTTCCCTCAATGCCATCATCAAACTCTGCTATCCAGCCGGCAGCTAGTTCTTCGGCACTGGAATCGAGGGCGTAGTCTGGTAGGTATTGGTTGTTGTAAAGACCGGTATTGGAAATAATGTTGAGTCCCGTTCGCTGGGATAAGGTGCGGAAAATCTCGACATCCCTACCCAGATAATTGGGAGTACAGTCGAAAAAGGTTTGCACTCCTTGATCGAGCAGGTCCTGAAGATAGGGTTGCATGATATCGATGACATTAGCCGCATCATAACGGTGCTTTCCGGCCGTTGCCGCTCCGCCGAAATCAACCATGATGTGTTCGTGAGGCAGCGTAAAACCCAACTCTGATCCCGCGACAGGACCTCGAACTGTAAATATGGTGCCGTTATCCATTTTAGCCATTAATAATTGCTTCCCGAGTAATTGAACATTAGCTAGTTTTCGAGGTCTTTTTGACACGCAGCCAATACATCGTCTTTGGTACGTTCGATCCCGTAGAATTTACCCTACCCTACGCAAAAAGATAAATCGTCCAGCCACCGGAACGTGGCGCCGTTATGCTCCGCACTCGAAAACACTATCAGTGGCTTCATCATGGAATCTATTTACTAGGACCAGTTTTGGATCTCCAAGATGTTGCCTTCCGGATCTGTGGCATACACAAAGGTTATCTTCCCAATTTCCGCGATTTCCCTGGCGACAACCCTGCCAAGCGCCGTTCCTCCATTTTCGATGACCTTGCTTAAGACTTCGTCCACATTGTCGACGTACCACTATGACTGCGACGGCTTTTGAGGGTGTTGTTTTGCGCCCGAATCCTCCTTTTAATGTTAAAGTTTGAGCGGCCAGGATGACAGATATTCATTTGTATAGTATTATAGAACATTTAGACGTTCTGGCAAACCGAGCAGACATGGGTGCTTGTAGAGTATGAAGATCTATCCATCAAAAAAGGTTTTGCGTGGTTTGACCTTTCCGTTATTGTCAATTTTGACCATCCTTGGTTTAGGAGCGGCAAATCCTTCTCCGGTGATTTTCCGCAACCCCATGATCGACGTGGCCGATAACAACGTGTACCTGCCTCTTGTAAACAGGCCGGGTACAACGCCGCCGAGAATCGCAGGCTGCGAACTATTTCCCGGTGATAATATTTGGAACACGGCGGTAGACAACCTGCCCGTCCATCCCAATTCAACGGACTTCATCGACGCCATTGGCGCAAGCCACGGCTTACACGCCGACTTTGGCTCCGGCGTTTGGCCGCCGGGGTCCGACGGCCCTATTGGCATCCCTTACGTGGTTGTACCCGGCAGCCAGCCCGGCGTCGCCGTTACTTTTTTCTGGTGGCCGGAAGAGAGCGATGATGGCCCGTACCCAATTCCACCTGGAGCGCCGATTGAGGGCGGCCCTGCTTCTGACGGTGACCGGCATGTTCTGGTAATGGATAGCGACAACTGCATCCTGTACGAGATGTATTATGCTTTTCCGCAGCCGGATGGCAGTTGGGAGGCGGCCAACGGTGCCATGTTTGATTTGAACTCCCACAAACTACGGCCCGATAACTGGACCTCCGCCGACGCGGCCGGACTGCCTATTCTGCCTGGCTTGATTCGTTACGACGAAGTGGTCTCGGGTGAGATGCGGCATGCTGTGCGCTTTACCGCGGCGGAAACGCAAGCGGCTCACATTTGGCCGGCGCGGCACAACGCCTCCAGCGTAACGGCCGCAAATTATCCGCCAATGGGTCTGCGCTTGCGTTTGCGGGCTGATTATGATCTTTCACCCTTCTCAGCGGAGGTGCGGGTGATTTTGCAGGCGTTAAAGACTTACGGCTTAATCCTGTCTGATAACGGCTCACCCTGGTATATCTCCGGTACCCCTGATGAGCGTTGGGATAATGATATGCTGCATGAAATGGATGTCGTCAGTGGGGCCGATTTCGAGGTTGTTGATGTGTCGTCGTTGATGGTTGACCCGGATTCGGGACAAGCAGCCACGCCATAGCATCGACCCTGATCAGACCCTTACGGTCGCAGTGCGCGGGCAGGACAATAAGTTCTATCAGGAGCCTTTGAAGCGAAAAACTAACTCAAAGGTTGGTTTCTCTCGATTTCGTTTCCTGGTAGAAGCCCTCTACGGCCGTTTCCAAGGTTGGGTAAAAATGGCGGCTGTCTAGTCGTATCCAGCAAGCCATAAGCGATAATCTTATCCTTCACCGGGTCTTTTAATTCGGCAAACACCAGATGAATATCGCTGGCATTTAGTTCCAAATCGAGATCGACCAGCATATCGGCTGCTGTTGTATCGACATCGGTTACAGGCTCGGCCGCCACCAAAACCCAGTATGGCTTGGGATCCATGGGCGCCAATAGTTTGCGCACCCGTTCGCGGAAAATATTGGCATTGGCGAAGAAGAGCGGGGCGTCCCAGCGGATCATCAGCAGCCCTGGAATCTGGATGGCATCGGGATGGCGGGAAATATCATGGTAGCCATCCATATCTTCCGGTTCACCCAATACGGCCGAATAGGGCCGCCAGGAACGCTCAAAGAACTGCGCTATCGCTACGACCACGGCGATGACTATCCCTTCCAAAACACCGATCAGAATCACACCCAGAGCACAAACGACGGCAAGGTAGAATTCGCTCTTACGAATTTTAATTAAGTGTCGTAATGCCTGCAAATCAAAGAGGCTGATCGACGCCGTAATCACGATAGCTGCCAGAGCGGGTTGGGGCATGTTGCGCACCAGACCAGGTATAAAAAGCAACATGGCCAAGACCAGCGCGCCGGCCACGACGCCGGTTAGCTGCGTCTTAGCGCCGGATTGTTCGGCCACGGCCGTGCGCGATCCGCTGGTACTCACCGGAAAGCCGGAAAATAAACCGGCAAACAGATTGGCTGCCCCAATGCCCACCATCTCCTGGTCACTGTCGACGTCATACCCTTTGCGGTTGGCAAATCCGGCCGAAGTAGAAATCGTGTCGCCTATGGCCACCAGGGAAATGCCGACGGCCGTAGCCGCCAAGATGGGAATATCGGCCCAGTTAACACGGGGGAAGGAGGGGGCTGGAAAACCTTGGGGCAGCACACCGACGACATCTACACCTTTCGCCGCCAAATCCAAAGCCACGGTCGCCAAAATGGCCGCTACCACGGCGATCAGTATCCCGGGCCACATCGGTCTCCAAC
Source organism: uncultured Chloroflexia bacterium (assembly GCA_963697305.1). Classification (GTDB taxonomy): domain Bacteria; phylum Chloroflexota; class Anaerolineae; order Promineifilales; family Promineifilaceae; genus JAACFF01. The sequence continues at coordinate 451,639 of CAVONO010000001.1, forward strand.
GTTTCAACACCAAAATGATGATCAACGTCATTAGACCCACACCCAGCGCCCATATATTCGTCTGATCTAAACTCTGTAGGAACACGCCGAGTTCCTGTACAGTACCGCTTGCATCCACAGAAAAACCAAACAGCTTCGGCAACTGGCCCACAAAGATCGTGACGGCCAAACCGGCTAGATAGCCCACGCGCACCGGCGACGACAATAGATCGGCCACAAAACCCAGGCGGGCGAGGCCGGCTCCGGCACAGACCAGGCCGACTAATAAGGCCAGCATACCTGCCAGAGCGATGGCATATCCTTCATCACCGGCAGCCAGGGGCAGTATCACCGCGGCAATCATCGGCCCCAGTGATGAATCCGGCCCGAGCACCAGGTAGGGAGATGGGCCCATTGCGGCATAAGCAAAGAGACAGACGATGGTTGTGTACAAGCCGGTAATGGCCGGCAGACCGGCCAGTTCGGCATAAGCCATGCCTTGCGGCACCAGCAGCGCACAGAGCACAAGGCCGGCTACAATATCTTTGGCTAGCCAGGCGCGATTATAGGTACGCACGGCGAGTATGCCAGGTATCCATTTTTGCGCTCGATCTAATCGAGAAGGAGAAGCCGTTTCAACCATCGTTCCGATTTCCTTCAAAATGTCATGTCGCTCAACCTGGTACTACCCTGTCAACAAGGTTTCTGTCATTTTCCCGGAAACTTCGTCGTGTCTTGCAGTGAAGACGTAGACTTTTCAGTTTCCGGGGAAATTGTGTTCAGGTTTTAGTCGTCACTGCTGCCATGTAACTCATTCAGCCAGCCCTTGCAGAGGTGATAGATACTCGCAGCACCGACCAGCTCTCCGTTCGCTTTCAACTCTGCCGGATGGAGAATAAAGGGCTGCGTCTGCATGCCGCCCATGCCGCCATGGAAACCAATTAGCTCCTCATAGGCACAACCCTCGTTCTTTTCCGGATCATAGAAACTGTTGACCAGGATATCGGGGCAGTTGGGGAAGCTGTCCGTGCGGCGCAGATGGTCGGCGGCATTGGTGCCGAAGCCTTCTAGTGGATTTTGCCCTTCAATACGGTCATCAGCCAGGAAATACATGCCCTTCGCGCCGATAACAATGGGGCCATGCTCGTCGGAACGTACCATCACGAAGCCCACGCCTTCATGCTGTGTCAAGCCAGGTAGAACAGCCGGGAAGGCTTCATTGATCTCTTCCATCGTCATCCGTTCCGGCCACTGGGTGAAAGAAATCAAACCTAGGTTGCCTGAAGCCAGAGCGTAGATGGCTGGTTTTTCCGCTTCCTTTGCAGTTCCCTTGCCGCCTTCACGGATCCCTTGCCGAATTTCATGTCCTTCCGGTCCCAACACCACCTCACCATCGACTGTCTTACCCTTGAAGACACGGCCGACTACCTTAGTAGCTCCCGATGTCTCATTGGTGATGGTGTCGGTGAGGAAGGCATTGACCGTGCCGTAGCTTTCGCTGCTATCGAGAGGGGTTTCCACGCGATATTTGGCCGTCATCAACTCCTGGACGAATTCTTCGAGGGACTTGCCATAGCGCTGCTTAAAGGTAGCGCCCCCGGTCTGGCCATGATCGGAGAGGATAACGAAGTGATACGGCCGTGGCGCGTCGTGTATGGCACTTTCCAGGCGAGCGAACTGCTGGTCAAGTTTGTGCAGGATGTCGAAGGCACCGGGATCTAAGACACCGGAATGGTGGGCGATTTCGTCATAGCCGACAAAGGTGGCGTAGGCTGACGAGCGCCCGGAGAACATATCACCGAGCAGGGTATAAATATTCAACTCACGCATGAGCACGGTCATCACCGCACGAATCAAAGGATAGACGCCGCCGCGATGGTGTTTGTCTAAAATTGGCTGGACATCGTTCTTGCGCGCATGACGAAACTGGCGAATTTCTAGAATAATATCCCAGAAGAAAAGCAGAAAGGTGCGCGAGACATTGTAAGGGTTAGCAAAATAGGCCTGGAATTCCGAGGCATGGAAGCGGCTGCGATCCGTGAGGGTGCTGGCCGTGTTCATCACATAGGGGGCATCACCAGACAAAAGGTTGCCGCGGCTGGCGCCGTCACCGGAAAGTAGCCCATTGCCATCGGAGTGTTCTTTTTCCAGGGTGGGCAGCACCTTCGTATTACTCGAAGCCACAACCTCGCCGCTTTCTTTGTCATACCAGCGGAAGGCGGGAATGTTGCTGTTGTCTCCGTGTAGAATGCCGGCCTGGCTGGCGGAAGTCTGGGAGGAGGTGTCCGTCTCCCAGCCGGTGAGGACATGGGTACCTTCGTCGATCCAGCGCTTCAAGGTAGGCATGAAGCCTTCGTTAAGCGCTTTGTTCAGCACGGGCAGCGCAAGCCCATCGATTTCCAGGAAAAAGATGCCGGGTACATCGGTTGGCTGCGGGTGTTCCATGCGCTTCATACGCCGTTTGACCTGGTTGCGGCTCCAGGAGTTGTCATCGTCAATGGTAAACAGAGTGCTGAGGATGATATTGATCGCCGACATGCCCAAGGCCAGCCAGAAGGCGGACCAGAAGTTGACCAGCGTAAATCCGGGAACTATCAAGGAAGCCAGCCAGACCATGAGGCCGTTGAGTATTAGAGCCGCGATGCCCAAGGTCAAGACGGCAAAGGGTACAATGATATAGCTCAATATCGGCCAGAGCAGCGCATTGAGCAGGCCGATCACGGCCGTAACAGCAAGTGCCGTGCGGACGTATTTGAGTGTAACACTATCCATCAACCAAGCCATGACGAGCAAGGCCACAGTCTGAATAAACCAGATGATCAAGATGCGAACTAGCGGCCGTTTGGCTATAGGGGTTTTTCTTTTTTCCATTGCATTTTCTCCAAAGAAAGGTACCAACTTTACCCTCTTTCAAGGGCAGAACAAACTGTCTGAATTCAGAATGTTGGCAACTTTTTCGCTATTACTTATTCATCAACCTTATCTGATGTCTGGAATTGTTGGTCGTGCTCTGTCTCACGCTCTTGGTCCTGGCGACCCGCCCATGCTCGCATGGCAACGAAGAAGCCTAGGGCAGCGATGGGCAAGGCGATCCCGGCGCCCTGAGCGAGAAAGTCTACGTTTTCGCCGGTGAAGACAACAGCCAGGAAATTGACCGCTAATACGACGACTGTCACACCGATGAGGCTTGTCTCAAGCTCGTCAGTACTATGAATCTTTAGCCAGCCGGGGAATTCAATTTCGCTAATGAACAGTTGGTAGAAACCAATTGACGTGATGTAGAGCACGGTGCCAATCAGGAATGTGTGCACGTATTCCACGACCTCGATTATAAGCGGTAACTCCTCGCCGTGGTGGTCAATTACCATAAGACCGAAATATTCCATCATAGCTTCGAAGAGCAAACGTATCAGACCAAAGCCGCCAAAGACAAAGGAGATCGCGGCAGCCAGTCCCAGACCGATGACTGGCAGGATTATCAGATAACGGGTCGCGACAAAAAAGCGTGACATGGTGATTCTCTCCTCATAATAACATCAAAGATTCCTACAAAAGGACCTTGTACGCAGATTACGCAGATAATTCATATAAGTGAACGCCCCTTTCATAAATTGTTAGTGAGCGCTAGCTCATGTTGACTCTCTCAAAGAGATCAACAGATTACGCAGGACCTGTTCCGCGCTAATTATGCATTTTCATTCATGGTGGTGCCCTATGGCACGTGTAGCCTTTTTATGGATCTGCGTTTTTGGCAGAAACAAAAAAATCGGCTCGTCTTTTCCCTGCGCCAGTTTGACGGTACTTTACCAGTAGGAGCTATGGGGATCAAGTGTTGCATGTCAGATGGCGTTGAAACCAACTCCGGAAGGTATTCGTAGCCAATTTCGCCATTCAGTGCTCCTCAGGTCGGAGATAGCTACTTCTAAATATTCCAATGAAAGTGCGGGTAGATGTTGGTTGTTCTTGCCGTAACCCGCCGGGACGGAGACGGGGCTAGCAGGCACAGGCGCTGTGCGTCCAATTGCTCCAGCAATCGTGGTCGCGATAGGGCATCCAGCGGGGTACGAGGCGGTAAGGTTCTGTCTGAACGATATCAACATCCTGGCCTCAAAGCCGGAAGAAATATTTTTTTCTAGAAGCAGCGAGGCAAAACTTGTCCGGAGCGATCTTTGCATTCCTCCGCTATTTCGGGCCTGGTTCTGGTAGGCAGAAGGGCGCCGCCGACGACGCCTCCAAGGACAAATAGTGCGCCAACAAGGAAGTTTATTGTAATTTTCTCGCCGACCAGTGTTGCGGCCAAAACTATTGTTACCAAAGGAACCAAAACGAATCCGTAAGATGTTCCTGAGGCGGTCCATTTGCCCAGCACAAACATGTAGAGCAAAAATGCGATAATGGTAACGAAGACAACCAAGTAGATGAAGGCGATCCATGTATCCGTTTGCGTGGGGATAGTCCATTCTTCTCCGGCGAGCAAGGAGGCCGAGCCCAGGATGATTGCGCCGGCGGTCATACCAATGGCATTGGTTATGATGGGAGGATTGGGCGGGAATCTTTTGATCAGCACGCCACCTTCGGCGACGAAGACGGCCGCAACAAGAATCGCAGCAATATGGGGCAGAGAAAGATCGGCCGTGGAGGCTCCGCCTACGGTAATGGCTATGCCTATGACGGCCAAAAGGGAGCCAAGTAAACCGCGTCTGGTGATTGATTCGATGCCATGGAGAGCAGAAAGGAAGATGGTCAGAAGCGGCACCAGGGCCATCAAAATTTGGTAAGTACTGGCCGGCGTGGCGACGAGTCCCCAGCCGATCAATATAAAGGCCAGCCCAACAGTTAAGATGCCAAAGGTCAATGCGCCAACCAGCGCGCGTCCTTTGGGGAGAGGTGTTTTCTTAATCAATACCAAAATCCAAAATGCGAGCGCCGCTAGACCGAATCGGGCTGTTGCAGACCAAAAAGGCGCCAATTCGCCATAGGTCACACGAATGGCGATTGAGGCGCCTCCACCGACGAGAACGAATAGTAAAAAGGCAATAAGGACTGGACGTTCCGGTAATCCTGAACTTGCGGGGGATTGTGCTGCCATTGTATCCTGCCTTGCTTCGTGTTTCTTAACGATTTGATATCGTCATTAAGAACCCGTCTGGGTCAGATTGGTTGCGAGTAAATGCTATTTCACTTCCTGGTGAAGTCATTAGCGGCTGTGGCTAGGGGCTTGTTAAGGCGAGTGGCGGACGAGTTGTCGAGAACCATCGATTCGACATCACGGCCGATCACAATCACGCAACATGAAGGAGTTGAGTTTACTTTTTTAAGGTGATCTGTTCGCCGTCTTCAGGAATTCGTACTTGAGAAGCAATGCCTGCTGCGTTTAATGTTTCCATCAATTCTGTGCGGCTCAATAGACAATGGTTGATCGCTTCCATGTGGACAACAATCACTGTCGCGCTAGGCAGCGCCTCGGACACGGCAATTACGTCATCCGCAGTCATGGTAATGGGACCGCCAGAAGTGAATTGAGCGGCTCCGGCGTTGACTATGATCACCTCAGGTTTGTGTTGGTCGATAGCTTGTTGGACTTCTGTGCACCATAGGGTGTCACCGGCGATATACAGGGTTGGTTCTTTAGCTGTTTTCAGGACGAATCCGGATACGGGCGCCATCAGTTCTCCAATTTTTCCACGGCCGTGTTGGCCGCCAGTGCGTGCAATTTGGACAAAATTCCAATCGTAAAAATCAACAACAGGTTGAACCGCTTGAAAACCAGCCTCCTGTATTTTCTGGCGGTCTTTGGGCTGGCAGAATAGTGGCACTGATTTGGGTAATAACTCTCTCGCCCGCGCGTCCCAGTGATCGTTATGGGTGTGGGTCACGATTACGCTATCAAGACTCTTTAGATGCTCGACAAGGGTGTTTTCAGCAAAAGGTAATTCCACCAACGGGTTTCGTCGCGGGTTGGGCGTATTTGCTATGGGATCTGATGATTGGGCGGCACCTAGCATGGGATCGACCAAGATATTGAAGCCGGCGAATGTGATGATCAATGTTGAATGGCGAAGCAAATGTATTTTCAAGTGACACCTCGTTGCCTATGGAATGTACAGCCAAGATTACCGAATCCGTAGATTGTACAAGTAACCATCAGATTGGGGGGTGAGCTTGAGTCGTTGTTTAGGAGCAATGTTCGGCCCGTCTATCCTGGCCCATTGACAATTTCTCCCGGGGTTGCCCCAGTGTGACGGCCGTTTTCTTAGCACGCGAGACCCATTGATCCATACATCCTGTACCCCAACCGAAAGCTGATGTGGCGCTGCAAAGGTTGCCCGGTCGCCAATTGTTTGCGGGTCGAAGAGTATGAGATCGGCGGCCATTCCCTCGCGCAAGAGACCACGGTCGCGAAGACCTAAGCGCGCTGCTACGGATGATGTCATTTTGCGGATGGCCTCTTCCAGGGTCAACACATTTTCTTCGCGTACATATTTTCCTAATACGCGGGGGTAGGTGCCGTATGATCGGGGATGGACGGGTGGCCCGCTGCTGGCCCAGGCCGGATCGTAGCCACCAGCGTCTGTGGAAATCTTGATCCAGGGCAGTTGGAGTTGGCGCTTGATGTTTTCTTCGCTCATAGCGAAATAAATGGAAGAGATGAGGAACGCACTGTTCTCTTGGCCTATATATGGCTCCTCAGACAGCAAGAGATCTATGACCGTGTCCACCCAATTCTGATTGCGACTGTCAGCTATCTCAGCCAGCGACTTTCCGGCGAATTGCTGATGATCTGGGTTTTTGAAGTCAAGGGGGATCACGCCCTCCGGGCCGCAGAGGTCGCCCATGGCTTCCCAGGAACTGGTTGGACTGTGTACTTCTTCTTGTATCTTTTTGCGCATCCCCGGGTCACGTAAATTTTCCAATAAACTGCCACCACTGGCTGCCCAAGGGGGCAGTACGGCGGCCAGCGTGGTACCGGCCCCGACATAAGGATACATCCCGGCAGTTACATCGAGCCCACCAGCCCGGGCCTGGTTTATTTTTTCGATGATGGCGGGCATTTTGCGCCAGTTGCGCTTGCCGGCCGCCTTAAGATGGTAGATTTCGACAGGCATATTCGCTTGCCTGCCTATGGCAAAAGCTTCCTCCAGGGCAGGGAGTATTTCGTCAGATTCTGAGCGGATATGGCTGATGTACAGCCCATTATAGCGGCTGACAATCTTGCTGGTTGCCACCAATTCATCAATGGCCGTGTAGGCGTCAGGGGGGTAGATCAGAGCACGAGCGATCCCCAATGCCCCTTCCTCCATGGCCTGCGCGGTCAACTTTTCCATGGCGGTGAGTTCCGCAGCCGAGGGCGGCCCCATCTCCATATCCTTTCACGTATTGACGTAACGTGCATCCGCCAAGAAAAGAGCCAATATTGGGGGAAACCCCATGGCTAACCATTGCTTCCAGCCAATCCCGAAAGCGCCCCCAGGTTTTGATACGCTCGTACCAGAGCGGGTCAGGTTGGCCAAACCAGGAAAGCACGGGGGTTGTGACTTTGCCGCCATATGGAGCCGGGGTCCAGGCCTCGCCCATGATTTCAGTTGTCACCCCCTGACTGATCTTGCCCAGGGAACGGCCGTCAATCATCAAAGGGGTTATGGAGTGGCTCTGGATGTCGATGAAGCCAGGGCAAACTACCAACCCTTTTGCGGCGATGACTTCTTGCGCCTGGTTGGTTGAAATACGACCTGTTGGTGCAATGGCGGCGATTCGCTTTTCCTTGATGGCTACATCTGCAAAGAACCAGGGATTGCCTGTTCCATCAACGACTTTCGCGTCTTGAATTAGGACTTCATAATCTGACATTAATTTCCTCTTTCAACCAGCATTTCTATACGTGCTGAGCTTCTCAGAGCCCCGCTGTACCGGCCGTAATTGATGTGATGATGCCGACGTGATCGGAAAGATGCAAGCCAGCAGCCGATTTCTTGGGAATGATCTCGTCTACTTCCACAAGAAGCTGCCCGCACGTTGCGACATGATCAATTAATTGCTGCCCCTCTCCATCCACTATGCCGGCAGTGGCAATCTTTAGGCCCGTATCGAACATACGTGAAAGGCGTTGAGCAACTTCCACTGGCTGGCGCGATGGTGGAATTGTCTGATTGAAGTCCCCGGTCACGCAGACTGGAAATTCGGCGTTACAGTAGGTGTCAACAAGGGGGGTGAAAGCATCGAGGTATTGGAGGTGATCCTGCCAGAGGGCACGATCTTTGCGTCCGGTCCGGACGTGCGCATCACGCCAAGGAATGCATATACCAACAAATCGTATTCCCTGAGTAATGCCGCTCACAAAACGACCGCTGGGCAACGCCTTACTTCCCACTGTATCGACTGCCTGCCAACGCTGCTTACTCCAAAGCAGGACTTTCCTTCGACTGCCTTTGTTTGGGTAGCCATACTCGGGGTCTGATTCGATTGTATACCCGCTTGCGGGGACCATCCCCAAGGTTGCCTCAGCAAAGCACACCAGATCAGGATCAGCGTCCTCGACGAGCTTCTTAATGCACTTTCCTTCTGGTGATGACTTAGCAGCCCATTCGATATTCCAGGTGAGGCATTTCATTACGCAATTCTAATATGGCCTACGGCAGTGTGTTACCCGCAGCCAAATAAAGAGCGTACCACTCCTTGCGTGTCATCTCTACTGCGGATGCTTCAGCGATATCGCGTACCCGTCTCGCGTTTGTCGTGCCCACAATCGGCTGCATCTTTGCCGGATGGCGCAGCAGCCAGGCAATGGCAATGGCAGTGGGAGTTACCCCCTTTTCTTCGGCCAAGGTGTCGATAGCGCGGTTTAACTCCGGGAATTTGTCGTTGTCTAGAAAGACGCCGTCAAAAAATCCATATTGGAAGGGTGACCAGGGTTGTATGGTAATATCGTGCAAACGGCAATATTCCAAAATACCGCCATCGCGATCGATGGAGCGATCAATTTGCATATTGACGTTGATGCCGCTGTCGATCATGCCTGTATTGGTCAAGCTTAGTTGTAATTGATTGGCCACGATCTTCTGGTCCACAAATTTGCGCAACAGTTCGATCTGACCGGGATTCATATTGCTTACGCCGAAGTGGCGCACCTTTCCACTTTGGTGCAGCTGCGAGAAAGCAGCAGCGACTTCCTCAGGCTCCATGAGCGTATCTGGCCGGTGCAGCAGTAAAACATCAAGGTAGTCAGTCCTGAGCCGGCTCAGACTGCCTTCTACGGCCGAAAGAATGTGGTCTCGGGAAAAATCAAACATGCCTTGCCGGATGCCGCATTTTGATTGCAAGAAAATCTTCTCTCGGGTGAATGATGACTTGCTGAACGCATCGGCAAAGCGTTCCTCCGATTTCCCTCCGCCATAAACATCCGCATGATCGAAGAAATCGATCCCTACCTCTAAAGCAGTATTGAGCAGCTTATCAGCTTCGTGCTGCTCAATATCGGCTATGCGCATGCAGCCAAGACTGATCTCAGATGCCATAAGTCCACTGTTTCCAACGTCTATCGCTTTCATTACTGCTCCTGTTGTTTGATTGAATCAAGTTGATTGGAAGGTTTAATCCTCGAATTCCAATAGGCTTGATTTTAGGTTTTGGTATGCCTGATGATAGTGACCCTATCTTTTAGACGATTATCCCCAAGCCCGTGGCAATGGCAAATTGGGAAGGGTGTTTGATTCTATCGTGAACTGATCCCCCTGTAGATCGGCAGCGATAGTTCCCTGCTCATCACGGAGGAGAATGCGCATCAAGAGCTCGTCTCCATGACCCGTCTGGGTCTAATCGTCAACCATATAAAGAGCGCGGTCCCCACATAGCGCCCCACACTGCTAAGGACAAAAACAACCCTAAAACCGGCGGTATCGGCCAGCCAACCGCCGAGCAGCGGTCCGGCGACGGCGCTGCCGAACACGGCCAATTGAAATAGGGCCACGGCCCGCGCCCGCTGTGTGTCAGGGGTTAGCTCGAGCAGCAGGTTGAAATTGGCCAGGTTGTAACCGGCCCAAAGGAAGCCGCTAAAGGCATTGATGATGCCTACCTGCCAGGGCGCGGTGATTAAGGCCCAAGCTAGCGGAGCCAGGGGGATCAGCAACCCGGTCGCCGCCTGGACCCAATAAGCACCTTTCCTGTCGATCAGATTCCCGAAAGCCCGCTGGCCAAACAAGGCAAAGAGACTGGCAATACCGGCCAATACACCGATGGTGGCGGCCGTAGCCTGAAAAGTGCTCACAAGAAAGACATTGAAGAAGGGGGCCGCAATCTGCAGTGAAAGATTCCAGACCAGAGCGCTGACGATAAGACCGGTGAAGCCTGGACTGTGTTTGAGCGCCCGGCGCAGATCACCGCGCTGGTGTATATGACGATCTATTTCAGAAGGATCCGGCTCCTGAATCTTCGAGAAACTATATGTGCTGACCAGACCAAAAAGAAAGGCAAAGAGGAAGGCGATTTGGTAGCCGATATACGGAGAGTCCAGGCGACTATTCGTGCTGCTGATCATCTGGCCGGCGAGCGGGGCAATCAGCAGCGCCGCCACACCCATGGCAATATTGCGACTGGAAAAGAAGCGAGCGCGCATTGACTCGGGAACCAAATCTGCCACCATGGACGTCCAGCCCGGGTTGGCCAGGTTGAACATGAAGGCACGCAGACTATCGAGGACGATGATAGCTACAATGGCGATCGCCGGATCAACGATCAAGAGCGGTATGAGGGCCAGCCCCAAGAGGGCCAAACGGCCGAATACCCCGCCACTCCAGATGACTACCGGTTTGCGCCTGCCCACTTTTTCTACCAGTTGCGCCCCGGGGAACAGCGCTGCCGCGCCAAGGAGATTCGCCGCGGCAGCCAGCAAGCCTATCTGGCTGTTGCTGGCGCCGTAGGCAAGCGCAAAGAGGGCGATAAAACCCAGGTAGAAATTTTCACTGACGGAGGCAAATAAGCCGTCAAGCCAAAAATAGCGTAGATTGCGCAGCCTACCGGTGGCAATTTCTAGCTGCGCCTGGCGCTGCAAGCTGTGATCCAGAGGACGGACCAGCACGTACCAGTTCCAGCGCTGCGGCCGCAGGTGATCGACACTGGCGCTTACGCGTCGTTGAATCAGATTCTTGCGCCAGCGCGTGTTCTTTTGGCTCGAATCTAGGGGCTCACTCATTGGCGGGGATTATAACGTTGCGTACTCGCAGCGGGTAGCGTTTGCTGATTGGCGAGTCGGATTGGCGATTATTCACTTATAAGGGAAACAACAGAGGTCAAGCACCAAACAGAATCTCCAAGAAACCACCGCCTATCTTGTCGAACGTCTCGGGTAACGTGATTTCTAAAAGACCCAGACCAAGGGCTCCAGTGGCCAGGGCAACCAGAATCAGACCGGGCAAGAGGCGGGAGGTTAGCAGCGTCAAATAGACTTCAAAGCGCCCCCCCTCCTTGTCTTCGACGGTGCCAAAAAAAGCGCTGATGGCCGTCATCAACAAGAATAGTCCAAAGACGAGTAAGACCAGGCCGGGATTGCGGACAAAATGCAAGAAGAGTTCGCGTCCGCTGTTTTTGTAGGCGGCCAAGGCGAGGCCAATGAAAAACAAACCTATCATGATGAATATGACACCCTGGGCCATTGCTGCTATGCCCACATAGGTCTCATCGGCGCGACGATCATACCGAGATACTTGTATCAACTGCCGGGTAAGCAGCGCCTCCAGGCCAATAACAATGGCCAACAAGCCCATTAAACCAAAACCAGTGTAGGCCAAAAGTTCCAAAGAAAACCATTGTCCGAGGAGTATAAACAACACCCCCGTTAATCCGATCACGATCTTTAGGATATTCCAAAGATTCACCTAAACCTCCTCAACTTCTTATGTAGGCCGGCTAAGAGTCGGTGATGCTGGCCAGCTTCAATTGTCTGACCAGTGAAGGGACTTTCTGATAATTATACAATGGAATGTAAGTACCAGATCCGATTAAGAAGGCCCATTTTGGCCAACTTCTAGGCAATCGCATGGGGAATAAAAGCAGACGAGCGCCGGATGAGCGGGGCTCGTCTAAGAATGCCCCAACGGAGGCTCGTTCATGTCTAGGATATTATACATTTATCCCCATAAGTGACCGCACTCACCCGACGGATGGTTTCGGCGGCAGTGGAGCGTGTCACTTATTTGACGGTGGCGATGGTCAGAATTATCTGACAGAAGTCAATGAAACTGCTATTATAGCAGAAAGAGTTTTCGGGTTATTGAGTATGGTTCAACCGCACAAACAGATTACTGCTAACCAAAGGAAAAACAAATGAGCGACGAAATCCATGTTATTCTTGGAACTGGTCCGGTCGGGATCTGGACTGCCCGAGCGCTGCGTGAATTGAACATTCCCGTACGCGCAGTCAATCGGACCGGCAAGCGTCCCAACATGATGCCGGATGATGTTGAAGTCGTTGCTGCTGATGCTTCCGACCCTGCGCAAGCGATCGACGCTGCAAAGGGTGCTGCGGTTGTCTATCAAGCTCTCAATCCCCCCTATCATCAATGGCACGAGTCCTTTCCAGGGTTGCAGGCCGGAGCCCTGGCAGCGGCCCAAGCTGCTGGTGCGCGTTACGTCTCGATCGAAAACCTCTACATGTATGACTCTTCCAAGCCCATGACTGAGGACTCCCCGATTCTTCCCAAGTCGAAAAAAGGTGAACTGCGTGCGAAAATGGCGGATGACGTGATGGCCGCGCATCAACGAGGCGATATTCGGGCAACTGCGCTGCGCTCAAGCGATTACTACGGCCCAGGCGTGCTTGGTTCTGCGCTGGGAGAGATGGTTTTCGGCAATCTTGTGGCGGGCAAGAAGGCGCAGGTAGGTGGATCGGCCGACATGGCGCATTCGGTTGCCTATATTGAGGATGTGGGGCGGGCAGCAGCTATTCTTGGTACTCGCGAAGAGGGCGATGGCAAGGTCTGGATCTGTCCGCATGCCGCCGCGCGTACCCAAGGAGAGATGATTGAAATGGCTTGCCAGGTTCTTGGCATCAAGCCGCAGATAACGGTTATTTCACCATTCATGATGCGGATTGCCGGTCTGTTTATGCCCGGAGCACGTGCCTCAGTTGAAATGATGTACGAGTTTACTGCGCCATTCGTGGTTGACTCAAGCCGTTTTCAGAAGGCATTCGCTTTGGAACCAACCCCTATCGACATGGGGATTGAAGCAACAGTGAGTTGGTACAAGGAGCGCGCCAGCAAGAAACTGAATGATATGACTATCCCGAAAATTAGATGAAGAGCACTCTCTTATTACTTCGGCGTTGGTTCATAATGAAGCAATACTATTCCGCAGTCAAAAGAGATTGATTTCACCAATTTCAGATTCCGCATGTAATCAACCCCGCCAAAGATTGACATACCGCTGCCCAATACAGCAGGGTTGACAAACAAATGGTATTCATCAATAAGCCTTTCGTTGATCAAAGATGAAACAAAGCTCCCCCCGCCATAAGCTATTATATCATTGCCATTCTGGTTCTTAAGGCTTGTGATTTCGCCCACCAGATCACCTTCTATCAATTCGGTGTTTTCCCATTCTGATTCGCTAAGTGTTCGAGTAAAGACAAGCTTATGGGTTTCTACCATTTTTCTGGCACCGTCATCGGCCGTTTCTGGGTTTTCTAGGCGTGACAACCAAGTAGGAATAAAGCCCTGTGCAAGTTTTCGTCCTAGTATGATTGTATCAACGGGTTCAGTTAGGTCGGTGACATACTTCTTGAGCGCTTCATCCCATTCCCAAATCATCCAATCCATCTCTCCGTTTGGACCGGCAATGAATCCGTCAACCGACATTTGGACCTGCAATTTTAGTTTTCGCATTATCAATTCCCTTCCTCTACTAAGTCGAATCTAGTGGTCAATCTTTCTGCTGTCAAAGCGTTATGCAGCTGAAGTTTTTATCCCTCAGAAGCGCGTATAAGCGTTTCGATATCAATTATTGTCCGAATTTATTGTGGAGAAAGTGTCTATATTGACCCTTTAGCCAGTTGTTCCTTTACTCTGAACTCTACGATCTTACTTACCAATTGGAGTGGAATCGGCGCATCTATGGGAAACCTGACAGCACCTTTAGAAAGTGCGTATGGAGACAACTCCTCTTTGAAGTTATCAATGCCGGATGGCGCAGGATAAAATCCAATATGCTTCTTGTAGGCTGCAAAATGGACCAAGTTGCCATTCAGTCTAAACGTTGGTATTTGATAATTGATCGTTTCTTCGGCTTCAGGTGCCGATTCTCTTATTGTTAGCCTCAATTCTTGCAGTAGAACTTGGACATTATCGGGGAACGTGTCGATATATTCATCTATTGTATTGAATTGTTTCTTTTGTGGGTTCATAACTTTCCAAGGAGACTCATTTCGGACTCTTTTGTCACTGATAAGAACAGTGGGTTTCTATTTTTATTATGATGGTCGCATGGCAACGGCCGTTAAGCGGCGTGCGTTTTGGTCGTAAGGCCCGCCGCCCAATCCATCAAAGAAACGCACCGGTTCAAAGCCGGCCTGTTCCAGCATCTGCTGCAGTTCAACGGCCGAATAGCACCAATGAGTGAACTCATACTGTTGGCGCTCATTCCCGGAAATGAGGGTCCATTGGTTCCGCAAGCGGCGCCAATTTTCTATGATGCGCCTTTCCTCCAACAAAATGACACCGTCCAGCTCCTGCCAGTCCCGCTCGCGAAAGGTGCGTGCCAATACTTCTTTGCTTGACAGCTCCATCACAAAAACAGCGCCGGGACGCAGCGAGCTGTAGACGTTATGCAGTACCTGCATATTATCCGCTGCCTCTTCAAAGTAGCCGAAGGTTGTGAACAAATTAATCGCCAGATCAAAGCTTTCCGCCCGTTTGAATTGACGCATATCGGCCTGAATAAACTCGACGTCCAAGCCCTCGTTCTGGGCTCGATCGCGCGCCAACTGTAAAAAATAGGCTGTTCTATCAACGCCTGTCACCCGAAAGCCGCGCCTTGCCAGTTCCAGAGAATGGCGGCCCGGCCCACAGCCAAGATCGAGCACGGCCGTACCAGGAGCCAAATCGACTAATTGCAGAAGCAGGTCGATCTCCGCCGCTGTGCCGCTCAAACGCTCCGCGTGGAACATAAACGGGGCGAATGATACCCAGAAAGAATCATCATCGTGCCAAATTGTCATACGCTTCCTCCGCTGTGGCGTGAAACCTGGTTTGCTGCAAACCAGTTATCGGTACCTGATCACGGCTGCGGCGGCGGGCCGGCATCGGCCGGGATTGGCACGCCATCGGGTATGCTGCGCAGGTCGGCACAGGAAACGAAGGTGACATCGCGCCACGCATAGCCGTAATCGTTGAATGTTTCAATCGTGTCGATCCAGCGCTTTTGGCCGCCCTCAATCAGGTAGATAGGAGGACTGGTGGCGCATTTGAGCAGTATCGGATCGCTCTGGTCGTAGATGATTTGCTGCACCCTGACAGGCAGGCTTTCAATGGCTTCCAGATTGCGACCAAACAACCAGGGCAGAGCGAGGATCACCGCCAGCGTCCAGACCGCATAGGCGACGGTGCCCGCGCTGTAGGCACGATAAAGCCCCTGCAGCCAACCCCCCTTTTGGGCCCGCAGCTGCCATAGCAGCACAAGGATCAGCAGGCCGATATTAATCACATTCCAGCCGATGAAGGTGAGCCGGTTGGGTGTGAGCCGGTCGAGGGCGGTGCGGTAGAGGATGGCCGCCAGGGCATAAAGGCTAACGAGCAGGGCCAGGGCGGCGACGGCAATGATGCCCAGCCGCAGCCAGTGCGCCAGGCGGGGTGAAAGTCCGGCCAGGCTGACCGGGGTTGCGCCCACTAAGAGGGCCACGACGGCGAAGAGCATCGCATTGTAAACGACGAGTACTTCGCGATTATCAAATGGGGCGCGGAAATTGAAGGGAATGAAGGCGAGATAGACGAGCAGTACCAGCAGCGTCAGAGGCAGCATGATGCGCATAAGCAAGGCCACGAGTTTGCTCAACCCTTCGTTAAAGGACTGCTCGGCCGGGGGCAGGGAAGGGTTATACATGACGGCCACGGCCAGCACCGCCACCAGCCCTACCCCGCCGGCAAAGAAGAGGCGCATCACCTCATCCGGCAGATCGACATTGAGCGCTTGAAATAAGCCAACGGTGATGGCGGTGAATAAGACGCCTGCCATGAGGAATAGGCCGCCGAAGATGAAGGCTTCCAATGATTTGATGAGGAAGGCAAAACGATTGGTTGGGTCACGGTGTCCGGCAACCAGGACCGCGCCCACGCCGGCCCAGGTCAGAAGTGGCAAATGGATGATCATCAAGTTCAGGTATTGCTCTTGAAACGGCCGTATACCCAATCGAGGGTAGGTCAAGAGCACATAGGCAGCGGCAGCGAGAAGTGCGATCCCGATCAGCGCGCTGAACCGCCACTTCTTTTGGCCGACGGCCGTCAGATAGATCAGAATGGGTATGGCAGTGATGGGTGCGGCAACCAAGACTATCGCGGGCATAAAGTCATAGCTGCTGCCCTGGAATCTCTCAAGGCTAATCATGTAGCGGTCATCAGAGAACCACCAGAAAAGCAGGCCGTTGATGATGGCCAGAGGGATGGCCCAGGCCCAGGCGACGACGTATCCTTTGGCCTGGGCCGCGCTGTATCTGAGCCTGTGGAACCAGGCGGCGTAGAGTAGATTGCCAGGTTCGGCCGTGTAGCTTTCGTCGATGGCTTCCTTAAAGCTTCCCGTTTCGCCGGCCTTTTCGGCCGTTTGATAAACCTCTTCTAACTGCTCGGCATCTGCGGCCAGGGCGTTAACTTGGTCTTGGTATGACATGGTGACTGCCTCCAATTCTTTTTCAAAGGCCCATGCGAACGAGTCTGGGCAATTGCCCACTATCGTCATGGGCAAATCAATCACTGATACCTCGATATTAGCAAAGAGCAAGAAGTGCTGCCTGACGATTATTATACAGTTTCCATCAGAAAGATACTCCACCCGTGTCCTGCCTATCGATCCAGAGCCTCCACGGGCGGCGATACGCTGGATCTCCCGCCCCATCTGTGGCCCAAGAGGATCTAATCGGCATCTGGTATATGGGGAGCTTCATGGAGATTCACGATGACGGAACATTCCGGGTGGCTGATAAGCAAGCCGACCTGAAAGAAGCGGTTAACGACGCGCATCCGGGAAGCCAGGAAGAATGGACCTACGACGGCATGGTGATGACCATGCGGGCCCTCGAGCCTGGGATGGGCGAGCGGTATACCTGGACCCCTAATGACGCCGGCGTCTATTTTGTCCGCCGGGCAGGTGATGATCTTGGCAAGCTTAAATATGAGGTAATTGATGACCCATGTGGTGGGCGAATGGGTATCGACCGGGCATACCAGGCAAACGTCGCCGAATTTATTCCCGGAGAGGCTGGCTACTCGCCGCATTGGAACGGCCGTTTGCGCCGCCGCTGCCAAAGTCTCGGCGGCAGTTACTTCATTTTAGGGTTAATAGGTAAGCCACAACTGCATCCAGATCTTGCGGGGCCAGCTGATCCCTGAAGTCGATCGGCATGAGACCGTCTGGAAAACCTTCGACGATATAGGCACCTGGGTGCAAAACAGAGTCGCGAATATAGGTAGCCGAATCCATTCCTTCTCTTCGTTTTGAGCCGCGAGAGGCGATTCCGGCCAGAGAAGGTCCGACCACGATAGTATCACCGACCGTCCCATGACAGCGAGAGCAGTTCGAATTAAAAACCTTCCTTCCCTGGGCTTCCAAGGGAGAACGCGTGGGCGTAGCCGGTGGCATGAGCGAACTGCAGGCCGCCAGCATAAGCAATGACAGGATCCCAATAGAGATAGGTAGGATCACAGCCTGTTTGAGTTTCAGATCAACCAGCTCCTCAATGGCTCTTCTGTAGACGGCGGAGCATGGTAATTACGGCCAAAAGCACGCCTAGGCCCATGATGATTGCCCCAATCCGAATATCAGCCGAAATCTTCAGCCCCAGGAATACTAGGATACCCAGGTTAATCGTCCAGAAAGAAACCGGTTCTCCCCAGGACAAGACGCCGGCGCTCTCTTGCCCTCGAGAGGCAACCAAGCCCATAATCAGATTGGTCATCATGCCCACAAAACCGACATGGACAAATACCGCGCCGAACCAGGTTGGTAAGCTCTCAAAATCACCACCAGAACTGACAGCCCACATAAATATGCCCATATAAATAATTAGCCAGAGGGTACCAAAAAAGGTCCACGACTTAACACCCCTTCCTTTGGGAATGTAGGCCAATCCCCGCCAACCATAGCGGACCAAGAAGATGACCATGCCAAGCAGGAGCATGATCCCAAATACGGGCAGAATTTGATCGACGATGTTGAGAAAGAATCCAATAGGAACGAGAGCTGCGCCAACCATCCACAACAGTGCCTGCAGCAAGCCCGGCCAACGCCAGCGTGTCTCCTCTTTGCGGACCGCCCATTCGATTATCGCACTGGCCACAAGAAACAAATAGGTATCCATCATCGCGGCATGCGCGCCGACCCGGTCACCGGCGGGTAAGGGCAGGAACTGGCCAATCACGCGTTCCAGACCCAGCAGCATACCCACAGTTGCCCCAATAGCGGCCGTTAACAGGGCAGCGGCGATCAAGAGGTGGACTGTGCTTAATACCGGCTGGCGCCTAAACTGAGAGAAGGAAAATATCGCCGAGATCCAGAGAATAAGCACTGCGCCGCTTCCAAAGATTGGTAAAAGCGCTACTAAAAAGCCGCTGGGGCGCGAGAATGCCAATCCAAAGGAAACCACGTAGAAGGCAAAAATCAATGTGGCGGCCCACACTAGAATACGGACACGGCTTTCATAGCGGGCATCAACCTCGCGATCGCCGGTGACGAGCCAGATCGCCGCGCCAATCGCAGACAGCGTAATCCAGCCAATACTGGCGCTGTGCAGATGAATCAGGATCTGCCAGCGATTGATCTCACCAACAGTCAGAGAGTTTTCGAATCCAAAAAAGATATTGATCAGAAATATCAACAAGGCGCCCATATAAAGGATCTTAAGGGAGCGCCAAACAGAGTTGTTCTTAACACGGTGCAAATACATTGTTCATTCCTCCTGTAGGCACGTACTATCGCAGCGATTTTTCGCTTGTCTGCACTTAAAGAGCGCAGAATCCGGATAATGAATGAGTCTTTCCCAATCAAGCCCATTCTAGTCCGACTTCCATACTTTAGTGCTGGAACCGATCTTAATCTGTGCTTATTTCATTTTATAATAGATGAATAATAGATTAATAATATAGGTTTGTCAAGGCGAAAAATCCTCCGGTGGGGCGCGCAATCTGTGGTTGTTCGAGAGTCGCAAATCTAATTTCTTTGCCGCTACAGCGCATATAGGCGTCTAGCCACCGGCGATTGCCCCAATGATGCGCAAGGGTTCGGCACCCGAGGCGACCTCGTCGGGCAGCGGCGCATCCGGCGCGTTATGGGACAAGTCCTGAGCGCAGGCAAAGAAGCGCAAAAACGGCCGCCGCTCCTGCGTTACATGATCGCGGATCGTGCCTCGCAGCACGGGGTAGCGCGCCTCCAGGGCATCGAGCGTCGCCCGCTGCGTGACCGGCCCTTTTACTTCCAGCACAACCTCTGTGCTCGTGCCCGCCAGAGTTCTTAAATGGTGTGGCAGCAGCACGCGGATCATAGCAGCGTCTGTACCTCCACCGAGAGGACCCGCGGCAGGTCACTTGCGATTGCTGTCCAACTGTCGCCTGCATTGGCCGAGGCATAAATCTGCCCGCCCGTCGTCCCAAAATAGATGCCGCAGGAATCGAGCGTGTCCACAGCCA
Source organism: uncultured Chloroflexia bacterium (assembly GCA_963697305.1). Lineage (GTDB taxonomy): Bacteria > Chloroflexota > Anaerolineae > Promineifilales > Promineifilaceae > JAACFF01. The sequence goes on from CAVONO010000001.1 coordinate 471,495, forward strand.
TCGCGTCGCGCAGCACATTGTGATAACAGTCGCGCTGCGGCAGACCTTTTGTCAACGCTTCCCATTCATTTCCGCCCGTGCGGCTGCGGTAAACGCGCAGCTTGCCTTCTGGTGGGTAATGTTCTGAGTCACTCTTGATGGGTAGGACATAAAGCGTCTCCGGTTCGTGCGCATGAACATCGATCACAAAGCCAAAATCACTCGGTAAATTCCCGCTTATCTCGAACCACGAATCGCCCGCATCGTCGCTGCGCATCACATCCCAATGCTTCTGCATGAAGAGCACATTGGGCCGCGACGGGTGCAGCGCCAGGCGGTGGACGCAATGACCGATCTCCGCATCGGGATCAGGGATGTATTCCGATTTCAAACCCCGGTTGATCGGCCGCCAAATGGCGCCACCATCGTCAGAACGGAAAGCGCCTGCGGCCGAAATGGCAACGAAAATCCGCTCGGTATTGCTCGGATCCAGCAAAATCGTGTGCAGGCAGAGACCGCCCGCACCCGGCTGCCAACTGTTGCCGGTGCTGTGCCCGCGCAGACCCGCTAATTCGTGCCATGTCGCGCCACCATCAATCGAACGGAACAAGGCCGCGTCTTCCACGCCGGCATAAACCGTATTGGGATCCGTCAGCGAGGGTTCGAAATGCCAGACACGCGCGAAATCCCACGGATGGGGCGTGCCGTCGTACCATTGGTGCGTGCCTGGTTCGCCGTCATAGACAAATTCATTTCCCACCGTCTCCCAGGTCTGGCCCCCATCATCGGAGCGGTGTACCACTTGTCCGAACCAGCCGCTGGACTGCGCAGCATAGATCCGCTTTGGTTCGACTGGAGAACCTTTCATGTGGTAAATTTCCCACCCGCCAAAATGGGGACCGCTCACCGTCCAATCTTCACGTTTGCCATCTGCGCTGAGGATGAATGCTCCTTTGCTCGTGCCCACCAGGACTCTCACACTGCTCATAGCTTGCTCCTTATTGCCTATTGGCTGTACTCAATGCTCCACTATTCTGGTGAAATAAATGTACCGTACGAATATAGAACATATTTTCCATAATGCAAATTTCAACAATCGGCTTGGACCCCGTGCCGCCACTGTTGTTTGACTACTTCTGAACATAAGCAGCTGACGCTGCTGCAACCAATGAACCGGGCAGTTTAAACAAACCGCCAACATTTGAAGCTTTTCCCCCTAATCGCTATCAGCAAGCGGCAGTTGCACCACTGTGCCAGCCTTCGCCGAGTGATAAATGGCGCGAACGATCTCCACTGATTTTCGCGCCTCGCGCCCTGACAAATAATTAGTTGTCCCCTCTCGAATAGCCGTCAGAAACTGCTCTATTTGCTTCTGATGCAGGACGGAGCCTATTGCCATCGGGTCAGACGCGCCTGTGCCATGCGCAGCGCCGAGACTGCCCATTTTTTGTTCTTCTTCAGCATCTGCATCATCAAGCTGCCACGCTTCAATACAGCCCTCTAGCAGCAGAATGGACCCTTTTGTACCCTGTAACTCGACACGGGCGTCGTGACCACGAGATAAAGCGGTCGTTCCTTGGATGACACCCTGTGCGCCGTTGTCAAACTGCAAAACGGCCGTTGCCGTATCCTCCGTCTCGATAGCGTGCCGGCGCGTAGCCGTCCGTGCCATCACGCTGGCCACATCGCCCGCCAGCCACTGCAACAAATCAATACTGTGAATCGACTGATTCATCAATGCCCCACCACCATCCAAAGCCCAGGTGCCGCGCCAATTGTCCTTGTAATAATCACTGTCTCGACTCCAGGGCACAAAAGCATTGGCAAAAATTAGATCTCCCAGTCGCCCGGCTTCGACGGCCCGTTTCGCGGCTTGTGCTCCTTCCCGCATTCGGCTTTGAAAAATACAGCCGAGGTGCAGCCCTGTCTGTGTGGCGACGTCCAGCATATGATCAATGCGTGACAGTCTGATTTCGAGCGGTTTTTCAACGAGCACATGCTTTCCCGCTTGCATCGCTGCGACAGCAAGATCATGATGCGTGCCGCTGGGCGTGCCGATGAGCACGACATCAACGTCATCGCGGGCCATCGCCACGGCCGCATCCTGAACCCATTCAGCGCTGGCTTGATCAGCTAAGCGCTGTCCTCGTGCTGCGTTTTGGTTACAAACAACGCTGATTGTGGCATAAGGAACCGGCAGAATTGCCGCCACATGAATCTGTGACACGTTACCTGCTCCGATGATGGCGATGTTAAAAGTAGTCATCTTTCGTTAGCTCCTGTTTGCTTCAGCAGTTTGCGTTGGGCCGTTACAGCCATTGTCGTATTTTCAACCCCGCTGAACCGATCAGATTCTTCTGCCTCTTGTAGATGGGGTTCCAACAATGCTTCAGACTTATCGATTGGCTACGCCGGCCAATCCTCACCGTCGGTATACCGCGTACCACGATGCCCCTTCTTGGGAATCGGTGTCGCCAACCGTTCGCCCGGCGCGGCGACAATGATCAACGTGCGTGGTTTTCCTGACTTAGGGTTGACAGCGCCGGGGAGCAGCGCGCTGATGCACAACCGGCCGATCAATTGATTCCCGAAGATAGTATAAACGTAGTGGCCGACCTTCAGCTTTGAGGGTGAGCCGGCCATGTGAAACTCATACTCCGACAACGAGCCATCGTACAGTGCATCGGCCGTTTCTTGACCTGCGCTGGCAGGGATCGTCTTTGTGATGCCAAAATTCATTGTTTTGCCTCCAACTTTGCTGAATAGTGCCACATATTTGAACCTGGAGCCAATTACGGATAATGTCTGTCAGGAGTATTATTTAGTGGATGAAAACAGGTCACTGCGCGGTGGACTTGTCGGACGAACTTATGCGATTCCCGAACGGCAGTATGCGACGCTCTGGCTGTTTCCAGGGATTAGGTCCAAATCATGATGGCTGATGCTGGTCTTCATAGTAGATTGCGCGAGATATTGCTGGCGGCCGCATTCTTGTTCTTGAGCCTGCTTCTGGCATCTTGCACGCCCCCTAAAATGCCGGCCGATGCAGAAGAAGCAATCTTGGCTCACTGGGCCTCCCTCCCATCGCCCCCCGGACTTGAGCATCAGATCATCCAGGTTTGGCAAGGCGCAGCCCCGAAACAGGAAACGATCACGCTGCCTCCCGGAATGGAAACTTGGTGTGTGGAGGCAAGCATATCAGCCCCAAGTGATCCCGCCGTCGATGGAGAAACACTGATTTGGATTGTCATCCGCGAGAACCAAGAAGCCCGTTGGAATGCAGCCCTACTGGCCACGATGTCGTCCCTTTGGCCATATGAAGCTTGCGGAAAAGTGCCCTGAAACCCTGACTTGGCGCTTTTATGCCCTTCTATGATTGCTTTTCGCGCGGCTGGTGAAAGATTCGGACTGTTGTCAACCACCCATAAGAAGGCATGGTATCAAGCAATAGATTCATCTTCGTTGTCCTCACCGCTGAAAAGCTGCAGCAGTTCTTCTGGCAAATCGTCAAAGTCATCTGCCATCCAAATCTTCCCTCGCCAATGGCCAACACCTAGTTTACGGGAGCCTGATTCCAGGTCATGGGGGATTAGTTTGGCAACAGGCTTACCGGCTTTGCCGATAATGACCTCTTCACCCTGCAAGACTTTTTCAATTAATTTGGACAGACTGGCTTTTGTCTCTGAAATATTCGTAATTTGTGTCATAATAGCTTCTTCATTATCTTCCGCACTTATGACCTGGTCTGGTCTGCAATTATAAGAATGGTTCTTTAATCTTCAGGGACGAATCATTCGCTGTGGCGCAGCCCAAAAACCGTACCACCTAAAGGGTTCCATTTCGAAGTTCATAATATTACAAAACGTTCAAGATAACCCGATGGGCCGGCACCTGCTCTAAGAACATCTTTCGCAAACGCTCATCGGGGATCTTCTCACTGCGCTTGTGCAGCAAAGCCTGTGCTTTTATCCACAAATCATGGGCTCTGCTGTCCCCCAATCCGTCCCAAACCATGCCCAACATCCAATACGGTTTGAGGTCCACTCTTTCCGCCCAGGGCATTGACTCTTGCCAGGATTGCCACAACTGCTCGGCGTGTGTGGCGGCCGTTTTCCCCATTCCTTGTTGGTATGCCACATAGGCCAACCCCGCCAGAGCGAGCATCGCTTGTTCGCCTTGCCCCGCCCCCTGCCTCAAATCATACGCCTTCTGAAATTTCTGCTCGGCCTGCACCCAATCTGATTGGCCGAGCAAGGCATCGCCCCAATCATACAGAACCGCCGCCAGAAAACGAGGATTGTTTGCCTGTTCGGCCGTCTCATAGGCATCTGTAATGAAGGGCAGCCCCTTGTCTGATTCCTCCCGTGCAATCCACGTTTCCCCCAGCCGCAGCTTAACCCAAGCTTGCCAAAATTCATCTTTGAGCTGCCGGGCAATCGCCAACGCCTCTGTTAGATCCTGTTCAGCAGTGGCATAGTCGCCTAAGCGGGTAGCCGTGTACCCTAATTGTCCCAGCAGCCATTGTTCACTTTCGGGCATGTTCAGCCGGCGAAATGTCGCCAGGGCTTCTTTCAGATAGCTTTGCGAAGCAGCTAAATCACCCTTGCTTGCAAAAACCACGCCTAAGCTGCCCAGCACCTCCGCTTCTGCGCCCACATCTCCCAAAAGGCGGCTCAACTGTAACGCCTCCCCGCTATAATCCACGGACTCGGCAAAATCCCCCTGACGATGCGCCAGATCCCCTAACAATATCAAAGTCTCCATCTCGCCCGGTTTATATTGCAGCGACTGGCACAGACCAAGCGCGTGAAGCAGCGGTTCTTGCGCCGGTTTGATATCCGCTTGCCAGATGAGTTGTGAGCCAATCCCGATCCAGCCATCTGCTTCGAGAATTTGATTTTGGGCGATTTTTGCCAGAGCGACCACTTGTTTATATTGCGCCAACGATGGCTCATGCTTTCTTTGCCGCGAGAGAATCTGTGCCCAGGCCAATCTTGCTTGCCCTTCCAGGCCAGGATTTTGCAGCCTGATTGCCAGTACGCAGGCTTGTTCTGCTGCCTTCACACCCTCTTCAAACTGGGATAAATACAGATGACTCGCGCGCGCGTACGGTCAACAAACGACTGAGTAAAGCGGTCAACAAAAGGTCATCTTCCTCCATCGTGGTCTGCAAGCTGGTGATGGCGCCGTCTACCAGCGTCGCTTCTTTACTGAAAAACCCTTTGCGCTTGTAGAAATAATGGCTGCCGTCCAAACAAGCGGCGATAGTCTGCCACTGCCTTGCCTGGACAGCATGCTGCCACGCAGCGCGCAGATTGGCTTGTTCGGGCAGAACGGTTTGTAACGCTTCCTGACCTGCCCCGCGCTGCAGTTCATTTTCAAATGAATGCACAAAATCGGCGAAATAAATGCTGTGCCGGCAAACAGCCTGCCCTTCAACTTCAATCATCTTCGCGCCGCTCAATTTTTCTCGCGCCAGCTGGCGCAAAAGCGGGTGCATACTGAAGCGTCCCGTTTCATCGCGGCCCAGCAGAGCATGATGCTGCAAATTGTATAAAGCCGAAGCCGTTTCATTTAACACCGCTTCCGCCGCCTGGCGCGTAAAGCCGCCGCGAAAAACGGAGATTTGCGCCAACGCTGCCTGTTCGCGTGCGTCGAGCCGCTCCCAGGTGTAATCAAAGACGGCGTGGAGCGTGCGTTGGCGGGGAGGCAGGTCGCGGCGGGTACTGTCCAGCAGGTGCAAATCGCTGGTTAAGGCGCGTAAGATCTCGTCAACCATTAACCGCCCCAAAGAGCCTGCCGCCAATTCAATGGCTAAGGGCATGCCCTTTACAGCCTGGCAAATCGCCACCACCTGCGGCAGATGCTTTTCCAAATCGAACTGAGCAGATACCCTTGCCGCGCGTTCGGCAAAAAGACGCACGCTCTCGTTGTGGAACGCTGCGGCCGAAACCGTCGCCGGGGTTTTCAGGCCCTCAAGTGGAAAAGCGACGCTGGTTGTTAAAGCGGGCGTGCTGCTCGAAGTAACCAGCAGGTGAATCCCCTCACCCGCTTCGAGCAGGTCGATCAACATGTCGGAGATGGTGCTCAAAAACTGCTCGATATTGTCTAAAATAAGCAGCACATGTTTCGCGGCCAACTGCCTCACAAGCTGCGACCAGAGATCGGCGTCGCCTAAAAAATATAAGCCCATGGCCTGGCCGATCGCCGCGGCAACTACATTCTTGACTATTTCCGGGGTATCGTTTTCTATTTCTTCGAGAGAAACGAACCAGATGCCGTCCCGAAAAGGATGCTGATCCGTGGCAGCGATTTGGCGCCCGGCAGCCAGAGCCAGGCTGGTTTTGCCGATCCCGCCGGCGCCGGTGATGGAGACAAGCGGATATTCAGGCTTGACAAGGAGGCTGGTCAGTTTTTCGATCTCTTTTTTACGCCCGAAAAGCGGCGTAAGCGCCCGGGGAAGATTGTGGAGCGGGGCGGGGGCGATATCAGGAGTTCGAAGGGAACCATCTTGAATGCTTTTATACAGAGCCGTAGTGGCTGGGGCCGGAGGAACAGCCAGTTCCATCTGCAGAAGATCGCGGCATTTTTCATAAACCCGTGATGCTTCCGAGGTCCGCCCAGCATAGGCCAATAAACGCATAAGCTGCTGCTGTGCTGTCTCGTCCAGCGGATCCCAGGTCACCCACTGCTGGGCGGTGCTGACCCCCGCGCTGAACGCGCCCAGTTCTTCCTGCCAGGCGGCTAAGTGACGGTAGCCGCGCATGGCGATTTGATGTAAGCGTTCTTGTTCAACCACGAGCCAATCATCGAAACGCGGGGTCTGCGCCAGGGGGAATCCGGCCATAAATTCTCCGCTGTACAATTGCAGTCCCTGCGCCAGTAGATTACTCTCCGCTGCCGATCTTCCCTTGCCGGCGCGGGCCAACAGCGCTTGAAAGCGCACACTGTCTGTTTGTTCATGAACAGCAGGGGTTACGGCCACCGTTTTGCGCGTGACGATTAGCTGATCGCCCACCTGTTTGCGCAGCCTGGCCAAAGCGGTGCGCAAATTGGAAAGCGACTGCTTCGTACTGCGCGCCTCCCATAGCAAATCAGCCAGCGCTTCACGGCCGTGTGTTTGCCCCGTGTGCGCCAGATAGGCCAACAAGGCTATTTCTTTTTGGCTGCGAAAATGCGTGACCGGCTCACCGTCCAAGCGGATAACGATTTCGCCCAATAAAGATATTTCCAGCATTACCCCTCACACGACATGAAATTCGCCCAAATTGAAATGAATTATGCGTCGTTTTCCTCCTGGAAGCGCATTGGAAGCAGGGCAAATCACGGTGATTCCAAAGTTAAGTTTAGGCTGAAAGCCTTACAGTTGGACTTACTAGAGAATGCGTAAAATCTATACAGATCGCTAGAGATCATTCATGTATTATGAGGCGCTTTCTTAGCAAGGAATTCTTTTCTATTTGCCAGCTAGTAGGGATCCTTCACTCCGAGGACTAGGTTCAGGATGACAACCGGACTGGGCGACTGCCCTACATTGGAAGCACTTTGGAAGCGTTTTGGAAGCGCTTGGTTGGTATGATAGTACCAGTCGCGATTAAAGCAGCGTTTTTGGAAAAGCAATATGTCGAAACAAGTAGATCAAATCTATCAATCTTTTCTGGTGCGCTGCTGGCTGATACCGGCGGCGGCAACCGGTGAACCACCAGTGTGGCGGTTTGAGCTGCGTGAGGTATCGGCCGAACCCCAAAAGCATCGATTCAGCGACCTTGAGCAGTTGAAGGCTTTTATGTCGGCGAAACTGGCGACTATCACTGTACGCAGTAACCGAGAAGGTGGCAGTAGAGGAAAGCCGAAAAGGAGACGAGCCATGACAGGGAAATAAATGACGCTGTTGTAGTTGATTAGAAAAGAGAAATACATATAGATCGATCATAATCTGAATATAAGGATAAACGAATGATGATTACAGCCTTACGAAATAACAACAAACCTTTCAAAATAGTGACCCTAGCAGCCCTGCTGCTGGGGTTGATCGCAGCTATTTTTGCCATGGGAGGCGCCATTAGCACGGCAGCTGCCACCTCACCCAATCCGCTAGATGACGGTGGTTGGGAACTGGTGGCACACATGAACAATAACGGCGGCATGTTCGACGGCAATGGCGAGCTAATGCCTGGTTACGCTTATGGAACCTTCAACTCGAATCCCGCAGCATCCACGCCGGATTTTCAAAGAGCATTTCCTGTAGTCGCCGATAAGATCCTCTTCATAACCGGTGATCTCTCGATTTGGGGGATCGCGGACTACGGAGATCTGCGTGCGCTCATCGATGACCGGGGAAGCGTGTTCTCGCCGAACCTCGTCTTTGAGATTGGTGTCGGCGGAGTCAAATCGAACACCACAGGTAACGTGCTCAGCCGGCCTGGTGTTCTAGAAGATCCTTGGATATCCATCGACGGCGATCATTCCAGCGGAATCGCCAATCAGTGGATCGTTTGGGGCGAGAATGATTGGAATAATGCGCTGGGTCATGTGGCCCTAAAGAACAACCACGGTGGCATCAATGTCTACGTCAAGGCGCCTACCTTACAGTTTTCTACAGACTTCAACAGCGGCGTGCCAGCCGAGTTTTCCGGAGTCACATCATCTGAAGGAGTTCAAGGCTATGCTGGCCTGGGAACAGACCTTAACGTTTTCGGAGGCGATTTCCTAAGAAATTCCGATGTGTCAGGAACGGCAACTACTCTCGCGTTGACAAATCTTCCAGCCCATGACAGTATCAGCCTCAGTTATTTGCTGGCAATCATCGACTCTTGGGATGGTATTGGCTGCCATGCAGGCCCAGACAGCTTCAACGTCACGGTGGATGGACTCTCTATCTTTACCGAGGTCTTTGTAAATCATGTTTGTGGCGCTCAGACCTACGTTCCCCCTGCAGGTGTGGAACTCGCCCGTATAGAACAGCTTGGCTTCAATCCGTTAGCCGATGGATATCATGACGATTCCGCCTATGATATAGGGCTGGATCCCGCATTCCAGAACATCCCGCATACGTCAAGCACGCTGACAATCGAATGGTTCGCTAGCGGTCCACTTTGGCAGGGCAGCACGGATGAGTCGTGGGCTATCGACAATGTTCAGATTTTCGTCCATGGTGTCAACACCGCACCTAGAGCCGTAGCAGACGGGCCTTACAGCGGTGATGAAGGATCCACTATTGAGATGAGCTCTGCCAGCGCCTCCGATCCGGACCTGGATCCGCTGACCTATGCCTGGACTATTGACTCCGCTTCGTGCAGTTTCGATGATGCCAGCCTGCTCAAACCCGACCTGACCTGCTCCGATAATGGCAACTACACTGCGACGCTTTCTGTGGATGATGGTGTCAACCCGGCAGTTAGTAGTGATGCGGCGGTCACGGTACAAAACGTAGCTCCGACATTGGATGTAATCAGCGTTGACGTGGCACTCGTACCCGTAAACACTGCTTTCAACGCCAGCGCAGATTTCACCGATCCCGGCACACTCGACATGCACACCGCCTCTTGGGATTGGGGTGATGGCACGACAGTTGGCACTATCACGCAAGGTGCAGGCTCTGGCTCAGTCAATGGCAGCCACAGTTACAGCGTGCCCGGTGTCTACACTGTCAAGCTGATCGTGACTGATAGCGACCTGGCTGATTCCAACGAAGAGGTCTATCAGTACGTGGTGGTCTACGACCCGACCGGTGGCTTCGTCACCGGCGGCGGCTGGATCGACTCGCCTGCAGACGCCTGCCCGACCGGCAGCATCTGTGAAGGCGCATCAGGCCGTGCCAACTTCGGCTTCGTCTCCAAGTACGAGAAGGGCGCCAGCACGCCCACTGGCGACACCAACTTCCAGTTTAAGGCTGGCGACCTGCACTTCAAGTCGACCAGTTACGAGTGGCTGGTCATCGCCGGAGCCAACGCCAAGTACATGGGCGAAGGCACCATCAATGGGACCGGCCGCTACGGCTTCATGCTCACGGCAACTGATAGTGATGTTCAGGGAGGCGGTGATTTCGACGCATTCCGCATCAGGATCTGGAATCTGGGCTCCGGCGGTGGCACCGTCTACGACAACCAGCATGGCCAAGATGTAAACGGAGAAGCAGGCACCGTACTCGCTGGTGGCAACATCAAGATCCACAAAGCAAAGTAAGTAAGCGCGGGCAATGAGGCTCGACGCAATCTAGAAAAGGACGTTCCGTGGTTATGGAACGTCCATTTCGAACTAATTGACATAAATAATTACCGCTTAATCCTCAACCCAATTCTCGACAATGAGCCCAGGCACTTGAGATAACTCCCTTTCATTGTTTGTTACAAGTGTCACATCCATGCTAGCTGCGTGCCCGGCAATCAATGTGTCTAGCGAACCAATCGGTATTCCACGGCGTTCTAACTCTGCTCGAATTTGCCCATAGCTGAAAGCAGCTTCGGTATCAAACTCTGCGATTACCAAAGGAGACATGAATTGCAGCAAGGCCGCTTGATTCTGTTTTCTACGTTGACTCTTCTGTACGCCATAAGATAGCTCTGCGACCGTAATGGAAGAAATACCAATATCACCTATTGAATGTTCATCAAATCTGGTCATGACCGAAACTGGCTTTTTCTTGATCAGATAGATGCAGATACTGGTATCAAGCAAGTATTTCATTCGAAGAGCTCTTCCCGTTCCTGTTGTTCCGGTTGCTCTCGAGCCTCCATGAAGTCATCAGAAAACAGATTCAAACTATCAAATAAACCTTGCCAGGAATCTTGTTCCGGCAGCAGCAAAACAGCATTACCAACACGCTTGATGAACACTTGAGTCCCTTCGAAACGAAATTCCTTGGGGAGCCTAACTGCCTGGCTCTGACCATTCTTGAACAACTTGGCTACTTGCATAAACCACCTCGATTAGTATATATCTAAAATATATACTATCCTGCAGTAGCTCTCTTGTCAATCAGAAATTAGAATCGTGGGAATTCAACCTTCACCTAAACTGACCGGCAGACTATTAAGCAGGCGTGCGGGTAAATAATTGTTGTGTGGCTGTGGGTTTCGTGGGAGCATACGGGTAAAGGAGAGTTAACCTATGCTTTTCTTCATTGGCGGTGCGGCACGAACCGGCAAAGGGATTCTCGCTCGACGTCTCCTCGCCGATTTGCGACTGCCCTACTTGAGCCTGGACGTTCTCAAAATGGGTCTTGCTCGTGGAGCCCCAGAATACCTAATCGATCCCGATGCTGGCGCTATTCAAGTTGCGGCGCGAATGTGGCCGCTGGTGCGAGAAATGAGCATCAGCCTGCTCCACGACGAGGTAGATTATGTTTTTGAAGGCGAAATACTACCGAAGGATGTGCATGCGCTCAGGGAGATGTATCCAACGCAGATCAAAGCATACTTTCTTGGCTACGCCAATATTATGCCGATCCGCAAATTGACCGAGATACGGGCGCACGCCGGGCATCCCAACGATTGGTCACAGCATTATAGCGACAAAGATTTATTGGCCGTTATCCATCGAGAGATAAGGTTCAGTAAGTTTTTACGGGCCGAATGTGCCAAGTATCACTTGCAATATGGCGATACGTCGCAGCAGTTTTTGGCCAGACTGGACGAGGTTGTTGAGTATATACGGGAAACGAGGCAGATCAAAGACAAGTCTGCCAAACGATTTGCGTCATGCTAGGCAGTCCATAGGAGAATCTGACCCTTGACAGTTTCGCCGGTGCTCCTTGTGCGTATGTACCCAAGGAGATTCGAACTCTCTAATCCAACAAACATCAAGCTCCCGCCCCAAAGCCCTCTTTTTCACCATTTTCAGCCTGAATACAAGAAAAAAACCGCTTGACAGGGATGTCAAACGTTTCAATTCTACGGAATGCCCCTAAGGAGGTCCATTTTGAACTTTATAATATTACCAACTTAAGAGAAGATTACAGCTCCAAACAATATTTTACACAATCTTACAGTTAATGATATTGTTGTAATAACCTTTCGTAATAGGTTGGTTTGAATGCCGGATGATTGGCATAATGAATCCTCTAGGTTGCCATCCCTTATTGATTGACAGCAAATACCCTCGATTGTCAGAAGAATATCCTTTGACTGATAAGTCGCCATTTGAATAGTTTATCCATGTAGATCACCTTGGCAAGGGATGATTCAAGTATGGAGCGGAGAAGCCAATTTGTGCTCATGATTTTTCGCAACACATTACCTGTAAGCATTTCTTAATCGAAGTACAAGGAATCTGTAACGGTTTCCGATTATGATCTGTACATTGTCAGGAATCTGCAAGGCCGCCCACTGGCAGTTGTCGATAGGAATGCATGGACTTGTATGAAACGCTTATTTCAGTCTCTTTCCTCAACCAACGATGGCGCCTTTATCATTGATACGGATCATCGCATCATCTTTTGGAATCAGGCAGCAGAAAAGATTCTAGAATACACAGCCGAGGAAGTTGCCGGTGAGCAGTGCTATGAGATTCTGGGTGGCCGGGATGAGCAGGGAATCACTCTCTGCCAACGTTATTGTTGGATAGCCATCCAGGCTGAAAGAGGCGACGTCTTACCCAATACAGATGTTTATGCCCACACCCGTGACGGCGAGGGGCGTTGGCTAAATGTAACCACCTTCGTGTATCCGTCCGCGATAAGAACTCATGGATCGGGTGATTGTGCACCTGTTTCGCGATGCCACGGAAAAGAAAGAACAATCAGCGCTTCGTTGACCGTGTCTTGGGCAGCGTCTGAACAATTGCAAAAGGATGATAGCATCCGGATCTCTAACGGTCTCTTCTACGGAGCCCCAAACAAACGGTCTTACGGCACGCGAACGGGAAGTATTGACACTGTTGGCCCAGGGACAGGGTACGGCTGAGGTCGCCGGTACGCTGATCGTCAGCCCGGCGACAGTGCGTAACCATGCGCAAAATATCCTGAACAAGTTGGGAGTGCACAGCCGCCTGGAGGCTATTGCCTATGCCTATCAACATGGTCTCATTGAAACTAAAATATCGTGAGGCTGCTTCCAGACCGACCCGGCATCGTCAATTCGAGTGAAATAGTGCAAATACCTTAGATGAGATGAGCCATTTGCATCTTTATTCCAGCGCCTCACCAGTTATCATGATCTTCCCTATTGATCGGTGTGAGTCGCAGCCCAGTTCTCAACCCACAGGGCGCACTTAGGCTCCATATCGGAGCAAGGAGAATTCATAATGAAGCGCAAGTTGGCTCTATTATTGTTGGTCATGGGTATCCTATTGATGGTAACAGCATCAGCATCGGCTGGGGCGACGACCGCCAATGGCTGGTATGAGGGTGAAGAAATATACTACATCCTCGGTGGTGTTGAAGAAGGCGTGACCGAACGGGGAGAAAATGATCTTTACTTGATCGGTGGCGATCGGGTATACCAGGCGAACGTCGCCGAGTTTATTCCGGGAGAGGCAGGTTACTCACCTCATTGGAATGTCAACGTTGTCCATACAGCTCCGGGTAAAACTTTGGATGATATCCTGGCCTCACCATATGTATCGGCGCATTATCCGGAAGCGCTCTTTGATGACGTTGAAGATATTCTTGACGCTGAAGCAGCAGGTCTGGTCGTCATTGCCCACCCCGGCGTGGTCGTCCTTTGTCCGGTCATTTCTGAGCAAGGCGCCGAAGCAAAGGGTCACACCCAATTGTCTGAGGAGTTCCCGTCCTTCCCAGATGAATTCTAGAGTCCCCCGTTAAATAAAGGCGCCAACTGTTGAGTCGGATGGTTGGCGCCGTACTTGCCTATTTGGATCTCGCTAGCAACGTCGCGGATACCGCCTAGCCAGGGCCGGTCGTTAATGATTATGTAATACATGGGTTATAGTTGGGCAATCATTTACCAGTAATGTTGGGATGGGAAAGAAAAAGTGCCTAAGTATTGGCGCTTCACAGAGAGATTAAGTAACCAGTGCAGCTAACAGCAAGCGAGGAAAGTTTTTGTGCTTACGGAGAGGTAATGATGATTAAGATTTCAAAAAGCGCGTATTTGTTAGGGTTGGCCATCATCGTGATGGCCGTGTTGTTTTCGATAGCTAATCCTGTTTTGGCTGCCACTAGTGTGCCTGGTGGGGAAGTCTCGGGTACATGGACCCTTGCGAATTCACCCTACCTGATCGATGGCGATATTACTGTTCCGGCGGGCGAAACATTGTCCATTGAAGCGGGCGTAGAAGTCATTTTCCAAAGCTGGTACAAGCTAACTGTCAACGGCAATTTGAACGCCGTGGGCACGGAAGCGGACCCCATTCTCTTTACGGCAACAAATAAGTGGCTTGGCATCCGCTTTGTCGACGCTCCCGACGGCAGCCAGCTAACACATGCCATTATTGAGCGCGGACAGGCCACCGGCGCCAGTCCGGAAAACAAAGGCGGCGGCATCTACGTTGAGAACAGCAGTCCAACTATCAGCAACAGCACGATCCGCGACAATACGGCAAAGGGTTCCGGCGGCGGCATTTATCTGACTAACTCCAATGCCATGCTGAGCAACAACACCATTGCCAATAATACGGCCGGTACCAGCGGTGCTTCTGCCGCCGGGGGTGGTGTTTATCTGGCGAATGCCAATGTTGAACTGACCGGCAACACGATCCGCGGCAACAGGGTTTATATTTCCGGGTCGTATACGACGCCAAGTGGGTATGGCGGTGGGATCTATGCCAGCAGTTCAAGTCCAACCCTAAGAAACAATGTCATCAGCGGGAATACCGTTGACGCCAACCTCAATAGCAATGCTCGCGGGGGCGGTATCTATTTTGCCTACGGCAGCCCAGTGCTGACCGGCAATACGATAACGGGCAATGCGATCACAAATGACGCAACCGGCGTCTATGCGGTGAAAGAGGGCGGCGGCATTTACTTGTACCAATCCAGCCCCACGATCGTCAACAATATTCTCTGGAACGACGCACCGCAGGAGATCTTCGTCAAGGTCAGCGGACCGGCCGTGCCGCTCACAGTTGCCTATTCAGATGTGCAGGGTGGCGAAGGGAGCATCATCAATCCTGACGGCGCGCCGCTTAACTGGGTTGAAGGTAATGTCTACAGCGACCCGCTGTTTGTAGATGCCGCCAGTGGCGATTATCAACTGCAGGCGGGTTCCCCTGCCATTGACGCGGGCACCGCTTACTTCGAATGGGGCGGCGTTATCCTGCTCAACCTAACCCCGGCTGAGTACCTTGGAGCAGCGCCCGATATGGGGGCGCTCGAATCTGAGGGTTCAGGTGGGGGCGCTAATCTAGCTCCTATTGCCGATGCAGGGTTGGATCAGACAGTGTTGAAAAGAACGAAGGCTTTCCTGGATGGAAGCGCATCCTTTGATCCGGATGGTGAAATCATGGGCTATCAGTGGCGGCAGATCTCTGGCAAGGAGGTTTCATTGCGAAGTGCAGACACGGCCGTCGCCAGTTTCCGGACACCATTTGTGCGGCAGAATGATAACCTGACCCTGGTATTTGAATTAACGATTGTTGATGATGGCGGTATTTCCGCAAGCGATATCGTGACTACTGCAGTCGTCGCTAATTAACAGCCAAACAGATCAAGTGATCTGAAATGGGCAGGTCCGCTGAGGGTTTCATTGAAACTCTCAGCGGGATCCTGGCAGTTGCGCTAAAGCTTTCACTGGGCTGGTGATTCACATATCGAAGCTTGGCAAACTTCATGTCTAGGTTTTAATAGTTCGGCCGTGATGATCCTGAAGCGACGAACATAGCAGGTAATCGGCCGTTACCACCCAAGGAGATTCGAACTCTGCATTACAATAAATTCCAAGAATCCAGCCCCAATTCCCCTATTTCCCCCCATTTCAAAGCAGAATAAATGAAAAAACCGCTTGACTGTCACGTCAAGCGGTCTATTTTCCAAGAATGCCCCCAGGGAGATCCAATTCGAACTTTATAATATTACCAATCAAATTCTTTGCTTCAACTCCAGCGTCTCAGGAACATCTCAGCCTCCCCTACAAGCTCATCCACGATTTCGGCAGCCGTCTGCGCTTTCTTGACACCACCGACGCTCTCCCCTGCCCACAATGACATGGCCGCAATATTGCCAAGTGCCGACTTATGTGGACATCCACCTTGAAAGGGGAGCATATTGTACCTTTCACCATTCCAAGAGTCGGCGACCGAGCCGACAAACTCACCCTCGAACGCTTTCGCAGCCTCGGCAGCAGAACGCAGAAGGCGGTGCGGCGCATCAGGCCAACCAACCGAAAACGCATCTGTATACACAGTATCCTGCGCGTCGGAGACAATAAGCGCTTTAAGATAGTCTGGATGCAATTCTGCTTCATCAACAGCCAGGAAACGAGTGCCCACGCGCACACCGTCGGCACCGCCCGCCAGAACGGCCGCCATTGCACGCCCACTGCCAATGCCGCCGGCGGCCACCACAGGCACGTCAACAGCCCCTTGCACTTGTTCCAACAACGCCAGCAACCCGAATGTCCCACGCACATGTCCCCCCGCTTCAATTCCCTGGGCAACGACGAAGTCACAGCCGGCATCAACAGCGGCAAGCGCCTCCTCCCGTGAACCAATCTGCCAGCAAGCCAGCGCTCCTTCCGAGTGCACAATTTCAATCAATGTGGGATCGGGATCTGTATAGAAGAACTCCACAATAGGGGCGTGGGCCGCCGCCGCTCTGACCTTCTCTTGTGCTTCCTCTTGTTCCATCCATTTCAGAATAAAATTCGCGCCGAAGGCCCCCGATGTCTGCCCCCGCGTGTTTTCAAGCATTTTGATGATATTCTCCGTCGGCCCACCATAATTGCTGTAAACAGATACCATCCCCAATCCGCCGGCATTGGCAACAGCTGCGGCCAAGCCGGGGTTGGCAAGCGAGCCCATACCAGCCTGTTGGATTGGCACGGTACATCCTACCAATTCGGTGAATCGGGTTGTAAGCATGTGTAACCTCCTTGCCCGAAAAAAGGTGTTTCATCCCATCGCGTCAGTTACTATTACAATAGGATAAACTGGCATAATTGAGATGTCAAGTATGCGAAATTTTTCACAACATGAACCACTGTGTCACAGAGAGATCAACCAGCGCCCTTTTGGACAACAGTCTCAAACGAGAATCTTTTTAGGGAGATTGAACCACCCTTGAGTTAAAAACCATGAATTCGCCCTCCAATCTTTCAATTTCCACCGATTTCCAAACAAAATGAATAAAAAAACCGCCTGATAATGATATCAAACGGTCCATTTTCGAAGAATGCCCCTTGTATGTTTATCAATGTGGGATAATCTAGTCATGTGATTGTCCTATCAGCAGTGTGGTGACGTTCGGTCGCCCCTGAAGTCTCAGAACTCGTTCCTTAGATTAACGCCCACACTGCTTGCTCTATCATGAGGACGGATGGTATCTGAAGCCCCAACAACGGAGAGCTTGTATTGGCAAGAGTGTCCTGAGGATAGAGTTGGTGAACACCTTTATAATCATAGGAAGTGAATCATGTCATTTGCAACCCTCGGTATCGACATCTCCAAAGACACACTGGATGTAGCCTTGTATCAGGACGACAGCTATCGACTGGCCACCTTCACCAATGAGAAGGACGGCTACCGGCGGTTGGCCAAGTGGCTCAAAAAGCACAAGGCCAGGGAGTGTCGCGTTTGCATCGAAGCCACCGGCCGCTATGGCGAAACGGTGGCCATGTACCTGTATGAACGGGATTACACCGTGAGCGTTGTCAATCCCGCACGCATCAAGGCTTATGGGGCCAGCATGCTCAAGCGTAACAAGACCGACCGGGAGGATGCCAAGGTCATTGCCCACTTCTGCGCCACCCAGAATCCGGGTGTCTGGGCGCCTCCTCCCCCTGAAATCCAGGAGCTACAGGCTCTCACACGCCGCCTTGAAGCGCTCAAGGCCGACCGCACCCGAGAACTGAATAGGAAGCAGTCCGGCGTTCAGTCCAAGACTGTCTTGGCTGATATCGATGCCCATATCGACTTCCTCAAGAACCAGATCGCCATCATCGAGCAGCGCATCCGTGACCTTCTTGACCAGCATCCTGATTTGCGCGAGCAGCATGACCTCTTGACCTCCATTCCCGGCATCGGCGACATCACAGCCGCCAGGCTCATTGCCGAAATCCCGGATGTCAATGACTTCCAGTCCGCTAACCAGCTCGCTGCCTACGCCGGTCTGACGCCCAGAAACCATAATTCCGGCTCTTCTGTTCACCGCCGCGGGCGTCTGGTCAAAACCGGCAACAAACGTTTTCGCACCGCTTTGTTCTTGCCCGCCCTCGCCGCCATGCGCTTCAATCCGATCGTGCAGGCACTCGTCGAGCGCATGCAGACCAACGGCAAGAATCGCATGACCATTGTCGGCGCCGTGATGCGCAAACTGGTTCATCTGGCGTATGGTGTGTTGAAGCATCGCAAGCCTTTTGATCCAGATTATCTTGTCAATGTGCAAGTTTCCGCTTGACTTTTAACATGGTATCTAAGGAGATCTATTTCGAACTTTATAATATTACAATTCGGCAGAATCGTAAGATTATCTCTGGTGGTACAAATATTCAATGGACTGTAAAGTTCACAGCCGACGATCGTGCCATAATCAACTATAAGCCGCTTCAACTATACCCGCAATAAAGTCGCTGGTCACTTTCGTGTCATGTGTGCGACAGTTGGATATTGCGAACGGCGGTTCACTTCCGTGAGGTCGGCGGTTCAAGTCCGTCCGCGCCCATCTTTGAGACCCTGGTACAATGCCATGGCTTTCTTGTTCAATACATGAGCTGGAGCCGCAAGGTCAACAGGGCCATTGACCTAATCTCGCGCAATATCTCCTTGTTTTGGAACAGTCTGGATTTCTGAACCTGGAGTTTTCCCTTATAATGTGCCTATGCTCGAAACCTTGCTGCGCACGAAGCTATTCATCCCATCTCTACGGCCGTCCCTTGTCACCCGCCCCCATCTTATCGAAAAGCTCAACCACGGAATCCAACAAGGCTGTAAACTCACCCTTGTCTCCGCCCCAGCTGGCTTTGGCAAAACCACATTGGTCAGCGGTTGGATTAACGAATTAAAATTGACGCTTATCGCTTCATCATCAGATACCATCAACCAAATCGCAAATCGTAGATCTAAAATCGTAAATCGGGCAGCCTGGCTTTCGCTAGATGAAGGGGACAACGATTTAGGCAGCTTCTTAATCTACTTCATCGCCGCCATACAAACGGTAGAGCCTGACATTGGACTAGAATCACTAGCCGCGCTGAAATCATCCGGAGCGACCAATAGTGAAGCAGTTCTGATGGCCCTGCTCAATGAGATCGCGGGCCTCCCCCAAACCCTGATTCTCATTTTAGATGACTATCACGTGATCGAAAATCAATCAATTGACGAAGCAGTCACATTTTTACTTGATCGCCTGCCTGTCACGTTGCACTTAGTCATTACGACGCGCATCGATCCCCGCTTGCCTTTGGCCCGTTTGCGAGGTCGAGGTCAATTGACCGAGCTGCGTGTGGCAGATCTGCGTTTCACCAATGATGAAGCGACAACGTTTCTCAACCAAATGATGTGCCTCGACCTCTCAGCAGACAATATCGCCGCACTGGGGTCTCGTACCGAGGGCTGGATAACAGGATTGCAGCTGGCCGCGCTTTCTCTGCAGGAAAGAGACAGAGAGCAGGTCACCCGTTTTATCCAATCTTTTACCGGCATTCACCATCACGTTCTCGATTATTTGGTCGAAGAAGTCTTGCAGCAACAACCCCCAAGATTGCAATCCTTTTTGCTGCAAACGTCAATATTGACGCGCCTGACCGGTTCTTTGTGCGAAGCCGTATGTGATCTTGATAAAGCCAGCCCTAATCACGATGACGGACACACATTATTGAACCAACTCGCAAAATCCAACCTGTTCATTGTGCCGCTTGATGATGAACGGCGTTGGTATCGTTATCACCACCTGTTTGCCGATCTTCTACGGTATCGTTTGCAGCGGGAGCAGGCCAGCACAATCCCCGAACTTCATCGTCGCGCCAGTAAATGGCATGAAGAACACGGGCATATAGACAGCGCGATTCGCCATGCCATTGCTGCAGACGATCTTGAGCAGGCGGCGCGTCTGGTTGATGAACACAGCTTCACGGCAAACGAGCGGGGTGAGGTGAGCACGGTGCGGCGATGGTTCGAGTTGCTACCAGATGAAAGAGTACGTTCGGACCCCTCATTATCTGTCAACTATGCTTGGAATCTATTCCTCAGCGGTCAGATTGGCGCTGTTGAGGAGCGCCTGAACGATGCAGAATCTTTGCTTACCAGGCAAACGATACCCGTCAACAGTGAACAGGTCGCCGAACTATTTGGCCAGATAAACACACTACGCGCGATTCTCTTTGGTATTCAGGGAAGACCGATGCGCAGCACTGAACTAGCTCAGCAAGTGCTAAAGCTCCTACCAGACGATCGTCGTTCCGAACGAGGGATTCTCCTCTTAACACTCGCTGTTAACTTTAGAGATGTCGGTGACATAGCGCAAGCCAGCCAGTCATACGCCGATGCTGTCACACTGCTCCTTGCAGCCGAAAATATAATGGCCGCTATCATGGCCGTTGAACAGCTGGTTCGTTTATTGGTGATGCAAGGGAAGCTTGTCCTAGCAGTCGAAGTATGCCAGGAAATGCTCGATGCGTCTGCTGAGTTCAGTGCACCGCAACAACTAAGGGTGCGCAGTTCAGATATGGCGCGAGCGAATATGAGCTATGTACTCTATGAGCGAAATGAGTTAGCAGACGCTGAAGTGTACGTGCGTCAGGGAATCAAGCAAGCCAAACGAGGGGGCTTCTTACAATCGCTGGTCGTTGGACAGGTCCTATTGGCTCGTATCCTGCAAGCACAGGGCGATGCAGACGGTGCAAATAAGATGCTGGAAGCTGCTATTAACAGCGCGCAAATGGATATCCAACAAATATATCAGGTAGAACTTACTGCATGCCAGGTGCAGTTGTGGCTAGCACAAGAAGAGCTTGATACGGCGTCTCGGTGGGTACACGAAAGCAATCTGAGCGCCGAGATCGAGATCAACCTGCAAAATGAATATGAACATATCTCGCTGGCGCGGGTGCTAGTTGCTCAAGGACGAGCCTCATCAGATGGGGTTATGTTGACCAGAGCACTTGGATTGATCGATCGACTCGCCCTGTCAGCAGAATCAGCCGGACGTGTCGGGCATCTGATTGATCTCCTCAATCTTCAGGCATTGGCCTTAGATGCACTTGGAGATCTTAATCAGGCACTGTCTTACCTGGAGCGGGCGCTTGAATTGGCCAAACCGCAGGGATTTGTACGCATCTTTCTGGACAACGGCAGCCCAATTATTCGCTTGCTCAAGGAAGCAGCCAGGCGCAACATTTCGGCTGATTATGCTATCGAAGTGCTGAACCGAATCGATACGGATACCCAGCCGGACCGACCCAACCTTTCACCCCCATCCCTACTCGTAGATCCGCTTTCTGACCGTGAATTGGAAGTCCTGCACCTAATGGCAAAAGACCTGACCTACAAAGAAATGGCAAACCAAATGATGGTTAGCCTAAATACAGTACGCACGCACGTAAAGAACATCTACAGCAAGCTCATGGTTCACAAGCGATCCGAGGCTGTCGCCAAAGCCGAGGAACTAAACCTCTTATAAAATAACCCCGATCACATAATTTCCCTTCAACAATCACATCTTTTTCTGCTCAGGATCACATGCAAATGTGGTTACTTTCCGATCCGCGGCGGTTATTCTGTAATCATAGTTTTGAAAAAAGGTTGACAGAAATGACAGAGGCAGGACACAAGTTTAAAACAGATTGCCCGGTAATCTACCAGATTACAGTGCAGGGATATCTGGACGAAAGTCGGTCAGATTGGTTCGACGGCATGGACATTGAGCCTCAAATCGATGCCGATGGAAAGAGTGTCACCAAACTGACAGGCAAGGTGGTCGATCAAGCCGCTCTGCACGGGTTACTGCGCAGACTGTACGATCTGGGTCTGTCCCTGCTGTCGATTAAACGCAACGAGCTTGATTAACCGGATGCGGCAGATATTAAGCAATTGTGTGACAAAACATTCAATATAAAAAGGAGACGAAATGGACACGAAAGAAATTAAATATCTAAAAGCTAAAGAGAGAGTTGAGACATTAAGAGGTTTTTACATTCATCTTACTGTGTACGTAATCGTAAACCTGGGCTTGTTTTTTATCAACATGATGACCTCGCCGGAAACGCTTTGGTTTATTTGGCCGTTGATGGGATGGGGAATTGCACTTGTTCTGCATGCGTTTCGCGTTTTTGTTGCAAGACCTGGCTCGAGCTGGGAAGAAAAGAAGATCGCCGAACTGATGCAAGAAGAATGAATCTGTATCATCACCTTAATCTGTGTTGCGTATTTCGATGAATTCAAAGGAATACGCAACAAATCATACGAACTGATCTGAAACCCTGTAAAATTTTTGGAGGCAGAAAATGTCACAAACACCAGTACCCGATCAGATGACGGCCGTAGTTCTAGATTCATATTCCGGCCCGGAAGCACTCCGGATCGAACAGCGTCCGGTTCCCAAGCCGGGAAAGGATGAGGTACTTGTTAAAGTCGCCGCCGCACCGATCAATCCCTCGGATTTAGCCTTCCTGGGTGGAAATTACGGTTTCGATAGCCCACCTCCTGTCGTTCCCGGCGGAGAAGGTTCGGGAACAGTTGTTGCCGTTGGTCCTGGAGCGATGGGCCGCTATTTTCTCGGAAAGCGGGTTGCTTGTCTGAGTAATGGGGAAAGAGATGGTATTTGGGCTGAATATATGGTGGCCTCTACAAAGGGCGGCGTCTTTCCACTTAATAAATCGGTCAGCTTGGAGCAAGGGGCCATGTCAGTTATCAATCCGCTAACAGCCAGCGCTTTCCTGGAAATCACAAAAGATGGCGGGCACAAAGCTATCGTCCTAACCGCCGCCGCCAGCGCACTCGGGCAAATGGTTAACCGATTAGGGCGAAGTGAGGGGATTCAGGTTATTAACGTCGTTCGCCGAGATGCACAGGTGGAACTACTCAAAGCGCAAGGTGCAACTGTCGTCTTGAATAGCAGCGATGTGGATTTTGACACACAGCTCCATGATGCCTGTCATGAGTATGACGCCCACCTTGCCTTTGATGCGGTTGCAGGACCGATGACGGGGCAGCTGCTCAAAGCACTGCCGAAAAACAGCACCGTAACGGTTTATAGCTGCCTTTCCCATAAAGCGCCACAAACCAACGTCGACCAGATCGTCTTTCAAGGCAAGACCATAACCGGTTTCTGGCTGGGGCCCTGGCTCTATTCTAATAAGAATTTGCTGCAAATCCTGATGCTTTGGCGGCGCTCCCAAAATCTGATCGGCACCGATCTCAAGAGCGAAATCCGGGCACAGTATCCATTCCAGGAATCCAGGAAAGCTGTCCAGGAATACACCAATCAAATGACGGGTGGAAAGATTTTGCTCACACCGATATCTTAATTACCAATCACTTGTCCCTAGTCAATGGTCTTGAAGGAGCAAATGAAGATGTATGAAGTCACCATCGATAGCGAAAGATGTAAGAAAGATGGCCTTTGCGCCATGATTTGCCCGGTTGCCCTTATCCAACAAGACGAGAAGGTCACCGTTCCCAAAATATCTAAAGAACACATGGAGCGTTGCATAGCTTGCGGCCAATGCATGGCTATCTGCCGTCACGGTGCGATTAGCCACTCTGAATTCTCGGCGACCACCATCCGGGCGATCCCGTTTGAGCAGATACCCACAACGGAACAGGTGCTGACTTTACTCAAGACCCGCCGCTCCATCCGGGCATTTCGAGACAAGCCCCTGGCGAAAGACACTATCGATACAATCATCGAAGGGGCACGCTTTGCGCCCAGCGGGCACAACTCGCAAAGCACGGAGTTTCTCGTTGTTCAGGATAGAACTGTGCTGAACGAAGTTTCCGCGACGGTCATCGAGTATCTAAAGTTTGAAATCAAGCGCTTTTCTAACCCCATATTCAGAACAATAGCCCTGCTGGCTGACCGAGATTCGGCCGAAAGTGGCCTGCACGAAATACCCGGATTCAAACGGAAGGTACAGATGTTTGAATCCGGTGCCGACCCCATACTCAACGGGGCACCGGTGTTACTGGTTTTTCATGCTCACCGGATGGTTGGGTTCGGGGATGTAAATGCACAATTGGCGCTGCAGAATGCCTCCCTGGTCGCCCACGCATTAGGCATCGGGCACTTTTACACCGGATGGGTACTCGCTCCGTGTCGTGCTCCGATGGCGCGGAAATGGAACCGGCGCATTCCAAACCTGCTTGGCATTCCACCTGATAACAATCTGTATGGCGCTTTGGCGCTTGGATATCCAATCCCCAGGTTCAAAAACATGATCGAGAGAAAACCTCCACAAATCAGTTGGGCATAAGCTCGCAACTTTCAATGAAAACGATTGAGTGAAAAATTTGGAGAAAGAAATGGTAGTTACAAGAGAAAGGATTTCAAACGATCTTGAACATGACATTCCGCAGTATCAGTTATGGCAGATCCTCTTCATGTTTTTATGGCCGGCAGTTTGGTTTTCTTTCCTGATCTACGTTGTGGGACGGGGGTTTATCCCTGAGGGTGGGGTAACGCCGACCTGGGTGATGTTAGCGGTCACCGTGCTGGGCACCGGAGCGGAACTGGTTGCTGGGCTGGTCATGCTGCGGCGCGAGGGTTACTCTTTGACCTTCGCCGCCCTACGTAACCGGATCCGTTGGCAATGGCCCAAGGGCTGGCAGGCATGGTTAATCGCGTTGGGGGTTCTGATCGCAGGGCTGGCGTTGAGTATGATGATGGGCGGTGCCAACCGGGCGCTGGCTTCAGTTCCTGGTTTTATGCCCCCTGATTGGTGGCCGGCAGCCAGCAATCCCGCTGTCCAGGTTTCCAGTGCAGCAGATGCATTCCCGGACATGGATCTTCAGGGAAACTTCCTTTTTGTGCTGTTGTACTTTGTAGTTGGACTGGTGTTAAATATCTTTGGGGAAGAACTCTACTACAGAGGTTTCTTGATGCCCAAGATGCGGGGCGTTTTTGGCAGTTGGGATTGGGTGGCAAATGGGATTTTATTCACTTCAAAGCATGTCTATCAGCGATGGCTGTTCCCGGGAATTTTGGTTGGCGGACTGGGATTCGCGTTCGCTTTTGGGCCGCTTGGGAGCCTGCCGCTAGCGATGGTCTTCCACTGGATCGGGAACTTCCTGTTCCAGATGGTTTTCCTGGTAATGGCTGCACTTGGGCTTGGCTGACTTATTTAAGGAGAAATTTAAATGAAAATTGCGATAGTTTATGACAGCAGTACAGGCACCACCGCCAAGGCGGCGGAGACAATGGGCAATATGATGGAAAAACATGGTCACCAGTGTTGGGTCCAATCAGTATCACAGGTCGACCCCGCTAATGTGTCCGAAGCTGACCTTATTTGCGTCGGGAGTTGGGTCAAGGGTCTATTTATCATTCGACAACACCCGGCAGAAGGGACGATGCGCTTCATAGAACAACTAGGAAATCTAGAAGGGAAGCAAACTGTCGTGTTTTGCACCTACAAGTTGGCGGTGGGATCAACTTTGCGGCAAATGGCGCAAGCGCTGGAAGGAAAAGGGGCGAAAGTAGTCGGTCAGTTCAAGTATCGCGGCCCCGAACCAAAGAATAAGTTCGCATCGTTTGCTGCATCCTTGTCGTGAGAAAGCGTGTTCTTAGGGGTCACCCACCGAGGAGAAACAAAATGCTAAAATCTAAAAGAATACTAATCGCAATAACCGTAATCTTAATAACCACATCCATATTTACTTTCCTTGTCTGGCAGCCTTCAATGATTCGAAGGGTCTTGTACGCGGCACCTGAGACAACATATCACAGTTGGCAAGAGATCCTTTCAAATCCCCAGCCGATCACCATCCGCACCTATTCAACGGGCAAAATGGAAACAACCCGATCGGCCATTATGAATCTGGAGCACGAAGAGGCGCAAGATATCGAGGATGGAAGTATTGAGATACCGGTCAACGTGGGTATCATCCAACATCAAGAGTTCGGTGCCTATCTGATTGATGCGGGTCTGGATAAATCCTACGTTCACAGCCAGCACGGCACGATCAAGGGTCTTATGGTCGAGGGTTATCTGGGGAAAGGCAACCAAGAACCCAACACGCATATTGCTGCGATACTGGACCAGGAAGGCATTCGATTAGAAGGCGTTTTCCTCACCCACTTGCATCAGGATCATACGGCTGGGATTGTCGATTTGCCTAAGGACATTCCTTATGTCGCGGGGAAGAATGAACGATATGTCAATTACAGGTTCTTCATGCAAAGTGACCATTTGGAGGGTATCGATGAACTGCAGGAAATCGACTTTACCGGGGCAATTGAATTACCCCCTCTAGGGAAGGGCGTTGATGTTTTCGGGGATGGTTCGCTCTGGGCGATCTCGTCAAGTGGGCACAGCCCAGGGCATGTGATCTTCCTGATCAATGGCATCGATGAACGGGTTCTTTTCACTGGTGATGCCTGCAACGATCATTACCAATTTGAGACTGGGATCGGTCCAGGATATTATTCCAGCGACCTTGAAGGCGGCCAGGAGGCATTGGATCGCATCATTCTCTTCAAAGAACGCCATCCAGAAGTCAAACTGGTCTATGGACATGATCTAATAACCCACTAACCTGGTGTGCGCGTTTCAAAGACGAACAAGCTCAGATGATTGCAGTGGTGGCAGGCTAGTCTGTGGGCACAGGTGGATTTTGAATCTTGATTTGCTGCCTATAGAATAGCCGCCAAAAATTCCAAGCAAATACAAACAAAAAACCGCCTGACAATGTTGTCAAGCGGTCCTTTTCTCAGAATGCCCCTTGTATGTTTATCAATGTGGGATAATCTAGTCATGTGATTGTCCTATCAGCAGTGTGGTGACGTTCGGTCGCCCCTGAAGTCTCAGAACTCGTTCCTTAGATTAACGCCCACACTGCTTGCTCTATCATGAGGACGGATGGTATCTGAAGCCCCAACAACGGAGAGCTTGTATTGGCAAGAGTGTCCTGAGGATAGAGTTGGTGAACACCTTTATAATCATAGGAAGTGAATCATGTCATTTGCAACC
This sequence comes from uncultured Chloroflexia bacterium, assembly GCA_963697305.1. Taxonomy (GTDB): domain Bacteria; phylum Chloroflexota; class Anaerolineae; order Promineifilales; family Promineifilaceae; genus JAACFF01. Next base: position 498,710 of record CAVONO010000001.1, read on the forward strand.
CTCGGTATCGACATCTCCAAAGACACACTGGATGTAGCCTTGTATCAGGACGACAGCTATCGACTGGCCACCTTCACCAATGAGAAGGACGGCTACCGGCGGTTGGCCAAGTGGCTCAAAAAGCACAAGGCCAGGGAGTGTCGCGTTTGCATCGAAGCCACCGGCCGCTATGGCGAAACGGTGGCCATGTACCTGTATGAACGGGATTACACCGTGAGCGTTGTCAATCCCGCACGCATCAAGGCTTATGGGGCCAGCATGCTCAAGCGTAACAAGACCGACCGGGAGGATGCCAAGGTCATTGCCCACTTCTGCGCCACCCAGAATCCGGGTGTCTGGGCGCCTCCTCCCCCTGAAATCCAGGAGCTACAGGCTCTCACACGCCGCCTTGAAGCGCTCAAGGCCGACCGCACCCGAGAACTGAATAGGAAGCAGTCCGGCGTTCAGTCCAAGACTGTCTTGGCTGATATCGATGCCCATATCGACTTCCTCAAGAACCAGATCGCCATCATCGAGCAGCGCATCCGTGACCTTCTTGACCAGCATCCTGATTTGCGCGAGCAGCATGACCTCTTGACCTCCATTCCCGGCATCGGCGACATCACAGCCGCCAGGCTCATTGCCGAAATCCCGGATGTCAATGACTTCCAGTCCGCTAACCAGCTCGCTGCCTACGCCGGTCTGACGCCCAGAAACCATAATTCCGGCTCTTCTGTTCACCGCCGCGGGCGTCTGGTCAAAACCGGCAACAAACGTTTTCGCACCGCTTTGTTCTTGCCCGCCCTCGCCGCCATGCGCTTCAATCCGATCGTGCAGGCACTCGTCGAGCGCATGCAGACCAACGGCAAGAATCGCATGACCATTGTCGGCGCCGTGATGCGCAAACTGGTTCATCTGGCGTATGGTGTGTTGAAGCATCGCAAGCCTTTTGATCCAGATTATCTTGTCAATGTGCAAGTTTCCGCTTGACTTTTAACATGGTATCTAAGGAGATCCATTTCGAACTTTATAAAATTACAAAGCTTATAAAATTGCCCGGTGGGCAGGCACTTGCTCTAAAAACATCTTTCGCCCAGCCTCATCAAGGATCTTTGCGCAGCGCTCATTCAACAAAGCGCGCGCCGTTTGCCACAAATCGTCAGCTCGGCCATCCCCTAACCCTTCCCAAACCATGCCCAACCGCCAATATAATTTGAGGTCCGCTCTTTCAGCCATGTCCGGCGACTCCTGCCAGGTTTGCCACAGCAGCTCGGCGTGAGCGGATCCCGTTTCGCGCAGCCCTTGTTGGTAAGTCGCATAAGCCAGGCCGGCCAGAGAAGGGGTCGCGTTTTCAATGCGTCCCGCCCCCTGCCTAAAATCAAACGACTCTTGAAATTTATCCGCAGCACCGGCCCAATCCCCTTGGCTGAGCAGCAAATTGCCCCAATCATACAGCACGGCCGACCGGAAATTCAGATATTGAAAATGGTCTGCTGTTTTCAAGGCTTTAGTTATATAAGAAAGGGCCTCGTCCGGCTCACCTTGTTCAATGGCCAAGGCCCCCAGGCGCAGCTTCACCCATCCCTGCCAAAACAGATCCTCGATCTCGCCGGCAATTGCCAAGGCCTCGGCCAGGCGTTTTTGCGCTTTATGATAGTCGCCTAACTGGATCGCCGTGTACCCCAACTGCCCCAATATCCAGGCCACACTTTCAGGCATGTGCAGGCTGCGAAATAGGGCCAGGGCTTCTTCATGTGCGGTTTGGGAACCGCTTAGATCATACAAAGATGTTAACCCGACACCCAGGCTGCCCAAGGCTCTCGCTTCCGCAACCAGGTCTCCTAAAAGACGGCTTAATTGGTAGGACTGGCGGTTGTAGGCAACGGTAAGTTCAAAGGTACCCTGGCGTATGGCCAACTCCCCCAACAGGACAAACGTCCGCATTTCGCCCGCTTTATACTGAAGCGTTTGGCAGAGATCGAGCGCTGTGTACAGCGTTTCCTGGGTTGCCTGAATCTCCCCAATCCAACCCAATTGTTCGCCCATGCCGATCAAGCCGTCTGCTTCCAGGATTTGGTTTTGGGCGCTTTTAGCCAGGGCAATCACTTGTTCGAATTCGGGCAAGGCCTCATTGCGCTTGTTCTGCGTGGAATGAATTTGTGCCAAGACCAATCTTGCCTGCCCTTCGAGATTTGGATTTTGGAGCTTTCTAGCCAGCTTGTAGGCGTGTTCGGCCGTTTGCACTCCCTCATCAAATTGGGCCGCAAGTAGATAGTCTCTCGCGCGTACGGTTAATAAGCGGCTGAGCAAAGCGGTCAATACAGCATTTTGCTCATTCATCGTCTCTCGCAGCCTGCTGATCGCATCATCTACCAGAACCGCTTCGTCGCCGAAAAGAGCCTGGCGCTGGTAGAGATAGTGAGCGCCATCTAGGCTGTCAGCTATCGCCTGCCACTGCCCCACTCGAACGGCATGCCCCCAGGCAGCGCGGAGATTGGCTTGTTCGGGAAGAATAGTCTGTAAAGCTTCTTGGCCTAAGCCACGCTCCAAGTCGGCAGTAAATGATCCTATAAAATCGGCGAAGTAGGTGCTGTGACGATCTAACGTCTGCCCTACCATATCAACCATCTTCGGACCGCCCAGTTTTTCCCGTGCCAATTGACGCAAAAGCGGGTGCACTTGGAAGCGTCCCCCTTCATCCCGATTGAGCAGGGCATGATACTGCAAATTATATAAGCCCGAGGTTGTGTCATTTAAAACCGCTTCGGCCGCCTGGCGCGTAAAGCCGCCGCGAAAAATGGATATTTGCGCCAGAAATGTCTGTTCGCGGGAGTCGAGCAGCTGCCAGCTGTATTCAAAGACCGCATGGAATGTGCGTTGGCGGGCCGGCAGGTCAGGCCGGTCACTGTTGAGGAGGTGCAGGTTGTCGATTAGGGCCGGCATAATCTCATCTACCATCAAGCGCCCCAACGAAGCGGCCGTTAACTCTATAGCCAGGGGCATACCCCGCACGAATTGGCAGATAGACACTACTTCCGGCAGATGCTTTTCCAAATCAAAAGGCGCCGGCATCCGCGCCGCGCGTTCGGCAAAGAGGCGCACACTTTCATTGTTTAATGCCTCGAGTGAAACTTGCAGCGGAGTTTCCAGACCTGTAAGCGGAAAAGCGACACCAACTGACAAAGCCAGGTTTGAGCGCGAAGTGACTAGCAGGTGAATATCGTCACCCGACGCTAGTAAATCAACGATGAGGTCGCCGGCAGTGTTTAGAAACTGCTCGATATTGTCGAATATGAGCAGTAGATTTTTCGCGCTCAACTGCGCCAGCAGCTGCGACCAGAGATCACTTTCGCCGTGAAAAAACAAACCCATTGCCAGCCCCACCAAAGAGGCAACTTCTTCTTTGATAAGTCCAGGGGTGTCGTTTTCTATCGCCTCGAGGGAAACGAACCAAATACCCTCTTTGAAGGGATGATGTTTATTTTCCACTATGCGTCGCCCGGCGGCCAGGGCCAGACTGGTCTTGCCCATTCCGCCGGCGCCGGTGATGGAGACCAACGGATATGCCGGGTCCAAGAGGGTAGTAATGATCTTTTGGATTTCGTTTTTACGCCCAATAAGCGGCGTCAAGGCACGGGGAAGATTGTGACGCACGACACGGATGATATCAGGTATTTGTAGAGAACTATCCTTTATGCTTTTATACAACGCTGTAGTAGCCGGGGCCGGAGGAACGCCAAGTTCTGCCTGCAGCAGAAAGCGGCAATGTTCGTAAACCCGCAATGCATCCATAACCCGCCCATCGTAGGCCAATAAACGCATGAGCTGCTGCTGGGCGGTCTCGTCCAGCGGATCCCAGGACACCCACTTTTGGGCAGTGGCAGCGCCTGCGGCGAAGTGCCCCTGTTCTTCCTGCCAGCCCGCTAACTGCCGGTAGCCGTGCATAGCCATCTGGTGTAGGCGTTCCTGCTCAACCACCAACCAATCATTGAACCGTGGGGCATGTGCAAGAGAAAATCCGGCCATGAACTCTCCGCTGTACAATGCCAGCCCTTGGGCCAATAGATTACTGCCGGCCACGGACATTTCCCTGCCGGCGGCAGCCAAAATCGCTTGAAAACGCACACTGTTTGTTTGTTCATGAACGACGGGTATTACAGCCACAGTTTTGCGGGTGACGATAAGTTGGTCGCCCACTTGTTTGCGCAGCCGGGCTAATGTGGTGCGTAGATTAGATAGAGACTGCCTGGTCGAACTTGCCTCCCACAGCAAATCAGCCAGCGCTTCTCTATTATGTGTTCTTCCACTGTGTGCCAGATAGGCCAGCAGCGCACTTTCTTTTTGCGTAGTAAAGCGCAGGATAGGCTGGCCGGGCAAGCGAAATAATGTCTCGCTCAGCAAGGAAATTTCAAGCATCTACTCTCCGGAGGGTGGTACGTTATGCACCCAGTTTGTGATGAATTATTCGCTATTTTTTATGGCGAAGCGCTTTGAAGCGCTTCTGAAGCGCGAGGTTCGTATGATAGCACCAGTCGCGATTAAAGCATAGCCTTTGGAAAAACAATATGACGCAACAAGCAGATCAAATCTATCAATCCTTTCTTGTCCGCTGCTGGCTAGTTTCACCGGCAACGGCCGATGGACCACCAATCTGGCGCTTTGAGCTGCGCGAGGTATTGGCCGAACAGCGTGAGCATCGATTCAGCGATCTTGAGCAGTTGAAGAACTTTGTCGCGGCGGAACTGGCAGCTCTTGCTGCAAGCAATGCTCAAGGTACTGATACAAAAGACGGCCAAAAAGGGGCGAGCCATGGCAGGGTAAATAACAATGACGATGGAAATTGTAAGAATGGTAAATGACGAATATCGATTATATCTAAAGAAGGAGAAAATCATGAAAAAAGCTCGCATACTTGTATTGTTCGTTTTGCTGGGGCTGCTATTGCTAGTAGCCGGAACCGCGCAAGGGCAAACCGGTCCGATTACGGTTCCCTCCGATCTGAATCCGGGAGACCAGTACCGCCTGGCCTTCGTCACAACTGGAGCACGCAATGGATCGTCCACCAATATAGTCGATTACAATGCCTTTGTTTCAGGGGACGCAAATGCCCAGCCAGAGTTAATGGCTCTTGGCACCACCTGGACAGCTATCGCATCAACAGCAACGGTTTCGGCCCGTGACAACACATCGACTAACCCCACCGTGGCGGCCGGTGTGCCGATTTACACATTAGGCGGCATACGAATTGCTGATAATAATACCGATCTTTGGGATGGTGCGCTCACGAACCCGTTGAATATTACCCGGGATGGCACGGTGGTTTCATTCACTGGGACATACGACGGGGTCTGGACCGGTACGTGCGCAGATGGCACCAACTGTGTTGGGTCAAGAGTCCTCGGCACCACCTCAGGATCGAGTTTATTCGGCAATCCAACTCCTGGCAAAAATTGGCTCGCCTGGGGTTCTCTTTATAGTTACCAAGGGCGACAATTTTATAGTTTGTCGGATGTTCTCACCGTGCCCGCACCCAGCCCACTCGATGACGGTGGTTGGGAACTGGTAGCACACATGAGTAACCTTGGAGGCATGTTCGACGGCAATGGAGACCTAGCGCCTACTTACTCCTACGGAACCTTCGTCGCGAATCCCGCAGCATCCACGCCGGATTTTCAAAGAGAATTTCCTGTGGTTGCAGAGCAGATCCTCTTCATAACCGGCGATCATTCGATATGGGCGATCGCGGATTACGGCGAAATGCGTGCGCTCATTGATGCCCGGGCAGGCGTGTTCCCACCGAACTTGGCCTTCGAGACTGGTGTCAACGGGGTCATTTCGAACACCAGCGGCAATGTGCTCAGCCGCGGCGCTCTGGAAGATCCTTGGATATCGATGGATGGCGATCATTCGGCGGGAATCAACAATCAGAGGATCGTTTGGGGTGAGAATGATTATCCCGGGACTCATAAGAACCTTAAGAACAACCACGGCGGCATCAATGTCTACGTCAAGGCAACCGAGACCGTCACCTGTCCCGTCGGTTATTACGGCGTGTTAAGCTGCCAGCCGGCCCCGGCGGGAACCTTTGTTGATACAGTTGGCGCCTTGGAAGCCACCCCCTGCGACCCAGGGACATACCAGGACCAGGAAGGACAAATTTCTTGTAACGAGGCAGCAGTTGGTACTTACGTCTCTGGATTTGGAGCGGTTGAGGCATCTATCTGCCCTGCCGGTACCAGCACGGAGAATACAGCCTCAACCAGTGTGAATGCCTGTCTGACCGATACCGATGGCGATGGCCAGCCGGACACTATTGATGCCGATGACGACGGCGACGGCATGCCCGACAATGTCGACGCATTCCCTAATGATCCCTCTGAAACGGCCGATTCCGACCAAGACGGCGTTGGCGACAATGCCGAAGCAATCCTCGGCACCAACCCCAATAATGCCGACAGTGATGGCGACGGCGTCAATGACGGCGATGAAGTCAATGATGGTACCGACCCGCTCAATGGCGACAGCGATGGCGATGGCGTTAGCGATGGCGGCGATATGGATCCCTTGGATGCTAACAGCGACAGTGATGGGGATGATATCAGCGACATTGACGAAACGACCAACGGCACCGACCCGCTGAATCCAGACAGCGATGGCGACGGCGTCAACGACGGCGACGATATTAACCCCACCGACTCCAACAGTGACAGCGATGGGGATGGCATTAGCGACAGTCAGGAAACTATCGACGGCACCAATCCGCTCAACATCGACAGCGATGGCGATGGCGTGAACGACGACGTCGATAGCGACACGCTAGATCCCAACAGCGACACTGATGGCGATGGCCTCAGCGACAGCGCCGAAGCGACAGCCGGCACCGATCCACTCAATGCTGACAGCGATAATGATGGTGTGGCTGATGGGGCTGATGTCGACCCGTTGGATGCGATTAGTGACAGCGATGGCGATGGCATCGACGATAGTGCTGAAACTGCTGCCGGTACCGATCCGCTCAACGCCGACAGCGATGGCGATGGCTTGAGTGATGGGGCCGAAGCCACGGCTGGCACTGATCCGCTCAACGTCGACAGTGATGGCGATGGTCTCAGCGATGGCGCTGAAGCCAACACTCACGGTACCGACCCGCTCAATGGCGACAGCGATGGCGATGGCGTTAGCGATGGCATTGAAGTAACCGGGGGGACCAACCCTAATAACAGTGACACCGATGGCGATGGCGTCAACGATAATGACGATGCCGATCCGCTTGATCCGGGCAGCGACAGCGACAGCGATGGCCTTAGCGACAATGATGAGACTGCAGCAGGCACAGATCCCCTCAACACTGACAGCGATGGTGATGGTCTTAGTGACGGAGCGGAAGTCAATGTCCACGGCACCAATCCGCTCGATGGGGACAGCGATGGTGATGGCGTCAGCGACAGCGCCGAAGTCAATCAAGATACCGATCCCAATAACGGTGATACCGATGGCGATGGCGTAGGTGACAATGCCGATGATGACCCGCTAGATCCCAACAGCGACAGCGATGGTGATGGCGTCAGCGACAGCGCCGAAATGGCAGCTGGCACCAACCCACTCAACTCCGACAGTGATGGTGATGGCGTAAGTGACAGCGATGATATCGACCCACTCGACTCCAACAGCGATAGCGACGGGGATGGTGTCAGCGATAGCACTGAAACCGCTAATGGCACCGCACCCCTTAACGCTGATAGTGATGGGGATGGTCTGAACGATGGTGATGAGGCTGCAGCAGGCACGGACCCTCTCAACGGCGACAGCGACGGTGACGGGCTCTCTGATGGTGATGAAGTCAACGTCCAAGGTACCAATCCGCTCAATGGCGACAGCGACGGTGACGGCGTGACGGATTCCGAAGAAGTGGCCGCAGGCATGGATCCAACGGATGCCGATGTTGGGGCTAATCTCTTCAATCTAATCGACGGCGTGGACGCTGCTGGTATCATCGGTCCGAAAAATGGCGCCAAGACCTTGAAAAACAAGATGGGCGCATTGACGAAGAAGATCGATACCGGCAACTATCAAGACGCAATCGACAAACTAACCAACGACTTCTTGGGCAAGACCGATGGCTGCAGCAGCCAGGGTGCAGCTGACAACAACGACTGGATCGACGAATGCGGCGATGGCACTATCGATTTTGCCAATCCGGATGGTCAGGAAGAGTTCGAGTCGATGATCAATCTGTCAATTACATACTTGCAGTCGCTATTACCCTAGAACGATCGTCAATCTGGGTAGGATAAGCTAATGGGGAGCGCCGCTTTTCGCCGGCGCTTCTCTTCTATTTTGGCAAGGTGCCGCCCTGCTGACCAACTAACTGGCGCTGAAAGGATGCCGGCACCTTCCGCATCCAAATCTGGGGCGACGCTGGGACGGTCTATGCCAAGGGCTCGCAGCAAGCCCTTGGCGGCGGTAATATCAAGGTGCACAAGGCGAAGTAGGCATATACACTAAAGCGCCGCACAGTTCTGACAATGGGCGTTCCACTATTCTGGAGCGTCCCTTTTTCGTTTCCTAGAGCTAACCTGGAATTAGAGAATGGTATGTCGCAGCTGGAAAGCGGCCGTTACCTAAGGAGATTCAAACTCTTTTACGACATCAAATCAAGAAAACAACTCTATTTCTTTCATTTTCGCCTGCACTCGAGCTGAATAAACGAAAAAACCGCTCGACGGGAGTGTCAAACGGTCCATTTCTACGAAATGCCCCTACAGAGACTCATGTCGAACTTTATAATATTACAATTCGGCAGAATCGTGACTTACCTCTGGTGGTACGAACCTGAAAATCGGCCGTCAAGTTCACAGCCGACGATCATACCATAATCAACTATAAGCCGCTTGAACTATACCTGCAATAGAATCGCCGGTCACTTGCGTGCATATGTCCGATAGTCGGAAATTGCGAATTTCGTTTCACATCCGTGAGGGCGGTCGTTCGAGTCCCCGCGCGTCCACTTTTTTCCTTTTGTTTGGACGACAGTTTCAGTGTTAAATATTCCCGCCAGAGGGGGTTAGGAATAATACTCGTTTTCTTACACGGTTCACGTTCCAACGGATGAAAACCGTACTCCAAGTGTGCCAAATCACTTTAAGATCACCTGCTCGGATGTAAATGATGACGATAGACCGTTTCATCCACGCTTTGTGGATACGGCGGCAAGGTCGCTGAGGGAAACACATACTGCCAATGCCACTCCCGGTTCGCGTTCGGATATTTCTTGGCCAGGGCGTGCGGCAATGAGACCAAGCCGTGCCCCTGCTTTAAATTGGTGTGGTGCCGTTGTCGAACTTCCTGCAAGTGCTGACGAAGTGCCGGCATCACAACTTCCGGCAACATTGTTTTGCGATCCTTAAACCCTTTGCCGCCCCGCACGACAATCAACTGCTGCCCGAAATCGGTGTCCTTCACCTGCAGCGCAAGCATTCATTTACAGGTAATCCGCTCCCATAAAATAGCTGCCCTATCAACAAAGTCGCCCCTGCTGAAAAAACGCGGCACGGCCTGCACCTCCGACAGTTACAGGACGACCGGCAGGTGGTTCGGCTTCTGCGCCCACGGGATGTCTATCCAGCTGGCGGTTGGTTCAAGACCTCTAGGTACAGGAACAGGAGTGCACTCAACGCCTGTTTCTGGGTGGAGGCCGCTACATCCAGCTCTACAGCCAAATATCGCAGAAACGTCTCTACTTCTACGTAGCCCATCTCTTTGGGGTGGCGCTTGCCATGGAAGAGAATGTATTGTCAGATCCAGAGAAAATACGATTTCTCCGTGCGCTATGAATAATGTTTCAGTCGGATCTTGTCCCGCATCTGATCGAGGAGTTTTCGCTGTTGTGCCATGCCTATCCTCATTGTATAATGTCATGGCAGTCTTGTCGTGGTCTTCTACGTGACGGCCAATGGAGGGTGTGGGGGCTCATTTCTCCGCTACCCCTTCCGCTGCCTCGCTTATGCCAGATCCACGGCAGCAATATTAGCTGTAGAAAGCATTTATGCTGCAGTTTCGGCAGTTTATCATGGAATTTGGTGTGTTTATACCGAACCAGATTCGGCCTGATAAATGTTAGGCCGTGGGACACAAGAGGCCAGTTAATGAGTAAGCGCAGAGCCGGATCTACTTCTATTCCTCCATCACCAGTTAGCGCATTGAGTGCCTTCATAACAATTGTTATAGATCAGCTATGGTCTAAGTTCGAAATAACAGTACTATTACCAATTATCCTTTTGACATTTGCGACGTGTTTTGTGTCAGTGTTGCTTATTCAGCGATTCATTTCACACGATGATTGGGGATCTTCTGTTGCGAAAGGGGTTGGGATGGGAATCGTTGCAGGAGTGCCTTATTCTGTCATCGGAACGTTTTTCGGAATTGTGTTATTGGGATGGGCAGGTGTTCATAAAATAGCTTCGCGCAATTAAGAATTTACAGGAAGATGCATTGAATGTTTGGTTTTTTTAAAAGAAAGAAACATTCCCTGATGTAGATTGATATTGTGATGATTGTGGTGACAACTTAAACAGTCAACCAGGATTTCATGACGGCTGTGGTGAATAGACTTGCACTCTATGCGGTCATGTAAACCCAATCAATGAAAGTGAAATTACTGACGATGATGATTTTGGCAACGAAGACGACTATGTTCGTTCATTAAGAAAGGAAGACGTATATAATTTTTCATATTCCTATGAGTATATAGTCAAACGATATGGAGATGGTGATGATGACGTCGAACTTGCAAATGCAACAGTAGATATTTGAGTATCTTGGGATGACACATCAGTGCCTGGATACACGTTATCTTATTAAGTATGTGCGCCGACTAGTCTACCAAATGATTATACCGAAGAAGGAATATTTCAATGGGTCTGTGGTAATGATCTGGCATGGGACTAAATCTCTATTGGAATTTCGCCTGAAACTTTTAAAGATTGGAACTATTAACCCTATTATACCTGCGGCTACATAACCGGTTGCAAACGATAAGTACCACATAATTTACAATCCTACATCGGAAGGGATGTCCCTTCAGTGTTGTTCTAGATGGTTGAGTTGTGAGTGGGATTGCTTGGCGGAACAGGTATGAAGCCTGAAGCGGTTGCGATGTTGGCGACCACGCATTCGTTCTGCCTGAAAATCAGGGCGGGATCATACAAAACCCACAAATTCACATAATAACCTGGAATTTCACTAATAATGCGGAAACCCTCCTTACCACCTAAGGAGATTCGAGCTCCCTTCGCAGAATAATAATCAAAATTCTGACCCAAATCCCTCCATTTCTTCTAAAATTCCTAGCAAAATCAAAAAAAACCGCCTGACAATGTTGTCAAGCGGTCCATTTTTCCGAAATGCCCCCAGGGAGATTCGAACTCCCGTTTTAGGCTTGAAAGGCCTACGTCCTGGTCCCCTAGACGATGGGGGCAATAGGCGAGAATTCTATCATTCAGTGGGAATTGGGTCAAGCATTAGAAAATCGAGGTGCAATCATGCTTATAATGCATGTCTATGATTCGCTCTTATGTTGATCAGGATGCGCGGCAACTGGCGGCACTTCATAATCGGGTTTTCCCGAATAAGGTTTATGGGCCGGATGGTTTCCGCGAACTGGTGCAAGGAACGCTAGCCGGCGGCGGATTGGCCTGGGTTGTGGCGGAACCTCAACTGAGCGGCTACGCTATGATCACGCCCGTACCCGGCGTAAAAGGGGTGGGGGACCTGACGGGTTGCATAGCGCCTGAGCGGCAGCGCAACGGTCTGGGAAGCCGGCTGCTGCATTTTGTGCTTGAAAGCTTGCAGGCAACTGACTTCAGGCAGATCGCCCATTTTGTAACGGATATGGATAGTCCGGCGGCTCGTTTCTTGCGACATCATGATTTCTATGTGGAACATGAAGAGTGGCTGATGGAGATGGACGATCTTGATAATCTGGTGGGGTTACCTGGCAGCGGGCCCTTACGCCTGCAGACGTTTACACCGGAAACGGCCGTTTCCCTGTTCTGTCGCTTGTATGCGGAGAGCTTTAGCGGTTTGCCGTGGGACCAACCTTTTGCTCGCTCTGAGGTGGCGGAAACTTTACTCGACTCGCGAAATATGTTGTTCTTGACCTTGGATGGAGAGCCGATTGGCTTTGCCTGGATAGGCCTCGACGCGCATGGCAATGGCTCGATTGAACCGCTGGGGATTGTTTCCACACAGCAGCGCAAGGGGTTCGGTTGTGCCCTATTAGAGAGGGTTATACAAGAACTGGCAAAACGCGGGGCAAAACGGGTGGAAATCGGGGCCTGGCGCAATAATGAAGCGGCCATTCATTTGTATCGCTCGCTTGGTTTCCACCATTGTAGAACCTTTACCTATTTAGCAGCTGATGTGTCGCAACGGCTGTTTCCGTAAATTCTTGATTCTATAGAACAAATATTCTATAATTGGAGACATGGAAAGCCATTGCACATGCCTACGGCCGTCTTGCACCAGACAGCGACAAAGAAGCGCTTTTGTTTCCGGAATTTAAAAAACAAAGGGGCGATGAGGCTAGGCGGCATCTGAAAATGCCCACTCTTCCCATTCAATTGAAATGCACCTTTTGTCAATTGGCTGATTCGTAAGCGGTTCTGACGCTGGAAAAGGTCAGAATCCAGTAAGCTGCAAATGAAAAGGGCTTTACGATGTTGTTCTAAGCCTTTACAATCAACGTGCAACCGGGCCACTAGCAAGGGCCACTGCAAATTAATAATCGGAGAAGATGACCATGTTCAAAGATACGGCCGATGTCCGGCAGGGATTGGGTCAGCAGCAATACATTGCTTCGGAAGAGATTGGCACGGTGGTCTACCTGGCCCAGGCGCTGAGCAAGCCAATACTGGCCGAAGGGCCGGCTGGGGTAGGCAAGACTGAACTGGCCAAAGCGTGGGCCGGAGCGCTTGATGCGCCGTTGGTGCGGCTGCAATGTTACGAGGGCCTGGACGAGAGCAAGGCGTTGTATGAGTGGGAGTACGCCAAGCAGATGCTCTACACGCAGCTTTTGCGCGACACGCTGCACAATATGCTGGGCGATGTCAACAGCCTGGCGGAAGCGGCGGACCGCCTGGCACAAGAGGATGATGTGTTCTTCTCCGAGAAATTCTTGCTGCCACGTCCCCTTCTGACTGCTCTTACTTCTGACGAACCTGTCGTTTTGCTGATCGATGAAATAGACCGCGCCGATGTTGAATTTGAAGCGTTCCTCTTAGAAGTGTTGAGTGATTTCCAGGTTAGTGTGCCGGAACTGGGTACCGTTGTGGCTAAGCACCAGCCGATGGTGCTGCTGACTAGCAACAATACGCGCGAGTTGAGCGAGGCGCTTAAGCGCCGCTGCCTTTTTCTGTATGTCGACTATCCATCGGCCGAAGCTGAACTGGACATCGTGCATTTAAAGGTGCCGGATCTGAGTGATGATCTGGCGCGGCAGGCGGTTGCTGTGGTGCAGCAGTTGCGTAATATGGACTTGCGAAAAGTGCCCAGTATCAGCGAGACGCTGGATTGGGCACGGGCGCTGGTCACTTTGAACGCAAGCGCAATTGACGAGAAGACGCTGACCAATACATTAACTGTTTTGTTGAAGTATGAAGCAGATGTGCAGAAGGCGCGACGTATGATGGGCGACGGTGGCAGCCGGCGTGATCGTTACAGTCGTTAGTGGGGTTTGATCGATGGACGAGAGAATCATCGAATTTGTACGAGGTTTGCGGGCTGCCGGCGTGCGCGTATCCGTCAGTGAGTCCATTGATGCGCTGCGTGCGGTGCATGTGCTAGGCATTCAGGACAAGGAACGCTTTCGCGGCTCAATGCGCGCGACATTGGTCAAGGATGCCGATGATATCCAGCTCTTTGAAGAGTTGTTTCCGCTTTTCTTCGGCAGCGGCGGGCCATCCTTGCAGAATGCGCTTGAAGAGTTGAACGCCGACGAACAGCAAATGTTGCAGGCGGCGCTGGAGGCGTTGAGCGGTCGCCTGCAAGGGTTGATGGATTGGTTAACCAGTGGGGAAGGTCCGAGCAAGGAAGAGCTGGAAGAACTGGCACGGCAGGCAGGGGTCAATTGGGCTGATAATGCCCAGGAGGGGCGTTGGGTGACGCGGCGCATGCTGCAGAAAATGGGTTTTTCGCATCTTGAAGAACAAATGCAACGCCTGGTGCAGACCTTGCAGAAGATGGGGATGAGCCAGGAATCGATTGAAAAATTGCTGGGTATTGTGGAGGCGAACCGGGATGCGCTGGAAGAGCAGGTGGCGCAACAAGTGGGGCGTCAAATCGCCGAGCAGCGCGCCAATCGCCCGCAAGATTTGCACGGCTCTGATTTGATGCACAAACCCTTCTACGCCTTGAGCGAGGAAGAGGCCAATATGCTGCGCAAGGAAGTGCAGCGGCTGGTAACACAACTGCGTAGCCGGGCTGCTTTGCGACGCAAGCAGGGAAAACGAGGACGGTTTGATTCCAAAGGCACGATTCGAGCCAACCAGCGTTATGGCGGCGTACCTATCCAATTGAAATTTAGGAAACGGAAGTTGAAACCCAGCCTGGTTTTGATCTGCGATACGTCGCGATCGATGTTGTCGGTAGCGGAGTTTATGCTGCGCCTGACCTATGAACTGCAGGATCAGGTGGCTAAGACGCGCAGCTTTGGCTTCTATTCGGATATGGAAGATATCAGTATCTTGCTGGTGGGCAATCGGCCGTCGGAAGCGGTGGATTTGGTATTGGACAGCTTCTATAATCGTGGCCCGCAGCATTATGCTACTGACCTGGGCGGTAGCTTGAATACCTTCTTCAAGAGCTGGCTGGACAGTGTGGACGGCCGAACGACGGTGGTGATTCTTGGGGACGGCCGTAACAATTATAATCCGCCACGCCTGGACTTGATGAAGCAACTGCAGCGACGAGCGCGGCGGTTGGTGTGGCTCAACCCGGAACATCCACGGCAGTGGGGCACGGGGGACAGCGACATGTTGGATTATGCGCCTGTTTGCGATGCGGTACATGTTGTCAGGAACCTGGCACAGCTGGCGACGGCCGTGGACAAATTGATGGCTTATGGTTGATGCTTGACCTTATGGCAGGCCCATGCTAATATGGAAACATGATGACGAAGATTTTTTGCAATGGTTATTATTATGGTGAAGCATACCCGCGCAGCCGCGTAGGAGGTTTCGCCTGCCTGTAAAAACGCTTTGACATGGGTGGAACTGAAGAATTGAGACGCGGCATTGTCCGCGTCTTTTGTTTTGTTAGGCAAGACTTGTCAAAGATTTCGCAGGATGAAATCAAAGATTACGCAGATTACGCAGATTCAGATTGGGGTTATGGCTGGTTAGTTGGGTTGTTCGGGTTGACAAGTGGTGTATGTCGCTGTCTTACTCAATAAGGTTTTGCAATTCGCGATGCGTTTGATAAGATAGCGTTCGAGGTGGGTAGGAGAATATCATGACAAAAAACGTGTTTGAAGAATTTCGC
Source organism: uncultured Chloroflexia bacterium (assembly GCA_963697305.1). Lineage (GTDB taxonomy): Bacteria > Chloroflexota > Anaerolineae > Promineifilales > Promineifilaceae > JAACFF01. Next base: position 514,226 of record CAVONO010000001.1, read on the forward strand.
TGGCGAGGGTTGCTTTTTGACCATACAGAAGGGGCTAAAAAGCTGCTGGGCAAGGAAAAAATCACCGTGTACAACGGCTTCGACCCGACGGCCGATTCTTTGCATATTGGCCATCTGGTGCCGATGATGAGTCTGGCTCGTTTGCAGCGTTTTGGCCACACGCCAATTGCTGTGGCTGGTGGTGGAACGGGTATGATCGGCGATCCCAGCGGCAAGTCAGCGGAGCGAAATCTGTTGACACTGGAGCAGATACAGTACAATCTTGGATGTGTTAGAGAGCAGTTGGCGGGCATCCTGGACTTCGACGTGCAGAGCAATCCAGCGCTGATCGTCAACAATTACGCATGGCTTTCCGAGCTGTCGATGATGGAATTCCTGCGCGATATCGGCAAACACTTCACGCTCAATTACATGATTGCCAAGGACTCGGTCAGGTCACGTCTCGAACGCGACGGTGAAGGCATTTCCTACACTGAGTTTAGCTACATGTTGCTGCAATCCTACGATTTCTTGCACCTATTTGACACATACAACTGCCAGATGCAGGCTGGGGGCAGTGACCAGTGGGGTAATGTGACGGCGGGGATTGAGTTGATTCGTCGCATGCGCGGCAAGAAGGTCCAGGGTTTGGCTTACCCTTTGATCACGCGCGCTGATGGAAGCAAGTTTGGTAAAACGGCCGATGGCGAAAGTACATGGCTGGATCCCCAGCGGACCTCACCTTACCGCTTCTACCAGTTCTGGCTTAATACGGACGATGCCGAGGTGATCAATTACCTCAAGTACTTCACCTGGCTAGCGCGAGGTGAGATCGATGAGCTAGACCGCCTAATGCTGGAACGGCCGGAAGAGCGTGAAGCACAGCAGAGGTTGGCGCGGGAAGTGACCCTAATGGTGCACGGAGAAACAGCTCTGGTGAAAGCGGAACAGGCGTCAAGTGTGCTCTTTGGCGGAGAATTGGAGGGTCTTGATGCGGCAGATATTCAGGCTATCTTTGCCGACGTCCCTTCCAGCCAGGTCGCCAGATCGGAACTAGAGGGTGAGGGAGTAGCGGTAGTGGATCTGTTGACCGTGAGTGGCCTGGCTACCTCCAAGGGGGATGCACGGCGCGCGATAAACGGGGGTGGCGTCTATCTCAATAACCGGCGCGTGGTCGATCCATCCCAGAGGGTGCCCAGGTCGGAGGCGATTGAAGGACAGTTTTTGGTATTGCGCAAAGGGCGCAAGCGTTATCATCTGGTACAAGTAATGTAGGTCAGAATGTTGCCAGGCGACCGCTGCGCGCGCAAAGATTCCTACAAAAGGACCTTGTACGCAGATTGTTCAGAATGGGAGAGGAAACCTGACAGGTTTGCCGAAAACCTGTCAGGTTCCGGTAGATTGGTTTGCCTGCAATAAATCAGGTTGATGTTGCAGAGGCTTCAACCTCTTGGTCGCGACCATTGCGCTGCGTATATGAGAGCCAAATAGCGCCCAGGCCGAGGAAGGTGACGACCAGGGATATTGCCCAGCCCAAATAAGGGAGGCCACAGAGCAGCACATAAATGATCAGGCCTACAAGAAGCGGCCATGGTTTACGCATATCCGCCCGCGAAGTAAAACGTTCAAAAATGAGCTTCCCGAAAAGATAAGCCACGATAATCTTGCTGATAAAGGCAATGGCCACTAAAAAGAGGCTGAATGTCAGGGCCAGCGCAGAGAAACCGACGCCCCACCAGGCCCAGGCCAGGCCCCATAAGGTGACGACGGCAAAGGAAATGCCGACCACCAGGATCAGCAGGAAGAGTATGAGGTGGGCGACAAAGCCAACGATATAGGCTACCAGTCCCCAGCCTCCTGCAGCCAACGGTTTCCTGCGTACTTGATTGGCCCAATTTTCCAACAGGTTGGGAAATAGCCAGATAAGCAGACCCCCAATCAGCAAATAAGTGACCAGCTCGCGCAATCGTCCAATCAACCAGTCGCCGAAGGAGCTTGTTGCGCCATTTTCTTGCTGTAGATCTCCGGCCGGTGGGTCTTCCTGACTCATCGCCCGATCGGCAGTGCGACCATTTCCGCTGGGGCCGATTGAGGCGGTGAAGAGGGTTGTGGATCGCCTCTGTGGTGCGGCGGAGCTGGTTTCAATTACCGGCAACGGTTTGCCGGTGGTAACTTCATTTACCCGGTCGATAATGAGTCTGCCGATTTCCAGCAGACCAATGATTGCCTTGGTATTGCGCCCGACGGATCCGGCTAGCCTGGCACCCAGAGTAACGGCCGTGAGGTCGCTGCTAATCTCAGACTCTTTCTCGGTCACCAGGCTGATGCCGAGAAAATAGAGACTACGGCCGATTGACGAACCGGAAAGCATGTTGAAGGATACGGCAATAGAATAAACACTGCCTTCGACCTGGCCGTTCAAAACAACGTTTTCCGCCAAAACAAACATGCTGCCTTGTACGTCGCCATTGATGACCACACTACGGCCGACAGCCAGTACATCTCCGGTTACGGTGCCATTCAGCGCCACATCGGTGCCGTTGAGCAGGACGTCGTTTTCGACAGTCTCACCAGAGGCGAGCGTGTCTCCTTGCAAGACTTCATCATCGGCCAAGGCTGTCTGGGTCATGAACAAAAGAGCCACAATGGCCAGTAGAAAGAGGATAACCAGTTGAATTCGACGATCTCGAACTTGACTCATCGCATTTCTCCTTGCTTTTTACGGGACGTCTTCTATCTCATTATCTATCGAAAATTCGGCAGCGTCCACATAGGGATTGCCAGCGATATCCAGCAACGGCACATTCTCCAGGGAGGGGAAGCGGTACATGCCTACACGCATGGTCAGTGGAGAATCGGCTGTTTCCGGCCAGGGAATCAGAAAGCGACTGATCACCGTGTCTCCTGCGGTCCATTGCCACGGGGCAAAAGCTGGTTCGTCAACTTGCCAAAGGCGCTCGCCATTGGCGTTCAATAGATGATTGAAGAAGTGATAGTGGGTTGGATCGGGATTGTCCCCTGTGCGCCAGTGGATCTGCCATACCCCTCTTTCACCGTTCAGGCGCTGTGGTTGATCAAAACCGAGAAGATTGACCCAATTGGCCAGCAGGTAGGGTGGATCGACGAGCACGTCGGGTTCTGGGCGGGCTTGACCCTCAAGGGCCAGAATGGTGAATGACCCCTCGCCAGGCCGGAGCGGAACCTTCTGGCTAGAAGATGCCGCATCTCGATAAAGATCTGCAGTCCCAGTTGGCGCGCCGTTTCGTTCATCCAGCAGTACGACTGCGGCTGCGGCTGGGAATAGTGCGGAACGTTCTACGTTGACGAAGCGGCGCGGCATATCCCGCAGCAGAACGTCCCATTCAGCCGGAAAGGCGTCCAAGCGCGGGGACTCACCCGCGGCGACAACCAATATTTCAGAAGCGTTGCTTGCGGTGAACAAGGCTCGCGCACTGTTTGCCGCCTCAAGCTTCATGGCCAGGGGCACTCCGAATGCGCCAGGTGTGGCCGTACGTCCCAGGAAGCCCAATAGGGTAACCAAGGCCCCAATTTGCAGGAGGATGGTGATCGCAAGCATGATCCAGGCCCCTACCCGAACAGCCTGCCGTACTCCCTTGCCGGCCGTGGGCCATAAGCGGATCAATCCGTGTGGGATACGGCTAAAGGCGACGCCGGCAGCAATATATTGTGCGGGCATGGTGGCGATAAAATAATGCAGAAAAACGGGGGTGATTTGCCAGAGAAAGAAGAGGGGGGGCAGGAAGAGCCAGACGAGAACGATCAGTCCAACCTGTGACCGCTTATCACCCCAGCGCTTCCCCGCTTGCCACGCGAGCCAGGCAACACCGGCTATGATGAGCAGCCCCCAGATCCAGTAGACGGGTGACATTTGCGGTATCTTGGCCAGGAAAGCGGTGAATGCCACCGGACCTGCCAGCGAATGAATAGTGGTGCCCAGGCTGATCATTGTGCTGAAACGAATCGAATCGGCAGCGAAGCTAGCCCCTGTTTGACCCTCAATTGCGGCGGGCAATACGAAATTTTCTGGCACCTGTCCCAGATATATGGCAAAGGGTATGAGGGTAAGCGCTGCGAAGAGCAAGCCTAGCAATAATGAACGCCATTGGATACGACGCCGAAAAATTAGGAGCAGTATGGCTGTGGCCGGAATTAAGGCTACGGCTGCCAGATGGATCTGTACGGCCAAGGCCAGGCAAAGGAAGTGCAGCCAGATGAATTTCGGCCGTTCCTCAACCAGAGCCAGCGCTGCGCTGATTGCCCAACCGACCACGAAAAGCGGCAGCAGGTTCTGCGCCCATATTTTTCGCGAAAAGATAACGGCCCAGGGGCTGACCGCGAACATCAATGTGGCTGCCAGAGCGGCAGAGATGCCCCAATAACGACGGACAAAGCCATAAGCGGCGCCAACTGCGAGGGTGTTTAGAAGTCCGGTGAAAAGGGTGGCTGCATAGGGGTGGGGCCACAATAGGAGCGGTAGCGAGTATATCCAGACGCTGGCCGGGAAGTTGGGGAAGCCGACGGAGCTGCTAATGCCTCTAAGGGCGATCTTTCCTTGCGCCATGTCCAGGGCCAGGGCCAACAAGCGCGCCTCATCCGCCTTAAATTCAGTCAGACCAGGCGCGGCCATGCGCAGCAGCCCGGCGAGAAGTAGGATGAGCAGGAGCAGCCCGATTTCCAGGGCGCCTGGTAATTTAACAGGTGGGGCGGATGGCCGGCTAGTGACTGCCATTGACTGGCAATTGGGGAGTTACTAGATGCACGTCGCGTTGTGGGAAAGGGATCGAGATGCCTTCTTCGTCAAAGCGCAGCTTTACTTTTTCAATGATGTCGAAGCGAACCGGCATCATATCATCTAGTCTGGTATACGGCCGAACGGCGAAATATAACGCTGTTGTCTCCCAACTCTTGAACGGCGATGATCGGTGGTGGATCGTCGGTGATACGCTCATCGGAAGCAATAATGTCGTGTAGGATCTGCTTGGCTTTGAGCAAGTCATCGTCATAGCCGATGCTAAAGGTCATATCCACGCGAATCCAATCCATGGCTGAGTAATTGATAATGTTGCCATCCATGACATCGCTGTTGGGGATGAGCAAAACCGTGTTGTCAACTGTACGCAGGTGCGTATGGAAGAAGGCTACAGTGGTTACCGTGCCGCGTTCGCCGCCAATTTCAACGAGATCGTTGACTTCGTACGGCCGTAACAGGATGATTAACACACCAGATGCAAGATTGCCGAGCGTATCTTGCAGCGCGAGGCCAATTGCCAGCGCAAATGCGCCAAGAACCGCTACGAGTGAGGCGGTGGGAACGCCCAAGTTTGTCAAGACCATAATAATGACGACAGCCAGGAGCGTATAATAGAAAAGTTGACTGAAGAAACTCTGCAGTGTTTCGTCTACATTGGCTCGGCGCAACGCTTTCTCCACTACCCTTGTTAAGAGACGCGCCAGCCAACGGCCGACGATCAGGATTATTATGGAGGAAATCACCCTGGGAATAAGGGTGCCGTTTACATTATTCGACCACTGGGAAAAAAAATCAGAGATCTCTTGCTCAGAAACGTCCATAAGTTTCTCCGTTGCCAAAGCGTTCTCCAGCAATCGTGTACTTTACTGTTTTTGTAGGAAAAGAGCCAATCCGCCGTGGCGTGGCGAGCGGCGGGGGCTAGTGGAAGGGGTCGTATGGCAAGAGGTCGCTAGCTGATCGACTGCACCTCAAAGCGAATTTCACCGGCGGGGGCTTCGACGCTTACCACATCTCCCGCGCGCGCGCCTAACAAGGCGCGGCCAATGGGTGATTCGTTGGAGATACGGCCGTTGGCGGGATCCGCTTCGTGAGCACCTACGATATTGTACGTTTCTACCTCGTCGAACCCTTCTTCGCTCACGGTAACCGTACTGCCGACACGAACCACGTCGGAGGGGCCTTCGTCCTCAATAAGCTGAGCGCGGCGCAGCGAATCCTCCAAGTCACGAATGCGGCCTTCGACAAAACCTTGCTCGTTCTTGGCATCGTGATAGTCAGCATTTTCTTTGAGGTCGCCCTGGCGGATAGCGAATTCAAGTTTTAGCGCAATCTCTTCACGTCTCGTAGTTTTTAAGTAATCGAGCTCGTCTTCAATTTGTTGCAGACCTTCCGCGGTCAAATAGACAATTTCGTAACCTTTATTCATAACGGTTCTCCATAGTCTGGGCGAACAAAGTAATCTGTCAGCAGTGACGATTGACGATCTTCACGCCAAACAATTGGGGCTCGGTAACTATTCAGGAGGTTGCTCGTATACTCGCAGGCCGTGGGGGGCTCCTGCTAGTCCCCTACGAATTTCAAAAGAGCAAAGAACAGACGGCCGAACAAACGGTATCCATCCTTCAAAAAACAGCCCCGCGCTTAGCGAGGCTATTTCTGATCACTCAATTGTACTTCCACCCTCTAGATACGCCAGAGTATAGCGCATCGATTTTTTCCTGTCTAGCAGTGTTTATACTTCAGACAAAACCATTGATTTTCGGGCGAAACCGTGGTCTGCTAAAAGACCAGCTCGCTTCCGCCACCATAAGTAAACGGTACGCTAAGCTTCAGAGCCAGCCATCAGCAGGCCTACGCGTTCACGCGTGGCCTCCTCGATGGGTAGTATGGCAACGATTTGGCCATGGAACATGACGGCGACACGATCGGACAGACCCAAGACTTCGTCAAGTTCGGCCGATACAACCAGCACGGCGGCCCCTGCATCCCGTTGGGCGACGATCTGGTTGTGGATAAACTCAATGGAGCCAACGTCAATGCCGCGCGTTGGTTGGGCGGCAATGAGCAGCTTGGTCGGCCGTGAAAATTCGCGCGCCACAATCACCTTTTGCTTATTGCCGCCAGACAGATTGCGGGCCGGCGTCATGGCGCTAGGTGTGCGGATATCATATTGCTCTACCAGCTCGGCCCCATGTTCATTGATAGCATCCTTGTGCATCACGACGCCGCTGGCATAGGGTTTTACATAGTAGTTGTTCAGTACCATGTTATCGGCCAATGAGTAGGCCATCACCAGCCCATGTTTCTCGCGATCTTCGGGAATATGGGCGACCCCTATTTCGGTGTTTTTGCGCGGTGAGAAGTATGTGCTTTCCTGGCCGTCGATGGTAATCTTGCCTGCTTCTATTTTACGCAAGCCGGTTAATGCTTCGACCAACTCTCGCTGCCCATTCCCTTGCACACCGGCGACGCCGACGATTTCCCCGCGGCGCACTTCCAGATCCACGCCGCGTACGGCCATCTGCTGGCGGTCATCTTTCGCATGCAGATTCTCGATACGCAAGACGACATCACCTGGGTCAGCTTCATCTTTATCGACTTTGAGGACAACTTCACGGCCGACCATCATTTCGGCCAGGCTGGCTTCTGTGGATTCTTTGGGATCGGCTGTGCCAACCAGTTTGCCGCGGCGCAGCACGCCTATGAAATCGGCCACAGCCAGCACTTCCTTTAGCTTGTGGGTGATGAAAATGATCGATACGCCCTGATCCGTCAGATCGCGCATGATACGGAACAGGTCGTTTGCCTCCTGGGGCGTGAGCACGGCCGTGGGCTCATCGAGGATCAGGATATCTGCGTTGCGGTAGAGCGCTTTGATGATCTCGACGCGCTGCTGGGTGCCCACGGGCAAGTCTTCAACGATGGCCGAAGGATCGACTTCAAGACCATATTGGCGAGATAGTTCGGCTACCTTCTTTTCAGCTTCAGCAATGTTTAAGATGCCACCGCGGCCTGTGATCTCGGAGCCGAGCATCACATTTTCGGCCACTGACATCACCTGCACCAATTGAAAGTGCTGGTGGACCATGCCAACGCCGCGGGAGATGGCATCGCTGGGATCTTTCAGTTCGACCTTCTCACCCTTGATCCAGATCTCGCCTTCATCCGGGTGGTAGAGGCCATAAAGCATATTCATCAGGGTGCTTTTGCCGGCACCATTCTCGCCCAGTAGGGCCAGGATTTCTGATTTATAGACAAGCAGATCTACTTTATCATTGGCTAGAACGCCGGGAAAACGCTTGGTAATCCCCTTGGCTTCCATGACGATCGGCTGATCTCTTTTACTCATCGGTTCTTTTCCTTTATTCCGGATCGTAGACTTGACCAACCGCTGCCGGCGGTCGAGCGCGTCCGCCAGCACCAGCCAGGACGACAATGGTCAGTACATAGGGCAACATACCAATGAATTGGTGGGGGACTGGGACTCCCCAGAATTGGAACTGGGTTGATAGCGCCGAAAATAGACCGAAGAGCAGCGCTGCCCCCCAGGCACCCAAGGGCGTCCAACGGCCGAAAATCATGACGGCCAAGGCTACGAAGCCACGTCCATTGGTCATCGCTCGTTCGAAGGAACCGACGGCTTCCAGGGTCAAGTAGGCTCCGGCAAGACCGGCGAATGCCCCGGCGAGTGTGACGTTGATATAGCGCGTGCGGTTGACATTGATACCAACGGTATCGGCTGCACTTGGGTGTTCGCCGACTGAGCGTGTGCGTAAGCCCCAGACGGTGCGAAACAATGCGAATTGGACCACGAAGACGAGGATGATCGTGATGTAGGTTATGGGCGGATTGTTGAAGAGCACCGGGCCAATTAAGGGGATGTCGGCTAAAGGACCCAGCGGAATAGTTGGAATCTTGCCTCTGGTGGTCAGACCAACCACATAAAAGTAGCTGGTCAAACCAAGGGCCAAGGTGTTAATAACGGTGCCACCGATAATCTGGTCCATTTTCAATGAGACGGACATCCAGGCCAAGAAGAGACCGATCAGCGCGCCACTTAATACGCCAATGCCGACGGCCGTAAAAAGGATGAACCCCTGGGGCACGCCAGGCAAAAGTTGGCCGAGATAGACATTGGCCATAAAAGAGAGGAAGGCGGCCATCAACATTTGACCTTCAATACCAATATTGATTACGCCGGAACGCTCGCCGATCAGGCCGCATAGAGCGCCTAAGATCAGGGGCGTCGATTGGCGAATTGTATTGGCATAGAGAGACTGAGCCACCTGCGGGTTAAACAAATAAAAGACAAAGGCAAGAATCGCCACAATGGCAAGGATGATGGTCCACATTGTCCTTGAGCTGATCCCGGAGCCCTGTTTTTCTACGGTTGCGGTAGTTGACGTCATGTTGGTTCTCCTTAACCGCCCCATCCAGAACTGAGCTGGACTTTGTCCTCGTCCACGGCACTCGAACCCAAAATCTTGCGCACGATCAGGTCAGCGGAGACGAAGAACAATATCAACCCCTGGATGATGTCGATAATCTGGAAACGCACGCCGGCATCGAACTGCATTTTGCTGGCACCTGCATCCATCGCTCCAATAAGCAGCGCTGCAGGAATAACGCCGAGCGGATTTGTTTTTGCCAGCAGGGCGATAGTGATTCCGTCAAAACCAAGCCCAACGTTAAACCCAGGTTGGTAACGGCCTATCACACCCAGTGTCTCCACTGCACCTCCCATACCGGCCAGAAAACCACTGAAAAACATGACCAGGACAATTATCGTGGTAACTTTAATACCGGCGTAGAGGGCGGCATTGGAATTCAAACCAGTGGTGCGAATCGCAAAGCCCATCGTCGTCTTATAAAGGATCCACCAGGTGAGAACAGCCATCCCGCAAGCCAGGAGGAACCCTAGTGGGTAGCCTCCGACACTTGGGATCTTTGCGCTGGTAAGTACCTCCGGTGTACGAGCGATAATCCCTTCCGCTTTCCAGGGCCCATTGGCCAAGTAGTCGGTAAGGTTAATGGCTATATAGTTGAGCATAATGGTCGTGATGACTTCATGCGCTCCGGTATAGGCCTTGAGCGCACCGGCTATGCCACCCCACAGTGCGCCGGCGAGGCTGCCGCCAAGCAGCGCCAAAGGCATATGGATGATGAAGGGCAGCCCTTCAATGGCAAAACCCAAATAAGCGGCCACAATTCCGCCAATCAGCAACTGGCCCTGACCACCGATATTGAATAATCCGGCTTGAAAGGCAAAAGCCACCGCCAGGCCGCCAAATATGAGGGGCGTGGTTTTTTCCAAGGTGCGTGCTATTGCCTCGGGACTGCCCAAGGCTCCCTTGAAAAGAGCTGCATAAGCTGCAAACGGGTTCACCCCGGAAATCCAGAGGATGATCCCACCAATTATTAGGGCCAGGATGATTGACAGGACGGGGACACTGGCAGAACGCCAAATGCGCTGCAAGATCAGGGAGATCCTGCTCGAACCATTTTCGGTACTATTTTCTGCAGTCATATTGTTTTCCGGTTACTGGCTAATTGGCGAAGTCGCCTAACCTATCAGAGAAATACTACTGACCTTTTTGTAGGGCTCTATGTCCCTGCAAAAATGTCCGAAATGTGCAAGGTCCGTATTTGAAAAGTGCGGCGTGCCTTTTGGCACGCCGCACTCGTTAACAGTCGTTTACCGATTTAGTAACCGGTTTCAATTGAGCCGTCTTGCAATCCGGCGTCAATCTCGGCAAGTTTGTCCTTTATTTCTTGCGAAACGTCGCCGTCCAGGTCATGGAATGGAGCGAGACCTGTCGCACCGAAGAAGTTGCCGGCAGGGAACTCACCTTTGTTGGACATCTCTACCAGGTCAACGACACCGGGGGTAATGAGTTTCATGGCGCTGGAGACGAGACAAGAATGCGCCTCGGGAACGGTTTCCCACTGGTCGGTGTCGACGCCAATGCAGTAGGCACCATCCGTTCCAGCTACTTCAATTAGGCCACCATTGCCAGTCTTGCCACCGGCAGCGAAAACGACATCCGCGCCTTGATCTAGCGCTTGCTTGGACGTGCTGGCACCCCATTCAGGATCGGTGAAAGCGACATCCATGCCACCTGGATGGTAGGTTGAAATGATATTGACGCCGGGATTAACATACTCTGCACCATTTTCATACCCTTCCTTGAATGCGACAACAGGTGGTACCAGGTCGGTGCCAAGCACAGCAGCAATCGTGTTGGACTTGGTGAGCATGCCAGCCAAAGCGCCGGCGAGGAAGCCTGCTTTATCCTCATTGAAGATAAGGCCAGCCAGGTTGTCGATGGGTTCACCCTGGAATTGATCCACGCCGATGAAGTCGATATCGGGATATTTTCCCGCAGCTTCGGCCGTCGCTTCACCCATGGCGAAACCAACGGTAATGATCACATCGTAACCATCATCAGCGAACAGGGCGATATTTGCACCATAGTCTTTGGCATCTTTGGTCTCGATGAATTCAACTTGTGCACCAAGCTCAGAAGCTGCCTGCTTGGGCACCTTCCCAGGCGGACTGGTTAAAGGATTTGTCATCTACTTCCCCTACATCGGTGACGAGGCCAATGCAAACGACATCTTCGCTGCTGCAATCGCCTCCGCCACCTTCTGCTGCCGGTTCTGCTCCACCGCCACAGGCGACAAGCATCAGGCCCAAAAGCAATACAAAAATAACAAATAAGCCAACATTTTTCTTTTGCATGGTCTCTCTCCTTGGATCTAAATCAGAAGTCTTATACAAAGTGGGTGCGTGTCGCCGGATCATTTTGTGAAACATTACACATACTCCCACGAAACAGTGATCTTGATTATACTTATTTTCCCTGCCAGTACAAGCTGATCAGCGGCTGTCATCTTTGCGTACGAGTAAAGAGGGTGCATTAAGGACGGTAGGTTTCTTTTCGCCGATTTCGGCATGCTCCTCTATGAATTCATCGATCTTCTGCCATACTTTTTCGTGAATTGGTTCGATGGGACGCATTAGTTCGTGACCCACCTGCGGAAAGAACTTCATCTCTTTGTCGGCCGTTGGCAGTTTCTGGAACAATTTCTCGGTATTGCCAGGGCTGACGGCGGGATCATGCCCACCTTGAAAAATGATCACCGGCTGGTGAATTTTTGACCACAATTTACGGCCGATGGCACCCATTTTGCGCATTTCGTCGGTGCCATCGACAGGGATCCTCGTGGCTTCGACCAGCCACTCTTGCAACTGTGGGTCGTTGACGTCTATAGTGGGGTCGAAATCGGTGACACGGCCGACAAAAATATCGCGATCGATCGCTTCATGTTTCAGAGGATATATCCAGGGCATAAAATGACGGCCGATTGCTGCCAGGTTGATCCGCCAGTCGGGCACGTTAAACAGCGGCGCTAGAAGCACGAGTCCGCAGACATCGGGATGTTTGTTGGCCAGATAGGCTGAAAGCGGAGCACCCATGGAGTGGCCGATGAGGAAAATTTGGCTGCAATATTGGCTGAGGAATTCGAATGCCTCATCTGCCTCAGCAAGCCATTCTTTGTGCGAATGGCCGTGTATTTTATAGGGGAGGTTGCCGTGCCCTGGCAGCAAAGGACAATGAACGGTTATCCCGGTTGAGGCGATATGTTGGGCCATGGAGCGTGAGCTAATGGGGCTGCCCATAAAACCGTGCAGCATCAGACAGCCGATACGTTCCCAGCCTTCTTTTGGCTCGCCAAAAAAAGTATAGGCCTGTCGTTCTTCTGGAACTTCATAGTCTGGTTGAAAAGGCATAATTCCCTTCCGTATCTGAATTATTCTGCGGAGTATAGTAGCTGCCGGATAAGTTGCAAGTGGCGGTTTTAGAGGAGTTTATCGGCAAAGGCGGGCAATGCGGCCGTGCCTCCTGTGTGCCAGAAAAGTATAGTCTGCCCACGGGTGAAAGCGCCCCACCGAATCAAGTCAATCAGGCCGCCCATAGCGCGTGCGGTGTAAACTGGATCGAGGAGGATGCCCTCCAGTTGGGCAACCAAATGGATTGCCTCGCGTTCAGTTTCACCAACGATTGCATATCCTCCACCGAGATAGTCGTCGTTCACCAGTACCTGATCAATCACAGAAACGGATTCTAGCCCAAGATGGGTAGCGGTAGCGGTGGCCAGTGCGGCAACCTGGGTACGCAGCACGTCAGCCGGGTGGTCTACACTGATGCCGAATACCTGGCCACGGAAACCGTACAACCGTGCGCCCAAGACCAAACCTGCCTGGGTGCCGCCGCTGCTGCTGGCAAAGACGACGAAATCAACGTTCGGGCCTTCATTTCCCAACTGGGCTACCAGTTCCTGCATGGCCACGACGTAGGCGGTTGCTCCAACTACGTTGGAACCGCCCAGGGGGATGATATAGGGCGTATGGCTTGCAGATCGTAGCTCGGAAGAGACCTTTTGAATGAGTTCGCTGCTTTCGCGATCACCGGTCCAATAAATGTGAGCGCCCAATAACTCGTCCAGCAGGAGATTGCCACTGATTTGGCTGGGCGCATCACCGCGCAAGATCAGGGCGCAACCCAGGCCAAAGCGAGCAGCAGCGGCTGCTGTCTGGCGACAATGGTTGCTCTGTGGTGCGCCAGTTGTGATCAGATAATCACAACCTTGTGCCAATGCCTCGGCCACCAGGAATTCAAGCTTGCGTGTCTTATTGCCTCCGGTCGCCAGGCCTGTCAGGTCATCGCGCTTGATAATAATTTCTGGTCCACCCAGATGTTTGCTCAGTCGCTCAAGACGGTCAATGGGCGTGGGCAAGTGGGCAATAGAAACGCGTGGTGGGTATTTTGGTTCCATGTTGTGCCTTTGGCATCCTCTTCCTTTAATAGATGCTTGTCGTTGCGGATGCCTAATTATAGCCGATCTTCCTCAGGCAATCATCGTCAAAGGTTTCCATGTTCCCGCATTTATCAGATAATTGAAGCATGATAAGCGAATCGGCCGATTTCAAACCGCCCAGCAACCTGTATTGCTCGAACAAGATGGGACGGGTGCTTTTGAAGGTATTGCAGGAGATCATGCTGCGGGATGATTATTCTACCCTTCTGAATTCTGCCGGTTTGGCGCAATATAGCCAGGCCTTGCCTGAAGACAATTGGGCCAAGGCGTTCGATTTCGTTTTTGTTGCCAAACTCAATCAAGGCCTCAGCGAAATGTATGGGCCCCGCGGTGGACGGCGTCTAGGGCTGCTGGCAGGGCGGAGTTTTCTGACACGTGGGTTAAACGAGTTCGGCTCCATGGCTGGGATAAATGATCTGGCGCGAAGAACTAGCGCCCTTACAGATAAAATTGAGAGATGGTCTGACGGTCGCAGCCCGCTTGTTTAGCCAGATTAGTGACCAGAATGCGTGGCTGGAAGAGCAAGAGATGCAATTCAACTACCATGTCGAGCAATGCCCTGTTTGTTGGGGGCGTACGGCCGATAAACCAATCTGTTTCTTTACTGTGGGCATCCTGCAAGAGGTATCATACCGGCTTAGCGATGGCCGTGATTTCCGCGTGCAGCAGACATCGTGTACGGCAATGGGTGAAAGTAGTTGCGTTTTTCGTATTGATAGGGAACCAATCAAATGATGGAAAGGTAGTGGAAGCGGCGGTTGGGCATAGGTTGACGTGGCAACTACTGTCGACTACGCTTCTGAAATGGTGATGGTGACGCTATTTCACGCGGGCAAACATGAGTAGATTGGGGCGCTATAAGAGTGACGTTCTTATCTTGGTGGGATTTCTTATCCTGCCTTTTTTGCTGTTTGGCGCAGTGTCATTGGGCGGCAAGACGATGCTGCCTGTCGATAATCTTTTCCAATGGGCACCCTGGACGGCCGCCGCCGAGCAGTTCGATGCGCTCGTGCCACACAACAGCCTGCTCACGGACCTTGTCATTGAAAACTACGCGTGGAAGCGTTTTGCCGTTAATAGCATTCGGGCAGGGGAAATTCCCCTGTGGAATCCCTCATTGTTTGCCGGCGTGCCTTTTCTGGCCACTGGCCAACATGGGATGCTATATCCTTTCAGCTGGATTTTCTTCCTGCTTTCGCCAGAGAAGGCATATGGTTGGTACACGGTCATGCAGTTATGGCTGGCGGCTGCCTCTATGTACCTATTCGGCCGTGTTTTGGGCATGCACCGCGGCAGCGCAGGATTGGCTGGGCTGATTTACCAGGGAAGTGGGTTCTTGGTTGTCAGTTCGGCTGTGTTCCCCATGATCGTTGGTGCAGCTGTTTGGTTGCCTTTGCTTCTAGCTTGCATCGAAAAGATCATTGTCACATCTGCACGGCGTACGAGCACAACGATGCTCTGGATGGGGCTGGGAGCCGTGATTTTGGGCCTGCAAATATTGGCCGGGCATATCGAAATCACGTACTACACGTTGTTGATCATGGCCGGCTATGCGCTGTGGCGCTTGGTTGCGACAGCCATATCCGCCATGCGGCAGACGCGGGCCGGGGATGATTCGACGTCACAAAAAAGTGAAGCGGTGCGCGGGGAGACGTGGGTTAGCGCGGTAATACGGCCGTCCGCCTGGCTGTTTGGCTTGGTCACTATCGGTTTGATGCTGGGAGCTCTGCAGCTCATTCCCTTTTACGAAGTTGGGCAATCGAATTTCCGTGAAGGTTCAGCCTCGTTTGCCGAAGTGCGCAGTTGGGCTTTCCCAGCGCGGCGCATTCTCACGCTCGCTCTGCCAAACTTTTTCGGCAATCCAGCACATCATAGTTATGTAGATGCCTTCACGATGGAAGCAGTGCCGTTTGGGCTAAATAGCTACGGAGAACTGAATCCGCAAGGGGCGTACAGCAGCAATTGGGGCATCAAGAACTATGTTGAGGGGGGCATTTACCTGGGTATTTTCCCCTTGATATTGGCCGTATTGGGCATTGTTGGTGCCTTGAAGAGTCGGAGCCGGCGCCGTGTGCAGGGTCTGTTTTTTCTTGTCCTTGGCTTCTTATCGCTGGCGTTTATCTTCGGCACCCCGCTGTACGCCATTTTGTACTACGGACTTCCTTTTATCAACCAGTTGCATACGCCATTTCGTTGGGTGTGGCCACTTGCGCTGGCTGTTGCTGCCTTGGCCGGGTTTGGCGCTGATACCCTCCTACAAAGCCGGGAGGTAAAGCGCCAGCCGGTGCCTGAGCCGGTGGACGTCCAAGCAGAAGGCATAAGCGCGGCCAGGGTCGTGATAGGATCTGTCCTCCTGGCGGGCGTCACAGTCCTGGCGATGCTGTTGATAAGCTGGTTCTTTTTCGCACAGCTAGAGCCGCAAGTGGAGCGTGTATTTGAGGTTTTGGCCCTGGCCCCTGCCGCATTTGCGAGTCCACGGGCGTTTTACAGTTATGAGTTCTGGCAGCTTCTCCTACTTGGCGGCCTGTTGGTTTCAAGTGCTGTTGTGTTGTGGTTGGGAAAACGGGGGAAACGGCCGGTTTTCCTGCTTCTGGCGGCCTTGTTGATCATCGGGGATATTTATTTGGCCAACCGGGGCTTTAATGCTGCTGAGGATCCGGCGTTGTTGGCGTACAAGCCAGTCCTTGTTGAGTGGTTGGAAGCGCAGCCAGGGCAGTGGCGACTGACCAGCTTCACGCCGCATGGTGACAAACCGTTTAACGCCAATTCGGCGTGGTTGTACGATCTGCAGGATGTGCGCGGATATGATTCAATCATCCCCAAGCAATACACGGATTATATGGCAGCGATTGAAGCGCAGAATGAGCTGCCTTTTAATCGCGTGCAGCCAATCGCGAGCTGGGAATCACTCAACTCACCGCTGCTGGATGTCCTGGGTGTGCGGTACATCATCTCGTCTGAGTCAATAGACTTGCCCAAACTACAACAGGTTTGGGAGGGGGAAGGTGTGCTGGTCTATGAAAACCTTGCAGTCGCTCCACGTGCCTACACTTTACCGATGTCCGCTACGGCCGTGGTGGACGATGCTTTGTTAGCTTTGTCTGAACTTGATCCTCGCCAATATATCGTTGTCGAGGCCGCCGATTGGTTTGTCGACGATGGAATGCCTGTCGGGGAACCTGACGGGACTGTCCTTACGGCGGCCCCTGTTACCGAATACCGCAACATCCAGGTCACAGTCGATGCCCAAGTGCCGGAGCCGTCGTGGCTGGTACTCAATGATAGTTACTTTCCAGGTTGGAAGGCATATGTGCGGCCAGTGGGCAGCGGCGAAAATGATGAGGTTGAGCGACCGATTGTCCGCGTCAATGGTAATTTTCGCGGCGTGCAATTGGAGCCCGGGGCGTGGACAGTACGCTTTCGTTATAGTCCAGCCAGTTTTCAGTTGGGCGGGCTTGCCTCGGCTATGGGAGTGATCATCCTGCTGTTCGCGTCGGCCGTTTGGGTTTGGCGACTCCTCTACAAACCACATACCAGCCTGACGGCAGCGCGCAGCATCGCTAAAAACAGCGCTTTGCCGATGACGCTTAACCTCTTTAACCGGGCTATTGATTTTGTCTTTGCCATGTATTATTTGCGCGTTCTTGGCCCCTATGACGCGGGCCGCTACGTGGCGGCAATTACAACCGCCGGTTTCTTTGAAATCCTGGCCAATTATGGCCTGGATATCCTGTTGATCCGTGATGTGTCTCAAGAGAAGAACCGGGCAAACCATTACCTGTTCAATACGACATTGCTACGCCTGGCGGCAGGAGCCGTGGCCAGCATACCCATCCTTATATTCATGTGGAGTACAAGTTTCAGTGAAAACCCGCTGACAATGGCCGAAGTTGTGGCCATCATTTTGATCATGTTGGGTATGGTTTTCTCAGGCATGTCTAAAGGGGTTACGGGCCTATTCTACGTTTATGAAGAGGCGGAAACGCCGGCAGCGATGACCACGGCGACCACCATATTAAAAGTCGGGTTAGGTGTGGTGGTGCTCCTGCTGGGGTACAGTTTTGTAGGCCTGGCGGCCGTTTCTATCGTGGTCAATATTATCACTCTTGGCGTCTTGCTTTTCCTGGCGGCGCGTCATTTTGGGTTAATGGGCCCGTGGCAGTTTGATTGGAACTTGCAGCGAAGCTTGATTCACAAGGGTTTTCCACTCATGCTCATTCACCTGCTGCAAACCATCTTCATCTCTATCGATATCTTGCTCTTGCGTCTGATGTTGGACAATGGCGAGGAAGTGGTTGGCTATTACCAGAATGCGTACAAATGGTTCAATGCTCTACAGGTTATCCCGGCTTTCTTTACGCTGGCTCTTTTCCCTATCATTTCGCGCGAGATAGAGAAGGACATGGTTTCGGCGCGGCGACTGTACACGATGTCGCTTAAGCTGATGCTGCTCCTGGCGCTGCCGATCGCCGCTTTTTCGACATTCCTGGCTTATTTCCTGGTGCGCATGCTTGGAGGGCTGCAATACTTGCCGAATGGCGCGATAGCTTTGCAGATTGTCATCTGGTCGATACCGTTTGGCTGGCTTAATAGTGTGACCAACTATGTCCTTATCGCGCTGGGCTTGGAACGGATACAGCCCAGGGCTTTCACAATCGCTGTTGGATTTAACATTATTGCCAATGTGATATTTATCCCGCGATACTCTTTTGTGGCTGCCTCGGTGACGACGATTTTGTCGGAGATAGTGTTGATGGCCGTGTTTGCATTTTACCTGAGACAGCGCATGCGTGGTGTAAATTGGCTGGCCCTGATGTGGCGCCCCTGGCTTGTGACCCTGGTGATGGTTGCGGCGATGTGGCTGGGAAGCCAGGTCCATTTAGTGCTTGGATTGGTTGCCGGAGCACTGATCTACCCGACCGGTTTGCTGCTGCTACGGGTAGTTGGCGATGATGAGAAACAAGCGCTCGCGACTATGTTGCCAGAGGCTGTTGTAAGACGGCTAAGATTGGTTTGAGCAGAAGATGCCCATGACGACACCTCCTGAACAGAACATGGGAACACAGCGCAAAGGGATATTTGCTTCGCCTGTCTGCTGGATTGTGTTGATCCTCTTGCTGGCCGCAGCGCTGCGCGTTTTTGGCGTGATCGGAATATCCCCGCCTGGGTTGGAGCATGACGAGGTGGCCAACTGGCTTATCGACCGGGCTATTCTTGAGGGGAACCATGCCATTTATTTTGCGCAAGCATATGGGCATGAAGCGGGCTTTCATTATTTGCAGGCCATATCGGTCGCGCTCCTTGGGGACAACGCGCTTGCTCTGCGCTTGCCCGCGGTCTATGCCGGTATTGTGCTCGTTGCTGTTCACTTTGCGTTGATGCGCCGCGTATTCAACGTCAAGTTGGCGCTTTTATCAACGGTGATTTTGGCGGTGCTCTTCTGGCCCGTTTTCTACAGCCGGCTTGGGTTACGGGCCATCTTACTGCCGCTGGTATCGGGTATTTCGCTTGTCTGCTGGTGGAAGGCATGGGATCTTGGAAATGCAGGTGCGGTGGTTGAGGATTCTTTGAAACCTTCGCGAATCAGCCAGACCTCCATATTCTGGTTTGGGTTGGCTGGCGTGTTCGCAGGATTGACACTTTACACCTACATGGCAGCACGAGCCGTGCCTATCTTCTATGGGATGTTCGTGCTATACCTGGCGCTTTTCCACTGGTCTGTTGTAAAACGCCAGTGGCGCGGTATGCTCCTGTTTGGATTGCTGTTGGTTGTCGTGGCAGCGCCGCTCGGAATCTATCTGCAAGCCAATCCGGGAGCGGAGTTTCGTGTCACAGAGATAGATGCCCCGCTGAGAGCGCTTGCGGCTGGAAACCTGCGGCCGGTATTGGAAAACAGTTTGAAGATTCTGGGAATGTTTGGCTTTACGGGAGACCCTTTGTGGCGACAGAACGTGGCTGGCAGCCCAGTTTTTGGGCCACTGTTGGCGATCCTCTTTTATCTTGGCCTCGCGTTCGCTTTATGGCGGGCACGGGATGAACGCTATGCGTTTTTGCTGTTGTGGTTAGGTGCTGCAGCGATTCCCAGTATTGTCACTGTGGACGCCCCCAGCTCTATTCGCATGATCAACGGGCTGTTGGTCGTGACTGTTTTTCCGGCGTTGGTTATGCACATTATTCCCAGTTTTTCCACAGCTAGGCCCCAGTTATCCACAGTAGCGGCCTACCTGTTGGCCCTGTTGGTAATTACTACCCATATATGGTGGACGGCCGTAGATGTTTTCCACACCTGGCCGCAGAATGATGAAGTGCGATTTGTGTGGCAATCTGCCTTGACGGAGACGGCCGCTTTTCTAGAGCGCTCGGCCGACAGTGGTCCTGTGGCTGTTGGCGGGTGGTCACCGGATACATTGGATCGGGCGACAATGTTTCTCAGTATGCAGCGTAGAGATCTGGACATGCGCTATTTTGGGTCAGATTCAACGACAAGACCTATCAGTACGCTTATTGCTCCCCAGCACGGCGCAGAAAACAAGACGCGTATCACCCGCCCAGCTATTCGCGAGTTTGCGCCGGACCTGGAAGCGCAGCTAGCAGCGTGGGGGGCTGCGCCCCAAACGATGGGTGATTTCGTACTTTATGAATTATCAGGGCCAATAGAAGTTGACCCGCAGTATCCGATGGAAGCGATTTTTGAAGATCAGCTTCAGTTTTTAGGCAGCAGCGTGGTAGATGGTGCGGAGAACTGCACTTTGCAGGAGTGCCGGCTGATGACTTATTGGCGGGTGATAGGGGCGACCAATGAGTCACGACGATTTTTCTTGCATGCTGTTGATGAGGTGGGCGCACTTGTTGCCCAAGATGATGGACTGGATGCGCCTGCGACTTACTGGCAAGCTGGGGATATCCTGGTGCAAGCGCATTATCTCAAATTGGAAACGGCCGTGCCAATCCAATTGCGACTTGGCGTTTACGAACCGCAATCGGGCCGGCGGCTGACTTTGGCGGATGATAGCGACGCCATTCCATTACCGTTTCCATAGACAGCAGCACGCTCATGCCTTCATTCAAAGAAATATCGGGCAAGACGGGCGGTATGGAGATAGACTTATCAGGCATCTGGTTTCCCGCCTGCCGTGCCCTTGCCTGGCGCGCAGGGTCGAGAATGAGGCGAAGCACGCTGGTGATACCGCAGCTACCTTGAAATGCCGTATCAACGTGGCGTTCCTGCTTTTGCAGGGGAATGGATTATGGTAAACTAATTCGAAGGAGGCCCATCATGTCCGAAAGAACCTACAACATAATTCTGGTGATTCTGATTGTCGTTGCCTGTATTGTTAGCGGGGCTTTGCTATACCTTGTTTACAGTTCTGCCTTGCCGCCGGACCCGACGCCTACGCCAATTTCCCAGGCAACTGCGCCTGCGATTGCAGAGGATGCGTGGGCACGAATTCAAGCCTCAGGGAAAATGACGGCCGGTACTTCGGCTGATTATCCCCCTTTCGCCTATTGGACCTCGGATTACCGCCTGGATGGGCTGGATGTCGCGTTAATTAACGAAATGGGCCAGGTGCTTGGAATCGACGTAGAAATTAAGGATATGGCTTTTGACGGCCTCAACTGGGCTTTGGAGCTTGGGCAGGTTGACGTGGCTATCGCGGCACTGTCGATTACTCCGGAACGATCGGCTTCGCTCGACTTCACCGACGTCTATTTTGTGAGCGAGGATGCTATTCTGGCCCGTATGGATGCCAACATCCCTCCCGTCACGCGAGTGACGGAATTGGCCGGCTACCGGATTGGTGTGCAACGGGCCAGCGTTTACAGCAACTGGATTCATGAGACTTTGATTGATACGGGATTGATGCCGGCCAGCCAGTTGCACGAGTATGAGGATATCGAACTCGCCGTTCGTGATCTGCGGGAGGGCCGTATCGACGTTGCCGTACTGGACTTCCCTCCGGCCCAAGTTGCTGTCTCTCAAGGTGGGGTGAAACTTGCGGGGCAGGGGCTCAATACGCAGTATTACGCCATTGGCGTGCCCAAGGGAGAGCTTGTTCTAAAGAACCAGCTTAACATCGCGCTGAAACAGTTGAATGAAAGCGGCAGGCTGGCAGAATTGACGGAGAAATATATGGGCGTGTCGGTGCCGCTGCCGACCCCGACTCCAACACCTGGCCCGTCAACGCCGACCGCGACCCCGGTTGCCACCACAACGCCAGCGCCATGCGTTGCTGGCATGGAGTTTGTGGCGGATTTGAACCTGGATGATAATAACATGAAAAACCCACCGATTATGCCGGCGGGGCAGCCATTCAAGAAGGGCTGGCGAATTCGTAATACAGGGACTTGTGCGTGGGATAACAACTACAAGCTGACGTATGACGGCGGGAATACGGCGGCATCTAGCATGGGGGGACAACCCACGCGGGTAAACGGTACCGTAGCACCCGGAGCCGAGTACGACATGTGGGTCAATCTTGTAGCCCCTGTAGCGCCTGGAGTCTACCAGGGTTTCTGGGTGATGCGTAACGGGCAGGACCAGAAGTTCGGCGATCGAATTTGGGTTGGAATCAAAGTGTCCAACCCTCCGACGGTCACGCCGCCGCCAACTCAGACGCCGTCGCCAGGTATTAATTTTACCGTAGACCGCAACCGGATTTTCGCCGGAGAATGTGTCACATTTAGCTGGGTTGTGACCGGGGCGCAAGCTGTATACTTCTATGCGCAGGGGCAACCGTGGCAGCAAAACCAAGTGCCACCACAAGGCAGCCGTATGGAATGCCCGCCGGTGACCACAAATTATGAATTGCGAGTGGTCAAGCTGGATAACAGTGTTGAAGTAAGGCAGATAACGGTCTTCGTGGAGACGGTGCCGGGCGCACCGGTTATTGAGCGCTTTACAGTCGAGCCCCCGAATCAGATTATGGCCGGCAGTTGTGTGGATATTGTCTGGTCGGTAACGGGCAATGTGAGCTCGGTGAAATTGCTGCGCAATAATGTGGATCTGTGGCCAGGGGGAGCGCCTATTAGCGGCACCATGCAAGATTGCCCGCCCGGTACGGGCCAGATGAATTATGTCATTGAGGCCAGTGGTCCCGGAGGGACGAGCCGCTTACAGCGACTTATTACGGTTGTTGCAAAGCCGGTGACAGATACGCCTGTCCCCCCCCCGGTGACAGATACGCCTGTGCCCCCCCCGGTGACAGATACGCCGGTGCCTCCGCCCATAACACCAAGTCCGATTCCGCCGGTTATCTATACGTTTACGGTGAATCCAGCACAAATACAGGCTGGCGACTGCGTCGTAGTAACCTGGCAGGTTGGCGGTGATGTTCTGCAAATAGATGTGTTGCGCAATGGTGTGATTATCGTGCCCAGCGCGCCTTTTAGTGGAAGTTTCCAGGATTGCTTAGATACAGCAGGGTCCTACGCTTACCGGCTGGAGGCGCTCGGCCGTGATGGGCAGACGGAAGCCCAAGATCAAAATGTGACGGTTGCGGAGGCTGCCACTCGCCCACCGTTGATAGGTTCGAGTTGGTCTTTGCAATCTTACAACCTAGGTGGTTCGCCTGAGCCTATGCTGCCCGGAACGACGATCACAGCTCTATTTGGCGAAGATGGGCAGCTCAGCGGTTCCTCCGGCTGCAACGATTATTCGGCGAATTACACCGCTGACGACAGCGCAATATCGATCGGCATCGCGGCAGGCACGCAGACGATGTGCCAAGATCCCCCAGGCATCATGGGGCAGGAAGCTGCTTATCTGTCATTGTTACCGTTAGCTGCAACATACGAGATATCGGCGACATCTCTGGCCATTACCGATGGTAATGGGAGAGAGCTGTTAAGGTACACTTCGGCCAGATAGGGATCGATTGTTTATTCATGGCATCTCACCTCACAGCGGGAGGGTGGTGGGATGCCATTTTTTCATCTACAGTTGAAAAATTAGCCAGTCTGGGATGACGGCCGTGCAGGCCGCAATGATCCTGTGAGGATGTTGTGAGAGGCATCTCTATAATATAATAATGACATCCTTAAGCCCGTTGACGAACATACGTCAGAGGTGAGATGCGCCAAACTGGTCGCTTGATCTGCAATCGATAACATTTTGCAAGCTACTTGCCGGCCATAATAGCCGGCTTGCAGATCAAGCAGCAATGTTCCCCGCAGATTTGTTGATTCACAATCATGCATTGCTGACAGAAAGGTGTTGCACTATATAATATTGCCTATTGACGCAAGACTAGATTGCATGATAATATTTCTATTGTTGGCGACATAGTGCTGCAGTGTATTGACAGTGAGGGACCCGACCCAGGTCGCAGAAACATTAGGTTTGATTTGCATTAGTCTTTTAGCCGTCTTAAGTTCACTGAAATGAAGTTGGACTCGTAAGTCTGATCGTAAGACTAGGTTCAGATAATTCTTAATAGACTCTAATAAATTCTCAGCCTTTGTAGGAAGGAACCCGGCTTCTGACAAACGAGGCCTCGCAACGAACCCTACAATCTAGCCAGTGTCCATCAAAGACTGAGCTTCAATAAAATCGAATACAGAGTCAAGGTCATTGCGTCAAGCAGATGATATATGTGGCTATATATTGTGGCGACACGCTTTAACAACGATTAGGTGCGCCCGCGCCAGGAGGTCTTTAGTTATGATACGTTGGATTGTCGAATCGAGCATGAAGCTGCGATTCCTGGTAATTATTCTTGCCGGGATCTCGTTGGTTTTGGGTTTCATACAGCTTCGCCAGATGCCTGTAGACGTCTTCCCCGAAATTGACCCGCCCTATGTTGAGGTCCAGACCGAAGCACTCGGCCTGTCCGCCGAAGAGGTCGAATCCTTTATCACCGTCCCCATGGAGGCGGACTTGCTCAATGGCGTGGCCTGGCTCGACCAAATTTACTCTGAGTCGGTCGCCGGATTGTCCTCAATCCTGCTCGTCTTCGAACCGGGGACGGATCCGATTCGGGCGCGACAAATGGTACAGGAGCGGCTGACCCAGGCGCACGCGCTGCCAAATGTGTCACAACCGCCGGTTATGATGCAGCCCTTGTCCTCGACCAACCGGGCGATGATGGTCGGGCTTTCTTCGGATGAACTGTCCTTGATCGAGATGGGGGTGTTGGCCCGCTGGAATATTAAACCGCGCTTGCTAGGCGTGCCGGGTGTAGCCAATGTGGCTGTCTGGGGCCAGAGAGAGCGACAGCTGCAGGTGCAAGTTGACCCGCAAGAATTACACGACAACGGTGTTTCGTTGCAGCAAATCATCGAAACCACCGGTGAAGCGCTGTGGGTTTCACCCTTGAGCTATTTAGAGTCTTCGTCTCCAGGCACCGCAGGGTGGATAGATACCCCCAATCAAAGGCTCAGTGTACGGCATCTTCTGCCGATCACATCCGCGGAGGATTTGGCCAAGATTGCAGTGGTGGATAAGGAAAATGTGCTGCTGGGCGATGTAGCCACCGTGGTGGAAGATCACCAGCCGTTAATTGGAGATGCTGCTCTAACCGATGGACCTGGTCTGATTCTGGTCATAGAGAAGTTTCCTGGCGCGAGTACACTCGAAGTTTCGAGTGGAGTGGAAAAAGCATTGGCGGACTTGCAGCCTGGTCTGCAAGGGATGGACATGGATACTAGCCTCTTCCGGCCGGCGAATTACATCGAATCGGCGGTGGGCAATCTGGGTATCTTGGCGTTAATTGGCGTTGTCCTTGTGGCTCTGGCGCTCCTGGCCTTCACCTTCCAATGGCGCACGGCGTTGATCAGTTTCTTGGCGATCCCCTTATCGCTGGTCGCAGCGGGGATGGTGCTTCACTTGACTGGGGCTACTTTCAACATGATGATGCTTGCTGGCATAATCGGGGCACTGGTCATTGTCGTGGACGATGCCATCGTCGACGTGGACAATATCGCCCGGCGCCTACGCCAGCACAAACAAGAAGGCAGTGACCAATCAGCGATGTCGATTATCCTGGATGCTGTGCTTGAAACGCGCGGCCCCTTAGGTTTTGCGTTGTTGATCATTTTGCTGATGATTTTGCCCATTTTCTTCTTGCCAGGACTGACCGGCTCATTCGTTCAACCCCTAGCCGTCTCCTATGTCCTGGCCATCATAGCATCTCTATTCGTGGCCCTGATTGTCACGCCGGCGTTGGCCGTTAGCCTGCTTTCTGACACCTCGTTGAAACGGCAGTCTCCCATCGCACGTGGATTGGAGGGTTTCTACCATGGGATCGTAAAGCGAACGGTCCGTTCGCCCTACGCGGCGCTGATCGTGGCCGGCGTCTTTATCGTGGTTGGCCTGATTGCATTACCCTTGCTTGACGTTTCGCTACTGCCCTCTTTAAAGCAGAACGATTTATTGATTGGTATTGAGGCCGCGCCTGGTACGTCACGTATAGAAATGAACCGTATATCGGCGCAGGCGAGCGATGAACTGCGGACTATTCCCGGGGTGCGTAATGTGGGATCGCATGTGGGGCGAGCCATAACGGGTGATGCGGTGGTTGGTATTAATTCCGGAGAAATCTGGGTGAGCATCGCCTCAGGGGCTAACTATGAAGCCACAACGGCGGCCATTGAAGATGTTATCAATGGCTATCCAGGGCTGGTTCGCGAACTGCAGACCTACCAGCCGGAGCGAATCGGGGAAATATTGAGTGGATCGGACACAGATCTTACCGTACGCGTCTATGGTCACGAATTGGGTATCTTGCGCGACAAAGCGCAAGAAGTGGCGCTGACTATGGCTGCAATTGATGGCATCGACGATGCGCAAGCGGTTGTGTATCCAGAAGAACCCCAAGTAGAAATTGAAGTGGACCTTTCGGCCATCGAGCAATACGGTTTGAAGCCGGGCGATGTTCGGCGACAGACGACTACCTTGTTGTCAGGGATTCAGGTCGGCAACTTATTTGAAGAACAAAAGGTGTTTGACGTCATCGTATGGGGTGCGCCTGAATTGCGCAACAACTTGAGTGACGTTAGTGAACTGCTGATTGACACACCCAGCGGTCGCCAGGTGCCTTTGTCAGCAGTGGCCGATGTGCGCATCGCGCCGGCTGCAACTGTCATTGAACGGGACGCTGTCTCACGTTTTATTGACGTCAATGCCATTGTAAGCGGACGTAGTATTGATGCGGTTACGGCGGATGTCGAAAGTAGTCTGCAGGGCCTAGAAATTCCGTTTGAGTACCATGTCGAAGTATTGAGCAATGCTCAAGGGGTGCAGGCGAACCAACAGCGCCTAATAGCGATAGCCGTTGCTGTGATCATCGGCGTCTATCTGCTTATGCAGGCCGCTTTCTCGAGCTGGCGCCTGTCGTTTTTCGTTTTCATAACCTTACCCATGGCCTTGGCCGGCGGCGTGCTGGCGGTACTGTTGGGCGGCGGTGTGCTATCGATAGGCTCACTGTTTGGGTTTTTTGGTGTGCTGGCGATCGCCTTACGCAACGGCTTGGGCCTGATCGATCAATTGCGGAACCTCGGGCCGTTTGAAGAAAAAAGCGAGGGAGCGGAACTCGTCGCGGGTGGTGCGCGAGAGCGGCTGACGCCGATCTTGATGACGGCCGTGGTAACTACGCTGGCTCTTTTACCGCTGCTGGTAGGCGGGAATCTCGCAGGCAGCGAGATTATACGGCCTATGGCCGCGGTCATCGTGGGCGGCCTGGTTACAGCAACATTGTATAGCCTGTTTGTCGTACCGGCTCTTTACTTACGTTGGCCTAGCCCCGCACCGGCAGCCGCAGAGGCCGCTGTTGGCGCGCAGCCATCGCCGGCGCCTGAGGCAGCGTAATAAATGAATGTAAACAACGATCAAAGAAACGTCGGTGGCCAGTTTGAGACAAAGAGTTCGCTGATCGCCAAGAAATGTTACTTGCTTAAGGAGGTTTATTAAGATGCAGACAATGAAGCGTTGGATGATTCTATCTCTACTGATCCTAGCCGCAATGTCCCTTGCGGCATGCGGTGGCGGATCAGAAGAGACGGCCAAAGAAGAGCCGGCCCATTTAGAGGAAATTGAGGGGTCAGAGTTCAATCGTGTGATATTGACCGAGAAGGCTGCTGAACGATTGGGTATCCAGACAGCACCGGTTGAAGAAGGGGAAGCGTCTGATACTCAAAACGTCAAGGGTGAGGTTACCGATCCCAGCGGAGGGATCGTGCGCGTATTGTTGGCGAAGGGCACATCGGCCAAGATAGATACGACCCAGCCGGCTCACGTCCTGCTAGAGGATGTTGACGACGAGGATGAGGAAGAAGGTTGGCTGGCCGACTTTTTCGAGCCGGAGGATGCCGACGAAGAGGGGGATGAGGATGAGGAGTCGCTCTTCTTCACGTTAGCAAGTGCACAGAATGGTCTGTCTGAAGGACAACCGGTATTTGTAAAGCTTCCGATGGCCGGTGGTGCAGCGCAGGGATTGGTTATTCCCTACTCGGCTGTGCTTTATGGCTTGAATGGCGAGACCTGGGCGTACACAAATCCGGCGCCGCTGACATTTGTCCGGCACCCCATCACGGTTGATTATATAGAGGGTGGTCAGGCCTTTCTTCTAGACGGACCAGCAGTTGGGACTGAAGTTGTGACAGTCGGCGCGCCCGAATTGTTTGGCGCTGATACCGGAGTTGGCAAATGAACGAGATGCAATGGATCGTTGCCAAAAGTCTTAAGTATCGCTACCTGGTGGTTTTCGGCGCGGCGTTACTGATGATTTTTGGCATCAGCCAGATTCGGAGCATGTCGGTCGACGTTTTCCTGAGTTTGCCCCGCCGCGGGTGGAGATTCAAACCCCGGCTTTGGGGCTCTCCTCCGCCGAAGTGGAATCGCTGATCACCGTTCCCCTGGAAGAGGTGTTCAATGGGATGCCAGGATTGGACGTCATGCGTTCCAAGTCGGTTAACCAGTTGTCGTCGATCCTGCTCATCTTTGAGCCGGGAATCGACCTGATGGAAGCGCGACAGTTGGTACAAGAGCGGCTGGCAATCGTGACGCCGACACTGCCGAAATGGGCGGCTCCGCCCTTCATGCTGCCGCCCCTATCCTCTACCGCGCGGACGGTCAAAATCGGCATCTCTTCCGATGAATACTCGGTGCAGGAACTGTCGATGATCACCTATTGGAAGATCCGGGAACAATTATTGCGCGTGCCCGGCGTGGCCAATGTGGCCATGTGGGGCGAGCAGATTCAGATTCCGATGGTGCAGGTCGAGCCGGAACTGTTGGCAGCCAATGGGACTACGCTAGACGAGGTCTTGCAGGTCACCTCGGAGACCCTGGATGTCGGCATGGTACAGCATGCAGAAGGATCGGTCGTCGGTACCGGTGGATTTCTCGAGACCCCCAACCAGAGGCTACCGATCCGGCATGTCACGTCTATCATGGAGCCGGAAGACCTGGGCCAGGTCGCCATCAATGATAAGACGAACAGCGATGGCGAGCCCTTACGCCTGGATGACATTGGCGATGTAAAGATGGATACCTGGCCTATGATTGGCGACGCGGTCATCAATGACGGCGAAGGCCTGCTGCTGATCATAGAGAAGTTCCCCTGGGGCAACACGGTGGAGGTGACGAATGGCGTGGAAGCGGCGATGGCTGAGATGGCGCCCGGTCTGCCCGGCATCGATATCGACACCACCATCTTCCGCCCGGCGACCTTCGTGGAGTTGGCGATCGACAATCTGACGACGTCGCTGCTCATCGGCGCTTTGCTGGTGGTTCTGATCCTGCTGCTCTTCCTTTGGGATTGGCGTATCGCCTTGATCAGCGCCACGATCATCCCCCTGACAGTGGTGATCACCTTGCTCGTTCTCTCCTTGTTTGATACGACGATCAATGTGATGGTGTTGGCGGGGCTGGTGATTGCTCTCGGCGCTGTCGTCGACGACGCCATCGTCGACGTAGAGAATATCGTGCGCCGTTTGCGCGAGGATCGCCTGGCGGGCAGTGAAAAGCCGGCGGAGGATATTGTGTTGGACGCCTCTGTTGAGGTGCGCAACGCCATTGTCTATGCTTCGTTAATCGAAATGACGGCTTTGCTGCCGGTCTTCTTCCTGGAAGGTTTATCGGGCGCTTTTTTCCGCCCCCTGGCCCAGGCGTATGTCGTGGCGGCGTTGGTTTCACCCTTGGTGGCCCTGACGGTCACGCCGGCATTGGTTCTGATTCTCATCTCCAATGCGCCGGTCAAGGATCGCGTCTCGCCGATCATTCCCCCGTTACATCGCATCTATACGCGGACATTGGCGCCGACACTCAATAAACCACGCTTTGCCTATGCCTCTTTCGCCACAATTCTGCTGATCGGCATCCTGGTGTATCCCTTATTGGGGCAGGAATTGCTGCCATCGTTTAAGGAAAGAGATTTCCTGATGCATTGGTTGGGCAAGCCTGGCACATCCCATCCGGAAATGGTGCGCATCTCACAAGAGGCGTGTCAAGAGTTGCTGACGATTCCTGGAGTGCGCAACTGCGGCTCGCACATCGGGCAGGCGCTGTTGATGGATGAAGTGTACGGCATCTATTTCGGCGAGAATTGGATCAGCGTCGATCCCTCGGTTGATTATGACGAGACCCTGGCCTCAGTCCAAGCCATGGTTGACGGTTACCCAGGATTGTACCGTGATGTGCAGACCTATCTGAAAGAGCGGATCAGGGAGGTACTGACCGGTTCAAGCCATCCGATCGTCATTCGCATCTATGGCGAAGATATGGATGTGCTGCGCTCCAAAGCGGCCGAGATCGAAGGCAAGCTGGCAGGTATTGAAGGTCTCACGGAACTGCATACGGAACTCCTGGTGGATGTCCCGCAAATACAAGTGCAAGTAGACCTGGAAAAGGCCCAACAGTATGGGCTCAAACCGGGCGACGTGCGCCGGGCAGCGGCCTACCTGATAGCAGGCGAAGAAGTTGGCGATATTCATACCAGCCAACCGCACGTTCGACGTCAATGTGTGGAGCACGCCGCAAAACCGCGATAGTCTAACCAGTGTGCAAAATCTGCTGATTGACACGCCCGGCGGTGGGCAGGTGCAAATGCAGGAAGTGGCCGATATCGATATCGTGCCCGTTCCTAATGCCATCTATCGTGAAGACCTGGCACGCCGCTTGCATGTGGAAGCGGATGTGGAAGGGCGCGATCTCGGCTCTGTTGTGGCCGAGGTTGAAGCGGTTCTGGAAACAGTCGATTTCCCTCTTGGCTACAGCGCCGTGATGTTAGGCGAATTCGCCGAAAGGCAGGAAGCCAGCCAGCGTATCATGGTCGCGGCCCTTGTCGCCGGGCTGATTATCTTCCTCCTCTCTGCGCATCTCAGTCGGCAGTTGGCTGATGGCGACGCTGTCCTTCTTGAGCCTACCGGCAGCCCTGGTGGGTGGTATCTTGGCAGCCTAGATCTTTAGTGACGGGGTGATTTCGCTCGGTTCGATGGTCGGTTTTCTGACCATCTTAGGGGTCGCTGCCCGAAATGGGATCATGATGATCAACCATTACCAGCATCTCGAAGAGGAGGAAGGCGAGCCCTTTGGTCGCGATCTGGTTATGCGCGGGTCGAAAGAGCGGATTTCGCCGATCCTGATGACGGCCTTAACGGCGGGCTTGGCCCTGGTACCCCTGGTGGTGGCCGGCAATATTCCCGGGCATGAGATTGAACATCCGATGGCCATCGTCATTCTTAGGCGGCCTGTTCACTTCGACGCTGCTCAATCTTTACGTTTTACCGGCACTGTACTTGCGCTTTGGCAAGGGTCAATTGCGTTCTGCTGATCTTAGCAGCGCGGGCGCTCCTGGCCTGAGAGCGATAAAAGAGTGTTTTAGGCAGTTAATTAAGATTGGCACACTGCGCCACAGTAACTAACATCATTGAATGCGAATGTGTCACAATCGAAGGGCAATGCGCTGTTTCTTCTGGAGCATCTAATGAATAAACAGCGTATTGTTCTTCATGGTATTCAGGAGGAAACCATGTTTCGTATTCGGAAATTCTCATTGGTAGTCACCTTGCTACTGGCCTTGGAGTTGTGGCATGCAGCAGTGAAGCTCCCGTGGAAACAGCCGTTGAGAGCGCGTCCACCGGAGGTGGATTTTGAAGATTTTGAAGAATTTGATCCGAGCAATTTCGATAATTCGATAAATATCGACAATGCCTGGTTACCTTTGCAGGCGGGGAGCCAATGGATCTTTGAAGGATCCACGGAAGAGGATGGCGAGCTCATTCCGCATCGCATCGAGTTTACAGTCACCGATCTGACCAAGGAAATTGAAGGTGTGCAGACGGTCGTGGCGATGATCGAGGATTTTGCCGATGGCGAGCTGGTGGAGGCGGAGATCGCCTTTTATGCCCAGGATAACGACGGCAACGTATGGTACCTGGGTGAGTATCCTGAGGAGTACGAGGATGGGGAGTTCGTCGACGCCCCGGCCTGGATCGCCGGACAGGAAGGTGCGCTGGCAGGGGTCAAGATGTGGGCGCAGCCACGGCTGGGAACACCCAGCTATGCTCAAGGATGGGCACCCGAAGTCGAGTGGTCAGATCGTGGCCAGGTATACCGGATGAGCCAACAAATCTGCGTCCCCGCCTACTGCGGGGGGGATGTTCTGGTGATCGATGAGTTCAGCCAGGGAGAGCCGAACGCATTTCAGGAGAAGTATTATGCGCAAGGTATTGGCAATGTGGCCGTGGGCTGGCGCGGTGAAGATGCAGGGCACGAGGAACTGGATCTGATCGACTTCGTGCAGCTCGAACCAGAGGTCATGGCAGAGATTCGTGAGGCGGCACTGGCCTTGGAGGAGCACGCGTACGAGATAAGTGATGTGTACGGAACAACGGCGGCGGCGGTGTCCCCACCCGTTGAGGAAGACCCCTTGGCGGACGCGGCTGCCGTTGACGAGGTGCTGCAAGGTTTCGATGCCAACAACTTCGACAACCCAACTGATATCAATAACAATTGGCTGCCTATGCCGCCGGGGCGACAGTTAACGCTAGAGGGATCTACCGAAGAGGATGACGGCACAATCACTCCTCATCGCATTGTGTGGACCGTCACCAACCTCACCAAAGAAATCAATGGTGTGGAGACGGTGGTGGCCTGGATCGTAGATTACGCAGATGATGAGTTGGAGGAGACGGAAATAGCGTTCTACGCCCAGGACAACGAGGGTAATGTCTGGTACTTTGGAGAGTACCCAGAGGAATGGTCGGAGGGAGAATTCGTTCAAGGCCGACCCTGGATCGCAGGATTGGAAGGTGCGCTGGCGGGAATCAAGATGTATGCAGATCCGCAGCCGGATACACCCAGCTATGCCCAGGGTTGGGGACCTGAAGTGGGCTGGTCGGACCGCGCGCAAGTATACGAAGTGAACCAGGAGAGCTGTGTGGAATTCGACTGTTTTGAAGACGTTCTCTTGATCGACGAGTTTAGCGCGGACGAACCCGGCGCCTTCCAGGTCAAATCCTACGCTCCCGGCGTGGGCAATATTCAAGTTGGCTGGAGAGGGGATGATCCAAATAAAGAAACTCTGGAGTTGGTCGATTATGTAGAACTTGATGCGGAAGCGCTGGCGGAAATTGATGCCGGGGCCCTGGCACTGGAGGAGCGCGCTTTCGATATTAGCGAGGTGTACGCTCAGACGACGCCGGCGCAATAACAGTAAACAGTAGACGGTAAACAGTAGACGGTAAACAGTGAAAGGTAAACAGTGAACGGTAAACAGTAAACAGTCGGCGGTCAGCAGTATGCAGAGCTGAGACTGTGTGGCCACAGTAGGCAGGGCTTTTTGCATTATTCGGAGAAGCGGATATTGTAGAAAGCCCTTTTCGCGTGTGAGTCATGGTTAAGAATGTGAAACAGATTACGTCGAAATGGCGAACATCTGTGCTATAATCAGTTGGCGATGATACAAACTATGGAATATGGTGGGCTAAAGGATGGTTAATCTCAAGGCGTTCGCAATGCTGGTTATTGTGGCTACAGCGGTTTTTATTGCCGCTTTATCGTCACTTGCAGCAGACAATCAAGAACCACAGCGCGCTTCTTCCGGTGCGGCGGAGTTGCCTTCTTATAGGGAGGATATTGGGGGAGGATCGTTGGCTTCTCAGCCTGCAGATGATCATTTGCCGCTGATGATACGCTGGTCTAACTGGCTCCCTGAGTTTGGCCCTTCCTATGTATATGCGCGCGAGAGAGACTTGAGCGGTATGTTGGCCCTGAACGCACCGGTAAAGAAAATGTTGATGGTTGCCTCTTATGCGGAGGTGCAGCGGGCAGTAGAACGGGCTGACGAGTTGAAGGCTGCAGGTATTTCCACAATAGGTTTCAACAGTGAAAACGGTTCGGGAATGACTCCTGCTAATGAAATGCAAACGCTGGACAGCCCGGATCCGGAAGTAAACGTGGTGGCCCGCGCGGCGAAGCTGGCTACAGAGAATGGATTTGAGATGATGTGGGGTCCGGTGCGCAATACAGTCGACAGTTTAAGTGATGGGGCCATTCGCGCGATGATTTCTGCTGGGGTTAGCGGCCTGGCCATGCAAGAACAGAAATTCATCGAAACACAATCTGCTGATTCGCGGTTGGCGGCGGTGATGCGCAGCAGGGAACGTTATCTGCGTCTGGCACGTGAAGCAGGAGTCGACGATTTCACTTTTCATGTGCAGATCATGCAGCAGCGCTGCCCCAATTTGGCCAACTGCGTGACCTTTGTCGAGGGGCTTGAGGCTATTCCTGTGGATTCGATTGCAATATGGTCGAATGGACCTATCCCGGTTGACTTTGTGAACGCAATCAGAATGGAGTAGCGGGGGCAGCGAAACCAATGAAAAATGCCCGACCAGACAATGGCCGGGCATTTTTTATGCCACGTAAATGCAAGACTCCTAAGCGTATTCTTCGATCGGTACGCACATGCAAAAGAGATTGCGATCGCCGTAAACGTTGTCAACACGGCCGACATATGGCCAGAATTTGCTCTCTCTTACCCAGGGGGCGGGATAGGCGGCCTGTTCGCGCGAGTAGGGTCGATCCCACTCATCAGCAGACACAACTTCGGCCGTATGCGGTGCGTTCTTAAGTGCGTTGTTTTCAGGGTCCGCTTCTCCGTTTTTGATGGCCTCGATTTCCTGACGAATGGTGATCATGGCCTCGCAAAAACGGTCTAGCTCAGCTTTCGATTCGCTTTCGGTAGGTTCGATCATCAGGGTGCCGGGGACGGGGAAGGACATGGTCGGAGCATGGAAGCCGAAGTCCATGAGCCGCTTGGCAACATCTTCCACGCTGGCAAAATCTTTCAGATGGCGTAGTTCGATGATGCACTCGTGGGCGACACGGCCGTTGAGGCCACGATAGAGCACGGGGAAGTATGGATCCAGCTTCTCGGCCATGTAGTTGGCGTTTAGGATGGCGATCTGTGTCGCTACAGAAAGACCCCAATCACCCATCAAGGCGATATAGGCATAGGAGATCGGTAAAACGCTGGCGCTGCCCCACGGGGCCGACGATACGGCTCCAAGGGGCTGTGTTCCCCCTGTTCCCGGCACAACGGGATTGTCGGGCAGGAAAGGAGCGAGGTGCTGTGCCACGCCAATTGGACCCATGCCTGGGCCACCACCGCCATGTGGTATGGCGAAAGTCTTGTGCAAGTTTAAGTGGCAAACATCAGCCCCGATAATCCCTGGGGAAGTGTAGCCGACTTGAGCGTTCATGTTGGCGCCATCCAAGTACACTTGGCCGCCGTTATCGTGAACAATCTGGCAGATTTCCTTGATCTCTTTCTCAAACACACCATGGGTGGATGGGTAGGTGATCATGGTGGCGGCCAGGTTATCGCGATGTTTCTCGGCTTTGGCACGCATATCTGCGACATCAATGTTACCGTTGTCGTCGCACTGGACGACAACAACTTTCATGCCCGCCAAAGCGGCGCTGGCTGGATTGGTGCCGTGTGCTGAACTAGGAATGAGGCAGATATCACGCTGTTTGTCTCCGCGTGCATGGTGATAGGCGCGTATGACCAACATGCCGGTATATTCACCTTGGGCGCCAGAGTTGGGCTGCAAAGATATGGCCGCAAAGCCGGTGATTTCTGCCAGCCATGTTTCGAGACGACGGAAGAGTTCCTGGTAACCTTTGGTTTGATCCAGGGGGGCAAAGGGATGCAGATGGCCGAATTCGGGCAGGGTGATCAGAAGCATTTCGGCCGTCGCGTTAAGTTTCATTGTGCAGGAGCCTAAGGGAATCATGGAATGGGTCAGCGAGAGATCTCGTTCCTGCAAACGGTGGATGTAGCGCAGCATTTCGGTTTCTGAAAGGTAGCTATTGAAGACAGGGTGGGTTAGAAAATCTCTTTTACGCGCTAGCGTCTCATCATAAGCCAGGTCGACATTGTCAGCCAAAGCTCTTAAGTCAAACTGGCCGGGCTCTGCGCCGAAAATAAGCAGTAATTTTTGCAAATCCTCGGTCGTTACCGTTTCGTCCAGTGACACTCCGGCGGCTTCGTCGCCATAATAACGCAGATTGACCTGGTGATTCAGGGCAGCAGCTCGAATTTCCGCCAACGAACGCGGGCCGGCACTAATGTGTAGGGTGTCAAAGGTTGGGGCCTTGTTCAGCTCGTAGCCCAGTTGCTCCAGGCCGGCAGCCAGGACGGCGGTCAGTAAATGGACCCGTCTGGCTATACGGCGCAATCCTTCCGGCCCGTGATACACAGCATACATGGAGGCCATAATGGCCAGAAGCACTTGGGCGGTGCAGATATTGCTGGTGGCCTTGTCACGCCGGATATGTTGCTCGCGTGTTTGTAATGCCAGCCGGTAAGCTGGTTTGCCGGAACTATCCAGCGAGACGCCAATCAGACGGCCAGGCATAATGCGCTTGTATTTATCCTGGGTGGCCATGAATGCGGCATGGGGGCCTCCGTAGCCCATGGGCACACCAAAACGCTGGCTGTTGCCAACAACAACATCGGCGCCAAATTCAGCGGGGGTTCGCAAGAGGACCAGAGCGAGTAAGTCAGTTGCTACCACGACCAGAGCGCCGGCTTCATGCGCTTTTTGGACGGTGGAACTGTAGTCAAGCACATCACCTGTGGTTGCCGGATATTGTAACAGTACACCAAAGGTTGGCTCGCTGAAATCGTATGTTTCGTGATCCCCGACGACAATATGGATGCCCAATGGTTCGGCCCTTGTTTGTACTACAGCGATGGTCTGCTGGTGGCACAGTTCGGAGATAAAAAACGTGTTTGCTGTCGATGTTCGTGGTAGGGCACGCTGGCACAGAGTCATGGCCTCGGCGGCGGCCGTGCCTTCATCCAGGAGCGATGAGTTGGCAATTTCCATGCCCGTGAGATCGCTAATCATTGTCTGAAAGTTGATTAGCGCTTCCAAGCGCCCTTGGGCAATCTCCGGCTGGTAGGGTGTGTATTGCGTATACCAGCCGGGGTTCTCCAGAATATTGCGCTGGATCACTGGCGGTGTGATCGTGCCATAATAGCCCTGGCCAATAAAGGATTGGTACACTTTGTTTTGCGCGGCTAACTGACGCAGGTCCTCCAGAACGCCCGATTCGCTTCGTGGCGGCTGCAGATTGAGTGGTTTTTCGAGGAGGATAGTTTCGGGGATGGCCTCAGCGATCAATGCTTCTAATGAGGATAGGCCAAGGAAGTCAAGCATACTGGTCACGTCATGGCTGCGTGGTCCAATGTGGCGTTTGACGAAACGATCGGCAGGTGCCAAAAGGTCGCGATTGCGAAGGCCATTGCCATTGCCATTGTGGATCCCGGTTCGCCTGGATAATGTCTTGCAAATTCGTGTGAGGATAAGCAGTAATAGTCATGTTTGATTCACCAGATGATAGGGTGCAATGATTCGCACTCTAATCGCTATTCGCGTTCTTCACAGTAGGCTGCATAGGCGGTAGCATCCATCAGTTGCTCTAGTTCTGAGGGATCGTTCATTTCAATCTTGATCAGCCAGGAGCCATACGGATCATGGTTTACCGTTTCCGGCTCATCCAATATACCTTCGTTTACGGCCGTCACTTCGCCTCCAACGGGCATCGTCAGGTCAGCGGCGGCTTTGACGGATTCAACGACTCCAAAGCTTTCTCCCATACCGAAGGAATCACCTTCAGCGGGGAGCTCCAGGTACACGATGTCTGAAAGTGAATCCTGCGCGTGATCTGTGATGCCAATAGCAGCTTCACCATCGCCCACGCGTATCCATTCATCTTCCTTGGTATAATACAGGTCGGGCAGGATTTTTGTGCTCATTTTTATCTCCTTAATCTCACCTAGTAATAAAAAAAGGACGCGTGGCACGTTATTATGCCAGCGTCCTCTGTCGTATACCTGAGAGTTTCACCAGACCGAAGGTCTGGTTTGCCCCTTCGGTGCGGCGTACTGCAACTAAAAGTTCGCTGCTTTCCAGAAGGCACCTGTCCGCACGGTCCTTTTGCCTGAGAGATTCACCAGGAATCTCCTGGCTTGCCCCTTCGGCGACCTCCACGCAACGTGGCAAAGGTTCTCTCCCGAACGGCCGTTCCTATAGATTTATAACAAACTATGAACTACTACCTTAATTCTAGAGGGTGTCGTGCCATTACGCAAGGGTGTTTTCCTTTTGGAGTGCGGGGACGATGTGTTGAGCGTACGAAGAAGCCCGCTTCCGATGAGCATATCTGCCGCTGCTTCCTTTATTTGGAGCAGGCTCCAGACGACCAAAAACCAGATTCGCGACCCAGCATTGGACAATTACCGGGATAGGCAATGCTTAGGTTACAATAGAATTATGCATATTAACCAGTCGACTATCAGCGAAAACGGGGTTGTTCGCCCGACCAATGTGGAAGTAGATCTGGATCGCCTGAGCGAGAACTATCGCGCCATCCAGCGGGCGGTGGCTCCGGCCAGGGTCATGGTTATACTCAAGGCCAATGCCTATGGACACGGACTCGTTCCGGTAGCGCACCATTTGGTTGCCCTTGGCGGCGTCTACTTGGGGGTGGCTTTTCTGGAAGAAGGGATTCTGCTGCGTGAAGCGGGGATCAGCGCCCCTATTCTGGTGTTGGGTGGCATCATCGGCAATCAAGTGCCGCTCTTCTTGCAACATGATCTCACTCTCACTGCTTCTTCCGTCGAAAAACTGCAGCAAATCAACCAGGTGGCAAAGCATGTAGGCGTTAGGGCCAAGGTCCATCTTAAGATTGACACGGGGATGGAGCGCATTGGTGTGCATTATTACAACGCGCCAACGCTTTTGGAAACGGCCCTGCAATGTGACTGTGTTGAGGTAGAAGGTATCTACTCTCATTTTGCCAACGCCGATGCGGTGGATCTGTCTTCCGCCCGGCTGCAACTGGAGCGATTCTACCAGGTGCTGGCTTTCTACGATCAGCGTGGCTTTCCTCAACCACCGCTGCGCCACATTGCTAATTCAGGTGCGATTTTGCAGCTGCCAGAGAGCCATTTTGATATGGTGCGTGCCGGTATTGTGTTTCTATGGGGTATACCCTTCGAATGAAGTGCCGCATACGATTGAGGTGCGGCCGGCCCTCTCCTGGAAATCGCGGGTTGTGTATTTTAAGGTGGTCCAGCCTGGCCATCCTGTAAGCTATGGCTCGACCTGGCAAAGTGACAAGATGACGCGTGTTGTGACTATCCCTGTAGGATATGGTGACGGCTATTTTCGAGCAGCGTCAGATGGGGCGGAGGTGATCATTCGCGGCAAGCGTTACCCGGTTGTCGGCCGGATCTGTATGGACCAGCTTATGGTCAATATTGGTTGGGAGACGGCTTACAATAATGATGAAGTGATCTTGCTTGGGGAAGACGGTGAAACGGGTGTGGCTATTACCTGCGAGGACATCGCAGAATGGGCCGGTACGATCCCGTATGAGGTATTGACCAATATTAACACGCGCGTGCCGCGCTTGTACTATTCAAATGCCGGGAATGAGAGGAACCTGTAGACAAATCAACTATCTCAGGGACCAAACTGGTCCAAAACAGGCGCGTAGAAGCAGCGACAACCGTCCGGGTGGGAGCACCCTTCGTGCGGTAATTCGGGCACGTCGTCAAACTCATATACGCCCTCCATTGCCTGACAGTAAGGGCAGCCATCACGGTTGGCCAAAATGCGCACTTTGGTTGCCAGACCGGTACGAATCTTTTCTAGCGCAGCTTTTTGTTCAGCCTGTCTATCCATTACGGTTGCTCCTGCCACAGATATTTCCTCGTTAAGGTGAACAAACTGCAAGAACGTTGTGTGTTTATTTCGGTAATGCGCTTTGTAGGCGTGGGCCTTATGACTGCCAAATCGGGCAACCTTAAGGGTTTTGCGCCCACATAAATTGCGAATTATGTTCCAGTTTGCTCGTTGCGGTGCCAATTAATAATCCACACGCCTCGCACCGATGAATTGTACGGTTGAGCCTTGAGAAAAACAAGCCCGTGGACATGCGGCATCGGCAAAATAGCTGCTATAATTGCTTCTATGGAAACGCTGAACCTAACACCTGATTTGCACGTGGCCGAAGCAGGACGCCTGATGATGGCTCAGCAACTGGCCAAGATCTTGGGCTACGGGCAGCAAGTACAAGCTGATGCAGATATGATCGCAGTTCATGAGATGCGTAAAGCGATTCGCAGTACTTTCACGAGTTTTAAGCTGTTTGGCCCCTATTTCAAACTGCGGGGACATTAAGGCATATCGTCGCGGTCTGCGCAGTATTATGCGACGGTTAGGACGCAGTCGCGATCTGGCCGTCTTTCGTCTTAAGCTGGATATCTTACAATGAGCTTGCTGATCGGCCGTTGGAAGATTTATCTGCCTACTGGCAGTCGCAACAAACTAACGGTGATGCCGCCTTGATGCGCTATCTGGGTGAGCCTAAACAACAAGCTTTTTTTGAAACGTACCGAAATTTTACCGAAACGCCGGCATTGGGCGTTCTGACTACGACTGATCCCTGGGTGCCGGAAAAGATCGGCCATTTAGCTCCTGTGCTGATCTACCAGCGTGTCGCTGCGGTGCGCGCGTTTGATGATCACTTGTCGAGTGCTACGGTTGTGCAAATGCACCGCTTGCGAATCCGATTCAAGGACCTGCGTTACGCATTACAATTCTTTGAACCTATACTGGGTGCTGAGGTTCAGGCTGTGTTGGCGAGCTTGAAACAATCGCAGGAACACCTTGGCGATTTGAATGACGTCACGGTGGCCCAGAGATTTTTGAGCGAGGTGCCCGGCTTGGCAAATTCGGTCGGACGCTACCATGCATACCAACAAGATCAACAGCAATGCCTTATGGAGACATTCTTGCCAGTCTGGCACGATTTTGACCAACCGGCCTGGCGGCAAAACCTGGCTATGGCGTTGGCGACACTGTAAAAAGAGGGAAGAGAAAATGGGTTTTTTCAAGAAGTTGTTTGGTAGCACAAAGAAATCTGGTGAGTACGTTGACACCCGCGGTGTTTATTTCTATGTTCGCTGCAATCATTGTGGAACGATTACGCGCGTGCGGGCGGACAAGGAGTACGACTTGGAGCGAGATGGCAACAGCTTTTCCTGGCATAAAACTATCGTCGATAATCGCTGTTTCAGACCGATAGCTGCTGTTGTCTATTTGGATGGTAATTACCAGGTGAGCAGTGAGGAAATCTCCGGAGGGGTATTTGTTTCGGAAGCGGAATATAAGACATCTTTGGAGCCGGACGTAGGCAGTGTTACAGATCAGGAAATTGGCGACGGTTAAGATAGTTGAGCAGTTTGCGGTACACAAGAGAAGTGGGTTGATTGACTGGGGACTTTTTCTTGTACCCGTTACTGAAGGCTGATGAGGTAAGGCGACGATGTCGGATACGATTGTCATGTATACATCTAGCTTCTGTGCTCATTCTTGGAGCGTCCAACGTTTCTTGAAGTCTCATGGCATTGCGGTAGAGTTGATTAATATCGATCGGAACGAGCAGGCCCGGCAAGAATTGATGGCCATCAATGGCGGTTATGCCAGCGTTCCAACCCTGATCTTCTCGGATGGCACGCAATTGACAGAGCCCTCGTTTGGCCAATTGCGCAGCAAGCTGGAGATTGAAAAACCGAGCGTCAAGGCTCGGATCAAACGAATTCTAGGCAAGTAAATGATCCTATCATGCTGCCCTACTTATTGATTCTGATTGCCTTTCTGGCAGACCGGCTCACAAAGGGGTGGGCAAGCTCCTATTTGAATGAATATGGTCCGGCCCAGATCAACTCCTTGCTGTCTGTGCGGGAGACCTACAATCGTGGAATCGCTTTCGGTCTGTTCCAGGGCATCGGCCCGCTTGTAGGTTGGCTGACGATTGCGGTCGTCAGCGGCATGTTCATCTACCTGATACGTTCACCCCGAGAAGACAAATTGATGCGGGCTGGTTTGGGCCTGGTTATCGGAGGGGCGCTGGGCAATTTGCTCGATCGCATTATGGCCGGGCAAGTGTTGGATTTTATCGAGACGCCTTTGCGCCCAGGCGTTTTCAATGTTGCCGACATAGCAATTAACCTGGGCATAGTCATGATCTTGGTCGCTGTGGTATGGTCAAGTTTTCATTCTCGTAGTGAGGATATCGCGCAAGCGCCGCCGGTAGTGTAGAGCCGCCTGGAAATCAAGGTTTTCGATTTTCAAGCGCAGTTCAGAAAGTGGGCCTTCCTGCTGGGCAGCCAGCTTTTCATCAGTCGCGAGGCTCGTTCTTCCGTTTCAGAAAGAATAATAGAGAAGCTGAGAGCATGCCGGCTGCGCCAAGGATGCTCCAACTGAGTTGGCTCAGGCGTTGTTCCATCTTCTTCTGGTGTTTAATGGTGGAGGGATCGGGCTTGCTCTGAACGACTATCCTCCCTTTTTCTGCCAGCTCCAACAGCCTGAGAATACGCGGCGGCATGTTCAGATACGGCCGTATCCCTTCCAGAATCATGTCGCGGCTGAGTTCCCGCAAATCCCCTTCGCCCCGGAGGAGCAGCAATTCCTGCCCGTACTTTTCGACCTGATACCAGGGGTTGATGTCCGGATCGAGCTGGGAGATTAGGCCCATGACCATACCCAAAGCACGGCCAAGATAGATAAAATCCTGTGGGATTTGAAACGGAAAATCGAATAGAATATCGCGAAATTCGCTGGAAAGCTCTTGTACCTCTTTGGGGTCCGGGCGAGAGAGGTCCAGCAGCTTTCGTCCCCAAATATGATCCAGCATCACTGACTGGGCTTCGGTGATACGCTCTAAATCGGCTCCTGGTAGAAAGAAACCCAGATCTTGGTAGGCTTCAGTCAATTGGCGTGCATCGCGCTGCATAACGCCAATCATCACCTTGCGCAGGTTGTCTCCCATTAAACTGGGGACGTGACCCACCATGCCGAAATCTATGAATATGAGGGTGAACGGCCGTTTTCCTGGTTCACCGTCCCAATTAGCTAACGGCCGTACAAACAAGTTGCCGGGATGGGGATCGGCGTGGAAGAATCCTTCCTGAAACACTTGTCTAAAATAGGCTTCCAACAGGACATTTGCCACTTCTTTGGGGTCGATTCCGACATTGATCAAGGCAGCCGTGTCGGCAATTTTAAGGGTTTCTACGTTTTCAAGAACCAAGACTCGCCTGGTAGAATGGTCGCGGTAGACGGCCGGAATGTAGATGCGCCTGTCATCGGCATGCACCTGAACAAAACGTTCCGCATTGTCGGCCTCTGAGCGGTAGTCTAGCTCCTCCCATAGCGTACGCGAGAATTCATCCAACAACGCCGGAACGTTGGCCCGGCGTTTTATTGGTGGGTAGCGCATGAGCCAGCGAGCCACTACTTGCAGGGCGGCAAGGTCGGTGCGGACCATGTCCTCGATATGCGGCCGCTGCACTTTCACGACAACGGGTTTTCCGTATTGTTGTGCTTCAGTTTCCGGTAGCAGCCAGGCCCGGTGCGCCTGGCCGAGTGAGGCAGCAGCAATGGGTTCCTTTTCGATATCGGCGAAGTGGTCCGCTGGATCACCCAAGTCGGCGCGAATTATGGCTACGATCTGGTTCCAAGGCACGGCTGGAACCTCGTCCTGTAGACCCTTTAATTCGTCTGTGATTTCTTGGGGCAGAACGTCTACGCGAGCGCTAAGAAATTGTCCCAATTTGATCATCACGCCGCCCATTTCCACGGCAAGCAAGCGGAATTTTGCGGCCCACTTGCGGTGACGCATCGCACGTGTCTGGCGGGCGCGAAATCCGATGAGGGGGATCTGGCTTACGATGAGATCCCACCAGATGACATGCAGTATCACACCGCCAAAGAAGGCGATAATGCGCCGGAAGCGGCCATTTCCAATTATTGCCACGGTAGAATCTGGTGATCTTGTATCCATGTTGTAAGAAGACAAAACGTGAAACGAGCTCCGTATGTCACGTTTCACGTTTTCCGGTACAGTAAAAAAGGCTTCACCCAGCAGATGGATGAAGCCTCTCCGTGTGCCCCATAGGGGACTCGAACCCCTGTTTCGGCCTTGAGAGGGCCGCGTCCTAGGCCACTAGACGAATGGGGCTAGGTGAACGAGATTCTAGCAAACGGCTTGGGGCCTGTCAAAAAACCCGTGCAGATTCTACTGAATCACGTACTATAAGCGCTCTATGGAACGGGTGAGAGACAATGGCAGCAACTGGCCTTGGATAGGCGCTGCCCTTCTGGCCCAGGCCGGATGGGGAGTCTATCCCGTGCTAGCGCGTTACTTGCAGACCGTGAGCCTGCTACCGAGTATGTCGATCGTCGCCTTTGGGAGCCTGGTAGCATTGGCGGTAGTCGGATCTGTGTTTTTGCCACATGTTGAATGGAAGGCCTTTCGCTCAAGGCGACTGCTCCTTTTTGGTTTGATTGTCGTTAGTCGAGGAATCACCAATTTTCTGGCTGCGCGGTTTACACTGGCAATTTACGTGCAGTTGGTCACGCTGTTGACTCCGTTTCTGGTGGCGCT
The DNA here is from genome assembly GCA_963697305.1 of uncultured Chloroflexia bacterium. GTDB lineage: Bacteria > Chloroflexota > Anaerolineae > Promineifilales > Promineifilaceae > JAACFF01. The sequence goes on from CAVONO010000001.1 coordinate 558,829, forward strand.
GTTAAGTAGGGCTGTCCTGCACGAGCAATTGCCGCGAAATACCGGGCGCGCCATAATCCTCAGTTTACTGGGGGCGATCCTACTTATTGGAGGCGGTCTGCTTGAATTTGACAGCTTGCCGGCAGCGAATCGTAGTGACTGGCTAGGTATTTCTCTGGCATTGGCTAGCAGCCTTTTGTTGGCAATCTACATGATCGCAGTGCGCGGTACGGCCCGTTACCATATTCGGGGAGAGATGTTATTGATCGTGCAGTTATTTGCCTTAGCCTTTGCCACCGGGGTCTTGAGTGTTGTTTTGGGGGAGGACTGGGGCAGAGTGGAGTAGACTCCAACCTCTTGATTGGCTCATATTCGCCGCCCTGGCGCTGGGAATCCTCGCTGGTTGTAATGTTGCTCAAATTGGTTCTATCAGGCACCTGGGGGCTGCGATGGTTAGCAGCACAATGGCCTTGCGCCTGGTGAGCGCCTTGATCGTGGCGGCGCTGTTGCTCGACGAACACTTGACATCGTTTTGGCAGTTCCTGGGAGTTATACTGGTCTTGACGACGATCACTTGGTACTTGTGGCAGCAGCGAGCCCCGACTCAGCTTCATAGATGAACAAGATAGTGCTATAATTCTTCGCCCAATGTGCGGTGCTTGTAGAAATGGTGAGTTTCCCCGGTATGGAATGGGAAAGCGTCTTGCACTTTATAGAGAAAGCGATTGCCTTATGAGAACTCCTGTCGACAGCCTCAATGAAGCCCAGCGCACGGCCGTGACGGCGCCCCCCGGTCCGGTACTTATTCTCGCTGGTCCTGGAAGCGGCAAAACGCGTGTCCTCACGTTTCGCATCGCCTATCTCATCCAGGACATGAATGTTTCTCCTTGGCACATTATGGCTGTTACGTTCACCAATAAAGCGGCCAGGGAAATGCGCCATCGAGTTGAGGGATTGCTTGGCGGCCAGCCGCGTGGCTTGATGATGGGTACGTTTCATGCGACATGTGTTCGTATACTGCGCCGTGAAACGGATAGTCTGCCATCTTATGATCGGGATTTTGTCATCTTTGATACTTCTGATCAGCTACAGGTGGTCAAACAAGCGCTCAAAGATCTCAATTTGGATGACAAAAAGTTCCCTCCCAACAAAATGCTTAATGGCATCAGCAATGCCAAAAATGAACTAGTTACCCCTGAAATGTATGCGGCGAGCAACTACATCTCGGAAATAACGCGCCGTGTTTACAGTGAATACCAGCTTCTGTTGCAGAAGAACAACGCGATGGACTTTGATGATCTCTTGATGAACACGGTCTTGTTGTTTGACGAACGAGCGGACATCTTGCGCAAATACCAGGAGCGTTACGAGCACATCCTGGTTGACGAGTTCCAAGATACCAACACCACACAATACACGTTGCTTAGGATGTTGGCCGCACAACATGGGAATCTTTTTGTTGTGGGCGATTCAGATCAATCAATCTACAAATGGCGCGGCGCTGATTTTCGCAACATCCAGCGATTCCGCGAGCAGTTCCCGGACGCACATATCGTTCTATTGGAGCAGAATTACCGTTCCACGCAGATTATCTTGGATGCAGCCAAAGCGGTAATAAAGTCCAATCCGAACCGCGTACATAAAGAATTGTTTACCATACGCCAGGGCGGGGCCCCACTTGTCGTGCGCGAAGCTTACAATGAACACGAAGAGGCGGACACGATTCTTGACACGATCGAAGGTTTGATGCTGGAGGGATATTCCGGTGGCGATGTAGCTATCATGTACCGCACTAATGCGCAATCGCGCGTGCTAGAAGAGTCTTTTCTGCGAGCGGGACTGCCTTACCGGCTCGTCGGCGCAACGGCATTCTATAGGCGGCGCGAGGTGAAGGATATTATCGCCTACTTGCGGTTGGTCCATAACCCGGCTGATGCCGTCAGTCTTGGCAGGATACTCAATGTGCCTGCGCGGGGAATTGGCGCTAAAACCAGGCAGGACCTGCTGGATTGGGCGGAGCGTCAGAATTGGCAGCCTGCGGAGGCTTTGATCAAGTTGGCTACTGATCCTGAGGTGCCACATCCGTTCTCTGGCCGGGTGTTTAAAGCCCTCAATCGTTTTGGCGACATGCTGTCCGCCTGGATTAGCCTGCGGGATACAGTTACCGTGCCCGAGCTGCTGGATGTGATTCTGGAGCAAACGGCGTATCGAGATTACCTTGACGATGGCACCTCGGAAGGTGAGGAACGCTGGGAAAACGCCGTAGAATTTCGTGGTGCAGCCGGGGAAGACACAGACATTACGCTTAGCGAGTTTTTGGAGCAGGTGGCACTCGTTTCGGAAGCGGACAACCTGGAAGAAACTCCCAATGCCACGACGCTACTTACGCTGCATGCTGCCAAAGGTCTGGAGTTCCCGATCGTGTTCCTCACCGGACTTGAGGATGGCTTGCTGCCTCACAGTCGCTCGCTGGACGATGGTGAAGAGTTGGCCGAGGAGCGCCGATTGCTTTATGTAGGTCTAACCAGGGCTAAAGATCGTGTCTATCTCTCACACGCTTTCCGGCGCACGTTTTATGGAGATGCTTCTGTTAGTATTCCTTCCCGCTTTCTAGACGATATCCCGCAGCATTTGATGGAGGGCAGCAGCCCGTCGGTTCGCCGTCGCCAGAGCAAAGAGAGGATCTCGAATTGGCCAGAAACATCTGGTCGATCGCGTTCGCCTTCTTTTAGGCCTGCGCCTTCCGGCAGCTACGGTGAACAGCTGCGTACCCTAGCCGAATCGTCCATTGCGAAACCGTCGCCAAAACCGCGCGATCTCGATGCGGAAATTCCCGATGGTACAGCACTGCGCGACACAAGTAAGCCCCAGTTTCGCAGCGGGCTTCGGGTGCGACATGCTCGATTTGGTGAAGGCACCGTCATTGAGAGCAAGCTGCTCGGAACCGATGAAGAGGTCACCGTGGCTTTTCCCGACAGCGGCATCAAACGTCTGGCCGCCAGCTTTGCAAAGTTGGAAATCATTGAGTAATTTGCCGGCTTTGGCACACCATCTGATCGACCATGCACTATCTGATTGACGGACACAATCTCGTTGGCAAAATGCCGGATATTCATTTAGACGATCCCGATGATGAGGTTGAACTCGTTTTGCGATTGCGCAGCTGGTCCGCACAGGGCCGGAAGCGACTGGTGACAGTCATTTTCGATCGGGGGCTGCCAGGCGGTGAGGACAAGGGGCTTTCCAGCGGTAAAGTGAAGGTGATCTTCGCTCCAGCGGGGCGATCGGCCGATTCGCTTCTTATCAATCGCATCCGCAAGGTAGAAAATGCGGCCGAATATACTTTGGTCAGCAGTGATCTGCGCGTTGTGCAAGCAGCACAAGCGCGCCGTATGCCCGTTTGGCGTTCGGAAACTTTTGTGGCTAGATTGGAGCAGGAAGGGGAGCAAAGAGCGAAAACAACAACGGCCGATATGACAGATGATCCTCAGATGAGCGCCGGTGAAGTTGAGATGTGGATGGAGATGTTCACTTCTAGCCTTGATGAGCCAGAGGGATCCTAAAAGCGCCGTCTGGTAGTTGGATTGCGGAGATACGCATCCAATTCGAAATCGTCGATTTGGTCAATCTTGATAATACGCTTTGATCCACGCCTCCCCGCGCCGATAAGCCCGTTCTTGTCGAGCCAGATGGTGGCGAATATGCGAATCAATAGAACAGAGCCGTCCTGAGACGTCTTTTCCCCGGCAACCCTGTTTAAACGGGAAGTTAACGTTCCAATCCTTCAGGTGGCGAAGATTTGAAGCAAGATCTGATTGTAAGTCAGCCAGGCAATGGGCCAGTTCCACCATACTCTTCTCTTGAAATTCGACGGTGGCCTGCGCATTCAACTCGGCCAGTGACCCTTTGAGCAGCTTTGGCCTAGCGCCAATAAGGAGGGCGTGTGAAATGGCAGCGTACTCGCGGTGCCAGAAGACAAGATGTGAGAGTACCTCGCGCGCCGTTTGATAACCGTCAAAAAAAGCGCCGTCGATCTGTGTAAAAAAACATGTGATAAGGGAGACATCCCCGGTAAGGGCCGATAGCAATTGTTCGCGGTCTTGGATGTTTTCATTCATGTAGGCATCTCAGAAATAGCGATAATTTGGCCAAAATATGCTGCCGAATGGTCTGGATGATTGCTTAATTGACTCCAGTGCAGAGAGCCCAATGACTCTATATATCACTATAATCAGCTTCCGCTGAAAGCGATAGTGACAAATGTCACAATCGAAATGTGATGAAGATCATTTTGCAAACCAAACTAAGCTGGCTCTCACGTTTCTATGGGTGTTTCCCAAAAATAGTAGACAAGTGAAAAAAAATAGTGTACTATACTGTACAAGCTTAGTCAGGTTAAGAGGAACTCCTCCCCCCCAAACTGGCACGAGAGAAACGCGACTGGAACAACCCTGACTAGGCCTAGAGTAAAGCCCAACCCTCCCTCGACCCGGGCTTTATTCGGCTTAATGGCTCACGCACTGCCCTCCTGGTGTTTGGGCCGCTGAAACCGCCCCCCTAGTGGGGCGGTTTTTGTGTTTGGGCATAGATAGTGGTTGCTTTGTCTTAATATCCGATTGCTGTGGGTATTGATATAGCTCTACGAGAACCCCGCCTGAGCCTTTGGGGTGAATAAATGCAAACTTCTTGCCATCGCTGCCACTCCTGGGCTCTTCATCAATTAGGGGTATGTTGGCTTCTTTGAGGTGTTCAAGCATGGCGTCGATGTCATCTACTTCAAGGCATATATGGTGCAGTCCTGGTCCTCTTTTTTCAAGATAACGGGCCACACCACTTGTCTCTTCGGAGGGCGAAATTAACTCGATATGACTGCCTCCAACCGGGAGCATGGCGATATTTACTTGTTGTTCAGGAACTTTTTCGAATTTCTCTAGCTCGAGGCCAAGGACGTCGACCCAGAAACGGGTGCCTTCAGACAGTTCAGGAAGCAATATGGCCACATGGTCTATTCTGGTTATCATGGTCTTTATCCCTCGTGAATTTCTTTAAAGTTGTTATTTTAGGATGTTTTACAGCCTGTAGCGGCAAGCAGGTTGTCTATATTGCGAATCCCGGTCTGTACTCGCCCCAGACGTCGCGCAGCGTATGGCATATCTCGCCAAGCGTAACGTTGTTTTCTACGCACGTGATAAACAAGGGTAGTAGATTCTCTGGGGATGATGCGGCCGTTGCCAGATGAGAGCGCAGTTCCGCCACCCTATTATTGTCGCGCTGCTTTCGCAACTCAGCCAAGCGCTCACATTGTTCAAGCTCGAGGGCTGGATCGAGCTTCATCATTTCCATGTGCAGCTCTTCGTTTTTCTGTGTGAAGTGATTTACGCCGACTATTATGGCGCGGTTCTCTTCAAGATCGCGCTGGAAGCGGTACGCAGCCTCCTGGATCTCGCGCTGAATATATCCGGCTTCTATAGCCGCAAGCATGCCCCCCATTTCGTCAATATTCTTGATGTATTCTAGCGCCTGCTTTTCCAATTCATCTGTCAAGTGCTCTATATAGTATGAACCAGCCAGCGGGTCTACTGTATCGCCGACGCCACTTTCGTTGGCGATGATTTGCTGTGTGCGCAAGGCGATTTGGACGGCTTCGGCCGTAGGTAGGGCCAATGCCTCATCGCGGCTGTTGGTATGGAGACTTTGGGTTCCTCCCATTACGGCGGCCAAGGCTTGCAGGGTAACCCGTATCACATTGTTTTCTGGTTGCTGTGCCGTTAGGGTGCTTCCGGCGGTCTGCGTGTGGAAGCGGAGTCGCCAACTACTGGGATCTTTTGCCGCGAAACGCTCGCGCATAACATGAGCCCACAAACGGCGCGCCGCACGGAACTTGGCGACTTCTTCCAGGAAATTATTGTGGGCATTGAAGAAGAAAGATAGCTGTCGGGCAAATCTGTCGATATCGAGCCCGGCGTTGATGGCGGCCTGGACATAGGTGATGCCATCAGCCAGCGTGAAAGCAATTTCCTGAGCGGCCGTACTGCCAGCCTCACGAATGTGGTAGCCGGATATGGAAATCGTGTTCCAGTTTGGCACTTCTTGACTGCAGTAATCGAAGACATCGGTGATCAGACGCATCGAAGGCAAAGGCGGGAAAATATAGGTACCACGAGCGATGTATTCCTTAAGAATGTCGTTCTGTATGGTACCGCGCAATTCGCTTGCCGCGACGCCTTGCTTCTTGGCCACGGCGATGACCATTGCCAATAGGATGGCGGCAGGGGCATTAATGGTCATGCTGACACTAACCTTATCGAGAGGAATGCCGGTAAGCAATATGTCCATATCTGCGAGGCTGGAGATACTCACGCCAACTTTGCCGACTTCGCCCGCTGCTAAGGGATCATCGGCGTCATAACCGATTTGGGTGGGCAGATCGAAAGCTACCGATAAGCCCGTCTGTCCTTGACCAAGCAGGAATTTGTAACGCTGGTTCGATTCAGCGGCCGTTCCAAAGCCGGCATACTGGCGCATTGTCCAGAAGCGACCGCGGTACATGGTTGGCTGCACACCTCGTGTAAAGGGATACTCTCCTGGAAACCCGAGACTTGTTTCATAGTCAGGGTCGGGGTAAGAGGGTATATAGATGGGGTCAATTGGAATACCTGATGATGTTTCAAACTGCTCGTGTCGCTCGGGAAATTGCTGTAGGGTGGGATCAAGCGTTTCCTTTTGCCAGCGTTTTTTGCTTTCTTGGATACTCATCTGATTTTTTATTTCCTCCATTACGGATCGAATTAGAAATGGATCCAACTCCTCCATAGTCCAGGACAAAGAATAACATGGCTTGGCCAGGTACAGAAGGCCATTTGACACCTAATAGAGGTGAGTTCTGTCAGGTTTCCAGTTAATAGGCCCACGAAACTACCAATTTGGCTCAAAGTGTAAAGTAGTTTACACAAACAGTGTATAAAACTATATGTGGCATTATTGTCTAGAAGCAGATATACTATAATAGTTAAGTAATTAGCTGATGTTTGTGACATTCGTTAATGTTAACTTCCTCTTTCCTCCTTTTTCTCCTCTTCCCGAAAAAGGCCCCGCTCCAGCGGGGCTTTTTTCGTTTTAGGGGGCTATAATCCTGCAAATGTCTGAGGTTACGCAGTGCAACGCACTTGGGAAGTGCGCGCACCATCACAGGAGCTTAGAGAATGATGTTCGATTTGGTTATCAAGAATGGCACTATTGTTACGGCCGAGTCAACATACGAGGCAGACATCGGCATCCAAGCTGAAAAAATCGCGGCGGTAGGCATGGATCTGGCGGGAACTAGGGAGATCGATGCCAGAGGGAAACTGGTGACACCTGGTGCGGTCGATATCCATGTGCATATGCAAATGCCAATTGGTGACTTTGTGTCAGCCGATGATTTTTTCACAGGGACGAGAGCGGCTGCACTAGGGGGCACGACAGCGATCATCGATTTTGTCGAGCCTCTTGAGGACGAATCGCTGCTGGAGGCGCTGGCGGCACGGCGCGCTGAAGCTGATCCGCGTGTCGTCATCGACTATGGCTTGCATATGACCATAGGTCCGGCAGAAATAGATAAGCTGGAACAGGTTCCTGCTGCATACGAAGCGGGCTGCGGCAGCTTTAAGTTATACATGGCTTACGGCTTGCGTCTGGATGATGGGCAACTCCTGCGCGCTTTTGAGGCGATCCGGGAGGTCAATGGTTTGCCGGTGATTCATGCCGAGAACTGGGATGTGATTTGCATGCTAGTAAAGCGCAATCTGGCAGCGGGGAAGCGATCTGCGCACTGGCATCCACGCAGTAGACCGGCTCAATTCGAAGGAGAAGCTGTTGGGCGCGTAATAGCGTTGGCTTCCTATGCGGGTACGCGCGCTCATATATTCCATGTGACCTGTGACGAAGCGGTGCAGGAGATTGCAGCCGCGCGGCAGAAGGGCTTGCCCATCAGTGGTGAAACTTGCCCGCAATATCTCCTGTTGACCCAGGAAGTCTACGATGCGCCAGGCGTCAAGGGGGCGTGGCCAGTCTGTTCGCCACCCATTCGCGCCCGGGACTCGCAAGATGCATTATGGCGTGCTTTGGGTAAAGGCCAATTGCAGGTCATAACCACGGATCATTGCCCTTTCACCAGTGCGGATAAGAGCACGGGACTAGACAATTTCAGCCAGATTCCAGGAGGTGTGCCATCGGTGGAAAGCCGATTGGCGGTCGTTTATACCTTTGGCGTTCGAGCTGGGCGACTGACCATGAATCAATGGGTGGATGCTTGCTGTACGGCTCCGGCTGAGTTGGTGGGTTTGCCTTCAAAAGGGAAAATCTTGGCGGGCTATGATGCCGATTTGGTTGTTTTCGACCCGAGGAAGCGTTTTACGTTGTCCACTGAAAACTTGCACGAGAATGTGGATTGGACTCCCTATGAGGGGATCGAGCTAAATGGTTGGCCGGAAACGACGATCAGTCGCGGTGAGCTCATTGTTGAAGATGGGCAGTTTCGTGGGCAGGAAGGGCGTGGTCAGTTCGTTGCTCGCCGCTTTGATTAAAGGGGATCAACGGAAAAAGGCCAGTGATTTTACTCACCAGCCTTTCTATATGGGTATGGGCCATACAGGATTCGAACCTGTGACCAATTGATTAAAAGTCAACTGCTCTGCCAGCTGAGCTAATGGCCCCATGGTAGGGGAGATTATAGCAAATGAGAGTCAGGGCGCAACCGTCTAAGTTAGAGGGCAATGAGCAAAGGCGTGGACAAGATGTGAAAGTAAGGTTGTCTGCGTATTCTATTCAGACAGGCGGTTGCGCATCTGGTTTGCGCTGCCTTCTGGGCTATATTATAATTTTGATACCAAGCGTTTAGGGGCGCTGATCCATTGATCATTTTGACAATCCTGAACGAGGCTGATAGGTGAACCTGTCTATGGCTACTGCCAATCACTCTGTACAAGAGCCTGAACAAACAATCGACATCACTGCCGAGCAATCTGCAAGCAACTCGTATCGACAGCCGACAGAGTTGGTTGTGCGCGAGATCATCGAGACCTTGTTGCTGACCTTCTTCATTTTCTGGTTGGTTCATAGCCTGATCGGTCGTTACCGCATTGATGGCAGCAGCATGAACCCAACCTTGCAAGATGGCGAGTATTTGATTATCAACAATCTGGGTTACCTGCTGGATGAGCCTGAAAAGGGTGATATTGTCGTTTTTCGTCACCCGCGTAACGAACTCAACCTTATCAAACGTGTAGTCGGCGTTCCAGGCGATCAGGTTGAGATCAATAACCGCACGGTCTGGATCAATGGTGAGGTGCAAGAAGAACCCTTTATAGCCGATTCACCTAACTATGGTGGGAGCTGGGTGGTTCCAGACGGACAGTACTTCGTTCTGGGAGACAATCGCAATAATTCCAGCGATTCTCATTCTTGGGGATTTCTTACCCGTAGAGAATTTGTTGGGGAAGGCGTTGTTTGTTTACTGGCCCCCGAGCGATTGGGGCGAAATTACCCATTCTGCGCAGGCGGCAGACTAAGGTGGTCAGGCGATGAATTACGAACGATCGGAAGTTGAAGCGTTGGTTCGTAGGGTCATTACGCGCACTTTGGGTCTCTCTGGTGAGCGAACGGAGGTAAATATGGTGGGGCGGAGAGCTGTAGTGGATGCAGAGTCCGTACGCCAGATGCCGTCCGGATCGGTACAGAAGATTGCAGCAAATGCCCTGATTACCCCGCTTGCGCGTCAGGCTGCCATGGAACGCCGAATTCGTTTAGAGTGCATGGATGGTGAACCAACGGAGCTGATCAGCGACGTTCAAGTTGCCGGCGGGACGGTACATGCTCGCAAAACAGTCAAAGCGTACGGTGGCACTTGGCGCGGATCATGGCGGATACGGAATGAAGGAGGCGTTGAAGGCGATGTTGGAAACGCACGAGTCTGGCTATTCCGTGTTTGACTGCGGCACCCATTCTACTGACTCTGTAGATTATCCTGACTACGCTTATGAGGTTGCGCGACTGGTGGCGGATGGCCAGGCATGGCGCGGGATTGTTGTCGATGGCGCGGGAATTGGTAGTTGTATGGCGGCCAATAAAGTCCCAGGTGTACGTGCTGCTTTGTGTTACGATCAGGCTACGGCCGTCAACAGTCGCGAACACAATAACGCCAATGTCCTGACCCTGGGCGCGGGCCTAATAGGGCCGAGTTTGGCCAAGCAGATCGTCGAGACGTGGCTGGCAACAGATTTTGGTGGTGGGCGTCATGCGCGACGGGTGGATAAAATAGACCGTATCGGCCAGCGGTTCGCGAAGTGATAAGAAAATTTGGGTAGGTCGGTCATCATTTGGCGACTGATTGTCCCTCTAGACTATGAATGATCAGGCGGCGGTAGAACGACTCATTGAGGAGGTTACCCGCGAGGTCCTCCTGCGCTTGAGTCAAACCGAGACGGAATCAAACGGTTCCCGATGCGATTGCTCTGATGGCACCTGCGTCCAGAATTGCGCTGACAAGGTGGATCACGTCGTACGCGCGGGCGCCGATCGGCTCAGCGCGACACTTGGCGTGCGCCCCCAGGATGGTGATATTGCGCGACTGATCGATCATACGCTCTTGAAGCCGGATGCGTCGCAAGATCAAATAGCTCAACTTTGTTATGAAGCGCGGACGCATAATTTTGCTTCGGTTTGTATAAACCCGACCCATGTGAAGCTGGCGGCACAATTGCTAAAGGGAAGCGCTGTTGATGTATGTACAGTAGTTGGATTCCCGTTGGGTGCTTCTCCTTCTACGGTAAAAGCGTACGAAACGCAGCAGGCGTTGCGTGATGGAGCGACAGAAATCGATATGGTAATCAATGTCGGCGCGCTCAAATCGCAGGATTACAAGCATGTGTTTGAGGATATCGGCGCTGTCGTGCGTACGGCCCACAGCGGTAATGCATTGGTTAAGGTGATCATTGAGGCTGCTTTGCTAACTGACGAGGAGAAAGTGATCGCTTGCCAGTTGTGTAAGGCGGCGGGCGCGGATTTTGTGAAGACTTCTACTGGCTTTGGCCCAGGTGGGGCAACGGTGGCTGATGTCGTTCTGATGCGCCGCGTGGTTGGCCCGAAAATTGGCATTAAAGCAGCAGGTGGGGTACGCTCATATTCTGATGCCCAGGAAATGATTGCTGCTGGCGCAACTCGAATTGGAGCGAGCGCCGGCGTAGCGATAGTTGCCGAGGCAAGGAGATAGTATGTCGATAGCAAAGTGTGAGGAGTGCCATATCGGCCATTGCCATCCGGTGGAATTGACATATATGCGCAATTTAGGCCCACACATGGTTGTTGTGCCTGAGGCTCCAGCCAGCAAGTGTGATATGTGCGGGTGTATCAACTTCGATCCTGGTTTCTTGCTGACGATGCAGGCCATTCTTTATGAACTTGTCGACAACCAGCGGCAAGGTGGCAGAACTAAATCACCCATTGCCGACAGGTATCAGGAATGGACACCGGTCGGGAAAGGTAGCTAACTATGACGGTTGAACTACGAAGTTATGTTTTCTTGGATAGTCTACAGCCGCAACATTCGGCATTCTTGGGCACGGTTGCGCGCGGCTTCTTGCCTTTGCCGGGCGATGCTTCTCTTTGGATTGAGATTTCACCCGGTATTGAGATAAACCGTATTACTGATGTGGCGTTAAAGGCCACTGACGTGCGGCCTGGTATGCAGATAGTGGAGCGTCTTTATGGCTTGCTAGAGGTCCATTCCAGCAGCCAGGCCAGCGTCCGGGCAGCCGGTGCCGCTATTTTGGAAGCGCTCGGGTTGGTTGAGGCAGATCGCCTTAAGCCACGTGTGGTTTCCAGCCAGATTATTCGCCATATTGATGCGCACCAGGTGCAGTTGATCAATCGCATGCGTCACGGGCATATGATCCTTGCAGAGCAGACGATGTATGTGATGGAGGTGCAACCGGCCGCATACGCAGCTCTCGCGGCAAACGAAGCGGAGAAAAGGGCGGATCTGAATATTCTAGAGATCATGGCTTATGGCAGCTTTGGCCGTGTTTATCTTGGTGGTGAAGAGCGAGATATTATGGCCGGCTACCAGGCCGCGACCGACGCCATCGAAAGCGTTAGCGGGCGGGTGCCGGAAGGATCCAAGAAGAACGAGTAAGCCGCCTTGCGCCTGCAAAGAAGGCCAGCGTGGCACAACGGTGATAAATATTGTTGGAGGCTCGCAAGGAACGATTTGCAAAGCGTTTTACATTTTCAGGAGAAACGATTATGACAGAAGCATTGGGTATGATCGAGTGCCGTAGTTATGCGGCGATGGTTGAAGCCTCTGATGCCATGGTAAAGGCTGCCCGCGTAGAGCTGGTAAGCTATGAAAAGACAGGTGGCGGTTTTGTAACGGCCATCGTTCGTGGTGATGTGGCAGCGGTTAAGGCGGCCGTCGAAGCCGGCGTTCGCGGAGCAGAAAAGGTCGGCGATGTTGTGGCCGTTCATGTTATCCCGCGCCCGCACCCCAATGTAGACCGTACACTGCCACTGGGTAGGACGCCAGAATCAGACAGTTAATTAGACGCTATGTGCGCTGGGCGATTGTCGTGTATGAAGCACGCAAAACCTCGCGCCAGGGACTATTGTTGATGCTATGCTTTTAGGTAAAGTCGTAGGCACGCTGGTTGCCACGCGCAAGGAGGCCACTCTGCAAGGCCTCAAGTTTCTTGTTGTGCGGCGACTGACAATCGATAATGAAGATGATGCCGGTTATGTTATCGCGGCCGACGCGGTAGGTGCCGGTGTGGACGAAGTGGTTCTTTTTGCCACCGGGAGCTCCGCACGGCAAACAGTACTCACCGATAACCGCCCGTGTGATGCGGTGATCATGGCCATTGTCGATACGTGGGAAGTAGACGGGCAAGAGCAGTATCGCAAAAACTGATGATGCAAGACCAGGAGATTCAAGCCATAATCGACCGGGTTATGCGCGAGGTGGGGCAGCGGGAACTCTTGAGCGAGGAGACCGCGGCTGCGCCCCAGCCGGCATTGCCGCTTCACAGCATGGCAACGATGGAATGGAGTGGCCATGGTCAGGATGGGATGTACCCATCACTGGACGAGGCAGTTGCTGCTGCTCAAGTGGCATATCAACGATTGAATGCCTTGCCCTTGGCCATTCGTAAAGACATGGTGGCGCATATGCGCCAGGCGGCGCGCGAGCATGCCTTGCTCTTGGCGGAGATTGCCTGTAGTGAAACTGGCATGGGACGGGTTGAGGACAAGACGTTGAAGAATATCCTCAACGCGGACAAAGCGTTGGGAACCGAAGCGCTGCCGACGGAGGCGTGGAGTGGCGATGGGGGTCTGACGATCACAGAATTTGCGCCATATGGTGTGATAGGTTCCTTAACCCCGAGCACAAACCCGACGAGCACCGTTATTTGTAACTCAATCTCTATGATAGCTGCGGGCAATGCGGCCGTATTTAATGCCCATCCGGGAGCGAAAGCTGCCTCCAATAAAACCGTTCAGATCCTCAACAAGGCGATTCTGAAGGCGGGGGGGCCGGCGGATTTGCTGACCTGTGTGGCCGAGCCAACGCTGGAATCGGCGCAGGCTCTGATGCAACACAACGGGATTCGCCTGCTGGTTGTCACGGGAGGGGCTGCTGTGGTGCGCGCGGCGATGCGCAGCGGCAAGCGGGCTGTATGCGCCGGTCCCGGAAATCCGCCTGTTGTGGTAGATGAGACGGCCGATATTGAACAGGCCGGTCGAGACATTGTGATCGGTGGATCATTTGACAACAATATCGTTTGTACGACTGAAAAAGAGACATTTGCCGTCGCTTCCATATTCGACGACCTGATACAAGTCATGACACGCAGCGGGGCAGTCAAGATCAATAACTGGCAATTCGAGCGTCTTTGGAAGGCAGTAACTGTGAAAGATCGGGGCCCGCGCAAATATGCGGATATGAATAAAGCGTTCATCGGCAAGAATGCTGATGTGCTGCTAGCTGAGATCGGCATCTCAGCCGGCCCGGAAGTGCGGCAAATTGTAGTTGAGGTGGATGAGAATCACCCCGCTGTGTGGTCTGAGCAAATGATGCCCATCATGCCTGTCGTGCGCGTTGGGCATGCAAACGAAGCGATCGATCTGGCGCTGGAAGCGGAACATGGTTTCCGTCATACGGCAGTTATGCACTCAAAAAACCTGGATAATCTCAGCCGTATGGCGCGTGAGATGGATTGCAGCATCTTTGTCAAGAATGGCCCATGCCTCGCTGGCCTGGGATATGGCGGGGAAGGGTATTGCTCTTTCACAATCGCCAGCCCCACGGGAGAGGGGATTACAGGTCCAGTAAGTTTCAGCCGCCGCAGACGCTGCACGTTGGTGGATTCGTTCCGCATCGTATAGAAGCGCCGCTCTGGCGGCAACCCATATTGACTTCATGTTTGAACCGGCCATCGCCCTCCTCGAATTTAGCAGTATCGCAGCCGGCATTGAGGCTGGGGATGCGATGATTAAACGCGCTCCAGTGGAACGCATTGTTGCGGGCAGTGTGCAGCCGGGTCATTACTTGGTGCTTGTTGCCGGGGACGTGGCTCCGGTGGAGGAGGCGCTTAACGTTGGTCAAGAGACGGGAAGCGCTGATCTGCGCGATACGCTGTTCCTGCCCAATGTGCATCCTGCAGTGGTTAGTGCGCTCTCCGGCGAACTTGGAATTCAGCCGGCTGATGCTCTGGGTGTCGTGGAAACGCATACTGTCGCTGCGGCAATAAATGCCGCGGATGCTGGCGTGAAAGGAGCTGAGGTTGTTTTGCTGCAATTGCGCCTGGCGGATGGGCTGGGAGGAAAGGGCTTGGTGTTTTTTACTGGCCTGGTGGCAGATGTGGAGGCGGCGGTGGAAATCGGATCGGCCGTGGCGCAAGAGCAATTGCTGCGCCGGGTGATTATCTCCCAGTTGCACAGTGAAATGTGGGAAAATGTCAATAGAAGCGGCCGTTTTGGTGGCCATTTCGGTTGGGAGGCTATGTAGGAATAATGCAACTGGCGCGGGTGATGGGAACTGTTGTGGCCACAACGCAGTATCAAGGGTTGGAAGGCGTGAAGTTTCTTATTGTGCAACCCCTGAGCAAGACTCAGCAGCCGGAAGGAAAACCTGTGGTCGCCGCTGATGCGACGGCGCAGGCTGGGCCAGGTGAACTGGTATTCATCGTTGGCAGTCGTGAAGCCGCGCAGGCAATGCCTAATGTTTTTGTACCGGTCGATCACGCTATTGTGGGCATTGTTGACGATGTTGAATATTAAAGATCGCGTTATGCGTTTAAACTTGGTGCATCGGTCAATAGGAATGTCGCCAGCTGTTCCTGTATCTGCCGGATGA
Source organism: uncultured Chloroflexia bacterium (assembly GCA_963697305.1). Lineage (GTDB taxonomy): Bacteria > Chloroflexota > Anaerolineae > Promineifilales > Promineifilaceae > JAACFF01. The sequence continues at coordinate 574,193 of CAVONO010000001.1, forward strand.
ACGCTTTGTTGGAACATAGGAAGTTGGCAACTTAAGATGGATCGAGATCCTAAATGTATATTGGACGCGTAACCGGCACCGTCGTTTCCACTATCAAACACGAGGCATTTGAGGGCCGTAAGCTGCTGTTGGTTGACCAGCTTGACTTGAGCGGCGAGCCTACTGGTCATTACGACATCTGCGTCGATGTGGTTCAGGCTGGTCTGGGGGATCGGGTGCTGGTGATTGACGAGGGGAATGGCGCTCGTCAGATTCTAAACCGGAAGGTAGCGCCGGTAAGAGCCGTCATCGTGGCCGTGGTAGATGACGTGGAATTAGCCTTATAAGCGATCGGGCAGGGTAAAAAGGCTTGAATGTTGACGGCCGTAATAACGCGGAGCCAATTCGAAACTATTCAGCCAACGCTTCGATTCCTTCCTGATGGCCGGCGATAAACGTGGGTTCCCGATTCCAGCTTTCATCCTGCACTGTCGAAAACGGAACCGAAAGGGTTACTTGATCTTGCTCAGGATCATAATCGCGGACAAAATCAGTCGGAACATAAAAGTGGGTACCTAAGTCCAGGCTGGCTACCTCAAGATAAGCAGCGTAAAGCTTCAAATCAGCATCAACCTCATCTTGTCTTAGACGGAGGCGCAACGCATTGCCAAGCAGTTGGCCATCCGCCGTCTGCACTTCGCTGTATTTTTTCAGACCTTTGTCACGCAGCATCTGTAAGGCATTTTCATTAACGGTACCGGGTTGGCGGTTCAACTTTGCACCAAACATGGTTTTGCTCCTATATGGCTCTTTCTCTTCCTCGTTATTCAAATGGCTCGCCAGCTCTTGTGCGGATTGCAACTTTGCATCGGGCTGACGCTAGGCCATACCACGTAATTTTACTGCAAAATCGATTGGTATTCACCTTTGTGGAGCCAATGTGGAAGTACATACTCCCCTACGCACACTAAGCGTAGAAAAGGCTGCCTCGCAGCCGGCTGGTGCGGAGGGATTCTTCGGGAGGACCCCCCAGAATGACAGTTATGTAATTGCCCTGAGTCTAGGGTGATGCTGGAACCGGTGTTGGTTCTGGTGTGGCAGAAGGCTCTGGGGTGCTGGTGGCTACAGGAATGACTGTGAAGTCCGTTGAAAAGGCTTCGTTGAGTATGCCATTGTTGTTAACGGCCGTGACTGCCAAGGTAAAGCTGCCTTCTGTCTGAGGAACCCAAACTTCGCGGACGGTCACTGACTGTTGAACCCCGTCGACGGGGCCGCCAAATAGCTCGGTACCGATGCTGAAATCTACAGCCTTGATACCAGCAATATCACTGGCAACAATCACGAGGTTCCACCGGTTGCCCTACAATGATCGTAGCGCCTGCTTCTGGCTCTACGACATTCACGATGGGAGCCTGTGATTTGTAGGCATCTATGGTCTCGTTGGCATTTTCAAGATCAGAAGTGAGTTGGGCACTCTTAACCTCGAGCGTTGCCCTAATTTGATCGGTGTTGACCAACTGCTCATTTAAATCCATATTTTCAAGCGAGGCAGTGGCTTGTAAGACTTCTAAGCTCTCAACGGTCGATTGTGCCGCCGACTTTTCCAGTTCCAGTACCGCCTGTTGTTGTCCCAGTGTTCTGATTTCTTCGTTTGAGCTCTGTAGTGCTCCTTCAAGCTCTTGTCTACCCTGAAACAGGAAGAATATTGCGGCTGACAGCACCAACAGCAACATAATAAGTGTAAGAGATATGGCGATAAAGGCGGAGGACTTCATATGAGTTGCTCCAGTAGATTAACTGCCCTGATGGCACAACGGGCTATAATGAAAGGGACAATGGTCATCAAGATCGATATCTTGAATGCTACACGAGGTTAAATCACTGGTCAAGTTATCCTCGTACGGGATTCCAAAGTCCTTGTTGGATGCCCTGATCTATTTGTGAAGTTTATTCAACGTCGTTTTACATTTCTTGGAGAATTGATTATGAGAACGGGAAATCGAACGGTTCTGATGTTTTTGGGCATATTGATGCTTTTGTCTTTGGCCTGCAGTTTTGGTCTGGAACTGCCGTGGAATGCCGGTGGGCAAGATGTGGCGATATCGTCGGAAGAGGTGTCAGCGGCTGCGACACGCGCGGCGGAGGCCGCGGCAACAGCGGCGGTTCTGGCTAATCAAGCGGGACAGATCGCGGCCACGGCCGTTGCTCAGGGGGGTGATCTCGTGGCCACAGCCCAAATCCTGCCGACACTGCCTGCTGTTGAGTTTGCAGCGACGGGAAGCACATTACAGCAGAAGCTGGCCAATATCCAGCCGGATGCCAATGGTAACTTCGCGGTTGCTATTACAGAATCTGATTTAAATGAGTTTATCAGTGGGTCACAGGGCGGGGGATTCCAGACTGATGCGCTAAGCGCTGATAATGTCCAGATAAAAATCACGGGCGAACACGTTGAATTGAGCGGCGATGTGCAGAAACCAATCGCTTTGCCGCTGATAGTTGACCTGCGCCCGACTGTTGTGAATGGACAACTGCAGTTCGAATTGCTTTCTGCTTCAGCGGGCATTTTCCCTGTCCCTACTTCAATGCTAGATCTGATCGAAGTGGCAGCGAACAGCGAACTCACGCGGGCTCTGGTAGGATTGCCTGCCGGCGTCACCGTGCAGAATGCGACGCTGAGCGATGGTATGTTTACTATCTTTGGACAGCAAGAGTAAGTGCCAGACCCTCTTTGGATAGCTTTTGACAGAATAATCGGCGTATATTCTTTTGGACTTCAACTCAATGGATGGTGCTATGATCGCGGACGAAAATAACAACACAGAATCGTCACGTTTGCCTGGTTTTTACAGATTATCCTTGCAAGAACGTTTGGATATGATTGCCGACTGGGCTGGACTGGATGAGGTTGAAAAGGAAATATTGGCAGGGCGTGGGCTGGAGAACGGACAGGCTGATTTGATGATCGAGAACACCCTGGGGACGTTTGAATTGCCTTTGGGGATCGCCGTGAATTTCTTGATCAATGACAAGGATTACTTGATTCCCATGGCTGTTGAAGAACCCAGTGTCTTGGCGGCGGTCAGTCATGCGGCCAAACTGTTTCGCGCCGGAGGCGGCTTCCAAACGGAGGCCTCCGATCCGGTGATGATCGGTCAGATTCAGGTTCTGGATATTCCCGATATGGAGGCGGCTGTTGCTGCCATTAAGTGCCAACAAAGCGCAGTTAATGGAACAGGCGGATCTCTGCGATCCGATTATCGTTAATTTTGGAGGCGGCGCGCGTGATATTGTGGCTCGCCCCTTTCCAGAAACGCCGGTCGGACCCATGCTTATCGTGCATCTGTACTTCGACACCCGAGATGCGATGGGGGCCAACGCCGTTAATACAGCGGTCGAAACTCTGGCACCAATTATCGCCGATCTAACTGGTGGACGCACCAGCTTGCGTATCCTTTCCAATCTCGCCGACCATCGTGTTGCTACCGCACGGGGCACAATTCCAGCAGAGATGCTGGAAACACATGGTATTCCAGGAAGACAGGTGGCGCGGCTCATTGAGGAAGCGAACGCGTTCGCTGTTGTCGATCCCTATCGGGCTGCCACACATAACAAAGGGATCATGAATGGGATAGATGCCGTGGTCATTGCCACGGGGAACGATTGGCGGGCAATTGAGGCCGGCGCCCATTCTTATGCCGCTCGCAACGGCCGTTATCAGTCACTGACTGACTGGCATGTTGATGAGAACGGGGATCTATTTGGCGAGATCACCTTGCCCATGGCCGTAGGTTTGGTTGGTGGAGCAACAAAAGTTCATCCGACAGCGAAAGTGGCGATAAAGATTCTGAACGTGGCCACGGCCGTCGAGCTTGCCCAAGTGATCGCGGCCGTTGGTTTGGCGCAGAACCTGGGGGCAATCAAGGCGCTGTCTACCGTGGGCATTCAGCGTGGCCATATGCGTTTGCACGCTCGCCAAGTGGCGATGGCAGCCGGCGCCTCCGATGATCAGGTGCAGCTTATCGCCAATCAACTCGTTGCCGAAAAACAGATAAATACGATGCGTGCCAAAGAGCTATTGGCAAAAGTGAATTGAGGAAAGCTAATGAATGAATATGATCCACAAAAAGGATTAATGCGACCGGATCGCCCCGTAGGCATTGTGGGCTATGGCGCCTATGTGCCGCGTTATCGCCTGCCTGCTGTCGAAGTTTCACGAATGTGGACAGAAGGGGTTGGGGGAACACCGATCAAGGAGAAAGCGGTTAGCGGTCTCGATGAAGATGTGATTACGATGTCGATTGAAGCGGCGCGCAACACCCTGGCAAGGGCACAGATCGACCCGCGCGAGATTCGCGCCGTATGGGTAGGTAGTGAGAGCCATCCCTATGCGGTCAAACCGAGCAGTACGGTCGTGGCTGAGGCTATTGGCGCTGTGCCGCATACGCAAGCGGCCGATTGGGAATTCGCCTGTAAAGCGGGCACAGAAGCGATGCAGGCGGCGATGGGCTTTGTGGGCTCCGGTATGGCAAAGTATGCCTTAAGCATCGGTATGGATACCGCACAAGGACGTCCAGGAGATGCGCTTGAGTATACAGCTGCTGCCGGAGGTGCATCGGTCTTGATAGGCCCGGCAGATGAGGCGGTGGCCCTGATCAATAGTTCCTATTCTTTTGTGACGGACACACCTGACTTTTGGCGGCGTGCCCATGCCAACTACCCTTCACATGGGGATCGCTTCACGGGCGAACCGGCCTACTTCAAGCATGTTATGGCCGCGGCCGAGGCGATGATGGAAGCGATGGGCAGCACGGCGCAGGATTATGATTGGGCCGTATTCCACCAGCCCAATGCCAAGTTCCCGCAGCGGGTGGGCAAGATGTTGGGCTTTACGGCGGAACAAATCGCGCCTGGCTTGCTCAGCCCGCGTATTGGCAATACCTATTCCGGATCGGCGATGATCGGATTGACGGCGATCCTTGATATGGCGGCTCCTGACGACCGTATCCTCATGGTCAGCTACGGTTCAGGCGCTGGTTCTGATGCCTTCGATATGATCACAACGGAGCGTCTGGCTGAAGTGCAGGATCTGGCACCCAAGACTGAGGACTATATCGCTCGTCGTACTGAGATTGATTACGCAACCTACACCCGCTTCCGGGATAAGCTGAAGATGTCTTAAGGGAAGTGTGAACTTAGGAACCCCGGTTTTCCCGCTTGAGGGAAACGTGATTGAAACTTTTCAAGAACCGGGGTTCTCTCACTTAAATATCTGATCTGGAAATTATTATGATCAACGTATCCATTATTGGAATTGGAAAAACAAACGTTAGCGAGCATTGGGACACGTCAATCCGCCACCTGGCATGGTACGCGATTGAGGCTGCGCTGGATGATGCGCATATCAACAAGGTTGATTCCCTCTATGTGGGCAATATGCTGGCTGGACAATTAAGCAACCAGAATCATCTTGGCGCACTTATCGCCGATTTTGCCGGCTTGCGCGGTATAGAAGCAGTGACGGTTGAAGCTGCTGATGCGTCGGGCGGTGCAGCTGTGCGCCAGGCGGTGCTGGCTGTGAAGAGCGGCCTGGTGCAAACTGTCCTGGTAGTTGGCGTGGAAAAGATGACGGATGAGACTGGCACTCCGATCGAGGCGGCCCTCGCTTCCGGCTTGGATGCTGACTTCGAGGCTATTCAAGGATTGACCTATCCTGGAGCCGCGGCGCTTATGATGCGTCGCTACATGTTTGAGCATAATGTGGAGGTGGCCGATTTTGCCGGCTTTAGTGTAAATGCTCATGCCAATGGGGCCAGCAATCCCATGGCCATGTTCCGTAACCGGATCAAGGCGGAGCGATTCGCGATGGCGCCTCTCGTGGCCGACCCGGTGTCGTTGTTTGATGCCGCGCCAACGGGCGATGGGGCCGCAGCGATCATTGTTACCAGTGCGGAGCGCGCCAAGGACCTGGTGCCCCAGCCTGTAGAAATAATTGGCTCAGCGATGGCCACGGATACGATTGGCTTGCATGACCGCAAGGATATTTTGCACCTGGCGGCGGCTGCGCGAAGCGCGAGCCGGGCGATGGAGCAGGCAGGCGTGACGCCGGAAGATATCGATCTGTTTGAGCTGCATGATTCGTTTACGGTGATGGCCGCTCTGTCGCTGGAAGCGTCAGGCTTTGCCGGGCGAGGCCAGGGCTGGCAGCTTGCGCGAGATGGTGAGATCGGCCGTGACGGCCGTATTCCGATCAGTACCTTTGGTGGGCTGAAGGCGCGTGGCAATCCAATTGGAGCGACGGGCGTTTTCCAGGTTGTCGAGGTGGCGCAACAGCTGCGCGGCCAGGCAGAAGCAAACCAGATTGAAGGCGCAAAGATCGGCATGGCGCAGAATTTGGGGACGACGGGAGCTACGGCCGTGACCCATGTGCTGCGGCTGAGTTGATAGGATATCGGCGTCAGAAACCGGAATAAGTGTGACAATTGGGGGATCAACGGCCGTTGAGAGCTGGAATGATAGCTTTTGACAGTGTTCAACCCTTTGTTGACAGAGAATGAAAGTCTTCCTGTGCATAATTGAGCTTGATTGTGTGGCCGCAATGTGATTGTGTCCACCGCAAATAAACTCAGTGAATACTGGGAGGATTGGAAAGATCATGGAAGTATCACGTCATTGGCGACTAAACGAACAACGATATAGCCTCGTAGGCGAGGAATGTGGTTCATGTGGGGTAAAGCTATTCCCGCCACGTGATGTTTGCCTGGAATGTGCAGCACCGGCTAAAGAACTTTATACCTTCACTGGCACCGGTGAAATCTTTTCCTACACGACTATTTATGACGCCCCGGCCGGCTATGAGCATAACTCACCTTATACGGTTGCTCTTATCAAACTGGATGAAGGTCCGGTTCTCACTGCGCAGTTGACTGATGTAAACAAGGAAGATGTTTATATTGGTATGCCAGTGGAAATGGTCACGCGTAAGCTGCGCTCAGATGGTGAAGAGGGAATGATTATTTACGGGTATAAGTTCCGACCAATTTGTTTTGAGCCAGTTGTGAATTAACGTTTGATCCACCATTGCCGTTAGATGTGTTGTCGATATGTATTCCCAACAGCGACAACACATCTAACTTAAAAATCACCTCCATTTTTCTCTCTTTTTTAGTCAGCACTTTTTCTACTAACATCAAAACCATTTCCCTTTTCAGTTGAAAATTAACCTTTTTCTCTTCATCAGTTGTTGGTATTTCGTTGAGGGAACCAAGACCAGCATGTAAGTTTGCCAGGTACTCCACGGCAATTTTTTCCCAATTATCCAGCAATCGCATCTCGTGGATAGCGCCGCAGGTAGCCAGTTCGTTCTTCAGGTACTGCTCTTGTGTTGTTAATTGAGCCAACTGCTGTTCCATATCTTCTTCGGTGATTCTTCCTTTCCGTGCTTGTGTGATGATCCACTGCCGCTCCGAGAGGAGATTGTCGAATTCTTTTTGCAAAGCATCTTGTTCGGTAACGGCCGTTTTTGTTTTCTGGCGCAGTTCCTCCACGTAACATCTTGCTCTGTTAATTAACACGTCAGGATTGTTTAAGACCTCTACAATTTTCGACCAGACATAGTCGTCTGCCTTTTTACTGCCAATTGTTTTTGGACAATGGGCATGTCTTACCTCTGCATGACGTTGACCACAATAGTAAACGCCGGTTGGGTAATCACGTCGTTTATTTCCATGTTTGTATGAACTACCCCGAGCGCCCCATTTTCGCGGACATTGGCAATAGATCAATCCACCCACTAGATAATCGTTTTTAACATTGCGCGCCGGATAAGATTTGTTGGATTCTCTGACTTCCAAATACCGTTGATACGTTTTAATAGAGATTATTGGTTCGACAGGGATTTCAAAGGCTTCTCCGGCGCGGGTTTGCACTTTAATACCGTGCGAATATTCATAGGCGGCTTTCAGCACGCCCTGAATGCTGGTTATGGCCCATTCAATTTTTCTTGGTTTAGTTGAGCCTTTTTGAGGAGCGCCTGCTTCGATAAGTCGCTGCCGGATCTCCATCATGGGCACTCGATTGTTATACCAATGGAAAATGTTGCGCACCCATTTGGCTTCTTCCTCAACGATGAGGATTTTTTCATCGACACGTTGATATCCATATCGATCTTGTCCGGTATTGGCCTTGCCGGCTCGCAAACGGGCTTTCACTCCCATAGTCATTCTTTCGTTTAATGAATCTAATTCCATACCGGCGACCCAGGCTTTTACAGGAGCCATTTTGGGGTCGAAATCTTCTCGTGCCAGTAAAATCGTCATTTTCTGATCTTGCACAACATCGAGCACATATAACATAGCCCGCAGGCCTCGATAAAGTCGATCTTCTTTCCAGGCTAGAATGGTGTCAAACTTTCCTGCAACTGCGTCTTTGAGCATGGCGTTCATGCCTGGGCGATCCGTGCGTTTACCCGAAGGGTCGACTAGGCGCTGCTTGGTGCGATACCGCTCAATGTCGCGGTATACACCTACGACTGTTAACCCTTGCTGTTCAGCCAGCAAACGGCAATCACGTTCTTGTTCCCCTGGACTTACTCTTTCGCCTTGTTGTTCGGAAGATGTTCTTACATAAATTGCTGCAAGTTTGCTCATCAAATTTCTCCTTTCTGAAATTTTGCTTATAGTTCTGCGCTGCTATAGGTGTGTAGCGGCGCTACTACGCTACTACCGTAGCGAGAAATCATATGTGTTGGTCCGTAGTAGCATCTAAGGTTTCCTTGACTGCCTGGTAGGCAGCACCTCCTGTATAGCCAAATACGGTTCTTTCTATCGCCCTTTGACTGGGCAGTTCTTTTGCGAGTTGTCGGATATGTTCGCGGACAGCTTCGGTGAGGTTATTGGGATCGGCATAGCCGGAGGATGACTGTGGCATTCGCGCAATAAAGAGGGGGGATGAGTTTATTGGTCTCTCAGTTGAGGAACGTTCGACTGGAATGATAACGGGGCGGATACCCTGATTGGTGCGCAAGACGGCCGGCCATTCCATGCGTTGAGTCAGATCCGGGTATTGAGCGGCGGCTAACTTGCCAAGCAGCAGAACGTAGTTGAAATTCTCCAGTAAGTCGCCTTCGCCGCGTATTCCCAGAGTTTTAACCCGTGTGCTTTGGGTGGACACGACAAAAAACAGCCCCACTTTACGCCCTTCCCTTAGCCATTCGCGCCATACATCATCTACTCGTTGGCCTAAAGCGGCGACGATAGCTGGCATTTCATCGGTGGCTACGGTTAGTGGTTCGAATTGGGTGGCGCCTTGTGATCGCTGGCGGTAACGCTCGCTGAGCAATTGACGCATCTGCTGCAAATAGAGACCGATACTCTCGAAATCTCGCCCTCCCCCGATAACCTGCGCGCTGCCCCAATTGCCTGGGGTATCGTGTGGGTCGAGGATGACCACTTGCTGGCGGCGCTGCAAAATGGCTAACATAGCTGTGCTTTTGCCGCTGCCGGTTTCGCCTGCGATGAGGACGTGCCCATGGTCTAGGGAGGGGAGCGGAATGGCGCTAACAGCCGTTTCTCCTGGCCCCAATAACTCTGGCAAAGCGCGTTGTGTTCGTTGCGCTGGTAGGACTTGCCAACTGTTGGCCGGAATCAAAACACGCGGCCCGTTGACATCGGCGACGGTGATCGGGCGAGAGCGTTGGTAGAGGTGGCAAGCAATTCCAGCGGCAAGGATGATAAAGGCGAGAACCAGACTGCCCCACAACAATGGTTTTAGCCGGTTCATGGCTTGCCTGTATTCCAGCGTGGCGATTTCGGATTGGCGCTGCAAGGCGAGGCGATGGGCTTCGTCTTCTATCAGATGTTGCTCAACGATCGCAGCCTGAGCAACGGCCGTTCCGGTGGCATTGGCAGCGATAGAGGATATTGTTGCCTGATTAGCCAGGGCTTGCACTTCCATCGACTCTGCCGTGGCTGTCTGTGCTCGGGTGATGCTTTGGGCTGTACCAGTAGCGATAACCTCGGCTGTTTGCGTTACGACTAAGGCTTGCTGGGTGGCCTGTGCCGACTGCCGGACCAACTCAACAGCTTGAGCCGTGGCGGCGTTGACCGCTTGCTGATGGACGATTTCGGCAGCGGATAAAGTGGCCCCGGCATTAGGAGTCAAGATATGCCCGCCATTAGGCGGTGTGTTGCAGGCAGCCAGTAAAAACAGGCTAATCCCAAGAATCCACAACTTGTTCATCGTCCACCTCCGGCAGATAGCGTACTGTGGGTACGTGGGGCAACTCTGGCCAGTTGATCGGGTAAGGTACTTGTTGAGGGGAATGTTGTTGGCGAGAAAACGGCCGTTTCTTGACCAATCGCCACTGCCGTAAGAACTCAGCGCCACCATGCATCATGAAGAGCATTGCACCAATCACCAGCACCACCAGGGCCAACAAACCTGCGCCAAACCAGGCTCTGTTGGTACGATGGGCCGGTTCAATGGGCGGGGTTTGGCGACTTTGCATGATGGTGTCTGTGACGCTGTTAGGCTGTCCAGCCTGTTCGGCCCAGGCGTCTACAGCGTGTTTTCCGACGCTTACTACACTCAGACTGAACACTAACAGACACAATAAGCAGAGTAACAGGAGAACGGCGCCGAACGATTTCATGATAAAACCTGCCAGCCTTCACCGTTCCGTTGTAAACGGCCGTTCCGTTCCAGTTCATGCATGTAGTTGGACACAGTTGTTTTAGAACGGTTAATCTGCTGTCCAATATCTGACAAACTGGCTTGAGGATTGTCGTTCAGGTAAATCAACAAGGCGTTTACGGCTTTCGTTTTGCTGTTGGCATCCTTTTCCGCTTTGGCAGTACGTGCCCGTTCGATGCTGTCCGTTTCTGCTGTGTTGGGCACCGGCTTGGTTTTTGTTTCCGCGGTGGGAATGGTTTTGTCTTCTGTATGAACGGCCCGGATTTTCCGTTGTCGGGCAGATTGTTGAACGGCCGTTTCTACATCCGTACCAATGATTTCGGCCAATGCCAACACAATCAATGAAACTAGTCCAGTAGCGGCTAAACCGATGAACGCTTGAATTGGATCTAGTTGCCGAATAGTTTGGGTGGTCAACCGTTCGCCCTGAACGGCCGTAAACCCTTCCGCGATATTGGCCACAGCCGAAACGATAACGACGGCAATTAGAACAAACAAGAAAAATCCGGTTGATTGCTTACTGCGCCGTAGCTCACCAATTCGCAGTGATAAACTGACAACGGCTGCTTCGATGCCAAAGGCAGCCACGTAGCCAATCACAGGTGGATGGATGTAACGGGCTAGCAAACCACCGGTATGTACCAGCGTGTAAGTTAGCAAGGCGAGTAGAGCAAGAATGCTGACGCCTATCTGAACCTTTTCTTTCATGGGACCTCCAAAAACTAAACAGCCCTACCGCCAGGTAACAGGGCAGCAGGGCTGTTTAGTTCCCCAATAACAAAATTGGGCAACCCATTGCCGATATGCGTTGGGTCGCCCAATTATGTTAGAATTGGTTCAGCCCATTGCCAAGACCTGTTTGGCGGTTGGGTGAGGACCATGCAGTTGTTACCAGCAATTACATGGTCCGTCTTTTAGATATAATATGTCTTATAAATAAGACATATTATACAAGAACTGTCAAGAAGTGACTAATTAACTAATCCTCCAGTTTTGGTCCGCGTCGCTTGTCATCAGATTGCCTGGCAGCATCTAGATATGCAGCCAAAGAGTCACGTTGGACCCACCAGGCGTTTCCTTTTTTCACAGCAACAACGTCACCAGCGCGAATAAGTCTCCGAAGATGATCAGGATGATAGCCACTTAACCGAACTCCTTCTTCTACTGTGAGCCAGGTCGCATCCATGCCAGAATTGTACTCTTGATAGCTATAGGGCGCATAGTTTCTGACACTTTACATCAGCAAATCGCTGTTCAGACATTCTGCGTTGGATTACTGTGCGAAGAGGATGTTTCCCAGGTAAACTGAGATGCTCGTTCTCCTATATGCTTTTGGGTGCTCTTTTGTGTACGGGCTTTGCTGCCTAGTTCTGCCAGCCGGTTAAATAAATCAGCCACTGTTAATTCCAGGGGATCGCTTACGGACTGTAAGGGTTTTTGTTTTTCCAAATAAACCTCCTTTATTGTGTCAAACTCTTGTAATGGATCATAGGATGGTGGGATATCTTCAGATGCCCCGGATTTGTTTGTTAATGCGGATGCCACACATGAAGCATGGCAACACGCCATGTCGTTCGCATAAAAAACAGCATTCTCTCTGTCTCAACCCTTCCAATAGCGTTATCAGGTATTAAGTTTTTAAGGTGCGAGTTTACCGATTTGGTAAAGCCAACCATGCCAACCATGCCAACCATGCCAACCATGCCAACTGTGCCAACTATGCCAACTTGTTGGAGTGCATGGGAATCTATTGTTTGAATTGCTCTGGCAATACGATGCTGTAGGCAGTGGCCCAGCGTTTGATTTCCAGGGTTGTTATCAACCACTGTCGATTTCCCTGGCCGCCCAGACGGGTCGGTTTAGTAAACCGCATTTTGTGCAGCATCATGCCTATTCGTTGAGCCATACCGCGCCCTGTAATCAACCCCACATCGGTTTGGGAGGAGATTTGGATCATCTCTTCCATTAACTGACTGGAACTGAAAAGCCAATGATCGACTGCGCTGTATCCTATATGGTTGGCATGGTTGGCACAGTTGGCATGGTTGGCACAAAACTGAACCAACCCACGGATGATAAGGCCAGTAAAATCGTCGGTTTCAAAATCTGATCGTTCTGTTTGGTAGTCCCACGACAGTTGCTCCAGCCGCTGCCACAATCCTGTACTTCCCCGGTCTTCCAGCCAGCGAGCCGTGGCTAATACAGCCCGCCACGGTTCCAAGTTACGCCCAGTCAATCTAGCTTCTTGATTGACTAATGCTTCATATTGTTTCAACTCCGGCAGGTGCGCTAAAGCCAATTGCCATAGGTCATCAATAAGTGATTGTTTATCATGGGGCCATAACTGCATTTCCAGAGGGTCTGCGTTAGCGCGATACCTGTCTGGTGTACGAATGAGGGGAATGATAATGGTACGGCTGGCCAGGACATTATCGGGCAGATGAATGGCGGAAAAGAGCCGAAACGAGAACGTATTGACATGTCGGGTTACCCAATTCTGGTCAGCATCTTTCTCCTTGAGCGGAATGGTGCTGCCACGCCGATTGCCAGCCAACAGCAGTGCCCTTTTTTCGGAACTGGTTCTGCGGGGATCAGCAAGATCCTCAGCATCATCAAAAGCCAGGGTAGCCCCGTAATCGGCCAAGTCACGCAAGGCAGCAAAGGAACCGCTGGCCTGCACCAGATAACCCAGATACGCCAGTTCAGCAATGACAATCAGCAGCTGTGTCTTGCCACTACCGCGGTCCCCATTAGGCCATAAGTAGCCAGTGACGGTGAAGGCATCGAGGAACCAGGTCGCCAGAATGTAACAAGCCACTAATTCAGCCATGGTATCTTGAGCAGCCAGCGAATGGTCAAAATCGATAAAGCGACTAACGATTTCCTTCACCTGTTGAAAAACGGCCGTTGGCTCTGGCCGTTTCCCTTCAGCATACGCCTTTAAGCCTGGTGTAGAGAGCAGCCGCTCGGACAAGGGGATTTCTGGCAAGATAATCTCTAAAGACAACTGCTCCATCGGTCTATGCCCACCATCACCAAAGATTGTGCCATCATCACGGATAATGAATAAGCGCTTCTCATAGGTTTCCAGAGGCGGATCATGGCGTACAATGACACCATCCTTCTTTTGTGTTTCCGATTGTGAAATTTTGACATAGCACCAAGTAGCAGCATACGCACGCTCTTTTATCAAGGATAACGGCCGTGTCATCCGTGCCGGTGCTTCATCCAGGAGTTCTACTTTAGGTGCAGCCGGTTTCGGTTCCGGTCGTGGCCCTTGTGCCATCAGGATGAGGTCATCGATTCCTTTCCCGGTCACGACCAGCCAATCATCCACGCCTGTTTTGCCATCATCAAGGGTTGGCAGGTAAACATGAGAAACGACTGCTTCCTTTCTCTTTAGGTGATCTGTGAAGCGGGTTAATGCTTGACGTACACCTTGTTTAGTCATGACGTCGGAATCGAAGACCAGATACACAGGTCGGTTTTCCCAAGCGATATAATCCAGATCATTGATAAAGACAGTGCCACCATATTTGTTACGGCTTTTCCAGTTCCAGACACCAGTTAGCGCAATAGCACATGCCCTTCGGCTGACTAAAGCATCTGCTTTTTTCTGACCTTCAGTGATAAACAACGGGACGGATGGATCAACTAATTTAGGTTGAATCCCTGGTGGGCAATCGATCCGTACCGGTTCGCCCTTGGGTTGTTCATACTTGATGACTTGCTGCGGGTAGGTACCATCATCATTCTTTCTACGTCGATTTTCTCTCACTCGTGGATTGTCTGGGCGATAGATAGCGGGTCCAGAACGGCCGTCGGTCGTGTGCAGCGGCAGCAGCAGCCCGGGCACCCGTCGTTGGCTAGGTGCAAATCCCAATGTAACCAGGTCCGCTTCATCCGTGATAGTGCGATAGCCGCGGGCAGCAATGGCGTCGTCACTGATGCCGGATTCTTCTCGCAACATAATCAGATGATTGCTGCTTAAGTGGGGAAACTTATTCATTCCGTATGTCAACTTGCTCTGAACCGTTTTCCGGCCTGTTGATCGTCGGCACAGTCACGGCATCCATGTCCCATTCGGGAGAAAGAATAATGGAATAAACGCGAGACAAAAGTTCGGCACGTCGTTCATCACTCACTGGCTGAATACTATTTTCAGAATGGGTTAAATCACTCAATCTCAGCCTCCTCAACCCACAGGGGTAACTGCGGTATCTCCGTATTGGGAGCAGGTAATTCAAGCACCTGTGCTTTTTCAGAAACCAGGATACGCAGCGTATCACTGGGTGTCCGCTGCATGGCCTGAGCTACTTGAATAAGTTGTTCCTTTTCTGCCGTTGTACATCGGGCATTTATGCGAGTATTTCTAGTCATCGGTTCATCTCCTTATCAAACTTAGATTGAAATAAAACTGCCCCAGCATGGGGTCCATGTGGGGCAGTATAACCAATGGGAGTCGGATTTTTATGGACAAGTCCACTGTTCACCGTTTGGTCCAGTAATGGTCCAGTAACGGTTCAGTGGATGCCAAAAAAACGGTTCTTTTTAATTCACATCACCTTCATATGTCACATCATACCAACGTTCGTAGAGGATTGGTGCATATTTTTTGACGGTTTTCGGGGCCAGATTCTTATCCGCGCAGGCCTGTAGCTTATCGATGCCGACAAAATTGGTCTGGATATGTTCAGCCCGATAAGCCACCAATTCTTGCAGCTTTTCCAGCGTTCTTGCACTCGGTTTTCCTTTTCGAGGTTTAGCAGCCAATTCCTCAGGATGCAGTGGAAAAGAAATGACATCATACTGAACGCCCAGGTTCTCAAGCTTTCGCAGGTAAAGCGGGATGAATTTTTCGGTTAGGGCAATATCGGGCAATGATGCCCCCGCATTCCACCCCAGCGAAACGGTCATCAAGGTATCCCCATCAATCGTGGTGGAGAAAACGAATTGACCTAACACTGTCGTTTCGCGAAATTTGCCGGTAGTGACGCTGTTCTAGCCGGCGCACCATATCGGCGATGCCGCCTAAATCCACGTCAAAACGAACTTCAAAACCAGTTGGATGAAACGCAATAATCGTAGGCATTTGAAACTCTCCTTTTTAGATTGTTCTCTGAGTTTGAATTGAAATATGCGTATTCCGGTGAAAACGATCACCTATTCCGGGCGATGCCGATCACCTATTCCGGATGATGCCGATCACCCTTTCCGGCTCATGGCGATCACTCCGGAGCGGGACAACGCTGGCAGCAAAATCATACCGTTAGTCGTCACTTGAGACCAACGGCGAATGAACTTTTCTCATAGACTCTCCTTTCAATTCTAAGCGATAAGCATTGTGAATAAGACGGTCGAGGACGGCATCCGAAATCGTGGGGTCTGGGATGCGGCTGTGCCAGTCGGCCACGGGAACCTGCGTGACAACCATCGTGGCGCAGCGACCATAGCGGTCGTCCAGGATCTCAAGTAAGTCTCTGGCCTGCGAGCGAGAGAGGGGATCTCTCAGCCAGTCATCGAAGATGAGCAGCTGGACACCGGCTAGGGAGCGCAGCAGTTGGGGGTAAGAACCGTCGACGTGTGCCATTTCCAGCGACTGGAGCAGGCGGGAAGTGCGCTCGTAGCGAACCTTGCACCCAGCCTGACAAGCGGCCCGGCCAAGAGCGCAAGCCAAATAGGTTTTCCCCGCGCCAGTCGCGCCGAGAATCATCAGGTTGAGATGGCGGTCGACCCACTCACTTTGCGCCAGTTGCAGAACCTGGCCCCGGTTGAGGCCGCGTCTGGCAGACAAGTCGAGGTCTTCGATGGTGGCCGCAATTGGGAAGCGGGCCGCCTGGATGCGGCGACGCAGGCTGTTGTTGGCCCGGCGGGTGGTCTCAATGTCGACCAACAGCCCGAGGCGTTCTTCGAATGACAGTTCGGTATATTGGGGATTGTGCAGCTGCTCTTCCAGTGCAGCCCGGAAACCGGACAGATGGAGTTTGCTAAGTTTGTCGAGTAAAGGTTGGGTGAGCATCGAACTTCTCCTCAGTTGTAATAGGTTTCGCCACGGATATTGGCGTGGGACGGTAGCGGCGCAGCTGGAGCTTGGTCCACTGCGAGTTTGTCGAGATTGTTTTCCAGGATATTGCGGACGCCTTTGTAAGAACGGATCCCTGCGGACAAGGCACGGCGACAGGCTGCTTCCAGACGAGCATTCGTGTAACGTTTGCCCAGGCCGAGAATACCCAGGCAAGAACGATAGGCTTGCTGGGGATGTCGTCGTGTCTCTAACACAGTGGCGATGAGCCGGGTGGTGTCCGGGCCAATTTCCTCCGCCCAGCGTAGAAAACGTTCCGGTGACCAGTCACTGTACTTTTGATGGGCAGGCGGCATATGTTCATTTTGGGTGGAATATCGTCCCTGTGCAGGCGAACGCCAGTGTGAAGCTCGCCGCTGGCGTTGATAGTAGATCTCTACCGTTTTCTCGGTAACCCGGATGTCCACTTCCTTGCCAATTAGGTTGTAAGGCACGCTGTAGTAGTGCTTCTCAAAGGACACATGGTAATCAATGTGCACTCGCGCTTTTTTCCAACGGGCAAACTCGTAGGGTTGAACCGGCAGCGGGGCCAGCGCCGGCTTGTCTAGGCTCTCAAAGAGCTCTCTACGGGATTGCCCTAGATGACGCATGGGGCGGTCGTTAAGTTCAACCAGCAGTTCCCACATGGCTTGATTCAGTTCGGCCAGGCTAAAGAAAGTGCGATCGCGCAACGGAGCCAGGACCCAACGCTCGACGACTTGGACACCCACTTCCACCTTGGATTTATCTTTTGGTTTGCGCACCCGAGCCGGAACCACAGCCACACCGTAGTGCTGGGCGAAATCCAGGTAGCTTGGGTTGAGGTCCGGCTCGTACAGGTGCGGACTCTTGACTCCGGCTTTGAGGTTGTCAGGCACCAGAACCTCTGGCGTGCCACCCAGGAAAGTTAGCGCTCGAATGTGCGCCCCGATCCAGTTGGCTAGATCCTGTGACCAATGCGCTTCAGTGTAAGTGTAATTGCTGGCCCCCAGTGTGGCCACGAAGATCTGTGCTTGCCGGATTTCCCCTGTTTGCGGGTCCACCACCGGCACCGTCTGACCGACATAGTCGACAAACAGCTTTTCGCCTGCCTTGTGCTTCTGGCGCATCATCGGTTTGAGTTGTTTGGCCCACGTCCGATAGTGATGGCAGAACTGGCTGTAACCATAACCATTGGGTTGGTCTTGCCGGTACTCAACCCACAAAAGACTTAAGGTGACGCTCTGGCGCCGCAGCTCTTTGTGTACTTCGGCCCAATCCGGCTGCTGGATGCTGCGCCCGGATGCCAGGCCGCGCTGCGGAAACAGCAGCTCGTTTAACTGCTCGTTATTGATCCCCTCCGGTAACGGCCAGCTCAGCCCGGCCGCTTTGGCATGGGTTACGAATTCGCTTACTGTACTTGGCGAGACCGAGCAGCTCTGGGCAATCGCCCGGTGCGACAGTCCAACCTCATATTTCAATCTCAGAATTTCTTCTATTTTTCGCATGGATAACCTTTCTTGCGGCATCTCTTTCTCCTTGTTTGGGAAGAGAATGCCCTACATGTTTCGGATTATCCAGCGTTGCCCCTTCAACCGATCGGCATGCGCCGGAATTAGTGATCGGCATGAACCGGAATTAGTGATCGGTATGAACCGGAATCAGTGATCGGTATGAACCGGAATCAGTGATCGGCATGACCCGGATTACGCAAATAGATTGGGTTTTTATAGCCTTCACAAAGCCCACGGCGGAGCCGTCTGAGTGGGAAAACGAGGGTGCTGCTCACTTAGTGACCAGTTTGCTAGAGGGGTTTGAGCTAGGCTGGCGCTATGCGATTTTGGTCGAGGCGTTCACCGAATAGAGTGGCCACAAGAGGGTATGTTGTAGATTGATTTATTGAGGGGTTCTGTCTGATTGTACCGGTCTGTGTTTAACGAGTTTTGATGAGACGGAGGTATGCAGATAACGGCCGTTTTATCACAATTCCAGGTTCACGATTCCCAAGGCATATCATACCACTGCACATATTCATAAATGATTTCATCGGCGATGCTGTACCCACGACCGCGTGCATTCGTGCGTTGGTAGGAAACGCCAGCGTCGGCAAAAAGCTGGTCGATTATCGGCAGCAGCAAAGGTTTGGCTTCCTCGGGATCATAGGCTTCGCCGGCCTCTTGCAACCGCTGCACAACCGGTTCTTCATTGTTCATATCATTAGCCAACAACGTGGCGTATTGCAGCATCCCGGCTACAAGCGACGCCAGGCGATGGGTACGACCGTCTGGCACAAGACGCCGCAGCATATCCACCCAGGTTGTGTATTTTACTGATCCGACAACTTGCTGAAGGCTTTGTGCTGATGGGAGCATGACTCACTCCAGGTACATGGCTGCGGCGGCAAAGGCATCTTCGGGTATTCCGAAAAAGTTCCCATCTGGGAAAACGGACAGCTCGTATTTCTCATTGCTGTAGGTGTAGAAAGCAAATCCCCATTTATCTCCACCAAAGTAACGCAGCCGGCACAGGTGAGTAGGCGTATTACGCAACCGCTCTATCATTTCTTCGCGTGTTTCCGGCCAATCTGCTGGCGGCCAACCATCGACGATAAGTGGTTCGGTGTAGGCGTCAATGTAGCAAAACTGACTGCGAAAGCGAATATCCAGGCGAATGTATTTCCCGGCATAGTTTTCTGCGGCAAATTTCTCGATGCGCTGTGTCACTTCTCGTTTTTTACTTTCGGGAATCTTTATCCCACCGGAATCTGGGTCGAACACCCATTGTTTTTGAGCCATGTCACGTTCTCCTAGCTTATGATTGAATCTAGTACAGCTAAATTATAAGGTATTTTCAGGGGCGTGGGGTTTGCAAATCCTAAATCTGCCAAATTGAATATCTCCATGTTCAGTAGCACTCTGACCTAGATCGATTCATCAATAAGCAGAACGGCCGTTTAACTGGGGTTTCGTGGGTGACATGGCTCACCTGTAGGAATTTGTTGGGGTTTCTACAGCCAGCAGTAGAGGGAGTTTGAGTGACTGAATTTGGCGGGCAAACGGCCGTTTCTTTTTGTGATGAAACGCCCGTTCACTTATAAACCATTCCCCATTCAATTACGAAAAGAGTAATGATCACGATTACTGCCCTCAAAGGTGTTTAGAAGAGAACTGGACATATTCAATATGAATAGGCTCTCTCAAGGCCAAAATACAAGTTCGAGTCTCCTATGGGACACGACAGAGCCTTAAATAGAAGGACTCCAAAGCCGTTCAACATGGTCGTTTTTTCTACACATATTGATGATCAAGTGACATTTGTCAGATGACAATAGTTATTTTATTTTGTATTTCCGTACGCTATTTTGAGAAATTTAAGATAGGGCATGAGCAATTTAGGATTGAGTCGAGGATAAATGGATAGCGAAAAAAATCGGTTTGCTTAAGGATCCAAAATAGCCTGGATAAGTTAAACCGCCCCACAGAGCCAAACACATTTTTAGAACTGAACAACGCTGGGGGTTCGCTGATTCTATCGGAATCCAATAGCAATACCTTCGCTATTTTTAAGGATGTCTGCATAATTGTTATCAGAGGTGAAAATTTAGCTACTCTCTTTGAGGGTAATTAATAATCCCTTCAACGAAACCGAAACAGAATTTTTAATCGTGCTGACAAAAGAGATGTCAAAAACTACCAGAGAGAAATTTTTTACACCTCTCTATCATTTTTGCGAAGGTGTTGATACACAACATTTTATTGCACCCATTCGCCAGTAGCATCATTTCATCTGGTCAAAGCTGTGCTAAAATCCGTATAGGGACATAGGCATAGCCTTTTACCTGTTTCATTTCCAACCAACGAAAATTACTGATGCAAACGACATGGTGCCCAGGTATGGTCGACCAGAATCAAAACCTACTACTCACCAAGCTGAACCGGCCGCACGTATCACAAGATCTGGTGGAGCGGGCGCGGTTGGTGGATCAACTGAATGACGGTATTAAATACCCGCTCACCCTGGTCTGTGCTCCGGCTGGCTATGGTAAGACCACCCTGATCTGCACCTGGCTTGATCGTCTGGCTGCCGGTCATCATGAGAGAGTGCCTTCCTTACCGGCCGCCTGGCTTTCATTGGATGAAGCTGAAAGCGACCTAAACCTATTCATCCGCTATTTCATCGCAGCAATCCGAACCATTCTTGCCGATGCTTGCGAAGAGAGCCTGATGTTGCTGCAGGCCAGGCAGCAACTGCCTCAATCAGTCATTTACGCTACATTGTGTAATGAGCTCGCCGAGCTTCCGCGCGAGCTGATTCTTGTCCTGGACGACTACCAGTTCATCAGCGGAAAGGCAGTACACGGCCTGCTGGTTGAATTGGCCCGCCATTGGCCAAAACCACTGCATATGGTGTTGATATCACGTATTGACCCACCTCTGCCAATAATCAGGCTGCGTGCGAAGGGGCTTGTTCACGAGGTTCGCACCCAGGACCTGCGCTTTACCCCGCAAGAGACCGCTGCCTACCTGAGCCAGACGCAACTTATTCATTTGAGCCAGCCTAACCTGCTACTCCTGGAAGAACGCTTCGAAGGTTGGCCTGCTGGGCTGCATCTCGCTGCCCTTTCTATGCATTCTGCAAGCCGCCAAGAATCCGTTCTGTCCATTTTAGCCAGCGAGAATGCCATTGTTACGGAATACCTCGTGGACGAAGTGCTGAACCACCAGATTCCGGCCATCTACTCATTTTTGTTGAAGATTTCCATCCTGAATCGCTTTTGCGCTTCGCTGTGTACGGCCGTTATTGGCGAGAGCGATACGGCCTGTAATGTACGCGCCTGGCTGGATTGGATTGAACGTGCTGATCTGTTCCTCATCTCCCTGGATAACCGCCGCGAATGGTATCGCTATCACCACCTATTTCAGGAATTACTGCGTCAAAGACTATTGGCCGAAATGGAGCCTGACCAGGTGAGCGACCTGCATCGTCGGGCTTCAGCCTGGTTTCAGGAGCGCGGACTGCTTGATGAAGCCCTGCACCACGCCCTGGAAGCAGACGATCTTGAACTAGCTGCACGGCAGATGATCACGGGGCTGCGTGACGCACTCAACCGCGAAGATCGGCTGACCCTGGAACGCTGGCTGCGCCTGCTGCCGGAAGCAATGATCCAGCAGCATCCGGGGCTGCTAATGATTCGGGCCTGGGCGCAGCAGTTTATGTGGCGGCTCGACCTGCAAGCGCACACCCTTCGACAAATTGAAACGCTTTTGGATTCAGGGGCAGGCGCGGCATTGCCGGCCGACGACATACAAATCCTGCACGCGCAAATTCTGCTGCTGAAAGCACAACGGGCTTATTTGGGCAACCAGCCAACCCTGGCGATCCAACTCTGCCGGCAGGCATTGGCGCTCCTGCCTCCGTCATGGGCCTTCGGGCGCGGCGCGGCAATGCTCTTCCTGGGTCTATCCATGCAAACCAGCGGCCAGGCGGCCGAAGCCGAACGGTTGCTGCTGGATGAATATGAGAGATACAGCCACAAGACCGATCTTTATGCGCTGCTTGTTCTGGAATCACTCTGTTACGTCTACTGGCAAAGTGGTCAGCTTGAGCAAACCAGGCAGATTGCCCAGTTGTTGGCTCAGGGGGCAGCCAGCAGCGGGAACATGTTCATGAAGGGTATGGCGGACTGGTTTCTTGGTAAGGTGTGTTACGAACGAAATGAGCTGGAGGAAGCCGTCCGCCACTTCACCTCAATCTTTGACAATCCCTATGTAGTCCAGATTTTCGTGTACCGTGATGCGGTTGCTGGCCTGGCCCTGATCCATCAGAGCCAGGGGGAAAACGCCGAAGCCTGGCAGATGGTGGAGAGTATCAGCCGGTTCGATCTGGAGCAAACCGGCGCCGAAGACAACCGAACACGTTCCCTGCGCGCCAGAGTGCAGCTCCGGCAAGGGAACCTGGAAGGGGCCAGTAATTGGGTAGACGCCATCACCGATCCGCCGCCGGACAGTCCGTTCTTATTGCTGGAAGAGCCGCGGTTGACTCGTGTACACATCCTGGTTGCCAGAGGTACAGACGCCGACTTGCGGTTGACGCTGCAAATTCTGGATGCCCTGAATGAAATCGCCGATCGGACTCATAATGTCCCCCACAAAATCGGAATCTTGCTCCTCCGCGCTCTGGCGTTGGTTGCCTGTGGGGAAAGCAGCATGGCTGCCACCGAGCTGAAGCAGGGGCTGGCTCTGGCGCGGCCAAGCGGCTTCATCCGGGTGTTCGTTGACCTGGGCAAACCCATGCAGGCGATGCTGCGCCGGCTGGTCAGTCAAGGCTACCCGGCGGAGAACGTCCAGCGCATCCTGCCCGCCTTCCCGGCAGACGACGGCGAGGAGCCTGACGGGACACCCCAGCTATCGCCGGATACACCTGGCCTAGCCGAGTCATTGACGCGCCGGGAGATCGAGGTCTTGACTTTCTTGCGCGGCTCCCTGAGCATCAAAGAGATCGCCCTCACCCTCAATCTTTCCTACGGAACGGTTCGCCGCCACACGATAAACATCTACGGTAAGCTGGGCGTCAACAGCCGTATGAGTGCTGTAGTCAGAGCAGAAGAGTTAAACATTCTCCCTCCGCGCTAAGATTTCCCCCTAAAATCCGATAGTTCTACACCATTATTACACCAATTGTTGGTATAGATTCGCGTCGTATTCGTTTATCTTTGACTCATGTCAGGTATATCGTCAAGGAACAAATTGCTCTTCGATCATCCGGCCACTTACCAGATTCGTGTGCAAGGGCGGGTCAATCCAGATTGGTCTGATCTCCTGGCCGGTATGGCCATCTATCTAACGATCAGCGAAGACAATCCCTATGTCACAACCCTGGAAGGTGAGTTGAGGGACCAGACTGCCCTGGCTGGTGTGCTGCACACGCTGTATGAGCTGCATCTACCGGTTCTTTCAGTGATCTGCCAATCTTGCCCACCAGCAAGCGATAAGAGTGAATGAGCGGCATAGCCTCTTGTAAACAGAACATTTTCAGACTTAAAGCTTACTATCACGATGTCAAGTCCTTTTTGTAAAGGTTAAAAATAGACAGAGGTCATTAACAGGCAGAAGCATGAGTAATGCCGTCACAGGAAATCCGTATGAACCGGGCGATAACCGTCAAGTCACGCCAACAACCTAGCCAAAAGCCAAAGGCCACTGCCAAGAGGCAGGTGGGGCAGGACAACCTATCCTGGTATTCGAGTGTGCCGGGGGCAGGGACTCACCTTACGTTATCCAGGCAATCTGCACCAAAGTCCAAGGGAAGGGGCTGGTTAAGCTTTAGGACGAGGGTTTGGTTAGCCTCATGGAGAATAACAACCGGCCCCGGACTCCGCCCAAGGTTTTGGGCTGGGTATGAAGTTGTGGGTGGCGGCCACGGCCGAATCTTTGGCCCGCGACGCAGCCAAGAGTTGCCTACACTAAGTCATTGTATCACCTCGCAGAAGAAGGGAGTCAGCCCGTTGGTCACGGAGCGTAGCCCAGAGAATACCCACGGTGCGCCGGATAGTGGCGACACGGGCGACGCCCACGGGCTTGGTTTGTTTGAGTTGGTGGTAATAAGCGCGCAGGATGGGTTGATGAAGAATCAAACCATTGAGCAAATCATTGAGCGCGCGGCGCAGATAAATATCGCCGGTTTTGGTTATTGCTTTGCCCTTGCCCTGGCGCTGTCGGGTACCGGAATCATCGCGACCGCTAACCAGGCCCGAACGACGAAAGAGTTGGCCGGCATAATGGTAGTTGGCCGGGTCGCCGGCTGCGGCGGCCAGACTGGCGGCGCGGATGGGCGACAAACCTTTGACCCGGGTCAGAATCTGGTAAGGGGTTTGGGCCAGCTTTTGTTGCAGTTGTTGGCTGTAGCGGGCAATACGGACGGACACTTGGTCCAGGGTTTGCAAATCGGTGGCCAGCAATTGGCGGCGAATGGTCACCACGGCCGGGTCAGGCCAGAGTACCTTCTGGGCATAAGTAATGATGCGAGCAGCGGTGCGTGGGCCCATTCGACAATCGTACTGGTGAAAAAGAGCAACCAGGCCTGCTGGAGAAAGGACGGCCAGTTCACGGGGGTCGGGGCAGATGCGCACCAGGTTCTGCAACGTCTGACAGTGCCAGAAATCGGTAGCGAACATGGGCTCGTAGCGTTCTTTAGTCGCCGCCTTGGTCAGAATCAGACCGGGGAAAATGCGGTCCAGATGGCCGATGACCCGATTTTTGTAGATCGTCTGGATTTTGAGTTCGCCCAGACGAGCCCGGTCCAACTGCTGCAACTGCAAGTAAATGCCGCTTGGTGGCCGGAAGGGAGAACCTTCCCCCCGCCGCAGCAAGTCGCCAATGGCGGCCACGTCAATTTCATCATCTTTCTCGTGAGCCATCATCTGCTGGCGGCGATTTTCTTTGACGGAAAAGCTGTTCACAATCGTGACCTTTTGGCCCATCTCTTGGATGTGACGGGCCAGATTCTCATAGTAATGGCCGGTGGGTTCCATCCCCACCAGAACCACCTGAGCGGCGCTGTCGGCGAGAGCCGCCTCGACCGCCTGGCAAAATTGGTCAAACCCGGTGTGGAAGATGTCGATCTCGAAACTGGGGGTGACGATTTCCCCCAGCCCGTTGTGCAGCAGCACAACATGGAAATCTTTGCTAACATCTATCGAGACGCACAGGATTTGCTCCGGGCAGACACCGCGGACCAGGTCGGCGAAGGCTTGTCCCCGCCGTCCGCGCAGGTGACGCCGTCGGTTTCGTTTCATGAGTGCCTCCTTTTTGTTGCTTTGTGGGTGACTTGGGGCAGGATTGGCGCGGGGCGAAAAGCCTGTGCGTCTTCCATTTTTCGATATGGATGCCAACCCCACCCACCAACTAATAAGAGATACTCTAGCCGATCCGGCGGCTTTGTTAAAGTTCGATAATTTTCATAATACCAGGAGAATTTACAAAAATGACGAACATAGACCTACCCCTACCAACATTTGCTGGTGGGCAGCATAGACATGCCCTATTCGATTCTGTTCATATTCGGGACGCAGGGTCTTTCCTGCGGCTACGACGCCGGCGACCCGGCGGCGCCGGAAGAGTACAGCGGTGAGTTCCGCTTCACCGGGACCATCAAACGTGTCACCATCGATCTGTCCGGCGAGCTGATCCCAGATACGGAAGCTGACATGCGGGTCGCGATGGCGCGACAGTAGATGAGGAGAAATAGAACTTCCTCTTGGGCTATTTTCTACAGCATCTCAGGGACTCAATTTATTGTCAACGGGGTTGCACCCGTTACTACAATCATACGAGGAGAATAACTATGACCACTCAACCCAATATCCTTGTGATCGTGACTGATCAGGAATATGCCCACCAGCCCATGCCGGCGGAATTCGCCTTGCCCAGCCGGGACCGCATTCGCGCGCGCGGGGTCACGTTCAACAATCACCATGCCACCACCACCGTCTGCACCCCTTCCCGCTCGGTGATGCTGACGGGCCGGCATACGCCGCACACCCGCATGTTTGACAACACCAATTTCGCCTGGATCGACGACATGAAGGCCGATCCGAAAACCTTGCCCACCATCGGCCATATGCTGCGCGATCTGGGCTACCACACCGTCTATAAAGGCAAGTGGCACCTCTCGGAGTTTCCAGCGAAGGGGACCCGTGAAGCGATGGAGCCCTACGGCTTCTCCGAGTACCAGGATTGGGGCGATGTGGTAGGCGGGCCGATGGATGGGGCCCTGAAAGACCCGAAGACTGCGGATGAGGCCGTCGACTGGCTGGCGAAGCGCGCTCCCGAAGTCGCCGCCGCCAAACCTTGGTTCATGACCGTGAACTTCGTCAACCCTCACGATGTGATGTATTTCGATACCGACGCGGAAGAGATGGTCCAGGTCAAGGGAATGTTCCCGATCTTTGGTGCGCCCGATACGCCGCTCTACCAGCAGAAATGGCAGACGACCTTGCCGGCCTCCTTCTTCGACGACCTAGAGGGACAGCCGCCGGCAGTCCGCAATTACAAGCGCCTGTGCGACATGTACTACGGCCGGATACCGATGGATCGCCGGGAAATGTGGCACAACCATGTCAACTACTACCTCAACTGCCATCTCGACGTGGACCGGCACATCGGAGCGGTGTTGGATGCGCTGGAAGCAAGCGGTCAGGCGGATAACACGATCGTCATTTTCACGTCGGATCACGGCGAGCAGGGCGGTGCCCATCACCTGCGCCAGAAGGGCAGCGTGGCGTTTCAGGAATCCGTCAACGTGCCATTGGTGATCGCCGATCCGCGCCACCCCGGTGCAAACCGGACGGATGCGGTGGGATCGCATCTCGATCTGGTGCCCACGATCCTGGCGTTTGCCGGCCTGTCGGAGGACGAACGGCGGAAACGCTACCCGCTCCTGAAAGGCCATGACCTCTCGGGCGTGGTGCGCGATCCCGCTTCTGTCGGGCCCCGTGGCAGCAGTGCCCAACCTGGCAAGGGGAGCCTAATGACCTATGATATGATCGCCACCATCGACGCGGAATGGTTCAGCCGCAACGCCGTCAAGGTGTTCGACATGGCCGCCCACCAGGCCGGACAGGAGTTCCATCGCGGCACGGAGAAGTTCAAAGACCTCGTCAACGAGATTGGCGTGCCGAACCTTGAAAAGCGCGAGATGTTTCGCGGCATCTTCGACGGCCGTTACAAGCTGGTCCGCTACTTCGGGATGGGTAACTACAACCTACCGACATCGGTCCAGCAGCTTCTGGCAGACAACGATGTTGCCCTCTACGACCTGCAGTCGGATCCCGAGGAGATGGATAACTTGGCTAACCCGGCCCATCCCAGATACGACGAAGCCTTGCTGTCGGCCATGAACCAGAAGCTCAATGCGCTGATTGCGGAGGAGATTGGGGAAGACAAAGCCATGTTCACCCCGCCGGAAAAAGTTCCACAGAAGTGAGTTCGAGATCATTGCTTTGGCCCCACGGGCAACGCGTTCAACGGCTAGGCCAAGGGCGTCCAGCTCGCGATTGCCGACGCCGCCGAGAGCGTGGATCACTTGGGCGACCCGGAGCACGCCCTTCGCATTGCGATGGCGCGGCAATAAGAATATTTGCCCGCAGGGTGGTTTGCTACCCTGCGGGCAACAAACAAAGGAGTTAGACCATGTTTGACCTTCCCTTAGAATATGCCCTGATCGCCTTCGAGTAGCCGCGGCATCCTTGCCGCGCAGGTGTAAACGCGGCAAGGATGCCGCGGCTACACTCCAAAATTGTAAAGATGGATTAGTCATAGAATGAACCATGTCCTTTTTTGTAATGCGTGTTACGTAACGACTTTTTGGCAAGAAGCATGACATAGATCATTTGATGTCAA
This sequence comes from uncultured Chloroflexia bacterium, assembly GCA_963697305.1. Classification (GTDB taxonomy): domain Bacteria; phylum Chloroflexota; class Anaerolineae; order Promineifilales; family Promineifilaceae; genus JAACFF01. The sequence continues at coordinate 602,303 of CAVONO010000001.1, forward strand.
CTTCCGTAAGGCAAAAGGAGTTTGAAATAATGACGATAGACCCCATATCGCTACCCCTGCCAACATTTGCTGGTGGCACAAAAGCGATCACCTTCACCCCAGTTGTCGGCACACCGCGCCGCGAGTACGCTGATATGTTTGTCCCCGGTGAAGAAGAACTCGAAGATGGCGAGATTCGCGTAACCGTCCTCGGCAGTGGCAACCCGTGGGTCACTCGTGCTCAAGCCTCCGGCAGTGTGCTTGTCGAAATTGGCAACCCCGAACGGGACATCCTGATTTTTGACCTGGGCACTGGCTGTCTTGCCAACTACGCCAGCCTGAAACTGCCGGTCAACAAGCTGAACAAAGTCTTCTTCACCCACCTTCATGCCGATCACGTCTCCGACCTCATCACGCTCTCCGGCAGTTACGCCAAAGTAGGCCGCGCCGATGGGCCAATCTACGTTTGGGGACCCAGCGGTGCCGAACCGCGCCTGGGCACACGCCACTTCGTCGAATCCATCGAGCAAGCGCTGTCATGGGACACCGAAGCTGGCGGCGGGGCGATCAACCCCGACATCATGAAGATTTTCGTCTCCGAGTTCGATTTCAGCAAAACCGAAACCGTCTACGAAGAAAACGGGGTGAAGGTCACCTCGTTCCCGGTCATCCATGCCACCAGCGGCGCGGTTGGCTATCGGCTTGATTTTGCTGGCCTGAAATTCGTCTTTTCCGGCGATACCCGCGCCGGTTGGCCGCTTGTGCGGGCCAGTGAAGGCAATGTTGACCTCCTGATCCACGAATGCTTCCCGCCAGCGGCGGCGTTGGCGGCGGCCTCTGGCCTCTCCATCGAACGGGCGACGATGGCGCTGAATGCGGCGCATACCTCACCGACGGCCGCTGGCAAGGTGTTTAGCATGGTCAAGCCGCGCATGGCTGGCCTCTGGCACACCCCGATGCTCTCAGTACAGGTTGTGCCGATGATTTTTGCGGAGTTAACGGCCGTTTACGATGGCCCAGTCGTGCAAACCCAAGACCTGACCGTATTCAACGTGACAAAAGAAGCGGTGATTGCTCGTCAGGCAAACGTTATAGACCAACTGCCCCCCATTGCCGGCAAAATGCGCGTGCCGTTTACGCCAGCCTTGAAACCGACTCCCGCCTGGTGGGCAGAGGCGCTCATCCCTCTCGACAACATTTAGGCAGCTACAGGAGGTGACGGGTTTAACGAGCCGGATTGGCTCGGAAAATATCTATCCGTCAGTGCACGCCGCGGTCACAGCATTCCGTATGCACTTTGGTACGACATAACGACTCCGGTGAGATGATAATCCGGGAAAGAGGCAGTAATGACAGAGACTCATGTGTCCATGACTCGCAAGAAACTTACTACACCACGCGCCGCGGCCGTTGCTGGCATCCTTTTCGCCCTGCTTTATGGCGCCACTCTGATTCTTATCCGCATCTCGATCCCGGCCGACAAGGTGGCTGACAGTGCCTGGTTAGAAAATAACGCCAAAACGGTTTCCCTGGCGCTGAACCTGATGCCATATGCCGGGATCGCTTTTCTGTGGTTTATCGGCGTCATTCGTGATCGCGTGGGCGAACATGAAGACCGCTTATTTGCCACGGTATTCCTGGGCAGCGGCCTGCTGTTTCTGGGGTTAATTTTCGTGAGTGCCTCATTGGCAGGCGGAATTTTGAGCAGTTACGCGGTCGAAAAGGACACGCTGTTGACTGGCGGCGTCTATACGTATAGTCGGTTGGTGGTGTACAACATCACGAATGTCTATGCTATCCGCATGGCTGGCGTGTTCATGATCTCGCTGGGCACTATTTGGCTCCGCACTGGCCTCATGCAGCGTGGTTGGGCTTTCCTGACCTATGCACTCGCTCTGGTGCTGTTGGTCAGTGTGAGCTTGTCGTCGTGGGTGACCTTGATCTTCCCAGGCTGGGTACTGGCAGTCAGCATCTATATTCTGATCTTGAGTCTCCGTGAGCAGCGGCAGAAAGCATAGATTGCGCTATGATGCCGAAAATCTGCCGCCTAGAGGTGTCAATTGAGCAACCGTAGAGGGAGAAGAGTAAAAGTCCGTTATCAATGGGATCGCCTGAAGGTGAGCTTTTGGTTCACCCCCTTGGTCATGGCTGTAGCGGCGATCCTGCTGTCCAGGGTCATGTATTGGCTCGATGGCCGCATTCCCGATGAAGTGCTGCAAGACAGTCATTTCTTCCTGACTGGTACTGTCGCTGAACTGCGCAGTTATCTGATAAACATAGCTACAACCATCCTGGCTACGGCCGGGATTGTCTTTACGCTGTTCACTTTGCCGCTCTCAACGGTAGCAGCCCAGTACGGCTCGCGCCTATTGCGTGTTTTTCTCGGGGATCCTACCACCCAGATTGTTTTAGGGATGTTTGTGGGAACCTTTGTCTACTGCATCGCAGCGGCTACGTCGCTACCTTCAAGCGAGTTAACAGCTAGTTCGCCCCAAATCACTACCACGGTTGGGCTGTGCCTGATGTTGGCCACCTTTGGCTCGCTGATTCTGCTTGTCCAGCATATCAGCATTATGTTGCAGGCGCCCAATATCGCGGCGGCGGCTGGCGCTGAGCTGTGGGATGCTGTTAGCGCCGAGATGCCGGAGGAGTTCACGGGGGCAGAACAGGCCGGTCAGGAAGCAGCGGAGATGCTGCTGGAGAAAGATGGCTATGCAGTGCGGGTGCGGCGGACCGGTTACGTCCAATACATTGATCCGGAGATCTTGCTTACCCTGGCCAGAGATGAAGATTTGGTCATCCGGCTGCTGCACAAACCGGGCCATTTTGTCCGGCGTGACACGGCCGTTGCTCTCATCTGGCCTGCCGCTCAGGTTGATGAGGAATTGGAGCAACAAATTCGCCGTGCGTTCGCGATCGGCAACGGCCGTACACCCACCCAGGATGTCCTCTACGCAGTTAATCAACTGGTCGAAATGGCCGTGCGGGCTATGTCCCCGGCCATCAATGATCCTTTCACGGCCATGACCTGTCTGGATCACATTGCCGAAGGTCTGGGGCTGTTCATCCGGCAGGGGGAGAAATGCCCGTATTACTACGACCACGATAACCACCTGCGCCTGATTTTGCAGCCAGTCACCTTCGCCGAGATGCTCAGCACCGCCTTTGATATGCTTCGCCACAACAGCAACGACAACGTCAAAGTCTTGCTGCACATGCTGGACGTGATTGATGGTATTGGCCGGCAGGCTGATTCACCCAAGGCGCGCCAGGAATTGGTTTACCATGTCAACCTTATTCAGCTAGAAAGTCAGGCCGGGGCGCTCATTGGCGAGGATCGAGACCAAATTTCCCGGCGCGGCGCGAAACTGACCGATCAGCTTCTGGCCCAAGTTTCATGAGACGAAAATATGAACACTCAAATCAAGAAAATTAACAACCAATCCATCCAAAGCCGCTTCTTACCCATTCTCTCATGGCTGCCAGGTTATGACCGTGGTTGGCTGCGCGGTGATATTATTGCTGGCCTGACATTATGGGGGCTGGTCGTGCCGGAAGCGATGGCCTATGCGGGCATTGCCGGACTGCCGCCGGAGGCTGGCCTTTATACCCTGCTGGCCGCCCTGCTCGTTTATGCCATCATGGGCACCTCGCGTCATCTGGTGGTGCAGGCGACCTCGGCCACGGCCGCGCTGCTGGCTTCTTCGGTGATAGCGGCGATGGTGGCTACGGCGGCTTCCACTTCTGATCCAGAAAGCTACCAGGCATACGCCGCGGGCTTTGTCCTGGTCACTGGTCTGGTTTTTCTGGTGGCTGGCCTGGCCCGGCTGGGTTTCATCACCCAGTTTCTGTCTAAACCGGTGATGGATGGTTTTGTAATGGGTATTGCCATTTTTGTGGCGGTGGGGCAGCTCAACAAGCTCTTTGGTGTGCCCAAACCCGAGGGCAACACGGTGGAGAAACTGCTGGGAATTATTAGGGAGTTACCGGAGACAAACTGGGTAACTTTCGCTGTAGGCGCCGGGGCGCTGGCGCTGCTCTTCTTGCTGCCGCGCTGGAGCAAGAAGGTGCCGGCCGGTCTGGTGGTGCTGTTTGCGGCCATTGGCTTGAGCGCGGCGCTTGATCTTGAGGGCAATTATGGGGTGGAGATTGTGGGTGCGTTACCCCAGGGGCTGCCCTCGCTGACCTTACCCCGCTTGTCGTTTTCCGCGTATTTGTCCATGTTACCGGCTGCTCTGGGTGTGGTGTTGATGGCCTTCAGCGAGGCGCTGGGTGTGGCGCACGAGTTTGCCGAAAAACATGGCTATGAGGTGGACGCCGATCAGGAGCTAAACGCGCATGGGGTGGCTAATCTGGTGAGCGCCTTGTTCGGTGGTATGCTCGCCGCTGGCAGCATGTCGGCCTCGGCCGTTAAAGAAGAGGCGGGCGCACGCTCTCAGGTGACGAATCTGGTCACCTGGGTCGTGACGATTATCACTGTGCTTTTCCTCACGCCTTTATTTACGACCCTGCCCGAAGCTGTATTGGGCGCGTTGATCATTCACGCCCTATGGCACATCCTGAGTTCGCGCAAACTGCAAAAGATTCGTGAGGCGTCGCCCGTGGAGTTCTGGTTTGGTGTGTTGGCGCTGGCCGGTGTACTGCTGGTTGATGTGTTGGAGGGGATGATCATTGGGCTGGTCGCTTCTATGTTGTTCGTGATCTACCGCTCTAGCCGGCCGTATATCGCTTCGTTGGGGCGAGTACCGGGCGCACCCGGCGCTTACTCAGATCTGGCCCAACACCCTGAGAATACCGCGGTGCCGGGCGTCTTGATCCTGCGACTCAATGGGGTGTTGTATTATGCCAACGCACGCACGGCTCGTGAGCGGATTAAAACTATAATCGCGGAAATGGAACCGCCGCCCCGGGCTGTGATTATTGATGCCGCTGTTCAAGAAGAGATTGACGTAACCAGCACTTACCTCCTCCGGGACCTCTATAAGGAACTGCACGCCAAAGGTATTGACGTTTACCTGGCAGAAGTGCAGGCCCCTGTTCTGAAGTATGGACGCAGGATGGGGCTGCTTGAATTCGTCGGCGAAGAAAGGGTGTTTCCCAGTGTGCATACGGCCGTTCAGTATATTGAGCGTTCCCAATCCACAAACGTCAATGACAAGGATTGACCAGAAATGCACCCTGGCAGACCTCAGGAGGCAGCAAGATGAATAACCTATCAGGCCGTTTGGTCATTAACCTGGTGGCGTTAGCCAGTTTAGTTGTGGTTCTTTTCGGCATCCGTGCATCGGCCAGCATCATCAACCCGATATTACTGGCGGCGGTCATCACCATCACCGTGCTGCCGATCCCCGGCCGCCTGGCGAAGCGCGGCTTGCCCGGCTGGTTGTCCATGGTGCTGATCATAGGCATGGTGGTTCTGGCCTTGGGGGTAGTCATTGTGACGGTCTTCTTCTCGATTACCAAACTGGCAACCGAGATACCCCAATACGTGGACAATGCCGCGCAGGAGCCGGCCGAAGATATCGAAACGGTGACCGGAACTGAGTCAAGCAGTGACACGGCGGCGGCGGCCGTCGAACTGGGTGAAATAGCCCTGTCGTTAGTGGCGCGGGTCCTTGACTTGTTAAGCCAGATGGTTTTGGCTCTGGTTATCTTCTTCTTTATGCTCAGTGCGGCCGTGACGCTGCCTGGGCCAACCAGATTGGGATTGGACCCACATTCCCGGCCATTGCACGAGTGACCCATTACACCCAAGATATCCGCAAGTACATCAGTGTTCTGACCCTGGTCAACCTTCTGGTGGGCCTGGTAGACACCATCTTCCTGCTGTTCCTGGGCGTTGATTTTGCTCTGTTGTGGGGTTTGCTGGCCTGGTTGATGGGTTACATTCCCTCCATTGGTTTCTTGATCGCCCTCATCCCGCCGGTGCTCATAGCGTATGCCCAGTACGGCCTGCCAACCGCGTTGGTGGTGCTGGTGGGCTACGTCCTGATTAATGGTACGGTAGAGAATTTCATCAAGCCCAGGCGCATGGGCAACAGTTTAAATATCTCACCGCTGGTTGTCTTTGTCGGCTTATTCATATGGGGCTATCTGTTAGGCGGGATTGGCGCGATCCTGGCCATACCGCTGACCATGCTGGTGGTGCTGCTCCTGGAAAATTTCCCCGGCACCCGCACAATGGCGGTGCTGATGCGTTATACAGGCGAAGGAAAAAGCGAAGAGAAACAGGCGGCGATGAAGGAAGTGAACGATCTGTGGAACAGAGTGAGAAAGCCTTTTGGCTTTGGTCGGGAGCCGGAGGATGCTGGCGAGTGAAACATCTGGCTGCCGTCTTGGGATCAAGAGAATGGCACTTTACTCGAATTAGGAATCAGGATTGCACACCTGAGCCCAGAGAAGGTTCGAATCCCCTCGCTCCTGTGAAATTAATTCCACTTCGAAACAAAAAACGGCCGTTTCCTCTCAAGAAGAAACGGCCGTTTTCTAATAACCTGTCGGGGCGGCGGGATTCGAACCCACGACCCGTCCGGGGACCTTCCTTTCACACACTCAATAACACTGGAGACAACAATGCCCAATCAAATGGTCCGGTATAAATTCCGCCCGGCCTTGCAGACGCAGCTTGTATAGCTAACACAGTTACGACGAAATCAGTAAAGACACGGCCGGACTCGAAAGAGTCCGGCCGTTTTTGTGTTGTAGTTATAGGGTTGTGTGGGACGGAACTGATACTTGAGCAGTATATACCAGGTCAGCCCCATCCAGTGCGCGTTGGGCCTTCCACTGACCAGCCTTTGAGAATCTGCTCCGGATTCTTAGGGGGGCTTGCCTGGCCAGCAACATAGGGCGACCGCAGCCACCGGCTTCGGGGTGGGAAATGCTCGAAGGTCAAGCTTTTGTACAGCCCAGCCATCTCTACATCATCTTCGTGCGTGTCCGTTGTCCAGGCTTGCCAACTACCGTGGTTCCAATTGGCGCCCGCGTGTGACGGCCGTTGTCCTCGTAAGGTCCTCAGAACAATCTTGATGATTTCATCTAGCTCTTCTAGAATCTGCTGGCCAGGCAGCGGGTGGGGCACGCCATGCAGCTCGTACTTCACTTGTAAAGGCTTCCTGGCATCAGCCCATTCTTGATCGGCCAGCCACGCTTCCCACTTTTCATCCAGTCGATCTGGCGCCAACCTATAACGTGGTTTTCCATTGGCGTCGGTGATAGCACGTAGTATCTTCGTCTGAATATAGGGGCGCAGGGCGGGTATCGGATGGTGCCCTGTATCCTCTTTGAGTTGGGCTGGCGGGTTGTCAGTCAACAACTCCTGAAAAGAGAGTGCCATTACCGGTCCAGCTACCAAGCAGCCAAAGGCATCGGCAAAGATCTCTTCCAGCCACGCGCGGCGCCAATCCCATTTTCTAATCTGGGCCCGTTTCAATCGTTTTTGCATGTGTTTGTAAACAGTCCGCTTCTTTCCCGGCATTTGCCCCTTCCAAAAAAGATGGTGGCCTATCTCATGGGGAATGGCCAATAGATCACGAGAAACCGTTTGAAAATCGCTGCCATTATCAAGCGACTCCAACATGGTAGCATAGGCGACGCTGATCATCACGGCCTCTGTATAGGGAGCCGGGCGGACGGAGATTTCTTCTTTCAAATAGGTAATGATCGGGGTATCTTGCACGAACCCGTTCTCAACGGCCTGCTCCAGTGCATATTCGGAGATAATGTCGGCCATGAAAAGAGTGTTGCTCTGGCGATCATCAGTAAGTTTACCAGGAGGACGCTGTTGAATCGCAGCTTGCAGTGTGCGTAGATCGGTGGACACTTGATTTAGAAGTGTACGCCAAAGGTATCGGCGCGAATAACGTGTTTTGTTGTTGTAGGTTCCCAGGAATGCAGCCGCATTCTCAGCGAACTGCATCATGGGTTTAAGAAGAGCACGACAGATCTCTTTCTGCTGGCGCGCATATAGATACTGGAAAGACCACCACAGCCACAGCGCGTCACCTCTGTCAGTTGCTGGCCAACCTTCGTCTAGTGCCTTTATCTGGTCACGAACTTGCTGGTCTTGCTCCGCGTCCAGAATTTCTTCCTCTTTTACTTCTTTAACATAGGAGGCGATTTCTTCCAGGACTTCTTTGCGACTGAGCCATGCAGCGTCTGCGGCGGAATTTACTGCCTTTTTTTTCGTCATGTCAATGATTGCTCCTAATTTCTTCGACCCGTCGTGCCGGTGGAAGAATCTATCTTAATTTGCAGAAACCGTATCGTTTGACTCGTATTGTAGCATAATTTCGCGGTGTGTGGGTACATTTCGCAGGAGTGAAGTTTTAGTCGCTTCATCCTCTATTTTTGCTGCACGCTCCAGAAGTAGGTTATAAGCTCTCTCCAGAACGGGCATTGCTCGTTGATCTCGCTCGGCGTGCAACACGTAGTAGCAACTGAGGTGCACTTGCAACGGTCGTTCAGCCCCAGAAAGATCCGGGTCGCTCTCTAGGTAGTCCAGCACCTTCTCAATGTAAAACCGTGCCCTTGCCCGGTCTCCCACGGCCAGGCTGGCCCTGGCCAGCCCTGCCTGATCCTCAACCACGTAGTGCGCCTGGCCCAGTTTTAAATGCAGGATCATTGCCTGGTCAAACCTGGCTCGCGCCTCGGCGAACAAAGCCAGGTCTAGAGCCACCAGGCCAAGTTCATTGAGGATAGTGCCTTCGACCATGCGGAAGCCGTTCTCGTGGCAAATGGCCAATCCCTGCTGCAAGTATTTCTGGGCTTGAGTGAGATCTCCCAGATCGTGGGCCATGATCCCCAGGTTGTTGAAGCATACAGCCTCTCCTTCTCTGTCGCCGATTGTTTGGGAAAGGCTCAATGCCGCCTCCAATTGCGGCCCTGCTTCTTCGTAGCTGCCCAGGTCGCAGGCCACAATGCCTAGATTGTTAAGACTTAAGGCCATCCCTTGGCGATCACCAATCTCACGGTATATGGTCAGAGAGCGTTTATAATATGTCCGCGCCTGAACAAAATTGTACTCTTGCCTAGCCACTCCCGCCAGGTTGCCAAGACAGAGGCTCTCGCCGCGCCGGTCACCAATCTCACGGCAGATTGACAGAGCTAGTTCGGAATAGGTCTGCGCCTCAGCGTAGTCGGTCATATCCTTGGCAGCAGCACCGAGATTCTGCAGACAGAGGCTCTCGCCGCGCCGATCGCCGACCCGGCGATACATTTCGAGGGCTTGTTCCAGGTACACTTTTGCCCGGGTAAAATCTCCCTGAAAAAAGGTTACTGTTGCCAAATCCTTCACGCTGTGGGCCAACACGCGGTCGGCTCCAGCCTCCCTTGCGTGGGCGCCGGCCAACTGAAGATGGACGCGCGCGTCCGAGTACGCGCCTTGCAAGCGCAGGACCCTGCCCCACTGCCGGTGACCGGCGGCCTCGCGGGCCAGATCGGCTGCTTCCCTGGCCGAGGAAATAGCTTCCTGGGCAGCGGCAATGGATGCTTCATAATCTCCGGTATTTAGTGCGTACTCGCTGCGGCGCAGGTCCACCTCCGCCTGCCGCGACGCATCTTTAAGCTGGACGGTTAGGGTCACCAATATCGCCAGGTCTTCGGCCTGGGTTTGGCGTGAACCCAGTAGATCATAGACCGCTTCCCGAGCCAACAAAAGATCATATCGGCCGTCAAGCTCCGTTTCGGGAGTTAGGTCAAGGGCCCGGCTGTAATAATCGGCCGCCTCGCTGTTTTGATAGCCTTCTCGGGCCACATCTCCGGCCTGTTGCAAGTATTGGCGCGCCAGTTGAACGAGTCCTGCCTGCTCGGCATGGTGGGCCAATTCGCCATAATAGGGTGAAAGGTTATCGGCAAAAAGGTTGGCCAACGCTTCGACCGCCAGGTGGTGCAGGTCCTGACGCCTGGAGCGCAACTGCATGCGGTAAGCGGCGTCGCGCAGCAGGGCGTGCCGGAACAGGTAACGCATCTGGCTCAGCGCGGACCAGATAGCGGCGTTCTGTCCTTCTTCCAGCAGCTGTGTCACTCTGGCATCCTCAGCCAGCATTATGGTTAGCAGGCGCACGTCAAATTCGCGTCCCAGAACGGCCGCTTGCTGCACTGCCTGCTTCACCTCGCTTGCCAGGCGGTCAAGGCGGGCCACCAATACAGCGCGCACGTCCGTTGGCAAAAGCTCGGCATGCCGGGCGGCCACATCCCATCCTACCTCGGTCAAGGTTACAAGCCTCTGTTCCTGTAAGTAGCGGGTGATTTGCTCGGCGAAAAAGGGATTGCCCTCAGTGCGTTCGACTAGAAGATTATGCAAGCCGGCCGCCACAGGCCCCTGCAATATGGCGGCGGCCAGGTCATTCAAATTGCCAGCGGGTAAAAGCCCGAGATCCAATTCCTGATAGGCCGATCTATCGTCAAAGATGGGACCGGCCTGCTCCGGCCGTGCGGTGACAATAATGGCAAGTGGATACGGAGCATTCTCAACCGGGGTCAGGGTCTGGGCAAAGCTCTGTAGATAGGTTCTGGAGTCTTCATCCAGCCAGTGGGCATCCTCCAGGATGATGAGAACGGGTTTACGAAGACTCTCGGCCTGCAGCAGCGTCGTCAGGCCGATGAGGGTGTTTTCAAAGCGCCCCTTTGGATCCAGTTGGGCATATAGGGAATCAGGCCAATGCAAATCGACGAGAGCGCCCAGGAAAGAGCGCGTGCGGTCTAGTTCCTGAACCAGGGCCGGCACAGACGTGTTTGCTATCAGGTTGTCGAACTTGCGATTGAAACCACGCTTGTTGTGTGCCTCTGACATCGTTGTCGATTGGCTAAAGTAATGGCGTAACCAGTGGCGAAAAGGATTCAGCGATTGGCGTAAGATTTGGTCTGCCTGACAGAAAAAAGCCTGGATTTCTGCCTTACCCTCTTCTTGCAACTCTTCCAGAAGGGCCATTATCAAGCGGCTCTTGCCGATGCCGGCTTCGCCCCACAGAATCAGTGTGCCGGTGGCCTGATCGTCGAAAAGTGGCCGGATGAAGTGGGTCAACTGCATCAGCTCCTGCCGGCGGCCCACCATCGGCCCCTGGTCGCTTATTAGTTCGGCTGTTTCCTTGCGCTCGAGCAGTACGTATACCTCTTGCTTTTTGTCAAAACCTTTGAAGTCCATCCCGGCTTCAAACTCGATATCGAACTGCTGCCTTGCCCGGCTAGCGATCTCCTTGTCCAACCATATCTCACCACGCGGGGCAGCCATCATAAAGCGCGCGGCCAGATTAACGCCACGGCCGTAAACGGTATACTCTTCACGCAGCGGTGAACCACTGAAACCGGCATAGGCAATGCGGTAAGTGATGCCAGCATTGATGGGAATGCTGGTACGGCTTTGCAGAGCCAGCACGAAGTCTAGGGCGCGCTCTATGTCGTTTTCATACGCGACGGGCATGCCCCAGAGGAAAAACAGGTTGGCACCTTTGTCGCCGAAATCCAGCCGGTTGAGTAAACCGTCAAACTGCCCCGCCAACTCAAAGAGAGTCTGGCTAAAAAGTGCCAGTTGGGCTTCGGAGCGTACAGTCGGCAGACTGATGAACACGGTGACTATCTGCCGAAATTCTCCGCTGCGACGCTGAAGGATTACTTCACGGGGGAAAAAGCGGGCCATCAGGTCGATATCGACAGTTGGCAGGTTGATCGCTTGGGGTGGCGCCAATTGTGCCGTCACTTGCTGCAGGCGATAGTGACTGGCTACCGGTTCGGCCGTAACCGAGCCGGCCAACAAATTGTATACCTCCTCGGAAAAAATGATCTCACCCTGCTGCGCCAGATGCTCGGCCGCAGCGCAGCCATCTACAGCCGTGCCCTGGAAGTAGTATGTGGCTTGACTCTCGTCCGCGGACAAGAGGATACCCCAGCTGACGTGTCCGCTGGCAATGCCAATCTTTGCCGCAACAGAGAAGGTGCCAAAAGGTGTACTGTGATCGCTATTAGCGGCCATATGTTGCTGCATTCGCCAGGCGGCCGCCGCGGCACGGGCGCAGGCGTGAGCGAGCGCCTCGTCACCGGAAGCAACGGCCGGATCTGGCGCAAAGAGGGCCAGAAAGGCGTCTCCGGCAAAAGTGCCGATAAAGCCGTTGTGTTCGTAGACGTGCTGTACCAGCCGGTCAAGAATCGTCTTGATAACGGACGCCAGCACTTCCGCCCCATGCTGATCGTGCTGCAACAAAGTATCAGTCAGGCGCGAGAAACCAGAGATGTCGAGGAAAAGTGCGGCAGCAGGGAATTTGCCGTTTAGATTCCCCCTAGCAAGATTTTGCAAAATGAAATGTGGGACCAGGTAGTGCATTAAAGTATATTATACCTGATTTGTGATGATTTTGTAATTTTAAAACAGAATAAGGTCGGGACCTGATCTTGATGAAGGCAGTAGAAGCCGCGCCGGGCGCGAGGCAGATGGTTCTTTTTGTTGGGGGCTTTATGCTTCTTGCCGGGCACTGGGTTACAATGGTGACAACAAATCTCTATATAGATCGCCAAAGCTTAGGAAAGGAGCCTTATGTCCCAGGTTACCACTAAATCGACTGTTACTTTGCGCGAAGTGAGTGAAGAGAATCTCTTCTCGATTCTTAGACTTGGCGTCAGCGAAGCACAAGAAACAGTTTGTCGCTTCAAACACGGTATCCATAGCCCAAGCATATTTTGCGCAAGAGCGGGCCTGGTTCCGTGCTATTTACGCGGACGAGACGCCGGTAGGGTTTTTGATGCTTGACGACGATCCACATAAAGCGGCGTATTTTCTGTGGCGTTTGATGGTGGATGCGCAGTATCAAGGCATGGGCTTTGGACGCCGGGCGATGGAATTGCTAATCAGCTATGTCAAAACTCGCCCCAATGCCCTGGAACTAAAAACAAGCTACGCTCCTGGTGAGGGTAGTCCCAAGGCATTTTATCGCAAACTGGGCTTTGTCGAGACAGGCGAAGTGCTTGAGGGCGAAAACGTGATGCGTTTGAAGCTGACTTATGGTGATGGCAAAGCCCCGCTTCCTGCCCTTGGCGAAGCAAGAGATGAAATTCTGGCCTTGTTGCAGATATTTCAAGAGGGTTACTCTCAGCGCGATCTTGCCAATCTTGACGCGTTTATGGAACTATTTGGCCCTGACGATGTATTGGAAGTTATCGGTACCAACGCCGTCACTCCTGGTGATGGGGAGTGGTGCAAGGGTAATGCGGCCGTGCGCAGCCTGGTCGAAGGGGATTGGGAGCATTGGGGAGATGTGGTTCTTGATTTGGATGCCGTGCAAATCTTCACCGAAGGGGATGTGGCCTGGCTGGCGACAGCGGGAACCGTGACCGACGTGATCAAGGCCGACTATAAGTACGAAGGGTTCGTGAATTTTGTCGAGGCTGTGCTTGAAGATGAAGAAGAAAGCAATAAATCCAAGATGCTGGAGATCACCCGTCTGGGCAACAGTCTGATATCTAGTTTGCTCTTGCCCGAAACTTATGTGTGGCCATTTCGCTTTACGGCCGTTGTGGTGAAGACCGAAGGGGAATGGCGCTTCCACCAGATGCAATTCTCATTTGCGACGACGGGCGCGCCGGATGAGCGTATCTTACCGGCGGAGTAAAAGCGGGTAAACCAAGGGGGCGAAACGGTTGGTGAGTAAGGTTATAGTTGTCTGGCGAGGCAATGCCCAATCGGCTGCCCCGGCCGGTCTAGGTGAGGTTGAGCCAGTCGGGAATGGGAGCAGCGGGTGGTTTGCGGCCGTAGAAGAAATCATCCATCTTTAGTGCGAATTCGCGAAAGAGTGCTGACTGCTTTAATCCGAAACGAATACTGTTGTGTAGAAGATTATTAGGATGAGAGTAGGGGCAGGCGCGCATGCAATAGGCGCAATCGGTGCCAATTGTGCACCAGTAGGTAAAGCAAGCTTCCGAATTGATCTGCCAACGGATGGCGCCGTTGATTTCTTCTTGTCCAGCGAAAGAGATGGCTTTGCTGGGACAGACATCGGCGCACTTCTGGCAGCGCTCACAGAAGTCGATTAGAGTCAAATCTCTGATTCTGTCATCTATGACCAGGGGTAGATCGGTGGTCACGACCGCGATACGTACCCTTGGTCCCAGCTCGGGCGTCATTAACAGCCCCATTCGGCCGATCTCGCCCAGACCGGCGTCGCGAGCAACTAGAGGGCACACGACCCGGTAGCTGCCATCGATGTGGGCCCTGGCGGAATAGCCGAGATTGCGGATGAATTCAGCCAGTTGAACGGCGATAGCCCCGGAATTCAAGTATTGTTGGGCTGACTCCATAACTGTTGGCCCGTATGGAGCCCGGTCAAGCAGGAGCTTGTCCATTTCCACGGTCAAAGCTATGGCATAGGCATGATCCAACTCTACTGGCTCACCGTAGTGAACTCCGCGGCCGATTGTGCTGTATAAGTGATAATCCTTCAATGCGGTAATGCCGGTTGACATCGCGCCGAGCTTTTTGCTCCAACGCTTGAGAAAATGGGACATTTTGGCCGGATCTGTTTTGACTTGCTGTTTTGACAAGTTTTCTTCATCCAGCAAGGTGTGAAAGGCAGCCACTGATTTGAAGCTGGCTTCCGCCGCAGACGTTGTGAAGGGGTCGTAATAAAGGGCACCATCTTGCATTAGTCCCGGTCTCTTGCGGAAGTTGTCGTCAGGCCGCCTTTTATCGGGATTGAGCTTGTAGTACGTTTCAAAGCGTTCTGAGCCCACTTGCAGCAAGTTGCGGGAGAACATGATATCTCGCTCATCAATACGGCTCAGAGGTGTGTCGTTTTTGGGGATGAGGCGTTTACCGATTGGCAGGAAAAGGGCCAAAACTGCACCGCTGGTGAGTAGCAACAAGATGGCCGAAGCCGCTGTATGAATAGTGGGGGCGGATTGCCAGAGATAAGTGGACAGCCCCAAAATAAGGTAGGGGAGTGGCAGTAACAGTGCCAATATCATGGCCCGCCTGGCGGCATGCGCTTCGTGCTCACGCAGAGAAATTAGCGCGAAATATAGCAGGAAACCGGCGATAAGTAGACCGGTAATAGTGGTAGCGAGATTGACTACGGCGATGATTTTGTGCCTACCCTCCGAAAACTAGGCTAGCTTTGTGGATTTCGTTGCGCTTCATATGTCCGATTGTGGATGTATGAAGCAACAAGATCGGCAAGATCCCAAGTAATTGATTTAGTCCAAGGGAACGGCCGTTTCCACTGAGCTATCAACACCATCTAGATCAGCCTGTCCGTTTTCGTCACCATTGGCCTTGGACAACCGCCCTTCACGCACTACTGCCATCGAGGCAACCGTATTTCCTTCGCGCAGATCCATTACCCGGACGCCCTGCGTTTTCCGTCCTTGTTGCGAGATGAAGTTGGTGGCCGTGCGTAATATGATGCCGTTAGTGGATATACAGGTCACTTCATCCCCGCTTGATACGACGCGTGCGCCAATAATTTTGCCGGTACGTTCCGGATCAAGGACCATAGCGCGCACGCCTTGACCGTAGCGACCTTGGCGGCGATACTCCCTAAGCGGTGTCCGCTTGCCATAGCCCTTTTCGGTGATTACCAGCAAGTCATCTCCAGGTGTGACCACATCAGCTCCGGCGACATTGTCCCATGGATCCAGGCGCATCGCATTGACTCCTGCGGCCGTCCGGCCCATGGCTCGTACATCCTCTTCACAAAAGCGTATCCCTTTGCCCTGTTCGCTAACCAGAATCAAATCCTGGTCGCCGTCGGTCATCTTCACCCAGCCCAGACTGTCATCTTCATCCAGGGTCAAAGCGATCAAGCCGCTGGCACGCACTTTGGAAAAAGCGGTCAATACCACGCGCTTGATGCGCCCCTTGCGCGTGACCATGGTCAGATATTCCGCGTCTTCAAACTTGAATACAGGCAGTGCTACCGTGATCTTCTCGTCAGGCATTAAGGGTAGTAGGTTCATCAGGGACGTACCTTTGGCGGTCCGGTACATCTCTGGCACTTCATAGGCCTTAATGGAGTACACTTTGCCACGGTCAGAGAAGAAAAGGATGTTGTTGTGGGTTCCGGCCGTAAACAGTTGCTCTAGTTCATCTTCGCCACGCGTGGTCATGCCGATTGAGCCTTTGCCGCCGCGCCCTTGCATGCGATAGGCAGAAACCGGTGTGCGTTTAG
The DNA here is from genome assembly GCA_963697305.1 of uncultured Chloroflexia bacterium. Taxonomy (GTDB): domain Bacteria; phylum Chloroflexota; class Anaerolineae; order Promineifilales; family Promineifilaceae; genus JAACFF01. The sequence goes on from CAVONO010000001.1 coordinate 618,433, forward strand.
CAAGTCCGTTTCTTGTGATGGATATGAACACGTCCTCATCGGGCACCAGGTCTTCCATGTTAAAATCGGCATCCATACCCCAGGCGATCTCAGTGCGGCGCTCATCCCCATATGTTTCCTTCAAACCGGCCAGATCTTCCTTGATGATCGCTAGAATCTTTGTTTTGTGGGCCAGCAGGTCGTGCAAATACTCAATATGCACCGTTATTTCTTGATGCTCATCTTCGATCTTTTTGCGTTCCAAGGCTGCCAGACGACGCAACTGCATATCCAATATGGCGCTGGCTTGTAATTCACTCAGATCGAAGCGCTCCATCAAGTGCACGCGGGCAACATCCACATCGGCTGAGGCGCGAATGGTCTCGATCACCGCATCCAGATTGTCCAGAGCGATCAGCAATCCTTCCAGGATATGCTGCCGGCGGATCGCCTTATTCAGATCAAATTGAGTGCGGCGCGTGATTACCTCGACGCGATGGTCGATATGGATCTGCAATGAGCGCTTAAGCGAAAGGAGGCGAGGCTGCCGATCGACAAGTGCCAGCATCTGCACGCCGAAAGTTGTCTGTAGGTTCGTGTGCTTGAACAGTTGGTTCAGCACTTTCATAGGCTGCGTGCCTCGTTTCAGTTCCACGACAATGGAAATGCCGCGCCGGTCAGATGCGTCTCGCAAATCTGAGATGTCGGGAATTACTCCTTTATTCACCAGTTCGGCCATGCGCTGAATGAGCAAAGATTTATTAACCTGGTAGGGCAGCTCGGTGACATTGATCTGCTGTCGCCCGGGGCTACGTGGATTATCTTCAATAGTAGCTTTAGCACGTATGACAATTCGGCCGCGACCCGTGGCGTAGGCACTACGAATTCCTTCGCTGCCAACGATAATTCCAGCGGTTGGGAAGTCGGGACCTTTAACAAACTGCATTAATTCCTCAAGCGTGACGTTGTCTACATCAGCGTGGCGGTCAATGAGGAAGGTGATGGCGTCACAAAGTTCACTTAGGTTATGCGGTGGGATATTGGTCGCCATCCCCACGGCGATGCCGGAGGAGCCATTTAGGAGTAAGTTGGGCAGACGCGCCGGAAGCAAGATGGGTTCCTGCAGACTGTCGTCAAAATTGGCCCCAAAATCAACGGTCTCCTTGTCAATATCTTCCAATAGCTCATTGGAGATTCGCGCCAGCCGGGCTTCTGTGTACCGCATTGCAGCCGCACTGTCACCATCAATGCTGCCAAAATTGCCCTGCCCATCGATAAGCATATAGCGCATGGAGAAATCTTGGGCCATACGTACCATGGAATCATAAACAGAAGTGTCACCATGGGGATGGTATTTGCCTAATACTTCACCTACAATGCGGGCGCTTTTACGGTGGGGAGTGTTGGAACGCATGCCCATGTCGTGCATGGCGTAAAGAATACGACGATGGACAGGCTTGAGTCCATCACGGGCGTCAGGCAGCGCACGGGCCACAATGACACTCATAGCGTAATCCAGGTAAGAACTACGCATCTCGCGATTGATATCGATGGTATTTACGGTACCGATTTCCAAGAAAACCTCCCAGGGCTTTGCTCTCGTATGTCGCGTTTGTAACAGAAAAGGGGGGATCTCCCGCCTCTGTACGACAGTTCAGATATCAGAAGAATATCACCACAATTAAGATGTACTTCAGATGGTATGTACAGGTCTCTTAACCACCCTAACTATACCCTAAATTGACCCTCTCAGCGAGTTTATGAGGCTGTCCTGAATCGGATGGATGGAGGGTAAATAAAGAGACCCCCATCATGGTATGGGGGCCTCTTACAAAGAAGGAGATGAAAAGATGGTTTGTTATGGAGTTGCGAAACTCGGCTATGGGATATCCTGCTTCAACCCAGCCACCGAAACCACCTTTTAGACTGCGTACGTCGGTGTAACCGTAGGACCACAAGATAGCCATGGCGATGGTGGAGCGATGACCGCTGCCGCAGTAGACAACGATGGGTGCGTCCAGATCTTCTGGCCACATGTCCTTCTGAGCAATGAACTCTTCCAGGGGGATGTGCAGCCAATTCTCGGCCTCGATAACGCCTTTCTCGGCCAATTCTCCATCGGTACGGACGTCGATGAGCATAAGATCGGGGTTTTCGGCCAATTCGGTATTCAAGTCATCAGCCGAGATACCGCCGAAGCCTTCAGGCACGTTGTGCAGCATTTCTTGCATTTGCGCTACGAGGGCGGGATCAGGTTCGGCCGCATTGAGTTCCATGGGCTCTACTGCTGCTCCTTCAGCAACGGGATAACCTGCTTCAACCCAGCCACCGAAGCTGCCGCCCTTGAGTCCTTTGACATCTTCCCAACCCATGGCTTCTAAAGCGGTGAGGGCGATGGTGCAGCGCCAACCGCTGCCGCAGTAGCTGACGATGGGCGTGTCAAAGCTGGGCAGATATTGAATATTGTCGGCTACCTCCCGCAGAGGGATGTTGACGGCGCCTTCGATGTGGCCATTTTCTTCAAGTTCGGCCAATTCACGCACGTCTAGAATGAACGGTGGCGGATCTTCGGCGACAGCGAGGGCCAAATCATCGATTCCGATGGTGTTGTAGGCTTCCATGCCGGCCAGGAAGGTGGTGAAGGCTGCATCGAGGTCGGCACCTTCAGGTTCTGGCGCGCCTACGGTTGGGTAACCATCTCCGACCCAGCCGCCGTAACCACCCTTCAGGCTGCGTACGTCGGTGTATCCATAGGAGCGCAGGATGCTCATGGCGATGGTGGAGCGATGGCCGCTGCCGCAGTAGGCAACGATGGGTGCGTCCAGATCTTCTGGCCACTGATCTTGCTGAGCGATGAACGCTTCAATGGGGATGAAAATGACGTTCTCGGCATCAATGTAGCCCTGCTCTTCAACTTCAGCAGTGGTGCGAACGTCAATGAGGATCAGTTCGGGATTTTCGATTAGTTCTGTGTTGAGCGCTTCGGCCGTGATAACACCCCAGCCTTCCGGTATTGTGGAGAGCATAGCGTCCATCTTTTCGACCATGAGCGGATCGAGATCGGCGGCGTTGAGAACCATTGCTTCTGGGGGCAAACCTTCTACAGTGGGATAACCGGCCTCGACCCAGCCACTGAAGCTGCCATCCTTCATGACCTTAACATCTTCCCAGCCTAAAGCTTCCAGAGCGGCCATGGCCATGGTCGCGCGCCAACCACTGCCACAGTAAGTGATTACGGGCGTGTCAGTGCTAGGCAATTGATCCAGGTTCTGAGCGAACTCGCGCAGGGGAATAACTACAGCACCTTCGATGTGCCCGTTTTCTTCAACCTCCGCGATGTTGCGGACATCAAGTAAGAAGGGCGGCGGGTCTTCGGCCAAGGCTGCATTCGTGTCTTCCAGGCTGATGGTGTTGTATTTTTCCATACTGGTCAAGACATCGGCGAAAACGAGATTCATGTCTTCAGTTGTGAGCTCTTGCGGTTCGGGTTCTTCCGTAGGCGCGGGCTCTTCCGTGGGTGCAGGTTCCTCCGTAGGTGTGGGCTCTTCCGTGGGCGCGGGCTTTTCCGTCGGAACGGCCGTGGCCTCGGCGACGGCACTCTCTTCAACCTGGCTTGTATCAGGGCTGGAACAGGCCACCAATAGGCCTAAGACCAGCAGTAGTGATAACAGCAATGTAACTAGATTACGGGTGTTCCTCTTCATCTTACTCTTTACTCCTCTTGAACTTCAGGGATTTCTTCAATAATGACAGCCGAATTCGCAACCAGTTCTTCAGGTTTCACTTTGTCGGCCGTTAAAAACATGTCGGGATTTCCATGACAGCTGTTACAGTTTTCTGTTTGTGGTGTCTGTCGCTGGATATTGTGGGGCGTGGCATAACGCCAGGTGGGCTGGGCGTCAAAATCAGGCAGCAGATTCTCGCCATAGTAGGCGAAACTGTCCGGATCGACAGGCACGTGACGTACCGGTACGTACTCATAGGGTCGATCAGCGTCACGTCGCGCGTTGCGGCCGATTAGAAATGTGAAGTAGGTGTCGGCCGTTGTGAAAAACGGTTTGCCACTTGTTTCGCTAATGGCTACATGGCAACTATCGCAGTTCACATACGTTTCTGAGTGGCACACCTGGCAAGAAAGAATCTCGTCATGCAATTTGTGCATCTTCACATCATCTGACTTGTCGCCGACAGTTTCGTGGCATGTTTCGCAACGGGGTCCTTCGATGCCTTCGTAGCGGTGCGCTGCCGGTTCCGCTTCGGGATCGTTGACTTGTTCCCCGTGTAATTCAGCACCATCATGACACTCGATACAGGTCATGCGACCTTGCCGGAAGTGAACATCGGCTATTACACCTTCGTTCTTGCCCATGAATTCGTTACCCACGCGGCTGCCATGGCATGCCGTGCACGTGCGAGTCATAGGCGGATTGTTGGTGAATAGATGCCCGTCCAGCAGTCCGCCGCCCGCACTGGCGGGTTGGCTTACGTGGCAGTCACCACAGCTTGTATGGCAGCTGGCACAGTGATTGCCAAACATTTCTTGCATGGCTGGATGGTCCGGATCGGCGCCGCGTGCAGTGAGAACCGTCCAGTAACCCTCTTGCGTAGCATGGAGACTATCACTGTGTGATATCGCCTGCTCCTCGTGGCATTCAACGCAGACCGGAGCGTCACCGCTACTCGGTCGGGCTACCAGATCTGTATGCGCTTCTTCTTTGTCTTCAGAGGAATTAATACCTCCATGGCAATCAACACAAGCGATCTCGCCATGGTCGGTCTGAGGAAAAGCCTCAGCGTCGACTAGAACTTTCTCCCATGGCTCCAACGGAGCCACAGTCCCGCCTCAACCCACGCCCGAGGATTCGCTGGATTCCGGTTCCTCGGGTTCTGCGGCCGTATCGATAAGCGTTTGCTTGTCGCCGTGACAATCCAAACAACTGCTGGCTACCGCCTCAGGTGTGGGTGTGAAGGTCGCGGTAGCTGTTGGGGCAATGGTAGCCGTTGGCTCCGCGGTTTCCGTAGGTGGTACGGCCGTTTCGGTCGGTGGCTGAGACGTCTCGGTGGCCGCAGCTTCGACTACGGCCACACCAACCGCCGTTTCAACTGCGGATGGCTCCTCTTCGATGGTAGTTGTTTCGCCCGGCCCACACGCTGCTAGTAGCAGCAGTATGAGCAGAAGGCAAACAACTTGTGCGCCTCTAAGCATCATATAGACTCCTCTTTCCTCTTTGTGAAAAGCTTTACAATTTCGACTACGTGAAATATTTCACTAACAGTATAACTAAACCTGTAGGCAAGACAATACTTTGACAAGGTTTTACTTATAGGTTTTTCCTCTCGTGACTCATAAGTAAAAGCAATCGAAATTGCGCCAAAGCTATTGAGTTGCTGATGGATTCTGTTACAATATTCACAAAAGTAGGAAATGTGGCATGTTAGATACGCATCAACTCAACGTATTTCTGATAGCAGCGGAAACGCTGAACTTCACCCAGGCCGCCCGCTTGCTGCATATGAGCCAGCCAAGTGTCAGCCAACACATCCAGACGTTGGAGCAAAGTTTTGGACATCCGCTCTTTGTGCGTTTGGGCCGGCGCATTGAATTGACTGATTCCGGAGAAGCATTGGTGCCGCTGGCCAGAGAAATGGTCAAACGATCAATCCAGATTGAGGAAACCATGAAGTCGTTGGAAGGGGAGGTTCATGGCCACTTACTGGTAGGATGTAGCACAACTCCGGGCAAGTACATACTTCCTCAATTGCTGGCCAAGTTCCATCATCAGAACCCAAAAGTGAGGGTCTCCTGCGCCGTGGCCGCTCAAAGCGAGGTGTTCAGAATGCTCTGTGATGGCGAAGTTCATGTGGCTCTGATCAGCGAGCCGTACATGGCTAGCCGTGATGTTGAGACCAGGATATTTATGACTGATCGGATGATGTTGATCGCTCCACTAGATCACCCATGGGCAATGCGGGGCGAGATTGATCCGCAAGAATTGTACGATGGGGATTTTATTTTTCGGGAAGAAGGATCGGGGACGGAAACGACGGTACGCCGGGCATTGGCTGCCGCAGGCGTGACTACGGATGCTTTGAGCACATTGCTTGTGCTCGGTAGTTCAGAAGCAATTGCGTTGTCGGTTCAAGAGGGAATTGGGGTAGGCTTCGTTTCCAATATCGTATTCACTAAATTGGTCGAAGCGCGCGTAGCGCCGATTCGGTTGCGGGGCCTGGAAATTGAGCGTGATATTTACATTGGAACACATATCCGACGCCCGGCTACAGTTGCCCAACGTGTCTTCTGGGATTTTATTCAGAATGAGATAGCTAGAAAAGAAGTAGAGCAGGTTCTGATCCCCAGTTGATTTAGAAGAGGAACGGGTCCTGTGATCGAATATAGATAGCAACTCCACCGTTATGAATAACACGGCCGTTCTGAATAGAGAACGGCCGTGGTTTTTGTTACCGCGATTGACCGCTGTCGTGGGAAGCAGTCACAATTGTCTATGAAGCGTAGCATCATCGGTTTTCATCAGGATGAGATTGGAGATTGGATTGCGGACCTGGAGATCTGCGGTCACACGCAACATGTGCGGCACAATCCTCCATTTGTTGTACGACCTTGGGTATTGACGGCCGAAGGGAGGGAGCGGTTTCTAGGTTATGAGCTCGATTGTGAGAAATGTGATGAGAGCTAGAAAGGTGATGGTGCGATACAACTCTACAATGAAGCCTATTATGTCTTGATATGTACGGCCGTTTCTCCCACCGATAATTCGGTGCCATTGTCCAATACGGCCGTTCTTACATAACCTAAGGCGAGAACGCCTTGCGGTCCCACTGCTGCTGAAGTGATTGTTCCCACATTCTTGCCGGCGGCAGTTATCTTGGCTCCTGGTTCAAGGGGATTGTCCGAATTCAGAATCGTCAAACGCTTGGCCAACTTCCCGCGGCTTTCCATACGGGCAATGATCTCCTGGCCAATATAGCAACCTTTGGTGAAGGAGACATCATCCCACAAACCGGCTTCCAGCGGAATATACTCCTGGCTCAATTCATGGTTGAAACGGGGAAGACCGGCCTCGATACGTAGTAGGTCAAAGGCCGCCTCATCAGCCGGCACCAGGCCGGTTTGGTGCAAAAACTGCTGTAAGGTGTTGGCTACGGCCGTTTCGCACATGATGAAGAAGCCATATTCATTGATGGGGTCAGTACGGTGCAAATAAGCGGTCACCCCGCTGATTTCCGCTTCACGCCAATGGTGCATGGGGATTTCTACTTCGGGAAAGCCTACTTGCTCACCCAAAATAATCGCCGCCTGCGGGCCGTACACGGCATAGATGGATGTTTGAGCGCTGATATCCTCAATGTGGAAGTCGTCGTTGAAGAAGACGAAGCGCATCAAGTAGCGAGCGATGTGGTCACTATTGTTTTCGCTGGTTAGGGTGTAGACCGTATCGCTGCTGGCATAGAGGATCAGGCGATCGATGATTCGCCCGATGTCAGTAGTTAGAATCGTGGCTATGCCTTCGCCAGGTCGCAGGCCGTTTACGGCCTGGGTTGACATGCGATGGATCAGGTCAAGGCGTGTTTCTCCCGTAAACTTGAGCATGCCCAGATCGCTGCGGTCAACGATTACGGCCGTTTTGTGTGCTGCTTCATATATGGAGGGGTCAATCTGCGTCTTCATTGTTTTTTCTCTCGGTGTTCACGTCAACGAGAACCAGGGGGATAGCGCCGGTTGGAGTATTACTTTCCCGTACCAGCCACTGTGCGGTGAATGCCTCTAAACGGGGAACAATCTGATTCTCACGATTGTAGGTGGTTCGGGCAATAAGGTCGCTAAGGGCTCTGCCTTTCAACCATTGATAGCGCCGTGGGTTGGTTAGATCACGTTCTGAGAATTCTAATAACCACTCTTCAACTTGAACCCGTGACTGTTGTAGATCTATAAAAATCTGGTCCAGGTCGCGGTCCTGGTTTTCTTCGAATCGCAAGCGGTCGTACGTTTTGGGAGCCTCTAAGGCACCAAGCAACCTGTCTGGGCGTTTGTTTTGTCTGAGAAGCATCAGTCCAGTTACGAGCTCTGCCTCCCAGGCGGTAACATTGACCAGAACATCAGCAACTGACCAATCGCCGATCGCCAGTTTTTCTTGCAGTGCTTCGTCAGGTAGCGGCTCGATCGCCACAAGTAGACTTTCACGGCTACTGTCGAGTGCATCGAGTAGCTGTTCTTTTGTGGTCATGTTTTGTTCAACCTTTTACCGGGTCAATTAAGGCAAAATGAGCCCCGGAATCATTTACTGATATGGTGCATAGTATATCATGCTTTGCGGACAATTAAGCTCAAAAGCACCTGTTAACCAGGGCGATTGCAGAATTTCTTAATGGTGAATTATGAACTCCTAATGATTAATGGAGAATGAAAAACTTTACATGATGGCAAGAAAGCCCTGTTTGAGTAGACGGTTTGCCCCTGTGCCTGGCACCATTTGATAACGAGATAGTGCGCCGTGGCCGGTGTGTTGCCCTCGAAATATCAGGAACATGTGATCAATGTCATGTAGATCGGGTGCCATATGACGCTTTTGTAATTGAGAAAAAGGTTTATAATCGGGACAGGTTACAAACAGTACCACATTGAAAACCTCATGAGATGCCTGTTTTTAGATATGGTTTCCCAGTATAATTGTGCGGCAAATCTATAAGTAAGCCTGATAGGTCAAGGCTGATCTGTTGGGAGAAGAAGAAGTAGATGAGTGAAGCTATGACACCACCTTATGCGCATGACGGGAACAGGGCAGACGAGACAACCCCTGGTGATCAGCAAGAAACGCGCTGGGAAGAGGTTGCTGCAACCTCAGGTATCATGGCAGCACAGATATTGGCCGGCCGATTGCAGGCTGAAGGTATTCCAGCCCGTGCGTGGCAAGAGAGTGCAGGACAAGCTACCGGTCTTGTTGTCGGGATATTGGGAACTGGGCATGTTATCGTTCCGGGGGCTTATGCGCAACAGGCGCGCGAGATCCTGGCCGATGTTGATAATTATATTGATGAAGATGATGAGGATTCGCTGAAGTAGACCACTTTATCAGATCGTTGCAAAATCATTATTGAAGGAGCAGATTATGGCAGAAGCATCTTGGACTAACAAAGATAAAACCGCTGCACTTGAAAAGCCCAAAAACAATCGCCTGAAGTTCATCGTAGGCGGCGTTATTTTGATCGCAGCTCTTGCTTTCTTGGTTGTAAACGCCATGAGTGGCAACACACAACTCTACAAGACTGTAGACGAGTTCTATGCCGAGCAGTCGCGCCTGGTTGGGCGTGATCTACGTGTGGCCGGTTGGGTTGAAGGTGACAGCATCCAGTATACACAAATCGATGCGATGAACTCGCGCCTGGAGTTCGACGTCGTAGACGATCTCAATAATCCTGGCCAAGCCTTGCATATCGTCGTCCTCAATGAGCCTAAACCTGATTTATTGCAGCACCAAGCACAGGCATTGGTGGAAGGGCATGCGGATAACAATGGCGTATTTCTAGCCAATCCGGGTGGCCTGATGTTGAAGTGCCCCACCCGCTACGAAGAAATGGAGCCGGAAGTGTAATGGTCGCAGATCTAGGATATTTTGCACTGTTATTTGCCTTTTTTGCGGCCGTCTATTCAGCTGTGGCCGCCTGGTACGGCAACAGAATTGGCAAGCCGGCTTGGGTAGAAAGCGCACGTAATGCGACGATCATCATATTTTTCCTGGTGCTGCTCTGCCTGTACGGCGTTGATCATCTCTCTTCTACAAAACGACTTTTCGTTGGAGTATGTGGCGCGCGTCGGCAGCCGCGGAATGCCGACTTACCTCAAGGTAACATCCTTGTGGGGTGGTCAAGCGGGATCGTTACTTTTTTGGAACCTTTTGCTCGCCGGCTTTACAGCGGCAGCCATGAGTCGCAAGTGGGACAAGCAGAGAGAGTTGATGCCCTATGTGATCATTGTGGGCAGCATGACTCAGATCTTCTTCTTGGGCATTTCCCTGTTTATCGAGAATCCGTTTGCTCACCTCGCTAATGATTCCGCTGGATGGAAATGGATTGAACCCATTGCTTCGCCACCCAGGCATGATCATTCATCCTCCGATGCTTTATCTGGGCTTCGTAGGTTTTACCGTTCCCTATACTTTTGCCATGGCTTCGTTGATGGCCAACAAAGTCGATGATAGCTGGATCCGTACAACCCGGCGCTGGACGTTAGTGGCATGGCTCTTCCTCAGCTTGGGACTTATCCTAGGTGGGCGTTGGGCGTATGATGTACTGGGTTGGGGCGGTTATTGGGGATGGGATCCGGTGGAGAACGCTTCGTTCATGCCCTGGCTCGCGGGAACAGCTTTCCTGCATTCGGTGATGATTCAGGAAAAGCGGGACATGTTCAAAATGTGGAATATGTTTCTAATCATCTTGACCTACAGCCTGGTTATACTGGGCACGTTTGTCGTACGTAGCGGCGTCATCTCGTCTGTGCACTCTTTTGCCCAATCGGCCATCGGCCCGCTCTTTTTTGGTTTCATTGCCGTCATGTTTGTTTTCTCAGCATATTGGGTTAGCAAGCGGAGAGAGGAGTTGTCTTCTGAAAACCATATTCATTCCTTCCTTTCTCGCGAAGCGGCTTTTCTATACAATAACTTTCTGATCCTGGCCATCCTGGCTATCGTCTTCCTATTCACCTACTATCCGATCTTTTCCGAGTTATTCACGGGAGAAAAAGGGTTTGTCGGCCCGCCTGTTTATGAGCGCGCGTTGGCGCCGCTCTTTGCCTTATTGGTGTTGTTGATGGGGGTTGCCCCACTGACTATGTGGTACCGCAGCAGCCTAAAACGGATCGAGATGGGAGCTCTATGGCCGGCGGTTGTGACTACGATTTTCACCGGTATTCTATTTGCCTTCGGTATGCGCAGTTGGGGAGCGCTGTTGGGCTTATGGATTGTAGGATTCGCGTTGCTTCTGACGTTGATTGAGTTCTGGAAAGGGACCCGGGCACGCATGCGCCGTGGAGAAAAGGCGTGGACGGCGTATTCGAGGCTTTTGTCACGCAACCGGCGACGTTATGGTGGTTATTGGATTCACATTGGTGTACTGGTCATGGCCTTCGGCATTATAGGAACCGAGTTGTTCCAGCAGGAAACCCAGATTCAGTTGCAGGCCGGAGAGTCGGCTATCGTTGGGTAATTATGAGATGGTGTTCCAACAAGTGGAGCGATATCCTGGACCGGACGATCTCGTTATCACGGAGGCCAGCGTAGACGTGTTTAGGGATGGCAATTTGGTGCGTACGCTTACGCCCCGAACTGAGTTGTATACGCGTACCATGCAGCCCATGACGATTCCTAATGCGGTGTCCACGATTAGCGAAGACTTCTATGTGTTGTTGGTCGATTGGGAACCGATCACGCCAGATTCGGCTACCTTTCGCATCTATCTGAACCCGCTGATTAATTGGGTTTGGGCCGGTGGCCTCATTTTTGTGATCGGTACGCTTATCGCTGCCTGGCCAGATGCACGCGAGGAAAAAGTGCGTGTTGTTGATCCCAGCCGGAGCGCAATGGCTGCAGCGGATTAGGGTAGAGCGATGAAAAGATTCTTACATACTGCAGTTTACGCCATGCTTTTATTGAGTTTATTCATCATGGCGCAGCCACTGCTGGCTCAAGATTCCGAGGTGACGGACGACGAAGTGAACGAGGTTGCAAAGGATATTTACTGTCCTGTTTGTGAGAGCACACCGCTGGACGTGTGCGCCACGGCGGCCTGCGCTGACTGGCGGGAACTGATCCGCACAAAATTGGGAGAAGGTCAGAGCAAAGATCAGATTTTTGAGTACTTTGCGCGACAATACGGTGACGGCGTTTTGGCGAATCCGCCGCGTCGCGGCGTAAGCTTAATCATGCTTTGGGTGTTACCAGTGGTTTTGCTGCTTCTGGCAGCGTTTTTCTTCAGTCGCATCATGCGCAAAATGCGTTCAGCACCTGAAACATCGGCGGCAACAGCGGCTATTGTTGAACCACAAGCGGAGATAGCAATGCCGGTTTCACGTTCTAGACCGGCATCTGAAGATAGTTACCTGGCCCAAATTGAGGAAGAACTTGGCAAATCAAAATGAGTGATATAGCACAAACTGAACCAAAGGCTGAAGATCGCCGGCAACCACGGACCCGTTGGGGCATAATTGCCCTTTGGGTGGCGTTGCTCTCACTGCTGGCACTGTTGGGTTGGGGCCTGGTCAATACCAACGCTACGCGTCCGGAGGCAGGAGAGCAGGCACCTGCTTTTGATGTGGAGTTTTTTAATGGATACGAATGGGAAGGGAGAACAACGGCCGACTTGTCTGACATGCAGGGCAAAGTTGTTGTGATGAATTTCTGGGCTTCTTGGTGTGTTGAGTGCCGTCTGGAAGCTGATCTCATTGAAAACAGTTGGCGTAATTACGAGGGGCAGGATGTCGTTTTCCTGGGAGTAGCCTATGCGGACGTAGAGCCAAACTCTATCGCCTACCTGGATGAATTTAACATCACCTACCCCAATGCGCCTGATTTGGGCACCGACATTTCGGACAATTACGAGATCACAGGCGTGCCGGAGACATTTTTTATTGACAGAGAGGGCACGATTCAGCATGTGCAAATCGGCCCGCTCAATCAAGCAACGATGGATGGTGTGATTCAGCGGCTGCTGGGGGATGGGGGATGACAATCGGATCTATCCTGCTCGGGCTGGCCTTACTCATCGTAGTTGGTCTCATTTTGTCGAAGCCGCTGCTGACAGCTGTACCGCAATCGACCCAGTCTTTAGATAAGCGCCGTCAATTGGAACTAGAGAAGGAAGCGTTTCTTGCTGAGATCCATACGTTGGACTTTGATCATGAAACGGGCAATATCCCTCCTGATGTCTATGAGCTACAACGAACGCAGCTAATGAATGAAGCCGCTGCAGTACTCAGGGAGATGGATGAGCTGCCTGCTGCTGAGAACGATATCCAAGCGCAGATAGAAGCGGCCGTTTTGCTACGCCGTCACCATCACGCTCCATCTAGTAATGGTCACGCCGGTTTCTGTACGCAATGCGGGCAGCCGCTGGATGCGGGCGACAAGTTTTGCGCACGTTGCGGCCAGCCGTTACGCGTTGCACAGCCCACAACATAAACCATCATGATTAATAAAGAATCTTCATTGTTGTCGTGCGCTGCCTGCAACAAGCTACCCGGCCTTGTAAGCCTTCTGATCCTGATAATTCTTGCCCTGAGCTTACCCTATGCGGTTGAGGCGCAGGAGCCGCTGGAACCCCCTTCTATCCCTAGTGCAGAGAGCGGTTCCGTCATTTTTGCCGACCGGTGCGCGAACTGCCACGGGCCCAGCGGCCGTGGCGATGGTGAGATGGCCCCTGATTTGCCGTCCCCCCCGCGTGATTTCACTGATGTTGATTTTCTGCGAGCGGCGGTACCGGCTACGATGTTTAAAACGATAACTGAGGGCCGGCTAGATGCCGGGATGCCTCCTTTTGGCTCGGCAAGCAGAAATCCGATTGCCGAACAAGATCGCTGGAACCTGATCGCTACGGTGTTTACTCTCGGTACAGCGGTTGAAAGAGTCGAAGCCGGGCACACGGTGTACGAGGAGAACTGCCTTTCCTGTCACGGGGAAATGGGCGCAGGCGACGGTCCAGAAGCGTCTGACCAGGAAACAGAGCCTACGGATTTGACGGATCTGCGCTACTGGAGCAGCCGCAGCAATGAGATGGTGTTCGCCAGCTTACAAGATACGGCGATCTCTGCACATAGTTATGCGCTTGATGATGCTGATTTGTGGGATGTGGTAGATTATTCACGAACATTTAGCTACGCTTATTTCGATCCCCAAGCTGCGTTGGAACCAGTAGAGACGGCAACCATCAGCGGACTGGTGACTAATGGCAGTACGGAAGAGATCGTCGATGCAGGGACGGTTACCTTACGCGCCTTTACAACAGATTTAGAAGAAGTTTTGACCGAAACGACGGCCGTTACTGGTGACGGTCGCTATTCATTTACGCTGTTGAATGTGGCACCTGACCTGGTGTTTATGACCGGCATTGAGCATGACGATCTCAGTTATAACAGCAATCCAGCTCGCCTTTCTCGTTCTGAGCCCGAACTCGACATGCCTATCGTCGTGTTTGAGAAAACGACTGATCCGGAGGCCATCAATGTTGAACAAGTTCATTTGGTACTGGATTTTGCGGAAGACCGGGTGATAGTTAGCGAGATCTATGTCCTTAGTAATAATGACACGGCCGTTTTTGTGGGGGAAACAGGTAACGTTGAAGATGGCACGTTTGAACTTGTATTGCCATCTGGCGCCGAAAATGTTAATTTCCAGCGTTCTTTTGGTTCCTTCAGCAACTTTTTGCCGGCGACGGAACTGTTCCAGACTGAGCGCGGATGGGCAGACACAATTCCGCTGCGACCGGGAGAGGGGGGAATGAACCTCCTGGCTACTTATGATATACCATATGATGATGGTATAACTGTTTCCCACCCACTGTTCTACGATACGGCTAATGCCACCATTGTAATGCCTGATGTGGGGATTTCATTGGTAGAAGGTGAGTGGACGAGTCAAGGCGCACAGCAAATGGGTGATGCAGGGGCCTTTCTTACGTATGCACATCCTGGCCTGGAGGCAGGCGAAGCCTTGAGCTTTAAGTTGGATGGCCGGCCCAATCGGGTTGGCGTTGCCAGTTCGAGCACCTCTCTGGCTGGTGACACACCAAGCGGATTAATAATCGGAGCCAGCGTGTTTCTTTTAGTTGCCGTCGGTGCTGTATTCACAGTACGTTCTTGGAGAATGCCCGCTCCTGCGGTCGAAGATGTTGAAACGGAACGCTTGCTGCGGACGGTTGCGGATTTGGACGATGCGTTTGAAGATGGCAGCATTGACGAAGCGCAATATCACGAACAGCGCGAAAAACTGACGGGAGAACTTGCGCAAAGTTGGCAGACAAAGAGAGCGTGATCGGTTTAAAATGGGATAGATGAAGCGTGTTTCAGTTTACGACACTCTACTACCGCGTAGATGATGAAGAGACCTTGGAATCATTTTTCTCTTCCACGCATTTGCAATTAGCGGAGAAGCTTCCCGGTCTGGTGAAGAGCGAGGTCAGCCGGATCATTGGCAAACCAGGTGGTGAGTCACGCTTTCATATGGCCTATTCACTTTATTTTGCTACGGTTGAGAGCTTCTATCAATCGCTCGGTTCAGGACCAGGCGTGCAGATGATGCAGGCCCTGAAGCCTTGGGCTGAAGCACACTTAATCACCTGGTACTATGCTGAATCCTTCGAAGAGATAGTGAAGACACGCGGGCAACCGGTTGATATGAACCCAATATGATTCTCTGCTAGTCCAGGTTGCTATTCGTCACCAGATGTGGCAGCGGGGATATATGTCTGGTAAACCAAAGGTGCATAGATAAGCGTTTCGTCCAGATAAGTGTCCCCTTTACGTCCACCTAAAGCATAGATACGTGTTTCCACTTGACTCACGCCGGGAAACGGCCAACCGGCTGTGTCGACCAGTGTAGGTGTATTGACCACCTGCCAGGTTTCGCTGATGGGATCATAGACCTCACTGAAGGTGATCTCATTCTCGCTATTTAATCCGCCACCGATCACATAGAGTTTATTGAGCAATACGGCCGATCCTGCAGCGGCACGGGGTTGGAGCATCGCGGGACAATCTGACCATTCCTCACTGATAGGATCGAAGATGTGGCAAGACGACAGTTCGTTCTGACCATCAGTTCCTCCAGCTACCACCAGCTTTCCAGCAAGCGCGCCCCCGGCTGCAAAGGCTTGCGCATGGGGCATTGAAGGAAGGGGGCGCCAACTATCAGCTGAAGGATCGTATACAAATGCGGTATTCAAGGCCTCTTTTCCGTCCCAGCCTCCAAAGGTATATAGGAAGGCCCCATCACTCAGGGTCAGCCCACCAGCGATCGGTTGGGGTAAGGCGGCGATAGGGCGCCATGCATCTTGGGATGGGCTATAGGCTTCGACGGTTGCTGTGGGCTGACCGTTTGCTTGCCGGCCGCCGACTACATAGAGTTCGCCATACAGTTCAATGGCAGATGCGTCGGCTACGGCCGTTGGTTTCTCCTCTGCTTCTCTCCAAACAGCGTCGCGGCTATTGAAGACATGAACTTTGCCATCAACGCCTGCGGCTGTTTGCCCGCCTATCTGGTATACGTCTAGACCGACAGCAGCAACGGCCATATTAGACCTGCCCTCAGGCATGGGGCGACTGGTCAGCCAGTGTGTGTCTCCGATCGGCTGTGCTTGAAAGGGCTCGGGAACCTCAGTTACTTGATTGTTGTTCGTCAACTGCCAGGCCAACACCAGAATAGCGATCGCGCTCAGGAGAAGGAGAAGCAGAAGGGCCAGTATACGCCAGTTTTGCTGAGCGAGCTTTCTTGCGCCTTTGTCTTTTGTAGCAACATCGAGACCTTGTTCCGGTACAAGTGATCTGGCTGATTGCATAGCGTCTGTCGCCATCTGGAGCTCGGAGTCGACAGTTTCGACCGATGAGTGGCCAGGAACCGCAATATAACCGTGATGAATGGCGGCAGTAGCCGCTTCGGTGCGCGATGAGACATCAAGTTTGACATAGATGTTGCGCAAGTGTACTTTGACTGTGTTCTGGCTGATAGATAGATCGGAGGCAATTTGTTTGTTGGATGCGCCGCCAGCTACGCAACGAAGGACATCTAACTCGCGCTCGCTTAAAGTCTCACCAGATTCAGCCATTGGACCGATTATAGCGATGCCTTTATCGCTAGACGAAGGTTATTCATCCGATACGGGAGCTTCGAGAGACTCCGTCCCTGTGACTGGCAACGTATCAATAATAGGCGGCGGAGTAGGTGTTGCTTCGGCGCAACCTTGGGCCGCCACGTTTAGTTTCAAGTCTAGATCCTGGTTGCGACCATATTGGCGTGCTTCGCGAAATAGATCCACAGCTGGACAGAAATCCAGGGCGACCAGGTATTGATTACCGTAAGCTAGTAACGCATCAAAAAGCTTGTCGCAAGAACCTTGATAGAAAGGTGCAGACAAACATAAGTCTCGGAAGAAGCTGGCTGCAGCCCCCCAGTTGGCTCCGTAATAGGCCATTCCTTGCAAATATAATTCAGCCCAGAGCCAATAATCAAGCGCTTCCTGAGAAAGGTCCCCCAGCTTTTCAGCTTGTGCCAAGTAGTAGATACCTGTCTCTATCTGGTCTCCTTGCACATAGCTTAGCCCCATATTAAGACTTGAACTATATAAATAGCCATCTGTCTCTAAGCGTTCATAACCTGGGTATTGTCGTTGAAAAACTAACGTACTTTTGAAAAGGTCTTCCCACTTCTCTTGTTTTGCCAGGCGACGTAGGCGCTCGATTTCTATCCCTGGCTCGGAAATCTCGCCAGGTGTTGGTGAGGGTTCTGGAGGAGGCGTTGGTGATGCCGGGGCGACGGGAGTCAACGCCGTCTTGAGGGCAGCGTCCGCCTGCCGGCGTACTGCCTGGGCATCCTTGTTATCCGGATCACGCTGTAAGACCCACTCGAGGCGACGCAGTGCCAGATGATAGCTGCCTTGCGCTATATCCTCTTGCGCCAAGGAGACTTGCCTGACTGCCTGTTCCACTTGCTGTGATTCCTCGCGCTCTTTGCGAATGGCCTCTCCGCTTTGCCAAGCCGCGTAGCCGACTACGGCGTATAGGGCAACTAGGCCGGCCACGACTATTAGGATTAATCCGACCAGGCGCGCCAACCACCTGGGGTGTTGTTCTGTATGGTTCTCTGTCTGCTGCTGTTCTTGCTCGTTGTTCATTCGTCGGGTTCACAATTTGGCTCTGGGGAGCCCGTATCGCATCCTCAGCCCATTATCTCGCGATATACGTCTACCGTCTGTGCTGCAATTTGTTTCTGAGTATACATTGTGAGTACATGCTGGCGACCGCGTTGCCCTAGTTCGCGACGCAAATCCAGCGACTGCATTAATTCTAGCAAATGTGCGCGTAAGGAGGCGACATCATCTTCCGGAAAAACGAGGCCAGCAGAGCCAATCACGTGAGGAATCTCGCCTGAGTTGGATCCGATCACGGGAACCGCACAAGCCATGGCCTCGACCAAGATTCGGCCGAACTGCTCTTTCCAGTGGGGTGCTGTTCGCGAGGAGAGCACGAGCACATCTAGCTGCTGCAGAAACGCGGGCATCAACGAGGAAGCGATACTTTTGTCGAAGTGGACACGATCCTTAATGCCGAGTTCGCGGGCCAATTGTTCTAGACGAGGCTGTTCTGGTCCGTCTCCAACGATATGTACTCTCCATATGCCTGGCAATTTTGCTGCGGCGTGCAGAAGCACGTCTACACCCTTTTCGATCACCAAACGCCGATTGGCCGAACCAATGACGAAATCTCGCCCGCTGTCACGCGACGGAGCCGGGCTGAACAGATCGGGATCTACGCCGAATTGGGGAATCACTTTGTAAGGTCCATCGTATCCCTTGCTCTGACAAACCTGAACCGCCTCTTGGTTGCCCATGATGGCATAGTCTACACCTTGGAGCACTTGTCTTTGCATGCTGCTGAAAGGAAAGGGATAAGCGCGTTGCAGGTTCTGCCAGCTAAAGAAGAGACTCTTTGCTCTGCAAGCACGTGCGTGGCGCCAAGCTAACCAAGTTGCTAAATTGTACGGTTCCTCATCAATATGCACAATATCTGGCTGGAATTGAGCCAAGCGATGCTTTAGCTTCGGGTAGTGGTGAATATGATAGTCGCCATTAAAGCGGATAGGATCGACGATCAAGCGATATCCTTCGGTGTGGCCGCGCTCAAGTTGGATGGGACCAGTTGCGTCGTCCCAGGATGGGGGTACGATAACAGCCAATTCCACATCGTCAAAGCGAGCGATTTCTTCTAGTTTTGTCTGGTATGCTCCCACCAGACAGGCTTTCGAGATCATTAATACGCGCATGGTTTAAGCTCTGTGACTTTTGCCACAATAGGCTATTTTGCTATACTTGCCGTGCTTTGACAACATTGCATAAGCGATTCCAAGAGAGTTCGAGTTTTACCCTAAGCCCCTCCCAGGTGGAGTGGGCTTTGTTGCTATTGGCCCTGGCAACGGCCGTATTTTTGCGTTTTTACCGCTTAGGGCAGATTCCACTTTGGACTTTATCGGGATGAAGCGCTTAATGGTCTGGATGCCCTTGACGTACTGAAAGGGAATTTCGCACTGTATTTCCCGGCTAATAACGGCCGTGAACCTCTCTACATCACCCTCACAGCCGCTGCTATAGCATTGTTTGGGCAAACGGCCTTTGCTGTCCGTTTGGGTGCGGCTGTTGTTGGTACACTGACCACGCTTCCGGTTTATTGGTTAGGTAGGAGTTGGTTCGGTTGGCGTGTCGGGCTTCTGGCGGCATGGATATGGGCAATCAGTTTGTGGCCAGTTCATCTCAGCCGTCTGGGCCTGCGGGTCATTTTACTGGTGCCGGTGGTAGCGTTAACTCTTTGGCTGGGAACAGCTGCCTACAGACGGCAAAAGAGCTGGTTATGGTTTCTTACGGGGTTGATTTATGGACTCGGTTTCTATACTTATCTGGCCGCACGTTTCACTCCTCTGCCACTGATCCTACTTGGTCTGTACCTCTTACTCACGGGCCGGTCCCGGCGTCTCTGGCCTGGGGTAGCCTGGTATGCCTTGGGAGCTTTTCTCGTTGTTCTGCCCTTGTTAATCATGGTATGGCAGCAGCCAAATCTGTTCTTGAGTCGCTCCGGACAGGTTTCTGTGCTGCACCCTGATGTCAATGATGGCGATTTATGGGGTACGCTGTGGCGGAACATTCTGGCTGCGACTGGCATGTTCCTCTGGCGTGGCGATACGATATGGCGACACAATCCGGCCGGCAGGCCTGTATTTGATTGGTTAATGGCCGTCCCATTTCTGATCGGCTTGGTCTGGAGTATAAGACATTGGCGAAAACCAGCTGCTGCGACTCTGTTGATTTGGACGGCGTCGATGCTCGGGCCAACAATTCTTGCGGCTGACGCCCCGCACTTCCTGCGAGCCGCCGGTATTTTGCCGCTAATTATCTTTGTGCCCGCTCTAGGGCTGGAGAGGATATGGCTCTGGACCAGCGTTCCGGGAATGGTAGGACCACTGCTGACCGGCGGGTTGATTCTAGGTAGCCTGTTGCTCACCGTACGTGACTATTGCGCATACAGCCTTAATCCGGAAGTGGCTTACGCATTTGAGTCAGCGGCAGCCGGACTGGCCCAACAACTCAATGAAGAAGCGCCGGGCACGGCGATTTATGTGGACGAGCACTTCTGGTCAAGCTTGCCATCGATTTCGTTTCTCGTAGCAGATCCCATGAGTGTTAATCGTTACCTAAGTCCAAATGATTTGCCGGAAGAGATCGACGCCCCCGCTGCAATTTACGCCTGGCCCTATAGTGCTTTAGATTTCGTTCCCGAACTTATGGATCGAGCAGCGCTAATTTCGGTGACAAGCGGCGAGTTAGCTCGAACTGATCTAGATGAGTCAGCATACTCGCTATATGTTCGCTACGGGTTGGAAGAACTCCCCGAGACGGTGAATGAACCTCTTGCTACTTTTGCTGATCGGCTATCCTTGCATCAGGCCAGTGTAATCGAGATGGGTGATGGCCGTTTGCAAGTTGACTTATACTGGCAGGCAGAGATGGCCCTGGACGAGGAGCTTGTGGTCTTTGTTCATGTTGCTGGCCCGGAAGGATTGGTGGGGCAGGATGACAATCCGCCGGCAGATGGACGCTGGCAAAAAGATTGGTGGCGGGCAGGGCAGATTGTTCGCGATCGCCATACATTACATCTGGATGAGCCGTATGACCCTGGCAAGCACGAGATACTCGTGGGCCTATATGAGGCATTGACCGGGGAGAGATTGCCGGTTACCAGCGCTGAACCTGGCGAAACCTTAGGTACTACCGTGACAATCGGCCGTGAGTAATTAGCGATGAGATACCCAAACGAATCCAAACCTGGATGGCGTGATCAACCGGAAGTACGGCGCTATCTGCCACACTCCGGACTATGGACAATACTCTTAGCCGTCTGTGTTGGAGGATGGATCCTATCCAGCCATTCCGCTTTGCTTGCGCAGGAGATTCCGACAAGCACACCTGATTCTGAGGGCAATATTTTTGTTTTGGTACAGCCAAATGACTCGCTTTGGAGCATTGCCGCCCGGTCAAGGCTGACTCTGCCTGAACTATTACAGCTCAACGATTTTCAAGAAGATGTCGTGCTGCAACCTGGTGATTTGATTCTGGTTGGTCGTGTCACGCCTCCCGCCACACCAACTTTGGATATCCCAACCCCAACGCTGCTTCCTCCGACAGCCGAGGTCACGGCAACTCCTCTGCGCACCGCAATTTGCATGATAGCGTTCGAGGATATCAATCGGGATGGTGCTTTTGATCCAGGCGAACCATTGCGGTCGGAGGTTGCGTTTACTGTATTTAATGATGAAACGGTTGTGGCGAATTATATCAGTAATGGCCTGTCAGAGCCCTACTGCCTCGAAGGGTTGGCGGTGGGCACGTATCACGTGACGCGCTCTGTTGGCCATAATGAGATTTTGACCACGCAAGGGGACTGGGCAATGTCATTGACGTACGGAAGTGAATTGAACCTGGCCTTCGGAAGTTACCAGCAAGGAGAAAGCGTGGGAATTGCCACACCAGAAGCTGACAAGCAGTTTGAAACACGTATTGCTGGAATGTCGGAAGCGACGCCAACTGCTGTGGCAAAAAGCAATAGACGGGCTGTTGCCGGCAGGCCACTTATTATGGTTCTCTTAGGCATTGGCATCATTGCTTTGCTGTTGAGCGTCGGTGTGCTAATCTTTTGGTTTGTTTATAGTCATTACCGTAATAATTGATTAGTAATAAAGAGTTGAAGATGAAGAAAAGACATCTCGCCATCCTAGTTCTACTATTGAACCGTGACCATTTTCCTGATTGCCGGCTCGCAGAATCAGGCTATAGCAGCGCCAGCTCAGCAAGGGGCCAATCTGCTAAGTAATTCCAGTTTCGAGCAACCCTATGTGAACGGTGCCGCTGAAAATTGGAATCCTTGGCATATTGAAACTGAAAAAACAGGCGAAGGGTGCGAGTCTGGTTACCATTACCAGCCTAAATGGAATATGGAAACGAATGGCGCACATGTGACCGACGGTGTGGCTGCCCAATATATCGGCAATAACTGGGATACCTGGGCTGGAGGCGTTTTCCAGACGGTAGACGTGACTCCTGGCGTCACCTATCGTTTCTCTTTTTTTGCCAGTGGACGAACAACTAGCGAAGCATCACCCGCTCCCTCTGATACCGGTATTGATATGAACATACGCGCCGGAATCGACCCTAATGGTAGTGGCTTGTGGCAAGATGGTGACGTGGTATGGGGAGCTTCTGGTTCAGCACATGATACGTGGCAGCAGTTTTCTGTAGAAGCAACGGCTGTCGGTGACAAGATGACCGTATTTACTTCGGCTGACTCTGGGTGTTGCAGGTGTCAACCAATGTCGCCAGTTTCTTGATACCTGGTTCGATAATGCGGAGTTAGTTGCGTCCGGAGCTCCGCCAACCAACACGCCCCCTCCAGCACCAGCAGCGACAGCAGCCCCGGTCGTTCCTGCAAATACGCCGGCGCCACTACCCAGCCCAACAGTTGTGGCTCCCGTAACTAGCGAGCCTCAGCCAACGCCGGAGCCACCCCCCGACCAGGAATCGTCACCGATTCAGCCGTCGACCACGGGTGGAACCATCTGCGTAAATGCCTTCGATGATGCAAATGCCAATGGAATGCATGACGTCAATGAAGGTTATATGGGGGACGTAACATTTACGGTAGCTAGCCAAAGTGCCATTGTGGGGAATGTGATTTCTGATGGCTCAGAGCGCCCCAAATGTTTTTATAATCTTGATCCAGACTCCTATCAGGTGGCGCAGCAGGTGCCTGCCCATCTGCAGATGACCTCGGCCGCTAATACTGCGGTTCGAGACCACTGCGGAAACAACGGTCACCGTGGAATTTGGCAGCCGTGTTCGTGGGGCGCCAGTGGCTGACGCTTTACCTGTTGACTCCACGGCGATGGCTGGCGTGGGCAGAACGGTTTGCGTTAATGCATTTCATGATGAGAATGCCAATGGATTGATCGATGCCAACGAAGGATACATGGCCGGTGTGGATTTGTTCGTCGCCGATGAGAATGCGGTTGTTGGGCAAACGGTGTCTGAAGGATCGGAAACGCCATATTGCATCGGCGGGCTTGAACCGGGACCCTATAAGGTGTCTCAGCAAGTGTCCGGGCGTCTGGAAATGACTACGGCCGAAAGCGCCATGATTGCCGTGTCGGATGGCAAGGCGATGAAGGTTGAATTTGGCAGTCGTCTGCAATTGAATGATACAACCGCTCCTTCTGCAGGCGATGGTAGTGAGTCCAGTGATTCAAATGGACAGAGTGGCGAGGAAGCAGGCCAAGGCGGAGTGGACCCAATGACTTTGATTGGTCTAGCCGTTGTCGTTGCCGGCGTGATTTTACTTGGCGTTTTGATCTTCTATTTTCTTCGCCGCTAGCTTCAGAAACAACTTTTTTCACTCCGTGACCCCCTATGGTCCATGGACACGCAACAAATTAGCTCACCTGAAGAGAAGCAGCGCTCGATTTCACTCTCGACGCTGCTGTTATTGCTGGCGCTTGTGGTGGCTGTATTCGCAGCCTGGCCCCTTCTAAGTAATGCAGGCTTTCTGAATACACGTGGTGGGGGAGACAGCCCTTTTCTCTTGCAGCGTTTGCAGCAGTTGGAGAGTGCCATACGTGATGGTCACTTCCCGGTACGTTGGATGCCGGATGCCAACTATGGTTACGGTTACCCGTTTTATAATTATTACGCGCCCCTTTCTATCTACATTGCTGCTGCCTTTCGGTTTCTAGGCTTTTCTTTTGTTCGTTCCATCGAACTGGCACAACTGAGCGGATTCTTGGTGGCAGCGTGGGGTATGTTTCTTCTCGCCCGGCATTGGTTGGGAAATGAATGGGCTGGTTTGCTGGCCTCGGTCGCATATACGGTCGCCCCTTTTCACCTGGTTAATATTTACGTGCGCGGTGATTCTCTGGCCGAATTCTGGGCCATGGCCTGGTATCCGTGGATATTGCTGGCTGCTGATTCTTTGTTTGAGCGTAAGGGCAGCGGTTTTCCATACGGCCCTTTTGCTGGTCTGGCTCTGGCTTATGCGGCGCTGATCGTGAGCCACAATATTTCTGCCCTTATCTTCACGCCTTTCTTTTTGCTCTACATCCTGCTGCGCTGGTTATCGCTGTTGAAAGTCTCGACGAAGGATGAGCTGACACAGCCGCAAAGAGGACATTGGCAGATTCTATTACCGCACTTGTTGGCTATTCTGTTGGGTCTTGCATTGGCTGCCTGGTTCTTCATTCCTGCCCTGGCCGAACAAGAGCTGGCGCAGCTTGGTCCGGTGACCGCAGGCTATTTTCACTACAGCAACCATTTTCGCGGTTTTGACCTGGTACAATCAAAGGTTCTCTTCGATTTTAGTGTATCGAGGGGCAACGCCTTTCGTCTAGGTCTGGTGCAAGCGGTAGTCACGCTATTGGGAGTGCTGACGCTTATTTATGCTACTTATCGCAAACACTCTGTTTCTCCAGTAGTAACTGCGTTTATCCTGCTGTCGCTGCTGGTGGCTACTTTTATGGTGACACCGCTATCGCGTTTCTTGTGGGACACTTTACCGCTGCTCTCTTTTACCCAGTTCCCGTGGCGTTTTCTTTCTGTGCAGGCGCTAGCTGCTTCGTTGGCTTGTGGGGCATTGGCCCTTCTGCCGGCGCGTCGCCTGGTGGTGCCGATTACGGCCGTACTTCTGCTTATCAGCAGTTTTGCAGGTTTACAGACAGACTATCTACAGTTGTCGGACGCGGATATTAGCGCTAAGCGCCTGGCCGAATATGAGTGGTTTAGCGGCAATATCGGCAGCACGGTTAGCGCGGAGTACTTACCGCCAACCGTCCAGCCGCGTCCGTTTACAAGTTCTTGGCTGGTTTCGGATGCAAGGGAGGATGTGCGTGTCCTGTCTGGTGAACTGCTGGCTGCACGGCAGATGAACCGCGAGACTGCACAGCAGACGTGGCAGATTGTAACGGCCGATTCTGGGGCAACGCTGCTATTTCCCACTTTGTATTGGCCAGGATGGCAGGCTGAAGTGGATGGGCAAGTTGCAGAGATCCGGCCGTCGCCGGGTACAGGGTTGATTGCGCTTGAATTGCCGGCGGGTGAGCACGCTGTAAACCTGCGATTGGACCATACACCTTTGCGCCTGTTTGCAGAACTCCTATCATTTTCGGCGTTGTTAATTACCATCTTTTTGCTGGTGAAAGTGCGGACGAAAGTTGTAAGGAAGAAACCGTTGGCCATAGCTCTGGTCTCTCTTCTGGTGCTCATTGTGACCTTACGTTTATGGCCGGAGCGAACATTGCCGGCCAATGATCTGAACTGGGATTTTGCCCGGATGGGGTATTTGCACCATGATGATGCTGGAATCCCCTTTGACAACGGCGCTGTGTTAAGGGGTTATGAATACGATCGCGAAAGTGCGGTCGCGGGCGAAGACCTGGCCGTGACCCTGAATTTTGCTGTGGTTGACGGGCAAGAAGTAACCCTGGTTTTGGGCACGCCGGCTATGGCCTGGCCCGTCTTCAATCCACAACCGCCAGTGTTAGCCGAACAGACGAAGTCGCTGATTGGGGAGAGTGTACGTTTTGATTTCTTGTTACCAGATAACATCCCAGCAGGTCTTTTGGTACCCCGCGTTACACTTGGTGAGGCGCGACCTCTGACGTCTTCTGGGCGGACGCGCGGGGACCTGTTCCTGCGGCCGTTGCAGATAAAGAACGCCCAGCGTGCGCTCAGATCAGGTCCTATGCTGGACGCCTGGATAAGTGGTTTAGAACTGCGCGACGCGACAACTCTAGATGTGCAACTCGTCTGGGTCACTCGCCAGCAACTCAGCGATAACTACAATTATTCTCTGCGCTTGACGGACGGTGACGGCAACTGGTTGGCACAACTAGATTCACAGCCGGGCTACGGCTTTTTGCCCAGCAGCAGTTGGCCGGTTGGTATCGAGGTGAACGATTGGCTGGCTATGTCCCTACCGCAGGACTTGGCCCCGGATCAGCCGCTGGCCCTTGTACTTAATCTTTACGAGACTGAGTCAGGCGAAACGGTCCTGACGCGCCGTTTAGGGGATTTGTCTTTGCAAGAAGGCCAACTTTCCTTTCAAGAGAACGAGCCTGTTTTTTCCTTGCCGGATGAGTTGACGCCGTTGACGGCCATCTTCGGCGATACGATCCAACTGCACGGTTATCAATTGGAGCGATCCGGGACCACTTTGCGTTTGACCCTGTATTGGCAGGCTTTGCTCTCTGAGCAGCCGGACTACACGCGTTTTGTCCATCTTTTCGACCCGGACACGGAAGCGGTTGTTAGTCAAAACGACGGACAGCCGCGAAATAACAGCTATCCTACCAGCCAATGGTTGGCCGGCGAGATTGTGGCCGACACGATAACCCTGGATCTGACAGATGTCCCGCCCGGCGCTTATGAGATTGCGACTGGTTTTTACTGGCAAGAGGGGGAGAATTTTCCGCGTCTGATGGCTGAAGATCCGCAGAACGGCGTCCAGTTTCCGGCAGGCCGTGTCTCTTTGCCGGCGCTTGTCGAACGGTAGCCGATCCTTTGCACTTTTCTAATCCTCGATACGGGCGATGGTTTTGGCCACAATTTCGTCGACAATCGAATCTGGTATATCATGTCCCATCTGTTCAACCCACAATGTTTCTACGTTAGGAATCAGGTCGGCACACTTAAACCCGTGTTCAATGGGGATAAGCGGGTCATTTTTACCGTGGATAACCAAGGTTGGATTGTCTAGCGCCCGCAAGCCTTCATATCGTGATCCTGATACCAAGACGGCCGTATTCTGTTGAATTGCAGCCTGCGGATTATAGCCCCGACGTTCTCGCAGATCGTATAGTACCTGTTCGGCAATCGCTTGCACATCGATATCGTATGAAGCATTTCCTCTCAATATGATTCGACTGGCAACTTGTAGTCTGATGGCATTCCGTTCATTGGCGAGAAGCCCATACCTGGCACTGACTTTCGCGAATTCCGCTACGGTGTCTAGGGACATTGGAGGCAGGTTAGGATCAATAATATCGCAGGAGGACATAATTGAGGTTAGCGATGCGACGCGTTCCGGGTAGTGAATATTCATCTGCTGGGCAACCATTCCTCCCATGGATACACCCACTACATGTGCTTTTTCGATGGCAAGAGCGTCCAATACAGCGATGCCATCATTGGCCATATCCCCGAGAGAATACGGATTTTCACTATCCCAGTTTATAAGCCAATCAGACATGCCCGTATCACGGTGATCGTAGCGTATTACTTGATAGCCTGCGCTGGTGAACTCATTTAGAAGTTTGGGCGGCCAGCTTAGGGCGTCAGTAGCAATTCCCGTCATAAGCAATATGGTGCCTTTGGGGTTTTCTTCCGGCTCAATTAGCTCGTACCAAATCTTTACGTCGCCAGACTTCGCATAACCCGTTTTGCCCTCAACGAGATCTGGGAGTTCTGACGCTAAGACTTGGGTTATGATCCTGTCCGTGTTGGCCGGCAATGATGGGCCTGATGAGAAGATGTAGACGGCAATACCGGCTACACTCACTATCAGAATGAGTCCGAACGCCAATAGAATTTTCTTGATCATAGTGAATTACCCTTCTCGGCCCACGTTGGGTGGGATCAATGTCCAGGCATTATAGCATCTGCCGGCGTTTCGTGTGCTCCCTCTAGAGTGTGTAAACGGATGCTGAAACAACCCGTATCTATTGGAGATAGGTTATCTCATTTGCCGCTACTTAGGATATACTTGCAACGAACTGGTGCGGTCTAGTCTATCTTGCCACAGGTAAAGATGACGACTGGCTTCGGTTCGACAGATTTGAGCCCACATGATTGGAGGTATCAACGGATTATGAATAGTAGCAAGTATGTGCCAGATCGGGCGATGTTTATTTTTGCACACCCGGATGATATCGAATTTGGCGTTGCCGGTACTGCAGCCATCTGGGCCAAGCAGGGGTGTGAAGTGACCTATGTGCTGATCACGGATGGCAATGTTGGCAGCCATGAGGCGGATATGACATCCGCGGAACTGGCTACGATTCGCAGACGGGAGCAAACGGATGCAGCAGATGTGGTTGGCGCGACCTGTATTTTTCTCGGTTATGATGACGGCTTTCTGCAACCCACTCTGGAATTGCGCAAGGAACTGGTACGGCTGATTCGTCAACGCAAGCCAATAACTGTTGTTTGTGGTGATCCCACCCTGTTTTTCCCCAGTGATACGTACATTAACCACCCAGATCACCGAGCAGCGGCACAAGCGGCTCTGGATGCGGTTTTTCCAGCTTCAGAAATGGCCTTACTCTACCCGGATCTCGCAGCAGAAGGGCTGGAGGGACACAAGGTTAACTTCGTCTATGTCCACCGCGGACGCGAACCGAACGTTTATATTGACATTGGTGATGTCGTAGATCTCAAGATCGAAGCATTGCGACGGCACAAGAGCCAGCTTGGTGATTGGGATCCGGAGGAAATGATCAGAAACTGGAGCGCTGAGACAGGGAAAAAAGTGGGATTTGACTACGCCGAGGCTTTTCGGCGCATCACGCTAAAGCCCTTGGAAAATGACGAGTGATCCCTATCGCTTGTTTGTCAACAAACAATCCGTTAGCGTACAATTATTCACCAGGGGTCATGTGAATGGGCGTAATTTGGCTGCAGCTCACTGAAGGAGAAAGTGAGCTAGAACTCGACACAAACCTGGAAGAAGCTCTGGAGCCAAATTGCCGGGTATTTATTCACAATGACGATGTCACGCCTTTTGATTTTGTAATAATTATCTTGCAGCGTGTTTTCCAACTTAAGTCATTGGAGGCTGAGCACGTGGCTTTTGTTGCCCACAGCAGTGGGATTGCCTACGTTGCGACTTTACCTTGCCCAGAAGCGCATAGACGTGTTGGAAAGGCGCATTTTGCGGCGAGCCTCGAAGGCTATCCGCTGCTGTTTACTGTTGAAGCTGATGATTAGGTGTTTTTGTAAGGAGTTTACAGATGAAAATCAATCTTGATATCGCCGGTCCGGCTGGCCGTGAAATCATCGAAAGAGATCAGACCGCCCTTTCACCTTCTTATACGCGTGAATATGCATTGGTTGTGGATCGTGCTCAAGGGTCCGAAGTGTGGGACATAGGTGGGCGTCGCTACATTGATTTTATGGCGGGTGTGGCAGTACTTAATGTAGGTCATCGTCATCCAGCCGTTGTTGAAGCCGTAACTGACCAGCTGAACAAATTCTGGCATATCTGCCTATCCGATTTTTATTATCCACAGGCAGTGGAGTTGGCAGAGAAGTTACAAAGTATCGCACCCATGCCGGATACACAGATCTACTTCGGCAACACGGGCACGGAAGCGGTTGAGGCCGCTATCAAACTGGCCATGTACAAAACAGGACGCAAGCAATTTGTTGGATTTCACGGCTCTTTTCATGGCCGTACATTAGGGTCTCTCTCCTTTACTGCCAGCAAGTATGTTCAGCGGGCCGGTTATCATCCTGGCCTGCAGGTCACGCACATCCCCTATCCAAATGAGTACAGGCCGATCCTGGCCGGCATGAATGGTGAAAGCTACGGAGACGTCGTACTTGACTACCTGGAGAATGAGATCTTTCGTACTCTGTTGTCGCCTCAAGATGTGGCAGGTATTATGTTCGAGCCGATTCAGGGCGAAGGTGGTTATGTCATTCCAGCTGCCAATTTTGTGGCGCGGCTGCGCGAGGTATGCGACCGATATGGCATCGTGCTGATTGCAGACGAGATTCAAAGTGGAGCTGGCCGTACAGGACGTTGGTGGGCCATTGAGCATGAGAATGTGGAACCTGACATTGTATGTTTCGCCAAGGGGGTGGGAAGTGGCATGCCAATTGGAGGCATCATTGCCCGTAAAGAGTTAATGGTGTGGGGACCTGGCTCCCACGGAAGCACGTTTGGCGGTAATCCCGTGGCCGCAGCGGCGGCATTGGCCACGTTAGAGGTAATTGAAGAAGAGAACTTGTTGGCGCGCGCAAAAGATACGGGGAATGTTATCATGGACGCCCTGGTCGAGATGCAAGGTCGTCACGCCAGCATAGGCGATGTGCGCGGGCGGGGCTTGATGATAGGTATCGAGTTTGTCAAGGATCGCCAGACGAAGGAACGGGCGGTGGAGTTGCGCAATGAAATCATCCAGAAGGCATTTTCACGCGGGTTGTTGCTTATCCCGTGTGGTGGCAACTCTATACGCATGACGCCGTCTTTAAATATCCCGCAGAACCTGGTAGAAGAAGGCTTGCAGATTTTTGCTGACGTGTTGGCGGAAACCGAACCTAAATATTTGTAAGCGAGGGACAAGGTGACAGTAATATAATGAGGAACAAGATCTCCAATCTGAAGCGAAGTTTGGCTAATGGCGTTTCGCCGGCCATGGCAACTCCGTTGGAACCAGACAGCTATTGCGTGAATACGGCCGTTGTGCCCCTACTTGTCGATTTCCTGTTGGACAAGGGTGCCAAAGGACTTTTTGTTGGTGGAACGACCGGTGAAGGGATTATGCTGGAGACAAGCGAACGTAAGCGGCTCCATGAAGCAGCGGTGTCTGCCGTGAATGGCCGGGTGCCAGTTCTGCTGCATGTGGGGGCGTTGCGCATAGATACGGCGGTTGATCTGGCACGACACGCAGCTACTCTTGAGGTGGACGCCATCGCCGCTGTGACCCCGTATTTTTATGGAATAATTGACGATGGATTGCTCGCTTACTACCAGGCAATCGCCGAAGCAGTGCCGGACATGCCTCTTTTTGGTTATGATATTCCGCAAATGGCTGTGAATGGTATCGGTCCCGATTTGGCGTTCCGCCTTTGCGAGTTGATACCTTCGATGGCCGGACTAAAAACTAGTAATCCAAGTATTCAAGCTGTACGGGGTATTGTGGATGCAGTACCGGAAGATCGGATTGTTTTGGCCGGAAATGAGAGCGCAGCACTTGGGGCGCTGTCTCTGGGGGTCGACGGGCTGATCAGTGGTTTGAGCACAGCGGTACCGGAACCGTTTGTGGCTTTGACCCAGGCCTTTGCCTCCGGCGATGCTGAGGAGGCGCTTCGGCAACAGCGCCTGATTAACCGGTTGCTCGCTCAAATTCCTGCCGGAAGACGACTTGCCGCTATCAAGTCGATATTGGTTGCGCGTGGTGTGCCAGTTGGCACAGTGGTGCCCACCCTGCCGCAAACAGATGCCGAGATCTGGCCTGCAATGTGCGCAGTTCTAGAACAATGAAATTGCTGCTCTTCGATATTGATGGCACGCTCATCCGTAGTAACCGCGCTGGCCGCATGGCCTTGGGTGCGGCTCTTGCGGAGCTATTTGGAAGCGCAGGACCGTTGGAAAGTTACAGAATGGGGGGTAAAACGGATGCACGTATTATCACTGATCTTCTGGTGGCTATAGGTCTAGAACTGGAAGAAATCGAGGCGAGATTGCCCGACGTGTATGCATTAATGGCCAACAAAGCGCATGTCATTTATCCGGATCGGGGCATTGCCCCTTGCCCGGGCATAGAGAACCTGCTGCAGAATTTGCAGAGCAGATCTGACGTTCTATTGGGACTTCAAACAGGCAATTCCAGCTCGACAACTCCGCTGAAGCTGCTTGCGGCAGGTATCGATCCGGCACAGTTTCCTGTTGGAGCGTATGGGTCGGACGATCTGGATCGCAATCACCTGCCTGCAATTGCCATGCGGCGAGCCGGCGAATTGACAGGACAGCAGCTTACAGGTGATAATACGATCGTCATCGGCGACACACCCGCAGATATTTTGTGCGCGCGTGCAGGTAAAGCCACAGCTGTTGCCGTGGCCAGTGGCTGGCATTCATCCAGTACGCTAGCCCGTTATCACCCGGACTTCTTATTCGATGATCTGAGTGATACATCTGTTGTACTGCAGACTTTACTAGGTGAGTAAGGTGGGAGGATGAGTAAAAAAAGGATTGTTGCCGGAATCGAGCTGCACCCGGATCGGCCTACCACGCTGACTTATCACCAACTGTTCCAATGGGTGATCTGGCAGTTTCCAATTCGGCGACAGAAAGGTTTTTGTGGGGCTGTGCGGCCACCGGAAGCTGAACAGGAGTGGATTCCGGCTATCATTCAGTCTGACAACAAACGTGTCCAGGTGTACGCGCACGTAGGCGAGACTTTTCCGTCGCCTGAGACGGCCGTTGAGTATTTCAGCACAAGTAAAGGGTCTAAGTGAGTTGTTGGCGATCCCCAAATTGACGTTTTTAATCTCTTCATGTTGTACGGAATAATGCTGCACGCATTGTTGGCGTGATCTTCCCCGGTTTCAACATAATCAGCCCAGATGGATTTGTGCCATTGGCAGTTTGTGGTGCCCATGTTAAGATCGTGATGTCGAACGAACTATTCGAAAATTAATGGATTTGGAACGAGAATGAGCCGTGTAATCAATATTAACAACCCGACCAAACTGCGCAATCAGAATCGACGTACTATCGCCGAATTATTGCGGCGGTTAAGCCAAAAACCGCAGATGGATGACGAGGCTAAGGATATGATCTCCTGTATCGTCTTTGCGCTGCGTGATATTTCTGTGGGTGTAGAACAATCTGCTGCTGCCTGGGAGAAGCGAGATTACTGGATGAAAGCGGAACGATTTATCCGTCAGTGGGATTGGACGGCTGAATCAGCCGCCAACATAGAAGATGTTATTCGCAATGAAGCGTGGGACTTAATGCCGCAATTGTTGGCTGACCTGTTCCCCCGATTTGCTGATATCCAGATTAAGTCCATGACGCGTAAGCCAGTTGTATGGCAAGGGGCTTATGACCGGTTGATGGCGGATTCCCCCAGCAAATTGCCCTGGTAGCAGTGGTGTGAGACAGAGCCGTATTCGGGATATGATACTTGTAAGTAGGAAGCGGTCTCTATGTCTTGTGGTCGGTCTATTTATTATTCTGTCTAGTTGTGCAGTCCCTCAACAGGAGCCGTCCCAATCAAACTCGGCCGTTTTACCCCCGGTAGCCGCTGCTCCAGCGATCTTACAGCCCATTGTAACGCCAACTGCTGAGATAGAACCAGAGAAGCTGGGAGATAGCGTCCCAATGCCGACGGCCATTGCACGGATGATAAGCAAGGTCCTTCTCCCGTCTGAAGTATCCAAAACGGAGACACTTGAGGCGACCGCGACTCCGACTGCTAAACCGTGCACCACTCCAGGCAAGATCGTCACCGGGACCTATCCAAGTGTCGTGGCTGGGCAAAGCGCCTATCGCATTTATTTGCCACCTTGTTATGAGCAAGAGGGTCGAGTTTACCCTACTTTGTACATGCTGCCGGGTAATATTCACAGTGACAGTGTGTGGGACTATCTGGGTCTGGATGAAGCGGCTGAAGCAGCCATTGGTAGCGGCGATATTCCGCCATTGCTCATCGTCATGGCAGACAGCGGATCGCTGATCAATAACACGTCTGGCGGCCCCTGGTCTTATGAAAGCTTGATTCTAGATGACTTGATGCCTTTTATCGAAAGCAATTATTGCGCCTGGAACGATCCTGCGGGACGAGCCATCGGCGGCATGTCGCGGGGCGGATACTGGGCTTTAGAGATCGCGTTCCGTCATCCGGAGCAGTTTGCGAGCGTGGGAGGGCATAGCGCTGCGTTGCTGGATCTGTATGGCGGACCGGATATTTTGCCGCAATACACCGGCCTAAACAACGACTTGGGTGACCTGCGAATCTATTTTGATATCGGAGAAAATGACTGGGTGATCAACAATGTGCGGCAGCTGCATGAGGATATGGAAGCCGTGGGAAGGGCACATGTTTGGGTTCTGAATGAAGGGCGTCATGATGACGCTTATTGGGCCAATCACACTGGAGAATACTTGACCTGGTACAGCAAACCGTGGACTATGCAGCGAACCGACTACCCTCCTTGTTCGCATGAATTGGAGAATGCTTCAGGTTGATGGCCAGACGATTGTTCCGGCAGCGCCATCGGCCTGTGCCCCTAGAAAGCGCGCAGGCGTCACTGAGTTAAAAAGGTTAACAGGCCCAGCGGCCGTTACTCGAATGTAATTGTCACTATACCCACTCCAGAGCAGATTGTCTTTATTCGCCCCAATATTGGTCTCCCAAAGCACTGGGCGAGTTTGACCGATGAAGCCCTGGTGATAGGAATGGCTCAATTGTTTACCGAGCTCGATCATGCGCCGCGTACGTTCTTTCTTTGTGGCATTAGGGATCTGATCAGGCATTTTAGCGGCCGCTGTACCTGGGCGGGGGCTGTAGGTAAAAGCATGTAACCTTGAGAAGCCAATCTCGCGCACATAGTCCAGGCTTTGCTCAAAATCATCCTCTGATTCACCAGGAAATCCCAAGATTATATCGGTGCTCAGATTGAGATCCGGGATATAGGCTCGGGCAGATGCGGCCAGGTGACGGAAATCATGGCGCGAAGTGCGCCGGGCCATGCGACGCAAGATGTTGTCGCTGCCTGATTGTAGAGGCATGTGCAAATGGGGGAGCAGGCGAGGGTTCTGCCAGAGGGTGAAGAATTCTGGCACCAGATCCCAGGGCTCCAACGAGGAGAGGCGCAGCCGTGGAATATCCGAATAGCGCAGAATTGTCTCGACCAAGGTCCACAAATCCACCTGACTGTCTAGATCCTGTCCGTAGCTGCCTAAATGGACGCCGGTCAAGACAACTTCCTTGTAGCCGGCGGCGGTCATGGCTTGAATCTCGGAGACAATGTCTGCTAAGCGCCTGCTTCGGCCAGGCCCACGGGCGATGGTTGTTATGCAGAAAGTGCAGCGATTGTTGCATCCGTCTTGCACTTTAACGAAGGCGCGGGTATTGCCCGTCTGCCCCCGAAGAAATTCGCGCATGATGGGGTCCTGGTCAAAGACAGGGGAGTCATCCGTTGTCTGTGGATCGATCATTTGCACAAGACGATGTTTGTCTTTGTTGGCAATCACGCGAAGTGAGCCATCCAGTTGCTGTAATTCATGTGGGGCGACGGTGGCATAACATCCCGTTAGGAATATCTCTGTCTGTGGGTTTTGTCGCTGGATTCGCCGGGTCTGGGTACGGGCATCACGGGCTGCTTGCGAGGTAACCGCGCAGGTGTTAATGATGACTTTATCCGCAGCTTCCGTATCGGTCACTATTTCGTGCCCTTGAGCCAGAAGCTGCCGGCCCATTGTCTCTATCTCACTCTGGTTCAGGCGACAACCAATGCTGCTTAGAAATATTTTCATAATTCTGATTGTAACGTATCGTGGGGGACGTGGCGAGTGGCTATGATATGCGACGTGCAGGTCGCGATTGTTGGCCTAGATCAGAAACCTGCTTTTTCACGCCTTGCAACTGTTCGCCTCATAGAACCGTTTTCTATGTTGTCAGGGATCGCGCTGCACGATGTGGATTCTGCCCCACTGACCCAGTGTGGCGACCGAATAGCCGGTCACAATGCGTAAGTGTGGTCGAAGTCGGACACAGGACTTGACCAGATCGAATTCGCTGCTGAAGACAACGATTCGGCCGTCTGGCCTTACCACGCGTTCCAGTTCCGCAAAGACGGAGGAATAGAGGCTATCCAATTGCTGGCGAGAGCCAATTTGCTTTCCGAAAGGAAGGTTGGTGGCTACTTTGTCGATGGAACTGTCGTCCAGTGGCAACTGGCGCACATCCCATTGGCGAATTGAAATCGTTCTTTTTTTTCGCCCCTTGCGTGGCTTGGGCATGTTTTGTCGAGTTGCATCGACGCGGTCAGATTCGATATCTCCGCCCAAGATTTCTTGAGATGGTCCAAACTGAAGTCGTTCCAGCAAGATCGTCCCACTACCGCACATAGGATCCAGGAAGATGTCTTGTGCTTCAGGCTGCGTCAAGAAAACCATTGCCGCGGCCAGACTGGGGCGGAGTGATGCTGGTAAGTCAACTTTTTTAATATGGCGGTGGCGCATAGAGCGATCGGAGAGGCGCAGACCGATCAATAGGCGAGAGCCAAGTAGGTTGGCCCAGATCTCCACTTGGGCATCGTCCGCAACCGGCGTCCAGCGTGGGTAACGGGCTTGAATGCCTCTCAGCACGGCTATTTCAAAATCCTTGCGACGGTACTGGTGCTTCCCATACTTGCGGCTCACCACGCGAAAAGTTGGCGGATGGCTGAATTTCCTATAGCGTAAAATGGTGTTGGCAGCACGTCCGAAAGCGTCCGATTTTTGTACCAAGGTAGAAATATGATTTAGATCTTGGCGACCCCGTGACACGCTTTTCTGGCTGAGTGCCTCTAGGAAGACATCCTCGGTCGTACGTAATTGAAGCAATTTGTCCAGCGATCCATCGTACGAAAAGAGGACTATGCCGTTTTGTTCTTTTGCGAATAGATATTCCTGGAACACTGGGGTGTTCAAGCGTTCCCGAATTTCTAACCAGGCGATTTCTTCAACGCCGGGCATGGTCTGAGCATAGTAGGTGGTCAGATTCTGTTTTTCCATAGTTTTATTGGCAGGTTCACTTGCCAAAACGATCTTCGCTCCGTGCGCGAAACAGAAAGCGTATCGGCGTACCGGTCAAAGGGAATTCCTCGCGAAGCCTATTCTCCATGAACCTTTGGTACCCGAAGTGCACCCACTGCGGTTTGTTGACAAAGAAAACAAAGGTTGGCGGGGCGACGCTAGGTTGAGTAGCATAGAAGAATTTCACGCGAATACCGTTTTTGCTCGGTGGCATATGCTCGTTGGTCACTGTGCGCATGAATTTGTTCAACGCCCCTGTCGAAATGCGTTGATAGCGTGCTTCGTTGACTTCATTTGCTTGGAGGAGGACGCGGTCTACGCGCTGGCCAGTTATGGCGGAGATAAAAAGCATTGGCGCATAGGGCAAGAAGTTGAGGTCGTAGCGCAACTTCTGTTCGTATTCGACCATGGTATGGGTATCCTTGACGACTAGATCCCACTTGTTGACAAGCAATACGATTCCGGCTGAAGCCTCGGCCAACATGCCTCCAATATGCGCATCTTGCGCGGTGACCCCATCTTGAGCATCTATCAGCAACAGAGCCACATCTGCGCGCTGCAAGGCCTTGATGGCTCTTATTACGCTGTATTTCTCTATTCCAGGATCGATCTTGCCACGGCGCCGGATGCCGGCGGTGTCGATTAGCGTGATTTCCTGGCCATGCCATTTGAGTCTGGTGTCCGTCGCATCTCGGGTAGTTCCGGGAATAGGGCTAACGATGGCTCGTTCCTCACCGATAAGCTTGTTGAGTAACGTGGACTTCCCGGCATTTGGACGGCCGAGGATGGCGATCTTGAGCGAGTCATCCTCTTCTTCATCTACTGCAGTAGGCGCAATGGCATCTATAATCGCGTCCAGTAAATCACCCGTGCCAGAGCCATGTAAGGCGGAAACGGCGAAGACCTCTCCTAATCCCAGTTCATAGAATTCATAGGCCGTGTCCCAAAGTTTGGAAGATTCCAATTTGTTGGCGGCAACGATTACCGGCTTTTTTGTCTGGCGTAAAATAGCAGCTACTTCACGGTCTGCGGCCGTTAATCCTGTTTGCCCGTCAACCACCTGAACGATGATGTCAGCGTCTTGAATGGCGACAGTAGCCTGTATGCGGATGAGGGGTAGAAATCGTTCCGAGTCTTCAGAAAGGGGAGCTGTATTGCGACCTTCCGTGACTTCAATACCCCCAGTATCGACGACTGTGAAGGCGATCCCACCCCATTCTGCTTCCGAGTAGAGCCGATCACGCGTGGTACCTGGCACTTCTGAGACGACGGCGAGTCGTTTGCCTACAATACGATTGAACAACGTGGACTTCCCCACGTTTGGGCGTCCTACAAAGGCGACAAGTGGTTTTATGCTCATGTGACGTTTCTTCTTTCTGGTGAATCGGCAAATTGGGTTAAGTCTATAGTTGATGACAAAAAGAGCGAAGCGACGGGAAAGGTAGCTGGTCCCGGGGCGCTGTTAATTGCGGCATCTTCGTTTTGCTTGGTTCTGGCAATAGTCATCAGCAATAAGTTGTTCGTTTCTGTTACCGGCAATGTACCAGTTATTTCGCCGGTGGATGTTATTGTTCGGGTGATGGTTACGGAAATAGATTCGGGCCGGATTGAGCGAACTTCGATGCCTCGTTCCGGCAGATCGACGACTGGTTTTATACTATGTGTACCAGAAATCAATTCAAACAAGTCAACCGTGACCCTTACATCGCCGGCAACGAGCGTATCCAGCGCTGGTAAAGGGCCAAATAGAACTACACGGACCTGCTCCGGATCCAACGATACCTCCATATTATCGCTCAGGCCAAGTATTTCGACATCACGCTCATGTGTCTCGGTGCTCAGAATGGGCTCGATCTCGATGCTGACGAATATTTCCTGGTCTTGATCGAGCGTTACTCCAGCTGGCAGGTCAAGTGTCGCTCGCTGGTTGAAAGAACCTGTCAGCCCCGTGATATCGATTGGATCGGTTTTTAGACGTGTCAATGCGTTAAGACGCGCGGGAAGCCCAGTCACCAGCAGGCTGGGTGGCTCCGCGGAAACACTCAGCAAACGATAGCCGGGCGCTGGATAACCCACCCAGTCAACTGTAATCAACTTATCGGCAAATCCATCAGCCTCTTCTATGGGAATGGTAACCTGGACCTCTTCCATATTGAGGTCTAAGTTGGCAGTACTGGCTACCCGACCTTGCTCATCATAGAAAATTGGACGGTGTTTGGCGGCTGTCGTTTCCCGCGCGTCATTTAGGAAAACGGTGGCCAACGCGAAATCAAGCTGCTCTACAAGAGAAGCTGGACCTGATACGGAGATGGCGGCAGGCTCAATAAATGGTTCGCCCTGCAGGTGCCCGCGAGCTACATCTCCGCGAATATCGAGTTCCACTGGAATGCTTCGAGAGACCTGTTGCTCTAAGAGCACTTCCACCTCTTCGGGAATGGGCGAAGAAAGGTCCAGCTCTGGGGCTGTAGAAGCGATTTCGATGGGTACGGACACAGACTGGCCGAACGGCACCTGCCGGAGATCAACAAATGCGTTGAAATCGTCGAGAGATACCTCATTGATGATTGATTCGGGTCCTTCGATACGGATCTGTACGCTTTGCCGGTCAGGTCTTGCCAGAATGCTGTTTTCTGATTGGCCGACAAAGTTGACTTCCAGTTGAATGAATTGGCTCCTGACTGGATCTTGAACTTGTGTGGCATTAAGCCAGATTATGCTGGCTAAAACCAGGGCAAGCAACAGGCTTCCCAAGTAAGACATGAGTGAACGCGTGTACTTCACGTTGAATTTTCCCCTGATTGGCTAGATGCGCCGTAGAGCAGCGCATGGAGAATAGAATCGAGGTGGGAAATATCTTGCTTGCGGATAATCCGGCCATTATGGGCGATCGATACTTGTCCTGTCTCCTCCGAAATCACGACAGCTACAGCGTCGCTAACCTCGCTAATCCCTAAAGCAGCCCGGTGACGTAGCCCCATTTGTAGGTCTGACAGGTTGCTGGCTGATAAGGGCATGATACAGGAGGCAGCTTTAATCTTATTATCGCGCACAATGATCGCGCCGTCGTGTAGCTCTGTGTTTTTATTAAAGATGGTCAGGATCAGTTCTGATGATGGCTCTGCGTTAAGAAGAATGCCCGTGTCGATGTACTCTTGCAGTCCGGTTTCTTGTTCAAATACGACAAGGGCGCCGTGTCGTCTCTGGGATAGTTTCAGGCTTGCCGCTTGGAGCGCCAAGACCGCGGGTTGTTCAGTGTCACGGCGAAAAACGCGAAAGTAGCGCGAGGTGTAGCCAAGCTGCTCCAAAGCGCGTCGAAGTTCAGGTGCGAAGATCACGGGAATGCCGACCAGTATCGCAGGTAGACTTTTTTCGAGCAGCCAAGAAAAGGCCGGCAACTCAAAGATGTTTGTTATTAGGAGAATGATCAGAACTAGAACAAGAACGCCGCGCAACACTTGCACGGCTCGCGTTCCACGGATGAGCAGCAGAAATGTGAGTATGACGGCCGTTACCAGCAGGATATCCAGTAAACCGCTCAGATCGAGGCGAGAGAAAGTGGTGATGATTTCTTCCAAAATTTGCTCCGGCTGCCAAGCTCTTGCTAGATGTCAAAGAGCAGTACTGATCGCTAAGATCAACTTAACTGTTTCATGCTCTGAATCTCCAATTCCGGTTCAAATCTGTGAGCTTCTGGCGATGATACCCTACTCTAGATCGGAGTATACCACAGGCAAAATGCAAGGAAAAGCAATCAGCAATTGTGTCATTCGAGCGGTATTATCCGCGGTTTATGTGCACTGGCGTCTTTGTAGGGGCGCTAACAACATCGCCAGAATGTTGTATACTTGTGATATGGAAGTTCAATTTGCGGTGGCCAAAATCAGCAAGTACGCTACTAGTGAAAGTGGGGATACGCTGGAGATGATAGAACGGCCGCATGGTGGCATTTCTATGGTTCTGGTTGATGGCCAACGCAGTGGCAAATCGGCCAAGGCTGTCAGCAACGTTGTGGCACGCAAAGCGATACAGCTGTTGGCCGAGGGGGTTCGTGATGGCGCTGCCGCTC
Organism: uncultured Chloroflexia bacterium; assembly: GCA_963697305.1. GTDB lineage: Bacteria > Chloroflexota > Anaerolineae > Promineifilales > Promineifilaceae > JAACFF01. The sequence goes on from CAVONO010000001.1 coordinate 659,310, forward strand.
GCGCCGCGCATGACTATCTTTATACTTACCGCAAAGGTAAGGTCAGTGCGACCTTGAACATTCTCTCTGTGGATACGGTTACCAAGACTTTTGTGATCTCGCGCAACAACGAGGCGCCGGTAATCATTCACACGGTAGAAGATGGTCTCGCCTTGCTTGATGCCCCTTCACAAAGTGTTGGCGTGCATCGAAATACAAAGCCGGTAATCAACGAGATCCCGGTTAAGACAGGAACTCTAATCGTGGTTTTTACGGACGGACTGCGTCATGCTGGAAGTTACGGCGGCGGTAAGACTTATGATCCATTTATCGCGACGAGACTTATGATTGAAGATGGAACGACAGATGCCCAGTCGGTTGCTGACACGCTGTTGGATGAGGCCGTGGCAATGGATAACGGCCGTCCCCGCGATGATATTAGTGTGCTTGTGATCTCCGTAGAAGAAAACGAAAGCAAGAATCTGGTAAGACGGTTGCGCGGGAGCATTCCAATTTGATGCAGCGACTATGAACAATGTTATTGATCGTCCTTCACGGGTTGCTGTAGTTGGTCCTTGTTCTGCGGGCAAGAGCACGCTATTGCCCGCTTTATATGCGGCGGGCTATGAAACACGCCAGCCTGCTCAGGAGCACTCTTGTGCTCCCAACATGTGGCAGCGTCTGAGCAAGCCGGATATTCTCATTTATCTTGACTTGTCTTATCAACAAGCCAGAATCCGCCGGCCCCATATTGACGGTGGTCCGCGGCGCCTGGAGGAACAACACCAGCGGTTATCGCATGCGAGGGAACATTGTGATTACTATCTGGATACCAGCAATCTTACCCCAGAAGAGGTGCGGCAGGCAGTGCTCGCTTTTCTGGAAACATGGCACTTAGGCCAAGGGTTAGCCGGCGCCGGTGATGGATACAAATAGAAAAGGCTCCCACGCGTGGGAGCCTTTTTTATTTAACGGTGCTATAAGGTTCTTTTAGAAACCCATTCCTCCGCCCATGCCGCCCATATCGGGACCACCACCAGGCATTGGTTTTTCTTCTTCAGGGATGTCTGTGATCAGCGCTTCCGTGGTCAGAATCATGGCCGCGATACTTGCCGCATTCTCCAATGCGCCACGCGTCACCTTGGCTGGGTCAATGATGCCCGCTGTGATCATGTTTTCATACGCGTCAGTGAGCACGTTGTAGCCGATGTTATGGTCACCTTGCTCTTCCTGAGCGCGGCGAACGTTCTGAATGATGACATCGCCATTCTTTCCGGCATTCTCAGCAATCTTGCGCATAGGAGCTTCCAACGCCTGGCGCAAGATACCTACACCTGTGGTTGGATCACCAGCAGCGACCTCAAGATCGTCCAAGGCTGATAGGGCGTTAATCAAAGCAACGCCACCACCGGGAACAATGCCTTCTTCTACGGCCGCACGGGTGGCGCTGAGCGCGTCTTCTACACGGTGTTTCTTTTCTTTTAGTTCAACTTCGGTCGCAGCACCAACGCGAATCACAGCTACGCCACCGGCCAGCTTGGCCAAACGCTCCTGCAATTTCTCGCGGTCGTAATCAGATGTACTGCGGTCGATTTCGACTTTGATCTGCTCGACGCGGCCAGTAATCTGTTTTTCATCGCCTTGGCCGTCAATGACAGTTGTCTCGTCCTTCGTGGAGACAACCTTGGCCGCACGTCCCAGATCACTGATCTGCACGCTTTCAAGTTTACGGCCCATCTCTTCGGTAATGACCTCTCCACCAGTCAAGACGGCGATGTCCTGCAGCATAGCTTTGCGACGATCGCCAAAGCCGGGAGCCTTGATGGCTAGCGCGTTGATCATGCCGCGCAGCTTGTTGAGCACCAGCGTAGCCAGCGCTTCACCGTCAATATCCTCGGCGATGACAACCAGGTTTTTCTTGCCGATCTGGACCAGTTTTTCGAGGATTGGTACCATGTCTTGGGCCGAGCTAATCTTTTTGTCGTGGATGAGGATGTAAGCATCTTCTACAACAGATTCCATTGTTTCCGAATCCGTGATGAAGTAAGGGCTGATGTAGCCACGGTCGAATTGCATACCTTCGACGTACTCTGTTTCGAACTCTAAAGCGCGCGACTCTTCAACTGTGATCACACCATCTTTTCCGACTTTGTCCATGACCTCGGCGATGAGACGGCCGATTTCGGGATCTTGTGCGGAAATGGAGGCCACGGAGGCGATCTCTTCGAAGCTGTCAATATCAACGGCCATGTCACGAATTTTCTGTGCCAGCGCGGCTGTCGCAGCTTCAATGCCTAACTTAAGCTGCATGGGATTGGCACCCGCAGCTACGTTCTTTAGGCCCTCATGAACCATGTGCTGTGCTAGGACGGTTGCGGTCGTGGTTCCATCGCCGGCGATGTCATTGGTCTTGATTGCTGCTTCTTTGAACAACTGGGCACCCATGTTCTCGTAGGGGTCTTCCAGTTCAATCTCTTTGGCAACGCTGACGCCATCATGGGTGATGGTCGGAGCGCCCCACTTCTTGTCGATGGCGACATTGCGACCCTTAGGACCAAGCGTGGTGGAAACAGCTGTTGCGACTGTGTCGATGCCTCTCTTGAGCTTACGACGAGCATCTTCCGAAAATATTAATTGTTTTGCCATATCTGATTCTCCGTTGTTATTTCTTAGTTTCTGTACCTGAGGAGGTATTAATCAACAATTGCCAGAACATCCGACTCTTTGAGGATCAAATATTTCTGGCCCTGAATTTTCACTTCAGTGCCGCCATATTTGGCATAGAGGACAATATCACCGACCGCGACATCCAGGGGGATGCGATTGCCATCGTCATCACGCCGGCCAGGGCCGGCAGCAACAACCTCACCCTGCTGAGGTTTTTCTTTTGCGGTTTCAGGAAGTACGAGTCCCGAACTGGTGGTTTGCTCACGCTCCTGAGGTTCAACTACCAGGCGGTCGCCAAGCGGCTTGAGGTTAATGGACATAGTTAAGATCTCCTTGCTAAAATGAGTTTTCAATTCTGTCAAGATTCTGGTCTATTTGCCGAGGTTTAGCACTCTTGTGGGGCGAGTGCTAACTCGAATACTGAAGATTGTAACATAGATATTGAGGATGTCAAGAGTTTCTTAGCAGTCTGAGGGGTGGAGTGCCAATAAATCCGCACAAACCCGCATGCAGCGGCCTGAATAAGCGTCGGTGGGGACTTGTAGCAACACTGTCTACCTGAATGTAGCCTATGGAGAACGCTCGAGTTCGGCCCGGCGGCACTCATCTATGCCTTCTTGTGCGCTTTCAATGATGAGAGAATTGAAGGTGGCGCCTAATACCTGCTGAAACAGGGGCACTGCTTTTGGACAATCATTGAGCGAATTTCGAATATAGGCGGTCGCCAACATATTGAAGAACCTGGCATTTAACTCTGTCGCCTTTCCATACAGAGTAACCGCCTGTTCGAGGGGCGGGATTGCGTTAAGATAGTTGTTTTGCCGGAAATAGGATTCACCCAAACGACCTTGTGCACGGGCAATATTAGAATTCAACGCTACCGCCTGCAACGCGTTTTGCTCGGCTAAGGGAGCGTCGCCAAGTTGAATATACATATGTGCCAGACCGTCATAAGCAGCGGCGCTGCCAGGATCGGTGGCCAGGGCATCTTCAAAGCTGATAATGGCGTCAGATATTCGACCGTCACCATAATAATTATATCCCAGGCCAATGTGCAAATCGGTGCCGGTGGGATCAGCCTGTAAACCAAGCTGATACTGTTCGAGCGCTAATGGATAGAGACCCTGGTAAGTGAAAACAGTAGCCATATACAGTCGTGCGATGGGGTTATCCGCGTCCAGAAAAACTGCGGTATCGGCTAATTCCTGAGCCTGGGCATATAAGTCCGCGTTTCCTTGTAAAACCAGGCCTGCCGCCGCATAGGCGTGGGCAGTGGCATTCTCAGGGTTAATGCCGATAGCTTTACTCGCGGACTGGAATGCGGTTGCATACTGGATATTTGCTCCCCCCACATCTCCTCGATCGCTCAAGCGATCTCCGTTAGCTAGATATGCCGATGCAGCTGATGTCCATACGTCATCATTGTCAGGGGCCAGAATTGTGGCCTGTTCAGCCTTTTCGACAGCTAATTCGGGCTGGTCTTGTTTGACCAACAGGTTGATCAGGCGGATGAAGAACTCAGGTTTGGTACCGTCTAGGGCAATGGCCTGATCGTAAAAGGCGATGGCTTCCTCGAGCTCGCCATCATCTTTGCTTAATTCGGCCAGAACGGCGAATTCTGTGGCGGATCTGGTTGGCTCAGGCGTCGGCGTCGGAATAATAATCTGGCGAACATCGTCGCGGTTTTGGATCACGTAAGTACTTACTGCAATACCGAACAGCACAAATATGACTAGAAGACAAGAAGGCCCCCGTCGCGGATGGCGAGGTGGTTTGCGTTGTATGACCATAGTTAGCCGGTAGCGCCCATACTGCAAAAACGCCGACGGCATCCGTCGGCGAAGATGATTTGATAATAGCACCAGGGTACGCGTGCGTCAAGCGTGCATGGACATGTAGGATGGTTTCTGAGCAACAGGTAAGTAATGGATATCAACGGCTGATCTTGTCGAGATTCCGCCAGCGCCAGATTAGTCCCGCCGGGTATCCCAACATTTTCGCCACATCGCCCACAAAGCGAATGATGGGGATGAGTGCGAACGCGCGGATACGCGCGGGAGGAGGCCAGCCCCAGGTGCTTCCCCACAGACGTTTTGCGGGCCGGCGGGAATAGGTGCCGACACCCAGAACCAACAGCAGCCATCCTGGCCATTTTTCGCGCCAAATGAGGCGTAAGATTAGTGGCAGCCCTACGAGGTAGGTCAGGTAGCGAATAGCGTGCCGTATGGGCCACAGGCTTGCTTTACCATCCCCCCGAGCATAACGATAGTATTGGCGGAAATAAGCCCGTAGACTCCCACGGGGCCGAAAATAAGCCACTGCACGGTCCTCGAAAAGAAAGGGACCATACTTTTCGTATAGAGCCTGATCGAAAACTAGATCTTCGCAATAATCCAGCCATTCCGGGTAGCCTCCCACTGCTTCCCAGGCGCTCTTGTAGAAAGCAATCGAGCGACTGGAAGGCAAGAATGTCGACGGATCGATATCGCTGCGTGTTGGCAACACGGTGGCGCCCATCACCACTTCAAAGTCTGTGTAGGGATCTGGTTCAAACCAGCCACTGACCACCTGCGATTCCTTGTCTCTTAGCGGCTGGATTAAAGCCTCTAGCCAGTTGGGCACTAAAACAACCCCAGCGTCTGTCACGGCGATGATGGATCCGTTAGCTGTACTGATAGCCCGGTTTCTGCCTTGACTGATGTTGCTACCTGGTACTACGATAATCTTCAAGGGGAGATATTCTTTATACTCTTCCAGCACCTCTAGGGTATTATCTGTAGACCCGCCATCACAGATCACGACTTCATCGGCAAAATAAGTCTGGTCGATTAGAGAATCTAGTAAGGGTCGCAAATCGTCCCCTTCGTTCTTAACTGTCGCGATGACGGATACCTTCATCAATGATCCCTTGCCTTAAGCTAACGATTGCCGTTACAGTTAGCCATTCGTGTGAACGACTCCTGTTTCTTATATTGGGAACACGCAACTATGAAGAAAGTCACACAGCAAGTTTATTAGGAGTGATAAAATGAGTGGCTCGAATGTATTACAAGTGCTTTTGCATGGAAATCAACTGAAGCGGTCAGCGCGTACAGGTTGGGTTCAACGCGGGGTGGCGAATGCTGAGGATGTAGCTGCCCATAGTTATGGCGTGACTTTTACGGCTTTGATCCTGGCTCAGAATGTGGTGCAGCCTCTCGACTTGGAAAAAGTGCTTATCATGGCGCTCTTGCACGATTTGCCTGAGGGGCTCACCACGGATATACCATCACCGGCCTGGAGGTTTTTGCCAAACGGCGTCAAAATCGATGTTGAGCGCGGAGCCATGGTCGAGATCCTTGGGGATGTGTCATTTGCGCCACAGTTCATGGGATATTGGGAGGAACTGCACGAGCAAAGAACTCAAGAAGCGCTGCTTGTGCATGACGCAGACAAACTAGATATGTATCTGCAAGCGTTGATTTACGAACAACAGACGAGTAATCGGCAGCTAGCGGAATTCTGGAAGACACCATATGCATTCTTTTTTGCGGAAGCACAAGAAATCTTTGACGAATTGCTAGACTTAAGAAAGATAGAATGATCCTGGAGGCGGTCCTTAAGGAGCCTTTGCACCTTTGACTGCCTGCAATATACTTCCGCTCTTATGGTTGTCGGATTTCGTTCAGGTTTATTGGGAACACGTTTGCAGATTTCTGTGCTGCTGACAATTGCGGCAGTTTGTCTGACCGCATTTGCTGTTCGCGCGCAGCCTGGGGAGCCAACGCCCCAGCCCACTGGGCCACCCGTTCATGTCGTTGAAGATGGCGAAAACCTGACCTTTATCGCTGAACGATACGATGTGACGATCGAGGCTCTGAGGCTAGTCAATCACTTGCGTAACGCTGACGTGCTTGTTGTTGGAAAAGAGCTAATTATTCCGGGTGGCGAAGGCGAGAGCGTGGCGGCTGTTTATGGGGTACAAATTGGGGATTCCTTGGCGCATATCGCGCGTCGTTTCAATACATCGACCGAGTCCCTGATGGAAGATAATCTGATGATCAATCGTGATTATGTTCCTTCTGTGGGCCAGGTGTTGTCGGTGATTAGCCGCACTGGAACGGATCAACCCCGCTTGATTCAAGGGGCGCCGCATCTCGTTGGGGAAGGCGAAACTATGCTTGAGATCGCGGTCCGATACGGGCTTTCTCCCTCGCAACTCATCGATGCCAATGACCTGGCCTATCCTGTGCGCTTATATCCTGGACAGCGACTGCGCATCCCAGGAGAGGGCGCCTACCAGGATCTACCGGGAATGTGGGTTGAACTGAATGTGCGACCAGAGTTTGTTTCGCAAGGTGACACGGTTTCTGTGTATGTAGAGAATCAGTTGGACGGCCGTCCAACTGGTCAATTCGCGGGTCAGGCATTGCGTTTCATACCACACGATGAAGGGTTTGCAGCCGTCTTGGGGATCGATGCCTTTACGGAACCTGATTTGTATGCTCTTGAACTTGGCGGATCCGGAGATCAACCCTGGCACCCGTTTGTCCAAGATGTACCTATTTTTTCGGCTAACTATGGTAGTCAGGAGATCACAGTGCCTGAAGAGTTGGGTGAATTGCTAGATCCCGAGATAAGGCAGAGTGAAGATGCATTCCTTTTCACAATCTATGCAGATTTCACGGAAGAAGCTCAGTGGGATGGGCTCTTTCAAGTCCCTGTTACTGATACTATTGTGACTGCTCCTTATGGTGGCGGCCGTTCTTATAATGAAGAGCCGATAACCATATACCATTCTGGTACAGACTTTGGCGGAGACATCGGTACGCCAATACTTGCGGCGGCAAATGGCAGCGTGGTATTTAGTGATATGCTCGAGCTTCGTGGTAGGACTGTCATCATTGATCATGGACTCGGTGTAATGACCGGTTATTATCATCTGGCGGACGTCTTCGTCGATGTCGGCGAAAGTGTTGCGGCTGGACAGCCGATTGGCCTTGGCGGTTCAACAGGACTTTCCACGGGTCCGCATTTGCATTGGGATCTGCGAATTATGGGGGTGCCAGTCGATGGGATGCAGTGGACGAAAGAAGCTTTCCCGTGACAAAGTTTTTGTAGATCCTTAATGATGGGGTCCACGAACAGGCTGTCAGGCATTTTTCACGAAGACTGGACCAATCTCCATAGCAGCAGCTGCGATGTCTTTCTTTCTGAAGATTGGTCCAGTCTGCTAACAAATCATTCGTAGGATCTTGATGATGGTGAAAGTGGCAGCTATAACCGGGATTGGTTATAATTTTGGCTGGTACGGGTACCTCTAGATATGACTTCAGACTTCCCCTTCTTGATTAGGAGATAGATGTGATACAGGCTCGAACTCAGACGGCAGAATATTGGGGGGCACAGTTTTCACACACGGACTCCGATATTGAGCAAATGTATAACCACTTTCTTGAGGTGGAAAAGCCACAGACGATTGAACAGCTCACCAAAGCGCTCTTTAACCATCGGGTTAATGAAGAACTCAAGTCGATCCGTAAGTTGGCAAAAGGTCGCCATGTCTACCAGCCCAAGAATACGTATCAAATTGGAGACAAATTGGTCTTCCCGGCGTTGAATTTTTTGCAGGGCACCGTTGTCGATCTACGGGATGGTTCTAATCCTGAAGAGGGTAAGTTCAAGGTCCTGACGGTAGATGTCAAGGGCAAAACGCGTGATTTTGCGAGCGACTATGGTGCGGAACATGCGCTAAATCTTGAGACTGGAGAGGATCTGCTTGATTTCATCGATTTGGATCCAGAAACTTTATTCCAGCGATATGGTGAGGACGTCGGAGACAAACTCTACACGGTACTGTCCGACCATCCGGATTTTGTCGAGCTCAGCTCTTTGTGGTTTGTCAAATCACTCATGGTGGACATAAATGTTGGCCATCTTCATCTCTGCGAAGCTATATTGGAGATAGGTGATGGGGGTCCAATGATTGCAGATGAATTGCTAACCCATCTGGACATGGATCCAGAGATTGACATAAGTGTCCAGCGTTTCTCACTCAACTATGCTTTGTTAGGGGATGAGCGTTTTGACGATGTCGCCGGAGAAGGTCGCGTTGCTTGGTTCTTGCGACGTCTGGAGCCGGAAGGCGTGCTGAAAACTCCGGGCCGGTTGCGGTATCAACCATTCTCTTATGATCGGACTCTCTTGAGCTCCCAGCTTCTGATGTTAGAACAGGAGTTAGACGATGAGTGGTCAGAAATTGATCCGCCCGACGTGGTTCAGCCGGCTGTCCTTTCGCTAACGTATCCACATCGTTGGGCAGGCACCATACCACTAAGCTCTCGCATTCGGTCACTCTTCTCCTTGGGCAAAGCGCCGCGCCAGCGGATCATATTCCGGAATGATTCGGGCGAAGAGGACATCGAAGGCTGGGCAGTACCAGAAGGTAGATACATCTATGGCTTGAAGGATTGGTACGATGCAAACAGTATTCCGGTTGGTGGTTTCCTGCATTTTGCCCCTGGACCGGAGCCAGGGATTATCTTGATTGGCTTCGATGGCCGAAGCCCTAAACGTGAGTGGGTTAGGTTGGCAACGGTATCCGATAATCGCATTCATTTTGAACTCAAACGCCGATCAATTGGTTGTGGTTATGACGATCTCTTGGTCGTCGGATCGGATGTTGTGGCAGCGATAGATGCTCTTTGGAGGCGCGCGGAAACAAAAGAACGCTCCTTGGCATCAATATTGGTTGAATTATTCCCTGCCTTAGCTCCTTTAACCCCACAAAACACGGTACATGCCAAAACGCTTTACAGTACGGTAAACATGATTAGACGCATGCCTCCTGGTCCGATTTTTGCTGAGCTGGTTAGCAATCCCGCTTTTCAGACGGTCGGCGATCATTACTGGCTGTATGATAGCGATCGCCGGCAAGGGTAAAACCAAGAGAGGTTTTGTGCGGGCCCAAGGTGTCACCATAGGTGGAAATTGTAAGGCAACCTTTCTAGGTTGCGATCAAGCTGGAAGGCTTGCTTTACGGAGGAGTGAACTTGGCAAATAATCCACGTCCCAAGATAAAGTTGACTTCGCTGAAGCGAACAACGCCCGATACAAGATTTTTCATCGATTTCGAGTGGTGGGAGAAGTCCAACCTTGATCTTAAGACCTATTTGCTTTCGCGCTTCTCAATGGGAGATGAAAACGCTCTTGAGGCAGAATTCGATCAGGTAGACTTGGTTGACGCGCGTACGGGTGAAGTACACCAGGTAGATGGTTTCCAATACCTAATACAGTCATACTTTCACCAGCTTCCAGATGACTTCATCAGCACAGCATCTCTGGTAGACGCAACTTTTTGTGTCCTATTGGCAAATGCGAACCAGCCCATGAGCGCTCGTGATATCGCGGAACGCGTCGGCCGCCCGGCCGAGGTGGTGGTTCGCACATTAGGTGGAACCAAGATTTACCAGGGTATCCGGCCGATCTTTGACGAGTGATGCACGTATTTATCGCTGGTGTGATGCAGGGCGATCGGCTAGACGATCAGATTGATGACCAGGATTATCGGGTGTGTATCGCGGAGGCTCTGCAAACACATCTACCGGACATTCATATTACGGATCCTTGGGCGCTGAATCCTGGTAGTGTTGCCTACGATGAAGCGCAAGCACGCCGTACCTTCCTGGATATGACGAAACAGGCTGGGGAGGCAGACCTGCTTATTGCCTATCTGCCAACCGTGAGCATGGGGACGGCGATGGAAATGTGGCAAGCTTTCCAGTCCCACACGTATATTGTTGCCGTCACGCCTCACGTGCATCATTGGGCGATTCGATTTACGGCTGATGAGGTGTTGCCGGATCTGGAAAGCTTAATGGCAAAGATTCAGGACGGGCATTTTTCGCGTGTGATCAAGTCGCGCCAAGTTGACGTCGTAGAGGATGCTGACTAGAATAACCTGTGCGGAAAGGATAATGGCAAGCCCCAGTAGCTCAATGGATAGAGCACCGGACTTCTAATCCGACGGTTGGGGGTTCGAGTCCCTCCTGGGGTATTCTATTTGTCAATATAGGCCCGTTGCTTCTGAATATACCAGATTGGCAGCGGGCCGTTTTTTTTTACTCGACTTAAGAACTATGACGATTAAGGTGTTTACGGTAGCTGAGATGGTAACGGCCGAAAAAGCGGCGGATGCGGCTGGGATTTCCTACGCTGAGATGATGGAAACGGCGGGACGGCGGGTGGCTGAGGCGATTATTGAGCGGATTGCAGTGGAGGATAGGCGCGTATTTGTCCTGGTTGGGCCGGGCAATAATGGCGGGGATGGGTTGGTGGCGGGCCGTTGCCTGGCCGAATCTGGGGCAGATGTGGCTTTCTACTTGTACAAGCCCCGCGATGCGAAGCTGGATCAAAACTTTGCTCGTGTTCAAGAGATGAACTTGTTCGTTATCGCAGCGGACGATGACCAAGGCCATCACGCCTTACGCAGGCGCTTGGCTGAAGCAGATATCCTTGTTGACGCCCTGCTGGGCACTGGTGTGACACGGCCGATTGGCGGTAATCTCGCTGCTCTTTTCAAGCAGGTTAAAGCAATCTTCACGGCAAAAGCGCTCTCGCCGGATGAAGCAGATCCCTTGACCAGTATTATGCGCGTTGGTTCAGAAATGGACCGACAGAAGAGGCCCTTGGTGGTTGCCGTTGATTGTCCTAGCGGCTTGAACTGTGATACGGGGCATTTAGACCCTTTGACAATGCCAGCCGATCTAACGGTGACTTTTGCCGCAGCAAAGAGAGGGCACTTTCGTTTTCCCGGCGCGGCGGCATGTGGCGAGTTGGTTGTGGCTGATATCAATATTTCAGTGGATCTGCCTGAGGTGAAGAATGTGCCGCTAGAATTGGCCACGGAGAGACTTGCGCGTTCACTGCTGCCTGAGCGTCTTGCAGGGGGGCATAAGGGCACTTTTGGCACCGCTCTTGTTGCGGCAGGTTCTGAACATTATTGGGGAGCGCCGGTATTGGCTGCGCTGGGCGCTTATCGCGTAGGCGCAGGTCTTGTGGCTTTAGCTGTGCCGGAGGTTATCCGTGCTACGGCAGCAGGTCAATTGCCGGAAGCGACTTACCCGCCGCTTACCGCGACCAGAGTATTGGATGGGGAAAGCGCCCGATTTCTGCTGGAGGAATTTGGCGCTGTTGAGGGTATCCTGGTCGGGCCAGGTTTGGGTCCTGCCGTATCCTTTATGCAAGCTTTGCTGCGCACGCAGCCCGGCCAATTGAGCCGATCTTTGGCAGATGAAGTGAGTACGGCAGGGTTAGATCGCCGTTTGCCGCCCTTGCTCGTCGACGCGGATGGATTGAATCTGCTGGCAGGTATGCCAGATTGGCCTAAGCGCTTGCCGGCAGAAACGATCCTCACACCTCATCCGGGCGAGATGGCACGGTTGATGGGGATCTCTTTGGCTGAACTGAAGACGGCTGATCGCGTGGCTTTGGCGTCAGAGCAGGCAACATCTTGGGGGCACATCGTTCTGCTTAAAGGTGCGTATACCGTCGTGGCGTCCCCGGATGGCCGCTGCACGATCCTGCCCTTTGCTAACCCATTGCTGGCCGTTGGCGGCAGTGGCGACGTGCTTTCTGGGATCATCGTTGGGCTGCTGGCCCAGGGAATGAAACCGTATGAAGCAACCGTTCTAGGCGGCTACCTCCATGGCGCTGCAGGGGAGCTGGCCAAAAGGGAGTACGGCGAAGCGGGTCTGTTGGCCGGAGAACTGGCTGATTGGATTCCAAAGGCGCGGCAACGAATTCTTGAGATATAGTCAGAATGTTGCCGGGCGACCGCTTCGCGTACAAAGATTTCGCGTCCTTCGCCAAGCTCGGGACATGGATTGCGCAGTTTTAGCATTCTGTTTTGCGGGGGGGCGGTGGTTCTGCACCGGGTCTAGTTTAATGGAGGATCACCCGGAACCGTTAATGGAGGTTCTTCCAAGGCAAATACGGCCGTTTTGGCCAGCACATTACTAAACAAGTAACCGCGTCGATTGCCGGACATATATACTTGTTCACGGACGATAAAGCTACGCTGCCGGCAAAAATCAGTGAAATCAGTTATGGTGAACGCCTGCCAGCGGGGCGCTTCATACCAGTTCTGGGGGTAATCAGGGGCTTGCGGAATGCGCCCAAACAACAGGAATTTCAGCCGGGATCGCCAATAGCCCCAGTTGGCAAAGCTTACGATTGCCCGCTGCCCAACACGCAACATTTCGGCCAGGATCATGGCTGGGTCATCTAAATAGCGTAATGTCTGACTTAGAATAACCACATCAAAACTTTTATCGGGATAATCTGCCAAACCTTCCTGCAAGTTGCCCTGGCGTACGCTTAGCCCCTTGCGCACACAAGCGAGCACGCCGGCTTCACTCAGTTCGATACCACGCCCTGTGACCTGCCTAGCCTGCACGAGATAAGCCAACAACGATCCGTCTCCACAACCTAGATCGAGCACTTTATTTCCCGCAGGTACGATATTGGCGATGGCTTGCAGATCGGGACGAAGATTGGCGAAAGCTTCTGAATGAGAGACGGTCATGTGGGCTGATCCTGGCGCGTAACAGGTAGTTCTACTGCTTCCTCGTGTACCAGCCGCTGCAGAAAGCTGTCCAACAAACGGGTCATGGTTTCTACTTCTAATAGAAAGGCGTCATGGCCCCATGTGCTCTGGATATCGAGATAGGTCACGTCGGCGCCAACCGCGGTCAGGGCAGCAACCAATTCTTTGCTGTGATAGGTTGGATAGAGCCAATCGCTGGTAAAGCTGACTACCAGATACTTGATATGGGTTGAAGAGGCGAAAGCGGCTGCCAACGATCCGGTTGGAGAGCTGAGGTCAAAATAGTCCAGCGCCTTGGTGACGTAAAGATAGCTGTTGGCGTCAAATCGGCGCGTGAAGTTGTTGCCGTTGTACTTCAAATAACTCTCTACCGCGAATTCTGCCTGGAATTCATAACCGTATCGCTCTAGTGTTTGCAGGCGGCGGCCGAATTTTTGGTGCATGGCTTGCTCGCTGAGATAGGTGATATGACCAACCATACGCGCCACGGCCAGACCGGAATCGGGTTTCTGCGCCTGATCGTAGTAGTTGCCCTGGTTCCAGTAGGGATCGGCATAGATAGCTTGTCTGCCAACTTCGCTGAAGGCAATTAGCATAGGGCTGTGCCGGGCCGTGGTAGCCAAGGGGATGGCGGCCTTGATACGATGAGGATGATGAGCTGCCCATTCCAGCGCCTGCATCCCACCCATTGAACCACCGGTTACGCATAGCAGTTGATCAATGCCCAGATGATCGATTAGTTTTACCTGGGCGCGCACCATATCACCTATAGTCACTACGGGGAAACTCAGGCCATAAGGTTGGTTGGTTGTGGGATCAATGCTCGCCGGACCGCTTGATCCATAACAACCACCAATTACGTTGCTGCAGATGACAAAGAAGCGGTTTGTGTCAAATGCTTTTCCGGGGCCTATGCTATCATCCCACCAGCCTGGTTTGTCGTCTGCCGCAGTATGATAGCCGGCTGCGTGAGCACCACCACTTAGTGCGTGCAGCACCAAGATGGCATTGGAGCGATCGGCATTGAGACGGCCGTAGGTTTCATATGCCAGGGTTAGTGGTTGCAGCGAAGCACCACTTTCGAGTTGAAAGGGTTCATCTTCTGCAAATGTATAGAAATGCGTTTTTACGAGTCCTAAAGATTTTTCTTGAATCATAAAACAATTCCAGTTTGAATCTACCCGATCCCGCAAGTCGCGATGGTCCATGGGAAACAGGTGGCTAATTGGCTGATCGGGCCAGCGCCTGATCCAGATCCCACAGAATGTCCGGCAAATCCTCGATACCTACGCTAAGGCGAATAAAGTCGGGTGTGACACCGGCTTTGCGCAACTGTTCTTCATCGAGTTGGCTGTGGGTTGTACTGGCGGGGTGAATGGCCAAGCTCTTGGCATCTCCAACGTTTGCCAGATGGCTAATAAGTTTTAGGTTGTTGATAAAATTCTCGCCCGTGCGACGGCCTCCTTTGATGCCGAAGCCAAGGATAGCGCCAGGTCCCTTGGGTAAGTATTTCTTAGCTCGCCGATGATCGGGATGGCTATCAAGACCAGGATAAGATACCCAGGTTACGGAAGGATGATCGTCAAGGAATTTGGCAACGTTCTGTGCATTGCTAACGTGGCGGTCCATGCGTAGGCTGAGGGTCTCTAGACCTTGAATCGTAGTCCAACTGTTAAATGGAGCCTGGCAAGCGCCAATGTCTCTTAGGATTTGCACCCGTGCCTTGAGAATGAAAGCTGGCGGACCCAGATCGGCGTAAACCAGTCCATGGTATGAGGGATCGGGCTCGGTGAAGTTGGGAAAACGGCCGCTGCTCCAGTTAAATTTCCCGCCGTCCACAATCATTCCTCCTATGGTCGTGCCGTGACCGCCGATGAATTTGGTCGTGCTATGCAGGATGATGTCCACACCCCACTCGAACGGCCGGCATAAATATGGCGTGGCAAATGTGTTGTCGATGAAGAGTGGAATGTGAAACGCATCCGCGATGTTGGCGACTTCCTCAAACGGGAAAACCGTAATATCCGGATTGCCTAAGGTTTCACCGTAGATGATTTTTGTGTTTGGACGAATTGCTGCCGCAAAAGCTTCCGGCTCTGTGGGGTCTACGAAAGTCACTTCAATGCCGAGGCGCGGGAACGTATAGTAAAACTGGTTGTATGTACCTCCGTAGAGCCGGCTGCTGCTGACAATATGATCGCCGGCGCCGCACAATGTTAATATGGCCATGGTTTGAGCGCCATGGCCGCTTGAAGCAGCCAGAGCGCCGACACCACCCTCCAGATCGGCAATGCGCTGTTCAAGAACATCAGAGGTGGGATTCATGATTCGCGTGTAGATGTTTCCGAACTCTCTTAGGGCAAAGAGGTTTGCCGCGTGTTCTGTGTCACGGAACTGGTAACTGGCTGTTTGATAGATGGGCACAGCTTTGCTGCCTGTTGTGGGATCGGGCTGCTGCCCAGCGTGAAGCTGGCGCGTCGTGAAGCCGAACTGATGGTCGCTTTCGCCGAGATTTTTCATGATTTATTCTCCATGTTGTGACTACAAACAAAATCTCTGTCTAGCTAGACAGAGAGCCGGGAATAAATCTGGATTGTTTCCTTATACCACTAAATGCGGCATAGGCGTGAGCAGGACAAGAATGTGTCTTCTCTCATCTTCCAGAATTACTCTGCCGGAATTGGCACCCAGGCGCGATAGGGAAAAATCCTTCCTACACCGGGTTGCCGAGGTTTCATTGGGCCGGTCCCTCCACCTCTCTGGATAAAAGTGACATCTATGTATTTGTTAAGCAAAACTATATGCGTTGAGGCTGCTCTTGTCAACAGTAAATTCTAACGAATGATTGCTTGACCCTATTGTAGAAATATGCCAGATTTGTTCCCCAATCCCCACTAATGGACCGTTGTGACATTGACAAAGAAGTATGGTCAGTAAGAAAGCACATCCAAAAGAGCCTACCGGGAAACTTGATTTATGGTGAATCTGTGGCTGTTTTCGCGTGTATTCTACCTGCCTTGGTTTCTGGGAAGATGTACCTCCTTTCTGATAGTTGCATTATTATTGTCAAGAGAAGCAGAATGTAGCCTTGAACTAAGAGAATAACCGATAGCCTACTTCTGTTTGCTTGATCTGATAGAATACTTGGTCGAATTTATTGCTGCCGAGGGCGGATAAACAACGTGTTTATGGCGAGTTGACGGAGTTCAGCTAGTGAACCGGATTCATCAGCTCGATCTATGTTGTTGCATCTGTTCTTAGCTTCTTCACTGATACGAAGACTGGAGATCTGCTTTGAGCTTCAAGAAGAATATGGCTGGTAAAGTCCGCGGATTTCAACAGTATGTGACTTCAGTTTCACCATTACTGCCTCTGCACCTGCGCAAGATCATGTCTGTTGAAGGCGCAATAGACCGTGATGAAGGTGAATTGTTGTATCAGCTGGCAACGGAGATCGCCGAGGGTTGTATTGTGGAAATTGGAAGCTATCGTGGTAGATCCACGGTAGCATTGGCCTTGGGATCACAAGAGGGACACAATCCTCCAGTTTATGCAATCGACCCACATGAACAATACGTTGGTGTGCTGGGCGGCAATTTTGGGCCTGAAGATCGGTTGGCCTTTTACAGGAATATGTTGAAGACGGGTTGTGTGAGGAGTGTGCGATTGATTAATCTTGGATCTGATGATGTTGCCCTGGCATGGAGTCGCCCCATAGGTCTTTTGTGGATAGATGGTGATCACAGCTACGAAGCGGTAAAGACCGACTTTGAGAATTTCAGCAAGCATGTGATTACTGGCGGTTACATTGCCTTTCACGATTCATTGGATACGGATCTAGGACCAGCAAGAGTAATAAATGAGATTAGTGCTGTAGGTGATTATTCACGATCGTTTCAAGCCGGGCTGATCACAGTCTTGCGAAAGCAAAACTAGGACTGGTACTTATATTCGAAGAGCTAGATCATGCGAACATCGTTGATAATCCCTAGTCTCAATGCGGTTACGTTGCCGGAGACACTAACGGCCGTCTCCAAGCAGTCTCACCCCCCGGATGAAATCATTGTCGTAGGGCGTAATGAAGCTAACGCTTTGGCTGACTTCCCGGAAGTGACCTTCATCGATACCCAGGTGCCCGTCTGTGCTGCCAAGGCACGTAATGCGGGCATGCATGCCGCTTCTGGCGATCTTTTCTTGTTTCTGGATGCGGATTGTTTGCCGCAAGCGGATTGGTTGGCAACTCACGTGCAGAGACAAACGCTGGGCGAGATGATCGTTGGAGGCAGCGTCGGCTTACACGGTAGCAATTACTGGGCACAAAGTGACAATGTGTCCATGTTTCATGATTTCGTGCCGCAGCATCCACCCGGATATCGTTTCTTGTTGCCCACGTTGAACCTAAGTGTACGTCGCACTGTTTTTGAGCAAGTAGGAGGCATGGACGAAACGTTTCCGGGCGCGGCAGCTGAAGACGCCGACTGGACAGTACGAATGCGCTTGGCTGGCTTCAAGCTGTTCTTCGAACCACGCGCGGCTATCCAGCATGCACCGGCGCGCACTACTAGGGCGGATGTGGTGCGGCATTGGCGTAAATTAGGCTACAACGCGGTCCGCGTCCGGCTGCGGTATGCGACGGAATTTGGTACGCCGCGATTAGCATCGAACGCTTATTGGTGGCGCTGGATGTCCCCTTTGATAGCATTCCGGATCACGGCCGGCATTTTTGCCCATCCCATTTTTTGGCGTTATGCAGCTAACTTGCCGGTTGTGTACGCCACAAAGGTTATCTACTGTCTCGGTGCGGCTGATTCGGTGGCGAGCGGTTTTGCTTTCCAAGAGTCATGATCCTGTCCGCCAGCGCATCGTCATAAACCTGGGTGAAATTGAGAAACCGTGGCATGAATACGGTCCAAAGATTACTTGGTAACACATTACTAGCTTTCGTAGGCAGCGTTATTGTAAAGGCTAGCAATAGTTTGCTATTTATTTTCATCGGCCGAAATTTAGGACCTACCGATGCCGGCGTTTTCAATCTAGGAATAACCTACTTTACTATCGCATTTGGCCTATCTGCCTGGGGTCTGCAGGAGCTGCTTGTACGGGAAGTTGCTCCTCGTAAAGAAAAAAGCGGGCACTATTTCACCAACTATCTGGCAATTCGCCTCCTGTTGACCATCCTCACCTACGCAGTTTTCTTGCTGATACTTTATCTATTTCTGCCCTACAGCACGCAAACCAAGGCAATTATTGGCATCCTAACGCTGGCCGTATTTCCGGAAGCAATCTTTAGTTTATGCCAGTCGCTTTTCGAAGCACACGAGCAACTTAGAGTTCCCTTTTTAGCTGCTGTTGTGAACAGTGTGATTAAGCTGAGCGGTGGCATGTGGCTTTTGCAGTCAGGGTATGGCGTGGAACAAATAGCCTGGTTGGTCCCAATTGGCAGTAGTCTGAGTTTGCTCGTGTTTGTTCCCGCCCTGGCAAAACTCTTCCGCGATATACCGCAGCATTTAGCAGCCAGGCTGCAAATCCCATTCATCGTGACCCAACTACGCCTCATCCCAAGTTTCTTTGCGATACACCTGTTTTCTCTTATAGACTACCAGACCGATACCTTTATGATCTCGATTTTGCTTACCGAAACACAAGTGGGCTGGTACGGTGCTGCGCAAACGATTTTGCTGGCTTTTTGGATCATGCCGGTGGCTATTCGTGCTGCTATTTACCCGGTAATGGCCAGGTATCATGTGCAGTCACCGGAGAAGCTTGCCACGCTTCGTTACAAGGTGAATCAATATATTGTAATTGTCGTATTGCCGATGGTTACTGGGGTTTTCTTGCTTGCAGGTCCTATCATTCGCCTTGTTTTTGGTGCATCCTTTGCGCCCGCTGTCCCAGTTTTAGAGTGGTCGATATGGGGTGTCGTGTTTGTATTCTTGAACGTTCCCAATGCACGGTTGATGCTCATACATCAGCAACAGAAGGCGCTTGGCTGGTTAACAGGACTAAGTATGATCACCAATGTCGGCTTGAACTTGCTGCTTATCCCAATGTATGGCATTGTTGGCGCGGCAATGGCGCGCCTGTTTGCTTCATTTGTTTTCTTTCTGAGCATACATTTCTATGTGCATTTCAAATTATCAGGCGCGCGCCTGTGGCGTATATTGCCGCGCCCACTGCTGGCGACCTTGCTGATGGCGTTAGTGGTTTGGCCACTCAGGGACCTAACAATCATCTGGCCTGTATTGGCAGGACTTTTGGTTTATGGTCTTGCCAGCCTGGTTCTAGGCGTGATCCCGCCACAGGATTGGGTTTACTGGCGACAGATTTATAGTGCAAATAAGTAGTATGATGAACCGTAGAATTAGAGCGATTGCAAAACGTTTGGTCCCCAAGCCAATTCTGATCAGGATGTGGGCCACTTATTGCCGTTTCAAATCGCGCGGAGCGCGAGAATGGTTCGCTAGAGCCTCTGATAGCCCACAGTGGCTCGATTGGGCAGCGCTTGAACGGCTGCATTCGGAGTTCCCACTTGAAAGCTTGTCATACCGTTATGATTCTTCCAGTGTGGAGGAACGTGGGCTGGCACGCGCTCATGAATTGGTGAAAATGGTCGCTAAAGGCAAAGGGTCAAGTGACCGTTTTCTAGATCTGGGTTCTTGGGATGGAATGGTCTGCTATCATCTTCAGCAATTGGGCAAGACGGCCGTTGGCATTGACGTGCGCACGGAGGGATACAGCGAGAAAGCGAAGATCAGCAAGACGCTTCTTCTAGGGATGGATGGAAGCCGGCTTGGTTTCAGAGATGATAGCTTTGATTTTGCCTTTTCGTACAATTCATTTGAGCATTTCCCCGAGCCGGAGCAGGTACTACAGGAAGCGATGCGAGTAGTGCGTCCAGGTGGGCACATTTATCTCAATTTTGGGCCGTTGTGGCTTTCGCCTCGTGGAGCGCACCAGTTCAAATCCATTGCCATCCCTTATTTGGAATGTCTGTTTACGAAGGAGCTTCTGGTAGAGTTCGCCAGCCAAGAGAACTTGGATTTAACTGATTTCTCACAGATGAATGAGTGGACGCTAAAGCAGTACCGCAAGTTGTGGCAAAGATTTGCCAATCGCTTGCAGACCATTGCCTATTACGAGGTGTATAATGCGGAGTACGTTGATCTTATCAGGCGCTATCCGTCCTGTTTCAAGAGCAAGACAAATGAATTTGACGATCTTGTCGTCTCAAACATAGAGGTGTTATTCAGGAAGAATGATTAGGCTCATACGGATGTTTACTTCTGATCGCTTGAGGTCGGGCTGATGGCAAGAAACAAACTCCTTGTAATTGGTTTAGATGGTGCTCCCTTTGAATTGATTCAAA
>CAVONO010000002.1:0-47399 GCA_963697305.1 uncultured Chloroflexia bacterium
ATTCTATTTGTCAATGTAGGCCCGTTGCTTCTGAGATTTACCAGATTGGCAGCGGGCCGTTTTTTTTTGCTCCACTTAAAAACTATGACGATTAAGATGTTTACTGTAGCTGAGATGGAAACGGCCGAAAAAGCGGCCGATGCGGCTGGGGTTTCCTACGCTGAGATGATGGAAACGGCAGGGCGGCGGGTGGCTGAAGCGATAATCGAGCGGACGGCCGTGGAAGACCGGCGTGTGTTCGTTCTGGTTGGGCCGGGCAATAATGGCGGGGATGGGTTGGTGGCGGGCCGTTACCTGGCCGAATCTGGGGCAGATGTGGCTTTCTACTTGTACAAGCCCCGCGATGCGAAGCTGGATCAAAACTTTGCTCGTGTTCAAGAGATGAACTTGTTCGTTATCGCAGCGGACGATGACCAAGGCCATCACGCCTTACGCAGGCGCTTGGCTGAAGCAGATATCCTTATTGACGCCCTGCTGGGCACTGGTGTGACACGGCCGATTGGCGGTAATCTCGCTGCTCTTTTCAAGCAGGTTAAAGCAATCTTCACGGCAAAAGCGCTCTCGCCGGATGAAGCAGATCCCTTGACCAGTATTATGCGCGTTGGTTCAGAAATGGACCGACAGAAGAGGCCCTTGGTGGTTGCCGTTGATTGTCCTAGCGGCTTGAACTGTGATACGGGGCATTTAGACCCTTTGACAATGCCAGCCGATCTAACGGTGACTTTTGCCGGAGCAAAGAGAGGGCACTTTCGTTTTCCCGGCGCGGCGGCATGTGGCGAGTTGGTTGTGGCTGATATCAATATTTCAGTGGATCTGCCTGAGGTGAAGAATGTGCCGCTAGAATTGGCCACGGAGAGACTTGCGCGTTCACTGCTGCCTGAGCGTCTTGCAGGGGGGCATAAGGGCACTTTTGGCACCGCTCTTGTTGCGGCAGGTTCTGAACATTATTGGGGAGCGCCGGTATTGGCTGCGCTGGGCGCTTATCGCGTAGGCGCAGGTCTTGTGGCTTTAGCTGTGCCGGAGGTTATCCGTGCTACGGCAGCAGGTCAATTGCCGGAAGCGACTTACCCGCCGCTTACCGCGACCAGAGTATTGGATGGGGAAAGCGCCCGATTTCTGCTGGAGGAATTTGGCGCTGTTGAGGGTATCCTGGTCGGGCCAGGTTTGGGTCCTGCCGTATCCTTTATGCAAGCTTTGCTGCGCACGCAGCCCGGCCAATTGAGCCGATCTTTGGCAGATGAAGTGAGTACGGCAGGGTTAGATCGCCGTTTGCCGCCCTTGCTCGTCGACGCGGATGGATTGAATCTGCTGGCAGGTATGCCAGATTGGCCTAAGCGCTTGCCGGCAGAAACGATCCTCACACCTCATCCGGGCGAGATGGCACGGTTGATGGGGATCTCTTTGGCTGAACTGAAGACGGCTGATCGCGTGGCTTTGGCGTCAGAGCAGGCAACATCTTGGGGGCACATCGTTCTGCTTAAAGGTGCGTATACCGTCGTGGCGTCCCCGGATGGCCGCTGCACGATCCTGCCCTTTGCTAACCCATTGCTGGCCGTTGGCGGCAGTGGCGACGTGCTTTCTGGGATCATCGTTGGGCTGCTGGCCCAGGGAATGAAACCGTATGAAGCAACCGTTCTAGGCGGCTACCTCCATGGCGCTGCAGGGGAGCTGGCCAAAAGGGAGTACGGCGAAGCGGGTCTGTTGGCCGGAGAACTGGCTGATTGGATTCCAAAGGCGCGGCAACGAATTCTTGAGATATAGTCAGAATGTTGCCGGGCGACCGCTTCGCGTACAAAGATTTCGCGTCCTTCGCCAAGCTCGGGACATGGATTGCGCAGTTTTAGCATTCTGTTTTGCGGGGGGGCGGTGGTTCTGCACCGGGTCTAGTTTAATGGAGGATCACCCGGAACCGTTAATGGAGGTTCTTCCAAGGCAAATACGGCCGTTTTGGCCAGCACATTACTAAACAAGTAACCGCGTCGATTGCCGGACATATATACTTGTTCACGGACGATAAAGCTACGCTGCCGGCAAAAATCAGTGAAATCAGTTATGGTGAACGCCTGCCAGCGGGGCGCTTCATACCAGTTCTGGGGGTAATCAGGGGCTTGCGGAATGCGCCCAAACAACAGGAATTTCAGCCGGGATCGCCAATAGCCCCAGTTGGCAAAGCTTACGATTGCCCGCTGCCCAACACGCAACATTTCGGCCAGGATCATGGCTGGGTCATCTAAATAGCGTAATGTCTGACTTAGAATAACCACATCAAAACTTTTATCGGGATAATCTGCCAAACCTTCCTGCAAGTTGCCCTGGCGTACGCTTAGCCCCTTGCGCACACAAGCGAGCACGCCGGCTTCACTCAGTTCGATACCACGCCCTGTGACCTGCCTAGCCTGCACGAGATAAGCCAACAACGATCCGTCTCCACAACCTAGATCGAGCACTTTATTTCCCGCAGGTACGATATTGGCGATGGCTTGCAGATCGGGACGAAGATTGGCGAAAGCTTCTGAATGAGAGACGGTCATGTGGGCTGATCCTGGCGCGTAACAGGTAGTTCTACTGCTTCCTCGTGTACCAGCCGCTGCAGAAAGCTGTCCAACAAACGGGTCATGGTTTCTACTTCTAATAGAAAGGCGTCATGGCCCCATGTGCTCTGGATATCGAGATAGGTCACGTCGGCGCCAACCGCGGTCAGGGCAGCAACCAATTCTTTGCTGTGATAGGTTGGATAGAGCCAATCGCTGGTAAAGCTGACTACCAGATACTTGATATGGGTTGAAGAGGCGAAAGCGGCTGCCAACGATCCGGTTGGAGAGCTGAGGTCAAAATAGTCCAGCGCCTTGGTGACGTAAAGATAGCTGTTGGCGTCAAATCGGCGCGTGAAGTTGTTGCCGTTGTACTTCAAATAACTCTCTACCGCGAATTCTGCCTGGAATTCATAACCGTATCGCTCTAGTGTTTGCAGGCGGCGGCCGAATTTTTGGTGCATGGCTTGCTCGCTGAGATAGGTGATATGACCAACCATACGCGCCACGGCCAGACCGGAATCGGGTTTCTGCGCCTGATCGTAGTAGTTGCCCTGGTTCCAGTAGGGATCGGCATAGATAGCTTGTCTGCCAACTTCGCTGAAGGCAATTAGCATAGGGCTGTGCCGGGCCGTGGTAGCCAAGGGGATGGCGGCCTTGATACGATGAGGATGATGAGCTGCCCATTCCAGCGCCTGCATCCCACCCATTGAACCACCGGTTACACATAGCAGTTGATCAATGCCCAGATGATCGATTAGTTTTACCTGGGCGCGCACCATATCACCTATAGTCACTACGGGGAAACTCAGGCCATAAGGTTGGTTGGTTGTGGGATCAATGCTCGCCGGACCGCTTGATCCATAACAACCACCAATTACGTTGCTGCAGATGACAAAGAAGCGGTTTGTGTCAAATGCTTTTCCGGGGCCTATGCTATCATCCCACCAGCCTGGTTTGTCGTCTGCCGCAGTATGATAGCCGGCTGCGTGAGCACCACCACTTAGTGCGTGCAGCACCAAGATGGCATTGGAGCGATCGGCATTGAGACGGCCGTAGGTTTCATATGCCAGGGTTAGTGGTTGCAGCGAAGCACCACTTTCGAGTTGAAAGGGTTCATCTTCTGCAAATGTATAGAAATGCGTTTTTACGAGTCCTAAAGATTTTTCTTGAATCATAAAACAATTCCAGTTTGAATCTACCCGATCCCGCAAGTCGCGATGGTCCATGGGAAACAGGTGGCTAATTGGCTGATCGGGCCAGCGCCTGATCCAGATCCCACAGAATGTCCGGCAAATCCTCGATACCTACGCTAAGGCGAATAAAGTCGGGTGTGACACCGGCTTTGCGCAACTGTTCTTCATCGAGTTGGCTGTGGGTTGTACTGGCGGGGTGAATGGCCAAGCTCTTGGCATCTCCAACGTTTGCCAGATGGCTAATAAGTTTTAGGTTGTTGATAAAATTCTCGCCCGTGCGACGGCCTCCTTTGATGCCGAAGCCAAGGATAGCGCCAGGTCCCTTGGGTAAGTATTTCTTAGCTCGCCGATGATCGGGATGGCTATCAAGACCAGGATAAGATACCCAGGTTACGGAAGGATGATCGTCAAGGAATTTGGCAACGTTCTGTGCATTGCTAACGTGGCGGTCCATGCGTAGGCTGAGGGTCTCTAGACCTTGAATCGTAGTCCAACTGTTAAATGGAGCCTGGCAAGCGCCAATGTCTCTTAGGATTTGCACCCGTGCCTTGAGAATGAAAGCTGGCGGACCCAGATCGGCGTAAACCAGTCCATGGTATGAGGGATCGGGCTCGGTGAAGTTGGGAAAACGGCCGCTGCTCCAGTTAAATTTCCCGCCGTCCACAATCATTCCTCCTATGGTCGTGCCGTGACCGCCGATGAATTTGGTCGTGCTATGCAGGATGATGTCCACACCCCACTCGAACGGCCGGCATAAATATGGCGTGGCAAATGTGTTGTCGATGAAGAGTGGAATGTGAAACGCATCCGCGATGTTGGCGACTTCCTCAAACGGGAAAACCGTAATATCCGGATTGCCTAAGGTTTCACCGTAGATGATTTTTGTGTTTGGACGAATTGCTGCCGCAAAAGCTTCCGGCTCTGTGGGGTCTACGAAAGTCACTTCAATGCCGAGGCGCGGGAACGTATAGTAAAACTGGTTGTATGTACCTCCGTAGAGCCGGCTGCTGCTGACAATATGATCGCCGGCGCCGCACAATGTTAATATGGCCATGGTTTGAGCGCCATGGCCGCTTGAAGCAGCCAGAGCGCCGACACCACCCTCCAGATCGGCAATGCGCTGTTCAAGAACATCAGAGGTGGGATTCATGATTCGCGTGTAGATGTTTCCGAACTCTCTTAGGGCAAAGAGGTTTGCCGCGTGTTCTGTGTCACGGAACTGGTAACTGGCTGTTTGATAGATGGGCACAGCTTTGCTGCCTGTTGTGGGATCGGGCTGCTGCCCAGCGTGAAGCTGGCGCGTCGTGAAGCCGAACTGATGGTCGCTTTCGCCGAGATTTGTCATGATTTATTCTCCATGTTGTGACTACAAAACAAAATCTCTGTCTAGCTAGACAGAGAGCCGGGAATAAATCTGGATTGTTTCCTTATACCACTAAATGCGGCATAGGCGTGAGCAGGACAAGAATGTGTCTTCTCTCATCTTCCAGAATTACTCTGCCGGAATTGGCACCCAGGCGCGATAGGGAAAAATCCTTCCTACACCGGGTTGCCGAGGTTTCATTGGGCCGGTCCCTCCACCTCTCTGGATAAAAGTGACATCTATGTATTTGTTAAGCAAAACTATATGCGTTGAGGCTGCTCTTGTCAACAGTAAATTCTAACGAATGATTGCTTGACCCTATTGTAGAAATATGCCAGATTTGTTCCCCAATCCCCACTTATGGACCGTTGTGACATTGACAAAGAAGTATGGTCAGTAAGAAAGCACATCCAAAAGAGCCTACCGGGAAACTTGATTTATGGTGAATCTGTGGCTGTTTTCGCGTGTATTCTACCTGCCTTGGTTTCTGGGAAGATGTACCTCCTTTCTGATAGTTGCATTATTATTGTCAAGAGAAGCAGAATGTAGCCTTGAACTAAGAGAATAACCGATAGCCTACTTCTGTTTGCTTGATCTGATAGAATACTTGGTCGAATTTATTGCTGCCGAGGGCGGATAAACAACGTGTTTATGGTGAGTTGACGGAGTTCAGCTAGTGAACCGGATTCATCAGCTCGATCTATGTTGTTGCATCTGTTCTTAGCTTCTTCACTGATACGAAGACTGGAGATCTGCTTTGAGCTTCAAGAAGAATATGGCTGGTAAAGTCCGCGGATTTCAACAGTATGTGACTTCAGTTTCACCATTACTGCCTCTGCACCTGCGCAAGATCATGTCTGTTGAAGGCGCAATAGACCGTGATGAAGGTGAATTGTTGTATCAGCTGGCAACGGAGATCGCCGAGGGTTGTATTGTGGAAATTGGAAGCTATCGTGGTAGATCCACGGTAGCATTGGCCTTGGGATCACAAGAGGGACACAATCCTCCGGTTTATGCAATCGACCCACATGAACAATACGTTGGTGTGCTGGGCGGCAATTTTGGGCCTGAAGATCGGTTGGCCTTTTACAGGAATATGTTGAAGACGGGTTGTGTGAGGAGTGTGCGATTGATTAATCTTGGATCTGATGATGTTGCCCTGGCATGGAGTCGCCCCATAGGTCTTTTGTGGATAGATGGTGATCACAGCTACGAAGCGGTAAAGACCGACTTTGAGAATTTCAGCAAGCATGTGATTACTGGCGGTTACATTGCCTTTCACGATTCATTGGATACGGATCTAGGACCAGCAAGAGTAATAGATGAGATTAGTGCTGTAGGTGATTATTCACGATCGTTTCAAGCCGGGCTGATCACAGTCTTGCGAAAGCAAAACTAGGACCGGTACTTATATTCGAAGAGCTAGATCATGCAAACATCGTTGATAATCCCTAGTCTCAATGCGGTTACGTTGCCGGAGACACTAACGGCCGTCTCCAAGCAGTCGCATCCCCCGGGTGAAATCATTGTCGTAGGGCGTGATGAAGCTGACGCTCTGGCTAACTTCCCGGAAGTGACCTTCATCGATACCCAGGTGCCCGTCTGCGCCGCCAAGGCACGTAATACGGGTATGCATGCCGCTTCTGGCGATCTTTTCTTGTTTCTGGATGCGGATTGTTTGCCGCAAGCGGATTGGTTGGCAACTCACGTGCAGAGACAAACGCTGGGCGAGATGATTGTTGGAGGCAGCGTCGGCTTACACGGTAGCAATTACTGGGCACAAAGTGACAATGTGTCC
Organism: uncultured Chloroflexia bacterium; assembly: GCA_963697305.1. GTDB lineage: Bacteria > Chloroflexota > Anaerolineae > Promineifilales > Promineifilaceae > JAACFF01. The sequence goes on from CAVONO010000002.1 coordinate 6,889, forward strand.
ATGTTTCATGATTTCGTGCCGCAGCATCCACCTGGATATCGTTTCTTGTTGCCCACGTTGAACCTAAGTGTACGTCGCACTGTTTTTGAGCAAGTAGGAGGCATGGACGAAACGTTTCCGGGCGCGGCTGCTGAAGACGCCGACTGGACAGTGCGAATGCGCTTGGCTGGCTTTAAGCTGTTCTTCGAACCATGCGCGGCTATCAAGCATGCACCGGCGCGCACTACTAGGGCGGATGTGGTGCGGCATTGGCGTAAATTAGGCCACAACGCGGTCCGCGTCCGGCTGCGGTATGCGACGGAATTTGGTACGCCGCGATTAGCATCGAACGCTTATTGGTGGCGCTGGATGTCCCCTCTGATAGCTTTCCGGATCACGGCCGGCATTTTTGCCCATCCCATTTTCTGGCGTTATGTAGCCAGCTTGCCGGTTGTGTACGCCACAAAGGTTATCTACTGTCTGGGTGCTGCTGATTCAGTGGCGAGTGGTTTTGCTTTCCAAGAGTCATGATCCTGTTCGCCTGCGCATCGTCATAAAACTGGGTGAAATTGAGAAACCGTGGCATGAATACGGTCCAAAGATTACTTGGCAACACATTACTAGCTTTCGTAGGCAGCGTTATTGTAAAGGCTAGCAATAGTTTGCTCTTTATTTTCATCGGCCGAAATTTAGGACCTACCGATGCCGGCGTTTTCAATCTAGGAATAACCTACTTTACTATCGCATTTGGCCTATCTGCCTGGGGTCTGCAGGAGCTGCTTGTGCGGGAAGTTGCTCCTCGTAAAGAAAGAAGCGGGCATTATTTCACCAACTATCTAGCAATTCGCCTCCTGTTGACCATCCTCACCTACGCAGTTTTCTTGCTGATACTTTATCTATTTCTGCCCTACAGCACGCAAACCAAGGCAATTATTGGCATCCTAACGCTGGCCGTATTTCCGGAAGCAATCTTTAGTTTGTGCCAGTCGCTTTTCGAAGCACACGAGCAACTTAGAGTTCCCTTTTTAGCTGCTGTTGTGAACAGCGTGATTAAGCTGAGCGGTGGCATGTGGCTTTTGCAGGCAGGGTATGGCGTGGAACAAATAGCCTGGTTGGTCCCAATTGGCAGCAGTCTGAGTCTGCTCGTGTTTGTTCCCGCCCTGGCAAAACTCTTCCGCGACATACCGCAGCATTTAGCAGCCAGGCTGCAAATCCCATTCATCGTGACCCAACTACGCCTCATCCCAAGTTTCTTTGCGATACACCTGTTTTCTCTTATAGACTACCAGACCGATACCTTTATGATCTCGATTTTGCTTACTGAAACACAAGTGGGCTGGTACGGTGCTGCGCAAACGATTTTGCTGGCTTTTTGGATCATGCCGGTGGCTATTCGTGCTGCTATTTACCCGGTAATGGCCAGGTATCATGTACAATCACCGGAGAAGCTTGCCACGCTTCGTTTCAAGGTGAATCAATATATTGTAATTGTCGTATTGCCGATGGTTACTGGGGTTTTCTTGCTTGCAGGTCCTATCATTCGCCTTGTTTTTGGTGCATCCTTTGCGCCCGCTGTCCCAGTTTTAGAGTGGTCAATATGGGGTGTCGTGTTTGTATTCTTGAACGTTCCCAATGCACGGTTGATGCTCATACATCAGCAACAGAAGGCGCTTGGCTGGTTAACAGGACTAAGTATGATCACCAATGTCGGCTTGAACTTGCTGCTTATCCCAATGTATGGCATTGTTGGCGCGGCAATGGCGCGCCTGTTTGCTTCATTTGTTTTCTTTCTGAGCATACATTTCTATGTGCATTTCAAATTATCAGGCGCGCGCCTGTGGCGTATATTGCCGCGCCCACTGCTGGCGACCTTGCTGATGGCGTTTGTGGTCTGGCCACTCAGGGACCTGACAATCATTTGGCCTGTATTGGCAGGATTTTTGGTTTATGGTCTTGCCAGCCTGGTTCTGGGCGTGATCCCGCCACAGGATTGGGTTTACTGGCGACAGATTTATAGTGCAAATAAGTAGTATGATGAACCGTAGAATTAGAACGATTGCAAAACGTATGGTCCCTAAGCCAGTTCTGATTAGGATGTGGGCCACTTATTGCCGTTTCAAATCGCGCGGTGCGCGAGAACTGTTCGCTAGAGCCTCTGATAGCCCACGGTGGCTGGATTGGGCAGCGCTAGAACGGCTGCATTCGGAGTTCCCACTTGAAAGCTTGTCATACCGTTATGATTCTTCCAGTGTGGAGGAACGTGGGCTGGCACGCGCTCATGAATTGGTGGAAATGGTCGGTAAAGGCAAAGGGTCAAGTGACCGTTTTCTAGATCTGGGTTCTTGGGATGGAATGGTCTGCTATCATCTTCAGCAGATGGGCAAGACGGCCGTTGGCATTGATGTGCGCACGGAGGGATACAGCGAGAAAGCTAAGATCAGCAAGACGCTTCTTTTAGGGATGGATGGAAGCCGGCTTGGTTTCAGAGATGATAGCTTTGATTTTGCCTTTTCGTACAATTCATTTGAGCATTTCCCCGAGCCGGAGCAGGTACTACAGGAAGCGATGCGAGTAGTGCGTCCAGGTGGGCACATTTATCTCAATTTTGGGCCGTTGTGGCTTTCGCCTTTTGGAGCGCACCAGTTCAAAGCCATTGCCATCCCTTATTTGGAATGTCTGTTTACGAAGGAGCTTCTGGTAGAGTTCGCCAGCCAAGCGAACTTGGATTTAACTGATTTCTCACAGATGAATGAGTGGACGCTAAAGCAGTACCGCAAGTTGTGGCAAAGATTTGCCAATCGCTTGCAGACCATTGCCTATTATGAAGTGTATAATGCGGAGTACGTTGATCTTATCAGGCGCTATCCGTCCTGTTTCAAGAGCAAGACAAATGAATTTGACGATCTTGTCGTCTCAAACATAGAGGTGTTATTCAGGAAGAATGATTAGACTCATACGGATGTTCACTTCTGATCGCTTGAGGTCGGGCTGATGGCAAGAAACAAACTTCTCGTAATTGGTTTAGATGGGGCTCCCTTTGAATTGATTCAAAAGTGGAGTCGGGAGGGGCATTTACCCAACTTGGCAAAACTCATTGAACGGGGCGGTTTTGGCGTTCTGAACTCAACCATACCTGTCCACTCGCCAACAGCTTGGGCTTCCTTCATCACCGGGCTGAATCCGGGCCAACATGGCGTGTTCGATTTTGTGCAGCGTGAGGCAGGGGGCTACCAATTACGCGTGGTTCGCGCCGATCAAATTCCGGGCAAATCGTTGTGGCGCTTGTTAAGTGAGAATGGTCGTTCTGTGGGGGTGATGAATGTTCCGATGACCTACCCGCCGGAAGCGATCAACGGCTTTTTACTAAGTGGCTTGGGCACTCCTGATTTCAGCACATATAGCTACCCGCCAGAAATGACAGCGCAATTGAACGCTCAAGGTTATCGAGTGAATAAGAAGTTTTTCTTCAACCCGGAGCGGCAGGATGAATGGCTGAAGGATATACATGACATCACAGAAATACGGGGAGAAACGGCCGTAAGCCTCATGCTCGAGAAGCCCTGGGATTTCTTTATGGTAGTTTTCCGTAACAGTGACGAGATTTGTCACTTCTATTGGCATCACATGGATGAAAGCCACCCGCTTTACGATTCATACGCTCCGGCGAATTACAAGACAGCCATACGTGATTTATACCAGCATATTGACAAGTGGGTGGGCGAAATCGTCTCTGCTGCGGGCGATCGTACCAATATTATCGTTATGTCTGACCATGGCGCAGGCCCTTTGTACAAGGATGTGTTTCTAAATGAGTGGCTGATTGAAAAGGGGTGGCTTAAGCTCAAGGAAATATCATCTGGACAGGGTGGCTGGACCCAGTTGACGCGCAGGCTTGGTTTAACACGTGCAAATATCTCGGATACCTTGACGCGTCTTGACCTACATCGGGTTGAAGTCCTGGTTAAGAGAATTCTTGGCGATCGTATTAATGTATTGCCGCGTGATGAGCGCCCCGAATTCATCAATGCGATTGACTGGACACAGACACAAGCTTATAGTTTTGGCTATTATGGTCAGGTTTTTGTCAACCTCAAAGGGCGTGAGCCGGAAGGCATTGTCGAACCGGGAATCGAATACGAGTCACTCCGTGATGAAATTGCCAAGCAGCTGCTGGAGATCATAGAACCCGCAGATGGCCGTCCCGTAGTAGATCGCGTGTATAAGAAAGAGGAATTGTATCATGGTCAATTCCTGACCAGTGCCCCTGATTTGTTGGCGATCATGCGCGATCTTACCTACATCACCCGTAAGGGGTATGAATTTGCTGAGCAGCGTGGAATTCTTTTTCGTGAACCGTACACTAAAGAAACTGGCAGTCATCGTCGCGAGGGCATCCTAATTGGAGCTGGCCCAGATATTGTTGCCGGAAAAAAGTTGACTGATTATGATATTCAAGATTTGACACCAACCCTGCTTCACTTGCAGAACTGTGCGTTTCCCAGTTACATGGATGGAAACGTCATCACAGAATTATTGTCTGCGGAATTTGGTGACCAACACCCCATTCAGACTTACGAGGCAGAAATAGAACAGAGAGTAGGCCTGCTGGATTCTTGGAATGAGGAAAACGAAGCGGAAATCACCGATAGACTCAAGAAACTGGGGTATTTAGGCTAAATTAACCCGGGTAATACCTCGAATGGGTTATTGTGCCATGTCGTTTCATCCTCTAGAATACGAAGAATATCGTGCAAAATTCTGTATTTGATTTACAAGGAGAATAGTATGTCAAGAAAATTATCGATTTTAGTCGTGATCGTAGCCCTCCTCGCCCTCACCGGTCTTGTGATGGCTCAAGGTGGCCTCCCTGGCTCAGGTTGGTTGTCAGGACAGACGATCATTAATGTTGGTACTGCGCCTGCAGACATTGTCTTCACCGCTTATGATACGTCAGGGACTAGTTATAAATGTGGTGAAAACAACAATGTTGCCCCGGGTGCGTCGGTCACTTACTTGACCGATGGTTCTCAATGTACCGTTCCGGCCGGCTTTATTGGTTCTGGAATTGTCAGCGCCAATCAGCCGATTGCGGCTATGGTAAATGTTGCCAATCTTGGTACCGGTACAGCCTCAGGTCAATACGTCGGGACAGATGGGGCAGACACCTCGACCAAATTGGTCTATCCGTTGGTTAAAAATGGCTGGGTTGGGCGTACCACGACCTTGTATGTGCAAAACGCCGGTTCTGCTCCCGCAACAATTTCGGTTATGATGGTTAGTAGCCAGTCCGGGGGTGGGACTTATGGGCCGAAAGTATACAATGTCCCAGCCAGCGCCATGGCAGTCATCTCACCCGCTGATGTGGGTATGCCTAGCAGCGATTTCGGCTCTGCAACAGTGACGACGACAACCGGACCGCTTGCCGGATCGATGTTGGAGCATGAAACTACTGCCGCTGTGGCACAGAATTTGCAGGCTTCTAAGGCTTTTTCGCCAAGCAACTTTGACCAGAAATTCTTCTGCCCGTTGGTCCGCAACGGCCATACGGCGAACGATTTCTCAACAGGTTTGCAAGTAGCCAATGTTAGCGGCGCGCCGCAGACAATTAAGGTTAGTTACTCTTACTCTACAAATGGTGGAGCGACACAGACAAAGAATGTGACAACCCCCTCGCTGGCTGACGGCGAATCGTTTAACCTGCTTTCCACCGATGCAACCTATGGTATCCCATTACACTCGCTGGGATCGGCGACGGTAGAAGGGACCAGTGGACAGGTTGCGGCATTGGTCAGCGATCGCGGATGGAACACATCTAATCCGATCCGCGTTTCCACGTACAGCTGCTTCCCGGCCAGTAGTGCAACTGCGAAGGCAAATATGCCGCTGTATAAGGAATATTTCTTGGGTAACACGACCGGATTCTCTGTCCAGAACGTTTCTGGTGGTGGCTCGGCGACTGTTGAAGTGACCTATTCGGCAAGCAACAAAAGCGCTGTTGTTAAGGTTAAAAACAGCACGCCAATTCCCAGTGGCGCAAGCTTCACCTTCTTTGGAGTTTCAGGCAGCCCAGCAGGTGTACAGACTGTGTCTGGAAACCCGGCCGATTTGGTAGGTACATATGGAGGTGTGGTTATCACTTCTAACCAGCCAATTGTTGTTCAAGCGAACGAAGGCGCCTTTGCAGGAGGCGGAAAGCCCGCGAGCGGCCAGGACAATAAGAACTACGAAGGCTTTAACCAATAGTGTCTAAAGCTTAATAGAACCTAAGTAGAGGAAGTCACCTTTCGGGGTGACTTCTTTTTTTCTGCGCCAGAAAACAACATCCGGTATAATCTACAATCTAGATTCTGCTGAGTAAGGTTATGTTGACTATGTCAAAGATGCGAACAATAGGAAGACGGCACGATTTCCAGAGAAGATCGGCATTGGTCGGTTTGATTGCTTTGTTATTCTTGGTGCTTGCAGCATGTGGGTCGCCGGTAGCACCAGATTCCACGGCGCCTGTATCGGATCAGCCAAATGGCGAGAATGCCAGCCCGCTGCAGTCTGTCGAAGAAAACGCTGCAGAAGAAGGCTATCCTGTGCAGTCGTTTGAGGAAGACATTGCAGAAGAAGCTTATCCGGTTGAACCGCTGCCTTTGCCAAGTCCGACGATTGATCCGGAGAACTATCCACCGCCTCCGCCAGAAGAGGTTTTTGCTGAGCCCCGTTTTCGCTTTGATTTACCGTTGAATGCCGGAAACACGTTGGTGACGGGCCAGGCGCCCCCTGATTTGGCTTTGGCTATCGCGGATGTGACTTTAAACGGCGTCGTTTTAGGCGTAGGTGTGAGTGACAGTGACGGCCGTTTCAGTATCAGCGTGCAAGAGCTGCCAGATGGGCATCGTGTGGGAGTAACCTTTGCCGAGCTGCAAGCCGGAAAGACGCTTGCGGATATGTCTAGGGAATACTTTCCGCATCGTGGAGAGGGGTTTATGAATTTGCCTAATTTGGGGATTTTCTTTGACACGGAGATGGTGGAACCCTAGAAGTACTTTTGTCGAGCCCTACTTTCGTTTAGTATGGCACCTGAAGGTGCTAGGATGGAAAAAGGGATTTAGCGGTCTTCCTGAGACCAGGAAAACATCTGCAACATAGGGTCGAATCTTTTTCATAAGTGAACTGATCCACGCAGCCGTCAAACGCCAGAAATGGAATCGATTAATTTATCTGTTTCTGGCGTTCTTTTTTGTTTGTTTCCGGGTGCTTTGCCAGGAAAAGGAGTAACTGAATTTGTCAATTTGGAAAGAACCATCAAATGTGATTGAACCGTATGGGGGCAAGTTAGTTGACTTGATGGTCCCAGAAGATCAGTTAGCGGAATTAATGAATTACGCCAACAATCTCTATTCGATCAGGATATCGCAACGAGCGGTGCACGATCTGGAGCTACTGGCTGTAGGTGCCTTTTCGCCGCTCGATCGTTTTATGTCGGAGGCTGACCATCAGAGTGTGCTAGATGAAATGCGCCTGGCCAACGGCCATATATTCCCCGTCCCAATTCCTCTACCAATTGGCGAAGAGGATAGATCCCAGATCGAAGTTGGGCAGGACATAGCTCTGCGCAGTCCGCAAAATGAACTTTTGGCCATCATGACCTTGGAAGAGATCTACGAATGGGATCTAGAAGAAGTGGCGCAAAAGGCGTTTGGAACTCTAGATTTGCGCCACCCGCTTGTTGCGGAGATGCACCGCTGGGGAAAATACAATATCTCCGGATCCCTGCGTGTCCTGCACCTGCCCAATCATTACGACTTCAAAGATATCCGTATGACGCCAGCGCAAACGCGTGCCAAGTTGGAATCATTTGGTCATGAAAACGTGATTGCCTTTCAGACGCGCAACCCACTACACCGTGTGCATGAAGAGTTGACCAAGCGGGCAACCCAGGAGAGGGACGGTGTCTTATTGCTTCATCCTGTTGTGGGTATGACCAGACCTGGGGATGTGGATCATTACACGCGTGTGCGGACTTACCGAGCGCTGGCAGGGCGCTACTATGAACAAGATCGGATCCTATTGTCCTTGTTACCCTTAGCTATGCGTATGGCTGGTCCGCGCGAGGCTGTTTGGCATGCATTGATCCGGCGCAATTACGGAGCTAATCATCTCATCGTGGGCCGTGACCATGCGGGTCCGGGAAATGATTCAGAAGGTAAACCATTTTATGGGCCATATGATGCACAAGAGTTGGCTGAGAGCTTCAGCGACGAACTGGGTGTATCGGTTGTTCCTTTTCGCATGGTGGTTTATTTGCCGGATGAAGAAAGGTACGAAGAGGTAACTAAGGTTTCTGAAAATACTCGTACGGCGTCTATCTCAGGAACGCAAGTGCGTGAAGAATATTTGCAGAATGGCAAGGAACTTCCTGCCTGGTTTACCCGTCCCGAGGTGGCTGAGATCTTATCGGAGACCTATCCGCCACGATACCGCCAGGGAGCGTGCATTTGGTTCACCGGATTACATAATGCGGGTAAGTCGACTACAGCCGCAGTGCTGACATCCTTACTGTTGGAGCATGGTCGTAATGTTACCTTGCTTGATGGTGATGTCGTCCGCACACACTTCTCGGAAGGTTTGGGCTTCAGTAAGCAAGATCGAGATGATCATGTACGCCGTATGGGTTACGTGGCGTCCGAGATTGTACGGCATGGAGGTTTAGCCATTTGCGCCGCGGCAAGTCCCTACCGGGCAGCCAGGAATGATGTACGTAGCCTGGTTGGCAGAGACCATTACATCGAAGTGTTCGTTGATACGCCTCTGGAATTGTGTGAGCAGCGGGACACGAAGGGTCTTTATGCTCGTGCCCGTCGAGGTGAGATCGAAGGATTTACCGGTATAGATGATCCGTATGAATCGCCACAGCATCCGGAGATCCGCGTAGAGACTCTAGATCACTCTGCCGAGGAGAACGCAAGAATTATTCTGAGCCGACTTATTGAGAAAGGATTTGTCCGCGAAGAACCTGCGCAGGAAAGGATTGCTGGTTAGCTTGAGCTTGCCTGCGAACTAAATAAGGAAATGATGATTGACGAGAATGAAATAAATGGAGAGGGTTATGTTGTTTGGATGACCGGGCTTTCTGGTGCCGGAAAGACGACCATCGCCCTGATCTTGGTAGAAGAGTTGATGAATCGTGGTCTGAGGGTTGAGCGTTTGGATGGTGACGTCGTGCGCCAAAGTCTGACTCGCGACCTTGGTTTTACGGCAGAAGACCGGAAGAAGAATATTGAGCGCGTGACTTTTGTCGCTAAGCTGCTGTCTCGAAATGGTGTTGGCGCTGTTTGTTCCTTTATTTCCCCATACCAAGCGGTTCGCGATGAGGTGCGTGCAAATACGACTAATTTCTTGGAAGTGTTTGTTGATGCGCCGTTGGATGTGGTCATTGAGCGCGATGTAAAAGGTATGTATAAGAAGGCAATAGCCGGGGAAATACCTAATTTCACCGGGATTTCCGATCCTTTTGAGGCACCGCAAAACCCTGATATCCACTTGCGCACGGATCAGAGCACTGCCGAAGAATGTGCACAGATTATCCTGGATAAACTGGAAGCGTTTGGATATATTCCGTTATCGCAGTCGGCGTAATATTGGGGAAGCAGAAGCCCTTGTACTGTAGCTTTCAGGATTGATTATCACTGATGAATATTCAAGAAGCGTGGGCTTACGGTCGTTCACAGCTCGCCCACGCTTCAACGCTTCCAGACCTGGATGCCCGCCTTTTACTCGAGCATGTACTACAGATTGGTCATAGCTTCATCGTTGCGCACGGGGAAAACGATCTGGCACCGGGGCAGGAGCTGCGCTATCGGCAGCTTATCCAACGGGCTAGACGGAAGGAACCCATCCCGTATATTACCGGAACGGCAACATTCTATGGTTTGGATTTCTGTGTAAATCCTTCCGTACTTATTCCGCGACCGGAGACCGAACAACTTGTCGAACATGCACTGAATTGGGCGAGCACGCGCGGGCAACTAGAGGCGGTTGATGTGGGTACTGGGAGTGGCTGTATTGCCGTGAGCCTGGCCAGCCAATTGCCGTACGCCAATGTTTCAGCGACAGATATTTCAAATGAGGCATTGGTTGTGGCCCGGAAAAATGTCGAACAGCATGTTCCGGGACGAATTCGCTTTTATGAGGGAAATCTCTTGACACCCGTTCCGGCCCCGCCAGATCTCATCATTGCCAACTTGCCTTATGTATCGAGCGATGAGTGGACGATGGTTGACGATGGGGTAAAATGGTATGAGCCAATGATTGCCCTGAAAGGGGGATCTGATGGCCTAGATCTTATTAGTGAACTGCTTCAACAGGCGATGTCTAGACTGCGTCCTGGGGGTGCTGTTTTTCTGGAGATTGGTTGGCAACAGGGCCAAGCCGTTTTGCAATTGGCCAGGAATCAGTTCCCCGCTGCCGATATTGCTTTGATCACTGATTACGCAGGTCAAGACCGAATCATCACTGTTTGCACCGGATAGACACGGCAAGCATAAGAAATTGGATACATCAGGTTTGGGGAACGAAGATAGACCCCCAGCTCGGCATATGACACGTCACTTAATGGCAAGCGAACCCCAGGCGATTGCATTAGCGGCCGCTGCTATAAAGCGGGGGGAGCTCGTTGTTTTTCCTACAGATACGCTGTATGGTGTCGGCACGAATGCATTTGATGAAAACGCGGTTCTGTGCCTATTTGCTGTGAAGAGACGCCCGTTGAATAAGGGTATTCCGATTCTACTGTCCGACCTGGCCGATTTGGAAAAAGTTACAGCTTCTATTCCAGGAATTGCTAGAGACCTTATGGAACGTTTTTGGCCTGGCCCGTTGACCTTGATTGTGCCCAGGCACCCAGCTTTGCCAAAGGCCGTAAGTGACAATGATGGGATTGCAGTTCGAATCCCGGACTGTGAATTGGCCCGGGCAGTTATTCGTGCGGCTGGTGGCGCTGTGGCAACGAGCAGCGCCAACCTTTCCGGGCATGCGCCAGCGCAAACGGCCGAACATGCGTTAATGGAGTTAGCCGAGCACATAAGCGTCGTTTTGGATGGTGGCCCAAGCGGCCAGGCAGTGGCTTCGACAATCATCGACTGTATTGGCGAGACGCCGCGGATTCTGCGGCCGGGTCCCATAACGGCTGTTGAGTTGAACCTGTTTGGAAAGAGCATTGAGTAAATGGGCGAATTCCTTTTACCACTCGCGCTAGCCGTCACTGGTCTCGTGGCTGCCCTGATGACTTACCGTGGCATACGGCGGGGCGGTGCGCGATACTACACGCTTGAACGCGAAGCGATGTTACGCCGGGCTACCTTTACGTTATTTGGCAGCGTCATTCTATTCATTGCTGCAATTGGTTTCTTGATTTACCAGCAGCGATCAGCAACGGTCGGAACGACTGTAGACCCTTCAGGTGCGGATGATCAAGTCGTGATAGCAACGATAACGCCCACTGTTTTCGTCGAACAATTCCCGCCAACTGAACCAGCAATGCCTGATGAACCAGTTGTCACCCCGACGGAGACGCCTGTCATTTGCCGGGCTATTGTCGACGGTACAAGTGGCAACGGGCTGACGCTGCGGTTTGATCCGGGCGGTGACGAGATTGCTGTGTTACCGGATGGCTCTGTCTTGACCGTGCTTGACGACGCACCTCTAGAGTCGGGCGGATTTGTCTGGCGAAAAGTTCGTGTTGTTGGGGGGGAAGAAGGATGGGTTGCGCAGGATTTCCTGGTCATCCGCGCCCCTTGTAACTAAGATGCTGATCGGCATAGATGCCAGCCGTGCCATTACGGATCAGCGCACTGGCACTGAAGCCTATGCCCTTCATCTTATCCGGGCGCTGATCTCTCTGACTGCAAAGCAGGATCATCAACTGCGCCTCTATTTCAATCAGGCTCCGTCGAATAGACAGTTCCCGGATTATTCTCATGTTGAGCATTGCCTCTTGCCGTTTCCGCGCTTGTGGACACAGATTAGATTGGCGGCCGAGTTGCGGCTACGCTCACCAGATGTTTTTTTTACGCCAGCTCACGTGATCCCGTTCATCTACCACGGAAACAGTGTGGCTACTGTACATGACCTGGGATATCATTATTTTCCGGCAGCCCATACACGAACTCAGCGTAGTTATTTGAAATTAAGTACGCGAAGCAACGGCCGTTTAAGCCAGCGAGTTATCGCGGATTCACAAGCCACGAAAGCAGATCTCGTGCGCTTCTACAATATCTGCCCCGACAAGATTGATGTCATTTATCCGGGTGTTGATCCTGCGTTGCAACGTGTAACGGATAGAAAGATCCTCGAATCAGTCCAGCGGAAATATGCTATTAACGAGCCTTACCTGCTCTTCATCGGCACGTTACAACCGCGAAAGAACCTGGTGCGCTTGGTTAGTGCCTATGCGGAGAGCGGATTGCCCCACTTGCTTGTGCTAGCTGGAAAACTCGGCTGGAATTCCAAATCGATTCTGGATGAGATAGCTGGGCTTAATCCTACCATTCGCCAGCGGATTATAATGACCGGATATGTTGCAGACGAAAACAAAGCGGCCCTGATATCCGGCGCGTCGGCTTTGTTGTATCCATCACTATATGAGGGCTTTGGATTCCCAATATTGGAAGGGCAGGCATGTGGCACGCCAGTGTTGGCCGCCAACAGTAGTTCATTGCCAGAAATTGCGGGAGGGGCTGCATTACTTGTCGATCCCAGAGACGGTGGTGCATTAACAGCGGCGCTGCGGCGGATTGCCGATGACGGAAACTTGCGCCACGATCTTGAGCGCAAAGGTTTGATCAACGTGGATCGCTTTACATGGGAAAGAACGGCGTCTAGCGTCCTGCAAACGCTCGAGCGAGCGGCATCGTAAGCACAGCTTTGATATGAATCGTAGGATTATCAATGGGTGCGTTTCAAATGGGTTGGAGCAGTAGTCATCCTCAGGTGCCGTCCGGTTGAATTTGAGAATGCGGCTTCCCCCATTATTAAATGAAATAGAACACACCCATGTTCAATACCAGGCGATGCTGAGATAGTTAAATAAATAGCGAACCGTGGGCCGGCGTCAGACGGGCTGTGAAGTGACGCAGGACTGGTGGGGAATCAGTTATGCGCATGCCATGTATGCTGGTTTTGACTTTGTTCACGTGCAGCAGCACTTCGGCCAGATAGTCCACGTGGCTTTGAGTATAGACCCGGCGCGGAAAGGCCAGGCGAACCAGTTCCATGGCAGCGGGTTGCTCACTACCATCCGGTTGTTGTCCAAACATTACGGAGCCAATCTCCACCGAGCGAATACCCCCCTCAAGGTATAATGCTAGCGACAGCGCCCACGCCGGATATTCGCTCTGCGGGATATGGGGCAGCATAGCCTTTGCATCTATATAGATGGCGTGTCCACCGGGCGGCTGTACGATGGGTATGTTCGCCTCGGTCAGAATGTCTCCTAGATAGGCGACTGACCGGATGCGGTATTGTAGATAATCTTCTCTCAATACTTCGTGCAGACCGACCGCTATGGCTTCAAGGTCATACCCAGCCAGACCTCCATATGTGGGGAAGCCTTCGGTCAGGATGAGCAAATTTTTGCACCTCTGGGCCAGTTCGTCGTCATTGAGAGCCAGGAACCCACCGATATTGGCCAGTCCATCCTTTTTGGCACTCATCGTGCAGCCATCTACCAAGCTGAACATCTCTTGAGCGATGGCTAATGGCGTCTTATCGGCATATCCTTCCTCGCGCATTTTGATAAACCAGGCGTTTTCGGCAAAGCGGCACGCATCTAAAAAAAGTGGGACATCAAATCTCTGGCATATCTCTTTGGCAGCTCGAACGTTAGCCATGCTGACAGGCTGTCCCCCACCTGAGTTGTTGGTTACGGTGATCATGACCAGGGGAACCTGTCCAGGATTCTGGCTAAGCACGTCTTCCAACTGCGCCAGGTCGATGTTTCCTTTGAAGGGATGGATGAGCTGCGGTTGCCTTCCTTCGGGGATGGGAATGTCAAGCGCTTTTGCGCTGCGGTATTCGACATTGGCGCGGGTGGTATCGAAGTGGGTGTTATTGGGAACGATATCGGCATCGCTGAGAACGGAGCCAAAGAGAATGCGCTCAGCCGCGCGACCTTGATGGGTGGGTATGACATGCTTGAGGCCGGTGATTTCGCGGACGGCCGCCTCAAAAACGTAGAAAGATGTAGCACCGGCGTAGGATTCATCACCACGCATCATGCCGGCCCACTGTTCAGAAGACATAGCTCCCGTACCTGAATCCGTCAAGAGATCGATTAGCACGTCTTCCGCTCGCAATTGGAACAGGTTATAGCCAGCTTTCTGCAGTGCAGCCTCGCGCTGTTCACGACTTGTTTGATGGATGGGTTCCACCGTCTTGATGCGAAAGGGTTCGATAATGGTTTTATATTCCACAGTCAATCTCCTATTTCACCTGTACGGGACAGGCCATCTTGTAGCGGATCTCTTCCTCTTGTACGGTGCTGAAACCCAAGCGTTCATACCATGCTTTGGCTGGGATGTTGGTCTTGAGAACGTGAAGTGTCACTGGAAGACCCGCAGAGTGAGCATCGAGTATGATGTTGCGTACTATAGCAGTTCCCACCCCGCGCCCTTGGAAGGCAGGCAAGATTTCTATCAGGGCGAGATAGAAATCTTGATCGCGCTGTTCAACGATAACAACACCTACATCCTGGCCGTCTTTCTGTATGATTTGGCGGTTCGTCGGGTCAAACTTTTTTTCAAAATACTCCTGCTGCCAGGTTTCCTGCCAACCCCAGGTTGCTTCAATGTATTCGCGCATTGCTGCCGCGTGAAGCTGGTAAAGAAAGTTGTAATCATTATTGATGGCCTGACGCAATGACACCATGGGGCTAAACCGCCGCGAAATTGTGCTCCACCTGGGCGAGGTTGATGTGTCGCGCGATCCGCAGATCGATGCGAAGCATTGCTTTTTCCCAGCGCAACTGGAACCCACCGGTTGCGCTGGGAAATCTAACGAACGCTAGTATGTAAGTACACGAGGCAGTGACTTGGCCTGTTTGATCCAATCCTCTACCTGGTCAGCCGTGGGAAGTCTGCGCACCAACCCTTTGCTCTCGTTGGTTGATACCATTGCCTGATGCAAATTCTGCGCGTTCCTCTGAGCGAGTTCGGGAACTGTGTCCACTCCCGCTGCTTCCAGGAGATCAGAGTATTGGGTACTGACGCCCTTGATACGGGCCAGGTCGGCACGGTTTGCCCATTCAAGAATCAGCTTAATGCTGATTCCTGCCATCTCGGCCAGGTCCTTACGCCCCTGGGGCGTGGCACACTTCGTGAGTAGAGCTTCAATTGAATTGATACCCACTTCCTCTAACGTTGCTGCGTAAACCTCGCCGATGCCTTCAATCTTGATGATCGCGGTCATGATATCTCCTTACGCTAGATCGATGTTGAAAGGTTTATAGGTTTCTGTATCATAGCATAAGAGCGCTATTATTTGCCAATTGTGCGCTTCGTTTTGATCTCGAGTGAGCGGAACACCCGTTGATAACATAGAAAGCCCGATTTTGATGGGCATAGGCGTAAAGACTTGTGAAATCATCCAGGCCGATTAGCGGGCCCAAGATACCGGGCTAGGGAACTAAGTCATCAAAGAAAGCTGACCTCTCTTGGCTCCTTTGCCCCCTGGAAATTTGCGATTACAGTCGAGAGCGTCTACAATGCAAACGAGTTGATTAACATAGTGAGGTGGCGAGATGACGGCAAGGACACGTTCGGTATTGGATCAGGAATTGCAGGATCTAGATGACAGGATTCTGCAAATGGGAAGCATGGTAAACAATGCCATTGAGGATGCTATGAACGCGCTTTATTCGCGAAATACGGCCTTGGCACAGCGCGTGGTTCTGGGTGATCAAGCTGTCAACGATGTCCGGTATGGCGTCGAAATGGAGTCGCTAAAGATCTTGGCGACACAGCAGCCGATGGCCAGTGATTTGCGTCAGATTATCGCGGCGATCCATATCGCTGTTGAACTAGAGCGTATCGGCGATCACGCTAGCGATATCGCCGACTTGGCCGGGCGTCTGGCTGATGAAGGGGAGTTCGATACTTTGCACAAACTGCCTAAAATGGCCAAGCGTGCCTTGAAGATGGTGCAAACGGGCGTTGATGCGTATGCGAGACGTGACGTTGAATTAGCCCGGAGCATTATCGGAAAAGATGCAAAGATCGATCGCCAATATTACGAACTGCGGCATGAGATTCGTGAAGAAATGTACGAAAATGACTACATACGCCGGGCGACATTTCTGATGTGGGTCGGCCATGACCTGGAGCGCATTGGAGATCGCGCAACGAATATCGCTGAACGTGTGATCTTCATGACCACCGGGGAATTTATTGCATAATAGGGTTGGTTGCGCGCTTTCGCATCTGGCCGGTTGGCTACGGATTGGGTGGATTAAGACATTTAGGAAGAGAAACTATGCCCTCACTCTTTGCCAAGATTGTTCGGGGTGAATTGTCTTCCGATATCGTTTACCAGGACGATCTCGTCACCGCATTTAGGGATGTAGCGCCGCAGGCGCCGACACACATCCTGATTGTGCCCAACAAGTTCATTCGCACCGTCAATGACCTAACTCCTGAGGACGAGCAAACTGCCGGTCGGATGCTGCTTGTGGCTAAGAAGGTGGCTGAACAAGAGGGCATCGCCGAGAATGGCTACCGGCTCATTATTAACTGCAATCGTCATGGGGGACAGGAAGTATATCATTTGCATATGCATTTGCTTGGTGGCCGGTCACTGGGACGGATGCTGAAGCGGGATTGATTAATCGGCCGTGATGGCGTTATCGTCGGTATGGAATATGTCGGCCGTTTTCGTTTCACCGTCTCGCACCAGCCAGCCATTGTATTCGTAACCAGCCCCTTGTGAGATCCAGCCATCTAGATTAAAGGGCAGGGTTCCATCGGCGGAAATCCAGCGACCGTTGTATGTACGGGCAAGGTGCATATGAGTCCCGTTGGTGAATCCCCCCTCACAACCTGGGTGGCCTAAAGGGTCTCCAGTTTTTACCACTGTTCCCAGGGGTAGACGTTCACGATTATCCAGATGCATGTAGGTAACAGCCCAACCGGTTCCGGAAAAGCCGTCTCCATCCAGATCGACGACGACTGCTCCAAACCCGCTGCGACTTACTATACCATCCGCCACGGCCGTTACCCAACTCTCCGAGGGAGAACAGCCGGCCTGGGTGTCAGGTGGGACAAAGTCAAGTGCGGCCCAGGCTGATCCTGTGTTCCAGCCCCCATGTGGCCCGCTGCTTAGATACCAGGTTTCGCCGCTTGCCCAGGGGAGTTTGAACGGTGGTTGGGTCAGATCGTCGGGCAGCAAAGAAGGTTCGCTCTGGTCTATGGAACTTCCGAACAGCCGGTTGTACGTTTCATGAAAACCCTCTGGCCCCACATCATGAAGCCAACTTTCGTATGTGACGTTATCACGGGCAGCCAGGTAATGTTGAACCCCGCCCGTACTCAGACCGGCAGCGGACGCAAACATAATGGGAATTTCAGAGCCAATAAGAAATGAGGTCATGCCACCCTCAGAACGGCCGTAATAGCCCCAATTTAGAAGGTTAGCGGCCCAACTGAGTTGCTGGTAAAGACCTGACACGTCGTCATTCTCATAACCAAGGGCGAATTTGATTTCCGCCGGTTTGTCTTGAGTAATCCAACCCGACTGGTATTCCAGCGCTGCCAACAGCAGCTTCGGATTGACACTGTGGCGGTCGGCAACGAGTTGAATGATTTCCGGGCCGGTCAACAATTGCTCCTCCACTTCTTCCTCGTGAACCAGCAAATAGCCATTCATTGTTTTGGCGAAGGCGTATGTATCGAAAGCTGCTGTCGAAGGACCGTAGACGAGCTCGTTTTCGGGAATGATTTCGAAGCTAGGACTGACCAATGTTTCGTATTTGGGTCCAGGCACACGCAGAATCTGCCCTTCAAGAATAATATTGCTATCGGCTATCTGGTTGAGGGTGACCAACGTAGCCGTGTCGGTTTCGTACTGTTCGGCGATGGTTCCCAGCGTATCCCCTTCTTCAACCGTATGGAATATGAAGAATTCGCCGCGATCCGCTTCTGACAGTGGATCAGGGGAGGGGGACGAGCCTGTAGATACGGCCGTGTCAGACTGGACGTTGTTGGTCTGGCTCTCTTGCCCCTGCGGAATTGACAACGAATTTTCAGGCTCCGCAGACACTTCGCCGGAATCGCTACTCTTGTTCGGGGCAGGCCGGACACAACCGGCCAAGATCAATTCGGCTATGATCGTGTAGATAACAAGGCGAGCAAAGAGAGCGGAGATGAAGCGTGGCGACGAATCAGAAGATCCGGTCATGAAAGAGAACCTCCGGAAGCTTGTATGTCGCTTCCGGAGGAATTCGCGACTATTCGTAAATCACTTTCATTGAATACCGGGTCGTGGTCGGTGATCCCATGGCATTATGGACAGCCACAAAATAGAGTCCTGGATCCAGGTTACTGTTCGAAATATGCTCGTTCTGGTTGTCAACGGAACCGGAGTAGCCCACAATGTCTTGGTTTTCATTGTTGGCAAACAGATATAAGTTGTAATCATGACCGCTAGGGATACCTGTAAGGTCGATCTGGACATTTCTCCTGGCTGTTAAGGTGAAGAAAAAGATATCCCACTTATCGGGAGCAGCAGGGAAGTTACCTAAGTAGCTTTGACCAGAACGAATAGGCCCATTGGCGTCGGAGGTATTGAGGGCGTTATTAGGCTCGGCCTCCGCGGGGCCGTCAAAGTAATCAATATAGACATGCGATACATTAGGCAGGAAAGCGGAGGTAATGTAGTAAGCAGTGACGGCATGACTGCCGTCCGGCATGCGCACCACATTCTCGCGTATCGTGCCATTATCGTTCAAAGTGCCATGCCATCCGTCAATTGTCCAACCTGGATCCGGTTGAGCGAGTAAGGAGATCAGATCATTGGCTACGTATTGCCCTACAGGGCAGCCAAGGGATTGAGTCATGTTGGTGGCGACTGGCGGGCCGCCGTAACCGGTATTATCCAATGTTAAGATGTAACAATCTGAGCGATCCTTGGCGAGAATAATTAAATTTGCACTGGATGGAGAGACGAGCGAGGCATTATTCGCGCTGTTCAACAAGGCAGTGAGGCTGTCATCCGCCTGATTGGCGGCAATGGGCACGTTTATCGCCTGGCTTATTTCCCCAGGACTAAAGACGACATTTCCGACAATTTGACGGCCATTGGCTATTTCGAGCACGGTGAAGTCGACGGTGACAGTCAAGGAAGTTGCTGCGCTTAACGTTACCGTGAGTGGTGCAGTGGCCTCGCCCTCTGTTGCGAAATATGAGCTGGTACTGAATCGTACTGAAGGTGGGTCATCATCGTCAAGAATGGTTAGTATGGCGTCTGATTCACCAATGCCGGCGCCGGCAACGTCTGACAATTGCAACTGAACGGTTTCGTCGATTTCATCAAGCGTGTCATCTGCCAGCGTTATGGACATCAGCTTGCTCGTCTGGCCTGGCGAAAAACGCAGGGTTACCGGATCATCGTATTGAGGGTTGTAGTCTACCCCGCTTGTAGCCGTGCCAGCTACCGTATTGAAGTCTACATAAACGTTGCCGGCGGAAGGGGGGAAGAGGGTGATAGTGACCAGCGTGCTGGAAGAGGTTTCGGGCACCGCGTAAGTCGTCGAGCTGAACTGTACAGTTGATCCGCCTTCGTCATCTAGGATAATCAACTCAGCTGTGGCTTGGGGCCCAAGTTCGGCACCGGCTGATTGAGCTGAGAGCGACATAGTTAGTGATTCCGTCCCTTCTGATGTGCCATCGTTCAAGATTTGTACATCAAAGGTTTGCTCAGCAATGTCCTTAGGGAAAGTTAGTGTCTTGTTGACAGCCACATAGTCTTGGCCGGCCGTGGCGCTATCGTTGCTGGTTTTAACAAGAACGGTCACTTCTTCTAGCAGAGAGCCGCTGCGTTTGACCGATATGGTAGCGGTGATGGCATCTTCATTAACTGTATAAGTGGCTGCTGAGAAATCCAGGGTCGGTTTTTGGATATAGTTCACAGTGACGAAGTGCCCGCTGCCGGCAGAGGCGGGTAATTTAGGGAATTTCAGGGTGTTGGAGCTGCTGGTGCTATTGTCATGGTCAGTCCCTACCCAGCTAGCCACGCGCCAGCCCTGAATCGGGATGGCGTTCTGTAACGAGATATTTTGATCAAACACGTACTCGCCCGAATTACATCCGGTGGAACTGGATGGACTCGCCTGTGGATTGCTGCCTTTGCCTAGAGGCGCATGAGCTAAAAACAAGGGATGACAGCCCTTCTCAAAATTGGCCGTTACAGAATGATTGTTATCCATCGTTACGGTCGTTTGCGCGATGGTGCCGGTCGCATCCACACTCCAATTTGCAAATCTGTAGCCGTCGTAGGGACTGGCAGTAAGGGTTTCAATGGTTCCTTCAAGATAGCTGGTGGCTGGACCCGGGGCAGGACAGTTGGGGCTTTGAGTGCGAGTTATGATCCCGGCTACTGTGGGCACGACGCTGGTGGACAATGCGTAGCAGATGGGTGTGTAGTTTACGATAACCGAGATAGGGTTGGCAGGCATGTTGCGATGGTGTTAGAGTGCTGGCGTCGTTGTTAGTACCGCCCCAGCCGGAAGTGGTCCAATGGGGGTCTGGGTTCGCGCTAAGATTGATGATCTCGCCGGCAACATACTGCCCTGCTGTAGGGCACTGCGCGGATTTGGTCGGTGTGGCAGCGGGATCTGAGCCTGATCCGGTATGGGACCTGGTGAGAGTGAAACAGCGCTGCACAAAATGGGCGGTGATGGTTTCGCCACCGCTCACATATAGTTCTTTTGGACTGGCAGTGTCAGCAAGATTATCATCCCAATGATCGAAACGCCAAGCTACATTAGGCACGGCCGTTAGGGTGACAGTCTGGGGAACGGTATAATCTGGGAGTGGGGATTTGGTAACAGTATTGACACCAGAGCCACCATCAATGATGACTGTGAAGTCAAAGTTGACGGCAGCAGGAGCCCTTTCCTGCGTGCCAAGCGATCCCGCCTCTGTATCCGTTGTGAACTGCGAAGCCGTACCCACCGCGTTGGCCGTAGGTGTTAGCTCAGTGAACAGAACTAGAGAGAGGATTAGCGTTGCGCTAAAAATAAGAAGAATGGTATTAAGTCTCGTTTTCATTATTGATTACTCTTCTGGCAATTCCATTACTACGGGAATCAATTACCCTAAACAACTAGCTTTAGAAACAGTCCCAATACCTATCATTATAAAGCAAGCTGACTAAAGATCACAATACCCAACTGCACAAAACGACGAAATTTAGTAAGGACTCATACCATGGCGCTTTAAATGGGCTACAATTGACTTATCCCGCGTCTACTGTGCGGAGGTTGATTAAGAGAAAACATGCAAGCGAATTATGTACAGCGGCTGCGCCTTACATTTGGTAAAGATGGCCCGGCGCGGTTTATTGGTCACCTGGATTTAGCGCGCACCCTGGAGCGTTCGTTTAACCGTTCTCGGATTCCAATTGCCTATACCCAGGGTTTTAATCGGCGACCGCGTATGTCGTTGGCAGCCGCTTTACCTCTTGGTTTTACCAGCAACTGTGAATTGGCCGACATCTGGTTGGAAAAGGAAATGGAACCGGCAGAGGCAGGCGAGCAAATGCAAGAGAAGATGGCTCCCGGTATTCAGGTCAGCGCAATAGAAGCGGTATCATTGGCTGCACCTTCTTTGCAATCAGTTACGAAAGCTGCGATCTACATTGTGACTCTGCTCGACGGGGTAAACCTATTGGAATTGCAGCAACGCATCAGAATTACAATGGACGCCGATAGTCTGCTTTGCTGGCGTAAGCGAGGCAAGGGCAAGACCAGGGAATACGATTTGCGGCCCTTGATCATTGAGCTGAAGGTAGACAAACCCTTGGATAATTTGACCCGGCTTCATATGAAACTTTTCCTGGAGCCTGACAAGACGGGCCGCCCGGATGAGGTGCTGTCAGCCTTGTCGCTCGATCCTGCCGCCGCCCGGTTTCATCGCGCCAACCTGATCCTTTCTGCTTCACCACCCGTATAGAATTCCCCATTTTAAATCCAACTGATGCTTCAGCGCTGATGAACTTTCAGCCTGTGCTTTCCAAATTGACAGAACGTGTTAAGTGTTTTTGTAAGAATAGTCTATTAACATGATATGTAGAGGGCGAATGCTGCTTACCCGTCAGGGGATAAGTTTGGCTTTTGGCCATTGCACTGGTGCGATCTGTTCCCGGTTAAGAACTTCTTGCCCTTGATTGCACACATTTGGTAGAGGCAATACTCATGATTGGTGTAAATAAGAGTGATATAGGGCAGTTTGCTGATTTTGGCACAAAGAACCCCAGGAGAAGTAGAACGAGTGCAAAGGGCTTGTTTGCGATGAGCGACACGCTACTGCTATTGTTCGTTGTCATTGCTCTGTTGTCAGCGATCACCGCACTTTTTCTACTTGCAGCAGTTCTGCTGAATGCAATACCTGGTTTCTTGGGCTCGTATTCTGGTTGGATGGCCCGAATTATACTTATTGCGCTCTGCCGGGGGATGGGGTGTGACAAGTGCTGTTGTCTTGGGAGTGAACGGTATGCTTTTTGCCCTTCTGGCCCGTTCGCGGATTGTATCCAACCAGTCAACGTACGTGGAAGCAGGTTGCCCACATTGTTATGAACTCAGGCTAATGCGGATCCGGCGCCGGAAGAGAGATCGTTTAGTGAGATTAATCGGTCTGCCGGCCTGGCGCTACGCTTGCCAATTTTGTACCTGGCAAGGCTTGCGTCTCAAGGATGACGTTCACCCTGCGTACGGCAATGTAATTGTTGGAGCCGAAGTGGAAAAGGGCAGTCTTGAGCTCATCGAATCTGAGCGGAGTGCCGGCAGTGCAAATGGAGATTATTCGATTCAGCCCTTGCTTGCCGTTGATTTCGCTGTGGATCCGGAGGTTAAGCATGAGGTGCTGCATGAAGCCGAATCCGTAGCAGAAGGCAAAGACAAAGCTGTTGATTTTGCACGCCTCTGCCTGGAGGTAGTCCGTGCAAAAAAGTAGGGATGTGCTAACCTTGGTTGCCCGCTATTTTATGAGAAGTGAAATGCGTTTTTGACATCCGGATTTTACGAGATATAATTTTAAATCGCGTTGTATGGGTCTTCTGACCACTACCCATACAATTTAAGAAACGACGTTGGAACCGACATCAGTAGGATGTCGGTTCTTTTTGGAGGTAATTGTGTACGCGATCGTAGAAAGTGGTGGCCGGCAATACCGCGCCGAAGAGGGCCACAGCTTTTCGGTAGAGAAGCTGCCCTATGAAGTCGGTGAACAGATCGAACTGTCAAAAGTATACCTTCTCGCAAATGACGAGGATGTGCATGTTGGACAGCCCACTGTAGCTGGCGCTAGTGTGAAGGCCACTGTTGTTGAGCAATATCGTGGCAAGAAGATTTTTGTCTGGAAGTATAAGTCGAAGAAGCGATATCGTCGCCGCCAGGGACACCGGCAAAGTTACACGCGTCTACGTATTGACGAAATTGTGACGGGATAGAAGCAGGTTGAATTTCGACTGACATAAGGAGCGAGTATCATGGCACATAAAAAAGGCGCAGGTTCGACACGTAATGGCCGGGACAGTAACTCCAAGCGCTTAGGTGTTAAGCGGTATGGTGGTGAATATGTCATCCCCGGAAACATCATCATTCGCCAGAAGGGAACTAAGGTTAAGCCAGGTAATCATGTGGGCTTAGGCAAAGATTATACGATTTATTCCCTCATTGAGGGGCAGGTTAAGTTTGAGACCAAGCACGGCCGTAAAGTGGTTAGTGTTTATGCGGTCGAGGAATAGAGGAACGGCAGTTATGAAAGAAGGTATTCATCCAACGTGGTACCCTGATGCCAAAGTCACCGTCGAAGGTGAAGAGGTGTTGGTGGTTGGCTCTACCTTGCCGGAGATACGCGTTGAAATCTGGTCAGGTACACATCCTTTCTATACTGGAACGCAGCGGCTGCTTGATACCGAAGGACAGGTTGATCGCTTTATGCGCCGTTTGCAGAAGCGTGAAGAAATTCAGGCCGTGGTTGAGGAGGAGGCTGAAAAGCGCGATCCGAGTAACCTGGCGGTTGACTTGATGTCGCTTGGCACCCGCGCAACCAATGCGCTCACGGGAGCGGGCGTGACCACTGTTGGCGATGTCTTGGATTTGGTACAGAAGAGTGATGATGCGCTGTTGGCTCTGCCAGGCATTGGACAGAAGGCGCTGATTGATATTAAGCGCTTTTTGCGCGCTGAGGGTTTGATTCAGTAAATTTCTCTTATTTAGAATTGGATGAAGAGCAGATGTGTTTAGTCATGTCTGCTCTTTTTGTTTTAGGTATCAAGCGTCAGGTATCGGGTGTCTGGCGACCTGACAAAATGGTTGTGATTGTATCCAAACGAGGGTAGAGTTGTGAGAAAGGAAGCAGTAATAAAGCTGGGCGCCTGGTCAAAAAATAGTGCGTAATATGATCAAATGGTGGCATGGTTGTGAGATCGGCCGTAACTCGCGAGCTATTTGTTGAGCTACGGGGCCCATCTGGTGACAACAAAAGGAAGAAAAATGAGTAGAAACACGACAGGCCGGCTTGAGTTGATTTGTGGGAGCATGTTTAGCGGAAAGACTGAAGAACTCATTCGGCGTCTTCGTCGTGCAGTTATTGCCAAGCAGAAAGTACAGGTTTTTAAGCCCGCGATTGACTATCGTTATCATGCGCAACGGGTTACCTCACATAATGGGATCGACTTTGAAGCGCATCCGGTGTCGTCTGCTGCCGAAATCTTGCATGCGCTGGACGCGGATACGACGGTGGTTGCCATAGACGAAGTGCAGTTTTTTGATGAAGAAGTGGTGAAGGTATGCGAAGCACTTGCTGAAGACGGCAAGCGGGTTATATGTGCAGGATTAGACATGGATTTTCGCGGCATACCGTTTGGACCGATGCCCCAGCTTATGGCTCGTTCAGAGCAGGTTCGAAAACTGCACGCTATTTGTGTCGTATGTGGCGATGAAGCCAGCAGAACACAACGTCTGATTGATGGTCAACCGGCAGCTTTTGACGATCCAGTTGTGCTTGTAGGCGCTTCTGAGGTGTACGAGGCGCGTTGCCGCCGATGTCATGAAGTTCTATCTTCCAGGGAGGAGGACAATCAATGAAGGAGGAGGCGTATCGCAATCTAGAGGATGATGTTCTCCATATCATGATCGACGACAAGACGGTGCAGGCACGTGTGCACGAGCTTGCGCAGCAGATCGACAATGATTATGTGGATAAAGAAGACCTTCTACTGGTTTGCGTTCTCAAGGGCGGCTATATGTTCCTGGCCGATCTTAGCCGTGCACTTAAGCGCCCCCATGAATTGGACTTCCTGGCCATTTCCAGTTATGGGGCCGGAACCAAGAGTAGTGGGGCTGTGCAGATAATTATGGACCTGAAGGCTCCTATTGAAGAGCGTCATGTTCTGATTGTTGAAGACATCATTGATAGTGGCCGTACGCTGCAGTACTTGCGACGCAGTTTGGAGGCTCGCCGGCCAGGCTCAGTACGCATCTGCACGCTTCTGTCGAAACCTGCGCGGCGTGAAGTTGATGTTCCGGTCGACTATACGGGATTCGAAATCCCTGACGAGTTTGTGGTTGGATACGGGCTTGATTTTGCGGAGGAGTACCGGAATTTTCCGTATATCGCTGTTTTGAAGCCGGCTGTATTCGAGCACATATTTGACCAATGAAAGAGATGACCCCGTATACCGGACGCTGGGTCGCGTTGATCGGGGAGCAAGTTGTAGGGGTTGGGACCACGGCGGAAGAAGCCGTTCAGGCGGCAGAGCAGCACAAGCCAAACAAGCGCATAGAATTGCATTATGTCGAAGAAGCGGGGGGCGATTTGTTGGCTTTTGCCTCGCTGCTGGAACAATTACGGCCGTTCCTGGCGCAGGAAAGGATGCCGATCTATCTTGTTGGCGGGGCTGTGCGTGATGCTTTATTGGGACGAGTGAGCCATGATCTGGACTTTGTCACAGCGCACGGGGCCCTGGACCTTGCCTTTCGCGTTGGTGATTTGATCGGGGCACCGGCCTATGCGCTCGATAAAGAGCGTGATACCGGGCGGGTGGTCTTGGCCGGTCAGGAGACAATGCTTGACTTCGCGCGTTTTCGTGGACCGAATCTCGAAGCAGATCTGCGCGATAGGGATTTCACAATCAATGCTCTGGCTCTCCCTACAACTGCGCGGACTGACAAGGCCATTATTGATCCTACCGGTGGCAAGCAGGACCTGGAAGCGCGCCAGATCCGGCTGATTCACGAGAATAGCATGGTCGACGATCCGGTAAGGACCTTAAGGGCGGTGCGTCTGGCAGCCGGTTTGGACTTCAACTTGACCGCGGAGACGAGATCAGCCGTGATTGCTGCGGCCCCTCGTTTGTCGGAAGTATCGGCCGAACGCAAACGGGATGAGATATTAAAGATTCTAATGACTCCCCGACCTGACTGGGCATTGGCAGAAATGGAAGCAGTGGGATTGCTCGAAGTGACCTTGCCTGAGATAGCAGCGTTGGACGGTGTTTTCCAGTCGGCACCGCATCATGAGGACGCTTTGGCCCATACCCGGAGTGTGTTGCGGTGGCTGGTACGCTTGGAAGAAGTCTTGTTCTTTGGATCTGTAGACGAAGAGCAGGCATTGGGGTATGCCCGTACGGTTCTTGAAGCGACCCTGAAATCGTTGAGCGCGCATTTGGCACGACCTGTTGATGGTGGGCTGGACGGCCGTGTAATCCTACGCCTGGCGGCGCTATTTCACGATGCAGGTAAGAAGGGTGCCGCAACGATTGAAGAGGACGGCCGTATCCGCTTCTTCGGCCATGATGAGTTAGGGGCCAAGCTGGCCGGGCAGCGGCTACGGGATCTCGGTTTAAGTAAGGATGCTGTCTCCCAGGTAAAGCGCATCGTGGACGGCCATATGCGGCCCTTGTCCCTGACCCAAGCACAGGGGGCTGATCCATCGCGGCGGGCTGTGTACCGTTACTTCCAGGCGGCAGGGCAAAATGGTCTGGACATTGGTCTGTTAGCGCTGGCAGATCATCTGGCTACCTATAATGGGCCGGGGCAGTGGAAATCATGGGAAAGTCTCGTCGGGCTGGCTAGACGCCTGTTCCAATCCTATTTTGAGCAGCATGAAGAGACCGTCGAGCCAGTGCCCTTGCTGAACGGCCGTGAACTGATCGATTTGCTTGGCGTGGAGCAAGGACCGCAAATTGGCCGTATCTTGCACTTGATCAAGGAGAAGCAGGCCGCGGGGGAAATCGAGACACGTGAAGAGGCTTTGCACTTTGCCCAAGAGCAAGTGTGATTTAGGCAGCTTACGAAGATCGCTATGCTGCGGAGGGTGCTTGTTCTTAGGAACTAGAAATCAAATCCACAGGATGGGCAGATCTCCGCATTGGCGCCGACGCTGGCCCCACATTGGGGGCACTCAAATTCAAATTCGGCTCCACACTGGGGGCAAATAGCGTCTTCATCGGATAAAGCAGCTTCACACTCCGGACAGAAAAGCTGTTCGCAGTGCGGGCATTCATCTTCAAATGGCTGCAGCGGGTTGCCACAGTTAGGGCAGTGGCGGGCATGCTGTGGTACAAGGATCATCGTCGTCTTGTGCGGACCGCAACGAGGACAGAATCCTTCGTCTTTCTCAAGGCTGATCTGGCATTGGGGACAGAAGCGATAGCTGCACGACGCACAGGCTCCGTCATTTACGTGCATCTTTTGGCCACACCCTGGGCAGGATGCGATTTGAACCACTTTTTCGCCTACCATCAGTGAGTGAATAATTCGTGCGCTCGTGCGCTGCGAGACGTGGACCTTCGTAGCGCATTTAGAACATGATTCGGCGTCTGCTTGTAGCGGGGCCTGGCAGTGGGTACAGTAGCTAGGAATTAAGGCATCACAATTAGGACATTGGTCCGTGCCGGCAGTTAGTTCAAAACCGCAGAGGGGGCAACTGAAAAAAAGAGTTGTCCCGCAGTGAGGGCAGATTTCATCGTCATCGCCAATTTCCTTGCCGCAGGCAGAACAAAACATGGCACCACACTGATTGCAGAAGCCGTCCTCGAGGAAGAGTGGTGTGCCGCAATCGGGGCATGCGCCGTTGAAATTCGGCGGAAGGATGAGATCGATCTCCTGTAACGCGCTGTCTGATTCGATATTTGAGCCGGCAAGGGAAGCCCCGCAATGAGGGCAAGTCGTTGCTTCTAAGTCTACCTCTTGCTCGCACTCGGAACAGAACAGACCGAATTCCGCGCCGCATGTTGCGCAGGTGGCGGCATTCTCGGCCAAAGGTGCGCTGCATTCAGGACAGAGCGACTGGTTGCAGTGTGGACAGGCGTCGGTATATTCAGCTATATCGTGGCCACATGTAGGGCAAATTGTGGTATTGGTCATTCATTTGATCCGTGTCGTCAAGTTGATTTAGTGTCAAGCAGATGGGAATATACCAGAAATGGGACGTGATGCAGAACAGGCGATAATTGTTTTAATTTGTGGAAAACAACTATCGAAGATATGGGATCTGTTGTTGACATAAAGTTGGACGCGAGTGATTTTTGTTGGAGACGGGTGGATGGGTTGCGCAGAGCTATGATAGCTAGCAGTGGTGGGGTGGTCTGAGGAGCGAATTAGTGTATTGGTCTGCGACCGGGGAAGCCGGTGTGCAATTCATGATAGTAGGTGATGCTCTCTTCCCCGTAACGCCAGCAGAGATATACGTCACGGCCGTCGATTTGGGCCAGGAAGTCGACCAATCCGGCTTCCAGATTCTTGACGATACAACCATATGATCGAACTTTTTTTAGCAGAGTTTCTATTACTATGAAATCCTGCGCCAGGGCGGTAGGTATAGGACCGCCAAAGTCAAGGTGGGGTGTTTCGAGCAAATCAACTAGTTGCTGACTCAAGCGAGACGATTTGGCCCGCATTTCTAGAAGTTGGGCCATAAGCGGCTTGATTTCCGGTAGGAGTGCATTGGCCTCTGCGATGGTGAAGTAACGTTGTGTCATGCTTTATATATGAAAACGGAGCGCTTGCCTCAATGCACGCGCTCCGTTTGTAATTGGTCAGAACTCAAAAAAGGCGTCCGTAAACTAAATCATCAGCAAGCGCAACTACCGCCAGCCGCCGGGCCATTTTCTGTTTTGAAGGATGAGCCGCAGCCACAAGCGGAAACGGCATTGGGATTGTCAATCTTGAATCCGCCACCCATCAAACTGTCTTCGTAATCAATGGTGGCCTGGTTCAAATACATCATGCTGGTTGGATCAACGAAGATCTGGATACCGTCCTGCTCAATCACATGATCGTAGGGACGGGCTTCCGCCTCTAAAGCCATGCCATATTGCATGCCGGAACATCCACCACCGGAAACAAAGACACGCAAACCATAATCTGGTACACCCTTCTGTTGAAGAAGATCGCGCACGGTCGCTGCCGCTGATGCGGTCACAAAAATGGTCTCAACTTTGGTTTCATCAAGGGTATTTATCATACGCTTTTTACCTCACTATTATGACTTGAAGAATTGGCGTCATTCTAGCAGAGAGCTAGGTCAGTGTCAATTTTTATCAATTTGTTCTTACAAATAAGTATTGCGTGCGAGGAAACAAAGGTTGCGTTGATTTCGCAGATTGGGAAAGGTAGGGATTCCGCTCGCTTTGTTCGGACAAGCTTCTGCCAGGCTTAGGGCACCGACCGATGGACTCCTCTTACCCTGAGCAGGCTGGGGGTATCGTTGTCGCGTGTATTCCGACATGATACAATTTCGCCGACAAATTAGATGTCTCCACATTGGAGAATTGGCTTAGTTTCTAGGGCGCAGATTTTGGTGCGCTTTTAGTTTTTTGGAAGGCTTATACGATGCTTAAAACACATAGCTGTGGCGAATTGCGGCGGGAAGATGTGGGCCGGCAAGTCACGCTCGCCGGATGGGTGAATAGACGACGCGACATGGGCGGCGTGGTTTTTATTGATTTGCGTGATCGGGATGGTAAGACCCAAGTTGTCGTCAATTCCGGCCGTTCGCAGGAAGCATTCAATGTCGCTGAACAAGTCCGCGGAGAATATGTGCTGCAAGTACGTGGCGAGGTTCATGCGCGACCAGAGGGGATGACGAATCCGGAGCTGGCAACAGGCGAGATTGAGGTATTGGTTGATGAAGTGATCGTTCTTAATCCAGCCAAAACACCACCTTTCCTGATTGATCGAGATGAAAACGTAGATGAGAGTACACGTCTGAAGTATCGCTACCTTGATCTGCGCCGCGAGCGATTGCAGCGCAATATTACTGTGCGGCACACGGCAGTGAGGTTCATTCGCGAATTTTTGAATGAGCGCGGTTTTATTGATATTGAGACGCCGATTTTGTTCAAAAGTACGCCGGAAGGCGCGCGCGATTATCTTGTACCCAGCCGTGTTCATCCAGGTAAATTCTACGCTCTGCCGCAAAGCCCACAGCAACTGAAGCAGTTGCTGATGATCGCCGGTTTCGAGCGCTATTATCAGATCGCGCGCTGTTTCCGTGACGAGGATTTGCGGGCAGACCGTCAGCCGGAGTTTACGCAGCTTGATCTGGAGATGAGCTTTGTCGAGCGTGATGATATTCTGGAGCTGATTGAAGCCCTGATGATCGGCATGGTTAAGGAAGCGAGCCTTGTTCCGCTGGCCTACGAAGTATTTCCACGCCTTAGCTATGCTGAAGCTGTAGAGCGGTTCGGCACGGACCGTCCAGACATCCGCTTCGGTTTGGAACTGACTGATGTGGCGGACATTGTTGGCAAAAGCGCTTTCCGTTTATTTGCAGAAAATGTTGCGGCCGGCAGATCGGCCAAGGCGATCTGTGTGCCCAATTGTGGCAATTACAGTCGTAAGCAACTTGATGAACTGGAGGTTATGGCTAAAGAACAGGGCGCTAAAGGATTGGCCTGGCTGGCAATCCATCCGGAAACGGAGCAGATCCGTGGGCCGATCGCTAAGTTCTTCACGGTGGAGCAGCTGATTGCGTTAACTGAGCGATTGGAAGCCAAGCCAGGAGATCTTATTCTGTTTGCCAGCGATGAAAGACGCGTCGTTAACGATGTGTTGAGCACATTGCGGGTGGAGATGGCCAAGCGCCTGGGATTGACAGATAAGCGGGAATTGGCGTTCTTGTGGGTGATTGATTTCCCGCTGTTTGAGGAAGAACTCGAAGATGGCCATTATGCGCCGAGCCACCATATGTTCACTTCGCCGAAGCGAGAGCACATTGCTCTGTTGGATACGGATCCAGGCGCAGTGCTTAGTGAACAATATGACCTGGTGTGCAATGGGTATGAAGTGGCGGGCGGCAGTATCAGAATTCACGAACGGCCGTTACAACGCAAGATCATGGAGTTGATTGGCTTTTCTATCGAGGATGCGCAGGATCAATTCGGTCATATGTTGGAGGCTTTTGAATATGGCGCGCCACCACATGGGGGAATTGCACCTGGAATCGACAGATTGGTGGCGTTAATGGCTGGAGAACCTAATATACGCGAGGTGATGGCCTTCCCGAAAACGGCCCAGGCTACTGATCTCATGTCCGATTCACCCTCAAGGTGGCTCAGCGCCAGTTGCGGGAATTGCATATCGCTCTGGCAGTTACGGAGAAAACCGAAGATTAGTTTGCGCTTCTGATCAGCAGGAAATTAGGGATCAGCGTGGCTGGTGGAGATCCATTCTCCACCAGCCAGTTTTGTTTTATGACGGGGCGGGTAACCACCAGGCAGCGCGGTCAGGAGGCCCACCCGCAGCGCAATCCACTTGGCGCTTTACAAGAAGAACTCTTTTAATGCGGCTGCAACTTCTTCAA
Source organism: uncultured Chloroflexia bacterium (assembly GCA_963697305.1). GTDB lineage: Bacteria > Chloroflexota > Anaerolineae > Promineifilales > Promineifilaceae > JAACFF01. The sequence goes on from CAVONO010000002.1 coordinate 38,934, forward strand.
CGATAAAGTACCATTCGACATCTGGTTCCCTTGTGATGATCATATCCGAACCTTCGATGCGCAAAAAAGGCGATTCCATCAATCGTGGTCAGAGCTTGAGCTACGGGCGAACCTCTTTCCAGGGAATCGCGAGAATCGTATTGCTCGACAGCTCCTTCGGCTAGCCTGAGGTTGGTGTAAAAGACAATCTTCTTGCCGTCTTCGCTTGGTTCTGTTTCAATCTCGATATATTCGGACAGAAGAGTCGTTTATTATAGAGTAAATCGTGACCATTAGGTATAATGGGACGCGAAATGTAATTCTATTGTATGGGATAAATTGGATCCGCGATTTTCTGCTGGAATCGAATGCTCGCTTTGAGGAATAGATTATGAAGAAACTGTTTAGCTTCATGGCCGGGGCTTTGTGTGGGGCCCTGGTGGGGGGGGTAACAACATTGTTTTTGACACCAGCTTCTGGAGATGATCTGCGTGGGCGGGCGGAAGCTCGTTGGCAAAGCGCAAAAGACGAAGCGCGGCAGGCGATGGAAGAGCGCCGGCATGAACTGGAGGTTGAGTTTGACTTGGCCAGTCATAGGTAGGTCGTCTGCGCGCATGGTCATTTCAAATCGCCAGTTGAGACAGGATATATCTGCACGTCCGCATCTGTCGTTTTAAGGTGGCTAGAGGAATTCAATCGAGTATTCATCTATAGGTACGTCGGGCCGTGTTTGCTCGATCCAGGCCACTGCTTTTTCCAAGAGTCCGTGCAAATAGCCGGCATCGTTGCCGATTGTAACCAACCCTATCACTGCGGTCTGCCAGACGTCATGATGGTCGATTTCGGCTGTAGCTACATTAAACTGTTTGGGCAGCCGGGTTAAGATGGACTTCAAGATGCGCCGTTTCTCTTTAAGCGAATAGACACCCTCAAGATGGAATTTGATGACACAGGTCGCTATATGCATGATCGCAATTGTGCCTCAGAGAGAATGCAAAAGTCAACCGTGAACTGTAAACAGCGGGCGGCCATCAGCGAACAGTGAGTAGCCAACAATCAGCGTCGCTGATTGGGAAATACGCTGGCCCCGATATTTATTAGTGTGAGATGAAGCTTGCTTGGTAAGCGGTGAATCAACGAAACAGAGGCTTGACAAGTGTGTTTTGCATTGTGAGAGTATTTTGGACGAATAACGTATAGGAACTGTTACGGATTATAATGACGACTCTGAAAGAGGTTGTTTAATAATGGAAGAGAAGGAAACTGGTTCGACTGAAGAAGCTGTGCCGGAAGCTGCCACGAATTCGAAGAGCACAGGCTGCCTGCGCAATTTGGCATATGTGAGTGTGATTCTGTTTATGGGTGTGCTCTCGTTTTTAGCCATTACGTTTGCGGTCGGGCTGAACAAGACAAAGGAATCTGTGGTAGAACCGGTGAGTAACCTGGTCCGCCAATTGACCTTGCCGGTGACACCGGTCATTTTACCCAACCCGGCCACAATCGTGCGCGAAATAAACGATCTGGCACGGTTGGAAACTGCTTCTTTTGAGTTTGAGAAGGTGATTACGGCCGAGACCAGGCAGGATCTGCTATGGGGCGCCTTGGGTGAAAGTATGGTGTTTGTCGCCCACGGCAAGGTGTATGCCGGCCTTGATTTCGCGGATATGGCGGTGGATGATTTGCAGGTCTATGATCCGCAGACTGTTTACGTCTACCTACCGGAAGTCCATATCTTTGAGGATATCCCCTTGCTAGACAATGAAAAGTCTTTTGTGGCTGATCGGGATACGGGTATCCTCACGCGCTCTGACCCGCAGTTGGAGACCCAGGTTCGTATAGAGGCGGAAAAAGCCATCGCAGAGGCAGCTGCCGAAAGCGAAATCCTGGAAAGGGCTAACAATAATGCCCGAGAATTTATGACCAATTTCCTGGCTGGGCTGGGATTTGAAAATGTGATTTTCACGGACAATCCACCTAGGCCAGCTCCTCCTTATGTACAGGAGGTGCCGAAGGGGTTTGCTGTTACCCCAGAGGCACCCTGATAAACAGTTGACAACTGACAGCTGAAGGCTGACAGCTTATGCCGCGTTATTAGCCGGCATAGCTCCAGCCGATGTAAGGTAGAGTGAGGGTGTCGTCGACATCACCTGGTTTGAGGATTCCAGCGTTGATTACTTCGCCGATAAGGATGTCGTGATCGCCACCGGTGTTTACCATCTGTACTACCCTGCATTCCAGGTAGGCTGCGGCGCCTTCTAGAATAGGGCAGCCCGTATCGGGACCGGGTGTGTAAACGGCATTTTCCATTTTGTCCGGTCGTTTGGCGCGTCCACTTGTGAACTGGCTCATTATTTCCTGATCCTCTTTCTTGAAGATGTTAACCGCAAATACGCCGCTCTTGTTGATTAGGTCATGGGTGTAGGCTTTGCGCGCCAGTCCGACAGCGACCAGGCGCGGGCTGAAGGAAACTTGAGAAAACCAGTTGAAGACCATAGCATTGGCGTCATCCTCAAAATGAGAGGTCAGGCTGTAGAAGCCATAGGGGATTCTTGTAAGAACATCTTTGATTGGATCATCTGACACTGTAATTTCTCCTTATGATTACTTATCAAGCGGTTGCAGGATCCTACTATCTAGATCTTGTGGCACCTGTGCTTGGTTCATGACTATGGATTCTAGCACAGTTCGTGGAAGTTGAAGGTAGGCGTTAATACCATGAAAATTCCCGAACGTGTTCCAGGATTAAGATGGTTTACACTCCTGTGGATTGTATGTGCATTTGTTTGGGTCACGCTTGAGGGTGACTTGCCGTTGACGCTGCTGTTTGCTGTCTTTACCGCAATCCTCATACTAGCTGCCATCGTACGCAAATCCCTGGCCGGCCGGACGGTGTCGTTGACTGTTTGGCTATTGGCTACGGCCGTTCTGGGCGTTCTCCTGGGTCTGGGTAGCGCGCTGCTTATTTTGTTCTTAATGGCGATTAAGACCGGGCTTCATGCTCATGGACCAGAGTTTTCAACTGTCGAGGTGAGCTGGGTCATGCAACAGATTCCTCTGTGCGCTGCTGTCGGGCTGGTTGGTGGTTTAGGAGTTGGTTTGTTGTTTAGGTGGGCATCTCCACCCCCTGTTTAAGCGCCTGAATCACTCAGATCGTAATATTGCCGAGCCGCGTTTCCAACGCATGCAGTGCGGATTCCAATTCTGCTTGTCGAATACTCGTCGTGACGTCACCGCGCGTCCGTTCCAGGACAGCGCGCACCGTATCCGTGCGACGGCGCAGTCCGCCAGTGATGCTGTCATTGAAATCAAAGGTGACTAGAATGCTGTAGATCTGTTCCATGGCGCCAAGCAAATATTCAGCTTCGTCGCTGTGACCATGGCGAATGATGTCCAGAATTCGCCTGCGCAATTCGGTGGCTGCCTCAGCCAATCCATTGAGCCAGGTGTTGTCTTCAGCCCCCAGTTCTTCTGGGCCTGGCCAAGGGCGATGCCGCACCAGGGCATAGGTCAGACTGGCTTCGACGAATTCCTTAATGGCGTCTTGTGTATAGCCGGTGAAGTATAGAGCGGGGTAATCACTCACGTCCTTGGTAAGGGTGTGTGCTGCTTCTCGCGCCTCGGCAATGAGTGTTTCGGCCGTTTCCCATTCGTCGCGATGAACGGCGCGAATAGCCCGTGCGCAGAGGCTGATCAGGCTGCGCGACCGGTCATAGGCCAGGTTACGCGCTTCGTTGACGTTCTCAAAATGTTGCCGGATTGTGTCGGCCGTGTTGTCTAGTTCTCTTTGATTCATAGTCTTCTATAATGCCTGACCAGTCTGTTCGTATTTACTAGGGGGACGCAGATTTTTGCTGATAGGCGCAGATTGACCCGGTCCTGATCTTCAGCAGCCAGTTGTTACTCCTCGTCTTTATTGTCCTCTGGGCCTTCTTGTCCCTCCTGCGGGAAGCGGAAGAAATTGTCGGCCAGGGCCGAGCCGCGCTGCGGCAGGCGGATCTCACCAAATTGCCTTTCGTAATTGGCCAGATTTTGAGCCAGCGCCATTTGCAGCATCTTGGCGTGCATCGGCGTCATGACGACACGCGCCTGCACGGAGCCGCGTGGCGAACGGGGTAGCACCTGGGAGAAGTCGATGACTAGCTCGGCCAATGAATGGCTGATAAATGCGACATTGGCATAGACAGGCTTAAGATCCTCAGGCATGTGAATATTGATTCGCTTCCTCTTGGGCTTGGCCGCTTGAGGGGGTTGTTGTTCTTGTTCACTCATTATTTTTCACCTGAAAGGGCAGGAACGTTCTTTAGTTGGCTGGTTTATTTCGAACGCTAATAGCCTCTGCTAAGATACACTAAGTTAACTATAGCGGCAAAGATCCGCGGCGCGTCACTTTTGTTAATGGAGCCTAGAAACCCGGCTATTGAAGTGAATTAATGCTGGGCTTTTCGCTAGGGCTTTTCAATTAGGAGCAAAAAACCAGGTTTCTGCAGATCTGACCACTCATGACCTGAATGGGGATTGAGTCGTAGATATGGCCATGCTACAATGATATCATCCCTGTTACCTGTGTCTGGCAATAGCAAGGATCTGCAGGGGCAGGATCGGGTGCATTTTGATGTCTGAACAGTATTTTGAGGTGATTGACCATACGGCCGACTGGGCAATCCGGGTCAGGGGGGCTGATCTTGCGCAGCTTTTTGAGAATGCGGCCATAGGAATGAGTACTCTGCTGGCCGGTGAACTGGTGAAACTGCCGCTTGATGTGAAACGGGAGTTGGAGTTGGCAGCCTATGATACGGAAAGCCTCTTGGTGGAGTGGCTCAGTGAACTGGCCTATTGGGCGGAGAAGGAGCAGTTGGTTTTCCGCCAGTTTGAGCTGGTGGAAGCGACGTCGACGACTTTGAAAGCGGTCGTTCGGGGAGGGCGTGCGCCGATATTGCACAAACATATCAAGGCTGTGACTTATCATAATCTGGCCATAATAAGTGGAGAGGATGGCGTGGAGACAACCATTGTATTCGACGTGTAGCCAGGCGGGAGAGACGGCGGCATAATAAAGTCATGGGTCGGGCCGCGTACCATGGCCTGTTACGGGTTGGAAAGGGTAAGAAAATGAAGCGGGGTGATTTTAGACAGATTGCGCCAACTATTTACGAGATTCCCAAGTCATTTCGTTCCGATATGCGTGTGCCGGCGCGTTTCTATGCTGACGCAGTTATATTGGAGGGAGCGCTAGGAGATAAGAGCCTGGACCAATTGATCAATACGGCTACCTTACCTGGCGTCGTGAAATATGCGCTGGCTATGCCTGATATTCACCAGGGATATGGTTTCCCTATTGGTGGTGTCGTGGCCACGGCCTTGCCGGATGGGGTCATTTCACCTGGGGGGGTTGGTTATGACATCAATTGCGGCGTGCGCCTGCTCGGGACCTATTTGGACGAGGAGGGTGTTGCTCCGTACCTGGATGAGCTGGCTACGCAATTACAGCGGAGTTGCCCGCACGGGGTAGGGAAGGGCGGGGCTATTCGCCTGAAACGTAATGAACTTATTTCCCTGGTAGAACAAGGTGGGGGATGGGCGCTAAAAAACGGATTCGCGACAAAAATGGATCTGGAGCATACGGAGGAAAATGGCCAGATCCGTGGCGCAGATGCAGCGAAGGTCAGTGATCGTGCACTTGAGCGCGGGCTTGACCAGGTGGGTACATTGGGGGCGGGAAATCACTTCATTGAAGTTGACGCCGTGCAAGAGATTTTTGACCAGACTGCGGCAGAGCGCATGGGACTGTTTCCCGGACAAATCGTGGTGCAAATTCATTGTGGATCGCGTGGCTTTGGTCATCAGGTCTGTTCCGACTATGTCAAACGATTCCAACCGATTGTGCACCGCTATGGGATCGATCTGCCGGACCGGGAACTGGTCTGTGCCCCACTTAGCAGCCCGGAAGGGCAAGATTACTTGGCGGCGATGAGTGCAGCGGCGAATTACGCCTTTGTCAATCGACAGGTGTTGACCCATCTCATTCGCCAGAGCTTTGAAGTGGCGCTGGCGGGCAAGGTGAAGAATTTTCACCTTTACCAGATTTATGATATTGCGCACAATATGGCCAAGATCGAGACGCATGACGTGGACGGCCGTCGTATGGATGTTTGTGTTCATCGCAAAGGAGCTACGCGTGCTTTCGGACCCGGCTCGCCGGTGCTGCCGGACAGGTACCGGGACATCGGCCAGCCAGTGCTGGTGCCCGGTTCTATGGGCACGGCCAGTTGGGTCTTGGTGGGTACGGAGGGATCCATGGCCCAGAGTTTTGGTTCCACCTGCCATGGCGCCGGTCGCACCATGAGCCGTTCAAGAGCCAAACGAACTGTACATGGAAGCGAACTGCGCAAGCAGTTGGAAGCACAGGGTATTCACGTGCGGGCCGGCAGTCTGCGTGGCCTGGCCGAAGAAGCACCAATTGCCTACAAGGATGTGGATCGTGTGATCGATGTTGTGCATAGGGCGGGCATTGCCAAAAAGGTAGCCCGAATTGTGCCGGTTGCTGTGGTTAAGGGATGAAGATCGATCCCAGCAAGATGTTGATAGCTGTCATAGGCATCATTGCCGGTGCAGCAATGGGAGCGGGCGCGCTGGCGTTGCGCGATCGCAGCACCCCGGCGCCTATTAACATCTTACCGCCTGCGCCATCGGCGACAGCGCTGCCAACGGAGACACCACCACCTATCCAGGTTTATGTGAGTGGGGAGGTGCTGGCCCCTGATGTTTATGCCCTTCCGGCAGACAGCCGGATCAAGCAACTTGTGGAAGCAGCAGGTGGTTTTACGGAGACGGCTAATTCGGCAGCGGTTAACCTAGCGCAACCGTTATCTGATGGCGTCCATGTGCACATTCCATCCAACGTTGAAGCGCCGGCTACCCCGCCGAACGTGTTGTCCGATCCTGCTCCGTTGCGAAGCTCCAGCGAAATCGATATTGGTTCTGGCGGAGGTCTGGTGAATATCAATTCGGCGGCTCTTGAGGAACTGGATACACTTCCTGGTATTGGCCCTGTCACCGCACAGAAGATCATAGATTACCGGGCCGTTAACGGGCCTTTTCCAGATATCAAAGCGATAATGGAAGTATCCGGGGTCGGCGAAGGTAAGTTTGAACAGATTCAGACGCTAATCACGGTTGGGAACTAGGATTGTTCAATGCCCCGTGAAAATTTATTAACGGTTAGCGCATCTCGGATGGCACGGATACCTTTTGCTCTTTTTGCGAGCAAATCGTTTAGGCCTCCCGTGAAGGTGCTGATATTGAAGCCCTGCTGTTTAAGCCATGTGCTGCTGGCTACGCCGCTGTTGGCCGCTCTTTGTGAAGCTTATCCTGAGGCGCGATTTGACTGGGCTGTAGGCGATTGGGCGCGACCGGCGATTGTTGCCAACCCGCGCCTGACCGAATTGATCAGTACAGGTGAGGGCGATATTCAAAAGCGTAGCTGGCGCCAAATTGGCCAGCTGGTGAAGCGATTGCGTCAGGAGCGGTACGATACGTGTTTCATGCCTAGCCGGTCGGGCGTGCTGAGTTATATTGCCTGGCAGGCAGGAATCCCACAACGGGTAGGTTTAAATATCCGGAGTCGTGGCTTTGCGCACACGGTTGCGGTTCGCCCACCACGAAATATGAAACAAGCGGCAGCTGTCTATTTATCTCTGGCAGAGGCTGTTGGCGTTGGTGAGGAAACGATAGGCAGCGTGGGTATGGAATTTTACCCGCCAGATCGTGATCGCTTGGCTGTGACACAGCGCCTTGTGGAAGATATCGATTGGCTGGGGGATGTCCCGTTGGTGATTATACATCCCGGTGGTGGGCATAATCCTTACCGGTCGGAAATGCTCAAACGATGGCCTGTTGAGCGATTTGCTTTGCTGGGCAATCACTTGATGCGACAACATGGCGCACGGGTGGTATTAGTGGGTTCTGGGGAGGAACGGCCGTTGGCGCAAGCGATCGGGGGAATGATGGCGGGCAAGGTGACCGATCTTTGCGGACAATTGAGCCTAGGGGAAGTGGGGGCATTTTGCGAAGTGGCCGATCTCTACGTGGGAAATGATGCCGGGCCAACTCATATTGCGGCGGCTACGGGCTGCTCGACGTTGGCTATTTATGGCCCGAGTGATCCTGTCTATTCGATGCCGTATGGTTCTAAGACTAATGTTATAGCCTTGTGGCGGGATCTGGGCGAGGTGGAGAAGGAACGGCCGTTTTCTTGGGACATTGGCGTGACTGTGGAGCAAGCGACTGCGGCGGCTGATTCGTTGTTAGGGAGGGCCGGCGATCGCAGTGAGGCAATGGCAATTTTGACGGGCCGCGAAAGATAAATTTTGTTGACACGTGCCCGTACATCTGATATTATTTCCTTTGCTTAACGAGAGGGGGTGTGGTGTAGTGGTTAACACGCCGGCCTGTCAAGCCGGAGATCGCGGGTTCGATCCCCGTCGCTCC
>CAVONO010000003.1:0-117444 GCA_963697305.1 uncultured Chloroflexia bacterium
ATATCATTGGTGTCAGTGCCCTCCTCACAACCACTATGGTGAGGCAGCGTGATGTCGTCGAAGCGTTGGAGGATATCGGGTTACGCTCAACGATCAAAGTCATGGTTGGCGGGGCACCCGTCACGCGAGACTGGGTTCAAGAAATCGGCGCAGACGGTTTTAGCGAGGATGCTGTCGGTGCGGTGGCGGTTGCTAAGGAACTTCTAGCGCTGTGAGTCGCATCAGCCCGAGCCGCTTGAACCCAAGGTCAGCCAGGAATTTACCCACATTAGCGCAGCGATAGAAAAGAAGTGAAATTATGCAGCCACAACTAAGAATTTTAGCGCCAGAATTAGTTCGCCAGATCATTGACGAGGCTTTTCAACTGCTCATCGATCCTGGGATCAAGGTCCAACTCAAAGAGGCGCGCGCCTTATTGGCAGACGCCGGCGCCAGCGTGGAGGAAGCACGCGAAGTGGTTCACATCCCTGAGCAGCTTGCCCGCAACGCGTTGGAAACCGTGCCCCGCGAGTTTTATCTCTTTGGTAAAAAGGGGAATCCCGCCGTGCGTTATGGGGGAGATGCCGTCCATTTTGATCCCGGCTCCTCAGGAGTGAACGTACTCGACTCCGACTCCCTCCATCATAGACCGGCAACCACCCAGGATCTGATTAAAGTCATCAAAATTGCCGATCACCTCTGGCAGTACGATGCGCAATCCACAGCTTTGGTATGCAGCGAAATCCCAAAAGATATCGGTGACCTGTACCGCCTGTATCTGGTGCTGCTGTTCTCTGATAAACCCGTGGTCACCGGGGCTTTCTCGGCGCAAACCACCGGCACGATGATTGATATGCTGGCAATCTTTGCTGGTGGACGTCAGGCGCTGGCCCAAAAGCCGACGGCCGTCTTCGATGTGTGCCCCTCGCCGCCGCTGATCTGGAGTCATTTCGCTTCTCAAAGCCTGCTAGACCTGGCTCGGGCCGGCATCCCGGCCGAAATCGTCTCGATGCCCCTGGCAGGGGTTGCAGCGCCTGTCACATTACTAGGTTCGGTTGTGCAGCATGCGGCTGAATCTATCAGCGGCATGACCATCCACCAACTTGCTAAAGCGGGTTCGCCCATTGTCTGGGGCGGGGCGCCGGCCATCATGGATATGCGTCAGGGGACCACGCCCATGGGCGCAATAGAAACCGCCATGATCGATGCCGCTTACGCCCAGGTGGGAAAATATTTCGGTTTTCCAACCCACGCCTATATGGGCGCCAGTGATGCCAAAATCGTCGATGCCCAGGCCGGCATGGAGAGCAGCACCACGGCTATGATTGGCGCCTTGGCCGGAATAAACATGATCTCCGGGGCCGGCATGTTAGATTTCCTGGCTTGCATGAGCATCGAGAAATTAGTGATTGATGCCGAAGCCATTGGTATGGCAAAACGAATGCTCAAGGGCATGCAAGTCCATACCACGCCCCTGGCGACAGGCATGTACGAGGGGATCGATTTCAAAGGTGAATTTTTGAAGCAGCGCCTCACGCGCCAGTTGCTAAGAGAAGAACAATATCTGCCGTCCCCGGTGATCGATCGCGGTTCCATTCGCACCTGGCAGCAGATGGGTAGGTCGGATGTATTTGCACGTGCCAAAATTCAAGTGCAGGACTTGCTCAACGCTTACCAGCCCCCAGATTTGCCGGCGGATCAGGTAACGGAGCTTCGAGCTATGGTCGAGGGATTGGCCAAAGAAGCCGGCATGGATAAACTCCCTGAATTCGAACGCTAACCACCGCATACTACGCAAAAACCTGGATCGCGGTATTGATTGTCAAACGAGATCGGTTATTCCTGTTTGAACAATGGGAGTCAACCAATTATCATGATCTCTGAGAAGGCTCACCACGTCAACTCTTTCAACAATTCAGGCTTCCAAATAGGTCGTTTTCACGATAACGGCCGTGCCAAAATTACCCTCATCTAGCGGAGCGGAAAGGACATCTTTTTCAGTTCTAATCAGATCATGTGGGGCGGATTGCTCTTGACTCTGGCACACGAAAGCAATCGTTGATGATGCCGCCAAACACCTGCCGCCGATTGACTATTCCTTGTGTTAGAAACCAATAAAATCCTTCATCCTTTACGTCTGCGATCTTTTGCACCTTCTAATAACATTCTTGCAAGCAAACTGCTTGCTTAGCAGCTGCCTGCTCAAGTGAATGGGCTGCGAGAAGGTTGGGCACTAATTGCCGGTGCAGTCGAGCGGCTGATCCCGCTGATGGCGATTGTGCCAATAGATTTTCGGGTATGCATGCTACCACAGACGGGACACTCTTGCGTTTCACTTGACTGTGACATGCGTAGTTTTCTTTCAAATGGCTGCTCGCACTCGCGACAGACGAATGTGTACATGGGCATAAGTGTACTTGCTCCTTTTTCACAATAATGTACTCGGGCAAATATATTAAGGCAACCAAATTAAGCTACCACCTATTTAGATGTACCTAAGTCGATTTGGTGACATCAAATGAAAATATTGCAGCGAAAGGATCGATATCATGTATTAATCCATGAACATATCTTGACAAGTGATAAAGCTCCGGAAACGGCGGTTGGCAGCGGAGTATTGATCCACACTTGGTCATCCGCTTTAGGAACTGTTATCCGGCCATTGACAATTCGTTCTGGTACACAGGGGATTTCTCATGCAAAATTCGGTTCACTGTGGTTTCTGTACCCTGCGGGCGATTGCTCGTCCCTTAGGAATGGAAAAGATCTATTGCTTGCCGACAACGTTGTGCTACGCTTCTCCCCGTTTGCGATAGGCGCGAAATTGGTCACGTTGAGCGGGATCGTGCTGACTGACATATCGCGGAAATTGAAACTGTTCTTGAGAGAGTTTTGCCCAATGAAGAATCGTCTAATTGTCTTTTTATTGCCTCTGGTGCTGCTTATTCTGGCTGGTTGCGCAACATCACAACAGCAGGTCGAAGTGACACGCATCATCATGGAACAGGTTCCGGTGACCGTGGAAGTGACGCGGGTCGTAATGCAGGAAACAATCCAGGAAGTCGCTGTGGAAGTGACACGGCTTGTCGAAGTCGTAGCGACAGCCGTGCCAACCGAAGAACCCACGGTCGAAGTGACGATCTTACCAACACCTGAACCGACCCCAACGACGGCAGTGACCGGCGCGGCTTATACCGTCCAACCAGGAGATACCCTGGCTACGATCGCTGAGCAAGCTGGCACAACGATCGCCGCGTTGCAGGCTGCCAACAAGATGAATGACAGTAGCTTGCTCATTGCCGGACAGGAACTCCTGATTCCCGGTGTAGCCGACGAGCTGCCGCCAATCCAACCGCCCGCACCTATACCGGCGCCGGAGGAGGAACAACCCCCAGCGGTTGTTGCGCAAGAAACGAATCTGCTGCCCAACCCTTCCTTTGAAGGCGACTGGCACTTTTATCTTTACAATGAACTGCAGGTACCGGACGGCTGGCAGTTGGCTACCGATGAAGGGCCAAACAATCTGGAGCAAGGTGCCGGGGGGCTGTTCAACCGGCCTGAGGTGCGCGTCGTTCCGGCAAAGGACTTGCCGCCGGCAGAGCACAGTCTGTTCATCATGGACGGGAACAAGACGGTGAAGGCCTTTAAGGGCGGCGCACCGACGAGTTTTAGCATGTTCACGGATGTGGCTCTACCGCCGGGCAACTACCGCATGAAAATTAGTTTTGTGCCGGACACGGTAGCGGGGTATGACGCGGGACAAAAGACTTATGCCACGGACCCGCTGGCTGCTGAAGCGCGCGTGATTGTGGATGGTGGTGGCAGCGGTTGGCAGGGTACAACGAGCGGGCAGCCCAATACACGGACTTATGATTTCACGGTTGCTGAGGCGCGAAATGTGCGCGTTGGTGCGGCGTTCCGCAACCGCTACATTATGGCCAATAATGGTTGGTTCCTGGACGATTGGTCGTTGACCCAACTGGCGGCTGCACAGTAAAATCTTTGGCTTGTGGACGCAGGTGCAAAACAGGTGCGAGCGTGAAAACTCGGTTAGGGTAGTCAGAAAGGCATCGAAGGGCTTGGTCCCTTGATGCCATATACTTGGGTAAAAGACAACGACCACATTTATACAAGTGAGCGCGCGCTCCCTCTTACTTTACACTGTTGAGTAGAAGGTCAGAACGGGGTAGAACAGGAGAAGATGCCAAATCAACCCGTCTGCCCCGTTTGCCTTCCACCTGAGGTCTGAAAACTATGCGCGACACGCGCTGCGAGCGCTGCGACAGGACGGTTCCGTCACTCCCGTTGGCCTATCGCAAAATACTATAGGATAAGGAACTCTCAAGTCTACTAGGGGGTTCTTTTTGTTTTATAGGCCACAGTGCTTCCTGATCGTGGGAGCGACCATCATGCCCGACATAATCCAACAGAGTTGAGAAGACATGTGCAATGATAAACCAAAACATGCGAAATAATCCTCATCCAAAGAATAGAGGTATGATACCCGCAAAGGTCGTTAATTGGGTTGATCTGTATATAGTTTACGAGCCAGATTATGGTCCGGAAGAAGTTTTCGCAGGCTACGAGTTATTGCACCCTTCGCGTGATTATGTGATTATTACTGAAGGCAATAACTCGGATTTGATTGGAGATGATACGTTTTGAATTAAGGCAAGCGGTACACGTCTAGAAAATATCGATATGGATGGTTTCGTTGAAGCGTCGCTCGAAGGCATTCTCGATCTCGTATTGCGTGACGAAGTAACAGATCTCGACGTAAAGAAGGTTGAATTTGCTCAGAACCCACGCTTCGGACGAGCCAAATTTTTTGAGCCAAAGAGATGTTGACTGAATCCACACCCGGCTAGACGAGACCCATCGTGTTAAGTTTATGCAAACTCCTGCAAAAAAATGGCCATAACCGTGAGCTAGGCAATAATCATGACAACCTTACCGAGTAACTTGCACGTTCCAGGCCTATCAGGTGAACGCTTCCATGTTCAGTATCAGATTACAGGAACGGATGAGGAGGTTCGTACTAAAGCCAATAATATCACCGTTGAACAAACGGTTGAATTTCCTGTCCACCTTATCCCCGAGAGCAATCTCCTGACCAGTCTGGTTGGGCAGATTGAGCTCTTTGAAAAGATCGAAAAGGGGCGATATACGGTCACCATAAGCTACGCAATCGAAACCGCTGGAACTGACTTTCTACAGCTGTTGAATGTTGTTCAAGGACTTTCCAGCTTGATCCCCGGTATTAGGGTAGAAAAAATGAGTTTCCCAGATACTCTTTTGAGCCTCTACAAAGGTCCTCGTTTCGGGCCGGACGGTTGGCGTAAGGCGCTTGGAGTGATCGATCGCCCACTGATTTGCACGGCAATTAAGCCGATGGGCTTGTCAATTGAGCAATTGGCTGATATGGCCCATAAATGCGCGTTGGGTGGGCTTGATATCATGAAGGACGATCACGGTATCACCAATTTACCTTTCTCTCCTTTTGAGGAACGAGTCCCACGCCTCGCCGAAGCAGTAGCTGAAGCCAATCGGAAAACAGGCTTAAACTGTATTTACGCTGCAAATATCACTGGACCGGTTAAGCATATTGTTGAACGGGCGATATTTGCGAAAAATGCCGGTGCCACCGCTCTGCTGATTTCCCCCGCGCTGACCGGCTTTGATGCAATGCGCGAGGTTGCTGACGATGATCGCGTAAATCTGCCTATTTTGAGCCACCCGACGGTCACCGGGAACTTTGTGCATAATCCAGATGGCGGGTTTTCCTACTATGCTTATTATGGTCAACTCCACCGTCTTGCGGGTGCGGATTCGCCAGTCTTTGTCAACTACGGGGGGCGCTTTCCCACAACCCTTGACGATTGTCAGGGTGTTATTGATGGGTGCCGTGCCCCAATGGCGCATATCAAGCCAATGATGCCTTGTGCAGGTGGTGGCATGAAGTTTGAGAGAGTGCCCGAATTGCTCGATATGTATGGAAAAAACGCGATCTTCCTGGTCGGCGGTGGCCTCCATTCCGCTGGCGATGATCTGGTCGAGAATGTGCAACAGTTTCTGAGATTAGTGCAGTAAAATGGTGTTTACAGAAAAACTGGCCTTTATTACCGAAGGGGACTTTTACGCTCTCAATATCACTGATCAGGTGCGCGATGTTATCAAGGTATCGGGTATCAAAGAAGGCTCCGTGCTCGTCTATTACAGGCATACTACCGGCGCCATTCTAATTATCGAGCACGAGGTGGGGATTTTGGTTGATCTGCAAGATGTGCTCGATAGTATCGTTCCGCTGGCATACGAGTACAAACATCATCTGCGCGGATATGATTCGAATGGTGCTGCCCACGTCCGCACTGCAATGCTAAACGTTTCAGTCACGATCCCGGTTGCTGATGCTGACCTGATGATTGGCAGCTATCAAGAGATCATTATGATCGATATGGATCCACAAGGGTGCCCTCGAAATGTTACTGTACAAGTCATGGGGGAGTAACCGTGCACCGAATCACACGCCTTGTGTTCTTGTTGGAAGGAGTTGTCGTCTCGCCGAGTTCTGTCCACCAAATTAAGCCGGGGATGGCTAAAGTACTCGACACTTTACACCATCGTTTTGAGCTGTGGTTGGTCTCTAGTAGCCTTTCTCAGCAGGTAGCCGCCGTTATTTCAAAGAATTCTCTATATCGGTGGTTTGAGGATGAGGCCATTTATTCATTACCTGAGTATATTTCGGGCCACCAGGCATTGCTGCAATCGCTGGTAGAAGCGGGTGTGATCATCCCAGGTAAAAGCTTATGGATTGACCACCACCCCGTGCGGACGATGCTTGCTGTCCGGCAAGGGATCGACGCCAGTGTTTTTGTCGATAGCAAACGCTTGTATCGGGATTTAGGGTTATGGGGAATCATTCGCGATTAATATTTTGTTTCGGTGCTTAAAACGCATGGT
Source organism: uncultured Chloroflexia bacterium (assembly GCA_963697305.1). GTDB lineage: Bacteria > Chloroflexota > Anaerolineae > Promineifilales > Promineifilaceae > JAACFF01. The sequence continues at coordinate 6,940 of CAVONO010000003.1, forward strand.
GGATAGGGTTGGCACGCCAGATAAAACCGGTTCTTGATTCCGGCACCCGACACATTCTAAAGGAGAACAACATGCAAGATTATCAGGCAGCTTATGATGTTCTGGCAGAACGATTGGAACGGCAGGGAATCGATGTTGCCGTGGTCAAAGAATCACTTAAACAACTACACATTGAAACACCTAGCTGGGGATATGCAAACAGCGGCACCCGTTTCAAAGCTTTTGCTTGGCCCGGGGCCGCAACCACTACGCAGCAAAAGCTTGATGATGCAGCTTTGGTCCACAGAATGACCGGTATCGCCCCCACCGTTGCTGTCCATATTCCCTGGGACAAGCCGGCAGATGAAGATTACACGGCCATGCGCCAGTATGCTGAGGCTCAAGGTATCCGTATCGGTGCAGTAAACCCCAATGTGTTTCAGGATGATGAATACAGGCTAGGTTCACTTGGTAATCCACAGGCTCCTATCAGGGAACTGGCGCTTGACCACATTTTGGAGTGCTGTGAGTTGATGGGTGAGTTTGATAGTGACATCCTTAGCCTCTGGTTTGCTGACGGCACCAACTACGCTGGACAGGACAGCCTACGCGGGAGGAAACATCGATTTGAGGAAAATCTGCGGATTGTCTATAAACATCTTCCAGCCAGTACACGGATGCTCGTCGAGTATAAGTTCTTTGAACCGACCTTCTACAGCACGGATATCCCTGATTGGGGTACTGCTTATGCCTGGAGTCTAAAATTGGGAGATCAGGCGCAGGTGCTGGTAGATTTGGGCCATCATGCACAAGGCGTCAACATCGAGCAGATTGTGGCTTTTTTGCTAGATGAAGGGAAGTTGGGCGGTTTTCATTTTAACAATCGCAAATATGCTGATGATGATTTGATGGTGGGTAGTGTGAATCCATATGAGTTGTTTCTGATATTCAATGAGCTAACCGGTGCGGCCCAGGGTGTTGATGAGCCAGCGCGGGAGACGGCCGTTAACATCGCCTACATGATTGACCAAAATCACAACGTAGAAGGGAAAATGGCGCCGATGATCCAATCGGTCCTCAACTGCCAGGAAGCCTATGCTAAATCGCTGTTGGTCCCAAGGGCTGCTTTGGCCGAACTTCAACTTACTGGAGAAGTTCTTGCTGCTCACAACCTATTGACGGACGCTTATCGCAGCGATGTCAGACCCTTACTAGCACAAATTCGCACTGAGATGGGGCTTCCTATCGATCCCATTGCTGCATATAAGGCTAGCGGATACGAAGAGAAAATCCAAGAAGAACGAGGCCTGTCAACGCCCAGCGGCGGTTTTCAATAAGAATCTTGTCCGTGAACGTCGTCGGTGATGCTAGTGGATGCTTGTAAAATCTAGAAGGTTTTACAAGGGTCAAGGTTCGATTTTTGCAGTCTCGTCTTCCACAATATTGATGAGATCGTCAATTGAGTTGACGCTTGCCCGTTCCATCAACCACCGGATTCCGATGCGAATGGCTAACCGTTCCGCAAAAGCACGCTTTTTAGGATCCTCAATGCTGGAAATATCCCATACGCTGACAATACCCATCATCCGGCGTAGAAATTTCACGCCGCCATGTCCAGCCGTTTCTTGTAGCAGCCGAGCAATATACTGCTGACGATATTCGGCAAATCCATCTTCTCCACCAGGGAAATCCCAATACTTAACAGGTACCAATTCACCGCGATTATTAGCTGCCCATGTTTCATCAAATTTCCGAGCAAATTGGTTCCAAATATCGCGGACCATTTCCAGCAAATATGCTTGATAGCTTTCGCGCTTTGACTTGTCTGGAGTATGGGCATAGTGGGAAAGGTAATTTAGGATAAGGTTTTGCAATATAGCGCCAATGTCATAGGCCATTGGGCCAAAAAAGGCGAACTCGGGATCGATTACCCGGGTATCCTCTTCATTGAGCATGATGCTGCCAGTGTGCAAGTCGGCATGGATGAGGGCTTCCGCACTATTCATGTAGGCCCGCTTCATCTCGGCGATGGCCATCTTTAATTCCGGGTTTTGCCTAACCTCCTGCACCTCTTGATCTACCAACGGGTTCCAATTGTTCTCTTCCGACTCCATGTACGGGTTGGTATACACAAAATCCTCTTGCAGCTTGCGTAGTTGCTCGTTGACAAATTTCGCCATCAAGAGCTTCTTCTCCACGCCGGTTAAGTAAAGGTCAGACGTGTAAAAGAGCGAATTAACGAGAAAAGTGCTGATGTGGTCTGCAAATTTGGGGAACTGCCGGCGGGCCACCAGTGGTTTGCGCATAATTTCGTGTTCGCCCAGGTATTCCATTATCACCAGGGACATATCTTCATCCGCATCGTACACTTTGGGCACGAGACCGGGGGCTAACTCGTGGTACTTAAGCAGGGCCAGGGTTTCATATCGCATTCGCTCGCGCGTTAAGGCCCAGGATTCGCCTGCCACACGCAAATAAGGGAGTGCTTGCTTGAGGACTACTTCTTGAAATGGAGCATTCTCATTTCTTACGATGAAAACCAGGTTCAAATTGCCATCGCCCACTTCCTCAACAGACATTTTTGCATCTGACGAAAATATCTTTTGCATCGGAGCGCGGCTTTCGATGTATTCAATCACGGTTTTTTCATCTAGTGCTTGATATGCCATAGGAAACTCCATTTACGCTTTTTTTTCAGGATACAATCCCAAAACGCCTTCTTCTGATGCATCGCAGACGCCGCGCTCAGTAATTAGACCAGTAACCAGCCGGGACGGAGTCACATCAAAGGCGTAGTTCACAGATGGACTGTCTTCAGGTGTAAGAAGTACAGATTTGATCTCCCCATCATGCAGTCCTTGAATGTATTTTACTTCGGCGGCATCCCTCTGTTCAATAGGGATCTCTTGCACCCCATCTTGAATTTCCCAATCAAAGGTGGATGAGGGCAGCGCAACGTAAAAGGGGATGCCATTATCTTTTGCCGCCAGGGCCTTAAGATAAGTACCGATTTTATTAGCCACGTCCCCCGTGTAGGTGGTGCGGTCAGTGCCCGTGAGGACAAGATCCACCAAGTCGTGCTGCATCAAATGCCCGCCTACATTGTCGGCGATGACGGAATGGGAAACGCCGTGCTGCCCCAGTTCCCAGGCAGTCAATCGCGCGCCTTGATTACGCGGCCGGGTTTCATCTACCCATACATGTACCTTAATTCCCCGATCATGAGCGGCGTAGATGGGCGCGGTGGCCGAACCATAATCCACAAACGCCAGCCAGCCGGCATTACAGTGGGTGAGAATGTTGACCACATCCCCATTCTTTCGCTTGCTGATTTCCTCGATGATGGCAACGCCGTGCTCTCCCAGCCGGCGGCAAAATTCGGCATCTTCATCAGCGATATCTCGTGCTGTCTGGTGTGCTGCCTGAGCCATAGCATCGACATCATTGCCGGCAGCTTGAATGGATTCCATCTGCCGCGAAACTGCCCAGGCCAAATTCACTGCGGTTGGACGAGTCGATTTCAGCTTTTCGCCATCAGCCAGCATCGCTTTTGTAAAAGCCTCCGCTGAGTTTTTGGGCGCATGCAGGGCAGCAATCAACATGCCGTAGCCTGCTGTAGCGCCTATCAAGCCCGCGCCGCGCACATGCATATCTTTGATGGCTGCTGCCACTTCATCAACCGTTGTCAGATCCTCTACTACAAACTTGTGAGGTAGGTGTCGCTGGTCAATGATCTGTACCACGTTGGGATCACCTTCTTTTTCCCAAATTGTCCGGTAATGTTTGCCATAAACGTTCATTTGAATTCCCCTTAAATATTCGGTAAATCATTAAGTTTGCGGCTAGATGAGCGCGCCGTATATTGTCTTGGTTTCGACTGTTGAATAGGCATTGGTTTTTTGCAGGGAGCCAGGGGAAACAGCCGTACGTTGGACCGACTGACAATAAATCGGAGTAAAATTCTGCGACATGAAAAATTGAGTATGAGGCATTGTGCAATGGGTTCTGTGGTATCACAACCGCAATTCTATGTTGCATGTGCTATTACTGCGCATTGTAGCGCAGCATCTGCTATTGTCAAGCTCAAGCCGCCTCTACTGGTTATGTTGTGGAATTGACAAATAGATAGGGCTGCACTATAATTCGTGGTAATATTACGCAATTACTCCGATTGTAGTGATACCACAACATCGAGTCTGGAATTGTCATATGGGCCGCAATCAAGTACACGGAAACCAGTCTCAAACCAAGGATTCAAATTCCACAAATTCGCTGGCGCGTATTCGTAGCAAGTACCCCACCTTAGCGGCCTCGGAAGCCCGTGTAGCATCCTGGGTATTGCAGCAGCCTGAAGAAGTGATGCGCCTCTCTATGGCTCAGGTTGCGCATGCTTGTGGAGTAAGCGACACCACCGTTTTACGTTTTTGCCGCAATACAGGCTTTCAAGGATATACCGATCTTAAACTCTCCATCGCCCGGGACTTAACCAGTCATACCCAGATAATACACGATGATATTGTCGAGGGCGACACGCCTATTGCGATTGTGCGCAAAGTGTTTAACTCCAATATTCAGGCTCTATACGACACGATGGAGGTGCTGAATGAAGATGTTTTCGGACACGCCCTCGAACTGCTCACTGAAGCCAATCTGATTCTTTTTGTGGGGGTAGGAACATCGGAGCCAATTGTAAGAAATGCCTACAATTTATTTATGCGCTTGGGCCTAAACTGTAGAGCGCAGACCGATTCCTATATGCAGCTAATGGAAGTTGCTTTACTTCGCCCAGGTGATGTGGTAGTTGCCATTTCTCAATCCGGCAGTTCTGTCGATCCCGTACTTACTTTACGACAAGCCAAACAAAATGGGGCATCTACGATCTGTATTACCGGCAATACAGCATCGCCCATTACCGAGCATGCCGACGTAACGTTGCTTAGCGTAGCCCGTGAAGCCCGCGCTGAGGCAATTGCTTCGCGCCTCGCGCAAGATACCATTATTGATGCCCTGTATGTGGCCATGGCCTGGCAAAATGTAGAAGCTGCTATTGAAAATGAAAAGCAAATTTGGGACGCATTGCTACCCAAAATGCTTTAAGAAGTTTCTGTTGGTGCATCGATGTTTGCATTGACCTGGTTTCCAGGAAAAGGAGATACCTTTGAAAAAAATAATTAACGAACCCGCAGATTTTGTACCCGAATTGCTGGATGGCCTGATCAAAGCCCATCCCGACCAATTAGATTATCAAGATGATATCCATTCCATTGTACGGGCCGACTCGCCGGTGGAAGGGAAAGTGGCATTGGCAACTGGCGGTGGGTCGGGCCACCTACCGGTTTTTCTGGGTTACGTAGGCAAAGGTATGCTTGATGGCTGTGCAGTTGGCGATGTTTTTGCCTCTCCCAGTGCTGACCAAATGTTGTCTGTGACACAGCGAATAAATGGCGGAAAAGGTGTGGTCTATATTTACGGTAACTACGGTGGCGATATCATGAATTTTGATATGGCGGCCGAAATGGCTGATATGGACGACATTCCAGTTCGCTCTGTTTTGGTCAAAGATGATGTAGCCTCTGCGCCACCTGAAGAAGCAGGCCGTCGACGCGGAGTGGCTGGAATGGTCTTTGCCTTCAAAGTAGCTGGCGCCAAAGCTGATATGGGTGGTTCACTCGATGAAGTGGCAGACGTGGCTGAACGTGCCCTGGTGAATATTCGCACGATGGGCGTAGCTCTGTCACCATGCATCGTCCCGTTGGCAGGTAAACCTACCTTCACCCTGGCTGAAGATGAAATGGAGATCGGCATGGGTATTCATGGTGAACCTGGCATGAAACGCGAAAAGCTGCAGTCGGCCGATGAAATAAGCGAGCGTATGACCAACGCCATTCTTGAAGATTTGCAGCCTCAGGCTGGCGACAAATTGGCCGTGATGGTTAATGGCTTGGGTGCGACGCCACCTGAAGAGCTCTATTTGATGTATCGCAAAGTTCATCAAATGCTCGCTGACAAGGATATATCCGTTCACCGCGCTTATGTAGGCGAATATGCTACCTCCATGGAGATGGCTGGCGCTTCATTTACGTTCTTCCGCCTGGACGATGAGATGGTTGAGTTGCTCGATTACCCGGCACACACACCATTTTTTGTACAGGTATAGTCAGGCATCGAAATGAGTGAATTGATACAAGGTCCGGCAGTTATCGCCGCCTTACAACGTGCCAGCAAAGAGCTCGTATCCCAGAGTGATTACCTGACATCGCTCGATCAAGCTATGGGCGATGGTGATACGGGAATTACCCTATCCAAAGTTTCCAACGCTCTGCTTGATTATTGTGAGGCCAATCCTGTTGTAGAAGACTTTGGCACATATCTGATGAGTGCCGGTATGGCTGCCAATAAAGCTGCACCTTCTACCTTGGGTACGTTGACTGCCACCGCTCTGATGCGAGCCGGTAAAGTTGTGAAAGGCAAGTCGCAGATTACCAACGAAGATTTGGTTTTGATGTTCAATGCTGCCGTTGAAGGAATTCAGCATCGCGGCAAAGCTCAATTGGGTGACAAGACCCTGGTTGACGCTATCCATCCCGCTGGAGAAGCATTTGCGGCAGCCATAGACAATGGCGAATCATTAGAGGTTGCTGGTGAACGGGCGCTGCAAGCCGCACAAGAAGGGCGTGATAGCGTCACACCACTGCGCAGCAAAATCGGTCGGGCCAGTTGGATTGGCGAGCGCACAGAGGGCGCAGTTGATCCCGGCTGCGAGGCGTTTGTGATTGCTTTGAAGGCTGTCGTTGACTAGCTCTTGAGAGTAGTATGCAAGGAATGTCTCAATGAAATGTTATTGAGTAAGGAGGTGAGGATCGGAAGGAACTGATCGATATTTCACTGGAGGGTTACTTTTTTAACGTTTAAGCACAACAGAGAGGAAAGAATGATGAAAAAACAATGGATTGTCTTGCTAATAGTTTTGTTAATGGTGGGATTGGTTGCTGGCTGTGGTGGTGCTGCAGAACCGGCTGCCGAAGAAGCACCGGCTGCGGAGGCACCGGCTGAAGAACCTGCTGCCGAAGAACCTGCTGTTGAAGAACCTGCCGCTGAAGAACCTGCTGCTGAAGAGGCGATGGATGAAGATCTTACCTTCGTGACCATTGTCAAAATCGCCGGTATCAACTGGTTCAACCGTATGGAAGAAGGCGTCTTAGCCTGGGGCGAAGAGAATGGTGTCAATGCAACACTTGTTGGGCCAGCTGAAGCTGATGCCGCCCAACAAATCCCAATTATTGAGGATTTGATCGCGCAAGGTGTAGATGCTATCTGTGTTGTTCCCATGGATCCGACCCAGCTAGACCCCGTTCTTCAAAAAGCAATGGATGCCGGAATTGTAGTCGTCACGCACGAAGCCTCGAACCAAGAAAGTATGGATTACGATATTGAGGCTTTCGATAACTCGGCCTTTGGCGCTGGCCTGATGGATCGTCTGGCCGCCGAGATGGGTGAAGAAGGCGAGTACGCCGTGTTTGTTGGCAGTCTGGGTTCCAAAACACACAACGAATGGGCTGATGGTGGCATTGCTCAGCAGAAAGAAGCCTATCCCAATATGACCATGGTTGGCGACAAGAATGAAAGCTTCGATGATGCCGAAATTGCCTATCAGAAAGCAAAGGAAATTCTGGCCGCCTATCCTGATATCAAAGGATTCCAGGGCAGTGCTTCCACCGATGTTGCCGGTATTGGCCGCGCCATTGAGGAAGCTGGCCTGCAGGATGAGGTTGCGGTTGTAGGCACCAGTCTGCCCTCTATTGCCGGCGACTTGCTCTTCACTGGCGCTATTGATGCCATTGGTTTCTGGGATCCGGCCGTGGCCGGAGCTGCCTGCAACCAGATGGCCTTAATGAAGATCAAGGGTGAAGAAGTTGGCGTAGGTTCCAACCTCAACATCGATGGTTATGAAGGTTTGATCGGCGAAGGCAATGTCCTTTATGGTGATGCTGCCGTCTATGTAGATGACACGAACGCAGCGGACTACGATTTCTAATCAGATCTAGTCACTTGTACTTTCTTCCTCCCCAGAAGATTCTGCTTCTGGGGAGGGAATGTCTAGACTAGCTTACGGTTTCTCACGAAAAGAATAATATCTATGACAAAAGAATTCTTAAGCCTATCAGGAGTCTCCAAATCTTTTGCTGGCGTTCATGCGCTTCAGAATGCTAATCTCACCTTAGAACGAGGTCGAATTCAATGTCTGGTCGGAGAAAATGGAAGTGGTAAATCAACCTTGATCAAAATAATCGCCGGGGTATATGAACGGGATAGTGGTTCAATCGTTATTAACAATAAGGAGTTTGAACGCCTACACCCTATCGACGCCATCCGCGAAGGTATTCAGGTTATTTATCAGGATTTTTCTCTTTTTCCTAATTTGACGGTAGCTGAGAATATTGCCCTCAATATAGAGTTGAGAGACGGGCGTCGCCTGGTAAACTGGCGGCATGTTAATGAGATTGCCGCAGACGCTCTGGCTCAAATTGAGGTAAATATCCCGCTCAATGCTACAGTGAGCGAGGTATCGGTCGCCAATAAGCAGCTCATAGCCATTGCCAAAGCCTTGCGCCAGCGAGCCCAGCTCATCATTATGGATGAGCCAACCACCGCTTTGACAGAGCGTGAGATCCGCACCCTGTTTTCCGTGACGCGGAGATTAAAGGAGAAACAGGATATTGCTTTTCTGTTTGTCAGTCATAAGCTGAACGAGGTGCTAGAAATTTCCGACAGCATAATTGTCATCCGCAATGGCAAGATTGTGAGCATGGGAAACCGGGAAGAATACGATCGAAGCCGCCTGGTCTTTGATATGACCGGACATACCATAGAAGAGAAATCTTTTGACTCAGAACCTGAAATAAGCGGTTCACCTTTGATCAAAGTTGAGCACTTGAGTGCAGACGGATTTCTTGAGGACATTAATTTTGAATTGCATGCTGGGGAAATCCTGGGAGTAACTGGCCTCTTGGGTTCTGGAAGAACGGAACTCGCCCTTGCGCTCTATGGAATGCTCCCGATTGAATCTGGTTCTATTTTTATTGACGATGAGCTGATAACCGTTCGTTCCAATCGAGACGCAATCGCCCACGGCATCGGATATGTACCTGAGGATCGGCTTACCGAAGGTTTGTTTTTGGAACAGACCATCGCCCGAAATGTGGTTGTACGCACAATTGAAGGACTGCGCACCAGGCTCGGGCTAACGGATCCAAAAAGAATCAATGGAGAAGTTAAACAGTGGGTCGACGCTCTACGTATCAAAACCACAGATCCGGAATTGCCCGTAAACACGTTATCAGGTGGCAATCAGCAGCGGGTGGTCCTGGCCAAGTGGCTGGCAAGCAAGCCTAAGGTAATGATCTTGAATGGCCCGACGGTAGGCGTGGATGTTGGCTCAAAAGAAGAACTTCATGACTTAATGAAGAAATTAGCTGGCGAGGGCATGGGCCTGCTGGTTATATCGGATGACATACCTGAGCTTTTACAAACAACTAACCGCATCTTACTTATGCGACGTGGTCGTATCGTCGATGAAATCAAAACAAAAGATACCAATGAAGATGAGCTTTCTTCCAGGCTAATTGAGGACTAACAAGGTGAAACGTTTATTTACTCGAAACGAGACTTTAGTGGCCATAACATTGGTTGTTCTCTGTCTGGTCATTGGTTTGAGTAATCCGACATTCTTCACCGTTGGCAATGTTTTTACCTTGCTTCGTGCCAGTATTGTCACCGGTATATTTGCCATGGGGGTGCTCATCGTCATCATATCGGGGGGAATCGATGTCTCCTTTACGGCCATCGGGGTGTTCGCCCTTTACGCCACTGTTAAATTGATGCTGAATTATGCTCCCGATGCCCCAATTTGGGTTGGATTCTTAGTCGCCGCGATTATAGGGCTTGGTCTAGGTTTGATAAACGCTTTTTTTATTGCTCAATTTAAGCTGCCAACCCTCATTGTAACATTGGGCACACTAAGTATGTTTCACGGCTTTTTGCTTTTTGGAATTGGCAATCAAATCATCCGTGACGTTCCTCAGTCACTGACTGATTTTGCGCGCGCGATAGTGGTACAGGTCCCACAGGAGCGAGGGATAGCTACCTTGCATCCGGCAGTATTCATGATGATAGCCGTTGCCATTATTGTGTGGCTATTGCTCAAATATACGATGTTGGGGCGTGGTATTTATGCCTTGGGAGGTGCGCCAGAGGCAGCTGAACGTGCCGGCTTCAATGTAACCCGCATTCAATATTTTATCTATATGTTTGTTGGTTTATTGTCTGGTATTGCCGGCATGACTTTTGGTGCTTTGGCTCGTCAGGCCAATCCACAAGATATCGTCGGTATGGAATTGAATGTTATCGCGGCCGTTGTTCTTGGTGGTGCCTATCTAACCGGCGGTCGAGGCACCGTCATCGGTACCTTGTTGGGAGTAATCCTGGTGGTAATCGCCAACAACAGCTTGATTCTAATTGGAGTACCAACAGTCTGGCAGCGGGTGGTTATCGGTGTCATCATCCTGATCGGTACCGGTATACCTGCAATCCAAGAGCGTCGTGCTGGAAAGCGTATATCTAGTTTGGCTGATGCGTAGCGGACTGGTTTTCATTCGCACTAGCAGAAGATATTTAGACTGTAATGCAATCAGGATAACACATTCATTATGGAACAAACAGAAGCACGCAAATTATCATCAATCCGCCTCCCCTTTGATTATTACACACGGCGATTGTTCATCATCGCCCTCGTGATCTTCATCGCCTTTAGTTTGTTGCTGCCAGGCAAATTCTTTGCTGTTCTAAATATGCAGTCAATGGCCGTTCAGCTGCCAGAGTTTGGGATCTTGGCCTTTGCCATAATGATTACCATGCTGACCGGAGGAATTGACCTTTCTGTTGTCGGAACAGCCAACCTCGCGGCTATTGTTGCCGCCATGATTTTAACCGGGTTGAATGGTGAGAATGGTGCGGGCATGCCACTGGCGATCACCTTGCCACTGGCGCTGCTAGGCGCGTTCGTGGTGGGCTCAGTCTGCGGTTTATTTAATGGGTTTCTGGTATCGCGAATCGGAATCACGCCGATTCTGGCCACATTGGGTACCGGCGCTATATATACCGGGCTTTCTTTTGTCATTACTGGCGGCCCTGCCATTACTACCACCCAGCTGGCATTCATAGGCAACGGTGCGCTGCTGGGAGTGCCGATTCCAATTATTGTCTTTATTGCTGTTGTGATTGTTTATGCCATTGTCCTTGGTCGAACGGTATTTGGATTTAATGTCTATATGTTGGGGACGAATCCTACGGCTTCACTTTTCTCTGGCATCTATAATGATCGTGTCTTACTGCGCACCTATTGGCTAGCGGGACTGACAGCTGGCGTTGCTGGACTTATCTTCTTGTCCCGCACAAATTCTGCTAAACCCGACTTTGGCGCTTCGTTCATTTTGCTGACAGTTCTAATCGCCATTTTGGGAGGGGTCAGTTATACAGGCGGTTTTGGTACCGTTTCGGGAATGGTGTTGTCTGTGCTGATCATTCAGTTCCTTTCTACGGGATTGAATATGTTGATGCTGGTGTGGTTTCCCTCTAGCGCCGCGATTTTCTTCCGCCAATTTGCCTGGGGTGGTCTACTTCTGGCAGTTATGGTTTTAAATTATTACACCGAAAAACGGAGGAGAACCGGGTCGGTTCCTTCAAGGAAGGCGCCCACTTGACTGGGGTAGATCGTCTTAACTTAATCCCTTGCCCTTCGCTTGGGAAAAGTCGGTGATCTGCTTTCCATGAACTGATTATCTCTCACTTTAATAACAATCTCGCATTGAATTAGATATAGGAGCTTCAATTGATGAAAAAAATTGCATATCTTGGATTAGGAATTATGGGTAGAGGAATGGTAGGCAATCTGCTCAAGGCCGGGTATCCGGTTACAGTTTGGAATAGAACGGCGGAAAGCTGCGCCCCCCTAGTGGAACAGGGGGCCAGCCAAGCCGGCACGCCGGCTCAAGCCGTGGCCGGCGCCGACGTGATTATGTATTGCCTCAGCGATGATACCGCGGTAAAAGATTTGCTCGTTGGCTCCGGAGATTTGCTCTCTGGCGTGCGCGAAGGGCAAATTGCTATTGATATGACTACCATCCACCCGGACACTAGTCGTTGGGAAGCAGCGGCATATGCTGAAAAAGCGGTGGAATTTCTGGATGCCCCCGTTTTTGGCAGCAAAAACGAAGCCGCTGGTGGGGGTCTGTGGATTGTGGTCGGAGGCAATAAAGAAATCTATGAAGAAGTCAAACCGATTCTAGAACTGTTGAGCGAAACAACACACTACATGGGCGGCACTGCTCAAGGCACGTCAATGAAACTGGTTGGCAATCTGGTGGTGGCCTCTCAGTTGGAGGCTTTGGGCGAGGCAATGATCTTGGCGACAAAGGCCGGTCTTGACCCGCAGGATGTCTTGGGCGTGCTCCACGTAACTGACTTCAAATCACCCATCTTTGACGGCGTGGGCAATGCGCTGATTGAGCGAGACTTCAGCACCCACTTTGCCCTCAAGCTAATGCTGAAGGATGCTAATCTCATTGCCGATTTTGCCCAAGATCTGAACGTACCTATACCGGCGATGGCTGCTACTCATGAAGTTATTAAAGGGGCTGTGAACAAGGGGTGGGGCGAATTGAATGCCTCGGCATTGATCCAGAATCTGGAAGAGCAGGCCGGGATTCAGGTAAAGAAATAGGCATGCCGGAAGGGCAACCACTATGCATGGACCATATGTCATAGGCATTGATTTTGGCACGGAAAGTGTGCGAGTGGGTATCTTCACTCAAACCGGAGAACCGGTTAACTTTGCCTCGCAAGCGTATCCGCTTTATCATGCTCATCCAGGTTGGGCTGAGCAAAAACCGGATGAGTGGTGGCCGGCATTGGTAACCGCCACTCGCGCCGTTCTAGACATAAGCGGCGTGCCAAAAGAAGAAATTGTCGGTCTGGGTGCAGATTGCACCAGTTGCACAGTGGTGGCAATGGATGAAAAATTCCAACCCCTCCGGCCAGCCATCATCTGGATGGACGTGCGGGCTACCGACCAGGCGCGTCGCATTGCCGAAACGGGTCATCCTGCCCTGAAATACAACGGACATAGCAACGTTTCCGCCGAGTGGTTACCCTGCAAGGCGCTGTGGATCAAAGAAAATGAGCCGGAACTTTATCAAAATGCCCGATATGTGGGAGAGTTCCAAGACTGGCTGACTTGGCGACTCACCGGTGAATGGGTGGGCAGCATTAATAACACTAGCATCCGCTGGTATTACGATCGGGCCGAGGGCGGCTGGCCGGAGAGCTTCTATGAGCAGATTGGGCTGAGCGAATTACTGTCCAAATTCCCACCGCGTATTTTGGATATGGGTGCGACGGCTGGTTCACTGTTGCCTGAAGTAGCCGAGGAGTTGGGTCTTCCTGCCGGTATCCCTGTAGCCGAAGGTGGGGCTGATGCTTTTGTGGCGATGATCGGCTTGAACGTGCTTCGACCGGGCAAAATGGCCTTTATCACCGGCTCGTCCCATCTGCACTTGGGTCAAAGCGCCACGTCGTTGCACGCCAAAGGGATTTTTGGCTCTTATACGGATGCGGTTATGCCTGGTCAATACACCGTAGAGGGGGGCCAGGCATCAACTGGTTCCGTGGTCAAGTGGTTTAAAGATAATTTCTGTGGGAAAGAAGCGCTACTGGCCGCCGAGCGCGGCGTAGACATCTATACCATCCTTGATGAACTGGCTGTGCCCATCCCGCCGGGGTCGGAAGGACTGATAGTACTTGATTACTGGCAGGGTAACCGCACCCCCTATGTGGATCCGGAAGCGCGGGGTATCGTACGGGGGCTTTCGCTGAAGCATACAACAGGCCATATATTCCGGGCGATTATCGAGGGTATAGCTTACGGCACAGAGCACATTTTGCGCACGTTCCGCCAGAACGGGTATGTGGTTGAAGAGATGGTTGTTGCCGGCGGACCAACCAAGAGTCCGCTGTGGATGCAAATTCACGCCGATGTCAGCAACATGCCGCTGACCTTTACGGCCGTACCTGACGGCCCAGCCTTGGGGTCGGCTGTATTGGGAGCCGTAGCTGCCGGACTTTACCCTGATGTACAGACGGCCGCAGACCGGATGGTGCGGGTCACAAGCCAAATAGAGCCAAACCCGGAAAGGCACGAAGCCTACAAATTTTATGTGGAACAATACATCAATACTTATCCCCCGCTTCAGGATTTAATACACGCTACCGTGCGCCATCAAAAATCTTAACGAGATGGATGGTTTTCCCCAGTACAATCCTTGATCTCTCTGGCGACCGGATCATCGTTGAATATCATTTCACGGGAAACGATGAGGTCGAAGCCTGGACCAAATCCGAGGACTTTTGCCTGGAACAGACAGTGGAAACGCCACTGTATTTGTTGGCAGATGACCTTATGCGGGCTGGTGCGGCGAAGCGACCGATATTTTGTAAGGTCGCTGCAAATTCCTATGGCTCATACTCCCCTGACAAGAAAAAGGGATATGAACCGAGTATACTTTCACTTAGAGAAAGGAGAACCTACTATGAGACTTGGAATCCACGCATACGCTTGGTGTTCACAATGGACCAATGATACGCTGTATTTGATTGACAAGGTCAAGGAAATGGGACTGGACTTCATCGAAATCCCCCTCATGCGCCTGGAAACCTTCGACGCCCGTGCGGTGAGAGAACGGCTGCAGCACGTTGGACTTGATGCTGTAACATCAACGGTGTTGCTGGATGGCACCGATATAACCAGCGATGATCCAGATGTAAGAGCTAAAGGGGTAGCTTATCTCGAAGCGTGTGTGCGAGCGACTGCTGAGATTGGGGCGCGGAGCTTTTCGGGGGTGATTTATTCACAGCATGTTAAACCTTTTCGCCATCGGCCTGGCAAGCAACTATGGCAGTACTCCGCCGATGCCTTGCGACCAGTTGCGCGCCTTGCCAACACCCTTGATGTGCAGATTGGGCTCGAGCCGGTGAATAGATATGAGAGCTGTTTGATAAACACTTGCGAACAAGCTCTGCTGCTGAAGGAAATGATCGGCGAAGACAACGTCAGAATACACCTTGACACGTATCATATGAATATCGAAGAGAAGAGCTTTTATGAAGCGACAAAGTTAGCAGGCAAAGATCTTCTTCATTACCATTTTTGCGAAAATGACAGGGGCATTCCAGGAAGTGGTCTAGTCAATTGGGATGCAATTTTCAGAGCGCTTTCAGAAATCAACTACCAGGGCTACGCAGCGCTTGAGAGTTTTGTTGACCTAACTGACAATATGGATACTTGGGTTTGGCGTCAACTTGCGCCAGACGGCGACACGCTCCTCAGAGAAGGCGTCGCCTTTGTGCGGGAGAAACAACAAGAGTACGGATTAGCATGAGAGGATCGTGTCTAGCGTATCGAGTTTCTTTTTCTATACGCTAGACAAGGTCTTTATTATTTCCAAGGTTTTGTCTTGTATCCCATAGTATGCCGGGTGAACGAACCTTTCGCTCCATAATGCTTTATGCACGCTGCCAATAGCCACGCACGTCGCCCATCTGTAATGGCAACCTACCTTCCATGTATAATGGCGCGTTTACCGACCTCAAGGATATACTGCATTACCATCTGGGCGCGATTTCCGGGTTTCGGACCTGCTCACCAGCCAACCAGAACCTCGATAACTATAGGATAAAGAACTCTCAAGGTTGCTTGAGGGTTTTATATTTTATAGGCCGCGCCGTATCTAAAAAAGTACGGCTTAGTTGCTGTTTAGTATCTCCCTTGTTACTATCTTTGCTGTAAATACAGACAGAGGAAATTGCAATTGGACCGTAATGACAAAGATGCACTGAGCCGGGATATCCATTTACTCGGCGACATACTCGGTCGCGTAATTCGACGCCAGGCAGGGGTCGAGATCTATGAATTAGAGGAACGTATCCGAGCATTAGCGAAAACAAGACGGATCGATAATGATCCGGCAATTGACAAGCGATTGGCATTGATCGTCGACGCGTTGAGTGATGATGAAGCTGAATTGGTGGCCAGAGCTTTCACCATCTATTTTGAATTGATCAACCTTGCCGAAGAACAGCACCGCGTCCGAGTTTTACGTGCACGAGAGGCGGCGATGCACCCTGAACCGCTGGCGGAATCAATTGCCGCTGCTGTGGCCAGCTTGAGCCAGATGGGGGTCAATGATTTTGAGTTGGCCCAGCTTCTGGAACGTCTGCACATCGAACTCGTTTTTACAGCGCATCCAACGCAGGCAAAACGACGCACGATGTTGTCCAAGCTGCGTCGAATCGCCAAGGACTTAAATGATCTTGAGGTTCACGATATCTTGCCGGCTGAACGTGCAAGGATCATTTCTCAAATAACTGCTGAAGTGACTCTCTCCTGGCTAACCAACCGCAGTAGGACCGCCAAACCATCGGTGACCGACGAAGTGCGAACGGGATTGTATTATTTTGACGTCACCTTATGGGAAGTTGTACCGCAGATTTACGAAGCGATGGCCTCAGCCTTAGGCCGTTATTATCCGCAGTTAGAGGTGCCGGAACAGTTCGTTTCCTTCGGCTCCTGGATCGGCGGCGACCGAGATGGCAATCCGAATGTGACCGCAGCCGTCACGGCCGAAACGTTGCGATTACATCGTGGTCTGGCCGTAGAAAAATTTCGCGCAACAGGCCAAGCTGCTTGACCGTTCGCTGAGCATCTCCGACGAGTTGATCGACCTGGACGCACAGCTGAAACCAACGGTTGATAGCATTGGAACGAAAACAGATCATATCGGCTATCTGCGCGATCGTTACCCACAAGAGCCGTATCGCTTGTGGGCGGCTATGTTGGGTGCCTCTCTTGCCGAAGCATCGGCCGGTGATATGGTATCCCGGCTGAAAGGAGTGGCCAATCCTCCGCTGGATATGCGCAGAATGGAAGATTTAACTGCACCCCTGCAGCGGATGGATGAGACATTAAGGGAAATGGGTTTGGCAGACGTTGCCAATACTGATTTAGCCCGGATAAGAATGCAGGCTGCTATTTTCGGCCTGCATGCTGCCCGTCTGGATATGCGGCAGTACAGTGATTATCACACGGCCGTCCTTGATGTGATGTTGGCTAAATTGGGACTTGTTGAGGATTTTGGCAGGCTTACGGGCAGTGAGCGGGAACTTGTATTGACCAGACTATTGGCGGCACCTATTCCAGATTTAAGCATGTTGGAAGACTTGCCTTCCGAGGCTAGAGAAATCATTGCTTTATTTCAAATTCTCAAACGGGCTGTTGACTTTTATGGCCATGAACTCATCGGTCCCTATATCGTCAGCATGACTCGTGGCCCAGAAGACATTCTGGCTCCCTTGCTCTTAGCTTATTGGTTCGGACTATCTCTGCAATCTGAAGGTGAAACTGAAGGGTTGACTTTTGCCCCGCTTTTCGAAACACGTGCGGACTTGAAGGCCGCGCCAGAAGTCATGAGCAGGTTATTTAGCCATCCGCGGTATGCATTGCATCTTGAACGTTTGCAGAGGAAACAGACGATAATGATTGGCTACTCCGATAGTAATAAGGATGCAGGCTATCTGGCGGCCAACTGGGAACTCTATCAGGCTCAAGAGTCATTGGCCGGCTGTTGTCACAATGCGGGTGTTGTGTTGACCTTATTTCATGGCCGTGGGGGCACAATCGCCCGGGGTGGTGGTCCTGCCAATCGCGCTATCCTCTCCCAACCCCCAGGTTCAGTAGGCGGTCGTATTCGGGTGACAGAACAGGGAGAAGTTATCGATGAGCGCTACGCACACCCGGCCATTGCACGTCGCCATTTAGAGCAGGTTGTGCATTCTGTGATTGATGGCCAGTGTGCCCGAGAAATATAAAGCCCAGAGAAGGCCGCGGCCGGAGTGGCGAGCGGCTATGGATGAACTGGCGGCCGTTTCCTATCAAGCATATCGCCAACTCATTTACGAAACACCGGCGCTTTTGACCTATTGGAGCCAGGCTACCCCATTGAATGAGATCAGCCAGATGACCATTGGCTCCAGGCCGGCTCGGCGCACGGCGCAAGCGACCTTTGATAGTTTGCGGGCAATACCATGGGGCTTTAGCTGGATGCAATCCCGCCATGTACTGCCAGGTTGGTATGGCATAGGTCAGGCTCTATCCGCATATGGCGAAAGCACGGAACAGCGGAATCTGTTGCAGGAAATGTATCGCGACTGGCCTTTTTTCCAGGTAGTGATTGACAATGCCCAGGTTTCCCTGGCCAAGGCGGACATGGGTATCGGCCGTTTGTATGCCGATTTGGTAGAAGATGAGATAGTACGAGAAGAAATATTCGGAGCCATAGAAGCAGCTTTCGAACTTACTTGCCATTGGATAATGGTCATTACCGGACAACAGGATCTCCTAGAAAACGATCCCGTTTTGAAACGCTCTGTGCGCCAACGGAATCCCTATGTCGATCCGCTAAATTTCATCCAGGTGAGCTTGCTACGCCGGCTGCGCGGCATGCCAGATCCAGATGATCCTGAAGGACAGGGATTGTTACGAGCGACATTCCTAACCATTAATGGTATAGCCTCTGGATTGAAGAACACCGGCTAAATATTGGAACAGTGACAGGAATAATATGCCGGTTAAATGCTAGAGCTAATAACTTGGGAAAACCTCATCCGGCCATATTTGAGGTGAATAGTTAGGGAGGGGGTTAAGGGCTTTCATGTTCTGCCTCTCCGTTAGGTGGTGGAGCGCGAATCTTTGGCCGGTTGAACGACTATTGTAGCTTGAGCAAAGATTACGAAGAACTGCCCGACACCAGTGAAGTTAACTATTCATCAAATCGGCTCGTGGCCCGTGTCGAGATGCTGTTTGTGAAGAATAGAACAATAAAATCATAGGATCACACTCTTGACTTTATTAGCTTAAGCATTTATGGCGTTGACATCGAACGAAAAACTCCAAAATTGCAGCAATCCTAAAACACCACCCGACATGCCCAATTGCGTTAGGGCTTTATGATTTCAAGTCCGGGATTTGAAACGCGAGAAAGCAGAAAGTTCGCCCGTTCATTACGTAACCCAATGCAGTAGTCAATGTTGTCTATATGATGAAACTATCGAACCTGGTGATATCGTAGCTATTCTTGGCGGTAAAGCCAGCAAAGCAGCCGGCAGGGCGCAGCAGATGACGCTTTCACAGGTAGGCCAGGTGATCGGCCAGGCGTGGGAAGGGTCGGATGAAATGGGGACGACGCTTGTGAATACGGCCGTTGCTCTTAACCCGCACCAATCCTTGACGGCCGAATTGCTCTTACACGCGCTGCAGGTGCAGCAGACACAAATTGACGATCTGCGCCTCCGATTAACTCGCCTGGTTCCGGTGCGGTGAAGGATATTAGTAGGGGCGGGTTTCTAACCCGCCCAGACGAAGCTGCAAATGTGTAAGCAATCCAATTACAATCGTTTGATAATGGTAACAAGGGTAAACAATGCGCGAACAATTGGCACAAAGACTTAATGAACTTAAGGCGGAGTACGAATCTGGCCAGAAAATGCTGGCCGACCTGGAGGCCAAGCAGGTCAACTTGAAGGAAACCTTGCTGCGTATTAGCGGCGCTATCCAGGTACTAGAGGAAGAATTATCTCAAAATGCAGCGCTGGATGATGATACCACCTAGCGCCATGTTGGTACCCGTGAGTGGTCGACTCTCTTCGCTCCCGTTGGCCGATGATCATGAATCGCGGGCCTGACCCTGTCCGCATCAAATCGAAAACGACGTCAATGAGTTCCTGACCGGTTTCTGTGTTCAGAATCAAGAGTCACTCTTCGAAAAGCTCGCTATAATAAGCCATTATGACAGACGAGAGGGCGCCAACGGTTCATCTGATACCAGGAGCTGAGGCAGTTGTAACGGCCGTTGCCAACCAACAATTCCTTACGCTTCAGGCCTACCGCTTGCAGCTCGCGGCTACCCATCTGCTCCTTATTGGCGGCTTTGACGAACTTGTCTGCCTGGACAACCTGCACTTCGATCCCTTCCCCTACCAGGTCAAAGCTGCCCAGGCTGCCTTGCGTCGTTTTCGTGGGCGTGGCATGTTGTGTGATGAAGTCGGACTGGGCAAAACAATCGAAGCCGGTCTCGTTATCAAAGAATATCTCACGCGTCAGATGGCTGAGCGCATCCTTATCCTGACTCCGCCGGGCTTGGTACAGCAGTGGCGCGAAGAACTGGCGCAGAAATTTGGCTTGCACGACTTCGCTACCAACAGTGATGATACCTTCCGTGCAGCCGGTGACGATGCCTGGTCGCAATTCCCGCGCGTCATCGCCTCCATCGCCGCCGCTCGTCTCAAGAGAACCCGCCAAATCATCACCGGCCTCAATTACGATCTCGTTATCGTTGACGAAGCCCATCATCTGAAAAATCGAAGCAGCGTTACCTGGAAATTTGTCAACGCCCTGCAAAAGCGCTTTATCCTCATGCTGACCGCTACGCCAGTGGAAAACCGCTTGGAAGAGTTGTACAACCTGATCACCATTCTCAAACCTGGCCAGCTCAAAACGCCGCAGGAATTCCGTCGCCAGTTTGTGGTGAAGGGCAACCCCCACTCACCCAAGAATCGTGGCCTGCTGCGCGAATTGATGGCCGACGTAATGATTCGCCACAGCCGGGGGCAGGTGAATGTGAAGCTGCCGCCGCGCCGGGCGCATACTATCCGCCTGACCCTTTCTCCGGCAGAGCAAAGCCTGTACCAGAACGTGAGTGATTTTGTGCGCCACGCTCTGCAAAAAGGGCGCGGCAGCGGGGGCCGCAAGTTGACCCTGGGTATTTTACAGCGAGAAATTGGCAGCAGCGTTACGGCCGTTGCCGGCACCCTGCACAAACTCGCCGCCCAACCCAACTGGGAAGCAAACAAAATCTACCTGCTGAACCTGGCAGAAGAAGCTGTCGCCATCACCGATTGGTCCAAAGCCGATGCCTTGCTAAAAATCCTGCACAGTGCCGGCGAAGACCACGTCCTCATCTTCACCCACTTCCAGGCGACGCTAAATTCCCTGGCTGAACGACTGACGGCCGCCGGCATCGAGTTCATCCCCTATCATGGCGGCCTCACGCTCCAGCAAAAAGATGCGGCCATTCGCCGCTTTGAAATGGAAGGGCGCGTGCTGCTCTCCACCGAAGCTGCTGGCGAAGGGCGCAATCTGCAATTTTGCCACAGTCATGGTCAACTTCGACCTGCCCTGGAACCCGCAGCGCATTGAGCAGCGCGTGGGCCGTATTCACCGTGTGGGGCAAACAAAACAGGTGGAGATTTTTAATTTGTCGGCACAGGGGACCATCGAAGATCATCTGCTCAACATTCTAGACCGCAAGCTGAACATGTTTGAACTAGTCATCGGCGAAATGGAGATGATTCTGGGCTATCTTACCAAAGAGCAAGATTTTGAAGAGATGCTATTAGAGGTATGGCTGAACAGTAAAGACGAAAGCACAATGGAAGCGAGTATGAATGAACTCGGTGACCGCCTGTTAACTGCCCGCGACACCATGCGTCGTGTGCAAACTTTCGACGACACCCTTTTTGGCGAGGACTTTACAGCTTAACCGGTAGCCGGCAATCGTATATCCAAATGAGCGATTTAGAGCAGTTTGTTTTAGATTATTTGCGGGAAGCGGGCAGCATTGTGGAACCGCCTGCCTATGGTATTTATGAGATACTGCTGCCGGAAACAGTAGCAGACAACTGGCAAGTGCCCGCTTACTTGCAGCTTGCGTTTGCAGATACAAAACAGAAAGAAGTTACCCAACTGGGCTACAATCACCCGTTGGTGGAGCAGATGGTGCAGGGGGCTTACGGCCGTTCCGCCTCCACTCGCCTCTACACCAACGATCTGCGCTTAGATAAAAGTGGCATAGATGAGCTGGCCATCAAAAGCTGGGTGATTCTCAACGCCCGCGCCCAACTCCAAAAACGATCCACTGTGGCCCGTGTACGCAGCACTTACGTGCGT
Source organism: uncultured Chloroflexia bacterium (assembly GCA_963697305.1). Classification (GTDB taxonomy): domain Bacteria; phylum Chloroflexota; class Anaerolineae; order Promineifilales; family Promineifilaceae; genus JAACFF01. The sequence continues at coordinate 29,030 of CAVONO010000003.1, forward strand.
TTCAACTTTAAGGCCGCCATTATCAGCGACGAAAAGCAGGAGAGGTTGGTTTCCGTGTTGATGGATGCACAAACCGGTAGCCGCGCCGCTGATTCTAAACTGATTGAAAGTCAGGCCACGGCCGTTTCCCCCGACGCCGTCCTAACTTCCCTGCCTGATGCCCCTATGCGTTGGCAGCCTAAAAATGGCCCCCAGTTAATAGCGCCTCTGGACCAAACAACGCTTTCCAGCTTGCTAAACCGGGCACAAACAACCGTGCTGCAAGAAATGCAAGCCGAATTGACAGACTTGCAAAAGCGTATCGCCCGTTTCCGCCAGCTAGACGAAGCCCGTCTTACCGATTATTATGACACCCTGGAAAAGGATTTGCAGACCCGCCTGCGCGCCGCCTCGGCAGAGCGCAGTCCTGGCTTGCTAGATAAGGTAATGGCCGTGCAGATCGAGCGCGGTCACAAACTGGCCGACCTGGCCGAACGCTACCAGGTGCGCATCAACCTCACCCTGATCAATCTTCTTGTTATTCAGCAGCCCAAGCTCATCCAGCCTGTGCAAATTGCTAACCGCAGTACCCAGGTGAGTGTTTACGCTGTGTGGGACCCGCTGCGGCGCTCGTTGGAACCGCTGCACTGCCAGGTGTGTGGGCAGCCCGGTCAGCGCCTGTACTTGGGCCACAATGGACATCTGGCTCATGGTGATTGTCTGGCCCCCGCCTGTATTGATTGCAAACGGCTCTTTTGCACCGATTGTGCCCATGAAGTGGGCACGTGTGATGTTTGTCATGAGCCGCTGTGCCGTCACAGCCAGTTGACCTGCCCCGACTGCGGCCGTCACACCTGCCGCAAACATCGCGGACTGTGCCATGCCGCTAACGGCCGTCCCCTTGACCTCAGCGCACAGACCCCGCCGCCGCTGGAACCCGCATCCCTCGTCAAACCGGAAACGCCACTCCCAACCACCCGCAAGAGCCGGTCTAGGTCGGCGCCGCGAAAACCCAAACCCAAACCAATACCGGCCCGGAAAGCGAGAATTGGGCCAAAGCCGCTGCGTATGGAGATCGTGCTGCATTCCCACACTGTTGCTGCCTATTTAGTAGGCAAGCGAGAACGCGATATTGCTGTTCGTATCTGGGAACTGACTCCTGGGGAAGGGGGGATTTTGCGGAGCTGTCAGTGCGAAAAGGGTGATGCGTGTGCAGCGAATAGAATGGTGTTGCGGCCGTTTCCCAGCCTGGCCATCGAAAACCAAATGCGCGATGAGCTCACCGCCTTCGCCGAAGAGTATGGCTTGCCGCCAAGAAAAATGGTTTTCAACCGTCTGTCACCGTTAAGTAACGAGCCTTACCCTGTCGATCGGTTTGTGCTGTTCGGCTTGTGGAAAAATGAAGAAGCATTAACGGAAGCCCGCGATACCTTTGCTGACCTCTATTGGAAGTGAGGCGGTTCTCCCATTTTCTGTGTCTTGCGGAGTTCACGCATACTTACCAGACCTGGTGGCGATATTGCCCGGTAAGTCAGGCATGACATTACGTTACCTCACTTACCTTTACCTGGATTGGACCTGATTCTAACAGAAATGGGGATCGGTCAGATTTGCTAGGATTTCTCAAGCAAAATGAAGATTGCTGTAGTTTTTGCACCACACAAGCTTCTATCTCAAGTAGAGCGCAAGGATCCTGTTTTCTGTATACTGCGCGCCATTTGAATGCGTCTGCTATGCAAGCCGCTCAGTTTTGTGATGATTATTGTGTAGCACAACTGAGGGTCCTGCGGTCTGAAATTTCGGCCAAAGAGGCAAAAAGGGCCCCGAAGGGCCCTTTTCACTTGACCGAGGTGGGCTTCGGCCCACCTTGAATACTCTCTTACCTAAACCATGCCATGGCTTCGTTGATTATCGACATGAGCATGTCTTGGGTTTCCTGATCGTCGGCGCTACTCTCGATAAGATAACCGCCCTGCTTGGTGTGCTGGTTGAATGACAAGAGTTCACCAGCTTCATCCTCGTTGATCAGCGCAGCCCTATGACATCCGCCACAAGCTCTTGAAGCTGGACCGGTGATATAAGATGGTACCTCACCGATCTTTCTATCCCAGCCATTAAGTGGCGAATCGGACGCCGACTGCAAGCCGGGCAGCGATGCGGACTGATCCGGTACATTATTGGTACCTTCAAGATGGCAGGATTCACAGTTTGTGATGCCATGTGTGGGATAGGGCATCCCGATGTGATGCTCATAATGCAACGCTTCCACTGGCTCGGCGAAATTGATGTCGCCAATATCAAATGCCTGCATCGAGTGAATCGCATGGATATAGGAGTCAATCGACCTCGACTGCATTTCCAGATGAGAACCGCCACTCTTCGTAATGTGACACATCCTGCAGACAACGATATTCCCGCCTCTATCCGGCGAGTGGTAGTTCGTTGCCAGCGCATCATGGCAGTTATTACATCCATCTACAAGCTTCACGATGGGATTGTAGAATTCATCATCGAACTCGTTGCTGCCTAGATCGAAGGTTCTAGAAGGGGCATTGAGTGAAACGATTTCACCAGCAGCATCTGCCAGAGTTGGGATAACACCAATTTCAACTCTCTTAACAGTACCATCATCGATCAGGTCAGCCCAAGTCGACATATCCATGACGACTTCCCAACTGCCATCTCCTGCCGATACTGTCGTAGCACGCGGGTGTTCTTCACCAACTTCATATTCTAGAGCTCTCGAATCGCCGCTGCTGCTGGAAATTTCACCATCGCCATTATCGTCAACAAGTCTTTCGTGTGGGCCAATGATGAAATCCTTCGTGTCCCAACCATACATTCCGACCAAGACGGTGGGTACCATGTCAGCTAAATCAATCCCTTCAAGGTCTGGAGCCTCAACCGCGCTGAATTGGATTGTCAGTTTGTTATCGGCCACGGAGGCAGCATCAACGGTGACGGTAACAGCCTCAGAATACTTCAGATCAGGAGCAGCATAGATCATACTGTCATAACCGGTATGAATTTCACTGAAAAGTGAAGCATTGCCTTCTTCACTATGGCAGGCTGTACACTCCTCTGTATTAAGATCCATATCCTCATGGATGTCTGCGGGCATGATGGTTTTAAGTGCGAACGCGGTCGTGTCATAGATAGTACCTTCCCCACTTTCATCTGCAGGATCAAGTTTTACGGCACCTGTCACGGGGTGACAGCTCTTGCAGGTTTCTACCGTAAAGTTAGCGTCTGACAACACCACATCAAGTTTGCCTTCGTGGCATGTTGCGCAGTTTGCCATGGACTGCGGATAGGGGAATTCCATGGCATGCGACATATGCACGTCATTCATGAGCGACGTTTTATATGCGTACTGTTCTGCCTGCTCAGGCGTCAAAACAGTTTCGTCAGCTAGATACTCTACAGCCAGTTCCGGATCATCAACCAAAAGCTGCCAGTCGAGATGGCCGCCTTCACCGTTATCCAGGTGGCACGCTTTACAGGTGTAGAAATCAGTTGTGGGATCTTGATCAACCTGACCATAGATGTAACTGTGCTTCAGGTAGGGCTCCGTGTGGCAATTTTCGCAGCCATCATTATTGGCGGCGGAAACATAATCAACGCCAGCTCCCGTTTCAAGCAAAGCTGCAAACGGGTATTTGTTTTGATCGACGCGAGAATTAGGCATGCGAGCGACGGTCTCATCTCTGCCGTACAGTACGACGAGGCCGTCCGCATTGCCCAAATTGCTCGCGTACAAGGGGTTTTCCTCCCCGACTAGGGTACTCGTGCATCCGCCGTCGCCATCACAGCTTATATCCCCTTTCAGATTCAGTCTTTCGGCGGCCGGCTCGAATTGGAAAGCTGTACCGTCATACGGTGCAAAGTAGATACCTAATGAATCTGCCTTATTGGCATCAAAAGGTGCGCCATCTTTGGTCATTCGGAAGGACACGGTGTGTGTATTTGGAGCCGCAAACCGGTAAGCCAAATCTGTAACGGCGATGACGCCATCCTGATACAATTCATCATAAGATGCCTGATGTTTGTCGCCGGCTTCGCCATGACAAGTTGCACAAGACTCAGGTTGAAGAGCAGCTGCAGGAGCCGCTTCTCCAGGTGCTCCAGGCGCTCCGGGTGGGCCAGCGGGACCTTCGGGACCAGCAGGACCTTCTGGGCCAGCAGGACCTTCTGGGCCAGCAGGACCGGCAGGACCTTCGGAGGCGGCAGAGCTTTCGGCGCCTGCAGGAGTTTCGGCGCCCGCACAGCCAACAACCATAGCGACAGCCAAAAGTAAGACTAAGCTAATCCAGACTTTAGAAGTTATTTTGTTCCTCATGTTTCCCCTCTGATTACTTTGATCTCTGTTAAATTAGGTCAGACTATAGAAGCCAGTTCTCTCTTTTTCCTACTTTCTTTTCCTCCCTTAAATAGATCACCAATTCTCTCGAGAACGTGACCGAACTAGTCCCGACAAGTCAACAGATGACTCATCCCAATATCTCGGTGGACCCAGAAGCCAGCAGGGGATCCATTCACAGTCCATAAACGGGCGACCAGTTCTTTATCCCAAATACGAACCAACAATGCCGGCAATCTTATCATACCGCTAGGACAAACGTTTTATGACGAATGTCACAAAATAACGTGACGAATGTCATGTGCCGTTGGCTGCTATTGAAAAATGAACGTATCAGAATATTCATCAAGCGCACGCTAGGGGAGACGAGAGAATCGATAGTCAAACATTTTCTGCGGTCCGGAAGAAGGTCAAAAGACACCTCCGGGCCACGACCGGAGAGGCCCGCCCTTTGAAGGGGACTTCAATCAGGTGGGATTTCTCAAGAAAGTTGGCCTAGAACGTAGGAATACCAGGCAAGGAAGTTGATAGTTGTCATGATTTGATGCCAGGATGTCGGGGAGCATCGTTAGGTTGATGATTTCCAGCTCCATTCTCCGGTGGGGCAAACGGCCGAAGCCTGCGAGCTAGAGGAATCACATGCTCCTCACAGCTGCGAGCTTCACTCGTGCTCATTTGCGGCGGTTTTATTCCGGCCCAAATGGATAATATTCCACCTCGTTTTTGATCGCCTCGATCTGAATCGAGATCTCCCGCTTGTCCGCGGCGTCAAGCTCGAGAGCGCCGGCCGGCTCCCGCTCAACGGTCGTCGTGAAGACCCCACGTCGCTTGAGCATATAGCGCATAAAGGGGTAGGTTTCCAGATTAATCAGAGGCAGCAACCGGGTATGCAGCGCCCGGGCGCCCGCTTCATCACCGGCCCACCACAACTCCATGACCTTGGCTAAGAGATCGGCGATTTCACAAGCGGGCATACAGCCATTGGCGCCGCGCGTTAACTCATCAGGCAGAAACTTGCCGGCCGCACCCCCAAAGATAGTTTTAACCTTGTCACCGACCAAGGCGGCAACTTCGGCGATATGTTTGGGACCAGGCGACCGTTCTTCCTTAATGTATTCTATCGAAGGAACTTCATCGACGAGCCCGGCGATTTGTTCGCCGTTTAGCGGTGCATACATCCCCGCGTTTTGCAGCACAATCGGACCCTCAAAATTGTCGGCCAGGCGCCGGAACATTTCCATAGCGATCGTCTGATCAGTACGGGCCGGGGCCATGGCGACGACAGCATCAGCACCAGCCTTCTGTGCTGCTCGGGCGAAGAGGAGTACCTGCGGCAACGAAATAGCGGAGCAGCCAAAGATCAGAGGCAGACGGCCGTTAATCTCTTCCAGCAGCTGCATCTAGACCACGGATCCTCTCTTCTTCTCCCAAAAAGTAAAACTCGCCAACCATAACTGGCCATACGATGCCGTGCTGACCACTGCGGCAGCAAAAGTTGGCAGCGGCTTTCAAATCCGGGATACGAATCTCGTAATCGGCGTCATAGGGGGTCGGCAGCAGACCGAAGCAGCCCTTAAGATGATTGAAGCGAGCCATCGCGTTTTTCCTTATTCTTTCCAGCGATTATCGGGTCGCCAGAAACCAAGCTTCGGCGTGTCCCACTCATCTGTGGGCAGAAACAGTGTACCCGGTGTGCGCAAGTTGGCCTCAATGGCTTCAAGGTTAAGATCGACGCCCAATCCCGGTGCATCCGGCACCCTGACATAACCATCTTTCATATAGTCATTTGGTAGGCCGGTCACCAAGCTCTCCCAGAAGGGTAGATCGAGCCCATGATGTTCTAAGGCGAGGAAGCTGGGGATAGCGGCCGCGCAATGTACGTTGGCCATAAAACCTATTGGAGAACCGGCACAATGCAGAGCGGTGGGAATTCCATAGCGCTCTCCATAGTCGGCGATTTTTTTGGTTTCCATCATGCCGCCAGATGTGAGCAGATCCGGGTGTAAGATATCGATGGCCCGCTGCTCAATCCAGTCGCGGAAACCATCCCACAGATAAAGTTCTTCGCCAGCGGCAATGGGGGTGCGCAGGGCATCGGCCACTCGCTTATGGCCAGCGAGATCGTGCCAGGGCATCGGATCTTCGATCCAGGCCAGGTGATAAGGTTCCCATGCTTCCCCCAGGCGGATCATTTCGTCGAGCGTCAGATGTCCGTGACCGAAGTGATCGGTGCAAAGAGAGATTTCATCCCCGACCGCTTCGCGAATGGCGGCAACAATATTGACTGAGGCTTCGATACCGCGATCAGTCAGGCGCGCGCCGGCCCCGGTGCCGGGTGCCCGCCCTTGACGTCCCAGCGCATAGTCACCTCGCGTTGGCTGGCCCACAAGCCCCCCAGGTACCGACTCGAAAAGAGTGGGCCGGATGTCGAATTTAATAAAGGTCAGGCCCAGGGCCTTCCGGCCGGCGAGTGCGTTGCGGTAGCCATCTACAGTGGGTTCGTCTGGTGCCGGCGTATCGGCGTAAAGTCGCACCATATCGCGATATTTGCCGCCCAGCAGTTGGTGGCAAGGGATACCATAAACCTTGCCCACCAGATCCCAAAGGGCTATTTCGATACCTGAAACGCCGCCCCCTTCGCGCCCCCAATTGCCAAACATCTTGAGCGCCCTAAAGATCATATCGACATTACATGGATTTTGCCCCAGCAATATGCTTTTAAACTGTAGCGCATTTTCTTTGTGCCCCGCATCACGCACCTCACCCAATCCATAGACCCCCTGATTGGTATCAATGCGAATGATCGGATAGTCGTAGTTACTGGCGACCACGGCAATACGCATGTCTGTTATCTTGAGATCGCTTGGCTGCGAGTGTGTTCTGATCACATCTTCAACACGATTAAGTTGGGGCTCTCTGCTTGAATCCTGCTGGTCGGTCATGGCTTTCGCCTCCTGCTTTTGTCGATCTGGTTACCTGATCTAATCTTGCTTTGGTAATTACGAAATTCTGCAATAAGCGGCAACTTTTCGCATACCACTGGACTATTATAGCCTGGGTGGGGGTGAACTGGTATCAAGTGCGAAACGTTCGCACTGCGACGTTATAGGACGTCTCTATGTGTTCCAGCAATACCACTTTGCTTCAACTTGGGTGGCATAAACTAATCCTTGACGCACTCTGACCTCAACCTGGTTGAATAACTCTCATAGTGGGCAAATGGATATGCCTATTTGGATGCGGGGAAAGATGTGCAGAGCAGCCCGTAGCAAGGTTTCTGAAATGAGCGGTCGATCCCGTTGCTTCCGTTAGGCCATTAGTCTAGCCAGAATGATCTCGAAATACGCGAGGTCTTTTTCTGTTTCAATGTTTCCCCCACATCCTATGGCTTGAGTGAGTGACCGATTTCTTCGCTCCCGCGATTTCCTTTTAGGCAGGTTTGGCAAAGCTCACATCACCCATTAGCATGTTCTTGGAAGAGAAAGCGACGAGTATCTTGCCCTTGTCCATTACCGAATTGCCTTCCGATACTAACCGCGGCGCTCATGGTATAATTTCAGTCGTAAGTGGCTACAACTATACAATTTTGAAAATGCAACACGAGGACTGACACTGTTAGTCTTCGTGGACCACTTCCGATTGCGACATGACTAGTTCAATTTGGAGACAAGTGGATCTCAACCCCATGAATTCAAGAGAAAGATTGTTGGCAGCATCCAGTTGCAGAATCCCAGATCGGGTTCCCATCTCAACCTATGAGTTGGCGGGGTATAACAGTTTGGCCTGGGAGAATAATGATTCTTCCTATGCCCGATTGATGGATGTTATTCGTGAAAGGAGTGATTGCATTTGCATGTGGGAACCGCGTCCAAAAAGAAAGTCACCCAGCGGCAGTACTATCCCTTTTATGCCCTTCATGGAATCAGCTTATCCGGTGGACATCGAAGAAAGAAAATGGCAAGAAGGGGATAGCCTGATCACGCGTCGCGTAGCGCACACGCCCAAGGGTGATCTCAGCCAAACCATGAAAGTTTATGATGACGTCCATACCATTTGGCAAACCGAACATTGGTGCAAAAATTCGGATGATGTGGACAAGGCGCTCTCTATTCCGTATGAGCCGCTAGATTGGGATTTTTCCGATTTTGCCCGCATAACAGGCGAGGTCGGTGAAAACGGTATCATCATGTCTTCTATCCCAGACCCGCTGTGCTTGGCCGCCGAGATGATGGAATTTGGCGAATATACCATCTGGGCGATGATGGAAACGGAGCATTTTGCGAAAACGATTGACATCATGCATGAGCGGCTGATGGAAAATCTCAAGCGAATGCTGGATACGCAAGTGGTTGATCTGTATCGGATCTACGGACCAGAGTACGCGACCCCTCCGTTCTTGCCGCCGCGTTTTTTTAGACAATTTGTGGTCCCTTACGTCGCCAAAATTGTAGAGTTGATTCACAGCAGAGGGGGACAGGTACGCCTTCACTGCCATGGGAAAATTGGGCAGGTGCTGGATATGATTTTGGAGACAGGAGCCGATGGCACCGACCCGTGCGAAGCGCCGCCGGACGGAGATATTACCCTGGCCGAAGTCAAACGCCGAGTGGCCGGGCAAATGTCTCTTTTTGGCAATATTCAGCTCAAATTGCTGGAGCACGGCACCCCGGCTGAGGTAGATGTAGCGGTCCGGGCTGCTATGGATGCTGCCAAGTCCGGCGGCGGCTTCATCATCATGCCGGCGGCTGCGCCAATCAATACGCCGCTGGCAAAGAATACGGAAGAGAATTACCTTCAATTTATTGAATCTGCCTGGGAATACGGAAAATACTAAGAACCGCGTGCCCTGCAAAAACCTTGTCCAGCTGGATTTGAGGTAATTGATTGAGGTTTGTGATCAATTATATACCTATTATGGGGAATCACTTTACTGGAACTGCAGGGCTCCAATATCCCATGAACCATCTGATGGCAGCACTTTTCCGTTAAAGTCGACCTGATAATATTGGCTTAAATTGATTCCCTCACCCCGCAGGGGGCTGTCGCTTTTTAGTTCATAGTTGCCATTATTGAGATCCCTCAGTCCCGGTTCACCGCTCCCTGCCTGTTTTCCATCCCAATGGACTGCATTCGCATCGTTATAATCAAAGTACCAGTTATTGGATGGGACGATGCCTTCAGTTCCCGGCCCTTGATAGGCATCTGAGGTATAGACAAAGAGGTTGTTTCTGAAATGTATTCCGGGATAATCCGTATACGCTCCATCATCAAGGGGTGATCCGAAATCATTAAACCTGATGACCGTGTTGTTATCAAAATAGCACTCATGACAGGGCGCCCACATATAGAGCCACGACTGCGCGTCAAAGTTCACATTAAACGCAACGCGCAAATTATGCACCTCCTGTACGTAAGGTTTGTAATCGTACAACCAACTCGATTCAAGAAATCCAGCATTACCTTCACTGTAATTATGGTGGATATAAAAATTGTCTTTATGGTACCTGCCATCGTCAAGCTCAATTGCGCCGCCATCAGAACCATATCCGCTATCTGTGGTCAGAAATCCTTTTATGGTGTTGTATGAAACCTCCTGGTTACCGATGCCCATCTGGATTCCTATGGGTCCCCATCCATTTTCACCGCCATTCCACCAGAGAGGAAAGTCGACCCCTTCAATATGGTTTTGGGTAATCAGCGTGTACTCTCCAGTGGACTGAATTCCTTTGGTCACGTGGATAAAGGTGTTGTTTCGAATAATATTGTGATTTGCGCCGTCGGCATTTAATACAGCCCCCATCAGAAAAATACTTCTTAGCCGGTCATAATTTTGCGTCGGTGGAGTGTCATGAAAATAGAGACCATCCAATATCAGCCAACTACCTGAAAGGCGGATGCAGTTTCCGTTCATATCGTTGTCATCAGGATTGGTGAACTGCGGCTTTTCACCTTTACCATAGGAGGTAATTACTATGGGTTCTGCTTCGGCCCCAGATTCCGTAAACTCGATAGGTCCGCTAAATTGTGATCCTTTCTTAAAGGCTATAACATCACCAGGCTGAAACGATATGTTATTCACCATGGTATGCGATCTCCAGGCTGTTTCCGCTGAGAGACCATCATTGTCGTCGTCACCTGCCTGCGAATCAATATAGTAGTGGCTCCCGGTAGCTACATATTCCGAACTGGACGATTCAACGGGTCCAGTAATCCCCAATACATCTGCACTGCAAGCAGTGAAAAGCAGTGTCAATACCGCTGGGAAAATGGTGGCATTGAGTAATCTCACTATATCCTCTTTGAAAGCATATGAATGCTGCTTTATCAAGCGATATTCACAAGTTTTACCAAAGGGCGTGTTTCCTATCAGTTGGAGTAGTAGGCATCCTCAGTTGCCGTCCGGTCTACGTATCACTTCAATTGGAGTTGGTTTTGAACACCATCTCGGCAGGCTCATTTAGGATCTCCATTCGATTATGGGCTTGTACCTCTTCTAGCAGGGCGACTGAAACCTCAATCTCACTCAGGGAGAGCGTGTCGCGGATGCGTACCAGGCGAACGTCTGTTGGCTTCACGCGTGGTACCGTCTTAATCGCCAGACGAATCGCGTCTTCTTCTGTCTTCATCGGAATGGGGAGCAGTGCTCCGTCGAGATAAGCGGAGGTAATAACATTGCTATAGGTTACGGCAAAATCGATGCGTTTTAGTAGTCGTTGGGTGATAACATCAGCCAGGCCGATGCCAGTTGCATTGCCATGCGTTTGATTGCTGAGATCTAGAACTACGATCTTTTCTACCCGTACTGTATCAAATCCTACAACACCGCGATGGTTACGGCCGGTTATGTTGGGATCAAAACCGGTCCCACTGATCTCTTTGCCCATCCGTTCAATAACCAAAACATCGATGTCGTCGAAATAGAGACGAGCCATCAACGCTTTTGCCCGCACCAGCAAAGCCTTTTCCCGCGTGACTAGTTGAGTGGCAGGGATCGCTTCCACAATAGCGGTGTGGTCGTAAGCATCCTCAACCAATGCAATGCCGAATAAGAATGGAATATGACGCATCAACGTTTCGGCCGCCAGTGGCAAAATATCTGGGAAGCGATCCATACCATACTCGCTATGAAGAATGCTCGCACCACTTATTTTTCCCATGCCAATAACCATCATCTTAACCACACCACTCTCAATATCCCCTCTGAACGTGGTATGTGGTTTGACTCGATTGATGAGTACGACACCATCTGCTTCATAAGCATACCGATCCATATGTAGTGGTATGCCGTCGGCCATTTCAGTGACGATAACCGTATCCATCGTTGCTTGCACCGGAGCACCGATTTGCGCCTCGGTTATGCCATAGTTGGCTAATAGTTCAGTTTGTCCAGCTACAGTAGCGCCACCATGACTGCCCATGGCCGGAAAGATAAAAGGCTTGCCACCATATCTCTTGATTCCTTGCACCAAGGCTTCCACGGCCGTAGCGATATTGGCCACACCGCGACTGCCCACACCAATGGCAATTCTCGCCCCAGGTTTAATGCAAGCAGCAATCTCTGGCCTAGCCAGCTCTGTGGTGACTGCTGCTTCCACATCATCAATACGATGCGCTTCAAAATGTTGCCGTACCTTGACCATTTTGGGCAGGGGGATGTCGAGACCACCAGCAATATTGATCTGAATATCATCGAGCATGTGCTACCTCCCTGTCTATTTGGCGGCATCACGCCAGCTGACAAGTTTTTCAACGAGGCCATAATCCCACGGTTGCCCCAGGCTTATAATGAAGTGCGTAGCCCCTACCTCTGCAAACGCATCGAGATTGCCAGGAACGTCTTCCTTGTCGACAAAAACGGTCCGCTCGATTTCGGCCGGATCCCGTCCAACGGTTTTACACCATTCTGTCAGAACGTTGTTCTTGTGCTGCCATGTTTCTGGCGGGCCAAAGCTGTTCCAAAGGTCGGCATATTGGGCTGTGAGTTTTAAGGTTACCTTTTCGCCGCCACCCCCAATCAATATAGGAATCGGGTTGCGGACGGGGGCCGGCACTTCCGCGGCCATGCGCCTCTTGATGATGGGCAGCGCCTCACCAAAGTCGCGTAGTCTGCTGCCGGCCGTGCCAAACTCATAGCCGAACTCGTCATAGTCGCGCTCAAACCATCCGGCGCCAAGGCCCAGGATGAGCCGCCCGTTGCTGATATGGTCTACCGTTTTGGCCATGTGAGTCAACAAGGAGGCATTGCGGTAGCTATTGCAGGTGACCATGCAGCCTATCTCCGCCCTTTCGGTTAGCGTCGCCATAGCCGCCAGCATTGTCCAGGCCTCAAAGTGCTTGCCATCGGCCTCACCAAATAGAGGGAAAAAGTGATCCCAATTCCAAATCGAGTCCACGCCAAGCGCTTCCACCTTGCGCACGGCCGTAGCGAATGATTCATAGGTTGTGTGTTGCGGTTGAACTTGTACGCCTACACGTCGTTTTGTACTCATGAGTTCTCCTTCTTCTAAGCGAGCCAGCAGACAATAATCGTGAATGTTCAATTCTTACCGATCTAAGGTGGTTAGGCAACCCCAAGACGGCTTTTCAGATCGGTTCAGCGGCAGACCCTTTTCATCACGGCATTGGCTATAGTAACCCGCCGGATCAATCATGTATGCCTGATCAAGAGGGAATGGCTGTTGCCCGTCAAACGTTAAAAGAAGGCATCACTTTGCTAGAACAAGGAGGTTATTGCGGATACAATCAGCATTGCCTGCGTGCCAAAAGTGATGCCCGAGACGCATAAACACTGAGAAGTTTCCAGAGCTTTGCGCAGGCCAATTGTTGAGGAACATGAAGCTATGAATGATTCGAAGATTAGGTCGTTTTTGCCAGAGGATGGATTTACGGGGACACTAATTGGACGTGTTTGGGTTCCGGAACAAATAACCGGATTAGTAGCTGGCCCCAGCCCCGTGATGTTGGCAGAAGAGGGCGTATTTGATTTGAGTCGTATTGCCCCTACATGTGCTGGCCTGCTCAATAATGGTTTTAGTCGGTCAGCAGTCGATTTTTCTCAACTCGATCGACTCGGCAGTTATGATGACATCATGGCCAATACCATGAGTAAGCAGCGTGTCAGCGCAGCGCCCTATTTCTTGTCTCCGGTGGATCTTCAAAGCATCAAGGCGTGTGGTGTAACCTTTATGGTGAGCATGCTGGAACGCATTATTGAAGAACGTGCCGGCGGTGATGCCTCTAGAGCTGAAGCTGTGCGCGGGAAAATAGAAGCGCGGCTAAATGCTGACATAACTTCCATTCGACCCGGTTCACCTGAAGCCGAAGCATTTAAGGATGTGTTGCAAGCCGAGGGCTTGTGGTCGCAATATCTTGAAGTGGGTATTGGGCCTTACGCGGAAGTATTTACCAAAGCGCAGCCGCTGTCAGCAGTCGGTAGTGGCGATCAAGTAGGTATTCTACCGATTTCTTCCTGGAACAACCCGGAGCCTGAAGTGGTGCTATTGGTAAACGCGCAGGCAGAAGTGTTAGGAGCGACATTGGGCAACGATGTGAACCTGCGTGACATTGAAGGCCGTAGTGCGTTGCTATTGGGGAAAGCTAAGGATAACAATGCGTCCTGTGCTATTGGCCCATTTATTCGCCTATTTGATGAGAGTTTTACGCTGGAGGATGTACGCCAGATCGATGTTTCCCTGACGATTGCGGGAGAAGATGGCTTTTCTCTGGCGGAAATCAGTCCGATGAATTTGATCAGCCGCGATGTGTTGGATCTGGTGTCACAAACTATTAATGCCTATCATCAATACCCAGATGGGTTGGCGTTGTTTACCGGGACGCTATTTGCACCAACGCAGGATCGGGACGCGACTGGCCAAGGCTTCACGCACAAAATAGGCGATATAGTTAGCATTCGCTCTGATAAACTAGGCACCCTGCAAAACCGGGTGACTTACTGTGATCAAGCGCCGCCATGGGATTTTGGCATTTCAGCATTGATGCAAAATCTGAGCCAACGCCGTCTCTTATGAAGGAAATTGGTGGCCAGGCCATTGAACGGCGTCTCCCAATTGGACATGCATGGCATACCTAAACGCTTACGTGTTGTGCCTGGATCTTTTAATCCTGCTAAACTGGCGAGATGAACAACTTTAAACCCGTCACAGAATCAATATTAGAAGCGTTAACAGCTATTGTCTCGCCGTCAAATATTTCTACTGCGGAAGCTGAGCGGCAGCTGCGGGCGCAGGATATGTCACAACATCCGGCTAGAATGAGCGAGGTAGTGGTGTGGCCCACGACAGCACAACAAGTTGCTGCTGTGTTGCGAACAGCCAATGCCTATCGCATCCCCGTGACTCCCTGGGGAGCGGGCTCTTCTTTGGAGGGGAATCCAATACCGCTGTTTGGGGGAATCTCGCTTTCGATGGAGCGCATGAACGCTGTTATCGCCGTCCATGATGAGGACTTTCAGGTAACTGTAGAGCCTGGCATCGGCTATAAGGACTTGAACGAAATACTGGCACGATATGGCTTGTTTTTTGCGCCCGATCCCGGCGCGAATGCTTCTATTGGCGGGATGCTGGCTAATAATGCGGCAGGAAGTCGCACGGTGAAGTACGGGGCGACGAAAGACAATGTGCTGGCCATGGACGTGGCCCTGGCAGACGGCCGTCTCATCCATGTCGGGTCTCGTTCAATCAAACAAGCATCCGGGTATGATTTGTTGCATCTGTTTGTTGGCAGTGAGGGGACCTTGGGGGTAATTACGGCGGCGACATTGAAATTGGTTCCAGTGCCGACTGTGATGAGCAGTGTACTGGCTGCCTTCCCATCGGTGGAAACGGCCGTGGCGACCGTTATCGAGATACGCAGCAGTGGGTTGGACGTAGCTGCGCTGGAGTTTATCGATGCCAATACAACCGCATTGGTGACTCGTGCAGGTGAGGCAAATTGGGGCGAAACACCGCTGTTGTTGATGGAGATTCACGCTACGCACGTCGAGACTGCCGAGCTTGATCTGGCGCTGATCCAAGAGATCTGTGAAGGTTTGGGGGCAACGAGCTTCCAAGCGACTACGGATGCCGCGCAGCGCAAACAGATGTGGCGAGCACGCCATCACCTGTTTGAGACGAAACTACGTCTCTTTCCTGGATATCGCTGGCAGTTAATGGATATCGCCGTACCCATCAGTGCCTATCCAAACATGATTGAGCATGTATTACAAACATTTCGAGTGCATGATTTAAATGGCAACATGATTGGTCATGCGGGTGATGGAAATCTGCATGTGGAAATGCCTTACAAGGATGAGGAAACACGGCGGCGCGCTCTTCTGGCGAATGATGCGATTGTAGCAAAGGCGATTGAACTGGATGGCACCTGTACCGGAGAACATGGTGTGGGTATTGGCAAGGCAAAGTTTATGGAACAGGAGCATGGCCCGGCGCTAGAAGTGATGCATAGCCTTAAACAGACCTTGGACCCCAACGGTATCCTTAATCCCGGCAAGATATTTGTGTGAAGCGTCATACACAAAGAAGTTCAACTTTTCATCGCTATTGTTTGTGGAAATCCACAGATTGAAAAGTTGAACTTCTAGCTCTGCAGAGCACAAAATTACGTGCAGCGCAAGAGAATGCAGCCCTTATTGGATAGTAGATAGCTGCAGACAAGCCCACCAATTGTGAGGATCGATATTAAGGACGGTTCTGAAACTGGCAGCAGCTTCCTGAGCCCTGCCCTGTCCTAGGTAGGCCAGGCCCAGTAAGTACTGTCCTTGAAGCTGGCTTCCCACGTTGGGATCATCATCAAAAGCAATCATTGCCGGTTTGGAGGTGTAAAACCCGCCCTTATCATCGGAGTCAAGTTTCTTCTGGGCGAACGCTTGTAAGTCTCGCAGCTTTTCATCAGCCTCAGATTCTTGCCCTAATGCTCGAAGCGAAAGGGCAGCATAGTAGGTTAGCGGCGTCTGTGCTCCCCACAATGAAGCCTTTGTTTCAATATCAATTACCTCTTGATAATAATTATCGGCCGTCTCGGGATCGCCCGATTTCGCGAGTGCCTCAGCGGCAGTAAACCAGGCCAGCGCCCTGTACAATGATAGCCCGTGATCAATTCCCAGATTGTCCGGTGGACTTTCGACAGCCCGAAAATGATCGAATGCCAGTTGAAGATCTCCCGCATCCAAAGCAGCTTGCATCAACAATACATGAGCCAATGCGTATTGCCCTGCCGCGCCACCTTCACCCCCTTCCCAGGCATGGAAATTGCGGGAGGTGAGGATTTTCAAAGCCTTTTCAGGATGGCCGGTTTGGCTATAAAGCTCGGCCATCGTCGTGGACAGATCATCACGTTGTTTCACGAGGTCACCGTTTTTTTCCAGCTCAGCCAACCGTTCTGACGGTGCATTGCCGAGGCGCTGCAGCAGTTGGTCCATTTCCAGCAGCAGTCGTGGATCATGTGCATTGGCTGCCCGAGCCTGATCATAACACTGTTTTGCGCCATCTTTTTCGCTGCGTTTGTTGTAAAGTGCAATACCCAGGTTGCGCCAGGGGATGGCGAAATCCGGCACGAGTTCTGTAGCGGTTTGCCAGGCGGCGATAGCTTTCTCGTATTGCTTTTTATCATAGTACAGGTTGCCGAGGTAATACGCGGCGAATCCATCTGCTGGGTTGGCCTTCCGGGCGGCCTCGAGCAAGATTTGCTCCTCCAACCGGGCAGGGAAACAGTAATCCGGCGCCTGACCAGCCGCTTGACGGTACCAATCAAGTGCTGCAGCCGGGTCTCCCATTTGGGCTGCGAAGTAGCCGAGGGCGTAGTAGACAATTGGGAATATGTTATTGCCCTGAGCGTGTTCGGACGACCCGGGCTCGTCAGGGTCAGAAAATTGCCCCTTTGTCAATGGTAGTTCAAGATGGCAGTAATCTAGGAGTAATTCAGTCGCTTCTTCATACAGTCCCGCGTTGGCGTAGTCGAAGGCCAAATCAAGATAGTTCTGAACGTCACCACGCAAGATACGGGCTAGATCTACGCGATCGCCGGTCAGCAACATGCGTTCGCAGTGGGCCCAATGGTCAAGCAGATCAAACTTCAAAATCTCATTAACGATGTGTTGCGCTGCATCAACTTCTCCCAATTTGCGCAGGGCGACAGCCTTGAGCGATCGTGCTTCGTTGTTGTGGGCATTGGTGACTAAGGAACGATCGAGGTGCTCTATTGCCTGGCTGTATTCTCCAAAACGGATGTCAATCTGTGCCAGAGCGAAATATCCGGACGCGCGCCAGGCGTAGGTCCAGGTCGCTTTGTTGAAATGGTCATACGCTTCATCGTAGAGACCTTGGTAAGCCAGCGCCAATCCCAAATTGTAGTGCGGTTCGCCGTCGTAGGGATTGAAATTATAGCGGGTCAGCGTTTGGACCGCCCTGCGAAAGCATTCTGTCGCGCCCGCAAAATCGCCACGGCGTAGGAGCAGACGGCCCAGAGCATTATTGCAGCGGGCATCGCCTGGATCCAGTTCCAAGCCGCGTTCCCAATAGGGCGCGGGATCAAGACTGAAGTGCAGGTACTGCTCCACGTGTAGGCCGGTCAGGTACAGTTCTTCCAACGAGTCGATGCGCTGCGGAAGTAGGGGTGGCTTTGCTGTTTCCGGAAGCGGCTCATTTTTGGGTAGCCTGGGCGAATAGGCGATGAGTTCGTTGCCTTGCGAATCAAGGATTTTCAATTCTGCTGCAGGTCGATCGATCAGCTCTAGACTTTCAACCCTTAGCAACAAAGGTTTCCCGGGAACAAGATCAACTTGTTCGTCTAGCACTATTTTCCCTCGGGAAGTGAGCATTACTCTTAAGTTATGAAACGCTTCGGTGGCACAGATTCCTACACAATCCGCTTCAAGGTTCACCGCAATTTGGGAATTCGCGTTCTTAACCACGCCAATCTCCTGGATGGGGTACCATATCTGGGAAAAGGTCTTGGTCTCATGTGGCTGAATCCAGCTGAAATCGGGCTGGTTGTCCGAGTATGCTGAAGCCATCAACTCCACGTACGGGCCATCGTCATCCGTCAGGCTCTTTTGCCAACCAGTACCAAATTTGCCTGTACCCCAGGTGAAGAGTTTCTTTCCGGGAGAAATGTGGCGGTTTGCCACATGGATAATGCCACCCTTCTTCCCGTGATCATAGCCGCCAAAGAAATCGAATTTGGAGGGGTTGGCGAAATAGGATGAAGCCTCAACTACATGCTTTGGCCAGGAAATATCCACGCCATCTGTCCAATCCAGTCCGGCATATTTTTGCCGGGCTACCGGATATTCAGCCATGTAGGCCCGCGAGTGGAAGGTGACACTTTCCACATCGGGTGGGAAGATAAGTTGGTAGTCATCGTTGACGTGCACGGCCGTGTTGACCCACCATAGAAAGGGCTGCGGCAGGGGCGTGCGGTTGAAAAGCTGCACCTTAAGTTCGAACAAGGCCCTGCCCGGATAGACACATACGCCTACCATCCCCTTCATGCGGTTCATCGGTTCATGCTCGCTTAGCCAGACCGTCACCGAGCCATCGATACCCTCTTCCAACGTGTACTCCACCGGCATAAAGGTCGAAGGGCGATGGTGCAATGGCCAATTGAACTCCATCCCCCCAGAGAGCCAGAAACCCAACGGGCTAATCAGCGCTGGTTTTATGACGTGTTGGCGGTAAATGAAATCGTAATTATTGGTTTTATCCAATGCAGCGTGAATGCGCCCACCGAAACGGGGCAGTATCATCAACTGTATGTACTCGTTTTCCAGGAAAACAGCCTGGTATTCCCGATCGATCTTTTCTTCGTGGCTGACACGATCGGCGAAGGGGTTGGGATAGACCCGTCCACTGGCACCCTGGTTGACCCGGTTCTCAAAGAACATCGGGTTGGGGCCGGGCGGGGGTACCAAGTAAGTGGGGATGGTGACACTATCTTCCCAGATGCGGGCGGATTTTGTGTTCTCTAAATAGCTATTCTTAGTCATCGTTGAACTGCTTTCTGAGGCATCAGAGCTAAATTGGCAGGCAATACCTAACTGTCCCAGCGGGATAGCAGGCTGCCATCATTGATAAATCAGGTTACAGGTGTGGAAAGATCGAAGGACTTGCCATACAAAAAATAAATATCCTCCACATGTCAACTGTGCGCTAGAGCAACGAGATCTTCGTTCGCAAGAGCAGTGACATCTACCAGAATATCGTATAAGCTACTTTCTGCAAATTGCCACGCCATGCTGCGCAGAAATCGTACTGTGCAAGAAATTTGTGTGATGATGAGGACATGTCGGAAACACTGTGGTAAAAATAGTTGGGTGCCTGAGAATCTTTGACGGACCCGCTAACTTTAGACGAGAATTGTTCCATGAATGATCGCCAGAGGACCTTAGCAATTTTGAACTATCAACCCTATGATCGCGTGCCCATAGTGCATTTTGGCTTTTGGAATGAGACTTTGGACTTTTGGGCTCAACAGGGTCATCTTACCCAGAGTGAGGCGAATAGTTGGGCGGATGGAAACCAAGTTGATTTGGCCATCGGGCAGCGGCTGGGGTTTGACTTCAATTGGGCTTCCCATTACAGCCCTACTATTGGTCTGCATCCGCCCATCGAGCATAGAATTATTGAGGAACTGCCCGACGGCTCGCGCAAGGAGATGAACGAAGATGGAGCGCTCGTATTAAGTAAACCGGGTGCGCAAGGTATTCCTAAGGAATTGGATCACCTGCTAAAAGGTAGGGCCGCGTGGGAGGAGATATTCCAGCCAAGGTTGATTTATTCGCTGGAACGAATCAGTGAGTCGACTATCAACACAGCCAATGGCGTCCTCGGTTATAATAATGGCGGCCTCGAGTACATGCAGCAATCTGCTTGGGACAAGCCTTTCGGTCTGTTCTGTGGCAGTCTGTATGGCAAAATCCGCAACTGGCTGGGGCTCGTAGGCTCGGCTTACTTGCAGGCTGATGATCCCTTGCTGTTCGACGAAATGATCGAAACTGTGGGCGAACTGTCTTATCAATGTGTCAAAACTGTGCTGGAAATGGGTGTCAGGCTGGACAGTGGCCATTTCTGGGAGGATATATGCTTTAACAAGGGCCCTTTGATAAACCCCAGAGTTTTTCGTAAAAAAGTCGGTCCACATTATGCCAAAATCAATGCGCTTCTCAACAACGCCGGCATCAACCTGATCTCAGTGGATTGCGATGGCAAGATCGATGCGCTCATTCCCATTTGGCTGGAGAACGGGGTCAATGTTATGTTTCCTATCGAGGTGGGCACTTGGCGAGCGAGTATTGAACCATGGCGCAAAGAATATGGCCGGGAATTAAGGGGTGTGGGCGGTATGGACAAAAAGGTCTTCGCTCGCGATTACGCAGCCGTCGACGCCGAAATCGAAAGATTGAAGCCATTAGTCGACCTGGGCGGCTACATTCCTTGCCCCGATCACCGGCTGGCGCCCGATGCAAAATGGGAAAATGTGCAATACTACTGTGATACGATGCGGCAAACGTTTGGATAATGTTTCATTTGAAGGAGAGGCGCTGGCCACTGACCCGCTGGTACGTGATCCTGACATTGCCAGACCAATGCTTGGTGAGCTGCTGGCTGCGAATGCCAAATACATGAAGTCAGAATTCTTGGGTGAGCAGGTTGTATCTAGCGCAATTGAATTACCTCCTAGCTGATATGTTTTCCACGGGGCAATCATGACCAAACCCAATATTCTTTACCTTCATTCGCACGATACTGGCCGTTACATCCAACCCTACGGCCACGCTGTGCCAACCCCTAATCTGCAAAAGTTTGCCGAAACAGGAATACTTTTTCGCCAGGCATTCTGTGCCAACCCTACCTGTTCGCCCAGCCGGGCCTCTTTGTTGACCGGTCAATATGCTCATTGCAATGGTATGGTGGGGCTGGCTCATCGCGGCTTCTCACTCGATGACTACAGCCAACACATCATTCACACCCTGCGCCCACACGGCTACTTTTGCGCCCTGTCCGGAATCCAGCATCTCGATAGCTTGGACGAGGACGGCTATGGCAGCCGCATAGGCTACGATGTCATTCTCAATTTGCCAGATATGGCTGCAGGCTTGGGTCGCTCGACCATTGAACAGAGGGCGGTAGAATTTCTCGACAATGCGCCGCCGCAGCCGTTTTTCCTCTCTGTCGGCTTTTTTGAAACGCATCGAGAGTTTCCCGTCCATCCTGTTGACACCCCCAAGTACTGTCTCCCTCCGGCTCCTTTGCCCGATACGCCCGAAAGCCGCGAGGATATGGCTCGGTATAAAGCCAGCGCCCGTATGTTGGACCTAAAAATGGGGATGGTGCTGGACGCCCTGGATCAAAATGGCTTGGCTGAAAATACACTTGTCATCTGCACCACTGACCACGGAATCGCCTTTCCGGGCATGAAATGCAATCTCACCGATCATGGTATTGGCGTGATGCTGATGATGCGCGGTCCTGGCGGTTTCAGCGGGGGTCAGGTCTGCGATTCATTGGTTTCTCACATTGACCTATTCCCGACCGTTTGTGACTTGCTGGAAATAGAACCCCCCAATTGGCTGCAAGGCAAATCGCTGATGCCCCTGATTCGCGGTGAGGGCGAGCAAGTCAATGAAGAAATCTTGGCCGAGGTTAACTACCACGCTGCCTACGAACCGCAACGGGCTGTGCGAACAAAACGTTGGAAATACATCCGCCGTTTTGAGGACCACCTAGGTCCAGTTTTGCCTAACTGTGATGATGGATTAAGCAAAGAGGTTTGGCTGCGGCACGGCTGGCAAAAGCATTCTCCCGATTCTGAGCAGCTTTACGATTTGATCTTCGATCCGCAGGAGATGAACAATCTTGCCGCTGACCCAACTCACACGGATGTATTGGGAGACTTGCGAAACCGCCTCAACCGCTGGATGCAGGCTACCGATGATCCACTGCTCTACGGTCCGATTCCCGCTCCATCTGGAGCCAAGATAACTGACCCGGACAGTTTATCTCCGTGAGGATAAACGCGAAGGATGCCAATAGACTCCTGCAACGCGCTGACCGTGTCGATTAGGTATCTTAGAGAACGGCCGAGTTGGCCCAATCGCCATACGATCAGCGAATCGTCGTTACGCAAAAAGTCCGATGTTAGCGGGCCGGATTGTCCGCATCCTGTGAATATTGGACGGCGAGGCGGTTGGCTCCGTCAGCCGGCAGCAGCAGTGTACCTTGTTCATCTTCTACACTGGCGCCACCGCTGACGCCAGCAACGGCCGTTACCCCTCTTAGCAATACCTGCCACGGTTTAGTCGCTCCATCAACCTCGATAATCATGGTAGCGCCTTCACGGGCGGCGCGCAGAGTTATGTCTGGATCGCCTTGCAGTGTGGGGACAGAAACGGATACGGCCGTCCCATCATCCACGCTGAAGACGTGGAAGGTCACCTTGTCGGCGAAGTCGTAGTCGGGACGGCTGTCGTTAGCGCCGATAGGGATGATGCTGTTCGGCCGTGCCCACAGCGGCAGGCTGAAAAAATCATGCGCTTCCCGCCGCCAGCCGCCGCCTTCCACCACTTCTCCGCTCAAGAAATTGGTCCATCGCCCCGCAGGTAGGTAGTAATCGACCACACGATCGTGCCGCAAAATGGGCGCGACCAACAGCGCTTCGCCCAGCATATACTGCCGGTCCAGATAATCGCAGCCGGGATCATCGGGGAATTCCAGCATCATGGCCCGCAAGGTAGGTAGGCCACTCTCGTGCGCTTGTACGGCTGCGCCATACAGATAGGGCATCAGTCGGCATTTGAGCTTCGTGAAGTGGCGTAGCACTTCCACTGCTTCTTCGTCAAAGAGCCAGGGGACGCGGTAGGAGTCACTGCCGTGCAGACGGCTGTGCGAGGAAAGCAGACCGAAAGCGCACCAGCGCTTGTAGACATCGGCGGAGGCAGTTTGCTCAAAACCACCGATGTCGTGGCTCCAAAAACCGAAACCGGACAGAGACAGCGACAGGCCACCGCGCAAACTTTCGGCCATCGACTCAAAGCTTGCCGTACAGTCACCCCCCCAATGCACGGGAAACTGCTGGCCGCCGGCGGTAGCCGAGCGTGCGAAAAGGACAGCTTCGCCGGGTCCACGCTCTTCTTGCAGCACCTCGAAGACCGTCTGGTTGTAGAGATAGGAGTAGAAGTTGTGCATCTTCAACGGGTCGGAGCCGTCGTAGTAGACAACGTCGCTGGGGATGCGTTCGCCGAAGTCGGTTTTGAAGCAGTCCACGCCCATCGCCAACAGTCCACGCAGTTTGTCGCCAAACCAGCGCCGGGCGTCCGGATTGGTGAAGTCCACCAGCCCCATGCCCGCCTGCCAGCGATCCCACTGCCACACATCACCGGCGGGCGTTTTCACTAGGTAGCCTTTGGCCATTCCTTCGTCGAAGAGGGCTGAGCGTTGGGCGATATATGGATTGATCCAGACGCAGATGCGCAGGCCGCGATCTTTGAGCCGTTGCAGCATTCCTTCGGGGTCGGGGAAAACGCGCGTATCCCACTCCAGATTGCTCCAGTGGAATTCTTTCATCCAGAAGCAATCGAAGTGGAAGACATGCAGCGGCAAGTCGCGATCCGCCATGCCTTGTACGAAACTGCTCACCGTGTCTTCGTCGTAGTTGGTAGTAAATGAGGTGGAAAGCCAGAGGCCAAAAGACCAGGCCGGGGGCAGGGCGGGTCGTCCTGTTAGCGCCGTGTACTGGCTGAGGACATCTCTAGGAGTGGGGCCGTTAATGATGAAGTAGTCGAGCGCTTCGCCGGAGACGCTGAATTGGACGCGTTCGACCTTCTCAGAGCCGACTTCAAGAGATACCAGTTCCGGATGGTTGATGAAGACGCCATAGCCGCGATTGGTGAGGTAGAAGGGGATGTTCTTATACGCTTGTTCGCTGCTGGTTCCCCCGTCTTCGTTCCACAGATCAACCACTTGCCCGTTTTTGACGAAGGGCGTGAATCGCTCGCCCAGGCCGTAGACGCATTCGCCAACGCTGAGGCCAAGCTGTTCGTGCATGTAGCGACCGCCTGCCGTATCCGCATACCCCATACCACGCCAGCCGCTGTGGGTGAGCAGGCGTGCGCCATCGAAATATTCCACCAGCCAGTTTTCGCCTTTGCACACACGAACGGACAGTTCGCCGCTGCTAAGGCTGGCGAAGGCCCCTTCATTTGCGATGTGAATCTCGTGTCCGTGCCCGCTTTGCAGCGAAAATGTGGGCGTAGACGGCCGTTGCCCCTTGTGATGTCCCATTTGCACGCGTATCACATTGGGCATGGGTGAAGAAAAGCGCACCGTGAGCAGCCCCGTATTAACCGTATCGCCCCGACTGAGACAGCCGTTTGGTAGCACCATATACGATGAGCGCATCAGGCTCCACGTCGACATCAGAGACGTGGATTGGATAATGTGGTGTGACACCTGACCGAATATGCCAATAACCATCAGTGAATTTCATTGTTGGGAATCCTACCTATCTTTGTTAAATATTCCGCCATTGTCATTTCCCGTAATTCGCTGGACCGGGAGTAGAACTGCTCAAGAGTAGAATAAAGCATCTAGTACGTAAACGCCAATTTATTCTCTGGCAATTTCATGGTGGTAAGAGTTCTTTGTCCGGCCCATCTTGATCTTTCGCTTGATGAAGCGATAATCCTGCTAGATGATGTTATTTATAGGAGTAGTGCAATGGCGATATGGCAAACAGACTACGTTGAGGTAAACGGCGTTCGCCTGCACCTTACCCGTACAGGTGGCGACAAGCCCTCGCTGGTGCTTGTTCATGGTATAAGCGATGATGGTTTGTGTTGGTCCCCTGTTGCAATGGCTTTGTCTGCCGATTATGATGTGATCATGGTAGACGCGCGTGGTCACGGGTACTCGGACGCACCTGAAAGCGGCTATGACCTGATCACGCTGGCCAATGACCTGCACGGCGTCATTCGGGATTTGCAACTGAATAAACCGTTTGTCCTGGGCCACTCGCTGGGCGCGGTTACCAGCCTGGTGATGTCCGCACTTTATCCGCAGACTCCCTGTGCCATTGTGTTGGAAGATCCCCCGGCGTGGTGGATTCGCTCGTCCGATTCTGAGTTTTCACAGGGTGCTGGGGCTATCCGGGACTTGGGCAATGCAGCTCAAAAACCAGAGTCGCGATCAGATCATTAGCGATGGTCGCGAGCAGAATCCGCTTTGGTCGGAGGCAGAACTCGCCCCCTGGGCTGATTCTAAAGTGCATTTCAGCCTGGACGCCATGACGAACCTCCTCGCCACCAATCACACGGCAGGTATTGTTTGGGAAGAAGTTCTGCCGCGCATCTCCTGCCCCGTTCTGGTGCTGACGGCCGACCTGGAAAAAGGTGCCGCCCTCACTCCTGCGGGTGTGGAGGCGCTCCAGGCGCTGGTACCACAACTGCAGGTTGAGTATATCGCCCATGCCGGGCACAATATTCGCCGCGAGCAGTTTGCTTGCTATTTGGAGGTCGTACGCGCCTTCTTGTTGGATGTCACTGATGCCTGACTCTCAAGCGAAGCATTAAAGGCCCGACAACTTAAGGGTGCCACTGGCTGGGCGGGACGACCATATCACGCGCCATTAAACAAGATTGTTGAACTCAAAATTGCGCAAACAGACCTGCATATTCCTAACTACAAGGAGTAGGTTGATGAAAGAACATATATTGAAAAATGTAGAAAGCGTTATCGCCACTGGACCATTTCATGATGATTGGGATTCACTTTCTCGCTTTCAAGTTCCCGACTGGTATCAGGATGGAAAATTCGGCATTTTTATTCATTGGGGACCCTATTCGGTACCCGCTTTTGGCAATGAATGGTATCCCCGCAATATGTATCAGGAAGGCACGCCGGAGTTCAACCATCATATCGCCCACTATGGATCGCAGCATGAGTTTGGCTATAAAGACTTCATCCCCCTGTTTAAAGGAGAGAGATTTGATCCGCATCTTTGGGCAGACCTCTTTCAGAGAGCAGGAGCCCGATTTGTGGTGCCGGTAGCTGAACATCACGACGGCTTTCAAATGTATGACAGCGCCCTTTCGCCCTGGAACGCGGCCAAGATGGGGCCAAAGCGCGACGTGATCAGAGAGCTTGCCGCGGCGGTGCGGGCAAAAGGATTGGTTTTCGGGCTTTCAAATCATCGAGCCGAACACTATTTTTATTTTGACGGCGGATTAAGGGTTAATTCCGATGTTACAGATGCGCGCTGGGCTGATTTTTACGGACCGCCGCATCCTGCGCCAGGAGAATTGTCGGATCTTGAAGACGCCCCTCCCAGCAAAGAACATCTGGATGACTGGTTGGCGCGCAACTGTGAACTGGTCGAGAAATATCAGCCGCAGCTGGTATGGTTCGATTGGTGGATACAAAACCTGGCCTTTAAACCCTATTTGAAGAAGTTTGCCGCTTTTTACTACAATCAAGCAGCCATTTGGAACAAGCCGGTTGCCATTAATTACAAGTTCCAGGCCTTCCCCGATGGAACGGCCGTTTATGACATTGAGCGTGGTCAACTCGCCAATATCTCCCCTCTATTTTGGCAGGGGGATACGTCCGTCTCCAAAAATTCCTGGGGATATATCGAGAACCATGATTACAAAACGGCCGAAAATATCATCTGTGATTTGATCGACACCGTGTGCAAGAATGGGGCTTTGCTCCTC
The DNA here is from genome assembly GCA_963697305.1 of uncultured Chloroflexia bacterium. GTDB lineage: Bacteria > Chloroflexota > Anaerolineae > Promineifilales > Promineifilaceae > JAACFF01. The sequence continues at coordinate 56,092 of CAVONO010000003.1, forward strand.
AACATTGGTCCACGAGCTGACGGGACGATTCCTGAGCCGGAACAGGAGATTTTACTGGAAATTGGGACCTGGTTGGCCGTCAATGGCGAAGCCATTTATGGCAGCAAGCCTTGGCAGCTTTTTGGCGAAGGTCCGACTGACATTGTGGCCGGGACTTTTAACGATACGAAGCGTACTTCTTTCACCAGTGAAGATTTCCGCTTTAGCAAGAAAGGCGAAACTTTGTATGCCTTCGCCCTCAAGTGGCCGGAAGACGGCCGATTTCGCATCAAATCGCTGGTTGCCGATGTCGTAGAGGTCAATCAAATTGATCTGTTGGGCGATCTTTGCCCGCCACAATGGAACTTAAATCATGAAGGCCTGGAACTAAACTTAGAGAACTGTAGACCTTCGTCATATCCAGTTGTTTTCAGAATCAATTGACGACCAGCAAGAATCCAACGAATCGAGATCGTAGTAGGCATGAAAACAGTTATCGGTGGAGCGAAACCCTGATAACCGATTGTTTTGCGACAATGCTCGATTTTAGTTTTTCTACCCTTCGGGCTCAGCCCATCTAGTGATTTCCCGGGGAAACAAATGCTCCCGAGTTGCCGATCAGGAAGTCAAAATCTACCCCCTGATCCGCCTGCTGAACATGGTTGAGGAAAATGCTGACATAGCCGCGCTCCATGTGTGGTTTGGGCTGTTGCCACGCCTCGCGCCTGCGGGCTAACTCGGCGTCCGAAACATCCAGATGTAGGCGCCGATTCGGAACATCCAGTTCAATGAAGTCGCCGCTCTTTACCAGGGCTAGATTTCCACCAACCGCTGCCTCGGGTGCAACGTGGAGAACAACGGTGCCAAACGCGGTGCCGCTCATGCGACCATCTGATATGCGTATCATGTCGCGCACCCCCGCTTCCAGCAGTCGTTTAGGCAGTTCGAAGTTGCCCACTTCAGGCATACCCGGATACCCTTTGGGACCTACATTCTGGAGCACCAGAATGCATGATTCGTCAACCTCCAGATCGGGATCATCAATACGAGCGTGCAGATCGTTAATGTCATTAAAGACCACCGCTCGACCGCGATGTTGTGTCAACTCGGCCGTTGCTGCTGATGGCTTGATAACTGCCCCGTTCTCACATAAATTGCCGTGCAGCACGGCGATACCGGCCCTTTCTTGAAAAGGTTCCTTTACAGTCCCAATGGTTTGACGGTCATAGCACGGGGCCCCCTCGGTATTCTCTCCTATGCTTTTTCCAGTCACGGTAAGTGCATCAAGATCCAGTTCATCCTTCAGCTCCTGCACCACCGCCGGCAAACCACCTGCATAGTAAAAATCTTCCATCAACTTCTCCCCGGAGGGCATCAAGTTGACCAATAGTGGCATTTGGCTGCCTAGAATATCAAAATCGTCAAGCGTCAGCTCCACACCGATGCGCCCTGCTATCGCCAGAAGGTGCAGGACGAAGTTTGTCGAACCACCGACAGCGGCGTTGATCTTTATCGCATTCTCAAAAGCTTCACGAGTCAATATCGCTGACGGCTGCAAATCCTCGCCCACCATCTCTACAATGCGTCTGCCGGAAAGTTGAGCAAGGCGACGCCGGCGTGAATCAGGCGCGGGAATAGCTGCCGCGCCTGGCAGGGTCATACCGAGTGCTTCGACCATACAGGCCATGGTCGAGGCCGTTCCCATCGTCATACAATGGCCGTCACTGCGCGACATGCACGATTCTGCTTCTTGAAAATCAGCCTTGCTGATGATGCCCGCTCGATAGTCTGCGCTAAATTTCCAAAGATCGGTGCCGGATCCGATGTCCCGGCCACGATATTTGCCGTTAAGCATTGGACCCCCGGGTACAACAATCGTGGGTAAACCAACACTGCACGCACCCATCAATGTCGAAGGAGTCGTTTTGTCGCAGCCGGTTAGCAATACCACGCCATCCAGAGGGTTGGCGCGAATCGTCTCCTCGACATCCATGCTGGCCAGATTGCGGAAAAGCATCGTCGTTGGCCGCATCAAGATCTCGCCAAGCGACATGACTGGAAATTCAAGCGGAAAGCCACCTGCCTCGTAAACGCCACGCTTGACCATCTCAGCTAAAATACGGAAGTGAGCATTACAGGGCGTCAGATCGCTCCACGTGTTGCAAATGCCAATGACCGGACGGCCGTCAAACATGTCGTCTGGATGTCCTTGGTTTTTTATCCAACTGCGATGGGTAAAGCTCAACGCATCGATCTTTCCGAACCATTCTTGGCTTCTAAGAGATTGTTTCTCGTTCATCTGTCACCTCGCGAGTGAAATCGTGCAAGCTCGATCAATCTAACCGGCTTCTCTACGGGGAGAGTAACATAACTCGGCCTGTTTGGGAATGGAATTCCCACTTGTACACCATATCTGCTGCAATGAAACACACCCGTTGGTTACTTGCACCAAAATCACACCATTTGTAACATAATGGCTGCGGCAACAAGTACAGGAAAAAATTCTCCATGAAATCCAAGCCGAATATTCTTTTTCTTTTCACGGACGATCAACGATTCGATACAATCCACGCCCTTGGTAATGAGCAGATACAGACACCCAATCTGGATTACCTGGTAAATAATGGAACTGCTTTTTCAAACGCTTACATTATGGGCGGGTCGAGTGGGGCCGTGTGCATGCCCAGCCGGGCCATGCTGCTTACCGGGCGCACACTGTACAGAATAGAAGGTGAGGGCCAAACCATTCCTGCCGCGCACTCCACCTTTCCCGAGGTTTTCAAAGAGGCTGGATACAGGACCTTCGGCACGGGCAAGTGGCATAACAGCTCTGATTCTTATGCCCGCTCTTTTGACTCCGGGGCAGAGATCTTCTTTGGCGGCATGGATGACCATTGGAATGTACCCGCCTGTGATTTCGATCCTACGGGTCAATATCCCGATCCCCAGCCTCGCAGAGTTCCCTTTATTCCAGGTCAACACAAGGTTGTCGAGGGTCAGTTCGATCACATCCAACGCGGGAAACACTCCTCGGAGCTGTTTGCCGATGCTGCCCGCGACTTCTTGCTCAATCACGATCACGATGAGCACCCTTTTCTTGCCTATGTCTCTTTTATGGCCCCTCATGACCCGCGGACGATGCCCCAGCAGTTTCTTACTAGGTACGATGCCTCTGCCCTTTCGCTACCGATAAATTTCCTTCCCCGTCATCCCTTTGATAATGGCGCCATGAGCATTCGAGATGAGCAGTTAGAAGCGTGGCCCAGGCGTCCTTCTGCCATCCGGCAGCACCTTGCTGAATACTACGCCATGATTACCCATCTTGATCACGAGATCGGCCGTATCCTAGATGCACTTAAAGCCACCGGTCAATTTGACAACACGATCATCATCCTCGCCGGCGACAACGGGCTGGCACTGGGGCAGCATGGATTAATGGGCAAACAGAGCATCTACGACCACAGCGTGCATGTGCCTTTGATCATGATGGGGCCTGGAATTTGCGCTGGAGCCGGCCGCCAAAACCTGTGCTATTTAGTAGACATATTCCCTACTCTATGTGATCTTGCCGAGCTGCCAATCCCTGAAACCGTGGAGGGCAGAAGTTTACATCCTGCTTTGCTGGATGAAAATGCCCCGTCCAGAGAATCATTGTACTTTGCGTATACGGATCTTCAGCGGGGTGTCAGAGATAAGCGCTATAAATTAAGCGAGGCTGTTGTGCAGGGCGAACGTCACACCCAATTATTCGATCTACAGGAGGATCCCTCTGAGATGTTCAATCTTGCCCATGAACCCGCCCACAAAGAACGCCTCGATCAACTGCGACAGGAACTCGGCCGTTGGCGGGACGAGATAGGTGATAATCGCCAGCAGGGCCGCCAGTATTGGCAGGCTTATTCCTTGATCCCCACCAGCTAAATAGAGACGGAGAGCTTCATCAAAATATGAAAAAATCGACCAGATTCAAGATTCTTTCAGAAAGAGACATCAATAAAGAGACTTTCGTCGAGCCTTGGCCCGAAGCGGGCTTGGCAGTGACCGACAGCCCCAACGATCCACAGGCCCAGCTTAAGGGTGGAGGCCGGCAGCGTAATGGAGATGGACGGCCGTCAACGAACAGAATTTGATGCCATTGACATCTTCATAGCCGATCACAGTATAGACCTGCACACGGCCGAAGCAGCTATGGCCACTCCGTCGGTCGAAATTGCCCAAATGCTGGTCGACATTAACGTACCTCGCGAGCAAGTTCGGCGTCTGGTTGGCGGCTGCACCCCGGCAAAATTGGTCGAGATTATCCGCCACATGAACGTCTTGGAAATGATGATGGGATTGGCCAAGATGCGTGTGCGGCGTACCCCAGCCAATCAAGCCCACGTGACCAACTGGCGCGAGCACCCGGCCCTGCTGGCGGCCGATGCCGCCGAAGCGGCGCTGCGTGGTTTCGCTGAGATTGAGACGACCGTTAGGGTCGCCCGTTCTGCCCCTTTCAATGCGCTGGCAATTCTGGTGGGCAGCCAGACCGGGCGCGGTGGGGTCCTGACACAATGTGCCGTGGAAGAGGCCCTAGGCTTGCGCCTGGCAATGAAGGGATTAACCTCTTACGCTGAAACTTTGTCCGTCTATGGCACTGAGCGCGCCTTTGTAGATGGTGACGATACCCCCTGGTCAAAGGCGTTTTTGGCGGCAGCCTATGCCTCTCGCGGGATCAAAATCCGTTTTACATCCGGGACCGGATCCGAAGCGCTGATGGGATTGGCAGAAGGGCGCTCCATGCTTTATCTGGAAGCGCGCTGCTTGCTTGTCACGCGTGGGGCTGGAAGCCAGGGGGTGCAGAATGGTTCCATCTCCTGTATTGCCCTTCCCGAATCTCTGCCGGGTGGTGTGCGCGCTGTCCTGGCCGAAAATCTGATCGCTTCCATGCTCGGCCTGGAAGTCGCCTCGGGCAATGACGCCCTGGCCTCCCATTCGGAAATACGAAAAACGGCCAAGTTGATGCTGCAGTTTATTCCCGGCACAGATTTCATATTTTCCGGTTTTAGTGCGGTACCCAAGCGCGATAATCTGTTCGGGGGCGGCAACTTTGATGCTGAAGATTTTGATGACATTAACGTTTTGCAGCGCGATATGCAGATCGATGGGGGGCTGACGCCTATTACAGAAAGTGAAGCGTTGGTGATCCGCGAGCAAGCAGCCCGGGCTATCCAGGCCGTTTATGCCGCTCTGGATTTCCCTATCATCACTGATGAGGAAGTCGAGACGGCCGTCATCGCCCACAGCAGCCAGGAGATGCCCGAACGGGATCTCGTGGCCGATCTGGCTGCGGCCGACAACTTTTTGGCGAGTGAAAGGAATATTCTGGACGTCATCAAAGCCTTGCAGCAATGTGGTTTTTCGATGACAGCCGGGAATATCCTGGAAATGAGCCGCCAGCGTCTGGTCGGAGATTATCTGCAGCCGGCAGCGATTTTTGATCACAATTTCAAGGTGAAAAGCGCCATCAACGACGCCAATGATTATAGTGGGCCCCGGCAGCGGATATCGCCTGCAGAACGAACGCTGGCAGCAGATCCAGGACATCCCCCAGGCCAAATCTCCACGGGATTTCATTGAGGCTCATATAGGCGAACCTTCTGCCAGGCTTGTTGAACTGGGGCAGGCCAGAAGGGGCAAACAGCAGGAAGTCGTAGTGGCTGTTGGCCCAGCCTTTGGCACCGCTTTGAACCGCACCATCGGCGGATTGGAACACGAAGACGTATTGGCTGCCATACTTACGCGGAATCGCCCGAGAAGGATTGGTGGCTCGGATTATAAAGGTCTATCACAGTTCGGACTGTGCCATCATCGGCCATGTTGGCGCTACGCTGAGTGGCACAGGAATTGCCGTCGGCCTCCAGTCGCGCGGCACGACGATTATTCAGAAGCGTGGCTTGACCCCACTCAATAACCTGGAGTTGTTCCCCCAATCTCCCAGCCTGACTTTGGAGACGTATGAAGAAATTGGCCGTAACGCCGCCCGCTATGCTAATAGGCTGCCGGTAAAACCTGTGGCCGTAGAAATTGACAACACGGCCCGGCTGCGCTTGATCGTCAAAACAACGCTGCTGCACCGGCATGAGACCGAAGCCGTGCGCGACCAACCCCCGGTGGAACTTCTTTTTAATTGGGAACCAGATTGATGACAAATGAAGATGACAATTACCCGATGATGGAACATGCGCCTGGCAGCGTGCGCGCAATGAACGGCCGTCGCCTGGCCGAGATCACCATGGAAAATGTCGAGTCCGGGGATCTCTCTGCTGAAGACATCCGCATTGACGCTCAGACCTTGCTGGGCCAGGCGAAAATTGCGCGGCAAGCGGGGCTGCTGCAATTGGCCGCCAACCTGACGCGTGCCGCAGAGTTGACGGCCGTTCCCAACGAGGCGCTGCTAGAAATGTATCAAATGCTTCGCCCGGGCCGCTCCAGCTTTGAGCAGTTAATGGCCCTGGCAACCACATTGGAAGAACAATTCAATGCCGGCGGAAAATGCCCGCCTGATACGTGAATCCGCCACCGTTTATCGGGCACGGGGGTTGCTGCGACGCAAGTCGTAAACAGGCAAAACAGGGATCACTGCTCAATGGTTTGATAGGCTGATTAATGCGCCTAGAAATGTGTCCAGGCTGCTCCTAATCCCATAACAAGGTGTTATCATGAAGATAGTCGACATCAAGGCGATGCGCCTTAAGATGCCATCCCTACAACCCAAAACAAAACCAAGACGACAATCCTGGAGCGAAACGGCCGAAGTAGCCAACCCAATGTCCTGGTATCCGCGCCTGAAAGCACATCGCAGTTTGTGGTTGCCGAATAAATGGGAACAGGTCTGGTGCAAGGTAACGCTTGAAGATGGTACCTGGGGGCTGGGGCAGACCGATCTCGGGCGGGCTGCCGCTGCTGTCATCGACGACCATATCGCCCCTAATCTGATTGGCGAAGATGGATTAGCCATCGAAAAGCTGGCCGACATGATGTGGCGCATGTCAAAAGTGTACGGCTCCAGCGGCATTGCCTCCTACGCCATCAGCGCTGTCGATCTCGCTTTGTGGGATGCCAAAGGTCGCCTCTTGAACCAACCGGTCTATAGCCTCATCGGCGGTCCGCAGAAAGATAAACTTTATTGTTACTGCACCGGCAATGATGTCGATTGGTATCAGGAACTGAACTTCACTGCTTTCAAGCTGGCCTGCCCTTACGGTCCGGCCGATGGGCTGGATGGCCTGCGTAAGAACGAAGCTTTTGTAGCCGGAGTCCGGGAGCAGATCGGTGATGATTGCGAGCTTATGCTTGACTGCTGGATGGCTTTTGACGTCGACTACACGGTACGTCTGGCCGAAATGCTTCGACCCTACCGGCTCAAATGGCTGGAGGAGTGCTTGCTGTCTGAGGATTTTGATGCCCACATCGAACTGCGCCGGCGGCTGCCCTGGCAGACATTGACCACTGGTGAACATTGGTATACCCATGTCCCCTTCCAATGGGCTCTCAAGCATGATGTTGTTGACATTTTGCAGCCGGATATTAATTGGTGTGGGGGCTTGACGACCTGTCTCAAAATCGCCCACGCCGCCGATGCCGCCGGCAAGAAGGTGATCCTGCATGGCGGGGGTCGCAACGTCTTTGGCCAGCACTTTAGCTACGCCTTACCGTGTGTGCCCTGGCTGGAGTATTTCATTGGCTCTGCGCCTGGTGTACCCTTGGCTGAAGCCGTCACTATTCCCGGACAGGCCGTAGCGGAAGATGGTTGGCTGCTGCCGGCAGATGGTCCGGGTTTTGGCCATGGGATAGAGGAAGCATGGCTAGAACCCTTTTTCTAATAGTAGAACTTGAAGGAGACCACACGCGCTGTGACGCACTACCATATGATCTTATCTGCGTAATCTTTGTACGCGAAGCGGTCGCCTAGCGACATGTCTTCTGAGGTTTCGAACATGAGCGATAAAGTACGTGTGGCCGTGATCGGCACGGGATGGTGGGCAACCTATGCGCATATTCCCGCCTTGTTGGCTCACGAGGCGGCCGAACTGGTGGCCCTTTGTGACAAAGACAAAGCCAAGGTCGAGATGACGGCCGTCGCCTATAACATAGACAAAGCTTACGACAACATAGAAGCGATGTTGGCTCATGAACGCCTGGACGCGGTTGTTGTGGCCACAAATCATGCTGCCCACACCATCGCGGCTAGACCGTGCCTGGCCCGGGGCATCCATGTTTTGATTGAAAAACCGATGACGCTCTACGCCTCTGAGGCCAAAGAATTGGTGGAGCTGGCCCAGGCCAATAATTGTGAGATAAGCATTGGCTACAACGCCAACTATGCCCCGTATGCTGCACGCGCCCGTGAGTTACTCGGTTCTGGTGTGCTGGGACAAGTTCAGTACATCAGCGGTGTCTTTAACCAGCATAATATCGAACTACTCAGAGGAAATGAAGTTATCAACGCCGGATTTCAGGGAAAAGTCCACAGCCCAGGCGCCGTTTATAGTGATCCTCAGCTTTCTGGCGGAGGGCATGGTCACCTGCAAATGACGCACCTGGCTGGCTTGCTCTTTTTCCTTACCGGCTTGCGCGCCCATTCGGTCACTGCCCGTATGCACAAACATGGGCTGGCCGTAGACCTGGTTAATGCCATCCTGGTGACCTTTGAATCAGGCGCTCTGGCTGCGATTGGAGGGACCAGCAATATGCCAGGCGGCCGCAAAATCGACCTGCAGATTTTTTGCGAACATGGGTGGGTGGATATAGATAATGTCAGCGGGGTGGCGACCATCCAGGGTGAAAAGATAGAGAGTGAGTATTTCGCTCCAACGGCGGAGACACCGGACGAAACTATCCGTTTTGCCAGCACCCATAACCTGGTGGACAGGATACTGGGTCGGGCCGAAAACGGGGCACCTGGCGAGGTGGGTTGGCGTGCAGTAGAGGTTCTAGATGCGGCCTATCGTTCGGCAGCACAGGCCGGCCGGCCCGTGTTGGTCGAGGAGCTGTATGCCAATGAATGAACTGCTCCGGGGAACTTTAGCGGTGGAGCGGTCAGTCGTGGCCGCCGGCGGCGAGTTGGATTTCGCCAGCATGAAAAGAGAGTTCGGCAAGTGATTGTCGATAGTCATTGCCATGCCTGGCGCCATTGGCCGTATGAGTCGTCTATACCAGACAGGGACGATCGCGGCCAGGTGGGACAACTGTTGTATGAAATGGACGCCAATGGCGTCGATCAGGCGCTGATCGTCAGTGCTGAAATTACCCACAACCCGCATAATAACGCTTATATTGCCACGGCCGTCAATGAGCATCCCAACCGGCTGCACCAGGTGGCGGATGTGGACAGCATGTGGAAGCCGACTTACCATCAGCCGGGGGCGGCTGGGCGCCTGCAGGCGGCCGTTGATCGTTGGCCGATCAAAGGCTTCACCCATTATTTGGCATTCGAGGATGATGGATCCTGGCTCTCCTCGGAGGAAGGAATCGCCTTTTTCGATCTGGCGGCCGCAAACAAACTCATTGCCAGCCTTCATTGCCATCCGCATCAGCAGGCGGCCATTAGACAGCTCGCCCGGCGTTTTCCACTGATGCCGATACTGATTCACCATTTGGGCCATCCGAAAGTAAATGATCCAGAAGGGCTGAAGGAGATTCTGGCTTCTGCAAAACAAGAAAACATTTACATCAAGTTATCGGGCTTTTATTACGCCACCGTCCAGGAGAAATGGGACTACCCATTTTTGGATGTACAAGAGGTCGTGCGCGCGGAGTACGAGCATTTTGGCCCCAAACGAATGTGTTGGGGGTCCGATTATCCCGTTTCGGGCCGTTTCATAACCTATAGACAGTCCCTGGAGAAGTTTCGTACCCATTGTGACTTTGTGCCGCCAGCGGACCAGGAGTGGATCCTAGGCAAGACCTGACCGAATTGTTAACCGCAGCAAGGGTTGTGTGAGGGTGCAAAGTGATGCACCGGACAAACAGATACTGCTCAAAATATCCTGCTACGGTGACTTCAGATCTACTAATAGTTGGGCTGCCACGGCATCTAGATCACTTAGCCGGCTGCGCTCGCGAATGCTCGGCCAGGTCATGAGCAGAAAGCTGCGCTTCCAAGCGGGTCAGGAGACGTGCACCTCGTTCTTTGACCTTCGCTCTGACTGGCTGGGTGGTTCATAATGAGCATGGCCAGCAGGGCGGCATATTCCAGGTCGTCTTCCTCTGCGAACAGTTCGGCGATGGTCGCCATGCAAGCGAGGAGGAGGGGTGGCAGGTTCAGCGGAATGACTACTTGCAACGCAGTCCTGGAAATGTTCTCTGGCACAAATGTCTGGCACCCTGGACCATTTGCAATCTGCCCAGGGCGTCATGATTTACGCGACTAGATCCAGGTGATTAAACTCTAGCGCTCCGGCTAGACTCTCCTCGTGTTGCTGGGTGGCATAGGCATAGTCCTTTAGATAAAAGGTAACCTTCCCTAGGAGAAAGAGCCCATAGGAACCCAGGAGCTGAGCTCAGCTTCTCTGACGAATGTCAGCCCTTGCTGAAACAGATTCTTGCGCTTCCTTATACGCCCCCAGAGCAAACATTGCCTTTCCGAGAGACCAAAGACCCAATGTCAGAAAGTTGAATTCCTGGGATAGCGACCTGGTTTCGCGGGCCAGAGCCAGGGCTTCCTCGTAACGTCCGCGAGCAACGGCAACATCAGCTAAATCCTGTAGTGCCCAGACGATGCCCCCTTTATCACCCATCTGTCTAAATTGTTGGAGTGCCTCCTGCCCTCGCTGCTCAGCCTGCTCAAAGTCGCCTACTGCGCTGGCATTTTTCTCCCAGTCTTAACAGCGCGTCCCCAATCGCCCACTCATTTCCGATTTCTCTGGCCAAGGTTAAGCTCTCTCGCAGCAGCCGGTTAGATTCTTCCCGAGCGATCCCTGGGCATCGGCCAAATATAGCAAGGGCATCAATGTCTCCTCACGAGCCCCTAGACGCCGCAACAAGACCAGACTTTCCTTATTTATGTCGTATGCTTTCGCCGGTTGGCCGATCAAATTATAAAAGCTGCCCAGGCAGGCAAGCAGTCGTCCTAGAACGAGCCCTCTTTCTCCGGTTGCTTCCCCGGTTCGCAGGGCAGCAACAGCCTTCTCGAATTCGTCTACCCCTGCGAATACTTCATTGTTACCGTAGAAACGGAACAGGGATTCAAGCGAGACGCCAATAGCCCCCAGATCTTGGCGGGATATAGCGTGGTTCCAGGCCAACCGCATATTCTCGATGTCAGCTCCAATGGTGTATAAGGCTTGTGGTTCGCGAGCGCTCTTCAGATCGCCGGTGTGGTTGGCCAAAGCGTGGCAATAATAACTGCTGTGACGATCAGTACAGACCCCTTTCCAATGCGGAATCCTGGGCCAGTCTGTCCGCCCCATACTGGCGTAACAATCTCGTGAATCTGATAGCGGTCACGCCGCTTGTGAAATTGTATAAACGACTTATTCACCAAGCGAGACAGCTGCCGCAGCGTGGCCCCGTCACTGCCTGAGCGGCCGGGCGGGTAAAACCACCGCGAAAGATGGAAAGTTGGGCAAAGACAGATTGCTCCTTTTTGTCCAGCTTCTGCCAGGAGTAATCAAAGGTGGCGCGAACACTGCGCTGCCGCTGCGGCACATCGCGCAGCTCTGTTTCCAGGATATCCAGACCCTGCTTGTAGCTCGGCCGCGATATCCACCAGAGACAGCGTATCGACCCAGGAAGCGGCCAATTCGAGGGCCAGGGGCATACCATCGACCAGGCGGCAGATCTGGACCAGAGCGGATAGTTCCTCGCTGGTTTCCAGAGAAAAGTCAGGCTGGCTGCGTTGGGCGGCCTGGAGAAAGAGCTGCACGGCCGTGTACTCAGCCACATCCTCAACCTCATCCTCTGGTGCGGCCGTTTCCCAATCGGGAAAGGCCAAGCCTTCAACGGGGAACGCCTGCTCCATATGCAGATTCAGCCGCTCACGCGATGTGACCAGAATGCGCACCTCGGGCGCAGTCTGTAAGATTTCGGCCACCAGGCTAGCCCCTCCTATCTCTGCACCTGGGTCCGGGGAAGAAGAGGGAGAGAGTAAATGCTCGAAATTATCCAGCAGCAACAGCAAGCGCCTGTTACGAAGATAGTCCAGGAGCTGCTGCTTGGGCGAATGCTTCTCCCGGGTTCCACCCTCTATGCGTAGGCCGAGGGCTTCGGCAAGCGTGAGAACCAACCGCCCGGACTCAGATAAAGGAGCCAGATTGACAAAGAATACGCCGTTAGGATATTGGGGTTGGGGAGCTGCCCCTACTAATTGTTCCCCGTAAGCGAGAGCCAGGCGCGTTTTGCCGATTCCACCCGGGCCAACAATGGTGACCAGGCGCCGATCAAGCTTGGTGAACAGATCATCAAGAGCGGCCAGTTCTGGTTCTCTGCCCAGAAATGGCGTCGTCTCTGAGGGCAGGTTGTGTCTGACTGGCCGCGCCGGCGCCTCTTGCCGAAGGGTAGGAATAGCGAGTGTCTGTTCATCAGCAGGAGCCAGGATGGGCAAAGACATATCGGCCGTATAGGGTTCCGCGCGCGCGAAGGCGATGAAGGGCTCATGTTGTTCGGGCGGGATATCAAGGTGCTGGGCCAGGAGGGTGGCCAGTTGGCGAGACGGCCGTCTTTCATCCGCTTCAATCTTACGAATCGTGCCCACCGAACAGCCAGCCTGATAGGCCAGTTCCTTTTGTGTCAAGTCCAGTTGACGACGACGGCGTTTGAGCCAGGCGCCGAAGCTGATATTAGCGACCAAAATGCCTCTCCTTGCTGAAAACGTAATTTTTTTCAGTGCAGTGCGGCCAGGGAGACCCTTTGTAGCACTGTAACACCGTATTGTACCACTTTTGTCTCACTCGTGGGGCAGCCAGCGACCTTATGTCCATCTCTGTAATCCGCTTAAATGAATTACATGAGCAAACGGACTACTTCAGAGAGGTGCTGGCAAATGAAGAAAACGACTTTAGTTATATCCCTGACCATTTTCATTATTGCTTTATTGGCATGTACCGGAACCAAGCCTTTTGCAGCGGACACGGCCGCCGGCCTGAGCGCCAACGACGATGTTGATTCAGCCCTGTTGGACGATTCTCTGGTAAACGCATCTGAGCAGGTAATGCAGGAAGCGAGCACGTCCTGCGCCAATCCCACCCCGGCCGGCAAGGCTGTTTGCCAGGCGATGGAACGAGAGATTCTGGACTCGACTGTGCGCATTATTATGCTCAGTTCGCTTATGGTTGTTGAAGAATCTTGCTGTCGTATTTTTACTGGAAACGGCTATGCTACCGTCAAAGAAGGACGTTATCTGGTGACCCACAATCATTATAATGAGACTGTATTTTCCTTATTGCAGCAGGGCGACCCGGACAACGTGCTTACCATCAACGTCATTAATTCCAATGACGAACTCATATTGCAAGTACCCGCACAGAATGTAGCGGTGCTCGTTGCTGACGGCGAAACCAGCGTATTGGACTTCGGGGAAACAAATGGGATTGGTGTCTTCGCGGCTCTGGGCATACCATCAGCCCGCTTCGTGGCCAACCCGGCAGCATCCCTCCAGCCAGGAACGGAAGTTGCTCAAATCGACTGGGATGGTGCGTTGCCACACATTAGCTGGACTACCATTGAAATCGTCGTAACTATTTCAGGCAACCCGATTGTGAAATTGCCCAGCTGCATCAGGGATGGGGCGTCGGGAGGCGGTCTCTTCTGGCAAGGAGATCATATCGGCAATAATTGGAGCCGTTCACGCGACTGTGATAACGAATCAGCTCCCTCGACTGCTCATCACAGTTTTGCGGCCCTCAATTCGGCACTCGTAGCAGCTTCATGATCGTCCGCAGTGCTCCTTCTCTTAGAGTAAATACACTGTTGAGCAAGTTTCTTGCCAATGTCATTCCCGCGAAGTGCCTGTTCCCGCGAAGGCGTGGGGCGGAATCCATGAGCTGATTAAGTTGGATGCCTGCCTTCACAGAGTCCGCACTCACGAAGGTGGGGGCAACCCATTAAGCAAAGTCATTTTGGTAAACACTGGGCTGAATTTATGTCTCAAGTGACCATGAGCTCCAACGTCCAAGCGCGCGATTGTTTGGCAGGCAAGAGCCCATATTCACCCAATTCTTTGGCCTTGGGCAAAGAATCCGTACCGCCTATACAGGGTTCAAGACCCAGGTTGAAATAAGGGTGGGAGCCGCTTCCCGACCAGCCGCCGTAATTCATCCACAGCCCGACATGGCTGATCTCGTCCGGCCGAAAGCGAAACGCAAATGAATGCTCTCCAGCCGGATCATAAATCACCGTCTCTACCGGGTCGCTACCTTTTAGCGGGTGCGTATAGAGCTTATACGCTTGCCCAAAATCGTTTGCCGGCACCCGAGATAAATCGATAGGTTGAAGATCAGCGCTCTTCGCCTGTGGCCACTCCAGCAGGGATCCGCTTTCGCCTAAAAAGCCATTGGTTGCACCCTCCACGCGAACTGTCTCGACGCCGGCTGGTAACGAGAGATGCATGCCCGCTTCGATCTTCAAAATCGGATGGATGCTCCAAACAAAAGGCATGTCAAAGGATGTTAGATTGTTAACCTGGTATTCAAGCATGAGGGCAGGGTGGCTGGCGGAAAGGGTCAGCGTGCGTTGAAAACGATAGGGAAACCTGACCCCATAACAAACCATGGCAAGAATGATCTGTTGTGCCGAAGATTCGACAATCTCAACGTTCCAAGGCTGGCACCACAATTCACCGTGATCAGGGATGAGCACCCCTTCCCACGGCGCATCAGGATAGGCGCCTCCGGACACGGCGGGAAAACACTCATCTAGCCCACCTGTATCATACTTCTCAATGAACGAAGCCCCATAAGCCGCAGCTTGTGTGGGCAGGTAGGGGTTGCTCCACAACCATTCCCGCTCGGTCGATAAATGATAAATGGATCTGATTTTCCCACCGAGCTCAGGAACGATGCCAACCTGAATATGACCATTTGACAAAGCCAATGAATCAAAGCCGTTATGTTTTGAGTGTAGTAAAGTGCAAATATTAGCCATACCGTTTGCTATCCATCATCAATGCGGATCGCCCACCATCAGCCAAAAAGGTCGTGCCCGTGATAAAGCCACCCCCTTCGCTGGCTAAAAAAGCGCATAGAGCCCCAATCTCTTCCACGGTGCCCATCTTGTTTAGCGGATGAAGCGCCTCTATTTTGGCTAACTCAGCGGCTGGGTCCTCCAGGGTGTTGTACAAGGCGCTGAGGGCAGGCGTAATGGTAAACCCAGGCGCGATGGCGACTGCTCGAACAAGGGGTCCCCACTCAATTGCAATGGATTGCACCAAGGCCACCAAACCCGCTTTGGCAACATTATATGGGAAACAACCTGGCATGGTACTGTAGGCATGATTGGATGTAATCACAATGATCACGCCATTCCCACTTTGCTTCAAATAAGGGTAGGCTGACTTGGCCAGGCGCCAGTGAGAAGCTAAATTGAGGTTCATACAAGCTTCCCACTCGGCTTCGCTGCATGTTTCGACACCCTTCATATCGTTGCGCCCTGCATTTGAGATCAGGATGTCGATGCCCCCTAAGGTATGCACGGCCGTCTCCACCCATCGTGCAATTTCTCCAGGGTCTGTCAGATCGAGAGATAAATATTCTGCTTTATGTCCCTCTTTTTCAACAGATTCGACAAATTGTTGAGCGCCCTCTGAGCCGGCCGCATCTAGTCCGCAGCCTGAAACGTCACATCCGGCTTGGGCCAACATTTGTGCAATACCACCGCCAATGCCGCTGGAAACACCACTCACCAAGGCCCGTTTTCCTCGTAAATCTATCTTCAGAGACATAATACTAGGGTGTCCACAACGTCCCATCGGGCCAGCGGCTCTGCGTCCACTCAATAGGCGTAAGTTCAATGGGGTAGTTGGCAGCTTTGGCCTCATCAATATCGATGCCGAAACCGGGCTGGTCATTACCCCACAAATAGCCGCTGTGCACTTCTGGCGTGCCCGGGAATACTTCATACAACGGCTCGCTGAAATTGATAACTTCTTGAATGCCAAAGTTATGGCAGGCAAGGTCCAGATGTAGATTGGCGGCGTGCCCGACAGGCGAGACATCGCCTGGGCCGTGCCATGCTGTACGCACTTCGAAAGCTTCGCATAGAGCTGCCAGCTTGCGTGCCGGCGTTAGCCCGCCCAGTTGCGAGATATGGGCGCGGATGAAATCAATCAACTGTTCGACAATTAACGTCCGCCACTCAAGAGGATGGTTATGCAGTTCACCCATGGCGATCGGCGTCGCACATTGCTCCCGCAGGCGTCGGAACCATTCAATCTGATCCGGTGCCAATGGATCCTCTAGAAAGAACAGGTGGTAAGGCTCCAGCGCCTTGGCCATGCGGATGGCATCAATGGGTGCTAAACGCTCGTGAATATCGTGCAACAGGAATAGATCGAATCCTATTTCGGCCCGTATGTGATCAAACATGCCTACCATAGAGCGGGCGTACTTATCAGGATCGTAATACGCACCGGGGAAGTTGCTGTTCAGGCGCTCCAGCATTTTTATGCGATGAGTAGCCTGTGGTGCCGCACTGCCGGGCTGTACCGTATCATCGGAAATCTCGTTGACGCGCCCGCCGTAGCCACCCATCTGGCAGCGTACGGCCAGGTGGCCTTGTTCCTGATACTTGATCACGTTGTCCAGCACTTCCTGAGGATCACGGCCGTCCGCGTGGCGGTACACCATGGCGGCTTCGCGGCACTTACCGCCCAACAGATCGTAGACGGGCATATTTGCCACTTTGCCTTTGATATCCCAAAGGGCCATATCTACGCCGCTGATCGCATTGTTCAACACAGGACCATTGCGCCAGTAGGAGTTGACGTACATCATGTGCCACAGGTCTTCAATATTGCCTGGATCACGTCCTTGAAGCAAGGGATCAAGGTATTCATCCACCGCTCTGACCACCAGAGTTGGGCGCTGCGTAAAAGTGGCACAGCCGACTCCGTAAAGTCCTGGCTGATCCGTTTCAACTTTGACCACAACCAGGGCAATGCCTTCTGGAGCAGTGAGAATGCTGCGCACTTTGCTAATCTTCATTTTGTTGTCCCCTTATAAACGATGCCCAAGATAAAACTTCCTATGACCATAACCGGTCCCAACTACGCTCTGAATCCCAGGCCTCCGTCGCCTCAAATAAACCTGGGTCATCGGCTACGAGGTGTTCCCGGATCGTCTCTTCGTTGATCTCGAAGCCCAACCCCGGTTTTTCTGGCACGGGGATGTATCCGTCTTGAATGATCGGTTTTGGTACGCCTTCAATAAAATCGTCCCAGAAGGGTAAATCTGCGAAATGGTGTTCCAGGGCAATGAAGTTTTCGGTAGCCGCAGCACAGTGTACAGCGGCCATGGTGCTCAGCGGCGTTCCGGCCATGTGCAGGGCCATACTCACGCCATGCTCCTGGGCCAGGTCGCCAATCTTCTTCGTCTCTAAGATGCCGCCACTGGTGGCCAAATCCGGATGAATGACGTTGACGGCCCCGGCCTGCAACAGCGGCATAAAACCTTCTTTCAGATAGATATCTTCTCCCGTGCCCACCGGTGTCTTCAAGGTACGTTCTAGCTGTACCCATTGCTCCGTGTATTGCCACGGTACCATATCTTCCAGCCAGGCCAGATTGTAAGGCTCCAATGCTTCGCCAAGCTGTAGACAGTCGTCAATTCCAATATGCCCGAAGTGATCGACAGCGATAGGTACTTGATAGCCGACCACAGAGCGCACCTGCTCGACGTACTCGGCTAGCATGCTGAGGCCTTTCGGCGTCAGCCGCACGTGGGTGAATGCATGTTGGATGGAGTTGATGTCGAGCATTCGCTCTAGCTTTGTGCCGCTGTTTGCGCGCAGCATCCCTGCCGGGAAGGTTAAGGTATCTTCCACGCCAACCAATGTCTCGATGCCTACATCCATCTTCAACATCGTGAATCCGCGGGCAACACGCTCCTTGAGCTTATGTCCCATCGCCTCTCCGCTTGGCTCATTGGGTGTGTCGCAGTAGATGCGAATTTCATCACGGAACTTGCCGCCGCAGAGCATATAGGCAGGCACACCATATGCCTTTCCCGCCAAATCCATAAGCGCCATCTCTATGCCGCACACGCCACCACCTTGCCGTGCATGATGGCCAAACTGCTTGATTTTGCGAAAAACCTTGTCCACGTTGCAGGGATTCTCACCCAATAGACGGCTCTTAAGCATTAAGGCGTAAGTTTTGCTGGCTCCATCCCGCACTTCTCCATAACCGCTGAGTCCCTGATTGGTGTCAATGCGAATAAGTGGGAATCGCCACTGATCCCAACCTACGGTTGCCGTCCGCACGTCGCTGATTTTTAGCTCACTGGGGCGCGAATGGGCGTTAATGTGATCTTGGGGCCGGGCCGTCATTGCTTGTTTTCCTTCTTCCAGGCGTTGAAGTCAGCTTTAATATCTTCGCGCCAATCGGGCACATCAATTTCACCGCTGGTATAGATACCCTGGTCGAGGCGCAGCTTGCCGAAGATGTCGCGCACGCGGATATCGTCGCTTCTATCAACAACTTCTTGGGCCAGGTGGGGCGGAATGAAGATCACACCGCTAGGTGTGCCCAGCACCACATCTCCTGGCAGAACAGTCACATGGCCGATACGGATAGGAATGTTGAGACCGGCCAGCGTAACTTCGGCGATAGCTGTGGGATCAACGCCACGCATAAAAAAATTGACGTCGTCGAGTTGAACGAGACCCTGATAGTCGCGGATACCGCCGTCAATAACGGCTCCAGCGCGGGTGCGCATGCGCACGGCCGTGCCTAGATTGTCACCAATGACTGTCCCATCCTTCACCTTGCCGAAGATGTCAACAACCATCACATCGTTCATTTGCAGCGATTCGATGACCCACGAATTCTGCCCGCCAATGGCACTGCGCGCTTCCCCCAGGCCGACTTCTTGAACGATATCGTGATAATCAGGGCGATATGGCAAGAACTGTGCTGTCACGGCTCGTCCAACGGTGATCTTGCCAGGATGTGTTTCCATCCAATTGCCCTCGAACTGAAAATGATACCCGTGCTCGCGCATAACGCCCCAGGCTTCCTCTGTTGTCACCAGCTTCATGCGTTCGAGTATGTCATCGGGTACACGCGGCCGGCCATCGGCAAAACGATCAAAAGGGTTGAGTTGAGTGAGGGCTATCAAATCCTCACGAGAAGGTTGAGTACGCAAAAGAGTCCTCCCTAGATTATAGCTAAGTGCAAAACATTAATTCTTCTGGGCAACGGTGCGGCGCGGTCAGGAGACCGGCCGCAGCGCAATCTGTGCCTTTGCTCGTGCCAGGCGCAGATTAGCTGGCGTACACCGCTTGCCGCAGACCGCGAATGTAGCCCAACGCGTAGAGCCGCCCGAACGACGAGTAGCCCGCGTTGCTATTGTCGTCCCCCTCTATCGTTGGCACATGGTCAGGGCGCAAGACGCCTTCAAAGCCGATCGCTTTATAAGCTTGCATGCAGGCCAGCATGTCAGTTTTTCCCGCATCATGCCAGGTCTCTTCGAACTTTTCAGGTGTGCCGCGCACATCACGGAAGTGGACAAAGAAAATCTTGCCCTGCCGGCCAAAATGGTCAATGACACCGGGCAGATCATCGGTCATGAGCGTGAAATTGCCCTGGCACATCGTGATCCCATTCATGGGACTGGGAACCAAATCAAGCAAACGCTGAAAATTATCCACGCTGCGCATGATACGTGCCACGCCACGGATAGGTGAGAGTGGCGGATCGTCCGGATGCATGGCCAGCTGTACATTCCATTTTTCAGCGACTGGGAGCACTTTGCGCAGGAAATATTCGAGATTTCGCCACAGTTCAGCATCGCTTATGGGGCCAAATTCTGTGGGTGGCGCGTCTTGCATCAGGGCATTGTCAAAACTGGTTACCAGGGAGTTGCCGCGCGAAGGTGTGTTTGTATTCGTACGCACCCAGTTGAAATCGGTCATCCATTCGTAGCACCATACCGGTATGCCAAGTTTACCCATATTCTCTAGTAAAGTGCAGACGGTAGCGATCTCTTGATCACGTCCGGGCAGTGCCCGCTTCGTATTGTTTAAAGGCGGCCGGGCCTCGATAACAGCCAACTGAAAGCCAGCGCTCTCGTAGCGCTGCTTCATGCGCAGCAAGGGCATATAGTCCCAGGGTGCGTCGTCCCCGTTTTGAGGATCATCGAACGGCAAGCCACCGACCGCGTAGTCGGCGCCCGCTTGTTTGGCCAATTTCCACAAGGGGGACGGGGTTGGGGGGAGAAACTCAGCGATCTTAATCATATTGTCTTAGTATGCTGTTGGTAGAAAGCTGTCAACTGTTACGCTTCCGCCAGATGAACACGATATTTTCCCGGAAACTTCGTCCTGTATTGCAGAGGAGAAATGAGCTTTCAGTTTCCGGGAAAATGGCAGAACAGAAAGCTGGCAGTTTTTATGTTTACTTAAAACCCGGTAAAAATCCATAAAATGAAACAAATCAAGGGTAAGGAGAAAAGAATGCCAAATATGATCGCGATCAGCCGCTGCCCGCGATCACCACCTTCGACGGAAACTCTACCACCAACAACGCCGCCTACCAAAGCCAACGGCGTAGCGAAGACGATAGCGATCAGCAGAACTTGAAACAGGCCTGGCCCATCGCCATAATAATGTTCTGGACGCACAATTGCCGGGAAAATAGTAGGCCAGGCAAGCCCTAGAATGAGGGCAGCGCCGACCCCGGCAACCCACCCGGTCAATGCATAGGAAAGGCTTCGGGAAATTGTCTTACGTTTTGACAATGGCTCACCCATTTAGCGGCGCGGGAAGCCACACCGTATAATTCCGAGCTTGCTTCGGCGATTAAGAATCCGCTGCAGCTGGAGCAAATTACACCGGCAGCAATTCTGACAGCCGTTCCGACTCGATAGGCGGCTTGTCATCAAACAGATAACATGAAGCGGCTTGTTGTTCGCTGAGATGAAAAAGCGGTGGCTGCACTTGGCACTTATCCATGGCAAACGGACAACGGCCGTAGAACTTGCATCCTGTGCTGACTTCAGACAGATCAGCCTCTCTGGCTTGGATCTCGGTCTGGCCCCAGCGCCGGGATAAGTCTGGCCACGGAATAGAATCGATCAGCAGGCGTGTGTAGGGATGCTGTGGGTTCTTGATAACATCATCCACATCACCCGCTTCCATCACCGTGCCGCGGTATAAGATGACGATCGAACTGGCAATGTGAAAAGCTGTTGTCAGGTCATGGGTGATGTAAACGATTGAAACACCATGATCTTGTTGCAGCGTTTGTAAAGTCTCAAGAATATTAGCCCGCAGCGAGGCATCGACCATCGATACCGGCTCATCAGCTACCAACACCCTTGGCTTAAGGAGGAGTCCGCGCGCCACGTTGATGCGCTGGCGCTGCCCGCCGGAAAGTTGGTGCGGAAAGCGGCCCAATATATCTTGTGGGTGCAAACCAACGGCCGTGAGCGCTTCCACCATTTTGTCCAGGGCTTCGCTCTTGGATTTGGCCAGCTTAAACTTCTTGATCGGCACGGTTAGCAGATGATCCACCGTGTAGAAGGGATTAAATACGGCAAACGGATCCTGGAATACCGCCTGTACCTCGCGACGGAATGTCAACCGCTCGTCACCTTTAAGTTGGCTAATATCTTCGCCCTTGTAAAGAATTTGGCCCGATGATGGCTCGATGAAGCCCAGGAGCAACATCGCCAGCGTTGTTTTACCGCTGCCACTTTCACCGGCTACCGTTATGATTCCGGGATCCTCGGTCGTTAGCTTCAGCGACATGTTATCCAGCGCTGTCGTCGATTTCTTGGTTAGCAGGCCGCTGGAATAGACCTTGGTCACATTCTTGAATTCGAGTAAATCTGTCATATTATGATTTCTCTCTCGGAAAAAGATGACAAGAGACGCTGCGCCCATCCACCATCTGGATATCTGGACGCTCTATTCTGCAGCGATCCATCGTAAAATCGCAGCGGGGATGGAAGGCGCAGCCGCTTGGTAATCTTAAGAGCGCAGGCGCCAGGCCAGGAATGCCCTGAAATACACCTTTTTTTTCCAGATTGGGCAAACTGCTAATAAGGGCTTGGGCGTATGGGTGCAGCGGATCGGTAAACATTTCTTGCACGGTGCTCAGCTCCATCAAACGCCCGGCGTACATGACCGCCACTTTATCCACGAACTGCGCCATTAAACCCATATCGTGGCCAATTAGAATGACGGCCGCTCCTAGCTGATCCTTTACGCGGTCAATGGTCTCCATCACCTGGCGCTGCGTCACAACGTCAAGGGCGCTGGTAGGCTCATCGGCGACGATCACCTCCGGTCCCAGCAAAATACCAATAGCGATACAGACCCGCTGTTTCATCCCGCCACTTAGCTCGTGCGCGTACATATTAAAGACGCCGCCATCCAGGTCCACTGAATCCAAGGCTTGCACCGAGCGCTCTTTCATTTCGGCCTTAGATAACTGGGGCTCATGTGCCTTGATCGCGTCAACCATCTGGGCGCCGATACGCGTCACCGGGTTAAGCGAGTTCATGGCCCCTTGCGGAATATAAGCGATCTTGCTCAGGCGTGCCTTGAGCATCTCCTTCTCTGAGAGCGCCGTGAGGTCGGTGCCGCCCACGATCACCTGGCCCGGACTCAATGCGTCCCGGCGGTTTGATCATGTTCATCATTGCCAGGGCCATGGTGCTCTTGCCGGCGCCTGACTCACCTACCAAACCTAGCTTTTCACCGGCATTCAAGCTCAGGCTGACGCTGTCCAGCGCCTTGGCCCGACCGGCGTCAGTATAGTAGGTGACGTGCAGATCAATAACCTCGAGCACCGGTTTTTCGTCTTCGGATTGAGAGCTGCTTGGTTGGTTCCATTCTAGTGTAGTAGACATGCTGTTTTGTCGTTTCACTCCGATCGGCGTACACGTGGGTTAGCTAGTTCGTCAAGGCCCATGTTAATAAGGGCTAACGAGCCAAGGATAAAGGCCAGGGCTATAGCTGGAAATAGCGGCCACCACCACCAGCCATTGAAGAACGCGCCCTGCGTCTGTGCAGCCCAAATGATATTGCCCAACAGGGGCTCGCGCAGCGGACCCAGGCCCAGCACAGCCAGATAAAATGAGGCGAATACACCCGCAAATACCGCGCCCACAAAGACGGCCACGATAAAGGGCAGCAGGTTAGGCATTATTTCGCCGAAGATGATGCCCAGATCGCCAACACCGGATAGCTTGGCCACCGACACATATGATCGTTCCTTCATCGTCAACACTTGTGAGCGGATCACCAGCGTTGGCCCCATCCAGGCCAGCAAGACGACGATAAAGGCCATGGTGTAAATGGTGACATCCCGTTTGTCCAGCGAACCGGCGATCACGACTTGAATCAGAAATACGGGGATAGGGATCAGAATCTGGCTTATGCCTTTGATGGAGCCATCGATAGGCCCACCAAAATAGGCCGAGGTGAACCCCAGAATGACGCCGATGAAGGTGCCAATGGCGCCGGCGATCACGCCGATCAGGATTGTCTGCCACAGGCCGACGACGATGGCGGAGAACAAGTCACGGCCGAAAAAATCAGTTCCCATCGGATATTCCATGCTGGGCGGCTGCTTCGGTTTGACGGACAGGGGATAGGCATGAGCCTGATCGATAACCATCAGGCCGATGATGGTGAAAGCGGCGATCAAAAATACCATGACTAAGCCGATGGCCAGGCCCTTGTTGCGGCGTAAATAGCGCAGCAGCAGTCTGATCCGGCTTGGTTGTGAAAATTCAATGGACTGTGCCTGGGGCTGTGCAATTGCTAGGTCGCTCATGAGTTTTCTTCCTAATCCGACTTCCGGCGAATGCGCGGGTCCAGCAGCGGGTAGAGCAGCTCCACCACCACCATGAGGGTGGCGATGGCGATGGTGATAAACAACACAATGCCATAAATTACCAGAAAATCATTGGAGCGGATGGCATTATTCAACTCCGTACCTATGCCCGGTAAGCCAAAAATACCCTCGACGACGATGGCTGAGGTAACCACGGTGCCTAAGGCCAGCGCGAAACCTGTTATCTGGGGCAGCATCGCATTGCGCAGGTAGTAATCCCTGAATATGGTCATATTGCTGAGTCCCTTGTGTTCGGCGAACAGGACATAATCTTCACCCTGGATGGTGATACCCATACCGCGCATACTCAGCACCCAAAAACCCAGCGAGCCGAGAATAAGCGCCAGCGCAGGCAGAATCTGGTGCCGCCCGACGTCCAGCACGAAGGCCAACGAAGCTTCCGGCACCACGCCGATGGAATGAGAGCCGCTCATCGGCAGCAGCTTGAGGCGAAAGGCGACAAAAAATATCAGCAGGATCCCCATCAACACCGGCGGCACACCCATCAGCAGCACGAAGGGAGTAGAAAGGGTCCGCAGCCAGTCTGGGCGAACGTGGCCAGGCGGAAATCGCGCCCAGCAGGTTACCGATGATGAATGCGAGAATGGTAGTGACCAGCAGCAGACCGATCGTCCAGGGCAGCGCATCCGTGATGATCTGCATCACCGTCCTCGGGTACCGGTTCATCGATACGCCCAGGTCGAAGCGAGCCAGGCTGGTGATGTAAACGGCATATTGCTCCAGCAACGGCTTGTCAAGTCCGAACATCTGGTTGTATGACTCGACGATGACTTCTAAATCTGCGGGGGCGAAACCACCCGACATGGCCAGTTGCGCGAAGCGCTCGCGGACCGGGTTTTTGTCCGAGAGACGCGGGATAAAGAAGGTGATCGTAGCTGCCGCCCAGATCACCAACAGGAGAAATAGAAAACGTCGCACTATTAGGATTGGGAGTTTCATATTCCTTTTCCTTCAAAGCTGAGACCAGCTGCCACGCTTTTGCAATAGCCGGGCAGCTGGTCTCTTTAGCTCACTCTACTATACTTAGTACTTACTCTGCTTTATCCAAATTTGTTACTACGCGCATGCCGGTATGGGCCCAGAAAGCACCGTTTACACCAGGACCTAAGTTGTCTGCCGTTGGCCAGTTGGTCCAATTAGTTTGGTTGTACGCGATGCGATGCAGCCACTGGATGATCGGGATGTCGATCTGCTCTTTCCAGTAGATCTCCAGCGCCTGTGCCGCCAATTCCTGGAAACGCGGATCGTCCGCCCCTAACGGGGCCATCTCGTCAAGGATGGCATCGTATTCCGGATTGCTGTAGCGTGAGAAGCGGTTGTTTCCCGCGGAGGTGCCGATCGATTCGCTGAACCGGCCATGGAACAGCTCCAACGCCGCATAAGGATCGACCAAACTGGCGCCATGACCAAACATGTACGCCCCTGCCGCGCCATCAGCCATTTTCTGGTAAGCATCCGTGCCAAAATTGATGGAGGCATCGAAGCCGGCCTGGAGCAGCATTTCCACCAGCACAGGGACGATGTCACTGTGGATACCCTCGAAGCCATGGATTGTCATGTTGACGGTCTCGCCATCCTTTTCCCACAAACCGTCGCCATTCATCGTAAAGCCGGCCTCTTCCATGAGAGCGGCGCTCTCTTCAGGATCAAACTTGCGCGGATCGTACTGCTCGATAAGCGCTTGTACAGCGTCGCTCTCGACAAATTTCTGCAGTCCGGGGTAAAGCGGGAAGGGGAAAATGGTCGTAATCGGGGCCCCTTCGTAGACGATTTCGTCTATCAGGTCGCGATTAATCGCCAGGCTCATTGCGCGGCGCACGCGCGCATCGCTGTAGGGCTCTTCCAATGTGTTGACCCACAACGAGTTTGGCCACCAATCAAGATAGCCATACGGTGGCTGATCTCCCGTGTGCGAGGTCACTGCCGGATTCTGCTCGATGATGCTGGCAATGATGCTCTGGCGGAAATCAAGCGCCGTGTCCATCTCATTGTTGGTGACGCGCTGGGCGACAACTTCCATGCTCTGGCCAACCTGCCCGCCGATATTGACCATGACGATGCGCTTAACATCCGGCAGATCATTGAGGCCGGCTTCGACAGCCCACCAATCTTCGCGCAGATCCAGGATCTTTTGCGTTGCATCCCAGACGACGGTCGTGTAAGGGCCGGAGTGCGGCATTTCCAAACCGCCCTGGTAGGCGTTAATGGCTTCAGCATCGCCAAGCGGCTCAAGTACGTGCGCAGGGACGATCGGGATACCCGTATCAAACTTCAAGGTTAGCACCTCAAATTTGAAGCGCGGTGCCGGCTGATTGAAATGGAGCTTGACTGTCAGATCGTCCACAACCTCGATTTCATCTACAAACTGAACAAAAGCCGCGTGATAGGGCAGTGTTTCGATGTTCAACTGTCCGTCGAACGTGAAGGCGACATCTGCGGCAGTTACCGGTACGCCGTCGCTCCACTTGGCCAATGGATTCACTTTAATCGTCAGCTCGGTGTAGTCATCATTATATTCCATGCTCTCCGCCAACCAGGGTTCTTCCTCGTCGGCGAAGATCTTGAAGTAGGACAGTCCTTCCCACATCATGCCATTGGCTTCCTGATGGGTGTAGCCAGGCAGCGCCCACGGATTCGTGACGCCGATTGGCGAGCTGATGCTCCAGCCGGCTACGAGTGTATCTTCGCGGGGAACATCCTTCAATTCGCCGAGCTGCAAGGAGTCTACCGCTTCCTCAGCTTCCTCAGCTTCTTCAGGTGCAGCTTCTTCAGCCGGGGCTTCTTCTTCAGGCGCAGGTTCTTCAGCCGGAGCTTCTTCAGCTGGTGCTTCTGCAGCCGGAGCTTCTTCAGCTGGTGCCTCTGCAGCCGGAGCTTCTTCAGCCGGAGCTTCTGCAGCCGGTGCCTCTGCAGCCGGGGCTTCCGCTGGCGTTTGTGCGGAGCAGGCCGCCAAAACCAACACAAATATCACAAAAATCGTAAGAAATTTCATTCTTGCCACGTTCTTTCTCCTCAAATTCTAAATGATTGTCTGTCTACTCCCTGTGCACGCCGTAAGTTGTTGACAAAGAGTTTTCCATATTCTTGCTCGGGTATGCTGTTTTATCAGCTTGTTGAAGCTCTCAGATATCACCTCCCTATCCTATTCCTGTACCACATTCTACAATCTTGTTGGTTCTAATGCGGAAAGGTAAAATCAGATCCTAACTGATTCATGGAAGAAATTTGTCACCTATCATAGTGAAAATATTTTTATTGGCAAGCAGATTAAATAGGACTTTTGATGGGTGTTCTTTTACAGAAATCAACACAGATGCCCTATTGTTCATATCCAATATTAAATTATTGACTTGTGCTTCACCCGTAAGAATAGTTTTGATTTCACCCTGGTTAACTCGGCACGCAAAGTTATGACCTTGAATTCCATCATATGCAAACGCTGCAAGATTGTACGATCAAGTGCCATTTTTGTGCTAATTATTGCCATATCAATGCTTGCGGCTTGTGGTTCGGCCGAACCTACAACGACTCCCGAACCAACCCCGGACCCAATATCTGAGGAACAGGCGCCACTCCCAACAACCGAGGTATCTGCTCCGCTCCCACCAACTGAGGAACCCGCGCCGGACCCAACAACTGAGGAACCTGTTCCACTCCCGGCAATTGCAGAAGCATCCCAGCCCATTGCAGATGGTCCTGTGCTTCTACGTGATCGTATTTCCCTGCGCAAAGTAGTGGATGTGGGTGGAGCCAACATCCGGCTGGCGCGCAACCCGCTTGATGATGCCCTCTATTATTTGCATCCGGGTGCTGGCATTTTTCTTGTGATCTTAACTGAGCCTTCGTCTGCTATGAAGATCAGCGACATAAGCGATATGACAGCCGATGGCATGCCGGCGGGCATGACCATTGGACCCGATGGAACTTTTTATGTTGTCGTTAATAGGATGCCCAGCCCGATCCTGACTCAAGCTGTGATTTTTAAGGGAGTGGCGACGGAGGCGGGTGAGTTGACCTGGGAGGTATTGGCGGAGAGTGAGCCCTATCCGCTAAGCGCCACACCTTTTGATCATATGTTCAACGGCATTGTCGTTAGCCCGGATAACCAATGGCTGTTTGTCAACAGTGGCTCGCGTACGGATCATGGTGAAGTTGAGGACAATGCCGGTGACTTTCCTGATACGCGCGAAGTGGCTCTTACGGCCAGAATTTTCCGCATTCCGACTGATGCCGCGGGCTTGATCATACCCAATGATGAAACTGCTCAGATTGCGCAGGGTTTGCTTTATGCTTCCGGTACACGCAACGCCTATGATCTCGAATTCGGCCCTAATGGTGATCTGTTTGCTGTAGACAATGGCCCTGATGCTGACTTTCCGGATGAACTAAATTGGATTCGTGAAGGGAAGCACTATGGTTTTCCCTGGCGCTTTGGCAGTCAGGATAATCCGCAACAGTTCGCCGATTACGATGGCAGCAATGATAAACGTTTGTCACAGGATTTCGTGGCCGTTCAACTTGGGACCTATCGCAATGATCCCGGTTATCCGCCGGCACCAGGACTTTTTACCGACCCAATTGTGAATCTCGGTCCGGCTGCAGCCCAATACCGTGGAGACGACGGCAAACAATATGATGCTGCGCTGGAAGGTAAACGCTTACATACTTTTACAGCGCATCGCTCGCCGCTGGGGCTGGTGTTTGCTGCTGACGAAAATATGCCTGCTGACCTGCGGGGCAATGATCAGTCGCTAAGTGCGTTCATCTTGAGTTGGGGAGCGGCCGGCGGTACTTTAAGCGACAGCGGCCAGGATCTGCTGCATCTGGCGTTGACAAAACGGGATGATAATTATGAGTCTGTTACGACCCAGATCGCGCGCGACTTCAACAACCCGATAGATGCAGTGATGATTGAAAACAGGCTTTACGTACTTGAGTATGGCGCAGATGGCGCACTTTGGGAACTTACTTTCGAATAATGGGAGATACAATATGAAAATCGCAATTACCGGTGGAAATGGAGGCCTTGGCCGTAGTCTCACGCCTTACCTCATGGATCAGGGCCATGAGGTAAGGAGTATTGATCTTTCGCTGCCTGGTAGAACCTATCCGCCGCCGGCCCGTTCCGCCCATTATATGGTAGCCAACGTCATTAACTTTGGCGATCTGGTGAGTAGCGTTCAAGGTTGTGATGCAATCATTCATTTGGCTGCCCATGTTTCCCCTTGGAGCAGTCCACATCCAGTGGTGTACTCTGAGAATACGTCTGGTAGTTATAATGTCTTGTATGCCGCCTCTATTCTAGGTATTAAACGGGTCTGCTTGGCATCTTCCATCAATGCTATTGGCGGTGTTTATAGCCGCAACCCCCGTTACGATTACTTCCCACTGGATGAGCAGCACCCGACCTATGCCGAAGATCCGTACAGCATGTCAAAATGGGCATCAGAACTACAGGGTGATGCCTTTGCCCGGCTCCATGATGATATGAGCATTGCCAGTCTGCGTTTTCATTGGCTGTTGGACGAGCCCGAGGCTGCGCAGAAATACTCCCGGTCATTTAGCCAGGGAACGATTCGACACCTTTGGGCCTATACCATGTTTAGTGCAGCAAATCGTGCTTGTTTACTCTCGGTGACGGCCGATTTCAAAGGGCATGAGGTCTTCTACATCGTTGGCCCGCGCACGTGCATGGTGGAACCTTCTTTGGAATTGGCGCAGCAGTATTATCCGAATACGCCCATTCGCGGCGACCTCTCCGGCAATACAGGTTTTTTCGATTGCAGCAAAGCCGAGCGCATTCTCGGTTGGCGGCACGAGGATTAACAACATGAAAATTAGTGACATCAAGATTTATCCAGTTTGGGTAGGCTCCCGCAATCAGCTCGTTGTCAAAGTGGAAACGGATGAAGGTATTTATGGTTTGGGCGAATCGGGACTGAGCGGACGTGAGTTGGCTGTGATCGGCGCCCTCAAACATTTTCGTGAGTTCCTGATTGGCCGCGACCCGATGCAGCGCGGGCAGATCTGGCAGGAATTGTACCGCAGCCAATACTTTGAAGGTGGGCGTGTCTTGCTGGCGGCACAGAGCGCCATTGACATCGCCCTGCATGATATTGTCGGCAAAGCTTTGGGCGTGCCGGTGTACCAACTGCTCGGTGGCAAGCAGCGCGATGTCATCCCATGCTTTGCTACTGCTGCCGGCGGAGGGGGTGAGCAGTTGCTGGAGAGCGTCCAGTTCCTATGGTCGCAGGGCTGGTCGGTGATCCGCGCCATGCCGCTGCTGCCCGAGAAGCCTGCATCCCCCGATATATTTGAGCCACGACAGAGCATAGCTTACACGGCGCACTGGTTGGTCAAAGTCCGCGAGGCCATCGGTACCGGACTCACCCTCGGCGTTGACTACCATCATCGCCTGACCCTTGCCGAAACCGCCTCCTTCTGCCAGCGGATGCCCGCAGGGACACTTGATTTCCTTGAAGAGCCAATCCGTGACGAAACGCCTGAAGCGTACGAGGCCCTGCGCAAGCTCACGAACATACCGTTTGCCGTCGGCGAGGAGTTCAGCAGCAAGTGGCATTTCCTACCTTACATCGAGCGACACCTGACTGATTACGCGCGCCTCGATATCTGTAACGTCGGCGGTTTCACCGAGGCGATGAAGGTAGCTGGCTGGGCTGAAGCGCATTATATTGACCTGATGCCCCACAATCCGCTGGGTCCGGTCTGTACGGCGGCGACTATCCAACTTGCCGCGGCCGTTCCTAACTTCGCCTGGCTGGAGGTGCGTGTGACCCAGACTGAGAACCTGTACTACGATAAAACCGGCGTAAGCGACGCCGATGCCTTGTTCCCGCTGCAGCCGCGTTTGGTGGATAATACCTTCCCGGTTCCTGATGCGCCGGGCCTTGGCGTGGAGCTTGATGAGAAGCTGGCCCAAGCCCAGGAATGGCAGTTCTGGGAAGCGCCCCACTTTCGGCGTAACGATGGCTCAGTGACGAATTGGTGACGGGTGCAGTTTAAATGAGAGTGAGGAGTAGGCATCTTCAGATGCCGCCCGATCGCATTTGAGTATGCGGCCTCCTCCATTTCAGTTAGAGCAGAGGAAGATAATAGTCAATTTATGGATTTGTGAATTGTTGAAAGATTAATTGGGCAAGGCACCTCTTCGTTAAGAATTCACAAATTCAGCAAGTCAGCAATTGAAAATTCTCCTGTTTTCTAACACATTTGAAACGCATCCACTGGTAATAATCGTTCAAATCAAGGATTTCGGAGGGATGGGATGGCTTCTGTTACTCAACATGTACTCTTCGCCGGCGGCTATGCCGCGGCGGATCAACCGGGAATTCACGCCTTCGATTTTGATGCCGTGACCGGCAGCCTGGCCCTGCGCGGCTCATTCACGGGGATCGCCAATCCATCGTTCCTGGTCCTGCACCCGAATGGCCCCTGGCTGTACGCGGTGAGTGAAACGGGCCAGGCAGATGGTGGGGAGCATGGAGCCGTATGGGCCTTTCAGGTAGATCAGCAATCGTCGGCCGTGCAGCCCATCAATCATCAGTCGACCCGTGGTGACTGGCCCTGCCACCTGCAAATTGACGCTACCGGCCGCTGGATTTTTGCCAGCAATTATGGCACCGGTGATGTCGCCGTATTCCCCATATTGGAAGATGGTGGATTGGGTGAAATGAAAGCGTTCGTCCAGCATCATGGCCATGGCCCGAACCCTACCCGACAAGAAGGTCCACATGCGCACTCGACTACTTTGACTCCGGACAACAACTATGCCATTGTTGCTGATTTGGGGATCGATCAACTGCTTATCTATGCTTTCAATGGGGAAACCGGCGCACTCAGGCAGCATGCGCTGACCCGGACGCGCCCAGGTGCAGGCCCCCGGCACCTCGCCTTCCACCAGGATGGCCGGCGGGTATACGTGGCCAACGAACTGGACAGCACGGTGGCTGTGTATGAATACGATGTGTCAAATGGATCGTTGCAGGAATTGCAGACCCTAGACACCTTGCCGCCCGGCGCACCCGAAAATATCGTTGCCGACATTCATGTCTCTGCGAACGGCCAACGAGTCTACGTCTCCAATCGTGGCCATAATAGTGTGGCCGTGTACGCGGTGAGGGCGAGATGGGCAGCTAACCCGCCTTGCCGTCAACGCTTGCGGTGGAAAGTGGCCGCGCAATTTCACGCTTGCGCCGGATGGTCGTTTCATGCTGGTAGCCAACGAACACAGCGACGAGATAGCGGTTCTGCCGCTGCTGGATAGCACGGCCGAACTTGGCGAGCCTGTGGCGTGGGCAGCTGTTGGACGGCCGACTTGCCTGCAATTTGCGGCTGCCTGATGGGTAAAATCTAGCAATTCTGCGCGTTGTGGGGTCAGGCCTAAGACCGTGGCGGATCTCCAGTGGCGCTAAAACGAACTATTTCACCCAATGCTTCAGCCAGGTTATCTTTGCCTAAGATTCTGATCCCCTGGGACATCTCGGCAATTATTGACAAAAGAGGTAGCTAATGACTCCAAAATCCTTGCTTTACCAGATTACAGCAGATGATCTGAGCCAATTTGATCCGCACGCACCTGCATTTGTGACCTTTGGAGAAACGATGGTGCGCGAAACGCCAGCCGACAGCGAACGACCGGAACGTACCCGTACCGTTCATCTTTCCATGGCCGGGAGTGAATTTACCTTGGCCGTTGGCTTGAACCGCTTGGGGATTCCTTCAGGGTATATCACCCGCGTGCCAGACAATCCATACGGCCGTTCTCTGCGCAACATCGCGCGAGAAAATGGAGTCAACTGTGATCATTTTGTGTGGGCGCCAAAAACGGATCTCATCGGCCGCTTTATCTATGAAATCGGCCGTACCCCGCGCAAAAACATCGGCGTTTATCAGCGCAAATATTCAGCCGCTTCTCAACTTGACGCCGGCATGGTCGATTGGGCAGCGGCCTTGAAAAATGCCCGGCTTTTTCACACTTCCGGTATTACCTTTGGTCTGTCCACCCACAGTGGCTATGAGCGTAACTACAACCGGGATGCATTCCTAGAGGCCGTGGCGGCCCGCCCTGGCAACTGCCTGATAGGGCTGGATTTCAATTATAGGGCTACGCTCTGGTCACCTGAGCAGGCGAAGGAGATCATGACGCCGCTGGTATCTGAGCATATCGACATTTTAATCACGACGATTGAAGATATGGCGCGTCTGTATGGTATTGGCTGTGGCCAATATTCGGCCAAGCAGGTGGTGGATGGAGATATCGGCCGTCTTGAAGATCACGATATCCGCTCCTTTGCCCAACAGGTGATGTCCATCTTCAATGTCAAGATCGTGGCCATCACCATTCGTTATCCCGATACCTTTGAGCAGCACCGCTGGGAATCGGCGGCAATGAATGATGCCGGACACTTTTTCCGCTCTCCTGCCGTGAAACCGATTACCCTGCTGGACAGGCTCGGTGGTGGTGACACCTGGAATGCCGGATTCTATTACGGTTTGCTCACCGAAAATTTCAGTGATGAAGGGCTGACAAAAGGCGTCCTGGTTGGCGACGCCGCCACACGGTTGAAGCAAACCATGATGTTTGATTTACCTATGATCGACAAAGCAGACGTGCAGAGTTTAATGAAAGCGGATGTTCTGGGTGGCGGCAAACGTACATCACGCTAACTTTGGAGGAAACCATGAAAAAATATGAAAAGCTGAATCTGATCCGCGAGACAGGGATCATTGCCATTATGCGTGCCCAATCTTCAAGCCAGTTGATCACGGCCGCAGATGCAATCAAGGCTGGCGGTGTGCGTGTGATTGAGGTGACGATGACCACGCCCGGCGCCTTGGACGTAATTGCGGCTGCCTCACGTAAATATGGCTCTGAAGTGCTGTTTGGCGCGGGCAGCGTGCTAGATGCAGAGACAGCCCGGGCGGCCATACTGGCCGGTGCCGGCTTCATCGTAGCGCCAACCCTCAACCTGGACGTCATCGCTTTGTGCAATCGCTATAGTGTGCCCGTGATGCCCGGCTGCTATACACCCACCGAGGCCTTAACCGCCTGGGAGGCGGGTGCTGATATGATCAAGCTCTTTCCGGCCAGTTTTGGAGGGCCAGGCCTGATTAAAGCCATACGAGCGCCTCTCCCACAGCTAGAGATTGTGCCTGTTGGCGGCGTTGACCTGGATACGGCCGCCAATTTCATCCAGGCCGGCGCGGCTGCGCTTGGGAGTAGGCAGTAGTCTGATTAGTCAAAAGTTGTTGGACAGTGGCGACATGGAAGCGCTTACGGAACGAGCCAAAGCTTTCATTCAGGTAGTTAAACTTGCGAGAGGAAGCGCATAATCCACCTTGTGTCATTTGTATAGTTCGCATCCTTAGTTGCGAACGGTGGCCGTCTGAATATGCCCTACTTCTCATCCGTCAAACTAACTTTGTCACGCTGCCTAGCCTCACGCAACGTGAGTTCCCACTAGTGCCACTGACACAAACCACAAAAAGTTGAACTTCTTTGTCAATATCCTAATTAACGCTTTAATAATATTTCTCAGTTGTGAGATTTCCTTCCCTCATCAGAACAGCAAGGAGAAAATGAAAGAAAAGCCATCCAAAAAAAACCAAAAACTTAGTGCTGCATCAAAGAGAGCCTTAGCTTACACAAAAGGACCAGAATGGTTCGTTGAGTTTAGAGGAGGCTGATTTGCAGGGCGACTTCGCCTACGAAAGTGGCGTTATCAGAAGAGATCCCAGCGCCGTGCTAAAGATTGATGGCACCTATTACACTTGGTATACAAAAGGTGAGGGTGAAACAGCAGGATTTGGTTCCGCTGATCCATCCCAGAAAGTGTTCCCTTGGGACTTGACGGAAGTTTGGTACGCTACCTCCAAGGATGGCTGGGTCTGGGAGGAACAAGGGTTGGCTGTGGGCAGAGGCCCAGCCGGCGCCTACGACGATCGGGCCGTTTTTACGCCTGAAATATTCGCTCATGAAGGTATATACTACTTGGTTTATCAGGTTGTTAGAGCGCCCTATGTTGTGCGCGTCAAGAATAATGTCGGCATGGCTTTCTCCACCTCACCAGAGGGGCCCTGGAAAAAACTCCCTGAACCCATCTTACAACCGGCCGACAATGGGATATGGTTG
Organism: uncultured Chloroflexia bacterium; assembly: GCA_963697305.1. Taxonomy (GTDB): domain Bacteria; phylum Chloroflexota; class Anaerolineae; order Promineifilales; family Promineifilaceae; genus JAACFF01. The sequence goes on from CAVONO010000003.1 coordinate 91,278, forward strand.
GGCGAGGAAGACGATCGTTTCGCCGTCATTAATAAGGGTGATTTTGACAGCCACAAAGTACATGACCCCTGTCTGATCTATTATCGCGATAAATTCTATCTGTACTACAAGGGCGAACGTATGGGTGAGGAGATGACTTTTGGCGGTCGGGAGATCAAATGGGGTGTGGCCATCGCAGACACACCGGAGGGACCATACCTTAAATCAGAATATAACCCTGTGACCAATAGTGGTCATGAGGTTTGTGTCTGGTGCTATCAGGGAGGGATCGCGGCCGTATTGACCACCGATGGCCCGGAAAAAAACTCGATCCAGTATGCGCCGGATGGCCTAAACTTTGAGATTATGGCCATAATCAAGGGCGCTCCCGAAGCGATGGGTCTTTTCCGGCCCGGGAATACAGATGGCAATCCATTGGACGGCATTCGTTGGGGTTTGTGCCATAGATATGATAGTGACGGGCATTGGCAATACATTCGCCGCTTCAAGACGTACACGCCCAGAAGGATTTAGGAAATATGCACAAAAGTAGCCCCAATATCATTTTTATTATGTCCGATGACCATGCTGCACATGCTATGAGCTGTTATGGCAGCCGCATTAATCAGACACCCCAAATCGACCGTATTGCCAACGAAGGAATGCGTTTTGACAATTGTTTTTGCACCAACTCAATCTGCACACCTAGCCGGGCCGCTATCCTCACCGGAACCTACAATCACATCAATAGCGTGACCACCCTTGATACCCCTATGGACAATCGTTTATCAACCTATCCCAAGCTGCTGAAACAGGCCGGGTATCAAACCGCGATTGTCGGCAAATGGCATCTGGGGCAAGGTCCTAATCATGAGCCAACCGGCTTCGATTTCTGGCGAGTGCTTCCCGGTCAGGGTGATTATCATGACCCAACCTTTATCGACGAGGAAGGCCGGCGCGTATACAAAGGATATGTGACCGATTTGATCACTGATTTTGCTCTGGAGTGGCTGGGGGATCGTGATCAAGAACGGCCGTTTTGCCTGATGGTCCATCACAAAGCTCCCCACCGCCACTGGCAACCGGATGAGAAACATGCCCAACTGTATGAGGACATCGACATAGAGGAACCGGAAACCTTCGACGACGATTACAGCAACCGCGCCTCGGCGGCGGAGGCAGCGACAATGCGCATTGAGCGTGACTTAGGCCTGGAAGATCTGAAACAATCTGTTCCCTCGGGGCTGACAAAGGCTGAAGAAAAGAGTTGGAAATACCAACGCTACATCAAGGATTATCTGCGGGTTGTAGCCTCCATTGATGATAATGTGGGGCGATTGCTAGATTATCTGGATGAAGAAGGATTGGCCGAAGAATACCCTGATCATCTACACATCCGATCAGGGTTTTTTCCTGGGCGACCATGGTTGGTATGACAAACGCTTTATGTACGAAGAGTCTTTGCGGATGCCTTTTATCGTTCGCTATCCAAGAGAAATTCGAGCCGGGAACAGCCAGTCAGGAAATGATCCTAAATGTAGATTTTGCGCCCCTGTTTTTGGATATTGCCGGAATTGAGATACCGGCCGAATACCAGGGGCGGTCGTTCCGCTCTCTATTTGACGGGCATACGCCAACTGGTTGGCGCCAATCGATGTACTATCGTTATTGGATGCACAAAGCACATCACAACGTTTACGCCCATTATGGCATCCGAACCTTGGATTACAAGTTGATTTACTACTATGCTGATGCCTTGGGCCAGCCAGGGGCGATCGATGAGACCTACGAGCCGGAATGGGAGCTGTTTGATCTGAAGCAGGATCCTCATGAATTGCAAAGTGTCTACCATGATCCCGCTTATAGCGAAGTCGTGAGGGTGTTAACAGATGAACTGCGCCAACGGCAGGCCGAGGTAGGCGATCAACCGTATGTAGAATAATTCGCTAACACCTTGGCCTTACAGCCTGCCCATAGAGGCACGTGCCTTCGTTCAGCGACCCATCCAGCCGCCATCTACAGTCAGGATCTCGCCATTAACATAATCTGAGGCGGCTGAAGCAAGAAACACGACGGGTCCCATAAAATCCTCAGGGCTTCCCCAGCGACCGCTGGGAATTCGCTCAAGTATCGCTTTGTTTCTTACAGGATCATTTCGCAGCGCTTCGGTATTGTCCGTGACGATGTAGCCAGGGGCAATCGCATTCACCTGGACGCCCAATCCTGCCCATTCATTGGCCAGTGCTTTGGTGAGTCCCGCAATACCATGTTTTGAGGCCGTATAACCTGGAACGGTAATACCACCCTGGAACGTCAACAGCGAAGCGGTGAAAATGATCTTGCCCTGCCCATTAGAAATCATATCTTGACCAAACTCACGACTCAGGATGAACTGGGCATTCAAGTTCACTTCGATGATGGTGTCCCAATATTCGTCAGGATGTTCAGCAGCGGGCTTTCGTAGAATAGTACCCGCATTATTGACCAGGATATCGATGTTGGGGAATTCGGAACGAACTTGATTTATGAAGTCATATAGAGCCGTGCGGTCAGAAAAGTCGCATTGGTACGCTTTGAAGTTGCGGCCTAAAGCCTTAACATCCTGTTCAATCGCGCTGTCGGTTAGCTCCAAGCTGGCGCTGACGCCAATGATATCAGCCCCAGCTTCGGCCAAGCGCCAGGGCCATGGCCTTGCCGATGCCGCGTTTGCAGCCGGTCACCAGGGCGGTTTTGCCAGTAAGTTGGAATAGTTCGAGAGTAGACATTTTAAACCTCTAGTAATATTTTCATTACCGATCCGCCTTGCTCCATCTCTTCAAAACCAGCCTTTAAGCCTGCCAATGGGCGAACGGAAGTGATAAGTTTGGCCAAAGGGAGTTTGCCGGAGGCTGCCAATTCGATGGCCCGGTCAAAATCCTGGGACTCGTAAACGCGAACGCCAATCATTCTTAGCTCGCGCCAGAAAAAACGGAATAAATCGACCTGTTGTGGCTGGCCGAAAATAGCAACAACAACCGCGAGACCACGTGTGCGTAACAGATTGGTCATCATTGAAGCCCCGGCTGCCGATCCCGACACCTCGAAGACGATATCCGCCCCTGCTCCATCGGTTTGGGTTAAAACGTGGTCTAAAAGATCCGTTTCCTGCGGGTTGGCCGCATCAAAGCCAAGCGATCGGGCCAGGTCAATCCGGTAGGGGTTGATTTCCGATAGCACCACTTTTGCGCCTGCTTCTTTGGCCACCATGGCAATCAACATGCCGATGGGCCCTCCGCCCAGAACGACCACATAATCGCCGGCCTTCACCTCGCCAAGCCGCACGTCATGGCAGGCCACTGCCAGAGGTTCAATCAAAGCGCCGTGAGCTAGCGATAGGGTATCAGGCAAGATGGTGCAGCGTATGCGCCGGTACCGTCCAATAGCTTTGAAAAGCGCCGGGGGTATCGATTCCCAAGAACTTAAGATTGTGACATATGTGGCTGTGCCCTGCCTGGCAGGCAGGGCAATGGCCACAGGGATCCAGTGGCATGACCGTGACCCGATCGCCTATCTGAAATCCTTCTACATGTGAACCCAAAGTATGGACAACTCCTGACATTTCGTGTCCCATGATCTGGGGCATCGTTACCCGAGCATCCATCACCCCATGATAAATATGCAAATCGGTGCCGCAGATGCCGCTGTGAGACACTTTTAGTTGCACTTCCTCTGACTTGGGCGGTACAGGCTCACAGGCATCTATTGCGATACGGCGATTGCCTTCATAAAATGCTGCGTACATGTTTTCTCCTATTGGATATTTGCGCTGAGGGCTTCCATTGCGCCGGCTTTGTCGCCACTACGAATGGCGTCTAGAATGCGTTCGTGCTCGTAAAAGCTATCCATGAGATTGTCACCAAAGCGACAATAGCGGATGGACATTCGTAGAGCGATAGGCTGCCACAAGGTAAAATAATCACGATTTTCGTGACTCTGAATTAGGGTCTGATGAAAGCGCAAGTCATGCTCGACCAGGGCGACTTTTTCACCCCTCTGGCAAGCATCTTTGATATCGGCCAATATACTTTCCAGCCTGACGATATCCTCTTCATTTAGTTGGTCAAAGAGGCGATCCAACACATAGAGTTCGATAGTTTTCCTGATTTCTACGATGAGCGGTCGCATCGCAGGCGAGGGCTGCTGGGCCACCCGCACCCCTTTGTTGGGTTCGGCGACAAGCAAGCCTTGTTGGGCCAACTGGCGAAATACCTCGCGGACCGGGCCGCGGCTTACGCCAAACCGTTCTGAAATCTCTTGCTCGCGCAGCGCCTGGCCTGGTTCTAATTTGCCCGAGAGGATATCCAGGCGCAGATATTCCGCTATTTGGCCCTGCATGGTACGAATCGCGGTAGTAGAAGTCACAATAAGTCACACCTTTTCTTATGCACTTCACTTCTTTCCTTACACAACTACCATCATAAAGGACGGATTGTAGATTGTCAACAATTTACATTTGACAATCTACATCTTAACTTCTATATTAGGCAGCATGAGGTTATTTTCATTTCGAACCTACGTGGCCCATGCCCAGATAAGCCCCCAGAATTGAGTTCAGGAGATTGTTTTCCACTTCCAAATCCAACTTTTATGTGAATGAGTACCCAACTATGATAATCACCGACTTGGAAACGAAGCATTTTTATCTTCCATTGCACACGCATATGACTGATTCGACTCATGGCGAAATGACCCATTTCGAAGTGATCATGGTCAGGCTGGAGACAGATGAAGGGATCGACGGTCTTGGTTATACCTATACCATTGGCCAGGGTGGGGCAGCGATTCGATCCTTAATTGACCAGGCGCTAAAACCCATCTTGTTGAATGCAAATGCCCGGAGAATAGAACAATTATGGGACCAGATGTGGTGGCGTTTACACTATATCGGCCGTGGTGGCCTGGTTTCTTTTGCCATATCTGCCGTAGATATTGCTCTTTGGGATTTGATTGGCCGTAAGGAAAGTGTGCCCCTTTGGCAGTTACTCGGGGGTCACTCAAACTCTGTCAAGCCATATGCGGGTGGGATTGATCTTCACCTTACTCTTGACGAACTTCTCGAGCAAACCCAGGACAACCTGGCCAAAGGTTTCCAAGCTATTAAGATGAAAGTTGGCCAGCCCAGCTTGCGCGCAGACATTGAGCGTGCGCAGGCAGTTCGCGAACTGAGTTGGCCCAGATATTCGCTTGATGGTCGATGCCAATATGCGCTGGGATGTTCCCACGGCCATCCAAGCAGCTCGCCAACTACGCGATTTCAACATCTTTTGGCTCGAAGAGCCGATTATTCCCGATGATGTCCATGGTCACGCACGGATTGCCCAGGAAGGTGGTCTGCCCATTGCCACCGGCGAAAACCTGCACACCATATATGAATTTAACGAGCATGATTCAAAACGGCCGTATCGCTTATCCGGAACCCGATGTTTCCAATATTGGTGGCATTACCAACTGGATGCGGGTGGCTAAATTGGCCTATGCCAACAATCTACCGGTAACGACCCACGGCGTTCATGAACTCCATCTCCATCTTTTGGCCGCAGTGCCAAACGCCTCCTATTTGGAGGTTCATGGTTTCGGATTGGAACGATTCATTGTCAATCCACCGCCTATTCTTGATGGAGCGATGACTGCTTCGGATGAACCTGGCCATGGTGTTAAGTTCGACTGGCAATCACTGGCCGAGTTCAGCATTAATTCTTGATCTTAAATTTTTTTGGTGCACTTCATTCAAAGCCGCAAGGAGATACTTAAATGTTTGGATATCATGGAAAGATTCTACACGTTGACCTGACCCATGGAAAAATCACCATCGAAGAGCCCGAGGAATCTTTTTACCGTCGCTATTTCGGCGGCAGCGCGATGGGTGCATATTACTTATTCAAGCATACGCCACCAGGGATAGATCCCCTGGACCCTGAAAATACGCTTGCTTTGATGCTGGGGCCTGCCACGGGCACAGCCATTGCCGGTCAGGCGCGCGTCACATCCACTGCGAAATCCCCCCTCACCGGGCTTGATTGGCGATGCCCAGGGGGGCGGCTATTGGCCCGCCGAGCTGAAGTTCGCTGGCTTCGATGGCATTGTCATCCATGGTAAAGCTGACCATCCAGTTTATCTTTGGGTAAGAAATGGAAAGGCGGAACTTCGGGATGCAGTCTCATTTGTGGGGCAAGTTCACCGCAGACGTAGAAGATGCCATACGTGAAGAATTGGATGATAAACGTATCGAGGTTCTACAATGCGGCCCTGCGGGAGAAAATGGTGTGCGCTTTGCTGCCCTGATTAGCTACGCCAATCGCGCCAACGGCCGTACCGGGATGGGCGCTGTCATGGGATCAAAGAACTTAAAAGCCGTCGCCGTACGCGGCAGCAAACGACCCAAAGTGGCCGATCCTGATGGCTTTAAATCAGTCGCCAAATGGGGTTCCTCGCACGTTAAAACGAACGCCAGCTGGGGAGTGCTGGGCACGCCCGGCGGTACACTCTCCCAATCCTGGTCGGGTGGCCTGCCCACCAGGAACTGGACCTCGGGAACATTTGACGAAGCCGAGGAGATCGATGGTGAAAAAATGTACGACACGATCACCAAGGAGCGCGATACTTGTTACGCTTGCGCCATTCGTTGCAAGCGTGTAATAGAAGTGACTGAAGGGCCCTATCGGGTAGAGCCGCGTTACGGTGGCCCCGAATATGAAACATTGGGTATGCTCGGTTCAAGTTGTGGTGTTTCCAGCCTGGAAGCGATCTCCTACGCCAACCAGCTCTGTAACATGTATGGTATGGACACTATTTCAATCGGCGGCACCATCGCCTGGGCGATGGATTGTTTTGAGCAGGGATTGATCACCCTGGAAGACACCGGTGGAATTGAACTCAGTTTCGGCAATACAGATGCGATGGTGCAGATGGTGGAGCTGATTGGCAAACGAGAGGGCTTCGGCAAAGTATTGGGCGAAGGCTCGGCGCAGGCGGCAGAGATTCTCGGCGTCGGTCAAGACCTGCTCGTTACCGTGAAGAGACAAGAGCTGCCGGCCCATATGCCCCAGGTCAAACGCAGCCTAGGCCTTATCTATGCTGTCAACCCTTTTGGTGCCGACCATATGTCCAGCGACCATGACCCCGGTTACGAATCCTTCTCCGAACGTTTGTCTGAATTTGGTCTGTTTGATCCGCAGCCTGCTCAGACTTTGAACGGTGAAAAAGTGCGCTTTGCCTATTACACACAGCTTGTCTACAGCTTTTTGGATACCGCGGCCTTGTGCAGCTTTGTCTGGGGACCCTCCTGGCAGCTTTACAATTCTAGTCAGTTGGTAGAGATGGTGCGCGCGGTCACTGGTTGGGAATTGAACCTTTGGGAGTTGATGAAAATAGGCGAGCGGCGTTTGAATCTTCTGCGCGCATTCAATGCTCGTGAAGGGGCTGGACGAGAGTCCGACACAGTTCCAAAGAAACTAACCGTCGCCTTGCAGGGCGGAAAGAGCGATGGATTATCCGTCACGGTAGAAGAAATCGAAGACGCGAAAGATCTCTACTTCCAGATGGCAGGATGGGATGAGAACGGTCACCCAACACGAGCAAAGCTGGAAGAACTCTCACTCGGATGGCTGGCGAACGAGTTATGGGGAGAAGGTGCGCTTGCCGTAGGTGCCGGTAGCTCAATGACCTCAAATCGGCCGGGGGTACTGGGCGAGTTCTTTGACGTTGACGATCCGGCGGCAGGAGCGTAAAGAAAGAATAGGCTTTGAGAACTGGACAAAATCGTGTCCTGGCGACACCCATCTAAGGAGTATTGACATGGAATACAGACCTTTAGGACGCACCGGCGTGCAGGTCAGCATACTCAACCTGGGCTGCATGATGTTTGGTGGGCGCACCGAAGCACAGGATTCGTACGAGATCATCGACCATGCTATTGACGCCGGCATCAATTTCTTGGATACAGCCAATGTCTATAGTCGCGGCCGCAGCGAAGAAGTAACCGGCGAGGCACTCAAACGAAATGGCAAACGGGATCAGATCGTATTGGCGACCAAAGTACACGGCAAGATGGCCGATGATGACCCCAACGCCTGGGGCAACAGCCGCCGCCATATCGTCGAGCAGTGTGAAGCCAGCCTCAGACGGCTCCAAACTGACTACATCGATCTATACCAGATTCATCGCCCCCAGCCTGGAATCCCCATTGACGAGACCTTGCGAGCGCTCGATGATTTGATCCGAGCCGGCAAAGTTCGTTACATAGGCTCCAGCACCTTTGCCGGCTGGCAGTTGATGGAGTCGTTGTGGGTGGCTAAAGAACTGGGGCTCAACCGCTTTGTCTGTGAACAGCCTCCTTACAACATCCTCGACCGCCGCATCGAGCGTGAACTACTGCCGATGGCGCAGACCTATGGCTTTGCCATAATCCCTTGGAGCCCTTTAGCCGGCGGTTTGCTTACCGGTAAATATCGACGCGACCAACCCCTGCCTGAAGACGGCCGATTCACACTCACAATGTCGCAATGGGAGCCGCTTCGCCGGCGCTTCGAATCGAACTTCAATGACATTGTTGACGGCTTGCAGCCATTGGCCGAAGAGAAAGGCTGTACATTGGCGCAGCTGGCCCTGGCCTGGTGCATCCGGCAGCCCGGTATCACAAGCCCCATCATTGGCCCCCGAACGATGGCGCAGTTGCTAGACAATCTCGGATCAGTAGAGGTCGAGATTAGCGACGACGATCGAGCCAAGATCGACAGCCTCGTTCCGCCTGGCACGGTGGTTTCGCCGTTCTATGAAGCCGATTTTGGACCGCATCCGCATCGGCTCTAGAGAACCGTTTGCGATGGTACCAGTACTATTTACCTTGATCTGCGTTAGCGCACAATTGCAGCAACGTGGAATTTTCGCAATATTTTTTAAGAGAAGAAGGTCAGGTCTATTATGAATGAAATTGTGGAACAATTGGGCCAGATTGGAATAATTCCGGTGGTGGCGATCGATGATGCCGAAACGGCCGTACCCTTAGGCCAGGCATTGCTCGATGGTGGGCTGCCGTGTGCCGAAATCACATTCCGCACAGCGGCCGCGGCCGCTGCTATCCGGAAAATGAGCGCTGCCCATGCCGATATATTGGTTGGGGCGGGTACCGTATTGACAGTAAAGCAAGCAGAACAGGCGGCCGAAGCCGGGGCAAAATTCATTGTCACCCCTGGTTTTGATGCCCAGGTGGTCGACTGGTGCCTGGCAAACAACATGCCCGTTACCCCTGGCGTGATGACGCCAACCGACATCAACCAGGCGATTGCCAAAGGGTTGAACGTTCTCAAATTCTTCCCTGCAGAAGTGGCAGGTGGCGTCAAAGCCCTAAAGGCAATTGGTGGCCCTTATGTGGGCATCAAATTTATCCCTACGGGTGGCATTAGCGCGCATAACCTCGCCGATTACCTCAGCCTGCCCATGGTGCACGCCTGCGGTGGCAGCTTTATGGTTGTGAAACAACTGATTATCGATGGCCAATTTGACACCATCTCCCAACTGGCGCAAACGGCCGTTAACATCGTCAAATCAGCCCGTTCATAGAAATAGTTATCCGATTTTCCCGGAAACTGCAGCGCGACATAGGTTGTAGGAACAGAATGTCTAGTTTCGCGGAAAACGACTTGGAGGCATGTCATGAGTAAACGAGTGGTAACTTTGGGCGAAATAATGCTGCGCTTGAAATCGCCTGGTTTTGAACGCTTCTTTCAATCGCCGGCTCTGGAAGCAACCTTTGGGGGCGGAGAGAGCAATGTGGCCCTTTCGCTGGCCAACTTTGGGCTGGATGTGGCCTTTGTTACCGCCCTGCCCGCCAATCCTATAGCCGACGCCTGCATCCGCTTCTTGCGCGGCTACGGGATTGACACCTCCCTCATCTTACGCCAGGGAGAACGGATGGGCATCTATTTCTTGGAGGCGGGCGCCAATCAGCGCGCATCGAACGTCGTTTATGACCGAGCACATTCGTCGATCAGCACCGCTGAAGCCGATGACTTCGACTGGGATGCTATCTTCGATGGAGCGGGTTGGTTGCATATCACCGGCATCACTCCAGCCATAAGCGCAACTGCGGCTGAGTTGTCGCTGCAAGCAGTACGGGCTGCCCAAGCTCGCGGGCTTACCGTTTCCTGCGACTACAATTTCCGCAAAAAGCTGTGGAAGTACGGGAAAACTGCGCCGGAGGTCATGACCGAACTGGTCAAGTACGTCGATGTAGGCATTGCCAACGAGGAAGATTGCCAGAAATCGCTGGGGGTACAACTTGAAGATGGCGATGTCGATCATGCAGTGACTTCAGGTGAGCTGGACACAACCCGCTACGAAGCGCTGGCCCGGAAGATGTTCGCCACTTTCCCCAACCTGAAGTACCAGACGATCACGCTGCGCGAGAGCTATAGTGCCAGCCATAACGGCTGGTCGGCATGTCTGTACAACGGCAATGAGTTCTTCGTAAGCCGCCGTTATGATGTCACAGACATTATCGACCGCGTTGGTGGTGGCGATTCATTCGCGGCAGGCTTGATTTACGGTTTACATACGGGCATGGCCGACGAAGATGCATTGAACTATGCCGTGGCAGCGTCGTGCCTCAAGCACAGCATTCTGGGTGATGCCAATCTGGTGACTGTGGCCGAAGTATTGCGCTTGGCCGGTGGCGATGTTTCTGGTCGCGTGCAGCGCTAGCGACCTGTCAATCGGGCCTTAAGCGAGCGCAAGAAATTTAGCTGGCAGGCATCGGCATCGAGCTCCACATCATGGGTTGTTTTTCCCTGACTGATGATCTGGCTGTTTCAGTCGCGGCTGCGACCTAAGCCATTTGGGCCAGGCTCCTTTTGTAAGGTACATATTTCATGAACGACCAGAAGCGATTACACCATGATTCACACTATGCGATCCAGGATAGCCATCCGCTGGCTAATGTCGACCACATCAAGCGCAAATATCTGAATATTGCTTACGGGAATATTTCTGCCAGCCAGAAGCTTGATATCTATTTACCCGATAAAGGTACAGGCCCATTCCCCGTGATTGTCTCGATTCATGGGGGTGCGTTTATGGGTTGTGATAAAGCCGATGAGCAGCTCCTGCCAATGTTGGAGGGACTGCCACGAGGTTATGCGGTCGTATCAGTCAATTATCGACTTAGCTGGGAGGCGATATTTCCTGCGCTTGTCCATGACGTCAAAGCGGCCGTTCGCTGGATTAGGGCTAATGCGCATCAATATAGCTTCGATCCTGACAAGATTGTAGCCTGGGGTGGCTCTGCTGGGGGGTACCTTTCCTTAATGCTCGGCGTTTCATCTGGAATTTCTGCTTTGGAAGATTTAAGTATTGGCGATGAAACCCAGCCTGATCATGTCCAGGTTATCGTCGATTGGTTTGGCCCGACGGACTTTCTCAAAATGGATGAGCAGCTTGCCGCGAACGGGTTGAGATCGCCAAGCGGAATGGAACATAACGGCTCGAATTCACCGGAATCCCTGCTGCTAGGTGGCACAATAACTGATATTCCGGACAGAGTACACTTCGCTAATCCGGAGACATATATTGACGAGCGAGCCGCACCAGCCTTAATCCAGCATGGTACCCGAGATCCAATTGTCCCAGTACAGCAATCTATTGAGATTGCAGCAAAGCTTAAGCAATCCATAGGCGAAAAGAACACTGTCCTGGAACTTCTGGAGGGGGCTGGTCATGGCGGCCCGCAGTTTGGTACGCCAGAGAATATCAATAGGGTATTCGACTTTCTTGCTGAGCAGCTGGATGCTACATGATCTAACTTCCCCTCAAGCTCAAATCCCTGATAACATCCGTCCACTCATCATCCATCCCGCATACTTTGATCTATCAGGTTTAGAATGGTATTGACGATGGCTCTTTTTCACCTTTTGAATTCTAGTTACCTTTCTCGTTCTCTTCGCCGCTACCCAGATAACGCACCATCTCAGGCGTAAGCGTAAGATCGGCGCCCGCCAATGAATCATGCAGTTGTGCCAGCGAACTTGGGCCAATGATTGGCACAGCGACAAAAGGGTAAGCGGTAATATAGGCCAGGTTAACTGCTGTGACTGACACCCCTAACTTTTGCGCCAACTGTTGCGCTCGCGCCAAGCGGGCCAGGTTCTTCCCATTCTCGAATTCGTGCCGGCGCTCCGGTTTAAGTGAATCTACCCCGTTGGCGGCTGATTTGCTGAAAAAGCCGCGCGCCTGCGCGGTAAAAGCCATCACACCCATGCCGATCTCGGCGTAAAAGGCCAGTGCATTGTCGTCCATCAAGGCGTGATCGCTGGCGAAAGCGCCCGGGTTAGCAATGGCCAGACTCCAAAAGAGTTGGCTAACTGCAAAGGATGAGATGTCATGGGCGGCGGCATAGGCATGGGCCGTATCCAAAAAGGTGCCCCCCGCCGCGCTCCTATCTGTGACAATTCGCGAGACATCATACAAGGGGGCAATCGTAGCCAGTGAAGAGCGAGCAATGTTTATTGCTTACCTTCAGGTGACATCTGGATATGCTTCTGGCAGAAAGAATGTTGCTTCACCACAAGAAGTTGAAGCGATGGGTGATTTAGAGTAATCTTACCCATTGCTAAACAGTATATCTTTTTCGTCGGCAGTCACCCCTACGTGACAACAGGCGTATGACCTTGTCACTTGAAGGTTTGAGTAGCCCGTATGGGTTGCCAACACTGGTGGGTTAAAAACAAACGTAATGCGCTACGGAGGAAGAAAGTGGACCTAAAAGGTTTGAGCAATCTCGATGCCGCACAGTCGCGCTCAATCAGCCCTGAGAATTTCACCGGCGAAAAGGGTAAGGGAGGAATGGCCACCAGCGGAACAGGAGCAACCTCTGCCCGTGAGTTGGGGAAGGGGTGGAAAGTATCCCCTTCCGTACGCATCGAGGCCGGAACCACGTTCGAATTGGCAAATATAGTGGGTCCCGGAACTATTGAGCAAATCTGGCTGACCCCAACCGGAACCTGGCGTTTCAGCATTCTTCGAATCTATTGGGACGATCAGGAACAGCCGTCAGTTGAATGCCCTGTGGGTGACTTCTTTGCCTGCGGCTGGGGCAGCTACGCTCAGGTCTCCTCTTTGGCCGTCTGCGTGAATCCCGGCAGCGCCTTCAACTGTTACTGGTCCATGCCCTTCCGTAGACGATGCCGCATTACCATGGAGAATATCGCCGCAGAAGAAATGACGCTCTTCTATCAGATAAACTATGCCTTGGGGGCGGTCGATGAGGATGCCGGCTATTTTCACGCTCAGTTTCGGCGGGTCAATCCATTACCCTATAAGGAAAATTACACGATCTTGGATGGCGTTCAGGGACAGGGCCGCTACGTGGGAACATATATGGCCTGGGGGGTGAACAACTCAGGTTGGTGGGGAGAAGGAGAGATTAAGTTTTATCTGGATGGGGATCAAGAGTTCCCTACCATTTGTGGCACGGGCACCGAAGACTATTTCTGCGGCTCCTATAATTTCGAGAACAAGGAAACGGGCCAATACCAGGCGTTTACAACACCCTATGCGGGGCTGCCGCAAGTGCTCCGCCCTGATGGGATCTATCGCTCACAAACGCGATTTGGCCTCTACCGCTGGCATATCACCGATCCGGTTCGTTTTCATGAAGATATTCGTGTCACGATGCAAGCTCTGGGCTGGCGCAGTGGAGACAGATATCTTGCGTTACAGGATGACATCTCGTCAGTGGCATACTGGTACCAGACACTACCAACGAAAATATTCCCCAGTTTTCCGCAAAAGGATAGCTTGGAAATAATATAGGGAAGACGAATCGGTGCAGGAGAAGCCGCGCCCATTTGTTGTGGGTCGTTGTGCTGCAATGGGCCATGTCGAAAAAGGGAATTGGATATGTCAGCCAACCCTGGATATGGTACAGTTCGCACCATTGTAAAAACGAAGTCCCACCTTATCACTGATGATCTCTGCTATCTCAAATTCTCCTTCCCGGCGTTTGGCTGATCGGCTGCCCTTTTATTATGGGTGGGTCATGCTGCCTATTGCTATGCTGGCCGCCATTGCTACCAGTCCCGGGCAAACCTTTGGCATATCCATCTTTAATCCCTCCTTTCGACTGTCATTGGGACTGAGTCACAGCCAGCTAACGGGTGCCTACATGTTTGGTACATTGCTGGCGGCGTTGCCCCAGCCCTATATCGGCGGCTTGATGGACCGCTATGGCATTCGCCGGGTCATGTTCATCATTGTCATTCTGCTGGGCCTGGCTTGCATTTTTATGTCCCAGGTAAACAATCTTCTGATGCTGTTCTTGGCTTTCTTCTGCCTGCGCATGTTTGGTCAGGGGGCGCTCTCTTTGCTGGCGAACAATACCTTGCCAATGTGGTTTCAAGTTCGGCTGGGGACAGTGGCCGGCATGATGAACGCCGCTGTGGCCGGCTCTCTCGCCGTGATTCCTCCGCTGATTTTGTTGTTGATCAACCAATTTGGCTGGCGTGGAGCGTACACCGTGCTGGGCGTGATGGTGTGGTTGGTCATGCTGCCCCTGCTGCTGTTGTTATATAGGAACCGGCCGGAAGATGTGGGACAAGCGCTAGACGGCCGTTCTTCTTCAGAAACAGCCATCACCGTCGAAGAAACAACGCAAGCTGTTTCATTTAGCCTGAGAGAAGCGCAGCACACGCGAAGCTACTGGATATTAATGATCCTTACAGCGGCTTTTGGACTGATAATCACCGCTGTCTTTTTCAACATCGTCCCCATCTTTACCAATCACGGGTTGACCGACGCCAATGCTGCTGCCACTTTTACCATCCTGGCTTTGGCTCTGGCCGTGACGCAATTGATTGGCGGCGTGTTGGCTGACCGGATTCATTTGAATTGGCTGGCTGCTGTAAGTACGGCTCTGGTCGCTGCCGGCATTTGGGTGCTCAGCGGCGCTGATTCTGTCATGCTCGCCCAATTTTATGCCCTGCTCATCGGCATTGGCCAGGGCCTGTTTGGGGCGGTAAATAACACGGTGTGGGTCCGCTACTACGGCCGTGCCCATCTGGGGCGCATTCGCGGTAGCGTGGCCATGGCTTCGGTAGCGGGCAGCAGCGCCGGCCCTTTTATTATGGGCGCTACCTATGATCTCTTTGGCAGCTATCAGGCCTCCTTGACCCTATTCCTTGCCATGCTCGTTCCCCTTGCCATCGCTACTTTGTGGGCCGCCGCTCCCTCGAAGGCAGGTAATGAGCTGACGCCGGCTTCACCCCAAGGGGTGTAAAGCTTTGAGCCGAAGAATTAAGTATGGGTAGCCGGCCTCCATAGCGCCAGGGAATATTGCCATTAACGCGCTTTAACTTTCAATATCTTGTAGCCATATAGTGAGGTGAAATATGTCGCATTTGTTGCTGGCCCTGGGACCAGAACAACTATCGGACGAGCAGATCGCTGCAGTCAAGCGCAGTGTGCCTGACAGCATGTCATTTATACAAAGTCGAGATGTTGGCGACATCAAGCGCTTGGCGCAGGAGATCGAGATCATCGCCGGTTGGATTGATCCTGCTTGGCTGCTTGAGCTGCCGCAATTGCGCTGGGCCCAGCAGTGGGGCGCGGGCGCCAATTGGCTGATGCGTTATCCCGAGCTTCGCGCAGCCTCATTTGTCCTCACCAACGCGGTGGGGGTACACGCCGTGCAGATCAGCGAGCACGTGTTTGCGCTGCTATTGGCATTCGGCCGCAACCTGCCCAATGCAATCGCCGCCCAAAACCAGCAAGTCTGGGCACGTGTCAAACATCCAACCGAACCGCTGGATACGCCCTTTGCCTTCTCATCAGGCAGCCTCTTCGAGCTGGCTGGCCGGACGTTACTAATCCTGGGCGTTGGTGCCATAGGTGAGCGCGTGGCCAGGCTGGCGCAGGCCTTTGAGATGCGTGTAATCGGGATGCGTCGTAATCCTGAGAAAACGTCTCCCTATGTAGACAGTATGATGGGGCCCGACCGCTTGCGGGAGGTATTGGTTTCGGCCGATTTCATCGTCAACACCTTACCACAAACAGCCGCCACTACGCACATGCTTGGCGTCGACGAGTTGGCTGTCACGAAGCCGGGAGCCTACCTTGTCAATATAGGTCGCGGTGCGACCATTGACGAGATCGCTCTTGTTGCTGCGCTGCAAAACGGCACCATTGCCGGCGCGGCATTGGATGTCTTCGAGCAAGAACCTCTCCCTGATAGTTCACCACTATGGACGATGCCGAACGTGCTCATAACCAGTCACTACGCGGGCGCATCGCCTCACTACCATGAGCGGGCACTCGATATTTTTCTGGATAATCTACAACGCTTTAAAGACGGCCGTCCACTGCGCAACGTCGTCGATAAGCAGCACGGTTATTGAACGAAAATAGGGCGATCTAAACATAGATCGCCCCCTTATCATCTTTGTTAGAACTGCCGGCTCCACTCTCTAGGCCAGCGCTCAATAACAACTTTCGTTTGCGTATAGAACTCAACACCATGCCGGCCTTGGCCGTGCAGATCGCCAAAGAAGCTGTCGTTCCATCCGCTGAAAGGGAAGAAGGCCATCGGGGCGGCAACACCAATATTGATGCCTATATTGCCCGCATCGGCTTCGTAACGGAATTGGCGGGCTGTGGCCCCGCTGCCGGTAAAGATACAGGCCATATTGCCGTAGCTGCGCTTGTTGACCAACTGAATAGCAGCTTCTGCTGTATCAACGCGCATCACACTGAGTACCGGACCGAAGATTTCAGTGCGGGCAATTTCGCCCTGAGCTGGAACGCGGTCGAGTACTGTGGGCGCCACAAAAAAGCCGTTCTCGTAGCCAGTTATCTTTCTACCCTTCCCGCCAACTACAATCTCAGCCCCTTCTTGCCGGCCTACACCAATGAGCATTTCGATCCGTTCCTGGCTCGCCTTGTTAATAACCGGGCCCATTTGTACGCCATCATCCAGGCCATAGCCTACGCGACGACTGGCAGCGGCAGCGGCAATTCGTTCTATGAAGACATCCTGAGCCTTGCCCACAGTCACAGCAACCGAGGCGGCCAAACAGCGTTGCCCCGCACAGCCAAAGGCTGAATCGGCCATGATTTTGGTACTCATTTCCATATCTGCATCCGGCATAATAACCACCGGATTTTTGGCTCCGCCCTGGCACTGCGCTCGTTTCCCGTTGGCTGTGGCTCGACTATAGACATATCTGGCTACCGCTGTTGAGCCGACAAAGCTGACCGCCTTAATATCTGGATGGTCTAAAATAGCATCAACTGTTTCCTTCCCGCCGTGAACCAATTGCAGAACCCCTGCCGGGAAGCCCGCTTCAGCCAATAGTTCAAATAGACGGTGGCTGGTCATCGGCACTTTTTCGCTGGGTTTTAGGATGAAGCAGTTACCGGTGGCTACGGCATAGGGCAAAAACCACAAAGGGATCATCGCCGGAAAGTTGAAGGGAGTGATGGCTGCTACGACCCCCAGTGGTTGCCGAAACATATGCTCGTCGATGCCGCTGGCGATGTCTTCGTTGTTGTAGCCCTGCATCAAGATCGGAATACCACAAGCCACTTCCACATTTTCGATACCACGCTGGATCTCACCCACACTTTCAGCATACGTCTTGCCGCATTCATTGGTGATGATGCGCGCCAAATCATCTATATGTTGCGCTAGCAACGATTTGAGTCTGAAAAGAGGCTGTATTCGTTCGCCCGCTGGAGTACGTCGCCACCCTGGATAAGCTTGGGCGGCCGCTTGCACCGCTGCATCAACCTCTACGCCGGGTGCAAGCGGAACCTGGCTCAGTACCTGAACCGTTGCTGGATTGGTTACATCTAAATATTCAACGGCCGTTGAACGTTGCCATTGGCCGTTGATAAAGATTGGTAGTTGTTTAATGGTCATGATCATTCCTGTTCTTTCCCAACAATTATTTCAGCTTACGAAATAATACCATGCCAAAATCTTTTTGTTAACTCATGATTTCATGTAAAGTAAAGAAGTTCAACCTTTCAATCCATGTATTTCCATTGACAATAGCGACAGAAGTTGAACCATTTTCTGCAATGAATTCAAGTCTCAATCAACTACGGAGCTAAATTATGCCCATGACACCTCGCGAAAGAGTATTAGCAGCCATGAACCACGAAGAGCCTGATCGGGTTCCCATCGTTATCGGCGTCAGCAATGCCACCGGCATCAAAATGAAACCATATCGGGACATCAAAAAGCTGGCCGGCATAGAAGCTCCCGACAACTATATGTATCAATGGCCCGAACTCGGTACGGCCGAAATAGACGAAAACAGCATGCTGCGGCTGCATAGCGACGTGCGCGGTGTTCGCGATTTGCCCCCGGCAGCAACCATAAAGCGCAATCGTATCCGCGCTCCGCATGCTCCCTACATCGACTCCTGGGGCAGTGGGCAAAAGGAAATCGCACCGGGCGAATGGTTCCCCGGCATCCACCCCCTCCCGCAAGCAACCACAATCGCTGATATTGAAGCGTATGACGGATGGCCGGACATGAGTGACCCCACGCGCATAGCCCACGTCAAAGATAGCGCGCAGCGCCTGGCCGATGAAAATCGATATGCCATTCTGGCAACCCCGTGGTTGCTTTTCCCCCTGGAACGCGCTTTCGCCATGCAGGGTATGGATGTTTTTCTACTGAACATGGCCATCTATCCCGACTTTGCTAAAACCTTGTTGCTGAAAATCACGGAAATGTGCAAATCATTGATGGAACCCTTTCTGGCGGCGTTGGGTGACAATGTGGACATGATCAAAATTGGGGACGATATCGGCACCCAGGATAGCTTGCTCATCTCTCCCAAAATGTACCGCGCAATACTGAAGCCAATCCACGCTGACTACATTCGTTTCATCAAAGAACGCACAAATGCCAAGCTCTTTTTTCATACGGATGGTGACGTATTTCCCCTGATTGATGACTTCATTGAAATCGGCGTCGATATCCTTAATCCAATTCAGACCTCCGCTGGCAAAATGTCCGACCTGGCTACATTAAAAAAACGCTTTGGCAAAGAGATTGTATTTTGCGGCGGGATAGATACACATAGAGTCCTGCCCTATGGCGAACCGCAAGAAGTTCGGCAAGAAGTTCGGCACGTAATAGAGCTGCTCGGACAGGGTGGGGGGTACATGGTTGCCTCAGTACATACCATCATGAATGATATTCCTGCCGAAAATGTCCTGGCAATGGTCGATGCCGTAGAAGAGTTTGGCCGCTACCCACTCTATCATTGATATACTCCAAAGTAATGATCGGCAGACCGGCCGGATCGCCATCAGTTCGGACAATAATTGGTTCGTACCTTATATGCTTCTAGCAGAAAGAATGTTACTTTATCACAAGAAGTTGAAGCGATGGGTGATTTAGAGTAATCTTACTGTTTGCACAAGAGACCGCATGCGTGTCACGCATCACCATGAGCGAAAACACACCCTTTCTTAATCTGCGAAATCTTTGATCGGTCTTCTTGTCTTAAGGAGTAGTTCATGTCAGATAAATCCCAAACCGAAAGTGAAGGTATCCAATATCGACGTCGTTACGGTGGCTTGATTGCCGTCCGCAGCAAAGTTAAAGTGCATGACAGCACCGCTTTAAGCTTGGTGTATACGCCAGGTGTCGCCGAACCGTGTCTGGAGATTGCGCGCAATCCAAAACGCTCCTTTGATGTGACCTGTCGGGGAAACACGATTGCCATTGTTTCCGATGGATCCTCAGCTTTTGGCATGGGTAATATTGGCCCGGAAGCGATTCTTCCTGTACTGGAAAGCAAAGCCATTATCATGAAGAACTTTGCCGGTGTGGATGCTCTGCCCCTTGCGCTCAAAACCGATAGCGTTGACGCATTTGTTCATACTGTGCTTAATCTAAGCCCCACCTTTGGTGCCATTAACCTCGAAGACATTGCTTCACCCGATGGGATAGCGATCACCAACAGGTTGGAAAGAGCACTCAATATTCCAGTGATTAACAGTCACCGTGAAGGTGTGGCCATTGGCGTTTTAGCCGGACTTATCAACGCGGCTCGTCTAACAGGCAAGGATTTGCACGAGATGCGTATCGTCATCAATGGTGCAGGAACAGCCGGACTCGGAACCGCTTTTATTTTGCACCGCTATGGGATCAAGCAGGTCATTGTTTGCGACCGGCAGGGTGCCATTTATAAATACCGTCCGCTCGGGATGAACTACGCTAAGTGGGAAATTGCTCAGTTGAGCAACCCTGAGGGGGAAAAGGGTGACCTGGCAGAAATTCTAAAAGGAGCACATGCTTATATTGGCTTTGCCGGCGGTCAAACATTGACAGATAAAAACGTCAAAAGCATGGCGGCCGATCCAATTCTATTCACCTTTGCTTCGCCGCTGGCGATCACGCCGCAAGAAGCAAGGGAAGCAGGTGCGGCCGTTGTGGCAACGGCTCATTCTACTTATCCTAATCAGATGGACATAACGGCCGTTGTGCCCGGTGCCTTTCGTGGCCTGCTCGATGTTCGGGCCCGCACTTTCCATCCTCAAGCCCAGATTGCCGCGGCCGAAGCGATTGCCAATATCGTTAAGGAACATGAACGACACTCGGACTATATCTACCCCAAAGTTATCGACTATCGCGTTGCTCCTGCCGTGGCTGCAGCCGTCGCCCAAGCCACGATTGATAGAAACTGTGCCAAGCAGATCCATATAAGCCCCGCGGAAATTGCCGAACGTACGCGGCGCTTTGTCTATGAAGGCCATTTCCCGGTTCCACCCAAAAGCGAGCGGCCCATGACCGTAGCCGAGGAATCGTTGGAATTGCATGAGCGCTTTCAAGGGTTGTTGGAGATTCAAAGCAAACTCCCGGTCAAAGATGAATACGTACTCAAGGTGTTTTATCTGGTGCCGGAGGCCATGGAACCATCTAAACTCATCTATGAGGATCCAGCCCAAGTATTTGAGCTGACATCGCGGGGCAACCTGGTAGGCGTAGTGAGTGACGGCAGCGCGGTGTTGGGCTTGGGCAATATCGGCGCTCGGGCGGCACTCCCTGTCATGGAAGGCAAGGCCATTCTCTTTCACACATTTGCCGGCGTTGAGGCCTTTCCCATTTGTTTGAATACGCAGGATCCCGATGAAATCATCGACATCGTCAAGAGGCTGGAGCCGACATTTGGCGGCATCAATCTCGAAGATATCAGCGCGCCGCGCTGCTTCTATATTGAGCAAAAACTGCGCGAAGAGACTGACATCCCTATCTTCCATGACGATCAACATGGAACGGCCGTTGTTGTATTAGCGGGTATCCTGAATGCCTGCCGCTTGACCGGCAAGCACCCAAGCGAGCTGCAGATCTGCGTCAATGGCGCCGGGGCTTCGGCCGTTGCCGTAACAAAATTACTAATGGCCATGGGCGTCGAAGATGTGATTTTACTGGACAGACAAGGAGCTATCTACAAAGGGCGTTCGAACCTGAATTGGATCAAAGAAGAAATGGCTGCGGCAACCAACCAGGGCAAGGTCAAAGGAAGCTTGGCGCAAGTTATCAAAGGACGTGATGTTTTCCTGGGGCTTTCTGCGCCCGGCGTCCTGACCACAAAGATGGTCAAGACAATGGCCCCCGACCCCATTATTTTTGCGTTGGCGAATCCCACCCCAGAAATCATGCCCGATGAAGCATTTGCCGCTGGCGCCAGCATTGTGGCCACCGGTCGCAGTGATCTACCCAACCAGGTGAATAACTCGCTGGCATTTCCAGGTATCTTCCGCGGCGCGCTGGATGCCCGCGTGCGTAATATTACCGATGAAATGAAAATCGCGGCTGCCCAGGCGATCGCCAACCTGGTAGATGACAGAACGCTTAAATCTGATTGGATAATTCCCAAAGGCACAGATTTTTCGGTCGCCCCGGCTGTAGCTGCCGCAGTCGTTCAAACAGCTATCGAAACAGGCGAAGCTAGAGTAAAAGTTGATCCGGCGGTCGTTGCTGCCAACGTCCGCCGCTTCGTTTACGAAGAACGGGGCTGAGATTAACCCTGGTTAGCTTCAGGTTGTATTCAGCATATACTTCAGGAATACTTTGTTAGCCTTCAATCTGGTTGATTATCTCCCCACGCGGCTCGCCACGACAGCCATGCCCCCCAATGGCATACTTCGATTAGTTCCCAATTGACCGCCTCATATTGATCGTAAGACGGCCGTTTCAAGCTGGGGTCCTGAAGGTAATAACCTTCTATTATTGGTCGCCGAGAATAAGCAATACGGATCCCGCCTTTGCGCAACGCTGCTAGATCCCGTGCCAACGCCTCTTGTGGCAATTTGCCCGCAGCAATCTTCCCAAGTTGGGCTGCAATCGTTTCCCAGATTTCTTCGCGACGGTGGCGATAGCGGAATCCTGGTTGGGTTCTTCAAGGAACACAATCGTTCGAGCCATCCGCCATTGCGTTCGACCGGTTCAGGCCCCGCTTCAACCGGAACTTCAACCTCTACTTCACGGGTCACTTCAACGACGGTCTCGACTGGTTTTTCAACCTCAACAACTTTGGTGACTTCAACCTCGATAGCCTCTGTTTCCGTAACAACTCTAGTTACCTCGATGACCTCAGATTCGGCCGCACAAGCTGCGAGTAGTACCAACACAACACGGACAAAACAAGCAATGTTTTTTCATTCTTCTCTCCAGGTTACTCGATACAGGAAATTACAAAACAACACAAGCCTTTCTCCTTAACCCAGCCGCGGGCTGCTGAGAATCAAACGAATACTTGATTGGCTGGCTGAAGATCTAAATCGATAGACTCCTCCTTCATCTCGGCCGGCCTGATTTCGACCAAGTTCACGCCAAGAATGTCACAGTTTTTACACCACAAAGTCACCAAAAAGTACCTAATTGTCTACTTCCCCACACTTATTAAATTGATTCTGTCAACAGATGTCTATGTATTCTATCATCTGGCTGTGCGTAAGAACGGTTGACAACAGCAGAAACGCGATGTTTGAATCGCTTGTTGCCATCCTGATAAGATTGGGACCTTTCCCAGATATTGCACGATTACCGACCTCGATGTATTTTTAGTAAGCTGGCAGGCACGAAGCCGGCAACGTTTTTCAATCCTTGCATTTGCACTGACAATAACGATAAGAAGTTGAACTTCTTTGTGCGATATCTTATTTACCAATTCAGGTCGGCATACCTAACCAATGATTGAATTTAACGAAATCGGCCGTTTACCTGCACCCCAAGACAACTGCGGAATTGCGATTCGCACGCTCGCTGCGGGAACGGCCGTTCACAACCATGGCACCCATTTCACCCTCAGCCACACGATCCTGGAGGGACACCGTTTTGCCGTACAGCCCATCCCTGCTGGCGCATCCCTGCTCTCCTGGGGCATGCCCTTTGGCCGGGCATTGCGCGACATCGCGCCAGGCGAATATGTATGTAACGCAAGAGTTCTCGACGCATTAAGCAGCCGGGCACTCGATTTCGATCTGCCTGCCGGGCCCAATTTTGCTGACGACTTAGCGCCGTATGAATTCGATGTTGCCCACTTCCAACCCGCGCCGCCGCTGCCTCGGATGACTGATCCCCGCTCGTTCATGGGCATTGCCCGACCGGGCCAACGCGGCGTAGGCACCCGCAATACCGTGGTGCTGCTGGGAGTCAATGCGCTCGTCGCTGGATTTGTGCAGCAGCTTGAAAAAGAATTGCAGCCCCTGGTGAACCGTTGCCACCCTCTAGACGCTGTTGTGGCCGTGGCCCACACCGAAGGCAGCCAGGCCGGCAGCAACAATCAAGAACTGCTGCTGCGCACGCTGGCCGGCTTTATGGTCCATCCCAATGTGGGGGCTGTCTTGGTCGTGGATGCCGCTGATGTTGGCGTGACCAATGACATGCTCCGGGCCTACGCCATCAAGCATGGCTACCCGCTGGACGATGTCTTGCATCGATTCATCTCGTTGAGCGGGCCGTTCTGCAGAGGACGTGGCGCGAGGAAAGGGAATCGTAGAAAGCTGGCTGCCCCAGGTGAACGCCATGCGCCGCACCCCTCAACCGCTTAGCGAGCTTAAAATCGCGCTGCAATGTGGCGGTTCCGACGCCTTTTCCGGCGTCTCCGGCAACCCCCTCGTCGGCTTGGTGAGCAAAGAAGTGATTCAAGCTGGCGGTTCCGCGCTGCTGGCCGAAACGGATGAGCTGATTGGCGCGGAATCCTATCTGCTGCAAAACGTGCGCGATGCCGCCACGGCCGAGCGTTTTCTAGAGATCGTCGCCCGCTTCCAGACCTGGGCGGCCTGGCACGGCTTTTCGGCCCACGGCAATGTCTCCGGTGGCAATTCATATCGCGGTCTGTATAACATCTACCTCAAATCGCTGGGAGCCGCTGCCAAGCGCCATCCCGACGTGCCGCTCGATTACGTCATCGAGTATGGCGAACCGATGGCTGCGGCAGGATACTATTTCATGGACAGCCCGGGCAACGATTTGGAAAGCATCGCCGGTCAGGTCGCATCCGGCTGCAACCTTATCTATTTTGTCACCGGCAATGGCTCAATCACCAACTTCCCCTTTGTGCCTACGATCAAGATTGTGACCACGAGTGAACGGTATGCGCTGCTGCCTGATGAAATGGATGTCAACGCCGGCGCCTATTTGGAAGGCACACCGCTGACCGACCTGGGACAGACCACGCTCGATTTATCCCTGGCTGTGGCCTCTGGGCAGCGCAGCGCTGGCGAGAAAGCACACCATGCCCAGGTGCAAATCTGGCGCAACTGGCAGTTATCTGCCCAACCTGATCATGACCAGATCGCGCTGCCCCCTCGCCCAGGCGGGCGGCCGTTGCCCATTCAACCCCCTGCCCAAATCGTCAATACAACCTTCTTAGCATGGCAAACTGAAAGCGCCATCGTCAGCGACCGTGTGGGGCTTATCTTGCCCTCTAGTCTCTGTTCCGGTCAGATCGCCAATATGGCCGCACAACATCTCAACGACCTGGGCCTTGGCAAGGCGCAGCAAATTTCCCGTTTTGTTTCGCTGGCGCACACAGAGGGATGTGGCAGTTCCACCCAAGCGGAGCATGTGCATACGATGCTCGGCTATATGGCCCATCCAATGGCGGCAGCCTGCCTCATGCTGGAGCACGGCTGTGAAAAGACCCACAATGATTTCTGGCGGGAACGCTTGCGTGAGGCGGGAATGGAGCCGGGACAATTTGGTTGGGCGAGTGTGCAGATCGACGGCGGAATACAGCGCGTGCTGGCCAAGATTGAAGCGTGGTTCACGGCCGGTTGCGTCAGGCAGCCTTTGCCTCTAGCAGTAACGGCCGATCTCAGCAATCTGCGCCTGGGCATAATGACAGAAGGAACAGTCGGCGAAGCGTCGGCCGCTGCCCTTGCCCTGATCACGCAGCAGATCGCCGCCGCCGGGGGAACCGTTATCCTACCTGTCAACGATCCGCTGGCTGCGAACAAGCCTTTTATGAAGACGCTGCCGGCAAACATGGCCGCATCGCCGACATTAGCCTACGCACAGCAGGCTGCTCAAGCCGGCTTCCATCTCATGGCCAACCCAACCTCACAATGGTCAGAAACGATGACCGGTTTGGGGGCAGCGGGCGTTGAATTGATTCTGGCCATGATTACCACGCGCCCCCAGCAAGGCCACCCCTTTATTCCTGTTTTGCAGATCGCAGAAGCTTCCGCCGGCTCCCAACCCTTTCAAGCCGATATCGACATCCACTTGACCGGCGCTCCACAGCAGCGCCTTGCCCAGCTGCTCGCAGAAATGTCGGCCGTGCTCTCGCGCACGAAAACGCCGAAACTGAGCCAAAAGAACAACGGGTACTTCCAAATCACGCGTGGCCGGCTTGGTGTTTCGTTATAGCGATGGCTGTGTTCCATTTCAGTTGCAGGTAGAGGAGTGAGCATTCTCAAATGCGACCGGGCGGCATCTTGGGATACCTGTTCCACTCCCACTCCCAATCGCGATCGCAATCGTTCTGCTTCGATTACGGAAGCGATAGCGAAAACGAAAGCGATTACACGTGAGGAACCTGCTTCTCAAACTCGTTTGAAACACACCCTTTCGTAAGTCGTTCAACCTCTGCGTTCAATAATTCAGATGCAATGCCGCTGACAATCAGCAGCA
>CAVONO010000004.1:0-119994 GCA_963697305.1 uncultured Chloroflexia bacterium
AAGCCCTTGAAAGGGTACGAAAACGTGTGGCGCTACCGGCTTGGCGGTTTCCGGCTCATCTATGCTGTGCAGCGGCAGGCGCAGCTGCTGCAGCTCTTGGCCGTGGGACCACGAGGCAGCGTCTACGAGCGCTTTAACTATCCGGGTTGGGATGCCCCTGAGTCGGCGGTGGAGTTTGGACCCGAGCTGGCAGCCCAGCCGGAGTGGATGAATCATCCGGAATGGATGCAGCCCAAAGGGCCGGCAAAGGAGAAGCTGTCGCGAAAATTGACGCCTGCCTTACTGACCAAATGGCGCGTCGATCCTAAATACCACGCCTCTCTAATGCGCTGCCTTTACTTTGAGGATTTGGTGGAAGTCTCTGACATTCAGGTACCAGCCGCTGTGTTAGGTCACGTAATCGATTGTTTGGACCCCCCCACGGTCGAACGTATCGCCACCCAGCCGGATCAGGTGCTTTTCGACCCGGAAGACCTGGCCCGTTACGCGGAAGGTAGCCTGGCCGGTTTCTTGCTGCACCTGGATGAACAGCAAAAGCCATTGACGAACTGGGCGCTCGCTGGACCCACGTTGGTTAAGGGCGGTCCAGGGTCGGGCAAATCGACCGTGGCCCTCTATCGCCTGCGGGCCATGGTCGAGGCTGCTTTGAAAAAAAATGAATCCTTGCCTGAAATCATGTTCACCACCTACACAAACTCGCTAATCAACTCCAGCGAGTCTCTTCTCTGGCAGTTATTGCAGGAGCCATTGGGTTTGCGGCCGGGCCAGAATTTGCCAAAGTCGATTCGCGTCACGACCCTGCATAAAACAGCCATTTGGATTGCCCGCGCGAGCGGCGAGCATTTCGACATAGCCGGGGAAGAGCACTGTATGGCGGCTGTTCGCGCCGCGCGGGCGAGCTTGCAACCACGCGGGCTGGGAGATGCGGCCAAGATTCCCATCGACAATATCCTTTCCAAGCTGCGCGATGATTATTTACTTGATGAGATCAATTGGGTGCTCGCCGGGCAAGATTGCCGCACTGAAGAAGATTACCTGGGAGCGACGCGCGTTGGCCGGGGAACTCCTTTCCCGCAGGCGACTCGCAAAGCGGTATGGGCACTGTATGAAGCGTACCAGGATCACCTGCTGGGGCAGGGGCTTTATACCTGGGGCTATTTGATGCAGTTCGCCCTGGAAAGGGTGCGTTCCGGCGCTTTTGCGCGGCGCTGGGATTATGTGCTGGTAGATGAGGCCCAGGATCTGCCGCCAACCGCCCTGGCCCTCTGCGTGGAATTGTGTAGAAAGTCGGCGGGGCTGTTTTTGACGGCCGATGCTAACCAATCGCTTTACAACCGCGGCTTCCGTTGGGGAAATGTGCATGAGCAGCTGCAGGTGAAGGGGCGCAGCCGTATTTTGCGCCGCAACTATCGCAGCACGCGGCAGATTGCGGCAGCGGCACGACAGATCATGGAGAATGTTCCTGAAATCGATAGAGATGTGGCGGCGCAAGAATTTGTACATAACGGGCTGAAGCCGGTTATTCACGCGGCCTCCGGCAGCGGCGATCAGGCAGCCTGGATCGCTAGAAAGATCTATGAGTCGGCCAGGACATTACGCCTGCCCATGAACGCGGCCATCGTTTTGGTCTCTTCGAGCAACGTGGGTAAGCCTCTGGCCGGTGCCCTGTCCCAACATGGACTGCCGGCGAAATTCATGAGCAGCAGCGAGTTCGACTTGAACGACCCCTGCATCAAGGTTACGACGCTTCATGCGGCCAAGGGATTGGAGTTTCCGGTGGTTGTCGTGGCCCATGTAGAGGCGGGACTCTTGCCTCGCGATACGCGGGCTACGGACCCGGAAGAAGTGGAGACCTTCCTGCAAGAGCAGCGGCGTCTGTTTTACGTTGGCTGCACAAGGGCGATGCGCCATTTGTTTATTACTTATGACCAGCAGGTTCCGTCACCCTTCCTGGCGGACCTGACAGACGAGTATTGGATGCGGACATAAATTTAATCAACCCTCTTGATACTGGTTATCCGCGAAAGCACTTTTGTGAGATTCGGCGAACAATTGCTGCAGGCTATATCCGCAGGCGACAAATCCTGAAGTTAGTTGTTCAGTCGCCAGAGGATATCTACCGCTCAGCGACGTTGTAGTGGCCTGGATCGATCCCTATGTAATAGGTGGGCGGTCATTGATTTCCTGGGTGGAAGCGGCAATGATTGAGCGCGGCGTCGTGTTCCCACTATGGCAACGCAATTGTCGTGCAGATAGACATCTCCTTTATGGCGAGGTTTTGGCGATCTTATTCCCGCCATCGAAATCCCTACGTGATATTGCCAACAGCAAGAGTGCCAGTCTATGTTTAAAGAGCTGGGCAGAAGGACTCTTGGAAAGGGACCTTGCCTATCAATTCCGCCGCTATGCAAATTACCTGAATGGCGGAACCGTGCAGCCTTTATTAAATACGGAAGCGGCTGGGGAAGGAGAAGTTACGCAAACTGATCATACAAAGGGATCGACAATCAGCCGTTGGTTTCGCTGATTGATGCCGTGCTAAGACAGGCGTCGCTGCCTGGATAACCAAATTGACTGGCTGTAGAAGGTTAAACCAACGAAATCCTTTCGTGACCATCTCTACCCCACGGCCGTTCCCCCCAAACCAAACCCCGCCACTCCACAAAAAATTCTCGCAATCTGCGTAATCTTTGATGATTTCTTTTCGTTGTTTTTCCCTCTTGACAAGAACATATGTTCTATTCTAAAATGAAACCATGCTAAACCAACGGCCGTCCTACCAACCCAAGCAGCCCGGCCAAGGACTACTCGATTACAAGGCTATCTGACAAAGGACTAAATGACTCCCTACCGCCTACCCGCTACCCCCTACCGCCTACTCTCTTTTCCCTTCTTCCCCTCCCCAAGAATCGATATTGATCCCAGGATAAAAAGTTCAAAAGGAACAAAGAAACAAAATCGATTTTCGACATTATGTAAACTTAAGAATTCAGGCATGATTCAAGTTTCTTTGCGCGTTAGAACGGTTTCGCTATCCTATCGTTATCGCCATCGGTCTTTTTCGATTACGAAAGCGATAGCGATTGGGAGAGGGAGAGGAGTAGGACCCCTCAAATGTCGCCCGATTTCTGTCTGCCCCGCTCACCAAAAAACCTCACGATGGCTCCAACTGCTTGAACGCCGTATCCAACGCATGCAGCGATAGCAGAATATACTCTTTTCGCGTTTCACCATACTCCTGCAAGCCCTCAATACAGCGCTGCACCACCTCGGCCAACGTTTCGTCGAGCTCATTTTTCGGCAGCCAGCGCAGCATCGTTTTCAAACTGGCAACTCCCGAGGGCAAGTCTCCAAAAGCAAAACATTTAGAACTCACCTCCGCCACCTCCGCCTGTTCCGCCAGCCCGCAGCGATCCGCCGGTTTCTGAAAGGCCAGCAGCGCCTGGGCCGTCGACGTGTTGAAGTCGGAATTGAGTGAGCGCCAGTGCTGCAAATAATACTTCTCATCGCCCACAATACGCGCTATAGCCAGACCAATCTCCCCCCGCGATACTTCCGACCGCGCCCGCTGCAGCAGGTCAAATAGCTGCCCAACCGCTCCCGCAACCCGTAACTGGCCCAATGCCGAGACATAGGCCAGCCGCAGCCTGGGATTTGGTTCTTGCTCCAACTGCGCCTGGAAATGGGGGATGTTTTCCTCATCGCCGAGCAGGGCCAGGGCGCGCGCGCTGTTTGCTTCCAACGGCCGGTACCCGGAAAAAAGGGTGCGCCGCAGAGCGGGGATCGCCCTTGGATTGGCGATGCGTCCCAAGGCGCGGACGGCCGAGATATTCAGTTCAGACTCAGGATCCTCCAAGACCTCGATCAGCGCATCGACCAGCTCATCTTCAGCCGGCAAACGGCCGATCGAATGGATCGCCTCCTGGCGCACGATAAAGCTGGGGTCTCCCAACGCTTCAATCAGTTCATTGCTGCTCAGCAGGCTCTGCGCGTCTCCCATCTGTTCCGTGGCCACGACGCGCGTCATCTCGTCGCCGGAGAAATTGTATTGCACCAGCTGGCGCATCGCTTTGACCGGGTTGCCGCGCAGAAACATGCCGGCAAAGTGGCGAAAGGTCGTCGCCCCTTCCGTCTGCAGGCGCACGGCGATAAAGGCGCAGACGGCGATCAGGATGAAGCTCACGACGAACAACGGCGTGTACGGATCGATGGAGTAACGCCAAATTTGCAAGTCAAGGTTTTCCGATGCGGATACAAGTTGACCGGCAAGTAGAGGACCCAGTCCGCTAACGATAGCAAACCACGCATAGAAGACGGCCAGATAGGCTGATTTGTTTCCCTCAGGGATCGCATTGACGAAGAGATAGCGTGTCCAACTGATCTGCCAGGCCAGGGTTGCCACGCCGGCGACAACGGCAATGGCCATGGCCAGGGGAGCGCTGGCATCATTATGCTGCGGCAAGATCATCCAGGCCAGGGGTAGAGTCAACAGAAGATATAGACTGAGCTGCATCACCGGTTTGCTGCCATACCGGTCAGCGGCCCAGCCCCATAAAAAGGAGGTGAGCAGCGCGCCGATAAAGGTGCCAATGCTGAGCAAGACGACGATGCCGTCGGTGAGGCCGACCTGTTCTTTCATGAAAAGAGGCACAAAAGCAATGACCGATTGCCCACCCAGGGTGGCCAGTCCCAAAACGACCAGGAAGAGGATGAAACTGCGACTGTGTAGCGCCTGATTCATCTGGCGTAAATGACCGCCGCCGGCAGCGATACGCTGGTCGCTGTCTTCGGCCGGCACGCGGGTATAGGCGAAGACGGCGATCACACCCAGGACAATACCCACGCCGATCAGAATCATGAACGGTTGCAGGCCGGTCATGGTCTCGATCACGTAGCCGGCGATGAAGATAACCAGAATACTGGCCACGGTCGTGCTCATGCTGTTGATGGCGCTGAACTTGCCGCGAATATTGTCGGGGACGATCTCCTTTCTCCACGGATAACCACCCGTCTCGGCGATCGCCCGGCAAAGGCCAAAGAGTAGGATGATCACCGCTACCCAAATAAAAGCGCCATTGGGACCATAGCGGGCCAGGACGACCGGCGTCAGCAGCAGAAAGGCGATGACGAATTTGCGGATGCCCCAGAAGGTGACAAAGGTGCGCTTGTAGCCAAAGCGGCTTGTGAACGGGGCGATGAAGGGCGCGACAATGCCCAGAAAGGGAACGATCGCTAACAAGAAGCCAATTTGAGCTGGGTCAAGCCCCAATTCGTCCAGGAAAAGTATAAAAACGGAGCCGGAAAAGGTGAGCAGGACGAAGACGATATTGAGTGTATTGGCGCCTACCAGCCAGGGCAGGCGCTTGATCTTTTCGACGTCTGTCAATGTGGAACTCATGATGAATGGAGGACTCCTTAAAGCAGGCTGACCTGCTCACCCGTGCTGCTGCTGCAAGCGACGGCCTCGGTGAAGCGCATGTACTTGACGCCGGTACTGAACGTCGTGTATTGGATTGCTTCCAAACCACGTATAGCGCCAACGAACTCCGCTTCGACGCGCCAGGAACCTTGATCTTGCGCCGCTATCGTCATCTCCGCTAACGCCTCGTCGCCGCGCCGGCCGCCATATAACCTTCCGCCGCCAAAGCGCAGCGTCCCCTCGCTGCCATAGAGAACCGCTTCTCGCGAGGGCACCAGACCCGTGATGTTCGAAATGGAAAATGTGGCCTGGGCGCCGCAAGCCATGTCAGCCAGGACGGTCAGGTGTTCGGGGATGTGTACGGCCTTCATGCTGTCGCTTTCTTGCTCCCGGCGCATTGTGACAAAGGTTTTGCCCATGGCCATGACCGCCGTGGCCTCGCCCACCCAGCGCATTAGGGATTCATACCAGATGCCTAAATTCATAACATTGAGCCCGCTCAGATCGGCGTCTTGCCGCCAGGTGAGGGGGCTGCTGCTATCCAGGAAAGCGCCGTTGTGGTCACGCACTTCGATAGCCAGGATATCGCCCAGGAAGCCTGCGGCTATGAGCCGTTTTATGGTGGCATCCACGCCAAAAGAAAAGGGTGAGGGTACGATCTGGGCCACCAGATGTGGCTTGGCTTGCGACTTGGCCAGCATCTGGCGCGCTTCGTCGAGGTCCATGGCCATACGCGCCTCGACCATAACATGCTTTTCGGCCGTCAAGGCAGCGATTGTAGCTTGACGGTGTAAGTAGGGCCAGGTGCCGATGACGATGGCATCGCTGTCAGGCGCAGCGATCAATTGCCACCACGTATCATAGATGGTGGGGATAGCAAACTGCTCGGCCACCCGCTGCGAAGATTGGCGGCTGCGATTGCAAATACTGACGATCTCAACGCCGTCAATCGCCTGCAAGCCTGGAATGTGTTTTGAGATCGTATTGGCGCCGGCACCAACAATGCCAACGCGTAAAACTTCATTGCTCATAGGCTTTCTCCCTTAATGTTGATCCATCGTTGACCGATCGGGCTGGGCAGCCAGATCGTCGGGCAAGTGGACGCCCACTCCAGGCGCGCTCGGTGCTTACCATTTTCCATCCCGAATTTTGAGAGGCTCGAGTAAAACGCCTTCCCGCAGCGATTGGGTAAGGTGATAGTTCAAGATAGCTACAATTTCGTCTCGCAAAGGTGGCATGAGAGTTGCCCTGGCTACATAAACTGCTCGGCGTGATGGCAGGCAACCAGGTGCGGTTTTTCGCTGCTGCTGATATTACGAAATTCTGGCTGATCCTGCCGGCAAATGTCGGTAACATAGGTACATCGCGTATGAAATGAGCAGGCCGGTGGCGGGTCGGCCGGATTGGGCACATCGCCTTGTAGGATAATCCGTTTACGCTTTTCCTCCACATCGGGATCTGGTACTGGAATGGCCGATAGCAATGCCTGCGTGTATGGATGCATTGGATGATCAAACAGAGCGTCCCGCTCGCTCAGCTCCACAATTCGCCCCAGATACATCACCGCCACCCGATCGCTGATATAGCGCACCATGGAAAGATCATGGGCGATAAAGAGATAGGTTAAGCCCAGTTCCTTTTTCAGGTCGTCAAGTAGGTTAACCACCTGGGCCTGGATAGAAACGTCAAGGGCTGAAATGGGCTCGTCGGCAACAATAAAGCAGGGTTCCGTGGCCAGCGCCCGGGCGATGCCAATGCGCTGTCGTTGTCCACCGGAAAACTCGTGGGGAAAGCGGTTGATGAAATACGGGTTGAGCCCAACAAGCTTAAGGAGCTCGCCAACGCGATCGTCACGACTTTTCGCGTCGCCAATATGATGAACTCGCAATCCCTCGCCGACGATGCGGCCTACAGTTTGCCGGGGGTCAAGAGAAGCATATGGATCTTGGAATATCATCTGCATATTACGGCGCGTCTGACGCAGTTCGTTCTTATCGAGTTCGATCAAATTTTGACCGTCAAAAATTACTTCCCCATTGGTTGCTTCGAGCAGGCGCAATATGGTCAGACCCGTGGTCGATTTGCCACAACCGCTTTCGCCCACCAATCCCAGCGTTTCGCCGCGCATAATGTCGAAGCTCACACCATCAACCGCCTTCACAGCGCCAACCTGGCGCTTGATGATGCCGCGCTTGATAGGAAAATGCTTTTCGAGATTGCGCACCTGTACCAGGATCTGCCCCGGTTCTTGCCTTGACCTGCCATTTTTCTGTGCTTCGTCCGCAGATACAAGCTCAACATGGTCTGCTATGATCAGGCCATCAAGAATTTCTACCGCGCGCCAGCAGGCTGACTTGTGATTTGGCCCCACCACTTGTAGCAGCGGGTTTTCTTCCAGGCAGCGGGCGACGACGTAGCGACAGCGTGGGGCAAACGGGCAAGAAGTGACCTCTTGCAGCAGATCTGGCGGCGAGCCTTTGATCGGAATAAGCCGTTCCTCTTTGGCTTCGATGGAGGGGATCGATTCCAGCAGTCCCAGCGTGTAGGGATGGGCGGTCTTCTTATATAGGTCGCGGACAGGGGCTATCTCCACAATATGCCCGGCGTACATGACGGCCACTTTCTCTACCAGGTTGGCCACCACACCCAGGTCGTGCGTGATCCAGATAATAGCCATACCCAACTGCTTCTGCAGCTTGACGACAAGCTCTATGATCTGGGCCTGGATGGTCACATCCAAGGCCGTTGTCGGCTCATCGCCGATGAGCAGGGCCGGGTTGGAGGACAAACCCATGGCAATGCCAATGCGCTGTCTTTGGCCGCCGGAAAATTGGTGCGGATAATCTTTGAGACGCTCTTCCGCGTCGGGGATGCCGACCAGATTTAGCATCTCGACCGCTTGTTTTCCGGCCTCACTGCGACTAATTCCCTGGTGTTCTTCCAAACCTTCTGTGAGCTGCAGGCCAATAGTCAAGACCGGGTTGAGTGACGTCATCGGATCCTGGAACACCATGGCCATTTCGTTGCCCCGGATCCGGCGGAGTTCCTCTTCAGAAATCTGCAGCAAGTCACGCCCGGCGAAAATGGCCTTACCGCTCTTTACCCGGCCGGGAGGTTTGGGAATTAAGCCCATTATGGATAAAACGCCGACTGACTTGCCCGAACCGCTCTCGCCGACGATGGCCATCGATTCGCCGGCATCCAGATCATAAGAGATACCGTTCACCGCATGAACAATCCCCTCCTCCGTATCAAACTCTGTAACCAGGTCCTGAACCTCGAGCAAATGAGCCATAGTTATCCAATATTCTCCCATGGAATTGGGCTGACGTCATCATGATATAAAACGCGTTCGCCAATGCGGTTGATACACATGATTAAACGGCAAGCAGGGTCCGGGCAGACAACGCGTGTATCCGTCTCCATCCAGTCGGCCGGATGGCTTTGGCGCTGCTTGGCAGGTAAGAGGGGGATGGCAGCTTGCATCGCATAAAGACAAAAATCTTGCCCATCGGGTAAAGAAAGCTTGCCGCCCCGTAAATAGAAACGATTTCCCACTTCCATATCGCATGTGCAATGCCCTTCGATTTTTTCTACAATTACTTCTAGATCAAACAATCTAAACGCGTCATCTTCTTTCATTATCTACCCCGCTAGTGCCGAATGAACATTGGGCAAGACGATTTCACCCAATAACGCCAACCCGTTCTCTGAACTGAGACCATGAGGGGTACCAAATTCTATACGGTCTGCGCCTGCTGCGAAAAGAGTTAGGACCTGTTCAATTATCTCATCTGGTGTACCGGCAAATGCGAATTTACTCAGCAGGTCATCTGAAATAAAGGTTATCGCCTTGTCAACATCATATTGCTTCATCGCTTCTTGAATCCCTTTTATGCGTTCCGGCTCAATCGTAATGGTTTGATCCAGTGCAGCCACGACAGGCAGATACAAGGCTACCTCTCGACGGGCACGATTGCGTGCGGCGTCGCCATCTTTGTCTATCACTGTCACCGAACCACAAACAACACCACTATCTGCGTTCTGTTGTTCTAAGAATGATTTCAAGCGGCGGACTGCACCTGGATTCGCTGTACCTCCAAGCTTGATTTCGGAAACCAATGGCAAACAAGCCCTGATGCTCTTTTCCCCCCAACTGCCCAACAAGAAGGGAATATCGGAACGAATGTCCTGCCAGCGCAGGGTATCACCTCCCTGTAATTGAAAGTGTTCCCCCACAAATGGTCTCTTGTCTTGACGGAGAAGATGCCGGACACACAATAGCGCTTCCCGTAATGTGGCTATTGGTTTGCTTGGGTTTAGCCCAATGAAATCCAGCCAGGCACCGCGGGCAAAGCCACAATAGGCACGGCCGTTACTCACCGCATCAACTATCGCCAAATTCCCCGCAATATTAATCGGATGAGCAGTAAAAGGATTGATGGCAGCCGGGCCAATTCTTATCCGATTTGTTTGCCGGGCGATCTCTAGTAACGGCAGCCAGGCTGGCTGGTATAACATATCGTTGTAGACTGAAACACCGTCGAAGCCATAGGCTTCCGCTTTTACTGCCAATGAACCATAGGCGGTAAGTGGTTTGTCTGTTTGAAAGGCAACTGTAATCTGTGGCGTCATAATACGTTATGGTACGTGATGATTGATGAAAATGCGATTCTTGAATAGCCAGCTTGCTGCCCGAGAGTTCGGAAATGGGATGCAGACGAGAGATGTTTTAGCGACGAGTCGTGATCCCGGTTTGTATAGTGTGGGCTAATTCGGTATGATCTTGCCGTCGAAAACAAGATTATTCCGCCGCAGCATGCAAATTGAACGCAATCTGAGTTTTAGATAGAGAAATGAAAAGGAAGAAGTTCAACTTTTCAGGTGATGAATTAGCTCTGGAATATTTGTCAAAAGCTGAACTTCTATTTGCAGCAGCTTGCATAGAGGATTTCATTTGAGCCAATTACTCGAAGTACGCGACTTGGTTACCCGGTTTGATACAGAAGACGGCGTTGTACACGCCGTAAACGGCATCTCGTTCTCCCTTGCTGCCGGCGAATCATTGGCTATCGTTGGTGAAAGTGGCTCGGGCAAATCCGTGAGCGTTCTCTCCATCTTGAAATTGATCCCGTCACCACCTGGACGGATTGCAGCGGGGCAGGTTTGGTTCAACGGCCGTGATCTGCTCACCCTCTCTATGTCTGAAATCCGAAAAGTTCGCGGGCAGGAAATCGCCATGGTCTTCCAGGATCCGATGACCTCACTCAATCCCGTGCTAAACATTGGCACCCAATTAACGGAAGCGTTGATCAATCACCAAAACGTCAGTCGTTCAGAGGCGATGCGCAAGGCGGAAGAGATGCTGCAGCTGGTAGGCATTCCTGATGCCCGCGCACGGCTGAAAAATTACCCGCACCAATTCTCCGGAGGCCAGCGCCAGCGCGTAGGCATCGCCATGGCGCTGATCACCGGCCCCTCCCTGCTCATCGCGGACGAGCCAACCACTGCCCTCGACGTCACCATCCAGGCCCAAATCACCGAGCTGGTGGCTGAATTACAGCAGCGGCTCGGTATGGCGATAATCTGGATTACCCATGATCTCGGGGTCGTGGCCGGCCTGGTGGAAAAAGTGGCCGTCATGTATGCTGGTTTCATCATTGAGATGGCGCTGGTGCACGACCTCTACGTGAACACCAGCCATCCTTATACCCTGGGTCTGCTGGAATCGATTCCCACCCTCGATGGCAGTGAAGAACGGCTCATTCCCATCGAAGGCTCGCCTCCGGACATGTTGCTGTCCCCGCAGGGCTGCCCCTTTGCCCCACGCTGTCGTTTTGTCATCGATCGCTGCCTGGAGGAAAATCCACCGATGGTGACAATCGCCGCCGACCACCACTCCGCCTGCTGGCAGTGGCAAGCGGTGCGCGAGGAAGTGAAAAAGGCCGCTCAAACGAAGCCGGTAAAAGCGGCAAGAATCAATAAAGAAGATGGCCAGGAGCCGGCAGCCGAAACGCTTCTTGAAGTCCACAATCTGAAGAAGCACTTTCCTATCCACCAGGGCGTACTGCGGCGGCAGGTTGGCGCCGTGAAAGCGGTGGATGGTGTGAGCTTCACGGTTAAGCGGGGCGAGACCTTGGGGCTGGTCGGCGAAAGCGGCTGTGGCAAGTCGACTACGGGGGAGACGATTTTGCATCTGTTAGAACCAACGGGCGGCCAGGTTATCTTCGACGGACAGGATATCACCAAGCTCAATGCGAAAGAGCTGCGACAGTTGCGCCGCCGCATGCAGATGATTTTTCAGGATCCTTATGCCTCACTCAACCCGCGCCGTAATGTTAGCAGCATCATTAGCGAGGGGCTAGATATCCATAACATCGGCGATAAAGAGGAGCGCCGCGAAAGAGTGGCTGAGCTAATGAAGTTGGTCGGCCTCAATCCCTACTTTGCCAGCCGCTACCCCCATGAGTTTTCTGGCGGGCAGCGGCAGCGCATCGGCATTGCCAGGGCGTTGGCTACCAATCCTAGCTTCATTGTAGCTGATGAGCCCATTTCGGCGCTGGATGTTTCCATCCAGGCCCAGGTCATCAACTTGCTCGACGACTTGAAGAACGCATTAGGGTTGACCTATCTTTTCATTGCCCACGACCTGTCTATGGTGCGCTACCTCAGTGACCGGGTGGCGGTGATGTACTTAGGAAGAATTGTGGAGCTGGGGGAGCGAGACGAGGTATTTGAACATCCCATACACCCTTATACCCAGGCTCTGCAGTCGGCCGTGCCCATTCCCAATCCAGAAAGGGAAGCGCAGCGCCGGCGCATTGTGCTGGAAGGAGATGTACCCAATCCGGCCGATCCGCCTCAAGGATGCCATTTCCACCCCCGCTGCCAATACGCCACGGAGGTTTGTTTTGGCGAATATCCGGAAATTCGTAACCTGGGCAGTGAATCGAAGCCGCATAGGGTCGCCTGTTTTCATGCGGAGCAGTTTTGCTAAGGAGTTCTTGATCGTAGGTGCCAGGCACTTTTCCCGAAAGGCCACACCAGAAATCAGTATACCAAGTGCCTGGCGCCAGGTTGTAGATCGCCTAATATTGCTATTTTCGTGTGTGCGGATCGAGCATATCGCGTAGCCCATCGCCAATGAAGTTAAAGGCCATAACCAGCGTGGCAATAGCCAATCCTGGGAACAACCACATCCACCATTGATCAAAAAAGTCGATCCCTATCGATACCATACGTCCCCATTCGGGCGACGCTGGTTCCGGCCCGAGACCCAAGAAACTCAATCCGGCAAACAATAGGATAGCATTGCCAATATCCAGAGACGCGTAGACGAGGGCAGCGGCGATTGTGTTTGGCAGGAGCGTTCGGCCAAGGATATGTGCATGACTCGCCCCCAAACTGCGCGAGGCTTTGACGTAATCGTGATTCTTGGCCTCCAAGACAAGGCCGCGGGTTAAACGGGCGTAGCTCGGCCAGCCAACAATAATGAGCGCCAAAACAGCATTGCGAATATCGGCGCCTAAAGCAGCAGTTATGGCCATCGCCAATATAATTGTCGGGAATGCCATAAACAAATCCGTCAGGCGCATCAGGATTTCATCCCCAGTCCCACCCATATACCCGGCTATGGCGCCGGTAAGCGTGCCAATAATACTCGCGACAATTACCACGGCCAATGCGGCTGGAATGGTGATCCGTCCACCATATAAAACACGGCTGAAAATATCTCGTCCCAATTCATCCGTCCCCATCAATGACGTTTCACCCGGTGGCTGTAGACGATTGGAAACATTTTGTGCCAATGGGTCTTGGGGTGCAATAGTTGGGGCCAAGATGGCAAGTAATACCCAGCCAATCACAACAACGATGCCGATTACCACAACCGGGTTACGGTGTAAGTCTTGCAGAATATTGGCCAGTAAATCATCGGATTGCAGGCGTTTTATACTTGGCAATTCTTGCCGGGAAGTTACGATATCGGACAAGTGATTCCTATTTAAAACGGATGCGCGGATCAAGAAAATAGTAAAGAATATCTACAATGAAATTGACAACCACATAAATCAGAGCGATCAGCATGCTCACGCCCATAATGGCCGGAAAATCTTGTGATGTCGAGGCACGATAGACATAGCGACCTAATCCTGGCCAGGCGAAAATTGATTCTGTCAGCACTGCCCCAGCAAGGAGACTGCCATACAGTAGACCAATGACCGTGACAACGGGGATTAGGGCGTTTCCCAGAGCATGTTTGCTGATAACGGTTCGTTCATGAAGCCCTTTTGATCGTGCTGTACGAACATAATCGGCGTTAAGTTGTTCCAGCAAACTTGAACGGGTGATACGCGCGATGATTCCGGCTACGAATGCACCCAACACAATGCTCGGCAGTAAAAGGTGTGACAAGGCATCACGAAAAGTAGCCCATTGCCCTGCCAATAAACTATCGATCGTCAGCCAGCCCGTGACAAGTGGTGGGTCATCCACTAGAAAACCTAAACGACCAGGGCCCGCGGTCCAACCCAGCTTCGTATGAAAAACAGTAAGCGCCACCAAGGCCAAGAGAAAAACCGGGAAACTGACCCCAATGAGCGCAAAAACACGCACTGAATAATCGGCCAATGAGTTGCGCCACACGGCCGAAATCACCCCGAAGCTAATGCCTATGATGAGCCCAACCACAATTGAGAACGTTGCCAATTCC
Organism: uncultured Chloroflexia bacterium; assembly: GCA_963697305.1. GTDB lineage: Bacteria > Chloroflexota > Anaerolineae > Promineifilales > Promineifilaceae > JAACFF01. The sequence goes on from CAVONO010000004.1 coordinate 14,130, forward strand.
GTTGTCGCCGGCAGAAACTGCTTGATATCATCGATTATCGGGTTCTTGGTTTTAATGGATACACCTAAATCACCCTGCAGCAAGTTGCCCAGATAGACGAAGTACTGCTCCACAGGTGATTTGTCCAATCCCCACCGTTCGCGAAATGCGGCTACGAGTTCCGGATCATTGAGGGCGTTTTGTGGTAAGTTGGCATTGATCGGATCCGCCGGTATCGCATTGGCAATAATAAATGAAACGACCGTTATTCCGAGTATGAGCGGAATGGCGAAAAGCAGGCGACGAATGACGTAGACTGGCAGGCTCATAAGATGGTGTCTGGAAACCCGGTTTTAACACGCAAAACCGGGTTTCTAGTTTTATCCTGTATCTTGTAATCTATTCAGATCGACTCATCAAGGCGACATCCACAGTCCATACTGGATGCCAGATATAACCCTCTATATCCGAGCCGAAAGCGGTTTGAATAGCAGGTACGTTAAAGGGAGCATAGGCCCCGCTTTCCTGGTTATAGGTCTGCAGTTGTTCGAATATGCCGGTCCGTGCCTCTGGATCTGATTCAGTTTTAGCCTGAGCAATCAAGTCCAATATTTCTGGCTCGGCCATATCCTCGGTCCAGTTGGTGCGCTCACCAGCCACCTTTCCACCAGGAAGGAAGGAAAGGTAATCTACTGGATCAAGAATATCAGGACCCCAGAACCAATAGGAGAATCCCTGTTCACCGTTGCGATATTCTTCCAAAGATACCTGAACCTCACCTGGACGAAGCTCAACATTGATGCCTACCTCTGCCAGGTCAGCTTGAACTTTCTGAGCATTGGTGCTTAGATTGACGCCGCCAAATGTGAAGTCAGGATAGCTTAGTTGAATATCGAAGCCATCCGGATAGCCGGCTTCTGTTAGCAGTTCACGCGCACGATCGAGATCGCGCTCCATGGCACGATCCGGACCAAATGCGCCAGCTATTCCAATCCACATGTTGCTGCCGGGGGTTACACTTCCTGTCCAAAGCTCACGGTAGCCATCGTAATCTAATGCGTAGCGAATGGCCAAATCCACATTCGGATCGGCGACAGGGCCGCCAATTTCCGGATCACGATTCATGAGCAAGAAGTGCGTCCAGCGATCTTGTGCGCGCTCAATTGTGAGATTGGGATTACCCTCAAGCGCTGTTACCTGGTCTGGCGTCAGGTCGGTGGCGAGGTCAATGTCGCCTGATTCGAGAGCAATTTTCTGCGTAGCAGCTTCCGGTATGTTGACGATGATCACCCGATCAAAGTACGGTTGCTCACCCCAATAATCCGGGTTACGGACGATTACTGTTTCTTCTTGGGGTGTCCAGCTTTCCAGGATGTATGGGCCCGTGCCAACTGAGTTCTGATCGAGAAATTCCTGCGCACCATCACTCTCGGCTGCGTCCTCTGCATCGGTCCCGCCGGCGGCAATCACTTCGGAATCATTGGCAATCGAAAATGCCGAATTTACCATCTCCGCCAGGAATGACGGGCGTGGCTCAACCAGAGTAATTGCCACGGTAAGGTCGTCTATGGCTTCTAGAGAAGCAATCGGATCCGCGAGGAATGAAGGGTTGCTTTTGACGTTCTTTAGACGATTAAACGAAAAAACAACGTCATCGGCCGTTAGCGGATCACCGTTGGCAAACGTTACATCGTCGCGTAATGTGAAAGTATAAACCATGCCATCTTCTGAGACTTCCCAAGAGGTAGCCAAGTTGGGCTCAATTGAACTTGCATCTCCAGCAGGGAATGTAACCAGCGTATCGTAGGTCACCTGGTGCACAATGCCGCTTGTCGGATTAAACGCATGGGCCAGATCATAAGATTCGGTGATTTCTGCATGACCGATCAACAACACCTTCTCTTCTTGCGCAGGTTCCACAGCTGGTTCTTCAGCGGGTTGCTCAGTTGGCTCCTCAGCCGGTTCCTCAGCTGGCTTTTCAGCCGGCGCTTCAGTTGGCTCCTCAGTTGGCTCTTCAGCCGGTGCCTCAGCCGGTGCCTCAGCCGGTGCCTCAGCCGGTGCCTCGGCTACTTCTGGGGCGGCCGTAGGTGCGGCAGGCGCTTCCGTTGCCCCGCTACAAGCTGTAAGCGCGACCAACAACAATACAGCCAATATAGCTATTATTGTCCGGCCCTTTATCATCGAGCGTTTCATAATTGTGATCCTCCATGAACTATTTAAATTACTTAGGATAAGCTTCTTCAACTTGGATAGTATTACGAAACTTCCCATCGGCCAAATGTTTCGTATTGGGTGAACGTAATCCCTGCGACTAGAACCCATATTTGCTCGCTCAATTGGGCATAATCAGTTGTTATCTCATCCCTGGCATCTCATCACGCTTTAGCGTACCTTGGCCGGACCAACAAAGAGCAGCACCTTACAATCTGCGCCGAATTAGACTACTTTGCTTTGACCAGCTATAAATGGAGGTCCAAAAAATAATGGATAGAATCGAGCTGTGATTTATAGCCGAGGATAAAAAGAGGTTCCCCATGGAAAAATCGACACGGTTAAATGACTTTCAGGCTCTGCTGGCTGAGAAAGCGGATTTGGCTTTCTTCCCAGTTTCGGCCGATCTTGAATACCTCACAGGTATTCCTCGGGATATTCCGAATTACGGAGCGGTCATGCATCCCGGTGCCTGGCTGGAAGGAGCATGGCTCACTCCTAAACAGGCACCAGTCCTCGCTCTACCGCGTATGACAGCCGAGTTTGGAGGACTCAACCAGGTAAAAGGGATAGAGGTTCGGGTGCTGGGTGATTGGGATAATCCGGCATTTTTGGTCAAAGATATCCTGGCAAGTTTTAAGCTGCCGCCAGCGCCACTTGTTGCAATTAGTGATGCCACATCTGGCGAAACAATTGTGGCGCTGCGTTCGCTTCTGCCCGAAGCGATATTTGTTTCGGCAACAAAGATATTACGGAAGATGCGTGTAATTAAGTCTGAGAATGAAATCGAGATCATGCGCCAGGCCGGAGCGATCACGGAAGCGGCTTATGCCGCTGTCTGTGAAAAACTGCAGCACGGTATGACTGAACTGGATATCGTCACAGAAGTCGATTACCAGTTGCGTGTACACGGTTCACTAGGACCATCCTTCACAACATCACTCTACTGTTCCGGCCCCAATCACCCTTTGCTCTTTGGTCAGCGCGAGAAAACGTGGAAACGCGAATTGCATGCCCCGGTCGCAATCTTGTTTGATTTTGGCGCAATTTATCAGGGATTCTGTTACGATTTTGGACGTACAGTCTTCTTCGGTGAACCGGACAGTGAATATCAACGCATTTACAAACTTGTGATGGATTCCCAGGCTGCAGGTATTGCGGCCATGAATGCCGGACAAGTTACGGCAGCTAAAGTGGATGCGGCTGCGCGTGATGTCATCATTGCAGCCGGCTATGGCGAGGAATTTCGCCATCGTCTGGGCCACGGTATCGGGATGGACGTCCATGAACCACCATTCTTGACATCTGACGATGACACGATCTTGCAGGCTGGCATGTTATTCACGGTGGAACCGAGTATCACCCAATTCGACAATTTCTCGGCAAGAGTTGAGGATGTTGTCGTAGCACGAGAAGGTGGCGGCGAAGCGCTCACTGCCGCTTTTCAGGAGATGCGTATTGTTGATTAGTGCCTCATAGACAAAAAAATTGCCAACTTTCCGTAAGTTGGCAACTTTCTCACGGCCATCTATGATCGTGAAGCAAATGGCGAAGGTAATTGAAGAAGAGGGTTATATGGAAAGACAATCAGTCAGCACAGGAACCATCTGGGAACAGCGCTACAGCTACAGTCGGGCGGTACGCTATGGCGATCGCATTTTGGTCTCGGGCACAACAGCTACCGGGCCATCCGGCCAGGTTGTGGGGCAGGGTGACCCGGCAAGACAAACGCAGTTTATCCTTGACAAAATCGAGGCAGCCGTTGACTGAATTAGGCGGGCGTCTGGCTGACGTTGTACGCACACGCATCTACGTCGCTGATCTGGAACATTGGGAGCCTGTTGCGACCGTTCACGGCGAGCGATTTGCTGCCATTAACCCGGCCAACACGCTGGTCGAAGCCAGGCTTATTGGTGAAGAGTATCTGGTCGAGATAGAGGCCGAAGCGATCATCGGAGCGGGCGATGCGCTTTAGTCTGCGCCTGAACAACGACCTAACAGTTTCGCAATATGAAGCCTTGGCCCAGGCTGCTGAGGCTTACGGTTTTGATCAGTTCTGGGTAAGTCACGACCTGTTTCTGCGCAGTTCAAGCGTCATTTTGCCTATCTTAGCCCGAGCAACTACCAAGATGGAGATTGGCTCCTGCATATTCAATCCCTATACGATCAATCCGGCTGAGCTGGCTATGTTTGCAGCCACGATGGATGAACTGAGCGGCAATCGATTCAATTTGGGTTTGGCCGCTGGAGCGAAGGAGTTTTTGAACTGGGTGGGATTGGCGCAAGAACGGCCGTTGGCAGCTATGCGCGAAACGATCACGATCGTGCGTCGCCTGCTGGCGGGAGAGACGGCTGAGCTAAATGGTCAATTCCTGCAATGGAGCCCCGAAACCTTCTTACGTTTCACGGCACCGCGCGTGACACCCATCTATGTTGGCGCGATGGGCCCTAAAATGCTTCAACTTGCGGGCGAATTGGGTGACGGCATATTGCCATTGCTTTTCCCACCCGAACATTATTACACCGTAAAGTCCTTGGTAGATGCCGGCGTTGCTCGTCGTCCGCTTTCATTATCCGACCTCGACTTTGCCGCCTGCATTTGGGTCTCGCTTGCAGCAGATCGGAGAGGCAGCAAAACGGCCGTTGGCGCAAAAAATCGCCTATTATGGCGCCAGCCTTGGCCCGTTAATTCTGGCCCAGCTTGGTCTTACAGTGGAAGATTTTGCACCAATTCAGCAAGCACTCAATGCGGAGCGAGATGAAGCAAAAGCGATGGCGTTGGTGGATGAGCGAATGATGCGCATTGGTATCGTCGGCCAGCCATCAGATGTGATTGCCCGCCTGGAACCGCTCGTGGCCGCCGGCGCACAGCATTTGAGTTTTGGCCCGCCACTCGGTCCAGAGCCGCTGGAAGCGGTGGCGTTGTTGGGCCAAGTGATCGCTCATTTTCGCTAGGAAACTATATTCTCACCCGCCCGCTGCTGGTACAGCATGTGAGAGGATAAATTACGTTGGTTCTTGATAGGGCCAATAGCTTGAAGGCTGCATCCGGTTGCGCAAACCCGACCGATGTTTGTCGACCATGACCGCTGTTGGAGTTATTCAAAATGATGTTTGAACCTCTTTCCCCCACGCTTGAAGCCATTCTGGGTACCGCCTGGCACATTGAAGAGACGCGTCTGCAAGGTGAAGGGCCATCCGGCCAACTGCCTATCAACGAAGCGATGCTGCTCAACGAGCCCAGCGGCAACTTGTTTGGCTTGACCCAAAACGCTGGAATGGGCTGGGACCCTGCTGATGTGGGCAAACCTCAATATCTTATTGTCAGCACGCAGGGTGGCTTGCGCGACTCCGACGGCCGTCCTATTGCCCTGGGCTATCACACCGGTCATTGGGAAATTGGTCTGCTGGTACGGCAGGCCGCCGAAACCCTGCGAGAGGAAGGCGCGATACCTTTTGCCGCCTATTGCAGTGATCCCTGCGACGGCCGTTCTCAGGGAACCAGCGGCATGTTCGATAGCTTGCCGTATCGTAACGACGCGGCCATCATCCTGCGCCGCCTTATCCGCTCGCTGCCCCAGCGCCAGGGGGTGATGGGAGTCGCTACCTGTGACAAGGGTCTTCCGGCGACAATGCTGGCCCTGGCTGGCTGTAATGATTTGCCCGGCATTATCGTGCCCGGTGGGGTTACGCTGCCGGCCTTTGAAGCTGAAGATGCGGGAGCCGTGCAGACGATTGGGGCCCGTTTTGCCCACGAGATGATTGATCTCGATTACGCCGCCACCATGGGCTGTCGCGCCTGTGGTTCACCGGGAGGCGGCTGCCAGTTCTTAGGTACGGCGGCCACTGCCCAGGTCGTAGCCGAAGCCTTAGGGATGGCACTGCCACACAGCGCATTGAGTCCCTCCGGTGAAGCGATCTGGCTTGACGTGGCCCACCGATCGGCCCTGGCCTTGTTGCGTTTACAGGCTGGCAATCTTCCCTTAGCAACAATTCTAACGTCGCAGGCGATAGAGAATGCCATGCTGGTTCACGCCGCTTTTGGCGGGTCGACCAATTTGCTGCTGCACATTCCGGCACTTGCCCACGCGGCGGGATTGCCCGTGCCCGGAGTTGAGGAGTGGAGTCGCGTCAGCAGGCTGACGCCCCGCCTCGTAGATGCCTTGCCCAACGGGCCGCGAAATCACCCGACAGTGCAGGTTTTTATGGCCGGCGGCGTGCCGGAAGTGATGCTGCATTTGCGCCAGATGGGCTTGCTCAATCTGGATGTGATCACCGCCAGCGGCGAAAAGTTATCAACCGTGCTGGATTGGTGGGCACAGAGCGCGCGGCGAAAGGCCGCGCGCAATAGGTTGCGACGCTCCGGTCAAATCGATCCTGACCAGGTAATAATGGATGCTGCTGCAGCTAATCAAGCCGGGCTGGCCGGCACCATGGTCTTTCCGCTGGGCAATATTGCGCCGCAGGGATCAGTCATTAAAGCCACAGCCATTGATCCGTCAGTCGTTGACGATCAGGGAGTGTATAGGCATCGCGGTCCAGCCCGCGTATTTGTTTCTGAGCGAGAGGCGATGGAAGCCATCAAAGGGCTGGCCGCCAACCCGCTACAGCCCGGTGATGTGCTTGTGCTCATGGGTGGCGGGCCATCGGGCACCGGAATGGAAGAGACCTATCAGGTGACGTCGGCCCTCAAGTTCATCCCCTGGGGCAAAACCGTGTCGGTGTTGACTGATGCCCGTTTTTCGGGCGTCTCTACAGGAGCTTGCGTCGGCCACATTGGTCCGGAAGCGTTAGCCGGTGGCCCAATCGGCAAATTACGCGATGGGGACATCATCGAGATCGTTGTTGACCGCCGTAATCTGGCTGGCCATATTAATCTTGTGGGCATGGCCGGCAGCAAGATGTCCACTGATGAAGCGGATGCGCTGCTGGCGGCACGGCCGTTGCATCCCCAATTGCAGCCACATCCACACCTGCCCGATGATACACGGCTTTGGGCCGCTCTGCAGCGGGCCAGTGGTGGCGTCTGGGCTGGCTGTGTGTACGATGTCGACCGCATTATCGACGTGATCAATGCCGGGTTATCGACTTTAGCGGACGATTCCTAAAAATTTTTTTGCAGCCTTGCTGCAGCATGTAGATGCAACTATTGCATACCCATGCCTGCCATCTTCTCTCCCATCGATCATCTACGATGGCGCCCCAAATCTGCCTGACTTGCCTGGCGTTGAAGCAGCCGCGCACTATCTAAAAGTTGACTGTGATTTGTAGAATGGACCGCCGTTTGCCCGCTTTGCTATCCAGGAGGCTGCGCTGTTGATACTGGTGGGCGGTGACCAGTATCAGCCAGATTCAGCCCAGCGGACGACGAGGAGAGCGAGGCCAGCCAGGATGGCTATGCCGGCAACCAGGGGAAGAATGGTGCCGTTATAACTTTGGCCAATGATGGTTCCCAGGAAAACCGAGATGAAGGTGGAGAGGGAGCCAACGATCGCGGCGCCGATGCCGGCAATATGACCCAAGGGCTGCATGGCTAGAGCGTTGTTGTTGCCAAAGAGGATACCGATGCAGAAGAGGCCCAGCATGAGATAGCCCATCAGGAACCACAGGGGAGGTTGGCCCGCAAAGAGGAAGGCGATCCCAAAAACGACGGCAGAGAGGCCCAGAATAGTTAGCAGCGACCACCTGACCAGGGACCGCATACCGAAGCGCATTACCAGGCGTGTATTGGACAACGATGCGAGTCCTATTGCCAGCGCGATAGTGGCAAAATAGATGGGGAAAAGCTCTCCAAGATTATATTGTTCTTGAAATATTTGCTGGGCGGAGCTCAGATAGCCAAGATGCGCGCCGCTAACCAGGCCGGCGACTATCGTATAACCTAATGCGGGCCGGATCTTCATGATTTCCATCGTCGTCCTGACAATTCTGCGCAGCGAGAATGGGGCGCGATTTTCTGGGGCGAGCGTTTCTGGCATACGGATGCCAAACCAGATCATGGCGATGACTGCCAACAGCACGAAACTGCCAAAAATAGTGCGCCAGCCAGAGAAGAGAAGTATCGTCTGGCCCATCATGGGGGCGATCATCGGTACCAGAATAAAAACAGTCATGACAAAGGACATGACACGCGCCATGGCCCGGCCCTCGTAGCGATCGCGTACCAAGGCCAGGGTAACCGCGCGTGGGGCAGAAACGCCAGCTCCTTGTAGGAAGCGCCCAATGAGCATCATCGAAAAGTTGATGGAAAACATAGAAATCAGGGAACCGGTAACAAACAGCGCTAGGCCGCCATAGATGGCTGGTTTGCGTCCCGTTTTATCGGATAGCGGACCAAAGAACAATTGGCCCATGGCCAGGCCCAGAAAGATTGCTGAAATTACCAACTGCCGGTCATTCGCATTTTGGACTTGCAGATCAGCGCCCATTTGCGACAGAGCCGGCAGCATGGCGTCGATGGACAGTGCCGTCAGCGACATCAACAAGGAGATGATGATGACAAATTCGGCCAGAGTTAGATTGGCTTTCCGTTTGGACGTGATCACAATAATTTACCCATCAAAATACAAGAAACCCCGTCTTCCTGGTTGAGGAAGCCAGGACCACCCCTGTAGTCCCGAAATCGCTATCTGAATCGCCATGGCCGTCACCGTCAAACGGGCGCCAGCCAGTTTAGCGGGGCTACGATACCTATTGAGCATGATGCCCTGATTCTGCGCATAGTGTCACCCACAATAGCGAAAGGCGCAATCCCATTTTGACCGTGGTTGATGGTCTGCCATATGGTGGCTGAGTGCAGTCTGTCCGTGAACGGATTGAGTATTCTGGCAAACTTTCTCTCTAGCCGGGCAGTCAGTATTGGGGCAGAATAGGTGCTTGGATACCTCGGCCGAGCAGGTCGCGCTGGCCCGGGAGTTGGGTCTTGCGACGGTTGACCAGCAGGAAATCAATGCCTATCTGGCATCCCTGGCAGACGCATCGGTAGATGTTGTACTCCTAATGGACGTGCTGGAACATTTCCAGCGGCAGCAACTATTCGATATCCTAGATGAGGTTTTCAGAGTGTTGCGTCCCAGTGGTAAATGTATCGCCCACGTGCCCAACGGGACCGGGCTCTATGCTATGCGAATTCGCTGTGGAGACTTGACTCATGACCTCGCTTCTACCTGCCGTTCTGCGCAACAGTCGTTCTCGACTATTGGTTTTCATGATGCCCAATGTTTTGAAGACAGACCGGTCATCCACGGGCCGGTCAGTGCCCTTCGTTTCTTCGTGTGGCTCCTAGGAACCTTGCCATCATGACTGCTAATGGCTGCTGAAACAGGGCGCACTTCATTTATTTTGTCCCAAAACATGATCGTCACGGCCGTGAAGCCAGCCAACATACATAAGTAAAGCGCATGTTGGCGATCTGCGCATTGTTTTGCGTTGCGTTCTGGCAAGGGTGTCTGCAGGTGCAAAATTGGGGAGAGTATCAATCCGCAAACGCGCCAAACGGTACGGCTGTTCCAGCCGCATTTGTGCTATAATTTCGGCGAACTTGAACACGATCGCATTTCCTCGTTCGATTGCAGTCTTCATCCAGTGGGAAAGTTGGCAACTTTCGATTGATAGGCGAGTTTCATGTTAAGATTTCTGCAGAAAAATACCGTTTCTAGAGAACAGACGGGCGGTACCTGGTTGGAGTTGTTTTTTGACCTGGTCTACGTGGCCATCCTGGTGGAGTTGGGCAACCGGCTCAGCCATGATTTGACACTGCACGGCACTCTGCAATTTGTGGCGCTATTTGTGCCCATCTGGTGGTCCTGGCTGGCGCTGGTTTTCTACACGCGTTACTTTCCTTCCGATGATATTGGGCAGCGGCTGCTCACCGTGCTTTATATGGGAACGATGATCTTGCTGGCGTTTGAAATTCATGCTGTCACCGGAGCAACCGCTACTTATTTCATCATGTCGTACGCCGCCACCAAGTTCATTTTGGCCTTGATGTATGCCAGGGCGTGGTCGCAATTTCCGGAATACCGCTCCCTGACCAGTCATTATGCGGCGCTTTATTGCCTGATTGGCCTGATGTGGATCGCTATAGCCATTATCGCCCCTACGGATTTTTGGTTGTGGGGCGCAGCGATAGCGGCAGATGTGTTGCTCCCGCTTTTCATCATGTGGTCACATAAGGCGCGCAATAAGCCGCAGCCGAACCGTCCCCCCCTGAAACATCATTATATGCTGCACCGCTTCGGCGAGTTGACGATCATCGTTTTGGGGGAATTTTTCATTAAGCTGATCACCAGTTCATCAGGGCTTGAACTGCAATCATTCAATTTCTATATGGGCGTTTGCCTGCTCCTAATCTCGGTGAGTCTGTGGTGGTTGTATTTCGACCACACGGACCATACCTACTTGGATAGAAAACGTACAAGCCCGGCGGTTTGGGTTTACATGCATTACTTTCTATTGGCGGCGATTACTGCTTACGGCGTGGTAGGCGCGAAGGCGTTTGCCGCTGCTCCTGGAGAGCTCTTGAGCCCGGAGCAGCGGATCTTGCTTTGTGTGGCGTTAGCCATAGCAGTGCTGGCTTTAGGTGTCATTGATTGGGCTTCGCCAGAAGATAGCGGCCGTTTTTCGCGCCGTCCCCATCTTAACATACGCATCATTGCCGCCCTCGTCTTGCTGCTGCTGGCTTTCTTGGGCAGGCAAATGGGGGTTGGCTTGCTGGTGACCTTGGTGGCGCTCGTGCTGGTTATCCAGGTGGCGATTGATATTTGGCTGCGTACGCGGAATCAAGGGGTGGGGGAAGTGAGAGTGGGTTTCGAATAGATTAGGAGCGTGGAGAATGTTCAATTGCTGAGGGTGTGTTTCATCTCAGTTAAAGTCTGTAGCGCGATTTGGTAAATCGCGTCTCGATTTGCCAAATCGAGCTACATCGGAAGATTGTTCCAACTCATTTGAAGCACACCCATTGTTAATGAGGTTATTGGAGAGATAGGTGGCAACAAATACAGTGACAAAAGAGAGTAAACGAACTATCAAATCGTTCTTCCCCATACTTGAATGGCTGCCGAACTACCAGGGGAGTTTATTACGCGGTGACGTCATTGCTGCCCTTACCTTGTGGGCGCTGCTGGTGCCGGAGGCCATGGCCTATGCCGGTATCGCCGGGATGCCGCCGGAAACAGGCCTGTATGCCGCCCCCTTGGCTCTGATCGCCTACGCCATCTTTGGCACCTCGCGCCATCTTGATGTGGGCCCCAGTTCAGCCGTCGCCGCTCTCTCCTTCAGTGTCGTCGTCGGATTGGCCGTGGCGGGCAGTCCGGAATTCATCGTGCTGACCATCGCCCTGGCCTTGACGGTCGGCGTTATGCTAATAATCGGCGGCTTCTTGAAGCTGGGCGTGTTGGCTGATTTTCTCTCGCGACCCGTATTGGATGGCTTTGTGGTTGGCGTTGCCATTTCCATTGCCGTCGGCCAGCTAGACAAAATATTGGGCTATGAACCGCAAGGGTATGACTTGGTGCCGGATATGTTGCTGATCATATCCGATATAGGCATGACCAATCTACCTACCCTGGTCGTAGGTTCGATCAGTCTGGCGCTGCTTTTTACCTTGCATAAGTTCGCACCCAAACTACCTGGGGCGCTCATTGTACTCTTCCTGGCCATAGCCGCCTCAACCCTGCTACGACTTTGAATCGCTGGGTATTCACATTGTGGGCGAGATTCCGGCTGGCCTGCCCGACTTTGGTTTCCCGGAAGGCTTGAGTTTGGCTGATCTACTGAGGGTGATGTCTGGTGCCATTGGCGTGGCCATGGTCGCCTTTGCCGAATCAGTGGCCATTGCCCGCGCTTACGGCACGAAGTATGGCTATGAAGTGGATGCAAACCAGGAATTGATCGCCATCGGGGTGTCGAATCTGGGTTCCGGTTTTAGCGGGGCTTTTGCGGTCGACGGCAGCATGTCCCGTACAGCCGCTGCTGACGAAGCTGGGGGCAAGACACAGATGGTTTCCATTATCGCCGCCGTGGCTGTTTTGATCACGGCCGCATTGTTCACAGGATTCTTCTACAACCTGCCGGAAGCCACCTTGGGCGCTATAGTCATCCATGCCGTCTGGAAAAATATCAACTTGACCAAGATCACCCAATACCGCTCGATTACGAAGCTGGATTATGCCACGGCCATTGTAGCGCTGCTTGGTGTGCTGCTTCTGGGACTGCTCGCCGGGCTGCTTTTGGCCGCGGGCTTGGGCCTAACCATGCTGCTGTTTGGCACAAAGCAGCGCAGCACCTATGTACTGGGTAAAGTGCCGGAGACATCCGTCTATCGCAGTGTCGAACATTATCCGCAAGGAGAAACCTATCCCGGCCTGCTCATTCTTCGCTTTGACGGTACACTCTTCTTCGCCAATGCCCATGATTTTGTCACGGCCGCCAGGCAGGCCATCGCCGCTGCCGATCCCCCGCCGCGAGTACTCTTAATTGACGGTGAGTCGATGAACGATATTGACGCTACGGCCGTTATCACCTTGAGGGAGTTCCATGAACAGCTAAAGAGGACAGGTGTCGAACTGCGCTTCGCCCGCATAAAAACGCATGTGATGGAGATCGCGGAGCGGGGCGGGCTGGAAAGGACTGTGCCGCCCGAGTATTTCTATCCATCCATCCAGACAGCCGTGGATGCTTATTTGGCTGAACGTTAGGCTTTTACGATGAGGTCGGCCCAATAGTTTGCAGACCTACCGGCGCTGGATTGTTACGGAAGCAAAGACGATATGACACCAATCCCATTGCAGGCAGCCGCACCAACAGTGCCGACCCACATTGTCCATAATGAAGAACTTAGCAATCTGGCAGAACTCAGAGATGCCGATATTATTAGGGTATTGGATTTTCAGGCTAGAAAGAAACCTTTGATTGGTTTATAGGAGATATAAACATGCCAAGAAGACAAGAACGACGTCAGGAAAGACGAGATGATCGCGGACCAGGCCAGGGTAGTGGTAAAAACCGGTACCAGATGCGCGAGAAAATGGTTTCGATAGGAGACGACTTTTGGATTGAGAATGAACATGGCCAAAAAGCATTCAAGGTAGATGGCAAAGCATTGCGGGTCCGAAATACCTTGAAATTTGAAGATGCGCATGGTAATGCAATTTACCAAATTCAGGAAAAGAAGCTGCGCGTCAAAGACAGCATGGAAGTGGAAGATGCGCAGGGCAATCGCGTGGCGATGGTTAAAAAGGCGATTATTTCTCCTGTGCGCGATCGTTTTTCGGTCAGCATTAAGGGAGGCCCAGATCTAGAAGTGAAGGGCAATATTCTTGATCATCAATATACCATTGGCGAAGGGCGTGACCAAGTAGCGGAGGCATCCAAAAAATGGTTCCGCGTTCGTGATAGCTATGGGGTTGAGATTGAACCAGGGCAAGATGATTTGCTTAATTTTGGCCGTAACGGTGTGCATCGATCAGATGGCCCATTAAGATGATTGAAAAGAAATAGCATCTAGTGGGAAACAGCCGTTTTTTTACAGAACGGCCGTTTCCCGTTATATCATCTCAGACAAACAATGTGGCCCGACTCGATTTTGACCCAAAAACCTACCTGCTTCATCTTGGTATGCCATCGCTGCTAACCGGATTGCAGCGATTGGGGTTATCATTTTATTGGGCCGGACCAAGTTGAGAAATTACGCTCTGGTTATCGCCTTGCTGCTGGCTTCCGTGGCGGTGCTGGTCCTGGGCCCGGACTCGGTTGAACTCGTTTGAATCTGACATTATGTCGGCGGCGTCTATCAATAATTGGTGACCATTACCCGGCCACGAAAATCTATATTACGCCGTCGCAATCGTCACCTGTTGTTTGCGCACCCGGTAGCTGCCATTCTTAGCCAACACCTGGGCCACAAACTGTTCCGGCACGTCTACCAACGTTTGTTGATCATGAATTTTAATCGCGCCAATGGTACGGCCTGGGATGTCGGCATGAAAGGCAATCTGCCCCACAACATCATTGGGACGAATACCCTGTGCTTTTCCCACATTCAAAGACAAGCGAATCATCCCTTTTTCGTGTGACCGGTTACCGCCCGGGGCACGGCCGTTTTGTTTCGTTGTATCGCGCCGCCCCTGTCGTGAATTTCCGTTTCGTGATGGATTCGCGCTCACTTCCTCAATCCGCTCAATCGGCCGCTGTTTTTCTTCAGCACGTGCCAGTTTCAGGGAAGCTGCCGCGATTTCAAGCGGATCATACCCGCCTTCCTCAATTAAAGTCGTCACCATTTCACGCTCACGGCTGCAGCGTCCACGACGCAGCCAAACCATCATCTGCTGCAGCAGCTCTTCTTCGCGATGCTTCTGGATGTCTTCAATGGTGGGCAGCTCGAATTTATTGATCGTCTGGCGTGCAAAATTTTCGATCCTACGCAAGCGCCACTGTTCCTGGGGTGTAACCAGAGATACTGCTACCCCTTCACGCCCGGCACGCCCTGTGCGCCCAATGCGGTGCACATAGATTTCCGGGTCGAGTGGCAAATCGAAATTGAACACATGTGAAATATCATCTATGTCCAGTCCACGAGCGGCAACATCGGTGGCTACCAACACGGTTATTTGCCCGTGCCGAAAACGGTTCATCACGCGTTCGCGTGCGTCCTGGCTCAGATCGCCGTTTAGCACTTCGGCCTGAAAACCACGTATAGACAGTTCGTTGGCCAATTCACCTGTGCCAGCACGTGTGCGCGCAAAAATGAGGGCACTGCTAACCGTTTCTACTTCAAACAGGCGGGTCAAGGCCGCCATCTTGTCTCTTTCGTTCACCAGGTAATAACGCTGCTCAATCGCGGCGGCGGCGAGCTGCTTGCGCTGAATGGTAACGGATTGAGGGTCGTGCAGATATTTGTCTGCGAGTTTGCGAATCGGCGTGGGCAATGTAGCCGAGAACAGGGCTGTTTGCCGCGCCTCTGGGGTTTCGTCCAAAATGGCTTCAATATCTTCGATGAAGCCCATGCTTAGCATTTCATCTGCTTCGTCCAGGACAACACTCTTTACGTCGCTCAAATCTAATGCGTCACGCTTGATCAGATCCAGAAGACGGCCGGGTGTGCCCACGACGATATCTACCCCTTTGCGGAGGCGGTTGAGTTGACGGCCGTACGGCTGCCCACCGTAGATAGCTAACACACGCACTTCCCGGAATTGGCCGTAATCATAAATAGCCTTAGAAACCTGCAAAGCCAGTTCGCGGGTCGGTGTTACCACCAAGGCTTGCACCTTGCCCGTTCCAGGGGTGATCTTATGCAAGATCGGTAGAGCAAACGCGGCCGTTTTACCGGTGCCCGTTTGCGCCTGGCCAATCACATCGTGTCCGGCCAGCATGAACGGTATCATGTCTACTTGAATGGGGGTTGGGGTTTCATACCCCAGTTCGCTCACAGCCTGCAGCAGCTGCGGGTGCAGGTTTAAATCGCTAAATTCAGTTGTCATTTGCTCCTACTTGCGTTTTGAGAAATCTAATCTGGTGCGAACCTTACGGAGCGCACCCCCTTTGCCTGCCAACAGCCGGCCCAATCTCGCAAGTAGAGCACTCTGTTGCCGCAAAAAAGCCTCGCCTTTCGGCGGGGCATCTTAAAAGCCTTAAAACTTGTTATTGCTAAAGTTTTGGAATCCAAAAGAGGATAACGGAATGAAGTATAACACATTCCACACAGTTTGCAGATCAGCGTTTGCTCATTGGCTGTCATTTGGAGTTCGTTTCTCATATTGATCGGCCCAGGCCGGCTTTGTCGATGATGGGCGACGGCCGTACCACCATCGCATAACTCATCATATGCCCTTCTTCCACGACAAATGCTGCCGCGCCGCCCGTTAACGGCCGTTCTTCATCTTGCACAGCGAACAACAGCTTGCCATCTATCCAGGCCCGCAGCTCTGGCCCTTCAGCCTGTAAGCGCAGCGCATAACTCTCGTCCACCCGCCAGTTGAAATCCATCTCAGCCAGGACGTGGTCGCCATCCAGCGCTTTAATCAGCCGCGCTTTGTTGTCGTCACAGAGCAGCAAGGCATAATAGCGGCGCATGCCCTGCGCGCGAATGCCAATACCCCCCTTGGCCATCAATACCGCTGTGACCGTGGCCGACACCTCATAATCAGTCCATTCGCGCGTGCCCTGCGTGAGCAGCCCGCGCCCGCTGTTTTGTATCAGGCGGTATGGTTCCGGCCACCATGGCTCCCACAGATCCAGGCCATCAATCCAGGCGCGCCGCCACACCAGCGGCGGTTCCCAGGGATTTTCCCCGCCAGTGGGCCGGGTCAAGGTCACATCCGGCGCCCCCTCCCAGCCCAGCGAATCCAGATAAACCGTGACCGCGGTATCACCCGCATAGGTGAGCCCGATTTCCGCGATGGGTTGACCACCGGTAGCGGGTACAACCCAAGCTGCTTCGCTGTATGCGCCCGCTTCCAGAGGCACAATGGGTCCATCAATTTGGGTTAGTTCATCCTTCTCATTGTAGGCGCGAATGAATAGCTGCACCGTTGTATTCTCGCCGGCGCTTAGCCCGGCGTGTACCGTTTGCCCCGCATAAAGCGTAGGAGAAGCGACCAACGTGTAGCCGGGCATGTCCAGCTCAGACGGCAAGATAAAGGTAGGGGTTGAAACGCTGCTCCTGCCCTCGAACTGTATGGCCAGCGCACGACGGCCGTTTTGGCTGTGTCCTGCAACATTTTTCAGCGTGACCAACTCCGACTCGGCGCGAAATCCTTGCACGCTGCCCGGCAGATCAAAATGAAAACGCGCACCGTTCTTTGGGTTTATAGCTGCTTTCTGCTGCAGCGCTCGACCCACATTGACGATATGATAGCTCTCGGCCAATGCGTCGGTAACCGACCGTCCTCCGTCTGCGGCAGCCAGGAAAAGCCGATCAGCGACCGGCCCCCGCCAATCGGGGCCGGCATCCAGTCCATCTAAGCCATTCTTGATGCCCAGCAAACAGCCCAGATTGCCGGAATTACAGTCTGTATCCCAACCGGCCGTATTAACCACTTTCATCGCTTCTTGGAAGTTGTCCTGCGCATAGAGAAGACCAAGGATGATCAGGGCATGGTTGGGAACCATGTGGCAGTTGCCGCCGAAGTTTTCATAGTTGTAGAGGCCGGCAATGCGGCTTCGTGTCTTATGCCAATCCGGCTCAGCCGCGTGCCATTCCCGGATATCAGCTATCATGCGATAGATAACGGAATCCTTGGGAATCAAAGACACGGCACAGTCGATCAATCGGTTTGTATTGGGCTCGACGAAAGCAAGGGATTCCATGGCGGCGACAACTTGGGCGCCAAAGACCGCTTCACCACCGTGGCTGACGCTGGCCGCACGTGCGGCGAGATCCGCGGCCAATTCCGGATCGCCAGGGGCGACCATGGCCCAACCGTCGATGAAGATCTGCGCGCCGATCTGTTCGGCGATAATCTTGCCATTTAGAGCAGCCGAGCCGCTGTCCGGCGCGGCAATGCCATTTTTCAGGCGCAAAAAGGCCGTGTGCTCGGTCGAATTGCCAAAGCCACCCCACCATAATATAGTGCGCTCTTCAATAATATAGTTCAGCCACGATTGGCCAATTTGGGCCGGGGTTAAGTTGCGCGAATTGCCATAGTCGGGCAGGGCGCGCAAAAAGGTGAAGGTGCCGGAGATGTCATCATCGGTGACCACAAGCGGAGGCTTCCAGGGTAGCTTGTCGTTGACGTAGTAGGTGATTTCCCCCAGCTCCTTCATGATCCGTTCGTATTTCCATTGTTCAAACGGCCGTCCCACGTAAACGCCAATAATCTTGCCTAGAACACCGGCATACACTCTTTCTTCATAATCAGGTGGTAGTGACATCATATTCTCCCAGGGTTGCCAACTTTTCTTGAAGTTGGTAACGCTAACAACAATCCTCTCAAGCCCGCAGAAGCGACCTCACCAATCAGTGACCCATCCAGGAAAAGTGTATCTCGTCATCAATTGATGTGTCCACTATTCCCGGATGGTGTAAAATTGGGCTGTAACCTTATGGCGATTTCAGGGTTTTAATCAACGAGGCAGGTTTCTAGATTAGTCAGAGGTTTACCTGAAAAGAGAACTGACAAAAATAATTCTTGCCGGAGTTGATTTAACAAGGTGACGAAGGGGTCTTTGATCCCAAGATGAATGGTTTTGGAACTAAGGAGGTTCTAAATAATGGGTATAATTATTGGTTTAGTGATTGCTATTCTGGTATCGGCAGTCGTGATTTGGATTGTAGGTAGGCTCGGCCTGGGTCTGGAAGTGAGCGGCTTCGGTGGGGCCATTATTGCGGCGATTGTGATCGCGATCGTCTCCGCGGTTGTCAACTGGCTGCTTGGTCTGCTGGGTATTACCGTTGGCGCAGGGATACTGGGCGCGATCGTTTTACTTGTCGTCGCGGCTGTTGTTTTGATGGTCGCCGATAGGTTTGTATCTGGCTTGAAGGTAAAAGGTTTTGGCGGTGCGATTATCGCCGCGATCGCCATTGCCGTGGTATCCTGGCTCTTGGCCTGGCTTCTAGGGCTTCTGGGACTGGGCGTCTAAAGCGATTTCAATCTGGACCTACCTCACGTAGGTCCGGAGTTGGTTTGTTGTTCTTTTTTGAATTACAGGTAACAAAGCCCCTCGATCGCCATAACTCGAAAACAGCTCGAAAGCAAACCTGCTCCTAGCCAAACATTTTGATGCTAGTGGCAGGTTTTTCTTTTTGCGCAATTTGCACCGTGCAGCGCAGCGAAAAGACATCAGTTTGATGATTGGTTATGTTCATTTTCCCTGCGCATCGCTTCAGGCTGCCGCGGATTGGCAATCGCAACTGATTCGGGATCTGTTTAGGCCCGATCATAAGATACAAACAATTGACCCAGGCCGCCAAGTGCCTGGCTATCGAGATGAATGGTATTGATTCGCAAATCAACGGCCGTTTCAAACAACGTTCCTTCGACAATGCTCGAATAAGGCTGGCCACCCAACAGGCGATTGGCGTACGTGAGGTACAGTCGGTGTAAGGCTCCACCGGCCAGCAGTAGATGCAGAACTTTGGGGCCTGTCGACGAGTATACGGTTCGATAACCCATTTCTGTCATTAGGGGCACCAGCGTCGCCCCATCTACCTGTTCTTTACCGGCAATGACTACCTGTCCCGCCTTGGACTCGATTTCAGCAACGCGCGCAGGATCAGGATTGGCAATGGTGAAAACTACAACCTTGCGTCCACCCGCCGTCAATACGTCAGGAATGGGGAAGCGGAGGCTGCCGCTGATAATGGCGATGTCTGGTTGCGCGGGCAAACCACGATCTTTTCGCCATTGGCGTAGGTCGGCAAAACGGGGATCGTCGATTTGCAGAATTTCCTGGGCGCGGCCGTCGGCCCAGTCCCGCAAATAACGGCCGCTGCTGATAATAATATCCGCCTGAGCCGCCAGTTCCTGGTATAAGCGCCAATCCCGCTCGTTGGCGATGTCCTTGGGTACCATTAAACCTGGCCGGCTGGGATGGGGAATGGCGATACGGCCGTCGATGCTCGTCACGAAGTTGCTGTAGACAAAACATCCACCGCTGGCCTCACCATACTGGCGCAGGTCATGGGACAAAAACAGCCCTGTTAACGGCCGTTCGGCAACAGGTGCCGGATATAGTTGAAGTACAGAGTCATCCATTTTCCCTAAACCGATCGTTGAGGTTTCCATATAGTTTCACTCCTCGCTAGCATTGTATCAAAATTACCCGTCGCCTCGTTGCACTGTTTCGGCAGCAATGGCCGCCACGTGTTCTGGTTCATCCACAATCGGCGCTGCGGGTAGGAGTCCGGCGCTGTGCAGTCGCTCCCGCTGGAATGGGTTCTCACGGCCAATACGGCCATACCTTCCGCCAGCGCCGCCTGCACCCCGCTGGGCGAGTCTTCCACTCCCAGGTATTCAGCCGGCGCAACACTCCACACCCATCATTGCCCATCGAGCGCTTGTTATCTCCCTTAACAGAAGCCGAGCACTTAACAGAATGACGGATGACAGACTTGCCTACATCTACCTGACGCATTTTATCGACCCTTATCTTACGTAGGATCCGGTACGTGTTGTCATTCCAGCGCGTCTCATCAAGGCATAAAAAGGGTCAGGAGAGTTTGTCTCTTCTGACCCTGCATTATGGTCCCAACTGATGGTCTCCCGTAGTTGATGATTAGCCGGTTTGCTGCTTTTCGCGGCGGCGCAGTTCCCTAAAGCTGATCAACCGCTTCTTTTCCTCATCCCACAAGGTGAGCGTAGCCGTTTGCAGGCTGGTGGAAAGGGTGAGCGTCGTAACGTTTTGCAGCCCGGGGTTGTCCTGGTGGCAGGCCTCCAGTTTGTAATTAGGAATGCGCGGGCTGAGATGGTGGATGTGGTGAAAACCGATATTGCCTGTGAACCATTGCAGGACTTTGGGTAGTTTATAAAAGGAGCTTCCGTTCAAAGCGGCCGCCGCGTAATCCCACTCATCGTTATCCACCCAATAGGTTTCTTCAAATTGATGCTGAATGTAAAACAGCCAGGTGCCAATACCGGTGGCAATAAACACAACCGGTATATAAAGCATCAGGAACGTGCGAAAACCGATGAAATAACTGATAGCTGCAACGATTATCACCAAGACCAGGTCATTCCACAAGACCCCCATTTTTTCTTTGCGCCGGGCAAGGGGGCTGGGGAAGCGGTACATCACCATAAAAAGCGTCATGGGGACGATGAGGAACAAGGTGATGGGGTTGCGGTAAAAGCGGTAGCGTAGCTTTTCGGTAGCAGATGCTTCCTGATATTCTTGCACGGTCATGGTGTATACATCATGAATATCACGACGCGCAAGATTGCCGGCCGTAGCGTGATGGATAGCATGGCTTTTGCGCCATTGGAAATATGGGGTGAGTGTAAAGACGCCGCAGACCTGACCCAGACGATCATTTGCCTTGCGCGAGGCGAAAAAGGAACCGTGCCCACAGTCATGTTGGATAATAAATATGCGGACCAACATGCCTGCGGTAGGCAAGGCGAGAGCGAGGGTTGTCCAATAGCTCACATTGAGGCTCAAGTACATTAGAATCCACAGGATTAGCAGTAAGCCAAAACTGTTAACGACCTGCCAGATACTCTTGAAGACTTCCGGTCTTTGGTAGGCTTTGACCATTGCCTTCCAATCTGTTGGATTGATCTTTCCCTTAGTTATGGTTGCGTCAGCACTCATTGCTAAACTGTCCCCTTCTCCTATATGACTGGCTCGCCTATTTGTAGGAGCCCTGTTTGATTTCCTCTACGCTGCTAATTTTCCAGCAAAAACGACCATCTTTGCGAATTGCGGTTGATAATCTGATAAACTGGGGGTAATTCCGGACAGATTATGCGTTTTGCAATAATGATTCTAGATTAGCGATCGATTCCTGACAAGGCAATGGTCCATTCTTAATATTTATCAATATGGGACCGCTGTGTCCGGCGCTGAAAAGCACTGCCGTGTTATGAGCAGATGCAATCGACGGTGCACGAACGACTTGTCAGCAGACTGGACCAATCTTCAGAAACAAATGCATCGCAGCCGCTACCATGGAGATTGGTCCAGTCTTCGCCTAAAATGCCTGGCAGCTTGTTCGTGGACCCTGTAATCGGCGAGGCATGCTTAAAGGGAAAGGGTGTTCGAAGGGAATATGATCGATTGCATCAAGAATGTTGTTTTCATAGCAGGAGTGTAGGACATGATTAAGATACGCCCATATCAAGATGGCGACTCAGCCGAGGTTGGGAAATTGATTGCAGTTACCTACAGTGAGTACAACCTTGCTTTTGCACCTGCGCAAGAAAGGGGCGCCCTTCTTGGCCCCTTCCAATATGCCGATTCACCGCTGCCGGGGCACAGAGATGAAATTGCAGAGACGATCCGGGCGCAAATGGTGTTTGTGGCTGAAAACGAGCTCGGTGAAATAGTCGGTGTACTGAGGGGTAGGATAGAGAGGCTGCAGAGCTTGTTTGTCAGGGCTAATTGGCACTATCACGGTATCGGCCGTTTGCTTGTAGAACATTTTGAGGCCGCTTGTCTTGGCCAAGGCGGCAACGTGATAAGGTTGGCTTCCACACTTTACGCTGTTCCTTTTTATCAAAAGTTGGGGTACAAGAAGTCAACAGGGGTTAGAGCAGGGTGGAGCTTTGGCGGAGTAGGGTTGAGGTGGCAACCGATGAAAAAGATGCTTATGGTTAATCGGGAGGACGAGTAGCCCTACATAAAGGGTGGGTCGCGGCGTAGCTCTGCATAGTAATATAGTGTTACCCCTTTAGGATTTGCTGTTATTTCCGTGTAACTATCTAGCAGCGCCATCCTTTATGTTACAGTCCCCTCGCCGCTGTGGCGTACATGTGGAGTACTTAGCGCTTCCAATGCCCCCGCAGCCATAGCGATCCGTACCGGCGGCAATTATTATGGATCGGTACCCTCCCACCATTACGAGGAGTTTGTCGTGGATGAATCGCCTCAGTTTCTGGGCAACCACATGATCCGGGTTACACTAGTGAGATGCTGGACCGCATCATGTAGATCCAGTTGGCGCTGATCCACTGCTGCCTCGATCTCGGCGTGGATGGCGGATATTTCGGTGATGATAATGAAGCACAGAAGAATTTGTTGTTTTCAGCACGCGTGTGGCGCAAGTTATAATAAACCGCGGCTTGCGAAACTGTTTGAACCATTTCGCGAGCGAGGTCTGCTGATTCTGATGCATTCTAATGGCCAAATTCAGAACATTCTGTCCATCGTCACCAGGCGCTGCTGCTTCATCAGCGAAAAAACCAACGTGTTTCTGATGTGGCTAAGCTTCTGCCATCCGGTGACGCGGATGCGCTGGCTGATCTCTATAGGAGCGGTGCTCGTGATCTGTTTTAGAAAGGCGCGTCAACTGTGGAAGCGATGATGCGCGCCATAGCTAGCGGACTCGGGATCGTGGCTGATCGCCAGGCAGGTGCCGGTTTTGGTGGCTGCATGGTGGCCTTGGTCAAACAGGAAAACGTTGCCGAATTCTCCGGCTCTGTTATACAAGGTTATGCTGCAGAGAGTGGGATTCAACCTCAAATCTATTCTGTGGCAGCTTCCGCTGGGGCAGGTGGCTTGTCGTTTGATTAACTGGAACAAAACCGCTGAAGTGGTTACTATAAACAGGATTGCTATTGCAAACATAATTGCGAAGGAGAAATTGAAGTGAAAACTGAATTAGAGCCTATTTATGAAAGTATTCTTGAAGGAGATATGCGCGAGACCCCGGTCCAAGTACAAGCGGCCATCGATGCCGCTATTCCGCCGGAGGAAATCCTGAACGAAGGTATGATTTCAGCCATGGCTGAAGTGGGGCGGCTATTTGAAGAAGGAGACTATTTTGTGCCGGAGATGCTCATTTCAGCGCGCGCAATGCAAGCAGGGTTGGCCGTGCTCAAGCCACATCTGGTAGCCAGTGGGGTGGAACCGATAGGCAAGGTCGCAATTGGCACCGTGCAAGGGGATATGCACGACATCGGCAAGAACCTGGTCATGATGATGATGGAAGGGGCTGGCTTTGAGGTCATTGACTTGGGAGTAGATGTCAAACCAGAATCATTTATCGAAGCGGTAAAAAGAAACGGGGCGCAAATTGTGGCCATGTCGGCGCTGCTGACAACGACTATGCCAAAGATGAAAGTGACCATTGATGCCCTGCGTGAGGCGGGAGCATTAGAGTGGGGTCAAGGTTCTGGTGGGTGGTGCGCCGGTCACGGCCGATTACGCCAGCCAAATTGGAGCCGATGGCTACGCCCCTGATGCCAGCCAGGCGGCTTCTCTGGCCAGGAGTTTTGTGGCGTAGCTGGCCAACTCCCAGTGGCATGTCGCGCCAGAAACAGGGTGATTTACAGCCCGTTAGCTTAAATATAGTAGGTTTAGTCAAAAAGGGAAGCTGAAATGAACTCACGAGAACGTGTGCAAACCGCACTAAACCATCAAGAACCTGACCGCGTACCTTTCGATTTGGGCGGTACGCCGATGTCGGGCATGCACAGAGTCGCTTACAAAAATCTGAGGGCGTATTTGGGCATGCCGGAAGTCGAAATTCGCGTGATGGATACTATCCAGCAATTGGCCGCCATTGATGAAGATATGGCCGATCGTCTCCAAGTCGATATCCACAACGTGGCCCCCCGCTCCTCCTCCAAGTACAATCTGGAATACCGTGACGAAGGGGAATACAGCGCCTACACCGACGAATGGGGCATTGGCTGGCGCTGTCCCAAGGAAGGTGGCCTCTATTTTGATATGTACTCCTGGCCGCTTGAATCCGTTGAGACGCCCGAAGAACTGGAAGCAGGATACAGTTGGCCGGACGCGGGCGATTCCAAACGTTTTGTAGGGCTGCGCGACAGGGCGCTGGAAACCATCGCGCAGGGCAAAGCAGTTGTGGTCGGTTCGCTTTCTGCTGGCGTTTCGGAGATGCATGCCTGGACGCGTGGCTTTGAAAACTACTTCACCGACTTCTATTTGAATCCCGGGCTGGCCGAGTACATCATGGACAAAGTAGTCGAATTGAAGATGATCTACTGGGAAGCCGTATTGGATGAGATTGGCGATCTGGCAGATGTGATGATCGAGGCGGATGATCTGGCCGGACAGAAGAACCTGTTTTTTAGGCGGGACATGTACCGCCAGTACATCAAACCACGCCACACAAAGCTGTTCTCCTTCATGAAAGCGCGCACCAACGCCAAGCTGTTCTATCATTGTGACGGGGCTCTGATGCCCATTCTCTGGGATCTTAAGGAATCGGGCATCGACATCCTCAACCCCTTGCAGAAGAGCGCCGCAGGAATTGATTACGCCGCAATCAAGAAGGAATATGGCAGCGAAATCTCCTTCTGGGGTGCAGGCGTGGACACGCAGCGTGTTTTCGACCAGGGCACGCCGGAAGAAGTTCGTGACGAAACTCGCCGCAACATTGAGATTATGGCTCCTGGCGGGGGCTTCGTCTGCACGCCCATCCATAACACCCAGGCCAGCGTCTCCCCTGAAAACTACATGGCTTTTTGGGAGACGCTGCAAGAATACGGCATTTACTGAGCAAGCGATCACAAAAGAGGCCGCATTACAGGAGATCGATTGCTTCAATACCGTCGCCAAATCACGAGGGAAAATGGCTGGTTAATGGGTTGTTAACTTTGCCCAACCGAGAAACGTTATCAATTATCCGAGCCATTAAAGATGGCTTTGGCCCTTCGAGGTAGGTGGTGCACCCGTCATAGCAGATTACGCGAAACAGATTGGCGCTGCCAGGTTTGCCACTGATGCCAGCCGGGCTGCCAAGTTGGCTAAATCGTTTATTGGCTAGGTACCGCAGTTATTACTGCAAAGACTGCTCACACGAGCAAAGAAGTTATGATGAAAACCATACTGGAAGGAAACACCAAGCGTGTCACGATTGACAGTGGCGGTCCAATGATTGTCATTGGTGAAAGCATAAATCCCACGAGACGAAAAGCGCTTACTGGAGCTTTCACGGAACGCCAATATGATTTCGTTCTCGCGTTGGCCGGGAGCCAGATTCAGGCCGGGGCAGATGTGCTGGATATTAATGTGGGGGTTCCGGGCATTGATGAAGGGCTAGTGATGCGTGAAGTGGTAACGGCCGTATCTGAGGCCTTCGATGTCCCTCTCTGCCTTGACTCGCCTAATCCGGAAACATTGGCCGCTGGATTGGCTGCCGCGCCAGGCCGTCCACTGGTAAACTCCGTCAACGGCGAAGAGAAATCGTTGGCGGCCATCTTACCGGTCGTAAAAGAATTTGGCGTGCCGGTTATCGGACTGGTCATTGATGACGACGGTATTTCTATGGACCCCGAGAAACGAATGGCCATTGCCGGCAAGATCATCAATCGCGCGGCGCAGCTTGGTATTCCAATCGAGGATATCGTCATCGATCCGCTGGCGATGGCTGTCAGCGCAGACCATACGGCCGGACCGGTAACGCTGCGTACTATTCAGCTCATCCATGCGGAATTTGGCGTCAATATGACGCTGGGCGCCAGCAATGTCAGTTTTGGCTTGCCGGAGCGGCAGATTGTCAACGAGGCGTTTTTGGCGCTGGTGGCCCAAAACGGGGTAAGCTGTGCTATCACCAATCCGGAAAAACTTACCAGCACGATCCGCGCTATCGACCTGCTTCTGGGGCGTGATGAATACTCGATGCGCTACATCAAACATTACCGAAAGATGCAGAAGGCCAGAAGCCAGTAGGATAGTGCATCACTTATCTGTTTATTTTCCTTAGAAAGGAACCTCTGTATGTCTGCGAATTCCCAACCTGTTGCTGTCATATCCTGCGCCGTCTTCCAACATCTTCTTGAAGAGTTGCTTCCACAGGAATTGGCCGCCGAAGTTAGCTTTCTGGATTACGGCCTGCATCTTGTGCCCAAGAACCTCAGGGCGACTGTACAGAAAACCATAAATAGCGTTTCTGAACCGAGTCTAATCGTTCTGGGTTATGGCTTGTGCGGCAACGGCTTGAATGGCATAGAAGCGGGACAACATACGCTCCTGGTGCCACGCGCAGATGATTGCATCTCAATCTTGATGGGTTCTTACGACACTTATCTGAGGGAGTTCCAAAACAACCCAGGTACCTATTACCTGACCAAAGGGTGGCTGGAGTCAGGGAGCGACCCGCTGAAAGAGTATCACAAGATGGTGGAGAAGTATGGTGCAGAAACGGCCGAATGGCTGATGAACGAACAATACCAGAACTACAAACGGCTGGTCCTAATCGCGCATACGCAGGAGGATCTGGAGGCGTACCGGCCCCGGGCGCGAGAGGTTGCCACGTACTGCGAGCGCTGGGGCATGCAGTACAGTGAATTGGTAGGATCGGACGCGTACGTCGGCGGATTGGTGAATGCCATCACCACAGTGCATGAATCAAACGAAGATTTTCTGCTGATTCCGCCCGGCGGCACGCTCCGCCAAAGCCAGTTCGTTCGCCTGCAAATATAGGGACAGTCATGCCCAAGCTCACTGTCATTATCGGCGACCAAATTCAGCAAACGGAAGTAGAGAGTGGCACGCTCTTGGGAGATGCGATAGCAGAACTGGAGCTACCTCTAGAGCAGCCTTGCGCTGGACGTGGCACCTGCGGGAAGTGCAAAGTTCTGAATGAAGGAGGGATGCTGCCGCCGGATGCGATTGAACGGGAGCATCTGACAGCAGGGGAACTTGCTGTTGGCAACCGGCTGGCCTGCCGGGCGCGGATAGCCGAAGACGCACGCGTCGTGCTGGCCCCCGTGGTGGTGTATTCAAATAAGAGTTTCAAGGTCAGCAACCGCTACAAGCGGCAGCGAGATGTGCCGCTGGGGCTGGCCATTGATCTCGGTTCGACGACCGTCGCTGCGTTTCTAACGATGCTGGACGATGGCGAGGTGTGTGCCGGGGCCGCCAGTTTGAACCAGCAATCCGTCTATGGCGCGGATGTTATTTCGCGCCTTGCTTCTGCACGAAAAAGCACGGCTGACGCCGGCCGCTTACATCGTCTGGCATTGTCCTCGATCAACCAGGCGATCGACTCTCTGAAGCTTTCACACGCGGATTCGAGACCGCATCGAGCGGGCGGTCATTGTTTGCAATCCGGCGATGCATCACCTGCTGGCCGAACTGCCGGTGGAAAGTCTGACCGGAACTCCGTTCCAGCCGTTCTCAACGACATCAATAGAGGACGCCTCCAGCTTGATGGAGGGTATCTTGCCCCAATCGACAAGCGTATCCCTACCACCCTTGATCGGCGGTTTCGTGGGATCCGATGCGCTGGCTTGCCTGGCTTATTTTGGCTTTGACGCGACTCCCGTGCCGATGGCTGCTATTGATCTAGGCACGAATGGAGAGGTGATGGTCACCGACGGTGAACGTATTCTGACCGCCTCTACGGCCGCCGGTCCCGCTTTTGAAGGAGTGAATATCTCTTGCGGTTCGCGTGCGGTAGATGGTGCGATCACGCGTGTTTCATTGCCAGGAGAACGGCTTATCCTGGAAACGATCAACGGAGAAGCGCCTGTCGGTCTGACCGGTTCGGGGTTGCTTAGCGCAGCGCACGTATTGCGGCAGGCAGGTGTGATTGAGCCCAACGGCCGTATTAGCCGGGATTGCCGGCTATTGTCCCCAACCCTTGTCCTAGCCAACGGCCACAAAGCGCGGGCGATTCCCTTGACACCCGATGGTAATCTGACCTTAACGCAATGGGATATTCGCGAGCTGCAAAAGGCGAAGGGCGCGATCCTGGCCACGATCAACATTTTGATGCGGCGCTTGAATTTACGGCCGCAAGATATGGGGCGTGTGATTCTGACCGGATCATTTGGTGGTCAAATAGATATTGAGGCAGCCCGGGCGATTGGCTTGATACCGCCTGTCTCACCTGATGTGATCGAGAACATTCCCAACGGAGCCGGGCTGGGTGCCGCGAGCTTCCTTTCCGACGAAGGGTTTGCACGAGCCATCCGCATCGCTGAGAAAGCTGAACAGGTTGATCTAGATGCCGATCCTGAATTCATTGAGCGCTATGTGCAAGCGATGACGCTAGGGGTAGAACAAGGATGACCTTGCGATTTCTACAGAACTACCCGCATGCCTTGGAAGTTATCTATGACACCTTCGAACGCTTGCTACAGCCTTTCGGACGTTGGTTGAAGCCCGGTTCCCTTCTTGAACCCGCCGTGATATGGATTGAAGCGGTCGGCAAAGGAGCTGTTTTTGACTGCCGGATGTGTGGCCAGTGTATCCTGCACAGCACCGGTATGACCTGCTCCATGACCTGCCCCAAGAATCTGCGCAATGGACCTTGCGGCGGTGTGCGTACAAACGGACACTGCGAGGTCAAGCCGGAGATGCGCTGTGTCTGGGTAGAGGCTTTTGAACGTTCTCTGAAGATGCCAAACTATGGCCACGAATTGCTGACCATACAGCCACCCGTCAATCGCCAACTGGAGGGCACGGCTTCCTGGATAAATATGCTGCATGGCGTCGATGATGAAATGCCGGATGGCTGGGTGAAAACGGCTGAGATCGCGGTCATACCTCCGAAGTAGGACAAGAAACGAGAAGCAAATGGACAAGCAACTCAAAGCAGGCGGCCGTTTAGAACGCGTTTTACGCTCCGGTCGATTCGCAGTAACGGCCGAACTGAATCCACCCGACAGCGCCGATCCGGAAGATGTTTACCGGGCAGCACTCGTGCTGTCAACCGTGTGCGACGGCATCAACGCGGTAGATGCCTCGGGCGCCCATTGCCACATGTCCAGTGTCGCCATCTGCGCCCTTCTCACGCGTGCCGGATACGAACCGATATACCAGGTGGCGTGCCGCGACCGCAATCGTATAGCAATCCAAGGGGACCTGTTGGGCGCGGCAGCCATGGGCGTGCGCAATGTACTCTGTATCACCGGTGACGATGTCAGCGCCGGTGATCAACCGGAGGCGAAACGCGTATTTGATTTCGACTCGATCCAATTACTGCGCACGGCACGAATGATGCGCGACGAGGGTATGTTCCTGAGCGGTCGAAAGCTGACGACCCGGCCGCGGCTCTTCCTGGGCGCGGCAGCCAATCCCTTCGCCCCGCCCTATGAATGGCGGCCGATGAGGCTGGCAAAAAAGATCGCCGCCGGAGCGGATTTCATCCAGACCCAATACTGTTTTGATGTGCCCCGCCTGCGGGAATACATGAATAGGATAAGAGACCTCGGTTTGCTCGAAGCCGTTTACTTTCTTGTGGGTGTGGGACCTTTGCGCTCGGAGCGAGCGGCCGAATACATGAGAACCAAGGTGCCTGGTGTAGTCATCCCTGATAGAGTGGTCGAGCGGCTGCGCAAAACACCCAATAAACAGAAGCGAGAAGAAGGAAAACGCATCTGTGTCGAGATGATCCAACAGGTTCAAGGAATTGAGGGTGTTAACGGTGTGCATGTGATGGCTTACCGGCAAGAAGAGCTTGTGGCCGAAATCATTGAGGATGCCGGCCTGTTTCCGCGCCCTCGAAGACATGGCGCTTCTGATCCGGCGTCTCGCGCCCGTCCTATGGTGAGACCTGCGACAAGCGATACGTGATAGACAGGCCTAGTTGCTCTTAGGGAACAAGGTTGCCCCAACTGTTCATAGTGAATGTCACCTGTTTTTTCATGAGACGACATGTTCGCTGATTCTTGAACTGGTGACAGATTTCCTGAACAATAACAAAACGACTTCACCTGTTGACAAACATCGTGATTTTGTATACTATATAATTACTTTGCTGCGTCAAAATAGGGCAATAACTTCTCAAGGCAAGAGTAGCTGGAATGAGCATGTGCTTGCATGAAGGAAAACCTTCTGTCTTTCCTAATGCAGTCGCGTTCAGATTGCGCCTCTGGATTACGAAATATCTTGACCTTATTTGCAGCCCAATAAGATCCCTTGAGATGAGCGATCTTCACCCTTTCCGTGCTCCTGTCATACCGCAATAGTAGGATTGCCCATTTGAAACGCTAAATTCAATAGAGAATTCCACTAGTCGAAAGAAAACCGTGTTTTTGTAAGATGAATCAGGCGATAGCGCTTCATTCTAAAGGAGAGTCGACCATGAGAGACCATGAAAGATATATGGAGTTGTTGCAAGAGAGTGAATCGCGTTATGCGCAACGGGAACAAGTGCGTACGCAAAATGCTGAATACATCAGTAAAGGCGAGATTGAGAAGGCAAATAGCAAGGAGCAATTCAGCAATCGTTTGGAACGGCTGGACATTGATCAGCAGACGTATGAAGTGCTTGCAGACGACACTCTTGAATCCGCAATGGGTGCCAAAGGTATTATTGATGAAGAGACGGTCTCCACTTTCGAGCGAATCCTGGGAAAAAACAACCTTGTTGGCATCAATTACCTTGAACTTGGGTTGTTCCGCGCTAGGTCAGTGGCGCGGATTGAGATCAATGATGCGCGGGGTTTTGCTGGTCATGGAACAGGATTCATGGTTTCGCCGAGGCTCATGATGACGAATAACCACGTTTTTCAAAACGCGGCTGTTGCCGGGCGCAGCCGGTGTGAGTTTGATTTTCAACTTGGCATGGATGGTCAACGCCGCCGTTCTATATTCTTTGCCTTTGAGCCTGATGAATTCTTCTTCACCAACCGGGAACTTGACTTCACGTTGGTTGCTGTTAAGACACCCAACGAAACAGGAGAGGAAATGGGCAGATATGTGCATATTCCACTGATCGGTGATCCAGGCAAGATCGTCATCGGGGAAATGATCAATATCATCCAACACCCTGGCGGCCAGATGAAGCAGGTTACGTTGCACGAGAATGAGTTGATTGATATTTTGGATAATTTTATTCACTACAAGTCAGACACAATGCGTGGTTCCTCGGGTTCGCCGGTATTTAACGATCAATGGGAGGCTGTTGCCTTACACCACTCGGGCATTCCGCAACGAAATGCGGAAGGCAAGGTGCTCAGCAAAGCAGGTGATGTTTGGACACCCCTAATGGGAGACGATCAAATCTTATGGTTGGCAAACGAGGGCGTGCGTGTCAGCCAGATCGTCGCCTTTTTGCGCGCTCAGCGGGCAGACCTCAAGCCGGCTGCACAAGCGTTGTTGGACGAGGCGCTCGACGGGAGTGCGGACGTGCCCTTAACAGGAGATACGCTCACGCTCGGCCAGACGATAGCCGCTACAGCGCCCCTCTTTTCCGGTATTCCGCAGTCGACAAGAGCAACGCAGCCTGTGACCGATGCAAGCGACGATGGCAGCCTGGCACAATTGAAAACTGAGGCGCTAAATATGCTGGCCGAGTCGGCCGAACGTACTTATTATGACGCCGAGCAGGATCGACTCGACCGCGAAGCGTACTATGCGGCGATTCGGCCTAACCCGCCGGCGGCTACTACTGTTTCATTTTCAGCGGACGATGGGCGTATGGTGACGCTTTCTATTAGCGAACCGTCCACAAATGAGGCCACTGGAGCATTTGGTTTTGAGCAGTTGCGTGACCTGGTGCGCGATACACATATGAGTATGCCAACATATCAACCGAGCCTCCAAGTATATCCGTGGGTTGATTTACATCGGGACGGCATGCTGCACAGCATCTACTCGGGCAAAACATACGATCCACGTAGCTTCATCGAGGCTGATATCGCAACGGACAGCCGTGTGCAGGAGCAAATAGAAGCTTTTATGGTTCTACAGGAAACCGAACCGAGCGCCGCTATGTTAGAAACAATGGAGGCATTTTTTGAAGCGCAGTTGCCGTACAACTGTGAACATGTGGTGCCTCAGTCGTGGTTCGGCCGTCGTGAACCGATGCGCGGTGACTTGCATCACCTTTTCGCCGTCGAAGGGCGCTGCAACAGCTTCCGCAGCAACATCCCCTACTTTGACTTTGAGGATTTTGGCGAAACTATCCAAGATGACTGTGGAAAACGGATGGACACGCGTTTTGAACCACAGGCTGGCAAAGGAACGGTGGCCCGCGCCGTGATGTATTTCCTCTTGCGCTATCCAGGCCTGATCGATGACAACGACAGTGAATTTAGGCGCGAGCGATTGCCGATGCTGCTCAAGTGGCATCAGGATTTTCCTGTGGACGAGTATGAGCTTCACCGCAACATGGCGATTTACATGGCCCAAGGGAATCGTAATCCATTCATCGATTTTCCCGAGTGGGCGGAACAGGTTGACTTCACCAAGGGCTTAGGCTAGATAAACGATTAACAGAATTGTTCTATATTTCCAGGAGAGCCAATAATGATTGAGCTACGCGGACCTGAATTCCTGCAGCTGGAAGAAGCCCTGGCCAGCGCTTTCCCTGGTCGTAACGATCTAGAACGTATGGTGCGCTTCGAGCTTGATGAGAACCTGGAGCAAATCGCCGGAGCTGAGTTTTACTCCGACGAACGTCCTAGTCGACATCGTGCCGCAAGGGCGGCTGTCTGACCCAAAGAATTACTTTGTTATCCGATTTAGTTGACGAATGGCGTCTAGCCTCTTGACAATGACATCCATGAGGCCTTATTAAAAATTTCATAGCAGCGGAGGATTATCCAATGTCTGACCCAATTAGAATGTGCATCGATCGCCCAATTCCCCCAGAACTTTTGGACGAGGTAATGACCACTTCCTATGCGGAAAATCCGGCCAACGGCGCGCTCGAAATCGCCGGTGTTCAACGTTTCTTCTGGAGGCCTGGCCGTACCATACGCGTGCGCTTCATGGATGGCGATCCAATTGCGAAGCAGAAAGTAGAAGCGGTTGCCCACCAGTGGAGTGATTATGTCAACATCAAGTTTGATTTCGGTGACGATCCGGATGCGGAGATTCGCATCTCCTTTCAGCACCCTGGGTCGTGGTCCTATCTGGGGACCGTAGCGCTCAATATTGCTAAGAACGAACCCACGATGAATTATGGCTGGCTGACAGCGGCAACGGCGAACGATGAATATTTGCGCGTCGTGCTGCATGAATTCGGCCACGCGTTGGGCTGCATCCATGAGCATCAACATCCTGAGAGCCCAATTCCGTGGGATGTCGACGCCGTCTACGCCTACTACATGGGTCCGCCGAACAATTGGACCAAGGAACAGGTGGATATCAACGTCCTGAACCGTTACGCGGCCGGCGACACACAATTCAGCGAATTCGACCCGAAGTCGATCATGCTCTACCCGGTTAGTGACCGGCTGACAATCGGCAGCTGGGAGATTCCGTGGCGCAACAAGGAACTATCGGACCTAGATAAATCATTCATGGGGCAAGTCTACCCCTCAGATGCCAAGCCGTTTGATGCGGCGGTACTGGCGCCGAATGGCAAGCTGTATTTCTTTAGCGGCAGCCGCTATGTTCGTCTGACGCAGGGAGGCACCCTTGATCCAGGGTATCCGAAGGAGATCGCGGGGCACTGGACCGGCTTTCCAGAGGCGTTTCAGAGTGGAATTGACGCCACCATGACCCTGAACAATAAGTTGTACTTCTTCAAAGGCGATCAGTACTTGCGATACACATTGGGACAAGGAGTTGACGCCGGCTATCCAAAACCAATCGCTGAAAAGTGGCCACAGCTGGGCTTCTAGCCACCATGAAAGACGGCCGTCGCCGCATCTCAAACTGAAGAACCGGGCTATGCCTCGGTGGTTTGCGCGTTACACCTGAAGTAGCTGTCCCAAAAACCTCCGAGGTGTTTCCGCAATCACCTAATTGTCCGGCAAATATGGGCGATTTCGTCAATAGTCTCCCTTAAATCAGCGAATGTCGTGTGAGCTGAGACAACCACCAGGCGCAACAGCTGCTTTCCCCCCAAATTGGTGGTGGATATAGCGCGTTCCCCGCCAGACATGATGCGCTTATAGAGGTTGTGCTGCAGCGCGTTTAAGCCCTCTTCAGATAGGCCCGCGGGCGTCATGCGGAAACAAAGAATACCGGTGTCGGGTTCATGAACTAGCTCAACTTCAGGCAGCGAACGTAGATAGTCGGCTAGGGCGCGGATCGCGGTCAGTGGCGCTCGCAGATCGTTGACGAGACGATCTAGACCCTGCCCACGCAATATTGCCACAAGAGACAAGGCTGACATCGGCCGTGTCGACGGGGGAGACTTGAGACCGGGATTGGGCTCTATGGCATCCGCCCGATTGAAATAATGGCTGTGCAGCGCCATGCGCGCAAAATCATCTCGCTGCTTGACGAACAGGAGTGAATTGGGGATGGGTGCGCCGAGTTGTTTGTGCGGATCCCAGGTAATTGAGTCTGCTCTGTCATCTCCGCTAAACAAATGGGCCCATTCGGGTACCAGCTTGTAGGCATAGCCATACGCACCATCTACATGGAGCCACGCACCAGTTTCTAGACACAAATCGGCCAAGGCGGCGATGGGATCGACGGCGCCGGTGGAAGTGGTTCCTGCTGTCGCCACCAGGCCCACAATATCGCGACTCAGCTGCAATTCACGCACCATCGTTTGCAGTGCAGGCACATCAATGCGCCAGCGGGCATCCAATGGCAACGAGATTAGAGAATCTTCCCCTAAGCCCAACATACGCACGGCCTGCTTTAATGAAAAATGAGCACCTTCAGCCGCCAATATAGCCAGTCTTTTGGGAGCAGCGAAACCTGTGATCCCTTTCTGGGCCAGATCAAAGCCCTGGCGCTCTGCATAGCGGTGCAAGGCCATGTACACCGCTTGTTGGTTGCCATAGGTGCCCGAGTACATGAACGTCGCATCTGCATCAGGCCCCAAGCCAAATAGACGGCACAGCGCCTGCCCGCAAAGCTCCTCTAACATGGCCCCGCCTGGGGATACCTGCCAATTAGTGACGCCCTGATTGTAGGCCAGCGCAATCTGCGCACCCAACTGCGCCTCAGGCGAAAGGAAGGCGTTAAACATGGACTGGAAGCGTGGTTGGTCATAGCGCATGAGATGGGGCAGTAGTTCGCTAGAAATCATCGCCTCTAGATCGTCTAAAGAGAGACCTTCATCCTGGAAATCAACCAGCTTGGCCACGCTTTTGGCTACTTGAGCAGGTGTTGCGCCCGAATAGATGGGCGGATAAGGATTGTTCATTGTGTTCCTGCTGTCTGGTGTCGCTGCCCCTGAGCTAGAATCAGGGCCGTATGCAGCAAAACGTTGGCTCCGGCAACCAGATCGGCCGTAGCGGTATCTTCTTGCGGGCAATGGCTACGGCCGTTGATTGACGGGACAAATATCATGCCGGAGGGCACGACCGATGCCAGGACTCCCGCGTCATGCAGCGCTCCGGAGGAGAGAATCATGGTCGGGTAGGAGAGTGCTTCACTGGCCTGGGCCATGGCGGCTTGAATGGATGAGGCCATACCAACCGGTTCGCTACGACCGGTCGCAGTTATGGTGAAGGAGAGATCGTTAGAAACGGCCGTACACGCCTCGACCAAGCTCAGCAGCGCTTGCTCCATGCGGGTTAAAGTGTCTTTACTGGAAGCCCGAAACTCAGCCAGCACCGTCACGTCGTTGGGAACCACGTTGTAAACGCCTGGTTTCACAGTTAAATCCCCGCAAGTAACGACCGCATTTGGAAAGCGTTGTTGGACCAATTGGGGCGCTTGGCTCACGAATTGTGCCGCCGCTACCAAGGCGTCAGCCCGCAGATAGAGCGGCGTTGTGCCGGCGTGGTCACCACGCCCGTGAAAACTAATTCGCATAGACCTGCGCCCGAAAATGGTGTCCACTAGGCCGATAGCAATGCCTGCTTCTTCCAAGCGTGGCCCTTGTTCAATGTGAAGTTCAATATATCCGGCGATGGCCGCGGGATCGCGCCGCGCAGCCTGAATCGCTTCCGGAGAGAAGCCGCCGGGAACGGTGCTGCCCATGGTGCTCAAATCTTGCGGATAGGCAGCAGCGCGCGTTAGGAATGCCGCGATCGAAAACGGTGTATGTGCGCCGGCTAAGGCCTGGCTGCCAAAGAAATCGCCAAAGCGGCCCTCTTCATCTGTGAAGGCGATAGCTTCCAGGTGCAGCGGAAGTGCAATACCGGCTTCACGCACGGTACGCAAGACTTCCAGCGCGGCCACAACGCCTAAAGCTCCGTCGTAGGGGCCACCGTTGGGAACGGTATCCAGATGCGAGCCAATAAGCAGCGTTGCTGCTGCTGGTCGATCCGCCCATAATTTGGCGGACAAATTAGCGGCTGCATCTGTCACGACGGCCAGATGGGCTGCTGCCGCTTGTTGCGCAAAGTAATCCCGAGCAGCCCGTTCAGCAGGCGAAAAGGGACGGCGATCCAGTCCACCACCCTCAGATTCGGGCATACGGCCGATCTGTTTTAGCGCGGCTAAGTCCCTCAGAAACCGTTTCTCGTTAATATGCAACATAGTTGTGTTATTGCTGTGGAAGGCGGCGATGTAAGTATTGTCCTCGTCCTTTCTTGGCCAGGCATTCTTCGCCGTCTATAACCAGTTCCCCGCGGGAAAAAACCTGGCAAATCTGCCCCGCTAATTCAAGACCTTCGTAGGCGTGCCAATCATTGCAGGAATGGGAGTTGGCTTGTCCCATCGTCCATCTTATTGCGGGATCGAAGAGAACAATGTCGGCGTCAGCTCCGGGCAGTAGGGTGCCTTTTTGCGGGTACAGGCCAAAGGTTCGCGCCGGATTGGTGGCCACGATCTCCACGAAGCGGGGTAGGGAGACGCGCCCTTTGGCGACACCTTCTGAATAGAGCACATTGAAGCGTGGCTCGATGCCGCCCATGCCGTTCGGACAAAGATCAAAGCGATCTTTGCCGTATTGGGTCGCTTCCCAAGAGTAGGCGGCATCATCAGACGTCACCTGAAGCAGACGGCCGTCACGCAAGCCGCTCCACAAAGCATCCTGCGCTGCCCGGTCGCGCAGAGGAGGCGAGCAGATCCATTTTAGTCCATCATCACGCTGCAGCATCTCTTCTGTAAAGACAAGATAATGGGTGCAGGTTTCAGCCAGGACATCCAATCCTTCGCCTTGAGCCTTGCCCACCATGGCCACCCCTTCCGTTGTGGTCAGATGCACGATGAAGAGCCGCCCGCCGACTTCGCGTACCATGTTGATGCATCGGGCGATGGCCTTGTTTTCGACCTGAGGGGGTTTGCTTTGCGTGTGATACTGGGCGCTGGTGAGTCCAGCATCCAGAAAACGCGGGACGGTGTCCTCGATCAAATCGTTGTCTTCGGCGTGCACCAGCAGCATGCCGCCGGCGTCCCGTAAGCCGGCCAGAACGAGACGCAGTTCCGGCTCTTCGATCAACAACCCTTCCTCGCGATAGGTCATGTAACATTTGATGGTCGGTGAGCCGGCGGCGACAATCGCCGGGATTTCAGCCAACGTGGCCGCGCTAGGTTGGGTGATGACGGGATGCACGCCCCAATCAACCAGCGCCAACCCGGCCGCTTCCTGCCGTTTGGCGTCAAGGGTGCTCATTAATGTCGCGCCAGGGGCCTGATTGGAGAAGTCGACGATGCTGGTTGTGCCGCCGTATAGGGCTGCCAAGGTACCTGTGTAATAATCGTGCACGCTGATCGTGTTCATGAATACGTCATTGAAGTGAACGTGGGTGTCCACCCCACCGGGAAGCAGTAACCGATCACGGCCGTCTACGGTTTCGTCGGCGCGCACGGTAGACAAGTCGCCCACGGCAGCGATTTTTTCTCCTCGAATGAGCAGATCCTGCTGCGCCACCATATGACCTAAGACAACGATACCATTTCTGATCAGCGTGGTCTTCATCTTCCGCTCCTCGTCACAGCGTGCCGCTAAGGATGGCTACGGCTAGTTGGCCCAAATCTATCACTGGTACACTGCAATATTTCTGCAACTGCTGCACAACCCATGTTGGATGGCCTACATAATCTAAAACGATGCATTCGAGCTTATTTGTTTCTATCTGACTTGCCAACTGGCGGGCGAACTGTTTGTCTTGTCGAGTTAAGTCGGCCGTCCACACAACAGCTTGGAATCCGGCCGACTGCCAGCGTTGTCGAATAGGCACTTCTTGTTCTTTGATGGGTGCAATCAAGCCTATAGTTTGCATGCCCCCTGTCTGCAGCACGTCAGAACACACGGTAAATGGCTTGAAAAGAGGGCGGGTCCCGCTCAGTTCTGCGAACGTCCCCGCGCATAATAAGAGTGTAGCCAGAACAGCTTGCGCCTCCAAAAGATCGAGCGCCTCCTGTAATTTTGGAGCAAGAAACGCCTCCTCGACCATCACCAAAGTCCCATCCAGCAATCGCGTGCTTAAGGGGTAGGTGGCTGAAGATATGGGTGGCAAAGACGTCGTCGACAGTCCATCCAGGGCACCGGCTTGTATGACCTGGTAGCCAACAGGCAGGCGCTGGATAAGAGGAGCAACGAGGTCTGGTCGCGGACTTTGGCCGATTGTTAGAGCGCCAATGTTCTTGTTGAGCATAACTCCAATCCGATCGAGTTGACATGTGAATAGGGCATTATATATCGTAGGCAGCAAAATCTCCCGTTCTATTGACAGATTGGACCAATCGGGTGACTCAAGTTGCCGACAATTTGTAGACCATGCTAGAATGCAGATGGCATAGCAACTTCTATTCTAGCGGGGGTCATATGAACAGCCGCCAACGATTTCGAGAGACAATGTCCTTTGGCCGGCCGGACCGGGTTCCTTTTTTTGAGGAAGGTATCCGCAAAAAGGTGCTTAAGGCCTGGAAGACGCAAGGTATGCCATCGGACGTGCCATTTTCACAGTTGTTCCCTCTTGATGGGCGTATTGACATCCAACCGGAGCTGGAGCCTCATCCGGATCTCGCGAAATGGCCTACTGAACGTTCCGATCTCAAAGCTTTTGAGCAGGGCCTAGATGTAGATGATCCATGGCGGCTGCCCCACGATTGGCCTGAGATTGTACAATCCCGGTCGACGCAGGAAAGCACAGTGATGTTGCGCGTTCACCGCGGCCTCTTTCAGACCATGGGCGTGGCCGGCTGGGGGCGATTTGAGGAGCTCATTTACCTGTTCAAAGACGATCCGGGTCTTGTGCAAGAGACTTTGGAGATTCAGGCCTGCTTTGCTGCCCGATTGGCGCAGAAGGTATTGGCAGATGTGGAGATTGATGCCGCCATTTTCAGTGAGCCGATCAGCGATAACAACGGGCCATTGATCTCGCCACAGATGTTTGAGAAGTTCGGGCTTATCAGTTACGGACCCGTTCTGGAAGTATTGCAGCGTCACGGCGTGCAAACGATCATTTTTCGCAGCTATGCCAATGCCAGAATCCTGGTGCCCGTGGTTTTAAAGTGGGGATTCAATTGTTTGTGGGCCTGTGAAGTCAATCTGGGGGCCATGGACTATGAGGATATGCGCCGGGAGTACGGCCGTGACTTGCGTCTGATGGGCGGCATAGACGTTGACGTCTTGCTCCAAGATAAGGAAGCGATACGGCGCGAGATCGAGCAGAAAGTACCATCTCTTCTGGAAGAAGGTGGCTACATACCTTTGGCTGATGGACGAATTCGCGACTATGTTCCGTACGAAAACTATGTTTTCTATCGTAGGCTGTTGTCTATAGTTATTCGAGGCTGATCGGTTTTAGTCAAGCGTATTCACCTTGGTGCCACTATGAATTTCGCCTGAATCATCGACCCAGCCAAAGGCAAGTTTGGGGGTGGTATGCGCCGCGCCAGGATTGCCATGCTGGTCTATAACGATTATGCCTGACATGGAGTTCTCGAAGATCCGTTCCACGTATCGCATTGCGGCCTGGGCGGCTTCGGGCGCTTTTTTACCTTCGGCCAGTTTGTCGCAGGTATATTTTGAGAGTAGAACGCGCATGCTGTTCTCTCCCAGCCCTGTAGCGCCGGCTGTGCCCACACCATTTTCGGCGTAACCACCTGCCCCAATCAGGGGGGAATCGCCCACGCGTCCGGCCGGTTTGTAAGGGGATCCGCTGGTTGACGTGGCCGCCGCAACATTACCCCTGCTGTCAATGGCCACGGCCCCCACGGTATCGGAGGGACCATCTGTGCTCCGGGTACGATAAAAGTCAAGCATTGCCGGCGTGATCAACTGCTTATTGGAAATGAGTGGAATACCAAGCTTTTTGGCCAGGCGATCGGCGCCTTCCCCAGCGAAAAAGCAATACTCTGTTTTTTCCATGATCTGGCGCGCAAGCGAGATAGGATTTTGTACCCTGGTAACGCCAGCAACAGCCCCAAAGTCATGATTAGCCCCATCGACAATCAAGGCATCCAATTGCACGATGCCATCCTGGTTGAGATAGCCACCTGTACCGGCGTCGAATAGGGGATTGTCTTCTAGAAAAATTACGGTTTGCTGCACGGCATCCAGCGCGGAACCACCCTTCAGTAAAATCTCGTAGCCAATGGCCATGGCTTCTTTGATGCCCGCACATTTAGCTGCGTCAAGCGCATCATCCCAGTTCCATGCCCCACCATGAGCAACAATATTCGGTATCATTTGTTCTGTCCTTGGCAGCAGAGTGAACCATTCTTAAAAGTCGGACTTTTCTTTGTGCAATATACCAGGCTCAATTAGCCAAGAAAAAGCCCGACTTCTCTTCGATTGATGGATTCTTGCACAGTACGAGAAAAAACCCAAGCATATCTAGCACATCATATTTCTTCTGTGGTGAGTTCAGCCGGAGGTGCTGGGCGAGGTTGGCGTTGGGCAAAGGTCAATATCACAACGGCCGTTAGTATAATTCCCATCGCCAATATGCCTATCGCAGAAATCGATTCATCGGCCAAAAGGACGCCCAGCAGCACGGCGATGACAGGATTCACGTATGCATAGCTGGTTGCCAGGGTGATACGGGTATTTTGCAGCAAGTACATGTAGGAACTGTAGCCAATCAAGGAGCCCAATAAGGTTAGGTAGATCCAGGCCGCAATAGATGCCGTGGACGGCTCGGTCGTGATCCGCTCACCAGTCAAGATGGCCAGCAGCAATAGAACCAGGCTGCCGGCCAGCATCTGGCTGGCAATCGCCATGGATCCTTTGGCCAGATCCAGGCGGCGGCTGAGAACTGAACCGAGAGCCCAAGAAATCGGCGCTATTAATAGAATGAGCGCCCCAAGGGGATTGGCCTGCAAGTTATCCTCTGTATTCAGCAAAATGACGCCGGCAAATCCAAGCAATAGGCCGATCCACTCGGTACGACTCGGCCATTGTTCCCACACACCGGCCATTAGCGTCGCCCAGAGGGGCACCGTGGCAATCAAAACGGCCGCTAGACCCGATTCCACCCACTGTTCAGCAAAAGCTGTGCCGCCGGCGCCGACGCCCAGCATCAATCCACCCACGATAATAGCGTTTAACCATTGCCGGCG
Source organism: uncultured Chloroflexia bacterium (assembly GCA_963697305.1). Taxonomy (GTDB): domain Bacteria; phylum Chloroflexota; class Anaerolineae; order Promineifilales; family Promineifilaceae; genus JAACFF01. Next base: position 56,214 of record CAVONO010000004.1, read on the forward strand.
GTTGGGTAGGGCGTGGCTCCGTAGCAAAAGAATCACGATCAAGACAAGTCCGGCCACGAATAGCCTGCTGGCGGTCATCAGCAGCGGTGGCATTGACTGTATAGCAATACGCACGACGAGATAAGTCGAGCCCCAGATGATGTAGACGGCTAAGAGCGCGAGGACAATGCGCTTATTTGGTTTCATATAGCTTCAGGCAGGAGATGAAGGAACCGGCCGTTTTAGAGCTGTTCTAGTGCTATGCTCTATTTTAAGATTTCCAATCCAAAAAGCGATAATACCAGGCCGCCACTGGCAGAAACCAGGGCTCGTTACGGTAGAAGAACATAGTCTGGTGCGGGATTTCTGAGAAGGGTGTACTGCTAATCTGACCGGCAAGCAGTTTGCCAACTTCCGTGCCCACATAGGTGGCTATCGATACACCATGCCCGCCATAGCCGAAGGCATAATGAACACCATTGACCCTTCCGATATGGGGCATGAGATCAAAGGTGATGCCTAATTTACCGGTCCAGGTATGGGTAAGCGTTATCTCTCTAAGTTCGGGAAAGGCTTTGTACAGAGTTTCTTGCAGCTGTCTGGCGCTGTCATCGAGGTCTAGATTGGTGCTCAGATTATTACGGCCGCCCCACAACATACGGCCGTCTGGCGTCAAGCGAAAGTAGTTCAAGAAAATCTGGGACGTATAAAACATGCGCCCCTTGGGACTCAATTTGCGCTGCATCTCTGCCGATAATGGTTCAGTGACAATAATATAGCTGCCGACCGGAAAGACCTTGGGCTTTAGCTGGGGGACGAGCTGGTCAGTGTAGCCATTGGTGGCGATAAGAACTTCAGTGGCTTTTATTGCGCCCGTGCTGGTAGTGGACGCGGAAGCCATCAGGCAGTTTTTCTAGACGCTGCACGTCCGCATTCTCGCAGAGACAGACGCCATGCTTGGCCGCGGCTCGCGCCAGGCCGAAGATATATTTCGCCGGCTGTAGGCCGCCGCTGTAGTCGTCCGCCAAGCCGCCAAAAAATACGTCTGAACCTATTTCGTTGTGGAGCTCTCCTTTGGGAACAAGGGTTGTTTCGTGACCAAACTCTTCTCTGTACCATTTCTGTAAATTGCGATAGGCGTCGAAATGACCTTCTTTGTACGCCAAGGCAATGTGGCCCTTCCGTTCCCAGTCGCACACAAGTGCTTCTTCTTGCACGATCTGGTCAATGAGGTCTATGGCATCGAGTGAGGCTTGCCAGAATTTGTGGGCGTAATCACGACCGTACTGCTTCCAAATCACTTTCAAAGATTGTTTGATGCCGGGAGTGGCCATGCCACCATTGCGCGAACTGGCTCCCCAGCCGACAGTGTGGCGCTCCAGAACGGCCACGGTCGCCCCAGATTGAGCCAGCACGCGGGCTGCGTTCAAGCCAGTATAGCCGCTGCCGACAATGGCTACGTCAACCTGAGCAGGCAGTTCCGCCGCTAGCGGTAAATCAGCAGGGCGCGGAAAATCGTCAGTCCAAAAGGGGATATGTTTCAATTTCTATAACCCTAGATCATCCGCTACCCAAGACAGTTGCAGTTCATCCAGCTTCGCGCGCGTGGGCGTGCCGCTGGCTACATCCCAACCGGACAGGGCGTAGTAAGCATCCTTGGCATTTTCTAGCTCCTCTGGCGTGAAATTAAAGCCATCAGAACGGCCGCCTTGCAGCGCTTTGCTCAATTTCTTGGGCAGCTTGTCATCTTCACGAGTGAAGCCTTCGCGGGCGTTAAAGGCACGCTGTAGATTCAAACTGCGCTCGCCGACGGTTTGCAGCTCATCTACGGTCACATCCCAACCCGTGACGGTGCTGATTGTTTCTACCAATTGCTGTGGTCCATATAGTTGCCAGGCGGGACCATAGACAAATTGGCAAACGCTAACAGAATTGAGCAGGCTGTACAAATGTTGCGTAACCAGTGCAAAGCGCACTTTTTCAGCAGTAAGGCTGTACTTCTCTTGTTGTTCGGTCAGCCCGAGTGGTTCCAGCCGCTCTTTATACCATTTGAACCCACCCTCGTAAGCGCCGTCGTGTTCAGAGGCTTGATGGTCAGCGCCATAAGGATTGACAGAATAAATGAGGCCCAAACTGCGCTTGACCTGGGGCATGTGGGCTGGATATTCCATCTTTCTGCCGGTGACGACCAAGGCTTCGCTGCCGCGCCCGATCCGTTCGGCGGCGCGAGCGGAGCCTTCAGCCAGAAGATCGCCAAAACCTTCCCGCTTGCCGATCATTTCAGTTAACTGCACCATCACCGCGGCGTTGCCAAAGTTGAGTTCCAGTCCACCGCTGTCTTCCGCCGTGATAAGACCCTGATCGTAGGCATCGAAAGCCCAGGCCAGGGTCGCGCCACAGGAGATGGTGTCTATGCCATATTGGTTGCATAGCTGGTTAGCCGTGGAGACCGCCGCTAAATCAGAAACACCGCAGTAGCTGCCAAAGGTAGCCAATGTTTCATACTCAGGACCGCCGTATTCATGTTCGGCCGCAAATGGCCCTTCACTGATTTCGACGACACGTTTGCAGCGCACGGTACAAGCGTAGCAGGTGTCGCGGCCTAAGCGGTCCTGCTTGCCGTCCGCCGCGCCGCGCAGGACGGTGTCATACATGGTCTCGCCGCTGATGGCTTCAGCGCCATCGAAGACGCCGCTGGACCAATTGTGCGTGGGCAGCCCGCCAGATTTCTGCTGGCTCATAAGGACCTCGGCCGTTCCATATTTGCCCATGCCAAAGATCTCGGATTCGGGAAAGTTCTTGGCTCCCCAGCGCGACAGCTCCTTAAATGCCTTGGGGTCGGCAACGGCCGGTTTCTGTTTCCCCCGTACACAGATCGCTTTGAGGTTTTTGGAGCCCATGACCGCCCCCATGCCCGTACGGCCGTTGGCACGGTTCTTCATCGTAATCAAGGCGGCATAGCGCACGCCGTTTTCTCCCCCCGGTCCGCACTGCAATACTTCTAATTTCTTGTCGTCCAACTCTTCTCTGAGCATGTCTTCCACTTCTCCCGTGAGCTTGCCCCAGAGGTGGCCGGCATCGCGCAGTTCAGCCTGGCCGTCATGCAGCCATAAATAGACAGGCTTTTGGGAACGGCCGTGAATAATGATGGCGTCGAAGCCGGCGAACTTCAATTCTGCCGGCCAAAAACCGCCCGATTGCGAGTCTCCGATAGCGTCCGTCAGGGGAGATTTGGCGACGGCTGAAACCCGGCTCTGGCCTGAAATCGCTGTCCCGGTTATGACGCCCGTTGCCAGCGCCAATGTGTTTTCAGGACCCAGTGCATCGGCGTGGGCGGGCGTGTGTTTGAGAACGTAGTGCGTGGCCATGGCGCTGCCGCCCATATAAGAACGGTAGAATGCTTCCGGCGGTTGCTCTACTTCCAACTCACCACTTGTCAAATGGACGTGCAGTATCCTTCCTTGATATCCGTAGGGCATTTTAGTCTCCTTGTCGAGTAGTCCGTTAGTCTCAGTAGGTCCGATTTTGATTAGTTTGCATCCTCAAATGCGAGCGTCTTAAGTCAGCCGCATCTGAAGATGCCTTGCCACACGCAGAGATTTTTGATCTACGGAGTCTAATAGTCCAGCAGTCTATGGTTGATTTCAACCGCCGGCAGCGGGACGGAAAACCTCCACCTGGTCGCCATCGTTTACTGTCGTCGCTAGATTTTCTACGATTTCCCCGTTTATGGCTACCTGGATGTGACGGCGCAAGGACAGTTGGCTGAGAACAGCCGATACGTCAGCGCCATCCGGCATATCTAAAATGGTTTGCCCTTTACTTTGTGGGGGCAATTTGTCGCGCAGTGCGCCATGTAGTCGAACACGAACTCGTACCATACTGTGTGCTGGACGTATTGATCCCAATCCTTACCCTTTGCCAAGCACGTGTTTTACACCATCTTCAAAAGCTTGCAACGTTTCGGCCGCATCTTCTACAGTGTGGTCAGAGCAAAGGAAGTAGGGTTCAAAACCATCTGGCTCAGGAAAGATCCCGTATTTATCCAGCATATACAGATGTATTTTCTCTAGAGTATCCCAATCGCACATATGGTGTAGATCGCGCCAATCTCTCGGTTGAATTTCTGTCAGACAAACGCCAAACATGGCTGGCACACCGTTGATAACATGGGGGATCCCATAACGATTCAAGATTTCATCCATCCCTTCCATTAGCATGGTGCCCACCTTTTTGATTTGGGGAAATACCTTGCCAGATTGCATGAATTCTAGTGTGGCATCGGCGGCGGCGGTCGAGACGACATTTCCCGTGTAGGTACCTCCCTGGAATACTTTTCCAGGGCCGAAGGTCATCATGATATCTTTGCTGCCGCCAATTGCTGCTATCGGATAGCCATTACCCAATGCTTTAGCGTAGGTGGTGATGTCGGGTCTAACGCCGAAATATTCGCGGGCGCCTCCTGCGGCAATGCGAAAACCTGTCTTTACTTCGTCGAAGATGAGGACGATGCCGTACTGATCACATTGCTCGCGCAAGAATTCCAGGTAGCCGGGCTGGGGCATCAGGCCGTTGCCATTACCCAAAATCGTTTCGACGATGACGGCCGCGATTTGTTCCCCTTTTTCTTGCAGCATTTCGCCCAGGACTTCAACGTCATTCCAGGGACAGAGTTGGACCAGGCTGCGCATGATTTCCGGAATGCCGAGGCTCTGCTTGTAAGCGTGTGGACTTTGGCGATTGCCAACTTGATCGATCTTGCCGCTGGCAGTAGACCAAAGGACGTAGTCGTGCGCACCATGGTAACAGCCTTCGAACTTGAGAATCAGGTCGCGACCGGTGTAACCGCGGGCGAGACGGAGAGCGTGCATGGTAGCTTCGGAGCCGGTGTTGGACAGACGTACCATTTCTATGTCAGGTACCATTTCCACGATGCGTTCGGCCACGCGGACTTCGTATTCCTGGGTGGCAGCAAAGCTGATGCCGTGGTCGATCGCTTCTTTGACACGGCCGTTAACGAAGGGATCGGCATGCCCCAAAATGATCGGCCCCCAGCCGAGACGGTAATCGATATATCTCTTGCCGTCGAAATCGTATAAGTAGCCATCCTTGGCATCGGCCACGACAGGCGTGTCATAATCGCCCCGGTAGCGGAAGTTAGAATTGACACCGAGAGGTATTACCTTCTGGGCGCGCTCAAAGAATTCGTGAGATTTTTTACCTTGGTAGGGCATAAGGCTTCTCCTGAAGATCGATGCCTCCTAATGAAGATGTCGGAAGCATCCATCTAATTGTTTATTGCTTTTCTACGATAATCGTAATAGAATCTGTGTCTCACTTGATTTTCGTAAAATCTTGTGGCAATGATACTGAACTATCGTAAGAAGCGCAAGTGATTTATGGACGATATCGATCGATCGATTTTGTCGTTTCTGCAAAAAGACGGCCGAAAACATTTCACTGAAATTGCGAAAGCATTGGGCATCGCCGAGGGAACGGTGCGCAATCGGGTGGCGAAATTGCAAGATGATCGTGTCCTACAAATAATTGGCATGGTTGATCCGCAGCGCATGGGCTATGATGCGCCGGCTCTCGTCGGGGTCTCGGTCCAACCCCCGTACTTGGAAGAAGTAGCGGAGGAGATTGCTACCTGGCCGGAGGTGAGCTACCTGATTATGGTTGCAGGTGAATTTGACTTGATGGTAGAGGTGATGTGCCTCGATCGTGAGCACCTTGCTTCTTTGCTGCGCGATCGCTTGCAACAGGTTACCGGCGTTCGACGCACACAGTCCTTCATGATTCTGCATACGTATAAGATGGCTAATGGAGCGCGGCCGCTCTCTAGTCATGAGAAAAGTGCGAGAGAAAAGAGTTATGACACAGTTTGACGTGGAATTACGCGATGTAACAAAGCGGTATGGCGAGGTAACGGCCGTATCCCACGCAAATATCAATATTGACAACGGCGAGTTTTTTTCTCTCCTTGGTCCCAGCGGCTGTGGTAAAACAACGACTTTGCGCATGATCGCCGGCTTCGAGCAGCCGACTGAGGGCGAGGTCTTCATTCATGGCCAGGCAGTGTCCGGCATTCCTGCCTACAAGCGCCCAGTCAACACCGTCTTCCAAAATTTTGCCCTCTTTCCGCATATGACAGTTCTCAAAAACGTCGCCTTTGGCCTGGAGATGAAGAAGACGCCCAAGGATGAGGTAAGTCGTCTGGTTGGCGAGGCGCTGGAATTGGTGCAATTGGGTAACTTGGGCGAGCGCAAACCAAAACAGTTGTCTGGCGGGCAGCAACAACGGGTGGCATTGGCGCGGGCGTTAGTGAATCGCCCCCGTGTGCTGCTGCTGGACGAGCCCTTGGGCGCCTTGGATTTGAAGCTGCGCAAGGCGATGCAGTTGGAACTGAAGCAGATCCAGGAAGAGGTTGGGATCACCTTCATCTATGTGACCCATGACCAGGAAGAAGCACTGACTATGTCTGATCGCATTGCCGTGATGGATGCCGGCCTTGTGCAGCAGGTGGGTTCACCGCGCGGAATCTATGAGCATCCAAACAATCGTTTTGTGGCTGACTTTATTGGCGAGACGAATTTCGTAGCGGCGACAGTTGAAGAGTTGGGTCCGTTTGTCACCCTGAATGTGGGCGGGGTGGTTGTGATTGGCACTGCAGACGGCCGTACCCTGCACAAGGATCAATCTGTTACCCTTGCCATCCGTCCCGAAAAAGTGAACTTGTATCCCACCGGCAAGGTGTCGGCCATGTCTGCGCTGGAAGTGGAAGAATTGGCGCAGCTATTTGGCGGCCAGATGCCGCAAGGTGAAGTGGATATGCGTGAATATCTGGAGCTGGAGGAAGGAAATGTGGTTGTAAACGGCCGTGTCCTCGAAAACATATATATCGGCACCGATACGCGTTACCGTGTCGCTTTAAGCAACCACTCTAGCCTGGTTGTCCGGGTACAAAACTTCGGCTCGAGGTACGACCAGATGTTTAGTGCCGGCGATCCGGTCTACGTTCATTGGGCGGCAGAAAACGCCCAGATTCTCACGGAGTAGCCATGAGCGTGCTCTCGACTCAAGATCAACAGTCGCCTCAGGACCGCCCCTTTGCTGTCATGGAGGCCGGCAGCGACCCATATCTTCGTGTGGCTGGATATCTCTTCTTGCTCCAAGCGGCCGTTTGGGCGATTTTGTTTTTGCGTTGGACTACCTTTGGTTCAATTGACTGGAATGCCTATCCGGCGGAGTTGGAGCTTTCACATTGGCCGTCAGTTCTTGCCTACATCATTTACGCCGTTTTCTTTGCCGCGGATCTGATTATTGCTATCGCTTTGATCCGCAATCTGCGCTGGGGGCGACCGGCTGGAATGGTTGTGGCCGGCCTTACAATGGCGATTTCGCTAATCTATTATCTCCTGACGCGTGAATTTTATGGCGCTGTTTTCATTTTTGGGCTTTCCGGCTTCTTGCTGGTATTGCTTATGCGTCACGCCCCCTGGTCACTGGCCTTCTTGTCCGCTTTCTGGCTGATTGTCTTTTTCATTTTGCCCATGCTGATTGTCTTTATGGTTAGTCTGGGGGAGCGGTCGTTCCGCGGTACGATTGCCTATCCTGGACTGAGCCTGGCCAATATCCCCGTTCTATTTGATGATTACGTTCGCTTTTTCAGCCAGATCAATGGCCAATATATCTATCTTCGTATCATGGGCAGGTCCGTCTGGCTGGCAACAATGAACACGGTTCTCTGTTTGATCATTGGCTATCCATTCGCCTATTGGATAGCGAAGCAGCCCCGCGACCGGCGCCCGATTCTCATTTTCTTGGTGATGATTCCATTTTGGACGAATTTCCTGGTTCGTACCTACGCCTGGATGCTCATTCTACGTGATTCCGGCTTAATCAATACGTTCTGGACAAGTTCGTTGCATGATCTGGCCAGCCAATTGGCGCACAATTCGCAATTCTTCGCCTGGTTGGCGGCGATCAGTGAAAATGAGCTGCCGTTACTATTCAATGCCCGCGCTGTATTTTTGGGTCTGTTATATGGCTATCTCCCATTTATGGTACTGCCTCTATATACCAACTTGGAGAAGCTAAACTGGTCTCTGATTGAAGCGGCGGCTGATCTGGGAGCGAATACGTGGCATAGCACGCTGCGTGTGCTGATCCCTTTGACCTTGCCCGGCATTGTGGCCGGATCAATCATCGTATTCATCCCTTCCCTGGGGTCCTATGTCGTTCCTGATATGTTAGGAGGGGCCAGAGTCATGATGCTCGGGAACCTTATCCAGCAGCAATTCATGACTGCCCGTGATTGGCCTTTTGGGTCGGCTATTGGCTTTATCATGATCGGGTTGATGCTGTTGGCCATTGTGGTTTACTTCCGAGTGCAAAGCAGGGCTGAGAATCCGGTATAAGGTGGGATGTTGAAATGACGACAGCGACAGCAGTTAACCAGCCTGTTACACAAAGTCGGCGTTGGAACAGGCACACCTTCCGGGCGACTTTCAATAAAAATATACTGGCTTTTCTGGCTGCAGGTGTTTTCCTTTTTTTGTATGTGCCCATCATCGTCTTGATTGTTTATTCATTTAACGAGAATCGTTTTGTCAGTACCTGGACCGGTTTTAGCACCCAGTGGTACGCTGTCTTGTTTCAAGATAGCCAGATGGGCAGTGCGTTCCGCTTGAGTCTGTGGGTCGGCGGGTGGTCTACCATCATTAGCACCATTTTGGGTACATTGGCCGCTCTAGCCATGGAGCGTTATCGTTTCCGCGGCAAATTGGCCTTTGATGGGATCTTATATTTGCCAATTATTATCCCTGATATTGCCATGGCCCTTTCCACACTCTTGTTCTTCGTCATCATGGGTATCGCGCTCAGTCGCAATACGATTCTAATTGCGCATGTGGCCTTTAACATCGCTTTTGTGGCCATCATCGTGCGCGCCCGCCTGGCCAATATGGACGATGATCTGGAAGAGGCAGCCGCTGATTTGGGCGCCAATGAATGGATCACGTTTCGACGCATAACGCTGCCCTTGTTAATGCCTGGTATTGTGGCGGCTGCGCTGCTGGCTTTTACACTGTCGATTGATGACTTTGTGATTTCGTTTTTTGTGGCCGGGCCAGGGTCGACAACGTTGCCGGTGCGAGTCTATTCGATGATCCGCTTTGGTTTATCACCGGAAGTGAATGCGGTGTCAACGCTTATGTTTGTCGGTTCAACTATATTGGTTGTTATATCCTTGTTGGCGCAACGACGTTGATTGTTGGGAGACTTATTCAGGTAGGTTGGTTTTTGGAGGATTTTGTGATGAAGAAGAGGATGTTGTGGTTGTTGTTGGTTGGATTGCTGCTTTTGGCGTTGGTCGCCTGTGGTGGGGGGCCGGGCGGTGGGCCTGCCGGAGGACCGGAAGCGGTTGGTGAGGGCGAAAGCGCTGCAGTTGAAAGCAGTGGTGCAGAGGTAGCCGAAAGTGGTGACGACACGGCCGTTTCCAGCGAGGGTCCGCAGTTAGCCCCGGAACTGAGTGTGTACAATTGGGCCGATTATATCGACCAGGACATGGTTACCGCATATGAAGATGAGTATGGCGTAGATATTATCTATGATGAATACTCGTCGAATGAAGATCTGCTGGCCAAACTTCAGGCGGGTGCAACAGGCTATGATGTGATCTTCCCCTCAGATTATATGGTAGCGATCATGAAAGATCTGGATATGCTGCATGAAATTGACACCAGCCAGCTATCCAACTTTGGCAACCTGGATGAACAATTCCTGAATGCCCCCTTCGATCCCGGTAATAAATATTGCGTGCCCTATTACTGGGGAACGACAGGTATCGGTTACCGTGCCGGTTATCCTTTCTTTGAAGAGAACCCACCAGACAGTTGGGCTTACCTATTCGAACCGGAATTGCTGGAGCAGTATGCCGATGGTGGCATTAACGTGTTGAATGACCCACGCGAACTGACCTCGGCAGCACTCATTTACCTGGGCTATGATGCCAACTCGACTAACCGCGAAGAATTGAATGAAGCGCGCGACTTGATGTTGAACGCCAAGCCCTATTGGAAAACATTCAACAGCGACGATTACTCCAATTCACTACTGATTCCCGATGAGGTTGTCTTATCCCATGGCTGGAGCGGCAGCATTGCTTCGGCCTATTGGGAAACTTATGACGAAGAGACGGAAGACGGTAACTGGTATTACGCTATCCCTAAGGAGGGGGCGGTGAAATGGCTGGACAATATCTGTATCACGGCCGATACGGAGCGCTACGAAACGGCCATGCACTTCATGAACTATCTGCTGGAGCCGGAAGTGGCCGGGACGATCACAAACTACGTCTACTATTCGAGTCCCAATAAGGAGGCGGATGCCTTTATTGATGAAGAGCTCTTGAATGATCCCAGCATTTATCCGCCGCCGGAAATCCGGGAAAAGCTGGTTTGGTTGACAGAAGTGGATGACGAAACCTCGGCTATATATGATGAAGTGTGGACGGCGGTGAAGAGCCAGTAACTAGTTATCAGTGGCCGGTTATCACTAATCACTGAATTCGCTACGGTCGTCTGAACGGCCGTAGCGCTTCTTTTCCTCGTCTGGGCGTCGAATCTTCCATGGCAGGGGCAAGACGGTTGGCCAAGGCCGCACAGGGAATAAACCATTTCCCATCCAACCGTGTTTGCCCTGCTTCTTAACCATTTCTCACCACAGCGTAGCCGCGATTTCACAATCGCGCGGGAAGGACAAATGAACAAATTCGCCGATTTGATCTTCAGCAATGCCAGAGTCTATACGGTTGACGACGAAAACCCCCACGCCGAAGCGGTGGCCGTACAGGGGCAAACAATCGTCTATGTCGGTTCAAATGAGGGTGTGGAAGCGTGGCACGGACCGCAGACGCAGGTTGTCGATGGTCAGGGGCGCTCGCTTCTGCCCGGCTTCATAGACAGCCACTTCCATCTTATGCACGGGGCGCTGGGCATGGGCGATATCCAGTTGTATGAGGTGCGCACCATGGCGGAGTTGACAACGGCCGTTCACAGTTACGCCCAACGCAATCCCGACCTGCCCTGGTTACGTGGCCAGGGCTTGCGCTACAGCATTCCCTCAATCGACGAACCCTTGACGCGGCATCACCTGGACGCTATCGAGGCCATACGGCCGTTGGTTCTAATCGCTTACGATGTGCATACTGCCTGGGCCAACACGGTCGCCTTGGAAAAAGCGGGGTTGCTGCACGGTAGCGCGGAATTGTCGGGTGGCGCGTATGTTGTTGTGGGTGACGACGGCCTGGCGACGGGGGAACTCGTAGAAATGGCTGCCTTTGAGCAGTTGCTGGCGCACGCTCCCGAGCCGGATGATGCGCAGCGGCGCAGACTGGTTAGAGATGGATTGGCTTACCTGGCTTCCCTTGGCGTGACAAGCGTGCACAATATGGATGGTGACGCCCAGCAGACCGCTTTCTATGCCGCCCTGGAAGATTTGGGCGAGCTCACCTTGCGCGTTTATATGCCCTATAGTGTCTTACCGGAAACACCGCTGGAAGCGCTGGAAGCGGAAGCTGTGCCTATGCGCGAGCAGTTTCAGAGCGAAATGGTGCGCGCCGGCGCGGTCAAATTCTTTATGGATGGTGTTTATGAGAGCTATACGGCCGTTACGCTCGACGGCTACCCGGACCAACCCGACAACCACGGCCAGCCCATTTTCAACAGCGACCATTTTGCGCGTATGGCCACGGAAGCCGACCGCCTTGGCCTGCAAATATTCGTCCACGCTTGTGGCGACGGCGCCGTCCGGCGCGTGTTAGATGGCTACGAAACGGCGCAAGAGAGCAATGGCGTTCGTGACAGCCGCCATCGTGTCGAACATATTGAAATGATTAACCTCGATGACGCCCCACGCTTTGCCGCATTAGGCGTCGTTGCCTCTATGCAGCCGCTGCATTCACCGCTGCAAGAAAACGATCCCGATGTATGGCCCCTGCGGGTGCGGCAAGAAGATTGGGATCGCGCCTTCGCCTGGCGCACTATGCGTGACGCGGGCGCAGCCATCGCCTTTGGATCCGACTGGCCGGTCGCATCGCCCGATCCCATCTGGGGCCTTGCCGGGGCCGTGAACCGCAAGGCGTGGAAACCAGGTCACAACTCGCACAACCAGACCCTGGCCGAAGCCATCGCCAGCTACACGCGCGACGCCGCCTGGGCCGAGTTTCAAGAAGAGAAGAAGGGACAGATCAAAGTCGGGATGTGGGCGGATCTTGTCTTGCTCACAGACGATATCTTTGCCGTCCTGCCGGAAGCGCTTATGGATGTGCGCGTGGCGATGACGATGTGTAACGGCCGTATCACCTGGCAGTTATCTTAAGTGCGACCATATTCTGACCGGGCCGGTTTAGTTTAGCGGCAATAAGGTTTTCGGGCGTGATTCAACCGGGCGCGTTTTCATCTTTACAGTTACCTGCGTGAGATGTTAGGGTTTTATATGTCTCCACCTCTGGTAAGAGATGAAACTGACTATGCCGATATTCCCTTGATAATGTAAAGATTGTAAGGATGATTTATACGCAAAATGAACCATGCCAGATTTCCCCGTTTCAATAATGCTAATTGTCAGCAAAAACGACGCTTCGCAAATAGCGAATCTCACTTTTCTACAAATCGGCGTCGGGGAAAGGTCCATCACGACCGGTAATACCATGGGCGACCATTTCCGACATGGCGGCTATGGTGGCGCAGGGGTTGGCACCAACGGCCGTCGGCACTATTGAACCGTCGGCAACATACAACCCTTTGTAACCAAACACCTGGCCAAAACGGTTCGGATCGGCGCTGGTAACGCCTGTTTCGGCATCTGATCCCACAATACAACCGCCCAGTAGATGAACACTCACATTTTTTCGTGACGGCTCGTTCCAGGTCGGCAACGGGATCGCTTTCTGGGCGTTTACGCTCTTGCCTACACGCTTGATCGTCTTTGCGATTGCTTCGTACAGGGACATGCTCGACTTTTGCGGCCAATCAATTTCAACTTCGCCATCTTCGTTGAGGAAAAAACGCCCATCAGAGGCATCGACCCCCATAAACTGCAGCCATGTGGAGTTATAGGACAGCTCTCCGCCCAACAACTCCGCTATCGCGTAACTGATGCTGCCCGAACCATCTGTCCGAAACCAGCGGCGCAGAACAGATTTTATTAGACGTGAAATCGACCCCAGCAGCATAAAACGGGGTTTGAATCCTTCGACGAGCCAGGCCAACAAGGGCGGGTATCCGCCATCCTCAAGTAGAAAGGCGTGATCTTTGTCAAAGCTTTCATACAGATTGAAGTCAGTACGCTGCGTAATCACCGGCCCATAATTGGGATTCACCGGCCGGTTGCCTTGAACAGCAAAGCCCAAAAAATCACCGTTGCCGGAAAATGAATGGCCAAGCTTCTGGCTGATCTGCGGTAAGGTTTTGAAGATGTCACGACAGCGCAAGAGCAGTTCATTCGTCCCCAGGCAGCCGGCGGACACGACGACGCGTTTTGTGGTCACCGATGGCAAGTTGGAAAGATCGCCGCGATCTTTCTGATCGTTCAGATCCTGGTGGTAAACACGGTATCCATGTTCACCGCTTGCCCTCGGATCATCATTGCCATCCGCACTCAACGGCACAATCGCTTCCGCCCTATGCTCGGTGAGTACCTGAGCCTGGTAGCGCTTCTCGGCTGCATAAAGATAGTTGAGATCCAAGGTGTTCTTGGAATGTGTATTGCAGCCGATATTGCATTCAGCGCAGTAAGTGCAAGAGGTTTGAACAGCGCCATAACGGTTCTTATCTTGCAGCCCAATTTCCAAGGGCTTCTCGAAATCATTACCAAAGAATACATTGATATCCGTCAACTCTGATTTTCGCCCTAAATCTGCGGCGACATCTTGAAACCAGCCGGTACGGTTGATTTCACGGCGCGGATCACCGTTCTGCGGCACGGGGCGCGCGCCAAGCACCTCTTTAGCGACCTGGAAATAAGGCGCTAACTCACGCTTTTGGCAGGATTCCGGCCAACGGTCGTCGAATACTTCATCCGGCGGCACCATAAAGACGTTGGAATAGATAAGCGAGCCACCGCCAAATCCCGCTCCGACGAGCACATCCATTTTGTCGTTGCTGCGCATATCGAAGACGCCGAGTGTATCCTTGGAAGCAGCGGATTTGTTTTCCAACCGCTGCATAGGCACCCGTTTTTCGTCTGAGACATTCCACAAGTTCTGGATCGTGTCATGGGGAGAGCGTAGGAAGGAACCCTTGGGGTAACGCTTTCCCCTCTCTATGATCAGCACTTTCCCCGGCCACTTCTTGCTGGTTCGGCAGCTGGCAATTGCCCCGCCAAATCCGGTGCCAATGATGACTACTTCATACTCGATGTTCTGTCACAGTATCCTCCAGGATTTATTGCGCCCCATTTACAATTGTGAAGTCTACACTACCAACTGCATAATACCCGCAGAGCCTCAATAAAGTTGCCAGGCACTTAGCAGATCGTTTTATCGAAAAGTTCGTTGGCAGAAGTGCCTGGCAACTCGGTTTCGTGAATAATGCGATTAGGTCACCAAATCAGGCACTATAATATAACTAGCATACACGTCAAGTTGCCAATGATCAACATTGTGAACCCTTGCACAAGTTTTATGTGGGGATGTAATTGGGGAAGCCAACCCCAGCTTAGCGTAGATTCGCAGCGAAGTTAATATTTCTTCCGAGCGAAGCCTAGTTAACTGTGTCTTAGGGCCGATCACACGTGTTGATCGATCAAAATGGGATTTCCATCAGGATCAATGACAATGAAGCTCGCTGGACCAGTCGTACTCTCATCCGCTTCATTTACAATGCTCAAACCTTGCGCTTTAAGTGCTTGCTGGAGCTGACGCACATCGGTGAAAGAATCAAGCCTATTGCCGTTTTGGTCCCAGCCAGGATTGAAGGTCAATATATTTTGCTCGAACATTCCCCTAAATAGTCCAATGATGTGATCCCCGTTCTTCATGATTAGCCAATTTTGCGCTGCGTCTCCACCGAAAACTTGGAAACCTAACTTCTCGTAGAAGGACCTAGAAACTGCAATATCTTTGACGGCCAAACTTACTGAAAATGCACCCAAATTCATACCATTCTCCTGTTAATCTATATTTTGTATTTCCGGAAACGAACCAGCCAATCTAGGACCGCATCGATATTCAATCACTTACTCGGTTATTTCCCAAGGTGGTTTGCCTGGCCCATTTTGCAACGATGTCCAAATAGACTCCCTAAATTGAGGAAGCTTGTCGGCAACGGCCGTCAACAAGCCGAAACAACCCGCCAGCATCATATCACCAAAAGGGGTGGCAAAATAGGGGCGTAACTGCGAACCTTGCATCATACTCCGTCGCGGGCCGGTGACGACCACGCCAAAGCCAGCCTCCGGGAAAACGAACGGCCGTGGTTCGACGATCAGCGCGCCATGACCATGGTCATTGAAGACATCTTCATTGCGCAAGCTGCCATCTGCAAGAGCCCGCAGCAAGCCCTCCAGCTTGGGCAGGTTCAACAGACCGGTGTGATGTTCAAACATGCCTTCAATGCCATCTAATCCCAGGCGAAAGGTCAACGTATGTAAATTGCCAATATTGGCAACGAGCAGCCGGGAATGAGCGGATAACTGCGGATCCAGCAGTGCCCCGGCCACCGCGGCTGGAGCAGTGTCCATCAATAGCAAGGGCGCATTCACATCTTGTGCCGAAGCGGCGACAGCTTTCATACGTGTCATGATTGGTGGAATCTCGGACGCCGGAAAAGCGAATGTACTCAGACGGCCGTCCACCTTTACCTGCTGCGCGATATAATCAAAGCGGAATTTCCTGTCTGATATCTGTGGTGGCGCATTGCCGTGATCAAACACCGCTATCGCAACCGCCGCCAACCCTTCTACGCTCACCCCAAACTCAGCCAATCCGCGCCTGATCGCGCCAAAATCGAAGTCTCGTAGATCCAGCCGCACCGTTTCGCCAGGCAGATGGCGTGTCTCATCCTCGCTGACCACCTGAATGCCCTGCTCCTGCAAATAATCCAGATCATCGTTGAAGGATCGGGCAGCTGCGGGCGTGGCGTATAGGGTCAGACCTTGCTTCAAGTGATCTTCGGCTGCCCAATGGCTGGGCCCGCCACCCATGGTTACACCGCTAAGCAATACCGGCTTGCCTTCTCGCGTGGCTGCCTGCAAGCGGCGGCGCACTATCATCGTCGGCGAAGGCACTACGAGCTTGAGACTATTCTCCGGGTGAAGCCTCGTGTCATAGAGCAAGATATCCTGTGTCCCTGTGCCCACATCTACGCAAAGAATCTTCATTGATAAACTCCGCAAACCAAGAAGTTCAACTGTTCATCTCACGCCCTACCGCGGTCAAGAATGGGTAAAAAGTTGAACTGCTTCTCACAGGGCTGGTGGCGTGATACAGCAAATAATAATCAACTCTTCGTCACTGTCCGAACAAAACTCGTTTAACAGATCACCATCATAGTAAATCGTATCGCCTGGACCCAGCAAGTGGATTTCATCCCCTACTTGGATTTTCAAACATCCTTGAACCACGTGCATCCATTGTTCATTTGGCCGGGCCAGGGGCATAGCAATGCGTCGCGCGTACGGTTCTAAATGGATGATGATGGCCATCATTTGTCTTGAAAAGTCGGGGGTCAGCAAATCGTAACCGATTTTTGAATCGGCAAAATAGAGTTTCGGCCGTTCCCCGGCGCGAACGATCGCCCCACCTTGGGCATCCGCCAAGAAATAAAACATGGGGACATTGAGCGCAGCCGCGATGCTCTGTAATGAGTTGAGAGAGGGAGAAACTTGATCGTTCTCTACCTGGCTCAAAAAACTAGCGCTAAGTCTCGTTTTTTCGCCAAGTTCTCGTAAACTCAAATTCAACTCTTTACGTCGGTTGCGAATACGTTCGCCGATTTTCATACTTTCCTCTTCAAAGTAGCTGACGGCGGTCAGCCCTCAGCTCCTATACCCAATAAGCGGCCCTCGTCAAAGCGAGAAGGGGCGAACGGCGCGAGCAAAGCGGATGCTTCAGGATCCCCGCTAATCAGGCCGGCCATTAGGTCGCCTGTTGCCGGGCTGATCTGAAATCCTTTGCCGCTAAACCCGGCGGCACAGTAAAGGTTTGGAACAGCAGGCCAACTACCTAGCACGGGCTGCCAATCAGGGGAGATCGTCATCATCCCTGCCCAACCTCTGGCCAGTTCGCTTGCCGCTAAGGCGGGGTACCGTCGCACCATGCGCTCCATGGCCCATAACACGTAGTCGTCATGGACATAACCCGCGCCATCGTCGGGACCGGTAGCATCATAGCCGACGTCGGGGTTTATTGACCCCAGGAGGATCAATCCACCGCTTTCCGGCCGCGCGTATATGCCGCTGGTCAAATCAAGCAAGCTGTGCTGCACCGATGCAAAACCGGGCGGACGACGTAAGCTTACAACCGGATGCTGCACCGGCTGAACGTCAAGCTCAATCCCGGCTGTGCGCAGCAAGTTTGCGCTCCACGGCCCTGCGGCAACGATAACAACAAGGGCATCGATATGACCGCCAACTGTTTCCACACCACTGACCTGCCTTCCCGCTCGTCGTAAGCGCGTAACGGTTCGCCTTTGCTGAATGTCTACACCCATGCGCCGCGCCGCGCCGGCCAAAGCTTGCGTCGTCAAGACGGGATCGGCGTATCCGGCCTGAGGTGTATAAGTAGCCATGACCACATCGTCGAGCGTTGTCTGCGGTTCAAGCTCACGCAAGCTGTCCAGGCTGACTGATTGCACGTCGACTCCCGCTGCTTGCATATGGTTGACGGCTGTCGACAATCCATGCGCTTGTCCCGCCCCGGCCAGGACGATAGAACCTGTTTCAACAAAGCCACATTCTACAAAGCCACATTCTACGCCCAAATATTGCTCACAATGATGAAAAAACATTCTGCTGCGGGCATACAGTTCGACCGCGTGTGGCTGAAGCGTGAGCAAGTCAATGCTGGCGACAGAACGCCCGGTACTGCCGGTTGCCAGCGAATCCCGCTCCAACAGCACAATGCGTCCAAAGCCCCGCCGAGCCAGATGGAAAGCAATACTCACACCGATCACCCCGCCGCCGACGATGAGGATATCGGCCGATTCACTCAATTACTTTTCTCCCTGGTAGGCAAGGGGGAAAATCGCCCGTGTGCGTGCCATCGCTTCACTTTCCGTTGTGGAAGGGTAAAACTCTAGCCCTATCTCACCATCAAATTGAAGCGTATCTAATTTGGCGCGAATGTTGGCGAAGTTTATTTCACCCGTACCCGGTTCCTGCCGGGTGGGGACATCGCCGATATGTACGGCCGAAATCAAATTAAAATAACTCTCCAGACTCCATAAAAGTTCGCCGGAACCGCGCTGCTGGTGATAGGTGTCAAAAGTCAGGCGAAACTGCGGATCATCGATGCGCCGGACCCAGTCGGCGGCCAGGCGTGGATTATCGACCAAGACCTTGCCCACGAAGTGAAACTGGTTCAAACATTCCACCCGCACTTCCACGTTCGTCTGTTGCACCAGTTCCATGATCCGTTCAGTCTGATCGAGCAGGTTGGCATATTGTTCAGCGGCGCTGAAGTTGCCCGAGAGTCGCCGCACGTATTCAACGCCATCTTGCACTTCAATCTGGTTGGAAAAGATATACAAAACGGAGATGTCATAACGCTCAGCCATCTCCAGGCTTTCCGCCCAGCTGCGGTACGTCTTCTCATTGTCACCTGGATCGGCCAGCGAACCCATATCGCCATCAAAAGTCGAGTAAAGATGCGCTCCAATTTGTTTGCATTCGGTCGCCAATTCCTGCACGGGAGCCTGCCGCCAAAAAAAGAAATTCATGTTCTTGACGCCCAAATCCATGAAGGGCGCAATCCGCGAAACAACTGGTCGGTCGGTGAACCAGAAATCGAGATAGCCTGTGTATTCCAAAGTCACGACATGACCATCCCGCCATCTACTTCGATAGCCTGGCCCGTGAGATAACGGGAATCCTCTGAGGCAAGAAAGGCGATAACGCCGGCGATTTCCCACGGTTCGGCCAGGCGTTTCATGGGGCAATCATTGGCACGCATGTTCAGCCATTCTTCACTCGTCAATCCATCCGCTTTACCCACTTTCGCAGCTACATTGCGTACCATATCGGTGAGCGTGTTGCCGGGACAGACCGCATTGGCGGTGGCGCCATAGGGAGCCAACTCCATGGCTACGGAGCGCGTAAGTCCAATTACACCACTCTTGGAGGAGGAGTATTCAGCCGAAGCAGGCCAGCTTGTTTTGCCCGCCATCGAAGAGAGATTAATAATGCTGCCGCTGCGCTGGGCCATCATAATCGGTACGACAGCCTGGTTGGTCAGAAAAGCGCCGGTAAGGTTGATGTCTAACGTGCGCTGCCACTGCTGCAAAGGGACTTCCGCGAGCGGAGCCCCGCTGTAGATGCCGGCCGAAGCGACCACGGTATCAATACGCCCCCATCTCTCCATAGTGGCCCTGACCACTAAGTTGACATTGTCACTGTCCGTTATATCACACTGCAGCGCCATCGCCTCGACACCCAAATCGCGACACGCTGCAGCAGCGGCTTCATTCTCCTCTACTGATATGTCCAGACAAGCGATATTAGCCCCCTCTTGCGCAAAACGAAGGGCGCACGCTTTACCGATACCGTTAGCTGCACCCGTGATCACCACCACTTGATCCAAAAACCTTCTCATCACTATCTCCTATCCGCTATCTCCTACCCCCTTCCCCCTATATTCTATTCCCTATCACCGCTCAGAATATCCATCGCCTCATCTATCGAGGCATCTCTGTGAATAAGCGCTGCTACGGCGGCTGTCATGGCTTGCGGGTCGTCGGCCTGGAAAATGTTGCGTCCAATCGCCACCCCCACAGCGCCGACATCCAAAGCCGCGCGGATTTTTTCCAGCATGATCCGCTCGCTGCCCTTCTTTGCGCCACCTAAGATGACGGCCGGAACGAAGCAGCCAGATGTGACCTGCTCAAAGCCATCAGCATAGGGAACTTTCATCCAATCGGCGCCCAATTCCGCCCCGACGCGGGTTGCAATAGCAATGCTTTCGACACTGCGAAACTCCGGGCCACTGTCGAAACCTCCCGGTACCATCTCACCCATAACGGGGATGCCCCAGGAATGGGCCGCGCTGACCACTTCTGCCAGGGTGCGCAGGGTGTCCTCCTCTTTAGGAGAACCTGGAAACGCTGAGACGGCGACAGCGTCCGCGCCGATTCGCAGGGCGTCTTCGACAGCGTAAAACTGGGAGCCTGGTCCCATCACGCCCAATTTGGTGCCACCACCGTCCAGGCGCAAGATCAATCCCAGAGAGGCGATCTCTTTGGCAAAGCGCGTGGCCATGCCATATGTAGTTAGAATGGCGTCTGCACCGCCGGCAACGATCTTGCGCAAGGTTTCAGCGGGTTGTTCCATGCCTTTGGCCGGACCGTCAATCATGCCGTGGTCAAAAGCGACAATTAAGGCACGCCCATCCGGGCGGAAAATGTGATTCAAGCGACGTATGCGTGACATTTTAAGCGATCCTTTTCAACAGTTCAGGGGTTACCTGGTAAACGGCCGTTTCCCCGGCGAAGAAACGGCGTAACTCTTCTACGGCCAACTCGCCCATGCGGTTACAGTTTTCGATACACCCTGCAATATGTGGGGTAACGACCACATTATTTAGTTTCCGCAGCGGGCTTTCGGCACTGGGTGGTTCCGGGTCCGTCACATCAAGAAAGGCAAAGAAACGGCCGTTGCTCAACTCCTTAATCAAAGCGGCTTCGTCAATCAAAGTTCCCCGCCCGGTGTTGATGAGTAGAGCGTCATCCTTCATCAGAGCCAACCCCTGTGCATTGAGCATATGGCGCGTATGTGCGTTGGCTGGAGCGTGTAGGGAGACGACATCGGCGCGGCTCAAGAGCTTGGCAAGATCCAATTTCGTAACTCCCAGCTTGACCGCTTCTTCTTCGCTGACGAATGGATCATAAAGCAGAATCGAGGCCCCAAAAGGCTTAAGCAGTTCGATGACATAACGGCCGACATTGCTGGCCCCGATAATGCCCACTTCCTGCCGATAAAGCTCGCGCGAAGACCAGCGGTCCCAGGCCGGGGAATCCCGCCAACCGCCATCCCGCACATGCTGCCCCAGCGGCCAGATGCGCTTCTGGCCAACGATCATCAGTCCCAGGGTTGTTTCGGCGACGTCACGTGCCAGGACAATGCCGGCGCTCGTCAAATGCATCCCTCGCTCCCAGAAAGCATCTGAAACGAAGCGTTTGACACTGCTGCCCATGTGCGCCATCGCTCGTAGACGAGGCGCAGCGGCCATGACATCGGCGTCGAGGGTGGCAACGCCCCAACTGGTAATGCAAGCGTCCGCATCCGGCAGGAGAGCGATTAGTTCTTTCTTGTTTGCCGCTTCTTGCCCGGGATGGTGGGCGACAGTGGCAAAAGATGCCAAATCGTCCCACGCTTCCTGGCTGAACATGCGTTTGTAGTGGGATTGTCCAATGGTAATAGCAACAGTTGGTTTTGTCATCGTGTTCCCTCTACGGTAGGGGTGCAGTTTCAAACCCGCCCTCCTGTGTAAATTGATTTGGCAAATCGATCCGCGATCTGACCAAGACCACAAGGGCCAATGATCGCGCTACAATCTTCCCTCATGGTGGTGCGGGCCACGCATGCTGTCTCCTCAAATAATGCTCTGTTTAGCAAAAGCTAGCGCTCGACGTATTGCGCAAAACGTTTGTAGTTCGCAAAGCTAGCGTCATAAGACGACTGCAAAGATTCATCCGGCGCGACATGCTGCGCCGGTTTTTGAAAGCGTTCCAGACCATCTTCGATACTCTCAAATCGCCCAATGCCAACCCCAGCCAGGATGGCAGCGCCCAATGCCGGCCAGTAGTCATATTGCGGCACATAGATTGGGATGCCGAGTACATCAGCCAGGATGGCAGGCCAATGGGGGCTTTGCGCTGCGCCGCCTACCATCCACAAACCATCAATCGGTAAATTCGCTCGCTGGATCGTGGATAATGCCCAACGCAGTTCAAAAGCTGCGCTTTCCATAATTGCCCGCGCCATATCAGCCCGTGTACTGTCTAACTGCAGATCCATAAATCCGCCGCCTTGTGTTGTGGCCGGGCCGTCATGCCCACCGGTCAACGGTAGAAAGGTAGGTCCACTGCTCCCCACTATAGTCAAAGACATTTCGTCATCCAGGGCAGCGTACCTTTCCGAGCGCGAAAGTGGTTCATGGACGCCTTGCCACGCTTGATTAACCCACCATTCTAACGACGCTCCAAGCCCGCCCAATGATTGGGAGATCGTCCATCGCCTTGGCGCAGGATGGAAGTTTAGATCCAGGGTCGCGGGCGGCGCGGGGTCGGTGGCGAGGGAATCAATGACGCCGGTGATGACCCATGCCGTGCCACATGCCAGCAGCAGCTTTCCTGGTTCTATGATGCCTAGCCCAATTGCGGTGCAGCCCTGGTCATGCCCGCCGTTGACCAGAACCGGGTTTCCGCTGAGACCAGTGGCGCGACAAACTTCTGGCTTGATAGCGCCGACAGGCGCAAGGGCAGGCAGGATCGGTGAAAGTTGGTCGGGCGTGATCCCGGCCAAACTACATAGATAGGGACTCCATTGTCCGCTGTGGATATCTACAAGTTGCATGCCACCCCCATTAGAGGGGTTACTGCAATATTGCCCGGTTAGCCGGTAGGCGATGAAATCATTGACGGAGAAGTAGTGCCGGGCTGCGGCGAATATCTCCTGATTGTTTTGGCGCAGCCAGGCGATAGTAGGTAAGCACAATCCAGGGTAGAGCGACCAACCACTGAGCGGTTTAATGCGCTCTTGATAACCCTCTTTTTTCCATTGGCGCACAAGCTCTGCCGTACGGCCGTCCATCCAGGTTATGAGTGGATAAACGGGTTCTCCGTTGGCATCGGCGGGCAGTAACGATCCGCTCTGCGCAGCCAAACACAGCGCGCGAACTTCTACTTCTGTACCAACCTGAGCCATTACCCCACGAACGGCCGTCAATACCGCCTGCCAAATTTCCTCCGGCTCCTGCTCTACCCAGCCTGGCCTGGGCGTCCGATTGTGATAAGGAGGAGCGACGGCCCGTGCCAGTTCCGCGCCCGCCAGATTGAAGAGCACAGCCTTGGTCGAGGTTGTGCCCACATCCAGTCCCAAGAGTGCTTCCATCACCCGTGTTCGTCTTTGCGGTAGGCGATACGTTGACCGCCATCCACGGCCAATGCTTCGCCGGTAATGTAATTCGCTCTGGATGAAGAACAACACCGCTTCCGCGATATCTTCGGGCGTACCCCAACGTTCAAGCAGGGTCTTGCGTGCCGCACGAGCAATCTTCTCCGGACCATAATCGACTGGAGGCAAGACAGGGCCAGGCGCGATGGCATTGACCCGCACATAAGGAGCCAATTCCAATGCCAATTGCCGATTCAAGGCCAGCAGTGCCGATTTTCCTACGCTGTGGGCGATAAAGTTGGGCCACGGCTCGAAAGCGGCCAAATCGATGATGTTAATGATGGTGCCATCCCTGTTTTTGAGCATAAGTGGAGCAACCGCATTGGCGCAGTAGAACGCGCCGTTAATCAAGATGTTGGTCACGCGATGCCAATCGCCTGGATCATCGGTCGGGAAGGGAGTTTCCATCCACAGGGAGGCGTTGTTAACCAATATGTCCACGCTGCCGAACTGGGCCACTGCCGCCGCGACCATTGATCCCACTTCCTGATAGTTGCCAATATTGGCCTGGATCGCCAATGCGCTGACGCCCAGCGCTTTGGCGTCGGCCACCGTTTCTTCGGCTGCTGCTGACGACGTGTTGTAGTTGATGACGACGTTGGCGCCGGCCTGGGCCAGGGCCAACGTGATGGCTTTGCCCACCCGATGCGCGCCACCGGTGATGAGGGCAGTCTTGTCTTTCGGATTCATTATTTAGGTAGCTTTCAGCCGACAGCCATTAGCTTTCAGTCACCGGCTGAAAGCTGTCTCCTGGAAGCCTCTCCTTTTCAATACGCAATAACTCCGGCGCGTTCAAACAGGTTGGCGCATGTTTGCCGCGCGCGTGCCAGCAACGCTTTTTCATCGAGAAACCGTATCTCTTTGTGGCGCATGAGCAGACGGCCGTCCACAATCACGGTATCGACATCCCGTGTGCTGGCATTGTAGACCAAGGCCGAAGGCACGCGATGAACCGGCATCGCCATAGGCGTGTCCAGATCCACCAGAACCACATCCGCTTTTTTGCCTACCTCCAGCGAGCCAATTTGTTCCGGCATCCCGAAGGCGATCGCGCCGCCGCGGCAGGCCATCGACAGCACATCCTCCGGCAACAATATCGTAGCATCCAAACTGTGTACTTTATGTAGAAGCGCTGTCGTCTTTAATATCTCGAGCATATCCTGGCTGTTGTTACTGCCCGGGCCATCGGTGCCCAAGGCGATCGTAATGCCCCGCTGCAGCATTTCTGGCACACGTGCCACCCCCGAGGCCAGGTACATATTGCTGACCGGGCAGTGAACGACGATGGCACCATGTTGGGCGATGAGATCGATTTCTTTGTCATCCAGCCAGATACTGTGCACCAGCTGCATATTTGGGCCAAGCACCCCCATCTCAGCCAGCCATTCGATGTGACGGTTTCCCCGCGATTCCAGGTTCATATCCACTTCGATCTTGGTCTCGGCAACATGGATATGCGTGCCTGCGCCCCACTTTTGGGAGAGTTTATGCGTGCGGCACATTGTGTTTTCAGTGCAGCCCCAGGGAATGAGCGGGCCAAACTCGACGCGAATACGGCCGTTACCCTGCACTTGCCACTTCTCCCGCAGTCGCGTCGTCTCGCTGATAATCTGTTCCGGGCTTTCCATAAAGGCGGGGTGGTAATCTATATCCGCCCAGCCGCGGGCCAGCAAGAAGCGCATCCCCGCTTCGTCGGCGGCGCGGCATACGCCATCATCATTGCCCGGTTCAGTGTGAATGTATTGATGGTCAATGACCGATGTCGCGCCGCCGCGGATGTTTTCGACCATACCAACCAGGGCCGCCACGTAAGCCTCTTCATGCGTCAAGGCTCGTGCTATAGGCCAGATGGCTGCTTTCAGCCACTCCAACAATGGTTTATCATCAGCCAGGCCGCGGATGAAAGTCTGGAACAAATGGGTGTGTGCATTGATCATGCCCGGCATGACGGCCATCAAAGTCGCGTCAATTGCCCTATCTGCTTTACGCAGTTGGCCTGGAGGTTCGCCCGCGCCCACGGCCGTGATCAAATCATCTTCAATAAAGACATAACCTTTGCGGTGTACCTGGCTGTCATCATCTACCGTAACAACCGAACCGCCTTCTATCAGAATGGTACTCATGAATTCCCCCAATTTTAAGCAACCCGATATTTGAGTGGCTCTCCGTTAATGTGGTTCATGATATTGGCATAATCACCCACACGCTGCTGGCGTGCTGCGGACGTTGTTCCTGCGGCAATGTGCGGTGTTAGCAGCACATTGAAACCGTCCCTTGCCAGGCCGATGAGTGGATTGTCGGGTTTGATTGGCTCCCACTCAAAAGTATCCAGCGCCACGCCGCCCAGCTTACGGCTCTTGATAGCTTCGGCCAGAGCGCGCTCATCGACAACACTACCGCTGCCACAACTCACGATATTTGCTCCTTCTTTCATTGTGGCGATCTTGGCGGCATCAAGCAGCATGTCTGTGTCGGGAAAGTAAGGCAATAGATTGGCGACAAAGTCGCTCTCGGCCAAGAGCGTGTCCCTATCGACGTAAGAAAGCCCCAAATCTGTCTCCACACGCTTAGGTAGACGGCGGCGTTTGTGATAGATCAGAGTGCAGTTCCAACCTTGCAGCCGGCGGGCTAATTCAATGCCGATTTCACCCAGACCAAGAATGCCGACCGTGCGTTGCCACAATCCTTGCACATTCTTTCGAGCAGACCAATTGTAGGCGAAGGTGTCCTCATCAGTGCGTTTGCTTTCCGCCCACTCACGGCTCGCGGCCAAGGCGATGGCTTCTGATTCAGGCAACTTTTTGCTAAGAGCCAGCATCTGCATCACCATATGTTCGGCCACGTATATAACAGTGGAGACGGGCCAGTAACAGACGGGGATCCCGGCAGCTTGGGCCGCTTCCAAGTCAATATCATAAGTCGTGGATCCGAGCCGTAAGATCAGTTTCAGCTTTGTTGCCGACGTGATCAAACTGGCGTCTATCGCTCCCGCCCGCTCAGAAATGAAGTAGTCAGCTTCGGCAAGATGGGAACGTAATGTATCCAGATCTGGCTGGCGTAACATGACCACGTCCAGAATCTGCGGCGCGGCCTCTAGTGCATCTTGCTGATGTCTCTGTCCCCGTTCCGTTGTAAAAACAACCCGGTAGCGTTGCTGCTCTTTCATTTTGGTATCCGCTTCACTGGGCTGAGGGTGCTAATATCCGCGATCAATGCATCCCTAATGGGATCAAATTCAGATAACAAGGCCTGTTCCGGCCAGATGCGCAAATTGCTGTCCAAGAGCAACATGGCAGCCTGGGCCGTGCCTGCTAACAAGCTGATGCTCATTTCCAGGTCATCCCGGACCCGCTTGCCCACGAACGGCCGAAAATCCTGCAGCATATTAGCAATATCGATGGAAAGCCGGCTCACTCTCGCCGGAGCGCTGCATAATAACGTCTGCCCTTTCAGTGTTTCACCTGCATCACGTAGGGCGACAAACTCGGCGATAGCATTTGCATCCCGGTCGCACCATTGAAGTAATTCATTTTTCATGAGAGTCAAGCGCGCGATCTGCTTTTCGTTGGCTTCATCCTCTACTTCAAGATCAGCCTGGCTTATTTGCATACATGCTTGGCCCAAAGCGGCGGCTTGTCCGGCCGAGAGAGCGATGACCGCGCCGGCCATAGCGTGAGATTGATTGCCTACTTCCTGGACGAATTCGGCGACTGTCTGGGATGTTATCGCTTTTTCCATCAAGCCTCCTTATGCTATTTGTTCCAGGATCATGCGGCAATCTGCTGCTGTCGCCGCGCGAGGATTGTTGTGAATTAACACCATACGTGTTGTCTCCTCGGCGATACGGTCCAAATCCGCGCCTTGAAGCTGTATATCAAGCTGGCTCAAGCAGAAAGGCAAGCCCAGCCCCTCAATGAATTGCTTCAGGGCATGCACTAAATTCTCTTCATTGGCTGCAGCACCGAGCCCAAACAATTCGTTCAGGATTTGCCGCCGTGTTCTGGGAATAGCCGGCAGGTTAAAACGTACAACGTACGGTAACAGCAGCGCGTTGGCCAACCCGTGATGCAGGTCGGTATGGCTGGTCAACGGTCCCGAAAGGGCGTGAACAAGTCCCAACCCGGCATGATCCATGGCCATGCCACCCCACAAGGCGGCCAGCATCATCTGTTGGCGAGATTCCATATCGTTGCCATCGGCCGTGACGCGGGGAAGGTGCCTCCAGGCGACCTGCATTGCCGAGAGTGCCTGTTGGTCAGTGAAGGGATTGGCTCGCTTGCCCATAAACGCCTCTAAAGCGTGGATGAAGGCGTCCATGCCTGTGGCTGCTGTCAATCCAGGAGGCAGACCGCGCGTCAGTTCAGGATCGACGAGGGCCACATGAGGAAACATCAGCGGGCTGAGAACGCCTTTCTTAAATGGCTTGTCCGGATCAGAAACGACGGCGACTTTGCTTACTTCGCTGCCCGTGCCCGCCGTCGTCGGGATGGCCAGCAGCGGCCAACTACGCTCGGTGATCGCTTTTCCATGCCACTGGTAGTCGGCATAGGCGCCGCCGTTTGCCAATAAGAGCGCGATGCCCTTGGCGACATCAATGGGACTGCCACCACCTAGGGCAACGACCGCATCTACCTCGTGCTCGCGGGCTGTCGTTAATCCGGCCGCCACTTCGTCGCTTGTGGGATTGCTGCTGACGGCCGTAAATGTGACCACGGCAATCCCTGCTTGCTGCAAGCTGGTCGCCATTTGCACGACCAACCCAAGCTGGTCCAATCCCGGATCGCTAACCAATAAGACGTTTTTTGCATCCAGCTTTGCCAATTCAAGCGGCAACAGCTCTTGCGCCGCCTGGCCGAAGAGTATTTTCGTAGGTAGATGGAAACTAAATCTATCCATCACCGGGTGTCTACCCAGACGGCTTTGACTTCGGTATAGGCGTCTATCACCTCACGGCCGTTTTCCCGCCCCAAACCACTGCTCTTGAAACCGCCAAAAGGAGCGGAAGCGTCGAACATATCGTAACTGTTGACCCAGACGACACCGCTTTTCAACGCAGCGGCGACGCGATGCGCCCTTGCCACGTCGCGTGTCCAAACACCGGCTGCCAAACCATACTTCGTGTCGTTAGCGCGAGCGATCACTTCCGCTTCCGTCTCGAAGCTAAAAATCGGCAGCACCGGCCCGAAGATCTCTTCACAGGCGATCCTCATGCTGTCCTCAACCCCGGTAAAAATAGTTGGCGCGACGAAATACCCTTGGTCCAGTTCCCCGGCAGTCAGACGTTCGCCACCACAGCGAAGGATCGCCCCCTGGTCTACGCCGCTCTGAATATAATTCAGCACGCTTTCCATCTGGTATTGATTGATGATGGGGCCCAGTTTGCTTTCCGGCTCCAGTGCAGGTCCTATCTTTGCCGCCTCGGCCATGACGATTAACCGGTCGACGACCGTCTCGTAAAGCTCTTTGTGTACATATAGTCGCGACCCGGCCACACAGCTCTGGCCGGTATTGCCAAAGGCCGCTTGAAACGCACCGGCGACGGCTGCCTCTAAATCTGCATCGGCAAAAATGATGTTGGCTGATTTATTGCCCAATTCCAATGTTATCCGCTTGATCGTTCCTGCCGCTGCCTGCATGACGCTCTGGCCGGCGCTCAAAGAACCGGTAAAGGCGATTTTGTTGATATCCGGGTGGTTGGCCAATGCCGCTCCCGTCGTAGGTCCATCACCCGTGAGCATATTGACTACGCCTGGCGGGAATCCCGCCTCTTGAGTAAGTTCGCCCAATCGTAGAACAGCCAGCGAAGCCTGTTCGGCCGGTTTGAAGATGACTGTGTTACCACAAGCCAGGGCGGGTCCTAATTTTTGCATGGTATGGATGAGCGGATAGTTCCAGGGAATGATGATAGCGACCACGCCGACCGGCTCGAGCCGGGTGTAAACAAGCTTATTGGGCACAGAAACGGAAGGCGTGTAGCCGGCGATTTTAGAAGGCCAGCCAGCAAAAGAATAGGTCAACTGGGCGGCGACCGGTGCGTCAATGGCTCGCGTGTGCCAAATAGGTTTTCCGTTTTCCATTGATTCCAATTGCGCCAATTCTTCGGCGTTGGCGGCGATCAGATCGCCCAATCGACGCAGGTATGCTTCCCGTTCCGCAGGGCTTAAATCACCCCAGGGGCCTGTGAGTGCGGCTCGGGCGGCCGTTACAGCGCGATCAACATCTTCTTTTGCGGCGAATGCCAGGGTTCCCAGACTTGTGCCGTTGGAGGGGTTTTCGCTGTTGAAAGTCTGGTTGGAAACGGCAGGCACCCATTTGCCGTCGATGAGTAGTTCGTGTGCTGCTTTCGCTAATAATTCAGGCATGTTTCCAATAACCTTTAGTTACCCTTTGACCGCGCCTTCGACCATCGCCTTGAAGAAGCTGCGCCGTGTGAATAGGAAAAGAATAATCATGGGCACGGCAATTAAGATGCATGCCGCAGCGATGACCTGTAGATTGATAATGTTCTGTCCAAGGAATTCATAGAGACCAAACATGGCCGGTTTGTGCTCATTCTTGGCAATAAGTAAATAGCCGGCGATGAATTCATTCCAGACGCTGACAAAGGTGAGTAGAAAAATCGCCAGCAGGCCTGGCAGTGCCAGGGGCATCGTGATGCGCATAAGTACGCCCATCGGGCTGCACCCGTCGATCAGCGCTGCCTCTTCCAACTCTCGCGGGATGGCATCAAAGAAGCCCTTGGCGATCCATACACTGAGTGGAAGAAAGAAACCCATGTATACAAGAATAATGAAGAAGCGGTCATCGTAGAATGGTATCGATGCTTTGCGCAGCGTTACGCCCATTTGGTAAAGTCCCAGCAGATTCGTCAGTAACGGTACACCCGTGATGGCCAGAATGGCCCCCATCAATAACCCATGACCGCGAAAACGGTAGCGTGAAAATGCATAGCCGGACAATCCGGCAAACAACACGACAAGGAGCGAGGTCGTCGTCGCATATACCAAGGTGTTGGGAAGGTAGGTGCGCAGCATATTGCCAGTCAGGGAGAATCCCAAAAGCGAATTTGATGGCTTTGGCGCAATCACGCGATCGTAGCCCTCTACTGACCATCGACAGGCGCGTATATCAAAGGCTTGGGTAGGCGTATCGCAAGGGAAGATGACAGGCGGCTTGCGCGTAATATCCTGCTGTTTCTTGAAGGAGATCAATACCGTGGTCGCGATGGGCAGCATGGCAAAGATAACGATCGCGATCAGCGCCAGGTTGACCAACAATCGTTCCCAGGTTTGGCGAGATGGAGAAGAAATAATTCGCATTTCACGCACTCCTTTCATTGACGCGTGTCAGGTGTAGCGTGCCCGAAATCAAGCCCAAGTTGACAATGGCAATCATCAACGCCAATGCCGCTGCCCGGCCAAATTGAAGCCGGTCCCAGCCGATCGTATAGAGCAAATAGCTTAATACTTGTGTCGACGTGCCAGGACCCCCTCCGGTAAGACTGAAGACCATGCCAACCCCATTCATACCGCTCAATGTCAGGCTGAAGAGCGCAACTACCATCGTTGGCAACATCAAGGGCACCATGATATAGCGAACAATCTGCCACCCTTTCGCGCCGTCGATTCGACTACTTTCGATCAGTTCGTTGGGAACTGTCTGCATGGCAGCCAGCAGCAGTAAAGTGACAAATGGCAGTGCACGCCATACAGAAGCCAAGATGAGGAAGATCATTGCCGGCGCAGGGGGAAATGGAAAGTCGCCGAACCACGGCCGTGGTGGCACGGCCGTCAGCACCGACAATCCATCCGGCGGAATTATCGCTGGATTCTGCAGGATGCCCGAAAGCAGCCCGTAATCCGGCACGACCAAAAGTCGAAACACCATGCCGGCAATGATGTCGGCAACGATCCAGGGAATAAAGAGCAAGGTGATATAGAATCCCGACAGGCGTACATTGCGGTTTAACAGGAGCGCGATAACAAACCCGCCGATCATTGTCAGGCTGGCATAGCCAGTAAGAAAGACAACAGTGTGCCCGATGCTTTCACTGAACGCACTCATGCCAAAAAGGCGTTCGAAGTTTCGCAAGCCGACGAACGTCCAGCCAGTTGGCTCTCGCTCTTGCAGACTCAGCCACACCGTATACAAGGCGGGATAAACTTGTATGGCAAGCAGTACCAGGATCGTCGGCAGGATTAACCAGAAGGGGAGAGAGTTGCGCGACCGATTTCTACCTGCCCGACCGAGTAACCTGTTTCGCATAGATCGATTACCCTCGGAGGATTCTTAACGATATTCACAAAGTGACAAGATGAATTTCACCTTGTCACTTTGTGATCTCAACAAATGGTGAGGAGTGATTCCCTAGAATCACCTAGTTATTTGAGTTATACTCCTCTTCCGTTTTTGTCAATTCCCCAGCGATATCTGCGCTAGGATCTTCTTTGATCAGCTTATAGACCGTCGCCATAACCATATCCTGGGCTTCATTGGGTCGTTGTAGCGAGCCATACCAGGGACTGCAGGAGCTGCTGCCAACCGCTTCCGCTGCCGCTTTGTAGAACGGAGCCTGGAAGATCTCATGGGATTGTGTTGCTCCGAGTACGGGGAAGCCACCGCCAGGACCGGCTACCCACTCTGCGTTTTGTTCAGGACTCATAACCCAATTGATGTAGTCGTACGCTCCCTCTGGGTTTGGTGCTCCAGTTGGAATGGCTAAACCCGCAACGTCAACACCACAGCCCGGGTCCTGGCCCTCAACCGACAGGAACGGCGAGAGATAGACATCACCGGCCGCGATGGCGTCCAGCATATCCTCTGCGCTGCCCTTGTCATAGGCTGTGCCATTAGGTGCCGTGAGTGGATTCACATAGCGATAGCCGAAAAGCCCTGTGGGGAAGGAGCCGGCGGAAGAATCTTTGAATGCCTCTTCCTCCTGGAAACCTCCCGCAAAGGCGATCTCGGGCACATACTCATTGGCTACAATCTCGCGCAGGAATTCGATGGCAGCCACATTTTCGGGCGTATTGAGCATCATGTTGCCCTCGCCATCATCTAGCTTCCCGCCAAAAGAAGCTATTACCGTCCAGATAGCGCGTGTTAAGCCTTCCCCGCCTTTGTCGGTCGAGCCAAAGAAGGTGATAGCATACAACCCTTCTTCCTTCAACGCCTCTGCTTGTGCCATGAATTCCTCGGGCGTTGCCGGATAACCGTTCGGGAAGCGATCGTTCCAAACGTAAACAAGCTGGGGTCGCTGGGAAATCGGAACACAATAGAGCTTGCCGTCTGGTCCTTTACAGCCTTCTATTCCGTTGGGGTCAAGATCGGACCACCACGATTGCGCCTGGGCCCACTCGGTTAAATCCTGGACCGTTCCATTCTGATAAAAGGGGATGATGTCTTGGCTGTTGCTGAGTTCAAAGAGATCGGGAACATCACCACCCGCCTGTACGGCCGCAACCAGTTCAGTCGTCATCTTGTCAAAAGCTTTTGGTTGGTTTACCCAGATCCAATGGCCTGCGAACTGCTCATTGAACTGCGGTATTGTGTTGCGCAGATACTCGTTGCCCACGCGTTCGTCACTGGCGGGGTCTTCGTTATTCTGATCGTATTGGTACCAGGAGACAACTTCCTGTGCTTCCATGGGCGCTTCCGGCTCTTCTGCCGGGGCAGACTCTTCTGCTGGGGCAGACTCTTCTGCAGGTGCGGCTTCAGCGGCAGACTCTTCCGCTGGCGCAGCTTCACTGGCCGGCTCTTCGGCTGCCGGGGCGCAGGCCGCAAGCAGCAAAGCGAAGATCACAACAAATGTGGTCAAAATCCATCTACGTTTCATGATAGGTTTTTCTCCTCGGGTAAGTTCTATTAAAACGGCCGATACAAAACAGATTTGCACGACTGCGTAACCACGCAGCAATGCATTTTTGACGACACCCTACAAAACACAGGGAAGCTCGGCTAACTATCTGAGGTAGGGTAATCGACTAAAAACCAACTAGTCGTATCGATGTTGTGTAGCAGCGAGAGGAAAGTTTCCATATCCCAGCAACATCGCAACTTCCGCTTCTCAATCCCTATCTACGCAATGATATTGTTAAGAATACACTCCATAGGGTGCATATCTGATAAGAACGAGCACCATATTTGGCTAACAGATTAGCATACGCCTTAACGGACGTCAAGAAATACTTAACAAAAGTGCTTCAGAAGAAACCCTAGAAACCTGGTTTTGGGCCTGTATGAAGTCAACAGTTTCGTCTATGCAACAAAGGAATGTTCCAGATCAAAAAAACCGGATTTCTAAGCTGTATCGTCAATCCCTGCCCGTTGGCGCAAATCTTTGACCGCGTAGCGGCACGCCTCTAGCAGCGCTGGAACATCCACTGGCAGTACGCGCCGCTTACGCATCAATATCTGCCCGCCGGCGATCACGGTATCCACATCACTGCCATGTGTACTCAGCGCCAGCGCAGAATCGACGTCGTGGACAGGCATGGCCCGAGGATGGTTGAGATCGACTAGAATGAGATCCGCGGCTGAACCAGGGATTAGGGCGGTTTCTCCCATTGCCAGGCGCAGAGCAACAGCGGGTGGCAAGGCGGTCGCATCTAATGCTCGGGCGCGGGCGAGGTTAACGGCCGTTTTAACCGTCTCCCAAATATCTTGTGTATCGTTGCTGGCCGGCCCGTCCGTTCCCAGGTGCACTGCGATATTGCTGCTTAATAACTCCGCCAGCGGTGCAATGCCGGAACCGAGGATGGCATTGCTCACCGGGCAATGAATCACCGGCGCGCCACGCTCTGCCAACAGCTCGATTTCCGATTCATCCACCCACACGGCATGAACGACCTGCGTGTCCGGCCCCAGGACACCAATGGCATCGAGCCACGTCACCGGGCGTTGTCCACTCTGATCCAGCGACATTTTTACTTCATCCTGGCTTTCGGAAACATGGAAATGGGTGAACGATCCGTACTTTTGAGCCAGTTCATGACTGCGTTGCAGCATACCGGTAGAACAGCGCCAAAGCGCCAACGGCCCGTTGGCGATTGTTAGCCGCTCAGAACCCTGCCATTGGCCAAATAGACGTTGCAGGTCGCTCATAATAGCGTCTGCAGGCTCGGCGTTACTGCCCAGATCTGTCCAGGATCGCGCCAACGTGACGCGCAGGCCTGCGGTCAAAGCAGCCTCGCAAACGGCGTCGGTGTGAGCGTGTGTGGGTGCGACTTTGTGATGGTTGACTACCCTGGTCACGCCGCAGGTCAGGTTCTCAACCAGCCCCAGCAAGGCGGCCAGGTGTAGATCTTGCGGCGTGAGCGCGCCTTGCAGCGGCCAGATCAGTTCCCTCAGCCAGGGCAATAATGGCCGTCCCCCAGCCAGCCCACGCATAAAGGTTTGGCTCAAATGGGTATGGGCGTTAACCAGTCCTGGCATCACTGCGCAGTGCTGGGCTGAAATGATTTCCTCTGCCTGGGCAGCTAAATCGGCTGGCGCTTCACCCGCACCGACGGCCGCAATACGCTCTCCGACAATCCAAACATAACCGGGATTAGCCCAACCATCAGCGGTAAGTACGATTCCATCATCTATTAGGATAGTATGCATAAGACAGCCACTTCGGTTTGGAGACCAAAGAAGTTGAACTTTTTGTGCTTTGATCGCAGGGTGCGCTCGATTGCGGAAAAGTTCAACTTCTCTTCAATTACCCTATACCAGCGCCCGTCCGCCATCCACAAAATATACGGCGCCGGTCGTGAACTCATTCTCAATCAAGAAGGCCGCCAGGCGGGCCACATCTTGCGGTTGCCCTGTCCGCTTCAACAAAGAGTTCTCTTCGGCCCACCGCTTTTTCTCGGCTGAATAATTGTCTGGCAGCAGTACCGTTCCAGGCGCGATGGCGTTAACGCGCACAGCAGGAGCCAACTCGACCGCCAGCGACTTTGTCAGGGCCACCAGTCCCGCCTTACTGGCGGCGTGATGGGCATAACCAGGCCACACTTGAAATGCAGAAAGATCGGTGATATTCAGAATCACCCCCTCTCCTTGGGCGAGCATATGCGGCGCAACAGCCTGCGCGGCTAAAAAGGGCCCCTTCAGATTGACGTCCAAAGCGAGATCCCAATCCTGCTCTCTGATATCCAGGAACGGGGATTTGAGCCAGACCGAGGCGTTGTTGATCAGTACATCCACACGGCCGAATCGCTCTATCGTGCCGGCGACCAAGCCGTTGATCTGCATGGCGTCGCGAACTTCCGTTTGTACGGCCAGCGATTGCACGCCGTACGCTTCAATCTCAGCCCGAGTTTTTTGCCACGGTTCGCCGTCCAGATAGTAGCTAAACGCTATGTGCGCTCCCTGTTCCGCCAGGTGCAAAGCGATAATGCGCCCCACGCGCTGGGCGGCGCCGGTGATCAGTACCACGGCGTTATCAAGTTTCATGGCCAAACCCAATCAGGGCAATGGGGCGTTCCAGCAGTTCCGTTATGCGCTGCAAAAAGCGCGCCGCGGGAGCGCCATCAAGCAGCCGATGATCAAACGACAGACTCAGCGTGACCGTGTCTCTCACTTCAAGCTGTCGCCCTACAACAAATGGGCGCGGGGCGATACGGCCGATTCCCAGGACGGCCGTTTCGGGCGGGTTGATAATTGGCGTAAAGGCGTCGATGCCAAACGCGCCAAGGTTCGTTATGGTGAAGGTGCCGTCTGTTAACTCGTCCGGCAGCGACTGGCCTTGCTGCGCGCGTTGGGCAAGCATGTTGATCTCCGCCTCCAGCGCCGGCGCCGATTTCTTGTCTGCATGGTGCACAACTGGAACGAGAAGCCCGCGGTCCGTATCAATAGCGATACCAATGTTGATCGCCTGCAAAAAAACAAGCTCACTGCTCGTCAGGCGCACGTTGACGTGCGGATGCTCTCGCAGCGCTCTTGCCGCGGCAAGCACGAAGAAAACGTTGAACGACATCTTCTCTCCTGTCTCGGCAATCAACTGCTGCCTTGCGTTGACCAGGTTTGTGGCATCCACTTCGCAGGTCAGGGTGACCTGAGGACGTTCTTGCCAGCTTGCGCTCAGCCGTTCGGCGATAACCGCACGCAATCCTGAAAGAGGCAGTTGTTTTGCTGGAGGCGGCGTAGGCACTGTCGTCGCACTTGGATGGGCCACAATAGCCGCCAGTACGCGGGTCACATCTTCGCGCGTGATTTGCCCCTTAGCCCCCGTACCAGTCACCATTGCCAGATCAAGGCCGCAGTCGACCGCCATTTTTCGTGCTATTGGCGTCGCCTTGATGGCAGCCGGCTCAACAAATTGCTCTAGATCTGCCGTCACAACCATCTCACGTAGTCCGCTGCCACGTTTGCCGGCAAGGGTAAGCCCGCGCTGGCGCGCCAGGTTGCGCGCTTTAGGCGTGGCCCGGATGATTTCAAGAGAATGTTCACTCACGGCCGGTGTGGTTCCGACGCTATCCAAAAGCGACATTGCTGGTGTGGAAGCAGGGGATGGTTGCATGGGATCTTCCATAGTAGTCCCTTTCTTTTTGCGAAGGTAGGCCACGGGCGTCATTACCGGAACCGTTTGTCCCGCGGCTACAACAGTTTCCAGATAACCACTGGCGGGAGCCTCGATTTCTAGCGTGGATTTATCGCTTTCCAGAGCGAACAGCGGTTCGCCACTTTCCACCCAGGCACCTTCCTGCTGGTACCACTCCACAAGCAGGGCCTCACTCATGATCAGGCCCAGCTTGGGCATAACAACTTCGTAACGAGCTTGGCTGGACATAATAGCTACATCAATGACCTGACGGCCGTTACAATATCTTCACTATCCGGCAGGACAAAACTCTCTAGGAGCGGGCTGTAGGGCAGCGGCACATTTTTCGCGCCGATGCGCAGTATTGGGCCGTCCAAATATTCAATCGCCTCTTCAGCCAACATCGCCGCAATTTCCGCGGCTGGCCCTGAGCGCACGTGGGCTTCGTGGGCGATGACGACCCGGCTGGTCTTGGCTACAGATTGAATGAGGGTCTCCTTGTCCAATGGAACCAGGGTGCGTGGATCAATGACTTCGACGCTGATTCCTTCACCGGCAAGCAATTCGGCCGCTTGCAACGCTTTCTTTACCATAACACTAACGCCAATCACGGTCACATCGCTGCCTGGGCGAATAACATTGGCTTGACCAAGCGGAATTGTGAAGTCCGTATCCTCGGGAACAGGCCCTTTTTCACCGTAGAGCATTTTATGCTCAAAAAAGAGCACGGGATCATGGCCGCGAACGGCCGCTTTGAATAAACCCTTGGCATCGGCCGGCGTAGACGGCACGGCGATTTTGAGCCCGGGCACATTCATGAACCAGGATTCAGGGCTTTGAGAATGCTGTGCGGCGGCCGACCCCGGTGCGCCGGAAGTGACGCGGATGGTCAACGGGACCCGTGCCTTGCCACCACTCATAAAGCGGGCTTTAGCCACCTGATTGACGATTTGATCGCCCGCGCACATCAAGAAATCGCCAAACATGATTTCGACAATTGGTCGCATGCCCACCATGGCCGCGCCCAGGCCCGTGCCAATAATGGCTGCCTCGCTGATCGGCGTATCGCGCACACGTCTCGGCCCAAATTCAGCCAGCATACCATCGGAAACACCCCAGACGCCGCCAAAAACAGCGACATC
This sequence comes from uncultured Chloroflexia bacterium, assembly GCA_963697305.1. GTDB lineage: Bacteria > Chloroflexota > Anaerolineae > Promineifilales > Promineifilaceae > JAACFF01. Next base: position 94,251 of record CAVONO010000004.1, read on the forward strand.
CTCACCCATAAGAAAGATATCTGGGTCGCGGCGCATTTCTTCACACATCGCTTCACGAATTGCTTCAGAATAGGAAATCTCGCGCATCAAAACACCAATCCTTCATGCGTGTCGGCATAAACCCCTGCCAAAGCCTCCTCCACCGCTGGGAAGGGTGAAGCTGCTGCATAGGCCACTGCCTCATCCAGTTGCGATTGGACGGAGGCCTCAATCTCAGCCAAACCGTCCGCTGCGAAAATGCTCGCTGCCAGCAGGCGCGCCCGAAAAGTGGAGACAGGATCACGCGCTTTCCATGCCTCCAATTCGCCAGGGCGGCGATACACTTGCGGGTCGCCCTCATAATGTCCGCGAAAACGATAAGTCTTGGCCTCGATCATCGTCGGGCCCTCCCCAGCCAGGGCACGTTCACGCGCTTCTTGCGTAGCATCATAAACAGCAAGAACATCATTGCCATCCACGATCACGCCGGGGAAAGCATACCCTTCCGCGCGCAGCGCCAGATCGGCGATGGGAGTTTGCTTATCTTGCGGTGTACCTTCACCATAAAGATTGTTTTCACAAAAGAAGATTACAGGTAGTTTCCAGAGTCCAGCCAGGTTTGCGGCTTCGTGGAAGGAGCCCTCGTTTATGGCTCCGTCGCCGAAGAAGGCCAGCGCGATCTGGGCATCGCCGCGCATCTGATAGGCCAAAGCTGCGCCGGTCGCCACGGGGAAACCACCGCCCACGATGCCATTGGCGCCCAAGATGCCTAAATCGAAGTCGGCGATATGCAGCGAACCGCCCCTTCCCAGGCAGTACCCGCTGGAACGGGCGGCCAATTCAGCCATCATAAATTTCGGATCCCCGCCCTTGCCCAGCAGGTGACCATGTCCCCGGTGGGTGCTGGTAATAACATCCGCCTGGCTGAGCGCGGCGCAGGCCCCGACGGCCGTCGCCTCTTGTCCTACACATGAATGTATAAAACCGGGTATCAAACCGCGCCGCCTTTCCTCAATGGCGCGCAGCTCGAATTCGCGTACCAATGTCATGCGGCGGAAGAGAAGAGAGAGTAAGTCGAGTGGGTAATGGCTTATATTGTCTTTATCCATTGACATTCCTATTGAAAACGCAAGCGTTGGATTACATTTCCCGCGCCACGTTAAGGACGAAGGTAAATGGTTTCCTTTGACAAAATAAGAATATATCAGAGCTAATTTCCCGGTCAAGTTGTACTTAATTGTGTTTATTCACGCTTGACAAACGAATGGTAAATTTTACAATAATGGGAAGCAAAATCAGGTCGTCAACCATTGTCGAACCTCCCTCAAAGAGACATTGCTCTTATGAAAAAAATCGATGATCTTCGCACTTTTATAGCGGCCCTTGAAAAAGCGGGACAAATGGTGCGGATCCACCGTCCCGTGAGCCTGGTTCATGAATTGGCAAATGTTGCGGCCAGCTGCCAACGACAGGGACGCGGCGCTGTTCAGTTTGAAAGTGTGGAGGGCGCGCCGTGGCCAGTTTTCGCTGGCGCGGTGGGCAGCCCGGCCTTGGCTGCCCTGGCGCTGGATTGTGATGTACCTGATATAACCGCGGTGATGGGCCGCGCCCTGGATCCGGCGGCGGCTGTCGCCACCCAATCCGTTGCAGAGGCTGGTTGGCGGCAAAACGTGATTACGGGCGATGATATCGATTTAAGCCTCTTGCCCATTCCGACCCATGGCCTCCATGACGGAGGACCTTTTATCACGGGCGGCATTACTGTCACCAAAGATCCAGTGCACGGGCGCGGCAATCTCTCCTATAACCGTATGCAAGTTCTCGGGCCGCGCACCTTTGGCTTCAACGTCAATGAATGGCGGCATGTGATGCAGTTCTATCGCCTGCAGGAAGAAAAGGGGGAAGCGTTAGAAATAGCGATAGCAATCGGCGTCGATCCTGCGATCAGCATTGCCGCCGGCGCGCGTTACGATGACGACGAACTGCTTATTGCCGGGGCGATTCGCGGCGCAGGTGTTCCCGTCTGTAAAGGTGTGACCGTAGATATTGCTATTCCGGCCCATGCTGAAATTGTGATTGAGGGAATTCTGCCGCCACAAGCCCGGCGCGAAGAGGGGCCCTTGGCTGAATTTCATGGTTATTATGGTGAAATGTGGGACAGTCCTGTTTTCGAGGTCACGGCCGTTTGCCACCGTGATAACCCCATCTTCCAGACCATCATCCCCGGTCATGATGAACATATTTATATCGGCAACGTTTTGCCTCGCGAACCATTGTTATTGCGCTTTGTCACGCATGTCAGCCGCAATGTGACCGGCTTGCACATACCCCCCTATGGCAACGGCTTCGCCGCCATTGTGCAGGTGGTAAAAAGCAACCCCGGGGAACCGAAGAATATCGCCATGGCCGCATTTACGGCCCACGTCAACATCAAAAAGGTGATCGTTGTCGACCCGGACGTCAACATCTACGATCCGGCGGACGTGCTCTGGGCATTAACAAACCGCGTGGATTGGAGTCAAGATTATTTTGTTGTGCCAGGTTCTCAGGGGCACGAGATGGATCCCACAGCCAATGAAAGAGGGGTGCACACAAAAATCGGCATTGACGCGACATACAAACCGGATCGCCGCGACTACGGCGAACGTATCCGCTACCCGGATGTGGATTTGAGTGATTATCTATAGAATTGAAGGCGCACCACCATCTGGTGAAAGTATTGGGGGGCAGCCGGCAGCTGATGGCTGACTGCTGACAGCTGTCAGCTACATACGAAGGAGTAAAACTATGTCCGTCCGATTCGCGCTTTATATGCAAGATAAACATGATATGCAGGTTGAATTGGAAATAGCGCGTTATGCTGAGGAGCGTGGTTTCAGTGAAATCTGGCAGGCTGATACACGCCTGGCGCGTGATTGTGTGGTGATGATGAGTGCGTTTCTGACGTACACGAAGCGGCTGCGGATTGGCTCCGGGGTGCTGCCAATCTGGACGCGCAACGCGGCCGTCATCGCTGCGTCGTGGAGCAGCATGTGGGAGCTGGGCGGGCGAGTGGATGGGAACGGCCGTGTTATGCTCGGGCTGGGTGCTTGGTGGGAACCGATTTCAAGCCGCGTGGGCGTCAATCGCCACAATTCGCTCCAGGCGATGCGCGAATATGTGGAATCGATCCGGCAGCTATTTACCATGGAAGAGGTTACCTACCAGGGCGAGTTTGTACAGCTGGACCGCGTCAAACTGGATCGTCGCCTTTGGCGACACCTCTCCGCGCGACATTCCAATCTATATCGGCGCTACCGGCCCCAAAATGCTCGAACTGTCGGGCGAGATCTGTGACGGTGTGGTGCTGAATTACGTCGTCTCGGTGGACTACATACGCAGTGCGGTCAAGCTGGTAGAGAAAGGTGCGCAGAAAGCAGGAAAAACACTCGCTGAAGTGGATCGCCCCGAACTGCTTGTCTGCTGCCTCTCGGACAACGATCCGGCGGCGGCGATGGCTGAAGGGAAAAAACTGGTCTCCTACTATCTGGCGACTGAACCACATATCATGAAAGCCAGCGGTGTAAGCCAGGACCTGCTGGAAAAGGTGCAATCTATCATGAGTTGGCCGGCAACCGAGGAGGATTATATCCGTGCCAGCGCCGTCATTCCTGATGACGTGGTGCGCAATGTGATGGCCGTCGGCACAACCGCCGAGTGCCGTGAAAAAGTAGCCGAATACATAGACGCGGGCGTCACTTGCCCGATTCTCTACCCCATGATGGATGACATGAAGCCGGTAGTGGATGCATTCGCGGATTGGTGATCGCACTATGAACTCTGGGGTATTGCACCTGATCAAATCTACCGCCAATCCACATGGTGCGCAGGATAGCCAACTATTCTTGTTCGACGGCAATCCTACTCTTGCCCCTGTTCGCGAAATCATACCTGGAGAGGGACGTTGTGTTGCCATCTGCGCGTTCTGATTTATCTTCCGCTTCATGTCGCCTAAAAATCTTTCATATCAATGACCTGCACGGTCATATTGTCCGTTTTACGCCGCAGGGTGAACAACCTGTTTTATCCCGTATCGTGAGCCGCCTGCGCGAAGTGCGCGAATACCACCGCGCTGATCCCGACACAGCCGTGCTGGCCATGTCCGCCGGTGATGATCTTGTCGGTGCAATATTCGACGAGTTGATGGGCGATGATCCCGATTCTTTTGCGCTGCACGCCGGTTTTCGCCTCTATTCGGCGGCCGGTATCGATGTCAGCATCCTGGGCAATCACGATCTCGATTTGGGAACGGATGTATTGGCCGAGGCGATACGCAAGGATGCCCGCTTTCCGGTGCTATCGGCAAACCTGGTTAGCTGCCAATGGTTGGCTGGCCTAATCTATCCGGCAGCGCTGTTGGTGACCAAAGGTATCCGCGTCGCAATCATCGGGCTGACGACCTCAGGTCAGGTCAGACAGCCCTCATACTCGAATTTGCAGATCGTCAACCCGGTACGCGTGATGCACAATATGCTGCCCGCGATACGGCCGTTATGCGACGTGCTCGTCGTCCTTAGCCACCTGGGATATAGCATGGTCGCTGGGTCAACCTCGGTACGCGACGCGGGTGATGTGGAATTGGCGCGAAGTCTGCCATATGGTAGCGTCGATCTCATTGTAGGTGCCCATACACACCACGTCCTGAACGAACAAGGATTGACTGTCGACAACATTGTCAACGGTATCCCCATCGTTCAGGCTGGAACGCTTGGCAGATTCGTGGGTGAAGTGGTTATAACCGTACGGCCGAGGGGAACGGCGGCGACCAGTGTCCGTTTAACCAACACCGCTTCTCTGCCTATCGACGACTCTTTTGAAGCAAACCACGTCCGGCCCCTGGTCGACATCGCTCGTCCCCTTTTCACGCGCAGCCTTGGCCAGGTTGCCAATCTCGCCGATCTCGGTTCTGATGAAGTCCGCAACAACTTCGCCGCGGGAGAATCAGCCCTGGCCAACTTTATCGCCGATGCGCTTGTTGCTCGCTGCCGGGCCCAGAACTATGACGTTGACCTCGCTTTTGTAGATGCCTCCGCCGTGCGCTGTGGCGTGCCCGTTGGCGGCGAATTGCAATTTGGTGACTGGTTCAACATAATGCCCTTTGCCGATGTTCTACGCATTACCTGGCTTACTGGGCAACAACTGCAAATGCTCTTGCAAGACAACGCCTATCGTATCGATCTACCGGGTGAGCCGCATACGGAACGTGGGTTCCTCCATTTTAGTCACAACCTGCGCTACACCGTTGAAGCAGCGTCCAGCCGCAAGGATCTTAAAGCGATCGCTATCCTTGTAAATGATAGTGCAATCGAGCAGCAGTTGGAGCGCTCTTTTCAGATCGTTTGCAGCAGTTTCGTGCGCGAACTGGCTGCTCCTTGGGAAGAATATGCGCAGCATTTTCTGGGCTTGCCCTTGATGGATATCCGCCAGGTGTCGCACATGGACACCCCCCTTTTCCTGCGTGACGAACTGGTTGCCTATATCACCGAGAACGGGGGCGTCACTGCGGAAGGTGGGGCTAAAAGAGATGGGCGGGTGCAAATAAAGGCCTGATAGCTATGAACAAAACACTCATCCTACCGGATTACTTGATCGACGTTCCGGGCGAGACGCCTAAACGCGAGTGGGGCGTGCGCGTTGTGGGTAGCCAGATTGATGCGGTTGGCCCTCATGCTGAGCTGCGGGTGCAGTTTCCAGATGACAATATCCTGGATGCTCGTGGCCATGTGCTCGCTCCCGGATTTGTCAATGCGCATGTGCACCTCTACGGAGTTTTGGCCCATGGCATTCCGCTGGCAAACGCTCCCTCTGGCTTCTGGTCTTTTCTCAAAGATTTCTGGTGGCCGCTGGTCGAAGATGCTCTCGACAGCGAAATGATTTGCGCTGCCACCGACTGGGTTTGCGCCGAGATGCTGCGCAGTGGAATCAGTAGCTTTTACGATTGTCTGGAAGCTCCCTCTGCCATCCCGGGTGCCCTGCTGGCCCAAAAAGAGGTCGTAGAGCGACGCGGCCTGCGCGGAGTTCTTTCCTTTGAGTCCACCGAGCGCGTCAGCAAAGAAAACGGACTTCTTGGCCTGCAAGAAAATGCCGGGTTCGTAGATCTGTGCCGCGAAGAAGGGGGGCTGGTGCAAGGCTTGATCTGTTTTCACACGACATTTACCTGTTCGGCCGATTTCATCCAGCACGCTTTCGGCCTGGCTGCCGACAGGAATGTGTTGACCCACATGCACTGCAACGAAGGTATCCATGAGCCGCAATATGCGCTGCAACATTTTGGCAAACGCACCTTGGAATATTACGATGATTTAGGCGTTACCGGTCCAGGCATGATGGCCTCACAATGCGTGCAGCTTTCGGAACGTGAGCGGGCCATCATCGCCGAAAAGGGGATCAAGGTGACCCATATGCCCCTCAGCAATTGCGAAGTGGGCGGGGGCATCGCGCCGATTCCCGAGCAGCTGGCAGCCGGGGTGACAGTCGGTTTAGGTTCGGACGGCTATATCAATGATTTTTTTGCAGTGATGCGCGGTGCCTTTCTCATTCATAAAGCCCATCATCAAAACCCTCAGGTGATGCCTGCTCATGAAGTGTGGTATCTGGCCACGGAAGGTGGGGCGCGGGCGATGGGCTTGGAAAAGGTGGGGCGCTTGGCGCCGGGATGGGCGGCCGATTTGCAGCTTATTGACGGCCTCATGCCAACCCCGCTGGCTGCCCACAATCTCTACGAACAATTGTTGCTCTGGCGCAATTACACGCACGTAAGGGATGTGATGGTTGCTGGAGAGTGGCGGGTACGGGACGGGGTCGTCCTCGAAGCCGACCTGGGTAAAATGCGCAGTCGTGTCCATGAAAATGCGCAACGCATGTGGAAGAAAGCAAGATGAATAGTGAACGCTTAATACAATTTGCTCAGAAGTTGGTGCAAACACCCGGCTTGAGTGGAGAGGAACAACCGGTAATCGCATTGATAATGCGTGAGATGCGCGCTTTGGCTTTCGACAGGGTGTGGGTCGATGCCAACGGTTCCGCTGTTGGTGTTGTCGAGGGAAAGCAGTCCGGCCAAACGCTGCTGCTGGATGGACACTGCGATACAGTGGGCATTGCACCGGGATCAACTTGGCAGCGCGATCCATTTAGCGGAGAGGTGCAGGACGGCCGTCTACATGGCCGGGGCTCGGCCGACATGTTGGGGGCCCTGGCGGCAATGATACATGCTGTGGCCGGCTTAGATAGAAGCCAATTCGCCGGCCGTGTTTTTGTCAGCACCACCGTTATGGAAGAAGTGATGGAAGGCATCAGTCTGGCAGCGGTGATGGAACAAGTCCGGCCAGATTTCGTCGTCATCGGCGAGGCCAGCGATTTCAACCTGAATCGCGGCGGTCGTGGTCGCGCTGAGATTCAGGTAGAGACCCTTGGCAGACCTGCCCATTCGTCGAGTCCACACCTGGGCCTAAACGCGGTTCATGAGATGGTTAAAGTTATCCAGGCCATCGAGCAAATCGATTTGCCGTACCATCCCTTGCTGGGCCCGGCGATCATGGCCCTGACCGATATCATTTCCGATCCTTACCCTGGCCATTCCGTCATTCCCAGCCGCTGCCGCGTTACTTATGACCGCCGCCTGCTGCCCGGCGAGACGCGAGGAGGGCGTTCTAGATGCTATTTCCTCTTTGCCAGGAGTGGCAGCGCTTGATTTCAAGGCGCGTATCGCAGAGGGGGAATATCCCACCTACAAGGGTAGTATCCTGCGCGGCCCCAAGTTTTTCCCGGCCTGGGAATTCGCGGAAGACCATCCCTTTGTTCAAGATGCATTGAGCGGACTGCGCAGCGCTGGCTTAACGCCAAAGCTGGGCGCTTACCGCTTCTGTACCAATGCCGCTTATAGCGCCGGCGTGGCTAAGGTGCCCACCGTCGGTTTTGGTCCGGCGACAGAGGGCGACGCCCATGTGGTGGATGAACAGGTTACGATTGCTGCGCTGCAGACGGCCGTGCGCGGCTATCAGGGCATCATCATGGCCACCCTGGGATCAAAACCTATTTTCCCGGAAACTTCGTTGTGACTTACCCGAGGGCTTTAGCATTTTAGTTTCCGAGGAAAATGACGACAGCCAAGTTTACAAATCCCAAAGTGACTCATGAGCACAGATATACGAAACACGATAGCCCAACAAATCAGTGCGGCTGCTTCTGATCTGGCCGAAAGGCAAGCCCGATTTTTGGCCGATCTGATTGCTATTCGCAGCTATACCGGCGATGAGGCCCTGGCCGTGGAAAGGTCCTGTCAGGAATTGCACGCTGTCGGCTGCGACGAAGTGTGGATCGATTCCGCCGGCAATGCCCTCGGCCGTATTGGAGACGGACGGCAGATCATCCTCTACGATGCCCACCTGGATACAAACGAAGTCGCCGACGCCTCTGAGTGGCCGCACCCTCCGCTGCAAGCGACGATTAAAGATGGAGCCATGTGGGGGCTTGGCGCTTCAGATTGCAAGGGCGGCGTGGCCACTATCGTCTATGCCGGGGCGATATTAAAACAGCTCGCCCTAAGCGGTGATTTTACCCTGCTGTTGATGGCTTCGACATTGGAAGAAGATGCCGAAGGGTTCGCCATGCGCGCGCTCGTTGAGCGCGATGGTCTGCGGCCAGATGTAGTATTGCTGGCTGAGGCCACTGATCTGACACTGCGCCGCGGTCAGCGCGGGCGCTGTGAAATCCGTGTTCGTGTCACTGGCAAGGCGGCCCACGCCAGCCGCCCCGACCTCGGCGACAATGCCATTTTGAAGATGCTGCCCATCATCTCGCTCTTAACCGATATGGGCGCTGCCCTGCCGGTCGACCCTGTATTTGGCCAAGGGACCCAGGTTGTGAGCATGATCGCCGGCCCGCACACGCCCAACTCGGTGCCCAGTTGGTGTGAAATAACCCTGGATCGCCGCCTCGTCCCTGGCGAAACGATGCAAAGCGTGCTGCGCGATATCCGCGCCGTAGCTGAACCACTCGGCGCGACGGTGACTGTTCCCGACCAGCGCGTAACCACCCACAACGGGACCCATTTGGATGGCCCCAGTTTCTTCCCTGGCTGGTTGTTGCCGGAAGAGCATCCGCTCCTGGAGGCAGGCCGGGTGACCGGGGAGGCGCTTTGGGGCACGCCACCGGCCGGCGGCGTATGGCAGTTCAGCACCAATGGCGCCTATTGGGCCGGAATCGCTGCAATTCCGACTATGGGCATGGGCGCGCAAGAGGAGAAATATGTTCACGCCGTCGACGATCAGGTGAACCTGCTAAAATTACAGAAAGCAACCGCCTTTTACGCGCTATTTCCCCTGATTTACGAAGGCAGCTATGTCCTTTTATAGGAATCTGCGAAATCTTTGATCGAAATCTTTTGATTATTCTTATTAGGAGCATCACGATGCAAACACAGCTATATGGAAAAGACTTTATCAGTACCGAAGATTGGAGCAATGAGGAGCTGGAAACAGCTCTGGACATGGCTACCGATCTCAAGCGCCGTTTTCTCGCCGGCGAGCCACACGACCATCTTCTGCGCGCAAAGACGTTATACATGCTCTTCTTTGAAGAGTCCACACGTACGCGCACGTCGTTTGAGACGGGCATGACCCAACTGGGCGGCCATGCCGTCTTCCTCACCCCCAAAGCGACCCAAATCGGACATGGAGAGAACGCCAAAGACACGGGGACGGTCCTGGCCAGTTATGGTCATGGCATCGCCGTACGTGATTGTCGCACGGGCATCGGCCAGGATTACCAGTACGATCTGGCCCGGCACGCCAATGTACCCGTATTCTCAATGCAGGATGATGTGGATCATCCCTGCCAGACGATGGCCGATCTGATGACCATGCGCGAAAAATTTGGCAGCGACCTGCGCGGCCGTAAATTCGTCATCTCCTGGACCTATGCGCCCAAATACGTACGGCCGTTATCGGTGCCACAAGGGCTGGTTATGCTCATGACGCGCTGGGGCATGGATGTCACCTTGGCCCATCCGCCTGGCTTCGAGTTGATGCCGCATACGCTCGATGCGGCGCGTGCGCATGCAGAGCAGAGCGACGGCAAGTTTGAGATCGTAAACGACATGGATGCCGCTTTCCAGGACGCCGATATTTGCTACGCCAAGAGCTGGGGACCGATCATGGTCACCGAAGAAGAGAATGAAGTGCAGCGCATGGCCGACGAGCATATGGATTGGCTTGCCGATGAACGGCGTATGGCCCTGGCCAAAAAGAACGCCATTTACATGCATTGCATGCCCATCGATCGCGGTTACGAGGCCACTGCAGGCGTCATCGATGGCCCGCAGTCAGTGATCTACGATGAAGCCGAAAATCGCCTCCATATCCAGAAGGCGTTGATGGTTCTCAGCATGGGCGGGCGGATCTAAAATTGGACGCAGAACTTGTCCTGAGCCTGCCGAAGGATTACAGACTCTTTGAATATGGGACGCGGATTAACGCTGATGAACATGACTGGGATCGGGTAGATAATATCCTATTCACTTAATGCTGGGCTCTTATTGACTTGATGAGAATCAGGTTTGTAGTAACGGCTTCAGCCGTTCAACGGCTGAAGCCGTTACTACGAACGTGCTTTTATATTGGAGAGTGATTACAATGGCGAAAATAACGGATTATGTGGCTGACGGGACGAAAGTCGGCCAGACTGTAGAAGTTAAAGCGAAAAAGTTTGTTTGGGTTAAAGTTGGACAAGGCACGGTCTCGGCTATTTCTGATGATGAAGTTGCTGTCGACGGGAAGATCAGCATCCTCGGATATAGTGGAGACCTAAATATCCACTTGAATCTGACAAACGCCGACCCGGATGCCGAGCACGGGCCCGTGCGTCTTGCAGCTCAATACCATTGTCGACGAAAATGCGACCTACAAGAATACAAGCGACACATTGACCGTCTACGCCGTACTTGGTGGCGAGAAACAGAACATCAGCATCTTGAAGTGCAACAATGGCGAACAAACGGAGTGCAAGCTTTCTGGCCATGTGAACCAGGTTGTGCATCTTGATCCGGCTGGCTAATAGATCCGCAAATGGGAAAGCGGAAGAAGTATCATTTGTGAACCTGTAAATTGTTGAACGGTTGATTAGCTGTCAGACAAACATCTTTTGTGTAGTTCGCGTCCTCAGATGCGAACGGTGCCCAGCTGAAGATGCCCCACTGCTCATCCGTCAAACTAACTTTGTCACTCTACTGGAGGTCGATATCGTTAACAATTCAACCGTTCAACAATTCAGCAATTAGTTATTCCCTCTTCTTCCAACCCATATGAATCTGAGTACAAGGTCCTTGGTCTAGCGTAATCTTTGGTACCCTCGAAGGAGTTGCCTCAGCGCACATGAACCAATACAAACCGACACCACACTTCCAGCCCTTCGTCATGGAACGGATGATGTCCAAATTCGAGCAAGAAGTGGACTACAATCTGTCCGAAAGCGGCGTGCATCCCATCCTGCTCCGTGAACTGTTGGCCGGCGATCCCGATTTGGTGCAGGAGCTGCTGGCCACGGACCTGAATTACCCCTATGTAAACGGCATGCCTGAATTGCGGCAAAATATCGCCCGCCTGTATGCCGGAGCGACGCCGGAAAATGTATTGGTCACCGTAGGAGCCATTGAGGCCAACTTCATCACCGTGCAGACTTTGCTGTCAGCCGGCGATGAGATTGTGGTCATGCTGCCCAATTACATGCAGATATGGGGCATTGCCCAGAACTTTGGCTTGCGTACAAAGACGTTTCAACTTATGGAAGAACGTGGTTGGGCCCCCGACCTGGATGAACTGCAAAGCAACGTGACGCCGCAGACGAAGCTAATCGCCGTTTGCAATCCCAATAATCCCACCGGTAGGGCGATGACCGCCGCAGAAATGGACGCGATTGTGGCCATTGCCGGCAAGGTGGGGGCCTGGATTTTAGCCGATGAAGTGTATGCCGGGGCGGAGCGCCTGACGGATGAACAGACGCCCTCCTTTTACGGCCGTTACGACAAAGTTGTGGCCGTGGGCAGCATGAGCAAAGCGTATGGCATGCCTGGGCTGCGTATTGGTTGGGCCGTGGCGCCAACCGATGTCATTGATGATCTTTGGGCGCGGCACGAATATCTGGCAATCAGCGCGACCATGCTTGCCAATAAACTGGCCACGTTGGCCTTGTCGCCCGTCGTACGGCCACGAATCCTACAGCGTACACGGGGTTATATCCGCGCCGGATTTCCCATGCTGGAGCAGTGGGTAGACAACCATGCCGATCTATTCAGCATGACGCCCCCGGATGCGGCGGCGATCGCCTTTGTCCGTTACGATCTTGATATCAATTCATCTGAACTGGCCGAGCGGCTGCGTCGCGAGAAAAGTGTTCTGATCGTGCCTGGTGACCATTTTGGCCTGGATCATTTCCTGCGTATCAGCTTCGGACTGCCGCATGATTATCTTGCCGCCGCTTTGGACCGCATGTTAGATTTGATCGAGACCCTGAAATCATGAAAACGGGTGCGATTGACATCCCCCAACTGGCAATGGATGCGCACGAACGGATACGGCCGTTTCTGCGCCAAACCATACTCGACTATTCCCTGGCCTTCAGCCGCAGGAGTGGAGCCAGCGTTTACTTCAAATGTGAAAACCTGCAGCACACCGGCTCCTTCAAAGCGCGCGGCGCCATGAACAAGCTGCTTTCCTTATCACAGGAGGAGCGCGAGCGCGGGGTTGTCACCGCCTCGACCGGCAACCATGGTGCGGCCGTTGCCTTTGGACTGCGCCATGTGGGGGCAGCGGGCATCGTATTTGTGCCCGAAAATGCCGCAAAATCGAAAATGGCGAACATAGAAATGCTGGGTGCGGAAGTGCGCACATTTGGCCACGACTCGGCGAAAACAGAAGCGTATGCCCGCCAATTCGCGGCGCAAGAGGGCATGATCTACATCTCCCCCTACAACGATCCCCAAATCATCGCCGGGCAAGGCACAATCGGCGTGGAACTGGTCTGGCAGCTAGAAACCATCGACGCCGTTTTTGTATCGGTGGGTGGCGGTGGCTTGATCTCCGGCGTTGCCGGTTATCTCAAAAGCCGGCTGCCCCAAGTGCAAATCATTGGCTGTTCGCCCCAGAATTCACAAGTGATGATCCAATCTGTAAAGGCAGGTGAAATTCTCGATTTGCCGTCGCTGCCCACGCTGTCCGATGGGACAGCCGGAGGTGTCGAGGCGGGATCGATCACCTTCCCGCTGTGCCGGCAGTGGGTCGACAGCTACATCACCGTCAGCGAAGAAGCGATCAGCAGCAGTTTGCGCCAATTCATGTCCGACCAGCACATGCTGATCGAAGGCTCAGCCGCCGTGGCCATCGCCGCTTTCGAGCAAGTGCAGGCCGCCTACCTGGGCAAGCATGTCGTCATACTCCTTTGTGGAGCCAATATCGGCCTGGCCACCCTAAAGGAGATTCTGTGAGTTAGCCCATCAACCATTCACAAATCACAAATCACAATTCACCATTTTCTTCCTCTTTAAAAGGAGCCCTCCGCAATGCAAATAATCACCCTACCCCAAATAAAAGACATTCTGCCTACCTTGGACTTGATCCCGGCCATCGAAGCCGGCTTTGTCGCCTATTCCGCGGGCCAAGCGGTTGTCCCTCCCGTCGGCGAACTACTCTTGGATAAGGGGGAGGTGCATATCAAGTACGGCTATCTGCGAGAGGATACCCATTACGTGATCAAAATCGCCTCCGGTTTCTATGAGAATGCAAAGGTGGGGCTGTCTTCTAGCAACGGCCTGATGCTGCTCTTCAGCCAGCAAACAGGTGCCTTGGCCGGCATCTTGCTCGATGAAGGGCTGCTGACCGATACACGCACGGCCGTTGCCGGCGCGATCGCCGCCAAATACCTCGCGCCCAAAGACGTGCGCCGCATAGGAATCGTGGGCACAGGAATCCAGGCGCGCTTGCAGCTAAACTATCTGCAAGGGGTGACCGCTTGCCGCGATGTGCTCGTCTGGGGCCGGGGAGCGGCGCAGTTGGCGGCCTATCAGGAAGCAATGGCGCCGCTGGGCTTCAGGATCGCGACGACCCGTAACACGGCCGAAATCCTTGACAGCTGCAACCTCATCGTGACCACCACCCCGGCGCAAAGCCCTCTGCTGCATGTGGCCGGTTTGAAGCCAGGCACGCACATAACGGCCGTTGGCTCAGACACGCCGCACAAACAAGAATTGGACGCAGCCATTCTCGGCCAGGCCGATCTCGTTGTGGCTGACAGCATAAGCCAATGCCTGCTCCGCGGCGAGATTCACCGCGCCATCAAAGCGGGAAAAATCGTGGAAGGAGATCTCATAGAGTTGGGGAATATTATCGCTGGGAAAGCAGTGGGGCGCAGCGCTGAGCGGCAAATCAGCGTGGCTGACCTGACCGGCGTGGCCGTGCAAGATATCCAAATTGCCGGTGCCGTCTACGCGGCATTCACAAAAGGTTTTTCAAGTCCTCTTCAACCGAGCGGCTAAACTCGACGAAAAGGGTCATCAATTGTTTGGCATCAACCATTAAGCGATCCTGCTTTAGACCCGCTTTCTCAATGCCCACAATTACATCGTGGCACTTTGCGACAATGTTGAAATGCTGTTGGAGCTGCGTGGTGTTGAAACCAGATTGGACTACCGACACATTGACCGTGGACCGTTTGACTGTTGACCTCGCACGTACATCTGTCTGAACCATAATAGCATCCTTTCTCTCTTCTTGGCGGATTGGGCCGACCATATTCTCCTTCCATTGGAACACGGTTGTCCTGCAATCGATCTTTCGGCACCTGTTCTCAAGGAGGCCAGCGGTTTGGTCGTGCCGCAGAACTTATCTGCCTACCTTATAAAGGCAAGTTAAGGGCAATTTGTCGTATGTTGCACGTTAGTTTATGAAATTTTAAGGTTCAGCTCATAGGCTGATCCTGGGTTTCTTCTGTTTCAATGAGCTTACCGTAAGGTGATAATTTCACTCATTATGTAAACTAGCCCAGTCGCAATTCACAGTTAAGAATTGCCCTCGCACCAGCGGCAGGTCCATTTCATACACCCGCTCCACGACCGCCAATCTAAACGGCCGTTCATGCGCCAGAAATCTCGAATTTCCGCTGATAATCAAATCATAATCCCCCAGCGGCAGGGCAGCGGCCGTTAAAGTCAGGGTTGCTTTTTCACCGGGCAGCACAGGATTGGGCTCAATCGTTGCCACAACGCCCGCCGGCAGGCCGTCGATGGCCAGGCTCACCGCCTCGGCGAATCCTGCGCTGTCGACAACCGCTATGCTGCCTGTCCGGACGTCATCGGGCGTCATCAGCCACAGATGTGGATGAACTTCGAGCGCAAAGCCTGGCCGCGGCGACATGCGCCACAACGCACCATTGGCCAGCCAAACATGATTATTCTGGTCAACTTCTATATAGTCTGAATAGACGGCCGTTTGATAAACTTGCTCTCCCGCATCGTCGCGGCGCGCCAACTGCTGCGTACCTTTCCAGAACCATACGCCCCCATCAGGGGCCACGGTCCACATGCGGTTGCGTCGCTGCGTGGTGCGTACCCTCGCCAGATCATTGGCAATCAGTTTCTCAATGGATTGTTTCGATTGCTGCCCGTCCGCTTCAACGATGAGCACGGATCTGCCAGCGCCCACAAACAGGGCGCCATCCGCTGCCGGAACCAGGTCGGTCACATTATCCGTGCTAATCTGCTCCCAGCCGCCCTGCTTATGCAGGTAGAGGCCCGACGTGTCGCCATACCAGATGCGTTCGCCTTGCACGGTGACGAGGCCAGAGGCTCCATTGGTCTGAATGGGATATGATTGCCAGAGGTCATCGTTTGATTGATCCGCTGTGCCGCCATCATCGAGGAACCACACTCCCTTTTCCCCACCGCCGGCGTAGGTGAACCAGGCATGACGGCCGTCCTCGACGAATATGTCGCCGATAAAGGCATAGTAGGAGGGCGGTGAGTAATCAACCATGCTGTCACCATAATAGCGCCGCGGCCCCGCAGGAGAGCGGAATCGCCAATTGCTTTCCCCGGCGATCCATAAGTCGCCGTTCGCAGCCGGCTCCAGCACGGTGACGATCGATGCTCCACCCCTCAGCTCACCTTGATCATCAGCAAGCGTCGCCGTGCCTTTATCATCCAGCGTCTGCATAGCGCCTGCCGTGTATGGCCAGGTGTAGGCGCTGTGCAGCCACACTCTGTCTTGTCTATCGACGACGACCCCGGTCACATCTTCATAATATGGCTCGTCGCTGAAGCGCACCGTCTCGCCGTCAGGCAGCAGCAGCCAGTCGGGACCCGTGCCCCACAACCCTTCCGCCGCCGGCCACAGGGCAGCCACGGGTGGTGGTACGATCAAGGATTGGTCCTGCTCAATATACCCCGCTGTATCCGGTACGCGGCTGATTCCGGCCGTATGGCTGGTATAAGGATAGCCATATCTTTCTTGCCACCCCACCCACACTTCATCATTCTGACCAATCGCCAGCGTATTCAGAAAACCGTCAAAGTTGTACGAGAATACGTACTCCGACCAGTCTACGCCGTCCCAGGCGTAAACGTAATAGTCGGTCAGAAACCAAACCTTGCCTTTGCTGTCGGCGGCTGCGACGTGCAGCGAGCCACCATCACCCGGTGGCGTCAAGGTCTGCCACGAGGACCCATCGTATTTCTCATAGCCGGTCCATACGTCGTCACCGGATACGGTCCAAAGGTTGTTGTTGTTCACGGTCTGTTTGATGGCGGCGTAATTGGAGGACACGGCCGTTTTGCGATCGGCATAAACAAGCCACGTGCCATCCGGGTTGAACTGGCTGATCTGGGGGGCGGCAATATGGCTCAGCCACACGGTGCCGTCGGCCGCGGCGGCAATACCCTGCACGCCGTTGCTGTGAATCCCGCTGTTGTCCGTGTTGTACGTTCTCCACGCTTCGGCCGCATCCAGGCGGCTCAGCCCGCCATCGCCGGCAAACCAGCGATTTCCCTGACCATCGATGGCGATGGCCAGCACATCGCGCTGCGGCAGCCCATCGGCTGTTGAGATACGGGTGTAGGTGGAGCAGGCTTTATTCCAACGAATCAGCCCGCTCGCCGTACCAATCCAGATTGACTCCCCGTCATCGGCCAGCGCATAATGATCGGCGTCCCATTTGGTCCAGATCACATCGTCGTCCGCGTCGGGCTGCATCCGATCCTGCCTGGCGTTCACCCATCCTGTCTGGTGACTGCCCAGGAACAGCACCCAGGTACAAAGCGCAGCAGTAAAGAGAAGGAACTTGCCTTTCATCGTTTTGTCTCCTTATATCTCCTGCAATAGCAGGGCAAGAAACGAGCCGCGACTGTTACATTATAACATAGGAAGCGAGCGGCGAGTGGCAGGTGGCGGGTCAGCGAGAAGCGAGGGGGGGGTGACCCGTTGTGACTTATTGCGGCTAAATCTATGACAAATGGCACCTGACAGAACGAAGCATGACAGGTAAGGTACTAAATAGATCATGCGTAAAAAGTTGTTTCTTGCTCCGGCTGCCGCTGGGAAAACCACAGAAATGCTTGCTTTGGCCCGTCTGCGGACCCGATCATTGCAGTCAGAAGTTCGCGTCTGTGTACCGACTGCCTTGCAGGCGCATGCCTGGCGCCAGAGGTTGGCTGACGCCGGCGGGGCCATTGGCGTGCACGTACTCACTTTCGATCGGCTGGTGGCCAATTGCCTCAACGTGGCTGGTGAAGCGTATACGGAACTCACTGATCCGCTGCAATATCGCCTGCTGCGAACCATCGTCGATCAACTTCCCCTCGATCATTACGCGCCGCTAAAGCGCAAACCCGGTTTCATTCAGGTGACTAAACAAGTCATCGGCGAACTCAAGGCCGGGCTTGTTGATCCGCTGGCATTTACGACAGCGGTTATCGCCTTAGGGAATGAGCCACGCCTGCGCGAATTGGCCGCCATTTACGCCGCCTATCAAGATCGACTGCAAGCAGAGGGTTGGGCCGACCGAGCCGGGCTGCATTGGCTGGCTGTCGAAGCGTTAAAAGAACGTGCCCCGGATGCTTGCCGGGAGTGGCCCTTGCTCATCGTTGATGGCTTTGACGATTTCACACCGTCACAGCTTGCCCTCTTGCAGCTTCTGGCCGGCCGTGTCGAGGAGTTCTGCATCACCTTGCCGCAGGGTGAAAGGGTAGATTACCCCCGTTACCGCAGCACCTGGCAGGAAGTGGAACAGGCGCTGGAGATCAGCGGCGCGGCGCTGACGGGCTCCAGCGAACTCAAAGGGCATGCCACCTTGCGCTATCTGGCCCGGCACCTATTTGCGTTCTCAGCCGCCGAACCCTTGCCGGCTGATGAGGCGTTAACGCTGCGCGAAGCGCCAGATCGGGTCGCCGAGGCGCGTACCGCCCTGCGCTGGCTTAAACAGCGTATCGTATGGGAAGGGATCCCTGCCGATCAGGTGGCGCTGTTGGCGCGCGACATCACCCCTTACCGCGCTTTTATCCAGCAAATCGCCGCTGAATTTGGTTTGCCCATTCGCCTCGTAGGTGGCCTGCCACTCGGGCAAAATCCCGTCATTGCCGCGCTTCTCGACCTGCTGCGCCTCTATTTGCCCCTTGGCAGTGGCGCAGAGCCTGCGCTTCCTCGTCGCCAGGTTATTTCCGCCTGGCGCTCCCCATATTTCTCATGGGCGAATGGCGATTCGACCATCACTTCAGGGGATGCCGATGCTCTGGACAATTTGGCCCGCCAACAGCGCGTCATTCGTGGGCTGGCCCAATGGGAAGCCGCCTTTCGTGCCGGCAGCAGTGCCAGGGCAAACGATGATGAGGGAGAACTGCTGCGTGGAACGGCCGTCCAGCAGCTCCATGATAAGTTTACCTACTTTTGCAGCATGATAGCTCCTCCAGCTGACGCGACAACGATGCGCGCCTTCGTCAGATGGCTGGAAACGTTGATCGGCCCCGACCGGCAGACGCCTGACGTACCTTCAATGTTGTCCGCTTCGCTGCAAATCATTGGCCAGGCACAAAGCAATCGCGAAACGGCCGCAGCCGATGTCGCTGCGTTGTACACCCTCAAGGATATTTTGCGCGGCCTGGTCTGGGGGGAAGAAGCGCTGGGCAAAACAGATCCCGTCGATTTCCTGTCCTTCTTCAACGAATTGAGCGGCGCGATTGCGGCGAGCTCTTTTGAGCTGCCTCTGCGCGCCGGGCAGCCGGAGATTCTGGTCAGCAGTGTAGCCCAGGTGCGTGGTCTTAGTTTTCACGCTGTGGCGCTGATGGGATTGAGCGAAGGCTCTTTTCCGGCCACCGTTAGCGAAGACCCCTTCTTGCGTGACGTCGACAGAGAACGCTTGAGTAGCCAATTCGGTTTCCTTTTGGAATCAAGCACGCAAAGCACGGAGCGGGAGTTTTTCTATGAAGCCATCACCCGGCCCAGGCAAAAGCTCTTGCTGACGCGTCCCGTTTTGGCCGACAATGGGGCCGAGTGGGTCGCCTCGCCCTTCTGGGAAGCGACCCAACATTTAATTAGCTGCACGCCAGAGTCCATCGCCAGCGAGGCTGTCCTACCGTTTGCCGAAACCGCCTCCAAGACGGAGTGGTGGGAAACAATGGCCGGCTGCGCGGATGGGGCGCTTGGAGCACAAAACCAGGACCCAATCATCTGGCAGCGGATTCAAACGGCCGCTCAAATATGGCAGCTTCGGTTGGCGGCGCAGCCCTCCATCTGGGAAGGAGAACTGCGCGCTGTGTCAGCGCAGCTGGCAGCGCAGCATGGCCCGGAAGCCGTCTGGAGTGCCAGCCGCCTGGAGAGCTACCAGACATGCGGCTTCCTCTTTTTCCTGCGCTACATCTTGAAATTAGCTCCCCGTCCGGAGCCGGTGGAGGGCTTGGACACGCGCCAACTGGGCAGTTTGTATCACCAGATCTTGGAAAAGGTGACCCAAACCAGCGATCTGGACCCAACGGACGAAACAGAAGTGCGGGCGATCGTGACCGCCGTGGCCACCCCCATTCTGGACGCCGCGCCGGAAAAGGAAGGGTTTCGCGCAACGCCCTGGTGGACACAGACACGGCAAGAAATCATGGACAATGTGGCCCGTTCTGTGCTGGCGCTGGCCGCGGATGCGTACGAATTCCGGCAAGCTGAACTCTCTTTTGGCTTCAGAGCAGCGCCGCTGGTCATAGAGGATGGCGACGACAAATTGCAGCTAAGAGGCTTTATCGATCGGGTAGACTGCAATGCCGCCGGCCAACTGCGCATCATCGACTACAAATTAGGCGGCACCCTATGCCTACACCGCCCGTGCTTTTGCCGAAGGGAAGAAACTGCAGCTGCCGCTTTACGCCCTGGCCGCGCAAGAGGCGCTCAGATTAGGCGCGGTGGCTGATGGCTTTTACTGGCATTACCAGAAAGGAGAAAGCAGTTCTTTCCAATTGGCGAAAGCGCATGGTGGCGTGAGCGGAGCGATAGAAACGGCCGTCGCCCATGCCTGGGAAGCCGTGCGCCGCATTCGCGAGGGCGAGTTCACACCCCGGCCGCCCGAGGGTGGCTGCTCAGCCTACTGTCCAGCGGCCGGCTTCTGCTGGCAGTACAAGGCCAGCGCATGGTAGCGGGAAGCAGGGCACTGGTGAAGACAGCAGCGATATTGGACAATTTCCCGCTTAGCGATGCGCAGCGGGCAGCGGCCATGGCCCGAGGCAGCGATGTCGCCGTGACCGCCGGCGCCGGTACCGGCAAGACGCGCACACTGGTGGCTCGCTACCTGGCCCTTCTGGCTGATGGGCTTCCCTTGCGCCACATCGTAGCCGTGACCTTTACGCGCAAAGCGGC
Organism: uncultured Chloroflexia bacterium; assembly: GCA_963697305.1. GTDB lineage: Bacteria > Chloroflexota > Anaerolineae > Promineifilales > Promineifilaceae > JAACFF01. The sequence continues at coordinate 115,142 of CAVONO010000004.1, forward strand.
GCGCGAGATGCGCAACCGTGTGCGGCAGGAAATCGGCAGCTATCTCAGACAAGCCGGTCTAAACGGCGAAGAAAGCCAACGATGGCAGACCTATTACAACGAGCTGGACGCGGCCCGCATTGCTACCATTCACAATCTATGCGCTGAAATCCTGCGCGCCCATCCGGCGGAAGCGGCCATCGATCCCCGATTTACCATTTTGGATGAAACGGAAGCCGCCCTGCTTGTAGGCGAGGCGATGGAGGCGACGCTGGCCTGGGCGGTTGAAGAAGAGTTTTTGCGGCCTCTGTTTGACTTGCTGCGTGAACAGCAGCTGCAAGAGCTGATCACAACCTTGTTGAACAAGCGCCTGGCGGCACAGGAAGCGCTTAACCAGCTGCCTGCGGCGACAATTCTAAACCAGTGGCAAGCCCAGCTTGAAGAAAGCCAGGCAGCCGCCATCGATCGACTGCTGTCTCACCCTGATTTTTTGGCGGCGCAGCAGATGCTGGCGCGCAGCCAGGCCGACAATGTCGACGACAAGGCAGAAGTCCAACGGCAAATGGCTCTGAACGCTCTGGAATCCCTTGCCGCTGAATCGCTCGCCGGCCAACTGCGCCATCTGACTCTATTGAAGCGCATTAACCTGGTGGGTGGCAGTCAAAAGAGCTGGCCGGGTGGCAAAGAACAGCTGAAGGAGGTCAAGGCTGCCCTGAAGCGCTTGCGCGAAATGGTCAGTGACCGGCCGCTGCTGAGCCAAAGCTTGAACGCCCAGGATGAAGCGCTTGCCGCAGCCATGCCCGCAATCTATGCCCTTATTCGCCATGCCCAACAACTCTATCAGGCGCTGAAAGAAGAAAGAGATGGGCTCGATTTTGACGACCTGGAAGCATTGGCCATCCAGATCCTGGAAGCGCATGCGCCCGTTCGCGACTACTGGCACAGCCAGGTGCAGGCGCTGTTGGTAGATGAGTTTCAGGATACGAACAAACAGCAGTGCCACTTTATCCGCCTGCTCTGCCCTGATGCGGGCAAGCTGTTTATCGTCGGGGATGCCAAACAATCCATTTACCGCTTTCGCGGCGCCGATGTCACCGTCTTCGCCCAAGAAAAAGAGCAGATAAAGCGCCAGGATGGCAGCCTCATCGATTTGGAGACCTCTTACCGCGCCCACGAGCCGCTGCTGCAGGCCATGAACCGCCTGCTGCGTCCCGTCCTCGGCGATGACCTGCCGGGCAGGTCACCGTGGGTCGCGCCCTTTGCCCCGCTGAAAGCGGGGACAAGAAGCGTTGAACATGATTTATGCGCGCCATTTGTCGCCTTCCACTTAACGCTGGGCAGCAAAGTGGAGGCTTTACCGCGCGCGGCGGCGGCGCTGGCGGGCAATCTAATCCATCTGCACGGCAAGCATGGTCTGGATTATGGGCATATGGCCATCCTCTGCCGCGCTTCGAGCTCTTTTCAATATTACGAAAACGCCTTTGATGCTGCCGGGATACCTTATTTGACCGTCGCCGGCAAAGGATTTTACGACCGCCCGGAAATTCGCGATCTGCTTAACGCCTTGCAGGCCATTGCTGACCCGCATGACGATCTGGCGCTGACCGGGCTGCTGCGTTCGCCCGCCTGCGCCGTGTCCGATGTGGCTCTCTACCAGATTGGCCAGATGCGACAGCTTAATCGGTCCCTGTGGGACACTGTGCAGAACGACATCCGCTTAGCTGACCCGGAGGAAACTCAGCGCTTGAAGAGCGCCATTGCCTTGATTTGGGACTTGCAGCAGCAGGCAGGGCGCATCCCTGCCGCCGGAATCCTCAAGCAGTTCCTCGACCAGACTTATTACCGTGCCATCCTGCGCAGCGCTGGCCAACTGCGCGCCCTACGAAATGTGGCCAAACTATTAAACGATATTCACGCCAGCGAATTGGTGAGCATCGGCGGGTTTCTGCAGTACGTACAAGCTTTGCGCGACAGTGGCAGCAGGGAAGGGGAAGCACGGGCCACGGCTGGCGGTGCGGTGCAGATCATGAGTATCCATGCCGCCAAGGGTCTTGAGTTTCCAGTGGTTGTGCTGGGAGATGCCGGCAGCGAAGGCAGGCAGCGGCGTGATATCGCCGTTGATCCCCAGCTGGGCATCCTGCTTCCTTACAAGAATGACGATGGGATTGGGGCAGCCAGTTATGAAATGTGGTCTGCGTTATCCAAAGAACAGGAGGAGGCGGAAAGAGCACGGCTGCTCTATGTGGCGCTGACCAGGGCGGAGCAAATGCTTCTGATCAATGGCTGCGTGCAGCAAAACCAATCGGGCAGCCTCTCCTGGAAAGGGTGGCTAAGGCAGTTGGCCGACGTTACCGGGCTTAATGGTGCAGATTTGAGCGCCTACGATGAGATGGGTGGCGAGCAGCATACGTTTGATTATACATTGCAGGAAACGGCCGTTCGGGCGACATTCTACGAACCACTGGTCGCTGCCCAAAAGGGTATGCTGGTCAGAGGAACAGATGACACAGGCATGGATCGGCCGTTACCCTCCTCGCTGCAAGAACCCGTTGTGATTGATGTACGGTCGGAAACGGCCGTTGACGACATCGCGCAGCGCGCATGGCAAGTCATACCCGCTGCACAGCGACCGCATGCCCCCGCCTGGATAGTCGGCCAACTCGTTCATCACGCCATAGCCCTCTGGCGCTTTTCTGGGGCCGGCTTTGACGACTGGGTAACTGCCCGCGCCAGAGAATATGGCTTAACCGACCAGCGCCGCTTGCGTGATGCGCGCCGCAAAACCGCGCGGCTGCTGCGACAATTCCGGCAGAGCGCCCTGTTTCAAGAGATAGACAAAGCAGCCAAACGATACCATGAACTCCCCTTCTGCTGCGCGGACAATGGCGCGACAAAGACGGGCCGTATTGATCTGCTTTACCAGCATGAGGGAACGTGGACTATTGTAGATTTCAAGACGGACAGCGTGCGCGATGCAGTGGCGCTGCAGAAACTGCGCAGCGAGACGGATTATGAAGAGCAGCTGCGCCAATACGGGATGGCCGTGCGCCAGCTGCTGGGCGTTGAGCCGCGGCTTCTGTTGTGCTTGTTGGATTGTATGGGCGAAGTGCGGCTGATCAGCACAGCCGCTCACTAGACTGGTTCAATCTTCAAGATTAAACCCGTGTTAATCACGCTGCCGCTGCTTGTCCCTTACCCACTCTCACAGGCAAACGAATTCTGGCCACACTGATTCTTTTTCTGCTACAATACCCTCACTGAGGAGGTCGTATGTCATTTGCACTCCAAGAAGCCAACCAACAGGATTTTGCTGAATACCTGAATCGTTGCGCAGGACAGAAGCACACGGCCGTTTCCCCTATCCTACCACACGCCAGTGCACCTGGATCCTCCGCCTGGCCTGGCCCCAGCGCGATCGGCCGTCTCCTCACCGTTCCCTGCTCTGTAGCCACCGTGCCGATCCGCTGTAATGAGACACTACGATGACAGATGCAGAACCAGAGCGGCAAAAACTGAGACGCTTCGTTGGTAAGCACTTCAATGACGAGGAACTGATCCGTTTTTCATTCGACTACTTTCCCGATGTCTATGACGATTTTGCGCAGGGCATGAGCAAAGGGCAGAAGGTTCTGCGCTTGATTGACTTTTGCATGCGGCGAGAGCGGCTGCCAGAGCTGGAGGCGGCACTTGAGCGAGAACGCCCGCAACCGTACCAGGAGGCCTTCTCTGCGCAAAGCAAATCTTCAAGTGCTGCTGCGCCTCCAACGGCGCCGGCAGCAGATGAGCGCAATCCTCAGCAGGTTTTCATCAGCCATGCCCACCAAGACGGAGCGTTGGCCCATCGACTGGCTGTTGATTTGCAGGAGGATGGGTGGCAGGTATGGATTGCGCCAGACAGTATCCGGCCAGGCGAGAAATGGGTGGAAGCGATTAATCGGGGACTGGATGAAAGCGGCGTATTCCTGGTACTGTTGACAGCTGATGCCGTCGAATCGCGCTGGGTTCGGAGTGAAACGAACATCGCTATCGAACTGGAGCACAGCGGCGAACTGCGCTTTATTCCCTTGGGAGTTGAGGAAACCAACGTGCCGACGATATGGCGTGCCTATCAGCGTATTCCTTTTGGCAGCGACTATGCTGCCGGCTTGCAGGCTTTGCGGGCCGGGTTGGAGCCGGAGCAAAGAACGCCTGCGCCTCAAGCCAGCGCAAAACAAAGTCCACAGAAACCTTCGATTTTCAGGACAGCGAAATCGCAACCAATCCGGGATCGTGAAGAGGTCCCCAGACCCAGCACCAGCAACAGCTACACGCATGAGAAAAGTGGCCTGGAAATGATTCATATCCCGGCGGGTGAGTTTCTTTATGGCGAGCAACAGGCGAGCGAGTCGGATCTACCCGAGTTTTGGATTTCTAAGACAGCGGTCACGAATGCGCAATATGCCCAATTTGTTAGCGCGAGCAGGGTCATGATTCGCCGCAACATTGGGAGGGAAACACACCGCCGTCAGAGCTTAGCTGACCATCCTGTAGTCACTTTGTCAGCTGGCGTGACGCCACTGCCTATGTGAATGGGCTGGGCTGCGGCTACCCAGCGAGGAAGAATGGGAAAAGGCGGCACGAGGCACAGATGGACGCCTATACCCGTGGGGCAGCGAGTGGAAAGATGGGTTCTGTAACACGAGCGAAGCGGGCATAGGCAGCACAACTCCGGTCAGCCAGTTTTCACCTCAGGGGGACAGCCCGTATGGCTGTGTGGATATGGCGGGTAATGTGTGGGAATGGACAGCATCCTGGTATGACAATAAGAAGAACTGGCGCGTCGTGCGCGGCGGCTCTTGGTTCAGCGATCAGGACAACGCGCGCGCGGCCTACCG
>CAVONO010000005.1:0-47376 GCA_963697305.1 uncultured Chloroflexia bacterium
TCATTTGAAATGAAGCCTCTGGTTTATTTACTCTATCAAGATACAGATTGGTGTGATGCCTGATATTCGACAGCTGTCGACAGAAATGACATTGGACGAGGAGAGATCTCGCTGTTGGCGGAAGGATATGTGGCATACGGTGCCACTGCCACGACTTAATATCCCGCGATTAAGGTGAGTCGATGGCCCTAATGGGGTGCGCGGCGCTCAGCGGGATAATGGCCGACATCGGTCTCTGCCGTGGGCACAGCGCTGGGCGCGACCTGGAATGTGGCGCTGAATTCGAACCGGCTGGGAAAGCTGCTGGCCGAGAGGAAGCTTCCACTGGAGAGGGGCACATGTCTTGCTCGCTCCGACGGTGGAACGTTCACCGCACGCCCATCAGCCGGGCGCAAATTTTGAATGCTTTTCCGAAGGAGTTGGCGCATCTGAGCGGCAGATGGCCGCGGCGTACATCAACGGCATCCAGCGCAGCGGCGCGGGCGCCTGCGTCGAACATTTCGTCGCCAATGATCAGGAATTTGAGCGCACTCGATGAGTTCAGAAGTGGCGGAACGGCCGTTACGTGAGATTTACCTGGAGCCTTTTCGCCTGGCTATGCGCGCCGCCAAGCCGTGGACGGTGATGTCGGCTTACAACAAGGTCAACGGCACCTTTGCCAGTGAAAATGACACGACCCTGAAGCAGATCCTCAAAGATGAGTGGGCTTTTGATGGTTTCGTGATGTCGGACTGGTTTGGCACTTATACGGCCGGTGTGCCCGCGGGCGGATTGGATCTGGAAATGCCCGGCCCAGCACGTGGATGGCCGCCGAGTATGTCAAGAAGGCGCTGGAAACGGGCGATTTGACCATGGCAGCTCTGGACGACAAGGTTCTGCGCATCTTGCGTATCGTGCAGCGGGCCGGGGCGTTTGACCAGCCGCAGCCGGCGCAAGAGCGCGGTGAGGACCGCCCTGAACACCGTACCCTCTTGCGCGCGGCGGCAGGGGAAACGATTGTCTTGCTGAGCAATAAGCAGATCCTGCCCTTGGACGAGCGTAAGATAAAAAGCATCGGCGTGATCGGCGAATTGGCGCGATGGCCCACGATCATGGGCGGCGGCAGTTCGCAGGTCAACCCGCATCCGGTGATTTCACCGCTGGACGGAATCCGCAGCCGCGCCGGCGATCAGATCGACGTGGCCTTTGAAGTGGGCTGCTTCGTGCACAAAACTTTGCCCATGCCCGACGCGGAAACATTGACAACGGCCGCAGGCGAAACTGGCATCAAGCTGGCGATTTATGATAACCTGGATTGCGCCGGGGAGCCGGCCTTTACCCAGGTAAGCAGCCGGACCGATTTTGGCTGGTTCGGAGAGTCTGTGCCGAATGTCAACCAGGAGCGTTTTTCGGCCGTTGTCAGCGGCTTCTTCACCCCGCAGGAAACGGGAATTCATACCCTGGAACTGGCCAGCGTAGGGCAGAGCCGGCTCTATGTCGACGGTGAGCTCAAGATCGATGGTTGGGATATGACCATACAGGCTGTGAAAGAAACTCTACAGATAAAGATGAACGCGGGACAGGCTTACGCCTTGAAGGTGGAGTTCTGTTGGCAGGGGGAGCCGCGCTGGCGCTCGGTACGTCTGGGCCTTCTGCCGCCGCAAAGCGACGATCTGATCGCTGACGCGGTAGCGCTGGCAAAACGATGCGATGTGGTCATCCTGGTTGCGGGGTTGACCGATCAATGGGAAACGGAAGGAGCTGACCGGGTGAACATGGATCTGCCGGGCGCGCAGAACGGGTTGATTGAACAGGTGGCAGCGGCCAATCCGAACACGATCGTGGTGCTTAATGCCGGTTCCGCGGTGACGATGCCCTGGCTGGACAAGGTCGCCGCGGTGGTGGAGCAGTGGTACAACGGGCTGGAGTGTGGCAACGCCCTCGCGGGTGTGCTTTTTGGTGATGTTTGTCCCAGCGGCAAGCTGCCCACAACCTTCCCCAAACGATTGCAGGACAACCCGGCCTATATCAACTACCCTGGCGAAAATGGCAAGGTGCTTTATGGCGAAGGGCTGTTTGTTGGTTACCGTTACTACGAGAAGAAAGATGTGCAGCCGCTGTTCCCCTTTGGGCATGGGCTGTCCTATACAAGCTTTGCCTACGGCCGTTTGCAGCACAGTGCCCAGCAGTTCAGCGCGCAAGAAGGGCTGGTGGTGACCTGTGAGGTCAGCAACACAGGGCCGGTTGCCGGCAAAGAGATCGTTCAACTTTACGTGCGTGATGTGCAGGCCTCGTTGGTACGACCGGAGAAGGAGTTAAAGGCGTTCGCCAAGGTGGCGCTGGAGCCGGGGGAGACGACAACGGTTTCATTCGAGCTTGACCAGGAGGCATTCTGGTTCTACAACCCGGCAGGAGGGGGATGGCAAACGGAAGCGGGTGAATTTGAGATCCTCATTGGTGCTTCGAGCCAGGATATCCGCCTGCGCAAGACGGTGTCGCTGGTTCTGGAGGGTGAAGGGAAGCAATAGCAGGCAGACAGGGCATCAAAGATTCCGCAGATTTCGCAGATTTTTTGCAGCCAGCCAGTGGCGGTGTTCTTGGACTTCCCCGGAAACTATGAGGTGAGTTTTTCTCGAGTAACTTGAGGGGAGTTTCCGGGGACATGCTTAATGGGATGAAGAAAGAGGAAAGACGCGATGAAGTATGGTTATTTTGATGATGACAGGCGCGAATATGTGATTACGCGGCCCGATACGCCGCTGCCCTGGATCAATTACCTGGGCAGCGAGCAGTTTTTTGGCTTGATTTCCAATACAGCGGGGGGGTATTCGTTTTATAAGGATGCGCGCTTGCGGCGCTTGACGCGCTATCGCTATAACAATGCGCCGCTGGATATGGGCGGCCGCTATCTTTATCTGCGAGACAATGGCGCGGAAGGGGATCAGCCATCTTATTGGTCGCCGACCTGGATGCCCACGCGCAGCGATCTGGAGCTGTATGAGTGCCGCCATGGCATCGGTTATACGACGATTCGTTCGCAGGCCCAAGGCATCGAGACGGCCGTCCGCTATTTCATTCCGCCGGGTGAGAACCTGGAAATCTGGCAGGTGACGATAAGCAATAGGCGCCAGACAGCCGCGATTTGAGCTTGTTTTCGGCCGTCGAATTTTGCTTATGGGATGCCCTGGACGATGCCAGCAACTACCAGCGCAATTTCAACACCGGCCAAGTCGAGGTTCCGCCCCATGCGGACGACAGCATGGCACTGGGCAGCGCCATCTTCCACAAAACGGAATACCGCGAACGACGCGATCACTTTTCATACTTCGCCTGTTCCGAGCCATTGGCTGGTTTCGACACGCAGCGTGAAGATTTTCTGGGAGCTTACCGCGGTTGGCACGAGCCGCTCGTCGTGCAGCGCGGCGAATCGGCTAATTCCGTTGCGCATGGCTGGCAGCCGATTGGATCGCATCATATCCACTGCCAGTTGGCAGCGGGAGAGCAAAAAGAGATCATCTTCCTGCTCGGCTACCAGGAGAACCGCAAAGAGGAAAAGTTTGTTCCCGCCGGCTCGCAGACGATCAACAAGCGCAGCGTCGAGCCGCTGATCGCGAAGTACTTGCAGCAGGCCAATGCCGAGGCTGCTTTCGACGCGCTGCGGCAGAGCTGGTCCGCCCATTTGGGCAAGTTGCAGGTGGAGACGCCAGATGAGGACACCAACCGCATGGTCAATATCTGGAACGCTTACCAGAATATGACGACGTTCAATATGTCCCGGTCCGCTTCCTATTTTGAGAGCGGCATTGGCCGCGGCATGGGTTTCCGCGATTCCGCCCAGGATCTGCTGGGCATCGTGCACATGATCCCGCAGCGCGCCCGCCAGCGAATTCTCGATCTGGCGGCGACGCAGTTGAAGAGCGGCGGCGCTTTTCACCAGTACCAGCCCCTGACCCGCCGCGGCAATGATGACGTCGGTTCCGGCTTTAATGACGACCCGCTGTGGCTGGTCCTGGGCGTGGCGGCGTATATTAAGGAAACGGGCGATTGGGGCATTCTCGAGGAAGCGGTGCAGTATGAGAATGAGGAAGGCAGCGAAAGCCCTTTGTTCGAGCACTTGCAGCGCGCCATGCAATATACGCTTGAGCGGCGCGGGCCACATGCGCCTTCCGCTTATCGGCCGTGCCGATTGGAACGACTGTCTCAACCTGAACTGCTTCTCGGACACACCGGGGCAAAGTTTTCAGACGACGACCAACAAAGATGGGGCGACGGCCGAAAGCGTCTTTATCGCCGGCTTATTTGTGTTAGCAGCCCAGGAGATGGCCGGTCTGAGCGAGCGCGTCTTGCAACATGGGACGCCTGTAGCAGAGCTGGCGCGGGGCGGGCAGGATTATGTTCGCGCGGCGGCGGAGATGGAAGCCGTCATCTGGGAACATGGCTGGGATGGGGCGTGGTTCCGCCGCGCCTATGATGACTTTGGCCATGTCTTAGGTTCCACGGCCAACGAAGAAGGGAAAATCTTTATTGAACCACAAGGTTTGTGCGTCATGGCCGGGTTGGGGCTTGAGGACGGCCGTGCCCTGCAGGCTCTGGATTCGGTGGCGAAGCATCTGGCCACGCCGCATGGTATCGTGCTGCAGCAGCCCGCTTTTAGCCAATATCAACTGCACCTGGGTGAGATTTCTTCTTACCCGCCAGGATACAAAGAAAACGCGGGTATCTTCTGTCACTCCAACCCCTGGATCATGATCGCCGAAGCCCTGGTTGGACGTCATGATCAAGCCTTTGATTATTACAAGCGCATCAATCCCTCGGCCCGTGAGGCGATTAGCGAGCTGCATCGCTGCGAACCGTACGTCTATGCTCAAATGATCGCCGGCAAGGATGCGGCCAGCCATGGGGAAGCCAAGAATTCCTGGTTGACGGGCACGGCCGCCTGGAACTACAGCGCCATTACGCACTGGATCTTGGGCATTCGTCCCAATCTGGACGGGCTGCAAATCGCGCCGCGCATACCGTCCGCCTGGGAAGGGTTCAAGGCGAGGCGACAGTTCCGTGGGGCGACGTATCAGATAACTGTCAGGCGCGAGGGAGCGGGCGACACGGCTGCGATCAGGGTTGATGGACGGCCGTTGGCCGGCGATACCATCCCGGCTGCGCCAGGCGGCGCCGTTGTGCACGTAGAGGCGATTCTTTCCTGACAGATTGGTCCAATCTGGGATATCACGCTCCACCATGAGGGAAAACTGTAGCGCGATTTGGTAAATCGCGAATCGATTTGCCAAATCGAACTACATATGTAGATTGTTCCAACTCATTTGGAACACACCCTTTGGTAAATCGCGGATCGATTTGCCAAATCGAACTACATATGTAGATTGTTCCAACTCATTTGGAACACACCCTTTGGTAAATCGCGGATCGATTTGCCAAATCGAACTACACAGGAGAAAGGTTCATGCAATTTGGACACTTTGATGATGATGCTAAAGAGTATGTGATCACCCGGCCCGATACGCCGCAATCGTGGAGCAATTATCTGGGTTCCACGGAGTATGGCGCGATCATCACCAACAACGCCGGGGGTTATGGCTTCTATCAATCAGGCGCGCGCGGCCGTTTCCTGCGCCTGAATTTCAACAGCGTGCCTATGGATCAGCCAGGTCGTTACTTCTACCTGCGCGACCGGCAAAATGGCGACTATTGGTCCGCGTCCTGGCAGCCGGTGGGGAAGGCGCTTGACCAGTATACGTCGACCTGCCGCCATGGTACTGCCTACACTATCATTGAATCCCATTATGCAGGCATCGCAGCCGAAGCGACTTATTTCGTGCCCTTGGGCCAGACCTTTGAGTATTGGCGCTTGAAAATCAGCAATGAGAGCGATTGCCGGCGCGAAATCTCACTCTTTTCTTTCTGTGAGTTCACCAATCAATGGATCACCTATCAGGATCGGGTCAACCTGCAATACTCTCTTTTCATTGTGCGCGGCGAGCTGACTGGCGATGGCTTGCTGCGCATTGCCATTCACGACAACCTGACGCCCACTGATGAAGAGACGCTGATGAATGATAAGTCCAGCCGCACATGGATGGCCTTGATTGGCGCGCCGCTGGACGGATATGATAGCAGTCGCGATGCCTTTTTGGGTCCTTATCGCAGTTATCACAATCCTCTGGTGGTCGAAAAAGGGCAGTGCACAAACAGCGATGCTTATGGCGACAATGCCTGCGGCAGCCTGCAGACAAACCTGACGCTCAAACCAGGTGAAAGCCGTGAACTGCTGGTTATGTTAGGCATCGGCGATGCCCGTACGGTGGGTAAGGCCACCGTGGCTGAGTTTGGCTCGCTGGAGCGCGCGGAGATTGAATTACAGGAATTGAAGGATAACTGGCACAGTAAATTGGGCAGCCTGACGGTGCAGACGCCTGACGAGGATTTGAATCATACGGTCAACGTTTGGGGCCTTTATAACTGCCTGATCACGTTCGCCTGGTCGCGAGCTGCCAGCCTGGTTTATAATGGGGAGCGGGACGGGCTGGGCTTCCGCGATACGGTGCAGGATATTTTGGGGGTAACGGCCGCCATACCGGATGAAGCCCAGGCGCGCCTGGAATTGATGCTCACCGGCCAGTTATCCAATGGTGGGGCGATACCGATTATCAAGCCTTTTGAGCATCGTCCTGGCCATGAACCTTTGCCCGACCTGGAAGCATATCGTTCGGATGACTGCTTGTGGTTCTTCAATACGGTACCAGCCTTTGCCGGCGAAACGGGTGATTGGGAATTCTACAATAAGGTGCTGCCATATGCCGACGAGGGGCAAGCGACCGTCTTGGGTCATTTGCGCCGCGCGCTGGAGTTCAACCTGGAGCGCAGCGGCAAAAATGGCCTGCCCTGCGGCCTGTCTGCTGACTGGAATGATACCTTGCAGCTCGGATACCATGGTGAGAGTTTGTTCGTGGCCTTCCAATTGCGGTTGGGATTCACGGTCTATGCTGATATCGCCGAACGATTGCATCAAACGCAGGAGGCAGCCTGGGCGCTGGCCGAGCGCGACAAGTTGGATGCCAATATCCAGGCCTGTGCCTGGGATGGGGAGTGGTTTATTTGGGCCATCGCTGAAGATGGCACTGTCTATGGCACGCACGAATATGAGGAAGGACAGGTCTACCTGAACACGCAGTTGTGGTCGATCATCAGCGGCGCGGCTACAGCGGAGCAAGCTTCGCGCTGCATGCAAACCGTCCAGGAACGATTGGCTACAGCGTATGGCCTGATGCTCGCCGCGCCGCCTCTGGTCAAGACAAGTATTGACGTGATGCGTGCCGTCGTTTTTAACCCAGGGATCAAAGAAAACGCCGGTATTTTCAACCATACGCAGGGCTGGGGGGTGATGGCGGAGTGCATGTTGGGCAACGGCGACCGGGCTTACGAGTACTTCCGTGCTGCCATGCCGGCCGCCTACAATGATCGGGCTGAACTGCGCCAGCTTGAACCTTATGTGCAGGGGCAAACGACCTACTCGATCTTCTCACCTCGTCCCGGCAATACGCGTACCTCCTGGTTGACCGGTGCGGCGGCATGGGCTTATTACAGCGCCACGCAGTACATCCTGGGGCTGCGGCCCGAACTGGATGGCTTGCGTATTGACCCCTGCATCCCCAGCTCCTGGGAGGGGTTCAAGGCTGCGCGCCGCTTTCGCGGGACGACAATTGACATAGAAGTCAAGAATCCGGACGGCGTGTGTCGTGGCGTTAAGACGTTAATCTTGAATGGAGAAACATTGGCGGGGACGCTTGTCCCTGCACAGAGATTGCAGACGCATAACGAGGTGGAGGTGGTATTGGGTCATTAAGCCAATACGCGCTGCGGCGCTTGCGTCTATGAAAACATCATGCAAAACGGCCGTATCCGTGGATGCTCGTTTACGTAGAGTTGCCGCAAGGCAACTCTACGTAGGGGTATTGCCGGGTCTCATAGGCCAAGAACAAAGCGCATTTCGCCTAGTCTCGATAGGTATCGAAGAGCGAGCGCACTTTCAAAGCGGCGGCTATCTCTGGGCTGATCCCACTTAATGATACCATCGCCGGCTGGCCTGGCCGCAAGTGAAAGAAGTTATTCTCAAAACGAACATCCTCCGCTTCGGATTCCAGCCAGACCCACAAAGCGGGCTTTTTGGCCTCTAACTTGATCGTGGTTACGACTTCGCCCTCAAGCGCAGTAAAGGCCATGTCGATCTGCGGATCTTGCAGCGCCAGGTGTTTCGGCCGTACCAGCGTCACCAGGTTTTTAGCCCGCGAGCGCCCATTCTGGCCAACAAGCTCCAGCCACAACAGCAAATCCCGTGCGCCATATTGCCCGATCACGCCTTGCAGATCCAGTTCTGTTACCATCTTGTTGGCCTGCGCGGGAATCGTCAGCGGCAGACGGCCGTCCGCTACCGTTTCCCCATTTACGGTTGTTGCCTGCCAGCTTACTTCGCCCGCTTCCTCGGCCAACTGGTCGCTGGTAACATGCACAGCCACCGTCCCTCGCGCCAGATCTTCTACTCCGGAGATAATCAGCGGCGCGTAAAAGCGGCGTGCCATGTAGTGCAGCGCCTTCCAATGGCCATAATAGTCGAGCGATGCCCAGCTGGCTACCGGCCAGCAATCATTTAGCTGCCAGTACAGCGTGCCCATGCCGCGCGGCATGCTGCGCCGCCAATGTTCCACCGCGTAGCGCATGCTCGTACCCTGTACAATCTGGCTCAGCCACAAGGTGCTTTCAAACGAAGTTGGCATGCGGAACCAGTCCAGAAGGTAATGGATGATCGTCTGGTTGCCGATACCGCTGCGCTGGTGATGCTCCATCACATAGCTGGTGATGTTGCGCTCTTCCGGCACGGTATAGCGGGCCACCGTGCTCGGATCCGGGAAGGATTGGAAACCAAATTCGCTGCAAAAGCGATGCGCGCACGTGCGATAATATTCAAATGGCTGTTTCCCGTGCCACACGTCCCAAATGTGCGCATCGCCCCAGCGTGGATTGTTCCAGTCGTAACGATTACCGTATGGGCTGTGTGGGCTGCTGGGCCAGTAATCTGTACTCGGGTCATGCGCCGCCACCAGCTCCGGCAGTAGTTCGTCGAAGAGACGGCCGTAATCCTCTAAACTCATCGAGATTTGCGTCCACGTCTCGCTGACCAGCCCCTGTTCCAGCTCATTGTTGCCGCACCAGAGGGCCAGGCAGGCGTGATGGCGCAGCCGGCGGATATTGTCGATCGCCTCCTGTTCGACGGTAGCCATAAAATCCTCGTCGAAAGTTGGATAAGTCGCGCAGGCGAACATGAAATCTTGCCAGATAAAGATGCCCAGTTCGTCGCAAAGATCATAGAAACAATCCTGCTCGTAGATACCTCCACCCCATACGCGCAGCATATTCATATTGGCCGCGGCTGCATCTTCCAGCAGCTGCCTGTAGTGCGCCTCGCTGAGGCGGGTTACGAAGTTGTCGGCGGGGATCCAGTTGGCGCCCTTGGCGAAAAACGGTTCGCCATTGACCCGGAACTGAAACGATTCGCCCCATTCGTCCTCATGACGATCCAGTTCTACTGTACGCAAGCCGATGCGTTTCTGCCACCGATCCAGCGTCGCGCCTTGTGCATCCAGTAGACGCACCTCAACGCTGTACAATGGCTGCTCGCCAAGCCCGTTTGGCCACCAGAGCTGCGGCGCGATGACTGGCAATTCAACTGTGACCATGTCTCCGGCCAGCGCCGTTTCTTGCGCTATCACCGATTCCCCGGCGTAAGCGACTGCACAGGCCACAGACAGCCCTTGGCTGCCTGCCGTCGCGATCTGCACCTGCGCGCGCAGCATGACCTGCCCCGCCTGGCTATGATCCTGTGTAACGTGTACATCGGCCAGGCGTGAATCAAAAGCCAGCAGCTCGATGTCGCGCCAGATGCCGCAAGTTACCAGTTTCGGCCCCCAATCCCAGCCAAAGTGGTAGGCCGCTTTACGCACATAGTTGCCTCCGGGCAGTTTGTGCGAGTCCGTGCTCCAACTGTGAATGTAATGCTCTGCCAGTTTCTCCTGCCCGATGCGCAGCGCTGACGCAAACAAGATCTCGATTTCGTTTTCACCCGGCTGCAAATGCTCCTTAACGTCAAACTCCCAGGAGCGAAACATATTATCGCTGCCGCCGATGACCCGCCCGTTTAGCCAAACCGTAGCCAGCGTATCCAATCCGGCACAATGCAGCAGAACCTGCTTGCGCTGTAGGAAATCTTCTGTTACGGAAAAAGTGCGCCGGTAGCGCCAATCCGCCTCTTCCACCCACCTGACTTGCAGTTCATTGTCGCCGTAAAAAGGATCAGGAATCTCTTTTGCAGCCAATAAATCCGTATGAACACAACCGGGAACCGTTGCTGGAATCCATGCAGCTTCTGCGCTGTCAGCCCGGCGGACCTGCCAGCGACCATTTAGTGTCAATATCTCCATTTAAGCTCCTTCATCAAATCGCACAATAGTTTTCATTCATGGTGGTGAGTGCCACGCATGTTGACTCCTTATATTGTTATGCTAACGGCCGATACGCAGTATGCGATCGGCTGTAGCCGTGTAAATCCAACCGTCCGGCCCTTGGGTCAAACTCACGCGACACAGTTCGTACTGGTCAGCGATTTCAATGCTGTTAATTTCGCGAACAGCACGGCCGTTGCCGGTCAAACGAACATGGATTATCTTGCTTTCATTGTGACCACACACCAGCAAATCTCCTTTGAACTCCGGCATCAGATCGCCCGTGTAAAAAATCAAATCTGCCGGGGCAACTACCTGGGACCATTGGTGCAGCGGCGCCTGACCCGTATCATCGGGATAAGGACAGGCATCATAGGCATGAACACCCCAACCATAATCTTCTCCCGGCAAGATTAAGTTCAATTCATCATCGCAGCTGGCTCCGTTTTCACTCTCGTAAAGCAGGCCTGATTGCGGATGGAAGGCCAAACCGAAGCCATTGCGAATACCATAAGCATAAACGGGCGAATCGGGGAAGGGGTTATCTGCGGGAATCGTACCGTCGGGATTGTAGCGCAGCACGCTGCCTGGAAGCTGCGCCGGATCGCGCGCCGCTTCCGGCATATTGCGGTCACCAAAAATGAGGTACAGCTTGCCATCGGGGCCAAATGTCAGACC
Organism: uncultured Chloroflexia bacterium; assembly: GCA_963697305.1. GTDB lineage: Bacteria > Chloroflexota > Anaerolineae > Promineifilales > Promineifilaceae > JAACFF01. Next base: position 11,166 of record CAVONO010000005.1, read on the forward strand.
GCCGCCAAAATGGTACCGTTGTTCAGGCGTGGCCGGCAGATCATCAACAATGATGGTTTCTTCGCCGGCGTGATTGTCTTTCTCGGTATAGCGCACGATGCGGCTTTTGATTGGCTCTTTAGCGCCATTGGGTACATTGTAGTAAACGTAAAAATGATGGGATACCTCAAAGTCGGGCGCTAATGCCAGACCCAATAGTCCGTTTTCACGTACCTTCAGCGACCCCAAGGCTCAGGAGTCTGTTTTTTGACGGCCGTTCCTCGTTGCTGGCGTTCAAGGGAAAATGCCACCGCTCTTTTTCGGCGAAGAAGAGACGACCATCTGGTGCAAATTCCATTGCGATCACCAAACCAGTATTACCTCAAGGACCAGTTCAGTTCGCAGTGGGCATCTGATCTGGTTCTGGGATCATCAACGGTCGTCGCGGGTTCTTCAACGGGGGCACACCCAGCAAACAGAAGCAGTATCAGGAAAATGGGAATAATCCATCTGAATCCCTTTCGTTGATGAGATCTGATCTGGGTAATGGGTTGGCTCATTAATTTGCCCCAGGCGCTGCATATTTCCAGACAAGCACGACCGTTGTGATAAGGTGATATCCACACCCCAACTTTTTCACGGGACTTGGGGTTAAGTAATGCTTTTTAGACGTAGGGTAAACCTAAAGAGACATCTCAGTAAGGCACGGATGCCGCAGGCCATAGGCACTTGCAGTCTACCTTCCTGCGGTGATTATGCTTCTAAGAGATCGATGTGTCTAAAGCTGTCCCAGCCACTAAGACTCGGCACGAACATTGTCAATGTAAAAGTTCCACCTACGCTGAACCAGATGTAAACCTGCTGTACCTGGCTCAAGTCAGGGGTGGAGCATCGCGAGAGCTTAAGAAGGTCGATCTCGACCGTCGTGCTTTGTCCTTGAGGTTAATCCAGCCCCTTACCTTGGCACCATGCCCATCCGTAGATCCAGTTTGCATGGCAATGATTGACCAGGTGCCGGTGACAGTGATGGTCGAGATCGACCTGATCACTGTGTCTCGGTGCTGAGGTCAAGCGGAACGACGATACTTGCACGCCGAACCATCCACCGTCGCGGTAACGACATCCAGGCTGTAGCTGACCCGTCGGTGCCATGTACTTGACTGTGAGAACGGGCCGGCATTATTTTGCCAAGCTGCCGGAGCCCATCCTTCGGCCCGGTTTCGAAGGAGTAAAAGACGAATGGGCACGTCGGAAGCGGCTTTATGTGATGATCAGGTCGGCCACATTTGAAGACCTGGCCGGAACTGTCCTCGACTGTGTACAAACCCGGCTAGCTTCGCCGGAATAACCAGCGTCGGGAGTGAATAGACGCATCCATCCCACTGTAAGGTAAATGTTCCGCCTACAACGGCTTGGATTGTCTGCTGTCGTCCGCGGTATCGGGTCGAGATCGATGGTGCCCGGATCGACATTGGCAACACCATAAGCGGTGTCGTTTGCCGCAGGAGTGAGACGAAACTGCCGTTTCGAATTCAGTAACCGCCTGCTCATGGTCGGCGACTGGAGCGAAAATCATGGTTTTATTTGCCGCCATCATTGCCGCAAAATTGCTCACTGTCGAACAAACCGGGCTGGGACAGTAGACGGTGAAGCCATCATAGTCAGGATAGTAGGCAGCCGTCATCCTGAAGCCAGACAATATCCAGTAAAGGCCCCTGAGCCCCCGTAAAGGTGGAAAACTGTATCAGTCCACTGCTTAAAAACGGTATTGCGTGTGCTTATTTTGCCAACCGTATTCACCTAGTACGGCCGGTTTGCGCAGGTATCGGCATCCTGCATGTGTCGTTTGATCCAATCGTACCCCACTCCGCATCTGTACTCCAATGGTCCGGGTATAGATGGAACGACATAACGTCAATGTGCGGCAGTTTCGTAAGAGCGATTGTATCTACACCTTCACCGCAATTTTCGGTCCAGTGCGTATTCTCGTCAGCGTTGGGATTGCAATAGAATCCCTCGTCTCCTACGGAAACCAGGTGCTTATTGTCAATATTCTTTATAAAGCGCGACATTTCGTCAGCCCAGGTGGTGATAGTCTTCGGTTGAAATGGTTCCGATGGCTTGGATAGTTGCCACTGCCGACACAGCGTGGCTCATTTCCTAATTCCCAGGTCATAATCGTGGGATCGTCTTTGTACTTACGCCCGTAGTAAATGTTGGTGCGGTTCAGCAATGTTCGATCCAATCCTTGTACCAACCTGATCGCCATATCCGTACAGAATCGCGTGGTAGAACTCGCGTTCTCCCGCTTCAAACTGGCTTCGCGCCAGCGAACATACTGGTCCATTCCGCCAAAATCGCTCCAGTTATTGGTTAGAGGAATGACCAGCCTGACACCTTCCTGTCCTGCCTTGTAGACCACATAATCGAGGCGCTCAAGGCCGTCCGGGCCATCATTATAAGCCGGTGCGCCGGCAGTCGTGTCCCAATAGTGGAAATAAACACCTTCCTGGGGACCGTGTGTTGATGTTGGTGGTGAACCATCCAGGGTACCGATGTCGAAGAAACCCCAGGTGCGTACCACGTTAAAATCGTTGGCCGCAGCCGTCTCTAATAGGTCGTCGACCATGAACTGCGACTTATACATCAAGTAGTAATTGTTGGTGCCGGCAAACCTGAATTCCTTCCCGTGCAGCCGCAGGGCAGGACCGGCTCGCTTTACAAATTCGTGGCCCCTTGCCTGCGATCCCGCATAGAGCGGAAGCGCTGTCAGGAGCAGCAACAGGGCAATGAGTAACAATAAACTGGGTATGGCTCGCCGAGAATTCTGTTTCGACATGATTGTTCTCCTCTGAAACGGTTCGTAATGCTGCACATTCTCTTGCGCGCGGACGCGAGGTTTCCAAACCTCGGCTACGAACTGATCAACGTAACCATTGACTCCATAGTACAATTTATTCTAATAGACACCTCCTACGAACTTACCCAAGAAATGACAAAGATTCAGCGTTTGCCAAACTCTGTTCCAACCGCCGCATGACTTCCAAACAGGCACGGCCGTTGTGATAGGGTGTTTTCCATTCGCCCGCTTTTTCCTCTGGGAGTGGTCGTTTGTCAGCGGTCAGGCCGTAGAGCCATTCACCACAGTGCCGGTCGACGAGGTAATCTCTGGCAAATGCCCAACAGTTGGCGCTGGCTTCCAAGTAACGATGCTCGCCGGTTAACTGGTAGGCATTTAGGAAGCCAACCATGCCTTCCGCCTGTACCCACCAGACGCGTGAGCCGGGAGGATTTTCGTACAGGATGCCCCCGTCCGCCTCCACTCCTTTCGCCAGCGTAACTTCTGCCAAGCGAAGGGCAACGGGCGTTACTTCGCTCAATAGGGCGGTTTCGCCCAGCGCCTGCGCGGCCTCGACCAGAAGCCAACTGGCTTCGATGTCGTGCCCATGGGATACAAGATCATTTACAGTTTGCCAGCCGGTATCAAAATGCAGGCTCAAATGACCGCTCTGCTTGTTTACGATATGCTCCAGGTGCAGCCTAATCAATTGTTGCAGACTTTGTTGTAGTTGTTTATCCGGCCAAGCGCGGTAGAGGTTTGTATACGCCTCCAATAGATGAAGATGTGTGTTCATCGTTTTGGTGACGGGTCCGGAAGCCAGGTCCACGTTGATTTCAGGGGTTGCCAACCAGGCCTGGTTGAAAGCGTCAAAATACCCTTGGTGTATCGGGTCGCGCGCTCGCGCTTCGAGCAGATGATAGAGTGACACGGCCGTGTCCAGACTTTTCTTATCTCCTGTTGCCAGACTGTATTCAGAAAAGCCGTAGATAGCGAATGCCTGCCCATAGATCATTTTGCGCCTTGCCAACGACCGCCCCTGTGCATCCACCAGCCAGAAAAAACCGCCAAATTCATCGTCCCAGAAGTGCGCCAGTAGAAAATCTAAAGCGTGCTCAGCCAGGTGCCTGTAAATTGGGTGCGCAAAAGTGCGGAAAGCATGGGCATACGTCCACAACAGACGGCTGTGTTGTACCAGCCCCTTGGAGGCGTCCGCGTGAATGGTGCCGTCGTTATCGACACGGCCGAAAAATCCTCCCCACTCCTCATCAACACAGAACTGCTCGTAAAATGGCAAGATATTGGTCAGCAGTTCCTGCTCCACTTGCCTGCCATACGTATCTAATTCCAGCCTGTTGTGCATTCTCTGTGCTTCTTTTGCCAATAGAGATCTATGATCTCTTCTTGCCTGAAATAAATCACGATTTTCTTGATTGCGCAACTGCCAAGATAGGTCAAATCCTATTCCGGGGTCGAGCCAGATCGCCGGTGCGGTCGCCTGATACGATATGGGCCTTGTTATCCCCTTCAACCGCCTGGCAGTTTGTTCCAAGACGCAAACCGATTTACCTTGACAGCCAATTTGATCTATGCTAATCTGTTACTTATCTGGGAGCGCTCTCAGAAATGAGTAACCAATAATAAACCATTATTGTCAGATATATGTACATATCGCTCAATGGAGCGTGGATAATTGGTCAATTTACACAACAAGTTGGAAGCGCTCTCATAATTGGTCGAAATCGGTTGTTTGCTGTGAGTAGCATTACCCTAGAAAATGTCGCCGAATTAGCTGGTGTATCGCGATCAACCGCTTCTAGAGTCGTCAATGGCAAAGCTGGCGTCCGCGAAGATGTTCGCCGTCGTGTGCGGCAGGTGATCGAAGAAACCGGTTACCGGCCCAACTTAGCGGCCCGCGCGCTTGCTTCCAATCGCTCCGGCGTTATCAGCCTGGTTGTGCCCCACGCTTCTTCTACCCTTTTTACCGATCCTTATTTTCCGCGCCTAACACAGGGTATTACCCAGGCTTGTAATAAACATGATCTGAGCCTCTCCCTGTTTCTATTCCATAGTGAAGATGAGGAGGAGAAACTTACCAGGCGTATCGCCAATACAAGCATCGTAGATGGGGTAATCATTGCTTCTTCCCAATTTGACGATCCGCTTATTCCCCATCTGGTTGCTAATGGGGTGCCGCTGGTTGTTGTCGGTCGCCAGGATCAGTATCCGGAAGTGAGTTTTGTCGACGTCGACAATGTTAATGGTGCTTATGCTGCCACGACGCATTTGCTGCGCAGAAATTACCGGCGGGTGGCCCACATCACGGGCCCTCAGAACATGGTATCGGGCGCTGACCGACTGCTTGGCTACAAAAAGGCGTTGAGAGAACGCGGATTTGCTTTTAGGGAAGAATGGGTCGTGGCGGGAGATTACACTGAGGCTGGCGGGTATGCGGCTATGCAGCAATTGTTAACGGCCGAACCTGATGCCGTTTTTGCCGCTTCCGATCAAATGGCTATGGGTGCTTTGCGGGCCATTCGTGAGACCGGACTGCACGTCCCTCAAGATATCGCTCTGGTTGGCTTTGACGACCTGCTGCCTCCTGGAAGCATTCATCCGCGCCTGACGACCATACGCCAACCTGTGGTGCAGCTTGGCCAGGAAGCGGTCAACGTTTTACTAGATATCATCAGAAATGGGCCATCCCCATCGAACCGCATAATTCTTGATACACAGCTTGTGATTCGAGAGTCCTGCGGCACGGGGTAAGGCTAGAATAAAAAGGAGGACTGTCTATCGAATGGATTGGAAAGAACGTGCAAGCTTGTTAGCAAAGGCCGGACCAGCCGACAGTCACCGCTGTTTGCGGCCACGTAAATTGGACGGGGCATTCCGGTTCTATTAACCAAGCTAAGATCACGGAACACCCACATAGAAGGCACTCCTTTGTGCCTAACCTGATTGTTGTAGTGTTTTTCGCTAAGTTTAAATCTGGTAAGGAGATTGAAATGACTAAGAGGTTGATCCTTTTTGTTGGTTTGTTATTAGCAGCGGGGCTGGTTTTAGCCGCCTGCGCCCCGCAGACCGTTGAGGTCGAGGTCACCCGGGTGGTTACGGAGACGGAGACGGTTGCGCAAGAAGTTGAAGTGACCCGCGTCGTTACGGAGACGGAAACGGTGACCGAAGAAGTTGAGGTGCCCGTTGAAGTCACCCGCGTGGTGACTGAAGAAGTGGTCGTATCTGGGACAGAGCTTCCCCGCAATGAAACTTTGTATACCAATGGCCAGCAGTGGAGTGCGATTGTGTGTTGGAATCCATACTCTGTCAACTGCAACAATGCCATGGCTATCGGACAGCAGGACAGCGCCCGCGTCATGATGTTCGAAACCCCCTACCTCTACAATATGCTCGATGGCGAGCAGTATCCTCTGCTGGCTGATGGTGATTATGAGTGGAACGATGAGCAGACTGAGATCACCTTTAAGATCAAACCTGCCGCCATGTGGAGCGATGGCACCCCGGTGACCGCCGATGACGTCGCCTATACCTGGGACGCGAACGTCAAGTACGAAACCAATGTTGGCGTTAACAACGTAGATTACATCGAATCCATCACCGCCGTTGATCCACAAACGGTCCTGGTCAAGGCGAAGCTGGATGAGAACGGCAAAGCTGTCAACCCCCTAATAGTTTCTGCTTACCTGAGCAGCAACTATGTCATCCAGAAAGCTTGGACCGAAAAACTGGAAGCGCGCTCTGGCGGCGACCCTATTGCTTTCAAAGCCGATGGCGGTGAAGACGTCGTTTGGTCCGGTCCTTACACCCAATTCTTCAATGACGATACGAAGGTTGTCTACATTCGCGATGACGAGTACTGGGGCCAGGATGCTTCCATGTGGGGCAAGCTGCCGGCTCCGAAGTACATGGCGCATCAGATATTTAAGGATAACGCGGCCGGTTTTATCGCTTTGCAGGCCGGCGAGGTAGACGTCAGCCAGCAGTTCAATGCCAATATTCAGGAGCTGTGGCTGGACCAGGGACTGCCCGTCTCCACCTACCTGCCTGAAGCGCCTTATGGCATTGGCGCCAGCCTTCCAACCGCTTTTTACAACCAGAAATCCTACGGTTTGGATAATCTTGCGGTTCGCCAGGCCATCGCCATGGCCGTTGACTACGACACGATCATTGCCAACGCCATGACCAACCAATCGGCTACCTTCGAGCAGGTTCCGCGCTCGCTCATGAACCCGACTCCTGGTGAGCAAGCCCTGTACGACCACGATGCCGTCGCCGACCTGCAGTGGGCCGGCAGCGACATTGAAGGGGCCAACGCGCTCCTCGATGAGGCCGGGATTGTCGATACCGATGGCGATGGTTGGCGAGAACTCGATGGCCAGAAACTTAGCTACGTTGCAACCTGCCCCAACGGCTGGTCTGACTGGCAGGCTGCCATTGAAGTGGTTGCCGCCGCTGGCAAGGATATCGGTATTGATATCACGACCAACTATCCTGAATGGGGCGTTTATCAGACCGTCGTCACCGATTGGGAAGCGCTCCCTGACACGGGCTATGATATCTTCATGATGTGGAGTGACGGCGCCGGCCCGACCCAGCCTTGGGGACGTATCCGCCATTTGATCAGCTCTGAATTCGCTGAGACGACGGGCAACTGGAACGGCAACTGGGGTGGCTATAAGCAGTCCTGATGCTGATGCCTTGATCCAGGCGCTCCCCGGTGAATCCGATCCCGCCAAGCTGAAGGAAATGTACACGGAGTTGGTCAGGATCTACTTGACCGATATTCCGTCCTTCACGCTCATGTACCGTCCCCAGAATTTCCACGCTGTGAACGAGACTGTTTGGACGAACTTCCCGCACGAGGGTGATGGTACCAACCCGCCCGTTCCACCGCTCGACCTGACTGACGGATGGAGTATCGCCGGTTTGTATAACCTCGAACTTGTGAATCCGTAACCAATCTTGTAACAAAACAGCCATGTTCCACATACCAGGGAACATGGCTGTTTGTTATAGTTGGCTTATCGTGTTCTTGTACAAAGCAGTGGCACAAGATCAAGAGGAGGTAACGGCTTGAAAGCGTACTCCAGGTATTTCGGTACAAAACTGGTTTGGCTCATCATTACATTTATGGCCGCATTCATGCTAAATTTCTTCCTGCCGCGCATGATGCCGGGAGATCCCGTGGCTGTCATCACGCAAAGGGCTACCCAGGGCATGCAAAGCCAGAGTGGTATCCAAAAGGTTTATGAGGAATACCAGGCGCTGTTTGGCACCAACTTGCCCTTGCACGAGCAATTTTTCCTCTACATGAAGAATTTAGCACGCGGCGATTTTGGCACCTCCTTCAGCCAGTATCCCAGACCGGTGGTCGACATTCTCGGATCTTCCATCTGGTGGACGGTGGGTCTACAGCTCCCGGCGATCATCGTTGGCTGGCTGATCGGGAACTTTCTCGGTGCGCTGGCCGCTTATCGTAGGTCGGGCTATGACAAAGTCCTCATGCCCGCCAGCATTTTTGCCAGCAGTCTGCCGGCATTTGGTATGGCAATTATTTTGCTGGTTATTTTTGCTGTCCAATTAAAATGGTTCCCAACCTCAGGTGGGTATGAGGTCAGCATGATTCCCAGCCGTAGCTGGGCATTTATTTGGTCGGTGTTCGTCCATTACCAATTGCCGTTCTGGTCGATCGTGTTAATCATCATCGGCGGCCAGGCGATTGGCATGCGCTCTATGTGTATCTATGAGCTGAATGCGGATTATGTAAAATATAGCCGTTTTATGGGCATCAAAGACGGCAAGATCATCCGCTATGTCTTTAGAAATGCCATGCTTCCGCAGATAACCGGTCTGGCGTTAGCGATTGGTACCATCGTCGGCGGCGCGCTGGTGGCGGAGATTATCTTTAGTTATCCGGGGATTGGTTCTACGCTTCTATCTGCTGTAAGGGGTCAGGATTATCCGCTGATCCAGGCGTCCACATTGATCATCACCTTGATGGTGCTGTTCGCGACCTTTGCCATCGAAATTTTATACGGCGTCATTGACCCGCGTATTAAAGCGGCCCAGTCTGATTAAGAAAGAATATCTCTATTTTTTACTTCTTTTTTGTACCTGTGTCATCATTAGTTAGAGGATTGCAGTAGCTGGGAAACGTGGTTTCCAATAACGGGTGAAATACTGTTATGAAACATACAATCAAACAGGTTTTTAGCTCTCCTAGATTTGTTGTCGGTTTTTCCATTTTTATGTTCATCCTGTTGACCGTGATCATTTATCCCCTCTTCGTAAGAGTTGATCCATTAGAAATCATCGGCGAGGGCACTTTCTTCCCACCCGGGATCTACGTGAGCGTTTATGACAGCGTTGATTCCACTCCGTATACACTTAAGCTGGAGGATGCCGCTGCTAAGCGAATTGCCAGCAAGTTGGGCGACGAGGAACGACTTGCCATAAAGGAGTGGCTTGTGGCTTATGGGGTTCCTGAAAACGAGATCGATAGCGCGGACACCGAAAAACTCCTGGAACAGTGGGTGAACAATTATGACCCCACGGAGAATATTGCGGGGATGACGAATGCCAGGCGCCAATACTTTATCAGGCTCGACAAATCACTCAAAGGACTCCTGGCAACAGAGGGGGTGATCATTGCCGAAGAAGATGCGGAAACGGGTACACTGGAGGAGACAGGTTTTGTCGAACAAACCGATTTCGTGAATATCAACGATGTTCCGAACGTACGGTTGTTACCCCTTGGAACCGATAACTTTGGCCGGGATGTACTGACGGAGCTGGTTTCAGCAATCGGTACATCACTGCTCATTGGTCTTGTGGCCGGCCTAATTGCGACCACGATCGGATTGGTCTTGGGATTGTTGGCCGGCTATATCGGCGGCGTGGTGGATGACGGCATTATGTTCGTCACAAATATCTTTACCGTCATCCCCAGCTTCGTGTTGTTGATCTTGATTTCATACAGCATCGGGCAGGAACAGCGCGGCGCCGTGACGATCGCCGTGGTGATTGGCTTTACTTCCTGGGTGTGGACTACCAGGGCTGTGCGGGCGCAAGTGATTTCTCTGCGTAATCGCGACCATGTCAATATGGCGAAACTGTCAGGCCACTCAACCGCCCGCATCATCCTCCTGAGCATTCTCCCTTTCATCGCTTCTTATGTCATCATGGCCCTGATTCTACAAATTTCCTCGGGGATCCTGGCCGAGGCTGGATTGTCGATCCTTGGCTTGGGACCGAAAACAACGGAAGTTCCAACCTTGGGGTTGATGATGAACTGGGCGATGATCTACCAGGCGCATGTACTCGGAAAATGGTGGGCATATCTCCCCGTGATCTTAGTCATAGCTCTGATTGCGTTCTCTTTGAACTTGATGAATACAGGTCTCGACCAGATATACAATCCGGCTTTGCGGGAGTAACTTGTTAAAATGTCAGAAGTGATTTTAGATGTTAGCGAACTAACAACAAAATACATCACCCGCTATGACGAAGATGTTTATGCGGTTGACCACGTTTCTCTAAAGGTCGAAGACGGGAAAACGCTCGGAATTGCCGGAGAATCCGGCTGCGGAAAGTCGACGCTGGCGCTCAGCCTGATGGGTTACTACTTCCCTCCGCTGCATTATACGAGCGGCGAGATTGTCATCGACGGGCGGAGAATTACCGGGATGGCCCCAGAAGAAGTTCGGAAAGAGGTGTTGGGAAATGAGATTGCTTATATCCCTCAAGCCGCGATGAACGCCCTCAACCCCACCCAGAAGGTCATCAGCATTATCCAAGATGTTATTCAAGCACATGATCCAACCGTCAGCAAGAAAGAGATTTATGAACTGGCCAAAGAACGCTTTAAGAACTTAGGGCTTCCGCCCGAAGTACTGCAAAAATACTCAACTGAACTTTCGGGCGGCATGAAACAGCGCACGGTAATCGCGATTTCGGTGATCCTTTCTCCAATAGTCCTGATCGCTGATGAGCCTTCCTCCGCGCTCGATGTTACTTCACAGAAGATGGTGATCAAGATGCTGCGCCAATTGATGGATCAAGGGTACATCAAATCGCTGATTTTCATCACGCATGAGCTTCCCCTGCTTTACAACGTGACGGATGATATTATGGTCATGTACGCCGGGCAGATCGTGGAGCAGGGCAGCGCAAAAGAAGTCGTGCTTGATCCACTCCATCCCTATTCCAGGGGCCTCATGGGCTCGATCATTGTGCCGGAAAGTGGCTTGCGGGATGTTAAACTGACTGCCATTCCTGGGGTACCGCCCAATCTCAAAGATCCACCGTCCGGCTGTCGCTTTGCCGAGCGCTGCAAATACGTTCGGCCTAGAATGCAGCGTAACTTCTGTCGCTCTGCGCGAAGTGGGCAACGGCCGCACTTACCGTTGTATCATTCCGGAAGAAGAGTTGAGGGAAATATATAAAAATGAGTGATGAAAAAAAAGTGATCCTGAGCACATCGGGGCTTACCAAGCTGTTTGGGCTTGGCCGCAACAAAACTCTCGCCGTTGATCATGTGAATATCGATCTCTACGAAGGGGAAATCGTATCGATCGTGGGCGAATCGGGCAGCGGAAAGACTACTTTAGCGAAGATGCTTCTGGGATTGATCAATCCTACTGAGGGTGATATTTACTTCCAGGGGCAAAAGCGCGATATCCGTTCCCGAAAGAAGAAAAAGGAATATTGGAAAAATATTCAGGCGATCTTTCAAGACCCCTTCTCTTCATTCAACACATTTCAAAAGATCGATGCCGTGCTTTTAGATTGCATTCGTATGCGTGGCGATGGCAAGCTGCCGCAAGCGCAAAAAGTAGAGTTGATGACCGAGGCGTGCAGCTTTGTCAACTTGAAGTTCGCCGAATTGACGAACAAGTATCCTTTTGAGCTTTCCGGCGGGCAGATGCAGCGCTTAATGATTGCCCGTATTTTCCTGCTGAACCCGAAGATCCTGGTGGCGGATGAACCGACCTCGATGATCGATGCCTGTTCACGCGCCACCATCCTGGATGAGCTGATGAAATTGCGCGACGAAGCCGGGATGACGGTGATTTTCATCACCCATGATATAGGCCTCGCCTATTATGTTTCTGACACTGTCTATATCATGGAGCAAGGAAAAATTGTTGAAAGCGGATCGGCCGATGCGTGTATTCTGAATCCGCAGGAGGCTTACACCCAACGCTTGATCAATGATGTTCCCAAGATCCATGAAGAATGGGACCTCTCAACTGTGTAAGGTGATCTTCCAGTTTTCCGGATTCGTTTTCCATTTAACTAAAGAAGATTCAACAGGAACATGAGCGTGCCGACTTATAGCCAAACGAACCGCTTGCTAGGGTATGCGGATGATGCGCGTCTGCTGATTATCAACGCCGATGATTTTGGGATGTGCAATTCGGTAAATGAGGCGATCTTTCGTGTGTTGACTGGAGGGTATCGTCCGCTCCACCACCTTGATGGTCCCCTGTCCCTGGATGTTACACGCCATGCACTTCCTCACCGATCATCCGGAAATCCCCTTCGGCGTTCACCTCACCGCTATTTCTGAATGGGTCGATTACCGTTGGGGACCGGTAACTCCCAGGGAAACGGTGCTGTCCCTGACGGATGCGGCAGGCTATTTTTACAACTTTGAACAGATGCCCGAATTTCTGGCTCAGGTCAGGTTAGATCAGCTGGAACTGGAATTCAGAACGCAGATCGAAGTCGTGCTGGCAGCCGGGCTCAAGCCGACTCACCTGGATTGGCATTGTCTGCGTATCGGTGGCAGAGGGGATATTTTTGCTGTGATGCTGAGCCTGGCAAAAGAGTATGGACTGGCGCTGCGGGTTGCCGGACGATCCTGGATCGAAAAAGTGCAAAGCCAAGGCCTCCCCACCAATGATCACGACTTTTTGGATAGCTACCTCCTTGACCCGCTCACCAAAACCGCTCAGTACGCTGAGCTTTTGCGCGAGTTACCCGTTGGTCTGAATGAGTGGGCGGTTCATCCCGGTCTAGACAATTCTGAGCTGTTGGCTATAGAACCTGGGGGTAACCATATACGCCAGACGGATTTTGATTTTTTGACTTCGCAACAGGCGAAAGATGTTGTCAGGGAAGAAGGCATCGTTCTTTTAGATTATCGAGCCTTACAGGATGTTTGGAGAGAGATAGGAGTCTATCATGACTGATATTCAGGCCATCGTTGCTAAAATGACGTTGGAAGAGAAAGCTGCTTTGTGTACTGGAGCCAGCGCATGGACAACCGTGCCGGTTGAACGTTTGGGCGTGCCGGAGATGATCGTTTCAGATGGACCTCACGGTGTCCGCCGGGTGCCTGATGCCAAATCGCTGATGATGACAAGCCTGCCGGCCACCTGTTTTCCTACGGCGTCCTGCCTTGCTTCAACCTGGGATGTGGATTTGCTGCACAAGATGGGTGAGGCCCTGGCCGAAGAGTGCATCGCGTTAGATGTCGATGTGCTGCTTGGTCCCGGTGTCAATATGAAACGTTCCCCATTGGGCGGCCGGAATTTTGAGTATTTCTCTGAGGATCCTTACCTTGCCGGGGAGATGGCTGCCAGCCTGATCGACGGCATCCAGGGGAAAGGCGTGGGTACCTCCATCAAGCATTTTGCTGCAAATAACCAGGAATTCCAGCGTTTTAGCATCTCTGCTGAAGTGGACGAGCGCACGTTGAACGAAATCTACTTGCCCGCATTCGAAACTGCTGTAAAAAGGACCCAGCCCTGGACAGTGATGTGTGCCTATAACAAGCTCAACGGCTCTTACTGTTCTGAAAACCATGAGCTGTTGGTAGACATTCTCAAAAATAAATGGGGATTTGAAGGGCTGGTTGTCTCTGATTGGGGTGCCGTGCACGATCGGGTCGCCGCACTCAAGGGAGGTCTTGATCTGGAAATGCCCGGCCCACAAGAAAACCGCGTTCAAGCCGTTGTTGAGGCGGTTCGTTCGGGTGAATTAGATGACCACATTTTGGACGAGGCCGTCCGGCGCATCCTGAACATTGTGTTCAAGGCTCAAGAAACATCCAAAGGCGGCGTCTTCGATGTGGATGCGCACCATATTCTGGCGCGCAAAATTGCTGCAGAAGGCATGGTCTTACTCAAAAACAATGGCATTCTACCATTGAAAGGGCAGCAGCATATCGCGGTGATTGGACTGGCTGCCAAAGAAGCCCATTTCCAAGGCGGAGGCAGTTCACATATCAACCCCACGAAAGTAGCGATCCCGTTTAAGGAATTACAAAACCTGGCTGGGGAAGCCGAACTGAGCTATGCCGAAGGTTACCCGGCCGATGAGACTTTCCGCCAGGATCTGATCGATCAGGCGGCGGGCCTGGCGCAATCCGCCGATGTGGCCCTGCTGTATGTTGCCTTGCCCTCCTTCAAGGAATCAGAAGGTTATGACAGGCCCGACCTTGATTTGACTGAACAGCAAATTGCGCTGATCAAGGCAGTCGCTAAAGTACAGCCCAACACGGCCGTCATATTGAACAATGGCGCGCCTGTAGCGATGAGCGCCTGGATTGATGATGTCGCCGCCGTCCTCGAAGCCTGGATGATGGGTCAGGCGGGTGGTGGCGCGATTGCCGATATCCTCTTTGGCAAGGTGAATCCTAGCGGCAAACTGGCGGAAACCTTCCCGATCAAAACAGCCGATACTCCTGCTCACGATCAATTGGCCGGGCGGGGCTGGTGCAGTTCGCTACGGGGAGGGAATATTCATCGGCTATCGTTATTATGACGCCAAAGAAATGCAGGTGCTGTTCCCCTTTGGCTACGGGTTGAGCTACACCAATTTTGCATATGGCAACCCTACACTCTCGGCCACTGCTTTCAGGGATGTTGATGGCTTGACGGTGACAGTGGACGTCACCAACACGGGCAGCGTAGCCGGGAAGGAAATTGTTCAAGTTTATGTGCACGATCACCAATCCGGGTTGGTGCGTCCGCAAAAGGAACTAAAAGCTTTTGCGAAGGTAGAACTGCAACCAGGCGAAACAAAAACCGTCTCTTTCGAGCTTGATTTCCGTGCCTTTGCTTACTACCATCCCAAATATCAACAGTGGATCACCGAAGATGGGGAGTTCGACATCCTGATCGGATCTTCATCCGCTGATATCCGTCATATTTTGATGGCGACGCTCAAATCGACCCTGGAGCTGCCCTGCCTTATTGACAAAGAAACCACCATCCGCGAATGGATGGCCGATCCGCGCGGCGCTGCTGTCTTGGGCCCGGTTTTCGGGCAGATCCAGGCCCAGAATCGCGAACTCTTTGGCACAGACGGTAACGGGGACATCGGCATGGATGTGATCGATATGATGGCTGATATGCCACTCGTCAGTGTTCTGAGGTTCCAGCAGAGCATATTACCCATGTCCGCTGACGCGATAGTAGATGGCTTGCTGATGCAGTTGCATGGCCAGAAGCATAGCTGATCAAGCAACTATCTGGTTCTGATGTAAAGGATTCTTTAGTAGGAGCGTTACCATGACAAACTCTGTGACAACGACCGTTTCCGCCTTACCCAACATCCCCTGGGAGGACCGGCCAGCGGGACACAACGATATTCTCTGGCGTTCGACGCGCAACCCCATCATTCCCCACGACCTCATTCCCAGCAGCAACAGCATTTTCAACAGCGCTGTCGTGCCCTTCGAAGGAGCCTTTGCCGGTGTGTTTCGCTGTGACAATAAAAGCCGCACCATGCAGCTCCACGCCGGAAAGAGCCAAGACGGTGTCAACTGGACCATCAAAAACGAGCGCATCCAGTGGCAGCCCGACAGCGCGCAGGTTGCGGAAATCAACACCTTTGAATATGGGTACGATCCACGGGTGGTCTGGATCGAGGATCGCTATTACATCACCTGGTGCAACGGCTACCACGGTCCAACTATCGGCGTGGGGTACACCCATGATTTCGAAACCTACTACCAATTGGAAAATGCCTACCTGCCCTTTAACCGCAATGGCGTGCTGTTTCCGCGCAAGATCAACGGCAAGTATGCCATGCTAAGCCGCCCTAGCGACAACGGGCACACTCCTTTTGGCGACATCTATTGCAGTGAAAGCCCAGACATGATCCATTGGGGCCGCCATCGCTTCGTGATGGGCACGACGACGGGTTGGCAGGCGACAAAGATTGGCGCTGGACCCATACCGATCGAAACGACAGAAGGCTGGCTGCTTATTTACCACGGCGTGCTCACTTCCTGCAACGGCTTTGTATACAGCTTTGGCGCGGCCCTGCTGGATCTGTATCAACCGTGGAAAGTGATTGCCCGCGGCGAGCCATACCTGCTGGCGCCGCAAGCTCCCTATGAACGCACAGGCGATGTGCCGAACGTGGCCTTCCCCTGCGCCGCCCTGGTAGACGAACCGACCGGGCGTCTAGCCATTTATTATGGTGGAGCCGATACGGTCGTCTGTCTCGCTTTTGGCTATGTCGATGAAATCATCGAATTTGTCAAAGCAAACAATAGCTCATGAAGAGTGTGCTGAAGAGGTAGCTTCTGGCGGTGGGTCGCTTCGCTAAAGAAGGTGCTATTTGGAAACTGTTTTCAGCAAACACGTGCTTTCAAACACTTGAAGTTAGGCGTTTGGCACGATCCCTGAAGCGCTGAACATAAGGTATGAGAGGGTGCGTCGTCGGACGCCTAAAAAGGTGTCATTAAATTCCCTGTCACAACCCTAACTCCTTCGAGTGGCCAGCCGCCAACCGGGGCATCGAGAACAGCAAGCCGATCAATATGCCGCAGTTTGCCCTGTTTACTCGTTTTTTTGACTTCTGGTTTGCGTAAGTTAAGCGGATCTTGCTCACTTTTCCGGCATGGATCCGTGGCTGGCGTTTTTTCCCAGGAAATCGAGTTGGTGAGTCATGAACACCAACTCATTCTGCTCAATCTGCTGGTGTCGTCGTTCAATCCACGATTGCAGATCAAACGAGACCTGATCTTGCAGCGCGGTTTGTATGGTGTTGACGATACAATGCAGAAAAAAGGCTTCGTCCTTGTGATATCCATTTTCGCTGGGGAAAACAACCCAATCTGAACTGCCCACATCGATTATCTGGCCACCGGCCAATTTCTGCTGCTCAAATAATCTCCGCCCGGTCTGGCTTCCGCCAACAGCACGTCCGCCCACTGTTTTTTCATCCATATGACGATGATAAAGATTGATAATTTCGCGGTCTAGAGCGGGATCGATTTCAGGCAAGAAGATAGTCTGGCCGTCAAAATTGATGGTGAAGTAGTACAGCCCACCCGCATTTAGAAGGGAAATGAGATCAGGTAAGAGCGTTGGAAGGTTGATAATATCCAAAAAGGCGTGGGCGACCAATAAATCCCACTGTTGACTATTGCGCTCACGTGCCACAAAATCAAATACATCGATGGCTTGCAGCGTGACAGTGATTCGTTGAAGCGGGCTGCGCAGGACGAACGTGCCGGCCAACTGCTGCTGTACGCGGAAACCAAGTCTTTCTGCCCAAACCGGCAGCAGGTGTGCTGCTTCGGCGATGTTCTCCGGTTGCAGATCGATGGCCGTATAGTTTACATTGCCTAGAATATTCCACTCTATCAATCTTTCAAGCATGGTGCCAATGCCGGCACCGATTTCTAAAATATGTAAAGGGCCTTGGGCATAAATCGGCTCTAGACATTGAGCCAGGCTTTCTAATACATGGCGATTAAGAGCACGATCATCCACGCTTTTTTTGGCGGCAAGGTAGTCGATAAAGCCGAAGGTCATTTGAGGGCCAATCCTGTTTTCACGAAAATACATAACGTGGAGGTGCCAGGTACTTATTATGCACGCGTTTCCGCAGATCTCAAGGAAGAAGTGTCTGGCACCTGTGTCGACTAGAATGATACTGTTGGATAAAATTTCATCTTACCGGGCGCAATTCTATTGCAATGGGAAAAGCGTGCCAGAGGAAAGCTTAGGAGAAAAACATGGCCATAAACGACTCATCAAAAGCCGCAAGCGAAACTTTGCCGTCGCATGCACAGGTTGTGATTATTGGAGGTGGCGTAATTGGGTGCAGCGTCGCTTATCATCTAACCAAGCTGGGCTGGCGAGATGTCGTGCTGCTGGAACGCAGCCAGTTGACGGCCGGTACGACGTGGCACGCCGCGGGATTAATCGTCAGCGGTATGTCCAGCAAATTGATGACCAGCATGGCAACCTATACGCGCGACCTCTATGAAAGACTCGGCGATGAGACTGGACAAGATACGGGGTTCAAAGCAGTTGGCTATATCCAGCTCGCCAAAAGCCAGGAGCGCCTGACCAAGATCCGCCGCAAGGCTGATTTTGTGCGTGGACATGGCGTTTTCATCGAAGAAATTGCTCCTGCCGAAGTCAAAAGAATGTGGCCCCTGTTTCACACCGGCGATATTCTCGCCGGTTTTATGACCGCCACGGACGGCCGTACCAATCCGGTAGATACGACGATATCCCTGGCCAGAGGGGCTAAGATGGGTGGGGCGCGTATCCTGGAAGGAACAAAAGTTACGGCGATTAAGCAAAAAAGAGGACGGGTGACCGGCGTGGTCACCGATAAAGGGGAGATTGAGGCGGAATACGTCGTCAACTGTGGCGGCATCTGGGGCAGGGAACTGGGGAAGATGGCCGGCGTCGCCGTGCCGCTGCAGGCCGCTGAGCATTATTATCTGATCACCGAGCCGATAGAGGGCTTGCATCGAGACTTGCCCATTGTCGAAGACCCCGATCTTTTTGCTTACTACCGCGAAGAAATGGGGGGGCTGATGCTGGGCATATTTGAACCGGTGGCCCGTCCTTGGGGCGTCAACGGTATTCCCGAGAATTTCAGCTTTGGCGAGATCTCACCCGATTGGGATCGTCTGATGCCATACTTGGAATCTGCAATGGAACGCATTCCCATAGCGAAAGAGGTGGGGATTCATACTTTCTTCTGCGGTCCGGAAAGCTTTACGCCCGATATGGGCATGATGATGGGTGAAGCGCCAGAATTGAAGCATTACTATGTCGCCGCCGGTTTTAACTCGCTAGGTATTTTGCTTGGTGGGGGTGCCGGTCGGATCATGGCGCAATGGATTGTGGATGGCCTGCCGCCCGTGGACATCAGCGAAGTAGACATCGCCCGCATGGCCCCGTTTCAGAACAACTCGAACTATCTACAGGACCGCATCGTGGAATTGCTGGGCTGGCAGTATATCAGTTGGCCCAACTTGCAGCCTGCGACAGCGCGGAATATTCGCAAATCGGCGCTGTATGATCGTCTGGCCCAGGCTGGAGCCTATTATGGCGAGTCGGTCGGATGGGAATACCCTGATTGGTTTGCGCCGGAGGGGGTTGCAGCCACAGTGCACTATTCCTGGGGACGTCAGAATTGGTTTGAGTACGCCGCGGCCGAACACAGGGCAGCACGAGAGAGCGTCGTCCTGATGGATCTAACCCATATGTCCAAACTGCTGGTCCAGGGCCGCGATGCGGAAAAGGTTCTCAACCGTATTTGCGCCAATAATGTGTCGGTGCCCGCTGGTCGCATTGTTTACACGCAGTGGTTGAATGAACGCGGCACCATTGAAGCCGATCTGACAGTGACTCGTCTGGCGGAAGATTGTTATCTTCTGGTATTGGTGGATCTATACCAAAGGCGAGTTGAAACCTGGTTGAAGGATCACATTCCAGTGGAGGCCCATGTCTTCGTGACCGATGTGACGTCTGGTTATAACATCCTCAATGTCCAGGGGCCGAACTCGCGGCGGCTGATTAGCGGCCTGACAACGGCCGATATGTCGAACAAGGCATTCCCCTACTTGACGATGCAGGAGATAAACATCGGTTATGCGCTGGTAAAGGCGCTGCGTGTGACATACGTGGGCGAGTTGGGTTGGGAACTCTACGTGCCAACTGAATATGCACTTCACGTTTTTGATCTGCTGGTGGAAGCGGGCGCAGCATTGGGATTGAAAAACGCCGGATTTCAAGCTTTGCGTTCATTGCGGCTGGAGAAAGCTTACCGTGACTACGGCAGTGATATCGACAATACGGACACACCGCTGGAAGTGGGTCTTGGGTTTGCTATAGATTTCGACAAACCGGGCGGATTCATCGGCAGAGAGGCGTTGTTGCGGCAGAAGGAAGCGGGCATGCTTAAGCGCCGTCTTGTCCAATTCTTGTTGGAGGACCCGGATCCTTTGATACATGGCCGTGAGCCAATTTACCGGCATGGTGTGCGTGTTGGTGAGCTTGGGTCTGGAGGGTATGGGCACACGCTTGGCGGGTCTGTGGGTTTGGGGCATATTGAAAATGAAGAAGGGGTAACGGCCGATTTTGTGAAACGTGGCAGCTATGAAATAGAGGTGGCCGGGGTGCGTTATGCAGCTAAAGCCTCGCTGCGACCGATGTATGATCCCAAGGGTGAGAGGGTTCGTTGTTAGATGATGTCTTTGAGGGTTTACGATTGCGATTACGATAGCGAAGGCGCTGGCGATTGGTGGGGTTTCAGAAGTAAGATGATTATGTTAAAATAACTGCGGAAAGTGACGTGTGACAACTAAACTGGAATTCCTGGCAGATCATTCGATTTTTGCCGATCTCGATGATGCTGAGTTATTGGCGCTCAGCCAGATTGCACAGGAATGCAATTTTGGAGAAGGCTCCGTAATTGCATACCAGCGTGATGTGGCGGATGGCATCGTTATGGTCAAGAGCGGCCGTCTTCACGCGCAGGAGGTTGACCAATACGGACGTGTTCGCGGGGGGAATACGCGGCAGTTCGAGGAAAACGACTTCTTTGGCGCGGAATGGTTGTTTGAAACCGGGACGCATCCAGCGACAGTGACGGGAACGCATGAAGGGCGCATCATTGTGATCAGCGGCGAAGATTTTCGCCGCTTCTTGATCAGCTACCCCGAAGCCGTACATAGTCTTGAACCAGTCATTGATGCTGACGGACATCGCTACAGTGGTTTGCCCGAGGAAGCGTGGGAACGGGCAAATAAGTTGTCGCTTACAGAACGACGCGAGCACATCGGATCGATCCGCCTCTTGCCTGACGAACTGGTCGAGTATTACTCGCGCCGCAGCACGATTGTGCTCGTGACAAGCCTGCTTTGGCCGATAATGGGTATGATCCTCGTTCCGATGTTGGCATACTTTCTCATATCAAATTCGAGTGTGGCCACCGGCACGCTGCGAGGATTTGTGATTGTCGTTTCTATTGCTGTTTTCGGCGCAATAACCATCTTTCGCGTGCTTGATTGGCGTAATGACTACTTCGTTATTACCAATAAGCACATTACTCACCGCGAGTTCGAATTGCGCTCTTTTCGCACCCAGCTCAACAAAGTGCCTGTAGGCGAGGTGCAAAGCGTTACTGTGGAACGGCCGACCCTCATAGCCAATCTATTTGACGTGGGCAGGGTAAGAATCACCACTTCATCCTCGGTGGGTACCATCCATTTCGATGGCATTGATAATCCGCGAGAAGTAGAGAAGATCTTGGACAATCTGCGCAGTCGCGTGCAATTCATGGATGCTGCTGTGGCCCAGACCAATATGCGTAATACTGTGGAGCGCCACTTCGGAATCGAGCCAGGTGTTGCACCGGTCGTTGATGAAAATGATGAGATAGTAGATGAGGAACTCTTCCTGCCCGCGGAGCAGCGCAGCCCCTGGTATACGCTGACGCGCTTGGTAAACTGGCGAGTAGAAGAAGACGGGGTTATTACCTATCGACGCAACTACTTCATCCTCTTTTGGGAAATTCTTCTTCCGGTGTTAATGCTTGGCGGAGTGCTCCTGATCGGAGCTCTGGTATTTAGATTCCTGTTTCCAGATTGGGTGGGTATTACGATTGGGCTCACACCGTTTATCTTGATTACGCTCTTTTGGATGGTGTGGCGCTATGAGAATTGGCGCAACGACAAGTTTCAATTGACCCAATTGGACGTGATTGATATTGACCGCAAACCATTTGGTTTTGGTGAGAGCCGGAAGCAAGCGCCGCTGAGCAATATTCAGAATGTCACAGCGGAAAGACCTGGCTTCTTCGCGACCGTCTTTGACTATGGCAATGTTCACATCGAAACAGCCGGTGCCGAGGCCGAAATCGTATTTGACAAAATTCCGCGGCCGGGTATGGTTCTGACCGATATATTCCGGCGGCTCGATGAAAATCGGGAGAGGGAACGCCGCCGAGAAGGGGAAACCAGGCGAGAGGAATACGCCGTGCTGCTAGATGTCTACAAACAGGAGTTGGAACGCGATCGTATTCCGCGCCGTACGCCAGGGCCGGAGATTGAGGATAATTCTCAATAGTGAATTGTTTGGGGCTTGCGTTTCAAATTTGTTGGTAAGGGAAAGATAATTGGGTAAGCATCGTCTGACCCGTTGAGCAAATAGATATTTATGACCATATTAGATATTGTAACTTTACCTGATAAGATCTTGCGCGAGCGGACGCTGCCCGTTACGCGTTTTGACGAGGAGTTGCAGCAACTGATCGACGATATGATCGAAACGATGCGCGATGCACCCGGTGTGGGGCTTGCTGCGCCTCAGATTGGCCAGTCCATCAAGTTAACCGTGATTGAGACCTTGGCGGAAGTGGACGAGGAAGGTAACGAGATAGAAGGTTCGCGTGATTTGTACGTGATTGCCAACCCGGAGATCGTTTGGACCTCGCGCAATGGCGTCGATGGTATTGAAGGCTGCCTTTCAATCCCGGGTTATGTCGGCGAAGTAGAAAGGTTCGAGTCGATCCGTGTCAGGGCTCAAGACAGGCATGGCAAGAAGATTAAACTGCGCTTGCATGATTGGACGGCGCGCATCTTTCAACACGAGATTGACCATCTAAACGGTGTGTTGTACATTGATCGCCTGACAGAGCCGGAGAATCTATGGACTGAGGAAGAGTTCGAAGCGATGCAGAAAGAGAGCGGTGAAGAAGAAGCGGTGATGGAGGGTTAAGCAGGAGTATGGTATGTCGCTGACACGACAAGAAGTTGAAAAGATCGCTCAACTGGCGCGCCTGGCTTTGACGGATGAGCAGAAGACGGCCTATCAAAGGCAGCTATCGGCCGTCCTTGACTACGCCGAAATGTTGGATGAGCTTGACCTGAGCGGTATCGAACCGATGGCTCATGCCGTGGCGCGAGAGAATGTGA
This sequence comes from uncultured Chloroflexia bacterium, assembly GCA_963697305.1. GTDB lineage: Bacteria > Chloroflexota > Anaerolineae > Promineifilales > Promineifilaceae > JAACFF01. The sequence continues at coordinate 34,190 of CAVONO010000005.1, forward strand.
TGCGCGACGACGTCATAGAGCCTGGTCTAGTTCTGGAGGATGTGCTGTTTAATTCCGCCAGTCATGCCCAAGATCAGTTTCTGATTCAATCTGTCTTGGAGGATTGATTTGCATGGGGAGCGGTGGGAGCTTGATACAGGACTAGGTGTCCTGGTTTACATTGACAGCATTGCAAACCGCTGAAGCGGTTACTACAAACCAGTAACCGCCGATTGATCTTTGTAAATTAAGCAGCTAATCAAGCCGCCTCCCGCAACATACTTTCTCTCTGGCTGCAGAATTTATTCTGCACCTCCGGCGGTCGACCACCGTTACCTATTTCAATAAACAGCTTTCATAAGTGGTCACTACAAAAGCAAACTGGAAGAGCGACATAAAAGTGAGATGGACCTGACGAAACTGACATTGACGGAAGCACGTGATGCGCTGCGGCGAGGCGAAACCAGCAGCGCAAACTTGACCCAGATGTTGCTGGATCGAATTGTCGGCGTGGACAATTCACTCAAGAGCTATTTGACCGTCAGCGATGAAAGGGCCCTGGAACAGGCCGCAGAGGCAGACAGGCGTCTGGCTGAGGGACAAGAAGCGCCTTTATTGGGGATCCCCGTGGCGGTTAAGGATATGATTAGCACCCAGGGCATTCCAACGACGGCCGGAAGCAAGATCCTGGAAGGGTTTCTGCCCCCTTACAATGCCTACGTCGTTGACCGGCTGGAAGCTGCGGGCGCTGTTTTGTTGGGCAAGACGAATACAGATGAATTTGCCATGGGTTCTTCCACGGAAAACTCGGCCTATGTGACCACGCGCAACCCGTGGAACCTGGAACGCGTGCCCGGGGGAAGCAGTGGCGGCAGCGCTGCTGCTGTGGCCGCGGGACTGGCTTTTGGGGCGCTCGGTACGGATACGGGTGGCAGTGTGCGCCAGCCGGCCTCGTTTTGTGGTTTGGTTGGGCTGCGCCCGACCTACGGCCGTGTTTCGCGTTGGGGTGTGATCGCGTTCGCATCCAGTCTCGATCAGGTGGGGACATTTGGGCGCACCGTGGCCGATTGTACAGCGATGTTCCAGACGATCGCCGGATATGACAGGCGGGACAGCACATCCCTAAATGACCCACTGCCCGATTACGAAGCCTGCGCTAACAGGAGATGTGCAAGGACTGCGCGTTGGCGTGCCCAAGGAGTATTTCATCGCGGGCATTGAACCCGCGGTCGAAGCGGCTGTACGAACGGCGATAGCCCAACTGGCGAAACTGGGCGCCGAAATTGTGGAAATTAGTTTGCCACATACACGCTATGCACTGCCGGTCTATTACCTGATTGCCCCAGCCGAGGCCAGCGCCAACCTGGCGCGCTACGACGGCATTCGTTATGGACCGCGGCTTGATGGGCAGGATATGATTGACTCGGTGAAGCAGACACGCTCTTTGTTTGGCCCGGAAGTGAAACGACGCATCATGCTGGGAACTTACGCCTTGAGCGCCGGCTACTACGATGAGTATTACGGCCGTGCTCTCAAAGTGCGCTCGCTGATTAAGCAAGATTTTCTGGAGGCTTTTGAGAAGGTGGACGTCATCGCCTGTCCGACAAGCCCCACGACTGCTTTCAAGATTGGCGAGCGAGCGGACGACCCATTGAGCATGTACCTGGCCGATATCTTCACTTTGTCGGTAAATCTGAGCGCCAGCTGCGGCCTTTCTGTGCCTTGCGGTTTTGATGGGCAAGGATTGCCTATCGGATTGCAGCTTATCGGCAACACGCTGCAGGAAGCGACTATCTTGAATGCGGCTTATGCCTATGAACAGGCGACGGAGTGGCACAAAGAATCGCCCGTACTGTAGGGTGATCGTTGATCGATGATTTATTGCTCGGCGTGTTCCATTTCAGTTGAAAATAGCGGAGTTCGCGCAAGGTGCCCTTATCGGCGTCTCAAATGCGACAGTGCGGCATCTGAGAGATGCCTATTCATCCTGCATGCTTAATGGAGAGAACATTGAACGTCATCATTTCGTTTGCCGGTCTTGAGAGCGAACAGGAAGCACGCTTTAGTGAACGGCCGTATGCCTTGCAGCGCTTGGCTGGTGGCACGCTCTTGAGCCATATAGTGGCCCAGTTGCAAGCCGTGCCCATGGAGAAACTGATTCTTCTTGTGAGCGAGCGTGCCGAGTTGGTGGCCGATTGGATGGAGCAAAGGCTGCCCGCTGTAGAAGTGCGATCAACGGCCGTCAGTGAGGCATCTAGCCCCATTGCGGCCCTGCTGGACAATCTGGCAAACCTTGATGGGCAGCAACTGCTTCTGATTTCCGGAAACTTTGTCGCCGAGGCGGACTACGTGAGTCTGGTTTCGACCGCGGCCGATGTGGCCTGCCTGATACAGGCGGAGGCGGATGCTGTCCCGGCCGAGAAGTTGGCAGTGAACGATACCGCTCTTTACACCGGAGAAGGAGATTGCGAAGCGCGTTGGGCCGGCGCTTGTTGGTTCCGGCGCGGCACCGATCTGGCATCGGCCCTGGCTACATTGTCTGCGCAGGAGAATGACAAACTGGCCCCGCTGCTCGATTACTTACTTGCGCGAGGGCGGCAAATAATTTCGCAGCGGGCTTATTATTGTCTGGATACGCGCTCGTCTGATAGCTTTCTGCATGCTAACGCACGGCTGTTGCAGTTGGGCCACGGGTCGCAGGATGTAATTGAACGTAGTTATGCGGAGGATTTTACCGTACTGCCGCCGGTGTTCATGCACGAAACGGCCGTCGTTCAGAATGCGGTCATTGGACCGTTCGTCAATCTAGAAGCGAATGCCGTGGTACGCGACAGCATCGTTCGCAACAGCCTCATCGGCGTAGGCACGCATGTAACAGATGCGATCCTCGACGGTTCATTGATTGGTGATAAGGCACGTATAAGCGGTCGTGCGAGCAAGCTGATCGTTGGCGACGAGGGCAGTGTGGAACTACATAAGGAAGACTTGATGAAAATTTCACTGCCCAATCGTTTTGCCTTGCAAGCATCTACAAGCGGAATCTCAACCTTGCTTTATGAGAAGGCTCTAGCCTAAAGTGCCAGGTACCGGACAACCAGTATCCATGGTATTCCTGAGGCAGGTGCCTGGCACTTGTTTGGGGCAATTGGCGGGAAAAGAATATGACAAAGTATGAGCCGGTGATCGGTCTGGAAATTCACGCGGAAATGATGACGGAGTCCAAGATGTTTTGCGGCTGCCGCGTGGTTGATAGTGTAGAGGCATCGCCCAATACGGCCGTGTGCCCTGTCTGCCTGGGTATGCCTGGAATGCTCCCAGTGATAAACAGGCGTGCGATAGAATTCGCCATACGGGTTGGCCTGGCCCTAAACTGCGAGATTCAGCAGCATAATATCTTTGCGCGCAAGAGCTATTTCTACCCGGATTTACCCAAAGCGTACCAAATATCACAGTATGAACTGCCCCTGGCACTCAATGGCTGGCTGGATATTCAAGTCGGATCTGCTGAAACGAGACGCATCCGTATCCGGCGCGTCCATATCGAAGAAGATACGGGCAAACTCACACACTTGGAGGCGGGCGGTTCGCTGGTAGATTACAATCGCTCCGGCGTGCCGCTCCTGGAGATTGTATCTGAGCCGGATATCCACTCTGGCGAGGAGGCCCGGGTCTATGCGACCAAGATCAGGCAAATCTTGCGCTACCTGGCGGTCAATTCCGGTGATATGGAAAAAGGGGTTTTCCGCGTGGAACCCAATATCAGCATCAGACCGCTAGGAAGCGAGCAGTTTGGCACGCGCACGGAATTGAAGAATCTCAATAGTTTCCGTTCGTTGGCTGAGGGAACGGATTATGAAATCGCCCGTCAGGCCCAGATTCTTGATGCCGGTGACGCGGTCATTCAGGAGACTCGTGGCTGGCACGATACGCGACGCATAACGTTTTCGCAGCGTGTGAAAGAAGAGGCGGATGATTACCGTTATTTTGCCGAGCCGGACCTGCCGCCGCTAGAGGTGAATGAAGCCTGGATCGCAGCGGTCAGGGCTGCTTTGCCTGAACTGCCAGAGGTTAAGGCAGCGCGCTACGAGGAAAAGCATGGCCTTGCGCAGTATGAAAGCGGCGTGCTGACCGAGGATCGCCTGGTGGCGGAGTGGTATGATTCGGCCGTTGCAGCCGGCGGCGATCCCAAGATCATTGCCAATTGGGTGATCAATGAGCTTTTCAGCTTGATGAGGAAGCACGGACAGGAGATCGCTGAAATCAAAGTTACCCCCGCGGGGCTGGTGGAATTGAGCCGCCTGGTGGAGAAGCAAACGATCAACAACAATACGGCGAAAGAGGTGTTGGCGGAGATGTTTACGACAGGGAAGTCAGCCGCCGACATCGTCCAGACGAGAGGGTTGGCACAAATCTCGGACGAGGGCGAATTGGACAAAATTGTAGCCCAGGTGCTGCGTGAGAATGCGGATCAGGTGGTGGCATATCTTTCCGGCAACGATAAGCTGCGTGGCTGGTTCGTGGGACAGGTGATGCGCGTCACGCGCGGTCAGGCTAACCCGGCACTGGTCAACAAGCTGCTCAGCCAACAGTTGGCGGCCTGGGAGGAATAGCGCCAGGCAACATCTCGGCGCCAATCAGCACAGCCGGTTGGCCCAAAACGTGCGTGAGAAAGAGAACGCGATGTTCATCGCCGCGTAGACGCAGCTGCTTACTGAGGGCATCAGGTTCTAGGGGAGAACCGCGTTTCTTGATGGTGACGCGCCCCACGTGGTTGGTTCTCAAATAGTGGCGCAGTCGCTTGAGTTGGAAGGGGAACCAGGCTTCAATGGTGAAACCGCGTGCGAACGGTGTGTGCTGGTAAGTAGTGCAGGTCAGGTAAGCGATGTGCGCGTCAATCTGCGCCGCGCCCAGGTGGCGCGCCAGCGGCTGCACCAGGTGAGCGCGAACCAGCGCCCCGTCCGGCTCATAGAGATAGGTGGCTGGGGGGATAACAGGAACGTCATCGCCAGGATAATCGGCCGAACTGAGAGTATGCCCCCCCGGCAGCAGTGTGGCGCTGCGACCCTTGCCGCGGCGCAAATCTCCATACCAGAGGACCCCTTCCTTCACTTCTCCGGCCAGCGAGATGAACTCGACTTCAGCATCAGATGGCAATTCAGCATAATCGACGCCGGGACTGATCTTGACGGCGGCGCTGGGTGTCTTGACCCGCCAGCGGTCGATCAGATCGAGCGGCGGCTGGTACAAAGCAACTGAGTGCAGCCGCCGACCTTGTTCGTCACGCCGCGCCGGGTCGAAGAAAACGGCTTGCACATCAAGCGCGGGCAGCGAGTTCAGATCAGCCTGTAAAGGGGAAAAGAAATCGGCGCAGCCGTATGCGCGCACGTTCTCGCGCGCCATGGCCAGCCGTAGCGGGTCCAGATCGACGCCGATTAGCGACGCGTGGGCGGCAAGGGCCAGGGCATCGCCGCCGATGCCGCAGCCCAAGTCGGCTAGCCGCGTAAATCCGGCCTGCGCATATCTAGAGGCACGGTAGATGGCGACAGTTTCGGATGTAGCCTGTTCCAGGGCGGGGCGTGTGAAATACATCTGGTTGGCCATGCTAAATTTCTGTGCCGCATGCTGCCGCAGCAAGACGGTTTCCAGGACGGCCTGGGCCAACGCCGGTTCAAGCTGGTGTCGCAGCCGGCTGGCGACTTGCAGATGGTTGTTCGATGTGACGGGAGTTTCGGCCGTTTGGTGCAACCATCGTTGTCCTTCGGGAGTGAGTAAAAATTGGAGATCAGCGAGTTGCATCCGGCGGGATAGCCAAAGGGCTGTGACACACGGCCGTCACGGCGTTTCAGGCTCTATCAGGAGCTCTAGCTCGAATTCATAATCGGCCGCTTCTTCGGCAAGGGCCCAGGCTGAAGTGCCGGCTTCCTGACGGCCGCAATAAGCCTGGTAGGCGCATGGTCGACAATGACTCCAGTTGTCAGTCAACGGCCATTGCTCCTGTTCCAGGCAACTGTCAATTTCGGCCACAAGCTCTAGGATTTCGGACCAGTTCTGCTCGTGTTGTTCCTGCGAGTAGCTTATGGTACGCGGCTCTAGCGGATCGTCTACGTACCAGTAGGTGAGGGTAGTCTGAGCGGCTTGGAGGGAGCTGTTGTCTTCAGTCAACGCGGAACCACTTTCCGCCAGCATCGCCAAATATAGTCGCGTCTGCCACTCTTTCTGAAGGTCGGCGACCGGTCGCGGCCGGCTTGTTTTCCAATCATACACGTGGGCAAAAGGTTGATTTTCATTGTTACCGACGATGACGAGATCGAAACGGCCGATTAGAAAGTGGGGCCCGGCGGGAACGGTGAGACGAAGTTCAGGCAAACGTCGCCCCGGCGGCAAGGGCATGCTGCTTTCCGCGAATCGCCGCCACCATTGGCGCAATTGCCCGTCCCGGATTTCGGCGGGGTCAACAGGCAGTCCAAGAAAATATCTTTCGAGCAGTTGGTGGAACTTGCGTCCCCGTTCAATGGCCGGCCGCTGCGACATTTCCAGAAGTAAATCAGGCCAGGGCAAGTGTTCGAGGTAGCGCAAGGAAAATCGTCTGCGGCAGGTCAGGAAGGCCACTATTCTGGCCTGGCTGATCAAGAGTGACTTATCCATGAAGGCCTATATTCTGAGGGCAAGAGCCTATCATTGATAAACTGGCGGATTGGGATTGTTGACGAACCAGGTGAAGTAGACCCATATGCCTACCAGCGTGGCCAATATATACAATCCATAGGAGATGCGCATGAACAGTTTGTAATTATTGAATCGTAAGGGCTTGATCATCAGCCCGTTGCCGCGCAAGGCAACAAAGAGACCCAGGACAAGCGCTGCCAAGCCAAGTGAAGCATGCAGCGTTGTAATCGAGTAGAAGCGCTCGTTCAGGCGTTGGGGAATTCCCGGAGCCACAAAGTCGCGGTAGGGCAAGACCATCATCCACAAGACCAGGATCAGATTGAGAATAACGGCCGTTGTTTGCAGCAGGCGATGCACTCCATACTTGCCCCGAACAGCCATCCAGGCGCCGATGCTAAAAATCAAGGCGATTACCAGCATGAGCATCAAGGTCATGTCGGCTGCCCAGTTTGCACTTGTGCCCAGGAATCCAGGTTGATGGAAAAGTTCGGTCACAGTGATGCTCCAAAGAAGTCCGGCTTTTTCAACAAGTCGGACTTCTCATTGGTTGGGTTTCTCGCCTAGTGTGTCAGAATCTTGCTCAAGAAAAGCTGGCAGCGGTCGGTTTTGGGATTGGTGAAAAGCATCTCTGGTGTATCTATCTCAACAATTTGCCCGTCATCCATGAAGACAACACGCTTGGCTGCCGCCTTGGCAAAACCCATCTCATGGGTGACGACGACCATGGTCATACCCGCCTCGGCAAGATCGAGCATAACATCGAGCACTTCCTTAATCATCTCCGGGTCAAGGGCGCTGGTTGGCTCGTCGAAGAGCATGATCTTGGGATTCATGGCCAGCGAACGAGCGATGGCAACCCGCTGCTGTTGTCCGCCCGACAACTGGCGTGGGTACGCATCCGCTTTTTCGGGGATGCCAACGCGCTCTAACTGCGCCATGCCGATTTCATTTGCTTCTGCCTTACTTCTTTTGCGTACGAGCCTTTGGGCAATCGTCACATTTTCCAGCACCGACAGATGGCCGAATAGATTGAACTGTTGGAAAACCATGCCCACCTCAGCGCGCACTTCGTTGAGATCCGTGTTTTTGTCTTCCAGGTTAACACCATCAATAATGACCGATCCACCGGTTGGCATCTCCAGGTGGTTAATACAGCGCAGAACGGTACTTTTACCGGATCCGCTGGGCCCGACAATGACCACGACTTCTCCGCGGGCAACACGCAGATTAACGTCCTTTGCGGCCTCGATATCTCCGAAATATTTGTGCAGGTTTTCTAAGAACAATGATATCGTCGCTCATTTCGCTATCTCCCATCCTTACCAAGACGCTTCTCGTACCAGCGCAGCAATAAGCTCAAGGCGATGGTCATTGCCAGATACATAAACGTCAACACCAGGTAAGATTCACGAAAACGGAAAGTGCTGCCGGCGTAGAGACGCGCCCACTGCGTAAGATCACGCACGGCCAGGACGGAGACCAACGAGGAATCCTTTAGCATGGCGATAAAATCGTTACCCAGGGCGGGAGAAATATTGCGGATGGCCTGGGGCAGAATGATATGGCGCATCGCCTGAGCGTAGGACATACCAACCGAGCGCGCCGCCTCCATTTGCCCCTTGGGAATAGACTCGATGCCGGCGCGGAAGATCTCGGCCAGAAATGCACCATAGATGATGGAGAGGGCGATAATGGCTCTTCTATTTTGTGATACCACTTTGTTGTCGATACCGATAAAATCGACCACAGATGGGCACAATGACAAACGCCAGGGTAAATATGAGCACCAAAGTCGGCACGCCGCGAATGAACTCGATGTAGGTAATGGCGATGTTACGTATTGCCGTGTTGTGACTGATGCGTCCCAGGCCCGCCAGTAGACCCAGCACCAAGGGCGAATGAAGCGAAGGGTCACTTGATTGTCATCCAAATACCGTAGCCACGATATGAATAGCGTGACTCTCTTACAATGCCATTCGCGAATGAATAGGAATGCCTCATTATAATTGGGCAACACGATAATCAGGATCGCCATGAGGCCTAAGAAAGCCGAAGATGGCCACCAGCCACCAAGGGAACTCGCGCCAGTCACTGCGCCAATCTGTATCCGTCTGGAGTTGTATTTCTGGACCGGTCATATTATCTCCTGATTTGTGGGGAACAATACCTCATCATAATACACTGAAACGGGATAAAAAGAAAGAAGCGCCAGGATATCTGGCGCTTCTCAAAAACGTGATATGTTCAGGCTGCGACACCTGTTGAATTTCAACCGGTCAAATTGTCGTTTCTATTCCAGATCATCGTAGGTGATGTCGAAATCGGGGCCAAAGAAGAAGGCATTTTGTTCCTGCAAGAAACCGTTGGCCTTCAACTCTTCAAAGGCCAGGTTCACGGGTTCAACCAGGTCGCTGCCCAAGGGGAAGATGAAGCCCAACTGGTCACTGGACATGGAGGGGCCAACCAGCTTCAGCTCGTCGGCATTCTCACCCTGGTAACCCACGCCGGCGGTTTCATCGATGATCACGGCGTCCACGTCACCGGCGATGAGGGCCTGCACGGCGAAGGGGAACTGCTCGAAAGCCTGGATGCGGTCCTCAGGCAGGTAGGTGGTGGCCGTTTCATAGTTGGTTGTGCCCACCTGGGTGCCAAGCACCAGGTCCTCATCGGCGACGATATCTTCAATACTCTCGATGCGGTCCTCATCCAATCGAACCAGCAAACGCTGCTCGATATTGATGTAGCCGTCAGAGAAATCGACGATTTCAGCGCGATCATCGGTGATGGTGATGCCATCCGCCGCGGCGTCGAACTGTCCATCGGCCACAGCCTGGATCATGCCTTCCCAGCCGGACTCGACGTAAACAGGCGTGCAGTTTAGCAGGCTACAAATCTCGTCCCAAACAGCATAGTCCCAGCCGGCAGGTTCGCTGGTCTCGGGGTCGATGTAGTTGAAGGGCAGGTAGGCGTTCTCGACGGCGATGGTGACTTCACGGCCGTCCAGATCAGGCAACTCCACTGCTTCCTCGGGGAAGAGATCATCATAAGTGACGTCAAAAGACGGACCGAAGTGTTCTGCGTTTACCGCCTGCAGGAAGCCATTGGCCTTTATTTCCTCAAAGGCCATGTTCACAGGATCAACCAGGTCGCTGCCCTTGGGGAAGATGAATCCCAACTGGTCACTGGACATAGAGGGGCCAACCAGCTTCAGTTCGTCGGCATTCTCACCCTGGTAACCCAGCCCGGCGGTTTCATCGATGATCACGGCGTCCACGTCACCGGCGATGAGGGCCTGCACGGCGAAGGGGAACTGCTCGAAAGCCTGGATGCGGTCCTCAGGCAGGTAGGTGGTCGCCGTTTCATAGTTGGTTGTGCCCACCTGGGTGCCAAGCACCAGGTCCTCATCGGCGACGATATCTTCAATACTCTCGATGCGGTCCTCATCCAATCGAACCAGCAGACGCTGCTCGATATTGATGTAGCCGTCGGAGAAATCGACGATTTCGGCGCGATCATCGGTGATGGTGATGCCATCCGCCGCGGCGTCGAACTGTCCATCGGCCACAGCCTGGATCATACCTTCCCAGCCGGACTCGACGTAAACAGGCGTGCAGTTCAGCAACCTGCAAATCTCATTCCAAACTTCGTAATCCCATCCGGCAGGTTCGCCGGTGTCGGGGTCGATGTAGTTGAAGGGCAGGTAGGCGTTCTCGACAGCGATGGTGACTTCACGGCCGTCCAGATCGGGCAAGTCCACTTCTTCCTCGGGGAAGAGATCGTCGTAAGTGACGTCAAAAGACGGACCGAAGTGTTCTGCGTTTACCGCCTGCAAGAAGCCATTGGCCTTTATTTCCTCAAAGGCCATGTTCACAGGATCAACCAGATCGCTGCCGTTGGGGAAGATGAATCCCAACTGGTCACTGGACATAGAGGGGCCAACCAGCTTCAGTTGGTCTGCATTCTCGCCCTGGTAACCCAGTCCGGCGGTTTCATCGATGATCACCGCGTCAATGTCACCGGCAACGAGGGCCTGCACGGCGAAGGGGAACTGCTCGAAGGCCTGGATGCGATCTTCTGGCAGGTAGGTGGTGGCCGTCTCATAGTTGGTTGTGCCCACCTGGGTGCCAAGCACCAGGTCCTCATCGGCGACGATATCTTCAATACTCTCGATGCGGTCCTCATCCAGTCGCACGAGCAGGCGCTGTTCGATATTGATGTAGCCGTCGGAGAAATCAACGATTTCTTCGCGCTCATCGGTGATGGTGATGCCATCCGCCGCGGCGTCGAACTGTCCATCGGCCACAGCCTGGATCATACCTTCCCAGCCGGACTCGACGTAAACAGGCGTGCAGTTCAGCAACCTGCAAATCTCATCCCAAACTTCGTAATCCCATCCGGCAGGCTCGCCGGTGTCTGGATCGATGTAGTTGAACGGCAGATACGCGTTCTCCACGGCGATGGTCACTTCACGACCACCCAGGTCTGGTAAGCCCGTTGCTTCAGCAGGCGCTTCTTCAGCGGCAGGTTCTTCAGCGGGAGCTTCTGCGGCCGGCGCTTCCTCAACGGGTGCCTCTTCGACTGTGGCGGGGGCACTCCCCCCGCAGGCGGCCAAGGCTAGGGCTAGAATAAGGGCCAATACAAAATAGGGCAATAGTTTTCTCGTCATTTCTCTCTCCTTCATGGTCAGAAAACCCTAAAACAAGATGAGCAAGAAATGGAAACATGCCAGGATGGACAATGATTGCACTCCAACTCATCACATCAGGACGTATTATGACATGCCTCCCATGCGCCTGTCAAAAGCATGGGTCAAAAGCTGTCAGAATCAAAGATTGCGCAGACTGCACAGATTCAATGATTTGCATCATTATAGGAACCCGGCGAAAATCATGCTTGGCATGCGGTAGTTGCTTTTCCGCTTGGAGCGTTTCGGCCGTTCGCCTGTATCATATCAAGCTTAGCGAAAACTGGAAACTGGAGAATGAAGCGTTGAGTATGGCAGCACTCTTTTCGTATAGATCAGATGTGGAGGCGGCCCGGGAGAACGGGGAGCCATTGGTTGCTTTGGAAAGTACCGTGATCACGCATGGGCTGCCGTACCCGCAAAATGTGGAAACGGCGCTGATGATGGAAACGGCCGTACGCGAGGGCGGGGCGATCCCGGCCACGATGGGCATCATTGGCGGGCAGATAATCGTTGGGCTAACGGTCGAGCAGATGGAATATCTGGGGCTTCAGGCGGGCAAGGATACGGTTCGCAAGTGCAGCCGGCGTGATCTGCCCGTCGTTCTGGCGCAGGGTGGGGATGGTTCGACCACCGTAGCGGGCACGATGATTTTGGCGCGCTTAGCCGGTATTGAGCTCTTCGCGACGGGGGGTATCGGCGGCGTGCATCGCGGCCATCCTTTTGATATCAGCGCCGATTTGAGTGAGTTGGGGCGCACGCCGGTGACCGTGGTCAGCAGCGGCGCGAAATCGATCCTCGATCTGCCGGCAACGCGCGAGGTTTTGGAGACAAACGGCGTGACGATCCTCGGCTATGGCAGCGCAACCATGGCTGCGTTTTTCGCGCGCAGCAGCGGTCTGCCCGTAGATCAGCGACTGGACACGCCCCAAGAGGTTGCGGCCGTCATCCGCAAGCGACGCGAACTCCAGTTGCAGAGCGGCCTGCTGGTTACCGTTCCGGTTCCCGAGGGTGATGCCATGGACAGCGACGAGGCGGAACGTGCGATTGAACAAGCGACCGGCGAGGCGGACGAAGCGGGTATACACGGCTCAGCAGCCACGCCCTGGCTGCTGCGCAGAATGGTGGAATTGACAGACGGCCGGTCCATGCGCGCTAACATCGCCCTCCTGCGCAACAACAGTCTCGTAGCCGCCAAAATCGCCGCCGCCCTGACCCTCTAACTACCAGACTAGTGACTACCCGACTACCGACTACCATACTACCCCTCACTTGCTGGGCTGTTCTGTCAATGCTATAATTTTGCTAAGTAGGGCGCGTAGCTCAGCTGGTTAGAGCGCACGGTTCACATCCGTGAGGTCGATGGTTCGAGTCCATTCGCGCCCACTTTTTCCCCTTTTGCGTGCACTTCAGCCTCAATGTTAAATATTCCCACCAGAGGTGGTGAGGAATGATTCTGGCCTTCCCCCACGGTTCATGTCCCAACGGATGTGAACCGTGCTCCAGGCATGATCACGTCCATTGCTGTATACTCAAGATTCATCCGATTTAATGCTCATTGATCAACTCACAAAGTCGGGCAAACTGACGTCCGTTTTTAAGAATATATCAGATTTAGCAGCCACAATAGACAAAGTGCAAAAATCATACATAAAAGGGAGTTTGAGCACCCCGGCTAGCGAGTTTGGGTTAGTCTCGAATGACGCTATAGTTCGATACTGACCATGACAGAAGCGCTTCCCCTTATCCAGACCAAGCTGTACGTCCCACCAGTACAGGCCGATTTTGTCCATCGGCAACGTCTGTTTGATCTGCTTAACGCGCACTGGAATACCCGCCCGCTTACCCTCATCTCCGC
>CAVONO010000006.1:0-667412 GCA_963697305.1 uncultured Chloroflexia bacterium
GGGAAGTCACGGCCGTTTCCTCCAACCTTCTGTGCGAAACGGCCGTTTTCCCAACCAGCTACTTAAACGCTACCGCTGCACCCCAAATGGCCCGGCATTGCCAATCGCGATATCCGGCGAGCCGCCCCAGCAGACCATGTACAGAAGCCCCTCTTCTACGTAAAGACCTTTATACGTCTGGCTTTCCCCCGGATCCAATTCCTTCAGAAAAACCGTATCTGACCAGGATGGCGGGCCGGGATTGGACGTCGATGCCATGAGATCGATCAGGTCTTTATCCTCCGCCAGTGTGAAGAAGGTCAGCGCGTACTTGTCAAATCGGTCATCTTTCACGTCCACATTGATAACCAATTCCCCTTCCTGGAAAGTCATTGGACCGTCATAGGCGCAGGTTTGGTTTGTAATGACGACATGAACCTCGCTGACCGGAGTCTCACCAGTTTTGGCCGGGGGCTGCACGGCCGCAGCCAGTTCCGGAATCGCCTCGAGAATGACAGGTTTGAAATTAGCCAACGCCTCTTCGGTAATTGTGGACACATACAGCGTGATCTTGCCGTCCTTTACCTCGAAAATCTCATGCCAGCTGTTCGGCGCCACGCCCAGCTCGCGGGTGAAGTCCATCCAGGTTTTGCTTTCGGCATAGACTACGCCGTCCTCCACCCGCTCCGGCACCACTTCCCACTCAAAGTTCTGGCCGGTGCAGCACTCTTCCAGAAACGTCTGGAACTGCTCCTTGCCCCAATAAATCTCCATGCCGGTCGGCGGCATGCCGATGAAATAAGCCATCATGTCGTCAGCGACCAATTCGGCTGCCCCGGCATAATCTTCCGCATTGACCCGCTCGATCATAGTCAAGACGACGGCCGCGGCCGGATCGACTGTGGGTTCGGGAACGGCCGTGGCACGTCAGTTGGCGCCTCAATCGGCTGTTCCGCATCTTGCGGGGCTGGCTCGGTGTCGTGCAGGCTGGCTCGCTGCGGGGAACAGGCAACCAGCCCTACCCCACCACGGACTCAATACAACAAACGAAACAAATTTGGTTTTCATGGTTCACTCTCCTTTTTAAAGTCAAACAAGTTGCTCACGTTTAACGATCTGCAGACGTTACTACCTTCAGCGTACACTAAAACGCCTGCGAAATTTGACAAAACTTGCCAAAATTCCCCATTCATCCTGAAAAAAGCTATACTATCCAGTAGTACATGGATCGCATGGGGAGCATGCGCATCTTGCCTAAATTTCGGCGTCATCCTGGTTTGCTGCCCTCATCCGATACCTTAAAAATGTTTTCTCTGCGTGTTGCGTTTAAATTCTTTTGCAGGAGGCATCAATGTCAGTCTCAAGCATCAGTTTCGCGCTGGATCGTTTCACGACTTTTGGCGACCTGCTCAAATACCTGCGCCGCCGCGCCGGTTACACCCAGCGCGAACTTTCCATCGCCGTCGGCTACAGCGACACCCAGATTTCCCGCCTGGAACACAACGAACGCCTGCCCGACCTGGCCACCCTCACCGCCCGCTTTCTGCCCATTCTGGACCTGGAAAAAGAACCGGAGGTCGCCGCCCGGCTGTTGGAACTGGCTGCGGCCGTGCGCCGGGAAGATGCCCCCGCTGCCGGACTGCCCCCCTACAAAGGTCTGCATTACTTTGATGAGGGCGACGCCGAACTGTTCTTTGGCCGGGAAGCGTTAACGGCGCGGCTGATAACGAGCCTCACCAACCGGACCGATACTGCGCAGCGCTTTCTGGCCGTGGTCGGCGCTTCGGGCAGCGGCAAGTCCTCCGTCGTCCGCGCCGGGCTGATTCCGACCCTGCGCTGGCAGCCGCCGTCCTCCGGCTGGCCGCTGTTTGTCATGACGCCCACCGCCCACCCGCTGGAGAGCCTGGCAGCTGCTTGTGGGGAAACGCATCCAGTTTGCCCTCCAGAAAACTGGTAGATGAACTGGCCCAGCAGCCAGACAGACTCAGCCAGGCTTTACAAGACGCTGCGGAAACGGCCGTTTCCGCCCACACCCTCCTCGTCGTCGACCAGTTTGAAGAGCTGTTCACCCTCTGCCGCAGCGAAGCGGAGCAGTTGGCTTTTGTGCACAATTTGACACCGCCGCCTGCCAGAATGGGGGAACGGCCGTAATCCTGCCTATCCTCCGCGCCGACTTCTACGCCCACTGCGCCCGCTTCGACCGGCTGCGGCAGTTACTCGCCCAGCACCAGGAATACATCGGCCCCATGACCGCCGAAGAACTGCGCTGCGCCATCGAAGAACCGGCCCGGCAGGGTCATTGGGAATTCGAACCGGGACTGGTTGACCTGCTGCTCCACGACGTTGGCGCTGACGCCGGGCACACTCCCGAACCGGGCGCGCTTCCCCTGCTCTCCCACGCCCTGCTGGCCACCTGGGAGCGGCGGCGCGGGCGCACACTCACCCTGAGCGGCTACACCGCTTCCGGCGGCGTGCGCGGCGCCATCGCCGAAACGGCCGAATCCGTCTTCTACGACCAGCTAGACCGCGACCAGCGCCAGATTGCCCGCCACATTTTCCTGCGCCTCACCGAATTGGGCGGCGATGACGCCCAGGCCGATACCCGCCGCCGCGTCAGCATCGACGAACTGCCCTCCCGACCGGAAGAGCGGGAAGCAGTCCATCAGGTGCTCAGCGCCCTGGCCGACGCTCGCCTGGTGACCACCGACCAAAATGCCGCCGAAGTCGCCCATGAAGCGCTCATCCGCGAATGGCCGACCCTGCGCGGCTGGCTGGAAGAAGATCGCGAAGGGTTGCGCCTGCACCGCCATCTCACCGAGGCGGCCCAGGAATGGGAGGCGCGGGGGCGCGATCCCGATGGTCTTTACCGGGGCGCGCGGCTGGCACAGGCGGCGGAATGGACAGTAGCTCATCCGGAAAATGTGAATGCACTGGAACGCATCTTTCTTGATGCTTCCCAATCCCTGGCCGAAAAAGAGGCGCGGGAACGAGAAGCACAGCGCCAGCGGGAGTTGGAAGCGGCCCGCCAGCTGGCCGAGGCAGAGCGGATGCGCGCCGAGGAACAGACCAATGCCAACCGGCGGCTGCGCCAGCGGGCAGTGCTGCTGGCCGTGGCCTTATTCATTGGTCTGGTCCTAGGTGTAACGGCGTTTGTCTTGGGCAGCGGGCAGTGCAGGCGGAACGACTGGCTACTTCCCGCGAACTGGCGGCCGCGGCCGTGACCAATCTGCAGGTGGATGCGGAGCGCAGTGTGCTGCTGGCCTTACAAGCGCTGAAACAGGCCGACACCCTGGAAGCACGCAATGCGCTGCATCAGGCCCTGCCCGAACTGCATCTCCTGCGCACCCTGCCGCCCCACAAAGGCGGCGCGCCGGATGTGGCCTTCAGTCCGGACGGTTCACGGATTGCCAGCATCGGCGCTTTTGATGATGTCACCATCTGGGAGACGGCTACCGGGCAGCCGCTGCTCAATTTGCAAGATGAGGCGCTTGAGTTTGGCAACAGCCTCGCCTTTAGCCCGGACGGCCGTTTCCTGGCCACGGCCGGAGTGACCCAGGTGATTCTTTGGGATTCGTCCACCGGAGAGAAATTGTTCACGCTGGCGGGACAGTCGGTGGGGACGACGGTTGGCTACAACCTGGGTGTGGGGCAAATCAGCTTCAGCCCGGATGGGCAACGGCTGGCTGTGGCTAACATGGATGGCGTTTCCAAAGTATGGGATTTGGCCACGCAAGACAGAACTGCTGACCCTGCCGCCCGTTGACCTGCCCGCCAAAGCTATCGCCTACAATCCGGATGGCCGCCTGCTGGCCACCGGCGGCGATGAAGGCATTGTCACCCTCTGGGATGCCATCGAGGGAACACAAATTTTCACAACGACGCTGGGCGGGATTATCCACAGCGTCACCTTCAGCCCGGATGGGAGCAGCATGGCCGCCGCCAGTGAGGACGGCCGCGCCAAAATCTGGGACGTGGCCACCGGGCAGGAGTTGGCCAACCTGCCGCGATCCTCCGGGATGTATGACGGTGTGATTTTCTGGCAGACGGCCGTTTAGCCACCGCCGGTCAGGATGGGGTTACACGGGTTTGGGATCCCGCCACCGGCCAGCAGATGCTCGCCCTGGCCGCCTCGGCCAGCACCGTCATCGGCGTCGCGGGCAGCCCGGATGGATCGCTGATTGCCACCTCCAGCTATGACGGCAGCGTGCGCTTGTGGGATGCCGCGCCCGGCCATGAACTATTGACCATTCCCGCCCACGATGGGATTGTCTGGAATGTGGTCATTTTCCCGAACGGCCGTATTCGCTTCCGCTGGGGTAGATGGCACTGTCAAGATTTGGGAAGCCGACACGGGTCACCTGCTGCGCACTTTAACCGGAGACGAAGAAACTGCCGCCGGCTTTACCGGGCTGGCCATCAGCCCAGATGGAACACGACTGGCCGCTGGCGGGATGGATGGCACGATCACGATTTGGGACAGCAGCACTGGAAACGTGATCATGACTCTGAACGGTCATGCCAGGATGGTCACCGGGCTGTCCTTCAGCCCGGATGGGATCCGCCTGGCAACGGCCAGTTGGGACGGCACAGCCAAAGTCTGGGACCTCTCCAAGGGAAAGAGGTCACTACATTCCTCGGCCATTCTCCAGCCGGGGTTGTGACAGCGTTTTCAGCCCGGACGGCCGTTTCGTTTTCACCGGCGCTGGCGATTATTTTGTTCGTCAATGGGATGCCGCCACCGGGGAAGAAATCCGCGCTTTTTCCGGCGGGGAAAAGGAAATTTATGGCGTTGCTCTCAGCCCAGATGGGAACACGCTGGCGATGAGCGATCAGGATGGGACAATCACGTTGTGGGATGCGGTTTCTGGCAGCAAGCTGCACACGCTAGCAGGACATGCCGGGCTGCTGCTGCGCCTAGCTTTCAATCAAGATGGCTCACGCCTGGCATCGGCCGGGTTTGACCGGCTGGCAAAAGTCTGGGATGTGACTACTGGCGAGGAGGTGTTCAGCCTGTACGGCAATCTGAGCAATGTGTTTGGCGTTTCGTTTGGTCTGGACGAAGACCAATTGGTCACGGCCGGAGCAGATGGCACCGTGCGGACGTACACGTTGTCATTGGATGAATTGATCGCTCTGGCCGAGTCCCGCCTTACCAGAACGTTAGCTGACGAGGAGTGCCGTAAGTTTCTACATGTAGCGGCCTGTCAGTAATTGTAAGCGGTGAACTCTGCAAAAACTTCATCTCGACATATCCAGCGACAGATAGTGTTTGATCATGAATTTCTGTTCAATTACTACGAAGATCTTGCCTAATTGACTCGTTTCTCGTAGGCTAAACAATATCGAAAATTATCGACAAGAAGACTTTAATAGGCTGATTTGCTGGAACGCTGCAGATCAGACCCCACGGATTCTTAGAAAACTACCTGAACCTTAAAGAATTCTAACTCTGGTAGAACGGCATTAGAAACGCCTTTTTCGCGTTTTTCTGGCTGTACGGTTCACATGCGTGAGGTCGGGGGTTCGAGTCCCTCCGCGCCCACTTGTCCCTCTTTTGTCTCCCTAAAAGCCTAGAAGTAAGTACCCACTGCGAGAAGTGGTGTGCATCGTTGACCGTTGCCGTTCATGGTCCACATCCATAGGGATATGAACCCTGTTAATATGAAAAATTCTTGGTTAGCTTGCGGGAATGACCGGAATCTGCACACCAGGGCAACGTCACGATTTAGGAATAATGGGCAGCACGATGTACGAGGCATGATCGGCCTCGCGATATAGTTGAACCGTGGGAGGAGGATCCAACTGCGGCGTCAGGGCAGTATCCTTATCTGCACCGGTGATTGTTACCCGAATCCGATGGCCGGCTTCGAAGATATAGGATGTAGGCATCAAATCGAAGACCAGTTCAACTGGCTCGTCGGGTAAATCGGCGATATCTTCCGCATAGCTCCGATGATAGGGCAGTCCCAGATTCTCATAAGGCGCTGTTGACATGGTTCTGTGTGAGGCGCGTAGATTGCCCTCGGTCACATATTTTGAATAACCATCTTCCCTGATGTCTTCCAGATACACAAAGAAATCCCCGTCCCTGGCGGAAGATGTAACCCAAAGATGGACAACCGGGTGACCGGTGACCTCGACCTCAGCAGGTAAAGGTGGTGTCGTATAGGTCAACCCTTTTTCATCATTGAACATCATCGTGTTGGGATAAACAGCTGACATGACATCGTATCCGGCCGCCCAACGGGTGCCCGTGCCGGAAGTTGTCGAGTAGTCCACAAGATACTCATCTGCGCCGGTAGTCGTTACAGGCAAATCCAGGCTGAGACTCCCGTCATTTACAGATTTTACGCTGCCTGATATTGTGCCATCGAAGTAATAGTTGGTGAGCTCTTGATTGGGCAATGGCCACTGCCAGGCCGAATGCCAACCAGAATTCTCCCCCTCCCCCATGGTGTAGTAATAAATGGGCGCTTCGCTCATCACTCCATTGTCAATCCCTTTCAGCCAATAGTCATACCAGCGCACCATTTCTGTGGCAAGATCAAGGTGCCCCAATTGTGGATGTGCCCAGGGGCCGATCACGATTTTTTGCGGGTTCGTCAGATTGTGGTAATACAAGAGCCCGTGCTTGGGAAAATTGTCATACCAGCCCGCCCAATGATATACAGGGATGCCGGAACCTCGGATCTCTTCCAGGTAATTCGCCGGGTTGTTGGTGATATATGGCTGCGTGCCGGTCAGAGCAGATACGCTGTCCCGGTAAGGCAAATGCGAATACACGTCAAACACATCCACATTACCCTCATGTTGCTTCAAGGCTTCCTGCAGCATGGCCTTATCCGTATCTTCATCTACGGCCAAACCGCTAGCATCTAGCTCGTTTATCATTTTCTCCCCACTGGCGGAAGAAATCGTTGTGGAACACGCCGCCCGGGTATATAAAGGTATAGCGATCAAACTCTGACATTTCGGGAAAAATCGCCTTCAAGTGAGGCGGCGCTGTGCTGGCCGCCATGAATTGGGTGATGCCCATATACGATCGGCCATACATGCCAATGTTCCCGTCAGACCAGGGTTGTACAGCAAGCCATTCGGTAATGTCATAGGCGTCGCTTGTTTCTTCTGGCGAGAATAGATCCCGATAAGTTCCAAATGAAGCCCCGGTGCCGCGAATATCCACCGAGACAATCACATAACCATACTGCAATACAGTTTGCAGGTAAGGCTTCTCATCGTCAATCCCCTGCCAATGAAGTATTCCCTCTCGATGATAGCGGGTATGGGTCCAGATCACCGGCAACGGCGTGCTCACGGGCTTTCCATCCTGAGCAGGCCGGAGGATTAGCGCCGCCAATTTTGTTCCATCTCGCATGGTGATGTACTGCGAGGTTGATGTGCTTTCTTGATACAGCGGTAAAGAATAGCCCTGGTAAATACCCGGTTGTGATAGGCGCACTTCTGGGGTGTCTGTTGGCAAGGGTGTGTAGGTGGGCAGCGGTGTATACGTAGGTAATGGTGTATAGGTAGGCTGCGGTGTGAAAGTAGGAAGTGGTGTATTGGTTGGTCCTTCTGTAGGTACTAGCTCCTGTTCTTGATCTAAGTCAACAGCAATTTCTTGATCGCGAACAGCGGCCTCTTCAGGTTCGCCACTACAACCAACAAGAATGAATAAGGCGCAAAATAGAATTGCAAACGGAAAGAGTTTCTTGGACATCCCCTTTTTCTCCTTGTTAAACCAACAGAAGTTTACAGTATAGGAAATTTCGCAGGCTTCTCAGGTGATTATTGTCATGTCCGGATTGGATGAATGTCATATTCTGCTGAATCAGGTTTTATTCATAAATTACGGCCGCCAGATCCAGACCAGGTCGCCCAAGACAGGCTATATTGGAAGGGCGAATCCTCTCTTATTTTGAGACCTGAAATGTCCCATTAATTCCGACGACGGACACCCTGCAAAAACCCGAATGACGCCAAAACCTCATCCTTGACAGGATGAGGCGGCGCTATGTGGAGGGGACATTCTGAAATTTGAGCTGTTGAAACTTAGGCACATGGTGGTTTTGCATAATCTTTGGTATTTATGGCGCAGCAGAAGCTTATTTTGACAAGACTGTTGTGGCTTGTAGAATAATCAAAACGGCTTATTTTTCGAAAAAGGGCTGATTTGCAACAACGTTGCAGATCAGACCCCAGGGATCCTTTGAAAAACGTTGAACCTTAAAGAATTCTACCTCTGGTAGAATGACATTAGAAACGTCATTTTCGCGTTTTGCTGATTGAACGGTTCACATCCGTGAGGCTAGCAGTTCCAGGTTGATTTATTCAAAGTAAGGCCACTCGATGCCGGCTATGCGGTTGCTGTTGGGCATTTGCCCTGGATCCGGTTCTCAATTTGGTGCGTGCTGCCCAGTAAGTGTACAATAGTATCCACACCGCTTGTTCCACAGTTAGCGGCCCGCCAATTATCATGTCTGAACGAGAAGATCTAGAACAAGCCATTGCCACGGTCGAAGCCCAGCGCGCCACTCTGGGTGATGCTGCTGTGGATGCAGTCCTGGAAGGGCTGCGCCAGAAGTTGGCCGAATTGGTAGTGGAGGAGAGGCAGCTCTTGGCGGAGATGCCTGAGCAAACCTCGGGCGGCGAACGGCGCATTGTTACCGTCTTATTCTGTGACGTAACCGGCTCGACAGCGCTGGCGGAGAAGATGGATCCCGAAACATGGGCCGAGATCATGGATGAAGCTTTTGGCTATCTGACGGAACCCATCGATCGTTACGGCGGAACGGTCGCCCGGTTAATGGGTGATGCCATTTTAGCCTTCTTTGGCGCGCCGGTGACGCATGAAGATGACCCGCAGCGGGCTATCCAGGCCAGTTTGGCAATACTACAAAATATCCGGCCCTTCCGAGAAGCACTGCAGCGCGATCGGGGACTGGATTTTAATGTGCGGGTGGGCATTAACACAGGACTGGTCGTGACGGGAAGGATCGGTTCGAGACTTCATGAAGAGTACACAGCTCTGGGCGACGCGGTGAATCTTGCGGCGCGTATGGAGCAGACGGCCGTGCCTGGCACAATACAGATTACCGAAAAGACTTACAAGCTCGTCTCGTCCCAGTTTGAGTGTATTCCTCTGGGCGGGATTACGGTGAAAGGTAGAAGCAAGCCCGTTTTCGCCTACCGCGTATTGCGCCGCGCCGCGCAGGTGGAAGTGGTAGAGAGCTCTATCAAACAGAGGATCCATTCGACCTTGGTTGGGCGCGAGGTGGAGTTTGCCACCATTCAGCAGGCAGTGGCGCGTCTGATAGACGGACAGGGCGCTATCCTCTCCATTGTTGGTGAGGCCGGTGCCGGAAAGTCGCGGCTCGTGGCCGAAGTGCGCCAGAACAACCCTTTGGAATCATTGATTTGGCTGGAAGGGCACACGTTATCTTACGGGCAGACGATCAGCTATCGGCCGTTCCAAGAGATATTATGGGCCTACGCGGGCATTAATGAAGAGGACGGCGAAGCAGAAGCATGGCAGAAGCTGGAACGTCAGATACAGAAATTGTTTGGCGAGGAGACCATCGATATTTTACCCTTCCTGGCCAGTTTGATTTCGCTGGAGGCAAAGGGGGTATATGCAGAACGCGTCAAACACTTGGATGGTGAGGCGACCGGCCACCAGATCTATCTGGCGGCCCGGCGTTTTTTTGAACGGCTTGCGGCGAGCCGTCCCACTGTGTTGCTCTTCGAGGATCTGCACTGGGCTGACCAATCTTCAGCCTTGTTGCTGGAGCATTTGCTGCCTCTCGTCGACCGCCTGCCCCTATTGTTTCTCATCACCAGCCGCCCTTACCGCCAGTCGCCGCTGTCCGCCTTTCGCCATGTTGCCAGACGGGATCACGTAGGGCGATACACCGAGCTTGTCCTACCCCCCCTTTCCGCAGCAGATAGTACACAGTTAGCGCACAATCTATTGGATATCGACGAGATGCCGGCGGATGTACGGGCAATGATTGTTAGCAAGGCCAGCGGCAACCCCTTCTTTCTCGAGGAGATCGTTCGCGCCTTAATCGATACTGGAGCCGTTGTTTACAACACGGCCGACGGCCGTTGGCAGACTACAACGAAGGTAAAGACCCTCGCCATACCGGACACGGTTCAAGGGGTGATCATGGCCCGCGTGGATCGCCTGGATAGAGACGTCAGGCGCGTTCTGCAGGCTGCGGCCGTAGTTGGCCGTAGTTTTTTCTACCGAGTGCTGGTGGCCGTGGGATATGTCGATACAGCTTTGGACCACCACCTGGCTGAACTTGAGCAGGTGGAGTTGATTCGCAAGAAGCAGGCAATACCTGAGCTGGAATACATCTTCAAACATGCCTTAGCCCAGGAGACAACTTATCAGAGCATTCTGATTCGCAAACGGCGCGAGCTTCATGCCCAGGTTGGTCACGCTATCGAGGAACTATTTGTGGAGCGTTTGGAGGAGTTCTACGGTGTATTGGCTTACCATTATGCGAGCGCGGAGCAGTGGGAGAAAGCACAAGAGTATCTGTTCAAGGCCGGCGATAAGGCAGGGCAAGTAGCCGCAGATTCCGAGGCATTGGCTCATTACCAGCAGGCGCTGGCAGCCTATGAGCGTGCCTTTGGCGACCGGTGGGATCCTGTTCAAAGGGCCGTATTGGCGCGCAAAATGGGCGAGGCCTATTTTCGTAGGGGTGAGCATGAACAGGCGCTAGATCAATTCCAACATGCCTTTAAGCTTCTGGGGCGGCCTGGGATTCCAGCCCCGCGTTTACCCACGCTTTTGGCCGTCGTCGGTGAACTTCTTATTCAGTTCGGTCACCGGTCGCTGCCCAGTTTGTTTTTCAAGCCGGGCAGCGAAGAAGTTAGCCTTGCCGTGGAGGAAGAGGCACGCATTCATAACCTCCTGGGCTGGATCTTCTTGTTTTCGGAAAGAGAGCGATTCCTCTGGGCTTCGATGCGCCGCTTGAACTTTGCCGAACGAAGCGGGTTTAAACCGGGCGCGGCATCTGGTGGTGCCGCCGTTGCCGTTGTTTGGGATCTGGTCCCGTTATATAAGCTGGCCGAGGGATACCACCGTAGGGCAGTCGCCCTAGCTGAGCAATCCGCTGATCATAATGCGCTCGGTATCGCCTACCAGGGAATAGGTTTCCATGAGCTTAATCTCGGCAACTTCGAATTGTCTACTGACTATGTTAGGCGTTCTGAAAAGGTATTTCGCCAGGCGGGCGATCTCCATGGGCTTGGAAACGCACTCAACCTAATAGCCTTCAACCGCATCCACCAGGGTTATGTAAGAGAGTCGTTGGAAAATGTGGACGAACTTATTCTAACCGGACAAGATGGCGCCGATCCGCAATTGGTATGTTGGGGTAATATTACCCTGGGAATAGCCCAGGAGCGACTTGGTGAACTGGATCATGCCGCGGCAGCTATGCAGGAGGGCATTCTCTTAGCAGATTCACTGCCTGACTATTATTGGAAGATTCTTGGTCAGGCCTTCCTGGGACGGTGTTATCTTTGGCAGGGCAAATT
Organism: uncultured Chloroflexia bacterium; assembly: GCA_963697305.1. Lineage (GTDB taxonomy): Bacteria > Chloroflexota > Anaerolineae > Promineifilales > Promineifilaceae > JAACFF01. Next base: position 11,530 of record CAVONO010000006.1, read on the forward strand.
AGCTCACGCCTTTGCAGCATTGGATGAAGGCGAGCAAGTGCATAGCAAACGCGGGATTGGTGGACCTGCGCTTTATCATTTGCGTAGCGTTCAGGCGGAAGCCCATCTGGTGGTGGCTGGGCGGTATGATGAAGCTGAACGAGCGAAACATTTGAAAGAGGCTGGTCGGGCCTGCAAGGGTGCGCAAAAGCTCAGTAAATCATACCGGCTTTTTCTGTCAGAAACGCATCGATTATACGGCACCTACCGCTGGCTGCGCGGCGACCCGGACAAGGCCAGGAAGGCATGGGAACGCAGTCTTGCTGTTGCAGAAGAGCTGCAGCAGCATTATGAATTAGGGGTGACCCATCTGGAAATAGGTTGGCGACTTCAGGACCGTTCTCATCTGGAGAGCGCCGAGGTTATTCTGACGGAAATCGGCGCCGCTTGGCTTTTGGCCCGACTAGAGGAGGCGTTTCACTCTTTTTAATAGAATCAGCAAATCCGCTTTTGAGACTAAATTCGATAATACTTAGGCCAGCTGGCTGGCCAATACATTTATCAAAATCAGGTATCCAATCAACTTATGTCTGAGAAAGAACAGTTAGAGAGGACCATTTCCACCCTTGAAGCCCAGCGCGCCAGCCTGGGTGATGATGCTGTGGATGCGGTTCTGGATGGACTGCGCCGGCAACTGGCTGATTTAAAGGCGGCGGAACGCCCATTCCTACCGCAAACGATTGAGCAGACTTCTGGCGGAGAGCGACGCATTGTTACTATGTTGTTCTGTGATGTGAAGGGCTCGACCGCACTAGCCGAAAAGTTGGACCCGGAAACATGGACCGAGATTATGGATGAGGCTTTCGATCACATAACCGCGCCTGTCGATCGTTTCGGTGGCACGGTGGCCCAACTGTTGGGCGATGGGTTCCTCGCCTTATTTGGTGCGCCTATCGCCCATGAAGACGATCCGCAGCGGGCCGTCCTCGCGGGCCTAGCCATCATAGAAAATATTCACGCCTTCCGCGAAAAGCTGCAACTTGAACGGGGGATGGATTTTAATGTGCGCGTGGGCATCAATACAGGGCTGGTTGTGACAACAAGGATCGGCTCGAAACGCCACGAAGCGTATCAAGCTTTAGGCGATGGGGTGAATCTTGCGCAACGAATGGAAGAAACAGCACAGCCAGGCACGGTTCAGCTTTCTGAGCACACTTACAAGCTGGTGGCGAATGCTTTTGAATTTGAAGTTGTTGGAGCTATCGAAGTTGAAGGTAAACAAAAGCAGGTTTGGGCTTACAGAGCTCTGGGGCACCGGGCATACACGGGACAAGCGCGTGGTTTAACCACCTACGGAGTCTCTTCACCCTTGATCGGACGCGAACCTGAAATTGCGATCGCCAAGGCGGCTGTTCGGCGCTTAATGCAGGGAAAAGGCGGCATTCTCCATGTTACTGGCGAGGCGGGTATCGGAAAATCGCGCTTGCTGTCTGAATTGCGACGAGAGAGCCAGGGTGAGAATCTCACGTGGCTTACTGGTCGTACCTTGAATTATGGAGAAAGCATTAGTTACTTGCCGTTTCAAGGATTATTGCGGCAATATGGGGGAATAAAGGAGGATGATGACGAGGCTGAGGCCTGGGCAAAATTGGAAAGAGGGGTCCAAGGCCTGTTCGCGGAAGAAAGCATGGAGATACTGCCTTACCTGGCCAGCTTAATGGCGCTGGAAGCGAAGGGTGCGTATATTGAACGGGTGAAGTACCTGGACGGCGAGGCAATGCGCGATCAGATCTTGGTCGCATTGCGGCGCTTCCTTGAGCGATTAACGGAAGAACGACCCTTGGTTCTCGTTTTCGAAGATTTTCATTGGGCGGATGTCTCGTCTGTGCATTTGCTCGAACGCTTGCTGCCCCTAGCGGAGCGGGTGCAATTGCTGATCTGTGGTGTCAGCCGGCCTGACCTAAATCCGGTCGCTGCGCAACTGCGCCAGTTAGCCATGCGCGATTATGCCGCATCATACACCGAGATCACACTTCCCCCTCTTTCCAAAACGAGTAGTGCGAAATTGGTGCAAAGCCTTGTAGAAAACGACGATCTATCAGCTCGCGCACGAGAGATGATCGTGGCCAGGGCTGACGGTAATCCGTTCTTTCTTGAAGAGATCATACGGACCTTGATAGAGGACGGCGCGATGACCCAGGATGCGGTCAACGGCCGTTGGCGCGCCACGTCCCGAATTGAATTGATCAATATCCCTGATACGATCCAGGGCGTCATTACCGCGCGCATTGACCGCTTGGACGATGGCGTCAAACGCGTGCTGCGAGCAGCGTCCGTTATAGGGCACAGCTTTCGCCTGCGGGTATTAGCTGCTGTCCTGGAAACTGAGAGATCGCTAGATCAGCGACTTGCCGTCTTACAAACGGCTGAATTGATTCGTGTCAGGCAATATTTGCCGGAGCTGGAGTACATCTTTAACAATGCCCTGGCGCAAGAAGTGACATACGAGAGCATTTTATTGCAGAAGCGCCGGAGATTGCACGTAAGGGTCGGCCAGGCTATTGAGTCCCTGTTCGCAGACCGTTTGGAGGAATTCTACGGACTTCTAGCTTACCACTACGCCCAAGCTGAGGCCTGGGAGCAGGCGCAAGCATACTTGCTGAAAGCGGGCGATCAGGCAGCACAGGTGGCGGCCGGTGCCGAAGCCTTAACCCACTACCGGCGAGCTGTGGAGGCCTACGAAAACGCCTTCGGGCGCAAGTGGGATCCGCTACAACGAGCTGAGTTGGCGTCCAAAATGGGTGAGGCCTATTACGGCCTGGGCCGGCTGCCAGAGAGCCGGGAATACTTCCAGGACGCGCTAGCGCTCTTGGACAGGCCGCTACCCCAGACGCGGTTGGGTTTGCTGGGCGGTCTGGTAGGCCAGGTCATACGTCAGGCGCTGCACCGCTTACGGCCCTCCCGTTTCCTGGATAGTGCGCCGGCGGAGGAGCGCAAAGCCTTGCGCGAAGCGGTTCGTGTGTACGAGCGACTCGGCGTCATATCTTACATAGAAGGTGAAGCGGCCTCTTCGATTTACGCCTTTTTACGCTCACTCAACCTGGCCGAGCCGGCCGGCCCTTCTCCAGAATTGGCCCGAGCCTATGCCAATAACGTCATAGCTTCTGGTCTGATCCCACCCTTACGCAATATGGCTGACCGGTACAGCCAATTGGCGCTGGAGACGGCCAGCAGCGGTGAAGATTTGGCGGCCCTGGCTTGGGTTTATCAATTAACAGGGATTTATAATATAGGCGTCGGGCGTTGGGTGGCCGCCATTGATGCGGAAGAACAAGCGGCAGATATTGATAAACGCATCGGCCGGCTGCGCTGGCGCGAAGAGAGCTTAGGTACTCTGGCCCAGGCATTGCACATTAGTGGCGACTTTGTTCGCGGCCGCAAACTGTATTTGGAGATGCACGCTTCCAGTCAAGAGCGTGGCGACCGCCAGACACAAGTCTGGGCGCTGGCAGGGCAGGCCGAAACCGGGCTGCGACTGGGTGGATCCGGTCACAGGGAAGAGCTCATTGGCTATCTTGAGCAGGCTCAGGCACTATTGGCCGAATACCGTTATCCAAACCGGCCAGATGAGATTCAGATTATCAGCTTGATTGCCCAGGTTCGCCTCAGGCAGGGCGAATGGGATCTGGCCAAACAGGCAGCCACACGGGCCGCTGAACTTATCGCTTCCGAATGGCCGCCCAGTGCCTTTTACACTTTCGAAGCTTATGCTGGACTTCCGGTTGTCTACATGGGGCTTTGGCAGGCAGTAATGAAGGGTCAATATCCAGCCACCGAAAGCGTCGATCTTAAGAACTCAGCCCGCAAGGCGTGTCGCAGTTTGCATCTTTACGCCCGCGTCTTTCCCATAGCTAAACCGAGGGCCTGGCTCTGGCAAGGCAGTTACGATTGGCTGGTGAACAAGCGTGATAAGGCGCATGAATATTGGCAGAAGAGCCTTGTTAAAGCTGAGAGCCTGGAGATGCCTTACGATGTGGGCCTGGCTCATTATGAGATCGGCCGTCATCTAGCTGCAAGTAATCCAGCCCGGAAGGAGCATTTAGAGCAAGCCCTACAGATCTTTTCTGAACTGCGTGCAGCCTGGGACTTTGCACGAGCGCGGCAAGAATTGCGGAACTGAATTCAGTCTGCAATTCTCTTGTCGCTATCGTCTTCGTAGCCGTTTTCGAAAGAATCGCTAGCGATTACTATCTCGCCGATTGGAGCGGGTGATAGAGATGCAGATCAGCTTCAATATCAGTGTGCAGCAATCGCAGCCACGGTAAGATGAAGTCGCTAGAAACTACGCTCACATTCTTCATGTCCACGGGATTTAAGGCGCATCCCAGCTTCACCCGTAAATCAGTCAAGCGGGCCGAAAGTAACCCCGGTCAACTCTTCCGAAACCTGCCACAATTTTCGCGCATCTGCTTCACTATGGGAGGCTTTGGAAGATTGGACAAGAACAGGATAGCCACCCTGCTCCATGAACCCATTAGGGCCATAATAGTCACCACCTTTGGCCTGGAGATCGACGGCGGCGCGAATGGTGGGTAACGCTCCCATATCTGCACCTTGAATCATATGCTCCAGCAGGGGCCTGGAGTATTTCATGTACCAGCGATCTCGCACATCATAGCCGAGATTGGTGTTGCTGCCGCCGGGATGGGCGGCTGTTGCTATGGCGTCTGCGCCAATCGTTTCGTAACGCCGCTGCAGCTCATAGGTGAAAAGCAGGTTGGCCAGCTTAGAACGGCCGTAAACCCGTTGCCGCTGATAACCCTTCCCATCCACATACATCAAATTGTCAAAGTCCATATTGCCCGTGCGATGACCGATGCTGCTGACGTTGACCACACGCGATCCGGGCGTATTGAGCAGTAATTCGATGAGTAAACCGGTCAAAGCGAAATGGCCGAGGTGGTTGGTCCCGAAATGACTTTCAAATCCATCTTCGGTCGTGCCATACGGTGCCCACATGATCCCAGCATTATTGACCAGCACGTCAAGCTGGTCATATTTCCCCTTGAATTTAGCGGCGAATTGGCGTACAGAGGCTAGGCTGGCTAAATCCAACAGCATGACTTCGCCTGCCGCGTTGGGGATCTCGGCCTTTATCTCAGCCAGGGCAGCCTGGGCTTTGTCCATGTTGCGACAGGCAAGAATCGTCTGCGCGCCTTTACGTGCAAACTCCTTTGCCGCTTCATAGCCGATGCCGCTGTTGGCGCCGGTGACGATGATCACTTTACCGGTCAAATCGGGCACGTCGGCCGTTGTCCAGATCTCTGGCGGCTCTTTTTGTGAGTTCATGTATTTGTAAATGCCGATACCAGCCAGGGTTACAGCCGCACCACCCACTAATATTTTTTTGTTCATTGAGAAATTCCGTCTTTCGTAACCATTCTATGCGCTATACGCGCGTATCCAACCAGTCCAAAACATCTGCATGAACTTCATCGCGATTCGTTTCATTCAAGATTTCATGGCGAGCGCCGGGATATATTCGGTAGCTGACATCAACAATGCCCAGGTCATCTTGGTAGCGGTTCACCAAGGCCATGACGCCGTCGTTCGCTCCGACAGGATCCATCTCACCAGAGATGATATAAACGGGCAAATCTTTGGGTATATTTGCTTCATTGGCTGGATCAAAGAGATGGACCATGCCATACAAGAACTCATACGCCATGCCGTTTGAGAACTGGAATCCACACCATTGATCATCAACATATTTCTCTACTTCAACTTCATCACGGCTGAGCCAATCAAATGGGGTTTTCGCCGGCTCAAACGGTTCGTTCATTGCCGAGAAGAGCCCCACAAAGAGTTCGGATGGCTGGTCAACAGCTTCGCCCTGTGCCGCCTGTTCAGCTACCGATAATACGGCCGCATCCACGATCGATATCCCTGTCGAGCCGCTCAGGATTACCCCTGAAAGACCCTCTCCCCAATTCTGAATGTACTGCTGCGCCATCATTGAGCCCATGCTATGTCCAAACAGAAAGAGCGGTAATTCAGGGTGTTTCTCTTTGATAATGTCGCTGAGCTGTTTGCTGTCTCTGACCATCCCATTCCAACCGCCCGGCCCGCAAATACCTGCTTGATCCATCGTCCCTGCGGTTTTTCCATGACCGCGGTGATCATCTGCATAGACGATATATCCGTGCTGATTAAGGATACGGGCCAATCTGTCATAGCGCAAGGCGTGCTCGGCCGCTCCGTGTTCTATCTGAACAACAGCTTTTTGGTCCACACCGGTCGCTGGTTTCCAGATGTATACGGAAATCTCATATCCATCCGGGTCTGTAAAACTAAACGTGGAATCACCATATTCTGGTTTCATGATTTTCTCCCGAACTAAGAATGCAAGACACCTAAAGTATACTATTCTCAGTCAAGCAATGCTTTCATGGATGTAGATGTAAATGCAGGTAGCCAATTCTGCGTTCCTTGATGTTACATTGAAACTCAGCGAACTCTGCGTCTTCTCCTTGCCCTCCGCGCCAAATACCTGGATCCAAACCTTTATGCCGTAAAAAATGGGGAGAAGCATGAGCAGTACCAGGATTAGTAGAAAGGGCAGTGTGGGCACGCTGATGAAACCCAACAGCAAGATCAACAGCGCAGATGCGAGGGTGACTATCCCGCCACGGCGGTAGAGTTGGTACTGTTCTTGGGGGCGCTTAATGGCCTGTATGAGCAAGGCAACACAAACCAGAACAAGAGCAACGGAAGCCACAAGAAGCCAACGTACCGCAGCTTCAAGCGGCTCTCCGCTTTGCTCGACGATAGTGAAAACGTCCGCTCCCACGGCGGCAATACCCGCGGTCATCGGCAAATGCAAATAAAACCATTGTGATACCTTGCTCATGATAGGTTGGGGTCTGCGGTGGGAGAAAAAATCGAAGTAAATCCACCAAAGACCGATGGCGATGAGCATGACGTCTGTTTGATTTAATTCAGTCTCGTTTTCCGACTTGCGCATAGTCGCCGCTACTTTCCAGCCTTGCTCGGCAAAGTATTTGGAGGTCGCTTTGCCAATGCCTGAACTTGATCCGGTGATTACGATTGATTTCATTTTTTCTTCTTATCTAAGAATTGTTTTATTTTGATTTGGTGCCATTACTATACGCGCCGGCAATGTGAAAATGAATACATAACTCAGTATGAACCTTGCACAATTTGATATTTATGGGTCGTTTTGTATTGCCTTCTTGGCTTTGATTTGCAATGATGGTTGCATGTTAGCCGCAGCGAGTAGAGGATATTGATGGCCTACACAAAAGATAAAATGGAAGAATTTGTGGCTTTATTGGAGTGGCATACACCTCAAGAAGGCTTGAATCAAACCAGCATCCCAGAGCTGGTCACCTTCCGCGAGGTCAATGGGCATGTGCCTATGTCTACGAACCTGGCATCGGTATTGGGCCGAGGGAAAAAACATTGCGATGTGGATGGGCAGAACTAGATTACCGGGCGAATCATTGAGCCTTTGCTGCATGCCATTGAGGTGGAAGTTGTTGAGGCGAGCAGAAGAGCCGTTGTTAATGGCCGGAATAATATATTGGCGATTCAGGCTATATGGTGGGCTATAACAGCCCCGCCCAGTTCAGTCGTGAGTATAAACGCCACTTCGGCTATTCCCCGTCGGCAACATAAACAGCGCTCTGCAGATTGGTCTAGTCTTTAAGATTGGACCAATCCTATGCGGCATTGTCACGACGACTGGCTGCCACGAATATCAAGGCGAGATTGGCAGTGAAAACCGCTGCAGAACAATTATCTTGGCAAGGCATAGCCGTATAGCGCACCTCTACGGAACCTGATCGGCAATCGTAATTATCAGAAATGAATGTTCCCTCACATTCCTATTTGCCAGGCATCAATAGAATACAATAAAGCAATTACAGGATTCTATACGGAGTACATATAAATGTCTGACATGAATAAACAGATAATTGAAGAATTTCGGGCGAATGATGGCAAAGTCGGCGGTTACTTCGCCAACAGCACCCTTCTCCTGCTGCACACAACTGGCGCCAAGAGTGGAAAAGAACGAATTAACCCGTTGGTAACCATTGAAGATGGCGATAGGCTTGTCATAGTCGCCTCAAAAGGGGGCGCACCAACCAATCCCGATTGGTACTATAATGTCGTCGCCAATCCGCTGGTTGACGTAGAATATGGCAGCGATACGTTCCGGGCTCGGGCCACAGTCGCCGCAGAACCAGAGCGAACGGAGTTGTTTGCGAAAATCGCCAGCAATTTCGCCGGTTTTTCCGAGTATGCGAAGAAGACATCACGCGTCATCCCGGTTGTGACCCTATCCCGTTTGTCCTAGGCAGTTGGTTGGCTCTGCTCTACGGAGCTCGGATCAAGCCCGTTTTCCGGCTATAATGCCTATCGCCCATCTCGTAAACGCGAGATGGGCGATTTTCATTCGCAAGCGCGGCGGCGAACGATATTGGAGAATGGGCAATGATTATTGAGAGCGAAATTGTAAATACCGAGAGAGCCTATCGCTTCGCAGCGAAGCTAGCGGGTAAGGTGGGCGCTCTATGAGTGAGAAACATGCGGGCACGGCCGATGACCGGCGGCAAGCTCCTGGTAAACGTTCATCAGAATGGCTCAATCGAAGTTGGCGGCAATTTTGAGCTGCGAGATGCGCAGGGCAATATGATTTACCGCGGCTCAAACACCTGGTTGTGCCGCTGCGGCTAATCGTGTGCCGTCAAGCGACCAACTGCGCCAGCCACTGTACGACGACCCTGGCCGATCCGTTCAGGTGATTTTCGGCCGCTCGATAGTAGGCCTGCATAAAATCAACTATCGATTCTTGCGCTAGACGATAGCTCATCAGCTGCTGCGCTACCCAGGCCATATCTGATCCCAATAATGTCATGTCCTCGAGTTTGAGGGCAGCCACAATCATCTGCGAGAGATCGCCGCTGATCGCCGCTAACTGGTCTATTGGTTTGTCTGCTGCGCGGAGCGTGTCCCAAACCTGGGACTCGATCAGCGCTTGCTGTTCACTGTAATGCGCCAAAGCGTGCCGGTAGGATTCATCTGGCTGCTCTAAGGGTATTACTGCCGGCGGTTGGGACAGGAGCTGCGCGGTCATTTGTACCGCCTCTGGCAGCGTTTCCCCTAGAAAATAGCCAGGCAGTTGTTGTCGAAGCTGGGGCAGCTCGTTAAAGATCCGGCCGCCATACGCCAGTAAAACATTCTGCGCATAGGTGTGCCGGGCCATATCTTTGATCATGGACGCCGTATGCAAAAGCTGAGCGGAGACAATGACGAGCTGGGGCTGTAGCTGGTTAATCGTGGAATCGAGATCGCCGGCGGGCACGTCAGCGCCTAAATAAATCACATCCCAACCCTGCCGGCGCAGCAAGTAGGTCAGCAACAAGGGTCCAAATATATGAAATTCCCCTGGCGCGGCCGCCACAATGATCCGTTCACTGCGCGTCGGAGTTGGCTGAGCGGCGATCAGCATTTCCAAGCGTTGTTCGCTCAGGGCTGAAGTGAAGTGTTCTTGCTGTACGCTTATCTGACCCCGATGCCAACCTTCGCCAATTTCGACCAGCGCTTCTTGCAGCAGTTCAAAGCAAACGGTTTCCGGCGGGAAGAGAGCAAAAGCATGGGCTATAACTTGTTCGGCCGTTTCCCGGTCGAAGGCGAGGCAGGCTGCAACCCAGGCCCGGCGTAGTTCGTCGACTTGTTCTCCAGAGATTTGAACGCGAGGCGCAGAAGTGAACTCCGCTTGTTCACGCTGCAAGGGATCTTGCTCCTTGTCCAGCAATGATTGCCACAGTTCAACGGCGTGGCTGATCGACATGCCCTCGTCCTGGCGGGCAATCAACCAATTAAGGGTATCAACATCACGCTGCGAATATTGACGATGTCCCCCCCCGGTTCGCTGCGGGATTGGCAAGCCGTAGCGTCGTTCCCAGGCGCGGATGGTCGCCGGATTGAGACCGGTCTGGGCCACAACCGCCTTGATATTGTAAATCGCTGCTTTACTTTCGTTACTGTCTCTTTCTTTGATCACGCTTCGATTCTCTCTCTGCCATCCGCTGCTGTGCATGGTTCACGTTTGTGGCCAAAACCTGTCCTATTTGCACACTACTTTACCTGCTGCCTGCTAATGTGTCAATATTTTGCATAGATAATGTGTCAGATTGCAGGCCCAATACGTGAAGCGGGACAGTAACGACTGGTAATCTTGCTGCTGTGCAAATCTTATACAAAAATTTGACAAAACAAAGAACGGCAACTATAATACTGGTGTAGTGGATCGGCAAATTATCAAGCGGGGTGACTAGAGATGAAACGAATTATAATTAGCGGTGGCACTGGCCTTATCGGTCGCGAGCTGGTTGCCAGTCTGGCCGCAGATGGGCATAAGGTTGTTGTTCTTAGCCGTAATCCGCAAGAATACCGTGCGGCTCTTCCGCCAGGTGTTTCCGCCGTGTATTGGGATGCTCGAACGGTTGGCGATTGGGCGCAAGAGGTGGATGGGTCTGATGCTGTTGTTAACCTGGCGGGGGAGAGTTTGTCCGGAGATGGATTTCTGCCTGACCGCTGGACGGCCGGTAAGAAAAGCCGAATTCGCGAAAGTCGCACCGGTGCGGGCTCGGTGATGGTTGAGGCCATCGCGATGGCCAAGAATAAGCCGGACGTGTTGATTCAGGCATCTGCCGTCGGTTATTATGGCCCAAGGGCGGATGACTGGGTAGATGAATCCGCGGAACCAGGAGATGATTTCCTCGCTGCTCTTTGCGTTGAGTGGGAAGCTGGTACGGAGCCGGTGCAGGCCATGGGAGTGCGCAGGGCGATTGTGCGTCTTGGCCTGGTTCTGAGTAATGAAGGAGGGGCGCTGCCGCGTCTGCAGTTGCCTGCCAGACTGTATGCAGGGGGATACTTCGGCAACGGCCGTCAATATTGGTCATGGATCCACATCTCCGATGCCATTCGCGCAGTCCGCTTCTTAATTGAGAACGGCTCTGCCGAGGGCCCGTTTAACCTGGTGGCGCCTAATCCGGCAACAAGCCGTGAATTTGGCAAGGCATTAGGGCGATCGTTATCGCGCCCCTCGGTCGTGCCCGTTCCTGGTTTCGCCATGCGTTTGCTGGCGGGTGAGGCGTCCACGACGGTTTTGGATGGCCAGAGAGTACTGCCTCGCAAGTTGGAGGAGCTGGGCTTTGTTTTTCGCTTCCCCGAACTCGATGCCGCCTTGTCAGACCTTTTAAACCGCGGCCCCTAATCTGCTTCCACATTCCTTTCCGTATAAGTGATAAGAGGCCACCAGTAAATCCCCGCGATCTCTGTGGCTTCTTGCCCCTCTCTGCGTCCCCTAAGTCTCCTCTGGCGCTTTGTGTCCCAATTTGCGCGTTTAAGGACACAGATAGCACAACGTTACCCGATTCGTTGAATATGATTATGGGCATCGACCGCCCCACCGCTGGCGAAGTCAATGTAACCGGATGTCCTGTTCATTCCATGAGCGAAAATGAACTCGCCAAATGGCGTGGCCAGCACGTGGGCAGCATCTTCCAATTTTTCCAAATGCTGCCTTCGCTCAGCTTGCTGCAAAACGTGACCTTGCCCATGGAATTCGCCGGTAAGTACGGCCGCGCTGAGCGACGCCAACGAGCCCTGTATCTGCTAGAGCTGATAGGACTGGCGGATCAGGCTAACAAGTTGCCGGCGATGGTGTCCGGTGGCCAACAGCAGCGAGCAGCGATTGCCCGCTCGCTGGCAACCGATCCGCCACTGCTGGTCGCTGAGGAACCGACCGGCAATCTGGACGCAAAAACGGCAGGGCAGGTTTTCGACATTTTCATGCGCTTGATAGAAGAGCAGGGTAAGACGATGCTCATGGTTGCGCACGATTCCCATCTGGCCGATCTTATTCCACGCCAGATCGAGATTGTCAACGGCCGTATTACTAACGACAAGATCTTTGCTGCTGGCTGGTGCTGCCGGCAAGTGCGCGTCCTGCATCACAGCTCGAAAGTGCAGTCACGCACGCCCGTGTTACCGTTTTCGCCCAACCGGCGCAAACGAAACTTTACCGTCCGGATTTGCAGGAAGGGCGCTGGCTGCTTCCTGATGATACAAATACGGCCGTTGTCAGCAAGCGCGTGAGTGATCAAAAGGGCTGGGTGCTAGGCGATCAGATTACGCTGGAAGACAATTACGGCCGTATGGTCAACGCGCAGATCGTCGGTATCCTATTCGATCCAGCAACCAATAATTCCATACATATGCCGATCAATACCGTGCAGCAAGAGTGGCGTTATTTCGGACTGGCGAACACGCTGTGGCTGCAAAAAGGCAAACGGACGCAGCCTCGCAAACGACCGTGGCCGGTTCCTTGGAGATGATCCTCAAACAACGCGGCATTGAAGTCGCTCCCTCAAGCACCTTCGGTGAAAACACCATAGCCGGCATCACTGCACGAGCCGGCGAGGGATTTGACATCATATTGCGCCGGTTGGCCGTGATGACCATTGTCATCGCCCTGGTCGGAGGCGTTGGTCTGAGTGGTATTCTCTCCCTCAGTGTATTAGAGCGCCGTCGTGAGATTGGCGTCATGTGCGCCATTGGCGCTTCATCCTGGCAGGTCATTCGCCTCTTTGTGGGCGAAGGCATGCTGCTGGGCTTGATCAGCTGGCTCATCGCCTTACCGCTCAGCATCCCAGTGGCTTACGCCTTTACCACGCAAGGCTTGTCCCTGGCGCTAAACCAGCAGTTGGTCTACCAAATTACTCCTGCCGGGGCTCTGTTATGGCTCGTCATCATTTCGCTGTTGGCGATCATAGCCAGTGCCCTACCGGCCCGCAGCGCCTCACGCATTAGTGTGCGCGAGAGTTTAGCGTATTCATAGCGCCGAACCACGGCGCATCAACATCAAGGAATCGGCAATACGATTGCGAATGGTGCCCACGCCTTCCACCGTACACGTTACCACGTCGCCGGGTCGTAGGAATTCGGGAGGTGTGCGCGCGAAGCCGACGCCGCTTGGCGTTCCAGTGGCGATCAGATCGCCTGGCAAAAGTGTCATGCCAAACGATAATTGGGCGATTATTTCCGGGATATCGAAGATCATCTGGCTTGTGTGGCCATCTTGCTTTTTCACGCCATTGACGTGACAGGTGACGCGCAGATCATGCGGATCTGATATCTCATCGGCGGTGACGATCCAGGGCCCCAGCGGCCCGTGCCCATCCAGGCTTTTGCCCTTAAAGAACTGCTTGTGTCGCCGCTGGATGTCGCGCGCCGTGGCATCATTCATCACGGTATAGCCGAAAATGAAATCCATCGCCTTCTCGCGCGGGATATTTTTGCCGGAACGGCCGATCACGACGACCAACTCCGCTTCGAAATCGATAGCAGTAGATACGTTAGCGTCATAGGGGATGTCGTCATAGGGTCCGTTTACGGTCGTGGGAGCCTTGGTGAATATCAGCGGAAATTCCGGTAGTTCGATTTTGTCTCCCCACGTGCGCTGCGACTCTTCAGCATGAGCGGCGTAGTTCTTGCCCAGGCACATAATGTTGCGCTGCGGTAACGGGATGGGGGCCAATAGGTGGACGCTGTCCAAGGGAATTCCCTCCTCCGCTTCTGCGGCCAACGCGCGCGCCCGTTCCAGCCCTTCTTCACCACTTCTTATCAGGGAAAGGACATCCGGCGCGACGGCCGTCAGGGACACAATTTCTTTCTCGCCTCGCAGAGCACCAATCCCCACTGTGCCATCTGATCGATAGGCTAAAAGCTTCACAGACTTTCCTCCCAACTTTATCTTAACAGAGTAGACAACCTCCAATAACCTTTATTCTAGCGCAGGGGAGAGACGGTTGGCCAGAGGAACCTGGCCAACAAACAAAATCCGATCCAACCATTTCGTCGGCCCACTTCCACTTTCAGTTGTCTATCCCGATTATAACTGAAAAGCGAGAAAGGGCGGGCGCAAACTTGACCAGAACATTCGTTCTGTAGTAGAATGAATTACAATGAAGAAAGATATACACTTGATAGAATCACCACTGCACGCTATTAGCTCCTCCAAGAATCGATTTTGATTCCAGAAAATTAAATTCAAAATCGAACAGATTCAATTGACCATGCTAGGCAGAACTCCGACCATGAACGGCCTTGCTACACATAAAAGAGGCTTGACAAATATGACGCGCCGCGTTATAGTGTGCCTAAATTTAACGCACTGCGTCAACGAGATACCTTGTCTTTAAAGATTAAGGAATCAATTCAAGCCGATAGTGAGCGATGAATCGCTCCAATCAGAAATCGAGGTGAAAAAATGGCTGAAGAAGTAGAAATCGTGGAAGAAAATGGACACAATCCTTTTACACTTGTTGGTGAACTGGCCTTCAAAACTGTCATGGTAGGACTGGGCGCTATTGGCCTGGTGCAGGATGAACTGGTCAAGATTTGGGGCGACAGCGGCGCTTTTGTCGAAAAGCTAGAAGAACGTGGCGAAGCTATGTCAGAAGAAGGGCGTGAAAAGCTAAACGCCCAGCGCGCAAAGTTGAACTCGCAAATTGAAACACGCCAGGAACAAGTGAAGGACTTGGGTGTGAAGGCCAATGAAACGCTTGAGAAAGCGAGTGGAACAGTTCTGACTACCGTGAATGTCCCCACGTCCGACGACATCCACGAACTCAGCAAACAGATCAGCGCCCTGAGCCGCAAGGTGGACAAGGTGCGCAAGGAACAGCAGGAGCTAGTTGCAGCCCAAGCGGAGCAGCAGGAACCGGCTGTAGCCTAGACTTGACATCACGATCACCGTCAAATTAAATACAGAGAGCTCGCCGTCTATTCAGAGGCGGTGAGCTCTTTTCTCTTGATGTGAGTCGCCAGGCACTTGACGAGCTATTTTCTAACGGCGCTCGTTGTTAAGAGCGCCTGGTAATTAGTTTATTCAAGGGAAGGTGTTTTTTTATGTTAGCGTGCACCAATGATGCGCGACATGCCTTTGCCGAGAAATACCTCGTCCTTGAAATCAGGGTTACTCGCCGAAGCTACAAAATAAGTGACCCCCTGAACAATTGGACGCTTCTGTAACTCCTTCCAAAATGTCAGATACTGGCTGGCTTTTTCAGAAGCGATTGTGCCACCCCTGTTATTGCTCGCTTCTGTTACCCATATCTGCGTGTTGCGAAAGCGGCTAATTGTATCGTCCAATATCTCCAGGGATCGCTCCACTGGCGTATGAAGAGACCAATAAAGATGGATGCCAAGCCCGTCAGCAGCTTCTACGGCCGGCCGGCTGGCTTCAAGGAAGCGCACGTGGTCCTGTTTATAGCGATAAATCTCGCTGCCTGGCGAGAGACCGGGATAGATGAAGCGATGGTCTGGAAAGACATGGCGGTACAGACGCAATAAGCGCTTCCACCACGTCGAGAATTCTTCACCATCTGACCAGGCGCTGTTTAGGCCTTCCGGCAAGATGTTAGGTTCGTTATGCAGCTCAATGACCACATCTCGCCCTTTTAGGATGGCCATGGTGCGCTTCATATCACTGATGGTGTCGTTAAAGAATCTCTGGGGGCTGATGCTGCGACCTCCGAAATCGAGGAAGGCGCGTACAATCCACTTGGCGTTTGGATGGTTGTTCGCCAACTGGCGGACAGCCAGCGGGTCATGAAAGGAGAGCAGTTTGATAATGCCGGGGCGGAATAGGGTGAATTCTTCGATCTCCTCGTCGCTGATTTCAGGATCGGCTGAAGCGTGAAGGCCGATGTCAACCTGGCCCAGTGGTAGCGGGTCGGGATCGGGCAGTGGCGGCGTCTGTTCCGTTGCTGGTTTCTGAACTTCATGTTCTTGGACACGCACCGGTGTATATTCCCCAGCAGCTGATCCCGTGACGTCCATGCGCGTTCCTAGCGGCAGATAGCCAAGAAGTTTGCCGTTACGACGCGGTGCCTCGCGTAGGTTAACGCCCGCTCGCCCGCTTACGGCCGTTGTTCCGCTGACGTCAATCTGAGCAGACAACACCCAGCCGTCAACAGTCTCATCCCCTTTATCCTTGGTACCGTTAGGGAACGGGCGCGGCTTTTGGACAGCCTTCCTGGCTTCTCGCCAGTTAACCACATTAGAGGCGTAAGCAAAGACCGGCGCGTAGCCATTGACCGTCAAGCCGACCAGGGTGACCATGTAGCCCCATTGCACCTGGCCGATCTGTTCTGCATCAAGCAGCGGCGCACCTCGCAAATTGATCCCATGACGGCCGACCATGGCGAAGTGCCCCGTGATCTGCATGTACTCTGCCCAAGCCCAACCGAGGACAACACCATTGGGCGGTGTCAAGTCGTCCGGCTCCGGCTCCGGTGGTGCGACCAGGTTAGGGGAGTTGTCCAGGGCGCGCGAAGGCACCTGCACGGGGACACAATTCCCGATTTCATCGCCGGTGACGATCATCATCGTGCCTTCCGGAATAAGATCGACAATTCCTGATTCGGTACTCGCCCCGTCATGCAAATGGGCGTCGCCCGCATTAACTTGGGCTAAATCGTCGCGTATTGATATCGAGGCCGTGCATACCCAGCCTTCCGTATACGGTCCAGCCGGCGTTCTCCAGGCCAACAGAGGCAGCAGAAACGAGGTAGGATCGATGATATTACTGGGCCAGTTCTTGAATGATTCCCCTTTGCGCTTCAGTGTTAGATGTAAATGGGAACCGAAACTATTTCCAGTATCGTCTGCCAGACCGATCAAAGTGCCCGCTTCTACGCGGTTGCCTTCCTTGACCAGGGCTTTATCCAGGTGGCCGTAGATAGTCTCATAGCCATCGGCGTGGGTAATGCGAATGTGGATGCCATAATTGTGGCCCTTCGGATCGCGAACAACCAGCTTGACGCGACCCGGAGCCACCGCAAAAACTTTACTTCCTTTGGGAGCACGGATATCCAGACCATCATGTCCAGGTAGACCAAACTGGCTATAGTTCTGTGGATTCACCCCGAAGTACTGGGTAACAGTGCGAAACTCCGTGGGCCATGCCTCAAACTTGAAACTGCTCAAGAGACATTCCTATTAAGGTTATGGCGTGCAATCTGACTAAGTCGATTTACGGCGTTTAGTCAAACACACTAGATGTAAGCACTACCAGTACGGGATTTCTCTATTATCTTACGACGTTACATAAAGTTTGTCAAAACCTAAAGGCACCAGTTGGAACCAGGTATTGCCTGGCGCGAGGGGGAGGATGTTGCCCTCTTTGTCGGTGAACGTGATCATGTCCTGCGGATCGTTCCTTTGCCACTGACCTTCAAAGCGCTGCCCATCGCGGAAAATGGTCGCTGGCCCTTCACCCCAGATTTGAATTTCGATAGATTTGGCTCCCTGCCCTACCTCTGTCTCCGGGATCCAGGACTCTACGTGTCTGGCGGAGATGACCACAATATTCTTGAAATTGAGCTGTTCGCCTCTATTGGCATCAAGGTGGCGTTGGCCATCATTCCAGCGGAAGTAACGGCCGAGACCGGAATCGTACCACCAGGTCACGTAGCTGCCGCTGTAGCCGATTTCTATCTGTTCGGCAGGCGTGCCTCCGGGCGGAGGTACCTCGCTGAAGACCATGCCATTCTGGTAAGTTGGCGGCACATCCAAACCGCGCTCTTGCAGGATTGCGCGCAGGCGGTAGGTGTCGGTGAACATCGTGTGCCAGAAATCGGTGTCGGGGTCTTTGGGCTCGGCGCGATAAAACCCACCGTGGCCAAAATCGGGCGAGATGATGCGGTCGTACCAATCTACCGCAGCAAAGCGGTCCTTGTTTGCCCCGGCCGCGCCGGAAAACCCCAAGGCAGCATCGTACATCACGGGAATCTCAAAGTCGATGATCCGTGCGCTGCGCACGGATCCGACGGTGTGGGCATCTTTGCTGTAGAAAACGGCCGTGAAGCGCGTCGCACCCCCCTCCGCGTAATGCTCAAAGACCAGATCGGCGTTATTCAAACCGGCTTGCGGTCGCACGAACTCCGGATAGTTGGAAACCTTGATCGCGATAGGCCGCCGCTGCAGCAATTCTGGTTCCTCCACTATTTCCCCGGTTAAGGGGTTCACGTTCGCTGGGAAATCTAGCGGTCCGATCCAGCCCGCGGGCAAAGGCGTGGCCGTTGCCTCTACCATCACTTCCGGTTCCGCGGTTGCTGCTGCTTCGGATACAACCGCCCTGGTGGCTTCAGGCATTGGCGTGGGACTGGGCTCCATCGTCGCTTGTTCTGGAACGGCCGTTGCTGCGGGTTTTTCCGTCGCTTCGACAGCATCGAGAGCAGTCGTTTCCACAGTGGCTTCGTCCATTGGCACGGAATTTTCGACGACTGGCGCTTCTACGGGCGATTCCCCAGCGGTCGAACATGCCGTCAAAACCGGCAACATGAAGCACATTACTATTACTAGCCAGATTCGATTCTTTCTGCCCATCAAGTCACTCCACGTCGTATTTGCAGGCCATTGATCCCGGCCTGGGATGATGATCGTACCCGAACCGTGCAGTCATTGCCAATTGATTCACTATCATTTTATCGCTCATAACCGCATTGTCTACCTTGGGCGACGCGCCTCAAACAATGCCCAGGCGCTCAAAAGCAGCGCAACACCAATCAGCGCGGCCATGACCAGGAAAGTCTCTTGCAGCGCTGCACTCTGCGTGCCAACCGGCGCGGTAGTGGCGCCGCCCGGGGGAATAAATCCAGCATAGACAGTGACCCGCGCGGCCCAAAAGGCCCCAAGAACGGCGATCCCGGTTATTTGGCCCAATGTGCGGCTGATAGCTAACAGGCCAGATGCCACGCCCAATCGTCCGGCTGGGGCAGCTCCCATAATGGCGCTATTGTTGGGGGATTGAAAGATGCCCATGCCCAGGCCAAGTAGGGAAACGCTGATTGCGTACCTGAGGAGATTTGTGTCGAGATCAAAGCGACTCATCAATCAGATAGGCGGCGAAGGCTACTGTCAATCCGATGGTGGCGATCGGCCGTGTCCCCAGCCGGTCTGAAAGCGTGCCGGACAAGGGCGCCGCTACGCCGAGGAAGATGGGAATGAAGGCCAACATCAGCCCTACCTGGCGTGGTGAGAAGCCGAGCATATTATTCAGATAAAACGGCATGAGCAGCGTGGCGCCGGCAATGGCCATGAAAGCCAACAGTCCTAACAACAAGCCCAGGCTAAATTGCTGGTTGCGGAATAGACGCAGGTCGATCATCGGCTGTGGAGCGCGCCTTTCGAGATAAAGGAAAAGCCAAAGAAACAGGAAAAAGAGCAAAAAGAGAAGCAGAATACGGGAATCGGTGAATCCAATCTGCTGCCCCCAGGTTAGCGCCAGTAGTAAGGCCAACAGGCTCAGACCCAAAGTAATCGCCCCCGGAAAGTCAAAGCGTTGGCTGCCTGTGGGCAGGCCGCGAGGGATATAACGCAAGGCCAGATAAATGCCCAATAGACCCACCGGTAAATTGACCAGGAAAATCCAGCGCCAGGTCATGGTCTCAAGGATAAGGCCCCCCATTGTGGGCCCGATGACGATGCCGACCGAGACGACAGTGCCGAAAAGTCCCAGTGCCTTGCCCCGTTCCTCAGCCGGGAAAGCTTCGGTGACAATAGCCATGCCCAGCGCCAGGGCCATAGCGGCGCCAACCGCCTGCACGATACGGAAGCCGATCAACCAGTGAATGGTGGGCGCCATTGCGCACAGAAATGAGCCAACAGTGAAGATGGCGATCCCGGTGGTGTATAGAGGTTTCTTGCCCAGCATATCGCCCAAGCGACCGACGGTCAGCAGCAGGATAGTCTGGGTCAGCAGGTAAGCCAGGATCACCCATTGGGCCATGGCGAAGCTGCTGTCTAACTCGCGCACCAATGTCGGTAAGGCTACATTGACGATGCTGCCGTCAATGGTGGACAGAAAGGTGCTGATAGCCACCGCGGCCAAGATGAACCACTTCTTATTGGCGTGAGTCACGGCCGTCATAGTCCCTAACCCTCTTCACCCTGCCGCATTCTTTGTTCAATCTCCATTATTAACCAGGACCAGCTTGCCCAGCACGTGGCCGTCGTTGAGGCGATGAAGAGCGGCGATGCCCTCCTTCATCGGCCTGATGCTGTCGATGACAGGTCGCAGACGGCCGTCAAAGACAAGACCCATCACCGCTTCATAATCGCTGATCGGGCCCATACTGCTGCCGATGATGCTCAAATGTCTGACGAAGATCAAGCGGTTATCCAGTTTTAGTTCGGGGCTGCTGGTGTTGCCTACGGTCAGTAAGCGTCCTCCCTTCTTCAAGGAACGCAGCGAAGTGAAAAAGGTGGCTGCGCCAACATTGTCCACCACCATATCTACACCGTGGCCCATGCTGGCCTTGAAGACGGCTTGGCCCCAGTCTCCTTCCTGGCGGTTGATCGTCACATCTGCGCCCAGGCCACGGGCTATGTCCAGTTTTTCGTCAGAAGAGCCAACTACGTAGATCGGCCCTGCCCCGGCAAGCTTAGCGACTTGCACGGCGGCGGTGTTGACGCCACCTGCTGCGCCGACGATGAGGACCGATTCTCCGGCCCGCAATTGCCCGCGGCTGATCATCGAATGCCAGGCGGTGACGAACACCAGCGAGGCGGCCGCAGCGGAGGCGAAGGGCACATGGTCCGGCAGCTTCAGCAGGTTGCGTCCGGGAACGGCCGCATATTGGGCGAAGAAACCATCCACATGTTCTCCCAAAATGTCGAAATGCTCGCACAAGTTGTCTCGCCCGCTGCGACAATATGAGCAACGGCCGCAGCTAAGCGTCGGATTAACAGCCACACGGTCGCCCACGGCGAAGTTGGTCACATGCTTGCCGATTTTAGCGATCACCCCAGCGCCGTCGCTGCCCATAATATGTGGCAGTTTCAGGTTGAGTCCAGACCAGCCTTTTAACACCCACAGATCCAGCCGGTTTAGCGCTGCCGCCTTGACTTCTAACAAGACGTCATCCAGCCCTATGTCAGGTTCAGGAACATCCGTATAGCGGACTTGATCGAGCGAACCATGTTCATGGAAAACAACTGCTTTCATCTCTTAACGCGCTCCAATCTGTGCATGATTATGAACGGGATCATAGACTTTCGCCGGCAACGGCGCAAGATAAGTGGTTTTGTTTTCCCCTGGTTTGGGGAGTAAACTCGGTGTGATAATCGACAAGGCCGCGTGGGAGCGGCTCAACGCCGGATAGGGAGTAGGATTCTTGCGAGCAGTTAGACAACGTGTTGTCGGGGAAATCGTGGTGCAGGAGGGGCGGGCAGCCCTCATCTTGCGCCAGCCAAAACCGGATTCAGAAACAACAGCCGTTCTCAGTTTGCGTTTCGCCTTTGTCACTCGTGGGCCGGGAGGTGGCGATCACATTTTCCCTTCCTTTATCCTGGACGATTGGGGGCGCGAGATCCGTTCCCTGGCATTATATGATTGGGTCCGAGAGAATGGCCAACGGTTTCCGCGCGCAGAGATCTTTGGATTTGAACGGGACGGCCGTGAAACTCAATGCTTTCTACGCGAGCTGGAACTATACGCACGCCTGCCTTGCTACGTGTACCGGTCAGCCGACCAGCCCGTTGCTGAGGGGCTTCGTCTAGACGCTATCCTCTTGCCCCATGATTCCGTGCAGAGGCCATTGCGGATCGAAAAGCCGGACGGCATAGAACAGCCGTTGCGCGCGGCATGGGTTACCTGGTGGCAGATTCCAGTAGAAGGCAAGATGCTTGACCTGGCACAGTTGGATGCCCGGCCTGATCCAGGATATTGACCCGATGCCGACCCCGTTCATGCACCTGCATTTCGCCGAACAAATAAAGGCTGAACTGAACGAGTCAGGTAGAGTCGGAGGCCGCTGGTCCGTGTTAACGGAAGGGTCATGGCCGGCGTTCTACTTCGGTAGCGTCGCCCCTGATTACCAGAGCATTTGTGGCGTTGCGCGACATCTGACCCACTTCTATGGCCTGCCGCCCGCGCCTGATAATGGGGCCTACCCGCGCATGCTGGAGCAATATCCCCAATTGGCTGATGCTTCTCGCTTGCCGGCCAAGCATGCGCTGTTTGTGGCCGCTTACGCCGTTCATCTTATGTTGGACTTGATCTGGTTTCATGAGATCTTGGTGCCACAGTTCTATGATGCACCGCACCTGGGCGATTTGGGGCAGCGACGCCTTTTGCATCTTATTCTGCTCACCCACCTGGATAAGTTAGCCTTGGAAACGCTGCCAGAAACGGCCGGCGCCACGCTGTCCGACGCGTGTCCGCAGCGCTGGCTGCCTTTTGCCACGGACGAGCAACTGCGCGACTGGCGCGATTTCCTGGTGGCCCAATTGCAGCCTGGCGGCCTATCGCAGACAATTCAAATTTATGCCGAACGCTTGCAGATGACTGCCAAGGAATTTGCTGCTAAACTCGATAATCCGCAGTGGATGCAAGATAATCTTTTTGCCCGGATACCGGTGACGGCCGTGCAAGAGAGACTGGCCGCGGCTGTGCCCGCCAGCCTGCAATTGATTGATAGTTACTTGAGCAACAACTTTGCTTGAGGCAGCGGCCATAGCGACGTGTCAGAATGGTCGTTGAATGCGAACAAAGAGAGTTCTGATGAAGACAATAAAACCTGCTGCCCGGCGGACGACGGTGCAAGCTCGATTCACTGATGGGTCTGTTCTGGAAGGCCCCCTTGGGACAACCGTGGAAGAATTCATTAAAGCCGCTGCCCTGGATGGAACTGGGCGCATTGTCGCGGCGCTGATCAACGGTAAACTGCGCGAGCTGGCGGAGCCGCTGGAAAGTGATGCAGAACTGATTCCGATAACCACGGCCGATTCTGATGGCGCCCGTATCTATCGCCGCTCTCTGACCTTCTTAATGGTTGCCGCCGCTGCCGAGGTATTCCCCGGCCGGGCAATCACCGTGCATCACTCCATGCCCTTTGGTGGCTATTACTGCGAGCGTGACGACGAAGAGCAGCTGTCCGACCAGGAATTGGCCTTGCTAGAAAATCGTATGCGCGAGGTAGTGGAGGACGACTTGCCTATCCTAAAGGTTCGCGTCCCTCTGCAGGAAGCCCTGGATCTCTTTAGCATGCAGGGCGACCAAGAGAAGGCGGAGCTTTTCGCCCGGCGACGTAAGGATTATCTGACCCTCTACGAATGTAACGGCGTTCGAGACTATTTTCATGGGCACATGGTCCCGCGTACCAGCTATCTGGAAAAGTTTGACCTGAGGCATTATAAGGACGGATTCATTTTGCAGTTCCCGCGCCGCCAATGGCCGGGAGTCTTGCAGCCATTTGAAGATGAGCCCCGGCTGGCGCAGGTCTTCCGTGAATATCAAGAGTGGCTGGATATCATGGGTGTTTCAGGTGTAACTGCGCTTAACAAAGCAATTGGTAGCGGACGTGCCAGTGACATCATTCTCATCACTGAGGTGTTGCATAGCCAACAACTGGCACACATTGCTTCCGATATCATGCACCGGCCGGACACCAAGATTGTGCTGATTTCCGGCCCCACTTCCGCAGGCAAAACAAGCTTTAGCAAACGGCTCTCAATTCAGCTTCTGGCCAACGGAATATTCCCTTTGACTTTGGGCATGGATAATTATTTTGTCAATCGCGAGGATACACCGCGCGATGAGAAAGGGGACTTCGACTATGAGGCTTTGGAGGCTCTGGATTTGTCGTTGTTCCACAAGCAACTGCAAATGCTGCTAAACGGCGAAACAATCGTCCAACCCCGTTACAACTTTCATACCGGGCATCGCGAGTGGGGCGAAGAATTGTCCATGGGCAAGAATCAGGTGATCATCATAGAAGGTATTCATGGTCTGAATCCACGCCTGATTTCAGATATTCCACAGCAGACAGTGTACCGCATTTTTATCTCTGCATTGACCCAACTGAACCTGGACAAACATAACCGGGTGCCGACCACAGATACGCGGCTGTTACGACGTATCGTTCGCGATGCGGCGCACCGCGGCTATACGGCCGCCGATACAATTCGCCGCTGGCCCAGTGTGCGTCGCGGAGAAAAACGGTATATCTTCCCCCATCAAAATAATGCCGACATTTTTTTCAATTCCGCCCTGGTATATGAATTGTCCGTGCTCAAAAAGCTGGCCCAACCCTTGCTGTTGCAGGTTGATCCCGGATCGCCGGAAAGGATTGAAGCCAATCGCCTTCTGGCATTCTTGCAATGGTTTGATCCCATTTCACCGAGCGACATTGCCGTGATCGCCGGCGATTCCATATTGCGCGAGTTCATCGGTGGATCGGTCCTGGAAGAATTCGTTCCCTGGTGAGTTGGATAATCTGAAATAATATGTCAGGATGAGTTGCCCCCAAATTCCTTGGGGGCACCTCATGCAAATCTCAGTGCATGGTTTCCGAGGTATTCTAAGGAACAGAAAGCGATCAGCAACTGGAACGGAGCTTCTACGTAATGACAACAGGATCGACGTATACTGTATCGCCAGCTTCTGTTGCAGTTCTTGATGAAAATAACAGTGGGACTTGCGCTTAGGTACTTGTTGCGGTCCTTTTACTAGGAGTAGTTTATGCGTATTATTCTCTATTTGGGCAAGGGCGGCGTGGGCAAGACAACCGTCGCCGCAGCGACAGCATTACGCAGCGCCGAGTTGGGTTACCGGACCCTGGTTGCCAGTACCGATATCGCCCACAGTCTGGCTGACTCTTTTGATATACCGCTTTCCGACGAGCCCGTGGAAATCGCTCCCAATCTCTGGGCGCAGGAAATCAGCGTGGTGGCTGATATGCACAACTATTGGGGCACGATTCAGGAGTATGTGGCTGGCTTCGTCAGCGGACCTGGCATCAGCAATGTCGTGGCCGATGAGCTTTCCGCTATTCCCGGCATGGATGAGATTGTCAGCCTTCTGCACATCAATAAACAGGCTCAAGAGCGTAATTTTGACCGCGTCATCATCGATGCCGCGCCCACGGGCGAAACGATCCGTTTGCTCACGATTCCGGATACCTTTCGCTGGTATGCAGGACATCTCTCCCGTTATGAAACCGGCGTCCTCAAGGCGCTTAAGCCATTTGCTGGCCGCCTGATGAAAGGTCCGATTGAACTGTTGAATGCATTGGACAAGCTAGACGAAGCCACGGCCGAATTGCGAGAAACGCTCAGCAATCCTGAGATCACCAGTTATCGCGTGGTGCTGCAGCCGGAGAAAATGGTCATTCGCGAGGCGGAGCGGGCTATCAGTTACCTGGGTCTCTTCAATTACCCCGTGGACAGCGTCGTCGTCAATCGCATTCTGCCGGATGCTGCGGATGAGGGTGAGTTCTACCGCAAGCGGCACGAGATCCAGGCACGTTACCTGCAGATGATCGAGGACAATTTTCGCCCGTTGCCCATCTGGCGCGCTCCCTACTATGCAGAAGAAGTTGGGGGATTGGTGGCATTATCCCGGCTGGCCACCGATTGTTTTGGAAATGAAGATCCGTGTCAAATATTCTATGAAGGCGCTTTACAGGAGATCATCGAGCTCGAAAATGGGGGCATACGTTTGCTGCTGCCAATCCCGTTTGTGAGCGGTAATGACGTCCGTCTGCGCAAGCGTGGGGATGAAATGTTCATTACCATTGGTAACTTCAAGCGCGAAATGATCTTGCCGGCCGTGTTGGCCAAAAGGCGCGCCGCCGGCGGATCTTTGCGCGATGGAATATTGGAAATAGACTTCATGCCCCTGGAGAAACCAACCCCGGCGCCAACGGTTGCCGATAGGTCGGTCTGATCATTGAAGTCCTAGAAATACATTTGCAACTTCTGTATATGTGCTGCGTAGAGAGGTTATAGCACAACACAAAAGGAGCGTTTGATATGTCTGAGGAAACTGTTTTTAAGGCAGAAGAAGCGGCAAAGCTCGACGTCCACGCATCCCTGCCCGCATATGTCCTGATTGGCGTTGGGATTACTCTGCTTCTAGCCTACCTGTTTAATTTTCATCTATTGGACATCTTATGGCCTGGATTTGTCATTGGGCCTGGTCTGTTGCTGATGTGGCCCGCCTACAAATCAACAGCCGACAATCAGAGTAAGCTCGCTTTCCTGGCCGTGCCCGGGGCGATGATTGTCACCACCGGCGTTCTGCTTTTTGCCATGAACCTCACTGATCATTTTGAGGCCTGGGCTTACAGCTGGCCCCTGGTGATAGCTGCTGCGGCAGCAGGCGTCATGTACGTGACCCGCTATGACGACAACGATCCCTTGCAAGCGCGTGGCTACAAGTTCATGCGTGTCATGACTCTGTTCTTCATTGGGCTGGCAATATTCTTCGAGATTATCATCTTTGAGAACTTTAACCCCTTGATGTCTCTGGGCATGATCGGGCTCGGCGTTTATCTCTTGTTACGCAACCGCCGCACCGCAAAAAGCGTTTCATAAAAAGCTGCAACGACAGAATCGCTGACCCTTCGCGCGCCAAGAGCGTCTGAGAAGACGCGAGAGCAAGAGGGGTATCATTTACAGAACATGGGCTAGGCGACCCATGTTCTTTTTTTCTTGTGGTAAAATTGCTCGCTTATGGCTGCTATCAACCGGCGCGTTATCTGGCTTCTTTTGCTGGCCGTCCTGCTACTGGCGGCCTTTTTTCGCTTTTGGCAACTGGGCAGTCATGCCGCCGGGCCTCTACCATGATGAAGCCTACAATGGATTGGACGCCCTCTCGCTGACTCAAGGCAAAACTTTCCCCCAGTTTTATGAAGGTTGGGAGCTATATGCCGCCGACGCTCATGCTGGACGGCCTGTGCAGGAAACCCGTTTCCCACTCTTTTTCGAAGGCAATTACGGCCGTGAACCCCTACACGTTTACCTTATGGCCCTCTCCGTGGCCTTGTTTGGCGCTACGCCCTTCGCCATTCGCGCTGTTCCCGCCGCCGCCGGCGTCATCGCCGTTTTGACCACCTTCCTGGCGGCACGAGCGCTGCTAAACGATCGTTTTCCCCAAGCTGGCCATTCCCTGGTTCCCCTGTTGGCTGCCTTCACCGTGGCCGTTCTCTATCCGGCCGTCCATTTCAGCCGCTTCGGCTTGCGGGCAATGGTTTTTGTGCCCGTTGAGACACTGGCCGTGGCCTGTTTCTGGTGGGGCATAAACCGCGCTGAGCGCAGGCCAAAGCAGGAGCGAGATAGTGGCACCTGGCTCCTGTTCCTGCTCAGTGGTCTGCTTTTGGGGTTGGGACTCTACACCTTTGCAGCGGCGCGCATGCTGCCTCTGGTATGGATCCTCTTCGTGCCCATCTGGTTCTGGCGCGACCGCATGGCGTTCGGCTGTCACTGGCGGCATATCGTGGGGATGGCCGGTGCCGCACTGTTGGCCGCCCTGCCGCTCCTGATCTTTTTCTTGCGTTATCCCTACTTCTTCGTCTTTCGCATAGCCTATGTTGCCAATAAGGGTAAGGGGACTGTGGAAGGCAAGCCCTGGTTGACCTGGTTGCTCAATGTAGGGCGCGTGATTCGTGGGTTGTTCTGGCAAGGGGAAACCCACCTGCGCCACAATTTGCCGGGACGGCCGTACTTCGATTGGATCCAGGCCATCTTGTTCCTACTGGGTCTGACGCAAACCCTGCGCCGCCTCTTGCAGCCGCGAAACTTATTCTTGCTGCTCTGGTTCGCCGTGATGCTGTTACCTTCGATCCTCAGTGGTGACGCGCCCCACTTCGGCCGTTTGTCAGGTGCGGCAGCTCCTGCGGCCATTCTGGTCGCCTTGGGTGGGGCGTGGCTGTACGAGAAGTTGGCCGGCGTATTGCAGAAACGGCTGAAGGGGACAAGCGGGAATATCCTTGCCCTGGTATGGGTGCTGCTGCTATTTGTCGCCAGCGCCACGTGGACTGGCCGTGACTATTTCGGCCGTTACGCCCAACATCCTGATCTGGCGCAAGATTTCTATCTGGCCGATTGGCAGCTGGGCCTTTTCGCGGCCGGGCAGGCTCAGGATACAGGTCTATACCTGTCACCCACACAAGAAGAGTTGGCTACCATTTTCTTCGCCCTGGAAGATCCAGCCCGTCTGCGCAACTACAACGGCGCAGAGGGCTTGATACCAGCCGGCAAGCCCGGCACGGACACGCTATATTTGCTGCGTCCAGAAGATCGGGCCAGCCTGGATACCTTGCGGGCCTACTTCCCAGATGGCTCATTGGGACCGCAGCAGGGCAGTTTTGTTCCCTTCACAGTAGCGGCGGTCACGCCTAGAATCCGCACGGAGCACGCCGCAGATTTCTCGTTCGGGGGACGAATCAAGCTCGTAGGTTGGACGGCCGAACAAAAAGAGGACAAACTGATCGTGACCCTCGCCTGGCAGGCTGAAGCTGATATGGATAGAGATTACACCGGGTTTGTGCATCTGACCGGGCCGGACGGCCGTCTCGTTGCCCAGCTCGATCGCCCGCCGGCCGGCTACCCTACCTCCGACTGGCAGCCTGGTGAAATAGTCGTGGACCGGTATGCCGTTCCGCTGCCGGATAATCTGGTAGTAGATGCGGATTTTAGCCTCAGTAGTGGATTCTATATCCTGCCGGCCCTGGAAGCATTGGGGGAAACGGCCGCCTTGGAGTAGATCAATCTGCAGGAGTGAGCAGGCTATATTTCCACACGAACAGGTGTTGCTCCTCATATTTGGGTTACAATTGTTGGCCTTGAGCGGTCACCGGCGCTTACGGAGTAGATCCCGTTGGATCTGGCCCCTCAACAGGTGGCTGTTCCCCGCCGCGTCAGAAGCATAACGCAGGAAAGTTATTGATGGAAAAGAATGAGCCGCGAAACCGAGAAGAAACTGAGAGCGGCTTGATCGCCTTTTTGCGGCGGCGACCTGGACTCTCCGCCGCATTGCTGTTGCTGTTCCTGGCCATCCTCTTCACCGGCAAGGTGCTGCTGCCGCCGCAGGGCCAGGTGCTGGGCGGCCACGATATGCGTGGCTATTACTACCCCTACTATGACCAGGTGCGTGAGGCAGTACGCGACGGCCGTTTACCCTTTTGGGAGCCGACGTTGTTCAATGGTTTCCCGTTGATGGCCCAGCCGCAGCAGAATGCTTTCTATCCCCTCTTGTGGCCTAGCTTTCTGATCCCGGTCAACGTAGGAATAAGTCTCTACATGCTGCTGCACATCTGGCTGGCCGGGCTGGGCATGTTTGCATTCGTGCGCTTCATGGGAGGGCGCTGGCTGCCGGCCATGCTGGCGGCCATAGCCTTCGCCTTCAGCGGCCTGCTCGCCGGGCGTTTGTGGGCCGGGCACAGCACCGTCTATGCCCTGGATGCCTGGACCCCCTGGCTGCTGCTGGGTTTGGCCTGGAGTGTGCGCCGCGGCCGTTGGTGGTCGGCCGTGATTGCTGGAGTGCCCTTAGGCCTCGCTTTGCTGGCTGGGCATATCCCCTCCTTTCTTTACCAGGCGCTGATTTGGGGCCTTTTCGCCCTCTACCTGCTCGTCACAGAACGTGGCCGGCGCTGGCTGGTGCTTCGCCAGACGACGCTGATGCTGGTTATTGGCCTGGCCCTGGCTGCCGTGCAGCTGGCTCCCTTCTTACAATTCAGCCTCGCTTCGGAACGCCTGGCGGAAGCGGACTATGAATTTGCCACCGACTACTCCTTGCCTCCGGCCCACCTGATCACGCTCATTGTCCCCGAATACTTCGGCGAACCGACCCGCGTAGGATATTGGAGTGTGCCCACCTTTGAGGAGCTCACCTATTATGCCGGTGTTCTGGTTATTTTAGGTATTGTCCTGGCCTTAAGACGACCGACACGCCTCTCCTGGTTCTTTATCATCTTGATGGCCTTGGGGCTGGCCCTGGCCTTGGGTCGCTATGGTGTCCTTTACCCGCTGGCCTATGAGTACCTGCCGCCGTTTCGTATCGTGCGTGCGCCGGGCCGCGCCACGTTCCTATTCCTCTTCGCCGCCACGGCGCTGCTGGGCCATGCCTTCTCGAACTGGTTGGAGCTTCCGCTGGCTGAGCGCTTAGCCAAACTAGGACCTCTGTGGCGTTGGACGCTCGCTTTGACGGCCGTCCTGGGCGTGGTTGCTCTGGCAGCCTCCGGCGCTGTATTTCATGTCGATTCACCCCACGGATACCAGCGGTCGCCTGTGGCTGCAGATCGGCGGCTACTCCCTGGCCTTGCTGGTCTTGCTGCTCGGGGGTGGTTTGATCTGGGCTTATATGGCCACGCCATCAGACAAGACACGGCGCCGCGGCATCCTGGCGGCCGCCTTGATTCTACTGGTCGTGACCGATATGTGGCTCTTTGCCTACAAGTTCGTGCGTCTGGAGCCGGTGACGCCGGACGCTTTCTGGTTGGATGCGCGCGAAGTGATCGGCGAGACGAAGGAACGAGTTTTGCCCTGGGGTGTATCCCTTTTTGAGCAGAATGGAGCGATGCAGGTGGGTCTCAACAGCGTCTTTGGCTACGACTCGCTGGAACCGGCCAACCATATCGCCCTGGCTTCTTCCGTGCCCGACCCACGATCCTCAGCTTACGACGTCCTGGGGGCTCGCTATGTGATTGCGCCCACGGAGCTGGAGCAATATGGGGATGGTGAGCGGCCGTTGACCCTGTTAGAACAGAAGGGATCGACTTGGGTCTATGAGCGAGCACGGCCGTTGTCCGTGGCGCGTCTAGTCTATGCGGCGGAGGTGATTGCCGACAATGCGGCGGCCGTCACGCGCATCCACCAGCCTGACTTTGACCCGCAGACGACCGCCATTCTGGCCACAGCAGCGGTTTGTGAGTTGGGATCTGCATTGGCAGAGGAAGGAACAGCCGAAATCGTAGCCGCCGAGCCCGGATATTGGCAAATACACACGGAAAGCGAGGCGCCGGCCTTGCTTATACTGGCCGAGACCGATTATCCGGGCTGGCGGGTTACCGTGGATGGCCAACCGGCCGAAAACCTCACCACCTACACAACACTGCGCGCCGTTTGTGTTGCTTCTGGTTCCCATGAGGTTGCCTGGACCTACGTGCCGCTGATCTATATGGTTGGCGGCTTGATCACCTTGCTTGCGCTCGTGCTGGTTGCGCTCGCCTTGTATCGCTGGCGACAGAGTAGTCCGTAATGTCGGTCTTTTCTGTTCTCAACCGCCCAGAAGAATCTTAACAAATAATCCGGGTATCGAGACGTGCGCATAGCCTCAAATGGCAGGTTCCTTAGGGCCAGCATCTGCAGATACCTGTTTGCCTCTCGTAAGCTCGCAATGAATGATTAATCTGCAAAAGCGGTTACTACGAACCGGATATCCTGTTTATGCCCGTAAAATGTGTGGATAGCCTGGGCGACGGCCGTTATCTGTGCTTCGCTGATAGTGGGAAATATGGGCAGCGAAAGAACGGTATTGGCCAGCGCTTCGGTAACGGGCAAAGAGCCCGGGACCATTTGGTACTGCAGATAGGCCGGTTGGCGGTGTACGGGGACAGGATAATGGACGGCCGTGCCGATGCCCTTTTGCGCCAAATAAGCCTGCAATTCATCCCGTTCCTGGCACTGAACCACGTAGAGATGATAGACATGCTTGCTATCCTGGCGCTCTTGCGGCAGGAGAAGCGGGCAGCCTTGTAAAAGATGGGTATAGCGGGCCGCCGCCAGGCGGCGATGCGCATTGCCCTCGTCTAGTGCGCGCAGCTTAACGCGCAAAATGGCTGCCTGCAGCTCGTCCAGACGGCTGTTGAAGCCCACTTCTTCGCTTACATACCGCTGCTGCCAGCCGTACTGGCGCAGCGCTCGCAGGCGATCGGCGACATCCTCGCTGTGGCAGAGTATGGCCCCGCCGTCGCCAATTGCTCCCAGATTCTTGGTTGGATAAAAGCTAAAAGCGCCCGCCGCAGCAATGCTGCCCACTATCTGCCCCTTGTAGCGGGCGCCATGGGCCTGGGCGTTATCTTCAATCACGATTAAATGGTGCGCCCGCGCTGCTTGTTGGATGGGATCCAGATCCGCCGGTTGCCCATAAAGGTGAACGGGAATAATGGCTTTGCTACGCGAGGTGATCGCTGCTTCTATCTGCGCTGGGTCCAGCGTGTAGGTGAGTGGATCAACGTCCACGAAAACCGGCCTGGCCCCGCACAGTTCGATGGCGGCGGCTGTGGCCACGGCCGTGTGGGCAACGGTGATTACTTCATCCCCTGGACCAATATCAAATGCTTTCAAGGTCAGCAGCAGGGCGTCTGTTCCTGAGGCCACGCCGATCGCATGGGGACTGTGGACGTAGGTGGCGAACTCCGCTTCGAAGCGACGCACCTCGTCCCCTAGAATATACCAGCCGCTAGTCAGGACACGAGCGACGGCCGTATCGATTTCTGCCTTTTGCGCCTGATAGGCTGCCTCTAGATCGACGAAAGGGACGTTCACAATGGGCTACAGATAATGGTCCAAATGCTCCTGATAATAAGCCAGCGTTTGGCTTAATCCTTCGCGCAGGCTGACCCGCGGTTCCCAGCCTAGTTCCTGCCGGATCTTATCATAATTGCCGTGATAATCGCCGATGTCGATCCGTTTGCGGTCGTTGGGGAAAGGCACGATCTCAAAGCGGCCCTGCCCGGCGATCTGGACCATCAAATTGGCCAATTCGACCAGGTTGATCGCTTCCGGCGCGCCGAGATTGTAGATCTGGCCGTTTGCTTTTTCGTAATAAGCGGCCAGCAGCAAGGCCAAGACCACATCGTCGACAAAATTGAAATCGCGGATCTGTTGCCCATCGCCAAAAACTTGCAGCGTCTGGTTCTGCACCACCTGGCGCAGCCACCAGCCTAGAAACGTTTGCCGCGCATCCTTAACACGCATACGCGGTCCATAGGTGTTGGTCAGTCGCAGCGATACGGTTTTCAGACCGTAAACATGGTGATAGACAATGTGATACCATTCGCCGGCCGTTTTGTTGATGCCGTTGATATCGACTGGCTGCAAGGGATGCGCTTCGTCGACAGGTAAATATTGCGGACGGCCGTAAATCTGTCGCGTGCTGGCAAAAACGATATTCGCATCTGGATTGCCGTGGCGACACGCTTCCAACAATGAAAGCTGGCTGCGGGCGTTGATTTCCAGATCCGTATAGGGATCGACCATACTGTCTGTATGGCTCACCTGCCCGGCCAGGTTAAAGATGACATCCTGCCCCTGTACCAGATAGCGCAAGCCATGTTCATCACGCACATCGGCGATATTCAGGCGAATCTGGTCGCGAATGCCGGCAATATTGAACAGGTTTCCCCCGTATTTGGGGATCAGTGAATCGACCAGCAAAACGTCGGCACCCATGGCTACAAGATAATGAGCCAGGTTGGATCCGATAAAGCCGGCGCCGCCGGTGATCAAAACCTGTTTGTCTTGAAAATAGGCGCTAAGATGTGGAGGAATTGGCTGCATTGCTGGCCGGAGGGGCCGCTCGCTCTGCTGCGGGCGACGGTAGATCTTCTTTCTTGACGACCAACTGCCACCATAACTTGCTCAGATCTCGCGCCACGCGGGCTAAGCGACCGTAATTAAAAAACTGCGATTTGCCGTAGGCGCGATGGAAATGGTGTACGGGCGTTTCTGCCAGGCGAAAACCGGCATCTTGAACTTTCTTCATCAGCTCGACGCAGATCACGCCGCTGTCAGAATTGAGCTGCACCTCCTCGAAAACTTCGTGGCGCATCAGGCGGAAATCACAGTCCACATCGCGTAGTTTGAGGCCGAAAGCGAGCTTAATTATGTACTGGTAAATACGGCCGATAACGATGCGGTGTAAGGGATCGTTGCGCTCAATCTTCCAACCATTGATGAAGTCAACGTCGTCATTGGCCAGAAGCGCCAGGTTCTTCAGCTCGCGTGGATCATATTGCGCATCTCCATCGGTGTAGAAGATCCACGCTTTGCCGGCGCTGGAAAATCCAGATCGCAGCGCGCCGCCATATCCACGATTCTGCTCGTGATGGACGATGCGTACTTCGCCAGGATAGACGCGTGCCAGTTCATCCAGCACCTGGGGCGTGTGGTCCTGGCTGCCGTCATTGATGACGATGACCTCATAATCGTCGGTCAATTCACGCAGCGTCAGCAGGGAGGTAATGACCATGCTGCTGATCGTTCCGGCATCATTATAAGCCGGAAAAAAAACGGAGATGCTGGGCATCTGCTTCTGACTCATGCACTTCCTTCCGGGCAACGGCATCATGTCCATCGCCCCCAAATTTGTATCATAGCTTCTCTGACCCGGACGGGCAAAGATTCTCCGCGGAATCAAAGGTTACGCAGATTGGGATAGGTTAGTGAGTTTCTGGATTGCGAAAGACGGTGCTGCGAACTAGGGTGTAGGAGAAACTGTAATCTGGCCTAGGAGCGCGGCTCCGTCGTCGCTGCTTCTGCCATCCACTATGTCGAGTCGTTGGCCGCTGTCTGGGTCGTAGAGACCGGTGAGTAGATCGTACTGTCCGGGCGCCAGGCCAGGAGGCAGCTGCAGGCAGTGCATGTCGGCTACAGTTTGGCCTGGTTGCCACCTGCTGGTGGGATGGAAGCCGAAGGCAGGGGAGTTGTCGCGCTGGGCTTGGAGGAAGCCATCCGGCGCGGCGAGGTGTAAAAAGGCGGTATAGTCCTCAGCAACGGCCGTTTCTGCGCTCCAATACAAGGTCACGCAAAGCGGCTGCCCTGCCGCACGTTCCGGCTGCGCTTCGTAACCGAGCAGGGTAATTCCCTGCTCGAATTGAATTGGGTGGGAGATGAACGCTTGTGGTAGCTGGTCGATAACCCATTGCTG
Organism: uncultured Chloroflexia bacterium; assembly: GCA_963697305.1. Lineage (GTDB taxonomy): Bacteria > Chloroflexota > Anaerolineae > Promineifilales > Promineifilaceae > JAACFF01. The sequence continues at coordinate 46,322 of CAVONO010000006.1, forward strand.
CCCCATCCAATCAATTGTCTCCTGCGCAGCCGGGGCGTACTTGCCCCCACCTTCCAGAAGCGCGATCACCCGTCCTAAAACGGCCCCTGTCAGCGGCTGAGGGTCGCTCTGTTTGCTGCAACAGAATGACATCATTGTTGGCGTACAACGCCTCGTACCCATAGCGCCCAATCGCGGTCTCAATGGCGCTATAAAAGAAGCGGGCGTTGACACCCCAACGCATGTCCGTCAGGTTAAGCAGCAGGTACTCTGTCTGCGGAAAGCCATACGGCCGTTCCTGCAATTTCAGCCGGTCGTAAAACAGATGCAATTCAGGCCGCAAAGCGAGGTGTGGCGCATAAGCCATCATCGTTGCCACGGGTGCATCCGCCGGCAGCAGCGCCTCGGCCTGCTCAAAGGCATCTTTGTCCGTGACTTGCTCTAGACCATATACCGGGAAATAAGGAGCCTCGATTGTGCGCGTAAAGGGATTGTCCCAGACCCAGGCCAGGACGATGCCCAGCCCGATCCAGGCGGTCAGGATCCAACGCGCCCTGTCTCCGGACAGCCCGTTTTGCACGCGCCCCGCCCCTTGGATGGCGGCGACGAAAATGAAAGGCACCACTGGAGCCAGGTATTGGAAATAGATACTGCTTTGGCTGGGCGTCTCCGAAAGCAAGTTGTAAGCCAGCGCGGGCAGGCCTACCAGCAGCGGAGCGGGCGAAAGAAGGGATAGAAAGCCCACGGGCAGCAGCAGTTTTAGCAGCAGGGCGCGCCGGTACGGTTGCAGAAAATGATCCAAGATGATCAACGGCCTCGTCCAGATCGTGCGCAGCATGCCTGGCACCGATTCGCCCAGCCAGGCATAACGACCCATCGTGTCCGAAGCGCCGCCGCGAAAATAAGGGATGACGACAAATACGGCCGCCAGCGACCAGGATAAACCGCCGATGGCCCAGATCAAACCCAGGGTACGTCGCTTCATGAAGACCGCCGCGTACAGCCCAAAAGCGAATACGGTGAAGCCGACATCTTCGCGTAGGGTCAGCGCCAGAAAAATGAAGAAGCTGGCCCACAAAGGATGGCCCCTTTCCAGCAAATCGTAGGCGAAGAGAAAGAAGGGGATGGTGAAGACGAGGGGATGGAAGTCAAAACGGTTGACGAAACCGAGCAGCGGGAAGAGCAGATAAGCGGCGGCAAAAAGCAAAGCCAGCCAACGATCATCCAGCGTGCGCAAGGCGATGCGATAAACTGGAATCCCTCCCAGGCTGAGCAAGATCGCTTGCAAGAGCAGCATGATCCTGACGTCCGCCCACAGGCCATACAGAGGTGCTAAGAGCAGGAAGATTAGCTGCACATGGTCGCCGAGATAATGCTCGACCTCAATGGAGCTGGCGAACCAATCGCCCTGGAAAGTATTCCAAATGACTTGCGATTTAATCGCCAGGTCATAGGCGGAAGAGTTAAGCCGCTCATGGCGCGCGAAGGCATACGCCGCCAGAACGGCGGCCCACAACAGAACCAGGATCAATACCGCGTAGTGCGAGCGGATAAAAGAGCGCAAGTCGCGCGTAAAGGCTCGGATCATCACATTATCATGCCCGTCTGCGGCCACAATTTGCGGCTGGGACGTGCAGCCCCTACTGTGCCACGACTCCTCCACTCTGGCAAACGTTGGCAGATCAACGGGGCCGCGAAAGAGTTTTCAGGGAATTTCATTCCTGCACAGGCAGGAATCTACGCGAATAGATGCCCGTCAGCCTGTCCCCGCGAAGGCGTGGGGCGGGCACGACAATTCGTTTGTGCACCCTAGATCAACCACGCACCGGTGACGGTGTAGGAATGGCGTTGGTTGTGTCTATGATCTACCCTTGATAGAATCCAGTTTTCATGAAGTTTAAGAAACCAGGTTTTTCGACTGTCCAAAGAGTTGGGTATCACTGCTAAAAAACCTGGTTTCTAAGTGGCGCACAGGGTATTGATGAATCGGGATCGCGTAATCAAGTGGGGCGCACTGTTGCTGCTAACGGCCGTGACTATGCTGCTGCTTGTTTATTACCTGCGCACGGAATTGCGTATCACCGCTGGCGAACTGGGCGCCCCGCTCGACGATGCCTGGATTCATTTCCAATTTGCCCGCAACCTCAGCCAGGGCTTTGGTTTCAGCTACAACCCTGGCGAGCCAACCCCCGGATCTACCGCCCCGCTCTGGACGCTCTTGCTGGCCGCAGTAGGCCGCTTCTCCACTGATTTCCTGCGGCCGGCGCTGGCCCTGAGCGCCTTCTTCCTGCTATTAACGGTCTGGCTCGCTTATGGATTCACACGCTGGATCACGCGCAGCGCCTGGGCGGCGTTATTGGCTGGATTGGGCGTGGCCTTGACCGGACGCCTCTTGTGGGCCGGCCTGGCGGGCATGGAGACCACCGCCTTCGCCGCCTTGAGCCTGGCCGCAATCTGGGCCTATTCGAAATGGGGGCTGCGCGCGCTATACAGCGTTGCTCTTTGCCCTGGCTGGGCAGCTGCGCCCCGAAGGGCACGCGCTGTTCGCTCTGGCCGTGTTCGATGCTGCCTGGGCTTGGTGGCGGGCAGCCCGCGCAATGGGCGACGGATCGTGGCGATCGCTGTTGCGCCAATTTGTCCCCCCGTTACTCGTCTACGCCCTGATCGCGGCCCCTTACACGGTATTTAGCCTGTCGACCACAGGACACCCGTTGCCTAACACCTTCTATGCCAAGGTGGGCTCAGAGCATCTCTTTAGCTGGCGCACCTTGCGCGAGACGTTGGCCTGGCAGTGGCAAGACAATCCCATAAGCATACTACTGCTCTTATTGGGCCTTTGGCCCTTGTGGCGGCGTAGCCGTTTGAGCCTCTTATGGCTGCTGGGCCTGCCCTTGTTCACGGCCGTGATCATCGATTTCACTTGGCACCATGGCCGTTACACCATCCCCCTTATTCCCTTGCAGATGGTTGCCGCGGCAACCGGCGCCCACTGGCTTGTCCATAAACTGGCGGGAGAGCAGGGCCTTGTAAACAAACCTGGGCTGCGAGCGGCGCTGCCCCTCTTATTGATCTTGCTCCTGCTGCTGGGTGGCGCCTGGCGTTTGCCTGCCTGGGCCACCATGTTAGGCAACAATACACGCGAGGTGCAGGATATTGACGTGGCAATGGGACATTGGCTGGCCGAGAACACCGATCCTGAAGCGCTGATCGCCGTCGACGACATCGGGGCCATCGCCTTCATATCCGGTCGCCGCATCGTCGATATGAATGGCCTCGTTTCGCCCGAGGTGTGGCCGGCTATGCGGGCCCAGGAAGGGCTGCCGCGCAATCAACTTCTGACGCGTATTTTATCCGAGTCGGGAGCAGACTACATGGCTGCCTTCCCCCTGTGGCGTTGGGATATCGCCAACAATCTGGCCGTAGCCCGGCCGCTGCACCACGTAAACACGGACACCCATACGATCACCTTCCAGCAAGATGCTTTTGTCTACGAGATGGCCTGGCCCTACGTGACTGAAGCCGATCCTGATCAAGCGCTTTCGGCTGCATTTGGCGCCGGTATCCGCCTGCTGGGTTATGACGTGGTCCCCGTTGACCCGCTGCAAATCACCCTCTATTGGCAGAGCCAGAAGGCCGTTGATCAAAGCTATGACGTCTTCCTGCACATCCTGGACGAGAACGGCGCGATCGTGGCCCAGGCCGATCAGAAGCCGCTTGGCGGCCTGGTCGCCACCGACATCTGGCAGCCGGGCGACATCATCCGCGATCCCCTTTCCATCCCCTTACCTCCCGACCTGCCGCCCGGCTCCTATGACATGCGCCTCGGCCTCTACTCACCAGAGACCGGCGAGCGCCTGCCCGTCTCCGGCGCAGAAGCAGCCGAAAACGCCCTGCACCTTGCCCCGCTCTCCTTGCCCTGACCATCCTTCCTCCCAATCATTTGACACCAACCCCCCAATTAGACATAATCTCCCACCTAAAAAACGGTCAGCCTGATAGCCGACCCCTGACACCTGACAGCTAATATTATGGACCGCAAAACAATTCTAGCTCTCTACGACAAAGAGCAGCGCATCGACATCGAATACCCAGACCTGTATAAGGAGGTCACGGGGGATGTCGTGCGCTTCACGGGGCCGGCGGAACGGCACAGCAGTAATTTTGTGCTTTACAGCCGTTTGACCGATGAAAATGCGGAGGAAGTGATCGGCGAGCAGATCGCTTTCTACGGCCGTTACGGCCTCTCTTTCGAGTGGAAGCTGTACGACCACGACACCCCTTCCGATTTGCGAGCGCGCTTGCTTATGCAAGGATTCAAGGCCCGGGAGCGCGACGCGATCATGGCCCTCGACATCCACGCTGCGTCCTCTATTCTATTGCAGCCGGTTGAGGCTGACGTGCGCCGTTTGTCTGATCCGCAGCAGGTCAAGGATTTAGTCGCCTTGCTGGAAACAGTATGGCAGACCGATTTCACCGGTCTGGGGCAGCTGCTGCAAGAAGATTTGTGGAAACGGCCGACTTACAGCAGCATCTACCTCGCCTACGTCGACGACCAGCCAGCCTGCGCCGGCTGGATACAATTCACGGAGAACAGCCAGTTCGCCAGTCTGTGGGGCGGCACGACGCTGCCCCAGTTCCGCGAGCGAGGCCTGTATACGGCCGTGATGGCCACGCGCGTCCAGGAAGCGATCCGCCGCGGCTACAGTTTCCTGACCATCGACGCCTCAAACATGAGCCGCCCCATTGCCGAAAAATACGGCTTTCAACTCCTGACCTATGCCCATGCCTGCATGTGGCATCCCAAGTAGGGGCGCAACAGAGCGGCTGAACCTGCTGGGGGCGAGACAGCGCGGTTGAACCCCGGTCTTGCAGAAGCGCCTCGTCTCCGCGCTGTTTCGCCCGCTGGCGATCAATTGCATTGTGAACGGCCGTCCCCTGGCGTATAATAAGGGTTGTCAGAAGCGCGGCGTAAGCAGGAGAGAAAAGCGTGGCGCAGCAAATCGGCCGTTACGAAATCATGCGCGAACTGGGCCAGGGCGGCATGGCCACCGTCTACCTCGCCTTCGACTCCCTGTTTGAACGCCAGGTCGCCATAAAGGTCCTGCCGCGCCAGTTCACCGAAGATCCCCGTTCTTTGCAGCGATTTGAACAAGAGGCGAAAACAGTCGCAGCCCTGGAAGACGCGGCGATCGTGCCCGTGTACGATTTTGGTGAAGATAAGGGCTGGCCCTACCTGGTAATGCGCTATATGTCCGGCGGCACGCTGGGCGATCGCATCGAAGAGGGGCGGCCGCTGGCGCTGCAGGAAGTGAGCCGAATTCTAGACCGGCTGGCGCCGGCGCTGGATAAAGCACACAAGAAGGGCATTATCCATCGCGACTTAAAGCCGGATAATGTGCTCTTTGACGAGGAAGGACGGCCGTACCTGGCTGATTTCGGCATCGCCCAATTGGCCGAAACAACGCGGACGGTGACCTTGCGCGGCACGCCGGCTTATATGAGCCCGGAGCAAGCGGAAGGGGAAAAGGATCCGGACGGCCGCAGCGACATCTATTCATTGGGCGTCATGCTCTTTGAAATGCTGACCGGCCGGCAGCCGTATGTTGCCAAGACGCCCACGAAACAAATACTCATGCACATTTTGCAGCCGGTGCCCGATGTGCTCGAGGCCAATCCCGATCTGCCGCCGCAGACGCAGGCCGTTATCGACCGCGTGATGGCCAAGGATCGCGAAGAGCGCTACCAGACTGCCGTGGCGCTGGCGGAGGCCGTACAGCAGTTGCTGCTCCTGCCTCCGGCACTCAATCGAGCCGCCGCCGGTCGCTTTGGCGCAAGCGGCAGAAGCGATCGTGGCTGAAGTCTGTGTTGAAACGGTGCTGGATACGTCGCCGGAGGAACTGCTCGCCGAAGCAAACCCTGCATCGGCCGTCGAAGAGAAAATCCCAGATTCCGCTCCGGCCCATCTCCAATGAGAGAGAGGGGCAGGAAGAGAGGGGGCGATTGCCGGCCTGGGCCTGGTGGATTGGAGCCATCACCGTGGTTCTTACTACTGGTCTTCGGCATCCGCGCGATATTTGGGGGTGGCAGCGACAGCATGCCAGAAGCCACAGAGGAAAGTAGTGGGGCCAGTCGTGGTTATCCCTACAGCAACCAAGCCATGGCCACGCCAACATCTATGCCACCGACTTCAGCAGCGACAACCACTCCAGAGCCGACAGCTACGCTCGGACCCACGGCCACGCGAGATCCAAACGTGCCGCCTCCTGAACCGGCGCTGGGCACTGTGTGGGAACGGCCGCAGGACAAAATGAAAATGGTCTACGTGCCACCGGGCACCTTCCCGATGGGCAGCACTGATGGAGAGGATGACGAACAGCCCGTACATGATGTTACGCTCGATGGATTCTGGATCGACGAAACAGAAGTAACCAATGCCCACTATGCACAATGTGTGGATGCGGGTGAATGTGCAGCTTCAAGCTATGCGGATGACCCAACTTACAATGGGGATCGATTATCCGGTCGTGGGCGTCTCCTGGAACGAGGCCGATACGTATTGCCGCTGGGCGGGAGGGCAGCTGCCGGCGGAGGCGCAGTGGGAGTACGCGGCGCGAGGGCCTGAAGGTAATACTTATCCTTGGGGTGAGGAGTTTGAAGGTCAGTTGGTAAATTACTGCGATGAAAACTGCACGTATGCTTGGAAAGATGAATCATTTAATGATGGGTATGAACTGACCGCGCCAGTTGGCAGCTACCCGGAAGGGGCGAGTTGGGTTGGGGCATTGGATATGGCGGGCAATGTATGGGAATGGGTGAACGACTGGTATGATGGCGATTATTATGCCAATTCACCGGCTGAAAACCCGGCGGGCCCGGAAAGTGGTGCTGCCAAGGTCCTGCGCGGGGGTCGGGTGGCGCAACGTTCGCTCGACCTGCGTAGCGCCGTCCGCAGCAACCTCGATCCCGTTATCAGGTACGACGGTCTCGGTTTTCGTTGCGTTTTGCCAGGCGGCTGATCTGCTGGAATTCTGTTTTCTGGATTTCTGTGGATCATGCGCACTCATCTCCTGAATACAAGACCCTTCACCACTTCATTCCGAGGTCCTCCGAGGAATCTCTTGTACCTCGTCACTCCGTAAAGATTCCTCACTCCGAAGGCGCCGTTCGGAATGACAAGGCAAGGCCGGTTTTCAACCGACTTGACGTGCGTTTGCCGATATCCAACTCCTTCGGAGATTTGTTCGTAGTAACCGCTTCAGCGGTTAAACGACTGAAGTCGTTACTACAAACGAGATTTCACAATAACGTGCATCGCTGCGGCCTATGCTGCCTCCTCTATGGGTGCATTAAGAATCAGCAAACGATCTGGCCTTGACAAGGACAGGAAAAACTATAATTATATTGAATATCCACAACGGAATTTTTCTTCACACTTAGGCTACGGAGGTATGAAATGGCACAAAAAATCTATAAACTCTTTATGGGGAAAGCGAAGGAAGCCTGGTATCAACTATCTCAGGAAGAGCAAGACGGGCTCTTGGCCAAGAATGCCGAAAACTTGAAAAAACTTGGCGCCAAGACTGTCGTTGTATGTGATTCTACTTGGTCATCGGAACAGTGGCAGTTCTTTGGCGTAGAAGTATTTCCGAATATCGAAGCGTCCCAAAAGCACACAGCCTATCTCAATCAGCTTGATTGGCTGCGCTATACCGAAAGCATAACTATGTTAGGGAGTGAGTGGCAGGGATCATAGATCGGCCGTTCCGCTCTCTTCATTCTGCGCATAAGTTGCCCTGGCAAAGGCTAGAGAGACAGGCGGGTCATCACCCGCAACTATAATCTCCACAAGATTGACAATGGGCGCGTCGTCCCTATCTTAACAGATGACGAAGCCTTGGCGTAGTGTCAAACGTCTCTTCCATTGCAGAAAGCAAACGGCTTTTGTGTTCCCTCTGCCTTGCCCGTATTGAATCGTACAGGGTTTATAGCCCCTGGTTGTTCCCCTGGACTAGCACGGCCGTTCACCCCTCACAAACCACGCCAAGCAAAACCGGCCCACGTCCCCCTTGACCCGGAATTTATCTTTATCAGCTCAACCATGGATGCTCTGCGCCGCAAAGAGCTGCTTTGACGAAAGATACGCGCTGATCAATGGATGCAACGGGTGGACCCCAACCCAAGCTGGCTGTTGCCGCCACAATCTGCCACTGAAAGAGATCTCCCCAGTTGAAGGGCTGCAACTCTCCGTATCGGCGAAAATACAGTTCCCAGAACCGCTGCCACACAAGCTGCAGATGCTCGGGGGCTTTCTTTTCCTCTAGCCCGCCAAGCCACATCTTCGATATCAGCCAGGAGCGCGCTAGGTCTGCCATGGGATTACCACGAGTTCCTATTGCCCAATCAATGACCATCGGACCCTGTAAAGACAGGATGATGTTGTGGGGATAGAAGTCGTTGTGGCATAACATCCCCTCTGCCGGCAATCCATTCAACACATCCAGTACGGCTTTGCGAGTTCCTTCCTCTAGAGGATCCGCTTGTTGTACGGACCAGGTCAAGACTTCTGCAAGAGGCGGAAGCTCAGGGACCTCTGTCGCATGGATCCGTAGGTGAAGCTCCGCGGCTTGTTGGGCACAGGTTTCGACCTTGTTAGGGTGATCTTCGATATACCCGGTCATTTCGGGACCATCAACCCGCTCAAAGACGATGCCTTCTCGCTCACCGACTTCTATCAGACCGTCAATGACTTCTGGAACAGGGAGACGCGCTTCATGCGCCAACCTTGTGGCGGCGACCTCATTTGCATGCCAGGGGCTACGCTCTAGAAAGAGCTTCAAAACGTGACCGACACCCCAGGCATATACTTCTGCAGTCGTCCCCTTGGCAATTAGGTTAGCTTCTTCAATAGAGTCAGTAGATTTCATACCTAGAACTCCTCGAAATATGTCCTAAGTGTAGATACAGACACTGTAGGGTCAAACTTGTGTATCCAGTTGCCTCATTATAGTCTTTTCTGCAGCCGGTTGTACTTTATCAGAAGAATTATTTGAGTGCAGTTCCACTTGAACGTACGGCCGAACGGCAAGGATGCGCCAAACTGGCAAAAAGGAGACGGTGGTCGCTGAACCAAAAGTGGCTGAGTCCGGTCCAAACCCCGTAAGAGAATACCATAGAAAAATGCAGAATCTTTACTGGAGGCGAAAGAAAGAGGAAAAGGAATCTGTTCCGAAAAAGAAATGGAAGCCGGCTCCTGATCATCCTTGGAGACGGAACCTATGCAGACGTTAGCTGTTTTTGCGAAATAATGAACCGCACCCGGCAATACTCACCGGCCACGCACTCTCGGCGGACCCAACCCAAATGATTCCTGTGCTGCCCGGTATCGGCGAACTCTGGGCTGCCCGGCACACCATCATCGCCGACACGTTCTCCGATAGCTACCGGGAACAGGCCGAGGCAGTCCATCGGATCCGCGGCACGCGCGCTGCCTGTCTTGCCTACGTTCGCAGCCAGGTTGACATCGCAAACATCGTCAGCTTCTTACAAAGAGATTTCTATGGGGATATCGAGGTTCCGGTCCTTCAAATGCACGGTACCCTCGACAAATCAATACCCATCGACGCCGCGCGGGTACTCTCATCGCGTCTGGCCGATACGCGCTTCGTAGCGATAGAAGGATCGGATCACCATGTCCCCATCGACGCTCACCCTCAACAATTCCGCTCCAAATAACCCTTGACATTCAGAACGCATGTTCTATAATCCAGATATGACCAAAACAGGAAAACCCCAAACGGCCGTTACCCCCAACCGCCACCATTACTCCTTAGCCACAAAAGGCGCCGCTTCAGGCCAATCCCACCCCTAAAATCGATATTGAACCCAGTATAAAAAGATCAAAAGGAACAAAGAAACAAAATCAAACTCTGGTAAAAACTAGCATTATGTCAATCTGTCACCGCCAACCGGACCAATTTATCGGGCCACCCAATTGACCATTCGCCAATTCACAATTCACAAATAAAAAGACCCAGGCCTTTTTGGGCCTGGGTCCTTCTTCAGTAGCGGGGACCAGATTCGAACTGATGACCTCCGGGTTATGAGCCCGACGAGCTGCCACTGCTCTACCCCGCAACGACAGCGCGCATTATAACAAGAGGTCGACGAAAGTCAAGCGCCTGCGCGCAACCTTAAAATCTCCTAAGCTGCGTTGGTGCAGTGGATGGGAGCGGAGGTAAATTACGCTCAGGATTGTGATCCTTGAGGAAGTAGATCGACCAATATGAAACCAGATTTTAGCCCCGAACCATTTCGGCCGTCCCGCTTGTGGCTCAACCCCCACGCGCAGACCGTGCTGGCCAATTCCTTGCGCGATATGAACGGCATCGATTTTCGCCGCGTGCGCCTGGATACGCCTGATGGGGATTTTCTCGATCTCGATTTCGCTTCCGTTCCCAACATCCAATTGCCGCCCGATGCGCCCCTGGTCTTGTTATTGCATGGCCTGGAAGGCTCGGCGCGGCGCGGCTACGCTTGCGAAACCTATCGCCAATTGGCGCGCCTGGGCGTGCGCGCCGTCGGTCTCAATTTTCGATCTTGCAGCGGGGAGATGAACCGCACGGCCCGCTTGTATCATGCCGGCGTTTCCGATGATGTGGCCTATGCCGTCGATTGGCTAGAGCAGCTTTTTCCCAATGTAGCCAAAGGGATGGTCGGTTTCTCTTTAGGCGCCAATACGCTCTTAAAATACCTCGGTGAGCAGGGCAACAAGACGCCGGTTCAGGCCGCCGCGGCCGTTTCCCCCCCCTTTGACCTGTCACGTATTGCGCGCTCCTTTCATCTGGGCAGCGGCCGTCTCTATGCGCCTCGTTTTTTGAAATCGCTGCGCCAGAAGGCGCTCGACCACACGCGGCTAAATGACAACGGGCTGGACGTACAACAAATCCTAAAATTGAAAACGGTGTATGACTTTGACAATACGGTCACCGCGCCATTACATGGTTTTCGCGATGCCGACGATTATTATGCCCGCAGCAGTTCAAGCCAGTTCCTGCCCCATATCCGCGTGCCCACGCTCGTGATCCGCGCCATGGACGATCCCTTTTTTGGCAGTGATATCCCCCATTTGACCCTTGCCGCCAACGCAGCCCTTCTGCCGGCCCTCGTCCCCCATGGCGGTCACGTGGCCTTTGCCGAGGGCATATGGCCCAATCGTTTTCACTACTGGGCCGAAAGACAAGCCGCCCGTTTCCTTGCCCAATTCTTACACAACGCCAATAGAAAAGCGCTATAATTAACTCTGCTTGAATTCAAGCCTACTATCAAAGAAGTTGATTGCTGACAGCTATCAGCTTATTCTCAAAGGAGTTAGTTATGATCATCCATGAACGATCCGTCGCCGCTATGAACGACCAGATTCTGAGCGAGTTTTTCGCCTCTGCTCAATACGTGGCCATCGCTGTTTACTTCGACGAAGAGGGCTTGCCCGACCTGGCCCAATTCTTCTATCGCCAGGCGGAAGAAGAACGAATGCACGCTATGAAGTTCGTGCACTTTTTGCTGGAAACCGGAGCCAAGCCCATCATTCCCGGCTTGCCATCAATCCGCAATGAATTTGAAAGTGCGGCCGATGCCGTTCAGTTTGCCCTGGATCAGGAGATGACCGTCACCAGCCAGATCAACAACCTGGTGCGCATCGCCGTGGAAACGAATGATTTTACGAGCAACAGCTTCCTGCAATGGTTCGTCGTGGAACAAGTGGAAGAGATTGATACCATGACCACGCTGTTGCAAACGATCAAACATGCTGCCGGCAATATGTTGCTGGTAGAGGACTATGTGCGCCGTTTCGACCCCCATGCGGGCGAAGCGGGCGCCGCCGCCTGACAGCTGATAGCTGACGGCTGATAGCTATAGACCACCGCTCCTGCCTGTGCTATAATACAGACAACTCTGGGGATGACAGGTTTCGACGGGGAAGGCTGGCCCTGGACTGCAAGTCGAGCACGCTTTACATCTCGTAAAACTGGAAGCACAAGTAGAAGTGCCAACCGCACTAACACTTATAGCGCTCTTCCATTGGCTGTTTAGTCAGCCGGAAGGCGTGATGGTTCATTAAACCGGACCCCGTCTGCCTGATTCCGTTCGTTGGCCGGAATTGGCGCAGGCGACAGAAATGTCAACGTGCTCTGCTTCGACGTCGATAGAAGCGGCTAAGACGTCCTTTCGGGGATGATCGACTAGCCGGTAGCTGACCCTGTTGGCCGGGGCGCCCGCCGGTGAAAATAAATAGGCTGACTATACTTGTAGAGGTTCAGAGGACGAATTTTTCGGACGCGGGTTCGAGTCCCGCCATCTCCACTGCAAGAGCACACCCACGGGTGTGCTCTTCTGTTTTGTTCTGCAAAGCCGCGTTGTCTTAACCCAATTCTTAACCCATTAGGGTTATCCTATATTCTGAAATTCGACTTCCCGCAAGCTTATTTGGAAGAGTTGGAGTTGGATGGGGTTCATTTCAGTTAGGTTCTGTAGGGCGATTTGGAAAAGGGTCTGTTTCAGATGAGTTGGAGTAGAGTCGGCCGTTATGAAATCATCGATGAGCTAGGACGCGGTGGCATGGCCATCGTTTACCTGGCCCGCGATCCTTATATGGACCGTCAGGTGGCTGTTAAGCTGCTGCCGCGACAGCTGTCCCCCAGCGAGTCGTTGCAGGCGCGTTTCCAGCGTGAAGCCAAAATAGTTGCATCTCTGGAGCATCCTGCCATCGTGCCCGTGCATGATTTTGGCGAGTATAATGAGCAGCCGTTTCTGGTCATGCGCTATATGGTCGGCGGATCGCTGCGCCATTTTTCCGCAGGCAAAGCGCTGGCCCTGACTGAGGTTGTGCGCATTTTATCCCCTTTGGCGCAGGCTCTGGACAAAGCGCACGCCCAGCATATCATTCATCGCGATCTCAAACCGGACAATATCTTGTTTGATGGCGATAAGAATCCTTATTTGTCAGATTTTGGCATCGCCCGTCTTGCCGAAGGCACGCAGACAACCAGCATTATGGGTACACCGGCTTACATGAGTCCTGAGCAGATCAAGGGAGATGTGCAATTGGACGGCCGTTCTGACATCTATTCCTTGGGTGTGATCCTGTTCGAAATGTTAAGTGGGCAGCAGCCATATACGGCCGATACACCCACGCAGGTCATGATGAAGCATGTTTTCGAGCCGGTTCCCGTCATCCTCGATCTGGCTGCAGATTTGCCACCGATGACGCAGTTGGTCATCGAAAAAGCGATGGCCAAGGAACGGGACGAGCGTTACGCCACGGCCGAAGCATTGTTGCAGGCCGTCCAACAATTGCTTACTGCATCGCAGGCGGCGGAAGTCGGAGCGGCCCTGGCCGCGGCCGAGATCCTGCAGACGGTCGTCGAGTTTCCTGCGCCAGATTCCCTGCAGACGGTGATAGAGCAGCCCTATAGGTACGCCCCGCAGCGGAGAATTGAGCCGCGAAGCTCAAATGGCGGCGCTGTACGCTCAAACGCAGACAGCCGTTGCGGCCAATGACTGGGTGGAAGTGTTAGCCCTTGGCGCACAGCTCCAGGCGCTGGATCGCAATTACCGTGATGTCCGGCTCATTATGGATAAGGCTCAGGCCCAACTGACCCAGCCCTTGCCGGCCGTTCAGCCTGGCGTCAGGCCCGCGGAGCAAGGTCAGGCAGAAACCACTCCCCAAGGGCCGGCAGTGCCGGCAGCAGCGAAAGCTCCGGCGTCTCGCCGGCGCCAGATCCTGCTGTTGGGCTGCGCCGTTCTGGTCTTGATTGGAATGTGCTTGATGCTTCTTATTGCGGCTGGAACCTATTTCAGTGATCAGGTAGCTGCTGTGATATCATCGCCAACGGCTGCTGTTTTATCCGGCAGCGACGTGACCTCACTCATTGAGAATACGGCAACGGTGCTTTCGCCAACGCCGCAACCTACAGCAAAGGCCACGCAGACGGCCGAACCGACCGCTGCGCAGCCCGACCCCACACTTGAGCCGACAGACCCATCTCAAGCAGGCGAACTGTTTTCTGACACCTTCGACGGCAAATCATCGGCTGCCAATTGGGAGCTGTGGCAGGATGAGAGCGCCGAGTTCAGGATCGGTGATGGCCACCTGACTGCGGTGGGTTTAGATGAGGACATGGTAAATTGGGTCAATCTGGTCGAGCCCTACGATGCGTTTGAGGCCAGCGTCGACGCCAATATTTTGGAAGGCGGCCGCGCTGCGTTCTTCGGATTCGTCTTTGATGGCGCCGGGGACAATTACGTGGGCTGCTTCGTCCAGGGGGACAACTCTGCTTATTGTGCCGTGTCCGTGGAAGGTGAGACTGAATACAGCGATTGGGTTGTCGTTGATCTGTCAGTTCTCAGGGACAATGCAATCCTTTTTGTAGCTGCTGGGGGGCAGTGGGCCATGGCCGTAAACGATCAGTGTGTCGGATCAGGACTGGTTGCTTTTACGACGGGGGGACAACCGGCTTTGGCCGTCACCACAGAAAGCAACGATGAACGTGCCGTTGTGGCCTATGACAATTTCTCGCTGCACTCGCCTACAGAACAGGGCCTCGCCCTTCTCAATTGCCAACCGGAGTACTACGATGGTGGCTAACAACTCTTCAGCATCTCCGCACTGTAACCAGCATCGAGCCAACATGAACTGCTGCTCACCAACATTAAATGATTATCCAGCTGAAAGCTGATAGCTAACAGCCGGCAGCTCATTAAAGTGACCGATCTTTTTCTGTCATTATGCTCAGATTTGTGCTAGAATATAGAACTTTCGTTCTGTAATCAACTTTGAGCTAACATGAACTGCTGCTCACCAACACTAGATGAATATCCGGCTGAAAGCTGAAAGCTGTCAGTTGACAGCTTTCTGCTATTGACGAGGAGAATGATGCCAAAATTCGAACTTGTATCAGATTTCCAACCCATGGGGGATCAACCGCAGGCCATAGCCGGTCTGGTGGAAGGTTTGGAGAATGGCGAGAAATTCCAAACCTTGCTCGGTGCAACGGGAACCGGCAAAACATTTGCCATCGCCAGCGTCATCGAGCGCACGCAGCGGCCGACGCTCGTTCTGGCTCATAACAAGACGCTCGCCGCCCAATTGTACAGCGAGTTTCGCGACTTCTTTCCCAAAAACGCCGTATCCTATTTTGTTAGCTACTATGACTATTACCAGCCGGAAGCATACGTCCCCCGTCACGACCTTTTCATTGAAAAAGAAACGCAGATCAACGATGAAATCGACCGTTTACGTCTGCTGGCCACGGCTAACTTATTGAGCCGGGAAGACTCTATTATCGTCGCCTCGGTTTCCTGTATTTACGGTATCGGCAACCCGGAGGCATGGGGCAAAGTCTCGGTCGCCATAGAACGAGGCAAGCAGTACCGGCGCAACACCTTGCTGCGCCATCTGGTAGATATTCAGTACGACCGCAACGATATCGAGCTGCGACGCGGTGTGTTCCGTGTCCGTGGCGATACGCTGCAAATATTCCCTGCCTATGCCGAGACGGCGTACACTGTGGAATTTTGGGGAGATGAAGTCGAACGTATCGCCGAGTTTGATCCCCTGACTGGCGAGATTCTCCTGGAACATGCGCGGCTGGATGTATTCCCTGCCAGGCAGTTTATCACCGATGAGGACAAGGTGGCCGCGGCGATCCAAGACATCGAAGTAGAGCTAAACGAACGGATCGTTTATTTCAAGGAACGCAATATGTTCCTCGAAGCGCAGCGGATCGAACAGCGCACGCTCTACGACCTGGAAATGATGCGTGAGGTGGGGTACACCGGCGGCATTGAGAACTATAGCCGTCATCTGGATCAACGCCCGGCTGGTTCGCGTCCCTGGACTTTGCTCGATTATTTCGCCCATGATTATCTGTTGGTTATTGACGAGAGCCACATGACCATACCCCAGGTACGAGGCATGTATGCCGGTGACCGCACGCGTAAGCAGACTCTGGTAGATTATGGTTTTCGCTTGCCCAGCGCTATGGACAACCGGCCCTTGAATTTCTCTGAGTTCGAAAAACTTCTGAACCAGGCTATTTTCACCAGTGCCACACCCAGCGCCTTCGAACTGGAGAACTCGGCCAGGATTGTAAGGCAGGAGATACGGCCGACAGGCGTTGTCGACCCTGATGTTGAGGTACGCCCGGTGAAGGGCCAGGTAGACGACTTGCTAGGGGAAATTAAAAAGCGCGTAGAGGTTGGGCAGCGTGTCTTGGTGACGACGCTGACCAAGCGCATGTCTGAAGACCTGGCCGATTATCTCTTGGAAATGGGGATTAAGGTTCATTATCTGCACTCGGAGGTTCACACCATTGAGCGCACCGAGATTCTGCGTGACCTACGTATGGGTGTCTTTGACGTGGTTGTAGGCATCAACTTGCTGCGCGAGGGGCTGGACTTGCCTGAAGTGTCGCTGGTTGCCATTCTGGACGCGGATAAGGAAGGTTTCTTGCGTTCTGAGACCGCACTTACCCAGACCATCGGTCGTGCTGCGCGGCATGTGGACGGCAAGGTGATCATGTATGCCGATAAAATTACGCGCTCCATGAAGGCGGCCATCGACACGACCAATGCGCGGCGCGAAAGGCAGATAGCATACAATGAGGCGCATGGCATCGAGCCGCGCAGTATCATCAAAGCGGTGCACGATCTGACAGATGACATTATAGAACAGCGCGATCTGGCTATGGCCGAAAATCAGGCGGGTTACACGACGCTGGCTGATTTGCCCAAGGCGGAATTGAGCAAGATGGTGATCGAGTTGGAGAAGCAAATGAAGGGGGCCGCGCAGGCATTGGAGTTTGAGAAAGCAGCCGTACTGCGCGACCAAATTGTCGAGATGCGCCAATTGATGGCCTTGAAAAGTGCCGGAAAGGACTCAGATCTGCCGGAATGGGAAAAGATGCGTTTGATGGACGAAGCAGGCATTGCTTACGACGTTAGCTGATTTTGCCGTTGGTATCAAAGATTATGCAAATGATGCGCAATGATGAAATCCCCACAATTGATTTGGTGATCAATGAGTAGCAAGCATCCCTCGGATGTGACCGCTTTGCCAGAGACGGCCGACAACACTCTACGAATGCTGGCGGATGCCAGATCTTTTTGGTAATTAGAACGCCTCACCGATTAGGTGAGGCTTTTTTGCTATGTTATACTTGCCATTGGCTGCGATTCATTTTTGGCAGGGGCTGGGCAGTCGAATAAGAGATTTGTGTTAACGGCTGATTTCATCTCCGATTACCTTGCCTTTAACGACTATCAAAGTAGAACGATATGCCTACGGAGTGGCTTCAATGGAGTTGTTTTTAGATTCAGAGCAGGATGAACTGCTTAAACAGACAAGGGACACCTTGGGGCATTTACGGGAACTGCTGGCTGAAACAGAAGCTGCCCAATCCGACCGCAAGGCACTAAAGGATTCAGTGCGCCAGTTGGATGAGTTGTTCTTGCTGGTCGTTGCCGGTGAATTTAACTCGGGCAAATCCGCCTTTATCAACGCTTTATTAGGAGAGCCGCTGCAAAAAGTGGGCGTCACGCCAACTACGGATCAGATTTATTGGTTGAAGTTTGGCGAAGCTAGAGAAAAGCGTCCTGGCGAGCGCGGCATTTGGGTAAAGACCGCGCCGGTTGAACTATTGCGCAAGATCAGCATTGTGGACACACCTGGCACGAATGCGATTATGCGTGAACATGAGACGCTTACGGCCGAGTTTGTGCCGCGCAGCGACCTCGTGCTGTTTATCACCTCGGCCGACCGCCCCTTCACTGAGAGCGAGCGTGCTTTCCTGGCGCAGATTCAAGAGTGGGGTAAGAAGATCGTTCTCATAGTTAATAAAGTTGATATCTTGGGCCGACCCGAAGAAGTGACCCAGGTAGTTGATTTTGTAACGTCGGCATCGCAGAAGCTTATTGGCGATATTCCGGCCGTTTTTGCCGTCTCGGCAAAACTGGCTCAAAGTGGTGACCCGGCCAGCGGGTTTGCTCCTCTGGAAACATATATTCAAGATACCCTTGATGATGACGGCCGTTTTCGGCTCAAGCTGCTTAATCCGTTAGGGGTAGGTTACCGGTTGGTGACCCAAGAGTTGCAGGATGTACAGGCGGATTTGGGCGTGCTCCATGATGACAATGCCTTGCTGGATGACGTCAAGCGGCAGATGACCTATTACGACGCTGATATGCAGCGCAACTTCAAGGCACGGTTGGGCGAGATTGATAACTTGATCTACGAAATGGAGAAGCGCGGCAACGATTTCCTTGACGACCGCATTCGCCTGGCGCGCGTTCCCGATCTCTTGCGCTCTAAACAATTGGAATCTGATTTTGAGAAAGAGGTTGTGGGTGACACGGCGGAGCAGATCGAGCAGCGTGTGAGCGAGCTGGTGGATTGGCTGGTTGAACAAGACCTGCGCCAATGGACGGCCGTTTCCGAGCACTTGACGCAGCGCAGCGCCGAACATGACGGCCGGGTTGTCGGCGAATCAGGACCGCGGGAAGGAACGCTGGCCTATGACCGGCAACGTCTTATTGATTCTATAGGCAAGGCTACGAAACGAGCAGTAGCAACATATGACAAAGAAAGGGAAGCAGAAGATTTGGCGCACTCGGCACGCGCGGCCGTGGTTAATACAGGCCTGGCTGGAATCGGCGTCGGATTAGGCGTGGCCGTAGTTGTGGCCGCGCATACGGCTTTTCTGGATTTCACCGGAGTTTTTGCCGGTGTGGCTGCTGCTGCTCTAGGACTGATTATCCTACCTGCACGCAAACGGAAAGCGAAACAGGAATTCGCCGAAAAGCTGTCCGAATTGCGCACCAAGCTGGTGGACAGTTTAACAACCCAATTTGACCGTGAAATGCGCCGCAGCACGCAGCGTATTGAGGATACCATCGCGCCCTTCACGCGCTTCGTACGCGCCGAGGAGGAGAAATTGACCGCACAACAGGATCAACTGCTGGAGCTAGAAGCGCATATCACGGGATTACAGAAGATCCTTGGAAAAGCGGCGCCTTGAGCGAGATCACCATTTACAAATTGGATGAAAACGGAAGCGTTGTGTGGCACTATCCGGCCGTCATCCTCGAACGGCGATCCACTTTTGTGCGCCTGGAAGCGACCTTCAACCGTGACGATCTCGACTTGGGATTTGCCCTCTTCAAACGAGGTGATCGCTTCATTGAAACCTTCTACAACGACCGTTGGTACAATGTTTTTGCCGTCTACGATCGGGATGACCACGAGCTAAAGGGTTGGTATTGTAATATCTGCCGTCCTGCGGATTTTGGGGATACGGCCGTGCGTTGTGAAGACCTGGCCCTCGATATGTGGGTGTCGCCGCAATACCAGATACAACTGCTGGACGAGGAGGAATTCGCGTCTTTAGATCTAAATGCTGAAGAGCGGCAAAAATGTTTGTCCGCCCTCCAGGAATTATCCCGCTTGGCGCAATCGCAGCAGCTTCCTTGTTAACAAAAAGACTCCCGGTTATTGATCTTTACAAATTAGACAACCGATCAACCCGCCTCCCGTGACATGTTTTCTCTCTGGCCGCAGAATTCATTCTGCGCTTCCGGCGGTCGAACAGCATTTACCTAATTGAAATAATACAGCCTTTGTCCCCGGGGGCCCTCCAAACCTATGTAGGCGGTCTTCTCGTTACGAGAATGCGCCAGTTAAAGCCCCAAAGCCAGCGGCTGTCACGCCGAAAATAACACCTACTATGGCCATCACAATCACAAAGGCAATGAACCCGATGATGATTGTGAAGAAGGCTTTTGTGTTGTCCAGGTCAAGTCCTTGGCGGATTGCAATAAAGGCGGCTATGAGTGACCAAACAGCACCGACGATCCAACCGATACAGGGAATGATCGCTAGTACTTGTGGCACGTACGCAAAGCCGATGACGCGTAACATTTGGCCCATGTCGGATTTGCCGCCAAAGAACGTTGTGCCGACAAAATAGGTGACAAATGACCAGGCGATCCAACCAACAAAGGTGCCGATCAGCGAGGACAGAAAACTACTAAAGAAACTTGTATTGGCAAAACTGGCCCCAATGGCGCTGCCAAAAGCTCCAATAAGAGCCACGATTAGCACGACTAGAGCGGCCTGACCAGTAGCTCCTTGGTCGGCCTCGATTTCCTCGAATGTATCAACATTTAACTTGAACACACCAATAATACGATTCATCAACATGATCTTTCTCCTTGAAATGTGAATGACCTAATCAACAGGATCTATTTGTTTCTGCACGAGCTGCCAGAGCATGCCGCCAACGCCACCTACGACAGCCGCAAAAAGGCCAAAAACCGTCGCGGACAAAATGGTGGCGCCGATGCCGCCTTTAACGGCATACCCAAGTCACGCCGGTGCTTGCCGCTCCAAGCATGAAGGCGTTAACGCCAACCGCGATACCCAAAATGATACCGGCGACCAGGCCTGACAAAGCCCCGCCGATTGTGCTCTGGGCGAACGTTTCTTCGCCTGGAGCCAGATAACCGTAATAAAGACCGGCGCCGAGAGGGATGGCTGCTATACCAACGAGCATTAGACCCGCAATCAGATCGTTGAGAAACGGGGTCAAGGCCAATAGATATAAGAAGCCCGCTATAACTGCTGCTACCGTGCCGGAGCGTATCAAACTGCCAACATGTATTTTGAACAAAATCTGTCCTCCTTGGAGATTTGTTGCTTTGGCACTTGATTATATCATCATTCCGCGCTGTTTCCTGCGACGTCGACGGATGAAGAACCAGACAATCAGTGCGATGAAGGCGAGTACAACCAGTCCGGCCAGAACTGGGATCCAGATGGCCATCAATGACACGGAGAAGGCCGCGATGTCTTCGAAAATGCTGACTGCCCAGTTTCCGGTGCCAACGGTGGTAGCAGTGACTGCGGGACGGACGATGGCTTTGGTCGCATGAACGCCGCCGGCAACCAGGACACCGGCCATGATGGCCAGAACCGGGTTCATTTCGTTGATAACGCTTGTACTGCCCGCGAAAAGGATGGCTCCGGCAGCCGGTCGAACAAACGTTTGAATGACGTCGTTTACACTGTCTACCGCCGGAATTTTGTCGACCAGCATTTCAATGATGAGCAGGATGACGAGCAAACCGATGACCCACCAGTTGGCCAAAAGGTCATAAGGTGAGGAAAGTTTGAGTAGCGGGTCGTTTAGTGGGAAGCGCGCCGCCAGAGCGACGACCAACAAAGGGATATACGCATTCAAGCCCGCGCTGCCTGACAATCCAAATGCGGTGCCGATGCCCGCCACAGCTTCTATCATGTTACAGCTCCTATAAACCTGGAAACCCGGTCATGGTTCCGGTGAGGTTAAAACGAAAGAGGTCGATGACGCTCAATTCGACTAGCGTGACTATGAAACCGGCCAGCAATGGCACAACCGTCTGTTGCCATAAAACGGCGCGGCCGTCACGTCTGAACACTACGAGCAAGACGACTGTATTGAGAGCCGTAACAATCAACAACAATCCGGCCACACTCACTATAGCCAATACGTATAGAACGGTAGGGCGGTTGCTCAACAGCAAAATAACGGTGACCGCGGCGAGAATCAACAACCCCGCCAATTCTCGGCCGGCGCTGATGATGGGCTGGTACTCTGCTGTTTTCCACAAACTCTGGGCCAGAGCAGGCAGGAGAATCAAACCCATGGCTACACCCGTTCCCATACCAGTTACCAGGCGCAGCCAGTTGCGTGGCTCATAAAGATGGGGGGCATTGGGAAAGAAATGGCTGTACGAATTGATGCCATCAATACCCATGATCGCGATGAAGCCTAGCAATATTAGAAGCAATCGCAACGGGGGCAGACCGGCCCGGCGCAATCGCCCAGCCAGCGCGATCGCTACAAATACCAGCGCGACTCCGAGGTACATGCCGGAGCAGCGTGCACAAAGAGGGAACTGACGGCCGTTGACGGAGAAAGAGCGTTCTGTTATGCGATGGCATAGCGCATATCCAGACCAATCTGCGCCCTGTAAAAGAAGATCGTTATGCAGGCGGGTGCTATCTGTGACCGTGTAAAAGCCCAAAATCAAAAGAATCCCACCGACGATTAGCAACAATAACCAACGCTTTATACTTGTTCGCTGCCACAGTGTCGATTCCAAAATTGACTGAGTCAAATCCTGCGCTGACATGAGTTTCTCAAAAGATCGAATTCAAGAACACAGCTTTCCTGATTGGGCTTTGCGAATAGAATAGATACAGTGGATAATGTAGGCTAACCTTAGCATCATTTTTGTGGTGTGACAAATCGGCATCTGGCACGATTTTGATAGGCTTCAGATTGTCGCGCAGGCAGTCGGGAGAATCAATGCACCAACTATTTTGCAGCATAGCGAGGAGGCATGATGCCCAAGAAACCGGGTGCTTACTACCGGCCTGAGAACATGGACCAGGCGCTACAATACTTATCATTACCGGATACCATCCCACTGGCTGGCGGGACAGAGCTGCTGGCTCAGGAAACTGGAATTTCGTTGGCCGTTGTGGACTTACAGGACCTGGGATTAAATCAGATTGAGGGTGCGCGGGACAGTTTGCGGATTGGGGCCATGGTTACGCTGTCCCGCCTGTCTGATTACCTGGAAAAAGAAAAGGGTACGGCAGCGGCCACGCCCTTACTGCGCAAGGCGATCCAACAGGCAGGCCCCAATACCTACCGCAATGCGGCCACCCTGGGTGGCGTGATCGCCAGTCGCTTGCCCGACAGCGAATTGTTAGCGGCCATGCTGGTGCTGGATGCGGTGCTGAGCCTTCAAACTCCGGAGGGTGTCCAAATCAGCCTTGCCGGCTATCTGCAGCCCGAGGATCGTCCGCAGGGCCTCCTCACTGAAATCATTGTCCCCTGGGCGGACGGGAAGGGTGCCAGCGAGCGTGTAGCGCGTACGCCGGCCGATTATCCCATCGTCTCGCTAACCTCCTGGCAGCCACGTGGTAAGGCGCCTCTTCTGGCCGCGACAGGATTGGGTTCGCGACCAGCGCGCCTATCCGCCGTCGAAGCACTACTGCATGGCGACCTGGATGAGGCGGCTATCGCCAACGCGGCGGTGGCTGCCGGCGGGGCAAATAAGCACCCTGGAGATTTTCGTGGAGATGCCGCCTATCGTGCCGAAATGGCGTCTGTATTGACCAGACGTGTCTTAGGCGGACTATAGGACAGGAAGTGCCGGATTGCAGTTACAAAACTCTGTCTTGATATGAAAGCTTGCCAACTGCTGCCCTTCAATGATACGATCTGGTTGCCAAGTTGGCCGGGTGATCGCGGCTTCGCTTGTTCGAGGCTGAGGAAAGTCCGCACTCCATAGAGCACGGTGCCGGCTAACGGCCGGGCGGGTAAACTGACGGCAAGTGCAACAGAGAGGTATATTGCCTAGCTGAGGATGCTCAGTTAGGTGAGGGTGAAACGGTGGTGTAAGAGACCACCGGCAGTGGCAGTAATGTCACTGGCCAGGCAAACCCCACCGGGAGCAAGGCCAAGCAGGGCGAAAGCTTGGGCACAGCCTTTTAGGCTGGCCAGGAGCTACGGAACTGCTCGTTCCGTCTGACGTCCGGGTAGGCTGCACGAGACTGCCAGTAATGACAGTCCTAGAGAGATGATCACCGTTCTTCTGGAGGCTTTGCCGAATGAAGGACACAGAATGCGGCTTATAGGCCAACTTGGCAAGATATAGGGTATAATTGTAAAAGGTATGAAGCCTGTGCAAGGCTTCATACCTTTTGGTGTCAAGCTAAGATTCTGGAATGGGTCGATGACAATCTCGGTGCTATTTGTTTGCCTGGGAAATATCTGCCGGTCGCCGATGGCCGAGGCTGTCTTCGGCCATTTGGTTGACGAGGCTGGATTAGCAGAGGAAATTAGGATTGATTCTGCCGGCACCGGATCATACCACGTAGGCGAACCGGCGTGTTCCGGCACACGCAAGGTGCTGGCACGGCATGGCCTCCACTACAATGGGCGTGCCCGGCAGATCACCGCAAGTGAAATGGCGGATGCAGAAGCATACATTGTCGCTATGGATGCTGAAAACCTGCGAAATTTAAGCAGTCGCTACGGTGATCATCCGCGACTTCATCGCTTGCTGGATTTTGCCGCAGACAGCAATGAACGTAATGTTCCTGATCCATACTATGAAGGTAATTTTGAGCTTGTCTTTAAGTTGGTTGAGGACGGATGTAAAGGGCTGTTGGCTGAGATTTGTAAAAGTGAGCATCTATAAATAATGCAGGATCATGAGGCGCATGGCCGTCATTCTGAGTCTTGAAGGAGCCTGCTGGCAAAGTAAACGACGATAGGTGATGGAGGAGATTCCCCACTTTTGCCGTGCATCTCCCAGTGACCAGGCTGTTGTTATTAAGGAGCGAAACAACTAATGGAACTAGAACGCGAACGTGACGTCATTATTGTGGGGGCTGGGCCGGCCGGTGCGACGACCGCCACGGTCTTGGCACAACAAGGACTTGATGTTCTGTTGCTAGACCGTCATGATTTTCCACGGGATAAAGCATGTGGAGATGGAATACCGGCTGGGGCTATTGACCTCATGACCCGCCTGGGAATGGGAGAAAAAATTAAACAAGCTGTGCAGCGCGGGGAGTTTTACCGGATAGATAGTATGCGTATATACTCGCCGAAAGGCAATTTGCTGCAAGCCCCTTTAAAGGAAGGGAAGGAGGGCGGCAAGTCATACGTTGCGCCACGTATGTACTTCGATGCTGTTATCCAAAAACAGGCGGAAGAATCAGGAGCTGATTTTGAACGCGCGATCGTAAAGGGGCCTTTGATGGAGAATGGTCGTGTCGTTGGCGTTCAGGCGCAGCTCAATGGCGACGTCAAAGATATCCGCTCTAAGATCGTCGTAGGGGCAGATGGGGTGACTTCGGCCATAACCCGTGCCTTGCGTCCCAAGCAGAAGCAACATGTCGATGCCCATCGTGCAGTCGCGCTGCGCGGCTATATACATGACATTGAAGAAGTCCCTCACGCCGTTGAGTTTTACCTTTATGACGAAATCTTGCCTGGCTACGCTTGGATCTTCTCCGCTGGCAAGAATAAGGCCAACATCGGTTTGGGAATGCGGCTGGATGTATTCCGAAAAGCAGACTATAACCTGAAAGAGATGTTGCAGCGTTTCCTGGAAATGCCTACGATCAAAAAACGCCTCATTCGCGGTGGCGAAGTAGAAAGCATCAAAACCTGGCAGCTCAATTTCGGCTCTCAGAAACAGTTGCAGCACACATATGATGGTGCAATTCTAGTGGGCGATGCGGCTGGTTTTATCAATCCCTTAACTGGCGGTGGTATTCACAACGCCATGATTTCGGCCAATCTGGCGGGACAAACGATAATCGACGCTTTACAAAATGGCGATACTTCGCGTGAGAGTCTAAAGGTCTACGAAAAGCAGATTCATGAGGAGATGTGGCGCAGCATGCGCCGCTCCTATTTCATTCAGCGCTGGGTGTTGAAATTCCCATCAATAGCCGATATCTTTTTTGCCCATGCTGGAGAAGACGGAGTCCTGGCCAGAACTTTTTTCGAGAAGTTATAGGTCAGGCTGCCAGACTTTGGAAGACAAGAAAGCCCGCATGTGCGGGCTTTCTTGTTTTCCAATAAGGTGGCTGCTTGCAAAAGCGGTTGTTTGGTCAGTGCATTACGATCGGCGGGCATTTACCGCCTGAGCCTGGGGACCTTTGCCATTGTCAACCAAGTCAAACTCCACCCGATCCCCCTCATAAAGATTACGGTAACCTTCACCCTGGATGGCTGAGTAATGGACAAAGATCTCTTGCCCACCCCCATCAGGATCGATGAATCCATAACCCTTCAACCGGCTAAACCACTTCACTACACCTGTCACTTTATCCATTACGATACCTCCGTTACTTCATTGGGGTATGTACACACCCTGGCTATAAACTCTCCGGTAAATCAACCAGCAAACGCAAAGCACCACCCTAGAAAGCCCACAGGAATGGTGCTTTGGCTGCTGAAACTACCAATACGACGTGCTCTCTGAAATTACCGATACAACTTCTGAATTTATAGCTACCAACTTATCATGAGCAGTAGAAAAGTTCAATCGCGCAAAAGCAGAATTCACGACCACTTCACGCGGCGTTTACGCGATGTTCACGCCCCTGTTCAGGGTAGCGAATCCCGTATTTGACTTGTCGGCTACTATCTGCTGCGGCTTATGTTAGGTTTTTTCGAGTTGCATGGGTAAAAATAAGACGCTCGCCACTGTCAATGAACCCGACCCTTTCGGCCAGTCGTAGCGAGGCCTCATTCTGTTCGCTGACGACATATAGAGGGGTTCGGCCGTTCTGCAATTGGTGATGAACCATGGCGGCAACAACGCTGCGGCCCCATCCCTGCCGGCGCTGGCCTTGGCTCGTAGTTACCGAAATCTCGCAGAAGTAGGGAGTCTGCCAGTTCAAGCCGGCAGCAGCTACGACCTGACTTGGGTCTTGAGGCGAACGAATGACGAATCGCGGCAGTCCATCAGGGGAGGTGGCTTGTGTAACAAGTACATTGATGATTGGCTCGAAACGATTGCGATCTAGCACCAACAGGCGATACTGCTCGCTGGCTGGAATGTCAAACAAAGCATGTAGCAATGGCCCATATCTGGCCGGCACATAAAGGATGACGGATGCCCCCTCGGGCAGAGCCTTGGTAATCAACTCGCAACCAGCATCCATATCATTGCTCGGCAGCCTCATGGACACAAGGGGGCTGAACAAGTCCATGCCGGTACGCGAGATCGCGAGATATCCGGAAGCGCGGTTCACCCCAGCGAGATGGGTTACGAGATGCGTTTTGGCATCGGGGTGGTAGTATGCGTAGTACACGGCCGGCGCATCGACCGGATCTTGTTCACTAAGCAAGGAGCGAATGGACTGGCGTTTTGTCGTTAAGGACATGTCATGCATGAACGCGCTGGCTACGTGCGTATGGGAAAATGTGCACCTGCTCACCAGCCAAAAGACGGTCCTGAGTTTGCCGCCAAAAACTGACATCGAACAAGTCGCCGTGGTATCTACTGAACGAAATGCGTAAATTGTCAGATAGGCCAAGAAAATGGACGAATTCTTGCGGGAAAATAGCGCCATCATTGACGTGAAACCAAGGTTCCGCGATTAAACCTGAATAGACGGCTTTCATGCTGGCCCAGATCGGTTTATTTTGCACCCGGTTGGCCAGTAAGTCGCGCAACGACGCTTCCACGAGATCGACGATACGACGGTAGACTCCCAGTCTTTTTGCTGCATCATCATGCAGCCCCTGCCAATCCTGGTCTTCAAAGCGACCCTTAGCGCGGTGGGTGATTGCTTCAAACTGCGTCAGGTATGTTGTAAAAGCCTGATGAATGGTTCTGGTCCTGATATTGGCCAGACGGCTGTCGGTCAGGCGTTGTTTCATGCTTTATCGCGATTCAAGAATCGCCACAGCCCTATGAATAAGAGCAATCCAAAGAGCAGTCCGGCGCCAAGTACGGCATAGTTCGGACCATTCTGTCCACTGGATTCCATGAAAAGGTCTTGTTCATCCGAGAATTGGGCGGGGAGTGGTTCGGCCGATTCGGGAGGCATTGGTAATTCATCGACAGGGGTGTCTTTCCAACGTTCCCCCTCTTCGACAAGCATCACGGGAATGCCGTCTTTAATCGGGTATTTGTAACCAGTATCCTTAGACACAAGCCAACTATTGTGAACAAGTTCCAGTTGGCCCGGATCAGGCCCGTACTTTTCGGGCTCTTGAACTGCAGCCGGATCGCGTAAGATCTCTAGCAAGTCGGCGCTAATCGGTAAATCTTGCTTTGTATCACTCATTACTTTTCTCCATAGGGCAGGCCAGCGGATCTGCTTGGGGTATTCTTGTGTTGCTCCTTAACCACAATGCTTTGGGCGATGTTTGTGTGTTCAATTATAACGCGTACCAATCTATTTTTGTAGCAGACTGTTGTAAGCGCAATATATCATTAATTTTGAGACATTCCGGTCTGGATTTTTTGTCTAAATTATATTAGAAGTGTCGCTTTTCGCCGCAACTGACGTAGAATCATCGTCCTTATATTTTTGTCTATCTGGTGAGTTATATTGCCTGCTCCGTGACCTGAAGCGGGGTGTTATGACAAACCACCGGATAAAGCGTCTTTTTCAAGGAGTGTAAAAATGAGTGATCTAGTTGTATTGGCCTTTAATAATGATACCGATGCGTTCAAGATGCGTGACGAGTTGGTCAAATTGCAGAAGCAAGAAGTCATCACTTTGCAGGATGCTGCGGTCGTGGTGCGGACCGAGGATGGCAAGACCAAGGTAAAACAGGTTACCAGCTTGACGGGTGCCGGCGCGCTAGGTGGTGCTTTCTGGGGTATGCTAATCGGCCTGCTATTTTTTGCACCGTGGCTGGGATTGGCTATTGGTGCCGTAACTGGCGCTATCGCTGGTAAATTTACTGATACAGGTATTGATGATAAGTTCATCAAGGAAGTTGGTGAAACGATTGAACCCGGTCATTCAGCGCTGTTCCTCCTGGTTGACAAGGTGACAATGGACAAAGTGCAGCCGACGCTCGGGGAGTTTGACGCCACTGTAATCCAGACCTCCCTGTCCAACGAGCAAGAGGCCAAATTGCGTGATATGTTCCACCACGAAGAAGAAGCGCCTGCTGAAGATACCACCGGTGAGGCAGAAGCCTAATCGGGAAGGTGCCTCCGCGGGCATAAACGTTAGTTCCCGTAGTTGAAATAGTAGTTAAAAAGGCCGGCGGTCAGATCCGCCGGCCTTGTCGTTTCCCTTCGTTATTGCGCTAGTCTCTCTTGAGTACGACGAGGGTCACATCGTCGAATTGAGGCGTATCACCGGCATGATCATGAATGCCATCGCTAATGGCCTGCACTATCGCCTGGGCGTTTCGCCCGCGCGCTGCCCTGACCGTGAGGCAAAGACGCTCCATGCCAAATTCATCATAATCTTCATTAATTGCTTCCGTAACACCATCTGTATACATGATTAAGGTATCTCCGCGTTCCAAGGGGACGGTGTGTGTGGTGATTTTGACATCTGGCAATACGCCCAGGGCAATACCTGGGGCCTTGAGTAAACGGGTCTCACCTTTCTTGTTCATGAGAATGGAGGGATTGTGACCACCATTGGCAAAGGCAATCACTTTTGTCTTTGGGTCCCAGATCGCGTAGAAGACTGTTACGAATAGATCGGATTCGGCATCGATATTGATTATCTCGTTAACGCGAGTAAGGACATCACCTGGATCTCTACGGTTAAAGCCAACGGTGCGCAAGATAGTACGACTGAGTACCATGAAAAGGGCGGCAGGGACGCCTTTACCTGCTACGTCGGCAATGACGATGCCCCAGGAGCCATCTGACCGGGCTAGAAAATCATAGAAATCGCCGCTGACCTGGCGGGCGGCCTGCCAAAGGCTGGCCACATCGCAGCCAGGAATATCTGGATTGCCCTCAGGTAAGAAACTAGCCTGGATTTCGTGAGCGACTTTTAGTTCCTGCTGCAGGCGCGCGCGATCGGCCGATTCCTTGTAGAGTTGGTTGTTGACAACGGCCGTCGCTGCTTGTTGCGCAATGCCATTCAAGATATTGAGGCGGCGCATTGATAAGGGTTGATTGTTGTTGACCGGCATGCCCACGATCATGGCCCCGACCAATCTGCCTTGAGCATTCAACGGAAAAGCATAGGCGGCCGCTGTCTCCAGTACTGTTATTCAACCAACCCGGCAAACGGATGGAATAGCCGATATCCCCAGGGAAATTTGAAGTAGCTTTTGACGAGGTCATGGCCCGAAATTCCTGGTCATCTATTTCCAATGTCGCCATCAGCCCACGTCCCATCGTTCCTACACCGAAACTAGGACCGGGGACGAAGATCTCGCGTTCATCGTCCCGTATGAGAATCATGACCGACTGCACACCTACAAGCATGGGTACCAGGCGGACGATTGTGTCCAGGATTTCGTTCAAATCAATCAGGCTGTTGACGGCTTCCGCAACTTGCAGAAGCGCCGTGTTCACCCAAGCTTCTTCTTGCTGGGCCAAGCGTAGCCTCGCGCTTTCGATAGCTTGGGCTGCCTGATTCACAATATTGAGCAGCAGTTCTTGCCGCCGGACCCCTGCCTGGTTCCCGTCCTTAAGCCGCGGCGCGACTTCAAAATGGTCCACGACCAATACGCCTTGCGGTTGCGATTCGCTGCTTACGATCAGAGGATGTATCTGAACTTCTTGTACCGCTGTGTTTGATTCTGTAGGATTGACCGTGAGCCACGGCGGGACTTGCCGCGTATTCAGAGACTGTTGTCCAACATGAACCGCATCCAGCGCATGCCAATCCCCAATTCGCACGGAAACTTTTGCGAAAGCATCTTCCGTTTCGCTGTCAGAACCGGACGAAGCAGTACCCTTGTATATCTGTAATTCTTCATCCCACAGCAGGATGCAGCATCGGGAGACACCGACAAAAATCGGTGTCAGGCGTGTAATCGCGGACAGGATATCATCCAGATCGCGGCTTCGACTGATGGCTTCGGCTACCTGCAGTTGTGCCGTGGTTATCCAAGCCTGTCCTTGCTGCCAGGAGAGTTGTTGGGCTTTGTAGATGGCGCTGGCTACTTCCGCTGCCAGGGCTTCCAGTACAGTCTGCTCGATCTCTGAAAAAACTCCAACGATAGAACTCTGGACGTCAAGCACCCCCAACACCTGCTTGTCGACAATCAAAGGGATGGCGATTTCTGCTTTCGTATTGAGCGTTGCTGCACCGGGTAGCGTAGTTAAGGTGGCTACAAAACGAGGATCTTCTGCTGTATTGTTACTGACAATCGTTTCGTGGGTGGCAGAAGCTGCCCCCACAATCCCACGACCCGCTTGAAGGCGTGCGCTATAAGACGGGATGGTCTGGTCACTACTGGCCTGCAATATGGCGTCGTTAGTTTGTGGATCGATGCCAAAGATGTTGACCGGATAGAAACCAAAGGTATCTTGAGTCAGGGTTACGACCTGGTCAAATATCTCCTCCAAGTCTTGTACAGCGTTGACCTGGCGTGCAATCTGCCCCACCAGTTCCAGATGAGCGGCGCGCATGCGTTCTTGCTCGTACAGACGCGCATTGGCAATGGCCGCAGCTGATTGATTGGCCAGGATCATCAGTCTTCGCAAATCTTCTTCAGAGAAACGATTTGGTTGGTCACTTTGGGCTGCGACAACCCCAACAGATTCATCCCC
This sequence comes from uncultured Chloroflexia bacterium, assembly GCA_963697305.1. Taxonomy (GTDB): domain Bacteria; phylum Chloroflexota; class Anaerolineae; order Promineifilales; family Promineifilaceae; genus JAACFF01. The sequence continues at coordinate 77,645 of CAVONO010000006.1, forward strand.
ACTGACTAGTGGAATGAAGATCGCGGAACGGGGAGGATCCTGACTTATATAGCGCGGACTGGCCGGTAATGACGGCAAATCCCGCTCGAAATCACGGATGAGTAGAGGCGTCTGCGATCGGCGAATCCATCCTATCAAGCCTTCCTCTTTGTTGATGTCAAAAGCTTGGGGTGTTTCTTGCCGTAGACCATTGATGGTCCAGAACATGATGCGGTAAAACTGGCCTTCAAACAATCCCACCTGGAAGGTTCGATTCTCAATAACCTTGCCCGCCTCTCGGGCAATGAGATCGCACAGGACTGTCACGTCCAGTTCGGAGGCCACGATGGCGCGACCCGCCGCGCTCAGCACCTCCAATTCGGCAATCCGGCTTAGCAACATTCGCCGGGAAAAGAACCTGCGCCACAGAAGAAGTAGGGTGGTAGCGGCGGCAACCACCAGTATCACAAAAGAAAGGGACGGCCAAATACCGTCCGTCAAGGGAATCTGAGCGCTACCAACTGTCATGCTGTGTGAACCGCACGAAAGCTACAACAGTCTATTGGCAGAGGTATTACTATTCTTGATTCAAGTGTAATCGTGCTTCTGGGCATCCTCGCAAGTAGCATAAATATGAAATACTCTATCGAAACCAACCAACGAGAAAATTTCTGTCCAGACGGGAATTAAGCCCGCACAAGACCAGGTCCCCACCTTGTTCCCGTGTCCGGCGCCAGGCACTGACAAGGCAGCGAAGTCCGCCACTGTTAATATAAGTTGCCTCAGTCATGTCGACGATGAAACGATCATGGCCGCTGTCCAATAATTCTGTGAGGGATTGCTCCAGTTGAGGATTCGTTAACTGATCTAAACGTCCACGAGAGCTAATTACCCAAACATTTCCGGCCAATTGTTGGCTAGATATGCTCATTCTCTTCCCCTATACGCGATATTCTTGGTCAAGACAAGGGTGTTGCCCCGCTGGCCATTGAAGCTGAAATGGACATCGTCCATTAGCTCGCGCATAAAGTGGATGCCTAGGCCACCAATCTTTAGGCTCTTCATAATATCCCCCAGCGCCGCGTCGCTGGAGTCCTGGCCTGCCGTTGGTAACGTGGGTTCGGGAACATCCTCAGGATCAAAAGGACGGCCGTCATCGTGAAGCGTTACTGTGAAGTTTTCATCACTGATTTCGTAGGTGACCGTGATATCTCCCATATCCTCTGCACCATAGGCATGCTCAATGATATTTGTGGAAGCCTCATCGCAACAGAGCTCCATGTGAAAAACTTCGTCCGCACTTAGCCCCGCCTGTCGAGCGCCCGCGGATACGAACTCACAGATAACCCGGATCTTGTCGTACCTTCCTGGCACGATCAGCACATGTTCGTTGGCCATAAGATAAAGCTAGATTAGGTAGGCCCACACCAAGAATGTGGGCTGAATTCTAGAAGCTGCCAACGGCTGCGGTATCGTCGTCGTATACCTGAAATAAAGGCGCTTCAGCGACAGTTAACCCTGCCAGATCCAGAACTTCAGCGACACGCTCAGATGGCGCGCTGAGGCGTACATCACCCCGGTGTTTTTTGCACTCGCGTAGGGCTGACACCAGGGCGCGCAGACCAGCACTGCTCATATAACTCACTTGGTTCAAATTTAGGACGATATTGTATGTACCGTCATTAATGACTTCCTTCAACGTGCCATCCAGTTCTGCAGCGTTGCTGCTATCGATTCGACCTGCCACGGTCACTACAGTTGAGCGTTTCATGGAAGTGACGGTGATATTCAATGTTGGGTCGCTCATGGGGAAATGCCTCCAGCCAATATTAGTCTAGAAATATGTGTTCGCATTATACCACAAAGCGCCCAGGATAAAGCGTCAGAGATAAGTAGAGTATAATCCGGCATGAAATGCACGAGCTTACTCAGGAGTTGAAAGTTAGAGCCAATGCCCTTGGTTTTAGTTGGGTGGGGGTGATCCCGGTGTCGCCGGCTCGACGCCTGGCGGCATACCTGCGCTGGATAAAGAGCGGTCAACATGGGGAAATGGACTATATGGCCCGTCCAGACCGGATAGAGCGCCGTGTTGACCCACGGGTTATTTTGCCGGATGTGCAGTCAATAGTGAGTGTGGGTATGGATTACAGTACTCGGAAGGTTCCACTCGAAATTGCAAACGACGCCAGTCGCGGCCGTTTCTCAAATTACGCCTGGGGCCAAGACTATCACGACATTATGACGCCGCGCTTGAGCCAGCTTGCATCCTGGCTTGGCGAAAAAGATCTGGAGGTGCGCTCCAGAGTTTATGTAGATACTGGGGCCGTGCTGGAACGGGATCACGCGGAGACGGCCGGATTGGGATTCACTGGAAAGAACACGATGCTCATTACACCGCGACGGGGATCCGCGTTTTTCCTGGGGGAGCTGTTGACTACGATCCCCCTTACTGATGAGGAGGTTCAAACGACAACAATTGCTTGCGGGTCCTGTCGTCGCTGTCTAGATGCGTGTCCAACCCAGGCATTTCCTGCCCCCTATGTCCTGGATGCCCGGCGCTGTATTTCCTACTTGACTATTGAGTTGAAGGGATGGATACCTCTGGAATTACGACCGTTGGTTGGCAACTGGGTATACGGGTGCGACGTCTGCCAAGAGGTCTGCCCCTTTAATCGCTTCTCCCAGCCGGCCAATGAAAAAGCTTTCTGGTCACGGAGTTGGGATGACGTGGCTCCAGCCTTGATTGATTTGCTCCTGCTAGACGACCGTGGTTTTAACAAACGTTTTGCCAACTCTCCTGTTAAGCGTATCAAGCGTGACCGATTGGTGCGTAATGCGTGTGTGGCGGCCGGGAATTGGGGCAGCAACACTGCCGTCCCTGCCCTTGCGGCTTTACTCAAAGATCCTGATCCACTGCTGCGTGGCCACGCAGCATGGGCTCTGTCTCGAATTGGAGGCCGTGATGCACAAGCGGCATTGGCTGAGGCTTTGCAGCAGGAAGATGACGAAATGGTTCGCCAGGAATTGGAGAGAACTCTCTAGCAAAAACCCTCGCAGGTCAACTTGACCTGCGAGGGCAGAAACACCTAACTTTTGCTGGTTCTAGTTTAGCTGGATTTCCCAGCGAATTCGCGCAGGGCGCGAATGTTTCGTAATGGTGTAGTCGCCATGATGACACAGCCCGTTCCCAACAAGAGGCGACGACCGTCCGTCTGATTGATAGCATCCACTGCTTCGTTCAGAGCTTTCTCGGGAGCCTCCTCATGTATAGACCAATGGTCGATGCCGCCACTGGCTGCACCGGAAATTTGGGCCAAGCCTGCAGCGAGGGCAAATCCCGTTTCGCGATCGTGCCAGTTGACAAGCTCTACCGGGTAATCAGCCACTTGGTCAAACATAATCTGATCGCCATGAATATGGCTCATGTTAAGCCACAAATCACTTGTTGCTTCGAGAATGCGTAGGTCATACGGCTTTGCAAACTCAAGAAACTCGGAGCGGTTCAACAACGGATAGCGAGCGTGTTGTACCGCGTAAAAAACGCCGCTGATACCGGTTGTTTTCGCAGCTTCAATGTAACGCAACGTGCTTTCGGTAATGGTTTCTAGGCCACGGTGCAACAGTTCAGGGTCGCTGCGCATGTGGGCAAGCAGGATTTCCATGCCGGCAATGTGCTTGGCTTGTGCCAGCGGAGAAAAGATGGTCGCAATAAACGGAACTTCTTCATCAAGCGCTTCACCCACCATCCGCAGCGCCTCTAGTTGGATGGCTAACATACCTGCGGAAGGATCGAGAGGCTGAAGCAGGTCCCAGTCAGTTGCTTTCTGAACCGGGTAGTAGGTGCGTTCGCGGGTCCCTTCGATGTGACCCACCCAGCGATCTTCAACACCCCAATCTACCACCGAGTAGCTGCTAGCCGGTCCTATCTTTAGTAGGTCCCAATCATAATCCCGTTGCCACTGGAGATGAGCTGCCGCCAGCGATGCGGCATCTTGATCATCGCCCGGCCAGTGACGCCACAAAGAGACTGGCAAACGATCCGGTTTTTCACCCGAGATGGTTGCTTCCAACCGTTTTCGTTTGCTCCATTCAGGCATCTTTCTCTCCCTAAACAATCGTCTCTAAATCGGAAGCCATCTCGGCCGATACTTGACCGTTATGGTGTTTCTCCGCCTCGGGTTTTGGTCTTAGCAGAGTTCCGCCCACGGGCAGGTAATCATAGCCGGCTTCTACCAGTGCTTCGAAATCCGGGATCATGCGCCGGCCATCCATGACCAGATACGGTGGTCTTACGGTCATCTCGATAGTGCGTGACAGTCCTCTGAATTCTTCCCAGTCAGTAGAGATATACAGCGCGTCGCTGCCCATGATAGCTTCTTTAGCGGATGCATGGTAAGTGATGCGATCGAACAGATGGTTCTTTTCCGAACTAAACCAGAACTGCTTTGCATCGTCCATAGCCAGCGGATCGTAAGCACGAATAGCGCTGACACCCCGTGCCAATAAGGACTCCACGACCTTCAAGGCGGCCGAATCTCTCATATCGTTGGTTCTCTTCTTGAAAGCCAGGCCAAGCAAAGCGACTGTCTTTTGGTTGAAATTGAACCCGGCCTCATATATGGCACGATCGATGATGTAAGTCTTTTGGTATTCGTTGATATTGTAGACCGCTTGAAGTAAATCGGTTGAGCGTCCCGAGTTATTTAGCTGGTAAATGAGGCTTTGAATATCCTTGCCGAAGCAACTACCCCCTGCGCCATTGCTGACATAGGATCCCCAGGTACTGATCCGTTCATCGGAGGTCACGCCAAGCTTCAGGTCTTCCATGCGGATATTAGAAAAAGATTCAGCCATCCTGCCACCTACGCCATTCCAGAAAGAGATATAAGTGAGCAGCAGTGTGTTGGCCATATATTTTATGGTTTCTGCTGTCTCTGGAGTGGTCTCTAGATAGCGGATGCGCACGTGATTGACAAATTGGGAGTAGACACGGCGCAAGATATTAAAATCTTCATTGCTGTCGGCGCCAATGACCACACGGTCCGGTCGGCGGGAACCTGCTATGGCGTTGCCTTGGGCTAAGAACTCCGGATTAGCGGCCACGCCGAAATTCTCCACGCCATGTTCTCTCATGATGTTTTCCAACAAGCGGGCTGTTCCCACAGGTACAGTGCTCTTGTTTACCAACACCACTCGATTCTTCTGCTCGCGTTTGGCCAGCAACTCTGCCAGGAGGTGGGCTGCGTTGAGATAGTAGCTTAGATCGGAGGAACCATCTCGCTTTGGTGGTGTATTGAGACAGAGGAAGAAGACATCGGTGCCATCCACAACCTCGCTGATGTCTGTAGTAAAAAAGAGGTAGCGACCCATATTCTCAGCTATCGACGCAACCAGGCCAGGCTCATTGACGTAGCTCTCGATTTCTTTCCGATTGCCTGACTTATAGGCCTTGATTCGTTTGTGATCAATATCATAGGCATAGACTTCATGCCCGTACTCAGATAGCACGGCCGCATGGGGCAAACCCACGAACCCGGTACCAACAACGATGATTTTCATAAGACTAACTCCTCAAAAAACTAAACTCATATAACCGCTACCCTATTATCCTAGCTAAAACACATTAAGAACGGTCTTACGTTCCGCGTATTCCCTCTGATTCATCTACGTTTGAATACGCCTATGGACTCGAGCGAAACGAGCCGTTATCCTCAATGATCATGCGCGCGACGCGACGGCCGATTTCTACAGCATAATTGGTTCCCCGGTCCCAAGGATACACCTGACTCATGCTGGCCAGATATAGTCCCTGCACCGGCGTACGCAGCGACGGAATATTCTGAGAGTGATTGACAACGGGGACCGGCTGTGCGTATCTGGCTCGAAACAGCCAGCTCTTGCGCACCCAGTCCGGTTTGAATGCCGGGTTGAATTTGTGAAGTACAGCGGTAAACATTTCCGCTATCACTTCCTGACTCATAGAAAAATACTCATGATCTGGTGGGACATAGTCCCCACAGTAGATAATGTGATCCCCGCCATAGTGCTTGCGGTCAATGTAATTTGTATGCTCGACCAATGCCAGGAAAGGGATTTCGTTCTGGCTCTTGTCTGGCGAATTGGCAGGAATGTTCAACCAATATGTATTTGTGCGCGTCATCAGGGGGTGTTTTAGGGCGAGAGTTAGGACGACAGCCCCCATGCTTTTTAGGCCGGTTAACTGGCTCAGGTAATCCTCGGGAAGAAACGGGGCCATTTTGGCAAGTTGTGTGGGTGAGGTGGTTGCCAAGACAAGATCATGCGTGCCCACACGGCCTGCGGTTTGCACCTCCAGACGGCCGTTTACGTCCGAACGAATCTCTTCCACAGGGCTATCGTAGAGGATCTCTCCTCCGCGCGTAAGCACAGCCTGGGCCAAGGTATCTACGAAGGCTTGGAATCCGCCGGCAAAGTAGCCTAATCTGGGCGATCTTACGTGTAAGCGGGCCCACATCCAGGCCATGTTGGCTTCTTTGTAATAAGGGCCGAATTTGCCGATGAGCATGGGAAGCCAGGTCGTTTCGTAGATCTTGTTGCCATACCAGCGACGCAGCCAGGAGTCGGCCGTTTCTTTTTCCAAATTGCGCCATGGTTTGGAGAAGCGCAAGTAAGCACTGACCAGTCCAAAACGAGCCACATCAAAGGGATTAAAGCCGGGAAAAGTGATCCAGCGTTGTGGGGAATCAAAGGGCACAATTTCGTTTTTATAGACTACCGAGGTAGTGGGCCGAGGGAAAAACAACTTGTCACCAATGCCCAGTTCATTGACCAGACTGATGATCGATTTATCGGACGTAAAGAGGTGATGATAGAATTTCTCCAGGGACCAATCCCACTGTTCATCGCGAAAGCCTGCTGCCAATCCGCCGGCATGTGAACTGGCTTCGTATAGCGTGACGTAATGATCGTTTGCCAATAGATCATAAGCAGCGGAGAGCCCGGCAATGCCGGCTCCGATAACTGCGATTCTCATACAGTGACCTCCTCTTCCGTCCCCTGCATCGCTTGGCTGAGGGCCGAAAGACTTAGTCCTTCGCGGAACATGAAATAGCCACCCAGAATGGTGATCGGCAGCCACAGGGCGACGTGTAGGACTAGCGTATATGCCGCGGCAATGTTGCCTTCAACTCCATAAAGCTTCAGTATCTCGATACCAGGTTCGTCAAAAGTGCCGACATAACCTGGCGCTGAGGGCAGGGTAGTAGCCAGATTAACCACACCATTCATGAGCATTAGGGCGAAGAAGCTGACCTGAAAATCAAAGGCTTGCATGATGAACCAGTACTTTACCGTTTCCAATAGCCAGATGATAACCGAGGTGAAGAAAATCATCAGTACGCTGCGAAAGCTGCGCAACGACTCCAGACCGGATAGGAATCTGCGCAGAAATAGCAATAAGGGCGCAGCGATCTTCTCTGGTAAAAGCCAGTCACCGAACCATTGGGCGAGGCGAAAAAATTGATCAGGGAAGGCAGCCATGATGAAGAAAACGATCAAGGCAGCAAAAAAAGCGCCACTGGCCAGGGTGACGATGGCCTGAATCCGGCCATTACCATCCCCAGGGATGGGAGTAAGCGGGAGGGCCACAAAGACAAAAGCCAGCATCACCAAACCGTCAAAAACTCGCTCGACGACGACGGTGGCTATGCTGGCGCTTATGGGAATATCTTCACGCAAGCGGAGCACGTAGGAACGTAGTAATTCGCCGGCGCGGAATGGAAATATGTTGTTGCCCATATAGCCGATGACCACTACCGGAAAGAGACGGGCGGTAGATACACGCTTCAACGGCCGTAGCATATAGCCCCAGCGCCAGGTACGCGCCCAAACGGCGACAAAATAGACCAGCACGCTGGGGACAAGCCACCAGTAGTTTGCGCCGCGCACGTGCAGCCACACCTGCTCAAGTTTCAGTCCCCTTAGTGCCATCCAGACAAAGATGACGCTAATAAGGACTCCCAGCCAAAATTGCCATCGTCTCAAGAAATGGATTCCTTCGTCTTTATGTATTCGCTACCGGACTATACACGGCAGTTGCCCAACTTACGCGGTCCTGCTGCTATATTGCGCCACTTTTTCAGGCCGAGACCTCGCATACCCTAATTGTATCAAAGCCGTTGTGTGCGTCATATGTAGCGAGGGTAAGGGGGCTCTCTACTACCTGGCTCTATAGAAAGGTTAATGGTGCGACGTGCGGTTTGCAATATAGACCGGTTGCTCTATAATCTTCGCTAGTTCGGGGTGTGGCGCAGTCTGGTAGCGCGCTTCGTTCGGGTCGAAGAGGTCGCCGGTTCGAGTCCGGCCACCCCGACAGAAAATATGGGTCCTGCATGTTTCTAGCTCCTGCGGGACCTTTTTGTTTCTCATGTCTGACGCCTCCTGCTAATTTGGCCAATTCTGAGTGTGCTTGCGGTCGTCACTGGTGTTATGCTCGTAGACACTGTTTTTGGGCAGTATGTCATGATGAATCAGGAAGCGAGCTGGCAAGGTACGGTGGAGATGATTCGCCGTGCTACAACAAGAAAAGGACGCGAGGCGGGAGGTTATTTCACTATCGAGGGCATTCGCCTGCATGAACGAGCTTTACGTGCCGGGGTCCAGATAGAGCAAGCTGTTGTAGCTGAAGATCTTCAAGGCGACGCCTCCTCACGCTTCCAGACGCTGCTTGTTGACCTTCAGGATTCCGGCTGCAAGCTTGTGACCGTACCACCGGCGGCAATCAAGGAGCTTACTGGAGGAAGGGAATTAGGACCGATTCTGGGTCTGGTCAGGCTACCGGAACAACCGCGACTATCTGATCTGCTTAACCGCCAGGAATCGGCGCCGCTGCTGCTCGTGGCCGTGGATGTGAAAGATCCCGGCAATGTTGGCGCTTTATTGCGCACGGCGCATGCCTGCGGTGCGACGGGGTTTGTGGCCACCGGGATCAGCGATCCTTTCCATCCTCGGGCGTTACGCACGACGATGGGCAGTCTTTTCAAGTTGCCTGTTTTACGTTTTCAGGAACCGTTGTTTCTATTGAAAAGACTGCGGGAACTGGGGGTCCAAGCAGTGGGAACGATCGCCACGGGAGGCATTCCTTTACCGCAAGCGACGTTTTCCAGTTCAGGTGTCGCCGTATTGATTGGGAGCGAGGCCTGGGGTTTGTCGGCGGAACTCCAGACGGCCGTTGACCAGCTAATTTCTATTCCCATGAGCCGAGGCGTGGATTCTTTATCGGTCAATGCCGCTGCGGCCATCGTGTTGTATGAGATTGGTCGTGGCTGAATATTCTGGAATCCTATTGTTGCTGGGAGTTCATATTACCGACTATCGTCGTTAAGTATAGGGTAAGATGCAGCAATCGCCTTTTATTTGGTTAGGATCGGGACGTGCCCGCAAACGGGGAGTTGATCGCAAGGGCAGGTTGCTAGATGAAGCGGCAAGGGCTGATCTGCCGGTTCCATCCGGCGGTATTCTGTTGGATGAATTCTACTGCATCTGTTTGGCGGAAGGGTTGGCGGAGCTAAGCGGAGACGTTGTCGTTGTAGCGGATCCTGTTTGGTTACATGATGTGCTTTATCAAGATGTCCGCTTTCCCCGTTTGAACAAAGCTGTTGCCGTTCGTTCGGCGATGGCCATGCCCTTGAACAACGCTCATTCTGACAACGTCGCCCGGCTTGGCATTGATTCTAACGATCCGGTTCAGATGGCGAAGGCAGTAAGGGAAGTGTGGACGGCTATGAACCGCGGCGAAGCAGGTGCAGCGCGGGACATTCTGATCATGGAGATGGTGACTATTCAGATGGAAGGAACGGCGTTATCGGTTTCAGAAGGGCTCGATGATCGCATCACAGTCACCAAGAGTGTGCCTGGGACGGAGCCTGCTAGCTTTGTGGTAGACCGTTTGCGTGCCTTTCAACGCACATCTGGGGATATGCCTCCATTTGCCCGCCGCCTACAGAAGTTACTGCGCGGAGTTCGTCGGACCTTTGGGCGGGGAGACTGGCGTATAGAATGGGCTGATGACGGGGAGATTTGCTGGTTGTTGCAGGTCCATTAATTGCTGGAGTATCCAATCGCTATTGTTGTGCAAACTGGGACAGATGGTCAATAGTGTCGCTGAGCGACCGCTTTGTGCCAATAGCTGGCAATCAAGAGCGCTGGTGCTGGCTTGTCTACGAAACAGAATGGCGGAGGGCGATGAAATTTACACGTTAAAACGAAAATAGATGACGTCTCCGTCTTCTACCACGTAATCCCTGCCTTCGATGCGCAGCGCGCCTGCGGCTTTGGCTGCAGCCGGACTACCGTGCTCGACAAATGTTTCGTAGCTCAGAACCTCGGCGCGGATAAAGCCGCGCTCAAAATCGGTGTGAATGACGCCTGCCGCTTGCGGGGCTGTCCAGCCGCCCCGTATGGTCCAGGCACGGACTTCGTTCTTATTCATCGTGAAAAAGCTGATCAGGTTTAGGAGATGGTAACTTTTGCGAATAAGTTGCTGCAGGCCGCTTTCTTCCACGCCAGTCAAGAGAAGATACTCCTGCTTTTCCTCTTCTGCCAGGTCGACCAATTCTTCTTCCAGTTTGGCACATAGCTTGATCACTTCTGCACCTTGTTCGGCTGCTAGCATACGCAGTTGCTGCACGTAGACATTGTCTCCAGCCAGACAAGGTTCGTCCACGTTGGCGACGTAGATAACCGGTTTGGCCGTGAGGAACCGCATTTCACGATTGAACTGTTCGAATACCTCGTTGTCCTGTCTGGGATAGGCCTGTATGAGATTTCCTCGTTCTAGATAATCCTGCAAAATAAGAGCCAGTTCAAGGATGGGGCCGTAAATCTTTCGGTCTCCTTTCACCTGGCGCTGCAGCCGGTCGATTTTGTGCTCCAATTGCTGCAGATCAGCCAGGATCAGTTCGGTGGATACAATCTCGATATCCGTAACTGGTTCTGGTTGCGCGCTGATGTGGACCACATTGGGATCGTCAAAACAGCGCACCACATGAATGATCGCGTCTGCGTCACGAATATTACCCAGGAACTGGTTGCCCAAACCTTCACCTTTACTTGCCCCTTTCACCAGTCCGGCGATGTCCACAATTTCGACCGTGGCGTAAATCTTCTCCGGCACGCCGGCCAATTGGTGTAGCTTGTCCAGGCGTGCGTCTGGTACGGGGACGATGGCTTTGTTGGGCTTAATCGTGCAAAAGGGGTAATTGGCGACTTCCGCGTTTTGCGTTTCCGTAAGCGCGTTGAAAGCGGTGCTTTTGCCTACATTGGGCAGACCGATAATTCCAATACTTAGGGACATTGTATTTCACCTTGCAATTATGTTTCTACGAGCCATCTCTTGCTGAATGCTTTCAGTGATAGTTTACATACGGAAGGTACCAAATCGATCGCTTAACAGAGGCGCATTTAATGTTGTGGCGAAGGCCAGGGCTAGTGCCTGGCGAGTTTGTACCGGGTCAAGTATGCCGTCATCCCATAAGCGGGCCGTCGCGTAATAGGCGCTGCTTTCTTGTTCGTATTGCTCCAGAACCGGTTTCTTGAATTTACCCTCAGCCAGGCGAATATCACTCTCGGTTGGATTGCTCATTTGCTGGATGTAACGTTCTTGTCCCACGGCCCATAATGTGTTGGCGGCTGCTTCGCCACTCATGACGCTAATGCGGCTGTTCGGCCAACTGAATAGATAACGGGGATCGTAAGCGCGTCCTGACATGCCATAGTTGCCTGCGCCGTGGCTAACGCCATGTAATAAAGTGATACGCGGAACGTTGACATTGCTAACTGCCATGACCATTTTGGCCCCATCTTTGGCAATTCCGCTGTTTTCGTATTGCTGGCCGACCATGAAGCCCGCGATATTTTGCATGAATAGGAGGGGGGTGCCTCGCTGCCCACACAGCTGGATGAAATGCGTTGTCTTTAGCGCGGATTCGCTGAACAGTAGTCCATTATTGGCTACTAAACCCACCGGGATGCCCAAGATGTGAGCAAAACCACAAACGACGGTTGGGCCATAGCGTGTCTTAAATTCACTGAGCCGCGACCCGTCGACCAGACGAGCGATGACCTCACGCACATCGTAAGCATGGCGTGTATCCGCGGGAAGTACGCCATATAGTTCATGCGGATCATAAACTGGATCTTCCGGCTCCTGAAGGACGACCGGCATCTCCTTACGACGATTAAGGTGGCTGACAATTTCGCGCACCTGATCGAGCGCCTGCTGTTCATCCACGGCAAAGTGATCGGCGACGCCGCTTAGGCGCGTATGTACATCAGCGCCCCCCAGATCTTCAGCCGTTACTTCTTCTCCGGTGGCTGCCTTGACCAGCGGTGGACCGGCCAGGAAAATGGTCCCATTTCCTTTGACAATCACTGTCTCGTCGGCCATAGCTGGGATATACGCCCCACCGGCGGTGCAAGAGCCCAGTACCGCTGCGATCTGCGTGATGCCTTTACCGGACATACGGGCGATGTTATAGAAGATTCGGCCGAAGTGTTCGCGATCAGGGAATACGTTGGCCTGCAAATGTAAGAATGCGCCGCCAGAATCGACGAGGTAAATCGTGGGCAAGTGATTCTCCTCGGCGATCGTCTGCGCGCGCACATGCTTCTTGACGGTTTCCGGGAAGTAGGTACCACCTTTTACGGTTGGATCGTTGGCGATGATCATGCATTCCAGTCCCGAAACCCGGCCGATACCGGTGGCAATTCCTGCTGAGGGCGCCTCTCCGCTGTACATATCCCAAGCGGCCAGGGGCGAGAGTTCAAGGAAGGGGCTGTTTTCGTCCAGAATCACTTCGATACGTTCGCGCACGAGCATTTTTCCTCGATCGCGCTGTCGCTGAATAACATGTGACGGCCGTTCAACTTGCTGCTTGCCGTTGCCTTGTTTTTAGTTGTTCGGCCAAGGCATAATTATGGTCGTAATTGGCCTGGAATTCGGGGCTGTTGGGATTAATGTGGCTGACTATTTCGCTCATGCTTTCTCACCCGTTCCGACTATAGCACGCTTTTTGGTAGAATTATGCCTGAATATGCTATTTTGCTCCAGGTAAAGGTTGAAAATCATGGATTCGTCAGATCTGGCTGGTTTCATAGAGGCCGGTGACATTAAGGCAGAGATAGTTCATTTGCCAGTTGAAACGCCGACCGTGGCTGCCGCAGCAGAGGCGGTTGGCGTCAGACCGGATCAAATCATCAAGTCGGTACTATTTCTGGCCGACGGCCAGCCGGTGCTGGTGGTGGCAAATGGGCTGTCGCGGATCGATCGCAAGCGATTGGCAAATGTTCTTGAAATGTCTCGCCGGCGCGTGAAAATTGCCAGCGGAGAGCAGGTATTGGAAATCACGGGCTATGCGGTTGGGGCAGTACCGCCATTTGGCCACCCTGCGCGGCTGCGGACACTGCTCGACAAGGGAGTGTTGGCCGAAACAGTTATCTATGGAGGTGGCGGTGAGAGCAATGCCCTGATGCGTCTTTCCACGCCTGCGTTGCAACAGGTAATCGATGGTGAAGTTGTAGACATCACCGAACGCTGAACGGTTGTGGATTTATCTCTATTTGTTGAGCCTTAATGGTTAAGTACCCCTTTCGCAATCTCGTCTTCCAAGGGGGTGGTGCCAAAGCACTTGCCTACCATGGTGCGCTGCGTGTTCTGCAAGACGAAGGAATTCTCCTACAGATCGAGCGCGTGGCTGGCGCTTCGGCAGGTGCTGCATTGGCCGCTCTGTTAAGCATGAGGCTCGACGTTGACGAAATTGTCAAAGTCTACAAGACGTTTGATATCGAGCAGCTCGCGGCAACTAAATTAGGGCGGATCCCGGATAGCAATAGCGCACCCAGTATCTTGCGCCGTGAGTTGGAGCGTATCCAGAACAGCTTTGCTTCGGTCACCCGGTTGGCATCCAAATTCGGATGGTACAGCAGCGCGTATAGTTATCAATGGATGCAAGATATCGTGGCCACATATGGTCGCGGAGATGGGAAGGCGACCTTCGGCCAGTTTCGGGAATGGGGTTTTCGAGATTTATATATAGTTGTGACCAATTTGACGACCCATACTACAGAGATGTTTTCGGCTGACACTTCTCCTCATGTGTCCGTTGTCGATGCCTTGTTAATGTCACAGGCTTTACCGATCTTCTTCGAAGCATTGCGATTTGATGGGCAACAATTTGGGCAAGGTGATTTCCACGCCGATGGTGGCATTCTGACTAATTACCCCTTGGAGTTATTTGATGAGCATCCTTTCGCCTGGAGAAATCGCTGGTTTGTCAATGGCGTTAATTGGGAGACACTTGGCTGCCGTTTGCATACACCCGAAGATTGTCCAAAACGAAGCGGGCCGATAACCAATTTGTTGACTTATGTTCAGAATATATTCGAAGCGCTGGTCGAAACGCAGGCGGTGGCCTACCAATTGAGCAAGACAGCCCATCGCCGCACTATTGACATTAGCGACTGTTGCGTGCGGTCCACCGACTGGGATGTACGGCCGTACGCAGACGACGAAAGATATCTCAAGCTGATCTCGGCCGGTAAATTGGCGACTGTCGATTTCCTGGAGAATTACCGGCCACCTGTAATTAAACCGTTACTGCCTTTTTCATGGTATCTGGATCGTTGGTGGCGTTCCATCAATCGTCGCTCAAAATCTCGTGAGTGAGGGTGTCGTGAGCGATGCTGGGCTTGCTTGCAAATTGACAGGCGTCCCTTATCATGGTGCGATTATGGAAGTAAAGGATGGCCCATGAGTAAACCCAATCAGGAACCTACTATTTGGACACGTGTGACGCGCATTCCGGGGCGAGCGTGGCGCGCGTTGGCCCACGGTTGGTCTGCTGCCCGTGTCTGGCTGCGCAATCGAATACGCAAATGGAGGCGGGCCCATGTAGATTATATCGTCTTGCCCATTGGCGGGCCTTTGCCTGAACGCGCGGCTCCACGCAGGGGGTTCTTTGAGCGTCGTCTGCCGTTTCCACCGGCGGCAGAGAGCATGCAGGAGCTCAACGCACGTCTGCAACGAATAGCGGATGCCGATAACGTCAAAGGAGTTGTCTTTATTTTCCGCGGTTTTGGGGCTGGTCTTGCTACGATTCAGAACTTCCGCCGTTCCCTGCACCGTCTGAAAGAGGCAGGAAAGGAGATTGTCGTCTATACACCTTTTCTGGATCTGCGACATTACTACGCTGCCACCGCAGCCGACCGCATTGTTGTCCCTCCTGGCGCCCAATTTGACGTTCTAGGTTTGCACGCCGAAGTCGTTTTCCTCAAGGATGCGCTGCAAGAGCTTGGTGTGCAAATGGATGTTGTGCAGATTTCGCCTTATAAGACGGCTTTAGATATGGTACAGCACTCGGAGATGACGCAGGAATACCGGGCCCAATTGGATTGGCTGCTGGATGAACAGTTCGACATGATCACTGCCGGCATGGCGACCGGACGGTCAATGAGCCAGGTCGAGATGAAATCACTTATTGACGCGGCGCCCTTCTTTGCAGAATCAGCTCTGGAAAAGGGCCTGATTGACGACGTGGCCTATGAGGATGAACTGGACTACCTGTTGGCCGAGGCTATTCCTGCAACAAACAGTGACGCGGGGGATGCTGAGGTCGTGAGCAATTCCGAAGCGACAAGCAAGCAGGGCGAAGCCAATGGTCAAGACAAAGTGCGTAAACGGGGGCCAATCGCAAATCTAAGAACCTGGCCACAGTCTAGAAAATCGTTGTTAGAAAAACATCGAAGGCGCACACGGCCGTTCATTGGTGTTGTCAGCCTGGAAGGGATGATCGTCATGGGACCAAGTCGTCGTTCGCCGATTGATCTGCCCATTCCATTTGTTGGCGGCGCGACCGCTGGTGAACAAACCTTGGTCGGGTTGCTGCGGCAGGCAGAAAAATTAGACAGCATGGCTGCTTTGATCTTTCATGTTGACTCCGGTGGAGGATCGGCGCTGGCTTCTGAGTTGATTGCGCGCGAAGTTCAACGCATCGGCGCAAAGAAACCGGTGCTGGTATATATGGGTAATGTCGCCGCTTCGGGAGGATACTACGTAAGCGCCCAGGCCAAACATATCATGAGCCAGCAAGCAACAATGACCGGCTCCATCGGTGTTATAACCGCACGCTCTGACTCTCACGGCTTGTTTGAGAAAGTAAAGGTGAACCGCGTCAGTTTGAGCCGTGGTAAAAACGCCAGTCTCTACAGTGATCAAGCGCCCATGACGGCCGAAGAGCGCCAGATTTTCTGGGATGGCGTGCTCCACACTTATCGGGATTTCAAACAGGTAGTTGCCAAGGGGCGAAACTTGCCTTTTGAAGAGCTGGATCCTATTTGCGAAGGACGGGTGTGGACCGGTCGACAAGCGCAACAACACAGACTCGTTGACAGTCACGGAGATTTTGTGGATGCGGTGCGCAAGGCGGCTTCCCTGGCCGATCTCGAAATTGACGAGTACAGTCAGATCGAAGTTGTGGATTTGTATGGCAAGAAGGATGGCTACGTATTGCCTCAACCATTTGAAGCGGTTAATGAACTCAGTCGCTTGCTGTCAATGGCATGGATAAAGGAGCTGAGTGGCCATCCTTTGATGTTGATGCCTTTCTGGGTGAATATGCAGTGAAGGGGGCCAAATTGGCTGTATTTAAACTAGCGACAAATAAACAGGGAATTGTTTTTGCGGCGATCTTTCTGCTGGCGATGTTTGTGACGGCCGCGCATTTTGCGTCGCGAGTGAGGGCGCGTGCGGATTGGCAGCAAAAAGTGGATCCATTGGTGTTGGCGATGGCGGCGTCCGAGTTGCAGACGGAATTCCTGGTCGTGCTCGGCGAGCAGGCTGATCTTAGTGCCGCAGCTACATTGTCTACGAAATTGGAAAAGGGAACCTATGTATATGAACAATTAACGGCCGTTGCGCAGCGCACGCAGCCAGCGGTCATAGATGCCTTAGAAGCGTTGGGCTCCGAGTATCGTCCTTTTTGGGTGAGTAACATCATCTGGGCGCGGGGTGACGCTACTATAGTGGAAGTTTTAGCCAAACGAGATGATGTGGCGAGTATTCATGCCAACCCCAAGGTTAAGCTGGATGTCGTAACCCCGCTTAATACGATTGATGGCGTGACGACGGCAGCCAATGTGGAATGGAATATCGAATTAGTCGGCGCTCCCGAGGTTTGGGCATCCGGCGTGAGCGGACAAGGCGCTGTTATTGGCGGGCAAGACACCGGCTATGAATGGCAACATCCAGCATTGATCAACCAATATCGTGGTTGGGATGGGTCGACGGCCGATCACAATTACAACTGGCATGATGCAATTCACACTGATAACCCGAACACTGCCCCCGGCAATCCATGTGGCTTATGATTCTCCTCAACCATGCGACGATCAAGGACATGGGACACATACGATGGGCACGATGGTCGGTGACGATGGCGCTGGGAACCAGGTAGGCATGGCTCCGGACGCGCAGTGGATAGCGTGCCGCAACATGGAACAAGGGGTGGGCGACACCCGCGACCTATGCCGAATGTTACGAATGGTTTATCGCCCCGTATCCGCTAGGAGGGGATCCAATGCACGACGGCGATCCCGCGAAGGCGCCACACGTGATCAACAATTCCTGGAGTTGCCCCATATCTGAAGGTTGTACCAACCCAGATGTATTGCGAATGGTGGTCGAAAACGTACGGGCCGCAGGTATTGTCACCGCACACTCGGCGGGTAATTCAGGTCCTTCTTGTGGCTCAATCCGCGAACCAGCGGCGATATACGACGCCTCATTCACCGTCGGAGCGACATATGTGCCTGACTCTGATTTTCCCGACCAGGATATTATCGCCAGTTTTAGCAGCCGTGGCCCGACATCGGTTGGGAACAACGACCCGGCTAAACCGGATATTTCCGCTCCTGGAGTGGGAATTCGTTCCAGTACACGAGGGGCATCTTATGGCACTAGCAGCGGAACCAGCATGGCTGCGCCGCATGTGGCGGGCCTGGTGGGCTTATTGCTTGCGGCACGACCCGATTTGGCCGGGAACGTGGATGCGATAGAGCAAGTGATCAAGGAATCGGCTCTCCCGCGCTTCTCAACAGATGGCTGTGGCGGGGATGCGCTGGACTCGCTGCCTAATCACACCTATGGGTGGGGTCGAATTGATGCACTTGCAGCCTACCGATTGCTGCAGCCTGAACTCCAATTTCACGTCTACTCTCCAATTTGGATTGGGCCGTAAACCGAGTACAATGATGTCTAGGAGCGATTTTGCTCAGTAAGAAAACTTCGAAATGCACTTGGAAGCCGGATTTCGCATTATCTGGCAAGTCACGCTGGCGTTCTGGCCACCTTGCTTCAAACAGATTTATCGAACACATAACAAATGCCTAGAAATTGACGATTAGCTTGAGGAAATAGGACCCTTTTGAGTCCTATTTTCAGGGGATGAAAAGATATGAAACATGCCGTCAGCGTAAGCCTTGGTAGTTCCGAGCGTGATAAAGAAGCTGAATTGGAACTTTTTGGTGAAAGGGTCATCATTGAACGTAGAGGTGTGGATGGTGACGTGGAAAAGGCAACAGCTCTTTTCGAGGAACTGGATGGGCAAGTAGATGCTTTAGGTGTCGGCGGTATCGATTTGTGGGTGCAGATGGGGGAGCAGCGTTTTGCACTGAGGGCAGCGCAAAAGATGGTCAAGAATGTTCATCAGACACCGGTTGTGGATGGCACTGGCCTAAAGATGACATTAGAACGGCATTCGGCGCAGACACTCGTGGATGAGCTGGGTCCCGAATACCGTTCGGGACGCGTTTTGCACACGGTAGCAGCCGATCGCTATGGAATGGCCCTGGGGTTCTTTGAAATGGGATATGAGACGGTTTGTGGTGACCTGATGTTTTCGATTGGCATCCCGCTCCCCATTCGCAGCCTGCGAGGGTTGCATTTCTTAGGACGAACGCTGGGTCCCATAATCGCTCGGCTGCCTATCGACGTGTTGTATCCGACAGGGGAGAAGCAAGATGAGATCATCCCCAAGTACACGAAATACTATGATTGGGCAACCGTTATAGCCGGGGACTGTCATTATATCAAGCGCCACATGCCAGATGATCTGAGTGGCAAAGTTATTGTAACCAATACCACCACGCCCAAGGATATGGAACTATTTCGTGAACGGAGTGTGCAGCATGTCATGACGACAACGCCTGTGCTTAACGGCCGTTCTTTTGGCACCAATATGCTCGAGGCGGCAATGACGGCCGTGGCGGGCAAGAATCGTCCTCTCACGTTTGAAGAGCTAGATGTAATGCTAGGTGAACTGGATCTGAAGCCAACTTTGCATACATTGAGCGAGAGCCTATAAAATCGGAACAAAAAGCTAGCTTTTCCAAGAGCTGGACGTTTGTATCTTCAGAGGGAAAAATATGGACTGCGTTGTTACTGCCGGTGGCTTACCAGGTCCGGAGGACCCACTTTATCCTTATACACAAGGCAAACCTAAAGCGTTATTAGATATGGGTGGGCGCACCATGTTGGAACGCGTGATGGATGCTCTGCAAACGGCTCAACATGTGGATCGCATCGTGCTGGTGGGCCTGGAAGATGATATGGGGATGAAATTCAAGCGTCCCCTCGACCAATACCTGCCAGATCATGGCAGCCTCGTTGGAAACGTATTGGCCGGTATTGAATGGCTGCGCCAGGACGATCCCAAAATCGAAAGTGTTCTCTTTTGTACATCTGACCTACCGGCGCTGACCGGGGCAAATGTGGATAGCTTCGTCGAAAGATGCGAGCCGTTCGATAAGGGGATCTACTATATATTCGTGACCAAAGAGGCGATGGAAGCGCGCTTCCCAGACTCCAAGCGCACCTATGTTAAATTGAAAGGTGTGGAAGTTGCCGGTGGGGATATTGCTATCGCCCAGGTAGATCTGGCCGATACGCATGAAGAGCTTTGGCGGACATTAACCAATGCGCGCAAACATGCCTGGCAGTTGGCTCGCGTTATCGGATTTCGGCTACTTTTGAAGTTTCTTCTCCGCCAGCTCAGTATCCAGGACATTGAAAAAACGGCGACTCGAATTGTTGACCGGCCGACTGAGATTGTTCTGGATGCACCGGCAGAAATGGCGATGGATGTCGACAAGCCACAACAACTTGAGCTGCTAAGAGCTGATTTACAGCGTACACGAGATGGTGCTTAGCCATTCATAGCTTGCGACCTTGAAGCCATGACGCTTGAGGATATTATTGCGCGTGATGAGGCTGCCTCGCAGCATATTGCCCAATGGTCGGGCAATCGCTTCCTGTTTGGGATTGCCTGGTTGGTTGCCCGTACAGGCGACAGCGTTTTCTGGTTGGCGGTGTCGGCAATTCTGATATGGATCAAACATCCGTTGGGGTGGTCGCTCTTGATCACGATAGGCGTAACCGCTTTGCTCACTGCGGTTGCCAAAGGCATTTTCAGACGACAAAGGCCCTCGGAAAAGTGGGCAATCTCCACTGACAAGTATGCGTTCCCGTCCGGTCACGCTGCGCGGGCGGGAGCAGTAGCGGTGACGCTGGCTGTTGCCTTTCCACAATGGAGTGTGGCATGTTTTCTTTGGGCTTTCCTGGTTGCCCTGGCCCGCGTTATCTTGGCCCGCCATTACCTGACCGATGTGGCAAGTGGCCTGATATCTGGTGTTTTGGCAGGTACTGCAATCCAGTTTTTCCTTTGATGTGGGCTAGCCGGACTTGGCCTACTTTGTTCTATTGTGTCCCAATTCCTACGTTTGCCAGACGAGAAGATAATGATGCGTAATAATAAGTACATTGCTATTGAAGGTGTTATTGGGATTGGCAAGACGACTTTGGCTCGTTTGCTCCAGTCTCGTTTCCAGTCAAGCATATTACTCGAGGTTTTCGAAGAAAATCCGTTTCTGGCTGACTTTTACGGCGATAGGGAGCGCTACGCCTTTCAGACACAAATATTCTTTCTTCTAAGCCGTTATCATCAGCAGCATAAAGCGGTACCGGAAGCGTTGCGCAAGGGGATTCTCGTTTCCGATTACACTTTTGCCAAAGATGAGCTATTTGCCTGGCTTAACCTTAAAGATGACGAGTTGGCGATGTACGGCCGAGTTCATGCAGCGCTGAGCGAAAAGATTCCAAAGCCGGATCTGATCGTATATTTAAAAGCGGATCACGACGTCGTGATGCGGCGCATAGCCTTGCGTGATCGGCCCTATGAACGAGATATGGACCCTAACTATATCCAACAACTGGCCGAGGCCTACGAAGCGTGGCTTAACAATCTGGCTGATGTGTCCGTATTGACGATTGGAGTTGACGAGTTGGATTTTCTGGCACGCGAGGAAGATCTGGATTTTGTGGCAGGCCAAATTGAGCAGGCGATGCGTGAACTAGCATCATCCCCTCAGCCTATTGTTGTCCAGGATACATTATTGGAAGGAGGGCGCCTGGCTGCGTACCAACAGTTTCACCGTCAATTGGATGATCTAAAGGGCTTTGATCCGGACTTGTTTTTCAATTACATCCTGCTGACAGAAGAAATGGGTGAGATCGCGAGGGAATTAATAGAAATTTGGGGAGACGGTAAACGTTTGGCTGGCGATGGCCGTTCGCTTGATGAGGCTCAGCAGGAAGCAATAAGTAGACATCGTGCAGACCTGCGTGGTGAATTGGCTGATTTGTTGGCCTATACGCTGAAAATGGCCAACTATAGCGGCATTGACCTCGAACAAGCGTACCTGGATAAAATGCGCCAAAATGTAAGTCGCGAGTGGTCTAGAGAGCGAACCCTCCCCTCATAGGCGAACCAGCATGACCTCGCTCTACGCCTAATCGCACAGAGTGCTCCCATGACGAACCGTATACGTCGGACCCGTGGAGTGCAATTCGCTCTCTATTAGTTGAATAGTTCGTACCGGCACATTTACTTGCTCTACATCTGCGGCCCACTGAACGCCACGTAACTGGCGGCTGTCCTTCACACGACCCAGCGTCAGATGGGGACTGAATGAGCGCTTCTCGTTCTCCCAGCCCAGAGGCAGTAACGAATTGTCAATATCCTGCTTCAACGCTCGGGCAGCATCAAGTTGACCTGATATTCCGATCCAAATAACACGCGGCTGTTTTTTGTTCGGGAAACAACCAAGCTGGTCTAATCTTAGCTTGAACGCGTCATGTTGTGACGCAGCCTTATCCAGCACATCTGCAAGAGAGGGAAGGGAGGTAACGGCCGTATCACCTAGGAAACGCAATGTAATGTGCATTAGCTGCGGCTTGACCCAACGTACAGAGCGGTCAGGCACCTGAACCGCGAGTACCTGAATCACTTCATTGAGCACCGCTTTCACTTCCACGGGTAATGGTATGGCAATGAAGGCCCGGACAGTTTTCATGGGTTTGAACTTTTTCCTCAGCGGCCGCCGGTCGGCAATCTGATGACTTTTTGGTTCTCTAGCGCGACAAAATACTGAAACTGTTAATTATGGTGTTGAGTTCTGGGCTAAACAAGTTGTAGTTTTCGGAGGCCGTGCAAGCAGTCACAAGATAAGTTTCTGAGGTACCTGGCGAAAACGACTGCCAGCAATATAGTGGTTGATCGGTACGTTGTAGTACGAAAACGGCCGTGTCGCCGGCGGCCGTATCTTGCGTCAAGTGCGCGTCGGTTACCGTGATGTTCTCAAATGGCTCTCCGCGCAGTGAAAGCACTGCTTGCTGTGGCGTCAAGCGATTAAGACGCTCGCTACGCGCGACGACAAGAAACTCAGATTCCTTCTCTGCGAATAGCAAATAATCGATATCTGGTACGATATCGCCCAATGGGGCAACTGCCGTCGGGATTCTGGCGTCATCTTCGACCAGGCTTGCCAAAGAAGGTTGTGACTGGGGTCCCTGTTGAAAATACCAAGTCCAATCCAAAGGAACGTCGATAGTAAACAGTTTTTGCGGATCGATCAAAAATACCCAATCACCGGCAGTAGAGTCTGCTTCTAAGGATATGGCAGGGCTTTGTCCCAACGAGCGTGTGAGCAGGATGAGTGTGAGGATAATAACGGCCGTCAGAACACCATAAAACAAGGTAAGTGGCCATGCGACCGGTTCGGATTCTGCTGACGGGTCTGCTTCAACGATTTTTTTGCCAGTTGGGGTGGTTTCTCTCTCAGATTGTGTTGGCGCAAGCAGCTTCCGGCCACAATGCCAACAGACATTATCTGTGTCGAAAACCGGGCGGTTACAATTATCGCAAGTGCGAGCCATCACAAATTCCAGTCTCTGTAAAACAATTTACAGGATGATTGTATTGAGCTTACCAGCGTATGTAGGATCAGTCACCTACAATATAGTTACAAACCAACACATTTTCCTCCTTTTCTCCTCTTCCTTCAGAAGGCCCTGCGCTAGCAGGGCCTTCTGCGGTTTTGGAATCGTTCTAGCGGATGATTACCTCGACAATTGGCCGTCGTCGTGTTTCGTCGTACAGATACCGGCTTAACGCTTCTTCCGTACGCTTGACCATTTTGCGCCGGTCACCAGGATTGTTGTGTATGGCGCGCGCAATGGTTTCTTCGGCGCCGATGAATAGTTCCTCTGCCCCTTGTTTATCCACAAATCCACGTGTACGCAGTTCCGGCTTACCACTCATCAAGCCTTGATTATTCGTAGAAACGACAGCAAAGAAAAAGCCGCTCTGTGCCAGCTTGTCGCGATCGCGTACCACCGACCAGCCGATGTCACCAACGCTGGCGCCGTCCACGAAAATGTAGCCACCCGGCATTCGTGGACCAATGGTAAGGCTGTCGCTTGTCAACTCCAACGGGGTTCCATT
Organism: uncultured Chloroflexia bacterium; assembly: GCA_963697305.1. GTDB lineage: Bacteria > Chloroflexota > Anaerolineae > Promineifilales > Promineifilaceae > JAACFF01. Next base: position 101,494 of record CAVONO010000006.1, read on the forward strand.
TTCCACCACGGCGATATTCTCTTTGGGAATACCCAACTCCTCGCCGATTTTGCCATGCAATCTGAGGTGGCGTAGTTCGCCGTGAACAGGGATAAGGAACTTGGGCCGGATCAAGTTAATAAGCAACTTCATCTCTTCGCGGCTGGCATGGCCCGATACATGTACATTGGCGATTTTGTCGTACAGTACCTCGGCGCCTCGTTGGTACAGCCGGTTGATAGTCCGGTGAATCATCTCTTCGTTGCCGGGTATGGCATGGGCGGAAAAGACCACCGTGTCACCTTCTTGGATGCTTAGGTTGCGATGACGGCCGTGTGAGAGGCGCCCCAACACGGCTGACGGTTCGCCCTGAGCACCTGTGGCCATGATGATGACACGGTTTGCCGGCATTTTGCCAACTTCGTCGATGTCGATGAGCAAATCGTCGGGAATATTTAGATAACCGAGACGGCGTGCGATTTTGGTGTTCTCGCGCATAGAACGACCAGTGATGGCCAATTTCCGACCATGCCTGATGGCCGTATCCGCAACTTGCTGAATACGAGAGATTAAAGAGGCAAATGTGGCTACAATGATGCGGCCTTGCGCTGTGCGAAAGACTTCATCGAAACCCTCCGCAACGACCGACTCTGAGGGAGTCCAGCCCGGTTTGTCGGCATTGGTACTGTCCGCAAGCAGTGCAAGAACACCCCGGTTGGAAAACTCGGCTAGTTTTGCAAAATCGGGAGGCCAGCCGTCTGCCGGCGTGTGATCGAATTTGTAGTCGCCAGTATGCACGATCAATCCAACAGGCGTTGTGATTCCAAAGCCAACACAGTCAGGAATGCTATGAGCTACATGAAACGGCTCGATTTTAAATGGGCCAATTCGCAGTGTATCTCCAGCTTCAATAGTCTTCAATTGCACCTGGTGAAGTAATTTCGCCTGGCGTAATTTTCCTTCAATCAGACCGATTGTCAGGGGTGTGGCATAGATGGGGGCATCAACATCCTGCATCAAGTGTTGTAGCGCGCCAACATGGTCTTCATGCCCATGAGTAACCAGGATCGCCTGTACCAGGTCAGTCTTATCCATGATATATTTATAATCGGGTATGATGGTATCAATCCCTAACATGTCGTTTTCGGGAAACATGATGCCGGCATCGATGATTATTATGGCATCCTCGTATTCGATGGCAGTCATGTTTTTGCCAATTTCTCCTAGTCCACCTAGGGGTATTATTCTTAGTTTAGGTATCATTTTTTATCTCCGTGTGCTCAGGGGGCTGTCATATGCTGTGATATGTCACAAATCACCCTGTGCTTTTGCACAGGTGGGTTATTGCTTTGGTTGATGAAAGCCCCACTGGCACTGTTTTTCTAGTTAAACTTAACTTGAAAACGTTCGATTAGAACGTTATTTTACAATCAATACTTTTTCCAATAATTGTTCGAAGGAACAATCATTTCCATATGCTCCTAAAGGCGGAGCCAGAGCCACGCCATTACGATCAGTATGGCTTCTACAATCGACAGAAAAATGGTATACGGTACAAGAAATTTACGGCTTCGGGCCGCTGTCTGACCGTTGGCACCCAATAACGGCATAGCCACACGCGGCGCGCTTTCTTCAATGACCGTATCAGCAAGCGATTTTCCGAAATCTATGATGGCTGCAGAGATGTTGTCCTGTCCGCCACGTTCGTTCGCCAACTGAATGAGATGGTTAGCGGCCGTATCTAAATCCTCTTTCCCGAGGATATCGCAGATTTCCTGATCCGCGACGTGTCGAGTGAGGCCGTCCGAACACATCAAGATTTTGTCACCGGGATCGAGGTCAACTTCAAATAGATCGATCTGAGGATTTTTTTCGGAGCCTATGCTGTAAAGGATAACGTTGCGATGCGGGTGATTCGCTGCCTCAGCTTCAGTGATGGCCCCTTCTTCGACCAATTTAGCAACCAGGCTTTGATCTTTGGTGACCTGCCGTAAGGCATTGTTGCGCCAATGATAGCCGCGACTATCGCCAACATTGGCAATGTAAGCTATTTGCCCGGTTATCGCGGTTGCTACCATAGTGGTAGCCATCCGTTTATTCTCGTTTCGTTCTGCCACCAAATGACGCAGATCTGTATTCGCCACCTGCATGGCGTTAACTAGGCGCTGTCCGAGATGCGGATCATCGTTGTTGGCGATGTAGTTGACAACAGTTTGTTCGCTGGCGTATTCGCTGGCTACTTCTCCGGCATCTGCTCCACCAACGCCATCCGCCACTATGTAAAGCCAGCCATGCTCCTTCTCGTCTTCCTCACTGTCTGGCTCGCGTCGAATCACATAGTCTTCATTGTGATCGCGAACACGACCTTGATCAGTTTGCATGGCGGCTCTAATGGGCAAAAGGCTACTCATAATGTGGACTATATACAGAAAAAGATGTTGGGGCAAGCGATCCTCAGTCGTAGGTTATTTGGATCGCCGCCTTTCGCTTCACTACGCAGCGCCTCCTTGCTGCAATTCGATTTTCAAGGCTGAATAAGAATCAGGAAGACCAGAAAGCCGAGTACGATTGCCGCGACGATAACCATGATGACAAGAATACGGACCAGCCATGCTTCTCCCGTCGACTTCCCGTTGCTAGCTTTGGCCTGCGGCGATTTTTGCTCTCGTGTTTCCTGTGCGCTATTTGAATTTTCGCGCTGCGGCGGACCGGCCACATTCGACCACCCGTTGCTGTTAGGAGAATCAGAGCGGAGCTGCTTCTGATCAAGGTTCCGCAACCACTCGGGCAACTCGTTTTTGTTATCTTGCTGTGCCAGCTCGCTGCCGGCAGTAACATCCAACGCCGCTGCTGCCGCCACTATCTCTGATTCTTGTTCGTCTACGTCCGTTGAAGCAGCATTATCTTGCTCTCCCTGCCAGATCACAGGGGTGGGTACCAGTGCGTTCTGCAACTGCGCCTGATAATGCCGGGCAATTTCATTTTCTGGATCCAACTCCAGACGTTTTTTGCAGGTAGAGAATCTGGCGATCTGGCGAATCGACCAGGTAACTGAGCAAGAACCAAGCATTGGCATCTTCAGGTTCCTCGCGAATAAGTTGCATTAGCAAGGATTGTGCGACCTCAATTTGTCCTGCTCGTGTGGCGACGATTGCCTGTTGAAGCTTGAGTTTCATAGTCGTTCCGAGTTGTTGCCGCTTTCATTCGCCACAACTACGAAAATTGTAACATGGCAATAGGCAATTTACGATATGCCAGTGACTGTCTCACCCCCATATTTACCAAGTTTTTGCGCGATTTTATCATATACAGGACATCGGTAGCGCTGATGGGCAACTTCAAGGACTGCCATACTGGTGCGCAAAGGCAATTCAAGCTGATCCAGCAGTTGCAGCAGGTGGCATATGGATAAGCCCATGACTCCCAAGTAACAGCCATCGAGCTCGGAAACCGGTTTGAACTTATGGTTCTGGATGGCGTAAGCGCCAGCTTTATCCAGCGGGTCGCCTGTGGCGACGTAGTCGATAATCTCCTGATCAGTGTAAGGTCGCATAGTCACGACGGCCGTGTGACTATCCAACAGTTCTATCCCACTGCCTACATCCACAACCACGACACCTGTGTGCACTTCATGGGTGCGATCGCGCAGAGCGATGAGCATGCGGCGCGCATCTTCTGCGTCTGTAGGCTTGCCCATCATTTCCCCATCCAAGGCAACTGTTGTGTCTGCTGCGATTACGATCGTACGCTCTGCCTGTGGGACTACAATTTGGTCCAAAATAGCTCTAGCTTTCAGTTGTGCTGTCTGAATGCAATCTTGAGCAGGGTTGGGATGAGATACGCTGTTTTCGTCAACCTCCGCTACCTGTGTGACGAATGGATAGCCACAGAGCTTGAGCAGCTCTTGTCTTCGAGGGGATTGAGAAGCTAATACAAAGCGAGCCATTGCGATGGTGAACCATAAGAAGGCCAGCTCACATGTGAGCTGGCCTTCCTACTTTAAAGTCAATGATGGTTTCTACTGCGACTTATTTAAGCTCAACGACCGCGCCGGCCGCTTCTAGTTTGGCTTTGGCATCTTCTGCCGCTTCTTTGTTCGCGCCTTCCAGAACGGTGCCTAGCTCATCCACAACAGCCTTAGCCTCTTTCAGACCCAAAGCAGTTAATGCACGGACTTCTTTGATGACATTGATCTTTTTCGGACCAACGTCTTTCAGCACAACATCAAACTCAGTCTGTTCCTCGACTTCTTCTACTTCGGCTTCGGCCCCAGGGCCAGCCGCCATCATACCCATGGCCATAGGTGCAGCGGCGCTTACGCCCCATTTTTCTTCAAGCATTTTGGTTAGCTCAGCTGCCTCAAGCAGGGTCAAGCCACTCAGATCGTCTACAATTTTTGCCAAATCAGCCATTGTTAAATTCCTCCAGAATCTAAATTCAGTATAAGATGTAATATCGGTAAAATAGGGTTGCCTGAGTATTCTGCCTAGGCGGCTTCAGGCTCTGCTTCTTCGCTCTTGGCAAAGGCATCAACAACATTGACGATTTGTCGCACGCCACCGTTTAGCGTTGAGACAATACCTCGAGCGGGGCCATCAATGATGCCAATAATCTGAGCACGAAGCTGATCGAGCGAAGGTAATTCTGCCAACGCTTCCACTTGTTTCCCAGACAGCAGCCTCTGATCCATGATGCCGCCCTTGATCGTCAGGTTGTCCTGTTTCTTGGCGAAACTCACCAGTGCCTTGGCCAAGGTAGTCGCCTCGCCCATAGCAAATCCTGAAGCTACCTGTCCGATCAGCAGATCGGAAGGGGCAGGCAGATCCGATTCTTCAAGGGCCAGCTTCAACAAGGTGTTCTTGGTGATATAAAACCTGCCATCAGCCTCGCGGAGCTTATGCCGCAAAGCTTGTAGGTCCTTCACCGTCATACCACCGTACTCGGTCAGAAAAATGGCTTCACTTTGCTCGATGAAGCCTTTGTATTGGGCCACGAGCTCGTCTTTACGTTCCTTTGAAATAGCCAAAGATTGTCACCTCCTTCCAGTATAATAAAAAATCCTCATACCAAAACGGGCATGAGGATTCGCGCAAAACTCTAGACAAACCGGCCGATTACAGGCGCGGATTATCAAAAAATCAGCCACAGAATCCCCACCTCGGCTGGCAGAATTAAAGCAACATCGGAACTGCTGCTACCAGCTGTCTTTAGCGGAGAAAAGCGTTCATATTAACTATTGTTAAGCAATGAACAAAATTAACGCCACCAAGTCTATGACACTGCCTCAATCGGGTCAACCTTGATCCCAGGCCCCATAGAATTAGCTAATGTAGCGCTACGCAAATATGTGCCTTTCGTGGCGGCCGGCCGTGCTCGCTTAATGGCATCAAGAATAGCCTGCAAGTTTTCTACCAGTTGTTCTTCCGTAAAACTGGCCTTGCCTACGGGCGCATGGATATTAGCAGTGCGATCCACCCGAAATTCTACACGCCCAGCTTTGGCTTCGTCGATTAGACGTGGCAGATCTGGACCCGGAGCTACAGTACCTGCACGTGGATTAGGCATCAAGCCACGTGGACCGAGGATCCGGCCCAAACGGCCGACTTTACCCATCATTGCCGGAACCGCGATAGCCACGTCGAAGTCTACCCAGCCCTCTTGAATTCTCTTGATAGTCTCATCGTCTGCAATAAAATCTGCACCGGCTTCCTCAGCCAGACGGGCGTCTTCACCCTCAGCAAAGACCAGTACCCGCACCTCCTTACCCAGACCATTTGGCAAGACCACGACATCCCTCACCTGTTGATCTGCATGACGTGGATCGACTCCCAGGCGCACGTGTAACTCAACAGTCGGATCAAACTTGGTCGTTGCTGTTTCCTTAATCAATCCAACTGCTTCAATTCTTGAGTAGAGTTTGTTGCGGTCAATCTTGGCCGCTGCTTCTTGATATTTACGTCCTCTTTTAGGCATGATTACTCCTTGTGGTTCTAGCGAACAGGGTAAACCCATTCTCCCACTTCATTAATGGATAAATGCTCAGTCAGTTACTGTAATGCCTATACTTCGCGCTGTGCCCGCAATAATACTCATTGCGTTTTCCACATCATAGGCATTCAGGTCTTTCATCTTGATTTCAGCAATTTCACGCAACTGATTGGTGGTTACAGTTCCTGCTTTGTCTCGATTGGGCACGGATGAACCACTGCGAATGCCGGCTGCTTTCTTGAGTAGATCTGCCGCCGGTGGCGTCTTTAAAATAAAGGAAAAACTACCATCCTGATAAACGGTTACTTCAACCGGAACCACTTGACCAACCTGATTGGAAGTTTTGGCATTGTACTCTTTGCAGAACTGCATGAGATTGATGCCATGAGGTCCGAGTGCCGTACCGACAGGGGGAGCGGGATTGGCTTTTCCACCTTGAACTTGTATTTTTACGATTGCTTTTACTTTCTTTGCCATTCTTCTTATCTCCGGGGAGTCCTAGCGCCCTGATGGGCTCCTCCTTACCGTATTACTGCCCAATCCTCAAGATAGGATCGAGTCTCGACTATTATTACTGGGTTTCTCTTATACTTTTTCAACATGTAGAAAATCAAGCTCTACCGGTGTTTCCCGTCCAAAGAAGGAAACCATCACCCTCACTTTGGTACGGTCGGCATCGATTTCGGCAACGGTGCCGATAAAATCGGCAAATGGTCCGGAACCAATGCGGACTTTTTCGCCTATCTGGAAATCGAATTTGACCTTGGGCGCTTCGGCTTCCATACGGTTCATAATTTTTGCAACTTCATCAGGGCGCAGAGGGGTCGGTTCTGAGCCCATGCCGACAAAACCCGTAACGCCTGGCGTGTTTCTGACGACGTACCAAGAATCTTCGTCCATAAGCATTTGCACGAGAATATAGCCAGGAAAGACCCGGCGTTCTACGGTACGTCGCTTGCCGTCCTTGATCTCGATTTCTTCTTCTGTAGGAACCACAACATCAAAGATCTTGTCCTGCATGCCCATCGTCTCAATGCGCTGTTCGATGCTGTGGCGAACCTTGTTTTCGTAACCGGAGTAGCAATGGACCACGAACCAGGCACGGTTATCATCAGGGATGAATTGTTCTTCATCGCCTATTGTTTCTTCTTGTGTTTCCTCTGCTATTTCGCTTTCACTCATCTGTTTTCGCCTTTGAGACCGGGGCTTTGTGGCACGATGCCAATCTGGCCGCATGCGGTCGACGCACTTTGAGTCGCAACCAAACTAGTAGGCTACAAACCAATCATCCTTTCGATCAAGAATTGGAGGCTGCCCCCAAAGATTGTGTCAAAAAACCACAGGAAAGCGGCTGTAGCAATCGTGACAGCCAGCACAATACCGGTCAGCCGCCAAGACTCTCGCCTTGTCGGCCACGTAACTTTGCGCAGTTCACCGCGTGTTTCACGGAAATAGCGTGCAACCGCATTTGGCTGGCCTACTGTTTTCTTCTCGCTTTTACTCTTTGCCACGTTAAGTGTTCCTCATTCGCCTAATGTTTAGGAAGCTGGATGAATTGCTTCAAAACCAGCTTCCCATAAGACTAATTCTAACAGGGGGTGCAGGAATCGAACCCGCAGCCTACGGTTTTGGAGACCGTCGCTCTACCAATTGAGCTAACCCCCTACAAAAGCACCTGAACGTACTCAGCGTGTTTCGCGGTGCATTGTATGAGAACGACAACGCGAACAATACTTGTTTAGTTCCAGCCTGCCGGGATCGTTACGGCGGTTTTTCTCCGTAATATAATTCCGCTCTTTGCATTCTGTACAGGCTAGAATGATGTGAGATCGGACTGCTTTTTTAGCCATAGTAAACCTGCCATGTATGGCGTATTACAAATTGGGCCAGAGACCCCACAATACGCCATACGATCAATTTTCTCTTAATTAATTATTTCGGTTATCACACCAGAGCCGACAGTAAGGCCACCCTCGCGAATGGCGAACCGGCTCCCTTTCTCCAATGCTACCGGCGTGATCAACTTCACTTTCAGGTTCACATTGTCGCCAGGCATGACCATTTCCACACCTTCCCCCAACGTGATCTCACCGGTCACATCCAACGTGCGGATGTAGAACTGCGGTCGGTAGCCGTTGAAGAACGCCTTGTGCCGCCCCCCTTCATCCTTGCGCAGCACATACACCTCACCCATGAACTCTGTATGTGGTGTGATGCTGCCTGGCTTCGCCAATACCTGGCCACGCTCGATCTCCTCGCGTCCAACTCCGCGCAACAACAGTCCCGCATTGTCTCCCGCTTCGACCTTGTCCAGGATCTTGTGGAACATCTCCATTGAGGTCACAACTACCTTGCGAACCTGGTCGGTCAAGCCCACGATTTCTACTTCTTTGCCCGGCAGCAATGTGCCGCGGTCCACCCGTCCCGTCACCACCGTGCCCCGCCCCTTGATCGAAAAGACGTCTTCTACCGACATCATGAACGGAAGCTCTGTTTCTCGCTGCGGATCGGGAATGTACTCGTCTACCACGCGTAGCAGCTCCCAGATCGATGCATACTCCGGCGCGTCCGGGTCCTCACTCGTCGATTCCAGCGCCTGCAATGCACTGCCCATCACTATCGGTGTCTCGTCCCCTGGAAACTCGTATACATCAAGCAACTCTCGCAGCTCCAAGTCCACCAGCTCCAGCAATTCCTCGTCATCCATCTGGTCCACTTTGTTCACGTAGACGACGATCGCCGGTACTTCCACCTGCCGCGCCAACAAGATATGTTCCCGCGTCTGTGGCATCGGTCCGTCCGGTGCCGATACAACCAGTATCGCCCCATCCATCTGCGCCGCACCGGTGATCATATTCTTGATATAATCACGGTGACCCGGGCAGTCCACATGGGCGTAATGTCGCTTTTCCGTCTGGTATTCGACATGCGATATGGCAATCGTGATCCCGCGCTCTTTTTCTTCCGGCGCATTGTCGATCTGGTCGAACGCCGAAAAGTCAGCCAACCCCTTCATCGCCAGCACCTTGGTGATGGCTGCCGTCAGAGTCGTCTTTCCGTGGTCCACGTGCCCGATAGTACCAATATTGACGTGTGGCTTCTCGCGCACAAATTTCTCTTTGGCCATTGTAATCCCTCAATCCTTTTTTGCTGAGTATATCGCAAAATACCATGCACGAGACTAATAATGACTCGCGCTATTATTCACTATTCATAACAACACCCCGCTACCTGAGCTGGTAAGCGGGGCAAAAAGCCCACGATGGGATTTGAACCCATGACCTCATTCTTACCAAGAATGCGCTCTGCCGACTGAGCTACGTGGGCAAGTAACCCTATTAACACCAACAATGCTCAGAACCGGCGCTTGATTACTGAGCATTGCTTGCAGTGGGCCAGGTAGGACTCGAACCTACGAAGGCTATCGCCAGCGGATTTACAGTCCGCCCCCTTTGCCGCTCGGGACACTGACCCAAATTGTAAAATAGTTTCGTCAACTGCCGCCTGAGCCGACGATGGGACTTGAACCCATAACCTATGCTTTACAAGAGCATTGCTCTGCCAATTGAGCTACGTCGGCAAGAAACCTCATTTGACTCTCTGGTTGGTATCAATATAGAAGGACCTTATCAGGGGAGCCAAAGACATTTGTTAAGGTGACAAACTGCCATCTAGGCGTGCCAACCTAAGTGCTCTTTTTACAGGGCAAAAGCAAGTATATCATTTGTCATCTTCTAGTCAAATGATCGCATGATTTTTAAGTTTTTTCAAGGGTTGCACCCAATCATCTTCACTCTCCTGAATTTCATGAAAATGAGTGCGTGGGCTAGCCATGATTACGAGGCGATCCGGTTGAGTTTGGCCTCACTTGCAGATATACTGTGTTGGATTGTCCAGAACTATCCTTTTCCAGGTGGGCTTGGTTAATAGGGCTTCTTATTTCAACCTCCGCTCCGGTACTCAGCATGAAGGGGGCAGGGTACATTATGGATGCACAAGAATTGAGTGACAAAAATCTACGCGGCTACGCGCCGGAGTTGGTCGGTGGTGCCAGCGACACGGGACCCAGACGAGCAGAGAATCAAGATACATTCTGGATCCCTGACGAGGGTTTCGCTACACACCTTGGCATGCTGGTCCTCGTGGCTGATGGGGTCGGAGGCCAGGAAGATGGTGCTCTCGCAGCACAATTGGCTGCGCAGACGGTTCGCCGTGTTTTTTATGATCGGCGGCAACAAGGCAAAGCTGTAACGGAAGCGCTGCGAGACGCTTTGGAACAGGCCAACCAGACCGTGTATGAAGAAGCGCAAAATCGAGAGGTCAGGCGCATGGGTTCTACCTTTGTGGCTGCGGTGCAGGATGCGGGACAGCTCCTCGTAGCGCATGTAGGTGACGCACGTGCCTACCTCGTTCGCCAGGGCGAAATGCGCCAGCTAACACGAGATGATACATGGGTTCAACGGCAGGTTGACGCGGGTCTGATTACGGAAGAAGAAGCGGCCAATCACGAGTTTCGCAACGTAGTGACGCAGGTTCTGGGCAACAAGCCAGAGGTGAATGTTAACATCTCGCAAACACAGGTTTTGCAGAAGGGCGATATTGTCATGCTCTGTTCGGATGGGTTATATGATGTCCTTGCGGATAGTCGCATGCTTCCCTTACTGACCAATAATGGGGCGAAAAGCGCTGCCCGACTGCTCGTCGAGGCGGCCATAGACGCCGAGGCCACGGATAACATCACGGCCGTTGTGATGAGGATGGATCCCTTTGTGCCGCTCGCGGATGAACCCACTGTAGCACCGCTGCCCGTACCGTTCGCAGATGAATCTACTTTGACACCCATGATGGCCCCGGCTACCGTCGTTTCACCGGCACCGGTGGATAAAAAAGGAAAGGTTCCGACCTGGCTAATTATCTTGGGGGTTATCGCCGTTATCTTAATGATTACCCTGCCGGTGGCATTTTTGCTGCAAAATCGGAATGATGAAGGTGATACTGCGGCCGTGGAACCAACCGTGCCTACAGAAGCGATATCGCCATCGGATGAGGTTTCCGGTGTTTTGCCAACAGTAGTTCCCTCGCCCTCGGCACAAGCGGTAACTGCAACTGAACAACCAATAATCGCGCCGGTCGGATCGACCGCTACAGCCTCGGCCACGACTCCTCCTCCGGATACGCCAGCACCACAGCCAACACCGACACTCGCCGCCACACCAGATGGTAATGAGCGTAGGGGTTGTGCAAACAATAATACGGTCTTATTTGTTTGGAACGATACGCAGTTCAATGCTGGTTGCAGCGCAACCATGTTGGCTTTGGAAGTTGGGGACGAGGTCAAAATCTTGAACGATCTTCCCAGGTCCCCGGGCGGAACTTGCGGTTTAGGTCGATTCATCAAAATCCAGTCGGTTGCAAATACTACCCTAGAAGGATGGGTACATGAAGGTGTTATAGATGAAATAGCGACGGGCGAAAGCTGCAGCCCATAGAAACCGGCAATAGGAGGGGAATTCAATGACCAATACAGAGTCGCTGATTGGTCGACAGATAGCCAGTTACAGAATCAGTGCCTTTCTGGCACGAGGTGGCATGGCCGATGTTTATCTGGCTGACGATGTGGGTTTAGGCCGTAAGGTAGTGCTAAAGATAATGCTGCCTCATCTGGCGCAGAACGAAGCATTTATCACCCGTTTCCAGCGTGAGGCGCGGACGGCGGCACGGCTAAACCACCCCAATATTATCCAGGTCTACAGCACGGGACTCACGCCGGATGGCCGACCCTACCTGGCCATGCAGTATGTCCGGGGTGGGACGCTGCACGAAAAACTGACACTTCTGGCTGGACAAGGGCAGTTACTGCCGACGCAGACGGCGCTTGCCATCATGCGCCAAATCGCAGATGCGCTGAAAGCCGCCCATGGGGCGGGTATTGTGCATCGCGATCTCAAGCCCAGCAATATTCTTCTTCACCCCAATGGGACGCCCGTGCTCACAGACCTGGGTATTGCCGCCGTCGAGTCGACAACCCGGCTAACACGAACTGGCGAGGTGATGGGCACGCCTTATTACATGTCCCCGGAGCAGGCGCAAGGGAAGGATCTGGACGGCCGTTCCGATATATACTCGCTGGGCGTGATACTATATGAGACGCTGGCTGGCAATCCACCGTTCCAGGCGACGAGCCCCTTGGCCGTACTGCACCAACATATTTACGAACCTCCGCCACTGCTCTTATCGAGCAGAGACGATCTCTCGCCAATCACAGGCCAGCTCGTAGAAACCTGTTTGCGGAAAGACCCGGAACAGCGGTTTCAGAATGCCGGCGAACTGGTGGCGGCGTTGGACGGAGCGATAGCGGCTGAGACGGCCGTGCAAACGCCAGTATACGTCGCTGCGATGGCGCCGACGGTCCTGGATCAGCAGCCATACCGTCCCCTGCCGCCCGCTGCTCCCCAAGCGGATCAACCAAGACCTGCCAGAAACCGGCGTTGGCTATGGCTGATTCCGTTCCTGCTAATATTATGTTTCGCCGTCATGCTGTTAGGACAAGCGTCGCTGCGAGGATTCTTTGGCCCGCCCGACACACTTACTGGCGGAGCCGTTTTGCCACCCGCTCCGACAGCTTTGTTTGAAGAGCCGACGGCTTCGATTGAGCGGCCGACCGTTACCATATCAGGACAGACGGCCTCGCTAGAGGGACAGGCGGTATCGTTCGACCCATCAACGTTGACGCCCACTTCTACACCGACACTGTTCTCTACCGCGACGCCCAGCGCAACCGCATCACCCAGTTCATTGCCTCGTCTTAATCAGATCGCTTTCCAGTCCAACCGGGACGGCGATTTTGAGATTTACATCATGGAGCAGGATGGAAGCAACCAGCGACAATTGACGAACAACGCATTCGCTGACAATTACCCGGTTGTATCTCCAGATGGCCGGCAGATCCTGTTTCAGTCAGAGCGGGATGGGAATCAGGAGGTGTATGCCATGAATCTTGACGGCAGCAATCAGCGTCGATTGACCAATTCTGCTGCCAGGGATAGTCTGCCTACCTGGTCGCCGGATGGGATGCAAATCGCATTTCTTTCCGAACGCAGTGGCAATCGCAACATACACACAATGAATGCAGATGGCAGTAATGAGCGCCAAGTGACCTTTGATGAATTAAGGACAGGGCACCCTAGCTGGTCGGTGAATGGCCAACTGGCGTTTAACGCCGGCGATTTGGCCGGCAACACTTGGGAGATTTATGTTGCGGATTCAGACGGCCGTAACCAGCGACAGTTGACAAACAACAGCGTGAGCGACTGGTCTCCGGAATGGTCGCCAGATGGCCGCCAGATACTCTATCTTTCTTCCATCAGCAAAGCGGATGAAGCGGCGATCTTCATGATGAACGCTGATGGCAGCGATTCGCACCTGGTTTTCACCAGCGACGATTATGAGTGGGGCGCGGACTGGGCGTCCGATGGCAACAAAATACTCTTCACTCGTGAGCGTGGCGATTACAGTTATATCTACATCATGAATGCCGATGGAAGCAATGTCACGTATGTCTCCGAACGTGGCAGCTACCCATCATGGGTACCTTAGCTCGCAGGATACGATGGCGACTCAGAAAATGAATGATCAAAATTCGCTGATCGGGTTGCAGGTTGATAACTTCAAGATCAAGCAGCTGCTGGGTTCGGGTGGAATGGCTTCGGTTTATCTGGCAGCAGACGAGTCGCTGAAACGGGACGTCGTGCTTAAAGTGCTTCTGCCAACATTGGTGGAAAGCGAAGAATTGCGGCAGCGTTTCCAACGTGAGGCACAGGCCACGGCCCAGCTGCACCACCCCAATATTGTTCAGGTATACACCACCGGTAGGATGCCCGACGGTTCGCCTTACATTGCCCTGCAATACGTTGAGGGTGGGTCGCTCAGTGACCTTTTGCAGCGCCTAGCCAAACAAGGACAATGGATCTCCATCATCTACGCCTTATCCATTTCCCGTCAAATGGCGGATGCGCTGCAGGTAGCTCACCAGGCCAATATTGTTCACCGCGATCTCAAACCGAGTAACATCTTGTTACGCACTGATGGCACACCAATCCTCTCGGATTTGGGCATCGCCGCCATTCAGCAAGCTACACTCCGTTTGACGCAGACGGGCGGTGTTATTGGCACCCCCAACTATATGTCACCGGAGCAAGCCAGCAGTCAAGTTATTGACGGCCGTTCTGATATTTATTCATTAGGGGTCATCCTCTATGAATTGCTCAGCGGCCGCCTCCCTTTTGATGCTGATTCGCCCTGGGCTATGTTGCACCAACACATATATGAGCAACCAATGCCGTTAGCTCAAGTCCGTCCTGATCTGACATCGCAGACAGTTCGCTTGGTAGAAACCTGTCTGCAAAAGAACCCTGAAGATCGTTTCCCCAATGCGCAGGCCCTGGCGGCTGCGCTTGATCGGGTAATAGCCGCTGAAAATGCCAATCCTCTGATCACAATCAGCGCCTCGCAACTGACAGTTATTGAACCGGTCGTAAATCCTGTCCCTGGAACAAGGGGGGAGAGGCCTGCGCAACCTACGACGACAAGTTCCACGAGCGAAAAACGGCCGTGGTGGCCTTATGCCCTTATTTCAGGGGGATTGTTGCTCCTACTTGCTGTGACGTTATTCCTCTGGCAGCGAAGCCGGACACCAACCGTATCCAGTGGAGCATCTTCGACGTCCGCGCCAATGATCGTTGTTGTCACGGCAACATCTGCTCCGCTTCCGCCAACCCCGACTATTGCGCCTACGGCAAAGATAGAGACCCGTGCTGTCGAAGAAACGGTAACTATTCCTGCTGTGCAGACAACTGAATTACCAGATGAAATAGTTATTCAATTAGAAGAAACTACCGCTCCCCAAGAATTCGCCCACGGTCTAATCGCTTATAGTTGTGGTTCCGAGGGGCAGAGTCAAATCTATCTGTATGGCCCAGCCAGCGGCGAGCAGATCCCGCTGGTTGGCCAACCCCGAAACAGCGTGGTTCCTGCCTTCTCGCGAGATGGGACAAAGATCGCCTATCGTTCCAATGAGCCTGGCGCCTGGCAGATTTATGTAAGTGATATCGACGGGGCCAACAAGCGCCAGGTGACCAGCGGCACAAATAACAACTATGAAGCAGCCTGGTCTCCAGACGACGGCCGATTTGCATTTGTATCCGATCGCACCGGTTCTAAGCAGATCTATATTATGGACAGCGACGGAGCGAATCAACAGCAGCTTACTTTCAACAATAACTATAATGACGATCCCTCCTGGTCCATTACGGACCAGATTGCCTACGAAAGCGATCAAGACGGCCGTTTCAACATATATCGGCTATCCCCCCAGGGTGGCGTTCCCCTGCTTCTCGTCGACGCCGGGAGCTCCAGTTCAACGCCCGCATGGTCAGCGGATGGAACGCAGGTGGCTTTCGAATCAAGGACAGGAGACTTGCGTCAAATCTGGATCGCGACTGCCGACGGCACCAATCTACGGCGTATCACCTCGGAAGGGTCCAGCAATGAACGACCGGCCTGGTCGCCGGATGGACGCCGGCTCGCGTTCCACTCCAATTACCAACAATCTGGCGCTGAGCAGTTCGATATCTGGGTGATCGATATAGAGAGCAGCGTACTGCAGCGCCTTACGTCTCGCGGAGACTGTTATGATCCGGCCTGGGGCCGATCACTTAGCCCGCGATAGTGGGAGGGATATCAACTATTAATGTTGCGTGATGACCAATTTATTGGCCAACAAATAGATCAGTTTCATATTTTGGAGCATATCGGGCGCGGAGGTATGGCAGATGTGTATCTGGCTCAAGATACCAATTTGGATCGCCGCGTCGTTGTGAAATTAATGTTGCCTGATGTGGCTGCTAATGAAGAACTCACGGCTCGATTTCAGCGTGAAGCACAAACGACAGCGCAGTTGGCGCACCCCAATATCGTTCAGGTTTACTCGATTGGACTCACCCCAAACGGGCAACCTTATTTAGCGCTGCAATATATCAGTGGTGGTTCGCTGGGTCAGCGTCTCCAGGAATTGGCCAGGCGAGAGAAATGGGTTTCTGCAGCCTATGCCCTGACAGTTGCCGGCCAGATGGCTGCTGCACTGTCAGTTGCCCATGCGGCTGGGATTGTGCATCGTGATCTGAAACCAAGCAACATCTTATTGCGCGAAGATGGCACGGCCGTATTGTCTGACCTGGGCATTGCCTCTGTGCAGCAGGCTTCAACCCGTCTAACTCGTACAGGTGGTGTTTTGGGCACACCTCACTATATGTCACCAGAGCAAGCTGTGGGAAAGCCTGTAGATGGACGTTCAGATTTGTATTCGCTGGGTGTTGTCCTCTATGAGTTACTCGGCAAACGGCCGCCGTTTGACGCTGATTCCCCGTTGGCAATAGTTCACCAGCAGGTGTACCAACAGCCAATACCGCTCGAACAAATACGGTTCGGACTGGCTCCGGACACCTATAAAGTGGTTAAGATTTGCCTGCAAAAAGATCCTGCGGTGCGCTATCAGACTGCTACCGAATTGGCTCTTGCAATCGACCAGGCTGCGCGAGCGGAAGGTTACGTAGGAGCGACCGCGCCCACGGTGATCGATACGCCTCCGCTAGGAACAGTGCCCCCACACCAACGCGGGCTGCAAACACCTGAACCGAAGCCTAAGTCAAAGGTCAAATGGATACTCGCTGCTATGATTCCGATTGCGTTGTTGCTGATCGGTTACACTGCCTACCGTCAAATCTACTCGACACCGGACGGCAATTCCGGGTCAACCATACCGCTTACTGTTCCGGGTTTAGCGACGGAGTTGCCACAGATTGTGCAAGTTGCAGTTGTAACAGAAGAACCTTCTTTGACGCCAACGCCTACCGAAACCGTGTCGGCTTCACCAGGAGCAGCCCTAACGCCTACGGTGATGCCAGAACTGACGAAGACTCCTACGGCGACGCCAGAACCGAACAAGGATGACTCCCTGCCCGGTAATGGGCTGGTCCGCATGACCTCCGGCAGCGGCAACGAGTTTACGCCGGCATTATCGCCTGATCAGCGACACCTTGCTTTTTGCTTCCGATCGCAGCGGAAATTGGCAGATTTATAGTATGGATGCACAAGGGGGTGAGTGGAACCAATTGACTGACAATGCCGTAGATAACTATCACCCTCATTTTTCTCCAGATGGTGATTCGGTAGTCTTCGTCTCGGAGTTGGACGGAAATTGGAATATCTATACGATGACGAACCAGGGTCAAGATTTACGGCAGATCACAAAGACGGCTTACGCTGACCAATACCCGTCTTATAGACCGGATGGACAATGGATTGTATATCTAACTAAGCGCGATAAAGGTTGGGGGGTAAATGTCATGCGTGCCGATGGCAGCGAAGATCACGCAGTTATTGATACGGATGCCGACGAGACCTATCCTGTCTTTTCGCCGGATGGGCAGAGCATTGTGTTTCAATCTAATCAGTATGGCAATCACGATATATTCACTGTCCCTTGGACGGGTGGTGCAACTAGGCAATTAACGAGTGATTCGGCCAGGGATGCAAACCCGGTTTTCTCACCGGATGGACAATGGATCGCTTTTGAATCGGATCGAAGCGGTAATTATGAAATCTACGCCATCAGGCCAGATGGCAGCGGCCTAATAAATCTAACCACTCATGCTGCGCGTGACCAGTTGCCTGCTTTCTCGGCCGATGGCCGATGGTTGCTGTTTCAATCTGACCGTGACGGAAGTGTCGATATATTCCGCCAACCTTTTGGGTCTTGAAGATCCGGGATCTATTATTCAAAGTGATAAACACTTTTGGGAATAAGCATGAACTCTTCGAATATAGTCGGAATGCAGATTGACCACTATCTGATCGAAGCGCACATAGCTCGCGGGGGAATGGCTGATGTGTATTTAGCTCGCGATGTGCAGCTCGGCCGCCAGGTTGCCTTCAAGGTATTGTTGAGTGCGCTGGCCCAAGATCCCCAATATGTCAAACGTTTCCAGAGGGAAGCGCAGGCAGTCGCGCGCCTTGATCACCCCAATATCGTCCAGGTCTACAACGTGGGATTGACTCCAACTGGGCAACCATATATTGCTATGCAGTATATCCAGGGCGGATCTCTACGAGATCTCTTGCGACATTGGGAGGCGGAAAGTAAAGTGGCGCCTGCGCCACAGGCTTTGGCAGTTGTACGCCATTTGGCATCTGCATTGGACAATGCGCACCAAGCGGGCATTGTTCATCGCGACCTGAAACCGGGCAACGTGCTGATCCGGCCGGATGATGGCATGCCGGTGCTGGTCGATCTGGGAATCGCAGCCATCCAGGGCAGTGAGAAGCTTACACAAACCGGTAGTCTAATCGGAACCCCGCACTATATGTCACCGGAACAGGTGCGTGGCACACAACTTGACGGCCGTTCTGATATTTACTCTCTGGGCGTTATCCTGTATGAATTGCTGGCCGGGTCTAGACCATTCGAAGCTGACGAATCCATCGCCATTTTGCATAAGCATGTATATGAAGCGCCGATACCCCTGGAGCAGTTGCGTCCCGGCCTGTCTGGGCCAACCTTGTATGTTGCAGCTACTTGCTTGCAGAAGGATCCAAATCGGCGATTCCAGACAGCGGCGGGACTTGTCAAAGCGATCGATCGGGCCCTGGAAGTGGAAGGTCAGCAAGGATATGTGCTTAAGACGACGGTCCTGCTGCCAGAAGGTGAAGCGGAGTTGGTAAACAGATCCCGCGTGGTTCATCCGCCAGCACCGGCGCCAACACCAGCAAAACGAGGAAGCTCGAAAAAACTGTTCTTCGCGATCGGAGGGGTGCTCATTCTGTTTGTGATTGCTGGTGGTCTGGCCCTAAGTTTGTTTGGCTACGGCGATTCACCGGCGCCCACCGTAACCCCTGCTGGGCACGGTGGAAGCAGACAAAGAAGAAGTCGAAATTGTGTCCATTGTGCCCACGTTGCCCGTTGTTCCGCAAGAAGAAACGGTGACTCCAGAGCCCATTAAGACGGAGAAGCCTGTAGATCCTACAATACCGCCACCTACCGAGACTTTGGTGCCAACAGAAGCTCCGGAACTACCTTCACCCACAGCGTTGCCCATGGCGGGCTTGCCGCAGACATACCGTGGCAATGATGGCGCCTTGATGCGCCTGGTACCCGAAGGGGAATTTCTCATGGGCAGTACCTCATCGCAAATAGAGGATGCTCTACGACTTTGCGAGGCAAATCCCGACGGAGAGCGATGTTCTAGAAGCGATTTCAATAGTGAATCGCCACAGCACAGCGTGTTTATCAGTAGCTTCTACATCGATGAGAAAGAAGTAACCAATGCCCTGTATCGGGAATGCGTTAGTAGCGGGTTGTGTAACGCATTACCAAGCGGCAGTGGTCGCTACAGCCGCAACGACTATTTTGATGACCCACAGTTTTTCGATTACCCGGTAGTATGGGTCACTTGGAACGATGCCCGGGATTACTGCGCCTGGGCTGGAAAGCGTCTGCTTACAGAAGCTGAGTGGGAAAAAGCGGCACGCGGAGAGGATGGACGCATCTTTCCCTGGGGTGATACTTTTAGTGTAGGTGATGCCAATACGCAGGATCGGGGAGGCGAGCGGATCTCCGCGACTGGTGATTACCTGAGCGGAGCCAGTCCCTATGGCGTGCTGGATATGGCGGGTAATGTCTGGGAGTACGTTGCAGATTGGTTCGATCCAAACTATTATCACGATGCTCCGGACCGAGATCCGCGAGGTCCGGGCTCGTCGCCGAATGGGCATAGGGTGCTGCGCAGTGGTAGCTACGCCAATTATCAGCATTATGCGCGTGCCGCCAATCGTGGTTCGGTCCCTCCGGATACCAGCACGCAGTTCCGAGGTATTCGTTGTGGGTTGGATGGAACCGCTGTTGGCCCGTAGCTGACCATTTCACCCGTATTGGTATGAAACGCATATACTTGGGATTCATGATTAAGCAAACATGGCGCTGCCTAGCAGTTGCGGTGCTGACACTCCTTTTGGTCAGTTGTAATGACGTTTCTTCCCTTTCTTTTGAAGAATCTAGCCCTGCACCGCCTCCGGCGGCTGATGTGACGCCAGACGTAGCAACGACCGTTCCCGAGACAGTGCCTATTGAAGTTACAGCCGTTCCGCCAGCTTTGGAGGCAGGACCTGCCAGCTGCTCCCGCTTACCGACGGAGAGTTCTCTCTGCGCGCGAGAATTGCGCTACGCAGCGATGGCGCCATGATCACGACTCGCCCGTGTCCATGGTGGATTTTGTCACTCTCGATGGCGGCCCGATATCGACATTGTGGCTGTACAGAGGATAGCGCAGGTTCTTACGCTCAGCGAAAATAACAGGTCCTATTGGAAGGCATCTTTTTCCGAACCTATATTGGCACTGGCGACGGGTCAAGTATATGGAAGCGTCTACGGAGATGTCGTCGTGGGTTCAAGGGGATCACATCCAATTGTTGGAGTGGTCGGATGCGTTAAAGGAGAGGTCGAGCTATTCCTGGCAGTATGCAACTCCTGGCAATGTCACGGCGCTGACATTTACGGATGCGAATTCAGCAGTACTTCTGGTGCAGGTTGTTGGCTGGTAGTGACAATGGTCTGCTTCTGGCCTTGGACGAAACGGCTGACACCTCTTTGGGCATCTCCTGTAGCATTAGGCGATGCGGCCGTAACCCATATTACGATGGCATCGGGACCCATGCGGATCTGCGCACCATAGTTGCGGTTACTGCTGCTGGCCTCTTGTCGCTAATCGAAGAACAAGGAGCAATACGTTGGCAGGTAGAATCTGCCGTCTCCCGCAAGCCATCTGCTTACGGCTGACCTAGACGGTAGTGGGCAGCAAGAAATCATCGTTGGAACGACAACTGGTGAGGTGATAGACGTTTGACCAGGTTGGAACAGAATTATGGCGTTGGCAGAGCGGTAATCCGAGTAGACGCCTTAACACGACTACAATGGAATGACGCGCCCCATATCCTGGTGGGCAGTGCTGACCAGATCAGCGCCCTGGCTTCTGACGGCACTACTAAGTGGCAGTATCAACTAGGTGACGTCTCATTGAGGCCATTGATGGTGGAGATGTTGATGAGGATGGCCAGGTAGAGATATTTGCGGGAACTGCAGATGGTGTGATCTCTGTGTTAGATGAAAACGGCCGTCTTCGTGGCAAAACCGACGTGGGAATTCCCGTCAGTGGCCTCCAGTTGGTTAATATGGACGGCGACAGCCCGCAGCCCGAACTTGTAGCATGGGCAGGGGCCACGATTTTTCTTTTTGAAGTCGTAGAAGAGGATGCTTCGGTCAGTCCAGTGACACCTCCTCCCAACGAAAGCCCTCTATATGAGGTGGCGCATGGCGATCTGCCACATTATGAGATCGATGTTTTACTCGATGTAGAAACACATCGTGCCCAGATTCAACAGAAGACGACGGTACGGAACACGAGTGACGTACTATGGGATGAACTTGTTTTTCATGTGTCACCTGCCTATTGGCCAGGAATATTCGAGTTAAATGATGCCTCTGTTCAGATGGAGGATGTGACAAGTGAGGTGACCCCTACACTTGATAACACGATGCTGCACATTACCATGCCGCGTTCAATCGAACCCGGCCAGGACGTTAGCGTCGCTCTTGATTTCGCCCTCAATCTGCCCAAACTTAATCCGACCGGCTGGGGGCCGACAGGCAATGCCGGTTGGGGGCAGGGCGTCACTCAGATGGGTGATTGGTACCCGGCGTTGGTTCCCTACCAGTCCGGTAGCGGATGGAAAACTTGGGAGTTCAAACCAGTTGGAGACCCGGTAATCAGCCGGCTCGCCGATTTCGATGTAGAGATTAGGCCGTCAACGCCCACTGTCATTGCCGCTCCAGGCTTTGAGCAGACTATGGACGATGGTGGTCACCGCTACCGGTTGGAGGATGCCAGGGCATTTTCTTTCCTGGCCATGCCAGATTATGTTCGACAGGACGGAAATTTCAACGGTGTGCCGATCACAGTTTACACGACTGCCCGCTATCAGGATGCTGGACGAGTAGTGCTCGAAACAGCAAAGGATGCTATAGAACTCTTCAGCGAACTGTATGGGTCCTATCCCTATAAGGAGTTGATCATTGCCGAGAACGGTTATCTGACGGCCATGGAGTATTCAGGTCTGATCTCGCTAAGCGGTTTTGCTTTTGACTCCTATGATGGCACAGCGTCATCACTGTTGGTTGCCATAACTGCGCACGAAGTAGCCCACCAATGGTGGTATGGTGCTGTGGGCAACGACCAGGTTCATGAACCGTGGCTGGATGAGGGACTGGCGATGATCAGCGAGTTGTTGTTTTATGAACGTTTTTATCCTGCTCTGACCGACTGGTGGTGGCAGTTCCGTGTTGATCGTTGGAATCCAATGGGGTATGTTGACGACACGATTTATGATTACCCTGACAGCGAAAGTTTCGTGCATAATGTATATGGGATGGCTGCTCGTTTCATGGTCGAGTTGCGAGATGTGATGGGCGAGGACGCATTTGCTCGGTTTCTGCAAGATTACTCGACGGCGAACCGGAGTGGTTTTGTTACCAGAGATGATTTTTTTGCGGCTGTCCAGTCGCAAACCAATGTTGAGATAACGTCACTAATCGACAAGTACTTTAGAAACAAGGGCTCATAGGCGGATTAAATCAATATGGTTCATGGGATCTATGCGCGTGAAGGTTCAAGCATAACTGCATCTATCTGACGCAATTAAGCAGCGAGTAACAAACCAATGCCGACTCTCATCGGAATGCAGATCAACCAATATGCGGTTCAACAACTGATCGCTCGGGGGGGTATGGCCGAGGTTTTTCTGGCGACCGACGTGACGCTTCAGCGACAAGTGGTGCTGAAAGTAATGTTGCCAGAGTTGGCAAAAGATCAGACAGCAACGGCTCGTTTCCGGCGAGAAGCTGAGGCCGTTGCGCGCCTGAATCACCCCAATATCATCCAGATCTACACCACAGGTATGACGACTGACAACCGGCCCTATCTGGCGATGCAGTATGTATCTGGCGGTACATTGCAGCAGAAGCTAGCTGAACTGTCACGTATGGGACAGCAGATGTCGGCCGGCGAGTCACTTTATCTGGCACGTAAAGTGGCTGCGGCCATGCAGGTGGCCCATCAGCAGGAGATCGTTCACCGTGACCTCAAGCCGAGTAATATCTTGCTACGCTTCGACGGCGAGCCGGTGCTGACTGATCTGGGAATCGCTGCGCTAGATACGGGAGCCTCAAGGCTTACTCAGACTGGCAGCGTGATGGGTACGCCACATTATATGTCGCCCGAACAGGCATTGGGGCGGCATGCAGACGGCCGTTCTGACATTTATTCACTTGGCATCATCCTCTATGAATTGTTAACCGGACATGTGCCATTTGCTGCTGACAGCCCACTCGCTGTGCTGCACCAGCATGTAACCCTACCCCCACGTCCGTTGGCTCAAATACGACCCGGTTTGCCGCAGACTACCTGTCGGATCGTGGATACTTGTCTGGAAAAGGAACCAAACAAGCGTTTCCAGACTGCTGGTCAGCTCATGGCAGCTCTGGATCAAGCGCTTATGGATGAAGGGTTGCAAACGCCCCAGGCAATTGCGGTGCATCCTACCTTGAAAGTTACCCGGCGGCGGTGGCCCGTTTGGGCGCTGGCAGTTCTTGTCGCGCTGGCGATTGTGGCGGCTGCCGGTTTGTTCCTGCTTCGATCAACTGAAGTTGATGCACCCGAAATAATGGGTGACAGTCCATCGCCGGCGCTTCCAGCTGAATCAGTTGCCCTGACAATTCCACTGGAAGCGACAATAACCGTTGCTCCTACCGAGACTGTGCTCCATGATCAGGGCTGTAGCAGATTACAAGATGAATTCCCCTACATTAGCGAGGACGGTGATATGTGCTTTGGCGGCACACGAATCCTGGATTTAGCGGCGGAGGCGGGTGGCTGTTTTGAGATAGAAGAAATCGTTCCTGCGCCTAGCAAAGGGCATTTTGTGGTTTTGCTGCAATGTTTTGAGGGTGACAACGAGGCCTTTGTCTTTCGCTCGGATGGCAGCGAAAAAACCCGGTTAACTGGAAAGTGGGACTTTGTCAATTATGATGAGTACAAATGGACGTCTGATGACTATTTCGTTTACCAGCGCATCAATTCTTGTTGTGCAGAGCCACCACTAGACGCGCCTCCGGCTGGCGTAGTTTGGTACGATCCGCAGACAGGTCAAAAGCTCAATGCCCGTCTCTCTTTCGCCGCTTGTTAAGTATTACGTGTCAGGTGTTACGTCTGATGATTCTCTCAGCGTGCACTCTGGTCCGGGCGCGGATAATCCGATCGTAGGGCTCATTCCCTATGATGGAACTGGAATTGAAGTCGCAGGGATGGGCGATGTAAAGAGTGAGGATTTATGGGTTCCAGTTCGCCATGATGAATTATCAGGATGGGTAAACAGCACTTTTATTCGGGCGCAGGGAGATGGGACTGTTACGAGCCTTGTTGAACCACCACAGACCACGGCTGACATAGCGGCCGCATTCTCGGCATCACCGCCTAACATCGACGGTTGGCCGGCGGAATGGCCGGAGGCCCCAACTTATTTGTCTGCCTTTCCTGTCTATTCTGATGATTCGTGGGATGGCAGCGACGATATTGAAGCCGTATGGCAAATTGGCTGGGATTATGATAATTTATATCTCGCAGTTACCGTAGAAGATGATACCCACGTCCAGACGAAATCTGACATAGAGATATATAAAGGGGACAGCGTGGAAATTCAGTTCGATACCGATCTTGAGGGAGATTTCGGCACAACGCTTAATGCTGATGATTTTCAACTCAATGTTTCACCCGGTGATTTTCGTGCTGTTCCTTCGGCTCATCATTTCTGGCGGAGCAGTGCCGGAGGACGGTACCAGCGGCTTGGTGAAAACGGTATTTTGCTAAGTGCGCAAAACCAGGGCAAGGCAGGCTATAGTTTGGAGATCGCGATCCCCTGGCTAGATCTGGACATAAGCCCACAACCCGGTCATAGAATTGGATTCGCTTTGAATGTGTCGGATAATGATGGGCCGGGAACGGCCGTTCAAGAGGTGATGAAATCAACTTCTATTGATCGTAACTTCACGTATCCTGAAACCTGGGGCACATTGACCCTACAAGAGTGAGTGAAAATGTCTGATCCTAAAGAGCTGGTAGGGCAGCGGATCGAGCAATACGAAATCCGAGAGCATATTGCGCGTGGGGGTATGGCCGACGTCTACCTCGCTTACGAGGAGAAGCTGCAGCGCAAAGTCGCCTTGAAAATAATGCTGCCCGCGTTAGTGGCCGACCGACAATTTGTCGTTCGTTTCCAGCGGGAGGCACAGACGGTGGCGCAATTGGATCATGCCAACATTGTGCATGTATATGCTATTGGCGTGACAAATGATGGACGGCCGTATATCGCGATGCAGTACGTTGAAGGAGGGTCCCTGCGCGATACCCTGATTAAGGTTTCTGAGCAAAGGAGGCTGATTGATACCAACCAGACCCTGACCATTATCGGCAAGATGGCAGATGCTTTGCAGGTAGCACACGCCGCTGGAGTAGTGCATCGCGACATCAAGCCAAGTAATATCTTGATCCGTCCCGACGGCCGTCCTGTACTGGTGGATCTAGGAATTGCCGCGGTGGAGAGTAATCCAAAAATAACGCACACAGGCACGCTAATTGGTACGCCTCATTATATGTCCCCCGAACAGGCCAGTGGGAAAGCGGTTGATGCTCGCTCAGACCTGTATTCTCTAGGGGTCATTCTGTATGAATTATTGGCTGGCAGACGGCCGTTTGACGCCCCCGAACCGATGGCTGTGCTGCACCAGCATGTTTATGAACAGCCACCCCCTCTAGAGAATTTCCGATCTGATCTGGCACCGGAAACGGTATATCTGGTGCACCGCTGTCTGCGAAAAGACGTGAATGAGCGGTTTCAGACAGCATCCGAAATGCGTAGTGCCATCAATCAGGTCATCAAAGCTGAGGGTGGTGTTGGCATGGTGACCCAAGCAGGCATATGGCAGCCGTATCCAACCGAGGAATACCGACTTAGCCAATCGAAGATTTTGGTTCCCCCAACGGATACCCCGCCACAGGCCGAAAAGTCACGCCGCAGGTGGTGGCCTTTTGCGTTGCTTCCGCTGCTGATAATTTTACTGTTGCTTACGGTCTGGCAATTTGCCCGTTCGTCCTATAATCCCTTTTTCAATCCTGCTCAACCTTCTGAGTTGCCAAGTAGCGCGGAAGATGAAGCCTTGCCACTGGCGGCCGGAGCACAGCCGGCATCTTCTGTCGAGGTGATAGAAGAAGCCTCGCCTGAAGCTGCAGCAGAAGCCGTGCCCGCAATTGCAACCGAAGACACACTCGAAGCCGCTCAAGCAACCACTGTGCCCACAGAGACCTCGACTCCCGAGGCGACAATTTCGCCACAGCCCTCTCCTACATTGACGGCCACGATCGAGCCAACAATTACCCCTGATCTCAGTCCGACGACAATGGTTATTGGTCGTTCTGTTGACGGGTCGCCTATTGAGGCTTTACGTTTCGGATCAGGCGAGAATGCACTGCTTTTCATTGGCGGTTTGCATGCCGGTTCCGCCCCATCGACGGTGTCGCTGGCACAGAGGGCAGTTGCTTACTTCAGCGACAATGCGGCCGTGATCCCGCCATCGGCGGCATTGTATATAATTCCCAATGCCAGTCCTGACAGCCCTTACGCTCCAGGTGAGCTTGGCGGCCGTTTGAACGCCAATGGTGTTGATCTTAACCGCAACTGGGACTGTCGCTGGATAGAAGATGCTAAATGGCGCGGCAGTGTAGTCCCCGGAAGCGGCGGCCAGGCCCCGTTTTCCGAGCCGGAAACGCAAGCGTTGAGAGACTTTATAATGGAGATGGATCCAGCAGTTGTCGTTTTTTGGGAGGCCAGGGCTCAGGATGGCTTGTCTTCACCTGGCGCGTGCGGTTCACGGCCGTCGGTATCACAACGACCGGCGGAGATTTATGGTTTTGCCGCCGGTTATCCCATTGCTGATTTTGAAGATCTTACAAACCAGGAATTGAATGGTGACGGGACGAACTGGATCGACCAGCAAGGTATACCCGCCATCGCCATTCTATTGCCTGATTACGAAAATGTCGATTGGAATAACAACCTGGCCGGTATAAGAGCGATCCTGGACACTTATGCCAATTAAGTATCAAGTCAATCGCTCTACGGCGCATCCAGATAAAACGCATCGGTGTTGGAACCCTATTGGTTTGGCTGCTTTTAACACTTATGGCCTGTAATTCGGTTGATGGTTTCTCATCATCATCGACTCCTACCCTTGCTCCATCGCAGGAAAGCACATCTGCCGTCGTGGTTGCTTCTCTGTCAGCTCCTACGTCCGTTAATTCACAGCCGCTGACACTTACCACGATTCCGACCAAGATCCTGGAGGCGAAGCAAATACCAGCAGCAAAAACAGCAGTCCCAATGGTTTCACCTGCGCGCCTACTGCCAACACCAGATCCCACATCCAACGCTTTACAAGTAACGCCTGCTGCAATAGTTTCGCCTACGCTTTCTCCGGCAATCTCGCCCGCGTTTGAGCCGACTGCCATATCCGCGACGTCATCCATGACACCCACCTTAACAGCAGCGGCAATTGACGAAACTGTGCATTATACTGTTGGCAATATTGGGCACTCTAGCCGTGGATTTCCGCTTACGACCTACCAGTTCAAGGACGGACCACGGCATATTATCATCGTCGGTGGGATTCACGGTGGCTACGAATGGAATACCATCTTATTGGCGTACGAGTTAATCGATTACTTCCAGGATCATCCCGCAGCGGTGCCTGATGCGGTTACTTTGACCTTCATTCCAGCCGCGAATCCGGACGGCCAGGAGGTGGTGACAGGAAAAACTGGCCCTTTTACCATGGCTGACGTTGCTCAGGATAGTATCCCCGGACGGTTCAATGGCAACGGTGTCGACTTGAATCGGAATTGGGACTGTCAATGGGCTCCAGCGGCCTTGTGGCGTGGTCACGTGGTCAGCGGCGGCGAAGCGGCGTTCTCAGAACCGGAGACGATTTTTTTGCGTGATTTCATATTGCAGCATCAGCCTGATGCAGTGATCTTCCTTCATAGCGCCGCCAATGGCGTATTCGCCTCAGGTTGTCCCAATACGGATCAACCTTCGATGGATCTTGCCCGGATCTATGGGGAAGCTGCCGGTTACACTGCTTACGAGCGCTTTTCAGCATATGAAGTGACTGGTGATGCCGGGGATTGGCTGACCACTCAAGGAATCACCTCTATTTCGATTGAGCTGAAGAATCACGAGAATTTGGATCTTGAAAGAAATTTGGGCGGTATGTTGGCCGTCCTTAAAAAGTATGAGTAGTACGTGTGCGGGAGAATCATTATGACCAACTGAACATCAAGCAGCGATCTTATGTTTGGCCAGTTACTTCAAGGGAACCACCTTCCTTTCGGCCGCAAAACGACAAGGTGCCCGTGTATTGTTGCTCACGCGCGAAAAAATCAAAGATGAAGCGTGGCCGATGGAGGATATTGACGAGCGTTTCCTGATGCCGGATCTATCCACACGTCCGGATATCCTCTATGCGGTGAGCTATCTCAACCGCTCGAATGACATCGTGCAGATCGTTCCCCTGGATGATTATGACGTTGAAACGGCCGCTGCTCTGCGGGAACATTTGCGGCTGCCCGGATTGGGCGAAACGGTTGCTCGATTTTTCCGGGACAAGCTGGCCATGCGTAAGCAGGCCAAGGCGAATGGGATTCTTAGTACCTGCATTTACGCCTGTGTTTAATTATGATCGGTTGCGTTCATTTATGGATCGTGTGTCTCCACCTTGGGTGCTCAAGCCCCGGTCCGAGGCCGGAGCGATGGGCATCAAAAAAGTCCATTCTGCGGAAGAGGTGTGGCGCTGGCTGGATCAGTTGGGTGACGAGCAGTCGTTCTTCCATCTGGAGCAATTTGTTCCAGGAGAGGTTTATCACGTGGACTCGATCATCTGGGATGGACAGGTGCAGTTTGCCCTGCCGCATAAGTACACTCAGCCGCCAATGAGTGTGGCCCATGAGGGTGGGGTCTTTGTGACACGGACTCTGTTGCGTGATTCTGAAGAGAGCGTGGCGTTGCTGGCGCTGAATGAAAAGTTGCTGCACGCTTTTGAAATGCCGCGTGGTGTTACACACACGGAGTTCATTAGGGGAGAAGACGGCCGATTCTATTTTCTGGAAACGGCTGCACGAGTCGGTGGTGCCAATATCGAACAGTTGGTGGAAGCTGCTGCGGGTATAAACCTGTGGGCAGAATGGGCTAAGCTGGAAATCGCCTATGCTCGTGGAGAATTCTATAGTGTGCCGCAGGATTCCGGACAATACGCCGGGGTACTTATTTGCCTGGCGCGCCAGGAGCATCCAGATCTGTCAGCATACGAAGATCCGGAAATCGTCTACCGATTGGGCAAGAAGTACCATGCTGGATTAATTGTGACATCAACCGATTTAGCACGTATAGAGTCGCTCATCGAAGCCTACAGCCGGCGTTTTGCGGTCGATTTCCTGGCCGTGGCGCCACCCCTGGACAAACCCCCTACCTAGATGCCTTTGCGCACCAACAAAATGGTAGCGGAAAATAGGATAAGGCAAGGTGCCTAGCCCCTCGTTTCACCACTCAACGAATCTTGTATGTGAATAAATTCACAAATAGTGATCTTTGTCATGGGAAATGTTGACAAACGTCATTGAATCACATCCGATATTGAGGCATACTGCAACTAAGTGCTGCGGACCATTTGGTTTGCACGAATCACGTTGATTGAAGAGTCGCTGGGGAACAATACTGTTCTTTGGCGCTTTTATTTTGCAGAAATCGCGAATGTCTGGGGCGGGAGAGGCTAGAACAGCCCGTTCAGACACTAGTATTGAGGAGGTTAGCGCACGAAAATGAGCTACAAAATCATGCCCAGGGCGGTGCTTTCAGACTGGGTTGCTCGACTAAACCAACAATATCGTGTTGTCGGACCAGTGGAGAAGCATGGCCAGTTTGTTTTTGACGAAATTGATTCTATTGACGAACTCCGCCTGGAGTATCCACCTACAATACTTCCCCCAAAGAAGTATTTGCTCCCTCCGCGCGAGGTAATGTTGCAGTATGGCCTGGATGGAAGCCGCATAGAAGCTAACATAGCAAGCGAGCCAACAGTTATCTTGGGAATTCACACTTGCGATCTGCATGCTGTGAAGTTGCTTGATCATGTGTTCAGCCAAGGTTATGTGGACCAACATTATGAGGCGCATCGCTCGCAGACCTACTTGGTAGGTATCGAGTGCCTTAAACCGTGTACGGAACACTCTTTCTGCCGTGATATGGGAACAGCTGGTTCGGCCGACGGATACGATATTCACATTATAGACTTAGGCGATGTCTATGCGTTGAACGTGAGCACAAGAAAAGGTACCAAACTACTGGATGGTTTTCACCATGCGTTCGATGCCATGCCATCGGATATGGAGCGTATAAACCAGAAATACAGCGAGAAGTGGAAACAATTCCCCTATCGACTGGATTTTGATATTGTTGAAATGTCAGATCTACTAGGCAACTGTTACGATAGTGACTTGTGGGACGAGCTCGGTGAACGTTGCCTGGCCTGTGGCATGTGTACACAGGTTTGCCCAACTTGCTACTGTTTTGATGTCACAGATGAGGCAGATCTGAGACTGGAAAAGGGCCAGCGATTGCGACGGTGGGATTCCTGCCAGATCCACCA
Organism: uncultured Chloroflexia bacterium; assembly: GCA_963697305.1. Classification (GTDB taxonomy): domain Bacteria; phylum Chloroflexota; class Anaerolineae; order Promineifilales; family Promineifilaceae; genus JAACFF01. The sequence goes on from CAVONO010000006.1 coordinate 132,374, forward strand.
ATTTGCAACGGTTGCTGGTGGGCATGACTTCCGGGCAAGGTTGTCGGCCCGGCAGCGCCATCGTTTCATGCGTAAGGGCAAGTATCAGCTTGATGGATTTGGCATTGTAGGCTGCGTCGGCTGTGGACGGTGTGCAACAGCCTGCTTGGTGGATATCACACCCATTGGCGTGTTTAATGAATTGTTCCAGCGCACAATGGCGAAAGAGGCGCAGGCGGATCTGGTTACGACAGCGGAGGCGACATCATGAAACGTCTAATTGAAGAGGTCAAACATTCTGACTCGATCTATATGCCAGTTCCGGCACGAATCGCGTCGATGTTGCCTTTGACCGAACACGAGACTCTTTTTACGATAGAGTTACCTCATGATCTTTCGTTAAGACACGGACCTGGGCAATTTGTACAGGTGTCGCTTTTCGGTATTGGCGAGGCTCCGATAAGTATCTCTTCCTCACCCAGTCGCAGCAATGGAATCTTCGAGCTATGTGTGCGGCGCGCGGGCGACCTGACCAGTGCGCTTCATGCGCTCAAGCCAGGTGACATCATTGGCATTCGTGGCCCGTTTGGTCGCGGTTTTCCAGTGCAACTTTTCCGAGGGAAAGATATTTTGCTGATTGCCGGTGGCCTGGGTATGGCTCCTCTGCGCTCTCTTATCACAGAAGTGCTCGATGAGCGTGGGAACTACGGCCGTGTTATCGTGCTGTATGGATCGCGAAATCCCCAAGATTTGCTATTCCGCAATGAGTTGGTTGAATGGGCTGCCCGCGATGATGTTGAATTGCATCTCACCGTAGACTATCCCGATAGCCAATGGCGACATACCGTGGGCGTCATCACAACACTATTCACGGAAGTGGAAATTGTGCCGCGCAATACGGCCGCGGTGGTGGTAGGTCCACCTGTCATGTACCGCTTTGTCTTGCAGGAGCTGCTAAATATCCCCATACCTAAAGGCAATATTTGGCTGAGCTTCGAACGGCGCATGAAATGCGGCGTAGGTAAATGTGGCCATTGCCAGCTGCATCATATTTACACCTGTCAATCTGGCCCTTCCTTCTCCTACGCGGAGATTGAGGACTTGCAGGAGGCATTATCATGACCAATACAATGAAGCTAAAAGTTGCGTTTTTTGACTTCACAAGCTGCGAGGGCTGCCAATTGACGGTGATTGATGCCTTGCAGACTTATCCCGAACTCCTGGAGGTGGTAGACATCGTCGAATTTCGTGAGGCTATGAGCGAAAAGAGCGATTCGTACGATATCGCCTTTATTGAAGGATCCTGTTCTCGCGCCAGCGATGAAGAACGGCTGCAGGACATCAGAGATCGCGCAGGAATTGTCGTGGCTTTGGGCGCATGTGCCCATCTCGGGGGTGTGAATGCTATCCGTAATAAGCAAAACCTGGAGGACGTGCGGCAGTATGTGTATGGCGGATATGCGGATTGGTTCGATGCCTATGAGGTAAGGGCTATTGGAGATGTGATCGAAGTTGACACTATCATTCCCGGCTGCCCCATCGACCGTTATGAGTTTCTTAAGGTGGTCAAGGCATTGATGCAAGGACGCAGTCCTGAACCTCCTGATTATCCGGTTTGCATTGAATGTAAACTGGACGAAAATGTATGTGTATATAAGCGCGGGCAGGTTTGCCTGGGGCCAATTACGCGTGCTGGATGCAAGGCGGTTTGCCCGGCATACGGAATGAGTTGCGATGGGTGTCGCGGTCTCATTCCGTTTCCTAAGATCGACTCCCTGAAACAGGTGATGGCTGATCATGGCTTAAGTCCGCACGAGGTCGACTCAAAACTGACTCTGTTTATGACCAACCAGGCGATGAAATTGGCTCAGGAGGAAAAGGCTCATGTCTCATAGGGTAAGCATCGATATTCACCATATCACACGTGTGGAAGGGCATGGCAATATCGTCGTCGACGTAGTCAACGGCGAAATCAGGCAATGTGAATTGCAGGTTACTGAAACACCACGCTTCTTCGAGTCTATGTTGCGCGGACGGCCGTACCGCGATGCTTCGCAAATCACTTCTCGTATTTGCGGCATTTGCGCTGTGGGGCATGCCACAACATCATTACGTGCTGCTGAAAATGCTTTGGGTGTTGAGCCTTCGCTACAGACGAAGCTTCTGCGCCGGCTAAATTTCCTTGGCGAGATTTTGGATAGCCACGTATTACACGCTTACATGTTGGTAGCCCCTGATTTTCTCAATGTCGGCAGCGTTATTCCGCTGGCGAAAACAGCTCCCGAAGTGGTGTTACGCGCTTTACGTTTGAAGAAACTGGCCGGAGATTTGTGCAAGGTGATCTGTGGGCGGCACACGCATCCCATAGCGATGACAGTGGGCGGCTTTACACATTTCCCATCAACAGCCGATCTATACGCACTGCGCGAACAGTTCGTTGAGCTCTGGCCCGACGTGGAAGAAACGGTAGCACTGTTTCAATCATTGCCGATACCTCACTTCGAGCGCGAGACAGAGTATATTGCCCTGCGCAATGAAGAAGCTTATGGCTTTATTGATGGCGATATCGTCAGCAGCGATGGTGGACGCTGGCCGATTGATCTTTACCGCTCGGTTACCAACGAGGAGATTTTGGAGCATTCCTCGGCCAAACATTGCTCCAATCAGCGGGAAAGCTACATGGTTGGAGCGCTGGCACGTTTCAATCTCAATCATGACTTGTTACACAGCAGGGCAAAGTCGGCAGCCGCCGCGCTTGACTTGAAGCCAGGATGTATCAATCCTTATATGAATACGGTGGCGCAAGTTGTGGAAATTGCAGACTGTTTTGTCGAGGGTGCAAACCTGATTGATGCGCTGCTGGAGATGGAGGTGGCTTGGGAAGAACCGGCCAAACCGAAACGCCTGACGGGCGAAGGGGTTGGAGCCTGCGAAGTGCCGCGTGGCATCCTCTTTCATCATTATGTGATCGAAGATGGCATTCTGACTGGAGCCAACTGCATTATCCCCACTAACCAAAACGTAGCGAACGTGGAAGCGGATATGCGGGCACTGGTCCCCTCAATTATGTACAAACCACAGCACGAGATCGCACAGCGATTGGAAATGCTAGTCAGAGCATACGATCCGTGTATCTCATGCTCAACACATATGCTTAATGTTGATTTTGTCTAGTAATAGCGAGTGAACGATTGTGGCAGATACATTGATTTTGGGTCTGGGAAATCCTTTGCGTGGCGACGACGGCGTTGGCGCAGCCGTTGTCGCCGCCCTGCAAGAAAGAGACCTGCCTGGCAGCGTGACAGTTGAAGATGCTGGAACGCCCGGACTGGAGTTGGTATTGCTGTGGCAAGGATACCACCGTGTACTCATCGTCGATGCCGCCGAAATGAGACTGGAACCAGGAACGTGGAGGCGTTTTCGACTCGAAGAGGCTGCTTTGCCGTTTGCTGACGTATCCCTACAGGGAACGCTACATGGTGTGGGATTGGCGGAATCCCTTGCCCTGGCCCAGGCATTGGACATGTTGCCCCCAGAGATGGTGATTTTTGGCGTGCAACCCGAACACAGTGGATGGTCTGCCAGTCTGAGTAAGGTTGTTAAGACGGCCGTTCCAGCACTGTGTGATGCTATCTCAAACGAGGTTGGGGAGACTACCACTACAGCGCCGATCAACAAGTTTCGTCGTCCGTCAGACTTGATGTTGTTGGCGGTAATCCGCTATCTGCTGGCGCACGGTGGCTCGATTGGCTGCTGACAGTTCGACCGGCAGAAGCAGTTGATCTTGGTATGTCGTCTGTACCGTCTGCGCCCGGTTAATTGTCTCATTGGCTTGCGCCAACACTTGTTCCCTTATCGGTTTGATCAGCGTGCGCTGCAAACGAGGGGCATTTTCCTCACGTTTCAGCCACATATCGAGTGGCTGGGCGACATAGGTGTCCAATCCATTGATCGTTTGCGGTGTTTCGGCTACCAAAGCGGATAAGGCTTGCACGACATTGGCAGCTTTTGATTCCAAGCCAAAGGGCAGCCATTTACGCACGCCTTCGAACCAGTTATCTACCATTTCGATAAAGGAGCCGACCGATTCCAGAACGCTCTGCAACACCAATTCGACGGTTTCGTAGAAAGCGCCCAGTTTATTGACCTGGGCATCCATCCACAAACGGCCGTCTTCCAACACTGGCAAGTGCTCTTCTACTTCGGCCAAGGCTTGTTGGCCCAGTTCGATGCCCTGACGTAGGGCCGGTGTTTGGTCCAGGAGATCAGAAATGCTCCCTGACACGGTAGCCATACCAAGCTGGATGGTGTCACTGATATCGACGTCGTCAAGTTGCTCATACAGCGCTACCAGGCCGCCTAGCACACCAATTTGTTCGTTCGCGCCTGCTAACTTAATAGATAGATCTTCGGTCGCCGATCGGTTGCCGTTGTTGGTTACGAGCAGAGAGTCCAATTCGCGCTTCGTGGCCTCCAGTGCGGCCTGGAGGCGCATATTTTCGGCTTGTGATTCGGCCAGGCGCGCAACTATTTCGCTGGCGTCATTGTGTGCTCTGACCACGCTTTGTGCCGATTGTACCGCCGGAACAGCTGGAAAGGAGGTCGGGGCAGCCGGCAGCTGCGTAATCAAGGGTTGTGAAACAGATCCATGCTTCCAATCCCTTGCAAGATACGCGGCACTGGTCCCGGCTGTCGTGGCGGCGAGGGCCGATATCGCGAGATTGCGCAAGAAATTGCGGCGACTTACCGATTGTTCTTCCGTTGTATCTGTCATTTCTCTCTCCTACTCTTTGACCAGAAATGTCCGAATTTTGCTGGAAATCGAACATCTTCAACGCTTGTATTCACATGGTCGACAACTGAATATTGTCACGCACAGTAGATTCAATATTGTGTAGTTCGCACAAGGTGCCCTCTGGAACGTGCTTTTTCAGCGTTCGGCGCAACAGATGCGAGCGGCTGAGTCTACCAAATTGCTGGCAGTCATGCTCCGCTATAGCCTAAACGTCTGAGGCTATTTTCATCTCGACGCCACTTTGGTTGTACCTTAACCCATAATTCCAGGAACACATTGGCGTCAAGCATGGATTCAATTTCGCCGCGAGCAGCGGCTCCAATCTTACGTAGTTGTTCTCCGTTGCGCCCGATCACAATTCGTTTGTGAGGTTCCCGGTCGACAATAACATTGGCGCTGATATAGGTTGTGCCGTTTGGACGCTCCTTGAACTCCAGAACTTGCACCGCTGTGCCATAAGGAATCTCTTCCCGTAACTGCAACATGATCTGTTCGCGAATCATTTCAGCGGCAATATCGCGCAAGAAGGCATCGGTGATCTGGTCTGGCGGATAGTAAAGCGGGCCCTGGGGGAGTTCTTCCACCAACATCTGTAAGAGTTCAGCCAATCCATCCTGCCGCAAGGCGGAAAACAAGATCCATTTTGCATCGGGTAGCAAAGCTCTATATGCCTCCGAACGTGGCAGCACCTCGGATGGTGATAGTTGATCGCTTTTGTTGATACCCAGGATAATAGGTGTATGCTGCAGGACTTTGAGTTTCTCGGCGATAGCCCGGTCCTCAGCTCCTGGGGGTTCGCTACCTTCTAGCAGCCAGAGCACAACATCGGCGTCGCTGAGGGTTTCCACGGCCGTTTCCAGCATGTACTCGTCCAGTTTGTGGCGTGGCGTTCTCATGATGCCGGGTGTGTCAATGAAGATCATCTGGTAGTTCGGTTCGGTGATAATACCCAATTGGCGCGTGCGTGTTGTTTGTGGTCGCGGCGTTACGATAGCAATTTTCTGCTGCAGGAAAGCATTCATTAAAGTGCTCTTGCCAACATTGGGCCGTCCAACAAGCGTCACAAAACCTGACTGGAAGCCATCCGGAATTTCATTGTTTTCGATCATTCGTTTGCAGAAATCTCCTCAATTCCCGTGATGTCATTTAGAAAATGCTTATTGCGCAAATCGCGAATCTAGTTGCGGATAAGCCAAAGCAAACTCAAGCCCAATTCGACCGTGAATGGTTCCAGTTCACAATACGTATCAGGCGCGAATTGGTTGCTAGCCGGAGCAATATTGTTCGATCCGGCCTAAAACTGGGCCGGCCGTCGAATCCGGAGCAATTGCGATGAAAACAGAATAAACGAACAGCCGTGACTTCCATCGCGCGGGCATGAACCAGATCATGACAACTCTCGTTTCATGAATCGACTCTGTTTGGCTTGTTCTTGGACCGTACGTATTGTAGCAGCAGTAGAGCAATGATCACCAATAAGGAGTCAAATGATACGTCCAGGCGCATAGGCCCTATTTGCAGTGATGGGTCTCCGCGCAATAAACCAGCCAGAAGATGGGCTAAGGATAGCGATGCCAGCGCATACCAAAAGATCTGACTGGGTGATCGGCTTTTTTGCGCTCTAACGATTAGAACTGTGGCGGCCAGGGTCAGGATGATGCCCACAAGTTGAGACTGGTAGCGCACGGCGAAGACGCCGAAATCATCCGGTAGATTGGCGGCCAAAGGACCAAGAATCGTTTGCCGGCCATATGCGCAGCCTTCCAACCAGCAAGCCGCCCAACCAAAAACGGTGACCAGTGCGCAGGCAGGTGCTAGAAGAGCTGCATAGTGATAAAAAGAGACACCGCGCCAGACTGTCCAGAGTAATAAGGCCAACAAACTGGCTAGCAGCGCACCGTGGTAGCTTGAGCCGCCTTGCCAGATCTGCCATGTTTCATACGGCCGATGCTGAAAATAGCCCCAACGTAGCAAGACGAAGCCGATACGACCGCCTATTACCCCTGCCAGGAGGACGATCAACAGGGCGTCAAACCAGCCCGGCTGCTGCCTGTTCCTTGTCGCCCACATAGTCATGCCAATGCCGGCCACAATGCCAAGCGCCATCATCACCGTGTAGCTGTAGATAAAAAGTTCCCCGTAGCGGGCTAGAATTGGAAACATGGCACCGATCATAAGCGGGCACACGGTGTCTGGCAACCCATGTTGTTTATGTTAGTTCAGAAGAGTTGGCGATCTGCGCCGATTCGAGGAAAATGGGGCTGCCTTAATTTAGGAGTATAACACGAGCTAGCGCTCGCCAATCAGTGTGGAATTTGGACACAGTTTACATGATCTATTCAGCGCTAATCTGCGTTCTAATTTCAGGAGAGATGGCGCGCGCCGCGGCGCACCACCATGTACGAAGACGGATTGGCTGACAGCTGAAACCTGTTTACGAGGAGACAATTGTGGACATTAAAATACTTGCCCTAGATCCTGCCAAGACAAAAGTCGCGCCGACCAAGGATTTTGGTTTTGGCAATAAATTTGCCAATCGTATGTTTAGCCAGAAATACATCAAGAGATGTTGGTTGGCATGAAGCCCAGATTGGTCCCTATGAGAATTTCTCGTTGGCACCGTCGACGGCCGTTTTCCATTATGCTCAGGAGATATTTGAAGGGACCAAAGCCTATCGCCGGCCTGACGGGGATATAAACCTCTTTCGCCCTTGGGAGAACATGAGACGGTTCAACCGTTCCGCCGTGCGTATGTCCATGCCGGTCGTAGACGAGGAGGAGCATCTGGAAGCCGTCGTTAGGTTGGTGGAGTTGGAGCATGAGTGGGTTCCAGCCGCCGCCGGGGCGTCGCTTTATATTCGACCGGCGATGATTGCCACGGAAGCGGCGCTTGGCGTTCATGCCAGTGAGTCATTCTTGCATTTCATTATTGCCGGACCCGTAGGCGCCTATTTCAAAGAGGGTTTCAGCCCTGTGCCTGTTTTTATCTCTGACAAGTACCGGCGCGCGGTGCGCGGCGGGGTAGGCGCGGCAAAAACAGGCGGCAACTATGCTGCCAGTCTATTCATCGGCGAGGAAGCTGCAGCTAAGGGCTACTCGCAAGTGCTCTGGTTGGATGCGGTGAACGGCCGATTCGTCGAAGAAGTCGGGGCTATGAATATTTGTTTTGTTTATGAAGGAGAGTGCATCGTCACGCCACCGCTTAGCGATAGCATACTGGCGGGTGTGACGCGTGATTCTGTTTTGGCCATGGCGCCCGATCTTGGATATGAAGTCAGTGAAGAGCCGGTGGACGTTTATGAGATGCTTTCCGATCTACATACCGGCAAAATAACGGAAGTGTTTGGCTGCGGTACGGCGGCCGTGATTGCCCCGGTGGGCAAATTCGGCTTTGAAAATAAAGAGCATATCATCAATGATTTCCAGCCCGGACCGGTGGCGAAGCGTTTGTTTGAGGCACTTACCGACATTCAATATGGTCGTGTTGAAGATCCCTATGGCTGGACCCTGAAAATCGAGGGCTAGAAACAGAAGTGATAGTTTTCGACAAACGTTTGATAGTTTCTGGCGGAGATGCCGGATAAACTAGGAGCCAGTCAAGCGGATATACGAACGATAATCGTCTTTAAGCGATTATCGTTTTATTTTTACTGGAGGTACCTATGAACCAGGTAGCTATCTTGGGTGTCGGGCAGACACCCGTACGCGAACACTGGGACATTTCATTACGCGACCTGGCCGTACAGGCCGGACGCGCTGCCATGCAAGATGCTGATGTCTCGCAAGTGGATGCCATCTATGTGGGCAATATGACCAGCGGCCGTATCGGCCAGCAGCGCCAGCTTGGAGCGTTGGTTGCTGATTACCTGGGCCAATGGGGCGTAGAAGCGGTGAAAATGGAGGCCGCATGTGGTTCAGCAGCATCGGCAATGCGCCAGGGCTTGCTGGCGGTCAGCCGGCGGCGAAATGGAAGCCGTGCTGGTGATCGGCGTGGAGAAATTGACGGAATCGCCTGGCAGGCAAACAACGGCCGCGTTGGCAACGGCCGCTGATGCGGATTACGAGTTGGTACATGGCGTTTCATTTGTGGGATTGAACGCACTGATCATGCGCCGTTATATGCATGAGTACGGCTATGAACGTCGTGACTTTGCCCCGTTTGCGTTGAATGCCCATGCCAATGGAGCCGTTAACCCCAACGCCTTATTTCGCCAAGCCATCAGTCAAAAGATGTATGATGAAGGTCGCATCGTTGCTGATCCGATCAGCCTTTTTGATGCTTCCCCGATTGGGGATGGCGCGGCAGCACTGTTATTGGTTCCGGCGACGAAAGCGCCGCTTGCCATTCGTGTCGTTGGGTCGGCTGCTTCCACAGATACGTTGGCCATTCATGACCGGGAGGACCCCTTGTGGCTGAAGGCGGCAGAGCAGTCGGCAAATAGCGCTTATAGGCAAGCTGGAATTGGTCCAGAGGATGTCGATCTTTTTGAGCTTCATGATGCATTCAGCATTATGGCCGCTCTCTCTCTGGAAGCTTGTGGATTCGCTGAACGGGGCCAAGGGGTACGCCTGGGCCAGAATGGAGATATTTTGCCCGGTGGCCGAATCCCGATTTGTACCATGGGCGGCTTAAAGGCTCGCGGCCATCCGGTCGGAGCAACAGGCATTTACCAGTTGGCGGAAGCGACATTGCAGCTGCGCGGTGAAGCCGGCAAAGCGCAGATTGATGGCGCGCGCCTGGCTATGACACAAAATATTGGTGGCAGCGGGGCCACGATTGTAACGCACATTCTAGAACGGCCATAACCGCAATGAAGGATTGGATTGGGACGGGAGTTGAACAAGCCGCAGGCTTGCTTAGCGATATGGAAGGAGGAAATCATGGAATATAGACGATTGGGCCGCACCGGCTTGAAAGTATCGACGGTTTGCCTGGGGACAATGCAATTTGGCTGGACAGCCGATGAATTGACAGCGCATGGGATCATGAATGCAGCTGTTGAAATGGGCTGTAATTTCTTGGATACGGCCGATGTGTATTCAAGATGGTTAGACGGCAATCCTGGTGGCGTCAGCGAGCAGATTATTGGAAACTGGCTGGCCGCCAGAACGGTGCCACGAGAGCAACTGATCATCGCCACGAAAGTACGCGGAGCCATGGGCGAGGGCGTGAATGATCAGGGCTTGTCGCGGCAGCATATCATGAATGGGGTTGAAGCCAGTCTGCGCCGGCTGCAAACGGATCATATCGACTTGTACCAGGTACATTGGCCCGACGAAGAAACGCCCCTGGATGAAACGTTAGGGGCGCTAAATGATCTGGTGCGATCGGGAAAGGTGCGTTATATCGGTTGCTCGAACTATCCGGCCTGGCTGTTGGCCAAGTCTTTGTGGGTGAGCGACGTGGGGAGATTGGCCCGTTTTGACAGCCTGCAGCCTCATTACAGCCTTGTTCACCGCGCCGAGTTTGAACGCGAATTACAGCCATTGTGTTTAGACCAAGACATTGGCGTTATTCCTTACAGCCCCTTGGGTGGCGGCTTTTTAACAGGGAAGTACCGTCGCGACAGCGCGATGCCCGATTCGGCACGCGCTGAAGGTGTTCGCAATCGGTATATGAATGAGCAGGGATTCACGGCCGTTGATCAGTTAGAAGTTACCGGTCACGCGCATGAAGCGACAATTGCTCAGACAGCCATTGCCTGGGTTCTCGCCAACCCGGCTGTCACCTCGGCAATTATCGGCGCCAATTCATTGCAGCAGTTGGCAGATACCGTCAAAGGGGCAGAAGTGAAATTAAGCTTTGAGGAGAAGGAAGCCCTCGACGCGACCACGGCCTGGGCGTGATTATCTTTTCTGGGCCTCGATCAGGAAACGGTGTGCTTTAGCCTGAAATGGTCCGTGGGCGATGATTTCCTCGTGCAGCGTCAGCAACCGCTCATGGTACTTCTCTATTGAGAAATCGGAGATTTGCCAGGCGATGATCTTGAGGAAGAAAACAACAGCGCCGATATCGTCGAAGATGCTGTCCAGGAACGCTTCCTTTGCATGTAGAATCTGAAAGCCAGCCTGCTCTAGCTTCTGAGTTTCATTTTCCAGCGTCCACTGGCTACTATCTGGCTCAGTGGACACTCCCAGGAATTCGTTGATTTGGACGCAATCCAGGGCGCCGACCTGCTGGGTTAGAAAGACGCCCCCTGCTTCCAGCATACGAAACAGTTCTGGAACCCAATAGGATTCGTGGCGATTAATGACCAATTGCAGAGCTTGGTCGGGCAGTGGCAGGTCCTGCTCATTCTCGATCGCCAAGACCTTGATGCCTAAAGGTTCGAGGTGGGCCCGGGCGATAGGGATGTTAGGTGGATAGCTTTCGGTGGCATAGACAATCGGAGGCAGCCCCGAAAGCGACGCCAGGAACTCGCCCCCGCCAGTGCCCATATCCAGTAGCGAATCTGCGTTGAGCAGTTGCTGTTGCACGCATTCCCGATAATCCCAGGATGGTTCTTCTTCATGCCAACGGCCGTGCAGCCAGGAGAAATCCCAGCCCGAAAAATCCTGTGCCAACGCCTCATGAATCAATTGATCGAAGTCTGATAAAGTCATCGATTTCCCAGCATACAGTCAGAAACCCCCACAAAACCTAGCTTTCCATAGTAGGGGCGAAACGGTCGGCCAAAGTCTCACAGGGCGGCAAACCATTTTCCATCCAACCGTTTCGCCCGCGCGCCAATACGATTTCCACGGCAGGGGCGAGACGGTTGGCCACAATCTCCCAGGACAAAAAACCACTTCCCATCCAACCGTTTCGCCCGCTCTCAACCATCATGGACGCCCAAGTCGTTTCGTCGTGATTGGATGATGTACCCAGACATTGGGTTCGATGTAACGTCCAACGTCCATTTCTCATATCGATTTGAACTGGGGCCAGTGCATCAGGAACAATATAGTCACCGCTTTCAGGGAATGCTAGCCCGGTCCATGTCTGCCACTCCTTTATGGAAGCTTCCGCAATCAGGGACGGATGGGCTACCTTCAAGATCTCTCCGCCACTGCGCCAATGTGCCCTCAGCCACGGATCAAAAGGCGCGCCATCCTCTCGCTGCCAGCGCACATACCTTTCCATAGGCGTGATCGGGTAGCGTGACTTCAGCGACGGCCGTACGGCAACAATTACTGCTTGCAGACCTTGCTCTGTCGCCAGGTTCCTAATGGCCTGGATCATCCGATAACTGACCCCTTGCCCCCTGTACTCCGGCTGGATCGAAATTTCCAATGCAATCAATGTATTTGGCTCTCGACCCGCTTCATAATCACTCGTGCCGCGTACCATCGAATCCGCCCAACCCACCGGCAGGTCCTCAAGAGAGCCATCCCATACACAAGGCATTGTCTGCCCCACGGCAATCGGTTCGCCGGAATCATTAAGGAAGTAAAGCTGAAATTCATCAAAAACAGTGTGGACATAGGGCCATAGTCTGTCGGTCGACACATCACGCAGCATAAATCCTGGCCAAATGCGCTCCTTCTGTACGTAGAAAATATCATTGGTGCCAGGTCGCTCCCGCAGAGTAACGACCTTGAAATCATTTTGCCTATCTGCCATCTTATCCTCTGTTTCACTCCTACACTGCGCCGATCACATACCAGCCAGAGCCCCACTAGTTCCCAAGTTTACCAGAAAAGCAGACACTCCGATCACACAGCGTACGACAATCCCAACCTGTGAATGGCCAACTGTATAAACGTGTTCCTGCTGAGGTGCATTTTGCTTAACATAAGGAACAGGCATCAGATAATTGATGTCAAGCTATTTCAGGACACACCAACCCCTACTACCATTCTCTTACACCTTTGAGCTATAATCATCACAACAACCCTAGGAGGTAATCATGATCGAAAAGCGTATTTTTGGCCGTACAGGACATAACAGCACACGTACGTTGTTTGGTGCAGCCGCATTGGGGCGTGTTTCCCAGGCGGATGCGGATCGCACATTCGACCTGTTGCAGGCTTATGGCATTAATCATATCGACACCGCAGCCAGCTACGGAGATGCGGAATTGCGCATCGGACCCTGGATGGAGAATCACCGCCAGGAATTCTTCCTGGCCACAAAGACCGAAAAGCGGACCTACAAAGACGCATGGGAGGAGCTGCAGCGATCATTGGATCGCTTACGAACGGACCATGTTGATTTGTGGCAAATGCATTTTCTGTTGGACCCGCAGGAGTGGGAGACAGCAATGGGTCCTGGCGGCGCCTTAGAGGCATTCATAGAAGCGCGTGAACAGGGCCTGGCCCGTTACTTGGGTGTCACCGGACATGGCGTGAATATAGCAACCATGCACTTGCGCAGCCTCGAGCGCTTCGACTTCGATTCAGTATTGCTCCCTTACAGCTATACCATGATGCAAAATCCCGCCTACGCGGCCGATTTCGAGGCCTTGCGGGAGGTTTGCCGCCAGCGGAACGTCGTTATACAGACAATCAAGTCCCTGGTTCGTGGACCATGGGGCGATAAAACACAGACGCGCGCCACCTGGTACGAGCCCCTGGAGGATCAGAAGGATATTGATTTAGCCGTTCACTGGGTTCTTCAACAACCTGATCTGTTCTTGAATACGGCCGGGGATATTCATCTTCTGCCAAAAGTACTAGACGCCGCCAGTCGCTTCCAAAAAGGACCTTCCGCGGCGGAAATGGCCGCCCTGACCAATTCGAGCCAATTGCAGCCGTTATTCGTTTAAGCAGATTGGTTCAATCTTCGAGATTGAACCAATCTTGCCTGCGCGTGAGCCTCAAAATCAACGAAGGCGTCATCAAACGCCTGGTCTAGAGCGTCCCCGCAGCACAAACTCAAATCGGGACCGCCGGTATCCTGCCGCCCAAAACCACCCCTGATCATCACACCCACTTGTTGTGGCTGGGTCTCCAGACCCTTCTCATTTTCTCGTGCCAAAGTCTTGCGTCCAATAATGACGGTAATTCAAATCTCCCGTGTCATCGGCAAGATAAAAATAGCCGACGCCGATGTCTTCCAGGTCGCAGTTCAATATATTGGCGCGGTGGCCATCGCTCTCCATCCAGGCGGCTACAACCGACGTGGGGGTCGGGTAGCCGGCGGCGATGTTCTCCGCGGCAGACCAGAAGTTATAGCCCTCCGCTCGAATTCGATCCCAGGGCGATCGGCCGTCAAGGCTGGTGTGGGAGAAGTAATCGTTAAGGGCCATGTCTGCGCTGTGTCCTTGCGCCGCCGAGGTCAGCTGTGAACTGATCTGCAGACGGGGGGCAACCCGACCTGGCCTCGTTCGACTGTTTACCAGTTCGACGACTAACCCCGCCTCACTGCTGGTTCCGCCTCCATCGCCGCCACTGACCAAGGGCAAAAAGGTGAAACGACTGCATCGGTCGCCGCCGGTCTGGTCCTTTTTCGGCGAAAATGTAAATCTGGGCTCGCCAACGGCCGTCTCACCAGTTTCCGGGAGAGGTGATTGCGCCATAAGGCTGAACGGAACCACCAGCAATAGAAAGAGAGCCAATAACAGCGCCACCGACTTTCGTTGCACTTGCATAGAGTAGACTCCTTTCCTCTTACCCATCCTACCCTTGAATTCTACCCTAATCAATAGAGGAGGAGATGTTTCATCTAATGTGGCGCACAGGCCCGGCTGTACCCCAGTCGCAGCTGAAGTTTTTGGCTTCTGGGATCGTTATCAAGCCAGTCGTGGATCGTGAGATTCTCTGAATCTTTGATTATCTGCTCCGCTTCTCCGCTTCTTTTCTACTTGACAAGAACGCATGTTCTATTCTAGAATAGAATCAGGTCAAACAGACGACCATCCTACCAATCCAAGGAGCCGGACACGAGACTATCCGACTACAAGACTAAGGACTAATTGCCCTCCGACAATTACCATCGCAAACATTCGTCCGATGATACAGCTGCCCTACGTCCTACTCCCTATCTCCTCTTCCCCTCCCAAAGAATCAATTTTGTTTCCGGCAGAAAAATACAAAAGAAACAAGAATCGATTGAACCCCTATTGAAAATATACAATACTACTCTAAACTCAATGCGCCTTCCTTGATTTCAAGAGTGTGCATTTGGTAATCTCTTCCTGTTCGTTGCAAGGCTAGCTCCGCGCTGGATCATTAAGAAAGCAGTGCCGCCAACGTCTCTGCGAGTGGTAAAATATCCCGCCAATCCTCGTCGTTGTCTTCGTAGCTCCACCATGCCGAAAGCACCGCCTGAGCAGCTCCCCAACCCAGGATTCGATTCCGTTCCAAACCAAGCGCTTCTGTTAAGATGTCAACACGACGCCGCACGATTCGATCCCTATCTGCCCATCGCAAGACATGTGGTGTTGGGTTGCGCAGCAGTGCGCCAACATCATAAGCGGCTTCGCCGATAACCCCTTTAGGATCAATTGCCAGCCAGGGCTCCCTAGTGGCGCTGAGGATATTAAAGTGATGCAGATCGCCGTGCAGCAGTACTGGTTCACCCATAGAGCGACTGAGTTCGGCATAGAGGGTTTCGGCCGTTTGCACCAAATCGGATGGAAATGGCCCTGTTCCCCCGTCGAATTCCTGGCGCAGCCTATCCAATCCCTCAAACCACGCTTCGATCTTCTTGAAGCTGTGACCGTCCGGCACCGGTCTCCACAGCTGGCGCATGACATCGGCGGCGATACGTGTCGCTTGGTCATCATCTTCCGGGCATAAATTGGAGAGCATCGTGCCCGGGACGAGCCGTTCAAGCAGCAAAATCCCCTGGTCGGGATCGGCATCTAGCAAGTGAACGCTGCCGCGCCCATCATAAAGACGAAGCGCATCAGCTTCACGCTTCAATTCAGGCCGTGGTACCCCAGCTTTCAGCACCAACTCTTTTCCATCATGGCGCCTGGGCTGGAGCGACGTAATTATAGGATAGGCCCTCAAAAGATGGCCCGACGGATAGTGACCAGCGACGCTCACACTGAACAATTAGCTCCGGCAATTGCTCAAGCCAGACCGCGCCATCCTCACCAAAGGTCTGGCTGAGCGTGCGCAGGAATTCTTGAGATAATGCCATTATCCGTTTGCTCCAGACGGTCCTGACCAAAACAGATTAACCAGAATGGTTGCTCCATACAAGAGATTATTACCAACATTTCTCACTCCAATCCTTCACACTTGCTGGAGCGCGAGCTCGTTAACAATTCAGCAATATACCACGCTCTGCTCTTCTAGCTCATTTGAAACACACCCACTATTGATCCTCCGATTGCGCGCACAGCTAGGTTCAGAATCAGTATCGTCTAGAGAAGCCGACCTGTCAAATAAGGGATGGAGTGAGCAAGAAAAACGGCGGAGGGGATAATGAAATAAGGGCTTTCTTGGGCACTGCTTTGCTAGTGCGGGATGCTCTTTACGGCCGTTCTCAGCTATAATCCTATTGTTTGCAATTAACTGGAGATAATTCCTATGGACCCAACATTGATTTTGATCGACGGTCACGCCCTGGCCTACCGTATGTTTTTTGCCCTACCTCTTGAAGCTTTTACGACCGAAGATGGCGAACCGACCAACGCTACATTTGGTTTTACGCGCACGTTATTGGAACGCCTATTGTCTGATAAGCCACCCGAATATTTCGCGGTAAGTTTTGATCTGGGCCGGACTTTCCGCGATGATATGTTTGCCGGGTACAAGGGTACGCGCGAAAAGATGCCGGATGAACTGCGCGTACAAATCGACCGTATTAAGGAAGTCGTACGTGCTTTTAACATTCCAATCCTGGAACTGGAAGGATATGAGGCGGACGATGTGCTGGGCACCGTGGCCCGGCAGGCGAAAAGTCTGGGGGTGCGCGCCCACATCATTACGGGTGACCGGGATCTCCTGCAGTTGGTTGATGACAATACGGCCGTGGAACTGCCGGCGCGGCGCGGAAGCCAGGCTCCGGAGGTGTTCGATACGGCCGCGGTCGTGGATTATTTCGGCGTGTCGCCATCCCAGGTCGTGGATTGGAAAGCGATGGTTGGGGATACAAGCGACAATATCCCTGGCGTCCTGGGAGTTGGCCAAAAGACGGCTACACGGCTGTTGCAGCAGTATGGTTCGCTTGATGGGGTTTATGAAAATATCGCGTCTATCAAAGGGGCGATGGGCAAGAAATTGGCGGACGGCAAGGACAACGCTTACCTGAGCTACGAGTTGGCCAAGATCGTTACCGATGCACCGATCACATTGGAGTTGGAAGCTTGCCTGGCGCAGGACTTTGATGCAATGTTGGTTTTGGATATCTTCCGTGAGCTGGAGTTCCGAACATTAACGCGCCAGCTGTTAGACCAACTGGATGATGCTCCGCAGATGGCTGAAGTTACTGAAGAGTTGCCAACTGAGGCGATTCTAGTAAACACAGAAGCCCAACTAGGGGATCTGGTGCAGAAGCTAGACGGTGCGGACATGATCAGCTTCGATGTAGAAACGACCGGTCTGGACAAAATGACGGCCGCTGTTGTAGGTATTTGCCTGGCCGTGGAGCCTCCGTTTGGCTATTACGTCCCTACCGGTCATCTGGATCAAGCTGGACAAGCGGACAGCGGACAAATGTCACTCTTCGCCGGACAAGCGATACTGGCAGCCGACCAGCTGCCCCTCGACAAAGTGCTGGCGGCCATTCGCCCGGCAATGACCAATCCCGATATCGCAAAGGTCGCCCATAACGCCAAATACGATTACACAATCCTGGACCGGCACGGATTGCGCGTATCGCCGATCACATTCGATACGATGATCGGCGAATTTCTGACCAATCCGGCCAGCAAACACAAAGGACTCAAGGACCTGGCGCGGCACCGGTTGGGGATCGAGATGACACCGATCAGTAACCTGATCGGCACGGGACGTAATCAGAAATCTTTCGCCGAAGTGCCTATAGAAGAGGCAACTCCCTATGGCGCGGCGGATGCGGATATGACCTTGCGTTTGGTGAGTCCGCTGCAGGCGGAAATTAAAGAGAAGGGCGTAGAGAAGATCCTGGATTTAGAGATGCCGCTGATTGCAGTCCTGTCTGATATGGAGCAGACCGGCGTGGCGCTGGATGTCCCATTCTTGCGGCAAATGTCGCAGGATTTACAAAAACGAATGGCGATCTTGCAGGCGGAAATCCACGATCTCGCAGGCATGCCCCTCAATATCAACTCCACGCAGCAGTTAAGCGATGTGCTCTTCAAAAAGTTAGGTTTGCCGCATGAGGGATTGAAGAGGACAAAGAGCGGTCATTATTCGACAGCGTCCGATGTGCTGGAGGGATTAAGAGCGGCTGATGCGACAGGCATTATTAGTGCTATTGTCGAGTACCGCGAGTTGGGCAAGCTGAAGAGCACTTATGTGGATGCGCTGCCGCAGATGGTCAATCCTGATACGGGTCGGATTCACACCAGCTTCAACCAGACCGGTGCGGTCACCGGACGAATTGCCAGCAACTCGCCCAACCTGCAAAATATCCCGATCCGCAGTGAAGTGGGGCAACAGATTCGCAGGGCATTTGTCACGGAACCCGGTTGGTTGTTCCTTGCCGCCGATTACTCGCAAGTGGAGCTGCGCATCTTGGCCCATATAAGCCAGGATGAAGCTTTATTGCGAGCATTCCATCAGGACCAAGACATCCACCGTACTACGGCAGCGGCCGTGTATGATGTCGACCTGGATGCAGTGACGGCTAACCAGCGCCGTTTCGCAAAAGCGGTTAATTTCGGTCTGATTTACGGCATGGGCGCATTCCGGCTGTCACGAGATTCAGAGCTGACTTTGTCCGAAGCGGAGGCGTATATAGATGAATACTTTGCGCGCTTCCCAGGAATCCGGCGTTATTTGGAAGATACAAGGGAAAAGGCGAAGAGCCAGGGCTATGTAGAAACGCTGCTGGGACGACGTCGTTACTTCCCTATCTTCAAGGTTCCTGCAAGTGGCAGTAACCGGCAGGCGATGATGCGCGCCGAGCGGGAAGCAGTCAATCATCCCATTCAGGGGACGGCCGCGGACGTGATCAAGATCGCTATGTTACAACTTCATGAAGCCCTGGCTAACTTTCAGGCACGAATGGTGTTACAAGTCCATGATGAACTGGTATTGGAGGTGCCTGAGGTGGAATTGAATGTGGTGCAGCCACTGATGGAAGCGATCATGTCCAACGCCTACAAGCTGGATGTACCGCTGAAGGTGGACGCCAGCACCGGTACAAACTTGCTGGAGTTAAAGGATTGATGGGCCTAAAAGAACATATCAACTTGATTGAAGTGCCGGACGCTATCCCGCAGCGAGGCAATCGTTTCACAAGTTTTCTGGGCCAGACTTATATGGCAGCTATTGGCTGGCGTCTTGCTGGAGAACTTCCTGATCTTGCAAAATTCGTCTTGATTTTAGCCCCCCATACATCCAATGTTGATTTCCTGGTTGGAATTGGCCCGCTGTTTGCTCTTGGATTACGCCTTTCGTTTATGGCCAAGAGCGCACTTTTTTGGGAACCGTTTGGGACTTACTTGCGCTGGCTGGGAGCCGTTCCTGTACAGCGCTCAGCCGCTGGTGGCGCGGTAAGGGAAGCGTTAAATCAATTTGAGCAGAGGGATAAGTTCATTCTGCTAATCACGCCGGAAGGTACGCGCAAAAAGGTGACACGCTGGAAGAGTGGTTTCCACCGCATCGCGTCTAAGGCAGGTGTTGCCATCGTACCGCTTACATTTGATTACGGCCGTCGCGAATATCGCTTCGGGGAACCTTATACGCCGACCGATGATATGGAAGAAGACATCAAAACTTTGCAACTGTTTTTCAATGCTGGACAAGCCAGAAAGCCAGATCAATATTAGTGGGTCTACGCCAGCCTTTGCTCGCGTGCAGGGCCGCTCTACCTGGGGATTTCAATGAATCGTAAAGATCGACATCTCATTGGTGTTGTGCTGGTGATGCTTTTCCTTGCTCTTTTTGCACTATCGAGCGTGTTTTGGCTGTCAATGCCGCACGTCTCCGCTGCCGGTACAGCCAGCGCCGCAAACCCCAATATTATCTTCGTGGTGGTTGATGCAATGCGTGCGGACCATCTCTCATCTTATGGCTATCAGCGCAATACGTCGCCCAATGTAGATGTCAAGGTGGCAGATCAAGGCGTCTTGTTCGCCGATGTTACGGCGGCGTCCTCATGGACCAACCCCTCCAATGGAGCGACGCTAACAAGCCATTCCCCATCCAGCATAGACATTGACTGGGCGGAACTGGAAGATCGCCTACCCGAGGAAGAAATGCTGTTGGCCGAATATTTGCATAATGCAGGTTATCGTACCGCAGGATTCGTCTCTAATTGGTGGCTGAGAGCGCGATATGGTTATGATCAGGGATTCGACCATTACGAACATACTACAGGGGAAGAGCGCGAACGTGCCTATGTCATCAACGAATTGGCTCAAAAATGGCTGGAAGACAACCTTGCGTCCGTGGAAAGTAGTGGCCAACCCCTATTTCTCTATCTCTACTATATGGATCCACACACCTTGTACGACCCGCCGGCTCCGTACGATACCCTATACGATAGCGCCTATACAGGTACGATGACGGCGGAACTGTTTGGGCATGGCCATGCGGTTGTTTCTGGGGACATTGTGCCTACGGAAAGGGATATTGAATATCTCCTGGCGCTCTACGATGGCGAGATTGCCTACTGGGATTTCCAATTCGCCAAGATGCTAACCTATCTAGGTGATCATGGATTATTGGATGATAGCATCATCATCATCACCAGCGACCACGGAGATATGTTCGGGGAGCACGGCAAATGGACGCATGGCAATTCCCTCTATGAAGAGGTTCTCCGTGTACCTTTACTTATTCGCTACCCAGGAACGCTAGCTGCTGGCCAAGTCGTGGACACGCCGGCCCACATGATGGATATTACGCCAACCTTGTTGGCACTATTGGGTATACCGGTTCCTGACCACATGGATGGACAAAGCTTATTGCCCGTTATGCAGGGTGCGCCGCTAACAGAAAGCCGTCCAATCTTCAGTGAAATGGCAGGCGAGACGGATACCGATGGACCTATTTATTGGCTTGCGCCGCACACCAATCTCTATTCGGTTAAACAGGATGGATGGAAGCTCATTCACGCAGAACGGGATGCGCAGGCGGATAAATTATATACAGTTCAGCCTTCCTCTCTCTATGAAAACGAGAATCTGACCGTTCAGGAACCTGAAAGAGCTGACCAACTCTTTCAGGAGCTGCGTGGCCGGTTTGGTATACCGGTGGAGTTTTTATATCTGCCCATGTTAGAGCGCTAGTGCTTCGTTAAGCTAAACATTGAAATTACTTACGAAGAGCCCAAGATAGGGGAAAGAAATGCTAAAACTCAAAGTCCAAATTTAGACCCTTAGCGAACCACGGAACGCCCTTGCGCTATAGAAAGAGGGCGCACTGTTATGATACACAAAGACTTTGCCGTAGCGACGATCAGCAAAGATGGCGCCGCCGAGTTTTCTAATATCAGAAGGTGTTTTCACCCAACTCGACGTTTTCATATCGAAATTTCCAAGTTTCTGCAACGCTCGATATTGTTCTTCCGTTAGAAGCTCAATGCCCATGACGGCTGCTATATCAATAGCGTTACCTCCTGGATTCACCCCTTTCTTTTCCCTCGCCTCTTGCCCTTCACGGTCGTAACAAATACTTCTGCGGCCGTTAGGACTTTCTGCTGAACAATCATAAAAAAAGTATTCGCCCGTCTTTATATCATGACCAACAACATCCGGTTCACCGCCAGTTCTTTCCATTTCATTGAGTGACCACAGTTTTTCAGTATTAGCTTCCAGCTTTGCTCGTACTTTGGCCCACTCAAGACCTTTATGGCGGTTCATGTTTTTCTCAAACCGGGCTTCCAATGTTCTGAGTAGTACTTCACGTTGTTCTGGTGAAAACTCTTTGTTTGGATTAGGGATGTAAGAATCAATCTTTTTTGACGTTGACTTTTTCATTTATCGTTCCTCTATTTCATTTGAATTCAATTGCGCAGGAGTCTATACAGAAGCTTGTCAACCTAAACGCAGAGCATTAGATTTCAATACGGCCGTAATCCAAGAGCGCCTTGGCCGTCTTGACTGTTAAGATACCTTGCCAGGCACGTTTGGCATGGAGCCATGCCTCAGGATAGGTATCCCCCCAAGACCAGTTCGGAGCCCAAGACCCGTCAGCTCCTTGCCGATCTAGCTCATAGTCCAGATTGACTGCGATAGGCTCTTGTAGCATAGCGGCAAACGGGGAAGATGGCGCTGCTGCGACCCAAATTGGCTTCAGACCATACGCCTGCAAAGCGGCAGAATCCGTAGCAACCGACTTCTCGATGACAGGTCGCAACTGCTTGAGTAGCAAGTCGCGCGTTTCCGCAGGCAACAAGGTGCTTTCGGCCAGGCGCACGTAGCAGAGCAATTCATGCATTTCCAAATCACCAGCATTGACTTCCAGGTAATTGAGTACGGACTTGAGCAAACCGTCACCCAATTCCGTCGGTACCCATGCGCCATAATCATAAAGATAGCCGACAATTTCCGCGCGCGGATTGGCCAAATATTGCGACAAATCGGGATTGTATTGCCACCAGGGCGCATGGGGCGCATCGTCTACTTGAGAAGGGATGATTGGCCATGCCTGGGCTTCGCTATCGTATATATCCAGCAAGAAGCGCATGGCTCCCTGAACCAAAAGGTGGTCGCCGGATACGCCCAAGTCAAGAAGCTGCTGAAGCGCCACCGTGGTTGCCAAAACTGAAGAATCTGCCAGTTGTAGGTCGGGCTCAAGGCCATGACCGAAGCCACCATCACTGTTTTGAAAGGATGCCAGCTCATTGAGGGCCCATTCGGTCGATGCCCCTCTTAGAAAAGTGGCAAAGAGGGCTTGTTCGAGGGGGCGCGCCTGGGTTTGGAGAAATGTCTCGGCCTGTTTGAGTGCTTTCCTTGAGAGTTTTTTCATAGCTATTCCGGTGAGCGACAGAGATTGCTGTGGCCTCTTGACAGTAAGTCCTGTTTGGTGTGCCTGGTTCAGATACGTGGTAGAAGGATTTCTTGTTGGTTCTGATATTTGCCCTTGCGGTCTGCATAGGATACTTCACAAACTTGGTCGGACTCGAAGAAGAGCACCTGGGCGATGCCCTCATTGGCATAAATACGGGCCGGCAGTGGGGTTGTATTGCTAATCTCCAAGGTGACAAAACCTTCCCACTCTGGCTCAAATGGTGTTACGTTGACGATGAGTCCGCATCTTGCGTAAGTGCTTTTGCCCACACAGATGGTGAGAACATTACGCGGAATGCGGAAATATTCGACGGTTTGCGCCAATACAAAGGAGTTTGGGGGAATGATGCAGACGTCACCGTGATAGTCAATAAATGAGTGCGGATTAAAATCCTTGGGATCGACAATGGCCGATCGCACATTGGTGAAGATCTTGAACTCGTTGCTGACCCGAATGTCGTAGCCATAGGAAGAAAGACCGTAGGAAATGACGCCATCGCGTACCTGACCATCCACAAATGGTTCGATCATTCCTAGTTCTTGGGCCATGAGACGAATCCAAGTATCTGATTTAATTGCCATAAAAGTGCCCTCTTTGCTATTTGTTGAACAATTTGACTGGTCTGAACGGTAATTTGTGTGCTAATCGCACGTGCCACGTCTGTTTACATCACCTCTGGCGCGCTCATGCCCATGAGATCCAGGACTCTAGCGAAGAGCTGTTTCGCGGCGCGGTAAAAATGCAAACGTGCAAGTTGTAACGGCTCAGGAACATCGGGATGCAATACACGGCACAATTCGTACGTAGAATGGAACAGGGCCGCCAAGTCGTATGCGTAAAAAGTGATGGAATGCGGTTCAAGTGTGATGCAGATCTTTTCCAACACTTCGCTCAACTCCAGAGCCTTACGCAAGAAGGCCAGCTCCTTTTCATGGGTGAGCAGGCTGAGATCGGCTGATTGATCGGCATCGAGATCCAGCCCTTCTGCTTCCCATTTGCGCAAAATACCGGCGCAGCGCACGTGGGCGTTTTGAATGTAGTAGACGGGGTTTTTGTCGGAATGTTCGACGGCCAGGTCCATATCAAAATCGATCTGGCTATTTCCGGAACGGGAGATGAAGAAGTAGCGGATAGGATCCGCGCCCACTTCGTCTACCAATTCGTCCAGGGTGACAAAAACGCCGCGCCGCGTGCTCATTCTTACCTTCTCGCCACCACGGGTGAGGGTGACGATTTGGTGCAAGACGGTATGAACAAAATCTGTATCAAAGCCAAGCGCTTGTACGCCCATCAATACCTGGGGTGCTGTGGCGTGATGATCAGGTCCAAATATGTCCACGACAAGGTCAAATCCGCGCTGGCCCTTGTCCCAATGGTAGGCCATATCCGGCAATCGATAGGTGGGTTCTCCGGAAGCTTTTACCAGGACGCGATCTTGATCGTCGCCAAATTCGGTTGATTTGAACCATTTGGCGTCATCTTGCTCATAGACGTATCCTTTCTCTTGCAGAAGTGACACAACCTCCCAGACACGGCCGCTCTCGTACAAGCTCTGCTCGCGGTAAAAAACGTCAAATTCGATGTTGATACGTTTCAGGCTCTCTTTTTGCTCCTGTGCAATGCGCTCTTTGGCATAGTCGGCGAAATATTCCACTGCTTCGTCAAATAAAGCATCGCCCTGTTGCTGTAGCAGTTCCCGGGCGATATCGACGATATACTGCCCTTGATAATGTTCATTCCTCAAGGACACATCCTGACCCAGCAACTGCAGGTAACGAATCTTGACCGCTTCGCCAAGCATGGTGATCTGGCGACCGGCGTCGTTGTAGTAGAATTCCAGGGTCACATCATAGCCGGCGGCGCGCAGGGCACGGGCCAACATATCTCCCATAACACCGCCACGGATCCTTCCGAGCGTGATGGGTCCAGTTGGATTGGCACTGACGCATTCGACCTGGGCGCGCTTTCCATCACCAAGATGAAAACAGCCGTAATCGTACCCTTTGTGCAGAATACGGTTTGTTTCTTGCTGCAGCCATTCAACGGACATTTGGAAGTTGAAAAAGCCTGGTGGCAATATCGAAACTCCAGCAAGATATTGGGGCTTTTGCAGATGGCGCTCAATAGCCTGGGCAATCTTGAGGGGCGCCATCCTGGCTGGCCTGGCCAATTGCAGGGCAATGGCGGTCGCGTAATCACCGTGGGTTGGGTCGCGCGGCCGTTCTACCAAGACCTCAGGAATCTCAAATGAAGGCAGGTCGCCAGTTTCCTGCGCTTTTTCAATAGCAGCGTGGACTCTAACTGCAAGATCGTGGTGTATTCGCATTTGCCTCTCTTCTCTCTTCGAAGCGATCAACCAACCGGCTTTGGATTATATCTTGGTCAGTATTCAATGTTCTAGCGTCATTCGTTTTTGTAATCAGCGCAGGCAATCTCAGGCGGAATGTAGGATACCCCTGAAACTTGTCCATGTATTGGCAGGATCCAGTTGATACCATCTGTGAGTTGCGACTGAACTTGTGCGCTATTTTAACTTGGCTGGAGATATGGGACAAACCCATAATCCTGCATTTTCAATGGCATAGGCTGCCTTTTCATCTAGACTTCAATATCACGTATTAGCTGCGGCTCACCAGATCGTACACCAGCGCTGTGTCCGTC
The DNA here is from genome assembly GCA_963697305.1 of uncultured Chloroflexia bacterium. Lineage (GTDB taxonomy): Bacteria > Chloroflexota > Anaerolineae > Promineifilales > Promineifilaceae > JAACFF01. The sequence goes on from CAVONO010000006.1 coordinate 157,848, forward strand.
GCCGTTTTTTGCCAGGAGAATAGGGCCGCCTGTTGCCGGCCCAAACGACGCAAATTGGCGCGCAGGCCGTCTTCGACGACCGTGGCGATAATTGCTCCGGCCATTTCGCGTTCATCAGCGGCATCTACCGCAAAGGCGGCCGCTCCAACGACTTCAGGCAAGGAACTGCAGTTGGAGGTAACCACTGGTGTGCCGCAGGCCATAGCCTCCAGAGGACCGAGACCAAAACCCTCGTAGCGGCTGGGAAAAACAAAGGTCTCAGCATTTCGATACAGTACGGGCTTGTCTTCCTCATCCACGACCCCAATCCAGCGCACAGATTGTTTGAGGCCCAGTCTCTGGATGGTGGCATCATAGTCCGGAAATGCCGGGGAGATCGTTTGCGGCTTTTTGCCGGCCAGTACCAGCGGATAATCGCTACCTAAGGCTTGAGCCACGTAGGTATAGGCGTGCAGTAAGGTGGTGACATTCTTGTGCAAGGCGTATCCGCCCAGATAAAGGATATAGGAGTCGGGAAGGTCATATTTACGCAATATTGCCATATCGGTCAGCGAGTTCTCAGCAGGTGCGAATTGCGGACCCGCGGCTAGGTATACGGCCGTAACGTCTTTCTCAGGAATATGCAGGTGATCCAGGATATCTAACTTGCTGGAAAAGGAGTCGGTGATTATGTGGCCAGCCCCACGTGCTGAGGCACTGACCAAAGCGTTGTACAGACGTGCCTGTACGTTGCGCCGGTATTCGGGGACGAGCAGAGTCGTCAAGTCATGGACGGTGACAATCAACGGTACGGGCGATCGCAAAGGGCCTCCCCAATAAGGTACGTGGGCCAGCGAAGCGTCGATGTCACGACATGCCCTAGGAAAATGCACCTGCTCGAACAAGGTCTTTCCGGCATTTCCGGTTCGGGTAGGTATAGTCTTTACCTTTACATCGGGTGGGATGTGCGTTGGTTCTGTTTCGCCAGCCAACTGCGGCAGGATAAGGGTGATTTCCAGGTCGGAGACAAATCGATTGAGATGGAGAACCAGCTGACGGGTATATTGGCCGCTACCGGTAAAAGGCTGGTTCCAAAAATAGGCGTTAATGGCGACGTGCATAACTCAAATCTTGTGAAATCAAATAGTATCAAATCTAAAGTGCGGGTAGCCCGTAAGTTCTCAGGACAAATACTAGACAGCCAATTTATTATAAGAAATAGTCACGGATTTGCGTAGACGAATTCATGGTCCTGACAACTAGGGCCAGATAATTCCGGGACGCGTTTACTGGCAATTGTGTGAAAGGAGCGGGCTAACATGAACGCTGCCAATGATCGATTCAAACTCCTCTCAAGAAAGAATCTAGACAGCCAGAAGCGCCGTTGGAAATGGCAATCTATGCGGTGGGGATGTTTGCCGTGGCAAATTCACTATGCTAGAATTGTGAAAAGTTGCACTAAGGAAAATGTAGGCGTGACTATCGAGATTCCAGACATTGTCGTAGGCCGGCTGCCGATCTATTTGCGTGAGTTGAATCGTATGGCCAGGAGCGGCGGCGAAACAACTACTTCCTCGCGTGAACTGGGAAGCCGTCTGGGCATAAGCTCGGCCCAGATTCGCAAGGATCTTTCCCATTTTGGCGAATTTGGCAAGCAAGGTACAGGCTACAATATCGGTTATTTGATTGACCAGCTTTCTCAGATTTTGCATTTGAAAAAGGAATGGGGCGTAGTCGTGGTCGGCGCCGGTTATTTGGGACACGCGTTGGTCAATTATCGAGGATTTCAAGATCGTGGTTTTCATGTTGTCTGTGTCTTTGATAGTGATCGCGACAAGGTGGGCATGAAAATGGGGGATCTCACTGTCCAAGATATTGACGAACTAGAAGAGACGATCGAGCGCTTGAATATTGAGATTGCGATCCTTGCTGTGCCGGTTGAGGTGGCGCAAAAGATTACCGATCGTGTCGTCGAGGCTGGAGTTAAAGCGTTGTTGAGTTATGTACCGAGCCATCTGATTGTTCCTCAGGGTGTGAATATCAGTTACAGTGATCCGGTGATACAGATGCAGCGCATGACGTATTATCTTGCTCCTTAGTCTGTACAGCCATGAGATCGGTGAGGAGATGGTCTCTTTCAGGAAAAAATGAGCCCACATGAATTTGTCATGTGGGCTTTGTTCTTATCTGATAAGTCCAAGCGATTACATGTCGGGAACGCTGCGCTGCAAAATATGTAGTTCTGCCAGCGCTTTCCCTGCGCCCAAGGCCGTACATGCTATCGGATTGTCAGCCACATAGGCCGGAACTCCAGTTGCTTTGGTCAGCAGCGTATCTATTTCGCGCAGAAGTGCACCGCCTCCAGTGAGGGCCATGCCACGATCAATGATGTCTGACGAGAGTTCGGGGGGCGTTTTAGCCAGCACAGCTCGGACTACGTTGACGATGGCCGTCAGTTGTTCGGACAAGGCTTCTACAACTTCGCTCGACGTTATGGTGATGGTCTTGGGCAGCCCCGCTATCTGATCTCGTCCTTGAACCTGCATTTCCAGGCGGTCGTCTAGTTCCATAGCCGAACCGATCTTGATCTTGATCGCTTCGGCTGTTGGCTCGCCAACTACCAGGTTATATTTCTTGCGAATATAACTCATGATGGCTTCATCGAGATGCACACCGGCCACACGGACTGATTCGGCACAGACAATGCCGTTCATGGAAACAACGGCCGCTTCTGTGGATCCGCCACCGAGGTCGACCACTAAATTGCCCGTGGGTGTGCCAACAGGCAGGCCGGCGCCGATGGCCGCAGCAAGCGGCTCAGGAATCAGATGAACTTCGCGCGATCCTGCTGCCAACGCTGCCTCACGGACGGCACGCCGCTCGACACTGGTGACGCCGTAGGGGACACTGATCATTACGATTGGCTTACGTAGGTGGAAACGTCCGGCTACTTTATTGATAAAGTATTCGAGCATGCCCTGGGTGACGAAGTAATCGGCGATGACGCCGTCACGCAAGGGCCGCATGACTTCAATCTCTTCGGGAGTACGGCCGTACATCTCTTTGGCAGCACGGCCGACTTCAACGATGATGGTCTTGTTGCCGTCTTCGCGAACAGCCACCACCGATGGTTCTTGAAGTACCACTCCGCGACTCTGTTCGTGAACAAGAACGTTGACCGTTCCTAGATCGATGGCTATATGCGGAGTAAACAACGCCACGGTTAGCTGTCGTCCTCCTCCATACTCATTGCTCGTCCTGTAAGGGTTGCCCGGCGGCGACGGCGATGGGCGACATCGATACGAATCTGTGCACGCTGCAAGGAAGCGCGAATTTGCGCGTAGCGTTCCGGATCTTCCGGCACGCCCTCGGCCATAAACTTCTCGGCCTTCTTTCGGGCACGTTCGGCACGTTCAATATCGATCGCTTCCGCGTGTTCAGCCGAGTCTGCCAGAATGATTACCCGATCAGGTTGAACCTCAGCAAAGCCGCCGCCGATGGCAAAGAATTCTTCTTCCCCAGCAGTGCGTACAATTACTTCGCCATAGCCGAGCGTTGTTAAGAGAGCGGTATGGTTGGGGAGGATTCCCATGCGACCTTCGCTGCCAGGTAAATTAACAGCATCAACCTGGCCTGAGAAGACTGTTTTCTCCTGAGTGATAATATCACATTGTAGTGGCATTGTTGCACCTATGGCCGAAAAGTGAATTACTGCGGTTCATATAGTCTTCGGCTTGATCTCCTAGGCTATCTCGCGCAGGCGCTCCGCCTTGGCGATTGCGTCATCAATTGTGCCGACCATATAAAAGGCCTGTTCCGGTAAATCATCGTAGTCGCCATCCAGAATCCCGCGGAAGCCACGTACTGTTTCACGAGTGGGAACGTATTGACCTTTGAGGCCATGGAACTTCTCGGCCACAAACATAGGCTGGCCTAAGAAACGTTCGATCTTTCGGGCCCGCGCTACGAGCAGCTTCTGATCCTCACTCAACTCATCAATACCGAGAATAGCAATGATGTCTTGTAGATCATTGTAAGTCTGCAGGACCTGCTTTACTTCACTCGCGGTACGATAATGTTCCTCACCCACAACATCCGCCTGCAGAGCACGGCTGGAAGAGGCGAGCGGGTCCACTGCGGGGAATATGCCCTTGGCGAATACGCCACGATCAAGGGTCAAAACTGCGTCCAAATGGGCGAAAGTGGCCACGGGGGCAGGGTCGGAATAATCATCCGCAGGCACGTAAATGGCTTGCATGGAGGTGATCGATCCCGTCTTGGTAGAGGTGATGCGTTCCTGCAGTGCGCCCATTTCTGAGGCCAAGGTAGGTTGGTATCCTACAGCACTGGGCATACGACCTAATAACGCCGACATCTCTGAGCCGGCCAGAACATAACGGAAGATATTATCAATGAAGAGCAACACGTCACGCCCCTCATCGCGGAAGTATTCGGCCATAGCGAGACCTGTGAGCGCGACGCGCAAGCGCACGCCTGGCGTTTCATTCATCTGGCCGAAGACCATGGCCACGGAATCTTGCACACCGTATTCCTGCATCTCATAATAAAGATCGGTACCTTCACGAGTACGCTCACCCACACCGGCGAAGATGGAAACTCCTTCGTGCTCTTGGGCAACGGAACGAATTAGTTCAGCGATAGTCACCGTCTTGCCCACCCCTGCACCGCCGTAGATACCGGTCTTGCCGCCCCTGATGAAGGGGGCAATGAGGTCAACAACCTTCATACCCGTTTCAAATGTTTCGATAACTGTGCTCTGAGCCTGGAAGTCCGGCGCGTCACGGTGAATAGGGTAATAAACCTCGGCTTCGGGGGTATCGCCACCGTCAATAGCGCGTCCGGTGACGTCAAAAATGCGGCCCAATGTCACAGGCCCTACGGGGACCATGATGGGCGCACCAGTTGCTCTGACCTCTACACCACGTGGCAGTCCGTCAGTTGAGCCCATGGCCACGGATCGAACCAGCCCTGCTCCCAAATGCTGCTGTACTTCCAGTACCAGAGTGCCTGCAGGGCCATCTAGTTCCAACGCCTCAAATATCTCTGGCATGGCGCCTTCAGGAAACTTTACGTCCACTACAACGCCGCGAATGGCGGAGATTTTGCCTGTTGCCATTAGTTCCTCCAACTATTATCCTTGAGCTAATGCCTCTGCTCCGCCAACAATGTCCAGGATTTCATTGGTAATGCTTGCCTGACGGGCTTTGTTGCGATCCAGAGTTAAGATTTCAACCAGTTCAGCCGCATTGTCTGTTGCATTATTCATTGCAACCATGCGCGCACTATGTTCACTGGCCAATGCTTCCAGTACAGATTGATAGATCTGCAATTGCGTAAAGCGGGGGATGATATTATCAAGTAACGAAACGGGATCAGGTTCATACGTATAAGCCCGTTCGGATACGCCGCTTAAATCTACATCGGCGATATACTCGGACACGGCCATACCTTTGAACTCCATCCGTTTGAGCGGTAGGAGTTGCTTAACACTAGGACGGCGTAAGACGAGGTTTATATAGTCCGTGTAAGCGATGAAAACCTGATCCATATTCCCACTTAGATACCCTTCAGTGATGATTTGAGCGATTGGCGTGACATCAAGAATGGAAGGTGGATCAGGTATTTCGTCAAATGTAGCTATGACGTCATAGCCACGACGGATCATTAAATCCCGCCCTCTGCGCCCAATGGTAATCACTTTGGCCGGTGTTGGCAGCGCCTTAAGAAAGTATTCAGCGCGGGCGACCATATTGCTGTTGTATGACCCGGCCAGACCACGGTTACCGGAGATCAGGATTAGCGTGGTATTCTTGATCTCGCTTCGTGTGGTCAACAAGGGATGGGTTGCCTGTCCGACACCCGGCTGGGAAGCCAGATTGTACAATATCTCGAAAGCCTTTCCAGCATAGCTACGGGTCGCTTCCACTTGTTTTTGAGCACGTGTTGCTTTTGAAGCGGAAACGGCCGCCAGCGCGCTGGTAACCTGCGAGATATTCTTGATGCTCTTAATGCGTTTGTTTAGTTCACGTTCGGTAGCCATAGCCGTCTCTGGTATGGAGTGATCATACAGTAAGGTGCAATGTGATTGCTAACACCAGACAGTAGAACGCCACCACTATCAGGCGCTCCAATCCTTATTAAAATCTTCTGTACCTTGACGCAGTGCAGCTTCAATGTCATCGGTCCACTTGCCGGCAGCCAGCTCGTCGCTGACCTCCGAGTACGCAGTATCCATGTAGCGCACCAATTCCTGTCCCCAGCGCTTGACTTCCGATACTGCAACATTGTCCACCAAGCCTCTTGTGCCGGCAAACATCAGCATAACCTGATGCTGAAGGGAATAAGGGCTGTATTGTGGCTGTTTTAACAGTTCCATCAAACGTTCGCCGCGCGCTAATTGACGCTGCGTTGCCGGATCCAGGTCGGAGCCAAACTGGGCAAACGCGGCCAATTCCCGAAATTGGGACAGGTCCGCACGTAAGCTGCCAGCCCCTTTACTCATGGCGCGCGTTTGCGCTGCGCTACCGACGCGCGAAACGGAAAGACCGGCGTTAATGGCGGGGCGCTGGCCGGCATTGAAAAGGTCCGTTTCCAGGAATATCTGACCATCGGTGATGGAGATAACATTTGTGGGAATATAGGCTGAAACGTCACCGAGTAGGGTTTCGATGATTGGCAGAGCTGTCAGTGAACCACCAGAGCCGGGGACTTTCTTGACCTCATATTGATCCGCATCGTCAAGCGCTTTTAGGCCTTCCTCGATTCGTTCTTCTTCCAGGTTGCCGAAGTAGATTTTGCCGTCGACTCCTTGGGTTTCTTCTGATACCTCCGTGCCTTTTTCCACGATGATCCATTCATCGCGCAGGCGGCAGGAGCGTTCAAGCAGTGTGCTGTGCAAAGAGAAAATGTCACCAGGATATGCTTCGCGGCCGGGAGGGCGCCGTAGGATCAGGGACATCTGGCGGTAGGCCCAGGCATGTTTGGACAAGTCATCATAAACGACCAGCGCGTCCCGGCCTTCATCCATGAAGGCCTCGCCAATGGTACAGCCGGCGTAGGGTGCGAAATACTGTAAAGGAGCGGGGTCAGAAGCGCCGGCGATTACAACTGTTGTGTAATCCATCGCACCATATTTCTCTAGTGTGTCAACTACTTGCGCGACCTGGCCAACCCGCTGGCCGATGGCGACATAAATGCACAACAGATCCTGACCTTTCTGGTTGATGATGGTGTCGAGACAAATAGCTGTTTTGCCGGTTTGACGGTCGCCGATAATGAGCTCACGCTGACCGCGGCCAATGGGGAACATGGAGTCAATCGATAGAATACCGGTTTGTACAGGTGTGTCCACTCCCTTACGCATGATGACGCCAGGGGCTGTGGCCATAACTGCCCGTGTGCCGGAAGCTTTGATCGGGCCTTTCCCATCAACCGGGTTGCCAAGGGGGTCAACGACACGACCAATCATCGCATCGCCAACCGGTACAGAAGCGATTTTTCCGGTGGCGCGGACTTCATCTCCTTCCTCAATGCCGGAGTAGTCGCCCATCACCACAATACCGACGCTGTCTGTGCGCAGGTCGAGGGCGAGTCCAGCAACACCGTTGCTAAACTGAACCAGTTCGCTCGCTTCCACATCGGCTAAACCGGTGGCTATGGCGACGCCGTCGTATACCGCCTGAACGGTACCGACACTGCGGGATTCTACTTTATGATCAAATGCCTCTATCTGCTCCAAGAGTGAGTCAGCTATGTTTTGAAAATCAGGGGCAAGGGTTGCCATGCACCAACCTCCTTGGGAATTCTAATGGTGTGCTCAACGTGAGTTTATCCTGCTGGAAAAATCGTTAATTTAGGTAGGAAATATTACCTTACCTAGACTCTTTTGTCCAACTCGGACAAAGTACTCTGGACGCTGCAAACAGGTCGCTTGTGAAGCCCGTCACAACTGCGCGGGCATTGTAGTACAAAGATGATCCAGATGCCACCTTTCTTAAGTCAGTGGGGAGGAGCGTGTGGGGCGCAAAGCGTGGGCATTTCCGGAGCGACAGTTTTAGCATAGGGAAAGAGACACATGGCGGTAATGGTGCGATGCTGGGAGGGAAGGTAAAATTTGGCGGTTATGGTAGTGCAACGTCTGGAATCGCGGAAGCAGATCCTCATCGTCGTCTGCTTCCTCATATTGCTGGCTTACGGCCTCCGTCTGTTTAATCTGGACGCTTTCAGTTTCTGGACGGATGAAGGATTGACGCCGCTGCGCTCAGGATATTCGCTAGCAGAGATCTTGAGCAATCGAATTACTATTCAAGAGGCAGTAACTAAAGATACGCATCCGCCGCTCTATTACCTAATCATTCATTTTACGCAACGGTTGTGGGGCCAGACAGACTTCGCCTATCGTTACCCATCATTGTTGGCCGGCGTTTTGCTGGTTCCCCTCCTTTACCAGTTTGGTCGAGCTTTGCAAAACCGACAGGTCGGCCTACTGGCAGCCTTGCTGGTCGCCGTCAATCCTCTGCAGATTTATTATGGCAATGAGGCGCGCATGTACACATTCCTGGTGCTTTTGGCAGCAGGAGCAAGTTACGTGTTGTGGCGGGCATTGAGTGGCGGGGATCTGCGGCGCAATTTACTGCTCTATCTTGTTTTGGCAGGATTGACCTTTTATACTCATTATACGGCCGTGTTCCTGATCGCTGCTCAAGGGATATTTTGGCTATGGCTCTTGTGGAAGGCAGGGTATAGGCGGCTGTTAGTTGGCGCGGGAATTTTTGCAGCCCTACTGGCCGTCCCGGTCATCCCCTTCACGGTGCCGCGCCTGTTTACAGGTGCGGAAACGAATTATTATTACGTACCGCCTGCAATCATGCTGCATGACGTGATAAGGTTTTTCGCTTTGGGTGTGACATTTGATTTTAGACATTGGTCCACCCCCCTGCTCGAAATTGCAATTCTGGTTCTGTTTCTGATCGGTGTTTGGGCGGCCAAGCCGTGGAAGAAACGAGCGTTCTTGTTGGTTTATTTACTGGCAGTGGTTTTGGGCTTGATGGCGGGATCATTACTCAAGCCGATGTATCAAGCCGTGCGCCATATCATGGCTAGCAGTCCCGCACTGTTACTGCTGTTGTCAATTGGTGCGGATTACCTGCTGGGCCCCAGCCTTGGCCGCAATGTGGGGAAGCGATGGGCTGTACGTGCGGTTGCTTTCCTGTTGCTATTAGCACCCTTGATTGGTTCAGTTCGTGCGCTCGACAACCTGTACAATGATTCCCATTATGCAAAGGGTGACTTTCGTGGCCTGATCAACTATATCGAAGCACGGGCAGGGGAGCGCGATTTGGTCCTCTATCATAACGCGATCCTGTTGCCCATGTATGAACATTACCGGACCCGACCCGATCTGAAGGTGACGGCTTTGCCCGTTTATCCACACCTTGCTGAGGGTGTCGAGGCGCAGCTTTCAGATTTGGCAAATGAGTATGATCGTGTCTGGTTTGTTACGGATCCGCCGGCCGACGGCCGTGATTCTGAAGGCAAGGTGCCAGGCTGGTTGGAGCGAGATCTGGACGCCATAGATTCTAAGAGCTTCCACGGGCAAGATGTTGCTGTTAGTGTGACTGGTTATCGCACTAAACCATTGATTGCGGATACAGTGCCGGAGGCTGGTCAAGATCTGGATCTTTCATGGGGCGACTTGCCGAATGTCCGGGGTATTCAGTTAGGGTTTTCGCAACCTGCAACTGTGGAAACCTTGTGGTTTGACCTTTTTTGGCAGGGTGGGGCAGGTGCTCTGAAAGAGGATATGTCGCTTCGCCTGCGCTTGATTGATCAGGAGGGGGACCTGTGGGCAGAGTATTCTCAACCGTTGGCGCGCGATCTGGAAGATTGGTCAGAGGTTGATCTCGTTCGGCAAAGTTATGTGCTGCCTCTACCTTCAGGCACACCGCCCGGTAATTACACGCTGATGGCCCAAGCTTTCGATGGCGCTGAATCAGCGCTGGCTGATGGAGAGGCCCTCACAAATCTGCAGTTGGCGCAGACGTCACGGCTTTACGGCATGCCAAAGGTGATTTTTGACAATGGGTTACTGCTGCAGGATGTTGAACTGTTTGATTATGACGTGCGGCCTGGACACACCTTGCCTTTTGTAATTCAGTGGCAGGCGGGAGCAGGAGAAATGCCTAAACTGGATGGATTACGCTATACTGTGGATGTGATAAGTCCGAACGGTGAAGTGCTGCGTTCACAGGGAGGCAAGCCGGGCGCGGATTGGCTTAAGAGCTGGCCAGACGGCGCTTTGATCCGAGAGTATAGCGGGCTTTATTTTCCCCCGGATACGGAGCCAGGTCGTTATCGCTTGCGTTGGCAAATGCAAGTTGAGGATAAAGTGGTGGCGGGACGGCCGTTCTGGCGTCCCTGGAACAGCGAAACTGTTGAATTCGGGTCGGTGAAGGTCGTTCCATGGCCTCTGAACAAAGAATTGCCAGAAAATACCAATGTTATCGAAGCGGACTTTGGTCCGGCCATCGAGCTTTACAGCTATGAATTGAACCAGCCCACTGCCGACAGTCTGGAATTGGAGTTAAATTGGTTGACGAAGGAAGTCCCGGATCACAGCTATTTGATTTTTGTCCATGTGACTGATATTCGAGATGGGAGGATCATCAGCCAGGTTGATCGTTTGCCCGGTAATGAGCTGCGACCAACCACGGGCTGGCGCAGCGGAGAGGTGTTATCGGAGCAGATAACCTTGTCACTGCCGGTGGATTTGCTGCCAAGTGATTATGCGATCACCATTGGCTTTTATGATCCTGATGATGGGAAGCGATTGCCAGTTTCACTTGGTGGTGAACCTCAGCCCCATGATCAATTAGAGTTGGCGACGATTACTTTGCGATGAATCAAACCTGGTCCTTGTTCTTGAATCTGATTTCAGAACAATCGGATATCGTGAAGGGAGTCTTCGCGCAGGGCGAATTTGGCACTGGCACCGATGGCGACCGCTATAGTGGTTGGCGGCGACCACGTCTTTGGCTCTGGCTTATTCTGGCCTCCTATTTGCTTATTACGTTGGCTTATGGCGCCCTAAATCCATTGTTTGAAGCGCCCGATGAGCACATGCATTTTTTCACAATACAGCATATTGTTGATAACGGTCAATTGCCCTATGTTGCCATGGGTGAAGCATATGACCAATGGATGCGCCAGGAAGCGGCCCAGCCCCCTCTTTATTATCTCTTGGGAGCCGCTCTAGTCGCCCCCCTTGATCCAGCCAATCCCAATGAAAGCTTGTGGCCGAACAAATTTACGGCGATGGGAGATGCCAGCTCACTCAATAATATCAACCGTTTTGTTCACAGTGGGGATGAGTCTTTCCCATGGCAAGGGTATACCCTGGCCATGCACTTCCTGCGCGGGGTTTCTGCCCTTTTGGGCTTGGGGACTTTGCTCTTTATTTATGGCAGCGGCCGTTTAATCTGGCCTGGTGATCCGTATCGTGCTCTACTCGCATTGGCACTTGTCGCTTTCTTACCCCAATTTGATTTTCTGCATGCATCGGTCACCAACGATACACTAATTATCTTTCTTGTGTCTGCGGCGCTGTGGCAAATTGTCCGTCTCTGGCTGGATCGCGTGACGGGAGGTCGCCTCGTTTTGTTGGGCGTGACTGTAGGTCTTGCCACCCTCTCTAAAAATGCAGGTATCGTTTTGCTGCTTTATGCATTGGGCGTATTGTTCCTGCTGGCTATTCGTGGGGAATCGGGCCAGGCCGGTGCTCAAGCTGTCTCCGCCAGGAGGCCAAAGCTACAGCCACAGGGATCGACGGGTTTGCGGCTGATTGGGGCTATAGTTCTGTTTGTGATCGTACCTGTTGTCTTGCTTTCGGGGTGGTTGTGGGCACGAAACTGGTATCTGTACGGGGATTTTACAGCGGCTAATCAGTTTATTCGCCTGGCCGGAGGTGACCGCGAATACACAATTCTGCAAGTTCTTGGCGAGTCTGATGGTTTGTGGTTATCGTTGTTTGCCGTATTTGGCTGGTTTAATCTTCGTCCTCCTGATTGGGTGTACTGGTTCTGGAGTGCCGTTGTCGCTCTGGCCATTGCCGGCGTGCTCTGGCATGGGTTGCGTCGCGTCCGTAGTCGTGAAAGTAGAAGTGGAAAGCAAAACGACGGGCCAACCCTGCAATCAAGGGCGGTCCGGTTGTTGCGGCAGCGGTCGGTGCTGTCGCTCCTTTTGGCGGCCTGGGTTGTGTTGGTCTACGCTAGTCTGGTGACGTTCATGCTCAAGACAGAAGCGGCCCAAGGCCGGCTGCTCTTCCCTGCGCTGGTGCCTTTGGCTTTGGGCGTCGCTTATGGCTGGACGATTGTAGGCGCTCTGCGGCGTATCTCCGTAATTTTAGCCCCGCTAGCACTGATGATTACCCTGTACTGCCTGTTTTTTGTCATCCGGCCTGCCTATGCAGTTCCTTCTACGATCAGGTCATTGCCAGCGGGAGTGGCCCGGCTAGATGCGCAGCTAGGCCAAGGATTGACGTTGGTCGGGGCCGAGGTGGAGAGCAAAACGGCCGAAGCGGGTGACGCGATTTGGTTAACGCTTTACTGGCAGATTGAAGCGGAACTTGAAGAAGCTCCTGAATTTGCGCTAAGTGTTTTTGGGCGTGACATGGTCGAGGTGGGCAAGTACCATAGCTATCACGGCCGTGGGATGTATCCGGCCAACTTGTGGAAACCAGGGGAAATCATCGTCGACCGATTTGCGGTCCAGCTTGATGATGAGATTGAGGTTCCCACGTTGGGCCGTGTTCGAATCCGCGTGGTCCATGGGGATCAGGATGTAGAGGCAGGGGAGATCAAAATTGTACCGGGCAGTTGGCCAAGGATGAAACCAACGGAAATGGCCCAAATTGGAGAGACCATCATCCTCACTTCCGCAGAGGTATACCCGGCACAAAGTAAGGCGGGTGACACAGTTCAACTTGCAACTCAATGGCATGTGCTGCGAGAACCTAATGCCGATCTCACTACGTTGGTCCACCTAGGACAACCCGATCAGCCGCCTCTAGCGACTGGCGACCGGCCACCGCTAAATGGTGATTATCCTACTAGAGTCTGGGAGGCTGGCGAAGTTATTGATGACAGTTATACACTATTGTTGCCTGCGGACTTGGCAGCGGGACGCTACCCGCTCTGGATTGGTATGTATGATAGTGAGACGATTGCCCGCTGGCCATTGATCGTTGGTGGTGAAATGGAGGCGCGCAGCGTCTATCTCGCCGGATGGGTAGACGTACAGGAATAATCTAATTTGTTTCAGAAGGGGTTTTCTCCGCAGAGGGTACCTTTTCTTTGACCGTCTTGTTTCATAGTTCGAATTTCGCATTGCTGAACTATTTTTTTATGAGACGTAAACACCTGACAGCGCTGATATTGTGGACCTTGCTTTGGGTTCTTTTTTTCGCCACTTTGTTGCTGGGTGTGGAGCGCTTGCCTAATAGCGACTTGTCAGGCCAGTTTCACGCATTTGGTCTCTTTCAAGCGCGTGAAATAGCGGCGGGCCATCTTCCGACATGGTCACCGGGTAGTTATGGTGGGGTACCCTTTGCCGCAGATACCCAAGCGGCTGTATTTTATCCCATTCGCTGGTTGACGATTTTATTCACGCTGCCCAGCGGTTTTTCTTTTTACGCGTTGGAATTGGAGGGGCTTCTACACATCTGGTTATCCGGCGTGTTCGCTTATGTATTGGCTTTCGAAATCAGTCGAGACCGTTTGGCTGAATTTGAGGTCGGGCCAGACGGCCGTATGCGAGAATTAGCCGGATTTTCGCCTGCGCAGTGGGCAGGGCTTATTGCGGCCGTCGCCTTTGGCCTGGGAGGTTACTTAACCTCGTACCCGCTGTTGCAGTTGGCTGTGCTGGAAAGCGTGGCCTGGCTTCCGTTAATCCTATTTCTTCTGCGTCGCAGCGTGCGACCAGACGAGGCTGCTGCAACAGGCCGATCGAGACAGATTCCCGCCTTATTGGCAGCGGGCATCATTTTAGGCATCAGCGCGCTGGCCGGCCATCCTCAAACTTTCTTGCATGTGGCTTACTTGGCGGCCGTTTACTATCTATTTCTCACTTGGCAGGCGCATTGGCGCTGGACTTGGGTCTTCGGATTGGGCGCTATGGTTTCTGCCGTGGCCTTGGGCGTGGCGCTGGCCTCTTTCCTGCCCGCCATCCGTTTCCTGCCGCTAACAGTGCGTAATGATGTCAGTTATGATTTCGTGGCCAAGGGATTCCCTTTGCTCCATTATATGCAACTGCTACTGCCAGGCCCGCTCTCGCTGTGGTTGCCGCAATATAGTGGCCTCGTGACTGTTTTCCTGTTCGTGATAGCGTGGTTTGGCAGGCATCAATGGCCGGAGCGACTCCAGCGATCAGAGACGTATTTCTGGTTTGGCGTCGTCCTTGTCGGGGCGTGGTTATCCTTGGGCAACAAGGGCATCCTATTTGAACTTGTCTACACGGTTGTGCCTGGATTCTCGCTTTTTCGGCAGCAAGAGAGATTGGTGAGCCTGGTGAGTCTGGGGGTCGCAGTCCTGGCAGCGCAGGGGATGGCACTTTGGCTTCAGGCGGAAACCCAGCGGCGCGGGCTGTGGTTGCGCCGCACCATAACAGTTTTAGCTGCCGGATTGCTCCTGGTTGGTTTCATGCTGCTTTTATCGCGTACAGTGTCTGGTCAAAATGACTGGATAACGTTGTGGGGCAGGCAGTGGCTTATCGTGGCTATCATCGCCGCTATCCTTTGGCCGCGCAGAGGGGATCCAAATCTGAAGCGGGATCAGTGGAGAAGCTTGACGCTATTATTGCTCTTGTATCTGGATCTGTTCTTGCCAGTTCGCACGGCGATGGACTTGCAGCAGGAATCACCTTCTGTTTTCTGGCCGGAGCTGGCCTGGATGCAACCGCTGACAAACGAAGAGCTGGCTCGTGTAGATGCACAAAACCTGTTTCATGCCAACTTTGGTGAAGCCTATGGCTTGCAGGATATCAAGGGCATTAGCCCTTTGAAACCACAGTTCACGGAGGATTTTGAAAAACTGCCACGTCCACTGCGCTGGCGATTGCTTAATGTGAAGCATGTGCTGGCCAAAGAGCCGATTGAAGAAGGTCTCGTTCAGGTTGCCAAGATAACGGAATCTGTGCTACCGGGTGAGGAACTTGATGCATTTGTGTATCGTTTTGAAGATGCCTTGCCGCGAGCGTGGATGGCGTATGAGCCTATTCAAAGCGATAGTGCTGGACAGGCTTTGGCGATTGTCGGACAGGCTGGATTTGACCCGGCTGCGCAGGTAGTATTGACAAACGTGGATGGCGTTGATTTGGAAAGTGTCGTGTCACCCGGTAGGGTGCCGCAGGTCGACGTGCAGAGGCAAAACGGTTCTGCGCTTTTGGTCTCAGTGGAAACGGAGACCCCCGGGGTTTTGGTGCTTAGTGAATGGACCTTGCCTGGTTGGCAGGCAACGATGGATGGCATCCGAGTTCCGTTGTTGACGGCCGATTATGCGTTGTTGGGGGTGCTGGTGCCATCCGGTGCTCATGAAATCAGGTTGTCTTATGTTTCGACGGATGTGACTGTCGGGCTGCTGATACTGTTGTTGACATTGACGATTACGGCCGTGGTGGCGTGGCGCTGGCGGCCCGTCATACCTACGCGTTTGCCACAAAAACTGAAGGAGCCAGGGGTCTCCGAAGCATTGGATAGTGACCGAGGAACCAAACAGAGAAGCCTATCCTCTAGTAGTTCGCGCTGGATTTTGGTCGCTGTCGTTATGCTGGCATTTGGATTGCGCGTTTTCTTGCTGGGAAATCAGGAGTTGCGGGGTGACGAGGCGTTCAGCTACCTGTTCACCCAGTTGCCGATGTCTGAAGTCATTGCGGAGTTGGTAGACCAGGGCGATCCGCATCCACCCTTGCACTATCTCATGCTCAATAGCTGGGTAGATCTTACCGGCGTGAGCGAGTTTGCTATGCGTTTTCTCTCTTTGCTTGCGGGAGTACTGCTGGCGCCTGTGCTGTACAGGCTAGGGCGGGAGATGGTAGGCCGCACAATGGGGATCCTGGCCGCGATATTGGCGGCCATTTCCCCATCGCTCATTTGGCTTGCTCAAGATGTGCGTAATCAGTATACGGTGGCTGTTTTGTTCACGTCCTTGGCGACTTGGATGCTTGTCATATTAGCTAAAGAGATGCCTGAGCGAATCACGAGGCGTACGGCCGTGCTTTGGGCCGTCTACGCTGGTTTATGCGCGATCTCAATTTACAGCCACTACTACGCTTTGTTTGCCGTGCTAGCACATGGCTTGTATCTGTGGTTTGGGCCAAATCGGCGGCGCTTGCTGTTACCCTGGATAGTCTGCGGTATCGCGGTCATGTTGCTTTTCCTTCCTTGGCTTACCCTCGTGCTGTCTGAGCTGTTGCAGGCGGGCCAGTTAAGTGATCCGGACACGCCGGAATTTGCGCGCTACCTGGTGACCATGGGCAGTGAATTGGTGGTAGGCGCTTCCCTAGCGGGACGTTGGATCCGTTGGCTACTCCTGGGAATGGCGGCCCTTGTGCTGGCAGGATTTCTCGCGCTGCGCAGCAGGAAACCGGCATGGGCGGCACTGTTAGCGGGATGGCTGGGAAGCGCGGTATTGGTCATTTTCCTGGTACGATTTAGCCGCAGTACATTTAACGCCTTTTACATCAGTGTGGCTGCGCCGGCCTGGATGTTGCTGCTGGCTGCAGGAATGGGGGCTTTATGGCAACGGGGCAGATGGAGGCGCGCTCTGGCGCTAATTGGGGCCGGTGCGCTTATCCTGGCGACGACGGCCAGCCTGCGGAATTATTACTTTGATCCAACTTATAGCCGTACGCTAGGATACCGCGAAGTAAGCGTTTTCCTTGAGGCCGAAGCAGAAGCAGGTGACGCGTTTATCGCGCATTTTCCAGATCCGTCATTGGACTATTATTTGAAGGATTCGGATATCCATCGTTACCTGATTCCGGCGAAAACTGGTTTGAGCGCCCAAGAGGTAGAAATGGAATTGGCTCGTCTGGCGGAAAAGTATAAGCGGTTGTGGTTTGTGCCTTACCATCATTCAGTATGGGATCCGGAAAATGAGGTGGCAGAATGGCTGGTTAGCCACAATTTGCTTGAACAAGAAGTGGAACTAAAGCGGCTGACCCTGGCAGCATACCGCCCATTGCATAACGTCGACGCAATAACTGAGCAGATTGGGCTGGCAGTGGATGATGAGATGATGTTGGATGGTGCTTTTGTGAAGGTAGATGGCCGTCCTGTTGACAGTGATCAGCCTGTGCAGGTTGAGAGTTGGTTCAAGGCTAGAGGTTACTTTGCTGTGGTCAGCGTTGGGGGAGATCCCGCGCAGCTATACGATGTTTGTGCATATACTGGATGAGGACGGGCTTCTGATGGCGCAGCACGACGGCATCCCGGTTGAGGGGTTGCGGCCGACTTTCACGTGGCAGGTGGGCGAACAGGTGCTTGACACGCATGAGGTGGTGGCACCTGAGGGCCTGCAGGGGAGCGGTCGCATCATGATCGGTCTGTACGATACCGAGACGTTTGAACGGCAACTTTTTTCAAACGGATGGGACGAAGTTGACCTTGCTGTTGTTGAATTTGATTGAAGCATGATTTCCGCGACGAATGCTACATCACAGGAAGCTGTTAGCGGATGAATCTTAGACAGACAGACAAGACCTATTGGTTTCTTTTTACTGCTTGGTGTGGACTGTTGACGTCCCTTTTGTATGCAGCGTCACTTTCGCTGCCGTTCTTCTTTGACGACTTCGTCCATTTCCCTTTTGTGGAAGCAAATAAGTTGGTCGACATCTGGCTCGAAACAGACGAACTCGCATATTATCGACCGCTCAACTTCACGCTGTGGCGACTGACTTATGACGCTCTGCAGAGGCATGATCCTGTTGTAGACCATGCCATTAACTTGATCCTGCATGCGGCAAATGGGGCAATGGTGGGGTGGTTGGCGGCTCGTCTGTGGGGCAAAGGTGGCAGCCGTTTCCCGCTGGTTAGCAGAGAAGATACGGCCGTTGATTGGTGGCGGGCAACGATCAGCGCAGCCCTGTTTATTTTGTACCCGTTTAGTTATCAAGCGGTGCCCTGGGTAGGATCATTGAGCCATCTGTTGGTGACCACTCTTATCTTGTTGAGTCTGGTTACTTATGTGCAGATGCGGCGTACAGGGCTGCACGTTTGGGGAGCAGTCAGTCTACTGTTTGCGTTACTAGCGCCATTTGCACATGAGAATGGAGTCCTGGTCATGCCATTTGTCGTGCTTGTTGAATTGACCACACCATATGCTCCGAACCGTTTACGGCGAGCGGTGCAGGCGGGTGTGATTTGGTCACTGCCGCTCTTGTTTTATCTGCCGGTATGGTTCTCCTTGCCCCGTGTTGATAGCGGCCGTCTTTTTCCTAACAACGTGGAGGGAATGCTGCAAAACACGGCCTATTTTCTGCAAGGCATCGTCTATCCGTTCACGGGACTGGGCGGCTGGTTGTTTCATACACACGGTGTCAACGATATGGTCGCGGTCGCGGGATTGAGCGGGCTGGGGATCGCCGTCGCTGTTTTGGTGCAGCTCACGCAGAAAGCAACTTTGCGATCGTGGTTGCCCTGGATGTGGTGTATTTTGGCCAGCTTGCCGGCGATACTTTTTCTACTGTTTGAGTATGTAATCAACGGACCGCGTTTACTGATGGTCGCCAGTGTTGGTGTGGCCTGGCTGTGGACAGATGTGTTGTTGTTATTTGCGCGAGGCGGTGAAATGGAGTCGCGAGGGCGACTGGCGCGAACGGCCGTGGCCATATTGGCAGTAACGCTTTTGCTGGGGCAAAATGTCCGGTTCGTGCGCCTACGAATGGATTTTCACCAGGTGTTAGGCGACGGATTTACGCAGGTGATCGAAGCCACGGTACAGGCGAATGAGGCGGGTAAAGAGGCTATCGTGGTTAATTTCCCATCCTGGCTAGCGGCAGTACGCTCAGATTATGCGTTGGGGCATGATGGCGTCTTGTTCTGGCCGGATTATGTGCCGCCGGGGATATTTATGGCGGTTCATACTGGGGAGTTTGGCGATCTCAATTTTGTACGCGTTGACGCCATCCGCCCTGACCTTGAGAAAGTTTATTACGGTCTCACTGGACCAGTGCCGGATTGGCCGTTGCTATCCTCTGTTCCGTCGCAGGTACTGAGGACAGATTACGGCGAGGACGGGCTTTCTTTGCTGCCGGTAGGTGAACTGGTAACGGCAGAGGCAAGCGGGTCGCAGCCAGTGGCTACTTTTGAAAGGATTACAGGAGAGACGGCCGTAGCTTTACTTGATGCCCAAATACAGCTGAGCGATAGTAGCCTGCGTGTTGATCTTCTGTGGCAAGTTCCGCAGGTGTTGAACAATAGTACCGTATTTGTGCACTTGCTAGATGGCGATGGACAACTCATCGACCAGGCAGACGGGGAACCATTGGGAGGCAGTTTGCCTTTCGAACTGTGGCCAAATGGAAAGCAGGTAATGGATACAAGATGGATAACAGTGGAAGATGATTCGGTTCGTGTCGTGTTGATCGGGCTTTATGATCGCATCAGCGGTGAACGACTCGCTGCGTTTGGTGCGCATGGTGAGCTTTTGCCGGACAATGCCCTGGTGGTGTCGGTGGGCGCACCATAACATGCCTAAGTATTCTCGATGTCGGATTTAGTATATTCGCGCCTGTGGCCATGTTGTCTGCGCACAACGACAAACCGTCAAAGGAAGAGGTTCCAGCAGATTTTCCGGGATGTTGCGGCGATAGAAGAATTCCACTGTCTGGCCAGTAAGCAACCGAGAGGTCTGCCACAGTTTTGATGAAGGGAATGGTGGAACTGGCAGGATTGGACACCAACGGGAGCAGAGACAATTCACAGGAGGGCCAAAGCAAGTTGCCGTAAGCGTTTGGGACAAGCGGCAAGACGTTCGTCCTGTGGCAATGGTCAGCATCTGCTGACAGGCGTCAATGAAACTGCTATTATAGCAGACAGAGGTTTTCGGGTCATTGAGTGTGGTTCATCTGGGGCAAAAATAATCGCAGCCCTTCTGGTATTGTTCATCAACAAGGATAAAAGGTGTCATTTTCGCAAAACAAAAAGGCCTATTGGCTAGGATTGTTGTTACTGTTCATGCTCGCGCTTCTGCCACGGCTTGACGAGCCTTCCTCGCGATATATGCTCTGGTACGATCGTTCATTGAACTTCTGGGAAGCATTGAGGGCAGGTAATTTGGAAGGAACGTACCAACAATACCATCCTGGGGTAACCACAATGTGGGCTGCCGGCTTAGGGATCGAGGCGTATCGGCTGTCTAATGGCTTGAATGCGGATCAGATTCCTTCGGCGCTTTTATCAGGCCCGCAGGGGGCAACTGCGCGGGCTGGAGGAAGGGTTATTAGCCTGGTAATCGCAGTCTGCATCGTCTTAGCATACGCCATACTAGCCCGGTTATCCGGTTGGCCGGTCGCCATCACCGCTGGGATTCTACTGGCTCTTGATCCTTATTACATTACGCTGAGCAAGATGATCCATGTGGATGCGCTTTTGGCGACTTTCATGTTAGTCAGCGTGTTAGCCTGGTTATCCTATCTCAAGCTAAGGACAAAGGGATATTTGGCATTGACCGGACTGTTTGCAGGGCTGGCATTGCTGACAAAAAGCCCATCCCTCTTCCTCGCTCCTTATATTGTGTTGACGGCGGTCATGGACCTCATCACGGGTAGAGATCGATTGGTAGACGGTCAGAGTGACCGTGTACGTCGGAGCCAGATCTGGCAGACTATCCTCGCTATTGCAATAACGGGTCTTATTGCCGTATTTACTATTCTTCTGTTATGGCCCGCTCTTTGGGAAAGACCATTGGAAGTCATCTCCAATTACATTTCGGGTATTGCATTGGAAACAGCCCAACACGAAACTCCCCAATTCCTTGCCGGACACATTACCGGTGTAAACCCGGGACCCTTACTATATCCTATGTTCTTGGCCTGGAAGACAACGTTGGTGTCACTTCCTGGCTTGATATTAGCCATCATTTTGCTTATCAGGCAAAGAAATAGCAATGAAGACAACCGAACGTGGTGGTACCTGCTTCTCTATGCAGGTGGCTTTCTGTTGATTATGACAGTTGGAGCCCAAAAGAAAGGTCGTTACATACTCCCGACATTGCTGGCAATCGACGTAATGGCCGCCTGGGGACTGGTTGAATTGGCGCGTCTGATTGGTGGAACACGACGATTCAAAGACCGGAAGTGGTTTTCTGCAGCAATGGTATCTGGAATCCTCCTGATTCAGGGCGTAGTTGTTATCGGCCACAAGCCATACTATGGTACGCACCACAACTTATTGCTCGGTGGTTCCCGCGTGGCTCGAGAGATGATTATGCTTGGTAATCAAGGCGAAGGGCTTGTACAGGCTGCAGATTTCCTAAACAGCAAGCACAATGCCGAGGAGTTCACGGTTGCAGTACAGGATCCTGACCTTCTCAACTTTCGGAGCAACTTCGTTGGCGACGTTGTACATTTTTGGCACACCGATCCAGATTACGTCTTGTTTTATGTTAACTATGTTCAGCGTGGTGGATTTGACGCGCAGTGGCTTGATTTGTGGGACAGGTGCCGTCAAGGAGACGCCCTGTGGACCAAATCATTTAGTGGGGTTCCTTATGTGTGGATTTGTCCAGCCTACCCACACAGGCTAGATGAGTTTGCTATAGACCAACAAAGCGATATTCATTTGGGCGATCACATTCGTCTAGCGGGCTACACTTTGTCTTCGTCCGGCTTGGTGCCTGGAGGTACGCTTAATGTGACGCTGTATTGGCAATCTGACGGTCAACTACCGGTGGACAATCACGTCTTTGTACACCTGACGGATGATTACAACGACCTCATAGCCCAAGAAGACGGTGTGCCGGTAGACGGCCGTCGACCGACATGGACATGGCGAGATAGCGAAATCATCCAGGACACGTACGCGATCAAGGTTCCCGAAACGATGGACGCCGGTGAATATGCTCTTCTTGTGGGTATGTATGACTATGGAACCAAGGAGCGTCTGCCCACCCTAGACTCAGATGGTCGGCGTCTTGCCGACGACCGGATTCCCATTGCCGTCTATCAGCTCAGTCAGGAGTAGTCGATTTACTACAGACCTATTACTTTTTGCATGATCAAAGTTCCCCGTCTCGGTTCACTTTCTTCCGATCAGTTTCTCTTCATTGCCACGTTGATAACGCTGCTTGGAGCCGCCATACGCATCACGAATTTGGGTTTCGACAGTCTCTGGTTTGACGAAGTGCTGACTCTAAACACGGCCGTCCAGGGCATCACAGCCGCGAATGATGTGCGTGATCATCCGCCGCTTCTCTATTGGCTGACCAGTGTCTCGCTTCACTTATTTCCAATACATGAAGTTACCCTGCGTCTGCCTTCACTATTGGCCGGAATTTTGACGATCCCATTACTTATCAGCTTTGGCAAAACAACAGGCTTGTTGTCGGCTGGCCTGTGGGCAGGCTTTCTACTGGCCATCTCCCCCTTTCATGTCCGCTACTCTCAGGAAGCCCGTCATTACGCCTTGCTGCTCTTTTTCGCGCTTCTTTCGATCAATTTCCTTTATCGTGCCTTAAGCCGCACCCGCTGGCAAGATTGGCTGATTTTTGGCACTGTGATATCGGCAATGCTTTTTGTTCATTACAGTGCATGGCTTCTACTCCTCGCCGAGGGGGTGCTGGTTATTGGCTGGTCGATCGCGACGCTCAGAGCGGCGCGACTATCATTCATTGCAGGCGATTTGGCCTACGGCCGTATTGCCCGTGTTAACATTGTTAGTTCTACTGCCCCGCGCGATTATTGCGGTGCGGGCCAATGCTGGCCAATCCGCTGCCTCTGGTACGACGCCTGCGGCTGAATTACAAACGTGGCTATATAACGCGTGGTTTACATTTGGATTCAACGACCCGCTATTGGCGACACTGTTGCTTCTGCTGGCCCTGGCAGGTCTGATGATCCTAGCTTACCATCGCCGCTGGTTGCTAATATCGCTGATACTCACTATCTCTGTTGTCCCACTGGCCCTGATCCAGATTCTCGATATTTCGAGATGGGCAGCGCCAAAGTATATCATCTACCTGTTACCGTCCTATTTACTGTCCGCAGGTGTGGGTCTGCAAGCATTGACTATTTGGTTTGCGAACGTGGCTCCCTGGCCGCGACAGGAACTGCGCCGGCGCCTGGCCGTTATGTTTTTTCTATGCTTAGGCTTGCTGATTCTGGCGCTGCCTCGTCTGCAGGAGGAATATGACTATATGTTGCGTGACTGGCGCGGAGCGATTACTAGCCTGGCTGAACCCGGTGCGAATAGCATTGTTGTGGCGCTGGCTCTAGATACGGATGGTTTCAACGCCGGCGGCGTGGTTGCACCACACTATCTGCCAGAGGGATATCGCCTGCTAGACGGCAATCACCTTGGCCTGAATGCGATAGAGGCATTAAGCGGGCGTGACGGCCGGCTTTATGCCCTCCTGCTCAATATCTACCAGCCTGTAACCGTGGCCGACCCCGCCTGGCAGCTCACTGAGTACACGGGACCTATCTATGTTCTTCGACATCAAGGTGAACCGTCTGACTTAAGCGAGCAATTATTGTTGCTATACAAAGAATCAGTTCCGAACGCCTTGCAGCCTTCACCGCGATGCGCCTTACAACAGAAAGTAGCCTTGATTCATTTGGCCCGCGAGGAGTATACGGCGGCTCAGCAGGCGCTGTCCGACGTCGATCCGCAGTGTTCGCGAGGGGGCAGCGAATGGGCACGGCTACATACAGCCGTTACTCAAGGATTGTTGAACGAGTCGGTCGAACAGGGTCAGACAGATAGGGCGATAGCGCTTGCAGAGAATCTTT
This sequence comes from uncultured Chloroflexia bacterium, assembly GCA_963697305.1. Taxonomy (GTDB): domain Bacteria; phylum Chloroflexota; class Anaerolineae; order Promineifilales; family Promineifilaceae; genus JAACFF01. Next base: position 181,848 of record CAVONO010000006.1, read on the forward strand.
TGGCCGATAACCCCAAAGATCAGATGGCACTTGATACTCTGACTGTGGTCGATCTGCTGCAACAGTTCGAATCGGGATTGGCCACTATTGAAAATGAGCAAACTGCGAATCCGGTGCAGAGACGGCGCTTCACGATGCCCCATAACGGAGATTGGGAAGATGTTCTCTTCATGCATCCGTCTGCCCTAGTATCGTCTATGATAGAATTACCAGACGAACCCACAATATTACGATTTCGCAATGCGCTGGCGCCCGAAAGTTGGGAGTGGGGTGGCGATGGTGTGACTTTTGTAGCGACAATTCAGGAACAAGGTGCGGCGCCAATTGAGATTTATCGCCAACATATCAGCAACGATGCGGCCGATCGTGACTGGCATACCACCGATATATCCTTGGCCGAATACGCGGGCGAAACCATAACCTTGACTCTGTCCACCGAGAACGGGCCGCAGGGAGATGGCACCGGAGATTGGGCCGGCTGGGGGTCCCCACGTATTTTACGTGCCTCTTTGTCAAAAAAGTAAAGGACAGGCTTGATAATTGAACTCCACAAAATAGATAAGTGGTAGGAGTTGATTCTTGAGACCATTTGAGTTTGAGGGATAAAATAGAAACAGATCTAAATTCACCGTCTTTTGACGAAGACGGCAATTTCTACCTTGAATTTGGTTTGCTACCTGAAGATAATCAATAGGTCAGCTTATGCCTTAGCGGATGAATGCAGTCGCTGGCAAAGGAGTAGTTGCTCAATGTTCATTACCCTTGGTATTGTGCTTGGCTTTTGTGCCTGGTTTTTTGTGCGCTACGTTCTGGGTGGCTTTTATACCGTGGCCCAGAACGAGCGAGCCGTCAAAACTCGTTTTGGACGCGCGGCGCGCCTGGGAGACCAGACTACCTTAAACGATCCCGTTTCTGATTACTTAAACAAAAAGGATAAGGAGCGCTATATTTATCCGCTTGTGCGTGTTATCCAGCCGGGCGGCCCATACTATCGTTGGCCTTGGGAGAAAATTCACAAAGTTACGGTCGCTACGCAGACCATGAATATGGCCCTCGACCTGGAAACACCCAGTGCCAATCAAAATGGAACTATACTGGACGCAGTGACCAAGGATCAACTCAATATTGGTCTCAGCGGACAGATTCGCTACCGGCCTAGTGAAAGAAATCTGTACGCCTACTTGTTTGGCGTCATGAATCCTGTAGTGCATGTAATGGGCTATTTTATTTCTATTTTGCGCCAGCGTATCGCCAGTTTTGAATCTCCTGCGGCTCTGGTAGAAGATGTTGAACTGGATGCCGAGTTGTTAGGCGGCATATCTATTAACGATCTGCGCAAGAACCTGAACGAGATCAACGATTTCATGGAACTTGAATGCGCGTCGGCTGCTGCTCGTTACGGGCTAGAATTGGATGCCTCACTGATCACGGGCATAGATCCGCCACATGAAGTGGAATCGGCGTTGGCTGCGATCAATACGGCTCACAATGAAGTTTCATCGGAGATCAGCCTGGCTAAGGCGCAGGCAGACCAGACGATTGTGCAATCAAAACGGGCTGTGGAGATAGAAATATTGAAGGCGCAGGCTGAAGTTGAGCCGCTCCTGTCTTTGACTGATCAATTACGCCAGTTGGAAGAATTTGGTCCGGAGGTGCTGGCGGCTTACTTGCGCAATGTTCGTCTGGACCTTTACAGACAGGCTCGGAATGTCATCTTGGAGGTGGAGAAATGAGTGGATTTGTTTCTTTCCTGGTCGCGATGTTGGTGACTTTCTTTGTCTTTCTTATCGCTGAGCCCATATTGCGCTGGCTCCTGCGGAAATTCGGTTTCTACGCGGTTGTAGAAGAGGGCACAAGCCACGTCTACGTCCTATTTGGCAAAGTTGTGGGGGTGCTGGAAGAACCGGGCCTACAATTACTCTGGCTAAAGCTGGGGCTGTCAGCGCTGATAGTAAACTGGGTTGGCGAACGACATGTGATGGATACACGGCTTGATCAAGAATACTTGCGCAGCTTGCCGGTTAATTCGGAAGAAGGCGCGCCAATGGGAATCGGCATGTGGTACGAAATGCACATTAGCGATCCCGTGGCCTATCTATTTGAGAACGCGGATCCGCGCGGATCCTTGTCGGCCAATGTGGGCAGTGCTACCGTGCGTACCTTGAGCAATATGCCGTTGGATGATATGTTGGGCACGCGGCACACCATGAGCCGCGCTGTGAGAGCAGAAGTATCGCCAAAATCGGAGGCATGGGGCTATAGTCTGGGCTCGGCGTACATTCGCAAGGTGCATTTTCGTGATCAGCAGATGATTCGACAGATCGAAGAGAAAGTGGTTAACCGGCTGCGGCAAGTGACATCGGCCATTCGCCAAGACGGCGTCAATCGGGTCAGTATCATTACCAGTTCCGCGCAGCGCAACGCGGCCATTGAATTCGCCAAAGCGGAGGCAATGCGGCCTAAGATTGTGGGCGAGGCCCTGCGTAAAATCAGCGCCAATGCAGATGTTGCCGCAGCTATGTTTGAGATATTGGAGACGGAAAATATTTTGGAAGGGGATACGCGGATTACATTGCTGCCACATGGGCAAGATCTGTTGAAGCAGATGGTGACTGCGGAAAGGACAGAGGGCTAGTATGCCTTTCAGGATCTCGCATGGCCTGATTGCAGAAGGTATGTCTACCAAAGTCAAGAAATAACGGAAAAAGCGAATGAGAACCGTGATCGCCTGGACCGAGACGAAACTTGCCGCAAGAGGGTCTCAATTTTCGTCGTGATTAAGGGTCAGAACGCGTGCTACGTTATCGGGCTGGGCTGCACCGGACGCGTTGTAGACAGGCAGGCGTTCTCCGGTGGCCGGATCGTATAGGCCGACGCCTACCTGATAAACTCCGGGCTCGGATGCGTCTGGCCAGGTTAGGACGCGCTGATCGAGCAGGGTCTGTCCGGCGGGCCATAACCAAAATGGAGACATGCCGGACAACGGATAGCCATCGGCCTGGCTGACGAGTTGTCCATCGGGTCCGTAAAGATGAACGAAAACAGTCAAGTCGTTCTGCACCTTCTGTTTCAACAGCCATGACAGGCTTAGATATAGGGTATTATCTTGAAGTCTACTGTCATTTAGTTGAACTTGGACCCTGTCGCCGAAGGAGAAAAACAATTCTCCCGGATCAAAAGAGGTGCCAGCGACGCGTCCCGCGGGCTGCAACTCGACCTTATCGGCTCCCCAGTTTGTCAAATATACATCTCCGCTTTGGGCCAGGTAGCCAGCCAATTTCTCGTAGTCGACGTGCTCACCCAGCATGCCGTAATAATAGGGTGGCGTCTGGCGTATGTTGGCGAACTGAATCGCTTTGGCAGGGTGATCGGCCTCGTTGTGAGCATATATCAATTCCTGGATATTGATATAGAAGGGTATGATCTGCACGCCATGGTTGCCCATGGCAAAAGTACGCCCTTGGGGCGAGAGCCAGGAGGGGAAATTGACTATCAGCAGTTCGTTATCAGCCGCTGTTTGGCGAGCGACTTCAGCCAGTTGCAGCAGCGGCCTTTCAGCAAGCCGGTAATAAAAATTGCGTTCGCGCACAAAAGAGACGCTGGAGGCTATCAGCAATAACAGTAGGATACCTGTAGAGGCAAGGCGCAAACTGGAGCGCTGCTGGCCAACTGCCAGAATGGCCAGGAAGGCTCCCCAAAGTATCACGATTCCAACACCCGGCGGGTAAAGCAGGCGCGGTGAATTGACAACGTAATCAAAATCAAGGAATACAAGTGCAGGCAGGTTCAGCAAGGCAAACCATAATAGGCTGAAGCCCAGTATCGCACGTTGACTCTGGCGCAGCAGTAGCACGATCATGAGCAAGAGGACAGGAAGCGAAACCAGCCAAATAGCGGCGACATCTCCCATGCCGGTCAGTTCCATCAGCCAGGTCGCCGCTGGTGAGATGGGGTATAGTAGCCCTTGCAAAAAATAGGTGCTTATAAGGAGTAGACGGCCAGGGGTGGGTATCCCGAAAGCATATGTTTGCTTAGGGATAGTGAGAGAACGGGTCAAGAAGAGCAGATTTAGAACCAGACCGAGCAAGGGTCCTGCTGCCCAGGGATATGTTTGTCGCTTCTGCAGCCAGAAGACGAGCTCGACTGTGAACAATAGGCTGCTGGCCATCAAGCCGTATTCGATCTCAAATGGAGCAAGAAAACAGAGTAAAAGGGCCAGTGCAAGCAGGCGATTAGAATGGCGAACGCGTGCCTGCCAGTAAACGGCCGTCATGGCCAGAAGCAGCAAATTTGCCAAGGGGTAGAAGAAGTTGTTTATCCACGGTATGGCCTGGTAGGCGAAGGGGAAGGAACCGAAAAGCAGAGCGGCAATTCCAGCGGTCCAGTAGCGGCGGCGACTATTGTCGATCCAAGAGGCCAAGGCGGCAATCAGGGCGATGTTGAGCGCGTTGAAAGCGATGTTGTGAAAGCGAAGCCAAGCCCGGTCATGGTGACCGAGGATTAGATACCAAACTTTTATGATTGCTTTGCCAAGTGGACGGTATGCGGGAGCTCCTTTGGCCGAAAAGAAAGGTTGAATTGGGTTATGCCAGCTGAGCCAGCGTATATGCGTCGAGTCTTCTTGCAGATAGGGTAGGCTGAGTGTTCCGGCATACAAAACGAAGCTCAGCCAGATTCCCAGGATAAGACCCAAGTAGATGGGCCAGCGGGATGTAGAGAACCGTGTTAGCGGTGTGACAAGGGGGCGGTGGAAGAACCACAGCCAGCGGTTCATAGTGTCATAAAGAGGAGACCAGGGATCAGTTCCTGGCCTCCTCTAATCGTGCCTTATTGCGAGATATCGAGTAGTTCGACATCGAAGATAAGGGTTGAACCGGGCGGGATAGGTCCAGATCCATTTTCACCGTAAGCCAGATCAGCCGGAATCATTAGTTGGCGCTTGCCACCTATTTTCATGGTTGCAACACCTTCATCCCAGCCGGCGATGACGCTGCCGGTAGCGATAGGGAAGGTGAACGGCTGCCCGCGCTCGACCGAGCTGTCAAACTGCGTCCCGTCTTCCAGCCAACCAGTATAGTGAACGGTAACGGTTTGACCATCTTCGGGCGATGCCCCATCACCCTCAACGATGTCAAAATACATCAGGCCGGAGTCTGTTTCGATATAGTCGTCTGGATCCACTTCTGTCATTACAACAGGTTCGGGAGGCGCGATCACTTCCAATAGTTCAACTTCCATCACCAGTGTAGAATCAGGCGGAATATCGCCACCTCCCTGGGAGCCCAAGGCAAGATCGGAGGGGATGATCAGGAGGCGTTTGCCACCCTCCTTCATCGTACTAACGCCTTCGTCCCAGCCGGGAAATACGACGTCAAGGGCGCCTATGGTGAATGGAATAGGGCCATTATCTGCGGAGGAGACGACAAAACGATCGCCATCATCTTCCTGTACCCAGATGGCGAAATCGGTGGATACATTGCCACCTTGTTCTGGTGTAGAGCCGTCCCCCTCGACGATGTCGAAATACTGCAAGCCGCTAGCGGTTGTAGTGAGATCATCTTTATCAACGGTCGCCGGTTCGGGTGGGGAAGATACGGATAGCAGTTCCACGTCCAGTATAAGTTGCGAATTGGGTGGGATAGCACCGACCGGCTCCGAACCAAAGCCCAATTCAGGAGGAACAATAAGTTGTGCTTGACCGCCTTCTTTCATCAAGCCGAGGCCCTCTTCCCAGCCAGGCAGTAGCTGTTCACGGCCGTAGATGACCGTAACTGGCTGGTTCGATGAGTAGGAATCGCCAAAGACGGTGCCGTCAGGCAAGGTGCCCGTAAAATGTAAGGTGATGATATCACCTTCCTGGGGAGCAGGGCCATCGCCGGCCACTTTTTCGACATACTGCAGGCCACTTTCCGTTGTTAACGCGCCTTCCACAACGATAGGTTCGGCCGGCGGAACCTCGACTTCGGACAATTCCGGTAATTCGACACTACTCTCGCTTTCAGTCACTTCAGGCTCCGCTTCCTCTGGCGGTGTCGGTGTAGCAGGACCACAAGCAACCGCAAGCAAGAGGAGTAACGTGGCTGCCAAAAGCCACGCCAGTTTGTTCATTTGTTGTTTCACTAAAAAACTCCTTGTCGAACACTTGAACGGCGATCACCAACTTTCAAGTAGCAACCACCAAATTGACAACTCCCTAATATTATCGCTTGCCAGAGTATTTCACCAGTGAATGTAAATCACGTTCAGGTTTCTTTCACCTCGGAGATGGCGGGAAATACACTGTTTCTGCTGTAGTTCGCTTTGAGCCCGGTGGCGGACAAAGCTATAATTAGCTGTTATGCCGAAATTCAGTTTGCAGGAGAAGAGGTTGGCGGGACTATTACTGGTGGTGGCTTGCCTCTTGCTCTTCTATGCCCTGGCACTATCTTCAGCGCTGGCTAAAACGCCAACCAACGATGAACCGGCGCATTTGCTTCGCGCATTCGCTCTGAGTCAGACAGGTGACTTGCGTTTCCAGACCGGACATGCTCCGTTTAGTCACCGGCTTATTGGAGCGTTGCTCCCAAGCGAAGTGGATCTAGTGGATGTTGGCCAGCTGCCGCTCTGGGAGGAAGGTGAACGCCTACAGATCGCTTCGCAGTTGCTGTGGGATTCAGGTCTCGACGTGGATCGAATTCTGTTTCTGGCCCGGCTGCCAATTATCTGGCTGGGCTTGCTGCTCGGGGCTCTTATCGCAAGCTGGGCTTCCTCGTGGCAGGGACGTATGGCGACGGCTGTTTCCGCAATCTTGTTCGGGGCCTCGCCAAACCTAATCGCGGCTGCATCATTGGCGACGACTGACCTGGCAGTGGCGGCGACTTATTTCGCCACGGTTTATGCTTGGTGGCGCTTCTGGCGTGGCAGAAAGGTAATGTGGTGGTTACTGACTGCGATATGCTTAGGAATGGCATTGGCGACCAAGCTGACGGCCGTTTTATTGTTGCCGGTCTTATTCTTGTTGACTTTTCTGTTTTTGCGCCGTGGCCGGCCTGTATGGCGGTCGTTTGTGGCATGGTTGCTCTTGCTGCCGGCTGCCTTTCTTGTTGTTTGGCTCATTTACGATTTTGAGATTGGTTCGTTGGATGATTTGTCGCTGGCGATACCTGTTCCAACTTACGTGCGCAGTTGGCAGAGCGTCCTGGGTCATGTAGAGCGAGGACACCAAGCATTCTTCTGGGGCGACTTATCTGGCAAGGGATGGTGGTACTATTTCCCGGTTGCTTTTCTGATCAAGACGCCGATCGTGACATTGCTGTTGCTCGTGGTAGCCGCGGGTGTTGTCATCATGCGTCGCGATCTCTGGCAAACGGCCGTTTTCTTGCTTTTGCCGGTGGCGGCGTTGTTTGGAGCGGCAATCGTCAGCCATCTGAATATTGGCTACCGTCATATCCTGCCGTCTTTGCCCTTCTTATTGGTGTTAGCGGGCACGGCCGTTACCTTTTTTGGTCGCTGGCCTGTCACCCGTCTTCTGCTTTTCCTCGGCCTGGCCTGGTATGTGATAGGCGGTTTGCGACAGAATCCGCACTATCTGGCCTATTTCAACGAGTTGGCGGGCGGAACATCCCAGGGATATAAGTACCTGGGCGATTCCAACCTTGATTGGGGACAAGACCTCAAACTTCTGGCTGAAACGATGGTTGAACAAGGAGGATCGTGGACCGTGTCCTACGCCGGTGTAAGCGATCCTTCCTACTACGGTATTCCCGAAGAAGCGTTGATTGACTTTGACACCTCTGGCGCAACTTTTGCCAGAGCCAACCCGCCCGCCGGCCACTATGCGATTAGCGCTAACCACTTACACGGACTTGTGGCGGATGCTGATTTTTACGATTGGTTCCGGCGACGGTCGCCTTCAACCGATCTGGGGGGCTCAATTCTTATCTATAATGTTGAGGAGCAAGAGCAAGGGCAGTGGGTCGCCCAATGCCTCGATCCCACTCCCTTGTTGACTCCTGAAGAGGCGGAGAAGCTGCTGGGATCTGTGGACTTGCGACATATTACCTTTGATTGCCGGCAATCCCTGGTGCTGGCAGACGATGGTACTGCCGGCTGGTTCATTTTGCCCCAAGCTGATACCTGGTGGTTTTTGGAGAGCATCTCTCCTGGCATGGCGGATAAACTACATCTCGTTTACCGGCACCAGGCCACGGCGGGATCTCCATCCTATGACGTCTACTATTGGTCTGGGGAAGAAGGCGAACAATTGTTTGATGGCTGGCTAAGGGAAGCGCAGTTGCCCAATGGACAATCTGTAATACTGCCAAGGGCGTTGAGCGAGATAGCAAAACTTGACGGTTATCAGTTTGATGGCGAGGCGTGGTTTACCTCATGGATTATCACTGCTGAGGCAAGAGAGCCGCTTTCGCTGCGGGCGCATCTGTACACAGAAGATGGACATTCTCCGCTAGTTGGAGATGGTTTGGGTTTCAGCAGCGAACAATGGCAAGATGGTGATAGACTGATACAGCGATTTGCTTTTCCGGGGGCATCAACTGCTCTCTACCTAGAGACCGGATTATATAATTATCAAACAGTCGAATTGCGGGGTGAAACGTTACAGCTATCAGGAGAGTGAGTGCTGTTTGCGGTGTCATGGTGGCAACGATTTGAGTTGACGAATTCATGGTAAGTTATTTCGCATGCTGAGCGATCAAAGTAAATGGCCGGTGCGGCTTGTTCTGCTGCTCATTTTATTGCTGTATGGGGCTTTGTCTACTGGCTTTGGGGTAGTGAATCCACTCTTTGAAGCACCAGACGAACAGCTTCACTTCTTTACGGCCCGCTATATTGCGGACACGGGCAAATTACCGAGCGTAATGGAAGCAAACGGTCTTGCGCGTCAGGAGGCGGGCCAGCCACCATTATATTATCTTTTGGGCGCGTTGATGATCTCGCCTATTGATATGAGGGGGGCTGAGGAGCAATTGTGGCCCAATCCTAACGCGCAACTAGGTGAATTCCAACCGGTTGACGTCAATGTTTTTGTTCACGGGGAAGCCGAAAAGTGGCCGTGGCACGGTTATGCGTTGGCTGCGCATATCCTTCGTCTTTTTTCTGCTCTCATCGGTGTGGGCACGCTTTTGTGTATCTATGGGAGCGGCCGTTTGTTGTGGGCGGACCAACCAGAAATTGCATTGTTGGCTACCGCCTTGGTGGCATTTTTGCCGCAGTTTGCATTCTTACACGGGGCGGTAACTAATGATGTTCTGATCATCTTTTTCAGTTCTCTCGTGCTGTGGGAATTGTTGCGCCTGTGGCAGCATAGGGTAACGACAATGCGGCTGCTGCTCCTTGGTATCACGATCGGCCTGGCCATAATGACCAAAATGGCGGGCCTCCTGTTATTGGTGTTGGCATGTAGCGTGTTGCTCTTGTTGGCCTGGCGTGACTCTCGCCGTGTGTCAGAAGCGAACGGATTAGATTGGTCCGGTTGGGCACAGCGACTGTGGCAAGTGGCGCTGTTTGTGATGTTGCCGGCTTTGCTGTTGAGTGGTTGGCTGTTGGTTCGCAATTGGTTCTTGTACGGAGATGTGACGGCCGTCAACCAATTTGTCGAGATCCATGGGGGCAACAGGCAGTTCACTTTGCGCCAGGTCTGGCACGATCTGGATCGGGTCATCCTGTCTTCAGTTGGCATCTTTGGTTGGATGAATCTACGCGCGCCCGCCTGGATCTATTCGATGTGGGCTGGTATCGTTCTTGGGGCGGCGCTCGGTTTGTCGCTGCAGGTCTGGTCGACGAGTAGGCACAGTGACCGAGCTGAGTTGTTCAACATCACCAAATCGAACGGCGCATTGGTGGTTATGTGGCTGGCATTTTGGACGGTGTTGGTCCATATCTCCTGGCTACAATTTATGATACGGACGCCGGCCGACCAGGGACGTCTGCTCTTTCCGGCGCTGCTGCCCCTGGCTCTGCTTGTGGCCTTCGGCCTGGCCCAGTGGCGGCAGCGCTGGCTGCTTTGGGGCGTCGCGATTTTGGCCCTACTAAGCTCCGCTTATTCGTTGTTGGTGGTGCTCCCGGCGGCATATGGCCTTCCACCGACCGTTCTTGAACGCGATATTCCAGCCGATGCGAGCCGGATTGAAGCTGATATGGGAGAGGGTTTGGAACTTGTGGCAATTGAGGTGGAGAGCGGTGTTGTATATCCAGGAGATTGGCTTTGGGTGAAGTTGTATTGGCGCGCAGATTCAGTAGTGGAAGATGCGGTGTTTGAGACACTCTCAGTATACGATCGGAACGGTGATCGGGTAGGTTGGCAGAGAAGTTATCATGGTGGTGGAAATTACCCCGCTAACCTTTGGACTCCTGGGGAGATAGTTGTTGAACGGTTGGGCGCTAAACTCTCCGAAGAAGTTACACTGCCCACACAATTGTATTTGCTGCTGAAGGTTGGGGAGGATCAGCGCCCGATAGAAATTGCGCGGCTCAAAGCGGCTCCCACAGTTTGGCCGGCAAGATCGCCTACTGTCGTCGCGCAAGTCGGAGAAGGCCTGGAGCTGGCCTCTGCTGAGTTTTCACCACAGAATGCTAAACCAGGTACGACCGTGACGGTCAAGTTACGATGGCAAGTCCGTGAGGCACCAGGGCGAGAACTGACCACGTTCGTCCATTTGGGTGATCGCGAACAGGCTCCGTTGGCTCAGGGGGATGGACCGGCATTCGAGGGAGGGTACCCGACAGAACAGTGGTCGGCGGGAGAAGTGCTTGATGACAGTTATGTGCTTGTCGTTCCGAAGGACCTGGTCTCGGGCCGATATCCCATCCAAATTGGCATGTACGAGCCGGATAGTGGTGCGCGGCTACCGCTGCTTGTCGGCGAAGAACGTCAAGCGCAAGATGCGTTTCTGGTGGGCTGGCTGACGGTGGAGTAGCTCCCAATTTTGGCTGTTCTATTGCGCTATCAGACGGCGTATGTCACTCTGCTTATCATCCGGGTTGCTCCTCGCATAATTCCCGACGTACAGCTCGCCACTGGAATCTTCGCCAAAAGCACTGATCTGGAAATTTGTTGGTATCGCTGGCGAACGGGTCCAAGCGTGATCGCCGATTCTGGTTAACATCCACATTCGCCCGGTACAGAAGTCGGCAAACACGTAACGGCCGAACAACTTCTCGTACCGTTGACCGCGATAGACATATCCACCGATTACGGTACAGTCACCCGCAGAATGGTCATACTCGTATATCGGCATGGTGAACAGGGTGTTCTCAGGGCAGGTTACCGGCACATTGGGATCTACAGTAAGGTAGTCAATGCTCCCCTCATAGCAACCCCAACCATAATTATTTCCTCCCGGGTCACCGGCTGGTTGGAAATCGATCTCCTCCCTTAGAGCCTGACCGACGTCACCGATATATAAGTCACCGGTTAACGAGTCAAAGCTGAAGCGCCAGGGGTTGCGGAGTCCAAGGGACCAAATCTCATCACAGTCCCCTCCGAGCCCGTCAGTGAAAGGGTTACCAGGCGGTATGGAATAGTACCCTTGGCCGCAGTCTGGATTTATGTCTCCGCTTTCATTCACATCAATTCGTATTACTTTCCCTAAAAGGATATCTTTTCTCTGCCCGCTATTGTTTTGATCACCACTACCGAAATAACCGCCGGGATCAGGACCGCCATCACCAAAGCCAACGTAAAGATAGCCATCTGGTCCAAAGTGCATGTCTCCGCCATTGTGGACCCGGAAATCGGAGAATTTTAGATCGCCAGCTTTTTTGACGTCCAAGAGCGTGACTCTGCTGTTTTCATCGGCATGATCAGGGTCGGAAGCATCAACGCGGAATCTCTCGACTGTAATGACATGGGAAGTGTCCGTATAGCTGACAAAAAAGAAGGGTATGGAGGGGAATTGAGGATGAAAAACGAGTCCAAGCAGACCTTCTTCCCAGTTCTTCGTCGTAACATCGTCATGGACGTCGAGAAATGGGTCGTTGAGCCATGTGCCGTCTGGTCGAACAATAAAGATCCGCCCTTCGCGACCAACGACAAACAGACGTTCGTCCCCGGCATTGACGATGGCAGTGACAGTGCTTGTGGGAAGGTCGGTGGCGAAGGGTTCCAGCACCAGTGTAGGCAGAACATCCGGTGCAGATACGAGCGGCAGGAGGACGGTTTGATCGTCTGGTCCGGCGGACTGCCTTGCGCTCACCCGGCTGCCAACGGCAGTTACCGTCGCTGCCAGTGCAGCTACCAACAGGAAAAGTGACGAGAGTTGTTTCCCTTTCAACATGTTTGAATTCTCCTGTCTGAGATTTCGCCTACGGCTGCAATTCCAAGAGTAATGATTCCGAGGTTGAACCCTTCATGCCGTAATGATTGTCAAATGCAGCGACGAAATGATTAAGACCAGCCTGCGGCATGGATCGAATTAGAGTTACACTATTGTCGACGAGGCCGCCCGGTCCGGTCGACAAGTCATATTCATGAATGGCCACCACACTGTTGGCGTCATAAGGTTTGACATTGAAGCCGCCACCCGGGACGCCGTCTAGAAATAAGCCGCCTTCGAGAACCAACAGCGTTCCCGGTTGCCAGGTAGGCCCACTGATACGCGTGATCTGATTCGCATCGCTTACTGTTGCTGGAGGAGGGGGAGCAGAAATCAGAGAAACCTGAGGGGGAGGAGGCAAATCCGTACGTAATGTAGCCTCAGAGCCGCTAACGCTGCCTGGAATACGAAAGGTTTGATGGACCAGACTGGCCCCATCTTCAAAAAAGACTGACACTGTGCTGCCAATCAACTCAATTCCGGATACGCTTCCGGATTCGTTGGGCCCAGGCGCTCCAACCCCCTTGATGCTGTTGGGGTCCACATCTACTGAAAAGCGAAACTCGTCGCCAGGATCAAAGCCGTTGAAACTTAACTCCAAGATATCAAAACCACCACCATGCGGATCGTCGTAGTGGTGGTCGGAAAAGCCGGCGTTGCCACTGTGGTCGACCTTCAAATCCTTGGCCAGTGTGTCGCCCCCCTGGCCATAAGGGTCAAAAACCATGTCGGGGAAAACAGCAGTACTGAGGTCGAACTGTACCCGTGTGACTTTTTGGTCGTTGGTTGAGTTGTTGCGTAAGACAAATGAATCCTTGTTGAAGGTACTGGCATTGATGCCACCAACCGGCGTGATCTGTACAACAAACTCATAGGGTGAGGCTGACAGCGTCGGCGTAGGGGCTGGGGTAGGTGTGGCATCGCGAAGTATGAGCGGCACGTGTGTCAACGAGGTACCCGAGGTTGCCGCTTGAGCGCCTGGTGCGCGCTGCACCGATCGAAAGGCAGTAAAAAGTAAGAGCAGCAAGAATAGAGTTGCCAGCAATATCAGCAATCGCCGGTTACCTGGAAGTTGGCTCATCATTAAACAGACCAAGCATTTGTGAATTATTTTTACAGGTTGGTGGGAGTATACGCAGCTTGTGTGCAAAGGCAAGTGAACTGACCAGTCGGGCTTAGGGCATCAGCGTCATTCCGAAGCTATGCTCTGGGAGCTGCTGCTCACCCTGGAAGGCGGGAAGCCGTTGCCCGGTGACTGAAGAGTAGACGCCGATGCGCAGCATGACTGTTTGCGGCGGAACAGAAGATAAACGGCGCCTATCCCGGATGACGTCATCTTGTTGCCAGATATGTGTTGGGCTCAATCCGTAGTTGGGCTGACCATCGGCTTGGGTGAGAAGTTGGCCATCTTGGTCAAGCACGTGGACAAAAACCTGATAATCTTCGATTGGTCGCTGCGCAGCATGCCACCATAGTGTCAGCTGCAAAGTCATCATCCTCGCGCCGGGTTTCTACTCCCTCTAACGTGAAGAGGCCAGCAAAGTCGACCGGTTCGACCAGGGGAGTTAGGATGGCAAGTGGCGTCTGAGGGCGCACGACTGTAGATAGCAGATGGGGTGGGTCCACCAGAACACCGTCGCGCATAGCCTGGATCTTCTCACCGTCGATTCGAATTTGGATGGAGATTTCCGCCTGAGTTGGACCGTTCAACTCACCCCCTGGGATTAGGATAAGGGAATCGCCATAGAGATCTCCGTCGCGCCACCCTTTGGTTGGAGTAAGCCCATTTCCGGGGTATGTATATTGTTCCTCTAGTTTTTGCCAGCCGTCCGGATCGAGCACAAGTAGTTGCACGCCGACGATGTAGTCTTGATCGATGTCTTTGAGAGCTTGCCAGGTCAGGTTCAGTTCGGCAGGCTGGCCAACCGTCATGGGTCCCACCTCTGCAGCCGACAGCGCCAATTCGTCGTTGAAGGTAAGGCTGTCATTCTGCTCAACTCCGACGATCTCTGACAATGGCCTAGCTTGAGGATATAGCGTGGGAAGAAAGAGGAAAAGGAGGAGGATCGTGGATATCGCCGGGACAAGCGCAGCAACCAGGACGGCCTGATCTCGGTGCCGGGGGGAGTACCAACGCGAAAAACCGACAGCTGCCAGCCAGGCGATGCCGGGCATAGCCGGCTGCCACCAGCGTCCCTCGGTGACCATGAACCCTGCCTCTTTGACTGTTAGCGCCTTGACGGCAAAGTAGAGAACGCTGATGGCCAGTACACCTGACAGAACCAGGACGGTCGGGATCCAAAGCGCGCGAAAAGCGCGCCGGCGCAGCCAGCCGAGTAGTGAGAATAGCAGAAATATTACCCAAATGAGATAGTACCAGTCGGGACCATATCCGATTTCACCCGCACTCCAGTCCAGCCAAAAGGAGCGCCAGATGTCATCCAGCCATGGTGCAAGCAAGAGCAAATCGGCCGGGTTTAGGGCCAGGACACGACCTATGGGTAGACTGGTTTCTAGTCCGAGTGCGTCTTTCGTGCGCACAGTGTTTAGTAGCATCCAGGCGGCCCACAAAGGGACCAGACCGGCCAAGGCATAAAGCCCACTTTTGAGGGTCTGTAAAATGTTCCTGCTGCGGATCAAGACAATCAGACAGGCGGCAGCAAGATAGGCCAGGACAAACACTCCATTGGCCTTGGTCAGGATCGCAGCCGCGCACAATAAGCCCAGCCCGAAAAACCATTTTGGACCTCTCTCCTTGTTGACGATGAGTATTGTATAGGACAGGACAACGGCAGACACGGCCGTCAGCGGTACGTCATTGTTCACTGAGCCACTGAGGTGGATGTAGTTGGGCTGGAATGCAAGCAGACTGATCATGAGCAAGCCGACGGCCGGGGTGTAGACATCGCGGCCCGCGCGATAAAGCGCCGCCAGACCGATCACACCCAGTAATGCGGCTGCGATGCGGCTTGTATAAAGGAGCGGCGTGTTCTGTGGTGTAATGTGAACAACAGGATTCAAGTTGCCACGGTGTGTTGCCAGAAATGCCGGATTCGTTGGCCAATCAATTGGTGGAGGTGGGTTGATTGTTGTTGGAGGGACGGGCACTCCTATTCCGACAAGCGCAGCGAAAGCGAAATAGAGCGGGGGCTGATGCCATTCTGTAGTACGGATTGCGCTATCTACCAGACCACGATTTGGCAGATTTCGGATCTGTCGCATTACCTGGATGTATTCAAAATTGAGAAGCTCGTTAGGTGCAGCTTGGGCAGGTAAACGGACGGCCATGAAGACGGCCGCTCCGAAATAAACTATCAGGAGCAGTAAGTACAACCAATGAAATAAAGAGTCGCGCTGTGATTTCTGCATGGTTACCTAAGTTTGCAGATGGTGATACCTATTCGGGGAATTATAGCCAAAAGAGATTAAGAAGCAGTAAATTGGACACAAGTTGGGACTATTCAAAGCCATCCAACGCCGTCAGTTTTTCTACCATTGGAGGACGGTCGAAAAATATGCCACCCAACTTCTATGGTCGACGCGGTCAATGATTTGCTTCGTTGCCTAGAGTTGGGAAAGGCGGGCGAGATTTACTATATAGCAGGACCATGGGCAGTATCGTTCCGCGAACTGGCGGAATCCATTGCCGAATCTGAAGATGTGCCACCACTGGGTCTGGAGTTCCCAGGGAGTATTGTTTGGGCACGGGTGGCGACTTCGGGATTTTTCGCTGCGCCACTTGGTCTCTCCGTGCCACTGGGTCGCGCTGGCGCGGCCTTCTTCAGTGAAGACCGGCATTCGACCTGTGCCAAAGTACAGAGAGAACTGGATTACGTACCTGGCTATATGATTTGGTGGCAGGCATGAAACGAGCTGCGGCCTGGTACCGCGAAAAGGCCTTCTACCTTTAGGTTCTAAGTTCCTGGCGTCAGGGCTATTTGCGCGTGAACCGCTCGATGCCAGTGCTGGTTGCAACTATCGCCTCCGTGGCCATATCTAGGAAGAATCCGTGCTCGACGACTCCGGGGCAGAATTTAATCTCCCGAGCCAGCTGCCTGGGATTAACGATTTCTGCAAAGTGACAGTCGAGAATAATGTTGCCTTCGTCGGTGATAAAGGTCTCGCCATCTTTTTCGCGTATGAAGGGCTGGGAGCCGAGCGCGCGCAAGAAATCAGAAACGGGCCTCTGGGCGAAGGGGATGACCTCAACTGGCAACGGGGCACGCGTGCCGAGACGTTTCACTAACTTTCGTTGGTCGCCGATGATGATGAAGCGCGCAGAGGACGACGCGACGATTTTCTCGCGAAGGAGCGATCCTCCCAGACCTTTGATGAGGTCCAGCTGTGGATCAATCTCGTCAGCGCCGTCGATAGTCACGTCAAGGGTCGGCTGTTCTGCTAGTGTTGTGAGCGGGATTCCTAGCGCACGGGCTTGCCTGGCGCTTTGTTCCGAAGTGGGAATACCGACGATATTTTGCAGACGGCCGTCTTGCAGACGTAAACCGAGTTCCTGTACCATCAGAGCAGCCGTACTACCGGTGCCAAGCCCGACGATCATACCTGACTGCACAGCGTCCACCGCCGCTGCCGCTGCGAGACGTTTGAGTTCATTAATATCAGTAGTCATAAGAACACATGTGGGTGTTGGATCGCCTAACGTTCAATCCAACGCCCATATACTTTTACCTTAATGTTTGTATTTCTGTGGGGATATCAGGGCCAAGATGAAAATGGATCACCCGGCGTTTTTCCTGACGCAGAGCCGCACCGTCACCCAAAGCTTGGGCGGTTTTTAGAACTCCGAATGTGACGCTTGATTCGGGCCGACCGGCCTCATCTGGAATGGGAACATCCTCCGGCATGTCGGCAGTTATCTGTAGGAAAAGGCCGTTTCCGGCATCCCCTTTGTGCAACTGCCCTGTTGAATGAAGGAATCGTGGGCCATAACCTATAGTGACTGCCATTTTTGTCTGGTCGCGCAGCTGTACGCGGAGGGTCTGCAGCGCGGAATCTGTTGCGGAGGAGGGCTCTACGTAGGCCTGAATGACAATGTAATCGCCAGACTGCGCTTGGCTAAGGAAGCGGTTCAGGTTCGAAGCCGTCGCTTCTTCCGTCTCGGTAATTGGCAAAGCACCGGACTCCTGATATGCGGCAATCATTTTTCGGGCCTGAATCTTGGCCGTCTCCACATTGGGTTGGTCAAAGGGTTGAATACCCAGTCGATATCCGGCGATGGCCGTGGCCATTTCCCAAATGAAAAATTGAGCCCCCAGGTCGTAGAGGTCTCTGAGAGGGAGTTGCAGTACGGGAAAACCAGCGTCTTCAAGCGCCTTTGCCTGGGTATCGAAAGTACCGTCTCCATCCAGGCGCAAATAGACGAATAGACGGTCAGACCCATACACGCCGGGACCACCGACTGATTCGCCAACAACAGGCAAGATCCCTTTGCCGTCCTTGCCGGTGCTCTCAGCGATAAGTTGTTCAACCCAATCCCCAAAGCTTGCCAATTGTGGAGATGTGATCAATGTGATCTTGTCGCGTCCGACTTGGGCCAATTCGCCCATTGTTGCGCCCAACAGCGCAGCGATATTTCCTTCTAGCGGTGCACCATTTTCGCAAGCAGCATTGCAGGCCGCACTAAGGGCCCGGTCTAACAGCCGCTGGACATCAACCCCAACCAAGGCCGCAGGTAGAAGGCCAAAGTAAGACAGTGCCGCGTAGCGCCCGCCGATATTGGGATCGTTGAGAAAGGTAGCGCGGAAACCATATTTTTCAGCTATGTCGACGAGTTTGCTGCCTGGGTCGGTGATGGCCACAAAGTGTTGGCCGGCGTTTTCCTGGCCCAATTTCTGCGCCACACGATTGTAGAAATACTTGAAGAAGGAGAGCGTTTCGGCTGTACCACCCGATTTCGTGGCCACTATAAATAAGGTCTTGCTCAGATTGAGGCGTCGCTCAGTGGCCAAGACTGCGCCTGGATCGGTACTGTCCAAAACAATGAGATCAAGATGATTTTCACTTACACCGAAGGTTTTGCGGAAAACTTCCGGCGCGAGACTTGACCCGCCCATACCCAACAGCACAGCCTGTGAATAGCCGGCGGATGAAACAGCCGAAACCAATTCTGCCAGACTATCCAGTTTGGTATTCATTACCTCGGCGATACGCAGCCAACCCAAGCGGTTGGTGATCTCCGTGGGGTCCGGTTTCCAAACTGTATGATCATGGTCCCAAATGCGGTTGATAATGTTCAAATCGCGCATATCACTCAATGCCCGATCGACGGCCGGTTCATACGCTCCCAGTTTAGCTGTCATGGTCAGGCGACTGGCCAGCAGTTTACGGCGTTTATTAGCGACGCTCTCCATGAGGGAGACAAAAGCGTTGGCAAAAGCGGTTACGCCTTGATCCTGTAATTTTGCGGTGACAGCGTCGAGGTCAATGCCCAGTTCCTGCAGGCGAGCGATTTGCGAACGGGCTTCATCAACGGCGACAGTCAAGGTTGTTGCAACCAGACCGTGGTCTTGAAAGGCATCCAGGGTCGCCGGAGGCACAGTGTTCACCGTGTCGGGGCCAATTAGGCCATCCACATAGAGGGTGTCAGAATAGGTGGGGTTCTTGGTGCTCGTGCTGGCCCACAACAAGCGTTGCGGTCTTGCCCCTTGTGCTGTCAAGGCGTGCCAGCGATCGCCACTGAAAATATCCTCGTACATCGTGTAGGCGATCTTGGCATTGGCGATGGCGATTTTGCCCTGTAAGTCGCCGTTTCCAACGGCTTCCAGCGCTTTATCTACGGCCGCATCGACGCGGCTGACGAAAAAAGAAGCGACGGAAGCGACCCGACTAACGTTTCCTCCACGAGCTGCCAGACTCTCCAAGCCTTTGATGTAGGCGTGGGCAACGTCACGGTAATTATCGTTGGAGAACAGTAGGGTGACGTTGATGTTAATGCCTTCGCCAATCAGGGTATCAATTGCCGGTACACCTTGCGGAGTGGCGGGTACCTTGATCATCACGTTTGGCCGGCCCAAGGTCGCGAAGAGCCGCCTTGCCTCAGAGATCGTGGCAGCGGTATCATTGGCGAGTGTCGGATCAACTTCGAGGCTTATGTATCCATCCAAGCCTTCTGTCTCTTCGTAGACGGGGTAAAGCAGGTCGGCCGCGTGTTTGATATCTTCAATCACCAAGGCCTCATATATTTCAGAAGTAGTGCACCCAGTTTCTACCAATTGTCGAATTGCTTCGTCGTAATCAGCGCTGTGGGCGATGGCCTTTTCGAATATGGAAGGATTTGATGTGACGCCAACAACGCCGTTTTCGATAAGCGTTTGCAGGCCGCCATCTTCTATTAGGCTTCGCTGGATGTTGTCATACCATACTGATTGGCCTAATTTTGTTAATTCATGCAAGGTGGTCATTCAAGATTCTCCTCGTAAAAAGTGTTACTAACAATTGAACTTCGACAAGCTCAGGACGAGTTTACGGAAATGGGATTATGAAGTGCAATCGTCCTTTTCATTTATTGTTGATGAGCGTTGCTTATGCCGACTCCTTCGAAAATCAAAGATTACGCAGATTGAAATGAGGTATACGAAATCTGTTTAGCCGTGAATTATCATTCATGGTGGTGCTCCGCGGCGCATGTCGTCTCCTCAGAAATCAATCAACAGTTTTCGCAGATCGAATGAATGGTGAGCGAATTCTGTGCTAGACGTGTGTTTTCCTCTTGACGAAAAGGGCGTTACTAGAAAGACGAGTTCTGGTCTAGCTCCCTTACGTAAATTAGGACATTTCTTGATTTCTAAGCAGGCTCCTTGGGTTAAAGCTTAGTTCTCGGTCAAATGCCAGGCTCGTATGACTTCAGCTACGCTCCAGGCCTGAGCGATACAACCACGTGGTGTGAATGGGGGATCCCCGTCAAAGATTTCGCTAATGCTGCCAACACCATGATCAGATAAATGGTAGATTAAAGGTATCAAGTAGGAACGTGCCAGGTCCGGATTTTGATAGACTCGCAGATGAGCCGCAACGAAAGGGCCGATGAGCCAAGCCCAAACGGTACCCTGGTGGTAGGCAGCATCCCGCTTGAGCTGATCTCCGCCGTACTCGCCAGTATAGTTTGGATCCTCAGGGGAAAGAGAACGCAGTCCGTGCGCTGTAAGCAAGGTCCTGCTACAAACATCCACAATAGAGCGTTGTTGCGCTTCGTCGAGAGGGCTGAATGGCAAAGAAACGGCGAATAACTGGTTTGGACGTAGACTCAAATCGTCACCGTCCGGTGTGTCAAGCACATCATAGCAGTAGCCGAGGTCAGGGTTCCAAAAACGGCTATAGCCTTCTTTCACCTCTGCGGCCAGCTTTTCATACGGAGCAGCGTCTTGTCCAGTTATGCCTGCAAAATTAGTCATAATTCGTAGAGCATTGTACCAGAGGGCGTTGATTTCTACCGCTTTGCCAATACGCGGTGTGACTACCCAGTTGTCCACTTTGGCATCCATCCAAGTTAATTGCACGCCTTCTTGGCCGGCATAAAGAAGACAGTCCTTCTCGTCCATGTGAATGTTGTAGCGGGTGCCACGCCGATGCCAAGTGATTATGCCGGCCAGGATCGGATAAAGCTCGTGCAAAAGCTGTTCATCGCCGGTGGCATCGACATAATGGCGAATTGCTTCAAAGTACCAAAGTGTTGCGTCAACCGTATTGTATTCCGGCTCCTCGCCTTCGTCAGGGAAGCGGTTGGGCAACATGCCTCGGTCGACAAATTGGGCATAGGTACGCAAAATAGTGGCTGCCACATCAAAGCGGCCGGTGCAAAGGGCCAATCCAGGCAAGGCGATCATAGTATCCCGCCCCCAGTCGCTGAACCAATGATAGCCGGCGATGATCGAACGGCCGTTGGGATCGATCGCGGTGGGACGCTCAACGACAAACTGATCGGCGGCAAGGATCAGCCGTTTGTACGGCGCGGAGAGTGGAGATATAACTGACGAAGCTGCTTGCTCCAGCAACCATTCTTCGTATGCCACTCTTTCCGCATATGCTTCATCCCCATTGAAACTGGCCGTAGCCTCTGTCGTGGCAACAACTGTGACCGACTCGCCCGGCTGGAGAACAGTGCGAATTTGAGCCGCATATAGGTGATCGTCTAGTACGTCATTTTGGCCGCGATACTCTTCTTGGCTGAGCGAAAAATCCTCATACCACTCAAATTTGGGCGTGATCTCGCCGCGATCGCTGAAGAGATAGAAGGGTACAGCCTCGTCAAACATGCGCAGACGAAGTCCTCGCTCGACAGGCACGATTTCAGGCTGCCAATCATTGATGATGTTTGTGCTATGGTAGTCACGATAATTTACAAAGGCTTTGGCCTGTAGTAACATCGGAGCCGACGCACGGGTGAGGCGGTACTGAATATAAGTTGTGTTTGTCCCTTGCTGCATCCAGATTCGTTTTTCAAGCAGTGAATCTGCGCAAGCATAGGTCCAGACAGGCGTTGTGCCGTCTACATGAAAACGATTCAGGTGATGGTTTCCATCCGGCTCGGTCAGACCTTCACCGCTTCCCCAGCGGTTGACGAATAATGGATAGTAATGGCCGCTTATGGCTTGTAGGCCATCATATTCGGCTGTTTCATCAAGCTTTGCCAGCAACAATGTCCGGCCTAGTGGAGGTCGGAGGGCGGCCATTAGCAAACCATGATAACGACGAGTTAGCATATTAGGTACCGTGCCGGAGGCGTAACCTCCGATGCCGTTGGTAACAAG
The DNA here is from genome assembly GCA_963697305.1 of uncultured Chloroflexia bacterium. Classification (GTDB taxonomy): domain Bacteria; phylum Chloroflexota; class Anaerolineae; order Promineifilales; family Promineifilaceae; genus JAACFF01. Next base: position 203,923 of record CAVONO010000006.1, read on the forward strand.
CCACTCTTGTTTTTCAGCGACATCCAGATTGCCACATGTCGCGCGCGGAAAATCAAGTCTCATGTACAACTTGCTCCTTGTAAATAGGTATCAAGGGTCATGCATCAGCCAAGCTCTATGAAAATGGGACGCAGATTAACTCTGATGAACGCAGATAGGATCTTACGGACAAACCATTATGGCGAATAATGCTTGCAGTGCCAAATATGCGTTGCCTCCAGATGGGATTAGGGTAGTATCTGCCAACATTTGGGGACATTCTAAAACAGGATGTGGAAAGATGCGAGAAGCAGCCGAAGCTATTAATATCATTATCCATCGACTACGTGAGACATATCCGGACGTTCATTGTGAACTTAATTATGAGTCACCACATCAGTTGTTGGTAGCCACGATTCTTTCAGCACAGTGCACGGACGAGCGTGTCAACCAGGTAACTCCGTCGTTATTCGGCCGTTATCCTACGATCGCCGACTTTGCAGCAGCGGACAGGGCAGAGTTGGAAGAGGCTATCCATTCAACCGGTTTCTATCGTCAAAAAGCAAAGTACATTCAAGAGTCTAGCCGCGTGATTCTACATAAGCACGGTGGTGAGGTGCCGGCAGACATGGAAAGCCTGTTGGAGTTAAGCGGCGTCGCGCGTAAGACGGCAAACGTCGTGCTTGGCGAGGTCTATGGCGTTGCTGATGGGATTACGGTAGATACGCACGTGAAGCGGCTGGCAAAGCGTTTGGGCCTTACTAATGAGACGGATCCTTCCAAGGTAGAACGGGATCTGATGGCCATCGTGCCGCGAGAAAGCTGGATCGAGATTTCGCACCTGCTCGTTTTTCATGGACGGCGCATCTGTTTTGCGCGTAATCCAGCTTGCGCGAAATGCCCTTTGAATAATATTTGTCCATCAGCGGATCTCTGAACGGTTGGGCTTCTATATGGATAGACACCGGTTGTAGGCGGTCATTTCAACGGAGGATATCTATCATGATTGTTATGCAGATTCGCAAGTTTTTTGCGTTTAACCAGTGGGCCTGGCAACGGGTATTTGCCAGTGTGCAGCAAGTCGATGAAGTGGCGTACACGGAATCAAGACTATTGTTTGAAGGTAACATCCATGGCACGCTGGTACATTGTATGGCGGCCGAATATATCTGGTTGACGCGCTGCAAAGGTTGCAGCCCTGACTCGCTGTTCAGCCCCAATGATTTTGCCAGCTTTGCTGCAGTTCGCAACTATTGGCGGCCGATGGTTGACGACTGGGCAAGTTTTCTACAAGCGTTAACCGACGAGCAGTGTACACGTGTCATTGAATACAAGAACACGCGCGGCGACGGCTATTCATTGTTGCTGGCAGACATCCTACAACATGTGGTGAACCATGCGACGGAGCATCGCAGCCAGTTGACTCCCATTCTTGTTCAGTTGGGTGTGCCGACGCAGCCTCTGGACTATATTTACTTCCAGTTGCGAATATGATTGCTTTGTAAATAGAAAAGTTGCCAACTTACAAAAGCATAAAGTTTTTGGCTGACGCCAGCGTCAGTGACCAGCAGTGACTTGAGGATTGTAGGGGGCTTGCCAGGCAGGCGACTTGTGAACGTGGACAACTTGCCAACCGTTCGCAGCTTTGACTAAGACGCGGCTTTCGTTGTGCGTTCGGTGTGCTAGACTACCATCCGCACCTGCCCGGGTGAGCATAAATGTATAGCTAACGACGGCAGTGTCGCCATAGATCTGCACGCGCGGTTCCAGCAAATCATAGCGAAAATCTTTGCCAGCTCCGGCCCAAGCATGTTCAATCATGAAGAAATGAAAATCTAAGCCATCCTGACGATGGGGAGTGACGAACCATTCGTACAGCGACAACTCTTCGCTCGTGGTGGCCCGGTAAGTCTCTACGTCCTGACTGAAAACGCTGTTCAAATGTCTATGCAGGAATGTAATAATCTCTTTTTCTGTATCGTTGTTCATTGTCCTTGATCCAAGAATTGTAAGGCCATCTGTACGCGCTCGTCGATCTCAGTGACATCTCGAGGAATGTTTTGCAGGGCGGATTGTGCTTCGACGATGCTGAATCCGAGACTGGTGAGGATATCGATAACATCAGCGTCCACCTCACTTAAGAGCGGGATGGCCGTCGATATCATCGTCATACTCTAATTTGTCGCGCAATTGAAACATGATCCGTTCGGCCGTTTTCTTGCCGATACCCGGGACTCGCTGCAGTACGGCCGTTTCTTCGCGCATGATGGCACTCTTGAGCAGTTCGGGGCTGAGAGTGCCTAATATGGACAAGGCCACCTTGGGACCTACCCCATTTACTCCAAGAAGCAGTTCGAATAACTGCAAGTCCTCTGCTGATTCAAAACCATATAGCGCCAGCTCGGTTTCACGCACGATTAGGTGGGTGTGCAGGGAGATTGTACGACCGATTCCCCCGACATCTTCCAGTACATTTCGCGGCACATTGACTCGCACACCAATGCCGCCGACCCCAATAACAAGACTGTTCTCTTCGATTTTCAGAATGGTTCCATGTATTGTGGCGATCATCTATGGGGGCGACCTCAGGTTAGGGGTATCGTTAAGAGGCAGTCATGGCGGCATATCGCTGATACTGAAGGTGCGTGATTGCTACCGCCAAACCGTCTGCAGCGTCGTCAGGACGGGGCGTTTCTTCCAGATCTAGCAGGTTTCGTACCATTAGTTGGACTTGAGCCTTGTCTGCCTTTCCGTAACCGGTGACCGCATCTTTGATTTTTGGAGGTGAATACTCCCCAATAGGAATATTTGCATTTGCCAAGGCCAGCAGCAACACGCCGCGTGCCTGTCCGACGCTGAGGGCAGTGGTGACGTTACGGCCAAAAAACAGTTCTTCCACACCTGCACCATCGGGCTGATACTTGGCGATCAAGTCGTTCAGTTCGTTGTATATGAACTGCAAGCGGATGGATGCGCTCTCACCGGCGGGAGTTTTGATAACCCCATAGGTGACAAGCGACAAGCGGCCGTCGATGCTGTCAATAATCCCATACCCTGTGCTGGCTGTGCCCGGGTCAAGGCCCAAAACGCGCATAATAATTGATCGTGCTATGGTTGCTCTACGCAGGATTAACCCTGCGCGATCTCCATCGCCGCAATCGCTTCGTCGGTGATTTCGAGAGTAGAATACACATTTTGCACGTCATCCAGGTCCTCGATTTTCTCGATCAAATTCATTACCTGTATAGCCTGATCTTGTGGAAGCTCGATAGCATTGTTGGGATCATAAATGACGTTGGCTTCGTCCATGGTAATGCCCGCTTCTTCCAGGGCCAGTTGCACGGTTTGAAAATCTTCCAGATCGACGAATATCTCGGTAATCTCTCCGAATTGGATATCCTCAGCACCGGCATCAGCGGCGGTGAGGAAGAGTTCGTCCTCGTCGATTTCACCGGTTATGCCAATATAGCCCTTTCGCGTGAATTGCCAGGCGACTGATCCGGCATCAGCCATTGTCCCGCCATATTTGTTGACTGCGTGACGTATGTCGGCAATGGCGCGACGGCGATTGTCAGTTACGGTTTCAACCAGCACGCCAATGCCATGTGGCGCGTACGCTTCATATATCATCTCCGTTAACTCACCGCCGGCGAGCTCGCCTGTGCCACGTTTTATCGCTTTGTCGATATTGTCCTTAGGCATATTGGCGGCTTTGGCTTTGCTGATCATCAATCGCAGGGCATTGTTGGTTTCAGGATCTCCACCCCCGCTGCGAGCGGAAATGGTGATCTCCTTGGCGATCCGGGTAAAAACTTTGCCGCGCTTGGCATCGGTGGCTGCTTTCTTATGTTTTATGGTGGACCATTTGGAATGTCCGGACATTTTGCTCTCTCCACATACTTAAAATTGATAACTATTGGGATTCTGTATTATAGCACAAAGCTTATGGATCTTGGTTGCCGGTCACGTTTACTGGGTCACCGGGGAACATCACGGGCATCATCTCTGGCGCATAGCGCTCGGCCATATCGCTGCTCACTGTGTTGGTACTGCATATTTCGCTATAGAGTCGACCACTGGCACGCCAGGTTCTTTCCTGTGTATCGGGATCCAAGCCAATTAGCCCAAATCGTTGTGTCCAGCCCCGATCCCACTCGAAGTTGTCGATCAAGCTCCAGTGATAATAACCCATCACCGGGTAACAGAAACTGATCGCTTGCCATATCTGTCGCAGGTGATCCAAAATAAAGGAAGGACGCAGCTTGTCATCTTTGTCGGGCAGTCCATTCTCGGTGATGAAGATCGGTTTCTTATAGCGCAGCACCTGTTTGATGGCTCGGTAGAGGCCGTAGGGATAAACCTCGCCGTAGTTTCCATCACTAACAAGAGCATCAGGACCCCAACTGTTGTCAACTATATCCTTGCCTGGTGGAAATTTGACAAAGAAGCGAGTGTAGTAGTTGATTCCAACAAAATCAAAGCTGCCAGCAAGATTCTTGATCTTACCGCGACCGATTGGCCAACGGATACGGCCGTCTTGTAGTGCGTCCATCCAGGCGTGATTGAACATTCGAGACAGGCGTGTCGCCCACCAACTGTCAACTCTGTTTCCACCTGGTCTGGGTTCGAAAATGGGAAAATTCTTGGCTACACCAATCGGCTTATCAGGATATTTTTCTTTTATGGTGTGATAGGCAGCGGCGTGGCAGCGCAGCATCTGGCGTAGTGACTGAAGCCCAGCTCGCAGACCGCTGTCTTCCGGCTGTGGAAACGCCTTGTCCATGTATCGAGAGTAAAAATAAACCATGGGTTCGTTGATGGTAATCCACTTTGCCACGAGATCGCCCAGCGAGTTAACGACACGGTCTGTATAACGTTGAAAGTACTCCACCACGATTTCCGAATTGAAATCCCCCTTTTCTACTAACCAGAGCGGATTGCTGAAATGATGGAGCGTGACCATTGGTTCGATATCACGGTCAATCATGGCCTGCAGTATTTGCCGATAGCGATCGAGCGCATCGTTGGAGAATACACTTGGCTCGGGTTCTATGCGGCTCCATTCCAGCGACAGACGATGGGCGTTGGTTCCCATCTCTGCCGCCAGATCGAGATCGGCCTCGGCGTTCTCCCACCAATTACAGGCCAGAGCCGATCTATGATCATGCGCGATGTTGCCCTGGGTCTGTTCCCAAGCCCACCAATCGCTATTGTAATTGTTGCCTTCTACCTGATAAGAGGCTGTTGCCGTGCCCCACAGAAAGTCAGCGGGAAATGTCATTTTTGCCTGCGCCACTTAATTCTCCTATGCAAGCCGATTTGGCAAATCGATTCGCGAATTTACCAATACCACAAGGGCGCAATGATCGCGCTACAATTTTCCCTTATGGTGGTCGCTTGCCACGCATATCGTCTCCTCTAAGAGGTTGGACAGACGCTCTGTCCTATTATGTGCAATCAAAGAGATGTTGCAGCAGAATATGCCGGTCCATTATAGCAATCAATTGACGGATCAAGGTATAGGTCGACAACTCCCAAAAAAGCATTCATTTATCAACCCGCAGCAATCAACACTTTTACTTAATGGCGAACTTCTTGGATAATAGAGAAGTTTGGTTTTGAAGAACACCGAATCGCAAGTCTATATCGAGTTACCCTATGTCTGAACACGTTCTTGCGGAAGAAAGTGACCGAGATGTGATGGCTGAACGCCATTTGCATAGAATTATGGTCCTGTTCAACATGCCAGAAAGTTGGTCGAACTTGACGATGACGCTGGGCATGCTCCTGTTGGCGATGCTTTGCGGAGCTGCCTGGTTATTGCCATATGCGAATTTGCCCCTGGCTTTGCTGGTGGTAGGGGTGCAACTGCTATTCTCCCTAGGAGACGTGATCATTCTGCTTGCTTTGCCACGGATGCGGATCTCCTTTGGACCCTGGCGAGCCCAGTTTTTCCCTCTGGCTATCTTGCGTACCTTGGCGACAGTTATGCTTGGTGCCTTGGCCGTCCTGACGGGTTTTACCTGGGGGTTTATTTTCTTGTTGTCAATGCAGTCTGTGGGAACAGTGGCATTGCTCTGGGGAGCAATGATTGAACCTTCCCGATTACAAAAAACGAATCTGGATATCAGCAGTGCGCGGTTGCAGCCTGGTACGAGGCCTATTCGCATACTCCACATCAGTGACCTACACATCGAGCGCCTGTCACGGAGAGAGGATAGTATCCTGTGTTTTATTGAAGCCTCCCAACCGGAGCTTATTGTTTTGACGGGTGATTACGTCAACCTATCTTACAATCACGATCCGGAGACTTACCGGCAAGTAAGAGAGTTCCTGGGCAAGCTTTCGGCTCCTTACGGTGTTTTCGCCACGCCAGGAACGCCAACAGTGGATGTGCGTGAAAACGTGGTTCCCATGTTCGATCATCTTCCGGTTACCTTTATGTTTAACCAGTACCAATTGGTAACGTTAGGGAAAGGGCGGCAGCTCGCTTTATTAGGTCTAGACTGCACACACCATGTGACGAAAGATGCGTCAGTATTAGAAGCACTAAAAAAGCAGGTTCCAACTGATGTGCCACAGATATTGTTATATCACTCGCCGGAGCTGATGCCACAAGCAGTTGAGCAGGAACTCGATTTGTATTTGTGTGGTCACACGCATGGCGGCCAGGTGCGACTGCCCATAATTGGTCCGTTGTTGACAAGTTCGCACTTGGGACGTCAGTATGTTATGGGGCTTTATCGTGACGGTCGTACGAACCTTTATGTAAGTCGCGGCGTTGGTCTGGAGGGACTTAGCGCGCCGCGTGTGCGTCTGATGGCTCGGCCGGAGATTACTCTGGTAACGCTGCGGCCAGTCTGATTGGAGGAATAACTTCTCAATTGTGAATCATAAAAGGTGAATTGTTAGCGGGCATGATCACCTTATTTGGGATCTTGTTAATCTCGGCGGCAATGCTTGTGCTAGAGCTGGCCTTGGTGCGCATCTTTGCCGTCCAGCAGTTTTATCATTTTGCCTTCATGGCCATTAGCTTGGCCCTGCTTGGCGCGGGAGCTAGCGGTTCTTTGCTAAGCATCTGGCGCCGGCGCCTGTCGCCTGCACTATTAAGCCTGACGTTTGCAGTATCTACGATCATAGCCTTCCTGATCATCAACTCTGTTCCATTTGATTCTTTCAGTATCGCCTGGGACAACCGCCAACTGCTCTTTCTGGCCATTTACTTCTTGGCGGCGGCAGTTCCTTTTCTCTTTGCTGGGCTGCTCGTAGGCGGCGAGATTATGGAAGCTGGCGAAGCAAGTGGCGGAGGATCGCACCGGGTATATGGCGCTAACCTGATTGGTTCTGCCTGCGGTAGCCTGGGCAGTTTGGTAGCGTTGGCGTGGTTCGGCGGGCCGGGCACCGTAGTGCTCGCGGCCATTTTGGGAGTTGGTGCTGGCCTACTCTTTGCCGTGCACGAGAGGCAGGAGAGCAATAAGAGTTGTGCTACGTGGATCATTATTGCTCTATCCATGTTGGGCATTCTAGGGGTGTTAGCCTTGCTGCGCTCTCCTGACTTCTTAAACCAGCGTTTATCACCTTATAAAACACTTCCCACATTGGTTCAGGCACTGGGAACGGAGCACACTGTCTCTGTTGTAGACGCGACAGCGAGAGTGGACGTGGTAGAGAGCCCGGTCATCCACATCATGCCTGGATTGAGCCTCTCTTCACCGGCTGGCCTGCCTCTGCAAGCAGGTTTGATGTTGGATGGCGATAACTTGATGCCGATCAGCCAGCTGGCAGCAGACTCCGCGGATGCGCAGGCTTTGGCGGATCACTTGCCGTTGGGGCTGGCATACCACTTACGCCCCGGCGGTCGCACTCTGGTACTTTCTGCGGGCACAGGGCTAGATGTGCTGATGGCCCTGGCAGCCGGGGCGGAGCAAGTAACGGCCGTCGAAGAAAATCTACTCATAATCGATATCATGCGCGAAGCGTATGGTGACTTCAGTAGAGGGTTGTATTCTGATCCACGCGTAAGCGTGATCAATGAATCAGGACGGATCTTTGCACGACAGGAAGTCGACATGCAATTTGACCTGACTGTTGTGGCTTTGACTGATCCACACCGGCCAGTGACCTCCGGGGCGTATAGTCTCACCGAAGAGTATATCTACACGGTTGAAGCGTTTGAGGAGTATCTGCGGACTCTCGACGATGATGGGCTGCTCGTAATCACGCGTTGGCTGCAGACGCCACCAAACGAGAGTGCTCGAACCTTTGCGACAGTGGCGATGGCGTTAGGCAGGAGCGATCGTGACGCAACTCAGCATCTCGTGGCCTTCCGTTCTTTGCGAACCATGACGATCCTGGCCAGCGCGCGCGCGTTCACAGACGCTGAATTACAGACAATTCGTTCTTTCTTGATTGAAAGGGGTTTTGATATTGTGTATTTACGCGGTGTTCAAACAGATGAATTGAATCGCTTCAATGTATTGCCGGAAGCGAGCTATTACATGCTGTTTGTTGATATTTTGAGCCAGACCAAAAGAGACCTTCGCTGCTTACCACTTTGACATACGACCGACGACTGATGACCATCCCTTTTTCTTCCATTACTTCAAATGGCGGCAAACGCCGGAGATCCTGGCTAGATTGGGTCAGGCCTGGCAGCCATTTGGCGGCAGCGGATTTTTTGTGTTGGTGGCTTTACTGCTTCTGGTAGGTGGAGCAGCGTTTATTTTCATCGTAGGTCCGCTATTGTTCAAGATTCGCTCCGGCGTCCAACGAGAAACAGGAATTCCCTTCTGGCGATGGCGCGTCTTTCTCTATTTTGCTGCTTTGGGTTTGGCTTTCTTGTTTGTCGAGATGCCGCTTGCACAGCAATATATCCTGATATTAGGAAAGCCGGTCATCGCACTGGCAGTGATTATCTTTGCCGTGCTGCTTTTTTCGGGCATAGGCAGTTTGACGTCGCGGCATTGGTCTCTTAGCGTAGCATTGGGTGCCTTGGTCATATTGGTAGCTGCTTATCCTTTCATTTTGAAGGGGCTTTTCAACCTCGCTCTACGCTGGCCAGAATGGGCCAGAATCGTCTTAACCGTATTGACCATAGCGCCACTTGGTTTTCTGATGGGATTGCCTTTCGCTGGTGGCCTGCGGGTGGTTGAGAAGCATGATTCAGCCCTGATTCCTTGGGCCTGGGCGATCAATGGCAGCTTCTCGGTGATCAGTTCTATATTGGCGGTGATGATTGCCTTGACCTGGGGATTTGCGACGGTGTTGGGGCTGGGTGCTGCTGTTTATGGGCTGGCGTTGCTTGCCTTCGGCCGTATAGGCAGAGAATAGGGACACGGCAAGGGGATTATTCTTGTCGTTCTTCGCGCGTGAAGGGTACAAAACGCACGCCACCTAAATTCTCTGTCTGTACTTGCTCTTCGCCCGCGCGCGTAATACGCCATAAGGTCTGAACACCGCCGACCGGGCCGACAGGAATGATTATGTGGCCGCCAATCTTCAGCTGTTTGATCAGCGGTTGGGGAACGTGATCCGGAGCAGCGGTGACGACAATAGCATCAAAAGGTGCATGCTCCGGCCAACCATAATAGCCGTCAGCATGCCGCACTTCCACGTTTTCATATCCGGATGCTGCCAGATTTGATTGTGCTCGTTCGACGAGCGCGCCAACGATTTCGATCGTGTAGACCTGGTCAACCAGATCGGCCAACACGGCGGCTTGATAACCAGACCCCGTGCCAATTTCAAGCACGTTGTCCCCTCTTTCTACTTGAGCGGCCTCGGTCATCAAGGCCACAATGTAAGGTTGAGAAATGGTCTGGCCAAAACCGATGGGGAGGGGGTGATTTTCGTAGGCTTGGTCCAGATAGGCGTCGGGTACAAAGACGTGGCGCGGTACATTACGCATGGCCTGGATGACGGCTTCGTCTTTTATGCCCCAGTCCACGACGCCGGTCTGAACCATGTTGTTGCGTTCGGCGAGGAAGGGATCGGATTCGTGCTGTGTTACCGCTCGTGTAGGGGTGCTTGTAACGAGCGCCGGCAGTTGATCGTCATTATCGGCAACAGCCGTCACTGCAGACTCAGAAGAGGCGCGGTCGGACGAACAAGCGCTTGCCAATAAGATCGATATTATGAATGCCCAACTCGAACGATGCCACATCTGTTTCCCCTTTGAGCCAACTAAGGCTCAGAAAGGCGGCTTGCCCTAGAGCTTATAGCCGATCTGACGCAGGAAACCTTTGCGCCAGGCGATATCTTGGTCTTCCTCAACCCCTCTTGGAGCGAAGCCATCTACGACGCCTAAGATACCTCTGCCGTTACTGGTCTCGGCCACAATGACCTCGGTGGGATTGGCCGTGGCGCAGAAGATGTTACACACTTCCGGTACTTGCTGGACAGATTTAAGCACATTGATCGGAAAGTAACCTTCAGCCAGGAAAAGTATAAAGCTGTGCCCGGCGCCGATAGCCTGTGCATTCTTCTGGGCCAGATTAATCATGCCTTCGTCGGTGCCTGTCCAGCGAATAAGGCATTCGCCCGACGCTTCACAAAATGCCAGGCCGAACTTGATGCCCGGAACGGCCGTAACCAGAGCCTCATGAATATCTTCAACCGTTTTGATGAAGTGTGATTGTCCAAGAATAAAGTTGATCATTTCTGGTTTTTCTATAGAGACTGTGGACAGTTCCATCATTTCGACTCCTTTGAAATAGGACGCAGATTTACGCAAATCCTTCAACAAGCTCGGGATAATTTTACGCGGATAGGATCGTGCAAATCAATGGTCGTTTTCATAATATAGAGGTTCGCCGCAGCGCACATAGTGCTCCTTCGAGCAAAGTATATATTTCAATTCATCGTGGCTGCACTTATAAATATCTTACAACGAAGTTGAAGCGTTGTCTTGTGCCAGATGTCATGTAGTTTCCAGCAGAAGATCACAATAAGGCAGCACGATCCGTGCAGAAGATAGGGAGGGGTATCAAGCTGCAATGCTGTATTTAAGTATGAGCAGTATGACCTTGCTTGTTGCGGAGGTGGCTGAGGTAACGGGGTAAGATCTTGGTGTAGATCCAGTACCAAAACGGCCGTGCCGGATAGTCCCAGGCGCCAATATGCCAGACCACATCACCCTGAAAGCCATCTTTAAAGCGCCAGACGCCCCACAATGGATCTGATTCAACAAATTCGTCAGGGGCCCCCCAGAAGTCATAGGTTTTGCAGCCTTCGGCCTTGGCCCAGCGGATCGCTTCCCATTGTAATAGTTGATTGGGCATGCGCTTCCTTTCGCGGTTGGTGGATGCGCCGTACATGTAGATGGCGCGATCAGCGTAACGAATAAGTATCACCGCAGCGACCAGATCACCGTCATATTCGGCCAGCAGCGGGAGCGCCATGCCTGCATTGTAAAAGGACAACCAGGCATCAAGGTAATATTCTGGCGGGCGAATGGTGAAGCCGTCACGTTGGGCGGTCTCTCGATAGATTGCAGCTATTGCCGGGAAGTCTTGCGGCCGTGCCTTGCCTGATGACGATGCCGCTGCGGCCGGCCAAGCGGATGTTGTAGCGGGTTTTTGATTTCATGGCCGCCAGTAAGTCATCTTCAGAGCGTGTGAGATCGAGCTCGACCGTATTGCGGAATTGGATTTGCTCGGAAGATAAACGCCAACCACGCTGCTGAAGTTCCTTGATGAATTGGGCACCTCTAGGTGATTTCCGTTCTTGCTCCAGGCCCCAATAACGGACCACTTCGGGATCTATTTTGATGAATATAGCCTTTTCGCGCCGGGCCAGCTTTTCTAGCTCGGCCAGAACATGAAGGCGGAGGTCCGCGTCGTCATAGTTTAGGACCGGACCCTTAGGCACGTATAAGACAGAGTAAGGTAAGCGGGGTACATTCCGTTTCAGAACCTGGGCTGCGGCAAGCGGATCCCAACTGTTTTCAGCGACGGTTAGGGACAGGCGCTGCGCTGACCAACCCCAGCGTGTTTTGAATTCACCCCATACCCAACTCTGAAGAGCATGGGCACCGGGTAGGCTGGCAAGTGCTTGCTGCCATGCAATGGCAGATGACTCGCGCTTGAGAGTTGAGGCGCGATAAATTGGTTCTATTTGTTCCATACTTGTAGCTTACTATCGATTGCGCCGCCAGTTATAAAGCCGGTAGAGTCGTTGGTTGTAAACGCGATCGACAGCACCAACTGTGCGTTGGACCTGGCCGCCATAGCCACGTTTGGCGCGGTACACGGGCCACAAACCATCTTTGCGATCGGTAAATTCAGCCTCCAATTGCTCTTCGTCCACATCGGGAATACCCCACAAATCATATTGGGTACAGCCCTTTTGTTTGGCCCAGCGCATGGCCGCCCACTGTATCGCGTAGGCAGGCATGCGATTGCGTTCTTCGTTGCCGGAAGCGCCGTAGAGATAAGTTCCCGTTTTTGCAAAGGCGGTGATAAAGGCTGCTGCTAAAGGTCGTCCCTCGTATTCGGCAATAAGTAAAGCGGCTTCTTGTGGGGCAAATAGTCTGAAGGCGTCCCTGTAGTATTCGGGGGCATGGGTGCCAAAATTGTCCCGCTGCCCGGTGAGTTGAATAAGGTGATTAAAGATTGGAATATCCTCGGCTGAGCCCATGCGAACATTCACCTTCTTACGAGCGGACAGCCGGATATTGTAACGGGTCTTCTGTTTCATAGCCGCCGCATATTCCTTCCTCCGTTGGCTGCAAATCAACCATGATGGTGTTGGGTGGCTGGATGGTATCGGTCGTGATGGCACAATCCTGCCGTTTACAAATGGTGGCCCATTCTGATGCGGATATTTCGTGCTGCCATAATAAGGGCTCCATTTTCAGAATGCCTGCGCCGTGCTGATAGGCGGATTGATCTAATTGGCTGAATAATATTTCAACCTGTTCCTCATTTTGCCAGTCAACCAGGGGACCGTGGGGTATGTAGCCTATCTTGAATAAGCCCAGTGCAGCAGAGCGATAGAGAACCTGGGCTCCGGCGACGAAACGGCCGTCTTTCTTCAGCCAGACACGGTGGGACGACCAACCGAAGCGGTTTTTCAACTTCGCCCAGTTGGTTGTTTGCAAGAGGCTTCCGTGGGGATGAGCTGCCACAAAAGCATCCCATGCCGCATCCTCGTCAGAATATGGCTTTTCATCCAATGCGATCCACTTGTCGAACATAACGGATGGGATTATACCTCGATTCAAGATCTTACGTTCTTTCTCAAGGCGATCTTGATTTACGGTTGGTTTTCATCAGCATGGTAAGGTGATCGAATGTTTGTTACCTTGTGCTTTGTTGAGAGTATATTGGTTCACGTCTGAAAGGAGTTTAGCGCGTAGCCGGCTGCTAGGAGGTGTTTTTTGAAGAAGTATTGATTTCTACTTGCCGGCTGTTAGGGATCCTTCACATGTGTTCAGGATGTCACGCGGGGCAGGTATCTGTGCTGTTGGCAATGGTAAGCATAAGCAACCGCTACCTATCTGTGCTACAATTCTGGCATTCGGCTAACTAGGGGTCATGGTTATGAGTCAAGTGCAAGAACTCTATCGTCTACAACAGATCGATACGGAAATTCACCAGAGAAAACAACGATTGTTGGAAGTGATCCAGTTACAGAGGGAAACAGAGGCGCTATTAGCGGCCCGCCAGCGCTTTGGTGTTGCAGACAGCGAACTTCAGTCGTGGCAGACACGTCAGAACGATCTGAATCTAGAACTAGGCAGCTTAAATAGTGAAGCACGGCGGACTGAACAACGACTTTACTCAGGTAATGTGAAGAATCCAAAAGAACTGGAAGATTTGCAGAATAAGGTGCAGGCACTGGGAAGGCGCCGTGGCGTGCTTGAAGACGAGATCCTGGAAGCGATGATCATGATCGAGGACGCGCAGACGGAAATGGGCATGGCCGCAAAATCACTGGCCGAGATTCAGGTGGGCTGGGAAAAGGTGCAGGCGAAACTGAAGCTGGAGCAAAACGAACTGGCCTTACGCTTGCATGAACTGATGGGGGTCTCGCCAGGAAAAACTGCCACTGATTGATAAGCAGCTTTTGGCCGATTATGAGCAATTAAAAACACGTAAAAGTGGCGTCGCTGTAGCAGGCCTGGTAGAAGGCCGTTGTTCGGGCTGCCATCTGACTGTATCGGCCCAGAAGGTAAAGAGGGTGGAGCAAGGTGAAATTGTTACTTGTGGTGGTTGCTGGCGTATTCTAAGCCCTCTTGAGTAGTGACTTTCGTCCCCTGATCCCGATGTAAATAACGCTGCCAACTTCCTGTGTCTAAACTATGCGTTCAAGCAACGGTAGGGGAAAAGTTGGCAAATTCACTTAACCCGAAATCTAGATCAGTTTAGTATGTGGCGACTTTAGCGGTGGACCTTGTTTTTCCTCGTGCCTCCACGATAGGTGGGCGCTTCCAGGGAAAAGATAGTACAGCGATTTGGGTCTCCGACACGCGAGGCCAGCTTGGGGTCCAGTTGATCGAGGTGGTATGTGGTCGTGACAACGGTTGGTAAACGGGCATTGTAGCGGTAGTTGAAGAGCTGGTAAAGTTTCTCTTTGACCCAACCTGTTGCACTCTCAGTGCCCAGATCATCAAGTACCAGTAACGGGGCGGTCTTGATCTCATTAAATCGCTTATCCAGGCGGGTATTGCTGGCAGGATTAAAGGTTGCGCGCAGATGATCCAGCAGATCGGGCACGACGATAAAGAGAACTGATTTGCCTTGTTTGGCGGCATAATTGGCAATGGCAGCCGCCAGATGTGTCTTACCGTTGCCAAAGCCGATGCTATAGAACATCAACCAATTAGCCGGTTCTTGAGCAAATTCAAACGCTGTTTCATAAGCGCTCTGGAGATTTCTGGTCTCGTGACGCGGAAGCTCCCCTTCACGGAGATCAAAGGTCGCAAATGTTTGATCCTGATGCAGGCCAAGGGATGAAAGGTCTGATTGACTCTGGTCTCCACCGGCTTGACGGAAATCAGGTGCGGTGATGGGGATAAATTGGGCCAAGTCTGGATCAGCCATGCGCGAACGGACACGTATGTCGATATCTTCCAGTTCCTCGTTGGTTGTAACAACCGTAGGCAAGCGCGCGTTGTAGCGGTAGTTGAAGATCTGGTACAGTTTTTCTTGTGCCCAATCGGTATTACTTTGCGTACCGAGATCATCGAGGATGAGGAGCGGGGCATTGCGAACCTGATCGAAACGCGCATCATAACCAGTCTCGGCGCTAGGACTGTAAGCGGCGCGCAAGTGGTCCAGCAGGTCAGGTGTATTGATGAAGAGGACGGGGTGGCCAAGGTTGATACGATAGTTGGCGATGGCTGCGGCCAAGTGCGTTTTGCCGCAACCGTAGCCACCTTTGAAAATAAGCCAGCCATCGACGCTCTTTGCGTAACCTAGCGCACGCTCATAGGCCGTGCTGAGGTTGAGCTGCTTTTCATCGGAAAGGCCGTGGCCTGTGGGAAGGAACGACTCAAAGGTGCAGGATTTTAGTGCCCCCAATTGGCTCAATTCTAACAACTTATTCAGACGGCCCATCTCGCGTTCTTGGGCGCGACAAGTACAGGGCTGGGCACGGCCGAACGACGGATGTGATGGGGGAACATCCAGTACCACATAACCAAGCCCGTCACAATGGGGGCAATCTGGCTGCCCGATGCCGGGATTTTCGTCTATCTGATCATCGCTTGACGATGTCTTCATACTCTTTAGGGACTTGCCCGCGTAACTGTTTTTGAGTAACTCGGCGATTGATTCCATCTTGCTCGTGTCTCCCTTGCTCACGCCATTTCTCAAGAATGGCAACCACATAACGCCAGCGGCGAACATTATTCTCCACGGCACTCTTGATCGCATCTTCGATCCAGCTTAGTGGATAGGCTTGCTCTGCGTCACGCAGTTCATCGGCGATCATGGGGGTTAGGGCGCCAATGTTTTGCTCATAAAGGACAAAGATATTCGGCCGTTCAATGAGCAACGAAACGGGTTCGTCATCATCCGGCCATGGTCGCCATTCGCCACGAGTGATACCTTCAACTGCTGCGCGGCCACGTTCCGTGTTAAGGAAATAGAGATCCATATGCCCATCGGCACCTTCGACCTCAATGTGAAGAAATGTACCACGGGAAACTGCACGTTCAAGACCGTCAAGAAGGTTTTTGGAGGCCACACTTGTCGTTGGACCCAGCCCATTGACGAAGATTGTGTCATTGAGGAAGTCTGTCAGGCGCAGGAATCGTACCTGACCATCCTGCTGGCTCAAAGCCCAGAATGCATAGAGAGTAACCTTTAGTTCTGCCAGATCGTCGATCACAGGCAGAAGGTCGCTGAAGAAGGAATTAGGCACAGGAGTTAAGCGTTGTTTGCCTGCGGGAAATCCGGAAAAACCTTTCATATCACTTGTTTTCAGGCAGAAGCTAAAGAACCTGATTGCTGCAGCCCTCGAGAATGTTATGAGGCTGCTACAAATCTACTACAAATCTACCTTCTGCTACAAATCTACCTCTCTTCGTTGTAGGTTTCTGAACGTGGCTAGCTTACCGTGCCAGAAGAGATCGACTGTGCCGGTTGGCCCGTTTCGATGTTTAGCTATGGTGAGTTCGGCGATATTCGGGCGTTCGGTATCCTCATTATAATACTCGTCCCGATAAATGAATATTACTATGTCCGCGTCTTGCTCAATGCTACCGCTATCCCGAAGATCAGAGAGCATCGGATGTTTGTCCTGACGCTGTTCCACGGCACGGCTTAATTGCGCCGCGGCAACTACCGGAACATCTAGCTCGCGAGCTAACGCCTTCAGACCGCGGGAGATATCACTTATTTCCTGTACGCGATTGTTGGTTCTGTATTCGGCGTTCATGAGCTGGAGGTAGTCGATCATCACCAAGTCAATCCCATGTTCAGCATACAAGCGGCGACATTTCGTGCGCAGTTGCATAGGAGTTATCGAAGGTGTGTCATCAATAAAAATGCGCGTTTCAGACAACCGACCGATTGCTTGCAGGAATATGGGCCACTCGTGGTCAGCCAGATTTCCTCGACGCAGACGCTGCGAATCTATGCGCGTTTCGGCAGAAATCATGCGCTGAACGAGTTGCTCAGCCGACATTTCCAAGTTAAAAAGGGCAACACGTTTGTCGTATCGTCGTGCGGCCGTTAGCGCCATGGCATTTTGCAGGCTGGTTTTTCCCATGCCAGGTCTGGCGGCTACGATAATCAGATCCGAGCGGTTGAGGCCACCCAATAGCCGGTCCAGCTCCTTGAAACCGGTAGGAACCCCGATGACATCATCTCCACGGCTGTGAAGTTCTTCGACACGTTCCAGGTACGTGCGTGTAATTTGCTTGATGGGGACGAGATCACGAGTTGTACGCTCTTCACTGACGCCGAACAAGGCCTGTTCAGAGCGGTCAATGACTACCGTGATATCTTCTGCCTCGTTATAGGCTAAGTTGGCAATGGCACCCGCGGCCGAAATCAGTTTTCTACGTGTTGCAGCAGCTTCAACTACTTGGGCATACGTGCGCGCATTAACCGAAGTAGGAACCACGTTCAGCAGACCAATGACGTACGCCTCTCCTCCCACCTCTTCTAGTTGCTCGCGCCGGCGCAATTCTTCTGTGAGGGTGATAAAATCGATGGGTTCACGCCTCTCACTGAGGGCAAGGATTGCATCGTAGATCCAGCGGTTATGCACGCGATAAAATGCTTCCGGTTTCAGGAAACTAGCTACATCAAAGATGGCATCAGGATCAATGAGTAGCGAGCCAAGAACGGCTTCTTCTCCTTCGATACTATGGGGGGGTAGACGTTCGACGTCGCTCATGATTATCCGGAAAATGGCACTTACACAGACCTTTCAAATCATTAGGCCCTACGAATACTAAAAATCTGCACATCCTTATTCATGTGCTCATGTCTGGCAACAGCAACGGGCTGACCTATTTACAACGTAAAACGTGAAACGGAAGTTGTTACACTTACGTTTCACGTCCCTTCAGAATTGCTGACGCTATTAGGTCGGAAAGTATTTGGAACGAGATCAACTGTCTCCTTCAAAATCCTCAAAGTCCAGTGTGTCCAGAAAATCACTGAAAGCATCTAGGTTCCCAACATCCGCATCGTTCTCTTCAGTTTCTGCTTCCTGGATGAGATCTGGTTCAGGATGTACGCCAGCTTCTTCTAATACGGTTTCGTTGACCAAAATAGGCACCTTGGCACGAACGGCAAGGGCAATAGCATCTGAAGGCCGGCAATCTATCTCACGTTTTGCATCGCCTACTTCGATAAACAGACTGGCGTGGAATACGCTATCGGACAATTCTCTAATTAGGACGTATGAAATCTCACCGCCTAACTCTTTGGTTACCAGATTCACCAAATCGGCCGTCAGAGGCCGAGCGACTTTAACATCTTGTAGTTCGATGGTGATCGCATCTGCCTCGCACGGACCGATCCAGATCGGCAGCTGCCGGTCGCTATCGATTTCCTTTAGCAGCACAATGCGGTGCTGAGAGACAAGGCTGATGCGAATACTATCGATTACGACTTCGATCATTTTTTACCCCTGTGCATGTTCGAATCCATTACCGCCTTTTCATCGGTTGCCGCCAGACGGAAAGAAGACGGTCAGCGGATTATGGGAACATTGTAGCATAAAACAAAGAATGGTTCATCCACATAGACAAGCATTTCTCCTTAAAAGACGGGTTCCGGATACCTAGGAAGCGGTTTCGAGGGGAGAGAGCTGTTGGTGCCAGAGGGAACTCAGTTCTGATGTGTTCAGATGTGAGCATTTTCACTTTTGCGGTAAGTTCTAGATGCCAAAAAACCGTGTTTCGGAGTGGAAGGATTATTTAACCAGAATCCAATCACCCCGCCTGCGTTGGAAGTCGAGTTCAGTCAGGTGAATGCCACTGTCGGTTGTAGCTAGAACCGTAGCAGCATCACCTTGAAGGTCGATATCTTGAACTTGATAACCAAAGTCTGTCGCTGTACGCACGATCTCCAAATAGCTCGCGGACAAGGGATCTGAAAACGCCCCATTTTCATCAAGGATACGATCGATACTATCCATCATTACGTTTGCCCGGTTATAATCAGATGCCTTCATCGCTGCATCGGCGGCTTGAAATATCACCTCCAGAGTAACGTTAATCTCTGTTTGTGGATGGCGAGTCAGATCGGCAGGATTGCCCACTTCGCGGACTTCATGCGGATGCGGCAACCATGCTTCTAAATAGTAAGCTGATGGATCGTAAAGGTTCTGATAACGGCGCACTGTATCGTAATAGCGGATAGTTGTTTTCAGGTCAGCTATTTCCTCTGGGGCGGGCGATAACGATTGCAAATAATCCAACCATTCGGCTTCCATTTTAGATAGTGACATTCCGTAATAGGTTTGGAGATTGAGATCCAGGACCTGTAATTCAGTCGGAGCGTCGTCGGCAGAGGTGTTAGAATAGAAATCGCGAAGGGTTGACCAGCCGAATTGGTCGACCAGGTAGGTGACGAAAGCACCTGCTTGCAGGTAGCCAATTTCGTGTTGTGAGGGGTAAAAATCCTCGACAAGCTCCGACAAAGGAATGAACTTGCCAAGTTGCAATAGTGCCGCCGCTCGCTGGTTCAGGTCTTCCGATTTGTAATGCCCTCCACTTGCCCAAACGGCCATACCTTCGGCAAGAAAATTGATACGTTGAGGGGCAAACTGGCGGTCAATAATGTGTACAGCTTCATGGACAAGGAGTTCGTGAAGATTGCCCCCCACGTATGGGCGATCAACGTATGTTGCGACCAATTCTGAACCGGCAAAGCCTCCTTGGCCAATGGTGCGATCGATGAAGAAAACGTCCAATTTATGATTTGGCTCTTCACGGAGCTGAATGGCTGCCTGGGCCACGGCCATTTCGACCGCTTCCAGCAATTCCGGAAGATCGCGGTAAGCTGCAGTCCTTGTTAAGACATAGACATTGCAGCAATCGGTTTCGGCCATAACCCAACTGGCGTCTCTTTCAGCCAAAGGCCGTTCACCTGCTCTACGAACTTTGACGACAAATGATGCTTCGTTGTTTTCCTGGTCCTCATCACCTTCCTGGATTAGGTCTTCGCTGTCTAGAACCACACGAATAGCGTGATCCCCCGGATGACCTGTTGTATCCCAGACCCACGTGAAGATGCCCTCGGCCTGACCAGCTAGGTTTCGTGAGCTAAGTGTTTCAACAGAGATGGCTTGTTCGTCCACGTATATTTCCACACCTAGATCATTTAGGTTGATGGAATCTGGCACGTGCGGTTGAATCTGGAAGGTGACTAGATCTCCAGAGAAGATGTACGGCACTGGGTACAAATGCACATTTTCAATGGTAATTGAGAGATCTTTGGGCACCGCTGTGGGTGTTAAGGTCGGACCAGGGGTTGGGGTAGAGGGCAAGGGAGTCGCCGTTGTTGTCGGAGGCACGACCGTTGGACTTTGAGTCGATGGGACATCAGAAGCTTGAGCTGTATTTCTGCTGTATTGTGAATCGTCCGGCACCTGTGTGCTGCTATCAGCAGGGGCGGGACTGCAAGCGACGAGGAGAACCAGTATTGCTCCGATGAAGGAAAGGTTTAGCCGTTCAAACCACATTGTTGGTACAGAATGTTAGCGCCAGAGAACAATTACTTAATCAAATCTGATCTAGCATAATAGCATGCACTTTCACGGGCAATAGTCCAGCCTGATCTCTGCGCTGTCCTTAATGGAGATAGGCGTCTACGATCTTGAAAGCTCCAGACCGTGCATTCTAGGGGCACGATTAATCTAGGGTGCGGTTAGTTTTTCACGAAACGCATGGTTCCACCGTCGGCATACTGCTCTATAAATAGATTGTCGGCTTCCATAAAGTACGATGCGGCAGCATTAAGATTACGAAAGAACAGGTCACTCTGCGATTCTGGCGCACAAAGTGCCAGGGTCGTCGAAGTTATGTCAATGGTCAGCCGGTTACTATTGAGGTCATATGTGCCTGTTCCGCTGTTACAATCAGCCAGCACGGTTATTTGTCCGTCGGACAAAAACTCGATGGTGTACTTGTCCGAATTATCTATGATCACTTGCTCGACGGGGCTTGTAAGTTCCTGCCATTCCCAAACGATACCCATGATTTCAGATCGATTTTCTGACTGTGCTTCAACCGTGCCAATTACTTTGCTGGAGGTTTTTTGCAGTTCAGCGCCTTGCAGTTCATATGTTTGCAGTACCTGTTGCGTGGGAGAAGAGAAGGGATCTTCCGGTCCTTGAACGATCATGTCGACGACGATTTGACCATTTTCTATGGAGAGACTATTGACAATTATGCGATCACCGAGATAGGCGGTACCTTGACTAGCGAGCTGCCCATCTTGCTCTGCCATCACGGCTAAGTCGTAAAAGGTCCCGGTGCCACCTGTTTGCGAAACGAGGACAACTGCTACCACTGGTTCGCCGACGGGCATCTCGCCAACGGCCACATGATCAGTCGTTTGCGTAATAATGTCGGCGGCCGAGTCTTCCGCGGCCGGTTGGCGAAACTCGCCATTGGTAAGTTGGACTGAACCTGTTCCAGCATAGTCAATGGGGTAGCTGGCGTTGCCCAGGGCGTTGGCGAGTTCTTCTGAAACTGTTATTTCATCACTTTCAGCCACGCTATTTGCAAATTCTTCTTCTACAGACGTCGTATCCTGAGCCGCCTCAGTGGATTCAACTATTGTGGTAGTGTTGCCGGCTTCTTCGGAAGTCAGATCAATTGCTTCGTAGGAGGCAATGCCGGAACCATTGGCGTCGCGAAGTTCCAGTTTATCTTCATCAAGTTGGTAGAGTGCCGCATTTTGAAGTGCGGCCAGATATTGGCTCTCTTGTTCTATGATCCCTTCTGGTTCTGCACAGAAACTGCGCGATGTCGCTGCGGGGCTGATGGTGATAGCGGACCCATTGATTTCGTAGCCGGCTGTATAGGTGTTGCAGCCGGCTGAGCCTGTGAGCAACCCTTCTTCACTAAAGACGGCCGTTATTTGAGTACCTGTGATGGTAGAAACCATGGCTTCCTGGCCATTATTGTGAAACAGGAGATTCCAAGCGGTGCCGGTTAATGAGGCAGGCTTCGCTATCCTGTAATTGGCTAGAAGCGCACCATCTGCGTCGCGAATCTCCAAGGTATCACCTTCGATACGGTAAACAGCAGCGTTCTGCAATGCCGCCAGATATTGGGACTCTTGGTCCATAATCCCTTCCGGCTCAGAGCAGAACTTTCTTGTGGAAGCGGCAGGGCCAATGGTAATGCTGCTGCCTTCGGTTTCGTAACCGGCGCTGTAGCTGTTGCAACCCGCTGAGCCGCTGAGTACCCCGTCGTTGCCAAAGACGCCCGTAATTTCAGTGCCAATGATCACTGATACAACGGCCTCGCTGCCATTGTTGTAGCTGATTGCCTGCCACGTCACTCCCATCAACGAGAGTGGTTTGTCCATGGCAAATAGAAGGATCGTTTCACCGTCTGCGTCGTTCAAATGCAATTGATCATCGGTGATATCGTAGGAAGCGACATTGCTCAAGCTTGCTAGATAAGCTGTTTCCTGTAACATGAGCTCCTCCGGTGGACAATACATCGTTGTGCTACCGGCCGGGCCAATTGTCAGTGAGTTACCGTCTGTTTCATAGCTGCCGAAGTACCTGTTGCAACCTGCAGTGCCTGTGACTTGACCGTCTTTAAATTCGGCCGTGATCCTGGTGTCCTGCAACACTTCTTGGGGTTGCCCGTCAAGAGCCTTTAGGGAAAGCAGTGTCCACGTTAGCCCTTCCAACATTTTATCTGCGGGCAGAGCAACGTCTGGCCCGGTTTCGTCGTCCTTTGCGGGTGTCCTGCTAACTTCTTCAACAAGGGAGTAGCGCCGCGATGAGCCATCGGCGGGCGGATTCTCAACTGGTTCTACCAGCACGCGCAGTTCATATTCGTAGCCCGGTACGTACTCAAAGCCCTCGATTTGATCGTAAAAAAGGGTGTAGTCATCCTCCAGGCTTAGTTTGACCTGCATACATTGTTGCGGAGCAACACCCACACATTCAACCAGTTGCGGGCCGACATAGACGGTTATCATCTCACCCCCTTCAGTCGTTTCTGCTTCTTCAGGCTGCGATGGCGCTTCTGTAGGCTGTGCAGGTATTTTGCTCACTTCCTCAACCAAGGTCCACTTAATTGAGGAACTATCGGCTGGAGGATTCTCAACTGTCTCTTCTTTGATCCGTAATTCATACTCATACCCTTCTTCATAATTAAATCCTGCAATCGGATCGTAGAAGAGGGTGTACTCTGCTTGTGGTTCTTCTTTAATCAGGAGACATTGCTGTGGCGCAACGCGCTCGCAGTCAACCAGTTGTGGCCCAACATAAATTGTTTTTGTGCCTTCTTCTTCCTTTTGATTTTCGGGCTGCTGTGTACCACATGCAGCTAGTGCCAGACTGGTAAGCAGCAGAAACAGGGTGATGATAGTAATTCGACTCTTCATTTCAATTTCCTCACTTTGTCGACGAGATGATTTATCCTCGTCAAAGTCGGATCGTACCTGTTGCCAACCCCTACGCAAGGAGTTTTTCACTTCGGCCGATCCCGATATCTCCAATACGGGTACAGTTTTCACCGACGTTGGCTATTGTCACGTGAAGTAACGTAGCAAGAATCTCAGCAGTTCCTTTTCTCATCTGGTATTCACTTTTTTATGGCAAAGTCTGAACGGCCTGACTGCAAAGTTGCGCCAGTAGTCAAATCTGTTGACAATTAGCCGAATTTCGAGGATCCGATTTCCAAACTGAGTCGGTAGGTTGATGGAGGATAAATCGACTATTGGAATTTCAGCGAGTAGAGGCTTGGTATTGTTTTTGCTTGTGATTGGTGTGGTTTTAGCTGCGTGCGGTCTGTCTCCGGATCAGGTGCAGCAAGCGGCGGCCACTGTAGGGAGTATGCCGCCCTCTGAGTTGGCGGAGTTGTCGTCTACCATAGAAGCTATGTCACCGGAGCAGGTTGCAGCAGTTGCCACATCAGTGGCGGCCGCTGGGTATGCCACTTTGTCTCCTGCGGATGTCACCGCGGTGCAAAGTACGGTAGAAGCAGCGCGAGCGACAGCAACGGCCGTTGGCCAGGCCGCAAGTTCGGGTGAACGGGTTAATGCAACGCAGGCCCCGGAGGCAGGGCCGGTTATCGTCTATTATTTCGCCTCAGCTCCATCAAGTTCAGGGATCGAGGGCGGCGTGCGATACTATTTGAATTGGACGACAGAAAACGCGAACAGAGTTGAGATCTTTGGTAACGTTATGGACAATCCAAAACAAGGCAGCTGGCCGATTTACAACGAGTCCAATGACTGGACGCTATGGGCGGCAAACGACCAGGTGTGGGTGGAACAGTAAATGCACGTTCAGGCGGACCAGGATACCGGGAGCAGTTGGCAAAATGTTGCGGTGAATAGCACAGCAATCATGCTAACATTTCGAGATCCGCAGTTTGTAGATGGGGATATTATCAACGTGGATGTCAACGGTGTGCGTGTGCTAAATGGGTACGGTACCGAGGGACGACATGTGACCTTCCCGATCACATTGTCCAGTGGGACAAACAGCATTGCGATCAACACACAAAACGCAGGTGTTACACCCCCGTTGGTTACGGAGATAACCATTGGCGGCGTAACTAGTGGCCCGGCCGTGCAGACGACGAGAGGCATGCAAAAGGGCGAGACCCAGACATTTACCATTACCGCGCCGTAGACATTTTCTGGCAGAATAATCGCTCACTAGACAAGCCCGGTGCATATTGAGGAGAAACTGGGGTGGTTACTGTCTGGAAAAGTCAATATTCGAGCATGCAAGATCAAATCCACGGTTATATGCTTAGAGATGGAAAAGTTGGAAGTGCCTTGTTTGTTACCTTGGAGGAAAACAATGAAGAAATTTAGCGTATTGCTGGCCATGTTAGTTGTGGTGCTGCTGACGGCCTGCGGTGGTAGATCGGATCCGACGCCGGCACCCGAACCATCACCGGTACCCACGGCGACACCTGGGGAGGAGGTTGCAGCTCCGGAAACGGATGAAGTGTGGGCGCGCATGCAGGATAAGGGCGAAATCACAGTCGGTGTTTCGGCCGACTATCCACCGTTTGAATTCTACAATGAAAACTACCAGATGGACGGCTACGACATCGCCTTGATCGGCGAAATCGCCAACCGCCTTGGCTTGGAGCTAAGGTTGCAGGATCATGTATTTGACGGTTTAGCAAACGCACTCCAGATTGGTCAAATAGATGTGGCGATTAGCGCTCTCTCCGTCACCTCAGAACGGGAAGCAGTTATCGATTTTTCTAATGTCTATTACATCGGCGAAGACGCGATTGTGGGCCGTCCCGATAAGGTTTACAGCATCAACACTCCCAGGGATTTGGCAGTGTTCAATGTTGGCGTTCAGAGAGGCTCCGTTTACGAAGATTGGATGGGCGACATGCTAGTCGACACAGGTTTGATGCCTGAGGAGAATCTTTTCGTCTTCGCAGACATCAAAGAAGCATTTGACGATTTGATTGAAGGCCGGATCGACCTTATTGTATTGGACTTGGGACCGGCCAGGGTTGCAGAAGCGACTGAGGAAGTGGAGATTGTTGCCCAAGGACTAAACAGACAACGGTATGCCATTGCTGTTCCGGCAGGAGCCAGCCGACTGCAACAGGCGATCAATGAAACGTTGACTGATTTGCAGAATGAAGGTTTTTTGGTGGATTTGGCGGAACAGTATCTTGATATTGACGCTGAAGATGTGTTGCCAATTGAGCCACAGCCGCCTATAGAACCAGGCCCTGCTCCTGGAGGCTGTGTGGATGGCATGGCTTATGTGGCCGACCTGAGCCTGGATGATAACAACATGACGAATCCGCCACAGATGGCTCCGGGACAAACCTTCCGCAAGGGGTGGCGTTTACAGAATATTGGTACCTGCACCTGGGACAGCGCGTACGCGCTCACATATGTAAACGGAAACTCCTCCCTCGCCCGAATGGGAGGTTCACCGGTTTTCGTGCAGGGACAGGTTAGACCAGGCGCGTTTTATGATTTCTGGGCTGACCTGGTAGCACCTTTGGTCCCAGGAACTTATCAGGGGTTCTGGTCGATGCGCAATGGAAATGGCATCCTCTTTGGACAACGTGTCTGGGTGGGGATCACGGTGGCTGCTGCACCAACACCGGCCCCTACACAGACACCGGCTCCCGACATCAACTTCACGGTGAACCAGGCCAATATTCAGCAGGGTGATTGTGTGACTTTCGCCTGGAGCGTGGAAAACATTCAGGCTGTTTGGTTCTATCCCAATGGGGCGGATTACACAAAGTATCCTGTCATCGGACAGGGAACCAGCACAGAATGCCCAACGCAGACAACGACCTACAATTTGCGTGTGGAGAAAAGCGATGGTTCAGTAGAAACAAGGCAGATCACTGTCTATGTTGCACCAGCTTCAGGCAAACCGTCGATCGAGCAGTTTGCGGTTACGCCGGCTGCGATCACATCGGGTCAATGTGTGGAGATCCGTTGGGCGGTGTCGGGCAGTGTGACCAATGTGGTGATCGGCCGTAATGAAGTCATACTATGGAACAATGCGCCTCTGTCAGGAAAATTGTCGGATTGCCCGCCAAATGGGATGCAAACTTATTATCTGGAAACGAGCGGCCCCGGTGGCACAAGTCGCGTGCAGCAAAATGTTAGTGTCGTATCGCCGACGGCCGTACCTACCAATGCGCCTACTGCGGTTCCGCCAACAGGAACACCGTCCGCGAGCGTGCCACCGTCCATAGCCGTATTCTCCATTGCTCCGACGCAAGTTACAACCGACCAGAGTGTCATTGTTAGCTAGCACGTGACCGGGGATACGGCATTGGTTGAGATCAGGCGCAATAATGTGGTCGTGTTAGGTCCGGCAGGGGACAGCGGATCGGGTCAAGATTGTACGATTGACCAGCCAGGCTCGTACGTCTATGAAATCGCGGCGGAAAACGGAGTTGGTTCGGCTGCGCCGCGGCAAGAGACGGTGAATGCTTCTGATGCTTCGGTAGATCCTTATCCGGTACGTCTACCAAGTACTGGTTAAGGCGATCCGATGGCCTACCTGGGCTCACAGTGGAGGGAATGAAGGTACACTCTGAGCCTGCAATTGCATAGCTCATGAAAGGTTAACGGCCGTCTGATGGGCAAAGCGTATCAGACGGCCGTTTTGCTTTGCGTTTCACTAAGTGCCGTAGCAATGACGGCAACTGCCTTGTCCAATTGGCTTTGGCCATCGGGAAGGTTGGTCTTGCGGTCGAAATAGTCTCCACGGCCGGAATGTTTTATGGGACCAGTATCGAAATGTGAAATCTTGCCATCACGCTTGGCTTGATTCCAGATAGAGTACCTCACGATTGGACAGCGTCCAGGGTAGAAGAGGTTATTGACCGGCTAGTAGGAATCCTTCATTTGTGTTCAAGATGACAATGTGTTTGGGTTGAGGATGAAAAATCGAGTTTGTTATTTACTGTGCCAGCGCAGAAAAGCGTCGAGAAATGGATCGCGCCGTGAAACGAATACAAGCTTCTTGAAGAGATCCAGCAGTTATGATTGGTCAGAACAAGTCGTCGTTAGCGTCGTCCATGCGATAATCCTCGGGCACAGTTGTGAACCCTTTACGGTCCGTTGCGCAATCTTTCATCGTCGGCATAAAAATGCTCGTCATAGCGACGGGATCGAACGGGGATTGGCATTTTCACGCCCCAGCCTAATAGGAGCACTTCCTCTTTTTCCTGCAAACGGGCGAGCATGCCACGTAACTGCTCGCGACCAGCTAAACCGGTGAGAACAGCGCGGATGTCATCCTCATCTCCTAACCAACCCGTGATTCGCGTTCCTAACTGTGACATGACTTCGTCGTCTATGCCAGACGGCCGTTGATCAACGACGAGCAGAGTCACAAAGTATTTGCGCATCTCGCGCGCAATGGTGCCAAAAGCAGTTTGCCCGGACATTTGCGGGTTAAGCAGTTTATGTGCTTCCTCGACGGCGATAAGTAAGGGCCTGGGCGCAGGTTGATCGCCGAGGGATTTATACTGCTCAGTTTTGCGCACCCAATGTTCGCGGATACGGCGTGTGAGGATATTGGAGACCAGTAGGTAGTCAAGATCGCTTTCAAACGCGCCGAAGCTGAGGATGACGTGACGGCCGTTTTCGAGCTTGTCCACAATGGCGCGGACCGCATCCATAGCCGGCGTCTCGACAACGTAGGGTTTATCATAGATAAGCTTCAGTTTGCGGTGAAGCGCCTCGGCTGCCGTGTCATGCACGTTGTTGCGACGGGCCCAGTAGGCTACCGAATTCGGTGCGGGAACTGTTTTGCCAGATTCGGGATCCGTTTCCACCGCCCCGGGTACCAAATTCATGAATTGAGCAAACCAGTTTCTTTCAGTGTAAGCGCGTACCAGTGCATTTAGCGTGACCGCTGCTGTATCGGTCAAATTTAGGGCGTCGGAGAGCAGCGTAATATCCACTGTTGTGAAATCAGTGAGCGACAATTCCAGGGTGAAGTCGGGCGTATGGGTGCCTACGGTAGCTCCTTTGCCAAGAGCCGCTACCTGTACGCGTTGCCCGAAGATGGACTTGAGGCCACGCACGCGTTCCTGGCGATCTGTGTCTGTGTCGTCGAAGGCGTACTCGTTGTGCATGTCAAAGACGAGCGCAGCGGCCACATTTTCACACATCAAGCCGGCCAGTACCATACGGGTCAAGAAGCTTTTGCCCGTTCCGGTGGCGCCGAAGATGCCACTTGAACGCTGTACAAATCTTTCGAGATCGAGACGCACCGGGTAACGTTGCTCGATGGTATGACCTACTACGAAGCCCTCTTTGCCGAATATCTCCGCCACATCGGCTTCGTCGGCCTGACGCACGGGAGCGTGGTGCGCAGGAACGGTCTTGACTGGTTTGGGGCCGGGACTTTCAAGGCCGCGTTCTACTTCCGTTTCCCAATCGGCTCGTTCTTCGGTGCCCAGATCCGGGCCTCTATCCAGAAGCAAGGTCGGATACATCTCCAGCGTTGTGAAGAGTGTCTTGCCCAGCAGCGCCTGCTGGATGGCAGGTTGCAGGCGGTCGCTTTTTTCGTCGGCGAAACGGGGGTCGGTGGAGCCGAGCCGGAGATCGGTGACAAGGCCGTAGTAGCGAAAATGGCCGCTGTCGCTGACAACGAAGCTGCCTTCTTGTACCTGGTCGGCGGGAACTGTAAGGCGGATGCGAAATCCCTCTTTCAGGCCGCCTCCGACTATGTAACCGATGGGATCGTGGCTCATACGTTAATCTCCAGAGCAGGTAGGGTCTCACTCAAAGCTTCCAGAGTTGGGATAAGGGTCTCGTAGTCGCTACGCAACAACTCGATCAGTTCGTGCACGGCCGCAGTCGCCCAGGCTTTGTCTTGGCCACGGATCAGATAAACATCGTTGATGTGCGCGACTAACAGCTGGTCAAGTGGAATATGGCTGGCGGCGGCGCGCAAGATCAGCCGCAAATAGCCGAGATTGGTGGTGAAGCGGGTTACTTCTTCAGGATCTTGGCACAACTCTACGGGATCTAGATTTAGGGGTGGGCGTGGGGGCAGAGCGTGGCGAATTTGTCCTTGCTGTCGGTAGCCTATGGCCAGTACACTCATTTCGATGGGCAGGAGCCTGTTGCGACGTTGATCCTCAATGACTTCCTGTCGCGGGTTCTCGATCATGACCAAGCGGCGAATGAGTTGGTCATCGTCGATATTAATGTCGTAAATGAGGCCGTAGATCGCTTCCCGCGTTTCTACTGGCTGCGCCTTAACGAGACTGCCAAAACCTGGCAAGGAAAGCTGGTTTACCCGACAGCCAACGGCAAATCCCGTCGTTGAGGCACGTAATACACGGCCGATTTCAAGGCGTTGTTGCTCCATCAGCTATATTCCTTCATGTCGCGTCTTGCTGCTGCGCGCAAAATCTTTAGATTGTTGTTTTGAGGTCATACTGGTGTCGATGCCTTGCTCAGCCATACGAAGGGCAATGCGATTCTCCAATTCTTCCTGATCGCGTTTGCCGACCACGGCGATTTCGTCTGCGCGTGTGATGACGTAGGGATAGTTGCCCAGAATTTGGCATTGATCATAAATGAGCGCGTGCACGGCCGATACCGAAGCTTCATCGCGAGCTACCCACATGGGAATATCAACGCGGGCTAGTTGTCGCTGACCCTCGCCGGTTCTGAGATAAAAAAAGCAGACTTCATTCTCCTGTTCTCGCTTGCGAAATGCATTATTGTGCTGTGAGATTTCCGAGAAGACGGGAGTCCGTTCGCCCAGTCCTAAAATGGGTTCATACAGATCAATATCTGTCAAACGGTTAAATATGGGCGAGTTATAGAGTTCGCTGACCTTGAAGCCAGGACGGGAGATATCAAGCGTGTGTAGCATGGTGAGCACCGACCGTTTGCCGGGACGGTCTATATAGCCTGCCATCCATGCTCCTGCATGGCGTATGGCTGTCATGCCATCCTGCCACGCTTCGACTACTCTACGGCTTTCTCGCCCTGGGAGGCCACCGGCCGGCCAGTAGAGTAGTCGTTGATCCAGGACGGCCAGTTGAGGTCCCGGCAATGCCCGCGCTTGAAGGAGCGCCTTGAGTAGGGTCTCGATTTCGTGACGATCACGCCACAGATTGACCAAAGCGCTGTTGAGGGTAAATATGTCGTCTTCGTCAAAGTCTTCTCCGCTGGGATATTGCAGGATAGGACTGGTAAAGATATCTGGCGGCGCGCCGCTGCCGTGATAATAGGTGATGGTTCCGGCATTGATCAGGTAGTAAAGAAAGGGTGCATGACGGTCGGGAACGATTTGTGAACCGTCACAGGCAATGATCGTGGCCTGCGATACGGGTTCAACAGGTGAGATGCCGGCGTCAAGCGGATGGTTCTTGTGCAGAGGACGAGCCGCACGATAATATTTCTCGTCACTTTTGATGATGGCGTGATCAAGGGCTTCGTCGATATCTTTCCAAGAGGTGGCGTATGTTCTCAGTCGCGCCAACGCTTCCTGCAGCTGATCTTGCTGTTGGCTCCAGCGCCGGCTTGTCTGTCGCACCATATCCTCAACTTCCGAGGTTAGTTTTTCGAATTCCAGGGTCATGATCTCAATCGCTTTTCAACGGGAACATTATGGCGACAGTGTAGCACAAATGAGCTAAGCGGACGAATTAGGCGGACCGTGTAGAATGATGAAGGTTGTTAGCTAAAGCAGGTAATCGCATGCGACTTTTGGGCGTATAGATTATGTACTGCGGCGAGTGATAAAACATGTTCGGGGAGACAGAGGCCGGCAGAGCGCTAGTTGATTACGTGATCATACAGATCAGGAAGCAGGAAGCGACCGAGTGCGTAGGCCACGGCAGTAGCGAATGCTTCAACGCGCGGGACAAGGCCGGCGGTAAGCGCACCGACCGCTCCTCCCTTTTGCTTGACGTTGGTCTCGCGCAATATGTCATCCATAACGTGACCCAGTTCTTCGCCTGCTAGAACGCGACCAGCGATAAAGGCAGGCAAGGGCAGGCGGGCTGTGCCGCCAATACCTTCACGACCATATTTGTCTAGAACTACGACCCAACCCATCAGCATCAAGCCGGCGGTCTCTTGATTAACTCCACCTTCCAAGCCGATCCCCATATCGAACGCGCCTTGAGACAGCGCTGCTTGCGCACGGTTTCGGGCACCGCGTAAAGTCTCTTCAGCGCTGAGGGGCATGCTGCTGATGCCTGATCTTACAGCTATCTGGCAGATATCTGCCTCTGGCCACACGCGCGTAGCCACCTGGCGCACGGCCTGAATTTTGACGGGATTGGTAGAACCTACAGCTATCTTCATGGTTTATTGGAGATCATTAAGGAATGTACTTCGGCGTTTGCTGGCTCGCTATTTGCGATTGGTCTTTGTGCTCAACCGATTTCAATTTTAGTAATGGCTTCGAAGTCGAGGGAATCGTCGCCTCCCAGAACTGCTGTGAGGGCCAATTGCGCTACCTGGAAGAAGGATTGTAGTTCGGCGATACGTTCCAAGTAATAGCGGGCCAATTCCTGCTCTTGTGGCGTTAGTTCGTATTCGGCCGTTTTCAATTTGGCGATGCTTTCACCAAGCACATCAAGAGCCAATTGTACCTCACGCTTTTCCCGGCTTCCCAGAACGTTGCGCATTACCTGCCACAGGTCTGATTCGACTACATAATACTTTTTTCGTTCGCCCCGCACCCAGACTTCTTTGGCCATACCCCATCGCTCCAGCGCGCGCATGTTCATGCTGACGGAACCCTTACTAATCTCAAGGCGACTGGCCAATTCATCTAGAGATAGTGGCTCAGGGGAGAGCAGCGAGGTGCCATAGAGGCGACCCATTACGTCGCTAAAACCAAAAAAGCGCGCCAGGCGACCCAGGCCGGCGATAGTACTGTCATTTACTGCGTCTAAGGCGTCGTGCATTCCAAATTCCCGCGTTCAAAACGTTCTGAATGTACGGAGATTAGCAAAGAGTATCTGATGGAGCAAGTATCCGGACATTAATCACAGGAGAAATGTGACAAGGGGCCATGTCCTTGACCCAGCTGCCAAGGAGCGGCTGTACGCAAGGCGTTGGCTGTGAAGCGCTGTGCCTGCGTTATGGCTTCGAGCATGGGACGTCCTTGAGCCAGAAAAGCACAGATGGCAGCTGAAAGCGTATCACCACTGCCATGGCGGTTGTGTGTTTTTATCTTTGGGGTAGGGAGTTGATATAGTTGGCTGCCGTCAGAGTAGTAATCGATCATTAGTTCATCGTGACACATACCTGTGATAAGCACGTTGGCTGTACCCATGGCGTGAAGTCGCTCGATGGCCGTTATTAATCCTTGCTGCTGGATGTGCTCTAGCGGGAGATCGGTCAAAAGGGAAGCCTCACGCCAATTTGGCGTGATCAAATTGGCCAGGGGCAGCAATTGGTTGCGATAGGCACTTGTCACCTGGTGGGAGAACATTGCGTTTCCGTGCTGGTTGACCAACACGGGGTCCACAACCAGGAACGATGGTTTGAAGGTGCGGAGTTTTTGGGAAATGACACTGATCAACTCGGCGCTTCCTATAAAGCCGCTTTTAGCTGCATGTGCACCATAATCAGACAATACGGATTCCAGTTGTGCAGAAACGAAGTCTGGCGATAAGAATTGAACCGCATCGACCTGGATGCTATTCTGGGCAGTTACGGCTGTAATGACGCTCATTCCATAGACACCTAGGGCCGTCCACGTCTTGAGATCGGCCTGTAAACCGGCCGCCCCGCCACTGTCTGATCCGGCGATGGTCAGAACTTTTACTGGTTCGCTCGCCATAGTTCCTGGGGGAAGAAAAAGGCCACCACGGCATTTACATGTGTGATGGCTTTGAATTCTTCAACTATTAAGGGGAGTTACATATTGGCGACAATCGCTTTTGCGTATTCGGAGCAACTCAACTTGGTAGCACCTTCGATTTGGCGATGCAAATCGTAAGTCACAGTCTTGTCCTGAATGGTTTTGGTCATCGCTTCTACGACGAGGTCGGCCGCCTCTTGCCAACCCATATATTCTAGCATCATAACGCCGCTCAGAATGAGGCTGCTGGGATTGACCATATCCTTGCCCGCATATTTGGGTGCGGTTCCGTGGGTCGCCTCAAAAAGCGCCACACCGTCACCAATATTGCCTCCGGGGGCCATCCCCAAACCACCAACTTGAGCGGCTGCCGCATCGCTCATGTAGTCGCCATTGAGATTCAGTGTAGCGATGACGCTATACTGTTCGGTGCGCGTCAACAGTTGCTGCAGCATGTTGTCGGCAATACGATCGTTGATGACAACCTTGCCTTCAGGTGCATGTCCATCGTAACTGGACCACAATTCTTCCTCGCTAATCGTGTTGTCGCCAAATTCTTCAGCCGCGAGTTCATAGCCCCAATTCTTAAAGGCACCTTCGGTAAACTTCATGATGTTGCCTTTATGTACTATAGTGACGGTGGGTAAGTCGTGATCGATTGCATATTGAATGGCTTGCCGGATCAGGCGCTTGGTTCCAAATTCGCTGACTGGCTTTATCCCGATTGCGGAGTGCTTTCTCACATTCTTGCCCAGCTTCTCGTTCATGAATTCGATGATGGCATCTGCCTCCTCACTGTTAGCAGACCATTCCACGCCGGAGTAGACATCCTCGGTATTTTCACGAAAGAGAACAATGTTCATTTTTTCCGGCTGACGCATCGGGCTGGGAGTTCCTGGTATATAACGCACCGGGCGAACACAGGCGTATAAATCTAGTACCTGGCGCAGGGTGACATTGAGACTACGGAATCCGCCACCTATGGGCGTGGTCAGTGGACCCTTGATGCCGACAACAAACTCGCGCATGGCCTTGAAGGTTTCTTCAGGCATGTAATTGCCGCCGTACAATGAGGCGGCTTTTTCTCCGGAATAGATCTCCATCCAAGATATTTTGCGTTTGCCGCCATATGCTTTTTCCACGGCAGCATCCCAGACGAGCAGGGAAGCGGGTGTGATGTCTACACCAATGCCATCACCTTCTATAAAGGCCACGATTGGGTTGTCAGGCACGTTCAACTTATCGTCCACATAAGTGATTTTTTCGCCAGCAGGCACGTTAATGTTTGTATAAGCCATGATCTACTCCTGTTTGTCTTGAAATATCTCCCGGCAGGCGGGATATAGATATCGGGGGATGAGGTTGTCCCTGAAATTCGTGAAGGGATTATACCGCTAAGGGCGGCTCTTGGGGAGAGATTTTGCGCCACAAGCCAATCTGCTTAAAAGATGCTAAACTGACAACTGACAATGAGGTTTGAATGAAAATCACGGACATTCTCCCTGATAGCTGGCGACAATGACAGCGATTCATTGGATTTTTAAATGGAAATTTGTTGTTCGTAACGTTGCTCATAGCTATCTGGCTGGCAACACAACGTCGTGAAGCTCGCCAGTTGATCTTGCTGCTACTACCGTATGTTATTACGGTCAATTTTGGTTTGCCACCGGCGCAAGGTGCAGTGGGCTTGGTTCCCGTGGTCTCAGTCACAAGTGCTCTCACGATGGGTGGTTAGCGGGGGAGAGCGCTCGACTTGAATAACCAGAATATGCATTTTGCGAGTCGACATGAGCTGAAACCGCCCGATGCACGGCCGTCTGCATGGCTTAGAGTTCCGCTTCAAACGGCTAATAAGCCAATTGGGGCTCTTGTAGTGCAGCGTTACCCACCGTCACCTTCTTTCAACCGTAGGAGCCGGGAGGTGTTGTTGGCTGTAGCCGGGCAAGCAAATGCAGCTATTCAGAACGCGAGACTTTATCAAGAGACGGTCCGCCTTTACAATTTGACTGATGAAGCATTGGCGCAACGCGTGAAATAGCTACAGGCGCTTTTGGACACTATGCAAGAAGGTGTGCTGATGCTCGAGCTGCTGAAAAATGGGAAAATTCCTGAAAGCGCGCGATTTACTTTTGAAACTCGATTGCCGTACGATAACGGCCGTTCTGGTCGACGTTTCATTATAGGCACTGGAGAACCGGTCCTGACCGCATCTAAGCAGATAATTGGCTGGCTGATGTTGTTTCGCGATGTGACCGAGGAGCGAGAGCTAACTGAACAGTGCAGCGACCTGACACGTATGATTGTGCATGCTTTGCGAAATCCGGTGTCTACTTCTATCAGTAATATGCATCATGTTGATACATTGCTGCCTACCGGTGCCGGGATGGAGGCTGCGCGGGAAGCGGTCGCAGATGCGCGCCAGAGCGGTTATGATATGCTAGCTATGGTTGATTCTCTGATGGACATCAACCGCATGGCGAAGCGGTCAATTTTCAGGCGCTTGTTGAGCGTGCTGTGAGGCGAATGAAGGTTGTGGCGGATCAACGCCAAATCGTATTGTCTCAGCATGTTGAACTTGAGCTGCGTTGGTTTGGGCAGATGAAGATATGATTAGGCGTGTGCTAATCAACCTGCTTGATAATGCCTTGAAATATACACCAAGCGGAGGGTATATTGTCTGTTGAGTCAAAGCAGAGTTGACGGCCGAAACAGATCGTGCACCGGGTATTGGCTGCGTAGTGAGCGACAGTGGTCCAGGAATTCCGCCTGAGCACCGGAATGAGATATTCGAGCGCCTTATTCGGACGAATAGAGGCGGGGCGCAGATCCGTTGGACGGGACTTGGGTTGGCATTTTGCAGACTGGCGATTCGCGCACATGGAGGCGATATCTGGATGGTGAACCAGGAGGCCTGGGGGGAGCAAATTCGTTTTCTCGCTGCCAGGCATACCAATTTCAGCGGATCAATTTGGTTCTATGTAGCTGGCGCTAGCGTGATTTGGCCGGCCGCAAGGTTTATATTTTCAACAATGGAGTAATAACCATGGGCACAAATCCTTTTCTCGAGATCGATCGCAAGATTGTCGGTGACATTTACACGAGTAGTGAACTAATGGAGAACCTGGCCACGCTCTGTGATGAGTATGGCTCTCGTTTTGCCGGCTCGATAGAAGAAGCGCGGGCGGCTGAGTTTATGAAGACGAAGCTGGAAGCTTATGGGCTTGCGAATGTGAAACTAGAGCCGGTGAAATACGGCGGATGGCGGCGCGGTGAAGCTGTGTTACAGATCACGAGCCCAATCGAAAAGCGCTTACCGTGTATTACCTTGCCGCACTCACCGGCTGCTGACTTGAGAGGACAGATTGTCGATTTGGGGAATGGATCTCCTGCTGACTTCGACAGGAAGATGGCAGAGATTGCGGGTAAGATCGTGCTGACCAATAGTGTCGTTTACCCAGATGAAAGCAAGCGATGGATACATCGTAACGAAAAGTACGGCCGTGCCTTGTTGGCCGGGGCGATCGGTTTTATTTTCGTAAATCATTACCCTGGCTTTGGTCCTGTAACTGGAGGGATCGGACCTGACGACCCGTACGGTGGAGAGGCACTGATACCGGGCTTCTCCGTCAGCCTGGAGGATGGAGCCTTTATTCAGAGACTGCTTCGTCGACATGAGCAGGTGGAAGTACGCCTAGGTAGTACCGATATCAACGAGCCAGTGATTTCCTGGAATGTCATTGCTGATCTGCCTGGTAGGCGAGACGCAAGTTCTGTTGTCATGCTGGGCTGTCATTATGATGGGCATGATATCGCCCAAGGCGCGGCCGATCCCGCCTCCGGAACGGTGGCTCTGATGGAGGCCGCGCGGGTTCTGTCTCGTTACGCCGGGGATTTGCCCTTCACTGTGCGCTTTGCGTTATGGTCTGCGGAAGAAATTGGGCTGATCGGCTCTACACAATATGTTCAGCAACATGATGAGGATCTTGACCACGTGCGCTTTTACCTGAACATGGATATGGCTGGGGCTATTGCGCAGAAGGATATCATTCTAAACGAATGGCCAGAGTTGACCGCGCCTCTTGAACAATGGCGCGACCAGATGGCGCTCGATTTTGGGGTAGGGCAATCTCTCAGTGCGCATTCGGATCACTTTCCCTTTATGCTTGCGGGTGTGCCGACGGGCGGTATCGGTAGCTTGACAAAAGATTCCAGTGGCCGTGGGTACGGGCATACGATGTATGACACTTTGGACAAGGTAGAGATGCGGAGTATGCGTGAAGCTGCGACTTTGGCAGCGCGGTTGGCACTCCGGATGGCTAGCATGGATGTGTGGCCGACAAAGCGACGTTCAGCGGAAGCGGTTGAGGATATTTTGGATAGTCCTGACTTCCGCGAAGAGTCTGAATTCTTCGCTCGTGTCCGTGCGTATTATCACGAAAAACGGTCGGAAAATGATGGAAGTGAAGCGCCAGATTCAGGTTCCTGATCAAAAATCGTTGCCCGGGAGCGATCTCTTGGCCGTGTACATGGACGAATCGGCGGCACGTCATCGTCATCTGTGTCCACGCCAGGTGTTAGGGATACGCATGGGCTTGTACGGTTTGCGTAAGTTGGGCCTGGTTGATGAACAATACCAACCTCGGCATGAGAACAAGCGCAAATATCTCTTGGCTATTGTGGAGACCGATGGTTGTGGCACTGATGGCGTTTCTGTGGCTACAGATTGCTACGTAGGCCGGCGAACGCTACGCGTAATCGACTATGGAAAGATGGCAGTGACACTGGTGCATATACAATCAGGCAAGGCTGTTCGTGTTGTTCCTCATCCACACGCACGCAGATTGACCACTTCTTACGCCCCAAATGTTCCCAGTCGCTGGCACGCTTATCTGGAAGCGTACCAGATCATTCCGGACGGTCTGCTGATGACGGTTAGTGAAGTGGTTTTAACGCAGTCAATCGCCGAAATTCTTAGCAAGCCGAGCGCGCTAGCTCAGTGTGATCAATGTGGGGAAGAGATTCTGAATGAGCGGGAGATCAGATGGGACGACTTGGTTCTTTGTCGATCTTGTGCCGGTACGGGTTATTATCGCGAGCTAAATGGCCTGCCATGAGACTGGCTCACGGCAGGCCAAGGTTCTAGCGCCGGGGTATGATGATCCAGAGCAGTAGATATGGCAATAGGCCAGGTAATCCGCCAGGGAGCATCAGAATTAGGAATAGCACGCGAAACCAGAAGGGATTGATGCCAAAGAATGCGCCCAATCCACCACACACGCCGGCAACTATGCCATCTTGTCGCTGCAGTTTGTTCTGTTTTGTCTTTGTACTCATTTAACGCTACCTCCAATTAATTGTTCAATACCAGTTCGATTCTTATAGCTATACGGGTTATCGAAGCACAGGTTGCCAGACTGTAAAGCGCTTTACAGATTGGACGGGAAGATGACGTGCATAGGGGACTGGCTCGATGAAGAAAACAGGATGAAAAAAGAGCGTACCGATATCGATACGCTCTCGCCTTATGATCGTGGTGGAAGCTTATTAGCTCTCTTCTTCTTGTTCTTTGCGTAGTTTGGCTACCAGATCGTCTTGTAGGTGGTTCGGGACACGGCCGTAATGGAGGAACTCCATCTTGAACAAACCACGGCCCTGGGTCATTGAACGCAAGTCGGCGGCATAGTGCTGCATCTCGGCCAATGGGACCTCGGCGTGAACAATGCTTTTGGTGCCTTCCTGGTCCATGCCCAGCACTTTTGCTCGACGTGAGTTGAAATCACCCAAAACGTCGCCCATGTTGTCTGACGGGACGGTAACGGTTACTTTGTATATTGGTTCTAGTAACACAGGGCCAGCACCCATAACTGCTTTCTTGAAACCCTCGCGGCCAGCGGTCTGGAAGGCGATTTCCTTAGAATCTACGGGGTGCTCTTTACCATCGTAAACAATGGCTCGAACGCCTACAACTGGGTAACCGGCCAGAACACCGCCTTCAAGCGCTTGCCGGCAGCCCTTTTCTGTGGCCGATACAAACGGTTGGGAGATGGATCCACCAAAGATTTCGGAGGCGAATTCAAATTGGGTATTGGCGTCAACTGATTCAACCCTAATGAAAACACGAGCATACTGACCAGCACCTCCGGTCTGTTTCTTGTGCGTATATTCGGCCGAATTGGTCTTGGTAATCGTCTCGCGAAAGGGAACTTTGGGCGTCGTCGTCGTTAAGTGAACGCCGAATTTTGACTCAGCCTTTTTGATGGCAATGTCCAAGTGTGTCGTTCCCATGCCGGATAGGATCGTTTGATTGGTAGCGCGCTCTGTCCGCCAAGAAAGGGTCGGATCTTCGCCCGCCAGACGACTGAGAGATTGGTTCAATTTAGCAACGTCTGATTGGGAAACGGGATGAACTGCTACGGAAGCGATGGGATTGGGTTGGGCGATAGGATCCATTTTCAAAATGTGCCCGCGATCACATAAGGTGTCGTTGGTCTGCGTATCTCCCAGTTTAACGACACTGCCAATATCCCCGCTGTGTAGACGCGGTGTGGGCTCAGAATCTTTGCCAGTGACGATCTGCAGAGAACCTATGCGAACTTCGCTGTCGAGACTGGCACTCCACGCTCGTTTATCTGATTCAAGCAGGCCACTGAAGACGCGAATATAGCTGGTTTTGCCATATGGGTCCTCCCGAGTCTTGAAGATGAAAGCGGCCAATGGGCCTGTATCAATTACCTCATGCGTGGCTGTTGCTCCGGAGGCGTCGACTGCTTCGAATTCTACTTCATTTGGAGCGGAAAGCAGTAAAGCAAATGTGTCAAGCAAGGGGGCGACGGCGGTTCCTTTTTCGGGTGCGCAGTAGGTGATGGGGATTATATTGCCTTGGGACATGGCTGCTTTTAGACCAAGGGCAATCTCCTGATTTGATAATTCCTCACCCTCCAAATACTTCATCAAAAGATCATCGTCCCCTTCTGCCGCGGCTTCAACTAGTTCTACGCGTGCCTCCTCGGCGGCGGCGACCAGGTCGGCAGGGATTGGGCCGACTTTACCCGTTTCACCCAGACGCGCCTCCATGTTGATCAGGTCTACGATGCCTTGAAAAGTAACGCCTTCGCCTATAGGAAGCTGGATGTTTATGAAGTTGCCGTCGAGATTGTCATTGATGCTGGTAATTACACGGCCAACGCGAACGTTTTCGCGATCCATTTTATTGATTACGAGCAGACGTGGCCGGTTGGCATTCTTGGCGGCTAACCACACAGCCTCCGTGCCTACCTCAACGCCGGCTACTGCTTCTACCAAAACGACAGCGTTCTCAGCGACTTTCATGGCACTATTGACCTCGCCGACGAAGTCGATATAGCCAGGGGTATCCAGGATATTGAATTTGAGATCTTTCCACTCTATCGGAGCAATAGACGTGGATACTGAACTATTGCGATTGATCTCTTCTTCTTCAAAGTCCATGGCCGCAGTGCCATTTTGGACGCTGCCCAAGCGTGTGGTTACCCCCGTGTCTAGAAGCAAGCGCTCAACAAGTGTTGTTTTGCCGGCTCCATTGTGAGAAACAAGGGCAATGTTGCGTATTTGTCCGGTGTGATACTCTTTCATTAGTAAGAAACCTCTTGGAATCAGGGATTAAGGAGCTCAAACGACTGTGCGTGCGATCGGAGCAGATATGTTCAAATGTCGTTTAGAAATCAGCCCGAATTCTAGTCGAAAGTGGGTGAGTGGGCAAATGAGATAGAGGTGGTTGCAATGACCTTGAAGGATTGTCAAAGTGCGGTGAACTGCTGAACAGCGTGGCAGAGAATAGGCTAACGGGCTAGTGCCTTCATATGGGCAAGAATGGCGCTGATGCCAAAAAGACGCTGCCCGGTTAGTACCTCCTGCAAACCCATCTGCAGGTAGAAATCGTTGGGGATGACCTGAACCTGTAGCGGAGTCGAGCCATTTATTCCCTGCTGCAGTGTGGCAGCAAAGCCACGCACGGTGGGAGACTCCGGTGGAACGTCAAAATGGTAAAACAAACGGCCGTCTTGTTTGTCCGCATAGATGAATACGGGCGTCATACACTCATGGACTTCGTCCATGCTATCTCTCTGGGAGTCTAGCCAGGCAGGAAGCGCCGCCAGGCTTTCAGATATTTCGAGCAGATATTCAAGTTTCTCTTGCCCTTGGCAATAGCTGAAATCTTCTACTAACTCTTGCAAACGTTGCGGTAAATCCGACATACATCAGCTCCTGACAATTGCTGCCGGCTTTCTCGTATTTTTCCGGCGATTGGCAAGGCGCAATAACCTTAGCTGCCAGTGCTTTCCACGCTTAGGGTAAAGGTACCTTCACCGGCTTCATCTAAACTTGTCACCCAGATAAGCAGTGTCAGATCTTGAGGGATCTCCAGTCCTTCAAATCCCGCATCTGTTTTACCGTCTGTAAGATATTCGTTGGCCAGGAGCAGGTTGTTGTCTTCGCCGAATATTAGTACCGCCGGATCAAAGTCGGTGCTGGTGGCAATGATATTAATGCTGTCTCCAGCGGTGACTTGAAGAGTGTATTCGACGGCCGAGTCTTTTGGCAACTGGCTTTCTTGCACACCACCGACGTGGATTTCTCCGCCATCAACTACTTCAGGAGTCAAGGCACTATTGAGGTAATCTATAGCCGCATCAAGGACCGCATCACCATCGCCGAGTAGGGTTTCTTCGGTCACCGGTACCTGCACGTTCGGTGAAACTCCCTTTCCTTCAATGTGAATCTGTCCATTGCTATCTACGGCACGGCTTTTGGTATAGGTGAATAATTCGTCTTCCGGCATTTTGATTCGGTCTATGCCACCGCCTGCTCCGGCTGTGGGATACTGACCAACAATGGCTGCGCGGTCCTGCAAAGTCATATCGTAGCTAAAGAATTCGCAAGCGCTGTGGCAATTGGCTCCAATTAGGAGAGCGACAGCGCCATCATAGCGCAATTCTTCTGCGGGTAGGTAAAACCTCTCTTCACCGCGCGAATCAAAGTAGAAGTCATCAAGCTCTTTGTCGTATGTACCCTTATTGCCCAGCACCAGCGGTTCCTTAAAGAAATAAGCGGCCATTTGATCCGCTAAGAACCCATCGCCGCCACCGTTCTGTCGCATGTCAATAATCAGGCCGGTTACGTTTCTATCATTGAGCGTACGCAGCATGCGTTCCCAGAGTTGGATGGTGAGTAACTCATTTTCAAAGAAACTGTTTATCTTGACATAGGCATAACCAGTCCCTGGGAGTAATTCATATTCAACAGGTAATTCGAAGCCATCTAGTCCAACATTGAGCGAGGAGAACTGAAAGCTCGCCGGTTCAGGTACGGCCGTTAAGGTCACAGTTTCCGATACGTCGCTTTCTGGATTGCGATAGGTTAGTGTGACCTCGGTACCTTCGGGAAAGCGCGTGGCGTATCGCAATTGTTGCAGCCGCTTCAAATGTTCTGTGCTGAAAGGGGCGGAATGGGGCACGATTTCGCCGACTTTTTCGGCGAAAGGTACCCCGTCGATATCCAGGATTTCGGCTGCCAGTTCAATGCCGGCCTCATCGGCGGGAGTGCCTGTCCCGAGGAAGTTGACCACGATACGGCCGTCATCCAGTTCGCGAACGGCAATTCCCAAACCACCGCGAGTTTCATACAGAAATTCGTCGATTAACTGTGGACCCTTGACATGACCGTCGGGGATCGCTCGGGCCAAGTCGCGCAATGCGCGGCGGTACAGTTGGGGGTCTTGAGTCTCGTCCGCGTTTTCAAACTGGGGACGTAGATCAGCGTGGATCTGATCCCAATCCAATCCCTTATATTCTGTAAAAGCGTATTCCTTGCGAAGCTTTTCAATGAGTGAATCGAACGCATCCGCATAGCCCAGCTCTGAATAATCTACAAGAGCAAGGCTATCTGGTTCGATAAGATCGATTACTGGATGGCGTGAACGGTCAAAGGTAAAGGGATCTGCATCCAAATCTACAACGGTATAGCCTTGAGGTAAACCTACAATTGGATCATCTTCCGTGAACAACATACCATCGTCGCCAAATCCGGACGGAAACCCCTGGTTGGCATCCGGGGCATATAGCAGCATCTTGCCACCGACGATCTCACGTTTTGCTTCGGCATCATTACTGACACGGGTAGAGGCGTAAGCGGTTGACCATCCGCCTCCAGATAGATCTCGCTCCTCCAAATAAGGATCGCCAAAGGTATTGGTCCAATACGC
The DNA here is from genome assembly GCA_963697305.1 of uncultured Chloroflexia bacterium. Lineage (GTDB taxonomy): Bacteria > Chloroflexota > Anaerolineae > Promineifilales > Promineifilaceae > JAACFF01. The sequence continues at coordinate 247,613 of CAVONO010000006.1, forward strand.
TATGGCAAATACTTGTAGTCCCTGGTCCGATTGGCCATCATTATCTACGTCGCGTAGAGTTCCTTGGGGCTCCAACGGCAGGGCAATGCTGTATGAAAATGGAGAGGTAAAGAAATCAGAGGTAATTTGACCCAATGTTTGAGACTCTATGGGCATAAGGAAATGCTCGTTACGATCAACAAATCCAGCCTGGTCTTCGAGAATGACCATCGGTTCGGCCACACCATTGGTGAAGAAGGTGTAGGTGTAATCTACGTCACCGGTGATACTCAGCGTACCCCCTTCGTCGTTAATGATCTTTGCCGAAGGAAGGCCGGAGGTTGATTCTTGTGGCAGTGGGCTGGCTTCGGGTGAGGGCGGTAAGGCCGTGGGTTCCGGTGGCACCGTTTCTGTTGGCGCCACTGTGGGGATAGGAGTGATTGTGGGAGCGTTCGTCAGCGACGCTTCTTCAGGCGCATTTTCAGGTGGAGCAGCGTTGTTCTGGCAAGCGGACAGTAAGATAATCGCTATAAGTGCCAAGCCAAAGAATTTGCTTTTCATGTATGTTCCTTTATCGTGGTCAAATGACCTGTAGACAACGGGTGGATTCTAGTTCACGGTCAGGCTCAGGGCTGATTTCTTAACCTCTCGCTTAAACAGGATAGTGACGCGGAACTCTATCTTGGCTACAATCAGATCATGAACTCAATCACGTTAAAAGCGCTGCGCGCTTACTGTTGCGCGAAACCGGGTGTTGTGGAGTCCTTTCCTTTTGATGATGAGACCCTGGTCTTCAAGGTATTAGGAAAGATGTTTGCCTTGACCAATATTAAGTCCGCGGATCTTGCTGTTAATCTGAAATGCGATCCTGACTGGGCAATGATCTTACGCGATCATTATACGGCGGTGATGGCAGGGTATCACATGAACAAACGGCATTGGAACACGGTTTCTATCGACGGATCTATCCCCAATGATGAGATCTGGGAGATGATCGATCATTCATATCGGTTGGTGGCAAAAGGGCTCAGGAAGGCAGAGCGCGAAAAATTGGCTGCGCTGAACTAATCAGAGCGATTCTTGCCAGCCATATGACCCGGCGCCTGACGATATTTCCAGGGGTTGAGTCTGGTTGGTTATTCCTCTTCTGATGTATCCCTTGACGGTTTTGTAGGAATTTTCACGTGCATTTGTCGTTTTCCATCGGCAACGGTGATGATGGTTTTTACGTCAATGTCACGGGGTACCAATCCAAAGTCTTGCAGGGTCCATATTGTGGTGATACGGTCGCTAAGATTGGGCCATTGATCTTTGGCCCAGACATAGCGGCGACGACTGAACTGCCAGATGGGTTCTGGCTGGTACTGTGCCTTGAAAGCACGGTATTCGGCCCAAATCTCATCATGATCGGTGAGGGGGAAGAGGATATCCAACATCGCCTTTTGCACCATCGACGCGTCGCGTCCATGTTCCGGGTCGACCCAATTGATGTGGTAATTATTGATAAACATAAAGATGCCGAAATGTGAATAGTCTTCGATACGTCTCAATATTTGGTCACGTTTTTCATTGGCACCTTTGTAGGTTGCCTCTAGTTCAACACTGGGCTCCTCTATGCGTTCATGGTGTCCGTTGCTGTGGAAAAGAGCGGGATCAAGATTGTACAGGTAGCATACGAGCTGTATGATACGATCCGGACCTACGTTGAACTTCACAAAGGCGCCTGTATCTATTAATTCGAGAACAGCATCCGCGATGCCACGTTGGCGAGCCTGATCGTGCGCCCGCTGTAAACCCATATCATAATCGGGTTCACCTGTTCCGGGACTGTAGGCAGGAAGCTGTACTTCTTCTTTCTTGCGCTTCAGACCGCCGTTTGAATAGAAGATCTGGAACAACGTAATTACCGTGGCTGCGAAGATGATCGCGGGCAGCGCCTCCGTTTTCTGTGTAACCAAGACTATCATCATGAAATAACTGGCGATCATGCCGCGCAATCCGGCAAATCTAAGCGACTTAGCCTCGCCTGAACCAGGTTCTATGCCCCGTTCGCGTAGTACATGGTCACGGACAAAGAACACCGTAGTGCTGGTGATCACGAAAGCGCTAACAAATCCGAAAGCATAGTAGGCTTCGACAACGACTACCTGGCGGATAATCGGAATGAGGGCTGCGGCGACGCCCCAAATTACGCCGATTCCAATGCGGTCATCGGCAAAGAATCCGGGCAAGCGACCTAGGCGCGCGGCGTTGGCGGCAACGGCCGCACCGCCAATATAGCCACCGCCTTGGGCCAAGAGAAGGATAATAGCTAAGAGCGTGCCGGCAACGAATAGGAAAGTTGCACCTGGGGTTCCCAGTAGTGCCTCGTTTAAAGAACGGGCGAGAGCGATGTCGTAAGCTGTCTTCTCAATAATTGCTGCACCGGACCGTCCTGTCAAGGCATCGCTAATCTGTTCTGGATCACCAGAAGGGTCTTGTAAAGCATGTTCCAGGGCTTGTTCTTCTATGAATAGCTCAGCCGCCAGAAGATCAGCATTTGTCACGACGATATCGTCGGGGGATAGGCCTTCCCCTAGCACTTGAACCGCGTCGATTTCATACTCAATGAGCAGTGTGCTATACCCTTCAGTGGCTGGAATCTGCCACTGATTCGCCGCAAAGAGTTGTACAATGCCTGTACCAATGAGGAAGACAGCTGCCAGCGTCAGCGCAGTGTTGATGACTTTCCATTTTGGTCGGGCGGCATGTTTGCCGCTTGCGGGAATAACCTCGTACCCGGAAAAGCCCAGCATGGCACTGGACATCGAGCGGAAGAATAATTGGAAAACGAGAACCGTACCTATAGCCGAGAGATCACGGGTTGCTCGCACTACCTCTTCGGTGACGCCACTGGCCTGAAGGCGGAAGACGATGCCTTCAGTCAGGAATGCCCATTCTGGATTGGCGATCGATGTTATACCGACTATGGTGAGTGCTATCAAAGTAAAGATGGTAAAAGCACCCCCACCCATAAGGAATAAGGGTACCGCTCGCTTTGGGCCCAATGCGACGAGCACTGTCATGATGAAAAAGGCGAAGGCTTCGGCCAATAAAATACGATAGGGCGCCATTTCAGGGAGAACGAGCATCGTCACGTCGGCAGCTGAGATAGCACTAATGATGATTGTGAGGACAGCGTCGAGGAAAAACAGGCTTGTTCCGATCCAGGAGAGCCAGCGCAATTTCGGTGGGCCAATTGCTTCTACTAGAGGCCCACTTCCTCCGGCGTTGGGGCGTAAATAAGCACCGGCTTTGTATGCAGGGACAATGCCCAAGAACAGAAGGATGGACAGCAGAATAAATGCCGCCATGGCGATCTGGTGGAAGCCTTGCGCGCCATGTATGGCCAAAAGTGTCTGGTACGCGGCAACGCTGAATGCGTCGGCGGCTATCTCGAAAATCAGGGCGAGGACACCCAGACCGCCGCCGCCCAACAGTAGCCCTTCGACCATCAGCTTTGGCAGACGGCGCTTTGCTTCACGACCTTCAACAGGATCAATATAACTTTTGAGCATTCTCACTCCCTCCAGCTAGAAGTGATTCACTTCTAATTGCGGTCTATAGGACACGGTTGAAACAAGTAGATTAAACTTCAGGATTCCAATAGAGCCGACTTCTCATAAGATCACAAGATCGCGCATTATTATAGTTGACATTTTTCTGGCAAGGCAACAGAAGCGCTTTTCAATCCGCGCGTTTATTCAACTGCCCATGCAGGCCGTAGGCAGTAGCGCGATCGCGAATCTTGAATTGAGAATGGTGAATTGTGAGTCGCAAACTCTGCACAACGCCGGAGGTAGCTATGTTTGCTTTTGTTTTTTAAATTCCGGAAACAAAAGCGATGGGTGGGCAATCTTGTGGACAAGTGTCAGATGTTACCTGACATATGATTGGTAATGTATTGGAATTTGGTGATGGTTCATTTGTTATCTCCAAACCTTGTTATTGCGGAAGGTATGGCGGGAGGGTGCCTGTGTTTTCTTTGGCGAAGGCCGATCTCGTGTTTCTTATAGTTTATGATAGAACGCATGTTCTTGTCAAGGATTGTTTTGCGGATCAAGTCCCTGTTTAGCTTGACGGCCGTTGACGGCCGTTGACAATTTGCAGACAATAGATATCTCGTGATGAGTAAACGTCTGCCGGTCCAACACCGGCTACTATTGAGCCTGCTTGGGCTGTTTTTTTTGCTGCTGGCTGGTTGTGTGCCTGCGGCAGCAGTCGAAAGCTCTCTAGCGGCGGAGATGGATGCAACGATTTCTGTTCCGATTCCACCATCCGCGGAAACAGATACGCCGGAAAACATCTCGCAGCCGACGAAAACATTGGAATCTACCCGACAAGCGACGGCGATTCCCGCCACCGATATCCCCGCCTCGCCGACTGATGAGATTCTAGCAACGGTGACGACAATGCCGACGGCAACCGTGACGCCAAGCGCGACAGTGACGCCAAGCCCGTCGCCAACGTTTGAACCAGACCGGACCTGTCCTGAGCCTTCGCCTCTAAAGCCGGAATACGATCGTTTTTTCTTGTCGCCAATGAGATGGCCAACCCCAGATGCGGCCGTTTCTGAACCCCACTTTTGGCTGTCAAGGCCGTTGCCTGGTTCCGGACGAGTCTTGATTAATGAGCGGTTCCCGTATGGCTGGGATGAGAGCGGTAGATTGCTTCTGCACAATGGGGTGGACATTGCCGAGAAACTGGGGACGCCAGTGCTGGCTGTGGCTGATGGGACGGTAGTAGTAGCGCAATCGGATTTGAACGAATGGTTCGGTTGGCGTTGCGACTGGTATGGGCACCTGGTGGTGATTGAACTTGATGAGAAGTGGCAAGACAAACCGCTTTATGCCCTCTATGGTCATGTGCTCAATCTCAAGGTCGAACCGGGCCAGCGCGTTAGCCGCGGAGAAGCAGTTGCAGAAGTGGGCTTCGGAGGTGCGGCTACAAATCCTCACTTGCATTTTGAAGTGCGTGCAGGCGAAAACCAGTTTGACGCCACGCGGAATCCGATGCTGTGGTTAGATCCGGGTCCGACCCGTGGTGTGATCGCTGGACGGCTTGTGGATCCTGAAGGACGGCCGTGGCAGGGTGTGCCGCTGGCGCTGGTCAGCGTAATAGATAGCGATCAAGCTAACAAGGCTACCTGGAGTTACCTCAGCGACCCACTGAGCTTGATAAATCCGGATGAACATTTGGCGGAAAACTTTGTCTTTTCTGACGTTCCGGCGGGAGATTATTATATTTACACCAGTATTCAGGGGGTAGACTATCGTTTAGCGATCAGCGTGTTAGCAGGAGAAGTCGCTACCGCGGAAATGGTGACGGAGCCGTTGAAAGTGGCGACACCAACGGAATCGCAGACGGCCGTACCTGAGACTATTGGTGGGGGTTCATGATTAGCTTCTGAGGCGACTCGAAGAATTGGTTGCAGTTTGTCAGGCCGTAGGGATTCCTTACTCCGAAGACTCCGTTCGCGAGGACGTGACAAAGTGGAGGCCCCACTGACATCTGGAAAGGAGCTCAGTACTCCGCAGAATCCATTTGGAATGACACGATAAGGCGAAGCTTCCCTCCAATGTCTGGAAATAAGATTTGAACATGCGCCTACGTAATTTCCCTTTGATCTAGAGCTAGCGGTGTCGTTTGTCACGGTTTTCTATGATATTTTGTCACTATTAAGACTGTGAGTTTGGTGTAAACTGACAGACGGTCTGGTTGCTCATTTTGGAGCATCCCGATTTGCAGTATAATTTGAGCGTAATTCTAGTGTCGACGCGTTTGTTTGGGGATACAAGCTGCGTGTTCGACGTTGAGTAAAGGAAGGAGCAATATACAATGAAAGCGAATTCAATTGCCGAGCTTTTGGCTTGTTTGGACGGAACTGTGCAGGTTGATGGCAATGAGGTTTCGGTCGTTGCAGAGGATGCATTGGCAGATAAGATGGATGTGCTGGTGTATACGGCCGTATTTGGTGATGCCCTGCTGCGCGATACGGCTCGCTGGCTGATCTGGGAGATTGCCCAGGCGGTTGGGGTTTATCCGGCGTCAATTCACGAACTTTATATGGCGATCGGCCGCGGCGATGTGGCGCACGACTTCACTGTGCCGGCGATGAACATTCGAGCGATGAATTACAATACCTCGCGCGCCGTGTTCCGAGCAGCTAACAAGTTGGAGGTTGGGGCTATGATTTTTGAAATAGCCCGATCTGAAATTGGCTACACTGGACAGCGACCGGCCGAATACACAGCCTCGATCCTGGCAGCGGCGATTAAGGAAGGGTACCGAGGACCGCTGTACATTCAAGGCGATCATTTTCAGATTTCGGCTGCTCGCTACGCGACTGACAGCCAAGCCGAAGAACTGGCAGTCAAAGATATTATGCAGGAAGCAGTTGCTGCCGGATTTTATAACATTGATATTGACACTTCTACTTTGGTTGATCTCAGTTATGAGACGCTGGATGAACAACAGACTACAAACTACACTTTGTGCGCTGCGCTCACCGAATATGCGCGCGAGCTAGAACCAGGGGGAATCACTATTTCCCTGGGTGGTGAGATTGGCGAGGTAGGTCATAAGAATTCTACTGTTGAAGAACTGCACGCCTTCATGCAAGGGTACCGTAGGTCGCTTGCAATTGGCATAGAAGGTATTTCAAAGATATCGGTTCAAACTGGAACTAGCCACGGCGGTGTGGTATTGGCAGATGGAACACTGGCGCAGGTGAGCGTAGATTTCGACACGTTACACGACTTGGGCGAAGCGGCTCGGGTAGATTACGGGCTGGGTGGCGCAGTGCAGCATGGGGCATCGACTCTACCACAGTCAGCTTTTGGGAAGTTCCCAGAAGTGGGAACTGTTGAAATTCACCTGGCGACAGGGTTCCAGAATATGATTTTTGACAACCTTCCGCAGGAAGTGGTAAACGATGCATATGATTACTTGCGTGTAAATCACGCGAATGAATGGAAACCAGGTAAAACTGAAGAACAAGTGCTGTACTCAGCGCGAAAGCGGGCGATTGGTACATTTAAGCAGCAATGGTGGGACCTGGATGCTGAAACGCAGACAGAAATTGGCGCTGTCCTGGAGGGGCAATTTGCTTTCCTTTTCGAACAGCTGAATGTTGGTAACACGCGTGATTTGTGCAGACGCATCACAACGTGGGCGAAGATTCATCAGGAAAGACCTTTAGTGGCAGCGGACGCTGCAGGCGAAGAGGACGTTAGCGACCTGGCTGACTGATGAACCGATAGTTCGGTTTCTGCAGACAACGTCCAGTACGCTGACAACCTAGGTGCGGTCGTTTCTTTCGGGAACTGAAGTGCCGTTTGCTCAGTGAAATTGACGAAAAAGTTTCCGGAAAGATTGTTCAACCATTACGCAAACATGGCACCCAGGCTCTGCCGGACTTCTGATCTGATTAAGTCCGGCTAGAGCCTTTTTGATAGGCGGAGAACTAAGTGGAAAGCAGCAAAAAGTCCAGGTTCTTGACCTTGATATTGTTCTTCGCAGCTGTCGTGATTGTCGTATTATTGTCTTTGGAAGAGATTCAGACAGTGATAGTAGCGGAGGCACCTCCTGCCGCTAACCTTACTATTACTCCCGAGCCGATATTGCCAACAATAACGCCAGTCCCTGCGCTGCGTGAGCAGCCAACGATGACTTCAGAACCGATTATACCCACGATAACGCCACTTTCCACGCTGGGAGAGCAGACAACGTCAAGCGGGACAGGTGCCAGTAAGCCGTCTCCCTTTCCTACTCAAACGTCGACCGTAACGCCTGGACAGGCAGAAATCGTCGAGATCGCACATGAGTTGCCGACCCTCTTAGGATCTTATGAGTTGACACGCTTTGGTGTATCTGGCGAATTGGGCAGTGCTACGAGTGCTTTTGATGCTGGACTGCCTTTTGGGTCGTTGCTCAATTGGCATGTTGAAGTGAAACCACCGGAACGTGACTTTTTGTTCTGGCAAATGGTCCGCATTAGCGAAGAAGGGATCCGGCGTACTACCTGGGAGGAGATTGAGCAGGCTATCCAGACAAATCCGGGCTCGTTCTGGTTGGTGGGCAACGAACCCGATGTAAAGTGGCAGGACAATGTAACGCCTAAGCGTTATGCCGAGATTTACCATGAAGTCTATACCTTTGTTAAGTCACGCGATCCTGGTGCAAAGCTGGTCATTGGAGGAGTAACTCAACCGACTCCCCTGCGACGCGCCTACCTGGACCTGATATTGGATTCTTACCAGGACGTTTATGACCAGGCGATGCCGATCGATGTTTGGAATGTTCATGCTTTCACTTTGCGCGAAGAAAGAGATAGTTGGGGTGTTGATATTCCGCCAGGTATGGATGAAGATAGCGGCATGCTTTACGAGATTGAGGATTCCGATGATCTAGAAATCTTGCAGCAGAACTTGGTTGAGTTTCGAGCATGGATGGCTGATCGTGGTTATGGTGACAAACCCCTGGTCGTGTCAGAATACGGCATCTTGATGCCGGAAGATTACGGATTCCCCCCAGAGACCGTGGAGCGCTATTTGACTGGTTCTTTTGAATTGTTCCAAACCTTGACTAATGAGACGGGCTATCTACCTGATGAAGGACGGCTGGTACAATGGTGGTTTTGGTACAGCGTCTATGACGGTGGTGATTATGAGACGGGAAATCTGTACAATCCATCAAGCGAGCAGCTGACGCCTTTGGGTCAAGCTTGGGCCAAGTACGTGACGGATTTGCTCGTAAACGAGTGAGATTATCCCCGTAAGATGCTGGCTCGTCCCACGAAAATCTAGCTACGGTCGATCGAACGGAAAATCAACGCGACGTGAAGCATCCTATTACGTATAGGTTGTAGAAACTGAGGCCACCAGCTTGAGGTGGTGTTGTGGAGGTAATTCTATGAAGAACCGTGGATCCATTGTTGGCGGGTTAATTCTTATCTTGGTGGGGGCGCTCTTTTTATTGTTGCAGGCATTCCCCAATCTGGCCGCCCAATTTGATCCAGAGCTCCAATGGCCGCTACTTATTGTTGCTGTTGGCGCTCTCTTTCTATTAGGGGCAATATTAGGGACGGCTTCTCTGGCAATTCCTGGCGCGATAATTGGTGGCATTGGCGGTTTGCTTTACTATCAAAATGTCAGCGGGAACTGGGATAGTTGGGCGTATGCGTGGAGTTTGATTCCTGGGTTCGTGGGTGTGGGATTGATACTAATGGGGCTGCTGGATCACGAGAAACGCTCGTCGATTCGTGATGGCATACGGTTACTCCTCATTAGCTTCGTTCTGTTCGCCATTTTCGGTGGTTTCCTGGAAGGTTCAGAGGCTCTTGGTCAGTTGTGGCCGGTGCTGCTGATTCTCGCAGGAGTCTGGATGTTGTGGCGGAATAGGAGCGGAAGAAGCCACGTGAAAAAGGAATCAGGCGAGTGATCCAGACGTAGCGTCTATGCGACTAGCCTTGGTCATCAGCCCATGCAACTTTCATGGCGAGCAGGCGTATTAGATGTTAGTAGGCAAGAAAAAATATTCAAACCTTGGAGGTTAGGTAATGAGTGAAAAACGATTGGTACGGAGACAGAGTGATCGAATGTTCATGGGTGTTGCAAGTGGCGTTGCCGACTACATTGGCATAGACCCGGTCATTGTCCGCTTGATTTTGGTTCTCCTGACTTTGTGGAATGGTTGGGGTCTGTTGATTTACTTCGTTCTGGCGATTGTTATGCCGGTAGAGGATGAGGTTCCTGTTTCAGCCAAGGCCAACGCTTTCGACGATGAGGAAATCATCATTAAGGATGCGTAACCAGGCAAATTGATCTGTAGCTTCACTCTGGTCAGCTTGATAAAGCCTTCAATCTCCTGAAGCCAGAGTAGCGGAACACGGCCGTCCCGAGGGTAATGCCTTTCATGGGACGGCCGTGTTTTTATTTGTACCCAGCATTTTTCTTTTGAGTATAATCCCAGATATGGCCTCACTCTTGAAGAAACTTAGAACGCTGCTTAAAGCTAATTTGCATGATGTTGCGGATAGAACACTGCAGAAGAGCGATCTTGCCGTGTATGATGAATATATTCGTGAGGCTGAGCGAGAGGTAGCGGAGTTCAAGAGTAGTATTGTGCCCCTGTTCGCACAAGTAAAAAGCACGCGACGCAGACGTCAAGCCCTGGCAGATAAGGCTGCCAGGTTGGACTTGATGGTGGACCAGTATCTTGTTAAGGATCAGCGTACGGAAGCGATGGTTACTCAGAAGCAACTGAGTTCCATACTCGATTTGATTGAGACCTACGATGGATCCTTGGAGAAGCAGGTTGCGGCGGCGGAAAAGTTAGATGATGTGCGAGTCAAGTTGGAGGGACGGCTGGCAATTGCTAAACAAGAACGTGAAGAGTTGGCTTTTCTGCTGCAACTTGCCAAATCAAAGGAGATGTCAACCAAAGCGATGCGTTCGCTCGATTCGCTGATGGGGGAGGGAGATATCGAAGTGGCGCAGGCTGCAGAGAACATACGTCGCAGGCTGGATCACGCAGATGCGGCTTGGGAAGTACAGACCAGCAGCCTCGATCGGCAATTGGATGACGCCATGCATAGTCTGGAAGTGGAGGCAGAGCTGGCGGCACGTATGGAACGACTCGGCATCTGAATCATCGCCGTTGATCAAGACGAGACCAGAATAAGTGAACGGTAATAGAACTGCATTGGTTCACGACTGGCTAAATCAATTGGGAGGGGCCGAGGACGTTCTCGAAGCTTTAGTTGATCTCTATCCGACTGCTCCAATCCATACCTCACTGTATTGGCGCGGCGGGATGCCAGAGGAATGGCGAGAATGGGACGTTCGCACAAGCTTCGTCGATCGTCTTCCGTTTGTGTATAAGCACCAACAAATCTACTTTCCGCTCTATCCACTTGCTTTTGAGCAATTTGATTTTAGGGATTTTGAATTGGTGATCAGTAATAAGAGCGGGTTCTGCCATGGCATTTTGACCGGTCCGGAAACTTTGCACATTTGCTATTGTTTGACACCTACCCGTTATGTGTGGCGTTATCATCAATATGCGCAGCAGGAGAATCTCAATCGCCTGACCAGAGCAGTCATGCCGCCATTCTTGATTTCACTACGCCAGTGGGACAGGCTGGCTGCCGACAGGGTGGATCATTTCATTGCTATCTCGCAGACTGTTCGTCAGCGAATCGCCAAGGTTTACCGTCGAGATTCAACTATCATTAATCCGCCTGTGGATACGAGTCGTTTTGAGTCGGCTGCACATGTAGATGATTACTATTTGATCGTGGGTCGATTGGTTCCTTACCGGCGGATAGATATACTCATACAGGCGTTCAACAAATTGCAACGGCCGCTCGTGATTGCAGGAGATGGTCGTGACCGGGCGAGATTGGAATCGATGGCAGGATCAACTATCGAATTTCTCGGATTTGTTCCGGATGAGGATCTGCCCGATTTGATGGCGCGATGCCGGGCGTTTATGTGGCCAGGCGAAGAGGATTTCGGAATCTCACCCATTCAGGCTATGGCCGCGGGCCGACCGGTGATCGCTTTTGCAGCAGGCGGCGCAATGGAAACCGTGTTGCCTGGCCGAACAGGTGTGCTTTTTTCGGAGCAGTCTGTGGAGGCTATTGTGGAGGCTGTTGAGTCTTTTGATGAGACAGCGGTAAATGTGCAAGAGATTTGCGCGTATGCCAAACAGTTTGACACGACAGTGTTCAAAAGGAAAATCCAGCGGTTTGTAGAGGAAAAGTTGGATGAGAGAGCGCATCTGAAGCGGGCCTGACGAGCGAAATATGGGTCTATCAGCTTCATTGTAAAAAGCAAGGTTGAGCGATCGCGCTTATTGTTATGGAATTACGACGTTACTGGAGCATTATAAGACGGCGATGGTTACTGGTTGTTGTACCCACCGTTGTTGTCCTGGCGATAGGAATTTTGACCTACCGCCCAGCGGCGACCAGCTTTAACGCGGGTGTGCGATTCATCGTTGGGCAGACACCTGTAGAAGGGGATATTCTAAGGGATGAAGGTCGGTATTATAACTGGTTGACGTCTGAGTATATTGTCAACGGACTGACTGATTGGGTACGTGGCGGCGAGTTCGCCGTGGCAGTTAGCGAACTCCTCGCAGATCAAGGTGTAGACATTCCAGCATACGCTATTCAAGGTGGCCTGGCTGCCGATAATGCGCGAAGTATGCTTACGCTATCGCTAACGTATTCAGATGCAGAAGCGCTGGCTGATATGATGGACGGGGTTGTCAGTGTACTGATCGCGGACAACGCCAAGGCCTTGCCGCAACTTGGAGGTGAAACGGCAGTTTTGACACAGCTTGATCAGCCTGTGGTAAACGCAATGCCCTCCGGTATTCGTAGCCAGCTTGATTTGCCGCTGCGCCTCTTGCTGGCATTGATGGCGGGCGTGGGTCTGGCCTTGCTGGTAGAATACTTGGATCCGACTATTCGCGACCGGAATGAGATTCAACAACTCGGCCTACAGATTTTAGGCGAAATTCCGAAGAAGTGAATCCGAGGGAGGACTTGTGGAACTACGAGATTATGTGCGCATATTGCGCCAGCGTGGGTGGGTGATTCTCTTACTAATGGCGCTGACGGCGGTGGCCGCTTTTGGCTTCAGCAAGATTCAAACTGAGGTTTATAAGTCGACATTGAACCTCCTGGTACGGCCGTCGCGCACGGACTTTGGTCAATCTCAAGCGGCGAAGGAATTGCTGAAAACGTATGAGGCGTGGCTCTTTAGCAGTTACCGAGCACAGGCCGTTATCGATCAACTGCAGCTTGACATGACAGCGCAGGAGCTATTGGGTGATGTAGAGGTAGCCTCAGATAACTTCAGTTTTATGGTTACGCTGGCTGTTGAGAATACGGATCCGAATCTGGCCAACGATGTCGCCCGGACGTGGGGCAATTTACTGATCCAATGGCAAAAGCAGGAAAATGACAAGAATCGCCAGGAGGATCGAATCACAATTGAATTTAGAGATGATCCCCAGGTGGGCCTGGATCGCCCCAACACGAAGATTAACGCGGCCGCCGGGGCTATTTTTGGGGCGCTGCTGGGTGTCGTTGTGATTTTCTTGTTGGAATGGATAGAATCAGGCGTAATGCGGCGAAGTGAGGATGTAGAGCGCTACCTTGAACTACCTGTAATTGGCGCGATTCCCAATCAATAAACTGGTTTGCAGCGGGTCGTAGGATGAAGCAACGATCGAGATTGACCTAGAGAAAAATGAAATTGATAACTTTGACTGATCCCCGTTCACCTGTTAGCGAAGCCTATCGCACGCTGCGGACAAACTTGTCCTTCTTTAGCCTGGATAACCCTATTCGCAGCCTGGTTGTTACATCACCCGCAGCGGATGAGGGTAAGAACCGGTTGGTGGCCAACCTGGCAGTGACCATGGCGCAAAGTGGCCGGCGTACAGTGCTGGTTGACTGCGATTTACGACGGCCGTCTTTGCACAGCTTTTTTGATTTAGAGAGTGAGCCTGGGTTAACCAACCGAATACTGGGTGAGGTGGACGAGCTTCCACTGCAGCAAACCAACGTCGAGAATCTATTCTTGCTGGCAAGCGGGCCGAGACCCCCCAATCCGGCGGACATGCTGGGTACGAAGAAGATCGACGAGATTATTGACACATTGGTGGAGCAGTTTGATATTGTATTGTTTGATACACCACCAGTCATTGCGGTTACAGACGCTGCTGTCCTTGGAGTTAAAGTAGATGGCGCTCTATTGGTCATCAATGCCGGTAAAACTCGGCGTGATCAAGCTGAAAGAGCCAAGGAGTTGTTGGAGAAGGCCAGGGTGCGGATCATTGGCGCTGCCTTGACCAACGCACCTCGCGACAACGGTGCAGCGGGATATTACGGCTAGCGTGTTAGCAAACGCGGGAGTTAACTTGCTATGAGTGCTATGGCAGCGCAACGTCATTAGTTTGCCCATCTTTGGAGGAAATGAGGAAAGCGGTATGAAAGGACTCATCTTAAGTGGGGGAACCGGTTCTCGACTGTATCCCCTCACGTATACTAACGCAAAACAACTGATACCTATTGCCAATAAACCTATTCTGTTTCGCGTCATTGAAGCTATCCGCGACGCTGGAATCAGTGAGATCGGTATTGTCGTGGGAAATACAGAGAACAAGATTCGAGAAGCTGTGGGTCGAGGGGGGCGCTGGGGCGTAAACATTACTTATATCAGGCAGGAGAAACCGTTGGGTTTGGCCCATGCGGTAAAGGTGTCGCATGATTTCCTGGGCGACGATCGCTTTGTGATGTTCTTGGGAGATAATGTGATAGAAGGGGGCATCAGCCCCCTGATTGCTCAGTTTGCCGACAGTGACTGGAACAGCCAGATTGTACTGACACGCATCGATCACCCGGAACAATACGGTGTAGCAGAACTTGGGGATGATGGGAAGATCGTGCGGTTGGAAGAAAAGCCGAAGCAGCCACAAAGCGATCTGGCGCTGGTTGGTATTTACATGTTTGACTGCAATATTTTCGATGCGGTCAATGCTATTACGCCATCTTATCGAGGGGAACTGGAGATTACGGACGCGATTCAATGGTTGGTCAACAGTGGCTTTGCGGTTCATCCTTTTGTTCATCGTGGGTGGTGGATTGATACAGGGGCGCCGGGGGAGATGCTGGAGGCCAATGATCTGGTTCTTGAGGAAATTGATTACGAGATCGAAGGCTATGTTGACCGGGATAGTAAAGTCGGTCGCAGAGTGTCGGTTGAGCGTGGAGCGGAGATCATAAACAGCATTGTGCGGGGTCCTTCCATCATTGGTGAGAACGCACGCATCATAAACAGCTACATAGGTCCGTTCACAAGTATCAATCATGATGTTATCATTGAAAACAGTGAGATTGAGCACTCGGTCGTGCTGGAGAATTGTGAGATACGCGATATTGATTCGCGGATACAAGACAGCTTGATTGGCCGGAGTGTCGTAATTGAACGTTCGCCCATCAAACCGAAAGCGCTTAAGCTAACGTTGGGCGATCACAGCCACGTAGGTATCCTTTAGGTGGAGGGACGCAAGTAGGAGGCGGGGAGTACGCCTTTTTCTTGCTTGCAGACAGCTATGCGTGCTTTATTGCAGAGGGTGTCCCTTGCCACCGTTACTGTTGACGGTCGCATTGTGGGCGAAATTGGACGGGGGTTCGTCGTTTTGCTTGGCGTTACGCACGCTGATGGCCAGGCTGAGGCGGTGTGGTTAGCCAACAAAGTCGCTGAATTGCGCGTATTTGACGATGTTGACGGCAAAATGAATGCTTCCCTGGCAGATGTGGATGGGGCTGTGCTTGTTGTGTCGCAATTCACGCTTTATGGAGATGCACGGAAGGGGAGACGCCCGTCGTTCACTAATGCAGCTCACCCGGAGCAGGCGAAGCCCCTTGTCGAGGCCTTTGTGCGGCAATTGCGGTTGCGCGGCATTGCTGTCGCTACCGGTGAGTTTGGCGCACATATGAGTGTTGGCATTGAAAATGACGGGCCGGTGACTCTTATGTTGGAGCGGGAAGCGCCCCAATAGCTCCCTGTTCTGTATTCTCTTTTCAGGTGCAGCCGGTGATTTGATCGTGCTGACCATTTTGAGGTTTGGTAATGTTACGACAAGCTGTTTTATCTATATTATTTGGCGTTTTGATGTCGACCGTTGTGGCCTGCAGCACACAACAGGTAAATGAGGCACTTGGCACGGCAACAACTGAAGCGGCGGTAGCCAAAGTGCCGGCAACTGCAACTGTTGAGCCGGCGCGCGTCGTCGTTACGATAACGAAGATGCCGCCCACAGCAACCAGTGATGCTGGCGAAGCAATGGTAGAGCCTGAGGCAACGAACGAGCCGACTGCGACTCCCACGGAAACCCCGACGGCAACGGCCGTCCCGGTAGAATGGTTAACCCCTGCACCACATGCGCCAGAATTGGAACAGCCTCCCTATAGAGAAAGCACGTGCAGCGACCGTTTCCCCTGCAACGACGATGTTGAGGCGTGGGAAGCACGAATTCGGGTACCCGAAGGATTTGAAGCGCGCTATTTCGCTTATTTGCCAGATCCCGATCATGCGGATCGTGCGCAACAGCTAACAAGCATTACGTTTGGACCTGACAGAATGCTTTACGCAGCAACGACGCGCGGCAATATATACATGATTGATGAAGCCGGTGAGGCGACCCTGTTCGTGGAAGGATTGAAAGTACCTACCGGTTTGGCTTTCCAACCTGGGACGAACAGGCTGTTTGTATCAAGCCGGGTCCTTGATCAAAATATCGACGGTGAAGCGAAGGTTTCGGTAATTGATGGCGGTGAAATCTCGACACTAATTGATGGGCTGCCTTGTTGTTACGTGGCCATGCATGGACCACACGGAATTGCCTTTGGACCCGACGGCTACGGTTATGTGGGTGTGGGCGGAAGGGCAGATCATGGCGAGATTTTAGACGGCAGCAACCGGCCGGATGAGATGCATCCACTGGAAGCGACTATTCTCCGTTTTAGCCCTGATGGCAGCGAGGTTGAACCGTATGCCTATGGTTTTCGCAATCCATACGATATTAGTTGGGATGCAGACGGGCGTCTTTTCGCCACTGATAACGGTCGCGATGGCGAGGTGCCTGATGAACTTCATATCGTGGAACCGGGAGCGCAGCATGGTTACCCCTATTTTGATTGCCCTGCCTGCTTTGGCATCCCGGAAGATGTGGAATTGGTCGAACCGTGGTACGAATTTGAACCACATGCAGTTGCTACTGGAATCACGACCTATTTCGACAATCATTTCCCCGGATACTATAACAGTCAATTCCTGACTCTGTGGACAGCGATGGAGTTTGCCGAGCGGGTCATGCGCTTCTCACCCGACGGGAGCAATAGTACTTTCGCAACTGGATTTGCTGCACCTATCGACGTGACCGTTGGCCCAGAAGGCGCGCTTTATGTCGCCGATTATGCTACGGGGATAATTTTCAAGATAGATTATACAGAATAGAACGTCGCTAGATTTGTCCGCTGTCTTTATATGGGCGAAGTTGGGACATCATTCTGAGGTGGCTGTTGCCCGCCTACAACGGGTACAATTGGCGTATGGAGACCGAACTGATAAGAAGCATTGCCTTACGATACCATGAGGTTGGCGATCGAATTTTCCAGGCGGCCGAGAGAGCAGGAAGGGATGCGGATGAGATCACCTTGGTCGCGGTCACAAAAACGTGGCCTGCGGATGTGGTGTCGGCTGCATACCACGCCGGGATTCGTCATGTTGGTGAAAATCGGGCGGAAGAAATGGCGCGCAAACGTTCTGAGGTTGCAGAGATATTGCCGGACGTCGACGATCTCACCTGGCATCAGATTGGCACACTGCAAAGCCGCAAGACGAGTTTAGTGGCAGAACATGCCGATCTCTTTCATGCGCTGGACCGAATGAAGATCGCGAAACGTCTGGCGCAACAGCTGAATGAACTGGGGCGGAGTTTACCCGTTCTCTTGGAAGTGAATATTTCCGGAGAGATCAGCAAGTCTGGTTTCTTAGCGAACAATTGGGAAGAAGATGCAACTCAACGCGAGAACCTGCGTAATGTGATCGAATCAATTATGCATCTTCCGGGTTTAGACTTACAGGGAATGATGACTATTGCTCCCTGGGATGCAGCGGAAGAAACCATTCGCTCCATCTTCCGGCGCACCCGGTCGCTTGCTGAATGGATGCAGAGTGAAGTGCCGCAGGCCACTTTATCCCAACTCTCCATGGGCATGAGTGACGATTTTGAAATTGCGGTCGAAGAAGGTGCAACTATTGTCAGAGTCGGACGGGCAATCTTCGGTTCACGACACCAGGTTTGAGAGGAATAAATGACTTTTCTGATACCGATTATTAATGCTATTTACTATATCCTTGTAATTCTGATCTTTGCCCGCTTTGTCTTATCGTGGATCCGTCCCGATCCTTATCATCCTACTTGGGGCCCGATCCTGCGCTTTGTTTACCAGGCGACTGAACCACTTCTGGCACCTATCCGGCGCTTGTTGCCGGCTACCGGGGGTGTGGATTTTAGCCCTATGATCTTGTTGTTTGGGCTATATTTCATCCGCTCCTTCTTATATACGCTCCTCTAAAACTTGGACAAGTTGCGCGGATCGGATCATACAGATTGAAGCAGCTTTTCGTCAAGTTCGTGAGCGCGAGGTTATGTTAGCGCTTTTTCCGAGCTGAGGGCGCGCAGAATCAGCGCAATCCAGTCAAGCTGCGGGCAATAACAATACGTTGAATTTCGCTAGTCCCCTCGTAGATTTCGGTGATCTTTGCATCACGGAAATAGCGTTCGAGAGGCAACTCCTTGCTATAGCCCATGCCGCCGTGTATCTGTATTGCCTCCTTTGTCACGAAGGTCGCAGTCTCGCTAGCAAAAAGCTTGGCCATGCTCGCCTCTAGGGAATAACGAGAACCGGTCTTCTTCGAGGCCATTTTGGCCAGACAGGCTTGATAAATCAACAGCCGGCTGGCTTCAATTCGCGTTTTCATATCAGCCAGTTTTTGTTGAATCATTTGGAACTGGCCGATTTTCTTTCCGAAAGATTCCCTTTCTTGCGCATATTGAATGCTAGCTTCCAAAGCGGCTTCGGCTATACCGAGTGCCTGAGAAGCTATGCCAATGCGCCCGGCATCAAGCACAGTCATAGCGATCTTGAAGCCTTCGCCTTCCATCCCCAAGCGGTGCTGGATCGGGCATTCATAATTGTCGAGAATGATTTCGCTGGTAGCGCTGGCCCGAATGCCGAGCTTCGGTTCTTTTTTGCCGCGCTCAAAGCCGGGTTGAGTGGTCTCAACGAGAAAGGCTGTCACTCCGCGATGCTTTTGCTCCGGCTGGGTCATTACGAAAACTACGATGAAATCTGCGAAGGGCGCAGATGTAACCCATGACTTACGGCCGTTGAGGATGTAATGTGTCCCAGCTTCGTTCAATACGGCGCGGCTGCGCATTGTCCCGGCATCACTGCCGCTCATG
Organism: uncultured Chloroflexia bacterium; assembly: GCA_963697305.1. Lineage (GTDB taxonomy): Bacteria > Chloroflexota > Anaerolineae > Promineifilales > Promineifilaceae > JAACFF01. The sequence continues at coordinate 266,684 of CAVONO010000006.1, forward strand.
GGTTCTGTCAGGCTGTAGGCCCCGATTTTCTGCCCACTGGCGACCGGGACTAAAAACTGCTGTTTCTGTTCCTCTGTACCATATTTGAGTAAGCCATGGGCAAATAATGAGTTGTTAACGGACATGATGGTTCCGTGGCTGGCATCGGCTTTGCAGATCTCTATTAGCGCCAAGGCATAGGCTAGTGTGTCCATGTCTACACCGCCATATTCTTCGGGCACCTCAATTCCCATGAAACCGAGTTCGCCCATTTGGCGAACTGTCTCGATGGGAAAATCACCTGTCTCATCATGATGTGCGGCAATGGGAACGATAGAATTTTGCGCGAAATCTCTTGCGGCTTGCTGAATCATCTTGTGTTCTTCGGTAATGAAATCAAACATTGGTCTTATCCTTTTCGAGAAGTAGGGCGACAGAAATGGCGTTTTATGGCCGGCAATGCTGAATTACAATTTCTGTTCTACATAGTCCATGAAGATCTCAAAGTCTTGTCGAGTCATTTCAACGCCTTCAAGCCAGCGTCTTCGCTCAGTTAACCAGAAACGACCATCCGTACCGGTCAACAGACTGACAGGTATCGTTGGGCGCACTGATGCACCTCTGCCTCTTTGGCCTGCCTCCGCATACAGTTTTGCCAGCGAGATCTGATGAAATGGTTCAGAAAGTCGTTGGTTCTCCGTCCAAGTGGCTGCCTGCTCCGGGGGCAGATAACCATATGCGATTAGCTGGTCATCATCCTGCTGCAACTGACAGGCCAGGCAGATCCACCCTTTTGAAACACGACGTTCACGACCGGCGCGAGGATATCCTTGTAAGGCGAAATGCCAACGTGTTATGTTCACGCGCTTGGACCAATCAAACTTGATCTGATGCGCGCTGTTTTGCTGCAGATCTTTGTCCTGCTTGCCTCGTGTGAAAACTAATGCGGAATCGTCCAAAGTCAGAAACGTGCCGCTATGCCACTCTCGCTTGAGAACCGTCTCGGTCACCCAAGAGATGCCGAGAGCAAGTGGAATCGATCCGACACAAGAAATGAGAGTGCTGAACTCAAGCAGCCTAGAGCCGCCTGCCAACTGATTGAGCAATAGTTGGATCAGGAGAAAACTGAGGAAGATACTGAGCAGAAGCAGCATAAATACGACAAGGCGCAAACTACCGTGTTCGGGATCTGTATGTATTATCTTGGGAGAATGGCAAGATGTCGTCATCATGACGACATTGTAGCATTTAGGTCTTTCTTTGCCCACGCTGACAGATGCAGTCTGGAAATGAATGGGATCTGTAATTTACCGTGTTGATCCGGAACAGGTATAATGGAGCTATGCTACTGATTTTAACGCATGAGAAGTCGGACTTCGATGCAATTGCCTCGCAACTGGGTGCGCATAAGCTATTTCCTGCAGGCGTTCCGTTGTTGCCAAGACATCTCAATCGCAATGTGCAGCAATTCCTGAATCTTTATTGGGATGTGTTGCCTTTTATGCGCGCAGATGAGTGGCGGCGCAAGCGGGTAGATGAGGTCATCCTGGTCGACACACAAAATCTAAATAGTGTTCGCGGTGTAGCAAAAAACCCCCATGTTAGGGTGATCGATCATCATGTTGGACACGAACCGCGCAATGGGTGGAACTATCATGTTGCGGCGGTGGGTGCGACAACTACCCTGCTGATTGAGATGTTGCAGGCCAATGGACTCAACGTGACGTCAGAAGAGGCGACCTTGCTCTTGCTGGGCATCTATGAGGATACGGGTTCACTGACTTACGATACATCGACTGCTCGCGATGCTCTGGCGACGGCGTGGCTTATTGAGCAAGGAGCCCAGTTGGATGTCGTGCGACGTTTTCTCGCGATCCCATTGACTGTTCAACAACAGGCACTTTACGATGAATTACAGGCCAACACGGAGTGGCTGCGAATACAGGGACGTTCTGTAGCTTTGGCGACGGCTATCGCACCGCAGCGGTTTATGGATGAAATTTCTTCTGTGGCTCACCGTTTACGTGAAACGCTTAACCCTGCCGGCCTGTTTGTCTTGGTGCAATTGGGTGCAGATGTCCAGTTAGTGGCAAGAAGTTCCGATGAAAATATAGATGTTTCTTTAGTAGCGCGGGAATTGGGCGGCGGGGGGCACAGTCGCGCCGCAGCGGCACTTGCCCTTAACAGTGATGTGAAGACCGAAGCCCGGAAAATCAAGGCATTGTTGCTGCAGATCGTGAAGCCGATGGCACGTGTTGCGGAGATAATGTCGTATGGTGTGCAAACGATCGAGCCCTCTACCACAGTGGCTGAAGCTGCACAAATGATGCAGCGAACGGGTCATGAAGGGTATCCGATTGTCGATGCAGAGAGTGGCGGGATCATTGGGTTGTTAACTCGCCATGCTGTTGACCGAGCGATGAGCCATGAGCTTGGGCTATCTGCCGGTGAGCCGGATCATGTTGGCTGGCGCATTTACGGTTCGGCCGTCGGCATCTATCGAACGCGTCCAAGAATTGATGCTTAGTGAAGGGTGGGGCCAGATCCCGGTCGTTGCCGATTCGCCGGATGCAGGAGCATTGGACAAGCAGCCCATAGGCATTGTAACTCGAACGGACTTGCTCAATTACTGGTTCAAGCCAAGCGTCGATACGGCCGATATTGATGTGCGCGGCCTGCTTGCGGAAACGATGTCCCCACCTCTTTGGGCTTTGGTGCAGACGATAGGCGAGTCGGCGGACCTACTAGGCATGCCCCTATACTTTGTGGGAGGTCTCGTAAGGGATTTGCTTTTGCGTAAACCGGCCGTCGATCTGGATATGGTCGTCGAAGGGGACGCGATAACACTTGTGCAGCGCCTGCAAGAACAGTTTGGAGGTGAGTTACATACCCATGCTCGCTTTGGCACAGCCAAGTGGTATGTTAGGCCAGATGTGTGGAAGAGTATATTAGTACAACATGGAGCACAAGATGGGGATCCAGATCCAATAACTCCGGTTTTTGCATATGTTCCGGAATCTATAGATTTTGTCACAGCACGGACGGAATTCTATAAGAATCCGTCAGCACTGCCTGAAGTGGAACGGGGATCTATAAAGCTTGACCTGCACCGCCGTGACTTCACTATCAATACGCTCGCTATTCGCTTGGACGGCGCTCACCTGGGAGAACTGCTCGATTTTTATGGGGGACGGCGCGATCTGGAACGAGGCTTAATCCGTGTTTTGCATAGCCTCAGTTTCATAGATGATCCAACGCGTATTTTGCGCGCTGTTCGCCTCGAACAGCGATTAGGGTTCCAAATCGAAACGCGTACACTAGAATTGCTCACTGATTCGTTGTCTATGTTGTCGCGTGTGACCGGGGATCGAATCCGGCATGAGATCGAAGTTGGCTTGCGAGAGGCAGATCCGGTGCGAGTCATGGAACGCCTGGCAGAGCTTCACGCTATTGATCATATTCAGGAAGGATTGGTTTGGACACAGGATGCGGCAGACTATTTTTCCAGAGTGCCCCTATTTCTTGCCAGTCCATTATGGCAGCATGCAATCCATAAGGATTCGCTTGAGTTCTTGTACTTCGCTTTGTGGGTTGTGCCCCTGCCAGAGGGTGTGCAGCGAAAGACTGTCAAACGCCTACGGGGCCGAAAAACCACTTGTGAAGATGTACTTGCGGTAGGTAATCTGCTCCATGGGTTGCGCAATCTGGGGGAAAGTGCAAGGCCGAGTCAATTCGCAAGAGCGTGCCGGCCGTATCGCGATCGCGTGCTCTTGGCCGCACGTATTGTTATCGGCGATGAACCTGCGGGCCTTCAATTGGACAGATACTTCGATGAATGGCGATTTGTGAAAGCCATGTTAACCGGGGATGATTTGCACGATCTGGGGCTTAGGCCAGGGCCGGCTTTTGCTGTTTATCTTGATCGTCTGCTGGATGCCAGGCTGGATGGTCTGGTAAGAACCGAAGCGGAGGAGCGGACGTTGTTGGCCCAGATGTTAGCGAGTTCAGATTAAGAAGATGGCAGATAGCATAGCGAGTGCCAGACAGTATTCGATATTGTCCGGCACTCACCTGCGATTTAATCTAGTTTGATCTGCGCAGGCCAATAAATTGCAGTACGGCAAATATGGCTACTGCTTCGGCCAGCAGGGCAATTGTCCAGCTGCCGGCAACGGTTAGTGGTAGCCATCCAGATAATAGGATTGCAATGCTGCCTACTACCCAAAGGACGTCTAGAATAATTGCGGCCCAAGCAAAGCGGCGGTTGATAGTTTCGCGGGAGGCGACCCACCAAAGATCGACCGCATACAGGATCAGGGCGATTCCCAATACAACGAAAATGATGGGAGGGTTAATTCCCGTAAACGCTGCCAGTGACTGTGCGGCAGCGAGGGCTACCAGTCCGCTCGTTCCGGAGAACAGCGCATTTCCGCGTAAGGCGTTCTTGAGAAGATTCGATCCTTGATTGTTCTTTGTAATTGACTGAGTACTGTTCATGTGTCGACACCTCTCTGTCTAGATTTACCTATAGCATAAGGCGAGAAATGGTGCCAGGTCTATGAAAATTGGTGCCAATTAGTGCCAGATTAAGAGGAACGTTCGCAGAAAAATCAGTGTTTACTGCGTGGCCACGATTGTTCGCGAAGATCTTGGGCCACGAGACGTGCAGCTTCGTTTTGCCAATTGTAAAGCGTGCGTTGGGGAACTTGCGTGCGAAACCAATCAAGCACCTCTGCGGAGGAATTATCTGACGCTGTATATTGTGAACGGCGGCTGTAGGGTTTCAATCCTACCACATAGGGATAATAGAGCGCGTTGAAATGTCGCCATTGATCGGTGGTGCCAAAGCGGGCCTGTTTCTCTGGTCTCAGGCGGTCGATACTCTCTGAAAGCACCGCTCTTAGTTCTGTGGCACGCTCTAGCGTATCGCGAGCACTGCCACTTGCTTGTAGGCGATTCTCCACAATGGGAAGCCGAGTAAGTGGACTGGCGGATAGACGTGGTAAGTTGACCATGTGGGTCAGGGCACGACGCGTGAGACGCATGAAATCGGGGTCATCCAGGCCGACAAGATCCAGTGCTTCATTTTGTCGAGGCGCCTTGTTGGCTACTTCGCGAAGCGTCGTTTGAGTTCGGTAGACTTGCGAGGATTGGCGCAACATAAGCCTGTCGAGCAAGTTCTGGATTGTTCCAGAGAAGGTCTGAAAAAGTATGGCCGCAGAAACGATGCTAATAAGCAACGTTAACATGGAAAAGGTTACTCCTGTGCTGAGAAGCATGGCAATAGCGATCTGTCCACCGAAGATCAAGGCGACAATAAAAGCGTAGCCGAGAGACCGGGTAAAATGAAGGGACAAGGATTCGCCTTCATCGGAGGCGTCCAGGACAGCCACCGCGGCTCCTAGTAAGAGCAGGTCCATGCCGATGGCCAAAAGGAGCCAATTGCGGGGTATCGAGTCTAGTGGAAAGAGAAGCAGGCCAAGCCCCAGTCCGAAGAATATGGTCGCGGTAAGGACGACAACAAAGGGATTCTTGTGGTTTTGAAGACGTGAGTACCACGATTCATCGCCACGCATCAAGTGTAGCAGCAACAGGAGCCAGCAAAGGGCGGGCAAAAAAAGAAAAGGTTTCTGCCACAGCAATAGAACGGAGGCTGATTGATGGTTGGTGGTGTGTTCGGCCAGTATGCCAAGGGCCAGCGCTATGGAATAGGCTACTAGTCCTGTACCGGCCAAGTCCAGCCGCAAATCGGCCGGATTACGGTTGATTAGATAGGCGCCGAGCCAAAGGGCGAAGCCAAATACGAAGATCACAGCCAAGAGCATAAGATAGATAGACGTTATGGGTTTTGTCTAGACGAAGTTACTCTATGGCCTCGCCCAGAAATCCGACGGCCTGCTCATGCTGACCATCCATAAGCAGATGCAGGAAACGGCCGGATGATACCACAGGCAGGTCGATCACACGTAAATAGGGTTCTAAACTGGCATCTTCGGGCGAAAGTTCGGCGAGGCAAGATGGCGTTTCACGGAGGTATTCCCAATTGAAACGGCCGTGCTTGCCATCCGGCCAGATGGCCAGTGCGCAGATATCTGTTTCCACTAGGTCGTGGAAAAAATGGGTGCCGTGTGAAAGCTCCGGGCGGCCATGATCCTGAGCAAGTCCAATTTCAACTAATGCCTTGGTGTTGTATATATCGGCATAGGTGACATGGACACCAAGTTCAATGTTGGCACTGCCCCACCTGCCCGGTCCCAATAGTATAAAGCGTTCTTCTCCAAGAATCTGGTTAAGCCGGCTTATTGCTCGTCCAAGTTCTCTTTTTGTAACCAGGTCGGGGATCTCACGATATTTCAGCGGATCGATGAAAACAATGTAGCGAATGTTATTGACCTGTCCATCGGGAACAAGCCAGCTTGATGTGAACAGCTCGTCTTGGTCCGGAATGTTGTCCGGAATGGTGATATTTAAGTTGGTCACTCGTTGGCTGAGAGGGCGACATTGTAGAAGATGTAGGCGATATTCCAGTATAGATTTGTCTCTAAGCACCTCAACTGCGAATTCGACGTCGACCGGACGGCCGTATGCCTGTTCGAGCCGCAATAAGGCAGTGCGCATAAGTTTTACGAATTTCTCATCCCTAGTGAGCACGTTAAAGGTCAGGACAAAATCATCAGATTCAGTCAACAAACCAGCGGCGAAAATGTCTTGCAGGTAATCGTCTTGATCGATGGAGGCGATCACCGAGATCTCGGGATAGTCCGGCCCGAGAACCTCATCAACGGGAAGCGTCTTGAAACAGTTCTCTTCCAAGTCAAGCACATCTACTAGCGTCTGTGAGTATTGCCGAAGTGCGCTAACTGACGTATCCGGTTGGAGCTGAGGATGGCTCAGAGCAACCAAACGCGGATAGTCATTAGCCACTCGATTGACTGCCCGCGTACCCAACCCCCAAACTATCCGTAGAAATCCCTCTTCTCTACGTATTTTGGGACTCCAACGAAAAGGATTGGTACTAAAGGCTACGCCGGCAACTGTGGGCAAGAAGTAACGGCCGTACTTCTTACCTTGCACGGGCTGAATGATAACGCACATCCGTTCATCGTAATCGATGAGGTTGTTCTTCTTACGGTACAATAATGCATCCGGATTGAGCAAGCTTGCATAAACCCGGCGAACCGCATCAAGTAAGCCGTTCAGATTTTCTTTCTCACTGCCCTGGTTGGGGCAGAATACGGAGGCGTATTTTCCGGCAAAGGAGAATCCAAAGTTATCCTCTAATAGACTTGACGAGCGGACGATCAAAGGGGTCTTTCCAAATTTAACCAGGATTTCGCGCAGACGGTCGACGACACTGTCAGGAAGTTTGCCATGTAGATAGGCTTGGACGATCTTGGGATATGCCTTGCGGATTTTTTTAACCGGGAGGTATTTTTGGTTCATATAATGATCAAAATGGTTTAGAACGCTGAACTCGTAAATCACTTCGGAACCAATGAAATAGGAATCTGGAATGTCGATATGGCTGGAAAGATCTGGCCCGAAATCCGGATCCTGTTGTTGCATAATTTTCCAGGCTAGCACGATGCCGGCCGCTTTGCCGCCTATTTTGCCGCCGCCAATGCGCCGCCGGTACACACGCCTTAGATCGGCGATCGTGAGAGTCTTCTTGGCCACGGCGATAAACTTCAGTTGATCGCTAATCATGCGTTTGATTAGTACGACCTTTATCTCTTCTAGATGGTGTTGAAATTGCTTCTGTTGTGGTTTTGGCTTGCGTTCGTACCTCTCTCCCTGACGAAAAAGATATTCCCAAGGAGCAATTTCAGGATTGAATGTGAGATCGATGGTGCCGGGCTCAATGGATTGGTTACTGAGTACTTCGCTAATCACCTGCTCAAGCAAGGCGATACCTAGATTGTTGGCGAAGTAAGCATCTGTATGGAAATCGCGTATACGTTCTTTGCGCATAGACCATACAGTGGCTTCCTCTTGAGTATAGGGCTCCAATAAACCTTCACGGCGCTGAGATGCAATAGCCAGCTCCTTTACTTCGCGCTCAAAATCAGCCCGGCTAACAACACCTCGACTGAAAAGTTCCTCACGCATGCGCAGGCGAATTTCATCGGCCAGAATAGGATACTGGGCCAGTTTGATGTAAATATCGATGGTCGGGGTAATGCTGCGTAAAGGTGATTTGACCATAGTTGCCTCAGAATGTTGATAAAGAAGATTGACCCGTTTGCGTGTCTTGCCAATCCCTCTCTTCCAGATATCCGATGGCGATATCATGATGACCATCCATCAGGATATTCAAGCGATGACTTCCGGAAATTGCTGAAGTGTCGATAACGCGCAAATAAGGGTCCAGATCTGCATCTTCCGGTAAAAATTGAGCCAATTGACTGGGCGACTCGCGAAAAAAGGACCAATTAAAATGGCTATTTTCTTGACCCAAATGAAGTGGTAGGGAGTGGATACCGGCTTCGACAAGATCCTGAAAGAAATGGGTGCCGTATGACAGTTCGGACATTTGCCCATTATGAGCTACCGCGATTTCCACCAATACCTTCGTATTATGGATGTCGGCGTAGGTGACGTGTACGCCCAACTCGATATTTACACTACCCCATCGTCCTGGACCCATAAGAACATATGGTGTGTTTTCAAACGTACGGTTGAGTTGACTCACCGCCCGTCCCAAGCGGTGCTTGGTGCGCAAGTCTGTTTTTCTGTACTTTTCGGGATCCACAAAAACGACGTATCGTATGCCTTCCGCACGGCCGTCAGGGACAAGTTCGTGGGTCATGAAAAGAATATCTTCTTGCGCTATGTTTCGCGGAATCGTGACGTCGTTATCGTCTTTTCGCTGGCTAAGGGGCCGGCATTGTACTACATAAAGTTTGTAGTCAGGGTATGGATAGCCGGGGACAATCTCAATCGTAAACTCAACATCTACTGGTAGACCATAGCCTTCTTCAAGACGCCGGAGCGCGCCATGCAGGAGCCCAACAAATCTTTTGTCCCTTGTAAGGTAGTTGAAGGTGAGAACAAATTGCTCGTCGGCTTGGAATGAACCTGTCGAAAGGATGTCCTGAAGGTAGTCCCCTTTGTTGATGGAAGCAATGTAGCGCAGATCTGGAAAATCGACGTGCAGAACTTCGCGGATCGGCAGGGTTTTGAAACTATTGTCTTCCAAATCAACGACATCTATATACCATTGCGAATATTGGCGAATTGCTTCAGCGGTCATCTCTGGACGCAGTTGGGGGTGACTGAGTGCGATCAGACGAGGATAATCATTGTCTACGCGATCCACAGCTCGTGTACCAAAGCCCCAGACCATTCGCAAGAACCCATCACCACGCCGTATTTTGGCGTTCCAACGAAAAGGATTCTGGCTGAAAGCGACGCCGGCCAACGACGGGAAGAAATAGCGACCATACGGTTTGCCCTGTAAGCGCTGAATTAGAATGGCCATACGTTCATCGTAATCAAGCAGCCCTTGTTTCTTACGGTATAGTAAGGCATCCGGATTAAGTGTACTGGCAAATACAAGCTTGATTGCCCTAAGCAAGTCATTCAGATTCTCTTCTTCGCTGCCTTGGTTGGGGCAGTAATAGCTGTTGTACTTACCGGCGAAGGCGTAACCGAAGTTGTCTTCCAGAAGGCTAGACGAGCGAACAATCAGCGGGGCATTGCCGACCCTGGCCAAAACTTTGCGCAGTCCTGCAACGATCTTTTCTGGAAATTTCCCCCGCAGGTGTGCGTCCACAATCTGCGGGTATTGCTCACGAATTTCTGCCAAGGGACGGTATTTTTGGTTCATCACATGATCCAGCCCGTTTTCGAGCCTGAATTCATATATAACTTCCGTGCCAATGAAATAAGAATCAGGAATTTCTACGTTTGCGCTTAGATCTCGACCCGTTTTAGGATCTGACAATTGTAATATTTTCCATGCTAACAAGAGACCCGCAGACTTCCCGCCAATCTTTCCTGTCCCAATCCGCCGACGGTAGATTCGTCGCAGATCTTCGATACTGAACATTTTCTTCGCTATTCCAATGTAGGGTAGCTGATCACTTATCATTCTCTTGATCAGAACAACCTTGATCTCCTGCAAATGATGTTCCACCTCTTCTCGCTCGTTGGCGGACATCTGTTCGTACAGCTCCCCCTGGCGAAAAAGAAGCTCCCAGGGCGCGATCTCCGGATTAAACGTGAGCTCTACTGAATCCGTTGGCGCCGGTTGGTCGCTGAGAACCTCGGCAATGATTTGCTCCAGAAGCGTGTGTCCCAAGTTGAAGGCGAAGTAGGCATCGGTGAGGAAGTCACGAATGCGATCTTTGCGCTTGTGCCAGATATTCGCTTCTTCCTGCCCGAATGGATCATGCAATCCCTCACGTTTCTGTGACTCGATTGCCCTGGATGTTACTTGTTGATCAAATTCTTCTTGGCTGACAATGCCGCGTCGAATTAGCTCCTCGCGCATACGCATACGAATGCGATCAGCCAATACAGGATATTGGGCTAACCTTATGTAGATGTCTATGGCTGGCGTGACGCTGCGAAGTGGCAAGGGATTTATCATTCGAGTCTCTCCTGTAGCCAATTATAGCAGGTTCAGCGTCATGATCCGCGTCGCAAATACAGTTGGCTGGAATGAACGAGCAGACATACAATTACAGTAACTATCAAATGTGAGGATGAACAGTCAGATAGAGGGAAAAAGCTGTTATGTCTATGTCAAACTTTGAGCCAGATATCATTGCCCAAACTGAAAATTTCGGCGTGTGGCGTAGTGATGATGAAGAAGAAGGGTTGTTGTTCCATATTGAGTTGGGTGGAATTACATTGCATCTCGCATCTGAAGAATGGGATGAATTTGTATTGCTAATGAAATCTGCATTGGAATGAGCGCTTGGTAGCAACCTGTTGCTGTGGTAGGTTTTCATTTTTGACTGGGCGGAGAGGTTTGTGTAGGTTTACCGCTTGCAGGCCGCCATCCGGGCGAGAAAGCGTGGGTTAATGAAATGACGCAAGAAGCTCCTGTCGAGTATATGTTGATGATACGCGATCTGGCGCAAGAAGATCGCCCAAGGGAGCGTTTGAAGCGGGTGGGGCCTGCCGCACTGACGACTGCTGAACTGTTGGCTGTTATTTTGCGGGTTGGCACGCGTGGCGTGAGTGCACTTCGTCTGGCAGAACGGTTATTGGCAGAGTTCAATGGCCTGCCAGGGCTTAGCCGGGCATCGATAACGGAGCTGGCAGGGATCAACGGTATTGGAGATGCCAAGGGGGTGCAGATAAAGGCCGCCTTGGAATTGGGCAGGCGGATGGTCGCTTCCGCGCCAGAAGAGCGACCGCGGGTTACTTCACCCGCGGACGCGGCTAATCTGCTTATGTCGGAGATGATGTTTCTGGAGCAAGAGCACCTACGTGTCATTTTGCTGAACACGCGAAATGAGGTGTTAAGCACACCAACGATTTACCAGGGTAGCCTTAACACGTCAGTTATTCGAGTGGGGGAGTTGTTTAGGGCGGCTGTGCGTGCTAACGCAGCAGCACTGATTGTGGCACACAACCACCCCTCTGGCGATCCTTCGCCTTCGCCAGAAGATATCAACGTCACGCGCCAACTGGTCAAAGCGGGAAGACTTCTCGATGTTAATGTCCTGGATCATATTGTTATCGGCCATCAACGGTATGTTTCCTTGAAAGAACGCCGGCTTGGATTCGACGAATAAGAGGTTGCCAGACCCGGCTGGGCGTAATAGAGAGGGAAACGTTGTGGCGACGGGACGAATTTAGTCTTCTTTGTATTTGCCTTATTCAACGACGAAGGCCACGTCAATTACTTCTGTGCTAAAGCTGTGCCCAGAAGCGATTAGAGATACGCTCTCAATTGATCGCGGTGGTAAGGCCCCTTGGCGCGCCAATTCGTCACGAAGGTCAACCTGATAGAAGAAATCCTGACCTTGCGGTACCCGCTCGTGACTGCTCTGAATAACGGCACATGAGATGCAGGCTCCGGGCGTAGTATTGTCGTCCACTTCACCGGCTGCGTAGAAACCGTGCTGCCAGATTTGATTGACCCCGTTCTCGTCAACATAATCGATTCGAACGAAGAGTGGGCACTCGCTGCCCTGAATTCCACAAACACCCAAGCTTTGTTCCCGAACACGAAGCGTCAGCAACAGGCGCAGCGAGTCATAGTCGCTAACATTCTGATTGATGGATTGCAGAGACCCGAGCGTCAGCATGGCCAATCCCCACACGTCCAAAGGAAAGGACGGACTCGCCGTCCACGTCGATTATCTCTGTTTGGCCAGAGGGTTGATCTGCTAATTCCACTTTCCAAGTGTATTCTGACCATTTGTCGAATCCCTGACTGAAATCACCGTTCTGGATGAGACTGCGTTCCGGATCCAGCGGGCCTTGTGGGGCGGCGCCGGTAGGGATTTCAGCGCGTTCGAGGGAGGAAAGGACAAGCGCTTTGTCATCAGCAGAAATCCCGGCTGTTCCTTCTTGTACGGCTACCTGAGTAGCCTCGTTGGTCACTTCGATCGAGTATTGCCCAGGTACGTGGATAGCAATTTCTCCCTGCGGCGTGGTGAGGAGTACGGCAATGGGCCGCGTTTTGGATTCCAATAAGGATAGGCGAATACGGCCACTCTCGAGTTCAAGGACCAGCACGTGTTCGGCATCGCTCCAGTTGAAGCGGGGGGCTGAAGCCTGGTTTAGGCGCACAGTTGTGTTGCTCGCAATATTAATGCGGGCGAGCAACGCTTCATCTTCCGGCGTGGCCACAAGCATGATCGCTGTGGCCGTGGCGTCCGTTAAAATACTCGCGTTTGGTTCCACGGTTTCGGCCGTGTCGCCGGTAATAACGGCCCGTCTCATGCCTGTTTCGTCGTCAATGCCTACTGTCCCCTGGTTGGCTTGAATCGAAGTAAACAAATTTTGCTTGGCGCTTTGGATGTAGGCATTGGCCACAACTGGGATGGCAATGCTTATGACCACACAAATGAAGAAACTACCGATGAGAATGATCCAGGCTAATCTTTGCCGGCCAAGGGACTGGATGTCGTTATTCATAGGTGGAGAACGCTGAACTCAGCGAATTTGTTTGTCGCTTCCAGCCAATCGACCTTGACATGATCAACCCTGGCTCCAGGCGATCCTTGGAGCAGGAAACGTGCCATCTCTTGTAAGCTCTTTTCTTGCCCTTCGGCAACGATTATTACTGTCCCGTCATGCTGGTTAGCAACCCAGCCTCTTAAGCCTAAGCGCCTTGCTTCACGGACGGTGTATTGGCGATAATAGACACCTTGTACTGTGCCGTAGACAATCGCTTCCAGTCTCTTGTTCATTGATGGAATTATATCCAAGGTTTGGCAGATGGCGACGTTGCCTCATTTGCTCAGTTCACGCAGGATGTGACCGGGCAAACGCGGGCCTTCGTAGACAAGTGCGGTGTAAAGTTGAACGAGCGAGGCGCCGGCATCGATCTTGGCCTGCACATCGGCAGCGGTCTGTATGCCTCCAACGCCAATGACGGGAAGATGGCCGCTCGTCTGCCTCGATATGTGACTGATAATCTCTGTGCTTCGTTGCGCCAGCGGCGAACCGCTCAGTCCACCTGATTGGAAATGATTGGCATCTTTTAGGCCATCACGACTGATCGTCGTATTGGTGGCAATCACACCGGCAACTTGGTTGTCAATGGCAGTTTGTAGTATGTCGTCTAGTTCTTGCCAGGTTAGGTCTGGCGAGATTTTTATCAGTAGTGGCCGTTTGGACAGACCATGCTCCTTGGCGAGGGTGTGATTTACAGTCATCAAGTCGCTGAGCAATTGCCCTAAATATTTTCTGTCTTGTAGTTTTCGCAATTCTGGCGTGTTGGGCGAACTGACATTGATGGCCACATAATCAGCGTAAGGGAAGACCATCGTTAATGCGGAAGCATAATCAGAAACGGCATTTTCCAGTGCAGTTTCTTTCTGTTTGCCCAAGCTCACGCCAAGCACGTACGGGCGCTCGCCTTGGGGTAAGATGCGAAGGCGTGAAACAGCAGTTTCAGCACCTTCGTTGGGAAAGCCCATACGGTTGATGAGTGCCTCGTCCTGGGGTAGGCGAAAGATACGTGGTCGACGGTTTCCTTTCTGTGGTTTAGGGGTGATGGTGCCGACTTCTATGTGACCAAAGCCAAGCATAGCCAAGCCTGATGGTGCATTCACGTCTTTATCAAACCCGGCCGCGACTCCGAGAATATTGGGGAAGATCAGGCCGAATAGGTGAACTGCTTCTGCGGGAATTTTTCCCGCGACAAGCTGCAATACTGCACGCCCGACGGTATGGCGCTGGGCAAAAGCAAGCGTAGATAGTGTGCGCTGATGAGCTGCTTCCGAATCAGTTCGTGTCAGAGCTGGAAAGACAAATCGCCGGTAGATGCTGCTCTTCTTCAAGTTGCGTAATCACTCCTGATTGCTGCGAGGGAAAGGCAATGGCTTCACCAATTGAGCCCAAAACAGTTGATCATCCTGGAACCGAGCGGCATGATCCGCAGAGGGTAACCATTCTTGCCCACTTTGAGCAGACCTGGACCTTCTGCGAGCGATCAATAGTACCAGGGAGATTAGCATTGTGGTCAGAACAGCAGCCAGACTGAGGCGCCACTGCATCTGCTGTGATCTGCGAGGAGTCACGGCTGTTCCGCGCTTTGCTTGTGCTCTTTGTAATTGTGTGCTCCAGTCAGGAATTGTATTCTTAGGAGGGATGGCATAGCAGCGCTGCCAAAGCGAAAGATATGTTGATTCTTCCCTTTCCCAGCGCGTATCATCCCAGGCGAGTTCAGGCTGGCAAATGGAACGTATGCGCGATAGAAGCGACTTTCCTCCTTGTGGGAGCATCAAGCCCAGACGCACGCGGCGCAGCAAGAGGTCGTCCAGATGGACCACGCCTTCTGCGCGGGCTGCCCAGCGTAACTCGGCCCAAAGAATTGGCGTACCTGGAATTGATTCCATTTCATCATCTTGGGCAGCATCCAGCAGGGCGAATGCATCAACGCCGTTACGGCCGAAAAGGCGGCGTTGCGTGCTTTGATCCAGATCCCAGGAGTCCGGCAGCTCTATATCAAACCGATCGAGTATAGGCGTTTGTTTGTCGACTTCAGGCAGGTCAGGTAGGTGATGGCGCGCTTTGTCCAGCACGTCGAAGGCTACAAGACGAAACGTAGTCAGTTTCCCGCCGGTTACAGTGAGCAAACCATCCTCTTGCCAAATCACGTGATCACGTGATTCCTCCGAGGGATTCTCTTTTCCAGTGCCGATAACGGGGCGCACACCTGCGAAAGATGAGACTATATCGTCCAGGGTAATGCCCAGCATGGGATAGCGCGCTTCTACAGCGGCCATCAGGTAGGCGACTTCATCCGCGGTGATTCCCGGTTCTTCATCAAGAGGAGTGTTGTGGTCCATATCAGTTGTGCCTACTAGCGTGACACCTTCCCAAGGAAAGAGAAAGACAGGACGGCGGTCGATAGGATGCAAGAAACTAACGGCTTGTGCGACCGGGAGTCGCCAATCCGGGAATATGAGATGACTGCCGCGTAATGGCCGTATTTTCGCTGTGGTATCAAGCTGGTGGCGCAGGCAGTCTGCCCAGGCGCCGGTGGCATTGATTACCATTGACGCATGAACGCCGACGATCTTATCGTTCTCCAGGTCTCGCAATTGGACGCCCGTGACTTGTCCTGACTCATCGCGTAGAAGTTGTTCTGCTTTTACGTAATTGACGGCCGTGCCGCCCGCAGCGACTGCTTCACGGATGACGCGCAGGACAAGGCGGGCGTCGTCAGTTTGTGCATCGCCATAGCGGTAGCCACCTTCCAAACCTTCATAGGAGAGATTTCCGGCCATGAGGTGGAAATCTTGTGTGCTGTAATAGCGGTGACTCCAGCGAAGGGCTAGTAGATCGTAGATGGTTAGGCCGGCGCCATAAGTCAGGCGACCAGGGCTGTCCCCATCATAAGTTGCGAGAAGAAAATCTAACGGTTCAATCAACCCTGGGCCGTCCCGCAGCAACTGTTCACGTTCTTGAACAGAAGCCCTGGTAAGCAATAGTTTTCCTTCTTTGAGGTAACGTAATCCGCCGTGGACTAATTTGGAAGAGCGACTCGACGTGCCCCAGGCGAAATCTCGCTGCTCTACTAATAGCGCACGCAGACCCAGTCTCGTGGCCTCACGTAGAATTCCGCCGCCGGTGATTCCGCCGCCGATAATGACGATGTCCCACTCTTGGGTGATCTCTGACCAGATATGTTCACGCCAGTTCTTGTACCACATTTTTCTTATCACCCTCCTCTTCTCACGCCGATTTATCAGCGCCCAAGAGAATGTGCCATTAAAATGATTCTGTTCTAGGCGAGAAGCTTGCCCGGATTCATGATGCCCTGTGGGTCAAAACGACCCAACACATCACTTAGAACTGCTTTGCCCAGTGGCCCTTTCTCTGACTCTATGTACGGAGCATGATCTGTCCCTACACCATGTTGGTGACTAATTGTGCCTTTATTAGTCACAATGGCCTGGCTAGCCTTTGCCTTAAGGGCGCGCCAACTTTGCAACGTCTCATCAGGGTCCTCTGCTAGAGGAAATAGGTAGGTTGTATAAATGCTGGCGCCTTCAGGATACATATGGGAAAGATGGGAGAAAACATGCACACGTCTTGTTGACGAGTCAAGGGCAGTGGTCAAGGCATGCTCAATTGCCTGCATTGTATTGTCTACGCTGGACCAAGGGACGGCCGTTTCCAATGTGTCGAGGGCGTATCCTTGTTCCCATAAGGTGTTTCTTAAATAGGGGGTATGGAAGCGCCCTTTATGCCATTGGTTGCCAAATTGGCGACCTACCTGCACCCCTTTGTGCCGGCGGGCAATGGAAAATGCCTCTTTACGAGTGGCCTTGACAATGCCGTGGTTGCCCGTAAAACCGATGAGAAGCATACATTTCTCGCCGCTAACGCCGCGCAACTCCAGTAGTTGCTGCAGCATCATGATGAGCCGCTCATGACCGGCCAGCGCCAGGGTCGTGCTGGTTTCCACGGCTGTGCTCAGCCTAAGCAAGGATAAGGGCAATCTGGACTGTACCATCTGCCGGACGGCCGTCTGTCCCAGTTCGAAATCAGGGAAGAAAATCGCATGAAACTCCTCGCGCTCCGGCATTTTCGTGGCGCGGACAGTGGCCTCGGCTAGGATGCCCATGCGCCCTTCAGAACCCAATATCAATTGGCGTAGATCGGGACCCGCAGCTGAGGCAGGATGGGGCAACATCTCGAGTTTGCCGGCTGGAGAAATCAAGGTACCAGCAGTGAAGAGATCTTCGATACGGCCGTAGCCCAGGGATTGCTGGCCGCTGGAACGTGTGGCGATCCAACCTCCTAGCGTAGATAGCTCAAAAGACTGCGGAAAATGGCCTAACGTAAAGCCAAGCGCGCGCAATTGCGCTTCCAGTTCAGGGCCGGATATACCAGCTCCAAATGTCGCGAGCTGGCTGCTTTCGTCGAATGCCTTAAACTGGTTTAGACGGCGCAAATTGATGGTCAAGACGGGTTTCTCAGTGGCAATTGGGTTGATATGACCTACTACGCTGGTCCCACCTCCATAGGGAATAACAAGTGCACCCGTTTGCGTGGCATAATGGATCAGTTCCGCTATTTGCGCAGAAGAGGATGGAAACGCGACACCGTCAGGAAAGGTAGTGATCCTGCCAGTACGCAGCGCGACCCAATCGGGCAAGCTCTGCCCCCTAGCATGATAAACGCGCCGCGTGGGATCATCACAAACGAGCGGATGCGACGCCAGACGCGAACTGGGTACGGACGCCACCACAGATTCCAAGCTCACATCTTGGGTTGGCGTGCCGGCTCCGATGTGTTCCTGCAGGAATTCAGGTCCTTTTTGCGGCAGTGGGTATTCAACAGATGTATCTCCCCAGCCATTCCACCTACGCATCATTCCAGTTCCTTTCCATCACTATGGCCAAAAGATTCTGCTCATTTCATTGAAACCTATTTTCGCCATGGGCTTACCTGCTGCCACGATTTTATGCTCTCCAACATAGCCGCTTTGCTTACCTGTTCAGCTAGGTCCGCGTCCTGATCGGCTGCAGCTTGGGCCAGCGTAGCATAGAAGTGACGAGAAGCGTTACGGGCTGCGCTGGAAGTGAAATAGAGTCGAGCGAGTTGCTCGTAAAAATCACTGAATCCATTGAGAATTAGGGTATAGATTTGATTGCCAGAAGCAATGGTCAGGTGGCGATGTAGCTGCCAATCGAAAGCGGCAAAACTGGCTGGGGTATCATCCAGCCTTTCGTATTGCAGCAAAAGAGAGTAGACCTTTGCCGGAGCGCGTTCGACAGCAGCTCTTGTATAAGCGGGAGCCAGGTTGAGGCGCACTTCCAAGAGCTGTGTCACGAAATTGGGAGGCAAATAATCTCCATGATGCACCAGAACGCTTAACACATTCAAACCACCTTCTTGCCAGAAGTCATTGACAATTGTTGCCTTTCCCTGGCGAACGGTTAGCCAGCCATCACGCGCCAAACGCTGCAGGGCCTCGCGCAAAGTGGGGCGGGTAACACCCAAGTCGGTTGCCAAGGTTCGCTCAGCGGGCAATGTTGAGCCGGACGGAAACGTGCCGTCTAGTATGGCGGTGATCAAGGCCTTTTCGGCATAGGTGTTGGGTCGTTGAGGTGCTGTCCAATTGTTCATTTGAATCAGAACTGGTAAGTGGTCTGACCAGTTGTCTTCTATTATGAAGCAGCTCATTGTCTTTGTCAAGTAGGAGGTGAGTTGGTGATCTGGGTGCTTGCTTGGAACCCCTTTTGAAAACAGAGGAAACCGGGTTCCAGGGTTCGATTACTGGAGTAAAATGGCGTGCAGGAACCCGGTTTCGGAATTGCTGTCTTTATCAAGCGCGTAGCATGTTGCTGAGGATAGGGTTAACTGAGCAAGTAGGCGGTGATCAGTTGGGCTGTTTGCTCTAGGCTCTGGCGATGGGTGCGTTCGTAATGATGAGAGGCGTCAACACCCGGGCCGATTAGACCAACACGGACGTCGCCACCAGCCCGCCAGTAGGCTTCACCATCAGAGCCATAGTAGGGATATATGTCGGTACGGTAGGAGAGTCCTTCTTTTTCCGCCAGGGCCTCAAGCTCACGCCGAAGCTCCATATGATACGGGCCGCGCGAATCCTTGGCGCAAATAGTGACTGAGAATTCATCGGATTCCTGTTTGGGAGCTACAACAGCCATGTCAACGGCGATAAGATCCACAAGATCGTGCGGCAAGGCAGTTGCAGCCCCGTGACCTACTTCTTCGTAGTTGCTGATGTGGATCGTGGTGGTTTGGCGGGGAAGTAGATCTGCAGCAGTGAGAGCATCCAATGCGCCGAAAATGGTTGCCACGCTGGCCTTATCATCCAGGTGGCGAGATCGGATGAAGCCAACATCGCTCAGTTCGACGCGGGGATCAAAGGCGATGATGTCGCCCACTCGTATGCCAAGAGATCGCGTTTCTTTAGAAGATTGGGTTTGTGCGTCGATGCGCACTTCCATATTTGTATCATCTCTGAGAGTCTCGCGTACTGTTCGATTATGGGCATGAACAGAAGCGGAAGTGGGAAGTATCGTGCCGCGATAGGTTTTGCCATTGCTGGCGAAGATGGTCACACCTTCACCTTCGACAGAGTTCCATTGCCAGCCACCGAGTTGGGATAATCGAAGACGGCCGTTGCTCTTTAGTTCTCGTACCATCGCGCCTAGTGTATCTACGTGGGCTGTCAACGCGCGTGGTGCATTATTCTGTTGCCCAGGCCAGGTTCCCACTAAAATACCCTTAGGCGTGAGACTCAGGTGGATGGGAAATTGCGTGAAGGCCTCTTGTACGTAGGTCATAGCACGTGCCGTATCACCGGTCGGACTTGGCGTGTTGAGAAGTCCAACTAGGAATTCGACCATTTTCTCGGTGTTTATCTGAAACTTCATTCTGAGTAAGCTCCTTTTGTCAGAATTTGGTTTCAATCCTGAGATGGCGCAGCAGGCGTGCCAGTGGTTTCCACATTTGGTTCAGGAGAAATCAGCTCGTTCGAATCGACAGGTACTATTATTTTGGGGAATGGAGGCAAATCAAATAGCTTGCGCCAGACGTATTGGCCAACGAGCTTAAGTGAGGCGAGAATCGGCGCAGCTAATATCGCACCTAATATCCCGGCTAAGGACGCTCCCATTAGAACACCGATGATCACGATCAAAGGGTGAAGATCCAGCGCGCCTCCGACGATACGGGGTACAAGCAAGTTGTTCTCAACTTGTTGAACGACAATCATAAAGGCGAGAACGATTAGGGCAAACTGCCAACTCACTAGGCCCCAGGGATTCTGGGGTTGAAAAAAGGCAGCTATCATCGCTGCTGCGGTACCAATAACGGGGCCAAGGGCGGGAATGAACTCGAGAAGTCCGGATAGCAAACCCAAACTAAGAGAATTGCGCACGCCAAGAAGCGTAAGACCCAGCCAAACCACCAGAAAAATGACAAAGCCCAAAATTACCTGGCCTCTAAGGAAGGCATCCCAGATTCGGCCGAGCTCCTTGGCGAGATACTGTGCATCTTCCTTATAGCCAGGTTGGGCAGCGACAGCATCAAGATATTTGCCAAAATGTGGGAACTCTATGGCCAGGTAGATGGAAATGACAAAAATGAACAAAAAGTTGCCCACGGTGCGTACTGTGGTTGTCGCTAACTGGCGTAGAAACTGACCACTTGTGCTTAGCGTTGGCTCGACCAGCCCTAAGATCTGGTTTGTGACGCTATCCCAAGGAATCTGAAGGGGATCGATCGTAAATTGATCAAAGAACACAATTGGTTCGCTGCGCTCGCCCAATGTTTCTAATAAGGTCAGAATCTGATCAATAAGGTCAGGTATTAACTCAATCAGATCACTCGCCTGTTGGTAGGCAGCAACTCCGAGGGCCACAAAAAGCCAAATGACAGCAATCGCCAGGACAAGGTAGATTAATAGAATAACCCAGCCACGGCTTATGCGCGTCCTTCGATTGACATAATCGATTAAGGGGTTGATGATGAAGGCGATTACACCCGCTGTGACAGTCATTACAATCAGGCCCTGGAAACGCCACGCCGCCAAGGCTGCTACCAAGAGCAGGGCCACAATGACGACAATTTTCGTGCTGCGTCCCCAAAAAGGGGAGCTATTTCGTGGTGAGATGGGTTCTTCTGAGACTAGCTGAT
Organism: uncultured Chloroflexia bacterium; assembly: GCA_963697305.1. Lineage (GTDB taxonomy): Bacteria > Chloroflexota > Anaerolineae > Promineifilales > Promineifilaceae > JAACFF01. The sequence continues at coordinate 287,975 of CAVONO010000006.1, forward strand.
CAGTTTCATCCATGTTTGTGTTCCAGGTGATCGTACAGACATCGTTTCAAACAAGTCGGCACATTGAAGCGCCATGGATCGATAACGGTATTAGTAAAGACACAAGTGGCATTATCTAGGATCCATTACGTACTTCATATACGTAGAGCAATGGGCTAGAGTAATATCCGCCAAATGACAATTCTTGTCCGTTTGGATAGTTAAGTTTTGTCGCAACCAATTCTCCATGCCTCTCGGGAAGAAAGAGAAAAACCAAATTTCGCGAATCTGTGTCAGGTAAACTCGCACCTGGTTCAAGTATATCAAACAGATTGACATCTTCCCGAAAACTGGATGCCAGGAAAGGAAGGGTCGGGAAGTCAACGTACATGGACGGCGGGCCGTAGAAGTAAGCTGACCAATTGCCGTCCAGCGTATTCAGGTAGTTGGCCATCAGGTCAGCTATTTCTGTATTGCGGTCACCAAAGTGATGCTGGCTTCGATACGGACCAAAGTAAAAGCCAATATCATAGACGGCAATGGTGGCGGCTATTAATAAAGGGACAATCACGAAGAGAGTCCTATGTCGAAACTTAGTTGTCGCTCTGTTCGAGGCTTCAGAGTTTCCCCACGCCGGAGCAACCAAGATCTTGGTTAGTTCAACCAGAGCAAACGCTGCCAACAGACTAACTGCAGGAGCTGCGATGATATAGCGATGACTGTTTGGTGGATTCTCCAATAAGGCCCCGGCAAAGATGATCGTACTGGTTACCCAGATGACAAGCATGCTAAAGCGAAGCTGACGCAAGCGCAAGAGAGCCATGATATAACCCAAAAACGCCAAGACACCGGACGCAAAATTTAGCAAGGGCACAAATGGGCCATATGATGTACCGGTATCCAATGTGGCGTTGAAGGCCAGCGCCGAGCGCCAAAGTTGTTGGTTCCAGAGCTGAAATTGTGTTGCCCCGGTACGGGCCATTTCACGGGAAAGCCAGCCACCCTGACTGTCCAGAATGCCTAATACCATCGCTCTTTCCATGAATATACCTGGGTTAGCCCAATAGTAAAGCAGTTGTGGCAAGGCAACTACCAGGGCCAGGGCCATCATGGCGACAACATTTCGCCACTGCCTGTGCCAATTATTGCGTTCGACGATCAAAACCAGGAGCAAAAGCGCGAGCAATATCAGCGGAAGGAGGTGCGAACTTGTGTATAGGTAAGCACTATATCCAACAGCCAAGCCAGCCAACAGCCAGATTGGGCGGTTTTGCTGTGGCGATTGTTGCCAGGCAATGGCAATGAGACCCAGGGACAAGAGTACGAGCAGCACATCCCAAACGTTGGTTAAACCAAGGCGGCTAAAATGGACGTGAAAATGGGAGCCCAGCAGTAAAATTGCCGCCGCCAGCCCAATTATTCGGCTGTAGAGGCGCTGCCCAATCAAGAAGGTGGCTGCAACCGTTAATGCACCAAAGAATGAAGAAAGCAGCCGGAGTGCAAGTACGGATGTTCCTAGCAATTTCAGGGGAATGGCGAACAGAAAAAGGGGCAGCGTCGGGTTGTTCAGCCATCCAGTACTGAAAGGGTTGCGGGATAATCCTTCAAGGGTGTTCAAGGCATCGAGCCCGATGCTGGCTTCGGTACCGTTAAGAATGAACGGGTGGTTGCTCAGGTTATATGTACGCACAAGCAAGGCAGCCAGGAAGAGCACTAGACTCGTAAGCAGGCTAGATCGTGAACTGTACGGATTGGGCCGCGATCTGTTTGCAGAGTCGATTTTAGAAGATCTGTATAGTGCAAAGAAGGCGATACCGATGGCAGCAGTCCAAGTGGCAATGGCAAGAAAAGGACGTTCTTCTCCTACAGTGGGGACAAAACGGACTGCAAGCAAGGCCAAGAGCAGCGCCAACGGGTATAGCCAGCGACGCTGTGGAATTTGGCTAAGGTCGGGCAAGCGCATGACTGGCAATCGGAGGTTCGCGCCGGAGCTCCGGTCCCACACCAGGAGAAGGAGCGCGATAGTACTGAGCGCAAGCCAACGAAATCCGCTTGCTGGTTCATCTGGGTTGGCACGCAAAACGGATTGGCCCCAGAAGGCGAACAATAGGGTTAGGCCAACGAGGGAAATCGTTACTATGGCCCGCCAATTCTGGGGAGACGCTATATTGCGGGGTGGCGTTTCCTTGTCTGGAGGCTTGACTGGCTCTGGTTGACCAGCGCTTGGTTCCGTAGCAGTAGGATCAGTCGTGCTTGTAGGAACTGATGGTTCGCCCAAATCCTTATTGATCAGCTCTTCTGAGGTGAACGGATTGGCAGGGGGTAGCGAAGGGGATATTGTGCCAGCGACCTTTCTACGGGCCAGAAAAAAAATATAAGCGCCTTCCTGGGGGAAATCTTCCTCATAATACGGCCGAACCCAGCGTTCTGTCCACTTCAGGTTGCTTTCCCATGGACCAATGATCCAGTGACCCGTAAGGGCGTGAATAGCGGCTGATGGCAATCCCTGCACATGTCCTAATTCCAGAGCGTGCAGTGCATCGTGAGAGAAGTAATATTGCCAGCGCTCGATGATAAATCCTGCTTGAGCCAATCGTCGTGACCATACCGCAGGATGATCCGTATGGGCATGGCGTGATATGCGATTGAATAAGGCGCGGTAGTTTGCTGCCAGCCCTTCGAGCCCTATGCGGTCAAGAAACTCAGATCCTGCAAGATATTCAGGAAAGTGGTGACTGGGTACTGTAATTACAAATGGAGCATTGGGTTGCAGAACACGGCTGACTTCATCCAATACGGGCTGGATGTCAGGTATGTGTTCAAGGACGGAGTTGCTAAAGGCACTGGCGAAATATTGGTCAGGAAACGGCAGATAATCACCCATAGCTTGCAGAGGAAGCAAGTACATTCCACTCTTTTCTGCCTTGTTCAAGGGGCCCCACCAAGGATCGATCCCCACCTGAAGAGGCTGATCGAAGGTCATTTGTGCGAAATGCCCATCGCCACATCCAACATCCAGCACGGGCTGTGGCAGGTCGATGTGTTGGAAAAAACGAGCTTCGACTGCCCGTAATAAGGCGCGGAAAGCAGGTATTGACTTCAGCTGCTTCCACAGTAGATCATCAGCATTTGGGTGTAGTGAACTCGGCGGTTGATCAGTCACACTGTTCTTCCTATCGAACTACCTCTCCATCTGGTCGCGCATGATGCCTAGCCGAACATAGGCATCTGGTTCAACGGAAACGCGGTTGAGACTGCCTTGCCGAACATCTTTGAAAAGAGAAAGGTAAGCAGCAGCGGTGGCCGAGGGATCGAAGCTTTGGGCGATCAATTGCGAATCTCGCACGTACTGCTCTTTGTTGCTCAGGATCTTGATCAATGCCTGAGCAAGCGCGCGGTGATCGCCAACAGTTGTTACCTCTCCCATGCCAGTCATCGTCACGGGCTGTCTAACTCCCGGCAAGTCGCAGGCTGCTACCGGTACTTGGTTGCGCATCGCCTCGATCTGGACCAATCCAAAACTTTCTGTACTGTTCAAGCTGCAAATACAGAGAACATCAAGGCTCTTATAAAAAGCTGACAATTCCTCACCGTGAAGCGTTCCTAGCAGTTTATAACTGTCTTCATACTGTTTGAAAAGAGGTGCAAGTCGCCTGGCATAGGACTCTTCTCCAATGATATTTTCATACGGCCCGGCATGGAGTACCAAGGCATCGGGAAACTCTGCAAGGATCATTGGTAGCGCGTTGAGCAATACTTCTACCCCCTTCTCACTGGCTAGCCGCGCTGATATGCCGATGACAAGGCGGCCGTCCAGCCGGTGTCGGCTACGAAAGCGATCGCTTTCAGTATCTGAGCATGCGTCCAATGTGACCGGAGGGGGCACAATTTGCAGTTTCCGGTCAAGGTAGGGGGCTAAGAAGGGCGAATTCGTTCCATAGTCGCGCGTATACGTCACAATCACATCGGCAAGTTGCGCGGCAAGTCTGTTCTGTGCCAACACAAAACGATCGATTAGACGGTTGAGAGAACCTCGAGGCAACTGCAGATCGCAGTGATAGGTAAGTACAACCGGTTTGCCCATTATCCGGCCACGCAGCGCCACTCCGGGAGCATCAAACTGAGGCAAATGAAGATGGATAACGTCTGCTCGCTGGGCCAACTTCCAGGCCATCGGCCCAAAACTGGGCATTATCACCCCTTTACTAATGCGCAAGGCGACGGGAATGCGCACGACTTTGACACCTTCAAGAACATCAAAGCGAGGCAACTGGGGGTCGTACTGTGATGTGAGAACGGTTACGTCATGGCCCTTCTCAACTAGCGCCCTGCTAAGTCTTTCCACGTAAATCGTGAGCCCGCTCACCCATGGCCGATAGTAGGTTAATACTTCTAGGATCTTCATACAGACATCCAAAGGAATATATGAATCTTGGGATTTCGGGAACTACCAAACGCAGCGACCTAGGAAGTAGTCATCTCTGTTTTATATTTGGCGCCGATGGCAATTTCGAGCAGTTGAGTGGTCCAAGATTAATGTTACAGTTTCCGCAGGACAATAGATTGCGTTTAGATCTTCGCCATCCTCCAAATTATACAGTTGTTAGCGGCTAGTTGCTCACTGAATCAGCCGCTTCTTCGCGGTTCAAGAATGCTTGGGTTGAGGTAACGACGTGGCGGAAGGTGGAACCAGTGCCTACTATGCCGATTATGCCAAGGACAATCAAAATCATGGAATTTAGTGCATGGTAGATAAATGCGAAACTTGCAGAAGCGGCCTCGGGTTGTCCCCACACTTTTAAGGCGGCAATAACACCGGCGTGAAAAACGCCAATCTGACCAGGTGAAGAGGGCAGGGCTACACTAAATGCGGCAGCGCAGACGACAAATGCAGCCATCAGAAAAGAGGGCTGCAAATTAACGGCCAGCATCGTCGTGTAATAGGCTGCAATTATGGGAATCCAGGTTGCCAAAGTCAAGGTTAAGAGGACAACCCCATCTTTGAGGCGGGTCAGGCTGTCCAAGCCTGTCAGAAAGTTGTCCGTACGGCTGGCCCAGGCCTGGGTGTTCATAAAAGGTATGTAATCCAATATGCGGGTGACGATGCGCACGGCGAGCGAGCGCTTGTTGGCGGCGATGATCAGAATGGTGATCGCCGCGATTGCGGCAATGCCAGAAGCACGGGCTGCTATGCGCATCCAGTCTGGCAGAACTTCGACGCCGGCAAGCGTAAACGGGAGCAGCGTTACAATAAAAAGCATGTCCAGAACACGCTCCACGACCATGGTTGAAATTCCGCGTGAGATGGTAACAGGGGGTACATTGCCAATGAGCACAGCCCGTGCTATGTCGCCCAAGCGTAGCGGTAGAACGGTAGAAATCAAATAGCCAATGTTCTGGATGTGAAATACAGTAAGCCAGGGAACATCATTGTTGAGCATAAATCGCCAGCGTACGGCACGAATTATCAGAAAGGCAATAATTCCAGCAGCGCTGAGAACAAGATAGCCAAAGCGCGCCGTTTTCATGGCAGCGATAATTTCCTGCGGACGAATGAAGTAGAAAATTGCCGCAAGGCAGGCAAGGCTGATGAGTATTCCTAGCCATAATTGCCTCCGGCTGTTATTTTCTCGCTGTTTCATGGCAGGAAAGCAATCAAGCTTGATGAATGGTTTCTACTTGGCGAAACCTACCGCGCGCGTTTCGCGAATGACGGTCACTTGGATCTGGCCAGGATATTGCATGCTTTCTTCGATGGTCTTAGAGATATCACGGGAGAGGCGCATGGCTCCAAGATCATCTATCTTTCCAGGTTTAACCAAAATTCGAATTTCTCGACCGGCTTGCAAGGCGTAGGCGCTTTCCACTCCGTCAAATGAAGCGGCAATGTCTTCCAATGTGCGCACGCGCTTAATATAGTTCTCTAGACTCTCGCGACGAGCACCGGGGCGGGCGCCGGAGATGGCATCGGCCGTCTCTACAATGATGGCTTCGACTGATTCTTGATCGACTTCATGGTGGTGAGAAGCGATAGCATTAATTACTAGCGGGGGCACTCTGAATCTCTTGGCGTACTCCGCACCAAGCATGGCGTGTGTACCTTCTTGATCATGGTCCATGGCTTTGCCTAGATCGTGCAGCAGAGCACCCATCTTTGCCACTTCAATGTCTGCACCCAGTTCGGCGGCCAGGATGGCGGCGATCTTAGAGGCTTCGATCGCATGCAGAAGCTGATTCTGACCGTATGATGTACGGTACTTGAGACGTCCCAACATTCCAAGGATTTCCGGGTGCAGGCCATGAACGTTGGCTTCATAGGCTGCCTGGTCGCCAGCCTCTCTGACGTCGCGGTTCACTTCTTTGGTAGCATCCTTGATGAGTTTTTCGATGCGCGCAGGGTGAATACGGCCGTCGGCGATGAGTTTAGTCAAGGCGCGTCGGGCCACCTCACGCCGAATTGGGTCGAAGCTGGAGACTGTGACTGCCTCTGGAGTGTCGTCGACGACGATGTCGACGCCGGCTGCCTGCTCAAATGCACGAATGTTGCGGCCGTTGCGACCAATAATGCGCCCTTTCATATCGTCGCTTGGCAGAGGCACCGCAGAAACAACCAATTCTGCAACTTGATCACTGGCTACTCGTTGAATAGCCAGGGCGATCAATTTGCGTGCCTGAACTTCGGCCGTTTCTTTAGCCCGGTTTTCGATCTCGCGCATTTGTCGTGCCAGGTCTTGCTGGGCTTCTTGTTCGACCTGTTGCAGAAGCACCGCGCGAGCTTCATCCGTAGACATGGCGGCTACCTCTTCAAGTTTTTGGCGTTGTTCCTCTTCTACCAGCGTGAGTTGATTGTCACGCCTGTCCATTCGACTCTGTCGCTTGTTAAGAGTTTGTTCGCGAGTTTCTAACCGTTTGGCCTGCTCGTCCAAATTGTCGCTGCGCCTGTCGAGACGTTCTTCGGCACGCGCCAAATCCTTAAAACGACGTTCGGCGACTTTTTCAGCCTCAAGTCGAGTTTTCTGCGCTTCCGCTCTGGTTGTACTTAGAATGCTATCTGTTTCTTTTTCTACCGCAGTGCGTTTTTGCTCTATTTCTTTCTGAAGATCGTCGTATGCTTTTTCAGTGCGGGGCTTTGTGATGAAGTAGGTAATGACTGCACCAATGGCTAACCCAACCACCAATGCGCCTAGTACGGCCCATAATCCAATTCCCATTATTGTTCTCCTTCATTATCTGGCATAACCTTCATGAATTATTGCTCTTCGTTCAAGGCCTGCCAGGTTGCATTCGTCGTATCGATTATTACATCGTATGGAAAGCCAAGGCGCTGCAAGAAGCGACCTAGCTTCACCCGGTACTCATTTTCGGGCAACGGCGTCCACCGTCTAGCTTGTTTTTCTGCTGCTCGATGGGCGGCTGACAGTTCGTCCACCTGTTCCAACGCAACATCAATCACCGCGCTTTGCACCCCTTTCTGATGTAATTCCTGGCGCAGCGCCAAGCGGCTGCGCGGTTTGAAAGCTTCTCTTTGTTCTACCCAATAAGCAGCAAATGCCACATCGTCCAACAATTCAACTGCGGTGAGCTTATCCACCACCTGATCGATCAGCAGATCGTCAAATGACTTTCTGCGCAGGTTGCGCCGCACTTCCTCAGAGCTGTGCGGACGGCGACTGATCAGGTTTAGAGCACTCATGCGAGCCTTCTCGAAATCGTCCTTTCGTTGAAGGTCTGAAATTTCTTGCTCAGAAAGAACTTGCCCAGTACGTAGACCCGTGGCTGCTGCTGCCGCCAATCCAAATGCAAATTGACCGTCTAAAAAGACGTTGATGCGCTCTGCATTACGCTTCTGTGTTGTCAATGCGGTGATTGTTGCCATACCACAAAAAAGCCGTGACATCATTGTCACGGCCATAAAAAAGCGCTTCTATTGATTGGCAGACTGTCTGCTACGGACCGATAAATGTAGGGTCGGCCAGGATCCCGCAAGATGGTCATTGCGGCACCAGACGAATCTAGAGGAGTAATGATATTTTCAGAACTCCGATGTATACGACTGTCGAGTAAAGTGCGGCAAATAGAGCAATAGCCACATTTTCGACGCCACGTGTCGTTCAATCAATCAACGCGATCAGTTGCAGTGACAAGTCAGACTACAAATATCCCAGTTTTATCTTGTGACCGGTTCTTCTAAAAAGGGAAGACCCGCCTCTTGCCGGATGAGATTTTCTAACTCATCCAGAGTTGGTGAATTCTCGGCCAGAAAAGCTTTCGCATTTTCGCGTCCCTGACCAAGAAGGGTATCACCATAACGGAAATATGCACCCCGCTTGTCTACCAGCCCATACGCTACAGAGAGATCCAGAACATCCCCCGTCTTGGAGATGCCTTCATTGTACATGATGTCGAATTCGCATTCCATGAACGGCGGCGCTACCTTATTCTTCTTCACCTTCACCCGCGTGCGGTTGCCTGTGATTTCTGCACCGGACTTGATCGCTTGAATGCGCCGGATGTCCAGGCGCACCGAGGCGTAGAATTTCAAGGCGTTGCCGCCACTCGTCGTCTCCGGACTGCCGAACATCACGCCGATCTTGTGCCGCAATTGGTTGGTAAAGATCATCGCGGTGTTCGTCTGTTTGATCACCCCTGACAACTTGCGCAACGCCTGTGACATCAATCGCGCCTGCAGGCCAACATGCGTATCGCCCATCTCCCCTTCGATCTCGGCGCGCGGCACGAGGGCGGCCACGGAATCGACGACCACCACGTCCATTGTGCCGGAACGAATCAGGGCATCGGCGATCTCCAATGCTTGTTCACCGGTGTCCGGCTGGGAGACGTAGAGGTTATCCACGTCGACACCGCAACGGGCAGCGTACAGCGGGTCGAGGGCATGCTCCATGTCGACGAAGGCACAAATGCCGCCTAACCGCTGGGCTTCAGCGATGATGTGTTGGCAGAGGGTGGTTTTTCCGGAGGATTCGGGACCATAGATCTCGACGACGCGTCCCCGAGGAATACCTCCGACACCGAGAGCGATGTCCAGAGAAAGGGAACCGGTGGGAATCGTTTCAATGTTTAGGTGCGAGGCATCACCCAAGCGCATGATGACGCCATCGCCAAACCGTTTGGTAAGATCGGCTAATGTGTTTTCCAGTTGCCTGTCCCGGCCCTGAGTGTTGACCATTGTTTCCCCTCTGCAAGAGCGGGTGCTCGTTCGTTGCTAAGGTTTAAGCTGGTAGACATAGCAGATGCTTATGTCCATCCGTGTAGTGTACAATAGCGGTATGGAAATCGCAAACCAATGGATAAGTAATGGGGCAGAGGTACAGGGTATTCGTGCCGGTTTCCGGAGTGACGCAAGAGCTATAACAGGATTGTTGGAACGTGCACCGTACACACATCTGCACGCTGATTGGCATTACCCAGCGGATTGGTTGGGATCGCAAGGTTTTGTTGTACAGGATAAAACGAACCGGAGTGGCGTTGCCGATTCCCTGACAGGTAGATTGTTTGGTTCACAGCCCAACATTGCCGCGTGTCTGGCAGTGGCAGCTGATCCCCCCCCAGCGGCGTGGGTGCGGGTTGCTGCGATTGTTGATGAAGCGGGTGTTCAGCAGGTGCTGGCGGCGTTGTTTGCAGGTGTGGTTGAGTATTTGCGATCGACGGCCGTATCGCGATTGGGCTGGCTACTAGTTGAACAGTGGCCTGAGATGTGGATCCGGGGACTGGGTTTTGAGCGACACAACTATGTGGACACGTTCGTCAAGAATGGATTAGATATTCCCGTTGTACGAACTAGCCCTGGATTGACAGTAAGACCTGTTGCAGCAGCAGACTTGGAGTATCTGGCGAAGATCGAGGCTGAGGCTTTCGAGCCTCTTTGGCGGCACAGTGCGACCAGTCTGGCATTGGCGCAGCGGCATGCTTTCTGTTTTGATGTAGCGGAGGTAGACGGCCGTGTTGTTGGCTTCCAGTTTAGTACACTGGTTAGAACTGGAGCGCATTTGTCGCGTATGACTGTGGACCCAAAATTCCAGGGTGGCGGGGTGGGCAGCACCCTGTTGGTTCATGCATTTGAACAGTACCGCAACCGTGGGATCAATACGATTACATTAAATACCCAGGCTGACAATCAAACTTCTAGAAGACTTTATCAGCGTTTTGGGTTCCGACCGAACGGGCAGCGGTTTCCCGTGTGGGCACTAGGCTTTTAGACGATGATGTTTATTTGATCGCTACAGAAGTGCCGCGCATGACCTCAGGTTAACATCATCGACGTACATGCTAGTTATCCCCGACCCTCCGTTGTTAACTATGCCAAAGTAAACTTGTATTGTCTCCCCGGCATACAGGGATACATTGAAGCTGTAGGTAACCAATCCTTATTATTACGGCGCATGTTCACCAGTTGTTCCAGTTCATTGCCAAACTGATCAAGAATTGGCACGACTTGCGCATCACCAAAAGTGGCCGCATCTGCTTCACGTAGGTCAAGAGTGTTGCCTGGAAGATTCAGATCAGGTGGATCAGAACTGGCTGGATAGAGCCGAAAAACAAGCGGGTGGCATCCAAAGGAATCACCACAGTTTGGTATGTGGAGGAATAGCTGTAGAGGTATGCGCTATGGGAACAGTACAGCAGTCGTCAATGTTGTGTAGAAGCGCGTTAGGTAAACATATCGTTAAAAGGAGGAGCGACGGGTAACAACCGCTAGGTTTTAGGGTTCGATCATTTCGCGACTTGAGGTATATTCAAGGAATTCATATCATCAGATAACAAAACAGGATCCCTGGCTCGGGCTATTAGAAAGGACAAAAAACCGATGAGCGAGACGACAACTATCGTAATCTTTGGCGCTTCAGGCGATTTGACCCGGCGCAAACTGATTCCGGCATTATTTGATCTGTATTTGAAGGAACGGTTGCCAACCAATTGGCGTATCGTGGGGGTTTCGCGCAGCCCGCTTTCCGATGATGACTTTCGAGCCAGGATGGAGTCAGGTGTTGAGGAGTTTTGCCGTTTTACCTTCGGCCCACAACAATGGGAAGCGTTCGCAGCTCAAGTGTCTTACCATGCTGGAAATCTTACTGATCTAGAGGATATGCAGGATCTTGATCAAGTATTGCTTACTCTTGAAGGGGAAGGATCTGCCAATCGCATGTATTACTTAAGCATCGCTCCACGCCTCTATGAGCCGGCTCTGGCCAATTTGGGTGCGACCGGAATGGTGGACGAAAGCAACGGTTGGCGCAGGGTTGTTGTTGAGAAGCCATTTGGTCACGACCTGGCCTCCGCCAGGGCTCTTAATAATGCAGTACACCGGGTCCTTGATGAATCACAGATCTACCGTATTGACCACTATCTTGGCAAAGAAACGGTGCAAAATATCATGGTATTTCGGTTTGCCAATTCCCTGTTTGAACCGGTCTGGAACCGCAACTATATTGATCATGTGCAGATAACGGCAGCAGAGACGGTTGATGTGGGGCACAGAGCCGATTATTATGACGGAGTTGGCGTCGTTCGTGACATGATGCAGAATCACATGCTGCAATTACTGGCTCTTGTCGCGGCGGAACCACCTGCTTCGTTTGAAGCGGAGGCGCTGCGCAACGAGAAAGTAAAGGTACTTCGCGCCGTAAGGAAGATGGAGCCCAAGGATGTGGCTGAAAACACGGTTCGCGGCCAATATCGTTCTTATCGGGATGCGGCGGGCGTAGCAATAAATTCTCAGACGGCTACCTTTGCCGCTATACGTTTTTACATTGATAACTGGCGCTGGCAAGGTGTGCCTTTCTACTTACGGTCAGGCAAGGCGATGGCCAAGAAGTTCACGGATATCACGATTTACTTCAAGGAGCCGCCACATATCATGTTCCCTTTACCGGCGAACGCGATTATCGCCAAGAATAGCCTATCCATCTGTATCCAGCCGGATGAAGGGATACACTTCTCTTTCCAGGCCAAGGTACCGGATACGGCAGCTCAAATGAGAACGGTGAATATGGCATTTCATTACGATGATGCCTTCGGTCCGACTGCCATCCCTGAAGCTTATGAACGGCTGCTGTTGGATATTGTGAAAGGTGATGCCTCTCTGTTTAGCCGCGGTGACTCGATCGAGTTGGCCTGGAGTCTTATCGATCCAATCCTTGAAGGCTGGAATTCTGATCCCACAACAGCGATGGCGTTTTTCTATGAATCGGGGAGTTGGGGCCCGATTGAAGCAAACCGTTTGCTGTCACGGGATGGAATCATGTGGGCGCGAGGCTGCCGAGCAGAGGAGTAGCAGGAAGGGCAAGGGGTTGACGAGAGGAAAAGCAAAGCCATTTCAGGAGTAAATTCTGAAATGGCTTTTTTGTGACCCCGGAAGGACTCGAACCTTCAACCTCGGCATTAAGAGTGCCCTGCTCTGCCAGTTGAGCTACGGGGCCAGATTCGCGCTGAAAATTATATCAGTTTCGCCTTGAAAACCAAACAAAAAAGAAGTTTGACTATGTCCGTTTTACCAGCCACTGGCCTTAAAGACGGCGTCTAGTGCTTGCTCTCTTTCTGCGGCGGTCATGAGTCGCGGCTTGAAAAAGTCTTCGATTAGACCGGTCCACAGTTCGACGCTAAGCAAACGGCCGTCATAGATGATGTAGGAGTCAACAAATGTCTGTCGCGTGCCCAGCATATCCATCTGATCAAAGAATAGGTTGCCCAGGCCATAATGGACGAAGGCTCCGTTATAGAAATCAAAGCCTTGGGCATGATGGCCCTGGCTGCCGGAAACGGCCGTTGCCCCAGCATCTACCAAGGCATGGAAATCCTCTTCTTGCTGCCCAGTAGGCGCATAATGATAAAACTCATAGTATTGTTGGGTCGCGATAACCAGGTATCCTTGTTCAACCAGTGTTTGAATTTGCTCCTGGAACTGGGGCTCACAGGCGCGGGAGCCAGGATTTGATGCTCCGGCCCAGGCGTAATTCGGTCCAACCGGATTACAGCCCACGAAGGCTATTCTGTTGCCATTGTGCTCAAATAGGGCAGGCTGCTGTGCATCCTCCTGGTCACGTCCACCGCCGAAGTAAACCATGTCGGCTGCTTCGTATAATTCTAAAGAATGACGCACGCTGTCGGGGCCCCAATCGTTGACATGGTTGCCCGTAAGTTCGACGACATCCGTGCCGATGTCCTGCAAGAGAGCAAAATAGTCATCTTGGGAACAGAAAGTTGTTCCCCCAATTGGATTAGGCTCGGGGCAGTCTTCAGCAAAAGATACTTCGTTGCTGATATGCGCTATGTCTGCAGCCCGAAGCAGTGGTCCAACATCCTCGCCAGGCGTCAAGATCCCATCAACCTCCATTTGTGAGGCGGTAGCACGAACAAGCGCCGTGACCCCGGTCATGGCAACACGCGTTAATTTAGCTGGATCACGGTTTGTGGCGGGTACTGTCCAGGCTGAGAGGAAATCAGATATTTTGTCCTCGTCTCCGGATACGCCAACCGTAACTAGAAGGGGATAGCCCTCGTTGGAGAAATCTGATGACAAAGGAGAAGTTCCGTCTAGTTGCAGCACCTTAAGATCAGGAGTTAGTCTGTCGAATGGCAGAATGGTGATGGATGGTCGCCGCGCCCACAACGCTTCGCTCAGGCCTTCAGTGCTAACTTGCAAGACGGATGCGTTAGGGGCGCCCCATCTGAGCTCCAACATAGCGGCCGTGTTTTCGGATACGACTAACGAACCAGCGCTGGTTGAATCTTCTGCCCAACGGGTTTGGACATCCTCCAAGCTGATGCCGTCGGCAATCGTGGCGAATGGAGCTGCCAAAACGTATATCCAGTTTGCCAGGGGAATTCCTTCACCCACAAGTAGCGTGATGTCGGCCGTTCCACTGGCTGGTTCGAGCCAAATAAAATCATTTGGTCGCATCTCAGCCAACTGGCGGGCTGCATGGGCTAGATCGGCAGGTACGCCGGGCAGAGCGGTTATTGTCAATTGTTGCGCCAAGGCTGCGGTGGGTACAATAAAGGGCGTTGCGGTTGTGGTGACCGTTGGATTGGTTATCACACTGGGGATGGCGTTTACCTCCGTCGTTGGCAGAATTGCTTCCACTCTGCGAGTCGGCGTGTTCTCCGGATTGGACACGGCCGCTTGGGCAATAGCAAGCGCAGAAGGGGTTATGTTTGGGGTGGGGGGACTTGTTAGCCATTCAGGTGGTGTAGTTGGTCTTATCTGACCTACGGAGACTTGAGCTGGTGATGCATCCTGGCCGCCACAACTTGCCATAAGCAGCGTAATGAAAATGATGTATAATGGCTTATTATTAATTATGGATCTCCAAATCATCTACTGACCTCTTAGCTCATAAAGGATCGTCATCATGGACAAGACCGACATAGCGGATATTGTGACTATCGCTGTCAATGGGTTCGAGCGACCAGAATTGGAGTCTCGCGAAATCGATCTGCGAGCGCCAAGTCTTTACATCAACCGCGAGTTGAGCCACATTGAGTTTAACAGGCGGGTATTGCAGGAGTGTCATGCCAATCATCCGTTGCTTGAAAAGGTCAAGTTCCTGGCCATCTTTTCCAGTAATATGGACGAATTCTTCATGGTACGTGTCTCCGGCCTAAAACAGCAAATGTTGTTGGGTATCACAAGCAGCAAAGCTGATGGCTTGACACCTCGCGAACAACTTGTGGCCATTCATCGCGTGGTTACCCAACTTTTTGCAGAAGGCAACTCTATATGGCGTGACTTATTATATCCTCAGTTGGTAGAAGCGGGCATAGAAGTGCTCAACTATGACATGCTGAAGAAACGATCGCAGCAAAAATTGCGTGGCTATTTTGAGCGTGAGATTTTCCCTGTACTTACACCTTTGGCCTTTGATCCCAGCCGTCCTTTTCCGCATATTTCCAACCTTAGCCTCAATCTGGCGGTTATGATTCGAGATCCGCTCAAGAAAAAGACCAACTTTGCTAGAGTGAAGGTTCCAGCTATCCTACCCCGATTGGTTCCAATGAAACCAATTGATCCAGACGAATTGCTCACACCAACTCAACAGAAGTTTGTTTGGGTTGAAGAGGTAATCGCAGCCAATCTCGACCGCCTATTCCCAGGCATGGAGATTGTTGCCGCTTTTCCGTTTCGAGTTACGCGCAATACGGACATGGAGATTCAGGAGGAGGAAGCAGATGATTTACTAATGACGATGGAGGAGAATTTGCGACAGCGTCACTTTGGTTCGGTTGTGCGTTTGGAAATTGCTGATAATACTCCATACGATATCCGAGAAACTTTGATTACAAACTTGCAGCTAAGTAATTATGATGTCTATACGGCCGATGGGCCACTGGGTTTAAGCAGCTTGTGGCAGCTTCATAGGCTGGAGCGGCCTGACTTAAAAGATGAGGTGTTCCAACCCAAATTGCCAGACGGCCTCCGTCCGGAGGAGAATGTTTTTGATACTCTACGCCAACGGGACATTTTTATTCATCGCCCATATGATAGTTTTGGTCCGGTAATAGAGTATATCAAGGCTGCTGCTGAGGACCCGGATGTGTTGGCAATCAAGCAGACGCTTTACCGGGTGGGGCCAAATCCGCCGATCGTACGAGCCCTCATGAGGGCTCGCGAGAATGGGAAGCAGGTATCGGTGTTGGTTGAATTAAAAGCGCGATTTGATGAGGAGAGCAATATCGAGTGGGCGCGGGCGCTAGAGAAAGCTGGTGTACACGTGGTTTATGGGCTGATTGGCTTGAAGACGCATTGTAAAATTTCCTTGGTGGTTCGCCGGGAACGTGAGGGAATTCGCCGATATGTACATCTTTCGACTGGTAATTACAACACGATCACCGCGCGTGTTTATACTGATCTTGGGTTGATGACCTCAGATGAGGAGTTTGGGGCCGATGCAACTGAGCTGTTTAATTATCTAACGGGTTACTCCAAGCAGACAGAATATCGTAAATTCCTAGTCGCGCCTGTTAACTTAAGACAGAGGATGCTGGAATTCATTGAGCGTGAAATCCAGCATGGAGACCAAGGTCATATCATTGCGAAGTCAAATTCGTTGGTTGATCCAGAGATCATACGCGCATTTTATCGGGCCTCACAGGCGGGCGTAAAGGTGGATCTGATCATCCGAGGCATATGCAGTTTGCGTCCAGGCCTGCCCGAAATAAGCGAGAATATTCGCGTCATCAGTATTGTCGGCCGTTATCTGGAGCACAGCCGGGTCTATTATTTCCGCAATAACGACTCGCCAGAAATGTATATAGGCAGTGCGGATCTTATGCCCCGCAATATTGACCGTCGCGTTGAGGTGCTATTTCCTGTTGAAGACCCGACGCTTCTTCAGAACATTTTGGACAATGTATTGCAGGTATATTTGCAGGATACTGCTAAGGCATATGTTTTGCATGGAAATGGAGATTATGAGCCGCGCAGTACTCTAGTGGATGATGGGATCCCGTTGTTCAATAGCCAACAGTGGTTCATGGAATCCAAACGGCCCTGACTTTCCAAGTGCTGGTGAAATCGTCAGAAAGAGGTGAAAATTGACGGTGCGCAAGGATGAATGGGTGTCGTATTGAGACGGCCTCACACCGCTGCGCCGAGCAAAACGGCAACAAACCAGAGAAGAAAGTCGTATTTCATGAGCTGGCTTAGCTTTTCAATCTGCGGGCCAGTACGGTACCGACTGACGCGAAATACAATGAAGATAATGACCGGTACAACGCCAAGTAAGATTAAATAAGCGTATATGGGCTGATAGACTTCCAGCACGTAGGGCATTAGCATCATGACCACGGTGGCGAATACAAGAATATAAAAAACGATGCGTGCTGCTTTCCGTCCCCAAACTGTAGATATTGTCTGTACACTCTCACTTAGATCTCCCTCATAGTCAGCCAGCGTCTTGAGTACCTCACGTCCTAGGATTCCAACGAAAATTATCGAGAAGAGCCAAAAGGTAGGTTTTGCATTGCCCGCTGCTATGCCGCCAAATACGGCGCTCATTGCGGAAGTAAAGGCCACGATTACGTTTCCTAACAAGACGGTGCTTTTCATTTTTAGAGAATAGATGTACAGAAGCAGATTTGCGCTAAGGACAATGAGGAATGAAGGTAAATTGATGAAGGCCGCGACTAACAGCGACAAGGCTGCAAGGCCAAATGAATACCATTTCGCAGTTTGTGGACTTACCTGTCCGGAGGGTAACGGCCGATTTGGCTGATTGATACGATCGATCTCGATGTCTAGATAGTCATTCCAGGCATTGGCCGACGCGGAGACAAGTATAGTTGCGATTACAGCCAGCAACACATTGAACCATTCCCCTGTTCCGGCAACATAACCTCCCAGTACAACTGCTAGAGCGCCGGTCAAGGTTGTGAATGGACGACTGATCTTGTACAGTCCTTTTATTTGTTCCATGCTTTATTCTCCGTATTGCTCCTTGATTCAATATTAATATTAACCCGTTAGATGCAAAAACGATACAATATTGGCGATGATCTCAAGCCTCTCCAATGCAAATGTCAAGTATGTACGCCGTCTTCAGACAGACCGGCGTTTCCGCAGCCGGCAACAAGTATATGTGGCTGAAGGAACGCGCTGGTTGGGGGAGTTGGTAGCAAACTTGACAGTTCTGCGCCAAGTGTATTATACCGAGAAGTGGCTGTCAGAAGCTGATCACGCGGAAATGTTAACACAAGTTGGCGCTAAGAAACAGCTCGTGCGTAATGACGTGATGCTAGCAATGAGCGCGACTGAAACACCCCCCGGCGTTCTTGCTGTTGTTGAGATCTTTCCTCGTGCAATCCCGCCTCAGGTATCTTTGCTATTGATTTTGGATGGGGTTACCAACCCCGGCAACTTGGGTACGATCCTGCGAACAGCGGCAGCTGCGGGCGTAGATGCTGTGTTGCTAAGTCCCGGATGCGTAGATCTTTATAATCCAAAGGTGGTGCGCGGAGCGATGGGATCACATTTGCGTTTAGCGACTCACGCTGTGGACTGGGCAGAAATTGCCAGATTAACTGAAGGGTTGGGGGTATGGTTGTCGACAGCAGACTCACCAGTATCGTATACAGCGATCGATTGGCAGAAACCGGCTGCCCTTATTGTGTGCAATGAGGCGCACGGGGCAAGCGAGATGGCCCGGAGGTTGGCCGAGGGCACAATTTCTATCCCGATGCGAGCGAGGACAGAATCGTTGAATGTGGCAATTGCCACGGCCGTCATCTTGTTTGAGGCAGTAAGGCAGAGGAATCCTTTGGGTTTATCCGCCGAAGCGACTTAATCAGACTTTGACAAGCAAGTATGCGGGTTGGTCCGGGTCAGGTTCGGCGTATCTGAACTGACCAAGACATTCAGGGCAACAACTTTCGAAGTGGTAGAATTCAATGTCTATCTGGCAACCGTAGCTTTTGTTGATTAACTCGCGAACGGTTTGGTCCCATGGTAGCGCCAACCAGCCATCCCTGATATCGCGAGAGGCTATTTCGAAAACATCGTCGCCATGGTTCAACCTATAAGCAGCTAAAAAGAGGCTGCAACGGCCGCAACTGGTGAATCGTGTTAATAAATCGCTCATAGCGTGACTCTATTATTTCTTTTGATTAATATTTTGTCTGGACATTCGATTGGGGTAGGAGATTTCTTTTGTCGATTCGACCCAGGTCACAAGTTCAATGTCCGACAACATATTTTGGATTCTAGCTGCCTTCACCTTCCTGTCAACTTGGACGACGATTATTTGCCATCGAAATGCCCTGATTGTTTGGAAAACCTGGAAGATATATGGTTCCTATTAGCAAGCCTTTATGAGTCAAACTGAACAAAGCCTCAAGCATCTGCTAAATGCATGGCGTAGCATGGTGCAGGGAACAAATCTGCTACAGCCACCAGCGTATGAAGGGCCGGACGTGTTGATAAACCGGCTAACGGAGAAAACCAGTGAAGTAGAACCTGGATCCTGCTTTGTGGCCCGCGTGCGTGAGACCAGCGATGGCCATCCCTATATTAGGAAGGCCATTAACCTTGGTGCCGTCATGATCCTGGCTCAGCACTCATCAGATTCTTTAGGACTGGAGATCGCGGATGATGTAGCGTACTTGCAGGTACCAGACACGGCCCTGACCTTGGCCTGGCTGGCAGCTGCCTGGTACGGATTTCCTAGCCGTTCGCTTGTCGTGATTGGCATTACTGGCACAGATGGCAAGACATCCACCGGGAACATTCTCTATTCTATTTTGCAGGCAAACAATTACAAAGTTGGTTTGCTTAGCACCATCAAAGCTGTCATCGGTGACCAAGAAGAGCCCCTGGCGTTACACGTTACCACGCCGGAAGCTCAGGAAGTACAACACTACTTGCGCCGCATGGTGGATGCCGGTCTTACACACTGTATTGTCGAGGCCACCTCCCATGGATTGGCGCAAAACAGGGTTGGTGCGATTGATTTTGATTTTGCAGTCGTTACAAATATCACTCATGAGCACCTGGATTATCATGGAAACTACGAGCGCTACTTCGCGGCAAAGGCCCGACTATTCGAAGGTCTAGCCTTGGATGATTGGAATCTGGAAAGTGAAAACCTTTATAAGCAGGAAGTTGTCAAAACGGCCGTGTTGAACCGAGACGATGCATCGTATCATCAGTTGAGCACGATTCCAGTGATAAAGAGGTTGAATTACGGTCTTCTGGAAGACGCGGACGTACGAGCGTACGATATCACGTACTCGACGGAGGAGACTCGTTTCCGATTACAGTTTAACGCTGATGCAAGACCTCCAACTGGTGGTTCCATCATGGTCTCATCAATTTTGGCAGGCGAGTTTAATGTTTACAATATGCTGGCCGCTGGGGCGACGGCGTTCGGTCTAGGGATGTCGGTAGAGGCGGTGCAAGGCGGCTTGCAAGCGGTGCAGGAAATCAGCGGACGGATGGAGCGTATAAACCGGGGCCAGCCGTTCCAAGTTATTGTGGACTTTGCCCACACGCCGAATGCCTTGGAAAAGGCAATTGCAGCAGCAAGGCATATGACAGACGGTCGCATCATAACGGTTTTTGGCAGTGCTGGAAAACGTGACATTGAGAAGCGACGACTTATGGCAGAAGTATCGGCGCGTACAGCAGATCTGACGGTGTTGACGGCTGAAGATCCGCGTACCGAATCACTGGACAATATCCTGGCTGTGATGGCCGATGGTTGTCGTGAACAAGGGGCTATAGAGCAGGAATCTTTCTGGCGCGTACCAGATCGTGGAAAAGCCATATACTTTGCGTTAGGGTTGGCTCAGCAAGGTGACGTGGTGCTGATCTGTGGTAAGGGGCATGAGCAGTCGATGTGTTTTGGCACTATCGAGTATCCTTGGGACGATCGCGAGGCAACGAAGAAGGCACTTGATGCTGCTTTGCACAGATAGGCCTGTGCCTGACCTTGGTCTGCCCACCTATGGATAGATTAAGGTGGCTCAGTCTCAGTGTTCTTGCACGTATTGGTTGATGTAACTAGCGAGCGCTTCTTGCCATGGCCGTAGCGTAATCCCGATGGCATCGCCGGCAATATTGTTCAGCGCCGCAAAAGGGGGTGGCGTGGAGGCACGCGCATATTGACTACCCAGGATTGGGGAGACTTTCGCACCACCAATTCCACTCAGTCGCAATACTTCCAAGGCGAATTCAAGGCGTGAACATGCTCCTTTGTTGACAAAATGATAGGCGCCATATTGGTGAGTTGTAATCAGTGTGGCGATGGCATTTGCCAAATCTGCAGAATAGGTGGGGTTGCCGATTTCATCGGCCACGACTCGAAGCTGGCCTGGTTGTTGGCTTTTCCGCAGAATTGAGTGAATGAAGTTTCGACCGCCAGGGGTATAGAGCCAAGCTGTGCGTACAATGTAAAATCGTTGCAGGATATTGCGGACATGGATCTCCCCCGCGGCTTTGGAACGGCCGTAGGCGTTGATAGGGCTTAGATCCATCCACTCTTCATATCCTTGTGGTTTGTCGCCTGCAAATACTTCATTGGTACTAATGTGCACCATCTCCGCACCAACGGATTGGCAAGCAAGAGCAACGTTCTGAGTACCCAGCCCATTGACGAGATAGGCTAGATCGGGGTTTTGGACACACCCGTCCACGTCGGTGTAGGCCGCACAGTGAATAATCACTTCAGGACGGAATGCGTCCGCAACGGTAAAGATCTGTTCGCGTTTGGTTATGTCTACTTCTGGCAAGTCAACAAGCGCCAGTACGTGATCCGATAACTGGGTTTGCAGTGTTCTGCCTAGTTGCCCCGACGATCCGGTTATGAGTATTCGCATAGATGATCCTTTTTTAATGAGACTACCGGCCATTATATCCTATCGGGACTTAAGCTGGAACTTGGGTGGTGAGACGATCTGGAGATTCCGTAATTGTGTATGGTTCGTTTACTTTGTCGCGGGTAAGCACTTGACACCGGACATCCAGGCACCGATACTAGTCCTATGAGGGTTGATATTTTGACACTATTCCCGGAAATGTTTCCTGGTTATCTTAATCGCAGCATACTCCAGCGCGCGCAAGATGCAGGTTATTTGCAGGTTGGATTACACAATATTCGGGACTATGCTCAGGGTAAGCATCAAGTCACCGACGAACCGCCCTATGGAGGGGGCGGTGGTATGGTTCTTAAGCCGCAACCGCTATTTGCCGCCGTAGAGTCGGTGTTGGAGGGAGAGGACAACCGCTCCAACACCGTGCCGGTTATCCTGTTGACTCCGCAAGGACGGACTTTTACGCAAGAAGTGGCGCAGGAATTGGCTGGCGAGGCAAGATTGATTCTCTTATGTGGACGGTATGAAGGTGTGGATGAAAGAGTACGCCAGCATCTAGTATCGGACGAAATCTCGATAGGAGACTATGTCCTTACGGGTGGAGAGCTGGCGGCTATGGTTATCGTGGATGCCGTTACACGGCTGCTGCCTGGCGTGTTGGGTGCCGAGGGAGCAGCAGACCACGACAGCTATGCGACTGGCCTTCTCGAAGGACCGCATTTTACACGACCTGAGCAGTTCCGCGGTTGGAAGGTTCCAGAAGTGTTGCGCTCTGGACATGCTGCGCAAATCACCGTTTGGCGAAGACAGCAAGCATTACAGCGAACCTGGCAACGCAGGCCGGAGCTTTTGCTGGATACAAGACTTTCTGAAGAGGATAAGCTGTTTCTGGCTACCTTGGCAGGGGAAGATGTTATGATAAAGAGGGATGAGGATGATTCAGATGGTGCATAGATCCGACCACTGTCCCTAGTTTGGCTTAATGGATAGCCTGTTAGGCCGGGGGAATGTGCCATGTTTAGGCGTCTGAGTTGGTTGTTGATTGTGACGTTGTTGCCAATTGCCGGCCTGGTGGGTGGGGGCAGGAATTCCGTGTTGTGCAGACAAAGATGCTCTACAAAGGTGGTGCGATAGTTATTGATGCTGTGCTGTATGACGGCTACGAGTACCTTGATGCAGACGAAGCTGTGTCTTTGCGGAATGTCGGGGATTTGGCTGTTGATTTGAGTGGGTGGTCGCTAGGCGACGGCGGAATATCAGAAGTGATATTGCCGCCGGGTACCTCTGTGCAGCCAGAATCGGAAATCTGGGTGGCGAAAAGCAAGGATGCTTTCTTTCGTCAGTTTGGATTCGCGCCCGATCTGGTCGTTGCCACATGGCCCGGATTCGCTAATACCGGTGACGAAGTGGTTCTGGTCGATTCCAGTAATAGGATTGTTGACGTTTTGGTGTATGGGAGTGGGGATAGTGTTCATTCAGGCTGGTCAGGACCTGCTGTTCAACCATATACGGTGCGCGGGATTTTCTCCAGCGAAGGTCAAATCCTTTTTCGTAAGCGGGAGCGAAGTACGGGTTTCCCTGTTCCTGACACGAATTCTGCTGAAGATTGGGCTCAGGCTACAGATGACCCTTTACAAGGCCGAAGCGTGTGGTATCCAGGTTGGGATACGGATGAATTCTTCTTTACGGTGCAGGTTACAGAAACGGCCGAATTAACTGTGGCGATCGCTCCGGACAATGCGCTGGAAACGATCGTGAATCTGATAAATAGGGCTGAACATAGCGTGGATATTGAGTCGTTGACCATTGAGAATATCTCAATCGGCAATGCACTGGTTTCTGCTGCGGACCGCGGAGTGCCGGTCAAATTGTTGCTGGAGGGGGATCCTCCTGGAGGTCTACCAGAACAAGAGAAGTTTATCTGCCAGCAAATTGAGAGGGCTGGTGGGGAGTGCTGGTTTATGATCCGGGATGACGATCAGCGTATACATGATCGGTACCGGTACTTGCATGCCAAATTCATCCTGATTGATGACCAGCAGGTGGCTATCAGTAGCGAGAATCTCAGCCCCAATAGTATGCCCGATGATGACAAGAGCGATGGCACTTGGGGAAGGCGAGGGGTGATCCTTGTTACGAATGCAGCGGGTGTGAGTGATCAAATAAGGCGGGTATTTGATAAGGATCTGGATCCGACGAACCATGGTGATTTGTTTCGCTGGCTGGATGAAGATCCAACTTATGGCGCACCTCTTCCAGGCTTCATACCGGTATCGCAGAATGGCGGTGTTTCGTATACGGTAAGATTTCCGCTGCCGGCAGTTTTTCACGGCACCTTTGCTTTTGAGGTTCAGCAAGCGCCGGAGAATAGTCTACATGAAGGAGTTGGCATGCTGAATTTAGTAAGCTCGGCAGGAGCGGGCGATACCATATTGATTCAGCAACTTCAGGAGCGGCCTCATTGGGGTGCCTCGGATAGCGACTCGGTCGCAGATCCCAATCCACGATTGGAAGCATATATTGCGGCAGCGCGACGCGGTGCCAATGTTCGTTTGCTGTTGGATGTTTTTTTTGATAGTGCTGCCAGTAGCGTGAGTAATGCGGCCACGTGCCGCCTTATCAAAGAGATAGCAGACAGAGAAAATTTGAAATTATCGTGCGCCCTTGGTAATCCTACTGGTTTGGGTATTCATAACAAAATGGTGCTGGCTGATGTTAACGGCCAAGGGTACGTTTACGTGGGAAGTATAAACGGCTCAGAGCTGTCCAATAAAGGCAACCGTGAAATTGCACTCCTCGTGCGCTCAAATGAGGCCTATGGGCTTCTAGCAGAAATGTTCGAGTATGATACTCCTCATTGGCTGCAGTTGCCGGTTATTCTGAACGACTTTCGGGGGCCAGCAAGACACTTGCTCATCAGTGAAGTTCTTTATGATCCTTATGGAACTGATGAGACAGAGTTCATTGAGGTCGTCAATCCAACATCAGAGCTGATCGATCTGAGTGGGTATAGTCTGAGCGACGCCGTCAGTCAGGAAGATTATGAAGATCTGCGCTGGTTTCCACAAGGCTCCGTGATTGCACCGGCTGAGGTTGTGGTAGTCGCTACTAGCGCAGATGCATTTCGGAATGAGTATGGTGTCTGGCCTGATTTTGAGTTACTGGAGACGGAACAGATCATACCGAATCTCGTTGATGATCCTTCCTGGGGAGATTCGAGCACTTTTCTGCGACTTGGCAATTCCGGGGACGAAGTTATCCTACGTGATGGCAATGAAGAAATAGTTGATGCGCTCGCTTACGGCGTTGGACATGTTTCGGGTAATGTTGTCTGTCCTTTGCTGTCTGGTACGAATTATAGTCTGGAACGTTTTCCCTATTGGCGCGACAGTGATAACTGCCCAGACGATTTTCGTGATTGGCCATTTCCAAGTCCAGGCCGACTCCCGGGAATGTGATAAGCTTGACTGGAAAACAAAAGTGCCCGCGCAAGGAATCTTCCACGGCGGGCAGGTCAAGATCTTGGCTACGGTCAGGAATAACTGCTAATTAGCCGCCACCACTGAAAACAGATGCTGGATCCGCATCGGACGGACTCAGAGGCACAGTAGATCCTGCGCGTGTGCTAATCAGGCCCTCATAAATTATGGCTGGTGTTTCGTAAGGCGCGCGTTCCTTGTTTACTTTAACATGTTGGGATTGGGGAACAGTCTTATTTTTCATCAAGCCTCTCCATTTCGGTTACAAGACTTCTGACCATTACGTCCAAGCGCCATGATTCCGAATACGTTAACTTACATCTCTGCATTTAGCATTATGTCTGATTTTGCCAACGTAATCAAACTGGTAGAGTAAGTAGAGTAAGATGTACGCAATTTTTACTACGTCACGAATTTGATGTGGTATCTGCTATCCGACAAACAGATATCTTTCCGGAACCATTTACCCAGCAGAAGCATAGCGAAAATGTATTAGCGTGTCAGACGTCACAACCACCAGCAAGGCAAGCGAATTCCTGGGCGGCCGTCGTCAGATCTTCCTCTTCGTAGCGATAGATCTTGGAGAAGTCGATAACAGGAAAATCATCACAGAGTTTGTTATATTCGTCCTCGCCGATTTCCATATAGGGCATCTGATCGTACTGCGCATCGTAGGCGGGGAGGAACGCCATGCCGCCGATTTTGCCCTGGTGTTCCCAGATCCACTTGATGATGTCCAAGACCTCATCTGGCTGATAGGTAATTGTTACACTCGGATTGTGCTCTGTATACTGAACCTTGTTCTGCAACCAGAATTGACATTGTTCTAATGCGCTGCGCTGGTTACGTGTGACAGTACTATTGGGGGATTTAACTGGGAAATGGATCACCCAAGTGGTAGCGCTATCGCCGGTCTGACCGTTTTCCGGATCCATAGGTACACCCGCATCGCGAAGAACCTTCAGTACAGGTGAATGCGCGCCCACTCTGACGTTACGGACGTAGTAGGGCGCCCAGCGAGCGTGTAGGCCAGATGATGAATTCAGTAATTGAGATGAATTCCCAGATGGTTTGACGGCGGTAACGGAGGCTGATTGATTGATGCCTAGCAAGCCGGCATAATGACGGTTCGTTTCGACTGCCACTTCGCGCAACCGCAACTGTATCTCCGGATCTTGTGCTGCCGGGCTGTCCATTTGGCCATTTAGGTCAACACCAAGTAGCCTTTCTTCACGGCAGTTATTACTCCACTCAGGACGTAGACCTGGAAAATGGGTGGCCATGCTCTGGATTGTTCCAATGATTGCCGCCAACTCTACTTTTGTGCGAAGATCCTCAAAATTGTCATCTCGACGAGCGACGGCGCTGGTCAAGTTACAGAACTGGAACGGACGTAATATGATCTCGCCACAGGGGTTTGTGCCAAATGCTGCTGGCGCTCTACGTTCAGGACGACTATCTATCGCTGCTTTACGGTTAAAAATGCCGGGTTCGCCTCGCCCAGTTTCGACCATGTCGAGCACAAAGCGGGTAATCTCGGTTTGCGTTAACTCACGTTCGGGCCAAACTGCCGAATTGTTTGCATTCCAGCGCTGACTGTTGTTGCGCCAGAAATCGCCGTCTTTACAATAACGCATTTCGTTGTCGTCATAATCGAATAACGAGATCATAGCGGTGCGGCGTACACCACCGGAGACAGCAGCATCACCTACGGCGCACATGAGATCATGAGCATCTAAGGGACGTAAGAAGCCTCCCTGGCGGCTCAATATCCTTGTTCGAGCAAAGTCTAGCATTTTGCGCAAAGGTTCCGGGCCTGATGCCCGGCCCCCTTTGATTCGGAGAGGTGCTCCGGCCGGTCTTACTTCGCTGTAATCAAAGAGAACGTCCTCTCCATTGAACCACGCTTCCAGACCGACACGAACTGCCTTCGCCCAGCCCTCAGAAGAATCAGGGACGACATAAGTGGAAGCCTGTTGAACGCGTTGCCGTTTGATTCTTGGGAATTTCTCAACATATTGTCGCTCGACCGAATAGCCGACGCCACAACCACTCATTGAGATGATCAATGCTTCCACGAAGGAATCGATGCCATCTACGGGCATGTAAGAGCAATTATAAATGGCGATATTGTTGCGCCTGGCAGCAGGACCAGCCATTGCAAGAAGGCGCATCGAGGGCATAACTTCCATGTTTAGAATGCCCTGCCGAATTCGCGTGTAAGTTTCTTGAGGTAGTCGATATTCAGACAATTCGCGCAGATATTCGACGGCACGATTTACAGTTTCAATCCAGGTCTCACGGCGGCCTAGATCGTAGTTGAAGCGAGAATATTTGTCGTAAAACTGAAATTTCTGCAGTTGGGTAGGAAAGTAGGCGTCAGAGGCAGCAAAGGCGTCGCGCACATCCGTTGACACCGGACGCTGTGTACGCATCTTGGCATGTTCGGCGCGATATAGAATATAGTGCTTTGCGGCTTCATATTCACCGGCTGCTTGCAGGACCATTTCGACAATATCCTGCACACCTTCAACGGTGGGGAGGTCATACTTGGCGGCCACGACGTTGACCACTTGTCTGCTGATCTCAGTTACCGGCGTTTTTGGTTCGTTCTCTAAACTGCTATAGCAGCGGCGCAATGCTTGCTCTATAAGTTCAACATCGAAGCTGGTTATACGACCGTCGCGCTTTACTATTTGCTCCGGCACTTTCACCTTAAAGTAGATGCTATCTTTCTTGAAGCCATTCTTGCTATGAATAGGACTGTTCCGATCCGCAACTTTGCTCTTGTTGGCAATGATGTTCGTCATTGATGATTGCTCTGACATATGATTTTGCTCCTTGGTGACCTTGATTATTTGCCGCCAATTGTCACAAAAATAGGTAAGTAAAAAGAATCCTTTTGTTTAGTTTATTTGGGGCCTAATTTTCTTGCGGAGGTCGCGTTCAATTTCTGGCCACTTGGATCCGCGGGCAAGCAATACTGCTTCCAAGGCGCGTGAGAAGCCAAGCTCTGCGGCCTCTGATGCGCGAAACTGCTTATTCTCCTAATAGTTCGTCTATTTCGTTGCGAATGGATTCCAGGTCGCTAAGGCCCAGATATACAATGGCGTAGCGGATGTATGCTACTTCGTCAAGTTCTTTTAGTTTGCGGATGGCTAAGTCGCCTACGTAGCGGCTCTTTACTTCGGAACGCCCAAGTTGTTGTAGTTCAGCCTCGATTTCTCCGACCATGCGCTCCACATCCGCAGTAGAAATCGGCCGTTTAGCGCAGGCAACCCAAAGCCCGGAAATGAGCTTCTCGCGAGAATATTCCTCGCGCGTACCATCTCGTTTTATCAGCATCGGAGTCGCCAGAATGGGTCGCTCATAAGAACTAAAACGTTGCTGGCAGCCATCACAAACGCGCCGTCGTCGTGTACCATCACGCGTATCGTGACTGGTGTCAATGACGCGTGTTTTTTTGTGGCCACAATACGGGCATTTCATAACGTACTCCTTATTCCCTCGAAACCCCCAGGTATTGGTGTCGTCAGGGCTGAGAGAGAATTACCGCCATATACGGGGTGTAACTATCAATAACCCCCCACATGTAGCGCAACGAGGAACAGATTATAGCATCACCGATCACGACTTGCAAGGTGGATATTGTACAATCAACCTTAAAATTTTTCACCTCAATTTATGCCCCAGACTGCAGACTTTTGCGTTACACTCCAGAAGCGAAACTGTAGACTACGAATTTCAGTTGAGGAGAAGACGAGTTTGTTTCCAAAGACGAATTATGTTTAGGATTCCTCTTCAAGTAAGCCAAGGATGGTCAAACGGATGATGGCTCCTGGTTGCAAGCATTGTACTGGTACTGCTCTGTGTCTCGATCATTGCCAAGAAGCAGATGGCGTTGATCGATGGCCGCCTGGCCTTCTGGCTGCAAGACGACATGATGATTTCGATGCGTTACGTGCAGAACTTGGCCCGTGGCTTCGGCCTTATCTGGAACGCTTGGAGGGGTAAGGATAGAGGGATATAGTAACTTGATATGGGTGCTTATGATGGCACTTGTTCACCTGCTTCGATTGCCTTCAACTCTGAATAGCTTGCTTGTACTGGTGCTCAATATCGTGATTGCGCTAGACGTATTGTGGCAGGTGGCACGGCTCTGGCAGCGGCTGGATGCGCCGACGAGTACCACATTGCCTTTGGCGCTACCGTCGATTGTCATCAGCGTGGATCTAGCAAGATGGTCAACTATTGGATTGGAGACACCATTGTTTACGGCCCTGTTCTTTGCTGTTAATTCTCCTGTTTTCGCTAATGGCTACTACCAATGGGTATTTGCCTTTTAGCTCTGCGACTTCTACAGAGGAGCCCTGGGTCCGTACAGCTCTTCTTATTCGTAGGATTACGTAGCCTGACACGAGCATAGGCGTATTTCCGGTGGACACGTCACCCTATTTCGCAAAACGGCCGTCCGTTGATATGTTGGGCAAGAATGATTACGTCGTGGCGCGGCGGGCAGCATTCCCAGGCGCCAATAGGCCTGGGCATAACAAGTTTCGGCTATGAGTACTCGCTCAATCAGCATCGGCCTGATTTGCTTATGGTACTGTTTCCTCCGTCACAGATTATCGAGCCAGGCGCTCTTGATCAATTGGCATCTGGCGATTTAGCATCTGGAGGGCAGCTTTTTCTGAATGATACTTTCCAGGCGGAATATGCCTCGAACCTTGTATTCATCGATACGATACCCTTCTTTATTCACAAGGATTCAAGTCTACAGGATCAACTGATGCGTGAACCCTGCGAGACTGTGACCCGCGAAGAACTCTTGCGCATCAATTTCCAGCAAGTTTGCTGGCCAACGTTTGAGCACAATATGAGCCAGTGACCGTTCGCCCCGGACGCTCTAATGAGCTCGTCCGGGACACAGCGATCAACCAAGAAAATAAACTGAAACTTTCCGCACAGGCCCGGGAAGGCGCGGGCAGAACATCCTATTTGACTGGTGTATGAATACAGGCCAGTGGTGTTGTTGGCGGCAACACCATTAGCGACGTTTCCTCAGAAAAGCCGGAACATCCAGGTCGTTGATGCGATAGGCTTGTTGACTCATGCGGCTTTCGCTGGACGATGAGGGCCTGGCGGTTGCACTCACCGGCACAGATTCACGAAGCGGCTGCTGATTAGGCATATCTTTATGGGCGGACCTAGAAACAGCGCGGGTGATGGGCCTTACAAGAGGCATATTGTGCTCAAATCCGGTAGCGATAACTGTGATTCGGATCTTGTCTTCCATCTTTTCATCGATGACAGCACCAAAAATGAGATTCACGTCGGGGTGTGCAGTCTCGCGAATGATAGATGCGGCCTGATTGATCTCGTATAAGCTTAGATCAGGGCCACCCGTGACGTTAAATAGAATGCCTCTTGCGCCATCGATAGTTACGTCTAGCAGGTGGCTTGACAGGGCTTGTTCTGCCGCTTCA
Source organism: uncultured Chloroflexia bacterium (assembly GCA_963697305.1). Classification (GTDB taxonomy): domain Bacteria; phylum Chloroflexota; class Anaerolineae; order Promineifilales; family Promineifilaceae; genus JAACFF01. Next base: position 318,240 of record CAVONO010000006.1, read on the forward strand.
GAGGCACGATCGTCGCCGGTACCGTGTCCGACAGCCATCAAGGCTGCTCCGCCTAAGGACATGATTGTCTTGACATCTGCAAAGTCAAGATTGATCAGTCCAGGTACGGTGATCAGTTCGCTTATTCCTTGAATGCCTTGACGCAGAACGTCGTCGGCCAGCCGGAATGAATTAAGAAGGGAAATACGCTTATCGGCCGTTTCCAGAAGCCGGTCATTAGGAATGACAATTAGCGTATCAACGTGTTCTTTGAGTTGCTCTATTCCGGCTTCGGCTGAGCGCGCACGCTGGGCACCTTCAAAGGTAAATGGTCGAGTAACCACGCCTATGGTGAGTGCGCCGACGTCTTGTGCGACCTTGGCTACTACTGGTGTTGCACCGGTGCCAGTGCCGCCACCCATACCTGCAGTCACAAATACCATATCCGAGCCTTGTAAAACCTGGTGCAACTCCTCGATGGATTCCTCGGCTGCTTTATTGCCAACGTCCGGATCTCCGCCAGAACCAAGACCACGGGTCGTTCGCTCGCCGATAGCGATGCGCTGCTTGGCCTGACTGCCCATGAGCGCCTGCTGATCGGTGTTGACGGCGATAAAATCGACGCCCGCAATATTTTCTGAAATCATGCGGTTGACAGCGTTACTCCCGCCACCGCCTACGCCTACAACACGAATGAGTGCCGACCCCTCGGTTTCAGGCATTCTTTGAACATCGCTTGCTCTACTTATCTGATTCATACTTACCCCTCTATACAAACTATATTACGCTTACAATACATACATTTCCATACCGTATCGTGCCTAATGGCATTACACGGACAACAAACTTTAGCCAGGCAAGAGCATTTTCAAAATTGTGCCTACACGTCGACCCAGCTCACGTCGCTGGGGGGCTCGAGGACGAAAGACATGATGATTGGACATTGCCCAACGCAGCAGGCCAACGCTGGTAGCGTAAGCCGGGCTGTGAAGTTGATCAACCAGTCCAAGCAGGTTGCGTGGATCGGCAACCCGAGCCGGTACGTTTAGGATGCGTTCTGCTACATCGGTGATTCCCCGCAACTGGGAAGCCCCCCCCGTTAGAACGATTCCGGCAGGCAGCAGGCCCTCATATCCCGACTGTTCAATTGCTTGCAGTATGTGCTTGAACATTTCCTCGACCCTGGCTTCGATTACAAAGGCCAGATCTTGACGGCCAACCTGGATCTTCTCTCCACCAAATGGCTCAACAGGGAATACGCTGCTGGCGTCTATCTGATTTGGGCGGCAATCCCCGTACTGAATTTTCACTCTTTCAGCTACGTCATACGGGGCACGCAGCCCAATGGCAATGTCATTGGTGATGTGATAACCACCGATGGGAATGACTTTGGTGTACCAGATCGTGCCTTGCTTATAGAGCGCAATATCGGTGGTGCCTCCGCCAATGTCAGCGACAATGACTCCCATCTCACGTTCATTGGGCTCTAGAACGGCTTCGCCAGAGGCGAGCACATTCAAGATGAACTCCTCTGCGTTGATGCCAACATTTTCTGCGCATTGGCTGAGATTTCGCAGGGCGGGTGAAGCGCCAGTGATGATGTGTGCTTCAACTTCCAAACGGTAGCCATGCATACCCAGCGGATTCTTCACACCACGGTGTTCGTCCACCGTATACTCGCGGGGAATCATGTGTACAACCTCACGATTGTGCGGAATGGGGATAGCTTGCGCTGCCTCCAAGGCTCTTTCGATGTCGGCCAAAGAGATGCCCTCTGAATCGCGACCAACTGGGGCTACACCACGACTGTTGGTGCAACTGATGTGCTCACCGGCCATACTAACAAGGGCGTCTCTCAACTCATAGCCCGACGTTTGCTCAGCGGCTTCTATTGCACTAGCGATAACCACCGAGGCTTCGGGCACATCAACAACCATGCCTTTGCGCATTCCGCGCGACGGTTCCATACCGAGACCGATAATCTGTAGTTGGCCCTCACGCACTGCACCTACCAAGGCGCAAATTTTTGTCGTTCCGATGTCTAATCCAAAGATAATTTCTTCCATAAGACCGTACCCTCTCCTTTGGTGCCGCCAAGTTGTGTTCCGTCATCTGCGACCAATCCCGGAATCAAACTTGCATTTGAGATCATTGTGCCAGGTAATATGGCTTGCTCTTGTTACTCACGCTGATATAGATTGGGGAGATACCCCGGACCTGCAGGTCTTGTACTATTGTTTCGTAAAGAACCAGCTTCTGCTTCATGTCTGTTCCGGTCCCTAGATATACACGCCAACCGCGGTCGTCTTGGTAGCTCAAACCGTCGGATGGTCGATAGTATAGTTCGCTAATAGTCGGGCGTAGTTCACGAAGATGCAATGCTCCACGTAGTACCTCTTGTGGGACAAATGCGAGACTCGGAGCCGATTCTCCATCTATATTGTCATTGACTGCAATCTCGTCGAGATTTTCATTGTCCGCCTGTGGACTTAAGGCTTCTTCCGCGATTTCTTCATTGATGGGTTCTCCTTCAGCTACAATGCTTTCTTCTTCTGTGTTCGTCCCTTCCTCTGCGACAAGATCTTCTTCGGAAATAACCGTTTCGATTTGGGTATAGGGATTCGTTTCGGGGATGATTTGCAGAAGACCTGTCGTTGGAAAACCAGCAGGTATCAAACGACCGCCACTAGTTATTCCATAAGCTAGTCCGTTTTCGAGCCATATTGCTACCGGTGCGTCTTCCGTGATCTGGATATAGACCTGGTTTGGCCAATTTAATGAGACGGTTGAGGAAACGATTCCAGGCAATGCGGCGATCTCTTCGGCTGCCTTGGATGGATCGGCAGCAAAGATGTGAACTCCGGCCAGACCACTGGCAGCCACAATTTCTTCGGGCTGGAAAGTAATAGCTCCTTCTACCGGTATGTAGGTGAGGTAGAAACGACTTTCCTGGACAGTTATTACGAGCGCAAAGATTGTGAGTGCCAGCAATCCAAGACTTATCCAACGAGAAGTGAAAAAGAAACGCTTCAGAAGCGCAATGCCAACGCGAAAACGTTCAGTCTTCTGACGACGACGTCGTTTTTTGGCTGTCTTAGGCACGTTTAGACGCGGAAAGTTTACCGCCGCCGATGAATGTGTGCGGTACCTTTTCGGTTGTTTGCGGAGTTGTTTGCGGTTTGTATTCCGTAACATCTTATGCCAATCGTCTACTTGTCAGATCTGTCGAAAACTCAAGTTGGTGTCAAACCTATTGACCTATTAGTCGTTTAAAGTCTTTTTTACCTCGAAGGAAGTTGTCATATTCTCTTTTACCCTCCTTCGCTCAAGTGCTAAAGAAATCAGCTGATCGAGCAGTTGTGGATAGCTGATACCGCTAGCTTCCCACAGCTTTGGATACATCGAAATACGGGTGAAGCCAGGAATTGTATTGATCTCGTTTATGTAAAGAGCCTCACTGCCTTTGTCGAGAAGCATGTCCACACGTCCCATCCCGGCGCAATCGATGACCCTATAAGCTTTGATGGCTAACGCTCGCACCTGATGACTCATCTCCGGATCTATATTGGCTGGTATTATAAGCTCTGATTCGTCCTCCGATCCTGGCTCGGCGATGTATTTAGCATAGTAGTCGTAAAAATCACGCCGTGGCCGAACCTCTCCTACGATGCTGGCAGTAGGTTCTTCATTACCAAGCACAGCGACTTCAAGCTCGCGAGCGTCTATTCCTTGTTCAACGACTACTCGCCTGTCGAAGCGAAACGCTTCATTGACACCTGCCACCAATTCTTCGCGGCTCTTGCATTTGCTGATTCCAACACTGGAACCTAGATTGGCTGGCTTTGTAAAGACCGGATAGGAAATCGCGGATTCAATTGCGAACATAACCGAGGAAGGAGCTTGGGCCCACTCACTAAAGGTTATCAGGTGCCAGGGTAGAATCGGGATACTATTGGCAGCCATCACGTACTTGAAGATCGCTTTGTCCATACCCACTGCAGAGCCAACAACTCCTGCACCAACATATGGCAAACCAGCCAATTCAAGAAGACCTTGAACTGTTCCGTCCTCGCCATAAGTGCCATGCAGAACGGGAATGACAACATCCAGTTCCGATACAATGGAAAGACTTGTGGGTTGTGCCTCGGTTAATTCAATCTGCACCAGCGCCGACGACTGCGGATCAGGCAGAAGTGCTGCCTGGTGCGTCCCGTTCTCACCGGAACTGAGCGCTGCGATAGCATTACCGGTAATCCAGCGTCCTTCCCTGCTAATACCGATCGGAATAACGTCATATTTCGCAGGATCTAGAGCAGACATCACGGATTGAGCCGACATGAGTGACACGTCGTGTTCGCCAGATTGTCCGCCGAAGATAACGCCGACGCTGAGCTTGCGGTTTCTTTGATGTGGATCCTTGATATCCATAATATGTAGTCTTTGCGGAAAGCGTAGTTTGGAGCCGTCAATGGATTGGCGCTCCAGGCCCGTTATTTCCTGAAATCCCAATCCCCTACAAGTTCCACTTCTAATTCCATCTCCACGCCGAATTGCTCACGTACGGAATTCCATGCTTCAGCGATGAGCGAGCGGATGTCCTCCGCATTTGTATTTCCGTCGCTTACAAAGAAGTTTGCATGCTTCTCGGAGATGTGAGCGTTCCCCACGTGAAAGCCCTTCAATCCTGCAGTTTCTATCAGGTACCCAGCATAATAATTTTCTGGATTCTTAAACATGGAACCCATTGACGCACCGGCAGGTTGGGTCTGCTTGCGACGTGCGGTGAAAGCATCCGCGCGGGCGGTCAAAACTTCTACTGATTCTGGGGCAAGCTGTAGTTCGGCCGACAAGACGACACGTCTGGTGCGTGCTTTATGTTGGTCACGTTTTAGAATGCTGTCACGATATTCATATTGCAGTTCTTCATTTGTGTAAACACGTACGCCACGACTTGGCTCCCACACAGTTGCGGCGAGCAAAACTGAGCTGATGTCCCCGCCATGGGCGCCGGCGTTGCCGACTACCGCGCCGCCGATGGTACCAGGTACGCCAACTGCCCATTCCAAGCCGCTTAGTCCTTTTGCTATACACTGGCGGGAGAGGGAGGAAAGATTCATGCCGGATTCGGCCGTACAAATGACGTTGAGACCATTGTGACGAAAACCCACCGTGCGTGCACGATTGAGAATCACAAGCCCACTAATTCCCGAGTCGGCCACGAGGATGTTAGAACCGCCACCAAGAATGAAATAGGGGATCTTATGGGTGTAGGCCAGGTCTACGGCCTGGTGTAATTCCTGTGCGGTATTGACTGTCAGGAATAATTCGGCCGGACCGCCTACACGAGCTGATGTATAGCGGGAAAGGGATTCGTATACTCTTAGCGTTTCGCCGAAGACTTCACGAAACTGTTCTCGTGTCATTTCACTCACTGCAGTTTTAACTGTCATGGCTATGGCTTGTTCCTCTATTCATATTAGGCTTTACCAATTCAAGGGCGGAATGAATTTGCCCGGTCCTGTAATTTTTCCAGCAACTCTTTTCCTACCAGGTTTCCGTCGCCAGCCCCAAGGGTGAGAATAACATCGTCAGGCCGGACGCGATCGAGCAGGTAGTCAACGGCATCCTTCATTTGCGGAATGTAGACGGCGCCTTTGTGGTCCATAGCCTCAATAACGATGGCCGTGTTCACATCGAGGGTGTCTGTTTCCCGACTGTGATAAATGTCTAGTCCAACTACGCGATCTGCATCGCTGAAGCTGGCAGCAAATTGGGAAAGCATTAGCTTGGTGCGGCTGAACGTGTGCGGTTGCCATACGGCCCACAAGCGACGGTTTGCGTAACGCTGTCTTGCCGCAGACAAGGTGGCTTTGATCTCGGTGGGATGATGTGCATAGTCGTCTATTATCGTGACGCCACCCACTTCTCCCGTCAATTGGAAACGACGCCCTACGCCGCCAAATCCTGCGAGCGCCCGGCAGATAAGGGCGAAGTCGATCTGTAAATGGAGGCTTATAATGATAGCGGCTAAAGCATTGCGTATATTGTGCAGGCCCGGAATGCGCAGTCGCACGAGACCGATGTGCTGCCCAGTACTTGATATGAGGAAATCAGACCCGCCTAACTGGTTGGACTGGTAGTCAAGGGCCCGAAAATCTAGGGTACGAGCGAGACCTTGCTGCTCCAGCCCGTAGGTTGTAATTACAACTCGAGGTAGGTGAAGGGTCCGCAGTAATTCGATCACACCTTGATCTTCAGCACAGACAACAAGTTGTCCTCCATCCGGTATTAGCTCGGCGAACTGGCGGAAATCGTGCAAATAGTCGTCCGGGGTGGAGAAGATGTCCGGGTGATCGTGTTCAATGTTTGTAATGACAGCATGATCTGGTTTAAGGCCGAGGAACATGTGATCGTATTCGTCAGCCTCAATGATGAAGTGCTCTCCTTGCCCTGCACGGCCGTTTACGCCCCATTCGGGCAATACGCCACCTAAGATTACAGTTGGATCATAGCCTGCGTCTACCAAAATATGGGCAATCATTGCAGTGGTTGTGGTTTTTCCATGAGAGCCCGCAATCGCGATGCCGACGTAACCTGACATCAAGTAGCCCAAGAATTCGGCTCTTTTGAATATTGGAATGCCGGCACTTCGTGCAGCTTCGATCTCCGGATTGTTATTTGGGATAGCCGAAGAGATGATGACAGCATCCGCTCCACTGATATTCTCTGCGTAATGGCCCACAGTGACAGTTGCCCCTTCTAAGCACAGCGCACGTGTCTGGTCGTTCTCTATTCTGTCGGAACCTGTGACGTTGAACCCGCGTCCCAGCAGCACATGAGCGATCGCCGAAATTCCCGCGCCGCCAATGCCTACCAGGTGCAAGTGCATACCAGTTCGTAGCGAAAAACGTTTTCCAGACACGAAGTTCATAATCCTTAAAGCATTACTACCAGTACGAATAAGAAAACCAGGACCAAGAGTACAGGTAAGACATATGGGTTGCTCGTAAGCAGAGGGATTGGCAGCCACTTGCTAATTACATCTACTTGTTCCGTGCGGATGAGTACGTCGGCAGGGAACGGATAGGGCGCTGGAGTAGTTGCTACCCAACCTTCTCCTGATAGCCTGTACTCCAAAAAAGAAATTAGTGTTCCAATAGTTAAATAACCGTTGACTATACCGACAAGGATGGCAAGTAATTTATCCTGTATATTGTCACGTATACCCAGTCTGCCGGATAGTCTGCCACTAAAAGCGGGCCCAGCATAACTGAAGAATGCGATCGTGAGATGGATGGCGACCAACATAAATATCTGCCGGCGCCAAATGGTTTCATTAAAAGCTTCGTCGAAATATCCCAGTGCCCCGAAGAGAAAGGGAGCAAACTGGTTCATAGCGAACAGAGACAGTACTAATCCCGAGGATGCGATGACGGCGCGCGTCCAGCCACGCTGCATTTCAACCACCGCAAAAAATGCTGTCATTATCCAAAGTGTTGTGACTAACCCGATCATGATGCCTTTCCCTCTCCCAATGAAGTGATAAACCGGGCTAGCCGGGATGTCGCTTCGGGTATATCAAGTGCTCGTGCGGCCTCGCTCATTGCGCGGAGTCGCGGCTTGTCTTGTAACAGCGCTAATACGGCTGGTAGAAACTCGTCCGACAGACGTTCATCAGTAAGCTGGATTGCCGCACCGCGTTCCGTCAGGTAGTCGGCATTGACCTTCTGATAGCGCCAGGCGAAGGTCAATGGAACCAATATGGCCGGGAGTCCGAAAGCAGGCCCTTCACCAAGCATGCTGGCCCCAGCTCTTGCCACGACAAGGTCTGCGGCACGGTACGCGGCTCCCATTTTGTCGTGTAGGTAAGGGTACGGTCTATACCAGGTCTGCAATTCAGCGGGCAGTTTTTGGCTATTGGCCTCTACTTCCGGCCAGGATAATGTGCCGCTGATGTGGATTACCTGTACTTGCTTTAACAGTTCGGGCAATGCCGCCATGAGCGCGCGGTTGATATTCAGGGCTCCGCGGCTGCCACCGAAGACGAATAGTGTTGGCCGTCCGGGCTTCAAATCAAACTTTTCCAATGCCTCTTCTATGGTTAAATGGGAAGCCTCTCGCAGTCCTGGGCGCACCGGATAACCCGTAACAATCATTTTTCCTTCTGGTATAAAAACGCTTGAACCGTCAGTAGTACAGGCTATCTGCTTGGCTAAAGGCAATACAGCTTTAATGCTGGAACCGGGTTCTACGTCGGGTAGGTAAATGCCAATGGGCACACGCTGCAACCAGGCGGCGAGTGCAACTGGGGGAGACATGTAGCCTCCGGTCATGAACATGACGTCAGGTCGAAAACGACGGATCAATTTTGATGCGGTACCAATGCTCCAGGACAGTTTGACTGCATTGCTCACTGCGGTGCGGAGCGGTACACCCACGATTGCGCCACCACGAATTGTTTCCAAGTGTATCCCATAGCGAGTAATCAGGGTTTCTTCCATCTCGCCCTGGGTGCCGATCCATAATACCTGATCACGTGGCAGCCCTTGATTTTCTAGTTCGGATAAGGCGGCCAGCGCGGGGTAAATCCCGCCTCCAGTTCCGCCTGCACATACCAATACTTTCATGGTTCTAGACAGACGGTAAGGTGAAGCTGGTAGATTTAGCACAGCGATCTGTGTCATCGTACTCTTTATGCCCTCTTTGTCTGCGGCTGCGGACGCATTGCCAAGCCGGCATCGCGTGAGATGTTCAATAAAATGCCGGCACCGACCAGGGATACAGCGAATGCGGAACCGCCGTAGCTGATAAAGGGAAGGGGAATGCCGGTAAAGGGAATTACGGCCGTGATCACAGCGATGTTTAGCAAGGCCTGGAAACCAAGCCAACAGGTGATGCCAATAGCCAACAACGCACCATATCCGTCACGTGCGCGCTTTGCAGCTAGGAGACCACGCCAGGTCAACATTCCCATCACGGCCATAACAGATAGTGAACCGATAAGGCCAAATTCTTCGGCTACGATGGCGAAGGCGCCGTCTGTATGGGCTGCCGGCAACGGGATGAATTTTTGGGTGCTGTTGCCAAGTCCTACGCCCGTAATACGGCCTCGCCCTAGAGCGGCTAAAGTCTGCTCGATCTGGTAGCCGGCTTCTTCAGGGTTGTTTAGTGTTTTCCTATATGCATCCCAGCGGGCTGTCGCATGTGGGTAAAAGGCCACCAGACCTACAAAGACCGCACCTCCGACAACTAAGGCCAGTAAGAACTGCCGCCAATCTGCTCCGGCAACGAAGAACAAAGTGTAACTTACCAGTGCGATTAGAGCGGCCGTGCTTAGGTCCGGTTCCAAGACAATTAAGCCGCAAACTACACCGACAATGATTGAAAACGGGAACAGGCCATACGTGACCATCTTAATGCGATCACCTTTACTCGACAGCCAATGTGCAATGTAGATAATCGTGGCAAGTTTGGCGAATTCTGCCGGCTGGTAAGAGCCATTCAGCAAACCGCGCTGGGCGCCAAGGGAAGCTTCGCCAAAAGACAGTGTGGCCGCCAAACCAACCAGCGCGACCAGTATGATAAATACGGATAGGCGTCTCAAGATGTGATAGTCGAAGGCCAAAACAACTACAGAACCCACTAGGCCCAGGAACAGAGCCATGAATTGTCGCTTTATGTAATATAGGGAATCACCTTGCCAGCGAAGACCAATATCAAATGTCGTGCTGTAAACAGTCAGCAAGCCTAAAATGACCAGCCCAGCAAGGGCAAGTAACAGCCAATAGTCGAAATGAAACTTCAGCTTTGGACGAATCTGGGTATCGTTCTTTCTGTTGATATTCATAGTGGTCATGCTGTTTTCTTCCTGTCCATCTAGGAGCACGCTTCTACAATGCCATTGACCAATTCTCTAAAATGATCGCCTCTTGCGGCGAAGTCGGTGTAGTTATCAAAACTCGTACCACCCGGGGCGAGGAGAACCACATCGCCGGGCTCTGCGATTTCTGCTGCCATTTTTACTGCCTGTGCCAGGGTGCAGGCTTGGGAGCGTCGCGCCTCTCTCTTGCCCAATGTACCGGCGCCGGCTAAGCGCTCTGATAGTATTTCGGCCAAATCGCCAAATAGAAAGACATGCTTTGCGCGCTCATTCACGCGTTCAGCCCAACGTTCCCAGACCATGTCCTTGTCTTTGCCGCCGGCCAAAAGAATTAGTGGTTCATCAAATGACTCGATGGCTGCCAGTGCCCGCTCCGGAGCGGTGGCTATGGAGTCGTTGACATATTGAACGCCGTTGACCGTTGCTACTAGTTCGAGACGATGTTCGACTCCGTCAAAGGAGCGGATTGCTTCGACCATGGCCCAGACGGGAATGTCAACACTGTCGGCAAGGGTGACGGCAGCACATACATTAAGAAGGTTGTGCTTTCCTCGCAGGTGAACCGTTTCAAGGGAGCATACTGCCATCTCTTCCTTGGATTTGTTTCGGAGCCATACTTTCCCGGCACGAACAAAGGCACCATCATCCACCTCATGTCGGATGCTAAACAGCCTGAGCCGTCCTTGAACAGAAGGGGCCAAGGCCATAGCACCCGGATCGTCGGCAGACAACACGGCAGTATCGTTCACGCCCTGGTAGCGCAGGATATTAAGCTTGGCATTGCTATAGGCAGACATGGTCTTGTGGCGGTCCAGATGATTGGGGGTTATATTGAGCACGGCCGCGATGGAAGGGCTGCAGCGCCAAATCTCGAGTTGAAAACTGGAAAGCTCTTGCACAACCAGGTCGCCAGGCTTCATTTCTTGTATTTCGCTGATTAATGGCCTGCCAATGTTCCCACCAATCCATGTCTTGCGGCCCGCAGCTTTGCTCATCGCCCCGGTCAATGCGGTGGTTGTTGTCTTGCCTGCGGAGCCTGTGATGCCGATGCAGGTGGCGGGTGCACGGCGAAGGAACTCCTGCGAATCATTGCTAATAGTGATGCCCCGCGCAGAAGCAACCTGAACTAGCGGAAGGTTGGTCGGGACGCCACCACTGATTGCCAGGATATCGGTGCCTTCTAACAGGCTTATCGGATGTTCACCAAACACGTATTCGATACCTAAACCATCTAATAAAGCAATGCTTTCCTCGAGTTGTTCTGGTGACCGGAGGTCGGATATTACGACCTTGGCTCCAGAACTGGCAGCAAACCGGGCTAAAGCTTTGCCCTGCCGCGCAAGACCCAGGATCACCAACCGTTTTCCGGCCAGCTCATCCATTATTCCTCGAGTGACTAATCTCTTTCATATTCCTAAACCAGCGCCAGTGAAATGCCGATCATCGCGGAAAGGATGGCGATGAGCCACCAGCGTTGGACAATTTGTGTCTCACTCCATCCGATAAGTTCAAAATGGTGATGAAGCGGAGCCATTTTGAAGAGCCGTTTTCCTCCAGTGGCCTTGAAGTACACAACCTGCAATGTGGATGAGAGCATTGTGGCAATGGGTACAGCGGCAATTATCGGAAGGATCAGCCATTGATTGGTCATAAGCGCTACTACACCCAGCGCGCCTCCTAAGGCTTGCGATCCAACGTCTCCCATGAACATTTGGGCAGGCTTGGCGTTGTACCAGAGGAAGGCAAAACAGGCGCCGACGGTCACAAATGAAAACGTTACCAAGAATTGCTGATCCTGAAGCACGGCGATAATGCCGTATGCCATAAAGGCAGTAGCTACGATAATGCCAGCTAACCCATCCAGGCCGTCTGTGATATTGATGGCGTTGGCCGTTCCCGCAATGACGACAACTGCAATGGGTATGTAGATGATGCCGATGTCAATCAAGAACGGCACGGTAGGCAAAGCCATGTAGCCATGTCCGTCATTTACAGCCCAATAAAGCAGGATTGCAGCAATAAGCGCGATTGCCAACTGAAACCAGATTTTGACACGAGCGGGCATTCCTTCGCCCGGACGCCGTCGGAGGCCTTGGTAATCATCGATGCCGCCTAGAATAGAATAGGCTATCATAACACCCAGTGGTATTGTCACACTCTCAGCAATGTCTCGTTCTTGGACTATCTGAACGATGTTCACTACAATGCTGATTAGGACGATCCAACCTACAATGAGCGTGCCACCCATGGCCGGTGTGCCCATTTTCACCATGTGAGTTTGTGGACCATCAAATCGAATACTTTTGCCTAGATTCATTCGGCGCATCAGTTCAATTAGTGGACTGCCCCAAATTACTGCCATAACAAAGGTAAAGGCGCCTAGTGTTAGTGCGAAGGCCATCAACTATCCCTACCTATGGCCGCGACAATTCTATCCAGACGCATGCCAAGGGAGCCTTTCACTAAAATTACATCTTGTTCGTGTATCAAATCTCCCAACAGCGGTATGGCCGCTTGTGCGTGTTCTACCCAATAAACGTTGGGGCTAGGCATGCCTACTTTTATTGCTTCGTCGGCGATTGTGCGCGACCGGTTGCCAATTGCAATCAATATGTGGGCTACATCGGCGGCGCGGCGACCAATTAACCGGTGCGATTCTTCTTCCGCCCAGCCTAGCTCAAGCATGTCGCCGAGTACGGCGATATGGCGTCCTTCCAACTCGGAAAGCAGATTGAGCGCAGCTAAGGCTGAGTCCGGACTCGAGTTGTACGTATCATCAATAATGATAGATTGTCGAGGACCAGCAACAGCTACGAGGCGAAATTCAGCCAAACTGGTTTCACCTAAACCGGACGCAATTTCTTCCCAGGAGAGATCTTCGACCAGTCCTACGGCAGTTGCCCGCAACGCAGTATGGACACTATGGCGACCCAACATCGGCACACTGAGGGTAAGTGCTTCGTGCTGATGGTGTAAAGTGAAACGGATACCGCCCAGTCCCATAGAATGAATCTGGTCTGCCCAAAGATCAGCGCGGCTATCTAGCCCATAGGTGAATACCCGCGCCCGGGTATGGGGTGCCATCTCCATAACACGGTAGTCGTCATGATTCAGTATGGCTACGCCATCTGCAGGTAGAAGTTCAACTAGCTCGCGTTTTGCGGCAACAATGGTCTCAATAGTACCTGCTCTTTCCAGGTGGACGGGCCCAATCATTGTTACCACACCGATCTTTGGGCGCGTAATGTCGCAGAGGCGCTTGATCTCGCCTGTAGAATACATGCCCATTTCCAGTACGGCGCGCTCATGCTCGGGTCTGAGATCAAACAAGGCGGGTGGCAAGCCAAGAATACTGTTGCGATTCCCTGGTGACTTAAACGTCCGATACCGTTGCGATAGCACGGTATAGGTTAATTCCTTGGTCGATGATTTGCCGACACTTCCTGTAATGCCAATGATCTTAACGTCAAACTGATCGCGCCAAGAGCGAGCCGCCTCGTGCAAGGCAAAGACCGTGTTTTCTACTAAGATACAGACTGGCAACGAACCATCCCATTGCGAGATTGCCGCAGTTCCTTCATCGCGAAGATTGATTGTGGCTATTTCAGGAGCCAATTCTCGTTCGATCAATGCGGCGATGGCGCCGCGATTAAACGCATCAATCACAAATTCGTGGCCGTCGGTGCGCTCTCCGGCAAGGGCCACGAAGAGACTGCCTGGCAACGCTTCACGGCTGTCCACTACCACAGCCGACAATGCCGGCTCATCGCCGGTTGCCAGATAATCTGAAAGGGACCGCAAAAAATGCCCGAGCGTCGGTACCATCATCTATTCCTGAATTCTCGCGGCCATGATTTCTCCATCCAGTCGAATGGTGTCGGGCGGGATGTCTAGCAATACAACCAATTCCCGAGCCAGTCTGGAGAATGCAGGGGCTGCTGTTTGAGAGCCCCATGGTATGTCTGGCCTGTCAAGTTTGATGTAAACCAAGATTTCCGGCGCATCGGCCGGCAAATAGCCAGCAAATGTGCCGATGACTGCGTCCGGAAGGTAAATTCCATTCTCCGCTATTTGTGCGGTTCCCGTTTTACCGGCCACCGTATAGCCGGGTACCTGAGCTTGAGGAACGTCCGTTCTTAGTGCATTTGCCGCCATTGCCGTTACTTGGTGCGCCACCTCTTTGCTAATTGGCTGGCTTAACACGGTCGGTTTGTGCCGGTAGACGGAATTGTTGCTGCGAATTTCATCAACAAGGTAAGGTTGCATCAACTTGCCGTCATTGGCCAGGGCAGATATGGCCGTAGCCATCTGTATTGGGGTGACCGCCAAACTCTGACCGTAGGCATTTGTAGCGAGGAATGATTCTTCCCACAATGGATTACCGGGCAAAGGCATAATTCCACTGGCTTCGGCCATAATGTCGACACCGGTGGGCCGTCCAAAGCCGAAATTTTGCATATAGTCATAGTACGTGTCTGCGCCCATCCAAACTGCTAGGGTTGCTGCACCTACGTTCAAAGATTGGGCGAGGAGGGTAGTCATGTCTACGACGCCATGGGCGCTACGAGTCCAATTGACTGTCTTGTGACCACCAATATACAATTCCCCAGTGTCGAAGTAGGTACTATCAGGTGTTACAACTCCTGAATCCAGCGCGGCGGCCATCGTGATCAGTTTAATGACAGATCCGGGCTCAAACTGCTTGCTGGAAATTGGGTTGATAAGGGCCTCCTTTTCTGTCTTATAGAAGACGTAGGGATCAAAACAGGGTTCACTTGCCAGTGCCAGAATTGCGCCGCTGCGCGGATCCATTACGATGATCGACCCACCTTCCGCACCGTAAATTTCAATGGCATCGCGCAAGTGTTCTTCCACGGTAAATTGTACTGTGCGATCTATTGTTAAAATCAAATCGGCGCCCTCGCGGGCGGATACAGCCTGCGTTGCGATCAAAGGCGAAAGGTTTATGATATGGGTTGCAGCTTCTCCCGCTAACTCGCGATTATAATAACCCTCAATCCCTGACCGGCCGTCACCTTCAAAGTTGACGTAGCCTAAGGTATGGCACAGCAGGGTGTCTTGCGGGTAGAACCGACGCGGTAGCGGCTCGATCTGTAGACCATCATAGGGCAAGAGTCTTAGGCGCTCTGCTATCTCTGGGGACACGCGTCCTGCTATTGGAACGTAAGGGCGATTGGACTGTAATTTAGCCTTGAGCTGGTAGATTTGTTCCTGTAGAATTAGGCCAATGGCTGAAGCCATCTCGTCAGGTTCGGTAACCATATTGGGCGAGGCCCCGATCTGATAATCGAAACCATTAGCGGCAAGTATGGCCATATGACGATCGTAGATCGTGCCCCTGGCGGGGTTTTCCACCACCATGAACTCACTAATGCCGTTTTGGGCCAGGTCATCTCCTTGCAGAACTTGGAAACGAATTAGGCGGGCGACTAGGACAATGCTGAAAAGCACCATACCGGTCATTACTAACCAAAGGCGTCGGCTTTGATTGCTATTCACGAGACTCTCCACGTATCAAATCGTTGAATTTTGCTTCAAGGGCTAGCCACAAACCTTCTTGCATAGTCTCCACGGGCGGTTGCATAGTCGCCGTCTTGGCTTTGTTGTGTCTCCGCAGCCGTGGTAACCGCTGGATAATCAGGAATAACCAGATACTCCACCGAGCCAGGTTCGGTTCTAACGAATCCCATGCTCTCGGCTTCCTTTTGTAACCTGGTGAGAGATTGCGCCCGAGCAATCTCTCGTTCAATATCTGCGTTATCACTCTGTAGAATACTAAGGTCGTACTGAAGCGTCTGCACACGCCGCCCGACTGTGGCGATTCTGCTGCTTTGATTGAGATAAATAACACCTAGAAGGGCGATAACAAGCAGAATCAAACCCCAACCCACAGCAGCCTGGACTTCCGTTAGTTTCCTCAATCGGCGCGTCAACTCTCGCGTTTGTCGTGATGACTTAGTCATTGATCTCTGAAGCTGTTCCTGAACCATTTCGTGCTTTTTCCGATTTAGAGATAACAGTAACTAAAGTGAATCTTTTGCTGCCGTATTTTCGGTTTACCTAGATCGTCAATTGTAATTTCTCGGCGACCCTCAATCGTGCACTACGACTTCTTGGGTTGTCAATGATTTCTTGCTCACTAGCCAAGATCGCTTTGCGATTTACCAACTTGAGTATTGCCTGCCTAGAACAAGTACACACCGGCTGCTGGGGAGGGCAAATACAGCCCCGGCTCATGTCGCGAAAGAATCGTTTTACGAACCGATCTTCGAGTGAGTGAAAACTGATTACGGCCAAACGACCACCTGGTCTGAGCAGGCCGATGGCCGCCTCGACACCTTGTTCCACAGCCTCTAGTTCCCGATTTACGGCGATACGTACTGCTTGAAACAACTGTGTGGCTGGATGTATGCGGCCTTTTCTGTGAATATTGGCCGCAATGAGCTCGGCAATTTCCGTCGTTCTGGAAAAAGGCCGGTTGTCGACGATCAGCTTTGCAATGCGGCGGCTTTGCCGTACTTCAGCGTAGCGCCACATCATGTCGGCTAGATCGAGTTCCGACAAGTTGTTAAGAAGATCAGCGGCCGTTGGTCCACTCGAAGGATCATACCTCATGTCCAACGGCCCCTCTGTCTGGAAAGAGAAGCCCCGCTGACCGTTCGCGAGTTGTCTTGACGACAAGCCTAAATCTAATAGGATCCCGCTAACCTGCGTAAATCCATGTGTAGGTGCAAGAGTGTTCATTTCAGCATAATTGGCGTTTACGTAAGTAACGCGATCGCCATACTTAGATAATCTTCCGCGGGCAAAGCTGATTGCTTCAGGATCCCGGTCAAAGACCAAAACGCGCCCGTTAGGCGCGGATGCTCGCAAAATTCCTTCAGCGTGCCCTCCTGCACCTAGTGTGCCGTCTATGAAACGGCCGTTTGGCTGTGGCTGTAATAACTCCAGCACTTCGTGGTAGAGTACTGGGACATGAACTGCTTCATCATCCATCCTATATGCCGTTGAACAGAGTTCACGCTATCATTGCCTGCGATGAACACACTTGTCAAATTCCCAAATTTTCCCAGCGCGCTACTTCTTCGCTACTTTCAATCTCATCTCGTACTGGATGCCAGGCATCGACGCCCCAGATTTCAAGGTAGCTGTACATACCGATTATGACTGCTTCGCTATCTAGCTGCGCGAAAGCACGAAGATTGGCCGGTAGCAAGATGCGACCCTGTCGATCCGGTGTAAGGTCGATCGCACCGGAAAAAACGCGCCGCCTAAATGCGCGGGTGCTGGGATCTGATAGAGGTTTCTGGGCAATCTTTTGTGCTAATTCTTGCCAACCTTCCATCGTAAAAACCATCAGATTGGTGTCGAAGCCTCGGGTCACAACCAAACCGGCTGCCAGTTCGCCGCGATATTTGGCAGGAACTGTCAGGCGCCCTTTGTCATCGATGGAGTGCGTGTATTCGCCCAGAAACATTGTTCAAACCGATAATTGTTGGTACAATAGAACAGTTGTTCTACCGTGCCCCACTTTGGCATTAAAACATTGGGTTAGGATGCTACTATTCCCCACCTTGACCCATTTCCTACCACAATTGGACACAGTATACACCAAAGCACATGTTGTGGAAAGTAGGGAGTCCAAACTTTTAAGGTAGAATGCCAATAGCTTTTCAGGTATTCTGCTCAAGTCATTGGCTAGCTCTGTGGTACAATTGAATTTCATTCGATTATTCATACCTCAAGGAGAATTCCGATCATGCCTGGACCAACGGATAATTTCGTCAGCAAGGTTGTGAATTTCATGATGAAGAAAAAACTATGGGTAGCTTTCACGTCTATCTTGATTGCGACGTTAGGCATACTTTTTTATTGGGCGATCCGGCCGAACATTGCCCCAGTATGGACCGGGTTTGGTGCCCAGAATGAGATTGGTTCTCTGCCAAGAACGGTCTGGGAATGGATGGAACTCTTGCTTATCCCGGTTGCACTAATAATTGGGGTTTGGTTGTGGGGCCGTACTTCACGCCAGATTGGACTGGAAGCTGCATCGTTAAGTCAGGCACAAAGTGCTGTTGAGACATTCACTGAGCGAATGACAAATCTGATCTTGGTGCAAGGCTTGCGTGATTCGCATGAGGGTGATGAGGTACGAACTGTTGCCCGTGCGTTGACGGCTACTGTATTACGCAATGTAGATTCTGTGCGCAAGGGTCATGTTGTAGCGTTTCTCTACGAATCCTCCCTCCTTGATGTGCGCGATCCGGTTTTGGCTCTGCGCAAACTTGAATTGACGGGAGCCAATCTTGAGGGATACAGCTTAACTTCGGCCAGCCTACAAGGCGCTGATCTAAAGTGTGCTAATCTACAGATGGCCGATTTGAGCACCTCCGATCTTAGAGCAACTCGACTTAATGGCGCAGACTTGAGCCGTGTCCGCTTACAGGAGGCTTATTTGCGAAGTGCTGAGTTGGACCATGCCAAACTAAAAGAAGCGCATCTGTATGCGGCTACATTGACCAAGGCGTCTCTGGTAGGGGCTGACCTGCGCGGTGCAAATTTGGAGGGGGCGAACCTGAGTAATGCAGATCTCAGCGGAGCTATTCTGACCGGGGCAAATTTGCGCAATGCGAAGTTACGTGGGGCAATATTCCGTAAGGCTAATCTTGAGCAAGCAGACTTACGCCTGGCCAATTTAAGCCATGCTGACTTAGAGGATGCGATCTTGAACAATGCCAATTTGGAAGGGGCCAATTTAAGCCGGGTTTCGTTGTCGAATGCAGGCCTCAAAAGTGCACTGTTTGGTGGTGCAGTGATGAATGATGTTGTTCTTACCGGTGCTGATCTGCGTACTGCTAATTTGAATCTGGCAAACTTGCGAGGAGCGAAGTTGAATGGGGCCAACCTGAAGGGGGCTAGCTTGCGCGACGCCATTCTTGGTCGTGCCGATTTGAGCGGGGCCAATTTGAGGGATTCAGATCTGAGTAGGGCAAATTTGAGTCTGGCGACCTTGCGAGGAGCAAATCTGAGTCAAGCTGATTTGGAAGATGCAGGTTTGAGCGGAGCTGATCTGCGAGGTGTAGATCTTCGGGGCGCGAGGGCACGCGGCGCTGTGTTTCGTGGGGCGATTCTGGGTAATGCAGATTTGCGTTCGGCCGATCTGAGCAGAGCTAATCTACGGTGGGCAAATCTGAAAGATGCGAAGCTGCGTGGAACTGACCTAACGGGTGCTGATCTGACTGACGCGGAGGTCGTAAGAGAGCAATTAACAAGCGCCAAATCCTCGGAAGCGATCGTCGCTCCTGATCTTGACCCCCAATGGCGACAGGGAAACGGAAGCAAAGAGGATCCAAACGTCGAAGCGGCGGTTCCGGATCTGTCAATTGCGGCCGAGTCTTCAGAAGGTGATCTAGAGTTGACGTGACCTGTTAGTTTCAGATTGGCGCGCTGCGCATTGCCCAGTATTATGCTGGTGATTCACGCAGATTGCGGGATATCTAACTGGTTGGGTGCCCCACCAGCCTGAGTCGGGGGGCGTAAATGCTTGCGCTTTAGGAGCTGGAATTAATCTTCGTACTTGAATGAGACGTTGACGCGTACTCGATACTCAATTATCTCACCTTCATATAGTCGGACATCCATTTTGGATATTTCGGCGATACGCAAGTCACGTAGTGACTTATTGGCTATGTCAATTGCTTGTTTTGCGGCATCTTCCCAAGATACCTCACTCGTGCCGACCAACTCAATGACTTTGTACACGCCCATGTTTTTCTCCTTGTCGAATAAACAGATACGAAAAATAGTGTTACGGCCCCATTACTTACTTTGCATCTAGCGAAGTCGCCGCCTCAATACACAGTAAAAGATAGCATATTTTGACCCTGATTGTCTACAATCTTTCACCTGCGGGAGCAGGGGAGGTCAAATTGACTTAGGAGAATCGCGGTTTTGATGGACACGGATTTAAGTATGTCCTGTTGAAAGGCAAGTTCTAGAGAGCTAAAACGCTGGGTCTCAGAACCAAGCCAACTATCACTTTACCAATCTCAACACAGATTGAGACCTGGCCAAGGTTATTTTGGCATCTAGTTCAGCGCGAGGAAATCTTTGCCTTGTAGGCGATGTTCAATACTCTGCCAGATTTGTTCCAAATGATCACTGTATTGTACGTAGTCAAGATTGTTAGTGTCGATGATCAGCACAGGGCTTTGTGAGAAGTTGTTGGCCCAATCATCATAAAGCTTGTTTAGACGAGCAAGGTAGTCGCCGGTAATACCTTGCTCATAGGCACGGCCGCGCCGGGATATTCGCCGTTGCAGCGTTGGAACCGAAGCCTTGAGGTAAATGACAAGATCTGGTGGTCGCAGCAGTAGAGAGAGTGTTTTGTAAAGATCTTGATAGCATTCCCAATCGCGCTCGTTCATATCTTTCTGTTGATACAGGTTTCGGGCGAAAACTTCCGCATCTTCGTAGACGCTGCGATCCTGGATGATGGAGTTGGGTTGTTGCAACAGATGGTAATGTTGCTGCAAACGGCGAGAAAGGAAAAATACCTGTGATTGAAAGCTCCAGCGCCGCATGTCTTCGTAGAACTCTGAAAGGTAGGGATTTTCAGTCACTGCTTCGAAGACAGGTTCCCAACCCGCCCGTTCCGACAATAATTGAACGAGTGTAGATTTGCCCACACCAATATTACCGGCAATGGTTATAAAATATTTAGTCATGGTACCTGTGCTTTCCATTGGTTTAACGCACCCATTTTTTGGCTGCAGCTGGAGAAAACAGCAGTTTCAGCGGGCTGCAGGGCAAAACGGGTGAATTGGAGCTGAAAATCATGACAAATTGTAGGCATGTTCCTGACATTTGTCATTGATTTGCTTCAGATTCCCCATTATAGTTATTAGTAAGGTGACTCGGAGGGGGCATAACTGACATTTGCTTGGAATCGAGGAGATTACTATGAAGATAATCATTGACCGAGATCTGTGCAATTCAAGTCTTTCATTTTGCCAGCGCTGCTCAGCAGCATTCTTTCGATATCCGGAAGGAACCGACCGGTTGTGTATTGTGGATGTCATTGATGATGGCAAGGAAACGCTTACGCTCGAGATGAAGACGGATGGCCGCACACTTGAGATCGAGTTAACCGATGAAGATCTGGAAGTTGCCAGTGTTGAGGGCTGGGAAGCTTTGGCTGACTTTGATCCAGCATTGTTCCGCAGCGGGGCTAGTAAGCGTTGGGCGGCTATTCGCCAGTTGCCGGCCACCCACAGGATTGAATCGAGTTGATTTTGTAGATCAAGAAGCGACGCGATCGGGAAATTGACTGCAACTGATAGCTGCTTGTCGATCTCCCGTTAGCGTAAGATCAAGAGAATTTGACAACCGAACAATGGGGGATGGGTTAGCCGGTCGTTACATATGTAGTCATTTCTAACGGTATATTTGGGCTACCGAATTACGAAGATCGACATAAACAGGATGGAGGCAGATGATGATTTCGGCCAGGCGCCGGCCAACATGGCGCTGATATTCTGTCGTCAGTGGTTCTGCTGGCAGCACCTCGTATATCTTTGTCCATCCTCTATCCCACATTTCCGCCTCGATACTGTCCCCTAGTGTATCCTTTATTTCGAACAGGTGACGGCGAAATCCATCGAGTAGAAAGCGATTAAGGCGTTTATCGCGGGCCTCGCAATGAAAACCTATTTCCCAGCTATCTTGCCGGCGAACCTGAGACACCTCATAATGCAAGCGCGGCTCACCGTAGTGAAATTGAATCAACCAGCGAAACGGCTGGCGTACTTGGATAGTCCTCAGCGACGGGGGCAACAAGGGGAAAACAGAATCAGGTAGTGTGCGCAGAAATATCGCGCTTGAGAGTGTTGTCATTTGGCTTTTTGGGGACTATCCAGTATGATGCATCGAACGCCCATCATTATTATACGACACTGTCTGTTTGTTGCCTTGTCTTTAGAAGGCAAACGTCGATGGCCGTAGAACAAAACACACTAGGCCAGTTTGATACACCACTTGATGTAGCAGATCTTCTGTTGGGATTTTGCCTGCGTAGCCCGGCAGATCGAATTCTAGATCCAGGTTGTGGAAATGGTCTATTGCTTAATCGAGCAACGGATTGGCTTGATTGGCTTGCCCCTGGTCCGACTGATATTATTCCTGAGGCGATTTGGGGTATTGAACTGGACCCTGAACTCGCTGAAGAAGCTCAAGCACTGCTACCGCAAGCTCATATTCTCAATCAGAATTTCTTTGCTTTAGATCCCGATTCAGTTTTGCCGATGGACGTGCTTGTCGGCAATCCGCCGTACACTCGTGCTCAATGGATAGGACAGATAGAGACGGGTGATGCACGCCAAATTCCAATGTTCGTATGGGGCGAGGACGCCCCGCTATCCGACAAATTGCCGCTGGTCTCGCGCAGGTTGGCGCAATCATTAAGCGGTCGTTCGGGATTGCATGCCTATTTTTTTCTACAGGGTGAGCAATTCTTGCGCGAGGGTGGACGCCTTGGTTTCGTGGTGCCTAATGGATGGTTGGATATCGCCTATGGAACAGAACTTAAGCAATTCTTGCTGGACCATTTTCGTATTCTGGCTATTGTTGAATCGACTGTCGAGCGTTGGTTTACTTCTGCCAACGTGAATACCTGTTTGGTTATTTTGGAGAAATGCGGTGTATTGAGCCGGCGATCCATTAACCAGGTCCGCCTGGTTCGTTTGAAGCAACCTTTATGTCAATTACTCCCTGACCGGGTTGACATTCAGCGGCACTTGTTAGCGGTAGAACAGCTTGTTTCACAACTGCTGCCCGTTCGTCCGCATGTGACCAAGGAATTTGTTATTCACGTTGTGCAGCAGAAAGGAATTGAGGGCCGGGGATAAGTGGGGAATGGCTCTACGTGCGCCAACTGTTTACCGGCATCATCGAGATCATCTCAACTTGTTTCCAATCAAACAGTGGGCGACCGTACAGCGAGGATACACAACCGGGGCCAATGAGTTTTTTTACCTAAGTGAATCGACTGCTGCAGAATGGTCCATTGAGGCACGATACCGCCGGCCGTTACTAAAGTCATTGCGTGGTATCAAACATTTGCGGCTTGACGCAAATGATTGCCGGCAGGAGGTTCTGCTGATTCCGCCTGATGATGACGTGCGAGGTACGGCTGTGGCAGACTATATCAGGTGGGGAGAGGAAAAAGGCTTCGATCAGCGACATACTTGTGCCGCGCGCCATCCTTGGTACAGCCTGCCGGCGCAAACACCGGCTCCACTGGTCCTGCCAAAAGGAATTTGGCACCGGCATCTTGCACCGATTCTAAGCGTCGCGCTGGCGGTTGACCAGCAACTCTATCAAATACTGCCGGCTAGGCATGTACCGCTCCTGGCCATGGCGGCGTTGTTTAATAGTTCTTGGTTTGCTTTACAGATCGAGTTGCAAGGTCGTATCAACTTTGGCAAGGGGTTGCTGTGGCTTGCCGCTTATGAGTTAGGTGAAGTGCGCCTCCCGGATCCGCGACGTTTGGCCTCTGATCAGGTTGCTGGGCTGGAGCAAGTATTTCTTCAGCTGGCGGATCATGCTCTCAAAGGCAGCGCATCTGACTTTGCTTTTCCCCACCGCCAGGCAGTGGATGATATCGTTTTTGACGTTCTTGGCTTCACAGCAACGGAAAGAACGGCCGTAATTGAATCTCTTGAGGAACGTGTGACGAGCCGGCAGCAGCGGGCTTCTTATGTAAGGGAATAGGGCCGCACAAGAGTTCTTAAGAGTCGTGGATGGGCGACTAAAGGCTGTTTTGGCGATTGGGGTGAACAGTGACCGAAACTGTGGGCGACGTAGAACGTGAAACGCAGATGCAGAAATACCGAAACGTCTATCAGCAGCTGCTTGATAGCTATGGTCGAGCGACGTGGCGACAACATCTCCCTCCAGTGGATGAACTGGTAAGCACGATTCTTTCTCAATCGACATCCGATATTAATCGTGACAAAGGTTTCTGCGCACTCAAAGCTCGTTTTCCTGACTGGGAGAGCGTTATGAATGCACCTGAAAGTGATGTGATTGATGCTATTCGCCCTGCGGGTCTGGCAAATCAAAAAGGTCCGCGTATCCAGGCCGCTTTGCAGTATGTCATGGAGCAACAAGGGGCTCTGACTCTTGATTTTCTAGTTGAAATGCCCCTGGCAGAAGCGAAATCATGGTTAACGCAGATGAAAGGGGTTGGACCCAAAACTGCCGCAATCGTTCTGTTGTTCGCGTTCGGAAGACCGGTCTTCCCGGTGGATACTCACGTTTATCGAATTACGAGCCGACTGGGTTTGATCAGTACCGGCGTCAGTGCCGATAAGGCACATGATATTCTGGAGACCATGGGCGACTCGGATACTTTTTACTCGATGCATCTTAATCTAATCCGGCACGGCCGTGAAATCTGCCTTGCCAGGAACCCTAAGTGCACAATCTGTCCATTGCAAACTGACTGTGATTTCTTTCAGACCGGCCGAATAACTAGAGGTGATTGGAGCATCTGAATAAGACGTCAGATTCTGGCCAGTAACAAGCTCGCGGCTAGAATCGGGACCTGTCGAAATGGAGAATGGCGTATGCCGTATTGGTATTAGAAATGGGTTGTGCTTGCAGCGGTGTTATTCCTTTGATCGTATAATCTTGAAGTAGGCTGCAGAATGTTTAGTGCTTAAGAATTGGATAGGGTAATTATGAATGAACCAAGGGGTTTAAAACTGCTTCTCAGCTACCATGTCGATCTTGATAAACAACAAGAGTATCACAAATTCGTGATGGGCCGTTACTTGCCTACTTTGCAGTCTATGGGCTTCCAGATGAGCGAGGCCTGGCATACCGCTTACGGCGATGCGCCGAACCGACTGATAGGTCTGGTATGCAACGATGAAGAAGCCATGGAAAAGTTGTTGTCAAGTGACGAGTGGGACTCTCTGAATGATCAGCTGGAGGAATTTGTTTCAGATCTCGACTACAAGTTCATCCCTTACCGAGGTGGATTTCAGCTTTGATGGCCACCGCATTTGCCACCGAGCACGATGATGGACCTCTTCGCCTACGGCCGAAAAACACAAATTGAAGATGAATCCCCTTTGGCCAACCGGATGCGGCCACGTACCCTGCATGAGTTTATCGGACAAGAACATATCGTTGGCCCAGGACGGCTATTACGCCGGGCCATACAGGCTGATCAACTCTCGTCTCTGATATTCTACGGCCCGCCTGGGACCGGCAAGACGACTTTGGCTATGGTCATTGCTAATACGACCGAAAGTCATTTTATTACGATCAACGCCGTACTGGCGGGTGTCAAAGAGATCCGCGAAGCTATCGTCACGGCTAAGGAACGACGAGATCTTTACGGTCAACGTACGACGCTCTTTGTCGACGAGGTACATCGCTGGAATAAGGCGCAGCAGGATGCCCTTTTGCCCCATGTGGAAAATGGCACTATCATTCTTATTGGGGCCACCACCGAAAACCCTTACTTTGAAGTGAACAAGGCTCTGGTCAGTCGCAGCCGGATCTTTCAGTTACGGCCGTTAGATTCCGACGATCTGCGCCAGATCGCCCATCAGGCCCTTGCTGATGAAGAGCGAGGATACGGCAGTCTGCCTGTTGAATTAGCCGCGGATGCTCTGAACCATCTGGTTGATGTTGCCAATGGTGATGCGCGCGGGGTTCTCAATGCTCTGGAACTTGCCGTTGAAACAACACCGGTCGACGAAAACGGTGTCATTACCATTAATCTGGCTGTGGCTGAAGAGTCGATTCAACGACGGGCCGTACTCTATGACAAAGAGGGAGATGTTCACTACGATACGATCTCAGCCTTCATCAAGAGCTTGCGCGGTTCCGATCCTGATGCCGCCTTGTATTGGATGGCGAAGATGGTTTATGCAGGCGAAGATCCGCGATTTATTTTCCGAAGAATGACCATTTTTGCAGGCGAAGATATTGGTATGGCGGATCCCCAGGCACTCGTTATTGTGACTGGTTGCTGGAATGCATTTGAACGTATCGGAATGCCGGAAGGGCGTTTCCCGTTGGCTCAGGCGGCTATTTACTTAGCAACAGCCCCCAAATCCAATTCGGCATTTGCCTTCTTTGATGCATTGGAGACGGTTGAAAAGGAACAAGAAGCAGAGGTGCCTAATCATCTAAAGGATGACAGCCGGGATACAGAGGGGTTTGGACACGGAAAGGGTTACCTGTACCCTCATGCCTATCGTGACCATTGGGTGGCACAGCAGTATTTACCCGACTCTCTGCAAGGTAAGTTGTTTTACCAGCCGGGAGAACTGGGTTACGAGCGAAAAATCCAGCAAGATGTGGCCCGTCGTCGTGAAGCACAACTGGCGGCCATGGTCGATGGTGGGGTGGAAGCGCCACCGGAAATCCTGACGACGAGCCCAAAGAATCGGGCACGTGATGCCTGGTTGCAAAGAACAATTGCCAGTTCGGGTCGCAACCTGGCCTATCAACGGAAGCACCTGTTTGAGTTGGCGAAGATGCAACGGCATCATCTAGTTCTTGACCTCAATGCCGGCAGCGGCTTGCTGACCTGGGAAGCGGTGCGCCAAGCACCGGAAGGAGGAGTTTGGTCGCTGACGGCCGATTCTACCAGCGGCGAAGCGCTGCGGCAATTGGCTTTGCGCCTACCGGAAACAGAACGACCCATTATCCTGATTGGCGAAGTTGAGGAATTGGAGTATTTGTTGCATTTGCGAGGTGAAGAGGACATCCGTTTTAACCACATTATCGGCCGAAATGTTCTTACACGACGCGTCATATCATTGACTGATTTGATGAAAGACTTAAAAGGGAAATTGCTGCCAGATGGCAAATTGTGCTTCGCGCAAATAGTTCCACGGCATACACAGCGTCTCTACAAACTGGTTGACTGGGTGGGTGAGGATGAATTACTTCGAAAAGTAAGGGATGCGGAAGAGAGCATCTATGAGGACGGGGCAGATATTCTTGTGAGCTGGGATGAGACCGATCTGCAAAAAGGACTTCAAGAGGCCGGTATGGAACGCGTTCGCGTCGTATTGGAAGAGACCTTGGAGCAACGATATATAGCGGCTGATCAGTTGGAGCGATGGTTTGCTCCAGACGCCTCCACTCACGGACGAACGGGTTACGGACAAAGGTTGCGGGAGGCGGGATTGTCTGCGAAAGAGTTGAACCGAGTAGCAGCACTTTATCGTCGCTGCATGTTGGACCGGCAGGTCTCCTGGCGCGTGACAACGGCGTACATCACCGCTCGGGTGGCAAGTAAGGGTGGCTGATAGGCTACACGCTGTTCCATAGGGAGGAATTTGCTTATTCCCCGTCAAGGATAAGGGTAACTCACCCCTCTTTCCATAGATGCAAGCCTTCCGTTGTAGGTTTAGGAGAAATAGAATTTCTCTTGACAGGTAGTTGGTGGTAGCTATAATTAATGAGTTGCGGCCTAATCGCCGCTTCTTTTTTGGCTGAGTGTCAAAACTAGCGAAGACATAATATATGGCCCAGTGCATATGGATTTGTGACGCAGAAGACTGTCCAAGCCGCTAAGGGCGAGAAAAAGCAGAGAGGATATTAGCAATGGGTGCTGTTCCGAAGAGAAGGATTTCAAAGTCGCGTCGCGGTAGACGCCGCGCGCATCACGCGCTTTCCAGTGTTCATTTGGTTTCTTGCCCGCAGTGCGGTGAGATGCGACGGCCGCATCGAATGTGCCCGAGTTGCGGGACGTACAAGGGACGCCAGATTTTGCCTGGCTATGAGGAATAATAGTTCCACACCGGGGCCGTAAAGATACGGCCTCTTTTTGTTTATAACACAGGTTACGTTTAGTGAGAACCGCCGTCCTTTTTCCCGGGCAGGGATCGCAAGAAGTGGGTATGGGCCAAACCGCTTATGAAAGCAGCCCCGCTGCCAGGGCAGTTTTTGACGAAGCGGATGCATTGCTAGGGTTTTCCCTTTCTGAGCTAGCCTTCACTGGACCTGAAGACGAACTTACTGATACGGTAAACCAGCAGCCGGCTTTGTTTACGACCAGTGTTGCCAGCTGGTCTACTATGCTCGAGAAGAATTGGCCTCGCCCTGATTATCTTGCGGGTCACAGCTTGGGCGAATTTTCTGCACTCGTTGCAGCCAGGAGTATTACGTTCGCTGATGGACTTGCTCTCGTTCGGAAACGTGGTGAGTTAATGAAGGCGGCAGGGGAAATCGAGCCGGGCGGCATGGCAGCTATTCTGGCGCTGGACGTAGAGACAATACAGCTTCTATGTGCACAGGCCAGTGACTCTACAGGTTTTCTAGTTCAATTAGCCAATGATAACTGCCCTGGACAGATAGTGATATCGGGCCATGAGCAAGCCCTTCAGGAGGCTATAAAATTGGCGGAGGGAGCAGGAGCGCGTAAGGTAGTTCGCCTGCCGATCACAATTGCTGCTCATTCTGACTTGATGGCTTCCGTGACTTCTGAGTTCGCCGAGGCTGTGGAGTCTATGCCTATTCGGCGGCCGGATATTCCTGTTGTAGGTAATGTAACAGCTCTACCGTTGTATTTCGTCGAAGATATTAGGCTGGAAGTCAAGAAACAACTCACATCACCAGTTGCCTGGGCCGGCTCTATGCGTTATCTGCTTGCGCAGAATGTTGAAACGTTCATCGAGACAGGGCCGGGGAGCGTCCTCCTGGGTCTTTTAAAGCGAATCGACCGTAACACAAAACGGATACAGTTTGAGCTTGAAATCGAGCCTTCTGACTTGTAAACTACTTGTCTGGATGAGGAATGTTCTTGGTCCATAAAACAGAACCCTGAGCGGGTCCATATCAAACGGGAGAGAACGGTTGTTATTAGAAGGCAAGATCGCGTTGGTTACAGGTGCCTCAAGGGGAATTGGCCGGGCAATCGCTGAAGATTTGGCGGCCAACGGAGCGACGCTTGTTATCAATTACAGAAATAATGCGGCTGCGGCTGAGGAGGTAGTTGACGTAATCATGAGAGGCGGCGGATCAGCCGTCGCCGTCCAGGCTGACGTCAGTGATTTCGCAGCCTCCAGGAATCTAATCCAAACCACGCTTGATACTTATGGGCATATTGATGTTTTGGTAAATAACGCGGGTACGACACGAGACACTTTGCTTCTTATGATGAAGGAGGAACAGTGGGACGATGTGCTGAATACCAATCTAAAGAGCGTGTTCAATTGCTGCAAAGCGGCAGCACGACCCATGGTGAAACGCAGGCAGGGAGGCCGGATCATCAATATTGCATCTGTGTCCGGCATTGTTGGCCAACCTGGCCAAGCTAATTATGCGGCATCTAAGGCTGGTATAATTGGATTTAGTAAATCGCTGGCTAAGGAATTGGGTTCGCGCAATATCACGGTGAACGTAGTGGCACCTGGCTTTGTCCTTACCGATTTGACGGCCGATTTGCCTGAGGAGCTCGTGCAAAAAGCAATCGAACACATCCCATTAGGTCGCTGGGGAGAAGCGAAAGAAGTAGCCGGTGTGGTGACTTTCCTTGCTTCGGACAAGGCGTCTTATATTACCGGTGAAGTCATTCAGGTCGATGGCGGTATCGCCATCTAGGGGAAATTCTATGAGTGAAGAAAGAGAGAGCGTCGGCCGAATCGAAGTAGCACCGGAGGTGCTGGTGACTATTGCCCATTTTGCTGTCTTGCGCGTGGACGGTGTTTCCAGTATGGCGCCAATCCCACCGCATATTGCTCGCATGTTCCGCCGGGCGACGCGTCAAGATGGAATCGTACTCGATTTAGGCGACAAACAGGTCAATTTTAGTATTTACGTTATAATGGAACCACACGCTAGCGTCCTTGAGACCAGCCGCCAAGTGCAGTCGGCCGTTAGCGAGGCGATTGATACCCTGGTAGGAATCCCTGTTGATTCGGTCAACGTGCACGTAGAGGACGTTGTTTATCGGCAGGGAGAAGTAGTCTGAGATCTTTTTCATGAAAGCAAGGCGGCGCGCTCGTCGCGTAACCCTGGAAGTTCTTTACGAATATGACATTGCGCAACACCCTCCAGGGGAGATCTTGCAGCGCCGGCTGGAGGCTAACCAGATTGATTCGTCTGGAGCAGAGTTTGCTTCCCACCTCGTACAAGGCACAATACACTTTCTGGACAGCATGGATGTGCTCATTGCCCGTTATGCACCAGAATGGCCGCTTGATCAAATGGCGGTTATTGATCGGAATATTTTGCGAATCGCCATTTTCGAATTTATTGCTTCGGATGAAACTCCTGTAAAAGTGGCTATCAACGAGGCGGTTGAACTGGCTAAAACTTACGGTTCTGACAGTGCACCCCGTTTTATTAATGGCGTCCTTGGTACATTGGCTGAGCAGATCCCGGATCTGCGGAAAGAATTGGCTGCCAGACAAAAACAGCCGCTAATCATAGCCGCAGATTAGTCCCAATCTCACTACCCAACCGAATATGTAAAAGATACCTGGGGCTGCGTGATTCATGAACACGCAAGTCTATTCCGACCCACTCGTTGGTGTAACTCCGGAATAGATGCGTGCGGCTGTTGAATCAAAATATCGCGGTTTTTGATGGAAAGATATGTCGAAAGAACATGATTTCGAAATTGGTGTTGACAAAGGGTATTGCTCGATGGTAAAATTGGTCATACAACCATACGACCAGACGTTAGCCGTATTTATTGAGTATGATCAAACGTAGCCCATCACTTACCGACCAGGCTAAAGCCCATATCAAAGAGCAAATTCTGACTAATCGGTTCGAAGATGGTCGGATACCGTCCGAGTCTGATTTGGCCAATGAACTTGGTGTGAGTAGGACGACGATTCGCGACGCGTTGAGCCGACTGGAGATTGAAGGTACCGTTTTTCGGCGGCAAGGTTCTGGCACTTTTGTAAATGAACCCGGTCTGCAGATCAAATCTAGGCTCGATGAGATCTGGTCTTATGAAGCTATTCTACAGGCCCATGGTTACACGCCATCTACGTTGGTCCTTGATGTTCGTGAAGAGCAGCCCAAAAGCAAGGCAAGAGAATCGCTGAATTTGTCCGCAGACGAAACAGTCTCTGTGATTCAAAAGCTGTTCGTGGTAGATGAAAAACCAGTAATATTTACTGAAAATCAGATACCGAGCAAGCTTTGTGCTGGGTCGTTTGCCAGAGACGATTTTCGTCTACCGATATTTCAGTTCCTGGAATC
Organism: uncultured Chloroflexia bacterium; assembly: GCA_963697305.1. Lineage (GTDB taxonomy): Bacteria > Chloroflexota > Anaerolineae > Promineifilales > Promineifilaceae > JAACFF01. The sequence goes on from CAVONO010000006.1 coordinate 349,366, forward strand.
GCATTGCCAGCAACGATTGAACTACTACCTTTCAGAAATAGTGCCCGTATCGGCTGACAAACGGCTGGCCAAGATCCTTGGGATATCTCAGAGAAAGCCCATAATCTCCTTCGAGGAGACCGGTTACAATGACGAGAATGAGCCTGTACTCTGGGCTCATTCCTTTTTTCGTGATGATTTGTTGCGTTTTCGCCTCATTAGGCGCGGCGTTTAGCAGATGTTTTTGTTCATGCGTCACTGGCGCGATTCTTAGCATAATGGCATTTGTTGCCATCCCATTATTATTTTTTTCAGACAAGGAGAGAAACATGAGAAGCTTTGCAGGACGAGACATACTATCATTAAAAGATTTCGAACGAAATGAGTTCTTCCGCGTTTTTGAAGCGGCGGAATACCTTGAGCCAATTGCTCGCAATCGTCGAAATAGCGATATGCTGCGGGAAAAAACGCTGGTGACAGCCTTTTATCAGCCATCGACAAGAACGCGCCTGGCTCATGAAGCAGCCATGATTCGCTTGGGAGGTCAAGTTACTGGCTTCTCCGATGCCAAGATGACCCGCGCTGGTGATTTTTACCAGGAGACTATCAAAGATACTGTTAAAATGTTGGAATTCTATGGTGATGTGATCGTAATGCGCCATTTCCAGCAGGGCGCACCGCACGAAGCAGCGAAATGGGCTTCAGTTCCGATCATTAATGGTGGTGACGGTTGGGGCGAGCATCCGACTCAGATCTTGACCGACCTCTACACTGTCTTGCGCGAGAAAGGTCGCATTGATGGATTGCGCTGGCTCGCGGTTGGCGACATGCGTATGCGAACCATGCACTCCCTGGCTCATGGTCTGACACAGTTTGATTGCCCAATCACATTTGTTTCTCCTCCCGACATGTCACTGACAGATGAATTCAAAGCGGAGATCAATGAGTATGGTCTTGATTACGCGGAAGCGGAACACGTCGAGCAGGTTATTGCCGGTGCCGATGTTATCCTTGTGGAACCCGTTGTTCAACCTGACTATACCAAGTCGCGAGATGAGCGAACTGGCGAGGTCAGTTTGACACCGTCCAACTATCGTATCACCCGCGACTTGCTGGTAAACAAAGCTAAGTCTGATGCCATTTTGCTGCATTCACTTCCGCGCATGGATGAGATCCCCGCCAATGTGGATATTACGCGATGGTCCCGTTATTGGCAGGAGGCATTCAATGGTGTTGTGATGCGCATGGCGCTGCTGGCGTTGGTTATGGGCAAGATGGAATAGATTAGTTAATTGGCCCTGCAGTCATGAGGTCAAATAGGCAGTGAGTCAAGATTCTTGACTTGCTAACTTGGCGACTACTAGACTGCTTGACGGCTAGACTGCTAGATAAGGAGATTTGAGATGCAAACTGGTCTTAAGGGACGCGATTTTATTGGCGATCTCGATTTTAGTAAGGAAGAAGTGGAAACCGTATTGGATGTTGCCTGGGACCTGAAAATGAAGCGAGCGATGGGTGTTTCGCATGCTTCACTGCGGGACAAGGTGTTGGCGATGTTGTTTTTCTTCTCCAGCACACGGACGCGGGGGTCTTTCGAGGCTGGTATGGCGCAATTGGGCGGACATGCGGCATTTATTGAGAGTCGTACAACACAGGTGTCTCATGGGGATACTGAAAAGGAGTTGGGCGAGATATTCGGCCGTTACTTTGACGGCATCGCTATCCGCCATGTAGACTGGGGCGTTGGCAACAACTACCTCAACAATGTTGCCGAGGCTTCTCGTGTCCCCGTATTGAACATGCAGTGTGAGATCTATCATCCACACCAATGCCTGGCTGACTTAATGACCATCATGGAGAAGAAGGGGCGCAACCTGCGCCGCAAGAAGATGGTCGTCTCTTGGGCCTACGCTTCCTCATATCTCAAGCCGATGTCCGTACCTCAATCGCTTGTGCTGCAAATGCCTCGTTTCGGAATGGACGTTGTCTTAGCCCACCCGCCGGAATTCGAGCTCATGCCCGAAATCATGGACCAGGCGCGAGAAATGTCCCGCAAATACAACACAGGATTTGAAGTCGTTCATGACATGAAGGAAGCATGTGCAGATGCTGATGTCATTTATGCAAAGTCCTGGGGTCCACTGATGACGACCCGCGATCAGGCAGAGGGAAAGCGCATCCAAGATAAGTATCAAGATTGGATTGCAAACGATGAGTTGATGGCTTTGGGCAAAGACGATGTCATTTACATGCATCCACTGCCGGCCGATCGTGACATTGAAGTTACCAGCGCCGTTTTGGATGGCCCTCATTCAGTGGTCTTTGATGAAGCCGAAAACCGCCTCCATGCCCAGAAGGCCGTGATGGCGCTGACTATGTAAGTTCTAAAGCGTGTTGCACTTTGGCGAATTCAGCGTGAAGTGCAGCACGTTTGTTCTTTGGAGAATCCCACTATGACTCAAAAAGTTGCTGTAATCGCCATTGGCGGAAACTCACTGATCAAAGATAAGACACACGCCACCGTACAGGATCAATATGATGCGGCTAACGAAACCACGGATCATATCGCCAAGATGATTAAATCTGGCTGGACTGTGGCCATCGCTCACGGCAATGGCCCGCAAGTAGGTTTCATCTTGCGCCGTTCTGAATTGGCTGCCCACGAACTCCATGAAGTGCCTCTGGATGTCTGTGGTGCCGATTCGCAAGGTGCCATTGGCTATGCGCTGCAGCAGACTCTGCAAAATCACCTGAAGGATTTGGACCTGAATAAGCCTGTGGCGACTGTTGTCACCCAAGTACAGGTGAGTGCAGATGATCCCGCCTTCCTATCCCCATCTAAACCGATTGGCACTTTCATGGATGAGTCCCAGGCAGTGAAACGAATCGAAGTGGATGGCTGGGATTGCAGCGAAGACGCTGGGCGCGGTTGGCGTCGTGTCGTCGCCTCTCCTTTGCCTATGCGTATTGTTGAAGAAGAAGCGGTCAAGGCCCTCATTGAGGCCGGTATTATCGTCATTACCGTTGGTGGTGGCGGCATCCCGGTAATCGCCGATGAAAATGGCGATCTGAAAGGTGTAGCGGCCGTGATTGACAAAGACTTCGCCTCAGCGTTGTTGGCCAATCGGATCGGCGCCGAATTATTTATCGTCAGCACAGCCGTAGAAAAGGTTGCGCTCAATTTTGGCAAGCCAAATGAAGAGTGGGTCGATCACATGAGCTTGGCTGAGGCAAAACAATACTTGGCCGAAGGAACCCATTTCGCCAAAGGCAGCATGGCGCCCAAAATCCAGGCCGTCATTAACTTCCTCGAGCGTGGTGGAAAACGCGCCATCATTACCGATCCTGCAAACCTAGAACGTGCGCTAAACGGCGAAACCGGCACGCACTTTACCGCATAATCCAGATACCGGGTTTCTTTGGATTCCTTATATACAACAGGAATTGATGCTGAGAAACCCGGTTTCTAAGCGAAAAAGAGTGAACTATGGACCACGTAAAACATTTGAAATGTCTCATATGTGGCAAAGAATATGCCCCGGACGAGATTGAGTATGTTTGCCCCGATCATGGCAACGAAGGCATCGTCGATGTGCGTTATGATTACGAACTAATTAAGACGCGCATCAGCACCGAAAGCTTGGCCCGGAATGATGATTACACAATATGGCGTTACAAGCCATTGCTGCCGATCGAGGCGAATGCCGAAGTGCCGCCACTGTCGATAGGGTGGACACCGCTATATGATGCGCCTCGGCTGGCGGCTGAATTGGGTTTAGCGCAAGTTTGGGTGAAAGATGACGGGCGCCTTCCCACCGCCTCCTTCAAAGACCGAGCCAGTGCTATCGCTGTCGTCAAAGCACGAGAAAAAGGGGCTGAAATCATCACGACTGCCAGCACTGGTAACGCTGCCGCTGCGCTAAGCGGCATTTCGGCCAGCATGAAACAGCCCAATGTTATTTTCGTGCCTGAAGCGGCTCCGGCGGCCAAAATCGCCCAACTGTTGGTCTATGGTTCAACGGTGATGCTGGTGAAAGGCACCTATGATGATGCTTTTGAGCTATGCTTGGAGGCAGCGGTCGAGTATGGCTGGTACAATCGCAATACCGCCTATAATCCGTACATGACCGAGGGCAAGAAAACGGCCGTTTACGAAATATGTGAACAGCTAGATTGGAACACTCCCGATGCTATTTTCGTCAGTGTTGGTGACGGCTGTATCATCGGCGGGCTACACAAAGGATTAAAGGACCTCCTGGCACTTGGCTGGATTGACCGGATGCCACGCATCATAGGCGTTCAGGCTGAAGGTAGTGCTTTCATGTACGAAGCGTGGCGCGATGGTGAGGACGTCCTGACCAAGGCCCCCGTCTCTGGCGTTACGGTCGCCGACAGCATCAGTGCCGGGTTGCCACGAGACAGAATCAAGGCCTTAGCCGCCGTTACCGAAACCGATGGTGCCTACGTTTGTGTCACCGATGAAGAAATCTTAAGTGCCATTCCGGCTTTGGCTCGTGGCACCGGCGTTTTTGCCGAGCCAGCAGGGGCTGCTGCCTATGCCGGACTAAAGAAGGCTAAGGCTGATGGATTGGTTAGCGCTGAGGACCGCATCGTGGTCCTCAATACTGGCAATGGCCTCAAGGATGTTGCGGGCGCCATGAAATCGGTCGAACTTGTTGGTACAACACCTTACCACGTAGCCCCCAATTTAGCTGATTTGAAATCAGTGATGAAAGACATTTAATTTGACGCAGATATCCGCAGAGAAAAGCAGATAGAATTCTGCGTCCCAAAGGAAAACTATCATGAGCGATCTGATCGATTTAACCATTCATGACGAGGCGAAACTGGAACGAGCTATCCAGCGCGCCCGTGAACAGAATATTATTATCCCGACCTTCAAGCAAATGATCGACCCCAGTCTGATCCCTGATGCGATTAAGGATAAGCTGGAAGATGTTGGCTTGTGGGACTTAAACCCGCTGAATCTCTTTCGCATCAGTTGGCACAATGAACCGAAAACCAGCGGTGGCAAATTCGGCGGGGTCAACTACATGGTTCTGCCCAAAGAGTTGACCGGCGTCGATGCGCGCATCGTCGTTTTGCTGGGCAAGTGGTTCCCCACCGGAGCCCACAAAGTTGGCGCGGCCTTTGGCTGCCTGGTTCCTCGTCTGGTCACAGGGCAGTTTGATCCCACAACACAGAAAGCGGTGTGGCCCTCCACCGGCAACTACTGCCGGGGTGGCGCATACGACTCCAACTTGCTGGCCTGCGAATCCATCGCTATCTTGCCCGAAGGAATGAGCAAGGAACGGTTCGAGTGGCTGGCTTCCGTTGCTGGAGAGACCATCAAGACCCCCGGCTCCGAAAGCAACGTCAAGGAGATCTTTGACAAGTGCTGGGAACTACGCGCTTCAGGTGAAGATTTGGTGATCTTCAACCAGTTTGAAGAGTTCGGCAATTACCTCTGGCATTACGAAGTTACCGGACGGGCTATGATGGAAGTCCTAGGCGAAGTCATGCAGGACGGCGACCGCTTCCGAGCCACGGTTTCCAACACCGGCTCCGGCGGCACGATTGCCTGTGGTGATTACATGAAAGAGCAGTTCCCGCTCAGTAAAATCGTGGCCAGTGAGGCGCTGCAGTGCCCAACCCTCCTCAATAATGGCTTCGGCGCCCACCGCATTGAAGGTATTGGCGACAAACACGTTCCCTGGATTCACAACGTCAATAACACTGATATTGTTACTGCCATCGATGATTCTGGCCCGATGGGCTTGATTCGCCTCTTCAATGAGCCGGTTGGTCAAGAATTCCTGGCCAGCCAGGGTGTGGATCCTGCTCTCGTGGCTGACCTCCCGCTCTTGGGCATTTCCAGTGTCGCCAATGTTTTGGCCGCTATCAAAACCGCCAAGTATTACGAGATGAGCGAGAATGATGTCATCATCACCGTTGCTACGGATTCCATGGAAATGTACCAGAGCCGCCTGGTTGAATTGAATGAAGAAGAAGGTGAATTCACTAACTTGGATGCCTCCGGTGTCTTCCATCAATATCTGATGGGCGAATCTACCGGCAACATGCAGGAATTGACCTATGTGGATCGCAAACGGGTCCATAATCTGAAATATTTCACCTGGGTTGAGCAGCAAGGCAAGACCTATGAAGAAATTCAGGACCAATGGTATGATCCTGAATATTGGACCAACATTCATGGCCATGTGGATGAGATGGACGCTCTGATTGACGCCTTTAACGTGCGGGTTGGTCTTCTTGACATACTTCAGGGCGAAGTATAAGCGGGAAAATCTCAGTTCCGTTAGCAGATGGGGCCGAACGCGAGTTCGGCCTTATTTATTTTTTCCCAGAACGAACCTAGTAAGGAGTGTTTCAATAGAAACACCGATCAATTGAGCAAGAGTCCGCAAATGGATACAAGCGAATTGTTTTGTGGATCGGCCGGACATTGATCGTAGGCGATCTGCTGACCGGATGTGGGGCCAAGATAGCGCAGCAAAAGGTAGGTGGGGGCAAAACCACAGATGCGATTGCGATCCTGAACGGTGGCTATTTGTTGATACCATGTTTGGGCATCACCGACCGCAGCGGCCGACATTAGTGCTTGGTCTTGTATCTTCAAGTCAGAGCGCCGATGTTGATCCATCTGGAACATATCTCCAAAACTTGGGCCAACGTGAGCTAGATCAACGGAGGCAACCGCCAATACGCGTCGACCTGTGGTTTCCTGTTGCAACGTCTCGATGATAGCGGCAAGGCGCGTATCAGCAGCAGGATGAGCGCCGTTCATGACGAATTGTTGAAAGGATCCGACCAGGATAGGCACCATTGGAGGGGGCGCTACACCAGCTTGATCGCAGATATGGTGCAGCCAAACAGCCGATAGTTCGATTGAGTGTTCCTGTTTATGGTGCAGCTCATCGGTAAAGGCGGCGTCAGGGCCGATGGATTCGGCTAGCTTATCGATCAGTTTCTGATCTGTAGGCATAACACCGTACGGAGTGGCGTAGGGCAGGTGGGTGAGGGTAATCGTGCCCGGACCACCGTTGTGGTCGGTGCCGAAGATGAGGACAAGATCGGCCTCCGAAACGGCCGTGGCGGCCCGGCGCCAAACCTGGCTATAGACAGGGCCGCCGCGATCATAATCAATATGAGGCGAAATAATTCCTCTTCCACGCCAGGGTTTCCATTCTTCTTGGCAATCCGCGCCAGCGTAACCTTTAAGTAATTCGGTAAGCTTTTCTGGTTGGGCAGGATAGCCCAAGTCAGCCAATGCCGGTTGGCGATAAGGTTGATCGCGATATGTTTGTAGATGTTCCTCTTTTAGCTGTTGTGAATGTCTATTGTCTAGCAGGCAGGCTTCGTCCAGTTTGGAAAGGGCATCAGCAACAATATCAAATGCAAGGCTGGCGCCCACGTGGCGGCAGAAGGCAGCATGGACATCTTGGGGTGTACGAGTTCCATCCAGAAAACCCAGCAACTGGATCATAGGCGCAGGAAAGAAAAGCTGGATTCTTGACAGCTGCAGCGGATCGCGCAGAAACCACATCTGTTGTCCTTGGTAGGATACGGGTTGAAAGTCAAGAGGGCGCAGCTTCGGGTTCGTTGCCATGGCGATTCTTCTTAAGACATTTCTATATAGGGCAAATTGGGGCGAATCCGACTGGCCCCAAAAATATTTCGAAGAACGGCCGTATTGGACCACAGTATAATAAGCGGCCTTGCTGGTAGCCATCCAGGAAGAAAAGTGATCCCGCGCAAAGACAAGCAAGCAAGAAAAAGGCACAGCCGCACCCCAGCAACAGGCGCCGAGCGCGGCGTGCAGGTTGATGGTCTTCTGGCACAACGAATTCGTCGGACGGCAGCGGTTGAGCATGATCCGAAGATGAATTATCCTGTTGGGCTACAGCTGACCACGCTGGCGGCACTGCCACTAGAAGGGTTTCTGCCGCGGTGGAGTCCGATGTTAACGGTGGCGTGCGCGGAGGTAAGTTCTCTGGGGCGAAACTGGACAAGAAACGAAGTAAAATTGTTTCACCGAACCTGATTTCATCCCCATTATTGAGGGCAACAATGCCACTGATCTGGCGCCCATTCACGTACGTTCCATTGGTACTGGTCCAGTCTTCGATAATATATCTATGGCCCTCGTGCCTGATACAAGCGTGACGGCGCGATACTTCGGGATCAACGATAGAAATATCATTGGTAGAACTCCGGCCAATTGTAGTTTCCACCGGGGCTAAAATATATTCTTGTCCTGGATCTGGACCACGCTTGACTATCAGGCGCGCGGGCACACCGTTCATGTACCTGCTCCTCCGGGTAAGGCGCTACCATGGCCAGTTCAGACCGGCCGGTCCAAAATGGCCAACGCCAGTGAGTGCGCTGAGTATAGGAATAAGGCAATATTTTGTCAATCAGTTTTGCGGAGTGACTAAAGACATGGGTATGAACTCGCTAACAACGCGAGCCAAGTGATGTGGCGCGTATGCCTTCAAAAACTCAAGTTCTTTTCTTTGAAGATGGTTTTGTGGAATGCGCTGTCTCATTCCCCCAGGCAGACTTGATTATTCCGGGCCTGCAGCGCACCAATCTCGACCTGACCTCTGTCGAAAAAACAAGCCAGGCTATATTGCTTCTTGCATATTTGTCTGGGACTCAGGAGACGAAAGCACTTTAGCTTGATGCCATCTGTCCGGAACGAATGCGCCTAGCCTCAAAAAGAAGGTTTTGCCAAACGGCCTGTTCGAATTCTTCATTGTCGAAGGATAGGTATATTTTGCGAACCTTTTCAACTGGCTTGCTATTGCTTCTGCCAAGCAGGCTGAAAGTCTGATCATCAAACTCAGGTCCCCATGTGGATAGAAAGGTTATGGAGATGGCGGGGTTGGGATTAGGACCAAAGAGAAGCCAACCCCGTTCAAGGTTCTGTAACAATTCCGCGCTAATAAACTGATACAGGTAGCGTCCTGGTAGATGTTGCACCATTATGGCGTGGTCGCCCAAGGGTACTTGCCAATATTCTGCGGGCATGAACATGACATTTCTTTCCCAGTCTCTCAAACTAAAAATGCCAGTCGCGTATACTGGGATATGTCTGTTCGTGGGAAGCGGTGTGATCTGATCTGTAGCTAGAAGTTCGGAGCCTTCCCCTACAAAACGATAGTAGCCGGTACGTTTGGCTCGCCAGTAGCTGAAGTGGATCCACAGTAAGAAGATAAGTGTGAAGATAAACGCGACATCACCCCAATGGCGAATCCAAGCCAGGAACGGGGGAAGCCAAGCAAGGAGTCTGATTATTGTGCTCAGCCGAGGGCCAAGAATCCTATGTGTTTCTGTCCAGTATATGAGCCAATACATGGTGCCTAAATAGCGGTAGAAAAAGCGCTTGTAAGTTGAGATATTGTGCATAGGTGTGCCTAAACGGTTACCAAGAAGATCGGACCGCGTCTGCGGCGTTTAGCAACAAGCAGGTTCTTGACACCATTTTCACGGGTTACTTGATCTTGAACTTCCTATTCTAGCTGCACAGTTGGGCTTCAACCAGAGAGTTAAGAACATCATAAGATGGTGACGATTCTTGTATGTGTAGAATTGCTTTCCGCATATCGTTTTAGGATAGTAAGTTAAGATAGTGGCTTGCGTTGCCATGAAAGAAAGGGTCAACTATGTTTCGATTCCAGATTATCTTGTTTGCCTTGATTCTTGTTCTTATGGGATGTGTGGGTGATTCCAGCTTACCTGAGAAGGACTCGTTGGCTGGAGTCGTTGAGATAGCTACAAGTATAGCTTCGCCCACCGTTGCTGCGGCTTCCCTGGCTCCGAACGGGATTTCTGAAGCGGTTCTCGCTTCACCCATGCCGACGCGAGCGAACTCGAATAGCGTTGTTAGTGCGTCTCCGACTTCAGCAGCGGTAATTGCGATTCCACCAGCCGCTCCGGTTACCTCACAAGAAGCGGCTACTGCATTGGAGTTGGCTGAATCACGTCCTCCCGTGCGTGACGATGTGCGCCTAGCCGTCGCATTTAATGGCCTGCCCGACACTACCATCGCGGAGAAAGGTCCCGTCGTCGGCCCATTGCCGCTGGGAGCACAGCAGTCGTTCACTATCCTTGACATAGTCCACAATACCGTTAGTGACATAGACGCTGAATTACTGGCGGTTAGCGATCACGCTTACTTCTGGTTTGACAAAGGCCCTTATTCAATTGCACCTGATAAAGATGAACTTAGGAGCGTGACCGCAGCGTTTGATCTGATCTACGAGGGTGTCGTAGCCCAATTTGGTTCAGAAAACAACCCGGGAATTGACGGTGATCCGCGCTTGCATATTGTTCATGTCTCGCCGACGGCGTTGTGTGGAGTAACTGAGGAAACGGTTGATCAATGCCCATATTTAGGCCTTGTAAACGCCACTGATTTTTTACCGAGAGCGGTTGATCCACGTTCGAACGAACGAGAGATGTTTGTGATGAATGCTCGTCGTTTCGGCGACGACAATTATCTTGGCACTTTGGCGCACGAATTCCGCCATATGATCGAAGATAACTACGATGAAGCTGACAGCGATTGGGAGATTGAGGGTTCAGCCACTCTCGCGGCGCAGCTACTTGGGCTGCCAAACAGCGGCGTAGCGCGTGGCAATTTGTTCTTGGAACAACCTGATCAACAACTCAATAGCTGGACTGAGGGTGCTACGGCCGCTTTCTATGGTCAAGGCTACTTACTAAACCGATACATTTATGATCGCCTGGGAAAAGATCTCTACCTGGAGTTTGCCACCAGCCCGTACCCCGGGCTCAAGGCGATCGATGAAGTTGCCGGCGCCAATAATCTAGAATTAAGCGGCGAGTCGTTATGGTTGGATTGGCTGGTTGCACTGGCTATTCATGATGATCCGCAAGCACCTGCGAAATACCATTTCGAGAGCACCGGACTAAATAGAGCATTATTGACATCCTTGGCTGGCTTTCCTATTAGTTACCAGACGGATGTGCGGCAATACGCGGCGGATTATTATGAATTGTCTGAGGAAACGACCAGAATCACCTTCAAGGGAGACGAAACGGTACCACTGCTGAGCGAGGAGCAGGTTTCCGGGGGTATGTTTTGGTTCGCGCAACGTGCTAATTACAGTAATCCACGCCTCACGCGCGCTTTTGATCTACGAGAGGTCGAAGTGGCAACGCTCAACTACAACGTATATGCAGATATCGAGCAGGGTTATGATTTTGCATATGTTTCTGTTTCGTTGGACCGAGGCCGTACCTGGATCCCTCTCTCAGGTGAACAGATGCAAGGCATGGATCCGGAAGATAACCCGGCGGGATCGGCACTGACGGATCGTTTCTACAGCGGCAGGACGCGGCAGTGGCTACATGAGAATATCGATCTTAGCGCCTTTGCAGGACAAGAAATCTTGCTGCGTTTCGAATATGTCACCGATCCCATACTCACTTTCGGCGGCTTTGCCGTGGATGATATCGGAATTCCTGAGATTGGTTTCCTGGACGATGTGGAAAGCGACGGCGCTGGCTGGACGGCAGAGGGCTTTACGCGCGCTACGTCCAACTTGCCGCAAAGGTGGCATCTGCAACTAATTTCGCATAGCGATCAAGGCTTAAATATTCAAACACTACCTGTAGATGAAAACAGTGAATTTTCGCTGACGCTTGCAGAAGGAGAGACAAAGGGACGGCCGATTCTTATCGTTGCCGCTACTGCTCCGACGACTTTGGAGCCAGCGAGCTATGAATTAAGAATCGGCCGTTAGTTGAAAGGCGGGAGTGGATGGGAGTCGAACCCACCGCCGCTCGCTCCGCGCGACCGGCCACTGGTTTTGAAGACCAGGGCACCCACCAGAGCACAACCACTCCCTTATGAAACTACCATGAACACTCGAACGTTGACCCTGCTTACTTGACAGAGTCTACCGCATTTCACAGGTACTGTGAAGAGTAGCGGCTTCACCACTTGAAAAACCGGAAACCGATGATTTTCACTTGATTGGGTCGTCAATGTTGTCTGGGTGTGACGGTCATACGCAGACTAAGTGGTTGATCTCTGTTTCGAACTTGGCTAATCAGATAGGCCACAGGTTTCATTCGCCGATCACGCAGAATGAATTCTGGGGCTAGAGAGAAGACATGTTAAGGATTGTCGATTGACTCCCTTTGATCTCTTTACGATAGACTTAACGGGTTCTTCATGGCATTCTTGGGAAATGAAATAGCGGTTTATTAACCTTGCCTGAAGGACAAGCTGGCTGGCATTGCGAGTGCACGCCTCTATTTGACATCTAACTTGCCTTTGGATAGAATCTCGATATCTTTAACAGAGTGCTTGGTCCTTTGCCTCGCCGGGATAGCTCAGTTGGTAGAGCACTGCACTGAAAATGCAGGTGTCCCCAGTTCAAGTCTGGGTCCTGGCATCAGCCTTAGCTAGGTTTTATTGTAAGGCAACTGATTTGCGGGCGTGGTTCAGTGGTAGAACGTCTCCTTGCCAAGGAGAAGGCCACGGGTTCGAATCCCGTCGCCCGCTCTGGTCGTGCGGCAGGCTTTAGGGCCTGCCGTGCTGTTTTTGGCGACGTGGCCAAGTGGTAAGGCAAGGGTCTGCAAAACCCTCATTCACGGGTTCGAATCCCGTCGTCGCCTCAGAACGTGAAGAAGGCCCTTGCACGGATTGCAAGGGCTTTGTTTTTTCTGTTTGATTCCATCTGGACCTTGGGTTGCATATGGAGCTAGTTGCCCTTTTGGCAAGGTAACCTGTTATGAGTTTTTCCACTTTTCCTACCAGTATTGACCAAATTGATGTTCTTAAATGGGAAACTTTTGAGCCGTATTTTGGTGAACTACGGCGGCGAGAAGTTGAGGATCATAATCTGCGCGAGTGGCTAGAAGATTGGTCGCGGTTGAGTGCGCTTCTGTGGGAAGCCGGGGCGATGATCCATATCAAGAAATCACTCGATACGGCCGACAAGAGCCGTGAACAAGATTTTCTCGAGTTTGTGAGCAATGTGCAACCGCCGGCAACGATTGCTGACCAGGAACTCAAAGAACGGTTTTTGGCCATGAACGCCGAGGGCATTGCCGTTTCTGATCTGACAATTGCAGTAAGAAATATGCGAAATCAGGCGGATCTTTTTTGTGAAGAAAATGTGCCTCTGCAAACAGACCTAGCCAAGCTCGCCAATGAATATGACAAGATTACCGGAGCAATGGTAACTGATTGGGATGGTGAAGAGAAGAACCTGAGCCAATTGGCAGTGTTTCTCAAAGACAAGAAACGCTCGGTTCGCGAACGCGCTTGGAAGACAATGATGGAATTATGGCTGGCCCGGCGGGAGGAGCTGAACCAATTGTACGTCGAAATGTTAGCGTTGCGCCGACAGCTTGCCGTGAATTCCGGTATGGATAATTTCCGCGATTATGCATTTCGCGGCTACGATCGCTTTGCCTATTCCGCGGATGACTGCTTCACTTTCCACAAAGCCATAGAAGAAGTTGTGGTACCAGCAGCAAAGCGTATCTATGAGAAGAAGCGCAGGCAGTTGGGTTTGAGCAGCTTGCGTCCTTGGGATGTTGAGGTGGACACGAGCGATGCGCCGCCTCTCAAACCGTATGAAGGACAAGACGCATTGATCCAGGGTGGTTTGAATATGTTCCAGGATGTTGATCCGGTTCTTGCGCGCCACTTTGCTACGATGGCGGAAGAAAACTTGTTGGATTTGGATACACGTGCCGGCAAGGCATTAGGGGGCTATTGCAGTACGCTTCCGCTTCGCAGACGCCCGTTCATCTTTATGAATGGCGCCGGAACGCACGATGATGTGCAGACACTATTGCATGAGGCCGGACATGCATTCCACGTCTTTGCAACGGCCGATCTTCCCTTTGTCTGGCAAATTGATTCGCCCATGGAGTTTGCAGAAGTAGCCTCGATGAGCATGGAATTGCTGTCAGCACCTTATCTAACCAAGGATTATGGTGGCTTTTACACCCCTGGCGAAGCGGCTAGGGCTAGAATTGAGCATCTTGAAGCGGTGCTTCTTTTCCTGCCTTACATGGCAGTGGTCGATGCCTTTCAACATTGGGTTTATACGAATGCGGATGCAGCGAAAAATCCAGACAACTGCGACGCCGCCTGGAGCGATTTATGGGATCGATTCATGCCAGATGTTGATTTCTCAGGACTTGAAAGTGAGCGGGTGAGTGGATGGCATCGCAAACTGCATATTTTCCACATCCCTTTCTACTATATTGAATACGGTATGGCCCAGTTAGGAGCGCTGCAAGTGTGGAGGAATGCATTGAAAGATCAAGCTGGCGCTGTTGTTTCTTACCGTGAGGCGCTTGCTCTGGGTGGAACGAAGCCTCTACCAGAGCTGTTCGAGGCCGCCGGCGCTGAGTTTCGCTTTGATACGGAGATGTTGGCCGACCTGGTCGAACTGGTTGAAGGCACAATTGAAGAATTGGAAGCGCAAATATAGTATAAATGAAGCTGCCCTTTTTAGCGGGCCTGTGATGTTGTAGCTGGTTTATTGTAGGAAGGCCATGGCGTTGCTGGAAGTGCGATCGTTGAAAAGAAGCTTCGAAGCGGGGAAACCTGCTGTTGACGATGTCACCTTTTCGATAGAAGAGGGCGAGATAGTTTGCCTACTTGGTCCTTCCGGTTGCGGGAAAACTACCTTGCTGCGCATGATTGCCGGACTGGAGCCGCCGGATGGTGGCGAGGTTTGGTTTGCCGGGAGTGACGTAGCCCCAATACCAGCGCATAAGCGTGATTTCGGCTTGATGTTTCAGGAATTTGCCCTCTTTCCGCACAAGAATGTTTATGATAATGTGGCATTTGGTTTACGGATGCACGGCGTTTCGCAAGAGGATATTGGCCAACGCGCGAACGAGATGCTGGATCTGGTAGATCTGTCCGGATTCGGTGAACGAAATATTGATCAGTTGTCAGGCGGCGAGCAACAACGAGTGGCACTGGCGCGGTCGCTTGCGCCAAGGCCTCGACTTCTTATGCTTGATGAACCATTGGGCGCTCTGGACCGCGCATTGCGCGAGCGCCTTATGAATGACTTGCGTACGATCCTAAAGCGTGTTGGAGTTACTGCTATTTACGTGACCCACGATCAGACGGAGGCGTTTGCGGTCTCTGATCGCATTGCGGTGATGAACCAGGGACGAATCGAGCAATTGGCTGCACCGGAAGTTGTTTATAACCATCCGGCTAGCCCCTTTGTGGCACGATTCCTGGGATTCTATAACCTAATAGACGGCACAGTGGCAGCACTGGACAAAGTTCTCACTGATATTGGAGAATTGTGCGTGGACCAGTCATTGCCAGCCGATAAAACTGCGGTAACAGTTTTGATCAGGCCGGACGCGGCGCGGCAGATCGAATCTGGTGCAGATGAGGTTGTGAACGAATTATATGTGGAAATCACGGCCGTATCTTTCCGTGGTAAATTCTATCAGGTTTGGACGACGGTTAACGATTTGGCTTTGATGTTTGAGATGCAAGATGTCCCGGAAAGTATAAGTGGGCAACATGTTCGCCTGGCGCTGAACCCGCATGCTGTAGAAGTCCTGGCCGCATGAGCAGATTCGCCCCCGCTTAGGGCAAAAGGTATACTGAAAAGAATGCTTGGATTAGATCCTGCGACAATTATAGCACGCGTGATTGTGCTTCTAATCGCTTTTACCGTTCATGAACTAGCTCATGCTGTGACAGCCAATTATCTGGGTGATTTGACTCCTCGACGCCAGGGGCGAATTACCCTTAATCCGCTTGCTCACCTGGATCCGTTCGGAACCATCATGCTCCTTGTCTCTGGTTTTGGATGGGCAAAACCTGTGATGGTTAATCCCGGCAACATGCGTGGGAATCCGCGCACGTCTATGGCAATTGTGGCTGCCGCAGGACCGCTTTCGAATTTGATGATGGCGGCCGCTGCATCTGTCCCCTTCCGGCTAGGGATGTTGGCCCCAACGTTCGCTTCTGAAGGCACGCTGCCGTCGGCAGCATTCGTGCTGACCCAGTTCATCTGGATCAACTTGATATTGGCTTTCTTTAACATGATACCGGTTCCACCATTGGACGGATACAAGATCTTGTTGGGTATCTTGCCGCTAGAAATGGCGTATCGATTGCGGCCGTTGGAGCAGTATGGCTTCATGATATTGTTGGCTCTGATTTTCTTTCTGCCGATGATTGGGGTTGATGTTTTGGGTAGGTTGGTAATGACGCCAGCCTCGGCTGCGATGGGTTTACTTATTGGCTATTGACTTGAACATGCGCTATCGGCTGACACAATTCTGGTGGAATGTGACGGCCCAACCTTTGCCGGAACCTGCTTGTTTGGAGATTTCGGCTGTCTTGAGCCGATCGGAATTAGATCTCTTTGCACGTTTCGATGAGAGCGATCAATGGCACGCTTATCGCGTGTACCGCGCTTTAAGAGAAGCAGATCATTCCCAGCCAAACCTCCTGGCAGCAGCGTTATTGCATGATGTTGGAAAAACGCGCGAGTCTTTGTCTCCGTGGGATCGGGTCCTTGTTGTGATTGTCGAAGCGTCGATGCCAAAGCAACTGGTCAAGTGGGGGCAAGGCGAAGCGCGAGGTTGGAAACGGCCGTTTGTCGTTCGTGCCCAACATGCTCGTTGGGGGGCTGAAATGACAGAGAGCTGCCGGTTCTGACTCCTGAGACGGTTAACCTGATACTCCGTCATCAGGATGATTTGCGGTGTGGACCAGCCACGGTTGAAGACGAACTGTTACTTCTGCTGCAGCGGGCAGATGATCAGAACTAAAGAAGTATTGCATTGGCTTACGGAGTAATTTTATGAAGACCCAAGTTATCACGATTATCGGATTGCGCCGTACAGGAGCCTCCATCGCCTTGTCGATAAAGGAAGGCCCTCTTGATGTCACCGTCCTGGGGCATGACAGTGATCCCGCTCTGCAAAAACAAGCGGTTGAACTCGGCGCAATTGACAAAGCGGAATCGAACCTCATACGCGCGGCGGCGGAAGCAGATATTTTGGTGCTGGCAATGCCTTCCGTGGAGCTGGAAGGTACTCTGCGTGCGATCGGAGAGGATCTGAAAGAACATACCTTGATCATCGATCTGACTGCTCTGAAAGGACCCGGCATCAAACTGGCAGAAGCTTATTTACGTCAAGGCCATTATGTAGGCGCGAGGCCGGTATTTGCTGCTGGCACATTCGCAGACGGGCTGGCTGATGCCGAGAAAGCGCGCGCCGACCTATTTGAGAATAGCATTTTTTGTCTCATGCCGGGAGCCCGGACGGATCCGCAGGCCGTCGAGACGGCAGTTAACTTCGGGCGACTTCTAGGAGCCAGTCCCTATTTTGTGGATCCTTTAGAATATGACAACTTGGCTCAAGGGGTTGAAACTGTACCTGGGCTGATGGCAGCGGCCCTATTCAGATCTGTGAATAACGCTGCCGGCTGGCGTGATATGCTGCGCTTCGCAGATCTCCCGTTCGCTATGGCTACGAGTGCTTTGGATCAGGAAGCGGAAGAGCTTGCCCATCTGGCACTAAATGACAAGTCGGCGACTTTGCGCTGGTTGGATGCGGTAATGTCAGAGTTCAAAGATTTACGACGCTGGATTCAAGAGGATAACCAAGAGGTGCTGGCGGCCTTGTTGCTGGAGTTAAGGAACGATCGAAGCAAGTGGTTACAGGATCGAAGTGAAAACGACTGGCTTGAAGGCAAGGATTCGGCAGGGGAGGTTCCCGGCCTTAGTCAGCGTCTGTTTGGCAGCTTGGCGAGTCGAGGTGGAGACTAGTAATAACGACTAATCTTGCCTCAAGAGCTGACAGCCGGCGTGACGTTGTGTTCTTTCTGCTGGGCTCAGCATGAATTCAATAAAATCTACAACAGATGGGCGCTCATTGCGCATCCTGATGATTGCGCCCACGTCCTTTTTTAGCGACTATGGTGGCCATATTCGCATCTTGGAAGAGACCAGGGCACTTCAAATATTGGGTCACAAAGTAACCATCGTTACCTATTACAAAGGAAGTGATATGCCGGGTTTGGAGATCCGGCGCACAGCCCCGCTGCCCTGGCATACCGATTATGAAGTAGGATCCTCGCGGCATAAGTTAGCTTTTGATGTTTTTCTCGCAGCCCAATCAATTATAGAAGGGCTGCGATTTCGACCGGATGTTATTCATGGACACATGCATGAAGGAGCGCTGATTGGCGGGCTTCTGGCGCGATTGCTGCGGGTGCCGTTGGTTTTCGATTTTCAAGGTAGCCTGACGGCCGAGATGGTGGATCATAAATTTCTTGATCCTAACGGCCGTCTTTTCCCCTGGTTACGCCGTGCAGAACGATTCATTACCTGTCGGCTTCCAGAGGCAATCCTTACAAGCTCCATGCAGGCTGGTACGCTTCTGCAAGCTGGACTTTCACGTGAACCCCGAGGTTATTAGACCACTACCGGATTGTGCTGATACGGAGCGCTTCAGACCGGATCTGTTGACTCCCGAAGATTCCAGACGATTACGTGAGCAGTTGGGAATACCAGAAGACCGGCTCATTATCGCTTATCTTGGCTTGCTGACAGATTATCAAGGCATACCCCAGCTAATAGACGTCGCGTCCAAGCTTAATCAGGTGGGCGAACAGACACACTTTCTGATCATGGGCTATCCAAACGTAAAACGGTATCAAACTTTGGCTGAGTTGGCGGGGGTTGGTGACAGAGTGACGTTTACCGGAAAAATCGAATATCGGGACGCACCGCACTATCTGGCGCTAGGGGAAATTGCCGTTGCTCCAAAGGTTTCGACTACGGAAGGAAGTGGTAAGTTGCTCAATTATATGGCCATGGCCCAGTCTATTGTAGCCTTTGACACGCCGGTTCACAGGGAGTATTTGGCGGATCTGGGTCTTTATGCCCCTGTTGGGAATACGGATGCCTTTGCCTCGGCGATAAGACAGTTGATACACAATCCGGACCAACGCGCCAGCTTGGGATTGCAACTGCGCCAGCGGGCTGAGAATGAATACAATTGGCGCCGCGCCGGCCAGGAAATCGAGGATCTATATTACCAGTTGACAAGTAGCATCTAGTCTTGTATAATACAATTTCGCCTATTATGCCTACTTTGCGAATTTTGGGATTACATTTAAAAAGCGAAAGCCCTTTTCAAGGGGTGCAGCAAATTGGTTGCACCCCTTGTTTTTGATAGTTGAAGATTTTATTGGGCCGGGAAGATATTCCCGGCAGGGAGCAGGTGAATAACTTATGCCCAGTAGACCTACGAAGTCGTACGCCCGAACAATTAATCCACTGGAATTGCCTTCGCTGATTGAGATTCAGTTGGATTCTTTCAAGACGTTTATTGATGAAGGTCTCGCCGCGTTGTTTGACGAGATTTCGCCCATTGAGAGCTTCAAAGGTAATTTGCAGCTCTACTTCCCGTCGGATCGCCCCGAGGTAGAAGGCTTTGATCTTCAGTATTGGTTTGGTGAGCCGAAGTACAGCGTCGAAGAGTGTGTCGAGCGAGACATGAGCTATGCAGCCCCTATCAATGTGAAGGTGATGTTGTATAGCACAGATATGGACCAGCCAATTGTGCAGGATATTTTTATGGGCGATTTCCCATTGATGACTCCTGCGGGTACGTTCATTATAAACGGAACCGAACGTGTCGTGGTTAGCCAGCTAATTCGCTCACCCGGCGCGTATTTCGAGGTTGAAGAGGAACGGACCACGGGCCGGCCTTTGGCCATGGGTAAACTCATTCCAGACCGTGGAGCATGGATGGAGTTTGAAACCCGAAAGACGGACTATTTGACCATTAAGTTCAACCGTAAACGGACGGTACCGGTTACGCTGTTCTTGCGGGCAATGGCGGCTATTGATGATGGTCTTAACGATCCGCTGTTGAAAGATGGAACGGATGAGGAGATCCTGGCGCTCTTTGAGGACGTAGATACCAATGGTGAGCACCTCTATATCCAGGGCAGCATTGAGCAAGAACCGCCATGGATCCCGGACAAACCATTGCCGGAACAGGCATTGATTGAGTTTTATAAGCGCATGCGGCCCGGTGACCCGCCGACACTTGACAATGCACGACAGTATCTTTCTGAGCAATTGTTCGATCAGCGACGGTACGATATGGCGAAAGTTGGTCGTTATAAGTTGAACAAGCGTCTTGATCTGGAAGATGTGGTACCTCTAACACACAGGACGATAACTCAGCACGATATATACCGTTTTGTGCGACGTATGATTTTGATTAATAACGGCAAAGAGGGACCAGATGACATTGATCATTTGGGTAACAGGCGTATTAAAACGGTTGGGGAGTTGCTGCAGGCAAAATTGCGAGTTGGATTGCGGCGCATGGAGCGGGTTGTACGAGAACGAATGTCCATCCGCGACAGTGACAACTTGACACCGAGTCGCTTTGATCAACATAAGACCGGTGGTGGCTTCGATACGTGAGTTCTTTGGTAGTTCGCAGTTGAGCCAGTTTATGGAGCAGGCGAATCCACTGGCGGAGTTGACCCATAAACGAACCCTTTCGGCATTGGGTCCTGGCGGTCTGCGCCGGGAGCGTGCAGGTTTCGAGGTGCGGGATGTGCACCACAGTCATTATGGCCGCATTTGCCCCATCGAAACGCCAGAAGGTCCGAATATCGGTCTGATAGGGCGGTTGGCGACTTACGGCCGTGTCAATAAATATGGTTTTATTGAAACTCCTTATCGTCGCGTACGGAATATGATTGAAGGAAGCGATGATAGTTTGGTTGGGCATAGTGTGCTCAAGAATGTGATTGATCCAAATACCGGTGAGATCATAGTCGATGCCGGGACAACCATCTCAAATGAATTAGCCGAAAAGATCAAGTCAGCTAATATTGATCAGGTATCTGTCACACCCTTTGTCACGAATGAAATAACCTACATGTCGGCGGACGAGGAAGATCATTACACAATTGCTCAGGCTAATGCTGCTATCGACGATATAGGGCAATTTGTTGAGACTCGTGTTTCCTCACGTCGTAACCAACAGTTCCGTTTTACGTCTGTGCCACGCGTTGACTATATGGATGTAGCACCACGCCAGATTGTTGGGGTGTCTGCGGCACTGATTCCATTCTTGGAACATGATGATGCCAATCGTGCGCTAATGGGTTCAAACATGCAGCGCCAGGCAGTACCCTTATTGCAGCCGCACGTGCCCATCGTAAGCACCGGTATGGAATTACAGGCTGCCCGGAATTCTGGTCAGGTTGTACAGGCAAAGGAAGCTGGTGAAGTTGCCAGTGTGACCGGTGATCAAGTGGTTGTGATTGGCGAAGATGGGCCAAGAGCTTATAAGCTGCGCAAGTATAATCGCTCGAACCAAAGCACATGCATCGATCAGCGACCCGTAGTAGTAAAGGGCCAGCGTGTTGCGGAAGGCGATGTTCTAGCTGATAGTTCTTCTACGAGTAATGGAGAATTGGCGCTTGGTCAGGACGTGTTGGTAGCTTTTCTATCTTGGGAAGGTGGTAACTACGAAGACGCCATTTTGGTGAGTGAGAATCTGGTTCGCAACGATCTTTTTACTTCGGTTCACATTGAAAAGCACGAAGTCGAGGCGCGTGATACAAAGCTCGGGCCGGAAGAGATCACCTATGATATCCCCAATGTCAGCGAGGACGCGCTTAAAGATCTGGATGAGCGCGGGATTATTCGCGTGGGGGCAGACGTCAATGAGAACGATATTCTCGTCGGTAAGATTACGCCGAAGGGTGAGAAGGAGCTAAGCCCAGAAGAAAAACTACTTCGCGCGATTTTTGGCGATAAGGCGCGAGAAGTGAAAGACTCTAGCCTGCGGTTGCCGCATGGAGCCCGCGGCAAGGTCGTTGACGTCCAGGTTTTTGACCGGCAGCGTGATCGTGATTTGCCTGCCGGTGTCGAGACGATGGTGCGCGTCAGTGTCGCACAGAGACGTAAGCTCTCGGAAGGCGATAAGATGGCTGGTCGCCATGGGAACAAGGGCGTGATTTCTAAAATCGTCCCTGTGGAAGATATGCCCTATCTGAAGGATGGGACTCCGATAGATATTGTCCTGAGCCCGCTAGGCGTGCCTGGTCGTATGAATATCGGTCAGGTTCTGGAGATTCACCTTGGTTGGGCAGCTTCTCGGTTGGGTTTTCGCGCTATTACGCCGGTGTTTGATGGCGCCAGTGAGCGAGAAATTGCGGCTGAACTGGCTCGGGCCTGGTTGATTGACCGGGGTTGGCAGATTGCCACGGACTGGGCATGGGATTGGCTCGAAGAGATTGACTATGATCTTGAATCGCTCAGGGATGATGCAGAAGCGCGTGGCTTGTTTATAGAGGCCTGGCTTGGTGATATGGGCTACGACGTTGGCCGCTTGAAGGTTGATGAAGGTTATGCTCGCTTCTCTGTGGTTAAGGAGTGGCTTAAGGGTCGTGGTTGGGATCCGGATGAAATCTTTGCTGAGCGATTGGGCTCCCGCAAATATGAGTGGCATCCTCTAAATGAGAAGGCCATAGAGGTTTGCGCGCGTGAGTGGTGTGCCACGATGCTCGAGAAGCAAGATGATCTTCTGCCGAAGGATACTGGCATTGATCCGATGACGGCGGAATTGGATGAAGTGGAAGAGCTTGCTGCCAAGATTACTAGCGTCACGCATGTTCCGCTGCCCTATCTGGGGAAAGAACTCCTGATTGATGGTAAGTCGGGACGCCCGTTTGACCAATCTGTTACCGTTGGGGTGCTGCATATGTTGAAGTTGGCTCACTTGGTCGAAGACAAAGCCCATGCACGCTCAACTGGCCCGTATTCGTTGGTAACGCAGCAACCTCTTGGTGGAAAGGCTCAGTTTGGCGGCCAGCGTTTTGGCGAGATGGAGGTGTGGGCCTTGGAAGCATACGGGGCTGCCCATACGTTGCAAGAGATGCTGACGGTAAAATCTGATGATGTTCAAGGCCGAGTGAAGACCTATGAATCTATTGTTAAGAACGAGCCGATCGAGGAACCTGGTGTTCCGGCATCCTTCCGTGTATTGGTAAAGGAATTGCAGAGTTTGGGATTGGCGGTAGAGGCCGAAACGGAAGATGGTGAAATCATTCGATTCGGCAAAGAAGATGACAGACGTAGCAGCCGAAACAGGTGGACTGGTGCGGGCATGCTAGATTACAGGCGCGTGCGGCGATAATCGATACGCGCTGGCTACAGAATAGGTCGTTCAAAGAATGGGAACGGAACGTGCCAATGCTCTTAACAAGCGTGTTGAGGCGGGACAGTAGAAGTGAAGATTAAAAACTTCCAGATTGTTTGACGTAACGGCTGTTTGTGGTAAAATCTTCTTTCGTATGTCTGGATAAAATGAGAAGCTGACAGAAGCTGAAGTTTCCAAACGAATAGCGAAGAATTCGAAAGGAGGCCATCGCAATATTGTATTACGGTGGCCTCCGTTTGTCGCGAGTTGGCGTCGGGGTGATGCGAAGGTAGATGGCCTGGCACGGCTCGCGATTGTTTTGTAAATAGATAAATTAAAATTGTTCAACAGAACACGGAGTTAGACGGTAACTCCTTAGAACGAGAGATGATGAGTAAGGAGAGAATAGAGCGTGCCGACAATTAACCAACTTGTACGCAAGGGGCGCAAAGCCAAGTCGAAGAAAAGCACTGCACCTGCATTGCAATGGACTTTTAATTCTTTCCGTCAGCGTAGAACGCGTCAGGCAAGGGGTGCCCCTCAAAAGCGGGGCGTTTGTACCCAGGTGAAGACGATGACGCCCAAGAAACCGAATTCGGCGTTGCGCAAAGTGGCGCGGGTTCGGTTGACCAATCAGATCGAGGTCACCGCCTACATTCCGGGTGAAGGGCATTCATTGCAAGATCACTCGGTCGTTCTGGTTCGTGGTGGTCGCGTGAAGGATTTGCCTGGTGTTCGTTATCATATTGTCCGGGGCACGTTGGATGCTGGTGGCGTTGAGAATCGCAAGAAGGGTCGTTCGAAGTACGGTACAAAGACACCAAAGTAAGGTTGTTTGAATGATGTACTGTAATCCTGGCAGGTGTTGCCTGGAAAACGGTACAAGATGGGAATTGAGTTATGTCAAGACGTTATAGTCCAGAAAAGCGTGAAGTAGAGCCTGATTTGCGCTACGACAATATCCATGTTTCCATGTTCATTAATCGACTAATGAAGATGGGTAAGAAGAGTACGGCCAGGCGGATTTTGTATACTAGCTTTGAGCTAATTGAGGAGCAAGCTAAGCGACCGCCGATCGAGGTGTTTGAGCAAGCTCTGCAAAATGTCGCGCCAAGTGTTGAAGTGAAGCCGCGCCGAGTAGGTGGTGCCACCTATCAGGTGCCGATTCCAGTGGAGTCACATCGCCAGATGACGCTAGCGATGCGTTGGCTATTGGCGGCGGCCCGTAGTCGAAGCGGCCGATCCATGGCTGAGAAATTGTCGGGCGAGCTGATGGATGCTGCCAATCGGCAGGGATCCGCAGTAAAGAGGCGGGATGACAGCCATCGCATGGCTGAGGCAAATCGCGCATTTTCGCATTTTCGCTTTTAATCTATTGGTGTTTTGATGAATCGCTTTGCGCTTGATCGGGTCCGAAATATAGGCGTGATTGCCCACATTGATGCGGGCAAGACGACTACAACGGAGCGTATCCTGTACTATACGGGACGCATCCATCGCATGGGCGAGGTGCATGAAGGCACTGCCACGATGGATCACATGGCGCAAGAGCAAGAGCGGGGTATTACTATTACCTCGGCAGCTACTACGACGTACTGGCTTGATCACCAGATAAATATCATTGATACTCCCGGCCATATTGATTTTACGGCCGAGGTTCAGCGGAGCTTGCGCGTCTTGGACGGAGGCGTGGTGGTCTTTGATGCCGTGGCCGGTGTAGAGCCGCAGTCGGAAACGGTATGGCGACAGGCGGATGAATATAATGTGCCCCGTATTTGTTTTGTGAACAAAATGGATCGCATAGGGGCTGATTTCAGCCGCACCATCGAGATGATTCGGGATCGTCTTAAAGCGAATCCTGTTGCGGTGCAATGGCCGATTGGTAGCGAGTCAGACTTCAGGGGAATCGTTGACTTGCTGTCAATGGAAGCTGCGATTTGGGAAGAAGATGACCTTGGTGCGACTCCCGTGATTTCAGACATTCCAGAGGAAGTGCGAGAGGAAGCAGCAGCTGCGCGTCGAGCAATTGTCGAGTATATCGTTGAGACAGATGATGAGTTGATGTTGCGTTATCTTGATGATGACGATATTTCGGCCGACGAACTCCGCACTGCCTTACGAAAGGCTACGATTGCGGGAGAAGCAACACCGGTATTGTGCGGGACTGCGTTGCGAAACAAGGGTATTCAGCGAGTACTTGATGCAGTCGTCCATTTTTTACCATCTCCGGAAGATGTTCCGCCGATGGAGGGAATCAATCCCTACACCGAAAAGGTTGAAACTCGAGCCGCCAGCGATGATGAGCCTCTATCGGCACTGGTATTTAAAATTGTGACCGATCCTTATGTAGGTCGCCTTGCTTACTTCCGCGTCTACTCCGGCGTTTTGCATAGTGGTGATACCATCTTGAACACCACGAAAAATAAAAAAGAGCGCATCGGTCGCATTCTGCGGATGCACGCCGACCGTCGCGAAGATCTTGAGGAAGTCCGAGCGGGAGATATCGCAGCCACGCTTGGCTTGAAACGTACGTTTACAGGTGAAACGCTCTGTAATGCGAACGCACCGATTCTTTTGGAATCAATTGAGTTTCCCGAACCCGTTATTTCTCTGGCTATTGAACCCAAGAGCAATGCTGATCAGGAAAAGATGGGCGTTGCCTTGAAGGCGTTGTCAGAAGAGGATCCGACTTTCCAGATCCGCACGAATGATCAGACCGGACAAACCGTACTGTACGGAATGGGAGAACTTCACCTTGAGGTTCTGGTTGATCGAATGCTGCGTGAGTTCCGCGTTGCCGCAAATGTGGGCAAGCCGCGAGTAGCTTACCGAGAGACTATTACCAGGACCGTGGAAAAGGCAGTTGGCCGATTTGTGCGGCAGTCAGGCGGACGTGGGCAATACGGACATGTCGTATTGCGCCTGGAACCGCTGGAACCGGGAGCGGGGATTGTTTTTGAGGATGGCATTGTTGGCGGCGTAATTCCTAAGGAATACGTGCGACCTGCAGAAGCTGGTATCAGAGAATCCCTGGCAAGTGGCGTCCTGGCCGGTTACCCAATTGTGGACGTTAAGGCTACGCTGTACGATGGTTCTTACCACGACGTTGACTCGTCGGAAATGGCATTCAAGATCGCCGGCTCTATGGCTATTAGGGATGGCGTTGTCAAAGGAAGCCCGGTGTTGCTGGAACCGATCATGCTTATCGAAGTAGTGGCGCCTGAGGAATACACCGGGGACGTTATCGGCAATTTGTCCGCGAATCGTGGCATGATTGATGGCGTGGAAATGCGGTTAGATGGATTGCAGACCGTTAAAGCCAAGGTGCCTCTGGCGGAGATGTTTGGTTATGCAACGCGCTTGCGGTCAATGACCCAGGGGCGCGGCATATTCACGATGGAATTTAGCCACTATGCGCCATTGAGCGAGGATTTAGCCCGCGAAGTGTTGCGTGGATATGTGTAGGCGATGCCCGTTTGGGGCTGAAGATAGGGCATATTCAGGTTATTCGTTTGTTAGGTAGGTTGTAGTCATAAATCAAGGGAAGTGAAATTATGGCCAAAGAGAAATTTGTGCGCGAGAAGCCACACGTCAATATTGGTACTATCGGGCACGTGGACCACGGAAAGACGACTCTGACGGCAGCCATCACCAAGGTGCTGGCGATGAAGGGGTTGGCTGACTTTTCGGCGTTCGACCAGATCGACAATGCGCCGGAAGAAAAAGAGCGCGGGATCACGATTGCCATATCGCATGTCGAGTACCAGACGGAAAAGCGACATTACGCCCATGTGGACTGCCCGGGTCACCGTGATTATATCAAGAATATGATCACCGGTGCGGCGCAGATGGATGGGGCGATACTGGTTGTATCGGCACCGGACGGACCGATGCCACAGACGCGGGAACATATCTTGTTGGCGCGGCAGGTGGAAGTACCGGCGATCGTCGTCTACGTGAACAAAGTGGACCAGATGGATGACGAGGAATTGCTGGAGCTGGTGGACTTGGAGCTGCGAGAGTTGCTTGATGTATACGAGTTTCCAGGGGACGAGACACCGATAGTGATGGGCAGTGCATTGCAGGCGCTGGAATCGACGAGTGAGGACCCGGATGCGCCGGAGTATGCATCGATCTGGGAGCTGCTACGCGTGGTAGACGAGTACATTCCCGATCCGCAGCGAGAAACAGAGCTTCCGTTCATGATGTCGGTAGAAGACGTCTTTTCGATCAAGGGGCGGGGCACAGTGGTGACGGGACGGGTGGACCGCGGCACATTGCTGCCGGGCAAAGAAGTAGAAATCGTGGGCTTGACCGACCAGGTTCGCAAGGTAGTTGTGACTTCAATGGAGATGTTCCACAAGATCCTGGACAAGGTCGAAGCGGGAGACAATGCGGGTCTGTTGTTGCGCGGAGTTGGACGCGAGGAGATCGAGCGTGGCCAGGTATTGGCGAAGCCAGGCAGCATCACACCACATACAGAGTTCATGGGTGAGGTGTATGTGCTGCGCAAGGATGAAGGGGGGCGGCACAAGGCGTTCTTCAACGGCTACCGACCGCAGTTCTACATCCGCACGTTGGATGTGACCGGTGAGATCACGTTGGGGGAAGGTGTGGAAATGGTCATGCCTGGCGACAATGTGAACCTGAAAGTGAAGTTGATCACGCCGGTAGCATTGGAGAAAGGGAGCCGGTTCGCCATTCGCGAGGGTGGCCTTACTGTCGGCTCTGGTGTGATAACCGAAATAATTAATTAGAGTGTAATATCGAATCGTAGGGAGTAGGATCAGAATTGATCCTGCGCCCTCTTAGAAAGGTTTTCATGGCTAAGCAGAAGATCCGCATTCGTTTAAAGGCTTACGATCACCGTGTCCTTGATCAGTCGGCGAAGCGCATTGTTGGTACGGCCGAGCGCACAGGGGCTCGAGTAATTGGGCCGGTACCGCTACCCACGAAGTTGGAGCGTTTTACAGTGCGTCGAAGCACGTTTATTGACAAAGACTCACACGAGCATTTTGAGATCCGTACACACAAACGGCTCATTGATGTAGTTAACCCTGATTCAAAGACCATTGATACGTTGATGCGCTTGAATCTGCCGGCCGGTGTTGATATTGAGATCTCGATCTAGGACGTATTAACTGTTGTTGTGGCGATTGTGGTAGGTAATCAAGCCGCACGTCAAGATAGGTAACAATATACGTCAGGATGATGCAGTCGTAGCCTGGTGGCTGACAGTCCTGGGAGGTATTAGTGAAAGGTTTACTGGGCGTCAAGCTTGGCATGGCTCAAGTGTTTGATGAGAGCGGGATAATTACACCTGTGACCATCATACAAGCAGGGCCGTGTTACGTGACACAGATTAAGACAACAGATAGCGACGGTTATGATGCCGTTCAAGTCGGTTTTGGTGATACCAAAGAGAAGCGCCTAACAGGGGGCCAGAAAGGTCATCTTGGTTTATTGAAATCGAATAAGAAACACCCGAGCCGCAAAACGGTTGATGGTGTTCCTGCTGTACGACACTTACGTGAGTTCCGTACTAAAGAAGCTGCTGGCTATAAGGTTGGCCAAGAATTGACAGTTGAGCAGTTTTCTGAAGGCGATCGAGTTGACGTATCGGGTAAAACCAAAGGTCGTGGTTTTGCGGGCGTGGTTAAGCGTCATGGCTTTGCCGGTGGCATCAAGACACATGGCCAATCGGACCGATGGCGAGCGCCCGGTTCAATTGGTGGAACTTCAGGTGTCGGCCATGTATTCAAGGGCAAGCATATGCCAGGGCGTATGGGTAATGAGCGTCTTACGGCCCAGAATTTACAAGTGGTGCGGATTGATGCAGACAAAAACCTCCTGGCGATTAAGGGAGCGGTTCCTGGCGCAAAGGGCGGTTTGGTCATCATTCGTGAGGCCAGCAAGGGCTAAGGGAGCGGTCGTAGGTTATGAAAGCAAAAGTCTACAACATGTCTGGCCAGGAAGTAGACCTGGTTGATCTTCCGGCTAGTGTATTTGAAGCGAATATTAATAGAGACTTGATGCACCAGGCGTTGGTGCGACAGTTGGCGAACGCGCGTTTGGGTTCGCATAAGACGAAGGGTCGTTCCGAAATCAACAAATCAACGGCCAAGATCTACCGGCAGAAGGGAACGGGCAATGCCCGCCACGGCAGCCGTCGCGCACCCATTTTCGTGGGCGGTGGTGTGGCTCATGGACCGCATCCGCGTAAATATACGAAGCAGATGCCGCGCAGGATGCGCCACGCAGCCCTGCGGTCAGCTTTGAGCGCAAAGGCAAGCAATGGAGACATTGTGATATTGGATGAAGTCTCCATGAGCACACCTAAGACGAAGGCGATGGTCACTTTCGTGGACAACGTTGCGTCCGGCAATAGTGCGCTCCTGCTCCTGGCTGAAGCCGATGTAAATGTGGAAAAGTCGGCGCGTAATCTGACAGATGTGAAGACGCTGCATGCTGGATATCTCAATATCCGAGACCTCCTAGGCTACGAAAAGATACTTATGTCATTGGCGTCATTGAAAGTAGTCAACAGTATCCTTGCCGACGATTTCCAGGTCGACGAAGTTGACACTGGTTTGGAAGAGGAGTAAATCATGCATTGGCGCAATATTATTCGTCGACCGGTCGTTACGGAAAAAAGTAATTTTCTAGCTGACACCAATAATCAATATACATTTGTTGTCGATTCTCGGGCAAATAAGCTGCAGATCAAGCAAGCTGTCGAACTGGCCTGGCCTAACGTGACCGTGGATAAGATTCGTGTGGCAAATATGCCGGCAAAGAGATCGCGCCGTTGGCGTCGCCTTACAATTCGTAAGGTGGGCTGGAAAAAGGCGATAGTGACTTTGGAACCGGGCGATAGCATAGAGTTGTTTGAAGGTGTCTAAGATAGAGGTTTCTTGAGCAGGGATGAGGATTGCGGGGATACGAGGATGATTTGTTCCCTTGACCCAAGTTTCTACCGTCCATCTCTGGAGGAAAAATGCCAATCAAAGTTTTTAAACCAACATCGCCAGGCCGCCGTGACATGAGTGGCCTGACATTCGAAGAGATTACGCATTCGCGACCTGAACCAGCGTTGACGAGAGGAATGCGTAAGCGCGCAGGGCGAAACGCTCGTGGTAAGATCACGATTCGGCATCGTGGCGGCGGACACAAGCGACGTTACCGTCAGATTGATTTTCGCCGTGACAAGTTCGATGTGCCGGCGCGCGTAGCGACAATTGAATATGATCCGAACCGATCTGCACGTATTGCGTTGTTGATATATGCCGATGGTGAAAAGCGGTATATTATTGCTCCGTTGGGGCTAAAGGTCGACGATACAGTCGTCAGTAGTTCAAGGGGTGAAATTCGGCCGGGTAATACACTTCCGCTTAACAACATTCCCCTGGGTACACTGGTACATAACATTGAACTAGAGCCGGGCCGGGGCGGGCAGATGGTCCGTTCTGCGGGCACTTCAGCTCAGTTGCTTGCAAAGGATCATCCCGCCTATGTTACGTTGCGT
The DNA here is from genome assembly GCA_963697305.1 of uncultured Chloroflexia bacterium. Classification (GTDB taxonomy): domain Bacteria; phylum Chloroflexota; class Anaerolineae; order Promineifilales; family Promineifilaceae; genus JAACFF01. The sequence continues at coordinate 380,123 of CAVONO010000006.1, forward strand.
CTGCCGTCGGGTGAAGAACGCTTGGTGCCGCAACAATGCTTGGCGACGATAGGCCAGGTTGGCAACGTCGAGCAGGGAAATATTAAGTTAGGCAAGGCAGGTCGAAAACGCCATATGGGCATTCGACCAACGGTTCGCGGTTCGGCAATGAATCCTAATGATCACCCGCACGGTGGTGGTGAGGGGCGTTCACCCGTTGGTATGCCTGGCCCGAAGACGCCATGGGGTAAACCCGCACTAGGTCAACACACGCGTCGTAATAAGTCGACAGATAAATTCATTTTCCGCCGCCGGTCTAAGAAGCGTCGGTAGGAGGTAGCAGTATGTCACGTTCTCTGAAAAAAGGCCCGTATGTAGATCCGAAGTTGATGCGGAAGGTCGATAGGCTCAATGAAACGAAAGGCCGCCAGGTGCTTCGTACCTGGTCACGTGCTAGCACGATATTCCCGCAAATGGTGGGACATACGATTGCAGTGTACGACGGCCGTCGCCATATTCCGATTTATATTACTGAGAATATGGTGGGTCACAAGCTTGGTGAGTTTGCCCCTACGCGCACGTTTCGGGGACATGTCTCCAGGGCGGAGAGAAAAGGTAGTAGGCGTGTGTAATCATGGCAGAAGCATTTGAAGTAAGAGCAGTAGCAAAGCACATTAGCATTGGGACGCGCAAGATTCGGCTGGTTGTCGATGCAGTGCGCGGAATGGAAGCTCAAAAGGCGTTGGATACGTTGCGCTTTATGCCACAACGAGGGGCAGAGCCCGTTTACAAGTTGATTCAATCGGCCGTGGCAAATGCAGAAGAAAATTACGGCCTGGAGGTCGATGAATTGTTGGTTAGTCGCATTTATGCTGACGAAGGCCCGCGACATCGCAAAGCTCCATATGGAGGTCGCTTTGCCGGTCGTGGCCGTTTTCGCCCAATTGTTCGTCGTTCCTCCCATATTACGGTCGTTTTGACTGAACGCGAGTTTGAAGACTAGGGCGGCACCTGTCGCATGGAGGAATAAGTTGGGACGTAAAGTACATCCTGTTGGTTTTCGTTTAGGGGTATATCGTGACTGGAATGCCCGTTGGTATGCCGAAGGCGAGCGTTACCGGACTTTGTTGCAGGAGGATTTTGTTCTTCGGGACAGGATCAAGGAACTGATGCCGAGGGCCGGTATTTCCGGCGTCGAGATTGAGAGATTTCCGAATCAGGTGCAAGTTACCATACATACTGCAAAACCAGGTATCGTTATCGGCCGTAAAGGAGCATCAGTCAAGGAATTGCGGGTAAAGTTGCGAGATTTGACCGGCAAGTCAGTTAAAGTGGAAGTAGAAGAGATCTCCCAGCCGGATGCCGATGCCCAGCTCGTCGCGGAGAACATTACCGGTCAGCTTGAGCGGCGTATTTCACATAGTCGCGCGATGAAGCGAGCGGTTATGCAGGCAATGCGTGCCGGTGCGGAAGGAGTGCGGATCGAAACTAGTGGCCGTCTTTCCGGCGCTGAAATGGCTCGCAAGGAAAAGATCTCTGATGGACGTGTGCCGCGCAATACGATTCGCGCGGATATGGATTATGGTTTCGCGGAAGCGTTGACAACTTTTGGCCGAATAGGTGTGAAGGTTTGGGTTTACAAAGGTGAGATCCTGCCCCAGAAGACCGAATCGACCGATGTTTATGTCAGCGAGTAAGCGTAAACTATTAACGGAGTAAGTACCATGTTGATGCCAAAGCGCGTTAAATATCGTAAGCAATTTCGTGGTCGCATGAGAGGCATGGCGAAAGGCGGCACGTCCCTGCAGAATGGCGATTTCGGGATGCAAGCGTTGGAACCATGCTGGATTACCAGCCGTCAGATTGAGACGGTTCGTCGTGTTGTTGTGCGACACATGAAACGCCGCGGCAAAGTATGGATCCGCATTTTCCCTGATAAGCCGGTAACTGCAAAACCAGCCGAAACTCGTATGGGTAAAGGGAAAGGTTCAGTGGATCACTGGGTGTCAGTTGTTAAGCCCGGCCGCATTATGTTCGAGTTGGCTGGTGTGCCGGAGGATGTGGCGCGTGAGGCGTTTCGTTTAGCGGCCTACAAACTGCCGATCCGCACACAGATTGTTTCACGGGAGGATTCTTTCTAATGGCTAATATTGTTGAACTTCGTGAAATGAGCGATGACAAGTTGGAGGAAAAGTTGGAAAACGCACGCGAGGAGATGTTTAATCTTCGCTTTCAGAAAGCCACTGCCCAGCTTGATAATCACGCACGTGTGAAGATTGTACGGCGCGAGATTGCGCAGGTAGAGACCGTGTTACATATGCGGAATCTAGCGATTGAAACTGCGGCGACTGAACCCACCATTGCTGCGGCCCTCGCTGATAAGGAGTGGCGGGCCAATGCTCATTTTGATTATGAAGACAGTGCTTGGCGAGTGCAATTCAGCGATGAAGAAGGTAGTGATGTCGCTTCGGCACTAGTCAATCTGAACAAGAAACGTTCGCAAGCTCGTAAACGGCGGGCGACGAACGTGCCACTACAGCTAGTAGTGAGCTACGAAGTTGCTGGGTAGGTGAAAGATGAGAGAGCAGCGTAAACGACTGGTAGGCGTCATAACCAGCGACAAAATGGATAAAACGGTCGTTGTGGCAGTGACCACAACCAAGCGCCATCCTGTATATGGTAAGGTAATGCGACGCGTAAAGAAATACAAAGCCCATGATGAGAGCAACGATTGTCACATTGGCGATCGTGTTCAAATCATTGAGTCACGGCCAATAAGCCGTCATAAGCGTTTCATGGTTACATCAATCTTGGAACGTGCAAAGTAGCGAGGCTTGTAATGATTCAGAAAGAAAGCCGCTTAAATGTAGCTGACAATTCAGGTGCACGCGAACTTCTCGTCATCCAAGTCATGGGCGGGTCGAAGAGACGTTATGGATCGGTTGGTGATGTTGTGACTGCCACAGTCAAGAAAGCTGTTCCTAACTCAAATGTTAAGAAGAGTACTGTGGTCAAGGCTGTAATCGTACGTACCAAGAAAGAGTACAAACGTGATGACGGCAGCTATATTCGTTTTGATGATAACGCAGCTGTTATCTTGGATCAGACGAGTCAGAACCCGGTTGGGACGCGTATCTTTGGGCCCGTAGCTCGTGAATTGCGTGATAAGGGTTTTAGTCGTATTCTGTCGCTTGCCCCAGAGGCGCTATAGCCTGGCCTGATACGTACGGAGCGATTGACAGGGAAATAGAGCCCGAAGTAAGGCCACCCGGTTCCATATAGGGAACCAATGTGTGCAAGTATAGAGGTAAGGATGCGCATTAAGGAAAATGATGAAGTCGAAGTCATCGCCGGCAACGATAGGGGTGTGCGTGGAAAAGTGCAACGTGTCATCCCGGGAAAGAATCGTATTGTCGTTTCAGGTGTCAATATAGTGAAAAAGCACCAGAAACCACGCTCTACAGGTGGTCGGTCACAGGCTCAGGGTGGCATTATTGAGTTTGAGGCGCCGATCGATGTCTCAAATGTGATGCTGGTTGACCCTGAATCAGGGGCGTTGACCCGGATTGGGCTGCGCCGAGATGAATACGGGCATGTTGTTCGCTACGCCAAGAATAGCGGAAGCGAAATTGAATAGGCAATCTAACCAAGGGTGAGCCAGGTTGGCCTAGTGGACCTCTGATAATTTCAGAATCCGGAGATTCATGCCCAATCTGCCACTCAACCTGGAGGTATATAATGGCTATTAAGCCGCTATTGGAACAGTATAAAGAGGAAATCCTGCCAGCGTTGCTGAAGGATTTTGACTACCAAAGTGTGATGCAAGTACCGCGCATTACCAAGGTAGTTGTCAACGTTGGCCTAGGTGAAGCCTTGGACAATGCGAAAGCTGTTGAATTCGCGACCAACGATATTATGATTATCACCGGTCAGAGACCAGTCGTTACTAAGGCCAAGAAATCCATCGCTGCTTTTAAGCTGCGTGAAGGACGAGCGATTGGCGTTAAGGTTACTTTACGTGGCGAGCGTATGTGGAGCTTCCTGACTCGTCTGATTCATGTCGCATTGCCTCGAACCCGTGACTTCCAGGGCGTTTCCCCGGATTCTTTTGACGGACATGGCAATTACACGTTGGGCTTGCGCGAACAATTGATTTTCCCGGAAGTCAACTACGACAAGATTGATAAGATTCGGGGCATGGAAGTGAGCATTGTTACGACGGCTCGGACTGATGAAGAGGGCCGTCAACTGTTGGCCCTGCTGGGTATGCCGTTCCGGCAAGCGCAGCCCGAGCTATTTTAGGAGAAGAAGATGGCGAAGAAGTCAATGATAGCTCGCGAGACCAAACGTAAATTTCGGGTGCGTGTGCGAAATCGCTGTGAGTTGTGTGGCCGCCCCCGTGGCTACATCCGTCGTTTTGGATTATGCCGGATTTGTTTCCGTGAACAGGCGCTGAAGGGAAATATCCCTGGTGTTGTTAAGTCTAGCTGGTAGAGGTACGTCATTATGTCGATGAGTGATCCAATTGCAGATATGTTGACACGAGTTCGAAACGCCTTGCAACGACAGCAGCCTTCAGTGTCTATGCCTTATGCAAAGACCAAGGAAGCTATCGCGCAGGTGCTTAAGGATGAGGGGTACATCAAAGATTACCAGGTACTTCCTCAGAAGCCGCGAGACGTGCTGCAACTTGAGCTTAAGTATGTAGGTGATCGTCGTGACCAACGCCCCGTCATCTCGGGCCTTGAGCGCGTGAGCAAGCCGGGACGGCGCCATTATGTTGGTAAAGATGATATTCCTTGGGTGCTGAGTGGAATGGGCATTTCTGTCCTAACTACATCCAAAGGGATCATGACAGGTCAGCAGGCTCGCCGCCAAGGCGTAGGTGGCGAAGTCATTTGTAGGATCTGGTAGTGGAGATTGATCATGTCACGAATTGGTAGAGCTCCAATTTCATTGCCGAAAGGCGTCAATATTGACCTAGTTGGTTCTTCGGTCACGGTCAAGGGACCAAAGGGAACATTGACGCAAAACGTTCACCCCACGATGAGTGTTGAAATGGACAATGGTGTCCTGACCGTTCATCGCCCTAGTGATTCACGTGATCACAGGTCGTTACACGGTTTGACCCGTGCTTTGATTAACAACATGGTGGTGGGTGTGAGTGATGGATTTTCCAAAACTCTGCGGGTTGAAGGCGTTGGTTATCGAGCGTCTATGGATGGCGCAATATTGGAGTTGCAGGTTGGATACTCACATCCCGTGCGCTTTGATCCTGACGGTGAGTTGGTGTTTGAGGTTGAAGATCGGGGTAAAACTATCAAGGTGTCGGGAATTGACAAGCAACTTGTTGGTGAATATGCGGCCCGGATTCGTAAGACCCGCCCGCCCGAACCATATAAAGGTAAGGGCATCCGGTATGATGGAGAGCACGTACGTCGCAAAGCTGGCAAAGCGGGTAAGGTTTAGTTAAATAGGTATTTCACATGGCTGTTAAAACGCAAAAAGCACGCAAAAGACGGCATCGCCGCATCCGTATGAAGCTTTCGGGCACGGCCGATCGGCCCCGTCTCAATGTGTATCGTAGCCTGGACCATATTTATGCTCAGGTAATTGATGATGTCGTCGGTCATACATTGGTTTCCGCTTCTACGCTGGATGGAACCCTTGCAGCCGATTTGAAAGACAAGACAAAGCGCGAACAGGCTACTGCCGTCGGTAAAGCTGTTGCCCAAAGGGCAAAAGACGCTGGCATCAAAGAGGTTGTATTTGATCGCGGCGGTTATCTGTACCACGGACGAGTAAAGGCACTGGCCGACGGTGCCCGCGACGGTGGTCTTAAATTCTAAGACAGCCATGAATAGACGCGCAAGTGTTGTAGGACTAGGAGATAATGATGGGTCAAAGACGTCGCAGTTTTCGTGACCAGCGGGATGAGCTTGACGAGCGGATTATTGACATCACGCGCGTAGCGAAAGTGGTAAAAGGTGGACGTCGGTTTGCTTTTCGTGTCACCGTTGTAGTTGGTGACAATAGAGGCACGGTTGGCGTTGCCACTGGCAAAGCACGTTCTGTGCCGGATGCTATCCGTAAGGCTGTTGACGCTGCCCGCAAATCCATGGAGCCGGTGCCTATTTATGGCACGACGGTTCCACATGAGATTATTGGCCGCCATAGTGCGGCCCGGGTTTTGCTCAAGCCAGCTTCCCCTGGTACGGGTGTGATCGCCGGTGGTGGTGTACGTGCAGTTGTTGAGGCAGCTGGATATAAGGATATCCTGTCCAAATCGTTGGGTAGTCAGAATGTTTTGAACGTCATGATGGCGACTATGGACGGACTGCGTCAACTTAAACATGCCCAGGATGTGGCAGCGGATCGCGGCAAGCCCGTGGCAGATGTTGTGCCGTTTTGGAGTCGTGGATGATGGCTAAGTTGCAAATAACCTACAAGAAAAGCGCGATTGGCTATGACCAACGCCAGAAAGACACGATCAGGGCATTGGGTTTGCGAAGGCTGAATCAGACGATTGAGCACAAAGATTCAGCAGTAATCCGAGGCATGTTAAAGAAAGTTGGCCACCTTGTGGCTGTTCAAGAGGTGGAATAAAGATGAAATTACACGATCTGCGCCCAAATGCAGGAGCAAAGAAAAAGCGTAAGCGAGTGGGTCGTGGTATCGCAGCCGGCCAGGGCAAGACCGCCGGACGGGGTACCAAGGGGCAGAAGGCGCGAAGTGGTGGCGGCAAAGGCCCTTACTTTGAAGGTGGCCAGCTGCCACTCGCCCGTCGCTTACCATTTAAACGTGGGTTCACTAATATCCGCAAAGTTTATTACAAGCCAGTCAACTTGGATCGATTGGCAGAATTCGACTTTGACGGAGTCGATGTTACACCAGAGGTCTTGGTTGCTATTGGACTGCTCAAAAAGTCAAACGATCCCGTTGTGGTGTTGGGAGATGGCGAGATCAATGCTCCTTTAACTGTGAAAGCACATCGTTTTTCGGCGGTTGCTAGGCAGAAAATTGAGGCAGCGGGTGGGTCGATTGAGATTCTGCCGCTGAAAAAGGCAGACTAGGAAACTTGTTTCCAATTCTAGATAACGGGAAGAGATGCAATGATTGAGTCAATGCGGACAGCTTTTGCCGTGCCAGATTTACGGCGGCGCATATTTTTTACACTCGCGATGCTTGTCGTATATCGGCTGGTGGCCAATATACCTGTGCCTGGTGTTAACCTAGAGGCGTGGCTTCAATTCACTTCTCAGGATAGTGGCAACGCTGTAGTTAATTTTCTTGACCTGCTTTCGGGTGGTGCTGTTCGAAACTTCTCTGTCATGGCGATGGGGGTTTATCCCTACATAACAGCATCGATTATTATTCAATTGCTTACGCCTATCATTCCGCAATTGGAGGAGTTGTCATCTGAAGGTGAGTCCGGACGCAACAAGATTAACAAGATCACGTACTATATAACCATCCCTCTGGCTTTTCTGCAGGCGATCGGCCAGATCCGGCTGATTGGTTTTAGTTTACCTGGTGGATTGGAAACCATCATGCCGTATTTCGGCTTTGGTCCTGGACAAATCTTACCGACGTTGACAACCCTTTTGGCTATGGTTGGTGGAACCATGTTCGCGATTTGGATTGGCGAATTAATTACCGAGGATGGGATCGGGCAAGGCATTTCTCTGATTATTTTTGGAGGCATTGTATCCAGAATGATCCCCAACCTGGCTGGTCTTTTTACAATTCCTGATCAAGCAGCGCGCATTTTTACAATAATCGCCTTTGTGATTTTAACCGTATTGACGGTGTTGGTCATCGTAATCATACAAGAGGGGCAGAGAAGAATTCCTGTTCAATACGGCCGTCGTGTGCGCGGGCGTAAAGTGTATCAAGGACAGAGTACTTACGTCCCATTGAAAGTGAACACGGCGGGCATGATTCCGATCATCTTTGCTCAGTCCATCTTGACGTTCCCGCCATTGATCGCCAATTTCTTCGTAGGTGACCTGTCGACAGACGGAAATATCATCAACCAGATTGCGCGAAGCATCAGTAGTTTTGGTGCAGTGCAGGATCCACAATCTGCGCCGTTCCAGTTCTTTATTTATTGGTCCTTCTACTTCTTGTTGGTTGTTGCTTTTACGTTCTTCTATACCGACGTGATGGTGAAGCAGCAGAACATACCACAGACCTTACAGCGGCAAGGTGGTTTTATTCCCGGTATTCGCCCGGGCAAACGTACTGAAGTGTATATTACCTCCGTCGTACGCCGGATCACACTGGTAGGTGCGCTCTTCCTCGGTCTTATAGCGATTATGCCAGGCATCATGGCTTTGATTGGGGAAATACTGCAAATCGAAAGTCTCCGGCAGAGTGCCTTGGTCATTACCGGCGCCGGCCTAATCATTGTGGTTGGGGTTGTGATTGACACGATGCGGCAGTTGGAAGCACAATTGCTGATGCGGCATTACGAGGGTTTCATAAGTTAATGAAGTTTGTGATTCTAGTGGGCGCTCCTGGTGCTGGAAAAGGCACCCAAGCCAAGCTGTTGCAAGAGTCTTTGCGCTTACCTCAAGTTTCCACCGGCGATTTGTTCCGGTTTAATATGAGGAACGAGACTGAGTTGGGGCAACTGGCAAGGACCTATATGGATAGGGGAGAGCTTGTGCCGGATGAAGTAACCGTGGCGATGGTTAGGGATCGTCTCTCGCATTCCGATTGCGCCAATGGCGCCGTATTGGATGGCTTCCCGCGGACTTCAGCACAGGCTGAAGCGCTAGATGATATGCTGGCTGAGCTAGGGGGCCACATTAGTGTGGTTACGACTATTCAGGTAGAGACGAGTGTTCTGGTTGAACGCCTGCTCAAGCGCGCTGAGATCGAAGGACGTACTGACGACAACGAAATTGCGATCCAGAATCGGATGCGTGTGTATGAAGAACAAACAAGACCTCTCCTTGAGTTCTATGGTAAGAAGGGTCTTGTGGTTGAAGTGAACGGACAGCAATCTGTTTTAGATGTGCAAAATGACTTGATCAAGGTCATACAAGAGGCAGTCTAGCCTGCAACCTTTGGTTCAAGGCACAATATTTGAGCGTTGTTGCAGAGACGATGATGTTGGGTTTTGCCGCTTTGGTAGAGTCAAAGCGGAACCTAGCAGGAGTTTGTAATTATGAAAGTATCAGCATCAGTAAAGCGTCGTTGCCCAAAATGCAAGATTGTCAAGCGTAGAGGTATTGTGCGTGTGATTTGCGTAGATCCGAATCACAAACAGCGGCAAGGATAGGAATGGCGGTCGTCAGCGCAGATCCTGTGACTGACCACCGAGTCTGGAGGAATAATGGCTCGTATTTCTGGGGTTGACATCCCGCGAAACAAAAGGGTAGAGGTAAGCCTGACTTACATCTACGGTATTGGCAATTCAGCTAGCCGGGACATCCTGACAGAAGCAGGTGTGAATCCCGACACGCGTGTTCGTGACCTTGCGGAGTCAGACGTAATGCGCTTGCGGCAAATAATTGATAGAAGCTTCACGGTAGAAGGTGATTTGCGCCGCGAAGTGGCCATGAACATCAAGCGTCTTACGGAGATTGGCTGCTACCGTGGTTTGCGACATCGTCGTCATTTGCCTGTGCATGGCCAACGAACGAAAACAAACGCTCGTTCTCGGAAGGGCCCGAAAAAGACAGTTGCCGGACGTGGTCGTCGTAAGGGTAAGTAGTAGCTCGAAATTTGCCTGCGGCATAGCATGTGTCACTTGGTGAGCAGCGAATGTAAGGAGAGATAATGGGACGTAGAAGACAATCACAAACGCGTCGGAAGTCTAAGAAGATGGTTCCACGTGGCGTTGCGCACATTTTTGCCACGTTTAACAATACCATCGTCACGATCACCGATCCGAACGGTAATACGATTACCTCGGCCAGCGCAGGAAGCGCCGGGTTCAGGGGATCGCGGAAAAGTACACCCTATGCGGCCCGAATGGCGAGCCAAAATGCTGCGAATGAGGCGCGTGACAATGGCATGCAAGAGGTTGAGGTTTTTGTAAAGGGTCCGGGTCCGGGTCGTGAGGCAGCCATTCGCGCCTTGGCGTCTACAGGATTGCAGATAAGTGCTATACACGACATAACGCCCGTGCCCCATAACGGCTGCCGCCCACCAAAACGGCGTCGTGTTTGATTGATTATTATAAGCTGAAATGGTTTTTTGGAGAGGGACGAAAGGTTGCCAAGCCTGTAAACCTCTCGACTAATCCTGAGAATGGAGGTTATGTAAATTGGCAAGGTATACTGGGCCTGTATGTAGGCTATGTCGCCGCGAAGGCGAAAAACTGTTCTTAAAGGGGTCACGTTGCTTGACTCCGAAATGTTCATTTGAACGTAGGTCGTACCCACCAGGGCAGCATGGGCGGGAAAAGCAATTCCGTCGTGGTCGCGCTTCTGACTACTTACTGCAATTGCGAGAAAAGCAGAAGGCGCGCCGCGTTTACGGTGTGATGGAGCGGCAGTTTAGCCGTTATTTCAGTCGTGCTTCGCAACAGGTTGGGCTGACTGGTACGAATTTACTGACGCTCTTGGAGCGACGCCTGGATAATGTTATTTATCGCCTGGGAATAGCCAGTTCGCGTGCGCAGGCACGCCAGTTGGTTTCGCATGGCCATATCATGTTGAACGGGCGGAAGACAAACGTTGCATCCGCTACGGTCTCACCGGGCGATACAATTTCCATCCGCTCAGAAAGTGTCGGGCGCCCATATTTTAAGGTTTTGCGTCAGGAAATGGATGATCGTCGTGTGCCGCGCTGGCTGTCAGTGGACGTGGATAGCCTGTCAGCAAATGTCTTGCACATGCCTGCTCGTGAGGATATTGATGTCTCACTTAATGAGCAGCTCATTGTCGAATACTACTCCCGTTGATCTTAACAATAGGTTTGTTCGATAGTCGCTTAGGTTGCTTTTGAAAATGATTAAGGGATTGCAAGGGAGGTTTGACGTTGGCAATTAGCAATTTGGTCGTGCCCAAGATTGAGAGCACGGCTATGACCCGAGAATACGGCCGTTTTGTTTTCGGCCCACTGGAACGGGGATATGGAATCACACTGGGCAATTCGTTGCGCCGAGTGCTTCTGTCCTCGTTGCCTGGAGTAGCAGTTACTTCGATTCGTGTCACCGATGCACCACATGAGTTCTCGGCGATACCATTTGTGCGCGAAGACATGATGCAGTTGATACTGCATATCAAACAATTGCGTTTGTTACTGCGGGATACTGATATGTCTCGTTTGCGTCTGGAGGTACAAGGTGCTGGAACCGTGACTGCCGCAGACATTCAGTTGCCGCCGGAAGCAGAGATCATCAATTCGGATTTGTATCTGTTTACGGTTGACTCAGATGATGCGTTTCTGGAAATAGAAATGACGGCCGAAACCGGTCGTGGTTATTCCCCAGCGGAAGAACGCGGCCGTTTACCTATAGGCGAGTTGCCGGTTGATGCGATCTTTAGCCCGATTCGTCGTGTTTCATACGAAGTTGAAAAAACGCGTGTGGGACAGGTAGCGGACTATGATCGTGTCATCATGGAGATTTGGACAGACGGATCAGTCAAACCTGAGGAAGCTTTGGCACAGTCAGCCCAGATCTTGACGCAGCATCTGCGCCCTCTAGCCGGTGTTAGCGAGGAAACTTTCATGCCGGTTGAGGAAGAGGATCATGTGGAACCGATTCCAAATGAGGTCTATGACACGCCCATAGAGCAGCTGGATTTGAGCGTTCGCGTATTCAACTCCCTCAAGCGTACGGGCATCACCAAGGTCGGCGAAATGTTGGAAATGCTGGATCGTGGAGATGAGACGATGTTGGCCATTCGTAACTTCGGCGAGAAGTCGCTAGAGGAACTGAAAAGCCAACTTCGGGTGAAAGGCTTCTTGGCCGATGAGGAATGAACGACAGCTTTATAAGAAGCCTTTGAAACGCACGTGTCGGAGTACGATGACGGTGGCGTTAAAACAGGCGTACGAGGAAAATCATGCGACATAGAATACATGGCCGCAGACTGGGCAGGAGTTCTGCTCATCGTAAAGCCTTGCGTAAGAACCTGGTAGCGGATTTGATTTGCCTTGAGCAAATCGTTACCACGGAAGCCAAGGCTCGCACGATTAGACCTGCGGCGGAAAAGATGATCACATTAGCAAAACGCGGCCTTGCTAGAGGGCAGAGCGACCCGTCCCATGAGGTGCATGCAAGACGGTTAGCCGCTGCCCGACTGCCAAAGACGCGTGTCATTGAGGACGATTCCGGATATTTTGACAAGGTAGAGGTTGTCCAAAAGCTATTTGGAGAAATTGCTCCTCGCTATGCAGACCGACCCGGCGGATATACACGGATGGTAAAGATTGGCAAGCGTCCTGGTGACAATGCCGAGATGGCCGTATTGATGCTGGTCGTTGAGGAGTAATGATTGACCCACTCGTTGGGTACTTTACAGAAGATTGCGCGCTATCGTGCCCTGATTGAGTATGACGGGACAAACTATTATGGTTATCAACGTCAGCGAGAGGAATTTCGTACTGTCCAGGGCGAATTGGAGCGTGTATTAGGTCGGTTGGCCCGTGAACCGGTTGCGGTGACAGGCGCAGGACGCACGGACAGTGGCGTACATGCGCTGGGCCAGGTGATAAGTTTTACAATTGAGTGGCGGCATGGTGTTGATGCGCTGAAACGGGCGCTCAATGCTGATTTACCGGGCGATATTGTTGCATACCATGTTGAGGAAGCAACGGCAATGTTTCATCCGCGTTATGACGCGCGGCGCCGAGCTTACCAGTATATGGTTTATAATGCTCCGATTCGCAGTCCGTTACGCCGTCTGCATAGCTGGAATATTCGCCAACCGTTGGATTTGAATAGTATGAATGAGGCGGCTGCGTTCCTTGTTGGAGAGCATGATTTTGCAACTTTTGGTCTGCCTCCACAGGGTAAGAACACTGTACGGGAACTTTTCGAAGCGCAGTGGCGACGTAGTAATGAGTATCTGTCATTCAGCGTTGTGGCCAATGCGTTTCTTTACCGGATGGTAAGAAGCCTGGTAGGTAGTCTGGTGAATGTAGGATTGCAGAAATGGAGTGTGGCTGATTTTTTGGAGGCGTTCTATGCTTGCGATCGCAATCGGTCAGCCGCAGCTGCACCGCCACAGGGGCTTTATTTGGCTTCTATTAGTTATGAGGAATAGCACAAGACAATAGAATGCAATGTCTGTGCAGGAGATGAGGGCATGAAAACCTTTGTTACGAAACCAGCCGAAGTTGAACGGAATTGGTATGTGGTTGATGCCGATGGAGAAAACCTGGGCCGGTTGGCAAGTAGAATCGCGGTAATACTGCGAGGAAAGCACAAGCCGATTTATAGTCCATCTGTGGACTGTGGTGATTATGTGATTGTTCTTAATGCGGAGAAGATTACGGTGACCGGACGACGTCTGGATCAGAAGGTCTATTATCACCATTCAGGTTATCCAGGTGGTATCAAATCAATCACGCTGCGCGATCAATTGGAGAAGCATCCTACACGCCCTGTGGAGTTGGCGGTGAAAGGAATGCTTCCCAAGAATAAACTTGGTCGCAAGATGCTCAAAAAGTTAAAGGTGTACGCTGGATCGGAACATCCGCACGAAGCGCAGCAACCTGAGGACCTGGAACTCTAGGAGAGACGAACTGATGGCAGAAGAAAAGAGACGATATTTTGAAGGGATCGGCCGTCGTAAGCGAGCCTCGGCACGGGTGCGCATTTATCTGGATGCTGATGCCAATGGCGCGTTTACTGTAAACGATCGCGATGTACGCGACTTCTTTCCCCGCTTTGGCGATCACCGCATTTTGACCGGACCGTTGGCGGATACGGATTTGATGGGTAAGGTAGATGTGACGGTTCTGATTCACGGTGGTGGTGTTACCGGCCAGACTAGCGCGGTTCGTCTTGGACTGGCGCGGGCACTGGTGAAATACGATGAAGATCTACGTGGTACGCTACGGACTAATGGTCACATGACACGTGATGCACGTGTCAAGGAACGTAAGAAGCCTGGACTCAAGCGTGCTCGTAAGGCTCCGACTTATACCAAGCGGTAGTTTTCAGAGGTGCGTCTAGTTTCAGAGTGGAAAAGGTGAGCCTTGTTGCTCGCCTTTTTTGCTTGTTACGCAAGGATACGCAAATGGGAATCATGGTAGTCGGTCTGGGACCGGGCAATGGTCGCTTAATAACTCGTGAAGCATGGGAAACGATCTCGAAGGCAGATGTGGTCTACTTGCGTACCAGTCGCCATCCTGCTGTAGCTGATCTCCCTTCCACCGTGGAACTACGAAGTTTTGACCATGTGTACGAGTCGGCCGAGCGTTTTGAGGACGTATATGCAGAGATCGTCAATACTCTGCTAAGTTTGGGTCGAAATGCGGACGTCGTTTATGCTGTGCCAGGTCATCCAAATGTTGGCGAGTCCACGGTGAGCGGACTGGTAGCGCTGGCTGAGAGTGAAGGCGTGCCAGTACGAATAGTGGCTGGATTGAGTTTTGTTGAGCCGGTGCTAACGGCCGTAGGCGCTGACGCCTTGGACGGTTTGCAGGTACTTGATGCGTTGGCTCTGGGCCAGTGTCATTACCCGCCTGTTCACGCAAATACACCACTGCTCCTAGGCCAGGTTTACAGCCGTTATGTGGCCAATGAAGTCAAACTCATTCTGTCCAACGTATACGGTGATCAGCATCCTGTTTTGCTTGTTCACGCTGCAGGCGAACAAGACGAAAAAGTTGAATCATTGCATCTTTACGCTATTGACCGTAGCGAACGAATCGATCACCTGACCAGTTTGTTTGTGCCCGCCTTAATTTCAGTCGCTACATTGCCTGCGCTTGCTAATACAGTGGCCGTATTGCGCGCTCCTGGGGGTTGTCCTTGGGATATGGAGCAGACTCCACAGAGCATGCGGGATGATTTGCTGGAAGAAGTCTATGAGGTATTGGCAGCTCTTGACGCCGGAGACAATAATAATCTGCGAGAAGAATTGGGCGATTTGCTTTATCATCTTGTCATGCAGGCCCAAATGGCATCGGAAGCGGGCGAATTTACGCTGACCGATGTGATTGCCGGCATTGACGCCAAGCTCAAACGACGCCATCCGCATGTTTGGGGCGACTGGGAGGTTAATAGTACGGCCGAGGTGCTGCAAAACTGGGAAATGCTGAAAGAACAGGAGAAAGCATCTTCTCCTAATTCTTGGTTGGGTGGTATCCTGGAAACCTTGCCTGCCTTGGCTCGATCGCAGAGGATTCAAGACAGGGTTAGTAAGGTTGGTTTTGACTGGCCAGAATTGTCTGGTGTCTATCAGAAGTTGAGCGAAGAGATCGCCGAGTTACGAGAAGCCCAGACACAGCTTGAGAGGCAGGCAGAGTTAGGCGACTTGCTTTTCGTCATTGTTAACTTGGCCAGATGGTTGGATGTGGATGCGGAGAGCGCTTTGCGACAGGCAAATCTTCGATTTCGCAGCCGTTTCCATCTTGTAGAAGATTTGGCTAGAGAACGCCAGCTCGATTTAAGGCAATTGAGTCTGGCGGATCTAGATGAATTATGGGAAGAAGCAAAGGAAATGCTTGCCAAACCTAGCTCGGATGCTAAAGTATAGGCATTATTAGCTGCGTTTAAGGAGTCCATTGTGGCGGTTATTTTTAACATTGTCTTGCCGATTTTGGCCGGCGTCAGTATCCTCGCCATGTTCTATTTCATTTGGCGTGCCTTCAGCGGACGCTACAAAGCTGCAAGACAGCCGTACAATGTAGGACGTCAGGAAGCTCGACATACTGCGCAAATTAACCTGGTGCGTGCCGTCTTTGCCCTGATATTGGCCCTGATATTCCTGGGAGTCATAGGTGTTAGTTCGCAATTAGTCGAGAGCTTGCCGGTGGCTACCGCCACCCCTGTTCAGCGAACTCGGCCGCCGACATCTGAAGCGACAATTGTACCGACAGCGACGAAAATCACTGTGACATCTGAATCCAGCCCAACCTCTCCGCTGCCGACTAGCACTGCTGTTCCGTTGCCTACAGTTACCAACACGCCAGAGCCGCTGACTGCCACGGTTAGTAGCGGCGTCGGAGTTTGGCTAAGGGAGGCACCTGGAACAGAAACGGCACAGTTGGAATGGTTGTTGGAGGGCACTATCCTGATTGTCTTGGCGGACCAAGAAACCGTTGACGATCTGCAATGGCAACAGGTTCAGACCGAGGAAGGTCGGACCGGCTGGGTAGCGCTGGAATTCATCGCCATTAGTAGCGAGCCCTAGGGAGACGAGATTAAGCCTAGACCTTTGCTATTGGATAGCATTGCATAAGGTAATTGGGAAGGGTGAGGATTAGAGCATGCGTTGATTGCGGCTTGGCTCCCTGACACGCGAGTTTGCTTCATCTAGGACGGTGTTTCCAGGATGTTCTAGCCGTGCCGGTAAGTTGGCGTAACGAATGGTACTAGGAACCACGTCAACGTCCCGCTGTCTTTGCCCAAGACCCATGGGTACCAATGATGCGGATTGTATGCTTTTGCACAGCTTTGTCTGCCTCGTTAGTTAGATTCAACTGGTATTGTTACCCATCCGGATTGGCGAGGCTAAAGGCTCCATTTTCATCAGACAAGTCGTTTTTGGCTTAGTCTACGCCATTTTCATATAATCAGGCGTATGCCTGAACAAATGTTGCATTATGCTCGGCTGCCCTGGCCTTCGCCGTGGCCGGACCTTTTTGGACGCGAGGCTCCCTTGTTGCTGGAAATTGGTTTTGGTGGCGGCCAGTTTCTCGTCGACCTGGCCAAACGACGACCGGCTTGTGACGTGCTCGGATTAGAGATTTCACTGCCTTCATTGCGCCGCGGAGCCAAAAAGTTGAGAATCTCCGCGGTGGAAAATGCCCGCGTGCTCCAGTCTGATTCGAGAGCAGCTTTATGGTTGTTATTTAAGCCGCAGAGCATCAGCGAAGTATTTGTCAATTTCCCAGATCCTTGGCCAAAGGCCACTCATCATCACCGCCGCCTGATCAGTGATAAGTTCCTGCATCTGCTGGGTTCGCGAATGAAAGCGGGCGGCTCGCTGGATATCGCGACTGACCATAGTGAATACGCGGCGGTCATTGCCGAATGCCTTGCTCGATCACCCCATTTTGACAGCCGGCTAGACGCCCCCTTCGTTTTCGAGGACAGTGAGCGTCTGCGCACGAAGTATGAGAAAATTGCCATAACTGCAGGCCGAGCCTGCCATTATTTTAAGTGGCAGCGCAATAGAAAGCCTGCCCTTAATGAGTTCCCATACCCGGAGGAGACTGTTGTGCCGCATGTTGTCATGTCGCATCCCTTAAGCCTTGGTCAGATAGGCCGCCAATTTGAACCGTTCTACGAATTGGCTGGAAGTACTCATATCAAATATCTGGACATGTACCACTCGGTGCGTGAACGACTTTTGCTTGTGGAAGTCTATGTGAGCGAGGAAACTTTTCACCAACGTGTGTGCCTAGCCATCCGTCTTCGGCAAGCAGGAGACTTGGTTGTTGGTTTACATGAGCTAGGATTTCCGCGGCCCACTCCAGGCATACACCTGGCGGTGCATCATCTTGTGGAATGGTTACGCTCCCTTCATGTCGATGTGAAGGTTGTTGGCAGTACACTAAACCCGTCCGACCTAATGGGGTAAGTGATGGCTGCGATTGGATACCAACTTTGAAGAAAGTAGCAACTCTCAACGCGTATATAGCGCGCAACTCCAATAACTAATGCAACTTGATCTGGAACTTTATCGTGAAGAGACCGAGGTGGTACCTGGGGTAACGATCAGCTATATTGATGTCGCGCCAGAAAGACCGCTGCGTACCTTGATTCTCTTACACGGATTTGGCGGTAATGCCACGCAGTGGCAATATCAGATAGAGACATTTGCTCAACAAAACCATGTGTTAGCCATCGACATGCGCGGCCACGGCCGCTCTTCATACCCTGAATCAGGTTATGAGATGGAACGGTTGGTGGCCGATATCACAGCCGTGCTAGATCATCGAAATTTGCGACAAAGGGTGGTGCTCATAGGGCATTCCTTTGGTGTTGCCTTGGCCACAGAAGTGGCCTGGCGCTACCCTGAGCGGGTCAGTCATTTAATTCTCATTGCTGGAGCAGGCGAGTACGACATCAGAGGAATTTACAAACTGGCCTTTCGCCTACCAGAGGCGATTTTGTCGACCGCACAGCCGTGGGTAGATAATTTCGTGGATGCCTCGCTGCGTTCAATGAAGCAAATTTATCTGCACAATATGCGTTCCTGGCGCGGATGGGACAAGTTCCCACAATTGGAAATGCCAACGCTTGTTATTCTCGGCAATAAGGACCAGGTATTGCCCCAAGAAGCATTTGAAAGAGTAGCGCAATTGGTACCATCAGAGACTTCTGAGGTCATCAGCGTCGATGTGTCAGCGCACATGGTTATGCTAGAGCGGCGCGAAGCTGTGAACCGGGCTATACGCCGATTCATTGAGTCTCCGGTGACAACCGAACAAGTTCCGCGATGGCGCACTCGCTTCGAGACGGATAGTCGTGGCAGCTTGCTTCGGGAGCGGCCCTGGCTAGCCTATTATGAAACCAACGTTCCGGCCATGATTCATGTGCCGGGATACCCTTTGACGAGATTGCTTGATCGGGCCGCAAGACGATTTCCCCAGCGAACGGCAATAATTACCGACGACGTTAAACTTAGTTATCGTACCATTCTTGATGAGTCGAGACGCTGTGCCAATGCGCTGCATTCGCTTGGCACAGGAAAAGGTTCCAGGGTCATGCTCTTGTTGCCAAATGTACCGCAGATGATCATTGCTTATTATGGAATCCTCACGGCGGGTGCTATCGTGGTTATGGGGAATCCGCTGAGTGGAGTGGAGGAAGTGATACGGCAGGCTCAGGCGGTGGAGGCGGACGTCTTGGTAACCTGGATGCAGAACGCCGCACTGGCAATGGCTGTGCGCGAACAATCACCCGTGCAACATGTCATTCTGACGGATTCCAAGGATTACCTGCCGTGGTATCGACGTTTGTGGACAAGCTTGCGGCAACGAATGGGGGTTGGAAGTAATTGGGACAAGCTTCCTAGCAATGCATTCGCTTGGCGACAACTGCTCCACCAGCAGGCCCCGCAAAAGGTAAATGGTGAGATCCGCGCCTCAGATACGGCCGTCATCCAGTTCACCAGCGGTACGTCCGGCGTGCCAAAGGGGGTCATGCTCAGCCACAGCAATTTGATGGCCAACGCTTTGCAAGTGCGCTCCTGGCTGAGTGATGCGCGGGATGGTGAAGAGACGTTCCTGTCCGTGACTCCCATCAGCCATATTTATGGCATGACCACGGCGATGAATGTCCCCATAAGCCAGGGCGCCAGCATGGTTTTGCTGCCGCGGTTCTCAGCACAAGAACTTCTGGAAAAAATCAAGAAATATGAGCCATCATATTTTCCCGGTGTACCGGCGATGTATGTGGCTATCAATAATTACCCTGGTGTACGCAAGTACAACGTGCACTCCATGCGCGCTTGCCTGAGCAGCGGTGCTTCATTGCCCATTGAGGTGGAGGAGGCGTTTGAGAAGCTGACCAAGGCTAGGCTCGTAGAGAGTTATGGTTTGAGTGAGGCGAGCCCACTGACTCACATCGCGCCCCTTTACGGCCGTGATAAGGTGGGATCGATAGGTTTACCCTTGCCTAGCACAGAGGCGAGAATTGTCGATCTGAAGACAAAACGGCCTGTGCCGCCTGGCCAGGTAGGGGAATTGGCCGTGCGTGGTCCCCAGGTTATGCAGGGATACTGGCGGGACGCGGAGGCAACACATGAAGCGCTTGACGATCACGGGTGGCTCTATACTGGTGATATAGCGCGCATGGATGAGGATGGCTATTTCCAGATCATAAGCCGAAGCCAAGAAGCATGGCATTCCGATGGTGGGGATGACACTATTTATCCGCGAGACATCGAGGAGATTATTTATGAATTGCCGGCTGTAAAGGAAGTGGCCGTTGTTGTAATTGCGGGCCGGCCAGTAGCATTTGTCCTTCTGAAGGAGAAATCTCAAATTCCAGCCGCTACGATCATGGCTTTTTGCGAGCGGCGCCTGCCATCTGAACATGTCCCACGACGGGTGATTTTCGTGAGCGAGTTTCCACGCAATCTGATCGGCAGGGTATTACGCCGCGAACTTTACTCTGAATACGCTGGCGAGGTAGAAGTAGGGGCGGGTGGAGTTGGCCAGCATCTAGAGGGCCTAGACAAGATCGCGGTGAAAAGGGAGATGGCGCAGTGAATGATGCCACGAGCATCGCGCTGAGTGGGCTGCACGAGGAGATGCGTACCTGCCTGCTTTGTGTGGAAGCTGGCTATACCGTCACACCAGGGGCGATTTTTAGCCACCCGCCGGCCGCGAAGGTCCTGTTAATTGGACAAGCCCCAGGCATCACCGAGGTGGAGGCCCGGCGACCGTTCAATGCTGGCAGCGGGAAGCGCCTCTTTCGCTGGCTGGAAAAAGCAGGATGGCACGAAGTTGAATTTCGAAGTCATTATGCCATGACTGCTGTGACGAAATGTTATCCGGGCAAAGGCAAGAACGGCAAAGGAGATCGGCTGCCCAGCAAGCTGGAACAGCAATTCTGCAGGCCTTTCTTGGAACGCGAAATCGCGTTGTTTCGTCCACGCCTGATTATTCTCGTGGGTGGGTTGGCGATTAGATTGTTTTATGCGCCTACAAGGAAGTTGAGTGCAATTATTGGTACGGCTTGCTATTTTGCACCCACGGCCCTTACTGATCCGGTTAATTTCAACCTGTCGCAGGCGAAGTTAGTTACTGAATTTGATGAAACGAAGCGTATGGACGGCCGTTGGGTAGTCCCGTTGCCGCATCCTTCAGGGGCCAGTCTGTGGCCTAATAAACCAGAAAACCAGGCCTTGATCGACCGTGCTATTGTACTGCTCAGTCAAATTCGTCAGGCCTGGTCTCTTTAGGAGTGATAGTCTATCAATTTAGGCGATCGCTTCGCCTAGCTTTTTGCTGCTTGAATAGAATGATCTGAACTGTTGTTGGTTAAAGGTGGAATAATAACGCTTGAGCCATCGCTCCGTTCGCCTTCAAGTGTGATTGGAGGTCCAACAGCCGCAATCAAAGCAACAGCTAAGACCTCATCCAGGTGACTCACCGGAATCAATGTCAAGTCTTCGCGGATGCGTTCTGGCAGATCTGGGATTTCTTTTGCATTCTCTTTAGGCAGAATGACCGTCTTAACACCGGCGCGGTGCGCGGCAATTGCCTTGGCCTTCAGACCGCCGATGGGCAACACCTTGCCACGCAAAGTGACCTCGCCGGTCATGGCGACGTCACGTCGTACTGGACGACGAGTGAGAGCTGAAATCACAGCGGTGGCCATGCCGATCCCAGCGCTAGGTCCGTCTTTGGGCGTGGCGCCATCCGGGACATGAATATGCACATTTATCCTATCAAAAACGGCTGGTTCCAATCCCAGCAGGCGCGCGTTGGCGCGGGCATAGGTCAGAGCAGCCTGAGCTGATTCGCGCATGACATCCCCGAGCAAACCGGTGAGTGTGATCTTGCCTGACCCTTCACTAATGCTCACTTCGATAGGCAGCGTATCGCCTCCGAAAGCGTTTACAGCCAACCCGGTTGCAACACCTATCTCATCATTTTCCTCGGCAGTGCCATAGGTGACCTTTTCCGGCCCCAAGAAGGTTTCTATATCTTCCTCGCTGACTACAAAGGGTCCTTCTTTACCAGCAGCGATTTTGACAGCTAACTTGCGAACTACCTTGCCTATGTTGCGTTCCAACTGACGCACGCCCGCTTCACGCGTATAGTGGCGTACCAGTTTGCACAGCGCTGTACTTTCGAAGCTGACGTCAATATCTTCGATGCCGTGGCCTGCCAATTGTTTTTGCAGGAGATAGCCATTAGCAATGGCCAGCTTTTCATCTTCAATGTAGCCCAGCATATTAATCGTTTCCATACGATCCAGCAACGGTGCTGGAATGGTGCTGAGTTGATTTGATGTAGTGATAAAGATGACCTGGCTAAGATCAAAAGGTACTTCCAAGTAATGATCGGTGAAGCTATGATTCTGTTCGGGATCCAATACTTCGAGCAGTGCCGAAGAGGGATCTCCACGCCAGTCAGCACCTACCTTATCGATTTCATCAAGCACGATTACCGGATTGCGTGTCTCCGCATCACGCAGGGCGCGAATGATACGCCCAGGAATGGCGCCGATGTAAGTGCGCCGATGGCCTCGAATTTCAGCTTCATCGCGCACGCCACCAAGACTTAGACGAACCATTTCCCTTCCAATTGCCCGAGATACTGAGGTTGCTATACTCGTTTTGCCAACTCCAGGAGGACCATTCAGGTTGATAATCGCCCCTTTCATTTTGTTCCCGGCAAGTTTGCGTACAGCCACATATTCCACGATGCGGTCCTTGACGTCGTCCAGGCCATAATGATCCTCATCAAGCACCTGGCGCACATGCTCTATCTCTAGATTGTCTTCAGTTTCCTTGTTCCAGGGCAATTCAGTCAGCCACTCCAGATAGGTACGAATGACACTCGCTTCGGCCGATTGTGGGCCTTGATAATCCAATCGTTTCAGCTCGCTAAGCGCCCGTTCTTCTACCTTTTCTGGCATTCCGGCTTTTTCAATTTTGCTGCGCAAATCCTCAGGCTCGTCGTCACCTTCTTGCCCGAGTTCCTTGCGGATAGCTTTCATCTGCTCGCGCAATAGAAATTCTCGCTGTGCTTTGTCTGTTCCTTCTCTTGCTACTTGCTGAATCTTATTGCGGATCTCCGTGATCCGTAATTCCTGCTGTAGGAAGTCGAGCATGATCTCCAGGCGCGTCCTGCCATTCAAGGTGGTTAGCAGCTCTAATTCCGTCGCAAAGGGTAGACTCAGAAGTCCGGCAGTGTAGTCGGCGAGCTGACCATTGCTTTCTTTGCTACGCGCGTTGATGATTGCCTGTTGGTTGCTTTCACCCATGGCCTCTGCATATTGCTCGAGATAGGCCAAGGCTTGGTCAATCATCTCTTCGTCGGCATCATCCGGCATGTCAGGTAGTTCCCCGTAGATACCACGCAAGAATGGTTCCTTGTGGGTGAGTTCGACGAACTCAACACGGCGATGTAATTCGACGAGCATCTGCACTCCAACATGCGGTGCGCGCAAGATGTCTCGAATAGTGGCCAGAATGCCTATGGGCACTAGGTCTTCCTGTTCCGGATTTTCTGTTTCGGCCTTGTACTGAACGAGGATAAGTAAATCTCCCCCTTCTTCGAGGGCGGTTTGGGCCGCAGCCAAAGAGTGGCGACGGCCAATGGTAATGGTTGTCGTCAGCCCCGGAAATACAGCGCCTCCACGAAGAGGAACGATGGGGATCGATTCCACTGATGTTTCATATGTCATAACTTCGTCTATTCTCTTTAGGGTAATTGGTGAATAGATTCCCCGATATTAGTTGATTTCAGGAAATTACCCCAGGGATATTCTACAGTCGTAGGCTAAACAAAGTAATAACACTCTGTCAGAATTGCATAAGAAAACGGTTGAATTGGAAATCAATAGAGGCCGATTTTGCTTTCTAGCCCAAGATAATGCGACGAAGCGAGCGAAAATCTGAATTCCTCCAATAGCGGTTTACCTTGAAACCTGTTCTCTATGAGCGTTTCGTCCTTAGAATCTGGCCTACTGTCATAATCATCGCCGCAAAGGTGGTGAAGAAGGCAATCGCGATCTTGGTCGGATCTACGATCGGTTCTACGTGAGTGCCGTCCGGTCCAATTGTAATCACCGCCACAGGTCGCCCCATTGAGAAACCGCCGCCGCCCCCGCCGCCACCGAAATCAGCTTCTTCCTGCTCCTCCTCGCTGGCAGCGGATGCAAAATTGCCACCACCACCGTAGCCTGCACCCATTGTCACCACGAGTTCGGAGGCAGTTATGATGGTTCGATCATCGACGTTGAGCGGTTTCGTGTAAACTGTGTCAGGTTTAGCTACGTCAAAAAGGCGGCCGATCAGTTCGATTACCTCACCGGGAGCGTTTGCTACCTGAAACAAAAGTGGTTTGGAATTCTCATTCATCAGTTTTCTCCTACAATATAGTGTCGCGCAGCCACTGCCTTGTGTGCGGCAGCGGTCGCAGATTTCACAGGTTGACTGGCAAATAGGCGATTTCGGTAATCAAGGTTCAGCTTTTTCTGGTTCCATTGTGCAGTAATTTGGTTAGCAGGGCTCCCAATGTAGTTGTAAGAGCTACCCCACTCAGAACCAATATTGCTGCCCGCGTTACGTCAAATATGGGAAAATGTTGCCGTTGCCCATCTCGTTCTACCACTATGGCCACAGGTCGATTCCAAACGAAACCGAAAAAAGGTAGTTTGATCACAAGGGCTTGTGCCTGTGGGATAATGGTATGATCACGGATGACAATAGGTTTGCCTAAGCTGGTTTGCCACTGTACAAAAGGCTTCAATGCAGCCAAAGAATACCTCCTTGCTTAAGAATTCGCGCTCCAGACCGCCTAATATGTTTGGCAAAAAGGTGAAACTGTTCCACAATTGCCAGGTCCGTCGTAGGGAGTGAAGTTATGGAGCATCTCACGCGTACTATAGCATATTCCGCCACACAATACAGTCACAAATTGCGGGCAGCATCAGCAAATGAGCCTCATACTATCATTCTTGGGCTTGTGGCTCTGATCGCTCTGTTGACCACGCCGCCTGCCCTGCACGCCCGCCAAACCGAGACAACTGCAAATATCTTGTTGACCGAGATCTTCTACGATACTCCAGGGACTGACGCGCAAGAGGAGTGGGTTGAACTGGCTAATTTCGGTCCCGAAGAGATCGCTCTTTCCGACTATAAACTGGGTGATGAGGAGCAGACACAGGGAAACGAGGGCATGTTGCGCTTTCCTGAGGGCAGTGTGATTGCGCCAGGGCAAATCATAGTCGTTGCACAAGATGCCCAAGGTGTTCGCGCTTTGTTTGGCCGCAATCCTGACTATGAGATTGCTGGTTCAGACCCACAAGTGCCAGACATGCGTCGTTATGTCCAGTGGGGCCTAGGCGATTTTCAACTAGGCAACGAAGGAGATGAGGTGCTCCTCCTAGACGATGAAAACCGCCTAATTGACAGTATTAATTATGGTGATAAGGTCACCTTCTTTGACCCGGCCATAAGTCGCGTATACACAGGGCAGAGTATCGCCCGTATTCCTTCTGCTTGTGATTCGGACAGCGCCGCAGACTGGCAGCCGGTACGTTTCCCCACGCCGGGTGAGCTCAATCTGGAAGGTG
The DNA here is from genome assembly GCA_963697305.1 of uncultured Chloroflexia bacterium. Taxonomy (GTDB): domain Bacteria; phylum Chloroflexota; class Anaerolineae; order Promineifilales; family Promineifilaceae; genus JAACFF01. Next base: position 405,504 of record CAVONO010000006.1, read on the forward strand.
ACTGCGTGACTATTGAAGCAACTCCGGCGGCTGATACAGATCTGCTCGCCATCGGCCAGATACAGGGAGCACGGGATGTTTCTCCATATGTGAACCAACAGGTTGATTTTCGCGGGGTAGTAACTGGAATGCTTGAGGACAGGAATGCGGCCGGTATCATCTTCTACACGCTTTTTGTCCAGGATGCGCCCGGACAGGAAGATGGCGATCCTGACACGTCCGATGGATTGGCCCTGTTCCTCGGAAGACAACGACCGGCCTACCAGATCGGTGACCTATTACGTGTTACCGGACAGGTAACTGAGTTCTTTGGCCTGACGGAAATTGATGACTATGGTTTGGAAATCGGTGAGGTAGTGTCTGACAGCCCGCTTCCAGCAGCTGCTGCGCTAGATCCGCCGGCCGATTCAGCAGCCAGGATTAAGTATCTTGAGTCGCGCGAAGGGATGTTGGTGAAGATGCCGGATGCAGCAAGGGTGGTAGGTCCGACCCACATTGGCTGCGGCTTTGCTGTCATAGATAATGATTCCACGGTGCAAATACTTCCACGCCAGCGTGCCGATGATACGGCAGAGCAGGCTCAACTCGTGTTACATGATTCAGATGTCGACTGCCATGATTTGCCTGATCTGAAGACGGGTGATGTTGTCACCGGGCTGGCCGGACCACTGATCTATCACTTTGACCAGTACAAACTTGTTCAACAGGATAGCCAGACGTTGCTTATCATGCCGGCACCTTGGCCACCACTTTCACCAGCTCCCCAACTGTCCGCCGGCCAATTCTCAGTGGCCAGCTTTAACTTGGAGGATTATTTCGATGATAGCAAGGACCTGGCGAACAACGATGAACCAGTTCTACAAGAAGATACGCTGGCGATCAAACAGAGGAAGTTGGCCAATTCCCTCGTAAATACTTTAGGCTGTCCAACATTGGTTGGTGTGCAGGAAGTGGAAAATGAACGGCTGTTGCAGGCGTTAGTCACCCAAACGGCCGTGCAGTGTGGGTTCAACTATCAAATCAGCCACCGTGACAGTGTGGATAGTCGGGGTCTAGATGTTGCCTTGCTCAGCGATCCTCGACGTGTCCAGATCAATTCAGTCGACTTGCGCCAGAGTTGCTCATCCTTGGACACTGGTATTGAAGACCAAAGCATTGAGTGCCCCGATCAAGAAAGCGCGCTTTTTGGTCGCCCACCACTTCAGGTGGACCTTCTGATCGATGGTTTGCCCTATATGTTTTTTGTCAATCACTTTAAGTCCAAGCGAGGCGGGGCAGAAGCGACGGAAGAGCGCCGGGTGGAACAGGCACAGCATTTGAGCGACCTGGTAAACCAACAATCAATTTCGAAGTCTGGTACCGGAATAATTGTCCTTGGTGATTTCAATGACTATGAATTGTCGCCAACCATGACTAAAATGAGCGAGGGTGCTAATCTTTACAACGTTCTCGAGCGTGTGCCCATAGAAGAGCGCTACAGTTATATATTTGACGGTATGCCACAACTGATCGATGGGATTTTGGTATCAGCAACGGTTGAACCTCAAATCGCAATGGTTAAAATCCTGCATGTCAATGCTGATTATCCAGTGGCATTGGCGGATGAAGCATCACCAAGACTCATTGCTTACCGCACCAGTGATCATGACCTGCCGTTGTTGATACTGAATCAGGCAGAGGGAAAGCTGCCTGCCACAGTTGTGCCTAGGGCTGAGCAAGATTCAGTCACTGCGCCTGTTGTAGAGCCAACAAGCTCGGTGGAACTCAGTCCAACGCCAACGCCAACGGCAACGGCGACGTTAACGTTAACGGCAATGTCAACGTCAACGCCAACGCCAACGCCAACGGCAATGTCAACGCCAACGCCAACGGCAATGTCAACGCCAACGCCAACGGCGGTGTCAATGACCAGTCAAAGTGTCTACACTTGGTTTGCCGTCTCCCTGACGTTGGCAGGTTTGGCAGCGCTATTATTGCTTTACAGGGCACGCTCAAGATAGACGGACAAATGCGGCTGGTACGATTTCCAGTAAACTGAACCCTGACGCAAACGCTCGTGTACAAGCTGTAATCTCCCAGGTTGCTTAATACCAACAAACGAGGACTCAGCACTGTTGTACTAGGTGTTGCCGCTTGGAGGAAATCAGAGGATCGAGTAAACTGACGGCAATCCACATATTTGGCATTTCCCGACTTGGTGTAGGAGAGTTGAGAAAGCAGACGGGTGCGCGTCCAATTTCCAATATTGTGGGTTCCATTTAACCCGAATTGAAGGAGAATGAAGTCTATGCAACCGAGCCCTGCCATGCGCGAATATCTGGCCGAAATCTACAGGCTGCAAGAAGACTCGCCAACGGTGAGCACGACGAGTTTGGCGGAGCGCCTCGGTGTATCGGCTCCGGCGATACCACGCATGCTCAAACGACTGAAGAGCGCTGGTTATGTTAAACATATCCCTTATCAAGGAGTGGAACTGGCAGAGCTGGGGCGCGAAGAGGCGCTGCGAGAGTTACGCCGCCATCGAGTACTAGAAGTATTCCTGGTTGATGTCATGGGGTTTAGTTGGGATGAGGTCCATGAGCACGCCGATCAGCTAGGCAAAGGTCTTAATGACACCATTGCTGAACGTATGGCGGAAATGACGGGCTTTCCTACGCGTTGTCCGCATGGCGAACCGATTCCGGGTGAGGATGGCAGGCTGCCGCAAGTAAACGATTTCTGTCTGATCAACTTGGCTGTGGGCCATAAAGGAACGATCAGCCGCGTGCGCACGAACGAACCTGAACGTTTGCAGTACTTTGCTTCATTGGGACTGGTGCCGGGAGTTAGCTTCGAAATTATCGGTCGAGCGCCGTTTAACGGTCCCATGCGTTTGAGAGTTGAGCGTGATGAAATAGTGTTGGGAGTTGAGTTGGTCAAAGCGCTATGGGTATCATGAATATGGCCGCAGTTTGGCGAGCGGTAAGTGCCGAGGGAATCAGAGCTTCGTTCCGTTAACGTGATGGAAGTTGCGCGTCGGTAAATAAGCGCCACCAGGCTTGCCAGGACCGCGCATCATAGGCGGGATCAGGGGTGCTCGTAGCAACGGCCGTAGGCAGCGGGGAAGTCTCCCCTACGAGCGGGACAATGCGTCGTTCATTTACCAATGACATACCCGCCTCATTCCGAGCAAACGAAGCCGTAAATTCTTTGCTGTTCACATAATCCCGGGTAACTATTAGTTCGATTTGTCGAGTAGATTCTTGGGCAACTTTTTCTTCAAGAGATAGCTCGTTAGCCCGGATCAAGCGTCCGGTTTGGGCACGATGATTGAGGTCAACACCAATATAAATGGCGACGACAATGGCTATCAGAACCAGAATCTGAGGTAGCGAGAGCAACGGCCGTTGACGAAAAACAGTACGGTTTAATGCATTCGCGCTTTTTGTTTTCTGTTTGGTGGATTTGTCCGACATGGTAACTAAATCTTAGCGTTGATCACAGATATTTGCAACATCAACTTGACATATAGTGGGAAAATCACACCTGGCTCTCTGCAAGATATGGTTATGCGGGCTTCACAGACTGGCGTGGAAAACAGGTTAATAGGACGAGCCCTGCCGATATAGGCTTGTCCCATTGCGGAGCGCTAGGTAGAATTCAATGATGGATTCGCTGAATCACATTGACTATCTGGCAGTCGGGCATATTTGCCACGACTTGACGTCGAATGGCCCGGTTATCGGTGGGCCGGCCGCTTATGCGGGAGGTACTGCACATGTTTTGGGCTGTCGGGCAGCAATTGTTACGAGCTCGACGCTGGAGGAGAAGTGGGAAGCCGATTTGCCGGGCGTAACCATTCATCGGATTCCCTCTGACCAAACGACCGTTTTTGAGAACGTGTATTCTTCTATAGGGCGTTCTCAAACCGTTCACGCCGTCGCAGGCAAAATAGAGAGCAAGGATATACCGGTTGCATGGCAGCGTGCCTCAATTGTCCACTTGGCGCCAATCGCGAATGAAGTGGACCCAAGCATATTGAACTTGTTTAGCAACAGCCTAGTGGGTTTGACCCCTCAAGGTTGGCTGCGGCGTTGGGACGAAAAGGGACGTGTTTCGGCTGGAGCGTGGTCTGCAGCCGAGACTTATTTGCGACTGGCTGCGGCTGTCATCATCAGTGAAGAGGATCTCCTTGACGATGATATGTTAGATAATTACCGTCAATGGTCACGATTGCTTGTGATGACACAGGGAGAAGATGGCTGTACCGTGTTCGTTGGAAAGGAAGCCCACCATTTTCCGACTTCATCGGGAAGTGAGCTTGACACTACCGGTGCAGGTGATATCTTTGCCGCAGCGTTCCTGATTCGTCTCTTTCAAACAGATGGAAATCCTACTGAGGCTGCCCGTTTTGCCAATGAGGCGGCCGCAAGGTCAATTGCAGTTCAGAGTCTTGGGGCAAAGATGCGCGTGTTAAGCGAGTGGAAAAGCGGCATTTGAAATTAGCCGGTTTCCAGGAAATCTTTTTGTGGTGAAAATGACAAGATTTTATGCAGTGACCAACCAAAAGGGGGGAGTAGGGAAGACTACTTCCGTGATCAACATAGCAGCGGTACTTGGCACTTATGGCCTGCGAACCTTGATTGTAGATCTTGATTCTCAGGCCAATGCAACTTCTGCCTTGGGGTATGACAAGTATGACTTCGAGCATTCTACCTATGATCTACTTCTCGAACAGAGCGGGATAGATAAGTTGTTGGTTAGGAACAGCGAGTTCAAACTGGACATACTGCCCGCCAGTCCAGCATTGGCGGGTGCGGAAGTTGAGTTGGTAAATGCCACCAGGCGTGAGTATCGTTTGCAGCAAGCAATGAACGCCATTGATGGTCGTTACGATTATGTGTTGATCGATTGTCCTCCGAGCTTGGGTCTCCTGACCATCAATGCCCTGGTAGCTGCCAGTCATGGAATTCTAATTCCGGTGCAGTGTGAATATCTGGCGCTGGAAGGCTTGACTCAATTGTTGCAGACAATACAGCTTGTGCAGAAGTTCCTTAATCCCAAACTTGTGATTAGGGGATTGATCATGACTATGTATGACAGCCGGACGAATCTCAGCCGGCAGGTGGTTCAGGAGGTTCGCCAGTACTTCAAGAAAAAAGTGTTTCGGACTATCATTCCGCGCAGCATCCGATTAGGAGAGGCGCCGAGCTTTGGACAGCCCATTAATGTCTACGCCCCAAAGTCGTCCGGGGCCGTTGCCTATCGCTTGCTTACGGCCGAACTCCTAAAAGGCGATCAAATTAAGGAGCGATCTCAATGAATAAGAAGAGCGGATTGGGACGCGGACTTGGGGCATTGATCCCGATGGAGAATGAAGCGGAACGGCAAACGGGTATTCTTGAGGTGCCAATTGGAGATATTACTCCTAACCCACGCCAGCCACGCACGATCATGGACAGCGATAAATTGGCTGAATTAGCCGCCTCCATCCGCGAACATGGATTAATCCAGCCACTGATTGTGACAAGTTCTTTATCAGGCTACACACTGATTGCGGGCGAACGACGGTGGCGCGCAGCTGCGCTGGCAGGTCTTTCGGAAGTGGCAGTCATTGTCAAAGAATCGACACCACAAGAAATACTGGAATTGGCCATAATCGAAAACATCCAGCGAGCTGATCTGAATGCTTTGGAAGAAGCGCATGCATATCGCCAGTTAATGGATGAATTTGGTCTGACGCAAGAAGAAGTGGCGGATCGGGTAGGCAAGGGGCGCTCTACGGTTGCCAATCTACTGCGGCTGCTCAATTTGCCAGCGCAGGCGCAGCAGGCGGTATTGGAAGGATTTCTCAGTGGAGCCCATGCACGAGAGATTCTGCGGCTTCCTACTCAAGAGATGCAGATCAACGCCACGAATCAGGTCATTCGGCTACAATTGAGTCGCCGGCAGACAGCAACGCTTGTGGATAATCTGCTCTCTGAGAAAAAGCCAAAGCCAAGACAGCAGAAGACATTGACTCCTGAATTGCTTGCCTTGCAAGAGGAGTTTGAGCATTCGTTGGGGACACGAGTCAGCATTGATCAAGGGAGTCATGGTGGCAAAGTTGTGATCTATTACTATTCTGATAAAGATCTGCAAGCGATTTACGAGACTATCGTAACTGATTCCGATAAGGTGGATTAATATTGAGGCCCCCGGACAGGGGACGGCTTCTCATAGACTCCCTTTACAGTTTTTCTTATTTTCAGGCAAATTCGTTGCTGTCGTCGCGAGATGGCGAGCTGCAATCATTTCAATGATGCTCGGAGGAGATATGTCAGCTACCTTGGTCATGACAAATGGTCATCTATACACGATGGACACGAGAAGGCCCTCAGCCACAGCCGTGGCGATTCGGGAGGGGAAAATCATGGCTGTGGGCAATGATGAGGAAGTGAAGGAACTGCTGGCTGTGGGTGGGGAATGGTTGGATCTCAACGGCCGTTGTGTTGTTCCTGGCCTGGTCGATTCGCACGTCCATTTCGAGGGCTTCTCTCTGTCTCGCCAGCGAGTTGACCTGGATGGCGCAGCCACTCTCGACGAAGCTCTACAGCGCGTTGCAGATTATGCTGCCCAATTGCAGACAGTGCCAGACTTTTCTGATGGGGAACCATGGTTGCAAGGGCGCGGCTGGACTCAAGATGCGTGGCAGGAGCGCGCCTTTCCCACAGCGGCACAGCTAGATCAGGTAGTGCCGCATATGCCTGTTTGCTTGCGACATAAGAGCGGTCATGCGGCGTGGGTGAATAGCAGGGCACTGCACTTGGCGGATATTACCGGTGCGACTCCTGATCCGGCGGGTGGGCAGATCCAACGGGATGCGAACGCGCTGCCTACGGGAATTTTGTTTGAGGATGCCATGTCTCTCGTGACCGACCGCTTGCCTGAACCAACGCTGGAACAGCTTAGTAGCGCTATGCAGGATGCGCAGTCATATTGCTGGCGAGCCGGCTTGACAGGGCTCCATGATTTTGATGGGCGTTCCTGTTTCGAAGCTTTGCAGATCCTGAGACAAAGAGGGGATCTCGGATTACGCGTTGTTAAGAACATTCCGGTGACCCGGCTGGAACACGCCATTGGTGTAGGTCTACGTTCTGGATTCGGTGATGAGTGGTTGCGGATAGGGGGTATCAAGATGTTCGCCGACGGCGCTCTAGGTGCGCGGACAGCGGCCATGGTCGAACCATATGAAAACGATCCCAGGAATCGCGGAATCATCGTTACTGATAAAGAAGAGATGATGGTCTTTGCAAGTAAAGCCAGTGCCAATGGACTGAGCGTGACGATCCATGCCATAGGCGACCGGGCGAATCACGACGTCCTTGATGTTTACGAGGCTGTGCGGGAAGGGGAAATAAAGCAAAATCAGCGAGGACTGCTGCGCCACCGGATCGAACATGTACAGTTGTTGCATCCGTCAGACCTGCATCGGCTTGCCCAATTGAGTGTTATCGCTTCGATGCAGCCCATTCACGCAACCTCCGATATGGATGTGGCGGATGCGTACTGGGGAAAGCGTACACAATATAGCTACGCCTGGCGAACCATGCTTGAGAGCGGTGCCACACTTGTTTTTGGTTCGGATGCGCCTGTGGAACGGATCGATCCATTACCAGGGATACATGCCGCGGTGACGCGCCGGCGCGCCGACGGTTCCCCCACAGTGGAGGGTTGGCACCCGGAGCAAAGACTTTCTATGTATGAAGCGATTGCTGCTTTCACAAAGGCGGCCGCAGTTACAAGTGGGCAGGAGAAGTGGCAAGGCTCTATCAGTCCAGGGAAATTGGCCGATTTGACTGTATTCGATCAAGATATTTTTGCGTTATCTGGCCAAGAGCTGCTCAATGTCGAAATTGCCGGAACAGTTGTAGGTGGCGTATTTAAGCACCGTACATGGTAATGAAAGATCCCGCAGCTTATCCTGCTTGCGGGGCCTCTGTGGCTGCGTGGAAGGTTTCTGACCTGTTCGAAGCAGTTAAAAGCCTAATTGAGTTTCCCTGACCAGATGATCTACAACTGCCCGTAGGGCTTCTTCGCTATTTTCATCACCGCCATGGGCCTGGTAAACTGCGATTTGACGATCCGCACTGGAACCTTTCTCCAGAATCGTGTGTACATACTCCACTTCTTGGCGGCTACCCAGATCATCGACCACATCGTCCAAGATCTCTAACAGTTCTTCCATCAAAACGGGGAAAGGCACTTCCCTTTCACGGCCGAAATCGACCAACTCGCCATCAATTCCGTAACGTACTGCCCTCCATTTGTTCTCGGTGATGTGCATATAACGGTAGCGACGCCACGACATATTCTGCCGTCGTAGTTTGATCAGCTTGGCGCAAATCGCTTGGAAGAGAGCGGCTATACAAACCGCTTCGTCGACTGTTGTGCAAATGTCGCTAATACGAAACTCGAGCGTGTCGAAGATGGGATGCGGCCGTATATCCCACCATATCTTGGCCCGTTTATCTGCCTTGCCAAAAGCTCCAACCCGGCCCAGCATTTTCTCGTAGCTTTTGTATTCATCCCATGATTGAAAGGAGTGCGGGATTCCGGTGCGCGGCATTGATTCAAAGACGACACTACGGTAGGACTTGAGACCAGTGAGGCGACCATGCCAGAAGGGGGAACTGGTTGATAAGGCAAGAAGGTGTGGGATGAAATAGCGGGCCTGGTTCATAATCTCGATCATTAGGTCTTTTGACGCTTCATCGGAACCAAAACCAACGTGGACGTGCATACCGAAAATGAGCAGCCGCCTTGCTACTCCCTGCATATCATCCAGCAGTTCCTTGTACCGGACTCCTTCGGTGATGGCCTGATCTTGCCACCGGGCGAAAGGGTGGGTTGACGCGGCAGCAATCTGCACGCCATTTTTCTCAGCCATATCGCACACAGCGCGTCGCAAGCGGATCACCTCCGCACGCACAGCCTGTATGTCATCACATACCCGACTTCCGACTTCCACTTGCGATTGCATAAACTCCGGCTTCAAATCAAGACTGGTTTCGCGTTGCTGATCTAGGGAAAGCAGCTTGCTGATATAGGCGTAGAGATCACGCGTTTCGGGATCGATGATCTGATACTCTTCTTCGACACCCATTGTAAGAGGTGGTGTAGGATCGGCCATGGTCTCTCTCCTGATTTGATATGATTTGCAGTTGGTTGACGACATTATAGCATGCTAAATGAGTCAGGTGAAATATAAAACCTAGCTTTAGTTGCGGCAAAAACCCGTTCAACAATTGCAGACAAGCGCTTCAGAATTGCTTCTCAATTACCAGCTTCGTAAGAATTCGACCAGAAGTCGCACACCGAAGCCAGTGCCACCACGCGGAACGTATGATTTAGCCTCAGCGCCGAGTGCCATTCCGGCGATATCGATATGCGCCCAGGGGTAATCGGTGAATTCTTTGAGGAACATCGCGCTGGTACCGACGCCACCCATGCGGCCGCCCGAGTTTTTCATATCGGCTACGTCGGAATCGATCGCCTTGCGATAATCATCCAGCAGTGGCAGAGGCCACACGCGTTCGTGTGTGATCTGCCCTGCGACGACCAACTTGTCACGTAGATCATTATCCGTACTGAAAAGTCCCGCTGCCACGCCTCGCCCCAGTGCCACTACGCAAGCCCCTGTGAGTGTTGCCAGATCAATAACGGCCTTTGCGTCATATTGTTGGGCATAAACCAGGGCATCCGCCAATACCATGCGACCCTCTGCATCGGTACTGATGATCTCAATCGTTTTTCCATTTCCGGCCGTTATCACATCAGCCGGGCGGTAAGCAAAAGCATCTGGCATATTCTCCGTGCATGGCGTGATTCCCACAACGTGCAGTGGCAAATCTAACATCGCAATAGCCTTCATTGCTCCTAGAACCGCCGCAGCGCCGCCCATGTCTGATTTCATGAGACCCATATCCGCGCTGGGTTTAATGGAAATGCCGCCAGTATCGAAAGTGATGCCTTTGCCAACAAGTACAACGGTGTCCAGTTCTTCTCGGCCTCGGTTATGTTCCAACACAATAAATTTGGGCTTTTCCCCGGCGCCTTTGGCTACGGCCAGGAACGCGCCCATCTTGCGTTTTCTGGCCCAGTTGCGCCCTCCGATTGAAACGTCAAGGCCGAGTTCCTTGGCGAATGCTTTCGCCTCGGCGGCCATCCTGCTGGGTGTAGCCACGTTGGGTGGCATATTAACCAGGTTCCGCGCCAACGTAACGCCAGCCTGGATTGCAGCGGCCGTTCTGACCCCTTGCTCAATACTAACTACTTTGGCCTGGTCATACTCGACGATCGTCACCGATTCGATTTCGTGCAGGTGATCTCCGTTCTGTTTCGGAGCGTCATAACGATAGAGAGACAGCATGGATCCTTCGGCCGTTGCCTGTGCAGCTGATTCCACATCTAGCCCGGCGATACCTGCCCCGTGCGCAATCGTCGCCACATGGCTAGCATTCAACTCTTGCGCGCGTTTAATCGCCGCTGACGCCGCGCATCTGACCCCTTCCAGGTTGAACCCGTCGCGCTTGCCTAATCCGGCAACGAGGACCCGCCGTGCACCGATCGCCCCTTGAGGGTACAATACCGTTATTTCGCCTGCTTTCCCTTTTATGTCGCCATTGGCGATCAAATCGCTGATCGCGCCATTTAACGCCTGGTCTACCGCGCCTGTTGCCCCGGCGGGAGCCGCGACATCGTCAAATAAATTGACAATGATCGTGTCGGCAGACGAAGCTTGTATACTGCCTTGTTCGACCTGGATTCTCATCGTATTCTCCTCATAATGTTGAATAGTTTAGTAGCTCGTCATCGTTTAGATATCATTCTTCGCGATATTTGGTCATGACAATGGTCTAAGTTGCGGTACAATCACAACTTGGCAAGTTTAACTACAGATACATCGCTTCATGATTCTCATAATAGATATCATTGTAACATGCCCTCAGGTATTTTCCATTGTACAAGGAACCATCTATGAAAGTGAATTTCTATGCAACATTACGGCCAATCGCCGGTCGGAAAACGATCGAATTTGATTTTGATGAAGGAATCACTGCTCAACAAGTGCTCGATGCCGTGGTAAAGCGTTTCCCCAAAATGAAGGATGAGTTGGTCGATGAGAATGGACAGCTATACCGGCATGTCCATTTGTTTGTGAACGGCCGTGATGCACCATTTCTGGAGAATGCTATGGATTACCGCATAAAGCCGGGCGACAAAATGGATATTTTCCCTGCAGTTGGAGGAGGCTAGATCCATGACTACCGAAGTGCTGAAATACGGTGGCATCCCATTATGGCTGCTGCGTGAATATCTGGAGGAACTGGGGGGAGAGGCCGATGGTGAAAATCGAGTTGTTGGTAATGGTTGGACTGCTAGCATTGCCAAGTTAGAACCCAATAGAGTTGGATCATTACTTGTCGGTCGTGTGCAGCTAGAGTTGGAAGGAGACCCGGATGCCATCGCACGCTTAAAACCGGGTCTCGAAATGAAGACAATGCGCGCTGGAGCCTGATGATGTATTCAAGACCAACCTTGTGGGCAATAGTGGACGAACAAGGTCGCCTGACGCTTCCGGCAGAGGTGACTGAGCGTTATGGCCTGGAAGCTGGTGCTCGCGTGCGCATCGATCCGGACGGCAACAGCTTCCGCTTACACCGGCCTGCAACACACCTGGCAAAGGTTTACGTCGAACCAACCAACTTCTGCAACATCGATTGTCTGACCTGCATGCGCAACAACTGGGATGTCGACATCGGCCACATGTCGGCTAGGACATTCGATCGTGTAATTGAAGACTTGCAGACCATCTCTCCACCACCAAAAGTTTTCTTTGGCGGTATTGGTGAACCCTTGTCACACCGAGGGATCGCTGAAATGATCGCTCGTGCCAAAGCGCTGGGTTCGACGGTGGAAATGATCAGCAACGGCACCCTCCTCAGCGAAAAACGCTCGCGTGAACTGATTGATGCTGGACTGGATCTCTTGTGGATTTCCCTGGATGGCGCAAGGCCGGAAAGCTATGCTGATGTACGATTGGGGGCAGAATTGCCCCAGGTGCTGGAAAACTTGAAGCAGTTCCGCCAAATGAGACGCCCAGCACACCGTCCCACACCAGAAATTGGTATTGCCTTTGTAGCCATGGAGCGAAATATCGCCGATTTACCGGAATTGTTGAACTTGGGCAAACGCCTAGGGGTGATGCATTTTCATGTCAGTAATCTCCTGCCGCATACAGCTGAAATGAGTGGGGAAATTCTCTACCAACGGAGCTTAACCGACATCGCCTATCTCCCTTCCCCCTGGCTGCGCAAATTGAAGCTGCCCAAGATGGACATCAACGAACGAACCGGCGAACCGTTGCTGAAAGCATTGAGCAGCGGCTACAATGTTACTTTTGCCGGTAACAACTTGGGCATGACTAATGACGTCTGCAACTTCATTGAAGATGGTTCTCTTGTAGTTGGTTGGGACGGCAACATTAGCCCATGTCCGCCGCTTCTATACACGCACACAGGATATCTTAATGGCTACGAACGCATATCTCACAAGCATATCGTTGGCAATATACAGGAACAGCGATTGCTAGACATGTGGCTCGATCCCGATTATGTAGCCTATCGCGAGCGTGTTCACAGCTTTGGCTTTGCACCGTGCACACCCTGTGGTGGTTGTGAGATGTCTAGAGCAAACGAAACAGATTGTTTCGACAACGTGGCGCCTGCCTGTGGAGGCTGTCTGTGGGCACAAGGGGTGATTCAATGCCCCTAGGTGCCAGGCACATCAAGAGGTCAATCATACAAGAAGCTTGTGGAAAAGTGCCTGACACCTGTATGAATTGAATGAGATAAAAAAGGCGCGGCCGTTATCATCAGCCGCGCCTCTATCAATAACGGTCTGCTATCAGCTAGATAATCTCTAGCTCCTTCAATTTCGCTTCCGGAACCACACCATTTTCCCAACCGCGCGCTTCATAATATTCATACAGCATCAGGTCAAGTTCGCAAACGTGGCCTACCGAACCAGCCATTGTCGATGCTTCTTCTGTGAATCGCTTCGGCAGGTAGTCGCTTCCTTCACCCATCCCGGCCAGGTTGTTGTAATAGCGCTCCAGGTTGTAGATTCGTTCGCCAGCCTTCAGACCGTCTTCAACCGTGAAGTTTATGCCGGCGAATGCTGAATACTGTGCTGTGTATTCATCCATGCCCATGGCAAAGGCGCTAAACTTGCACAAGTCAAGACTGTCAGAGAATGCGTGAATATCTTGGAAGATCATGGTCAGTTCACCCTTGCCTTTCCATTCCAGTGGATCGACGTTGAGCGAACCGAAAGGCATTACATTTAATTCGGCCGCCGCCACATAGGCGCGCAAATGGCAAGCGCCCCGGTTACTTGTGGCATAAGCAATACCCATACCCTTCATGCCGCGCGGATCATAAGCAGGAATAGACTGGCCCTTGACACTCATGCTTATCTCGGGATGCCCAACGCTGGCAGCGAAGCGCGCCGGCCCCTCGGCAAGCGCATCTCCAATGCCATCGCGAACGCCGATCTGATCTATTGTCTTAACCATGCTGCCCCAGTCACCCCATAGCAGGCCGCCATCGCCATTGAGGTAACCTTTTTCCGTAGCTTCCATGTAGACCGATAATGTATTGCCCATCTCAATGGTATCAAGCCCGTAATCGTTGCATTGATCGATCATCTTGGCTACGCTTGCAATATCGTAATTGCCGGAGTTTGCACCAAGGGCCCAGGCCGATTCATACTCCATACTTTCCATACGTAAGCCTTTAAATGCCCCTTCCTTGATTTCAACCTCTTTCTTGCATGCCACAGGGCAAGCGTGGCAAGTCGGGTTGTTGACAAGGATGTGTTCATTAACATACTCACCGGCAATCAGTTCGCCATTGGGACCGCATGAGGTAACTTGGGCGTTGTTTGAAGGCAGTGCACCTATCGTATTGGTGATATTCATCAGTACATTGGTACCATAGACAGAAAGACCGCCTTTGCGCGGGCTGGTGATATTGGCCTCATCCATGATTACCGCAAGGGCGCGTTTTTGCGCTGGTTTCCAAGCCTCTTTATTCGTTGGCTTTGGCAACTTCTTCTTGGCCTTGATCACAATCGCCTTCAGATTCTTGCTACCACCAACACAGCCCGTGCCGCCACGACCGCTGGCACGGTCATCTTCGTTCACCCAGCAGGCGAAGCGCGATAGTGTCTCTCCTGCCTGGCCAATAGAAATGACGGTCAAGTCTTTTTCACCAAATTTCTTCTGGAAATGCTTCACTGTGTCGTGCACATTTCGCCCCCATACTTCAGAAGCATCGCGCAGTTCAAGTACGCCCTCTTCAATGTAGGCATAGACCGGTTTTTCAGCCTTACCCTTGAAGATCAAGCCGTCAAATCCAGCCCAACGCAGACGGGCGGCTGACCAGCCACCATGATGGCTGTCGGTAACTCCACCTGAAAGCGGGGACTTAGTGACGATCGCCATGCGACCGCTCATATTGGCGGCCGTACCTGTGAGTGGGCCGTTCATGAAGCATAGCAAGTTATCTGGCGAAAGAGGTTCTACTTCAGGGCCGTTTTCGAACAGGTAACGCACACCCAGGCCCCTGGCCCCAATATATTTGCGCGCCCAATCCTCTGGTATTCCCTTATATTCGACGGATCCCGCCGAGAGATCTACATGTGCTATGTTGTTTGCAAATCCACCTAGTTCCATTGTAATCTCCTTTCACGTCCCCCACAGAAATAATAGTGCTAACAAGTTATTCCGACTTTTAGGCTGGGATTATTGCTAGTATTTCACCTCCTTCTAAACATCCTCTCGCCCAGTTATCGTCCGGGCGGGAAAATACTGAGAGTGTCTTTTGCATGAATTTGGGTTGTGAATCCACCGGCGTAGGCCAGATCACGGCCGTTCAGCAACACACGCCATCCGCCAGGACGAGGCACATATGTCGCATAGACCTCTACCCAGCTGGAGTCAGGCTTTTCGTGCGAATGCCACACTTTTTGCAAGGCTTCTGCCCGCGCCTGTGGGAAATAATCGAAAAATTTTCGCAGGATATCTTCGACGAGAGTGTCATCTGTCGTGTGTGCTGTTATCTCGCGTGCCCCGATGATACTTCTCATGCGGCCGAACAGCGAGATAGGAATGGCGATGTCGCCAATATCAAAATCACGAGCTATTTGGTAACCCAGCAGCATTAACTGTAATTGCACGGATAGGTATTTGTTCCAGCCAGCCATTGCAGGGGCGACTACCTCTCCACTTAATCGGGCTTCTTGCATGTAGCGTGCAAAAGTGGCCCCGACTATGCCAATTGAAGTGGTGATGTAGGACGAGGGGACATGAATCCGTCGCGGACCATGGGCCGCGTGGAATTTGCCTGCCCGAAAGAGATAAAGGGCGAACTCGTCGCTTGTGTCCATCCCAAGGACGCGAGCCAGCCAGACGGTAAAGAAACGCCGGCGCTCCTCAAGATGTTTTTCATCAGCTCCATTCTCCCATCCCAGAATGGCAGCAGTCTCAGGCACCGACTGTAGATAATTGTACGTGTCGACGACCAGTTCCGTTGCCCGCCGCATCAACGTCTCGACAGAGCGAGACATAGCCAGTTTGTCAGCATCGGAAAGTCGCACGAATTCCAGCAGACGCTGCCATTCCGCTACCGGATCTGGTGCCAGATTGTGAATCTCGAGGTTTGGACTTTGTAATGCAGGGTGCATACTATCGCCATTCGTGTTTGGAGTATAGTGTACAGTATACTTTAAGCAGACTGTGTTCGCAACGATGCGGACTATTTATCGGAAGGCGTTTTTTTGCCATCTGAAGCTGGTGAATCTTTGATAATAGATGATGGTTATTCTGAAGCTGCTCATCATAGGTGGGACACGTTTCCTGGGCCGTGCACTGCTCGTACGTGCGGGCTTGTTGGTTGGCTCCTTTTGTCTAGGTGACCGTTTCACCTATTGGCTTCACCGCGCGGCCCCGTGGCGGAGAGGTATTGGCTCCTGGGAATCAGAATGCAACGAGACTCAAATGGACGCGAGTTTGTCGACGGGTTGGTTCTTACTATCCAACTGAATATTGCGACAAAAAGGGAGCTTTTGGTTACAATATTGACCCCACTAAATCCTAACATGAAGGAGAGGCAAGCATGATAGTAGGTGTTCCCAAAGAGGTAAAAGACAATGAGTATCGAGTGGCCATGACGCCAGCGGGCGTTCAGCAGCTCGTAGACCAAGGACACACTGTTTTGGTACAAAAGGGTGCTGGCGAAGGCAGCCGATTCACGGACGATCAGTACCTGGATGTAGGGGCTAAGATTGTGCTTTCGGCGGCCGATGCCTGGGGCGCGGAAATGGTTGTGAAGGTTAAGGAACCGA
The DNA here is from genome assembly GCA_963697305.1 of uncultured Chloroflexia bacterium. Taxonomy (GTDB): domain Bacteria; phylum Chloroflexota; class Anaerolineae; order Promineifilales; family Promineifilaceae; genus JAACFF01. Next base: position 421,932 of record CAVONO010000006.1, read on the forward strand.
TTGCCGAGGAATATGATTTTATGCGCTCGGATCTGCTTCTATTTACATATTTGCATTTGGCCGCGGAAGAGGCGCTGACAAAAAGTATGCTGGCTTCCGGTGTGACGGGTATCGCTTATGAAACGGTCGAAGCGCCTGATGGAAGCCTTCCTCTATTGACGCCGATGAGCGAAGTCGCGGGCCGTATGGCCGTACAGGTAGGCGCCCATTACCTGGAACGGCCGCATTTCGGCCGTGGTATGCTCTTGGGAGGCGTAGCCGGTGTGCCTGGGGCGAATGTTGTGGTCATTGGAGGCGGGGTCGTAGGTACAAATGCGGCCCAAATCGCCCTGGGTATGGATGCCAATGTAGTTATTCTGGATACGAACCTTGACCGTTTGCGCTATCTGGAACATGTGCTTCACGGCCGACTGACTACTGTCGCCTCTAATTCTTATAACATTGCGGAAGTGTTGCTTTCGGCTGATCTCGTTGTTGGCGGTGTGCTAATCACTGGTGCCCGTGCACCCAAGCTCGTCACTCGCGAGATGATCAGCACGATGCGCGATGGTAGTGTTGTGGTGGACGTAGCTGTTGATCAAGGGGGCTGTGTCGAGACAATCAAAGCGACGACCCATTCCAACCCAACCTACATTGTCGATGGCGTCGTGCATTACGGCGTGGCAAATATGCCCGGGGCCGTACCTCGTACTAGCACCTTTGCCCTGAGCAATGCGACATTGCGTTATGTAATCAGATTAGCAGAATTAGGTGCAGAAGCCGCAATGGCAGCTGACCCTGGATTGTGCAAGGGGCTAAATACCTATCAAGGTAAATTGACTTACGAAGCGGTCGCCGATGCCTTTGATATGTCCTATACGCCCTACATAGTATAAAATTATGTAATAGAGGTGTGGGCGTCGCTGCTCACACCTCGTAATATCCTCTGTAAACAGCGTTCAGCCATTAGCATAAGCCCGCTTAACTTCTTCGCCGATTATGCGGATGCCTTCGCGCACTTTTCCTTCTTCCTGCGTATAGTTCATACGGATGCACTCTGTCTTGTGTTCCCATTCTTCGTGCAGACCGGGGAAGAAGTAATGGCCAGGTACGACTAGCACCCCTCGTCGTTTCAGGCGATCGTAGAGTTCCGCGCTGCTGATGGGCAGTTCTTTAAACCAAAGCCAAAAAAAGAATGCTCCTTCTGGCTTGTGGAGAAAAAACGGCGTGCCTGTTAGCGCTTCCCACACCCAATCTTCTGCCTGCTCGGCACGTTTCTTATAATACGGCCGGATCAGCTGGCGACTGATCTCGATGATTTCACCGCTGCGTACCATTTCCAGAGCTAAACCCGCGCCAATGCTAGATGGGGCCAGGCTCACCACAGCGTTCATGCTGTTGACAGCTGCGGCGATTTCTTTCCGAGCTATGACAATACCGCTGCGCACGCCGGGCAAGCCAAGTTTGGACAGGCTCAGACAAAGAACGATGTTTTCATCCCAAATGGGAGTTACCTCGTCAAATATGATGCTGGGAAAGGGAGCGCCGTAGGCGTTGTCTATGATGAGTGGGATGTCGTAGCTATGTGCCAAGAGGCGCAGCTTTTCGATCTCGTTGCTGGTCAAGACGTTGCCCGTGGGGTTGGTAGGTCGGGAAACACATATGGCACTGATGTTTTCATCGATCGGCAGTGATTCGAAATCAACGCGGTACTTGAATGTGTGTTCATCTAGGAATTCAAACTGAGGTTTATTGGTGACAAATATGTCTTCAGCTATACCCGCATCCGCGTAGCCTATATATTCAGGTGCGAGTGGCAGTAGAATTTTCCTGCTTATGCCGTCGCGATAAGCACCAGCCAGCATATTGAAAAGATAGAAAAAGGCAGTCTGGCTACCATTTGTTAGTGCTACGTTTTCTGCACTGATATCCCAACCGTATGTCTTTTCTAGAAGCGCCGCCACTGCTTCGGCAAAGGCAGGAGGGCCCTGCGGGGGGCCGTAGTTGCCGATCAGTCGCTCAAATTCGTCGCCATTGGCCAGAATTTGTTCCATACGTTTGCGAAAGATCTTTTGTACCTGGGGAATGTGACTGGGATTTCCCCCGCCCAGCATAATAATGTCACCGCTGCTGGCGACCGCGTTACCCAGGTCCTCCATAAGTTGCAGGATGCCGGAAGAGGCTGTGAATTTTTCTCCGAATCGTGTGAACTGCATGGGATTCCCTTTACGCTAATCCATCAATAGAACTTGCTCTATGTGTTCCATGGCCCAGTCAATCTCTTCTTTCTTGATAACAAGAGGCGGGGCAAAGCGTATCACAGTTTTGTGTGTCTCTTTGCAGAGGATACCACGATCGCGTAATGCTTCACAAAAACGCCGCGCAGGAACAAACAATTCGACGCCAAGGAACAGCCCTTTGCCGCGCACTTCTTTGACATATTCACTTTCAATTCGCTCTAGACGGCCACGGAAGTAGGCGCCAAGTTCGCGCGATCTGGCAACAAGGTCTTCATCGACTATTACTCTAAGCGCAGCGCGAGCCACGGCCGCACCTAAAGGATTGCCGCCAAATGTGCTGCCATGATCGCCAGGCCGTAGAAGACCGAGAACCTCCTTGTCAGCCAGCACGGCCGAAACCGGGTAAAAACCCCCGCTCAGAGCTTTCCCTATCGTTATGATATCAGGGCGCACATCTTCGTGTTGTGTTGCGAAGAGGGCCCCTGTGCGCCCTAATCCGGTCTGGATCTCATCGCTCACAAATAAAACGTTGTGGCGTGAGCAGATGTCAGCGGCATCTCTCAAATACCCCTCCGGAGGTACAATTACGCCCCCTTCACCTTGAATAGGTTCAACTAGAAAGGCCACGGTATCGGGCGTGATTGCTGCTTCTAGAGCTGCCGCATTACCATAGGGGATCGTCACAAAGCCGGGCGTTAGCGGGCCAAAATCCTCCTTGTATTGCGCTTCGCTGGAGAAGCTGATCGCAGTTACGGTGCGTCCGGCAAAATTGCCTTCACAGACAATGATCTGCGCTTGATTGTCGGGAACTCCCTTCACGCGATAACCCCACTTTCGAGCTGCTTTAATGGCCGTCTCCACAGCTTCAGCGCCGGAATTCATCGGAAGTGCCATGTCATAACCTGTCAATTCACAAAGCTCCTTAACAAAAGGTCCCATCTGATCATTACGAAAAGCACGCGAGGTTAGAGTAACCCGCTGCATTTGTTCTTGCATTGCTTGCATGATCTTGGGGTGGCAGTGGCCTTGGCTAACAGCCGAATAGGCGGATAGACAGTCCAGGTACTTGTTGCCTTCGACGTCGAACACCCAGACACCTTCTGCCCGGTCTATGACCACGTCAAGCGGTTTGTAAATGTGTGCGCTGTATGTTTCGTCTAATTGGATGTAATCTTGACTGTTCATCAGTCATCTCCTATTCCACCGATGTACCGGAAAAACTCTCAGAAAAAAATAGCCTGATTTTGGACAAATCAGGCTTTGCTCAGACCTCGCAACCCCTGCGAGACAGTCATCTTTTCACAAATCAATTATAGCAGAACAGACGACATCACGGTACTAAAATCAGATGCGCGAGAACGACTTTCTCATGGCCAGGTTCTTTCATTCAACCGACCACTTATTACCAGTTTGTCGCTTTCCAAATAGGTGCTAAGAAGACCTTGACGAGAACATGTGTTCTGTTATACACTGCATTAGAATCAGAACAAGCCTTCGCTCAGGAAAATACAGCTGTCACCCTGTCGCATCATTCTCAGTATCGAGCCTTTAAGATGAGAACTGAACCAATGCAAAATAGAGAAGCAATCCGTGATCAGGCGTCGACTGGTATCTGACCCTTTGCCACCAAAGTCGATTTTGAATTCGGAATAAAAAAACAAAATCACTCCGAGGCAACCACCCTTAACCGCCAACCTCATCAAATCTACCAATAGTGAGTTGACATAAAGTCTGGATTCGTGCTTGGGCATCACGCAAGAGATCTTGCTGGCCCTTATGATGCAGTTCTCGTTATAGACGGACAGAGCTTGAGGACTATTGCTTACTGAATGAGCATTTCTTCTGGCGAATCTAGACCAGAAAAGTCCATAATAAGTAGCCACCACCAAGTAGAGCACAATAGGCGGCAAATATGTAGAGACTGTGTTTGCGCAACCAGGCCATAAGGAAATAAATACAGGCGTAGCCAGTGACGGCCGCAGCAAAAAACGCTGCTAAGAACGATGGCCACTGCGCAGATATACTGCCGCTCCCAGCCGCCTTAATAAGCGCTAGCAGTCCGGCACCAAAGATGGCCGGCACACCTAACAAGAAGCTGTAACGAGCAGCAGAGGCACGATTGAGGCCACGCCAGATACCGGCGGTAATGGTGCTGCCACTGCGCGAGATGCCAGGCAGCAGGGCAAGCATTTGAAAAAGACCGATAATAATGGTGTCCGACCAAGACAATTCGGCAAGAAGTTTGGTGCCGGTCAACAGACGTTCGGCGATAACTAGAAGAGCTGCCGTGACGAGGAGGAAGAATGCTGCGGCGGTTGGATTCCCAAACACACTCTCCAATTCGTTTTCCAAGAGCAACCCTGCTATCGCAACCGGAACTGTCCCGGCAGCGATGTACCAACCAAGCCGGGCGTTATTGTCCCGCAACGGATCCCGCTTTCTGATACCATCAACGACTGCCTTGAAGATCGTCCATAGCTCTTGCCGGAAATAGAGCAACACAGCAAACAGTGTGCCGAGGTGGGCCACCGCGATAAGAGCCAAACTGGGTTGGGGTAAGCCAAAGATAGCTGGGAAAAGTACAAGATGGCCTGAACTGGATACGGGTAGGAACTCGGTCGCTCCTTGGAGCATGCCCAGGATAATGGCTTCGATGATACTCATTCGTGTGTTCCTTTATAGTCTGTCTAGCACGAGGCAAAATATGCTCGCTATTAGCGGATTGCTATCGCTTGTCAGACAGAACTTCTCGTTTTGGTTTGCCACGGGATGAGTGGCTCCTGATCGTGAATTAGACGATATTTTCCCGTACCCGGCACATTTATTTGACTAGCATTGTTGCGGCGCATCAGGATAGTGTTGCAGAAACTCGCCAGCAAAGTCTCGCAGCGTTCCCTCGCGAAGTGCCTTTCGAATATCTGCCATCAGCGCGAGTAGGAAGTGTAAATTGTGGGTGCTGAGAAGCATGTGGGCCAAAATCTCGTTACTCATTACCAGATGACGCAAGTATGCACGACTGAACTGGACGCAGGTGGTGCAGTTACAGTTGGCGTCAATCGGTAAGGGATCGCGTTCATATTGGACATTGCGCAGATTGAGACGCCCGCCTTTGATCATGGCTGAACCATGCCGTGCCAGGCGCGTTGGCAGCACACAGTCAAATATGTCTACGCCGCGCAGTACGCCATTTATCAAGTCTTCCGGCGCGCCGACACCCATCAGATATCGCGGTTTATCTGGAGGCAGAATCGGATTAACCACATCCAACATTGCTGCCATCTCTGCCTTCGTTTCTCCTACGGCGAGGCCACCAATGGCATAGCCAGGCAGCTCCAGGCCCTGTCAAGAAACGGGCGCTATTTTCACGTAGGTCAGGAAAGATGCCTCCTTGGACAATGCCGAAAAGAGCCTGATCGTCCCGCTTCTTGGCATCAAGACAGCGTTCTGCCCAAGAGTGAGTGCGAGCAAGGGACTGTTCGACATACTCATATTCGTCGGGCGGAGGGCACTCGTCAAACGTCATGATGATGTCCGCTCCTAAGTTTTCCTGGATATGGATGCTTTTTTCTGGTGTAAAGCGGTGTCGCGAGCCATCTAGATGGGACTGGAATGTAACACCTTCCGCATCGATCTTTCGTGTTTTGCTCAAGCTGAAAACCTGGAACCCACCGCTATCGGTTAGAATCGGTCCATCCCAACACATGAACTGATGCAGGCCCCCCAGTTCGCTGATCAGCTTATCACCGGGACGTAGGTAGAGATGGTATGTGTTACTTAGAACAAGCGATGCTCCAAGTTCATGCAAGTCAGATGGGCGCATGGCCTTAACCGTCGCCTGTGTGCCGACAGGTGCGAAGAGGGGGGTTTCAAGCATGCCGTGGGGCGTATGGAAGCTGCCGGCACGGGCGGGAGAAGATGATTCGTTAGCCAGGATTTGAAACTCAAAAGCCATGGCGCGGGATTATACATCAATTACTTCAGCCGTTGACAACGGATATTTCATCTGCTACTATTCTGTCCAACAACAACTTAATTATACTTCTTATCCAGAGAGGTGGAGGGAACGGCCCGATGAAACCTCAGCAACCGCCCGATGTGGGAAATGGTGCTAATTCCGGCAAGTGCTTTTGAAAGGCACTTGGAAGATGAGAGTGATTTAGTCGCACTGCTTCACCTCTTCTGGATATTTGGAAGAGGTGTTTTGGTTTAAGAAAAAGAGATTGCTCAGACTGGCATGCGAAGCAGACCGTTTATCAGCAAATGACGGACTAGGGGAATTTCCCACCAGCACGCAGGCTGAGTAGCTGTGAGGTGTAGACGATGACCCTAGTGATGAAATTCGGCGGTACTTCAGTTGGCAGTGCGGATGCGATGCGCGAGACGGCGGCGTTGATCTTGCGCACGAAGGAACAGTGGGACCGTGTAGTGGTTGTGGCCTCTGGAATGGGATCCCAACCTGTGAAAGTGACCGATCTGTTGCTACAAGGAGCCTGTGCAGCTGTAGAGAGCGATAAAGAGACCTACGGCCGTGTCGCCGACCAGTTGCGGGAGATCCATTTTGAAGCGATCGACGGCTTGCTAGAGCCGGAGGGTGAGCGACAACAAATATTGGCTGAGAATAACGATTTTATCGATCATTACCTGGCTTTGTGTGAAGCTGTTTGCGTACTAGGTGAGTTGTCACCCCGGGCGTTGGATGCGATAGGAGGCATGGGCGAGCAAATGAGTGTGCGTATTCTGGCGGCCTATCTCCGCCAGGTAGGGCATGAAGCGCAGGCTATTGATGCAACAGCATTGATTGTAACGGACAGCAATTTTCAGAATGCCTCGCCAATATTCGCTCAAACGCAACTGAAAACCCTGGAGGTTGTCCAGCCGTTATTGGAGCAAAACAGCATTCCAGTAATCACCGGCTTCATTGGATCTGACATCAATGGGGTAACAACGACTTTAGGGCGTGGCGGGTCAGATTATAGTGCCTCTATTCTGGGCCAGGCATTAATGGCGGATGAAGTATGGATTTGGACTGACGTGAATGGGGTGATGTCAGCTGATCCGCGCTTCGTTCCTTCTGCTCGCTCCATTCCAACGTTGAACTATCGCGAAGTATCCGAGTTGGCCTATTTCGGAGCGCGGGTGCTGCACCCCAAAACTATGCGTCCTTGCGTGGATAGCAATATTCCATTACGGATTAAGAACACCTTTAGTCCTGCTCATCCAGGCACCGTTATTGTTGCTGATGGCAAGGGTCGCAACGGTGCGATCAAGGCAGTCACAGCGATCAAGGATCTTTGTCTTGTCACGGTAGAAGGCACGGGTATGGTTGGTGTGCCGGGTATCGCTGCCCGCACATTTGGCGCTGTGGCCCGCAGCGACGTCAGTGTGCTACTGATCAGCCAGGCTTCTTCCGAACAGTCTATCTGTTTTTCAGTACCCAGTGGAGCTACTGACGCCGTGATCAACAGCTTGAACAGTGAATTCGCAAGCGAGTTGGAACGCCGTGATATCGATAGCATCTGGGCTATGCGTGAGGTATCCATCGTCACTATCGTTGGTGCGGGTATGCGGGGCACGCCGGGCATCTCTGGCCGTGTTTTCAGTTCCCTTGGCGACCATCAAGTGAATGTAATTGCTATTGCTCAAGGTTCATCCGAATGCAGCATCAGCATCGTGGTGGCGGCAGAGGATACTGGTTCGGCAGTGGCTCATATTCATGAACTAATAGTTGCCTAAATAAGCAGAGCTGGCCATTTGATTTCGAGTGAAAGCTGGCTAAGAACGGTCGAGCGTAATTGACGGTCAACCGCGATTTGACTATAATGTAATTAATCGAGTATTGCACGGGAGCTTGGGCTGAACCAGGCTGAGATGCTTCTAAATTCGGAGTGAACCGTTGTACCTGATCCAGGTAATGCTGGCGTAGGAACAGACAGAAGATGTTTTATGCCTCCAAATTGGATTGGGAGGCATTTTTGTTTTTGGGGACAAAGCGAAGAGAGGGGTCCGAAATCTTTTGCTGGCGATTCGCCAGCATAGGAGCTGTGTTAAATGAAGAAAACGACGATCTCAACATTGCTGCTATTGATTCTTACGGCCTGTGGTGGCCTTGTACAGCAGGCTGAACCGGTTACGCTGAGGCTTATGACCCATGATAGCTTTGACATTGGCCAGGAAACTATGGCCGAGTTCACAGAAGACACCGGCATCGAAGTAGAGGTTTTCAAGGCAGGGGATGGTGGCGCTGTTGTTAACAAGGCGATCCTGGCTAAAGATGACCCCTTGGCAGATGTGTTATTCGGCGTTGATAATACATTTCTAAGCCGAGCATTGGATAACGACATTCTGCTGCCCTATGAATCCTCGCAACTGGATCAGATCATGGATTCACTGAAGCTGGACCCGGGAAATCGTGCTTTGCCTGTTGACTTTGGCGACGTCTGTCTTAACTACGACAAGGCATGGTTTTCGCAAAGTGATCTGGAGCCACCGTTGACATTGGATGAATTGGCGGACCCAGCTTATGCGAGTCTGACCGTTGTAGAGAACCCTGCCACATCCACGCCTGGTTTAGCTTTTCTATTGGCTACAATCAGCACTTTCGGTGAGGAAGGGTATCTGGATTATTGGCAGAAGTTGGTGGACAACGATGTTCTGGTGGCGGATGGCTGGGAGGCTGCTTATTATGGCGCTTTTTCGGCTGCTTCGGATGGCGACCGGCCCATTGTGGTTAGCTATGCCAGTAGCCCGTCGGCAGAGGTCTTCTTTGCCGAGGAGCCATTAAATGATGCTCCCACGGCTGCAGTGGTAGGGGATGGAAGTTGCTTCCGACAAATCGAATTTGTAGGCATTCTTAAGGGTTCTAGTCATGTACCTCAGGCACAACAGTTGGTCGATTTCTTGTTGGCGAGATCCTTTCAGGAAGATATTCCACTGCATATGTTTGTATATCCGGCCAATGAAACGGCCGTCCTTCCCGATGTATTTACCCAATTCAGCGTGATACCCAATCAGCCCGCTTTGGTCCCTCCTCAGGATATTAGCGCCAAGCGGGAGATCTGGATAGAGGCCTGGACCAATACCGTATTGCGATAGCAATCGGACCGGCAAGACACGTTGCCGCGCAGATATTTGACCGATGATGAGAGCTCTGTTTTTTCGCTTACGACGCCAAGGCAATATCATTTATCTTCTGCCCATTCTTTTTTTTGCGCTCTTTTACTTCTACCCTCTAGGCACAATACTACGGGTTAGCTTTGCTCCGAAGAGCAGGTTGGAATTGGGTGCTTTGCGCAGCCTTGTCAGCAGTACCTACTATTTGCGTACGCTATGGTTCACAGTATGGCAGGCGACGGTCTCTACACTGCTGGTCTTGCTCCTGGCCATTCCGGGAGCCTATGTTTTTGCACGCTATCGCTTCCGAGGAAAGAGCTCTCTTAGGGCGATCATCATGCTACCCTTCGTCCTGCCCACAATCGTGGTGGCTAATGCTTTTCTGGCTCTATTGGGACCCGGCGGAGTGGTAAATAGCTGGCTGATGAATCTTTTCCAATTGTCTCGGCCGCCGCTGCAACTGCAGCACACAATCTGGATGATCTTGCTGGCGCACATATTCTTCAACTATAGCGTGGCCCTCCGTATCATTAGCAATTCGTGGCAGAATCTGAGCCCGGACCTTGGTCAGGCAGCGGTAATGTTAGGCGCGTCACCACGGCGAGTCTTTTGGCATGTTACATTGCCACTGATCCGCCCAGGAATACTGGCTGCGGCCGCGTTGGTCTACATATTTTGCTTCACCAGCTTCGGTGTGATTCTAATTCTAGGTGGTCCACGCTATGCAACGCTAGAAGTGGAAATCTATCGCCAGGCGGTCAATATGTTCAACTTGCCGGTAGCGGCGGCGTTGGCGCTCATCCAAATCGTTTTTACGTTTGGGTTGATGTGGCTCTATACACGGACACAGGCGAGGAGTAAGCACCCGGTCAGAATATCATCCATCAAGATCACAGAGCGACCAGTGCGTACGTTGAAGGACCGTATGATCGTCTATGGTAACCTGATATTGATGTTATTGATGTTGGGCTTGCCTCTTCTAGCCCTCGTCCGCCGTTCCTTTGCGGGTCGGGATGGACCCACGTTTCGATTCTATCAAGAACTATTTGTCAATCGCCAGGACTCGCTGTTCTTCGTGCCGCCCGGTGAAGCCATCCTTAATTCCACGGCTTTCGCTCTGGTGACTGTGTTGCTCGCTGTCGTTTTGGGCCTCATTAGTGCCCGGCTGCTGACCAGGGAGCGCGTAATAGAGCAGACGGAGGAAACTCCCCCCAAAAAGGGGTCCGGCATGACGCGACGATCAACGAGTTTCTTCTATCGGTTGTTGGATCCATTGTTTATGCTGCCCCTGGCAACTTCGGCCGTTACTTTAGGCCTTGGCTACATCATTGCTTTGAACAAGCCCCCAATAAACCTGCGCCACTCCCTTTTTCTAGTACCCATTGCGCACACATTGATCGCGATTCCCTTTGTTATTCGCAGTGTACTTCCCTCTATACACAGGATAAATCCACGTTTGCGCGAAGCAGCTTCGCTCCTGGGAGCTGACTCGCAACAAGTATGGTTCCATGTCGATTGGCCTCTAATCCGACGTGCACTACTGGTAGGGGCTGTGTTCGCCTTCACGATTAGCATGGGTGAATTTGGTGCAACCCTCTTTATTGCCCGACCGCAGACACCAACCATGCCTGTGGCCATATTTCGTTTTTTGGGCCAACCGGGAGATCTGAATTATGGCCAGGCACTGGCTATGAGCAGCTTACTTATGCTGGTCTGTACAGTCGGATTCTTGTTGATCGAACGTTTTCGCCTGGGTGGGGAAGGAGAGTTTTAGCGTCAGTCTCGACGTAATCTGCGGTAGGTGATACGGTGGGGTCGATCAGCTTCCGAGCCTAAACGACGCTGGCGATCCTCTTCGTATTCACTGTAGTTGCCAGGGAACCAGAATGCTTGACTATCCCCCTCAAAGGCGAGAATATGAGTAGCGACACGATCCAGAAACCAGCGATCATGCGAGATTATGATGGCTGAGCCGCCAAAGTGTTCAAGCGCCTCCTCCAAGGCCCGCAGTGTGTTTACGTCCAAATCATTGGTCGGCTCATCCAGAAGCAGGAGATTGGCCCCGGATTTAAGCATCTTTGCCAGGTGGACACGGTTTCGTTCTCCACCAGATAGCGCACCGACTTTTTTCTGTTGATCTGAACCAGTAAAGTTAAACCGGCTTACATATGCACGGGAGTTAACCCTATGCTCTCCGAGCATTAGGGTCTCTTCTCCACCCGATATTTCTTGCCACACGGTTTTGTCTGCGCTCAGTGTTTCACGGCTCTGATCGACATAAGCAAGGTCGACCGTATCACCGACACGAAGCGTACCGGTATCAGGCTCTTCCTGCCCGACGATCATGCGAAACAAGGTTGTCTTTCCCGCTCCATTGGCCCCGATGACGCCTACGATAGCTCCTGGCGGGGCATCGAAGGTTAAATCTTCGACCAATAAACGGTCAGCATATGCTTTTGATACATGTTCGGATCGTACAACAATGTCGCCCAGCCGCGGTCCAGGTGGAATGTATATTTCCAGCTCTTCTATTGATTTATCCCGGCCTTCTTGCAGCAAACTCTGGTAGGCCTTCACACGGGCTTTGGATTTGGCACGTTGGCCCTTGGGCGTCAACTGAACCCACTCGAGTTCGCGTTCCAATGTCCGCTGGCGAGCAACCTCTCGTTTCTTCTCCTGCGCCAAACGTTGCTGCTTCTGAGCCAACCATGAGGAGTAATTCCCTTTCCAGGGAATACCATAACCCCTATCTAGTTCCAGAATCCATTCCGCCACATTGTCCAGGAAATAGCGATCATGTGTGACGGCGATTACGGTGCCTGGATACTCTTTCAGGTGTCGCTCGAGCCAGGCTACTGATTCCGCGTCCAAATGATTGGTTGGTTCATCGAGTAGCAGGATGTCAGGCTGCTTAAGCAGTAAACGAACAAGCGCAACGCGTCGTCGTTCGCCACCAGAGAGTATTGACACTGGAGTTTTGCCAGGAGGACAACGTAAGGCGTCCATAGCCAACTCGAGGCGGCTGTCCAGATCCCAGGCATTCATGTGGTCGAGCTTGTCCTGAAGTCTGCCCTGCTTCTTGATCAGCGCTTCTAATTCGCTGTCAGACATAGGCTCGGCAAACTTGAGATTGATTTCGTCAAATTCCTGCAAAGCGTCGACAACCTCTTGGGCGCCCTCTTCAACAATCTCGCGTACCGTTTTTTTGTCGTCTAGCTGCGGCTCCTGCTCAAGAAAGCCAACCGTATAACCAGGGGATAGAACCGTCTCACCAAGAAAATCTCGATCGACGCCGGCCATGATACGCAATAGCGTGCTCTTTCCAGCACCATTTAGACCCAGAACGCCGATCTTAGCCCCGTAGAAATAGGAAAGCGAGATATCGCGCAGAATCTGAATACTGGGCGGCACTATCTTGCCGACCTGGATCATGGAGTAGATGACTTTCTTGTCGTCGGTCATATAACTAACTACTCTGGCGCGCCAGTTCTTCGTCGGCGACGCCTGCATCCAGGCGTCTGAAGAGAGGCTTTGGTTTTGGCAGCTGACGTCCGGACGGTACCTCTTTGCGCGCCCATTCGCCTTCAGCCGATTCTCCATTGTAGGTCAGGGCAATATGCGATCTGCTTGCTTCCTGGTAGGTCTCAACTACTTGCTCACCAAAAAGAGATCCCTCTTCACCCAGCATTTTATAGAGTTGCTGGCAGGTGAAAGGCAGAATTGGCGCCCATAATATGTTTAGGCCGCTGATTGCCTGCAGCGCGACGTATAGTGAACGACCAGTTGCCGCGAGATCGCTTTTGGCAGTAGTCCAAGGACTGGTTTCTTCGAGATACTGGTTTACCAATGTCGATAAGCGCAGGCATTCTTGTAAGGCCGAACGGAACGTACAGGCATCATAGAAGGATGCAACGCTACTGAATCCTCCGTCGATAGCTTGCAAAAGAGATTCATCTACTTCGTCTAGAAGGCCAGGTTCGGGCACTATTCCTTTGAAATAGCGTTCGGTCATATTCAACACACGATTTACAAGGTTGCCCCAATTGGCGACTAGTTCTGTATTGTTGCGATTCACAAAACCGCGCCAGCTCCAATCACTGTCACGCGTTTCCGGCATGACGGCCGTAAGATAGTAGCGTAATGGATCAGGATCAAATCGTTCCAGGGCATCCAGCATCCAAACTCCCCAATTGAGACTGCCGCTAATCTTGCGCCTTTCCATGTTCATGAATTCATTGGCAGGAATGTCATAGGGCAGGTTGAGATGACTTTCGCGGCTATCGGAATAGAGACCGCGCGCACCAAGAAGTTGTGCCGGCCAGAATATCGCATGGAAAGGGATATTGTCTTTGCCAATAAAATATACGGCACGGGCATCTTGATTCTGCCACCAATTGCGCCACGAATCCGGTTGGCCGCGGTTTCGAGACCATTCAATTGAAGCGGAAAGATAGCCGATAACTGCTTCAAACCATACGTACAGGACTTTGCCGCCAAAACCGGGGATCGGTACATCAATCCCCCAATCCATGTCGCGAGTAACTGCGCGGCCGATTAATCCTTCGTCGACAAAATTACGGGCGAATCTAATTACTTGTGGTCGCCAATGTGCTTTATCTTCCCCATGTAGCCAGGCTGAAAGCCCATCGTCAGCAATGGCTGGGAGGTCCAGAAAATAATGCTCGGTATCGCGTAATTCCAGTGCTGTGTCGTCAGTTTTACTGCGTGGATTTACGAGTTCGGCAGCGCTTTCAAACAACGTATTACAATTGTCACACTGGTCGCCTCGCGCATGTTGGTAGCCGCAAACAGGGCAGGTACCTTCAACATACCTATCCGGCAGGAATTTACCAGCCTCCGGTGAGTACATTTGCGGCGTGATCTTGCGATAGAGGTATTCGTTTTCCAACAGACTTAGGAATAAGTCCTGTGACACCCGATGATGATTTTCAGTGTCTGTGTGTGTGTATAGATCATAACTTAGCCCCAATTTCTGAAAAAGCTCCAGGAAGCGGGCATGGTAATGTTGGAACAATTCCTGTTCTGATACGCCCATCTCTTCTGCTTTGACCGTAACTGGTGTACCGTGGCTATCAGAGCCAGACACCATTAGAACATGATTTCCCTGCAGGCGGTGAAAGCGGGCATAGATGTCGGCCGGTAGATAAGAACCGGTGACATTCCCCTGGTGAATATCGGAATTGGCATAAGGCCAGGCTACACTAACAAGTATATACTCCTGTGGCATATTTTCTATTCGTCCTCGTCCTCGTCCTCGTCAAAGTCTTCTTCTTCGATAAGTGCAGCCTCTTCTTCATCCTCGCTCACTTCTGTAAGCGCTTCAGCAAGCAATTCGAAATCGTCTTCATTTATTGGGCAAAATGCTTCAGGATGTACGGTTTTAGCTGAGAAATCTGGGCAGCTTTCCAACTCAATCATATCCAGCGAAACCCCACTCTCCAGCTTACCGGTTTCGGCGTCAATATCAATCTGGCAGAAGTTTGCTGTGAGTGTGTCTACGACAAAGGTGTATTTCTTTGGATCGGCAGTGAACGCATCTCCGGTCACCGTTGCAACGGCAAAAAATGTTTGAGCCTCTTGCGCGAAGTAAATCAGCCGGTCTCCCTTTTTGATCTGCTCGGTTTCCGGCGCATCGAAAGCCATAACGACCCTTGCTTCCCAACCGGGGAAGTTTAGCTCTTCTCCTGAAGGAATGCTTACCACTTTGATGTAATGACGCACGGAGGGTTTGGCTCCTTCCGTCTGTCGTGGTCTGCGCCGGCTGGATTTGGAGGCCGCTAATTCCCGTTCAGCCAAAATGTTTTCCCAGATGCGTTCTTGAATATTGATCTTAAGATCGGCGTGTGTACCATCTTCGTAACGAACCGACATGATCGGCCCGCCGATGGCCAGCACAGTATAATTACCCTTGCGATTGGCGTACTCGCCGTTAAGTTCAAACATTGTTCCTTTTCCCAACCCTTGCCAATTTTCGCGTGCATAGTACCGTTTTCGGGGCCTCTTGGCAAGTCAATAGGGAAATCGATTATAAGAAGAGCCTGAGCACGCGTAAAATGAGGTAGGGTGGAGTGTGATTAGGGTCTGGCTGGCAGGTCCTTCACCACCTTCGGTCAGTGTATCTACTGAATCGATCAGCTTGTCGACTTGCTGAGCTTACGCGACCCACGAGCAAGCAGAACGAGGCAGGCTAATGTGGTGAGTAGGCAAAGAATCTGCAATGAATGCCAGCCACCCGTTGAAAGCCAGGGGTTGGCGCGAAAGGTATCCAGGAATAGCCGACCGAAACAGTATACAGCCGTGGATGCCAAGAAGAGCTGCCCGTCAAAATCACGACGTTTGCGCAAGATCCACCATATCAACAACGTAAGTAGTCCGATCCCGATCTCGTATAGCTGGACAGGGTGACGACGAATGCCGAATTGATTAATACCCCACGGTATTTGTGTAGCGGTTCCGAAACCGGGACCTCCAAAGAAGTCTGCCAGACTAACAAAGATAAGACCGACGATAAGGACCGGAGCCAAAGCGTCCAGAGTCGGTGCGAGAGCCATTTGTTTGTGCCGGCCATAAAAGAACATGGCTGTTGCTGCGAAAAATGCCCCTCCAAAAGGGCTAAAGCCAGAATTAATTGGCCATATGATTCCCAGCAGACTGTTTTGATAGGCTGACCAATAGAGGGCTACGAATGTGAGTCTTGCTCCGATTGTGCCAACAATCAGTCCAGAAGCAACCATCCCTGACATCATTTCCGGGTCTAGATTTAGCCAGCGCGCCGACCGCTCGGCAAGGCTAAGACAGAGCCAGGCGCCAATGATGTATAGGAATGGCGCGGTCGGCAATACAAATGGCCCTAGATTAATAGCAGGTACCATAATTATTGCTCTAAGAGCCCGTCGAGCTTGTTTTCAAGCACCGCCTGATTCATGGTACCTACAAATACCTCGCGCACGATTCCGCTGGCGTCGACGAAAATAGTGGTAGGCAAATTAGAAACACTATACTTTTTATTGACTGACCCGTCTTCATCAACCAACAGTGGGTAGGTGACGTGGGCATTTTGACCAAAGCGTTCAATGATCTGTGATGACTCAGCCTGGTTTATACCTAGAACGGTCGCACGGCCGTTATATTTGAGACTTACACGCTCAAAATGTGGCATTTCTATGCGGCAAGGACCACACCAGGAAGCCCAGAAGTTTAGAACTACCGGCTGCCCTCCAGCACCTTCGCGGTTGACGAGGTCGGTTAGCGTGAAGGTTTCGCCGGCGGGTGTAACGGCCGAAAAGTCGGGAGCCAGATGACCAACAATAGGCGCTTCAGTCAATAGGAAGTTTTGCGGTTGGACTACATCCTCTCTCGAATCAATAATCCATGCTGTACCAAGAAGGACAGCAACGATTATTACGATAGACCATTCGAAACGTGAGTTTGGCATGGTGAACTACGGTTGCCGCTGAACTTGAAGTGCATCTAGGGCGATTGTCGTCCTCTCGCCAGAGAAACTGAGACCCGCAGGCGTGCCGGTAAGGTCATAGGTCATGGCCCCGCTGATGTCAATTGGCACGATTTCTCCTAGTGGGAGTTCACCCGGGACAATAACCAAACCGTCAATTTCGGGTGCATCACGGTACGAACGGCCGATAGAAACGCCATCGCCAAATCCTTCAACTAGCACGGGTAACGTGCGTCCAACCTGTGCTTGATTTTTGGCCAGAGAAATGGATTGCTGGAGAGTCATTAGTTCTTCCAGACGAGTCGCTTTGATTTCTTCGGATACTTGCCAAGAAACCTGTGACGAGGGGGTGGAAGCCTCAAAAGAGTAAGGAAACGTCCCAACACGGTCAAATTCGAGATCGATCACAAACTGTTTAAGGCTTTCAAATTCTTCCTCGGTTTCGCCAGGGTAACCAACTATAAATGTTGTACGGATGGCAATGTCGGGAATCGCATTGCGTATCTTTGCGACTGTGCGGTAAACCCACTCTACATTCGCAGGTCGGCGCATGCGCTTTAACGTTTCATGATTGGCGTGCTGCAACGGAATGTCCAGATAATTAACAATTTGCGGTATGGATGCCATGGTTTCGATCAATTCATCGGTAACGTAGCCGGGATAGGCATACATAATGCGAATCCATGGTATATCAGGCGCTACTTGGACGATTTGCCTGAGCAATTTGCTTAATCCGTTCTTGATGCCTAGATCGTGGCCATAGTCTGTGCTGTCCTGGGCAATGATGATTAATTCCTGCACTCCCGCTTCCTGCAAACGAACAGTCTCGGCAAGAATAGTTTCAAGCGGGCGGCTAACCAAAGTGCCTTTTATTTGTGGAATTGCGCAAAATGCACAAGGTCTGCGGCATCCGTCAGAGATTTTCAGATAGGCACTTGAGCCCTGAACAGAAGCGCGTAGGATACCACGTTCGTCTTTGCCCACCGTCACTGCTTCCTGCGGCAGGTGGTATAGGGGTTGCGGATGTTTGCGGCGTCGCAAGCGACGAATGAACGGAACGATGTCCATCCAACGACGCGTGCCGATGACTCCATCAATGCCGGGAACCCATTGCACAACCTCATCACCGTAGCGCTGGGCCATGCACCCAGCAGCGATTAACATCTGGTTGGGTCCCTTAATCTTTACCAGATCGCTTAACGCAGATATCGATTCCTGGCGCGCACTTTCAATGAAGCCACACGTGTTGACGATTAATACGCTGGCATCGTCGGGATCAGAAACGCCTTGAAAGCCAGCATTGCCTAGTAAGCCGGCCATACTCTCGGAGTCGACTGTATTCTTGCTACAACCCAAGCTGAGCAAGTAGAATTGTTTTTTTTGCTGTTGTTTACTCATGAAGGAATATCGTATGTGAGATACGCTACGAGTGATGCGCGAAATTCTAGATGAGTGGCTACTGCGTGGTTCGCCAGGTTTCTTCTTTGTTCTGACCGCGTTCGCCAAAACGGCCCAGAGGTGTATCGTTGATGGTAACGAAAATGCCAATGGCGTTGCCAGTAAGAAGTTTTGCCTCTTCTTCGGCCGTCCAATCAAAGGTGTCACCGGAGCGGGCAATACCCGAGAACACAATTTCATTGTCAATGGTTGCTTCCAGCCATGTGCGCTCCGTTACCTCCAGCTTCAGGTCAATCTTGTCAAGTGTAGCAGGTAAGGCTGGGCGAGTAGGAGAAGGCGCTGGCAATATTACGGTGGCTTCGTTTGAGCGACTAGTCGATGTTATAACTTCGCTGTCTTCCAAGGAGGTGTCGATCGTAGCATCATCACCAGTAGAATCTTCTGATGCTGCAGCCCCTTCTTCTCCGGTGGTTACAATCCTTTCAACCACTCCGGTGATACTCTCCGTGATAGCTGCGCTACCGTCTCTGTTATTCAGCAATAGTGGAAGGAAGCGATTACTGATTAGAGCCACTGCGATTATTAGTGCCGCAATGATGATCAGTCGCACGGCCGATTCAGGATCGCGGCGTGAGCCAACGTCAACTTCTACATTTACTGGATCAAAAAAAGGTTGATCGTCACGTGCCGGTAAGGGTGAATCCGTGTTTATGTCACCGTTACGATTATTTGCCACCGGAGCTTGCTGGTAGCTTTGACTTTGCTTGTATCTTTCCAGGAGCGGCTGGGGATCGAGGTCGAGAAAACGGGCGTAATTACGCAAAAAACCACGAACATGCACTGGTGAAGGCAGGGTGACGTATTCTCCATTTTCCAATGCCGAAAGATATGTGGCATTGATCCGCGTTTCTTCCTGGACTTGCTCAAGCGTAAGTCCCTTGTTTTCGCGCGCTTCCTGGAGAATTAGACCCAGTTCGTCCATTTAGGTGGTGCGGTGCAACCGAATGCTCCGCTTCAAGCCGACGGCCAAGAAATGCAACCGGCAGGTCAAAGAGAGTTGACCTGCTATTATGCTTCTGATTCCTGGCTAACGATTGCATCCAGTTCGGATGCAATTACTTCGCTGTCGACTGGTTCGACCTCTGCCTTTTCTGATGGCTCTTCTACGGCTTCAACCGCAGGTACAACCCGACCATCTTCAGATTCAACAACTACAGTTACATAAGGCTGGAACTCGCTGCTTAAGCGGACAACCACCTTGTGTTCTCCAAGCTGACGCAAAGGATCTGTACCAACTTTGCGGCGATCGATTTCAGTAGTCAACGTTTCGTTTAGTGCGTCGGTAATTTGCGCGGTCGTGATTGACCCGTAAAGCTTGCCCGAGTCACCGGCTCGAGCAGTGAAGGTCAAAGTCGTTTGCTTGATAGTAGCTGAAAGCAATTCGTGTTCGGCACGGAGTTCTGCACGACGCACCTCGGCTCTCGTGCGCCAGACATTCGCTTGCTTCATGACGTTAGGGCTAGCCAAAACAGCCACACCTTTGGGAATCAAATAATTGCGACCATAGCCATCGGCAACTTTACACACTTCACCCGCATAACCAAGGTTTTCAACATCCTCTTTTAGCAGCACTTTCATAGCTGATTACATCTCCAAATTAACGATTTTGCCAACACAGAATCGTAGCAGAGCGGGGCTCTTTTGACAAACTCAATATTTCGTTGGGGCGGTTTGTAGGGTAAACATTCATAATTCCAACAATTTGTCAAGACAGACTTTGTGGGGTGTGTACCTCGTCCATTGCCAATAACATATCCTGCAATTCGTCAACCTCGTCCGAGATTTCTTGGCGCAAACGGCGAGAGCGACCACTGTCGATATCTTTGGCATCAACCAACATGGTCTGCGAGTAAATGGTTGCCAGAAGCGCATGCGAACTCTCAAGTTGCAGTTCCGCTCGCTGAATTGTGTCTGCCAGTTTCTTCAAGGTTGCCAACTGCCGTTCTTTGCTCTCAAGTGTAGAAGTAATTTGATCTTTGATGGACTCGTTATCCTCCCTGGTAAGCAAGGCTTCCAGCTCATTGATTCGTATTTCCGTCCGGTCACGATCTCGTTCTAAAACATCCCGTTCCTGTTGATAACGATCAATGCGCTGCGCGAGACTATATATGTGTTCCAGCCAGGCATCGATCTGGGCAGCTGTTTCGCTGAGCTCGTCTCTGACCATAGAATCGTCTTGCTCACGAATGGTTTTCTCAATACGGCTGCGGTAGTCTAGCGCTTCATTTACACGTTGTTGGAGTTGCCGATCACTCAAATTCTCGGGGTGAAATTCGCGTCGTAGTTCTTTTGCTGCTACCTTACGGCCAAATTCGGGATCGGATAGACTACTGTAGATCAGTGCGCCTTCTGCGAGTGCACCTCCCAGGAGCCAAATCCAAAAAGGTATGAATTCGAGAAAGCTAATTTGAGGCGCGAATACTGCCAAGAGCAGCGTAATCGAAATCACTAATGCGCTCTCTGGGCGCACGATAGCTTCTTGAAGCAGTGCTTTTTGAACCCTTTCGCGGAGAGTCTCTTCTTTCTTGTTTGTCACGGTTTGGAATGCTAAAATCCAATGTCACAGCCCGTGCTAATGGAACTGATGATCCCAGTTTTTGCCAGCAAAGAAACCTAACTGCCAGAGCTAGCTTCCTGCGCCTCTTCATCGTCCGGAGCGGCAGGGAGTTCACTCAGACCTAAGCGTCGTTTGCGTTCCTCAAGTTGTAGATCGATCTCAGTTTTGCCTAGCACATCGTCCATCTGAGTATCCAGGCTATCAGCATACATTTCGCTGGCTGCAGTGGCCTTGTCCAAGCGACTGCGAATTGACTCACTCATACGGGCGATGTCGCTATCACCCATGCCTTGCAGATCATCCAAACTCTTGATCGCTTTGACGGTCAGTTCTTTCGATTTGGCGAGTTGCAATAGCGCTTCCATCTCCTTTTGTTCCTGTCGAATCGTCACGAGTTTGGCTTCTAGCTTGAGGCGGGCGCTCTTTAAGGCTTCATATTCGCGCTGTTGCCGTACCCACTGTTCGTGATATTGTTCCTGCATGCGACGAGTGGAGTTTAGTTCGCTTTGCGCCGCGCCCGCCAGATCAGTCTTTCCCTGCATGAGAAGCATATCAATGTTGCGATCCAACTTGTCGCCTGTTTTCTTGTATTCATTGTATTTACGTTCCAAAGTCTTGACTTCACCGCCGACTGTCGCCGTTGCGTCCTCAAGATCGTCCAGATTCTGTTCCGCATCGCGAATGTACTGTTTCATGACCGCTACAGAATTTGCCTCTAGGGCGCGATCTACCATGTCGTGTAAATTGGCCTGAATAAGTGTCTGGGTCTTTTCTAATAACGATGCCATTTGTTGTCTCCTCAAGTTACTATTAGCGGGTAGGCGTAGAAATTGTAGTTCATTGGTGCGGGTTTTTCAATTTCGTTGATTCTCATCTGCACTGCTCCTAGGTTTAACCACTGTTTGGTGCGATATGGACGCTTCTTGTATCTGTCGCGTTGGGATAAGGGACGATTTGCAGGGCGCCACTTGCCGACGGCGTGATGGTCATATCCTTTGATGGTGTCGAATTGACGTAGATGACAATATAGTGTGCCCCTTTTCCCACAGTAATGGTAGGCGTGGAAGTAAAGAAGGCAGGGGTAGCCGTTCGCGTGGCAATTGTCGTAATTGTTGCCTTCAGGGCTATCATCTTGATACACCGTTGGAACTGAGGTCGGTGTCGCAGGAATTGCAGCTAATTTATCTTGCCGGTCCAAAAGCAAGAGTGCGATCACTCCTAAAGAGAGTACAATCAGCGTGGTGAGCAGAGTTAGGGCGGTTAACAAGAAAGTTTTGTTAGAGGTAACGGCCTCCTCACCTTCTGGGAGAATAAAGTCCTCTTCCATTACAGCCTTCTCTCGACGAATCCAGACTAGTGGAACTGTGCGAAGACGGCGCAATTCCTATTACGAGCATTCATGTAGGACATTCAATCTTGGTGTGAAGGTAAAGGTTGACGTAACATTGGATCTCATGCGCAGTTTAGCATGATTGCCGAGAAGTGTAAAGCGACCCACAGCCACATCAATCGGCGTCATGAGGTTACCGATTTCTGGAAGGAGTGGCTGGTCTGAATTAAGTATAATGGGTAGAAATAGGTGGTGGCAGGACGATGTTGGCTGCCGAGTAAAGTCGGAGATCGGAGAGATTCCAAATGCGAGTAAAGGTCATCTTAAATCCTTGTGCTGACCTCGGGCGTGGAGTACAGCAGAAGAAACTCATTGAGACAGAGGGGGAAAAGTGGAATGGGCTCGATCTTATGGTGACAGATCGACCAGGGCATGCTAGCGAATTGGCGCGCATGGCAGCGGACGAGGGTTATGATGTGGTTGTGGCAGCCGGTGGAGATGGTACCGTCCATGAAGTGGTAAATGGATTGAAGCAGGCAGAGGGAGCTGGAGTGAAATTGGGTGTCATTCCTATCGGAACGGGCAATGATTTTGCGCATGCGCTAAATATTCCAGAGAATATCCCATTAGCTGTTGAGCGTGTTTTTCGAGGACATTGCCGGTCTATTGATTTGGCTGCGGTAGTGGATGATCGTGGGAAAAACAGATTGTTTGAGAATAATTTGGGTATTGGCTTTGATGCAAACGTCGTCATGCGCGTGAAAGCGATTACGCGTTTGCATGGATTCCCGAAATATTTTTGGGGTGTACTTAAGACCCTGGTACTGGATTTTCGACCTTTCCGGTTTGACATGCGTTTCGATGATGAGGAGTTATCACAGGATGTATTGTTTGTAGCCTTCGGGCTAGGACCGCGGCATGGGGGTGGTTTTATGTTGACACCCAATGCGCAGCAGGATGATAATTTAATCGATACGTGTACGGCGCGGCCCATGAGCCGGTTAATGGCACTTTTCTTGCTAAACTCGGCCGTTCACGGGACACACATTCATAAATCTCAGGTAACCATGCGCCAAAATCAGCAGATTCAGATCGCAAGTAGTCAGCCACTGCCGGTCCATATAGACGGAGAGGTCTTTGCCTACCCGGCTGACGATGTGCATCGTTTGACAATCAGTAGCGTACCGGCGGCTATTGAGGTACTGGTGTAGGACGGTAAGCTTGAAGACGGTCTAGGAACCCGTCTGATTATTGCTATGTAAAGCGATAGTGCGAGGCAATTATGCGTTCTCTAGAGCAAGCATTATACGACCATGAACTACTAACCCTTCGGGTTATTGGCGAATGGTGGGAGCTTGATCTGACTGGCATGGATAAGCGCAGCGCGGTAGAGGCTTTAGCGGCGACTCTCGCCAAATTGGACTTGCAGCAAGAGATGATTTTCCTACCTCCAGAGGAGGGAGCAGCGATCAATGATCTGGTCGCGCAAGGGGGGCGTGCCGCAGTTGCTGCGTTTAGCCGCAATCATGGCGATGTGCGAATGATGGGCCCAGGTCGTATGGAACGCGAAGAACCATGGCTAGACCCGGTAAGTGCTACTGAGGCTCTATGGTATCGCGGCTTCGTTTATCGAGGTTTTGACGAAGCCGCCGAAGAGGTGCTGGAGTTTTATTATTTGCCTGTTGAGCTTCTTGCGGGTTTCCCGCAGGAAGAGTCCGGCGCATCAATTCAGCCGGAGTTGTCTATGAGGCCAATTGATGGAACACCAGAACGGTGGCGAGAAGCCGTCTCCGATGCAGTGGATGATTTAACTGCTCTCCTCGCGGTTGCGCAGCAAATGACCTTGCAGAACGGGAAGCAAACAGATATCGACCGGTTGCTGCTCAACCCCGATCCTGAACGCAGATCGATGTTGTTGACCCTGGCCAGCGAAATGGGTTTGGTTCGCAAAAGCAACGGCCGGTTACGGCCGACTCGGGCCGCTATCGTCTGGCTTAAACAGAGTCGTGACGAACAGCTTTGTGCTTTGGCTGATGCCTGGAGTAATAGTGACTGGAATGATCTGTGCCACACACCAGGTCTGCAATGCGAAGGTGAAAACTGGCATAATGATCCGATTTTGGCGCGTACGGCATTGTTGGATGCCTTGCCACGCGTGCCTGGCTGGTACCTTCTGGCCGATTTGGTGACCACTATTAAGCAAGTCGATCCGGACTTTCAGAGGCCTGATGGCAATTATGATACGTGGTACATAAGGGATGCGGATAATGAGGGTTATCTCGCTGGTTTTGATGCCTGGGATGACGTGGAAGGGAGGTTAATTCGTTTTCTGGTCAGAAGCCCTCTGTTCTGGCTGGGCATGGTTGAAGTGGCTGATGCCGGCCAACTCGAGCAGACTGCTTTCCGCTTGACGGAGTGGGCACTGAACTGGCTATCAGGAGATCCGCCTGCAAGAGATGAACTCCAGGTGCCGTTGGTTGTTCAGCAAGATGGGATCATATTGGTTCCACAAAATGCTGACCGGTATCATCGTTTTCAAGTTGCACGTATCAGTGAAGCGCAACGGATAGAAAATGGACGGCCGTTTCGATACCGGCTTTCACCCGGTTCACTGGCTTTTGCTCGCGAACAAGGTATCAAGAGCGAACGATTGTTACAATTTTTGGCCCAAGCGAGCGGTCGCGCGTTGCCCAAGAGTATTCAGCGGGCTGTAGAACGTTGGGAAGAACGTGGTGTTGAAGCACGGATTGAATCGGTTACAGTTCTACGAGTTAACGATGAATCAATCCTAGAGACCTTGCGGATGAATCCCCGGACCCGGGATTACCTTGGCGAAAGCCTGGGCGATTTGGCAGTGGTAATCAAGCCAGGTTTATGGGAGGAATTCTGCGCCGCAACAGCTCAATTAGGTCTATTTCTTGAGACCGAAAGATGACGTTATGATTCTAGATAAGCGGCAACGAAGGCTAACAGCGCTGCGCAATCAAATTCAACGATTAGATCGCTGCGTTATTCAGCTGCAGAGGGAGAGCGATCAGCTGACTCGCTGGCGACTGGCTATTTTTGCTCTGCTTCTGGTCGTTAGCGCCGTCGTGTTATTGACTTTAGGTGCGTTAGTATGGGCGGCCATCACGGTTGCACTGCTGATTCCCTTCCTTTTGACTGTAGGCCGGCATCGACAGGTGGAGAAAAGTATCGCTCGCCATTTTCTGTGGCAACGACTGAAAAAGGCGCAATACGCTCGCATGGTTTTGGATTGGGATAATATTCCGCCCGCACAGAACTTACGGATTATGTCAGAGCATCTATTCGCACACGATCTGGACCTCATTGGCGAACGCTCACTGTTCCGTCTGATTGATGTTTCGATTACGCTGGAGGGAGGCCAACGACTTTGTGACTGGTTGTTGGAAATGGATCTAGAGCTAGAGCGTACGGCGCGCCGGCAGGCAGCCGTAAGGGAACTTATGCAAATGCCGGCCTTGCGTTATCAGATGATCATGAATGCCGCCCTGGCCAGTGAGGAATATGGACAGGAAAGAGGATTCAGTCCACAGAGACGATCAGAACAAAGACAGATAAAGAGTAAGTGGTCAGGCACCCGATTGCTTGAATGGCTTGACTCTCAAACCGAAATCAAGTCATTGCGTAACGTGTTGATCCTACTTCTACTGTTAGTGCCCGTTAACTTTGCTCTTCTGGCTGGATATCTTAATGGTTGGTTGCCTCCGCTGTGGGTCGCTTCATGGTTTGTGTACGCTGCGATCACAGTGAGCCAGTCACGAAAGGTAGACCCCTCGTTTCGTGACGCTGCATTTCTTAGTGACAGTTTGAAGCAGCTAGCGGCCGTGTTTGGTATTTTAGAGAGTAGGCCGCTTGAAAACAAGCCGGCATTACGGGAATTGTGTGCACCGCTTCGACATGAAAAGACACGCCCTTCAAAACAGTTGCGGCGTGTAAACCGACTCCTTGTCGCTGCTGGACTGCGGATCAATCCGGTAATCGGAATTCTTCTAAATGCTCTTGCTCCCTGGGATGTCTTCTTCGCATACCGTCTGGAGGTTCTTAAACAAGAACTTGCCGATCTATTACCACGTTGGCTCGATCTTTGGTTCGAGCTTGAAGCGCTTAATGGGTTGGCAAATTTCGGTTATCTCTATCCTGAAGCGACTTTTGCCGAGATAATCCCCTTGCCCAACGGAACTTCTGCACTTGGGGCGAGTGGTAAATTTGCGGATGGAGTTGCCATACCATTTGAGGCACACGATATTCGCCATCCACTTATCAAGGCAGAAGAACGTATAGGCAATGATTACGTAGTTTCCCAATTGGGCACTGTGACCATTATTACCGGTTCAAATATGGCCGGAAAAAGTTCGTTCTTGCGTACGATTGGTGTTAATGTTCGCCTGGCTCTTGCAGGAGCACCTGCATTGGCAAGTAGTTTGAGATTTGTACCCTTCCGTGTTGCCGCCTCTATTACAGTCACTGATTCGGTAACCGATGGCTTTTCCTTTTTTTACGCTGAGGTGAGGCGTTTAAAGGCGTTGTTGGACGAACTGCAACGACCGCATCCTTATCCGCTATTCTTCTTGATCGATGAGATCTTTCGTGGTACTAACAACCGTGAGCGGCTAATAGGCAGCCGGTCGTTCGTGCAGGCACTCACGGGTTGCTACGGTACGGGTGCAATCGCCACACATGATCTGGAGTTGGTGAAATTGGCGGAGGCAAATCCAAACATCAACAACACCCATTTTCGTGATGATGTAATAGGAGAGCGAATGGTCTTTGACTACAAATTGCATCCCGGTCCTTGTCCCACTACAAATGCTTTGAGAATTATGGTGTTGGCCGGTTTACCCATCGCTTTGGAGGGACAGGAAGAGACAATCGTACCCTGATAGGTCAGCGCTTGGATGCAGAAGACTCAGGACGTCTGGGGCAGCCATAGAGCCACCAATACTTCTCTTTCGGGTAAGCTGGTTTCCAGACTGCGTCCCAGATGAATTCGTGGTCTTCCAGCCTAGCACGCAGATTCTTGTCTAGTGCCTTGACTTCTTCTGGTGCACCCTGCTCGAGCTGGTACGGGTCCTTCTGAAGTTGGACAAAAAGGCTTGAAATGACT
Source organism: uncultured Chloroflexia bacterium (assembly GCA_963697305.1). Lineage (GTDB taxonomy): Bacteria > Chloroflexota > Anaerolineae > Promineifilales > Promineifilaceae > JAACFF01. The sequence continues at coordinate 449,208 of CAVONO010000006.1, forward strand.
ACCCGTGTATCCGCTACTCCGGCATAATAGTTTGCTTCAGATGCTACACGACCGCCTAGATCCCTGAGGTAATTAACCCACTCTCCGATTCGGCTATGCAACTCTTGGTGCGCACGGAATTCGAAGCGGACAACTCTTTCGATCAGGGCTTCGTCGAACTTCTGAACAGCTGCCCACAGGCGTGCCTGATCGTCCGGCTGAAGTTGATCTTGCAGGATCTGCAAGCGATGCTGACGCATGAGGTAGCCACCGACTGTCAGTTTCGGCATATTTGCCCGAGGTATAGTCCAACTCGTTACGTCACTAACCAAATAGGCTGCCATATTGGCCGCCATTTCTTCCAGGATCAATAGATCGTATAGGAGAACAGTGTGAACCTCATTCATTGTTTAGACCCCCTTATTTTTCTGAAAGCCTTTTGACTATCGTACAAAAAATGTCGTATTTCTGTCATGTGGCATCTGTCATATCTTTAGGTAGACAAACGTCACTGTTACCTCGATGGCCTATCCATGCTATGTTATACTTCGCAGCCGGCTGATCTGGGTTGCACCTAAATCACTAGCAAAGCACAAACTTGCTTGTTTGGTGTCAGAAGATTGGTGCAAGACTGTTGAAGCAAGAGTGATTGACAAGAACTGAAAGATTCGGACGATCTACCTAAAGGTTGAACATATGATGGAGAAACCCTCCCAGAAGTCCCCCCTGTTACGACTGTTTGGCTATTCTCATGAGCATCGAAAACAGACGATTCTTGCCTCGATCTGTTCTATTCTCAATAAGATTTTCGATTTGGCCCCCCCTGTGCTTATCGGTATGGCTGTTGATGTTGTAGTCCAGCAAGAAGACTCTTTTCTGGGCAGCCTTGGCTTCACTGATCCCGCAGTACAGTTGGTTGTCCTTGGAATTATGACGATCATTGTATGGGCCTTCGAATCATTGTTCCAATATCTCTATAGCATCCTCTGGCGCAATCTGGCCCAAGCCGTGCAACATGATTTGCGCATTGACGCTTATAGTCATTTGCAAGGTTTGGACTTGGCCTACTTTGAAGACCGCAGCACTGGTGGCCTCATTTCGATTCTGAACGATGATGTTAACCAGTTGGAAAGATTTCTGGATTACGGCGCCAATGAGCTTTGGCAATTGGTGACAACGGTTGTTGTTATCGGTCTCATGTTTTTTGTTTTGGCTCCGTCGGTGGCCTGGATGGCCATGGTGCCAATGCCGTTTGTGCTCTATGGTTCAATACGCTTCCAACGACGACTTGCGCCACGTTATGCGTCCGTACGTGAGCGTGTTGGTATTCTCAATGGCCAACTGACTAACAATGTCAGTGGCGTTGCGACCATTAAGAGCTTCACGGCAGAGGCGTTTGAGAATCAACGTATCAATCGCCTTAGTGATGATTACCGGGAAAGCAACTATCAGGCCATTAAGTTGAGCTCCGCTTTTGTGCCGATGATACGTATGATCATCGTGATCGGTTTCCTGGCGATTTTAGTATTTGGCGGGTTTCTCGTGCTCAACGGAGACTTGAACGTAGGTGTTTATAGCATTTTGGTTTTCATGACCCAAAGACTATTGTGGCCTCTTACAAGATTGGGCGAAACGCTCGATCTTTATCAACGGGCTATGGCGTCTACGGCTCGAGTGCTCGATCTATTGGATACGCGTGCTCACATCAACAGTGGAGATCAAGCCTTGGCAGTTGCCGATGTTCGTGGTGAGGTTGCGTTTGAAAACGTGGGCTTCACATATGGAAATGGATTGGATGAGGAAGATGGCGGTTCGATAGTCAATGACCACCCGGTGATTCGAGATTTGACGTTACATGTTGCTGCGGGCGATACGGTAGCCATCGTTGGAGCAACAGGTTCGGGCAAGAGCACTGTTGTAAAGCTTTTGCTGCGTTTCTATGATGTACAGAGTGGGAGCATATGCCTGGATGGGATTGATATCCGCCAATTACGTTTGAATGATCTTCGCCGAGCCATTGGTTTCGTTAGCCAGGATGTGTTTCTGTTTCACGGCACCGTAGGCGAGAATATCAGTTACGGCACGTTTCGGCGCTTCTCCGGAGCAAGTGGTGGCTGCCGCAAAAACCGCGGAAGCGCATGATTTTATCATGGAGCTGCCAAAGGGTTATGATACGATCGTAGGTGAGAGGGGCCAGAAGCTGTCTGGTGGCCAAAGGCAGCGCCTATCGATAGCAAGAGCTGTCCTTAAGGATCCGCCCGTCCTGATTCTGGACGAAGCGACCTCAGCCGTGGATAATGAAACGGAAGCAGCCATCCAACGCTCGATGGAGAAGATCATCGTCGGCCGAACGACTATTGTCATTGCTCACAGGTTATCTACGGTACGGAATGCTGATGTTATCTTTGTCCTAGATGGTGGTGACCTTTGCGAACAGGGCCGACACCAAGAATTGATCGAAAGTAATGGGATTTATGCTGCCTTGTGGCGTGTACAAACGGGTGCCCTGGTCGCTGCCTAGTGGCCGAGCCATCTGCGACTCAGGTGGAGGTTTCGAAGCTCTCGATAGACTGGCTTTCGCTGCCCTGATTATAGGCGCGGCGATATAGAGCTAAAACTGGAGTGAGCAGCACTCCGGCCAATACAATGGCCGATCTTAGTCCAAACATGTTGGCTACGACCCCAATGGCGGGCCCTCCCAACGTCTGGCCGATCGCATCCATCTGCCCGTATGTGGAAAGTACAGTCGCACGGACCTGTGAAGGAATGCCTCGATTGATCCAGGCACTATAGAGGGGCTCCATGGTTCTACGAGTGATGGACACTGTGCTGAAGGATAGGAGAGCTATCACAAAACTGGAAGCTAGGCCGAAAAGTACGAGACCAGCGGACATAACGCCGCTGAAAAGCGCCAACACGCGCACGGTGTTGTGGTGATCCAGTTTGCTTGCTCGTCTGCGAACCAACTCGGTAGTGCCAATGACAATGATCATTATGGCAGCGTTGACAAAGCCGAACCAGGCGACTGTGCTCATGTTGCCGATCTGGGGTAGAGTGAAACTGTCCAGAATGTGTGCTTCCCACAAGCGATCTAGGGCTTCGCTGTAAAGTCCGTAGACAAGCGCAATACCTAAGATTGTGACCAGGAGCGGCCGTTGCCTAATGGTTGACATGCCTTCACGAAATGTACTGTCCATTTTTCGCCACGTGTGGCGATCTTCCTGTGGAGTAGGTGTGAATCCCCTCTCAGGCATGTATAGGATCAGAAACAGTGCCAATCCAATATGACCGATTCCGGCAAATAGGAAGGGTAGGTTCAGCTGGACACTAGCAAGGGCAACATTAACCGCGATACCGGTCAGAGCAGCAAGTTGGGCCAATTGAGAACCGCGTAGATACGCAGGTGCTAAGCGTTCCTCTCCGATTTCGTCTGCTAGCCAGGCATCCTGAGCACCACTTATGAACGTGTAGCCGGTGCCCCAGACAACTTGTGCCAAAAGTATCGTGATAAAGAACTGAAAAGAGCCTTCAATCAACATACCTAGACCAATTAGGGCAAAGCCTATTATGACTGAAAGACGGCGACTGTAGATATCGGCGACTATCCCGGTTGGAATCTCGAACAGGAAGACAGATACTTCTAGAGCAGTACCCAAGAGGACGAGTTGCAGTGGATTCAAACCAGCCATCTGAAAGCGATAAAGAGCACTGGTGGTGAATGCCACAGCGAAAAAGAAGGCGGAGGCGGCCGTCATTGCCAGGTATAAGGGGTAAGCTTTCAATCTCTTCAGTTGAATTACAGGAGTAAGCTTCTTCTCAGCGAAAAGACTTCACTGAACCAGATGGTAATTGCGGTAAAGCTAAAATGACGCTCGTGAAAAGGGCGCCAGTTTGGCTTTCCCAACTCAATGCAAGCTCTGCTTACTGATGTCCCGACCCGGACGCAGTTCCTTTTCGTAGGTGTAGAACTCCCTGGCAACCTTCATGCCAGCCTTCTCATACAGACGCGTAGCGCCGGTCAAGCTTCCAGCATCGACACCGAGGCCGGCGCGCAACTTTCCTCGTTGGCGAAATTCGCGAAACGCGAAATGAAGCATTGCCAGTCCAAGCCCCTTTCTCCGCCACGGTCGGCGTACGCCAAGGATGTTTACCCATCCCATATCAGGATCTTCCCACTCCCGGCGACGGCACAGACAGAAACCCGCTATTTCCTCGCCATCCATCAGCAGATACCATAGCGCCGGATCGAATTCCTCGTCGGAAGAAATCCAGTGCTGCCATTCGATGATCATCTCATCCTCTGGTTGTTTCACATATCCCCAATGGTCCTGAAACGCATCGTCAAAAGCACGATATAAGGCTCCTAAATCGTTTTTATCCTGCAACGTCTGGATGGTTATTCCGCTTGGCCAGACAGGCTGAGGAGGCGCTTCTTCGAGAGAGATGACCATGCGCCAGAAGTACCGCACTAGTTTCATATCACGGTCCTCCAGAAATTTCCTGGTTGGCGCATGGGTTTTCAGACCACCTGCTAGATAGACTACCCGCAGTTCATTTGGCACACGCACCAGTGTTTGCTGAAGGCGTTCTTCAACCCAGTCCATCAGGCGAGTACCAATTCCAAGACCTTCAAAGTCCGGGTGAACGCGTCCCCAGACCCAGACAGCGACCGGGAGTGGTTCATTATCCCAAATCTCGACGTAACCTACGATTTGACCGTCTACCGTTTCAGCGATGCGGACAGAGGCTGCCAGATCAAACGTAGGACCAGTCCATTCGGAAAGTATCAGGTTGGGGTTGGTATCAGGTGTACCGGTCTGATCGATAGCACAAGTGTTTTGCAACTCGACAACGGCCAGTAAATCATCCTGCGTTACCTGGCGAAGTTGAAACTGAGTAGTACGAGAAGTTTCTGTTCCTAATTTAGCTAACATGATTTTTGTCCTTCTAGAATCGCGGAGAGGCTTGCGGTGCAGCAAAAGTACCCTCCTGTGAAGTTATCCTCTTAGATAGGGTCCGGCAGATGTATTAGAGCGAAGGTCAAGAGCTGCCGTGGCACGTGATGTTAGTAAGCCATTCACCATGGCCAGGACATATATGCCCACCGGTATCAGCGAGCCGTTACCATAGCGCCCAATCATGACCGCAAGTGCCGCAATGACTAGTCCGATCAGCAGCACCAGCACATACCGTTCGCGACCGCTTGTCAAGTAACTTAGGGTTACACCAGTCGCTCCCAAAAGGGCACCGTTAATAAGAGCCGGAAAGACCATGCTTTCAATAATTGCCACCTGTCCGGTCAGGAGTAACATACCTGCCAAGGCCAGTCCAAGGGTCAAGATACTAATGACAACGCCTATCAGTGTTCCCAGAACGATTACTTTTAACGTACTCATGTCTAATTTCTCCGGTTGTAATGGAAACAGATTGCGTAGCAGATCGTGATCGGTTCCCGATTACATATGAGTTGTCGTAACTTTTTTTCTTTGTTTTTCTTCTCCAGTTTCAAGTCTTTTCTTAGGATGCTGTAAATCTAGCTGATCCTGAAAACTCCAATGCAGGTTCGATTGCTGCATGAGCTCCTTCTTATCGTCTCGGCTAATTATTTGGTTCATTTGTTATACCTCCTTGGTATTCGACGGATGCACACCCAGTCTAGCCAGCTCAGCCGGCACGTTTACGCCTGATTTAAAGTGGATTGTCGCCATACCTACTTGCTTTGCGGCAACTATGTTGTGCTCGAAGTCATCAGTAAACACAGTCTCATCAGGCTGAAGGTCCAAACGCTGCAATGTTAGCTGGTAGATGGCATGCTCCGGTTTCATAATCTTGACTTCAGCTGATCCAATGATCAGATCAAAGGCGTCGGCAATCTTAAATTTATGGTCCAGTGTTTCTCTCAACCCATCGGTTGCATTGCTTATAATGGCAGTTCGATAGCTAGGTCGGAGAGAGCGAATGAAGGTTACCAGATCCTGATCAAGGTTATCGCCTGCCCAAAAGCCGGCGCGAAAATCCCCAAGCTGATCGCCTAAATTGAGCCGTTGCCCTACCCAAGTCCATAGTTCACTATCCGTCACGTTCGCCTTTTTGTGCCCTAAGGCCCATATTACTGTTAAAGACAATTTCCTCAGATTCACCTGCTGCCAGGCCAAGTTCTCGTTCCCAATGCCGGCGAAAACTGTGATCAGTGGTGCGTACCAGGACGCCGCCTACATCAAAAATCGCTGCTTTTATCATGTTATTGTCTACTCCTTCGCAGAAGTCTCCAACGGGCTACCAAAACATGTGCCCAAATTAATGTCATCAACGAGTACATTACAATTAGGCATACTGGGTACCTAAAAACAAAAAAGGACGCGGCGTATGCCCACGTCCTTTGTCAAAAAGGGTACTGCATTGAAGCAGCAACAAAAAAGCCGCGGGCATCTGAGTGCACCGCGGCCATAGCTTTTCTAATTAATTGAAGCTAGGTAACAGCAGGCGCACCTCGACAAGGAGCGAAACTATCTCCACCGATTATGGATTTATGAACTTGAAGCATTGGTGATATTTTCTCCTTTTTAGAGTCGCATAGATGCGCAAAGCCCACTTTAGCACAAAAGAGTGCCCGACGTCAAGTGCGATTTTTCTGCATGTTATTGTAAAGGGAATCGGTCACCCTTTAATTGAAAAGGGAAAATGTCACCATTATGAAAAAGGTGACATTGAACTCGAAAGAACAGAAACGGTTGTTGGTCTTCAATGAGGTACTAGCAGGACGAATGACAGGAAAAGAAGCAGCAGAGATGTTGGGCCTCTCGCTGCGCCATACAAGGAGGCTAATGGCGCGCTATCGATTGCATGGCGCGGCCGGGTTGATGCACGGCAATCGAGGGCGAGAGCCGGCGAACAAGCTGGACGAGGAAATGAAGGCGGACATTCTACAGCTGGCACAGAGAGAGTACGTCGATTACAACGACAGCCACTTCACCGAAGAGTTGGCTGAGAGGCACCAAATTAAGGTCTCACGCCCTACGGTGCGGCGGGTCCGGCGGGAGCATGGGCTACCCAGCCCGCGCAAACGACGGGCGCCCAAACACCGACGGCGGCGGCAACGTTATCCGCAAACAGGCATGCTGCTCCAGGTGGATGGCAGTAAACATGACTGGCTCGAAGGACGAGGGCCTTGGCTGACTCTGCATGCCGCCATTGATGATGCGACCAACGAAGTACCCTGGGCGGTCTTCCGGGAGGAGGAAGATGCCACCGGCTATCTGCTGCTACTGCACCATATCAGCCTGACTCATGGACTGCCCCTGGCGCTCTACGCCGACCGGCACACGATCTTCCAAAGCCCGAAGATAGCAACCATCGCCGAGCAATTGGAAGGCTTAGAACCACGCTCCCACCTCGGTCGCCTCTTGGAAAGGCTCGATATTAACTTGATTAGCGCCCGTTCGCCGCAAGCTAAAGGGCGGGTTGAGCGCTTGTTTCAAACCCTTCAAGACCGGCTGGTCAAGGAACTCCGCCGTGCTGGAGCCAGCACGGTGGCTGAAGCCAATGATTGTTTGAAAGCGTATCTCCCCCGCTTCAACCGTCGTTTTATGAAGCCGCCAGCCGCGGCGGGTTCGGCCTATCGTCCTCCGTTTCGCCGGGCAGAGGCCAATGACCGGATCGGCTTCACCTATTGGCGCACGGTGACCAACGACCACACGATCTCGTTATTTGGCCATACGTTGTTGCTTTCGGTACCAAAACGGTTCAACCTCGCCGGACAGCGGGTCGAACTGCGTCACCGCCTGGATGGTCGCCTGGCTGTTTTCTTCAGGGGAGAGAAGCTGACCACGCTGCGGCCGGCTCAACTCGGTCCGCCCAAGCTCGAACAGTTCGAGCCACACCCGAGTGAGCTGGCAGGGCCGACGGTGGATAACGCAAAAAGCCAGCCGTCGGCCCTGCCAGCGGCCCCGAAGAAGCGCAAATATTACAAACCAGCCGCTGACCATCCCTGGCGCAAGGAACAGCGTGCTGCTTTTGAGCGGAAACAGAGGAGATTACAAAGAGACCAAAAAGAACCAGGGTGACATTTTCCCTGAACAGTTAGGGGTGACCTTGTCGCTTTTCACTGACAGTGCAATTTTTCTGCATTTCCGCATTTCCGCATGTGTATCAAGCAGTTAAGTTGATGCCCAAGATGCCACTGCTTAATTCACACGATATCATGCAGCGAGCAAACAAAAGTGGTGCGCACCCTTGTCGCAAAGTGATGGCACGTTTCTCCGGATACAATCCTAGCACACCTTCTTCCGAAGCTTCACAAATTCTCCGTTCTGTTATCAATCCGGTAATCAAATGTGCGCGGGTTACATCAAAGGCACAGTTAACTGCGGGACTATCGTGGGGGGTGAGGCATACTTCCACAGTTATGCCATTGTGCAGGCCAAGAATAGCGCGGACCTCTGAAGCGTCACGTTGCTCTATAGGAATTTGCGCGACGCCGTCATGCATTTTCCAATCAAAAGTAGATGATGGCAAGGCGACGAAGAATGGAACTCCGTTGTCTTTGGCGGACAGCGCTTTGAGGTAGGTCCCAATCTTGTTGGCCACGTCCCCCCGTATAATGGCGTTCGATCTGTACCGGTGATGACCAAGTCTACTTGGCCATGCTGCATAAGGTGTCCTCCTACGTTGTCAACAATGACTGTGTAGGGGACGCCATGTTGGCCAAGTTCCCAGGCTGTTAGCCGTGCGCCTTGATTGCGAGGACGCGTTTCATCTACCCAAACGTGAACGGCAATGCCTTTGTCGTGAGCCGCATAAATCGGGGCTGTTGCCGTGCCATAATCAACGAATGCCAACCAGCCGGCGTTACAGTGAGTGAGAATGTTGACGGCTGCACCCTCTTTTTGCCTACTGATATCTTCTATGATATTCAATCCGTGCTGGCCAATGCGCCGGCAGAATTTGGCGTCCTCATTAGCGATCTCTTGCGCGGTGACGAAGGCGGTTTCTATCTTGTTTCTGATATCGCCAGGGGTGGCATGGATCGCATCTAGCTGACGTTTGATGGCCCATTCAAGATTAACGACCGTGGGACGTGTTGCCTTAATTTTCGCGCCATCGGCCGTCACGGCGCTCATGAATGCCTCTATGGTATTACTCGGAGCGTTTAAAGCGGCGAGATACATTCCAAAACCAGCCGTCGCCCCGATTAGACCTGCGCCTCTAACGTGCATTTCCTTTATCGCTCGGGTTACCTCATTCACATTGGATAAGTTTTCAGTGATAAAGTCGAAAGGGAGATGGCGCTGATCGATTATCTGCACCAGGCTACGATCATTCTCCTTCGTCCAAATGGTACGATATTTTTTCCGTTTACGTTCACCGATGGACTCCTATGCCTGGGCCGCTGTTTTCTGGTGGTTTGAAATTTCCTCGAGCAATTTCGTTGTATATGAAACGGGGTACGATATCTTAGTTAGTTTGGATATAATTAGCAGCCATCTCCAATTCGGGTGCAAGATGGAGGTGTAGGACACTCAATCAATTCTCATTACCATTTTTCCCCAATCCTTGAAAGGGAGGTGCGCATGGAAGAGTCAACTGTTAATTTGCCCTCAACGAGCGAAATAGAATCGCTGATAAATCAGGGTCAACTTGAACAACTTCGCGAAATAATTAGGGAAGTCCATCCGGCTGATATCGCAGATATTCTGGATGAGCTCTCTGTGGAAGATGCTATCACGGTATTTCGCTTGCTTCCAACAGAAATGGCTAGCGAAGTGCTGGATGAGACAGGCAGTCTGGTACGCCAGAAGCTGGTCGAGAATGTAGACGATGAACGGCTGGCAGATCTTCTGGATGAGCTGCCCATGGATGATGCGGCCGAATTCTTGGAGGATTTACCGGAACCGGTTGCGGATCGTTTACTTGGGTTGATGGAGGATGAAGAGGCAAAGGATGTCCGCGAGCTACTTAGGTACCGGGATGAAACAGCCGGCCGGCTCATGACAACTGACGTGGCGGTGATTAGCCGCCATTGGACTGTGTTGGAGACTCAGGCTTTCTTGCGATCGCTTGAGGAACCGGAAACATTGGCCTATCTGTATGTTGTCGACCGCTTTGATAAGCTGATTGGTGTTTTGCCATTGCGCGATTTTGTACTGGCAAAACCCGAGACATTGATCGAAACCATCATGCGAACTGAAGTCGTTTCGGTCCCTGTAACCATTGACCAGGAGGAGCTGGCTGAAATGGTTTCCCGATATGACTATGTAGCGATACCGGTGACGGATGAAAACGGCCGTTTGCTGGGTATTGTCACGGTGGATGATGTCTTGGATGTCTTTCAGGATGAAATGACGGAAGATATTCAACGTCTGGGTGGTTCAGAACCTCTGGAACAGCCATACTTCTCCGCGTCTGTACCTCAGGTATTTAGTAAGCGTATAGGTTGGCTTCTGCTGCTCTTCTTGGGTGGGTCATTAACAGGGACGGTAATGAAGCTTTACCAACAGCAACTTCAGATTGCCATCGCGCTAACTCTCTTCGTTCCGCTCATTATTGGGACCGGAGGTAATGCCGGTTCACAGACAGTCGCCACCATTATTCGGGCAATAACACTGGATGAGGTGCGCTTGGGTAACCTGTCGCAGGCACTAAAGCGAGAGGTGTCTGTCGGTATATTGCTCGGTGTGGTGATGGGAGCTATTGGGTTCGTCGTTGCCCTACTTTGGAATCAGGACGCGCAGATCGCAACAGTTGTGGCGCTAACTTTGCCTGTAGTAGTGCTCTGGGCCATCACTGTGGCGACTGTTGTGCCTACCGTTGCCGATTATTTTCACATTGATCCAACCGTAATCAGCGGGCCAATGATCGCTACGATAGTAGATGCGAGCGGTCTGTTAATCTATTTTCAGTTGGCAACCGTGTTGCTGCGAGTATAAGGATGCAAAACGGCAAGCCAATTCTGATTCCCGCTGAACTTCGTTTGGCACTGAAATTGGCAAGGCATGTTGCGGTTTTGACCGGCGCTGGAACTTCTGCGGAAAGCGGCGTGCCTACCTTCCGGGAGGCACAATCAGGTCTTTGGGCCAAGTATGATCCGCAGCAGCTGGCTACACCAGAGGCCTTTCGCCGGAACCCAGGCCTGGTATGGGATTGGTACAGTTGGCGCCGCTCCCTGGTGGCCGAGGCAAGGCCCAATCCTGGACATTACGCACTGGTACACATGTCAAAACTCGTGCCAGAATTTAATTTGATAACACAAAATGTTGATGGCTTACATCAGCAAGCAGGAAATCAGGTGGTGATCGAATTGCACGGCAATATCATGCGTACCAAGTGCTCGGATTGTGGCACGGTTGTGAAGAGGTACGACGATACGGAACCAAGACTGCCTCGATGTGCCGCATGCCGCAGTTTTCTACGACCAGATGTTGTCTGGTTTGGTGAAAACCTGCCGCAAGAGGCGCTCTCACGCGCATACGCCGCCGCGCGACAGTGTGATATTTTCCTGTCAATTGGTACATCATCTGTTGTCCACCCGGCTGCGTCATTGCCAGTTGAAGCCCTGAGAAGGGGCGTCTTAACCGTAGAGGTCAATCCTGAGAGGACTCCATTGACATCATCTATGACATTCGTTCTTGCTGGCCCATCTGGAACAGTGCTGCCAAAGCTGGTTAGTTCCACCTGGCCAGAGTAAGTCGCCATTGAAGGCCATAACAAAAGAGAGGTCAAGAGCCACTTCCGGGAACGATTGAATAATTCTTTCTCAGGGTGTTAATAGAATCTTACCGAAATTTCGACGACTCTGAATAGTATGATGAGCCTCGGCAGCTTTGTTGAAGGGGAATGTTTTGTCGATAGCTGGTCGGAACAGTGCCTCATCGTACCAGGCAATAATCTGGTGCATCCACTCCCGAACCGTCTCAGCATGGTTTAGCAAATGGGTCAAACTGATCCCGGCAACAGCTTTGTTCTGACGCATCAGATCCTGTGGCGTGTATGACGGTCTCTTCAGTAGGGTATGCATTATGCGCCCTGGAATGCGTTGCCTACCACCATCGAGCATGCTTGTTTCAAAGTGTATGAGGCGACCAGCTGGGGCAAGAAGGCGATAGTTCTTGTTCCAGCCTACCCCTGCAAAAGGGTCCAAAATGATATCCACACCACGCTGCCTGGTCATATCCAGCACAACACGCTCGTAATCCATATTGTAATGGTCAATGGGGTGATCCAATCCATATTGGCGAAGCTGCTCATGTTTCTGCTGAGATGCAGTGCCATAGGTCTCGGCACCTACGATGCGACAGATTTGTTGGGCTGCCAGCCCGACACCACTGGCAGCGTCGTGTATGAGTACGCGATCGCCCTGATGTAATGAACCAGTGACGATTAGCGCTGCATATGCTGTCAGGTAGTCAAATGGCAACGCAGCTCCATCAAGGAAACTCATCCATTCCAGACGCCTGTACACTTGTCTGTAGGGCACGCAAACAGTGTCACTGTAGCCGCCAAAACGCGTTACAGCTAGCACCTCATCTCCTTCTTTGAAACCTGTTGCCCCTTGAGCAACAGCATCAATGGTGCCAGCTACCTCATATCCAGGGATAAATGGAATACCTGGCGCGTCGCGCAGCCCGCCTGTACGACCCATGATGTCAGCGGCGCTGACGCCTGACGCCTTAACGCGGATCCGCACTTCGCCATTTGCCGGAACTGGTGTAGGGGCTTCGCGGATCTGCAAGACTTCGGGCGCTCCAGTTTTTGTGATCCAGATTTGGTGCATGAATTTGTTTGAATTGCTTTGCTACAATGCCAACTTCAAATTGCGTCGGTGCTCTATATCAGGGTCCAAATTACCAGAAAGGGATAGATATCTCATAATCTAGAGTAATCGGACAAACTTGTACGCGGACATCATCAATGTGCCAACCTTCGCCACCAATGCTCTGGTCGGTGCCGAGGCGGAACATGAAGCGCACCGTACGCCCTCTGTAGGCATCCAGACGAACCACTGAATTCAGCCAGTCCTGCGGATCACCGCACCATGCTGCTAACCCACCCAGCTGATTGCCGGTCCCGCTGCTGATGCGACCATCGTATGGATCGGTGAGGAGAACGCTGCGATCCCCTGGATCGTCACTCAGTTGCCACGAGGTATCGCCGAGGTCGGTAGGAGATTCCCAGAATAGCCCCGTCGAAACAAGTATCCTCTGTCATTTGGCTGCTTTCGATATCCTGGTAATTCCAAAACTGCAATGTAAGCTCCCCAGGATCAGACGGCAGTGAGATTGGTGGCGAAGTCAACACTTGATCGCTGAAGGTCTCGATGTCTTCAGAGAAGTAGGAGTTTTTGCCGGAGTGAGAACGAGATTCGCTTATGGTCCACGTGTTGTTGTTTCCATTATGCTCCCAACCCTCAAGTGAACTCGTGCTCTCGAAGTCACTGCTATAAATTTCCGTCGGGACCACACCATATGGGCACTCGCCTGGAAGAGGTTCCGTTATGAAGGAATACAAGGCAGGAGAAGGTTCCGGTTCCACAATCGTTCTGTGCGCGGACTCGCCAGAAATACTTTTGGCGGGATTGTAAGTTTGCCGGCGTGAAAGTTGGTTCGATCAGGCCGGTCGCGCTGTCCACAATCTGGTCGAAATTGAAATCTGTTGCAACCTGAACATCATAGGAACTAGCCTGTGATGCGGGCGCCCATGACAGCGTGATATCTAGAGGCAAATCGTATGCGTTGTCGATGGGCTCTAACAATACAGGTATGCTGGGTTTCTCAGAAAAGAGATTGAGATTAAGTATTGTCGAATGTTCGCGCGTTTCGCTTTGACCAGCGATGGTGATTCCATAATATCCTGCTTTAGCGGCTTCTGAGGCGGTGAGCGTCAACATACTCTGTCCCGGAGGCACTGGAGTCTTATTGCTGAACTGCGCTGCGACCCCCAATGGTAGATTTAGCGCCTCCAAGGTGACCGGATCGGCAAAACCCATTATCGATTTGAGCGAAACGGTGTAAGGAGCGTCGCCAATTTTGCAAAGGCTGTTGAAAGTTGGCTGAACACTCAAGGTAAAATCTTCTTGTTGTAAACAATTGGTGCAGACGATAGTGAAGTCTTGGTCAGTTTCATCGCCTATACCAGGAACTCCATCTCCAGCGATATTGAATGCAGTTACAACAATTTGTAATGCAGAGTCCCTGACCGTTGGTAAGAAAACAGCCTCTACATTGTTGGATTTATCACTCGAACCTCCCGGAACGCTCCATTGACCTTCGATGTGATTCCCCAGAAAAATGTCACTATCCGCATGGACTGTCAGGTCAAGATTGTTGACCAGAGGATCCGTACCTATGGCGCCAGGCTGATCGGTGTATGCCAATACAATACGTACCGGCTGCGAAGGATCGGCAGCTGATATGTTCAATGACCACGTCTCACCAGACTGATCTAGGAGTGTCTCCTGGGTCTGATCCACAATGACACGAGGTGTTGAGTCAAAGGCAGAAGTCATATTCGGCAGTCCATAACCCTGGCTTTGGCTGGGTAGATTCTCTGAAGCGCCAACACCGGTAAGGTAGGACGTATGGGCAATCAGGAAGCCTTTTAGCAATGCCGGGCTGGGCGCTCCCAGGCCGTAGTGTTGCTGCAAATAGGCGTATGCTAGCGAAGCGAGACCCGCCACTGCAGGCGTCGAATGGCTTGTGCCGGTCGAGGCAGCCAAGATCAACTGCTGGTCTGGATAATACCCGTCGCACACGCCATTACCATTGTAATTGGGAGAAGTGCTGGCAGTACCCAGGATGTGTGTGCCCGGCGCAACCAGGTCAGGTTTGGCTCGACCTCCTGGAGCTGGACCTCGACTAGAGAAAGCCGCAATATCCTGAAGGTTATCTGCCTCTTCGGGTCCTGCTCCACAACCGTCGGTCCAAGTTGGACGTACGCTTTCCGATGCGCCAACAGTCAGTACATTTTTGCCATTGGCAGGGGTGCCAATGGTATCTGTGCCTGGCCCGCGGTTACCGGCAGAGAATAAGATGAGTAGTTCCTGGTTTCCTGGAGTAAGGGCATCGGCATCACGAACGCCTGCATCGTATGTCTGAGAAGCAAGATCATAAGTGCCCATACAGGAGCTACAACCCCATGAATTACTGACGATTCTTGCCCCGCGGTTGTAGGTCTGTCTGATCAAGCTGCTGTCGGTACCGCCACAACCGGTTACGTTGAACAACGCATCACTAAATACGCGCGTTCCGGCAAAGCGACCAAATGGATTGATGCCGAGAGCATTTTGGTAACTATTTGCATCTCGAAATGGGAATCCAAGGCGATTATCGTATCCCCCAGCAATACTTACATTAATGTGGCCATGGCCATCGGGTCCGCTACCATCTGGAGCAGAGGTACAGTTGGCGATGTAGGAAAGGCGGCTGGGTTTAGTTGCGTCGCCCATTTCTCGCAAGGTCACGTCTCCGGCGGCGAGAGAAGCCTGTCCGTCACCGATGCCGTCATCAGTGATGTCGACGATGGGATAAACGTTTGGATCGGTGCTGAAGCCATAGGAGGACAACCAAGACAGATAACCAGGGCTAGAAGGGGTCGTCTGTTCCGTATCAAGGTTGTGAGCCATGATCTGTCCCTGCACCTCATCTGTTAGTTCGCGTGGAAATTGTTCTCCGATCCACACAACATCAGGCATCTGGCTAATTCTGGAGATGTCCTGGTTATGGATTGTTCCCACCATGTTTTGATACTTGAGTACAGGTTCCCAAGGGCTCAAGACATCTACGAACAATTGATTGAGAATTGCCTCACTCTGGCCCTTTCCGTCATGACGAAACATTTGAACGGCAACTGTGACTAGTTCGTCTGCTGTGTCTTCTGTAACTTGCCGCCGAGAAAGCGTCGGACCTAACTTAAGGGATGGTAAGTATGGGGCGCTGTACTGCAGAAAATCGCTGGTCTGTGCCAGTGAACTTAATTTCTGGCGTCCGGAAGTGTCTGTCCAGACCAAGTAGCCGTTATTGGCGACATAATGGACCAGTTCAGTTCCGGTAGCTTTCACCGCTGCCAGCCATTCATCTTTGATTGGGCCAACAAACTGGATCAGGTGCAAGGCTTCGGTATCATAGCTCTCGAGGAGCCCTGACTGCGGCAAAACGCTCTTTTTCGTATCGAAGTAATTCCCTCTAAATAGGATCAGGTCCATGTCGTCAGCAAGAGCTGCACGTGATCGTATGTGATCCGGCAACTGCTGCCATTTATCCTGCATGACGTGATAAAGGCCGAACGAGCCGTAATCGTGCAAGAGGATAATGTCATGGTCATCTTCTTGCAGTGCACCTTTTGGGGCTATGACTTTATGTTGACGAATTTGGGAAGTCGCCTGTATTGATGAGCTACGTGACAGAGTAAATAAAATAGCCAAGGAGCTCAAAAGAATGATAGAAAAGACATGGAACCCAGATTGGGAACTTTTATGTGACATATTAAGGATTAACGGTTGCCGAGTGAATCAAAAATTTATCAAGTGTGGAAGGATTTTAGACCATAGTCCCGTACTCGCAAGCTGTTCACGATTTTTCACTTGCAGGGCTTAATTAACGGGCGTATGATCTTGAATCAACTAATCCCCGACCAAGGAGACCGCGTTATGGTTGACACAAAGAGCGAACCAGTGATTAATCTTGAGTTGCTGGAAATATTGCGTTGCCCAGTGGCAGTTCGCAATAAAGAGTTTGGAGAAGATCCGGGTCAACTGACACTGGCACATAATTGTTGGTTGGTCTGTTCCGACTCAAATATGAAGTATCCGATTCGCGATGGTATTCCCGTGATGCTGATTGAGGAGGGGGAGAAGTGGAAGGACACGGCAGTTGAAGATTTGCCCGTGCCTCCGCCATTGAACTGATTATGACCAGGTTGCAACCTTCTGCAGTTATTGAAGCGGCAAATCGACTTAAAGGTATCGTCAACCGAACGCCAGTGATGACGTCACGGACGCTAAATCAGCGAGTGGGCGCTAAGGTTTTTCTCAAGTGTGAAAACTTCCAACGGGTTGGTGCATTTAAGTTTCGTGGTGCCTATAATGCCATTTGCCAACTCAACGGTGAGCAGAAGCAAGCAGGTGTCATTACCCACTCTAGCGGTAACCATGCTCAGGGGGTAGCGCTGGCAGCTCGCTTACTTGGTGTAAAAGCGGTCATTGTCATGCCTGAGGATGCACCAGAAGGTAAGCGAGCAGCGACAATTGATTACGGTGCCCGAATTGTGCCTTGTGAGGCGATTGATCGGGAAAGGGTCACTGCCGAATTGGTTGCCGAACATGGTTATACGCTTATTCATCCCTACGATAATGACAATATCATTCTTGGACAAGGGACAGCGGCGTTAGAATTGTTTGATGAAGTAGGGACGCTGGATACGTTATTTGTGCCCGTGGGAGGAGGGGGCTTGATCAGCGGTAGCGCGCTGGCGGCGGCCACCTGTTCGCCCAGCTGTCGCGTGATCGGAGTCGAACCAGCAATTGCCGCTGATGCCAATCGTTCCTGGCGTGAGGGCCATGTCGATGTACTGGATCATGTACCACAGACGATTGCAGACGGTCTACGTACTCGATATATCGGCGAGCGCAATTTGGCCGTGATGCGCGAACACGTGCATGATATGATCACTGTTACGGAAGACGAAATCGTGCAAACGACCGCGTTTATCTGGACATATTTGAAAATCATCGTGGAGCCGAGTTCCGCAACTGCCCTGGCACCTCTTCTAGCTGGAAAGTACCAGCCGGTGGGCCAACGGGTTGGCGTTATTCTGAGCGGGGGCAATGTAAACATGCCCGGCTTCGACGCCCCGATTGAGGATTCAGTCAGAACTGCCCCGTTTTCGAACGCGGCTCTAATGCGTACGGCCGAACCCAAGCCAATTGAGCGTCCGCGTGTTCTGGTCATTGATGAATTGGACCAACTGGCGTTGGACAGTTTGAGTGACGTTGCCGACGTTGACGTAAAACTCAACCTGGCTAGAGAGGACCTGCTGCAAAGCGTCCGTGATTATCAAGTGCTAATCGTTGGTCCGCAGCAGCGGATCGATAGCCAGGTGATAAAATATGGCTTCAGGCTGCGAATAATTGGTTGTGCCAGCTCGCACTTGGATAACATCGACGTCAGTGCCGCGCGGGATATGGGAATCCATGTCTGTTACGTGCCTGGGGGTAATGCGGTAGCTATTGCCGAGCATACGTTAGCGCGCTTGCTCATGCTGGCCAGCCGGTTCGGTGACGGCCGTCTGGCTGGCAAAACATTGGGCCTGATCGGTTACGGTCATGTTAGCCAACAGGTTGCTCAGCGCGCAAAGGCGTTTGACATGATTGTTGTCGCCAACCAACCACGCTTGACGCCAGAATTAGCGTACTCCACTGAAGTAAAAGCCATGGATCTGGTTGAACTGCTAACGAGTGCGGATTTTGTCAGTTTACATGTACCCTTCACGTCAGAAACCCAGGCTATTATCGGCGCTTCCGAATTGGCGCAAATGAAAGAGACGGCATACCTGGTCAATACCGGTCACACCGAACTAGTGGATGAGGTCGCTCTACTTCACGGATTGGAGTCAGGTAGGATTGCTGGTGCAGCGATTTCCGTATTACCGAATGAGGTTGGGATAGTAGATCCGGTCTCTATTAAGTTGCGCCGGCATGGACGAACAATTGTCTCGGCACACGTGACATCTATCATCGACCAGCAGCGACCGAACCTGACGCTCAAGGTGACGCAGGAGATTGTTAGCCTCTTAGAAAGCAAGCAGGCAAGCGAAGCGTTGTCGCTGGAATTGGTTCCAATCGATCAGGTTGTGCTTCACGAACATATTGATGACAAACGGGTTGAGCGGCTGATGGGTAGATTGGAAGAGGACGGACAATTGGTTAACCCTCCAATCACGACATATTGGAAGGGGCAATATGTGGTTCTAGATGGAGCAACTCGTTCTGCGTCCTTCAGAAGACTTGGTTACCGCTATACGATTGTTCAGGTGGTGAATGCACAGCAGGCAGGATTTGAGTTGCACACTTGGTACCACACTATTTCCCATGTGGAGCAACCATGGTCCAAGCTGCATCAGCGAACTTGGTGAGATTAAGGGTCTGCGACTGATTTCGTTGTCCGGCAGAGCGATTCGACCAGCGATGCGAGATAGTCGTACACTATGTTATTTCCTGGATCGAGACGGAAATGCAACGCTGGCGCAAGAGGAGGAGGGTGCCGACCGCCTGGCGTTGATGAATTTATTGGTCGATATTTATAGTAAATGGGGCAATGTGGAACGCACGCTGGTGACAGATCTACCGCGCCTAATAGCTCAGTTTCCCGACTTGCGGGCCGTCGCCGTTTTTCCCCAGTTTAGACCTGAGGAAGTGTTTGATGCGGCCAGTGCCGGGAAGTTTTTGCCGGCAGGTCTCACGCGCTTTATCATCCCTGGACGGATCTTGCGCTTGAATGCTGATCTGCGCAGGTTGAAGAAGGAAGAGCCTTTCGCTGCCAAACGTGCGTGGTTCAACCAGTTTATAGCTGATAAACTGACTCAGAGCCGGCTGCGGTATTATCAAGAGCCCGTTGTTTTGCTAGATGAATAGGGCAGGGATTATCACTTAGGGAAGGAAGCGGAACAGAGTAGCAAACTTCAGATTAGAAATCAGTCCCAAATTTGCGCTCTATTTCACTTTTTATATAATTGTTGAGCTTGTCTTGTGACGATGAGCGTCCCAATAGAAACGGGAAAACTTTACATCCTACACACGTCTGGACTGATCGAGATGTGCTTGCAGCGCGGCTCAAGATTATTCATTCCCCGAATACGCCTGAGCAGCAATTGGCCGTGTAAGTTCTCGAGTAGGAAGAAGGACGTGGAAGAATAAAACATAATTGAAGGAGAATAACCCCATGGCCATTGTTTCAATGAAGGCACTTCTGGAAACAGGCGTGCATTTTGGACATCGTACCCGGCGTTGGAATCCAAAGATGAAGCCGTATATCTTCACGGAAAGAAACGGCATCCATATTTTGGACTTGCAGCAGACGATTGTGCTTCTGGAAGAAGCGTACGAAGTGGTACGCGACACGGTTGCTGATGGCGGCGAAGTGTTGTTTTTAGGTACAAAGCGTCAGGCTCAAGATACGATTGCTCGGGAAGCTGCACGTGCGGGACAACCGTATGTTAATGTACGCTGGCTGGGCGGTACTTTAACCAATTGGCAAACCATTAAGCAGCGCATTGACTTTCTCGATAAGTTGGAAAATCGCCGGGATGCTGGTGATTTTGATCTTCTTAAGAAAACAGAGCGCCTGCGTATTGAACGGGAAATCGCGAAGCTTGATTTGCGGTTGGGCGGGATCCGCAAGATGAAGAACGTGCCCGCGTTACTTTTCGTGGTTGATGTCAATAATGAGGAAACGGCCGTTCACGAGGCCAACATTCTTGGCATACCAGTGATTGGTGTCGTTGATACGAATGCCGACCCTGATCCGATTGAATATCTCATTCCTTCAAATGATGATGCGATTCGATCCATCAAGCTTCTTACTAGCAAAATGGCAGACGCGGCCCTTGAAGGTATGGCCATGCGCAAGGAAGCGATGGATGAGGAAATCACGGACTTTGAAGGGTATGAATACGAAGAATTCGACGGAATGGGTAACGTTGAGGACGAGGTCCTTCTTGGCGAATCTACACTGGCCAAGCTCCGCGAACAGGCACCCGATTCTGCCCCAACTGAGGAAGAAGCTGTGAAAGAGGCGGTCGATGTGGCAGAAGAGATCAGCCAAGAGAGCGAAAGTGAAACTGGCTCAATTGGCCAGGATGAAGAAAACGAATAGGAGATACCTGCAAGTATCATGAAGATCACAACAGCAATGGTAAAAGAACTACGTACGGCGACTGGAGCCGGCGTTTTGGACGCAAAAAAAGCCCTGGAGTCTACCGATGGTGACTTCGACAAGGCAGCAGACATTCTACGTGAAAAAGGTGCTGCCCGTGCCGCCAAGCGTTCTGGGCGGGAAGTCTCGGAGGGAGTTATTGAGGTATATGCGCATCCAGGTAATCGCGTCGGCGTGATGCTGGAGCTTAACTGCGAGACGGATTTTGTGGCACGAAATGAACAGTTCCTGGAACTGGCGCATGATTTGGCGTTGCACATCGCGGCCATGAACCCTCAATATTTGAACGTTGAAGATGTTCCTTCGGAAGAGCTAGACCGTGAAATGTCGGTATTGCGCGCACAGGCCGTGGCAGAAGGGAAACCGGAAGAGATTGCGGACAAAATCGTGGCTGGAAGAATTAGGAAGTTCTTTGAAGAGTTTTGTTTAATTGAACAACCTTTCGTGCGCGATGATAAATTCACGGTTGGGCAGTTGATCACAAATGCGGTCAGCATGACCGGTGAAAACATCAAGATTCGCCGCTTCACCCGATATGAGTTGGGTGAGTAACCTTAGTGGCGTGGAATAGCACAAGTAAGGACGTTCGTGAGAACGTCCTTACTTGTCTTTTGACGTGGTCGCGTTACTATAACAAGAACAGTAGTCAAGCCGCCAAGGGCTGACTTACGTGGAGTCAGATATATGGCAGATGTCCGTTACAGTCGTATCTTGCTGAAGATGGGTGGAGAGGGCCTGGCAGGGCCTCACGGTTATGGAATTGACCCACAGCGCGCTGCTGAAGTTGCCGGTATAGTAAAGGATGTTTATGATTTGGGTGTACAGATCGCCATTGTGATAGGCGCTGGCAACCTGTGGCGAGGAACCGATGGAACCAGTCAAGGAATGGCCCAGTCAACGGCCGATCATATGGGGATGATCGCCACGGTTATGAATGCACTTGCTCTACAGGATGCCTTGGAACGAATCGGCATCGTTACGCGCGTGCAAACGGCGATCGATATGCGTGCCGTTGCTGAGCCCTACATACGTTTACGGGCTATCCGGCATCTGGATAAAGGGCGGGTCGTGATTATTGCTGGAGGTACTGGTAATCCATACTTTACTACAGATTCAGCAGGTGCCTTAAGAGCTATGGAACTGGGCGCAGAAGTGCTGATAAAAGCGACAAAAGTGGATGCGATTTACGACGACGATCCGATTCAGAACCCCAATGCACGCCGTTTCGATGAATTGACATATATTGATTTCCTCAATATGCGTCTGCGAGTTTTGGATACCACGGCCGTTTCTCTTTGCATGGAAAACAGCATGCCAATCGTCGTACTCAATCTTTGGCAGAAAGACAGCGTGACAAATCTCTTGATGGGAAAGACAATAGGTACTACCATAAAGGCGTAACTATTTCAACAAAGGGAGGTTCTGATGATTCGCGAACTGTTGTTAGATACAGAGGAACGGATGCAAGGTGCAGTCGTTTCACTCGAAGGCGATCTGGCGGCGTTCCGTACAGGACGTGCCAATCCTCACCTGGTCGATAGGATTACGGTCGAAATGTATGGAGTTGAGATGCCATTGAATCAGATGGCAGTTATCTCAGTGCCTGAGCCACAGCAGATAGGTATTCGGCCTTATGACGCGAATGCGCTTTCAGCAATTGAGCGGGCTATTATGAAATCCGATTTAGGCATCATGCCAAACAACGATGGCAAGGTGATTCGCCTGAATATCCCGCGGCTCACGGAGGAGCGTCGTCGCGAATTGAGAAAACTGGTGGGTCGACGTGTAGAAAACGGCAAAGTAGCTGTCCGAAATGTGCGGCGGGATAGTCTGAACGATATCCGCGAGTTTGAGCGGGAGAAGATGATCACCGAAGATGAACTTCATCACGGCATTGAAAGCCTCCAGGAATTGACCGACAAGTATATTAAGAAGATTGATGAGATCGGCGAGCTGAAAGAAGCTGAGATAATGGAAGTATAGTGAATCTGATGCTTGGTCGGCGAGAAACGCTGCTGGACCTTTCCTCACTTACGGTGCCCACACATGTGGCGATCATAATGGATGGCAACGGTCGGTGGGCCAAGCGCCGGAGTTTGCCCCGCCAGGCTGGGCACCGAGCCGGTGCAGAAAACCTCCGTCGAATTGTCCGCGCCTGCGTAGAATTCAAGATTAAGATTCTGACAATCTACGCTTTTTCTACCGAGAACTGGGGACGTCCAGAGAGTGAAGTACGTGGACTCATGAAAATCTTTGCGCGGGTACTCGATCAGGAGTTGAATGAGTTACATAACCAGGGTGTGTGCATTCATCATCTTGGGGATCTCACTGGTGTTAATCCCACGCTTCAGGCAAAGGTAAGACGAGCACTAGAACTCACGAGGAGTAATGACCGTCTCATCTTGAACGTGGCGTTTAACTATGGGGGACGGGCTGAAATCCTGCACGCCGTACGGCAGATGCTCGCCGATGGTCTTGAGCCAGACGAACTGACAGAAGATCTATTCAGTTCCTACCTCTTCACACGAGGCTTACCGGATCCAGACTTGGTGATTCGTACTAGTGGTGAACTGCGGATCAGTAATTTCTTGATCTGGCAAGCCGCCTATGCAGAATATTATCCAACGCCGGCTCTGTGGCCGGATTTTGGAAGAGAAGAACTCTATAAAGCAATTGTAGCCTACAATGAACGGGAACGTCGCTTTGGTCTGGTGACTGAAAATAGCTGACCGCGCTATTCTAGCAATCTCCTTATGTCGACATTTGCCCAACGAGCGATCATAACATTCACACTTGGCCCCTTAGCTCTGTATTTCATATTCCTTGGTGGATTCTTCTATGCAGTACCCTTAGCGGTTGTCCTTGCACTGGCTGCCGTTGAGTATGTACAGATGACCCGCAAAATGGGTTGGCAGACTTCGGCATGGGTGCTGGTGCCCTTGGTGTTGGTTTTCTTCGTTATAGGCTGGTGGAGAGAATGGGAACTTGTCGGACCTGTCACTTTGGTGGCTTTGCTGGTGGTGATGGCTTACGCACTTTGGCTGTACGAGAAAAAGGACGAAGCATCTGCGCCCGCAACGTGGATGGCTATGATGGGCGGCGTCATCCTGATAGGGTGGTTGGGCAGCCATTTCTTTAGCCTTCGTTCGATTGACACGATGGCTTGGCAGTGGACGATGCTGGCTATGGTGAGTACATGGATGGCAGACTCCGCTGCCTACATTGTCGGCAAGTTTCTCGCAGGAAGTATCTTGGGCAAGCACCCCTTATCACCGCGCCTGAGTCCTAACAAAACGATTGAAGGGTATGTGGGTGGTATTGTTTTGGGCACCGCGTTGACTATCTTGCTCGCATTCTTTCTGCAATTACGTTTGGAGGAAGCTTTGATCCTCGGCCTGCTGATTTCTATCATCAGTCCATTGGGTGATTTGGGCATATCTCTGCTTAAAAGGGAAGCAGGGATCAAGGATTCCGGCACTGTATTTGGCAGCCACGGCGGAGCGTTGGATCGTGTGGATTCCCTTATTTGGTCGGTTGCAATGGCCTACTACGTAGTCGCATTCTTTCAAGCAATATAAGTAAGCTCTATTTCATAAGGAATCCAGGTTATGACGAGCCCAGTTTTCACGATTGAAAGATTCTTGCTTCATAGTCAGCCCGACTATGCTAGAGGCGAATTTACGAATCTTCTATATGATATTGCCTTGGCAGCAAAGATCATTTCGGTTAAGACGAATCGGGCTGGGTTGGTTGATATATTAGGCTATGCCGGCGCGGAGAATGTTCAGGGTGAACAACAACAGAAGTTGGATGTTTTTGCCGACGAAGTTATTTTTCGCGTATGTGACCACACTGGGCGTCTTTGCGCGATGGTATCGGAGGAGCGCGAAGAAATGGTAACGATCCCTGACGAGTTCGAAAAGGGATCTTATGTATTGGTGCATGATCCTCTAGATGGTTCATCAAATATCGATGTGAATGTTGGCATTGGCACTATATTTGGCATTTTTCGCTGCGTGGATTGGAATTTACGTGGCCGTATTGAGGATGTCCTGCAGGCAGGCCGTAAGCTTGTGGGAGCTGGTTATGTGCTCTACGGGTCAAGCACAATGCTTGTCTATAGTGCTGGTCAAGGCGTGCATGGATTCACGCTCAATCCTGAATTGGGGGAATTCCTGCTCTCGCACCCGAACATGCGTTTACCGGACCCTCCGGCATACTATAGTGTCAATGATGCATATTATCATCGCTGGACCCCCGGAGTCCAGAAGTACCTGCACTGGCTTCAGGGACAGGTGGAAGGGGACAACCCAAATTTGTCTTCTCGATATATTGGTTCCCTGGTCGCTGATTTCCACCGTAACATGATTAGCGGCGGTGTATTTAGCTACCCGGCCGAGCTTCGGAAACCGCAAGGAAAGCTACGCCTGCTTTATGAAGCTGCGCCATTGGCATTCCTGGTGGAGCAGGCCGGAGGATATGCATCTGATGGACGAGGACCAATTCTGGATATCGTCCCGGAAAATATCCACCAAAGGGTTCCTTTGTTTATCGGGAGTCGTTCGTTGGTGGAGAAGGCAGAACATTTCATCAAGGAGGAAGATTGATAGCAATTGACGTGACCTACTCGGGATGATATACTTCATTTGCCCATTGAGTGGAGTCTTAGTTATTTCCTCGATATTATACGAACAATTGACTAATCTGTAGCACTGTCCGGATTTTCCTGCCGGCTGATTCCCCATAAACCTATGTGACATTAATTGCAGTTTCTGCTATTGCAGGAAGAAGGTCGTTGCTGAACCAGGTCATGTGTGTCGCTTCAATGGACGGGTGTAGTGATGAATTATCGGAGACAATAAATGGATATTGGAAAACTTCAAGGAAAGAACCTCAGTGAATTGCGTGAAATTGCGCGTGAACTAGACATACCTGGCTTCAGCACGATGAAGAAACAGGACCTTGTCTATCGTATCATGCATGGTGACGCGGAAGAAAAAGGCCTGGATTTTCGCGGAGGCGTTCTTGAAGTCATAGAGGACGACAAGCAGAATATGGGATTCTTGCGGTCGGGCAACTTCCTTCCTAGCCGAGACGATATATACGTTTCAAGCTCCCAAATTCGACGACTAAGCCTGCGAACGGGGGATATGGTCTATGGACAGGTGCGTGTGCCGAAAGACAATGAGAAGTACTATAGTTTGCTGCGGGTTGAAGCTGTCAATGGATTGAGTCCAGAGGCGGCCAAGAGACGACCGAAGTTCAGTACGCTAACCCCAATTTTCCCAGACCAAAAGCTTAAGCTGGAGACGTTGCCTAATCTGCTATCTACAAGAATGATGGATTTGGTTGCTCCAATTGGCCGCGGACAGCGTGGGCTGATTGTGTCTCCTCCCAAGGCTGGCAAGACGACGGTACTAAAAGATATTGCCAATGGTATTTCTGCAAATTACCCAGAGATCCATCTGATGGTGGTTCTGATCGGCGAGCGACCTGAGGAAGTAACGGACATGGATCGCTCCATTGACGGAGAGGTTATTAGCTCAACATTTGATGAACCAGTCAGGCAACATTGCCGAGTAGCCGAAATGGCACTTGAACGCGCAAAACGACTGGTTGAGGTAGGAAGGGATGTGGTTGTCCTTTTGGATTCCATCACTCGCCTCGCTCGCGCCTACAATCTTACCGTGCCTCCAAGTGGACGGACGTTGTCCGGTGGTCTAGATCCGGGAGCCCTGTACCCTCCCAAACGATTCTTTGGAGCTGCACGTAACGTGGAATTTGGGGGTAGCTTAACGATTGTCGGTACCTGCCTTGTAGATACGGGAAGTCGAATGGACGACGTAATTTATGAGGAGTTCAAAGGTACAGGCAATATGGAGTTGCTGCTCAGCCGCCGATTGCAGGAGAGACGTATCTTCCCTGCGTTTGATATTGAGCGTTCAAGTACGCGCCGTGAAGACCTGCTATTGTCAGGTGACGAGCTAACTCGCGTTTATACGATGCGACAGATGTTGGGTCATTTAATGGATACACCTGGGTACGACATATCCAGTGCTACACAAGCTGTCTTACAGCGTATGCGTGGCACAAAGGATAACTATGAATTCTTGGAGCACTTGACCCGCGACATGTAAGGTATTTCGTTAACCGCCTTTTTGGCAATATAAGCGTATATTGAGAAAGCGGGCCGCTATTAGCGGCCCGCTTTTGTTAATGGTATGCTTTGTGATAGCATCCCAAATCTGGATGATGGAGAAGGAAACACAACTTCAGCGATACGCTGGCTACCTCGTGTTGTTATTGGTGGCATTGCTACTATTAGTGGGGGTACGACTTGGTGTGCTTGCTGAGGAAGGGCAGGAAGATCGCAGCAAGGATTCCCAACAACGACCTCGTGAGACGGCCGTGTTTTTCCGCGAGGGATCTGAAAATACGACCCAATCAGGGGAAGTACAAGGTGAGCCATTGCCTGTTCTGAGCGACAATACCCTCTCTCCGGCACCTGTTCCAGCGACTTATCAGGGTAAAAAACCACTTCATGAGTTTGAAACTTATACCGTTGAGCGAGGTGACACACCGTCAGGTATTGCTTACCAGTTCGGCATAAAAACGGAAACTCTGTTGGGAGGCAACCCTAGACTTAGCCAGGAATCTAGTCTTATGCAGCCAGGGATGGATCTGATCATCTTACCCATTGATGGCGTGCTGCACGATGTTGAGTTAGGCGACACATTAGAGAGTGTATCGGCGCAGTATGGTATCACGGTTGAGGACATTATTGCCTACGAACCCAATAACCTAGAGTTTCCGTTTCGACTGTACCCAGATACACAAATCATGGTGCCAGGGGCAATAGCTGAAGTTTTTGTTTGGACACCGCCGAAGCTGTCTTCAGTTAGAGGTGGGACCTCGCAAGAAGGCAGTGGTGTAGCCCCGGCAATTGTTGGAACTGGAACTTTCCTGTTCCCGGTCAGTTCGAGCAATTTTACGCAGAGATTCTGGTATGGCCATCCCGGCATTGACGTCGCATTGACGGAAGGCTCAGGCGTGTTTGCTTCCGACACCGGCACGGTCACATTCGCTGGGTGGAATATCTACGGCTATGGCAATCTTATCGTGATTAACCATGGCAACGGGTACGAGACGTTTTATGGTCATCTCAGCGCTATTAACGTTTTTCCGGGCCAGATCGTCTACCAAGGAAATGTGATCGGAGCAGTTGGCAACACTGGAAACTCATCCGGACCGCATGTTCATTTTGAAGTGCGCACCAATGGCAATCAGGATGATCCTTGCTGGTACCTTGGTTGCTAGTTTATATAAGTCCTGAAGTCCCTTTGGAAGATTCCCCCGATTATTATTCTTGAGCGTAGCGGTCACGCAATTGACCGCAGCCAGCCTGAATTTCGATGCCGCGACGGACACGCACAGTGCTGGAGACGCCATAGCGCTCGAGTTCGTCTTGAAAGGCAGTTACCCGATCATTTCCGGACGGGTTCCCTTCATAACCGTCTGTTGGGTTTAGGGGAATCAGATTGACATGACAAAGCATGCCTCGCAATAAGCGACCTAATGCCTGCGCTTGCTCTAGCGTGTCATTTTCGCGACTAATCAGCGCCCATTCAAAGGTTAACCTGCGGTTGGTAAGGCTTATGTAGTAACGGCAGGCATCCATTAGTTCAGCAATGGGCCACTTCTTGTTGACTGGAATGAGCTTATTGCGTTCTTCATCGGTTGCAGCATGGAGAGAGATGGCGAGAGCTGTCTGGCGCTGTTCTTCTGCATAGCGGCGAATGGCCGGAACCATGCCTACTGTAGAAATGGTGATCTTTCTAGCACCAAGGTTGAAGCCGTCGCTGTCGGTTAGTCTGTCAACAGCAGCGAGCGTGTTGTCGTAATTGTGCAATGGTTCGCCCATACCCATGATCACGATGTTGGTGACGTGTTGTTCATCCATGCGTAGTTGGCGGGCAAAATGCAACACCTGGGAGATGATCTCAGAGATGCTTAAGTTGCGAAAAAAGCCCATTTGACCGGTGGCGCAAAAGACACAGCCCATGGCGCATCCAGCTTGCGTACTGATACACAAGGTCCTGCGCTTTTTGTATTTCATGAGGACTGTTTCAACCAGCTGGTTATCTTGTAGGCGGAAGAGCACTTTTGTGGTCTGGCCATCAAGGGAGTCTTGCGAGGAAACTATCGTCGGGGTACTCAATGTAAAAGTGGTGCCCAACTGTTGGCGGAGGGACAGCGGGAGACTTGTCATCTTGTCAAAGTCGTTGACGTAGTGTTGGTAAAGCCACTGCCAAATCTGAATTGCCCGGAATGACGGATAGCCCTGGCTGTTGATGAGATTTGTCAATTGGCCAAGACTCAAATCGTAGAGATTGGTTTTGCCAGCTGGCTCAGGGATAGTTAGAGACATAATTAGAGTTAAGCTTTACTTCGCTAGTTCACTAGGTTAGTTCAGTAATATCGGCAAAGATGAAATCTGGTCTAATCTCACTGTGCTTGATATCTTCACGGGTACTTATGCCGGAGAGAAGCATGATGGCCCACAGACCAGCGGATTTCGCGCCGGCGATATCTGTGCTCAACCGATCTCCGACCACTGCCGTATCTGCTTTTGTGCTTCCGAGAAGACGAACTGCTTCCTCGAAAATGATTGGTCCTGGTTTGCCAATGGTGATTGGCTCAACACCGGTTGCGGTGCTGATCACTGCAAACAACGCACCCGCACCCGGTAAGGGGCCCAATTCACTGGGGATGGATGGGTCTGGGTTGGTGCCGACAAAGGTTGCACCTTTGTGTACCAGGAGTGATCCCATAGCTAGGTCTTTGTATACTGCGTAAGGGGTGAAACCAGCAACTACAAGGGAAGCCGTAGCTCCTTTCTCGACGTCGTCGGCGCCAATTATGTTAAAGCCATTCGCTCCCATTGCTTCGTGTAGTCCCGTAGTCCCGATAATATATGCGGTCGTTCCCGCTGGATACCGATCACTCAAATAAGTTGCTGTGACTTCCGCAGACGTGAGAATCTGATCTTTTGATACTGCAACACCCATGTGTGCCAATTTCAGCGTATATTGAACGGCCGTCTTAGTAGCGTTATTTGTGGCCAGAACAAAGCCGATTTCCAATTGTCGCATGGCGCTGAAAAACGGGACCAGACCAGGCATAGGTGTATCTCCGC
The DNA here is from genome assembly GCA_963697305.1 of uncultured Chloroflexia bacterium. Taxonomy (GTDB): domain Bacteria; phylum Chloroflexota; class Anaerolineae; order Promineifilales; family Promineifilaceae; genus JAACFF01. Next base: position 479,304 of record CAVONO010000006.1, read on the forward strand.
GCCATAGTACGCCATCCATATCCAAAATGAGATTCTTGATGCTTGCAAGCATATGCATTTCTTTTTCAAAAGAGTTTTTCAAGGTTACAAAGGGCCAACACGCCGCGTGGCCGGATGACAGAGTGATTATAGCGTGAACATTGCCTTAAGGTAGGCAACTCTCACGCATCTGGTTTTTGAGGCATACAGGCCGGATGCTATAATCCAAATCGGCTCCAGCAATACGGTCTAGGCACCTATCCTACTCATGATTGCCGGTGGAACAAATGACCTGCTTAATATTGTTAGGTAGGAGTGTCTATCGCTATGGATGATTTTATCTGGATGAAGAGGTGAGGAATTGTGAAGCTTTCAGTAATAATGCCTGTCTACAATGAACGTGACATGCTTGAAGAGGCGGTTTTGGCAGTCTTGGCAGTGGAGCGTGCAGATGAGATCATTATCGTCGATGATGGCTCTACAGATGGGACAAGAGATCTGTATCCAAAAATCGTAAAGCTGGACAAGCGCATTGGTGTTCATTTTCATGAGCGCAATCAGGGCAAGGGAGCAGCACTCCGCACCGGATTCAAGGTAGCTACTGGTGATATTCTGCTGATACAAGATGCCGATCTAGAGTACGATCCGCGTGATTATTATGCTCTTGTTCAGCCGATTGAGGAAGGTCGTGCACAGGTGGTTTATGGGTCTCGATTTCGTGGCGGGCCAACCAAAGCAATGTTTTTCTGGCATATGGTGGGCAACAAGTTCTTGACCTTGGTGACTAATATCCTCTACAACACGATCCTGTCTGATATGGAGACCTGCTATAAGGTATTTCGAGCCGATGTGGTCCGCGACATTCCACTAAGAGCTAAAGGGTTTGAATTTGAGCCTGAGATCACCTCCAAGGTCTTGAAGCGAGGATACCGCATTTACGAAGTGCCCATCTCTTACAACGGCAGGGAATTTGACCAAGGCAAGAAACTCAATCCGTGGAAGGAAGGCCCTAAGGCCTTTTTCTATCTCATCAAGTATCGATTTGTTGATTGAGAAGTTCATTCGTAATGTCAAAACGCAGCAAGCTGTTGCTGTCTGGTCTGGTGTGGTTGGCGGCCTTCTTCCGTTACGGTGCTCTCTTCGCCAATCACTTTCACGTGGACGAAGCGCTATTTGCTAGTTGGGCACGATTGATAGCCACGTGGCGGGACCCATTGCTGGCCGCACAGAATGTCGATAAACCGCCTCTCCTCTTTTATTTGCAGGCACTATTTTTCCCATTAATGGGCCCGGTTGAATGGGCCGCTCGATTACCTGGCTTCATGGCGTCGGTGTTACTTGTGCCGTTGGTTGCAATCCTTGCGTGGCGATTATATCGTGAAGCAGGGACGTCAGTGCTGGCAGCAGTCTTCATAACGCTCTCACCAGTGGCGATCCAATACAGCGCCACTGCCTTTACAGATCCTCTGCTAGTTTCGTTTCTTTTGCTGTCTTTATTATTGGCTAGTGGGAAATCATATCCAGTTTTGTCAGGCCTCTTTTTAGGGTTTGCAGCTGCAACAAAGTTCCAAGCGTGGCTTTTTGTTCCACTTCTGATTGTAGTAACTTGGCTTCAGGAGTGGAAGTGGCGACAGTGGAGACGATGGCTAGCTGGATTCATGCCCACGCTGCTGGCTTTGAGTTTATGGGAAGTAGCCAGGAGTGGCGTTCCGGTGTTGTGGTCTAATCAGATTGGTAACTTTGGCGGAGTCCGGCTTGTATGGTCGTGGGAGATGGGTCCTCGTATTTCGGCCTGGGCTGGTACATTGCAGGTGGCGTTCGGCTTGCCAATCTTGGCTGGGTTGGTTTTGCTGACTTTCGTGGTGTTGTGGGATCGTGCGAATCGTAAACGAGATCAAGCGGGTTCCATAGATATAGCGCTGATACTCACTGTATTGGCTTATCTGATTGTACACTGGCTTATAGCGGTTCCGATTTGGGATAGGTATTTGTTGCTCTTGGCTCCATTATTCTCTATCCTCCTGGCGCGAGCGGTCATGATCTTGTGGCAGAGGAGCAGTGAGTGGTCAAGGCGTTATCAGAAGCGATGGAAACGGATCGCGCTTCAAGGTGCAGTGTTGATGTTGCTGACTGGGCTAATATTGCTGAGCCAATTTCCCAATGCGGCAAAGGCGCGCAGCGGGCAGTGGCCGATTGGGGGACAAGCTACGGCGGATCAAGGAGCGTGGCAAATAGCCAATTATCTGGCTGACGAACCATACGGCACGGTACTATACGATCATTGGTATAGCTGGCAGTGGAAATACCACTTGTTTGATAAAGGCGTCTATGTAAGCTGGTTCGCGCACCCAGAAGCATTGGCAGATGACCTCGATGCGTTCGGAGATGGTGAAAGCGACCGGTATCTAATATTGCCTGCTTCGGAGGCTGCTCTTCCTGTCAAAAGAGTTTTGGGCACTACAGATTTTCAACTTCATCAGGTGTTGGCAACGGATTACGAGCCGGGCATGATACTCTATCGGATTGAGAAGCAAGAGGGTGGTTAGTGCACAATATACTCCATCGTAAGTCCTTGTATCTTGGCTTGTTTCCTTTTCTGATTCTGTTAATGCTTGTGCTGCTTTTTCTACACAAGATGGCCTTCACCAACCTGATTTTGGCCCGCGGGGACACCTTTCTCTATTTCTACCCTTACTGGCATGCTGCGGCTGATGCTTTACGCGAAGGCAGGGTGCCACTCTGGAATCCAGACATCTTCATGGGCGCTCCTCTGCTTGCCAACAGCCAGGTTGGTTTCTTCTATCCCTTGAATTGGCCGATGTGGTGGCTGCTGGATACTCCCTATGCGGTGAAAGCCAGCATCTTGCTACATCTGTTTATTGCCGGGTCCGGGACCTACCTGACTGCACGCAGGGTAATGGCTGTCGGCCGTTCTGCGGCGACGATAGCTGCCGTGGCGTTTGCGCTTGGAGGTTATCTGACGGCACAAGTGGAACACATCAACCAGGTGCAAGGCCTTGCTTGGTTGCCTTGGTTCTTGCTGGTTGTCGGGAGTAGTAGGCGAATTAACCGGCCATCGTTCTTGGTGCGGGTTCAGGCGATCGCTCTCCTTTTCTCGTTGCAGCTTTTGGCGGGGCATTCGCAGACCGCCTTTATAACCGGAGTAGCTTTGGTCATTTGGATTCTCGCCCAACAGCTGGGGCAATTTGTAAGCAATACCCAGGAAATGCGACAGAAAAAAGCGAGATCTTGGCATTTTATTTGCCCCTATATTGTGCTGATAGTGGGCGGCTTGCTTGCTTTGCTATTGGCCGCAATTCAGATTCTACCTACGCTGGAATTGACGTGGTTGTCAAGTCGTCAGGGTGGACTTCCAATCAACGAGGTGCTTTCATTTTCCTTGCATCCACTCTTGCTAACTCGCACATTGTTGCCGGCATATGGGCAGTCATTATTCAGCGAATATGTGGCCTTTTTACCGTTAATTGTTCTGGCGCTGGCCGTCTTTGGCGCATGGCAATGGCGAAAACGCGCGGATGTTCTTGCGGCATTGGTCTGGATTGTTGCCGGTTTGTTGCTCGCATTAGGGGCCTATAATCCACTCAATTGGTTGCTGTTACAAGTACCCGGTTTTAGCTTCTTTCGCGTACCGGCGCGCTGGTTGGTGTTGTATGCCCTAGGAATGTCCCTCTTGGCTGGCGTAGGTTGGCAGCTACTTAGTGAATCGATCAGTGCATCACGGTTGGACGAGAAGTGGATAAACAGGCGAACGGAATTGCAGAGGCTGATCAATCGGCCGATGTTGTTTTTCCTGATCATGATCTTGCTGATCATGGCCTGGGGATTCTTGTCAGGGTTGCTGATTGAGTATGTCCCTACCGGCTCAGAAGCGCCGTTTGAGGTGCCTTCAGCATTGACGGTTCTAGGTTGGGCGCTGGAATTATGCCTTCTGTTAGTGGTGCTGCGATTTGCACTTAATAGTCCGCGAAACGGGATGATTAGTAGATTGGCGGTCTTGCTGGTTGCAGGTGCGCTTGTTGCTCTATTTGCTGCCACGCGCACACTCCCCTATAACAGCCTGACCACGCCAGAAGCCTTTTATGATATTCGCCCACCCATATCACGCATGTTGGCGTCGGCTAGCGGCGTGCCTGATCGTTTTCTCAGTCTTTCTGACATATTTTTCGATCCTGGTGATCAGGCCGAACTAGACACAATATATAGGGACCAGCTCACAATAGCAGCGCAATACGACTACACAATTGCTATCAAGCAAAAGGAAATAGTGGCACCCAACCTCTCGGTCCTTTACGGATTGTCATCTGTAGACGGTTTTGACGGTGGCGTCTTGCCCTTACGATCTTATAGTCAACTGATGAAGCTGATTTTGCCAGAGGGAAATGAAACGAAGGACGGTCGATTGCGCGAATATCTTGACGCTGTTCCGGATGCACGTTGGCTTGATCTTTTTAATACAGGTTACCTAATTACGGATAAGGTTGGCGACATCTGGCAAGATGGCGTTTTCTTTGACCGGCAGCATTCTGTGCGCCTTCTGGAAGGGGAGTCAGCTTCAGTTGGTTATTTGCCTGACTTTGAGGGAACAGAATTGCGTCTTTTGGCATCGGATAGGCCGGAATCTGTGAAACTTCTCACCACAGACGGGCAAACGTGGAATATTATCCCTGAATCGATGGGGCAGGATCTGTTTCGAGTGAGATTTCCGGCACCGGCGCTTTTGCAAGAGGTAGTGGTCAATTCATGCGCAGGGCTGCCGGTCTGTGAATTGCAATCGCTCACTCTCTTTGATGAGCGCGACGACGCTTTCCAATCTCTGGTACCTGGCGATTACCGCATGATTCACTCAGGTGATGTCAAGATCTATGAAAATCTTGACGTGATGCCTAGAGCTTTTGTGGTTTATGATTGGCGCTGGGTTCCTGACCGTGAGCGGGCAGGCTCGATGATGTCATCTCCTGATTTCGATTTCCGTACTACGGCCGTTGTTGTTGCAGTCGATGGCAAAATGCCTCACGCGGAGCATGATATAGATGATTTTGCGGAAAGCCGAGTGGAGTTTTTGCAGTATTCTCCAGAAAGAGTCGTGCTAGAGACCCACAGCACGCGGGATGGGTTGCTCATGTTGACCGATGCGTATTACCCGGGATGGGTAGCGCTAGTGGATGGACAGCCCACTGTTATCTATGAGGCAGACGGTTTGTTCCGCGGTGTTCTTGTAGGGGCCGGCCGGCATGAAGTGGTTTTTGCCTTAGAATTGAAAAGCTATGCTGTTGGAAGAGCATTGACAATTGTTGCATTGATGCTGGCTGTGTTGCTACTAGCCTATCAAGCGTTTGCCCACAAAAAGCGCAGCTTGTGAGCAGCATATTTGAGATCGTTTTGTTGCTAGACTGACACATGGTAAAAAGATATAATTTTTGATTGTTTGTGCCGATTGCACACAGATCAACGATTTAACTATAAGCAGCAATTTTACATTGATACAGCGCGAATTCGCTTTACTGCTCTCAAACGTCTATGCGTGGTCTTGCGTGCGCGGAAATTGAAGGAGAAATAGTCTTCATGGCAAGGAAAAAGAAGAATGGGAAGGTTCGGGTGGCTATCATTGGTGTTGGCAACTGTGCCTGCGCATTGGTACAGGGCGTAGAATTCTATAAGAATGCGCCCGATGATGCGGAGATCCCGGGGCTGATGCACGCTACTTTGGGTGGTTATCATGTACGAGATATCGAGTTTTCGGCTGCGTTCGATGTGGTCGAGGGCAAAGTCGGAAAAGATCTGAGCGAGGCAATTTGGGCGCACCCGAACAACACAATCAAGTTTGCGGATGTTCCCAAGTTGAATGTACCGGTACATCGGGGAATGACCCATGATGGCTTGGGCAAGTATTTGAAGACTGTCGTGCAGAAGGCCCCTGGTCCAACGGACAATATCGTGGAAATCCTTAAGGAAACGAACACGGACGTTGTGGTCAATTTTATGCCAGTTGGTTCTGAGATGGCGACAAAGTGGTATGTTGAGCAGATTCTGGATGCAGGCTGTGCCTTTGTTAATGGCATTCCGGTCTTCATTTCCAGTTCTGAATATTGGTCCCAGAGATTTTTAGAGCGTGGTCTACCAATTGTTGGTGATGATATCAAGAGCCAAGTCGGCGCTACAATTACGCATCGTGTGTTGACGAATCTGTTTAAAGATCGAGGCATTCATCTCGACCGCACCTACCAGCTTAACTTTGGCGGTAATATGGATTTCTACAACATGCTGGAGCGTGATCGTCTCGAATCCAAAAAGATTTCGAAAACGCAGGCAGTTACCAGCCAACTTCCTTACGATCTGGGTGCGGAGAATGTGCATGTTGGGCCGAGTGACTATGTGCCATGGTTAACAGATCGCAAGTGGTGTCACATCCGAATGGAAGGACGGGCATTTGGTAACGTGCCACTTCAACTGGAACTGAAATTGGAGGTTTGGGATTCACCCAATTCGGCCGGTGTCATGATTGATGCGATCCGCTGTGCAAAACTAGGTTTGGATCGAGGAATGGGAGGACCGCTGGTCGCTCCGTCTTCTTATTTCATGAAAAGCCCACCGCAACAGTTTACTGATGATGAAGCGCGTCTGATGACCGAGGGATTTATTGCAGATCAGCCTGCGGTCAATTTACCTGAGGAAGCTGAGGAGTGAGTCGCATTGGCGGAGGTTGTAGCCTGTAATTAGCGGATGATGGTGATTGCGCCTGGACAAAAGGCTGCGGTCACATTTCAAGGATTGTGCCGGGCCAGCTTGCCCGGCATTTCCGATCTTTGCTAAGTTCCTTAATTGTATCATGTTTGAAGTACCAAGGTTGTTGCCGCGACATTCTGTAAGCATTATTTTTGCCTTGCTGCTATCGGCTCTGACAGGCTGCGGGTTGTTTGGTGAACCGCCGCAGCCCGTGATACCGACTCCTATTGCAACGGCGCCACCTTTGCCAGGATTTCCCAGTATGTCAGGCGAGCAAGTCACCGATCCGGTCAGTGATATTGTTCCTACCATTGATCCTGATGTTTCTGGATTAGTGAATGCCGTTTCACAGCAGCAATTGATGGCCTACGTGCAGACATTAGAGGGATTTGGGACACGTAATTCTTTCAGTGTAGCGGACCGAGACGATTATGGAATTGGTGGGGCGCGGAGATGGATATTCAGTGAGTTTGAGCGCGTGGGGAACGGCCGACTCGAGGTAAGTTTTGACGACTTTAACCTAAGTTACAATGGCTCCACGGCCGAACAACGCAATGTCGTGGCAACTTTGCCAGGCAGCGGTCACGGGACTGGGGTTATTATCGTCACGGCCCATTATGATAACCGTCCACAAGGGGTCACTGATGGCTTCAGTCGGGCCAGCGGAGCCAATGACAACGCATCTGGTGTTGCCTTGCTTTTGGAAACGGCGCGCATTTTGAGTTCGCGCGACTGGGACCAAACCATCGTATTCATTGCGATGGCAGCGGAAGAGCAAGAGACGGCCGGCTCCCGCCACTTCGCCCAGAACGCGTTCTTGGACAATATGAACGTATTGGCAGTAGTAAACTATGATGCTATCGGTGGCCGAGCAGGAATACCGCAATCAGTACGCTTGTTTGCCGAGAACTTGCGGGAATCGTCAACGGGCGCACTGGCTCGTTACTACGAGTACATTGGCGGTCTGTACTTACCCACATTTCCGGTCGTCATTCTGGATGCGTTGGACAGAGAAGGGCGTTGGGGAGATCATCGAGAGTTCCTCCACGTGGGAATGCCTGCAGTGAGAGTCATGGAGTCGGAAGAAGATCCGGATCTGCTCAATTCTATACTAGATACCTGGAGCTTGATCGACTATTCGTACCATCAGAAGGCTGTGCAGATCAATGTGGCTGTGGTTGCGAATGCGGCCGGCGCGCCCGCCACCCCTGTTGCGCCAACGATAGTGCCGATGGCCGATCCCGGTGCTTATTTGCTGACATGGCCGGTGGAACCAGATGTTGCCGGGTACGCTATCTCGTTCCGCCCTATTGATTCTACCCTTTATGCGCCATTCCGTTTTGTCAGGGCGAACATGGCCGGCAATGTGGTCTTAACGGGATTTGACCCTTCAAACACCTATGCTGTCAGCATCGCCGCACTGGGTGAGAACGGCAGTTTGGGCTTGTTCACGCCAGAAATCGTAGTTGGTCCTCTTGCAGGTCAACAAGGCCTTTCTGCCGCGGCAGACGAATCGTAATAGTCTCTCTCAGACTACCTGGCATTGAGCAGTTTTGTCAAATAATAAACTCGGTTGCGAATGGCAGGGGCCTCCCACGATTCCGCTAGGCGGGGCTGCCCACCAAAGCGGATGATTGCCGGCTGGATCTCGATCTGGCGAACACCGTCTTTGTCAAGCCAGAGATCGAACAGCGCCGTTTCCGGGGGGCCATCTATTTCGAACGCGAAATTTCCTGTGCCGTAGACAATGACGCCATCGCCATAATATTCGATGCCCTGCAAGATATGAGCGTGGTGTCCGATGACCAGATCCGCTCCTGCATCCACGGCCGCTCTGGCCGTTGTGGTTTGAGGTTCACTTGGGGCCGCGACATACTCAAAACCGCTATGTAGGACAACTATTACCAGATCGACGCGGTCGTGAATTGCAGTGACATCATCCTTGATTTCTTCTGGACTTGCCCAGGCGAGGCCGGGGTCATCGCTTGTCGCCGTCCAGGATGCCGTATCAAATCCAGTACTTGCCTCTACAGGTACGTGTACATATGCCAGGAAGGCCAACTTGAGACCGTTGATTTCGAAAATGGCAGGTTCATGAGCTTCCTGCCTATTGGCGCCTGCGCCGATGGCTGCCACACCTTGCTCCTGCAGTAATGTAATGGCTTGCAACAGACTAGCAGGCCCAAAGTCCATCGCATGGTTATTGGCTAATGATACGACATCGAATCCGGCCATGGCGAGAGACTCCGCAGCTTCAGGTGGAGCTTGGAATGGATAGCGTTTGGCCTGCGGTTCACCCATATCACTTATGGCAGACTCAACATTGCCAAGAGTGATGTCTGCCTCCTGCAGCTTTTCAGAAACCGCCGCAAACGGGTAGGCAAGGTTACCCAATTGTAGTGCGTCGCCCAAAGAACGGTCGAGCATGATATCGCCGACGGCTACCAGATGTACAAGGGAATTTGCACTGGCGGCCCGCAGCCAAGGCAGCAGTTCGTTTGCTGCTTCCTCATAGCCCGGCTCCGCCTGCAACGACCAGATGTCTTGCCATGGATAGTCATCATCATCTGGGGAACGGCCTTCGATCCGTAAGGCCTTAAATCCTCGCGGCATGTCAGACCAAGGCACCACGGTAATTAGGGAGTGCCCCTGAGAAACTATATTTTGGGATTCCTCGGCGCTTATGTTCTCCCATTCTGTTGTAAACGGTACAGCGAAGGCCAAGGGTTCTTGCGTGACGATCAAGCCTCCTGCTTGGTTTAGCAGGCGAACATCAGCAGCCTCATCTGAAACCACCAGCCACTTTCGAGTTTTCGGCCGTTGCTGATCAAACAGGCTTGTATTTGCTCGCTCTCGCCAGCGGGCAGGTACGTACAGACTGACCACAGGAAGCGGAGTCTGTGTTGGTGGAATAGCCGGAACTGTTGCGACCAGAGTAGATGTTGGAATTGGTGGAATCGTTACAGATGGAGTGGATGTTAGATTTGGCGAATTGTCGGGGCCTACAGACGGCAAAATTGTTGTAATCTGTTTCAGGGCTCTGGTCGGGGTGACCGGCGATGCCGTGCCGGATGTTGGCTCTGAAGCTCGGCAGGCAACTAATATCAAGCTAAGAAAAAGGAGAAACCGTGGCAGTTGCAGGATACGCAAGCTTGTTTCCTGACGCTTCTTATAAGACACAAGGATCGGGTTGGTTAGCCAACTGATATTCCGTTAAAGATATACCCAAGTCATGCAGTAGCGTGGCCATTTCCACACCGACGTAGCGATAATGCCATGGTTCAAAATAAAATCCTGTGATGTCGAAAGCTTCAGCCGGAAAGCTTAAGGTGAAACCGTATTTGTGGGCATTCTCAGCCAACCACTTGCCTTCGCTAGTCTTGTAGAAGTAGGTATGGAATTCGATATCTTCTTGCCCGACAATGGCGGCCAGCTCCGGAGATCCGAAGTCTACCACGGTGCCAAGCTGGTGTTCGCTTCTGCCTGGCGGCGCGCTGATGATATTTGCGTGCTCCGGGTACTGCTCATTCCACTTGTGCCAGGCGATGGATTGGGCGCTGTAGCTACGATAGGCTGATAATATCTGCGGATGGAGCGCGTCTGCCTGCATGTCGTCGATCATTTGCACCAATGGTTGAAGAGCAACCTGCCGAATCTGTGAAGGATAGCCCATGGTAACGCGCAGTGGCAGCGCATCGGCCAGAGGAACAAGATCTTTGGGCGCGAAGTCGCGGCTTATTCCGTAAGTAAGTGTGACGATGGCCAGTAGTTTATCTGTTGGCATGCGTTCGCTACACTGACCGATTGGTGTCGGAAGGGGCGTTGAGGTAGGTGTATGTGTCTGCGTTGGATACGGCGTGCGACTCTTGATTGCAGATATTTGCTCTTCGATGACGGATGTGCTTTTGGCCGTTGCCGTGGGGTATGCGGTAGGGCTTGACGGTGGGATCGCATTTAGCGTGGCGTTCTCCTTAACGATCTGAGCGGTAGGCGTAATTGGTGTGTACGTGGTAGGTTCGACCACTGGATCAGGCAAAGATACCAGAGCAGCCGGACGGCAGCCCAACAAGAGCATGCCAGCCAGGATTCCTAACAAAAAGATTAAGATGCGCATCATCTAAATTAGGTTCCTATGGCGCAGGCTCTACCTCTTTGACCCCGCCTAGTTGGTTGACCTTGAGATTCCAATTACTGCCGGGGATGAACTTTTGATACTCTTCGGGATCATTGGTGGTATACGTGAATTGCTCACCATCAGCGCTGAAGACAATACGGAAACTTTCCTGGCGTTCACCTTCCTGCTGATCAGTCTCTAGTCCCACTACCGGCCATTGAGGGTTAAGATCGGTACCGTTAAGGATCAGTCGATTTACAGGCTGTAATTCCAGAACCGTGAAGTCGCAACGATCATCATATACCAAATACTCGCAGTCTTGCACTACTTCACCTAGACCAGCGCCGGTATCTACCGTGTAGGGAGTGCCACAAACCTCGGTCGAGTTTGGTTGAGGATCCTGAGATGTGTAACGATGTTCTTGCCGACACATGCCGAGATCGGCTTCTTGTGGAATTTCGTCCCGCCATGCTGTTCGACTTACCGCGGCGAGGCCCAAAATAGTTATCTGGCGTTCCCAAGATATATTGTTCACCTGGCCAACAACATCGTCAGTGCGATTGAGGAAGATGAACAGCGCAATGCAAGCAGCTACGATCACAACGCCGATGGCGATAATGATACCTTTGCTAATTCTGATGCCCTTCCCAGCTGGCGTTTTTGTTGCCGACCCTGCCCGAGGTGATTTCGTCAAATCAAGCGTGGCTCCGCAGTTCTTGCACTGGTGCGCTGTGCCGGGATTTAAGGTGCCACAATAATCGCACTCAATATCAGGTGCCGGTTCGTCCTTGTGAGCACCCAAAACTTGCCCTGATTCCCTTGCCGTACTGTCAGCAAGATCTGCGCCACATTGGGAACAATGGGTAGCATTATTGGGATTTCGGGTACCGCAAAAGGCGCAATGAATGTCTGGCCCAATGTTGGCGCTCTCGACAACAGTAGCATCCTCAATGATCTTCTCTTCGGCAGCTTGCTCAAACTCGACGTTTTGGGGTTGTGGCGCACCGCAATGAACACAGATTCTCTCGCGCCCGGAGTTTCGGCCACTACAGTTGGGGCAGGTCCATTCGAGCTCAACGTAGCCCAATGATTTTTTCGTCATGATCGGGTTCCATTGTACGGATTCATCATTCTGGCGCAAGCTCGCTAATGGTTTTTGCCAAACCCCAACCGCCCCCGCCAGGTGTGGCAATTTGGAGGATTGCGTTTGGTTCAAGATCAATCGTGAATTTTCCCGGCAGAACTGTTTTCGCGCCACCACGAATTACACTGTTTTGTCCCGGTTTGCCCGGTTGACCGCCGCAAAGACCATATGGAATTAACTTGCGACGTTCGCTTGTAACGGTTGCTGTAACGGCTACAAGAAATTGAATGCACCGTACGAGGCCTTCTCCACCGGTGTGTTTTCCGGCCCCACCAGAGCCGTTGCGTAGGCGGTATTGAGTTATGCGCAGGGGAAAGTTGTATTCCAGCGCTTCTACAGGCGTGTTTAACGTATTGCTCATATGACTATGCAATCCGTGACCAGCATCAGAATCGGGCCCAGCGCCAACGCCGCCACCGATCGTCTCATAGTAGGCAAACGGCTTGCCTGCGAAGGTGCCTCCAAAGGTCAGGTTATTCATTGTTCCTTGGCTGGCTGAGGGGATCAGATCAGGAAGCGCCTGGGCCAGGGCACCGAAGACTACGTCGACGATACGCTGGGAAGTCTCTACGTTGCCGGAAGCCACAGCGTGTGGGGGATCGGGATCTAGCAGCGATCCATGCGGTATTAGTACAGAGACGGGGCGGAAAATCCCTTCGTTCATGGGTAAATCGATGTCCAGAAGAGCAAGGGCAATACAACGCAAGCAGTAGACTACGGCTGATTCAACAATGGCGGGAACTGCGTTCACATTTCCACGTACAGCTTGGGTGGTGCCGGCGAAATTGGCTTCCATCTGCTCGCCAGAGATGGTGATGGTCGCCTTAATGGGCAGTAACTCGGCCGCTTGGCCATCGTCATCCATAAAATCCAGGAAGGTGTAGACGCCGTCGGGGATTTTTGCAATCGCTGCACGAGTTAAGCGCTCGGCATAGTCAATCAGACTGTTGGCGTGGTATTGAATCGTCTTCAGGCTGTACCGCCGAATTATGGCTACCAACCGTTTTGTACCAGAAGCATGCGCGGCAAGTTGCGCCGCCAGATCTCCCTCTCGCTCCTGCGGCGTCCGTACATTACGCAGAATCAATTGCCATACTGCATCGTTTCGCCGTCCAGATTCTACTAACTTTATGGGAGGGATGATGATTCCCTCTTGGAAAAGCTCAGTCGAAAGAGGCATGGAGCCAGGGGACATACCGCCCACGTCGGCGTGGTGGGCTCTGCTGGCGACAAAGAATTCAGGTGTGGAAGCTATGTCTGCAGGCGTGTCAACGAAAACCGGCGAAATCATCGTGATGTCCGGAAGATGATTGCCGCCCAGGTAAGGATCGTTGAGAATAACGACATCGCCGGGCTGGAATGGGGCGCAAATGGAAATTGCCGTTCGTACCGAAGCCGGCATGGCCCCGAGATGTACGGGAATATGGGCCGCCTGGGCCAGCATTTTAGCTTCGCCACCAACGGATAGGAAAACAGCGCAACTGAAGTCGCGTCGCTCTTTGATATTGGGACTATATGCCGTGCGTTCCAGCGTCAGACCCATTTCTTCAGCGACTGAAGCAAAAAGGTGGCGAAAGATGGAGAGTGTGGCGGCTGATGCCAATTAAGTATCCTGGATACGTGGCTATTTGCGAAGGCAAGGCGTTTCTGACTATACCGTGAATACGGGAAGGTTACCCAGGGCCGTTACGTGTGACCAGTCTGCATCCCCTTCAGTAAAGACAGCCGCAATGCGAGCAATCTCCCCTTCAGCACGCAAGATCACTTCTTGCATTGCCTGCAGGGTGCTGCCGGTGCTTACTACGTCATCTACCAAGATAACCTGTTTGCCGGAAACGAAATCCCGGTCCTTTTCGTCCAAGAAGAGGGTTTGGGTCTTACCAGTTGTGATGGAAAGTGTTTCCGCGCTGATGGCGTCACCCATGTATGTCTTATAAGTCTTGCGCAATACAACATAGGGGAGACCCATCAGGGCGCTCATTTCGTAGATAAGGGGGATGCCCTTTGCTTCGGCCGTAACCAGCACATTGGAAGGTGTACCTTTGAGCTTTTCGGCCAACGCTGCCGCTGCGGCCTTAACAACAAAAGTGTCGCCCAGCATGTTAAAAATCGCAATACGTACCCCGGGAACCACCTCGAACAATGGAAAGTGTCGTGTCAGACCGGCTACCTCGACAGTGTAGGTTTCTCGTTCTTTCATGCGTATGTTGTGCTCCTTCTGAGTGGAACGCATTTTGATGGTGGACTATGCGCCTGGAGAATCCGTCACCGCGATTCGCGTTCCTGATGATCGAGAGAAGTTTATCTGAAAGCAGGCATTTGTGAAATATATGAGATAAAGTTGGTGGCATTGAGATGGAATTGATTTGTAGGTGAGGAGTCGTTATGGAAGCACCCACCCCTTATAACCCGGTCAACAAGGTCCGAATCGTTACCGCCGGCTCTCTGTTTGATGGCCATGATGCAGCAATCAATATTATGCGCCGGATTCTTCAGGCTTCCGGCGCTGAGGTTATCCATCTGGGACACAATCGCTCTGTGCAGGAGATTGTGAATGCGGCAATTCAAGAGGATGCCCAAGCTATTGCGATTACTTCGTATCAGGGCGGGCACATGGAATTCTTCCGCTATATGGTCGATCTTTTGCAGGAACAAGGTTGTGGTCACATTAAGATCTTTGGAGGTGGCGGAGGGACTATCTTACCTGCGGAGATTGAGGAATTACAGTCATATGGTGTAACACGGCTCTACGCACCTGATGATGGTCGTGCGATGGGTTTGCAGGGCATGATCAATGATCTGCTGCAACAGGCTGATTTCCCGACAGGAAAACTGGATGTTGGCAAATGGAGAACGGTTATTGAAGAGGCCTATGGGGAGATGACGCCTGCAAGCGATAATGGGCGAGCTGGCTTGGCGATTCTCCCGGAGGTAAAGAAGTGGGTTACCGATCGCGCGTTAGGCCGGTTGATCTCGGCTGTTGAAAACGAGCCGGAACTTGTTGAGCCGATCATACAAGAAGTGCATCGTCGCCTTGAGGGATTGGCGCGGCCGCCTGTGCTAGGAATTACCGGCACCGGTGGCGCGGGTAAGTCGTCATTGGTAGACGAACTGGTCCGCCGTTTCTTAATGGACTTCTGCGACAGGCATGTGGCTGTTGTCTCGGTGGATCCATCGAAGCGTAGGAGTGGAGGGGCGCTTCTGGGGGATCGCATTCGGATGAATTCGGTCAACGACGAACGTGTTTATATGCGCTCATTGGCGACGCGCCAATCTAATTTGGCGCTCTCGCGTCACATACGAGAGGTACTGGCCATTCTGCAGGCAGCCCAATTTGACTTGATCATCCTCGAGACCTCAGGAATAGGGCAATCTGACACTGAGATCGTCGACTTTTCGGAGGTGTCCCTCTATGTTATGACGCCGGACTATGGCGCGGCCACGCAATTAGAAAAGATCGACATGCTTGATTATGCGGACGTGGTCGCAATCAATAAGTTTGATAAACGAGGTGCGTTGGATGGTCTGCGCGATGTCCGAAAGCAGTTCAGGCGTAATCATGGTCTTTGGGACGCCAGTGACGAAGAACTTCCTGTTTTTGGCACGATTGCCTCTCAATTTAATGATCCAGGGACTAATCGACTCTACTGGGCTATTATGGAGCTAATCAGCGAGAGAAGCGGATCCAATCTATTTCCCGATTTTGAGGTAAACGAGGAACCGTCGAAGAAGGTCATGATCATTCCCCCGGCCAGGGTGCGTTATTTATCAGAGATCACAGAGACGATTCGAGCTTATAATGCGTGGGTGGACCAACAGTCGGCCGTTGCAAACCAACTCTATGGCATCTGCCAGACAGAGAGCG
Source organism: uncultured Chloroflexia bacterium (assembly GCA_963697305.1). Taxonomy (GTDB): domain Bacteria; phylum Chloroflexota; class Anaerolineae; order Promineifilales; family Promineifilaceae; genus JAACFF01. Next base: position 495,150 of record CAVONO010000006.1, read on the forward strand.
CTTTGGCAGAAAGCGAACATAAAAGATAGAGACCATCTCGTGCAGGAATTGAAAGCTCTTTACCAACATGTCGAATTGAAATTGGACAAATTGAATCAGAAGATTTTAGAGGGTTGGGACGACAAATTGGCTCGCTATAGGGAGGAGGCGTTTATTTACCAGGTGCGTGGCCGTGATGTTCAAGTCAAGATCTTTGCGGAAACGTTGTCATCTAGCCGGATTCCTCGTGTTGTTTTGCCCAAATATGAGGCGTGGGGTGACATCCTGCGCTGGAATTTGCAGGAGAATGTGCCCGGCGAATTTCCTTTTACGGCCGGGGTGTTTCCATTTAAGCGCAAAGGGGAGGACCCAACGCGCATGTTTGCCGGGGAAGGAGGGCCAGAGAGAACCAACAGCCGTTTCCATTATGTGTCCTTGGGGATGCCGGCCAAGCGCCTTTCTACTGCTTTTGATTCAGTGACTCTCTATGGTGAGGACCCGGCACAGCGGCTGGATATTTACGGCAAGGTCGGTAATTCTGGCGTTTCCGTGGCCAGTCTGGATGATGCCAAGAAGCTATATAGTGGCTTTGATCTATGTGACCCGGCGACTTCGGTTTCGATGACCATTAATGGTCCGGCAGCGACGATGCTGGCCTTCTTCCTGAATGCCGCAATTGACCAGCAGTGCGAATTGTACATACGTGAGCATGGTTTGGAAGCGGATGTAGAAGCGAAACTGCAAGCGCTTTATGATGATCAAGGGCGGGAACGGCCAGTTTACAACGGCCGGCTTCCGCTGGGCAACGATGGCTTAGGCCTGATGTTGCTGGGTATCAGTGGTGATCAGGTTTTAGCCAGTGAAGTTTATGAGGAAATCAAGGCACGAACGCTTTCACAGGTGCGCGGTACGGTTCAGGCGGATATTCTCAAAGAAGACCAGGCGCAGAATACTTGTATTTTCTCCACGGAGTTTTCCTTGAGGATCATGGGGGATGTACAGCAGTATTTCATCGACCACGCTGTGCGCAACTTCTATTCAGTGTCTATTTCCGGATACCATATCGCAGAAGCTGGGGCCAATCCTATCAGCCAGCTGGCTTTCACATTGGCCAATGGCTTCACCTTCGTCGAATACTACCAGTCGCGCGGCATGGATATTAATGCGTTCGCTCCCAATTTCTCGTTCTTTTTTTCCAATGGGCTCGATCCTGAGTACACGGTAATCGGCCGTGTGGCACGTCGTATCTGGGCAAAAGCGATGAAGCTTAAGTATAAAGCGAATGAGCGATCGCAGAAGCTCAAGTATCACATCCAGACCAGTGGTCGCTCGCTGCACGCGCAAGAAATCTCCTTCAATGATATCCGTACAACCTTGCAGGCGCTTTATGCGATTTACGACAATTGCAACTCCCTGCATACGAATGCGTACGATGAGGCTATTACAACGCCAACCGAGGAGTCCGTACGCCGTGCGATTGCAATTCAGCTGATCATCAACCATGAATTGGGTCTGACCAAGAACGAGAACCCTTTGCAAGGGTCGTTTATCATTGAGGAGCTCAGTGACTTGGTGGAAGAGGCGGTGCTTCTTGAGTTCGATCGCATTTCGGAAAGGGGTGGTGTGTTGGGAGCGATGGAAACGATGTACCAGCGGGGCAAGATTCAAGAAGAGTCGTTGCATTATGAACAGTTGAAGCACAGCGGTGCGATGCCAATCATCGGCGTGAATACTTTTTTGTCTGACGAGGGCTCTCCGACCGTACTGCCCAATGAGGTGATTCGGGCGACTGAAGAGGAGAAAGCGTTTCAAATTAAGCAAGTACAAGCGCTTCATGCGCGCGCGCCTTTGAAAACGGCTGCAGCATTGCGGGAATTACAGGAGGCGGCAATTCACAACGAAAATCTGTTTGAGTCCTTGATGGAGGCGGTCAAGGTTTGTTCGCTGGGTCAGATTACGCAAGCGATGTATGAAGTGGGGGGAAAATACAGGCGTAATATGTGATTGGGGGAGAGTGAGCGGCTAAAGTTGCACAGAATGCTGTCGCCGGCCTCCAGACCGTACGACCTTCGTCAAGGTGAACTCAGTTGGCGTAGTCGGGAAACTGGCCAGGGCAACCCGCAATCGGGACTTTGGAAAAGCCCTGCCGAAATCAAGTAAATACTTGACAATGCGTATGTGATTCAAGTATAGTATAACCAGCATGGAACCGGTTCCAATTGGATGATTTGACTGGTTCCTCCCACCATTTGATGCGCTGGAGAGGAAGGAATAGGTGGCGGCAACTATAACGATACGTGATGTTGCTAGACACGCCGGAGTTGGTGTGGGTACCGTCTCGCGAGTTCTGAATGATAGTGACGCGGTTCGCGAGACGACCCGGCACAAAGTTCAGGCGGCAATTGAAGCGCTCAATTTTTCCCCAAGCGCTGTTGCCCGGCACTTATCCAAAGGAAAGACGATGGCTATCGGGGTTATCGTTCCCTTCTTCACCAATGCCTCGGTGGTCAAGCGTCTGCAGGGCATTGTTTCTGTCCTGGCCAGCAGCGACTACGATCTCGTCCTTTTTGATGTCGAAAACACGGAAAACCGGGATGTATTATTGACCAATATCCTGCGACGCAAGATGGTTGATGGACTGTTGATTCTCTCCTTACGGCCGACGGATAGTGACATGGAGCAATTCTTGGAGGCCGGCGTGCCCGGTGTAATCGTCGATGCCCGCCATCCACGACTGAACAGTGTCATTGTCGACAATGTTGCAGGTGGCCGTTTGGCCACACAACATCTTATCGAACTGGGGCATGTGAAGATCGGTTATATCAGCGACTACCCGGACAACCCATTTAATCACTCACCAGTACATGACCGGCGCAAAGGTTATCTTTGCGCGCTAGATGCAGCGGGAATAGCTTGCCGGGAAGAATACTATCGCGTAGGTAGTCTTGACAGCCAGGAAGCGCGCGGACTGGCCATTGAACTGCTGTCATTGGGTGACCCGCCGACGGCGATATTCGCCTACAGTGATGCGCAAGCCATTGGCGTGCTTGAAGCTGCTCGTGACTTGAGTATACAAGTTCCTGCTGATTTGTCCGTGGTTGGCTACGATGACATCGAAGCGGCCGAATTGATGCAGCTGACGACAGTGCGACAATCCTTATTTGATTCAGGCGTAACCGGGGCAAGACTCCTTTTGGATACGATGGAACAGATGCCCTCAGATCCGCAGGAGATCTTGCTGCCTACAGAATTGGTTATAAGAAGTAGTACGGCCGAGCCGGCAAGGGTTCCATTTTGATCCTGTCCGGAAGAATATGAAAGGAGGTGATGCTATCGAAGAGTGCGAACGAATTCTACCCGATTTAGTGACTAAAGAGACGTATGAAAAGTAAACGTTGGAGGATTAGAAAGACATGTTAAATGTAAAACGATTTAGTTGGCTGAGCTTGTTGCTCATTTTTGCGCTGGTCTTGGTCGCCTGTGGTGGCGGAGAAGCGGCAGCGCCGGCGGAAGAAGCAGCGCCGGCAGAAGAAGCAGCGCCGGCAGAAGAAGCAGCACCGGCAGAAGAAGCAGCACCGGCAGAAGAAGCAGCACCGGCAGAAGAAGCAGCTCCCGCCGAAGAAATGGCTGAGGTCGACTGGGAGACGATTCCTGGCGGATTCTTGGAACAAGCATTGGCTGGCGATTTTGCCGGCACGGAAGTGACCTTTGACGGTCCCTTCGCAGATATCGACAAAACGTTGTTCGAGCAATCGGTTGCTCCATTTGAAGAGGCGACCGGTATCAACATCAACTACATTGGCGATAAGGAATTTGAAGGCCGGATCGGCATCTCTGTCGACGGCGGCAATCCACCCGATATCGCCGACTTTCCGCAGCCTGGTTTGCTGGCCGGGTTCGCCCGCCAGGGTCACATCGTTGATCCCACCAGCTTCATGCCGGAGGAGTGGCTGCAGGAGCAGTACAACCAGAGCTGGTTGGATATGGCCACGATGGAAGGCCCGGATGGTGAAGACCAGATGGCCGGTACCTGGTATCGTATGAATACGAAGAGTCAAGTCTTCTACCCCAAGGCGAAGTTTGAAGAAGCAGGTTATGAGGTTCCAGAGACCTGGGATGAACTCATGGCTTTGACCCAGCTCATCGCCGATGATGGCGATCCCGCCTGGTGTATCGGCATCGAGTCTGGCGCGGCCACCGGTTGGCCGGCCACGGACTGGACCGAGGAAATGATGCTGCGCACAACGTCCTTGGAGAACTACGATGCCTGGGTGGCGGGCACGCTGCCTTTCGACTCACCGGAGGTACGCAAAGCTATTGATACCTGGAGCGAAATCTGGTTCAATGACGATTACGTCTTTGGTGGTACGGACACAATCGTGACCACCAATTTCGGTGACTCTCCAGCTCCTATGTTTGAAGATCCGCCGCAGTGCTGGATGCACAAGCAGGGCAACTTCATCACCGGTTTCTTCCCTGAAGGCGTTGAATTCGGCAAGGATTGGGATGTCTTCTATCTGCCCGCGATTGGTGACGATTATGGCCGGCCCTTCCTGATCGCCGGCGATATCAACGCTATGTTCAACGATCGTCCCGAGGTTCGCGCGGTGATGGAATTCATGACCATTCCCCAGTCAGCTATCGGCTGGTTGGACAATGGCGGGGCGCTTACAACTCATTTGAAGGCGACACCTGACATGTATAAACAGGATGTGGAACGGAAGCTGTCTGAGTTGGTCAACGCCGCAACTAGTTTCCGCTTCGACGGGTCGGACTTGATGCCCGGTGAAGTAGGGGCAGGCTCCTTCTGGTCTGGCATGACTGACTATGTTAGCGGTTCGGCCGATCTGGACACCGTGTTGCCCGAGATTGACGCTTCCTGGCCTGCAGGCGTAGCTGGTCAGGTACAGGAAGAAGCAGCGGCAGAGCCCGAAGGCGAACCGACATTCCTTGATCGCGCCATGGCCGGGGAATTTTCCGGCACAGAGGTCGGTATCATGAGTGTACTCGTCGATGCGGACGAAACTGTATTCCTCGAGGCGATGGCTCCTTTTGAAGAAGCGACAGGAATCGATGTGGTTCACGCCAGCACCAAGGAATTTGAAACCCAAATTGCCGTGCAGGTTGATTCCGGCAATGCGCCTGATATTGCCATGTTCCCGCAGCCGGCACTTCTAGGAACTTTTGTTGCCGATGGGCTTGTCGCGGATGTACGTGATTACATTCCCGAAGCGGATCTGCAGGAGCGCTACGCCCAAGGCTGGCTGGATAGTGCAACCATGCCCAATGCCGATGGTGAGCCAACTCATGGCCGGCGTCTGGTATAAAGCAGCCAATAAGGACCTGGTATGGTACCCCAAGGCGCAAGTTTGACGAGGCCGGCTACGAAGTGCCGACGACCTGGGATGAATTGATTGCCTTAAGTGATGCCATTGTCGCTGACGGGGATGCACCATGGTGTATCGGCATCGAGAGTGGTGTGGCTACCGGATGGGTTGCCACCGACTGGATAGAAGCATTGATGCTGCGCACGACTGATGCCTCCAATTATGACGCATGGGTCGCCGGGGATCTGCCCTTCAGCTCTGACTGAAGTGAAGAATGCCGCGGAACTGATGTCCGACATCTGGCTCAACCCCGATTATGTCCTTGGTGGCAAAGACCAGATCGTCACCGAGTTCATTGGCGATTCGCCAACGCACATGTTTGAGGATCCGCCGACCTGCTGGATGCACAAGCAGGCTTCCTGGATTCAAGGATTCTTCGGCGAGGGTCTGGAAGCAGGGGTCGATTATGACTTCTTCTACCTGCCCAGCGTGGATGAAGCTTACGGTGAACCGGTTCTGATGGCTGGAGATATCTTCACGATGTTCACTGACCGGCCCGAGGCCAAGGCTTTGATGGAGTACCTCTCCACAGGCGCCAGCACCGAGCCGATTGTTCGCAACGGCGTAGGTCTTTCACCGCACCAGGATTCGAGCCTTGATTGGTACACGAACGACACAGATCGCCGTATTGCCGAAATCCTGCTCAACGCGCAGACGGTGCGTTTCGACGCGTCTGATTTGATGCCGCCTGAGGTGGGAGCTGGTACCTTCTGGTCCAGTATGGTCGATTATATAACGGGATCTGTTGATCTTGATACAGCATTGCAGGAGATCGACGATTCCTGGCCCAGATAACGGTTGATTAGTTTGTCTGACAGCCAGTCCGGAAACGGGCTGGCTGTCTCTCATTAAGCTTGTAACTGTAGATGCTATGCGAACTGGGCTTCGGTTTGCATTCATGAATACTTAACAACAAAAAAAGGTGACTGTCGAAGAACGTTGGCCAAAACGTTCTAGGAATCAGAAGTAACTGGAACAGGAGGTAGATAATGGCAAATTACAAAGCTGCTGAGAACCCGCGCAGCGCCGGCGCCAGGCTTGTCGCCTGGCTGGCGCGCCTACTTCTCGCCATCAGCATCCCTCTGATCGCCTTCGCGGCGCTTTATGCGGGTTTTATTTTTCTTCGAGATCAAGGCACGATCGCACCACGATGGATAATAGCCCTGTTCGCTATTGTCTGGGGCGTTGGCGGCGTGGCTGCCCTTTATTGGATTTTCAACGGCATCGTCGAGCGGATGCCCGATGCCTGGACGGCGCGGCTGCAGCCCTTTGTTTTCGTTGGCCCGGCGATGTTCATTCTTTTTGCCTACCTTTTCTTTCCGGCCATCTATACATTCTGGTTGAGCCTGTTGGATAGGGATGGCAACACATTTGTCGGGATTCAGAATTATGTTGAGCTTTTCACGGGCCGGCTGCTGCAGGAATCGATACGCAACAATATTATGTGGATCGTCTTTGGCAGCACAACGTCCGTGGCGATGGGCCTGTTGATCGCCGTCCTGGCCGATCGCGGCAAGTTTGAACGGACCTCAAAGGCGTTCATCTTCTTGCCGATGGCTATCTCTTTCGTCGGGGCCAGTGTAATCTGGAATTTCATCTACGAGGTGCGGCCGGCCGAACTGCCGCAGATCGGTCTGCTGAATGCGATCGTCGTTGGCCTAGGTGGCGATCCAAAGTCGTGGTACGCGTGGGTGGATATCGCGCCTTGGAACAACCTCTTTCTGATCGTGATCGTCGTCTGGTTACAGGCCGGCTTCTCCATGGTGCTTTTTTCGGCCGCTTTGAAGGGCATTCCAGATGAGCTGCTAGAGGCTGGCCGGGTTGACGGCGCCACTGAGATCCAGATTTTCTTTCGGATCATGATTCCCTACATTATGGGCACGGTCATAACGGTGTGGACGACGATAGTTATTTTCACGCTGAAGATTTTTGACGTGGTTTGGGTAATGACCGGGGGTCAGTTTGGGACGCACGTAATCGCAACCCAATTTTATAGGCAAGCGTTTACGGCCCGAAACTCCGGGGTTGGTTCAGCCATCGCGATTGTCCTGCTACTGGCTGTGGTTCCGGTGATGTTTTACAACCTGCGCCAATTTAGAGAACAGGAGGGGTTTTAAGATGAAGAGACCAAAATGGACGGGTTCATGCCTGGTAAATGGCGGGCTTTTACTCATCGTTCTTTTGTGGACAGTACCTACTTTGGGGATCTTCGTCTCCTCTTTCCGGGATCGTTTTGATATCCAGACCTCTGGTTGGTGGACGGTATTTCCGCACCGCGAATGGCAAGTGGTTGAGGTACTAGACCCTAACGTAGAAGGTTTGGATCCGGACAGCATCATGGAAATTAGAGGGGCAACAGCTGCATTTGATGCCCTACGAGAAGGCGTGGAAACACCCAATGGTTTACGTATCCAATGGGTAGGCAACAAGCGGCTGGGTCGCATCGAAGTCCAAGAACAGGTTTGGACTGTCAGTTGGGACTTTACGCTGGAAAATTATCAACAGGTGTTATCTGGCAAGGATTATGAATATACCAATGCGGATGGCACGGTAGAAATAATCCCGGGCGATGATATGTCCGCGGCGTTCCTTAACAGCCTGGCCGTCGCGATTCCGGCGACCGTAATCCCGATTCTCATTGCTGCTTTTGCCGCTTATGCCTTTGCCTGGATGATATTTCCTGGCAGACGATTGATGTTTATCACCGTCGTTGGCCTGTTGGTAGTGCCGCTACAAATCGCCCTGGTCCCAATCTTGCGCATGTATGGGCCGCAAGGGCTCAATATCAACGGTACCTTCCTGGCGATTTGGCTGGCGCATACCGGGTTTGGACTGGCATTGGCAACATACCTATTGTTTAACTATATCAGTACCTTGCCGCGAGAGATGATGGAATCGGCCTTTATCGATGGCGCTTCGCATTTCACGGTGTTTTTGCGGCTTGTACTACCGCTTTCGGTGCCCGCGCTGGCATCCTTCGCGATCTTCCAGTTCTTGTGGGTCTGGAATGATTACCTGGTGGCGCTGGTTTTCCTGGGCAGCAATCCTGAATTTGAGGTGGTTACGCAACGCCTGGCAGATCTGACCGGTTCGCGCGGCAATGATTGGCATTTGCTCACAGCAGGCGCTTTTGTCTCTATGCTTCTGCCACTGATTGTCTTCCTGGCCCTGCAGCGGTATTTTGTGCGTGGATTAACGGCCGGATCGGTTAAAGGGTAGGGAAAGAGAAAGGTCAGACAGTCCAATATTGACGTTAGTGCAAGCCTAGTCTGCGCTGCCTTGTATTCTGTAAATAAATTGGTTGCACAATTTTCCCGGAAACTTCGTTGCGTCTTACGCGAGAGCAATTGTATTTCAGTTTCCGGGAAAATGACTGCGACTTGGTTTCCTTATTGCCTATTTCCCGGTTGTATTTGTTGGAAACGAATGGGTAGACTTGGTCTGCCTATCGTCTCCTTCTTGCAGGTAGCCATGACGCCGCTATCCTCACAACAATGACCCCTTGGGATCTCGTCAGGTATCGTCAAATGCTTGGGTGACTGTTGTGCCTGCCCAGTCGAGGGCGACCACAAGGGTACTCCCCTACAAATGGTGTCAGTTTTTACTGCAAATGTACTATGACAATGAAAGAAAATAGTGGCTGGTTTCAAGAAGCTGTGTTCTATGAACTCAATATTCGTGCTTTTGCCGATGCTGATGGTGACGGGAATGGCGACTTTCGTGGCGCTATTCCCAAACTAGACCATATCAAGTCTTTAGGGGTCGATTGTATCTGGATCATGCCCATGTACCCCTCACCGCTTAAGGATGACGGCTATGATGTAGCAGACTATTACGATATCCACCCCGACTACGGCACGCTGAACGATTTTAAAGCGTTTTTAGCTGAGGCTCATGCGCATGGATTGCGAGTCATTATCGATCTGGTAATGAATCACACCTCAAGCGACCATCCTTGGTTTCAAGAAGCGAGGAAAGATCCTGATTCTCCTTACCGCGATTACTATGTTTGGAGCGATACAGACGAAAAGTACCAGGATGCGCGCATTATTTTCCTGGACACGGAGCCTTCCAATTGGACGTACGACGAGGTGGCGCAGCAGTATTTCTGGCACCGTTTTTACAGTCACCAGCCGGACCTGAACTTTGACAATCCCGCTGTGCATGAGGAGATTTTCGCGATCATTCGTTTCTGGATGGATATGGGCATTGATGGTTTTCGTGCGGATGCGATTCCGTATCTTTACGAGCGTGAGGGAACAAACTGCGAGAACTTACCCGAAACCCACGCGTTCCTAAAGAAAGTGCGCAGGTTGATGGATGCGGAATATCCTGATGCGGTGTTGATCGCCGAGGCAAATCAGTGGCCGGAGGATCTACTGCCCTATTTCGGCGATGGGGATGAATTTCAAGTTTGCTTCCACTTCCCGATTATGCCGAGGATGTACCAGGCGCTGAAGGCGGGTGACAAGCGGCCGATTGTGGATATTTGGGAGCGCACGCCGCCGATCCCAGCGGGGGCGCAGTGGATGACTTTCTTGCGCAACCATGACGAACTGACGTTGGAAATGGTCACGCCGGAAGTGCGAAACTGGATGTGGGAGCAGTATGCACCAGAAGCTCGAATGCGGCTAAATTTAGGCATCCGCCGGCGCCAACTGCCGCTGCTAGATGGGGACAAAAGAAGGTGGTTTCTATTGAATGCCATGTTCCTTTCGCTGCCTGGCGCGCCGATCATTTACTATGGGGATGAAATCGGTATGGGGGACAATATCTGGCTGGCTGATCGCAATGGCGTGCGCACACCGATGCAATGGTCGAATGAAAAGAATGGGGGATTCTCGACGGCCGATAAAACCTATTTGCCGGTGATTGATGACGAAACCTACGGTTATCAGCGGGTGAATGTTGCCGCCCAGGAGAAAGATGCGGACTCGATCCTGGCCTGGACGCGGTTCCTGATTGGCACGCGACAAGGCCAAGCCCCCTTACGCTCCGGGGAGTTTGAATGGGTGGAGACAGATAATACGGCCGTGATGGCCTTCAGGAGAAGGGCGGATTTGAGCGAGATTGTTTGCCTTTTTAATCTGACAGATACACCACAGGGCATCGAAACTGATCTTAAGGGCAATTGGGTTGATCTGCTGGCTCGCAGACAAACGGTTGAACGTCGCGGAGCCGTTCTTAACCTGCAGCCCTTTGCCGCGCACTGGCTGTGCACAGCGGCGTAATGCAGGGCAGGAGCAGATCGTCAATGGATGAGAAAAATAAGCTATTGGACCCCTTGCTGCAAGGTCCCTTGCGTATGCTGGAGCCCTTGGAGCAAGAGATCTTTGCTTCACGATTGGAACTCTATCTCGCGGATGTAGAACGGCCGCTGCGCGAACTTTACGGCGCCAGACCTGATTATGAAACCTGGCGCGACCACCTGCTGCAAATTGTTGCTCGCCAATATGCCAGCCGCCCAGACGATCTGCGCCGATTAGACCTGCAACGCCAGGCCGAAGCGGACTGGTTCCAGCAGTCGCATATGGTGGGTTACGTCTGCTATACAGAACGATTTGCCGGTACCTAAAAGGAGTCGGCGAGAAAATCGGCTATTTGAAAGAATTGGGGGTTACCTATCTACACTTGATGCCATTGCTAAAGCCGCGACCGGGAGCGAATGATGGCGGCTATGCGGTGATGGATTACCGGCAGGTAACGGAAGCGTTAGGCACGATGGATGATCTGGCCCAACTGGCGACCGAGCTGCGCGGCAACGGTATCAGTCTTTGTATTGACCTGGTTTGTAACCATACGGCCAAAGAGCATGAGTGGGCCCAGAAAGGGCACGACAAGGCGATCTTGATTACCAGGATTATTACCTCATGTTCCCTGACCGCAGCCTGCCTGATCAGTATGAGCAGACGGTACGCGAGATCTTTCCCTGAGTTTAAGTCGGGCAGCTTCAGCTACTATCCTGAAATGATCGTTGGGTGTGGACGACATTTAACGAGTTCCAATGGGATCTTAACTACGCCAATCCGGCCGTTTTCGCGGAAATGCTGGATATCATGCTCTATCTGGCCAACAAGGGAGTCGAGATTCTGCGACTGGATGCGGTTGCTTTCATGTGGAAACGATTGGGGACAGACTGTGAGAACCAGCCGGAAGCGCATTACATCTTGCAAGCGTTACGAGCCTTGAGCCGCATCGCCGCCCCTGGTCTCTTGTTAAAAGCGGAGGCGATTGTGCCGCCGCCACAACTGGTGCCTTACCTGGGTCGCGGTGAAGCGACGAATAAGGAGTGTGAAGTCGCTTATCACAATGTTTTTATGGTAATGCTGTGGAGCAGTCTGGCAGAGCGCAAGGTAGCACTGATGACGCATGCGTTACAGCAAATGCCGGCGATTCCTTCGCGCACTTCCTGGCTGACGTATGTGCGCTGCCATGATGATATCGGCTGGGCAGTGACGGAGGAGGATGCGGCGGCGGTGGGTCTGAATGGCTATCTGCATCGATCTTTTTTGAGCGATTTTTACAGCGGCCTTTTCCCCGGAACATTTGCGCGCGGGGTGACTTTTCAGTTCAATCCAAAGACTAACGACCGGCGAATCAGCGGCTCTTGCGCATCCCTGGCAGGATTGGAGGTAGCAGATGATGCGCAGGCAGTGAATCTGGCCGTAGGCCGCATCCTACTGCTGCACAGCATGATCCTGGCCTTTGGCGGCGTCCCACTGCTTTATATGGGCGACGAAATAGGCTTGATAAACGACCACAGCTACGCGGATCACCCAGATCTGGCAGATGACAATCGCTGGATGCACAGGCCGTTTATGGATTGGGAGAAGGCAGCAGAGAGGCATGATTGGAAGCGCGTTAGCGGCCGAATTTTCCAAGGTATGAGGCAGCTGATCCAGGTCCGTAAAAAGACAGCGGCTTTTCATGCGGAGGCGGCGGCACATGCTGTCTGGACCGATAATGAGCATGTTTTCGGTCTGCTTCGAGAGAGTCCGCGCGGCCGTGTCTTGGCTCTGGCGAACTTCAGTGAATGGGGTCAGGCCATTCGTCGCAGCCGATTACAGGAGCTAGGATTTGACGGGCCGCTGCTGGAGCTTATCATTGGTCAGAACCTTGACGCCTGGTCTGATATTTATTTGGAACCATACCAGGCAATGTGGCTAACCACGCTCTAGCGACGGCGACCACCGGTAAGGAGCATCACGTAATAGAGCAGTTGGCCAATGGCTGTGACGGCCGCTGCTACGTAGGTTAGGGCTGCAGCGTCCAAAACCTTGTTGACCCCTTCTATCTCGTCACCGACGAGGATGCCACTGCTGACAAGGAGTCGTTTGGCGCGTTTGCTGGCGTCAAATTCGACGGGCAGTGTGACGAGGGTGAAGATTACGGCTACGGCGAATAAGGCGACACCGGCCCAGGCGATGTAAAGACCATATTCGCTTTTGAGGAATATTGAGAGTAAGAAGCCGGCCATGAAGAGCATGGGCGCCAATCTGCTTGTGAATTGCGTTGCCGGTACGAGGGCAGAGCGAAATTTGAGGGGAACGTATTTGTTCGCATCCTGCAAGGCATGACCCATTTCATGGGCGGCAACCCCGGCGGCAGCGATACTTGGCGTGCGGTAGACCTCGGGACTGAGTCGCAGTACCTGACTGCGTGGATCATAGTGATCGCTCAAGCGACCCCCTTGTGATTCTTCAATTGCTACATGAGACAAGCCCTGCTCGTCAAGAAGAGCGCGAGCAACTTGGGCGCCAGTAATATTGCGGGCCGTCCGAACTTGGGAATATTTCTTGAAGGCTCCCTTAACACGGGATTGGGCCCAAAGGCCCAGAATTAGGCCTGGCAGAGCAAAGATAAGCCAGTAGAACATGGGTTTATCCTATTGTCACTTTCTAATGGTAGCTCTTATGCGCTCGCGGGATTGCTTCGACTCATGGGCTTTTATGAACAGTTTCAATAACAGAAGACCAGTCAATACACCAGGCAGAGAAACGAACCAGTATGAGGCGATATTTGCTAACATGGGTAACTTCCTTTTTAAATAAATCTAAATTGCGATTGTCTAGCGAATTCTCTAGGCACCACAACCACGGTAATTTTCCACATTTCTGATGGTGCCGTCAAGCATGGACGGGGCTTTCAAATCAATGTCTTATGCAGGCGGGCAAACCGACGAACACAGCGTGCACGCAGAAGTTGACATGTGGTGAACCGGATCGATCTTGCCAACGCAGGGGTTCTTGATATAACAGGCGCGCTGTGAGCGTGGTAAAAAATGGATCAGTCGATACCCTTGAGAAAATGATGCGAGTTGAAAAAGAGTCAAACAGACAAGAAATAGTTCAAGATTTACCGGTCGATTTAGATAACGGGTTACTCTTGCGATGGGCAACGGCGGATGACGCCGAAGCGCTGGGCGCATTTAACGTGGAGGTTCATACGGACAATCCGGGCGAGCCCGAGGCGTGGTTGAGCGACTGGACTGGCGACCTGATGAATGGCGGACATCCTACAACGAGTGCTGCTGACTTCACGGTCGTTGTCGATCGCCGAAAGGGTGAAAGGATTGTTTCCAGCCTGAATCTGATATCGCAAACCTGGACCTATGACGGTATACCGTTTGGTGTTGGACGGGTGGAACTGGTAGGTACCGATCCGGCATACCGCCGGCGGGGCCTGATCCGGCGACAAATGATGGCAGTTCATGCCAAGAGTAAAGAGCGCGGCGAACTGGTTCAGGCCATTACGGGTATCCCCTGGTATTATCGCTTGTTTGGCTATGAAATGGCCTTGAATCTCGGTGGGGGACGCGCATTCTCTTGGGCTCGGCAAGGAAACGACAAAGTGCAAGAAGAGGAGCCGTACCAGATACGCCCAGCAGTTGTGGCAGACATTCCGATTCTGGAGGAATATTATGCGGCTCACTGCGCCGGCAGCCTGATCGTTCACAAGCGAGATAATGAGATCTGGCAGTATGAACTGTTCGAGGCGCATCGCGAGACTCCAGCGGCGCGGAAGGTGCACATGATCGAAGACCTCGAGGGTAGGACAGCTGCCTACGCTCAATTCCATCCATGGGGCAGCGGATTCACCGTGCGTGAATTGGGAGTAGGTGCGGGTCACTCCTGGCGTGCGGTTTGCTTGTTCCTGGTGCGCGAGCTAAGAAGACGCGCCGATAAACTGAATCAGGAGCGGAAGGAACCAATCACACATATCAATTTCTGGCTGGGAGAAACTCACCCGGTTTATGATGCTCTGGGCAGCCAGTTGGAGAAAGCGCGCAGACCTTATGCCTGGTTTATACGCGTAGCTGATTTGCCGCAGTTTGTAGAACATATCGCAGCGGCATTGCAGAAGCGATTGTCTGAGAGCGTGATGGCCGGGCACAGTGGGATGCTGCGACTAAATTTCTACCGAAGTAATCTGAGGCTGGTTTTTGAGCGAGGCGAATTGGTGGGCGTGGGGAGTTATGAAGCAAAGAACGTCGAAGATGCTGATGCCCTTTTCCCGGATCTGACATTTCTGCAATTGCTACTTGGCTATCGTAGTCTTGAAGAACTCGATTATGCGTTTGCAGATTGCTATGCAGCGAATGCGGAAGCGGCGGTTTTACTTAACTGCCTATTTCCCCGACGGCCGTCTGATATCAACCCGTTAAATTAGGGTAGGGTATGGGGGCATTCCATCAGTCAAGTGGGGGTGACGGCCGTGGCTAGAGATTATTCAGATCAGCAGATCAAAAACGAGGTTTCCATGAACCCAATTAAACGCTTTGTGGATCGCAACGGTGTTTTTGTGCTCGATGGTGGATTGGCGACGCAGCTTGAGTCCAGAGGCGCAGATCTTAGCGATGAACTATGGTCGGCGCGATTGTTGCTTGATGATCCTGCCATTATCCGCCAGGTTCATGCGGATTATTTATGGGCTGGAGCAGACTGTATCATCACAGCCAGTTACCAAGCGACAATTCCTGGATTTAGATCGCGTGGCTTGAATGACGAAGAAGCAGAGGAGCTGCTCGGTTTTGCCGTAGAGCTTGCCGTGCAGGAAAGGGATAATTATTGGTCTGCTCTGCCGGAGGTGGAGCAGGCGGGGCGCTTACGGCCGTTGGTTGCCGCTAGTGTGGGGCCCTATGCTGCCTACCGGGCTGATGGATCGGAATATACGGGCAATTATGATTTGGGCGAGGATGATCTGGTTGATTTTCACCGCCGGCGGTGGCTTGTCCTGGCAGGGAGCCAGGCCGATATCATGGCTTGCGAAACGATACCTGTATTTGACGAAGCGCGCGCGTTGGCTCGTCTTCTAGTGGAGACGCCAGATCGATTTGCGTGGTTTAGCTTTACTTGCCAAGATGGCGAGCACATAGTCGATGGCACGCCAATCAGAGAGTGCGCTACCTTTCTGTCTGAATTCGAGCAGGTGGCAGCTATTGGCGTCAACTGTTCGCCGCCGCACGTTATCCCTAGTTTGGTCGAAGAACTGCGGAAAGCCACGGATAAATTGATCATCGTTTATCCTAATTCTGGTGAAGAGTATGACGTAAAGCAACACTTGTGGCATGGTGAAGCGGTTCCAGCGGAGTTTGGCACTTTCAGCCGTGAGTGGCGCAAGCTGGGCGCGGCAGCTATCGGTGGCTGCTGCCGGACGACACCAGCCCATATCCAACAGATTCGAGATCGTTTCCCCTGGGAACGGCCGTTCATCCTGAAGTAGATCGATAACCAAAGAGAAGAAATGATGGAACGAAAAGCGTATCAGCAGAGCCTGCCCCAAAAACGGATGTCAGCGGGCTGCCTTTTTTTTGATGAAAGGGGCCGGCTGCTGATTGTGAATCCGACTTACAAAGAAACCTGGGAAATCCCTGGCGGCGTAGTGGAACAAAACGAGTCACCACGGGAGGCAGCGATCCGCGAAGTCGCCGAAGAATTGGGATTGGTTTGCCGCCTGAAGCGGCTGCTGTGTGTAGACTATAAAAGCGAAACGGGGACGAGTACAGAAAGCGTGCAGTTTATATTTCTCGGACCGGTGTTGAACGCCGAAATGATCAACAGGATCAGATTGCCCAGAGAGGAACTGAGTGAGTTTCGATTATTGGCACCAGAGAAGGCTGTTAAGTTTTTGAATAGGAAGCTGTGCAGACGTGTTCTCCATTGTCTGAATGTTCTTGAGAGTCCGGTGACGCTCTATCTTGAGGAGCAACAAGCGGTGTTCGAAGATTGACCATGTATTGGGGTGAAATCGCAGCGCTGGCAACGGCCGTTTGTTGGTCGATGACGGCTATGTTTTTCAGTTACAGCGGGCGGCTGATTGGGTCGGATGTTGTAAACCGCAGTCGTCTGGTGTTTGCGTTCCTGTTCCTGTCAATTGTCCATCTGATCATAGAGGGGAGTCTCTTTCCCGTAGATGTTGAAGCGTACCGTTGGTTCTGGTTGGCGACATCTGCAATCTTGGGATTGGTCTTGGGAGACAGTTTTCTCTTCAAGGCTTACGTGTCGATCGGACCTCGTCTTTCTATGTTACTGATGTCCACCGTGCCGATCTACAGCGTGCTCTTTGGCTGGTTTCTTTTTGGAGAAGCGGTGACGGGTGTTGAGCTGGCAGGTATTTTGTTGGCAGTCGGTGGTATTGGCTGGGTGGTGACTGAGCGCCGGACCAGGACAGACGGCGGTGCAAAATAAGCAGTATAAGAAAGGCATCCTCTTTGGTTTGGCCGGTGCGTTAGGGCAGGTGACCAACCTGGTGACGGCTCGCTATGGGCTGGTTGGGGGATACTCTACGATTTCAGCAACGGTCATCCGCATATTTGTGGCCGTGATTATCCTGTGGGGATTGGCGGCTCTGCAAAGGCAGGTGAGGCATACGTTTCGTATGTGGCGAGACCGCAAAGCTTTTCGGGCATTGATAGGGGGCACTATCACGGGTCCTTTCTTGGGCATATGGTTCTCGCTGATCGCTATTAGCAGTACCCGCTTAGGCATCGCGGCAACCTTGATGGCCTTGCCGCCCATTTTGCTCATCCCTTTTGAATATGTGGTTTATAAGCGTAAGGTTAGCCGGAGGGGAATAGTGGGTACGATCGCGGCTCTAGTAGGTGTTGCGTTTATCTTTCTGCCGCAGTGAACGAATTGTGTCCAAGAAGATGCGAAATCTATTTCTCTGTGAACGGGATTATTGCACGATTGAAAGTTGCCAACTCCTCTGCGAGCGCGGATGAACGCTCTGGTTGAATGCAGAAAGTTGGCAACTTTTTGCGATCTTCAGCGTTCTGGTATGACTGTGGCCAGGCGCCTAATCCCTTCTGTGATTTGCTCGGCGAATAGCCCGCTAAAGCCCAAGAGAATCGAAGGTGGAGCAGGTTTTTGCAGATGAAATGGCGCGCCGGGATAGATGCCGACACCGATCTCCGCAGCACCACGGACGATTTCTGTTTCCTGGCATGATTGGTGAAGGTAAAGCATGACATGCAGGCCAGCGGGGACAGAGGCGAAGTGTACACGTCCGGGCAGGAATTCTTCTAGCGCCTTGATCAGGGCTTGATGTCGCTCGCCATATGCCTTGCGTAAATGGCGCAAATGAAGCTCGAAATGCCCTTCGGCGAGGAAGTCAGCGACGGCGGCTTGGGTAAGGGTGGGAGCGCCGCGGTCGACCAGCCTTTTGGCGCTGATGAAGGGGGTGAGAAGCGCAGGGGGCAGTACCACGTAACCCAAACGCAGAGCGGGGAACAATACTTTAGAAAATGTGCCCAGGTAAACGACATGCCCGCTCTCGTCCAGTCCTTGCAATGCTGCCAGAGGGTGCCCGTCGTAGCGCAGTTCGCTGTCGTAGTCATCTTCAATGATCAGGGCGTCTTTAGCTTCTGCCCATTCGAGGAGGGCCAACCTACGCGGCAGGGAGAGCGTTCCTCCACGGGGAAATTGGTGCGACGGAGTGACAAATAACAGCCGCGCCCGGCTATCTGGCGGGATTTGTTCTACCGGGAAGCCGTTATCGTCCACGGACAGGGGGACCAGCTTCGCTCCATTGACCTCAAAAAGTGTAAAGGCGTCGCTGTAGCCGGGCGTTTCCAGCAAGACCTCATCTCCGGGTGTGAGCAGCAGACGGGCCAGAATATCCAGGGCTTGTTGTGCACCGCTGATGATAACGACCTGTTCGGGTGTGCAATTGACGCCGCGCTGGTGGGCCAGGTAGTTGGCCACCGCCTGGCGCAAAGGGTTAAATCCGGCCACCGAACCATAGCGTGAGAGCATGATGTCATCTGTACTGAGGTAGCGAGCCAGCAGGCGGCGCCATATATCATAGGGGAAGATATGTGAGAAGGAACGGCCGAAGCCGAAGTCGATTTCTGGCCGTGTTTTGCCTGGCTGGCTCCCTTCTGCTTGACCCAATACGCGCTTTCCCCAGGCGGAAAGAGGGGGATCGAAGGGGGGCGCTGCCGGATCAGATAGCGACGTGGAAATATCGTCAGCAACGTAGGTACCGGCACCAGGGCGACCGGAAACAAACCCCTCTGCCTGTAACTGATCGTAGGTCTGGATAATTGTGTTGCGGCTAACTTTCGACTGCCGGGCAAGTACACGAGTTGATGGTAATCGAAAACCAGGGAGGAGCTGCCCGCACAGGATCATGTGACGCAGTTCCTGGTAAGCCTGTTGGTGGAGAGGGGTTGGCGATGATTTGTCCAGGCTCAGAGAAAAGGTCGGAGTCATGAGGTTCATATCGTTCTCAGTATCGGAAGAAAGCTGGTTTTGCAGTGCATTCGTTCAGATTCTTCGTGACAGGCATGTTTTAGATAGCAATAAACCGTGTTTCAGTGCTGGCGTCGCTAACGGTTCGCAGGTTCTGAAAAACTCGCTTACAATTAGGCCATGGCATATCGTAGTAGTGAAAAAACTCGCCAGAAAAAAGATGCAAAGCGAACGGCGATGTTACAGGCGGCGGTGCAGATCTTTGCGGAAAAAGGATACCAAGCCACCACCATACGTGACATCGTTGACGACGCGGATGTTGCCATTGGTACATTCTATTTCTATTTTCCTGACAAGGAAACTTTATTCGTCCACCTCTATGAAGAAACGGCCGATTTTTTGATTCAGACTTTGCAGCAAGCGGTCAATAGCCGCACCTCTTTTCCACAACAAGTGAAAGCTGTGCTGCAATCCTACGTGAGTATTGCCGTATATGAGCCAGCGGTGGTGGAATTGCTTCTGGTTGCCGGGGTAGGAACGGTGCCGGCTCTGGCTGGGAAAAGAGCACTCTTTCGTGGGAAACTTGTCCAGATCTGGCAGCAGCCGCTAAGTGAGGCTATTGATAGGAATCTGGTCCCGATGCAGGACGAACGCCTGACTGCCGTGGCGTTAACGGGAGCTATCGACCAGGTGATACTGGGACTGCTGGCGCAAGCGGAACGTGACGAGAACGCCGATGGAGTTGTGCAAGATTTAACGCGCTTCGTGTTACGTGCGACAGCATATTATGGGGAAGCGGGCAACTGAATTAGTCCACTTTGATGGTTGAGCCGGCGTGTCCTTTGCGGACTTCGATGCGCGTGGAGAATGCGTCGCGTAGTTCTTCGATGTGGGTAATGACCAGAATACAGGCGAACTGATCACGAACGGCATTGATAGCCTCCACGAGACGCTGGCGGCCTTGAGGGTCCTGGCTGCCAAATCCCTCGTCAACTACTAATGTTTGCAAGCGCGCGCCGGCGCGCCGGGCCAATAATTGTGATAATGCCAGACGTATGGCGAAATTGACGCGGAACTGCTCCCCACCACTATAGTTGTCATATGGCCGTTCGCCGTCTTTATCGGCAATGCGGATGTCAAGTGTCTCTGACATGGCATCGCGTGTTTTCAGCTTGCGCTGCGTATCAAAAATGATGCGCATATCACCACCGGTCAAGCGATCCAATAATTGATTGGCCCTCTCTTCGATCTCGGGGAGAGCATGCTCAATAAGCAATGCTTGAACGCCACCGGGTCCGCAGGATTTCTCGAGCAGCTTGAGTTGTTGGATGCGGGAGGAGAGGATCGATTTCTCCTGGGCCAACTCTGATTTCTGAAGCCGCAAGTCTTGTAGGACGTCAAATCGTTGTTGTGCCGCGCCGACAAGGCGGGCGGCAGCTATCTCATCTTCGCGAAGACGGAAAACTTCATCTTCGGTTGTCTGTAAATCGCCCGTGCCGGCGACGAGGGATTCTAACTGGGAAACGGCCGTTTCGTATTGTTTTTCTTCCTGGGCCAGGTCGTTTTCCTGCTGCTCGATACGCTGCTGTAGTTCGGACAAGGTTTTTTCTAAGGGTTGGGCAGCGGCCTCGGCCTGTCTCAACGCTTGATAACGGGTTGGTGCGGCGGATAGGGCATCACGATCGATCCGTGCGATCTGGTGCGCGCTTGCGTCATAGCCAACAGCGTCAATCTCGGCCTGTATACTTTTGAGGGTTTTGCGGGCGTCAAGGGCATACTCTTCTGCGGTAAGCTGACGCCCAATTTCTTGAAGCTGTGCCTGGCCTTCAGTTTGCCAGACATCGATCTGCCGGTCCATCTCGTTTGCGCGCGCTTTTGCGGTGGATATCTCGTTCAGCAAATCTTGTTTCTCTGTCTGTAAAGCTGCTCGCGGTTGAAGCTGCGCCTCCAATTCAGCAACCCGGGTTTGCTGAGTCTTGAGGTTAGTTTCATCTGCCAGCGCGGCAGTAAGATCTAGGAGACGATGGGCACCATCACGGTTCCACTCTTCTTCAATCTGCCCAACTTCGGCCAGTCGCGCCTCCGCCTGGGCGAGACGTTCCTGCTGTATTTTTCGGTCACGTTCGAGGCGTGGTTTTTGTTGGAGCGCTTCCTGTAATTGTTGTACTTGAACCTCGAGCAAAGCGATTCTGGATCCATTGGCGCGATAGCGATCGGCCAGGTCTTTGCCTTCGCGCTGCAGATCCCCGAGCACGGCCTGCCTGTGTTGCGCACTTAATGGTTGGCCGCAGGTGGGGCATTCACTGTCCAATTCGGCCTCTTGCAGGCGATCGATGCGTCCCTTCAGGGTATCCATCTGCTTGCGCAGCGGCGCTTTTTGGCTGCGCAGCGTGTCCAGCTCGGCTTTTGAGTCGATGAAACTATTCTGCTGTTCAGAAATGTTCTCGAGCTGTGCGTCGATAGAGGAGAGGAGCTTGACGGCCTCCTGGCTGTTCGCGCGCACCGCTGTTTTTTCAGCGGTTAGTTTCTGCAGGCGTTCATCTTGAGTCTGTAACCTGGTTAGTTCCTGCTGCCACTGGCGACGTTCTCCGATCGTTTGCTGCAAGTCGCCTTGAGCCGAGTGCAAATGTTGTTGTGTGCGGTCCAATTCGGTGAGCATGCTGGACAATTCGGCCAAATGGGCCTCGCCTTTACGAACAGTTTCTTGGAGCTTAGGATGTTCGTTCTGCGCCTTACGCACCTGCTGGGCACGTTCTTCAAGCTGCTTCTGCTGCTGTCCCAAGCGACTGCGCTCTTGGGCCACTTCCATCTCTGCGGGGTTCTTTTGCTGCAATAGCTGGTTGTAGGAATTGGCTTTCTCTTGCCAGGATTGCAGGGCGGCATCGGCCGACTGCCAGGCAGCATAATCGGCCGTGATCGATGCGGAATCGGCCAGGATTACATCGTTGGTCTCTTTTTCCTGGCGGCGCTCAGTTGCGGTGTTCCTGGAAGCGGTTAAGTTGCGCTGAATGCGATCTACTGTGCCGGAGAGGTTCTTGACCAGTATTTTTTGCTGTTCGACCGCGGCAGCGGTTTGGCGCATCTGATTCAGCAGCAGTTCTTGCAGTTTGAGTTTTTCGACAAAGAAGAGGCGCTGGTTTTGGGCCTCGTGTAGTGCGGATTTACGCTCGGGTTCTTGCGCCAATTCGGACTGAATGTCTTCGAGGCGACCTTCGAGCATTGATAATTTGCCTTGCTCCACCTTGCGGGCCTCCGCGGCGGCTTCGCGGTAACGCTCCCAGTCAGTGACGCCGAGCAGTTCGGCCAAGATTTCTTTGCGCTGGTTCGGCGTGCGCGTGGTGAATTGATCGGCTTTGCCTTGCAGCAGGAAGCTGGCGTTGGTGAATGTATCGTAATTCATGCGCAGAAGCTGTTCAATGGCCGCCTGGGTTTCGCGCAATTTTC
Organism: uncultured Chloroflexia bacterium; assembly: GCA_963697305.1. Taxonomy (GTDB): domain Bacteria; phylum Chloroflexota; class Anaerolineae; order Promineifilales; family Promineifilaceae; genus JAACFF01. The sequence goes on from CAVONO010000006.1 coordinate 517,654, forward strand.
TTTCGCTGAGCGTTTTCCAGCCATCCTCTCCGGCAGCTATCTGCAATTCGAGCAGCATGGCTTTTCCCGTTCGCTTGCGACGGAGAATGCGGTAGGACGTACCTTCCAGGAGAAAAGTAAAGCACACCGCGGCGGCGTGGCCATTGATGGCGGCGAGACGATTGATTAAGTCGTCATCGCTACGACTGCGGCTGCGACCAAATAAGGTCCAGGTGATGGCGTCGAGAATGCTTGACTTGCCGGCTCCGTTGGGGCCGGAAATACAGGCCAGGTGAATGCCGCTGAAATCGAGGACGGCCGTTTCACGGAAGCTGAGGAAATTAGTTAGCTCGAGTTTCTGAGGAATCACAGTTGATTCAATCCTGTGTCACAGCCAAAACTTCCTGGGCCAGCGCCTGCATCGCCGTTATCTCGTCACTATCCAGGCCGGTGCCCCGCCAGTATGTTTCTAGTAGCTGCAGCGGGCTGAGTGACTCAACCTCAACTGTATCTCCCAGACGGGCGCGCCTTTCGCTGAGGCGGTGTTTTTGCAGTTGCAGACTGTAAGCTTGGTCAAAGTGGGCAGCAATGCTCTTTTCATCGAGCAGTGGTTCCCAGTCGGCGGGATAAGTTAATTTCAGACGGCAGACAGCGCCGCGCACATCGTCCGGATCGGGCAACTGCGCCAAAATGTCGGGCATGAAGGAGGCTGCGTCCGGGGTTTCAAGCGAGATATCGAGAAAGCGACGCGTTTTCAGGGGCGCGAAATCCCAGGCTGTTGATCCTTTGCTAATCTGGGCCAGAACAAATCCTTTGCGCTCGCGCGCTTCGCCAAAATCAATTCGTTCAATGGAGCCCGGGTAAACGACGGGTGGGTGGCTGCCCTTGGGTCGCAGGGACTGGTGTTTGTGAATGTGGCCGAGAGCGACATAGTCCAACCGTTTGTCGGCGATGATGCGGCCACCGAGTATCAGCTCGTGACCCAACATGACGCCGCGTTCGCTGCCATATACGGCTCCTTGCACACTGGCGTGGGCGGTCAATATCAGGGGCAGCGCCGGATCGGCGGCATCGATGCCAGCGAAAATGGCTTTGGAGACGCGTTCTTCCATGGCGATTAGCAGTTCATCCAGGGACATGCCGGCTGTTTCTTCACGGGTCATGAGCTTACTGCGCGAGACCCAGGGCACAGAAATGATCTGGACAGGAATGTGCAGTTCAGCAGGCGTCCAAAGTTGGATACGATCGGCGACATGAACATGGGGCACGTCCAATGTGGAAAATTCTTGCAGCGTATGGGCGCGGCCGGAAGCGGGGGAAACGTCATGATTGCCGACGAGCAGCAGTGTAGGTATGCCGGCCTGCGATAAGCGCATGATGCGCTTGCCCCATTCACGTTGGAAGGTGGGTTGGGGGTTGCGATCTTTGTAGGCGTCGCCGGCGAAGATGACTAAATCTACGTTTTCATCGACGGCCGTATCGATGATTTGATCCAGCGCCTGTAGAAAATCCATGACGCGTACGGGCAATGCAGTCTGGGGATCTAGACGGCCGTAATTGGCGATATCAATATGTGCGTCCGCAAAGTGAAGAACATGTACTGGTTTTGCTTTCAATTGCTGTGCGTCCTATGTTGACAGTATCTTACCCGTTCTACGGAACCATGATAGTGGAAGCAGATAAACGCTGATGAACGAAGATCATTGAAGCCCTTGAAGCGGATAGCAGTTCGTTACGGCTGCGCCAAGGTGGCGGTGAGCGTATAGTAGGCGCCCTTGTCAGGCTGCTCCGTGGGAAATGAACGCGTAACGACTACGTAGTTGCGCGGTGGGAACAGCCCTACGGAGATAAATTCATCAGCGTCATTAAATGGGGTGGCGCTTTCGGCAAACAAGAACTTGTTGGTATCGTAAACGGCCAGGTCAAAGTCATTGTCATCGGGTACCTGGAGCTGAATGTTTATACGATGGTCGGCAGGTAGATCGAAGTAGTAGAAATCGAAAAAGTCACGCTGCTGGTCGAAATTCCTTTTCTGTGGCACACCGAACTGCAGCAGCCTGGCCTGGGTGAAGGTGTCGTCGGGAAAAACGGCATCGTCGTTGTTTCCGGCAGTGAGGGGCACGAATGTCGATTCGCTGGGAATATAAGTCTTTTGGATGACGGGAAGGGCCTTCTCTATTCCATCCTCAAAGATGCTGCCACCGATAACCCACAAGGTGTTGCCAATCATATTGCCCCGCGGCCAGAATGGGGCGGGAAGCGAGAGATAATGACCTAAGTTATAGGAGGGTTCCATGATGGACCAGGTATTGCGAACGGGATCGTACACTTCGGTTTGGAATACTGTGGCAAGCTTTTCGTCTTTGACGGTCACACCGCCGAAGACGTACCATTTTCCATCGGGACCGACCGCACTGCCCGCACCATAGCGGGGGATGTTCATGTCACTGACATAGTGCCAACTGCCACCGGGCTGGTAACACTCGGTGCTGCGATGCAAAATGGTCAACTGCAGACCGGCGCTGTCTGTTTGCACACCCAAACCGCCGGCAACACAGATACCCAGATTTCCCGTTTCGATCCAGGCGGCGGTATGGGCATAACGACCGGCCTGCATGGGAACAAGCTTATCCCAGGGGTTGTTCGGAAAGACGTCGGCTGCAGGTGTATAGGAGAAGGTTGTATCGTTGACCTTTATCTCCGACCCCACTCCCGGAGTCGGGGGCAAGCTCTCGGCCATACTGCTAAGCCCACCGGTCAAATAATACCTGGTTTGGGAGGGGGGTGCGACGGCAGAGGCCCAGGCGAAGGGGACTCCATAGGGCAGGTCACCACTGGGGATACTGCTGCCTTTGAACCAGTAGTCGTTTGGTTGACCATCTTCCCTTCTGATCTGATAGACCCAATGGGTACCGTCATAAGCGAAATTGTTGCCGTTGTAACCGGAAGGCACGTAGATACGATCGCCTAAACGGACCGCAGTTGTATTGGAATATCCAGCGCCGGGCATCTTGCTGTGCTCTTCGGACCACCTTCCAGTCGACTGGTGTCAAACCGCAACAAGTGGCTAGACATTGTTGGCACACCGCTATCTGGATATTGCGGGTCACCCGTCTGCCCGCCAATGACATAAATCTGATTTCCATCAGCAACGGTCGCGTGGCGGCTGATGGCCGGGACAGCTGGTTTGGAGACGAATAGATCCCAGTTTGAGTTTATCGGTTCCAGCAGAACGGAGAGCTGCAAATACGATCCAAGCCTGCCAGGCAGCCAGTCGGCTATTTCTATGTAGTAAGTCTCGCCTTCGATGGCACTGAAGGTCAACTGCGAGGTGAAGCCATTGGCATCGTCGTTACATTGCACGGGTATCAAGTGTTTGCAGTCGTCTTCGCTAGTTTGTTCTCCTTCGTATTCTCCTACGCCGAACACGCCGAGGACGGTATCATAATCACTGTTGAAGGTGCTTACGGTGACTCTGGCCGCTGACGGGAGCGATTAGCTGATACCAGACGGTGCGATAGCCCTGCGGCCTTTGGGGGTTGCCCCACATACAACTGAGGACGGGATCGTCGTTGCTGGCAGTAGCATCTTTGACGTTGGCGACGCCGCCGTCGGCGGGGATTTCAGGGTTGACTATGAGCGGGGTGGCTTCGCTGCAGCTATCGGCCGGCTCTTCGGCGGTGAGCACAAATGGCGTTGTCAAGGCGTTGGTTTCGCGCCCGATAGTTGGGAGGGAGGCAACGCCCGCGATCATCTGACGGGGGGGATCAGGGACGATGATCACATCCTCGTCAGGTTGGGGAGATGGATCGATCTGGGCCTGGCTAACGGCCGTGACGAGAAGCAAGAAAATTAAAACGAGAGCAACACGTAGAAGATTACGGTGCATAAACAACTCCTATGCTCACATTATGCTGCGCAGCCGCTCGTGTATGACGGTAGCCGACCCTCCAGGGGCCAGGAGAGAACCTGTTGTGATGATTTTCCATGGACGTGATTTTACCGGAGATGGGGTAATTGGCTAATAATACTTATCAAGGGGGGAGCGTCGGGGAGAGCAGGTAATAGGGAGGAGGGGGTAGGCCAGGCGGCTCCGGAGGGGAGCCGCCTGGCTGCGGGGTTGGGGTGGTGAAGTGATTGTTCTACACTTTGGCAAAGGCAAGCAGCACTTCCTGGCTGCCGATGTCCACGGTAAGCTGGGCTAGTGGAGTGGGTAACGAAGCGGCTTCGAGGGTCACGGCTAAGGTTTCCTGGCGGATGTAACTGTCATAGGTGGCAAAAGCCGCGGCGACGTCACCCTTTGCCTGGTAAACCAGGTTGATGCGGTCGGCGATATCGAGCCCGGCATCTTTGCGCATGTTGTTGATGGTGCGTACAAGGTCGCGGGCGTATCCTTCTTGTATTAGTTCCGGGGACAGCTCGGTATCGACGGCGACGGTCACACCCTTGTCACTGGCGACAGCGAGTCCGCCACGGGATTCTGTCTGTACCAGGACATCGTCGGCGCTGAGGGAGAAGGTCTGGCCATCTACCTGCACAATAAGCTGTTTACCGGATAGCAGCAACTTGGCCCCTTCAGCAGCATCCAGCGCCAGCAAAGCTGTTTTTACCGCGGGGAAGCGGGATCCGAGACGAGGGCCCAGCACGCGGTTGTTGGGCAATAGTTTGTAGTTGACCAGTTCGCCCACCTCGGAGACTACTTCGATTTGTTTGACATTGATCTCTTCGGCCAGCACTTCGGCCAATTCCTGAAGATCGTCGCGTTCCTGCTGGCTGCCAACGTTCACGCGCGCTCTGGCCAATGGCTGGCGAAGCTTGATATCGGCGGAGCCGCGCGCGGCACGGCCGAGGCTGGCCGTCGTGATGGCCAGACGCATTTTGCTGAGCAAGCGCTGGTCGAGGGCTTCTGCGTCAACGACGGGGTATAGGCAGTGGTGTACGCTGGATGGTGCAGAGGTATCGACAGCACGAACCAGGTTCTGGTATATGGCCTCGGTGGTAAAGGGGATGAACGGGGCCAGAAGCTTGATATATTGGACAAGCACATGATGAAGCGTGGCGTAAGCGGCGGACTTGTCAGCATCGGCTTCGCTCTTCCAGAAGCGGCGGCGCGAGCGACGAACGTACCAGTTGGAAAGATCGTCCAGGAATGATTCCAAATGCATGGTGGCACGTTCCGCGTCGTAGCTGTCGAGTTCGGTCCTGACCGCCAAGGCGGTCTCATTCAGGCGCTCAACGATCCATTTATCGAGCTGGGCGTGGGCCTTGTTTTCGGAGACGGCCGTTTGGTCACCCGGCTGCCAGTTGTCCAGCCGGGCGTAGGAAACGAAAAATGAATAGACGTTCCATAGGGGGATGAGGAAGCGGCGCCGGGTTTCATCGCCCTTGGTGTAGCCAAAGAGGAGGTTTTGTTCCGGTTTCGAGCTGGAAAAAAGCCAGCGCATGGTGTCAGCGCCCATGTTATCGGCAGCTTCACTAAACTCGATGGCGTTGCCCCAAGATTTGTGCATTTCACGGCCGTCTTCGGCCAGCAACGTGGCGTATCCGAACAAGTTGCGGAATGGTGGTTCTTCAGAAAGAACCGTACTCTGGGCGAGCAGGCTATAGAACCAGTTGCGGAATTGTCCAGGGAAACTTTCGGAGATCCAATCGGCAGGGTACCACTTTTGCCATACAGCGGGCGCTACGCGGAAGTGCATTGTGCTAAATCCAACGATACCGGCATCGAGCCAGGGATTACCGACATCAGCGATACGACTTACTTTGCTGCCGCAGTTCTCGCAGGCGATCTTGACAGCATCTATAAACGGACGGTGAGGCGTATGGCCTGCGAACTCATCCCAGCCTTCGATGGCTCTCTCTTGCAGTTCTTGTTCATCACCGACGATGGTGAAGTGGCCACATTCGCCACACTCCCAGATGGGTAAAGCCAATCCATAATAGCGTTTCTTGCTGATCATCCAGTTTTGCATATTGCGCAGCCAGTCCATCTCGCGGTCGTAGCCAAAGCCGGGATACCAGTTGATCTGGTCAACACGATCCATGATCTGGTAGCGAAGGCTGGCTTTTTTTTCAGCGGCAGTGACTTCCTGGCGCGGCTTGTCATAGAGCTCGCCCATGTTGATAAACCATTCATCAACCAGCCTGTACACAAGTTCGGACGCACAGCGCCAGCAGTGGGGGTAACGATGCTCGTATCTCTGCTTGCGATAGTAGACATCCTTTGAGCGCAAATTGAGAAAGATGTCACTGGCTACGCCGAGAACAGAACGGCCGGCGAGCCAGTCGAAACCGTCAAGATAGATGCCATCCTCATTTAGGGGTGCCACAACGGGTAGATCAAATTCACGACTCAACTCAAAGTCTTCAGCGCCACAGCCCGGCGCGATGTGCACGATACCTGTTCCCTCTTCCTCGCCAACATCCTTCCAGGAGATAACGCGATGTGTGTAACCTGCTTCGGCGAAGGCATCTTGTATTGCCGGCAGCTCGTCGAAAGGCCCGCTGTATTCCCAGCCAATCAGATCGCTGCCTTTCAGTTTGCCAACAATTTCGTTATCCTGGCCTACGAGCGAGTTCTTCATTGCCCCTTCGGCCAGGTAGTAAGTCCAACCATCTTCGGAACGGACGATCACATAATCCAGTTCTGGGCCCACAGCGGCGGCCACGTTGCTGGTGAGGGTCCAGGGGGTGGTGGTCCAGACCAGGAGGGCTTCCTTCTGCCCGGATACGTCCTGGCGTTCGCCAGAAGCGGACAGTTTTGAAAGAAGCGGAAAACGAAGAAAGACGGAGTCGTGGGCTACGTTCTTGTAACCGTCGGTGACGATCTCGTGCTGACTGATAGCGGTGCCACAGCGCGCACACCAGGGCATAACATCCCGGCCCTTAAATAACCAGCCGTTTTCATAGCATTGTTTGATAAATCCCCAGATCTGGTAGTTGTTTTCATCGCTGAATGTGAAGTAGGAACCGCCAAGCTCGGGTAGGCCCAACCTGGCAACGATCTGTTCGGCCGTCGCGGTTACCGGTCCTTGAGGACCCTCAACGGTCACGAGTTGATTCTGGTCCTCAAGCAGGAGTTCGCGCAAGCGGCGGAGTTCTGCGGGATCATTCCAGTCCATCCAGTAACCAAGGCGTATCGATTGTTCCGTTTGGAGGGCTGAAAAGCGCAACACCCTGGCCTTGCACAGGGTAACAAATTCGGCCAGCCCATAGTCCTCGATATCTCTTTTGTTGGTGAAGCCAAGCTCTTTTTCGACTTCCACTTCCACCCAGAGACCCTGGCAGTCGAAGCCATTCTGCCAGCGCTGGTTTTTGCCAAGCATGGCCTGGTAACGTTGATAGAGATCTTTGTATGCGCGCCCCCAACCGTGATGCGCTCCTAAGGGACCATTGGCTGTGACCGGTCCGTCAAGGAAGCTGTAGATGCCATATTCGCTTTCACTTATTGCGCGCAGGCGGCGCAACTCGTCGAAGGCGTCGGTTTCATTCCAGAAACGCAACACTTCCTGTTCAAGAGCGACAAAATCTACTTTGTTGGATACTTCTTGAAAGCCCATATTATTCTCCATAAAAAAGTTCTAATTGATGTGGTTTGAAAATCGGGTTGCCGTCAATTTCCCGAAAACTGAAATGCTTCTGTTCCTGAGTTAGTCCGGATGGAGTTTTCGGGAAAATTGTGTAACGATTCGCCCGGCGATCTTCCCGGCATCCATTCAGTGCCGGTGAAGTCCGTCGCCAGGCCCGATAATTCGCTGGACCCGTATGGCGCGTGTTTGCACGGCCGTCAATCCATCGCCACGCTTCATAATCAGCGGCCAGTTGTTTTCGTCTAACCATGTTCTGCGTTCCTGATCCTGCCAGCGAATCGTCAGCGGACGCAAGTTTCTTGTCTTGCCCATAAGCTCTATTGGCTGCAGTTCGTCCAGCGAGATATCAAGTGTCGTGAGCAGGGGACCCATCAGGGTATCAGCTTCTGCAGCCGTCGTGCGCAGGGTAACGGCCGTTTTTGTTCTGGCGACGGGCAAGCCGGCCAAAAGACTCAATCCGGCCGTGGCGGGAAACCAAAAAGCGTATCCGCGAGGCAAAGTGAGAACATCTTCATGCCGCTTTTCTCGTGTCTCTCTGGTTACGAGCAACGCTTCCTCCTCAAGCAGCACATTACCAATGATCTCAAGGCCATGGTCCCAAAGTCGATATTTAAGCTGTAGGGCACGGCCGTTTTCGTCCATGGTAAGATGATAAAGATAGGAACGACCCGAGTGTGCGTCTCGTGCGTCCAGGTCGACGCGCAGGAAGCGAAAACCATCTACCGCGTCTGATAAGCGCCACTGTTCGATGGCGCCAGTAGGTAGGCCATCACGCATGTAGCGCCATTGCCCAGATGCTACTGGTTTTTCATAGGGCAGTTCGTGAATGATGAAGCGCATGGCTATTTTCTCGTCTCTTTGTCAAGCGGATTGTATAAGCGCAACTAGGCATCTAGTTCCACATAGATACGTTTATTGATACGGCCTTTGCTTTTGTAGTTGGTTACTCGTATACGGCCGACTTCGCTTGTGTTGTTTACGTGCGTGCCTCCGTCGGCCTGCAAATCAAGGCCGACCAATTCTACGGTACGTATTTCCTTTATGCCTTCAGGGAGCAGGTTTATCTTGGTCCTTATGAGGTCAGGAATTTGGAATGCTTCCTGGCGAGGAAGTATGGCAACATTGATCGGACGGGAGGCGTTTACTTCCTGGTTCACGGCCTGCTCAATGGCTGCGACCAGCTCCTGACGCATGGTTTCGAACTCGAAGTCCATACGTCCCTCAAGCGGGTCCATATTGCCACCCGTGACTGAGGCGCTGTAGTCTCGCCACACGACGCCGCAGAGAATGTGCATGGCGGTATGGGTGCGCATGAGCTTGTACCGTCGATCCCAGTCGAGATACCCAGTAACGGCCGTGCCCATTGAAGGCGGCTGCCTGTCCAGGTAATGGACAGGCTTGCCCCCTACACGCTTTACGCTGGTGACTTGCCATGAAGCGCCATCAGCATTGAACGTGCCAAAATCGCAAGGCTGCCCACCGCCACCGGGATAGAAAGCGGTCCTATCCAGCACGACACCACCGTCGATCTGCTCGATCACCGTGGCGCTAAATTCTTTCAAGTATGCGTCTTGTAGAAAAAGCAAATCACTCATAATTCGTCGATCCTTTTTTGGCGCAAACGTTCCTCGCCTGGCCTCAGGCAAAAAAAAAGCCTCGTCCCAATTGGGACGAAGGCATTAATCACTCCGCGGTACCACCCAAGTTCCTGGTCCAAGACCAAGCACTTAATACGACAACAACAATGATTGTCGCGCTCCCTATAACGTGGGATGAATCCGGCTGAGTCTACTTACTCCAGCAATCACGTGCGTGATTGTCCATTGTGTTCGGTCAGCAACTCCGGAGGGATTTTTGGGCTGGGTGTCTGTGTCTGACTCTCACCAACTCAGACTCGCTAAACAGACCGATTCCGGCTTACTCGTCTCCATCAAGGTCTTTGACTTTAGTTTGAGTGAATTATGCCAATATGAGGGCTGAATGTCAACCGTGGGAGGTAGGTAATGGTTCATTGTGAATTAGGGAGCGGTGAATTCTTAATGAATTAACTTTACATAACGGAGTAAAAAGATAAATAGTTAACATAAGAATACGGCTTGATTCTGTTTCATTTGTCTCTTTTGTTTTTTTCTGCCGGAAACGAAGTCGATTTGCCGGGTAGTCGGGCTGCTTTGTTCGGGTTGGCGAGATGGTCGCCAGCATGGAAAAGGGGCTTGCCGCGCAGATACGGCCGTAGATTTGATCTGGCTCCATCTTACTACAGAACTAATGTTCTAGTCAAGGGTGATCTGGCTTGAGTTGTAGCCTATCTGAAATCAAGAGGCACCCGATTTTGAAGAGCACAGATAAGAGTATTTTCTCTTTAGGAGTGTGCTGAAGAAGGCCAAGAAAGCTGGGTTTCGGAACTGGGTCAAGCGATGCGCGGCGTTACTGAGGTTGGTTGCCTTCTGTATAATTTTGCGACAATCTGCTATACTGTCGCTGGAAACCTGGTACTGTTGTCGGCTGCTACATCTAATGCCCATTGTGAAATCTGTGAGGAACTTTTTTTGCGGATACGATTTTGGGGTGTGAGAGGAACGATTCCCACACCCGGTCCGGAGACGGTTAAGTACGGCGGTAATACGGCGTGCCTGGATATCGTGACGTCTGACCAGCAGGTGATCATCATTGACGCCGGAACCGGCATTCGGCGGCTTGGACAAGTTCTACGACAGGAATATCCAGGCAAAATGACAGGCAGTATTTTGCTCAGCCACACACACTGGGACCATATTCAGGGATTGCCGTTTTTCAAACCGCTAGAAAGCCGCAGGAATCGCTTTGTGGTAGTTGGGCAGCGGCGAATAAACAAACGTCTTGAAGAGATTCTGGCGAGGCAATTTCTCGAGCCTTATTTGCCTTTTGCCTATCAATCCTTACGTGCCAACCTTTTGGTAGAGGAATTGGAGTCGGGGGAATCAATAACTATTGGCAGCAACACGACGATCAAGGTGACTGATCTAAACCATCCTGGCGGATGCCTGGGTTTCCGCGTTGAAGACAACGGTGTTGTGCTGGCATATTGCAGCGATACGGGGCATGGTGTCAGCGGTTTTGACAGTAATGTGTTGGAACTGGTGCGGGATGCAGATCTACTCATACACGATGCTTTTTTCCCTGGTATGGAGCAGTCTAGAACTTACGCGGAGTGGGGGCACAGCTCCTGGCTGGAAGCGACTCGATTGGCCAAGAAGGCTAATGTGGACACGCTCGGGCTATTTCATTATGCTCCCGATATGTCTGACCAGGAACTTGAAACAATACGTGAAAGGGCGCGCCCGGTTTTCTCACGAACTATCCTGACACGAGAGGGCATGATACTTGATTTACCATTGGGGCGGAATCTGCCTGAATAGGGCACCGCCCATGGCTTAAGCGTTGGAACAGATGAAGTGAGTTGCCAAACCAGGACCTTTCGCAACCTTAAAATTCGCGGAGGGATCAATGCCAGTTAATATACCACGAGCAGCGGTCTTGGTGGTTGATGATGAAGAAATGATACGTTCAGTCTTGCGACTGACACTGGTTCGCGCAGGGTATGACGTGACGGAGGCGGAGAGTGGGGAAGATGCACTGAGCAAAGTGCAGGAAGAGCTGCCCGATCTGATCCTGCTTGATGTGATGATGCCAGGAATGGATGGGTTTGCTGTTTGTGAGCAACTGCGACAAAGTCCCGACACGGCCGATCTGCCTATCATTATGCTGAGTGCCCGCTCGGACTCGCTTAGCAGACAGAAAGGCCGGCTGGTGGGCGCAACGAAGTACCTGACAAAACCGCTTGAGGCAAATAAGCTACTGCAACACGTTGAAGAGGCATTGGAGAAAACAAACAAACAGAGATACCATGGCACAACCTAAGCAGGTTTGTTACAATTGGAGCTGTGAATTGACATATAACTTTCGGCCACAGATCATGCGCTGGCGGAGGTCAAAAGAACCTTTTGGAGGCTTGTAGGAATGCTCGTAAGAAGATTGCTCCTTGTCGTTATCTCACTCGCTTTCGGCGTCATTGTGACGATAGCTATTACCCTGTTAATTGGCACAACGCCGGCTGAGTATGGATCGATATACTTTGCTCTTACGGTCCTGGCCCTGGCTTTCGCGCTAGGCTTTTGGCTGGACAGGTTTATGGGCACAAAGCTTCTCCCGAAATAGAGCCTTGACTTTAGCTTGACTTACCAATAGCCTCGCCGTTATGCACGAAGGGGCTTTTTTGTTTTCGCGGAAACGTGAAAAATTTCACAGTTCCATGAAAAAAGGAAACAGAACGATGACAGCAGAGCTAATTGATGGAAAGCAAATTGCGGAGAAAGTACGTGAGGAAGTCCGTATAGCTGTGGCAAAAATGAAGGAAGAGACGGGCTACACGCCAGGTCTGGCCACAGTCCGGGTGGGCGACGATCCTGCCTCGGCTACTTATGTGCGCATGAAACAGCGCATGTGTGAAGCCTTGGGAATTAACTCGTTCGGCCACACCCTTTCTGAGGACGCGACACAGGAAGAAGTAGAAGTTCTTGTCTCCGAACTTAATGCCAACCCCGCTGTGAATGGGATCCTGGTGCAACTTCCTTTACCTGGGCATCTCGACGAAGAAGCGATCTTGAACAGCATTGACCTGGAGAAAGATGTTGACGGTTTTCACCCGGTTAATATCGGCCGGCTGGCGATGAAAGGTCGTGATCCGCTATTCATTCCCTGCACACCATATGGCTGCATCCGGCTTTTGGAAGAGTCTGGCGTGCAGATTAGCGGGGCGGAGGCGGTCGTCGTGGGTCGCTCCAATATTGTTGGGCTGCCGGTGGCCATGTTACTGCAAAAGGCCAATGCTACGGTGACTATTTGCCATAGCCGTACGAAGGATTTGGCGGCCCATACACGCAATGCTGATATCGTTATTGCTGCTATTGGAAGAAGAGAGATGATTACGGGTGACATGCTCAAACCTGGAGCGGCGGTGATTGACGTAGGGATCAACCAAAAGGAAGATCCTAGCCGCAAGAGTGGCTACCGGCTGGTCGGGGATGTGGATTTTGACTCAGCTAAAGAGGTGGCCGGTAAAATCACGCCGGTGCCGGGTGGGGTAGGGCCGATGACGATCGCTATGCTAATGGCCAATACCTTAAGAGCTGCGCAAATCGCGTTGAGCAAGGACTAACGCAGGCAAGTTTGGCCACTTTCTACGTTGAGCTGTGAGACATAGTGAGAAGTCGGATTTCTGATGGGAACGCCGCTGCGGCCTTTCATCTGTTCAGAAATCCGACTTTTGATTCAGTGATTTTTATTGAAGGTCATTGGGGGTGTTGATATTGGTGAATGAACGCCCCTGAGGATCAAATCGCTCGATTTCTTCCTGATCGACAAAACGAACCCTAACGTCGGCATAAAACCCAGTGATCTTTAGTTTACCTGCTTTGAGCGATTTTTCGACAGCGGGGATACACGTCTTGGCGTAGACGGCGTGTAGGGGTTCGGGGTATTTGCCCCAGCGGGGGACAATAATATCGGCCGTTTCTTTAAGTGATAGTAGATGTTGCAGCAGCGGACGATTGAGCAAGGGCATGTCACAGGCAACAATAAGAATGTGGGGGTGGCTGGCGGCGGTTAGCGCTGTGAATATACCGGCCAATGGTCCATGGTCCGCATAGAGATCGGCAAACATGGGCAGATCAAGATAGGAATAGGGATCGGGTCTATTGGTTATGAGGATTGTTTCATCGCCAAGACCATTTAGCTGTTCAAGTACGACTTCGATCATCGGCCGTCCACGATATAGGACAAACGATTTATCAGTGCCCATGCGGGTGCTGGCACCGCCAGCTTGAATGGCGACGGTAAGACCGGGTTGTATTGCGGCTTGTGACATTTCTCGCTATTGGAATTGTGACTACAGGTCCGAACTTTCCGCCGGGGCAAAGAAGACCAGCAATGTCAGGTCTTCTTGAATATCATAAAAGTAATGGGGAACATGGGCCGCAACGAAAATGATGCTTCCAGGTGTCACGACTCGATTTTCATTTCCTACAGTGATAGAAGCGCGACCGGATATCACGTAATAGACTTCATCTTCGTTATGAGGCTGTTGTTTATCTGCGCCGCCCTGGGGTAGATTGTACAGCCCCATGCTGAGGGAAGATTCACGTAAGAATTCTAGATACGGGGTGTCTTTGTTTTTTTGTTTGTAGGCCAGCTCGGTGAGTTGGAAAAACTGCAAGAAACACCTCTTTTTTATATGTATTTTTGCAGTCCATTATATGGAATATCTGCTGATAGCAAAAGAAAACGGGTTCTGATGTGATCTTTGGCAGGTAATATTGGGCGGGCGAGACGGTTGGGGGTGAGGTTCTGGTTATCCTGCAAGGTTAAACCCAACCGTCTCGCCCCTACCTAACGGCCGACTCCCAGCGTGCCGCCAAATGCGGCCGACATTTCTTCGTAAATGGCAGCTATGCTTGCTTCATCTCCCTGGTAAAAGTTGCCGTTACCGCGCGAGGCCAATTGTGACAATATGAATTCGTCGGCATCATTGCCGTAGGCTATGGTGAAAACGGTCGTGCCGTTGGCGGCTGCTGTAGCCAGTAAGCTATCGTCGAATTGGCGCTTGCTGGCAGTATCCTTGCCGTCCGTGAGCACAACCATAGCGTTGCTGGCTTCAGGTGAATTTGTGGCCGCGATGACGGCCGCGCCATCAGCGATGGCGTCAAAAAGCGTGGTGTCGCCGCCAGATTCCATGTTCGCAATAATCTGGATGATCCGTTCTCTATCGGTGCCTACCCGGGCTCTGTTGACTAGCAAGCTAGACTCGGAATAAAACTCAATGAGACTGAGCGTATCTTCGTCTCCCATTTGCTCAACAAACTGTATGGCGGCCTCTTTCATGTTGTCAATCTTGCCGCCGCGCATGCTACCTGACGAATCCAGCAGCATAACCAGATTGACGGGTTTACGGGCCGCTTGCCAAAGGTCTTGTATGGCGTAGACTGCATCGACAGAGGGTGACTCGAAGATCGTTTCAGGTTGGGAAGGATCGACTCCGTTATTGACGTCTATAGGAGGTCCAAGCGATATGGCGTTGTTAACGGGTCGCAAGCCGGAAGCTAGCGCAGATTGCTGAGCCGGATCGCTCAATAGCGCGTCGCGGAATAGTTTGGCCGCTTCTTGAGTCTGGGCACTAGCGGTCTGGTTGAGACAGGCAGGGTGGGTGGCCATAAAAGTTCCCTCGAGGGGGTAAATGGCCACTATCTCATTGTTTCCATGCTGAATTACTGTGCTTTCATACATGACGGCCGCGCCCAGATAATCGGGACCGCGCTCGCTCATGGTTCGGCCCAGATTATCGGTACTGGGATTAAAAGAAGAGACGGCGCTCTCGAAGGCACTGACTGATGCCTGGACGATGGGTTGGGCTATATCTTCGGTTGTTACGGCATCACTCTTGGATTGGGCGGCTTGAACAATGGCCAGCAATGTACTGGTTCCAGAGCCGGCAAGTCCGGGATGGGCATGGCTCATGCGCAAGGAATCGCCAAATTCGCCCCCACTATAATATGACCAGGCGTTGGGGTCGGCGGCGAGGCTGCCAATATCGAGCCAACCGAGGGGCAGACCGGGCCAGCCAAGCGATTCAGCCACTTGACGCCACATTCCTATCACCAGCGGGCTCTCGGCGACGCTGACACAATCAGCGCTAAAGCTATTGTTGCCCTGTTCGGCGAGAACATTAGCCCACACGGTGTCGTCAGGAATCCAGAGCGCGGGTGAAGCAGCGCCGTCAGCCAACATGTTGATGGCCTGGCCGGACTCGACCGGATTAAGTACGGCAAATGTTTGTTTGCCTTCGCTGGTTTCGATTTTGGCGGTGTTGAAATCGGTCACGGCCGTTTCGAGCCAGGGGGTTAGGCTTGTATTGGCCATCACATCGACAATGACTGCGTCATTTGGTGGTTCTCCAGACACAGCGCCATCAAAAAGGCCGCAGGCGGTGGCCGGAAGGGCCAGCAAGATGACCAGCAAGAGTAGTAAGCGATAATTGGGGTGGTTCATCGTCTTATCCATATAGATGACCTTACTTATGGTTTAGCGACCCGCGGTAATCAAAGTTAATTCCACGAAGCGATCCAGGCGCTGCAAGGCGGGATCATCGGTGTCGCGGCGTTCTTCGGGTGGGAGCGTAGTCTCGGCAATGAAGCGGGCCGGGTCGATGCCTTGAGAGACTAGATAATCTACTACTGATTGGGCGCGACCTTCGGCTACTTCAAGGATCTCATCTTCAGTGTACGGTGGCTCATTGGCCGGCCAGGCGGATGAGCCTTGCACACGTAGGAAGAGACCGACGCTTTGAGAGAGCGTGGGAACGACGCAGCTATCTAAAATGCGGCGCGATTCCAGCGTCAATTCTGTGGATTCGGGTAAGAAAGTGAAGGTTCGACAGGGCAAAACAGCGAGTGTTTCTGCGGCACCAGTAGCCACTCCGGAAAGGTCGACACGGGACGATAGTGAGAAGGTGTCATTTACGGGATCGCCATTGGCCTGCAGACTAGCTTGTTCGGCTGCGCGCGTAACAAAGCCAGGATTAACCAGATCATTAACGTCATCAGCGGGTACTGACAGGTCGGAGGCAGCCCAGACACGGCGGGCTATTTCCAAGCGGCTGATCAAGGGGCGCGTGTCACGCATCACAAAAGCGTTATCACCTAAATCGGCCTGGGCAACACTTTCGAGCCAGGCTTGAAAATCGCTAACGGCCGTTTCCGGGTAAACAAAACTCCAATCATTGTGTCCCCAGTTAGCGATCTGTTCAGCGGCGACGTCAAACTCCTCGACCTGCGCTTTCAGGGTGTCAAACCAAGCATTGTGAAAGCTTTGCACGAGGTCAGCATTTTTATCGATAGATTGACGCGAGGTGACGATAACATCCATCACGATGCGTAACTGGTTTGAACTCAGTAACGACAGTCCTCCGCTACTTTCGGCATCATAAATATCTGGCTCCCAGCCAGAGACAACGTCAGCCTGGCCGCTGTTAAAGAATTCGACCGCTTCAGCCACGCCATCTTGGGGAACCAGGGTAACGTCAGCACGGGGGCTGAGTTGAGCAATCGAGAGGGCGTAATAAACAAAATACTCGCCGACGCTACCACGGGAAAATGTGATACGCTTGTTCTTCAAATCGTTAATCGTATCAGCATCGCGAGCCCACAGTTGATCCGCACCGGCACTCTCATCGACAATGGCGGTGATTACTCCGGGGCTCTTCAGAGCTACCGAGTCAAGTGTGGTCAATAGACAGTTCCACTGGCCTGAATTTAGCAAGGCGGTACGCTGTTCTTCCGAAACTTCGTAGGCGGGATCTTCGTCAAGGAAAAAAGGCACAATGCCCAGGTGAAATCCGTTTTCGATGTCTTTGCCTGACATCTGCATCTGCTGCAAGGTGAAGTAGCTGCCGAACGCATCGGCACCGCAAATGTAGGTTGGCAATCCGTCAGCGGCGTCGTAGTTGGGGCCATAGATAGGCTCAGGGGAATCAAGCTGGACGGCCCGCGTTGCGGCCTGTGAAGCTATAGGAGTATTTGCAGCTTCGCCGCTATCGGCGATGGGAGTGACTTGGGCCTGGTTGGCCTGTCTATTGTAGAAGCTGTAACCTAATGCACCACAAATGACCACCAAAGTGAGGCCAATGATGACGATGAAGATTATACGTGTTCTGTCTAGTTGCATGGATTTCTCCTCCGAAAACATCAAAGATTCCTACAAAAGGACCTTGTACGCAGATTACGCAGATAAGACTATATGGTTCAATACCCTAGTTCATATATTGCCGGTGAGTGTCGACTCCTTAGAAATGGGACGCAGATGAACACAGATAAGCTAGTGGTTAACCAGATTTTCGATGACCCATTGCATCTATCGTGGTGCGCCGCGACGCGTGCCGTCTGCTTTGGAGACAATGTCGCCAGGGGACCGCTTCATGCAGCAAAATTACCCACACTTTTCCTCCATATATCTACCCTACTTTACGGAGACCATTCATGAGAAGTTGTGAGACTTTTTTCAAATTTACGCAAGATTAGACGCTGGACATGCATTTCCGGGTTAACAGTCTCAGGCACTGTGATAGTTTTGAAATCGTGAATATCAAATGTGTTGCTCACTGTTTTCTGGATTTGGTCATCGGTGTAAAAGGGAAAAAAGCGATTAGGTGTGAGGCGGTCTTCTTCGAGGGTCGCCTCTTTCTCCTGAATCAAGAATTCGAGAAAGGCTTGTCGTTCTTCCTGTTTCCAGGCGGAGATGGTGCGGCCGTCGCGGTCAATGGCCGAAAGATCATCTGTCTTGCGGAGTTTTTCTAAAACAGTCTTGTACACGGTCAAGGGATCTCCTCGATCTGGTAACCAAGATTGCGGAGGACGTCTGCCGGCGTTTGGCCGCGAAGAATCTGGAATTTGTGCGGCCCAGAGGTTTCTTGGTCCACAAGCAACTCGTAGGCTTCGGGCAATACACAATGTTTACTGCCTTTCACGCCGCCTAACATCTCTTGATAGGCGCCAATGCCGAAGAAACCGAGATATAGATCTTGCGTTTCAACTGGCAGGTAAAGCGGGGAGTTGCTCCTCTTAGGAGGATAGACATCGTCGCTATCGCAAGTGATGCCGCCCAACTGAACTTGCTGGAAAGGTTGATCCAGGTGATTGAGGGGCAAACAGATAAAATGTTCACCCAGACACCAGCTGTCCGGAAATGATGACATGATAGAGCCATCGATGATGTACCAGGGCAGCAAAGAGCCATTTTCTTTGACGGTAAGGACTTTGAAAAGATGAGCACCATGTTCGGCGGTTGTGTAACGGCCGAACTCGCCCATTACATCGGGAACGGGTACGTTGTATCGTGCACAGGTCTCTTTAAGTGACCGTAGGAGGCGAACGGCGAAAGCATGGTGGTCAAATTGAAAATCGAGTGTCAAAGGCGCGGGCATACCGCCACCAAAGTCAAACAGGTTAAGTGTTGGATAGCGCCGGCGCAGGCGAGCATAGATCTCGATGCCTGGGGCAAGATAATCGACGAAGGCATCTTTATTCAGCATTTGACTGCCAACCATGGCGTGGTATAGACGCAAATTAAGATTTGGGGCAGCCGCAATGTAATCGGCCGCCTTCCAAATGTTCTCAAGGTTCAAGCCAAATCGGGAATTGGTCGCTTCCATTTCCTCTTCGGTGAGGTTGGGGCCGTAGGTTTTTTGTCTCAGACCGACGTCGAATGGTTTGCCGGAGGCAATAAGCGGCGTCAACTCGGCAAGATCTTCTACCACGGGAAGAACATCTTTGTGTTCTTCCTTGAGGCGGATGATATTCTGCACATAATCGCTTCCAGCTGTCTTGAAGCCATTGCAGACAACTAATCGGTCTGGTGTCAGAAGTCCACGTCTGATCATTATTCGAGCGATGTTCACGTCGACTGTTGAGGACATTTCGTGATGTGCGCCCGCGCTGAGGGTCGTGCGAATGACTTCTTCGGCGGCATTGGCTTTGGAGGCGTAGGTAAAGTAGAAACGGCCGTCATAATCCACTTCGGCGATCGCTTCAGCGAATATCTTGTTCATCTTGTCAATCTGACGGCGGATGATGGGCAGATAAACGATTTCCAAGGGCGTAGGAAGTGTCCTATCCAGGCCCGGGATTTTTGTCCCGTCAGCGAGAATCTGGGTCAGATCTAGATTATCGAAATAGAGACGTGAACCGTTTGCCTGAAGGAGGGAATTAAACCGGTATCCGTCAGGAACAGCGTATTCCTGTTCCCAGCCTATAACTGGGCCTGATCCGTTTTCAGTTCTGTTGGTATTGGTCGTAGACATCATGTTTAGCGAATCCTATCGAAAGGCTTGATTCCAAAGCGGTCGCGCTCCCAGCCTTGCGTTGAACCAGACCAGAAATCAAAGGAGACGATTTTTGAGGCATCAGCGGGCAAGGCGTTACGGTCTTCTTGGGGACCGTAAACGATAACGTAGTTCATGGTTTTAAGACGGCCGAATTGCTTGTAATCCGGGGTTGCAGGCACGCGATTGCGCCA
The DNA here is from genome assembly GCA_963697305.1 of uncultured Chloroflexia bacterium. GTDB lineage: Bacteria > Chloroflexota > Anaerolineae > Promineifilales > Promineifilaceae > JAACFF01. The sequence goes on from CAVONO010000006.1 coordinate 537,324, forward strand.
GGTGCCGGTATCTACATAATAACGTTCACCATGATGATCGCTGGCAAGCAGCGCCACTTGAGGGCGGTGAGTGTGGCCGGCGATCAGAAAGCGATGTTGTCCATTGCGGATACTGCTTTCGCGAGCAGCGTACAATTCTACGCCCGGGCGGCGGGCTGTGCTGCTCAAGGCTTTAAGAGCGATGGCCTCTGCAAGGTCTAGAGGGACATGTTTGCTCGTCCAGCGCCATGGTTTCGCCGCAATAACAGCCTGGATTGCATCAATCAAGTCGAGGCACCACTTTTTGTCAAAGGCTTGCAGCCAGCCGAGCATGTAGGGGTCGTCGTGTAGTTGCTCTAACAGGTTTATGATGATCGGTTCGATCGCTCGCCAGGCCACGTCGCGATCGATCAGAAGGCCGTCGGCGTATACAAAAAAGTTGAAGATCGCTGTCACAGGACGCAGGTCGTCAAATTCTAACAAGCGCAGATAGAGTGTGCGCAAGGTCTGATCGGCGAGGATCTGCGCGTCACGGTGGACCTGGCGGAACATAAACGGCAGACGAGAGGCGATATCTACGGTGACGAAATCGCCGAATGTAGGGTCTTGGTATTGACTAGCTGGGAGATGTGTCGGAATTTCAGCGGTATTTCGATGGTCCACGGAGAAGTTTGCATAATCGTATTCGTGCCCGTGCCGGATCAGGGCTTGTTCCGGCTCGATGGTTAGTACATATGGGAAAAGAGCGCCGTGCTCACGGGTACCCAGTGTTTCACGAATGGCCTGGCGAATCACCGGTGACGCGTTGATCATGCGGTCGTGGTTACCGGGAACGTAGTGAAGTTCCACAGGAACGGGAAAAGGCCGTATTTCGCCTTTTTCGTCGATGTATTTGCCGGAGCTTAGCAATCGAAACAGCTGCAAGACAGCGACCACATTATTTTCCTGGCTGATGCCGTGTATGATACGTAGAACCAGGGCCTCCAGCTGCGGGCTTATCTCTGTGGAAGGGACATAGGGCCTGATGTCGGCTGGATTTTCCGTGAACCAGAGACCGGTGCGATGCAGGTCGAATATATCTCCTGCCAGGACAAAATCGAGGCGCTGCGCCGAGTTGCGTATCGATTCGGTGGCCAAATGATTTATCAAGAGTTGGAATGGTTTGGCCGGCAGATTTCGCTGGAACTTCAAAGGAGGTAGGCTGCCATCACCGAAGATATGGTTGGCGGCCTCTTCCTCAAAGTGAAGATCTGATAGTACGACAAGCATGACAAACTCCTAAATGGTTTTGGAGACAGGTCCGTCGCAGAATATTATAATGCAGACATGGCAATGATGCACTGCTGAGGCTGGCGGATGATTACGGTGTTGGCAAAGAGGACATCGTGTACCATAATGGTTGATAAGATGAAGCTAGTGGTTTCACTTGGGCAAATGGATGTAAAGATCGGTGATGTTGCGTCTAATCTGGCGACTGTACAAGCAATGACGGCCGAGGCGGCTGGACGCGGATCTGATCTTGTTGTTTTCCCGGAACTATGGTCTACCGGTTATGACCTGCAGCATGCTGCCGATCACGCCACAACGACTGATAAGGGCGTATTTTCCGTCGTAGCTGATCTTGCTCGGGAGCAAGGCATAGCAATTGTTGGTTCCATCTTGTCCTGCATGGGCGGGGGACGTTATGGGAATACGGCCGTGTTTCTGGACCGACTGGGCAATAATCTGGGAGTGTATAGCAAAGTTCATCTGTTCCGGCTAATGGATGAAGAAAAATATCTGACGGCAGGTGACCGGCTGACCCTCGTGGATTCTTCTTGGGGAAAAGTTGGTCTTGCTATCTGTTACGATCTTCGGTTTCCGGAATTGTTTCGCGAGTATGCCTTAGGTGGGGCCAGCATGGTTGTTCTACCGGCTGAATGGCCCAAACCTCGCCTTGCGCACTGGCTAACTTTGTTGAAGGCACGGGCTATCGAAAATCAGATGTTTGTCATCGCCTGTAATAGAGTCGGCAAATCTGGGGATGCTACCTTCTTTGGACACTCCTGTATTATTGATCCGTGGGGTGAAACCATCGCCGAGGCTGGCAAAAGCGAAACCTTGCTAACGGCTGAGATCGATCTCGCCTTGGTCAAGACCGTAAGAAGCAAGATACCGGTATTTGTTGATCGCCGGCCTGAACTTTATGGTTTGAACTAAGTTGTGGAGTAAGCTGCATAAGAATTCAAGCTTGACTGGTAAGGAGCTTGAGGGAAGCGACCCAGGCGGCTGAGAATCAGCGTCGTGACAACATGCGGGTCAGGGATTTTGCCTCTGAGATATTGAGGACGAAGACCATTGCCGTATAGGCCAATGCGCCGGCTGCCCCGCCTACGAGAACTATTAGTAGGCTCTGCGAAAATCCTGTACGGGGAGAAATCGTGGCGGCGAAATCTGCTGCGGCATAGGCGGCTGCGCCGGTGACGATGGCAGCGACGATCGATTTAAGCAGCGTTTTGCTGATGCCGAAACCGCGCAAGCCCCCAATTTGACCTCTGATAACCCAGAGCATCATGATCGTATGGGTCACATGTTTCACGCCGTCGGCGACCATGAGGCTGAGCAATCCTAGCGGGCGGAGCAGGGCTACGGCAGTCAAAGAGTAAATAAGGATGCTGATCACGCCAACCAATGCGGGGCGCCAGGTATCCTTGCGGGCAAAGGAGGAATAGACCAACATTTGGTCAACGGCCGCAAAGGGCAAGCCAAAGAGATAGACGCGCAGCACCAGCGCCGTGGTCGCCGTATCCTGGGCGGTAAATTCACCGTGCTCAAAAAGAAGGGCCACAATAGGCACGGCCAGGGCAAAGAGACCGGCCGTGGCGGGTAAGATAAGCGTAATGACCAGCCGTATCCCTTCGGAAAGCGTTTGTTTGAAGGCTAACAATTGCCCGCTTGCCTGACGTGCAAGTGTGGGCAGCGTGGCGACGGAGAGCGCGGTAACAACCAAGCCGAGGGGAAACTGGTAAAGTGTTGTGGCGAACCTCATGAAGGAGATACTTTGATCGCCCGTGCGCGTGGCGAGATTGTAGCTCAATGCGATGGCCAGTTGGTTAATCACCAGACCAGCTACGATGGGTGTATAAAGCTGCAAGATACGCCTTACCGCTGGATGCTGCCAATCAAATCGCCAGCGTAGGTGCGCATCGCGAAGCGCCCAGAGTTGCACTACGATCTGCAACAGCGAGCCTAACAACATGCCCCAAACGAGACTGTCAATTTGAGCGGGTCTTAGCAACGCAACCAGCACAATCGTACCGTTGAAGACAGCACCGATGAAAGCGGGTACATTGAAGCGTTTGAGGGCAAATAGAGCGCCGGTGAGCACGCTGGCGATACCAAGAAAAAGAATGGTTGGAGCGGCCATACGCATCAAACGAATGGCAACCACTGTAAGGGCCGATTCGTTGAATTCATTGGCGCCAACGAGCCAGGCGATTTGCGGCGCGAATAGCTCCACGACGGCGATAACGAGCAACAAGACGATTGTGGCTACGCTTAGCACGGTGCTCAGTACTCCCCACAATTCATCGCGCCGTTCTTTGGAGGCATAGTCACTGAATACGGGTACGAGAGCAGCGTTCACCATGCCGCCAATGATCAGCTCGTAAAGGCTGATGGGGACGAAGGCGGCAACTTCGAAGGCGCTTAAAAGGCCGGATGCTCCAAACAGGTTGGCTTTGACAGTCTGGCGCGCCAGTCCGATGAGACGGCTGACAACGTTGCCGACGGCCAACATGGCCGCGGCTTGGACAATGCTTTGTTCCTGCTCGGGTGCATTGGCGTCAGGCGGAAGAGGAGGGGCTTGCTCCCGGTCTGTGAGCGGAAGGACCGGATCCGCCTTGTCGGATTGCTCTATCAATGGATAACCTATTAGGCAACGTTTGGGTTGCCCCCTATGCGCTGCATTCTAACGTCTGGGCAGACGAGGAGCAACACTATTTACCGTCGACTTAGCGATGGGTTCCATGCTCGAATTGAATTTGGCAGTAACGAAGTCTATAATGCTGCGGGCTAATTAATGAGGATTAACCAAATTCGTAGGTGAACGCGGCCCTGATTTCACAATCGCATAGCGGGAGCGTGGGAATAATTCCGCGACTACAGAGGTTGCCCAACAGAATTGTCAGGATTCATCAAGTATCGTTGGTTGAGGAAGATCCAGTTATGTGAGGCAGGTTAAGCTGAGGAAATGAGTATTCAAACGCTAGATCCAGATCTGGCGATGGCCGTGCTGAAGCGGCTGCAGGTGTGCGTAGAACGACCCGACCGTCGCCAATTAGACAAGCTGATTAATGCTTATGTACGGGTGGTGCCGTGGGAGAGCGCTGTGCGTATCGTAAAGCGGGCCCAAACGAATGAGTTGGAAGCTTGCCCGCGCTGGCCTGCGGAGTTCTGGCAGGATCATTTGCAGCGAGGCGGTGGGGGCACCTGCTTCGAAAGTAATTATGCTTTCTTTTCTTTGCTGCTTACGCTGGGTTACGAAGGTTACCTGACGATTAACAATATGGGCGACTCAATCGGGTGTCACACGGCCATTATCATTTTGATTGACGGACAGAAGTGGTTGGTGGATGCTGGTTTCCCATTATACGCTGCGCTTCCATTCAGCCCCGAAGGGGTTTCGCAGCGTGGAACACCTTTCTATCACTATACGATCCGCCCGGAAGGGGCAGACCGATACCAGATTGAGCGGCAACCGCATCCAAATTGGAACGCTTTTACCCTTATCGATCGAGCGGTCAGCGAGGAAGCATATCGTCGAGCAACAATTGAAGATTATGGGGCGGATGGTTACTTTCTGGATCGCGTGATTGTGCACAAGATATTGGACGAGCTGCCGTGGCGATTTACGAGTGGAGAGGAACCAGCGCAATTTACCTATTTCAAGGATGGCAAGCGGTATGATCAGGTGATACAGGGAGACTTGGTGACGGCCGTGTCCAGTAAATTCGGCTTAGACCAGGAGACCGTGCGGCGCGCTCTTGAAGTAGTCAGTGAGAGCTAGACCGATGCGTAGGGGCCGAAACGATAGAAGATGGTGCCGAATTGGAATAAGACAGCGAAGCTCATGACCCATTGCCCGCGGTTGGAGTCGTCTCCGCGCAGCCAATATAGAAATACGAAGGGTAGAAAAACCAGCGAAAAGCCGGCATACAGGAAATGCATTGTCGAATTCAGCAGCTCGCTGCTTTGCCCGCTCAACCAAAGATACGCACCCAATAAGGCCTGGACAAAGATAAGCACCTGGGCAATAACCAGAGCACCGAAGAAATTGCCGCTAAGGCCATCACCGCGAATGGCGCGCATAAGGCTCCAAAGGCCCAGAATTAGAAGGTAAAGCCAGACTGTATTGGCCAGGCGCGAATGTAAGATAACGATTGTTTCCACAGTTGGTTGCTCCTTATGGCTTGCTACGAAAGTGTAGCCATTGTTTGGCAGCTTGCCAAGGGTGGGCGGAAAATTTGTTGATAACTGTGAAAACCTGGTTTTGATGTGCACAAATGAAGGTATTTCCTCTTAGGAGGCATGACCTATTTGGCTAAAAAACGGGTTTCGGTGATGATATCGGCTACAATTCTAACTAATGATTAGTGAAACTCATCTAGATACTGATAGTGCCTATGAAAAGGTGCTGGATACTCTGTATAGTTACATCAACCTGGAACAGAAGGCGATTGACCGTTACCAGGCGAGCAAGATGGATAGCGAACGCCCGCGGCAACTGCTGGAACTGTTGAATAACCCACATCAGCAATATCCGACGATTCATATTGCGGGAACGAAGGGAAAGGGTTCGGTAGCGGCTATGTGCACGGCGGTACTGGCGGCGACTGGCTACCGGGTCGGGCTGTATACGTCGCCACATCTGCGTGATTTCCGGGAGCGCATCCGTATTGTCTCGACTGAAGACCCAGAAGGGCATATCAGCAAGGGTGATTTCGTCACGATCATGGACGAAGTGCAGCAGCAACTGGATGAGGTTCCGGGCGTGACGTGGTTCGAGATTGTTACGGCCGTTGCTTTCCGTTATTTCGCCAAGGAGAAGGTGGATATCGCGGTTATCGAGGTTGGATTAGGGGGACGGCTTGATGCAACGAATGTGCTCGTGCCGCTGGTTTCGGTTATCACCAGTCTTAGTCTCGACCACACTTATTTGCTCGGAAATACTCTGGAACAGATCGCTGGCGAGAAAGGCGGGATTATTAAGCCAGGCGTGCCGGTTGTGACAGCTCCGCAGCGGCAGGAGGCGCTGGCTCGCCTGGAGGCAATTGCCGCCGAACGTGGAAGCCCCATTTGTGTCATAGGGCGGGACTGGCAATATACAGGAGTGAGTCAGAGAACTGGTCATCACTCGTTCGGCGGATGAGCAATTTATACCTGTCTCTACTGCATTTGATCTGGCGTTGGCCGGCGAGCATCAGCTTGAGAATGCCATGGTCGTACTTGCTATATTACACAGCGTTCGAGACTATGTGCCGGGTATTACACTGTCTGCTGTGCGGGCAGGATTGGCTGATGTGAGGTGGGACGGTCGCCTGCAAACTGTTTATCAGGCGAACGGCCGACCGACTTTGCTGGTAGATTCGGCCCATAACGAAGATTCGGCAAATAAGCTGAAGGCTGCATTGATTAATGTCTATGAATATGAGCGGTTGTGGCTCATATTTGGGGCACCGGAAGACAAAGCTATCGCTCGGATGATGGCGTTGCTATTCCCGATGGCGCATCAAGTATTCGTTGCCGCCGCGGATCACCCTCGTGCCGCTTCACCTACGCAATTGGCCGATTTGGCTTCTAACATGGGTTTTGAGACGACCGTTTGTGAGACGGCAGGGGAGGCGTTAAGGGAGGCCTTCAAGCTGGCGGAAGCTGGTGATCTAATCTGTGCAACTGGTTCCATTATTTTCGTGGGTGATTTGCTTAATCAATGGGACAGTTTAAAATCCCAGTTGATTGCACATTGAGGAACCCCTTATGCACGAAGATGATGAAATTGGATTCGACCAGCTTCCGGACTTTCTGGCTACGTTTCCGGATTTGGACGCAGAGATTTTTCCTGAAAAGGAGACGAAAACTAAGGATGGCATGATAGAGTGCCCCTTCTTGCCGTTACGAGATGTCGTCCTATATCCGCAAATGGTTATGCCCTTGTTCGTCGGGCGGGAGCGCTCATTAGCGGCCATTAAGGCAGCCAGTGCAAACGACGAGAACCTGATCGTGGCCGCGCAACATGACGCCGAGGAGATGGACCCGGGCTATGATGATCTGTTCGTCATTGGCACGGAAATTACGACCGGTCGCATACTTCGGTTGCCGGATGATACGACCAGTGTACTAGCCCAGGGCAAACGAAGGGTAGAACTGGTCGAATTTACGCAATTGTATCCATACATTCGCGCGCGCGCGCGCGTCATCGATGAACCTTCAGATTGGCATGATAACACAGAGGCTCTAATGCGTGCGGTTCTGACCCTTTTTGAAAAGGTGGTCATGCTCAACCGCAACATTCCAGAAGACGCGTATACTTTTGCGTTAAATATGAGCTTGCCAGGTTGGCTCGCTGATTTCGTTGCTTCTACGCTGTTCCTATCTCTTGAATCACGCCAGGAGCTTCTGGAAACATTCGACCCTACCGAACGATTACAGAAGATTAGCGTGGCCCTGGGTAAAGAATTGAACGTTCTGGAGCTTGAGGATGAAATTCACTCTCAAGTACAACAGGAGGTTGACCGTTCGCAACGGGAGTACTTCTTGCGCGAACAGATGCGCGTGATCCAGGGTGAACTGGGCGAAATGGATGTTTTCACCCAGGAAATGGCCGAACTGCGCGAAGCCATCGAGAAGAAAGATCTGCCGGAAGAGGTAAAGGCTCGGACGGATCGTGAATTGAAGCGATTGAGCTCCATGCCGCCCATGTCACCGGAGGTCGGCATTATTCGCACGTATATTGATTGGCTTGTGGAACTGCCTTGGCATGAGAGGTCGCAAGACAATCTCGATGTGGCTAATGCCGCGGCTATTTTGGATGCTGATCATTACGGGTTGGAGAAGATAAAGGACCGCATTCTGGAATATATCGCGGTCAGACAAATTGCGCCTGAAAATATGCGTGGACCTATTCTCTGTTTTGTTGGCCCGCCTGGAACTGGGAAAACTTCTCTCGGCCGCTCTATCGCCACTGCCCTGGGGCGGGAGTTTGTACGTATGAGCCTGGGCGGGGTTCATGACGAGGCGGAAATTCGAGGGCATCGTCGTACCTACATCGGAGCGATGCCAGGACGAATCTTACAGGCGATGCGGCGTGTGGGAACGATCAACCCGTTGTTCATGCTGGACGAGATAGACAAGCTGGGGCTTGATTTTCGTGGCGATCCGGCTGCAGCCCTTTTAGAAGTGCTGGACCCGGAACAAAATAACAGTTTTTCAGATCATTATCTGGATGCCAGTTATGATCTTTCCCAGGTGCTATTTATCACTACTGCCAATTACCTGGATACAATTCCGTCGGCGTTACTGGACCGGATGGAAGTTATAGAATTCTCAAGTTATCTTGAGGAGGAAAAGCTGGAGATATGCAGGCAGTTCCTGGTTCCGAAACAGATGGCACAACATGGGCTGGACAACAAGGGCGTACGAATCGAAGATGAAGGTTTAAAGTCTTTGATTCGTCTTTATACTCGCGAGGCGGGCGTGCGTAACCTGGAACGTGAAATAGCATCTGTTTGCCGCAAAGTGGCGCGTTTGGTAGCGGAAGACAAACGGTATCCGCGGCGCGTGTCGGCGCACAAAATAGAGGAGCTTCTTGGCCCTCCGCGATATATATATGATGTGTTACCGGACCAAGATGAAGTAGGCGTGGCAACAGGGGCTGCCTGGACGTCCACTGGCGGCGAAATCATGTTCATAGAAGTTAACCTGATGCCAGGCAAAGGATCGCTGACCCTGACCGGGCAATTGGGCGAGGTGATGCAGGAAAGCGCGCAAGCGGCTCTGACCTATACGCGCAGCCAGGCACGCGCACTGGATATACCATTGGATCTTTTTGAACGCACGGATATCCATATTCATCTGCCTGAAGGGGCTGTACCCAAAGATGGTCCGTCGGCCGGCATTTCTTTGGCTATAGCGTTGATATCCGCGTTTACCAACCGTCCGATACGAAGAGATGTGAGTATGACGGGTGAGATAACGCTACGGGGCCGTATGTTACCGATCGGGGGCGTCCGGGAAAAGGCGCTTGCCGCGCGGCGAGCCGGGATCACGACTTTTGTCCTGCCGAGTAAGAATAAGAGTGATTTGCAGGATATACCCAAGAAATTGCGCCAGGATATCAAGTTTATCCTGGTTGATCATGTTGATGAGGTGTTGGAAGTCGTGCTGCGGCCTCCTTTGCCGTTTGATGAAGAGGACGAAGCTGAATCAGAAGACGAAGTGGCTAGCGGCTAGCGAGGACTTTGTCTGAGGTGAATCATGAAGCCAATCGCGACGTTTTCTATTGTTGCTTATGATCCGGGCCGTCAGGAATGGGGCGTAGCCGTGCAATCGAAATTCCTTGCGGTTGGGGCAGTGGTTTCCTGGGCGCGAGGCGAAGCTGGAGCAGTTGCAACGCAGGCCTTTGCCAATTTGCGCTATGGACCAGATGGCCTTGATCTAATGGAGCAGGGCTACCCGGCGGAAGAAGCGATCAAAATATTAACCGAGGCTGATCAAGGACGACGCTCGCGGCAAGTGGGTATGGTGGACCAAAACGGACAAGCGGCTTCTTTCACAGGCGAGGATTGCCACGCCTGGGCCGGTCACCATGTAGGAGATGGATATGCTTGCCAGGGGAATATTCTGGTACCAGGCACAGTTGAGGCTATGGCGGCCACTTTTGAGGAAAGGCGAGTAGGTTCGGGGGAACTGGCGGACTGGTTGGTGGCTGCGTTGGCCGCAGGACAGGAAGCAGGCGGCGATAGTCGTGGACGGCAGGCGGCGGCCGTTTTGGTCGTACGTGAGGGTGGAGGTTACGGCGGTAATAACGATCGTTATCTGGATTTACGCGTTGACGATAATCCGCGACCGATCGCCAAGCTGGGCGAAATCTTGCGCTTGCACCATCTCTTCTTCGGCGAGGTCAACAGCAATGATTTGATCCCTCTGGCTGATGAGGCTGCAGACTTGCAGATGTTGATGCGGCGTACCGGACACTACAGTGGTGATGTCAGCGGCACGTTTGATGAAGAGACTCGCAGGGCGCTGCGCGCCCTGGTGGGGCAAGAGAATCTGGAAGAACGCTGGGACGGTAGTGGAGACATGATTGACCGGATCGTGGTTGAGTTTCTACATGGACGGTTTGGAGTGACGTGAGTAGAAAACGGCTGCTCGATGTCGACCTGTTCAAGCTGTGGCTGAAGGAATAACGAATGTTGGCAGAACGGCCATCGCAAATCAGCATACCTATCCGTGTCAAAACTTATGACATTGACTTCGCCAATATTGTCCACAACGCGGTTTTCATTCGCTGGCTGGAGGATCTGCGAACTGAGCTCATGGTTGATGTTTACCCAATAGAGACGATGTTGGCTGATGGGTTAAGCCCCATTCTGACCAAGACGGAAGTTGAATATCGCCGACCTGTGCGCTTTGGCGATGAAGTAACAGGAGTGATGTGGGTTAGCAATCTCAGCCGTGTGCGTTGGATGGTAGAAGCGGAGATCAAGGTCGGGGAGCAAGTCTCGACTTTTGCACGGCAGCAAGGTTATTTCGCCGACCTAAAAACGTTGCGCCCAGCTCGGATGCCCGACCTGCTGCGCAAATGGTGGCAAGAACAAAGCGGAGCTATGACCAACCCTCAATAATATCCTTAATAGAGCCAACGAAGGCGTCGGCTGTGGCACCGTCGAGAATTCGGTGATCAAATGTAAAGCTGGCGAATGCTAACGGCCGTATGGCGAGTGCGTCATCGATCACCTTGACGCGCTTTTCAATCTTGCCAATACCCAGAATTCCAGCTTGGGGCTGGTTGATGATGGGCGTGGCAAAGAGGCTGCCTGATGTACCGTGGTTGGTGATAGAGAAGGTGCCACCTTGAACATCCCCAGGCTCTAGTTTTTTGTTGCGAGCACGATTGGTGAGATCGTTAATGGTTCTTGCCAGGCCGAGCAGGTTCATCTCGTCAGCGTTTTTGATGACAGGTACTATCAGGCCTTCCGGAACGGCGGCAGCCATGCCGATATTTATGTCACGACGGAGTATTATGCCTTCCTCGGTCCAGAGCGCTGTTGGCCAGGGGGTGACGCTTCAAGGCGAGAACTGTGGCGGCAACAATATAGACGGTGTAGGTCAGTTTAGCACCATCTCGTTCAAAGTGTTCTTTGTGCGCGGCACGGTGTGCGGATACGGTCGAGAAGTCAAACTCGAAAACCGTGGTCACATGGGGGCTCGTGCGTTTACTGTGAACCATGTGCTCGGCGATTGCCTGGCGCATGCCGGTCATGGGTAGTAATTCGTCACCCTGACCCGCGGTCAAACCGGGAAGCGGTGGTTGTTTCGCAGCAAGAGAAGTCTTGTCTAAAGAAGATAGCTCAGCGGCCGGAGTGGTTTGCCGTGGTGTGGTGGTACTCGATTCCAAATAATCTAGCATGTCCTGCTTAGTAATACGGCCGTCTCTACCGGTAGCAGTGACAAGAGCTAAATCGACGTTGTGCTCGACGGCGATACGGCCGACTATGGGGCTGACGCGACCGGTGTAGCCTTCTTGTGGGTGGAGACAGGTTCCCTATCTGTTGGCGAAAGAAGTGGCTTATCTGGGCGCTCTGGACCGTTGGAAGTTGTAGGATGATCGGTCGTGCCGTAGTCAACAGGCAATTCTTCATCTTGATTTCCGAGGAAGGCTAATACGGTTTCTACAGGTATTGTTTCGCCTTCGTTCACGCATAACTTCAGCACAATCCCTGCTACTTCTGTGCTGATTTCGGTAGTGACTTTGTCCGTTTCAATCTCAGCGATGGGGTCGTACTGCTGCACTTTATCTCCTTCGTGAACCAACCAGCGGGATAATGTGCCCTCGATCACACCCTCGCCCATTTCCGGCAGGATAATCTTAGTCGTCATAGGGTCTCTCTTTCGGTATTAGCCGGCAATGGATATCCTCTTGGAAGCGGATGGCAAGAGGCCTTACTTGTAGAAGAGCGGGTACCTCTTGGGGTTTGCTTCAGTCATCAGGTCATAAACGGCATCAAAGACGTCTTCAACGTTTGGCGCAGAGAAGTAAGCTCCGTCTGAGCCGTACGCGGGGCGGTGAGCTTTTGCAGAAACGGTGCGTGGTTCAGAATCCAACCAAGAATAACCGCCTTGATTCTCGATCACTTGTTGCATCATATAGGCGGTGGTGCCTCCGACCACATCTTCATCCATAAAGACGATGCGGCTCGTTTTCTTTAGTGATTGTAGGATACGGCCGTGACGGTCGAAAGGCAGTAATGATTGAACGTCCAAGATCTCCAGGTCAATATCAGCCTGGGCTAGCAGTTCGGCGGCCTCCGCGGCAATGCGGCAAGAGGCTCCGTAGGTCACGAGCGTTACGTCCTGGCCCGCACGAATTATCTCCGGTACGCCTAGCGGCACCCTTATTTCAGCGATATTGTTCGGCAGCTTCTCTTTCAGCCGATAGCCGTTTAGGACTTCTACGACTAAACCTGGTTCATCCCCATCTAGCAACGTATTGTAGAATCCAGCGGCCCTTGTCATGTCACGGGGCACGAGGACATGCATGCCGCGCACCAGGTTCACGATACTTGACATCGGCGATCCAGCGTGCCAGATGCCTTCCAGGCGGTGGCCTCTGGTACTGATGATGACAGGGGCCTTCTGCCCTCCTGCGGTACGCCAGTGAAGCGTCGCCAAATCGTCCGACATAATCTGCAAAGCGTAAAGGAGGTAATCCAAGTACTGAATTTCGGCAATGGGGCGCAGGCCGCGAAGGGCCATACCAATCGCCTGACCGAGGATGGTCGCTTCACGTATGCCTGTGTCGGAGACGCGCAGCGCTCCGTATTTCTTTTGCAGGCCGGCGTAAGTTTGATTCACGCCGCCCAATTGCCCAACGTCCTGGCCAAAAGCGATCACGCGTGGATCGCGCTGTAATATGGCATCAAAGGCGGCGGCCAGTATCTGAAAACCGGTCACTGTGGGCGAGTCGTCAGAGTACAAAGGTTGGATTTCTGCTATGCTCGATGCCGATAGTGGGGACTCGCTATATAGATGAGAGCCAAACCGATGGAGGTTAATGGCTGTCTGTTCTTGTTTCCAGGTCAATAACTTTTGCCTGACCTGGACCGGTTCGTCCTTGACGACCAGTAAGGCCCTATGGATGGCAGCCATGATATCTTTGCGATATGGGGTTGCTTTGCGCATCAATTGCTGGCGGATCGTCTCTAATTGTCCCTGGTTGCGGGATGCAATTTCCAACTCTTGAATGAGATCTGCTACCTCTTGTCTTTCACGGAAGATGGGCAAGGAGAAGGCTTTCCATGCTTTGACCCGTATGTTCTCGACAATCTTGCTGGCATTGCGATCGGCCTGGTCGAGTTCACCGGATTCTGCGATGTGCTGTCTGATGATCCATTCACGAAACTGGGTGATACAGTCGAATTCAGCTTCCCATTTCAAGCGTTCTGCCGACTTGTACCGCTCATGACTGCCGGAGCTTGAGTGCCCCTGGGGTTGAGTCATCTCAATAACATGGATGACAGCTGGAATGTGTTCACGCCGTGCTACCTGAACCGCTTTGGCATATGTTTCGATTAGTGCCGGATAATCCCAGCCCTTGACCGTGTATAAGTCGAAACCGTCTGAAGAATCCTTTTCGCGTTGAAAGCCTCTGAACAGTATCGATAGGTCTTGCTTTGTGATCTGGAATTCGTTGGTCACGGAAATTCCGTAATCGTCGTCCCAAATCGACATGACCACTGGAGCGTGAAGTACACCAATGGCATTGAGGGATTCCCAAAACAGACCTTCAGCACAGGCGGCATTACCGATAGTACCGAATGCGACTTCGTCGCCATTGTGTGAGAAGTGAGTCAGATGTTTCAACTCATCAAGCTCGCGGTAGAGACGCGAGGCATAGCCCAGGCCAACCAGGCGTGGCATTTGCGCTCCGGTTGGCGAAAGGTCGGCTGATGAGTTGTACATCTTGGTCTGATCACGCCAGGTGCCGTCGTCATTGAGCAAGCGCGTCGCGTAGTGAGCGTTCATCTGGCGACCACCAGAATGGGGATCGGCCGCTACGTCTGGATGGGCGTACAATTGGGCAAAGAACTGCTGGATGCTGGAAAGTCCAAGGGCAAACATAAGAGTTTGGTCGCGATAATATCCAGATCGGAAATCGCCATGGCGGAATGCCTTGGCCATGGCGATCTGAGCCAATTCCTTGCCATCACCAAAAATGCCAAACTTGGCTTTGCCGCTCAAAACTTCTCGACGCCCAATGAGACTGGCGGCGCGGCTTTGCACAGCGAGGTTGTAATCACGCAACACTTCGGCTCGGCTCAAGAGCATCTGCCCTGTGTTACGGTCGCGTATTGAATCTAGGCTGTCAGCTTCTGTCTTGTCTACATCTAGCATGAAGGTTCCGTTAGCATCGACGGAAATCGATCATAAATAAGTAAGCGCAAAAATGTTCTGTGTAATAGGCCGGGGCGCACTTACCGATCTGGTGGGGTGACAGAGAAATTGTCAAATTGAATGCGAACCCCACCGAGGCCAAGGGACTGGGCGAAGAGGCCGATGTCGCCACTCTGGAAGGCCTTGTCTGTGACACGGCCGACTTCCTGGCCATTGACATAAAAAATCATGTTGCCGCTTTCGGCTTCGACACGCAGTATGTTGGCTTGGTTGAGCCCCTGTTTAACGGCCGATGACTCGAACCAGTGATCACCAATCATCGATTGTTCCTCCGCTTCGTCCCGATAGCGGCCTATCCAGACATAGCCATCACCGCTAATTTTGAACAGGTAGAAATCTCCGCTGTCAGTATCGGCACGCAGCAACATGCCGTAGCCGTTGTCTAAAGGTCCCTCGATTTGGGTGGCTTCGACACTGTATATACCATCGCCGAATTCCTTGCCAGCCGATGCCCAACGGCTGACATCATCCCCCTTAATGAGCAGGTCATAAACGCCATCTATGATCTCGCCTTCAGTATAGGTGTCGTCGCCACTACTCCAGCCGCCGGTTTGATCAAAGGTCTCGTTATATGATTCAGTAGCTGGTCCACTGCAAGCCCCTAATAAAACTGCGACCAGACTCAGACCGAGTAGAACGTGAAATAGGCGGATCAGGCGCATGGATTCTTCCTTCGTCAAGATTACAAACCTCAAAATTGCAGGCTGAACATCAGCCCAAGTGACCAGCATAATCACTCAATTGTACCGATGCTCACGCTGCTTAGCCATGAAGATCGAGTTGCTCTAATAGTGCCCCTTGACCTGCGATTAGTTCCGGAGGACGGTCATTCAAGCTTGCCCAATGGAACTCAAGCAGGATGGATTCCATTTGGCCACTGGAGGGAATGCGCTCGTAATGCCACCAGGAGTCAGGGGGTTCTGCCGTATAGATCAGGTGGTAGAAAAAGCGTCGTTGAATCTCGTCTCTTCCGTAGGGAGATATGTCGTCTTTGGCGGTGCCTAAGAAACTGTGTAACTGCAAGTATTCTAGCCCTATCTCTTCACAAGCTTCGCGCATGACTGCCTCGACCCGCGTTTCGCCGGCCTCAATGGTACCGGTAGGAACCCGGATGCCGGCGAGCGGATGATGAGGGTGGCGGAAGACAAGCAAGTTGATCCCATGGGTAATGTAGGCAACAGCTTTGTGGTTAACTTTCTTCATCGATCAGGCGTAAACTTACGGCGTCGCCGTATCCAGATCACAAGAAGGATCAACAGGAATAACACAGTGGAAACGGAAGTAACAAGACCCAAGGTCCAGCCGGGGGGAGAATACCACATTTCAATGACGTGTTTGCCGGGCTCAAGGGCGACAGCACGCAGAGCATAGTCTGCCAAAAGGATCGGTGCTGCCATGCCATCAACAGTTGCTTGCCAATGGGGATGGTAAATATCACTAAGCAAGAAGTAGGCGGGTCGATCAGTGCTGACCTCAAAGGCGACTCGATTTGGATCGTAACGCAGAATGGTGATGGCGGATTTGCCAGGCTCTTGTTGCAGCGGTTCACCATTTTCCAAGATGACTGTCTGAAGGGGATCGAAGTTGTCGGCATGAATGGCCTCAAAGGCGAGGTCATGATTGGCCACGATGGATGTATTGTAGACAACATTGAAGCGCGGCAGTGCCAAGGTGTTAAGATAAACTATGACATGGGGATCGTCATCAAATACAGGTATTATGAAGTTCGTATCTGCAGGTGGAGTATTCTTGCCGCCAATAACATACTTGGTACCAAGTATGTTATAAGGTGTTGAGCCCCGATAACCGACTGAGCCAATGTAGGCGGCGTAGTTGGTCAATTCGAGAGGATTGTACACACCACCAATGGAGTATAGTTGTTCGATCTGGGGAAGGTTAGGCTGCCAAGCACCGGTGGCGATATCGATGCGCGGTAGACCGGGATCAGATTTGATGTATTCCAAAGCCTGACTGCCTGCCGCAAAACCAGGCATGGGATCATTCCACTCAATCTCTATGAAACGGCCCAAGAAAATCAGGTCCACGGCCAAAAGAATGATGGCCAGCACCCCAAACCTATTCAGCGAAATCCAGTTCTTGCCTCTGGTTAGGATGAGCAACCAACTTGCAGTAGCGAACACGGCAAATACGGCAATCGCTTGCTGTATTTGCTGCTGGTGGTGAGGAACCAAGCTAATATTGGACTTGTATTGCCAGAGCAAGAGAGCGAACAAGGTGACGGCAATTAGCGCTGCTCCTATCATGAATAAGCGAAAGGTTTTAGGGCGGTGGTCAAGGCTATCCATGCCGATCGCAGCTAGAGATGCGAGGGCAAAATCAGCCAAGAGCATGAAGCGTGCCGGCACCTGAAAGGGGAAAAAGGGGAGCCAGCGTAGAATCAGCGGAAGAAGGAAGGTGTGGGGTCCCAACGCAAGCAGGAGAAACAGAAATGCCGACAAGGTGAAGAAGAGGGTGAGACGGGATCGGCTAGAGACAATGGCCAAACCGGCCAGAAACAGTGTCAACACGCCTACGTAGCCGTATTCAACACGCGCCCAATTGCCCCAGAAATTGCCCTCTCCCCGACCGAAGAAATCGGGGGCTATAAGACCGAGTAGGCCACGCCAGGGCAGGGCATAGTTGGCGGCTTGTTCGATGTCAAAGCCGGCGCGGACGGTATACTTCACGGCTTCGAGGGAGGGGAAAAGATTGATTGCGGCTACGGCAACGGCCGTTAAGCCCATTATGCCCAGCAGCAAAAGTGGCCACAGTTGCCGGTCGCTCACGCTGCGGAATAACGCATAAGCAGCAACAAAAGAAGCCAACAAGAATGTCATTTGGCCATGTCCAGCAAGTGTGCTCAGCCCAAGCGTTACGCCACCGAATATGGACCAGACCACTCTTGTTTTGGTTTGCCGAGCGGAAATGGCGTGATGCAAAGTGAGAAAAACTAGGGGGAGCCAGGCGGCGACAGCGATCAGATTGAGATTGCCAATGTGGGCAATAAATACGCCGGAAAACATAAAGGCCAGACTGCCAACCAAGGCGGCCGGCCGCCAAATGGGTTTGGAGGAACGAAGCAGGCGCAAACAGATGTACATGACCCCGCCAGCGAAGAAGATGTGCCATATGACGAGACCTTCAATCGCTTTGTAGGAAAAATTGGGATTAATTATGAACAACAACAAATTGAATGGATAAAAGATGCCACTCTGGTTGTCGCCGATGAAGGATGTTCCAGCGTACTGATAAGGGTTCCAAAGGGGAATTATGCCTGACCAGAAGCTCTGGACGGCAAAGCGATACATGGGGTAGATGAAAGAGACGGAATCACCGCCACCGCGGGGAATCCATGCTCTACCTATTACTACAGGCCAAAAGAAGAACAATGTGGCCAGCAACAAGAGCAGCAAGGCCAAGAGATCTCCGCGCCAGTAAGATACTAGATAATCGCGCAGTGAGGATTGACCGCCGCTGTTTGTGTCCTTTTCGGTCATAGGCTGGGTTTGGGCCCGCGTACTTACGTCCGTCAGGGAGTCGTCGCGATTCTATTCCGGATTGATGACGGCCATAACCTGATCGAACAGTTTCGTATTGGTGGCGATGCTTTCATGAGCGTGGATGGTGGGGATCCCACGCCAATCCGTAAAAGTGCCACCCGCTTCTTCCATAATAACCTGGAACGGCGCTGAATCCCAGATGTACATGGCTGGATCTACCATAACTTCGGCATGACCGGTGGCGACTAAGAAGTAGCCATAGGCATCGCCCCAGGTTCGCTGCGTATAGGTGTTGTTTACCAGACGTTGCCAGGCAGATGATTTGCTGCCGAAATAGTCCAGCCCAGATGTCAGCAGCACGGCATCGGCAAGGCGATCAACTTTTGAGACACGGGCACGACGGCCGTTCCGATAACAGCCCTCACCGCGCATGGCGTACAGGGTCTCACCAAGCGCCGGAAAATTGGCTATGCCGATCAACGCTTTGTCACCATCGGTTAGGGCCAGCAAATTGGCGTAAAGCGGTACTCCGCTTATGAACGATTTGGTACCATCAATGGGATCAATGATCCAGGTGTAAGGCGACTTGCTAGAGGATTGACCGTACTCTTCACCAAGAATCCCATGATCCGGCCAATACTCGGCGATCATTTGACGCAATTTTTGCTCGGCTTGCTGATCGGCAACGGTGACTGGGGTATTATCTGCCTTGCGCTGGGCATCCAAGGTAGATTGGAAATGGCCAAGTGTGATACGTCCTGCCTGCCAAATCGCATCCAGGGCAAATTCCAATAAGGTGCTTCTTTCTGGTTGGTTTTGTGTCACGTTTTATACCTTAGTATTTTTTCCTTGCGGTAGAACCTGTGTCCAAGGGGAGTGTAAATGCTGAGGCTAGCGTTGCCCTTGAATATCAATGCGGCGTCCCTTTTGACGGTGACCCCACCAGTGCAGTAACGTGCTGCCATCGGTGAAGCCAAGAGGTAGTAAAGCCCCCACCGTAAAGACCAGAAGATTATCGACAAAGGTGAAGATTACCAGGACAAAAGCTGGTCCTCCTAAGGGTCGCAAGGCTAACATCAGAACGCCGGAGAGAACCGACAGTATTAAACTGAAAATCGGACCGCCCAAGGCACGCTGGATGTGGACGTCCGCGGATATCATTCCTTCATTGCGGGGGTATTGTGATATAGCGATAGGTCCCCTAAATTCCATCCCGCTCATGGGATAGCCGGTTTGTTCAGCAACTTGGGCGTGCCCCAATTGGTGCCAGAAATCTGAAGTATAATGGATCAGCGTTGCCAGAAGACCAGTGAGTATGGCTTTTTCGGGTTTCCACCTAAGCAGTCTGATGGCTAGAAGCGTTAGCGCAGTCCAAATGGTGATGATGCTAAGCAAGGTCGACGGCATGGCCCTTATTTCTAACCCGAACAACCTCCCTATTTTGATCGATCGTTTCATTAGGCTTATTTCTCCCCAGGCTATGTACTCAGACTTTGTCTGCACTTTTGAATAGGGTGCAGTTTTTCGTAAACAAATGCGGATTTGGGTGGCATGGCATTAGATAATCTGGGCTCATCAGTTGGATTTGTCCGGCAACGGGTAGCTAAGAAAAAGATTCTCCAGTACGAGCCGAACGTTACCATTTCTTTCAAGCTGCCAGATGGCCTGACCGGTCTGTTTGAATCCAGACAGAATCCATTCCCGATTCCATTCGTGCGCGTATTCAGCGAG
Organism: uncultured Chloroflexia bacterium; assembly: GCA_963697305.1. Classification (GTDB taxonomy): domain Bacteria; phylum Chloroflexota; class Anaerolineae; order Promineifilales; family Promineifilaceae; genus JAACFF01. The sequence continues at coordinate 557,246 of CAVONO010000006.1, forward strand.
TTGATGTTTTTGGTCGATGTTGCTGATCGGCACAGCTGGAACGAAACTATCTCCGTGAAATGCGAGTAGGGCGAGATCATGCCACCAGCTGAGCCATGTCCTGAGTAAAGCAGGCAATGATTCTGGTTTGCCAGTAAGTTTGCCTGCCAGGGCAAAGCGACGAACGCGATTGCTTTCCAGAGTGTTCCGAAGGTGAGCTAGTTGGTTCTGTCGCTCGGCCAAAATAGTATTGTTGTGACTCGCTTGGACAGCCCAACCGAGACGGCCTGCGGCGAGGTGGGAAAGAAGCTGGGCTTCGTCTGCTCCGATGCCCCACTGAATCATCAAGCTCTCTTCTATGAGCGCTGAGCTGAGGGGACGCAGTCCAATCGTACGACAGCGCGAGGCAATGGTAGGCAGTAACGAGTCGGCATCGTTGGCGGTGAGTAACAAGACGACCTTGCTTGGCGGCTCTTCAAGTGTCTTCAAAAAGGCGTTGGCCGCATTGATATTGGCGGTATCGAATCGTTTGAGAATCGCTAGGCGGGTGCGTGCCTCGTAAGGAGAGAGATTCAGTTCTTGCTGCAGCAAGCGAATCTGGTCGATTTTGATAGAGTGTTTGCCGCGCTCGCTAATCTGGGGTTGAATGAATCGGACATCCGGATGATGATCGGTTGCGATGAGATGGCAGGTCCGGCATTGATTACACGGCCGTTCCTGGGAGGGTGCCTCACAATTCAGCGCCTGAGCAAAAATGCGCGCCAAGGTTGTCTTGCCGATTTGCTCCGCTCCCGTTATCAAATAGGCGTGCCCGATCCGCTCATTGGCGATTGCACTGGTCAGCAATTGCACGGCCCAGTCGTGACCGACAAGTTTGTTCCACCCAGACATGGGGGAATTGTAAGCCGTTTGGGTCAAAAGGAAAAATCGTTGGTCAGTCGCTAATTGGTCTCACGTATTCGCTGCGATGAATCTTGATGCCTATGCTGTCTGGCGCTTCCTTTTCCGTTTCCGAAGTCGAATCCAGGTTGGGGTCTTGATCAAGAAAGTTCTGGTTTATCCATTTGACCGTGGGCTCAATGTCAACTTCTTCGGCAAACCGGATAAGGTCGGGAATTGCTTCGGCATCGTCCAAAGCAATTGGTTCGCTCAGAATTGGCGCCAGTCGATGGTAGCGTCCGGGGCCCAGGATCTGCATGCACTGGTAGTTGCTTACGCCCATCTCTCCATCCAGCATCAGCGAAATTAGGGGCCAAGACCAGCGACCCAATCCCCAATCTTGTTCCCGGCTGCCGACATAGCGTGGGTAGTAGCCAGTTCCAAAAGATAGCAGGCGAATGCCCTGTGCGTACTGTTTGCCGGATATGCTATTAAACGCCTGGGCGAGGGCCGCCATGGCAGGGTTGCGGGCTACTACGCTTCCACCTATGTATCCTTGATGTGAGGGGAAGTAAACTGGGAGCGCACTGGAGCGCAAGATCACATCTACGACCATTTCGCCGGCATCTGAATCGGGCCCGGGGAAATTGTGGAAAAATTTAGGCTTCCAAGTGCGTACATTATCTATTACGGCATCAAGATCGAAGGTGGGAACCAATACAAACTTGTTGCGATTGGTCAAGTAGTCCTGTAGGGTGGCTGCACCAAAGTAAGGGGTCAGTATTTTGCGCAGGTTGAAAATGTCGTACTTGGCACCCAGAACCTGGCCAACTTTGATTACTAAGGAACCTTCTAGTACTTCTTTGGCAAAGGCTCGGAAAAGCTCGATTGTCTCGACGGGCGGGATGCCGTAGGCTAGGCCCATGGCCAGCATGGCCCCGGTAGATGTGCCTGCAAAGAATGCAGTTTGGTCAAGAAGGTCAGGTACCTCTTTGACGATACGGTCGATGATAACGGCCGTGTAAATGCCGCGGATACCACCACCGTCAATGGAGAGTATGCGAAAGCTGCTCATGCCTTCTCCTATTGTTCTCCCGTAAGGAGATACTATACTTTGTACGGTACTACATATGAAACTGGTGCTAGTATACCACTTTACGTCAAGTTGGCCATAGTCTGATGAAGTATTTAGGGCACTTAAGCCTCTGCGCGGTCCTCTTGAGCGCGCCGAAGGATGCGGCGACAAATGCAAGTTGAGCGGGATACTTCGGCAAAAAGCGCCTCAGCATGGCATTTGACAGGTGTTTTGGTGGCATCAGGTGCGACACTCGGTAATAGCAAAATAGCGCTGGTCCCTTTATTGCAAGACTAGCGCTATTTGCCTGGTTGTGTAAGATTGTCGGTAAATTCAATTCTCACTATGTGGTCAGGCATTTTCTGATGCTGCTCACCCGAGCCGTGCACATCCTAGTAGACCGACAAAGTTGGTTTGACAGATGAGGAGTAGGGCATCTTCAGATAGCAACGGTTCAGATCTGAGGATGCAAACTACAGCAAAGTTGTTTGTCTGATTACTAGGATGCGAACGTCACAAATCATATCTTCCAAGTCTAGATGTTACCGGTTGACAAGACTGTTTTTACTTCGGCAATCGCCCTAGTAACCTCGATATCTCGCGGGCAAGCATTGGTACAGTTAAACACGGTGCGGCAGCGCCATACACCAAAGCTAGCACCTACAGCTTCTAAACGTTCTTGCGCCCCATAGTCACGGCTATCGAAGATAAAACGATGCGCCTGGACAATGGCGGCAGGCCCTATATATTGATCATTGGCCCAAAAGCTGGGGCAGGAAGTGGTGCAGGCGGCACAGAGTATGCACTTTGTCGTGTCGTCAAAACGGGCACGATCAGCTTGTGACTGGCGTCTTTCTCGACCATCCTCAGGAGTGGGCGTGTTGTTGATGAAGTATGGTTGTACCGAGCGATAATGCTCGAAAAATGGTTCCATGTCGACGATGAGATCTTTGAGAACGGTCAAACCGAGAATCGGTTCAACCTGGATCTTGACCACACTCCCATCACTTTTCAGGCGCTTCACCAGCATTTTGCAGGCCAATGCATTGGCACCGTTGATACGCATGGCATCGGAGCCGCACACGCCGTGGGCGCATGAGCGGCGTAGAGTGAGCGATCCGTCGACTTCCCACTTCAAGCGGTGCAGAAGATCGAGCACGGAATCAGTATCATTGACGTTTTCCAGGGCGTATTCGCCCCACCACGATTTGGTATCTTTTTCCGGATTGAAGCGGCGGATGCGTAGTTGAGCTTGCATCAGTTTCTCCTCTTAGTAAACACGTGGTTTGGGGATGTACTCGATGTCCAGTTGCTCGTCCTTGAGCACGACATTCTTGTAATCCAGCGTGTAGCCCTCAACGTCTTTAAAGCAAAGGGTATGTTTCAGCCATTGTTCGTCATCTCTATCGGGGTAGTCGTCGCGAGCATGAGCACCACGGCTTTCTTCTCGGGCCAGAGCTGATACGGCCGTTACTTCGGAGAGCTCCAAAAGGCAGCCCAGTTCCCACGTCTCGAGCAGGTCCGTGTTAAACTGTTTGCCCTTGTCTTCGACCTGTATGTCCTGGTAGGAAGCACGCAGTTCCTTTAGGTCGGCTATGGCCTGACTCATGGTCTCTTTGGTACGAAAAACGCTTACGTTCTTGGTCATGGTGGTCTGCATTTGCTTGCGCACGTCATGAGGCTTCACGGTACCGTCATTATTAAGCAAGCGCTCAAACTCGGCCATGATTTCGCCGGCAGCATCATCTGGCAAAGGAAGTAGTTTGGCTGACTGGCAATAGTCGGCCATATGTGAACCAGAAAGCTTGCCAAAGACTACGAGGTCGGTGAGAGAGTTGGTGCCCAAGCGATTTCCACCATGAACTGAAACGCACGCTACTTCACCAGCAGCATAAAGGCCAGGTAGTGCCGTTTTTTGCGCATCAAGCAGCACACGGCCGTCAAGATCGGTGGGAATACCACCCATGCCGTAATGGGCTGTAGGCTGAACTGGCATAGGTTCCAGAGTTGGGTCTATGCCCAGATATGTACGGGTGAAGTCGGCGATGTCAGGCAGTTTGGCCTCAATATATTCACGATCAATACGTCTCTCTTCACCGTCTAGCTCAAGATAATGATTCACTGTTTCGGGTGTTATGTCTAAATGGACGTAATTTTGACCGTTAATGCCGCGACCCGCCTGCACCTCAAGATAGATCGCACGGCTTACAACATCACGGCTGGCCAGGTCCTTGATGTTTGGAGCGTACCTTTCCATGAAGCGCTCCCCATCGTTATTGATCAGCACCCCCCCCTCACCACGTACACCTTCGGTGATAAGGATGCCTAGCTTAAAGATACCCGTCGGATGGAATTGGAAAAACTCCATGTCCTGCAAGGGAATCTGCCGACGCAAGCAGATGGCTGTTCCGTCTCCCGTCAGTGAATGGGCGTTGGAGGTAACCTCCCAACAGCGGCCCCAACCGCCGGTCGCAAAAAGGACAGCTTTGCTACGGAAGATGTGGAATTCCCCTGTAGCGATTTCGATGGCTACGACACCGCGGATCGTGTCTTCCACGCGAATGAGATCCACTACATGAAATTCATCGAGAAAATTGACGTCATTCTTGATGCATTGTTGATATAGGGTCTGCAGAATCATATGTCCAGTACGATCGGCAGCGTGACAGGCGCGCATCACCGGTTTGCCGGTTTCATTGTTCGTGTGGCCGCCAAAGCGGCGCTGTGAAATTGTGCCGTCAGGGAAACGATCGAAGGGCAGTCCCATATACTCGAGTTCGATAACTGTGGGGACTGCTTCCTGACAGAGCTTATGAACAGCATCTGCATCGGCAAGGAAGTCGGAGCCCTTCATGGTGTCATAGGCGTGCCACCGCCAATGATCTTCTTCCATGTTTCCGAGCGCAGCGCCGATGCCACCCTGCGCAGCACCCGTGTGAGAGCGCGTAGGATAAAGTTTAGAGATCACAGCCACGTTCGCTTTGCGACTGGCATAGAGGGCGGCCATGAGACCAGCTCCGCCTGCGCCAATGATGACTGCGTCATAAGTGTGAATCTTTACATCTGCCATTTGGTCTCTTCCTCAGTTAGTTCATGAATGGCGTCGAGTCGAAATTGATAATTGCATAACCAGCCCACAGCAATGTCGCCACAACGAATATGAGGAGCAATAGGTTGATAAACTTCATTGCTGTTTTATTGTGAATATAGTCCTCGAGTATATTGCGCAAACCGTTAATACCGTGGGGGATGGTGAAAGCCAGGAGAAGAAAATCGAATAGTTTCCAACCCCATGAGTTCCATTGCTCGGCAACAAACATGATGGTCAAATTAGTTGAGCTGTTGAGAACATGTTGGATCAACATATGTCCGACAGCTAATATGAGCAACGCGATACCGGACAGGCGCATAAATAAGAATGCACGGCGTTCGAAATTGCTCTGAATATGCACCTTACGGCGGGTGATGCCAGTTTTTTCAGTGATAGCGGCCACTTGTTCTTCTCCTTGCCTAGTCAAACATGCCTGGTGGGAAATCGCTCAACGATGGTATGGTCCAGCAACTCATTCCCTGCGCAGCTAGCTCGCTACAATGGCCCATGAAACTAAAGAACATGTAAAGACTAATGGGAATAAATAGAACCAGGAAGAGTACCCAAACGATGGTGGCGCTTCTGTTCTGATGAATCCACCATTCAGGCTTATAGTCCAGCAAAGTTATGCGAATGCCGTTAAAGGCATGGTATAGAACTGCTCCCATAACCCCTATCTCACCCAAAGCAAATAATGGGTGTTTGAACAGGGCTAACGACCAAGCATATATATGTGGCGCGAAGAACGCGTTCGCGGTATCCCAGATATGGATTACCACGAAGCCCAAGATTGCCAATCCCGCCAGGCGATGGGCGATCCAACTAATCTGACCGCTACGGCCACGATAGCGGAACGCTTCACGGACGGTTAGAGCAAGAGATGCCATAGGTTTCCTCCTCAAAAAATTGGACACAAATTGAATGACTCATGGTATTGGTTGGCTTTACCCCGAGGACGGGGGTCAACAAGTCGCGATCTCCCTTATTCATAGTGCACAAAATCACAATGGAATTATAACATGGTTACGAAAAATGGATAACTGCGAATTGAAGTTAGTATTTGAAGCCAATACAGCCTGCGATCTTGCAATGGGAAAGTGCGACTGATAAACTACGAGAGATGATACGGCCGTTTACACTCCGTGATTTTGCCCTCGTGCGGCGGTTGAGCGAGCAAGGGGTGTCCTTGCACTCTGAATCTGCGCTGATTGACAACCTGCATCCATTGCGTGGCGCTTTGCTGAGCATGGTGGTCGGGGGAAATTACCCAACATTTGTTTGGAAAGCAGAGGATCGAGGTGGAACGGGCTTTATTCAGATTCTGTTGGAAGAAGATCGTCACCATGCGCATATCCTGTATCTGAGCCCTTCAGTGGAGCAGCCTGAGAATGGCGTCGATATGGGGACAGTTGCGACGACGATTGACGGGAATGGAAATGAAAATGCGTGGCTATCGCTCCTTGATCAGGCAGTGACTGAAGTAGGCCAGCATGGCGTGCAAAGTTTGGTAGCTGAAGTAGACGAAACAGGACCTGAACTACCGATTTTGCGCCACGCGGGCTTTGCCGTTTATACGCGGCAAGATATTTGGGTTTCTGATGTTGCACAGAATAAACTGACTGGAGAATCAGAGCCGTCTCTACGCTTACGGCCGTATCTTAAGAGTGACGCTTGGGACATCCAGTTGCTGTATGCCAATACGGTACCTCGTCTAGTGCAGTTGGTTGAACCGTTGCCGCCAGCGATGACGGAAGACGCCTGGGTTTTGCGGGATGACCAGGATGAGCTTGCGGCGTTTGTGCATGTTCATGAGGGCTCGATGGCTACCTGGCTGCGTTTCTTCATTCATCCGAATGCAGAGGCTGAGGCGGGTGAGATCGTTAAGTCCGCGTTTCGAACAGAGAAAATGCGCGGTAAGAGATCGGTTTATTGCTGTGTACGACGATACGAAGGGTGGTTACCTGCTGCGCTAGAGACGGCTGGTTTCCGGATCTGGCGAAGCCAGGCTGTCTTGGTCAAATATACTGTACATCACAGCAAGAACGCGTCTCCAGAACTGGCTGTGAAACTAGAAAATAGGGGTATGACGGTTACTACGCCTTATGTGCGACGTTATCCCATTCAAGAGGACCAAGGGAGCGAACCCTCCTCCGAAGATGAAAACGTCAGAAGATCCCCTGAACGAAGGCCTACGCCTGTTAGAGTAAATTAGATGGTAAACGTTTTAGCTAGAGAAGATCTAAAGACCTTACTTCGGATATTGCCCCAGAGTATCCGGACACATCTAGAGGAATTGGGCCGGGAAGACGAACTGTTGGAAGTCGTCATGGATCTCGGTCGATATCCGACAGCGCGATATGTCGGTGGAGATGTTGTTATTCGGGCGGCAGAGGCCAGCCGTGAAGAACTTGACCAAGTGGTTGAAGGCATCGGGGATTTTGATGATGACAACCGGGCGGGGCTTGCACGTACTTTGCACCGGATTTCTGGGATACGGAACCGGCGCGGTCAAGTTGTGGGATTGACTTGCCGGGTTGGGCGAGCGGTTTATGGCACTATAGATATCATTCAAGAGATCGTTAATGATGGGCATAGTATACTCCTGCTAGGCCGTCCTGGTGTCGGCAAAACAACGATGTTGCGTGAGATCGCTCGCGTTTTGGCGGAAAAGAAGCGTGTAGTTATCGTAGATACCAGTAACGAAATTGGCGGCGATGGCGATATTGCGCATCCAGCTATTGGCAAGGCGCGGAGGATGCAGGTGCCCCGGCCGTCCCGCCAGCATGAAATAATGATTGAAGCGGTAGAAAATCACAGCCCTGAGGTTATAGTGATCGACGAGATTGGCAGGCAACAGGAGGCAGAGGCAGCGCGTACTATTAACGAACGAGGTGTGCAGCTCATTGGAACTGCGCATGGCAATACGTTAGAAAACCTCTTGTTGAATCCTACCTTATCTGATTTGGTAGGTGGCATTGAGAGCGTGACATTGTCGGATGAAGAAGCACGGCGCCGGGGAACGCAAAAAACGGTGCTGGAAAGGCGCGCGCCACCAACGTTTGATGTGCTGATCGAGATTCAGGAGCGGCAGCGGCTGTTGGTTCACCGGGATGTAACAGATTCCGTGGACCGTATGCTGCGTGGCGAACCGTTGTCGTTGGAAATGCGTTATAGAGATGAATCAGGTGCGATCCTCTCAGAGCACCAGACTATGATGCTGTCTTCTCCTGCTGTCACTGGACGTCGCGGGGGTCGCGGTCTGCGGGATGGTAACGAGAGGGGTGGAGAGCGTAGCAATCGCCAGTCAACTAATGTGCGCGGCAGACAGCAGAATGGGCATCGCCAGGCAGACGCCGACTTGGACGGAGCGACATTCGCAGATGTCGATGCCACGGAAAGTAATGGCAGCCAAGAAAAGGTGCTCAAGATTTTTGCTTATGGGGTTGCACGTAATCGATTATACGATGCCGCCAAACGGTTGCTTGTGAAGATCGTGATGGTGGATAACCTGGCCGATGCTGATGTTCTGGTTACGCTTAAGAGTTACTATCGTAAGAGGCGACGCCTGATTAGCAATGCTGAGCAGCGACGTACGCCTGTATACGTCTTGCGGGCCAATACGGTCAGTCAAATGGAACGTTTTTTGGCGGAAGCGATGGATCTAGAGGTGGTCCGATCCGACCCTTTTGAGGACGCCGTTGCCGAAACTACAAAAGCCATCGATCTTGTCGCTGCAGGGCAGCCGAGTGCCGACCTAAGCCCCGTGGGCGCGGCTATTCGCCGATACCAACACCAGATGGCACGTCAAGCTAACCTGGTTTCGCATAGCTATGGCAAAGAACCGCGACGCCACGTACGTATCTTCAGTACGCGCCGCAATCAATAAACGAGCTGGTTCATTGTTTTGGTACCATCGCGTGCAACTTAGTTTTCCTGGGATAGTTTGTGTTTATTACGTTTGAAGGACCGGAAGGAAGCGGAAAATCAAGCCAAATCCGGCGGCTGGCGTCTTTCCTCCGAGAGAAGGGTATTTCTGTTTTGGTGACGCGCGAGCCGGGTGGTACGGATATTGGCGATCAGATCCGCGATTGTTTGCACGATGTGGCAAACACGGACATGCGAGCCGCCACTGAATTTCTGCTCTATTCAGCATCGAGGGCGCAACTGGTACGCGAATTTATCCGTCCGGCACTGGCGGCAGGGCAGGTGGTGTTGTGTGACCGGTATGCGGACAGCACAATTGCTTACCAAGGCTACGGCCGCGGTCTTGATCTAGCTGACCTGTTGCATATCACTCGGTTCGCGACGGGAGGTTTAGTTCCTGATTTGACGTTGCTGCTGGATATTGATGTAGAGCGTGGGCTGGCGCGCCGGGTCGCTGGCCAGTCGGAAATGAACCGGCTTGATCTGGAAACAGTCGCTTTTCACCAGCGTGTGCGAAACGGCTACCAGCAATTGGCGCTACGTGACAGACAGCGCTGGCATGTTGTAGATGCCGGTCAGCCGGCGGATGTCGTGCAAACTGAATTACGAAAGATTGTTTTGGCAAAGGTTAGACCTTGACCGTTGGCGGGATCTTCTGGCCAGCCTACAAACCTTCGCTTAGTTCGCTGCCGAGGTCAGGCATAGATTGCTCGATGGATTCGGGTGACTCTCCTTTCTCCAGGCGGTCTACAACTTCTTCGAACTCTTCACCCATGTCTTCTCCCATTTCGTTGCTCATTTTGCGCATAAAACGGCCGAGCGATTTGGGGTCTTCTTCATCAAGGCCAGCCAATGCGCTGTCATCCATCATAGTCTCCATCCGCGTATCTTCGGATTTGGCCAAGGCAACACGACTGATGCGTCGCTTCAACTGAGCGCTTTGACAAATAGGGCATGCTGGGCAACTGTCATCGTATTCGGCGTAGGTCATGAAGAGACGTACAGGCTTTTTGCAGGCGGTGCATAAGAAATCGTAATATGGCATTTGATATCACTCTCACTTTAGCGTGAAGACAGCAGTTGCATATGCCGCTAGCATTCTGGAATCTTCAACCGACGTTTCATGTTCTGCTGTTTTCAGCTAACGATTGTTTGATACAATCATTATACGCTGCCACGTATTGATTAGGCAAAGCTGGCAGTGTACAACGGAGAAAAGATTGAACGAGAAGATTCCACAGATCGGAACTGAAATTCCGCACCCATGCCAGTCGTATCCCATCTTGATGATTGTTTCAGGACCATCCGGTGTAGGCAAGGACACGGTTGCTCGGAGATTAATCAAACGCCGACCGGAAGATTTTTATTTTGTGGTGACGGCGACTACACGCGAAGCGCGTAATAATGAAGTGCATGGCCGTGATTATTTTTTCATTAGCAACGACGAGTTTGCACATATGATCGAGGAGGATGAATTGCTGGAGTATGCCGTTGTTTATCGCCAATATAAGGGCATTCCGAAACAGCAGGTCAGAGATGCTCTGGCCAGCGGTAAGAACGTGATAATGCGCCTGGATGTGCAAGGGACGGCCACAGTGCGCAATCTGATTCCAAAGGCGATTACTGTGTTCTTACGTACGCCAACGGAAGAGGACCTGGTCAGGCGTCTGCGAGAACGTGAATCGGATTCGGACGAAGGCATTAGTCTGCGTATCGCCACAGCTCGCCAAGAGATGAAGCGAATTGAGGAGTTCGACTACTGTGTGGTAAACGCTGAGAATGAGCAAGAAGAGGCAGTTGATCTTATTCTAAGTATTATTGACGCGGCTCGTTGTAGGGTTAACCAGGAGCCAATCGTTCTTTAGTTGACTGAGGTGAAAGCGACAAGCACCCAGACCAATGAGCCAATTATTAAGATGATGGCCAGTCCGGCTAAACTGGCTATTTTGAGTACGTGACCCTCATCGGCGCCAGACACTGTGCTGCAACCAACGATCACCTTGGCCGGCGCAAAAAGACTGCCAATAGCTCCACCGGTTGTCTGAGCGGCTAGGATAAGGGGCACGGAAAGTGCCAGGACCAGTGCCGTCTGTCCCTGCAACTGACCAAAGACAACATTGCTGTTGGTGTTGCTGCCGGTCATGAAGGCTCCTAACGCGCCAATAAAGGGACTTAGAAACGGGAAAAGCACGCCTGTTTGACTGAGAGCCTGGGCTAGCAACTGGGTCATTCCAGCGTGTTCCATGGTCAAGGCCATGGCCACCAATGAGTATACTCCGATGGTTGGCTTGACCATGCCTTTAAGCGTTTTCTGCCCAATGAGCCGTCCGCTATAGGTGGGCGAGGGAGCTGCCGGCAACGGTCCACGCCAACTATACCAGAGGTATGTCAGGAGACTGGCGTAGAGCAAGAGTGCTCCGCCGTGACCAAAAATACTGATCGAACGACCTGTCCCCTCGGGAATGCACCAACCTCTGCTAGTACATGCTGCAGGAAAGGTAGGATCAATTTTGACGCTGTTGAGAACATCTCGAAACAGCAGCTGCCCCAGAAGGACGACTGCAATGAGGATCATGTAAGGGAAAAAGGCGACCAGTAAGCGCCTTGTACGCGATGAGCTGTTGTCGGCCACAGAATTAGGTTTGGATGTTTGGTTTTGTGCCTTGTGACTGGTTTCGTAGCTCAATAAAGGAATCGCGACCAACAAGCCGGCAAGTCCGGATCCCAAGGCGGCCAATGTCCAGAGCCCTGCCTGGGCGATGGCCCATTGAGTACCACCCATCACTAAGGTCAGCAAGATCACAAAAATGGCGCGTTTGCGAACGGCCGCTCCCCGGCCTACGAGCCACAAGACACCTAGACCACAGCCAAGGCAGGCGACAGCCAGGAGCACTGCAGTTGGGCCCGCCAAATCATTTCCAGGCACTCCTGTGCTGGCTATGAGCGATACAAAAGAGGAACCGAGTGAGCCGAATGTGACAGCCCAGGCGTGACCGAGCAGAGCTATCACAACGGCCGTGCTAGCGGCGAAACCCATTCCGACCAGTAATGGGGCAACAACGGCGGCAGGGACGCCAAAACCTGTGGCGCCCTTGCAAAAAAGAACCGAAAATCCAAGCTAGCAGCAGCGCTTGTGCTGGTTTGTCCCAGGCTATGCCGGGCATCTCCTGGCCGATCGCGGTGATGACTCCTGCTTCGTTGACGGTATTATAAAGTAGAAGGGCCATCCAGATGATATAGAGGACGAAGAAGGATAGCAGTAACGCTTTGCTCCAGGCCACGAGCAATGTTGATATGCCGGCACCAAAGAAGAGCAGGCTGACAAGCACGGCCGTCAACCATCCGGCGGGACCAGCCTTGCTTCCGCCCCAATGACGACCTATCATCAGGTAGAGCACGATGAAAATTGGAGAGGCAGCGAGGATTACGCTAAAAGGAGTAGGTTCAAGCGATAGTAGCATGCGGCAGAGTATAACTTAAGGCTCATGCCGAAGCTATGTGATAACGATTAGCCTTGCACGACTATCGTTGACGTCAAAACGAATTAAGCTAAAGTCACTTGTCTCGCATAGTTACTTACTACTTATAGTTGCGGAGGAAGAATTCTATGAAGAACAGGGCGTTCAAGTATATTCTATTTGTCGCTGTGTCGTTGTTCCTTATAGTTACTTTCGGTACGTCGGCCGAAGAGCCAGGTCCAGAGTTCGTTGCGGCTTCCGTCGTAGCTGAATCACTTTCAGGAAAGCTGTTGGAAAGTGATGGAATCGCGAAGGAGGAAGTCTATATCGTGCGCCTGCAGGATGCTCCCTTGAGCAGTTATCAGGGCGGGATCGGTAAATTAGCGGCAACCAGCCCCTCGGCAGCGGGCAGCAGGTTGGATGTGAACAGTGTCGACAGCGTAGCTTACCGGGATTACTTGGCAGTGAAGCAAGCCAGTTTTCTTGCCGTGACAGAGCAAAGCCTGAAGCGTACCGTTGAGCCAATCTACCAATACGACATCACGTTCAATGGTGTGGCGATGACGATGACAGCAGCCGAGGCGGCGACGGTAGCCAAACAGCCCGGAGTAGTGACTGTACAGCGTGATCAGTGGCGACAGAAAGAGACGGATGTAACACCTGACTTTATTGGCGCTACCCATATTTGGGATGGCAGTGCAGTCGGCGGCGCCGGAACGAAAGGAGACGGCGTTATTGTCGGTATCGTGGATACTGGTATCTGGCCTGAACACCCTTCCTTTGCCGACGATGGCAGCTATGCTGCTCCGCAGAACTGGAATGGTGGCTGTTCCACCCCAGATGATGGTTCACAGCCGTATAGCTGCAACAACAAGATGATCGGTGCCAAGCACTTCCTGGCAGGGTACAAAGTCTTTGCTTTGGGGTATGATGGGCTTTTTGATTCCGCGCGTGATGACGATGGACATGGTACACACACTGCTTCAACGGCTGCCGGCAATGAAGCGGTGAGCGTGAATCTGCTGAACGTCGATCGGGGCACGGTGTCTGGTATTGCGCCACGAGCCTATGTGGCCGCGTATAAGGCGTTGGGGCCAGATGGTGGAGTAACTTCTGACCTGGTAGCGGCCATTGACGAGGCTGTGGCAGATGGAGTGGATGTTATCAATTATTCCGTCGGAAGTGCCAGTCCTGGCTATCCGTGGACTGATCCCGATTCTCTGGCATTTTTAGCAGCCCGTGAAGCTGGTGTTTTCGTAGCGACGTCGGCAGGCAATTCCGGGCCTGGTGTGGAGACTATTGGCTCGCCCGCTGATGCACCGTGGATCACTACCGTCGGCGCGAGCAGTAGCAACCGGCATTTCATCAGCGAAATTACTCTGTCGGGGCCTGGGACGCCGCCAACGGGACTCTACGGTGCTTCGGTGACCAAGGGTGTTACGAACTTCAATTTAGTGGATGCGACCGGTATCAGGGATAGTAAAGGGGATTCCAGCGGCAAGTGTTTACACGATTTCGACGCCGGCACATTTGAAGCACATGACGTGGTTCTGTGCCAGCGTGGTGAGATTGCTCGTGTGGCTCGCGGTGACATTATTCTGGCTGGAGGAGGTGGCGGCGTCATTCTTTATAACCCGGAAGAACAAGGTTTGGCCACCGATAATTTTGTCATCCCAGCAGTCCATGTGGAGAATAATATCGGCGAGATAATAAAGAACTACGTCGAACAATACCCCGGTGAGGTGACGATTAGTTTCACCCAAGGCCAGAAGGTGATGGACAGCGATCCACGGGTCATATCGGACATGATGGCCTCGTTCAGCTCGCGGGGTCCGAACACGTCCGTACCTGATATCATAAAACCAAACGTGACCGCTCCTGGCGTACAAATTCTGGCCGGAGCGAGTCCTAATCACAATGGACCAGGTGCCCAAGGCGAACTCTTCCAATCGATCCAAGGCACTTCTATGTCAAGCCCACACGTGGCTGGCGCCGGGGCACTGATGAAGGCTGTGCATCCCGATTGGTCCCCGTCAGAAATTGAGTCAGCACTGATGTCAACGGCGGATACGAGCCATGTAAAAGAAGACGGCGCAAGCGCAGCAGATCCCTTCGATCTGGGTGGGGGGCGCATTGATATGCTTGTCGCGGCCAGGGCACCATTGGTTCTGCACGAAACAGCGGCTAATTATCAGGCATCCAATCCTGCTTTGGGTGGCGATCCCAAGAGCTTGAATATGGCTAGCATGGGCAATAACGATTGTTTAGTTATGTGCGCCTGGATACGAAATGTACGCAATGTCACTGCTCAGACTAGGACGTGGAAAGCTACTGTTTCAGGCCTCACCGGTACGGTGACCCCAGCGATATTTACCCTGGACCCAGGTGCGTCCCAGAATCTCGAAATAGTCATCAGCGGCAGTGGCTTACCAGAAAGAGAATGGGCATATGGATCGGTAACGCTTGTTCCAGAAATCGGAGGCATTGCTGATGACACGGTACCTTCCACGCGTTTGCCTATCGCTGTGAAAGGAAATCATGTGACTATTAGCACGCGCCGCGACGCCGGCTCATTCTTGATGGAAGATGTGACGATCGCGTCTGTCAAGAAGGCGACCTTTGATGCCCACGGCTTCGTCATGGGCAAGAACTCGCAGATCTCCTTGAGACAATATCTGTCCAATGATAATCCGTATCAGGATCTGAATCGGGTTTGGTGGATGCTTATCCCGGTCCCGAACAGAAGCACGCGGTTGGTAAATGAGATCCTCGAATCGACAGCGCTGGACGTAAACCTCTTTGTAGGCTTTGATAAAAACGGGAATGGGCAGCCGGACGGTGAGGAAGCGATCTGTGTTGGGTCAAGCTCCTCGTGGAATGAACAATGTAACGTCGATATGCCGGAGGCGGGTAGGTGGTGGGTTCTGGTTCAGAACAGCAAGTCGTCAGCACCGGGAGCTACCGATATCATTCGGTTGGCTACGGCAATTGTGCCCATCGGTGACGCCAACAACATGACGATTGAGGTGGCTACCTCCAGTTCTGTCATCGAAGCCTCTGACTTGCGCGTCAAATATGATCTGATCAACGCGCACGAGGGTCAAGCCTGGTACGGTGCTTTTTCGGTTAGTAGTTCCGGGCCTATCCATGAGAATCTGGGCAGAGTTAATATTGATCTGTATCGTCTTGCTGACGATGTGTCAAAGAAGGCTAATAAGACGATCGTTGCAGGGGGCGAAACAGTTTCATACGAAATCGAAGTGAAGCCAAATGTTCTAAATGAGGATGTGGATTATGAGATCGTCGATACAATCCCTGATGGTCTGACCTATGTGGATAAATCTGCGCAGGCATCGAGTGGTCAAGTTAATGCCAGCAATAATACGGTTAATATGGACAGGGACGCTCGTCAACGTCAATGCGCCGCGGGCGAAGTACATTATGTCTACCAGCGCTGAGGATGAGATGTGTCACACGCCGACCGAGCTGGGTGGTGGATATATCAATCTTGAGGATGAGGGTTTCCCGTCGGAGCCGGACATAATGGGAGATAACATCGCTTATTCATTTTCCATCGGCCGGCCGATCAACTTCTATGGTCAGGAGTATTCGGCACTTACGTTTACCGATGACGGATTTGTCATCTTTGATTTCGCCGATAATTACATCATTCCGGCGGGACAGGCGCAGTTCATCCCACAAGCGAGTAAACCAAATAATGTGGCGGCAATGTTGTGGCAAGATATGGAAGTCGTTTACGATGCTGCTACCAACCGTGGTGTTACGGCGGCATATACTAAGGATCTTAGAACTATCGTTGTGGAGTATGACGATATTCAAGTCGTGGGAAAACCGAGCGACACTTATGATTTCGAAATTGTTCTCAACCGTATTGTAGATGAGACACCGGGCGCGTATGAATTTGTGTTCGCGTACGATAATCTGAAGGGTTCGTTGGCCGGCCCTCTGACTATTGGGAGTGAAAACAGGTCTGGAGATGTCGCCACAGCTCTGGTGAACCAGGATAGTGCAATAGCGGTTATTGGAGACGGCTTCATGGTCTGTTTTGATGCTGTTCTACCTTCGTTCGATCCCGTTACGATCTCCTACCAGGTGATGGTTGATGAGGACATTGATTCGGGCGCGCTCCTTGTCAATAATGCTGTTAGCACAACAAGCACAGTGGGTAGCAAGAAAGCCACTGCCAGCGCCGGGGTACGCGCACGCTCACTGGTGTTTATGCCTGTTACAGCGGACATGACGCAGTAGCATAGGACAGCAAATCTGAGAATCCGAAATGAAACCTCTTCATGGAACAAACCTGAAAAGATTTCTGCGTGACTATAGACGCCAATACAAGCCTGATATCGATCTGATCGCTCTATTGCAGAGCGTGGAATACCCGGCGAATGTTGGCTCTTGTTTCCGCCTAGCGGACGGGGCAGGCTTGACGGAGCTTGTGCTGACAGGCATCACACCTATCCCTCCTCATCCGACTATCGATAAGATCAGCCGTTATAAGAGCAACCGTATTCCTTGGAGCTACTGTAAGGATCCGCTTGAGTCGATCGCTGCAGTAAAAGAGGATGGTTACCAAGTGGTGGCGGTGGAAATTTCGGACACTGCCGTGCCTTATCATACATACAAGTATGCCAGAAAAACGTGCCTCGTCGTCGGGCACGAGGATCATGGTGTGACGAAAGCAACATTGGCGGCTTGCGACGCGGCCGTATTTCTGCCAATGTATGGCCAGGGGTTATCGCTCAACGTTCATGTTGCTTTGAGTATCGTTGTGTATCACATACTACATGATTGAGCTTGGTTGGCAATGCAGCCAGGGAGCAACGGTTGGCAGGTGAGGATCTGGCCATCCAATGAGGTCTAGCTCAATCATCCCGCCCGTATGGAAATGGTGGTTGAACGTGCTTCCTTGCACCCCGTTTATTGCTCCGGTATACTTATTTAAGTTGGGCTATGCGGGTTAATACAACAATACTTCCGGGAGATGGCTGATGAAAGTATCATGCTTGCAGGATAATCTGGCGAAGGGCTTGAGTATTGTCGGTCGTGCGGTGAGTACACGGTCAACTTTGCCGGTTTTGGCCAATGTTCTGTTGGCAACGGATAACGGCCGTCTCAGACTTTCGGCCACAAATCTTGAGATCGTGATTACTTGTTGGGTTGGGGCCAAAGTATATGAGGAGGGGGCGATCACGATACCTGCGCGTACCTTGACAGACTTGGTGAACGCTTTGCCACAGGATCAAGTGGATATTGTACTTAATGAAATGACACAGACGGTCAATGTGAGTTGTTTGCGAACCCAGGCCAATATTAAGGGTATTGATGCGCAAGAGTTTCCCTTGGTGCCCGATCCGGATATTGAGAACCAGATTCGTCTAGAAGCGGACGTGCTTAAGCAGGCGATCACCCAGGTTTCTTTTGCTGCTGCGACAGATGATGCGCGACCGACTTTAACCGGTGTATCGACAACATTTGATGGCAGCCAGGTTCTTTTGGCTGCGACGGATGGTTTTCGTCTTTCGATGCGTTCGGCGCATATTCCCGGGTATGTCGAAGAAGCTTTCTCGATAATTATTCCTGCTCGAGCACTGATCGATGTGGCCCGTGTTATCAGCGACGATCTTGAAGCGGTCTATATTTCTATGCCTAAGGGGCGGAATCAAATCATATTCAACATGGAAAATGTTGTGTTGGTTTCACAACTGATTGACGGTACTTTCCCTGACTACCAACCTATCTTGCCTACGCACTGTAACACACGTACGATTGTGAATACGGCCGAGTTTCGTAAAGCATGTAAGACGGCTGACATCTTCGCCCGTGAATCAAGCAATACGGCACGAATTAGCGTTGAGCCTGGTGAAGGACTTGCGCCGGCTTATGCTACCGTGGTTGCTACGAGCACAGAAACGGGTGATAACGAAGCACAAATCGAAGCAAGCGTTGATGGAGAACCGATCGAGATTGCGTTCAACGTCAAATACATGACGGAAGTTCTCAATGTGGTGGATACCCCCCAGGTGGCGCTGGAAACCACGAATCGCATGGAGCCCGGTGTCATCAAACCGGTTGGTGACAATGATTTCGTGCACGTTATCATGCCCATGCAATTTGGGCGATGAGCGCTGCCGGCAATACCTGAGCCGGGTCTAGCCCGGCGATAATCCCTATCCCAATTCTTGTAGAACAGTACGATAGAGCGTATCTGCACGCAGGTCGGCCAGCGAATGACAGGGCGCGTCCAGATTGTCGGCGAGTAACTGGGCAAGGCCCTGATCAAATGCAGCATGCTCCATGTTGATCACGACGGAGCGCACATCTGCTTCACGAATCAAAACAGCAATACGGTGTGCTTCTTCTTGAGGGGGAAGATCGCTCATGCTTACGTTTCCGGCGCCATCTGTGAGTAGAATCATCATGGGCATAACGTCTGGATGCGTGTAAGCTTCTTTTTTGAAGACTTCATAGGCCATAAGCAAGCCGGCTGATAGTGGGGTCTTGCCCCCGACGGCGATATCCAGCAAGGCTTGTTTGGCCAGCTTAACTGAGTTGGTAGGAGGGAGCACTAGATTTGAGTTGTTTTTATTAAACACGATCAGGCCCACGCGATCACGGCGCTGATAGGCGTCGGTGAGCAGCGACATGATGGCCCCTTTGGTTGCCTCCATTCTTTCAGAAACAGCCATGCTCCAACTGGCGTCGACCACAAAGAGGATTAGATTGGCAGAACGGCGAACGCGTACCTTCTCGCGCAAGTCCTGTTTTTCCAGGGCCAGGGCGACGTCTGATCTGTCTCGTTCCTTTTGATGGGGGGCAGCGGCGCGCACCGTTGCGTCAAAGGCTAGGTCGGTGACGCGATCTTTGTGTGGCAAACGGGATTGAATGTAATGTCCGCGCTTGCGGTCAGTTTTGGTTTGAGAGCGGCGACCAGCTTTGTTGCGCGTCAAGCGATCGAGTTGGGTATCCAAGCGGCGGGCCTCAAACTCTTTTCCGCTCTGTACGTTCTCGCCCCCTTCCCACCATTGGCCTTCCTGTGGTACTTGAGGCACAGTCTGAGGTCCAGCGTCAGCCTGGGAGGTTTCTGTGGCCTCACCCTCGTCTTTAGACTCTAGGGCTTTTTTTTTACTGTGTCACTGCTAGACTCATCCTCCATGAGCTCGCCCGTCTCCCCTGGACCCATGTCGCTCTGCACTTGCTCCAAACGATCCTCAAGTTCATACGCGTTAATTTCAGTATCCTGAAACAGGCGTCCTTTGATACGGTGGGGCAGGGCCAACTCTGCAGCGAGGACAATATCATGATCAGTAATGGCGTCACGCCCCATCAAAGCGGCATGAGCCTGAGCTCCACGCAAGATAACTAGATCAGCGCGGTGGCCGTCGATTTTGAAAGTGGAGGTAAGGCCGGCGATGGACATCAGGTCGCGGCGATTGTAGCGGATATCATTGACCATTTTTCGACCACGTGCAATCTGATCGGATAATTGTCTTTCTTTGCTAGCCCATTCTACGTAAAAGTTCTCAGGGTCTATTTCAAAGGCGATGCGCCGTTCCATGATCTGGACGCGTTGTTCCTGGTCAGTAAGACCCTCAATCTGGACGGAGAATGCAAAGCGGTCGAGCAGTTGAGGGCGGATATCACCCTCTTCCGGGTTCATGGTGCCGACCAGAATAAATTTGGCGGGGTGGGAGAAGCTGATACCTTCCCGTTCCACAATATTGATGCCCATGGCGGCTGAATCAAGTAATAGGTCAACGACGTGATCATCAAGCAAATTGACCTCGTCGACATAGAGTACACCACGGTTGGCAGAGGCAAGGACACCAGGTTCAAAATGTTTTTCGCCGGTTTTAATCGCCTTTTCAATGTCGAGGGTGCCGACGACGCGATCTTCCGTAGCACTGACAGGCAGATCAACAAAGGGGGTAGAACGCATTTCGGTTACAAGTGCATCGTCGGCATACAGAGCGCGGGTGTCGTCTGCCCACTCGTTGGGTCGCTTTGGGTCACAGCTATACCGGCTGCCAGTAAGGACCTCTATATCAGGTAGAAGGGCCGCAAGCGCTCGCGCCGCCGTGGACTTGGCAGTGCCACGCTCGCCACGGATGAGCACACCACCAATTTGGGGATTGACGGCATTGAGGATGAGAGCACGTTTCATGCGCTCCTGACCGACTATGGCGGTGAATGGAAAAACTTGTCTACGTGCCATTAATTCGCTCCGCTAGGTGAACATCTGGTAATTGGTTGTCAACTTTCCCGCAAACCAGCAGTTAGTGGGAAAATGTGATGCTGTCAAAGAATATTCTGGGCGATTATACTGCATGGGAGAAGTCGGGCAAGCGAGCTACTGGAAATTGAGAAGCGCAGCCGGCAACATGACGAGGTTACCGACTGCTAGGTAAAAACTATGCTCTGGCAGCTTTCTCTGGCTGCATGAAATCACGCCAGTAGGAGGACTTGATCTGGTTTTGGAGAAACTTCGGGAATGTGCCGATCCACTGCCTCCGCGATGGATTTCATCTGTTTGACCAGGTCCGCGAAGCGTTCTGGTTTTAGCGATTGACGGCCGTCCGACCAGGCCTCATCCGGTCTGGGGTGAACCTCGATGATGACTCCATCAGCTCCGGCGGCAACACTGGCTCTTGCCCCGGCAGCCACGTACTCCCATTTTCCGGTAGCGTGGCTAGGATCAGCGATTACGGGAAGGTGAGAGAGATGTTTGGCTACGGCAATGGCATTTATGTCAAAAGTGTTGCGTGTGTACTTCTCGAAAGTCCGAATGCCGCGTTCGCACAACATGACTCGCGTATTTCCATGACTCAAGATGTATTCTGCACACATCAACCACTCTTCAATGAAACTGCTCATTCCTCTTTTTAGCAGCACAGGATGTTGTGAACGGCCGACGGCGTGCAACAGGGCGTAGTTCTGCATGTTCCTGGCGCCAATCTGTAGTATGTCGGCATACTGGGTAACCAGGGGGACGAGGGCTGGTTCCATGACTTCGGTGACAATAGGCATTCCAGTCTGTTCACTGGCCTCCTTGAGATATTGCAGACCTTCTTCACCCAGGCCCTGGAAGGAATAGGGTGAGGATCGGGGCTTGAAAGCGCCACCACGCAAAATGTGAGCGCCGGCCTCTTTGACAGCGTGGGCAGTTTCCAGGATTTGGCTGCGGCTTTCGACCGAGCAGGGACCAGCCATAATCACAAAATCATCTCCGCCTACATTGCAGTCACCAAGTTGGAAAGTGGTATTTGTTGGTTTGAACTCGCGACTGGCTACTTTAAATGGTTTTAAGACGGGAACAACGCGTTCAACACCGGGCATCATACGCGCCTGATCGTGATTCAAGGGACGGCCGTCTCCTATGACTCCAATGACCATGTGCTCAACGCCTTCGAAAATATTGGCTTTGCAGTCGTGTTCTTCGACCCAAGAGATGACAGCTGTTTTTTCGCGCAGCGACGCGCTGCCCTTCATTATGATAATCATGTCGTATGGTCCTTATTCTTGTTATAGACTATGCGCCAATACCCTCATGGCTGCATCCATATTACTCATCTGCACGGGGCGGATGGGGGGGATATTGTCGCGATCAGCGCGCAGCGATTTGGCATCGCGTAAATAGACGTGGCCGAGTTCGGCGGGAAGTTTGGTCGTATTCCAGTGAATCAAGACACGAATGCAGAGAGGAAGTCCGTCGGAAACGGTCATCTCGTGGCCACAAAGCAAGGCGAGGTCAAACCAGCCAAGTTGGCGCGCAGCAAAAGCGGGGTAGGTTGTGTTCAAATCTTGAGTGGTTGTCAGGTACATGCTGGCCACGTCATCAATGTCTATGTCGTTTACATCGACCATCATCGTTAAAAGCTCGCGAGTAGCTTCGAGAATCTCATCACGATCATTACTGGTGACGGTCGTGGCGCCGCGCACGCCACGACACATAAGTTGTCGTTGCTTGCCTTCGTGCCCATCTGGGCCTGACCCATTGTTGTGTTCATGTGTGCCGCTAACGTTCATCTTCTTGTCCCCTTATCTAATTTACCAAATAAAAAAAGCGCGGCCCCTGAGCCGCGCTTTGTTGAGAACTGGTCTTTTGCCTTTCCTAGCTTCTAACTGCCAGAATTGACCGACCCCCTGTGCAACAAATGCGACTCAGGTGGTGTGCCAAAAAAATAAAAATAGAAGCCGAAGCTGGAAAATGTTTTCATGTTGGCGAGTATGATAACATCCGCTCAGTTGCGCGTCAACCCCAATTTATTTTTTGGACTCTGCGTTGTTATCAGCATTGCGCACACTTCGACAGGCTGAGGACATGGATTCTGCGGATTGAAGGAATTGTGAATTGACCGCGCAGAATGATTAAGGTTGCCTATTTGGGCAGGAAATGGTATCCGACTGTCGGACGCGCAGCCAAACGCGCAGAATGAATTCTGCAGCTAGGGAACAAACATGTTGAAAACATGTTAAGTGTGGTGGACGGATCGCCTAGTCATTTTGTAAAGATTCATTGATCTGCGACTAGCGAAGCAAACATGTTGAGGGAGGCGGACTGATTGTGGGTGTTTATTGGAATTTTCGGACTTCGGCCCTAAAGCTAGGGTTTCTGGGCGAGAATGACGGTCACCGAACTGCGCGCCAGTGTGATGCGGTTGACGTCTACGTGGAATCCGGCAGTGAGCAACTGTTGTTGCAGCAAACCCTGGTGTCCATGCGGAAACGGTTGTTGTCTTTTCGGTGCGAAGATTGTTTGGCGACGCTGGCCCGTAATGACATAGAGCCACTCGATAGTTCGCTCTAGAATGCTCGTTCCGGTAAGTTGCGCTTCGGGAACAATGACCAAATGGCCGTTGGTTTTCAGAACACGGAATAGTGCCGACAGGGTCTCTTGTTCAGTTACGAACCCGGTGGGGAAGGTGATCAGCGCGGAATCAAAAGTTGTGGCACTGAACGGCAAGATCTGGGCTGAGCCGCGCAGCAAATGAGCTGGCTGACCTGCTCTTTGTAGACGTTTAGAGGCGAGGTGACCCATCTGAGGGGAGAGGTCGATGCCAACGACAAAAAACCCAGCTTTATTCAGGGCCAAGAGCATGTGGCCTGGACCGTAGGCTATCTCCAAGACGCGTGGGCCAAGCAGGAAAGGTAGGGCAGCGTGCTGCCAATCGCGCCATGCACCCATGGAAACCAACCAACTGACGGTGTCATATGTCCAGGCCATCTGATGGTATAGAAGATGGAAACCAAAACGAACCAGTCTTGCCCATAATTGTCTATACATTGACATCTTTTGTTTGTGGCAACGTTTTCGCTCATTATCGGGCATGAAGAACCCCTGGCGTGAACTGAATGCAGAGGTCACGGCCATTTCTTGTGACTGCCTGAGGTATTGTAGCATCGGACTCGAAAGCTATGGCGCTGCGAATTGAGAGATCGATTTCTTGTCCTACTATGCGGTATGGATGGCCCCATTCGGCCGTGCCGCGAATGAAATTATAGGCTCGTCGGGCCGGCCAAGCGGTCGGCAACCGAAAATCGTCGCGCCCAGGTCTGGGATAATAACTTCCGCCACCTGGCTGTTGATAGCGGGGCAATTCGCCGCTGGCCAAGCTGCGGCAGGCAAAGACCAGCATTGACGCACCGTGCTGGGCTAGCAATAGATCCGCATCAGGGCCGCTTATCCCATCAGGTAAGTCAATCTCCTTTTGTAGGGCGATGTCTCCGGTGTCCAGGCCGCTATTCATATAATGGACGGTCAGCCCCGTTTTTTGTATACCGAGACGGAAGGTCCAAAATAGAGGGTAAGGGCCGCGTAATTCAGGGAGGAGCGAAGGGTGCAGGTTGAGAAAACCTTCTGGCGGCAGGGCCAACACGTGTGACGGTATGCGAATAGGAAAGCAGGCAACTATGGCGACATCAGTTTGTTGGCCGGCCAATGCCTTCGTTATCTGGCTCGAGGTCAAGTTGCGCAGCGCAAGGACCGGCAGGCCTAGTTCCCAGCCGGTGTGAATAATGCTCCGCTGAAAATAAGGACTGCTCATGGGTAATGGCGAACGATTTGGTTCCGGCTTGAGGAATTCGAACGGGACTGTAACAGCCGTGCTATCTGAGGCAGGGGTCACGATCGCGGTTACGTTTATGCCTGCCTGGAGTAAACCTTGCAACACCTGGTACGAGAATTGACCGGACATGCCCCAGAATTGGACCTGGATATCCGTTCTACTTTGTTTTTGCATTTGGAGCACCTTACCGCCCATTATATACTAGCTGTCAGCAATCGGCTTTCAGGAGTTAGTGACCAGTTGTCGGCCTGTCAGCTAGAATTTTCGTTAGATTAATGAGGTTTTATGGCACGCGAAGAAAAAATGATGGTCGTGGTTCATTGCGCCATGCTTGATGAAGAGCTCCCTGCATTGGAGAAGCCGCCTTTTCCTGGTTCTCTGGGCGAGCGGGTGTATGAAGAAGTTTCCCGTTACGCTTACAGGCAGTGGAGTGAACGCGCGACATTGTTGATTAACCATTATGGTTTGAATCTGGCTGATCCCAGGTCACAGGAATTTCTTTTCCAACAGATGGAGGAGTTTTTCTTTGGCGGCGGTGGAGGAGCCCCTATTGCTGGAGGAGCACCGGGAAAAGGTGCGCCTCAGAAGTAAGCGGGCATTCAAGTAAAAAGTGGTCTCACTGGTTAATCAGCGGAAGCAAGGGATCTATTTCGAATAACAATTCGGCATGCGCCAGGCGCAAAGCGTTCTCAGCTTCTTCTGCTGTGTGGCCAGATGCGAAGATAAAGCCAAGGTAGCCATCTCCATCAGGCAGCGGCACGAGAGGATAGTTGAGTCGCGCAGTGATCTCGACTTGATCCACATTTGATATTGACTCTGCTGCCTCTATACCCGTTACTCCACGGAGCAGACCGGCTGCAGGGATGGGGATCATCATCACGCCGCGAGCTTGTTTTGTTTGTTCAACGCCGGCAGTTCCTAGGCCGCAAGCCTGGCGCAGTATCAGCTCTTCTAGAGAACCAGCAGTTCCGAACTGTAGTGTGCGCGAACAAAGGCCACCTATGGAACGCGCAGCGATTTCTACAATCCAGGCCCCACTTTTGTTGACGCGCAATTCGGCATGGACGGGACCCATGCGTAAGCCCAAGGCGGCCGCTGCGGACGCGGCGGTAGCCTTGATTTGCGCTTGGGTTTCGGCAGGCAAACGGGACGGCGTGACGTAGATTGTTTCCTCGAAGAAGGGTCCTTCCAGCGGATCAGGTTTGTCAAACAGGGCCAGAACATGCAGACGGCCGTTTTCCAGCAAGCCTTCTAGAGCTACCTCAAAACCGGGTATATAAGTCTCTACCAGGAAAAACGAGGGGCCGCTGCCTCCTTGCACAGAACGGATCAACCTTGTTGTGCGCGTTATGGCAGCCGCCAGTTGCGCATGATTATCGGCGCGAATAACGCCACGACTGCCGTTGAGATTGAGCGGTTTGACGACACAGGGAAAGGTTGTTTCTCGGGCGATTTGTTGTGGATCGGCCTCGTCACTGTAACGCCGGCTCTTGGGGGAGAGCACCGCGGCGTTGTGCAGCAACTGGCGCATGCAAAACTTGTCACTGGCGGCTTCGGCTGCGACAGTCCCGTTATGGGGTAGATTTAGTGCGGCGCTGGCCCTGGCGGCCAGGATGCCGCCGCTGTCATCAATGGCTAGTATGGCGCTCAAAGGCTTGTCTTGCGCATAGTCAACAATGGTCTCAACTGCGGCTTGCGGATTGCTAAAATCGAGGCTGATTCCGCCGCTCCACTCAGTCACCAATTCTGGTGGCATGTTGATCCCTTGGACAATTTCGATATTCAGCTTTTCGGCCGCCGCCAGAAAAGCAGGTCCGCGGTAGGAGCGTGTTGTGGTGAGTAGCAAGATGCGGCAGTGGTGGTCGGTTAGTCGGGTAGTCATGTGGTTGGTTAGTAGAGTAGTCGTGTAGTCAGGGTGCCATCAATAATAATATTGGTTATGAACTGTTTGGTGGTTTGGTTATAATCACTCTATGAGCTTTACTCCGCCTGAAAATGTGCAAGAAATCCTAAAGAACCTGCCTGCTAAACCGGGCGTCTACCTGCATAAGGACAAACACGGGAAGGTAATTTATGTTGGAAAGGCAATTAGCTTGCGCAGCCGCGTCCGTTCTTATTTCCACATTCAAGTTGATTCGATCAAGACACAACGCCTGCGCAGAGACATCGCTGACATCGAGATTATCACGACGGACTCTGAACTCGAGGCTTTGCTACTTGAAAATACACTTATCAAAAAATACAAGCCCCACTATAACGTACGGTTGAAAGATGACAAGCGATATCCATATATTAAAATCCATTGGGCGGATGACTTTCCTAAGGTGACGGTTACGCGACGTATGTTGCGGGACGGATCGCGCTACTTTGGTCCATATACCTCGGTGTGGTCTGTGCACCAGACGCTCGATCTGTTGCGCAAAGTTTTTCCTTATCTGACGTGCGACCGCAAGATAAATGGCCAGGATACGCGCGCTTGCCTGTACTATGACATAAAACTTTGCTCGGGGCCATGTATCGGAGTTGTTGACCGCGATGAGTACCGGGCCATGATCAAGGGTTTGATGGATTTTCTGGACGGCAAATCGGAACATATCATGCGCCAGCTGGAAACGCGAATGATGAAGGCCGCGGAGAATACGCAGTTTGAGAAGGCGGCCGAATATCGCGACCAATTGAAAGCGGTCAATCGCATTGTGGCGAAGCAGAAGGTCTTTTCGACTGCCAATACAGACCAGGATGTGATCGCTTTCGCGCGGGAGAAAGGGGATGCGTGCGTGCAGGTCTTTTTCATTCGACATGGCAAGTTGATTGGCCGCGAGTATTTTTTGCTTGACGGAACGGAAGGGGAGAGCGACGATGATGTGCTGCAAGAGTTCGTTACGCAATTTTACGACGATGCGGCCCACATCCCGAAGGAGGTTTTGCTGCCGCACGAAGTGTCGGAAGCATTGGTTATCGAGGAATGGCTGCGCCAGAAGCGCAGCACGAAGGTAACGCTGCAGGTGCCGCAGCGTGGTGTAAAGAAGCAGCTGGTGGAAATGGCTACCAACAATGCCGCGGACACATTGGCCACTCTGCGCCAGCAGTGGGCGGCTGACCGATCGAAACATGTGGAAGCGATGGCTGAATTGCAGCAGGCTCTGGATCTTCCTGCGCCGCCGGCGCGTATCGAGTGTTATGACATCAGCCATACGCAGGGCGCGCAGACGGTGGGTTCGATGGTTGTTTTCGTGCAAGGTGTGCCCAAGAAGAGCGATTACCGGCGCTTTAATGTGCATACGGTGGGCAATGATGATTATGGTTCTATGAAGGAAGTACTGAGCCGGCGTTTTCAGCGCTATAAGGATTATTTGGCGGCGAACTACATGATCCGGATCAGATTGGCAGGATCAAGAAGCAAACAGCCTGGGCGTTGCTGCCGGATTTTTGATCATTGATGGGGGCAAAGGGCAATTGTCTGTGGCCGTGGAGGTGCTGGAACAGTTTGACTTGCAGGATGAAGTGCCTCTAGCGGCGCTGGCCAAACAGGAGGAGGAGCTGTTCGTGCCAGGAAAGTCGAAGTCGATCCTTTTGCCAGAGCGCTCACAAGGGCTTTACCTGGTGCAGCGCGTGCGCGACGAGGCGCATCGCTTTGCCAATGAGGGCCATCGCAAGCAGCGTTCAAAGGTGGGTATGGCTTCGATTCTGGATGGAATTCCTGGGGTGGGTCCGAAACGGAGACAGACGTTGTTGGCTCATTTTGGATCGCTGGATGATCTGCGCAGGGCAACGGCCGAGGAGATTGGCTCTGTGCCCGGTATCCCGATACAGGTAGCGGAGTCGGTAAAAGCGCATTTAGCGTGAGTTGGTGGTACTATCTGTCGAATTTCAGGAAGTGATCCGGCTAGCAGTCTTTGGAATTCATGTTTCCGGTGGATAACAAACGATAATTGTTTTTGTTCTGAGAAAACAACCAAATCTAGCCACTTTGCTTGACATAATCAGTAGCTCTCGCCGTTGCCGCCCTTGTGGGCGGACATCTGGGGCTATTCTTTTGTTGTCAAGGCGTTAGACGTTGGCCATCAAGGCTTCCAGGTGGTTTTGGCAGAGGAGAACAGCCAGTGCGGAGGAGCCATCGTCGATTCTATTGCCACGGGCCATATGCAGCACCTCTGAAATAGGTTTCTGGTGGATTTCGAGGATTTCGGCCGGTTCGTGTTCCGGCTGTCCGAGGATCACATTTGTGGCCAGGAATATGTGACCAATTTCATTGCTGATGCCGTTTGCGGTGTACAGGGGGCCAATGTTTGTCCAATCCGCGCTGCGGCCTCCCGCTTCTTCGCGTAGTTCTTCCCGTGCGGCTTCTGCGGGCGTCTGGCCCTCTTTGATGCCACCAGCGGGGACTTCCCAACACCAGGCATCAACTGTGTAACGGTAATGGCGGAGTAGAATGATGTTGCCGTCTTTGGTGACGGGAACAATCCAGACTGAGGGTGGCTTTTGAACGATGTTGTAGGTGCCTAAACTTCCGTCTGGCAAGTGTATCTCATCCTGGCGGATGTTGTACCAGGGGCATGACCAGGCGATGTGGCTGGAGAGCGTGGTGAAGGGGGAGGATTCAGGTTGTTTTGGCTTGGCGAATGAATTCATGCAGCAATTGGTGATCCTTTTTGCCGGGGTAGGCTTCTACGCCGCTGGCTGTATCGACGGCAAATGGCTGTACTTGCTGCACGGCGGCGGCCACGTTGGCTGCGGTTAGGCCGCCAGCAAGCATCAGTCCGGGAATTTTCTGGGCTAGTTCAGCGCTCAGGGCCCAATCTCCGGTTGTACCGGTTCCGCCGCGAAGGGAGGGATGATAAGTGTCAAGGAGCAGGGCCGGTTGACCGGGCCACTGTTTCGGAGCGATGTACCACTCGGCATCTGCTTCCGCTTCAGCACGGGAGGTGGGACGGAGCGCCTTATAGGAACGGCCGTAGAGGGGTGAGCGCTCATCGGCGACGAGGAAGGGTACTTCTTCTCCGCTGAGTTGGGCGAGATCCAGCTCGCACGTTTGAAGTATTTGAGCCATGCGATCGGCTGTTTCGTTTACGAACACACCGACCAATAAGGGACAATCAGCTCTGGCGCGTAGCTGGGTGACGATATGTTGGCAGGTTGCCCTGTCAATTGACCGTTTGCTGGGCGGGTAGAAGATGAATCCCAGATAGTCTGCTCCAGCATCAACGGCGACGCGTGCGTCGTCCGAGTTGGTGATCCCACAAATCTTAACTTTCATCTTGTTGGTTTGCGTTCAATGATGTGCTCGCAATCAAAGCGTATCTTAAGGCTAATTGGAAAGGGCAAGGCAATCGGGTAATGGTTGAATCTTTACCAGTGAGTTCGTCCCCGATTGCCTTGCCCGCAACCAGAATCTCACATGAAATACACAGGTAATCATGTTTTCAAATAGTTATAGGATTAGACCGAACGGCCGTCAATCGTTATACCAGCCAGATGCTCCAGAGCTTTGGTCAAGGCGTGATTGCCGTCTCCACCAAGACCTTGCTGTTGCAGCGTGCGATAGAGCTGGAATACGGTACCTGTACCGAGCATAGGTACGCCGAGTTGGTCCGCCGCTTCCAGAACCAGGCGTAAATCCTTTTGTTGAAGATCGATCGTAAAACCGGGACGCCAGTCGCGTTCAATGACCTGTGGTCCGCGATTGCTGAGCATCCAGCTGCCGGCTGCGCCCTGTGTTACGGCATCCAGAGTTTTATTGAGGTCCAGCCCACCAGCCTGGGCAAATAATAAAGCTTCGCTTACGCCAAGCATGGTGACGACAACAAGGATCTGGTTGACTAATTTCACAGTTTGGCCGGCTCCGATATTACCCACGTGCGTTATCGCTTTGCCCATGGCCTCAAGTGCGGGCATGGCGCGCTGCACCTGTTTCGCGTCTCCACCGACCATGATGCTCAACGTCCCTTTGGCGGCTCCTTCGCTGCCACCGCTTATGGGTGCATCTAGCATGTGAACCCCCTTGTTTGAAAGGGTTTCGGCTATGGTGCGCGTAGTCTGAGGACTTATGGTGCTCATATCGATCACCAGGCTGCCTTTGTTGACCCCGAATATGACTCCGTTCTCGCCGAGGATGACTGCTTCAACATCGGGCGTGTCACTCACACAAGTGATAATAATACTGCTCCTCGTGGCTACCTCAGCCGGATTGGCGCAGGCTTTGGCTCCAGCGGCGATCAATGGATCCATGCGGCTGCTTGTTCGATTCCAGATATTGAGAGCAAAACCTGCATTCAGCAGATTGTTGGCCATACCCCGGCCCATGATTCCCAGTCCAATGAAGCCAATTGTTTCGTTCACGTTCATTCCTTTTCTAAAGTTCCAGTTCCTTAATGACGGTGTTCAGATCCTTGTCGCCGCGCCCGCTAAGATTGACGATGACGATTTCATCTTGACGCATTTGGGGGGCGCGTTTGATGACTTCCGCTACCGCATGCGCGGATTCGAGCGCGGGAATAATACCTTCAGTCTGGGATAGAATCTGGAAGGCGGACAACGCTTCCGCGTCAGTGGCGTAGGTATAATAGGCGCGCTCTTGGTCGCGCATCCAGGCGTGTTCTGGCCCGACGCTAGGGTAGTCCAGGCCAGCGCTGATACTATGGGTTTCCATGATCTGCCCGTCGGCGGTTTGCATTACATAACTTTTTGTGCCGTGGAGTACGCCAATGCGGGCGACATTTGGATCAGCGAAGCGGGCGGCGTGCAAACCACTTTCAATGCTCTCTCCTCCGGCTTCTACACCGATGAAGTCGACCTCTTCGTCATCACGGAAGGCATAGAATATGCCCATGGCATTGCTGCCCCCGCCTACGCAAGCGATTATACTGTCCGGTAAACGGCCGCAGGCTTGCATTACCTGTTCGCGCGCTTCCTGGCCAATCATGCTCTGAAAATCGCGCACCATCATGGGGTAAGGATGCGGACCAAGCACAGAACCCAAGAGATAATGGGTTGACTGCACGTTGGTTACCCAATCGCGGATTGCTTCGTTGATCGCGTCTTTTAGGGTGCGGCTGCCGCTATTGACGGGCCGAACCTCTGCACCAAGGAGTTTCATACGGTATACATTGGGCTGCTGTCGTTCGATGTCAATTTCGCCCATGTAGACGATACACTGCAATCCGAGCAAGGCGCATGCTGTGGCCGCACCTACGCCGTGTTGCCCGGCACCTGTTTCGGCGACGATTCGCTGTTTACCCATGCGCCTGGCTAACAGTGCCTGGCCTAATGCGTTGTTGATTTTGTGCGCGCCGGTATGGTTTAGATCTTCACGCTTGAGGTAGATTTGCGCGCCACCGAGCTTTTCGGATAGGCGTTTGGCATGGGTGAGAGGAGACGGCCGTCCCACGTAGGTACGAAGAAGATATTCAAATTCTTCACAGAACGCCGGATCATGGCGTGCCTCATCGTAGGCGACGACAAGTTCTTCGAGAGCGGGCATTAAGGTTTCGGGAACGAATTGACCACCATATGGGCCAAATTTTCCCTGTTCATCGGGAACATCGCTTGTGGTTGGTGGCATAGCTTTTATCCTTCCAGGGCCTCCTATGGTCTCAGCAATCAGGCATCAGCTTGTAGCCTGAGCTTATGAAGGCCACGTGATTGGCAAGTGGACCTAGACTTTGTCGCGGCATTATAACAAGTTTCGAGTGAATAGGAATCTGCAAAGTTGTTTTCGATTACAGTAGAGTTTGGTTCTGCAGTGATCTGCTGTGCGACAGCGTACGAATGCAAAGGAAATCTGTGTAGATTGCGCTTGCAATAGGTGCAGCAACTCTTTACAATGTCTCCCGTATGAATGAATCTCAAGTAGATGCGGCGCAATTGCAAAAGCGTGATCCCCAGGCCTGGACGGCTTTGCTATCTGAGCAGGACGGTTTGGAGGGTGTGGTGGTAACGGCCGTAAATGCCCAGCCTCTGCAATACAATTCATCGGCCAATGATTACTCCCGCCCCATCACTCGTTATTTGGTTAGTCTGGCCAACAATTCTGATCCGATACCGTTCATTGGCAAAGAGACCGATTTGAACGAGGCCTTATTCTACCGCGATCTGGCGTCTACGTTACCGTCTATTGCACCTCACTGCCGGTTTGTTCATTTGAATGAGGATAGAAGTTGGGTTGTTATCGAGGATGTGCCTAACCATGTTCCGCCCGACCGCTGGACCCACCAGGATGTGGAAGAGGTTATCGGCGATATGGCCATGTTTCACGCCACCTTCTGGGACCAGCCAGAGTTGGCGCGCCATTATCCTTGGTTGCCCCACTTTGTAGATCGAGATCAAAAGAGATATACGTGGCAGGAGCTGCGGCAGGAACATGCTGTTTACTTTGAGGAAGGTCCCGCAGCCCTGTTGTCGGAGCATGCACTCAGACATACTGGGCGACTGGCCCCGCTGTTTCTAGAAGCAGCAAATGGGCTTGCGGTTATGCGGGCGCTAGGGGGGTGGCCAGGTGTGTTGGGTGAGAGCCATTTGGCTGCGGCTGAGGATCTGCTGGACGATCCTGTTCCCATGCTGGAGCCACTCTTGCAGTTGCCCGCTACGCTGATACATGGGAATATGCACAAATATCATTGGCATCTTACGTTGTTTCACGAACATCGCTTGCTGGACTGGCGAAACGTGGCGGTGGGCACATCTATCTTTGACCTAATATCATTCCAGGAGCAGTTTGATCTTCTAATTTCGAGTGATGATTTGCCCACTTTGCATTCACGCGATAATTCCCCGGTTTCTGAGGAGACGATGATCGACAGCTACTTGTTGGCAATGAAAGCGGAACTAAATGGACAATTCGATGCCCGCCAAATGCGCCTGGCGATTCCCGCAGCCCGGTGTCTGCAAATCCTGATAACAGCCTTCCCTTATTTTGCTACTTGGTTTGACCGAATGCCTGACAAGTATACGTGGCAAAGAGTAAATCGGATGGCAGATTCGGAGTTCACGGGCCGCTCAATGGAGAGGATTATCGGCTACCGCCCGTACTTAAGGGAAGTTTTCCGTCGGTTTCTACGGGATTATCGTATGTTGTAAGGCATGGTGAGCCGGTGTAGGTTTAGATTCTTGTCAGATTCTGAAACTGCTTAGGGCAAATTACGTAGTGTGAGTAGTGCGCTGCAGTGGAAATGGAGGAGTACGGTGGACTCTGTGTTTCTTGGAGCAATAGGATTTGGCCTAGCGGTCGCTTTCATTCTAGTGGGGATTGTTGGCGTTGTGGTTCCTATTTTGCCGGGAATGCTCCTCGTTTGGTTCACGGTGCTTGTCTATGCGTGGCGTACCGGGTTCGAGACTGTGGGATGGCCATCGATTGTGCTAATAACTCTAATCGCCGTTGTAACCGGCCTATCGAATATCTGGTTGCCGCTTCTCGGAGCGCAGAAAACCGGTGCGGCCAAACGCGCGCTGTTTCTCGGTGTCGTTGGCGCAATTGTCGGCACGTTTTTCATTCCTTTGCCCATTTTGGGGACGGTAATTGGCTATGCATTGGGCGTATTCTTGGGTGAGTTTTTGAAGCAGCGTGATTGGCGATTGGCTTTGAAGGCTAGTCTAGGTGGTGTTGCCGGCTGGGGAATATCTACGGTTGTCGAGATCGTAGGTGCGCTCGCTATCTTGCTTATTTTTTCCATCCAGGTGTTATCCGGATGAGATGCCCAGACTTTACCCTCAGATTCTGCGTTGTGCGGAGCATGCGATTTGCACTCAGCGATAGCTAATGGCAATGATATGGTAGAAGGCAGATGCTCAATAGGTGGTTATTTAGAAATTTATGTCTACTGAAGTAATTCGTGATTTTGGCCTTTTTGTATTTGCAGCCATGGCCATCAGCTTTGTTGTGGCTATGATCTTGTTTGTGTTTGTCATCCGACGGCTGCGCCGTGTGGAAATTCCGCCAAACGCAGGGTTCAGCGAAACGTTGTTGCATACGCCGCTACTCTTGGTGGTATTTATTGATCTTCTAGACTTTGCTTTGGATGTCCTCGCTGTGCCCTTCACATGGGTGATCCTGGATCGACTTGGCCTTCGCTCTCTGCGAAATGTAGCAGCCTTTGAGGCGCTCCTTCCATTTACGCAAGTGATCCCCACAATGACCCTGGCCTGGTTTGCCGCACGCCTTCTGGGACCCAGGTTTGATATGGTTGCGGATTGATTGGCTCGTTTATTGATCGCGGCTCTGCTCGAGTCGTTTTAGTGTTTCATCGATGAAATAAGTGTCATATTGTTCCCCACCGAAAATGGCAGGTGTACGGGTGAGCCAGGTCTGAACCAGATGAGTAATCACCCCTGACGTAAAGAGGGATTACAGGTATAATTCCTGCTTCTCCGAAAAACAAGTTTTCTACCTGTCGATACAAGGCAATGCGTTCTTCTGCTTGCGGCGTCAAGCTTGCCTGACGTAGCAGGCGATCAGCTTCTGAGCAAGATCGGTTCTGACGGTTCTCACCTTCCGAACAATGCAGCAGATCGCTCAAGGTGTTATGGGCATCAGGGTAGCTAGGAGGCCAGGCGAGTTCCCACAGGTCGGGCCTGTTCTGACCGGCTGCAGCCGACGTGTTGGCTAGAAGTGTTCCGAAATCAACCTGTTCGATTTTGATCAGATCCTCATCACAATCCAATTCCTTAGTCCACATGCTACGGATGAGCTCTGCTTGCTGTAATGACAGATCGGCCGTGCTAACCAAAAACGTGATGGGAGGAATCAATTTGCAGCTGCGGAAAACGCTTTGATCCATCTGGTGACGTGCATAATCAGGGCTATAGCCAACACCAACTTCGTCGACTGGAGGAGCGCCGAATGCCCCCGGCGGGGAGAAGTGCTTGAGTCCTTGGGCCCGATTATCGAACATGTCGGCAATGAGTTGCTCACGGTCTATCGCTGAGTTGAACGCTTGTCTGACCACCGGTTCGCTGAATACTGGGCTATCAAAATTGAGTCCCAGGTAGAAGACGGTCTGATTCGTTATCAATTGCGCTTTCGATGGCGTTTGGCTGAGGAATTCTTCTCTCTTTTCTGCAGGCAAGACACTCAAGTCGAGATTCTTGTCACGCCACGCCTCGTAGATTTCCATCTCATCTTGTTGAAATGTCACATTGACGATATCTATGTTTCCACCAGTGTTCAACGGCCACAGAGGGTTCTTATGCAGTACGATCTCAGTATCGGAGAAGGCATTTAGAGAGGGAATAAACGGACCACTGGTTACGATGTTGGCTGGGGTTTGCCAACCACCGGCCAATTCTCCGGTTTGTATTCTCCATTGGTCT
Source organism: uncultured Chloroflexia bacterium (assembly GCA_963697305.1). Classification (GTDB taxonomy): domain Bacteria; phylum Chloroflexota; class Anaerolineae; order Promineifilales; family Promineifilaceae; genus JAACFF01. The sequence continues at coordinate 593,042 of CAVONO010000006.1, forward strand.
CCGTGCTCGTCTATTAACTCGCCTGGAACCGGACGCATTTGAGGGAGTGCGGTCATGGTCAAAAAATAACTGGCCGGTTCTGTCAATGAGATTTCCAGTGTCTTGGAATCGACTGCGGTTGCGCCAATTGCTTCCAGATCTTTTTGAGTGGGAGATGCAAGGTTGTAAACTTGCTCGCAACCGTCAATGATGAAGAAGATAAATGCATCTGGCGTGCCAGTTTCCCGCGTACAGATGCGCCTGACAGCTCGAACGACATCAGACGCGTCCACAGGTCGAACGGTCTCGACCTGCCATTGATCAGTACTGCCGGAAGAGGGATCAGCGGGCGCAATCCAATGCATGTCTTCGCGCAAATGAAATACCCAGTGGAGGCCATCGGCACTAATAGACCAATTTGTCGGCCAGCTCGGGTTCCACCCGTTCGGTCTTATGATTGAAGTTGGTAAGGCCAACAAAAAGACTCTCTACGAGATCGTTACTGGACTTATCGCCTGCCCGTTGAGGGTCCAGTTCGGGCAAGCTGCCTTGAACAGCTAAATCCAGAGTGACAGGCATGGGTACTGTTTCAGGGGGCTCAGGAGTGACTGTCGGTGTTGGTAGAAGCTCTACTAGACGCGTGATGACGATCTGTTCTTCACCGAGGTGGACGACCTCGGTTACAACCACCATATCAGGTTCAGCCGGACGGCAGGCAAAGAGCAGCAAGCTGAAAAATAGCATAAGTAATATCGAGCATTTGAGAAGTCTGGGTCGGCAAAGGATCTGCATCACCTGATCATGCTAACGTATCAGTTCTGTCGTGACAAGTATTAATTTGATAGAGTGCAGTACGACGGCATAAATTATGAATGCGGCGGATTTGCTAGGTTACCTTTCGAAGTGTAAACTAGGCGATATAATGCATGAACGTGTCCTGGTCATAGACGATTCAAAAGAAATACGTGATTTCTTGACTGAGTATATCCTGGAACCCAGAGGATACCGTGTGCTTTCGGCTGCCAATGGTCTGATGGGTTTAGAGATGGTCATTGCTGAACGGCCGGATCTGATGATCACGGATCAACAGATGCCTCAGATGACAGGGTTGCAGGTATTGAAACATTTGCGTGAGCGGCAGATTGATATTCCGGCTATTCTGATGACCGGTCAAGGCTCGGAAGAGACGGCAGTCGCTGCTTTTCGTTTGGGAATACGTGACTATATTATCAAGCCGATCGATGCTGACGAATTAGCTGAATCGGTTGAGAATGCATTGCGCGAAAGCCGATTACAGAAAGAACGTGATCAGTTGGTTGACCAATTGATGGGCAGCAATTCCCAACTGCAGAGGAGAGCGCAAGAGCTCAACGTGCTCTACTCGGTTGGCAAGTCGGTGTCAGCATCACTCGATCTTGAGGAAGTGTTGCATCGTGTTGTAGAGGCGGCCGTATACGTTGTGGGGGCTGAAGAAGGTTCTCTGATGCTGCTTGATGAGGAGAGGGGAGAGCTGTATATTCGGGCCTCGAAGAACCTTGATTCTAAGGCACAGACAATGCGAAGGCGCGTCACAGATAGTTTGGCAGGGACAGTATTGCAGACGCAACAAGCGGTGGCGATAGGCAATGACTCACTGACGGAGCGCACTCATACAGCGTTGCTGGTCAAATCTCTGATATACGTTCCTCTTATCTTGCAAGACAAAGCTATTGGCGTATTGGGGGTTATGAATTACTTTCATGACAGTTCGTTCGATAGCAATGATACAAGAGCGCTCTCCGCTCTCGGCGGGTACGCAACAATTGCTATTAATAATGCGAATATATACAAAGAGATAGAGCGGGAGCGAAATACATTGAGTGCGGTGGTGGATCAAACAAATGATCCGGTTATTGTAGTGGACGCCGATGATCGTTTGCTATTGATTAATAGCGCCGCGCGGAGTGCTTTTGCTGTTTCCTTTGACGCGGCAATTGGCCAGCCAATTGCCGCGATTATTGAGAATGAATATCTTCTGAAATTCATCCGTGGAAATCGGGATGGGGATCAGCAAAGTGCAACGGTGGAAATGGCGCAAAATGGCCGTTCTTATCAGGCACGATTAACGGTCATTGAGGGCGGCAGCTGCTTTGTATTGCTTCGCAGCCTGGAATAACAAAGAGTGCCAAGTTTAGGGTGCCATTCCTAACCAGAAATGATCGGGCAATACTGATTTCGCGGGCTCGATCTTCACGTGACCCACCTTTTTTTCGTCGTCGATAACTTTGCTGTTAACAAGGCAGAGGTCTGGCATAAGGCCGTATTTTTCCTGGTAATATTCTGCCGCCCGCTGTACTTTCTCATCCAGTGAACGTCTACGATCGGTATCAAGCCAAAGCATTCCCACAATCATCAAAGATCCTCCAGAGATATATATCCAGAGCTAGAGCATTTAAGTCACTGAGAGCAAACCATCAACGAAAGAAAACTGCTGTTTTTCCGATGGATTTTCGGCCGGTATTTGGTCAAGCTGTACGCGGGCATTGAGTGGAGAAGCCAACAACACTGACCGGCGACGGTACAGACGAGTCAGACTCATGTGCAGATCGTAATCGTCAATGTACGCCCCTTGAAACCGCACCCTACCGTTCCTGCCCGGGCCCAAGAAATCGCCTTTTCCAAGAAGGATGGTGTTGGAAATCTCTGATAGGTCATCTTCTCCATTTTCCGAAAGGTTCAGATTGGAACGGCCGACAAAATGGGCCTGCAAATTTGTCAACAAGTGTGGACCAAACACAGAAGAATCGGGGCGGCGCGTGCTTAGAACAAGATGAATGCCGGCATCTGCGCCTTGTTGGGCCAGTCGCAGCACGGATTCTGTGACAAGGCGCCCGCCGCGTTCCAGCACTGTTGCAGCCTGATCTATCAGTACCACTATACGAGGCTTGGAAAAATCGCGTTCAGTACGATAATCCATTTCACGGACCAAGAACAAAAGCAACTCGGTAATTTCCGTCTGTCGCGAAGCAACGTCGGTTAGCATATGGGGCAAGTAACTCAGGGGCTGCCATGCAGTTTTTTGAGCCTCGTGTCGTTGGCGCTGGGTGGAAACCGGATTTATGGCCAACAGCTGCACATCTGATTGCTTGTTTGTCAGGGCCAACGAGGCAGCAATTGAACGAAGCAGGAACGTTTTACCGGAGTCTTCTTGACCGACAATCAGGATGTTTGGTGTTGAATCAGTGGTAAAATCGTGCAGCATGGGCCTTCCGTCCTCTGCAAGCCCAAGCACGGCTGTGAGTGGAGGGATATCCGGCAGGAGTGCGAGCAGCTCCAACATAGGGACTGCAGGCACAAACGGCCGTAGGACCTGCAACTGTAACTGCCCATCCTTGTTGAGCAGTCTAACACTGTCCACGCGAAGTGCCGTCTTCAGAACACTCTTCAATTCACGGAGCCGCTGAATGCCCCCATCGACATGGGAGCGAAGGTCAAACCGTATGGATCGTTGCTCAATAGTACCGCCTACCACAGAAGCAGGCATATCATGGTAGCCAAGCACGCGCTCCAGATGGCCAGCCTGCAACTGCAATTGATATTGGAGACGTTCACCGTGTATTTCATCTGTATGTTCTAAGGTCATTTACACAAATCTCCTGGTATTAGAACAAATGTGCTAATGGAAATTCAAAAAAAGAGACGGACTTCATATGGCCGTCTCCCAAATGCAAAAACTAGGATGCCTGGCTGAGCGTAAGCACCAGCTTGCCCTGAATCTTGACATCTTCAGGCGCAACCAAAATGGGTTCCATCGACGGATTTCTAGGTTGAAGACGGATGAGTCCCTGCTCATGTTCGCGATAGAAACGCTTCAATGTTGTACCCTCTCCCTCAACCCAGGCCGCAACGATATCTCCATCTTGGGCAATCTCTTGCTGCTGCAAAATGACTATATCGCCATCAGTAATCATATCATCGATCATCGAATAGCCATCGACCCGCAGAGCAAACAATGTGTCCTTTCTGGCCGGTAGCATCGTGTTACTTAATTCTACGACATCGTCTTCATCATAGGTATCGAAAGTATCATTGGTGATGTCAATGGGTTCGCCGGCAACAATGTTGCCCAAAATGGGTACGCGAACTAGGTTCTGAAGCTGGGCGGCTACGGAAGTGACTGCGCTGTCTGCCGAACTAACTGCCAAGCCAAGGACTTGGAAGGCAGCATCGGTCAGGCGCAAACCGCGCGATACGGTGCGGTCACGTTCTAGAAGGCCCTTGTCCCTCAATCTGTTAAGATTATAATTGACCACGGAAGTCGAACTGATCTTGAGCGCACCACCGATCTCACGAATCGTGGGCGGACGGCTCTCGTCTTCAAGGCTGTCGTGGATATAATGTAACATCCCTTTTTGCCGAACAGATAATTTTAGTTCATCATTCATCTTTAACATCTCCTTGAGCACCACTGCTTGACGCCTATTCACGGTGGGCTGCTTGGATAAGAGAAAATCCGCTCATTTGTTCTGATTATACACGAACAAGTGTTCTCCGTCAAGTCCGGGATCGGCTTGATACGCGAGGAATTGGTGTTGATGCTAAAAGAAATCCGGCTTGGATGTGTGTCAACTCAGGTTCCGGGTAACAAGAAGGCGTGGTTCATACTTTTAGATTAGGAGATACGTTGTGCAATTTGAAGGGTATTCTTTCCCCAGCCGTCGCTCTACTGTTGTGGCCAGGCATGGTATGGTGGCTACCAGCCAGCCTTTGGCGGCCCAAAGTGGTCTTGATATCCTGATAAGAGGTGGCAATGCTGTGGATGCTGCTATTGCCACGGCTGCTGCACTCTGCGTGACCGAACCCGGATCGACGGGACTCGGTGGGGATGCTTTTGCGCTTATCTGGAAAGCGGATGAGGGTGCTCTCTTTGGCTTAAATGCGAGCGGACCTGCGCCTTCGAGAATGACGGCAGAGATGGTTCGGAATCTGGGTTACGAGCAGGTGCCCGATTTGGGCGGATTACCTGTGACGGTGCCCGGAAGTCTTCGCGGGTGGCAATTGGCGCTGGAACGTTTTGGTTCTATGGGCCTGGACAGTGTGCTTGACCGAGCTATTGCCTACGCCCGGCAAGGGTTCCCGGTCAGCCAACGTATTGCACGTGGGTGGGCTGGTGGCATTGAAAAGCTGAACCCGAATGCCGATTCGCGGCGGGTCTGGTTGCCACAAGGACGGGCTCCCAAGCCTGCCGAGATATTCCGCAACCGAGAGCTGGCGCAAACTTTGGAGACAGTGGCTGAACATGGCTATGATGCTTTCTACAAGGGAGACATTGCACGTCAAATTGTGGATTGTGTGCAGGCTGCGGGCGGCACTTTGCAGGCAGAAGACCTGGCGACTTATGAAGCTGAGTGGGTGGAACCGATCCGGTTGGATTATGGTAATGGTGTTGCCTTCCATGAGATTCCGCCTAATGGCCAGGGCTTGACGGCTCTGTTGGCTCTAAATATCGTTCAGGGTTTTGATATAGGCGCGCTAAGATATGGCACGGCCGATTATTACCACACCTTGATTGAGGCGATGAAACTGGCCTTCGCTGATGCATCTGAGTTCATCGCCGATCCTCGCCAAGCGAAAGTGCCGGTTGAGGCAATGCTTAGCAAGAGATACGCTGCTGAACGACGCGGCCTTATAGATGGTGAGTCGGTTCTGCTCGCGGGCGCCGGCCGGCCGCAGCAACATGAGGACACAGTCTACTTGACCGTTGCCGATGAGGATGGAAACATGGTGAGTTGGATACAGAGCCTCTATATGGATTTTGGCAGCGGGCTCACGGCGGGGAACACGGGGGTGCTTTTGCAGAATAGGGGCGCGAATTTTAGCCTGCAGCCGGGACACCCTAATGAGGTTGCCCCAGGGAAACGGCCGTATCACACGATCATTCCTGGTTTTATTACGCGTGACAATCAGGCATGGTGCAGTTATGGCGTGATGGGTGGATTTATGCAGCCGCAAGGACATTTACAGGTGGGGATCAATCTTGTGGACTTTGGAATGGATCCGCAAACAGCGTTGGATGCACCACGTTTCAGGTGGTTGAAGGAGAAAGAAGTCGCTCTTGAGGCGACTATCGGCGATTTTGTTGGCATTGAGCTCGCCCGACGAGGCCACCAGTTGGCTGCCAGAGATGCTGGTGTACACTATGGAGGTGGTCAGGTTATTATTCGCGATTTGGAAAGCGGCGTGCTGGTCGGTGGCAGCGAGCCGCGTAACGATGGCATGGCTGTCGGTTGGTAAGGCGTGTGAAAAGAAAAGGTGTAATCTTGTTTGCAACATTGATTGAGAGTACGATACTGGCAAATCATTTGGAAGAAAAGAACTGGATTGTGGTGGATTGCCGTTTTAGCCTGGCTGAACCAGAGTCAGGACGACAGGCATACGAAAGGGCACACATTCCTGGTGCAGTTTATGCTCACCTGGATAACGATCTTAGCGGACCGCCGGTATCTGACCATGGTCGACACCCATTGCCAACGCCTGCTGCTCTGGCCGCGCTGTTCGGTCGATTGGGCATTGAGCAAGATACGCAAGTTGTCGTCTACGATGATTTCAATGGGGCTATTGCATCGCGCCTGTGGTGGATGTTGCGCTATATGGGGTATGAAAGCGTCGCGGTGTTGAATGGTGGCTGGCAGGCGTGGCAAGCGTCCGGTTTGCCGACGACCGGCGGCGTTGAACGAAATGAACGCGTTCTCTTTAGTGGCGCACCACGTGAAACATGGTTGGTTCGGTTGGCGGATGTCGGCGATTTGCCTTTGCTGGTTGATTCTCGTGCTGCGGAACGTTATCGAGGAGAAATAGAACCACTTGATCCACAAGCAGGGCATATTCCAGGCGCGGTGAATTTCTTCTACCAACGTAATTGGGACGAGAACGGCCGCTACCTGGAGGCTGAGGAATTGAGGGAGCAGTTTGAGCGGCTGCTGGGGGATACACCAGTAGAGCAAACCACATTCTACTGCGGTTCCGGCGTTACTTCTTGTGCCAATTTATTGGCGCTGGCGCACGCGGGTATGGGCGATGCACGTATGTACACTGGTTCTTGGAGTGAGTGGTGCCGGGACCCAACTCGTCCGATTGCTACAGGCGAATAATGGTGTTTGTCAAGCACAAAGTCCATTGTTATAATCCGCATTGGTTGCCGGCTGGATGGACTTTCCTTTGCAACCTTTTTCTATTTATGCCGACGTAGCTCAGCTGGTAGAGCACGGTATTCGTAATACCGGGGTCATGGGTTCGAATCCCATCGTCGGCTTGTCAAGGAGGTCCTGATACCCTATCAGGACCTTTTTGTTTGCCGAAGCGGCGTGTGGTATGGTTTCTACGAGTGGAATCAGTAAAGAAGGGGATAATATGCAGGAGCAGAGGCCCATCGTATTTGCTGTTGCCGGTGGAACGGCGTCGGGAAAAACAACGGTTGCACGCGCGGTGTTGGATGCTGTGGGCGCATCTAGGGTCGCCTATCTGCCGCATGATGCCTACTACAAAGATCGAGACGACCTCAATCTGGAAGAACGGGCGCTGCTTAATTACGACCATCCGGATTCTCTGGAAACTAAATTGTTGATCAAACATATTAAAAGGCTGCTTAATTGGGAGACGGTTCATGTGCCGGTGTATGACTTCACCGAGCATAGACGCACTGTAGAGACGGTGGTGGTGGAGCCAAGTCCAATCATTCTGGTGGACGGCATTCTGATTTTCACATGGCGCAAATTGCGTGACTTGATGGATATTAAGGTGTTTGTGGATACGGATGCCGATGTTCGTTTTATTCGCCGGCTACGGCGGGATCTGGATGAACGCGGCCGTTCTCTCAATTCTGTGGTTTCGCAATATTTGGATACGGTACGGCCGATGCACCTCAAATTTGTCGAGCCCAGCAAACGTTTTGCCGATGTTATCATTCCCGGTGGGGGGTTGAACCAGGTGGCGATGGATATGGTCGTGTCCCGACTCCATGCAATGCTGCAAATGCAGAGAGAATAAGCTGAGAATCTCGCGAAGATCATTTTCGTGTGCTTTATAAAGTACGCGAAACTGTTATACTTTTTCCTGTGAACCGGTCAAAAGTGCGCATTCAACCTTCCACAGGATGGTCATCGCTCAAGCTGCGGGAAGCGTGGGATTTCCGCGAGTTGATGCTCTTTCTAGTCTGGCGTGACATCAAGGTACGTTACAAACAGACGGTACTAGGAGCAGCCTGGGCCATTCTGCAGCCGTTCTTGACAATGGTGGTATTCAGCCTCTTTTTTGGCCGGCTGGCGGGGATTCCGTCAGAGGGAGTGCCCTACCCAATCTTTTCTTATGCCGCGTTGGTGCCGTGGGCATTCTTCGCCAACGGCAGTAATCAAGCCGCGAACAGCATGGTGGGAAGCGCCAATCTGATCAAAAAAGTGTACTTTCCACGGCTGATTGTTCCTGTTGCCGCGGTCACGGCTGGATTGATTGATTTCGCCCTGGCATTTCTTGTGTTGTTAGGGATGATGGTCTTCTATGGGATTTACCCTACGGCGAGAGTCGTGTGGTTGCCTCTATTTCTGCTGTTGGCAATTGTGACGACCTTAGGCGTAGGCCTGTGGCTTTCAGCGATGAATGTGCAGTTTCGCGATATTCGTTATGCCGTGCCGTTTCTGATCCAACTATGGCTCTTTGTGACGCCGGTGGCGTATCCGAGCAGTCTGCTCAGTGAGCCGTGGCGTACACTTTACGGATTGAATCCCATGGCCGGAGTAGTTGAAGGGTTTCGCTGGTCGTTGCTGGGCACGGACGCTGGATCCCTGCCAATGGTCCTGCTTTCCTCACTGGTCAGTGCGTGCTTACTTGTGAGCGGTACTTACTATTTTAAACGGATGGAAAGAACGTTTGCCGATGTGGTTTAGTAATGGGTGATATTGCGATTCAGGTTGAAGGATTGGGAAAGCGGTATCATATTGGCCGCCAGCAGGCGGGCTATGAAACTATTCGTGAAACGGTGACGCGCATGATTCTTTCGCCATTTCGCAAGGCGGAACGGTTGATGCGAGGCCAGGCCAGTGCGGCTGCCGGGTTAGACGAAACGATTTGGGCGTTGAGAGATGTGTCGTTTGAGGTACAGCACGGGGAGGTTTTGGGCATTATCGGCCGTAATGGCGCAGGTAAGAGTACACTTTTGAAGATCTTGTCACGGATAACGGAACCGACGGAAGGATATGCAGATGTTTACGGCCGTATCGGTTCTCTGCTGGAAGTCGGCACTGGATTCCACCCTGAGCTGACTGGGCGGGAAAATATCTATCTCAACGGTGCTGTCCTGGGCATGAAGCGCGCCGAAATCGCGGGCAAGTTTGATGAGATTGTCGCGTTTGCTGAGGTGGAAAGGTTTGTCGATACGCCGGTCAAACATTATTCCAGCGGTATGTACTTACGCCTGGCCTTTGCTGTTGCCGCGCATCTGGAACCCGAGATTCTCGTTGTAGATGAGGTGCTGGCGGTAGGTGATGCCGCTTTCCAAAGGAAATGTTTAGGAAAGATGGGCGATGTGGCCAGGGAAGGGCGTACCGTGCTCTTTGTGAGTCATAATATGGTAGCTGTGCGTAATTTATGTAGTCGCACGATCTGGTTGCAAGATGGGTGTATTTTTCAGGTGGGAGAAACAACGGCCGTTACGGAGGATTACTTGCGGTATAGTTTGCGCTCAGAAACGGTGGATGACATCTCCTTCTATAATTGCCGAAGTTGCCGCCGATCCAGCATTTCGCTTGATAGCCGTGGGAATTCACAGAACGGCCAGACCGGAAACGTTGTTGTAAATGGGCAACCGTAGAGATTGAAATTAGCTATAGTGTTTTCAAGAAAACAACTGGTTTACGCGTCTACTTCGATCTGCTCGATGAACAGGATACTATTTTAATACGAAGCTTTCATGATGAAGACGCACAAGCAATTCCTACTATTAATGCTGGAGAATATGTCTTTCAGCGACTATCCCTGCCAATCTTTGGCTCCTCGAAGATATGAAGTGCGGATTCGTGCTGGGATATTTAATGTTCGTTCTTGTACTGGTGAGGGCTTGGGGATCCCGATTACAGTTGAAGCTAGCAGCGGAGTCAACCGTGGTTATCCTCACGACACGATCCGCTCCAAATTACAACCGAATATTCCCTGGCGAACAAGGCAAACCAATGCGCCATCAAAATCCTAGGAATATGTTTTGATGACTTTCAAGCCCTTTAATAAGTTCGTTTCACAGTTATTGGGACGCTTACGAAAGAAAATGCGAATACAATCTCTTCCTAAAAGCGGCTGGGTTGAGGTTGAGCGAATGGGGTTCCATTGGCGATTGGATATGGATACCTATATCGGCCGCATGATAGCTATTCACGATGTTTTTGAACCAGATACAACACGACTCCTAACAGATCTGGTCAAACCTGGTATGCATGTCCTAGATGTAGGAGCCAATATTGGTTACTTTACGCTATTAATGGCACAGGCAGTAGGCCCAAAAGGTCATGTATGGGCATTTGAACCGACCCAAAAATACCGGGAGCAACTCTTGTGGCATGTTGACCGTAACAAGCTCGCCTACTGTGTCACCTTGGTACCTTTTGGGTTATCCGACAAATCTATGACGGACACTATATCAATTGGAGACTCATCAGCAACCTTGCATTGGACCTTAGATGCTCCCCCGCTGCAGCAAGAAAAAATTCAATTGTACCCTTTTGATGAAGTTGCAGCAGATTTGGGTATTCAACGGGTTGACTTGGTCAAACTTGATATAGATGGACACGAACCAAGTTTTATACGTGGCGCCTCGAGGTCTCTGAAGCGGTTTCTGCCACCAATAGTCTTGGAGTTTTCGCAACTGAATTTACATATTGCAGGTAGTGACGTGTTCCAACAAGCGCGCTTGTTGCGAGAACTAGGCTATACATTCTATAACGAAAAAACTCGAAAACCTTATGTTTCTGAGATTAAATTCTTGATAGAATGTGGAAATTTCAGCAACAGTTGTAATGTGCTGGCAACATGTGCTAGCTTGGATCGAAAATCACTCATATGAAGGAAAGACTCAGATCCGAGGTGCGCCGTTTAATAGGATTGGATCTGTTTCCCCATTTACGGAGAAGTGTGATTACTGTAAATGATGTACAGGAATTGAAAAAGGTGTTTCGCTGGCAGAGTGATCCGATCATTGATGATCCATATCTCCTTGAATTTCAATATGTGGAGGATGTAAATCAGCGGCGACTAAGGGACCTGGAAAGTGTGACAACAGTTGTGCGCAATCTAAATCCTGACATTTGTGTTGACATAGGTACGGGCACCGGACGTATAGCTGCCATGATGGCAATCAACGCGCCGCAAGCCCAAATTCATACGGTCAACATACCACCTGAGGAGTTTGTCGAAGGAGGCGTATTGACAACGATGAAACTGGAAGAAACCCAGATTGGTACATACTATCGACAAAGAGGATTAACAAACATTTCTCAGATATTTGCCAACACGGCCACCTGGGAACCCGATATAGGTGAAATCGATGTTGCCTTCATTGACGGTTCTCATGACACAAGCTTCGTTATCAACGACACGCTTAAGGTTTTGGCACATATGCAGCCCGGCGCTTTTATATTGTGGCACGATTTCAACCTTTCTCTAGTGCATAATTACAACTGGATAAAATCGGTATGTTTAGGTGTGGAATCTTTATTGACCGATGGACACATTAAGGGAAGAATTTTTCACGTTCGCGATGCCTGGGTAGGGATTTACCAGGTGAAGTAATATGTTGGGTTGGAGAGATGCAGCATCGTGATATGAAACTAGGACTGGTTCTAGACCCTGAATTCTATATTCTTGAGAAAAGTGTGGCGGCCGTTACGATTCCGCTCGTCCGTAGCCTAATTGGCCGTTTTGATACACACATCATTTACGACCAGAATACCTATGACCGGTTTTGTACCGAGGTTGATTTCTTGATTTCGTTGGAGCCAAAGTGGGCTGCTCCGGTGCTGAATTGGCGCCGAGCTGGTCGGTTTTGTAGGTCCTTACCACCGTGTCCCTGCTACGTTATGATGAGTGACCCGCATATTGAACAGTGGCGTGAGGATTATTTTCTAAAGCAGAATTTGGATTACATTCTGGCGCTGTACTATCAGCCAACGCGAAACCATTTTCGACGGGTCCCTGTGGAACGCATCGTTCATTTTCCCTGGGCAATACCGGATGAGTGGATTTCCGGCGGAGAGATCGCTTATCATGGTCAGGAGAAAGTAGTAATCTTTGGCGCATCTCAAAGTGATGCATACACGGTTCGAAATTGGTGTCGACAACAGCCTGGCGTTCAATCATTTGATTACAGTGGTGTGGAAAATAAAGTATTAGCTGGCGAAGAGTTTTTCAAATGGTTGCAGGGATTTGACGCTGTGGTTGCCGCCGGTTCTGAAGATACCAAATATCGATTGACGACACCTAAGTATTTTGAAACGGCCGCGGCAGGCTCCTTGCTTTTTGCGCAGGCCACCGATGATTTACCGCGCCTGGGATTCCAAGATGGCGAGAACTGTATAATTTTTTCGCAAGCTAACTTTCGTTCTCGTGTTGAGACTTATCTGGCTGATCATGCTAATGAAAGATGGTTGTCAATTCGCCGAATGGGTAGGGAGTTTATTCGTAAGCGGCATACGATTAGCGTTCGTCTGGATATGCTGGAAGTGCACGTGCGGCAATGGCAAGGTAGAGGGTAAGCATGGGCAATGATAGCCATTTGACCGACCTTGATTTTTGGCTGGCGAGACAGCAAGCGGAAATACGGTTACCAGAAGGGGGCACAAGGCCGACCTGGTTTAGGCACGTGGCGCACTATTTGCCAGTAGCGCCGGCGTGGCGGTGTCTGGAAGTTGGTGTTGTGCCGGGAAGCACGCTCTTGTTTTTTGCTGCCAAGTGCAAATATTCTTGTACGGGCATCGATTTCTCACCCAGGGTACACCAATTGAAGGATGTGTTTGCAGCGCAGGGGTTATCAGCCGAGTTTACGCGAATTGATTTTCTAACCTGGGAGACGTCTGAACAATTCGATTTGGTCTATTCCTGTGGCTTCATTGAACATTTTGAGAATTACCAGCCAGTGGTGGACAAACATTGGACATTAGTCCGACCTGGGGGCATGATGCTGTTAACTGTGCCCACGATGACGCCGGTGCAGAAATGGATACGCCTCCTTTTCTACAATCGGAGTAAGATGAAAGAGGTCGTGAATGCACACAACTTTGAGATAATGGGTCGGGATCGTCTGTTCCGATCCGTGGCGCATTTGTCGGAATGCAAAATATTAGTCTCTACCTACACATCAGAAATGGCGATTTGGTTTGGACCAAAGTCACCCGGGATACGGCCATGGACAAGGCCCTTATTCGTGCCTCTTCATGTCGTAGAGAAGACAATCCGAAAGCTTGGTATATCCAGCCGTTGGTTTTCACCAACGGCGGTGGTTTTAGCGGAAAAAATGAGATGATAAAGCAATTGGGACGTCGTCTACGTCGCTTTTTTAATTCAACGGATACAGATCCTGACGCATTGCGGTCAAATGTAGTTTTGCCAACAAATGTCCGTCTAGATGCTACATGCCGCCTGCAAGGAATTCCACGTATTGAGGCAGTTGCAGAAGCAAGCATAGTCTGTGGCCCTCATGTGGTACTGAATTCCAATCCCGAAGGTTACCATGCCGGAATGGGTTTCCCCGTTACCCTGCTTGCCGACCGGTCGGGTGCAAATATCACTATTGGTGAAGGCAGCAGACTGCACGGCTGTTGTGTACATGCATGGTCACGGATTCAGATTGGCCGGCATTGTTTGTTGGCAGCCGGCAGCCAGGTGTTGGACGCACACGGCCATGCCACCGAACTGGAATTAGCCCGATTGCGTGCAAAGGTTCAGGATGTGCCAGGACCGATAGAGATTGGCGATTATTGTTGGCTTGGTTTGGGTGCACTTGTTCTTAAGGGAGTACGTTTGGGTGAGGGGTGCATCGTGAGCGCGTATTCTGTTGTACTGGCAGGCGAGTATCCACCGTTCAGCCTGGTTGCCGGTTCTCCGGCTAAGGTTGTACGTACCGTACCGGCCAAAGATGTGTATCCTGAAGATTATCCTGTAGAGCAGGTTGCTATTGGTGGTAGGAAGACGTATGAATATTAGGAGCGCGTTTGATAATCGGTATTCACCCTGATCGCATTGGGACGGAAAGCTACTCGGCTAAGTGGCGGCTATTTTTGGAGGCGCAAGGTGTAGAGACGCGTGTGCTAAATTTGTTGGCCCCGGATGCTTTGGTGCAAGCGCAATCTTGTCACGGTATTATGTGGCGCTGGGCGCACAACCCGCAGGATAAGCAATCAGCGCGGCGTATTCTATATACGATTGAGCAGTATTTAGGCATTCCTGTTTTTCCCGATAGCCTCACTGCCTGGCACTATGATGAAAAGATAGCCCAATACTATTTGCTGCAAACACTGGGGGCGCCCGTGCCCAAGACATGGCTATTCTGGAACCTCGAGGAGGCATTGGCCTGGGCCCAGACAGCACCTTACCCGGTTGTTTTTAAGCTTTCGTCCGGGGCCGGATCGGCCAATGTTCTTAAGGTAAGTGCGAGAACGGAAGCAGAAGCACTCATTGAACGGGCTTTCAAGCGCGGTATTTTCCCATACGCTGTTAGAGGCCGTCAGGGAGCCGAGCTTTGGCCCCGTACCGGAAAACAGCTGAAGTCGATGCTTGGTCGCTTCCGGGCTGCCTGGTATTACGCCTGGTCAAATACTTATCCACCGCTGGATCCTGTGTGGTGGCGGCCGGAGCGAAACTATGTTTATTTTCAGGAGCTTTTGTCTGGAAATGCATTTGATACGCGAATTACTGTGATTGGCGACCGCGCTTTTGGTTTTCGCCGCCTGAACCGTGCTGGTGATTTCCGCGCCTCTGGCAGTGGCCGTATTGATCATGATCCGGCAGCCATCGATCAGCGCTGCGTGGAGATTGCGTTTCAAATTTCGCAGCAGGGTGGGTTTCAATCAATGGCCTTTGATTTCTTGTTTAGCCAGGGTGAACCGGTAATTGGTGAAATCAGCTACACTTTTGCCGATTGGGCTGTCCAAGAGTGTCCCGGCCATTGGCGGGTGGATTCGGCCTGGATAGATGGACAGATGTGGCCTGAAGAAGCACAGGTAGAAGATTTCCTGAGCAGCATTCGTGGCAGGTAGCGATTCTTAGTTCAATGCGTATCGGATTTGTAACTCCAGAATACGTTTTGCCTGATAGATGGGATGGCGGTCTGGCAAATTATCTGACGGAAGATTGGCCGTTTATTGGCAGAACGCGGACATACACCGGTGGTATTTGTGTTGTCACGGCGCAACGCCAACTGGCAGGACGGGCGGATTACGGTCTTTGAAGTTAAGAAGGCGGATCTTCCCGGACGAGTTAGGTTTCGTGGATTCCAGCGTGTCCTAGGACAATATTTGAACGCGCGTCGCTTAGCAGCCGCTGTTTGGCAGGCACATCGTTCGACGAAACTTGATATTGTACAAGCATCCAGTTACATGGCGCCGGGCTATGCCTTGCTCAAAAACGGCCAAATTCCCATCGTTTGCCGGATTTCTAGTTATACACCATTGCTGCGTTCGGCCTATGGTCGGCAGCGCAACCTGGCTGACTATTTAGGTGACTGGTTAGAAGTTCGCCAGGTACTTGATGCCGATGCTTCTTTTGCGCCCAGTTTCTTTGTAGCCAATACCTTTGCCCACATTGAAGGTTTCAAGCCTGAAGTTGTCCGGTCACCCCTAGAATTGCCAGATCAAAAGCTTGACTTCTCGTTTTATGATGCACATCTTGGTGATAAGGTCTTCCTCTTGTTTTTTGGTACGCTCAGCCGAATAAAGGGAGTTGATCTATTGGCACAGGTAATTCCAGAAGTGTCGCGCCTACACAATAATCTCTCCTTTGTTTTCGTTGGTCGTGATGATGGCTTGCCAGGTGGACAGAAAATGTTCGAATACCTGCGCAGCCAGTGTTATGGATATGAAGATAAACTTTATTATTGGTCGCCATTGTCCAAGGCTCAACTTTACCCCGTTATTGCCCGTTCCCAAGGAATCTTGATGCCATCGCGGGTAGATAATTATCCAAACGCATGCCTTGAGGCCCAGTCATTAGGCATTCCCGTGGTGGGAACAGATCAATCGAGCCTGGAGGAGATGATAGTTGATGGTAAAACAGGTTTTCTGGCGAGGAATGGCGATGCTGTTTCGATTGTTAGGGCTGTAGAGCGACTGTTGGCATTGACGGCTGATCAATACGATACAATGCACAAGGATATACTTAATTACAGCCAGGTTAATGCTGCAGAAGATCACGTAGGAAAGTTGGTCAATTTATATGAACGTGCTTCAGTTCACTTGCAAACCAAAGATTGAGAATTGATGCCTATAGAGATTACTGTTGCGATTTGCACCTACAATCGTGCCAACTTGCTCTTCAACGCGATAGAGAGTTTATGTCAACAATCCTTGCCGGCAAGCAGTTTTGAAATCATTGTTGTGGATAATGGATCGACGGACAATACGGCCGAATTTGTGCGCGATTGCCAGGTGAAACATCCCGATTACACAATTCGATCGCTGACGGAAGGACAACAAGGATTAAGCAGTGCTCGCAACAAGGCCATGCAGGAGGCTCACGGCAATTACATTGCTTATTTGGACGACGATGCCCGCGTTTCGTCTGAATGGTTGGCGCAAGTAATGGCAGCTATCGGTGAGGAGAGGGCACGGCCGTTACATTGTCTTGGCGGGCCCATTCAACCATTTTATACTTCTTCCAAGCCGGGTTGGTTCAGAGATGTGTATGAAAGTCGTTCCTGGGGTGATGAAGAACGTTTGTTGCAGGCCAGTGAATCATTCTCCGGCTCAAATATGATCTGGCATAGGATCGATCTTCTCGCACTAGGTGGTTTCGATGAGCGTGTTGGTGTAACGGGCCAGATACTATCTCTGGGCGAAGAAACGAGCGTCTTTGTAAAGGCGTGGCAAGAAATCGAGAATCCGATTATGCGCTATAATCCAGCATTGACTGTAGAGCATTTGGTGCCAGCATTCAAAATGAAAGTTTCTTATCGTCTGAAACGCGCTTTTGTAGCCGGTCAAGTTGCAGTCATACAACGCACCAACCCGCGTGGACGAGTGCACGATTTTCTTGGAGCCTGCAAGGGAATCCTTGTTGGTGGTCTCAAGGCTTTGTGGCGTTGCAGACGGTATCCACACTGGCAAAACTGGGCCATTGAAGAAGGGCAAACCATCATGATTAATTTAGGCACGATCTTGGCCGTACTTGGTATTTACGTTACAGTGCGCCAAGAATAGCTAGGTGGCGATGTGAGATTACAACGATGGGGCAACTTAAGACACCCGTAGTGCTAATTATTTTTAACCGTCCAGACACAACGGAAAAGGTGTTGGAGGCGATCAGCCACGTACGGCCGTTGCAGTTATTTGTGGTTGCTGATGGGCCGCGCTTCGAACGGACTGACGATGCAGAGAAATGTGCGGCGGCCCGCGATGTTATTGAACGAATCGACTGGGATTGTGAAGTCATCAAGGATTATGCGCCTGTCAATTTGGGCCTACAAGAGCGGATGGCCGATGGCCTAAACCAAGTCTTCCAAATAGTGGACGAAGCCATCATACTGGAAGATGACTGCATCCCTGAGCCGACTTTTTTTCGCTATTGTGATGAATTGCTGAAAAAGTATCGTGATGATAAGCGGATCATGGCTGTTGGCGGCAGTAACTTTCAATTTGGCCGCCGCCGTACGACTGATAGTTATTACTTCTCGCGCTACAACCACTCGACTGGTTGGGCGACATGGCGGCGCGCCTGGCGTCACTATGATCAAGAGATGCACCTTTGGCCGCAGATCCGTGACAATGGCTGGCTGGAAGATATTTTGGATGACCGTCATGCGGTTCGATACTGGCAGGATACCTTTGAGGCTGTTTACAGAGGCGATATTAATTCATGGGCGTATCGCTGGACATTTGCTTGTTGGCTGCAAAATGGCCTTTCTATACTGCCCAATGTTAACCTAATAACAAACATCGGGTACGGGACGGATGGCACAAATACGCGACAAAAAAGCCGCTTTGCCGAACTACCAGTTGCTGCACTAACGTTTCCGCTCCAGCATCCGCAGTTTGTGCTGCGCGATACACGGGCCGATCTGTATACACAGCGAAATAACTTTGACCATGCCACGTTGCCATTGCGCGTCAAAGGGAAACTGAAAAGGTATGGGATTCAAATTGGTGACTGACAAACCACTGACAATTCTGCAGGTGAATAGCAGTCATGGGCGAGGCGGTGCGGCAATGGCAGCCTGGAATTTGCACCGCGCTTATCAGCAACGTGGTCACGATGCCTGGTTGGCCGTCGGGTACCAGACGACACGCGGGAATCAGGTTTTTACACTTCCGAACGAGCGGTATGCCAGGCGCGGATGGGCGCGTTTTTGGTGGCGTTTGTATGCAAAATCGCTGCCGTATTACGGCCGTTACCGTGGCATTCCTTACCGGCTTAACCAGTTCATCCACGGGCTGGCTGATCCCGGCAGTCTGGCCGACAATTGGCGTGGAATTGAAAACTTCCGTTTTCCTGCAGCCTGGCGATTATTGACCGAGACATCATCAGAACCGGAAATACTTCACCTCCATAATCTGCACCAGAATTATTTTGACCTGCGAGCCATGCCACAACTCAGCCGACAGGTTCCTACGTTCTTGACATTACACGACATGTGGCTGCTAACTGGCCACTGCGCTCACGCTTTCGACTGCGAGCGCTGGCAAGCCGGCTGCGGCCGCTGTCCTGACCTGGAAATTTACCCGTCAGTACGGCGCGATGCAACAGCCGAAAACTGGACTCGTAAGCGCGACATTTTTGCGCGAGAGCACGATCTATGTAACAACAGCCAGTCGCTGGTTGATGCAGAAGGTCGAACGCTCAATTCTGTGGCCAGGCATTGTTGAAGCCAGAGTCATACCATATGGTGTCGATCTGACAATTTTTCATCCCGCTGATAAGGAAGAGGCAAGGGCAAGACTTGGCCTTCCCGCTGGGACGCAAATAGTCCTCTTCGCGGCGAACGGAATTCGGCGAAGTCCGTGGAAAGATTTTCGCATGATGCGCAATGCTATAGCCCAGGTTGCGGAGCGACTTTCAGCGCAACCGATTTTGTTTATTGCGCTTGGTGAAGATGGGCCTTCCGAGCGGATTGCCAATGCTACGATTGACTTCGTACCTTATAAGGACGACCGACAGATTGTCGCTAGCTATTATCAAGCTGCCGATGTCTATCTGCATGCCTCAAGGGCGGATGTGTTACCGTTGGTTGTAATGGAAGCCCTTGCTTGTGGGGTACCGATCGTAGCTACTTCCGTAGGCGGTATTCCCGAGGAGGTCATTTCTCTGGGA
This sequence comes from uncultured Chloroflexia bacterium, assembly GCA_963697305.1. GTDB lineage: Bacteria > Chloroflexota > Anaerolineae > Promineifilales > Promineifilaceae > JAACFF01. The sequence continues at coordinate 612,554 of CAVONO010000006.1, forward strand.
ACGGATACAGCAGCAAACTCGAAGGCCACCGGGATTTTAGCACCGCCGGGGGATGCTGCAGCGATGGCTGAAGCTGTTGAGCAGTTGTTGGAGAATCCGGCATTGCTTCGCCGGCTTGGACAGAATGCTGAACAGGATGCGCGGCAGCGCTTTGACCTTCAACGGCAGGTTAATGAGTATCTGGGCTGGTATGAAGAAATTCTCGTCCATAGGAAGGTCGAGCAGATGGGTGCTCATGAATAATGAACAGCCTATTTTTGCGGTTGTAACGCCGTCCTTCAACCAAGGCGGCTACCTGGAAGATGCTATTCAGTCTGTACTGGGCCAGGATTATCCCAATGTCGAGTATGTGATAATAGATGGGGGTTCAACTGATAACAGCCTGGATGTAATTGACAAATTTAACGGCGAAGAGCGCTTTATTTCGTGGGTGAGCGAGCCGGACGGCGGCCAATATGACGCCATCAACAAAGGTTTTGGGCGCACTTCGGGCGAGATTATGGGCTGGCTCAATAGTGATGACAAGTATATGCCCTGGACGTTCTCGGTTGTCGCAGATATTTTTGAGACTCACCCAGAAATTGAGTGGCTTACAACGGCGCAGCACGCTCACTATAACCAAAAGGGCCAGTTGAGTCTGTGTCGTTACGTTGGCGGATTTCATAAAAAGGCGTTTTTCAAGGGCAACAACTTGCCAGGTATCTGGTTCGCACGTGCCGTCATCCAGCAGGAAGCCACATTTTGGCGACGTTCTTTATGGGAACGCGCTGGCGGGCAGTTGAATGCAGAAATGCAATTAGCAGGTGATTTCGAGTTGTGGACACGTTTCTTCAAACTTGCTGATTTGTACGCTGTGGACATCCCCTTAGCAGGGATTCGCAAGCATGGTGCTCAGAAAACGGCCATGTACAATGAAGCGTATTTGAAAGAAGCGGCCGATGTGCTATGGCAGAGTGGAGGGAAACCTTATAACGCGTTCGAATCTAGACTTCGCCGGTGGCTTTGGTACTTGCTAGGTTACCGGAGTTACCAGCGACTGCCATCGTCTGTAGGTTCGGCGCTGGTGCGTTTGGGGTTGTTTTATCCAGTGCCCATCTGTACTTGGCGCGATGATCATTGGGTGGTTGCAAAAGATTATACAATTTGAGAGATATCTTGGAATGATATTTTTCTAGGGTCTTCCGAAAAGAGATTTGATGAGATTCGCTCACGTTATCAATCCGGTTGCGGTCACTGACTCGTCTGATCTGTTTGTGGCTCAACCAATTACGTTTGAGTCGATGCGTATCGCACAGCAAAAAGCGGCGGGACAGGTAGCGGTCGAACTGTTGTCTGTAGGTTATGAGGAGGATAAGCGGGCGATGCCGGCTGGCTTTCAGGCTTTGCCGGTGCTGACGCGATCTGTATTGGATGTGGCAGATTTTCGCGAGCAGCGTAAGTTGCCACTGCTCAGGGATATCCTGGAACGCCTTTATGAGCGGCAGCGATGCAGAGTTTCTCATTTACACCAATGTAGATATTGGCTTACAACCTGGTTTTTATCTGGCTGTAGAAAGGTTCATCAGTCAGGGATTTGATGCATTTGTGATCAATAGACGTACTATTGCGGGCCAGTACACGAGCTTGGACCAAATGCCACTGATGATAGCTGAGAAAGGTAGCCCACACCGCGGCTGGGATTGCTTTGTTTTCCGGCGCACTCTGTATCCGCGATTTAAGTTGTTTGATATTTGTGTTGGGGCCACAAGAGTAGGACTGGGCCTGCTGGCGAATATGGTCGGGTATGGTTCCGGCTTTAAGGAGTTCAAGCACGAGTACCTGACGTTTCACATTGGCGATGAGCGGAATTGGCTCAACCCGGCGTACGCCGACTACGATGCCCACAATACGAAGCAGCTAATGGCTATTTTGGCGGCAATAGAAGCAGAAATTGGACCGTTCGGCCGTGATACGATTCCTGGTTCATTTTACTTTCGCAAACGCACTTTGGGCCCCCTATATGAGTTCTGGGCGCATCACCTTTATGTGCCAGTGGGTTTGTCCAGAGTTCTAAATCGTTTGATGGGGCGCCGTTAAGTTCGTGCGCGTTATCTGATAAGGGTTATGAAGCTCCTTTTCCTGACATCTCGCCTGCCGTTTCCGCCGAACCGCGGCGACCGTCTGCGCACTTATCATTTGCTACAGCATTTGGGCCGGGAACATGAGGTAACCTTGGTATCGTTTGTCAAGTCCAGGGAAGAAGCGCAGATGGCGCGAGAATTGGATGCATTCTGCAAGGAGGTGCATCTTGTCGTGCGGCCAACGATACTATCGGTGGTCAGAGCGATTGGAAATATCTGGCGGCGCCAACCAATGCAATCGCTTTATTACCGGTCGCCGAAAATGAAGCAACTCGTCGCCAGATTGCTGGAAAGCGGGCAGTATGAGGCGGCCTATGTGCACCTTTTCCGCATGGCGCCTTATGTAGTCGAGCACCCGGAACTGTACCGGATCGTGGATTTAACGGATGTGGTGTCGTCGGAGATAGCGGCATCGCTACCTTATCGATCATGGATCTCCCGCGTTTTATACCGTCATGAACGGTTGCGTATCAGCGATTATGAATGTCGCGTAGCCAAATGGGCGGAGGAGATCTGGCTCATTAGCGAGCGAGATAGGTTGAAGTTGGCGGCGTCCTGCCCACTGACGAACCTTCGTTTGATTCCTAATGGCGTCGATTTGACCAGCTTTTATCCTGCCGAGCAGAAGAACGGAGCGTACAATTTGCTTTTTGTAGGGCATTTAGGCGTATTCCACAATATTGATGCTGTTTTGTATCTTGGTCAATGAGATCTTACCAAGGGTGCACCGCGAAATCCCGGAGTGTAGGTTGTATATAGTGGGGGCGGGGATGGGTCCTCGAATACTTGACCTGGAAAAGAAGGCTGGGGTGATCGTTTTGGGCTATGTTCCTGATTTGAACAGGCAACTCAATCAGTCGGCCGTCTTTGTGGCACCTCTTCGTTTTTCAGCCGGTGTTCAGAACAAGGTACTGGAGGCAATGGCTGCCGGTGTAGCAGTTGTTACAACGAGTGATGTGAATGCGGGGCTTGCCGCTGTTCCCGAGCAGGAGATATTGGTTGGTGACAGTGCGAAAGAGTTGGCTGAGGGCATTGTGCGACTATTGAGGGATGAGCAATTTCGCTTGAGGCTGGGACTTGCAGGCCGCTTATTTGTAGGTCAACGTTATAGCTGGCAGACTGCAGTTGAGAGGCTGAGGCAAATCGAAAGAGAGCTGTCACTGAGACGCGACGATGGGTTTGAGAATGTTGGCTAAGGTCTGGCATGCTGGGTTAACTATGTTATTCTTGTACGGGATCTGAGTAGGTCAAGGTATTTATGGTAATGGAATCCAAACTTTCGCGCTTATGTGATGGCTTGTTGGAGGCGGGCTGGTTGGTGGCGGTTGTCAGTGTGCCCTTGTTCTTCAATATCCATTCGGAGCGCGTTTTTGAACCTGACAAATTGACTTTGCTGCGCTCGATAGCCGTGTTTATGGCGACCCTCTGGATGGTCAAGTTTGTTGATCAGCGTGGTTGGAAGAACTGGGGCAGGTTGAGCTGGCGGAATCAGGAATCCATATGGCGACAACCCTTTGTCCTACCTGTTGTGGCTTTGGTGGTGGTTTACTTTGTTGCTACCTTGTTCTCGATAACGCCAAGAGTCAGCTGGGCCGGTTCATACCAGCGATTACAGGGAACGTATACTACATTGTCCTATGTGATCATCGGTGGAGTGGCAGCTTCTACTATTCGATCACGGGTTCAAATCGGCCGTATCGTTACGGCTGTGATCATCACCAGCATCCCGGTGGCTTTTTATGGCTTGTTGCAGCATTTAGAGAGGGATCCGCTACCTTGGGGTGGTGATGTAATAATTCGGGTCGCGGGACATATGGGCAATGCCATTTTCATCGCAGCTTACCTCATCATGGCCTTGCCGCTCACGCTGGGAAGGGTTGTTGATGCCTTTACCAATATTCTGGGCGATGAGCGACTCTCCTACGCAGATGTAATTCGCTCCGCCATCTATATCTTTGTGCTGGCAATACAGCTTCTGACAATTTATTGGTCAGGTAGCCGTGGCCCTCTGCTCGCTCTGGCCGTGGGCCTCTTTTCGTTTACCTTGGTTCTGTTGGTTTCATTGCGGGATGCGGCACGCGAACAAGGAGCGTTTGGATTCAAAGACGTATTATGGGCATTTGCACTGGTTATACCCTCGATCGCCGCTTTGTTGTTGGGCAATTCATTGATACAGGCTGTGTCATCCCTGGCATCTTTTGTCGTTTTTTTTGGCGTGATTCTGTTGTCAGTGCTCGCGATTTTTCTGTTGCTTGCCATGCGAAGGGGATGGAGATGGCTGTGGCTTAGCTGGCTTCTTTTGACGGCCTTTGTGGCCGGCTGGCTGCTGCTGTTTAATGTACCGACGCAGCAGATGGCGGATCTACAACAGGCGCCGATCATCGGCAAAGTCATGGATACGCAGATCGCGTGGAAAGAGTTACCAACGATTGGTTCGTACGGCCGAATGTTGGATCCGTCGCAGACGGCAGGACGTGAAAAAAGCAATCGTGTCCGCGTGTTGATTTGGCAGGGTGTTGTTGATCTAATAACACCACATGAAGCGCTAACTTACCCTGACGGCCGACCAGATAGGTTCAACTTCTTGAGACCGCTCATTGGCTATGGTCCGGAGTCTATGTACGTGGCATACAACCGTTTTTATCCATCGGAGTTGGCCACGGTAGAGGCACGCAATGCAACACCTGACCGTTCTCACAATGAGACTTTTGATGCATTGGTAATTACTGGCCTGGCTGGCTTTCTGGCCTGGCAAGCTCTGTATGTCAGCGCCTTCTATTTTGGCTTTCGTTACCTTGGGGTTGTCAGATCAAGACGTGATAGCATATTTTTGATTGGCGCCTGGATTGGCGGCGGCTTGTTGGGTGCGATTCTTAGTCTAGTGGTGATCGATCCTGTTTATCTGGGTGTGGCTATCCCAACCGGAACGATCGTCGGCTTGGTCGGATATCTGTTCTACTATGCTATTTCAACGGATGGGAGCGTTGGTGGCCAGATCGTGGACGGAAGTCAGGCTTTGCCATTCCATATCGACCGGCTGCTGATGAATGCGTTGCTCGCGGCCGTGCTTGCTCATTATGTAGAAATCCATTTTGGAATTGCCATTTCGGCGACACGACTCTATTTCTTCTTATACGTCGCGCTAATGTATTTGATCAGCTACAAACTGCCAACAGAAAAGGAAGCGGAAAGCACGATACGTCCGACGAGAGGGAAGAAGCGTGCACCTCAAAGAAGGGTGACAGACCGGGAAAAAGGAATGTGGGGACCGGTACTACTCTGGACGTTCTTATTGGCCCTTGTAGTTGGCATACTCGGTTTTGAGTTCACAAACTTTGTTGTACCAGCCGAGCGATTGATTGAGTCGGGAGCTGACTTGACGGCCGCCGAGATTTTTAGCCAGTCGATGTTTGTCAACACACAAAGTGGATTTCTCGAATGGCCCTTCGTATTCCTGATGATCGGTTTAGTTTGGGCGTTAGGCTCTTTGATCGTGATCAGTGAAATGATCAAACAAGGAGAACTGGAATTTGAACTTTCGATTGCATCTGCTTTGCCCTCACTCAGGCGACAATTGGCTGTTGTGGGATTTGGGGTGCTGGCTATTGCGGGATTGACGCTGCGGTTTGTGTTTCCGGTTCCGAATGATATCTCAGCGTCACTGGGGCACAACCTGGCACTACTTGGGGCTGTGGCGTGTCTATGGGCTGCGGTGCGATTGTGGAAGAATAGTGAGACAGGGCAAGTCGAGGCCGCCATTGTGGCTGCCGGAAGTATCATGCTGTCCGTACCAGTCATGGTGGCGGGAGGCTGGATGTTAGGAGGGGTTACAATCCTGCTCTGTGGGATTATTCTCTATCTTCTTTGGGATAAAGGGTTACGGTCCATAATACTACCCCCGATGATCCTGGGTTTGCTCTCCTTGTGCATCGGACTCTTCTATACATTTTCCCATGCTGTCATCTCTGCGCGAGGCATTGCTCTACCTGATTTTTTATCAAGGCATTGAACCGGTGTCATCCCTCTACACATTTTTTTTCCGGCCCACAGAAGCTGTCGATAGTATTGCGCAGTTGCGTGTTCTGGAAGCTAGACAAGCCATGCACTTCCTCACGAGTTTCTATTACTTCCTGTTTTCCATGCTGATTCTCTCCGGTGTCTCCGTGGCGTGGCGAGCCATTTCACAGATTCGAACGCGTGGCTCTACGGCAGGTTATGTTAGTCTGGCAGTGGCTTCTATTCTGGCGATCATGATTATAAGCCAGACCAATATGCGTGTTGTCCAAGCCGATATGGTATATAAGCGTGGCAAACCGTACGATGAACAAGGCCTGCGCCAGAATGATCCTTTGAATTGGGATGTAGCCATTGCTATCTACGAAGAAGCCCTAAAACTGGCCCCTTGGGAGGATTTTTACTATCTATTTCTGGGTCGGGCGTTTCTGGAACGATCAGCGGTTTCCGAAGACAATGCTGAAAAGGCGTCGTTATACGATGCGGCAGAAGAGGGTTTGTTGACAGCGCAGGATTTGAACCCACTGAACACGGATCATACTGCCAATCTTGCAAGATTATACTCCCGTTGGTTTGTGGCAGAATCTGATGAGCTTGTGGGCGGTTCTCGTCTGGATGCAGCGGAACGATACTATGAAGAGGCTCTCACGTTGAGCCCGCAGAACTCCATCATCCGCAATGAGTATGCACGATTAACTCTTGAACTAAAACGAGACTGTGATCAAACGCTTGCCCTTTATGGTGAATCTCTGGCTGTTGATCCGTTCTATGAGGACACTTATTTCGCCATGAGCGATGCTCTAGTTGCCTGCGCCGATGCCCAAACCGATGAGGCAGCTAAGCGAGATTTGTATGAACAGGCGGTGCAACAGTTGAACGAAGGACTTTCGCGCGATTCAGCAAATGGGCGAGCCTGGTTGCAGGTTGGCCAGATTTACCAGAGATTAGAGCAATACGAGGAAGCGCTTGGCGCTTATGAACAGCTGCGGAAATCCGGCTCTGGCTCTGCTGTACCTTCCTGGAATATTGATTTTTCGCAGGCGAGGGTTTATCGTGATATGGGGGATGTGGTCATGGCCAGAGCTCTGGCCGAGCAAGCACAACTATCTGCACCGCCTGAAGTCACGGACCAGATTGTGGCGTTTCTGCAACGCTTGGGTGAAGAGTAGGTACGGTTCACTTACCTATCTGGTAGCCAGGATTCGCAAATCAGCCGGGTAAAGTAAACTTATTATGCGCGCTATTCTTGCCATTTTCCTGGTAGCCCTGATGGTTACAGCTATAAGTACTCCCCGGTTCCGCCGCTTGGCTGTAAGCCTTGGATTCGTCGATACCCCTGACGAGCGTAAGGTGCACATGGATCCTATTCCACTCATGGGTGGAATGGCAATTATTCTTGGTGCTCTTCTGGCGCTACTCGTGGTAGTGATGCTTACCTACGGGGCCCTCCCTCGCCCGGTGGTTGGCGTACTGCTGGCGTCAGGCGTTGTGGCCATAACCGGTCTGATTGATGATCGGCTTGGTTTACCGGCCTGGGCCAAGTTAGCCGGCCAGTTTTGCGGATTCATCATCCTCGCCTATTTCGGTATTCGTGTTCAACTTCCGATCCCCGAGCCCTTGAACTACGCCATTACCTTTCTTTGGCTGGCTGGAATCAGTAATGCTCTCAATTTCATGGACAATATGGATGGTTTAAGCGCGGGTGTTAGTGCGGTGGCAGCGTCTTTTATCTTATTGTTTGGTACATTAAATGAGCAGTTTCTGGTGGCGGCTTTAGCTGCGGCGATTCTTGGCGCTTGCTTGGGTTTCTTGCGTTACAATTTCAAGCCGGCAAGAATCTATATGGGTGATACGGGAGCGCTTTTTCTTGGTTTTCTGCTGGCTGTTCTGGGAGTCCAACTACGCTTTCCTGAGAACAGCTATTTCGTAACCTGGATGGTCCCTGTTCTGATATTGGGTCTGCCTATCTTTGATATGACGCTGGTCGTATTCTCGCGCCTACGTCGCGGGGTGAGCCCCAATACTCCAGGAATGGACCACACAAGTCACCGCCTGGTCGGCTTGGGATTATCGCAGCGTGAGGCGGTGATGGGGTTGTATCTTGTCGGTGGCGCTTTAGGCATGATCGCCATTTTCATCACCCAGGCCACGATCCCGGAAGGTTATTTGCTTGGGGCGTTGGTTCTGTTGATGGCGCTCTATGCTATTTGGCAGTTGGATGTCCGATCTGCTTCGCCAACGATGCCCAGTGATCGAAATGGAGAATGAAGAAAATCCTACGGAGCCAACAAGCAGAAGGTCGGGATCTGGCAGGTTAGCTGCAATCTGCCGGTCAGGGTCATTCCCGATGCCGGCCAGCAACTAATCTATTCTGCAATTCGGCCAGGCCATCCCATTCACCGGCCGCAGCCAAGGCAGCCTGCTGGGGCCATGACGCCGGACTGGCGATTCTGATGCCGGCATCTTCACGAACGATTTTGTCGAGTGTGGCGGAGTCCGTATCGGCTAGCTGCCAGAAGGTTGTGATACCAGCGTCAGCCAATATGCCAGCGATCTTGGGGCCAATTCCTTCTATCTGTGTCAAGTCATCGGGCTCAGGTAGGCCGGCTAGTGCGTCAACTGTGGTTGCCCGCTCCATTTCTGAAGCAACGGCTGACGAAGTCTCGGCGATGACAAGTTCTTCTTCGACCGTTTCATGTTCTTGCACTCCATCTCCGGTTTCATCTGGGATTCTGTTGCGCGTTAATCCCCACCAGAAAAGCAGGATTATTAGCAGGATAATAACTAGCGGAACCCAGATAGGGATGGAACCGGTTTGAAAAAGAACCAAGGTTGCAAACCAAGTCATGGCGAGTATGGCAGCGAGCGTCATCAGATCGTCTCCTTTGAAATGGGAAGCAGATTAACGCTGATAAAGGTGGATAAGATCATGTTAATCAATGTCCCTTTTCAATATAGTGGTGTACTTAGGCGAATGTAGCTTCCTCTGAGTACAATCGACAAATTTAGCACAAAGTTGGATCGGCAAGGAAATTCTGTTCCAAACCAAGATTTTCATTCAATGTTGGCGACCGCTAGCTCTTGTTCACCCTTACAGTTGAAATCCAAGTCTATGAAACTGCTCGACCGATGTTAGCCTAATGAGGACGAATCTTGCAAAGTGTACAGCGCAGTAGTTTTTTAAGATATTTTCTGTGGACACAAGCTAACCGATACGGTACTATAGTACCGTATCGGTTAGCACCGTTTACTAACAATGATCTCTCAAAGAAGGAGGGCGAATGGCAGCAAAAGCTCAAATGGAAGATAAAGTGGATGCTCTGGAATTAGGTCTTAGGGGATTTGAAGAAGTAGCACAAGCCATCTTCGACGAAGCTCAAAGGGCAGCAGCGTTGATCCCAAGCAGCGAGTTTGAAGAGGTATTTGACACTGCGCCGGTAATGGCATTTCATCACCGATTTGTGCAGTCGATATTAACCTGGATATGGTATGAAGTGCATGAGAATGAAGTGCCACTGGAGAATTTACCGCTTCCGCTGGGCACCTTTTTTCAGAAGTACGAACGTTCTTTCGCGGCGTACTGGATGTAGCATTCTTGCCAATGAATTCCAGTGGAAAGGGAGGATTCACAAGGTTCAGACCAGATATGCGCGTCTACCTGAGCATTTGTTCCTAGTAGACTATAAACGTTAGTATTGACGGATGAGGAGTAGGGCATCTTCAGATGGCTGCCGTTCGCATATTCAGATGCGAACTCCACCTAAGATGTTTGTTTGACTACTGGCCTGCTTCTAGCTTCCCGCTGGAACGCTTACGAATGATAACAAGACTGCGGAGCACAAGCGGCCCGATGTCTTCGGCAGTTTCAGCACATTCATCACACTCGAAATAGACAACGCCCTCTTTCTCGCATTGTAGGACAATTCCACCGCAGTTGGGATGTTTGAATGCGGTCTTCGTTTTGCTCACGTCTGTCAACATTCTAATCTGGAAATGACGGGCCGATTAATATCGGAAAGTACGGTCAATATCTGTGAGGTGCGCCCGTGATCGGAATTCTGAATCCTAAAAGCGCACCCCCCGTAAGGTCCCTCCTGGCGTCGCAGTGCACTGAGAACACCGTGCGAACCGTATTGTGCGGAGAGGGCGGGATTCGAACCCGCGACCCCTTGCGGAGTACACGATTTCCAATCGTGCGCACTAGACCAACTATGCGACCTCTCCAATTACCTCGAAATTATATCAATGGCCTGTTGCTTTGCCAAAAAGTTGCGGCGAAATTAGGAGCCGTCGGGATCACCCTTGTATTTCGTCTGCAGATGCCCGTGGCAGAAATAGGGTTGCAGCGATGGTAATGAGGGGTAACAAAGCGGTTAGCTGCAATGCGTATGCCAGGCCAAGGTTGTCGGCGAGCAGCCCCACTGCAAGAGAACCCAAAGATCCGCTGAAAAACATGAAACCAAGCGCAATTCCAGAAGCCATGGCCCTTTGCCCTGGGAGTAGCGCCTGCACCATCAGAACGAGAATGCTATGAGGCATACCAACGAAAAAACCTGCGATCGGAAGCAAAGCGAAGCGCCCAAGGCCGCCTGCGGGGATGTAAAGAAAGACGGGTATCATAGACGCTCCGGCAGCAAATAATATCACAATTCGGCCGTTCCAACGGTCAGCCAACGTGCCACCGATAACACCGCCAGCAGCCGACCCTAGCATGAACAGGCCTGACAATAGACCAACATATGCAGGACTGTAGCCGAGTTCCGTAAAGAGTTTAGGGGCGAAGTTAATGGCTGCTATGCTTACGGTACCGATGCAAATAATAATAATGCTTAACAAGATAATACGCCGATAGTAGTGGGAAGGGCGTAGATGATCTGGTGAAACCTTACCCTTACTTTTGAGATCGAGTGGACACTGCTGGTTTGTTGACGAGCCACTTCCAGGCACTTACGAAGCCAACCAATGCCATTGCCGGTAAGACAAGGTAGCCGGAGCGCCCAAAGCTTGCCAGAAGCAGTCCAGCCAGTACCGGTCCAGCAAAGAGCCCTATTTGCCCAGACATGAAGAAAACCGAAGTAGCCTGTGTGCGACGAATGTGACTGGCCTCGCTGGCAACCATGGTGCCGGTTGGGTGAAACGCTCCGGAACCCAAGCCGGCGATTGTAAGCGCTATCAGAGCCGGCCAAGGCGGTGCAAGCGCAGCAAGGGAATAGAAAAAGATCATCCAGCCCAGACCGCCTATGACAAGCCAACGAGGGCCTATTCGGTCAGCCAGCCAGCCAAACAAGGGTTGCGTGAGGGCATTGCCGACGTTGTATAGCAGTAGCGCGATCGCTACCTGAGTGTTGCTCAGACCGAGACTGACGGCCAGGATCGCTACCAGCAATGAGCGACTGCTATTAAGCACATCAACAAGGAAGTGAGCTATTGAAACAGCCTGGTAATCTTTTTGTTGAAGGAAACTTGCTCGTGCTGTTGCCATACCGCTTGCGAATTCCTAATCTAAACACTCCATCATCGTGAAGCAAGCATAGCTTAACGAAATGTAGGGATTAGTTCAAACGAAAGCGGTGAGTTGGCTGCGGGTCTTGTAGTACCGCGCTGAGGATAGAGGGTTTTGTGAGGGGGACTGCCCGTAGCCAAAGAGGGCCATTCATCATGAACGGCCCTCGGACGTTCTCTGTTGTTATGGCCGTTCGCCGATCTTGACATTAATGGTCTGAATCTCACCGCCACGGAGGATTCTCAGGGGCATCTTCTGATCGACATAATCTCCGGCCAAGTGCGACATAAGATCATTATGAGATCGAATGGTTGTTGTACCTATGCCAAGGATGGTGTCGCCCAGCGTTAAACCACCCTGCTCCGCTGGACTATCTGTCTCTACCGCAACAACCAGCAAGCCTTTATTCTGGCCAAGCTCTTCGCGAATGTTGTTTGGCAAACTCACCCGTTGGGTGCTGACACCCAAATAGCCACGACGCATGCGGCCGTGTGTCAAGAGAATCTGTGTAATGCGATTTAGGCTGCTTGCAGGAATGGTGAGACTAACGCCGGGCAAAAGGGCTGACGAGTTCATTCCCAAGAACTTTGATTCCACGTCGACAAGCGGTCCACCAGAGAAACCTGGGTACATAAGTACGTCCGTTTGCAGATATTGATCGATCAAACCACCGTGGCGTGTGCGCCAAGGCTTGCCCAGGGCACTGATAATGCCCAAGGTGGACTGTATGCTTTCACCGGGACGGCCCAGGGCAAGAACCAGTTGCCCGACCGCCAGATTTTCTTCGCCAGCCACGAGCAGCGGTACAAGACCATCAATTTCTGCACGCAAGAGGGCTATGTCAGTCGTAGTGGTCACGTCCGATCAATTGTGCGGCCACAGAATGGCCGTCGGGCAAGCGAACGTGAATGCCGTCATCACGTCGCACGACATGGCTAGCAGTAAGAATCAGTCCATCATCTGACCAGATGATGCCCGTGGCCGGAAGCCGGCGCCGGCCCTCGACACGTACTACCGCTGAGCTGGCGGTTGCTACTGACTCCGCCAGCCCAAGTGATAATTTCAAGACGCTTTCGCTCATCGTTTAACTCCTTTACTTTTAGTAGAATGGCTGATCGCTTTGCGATGTTCTCGGGCCTATACCTTGCCGGAAATCATGACAGAGCTATCGACGATGGGATTATAGGTATCTTGAAACGAGAATGGATCGCCTATCTGGTGAGGATATACCCGGCAATATGGGTAGGTAGGAGGCTAGAGTGAAATCAGACCTAAACGCGTGGCGCGAACGACCGCCTCGGTTCGGCTTTGGGCATTTAGCTTGCCCAAGATGGCATTAACATGGAATTTAACTGTATGTGGGCTGATGTCGAGTTGTTGAGCAATAGACTTGTTGGTCAGGCCTTCAGCCATCAACTGCAAAACTTCAATTTCACGAGCTGTAAGCGCTTCTGACATATTGGCAGCCTGGAGAGAAGGTGATGGCAGGAAAACAGCTGCCAGTTCAGGATCGAGGACCAACAGTCCGTGCGCTACGGCAATCGCTGCAGCCGCGAGTGAGCCGCCAAGCGCGTCGCGCTTGATCAGCGCGGCAGCGCCTGCCGACCATGCGTCTTGGGCTTGAGAAGGATCAGCGAGCAGAACTAGAACGGGTTTGTCCAGATCTTGAAAGTCGACAGCAGCAATATCGGCCGATTCCCATCCTAGATCCCAGATGATTATGTCGGAAGCTGATTCTTCCGGAGTGGTCAAATCTGATATCAAAGTGACCGGACTGATCTGTCCAATTACCTGACAGCCTGGGAAGCCATCGAAAATCGACGCTAGAGCAGCCCTGGCCAAAGGATCTCCGGCGACAATCAGGAGTTTGAGTTCTGGTTCCATACTAAGAACTAAACGGGTCTGTCTCTAAATAGGTTAGTTCAGGTCTTGCTTAGGTTAATCTGGTAAGACATCGCGGCAAAATCGAATTCTCCAACCCTAATAGCATACATGCCGTTTGCGAGTATGCTGTAATTTTCTAATGTCTCTGTTTCACCGCTACCTGTATTGTCAATGGTAAGTAGCCGTGCTCCGTCAGAACCGTAGAATTCAAGATAGGGATCGGTCTCACCGATTGGGGTTACGCTTATATTGATGTTTTCACCATCTGACGCTGAAAAGAACCAGAAATGATCATTGTCCGCTGTAAGGGAATCAGTTCGAGGAGACGAGTCGCTCAGGTTTCCCTTGAAGGTGAAGTCATATGATTCACTGTCTAAGATCATTAGAGCATAGTTGGTTTGATCGTTTGGTTCTGCTGTAATGTAGAGTTGATAAAGACCGGGTTGAGTCAAATTGAGATCGGTGATAGTTTCCACCTCCCCGGCGGATGCTTCATTATGCCTATCAATGACGGCTGCTCCAGTATCATCTAGTACCGAGAGAACGATGTTGACTGAAGCTGCCGGGGCAACGGTGATCGTAATAGAGTCACTGCTGTCAACCCTTATGGTCCAATTATCGATCGACCCGGAACTCAGGGAGGCCATAGCCAGGTCCTCAAAATCGAGCAGGCCTCTATTATTCAGGTCCAGATCTGAAGGTGTTGCCGATGCTTCAATTGGTGTGGCTGAAGCTGTGCCGTTGGCCAGCGTTCCGGTAATTGTAGGTGTGACGGTAGCGGCGGGGCTCGTGGCGACGGCCGTTGCTGTGAGTGATATAGGTGTTTGGGCTGGGCTGGGAACAGAACTGGGTGTTGCCGCCAATGTTGCTGTATTGGTTACTGTTGCTTCTAGCGGGGGGACGACCGCCGTCATCGCCGGATCGGCCGTCGCCGTTTCCAACACACTTGATGTTTCGTCGGTTGAAAAAAGCGCCGGTGTCATGGAGTCATCTGCGATAGCGGTTGGTCCAGCGGCAACTTCCATCGGCAATGATGTAGCTAAGGCAAGTGGGTGAGGGTCGACAATGCGGCTGACGGAAAGGTACCAAACCTCCTGGGCAGTTGCGGATTTGCCACAGCCGACTGGCCCGTTGTAGCGAAGCCAACGACCTTCCGCGGTGAGTTGTTGTCCCTCCGCAAGTAACGTCTGCAACTGAGCATCATGACCTGTTGCATTGGCCAGTAGCCCTGCTCCTAAGATGCCCCACGTGGCCGGTGAAGGATGCCGATCACGGCGACAGATGAGCCGTGGAAGTTGTTGGTATTGACCCGTCAATTGGAGGGTACTACCTTCGAAAAGTTCGGGATTGGCTGCAAGATGGACGAGCGATATGGCAATGGGATCTGCGGCAGATGCGCGTGAAGTCGGGACCCCAACAGCAAAAGGTGTTGGGGTCGATGGAGAAGCGGCTCCATTCTGTTGGCAACCGACAACTGTAAGTAAGAGAAACAACAAGAGACAATAGCGTGACCAATTCATCAACCCGTCCCACCTCGCATGGCTAAACGTGTCCCTTTCTGCCAGGGTCAGGTATTATACTACCAGATTCGACAAATTCGGGACAGGAGAAAGGCAACCTTACATGATTTATCATGATACCGTTTACGAAGAAACGCAGATCAATGAATCTGTCGTCGTGGATCTGATGGCTACGGCAGCTTTGCAACGTCTACGCGGTGTATTGCAGCACGGCATAAGCGGAGTGATCGGCATCACAAGCCCAACTACACGCTTTGAACATTCTGTTGGAACCATGATTCTGGTACGCAGGCTTGGAGGCTCTCTTGCGGAACAGATAGCGGCCTTGCTGCACGATGTGAGCCATACGGCTTTCAGCCATGTGATTGATTATGTGTATGACAATCATGACGGGCAGAGCTACCATGACGAGCAGAAGGAAAGTGTCCTGGCCCGCAGCGATGTGCCCGCGGTCTTGGCTCATTATGGTTACGGTTGGCACGTTTTTCTTGACGAAGCAAAGTTTCCAATTCTAGAACAGCCAGCCCCGCGCCTCTGTTGTGATCGCCTTGATTATTTCCTACGGGATAGCCAGGAATTGGGATTGGCAACACGTGCGGATCTTCGTGAGGTCCTCAGTCATTTGGTCATCGCTGGACAGCGCCCGGCAACAGACGATTTATCTGTGGCCCGGTGGTTGGGGTACACTTTTATTGCTGCCGACGATGCTAGTTGGGCAAATTTCCGCGAGGTTGGTCTCTATGAAGTGACAGCAAGGGCTATTCGACGCGGGCTTGATACTGGGGTGATTTCTGAGACGGATATTTGGGGTACGGATATACCGCTGTGGGCAAAGCTTCGGGAACAAGGCGACGATGAGCTCCAATCCTGGCTGAGGTTGGTATCGGCCGATACAGGTTTTGTGTGGGATGCGGAAAACCCGACATTTAGTGTCAGCACGAAGCTGCGAACTATAGATCCTGACGTGCTCATTGATGGAACTGTGATCCCTCTTTCTGAGATCGATCCGATTTTTGCGGAGCATCGCGAAAGCTACTTGCAGCGCAAAAGTGGCAAATGGCCCATGCGTGTTGTCAGACGTGAACCCGTGAGAAAGGGACAGTAGGTGAGAGAAACTGAACGTTTGTACTGACAAGAAGGTGATTGCAAAGATGATTATTAATCCAAGAGAGATTGGCAAAACAGGATCGTTACAAGCTGATAATAGGTTCCATTTTGCCCCGACCGATTGCGTGGGTGAGTACGATGGATGAAGAGGGAAGGCTCAACTTGGCGCCGTTTTCCTATTTTTCGGCCGTCTGCACGCAGCCAATGACCTTGTTGTTTTCAGCTGGTATTTTACCTAATGGAGAAAAGAAAAATACCTGGAGAAATGTTGAGAAGGTACCGGAATTTGTTATCAATATTTGCAATGAAGAAACGGCCGAAGCCATGAACCTCTCAGCAACCGTGCTACCTTATGGAGAATCGGAGTTTGAGTGGGCTGGAGTCACCCCGGTTTCCTGCGAGGTGATCGGCGTGCCCCGTGTTGCCGAAGCACCCATTTCTTTCGAGTGTCTCCTCCAGCGCATTGTGACGGTAAGCGAAGAACCTGGCGGGGGCGCGGCAATCTTTGGTGAAGTGCAGAGGATTCACATTCGCGAGGACATTTACCAAGATGGCTATGTTAATCTAGACGCACTTAAGCCTATCGGTCGTCTTGCCGGCAACAGTTACACACGGATCGAAAATCGGTTTGATATGCAGCGCGTCCCGCCTCCGGAGCGTTAGAAGCAGGAAGGCAATCTTCTCAATTGGAAAGCAATTAGGGGGACAAGAGCTTTCCTTTGCGATCGTGAGAAAGGGACGCCAGGCATTTCTTGGCTAGGATGCGGGCTTTGAACAGAAATGCCTGGCGGGTAACAATCATTGATTCGGAGCCGGAAGCTGGCTAGCCATTTCCACCACCACCACTACCACCGCCGTTACCTCCTCCATTGCTACCACCGTTCTGGCCATCGCCGCTACCGCCATCTGACCGCTGTCACCGCCATTCTGACCGCTGTCACCGCCATTCTGACCGCTGTCACCGCCATTCTGACCGCTGTCACCGCCATTCTGACCGCTGTCACCGCCATTCTGACCATTGTCGCCATCGCAGTTAGCCGGTTGTTCGCAATTCCCGTCACCAGGGCCATTGGGATCACTGGGACCAGGTCCTTGAGGATTATCGTTGCCAGGGCCGTTTGGTCTCGTCCTGGGCCGTTGCCGTCGCCATCCCCATCACCAGGGCCATTGGGTCCGCCGGGGCCAGGCCCTTGAGGATTATCGATGCCAGGGCCGTTTGGTCCGTCCGGGCCGTTGCCGTCGCCATCCCCATCACCAGGACCATTGGGTCCGCCGGGACCAGGCCCTTGAGGATTATCGATGCCAGGGCCGTTTGGCTCCGTCCGGGCCGTTGCCGTCGCCATCCCCATCACCAGGGCCATTGGGTCCGCCGGGGCCAGGCCCTTGCGGATCATCGATGCCAGGGCCGTTGGGTCCATCTGGGCCGTTGCCGTCGCCATCACCAGGGCCATTGGGACCACCGGGACCAGGTCCTTGCGGATCATCGTTGCCAGGGCCTTTTAGCTCATCCTGGGCCAGGTCCGTTTGGTTCGCCATCACCAGGACCATTACCCTCGCATTCGCCCATCCCCTCACAAGAACCGTCGCCTGGGCCGTAGGGACCTCCAGGGCCCGGTCTAAAACCGCCGGTACCTGGACCCGTGGGCACACTGTCGCTAGGTCCATGCGGTCCTCCGGGACCGTATTCACCAAATAAATTGCCGTTCTGTTGCCGGAAGGTCTGTGGGTCTTGCAAAGCGAGAGAAACGACCGAACGTACCTGAGCCATCAACCCACGTTGCCATTGCAGGAGTTCAACGGCCACGATGGCGGCATTGGCCTGTATCTGTTCTGTCATACGCTCCTGCTGTTGAATTAGTTCGTCAGCCTGGAGTAATAGGTCAAGCATGGCCGGTTCTGGCGCTTGAGCCATCAAGCGCAGGGCGTTCTGCCAGTGGAATTGCAGTTGTTCCTGCACAGGCTCACTTGGAACCTTCCCGGCCTGAACCATTTGTGCAATTTCCTCGGCCCGTTCCTGGGCGAAAGCAAGGTGCAAGGCAGCCCTGGCCGCCGAATCACCTGCCAAAGCGAGGCGAACTTCTTCAACTGTAAGCTTGAGAGGGTACAGGGGTGAATCGGGTAGGCTTACGCTGGAGAAAGCGGCCGCTCCGCCGGTTGCACTAAAGATCATACTTAAAACTAACGCTGCTTTTATTAGTAAGGCACTCATTGGTCTAAACTCCTTCTGCTGCAATTTTGCTGATTTCGATGGAAGGCGTTGTGCTATCCACCCTTTAAGACGTACCAACGTGCCAAGAGATACGGGATCAGCGGGAGGTAAATTCCTCACGTGAGTCAAAAAGATATCGCGGTCGGCGGCCAACGTTGCATCATCGGGCAAGACAACCGGGCTGAGGGCCTCTAGAGCAGCGGCCGTTTCTAGTAACGGCCGTAGCGCTTGTGATTCTTCTGAAAACTGTGACAGGATTGCGGACAGCGGTTCCTGATCTTGTTGTTTGGCGAGAGCTTCGTCCAGGAGTAATGTCAGGTTGCTGGTCATGTTAGCGCTTTCTCCTTAGCTGGGAGTAATTGGCGTTGTAGAGCGGCCAAGGCCCGGTGCTGTAGCGATTTCACTGCACCAACTGGTTTGTTCATCACGTGTGCTACCTCGCTATTAGAAAGGCCAGCCAGAAATTTCAGACTGATCACCTGTCGCTGATCCGGCGTTAGTTGATTTAGCGCCTGATGTACCGTATCGGCCGTCAGCCGATCTTCGGCCATGCTGGCTGGATCTATGTTCCCGTCCACAAGTTGCTCGTAAAGTGGTAAATGCTGGCGATGCTGCTGACGGCGATAATGATCGATGACGATATTGTGGCCTGTGCGATAGAGCCATGCTTTAATATGCTGGTCCGGGCCTATTCCTTTTTGAGCAGAGCGCAACAAGCGATGAAAGACCTCGGAAGTTAGATCGCGGGTTGTTTCTACGTCGCTCACCTGCCGGTAAATATAGCGATAGATGGGCAGATAATACTCATCGTAGATGGCGGCTAAAGTGTTACCGTCAAACGATTGTGGCTGCTTTGGACGCTCCCGATGATTGTCGTTCGCCATAAAATTCCCTGCACCTATTAAGACGCACAAGGTTACAGATAGATACGGCTGTATGTTAGCATTCAGTTGTGAAGAAGATGTGTAGAAAGTTGGAGGTGAAAGGAGCTTGGTCCACTTGACATCAGGCGTATTGATGGTAAACTATCAGCAGACTAGTTTGAAAAACAAACTAGTCTGTGCATATATTCAATGATTAGGTGGTCAGTTCTTTGAAGGATCACCAGGGAGTAAACCATGTCTCAAGAAAAACAACTCAAAGAACTTGGTCGGAAGGCGTACTTGTCTTACCATCAAGATGGGCTGATTGATATTTTGATAGGTTTGGGTATCCTGGGCTTTGGCTTGATGATGCTAACAGGTTCAGTGGTGTTCAATATGTTGGTCTGGATGCCGATCATCTTTTATGTGCCACTTAAGAACCGTATCACAGTACCCCGTTTTGGTTATGTGCAATTTTCCTCGGAACGCAGCAAGAATTTGCGCTTGCTGGGGGTTTTGCTCGCGGGCCTGTTGGCCTTGAGCTTTTTTGCTGGTCTGTACGTCTTCGCCGTTGGAGGCAATATGCCGCCAGCAATAAGGGCGGGGTTGGGCCAGGACGGGATGTTGCTCATAGGTGGGCTGTTTGCCGTTATGCTGGTATCGGCGGGCCTGGTGACAAGGCTTGATCGTCTCTTTGTCTACGCAGCTTTGACGGTTCTTGTCATTCCCGGAGGCGTCGTGCTGGGAATTGAACCGTCCTATCGCGTGATATTCCTAGGTAGTCTAGTCCTGATCATCGGCATTATGTTGCTGATTCGTTTCGTGCGCAGATACCCGATGGAGCCAGGGAAATCATCGTGAGTGCAGAGGGAAATCCAGGCAAGGAGCGGTTACAGCCAATATCCGATATCAATCGCACGATTCATGCTCCAGCGCGTCTGATGATCCTGGCATTTCTCTCCGTGGTGGAGAGCGCCGACTTCACGTTCCTGATGAACCAGACGGGGTTGACGCGAGGCAATCTTTCTTCACATCTGCAGAAGCTTGAGGAAGCGGGTTATATTGGCGTCGAGAAGGAATTCGTGGATCGTGTTCCACGCACGCTTATACGGTTGACGGAAAACGGCCGTAGTGCCGTACAGAGTTACCGAGACACAATGCGCCAGGTCGTAGAACAATTGTTAACGTGACGCTCTGCTCAATTCGCCTCGGGATTGAACCTCGCCTATACTAGGCGACTTTTCTTTGTCATAACCCCGTCGAGAGGGAAAAATGGGTACAGACTATGACGTTATCATCATCGGATCCGGCGCGGGAGGGCTTGCCGCTGCTGTCCCTTTAGCCCAGGCAGGGAAGAAGGTTTTGGTTTGTGAACAGCACGAAGTTCCTGGCGGTTGGTGCCATTCTTTTACACTGGATGGGTATCGATTTAGTCCAGGCGTGCATTACATTGGCGATCTCCAGCCCGGTGGGCGCTTGCGTGGGGTTTATGAAGGATTGGGCGTTTCGCAGGATCTGGAATTCTGTGAGATCAATCCAGATGGCTTTGACCATATTATAGTCGGTGACGAACGATTTGACATACCCAAAGGGAAAGAAAACTTTGCCACTCGCCTCAGAGAACGATTTCCGCAGGAAGCTGAGGGCATAGAGGGTTACCTAAATACTACTGAAGATATGATGGGCAGCCTGAGCAAATTGGGGCGAGTGAGAGGTCCTGTAGGCGCTGTTAAGGCTGCTCACGACGCGACGCTTGTCCTGCGCTGGGCTAGAAGTAGCGGACAGGACATGATCGACAATTTTGTTTCCGATCCAATGTTGAAGGCGATACTGGCTGGGCAAGCGGGTGACCACGGATTACCTCCCTCTCAGGTCTCAGCCTTCGTTCAAGCGGGCGTCACGCGCCATTACTTTGACGGCGGCTATTATCCCCGAGGCGGCGGCTTCGCCATCCCACGCGCTTTTGTTCGAGCTCTGAAACGAGCTGGTGGCGATTTACGGCTGGAGACAAGTGTCAATCGTATTTTGCTCGAGGATCAACGCGTTGTAGGTGTGCAGTTGGCCGATGGTAGCGAAGTCCGAGCCGATGTTGTGATCAGCAATGCTGATCCGGAAGTGACCTATGGTAAGCTAATCGGCCGTGAACAGCTGGGCAGCAGGCTGAGGCGCAAGCTCGATGGTGCGAAGTATTCCACGTCTTCGCTCAGTCTTTTCTTTGCCGTGGATATGGATTTACGTGCTGCTGGTCTAGATTCCGGCAATTTTTGGTTCTATGATAACGCGGACATCGATATGCATTATCGTCGGGGTTTGACGACCCACGCCTTGGAGGCGGAATCTCCAGGGATGATGTTTCTCACCGTGACCACTCTGAAAGACCCGTCCAAGATGCACAAAGGCCACCATACCTGCGAAGCCTTCACTTTTGTTGGCTATGATGCCTTTGCACAATGGTCCGGCGAAAAAACGGGGACACGCTCCGCGGGATACGAGGCAATGAAGGAAGAGTTGTCGTGGAAGATGTTCCAAGGACTAGAAAAGCGGGTTCCCGGAATCAGCAAGCACGTCGTATTTTGGAGTCTGGGCACACCGTTGACCAACGAGCGTTATATCAACGCTTCACGTGGCAATTTGTATGGCACCGAGAAGAGTCGATGGCAGTCGGGCCCTTTGGGTTTCCCGATTGATACTGCTTTCAATGGGCTGTATATGGTTGGGGCAAGTACGCTCGGCCACGGCGTGTCGGGCGCTACTTCGACTGGACTGGTGGCAGCACGCAAGATCCTGGGGTGCCGGACGGCCGAACTGCTCAATCAAAACGGACCTGATCTGCGGATCTATCCCTCCGAGGATATCTCCAAATGGCCAGAGCCCTTGCAGAAGCGGATCGAACGGGGCCGGCAGCCTGCAAAGCAAACATCTGTATATGTGCGGTAATTCGAAACTCGAAAAAGGTGTCGTGCCGATGTCTACAAGAATGAATTCCCGCTATGTTGTCGTCCCGCGCACGCTCTGCTTTGTTTTCAGTGAGAACGACGTCTTGTTGATCAAACGATCTCCCTTTAGACGACTGTTTCCCAATAAGATCAACGGTCTAGGCGGTCACGTCGAGCACGATGAAGATGTATATAGCGCCGCCGCACGCGAGATCAAGGAAGAAGCGGGCATTGCCGTAACGGACCTGTGGCTGGCTGGCGTCGTCAACGTAGATGGTACATTGGGGCAGGCGGATCCGCTGGCCGGAGGCGGCTATCCCGGTGTGATGCTCTTTGTCTTCACCGCCTACGCAAGTGGCCGCGCTGTACAAGGATCCGCGGATGAAGGAGAGCTGCTTTGGGTATCAGTAATGGAAGTTGCGGGTTTGGACTGGGTTGACGGCGATCCCGACTTGTTATGGCGGGCGATTGAGGCGAAGCAGAGGGGATGGCCGTTCTTTAGTTACAAAGGTCTCTAAGTGGCAAGGACAATCGGATAATAATTGTCAAATCCTTAGTTGTGATTGTTCAACGGTGAATTGCTAGAAGATATGTTTCCGATTTGTTGCGAGGGGCCGTAATCTCATTTGAAATGTCATATTTCAGGCAGCTAGAACTGATTGATGACCGTTACACCTGTTCCAGCAAAGCTGTCCATGGTGACCAGTTCTAACACTGATTCCTCGAGGTTCACGGTCTTGCCGATGAGTTTTTCAGGCTGCAATTTGCCAGCTTGAATCATTTGCAGCAAATCTTCATAAACATAAGCCTGCATGCCATGGCTGCCAACGATTTCAAGTTCATTGGCAATTACTCTGTCCATGGGAATGTTGGGATGCTTATGATCGGCGGTCATTAATCCCACCTGGATATGTTTTCCGCGCTTTCTCAGACTGGCTATCGAGTTGAAACAAGTCTCTTGACTACCTAAGGCGTCCATAGAAACATGAACCCCACCGTGGCTGACTTCTACGACGGCGGCGGCAACATTTTCAATTTCAGCGCCATTGACGGTCGCAGCGGCGCCGATCGAGCGGGCAAGATCCAGCTTTTCTGGTGTGATATCGACGGCCACCACACTGGCTCCAAGTGCGCTGGCAATCATAATAGCGGAAAGGCCGACACCGCCGCAACCATGGACAGCGACCCATTGTCCAGCTGAAACGCGCCCCTGTGCTACGAGACCGCGAAACGATGTTACAAACCGACACCCCAGACTGGCTGCCGCCACGAAATCTATTGTCTGCGGCAAACGAACAAGATTGACATCGGCGTATTTGATGGCAACGTATTCGGCGAAAGAGCCCCAATGCGTGAAACCGGGTTGGAATTGGCGGTCGCAGACCTGGTGGTTGCCCGAAAGGCATTGTGGACAGCTACCACAGCCGCAAACGAAGGGCAATGTAACGCGATTGCCAATCACCCATCTCCTTACGTCTTTGCCTACTTCGACAACAATGCCTGCCAGTTCATGACCTGGAATATGGGGCAAGGTGATGTCGGGATCATGTCCCATCCAGCCATGCCAGTCACTACGGCAAATTCCGGTCGCTTTCACTTTAAGGACCACACCATCTCTTGGCAGCGACGGATCTGGCACATTTCTGATGCTTACCGGCCCGGTAAATTCTTCATAGTAGACTGCTTTCATGATCTTTCTCCTTGTAACTATTCTACCTGTATCTTGATTTTCTGGCAG
Source organism: uncultured Chloroflexia bacterium (assembly GCA_963697305.1). Classification (GTDB taxonomy): domain Bacteria; phylum Chloroflexota; class Anaerolineae; order Promineifilales; family Promineifilaceae; genus JAACFF01. The sequence goes on from CAVONO010000006.1 coordinate 636,448, forward strand.
AACTGTTTGATAGGGTAGTGCAACGCACCTGGAGCTGCAATGCACTGGGAGGGCAACGTGTTATAATGCGCTCAGGATAGGAATGGGAGCGATGGAAGATAGTCAGGATTATCACGAGATATACCATCAGCAAGCGCAGCAATATGAACGCCTGGTATCGCGCGAGGATCACGAGGGCAACATTCTGCGGGCTTTGCTAGAGATATGTGATCCAAACGGCCGTGTAATACTTGAACTGGGCACTGGAACAGGACGCTTGACCAAGTTGCTCTTGCCCTATGCTGCCACCATCTACGGCTTCGACAACTCGATAGCGATGTTGCAGGTTGCCGCCGAAGAATTGAAAAACGGTCGATTTGAAAACTGGACCCTTGGTGTAGCCGATCACCGCGATATTCCCCTGCGATCTAATGCAGTGGATTTGATCATTTCAGGTTGGAGTTTATGCTATCTGGCCCTAGATCAGGGGGAATCGTGGCGCGATTCATTTCGGGAAGTTTTTGAGCGATTGGAGAGGCTGTTACGAGGGGAGGGGGTTATTATAATCCTGGAAACCATGGGAACAGGGTTCACAACGCCCAATCCTCCTGAATTCATGCTTGACTATTTTTCATTCTTGCAAGAACTTGGCTTTCGGTCAAAGTGGATCCGTACTGATTATGAATTTGAGACGCCGGACGAGGCGGTTACTTTAACGCGGTTTTTCTTCGGCGACGAATTGGCCGATCGCGTTGAGAAAGAAGGCATGAGAATTCTGCCGGAATGTACGGGAATCTGGTGGATGAAAACTTAGCTCACTAACAGTCAGCCGGAAAAGACACAGTGATGGTCTACAAGGCTTGCCCTCGCGAAGGTGGGGATCGGACATTTCTTCCACGTCGCAGGTCAAAAAATTATGGTGCCGATACCTCGATCTGGTCGATAGAGGTCAGAATCACATCGGCGTGCCCGAAAAGGCCATCAGGATCACCCGTGCTACCAGTAATGCCGATGCAGCCGGCAACTTCTGCGTTTTGACCGGCCAGCATGTCGTTGATGGTGTCACCGACCATGAGCATGTGCCGCGTCGAGATGCCAAGCTTGGAGCCAATACTTTGTAGGACCGCGGGGTCAGGTTTCTCAGGCAGCGGATCATCGCCGCAGACGATCGTGGCCACCTCGTCTGTAATGCCCAGCAGGGACAGCGTTTCCTCCGTAGGTTTGCGATCGTCTCCGGTAGCTATCGCTACCAAAATACCAGCTTTTCGGAGCCGTTTTATCGTGCCGACAACATCACCGATAGGCTTGATTTCGGCCGTCGTGATGGTTGCACCTAGTGTTTGCTGTATTGTAGTTATGGCTACACTTTCCGCCTGATGCCACGGTAAACCTTGTTGATACAAAACACCGGCGGCCAAAGTCACAAGTTTTAGCCCTGATACGATCGCAATTGGCCCGTCTGGGATCACGCATTGCCGGCCCCAATCATAGCCAAGGGCGCTGGCAAAAAGCCCAACCGGTGTGCCTGCTCCCGGTAAGGCTTCAGCCAAAGCGCGAATCCAATCGGCAATTCTAGGCCCCCAGGTGTAATCGAAGTCGATTAAAGTTCCGTCTTTGTCAAGGACAACACACAAGACATCGAATTGCCGCTCTCCGGCGATGATTGTGGCCATATAGATCACCATAGGAATGTGCTAGGCGGCCCGTGGTTCGGTGTCCGGGCAACTGATGGAAACGGGATTATCTTTCTTTACCCTTGCGGATGCCAATATGGCCGGCTGATTCATCCAGGCTGCCGTGACGGTCCACTGTTCCGTTCGCACAGCGGTCGCAAATCAACATCAATCTAGAAGTCTGCTAGATAGAAGACAGCAATTCGGGCGATAATGCGCCGCGGTAGAGGGGCATTACCTCTCCTACCAGTGTTGCCTGCCACGCTTCATCGACTATGACTTCCGCCGAGCCGCCCTCCATGTGGACAGTGATGGGACTACGGCAGAAACCGTGGCGTATTGCGGCACCCGCTGTGGCACAGGCTGACGTACCCGAGGCCAAAGTGTGACCAGCACCACGTTCCCAAATGGATATGCGGATATTGTTCTCGTCAAGAACACGGACTATTTGTACGTTTGTGCGCTCAGGGAATTGAACTGCCGTTTCGAGACGAGGGCCTACTGTGTGGATTTGGGCCAGGTTGTCGCTAAAGATGATGCAGTGTGGATTGCCCACGGAGACGGCCGTTACGCGCCAACTTTGTTCACCAATCTGAATTTTCTCGCCAATCACCTCGCGCGATATTCCGCCTAGTGGAATATCGACACTGTTGAACGAGAGGTGGCCCATAACGATTGCAATCCGGGTTGCCGTGGGCTCAAGTATTTGCGCTTGCATCGTTTCACCATGGATGCTGATTGAAAATTCGTAACCGGTGACATAAGCGGCATCCCAGAGGTAGCGCGCAAATATGCGCAAGCCATTGCCACTCTTTTGAGCTTCAGTGCCGTCCGGATTAAAAAAGCGCATCTCGTTTGGTAAAGAAGACAGCGAAAAGGGGACCGTAGCATATTCCATCTGCGCCAATTCCAAAGTGACGATCGCAAAGCAGTTGGATGAGCGACGGATCCAATGTGCGGGAGAAGTGAGCCGGATCAATAACGATCATGTCATTGCCCAAAGCCTGGTATTTGTGAAAGGCTGCTTGCAGGTTATCCATAACATCCTCAAATGAATTCTCGGCCGACAGCGTTGGCAATTTTGCCAATCTGGCGATAGAAATCCGGCAACGAAACAAGGGACAAAGATTGCGGTCCATCGGAAAGGGCGTTCTGTGGGTCGGGATGGAATTCAACTAGCAAGCCATCTGCTCCGGCAGCCACGGCCGAACGCGCTGCGGGAAAGACCAAATCGACGCGCCCGGTAGCGTGGCTGGGATCGGCAATCACTGGGTAAGGGCAGATCTGTTTCACCAGCGCGATAGCGTTTGTATCCAGTGTATTGCGTGTAGCGGTCTCGAAGGTTCTAATCCCGCGTTCGCAGAGAATTATGCGCTCATTTCCGCGGCTGGATATGTGTTCCGCGGCTTGCAACCATTCGTCGATTGTGGACATAAAGCCGCGTTTAAGGAGCACCGGTTTGTCCAGTTCTCCCACTGTCCACAATAACGGGTAATGCTGCATATTACGGCTGCCGATCTGAATGATGTCGGCGTATTCAGCGACGATAGGAACGTGCTCAACTCCCAGCGCTTCGGTGGTAACCAGAAGGTCAAACTCATCAGCCACAGCGCGCAGTATTTCAAGTCCGGGAATTCCTAGACCTTGAAAGCTATGAGGTGACGTGCGCGGTTTGAACGCACCGCCACGCAGCACCCGGCCACCGGCGCGTGCGATTGCTTCGGCTGTTGCACGCACTTGCGCATAATTCTCAACAGAACAGGGGCCAGCCATCAAAATAACGCGCGATTCGCCCACTGTCAGCTCCGTTCCTATGGTAACTGGCTGGGTTGCGTAATTTCCATTTGATTGTAGTCTCACTGATTGATCTTGTTCATTGAACATAACGCTTCATACTCCAGTTTTTTTCTGCTCATAGAATTCTATGCAATACATGTTGTTTGCTTCTACTGGGCGAGTTTTGTCAGGCAAGTTCCAAACTTGCTCCTAACGAGTAAGTGCTGGATGATATTTTTTGCCCGTGCCGGTGAAGGCCGTGGTATTTGATTGATAAAGCTAAAATCACGCTTAGCTGCGCCAGCGGTTTTGAGTATAATTCTGGGCCATGGCCGAAGAAGCAGAATCATCAAACAAGCGTAAAGTGTGGCTCGCGGCTATGCGACCACGCACGTTACCGCTTGCTGTAGCCAGTATTGTCATGGGATCCGCATTGGCGGCCGCGCGGCAACCTTTTAGTTGGCCTGTTGCAATCCTTTGCGTGCTAACTGCTGTTCTCCTTCAGATCCTCTCTAACTTGGCCAACGATTTCGGGGATTCCCAACATGGCGCGGATCATGCCCAAAGAGAAGGGCCAAAACGCGCTGTACAGAGCGGCGCTATTAGTGAGAAAGCGATGTTGAGGGCGATGGCTATTGTAGCATTACTTTCCATGATATCCGGTCTGGCCTTGCTCTGGTTCGCTTTCGGCGCTGAAGCACGCGAGTTTTTCATCCTATTTATCCTCTTAGGCGCGTTGGCCATCATCGCTGCTGTTGCTTATACGGCCGGGTTGAAACCTTACGGTTACGCCGGGTTGGGAGATCTTGCAGTACTACTCTTTTTCGGCTGGTTGGGTGTCATGGGTACCTATTTTCTGCACACGCAACGATTTGATTGGACGATTATTTTACCGGCCACGTGCAGCGGGCTGTTGGCTGTTGCTGTCCTAAACGTTAACAATGTGCGTGACGCCGAATCAGACCGGCTGGCCGGCAAACGAACGATACCCGTGAGGGTAGGTCCAAAAAAGGCGCGGGTGTATCATTGGCTGTTACTGACGACGGCCGTACTGGCTGCCTGTATCTATGTGCTTCTTGTTTATTCCTCAATTTGGCAATTCCTTTTCCTTCTGGCTGTGCCGCTCTTGATCAATAATGGCCTGGCTGTCTGGCGCACTTATTTGCCTCGTGAAATCAATCCACTGCTCAAACAGTTGTCGCTGGTTACGCTTCTGTTCGTCTTGCTTTTTAGCATAGGTCAGCTGCTCTAGGGTTCGCGAGAAAGGCCAATACACGACCTGTGAAACTTTCTGGATTTTCCAGATGAACATTATGCCCTGTGTCAGAGAAAAGCTGTAGTTGTGCTCGCGGCAACGCCGTCTCCATCTGACGTGCAAGGGCAGCATACTTTTCGTCCAATTCTCCGGCCAACAGCAGCACCGGTAGGTGAATAGTGCCAAGCAGTGACCAGAGCGAAGGCTGGCGACCAATTCCCATACCGCGCAGACTATTGGCCAGCCCGGATGCATTGTTTGACAAACGCTGATTGTTGAGGCGATTCCGCCTTTCTTCGGGCACCCGATTTTGAGTGGCGAACAAGGGTAAGCGCTGCCAACGTTCGACGAATGCGGAGATGCCATACGCTTCAATTTCAGCAGCTAAACGTTCATCACTATCTATACGGGCCAAGCGTTGATCAGTTGTTTGCCAGGCCTGGGGAGGCACTTTCGAGTATGAGCCCGGATAGATATGCGGGTTGGGTAGCGGCGATATACAATGCCAACCGGCCGCCCATTGAATAGCCGAGTAGATTCACGCCCGAGAGGTTTAGAATCGCGAAAACGGAGACTAGATCGTTGCATACAGCTTGCATAGTGTAACGGTCAGGCGTGGGAGGAGATGAAGTGCGACCGTGCCCCGGAAGATCTATTGCTAAAACACGGTGTTGAGCAGCGAACGGAAGCAGGTGGTCCTGCCAACTTACAGCGCTGCCGGTGAAGCCGTGCAGCAATACGAGAGGCGGGCCAACGCCTTGTTCCTGATAGAAGTAGTCGAGTCCATTCACTCTTATTAGCGACAATTTGTACTCTCAATCCCCGTCGTCGTTCTGTTCGCGCAACGGTCGCAACGAGATATGTGCACACCGTGAATGCTGCTGCAGTTGCTCCGCTACTTGTTGGCGCTGGATCTTGCCAGATGCGGTTTGTGGTAAACGATCGCTGAATAACAGAAAACGGGGGAGTTTATAGCCGGCAAGGCGTTCGCGGCAGAAAGCGAGCAGATCCTTTTCTGTCAGAGCGTCTTGGCCGTTGGTGACCACCATGGCGGCTACCCGCTGGCCCCATTCATGATCTGGGATGCCCACAACGGAAGCGGCTGCGACAGAGGGGTGGCGCACTAGTGCGTTTTCCACCTCTGCTGGATAGATATTTTCACCCCCGCTAACGATGATATCTTCGCGGCGTTGGACCAGCCAAAGGTCTCCGTCTGCATCCAAGTAGCCAATGTCCCCGGTGTGTAAACGGCCGTTTCTGATGCTGGTCGATGTGGCCCGTTCATCCTCGTAGTATCCTGTCATGACCGTTGGCCCGCTAACCACGATCTCGCCTAAGTGTCCGGCAGGAAGATCCTGTCCACGATCATCAATGATTTGCACGGAGGTGAAGATCAGAGGCTTGCCGACTGAGCCCGACTTTCGCTTGGTCTTATCCGGTCCGATTACTTCGACTGATCTCAGCACAAGTGTGGCTACCTGGGATGCGGCTTCAGTAAGGCCGTAGGTGATACTTAGGGGTATTTGTAATTCTTGACAACGCTTGACCAGATCAGGTGACGCCGCTGCACCGCCCAAGAGTAAGTGACGCAAGTTAGCTGGCCATGGCCGGTCCCCGCGAAAATCGAGCAAACGGATCACCATGGTTGGTACGAGGGAGATAAGGGTGATCTCCTGGGTATCGAGGCTGCGGCTGACAGCCTGCGGCTCAAACCGGTCGTGAAGGACAACGGCGGTGCCATAGAGACAAGAACGCAGGATGATTGCCAGACCTCCTACATGAAACAGCGGCAGGCAACACAACCAGCGATCGTGATGTTCTACGCCGAGGCGAAAAGCGGATGCGATCGCGCTCCATAAGTGATTGGCGAAGGACAATACAGCCCCCTTTGGACGCCCGGATGTGCCGGATGTGAATACAATGGCCTGCATGTTTTCCAGCCGGAACTGATTAGCGAAGGTAATTTGCTCTTTTTGTGCTTGGTCGCGGGAGCAGTAGGGATCCTCAGATGCCGGCTCTTTATCAAGCAATTCTTGGACCCATAACAGGCGACGTCCTGCTGTGGCCAGGAGCGAGGCCTGGTCAGCCATCTCTTCGGAGGCTATTATCAATGTACAGCCAACATGGTCAAGCTGCCAAGCCAATTCGTGGGTGGTTAAGCGCGTGTTTAAGGGAACGAGCGCTGCCCCAATTCTGGCCAGGGCGTGAATCAGGCAAACATAGGCAAGATTATTGGGCATAAGCGCGGCAACGCGTTGACCTGGCTGCAAAGCGGAGTAGTCGGCATCCGCGGATGCCGGGCTGCTCAAGTAAGATGCCATCCCGGAAACCAGCGCATGCAGTTCGGCATAAGTCCAATGCCGTTCGCCAATTATGAGGGCCAAGGCTTGGGGGCTGGCATCGGCCCGAGCAGCTAGCCAATCATCCATGTTACCTACGGTCGCCAAGGAAACTGACCGAAGTCAGGATCGCGTCTTTCCAGGAATGCATTTTTCCCTTCGCTGCCTTCCTCGGTCATGTAGAATAACATGGTGGCATCTCCGGCGAGCACTTGCAGGCCGGTCTGGCCATCCAATTCGGCATTGAGGCCCGCTTTTAAGAAACGAATGGCAATTGGGCTTTTCTTGAGAATTTCCTGAGCCCAGCTGACGCCTTCTGATTCTAGCTCATTCAGGGGCACAACCTTGTTGACCATGCCCATTTCCTGGGCTTCTTGCGCATTATATTGGCGGCAAAGGTACCAGATCTCTCTCGCCTTTTTCTGCCCCACGATACTGGCCAGATAACTTGATCCGAATCCAGCATCAAAACTGCCAACGATTGGGCCTGTTTGGCCGAAAACGGCATTGTCGGCAGCGATAGTCAAGTCGCTGACCACGTGCAGTACATGGCCGCCCCCGATCGCGTATCCGGCAACCAAAGCGATAACAGGCTTGGGCATTGTGCGCATGATTCGCTGCAACTCCAAGACATTAAGACGCGCGACACCATCTGCGCCAACATAACCGGCATGACCGCGTACGGACTGGTCACCGCCGGCACAAAACGCCCATTTGCCGTCCTTGGGCGAGGGGCCATTGCCAGTGAGTAAGACAACGCCAATGCTGTTGTCCATCCAGGCGTCGCGGAAGGCCTCGATCATTTCATCGATCGTCTGGGGACGAAAGGCATTACGAACCTCCGGACGATCGAAGGCGATTCGCGCCATGCCGTCAGCTTTGTGGTAGGTGATGTCTTCGTAGGTTTTGACTTCTTGCCATTCAGTCATAGATTCTCTCCTTCTAGCAATCACAGATTACGCAGATTACGCCGATTTGATGATAAGTAAATCAGTTGGGATTGGAAACAGTTTTTCATACGTGGTGGTGCGTCACGGCGCGCATGGTTTCCTTCAAATGTTAAGCAAAATGTCTCAGTCAATAATGATGTTTGATCCAGATCCGTTTACATCGTTGTTTTTGAGGGCGGATTTTACCTGAGAAATAATCTGTTGACGTATGTGATCGTCTTCCTTGCTATTGCTGCGAGTTTCGATAATTGTTGGGCTACCTGTTGTGATTGATCCACTCAGCGCCGCTCTGAAGGCTGTCCGATTGTCTGTGAGATGGTACTCAAAGCCGTGCATGGCAGCAAGGGGTGCAAAGTCCAGGTCATGTGGTGTCAAAAAAAGCTCTCTAAATGGGGCTTCGATTTGGGCGACGGGCAGCCGGTGGAAAATGCCACCGCCGTTGTTGTTGAGCAAAATGATGGTTATATTGTCCACACCAAGCTGTTTGATGGCCAATAAGCCGTTGCTATCATGGTATAAGGTGACATCGCCAACAAGCAGTATGTTGGGCCCACTAGAGGTTGCCGCGATACCGAGACCGGTGGAAATATTGCCGTCGATACCGCTGGCGCCGCGATTGGCAAATAGGCGGAAGGCTTTTGGCCGCGGACGGCCGAATTGGTCTACATGGCGGACGGCCAGACTGTTACCAACGAATAGCGAGGCACCTGAGGGCAGTTGGTCGAGCAGGTCAGCGACGATGGAACCGTCAAAACTGGTTCTCTGCAAGGAAGCTTCAACAGTCGACCAGCAAATTGATTCTGTTTGAATCCAATGCTGTATCCAGGCTGTGTTTTTCGTGCAATTGAGGGTACCGGCCAGTTCTTGGCACAGGATGCTGGCATCAACTTGGAGAAAATGACTGGTACGGTGATCCTGATCGGCCCAGGAACCGCTTTCTCGCACGTGAATGTGATAAGCGGGATCGAGACTGTTCAGATAACTATTGAGCCATCTGGAGGTTGGGACGGTGCCGAAGCGCAGGATCACCTCCGGAGCTAGGAATTCTTGTTCGCTCTGCAAAAATGTCTCGTAGCCGCCAAGAATGGTGGTTGCGGTCACGTGGGGACCAAAGCGTAAGCCGGAAAGCGGATCGGCCAGGATCGGATAGCCGCATGCCTGGGACAGGTGGGAAACGGCTTGGGCGAAGTCGCCACCAGGGCATCGCGGGCCACAAATTATCAGGCCGCAAGAATATTCCTGCAGAACTTCTGCCATCCATTCAAGCTGTAGCGGCGTTGGTTGAAGTATGCCCCTCTGGATCTGGGTAAACGGTCGACCAGCTGTGTGTTCGTCGAAGGAGTCGTAGGCATCCTCAGATGCTGGCCAGCCTTGGGGGTCTGCCGGCTCAAATGGTTTTCGAAAGGGGAAGTTGAGATGAACAGGTCCCTTTCTTAAGCCGTTGGTGCGGGCCAGTGCTCGGGCGGCCAAGGTGCGCAAGTTACGTAGGGTTATAGGGGGAGGAGCTGGCTGAGGTAAGGCCACATCGACCGACCAGAGAACGTGATCGCCAAACATCTTCACCTGGTCAATGGTCTGATTGGCGCCACTGTGGCGCAATTCGGGTGGGCGGTCGGCGGTCAGGACGAGTAGGGGGACTTCAGACATATAAGCTTCGATGATGGCTGGGTAGAAATTGGCAGCAGCTGTGCCGGAGGTGCAAAGTAGGGCAACTGGTTTCTCTTGGGCCAAAGCCATGCCTAAGGCGAAGAACGCGGCACTTCGTTCATCTAGATGCAAGTATATTTGGATCGCAGGGTGGGCATAACAGGCCAGGGCAAGCGGCGTACTGCGCGATCCAGGTGATATGCAGACGGACGTTAGTCCGCCATGAGCCAATTCATCTACAAAGATCTGTGCCCATTCTTCGTTGGGATTACGGGAGACGGGTCGTTTGTCTACAGTTGAATGTGGGATCACAACAGATTCTCCAAAGTTTGCTGCGGTAGATCTGAGCGCAATCCCAAGGCGGAGAACATCGGCTGAAATTTCAAGGCTGTTTCGGCCCATTCTTTCTGGGGTTGCGAATCGGCAACGATGCCTGCGCCGGAATATAGCCATACCCGACGTTCCTGGGCAACAGCTGAGCGGATGGCCACTGCAAATTCGCCATCCATGTTGGAGTTCACCCAACCGACGGGGCCAGCGTACCAGCCACGGGGCACAGATTCGGCGTGGCGGATGAAATCAAGAGCCTGGGAGCGCGGTGACCCACCCAAGGCGGGAGTAGGGTGAAGTATCTCTACCAACGGCAGAAGACCAATCTCGTGCTGCAACTGAGCCTTAATTGGAGTTAGTAAATGGTGGATGTAGTTCAGCGTGTAGATCTCGGGCTCGTCGGGCAGTTGCAGCTGTGAACTCAAAGGCTCCAAACGACGGAGAATCGATTCGACTACCAACCTGTGTTCGTAGCGATCTTTTTCACTCTTCAATAGTTGGTGGGCTAAGGCTGTGTCTTCAGCAGCGGTTGTACCACGTGGCATGGATCCGGCAAGGGCCATTGTTGTGACCTGTTTTCCCAAGACCTGAACCAGGAGTTCCGGCGTAGCCCCGTAAAAAGCGTGGTACGGACGCGGCTCAAACAAAAAACGCGTGCATTCAGCGGCGTGGCGGTTCAAATAGACTAGTGCCCGGCAAACATCAATTCTTTCTTCTGAGCGTAACTCACAGACGCGGGATAAGACTACCTTTTCTAGCGACGTGCTCTTAATGCGGGAAATGGCTTCATTGATTTTATCTGCCCAACCATCGTAGCTCATTGGATAGCTGATATTTACTGATGATGTCGCTGGGCGACCGCTTCGCGCATGCGTCAAAAGTTGGCCTGGATTAACATTGCTCGCCTGGGCCAACGAATCAATACGGGCAATTAAGGCTTCGTGCAGCTGTTCGCGAGCTTCGTCTAGGTTTTCGTCTTCCGGTAACATAGCGTTAATGGTCATCCACGATTCTTCACCTGACTGAATAAGCTGGTAGTGAGGTAGGATGAAATGAGCTGGATGGAAAGCGGCCCATGTATTGTCCGGCGTGAAGTCGTCGTCAAAGGCGAAACCGCCAAATAGTCGCGGCTTGGCCAGATCTGATGGACAAGAAAGCAGTGAAGCTTGTTGGAAAAGTATCGTTGCTTTGCGTCGAATGTCGGCAAAGCGCCGTCCACCCCAAGCCATCATCTGCAACGCTACGCCAAAACCAGCAAAACGTATCCGATCACGGCCGTTTTGCCAGAAAAATCGCTCTTGTCCACCCGCCTGTTGGAGCAGTAGTGATGCTGAGATACCAGGAGCCGGCAAGCTATAGCTCACTAGCCGCCCCTCGCCAGGAGATTGGAGTGAGGGACGATCAAGAGCCTCTGAAGTGGCCCAAGGCGTTATTGTTTTCTCCTTATGCGCCATAGCCTACGCTCTTGAGGAGCACGGGAAGAAGGGTCTCCATTATCCTCTCAGAATCCGGCTCACCGGTGTTTACCCAGCGAATGATTACATTGTAGATGGCACCCATCCAGGCGATGGAGACGATTTCTGTGTCTATCGGAGATATGTCGCCTACCTCAACTGACTCATCCAAGTAAGTCTGAATTAAGTAGGCAAAGCGGTCATTGATTTCGTTGCGTTTGTTTTCAAATGTGGTGCCGAGGCCAACCGCTTGAACCAAGAGGATTTTTGCGGGCCGACGGTAACGACCAAAGGTTTGCAAACAGGCGGTGAGGGCGGCACGGACACGGCCGATCCCTATCTCTTCTTGCTGGATTGCTTCGACGACACGACGTTCCAGGAGGTTGGCAAACTGATCAACAAGGGCTAAGAAGAGTCGTTCCTTGTTGGGGAAGTGAAAGTAAATGGCCCCTTTTGATGTGTTTGATTGGTCGACAATCTCATCCAAACGCGTATCGTGGTAGCCTTTGGCTGAAAAGATGCTGAGTGAGGCGTCCAGAATGCGCTCTTTGGTGCTTTGTGGGTCGCGTGTGGGTTCCATGATTCTTTCAGTCCTTCCTATCAGACCGACTGGTCAGTCTGTTGCTGAATCATAACATATTGTGTCAGATGACGAAGGAGTATTAAAGAATTACTTACGAAGGTTAGGGGCTAAATAAGGTACTTCCAAGGGCATAAACGCTTTTCGAGCCAGTCAACTGAGAAGTACATACCAAGCCCCAAGAGACTCATGGCGACGACCCCGGCATACATGGCCGGATAGTTGAAAAGCGTATTACCGTTGAGGTAAATGTAGTATCCAAGTCCGCGCTGTGTGGCAAAGAGCTCGGCAATGTAGAGTACGGCAACGGCCGTGCCTACCGACTGGCGCAAGGCGGTCAATATAGCGGGCAAACTGGCAGGAAGGTATACATAGCGAAACAGCGCACGTCGCCCAGCACCGAGACTACGAACCGAAAGCACCATTTTTGGTTCTATATTAAGCGCACTATCGCGAACTAGGACGAGGATCTGAAAGAAGAGAATAAGAAAAATAATGAGGATTTTGGGAATGTCGCCTACGCCTAGTAGCAAGAGGAGGATGGGGAGAAAGATTATCTTGGGAATTGGATAAAGTACGTAGATGATGGGAGAAATGATGCGGTTTGTTCTCTGACTCTGACCTAATATAAGTCCCAGAGGTGTCGCGACGACAATGGCCAATAAGACGCTGGCCAGCACGCGCCAAAGGCTGACTAAAAAGTGTATCGCTAGCTCCCCATTCAGTTCTTTTACAAAGGCGGCGGCTACTTCTACCGGTCCCGGCAAGATGGGACTGTCCACAAGCCATGCAGCAATTTGCCAGATTATCAGCAGGCCGAGGAAACCCAGTAACAACTCTCGCTTTTTCATGCATCCCCCTCCATCTCTCGGCGTAGGCGGTGGCAAAGATCGAAATAGGCGGCGGTTTCTCGAAAACGGCGATTAACAACCTGAGGATTACTGAATATGAGACTCTGTTGATTAGGCGGATGTTTCAAAAGGAGGATCTTTTCTCCCATAACGGCCGCTTCCTCAATGGAATGCGTAACGATGATCAATGTCAGCGCCTGTTCTTCGCTCAACTCAAATGTCTGGTCCTGTAATCTGGCACGGGTGGGAGCATCCAGCGACGAGAAAGGTTCATCCATCAGCAACAAATCTGGATTCAAGGCCATTGTGCGAGCTATGGCCACGCGCTGGCGCTGCCCTCCAGAAAGCTGTGCCGGGTACTTCATGATATGGGCTGCCAAGTTCAAGCGATTTATCCAGGTATCGACTTGCTTCTCGTGCATGGTGGCATCAAAATCTTCTGGGGTATGTTTGCCATCTGGACCGTAAAAGCGACGAATATCCATACCTAGAGTGATGTTCTTGCGTGCTGTTGCCCAGGGTAACAAGCCATATTCTTGCAAGATTAGGCCGGTTCGAGGACGTGGGCCAGTTTGTAAGACTACCGGCTATTGAGATCTGACCGGACGTCGGCTTTTGTAGCCCGGCGAGTAGGGTAAGCAGCGTGCTTTTTCCACAGCCGGACGGCCCGAGAACAGCCCACCTTTCACCGCGTAGCACGCGCCAGTCTAGATCCTTGAAAACCGGGGGTGACTCAGCGTAGGCGAACGTCACTTGATCGAAAATAATCATATGCTGCTGGTTGGCGGGGATTTCTGCGGAGCTCTACTCATGGCAAATATGAATCGTCCACTGAATCAGTGTATTCAAGTTCGCCGGTCAGATAGCCCTTGGCTTGGGCCCATTGGAGCATGTCATCCCATTGGGCTTGGGTGGGCACAGCGGCTAACGGGTAGTCGGGCACGGTGTAGCTGCCGAGCAATGGGGGTGGGACCAGGTTTTTCTCACTTAATAGGTTACCCCACTGCCCTTTATCGGCGTTGATATCTTCTACCGCCCTTTCTATAGCCTTCAAGAATCCACGAATTGCCTCGGGATGCTCATCCAGGAGTTCTTTGCGAAACGTGTAGACGCTGTGACCATATTGGGGGTAGCTGGAGTCGTCAATTACAATAGTGGCCCCGCTCTGTATGGCTAATGACGCAGCGGGATCGGGCATGTTGGCGGCAGCCAATTCGCCTGAACCGAGCAGTGCAAGCCGATCAGGAATTCTGGGTACCGCAACCGTGCTGTATTCGTCTTCGCTTAGTCCGGCGGCTTGCAACAAGCGGTCAGTGGTGTATTCAATAATCGTGCCTTCAGAGATGCCGATCTCGTGGCCCCTGATATCGTTAACAGACGTTATGCCGCTATCCGCAGAGGCCAGAATGTAGAAATGGGGATAGTCAGGAAGCGCTTTGCGGGCATAACGCACGGTGATTACTTCAGGCGACTCGTTGTTATAAAACATAGTCGAAAGCAGCTCGTTGACCATTCCGTCTGCCTGTCCTGATTTGATTAGCTGATCGCGGTCAGGAGCGGAACCAACAGGTAAGAATTCGACTTCCAGATTCTCATCGGCAAAATAGCCCTGTTCCAAGGCTACATGCGCGGGCAGCGTGTCCATGATCGGCAGCAGCGCTATTTTCAGGGTGACTGGTTCGTCCTTGCTCGCACAAGCGGTAAGCAAAAAAACAAAGACAAGGATCACGATCAGAAGATGGACATCTCGTGTTTTACTTTTCATGACTTGCTTCTCCTTGATCAATTGCATCGAAAGAATCTGGTTTCTTTGAGCCGACCATGAAGTCACACCGGGAAGTATAGGTCGGGTAGCCTGAATTTCCAAGATTAATGACGCCGTTCGTTTTGTGAGTGTCCCGATAGATTGCATTATAATCACGTGCCGATTATTATGAACAGAACTGCTCCCTACTTATTGATCTTCACCTTGTTTTTGTTTGCCTGCACAGGTAATAGCTTTGACGCCGCACAAGTGCCCATTGTGGTGGCTGAGCCCAGGTCCACCATTATTTCCAATGGCAGCGAGACGCTGCAAGGATCCCCGGAGCTGGCTCAAAACGAAGATGGTTACCTGGCGCCAACTGAGTCACGTAATTTTGTAGATGACGACACCGTAGTGATTAGCCCTACCGTAGCCCTTGATCTCATAGAATCCGACATTGCGCCAATTGTGCCGGAATCTACTCCGCTGCCAACAACCTACCCCGGACCCTCGGTATTGGTTGATAGCGTACCTTTTTACAGCTACCGCGTGGTAAACACATACCCTCACGACCAGACCGCCTGGACGCAAGGTTTGACTGTAGTTGATGGAGGAAACCTGCTCGAAGGAACCGGAATGTGGGGGCAATCGTCATTGCGCCGGACGAACTTAGAAACGGGCGAGATCTTGCAGTTTGGGGCACTGCCGGACCCATACTTTGGCGAGGGGATCACCGTATTCGAAGACCGAGTAATTCAGTTGACGTGGCAGTCTGGTACCGGTTTTGTATATGACAGCGAAAGCTTTGAACTGCTGGATTCTTTCGGCTATGCACATCAAGGATGGGGGATCACTCATGATGGCCAAAAGTTGATTGTAAGTGACGGGACGTCCACGTTACATTTCTGGGATCCGCAGACAATGGCAGAGATCGGGCAGATTCAGGTGACGGATGCTTATGGTCCGGTGTTTCAATTGAATGAGCTCGAATATGTGGAGGGTGAGATTTTAGCCAACATTTGGTACAGTGATCTGATTGCCCGTATTTCTCCGGACACGGGTCAGGTGCTAGGCTGGATTGACTTGACCGGGCTGTTAGCTGCGGAAGCGCGGAGCGGAACCGAAAGTGTCCTCAATGGTATTGCTTATGACCCGGGTACGGAGCGGTTATTTGTCACCGGGAAGTTGTGGCCAACGCTCTACGAGATTGAGCTAGTTCCCTAAAAATGTGCAAGCGTGCCTTCAAACCGCGCACGCTGGACGGTATAGCGAAAGAGCAGGAGCGATATGGGAAGTAATACAACATAAAAATGGCGAGAGCAAAAAGATCCGGGGCAAGTTCGGCCCAGGCGGCGCCGCCGAGTAACGCCTGGCGCATGACTCGCAAAGCATAGGTAATGGGCAACAGCCTGGCTAGCAACTGTAGACTCCGGGGGTAAAATCGCGACGGGATAGTAGACACCACCAACCAAAGTGGCCACATTGGCAATCATCCCCGTAACAGCGTCTCCGCGTTTGATTACCATTATGATTGCGGTAGCGATGATGCCGATTCTGGCGAACGAGATTATGGCCAGGATCAAGCCAACTAAAGCGGCCGCGTAATTGCCGCAGAGAAGCTGACGCCGAAGAGGAGTGTGCCGAGAAGTAAATATACGAGCACATGAAAGGTGGTAAAGAGGAAGGCACGCAGCAGTCTCATTTTTTACACTTCCGCCGTATCGGCCGTGTAGTGGGCGAAAACCTCTTCCCGTGTGGGCGGCGCCCCTTCGATGGTATGGATAATAATGCCGAAGCGCCCTAAATGATCGATCATGGCCGTTAAGTCGTCTTCTTGCCCACTTGCTTTGAATTGCAGCACACCCGTCGTTTCCTGATTTGATGACGTATATGTAAACGCAGGATTCAGATCTTGAAGTTCACGTAGTTCGACATTACTTAGCGGATCGCTGTTTATTGTATAAGTACGTTGTGGTTTAAGGTGGCGGCACAATACTTCAGGGCGACCTATCGTGCGCAGCTTACCGCGATGCACCAGTGCAACGCGCCGGCATAGCTTTTCTGCTTCGGCCAGATCATGAGTGATCAAGAAAACGGTCATCTCCTCCTCGTCCATCAAGCGCACAATCAGGGAATGCATAAATTGGGTGGCCGCCGGATCTTACCTTCCCCGTTGGGATCAAGCAGCCCAAACAGCTCGCCTTTATCGACCGAGAGGCTGATGTTGTCCACGGCAGTGACATTTGGTTCATGCCTTCGGTGTCGATACCCTTGTACATTGTCGTATACTTTGCAGAGTTGTTGTGTTGTTACGGTCGATTCCATGATTACGGGCAAGTCTACGTTATGTCGGATTTGTGTCAAGAGAGTTTGAAATATGGTTGTGGTTAAGATATGAGTGCGGGCGTACAATTTTGTTGGTGAAGCGAACAACGGAATGGACGTGGGAGAATAAGCTAAAAGAGGTGGCGCATGAAGGAAATCCTTGACGACGTGGAGCGATGGTTTGCCGAAAGGTAAGGTGGATATTGCCCTGGCGACGGTTGTAAGTACTTGGGGATCTGCACCGCGCCGTGTTGGCGCAAAGATGGCATTGACTGCAGACGGCCGCATAAGCGGTTCAGTCAGCGGAGGTTGTGTTGAAGGAGCGGTGATCGAAGCCGGCCTCGTTACGATAGAGACAGGCAAACCGCAGTTGCTGCATTTTGGCGTGGCAGACGAGACGGCCTGGGATGTAGGACTTGCCTGTGGCGGCAACATAGACATCTTTGTGGATAGCTTGGATCAGTCGACTTACGAAATGATGCGCGATTTTGTGCTGGAAGATTGGGCCGGAAGTGTAGTCACTGTTATTGGTGGCCCAGAAGCACTGATTGGTCAAAGGACTTCTCCACCAAAGGGATGGAGCCACGATTGGTTCGTTTGGCAGTGATCTTGATGAGCCTTTGTTTGCTATTTTACGAGGAGTGCAGCGGGCGCAGCGGATTTCATTGGGGGAGGATGTTGAGGTCTTTGTAGATCTTTATCGACCGGCTCCTTCGCTGATTTTGGTAGGTGGGGTTCATGTGGCCATAGCGCTTTCGAGTCTGGCCAAGTCTGTCGGTTACGGCACTACTGTGGTGGATCCGCGGCGCGCTTTTGGCAGCGAAGAGCGTTTCCCTGAGGTGGATCAGGTTATCCAGAAGTGGCCCAGGAAAGCTCTGCAAGAAATTGGGCTGACAGCCGGATACGGCCGTGGTGTTACTGACACACGATCCCAAGATTGATGACCAAGCGCTGGAGATCGCTTTGAACAGTGACGCATTTTATATTGGCGCGTTAGGTAGCCGAAAAACTCATGCGAAACGGAAACAGCGGCTGGAGCAAATGGGATTCAATGGCGGGCAAATAGCAAAGATTCATGCACCGATTGGCCTACCTATAGGTGCGGAAAACCCGGAAGAAATTGCCCTGGCCATTATGGCTGAGATTGTTGGAGTAAGGCGAGGTGCTGTTTCGTAGTCAAACAAGCGGAATCTTTTCAGCGGCCTGGCCAGTGCGTCGAAGCCAGAATAATTTACCAACTTTCTGTGATCTTTCAGCGCTTCCGTCCGGTAGCAGTAGGAAATACGGACGAGTTTCACTCGTTTGATAATTTGGCCTTCAGCGCGACAGAAGCGGGGCGAATACGTCTGGGGTTTTGCATAAGCGTAGAGCAAGCTATAATTTCCCCTCTAAGGGCGGGTTCGAAACCTGCCCCAACCTATTCGAGAAAACGACTGTCAACCTCAGCAACGATACGATGAATAGACCTGTTAGTAAAACCACGTTTGATAATGGTTTGACCGTTGTCCTCAAGGAACTGCGGCACGCTCCCGTCATAAGTTTTATGGTTCTGTATCGTGTTGGCAACCGAAATGAGCGGGCAGGCATCACAGGAATCTCCCATTGGGTTGAGCATTTGATGTTCAGTGGGACCTCAACCTTTGCAGGCGGAGAATTCGACCGGTTGGTATCACGGGAGGGCGGATACTGGAACGCGTTTACCTGGCTTGATCACACCGCTTATTATGAGACGATGCCGGCCGAACAGGCTGACTTGTGCCTGCAGCTTGAGTCTGATCGCATGGCTAACGTTGTCATGGAACCGGAGTCCGTGGAGCTAGAGCGGTCGGTCATTCTATCAGAGCGAGCCATGTATGAGAACGATCCTGGCTTTCGATTAAACGAGCAACTCGCCGCGACTGCTTTTCGCACACACCCTTACCGTCATGATGTGATTGGAGAGGAAATTGACTTGCAGTCCATGACGCGGAATGATTTATATGACTATTATCGCGATTATTACGTGCCGAATAACGCTATAGTAGTAGTCACAGGTGATTTTCGTTCGAAGGATATGTTGTCCCGTATTGCTAGGTATTTTGCTAAGATTCCTGCAGGAAAAACCGTGGCACCGGTAATAGCAATAGAACCGGAGCAGCGATCTGAGAGAAGGATAACGGTTCGTGGACCAGGGGATACATCTTATTTGACCTTTGCTTACCGAGCCCCGGAAGCGACGCATCCTGATTATTATGCGTTCACCCTGCTCAACGCGGCATTTTCCGGTGGCAGCAGTCTGGGAATGTTTGCCAGAGGCGGCACGAATCGTAGTTCTCGTCTGTACAAGGCGTTGGTAGACACAGAGTTGGCTGTTGGCGTGGATGGAAGCCTGGCACCTACTATCGATCCTTTTCTTTATACCATCAATGTCGTGCTACGTTCCGGGTGTAAATTGCCTGTTGTTGAAGCTGCGCTGGAAGATGAATTAGAGCGTTTGGCTAGGTTGACCGTTACACGGCATGAGTTGGACAAGGCACTTAAGCGAGCGAAGGCACAGTTTGTGATGGCTGGAGAGAGCATCTCAGGACAAGCGCATCTTCTAGGGTTGGCTGAAGCTACAGCGGGTGATTATCAATGGTACGAAACAATATTGGAGAAGTTGGCCAAGATTACACTTGATGATCTGGAACGCGTTTGCCAGACATATCTAACGAAGACTAATCGCACGGTTGGCTGGTACCAGCCGTATGAGGACCAGGAATGATACTATTATGAGGTGGCCCTACTTATTGGTAATGTGTGTGAACTTCTTACTGTTTGGCTGCAGTGGCCTTGAGCCGGATTCAAAACCTGTCGTGGAGGAGCAAGGGGAAGTCGAAAGCGCAGGTTCTCCAACTGTAGCGGTGAAGCCTTCCAAAACTGTGACAGAGGAAGCAATGCAGGTTATGGTAGATCCAACTTCAATGCCCGTATTTGCAACAGAGACCGTTGCGCCAGTCGCTGCAGCGACGGAAGGTGACATAGCGACAGAACTGATTGGTATCGCGAATGCGGACGTGGTCTTTGTGAGCGCGCGTCTGGATGGAACCCACACCTGGACTTTTGCGGTTACCGTACAACATCCGGACAAAGGTTGGGAGGACTACGCCGATGGATGGGACGTTGTTTTGCCAGATGGATCTATCTTGAAACCTGATCCAGAAAGCCCCTTCACCCGTCTGCTTCTGCACCCACATGATACTGAGCAGCCGTTCACGCGTAGCCAAGGAAATATCATAATTACAGAAGATGTCAAATTCGTGACAGTTCGCGCGCATGATCTTGTGGATGGCTTTGGGGGCAAAGAAATAGTTGTTGATCTGACGGTCGAAAGCAGCCAGGGTTTTGAAGTGTTGCGGTAAAGTGAGGCAGCTTTCAGCGATATGTTCCTCTTCGTGATCAGGTATATAAAAAGACCCGTATGCTAGATAAGCGTTATCCTGGAATAGAATCAATAGGGCGTCAAACGTTGCCAAATGGTATTACGATCTTGGCGTACGAGAATTTCAACAGCCAGTCAGTGGTGATTGAAGGGGTAGTGCGCGCTGGTGCTTTGCAGGAAAGTGCTGACAAAGCGGGCCTTGCTGTTTTTACGGCCGATATGCTGATGCGAGGCACGGAGGGTCTAGCGTTCGCCCAGATTTTCGAGCGGCTAGAATCTTGCGGCGCCAGTCTGGATTTTGGCAGTGGGCGGCATTTGACCCAGTTCTCCGGCCATTGTCTGGTGGAGGATGTGGATCTCGTACTTGATCTCTTGGTTCGCGCGTTACGCACTCCGCAATTTCCAGAGCTCCAGATCGAACGGCTGCGCGGGCAGATCCGAACGGGCCTGAAAATCCGCGACAATGATACTGGGCGGAGGGCCAGTCTTGGATTTATGGAGACGCTCTACAAAGATCATCCTTACGGCCGCTCAATTAGCGGCTACGAAAAGACAGTCGACTTGATAACGCGGGATGATCTGGTTGATTTCTATTTGCGCCATTATGGGCCGCAAGGGATGATTATCGCTATTGTTGGCGCGATCCGTGGCGACGTGGCAGTGGCTAAGATTGCTGACGTTATGGGAGATTGGAGCAATACACGGCAATTGCCAGTCCCACTGGTTCCCGACAAAGCAAGGCCGGTTTCTGAGACAAGACAAAAGATAAACATGCCAGGTAAGACACAAGTTGATCTCGTGATGGGTTTGCCGGGCCCAAGCCGAGCCGCTCCAGACTACCTCCACGCCAGCCTAATGAATACGGTACTCGGTGAATTTGGAATGATGGGGCGAATTGGCCAGAATGTGCGAGAGGAACAAGGACTAGCATATTATGCGTCAAGCCACTTGGCCGGCGGCCTTGGGCCAGCCCCCTGGTCGGTAAATGCCGGTACCGCACCCGGAGATACGGACAAGGTGGTTAGCGGGATCAAGCTGGAAATCATGCGCATTCAAAATGAGTTGGTTGCGCCTGCTGAGCTTGCCGACTGTCAATCGTACAGAGTTGGATCTTTACCGGTCAGTCTGGAGACCAACATCGCCCTGGCCGACACAATGGTCGATATGGAGCTGCATAATCTTGGGCTGGATTTTCTACAACGCTTTCCTGATTTGATGCACAGTATTAGCGCTGAAGAAGTGCAGATAGCAGCGCAAAAATATCTTAGCAGTGAGCAACTTGTCGTTACTGCGGCGGGCCCGTTGGGATCGAAGTAACGAAAAGCGGATTATTGCGTGGCGGTAACTTCACGCAAAACTGGTAACTTGAGATGACATTAACGGTTGGTGTAGACATAATTGAAGTAGCGCGTGTCGAACAGAGCCTTGGACGCCTGGGCACTCGATTTCTCGATCGCATTTTTACAGCCCAAGAACAGGCCTACTGCGAGGGTCGGGCGTCGAGTTTAGCCGGGAGGTTTGCGGTGAAGGAAGCTGTAGCCAAGGCGCTAGGTACAGGAATCGGTGAGGTTGGTTGGAGAGATATCGAAGTAGTCAACGATGAACGAGGACGGCCGCAGCTCGTGCTACACGGTGAGGCAAACAGGCTGGCGGAGTCTTTTGGATTGTCTGAATGGTCTATTAGTTTGTCGCATAGTGATAAACAGGCAATAGGTATGGCAGTCGCACTGGGAAAGCAGAGCAATTATGACTAGGCTGATTTTATTGCAACTCACAAAGTGGCTGCCGGGTAGAGGATTATGACGCGGACATTGTTAGCGGTACTGGCTCACCCTGATGACGAATCTTTTGGCTTAGGGGGCACGCTGGCGCGTTACGTTGGCGAAGGGGTGGATGTGCACATTGCGATCGCTACAGATGGCGTTGCTGGTTCGGTTGCGGAAGGTTATGAGTATACGCTCGAGGACCTGGTTAATGTGCGCGTTCAAGAAGTATCTGCAGCTGTAAAGATACTTGGGGGCACGTTGCATATGTTGTGCTATCGGGATTCCGGGTATATTGGTGATCCGGCCAATAAACATCCTGAGGCGTTCATCAATTCGGACGAAGATGTAGCCGTAGGCCGCATTGTGCAATTGATCAGGGAAATTAGGCCACAGGTGATTATTACGCACGACGAGACCGGGGGTTATTATCATCCTGATCACATCCACTGTTGGAGAATCACAACGGCCGCGTTTTTCGCTGCAGGGAATGCAGATGAATACTCTGAGATTGGACCAGAGCCGTTTGCACCACAGCGGTTGTATTACACCGCATTCCCCAACCGGATGGTAAAGATATTTACCTTTCTCATGCGGCTGCGCGGCCATGACCCTACCAAGGCAGGACGCAACAAAGATATAGATTTCACCAAGTTGGGCATTCCACCGAAGAAGCTGCATGCTCGAATTGATTACCGCAAGTACTGGGATACGAAACGACTTGCCAGTGCCCAGCACCCAAGCCAAGGTGGGGGTACCAGTAATTCACGCGCTTTGCCCGAATGGTTTCAGCGACGCTTTATGGCAAGTGAGTATTTCATTCGCGCCCATCCGACTGCAGCGGACGGTTATCGGGAGCATGATTTGTTCTTTCAGGTAATTTAGGGCGGTGGCAATTGGGTTGGCAAAAAGTACTGTATACATGGATAGTATGGTTCGAGGAAGTTTTTTGGCGTATCGGAAATAGAGGCCAAGCGCCTGTTGCCCAGCGACAATCTTGAGTATAATGCTTCAGGATTGGGCAAGGAGAAAAACAAATGTTGACATTTCGCCGGACAATGCGGCTTTTATTTGGTCTGGTCGGATTTGCGCTTGGGGTGGCGACGGCAGCAGCGGCATATCTAGCGCGAATGATGATCGCTCCAGCGCGGCAAGGGAGATGGGCGACGCCGGGGGACATAAACCTGGGTTTTGAAGAGGTGCAGTTCCCGGCTCGCGATGGTGTTCGCCTGGCGGGCTGGTTTATCCCGGCAAGGGAGGAGTCAGATGTTGGTGGAGCGACAATTATATTGGTTCATGGCTGGCGATGGAGTCGCTTGGGGTATGCCGCTGATGATCTATTCGCCAATGTGACGGGAAGCACTCAGGTTGATTTACTGCGGCTCGTTCATGCGCTAAACGACTCCGGGTACCACGTGTTGACTTTTGATTTGCGAAATCATGGGGATAGCGCTGCTGCACGGCCGGTTACGTTTGGGCAGAGCGAAGCAAAAGACTTGCTGGGCGCTCTGGTCTATTTGGACGGCCGTGAGGATGTGGATAAGCAGCGGATTGGGGTTGTTGGTTTTTCAATGGGTGCTAATGCGGCACTTTTCGCCTTGCCGCAGACGGATATGGTGAGGGCGTTGGTCGCAGTGCAACCAATGACCCCGGCGGTTTTCTCACAACGCTTGGCATCAGACTTCTTGGGCATTTTTGGCGGTGTGGTTCGCACGTTGGCGGAAATGATTTACCGCATATTTGGTGGGCCAAGAATTGCCGGCATTATTCCGGCATTTGCGGCCAGCGGCGCAGGAGATACTCCAGTTCTGTTTGTACAAGGCACTGGCGATAGTTGGGGCAGCATAGATGACGTATCGATTATGGCAGAATCAACGCCGCGTTCTCAGGAGCTGTTATTTGTGAACTCGACTCATCGTTTTGGAGGATATCAGTATCTGATCGACCATCCTGGTGTTGCCTGCACGTTCTTTGACCAACATTTGGCGAAGAAGTAATTTTGCGGCTTTGTGTGAAGGGTACGAGGGACGTTGCTGATTTTAAAATTCCCAGGAGTTCGGGGGTATGAGGTAGGCGGTTCAAGGGTGTGCGGAGCGTTACTGATGTCAAAGAAACCCGGTTTTATGTGATAATTGGGCCATGTTCTTGACAGCAAAAACCGGGTTTCGAACGGTTGTTTCTAGCAGCAATAACTAGCGCGGCTATCCTGAACGAAGTTCGCGCTTGAGAATCTTGCCAGTGGCTGTCATAGGCAACGTGTCACGAATCACGACGATACGAGGATATTTGTAGGCGGCCATGTTCTCTTTGCACCAGACTATGATTTCTTCTTCAGAAGCTTGCGCCCCTTGATTTAGAATTACGAAAGCTTTCACTTCTTCCCCATGACTGTCATGGGGAATGCCGACAACTGCCGCCAGACTGATGTCCGGGTGTGTCATCATCACTTCTTCAATTTCACGGGGATAGACGTTGAAGCCGCCTCGAATTATCATGTCTTTGACCCGATCGGTGATGTAGACGTAACCATCCTCATCAAATGTGCCGATGTCGCCAGTGTGTAGCCAGCCGTCACGTATTGTAGCGGCGGTTGCCTCCGGACGTTTGTAATAACCTTTCATCACGCAGTGCCCCTTGATAAGGATTTCGCCCATCTCGCCTTGCGGCACGTCATTGTCCTCAAGATCTACAATGCGTATGCTCACACCCCAGACTGGCGGTCCAACCGAACCCGGTTTTGCCGGCATATCTACGCGGTTAAAGCTGGCAACGGGACTTGTTTCAGAGAGACCATATCCTTCCAAGATCTTGACCGAGAATTTGTCATTGAAGGCCTTCATGACTTCGACAGGCATAGCAGACCCGCCGGAACCCGCCAATCGCAAATTGCGTGAGATTTTCTCAAGGTCAAATTTGTCAGCATCCGGATAATTGAGCATGGCCCAGTACATGGTGGGGACTCCCATGAAGATTGTAACATCATCGCGTTCCATGATTCCTAGAGCTGCCCCAGGATCAAAACGGGGCAGGAGTGTTAGTGTCATACCTTTATAGAAACCTGAGTTCATCTGGACTGTCTGACCAAAGGAGTGGAACAAGGGCAGAGTGATCAAGGTGACATCATGTTCCGCGGGGGGATACATGCTGTCGGCTAAACGGGCGTTCAAGACCATATTGGAATGAGATAATTCGGCCCCTTTGGGCTGACCTGTAGTACCACTGGTATAGAGAATAACGGCCGTGTCGTCAGGACTTGTCAAAGCGGTATCAAAGACGGGTGACTGTTGGTACATAAGCTGGCCCAGGGTCTTCGTTCCTGCAACGGGAGACGGCGCAGCCGGATCGGCGGTTATCATGAAAAAGTGATCGCAACCATCAGTTTGCTGGAAGCCTTCATAGCCGAACTGGCCCATGGGCAACTCCGGGGTTCCCTGGAAGCAGAAATATACCTTGGCATCTGAGTCGGTGAGATGGTACGCGATCTCACGTCCCTTAAGAAGGACATTCAGGGGGACCACGGTGGCGCCTGTTTTGAGGATGCCGTAATAAATAAGTGGAAAATATGGGAGATTAGGACAGGACAGGGCGACATTGTCTCCTCTTCCGATGCCCAATGCAGAAAGTCCATTGGCAATCTGGTTGGCTGCACCATTAACCTGGGCATAGGTCAACTTCGTCTCGTTGAACACGATGGCGAAACGATCAGGAAGTTCACGGGCGGTGTCTTCAAGTAATACGGCTAGATTTAACATACTTTTTCTCCTTGTTTTGCGCCTACCGGCGGCCTAGGGATTAGAGACTGCGATGACAAAGTATTATAGCACAACAATGTTCAGTGCGTAAGCGCTACTTCAAAATAGTTGACTTGAACCGATTCTGGATTCCAAGTGATCGGTTTTTTCTGGATGACTCAGCCGGCGTATCTGGCTAATGAGTTCTTTGCGAGAATTCTAGAATGTCCGTTAAAATCATCTTGACGATTTCTGAGCGAGGGAAAATAGTGTATAAGATACTTGTTGTTGAAGACGATGCTACGTTACTAGAGATGTTGAATTACAACCTGACCCGCCAGGAATATATGGTCTTGGCGGCGGAAGATGGCCGTACGGGCTTGCAGTTGGCTCGAAAAGATAGACCGGATCTGATTATCTTGGATGTGATGCTGCCCAACATGGACGGTTTTGAAGTGTGCCGTATACTGCGCAAGGAGATGAACGTCCCCATATTGATGCTTACTGCGCGGACGGAGGAGATTGACAAAATTGTTGGCCTGGAGATGGGAGCAGATGACTATGTCACGAAACCATTCAGTATGCGGGAATTATTGGCCCGCGTCAAAGCACATTTGCGACGGGTGGAGTTGATCCGAGAAGACGTCACAGCAGAAAGCAATGGAAAGGTATCTCCTCAGATTAAGACGGTATCTACATTAAGCTTCGGAGATTTAGCTATTGATGAAAGTCGTCGTGAGGTCCGTATGGACAACAGGCCAATCCGGCTAAAACCAAAGGAATTTGAATTGCTGCTCTTTCTTGCTCGAAACAAGGGCATTGCCTTGTCTCGAACCCTAATTTTGGAGAGGGTTTGGGGGTGGACGTACGACGGCAATAGCCGAACAGTAGATGTCCATGTGCGCTGGCTGCGGGAGAAGATTGAACCCGACTCAAGTAACGCGACGCGAATTGTCACCGTGCGCGGTGTGGGTTATCGATTTGACGGGTGACGCCATTAAGATATAGTAGATTTGCACTGATTTCCGGCGTTCTGCGGAGGAAATATCCTAATCCTAGTGGTTGATCATGATACATCGTAACAGCTGGCGTCAGCTGGCGATCTATGCATTGCTGATCGTTGTCGTGATGCTTGGACTTGCTTTCTATTTGAATCGTCCTGTGTGCCGAAATGGCGCATCATGCATATTAATGGGCGTACTGGGTGCGGCCTTGCTGGAGATTTTACTGATCACGAGCTTTGCGACAATCAATGCCAGGCAGAGAGCCAAATCCATTGGCGAATTGAATGAGATGGCGCGGCAGGTTTCCGCAGGAGAAAATAGCGCGCGTGTCTTGTCACCTTCAGGAGATGAAATCGGAGACTTGGCACGAGTAATTAATCAGATGACTGATAGCCTCCGAGATCAGATACAAGAGCTTTCAGAAGAGAATAGGCAGCTTGATACCGTCCTTGACAATATGGCAGACGGAGTATTGATCGCCGACGACTTGGGAAGGGTTCTACTGATCAACACGGCCGCGGCGAAAATGCTCAACAGCAGTGAAGCAAGAGCGTTGGGTCGCTCATTCGCGGAGGTCGCTCGCCACCACCAGCTTATTAATCTATGGCGGATTTGCCGTGAAGAGGGTCGTGAAGCTGTGGCCGCAGTAGAGATTGGCCGTGGCTTATTCTTGCAAGCATTTGTGACACCATTTCAGGAGGAGGGCAAGCTTGGCTACCTGGTTATTCTGCAGGATTTGACCCAGGTGAGGTTCCTGCAAACGGTTCGCCGGGATTTTGTCAGCAATATCTCACATGAATTGCGAACGCCCTTGGCTTCCTTACGGGCCGTTGTGGAAACTTTGCAGGATGGTGCTCTGGAAGATCCAGCGGTTGCTCGTCATTTTTTGGACAGGGCCGAACGGGAGCTCGACACACTGACCCAAATGGTGGAAGAGCTGTTGGAATTGTCTCGTATCGAATCGGGCGATGTCCCGCTGCGACTGGAGCCAACGGACGTCAGCGAACTCATCTTTGATGCATTAGAGCGACTGCATTCACAAGCGGAAAGGGAGCATATTGAGATCAGGGTCAAGATTGCCGACAGGATGCCACTCGTATCAGCTGATTCTGAGCGGATGAAGCGGGTTGTGGCGAATCTTTTGCATAATGCCATCAAATTCACCCCCGAACAAGGGAATATACAGGTAGCTGCACGGTTGAACGACAGCGATAAGTCACATGCCGAGGTCATTTTGTCAGTTAGAGACAATGGTATCGGCATTGCAGCCGATGACTTGCCACGGGTATTCGAACGCTTCTACAAATCTGATCGCGCCCGAACGCGAAGCCAGGGTGGAACCGGTCTTGGACTTGCCATTGCGCGCCATCTGGTCGAAGCTCACGGAGGCCGAATCTGGGTCAAGAGCAAAGAGGGCAAGGGCAGTACTTTCTTTTTTACGCTGCCTGTAAGCCAAACCCTGTTAACAAACCCTTAACAAACCCTTAGCCAGATGTTAACTGAAACCTGCTGACACAAGAAACGTGGCGTGATATCCTCCTAATAGTGAAAAAGTGCACAGTTCCTTCGTCTAGCCAATAACCTGATTGAGAGCCGGCAATACGAGATTTCAACATACCGGCCGCGCTTTTGGACTGTGCCTTACGAATATTGCTGAATCCCTTAGGAGGATAAAAATGCGTTTTAAAGTAGTAGTTTTACTAATATTGCTTGTGTTTCTTGTGGCCGCATGTGGTGGTCAGGAAACGGCCCAAGCGCCATCCGGAGCGCCGACTATTGAGGGCGCTGCCGAGATCGGCTCGGCAGCCTCGGAAGAAGAATCAGCTACCGCAGAAGAGGTGGCTCCAGTAGAAGAACAGGCTGTGGCAGAAGAGGAATCAGCTTCTGATGTGATGACCGGTATGCCGATGCCCGATCCGTTGGCGGTTAGCGGAAATGTAGTATCAGCCGGCAGCTCAACTGTATTCCCACTGGCTGAGCGAATGGCGGAACGGTACCAGAACGAAGGCTTTGGTGGGGATATCACTATTGATAGCATTGGCAGCGGCGCAGGGTTTGAGCGCTTCTGCGTGGCAGGAGAGACGGATGTCTCGAATGCCAGCCGCCCGATTAAGGACTCGGAGGTTGAGTCATGTAGTGGAATCGGCCGTGCAGCGATCGAATTCCGAGTCGGTACAGATGCTTTGGCGGTAGTCGTCAGTACAGAGAACGATTTCCTGCAGGATGCCACACTTGAAGAGTTGGCCCAGATTTTTGGCCCAGCTGAAAACTGGTCAGATGTACGGGCAGAGTGGCCGGCGGAAGCGATTCAACGCTTCATCCCTGGAACGGACAGCGGCACATTCGACTACTTCACAGAAGAGGTATTTGGCGAAGATCCTGAGCCGCAGTTGACCGCATCAAACTTGCAGCAGAGTGAGGATGACAACGTGTTGGTGCAGGGAGTGGCGGGAAGCCCTTACGCGATAGGATACTTCGGCTACGCTTACGCGGCTGAGAACACGGACATCATCGTGCCAATCGCGGTGGAAGGCGTGGAAGCGACGGCCGAAACGGTGGATGCCAGTGAGTATCCATTGGCACGCCCGCTGTTCATCTACAGTGATGCGACCGTGATGCAGGAAAAGCCACAGGTAGCGGACTACATCAACTTCTTCCTGACCTATGTTAATGAAGAGATTGTGGATGTGGGTTACTTCCCAGCCAGCGATGAAGCACTGGATGAAGCACGTATAAAATGGCTTGGGGCCATTGGAAATTAGGCCTCGTCAGGCTCCGTTGTCCTCTGGTGTGCAGTAAGCCACTCGTAGGACAACAGTTAATAATGTACCGATATGTAGATCTGTAAGGAAGGGGATACACAACTGTATCCCCTATGCTTCTATGAGAGACAAACAAGTATAGGAGGTAAAATCCTATGGCGGAATCAGTTCTGCCAGAGGTCGAGACACAGGAAAGTATGGAGCAGAAGCTGGCCAAACATCCGCGAATTGGCGAGACGATTATCGAAGGGTCACTGTTGTTGTCTGGATTGATATCCGTCGCTGTTACGATTGGCATCGTATTTGTGTTGCTGCGGGATGCTTTCCAGTTTTTTGCCCTGGAGGAAGTGACACTAATTGGCTTCTTCACAGACACGGTATGGCAACCGCAAATAGGTCGCTTTGGCGTTTTGCCGCTTCTTTCGGCAACCTTAATGGTTAGTTTTATCGCAATGCTGGTGGCTTTACCTCTTGGGTTGGCAACTGCGGTCTATCTCAGTGAATATGCATCGGCACGCGCTCGTAACACAATCAAGCCGATTCTAGAAGTCTTGGCGGGCATTCCCACAGTGGTATACGGTTACTTTGCCCTGACCTTTATGACGCCTTTTTTGAGGAACTTTTTTGGACGGGATACCGTACAGATATACAACGTTGCATCTGCCGGCATCGTAGTCGGCATTTTGATCATCCCCTTAGTGGCATCATTAAGCGAGGATGCCTTGCATGCGGTACCTGTTTCTTTGAGGCAAGCTGCCTATGGCTTAGGCGCTACCAAGCTGGAAACCTCCTTACGCGTTGTGGTACCAGGCGCGTTGTCCGGAATTACGGCTGCCTTCGTCGTATCGATTTCCCGTGCCGTAGGTGAGACTATGATCGTGGCTATCGCTGCTGGCGCTGGCCCAAAGCTGACGTTTAATCCCTTACAAGCAGCGGAAACGATGACCGGTTACATGGTGCGTATCAGCGGAGGTGACTTGAGCTACGATTCAGTTGATTATCAAAGCATTTTTGCTGTTGGCCTTGTCGTATTTATGATGACCATGGTGCTCAATATCTTTAGCCAGCGCATCGTGCGCCGTTTCCGAGAGGCCTACGAATGATTGACAGTGAATATATTCGCAGGCAGGTTGAAGAAGACAGCCCCTTTCCGCAAGCGGATGAAATGCGTGCGCAAATCGGTGGACGTCTCCGTGCTGGAACCGCCTGGCGGTGGTTGTTTTTGGCGGCAACAGTGCTGGCCATAATTGTATTAATGGTCCTGCTACTGACTATTATCAACCAGTCTTTTGGCCTCGTAGCTGAACAGGTCGATATTCCGGAAACGGCCCTGGTCACAAGCTACAATAAAGAACGGTTAATGAATGCCAGCAATATTGTCGTATCGAGCGAAGATGACCAG
>CAVONO010000007.1:0-428493 GCA_963697305.1 uncultured Chloroflexia bacterium
CGGTAGGATTCAGACAACCCGTACCAATCATGCCGTGTATTAACAATCAACGCTTCCAGATCGCTTGCGGCTGCTGCAAATTGGCCTGTCCTGAGGCGCGCGCCACATAAATTACTCAGAAAAATGCTGGCATTTTTGTAACTCCCAATCTCACAGGCGAGCGCCAGCGCTTCTTCATAATACTGCGCCGCCAGGGCATAATCACCCTGCAGGCGCGCATTTTCGCCCAATATTATTTATGACCGCACTTTCACCTTGCCGCTGACCTAGCTCACGGTACACAGCCAGGCTTTCTTCCAGCTGCTGTTGGGCTATGTCGTAATGGCCCAGCATGTAATAATTAACGACACCCATCAAACTGAGAAAACGGGCCTCTGCCCGGCGGAGGTGCGCTGGATGACTCAAGATGCGGCCTTCATCAGCAACGTGCAGGGCCGCTTCTGCCTGCCCCAGCTTGTAATGTGCCCATCCTTGATAGTACAGTGCTTCTGTTAATCCGGTCGTATCAATCACGTCCGCTTCTTTGAACAGTGCGACAGCCCTTTGGGCGCTGTGGAAAGAATCTTGATCATGACCCAGGCCCTCTTGCGTACTGGATAGGGCGGTTAAGGCTTGCGCCCAGCCCATAATATCGCCGATTTGTTCTGCTACGCAACAGGCCTGCTTTAAAAGCTGCTCAGCGTCAACAAGATCACCAATGCTCTCCAGATGCAGTCCCAGCAGCGAGCCCAGGGTGGCTGCCATTGGTACTCTCCGGGTAAGAGCGGCATCAGTGACATAACGCAAATGGATCACTGAAAGCGGCAGGGTGGAAAGATGCCCTTCCCTTTGACGATGATCGGCGACGGTTTGGGCAATCGTGCTGGTCACGGTTAGCTGTGCTTCTGCGGCTGACCTCTTCTCCACTCATCTCTCTGGTGAAGGCAGCCAGCAGCGGGTGCAGCACGACCGTACCTCCTGGCTCTCTCAGGAGAAAACCCATTGTTATCAGGCGCAGCAAGCCATCGTTCGGCCCGCAGCGTCAGCAGCAAGTTATCGTTGTCACCGCCTACCATCGCTTTTAACCACGCCATCGGGATAGGCTCGTCCGCAGCCAGACAGGCAGCATAGAGCAACAGCTGGCGGGCCACAGCATCTACTTCATCAGCCGGATCCAGCCGCTGCCAATTAAGGACGTACGTACGGGCTACGTTCAATTCATGCCCGGTTGGTGAATGGCTGGCGCCATGCCCTTGCAAAGAAGGATGCTGTAACAACCCCTTATCGCGCAGTTGGGCCAGATAGGCCGCCGGGCTGATCTGCTGATAACGACGCAAGAAGCTGCCGGCCAGGTGCAGCGCTAAGGGCAAATGGCCGATTTCCCGGGCAATGTCTGCTGCTTCCGACTCGTTCACATGGGCTGCCAACCGCTGCAGCAGCAGCCTGCTTTCCAGCGGATCAAGAACGTTCAGGGCAAGGGCCTTTACCTCCAGCTCCGGGGTCCATTCACTTTTCCGGCAGGTCAATAACACGCGACAGCCCCCCGTCACCGGCAGCCAATTGGCCAACAAGGCTTCATCCTCGCAGTTGTCGAAAACCAGCAGGCGCGGGACAGATTCTTGCCAGGCGCGCTGGACGCGGCCAATTTGATCCGCCAGGGTCAGATTCTCCGCTTCACGGAACAAGCCCAGGCCGCGTTCCGAGCCTACCGCCGCCACTTCCTCGGCCACGTTTTCCGCCTCTTCAAAGGCCAGCCAAAAAACACCACCGGGAAAATAACGGCCGTAGCGGTAACAAAACTCCACCGCTGTTTGTGTTTTGCCCATTCCGCCGATGCCGGTGATCGCCACCACCGGGGGACGGCCGTGTTCCGAGACCTCAGCGAACGCCGAGGCAATCTGCAGCAGCTTGTTTTCCCGCCCCACAAAATCCTGATTGCGGTGATAAGGCAGGATGCTGTTGGCGGGCAGGGGTCCCGGCTCAGATAACGCGCCTGAGGCGAGGGCTTCGAGGGAGCTCAAGTCGGGCAGAAGCAGCGTCGTTATCGCCCCGCTCCACTCGTCTAACTCCTGGACCATAGCCTGTGTCGCATCTTCCGGCTCAAGGCCCCATTGATCCCCCAAGATTCTTTGGAAAGCAGCATAGGCTTGCCTCGCGGCGGTGATCTGCCCCTTGGCCGCCAGGAACTGCAGCTGCCAGCGAACGGCCTCTTCATCCACTTCATCGATGGTCAGCCAGTGGGCGGCAGCTTCCGCGCCCTCCGGCCAAAGCTTATCATCGGCCAGGGCCTGGCACAGATTGCGGTGGGCCTCCAGCACGGCCCGGCGCAGCCTTTCTCTTTCCAGGGTCAGCCATTCCATGTAGCGCGGCGCGTCTTCAAGATAAAACCCATCCAGCAGCTCGCCCCGGTAAAGGCGCAGAGCATCCAATGAAGGCCGGGTTCCGCCGGCGGTCAGGGTATCCGCGAGCGCCAGATAGTCAATCGTCTCATCAGGCTGCGGGGTGTAGCGAACCGAGCTGCGGGTTGTCACCAGGCCGGGGAGGTAGGGCCGGATGCGGGTCAGCATGACGCGCAAGTTGCGCAGACTGCTGGCGGTGTCGGGCGCATCCCAGAGTAAATCGGCCAGATGCTCGCGGGTTTCAGAACGGCCGCGCACGATCAGGTAGGCCAGCAGGGCACAGCCTTTGGCGTTACGGAGCAGGTCAGAAGGACGGCCGTCGTCGGCAATGAAAGGTGTTCCCAGTAAGAAGATTTGTCTGGTCATCGGCCAAATGTGATCCGGCGGGGGGTTCTGCGACCCAAACAGGTCGTTCAGCCAAACGCTCTGGTCCCAACCTCCCGTGTAGCGTTTGTGTAACGTTTGCTTTGTATTATATACCGATGTCGAACAAAAAGCAGTATGCAGCTTTTCTAATCCGCTGGCAAGACGACGGCCCGCAGACCCGTTGGCGCGCCACCGTGGAACATGCCTATACCGGTCAGAAACAGCACTTTAGCAACAAAAGCGAGCTGCTGCGTTTTCTGTGGCAGTCGCTTTACGAGGGCGAGATGCCCGGTGCAACCGGGGCAAATGCCCAGGAGGAAGCCTGAAATGCCCAGCGAAGCGGAAGGAGTTTGCTATATAAATATTATTTGAAATTGGTGCGAAACTGTCCCAAAGGTGAGTTTATTATTGTCTATCGCCGTGCGTCGCAAGGACGCACAATGAGAAAATCAATCATGCAAGAGTACTTTAAATTAGATGAGTTTTAGGAGATCGCCGTGAAAAAATTTGTTACACTGTCAATTTTATTCACCCTGGTAATGCTCTTTAGTTTTGCCAACGTCAGCCCGGCAGGAGCTACTCCAGCCCTTGCCGGTGGTTCGTATACCATGACCGATCTGGGCACATTCAATAATGTCTATACCCGGGCCTTCGATATCAATGATGTGGGGCAGGTCATCGGCGAAGTAGAAAACGAAGCCTTTGTATGGCAGAATGGGGTGATGACGAACCTGGGTGGCTTGGGCGGTAACTATACCTCGCCCGCCGATATTAACAACGTCGGCCAGGTTGTCGGCTTTTCAAATACAAGCGACGGGGGGCAGCGCGCCTTCTTCTGGGACAATGGAACGATGACCGATGTGGGCACCTTGGGCGGTAACAACAGTATCGCCAGGGCCGTCAATGATGCCGGTCAGGTCGCCGGCGATTCAAATATGCCCGACGGAACACAGCATGCCTTCTTGTGGCAAAATGGATCCATGACCGACCTGGGCACTTTAGGCGGCAGAAACAGTAGAGTCTTTGATATCAATAAATATGGTCAGGTTGTCGGCAACGCCTCAATTTCGGGCGATACTGCAAGCCATGCCTTTATATGGCAGAATGGGACCATGACCGACCTCGGCACGTTGGGCGGAGACACCAGCTCGGCCATTGCGATCAATGACGCCGGTCAGGTTATTGGCACTTCAGATACAGCCAACGGGGAGCAGCACTCCTTCTTGTGGGACAATGGAACGATGATCGACCTGGGTACCCTGAATGACGGCACCAGCGATGCCACCGAAATCCGGGTCACCGCCATCAATGAAAATGGACAGATCGTCGGCTTTGCAGGTTTCGGGAGAAGAGGTCCAACTCTTGGCTTCTTGTGGGAAAACGGGTCGATGATCAGCCTGGGAACGTTGTCGGGCGGAGATTCGAGTAGGGCTACTGCTATCAATAATAATGGTCAGGTTGTTGGCTCATCAAGGACAGCGGACGGGGACACTCATGCCTTTATATGGCAGAATGAGACGATGACCGACCTCGGCACCTTGGGCGGCAGCGACAGTGACGCCGAGGCTATCAATGAGGCCGGCCAGGTCGTCGGCTCGTCGGCGACAACAGCCGTGTGGAGCCACGCCTTCATAGCAACAATATCACTGAACACCCCGGCAGGTTTGGATGTCTCGGTTCAGCCTGTTGATGCGACCAGTGGTGTGGCGCCTGTCACGCTAACCTTTGCAGAGATCACCCAGGCTGGCACAACCAGCCTGACAACCAGCGGCACCGGCACGCCCGCACCTAATGGCTTCAAATTGGGCAACCCGCCGGTCTACTATGACTTGAACACCGCAGCGGTTTTTGTGGGTCCGGTGACGCTGTGCATTGACTACACGGGCATCAGTTTTGGCAATGAGTCGAATATAGAGCTGAATCACTATGAAAATGGCGCCTGGGCGGATCGCACGATCTCGCTGGATACGCAAGCGAATATCATCTGTGCCAGCGTTCCCTCGCTATCCCCGTTCGCGATTTTTGAGCCTGAGAATATCGCCCCAACAGCCGTCGCCGGCGGGCCGTATCTTGTGGCGGTGGAATCATCTGTCGCCTTTGACGGCAGCGGATCCTCCGACCCCGATCAGGATACACTGACCGAAACATGGACAGCCGACGGCGGAACCGTGTCTGGCAGTACCTACACGGCTGGCAGCTGTGCCAGGCATCTATGATGTCTGCCTGACGGTCAATGACGGGTCGGTTGATTCTGAACCTGACTGCACCATCGTCGTGGTCTACGACCCGAGCGGCGGCTTCGTCACCGGCGGCGGCTGGATCGACTCACCGGCAGGCGCCTACAAAGCTGACCCGACCCTGACCGGTAAAGCCACCTTCGGCTTTGTCGCCAAGTACAAGAAGGGCGCCAATGTGCCCGATGGCAACACCGAGTTCCAGTTCAAAGCGGGTGACCTGAACTTCCACAGCACAAGCTACGAATGGCTGGTGGTGGCTGGTAACAAGGCCCAGTTCAAGGGTGAAGGCACGATCAATGGACAGGGCAGCTACAAGTTCATGATCTCGGCCGATGACGACAATCCCGACACCTTCCGCATCCAGATCTGAGGCGATAATGGGACTGTCTACGACAACGGTTCACAGCAGTCCCTGGGCGGCGGTAGTATCGTCGTCCATCCAGAAGTAACATCAACATAAGATAGGCTAGAGGGGAGCGCCAGTGAACTATGGCGCTCCCCTTCTTTTTTGGCATGACAATGCCCTCGCGCTGAAGAGCAGCCAGCGGGTGGCACACCCCTCGGTTATTGGTGTCAAATTACAGGGACCCTGCTGCCCCCCTATGTGCGGCTGTCCTGTTTTGCTTCCGCATCTACCTTGACAGCCCTTCATCTTTCGTCTTCTTCAAAATGAATGGTCTTAGAATCTCTTTATAAATGTCCGTACGGGTTTTTCGAAGGCTGTGAATATCTGCAACGCAATCATGGCAGAGCCAACAAAAAAAGCCGGTATTTTACACCAGCTTTACGTGAAAAGTGGGCGCGAAGGGACTCGAACCGCCGACCTCACGGATGTGAA
This sequence comes from uncultured Chloroflexia bacterium, assembly GCA_963697305.1. Classification (GTDB taxonomy): domain Bacteria; phylum Chloroflexota; class Anaerolineae; order Promineifilales; family Promineifilaceae; genus JAACFF01. Next base: position 5,820 of record CAVONO010000007.1, read on the forward strand.
CCTCTTATTTATACTATTGGAGAACGGATACGGAATAGGGTAGAACAGGCGATGATGTCAATCACAGCCTGTCACTCAAAATTGGGCCTTGACAAAGTGTATCCGTACAAACAGGAAAACGCGAAAAACACGTTTCTAATGTCATTCTACCAGACTTAGAATTCTTTAAGGTTCAGCGTTTTTCAAAGGAACCATGCAGTCTGATCTGCAGCGCTCCTGCAAATCAGCCTCAAAGGGTTAATATGATATATCTTCTCGTTATTCTACCGTCATCAAACCAAGCGTCAATTCTGTCGTGTTTGGATCAAATGGCAATGAAGTAAAAGTACAGCCGGACGGCGCTCAAGTTCGCGATCGGGCACGAAGTATTGTGCTTGCTTCAACTGCAGTTCGTCACACAGAATACAGGCGCAAAATCCGCTGGCGGAACGCAGCATGATCAGTACCGGAGATCAAAAACGGCCGTTCCCATTTCTGGGAACGGCCGTAAATTCTTCCGTCTGATTAAGCTTGGTGTGTTAAAAACCAAGGGTCAGCGAATGACTCCTAGTATCTTCCACCACCACTATGCGGATATTTACTATTTCTATTGCCACCATTACTACGATCTTCGCGCGGTCGCGCTTCATTGACGCGCAATGTACGGCCGTCTAAATCCGTATCATTAAGGGCATTAATGGCCGCATTGGCTGCCGAATCTTCCATCTCTACAAAACCAAATCCGCGAAACCGTCCGGAATCACGATCATTAATCATCGCAATGGAATCAACCTTGCCATATTGCGCGAACATCTCATTTACTTGCTCTTCTGTGGCATCAAAAGACAAATTCCCTACATAAATTTTCTTAGTCAAAACTTTCACATTCTCCAAAACAAACTCCCATGCCTGCTGCGCCAATCGCGTCTGCTACGGGAATCATAAATATTACATAATTATCTTCTCTTTCTACAGGTTGTCGACATAAATCGGGAAACGCTCATAACCAGCGAGCGCAGGGTAAAGAAATGGCAGATACTACTGACCAGATCGAACAAGTGCCAGATGGCATGATTGTACAACTACCGAACAAGCCCTCTGCTGACCTGCATATTTCAACCAGCACGTCATTTCATTTTTCTCACTCTACCCTTGTTGCTCAAGCCACTCAAGCATAGCGCGAACGCTGCCGGTGGCCAGGGCGATGCTTGTATCGGCCGCCCCGTAATAGAGGTGAAGCGTGTCGCCATCAGGGGCAAGCGTAGTAGCCACAAGGAAAGACGACGCTGCTCACATCCCCCTGCAGTTCATAAGGTTCTTCCGGTCCAAAAATCCACTCGTCGCTGCGCTTTAGACAAAGTTCCGGTGTATGCAAATCAAACAGGGCCAGTCCCAGCCGGTAAATGGCACCAGCCGCTGTCTGCCGCACGCCGTGGTAAATTACCAGCCACCCCTGCTCGGTTTCGATGGGCGGCGGCGACAGGCCGATTTTATTGGCATCCCACCACGCTCCTCGCCGCGCTTCCATCATTAGCTTGTCGCTGCCCCAGTGCCGCAGGTCAGTCGAATAAGATATCCACATATGAGCGCGAGCAGAACTGACCGGGCGATGGATCATGGCCCAATGGCCGCCAATCCGATGAGGAAGTAGAGCCGCATCTTTATCATCTGGGGACATGATCAGCCCATAGCGTTCGAACTGTTGAAAATCTTCTGTTAAGGCCAAGGCCACACCGGGACCATCACGGGTGAACGCCGTATAGACGATGGCATAGCGGCCTAATTCGGGAACAAAGGTGATGCGCGGATCTTCAATGCCCCATAATTCTTCCGGAAAGTGGTCAGGGTCGGGTAGGAAGGTCGGCTGGTGGTCAATCTGCCACTCATCCACGCCGTTGGTGGAACGGGCCGCGCACAAGTGGGAAAGCCCGCGCCGGTCCTCCACTCGGCACAAGAGCAAAGTGACGCCATTGGTTAGCCGCGTGGCGGCGGGGTTAAAAACGGTATGGACGGGATAAGGCCAATCAGCAGCCGTTAAAATGGGATTCAGCTTATGGCGGCGGAAAAGCTCGGGATGGCTATGGTTCATGATAGTTGGGTCTCCATGGGTGGTAAGGGATACTCAGCCAGACGCAGCTCCAGTGAGGTCTGGAGAAAAGCCAGCGTAGACTCTGCGCCCTGGTTCTCATTGGGACGGTCTGAATGGAGGCCGTCACGGCAGCCCCCCGTTGTCGGGTCGCAAAGGGGCAAGTTTAAGTCGTTGCGCCCCAAAAACCACTCAAAGGCACGCCGCGCTTCTGTACGCCAGTACTCGTCGTCTGTGCTGCGGTAAGCTTCCAGGCAGGCAGAGGCCATCGTTTGGGCCTCGACCGGCTGTTGATCGAACCTGGCCCTTTCGCCAGCCCGCTCATAAAAGCCATTGGAGCCAATCGGTACAAAATGGCCCCCAGTCGAGTCAGCGTGCTGCACGTCGGCCAGCCAGGAGAGCGACTCAAGCCCCGCTTCAGTCATAGCCTTATTTGGAATCCATTGGCCGCACATCAACATGGCCTGCGGCAGCACGGCATTACAATAGCTCAGCCCCGCTTCATACCAGCGTCAATCATCCGAACGGCTGTGTTGGTACAAGGCAAGTAGGCGTTCGGCCAATGCTATTGGATCGCGGAAGGGCACCAGCACACCCCGGTCATCAGCCAGCTTCTCTTCCGCATACCAATAGGGCGTCGAAATGACAGCCTTGCCCGCGCCCAAGCCAGGCGCGACTTGATTATCGTCATCAACCGGCGGAAAGGGCGGTTCAGGACAGCTATCACTTTCGCCCCGGAGAAGGCAAGATCATGGTTCAAGTCAGCAGCAAAACCATGATCCTTGCCCCGGTGGTAGACACCCAGCGCGTAAGCAGCGACTTCGGTGCAGCCAGCCAGATCCTCGCCAGGGTATTGCTACTCCGCTTCGATATCTACCGCAGCAGTCATACCCCAACGCAAGGGCAAATCGCCATTGTCATCCAGAGCAATGGTCACCTCATAAGTCACGTCTCCGCGCACCACGGATGCCACGGAAGCGATATCTGTGACCACCCCATTGATTACTTCGCCGGGAAGGGCATCCAGGCGCACCTCGGCCGGCAATCCGTTCTTTACGGCGACCACATCCAATTCCGTCAGGTCAGTCGTCTTCACCAACCAACCGCCAAAATCGGCCAGGCGCACGACGGGAAGGTCCGGCCCGACCAACTCGCCAATTTCGGTTGAGACGTCGCCGACGCTGCCGTCAAATGGGGCGGTTAAAGTCATGCGCTCAAGCGCCTTCCGTGCCGCCTGCAGATCGGCCTCGGCTTTGGTCACACCCGCCGCTGCTTGTGTGACGGCCGCTTCGGCCTGGGTCACCTGCACCAGCGCTTGCTCCAAACCTAGTTCCGCCTGGGCCACACCAACTCTCGCCTGCTGGATCTGTTCATCCCGCGCCCCAGCGCGCAGCAAATCAAGCTGGGCCTGGGCCTGGTCGCGACGGGCGGCGGCCACGCCTACTCCAGAGTTGGCCAACTGGCGCTCAGCCGGCGTCACCCCGGCGCGGGCTTCCGCCTCGGCCGCCTGGGCGGCCTGCAAATTGACCTTCAAGGCTGCCAGTTGGGCCCGGGTCTGCTCTTCTACCGGGCCATAGAGCGGGCATATCTCGTCACCGTTGGGGAATGTGAAGCAGGCATCGATGATATCGTCATAGGATCTTTGCAAGCTATCGACTTCAGCCTGGGCGGCGGCAACCCGCGCTTGCGCAGACTGAATAGAAGCATCGCTCACACGAACGGTCGCATCCCGGTCGCCAGCAGCGGCGACAATAGATGCTTCGGCCGCGGCCAGATTCTTTTCCGCTGCCGCCAGCTCTTCTTCCGTCGCGCCCGCCTTCACCAGGGCCAGTTGCGCTTCAGCGGACGTGATGCCGGATTGGGCTCTCTGGACGCCCGACTCAGCCACGGCTAATTGCGCCACGGCCGCCTCTTGAGCGGCTTTGGCTGCTGCAAGGCCCGCCTCAGCCTGGCTGACTGCATTCTCCAGGGCAAAGCTGTCCAGGCGCACAAGCGGATCGCCCGCGCTTACCGTATCGCCTTTCGCAACCAAGATTTCTGCCACTTGCCCGCCAATCTGAAAAGAAAGTTCAGCGCTGCTCAAAGGCATCACTTCTCCTTCGGCGGAAACCGTGGAAAAGCCACCAACAGCGCGGCTGTTCACCTCGCTGACCGGGGAAACGGCCGTTGCCGTCTCCTGCGCTTGATCCGCTTCCTCCGTCTGGCAAGCTACCAGGCCACCGAAGAGCGCGGCCGTCAATAAAAGTAAAAGTATAAAATTCCGTTTTACGTTCATATCACCCTCAGCGGGGCGTCTTTTTGCGCGCCCAGTGTTCATTATCTATTCCGCCGTTATCCCCGGTCGACATCCACATCCACAAAGACAGTCATACCCCAGCGCAGTGGCAGGTCGCTGTTTTCATCTAAAGCGATCGTCACCTCGTAGGTGACATCACCGCGCGTTAATTGCGATGTCGTGGCAATGTCGGTCACCGTGCCAATTAGCCTTTCACCGGGGATAGCATCGATCTGTATCTCAACCGGATCGCCCACTTCTAATTCTACAACATCCAGTTCGGTCAGATCAGTCGTCTTGACCAGCCAACCACCGAAATCTGCAAAGGTAACGACAGGTATGCCGCTGCTCACGACCTCGCCCAACTCCGCCTGGATATCTGCTACAACGCCGTCAAATGGAGCTAGGAGGGTCATGCGACTCAAGGCGTCTTGCGCCGAGTCTATAGCCGCCTCCGCCTGGGCAATGCCGGCTTCCGCCTGGGTAACGCCCGATTCCGCCTGTACAATGGCCAATTGCGCTTCGGCGATAGCGGATTCGGCCTGGGCCACGCCCGCTTCAGCCACCGTGATCTGCTCTGCGCGCGCCCCTGCTAACAATTGATCAAGCTGGGCCTGGGCTGCATCACGACTGGCCGCCGCTGAATTAACGCCACCGTATGCGGATACACGCTGGCCGCTGGTAGCGCCGGCACGCGCCTCGTCCAGGGCAGCCTGGGCCGCATTAACGTTGGCGACCGCCGCATTGAAGTTCAGTTGGGCACGAGCAAGGGCATCTTCGTCGTTACTTTCTTCGCGCACCAGTAGATCCAGCGCGTCACGAACGGGTAACAATTGCGCTTCGGCTGAGCGCAATTGCGCTTCGGCCGCCCCCACCTGAGAGTCCGCCGCTCCTTGCAGCACCACGCTTTGGCCGGCAGAAGCCTGCCCGACGCCGGCCTGGGCCAAAGCTACCGCGCTTTCACTGAGGGCAATCTCCGCCTCCGTTGGTTCAGCCCGCACCAAGGCCAGTGTCACCTGGGCCGCTTGCAGACCCACCTCTGCGGCTCGCTCACCCGTTTGCGCCGCCAGCAATGCCGCCCCCGCCGTCTGCAGGTTGGCCTGTGCCGTTTCTAGCGCAGACTGCCCCTGGACCAGGGCGATCTCCTGGTCGGTGGCGTCAAGACGCATAATGGGATCCCCGGTCGAGACGACAGATCCTGTCTCGGCGACAATCTCAATCAGTTCCCCTCCAGTTTGAAAGGAGAGCAACGCATCGCGGAGAGGCACGATCTGCCCCTCTGCAGAAACCACTCCTAAGCTACTGACGGCCGTATTGGCGTTTTCCTCCGTCCCATCTGCAGCGGCTGTGGTATCCGGCTCCGGTTCTGCTGCGAAGAACTGCCCATACACAAAGTATGCTGCGGCAGCCACAGCGAGGACCAGAACCACTCCTAGCAATAGTCGTTTCCAATTCATCTATATGCTCCTCAAAAAGGTTTGCACGTCACCGGGTTTTGACAACTGGCCAAACACAGCTTGACCACCCTGCAAACCAACAGACCGAACGTGTCAATCATAGGCCAAGGTTTGGCATACAATCGGGCCAGGACACCATGCCAGGCAAATTATAATCAAGGGATTCTGCAAGAAAGTATTATCGCCCGGGTCGCTCAAGAGGACGCCGAAGGGAACTGCTGAAGCTACCCCTAGCATCCAGTTAATGGCCCCGATAAATATCCCTTCTACCAAATACATTACGCAAGATCGACCCATCTGATGCACCAAGAGCGCGTATGATGCCAATTTCGTGCGTTCGCTCCAGCACATTAATACTCCATAGTTCCAGTTAGCCTCACGGCAACCATTACCAACCCTGATTGTAGCGGCAGCCGGTTTCCCGTCAAATCAATATTAAATCGGTGAGAGCTTGGTGCAAGGGTGGCTGCAACACAGGTCTGTTTCTTGCTAAATATTATGACGCTCTTCAGCGACAATTTGGCCGTCGGCAAGCGTAATCGTGCGCGACACGCGATTGGCCAATTCGCGATCGTGGGTCACCATGAGTATCGTCTTGCCGCGGCGGATAAGATCTTCAAAAAGCTGGAAAACAGCATCGGCCGTTTTTGAGTCGAGGTTTCCGGTCGGTTCATCCGCCGCCAAAATAGGAGGGTCATTGGCCAAGGCACGGGCAATGGCCACACGCTGTTGCTGGCCCCCAGACACTTCTGACGGCAACTTGAAGGCATGATCGGCCATTTCCACCTGGTCAAGCAGATGCAACCCTCTTAGTTTGCGCTCTTTCGGTGTGTACATATCGCAGAAATCCATGGGCAACATCACATTCTCCAGGCAAGAAAGCATGGGCAGAAGCTGGAAAAACTGAAAAATGACGCCAACGTTGCGACCGCGCCACTCGGCCATGGGTCCTTCTTTCAAGGTGTGGACAGGCACGTCACCTACAAAAACAGCGCCTGAAGTGGGCTTATCAATACCGGTGATCATATTGATCAACGTCGATTTGCCGCTGCCGGATTTGCCGACGACGGTAAGAAATTCACCTTCGTCGACCAGCACGTCTACGCCGTCAAGAGCAACGAAATCGCCCACCGGGGTGATGTAGGCCTTTCTTAGCTCACAAATGTTAATGAGGTGTTGCGGTCGGACAGCACCACGCTGATTGCCAGCGCCTGCCGACTCAGGATCCTCCTTGCCTCCTGGGCGGAAAAACTGCTTAAACATTATTGAGCATACCCCTCCTACGCTGTTGAATAAATAGTGCTGTGGTCGAAAGCAGCCCACTATTCAATGTGCCGCAAGTTGAACACAATGTACGAATTACAGCAAGGATGTCGCCATTACTGATCTTACTTCAGGAGCGTTGCGAAACCAAACATCGCCCGTCCAGTCTCAGCAACCCCAAATCTGAAGAGCAAATGGCCTGACAATTCGCTAAGCACGGGTACATATCAAGCTGCTACGTTGTCAACCATTCTTTCGTACACCCGCTCGAAATTGCTGACTTTGACAAAGCATCTGCCAATGGTTATAATTTTTGTGCCGAGTAGCCGGTGATTTCACTTGATTTCTATAGACGCGGAGTTTGACAACCGGGAGATCATCTGTCTGCGATTCTTAAACTGAAGATACAGTATGGTTGGCGAATGATTCGGCAGTGCCGTTCACTTTGAGCTAGGCATTACAGGACTCGGCCGCGTCTCACTGGGCATTTTGTGCGACGGTCGAGTCTTTTTTAACTGGTACAAATTTATAGCAAGTGAGATTAAAGCACACGCCCGCATAAGGAACATTTTCTTTGTCTGAGTTAGAAGAACTTCTCGATCAACACGATTACAAAACACCTCAAGTAGGCGACATACTTCAGGGGATTATTCTGTCCATCAGCCCGCAAGGAATCATTGTCGATTTGGGTCTGAAGCGTGATGGCCTGGTACCGCCCTCCGACCTGGCAAAATTGGAGCCCGAAGAGCGGGATGCATTACAAGTCAATGACGAATTGTTCGTTTATGTACTCAATACGGACAAACCGGACAGCTTGGTGGTATCCATCAATCTGGCTCGTCTTAACCAAGACTGGATCAGAGCTGAAAAGATGATCGAGAGTGGCGAAATGATCGAGGTTGAAGTGATCGGCTACAACAAGGGTGGCGCTATCGTGCCATTTGGCCGACTTCGCGGTTTTGTACCCATGTCCCACCTTTCAGACATGAGTGCGAGCATGGGCGATCGCCGCAGACAACAACGCCTCGCCCAACTACGCGGAGACACGCTGCCACTGAAAGTGATTGAAGTTGATCGCCGGCGCAGACGCCTCGTGCTTTCGCAGCGAGAAGCGCAAAAAGAGTGGGATTCGCAGCGCCGTGCGGAGCTGCTCGAAACAATTGAAGAGGGCCAAGTTATCACGGGGCGTGTTAGTGGACTGCGTGACTTTGGCGCTTTCGTCAATCTTGGCGGCGCCGACGGCCTGGTTCACATTTCACAACTTGCCTGGCACCGCGTGGACCATCCGCGAGAGGTATTAAAAATCGGGCAAGAGATTGAAGTTTATGTCTTGCGCGTTGATGGTGAATCGCAGCGCATAAGTCTGAGCCGTAAGAAAATCTTGCCTAATCCATGGGATACGGTGACAGAGCGCTACCACGAAAACCAATTGGTTGAAGGGACGATCACGCGGCTGGTTGATTATGGCGCTTTTGCCGAAGTCGAGCCAGGTATTGAGGGGCTACTTCACGTGTCCCAACTCTCGCGCGGCACCGTTGAAAATGTAGGCGAGGTTGTTCAAGAAGGAGAAACGCACCTTTTGCGCGTTGTCAATATCGACAAGAAACGGCAGCGCATTGGTTTGAGCCTGAAGGCCGTAACGGCCATGGAGCAAATTGAATGGATGGCTCAACGTGAAATCGAGAAAGCTGCTGAAGAGGCTGAAGCGGAAGCAGTCGCCCAGGCCAAGGCGAGTGCGGACGCAGATCTGGCCCAAGGGGAGATCGACAGCGCCGCCACTGAGGAAATGGAAGCTGCACTTGGTACGGAAACGGCTGTTAAGGAAGAAGAATAGTTTATGGCTAAGAAAGACGACAAGATCGAAGTCGAGGGTACTGTCACTGAGTTGTTACCGAATACACAGTTCATGATAGAGTTGGACAATGGGCATAAGGTCCTGTCTTACCTGTCAGGCAGAATGCGCAAATACTATATTCGCATTCTGCTGGGAGATCGGGTAAGGGTAGAGATGACCCCTTATGATCTGGACCGGGGGCGGATTACCTATCGGTATCGCCGTAAGAGCGCTCCTCGGTGATAGGTAAACAAGCGTAAATTGGGCTTTTGCAGACGTCACGAACAAGAAAATTCGTGGTGTTTTATTTTTACAGGCTGATGTTGCCGCAATAGCGATGGGTCAAGATAATTAGGAAGTGAAAAAGCGGGGAGCCTAGGCCGGTTGCACGATCAGGGTCACCCAATCGCGCACTGCCAGCGTTTCGACCACATGACCACCAGCGTTGGCCACGGCATCCATTACATCACCGGCCTGGGAATCTATGATCCCGCTCAGTACGAGCCGGCCATTGTCAGCCACATAGTCCATCAGCTGCCCTTCGTTGAGCAAACCAATGATCACCGGGGCAAGAATGTTGACCAGCACCACATCCCAGCCGCGAGCGGTAACGGTAGATAAGTCACCCTGCCAAACGACAATCTGCTCGCTCACTTGATTCTGTTGCGCATTGGCAACGGCCGTCTTGACAGCCATCTCGTCGGTGTCCACGCCAACAACATTAGCGGCGCCCAACTTCACAGCAGCAATAGCCAGAATCCCGGACCCTGTCCCCACATCCAGCACCTGCTGTCCTGGCTGCACGATCTTTTCTAAGGCACGCAGACATTTCTGTGTTGTAGGATGTAGACCTGTGCCAAAGGCCATGCCTGGATCCAACATTAGCACCACATCATTTTCGGTGACGGTTTCGGCTGTTGTCGCCCCTTCTTCCTCAGAATCATACCAACTGGGACGGATCCAGATACGTTGTCCCACGCGAAAGGGATGGTAATGTTCTTTCCAGGCGTTGGCCCAGTCCTTTTCTTCTAATGTCTTGAAGGTGGGAGACGGCACGGGGTAAAGGCGGTTCAGATGATACAGTATTTCCTGCAAGCGACGGCGCAGATCTGGCGTATCATCCTTTTCTGGAACGTAAATCTTGACCGTCACTTCCGGCTCAACAGCCAGAGGATCAGGATCGTTGGGATCACCTAGTTGTTCGAGAACAACACCATCTTGATACGCAAACGGCCGTAAGATCTCGGCCACCGCTTCTGCTGCTTCTCCATCGACAGTCACGCTGATTTCGGTAAAAACTGTCATTCAAATCTGAAGTGTGCAGAGTGCGACGGCGAAATATGTGCCCTGATTAGCCGCTTAAAAAATCACCCAAGGCGTTCTTCAATTGGCCCAAGATACCTTTTTCCCGTTGCGGGACAACTTCTTTGCCCAGTGTGAGGGCCAGATCTGCAAAGAGCTCCTGCTGTTTTTCAGTCAGGGTTTTGGGTATGGCTACCTGAACAACAACATGTTGATCCCCCCTTCCCATAGGAGAACCTCGCCCGCTGCGGTCGAGGCGGGGAATGCCCTTACCTCGCAAGCGGAACACCTTGCCTGACTGGGTCCCGGCCGGAATGATTAGTGGCTCCGGACCATCAATCGAAGGCACTTGAATTTCATCACCCAGCGCAGCCTGGGCCACGTTGATCTGCAGGTCAAGCCACACATCATCACCGCGCCGTTGGAAAAACTCATGCTTGCTGACGTGTAAAACAACAAACAAGTTTCCAGGCGGTCCGCCGAAAACACCGGGCGCACCTTCACCGGTCAAACGAATTTGCGTATCGCTATCCACGCCTGGTGGAACTTTGACAGTCTTGGTGACGGCGCGCTGTACCTGTTTCTGGCCACGGCATTGGGTACAGGGCTCAGCGATGATCTCACCCGAACCTTTACACTGTGGACACGTGGTTACATTGACAAAAGAACCGAGAATTGACTGCTGCACGCGCCTTACCTCGCCCGATCCGCTGCATGTCGGGCAGGTTATGGGGGACGTGCCCAGTTCCGCTCCGCTGCCATTACAGCGATCACACAGCTCTGGACGTGTTACTTCGATTTCTTTCTCGATGCCAAAAACAGCTTCTTCAAACGAGATATTCAGGTCGTATCGCAAGTCAGCGCCACGACGCGGGCCACGACGCTCGCGCCGCCGACCACCGAAAGCGCCTCCGAAGAATTCCTCAAAGATATCGGACACGCTGCCGAAATCGGAACCAAACCCGGAGAAACCGGCGCCGCCATTATTCACACCCTCATGGCCATAGCGATCGTATGCGGACCGCTTCTGATCATCAGAGAGGATTTCATAGGCCTCACTGATTTCCTTGAATCGTTCTCCAGCGCTGGGATCGTTGTTAACATCCGGATGGTACTGGCGCGCCAGACCACGGTATGCTTTCTTCAATTCATCTTGGGTCGCACCGCGGGATACGCCCAATACGTTATAGTAATCTCGTTTGTTTGCCATAAGCAAATAAGTCGCTAGATGAAGATTGGCCCATCCTCCAAGAATGAGCCAATCTTACCCAGATCGCAAACCTTTATGCGTCGCTAAATTCGCCTTCAATCACATCTTCATCCGGCGAACTTCCCGCTGCTTCAGTGGGACCGCCGGCCGAGTCTGCACCAGCAGCTTCCTCAGCCGCCTGTCGCTGGTAGAGCGCTGCTCCAGCCTCTTGCATCACCGCCTGCAACTGGCCGCTGGTTGATTTTATCGCCTCCAGATCGCCGCCCTCCAGGGCTGATTTGGTGGCATCAATCTGGCTCTGCACAGAGGCTTTTGACGCCTCCGGCAGTTTGTCACCATTGTCGCTCAAGAATTTCTCGGCGCTGTATACGGCCGAATCGGCCATATTTACGGCTTCCACCGATTCTTTGCGTCGGCTATCTTCCGCAGCATGTTTTTCCGCTTCAGATACCATGTTATTAATTTCAGAATCGGTCAAACCGCTGGACGGAATGATCTGCATCGCTTGCTCGCGTCCGGTTGCTTTGTCACGTGCATTTACGTGCAAGATACCGTCGGCGTTAATGTCAAAAGTGACCTCAATTTGCGGCACGCCACGAGGAGCAGGAGGTATGCCATCCAGGATGAACTTTCCCAAGCTCTTGTTGTCCGGAGCCATCGGCCGTTCCCCTTGCACAACGTGGATCTCTACCTGTGTCTGGCTGTCAGCGGCAGTTGAGAAAACCTGGCTCTTTTTGGTCGGGATTGTGGTATTGCGCTCAATAAGCGGTGTAGCCACACTGCCCAGGGTTTCGATTCCTAAAGTCAAAGGAGTTACATCCAGCAGCAGCACATCCTTAACATCGCCACCTAGCACGCCGGCCTGAATCGCTGCGCCAAGGCCAACAACTTCGTCGGGGTTGACCCCTTTATGCGGCTCTCTACCGAAGAATTGCTTCACCGCTTCTTGAATAGCCGGCATGCGGGTCATACCGCCGACCAGGATAACCTCGGTCACTTCACTGATGGATATCCCGGCATCTTTCAGAGCCAGACGACAGGGCTCGATCGATTTCTTGATCAATTCATCCGTCAATTGCTCCAGCTTGGCGCGGGTCAAAGTCAGGTTCAGGTGTTTTGGGCCGGTAGCATCGGCCGTGATATAAGGCAGATTCAACTCCGTCTGCATCGTCGTCGAGAGTTCGATCTTTGCTTTTTCAGACGCCTCACGCAAACGCTGTAACGCCTGGCGATCATTACGCAGATCGATACCTTCCTGCATCTTAAATTGATCGGCAGCCCAATCGATAATCTTCTGGTCAAAGTCATCGCCACCCAAGAACGTGTTGCCGTTGGTGGACTTCACTTCAAAGACGCCGTCGCCAACCTCGAGGATAGAGATATCAAAGGTACCGCCACCGAGATCGTATACGGCGATCAACTCGTCCTTGCTGCTCCCCAAACCATAAGCCAGAGAAGACGCGGTCGGCTCATTAACGATACGCATGACCTCCAAACCGGCGATCTTCCCTGCGTCTTTGGTGGCCTGCCGCTGGCTGTCATTGAAGTAAGCGGGCACTGTGATCACAGCCTGAGTGACTGGTTGGCCCAGGTAGGCTTCGGCATCTGACTTCATCTTCTGCAAGATCATGGCCGAGATTTCAGGCGGCGAGTATTCGCGAGAATTCATGACAACACGTACATCCCCATTGGAGGCCTTGCGAATCTCATAAGGCGCGTACTTGCGCCCCTGCACCACTTGAGGATCGTCGTACTTACGCCCCATGTAACGCTTAACAGAAGATATCGTGTTTTCCGGATTGATGACCGCCTGACGCTTGGCCACCTGCCCTACCAGGCGCTCGCCTGTCTTGGGATTCACGGCCACAACTGAGGGGAAGAGGCGGCTGCCTTCCGCGCTGGGGATGACTATCGGTTCACCTCCTTCCATCACAGCAACAACGGAGTTTGTCGTTCCTAAGTCAATTCCAATTATCTTTCCCATTTCTATTTTTCCTTGTTCTATTTCAGACCCTGGCGTCTTGCGCCAGAGTTACTCAATCTTACGCAGCCACGTACACCATACACGGCCGAATAACCCTATCGCCTACCTGGTAACCTTTGACCATGACTCGTGTCACTGTGTCACTTTCGTATTCGTCTGACGGTTCTGTGCCCAGAGCGTCATGGAAATTGGGATCAAAGAGTTGACCTTGCGCTTCGATCTCCTTCACATTTAAGCTTTCCAATATGCCTGCCAATTTTCGATACACCATCTCGATGCCTTCATACCAGCTATCTTCGCTGATCGCCTGCGGAACACTACCAACCGCCCGGTCAAAATCATCCAGCGCCGGCAATAACTTGCTTACCAGGTCCGCATTGGCATTGATATAGACTAGAGCCTGTTGCTTATCGAATCGCTTGCGGGCGTTCGACAGTTCAGCTTGCGCGCGTAGATAGCTATCCATGTTTCTGGCTGCCTCTGCTTTGGCCATTTCCAGTTGTTCTTCCAATGATAGCTCCTCGGCGGTTTCGGCATCTATGTTCTGCCCTTCTTCTGCTAGGACAGCCTCTTCCGCTGCGAGGAATCCCTCATTCAATTCTTCGTCACTCACCTATCAGTTCCTCGTTTTTCCAAGATTCTTGTTGATATGGATCAACAAAATATTCGTAAACAAAGTTGTTCATCAAGCCTGCCACGTAACGTACGGCCGCGACATTGCGTCCATAGGCCATCCGCGTGGGACCAATCACAGCCACGGTTCCGCCGATATCATCTGGCACTCCGTAGCGGGACAGGATCATGGTACACTCTTTCAACTCTTCCCAACGGCCCTCGCCGCCAATAACTACCTGAACACCAGTGGATTCTGGCAGTATCGCCTGAGAAATCACATTGGCCAGCAAAGTACGCTCCTCCAACACACGTACTGCCTGGCGCGTCCCTTCGTCTTCCAGGAGATTGGCCAATCCATCCCGGTAAATATCGCTGATGAAGCGGTTGTCGGCACGTCCCAAAATATCGAGCACCAGGCGAGACACCTCGGACTCGAGAGTATCCAGATGATCAACCTGCCGCTGTATCTCGTCAAAAGTAGCATATTCAAATTGGTCGTTCAGGTGATCAGCAGCCGCACTCAAGCGCGCTTGCGACAGCGGTTCAGCAAGCGTCAACATCTGCTGCTTGACTTCTCCACTTTGCAATACCAGCACCAAGAGCACCATGCGTCCCTGGGTCGCAATCAATTGTAAATGTTTGTAGCGGTTAGCACGCGCCCGGGGCGCGGTCACAAAGCTAGCGCCTTGGGAAGTCCGGGCCAGGATGGCAGCCGCCAGCTGCATCCATTGGTTCATCTCCAGGCGCGCCTGGTGAAACTGATGGCGAATCATCTGCTGCTCATTTAGAGGCAAATGGAACTCCCCCAACAGCTTTTGCACAAAATAACGATACCCTATTTCTGTTGGGATACGGCCAGCGGACGTGTGCATCTGCATCAAGTAACCCTGTTCGCCCAGAGCTGCCAACTCATTCCGTATCGTGGCCGAGCTAACATCCAGGTCAGAGCTTTCAACCAGTGTCTTAGAGCTAACAGGCTGACCTGTCTCGATATAGTTGCGTACAACTAGACGCAAGATGGTTTCTTGGCGTTCGCTGAGTATATGCAACATATTCCTTCATACAAGCTGGAGACTAGAGATTAACTCTAGTCTCCAGCATTTAGCAGTCTAAAATGTGGTATGCTAAGCCGCTTAGCACTCCAGGCCTTCAAGTGCCAAGCGTTCGCAATAATTATCATAGCATGGCAGTAATTCAAGGTCAAATAAGAAGAACGTTAGATCGTGCTGGGGTTGGGACGAATCTGGGGGCAAATAATCAACGGCGTTTCATGATCTTCATCTTATCCTGAGCGGCTCATCCGACTGTAGCTCGCCGCCAGCAAGCTGACCATTGGCGCTACGATTGGCGTTGGGCAGTTCCGCTTTGGGCATCTCCCGGACTGCTCTTGCCTTTTGCTGGGGCCGGAAGAGCTGCCATATGGTGCGCAGCATAATCTTGGTATCTAGCAGAATGGACCAGTGTTCTGAATACCACAAGTCATACTTCGTCCGCTCAATGATAGAGGTATCTCCGCGCATGCCACTAACTTGCGCCCATCCTGTCATACCCGCTTTTTCGCGGTGGCGGTCCATGTAACGGGGTACGATCCTTTGGAACTGCTCCACATAATGAGCCTGCTCGGGTCGCGGACCCACAAGACTCATCTCGCCAAGCAATACATTGAACAAATTGGGCAACTCGTCCAATTCAAATCGCCGAAGGAAAGTCCCTAGCCTGGTCTGCCGCGGATCGTCCTCTGTTGTCCAACCCGGTCCATCTTTCTCCGCATCTGAGCGCATGGAGCGGAACTTAATCATCATGAATCTCTTACCATCCAGACTCATACGCGGTTGAACAAAGAAGACTGGACCAGGGGACTCAAGCTTAATGGCCATGGCCGTAAACATCATCAAGGGAGATACGATGACCAAGACAAGGATCGATCCGGCGAGATCGATCATACGCTTGAAGATCAACATATAACCACGCAAGGCGTAATCCCGTACCGACAGGAGTGGAAGCCCACCCAAATCGTCGATGGTCGCCTGAGAAGTTACATACTGGAAAATGTCAGGGAATACCTTTACTGTCACTCGGCCACGTTGGCAGTAAGAAATCACACGCACCGCTTCCCGATGTCCCTTCTCCGGAATCGCCACGATCACTTCGTCAATGGCCAGTTCCTCAATAAGACGAGGCAGATCCTCGGGTTTGCCTAAGATGGGTACGCCTAAAAATTCTTCCTCACCATCATCACCATTGATGACGCCGACCAATTCATAGCCTAATTGGGGGGACCAGAGAATACGCTGCAACATGATCCGCGCCGTGTCTCCAGTGCCCACGACCAGTAGACGGTCTTTGCCCATGCCCCGATCCCGCAACTGGTTGCGAATCGTCTGGTGCAACATACGGCCGGCAATGATATAGATGATAGCCAGTACCCAAGCATAGACAATCATGGCCCGCGGGTAATTGACAATGGCATCGTTGTCCTTGAAGAAAAGGGTAGAAAGGGCCAAGGCGATCAACGTGCCGATGGACACGGCCGCGATGACGTAGTAGACCTGATCCACACGGGAAACCGAACGGGGAATATAATACTGGCGATAGTAAAACAGCGTAGCGATGATCACCACGATCTGTAACAGCAAAAAGCCCACATAGTCGGTGATGGGGTGAACAATAGACAACTCTTCTGGCCAAGCCAGGTTCATGCGCAGCCAATAGGCAGTAACAAAGGCCAGCACGATCATGAGTGCATCTGATATAAGAAGCGTGAAAGTGTAAGTCGTGCGAATTTTCTGCGTGTTCATAATGGCTTTTTATGACAGCCCATGCTTTACAGACAGAGCTACTAGTAATTTTAGCAAAAGGGAGCAAGGGTTCCAAGACGCTCACCCTTTGGCTCAGCCCCGCTCAGACATCTCTTACCCTACGCCAACCTGATACTAATAAAGGGAATGTATTATTCCAAAGATAAAGTATCTGGAAATGCCCCTTATAGCAACTATCGTGTTTCTAATCAATTTACGCTAATCTAAAGGGAACTGCAAGGAGTTTACTTCATGACATCTCGTTTGTCTTTCATATTCATCGGCCTCGTTGCCCTGTTAATCGGCTTTAATGCCGGATACATATTGGGGCAGTCTCCCTTGGCACCCTACAGGGTATTTCCTGCAACTGTCTTATCGGAGGAAGACGGCGAAGCTTTTAAACCTATGTGGGAAGTGTATGATCTGGTACAGACGCGTTATTTCAAGCAGCCGGTGGACGAAAATATCCTGGCCGAAGGCGCGATCAATGGTATGTTGGCAACTCTTGACGACCCGCACACCCGCTACTTATCGCCCCAGGAGGAGGTCGCCGAACGGGAGGGCTTTGCGGGAGAGATTGTGGGCATTGGCGTAGAAGTGACCGCCGAGGATGGCAACATCACGGTCGTTTCTCCGATTGACGGGTCACCGGCATTCGCCGCAGATTTGCGCCCGGGCGATATCCTACGCGAGGCAGACGGCGTGGACCTAACTGGGATGAGCGTGGTGGAAGCAGCTCTACTGATAAGGGGCCCGCTAGGTACGGCCGTTACTTTGCTCATCGAACGTGATGGGGAAACCTTTGAAGTAGACATCAAGCGCGATGTGATTGAGATCGACAGCGTGCGCGGTGAAATGCTGGACGACAATCTAGCCTACGTGCGCTTAAGCCAATTCGGCACGCGGACAACTGAGGAACTAAAAGATGTGCTTTCCGAACTGTTGGCTGAAGCACCTGATGGGCTAATCCTGGATCTGCGCCGCAATCCAGGGGGCGCTGTGGACACCGTGGTAGATGTCGCCGACGAATTTCTACCTGAAGGAATCGTTCTGATTCAAGAGTTCGCCAACGGCGTACAGCGCGAGTACAACGCAACCTCCAAGGGAGACGCCGAAGAGATCCCCCTGGTCGTTCTGATCGATGAGGGCAGCGCCAGTGCTTCAGAAGTGCTGGCCGGCGCCATCCACGACCACGATCGCGGTACGCTGATCGGCCAGACTTCCTTTGGCAAAGGTACCGCACAGACGTGGCACGAATTGAGCAATGGTGGTGGTGTTCGAATCACGTTTTCGCGATGGCTGACGCCGGATCGGCAGTGGGTAGACGGGACAGGGCTGGAACCAGATATTACGGTGGAACTGCCTGAGTTTGAGGAAGGCGTCGAGTTCAACGATACGCAGTTGCAGGCAGCGATTGACTATTTGCTGGGCAACCAGGTGATTGACGAAGATGTCTCGGCGTCTGATACCTAACAAAAATGAAGTTGCCACCTTTTCGCGCAACCGACGGGTGAGCGCTCTAGTTGGATGAAGAAAGTTGGCCGCTTTTTCCACTAGCGGCTGATAGTCTGGTTGAAAGCGGTAAGGTGGCGGCCAAGTTTACGGTGCACTAAGGTGAAGATACCTGGCTTTTCTTGCTGTCCTGCACCTGACGCAGAATCGACTCAGCGCCGCCTACGGCCGAATCGCTGCCGGTTCCCAACATATCTGCCAGTTCTGCGACCCGACCGCTCCTATCCAGATTCTTGACCGCAGTTATAGTTCGTTCATCTATCACCTGCTTGCTAACGTGAAAATGAACGTCCCCATAACCGGCCAATTGTGGCAGGTGCGTAACCACCACAACCTGATGATCGCCTACCGTGGTCAGGCCCCATAGTTTTCGTCCGACAACGCCCCCCACCCGGCCACCAATCCCTTGATCGATCTCATCAAAGATCAGGGTCGGCGTGCCGTCCACTTCGGCCAGCGCTGTCTTCAAAGCCAGCATTAGCCGCGCTGTTTCACCACCACTGGCCACCTTGGCAACTGGCTTTAAGGGTTCACCTGGATTGGCGGAGATGAGAAATTCGGCGCGGTCAAGGCCTGTTTGGTCAAAGGCAAAGCGTTGATCCTCAACATAGGCGCCGTCCGCAGCAGGTTCGCGTTCGAACTGGACTTCAAAACGCGCGCCAACCATCTGCAAATCATTCAATTGCCGCTCCACCGCTGTAGACAGGGTCCGCGCCGTTTCCTTTCGTTTATCTGAAAGGGCTTGCCCTGATTTGCCGATACGGCGCAACAAATTTTCTTCTTGGGCCTGCAATTCGGCGGCACGCTCCTTGCTGAACGTAATCTGCTCCAATTGCCTGGCCGCCCGATCGCGCGTCGCTAGAACTTCGGCGATGCTCTCCCCATACTTGCGCTTGAGCATATTGATCAGTTCCAGACGCTCTTCCAGCTCGTTCAAGCGCAGCGGATTAAACTCCAATTTGTCTTGGTAATGCTGTACTTCGGAGGCTAATTCGCTCAACTGGAAAGAGAGCCCTTGCAAGTTTTCGAAAAGGGCCAATCTAGATGCGTCAAGGCGCGCCAGTTGGCTTAGCGCTCGCTCGGCTTTGCCAACCAAATCAACCACTGCCGGAGTCTCGTCGTCAAAACCGGTCAAAACGGCCGTGGCTTCAGCGGCTAGCCGGTTAAGTTGCTCAGCGTTGGCCAGCCGGGTGCGTTCTTCGCGCAGCTCGCTCTCCTCCCCTTCTCGCAAATTGGCCGCTTCGATTTCCTGTTTCTGGTATTGCAGCATGTCGATGCGCTGGGCAATAAGCCGCTCATCCCGTTGCAGCGCCGCTAGCTCACGCTGCACCTGTCGCAGATTCGTCACCTCAGTTGACAGGAGCTCTCGTTCACCGTCCAAACTACCGTAGGAATCCAGCAGCGGCAGGTGCGCACGCGGCTTGAGGAGCGAAAGGTGCTCGCCCTGGCCGTGAATGTCTACCAGGGGATCAGCAATCTGGCGCATGTAGTTGAGACTGACACTACGGCCGTTGATGCGCGAGATAGTACGGCCGTTGGGTCGAACCTCTCGCGCCAGAAGAAGCAGATTGTTAGGCTCCTCGTCAAGCCCTTCCTGCTTGAGCTGCGGCACAATCAATTCCTGCAAGGCGCGAGGCAGATCAAAAACCGCTTCCACGTAGGCCCGATCAGCGCCGGCGCGCACGACTGTCGCGTCCGCACGGCCGCCGAGCACCAAAGAAACAGCATCAAGTATGATCGATTTTCCCGCCCCAGTTTCTCCAGTCATCACCGTAAAGCCGGGGGCAAAGCGCATTCGCAAATCATCAATGATAGCAAAGTTAAGAATCGCCAGTTCAGTCAACATTTGCTGGAATCACCGTAAAAAATTGTCTTGTACCACCCGCTACCGCGCCCAATAAAAAGCGGAGCTTGCAGCGGTAAACAAATAAACACCAATGCCGGCCAGTTTAATCAAGACGCCGGCATTGCCTGCCAGTAAAAACAACAACCAGGGCCAGGCAAAGATCACAACGCCAATGATAATAGACCCGGCAACCACAAAGGGTATATATCGCCCGCGTCGATTGCTGATTGCTTTTTTGGCCATGCGCGCAATAAAACTACCTACCGCGCCACCAGCAAATATGAACAATAAAATCATAAATATTCCGCCGCTAAAGCGCACCACGAGCCAGCCCGCCAACAAGCTCAGGGGCAACGCAACCAGCGCCGCCAGCAGGTAGTCTGTTGGCTTGGAATTGAAAAACGCATCTTCTGCCTCACGCTGGCAGTCTGGGCATAAATAGCCAACCGGGGTTTTAACGGCGCATGTACTGCAAATGGGCTTGTTGCATTTATAGCAGCGCAGAGAGGTACTGCGATTGGGGTGGCGGTAGCAAAATAGTTCTGCATCCGTGTCAAAAGCCACAACATGATCATCCGCGTGATCGTAGATCTCACTGGGTCCGCCTTTGAATGGGCCAGGGCTGCTGCCGGAACTTCGACTCTTTGCACGTTTCCATCTGGGTTGGCGGTCACAGAGGCTGTCTTGTGCTCATCCTGAATGACCGCTTCTTGGCTCTTTAGGAACGCCTCTTCTTCTTCCACTTCTCCAGCAGTGGCAAGCTTTTTCACGGCACCGGGTTCGCCACGAAGAACAGCGAGACCATCCAGTGCCTGCTTGTTCCCCTCATCCAGTTCCAGCAAATGTTCGTAGACCGCCTTCTTTTCGTCTGTGTCTTGCATCAGCTCTGCCAAGCCCAACCAAGCGGCCGTGCTTTCCGGCGTTTCCTCGATGATTTGCCGGTATAGTGTTTCAGCAGCGACAATCTTGCCGGATTCCGCGTTACGCGCAGCTTGTCGTAGTAAGGAGCGCGTTCTTGGTGTTTCGTTTTCCATCATAATCAATTCCAATATGTCTAGCGCATTGGCCAACTGAAACCCAAGCGGCGCATTAGGCGACGATAGAAATATCCTGAAGTTTCTACGCGCGCAAAAAGGCACGGATGCTCATGCTTCTGAATGATCACCCGGTCACCATTTCGCAAGTCGGCACCCTGTTGGCCATCGGCCGTCAGGTTGGCCTCGTGATCCATTTCCACGCGAACGACGATTTCCGCCTCCTCATGTAATACGAGAGCGCGATTGAGACTCAAATGCGCAGCCACCGGGACCACGACGAAGTTTTGTAGTTGGGGCGGCAGCAACGGCCCACCAGCAGCCATAGCATACGCTGTTGATCCGGTTGGTGTGGCCACGATAAGTGCATCGGCCACGTAGGTTGTCACGAGATCGCCGTCCACCAGCAGGTGCAAACGAATGACCCGTGCATGCTGACCTCGGCCCAGAACCAAATCATTGAGCGCCACAAAGGTGTCGATGACTTCCTTATCGCGCTGCAAGAAAGCCTTCATTCGCAGGCGGCGTTCAATCCAGTAGTTGCCTTCCAGCACCCTGGTCAGTTTTTCCCGCCATTCGCCAGGCTGAGCTTCGCTTAGAAAGCCAACTCTGCCCAGATTGACACCAAATATCGGCACACTGTAAGGTGTACTTAGGCGCGCAGCCCGCAAAGTAGATCCGTCACCGCCCAAAACGACCAAGAGATCAAATTCAGACATATGGCCGTCTATGCTGCTCTCATCCCAGGTCGAGCCCACCCACGTACGTACATCCCGCTCGGACAACCATTGGGCGATCTCCTCAGCCAATGGTTCTGTTCCCGGAATCCGGGTCTGGTGTAAAATACCAACGAAGTTCATCAAGTCACTGTTGATCCAGCCAGCTAACAATGTCCGTAAAGGCAACGTTCCTCTGCTCACCACCGTCCATCGGCCGTACGGTCACTTCACCCGCTTCCAGCTCCGATTCGCCCACAATCAGCATAATCTTGACATGATGCCGGTTCCCTTCGCGCATCTGGCTTTTCATGCTTCGCCGTCCGCGAGCGAAAGCCAGCCGGGCCCCAAAGCCGGCGTCACGCAGACGATAAAGAAGCTGTACGGCCGCTTCCTTGGTCTTGCCGCCAAAGTGGGCAACCAGAATGGGTGGAATCTCACCTTCGGGAGCAGAAATACCTTGTTGCTTTAATCCCAGAACAATTCGTTCGATGCCGCTGCCAAATCCTACGCCGGGTGTAGATGGGCCGCCGATCGCTTCGGAGAGGCCATCATAGCGCCCACCACCACAGACAGAGGCTTGAGCGCCGATGCCTTCAGCCCATACTTCAAAGACGGTTTTAGTGTAGTAGTCTATCCCGCGCACCAAGCGAAAATTGATGCTGTAAGATTGGTCCAGAGCATCAAGCAATCCCCGCAAGTCGGCAAAATGAGTGGCACAGTCCTCACAAAGATAATCGATGATATGCGGCGCTTCGGCGAGCAGATCATCCATTCCTGGCTCTTTGCTATCCAGCACGCGCAAGGCATTCTTTTGCAGACGCTCTTTATCAACTGGGGCCAGTTTAGCGCTATGATCGGCCAGATAGCGCTTCAGCGCCGCGACATAGAGCGGTTTGCAGTCGGGGCAACCGGTGCTGTTCAACTGAAAGGTCAGTCCTTGGTAACCCAGAGAGCGGTAGAGATTCATGCAAAGCATCATCACTTCTAGATCGGCTGCCGGGTCCATCTCGCCCAGGATTTCCACGTCAAACTGGCTGTGCTGGCGATAGCGCCCAGACTGCGGCCGCTCACGACGGAAAATGGGGCCAAACGTATAAACTTTCACGGGTTGTGTCCAACTGGACATGCCGTTCTGAATATAGGCGCGCACCAATCCTGCAGTGAGCTCGGGACGCATGGTGATACTGGAGCCATCAGGCTCCTCAATTGTGTACATCTCTTTCTGCACAAAGACATCGGATGCCGTGCCCATGCCTCGGGCAAAAAGATCCGTGTTCTCAACAACCGGGACATCCAACCTGGAAAAGCCATAGCGCTGTGCGAGATCTGATGCCGTCTCGATAATCCAATCCCAGAAACGTCGATCATCTGGCAGCACGTCTAGCATGCCCGTCACATGTTGAATCTTGTCCAATATTGTCTCCTGGTGCAGTGCACTTCCTGTGCAGTGCACTGCCCACAATCCTGAGGAGCATTGTAGCGCTTGCGGCCAAGAGAGGCCTGAGCGATGCGCTTTCAGAAATGAGTATAAACGCCCTATTATAGCGACTGATCAGCTGTGGGGCACAAGTTCTCTGGCAAAGGCCAGGACAAGCACTATATAATCAGCGCGTGACTGAAGCAAGGAAAAGTGCCCAAGCGATTGTGTGGACCAGTTGGCTCCC
The DNA here is from genome assembly GCA_963697305.1 of uncultured Chloroflexia bacterium. Classification (GTDB taxonomy): domain Bacteria; phylum Chloroflexota; class Anaerolineae; order Promineifilales; family Promineifilaceae; genus JAACFF01. The sequence goes on from CAVONO010000007.1 coordinate 29,398, forward strand.
ACTGATAATCGCCATCCTGATATTGTGGTTGGCCGCCGGACTACGTTTCTATCGCCTGGATGCGCAATCCTTGTGGAACGATGAAGGCAACAGCGCACGTTTGAGTGAACGCCCTCTGTCGCTAATTATCGAAGGCACGGCCAGTGACATCCACCCGCCCCTCTACTACATCCTGCTGCGTGGGTGGCGGGAGTTTCTGGGTGAGAGCGCGTTCGGCTTGCGCTCTTTTTCAGCCTTTGCCGGAGTTCTCACCGTGGCAGCTACGCTTGCTCTAGGGCGACTTTTCTTTAGGCAGCGATCAGATCCGGAAATTCCCGTACGTTTTGTCTCGATCGCCACCTTTCTAGCTGCGGTCAATCCTACACTGATTTACTACAGTCAGGAAATGCGCATGTATTCCTTACTGGCTCTGCTAACGGCCGTTTCCACGCTGTTTCTGTGGCGCTGGTTAAGCGCGGAACCAGGGAGTAAATGGGCCATCGCCTATGTCCTCAGCGCGACCGCCGGCCTTTACACCCATTACTTCTTCCCGGCGGTCCTGGTGCTGCAAAATCTAATCGTCCTACTCTGGCTCCTGCGCGCTTACGGGATCTTTGTATTTGCAGCCATCGAGCCTCTGCAGAGACGGCCGTTGCGCAAAACCATTTTGCACTGGACGGGCATGATGGTCTTGATCTTCCTGCTCTACCTGCCCTGGCTGCCCATTTTCCTGCGCCAGGCGGGCGGGCGTCCGGCGCTGCGCGCTCCATTGCTGCAATTTATAGGGGACAGTATACGCTGGCTGGCCTTTGGCGAGACCATCCTTCGCGGTGCTCTGATCTGGCCAACCGTGGCCGTGATTGCCTTGCTGCTTTGGGCCTCTCTGGTAGGACGGAGACAGAGCATGATTCCCATGTTGGGCGCGGCCATCCCGGTACTGTTTATGTTTTCTGTTGGGACAACGCTACCTGCCTTCTTCAAATTTATGCTCACCGCCGTGCCCTTCTTCGCTTTATGGCTGGGCAGGGCGCTGGACAGTCCACCCCGTTGGCGCGGGAGAAAATGGAGCTTGCTCATCCCGCTCTTGTTGTTCTTACCTCTATTATGGGGCACGGCCATTTCCCTGCAAAACCTCTACAACAATCCCGTATTCGCTCGTGCCGACTACCGCGGCATAGCCGCACGTATCGCGGCCGAAGGGGATACGAACGCAGGCATTATCCTCAACGCTCCCAACCAATGGGAGGTCTTTACTTATTATCATCGTCAGGGCGCACCTGTCTATCCTTTGCCAAAAGGCCAACCTGATCCCGCTTCCCTGGAACCAGAACTGGAGCGAATCGCGGCTGATCATGACCGGCTTTACGCCATCTTCTGGGGTGAAGATCAGCGCGATCCGCAGCGGGTTGTGGAGCGCTGGCTGGATGCCAACACTTTCAAAGCGTCCGAAGAGTGGGTGGGCGACGTGCGCTTCGTCATTTATGCCGTTCCCAGGGAAGAGACACACTCCATGGACACGGCCGTTCACCTTCCTTTCGGCCCGTTTATCACCCTGGAGGGCTATTCACTGCATACTGACCAGCTGCTGCCAGGCGACATTGCGCAGGTGACCCTGTTCTGGCAGACGGCCGAAGCACTCGACCAACGTTACAAAATATTCCTGCACTTGCTCGATCAGGATGGCAACCTGGTCGCCCAGCGTGATAGCGAACCAGGGGGAGGGTACCTTCCGACCACCTCCTGGCCAATCGCGGAAACAATCGTCGATAAACATGGCCTGCTGCTGCCCGGCGACCTCCCACCCGGCCAATACGAACTTATAATGGGTCTCTATGACATCGCTGACCCGGCCACTCGTCTCCCTATGCATGCCGGCAATACCATACAAGACAGTTGGAATTTAGGTTCCATTTTCATCAAATAGTATGTAGATACCCGCGCGTCACCAACAGTCGTTTGTGTTACTTTAGAGAAGTGGCCGCCAAGAGGGCAGGAGAATACGTAAATGCGCCAATACCTGGATTTGATGCAACATGTCCTCGACAACGGGGTGACCAAGGAAGATCGTACCGGGGTCGGCACCGTAAGCGTGTTTGGCTACCAAACGCGCTACGATCTCGCAGCCGGATTCCCTGCGGTCACGACTAAAAAACTCCATTTGCGCTCCATCATCCACGAACTGCTGTGGTTTTTACAGGGCGACAGCAACATCAAGTATCTGCGCGATAACCGCGTCACGATCTGGGATGAATGGGCTGATGAGAATGGAGACCTGGGCCCCGTCTATGGGTACCAGTGGCGGTCTTGGCCTGGAGCAGACGGCCGTTCCTATGACCAGATCAGCCAGCTCGTCGAACGTCTACGCAGCAACCCCGATTCCCGCCGCCACATCGTCAGCGCCTGGAACGTAGCCGATGTGGATGGCATGGCCTTGCCCCCCTGCCACACCATGTTTCAATTCTACGTCGCCAACGGCAAACTCTCCTGCCAGCTTTACCAGCGCAGCGCCGATATCTTCCTCGGCGTGCCCTTCAACATCGCCTCGTATGCGTTGCTGACTATGATGCTGGCGCAGGTAACCGGCTACGAAGCGGGTGATTTTGTGCACACCTTCGGCGACGCGCATCTTTACCTCAACCACCTGGAGCAGGCTAACTTGCAGCTTTCGCGGCAGCCGTACCCTTTGCCACAGATGAAGATCAATCCTGACGTGCGCTCCATTTTCGACTTCCACTATGAGGACTTCGAACTGCTCAACTACCGGAGCCACCCGCGCATTTCCGCCCCTATTGCCGTCTGATATGAAACGACCTACCATCTCCTTCGTCGTAGCCATGGATCGCAACGGCCTGATCGGTGCCGGCGATCACCTGCCCTGGCGCTTGCCCGACGACATGCGCCGCTTCCGTGAGATCACCATGGGCAAGCCGGTACTCATGGGGCGCAAGACTTACGAATCGATCCCCCTCCGTTTTCGGCCGTTACCTGGACGGACCAACATCGTCCTCTCCCATCAGACCACTTACGACGCGCCGGGCTGTACTGTCGTTCATTCACTGCCGCAGGCGCTGTCCGCAGCATCCGGACACGACGAGCTGATGGTCATCGGCGGCGCACTTCTATACGAACAGCTACTGCCCCAGGCAGACCGCATCTACCTGACTCTGGTCGATGGTGAATTTGAGGGAGATGTTTTCTTTCCGGTGCTGGATGAAACTGATTGGCAGGAGATTGAGCGCGAAGAACACGGCCGTGACGGCCGTCACGCTGCCCCCTTCACATTTCTGGTGCTGGCGCGTTTATCTTGACGGCCGTATCGCTAACCTGATGAGCTGCATGCCGACAGAGGATGTGTTTCATTACATCTGAGAATAGAGAAGGGTGCATTATGAAATACAACAGGAAGGGTACCAAGGTACAGGTCACGGCCTAGGCCGGCGCATATGCACGTCGTGCTTCTCCAGGGTGGCAATATCGTGGTAGCGCATGGTGTGAGTAAGAAGTAGAACGCCGTTGGGTTCAAAGGCGTGGTTACCCGCTCTTATCCGCCTGATTGGTCACCGGACGAGAGTCTACTGCCCTCATCTCAGGAAAACGACTGTTACGGACGCGGATTTTCCTTGGAGAATATGCCAGCATCCGGTAATACACTAAGAACAAAGAGATACCTCCAGTAACTAGGTAGAGTGTCCGCATGCCGAGGGTGCCGCTGTCACTGCCGGCCATCACCCCGTGCAATAAAGCAACCAGGAATGCGAGATAGGATATGTAATGAAAGGTCCGCCAAACATTCTGCCCAATTCGTTTGCGAAGGTAGGAGCTGCCGATAATGGCCAGGAACAGATAAAAAGCCAGCGACCCTAATCCCGTCCATAACGGCTCATATGGGCTGGTAAAGGGGACCAGGAGCTGCCAGAAGTCGAAACCAATATAGGAATCACCGAGCAAGACCAATGCATGAAGCGCTGCGAAAACGACGCCCAAGATTGGCAAAAACTCGTGTAAGGAAAAGGCCGTGGGCACGCTCACTAATCCCTTGATAAACTTGCTGCTCATCATGATCCCCCAGCACGTCGCCAGCCAAAGCAGAATATAGGCGACGACGCCACCAGCGCGCGCTAAATACCAGTAGGCCTGGCTGCCAGACTGCAGCGGAAGGTCCATAACCTGCGCTTGCTCGCCCAAAGTATTGCGAATTGACGACAGGAATGTCCAGGCCAAACCGCGGCTAACGAGGCCAAGCCCATTCTGGTCGCCAGTCGTCATGAAGCTGCCCAAAAGGGCGATCAGCAGAATCAGCAGCAGAATGCCACCACCACGCACCAGCAGCCGCGATTGCTTGCCTTCTCCCGAATTCTCATTATTTCTAGATAGCATATCGAACTATCTCCTTTTCAACTGAAACCTCTAAGGTCTTGGGCTAAATTCAACTACCTTTGCTCTTATTTCCCCCACTACTGCCACCACTGGAGGAGGGCGCTGAGGCCACTTGGGCAGGTCGGGGGGGAGGAGGGGGTGGCGGGACATATTCTGGCATCGTGGGAAGGGGGGCCAATGTTGGCAACGGAGCCAGGCTGGGCATGACCGACAGGGCCAACGAATCGCCCGCCTCTTGGGGCCCTTGGAGTGAGACATCAGTCTGGGCCCTAGTAAAGTCAGCAGTCGCCAAGGTTGGCAAGGGCTTGATTTCCAAACGGGGCATCTCTGCAAGTGGCTGGATCGTCGGCCAAGGTGTGGGGCTCGGAAGGATTGTCGTTGGCGTTGGATCGAGAGACTCATCAACTACAATGTCCTCTGGGGAGCCGGCATTCTCATAGTGGCTGATTATATTCCAGCCCCCGACGACACCGAGCACGCTAAGTGCACCCATCGTCACTTTGAATCCAGGAGTAACTTTCTTTGTATTCTTACGTTTGCTCATATTTCTTGCTCCGGCATGGTTCAAGATAGCTTTACAACGTGTAGAACGATTTGGTAAATCGTTTCCCGGGCAATTCACCAAATCGCCCTACAAAGTGATAACTGGTTTTTTAGGCTATTGAACCATGCCCTTACTCTTAATTGTCAGCAAAAGTCTTTCTTTTTATGGCTCTGAGATTTTGGCTATTTTTTAGCTTTGAAGTAACTACTGAACCTTAGAGCGGTTTTTTCAATAGCCGGAAGAATCCATCCGATCGAGGTATTGATCCATCCCGCTGGTCAAATATACGGCACCAGAAGCTGAAAAAAGCACTCCTTCGACATCCGGAAGGGCTTCCAAGAAGGTCAGGCCTTCCTCGATCCCTAGAATAAGGGCCACTTTGGCATATACCTCAGCGGTGAAAACCCGTCCGGCAACAACTGAGACGGAAATAACATCCGTCATTGCCGGACGGCCGGTGCGAGGATCAATCAAATGATGCTGCACGACTCCATTTTTCACCCAACGGCGTCTGGCAATGGTCGAGGTAGCCACTGCATGATATTGCAGCGAGAGCGATGCGAAGTTCAATTCCGGTTTCTGCGGGTGTACGAGGTGGATTTCCCAGCCGCGCTTGGGTCCTGGGGAGCCATAGGCATAAAGATCCCCTCCCGCATTCAGCAAGAAGTGTCCTTTCTGGCACAGCTCATCGGCAAGGCGATCAACCGTCCAGCCCTTGCCCATGCCACCGAGATCTAGACGCAAGCCGGGAGGCCGAGAGATCGCCTGGGCAAAGGGATCGAGGCCAATATGGCGATAATCAATGCCAGTCAAATTCCTGTCCGCCAAGGATTCTGTACTGGACGAAGAATCAGCAGCAGGTTTGTTCCTCAGCAAAGGTCTTGGATTGGCAACTGCCGCAAAGGTACAGTCGTAGCCGGCCTCCTCTAGGTAGACAAGGATCGTAGGGTCATAAACGCCACCTGTTTGCTGGGCTGCCCAGAGAGCGGCTTCAACCGCCGCAAAGAAGTCAGGGCTGGCGAAGAACAGCGGATCCTGGGAATCGTTCAAAAGAGATAGCTCGCTGGTCGGCCGAAAACGCGTTAACAACTGTTCGAAGTAACGAAAGGACTCCTCGACGATCCGAACCAACCCCTTTTGCCGGGGTGCAACCATAGATAGATGAATATCCGTGTTCATGGCCCGAAATCGGTGTTGCTGCCACTCCCATAACAGCGGTTCACTGTTGGCCAATGATTTAATCATCGTCTTCATCATGGTCTTCATCATTGTCGTCGTGGTTGTCATGGTCATCCGCGTGGTCGTTGTCATCGTGACCTTTGTCACTTTCGTGGGAACCTGATGATGAACCATCTTCACCGCTGTTGTCCATGGCCAGGGATTCCTGGGCGGCGATTTGATCGTAAGCCTGCTGTAATTGGGCATAGACCGCTTCTATTTCCTGGCGCATCTGCGTGTCTTTGTAAATCAGGTTGTTCTGCAAACCGGTCATTTCTTCCTGAAACGTCTGGTCACCAGTGACGATTTCTTCTTGGATGCGCTCAACTTCTTTCTGCAAAACTACAACGCGCTCCGAAGCGCTGGCCTGCTGGGAATTGATCTCCTCCAGCCGCTCCTCGAGGGCAACAAACTGGGTCTGGTAGGTTTCATCCAACGTCGTTATCGCCATTTGGCGTTGAGCCAACTGCTCTTGAAGGGCAATCTCTCCCGCGGCTAAGGCCGCTTCAAATTCAGTTGACTGCTGTTCCGATGTAACCTGGACGACAGCGATGGTAGGCTGGATTTCCAGCACTTCATTTGCCTGCACTTCATTGGAGGAAGACAGAATCAAGAAGAGTACGGCAACCAGGCCGGTGAACATTACGGCACCTATCAATGCTATTTTTCGGGACATGTTTTCACCTCTTTTACTGACCTAACTGGCCGAGGGAGTCATAAAGCTTGGCGTTCGCCTCGTCAAGTTGGGCCTGTAATTGTTGGATATTGACTTGATATTGATAATAAGCTTGCTGGCGCTGGCTTTCATAGGCTGTTATCCGCTCGGACTGGGCAGTATGAAGTTGGTCAATCTGCTCCTGTAGTACGGTCTCTTGATCCTGTAGCTGGGGCAACTGTCCCTCGCCGGCCACAATCAACGTACTTAGTTCTTCGACCCGCAAATCGTATGCGGCCAGCCGGTTAGCATACTCGGCGTCAAGTTCGGCAATCTGTGCCTCGAGTAATGTTTGGCGGGCGTCAAACGCAGCCGCAACAGCCGCCATATCGGGGACAACGATGGTTTCGGCAACCGGAGCTAGGATACCGCCCCCGTCAGTAAGTTGTGGCTCGGAAACTGGAAAGAAATTAAGAAAGCCAATGGTTATGACGATGACGGCCGTTATTCCGACCGCAAGAACTACTCCCAAGTTTTTCATATATACTTCTCCTATTTGCACTTATCGATAATATTGATTCGCGATGGCCTTTATCTATTAGTGACAGAGCTTCCATAAAAGTAACGAACGAAAACGGATTCAACTCGATCTCCTGGCAAAGCCCTCGGTTATCCTTAAAGGGTGCTAAGGAAAGCTTCAGTTCTCACTATTGCAGTTAAAATGCGAGGCGGAATTCAGATAGTCGAAGGAGTTTGCCAACATGTTGAAAAGAATCCTCAGCCGCCGCCAGGAAGAAGCAAACGCTCGCGATATGAACCGGCTGCCACCAGGACAATCGCTGACACAGAAGTTTCCCGTGCTGCATTATGGGCCCGTACCGAAGGCCGACCTGGCGTCGTGGGATTTTCGCGTCTTTGGTTTTGTGGAAAATGAAGTGACCTGGAGCTGGGAAGCATTTAATGAGCTCCCTCGCACGAAAATCGTCATGGATATTCACTGCGTCACCCGCTGGTCGAAAGTGGATACGGAGTGGGAGGGTGTGTCTGTGGCGACTCTAGTCAAAGAGGGGTTTATCAGGCCCAAACCGGAAGCACGCTTCGTACTACAGCATTGCGAACACGGCTACACAACAAATACGCCGCTTGAACAGGTAGTGCAACCCAACTTCCTGCTGGCCACACATTATAATGGGCAACCGTTGACACCTGACCATGGTTATCCCTTGCGCGCTGTCGTCGGTACGTTCGCTGATCGCAGCGAAAATTCAACGGCTTATTTTTGGAAAGGGGGCAAGTGGCTGCGCGGGCTGGAGTTCCTGGCAGAGGATAAGCGTGGCTTTTGGGAAAAGGCAGGTTATCACAATGAAGCCGACCCCTGGAAGGAACAGCGTTTCTCCAGAAATTACTGGTAATAACGAATGTGATACCAGACCAGTCCTAATTTGGCTTGTCCTAGATTCTTAGAAGATGGAGAATTGGAAATGAGCCTCAAAATCGATCTCCCCTTTATTGCCCAGGCAGCGCTCAAAAAAGGAGAGGAAAATATGGCTTTCCGCATGTTCCTCAAAACCTTGGATATGAGCTCAACAGACCTGGATGCAATCGTCCATATCATTTATGATGAGGTCGCTGCCCAGATCGATTGCACCCAATATGCCAACTGCTGCAAACTGATTTATCCCGTCCTCTCCCAAAAAGATGTCTCAGAGTTTGCCAAAGGCCTTCAAATATCATGGTCCTCTCTGCAGGAAATTCATCTAGTTCCCTTTGAAGAGCAACCCGGCAAGTTCGAATTTAATACGCTGCCTTGTCCCTTTCTTGCCGACGATCTCTGTACCAATTATGCTGCGCATCCGCAGATCTGCCGCTCCTTCCCCCACCTGCACAAAAAGAATTTTCGCTCCCGCCTTTTGGGCGTAATTTTCAATTACGAGCTCTGCCCGATTGTTTTATTATGTATATGAGCAACTTAAACAAGAGCTTTGGCACTCTAATGGTTTCGAAGAGGGCGATTTTGCTGACGATTTATGGTGGCAATCTTCACCTTTCGACGTTTAGCCCTTATTCCATTACAAACTGCTTGCCCATAACAGATGAGTATTTGGCGGGAACAGGGTATCATCGGGCAAACGGGTGTAAATATGATGAGTAATTTTTACCGTCCCTTCCGGTTTTCACGTAGCGGCTTGAAAGGTCTCAAGCCTTCCCCCACTCTGTCCATGAACGATCGTATTCAGGAGATGCGCGCGAGTGGGCGAGAAGTGTATCATTTGGGCTTTGGTGAGTCCCGTTTTCCGGTTCATCCGCTGGTGGCCCAGGCTCTGCAAGATAATGCACAGCAGCGCAGCTACCTGCCTGCATTAGGCTTGCCCGAATTGCGGCAAAATATAGCCGACTTTTATGAACGTCATTTCGGCCTACCGGTCGCCACGAACCAGGTTGTGATTGGACCGGGCAGTAAGTCCCTCCTTTACGCCATGATGCTGGCCTTAGACGGCGATATTATCATGCCCACGCCAGCCTGGTCCTCTTACCAGGATCAGGCCACGTTGACAGGACGATTGCTTTTGGAAGTAGCGATGGATCCCGCCGATGGATATCGCGTAGATGTCAATCGCATTCAAGGAGCGATGCAGGAAGCGGCCAAGCAATGGCGCCGTCCTGATCTCCTGCTTTTCAGTACACCCCATAATCCAACATCAACCAGTATAGGCGTGGACGACATGCGGGAAGTAACCGAATTCGCGCGTGAACGTGAAATGATGATCCTCAGCGATGAGATATATGGCATGGTCTCTTATGACCGAGCTGCTCATGTTTCTCCAGCTCACACATATCCCGACGGGACTGTCGTACTAGGGGGTTTGAGCAAGCATATGTCTCTCGGCGGCTGGCGTTTTGGTGTGGCTATATTGCCACCAACAGATGCAGGCCTGGCTTTGGAGCGAGCAATCAAGGCCATTGCAGGCACTGTTTGGTCTTGTGTAACAGCGCCTGTTCAGATGGCTGCGCAAGTAGCGTATGGGGGCAGTCCCGAAGTCGAGGAATATATACAGGCCTGTACGCAAATGCACGCCGCGCGTACACGCTATCTTCATGATGCATTGCTTGAGTTCGGTGTATCATGTCCGGAACCTACGGCCGCTTTTTACTTATATCCCTCCTTCGCCAAGTGGCGCGAGCCGTTGGCGGCGCGCGGCGTGTTTACCTGCCAGGATCTCGGCCATTATCTACTGGAAAAGTATGAGATCGCCGTCTTGCCGGGCGCTACTTTCGGAGATGATCCAAACGCTTTGTCGCTGCGCTTATCGACCAGCTTCCTGGATATGGAAACAGATGAGCAAGCGCAGAATATCACTGCAGCCTATTACGACGATCCCGATACAGATCGTTTTATTCACAATCAGCACCCGCGCCTGCGCGAAGTTGCTGCGCGCCTGGCGGCTTTTGTGACTGAATTGGAGGAAAACTGCTAACCATGAAAGAAGTTGTAATCATTGATGCTGTTCGAAGCCCCGTTGGCCGGGTAGGCGGTGCGCTGGCCTCGATTCGACCGGATGATTTGCTTTCCTACGTACTCGAAGGATTAATCAAGCGTACCGGCATTGACCCGGCGCTCGTCGAGGATGTATACGCCGGCTGCGGCAATCAGGCCGGTGAAGACAATCGCGACGTCGCGCGTATGGCCTTGCTGTTGGCCGGTTTCCCCAAGGAGGTTGGCGGCCTGACCGTGAATCGCAACTGCGCCTCGGGCCTAGAAGCGGTCAATATCGCGGCAAAATCGATCCTGGTGGGTGAAGCAGACGTCTACATTGGCGGTGGCGTGGAGAGTATGAGCCGCGCGCCGTGGACGATCTCCAAACCGGCGAAAGGGTACCAGGTGGGCCAGCCCAAGATTTACGACACCACGGTCGGCTGGCGCTTTGAGAATCCACGTATGGATGCCATGTATCCTATCATCGGCCTGGGGGAAACGGCCGAAAACATCGCCGACGAGATGGACATCACCCGCGAGGATCAAGATGCTTTTTCCGTGGAGAGCCACCGGCGTGCCGTGGCTGCAATTAACGCAGGGAGATTCAAGGACGAAATCATTCCCATTTCCGTGCCCCAACGCAAAAGAGACCCAATCATTGTCGATACAGACGAGCATCCTCGTTATCGGGTTGAAAATGGTGAACTTGTCCTCGACACCAGTATGGAGCAAATGGCGCGCTTGAGGCCTGCTTTCCGCAAGGGTGGTACCGTCACCGCCGCCAATTCCAGCGGCATCAACGATGGTGCGGCGGCTTTACTGCTGATGAGCGCCGAAAAGGCTCGAGAATTAGAGCTCAAGCCCATGGCTCGTTGGGTAGGTTCTTCTATCGCGGGGGTCGATCCCGGCGTTATGGGCTATGGCCCGGTGCCCGCAACGCGCAAATTGCTGAAGCGTCTCGGTCTGACCTTGGATGACATTGGCCTGATCGAATTGAACGAAGCATTTGCCGCACAATCCCTGGGCGTGATGCGACAGCTGGGCATGCGCCCCGAGATAACCAACGTCAATGGCGGCGCCATAGCACTCGGCCATCCCCTCGGCTGTTCAGGCGCACGCATTCTGACCACCCTCTTACACGAGATGAAGCGCCGCGCGCCACATGAGCGCCGGCCTTATTACGGCCTCGCCTCTCTATGTGTGGGCGTCGGACAAGGCGTTTCAACCGTAGTCGAGTGGTTAGATTGAAGGGAGCGTCATGTTACGTCCATTAACGGGCATCCGCGTCGTCAGTTTTGGACAGTATATGAGCGCGCCTTACTGCACGCTATTACTGGCCGACGCCGGTGCTGAAGTGATCAAAATTGAGCGACCCGGTTCGGGCGACCCGCGCCGGGCTATTCCCCCTTTTGCCGAAGGCGCAGATGGTACGAAGAAAGCGGGCGGCTTTATGGCTTACAACCGCAACAAGAAGAGCCTTGCCTTAGATATGCGCAGCGAAGCCGGAAAGGAGATTTTCCGCAAGCTGGTCGATGTGTCCGACGTGGTCGTCGAGAATTTGCGGCCAGGGGCGATGGCCAAAATGGGCTTCGACTATGAAGTGCTGCATCGCTTGAATCCCCGGCTGGTCTATGCCACGATCTCCGGTTTCGGCCGTCTACCAGGCTACGAAGGGCCGTACGGTAACAGGCCCGCCTTTGATATCGTGGCTGAAGCTATGAGCGGCGTGATGAACCTGGTGGGCTTTGCCGACAAGCCGCCTTCGTGGACGATATATGGTTTGGCAGACGTCTATTCCGGGCTTTGCACTGCCTATGGCATCATGTTAGCGTTGTTCATGCGTGAGCAAACCGGCGAGGGGCAGTTTGTAGACAGTGCTATGCTGGATAATATGCTGGCGCTCAATGAACGCATGGTGATGTTATATTCACTAACCGGCGAGGAGCCGCAGCGCGGGCGGCTGCGCCATGCTTACCCCCGGGCAGCGTTTAAGTGTAGCGATGGCTATCTGGCCCTCAATGTGCCCAATGATTTGATCTGGCAGCGCCTCTGCCAGGTGATGAGCCGCGAGGATCTCATCGACGATCCGCGCAGCGCGGATGGGTCCGCTCGTGCCACCAATGCTGAATTCCTGGATCCGATTATTGAAGGTTGGCTGGTTGAACGAACTCGCGCTGAAGCTGAAGAAGTGCTCAACTCCAAAGGCGTACCCGTGGGACCGGTATATACGGCCACGGATGTTTTCGCATCGCCACAAGTGAAAGCACGCAAGATGCTGGTTACGGTGGATGATCCTGACGTTGGCAAGTATCAATTTGCGCGCACCACGCCCATGTTATCCTCGGCTCCGGAGGTCGACGCAACACCCGCCCCCCGATTGGGCGAACATACGCGCCCCATACTCAGCGACCTGCTTGGTTATGAGGCAGCGGAAATAAATCGTCTGGAGCAAGAAAAGGTGGTCGCATCAATCGCCTGATTAGGCAGTAAAGGACGGTGGGATTAGGCCACAACAAGTTCGACGGACCGGCGGAAGAATTTACCGATCTGGAGAAGGCTTTCTGGGTATAACCCCGCTGTTTGGGATCACCCTCAGACTCACCCCCCCCATACAAATTAAATCAAGGCCGTTTCCGCCTGTCAATTGAGAAATTTTAAGTTTGATAGGGCTAATTTTGGTGTATCATTATGTGAGAATCCTTGTCGGTTCCAGTCCCTCGTCCCTAATGCACAAATCGAGTCAAGCAAACTCGGTTTATCTTCCCGATCCTTGATCGGCGTAAAGGAGGAACTATATGGCATAAACAGCCGTTTACGACCATTTTGCTGGAATGAGTTTTAGGACATTAGGAGACGGAAAAAATGAACACAAAGAGTCACAAGTCAATGCGCTTTCTATTCTTGGCGCTGGTCTGCATCGTTATTATGCTGGTTGCCGGCACAGTGGCTGCCGGCCCTGGAAACTGGTGGGATGTGGAACCGGAAGAGGAAAACCCCTCCCCGTATTACGACTCCATACTCTATTCCGAGATCGCACCCAAGCTGCGCGAGATCGAAGTCAACAGCAACCGGGTCAAGGTTGATGTCATCGGCCAATCGGCCGGCGGACGCAACCTCTTTCTTGTTACCCTATCCGATCCCCAGGCGATGGGGCGTTTGGGCCGCTACCAGGCCATCCGCAACACGATGCTCAAGGATCCCGAAAAAGCGCAGGAGATGATCGACAAGTTTGGCGATTTCAAGGTGCCCGTATTTATCAACGGCAGCATCCATGGCAACGAAAATCCGGGCGTTGACGCGGCCATCCGGCTCATCGAGACCCTGGCCTATGAAGATACCCCCGAGGTACAGGCCATTCTGGAAAACGTGATTCTGTTGGTCAACGTCGTCCAAAATCCGGACGGCCGGGTCATGTACACACGCCAGAATGCCAACGGCTTCGACATCAACCGGGATTTCATCTCTCAAACCCAACCCGAGACCCAGGCCACGGTCAAGGTTTTAACCGAGTGGAATCCCATGGTCACGCTGGACCTGCATGGCTTTGTCAATCCTATGCTGATCGAGCCGACAACGCCGCCCCATAATCCCAACTACGAGTACGACCTTTACTTGCAATGGGCCCTAAACGAGGCCTATGCGATGAGAGATGAGCTGTTCGCCCAGACAGGCTTGCCCGCCCAGATTCCTTATGTACAAGATCCGGACGGCTGGGATGACTGGGGCGCGCAGTATGTGCCCATGTATGCCATGTACCACGGTTCCTATGGCCATACACTGGAAACCCCTAACCGTGGCGACCTGGGCGTTGACGCTCACTATGCCGCGGTGTGGGGCGCCCTTAATTTCGTGGCCGAGAATCGAGAGGCCATGGTCCACGATCAGATCGAGGTCTTCCGTCGCGGCGCCCTCGACCTGCCGCAGATGCTCATCCCGCAAGAACTTGCTGGACGAAACGCAGTGGGAGCAATACAACGAATTGACAGTGCAGGAATTTCCGGCCGCTTATGTCATACCGGCCGGCCAACCCTTGCAGCAAAGTTCGCACCAGGCAGCCCGCCTGGTAGACTTCCTGATCTTCAACGACGTGGAGGTTGAACAGGCCAGCCAGTCCTTCATGGTGGATGGCACAACTTACCCGAAAGGGACTTACATCGTCTGGATGAATCAGCCCAAACGCGGGCTGGCCAACACCATCCTCAGCGCCGGTCCCGATCTCTCCGCCGTCCCAGGGCTGGATTTCTACTCGCCTCCGGCCGCGTGGAGCCATCCCTTACTCTGGGGCACCAGCCGGGTGGTCATGGAAGATGATATGAGCATTAAAACCAATCCGGTCAACAAAGCGGATGCTCCTCGCGCTTCAGTTTCAGGCAATCGAGCAAGGCTTACGCCTACGAACCGACCAGCCTCGCCGCCTTCCAGGTGACGAACGAGCTGATCGACCGTGGCGTTGCCGTGCAGAGGGCATCCGGCGCCTTCACAGACCGCGGCCGCGACTTCGAGCCGGGCACCTTCATCGTACCCGCCAATTCGAGCCTGGCCAATGAGTTGGCCAACGAGCACGCCCTGGATGTCTTCGCCATCAGCGGACCACCGGCCAATGCGGTTATGATGGAAAAGCAGCGCATCGCCGTCTACGCCGATGAATACACACGCTGGGCTCTGGGGGTACTTGGATTCGATTACGACACGGTCAGTACAGGTGATATCAATGCCGGTGTCGTGGAGAATTACGATCTCTTCTTAAATTACAGCAGAAGCTGGAACGGGCTGAGTGCCGCTGGACGCACATCCCTTACCAATTTCTTCGCCGCCGGTGGCGACTACGTCGGGCTGCGCAGTACCGGTATTGGGTTGGCAAAATCCGCCGGTATCATCGACGTTGACTACACCAGCGTAAGCAGCAGCAACAACGCTATTGTGAATGTTACCTATAACGCCGATGACAGCGTTGCCGGCGGCTTCCTTGACGACGATTACGCCTTTGTCTATGGCCCGGCATGGTTTACCAGGCTTGGTGCGGGCGTCGAAACTTCGGCCGAGTTTGGCACCGGTGACTTCGTCGTCTCCGGTTACTGGGTCGGCTGGCAAGGCAGTGGGGCCGCGGGCCAGCCGGTCGTCGTTCACGGATCTGATCCGGTGACAGCGATACGACCCTGATCGGCCTGGATACCACCTTCCGCGCGCACCCGGAGAACACATTCCGGCTCCTGGGCAACGCCATCTACAATGGCTTGGATTCGTAACAAGATGGGCGAAGGTTCCACTTCTCGCCCATGCTAAGCTTTAGGCAAGTCACGCAAGAGTTGGCTCGCCCGACAGTTTTACTGGGCTGAGCGTAAATCAGACCTCTTGGAATATGCGCCGTGGGATAAGCACAGGCAGTCCAAGAGGTCTGTTTCTCTGATGCCAAAGGTATCGTAGGTCTGCTTGCCCACGACTGTACTTGAAGAATCCCCCAAAGGGCTTTTGGAGAACGCTACAACTATAAATCGCTTTACAGACAAGTCGCGGACTATTACGGTATAATAGAAACTCCAGATAGGAGGTTTTCCCATGAAGCGCAAGAACTTGTTGACCGGTTTGGCCCTGGCTGTTTTGGCGATCTTTTTTGCTGGCTTGTCTACCTTGGCAGCGCCCAACGAGCCGGATATCGTCGGGGGGGAGGAGGCAGTCCCCGGAGCGTGGCCATGGCAGGCGGCGCTGGTCCACTCTGATGCGACCAATATGTACGATGGGCAATTTTGCGGCGCTGTGCTGGTCGACGAATGGTGGGTGTTAACGGCCGCGCACTGCGTCAGCGGCTATGAACATAGCGACATCGACGTTGTACTTGGTGCCCACAATTTGTTCAAGCCTGAACCCGATGTGCAGCGCATCGCCTCTCGTCACTTCGTCGTCCATCCTGATTTTGACGCCTATACACAGGACTTTGACATCGCCTTGATCCAACTGACTACGCCAGCCAACCTGACGGCCGGTGTAAACGGTGGATTACCTGTGCAACCAATCGCACTGGTTGCCCCGGACGTGGGAACCCTGGTGGGTGAATTGTCCACGGTCAGCGGTTGGGGCAACCGCGCCGCACAGCCCACACCGGGAGGAAATGATTATCCCGAAACGCTCCATCAGGTTGAACTGCCCATCCTGTCCAACGAAGTCTGCAATGAGGCGTTCGAAGCGAACTACCTAACCGCAGGGGTCACTGAGAATATGATGTGTGCCGGGTTCCAATATAAGGGTGGACGCGATTCATGTTATGGGGACAGCGGCGGGCCGCTAATGGTACAGGATTCTACAACGAGCAACTGGAACCTTGCCGGATTGGTGAGTTGGGGCTACGGCTGCGCGTGGCCTGGTTTACCCGGCGTATACACCCGCGTCTCACAATTTACGGCGTGGGTAGCCGAGACCATGGAACTGCCCTTCGTGACCTTAGAAAAGAGTGCCGCAGCGCAAGCTGTCACACCGGGTGATGTCCTCAGTTACACCTTATCATTGGAAAACGTCGGCACCGTGGTAGCGAGCAATCTCGTTATTTCGGACACAATTCCCGCCGGTACATCCCTCGTCCCCAACTCAATAAGCAATGGAGGACTCCTTGAGAATGGTGTGATCCTTTGGAACGTGGCACCGTTGGCACCAAACGGTACCTTTTCAGGCGAATTTGCCGTAGAAGTGGATGCCGATTATCAGACATCTTTCGTCCATTTTTCTGATAACCTCGAGGGGAGCCTGGATGCCTGGTCAGTCTCCCATGATCCCGCCTATGCAGACAGTGATTGGTCTGTGGCTGACTGGTGGACTCATAGCGGTTCAACTTCCTGGTTCGCGCCGAATCTTGGTCAGGTTGGTGACCAATATTTGATTTTGAACGTACCCGGCGTTCTACCACCACGAATGGAGCTAAGCTTCTGGCATTATTACGATCTCGAGATAGGGTACGATGGCGGGGTGATCGAGATTTCGACGGATAACGGGGCGACCTGGGAGGATTTGGGGGATCTGATTCTCGAAAACGGTTATACGTTTCAGCTTGATGAATACACTTCAAATCCACTCGCCGGGCGACTCGCTTTCAGTGATTATACTTATGATTGGATTCAGACTCGTGTGAATCTGCATCCCTACGCGGGCCAGGCTGTACAGATCCGCTTCAGACTTGGAACAGATGAAATCTACGGGTATTATGGCTGGCACATTGACGATATCGTGATTAAGCACAGTTCCAAGGTAACCAATCAAGCCTTTGTGAATGGTGTGCCCAGTAACGTCACACAAACGGCTGTCGTACTTTGGATACCCACAGATTACGCCTATCTTCCGGTATTGGTTCCGCCCTCAGAAGAAAACCAGCCACCAAACGGATATCCTTAGCCTCCCGCCACGCCATTTGATCGGGCTGCCTCAGCGGAGATGGCGATGTGAACTTGCCCGGTGATGGCAACAGTATCCAACCCTGCGTCAATTGTTCGGCCAACCCTGATTTTCCCGGCGCGGGTAATGCTGCTCAGGTCTGTTGCGGCCCCTCTCAGACCCGATGCCAGAAGAGGATCGGCCGTTGCTAATTGCAGTTCTGCCAGTTCCGCACCCAGCGACAGGTTATTTTCGCTCTTGTAACGACGCACGGCCGTAGCAATGGCCACCAGCGTATCTCCCAGAGTGACGGCCGTATCATCCAGCCACTGCGCTTCCATCTGCGGCCAACGCGCACGGTGAATCGAACTTGCCCCGTCCGTCCCGGCAAATAAGCCCTGGTAGATGCGTTCCGTCACGTGCGGCATTATGGGCGCCAGCAGCTTAATCGTAGCCAGCAGCGTCTCGTAAAGGGCGAAGCGTGCGCCCCCGGCACCGATATCCTCATAGAGCCGCTTCTTAACCATTTCCAGGTAGTTATCCGCCAGATCGCGCCAGAAGAAGATCTCCACTTCGCTCTTTGCAGTGGCGTAGTCATAGTTTTGCCACAGTTGTGTGCAGCGTTGTATCAGGGCATGTGTCCGCGCCAGGATCCAGCGATCGGCGGCACTCAACGCCTCAGGTGCCAAGGTATCCGCGCCCGCTGGATCATATTCCTGCAAAAAACGGCCGCTAAAACGGGCCACATTCCATAATTTGGTCGCCAGTTTGGCCCCGGCCTGGATCCGTTCTTCACTGATCACGGCATCCTTGCCCAGGCCGGTGCTGGCCGCCCAATAACGCACGGCATCGGCCGAATAGTCCTCAATCATTTCCAAAGGGGCAACAGGTCCACCGCCACGACTCTTACTCAATTTGGCCTTGCCCGCCGGGGCCAGCGCCCAGCCGGAGATCACGGCATTGCTCCAAGGCACCGCGTCGAAGTGGAAAAAAGATTTCACGATGGTGTAGAAAGCCCAGGTCCGGATAATTTCATGCGCCTGAGGCCGGCAGGTGAAGGGGTACACACGTTCGTACAGCTCGGGATCATCTGGCCAACGGCTTACAATTTGCGGTGAAAGCGAAGAGGTGGCCCAGGTATCCATCACATCCCCTTCCGCTGTGAAGGATTCGCCACCACAGGTGGGGCAGGGCTTGCCGGGCTGCTGAGACAGCGGATCGAGCGGCAGCTCCTTTTCACTGGCGGTGATGATCATGCCGCACTGATCACAATACCAGACCGGGAAGGGCACGCCGTAATAGCGCTGGCGTGATATTCCCCAATCCCAGTTCAAGTTCTCTACCCACTGGCGGTAGCGCGTTCCCATAAACGGCGGATGCCACGTCACTTGCTCCCCGGCAGCTAGAAAATCTGCCTTGTAATCCAGCAGGCGCACAAACCATTGCTCACTGACGATATATTCGACCGGCGTGTCACACCGTTCGTGCACACGCACCGATTGCGATACGGGCTGCCTTTCCAGCAACTGATCGTTTTTTGCCAACTCTTCAATGATCTTCCGCCGCGCCTCGCCAATCTCTAGATCCTGAAATGGAGCCGCTGCTTGTGTCATACGGCCGTCGCGCGCGATCGCCTGCAGCAGCGGCAGGTTGTGTGTATGCCACCATTGCACGTCGGCCGTGTCGCCAAAAGTGCAGCACATCACCGCACCAGTCCCTTTCTGCGGATCGGCTCCAGGATCAGCCAGTATGGGCACTGTCTGGCCAAAAAGGGGCACCCGTACTTGCTGGCCGGCCAGCTGGGCCAAACGGCCGTCATCCGGGTGCACAAAGACGGCCACACAAGCGGGCAGCAACTCCGGGCGGGTCGTGGCGATGGGCAGCGTCTGCCCGTTTTCCAGCTCGAAGGCCAGCGTATAGAAGGTGGTGTCGCGATCCAAATCGTCCAATTCCGCCTGGGCGATAGCTGTCTGGCATTCGGGACACCAGATAGCCGGCGCTTTTTTGCGGTAAGCCAATCCCTTGTCCAGCAGATCGAGGAAGGAGTGTTGGGCCAAACGGCGCGAATGATCGTCGATGGTACGGTAGGTGTAACGCCAATCAATGGACAGCCCCAGCCGCGTCCAAAGCTGACGGTATTCTTTTTCCGCTTCTTCGCTAACAGCCAGGCATTTTTCGATGAAGGCGGCACGGCCAATGTCCCTGGCACTAATCCCTTGTATGCGTTCCACCAGGCGCTCCGTTGGCAGGCCGTTATCGTCAAAGCCCATGGGATAAAAGACGTTATGCCCGTTCATACGCCAGAAACGAGCCACAAAATCGGCGTGGCTGTAGGAATAAACGTGGCCCAGATGCAGTTTGCCCGAAACGGTAGCCGGAGGCGTATCGATGCTGTAGACAGGTGCCTCTCCTTGGGGATCATAATCATAGACGCCGCTCACTTGCCACTGGTCCTGCACCTCTGGTTCGGCCGTTTTTGGATTGTATCGCTTGGGCATATTCATTGCTGCACTCCTGCAAACCTATCAAAATAAAAAACCCTTTCGTCCACTAGAGGACGAAAGAGTTTATCTCTTCCGCGGTACCACCTCGGTTCGCCGGTCATTGCTGACCTGGCGCACTCTGCACCCCGACCATCATCAGGGTTTCGCTGTAACGGGTGAACCCGTGCCGCTCTACTCATGAGACCTGCCAACAATAAGGGAGTTGGCAACTCGCACTTTCTTCGGCAATCAATCCGGGCGACTTTCGGCGTTGAATCGGCTGCGGAGGCTCTCAACCAGGACCTCGACTTCTCTGTCAGAATTCAACCCGCCTACTCCTCCCGGAGGCTGTATATATGAAATTATCTTGATGCTGTTTAGTATTATAAGGAGAGTTACGGCCGTGTCAATGTCTGATAGCATTTACCGATATTATGTCAACTAAAAATTCTTGCCGATCGATCATTGTTCCGCAGAAGAAAACAGTTATCGCCCGCCTGCCCGGCCTACTCCCTGCTCCCAATTCCCCTTCGCCCTCACTTCAAAGAACAGGTTTCATTCGATTGCGATAGCCTGTTAATACTCACGTAAGCTCTCTGAGAAGCATTCTGTAACATCTTTGATCTATCTTTGAGGAAGTTGTTGTAAGGGCCTTGCGACGCAGTTGAAACCAGAGTTTGCTGTCAAGGAGTCAACAAAAGCAACCGCCCGCCAGGATTGAATCAGATAGAGACTGGTTGGCTGACGGCTAATTGCTGACTTCTGAAAGCTATTTTCAAGGAGATAAAGCATGAGTAAAAAATATAGTGTGTTCGGAGTCTTACTTTTAGGCGCCCTCGTGGCCATGTTTCTCGTTGCCCCCGGAGTTGCCAACGCCGATCGTGGCGGAACAGGTGGGCGTGGTGACGGTCCCATTATCTATGTTACAGGCCAGGGTCTTTATTACGACTCTATCGTCACGGCCAGTCCCGTGCCCCCGCATGGCCCATTCCAGGAATTGGAGATGGTCGACGGGCAGCTCCAAACCGAGTTCGGGCATGGAGACAAGGGTTATGTTGGTGGCCGGTGGCACCTGGTTACTCCAGATGGTGAGGATCTCTACTTCGTCTGTCCTCTTTTAGGACCTGGACGGGCAACACCTTAACCTTCAACAGTTGCAGACATGGCATTTCAGTTGGGAAATGCCATGTCTGGCTTCGCTAATAACATTAATTCGACACGCTCTTCAAAACCCGTAAGGCGCGTAACGTTACCCACTTATTAGCCTGTCTTGGGGGACCGAAGTCAACCCAAGTCTTGCCGCTGTAACTATATTCCAGGGGCCAACGGCCCTGCTCATCTTGTTTTTCACGTATCAAGCGCAAGGCGTTGGCAAGGCGAGGATCGTCTGCATACCCTAATCCAACCAGGGCCTCCACATTTTGCAGCAAGTCCGTGACATAGAATACGGGAAATCCAAACTTCCACCAATTGCGGCTGGGCTTTTCATTCCAACCCATGGGGTAATCGGCCAGAGCCGGGTCCGTACTGAACAGGAAATCTACCCCTCTCTCGACAGCCTTCTCCATCAATGGCGATCTTCGTTCCGGCGCTATTTTGCTGAAGGCCAGCATCACCTTCACGCCACCCCAGGCGCAAGACAACTTGTTATTCGCGCCACAGGCGAAATCAGGCCCACAATTGCCTGCATAATAGCGAAGGGGTGCCCGGCGTTCCGTATTTGGAGCCAGTCCTTCCCCGGTCACCGTGCGCGCCATCCACTCCAGCGCCTGCTCCAGCCGGGGATCCTCACAGCCCAGATCTAGCAATGCTGCACAAAGATTGCCTTGCAGGCAGTCGATCGTGCCCGACGGCGCGCCACTCATGGTGAATTGGCCACCGGCAGCGAGTGAATGATCGAGAATATAGCCACAGCCTCGCGCGATACGCTCGTCGCTGGCCACCGAGGCACCCAATTGTCCCAGGGTGATAATCGACCAGACGGTAGACCAATATTTCGGATTGTAGCCTGGCCCCGCTTTTTTCCAGTAACCTTCCGTTTGCATCTTGGACAAGATTGCAGCTATGGGCCCATCTTCATGAGCATTATCTCGGGCGGCCAACAGTTCCGGGTCGTCCGGTGCAGTATCCAGTAGATGGCGCAGTGCCAGGTAGCGAACGCCGGGCGAGTCGGTATCCAGCAGCCAGGTTACGGAATCTCCGTTGAGTTGTTCTTGCCAGTCCATGGTTAGCTCCTTCGAAAATCAAAGATTACGCAGATTACCCAGATTGAAATGAGGTGTACGAAATCTGTTTAGCCGTGAATTATCATTCATGGTGGTGCTCCGCGGCGCATGTCGTCTCCTCTGAGAATAGCTGACAGCTGGCAGCTATCAGCCAATTCATGGTGGTGGACCCTACGGCCCATGACATCCCCTTAATGAATTCATGAATACAGTATACCAGACAAAGTAGATCAAAAACCTCCGTGTAGTCAGGCATCCTTGGATGGCGTTGACCTGAGCCGCCCGCATCTGAGGATGCAGACTACACAAAATACAGCCCCTGAGACTTGACAACCACTTGACGAGCCGTTTCTCTGTATCTAGCAGACACCACAACTCTCCGACCCTGATTGCTACTCAATTCCCTCTTGGCCACAGTTTGTTAATTCGCAACTCTGCGCTAGGATTGGCGTATAGGTTTATGATAGACTTCACAGGCAAGAATAAGGATAGGGGACCTATGAACAGATCGCTTCTTGGAATTGGGCGTGCGCTTTTGCCCATTCCACAGGCATTGTGGCAGCGCCAAGTTAAACGCGGCAGCGTGGCAGCAGGCAAGAGTCTGAGTTTTATGAGTGTCGATCACCACCGTGTGCGTGACTTCGTGGTTCTAGAACTTCCCAGACGTGGCGAACCATTGAGCCCATTATCGATCGCCGAAAGTCTCTCATTAGCGCCAGATCGAGTGGTCACTATTCTGGATGAGTTGGAAGCGCACCTGACGTTTCTGTTTCGAAATGAGAACGGGGATGTGGTGTGGGCTTATCCGGTAACAATCGAGCCAACACCGCATAAGGTGCTCTTTAGCAGCGGCGAACAGATTTACGCCGCTTGAGCGGTTGACGCGATAGCGACGCCCTTCGTGCAAGGGCAACTACGAAACGAAACGCTGGACTTCATCATCGCCAGTAAATGTTCGCAAAGCGGCCGTACGTTACATATTGAAATGGATAGAGAGCTCAATTATCGGGTGCAGGAATCTGATGCAAATCCCATGCTATCAGTTCCGATGGTCGATTTTGGCTCCTTGAAAGATCCCAGTATCATCGACGCCTTCTGACAAAACTCACTTTTCTTCTGGTCAGAAGAGCAGGCACGAGCATACCACAGAGAACCAGGACGGCCGCGCGCTTCCTATTTGACGCTTGATCAGGTTATCTATACTACACGTCTGACCCAATCGGCCTTATTCGCCTTTCCACGCGGCTGATCCGCAACACATGAAGAAGGGTGCAGGAACGACTTGTCAGCAGACTGCGCGAACCTTCAGCAACAAACGCACCGCAGCCACACCTATGGAGATTGGTCAAGTCTTCGCGTAAAGTGCCTGACAGCTTGTTCGTGGAACCTTGATGAAGAAACGCCGCTTGACAACCAAACGGCCGTTTGCTATAGTTCTCGCCACATGAATAGTTTTATTGAAGCGATCTGCTGCAAGAAGGGTAAGAAGTCTGGACAAGATACCATCAGGTATGTTGGTTAGGTTTGCTTGCCTTAGGACAAGATTTCAAACGCCTCACCAGATACCGGTGAGGCGTTTTTTATTGTGGTGCTAATATGGGCGAGACGGTTGGTGGACAAGTCCTTGGTTATCTCTGAAGGCTATTCGCAATCGACTCGCCCCTACGAAAAATGAACCATTTAAATTGCCTGAGCACATTGAAGAAGAGCAAGAAGCCGTGGCCGGACCGCTGTCTGGATAGCGACGTTTGCTGACTGCTCGATTTAGAAAGGTCAAGCAAGCGGGCTTACCGGACATGCCGGTAAGCCCGTTTTTTGTTGCAGGCGGATTATCCGTCAAACATAAGCCCGTGTGGAGTAGTGACTTCAGTCACTTTACCGCTGAAGCGGTTACTCCAAACCAAATTATAAGGAGAAATATTGTGAACGAAATTAGTTGTATGGAATGTGGCGCAATGGTATTGGCTGGAGGCGATCTGATTATGGGTGAAATTCTCGAATGTCCTGAATGCGGCGTCGAACTGGAGGTTGTGCAGCTTTCGCCCTTGGCCGTGGAGTTGGCTCCCGAGATTGAAGAAGATTGGGGTGAATGAGGGACGATAGTTGCTATACGTAACGCAAGCTTTCTAGCTTGCGGCTACAAACTGGAAAGTTTGCGTTACGGGTTCAGAGGTGGACGATATGAAAGTCGGTGTTCTCTATTCACGCGTTCGCGTGGAAGAAAAACTGCTGGTACAAGCGCTTGAGGCGCGCGGCGTTGATTTTGACCTTATTGATGTGCGCAATACAACCTTCGATCTTCAAGCACGTGACAGTTGGAGGCGATATGACGTTTTTCTGGAGCGTTGTGTCAGCCATTCCCGCGCTCTGGCAGCGCTGCAGATTCTACAGTCCTGGGGATTTGCCACCGTAAACAGTGCTGATGTGGCTCAGATCTGCGGTGATAAGCTAAATACATCACTGGCCTTGATGGCTGCCGGCGTGCCAACTCCTCGGGTTCATGTCGCCCTGACGCCGGAATCGGCGCTGGCTGCCATTGAAGAGATGGGCTATCCGGTCGTCCTAAAACCGGCCGTTGGTTCCTGGGGCCGTCTGCTGGCCAAGGTAAACGACCGCGAAGCAGCGGAAGCGATTCTGGAACATAAGGCGACCCTGGGATCGTATCACCACGCCATCTTCTATATTCAGGAATATATCGACAAACCGGACCGCGATCTGCGTACATTCGTTATTGGCGACGAGACAATCTGCGGGATCACGCGCGCTTCGGCCCATTGGATCACCAATACGGCGCGCGGTGGCACGGCCGAGAACTGTCTCATTACCCCGCAGATTCACCACCTTTCCCTGGCCGCGGCGCGGGCCGTGGGCGGTGGGGTCGTTGCCGTGGATCTGTTGGAAACCCCTGGCGGAGATCTGCTGGTTAATGAGGTGAACTACACCATGGAATTTCGCAACAGCATCGAACCTACCGGCGTCGACATACCGGCGCGCATTGTGGATTACGTGCTGCAAGTAGGCGAGGATCGCCTATCCCAGGAGAGCCAATCATGGCGCTTAGAGCCAGCATTGTAGGCGGGTCGGGCTACGCCGGTGGCGAATTGCTGCGCCTGCTTCTGTCCCACCCCCAGGTAGAGGTGGCCCAGGTTAGCTCGCAGCGCTATGCCGGCCGTTTCGTACACGGCGTGCACCCCAACCTGCGCGGGGCGACTCGCCTGAAGTTCGAAACGGTGGAGGCTTTGCAGCCGTGTGATTTGCTTTTCCTGGCGCTGCCGCACGGCCGTGCCGCGGGGCAGATTGCACATTTGTCCACTCTGGCCGAACGCATCATTGACCTGTCAGCCGATTTTCGCTTGCGTGATTCCACCCTATACGAAACGTGGTACGGCGCTGCTCATCCTGAACTGGTGTGGCTGGAGCGATTTGTGTATGGCCTGCCGGAATTACACCGCGAAGAACTAAGAAAGGCGCGCTATGTCAGTGGCGTCGGTTGCAATGCAACGGCCGTTAACCTGGCCCTCTTCCCCTTCGCCCAGCAGGGACTGATAGATCGCGCTATTGTCGAAGTGAAGGTGGGTTCGTCGGAAGCGGGAAACAGCCCCGGTCTGGCCGGCCACCATCCAGAGCGCAGTGGATGCGTCCGCTCATTTGCTCCCGTCGGACATCGCCATCAAGCGGAGATGATCCAGGAACTCGGCGATTTTGAATTACATTTCTCGGCAACGGCCGTGGAAATGGTGCGTGGCGTCTTGAGCACAGCCCACCTCTTCCTCAACAAGGATCTCAACGAGCGGGACGTATGGCAACTCTACCGCGAAGCGTATGGCCAAGAACCATTTGTGCGCCTGGTTAAGGAGCGGCATGGTGTATATCGCTTCCCCGAACCCAAGATCCTCAGCGGTACAAACTATTGCGACATCGGCTTCGTCAAAGATCCGCAATCAAACCGGCTGGTCGTCATCAGCGCTATCGATAATTTGATGAAAGGAGCCGCCGGCACGGCCGTTCAGGCTATGAACGTCATGATGGATTGGGAAGAACGCAGTGGGTTGGAGTTTATGGGTCTGCACCCGATCTAGCAGCCAACAATCAACAGCGAACAAACAACGGCGGACGACTACGAGACCGATGACTACTCGACTGCGAGACTAACGACTACCCGACTAACAGGAGACTAACCATGATCGTCATCAAAGTGGGAGGCAGTGAAGGAATTGATTATGACGCGGTATGCGCCGATGTGGCCGATCTAGTAGATGCGGGCCGGCAACTAATCTTGATACATGGCGGATCCCACCTGACTAACCAGGTGGCAACGGCCCTCGGCCATCCTCCACAATTTGTTACGTCGCCTTCCGGTTATAGCAGCCGGCTCACGGATCGGGCAACGCTGGAGATCTTTGAAATGGTCTATTGTGGCCAGGTGAACAAGAACATCGTCGAGCGCTTGCAACGTCGCGGTATAAACAGCATCGGCCTGTCCGGCATCGACGGCCGTCTCTGGCAGGGGACGCGCAAGAAAGCGATTCGCGCGCTGGAAAACGGCCGCATGCGCATCATCCGCGACAGCCATACCGGGCGCGTGGAGCAGGTAAACACGACCTTGCTGCGCGATTTGATGCAGGTTGGATTGCTGCCAGTTCTCACGCCACCCGCCATCAGTTATGATGGAGAAGCCATGAATGTGGATGGCGATCGCGCCGCCGCGGCAACGGCCGCGGCCTTAGGCGCGACCGACTTGATCATCCTCTCCAATACACCTGGTCTGCTGCGCGATTTCCCTGATGAATCTTCTTTGATTCAGGCTGTTAAGCGTGAAGAGATTGAGCAGGTGACCCAGACCCATGCTCAGGGTCGTATGCGTATTAAACTGCTCGGGGCTCAGGAAGCGCTTGCCGGCGGCGTGCGGCGCGTCGTTCTTAGTGACGGGCGCTGCCCACAACCGCTACATCATGCATTGGCCGGAGATGGAACGGTGATCGTATGAGTATCGTCGCTCTGGAAAACGAATTCAGCAGTGGTGTTTACGCCAAACGAGATGTCGCCATTGTAAGGGGATCAGGAGCACGTATTTGGGATGCGGACGGCCGTTCCTATATCGACTGCGTCGCGGGGATTGGCGTGGCCAATATTGGGCACAGCCATCCAGTCCTGGTTAAAGCAATCACGGAGCAGGCGCAGAGACTCATCACTTGCCAGGAGATGTTCTACAACGACCGTCGCGCCGAATTGCTGGAGAAACTGGCAAACATTTTCCCCCCTGGCTTGAATCGCTTTTTTCTCTGCAACTCAGGAACCGAGGCGATCGAAGGGGCCATCAAATTTGCTCGCTTGAGTACGGGAAGAAGCAATATTGTCGCCACGCAGCGCGCTTTTCACGGCCGTACGCTGGGTGCGCTTTCGGCCACGCATAAGAGCAAATACCGCGATCCCTTTGTTCCCCTGGTCCCTGGCTTTTCTCATGTCCCATTTGGGCAATTCCAGCCACTGGCCGCTGCGATTACGGACGCAACGGCGTCCGTAATCCTGGAGATTGTGCAAGGGGAAGGAGGCGTTCGTCCAGGGACAACCGCCTATTTCCAGGCCGTTCAAGAACTCTGTAACGAACGGGGCGTGTTATTGATTGTCGACGAAGTCCAGACCGGCTTCGGCCGCACCGGGCGCTGGTTTGCCTTCGAGCATATGGGCATCCAGCCGGACATCGTCTGTATGGGCAAGGCGATGGCCGGTGGTGTGCCCATGGGCGCTATTGCTTTGGGACCTCGTGTCGTCTCGCTTCCGGCAGGTGTGCATGGTTCAACCTTTGGCGGCAACCCGCTGGCCTGTGCCGCCGCCCTGGCCACGCTGCACATACTTTCAGAAGAAGGATTGATAGCGCGTGCCGCCGATCTGGGAGCGTATTTCATGCAGCGGCTGCAAGCGATTGAATCCCCACTCATCCGCGAGGTGCGCGGCCTGGGTCTGATGATCGGTCTCGAATTGAAGGCGCGCGTGATGCCGCTGGTAAAGGCTTTGTCCCAACAAGGCGTTCAGGTCCTGACGGCCGGACCTACGGTCATTCGACTGCTACCCCCACTGGTTATCTCACGACAGGAACTGGATGAAGTGATCGCGGCCGTTACAGAAGTGCTGCATGAGAGCGTCGCAGAGTAGAAGTTGAACTTTTTTGTCTGCCTAATACCGCGACCGCAGCAAGCGGAAAAGTTCAACTTCTTCAGGGGCTAACAGCTATCAGTCGACAGTCATCGATCAACAGTGATCGTTGTCAGCCGGCAGCTTCAAATTTGGACGCAGATTGATACAGATAAACGCAGATAAAAGGTGTTTCCGTTACAGCAAACACATGGTACATGGTATGGATGAGATTGAATTTCTACGAGAGCTGGTATCTATTCCCAGCCTGTCTGGGCAGGAAGAGGCCGCCGCTGCCTTCCTGGTATCGGCCATGACCTCGCTTGGCCTGGACGCAAACATTGACCAGGCAGGCAATGTCGTGGGATCGCGTGAGTGCCTGGATGCGGATGGCCGCGTGACGAAGGAGATCATGCTACTCGGGCACATGGATACCGTTCCGGGCGCTATTGCGGTACGTATGGAAAATGGCAATTTATACGGCCGTGGAAGCGTCGACGCCAAGGGGCCTCTGGCCACATTCGTTATCGCCGCCGCCAGGGCCGAATTAGCACCTGGTACACGGCTGGTCGTCGCCGGTGCTGTAGAAGAGGAGTCGGCTACGTCGAAAGGCGCGCGTTATCTCGCGACCCGCTACCAGCCCGATACCTGCATCATCGGGGAGCCAAGTGGATGGGATGGCGTAACCCTGGGTTACAAAGGGCGACTATTGCTCGATTATGCCTTGCAGCAGCCCATGGGCCATAGCGCTGGGAGGGAACAAGGCGTGGCGGAGACGGCCGTTGCCTGGTGGAACGACATTGAAGAAGTAATCATGGATTTCAACCGGGGGCACGAACGGCTTTTCGACCAACTGCTGCCATCACTGCGCCAGATCAACACCAATAGCGACGGGCTGAACAATAGTGCCATCATCAAAGCGGGCATCCGGCTGCCGCCTGATTTCGACGTCGAAAACTTCACCGCGCTGGCAACGCTACTGGCCGGTCAAGCTTCCTTGCGCTGTTACGCCTATGAAGCTGCCTACCAATCAAACCGGCGCACATCGCTGGCTCGAGCCTTCAACCGCGCGCTGCGTCTGGCCGGCGTACGGCCACGTTTCAAGCTCAAGACGGGCACATCAGATATGAACGTCGTCGCCCCATTGTGGAACTGTCCTATTCTGGCCTACGGTCCTGGCGATAGCAGCCTTGATCATACGCCTAATGAGCACATAAACATCGACGAATATTTGCATGCGATTCAAGTGCTGCAAGAGGTCTTGGCGGATCAGGCAATTTGAGATTAGGATAAAGCCGGAACGGCCGCGCCTTGCGGACGGGCTTCAACTCGACAAATTTTAGCGGACGATTTCTTTGATGCCGGCATCAAATCGGTATACGGCCGTGTGGCCAATGGCTATCAACTTGTTCCCCTCCGCTACTATACCTGCTCGCTCAGCGATAGCCAGAACTGGGATGTTGTTCCGCCGTATATAGCAGCGGATCAAATCGTCATCCTCTGGCGTATAGTGCACCCAAATGGCATGACCACCGACGAGATCCAGACCACTCCGGTGCACAAGGCCAACATCATTGGAGTCCATATGCTCAACTGTGAGCAAATCTCGACCGAGGATGACCGCTCCGGCACTGCCGCCATAGATCGCGCCGCCTTGAGTCACATACTCACGCAATGCCCCGGCAAGACCAGTTTCAAGTAGTTGGGCGAATAAGGAGAAGGTATTGCCTCCTCCAATGTATATCGAGTCAAAGGCGTCAAGCTTGTCCCCACGATGCTGATTCAAATCGGTCCACATCGTAATGGTTTTTATGTCAAATGGAGCGAAAACAGATCGAATCCATTCATAACAAGCATTGAAGGAAACTTCTGGCTCACGCAAGGCGATCGGCAAGTACAGCATCTTAGCGCTCGTGCCCATCCAGCGGGCGAAGTACGCGTCAAGAAGCTGAGAATCCTCCTTGTTTCCACCCCCCGCCAGAGCGATTCTGAGCTTGTTGGGCGGCCCTTCGATTCTCATTTGAAATATAGGTTCCCACTCCTCACCCCAGGCGTCGCGCCAGAGCCAGGGTTTGTCGGAGTTTGATTTTGTGCTGCCTCCGCTCCACAAATCGTATTCAGGAACGGAATATCGCCCAAAGAAGCTTTCGGTTTGAGCGTTTAACGATCTTGCTACCTCTGAAAGCTCAGCTTTCGCTATCAGATTGTCCTTTTCGGCCGGGTCACTGGCCAGATCGTATAATTCATCCTCGAAAGGGTATGTTTGGCTGCCCTTGAAGTAGGTTCGTGTATAACCATTGCGGCGTGCGTATTGCCCGCAATTCCTCCTGCTCGATAAACACCTCATCCCGCCAGCCACTTAACGCATCCCCCAATAGGAACGGTGCGAAACTGCGCGAGGGCGACCCATCATTGGTAACCATTTCGCTCAGCTCGGCGTATTCGAGCAGCGTCGCGAACAGGTCGATCTGGCTGATCATCCGCTCATTTATTTGCCGCGCTGCTATTTTGCCCGTATGGCGCAGCAGCAGGGGAATGTGATAGCTAGCCCGGTGCGCGTTGGCGGGCCAGGTTGCCTGCCCGTGCCCCCAATAGCCGTTGTGGCCCAACGAGAAACCATGATCGCAGGTGTAAATGACCAGGGTATCCTCGTCCAGAGCCTGTTGTTGCAACACGTCCAACACCCGGCCCACGCCATCATCGACCATCGTCATTTGCGAAAAATAGTTGCGCAGGGTTGTCAGATCATTGGGCATACGCAGATGGGCGCTGTAATCGATACCCCCACCGGTTGCATACCTTCTCAACAGGAAACGCGCGATCGCTTTTTCGCTCACCCCCTCTCTGGGCACGCTCTTCATCTCCGTGTCCTTATACAAAGAAGCAAAGCGATTGCGGGCGGGTCCTTGCACGGATGGCCAATGCCCATATGGCGCGTTGTATGTCAGGAACAGGAAGAACGGCCGTTCCCTGTCTGCGCCCTGCTCCTCAATATATTCAAGGGCTTTATCCGTGAAGTAATCTACCGTGTGCCCAGGATAAGTGGTTTCATTTCCGTTTTCGATAACGGTATTGTTCCAGAAACTGCGTGTGTGGCCCAAGGGGAACGTAACCCAATGATCAAATCCATTCTGCGCAGTAGAGGGGTCTCCTAAATGGTACTTGCCGATCAAAGCGGTCTTGTATCCACCCTCCTTCAGGATTTCGGGTAAGGTGATGAAATCAGCCAGGGTATTCCAGTTGGCCGGCCAGCGATCCATGATGCGATCATCCAGCCAGGTGTGAACCCCATGCTGTGAAGGCATCAAACCGGTCAGCAGTGACGCCCGGCAGGGCGAACACATGGCATTGACACAGTAGGCATTATTGAACTGTATTCCCTGTCCGGCCAGCCGGTCCAGGTTGGGGCTGTGGATCTCCGCGTTACCATAACAGCCAAGTAGCTCAGCCATATGGTTATCGCTCATGATCAGCAGGATATTAGGGCGTTTCTGTGACATAAACTGGCTGCCTCAGATCTTGCGGCAGACAAGTGCTCCTGTGCCAACAGGTACGACCAACGCATCTACCCTCTCATCAGCCAACGATCTTGAGATCATCGGCTGCAGCATCTCTTGGAAATTAATCGCATTGTCAGCGACCAAGATGCCTCCGCTGACCATGTTGGGGATGACCACCTCATAACATGCGCCATAGATCTCCTTCTCGGCATCAAGAAAACAGAACGAAATGTTTTTTACCCGCGGTAGATAGGTCGAGTGCATCCCCATGAACAAGCTCAACACTGTCTCCAACCCCGGCAAGTTGGAAAGTCTCCGCCGCCAAGCGCGCTTTTTCCTCCAGGATTTCATAGGTCGTTATCTTGCGGCCAAGCTGCCGGCAGGCCAGGGCCAACCAGAGGGTTGAATATCCCGCGCTCGAACCGATCTCGACGTAGTTGCCGGGCGGGGCAGAAGCGGCCAGTATGGCGATAAACTTGCCAGTTTCCGGTGGTACCTGGCGCATTCTCCGCATGCGCGGTGTGCCATCAATCCTGTCCTGCGCGTCGATTCCCTCCAGGTAGCGCATCCGCTGTTTGATTGGTTCAGGTATAGAATGGAACATCTATCCTATTTCCTCATCCGCTAACAGAATACGGTTCCCGCTACCCGAACTGCGTCCTAACATGAAATAGGCGATTGGGCCGACAAAATTGACAAAGACGACTGCTGTCCAAACCCACTTATTGCCGCGAATCTCCTCTTCGGGACGATTACGGATATCCCAGAGTGCTGCCGCCAGCAATGTGACTTGCAGCGTACCCAATAGCAGCACACCTACCTTCTGAATCACAGTCATTTCTGACCATTCCTTCTTTTTCCACATGATCTTTTACCCTTATCACTATCTACTTGAAACTAATCTTACGGTCGCAATTGGGGCAGATGAACCAACCTTGTGCCTCTTCTTGTTCATTCAGATCAGCCCAAATCCCACAATCAGGACATGGCGCGCTGAAACGATCATCTTGCCCGGCCAACTTGGTCACCAGCCAGGCGGCGGCAACACCGAGAGGGCTGATCGCCAGGGCAGTAAGGGCAAGAACTCCTTTGGACAGCCATTCTCTCCCATCATCTGCCTCACTGGAATCTGAATCTGATTCCGGCCATGTCTCCTCAGCGGCAGAATCGGGCGCAACTTCTGTATCGAGAATACGCTCTGCTTCTTCCAAAAGTTCCTCGGGGACCATCACGTGCCCCCTACCCATCGGGCCGTACGTCAGACCCATGGCACGGCCTGCCCCTTGTTGCCATACCCAGGCGGGAATACCTTCCGACTTCAATCGACCGGCGATTACTTCGGCCGAGAGCGTGCCCGGCGTTTCTAGAAGTTTGACCCACTCGACGTACTTCATGGATGCTTCCTTGTTCATACGCATCGCCTTACCTTCCTTCGCCTGTGAGTTCTCTTGCTCAAGCAATCAGAAAGCTGTTGCTGCGATCTGCTGGATTCACAGTCTAAACATTATACCATGATGGAGAACAGCAGAGGGTGCGTTTCAGTGGCCCGTAAAACGCGATTGTGAAATCGCGGCTCCAAAGCCGGCCACTGAATAGCCCTGGAACCGCATCGATGGCACTTTGCCGGGAAGTGGATGCAAGGTAAACTCTCGTTGGCTGTGGCAGCATGGTCATCAATATTATCTGAGGTTTGGATTTGCGTGAACGAATCTTATATTGATTGGCTGCGAGATCGGGTGGGAACGCGCAAGGTGTTCTTGGTTTTTGCCACCGTGGTGGCGCGTGATGGGCACGGCCGTATCCTCGTGCAGCGCCGAACCGACTTTGACTTTTGGGGTTTACCTGGCGGTGTATTGGAACTGGACGAACAGCTGGAAACATGCGCACGGCGTGAGTTGTTGGAAGAGACAGGATTAATCGTAGGGACGTTGCGCCTGGTGGGCGTGTACACCGATCCGCGTTACGATGTGACATATCCCAACGGGGACCAGGTGCAGCAATACACCGTCTGTTTCGAAGGCCAGGTGACGGGAGGGGAAATGCGACCCGATGGCCTCGAGACCAGCGAGCAAGCCTTTTTTACGGTAGAAGAATTACAGGGCATGACGATTCCATTGTGGTACCGGGACATGATCGGCGATGCCCAGCGAAAGGGGCCGCCCGCTTTTAGGCCGCCTTACACCGCGCAAGAAACGGCCGATCAGATTGCCGGCATCCGGTCTTGCATCGGCACGGCGCTTTTCACAGGCGTTGGCGCTTCAGCTATTATCAGTCGACAAGACGGCCGTATACTGATGCTGCAGCATGCGGGCGAGTCTCACTGGCGTCATCCAGCCGGCTACTCTGAATTGGGAGAGAATGTGGCGCAGACGGCCGTGCGCGAGGTGTGGGAGGAAACGAGGCTGCATATCAAACCACAGAGCATTATCGCCGTTTACGCGTCGCCACGTCTAAGCGTTACTTATGCCAACGGCGACCGCACCAGAATCGTCGGCGTTGGCTTCCGCGCGCAGTTGCTGGGTGGTTCGCCCAGGGTGGACGGCCGTGAAATCCGTGAAATGGCCTGGATGCTTCCGCAGGAAATTCTAAGCCAGGTGAATCCATCACGGCGCTGGTTTTACGAAAAGATTATGGCCCATTTGCACCATGGCTATTTTATCTGTTAAACAATGATATTCACCAGCAATCGTCTCCTCCGCCTGCTGTTTCTGGTTATGGGAACGCTGATCGTTGGCACCCTCGGCTACATGATAATCGAGGGTTGGACCCTGGCCGACGCCATATATATGACAGCCATAACTTTGTCGACGGTGGGCTTCGGTGAAGTAAAGGATCTATCGCCTACCGGGCGGGTGTTTACAGTCCTGCTCATTTTTCTGGGCGTAGGAGTGATTGTCTACAGTTTCAGTTTCATGGCGGAATATGTGGTTTCGATCAATATGATCGACGAATTCCGCAAGCGGCGGTCAAAGAATATGGTAAAGAAATTTAGAGATCACGTGGTAATATGCGGCTATGGTCGCGTTGGCAGAAGCGCAGCCGCAGCGCTGCAAGACAGCCACCGTCAGATAGTAATCATAGAATCTGATCCAGCAAAGGTTCTGCTCGCCCTGGAAGCCGGCCTGGCTGCCCTGGAAGGGGATGCCTCTCAGGATGAAATACTGCATGAGGCCGGTCTGGCAGAGGCATGGGGAATCATCGTCACCACGGGTCAAGATTCACTGAACTTGTTCATCGTGCTGTCCGCTCGCAGCATCAAATCTGATCTTTTTATCATCGCCCGCGCCAATGAGGTAATCAATGAAGTCAAATTACAGCGCGCCGGCGCCAATCGCGTTGTCTCGCCGCATCTTATTGGGGGACAGCATATGGCTAATATCGTCATTCGCCCCCACGTAACAGACTTCTTTGATGTGGTCACCTTGAAAGGCGGCGAGGAGTTATGGATTGAAGAACTGGTTATTTCCGCAGGGTGTCATCTAGATGGCCGGAGCGTGGGCGAGGCAGATATACGCCGGCAGACTGGTGTGACCCTGGTCGCTCTTTATCGCCAGAAGAGTGATGGGAATATTGTACCAGACGCAAACACCCGTCTGGAGGCAAAGGACGAACTGATCGTGCT
This sequence comes from uncultured Chloroflexia bacterium, assembly GCA_963697305.1. Taxonomy (GTDB): domain Bacteria; phylum Chloroflexota; class Anaerolineae; order Promineifilales; family Promineifilaceae; genus JAACFF01. The sequence continues at coordinate 64,964 of CAVONO010000007.1, forward strand.
CGGCACAAGAGATCAGTTAGCCGCTCTGGAGGCGTTGACCAATTCGCCGCGCGAATAACTATCAGGTGCATTCGAAATGAGTTGAAGGTAGTGGCATCCTCAGATCCTACCTGATCTCATTTGAGAATACTGCCTGCTCTGTTTTCAACTGAGATGAAACAGACCGATGACCAATCCGTATGCAATTTGTTAGATTGGTTGCCAATCGCATGCTCAAGAAGTAATATTGTCATGAGCACTTATTTGCGCCGGAATTGACGTTAGCGTCTGCTTTGTGGGGTTTGGAAAACCATGTCCGCTTGCGCTTTCCGGCAGTATTGCAGATTGGAGCGTGAAAGTGATAGAACCAGAACTAATCGAAATAATAGAAGGTCCTCCTCCAGAATTTCAGCCCAGCGCACAGACTTGGCTGCAGTCACTATATGAAGGGCCAGAGGTAAGTGAGGTAGCCATGTGCCAGCTGCGCACGGCTACCGGGAATGCCATCCAGGAGCGTTGTGAAACTGCCTGGGAAGAGAGGCGCCCTGTCGTTCTTGATTTTCCAGACGAATGGGGCATGCGGCAGCAATTGGACGTGGTAGCTCTGCGACTCTCAGAGGTTGACGAGGGGCAATTGCTTACGATTTGGGTTGCTGTGCCTTACCTGCCGGTAGAGGAAGAGGAAGAGGAAGAAGAAGAAGAGAGCGACGAGGAAGACGGCGGGGCTTTCTTCTAAGATTGATTATTAGAGTCCGGCGCCATTACGAAAAATACAAGACGCGAAGGGATCCGATCTCTTCGCGTCTTGCTTTTTCTATGGGTGATTTTTATTGGCTCGCCAAATAGAGTGTGTTACCAACTGTCACGAATAGTCGCAGCGGTGCTTCGCCAATCGCCAGGTCGCTGGCCCCGACAAAGACGTCCTGTCCACGATCGTCAGTGGCACGATACTGGGCCAGAATATTTCCGAGGCGGCTGATTTGAATGATGCGGCCGTTTCCGGCATCCAACACAAAGATAGAAGCATTTAACCCCTTGCCCACCAGTTTAGCCGTTACGGGATCGACCAATGGCGTTAATAGACCACTTTGCAGCAGGTCAGTTTCATCCCACTGGACGCGTCCGGATCGCGTATCATAGTAACGGAGACGGCCGTCTCCGTATGCTACCAACAAACTGCCATCTTCACTATACAGGTCAATGTCAACAGCATTGGTCAAGTCAATGTCCACGCCCATGGTCAGGTTTCGCTCCGCCGGATCGGCGATAAAACCTTCGTCCTGTGGAAAGTATTTCCAGATAGCCGCACTTGCCGGATCGAGAACGTAAATCCGCTCTGAGTACTGAGTCATAGCCACCGGGCTTTGCCATTCGCTGCTCAATCCCAACGTCTCCGCCCTGAGTTTCAGCAGAGGCAGGAAAATAGGTAACCAGAGCACCCCCGGCATCCAACATGGCCAGACCGTCACGCTCAAGTTGGGCTCCCCGTGGCCGCCACATAATATCGACGAGATCCTGAACAACGTAACTGCCGACGGCCTGCCCGCCGAATCCAAGCGTCTCGGGTTTTTCTGACAAGAGCGTACTGAATGATTCGTCTGTCTCCTGAGCATAAACAACACCGTTGGCCCCATCAAGCGTATATATTCCCCCGTCAAAGTCCCCGCGCAGAGAAACGGCCGTCAGGTCCGCTGATCGATCAAAGGTGTAGAACGGAACGGCAATCAGGCGAGTCACGCCGTCCAGTTGGTCCAGGGCAACTACCGCTTGCCTCCGCATCTCAGTCACGCCGGGATCACCAGGGCGCAGTTCCTCTGCTTCTGTGGCCAGCTCCAGCAAGTGCAGGTAATGTTGGCGAGCCGTATTCCCATCAGTGTCTGCTTCTTGCGCCAGCACCAGACTTTGTGACATCTGTTGTCGCAGTTCGGAGACCTGTCGCACTCGTCCTCGCTGCAAGTACACGCCGCTGACGATGACGGCTACAATCAGGGGAATCAAAATTGCGAGAATGGCCGGCAGCGCCCAATGCGTACCCGTTTCACTATCATCGCGTGGCGGGCGCAAACGGAGCATCAGATCTGCAAACCAGCCGGTGGAGCGAGATAATCCTAACGCGGAACGAGCCGCCGCAAGACGCGCGGTTGTCTCTACCATGTCGCCCAGCTCGAACATATCCTCATCAGATGTGGTTGGAGATGTAGTTGGTCGCGGCGGTGGCGTCTGTCCCTCTCGGATGGGTTGGGCAACGACGGCCGTTGCCGTCCTTGCCGGGGGCCCTCCTTTAGGCAAAGTGATACGACCATTCTTGATCACTGGCTTGGCGACGACGGGAATACCCCCAGATGATTCGTCACTAAACTCAACCAGAAGAAGACGTCCAGAGTCGGAGCCTATCGCATCCTTTAGCTCCTCCAGTCCAAATTCAAGTTCAGTATCGACCAGAGCCGGCGATAGGGCATGGGTCGGCAAATGAGTAATACGCGGGTCCGCCAGAAGCAGCATATCGGCAGGCAGTAAACGCTGGTGATAATAGCGAAAATCCAGCCCGGCGCTACGCCCTAGTGGCGTCACATGGTCTGGGGTACTGGTAGGTATCCGTTCCACCCCGAAGTTGTGGCCTACAAGAGCCAGCGACTCGCCCGTCTGCACGACATATAGTTCGCCATCACGCAAGACGGCGCAGGTAATCGCTCCTTCACGCGGAGGGCCACTGCCTCTCAAATTCATTTGCAGCAGGCGGTTATTCGTATCCTGGATTGCCTTTCGTAGGGCCGCAGTGACGCTGCCGCCACTCTTGAAATAGCGATCGCTGATCCCTTGCAACAAAGCTTGCAACAGGTTCGCACTATCTGCTAGAGGGGCAGTTAGCGTAAGATGGACAAACAAGACCTCGCGCTGACGGCCGTGCACAGCACGATCCGGCGCCGGTTGTGCGAGTATGCCAGGCACCGGTTGCTGATCCTGCTCCACGCCATCAATGATGTACAACTGGCCGACGATTGCATGCAGCGCCATAATATGTCAAGTCTAGCACGAGAGGCAGCAAACACAAAACCTGTGAACGGTCATGGTTTGTCATACCCCACAAGCAGGAATCAAGGCAACTCGATACCTTCTTCGCGCGCACCGAGAGTTGTTTGAGGTCCCATCTGATCATGAACAACAATTGCGTAGTCACTGAATCAGGATGCCGGTATGAGAAGATGTAATGTGGAACCATTGATTGGCGAAGGAGCCTGCGAAATATGCCGCTATCGAGGAAGCCTTCACGCGATCAGGGTAATATCCTGAGTATGGTTCTGCTCTGCCTGGTTACGAATCCTGTGGGTATACAGGAACATCTGGTCCAACGATTTCCTTGAACAGTCCCAGAACTTCGCCCGGTTCAGCGTGGCGACCCAAGGTTTGCTTGGAATACAGAAGCTCTCCATCAACTTCAAGTTCAAACGCGCCTTTGGTGCCCGTAATGAAGGTGAATGATTTGACTACATGCTGATAATTTCTGAGTATCTCGTCTGCCGCACGGGCAGCACGTTCCCAGTAGTTTCAAGGTACGCAGTATTCGAGAGTGATGACATATTTCTTTTCCATATTGATTTTCCTCCAAGAATGCGGGTTTTGTTTGTAACTTGACCACGCCTGGGCAAGAAACATTCCCACCCTATAGCATTCATATCTCGTAGGGCCCTTTCCCTTTTGCCGGGATGCCCAATAGGCCAAGCACACCAACTTTAACACAACTTTTGAGGATGACCATGTCACTGAGTGCATTGTCAACCAGATTGTTGCACAAAGAAGTTCAACTTCTTATCGCTATTGTCAACGGAAATACATTGATTGAAATGTTGAACTTCTTGCTCAATGAACGGTATCAGGAAACCAGGTTCCTGAAAGATTCAGTGTTGATTTTCTGCATTAGTTTTCTTGACAAGCAGTATAGGCTACGCTAACATACATGTCGCTCTCGGGCCTGTAGCTCAGTTGGGAGAGCGCTACAATCGCACTGTAGAGGTCAGGAGTTCGAGCCTCCTCAGGTCCATGCAGCGCAGGTACGGAGCAAATAGCGGCTCACCTGTGGCAAGAAAAGAATAGTTAACAAGCTGTGATCAGGAGTAGTAGGTACATAGCCTCAGAGAGTTGCCTCAGCGGCTGCAAGGGCAACAAACCGTATTGAACTCGCCTGGGAGCTGTTTTGGTGAAATTCAACTGTAGCCAAAACCGGGTAGCGCACGTTAAGCGTCTAAGTGGATGGATTTATGGGCCCATAGCTCAGTTGGGAGAGCGCCACAATGGCATTGTGGAGGTCAAGGGTTCGAGCCCCTTTGGGTCCACTCTCGCATCCAGGAATTCCTGGATGCTTGCCGTCAATCAGAGTGGTACCGCGGAACCCCTTTCGTCTCTGAACGAAAGGGGTTTTTATTTTCTAAGGGGCCTGCCAGATCTTTCGGACTGGCAGGTTTTGGTATAGTAAGCGTGGACGACGTATTTATCAAGCTGGAATTAACGACAATTTATGGAAAACTGGCTGGTGATCCTAGCCATCCCTTGGTTCTGGGCCTGCATGGTTGGAGCCAGCGCAATGGTTGGCATACGTGGGAATCCTTGATGGAACCGTTGGCTGATGCCGGCTTCTGCGTTGTAAGCATCGATATGCCTGGATGGGGTAATAGCCCGACTTTGGAGGTGGCTCCTCTTGGCGGGATCCCGGGCGGTATCCGTGGTGGTCGATGTTTTGGACGGTTTGCAGAAAGAGACGGCCGTGCTTATGGGCAAAAGCTGGGGTGGTGGTGTAGCCATCAAGACAGCGCTCGATCATCCAAGCCGTGTATCACGCTTGATCCTCACCGCCCCGGCGCTGCGCAACTTCGATCAATTAGGCGGATTGCGCCAGCCGGTCTTGTTGGCCTGGGCTGAAGATGATCCGGTGATCCCGGTTGCTATGGCTGAGAGATACGTAGAGATGCTTTCCGACGTCCAGCTGCTTACTTACCCTACGGGTGGGCATAGCGCTGCACAAAATAATGCAGGCGAGTTCAGTCGTAGGGCCATCCAATTTCTGCACGAATCAAAACCGCAAACAAGTAAGCCGGCTACGGATAACTAATTACCGATAATTGGCTCTAAAGGCTGACAGCCTGGAGAAAAATCGTATGAACGATGTTTACAATCCAAAAGAAATAGAATCAAAATGGCAGCAGAAGTGGGCAGACACAAAACTATACAGACAGCTCATTGACTATGACCAGCCGAAGTATTATGCCATGACTATGTTGCCCTATCCCTCGGGAGATTTCCACATTGGACACTGGTTCGCCATGTCGCCCAGCGATGCTCGCGCGCGTTATATGCGCATGAAGGGCTACAATGTATTATTTCCCATGGGCTTCGATGCTTTTGGCCTTCCAGCGGAAAACGCGGCCATAAAACACGGCATCCACCCTGCCAAGTGGACCTTTTCCAACATTGAGCACATGCGCGAACAGATACGCAGCATGGGCACTATGATTGATTGGGAGCGTGAAGCTATCTCCGCCGATCCTTCCTATTTTGTCTGGACCCAGTGGTTCTTCAAGAAGCTGATCGAAATGGGTTTGGCTTATCGCAAGATGGCCGCGGTCGATTTCTGTCCCACCTGCAATACAACCCTGGCCCGCGAACAGGTATGGGGTGACGATCACCATTGTGAACGCTGCGGCACACCGGTGATTAAGAAAGATCTAGAGCAATGGTTTTTTAGGACCACGGATTACGCCGAGGAATTGCTAGATTTCAGCAGCATCGACTGGCCTGAGCGCGTTAAGGTGATGCAAACAAATTGGATCGGCCGTTCCACCGGTGCGGATGTGACCTTCCACAGCGAATTAGGTGATCCTATTGAAATCTTCACCACGCGTCCCGATACGCTCTGGGGAGCAACCTTCATGGTCCTGGCTCCGGAACACCCCCTGGTAGATAAGCTTACCACAGCGGAACAGGCGGATGCGGTGTTGGCTTATCGCGAACAAGCGCAACGCCTGAGCGAAATTGACCGCGAAACGGCCGATCGAGAGAAAACAGGCGTCTTTACCGGAGCATACGCTATTAACCCGGTTAATAAGGCACGCGTGCCCATCTGGATCGCCGACTACGTACTCATGACCTATGGTTCCGGCGCCATTATGGCCGTACCTGCCCATGACGAACGCGACTTTGAGTTCGCTACCAAGTATGGCCTGGAGATCGTCGAGGTCATCCGTATGCCTGGTCGCGACGCCGAAGACGGCCCGTTGACCGCGGCGTTTACGTCCAAAACAGATGGAGAGATGGTCAATTCCGCCGGATTTGACGGCACGCCCGTCTCAGAAGCGGTTGGCGTTGTGACTGCCTGGCTGGAAGAGAACAATATGGGCCAAGCGGCGATCAATTACCGCTTGCGAGATTGGCTGATCAGCCGCCAGCGCTATTGGGGCGCACCTATCCCGGTGATCTACTGTCCAGAACATGGCGCAGTACCCGTGCCTGATGAAGATCTGCCCGTGCTGCTGCCGGAGGATGTGGAATTCATGCCTACCGGAGAAAGCCCGCTGAAGTTCCACGAAGCATTCTTACATACGGAATGTCCCATTTGCGGCAAGCCGGCTTTGCGCGAGACAGACACGATGGATACTTTCATGTGTTCATCCTGGTACCAATATCGTTATCTCAGCCCGCATTACGATAAGGCTCCCTTTGACCCGGAAGAAGGAGCATACTGGCTGCCGGTCGATCAATATACCGGCGGCATCGAACACGCTACGATGCACCTTATCTACACCCGTTTTTTCACCAAGGCAATGCGTGACATGGGACTGGTGGATTTCGATGAACCCATGCTGGCTCTATACAACCAGGGCATGGTCCTGGGTGAAGACGGCGAAAAGATGTCCAAGTCGCGCGGTAACGTGATAGCACCCGATGCATTGGTGCAGCGCTATGGCGGCCGACGTGGTGCGCACCTATTTGATGTTCTTCTCCAAGTGGGATCAGGGTGGTCCGTGGAATTATGATGGCATTAAGGGGCCGCAGCGTTTGCTGAGCGATATCTGGGACATCGCCCTGCTGGATTATGAAGAGGTAACGGTTGACGAGCAAGCTGATCGCGCGCTGCAGCGCAAAACCCACCAGGTGATCCGCAAGGTAACGGAAGACCTGGAGAGTTTTTCCTTTAATACGGCAGTGGCAGCGATCATGGAACTGCGTAATGCCCTGCAAGCAGCTCAACGCGAGCAGAACGTGCGCCGGGCAGTATGGAATGAAGCGGTGCAAAGCTTACTCCTGGTTCTGGCACCCATTGCTCCCCATTTCACTGAGGAGCTATGGTCCCGACACGGCAAACCGTACAGCATTCACCAACAAGCGTGGCCAACCTGGGATCCTCAAGTCGTCAAAGAGGAGACGGTCACACTGATCGTGCAGATCAACGGCCGTGTACGTGATCGCTTTTCTGTGCCGGCTGGGATGCCGGATGAGGAATTACAGCAAATGGCTCTGGCTTCCGAAAAGGTCAGACGTCACCTCGAAAACAAGGAACCGCGCAAGGTAATTGTCGTGAAGGGCAAGCTCGTAAATATCGTAATGTAAGCCCCCCTCCTTCGCTCTAATGCTGGAGCTGGTCTCACGACCGTGCCCCCTGGCACGGTCGTGAGGCTGTTTCAGCAGCTATACTTTTCTAGAAGATAAGCGCATCGAAGCCCGCTGCGATTCCGCTAATGAAAAGAGGAATCGCCGCGGTCTTGCGCGCCGGTCATCGCCAGCGCTTACGTCGCTATGGCATCGATGTGACAACTACCTCAAACACTCCGCCAAACGATCCTCAAAAAACGAGTTTATCATGAAGTTCACGTCGTTTTGCTGGAAGAACCCGGATCAGCGTGCTAGGATGATCCGGGCAGCTGTTTGCAGGATTGACCGCGCTTGATTGACCTATCTGAACGTATTGGGAGAACTTCATGGAAAGGAGCAATTCCGGAAATCACGATCAAAATAGCCAAGAGAAAAAACACGTTGCCGGGAGAACAAGGCGCAGCCGCCATGACGGCAATTCCAGAATAATCTTCTTCCTCCTGCTGGCCTTGATCCTGACTCTGGTTGTGTTGTCCGCGGCGCAAGCGAGCAGAGCGGGACAGGACATTACCCCTGCCGGCCAGTCTGCTATCTCCAACAGTCCTGGACCCCTTTACGGCGTGGATTTTATCAATGCGGCTGAGCTTCACGCCGATGAACAGCAATTTGCGAACGGGCTGGCTACCGGGGCCAGTTGGGATCGCTGGCCCGTCTATTGGTTCTATATTGAGACCAGCGAGGGTGTCTTCGACTGGTCACGCCAGGATACGGCCGTACAGGCGGACCTGGACCATGGCTTGCAACTGAACGCCATCCTCCTAGGCACGCCGGCTTTCTACACCACCAATTTCCTGCAACAACCGTTTCTACCTTACCGTCATATCCCGCGCCGGGGCACGCTAGCATTACAGTCTGTCGAAACCGCTAGGCCGCAGGGGCTCTATGAATCAGTTTTTGTCGACGGCGACAGTCCAGGCACGGACAAGGTGATCAATCCCAAGAATAAATGGGCTGTTTTTGTTGAAGCGGCCGTCAACCGTTACAAGCCGGGTGGCGTGCTGGCTAAAAGCAATGGCTGGGCAGAAGGTGTCGGCGTGACCCTTTGGGAAATGTGGAATGAGCCTGACGTTCCCTTCTTTTGGGATGCCAGCATACAAGATTACGCCCGCTTGTTAAAAGTTGGCTACTTGGCTGCCAAACACGCTGATCCCCAGGCAGAGGTTATGTTCGCCGGCCTGGCTATGTGGCAGTGGCCAGACTATTACGACCAGGTATTGGATGTTTTTGAGGACGACCCGATGGCCAGCGACCATGATTACTTTCATGATGTCATGGCCATGCACAACTACAGCAGGTCTGAACGCTCTTCCGAATATGTCTTGACCGTGAGCAATGCCATGAACCAACATGGGCTAGAGAAACCAATTTGGCTCAATGAATCTGGTGTTCCCGCCTGGGATGACTATCCGGGACCGGTATGGGAGCCACTGAGTCCCTTACGCGCCTCGCAGCAGGAACAGGCGGATTTCGCCATTCAGAGCGCATTTTATGCCATTTCTGCCGGAGCGGATGCCATTTTCCATTTTCAGCTCTATGACGGCTGTGGCAACCAGCCGCAGGGCACCGATTTTCCACCCCACAACGGGGAGCTTTGCGACGCCAACAATAATTATAATGGGAAGCCGTGCGCTGGCGACGCCAATGGTCTGTACCGCAATCCTACGGGTGTGAAAAGCATCGCAGAGGTGAACTCAATCAAACGCTTACGGCCGGCGTACCAGTTGATTTCGTGTTGTCTCATTTGGTGGTCGAACTCGTCAAGAGCTGGGACAAGGACGGCAACCGCTTGCCTTTCTTAGTTTCAGGCCCGTTTACTCGCCGGTTGTGGGCCGGCTGGGTCATGAAGAGCTGCATCGAGACGCAGACGAGTAACCACGTCACCGGATGCGTGTAATGAGCACAACGCAAGCCAGTTTCACCGCCGCATGCCGCCATCGACCACCAAGACCAAGGCCGTTGCGGCAACCACCGCCGCACAGCCGATCATCTGTCCGACCAATCAATGCTCGTCTTGTGCCGTTTCCATTGGCCAGGTTCGTCTTGGGACTGGAGCCAACACGGTCAAGAAAGGCAAGGCCAAGCGCGGTTGCTCATGGTGGCAGAAACAGATATACTGGGATGCTTCCTGTTTCACCCAGCATCCACAACCCGAGTCGCCGCGCCCCGTTTTTTCGGCCTATAACACGTTGGCGACGCATGTGCGCGACGTCGAGCCCTATTGGCGATTGCGAGCGGGAACGCCGATTTCTAGTTCCAGCTGTCCCGGTTCAGACGGCCCTCAGGAGTTGATTGCCCTTTACCAGCCAGAGACGAAGAAGCGGATTGTTGGTCTTTGGGCGCGCTGTGGCCAAACGGAAACGGCCGTAATTGAAGCGACCGATCCCGAAGGCAAAGCCCAGTTGGTAGCGCCCGATGGCAGTGTAGAGGAGATCACGGCCTCCGGCGGACTTTATTCTATCATCCTGCCCGAGGCCACCAATCGCAACCCCTACCCCGGGCAAACTATCAATCCCATTTATCCTATCGGCGGACGGCCGTACATCCTCATCGAAACAGATCTGGGCGAGGAACCACCGACTGCGACACCGACCCATACACCTTTGGCTACAAACAGCCCCACGGCAACGTCAACCTGCTGGCAAGGCGTTCGCAACGGCAGCTTTGAAGACGATAGCGCTTGGAGAATTCCCGTAACAACTTATCCAGCCGGCTACAGCAGCGACTTGGCCCGCTTTGGAAGCCATTCTATGCGTGCCGGCATCGTCAATACACAGGACAATCGTCATAGCTACTCAACTGCCCTGCAAACTGTCACCCTGCCCAAAACCGTTACAAATGCTGACTTGCATTTCTGGCTCTACACCCTTAGCTCGGAGCCGGCTTCACTGAGCCTGCCAGCCAATCCTTTGGGCATGAATGAGAAAAACGGTGCCAGTGCAGGGGATGCGCAGATGGTACTCATCCTGGACAGCAGCGGCGCAGTAGTGGAGCGGCTGCTGTTTGACCGGCGCAATGACAAGGGTTGGCTTGAGTACACCTACGATCTATCGCGCTACGCTGGCAAGACCATTCAGGTCTACTTTGGTGTCTACAATAATGGAACGGATGGTACCACTGGGATGTACGTGGACGACGTTTCGCTCAGTTCTTGCTCTGCAACAATGCCCACCGCTACACCGTCGGCCACGCCAACGCAGGCTCCTCCAGCAGCTGAACGGTCTTTTTTCTTCGTACCCTTGATAAGCAATGATCACCCGCTGGGGATTACCGGTCAAATCGTGGACCGGCAAGGCCAGGGCGTAGGCGATGTGACCATCAGAACGGAGAGGGGGCAATCGACGATTAGCGAGCCTAGCGGCTTCTACGCGTTAAATGATCTCGATCCCGGCGTCTACATCATAGGACCTGAGAGAGGGAATATGATGTTTTCGCCCCAGACGCGCGAGGTCACCCTTCCGAAATCTGCATTTCTACAGGATTTTGTAGCGGTTCCACCAACGCCAACGCCCGATCCTTACCCGTGACGTTAACAATTAACGAAAAACAGTCAACAAAGTCACCGAGCGACGTTGTTAGCCGTTGACTGTTGGCTGTTAGCTGATAATTGCGCCTGTTGGCGAATTCTGATTACGCACTATAATGCCGTGGTCTAGCCAAATGGTGAAATGGCTACAAACAGCGGAACGATGATTATGGACAAACCCATCCTGTTTGATTTCCCCTACAGTTTTGAGACGGAGCGGCTGACAATCCGCGGACCTTTACCAGGAGATGGTAAGGAAATACACACGGCCGTAATGGAGTCGTTGGATGAGCTACGGCCGTGGATGCCCTGGGCGGCGGGCAAGATCCTCACCGCAGAAGAATATGAAGTCAGAGCCCGCGAAGGGCGGTTGAAGTTTCTATCGCGCGAGGATCTATGGATGATGCTACTACTCAAAGGGAGTAATACCATCATTGGAGGCACCGGCCTACATCGCATCAACTGGAATGTGCCCAGATTTGAAATCGGCTATTGGGTGCGGACGAGCTATGCCCGCCAGGGGTATATCACAGAAGCGGCAGCCGGGCTCACGGAATTTGCCTTTGAAACACTGGGAGCCAAACGGGTGGAAATCCGCTGCGACGCCCTAAACGAGCACAGCGCGGCCATACCCAGGCGGCTGGGATTTACGCACGAAGCCACGCTGCGCCAAGAAGATCGCCACCACATCACCAACGAACTGCGTGACACGATGATCTTCGCCAAGATACGTTCCTAGTGCTGACAGCTAATCGCTGCCAGCCGGTACCAATTAACAAAGGAGAAAGGGATGCCTTACTTAGCCAATGAAACGCGTTACGAATCGATGACCTACCGCCGCTGCGGACGCAGTGGTTTGCGGCTGCCGGCCATTTCGCTGGGGATATGGTTCAACTTTGGCGGTGTTGATCCGCTGGAGAACGGTCGTGCCATGATTCGCAAGGCCTTTGACCTAGGGATTACGCACATTGATATCGCTAATAACTATGGCCCGCCACCGGGATCGGCCGAAGAGACATTCGGCCGTATCTTTCGCGAGGACCTGGCCCCCTATCGCGACGAGCTGGTTGTATCCAACAAGGCGGGGTACTTGATGTGGCCTGGTCCGTACGGAGAGTGGGGCTCGCGCAAATACCTGGTCGCCAGCTGTGACCAGAGTTTGAAGCGCACGGGCCTGGAATACTTCGACATCTTCTACAGCCACCGCCCAGACCCGGACACACCGCTGGAGGAGACTATGGGCGCCCTTGATTTTATTGTGCGCAGTGGGCGGGCACTCTATGCGGGCATTTCCACTTATAGTCCGCAGCAATCGCGCGAGGCAGCCCGTATCTTGAAAGAGATGGGGACACCCTGCTTGATTCACCAGCCGCGTTACAATATGTTCGACCGCTGGATAGAAGATGGCCTGCTCGATGTTCTAGAGGAAGAAGGAATTGGTTGCATTCCTTTTTCGCCGCTGTGCCAGGGAATTTTGACCAACAAATATATCGACAAGATTCCGGCTGCGTCACGCGCGGGCAAGTATGATGGCGCATTAATGTGGGGAGACAAGGTCACCGCGCAGCGCGTGGCCAAAGTAGTGCAGCTGAATGAAATCGCCCAGGCACGGGGGCAGAATATGGCGCAATTGGCGATTGCCTGGGTGTTAAGACATAAGAGCATAACCTCAGCCCTGATTGGCGCCAGCCGGCCGGAACAGATCGAAGATGCCGTGGGCGCTCTGGGCAACCTGGCCTTTGGCGTGGAAGAGCTGCAAGCGATCGAGACGATTTTGGCCGGGTAATTTCGCCCTGCGCTGCAACGCGTGGGCGATAACGAGCAATTTGGAGCGCAGCACACATAGTACGACAGAGCCAGCATGAAGCTGGCACTCAGCACCCATTAATGAAATCGAGCTGAGTCGATATTTTCGCCGGTGGTTGCAAATGCCCTGCAATGGCGGCATAATGCCAGGATACGTCTTTTGTCCTTTGGAAGATGCGTTATCGCGCAGACATGTACCGAATTGAGGTGGCGTATTATTGAGTTTGTAGTTAAAGCGAGCTTCGGCCGTTCATCGGCGTAAACCGTTGTGGGATGGGTTTTAGGAGAAGAAAAGAACCAATTTGTCGCCATATCTTGTTGTCTAGACCAGGCCAGGCAGTTTAACGTTGCCCCCTATCAATCAAAAAGCAAGGACCAAAAAAGATGCATGTTGCTCTATTAGCCAACCTCAAGAAGAATGCTCCCGCCTGGGCAGGAATGCCTACCGACCATTGGGATGATCTGGACTCAGAAGAGACGATCGCCGCCATTACGGCCGCGCTGGAATCGGGCGGGCACCAGGTTACTTTTGTAGAAGGGGATGTCACGCTTTATGACCGTTTGCAGCAGCTCAGGCCAGACTTCTGCTTCAACATCACCGAAGGGCACTTCGGCGATTCCCGTGAGGCGCAGGTACCAGCCATACTGGAGATGTTACGACTACCCTATACCGGATCTCGCGTGCTTACCCTGGCTTTGTGCCTTGACAAGCCCATGACCAAGCGCGTATTAACTTATCATGATTTACCCACACCACCCTTTCAGGTTTTTGAACGTGTGGACGAAACGCTGGATCCAAAGATGCATTTCCCCATGTTTGTTAAACCGACTCGGGAAGGGACCGGAATGGGCGTCAGCGCTGAGTCCATCGTCTATGACGAAGAACAGTTATTAAGGCAGCTCCCCCGTTTGTTCGAACGCTATGATCAGCCTGTGATGGCGGAGCGCTACATCGAAGGGCGTGAAGTCACAGTTGGCGTCGTTGGCAATCTCAGCAGCCCCGTGGCCTGGCGCATGCCGGAAGATGAAGAAGCGCGGCGCATTTCTCGGGGTCTACACTTCCTACCACCGTTGGAGATCGACATGAGCCGCTATCCGCCTGAAGAAGCCGGCGTCTATACCGGAAAAATCAAGACGGAATTGGCTCATGATTTTCACTATCTATGCCCGGCACCATTAACGGAAGAACAGCTTGAAGAGCTCAACTGGCTAGCTGCAGCCACGTTCCGTGTCACCGGTTGTTTGGATGTAGCCCGGGTGGACTTTCGCCTCGATGCCAGTGATGGCAATAAACCTTACATTCTGGAAATCAACCCTCTGCCGGGTTTAAACCCAGAATACTCAGACCTGGCTATCGAAGCCCGGGCCGATGGCTGGCGTTATGAAGAGTTGGTGAACCGTATTCTCGACGAAGCGATTGAGCGCCAATAGGTATCCGAGGATATTCCCCTTTGGCAGTCTGAGTGAGAAACAAATATTTAAAGGTTCCTAAACGCTTGCGCAATCGCAAGCAAACACCTTCGACAATCTATTTTGGGGCTCTCCGAGAGTCTGGCAATTGAATAGAAGCAAGCGTGACCTGTTGGCTACCCTATTGCCGAGAGGCTCCATGAACGGGGGCGCGATTTCGACTTGCGCGTACAGAGCGCGACAGGGATGGCTGCGAAGTGGTAGGGTACAGATTCTACGGAACAAAAACAGCTGCCAGTTTTCCACTGACAGCTGTTTCATATTTTAAAGAACGTCAATCTTCATCTTTACGCGTAGATTCTTAATTTCGTGGCCATGGCTGCAAAATAACATTGTCGACAACATGGATCGTGCCATTATCGGCAATGATATTCTCGATGATCAGCCGGGAATCATCGTTGACCCACAGGGAGTCATCAAAGTATTTCAAACCGGCTGGCTGGCCGTTGACCATGATGATATCGCCAAGCATCGTCTTTAGTTCCGCAGAGGAGATGGTACGCCTCATGACATGGTATTGCAGGATATCAGTCAGCTCGTCTTTGCTGTAAGCGGCCGCGATATTGCCGGCATTCAGGTCCAGCTTAGCGAAGGCCTCATCGGTGGGGGCGAAGAGGGTCCACTCGCCACTGGACAGGGCACCGACCAGGTCAGCGGCGTTAACGGCCGCATACAGGGTGGAAAACCGTTCGTCACGGCTGGCAATGGCAGCAATAGAATCGCCGGAGATTGCAGCAGTGGGGGAGAGGGACGGCAACTGGGATGGTTGTTCGTCAACGCTGGAAACCTCTTCTTCCTGGCCGGCCATGGTCTCCATAGAGTCGCCACTGTCGTCGGGGATTTCAGTGGTGGAGGAAGACGGCATCTGGGATGGTTGTTCGTCATCTATGCGCGGCCATGGCTGCAAAATGACATGATCAACGACTTGGATCGTGCCATTTTCGGCAATGATATTTTCGACGATCACTCGGGAATCGTCGTTGACCCACAGGGAGTTGTCAAAGTATTTCAAGCCGGCGAGTTTGCCATTGGCCATAGTAATGTCGCCCAACATCGCCTTCAATTCTGCGGAGGAGGCGCTTTGCCTCATGGCATGGTAGAGCAAGATATCGGTCAGTTCATCTTTGCTGAAAGCAGTGCCGATATTGCTGGCATCCAGGTCCAGCTTAGCAAAGGCGTCGTCGGTCGGAGCAAAAATCGTCCATTCGCCGTCTAGTAGGGCGTCATCAAGGCCAGCGGCGACCACGGCAGCGACCAAGGTATCGAATCGGCCATCGTTCACGGCAATATCGACGATGCTCTGTTCCTGCGCGCCTACTAGAGGCACGACCATCAAAAGCATCAGGACAACAACTATCAAAACTTTACTTACACGTTTCATGACTTAAATCTCCTTTGTGAACCGTCAAAACAAGATAAAAGTTTGTGTGCTGCCAACCATTGAATGCTGGCTTTGCCGGATATGACCGATGAGGAATCCAATATACAAGTTTTGTCCGTTGTTAATAAGCTTTCTGTACAGTTTATGAATGACTTCTTATAATTCAAAAAGGTCAGCACATAACATGGCTTAGCGACCAACATCTAGGCGCGATTCATCATGAGGATCGTCTTGTTGACAGGTTTTCTGACTTCTAGCTATACTGTACCTGAAATTGGGCCTCGTTTAAGGAGGACGCCAATCTGGGAGATATTTGGACCCCGTAGAGAACCCGATCCAAAAAGGAGAATTTTGATGTCAGAAGAAGAGGCATCCAAATGGGAGCAACTTTGCGAGCTGGCGGAAGATGCTTGCTTGAAACATACTGTCCCAGGCGTCGTGCTGGGCATACTCGATAAAGAGCATGTCAAAGCTGCGGGCTTTGGCATCACCAACGTGGATCACCCCTTGGAAGTCACTGATCAAACGCTCTTCCAGATCGGCTCAATAACAAAAACTTTCAGCGGCACATTAATTATGAAATTGGTGGAAGAGGGCAAGATCAATTTGGATGCCACGGTGCGCACTTATCTGCCACAATTCAAAGTCGCCGATGAAGAAGCATCTAAACAGGTCACCATCCGCCATTTGATGACGCATACCAGTGGTTGGTTTGGCGATTTCTTCCATGACACAGGCCCCGGAGATGATGCTGCGGCCAAGTATGTTAGCGACATGGCCGATCTAGAGCAGCTTGCCCCAATCGGGGAGGTCTGGTCGTACAACAACGCGGGCTTCTATCTGCTGGGGTATATCATCGAACTGGTCAGTGGCAAAAGCTACCAGCAAGCGTTGAGAGAGACGATTCTAGAACCCTTGGGATTGAAAGATACTTTCTTTGACCCGGGCGATGTGATCACCTTCCGCTTTGCCACAGGGCATAGCGGAGGCCAGGTTGCCCGGCCCTGGCCTCTGCCGCGCGCAGCCTACCCGGTTGGCGGGATTACGTGCAGCGTTCACGATTTGCTGGCCTATGCTAAATTCCACATGGGCGATGGGTTGCTTGCAGGGGGCGAACGCTTGCTGCAAAAAGAATCGCTGAGCAGAATGCAAACACCGGTCGCCACCGTCTGGAAGAAAGAGCAGTGGGGATTGACCTGGGCTGTCGACGACAGCTACGAAACCCGGCTCATTTCACATGGCGGAGGCACCAAAGGGCAGGTTTCGCGCCTCACTATCGTGCCAGATCGCGAATTCGCCGTTGCCGTTTTCACCAATTCTGAAGAAGGCGGCAAGGTGACTCAGGAACTCACGCGTCAGGCACTCCGTAAATACCTGGCAATTGAGATTTCCGATCCCCGGCCGCTGGAGGCGTCTGCTGAACAACTGGCACCCTTTGCTGGAGATTACACGCGTCCCTTTGCTGATATTCATCTGGGCATGTTGGGTGGTCGTCTAATTGGCCAAGAAATCATCAAGATGGGATTTCCAGCGCAGGATTCCCCGCCCCCACCTGCTCCTCCGCCCTTCACCTTGGGTCTGATTGAGGAAGACCGTCTGATGATTCTCGACGGCCCGATGAAATCTACCAAGGTGGATATCATCCGCAAAGCAGATGGCTCAATCGGTTGGTTGCGAGCAAGCCGGATCCACAAACGGGTCGTATAGACGCCTAGACGGGTCCTGCTACCATTTATGAGACGGTCAGTCCCGCTTACTGGCGCCACTGTGTTCAAGGAGGCGGGCCAACTGCGCGTAAGGTTGGGCGCCGACGACGCCGGTCATGCCCACAGCGAAGGTGGGTACGCTGGTCACGCCGACGCTGCGCGCGTAGCGCCAATCTTCGTCAACGGCCGTGCGCATCAACCTCCCCTGCAATACTTCCTGCGCTTCTTCCAGCGGCAAGCCAACTTTTTTCACTACGCCCAATAATACATCCAGATCGCCGATGTTAAGCCCGTCGACAAAGTAGGCTTGATAGAGCGCCATATTGAGCTGTTCGCTGTCTGCCTTGCTCTCGCCCCATTTCGCCAATTCTTGCGCCAGGCGGGAGTTGAAGGTCATATGCCGGGTGCCATCAAAGGGCAGTCCCTCCTGATCCATCAAGGATTTGAGACGGCCGACCATGCCGGAAATGTCAGCTTGTGGACCGAACATTTCTTGCAGGCTTTGCCCCTCTAGCGGCGTTTCCGGGTGCAGCGGGAAGTAAATATAGTTGACGTCGATAGCGTAATTTTGTCGCAGTTTTTCAATACGCCCGGTACTGAGATAACACCAGGGTCAGACAAAATCGGTGTAGACGTCGAGAGTTATGGATTCAGCCATAGAATTCTCCTTTTTAAGTTTAGTAGATTTTGTAACCATATCTCAATCTGCGCTCAATTCAAGTAGCGCGCACTACAACTCAGATGGTAACCGAGAATCGCGCTGACCGATCGGGGGGAAGATCACCAGAAAGAGCGGTTGCCCTTGGCCGCTTTGCTGTTGATTTGCGTGCAGATCGAAATCGTGAGAAAAATAGTGTTATTCCAGACCAGAGGTGAAAGCTTATGCTTTTCTTGACCAAACTCCAGCAGCATGGCTATATACAGCCGGATAAGGTTGCCATTGATTATTTGCTGCCGGATCGTACAGAAACGGTGTCCTACGGACAGCTTGAAGCACATGTGCAACAAACGATGGCCTATTTGCAGGCGCTTGGCCTGCAAAGTGGTGATAGAGTAGCCTTGCAGCTGCCAAAATGCCTGCCCTTTGTCTATTTGCACCTGGCTATCATGCGTCTCGGGGCGATCACCTTACCGCTCAATCCAGGCTACCCGCAAAGTGAATTGAGCTATTTTCTAGCGGATTCCGGTGCCAGCTTGTTTTTCGTCGAGGCGGCAGCGCAAGAAAAATTAACGCCGCTTCTGGCCGAGTTACCGTCACTGAGAACGATGATACCACTGCAAACGGAAACGGCCGATTGCTTCTTGGAATTGATCGCGCAGGTGCAGGTGGGGGATCTGCCACAGCCGCCTGCCGACCCCGATCTGACGGCATTGATGATCTATACCAGCGGCACAACGGGCAGGCCCAAAGGGGCGCAAATCACGCATGGCAATTTAACGGCTAACCTGAACAGCTTGCATGAGGCATGGGGCTGGCGAGAAGACGATGTCCTGCTGCACGTGCTGCCTATTTTTCATGTCCATGGGCTGGTGGTGGCCTTGCATGGGGCATTGAATGCGGGGGCTACGGCCGTTCTCCTGCCCAAATTCACCCCTGAGCAAGCATTGGCCACGATGGTGCAAAGAGAATGCACCGTTTTCATGGCCGTGCCCACCATTCACAAACGGCTGGTCGATTTTCCCGGCGCCAGCCAGTTCGATTTGAGCCATATGCGCCTGCTTACTTCCGGCTCCGACCGTTTGCCGGACGACCTCTTTCTCAAATTTCAAGAAACCTTTGGCCACACTCTTTTGGAACGGTACGGCATGACCGAAACAGGCATGAATCTTTCCAATCCGCTGCATGGCGAACGGCGCGTGGGCTCGGTGGGACTGCCACTGCCTGACGTAGAAGCACGTATTGCCAGCCCCATTACAGACGAGCCGCTGGCCGATGGCCAGGTAGGTGAAGTGCAGATACGGGGCCCGCATGTATTCAAAGGATATTGGCAGATGCCCAAGAAAACGGCCGATTCCTTCAGCGAAGATGGCTGGCTGCGAACCGGGGATTTGGGCTTGCGTGAGGCGGACGGTTATTTCACGTTGAAGGGGCGTTCCAAAGATTTGATCATCACAGGCGGTTTGAATGTCTATCCGCCGGAGGTGGAACTGGTGCTGGTGGAGCATCCGGCTGTAGCAGCATGCGCGGTGATCGGCTGTATGGATGATGAGTGGGGAGAGCGGGTAACGGCCGTTATCGTCCTCAAGCGCGGTCAAAGCAGTACGGCCGAAGCGATCATATCTTACTGCCGGCAGCATCTCGCCACTTACAAAGCACCGCGACATGTCGTTTTTGTCGAAGAACTACCCAGTAATGCCCTGGGCAAGGTACAGAAAGCGCGCCTAAGAGCATCGTTGTGCGGCCAGTAACTATCGTAAGTATTGGGCAAAGCCATCTATCGCCCCAAGATGTATTGTCAAAAGGGTTTGACTCTCCTTGGGGCATTCAATTCAGAAAAAGCGTTTGGCAGACCAGTCGAGCGGTTTTCTGCGTCTAGCCACTTTGCGTTGCAAGAAAAGCCTGCAGCAGTCATATCTGGCAGGAGGCTTAGGTCAGCGCATGTTTCAAATTGATCGCATACAACAACACTTGACTGGGTATGCTATAATATGTTTGGGTTGGCTAGTAACTAGCTGACTGGACGGCATAGTTCGAGACCGTTGAGCCGTCAATATCCTGGAGCCGAATAAGCATCTCAACGTTTGAAAGAAGAATATCATGTCAAAACCCGTTTTTTCGCGCGTAATCGGAAAAGGCAGGACTGGAGCTTGGTAAGCATCTGCAATACTGATCCAGTATGCTCGCCAGCGTACTTACCGTTTCGAGTTTGAATCGTCCTCAAAACCGGGTTGTTTCGGCACGCCTCTTCACGGTCAAGAATCGAACGATTTATTGAGTTGTTAAGGTGATTTTCGCCAATGTCCACTAGGATATTAGCAGTCAAGTGAAAATCATTTTTGACATTGTTCAGCAAACAATCTTCTTGAGAGTTTGAAAGGAGCTAATAGATATGATGATCAGTCGTAGAGAATTCTTGAAGTATTGTGGAACTATAGCGGGGGCGATGGGATTGAGTGCCTCCGGATTGATAAGACTGCAAAATGTTCTGGCTGCTGAAGGCGGCGCACCCGTCGTGTGGCTTCAAGGTCAGGGTTGTACCGGCTGCTCAGTCTCCTTGCTGAACAGCATTTATTATATGACAGCCGATGAGCTGCTTCTCGACACGATCGATTTGGAATTCCATGCTACGGTAATGGCGGGAGCAGGAGATTTGGCTGTGTCAGCGGCCGAGGATGCCTTGGCAAATGAAGGGTTTGTCCTGGTGGTAGAAGGTGCCATACCGACCGCTGAAGATGGAGAGTATTGCTACTTGTGGCCAGGAATGACAGCTTTGAACGCAGTTGAAACCTTTAGTGAAAAAGCGGCTTATATTCTGGCAGTGGGCACCTGTGCGGCTTACGGTGGGTTGATTGCCGGAGCGCCAAATCCAACAGGAGCAGTAGGTGTCAGAGATCTGGTTGGCCACAAACAGGTGATCAACATCCCTGGCTGCCCGGCCCATCCTGATTGGATTGTGGGCACAATTGCCCATCTGTTAGCCTACGGCACCGCCCCACTACTAGACCACTATGGACGTCCCCAGCAGTTCTACCAACACACAGTCCATAGTGCTTGCCCCAACAAGCAAAATTTCCATGACAAAGCGATCTTTGCTCAGGAACTGGGCGCGGAAGGATGTCTGTTCAAACTCGGCTGCGCCGGGATGTGGACAAATGCTGATTGCCCGATTCGAAAATGGAACAGTGGAACCGCCGGGGAATATGGCGATACCTGGTGCATCGGTGGCAGGAACCCATGTCAGGGCTGCACTGAGCCAGGTTTCCCAGACAGTGTATCTCCTTGGTATACACTGGAGCTTCCGAGGATGCAATCTTAACCGATCACTGCAAGTGATGCTTTCTGTGCCCTTTTTTGTACCGGTGCTTTTACCTTTGCTACAGCATTTTAGGAGATTAAATGAAAACGATTAGAATCGATCCAGTAACTCGAATCGAGGGACACCTCGATATCGAGGTAAGTGTAGATCATGCTGGCGGAAACCAGAAAGTGATCGATGCCAGGAGTTCGGCAACAATGTTCCGTGGCTTTGAGATCATCCTTAAGGAAAGAGACCCACGGGATGCCACGATCTATACGCAGAGGATTTGTGGGGTCTGCCCAGTATCTCATGCAATGGCATCGACATTGAACTTGGAGTCCGCTTTTGGCGTCCTGCCGCCAGACAACGGCCGGATTTTGCGCAACCTGGTGTTGGGCGCAAACTTCATCATGTCCCACATCCTTCATTTCTATCACCTGGCTGCGCTTGACTACATCAACACAGATGGGATCGTGGATATGTCCCCATGGATGCCACGGTATATAACCCCAGACATGGTTACAGGTACAGCAGCAGAGAAGCTTGTTGGTCATTACGTTGAAGCCCTGGAAATGCGCAGAAAGTCCCACCAGATGGGCGCAATTTTTGGCGCCAAGCTTCCTTGTACATCCACTTTTGTACCAGGTGGCTGTACAGAGGTGGTTACTTCAGGCAAAATATCCGGCTTTACCACCCTGCTTGGTGAACTTCGTAGTTTCATTGATGACACCTACGTACCCGACGTTCTGGCAGTTGCTGGTTTATTCCCCGAGTACTATGAAATTGGACAGGGCTGTGGTAACTTGATTGCTTACGGTGTCTTCGATATGGATGCTGCCGGTGAATCGAAACTGCTATCCAGAGGGCGCTACACAAATGGGGTACTCTATGATGATGTAGATCCCGCTGAAATCACAGAGTATGTGAAGTATTCCCGGTTCACGCCCGAGAGCGGCAGCCTGCCCCCCGAAGATGGGGAGACCGAGCCCCAAATCGACAAACTTGGCGCCTATTCCTGGATCAAGTCGCCGCGCTACCAGGATATAGTTCACGAGGCAGGACCGCTGGCCAGAATGTGGGTCAATGGCGATTATACGCGTGGGATATCGGTGCTCGACAGGATAGCAGCGAGAGCGCTTGAATGTAAGAAGGTCGCTGACGCTATGAACGTCTGGTTGGCCGAACTGGTGGTCGGTGAACCGGCGTATGAGTACAGCGAAATTCCGGAGTCGGCCACGGGCGTAGGGCTGACCGAAGCCCCACGCGGCGCATTGGGACATTGGATAGAAATCAACAACTCAAAGATCTCTAGATACCAGGTTATCACTCCGACGGCCTGGAATGCCTCGCCGCGCGATGATTTTGGAAATCGAGGCCCCATTGAGGAAGCGTTGATCGGGACATCGGTGGAAGATGTTGACCAGCCAATTGAGGTGTTGAGGGTTGTTCACTCTTTCGACCCTTGTATCGCCTGCGCTGTTCATCTGGTCAGTCCAGAAGGACAGAGTTTGGGCAAGTACCGTGTCTCATAGAACCGAAACCATAACCCAACCACCACAAGTTGTGGTGGTTGGGTTTGGAAACATCTTGCTGAAAGATGAAGGGATAGGGGTTCATGTTATCCAGAATATGGATAGTTGGCCTCGAAAAAGCACCCGGGAATATCTTCTCATAGATGGGGGTACCTGTCCCGATGTCCTTTTCCACCTTCCAGAAGAGATTAGTACCCTGATTGTAGTTGATGCCGTGAAGGGAGGGGGTGAGCCGGGAACTGTTTACCGGTTTTCCCCCGATGATATTGAGTTCAAAATGGCATCGATTACATCTCTACACCAGTTAGGCCTAAAGGAAGGCTTGAGGATGATGAAATTTTTGGGCAAATACCCCGAAAGAGTCATCATGATTGGCATAGAACCGAAGGAGATTGATTGGGGGTTGAGAATCTCACCGGAGTTAGAGAAAATAATCCCCCAAGTTACCCTTCTTTTGGAGCAAGAAATCGCCAATACAGCGCACTAACAATAAGTTGTCAACAAGAAACAGAAAAATCAATAGACTAAAGATTATGACTATAGGATATCTGAGTGAACTTCAAATTGCCTGATAATCCAAGATTTAGCTCTTCCCCTTCTCAAACCATGATTGCGTCCCAACCGCAGCCTAATCCAGCAGCCTGACAACGATTAGGGGCCGGCCGTGGCATTATCGCGGAGTGAAATATCGAGTTCGAATCTTCGCTAGAGCACTGCCCAAAATTGGATCTCTTGATGTTTTTGGCCAGCTGACATCTTGGGAATTGTAGCTTGAAGAAGGAGGTTCTTCCTTCCTCTCAAGCGATGTTTATCCTATAATTGTGGCCGGCCCTCAAAATCATAAAATTGGGGGTATCAGGTTCGATTGGAACTCATTTATGCATCAGGAGGTACATCATGAAATCCCAACTTTTTCACCGCTTGACTATTGCCGTCTTGTTCATCGTCATCTTGCTGCCGGCCTCCATCGTCGCTGCTAAGCCAGGTTCAGGCTCTAGCGAGGGATCCGGGCGAGTCTTTTTTCCCAATCCAGTCGCCCAGCTCCAAGACCAAAGCCTAACGGATCAAAAGGATCGAGATTATGCTGCCCTCCAGCCAGCCTACCAGATCGTCACCCTCACCAATCTTGATGGCAGCGGCTACCTGGTAGGCGATTGGGCCAATATCCGCGGTGAGACCGGCCCGCCAGCCTATTCACCTGACAATCTCTTCTACTACGGCCGCGACGACGATCGTTTTGAACAGGTCATGGCTTATTTCTGGGTCACCGAAGCCCAAAAGTACATTCAGAGCCTGGGATTCGGTGACACGTTACGGCCAGTCAACATGGAATCGCAAGATATCCGCATCAACCAATGGGGCGTTGATAACTCCTATTCATGGGATAAACATGATCTTCTGCGCTTTGGCAAAGGGGGTGTTGACGACGCCGAAGATGCTGAGGTGATCCTACATGAGTACGGCCACGCCATCCAGGATTCACAGCAGACCCCCTTCGGATTCGGCGGATCACTCGAAGCCGGGGCCATTGGCGAAGGATTTGGCGACTATTGGGCAGTCACTGTCAGTGATCTAATCGCGCCAACGGCCGATCCGGCCTGCGTCGCCGATTGGGATTCGGTTTCATACACTCTTGAGGAACCGCACTGCCTGCGGCGGGTCGATCTGAACTTGCACTACCCTGAGGATCTGAACGGCCGGATTCATCACGATGGCCAAATTTGGTCCCGGGCGCTTTGGGATATTCGCGCCGACTTAGGACATGTCATGGCCGATACGATCATTTTGGAAGCCCAATTCGGCTTCGCTCCAGACACCTCGATGCGAGATGCCGCCCTGGCTACCGTTGATGCAGCCAAGCGTCTGTATAATCAGCAAGTGGCCAATAAGGTTCAGGCCGCCTTCGTAGCCCGGGGAATCTTATAGGCACGCCTTATATTTAGTAAAACTCCAGAACAGTTTTGAAATCGGGACCATCAGCTGAGCTGGTGGTCCCAACGATGCCTTTAGCTTTCCCTTCGGCCAGTTCGGACCACCATCTGGTTTGAGCGCCAAAGCACTCTGATCTCATTGGGTTGAACGGCTGTTTAGGGATCAGCCCGCTCACGCCTGGTCCGTTCCAGGAATTGAGCAAAAGTCGCCGGCGGACGGCCGATCAACCATCCCAACCCGTGCGAATTGCCCCAAAAGCCATATTGCTCGTAATATCGAAACATTGCCAACAGCGTATCGAGCGCGTAGTCACTCATTCCTGCTGACCTGGCTTGCTGCTGCCAGGTCACCATATCCACAGCTTCCGCTTTGATTTCTCGCCCCAACTGCTCGCTGAGAATATTGGCTATCTCATTTTGCGAAAGCAGCTCTGCGCCACACAGTTCATACGTAGCGCCCTCGTGGCCTGATTCAACCAGTACACGCGCTGCTGCTTCCGCTACATCGCGCAAATCAACCATACTCAGTCGTGTTTCCAACGCGTACGGAACAGCATATACCCCCTGGTTCACGATGACATCCCAATTGGCCAGCACATTCTGCATATAGGCTGCCGGCTGCAATATCGTGTAAGGCAGTCCCGATTCGAACAGCTTCTCTTCAACGCGCAGTTTCTGCCAATGATGGGGCATGGCCTCAATCTGCGGGTGCAGCACTGAGTGGTAAACAAAGCGCTCGACCCCTGCTGCTTGGGCAGCATGAATAGCAATCTCCCCTATTGATACCTCTTGCGAATGCACATTGGGACAAATGTGATAGATCGCTCGCGCTCCAACGGCCGCTGCTTCCATCGTTGCCCGGTCGCGCATGTCGCCGACGAAAGCTTCTTGTACGCCCAACTGCGTCAGCAAAACAGCCTGTTCTCGCCGGCGCGCCAATCCTCGAACCCACTGCCCCTTGGCAAGCAAACTTCGAAGAATCGCCTGGCCCGTCTTACCCGACCCACCTGTAACCAATATCATCGATTTGCACACCCATTACCAAATAACGCCGCCTTTGTTTTTGGCCTGTACCAAGATTTGCTTATTCTCATTTTAGCATAAACAAGACGTTCCTTGAACTTGTTACCGTAGTGTGCTACAACAGACGTAATTAGCAGCTAACAGACAACAGTCAACAGCTTGACCCGTGATCCGTCCTGTATAGGGATTACAGATTAAGGATAAGCATCCAGTCAACAGCTAACGATCAATGGCCATTACTACCATAGATGATGGCTCTGGCTAACAGGCTGACGGTTACCCGCGCGGCGGTCGCTCTGCGACATTGCTGACAGCTATTTATAAAAGGAGTTCACCATTTCTGCTCAAACAGACATCCCAGGAAATCCATCCGCGTCGAATCGTGGCTTTGAAGTAGGTCTTTATTCCTTTGCCGAATTGACGCCTGATCCACAGACGGGCAAGCTGATCAGCCCGGCACAGCGGCTGCACAATCTGCTGGAAACAATTGAATTGGCGGACCAAGTGGGCCTCGACGTCTTCGCGCTGGGCGAGCACCATCGACCAGATTTCGTCTCTTCGGCGCCGGCCGTAATCCTGGCCGCTGCCGCGGCGCGCACGAAATCGATTCGCCTAAGCAGCGCCGTCACCGTGCTCAGCTCAGACGATCCGGTACGTGTTTTTCAGCAGTTTGCCACTTTGGATCTTCTCTCCAACGGTAGAGCGGAGATCATGGCCGGCCGCGGCTCTTTCATCGAATCCTTCCCGCTCTTCGGCTATGATTTGAAGGATTACAACACGCTCTTTTCTGAGAAGCTTGAACTGCTCCTGGAACTGCGCAAAGCGGAGCGCATTAGCTGGTCCGGCGCACACCGCCCTCCTCTGGACAATCTGGGTGTTTATCCACGCCCCTTGCAAGAGCCGCTGCCGATCTGGATCGCCGTCGGCGGCACGCCCGAATCAGTTGTGCGCGCAGCCACTTTGGGCCTGCCTTTGGCGTTGGCCATCATTGGCGGTCTGCCCGAACAGTTCGCCCCGCTGGTTGATTTGTATCGCCGGGCAGCGAGGCAATCGGGTCACGATTCAGCGGCGCTAAGCTTCAGCATCAACTCCCATGGCTACATCGCCGATGAATCACAGCAGGCAATAGACGAATCTTTTCCTTCATTTCAGCTGGTTATGAACAAGATCGGCCGTGAGCGCGGCTGGCCGGGCATGACCAGAGAACAATTCGAAGCGTCATGTACCCTGCGAGGCGCAAATTTCATCGGCAGTCCCGATGACATTATCGAGAAGATCCTCTTTCAGCATGAGCTATTTGGGCACGACCGTCTTCTGCTGCAGCTAAGTGTGGGAACGATGGCGCACGACAAGGTCATGCACGCCATCGAACTGCTGGGCACGAAAGTCGCTCCCGTGGTTCGCAGTGAGATCGCCCGCCGAACGGCCGCGGATAGCGGATAAGAACGAATTGGAAGAAGGTTCCTGTGCCTTTATTTTATTGCGCGGCTCGAGCTGGCTTTTCTATATTCCGCTTTCGAATTTGGTTTCGACAAGCAAGCTAGCTGGAACTTTGCTCTCTAAAGATAGCACGGCTTGCCCGCTATCATCTGCCAACTCCCCGGTCTGAATGACTTCCTGCGTTGCATCATATAGATTGAAATGGGCGGGCAAGGGCAGAACCGCATAAACGGGCGTCAACCGGTAAGCCCATAGTTTGAACAGCATACTCGATGTCGGAGCCAATTGGAATGCAAGCCGCCGTAGTGCACGGAAATCAGGGATCGTGCCGCTAGCCGCCCGGACAGTGCGCTCATAGCCAGGATAAGTTACGGCAATATCTGCCACGGCCGATTCTCCAGCGTCGGTCAGCAAAAATGATGGCTTCCCGCCTATCGTCTGATCGTCCACAATCTGCACCACCAGCCGGCGATCTAGTGCACCCTGCCGTAACATTTGCACCGTCACAATCAGGATGGCAACGCCGGCAACCAGGGTGATGACCCGTTCCACCGTCGTTTGCCAAATGAACAGCCCAAAGAAAAAGACGCTGCCCAGGAAAAAGAGATAGGCGGCGGCAAGCAAAACCTTATTGCCCAACAATCGATTGACATACCCGGGCACAAAATCCCCTTTGCGTCGTGTACTGGCTAATAATAGGATGGGAAACATACCACTCAGCAATGGCAGGGCCAGCGCCCCTAAAAACCCCAACATGCGTCCAAAAGAACCAATGCCGGTCACCGTCACCCATTCTGCCAGCACAAAAATCAGAAACATAGGAGTAACGGCCAGCCAGAACCGTCCCCGGTCACCCAATCGCCCCCAAAAACCGGCGGTGCCGGCCGCCGGCAGGCGCTCCTGAATAGAATAATATTGCGCCAAGGCTACTTGAATGGACGCCAATCCAAGGCTTAGCGAAACCAGCACAGCGCCCAACAGCGTGACCGCGGGACCGGCGGCAGCAGCCAATGGTACCAGGACTGTATCTGTCGTACCGGCCAACACCTCATTGGGAACGACCCCACTGGGCACAATCAACCATAAAGCGGCTACGCCGATAAAGAAGAGCAAGGCAGCAGCACAACCCTTGATCCAGGTCCGAGCAGTAGGATCGCGGCGCAGAACTACGGGACAGTAAGTGGCGACCAAAAAATGAGACAGATAGGTAGAAAGCATAACCCCTAAGATAGGACCTACGATTGCAAGCGTGAACGTTCCTTGTTCTGGCGTCATGACCAGGTTGCCGGTGTCAAAATAGGGGATTGTCAACAGCGGAATAATAAAAAGGAGGGCTACATTGACGAATACGATGATCAAGGTAGAGGCAATGGTAGCATTCAGCGAACGTTTGGACAGAAAATAGAGACAAACCAATAACACTACGCCAATCCACAGTTGGGCTGGAAGACCAGTTGAGCTCTCTAATGTGCCGCCCAATCCCATAAAGAAGATGATGAGGACGAGAAAATTATTGACTGCAAACATTCCACTCAACAGCAGCGATCCCACACCGCCCAAATACTCATCGACCAGTTGGCCCAAGAAACCCATTCCTAACCTGGTCGTACCACTACGGGCAACGGATTCCGCCAGGGCCATCACCGTCAATAAGTTAAGCAAGCCAAAACCGACCAGTACGGCCATACCGAGTCCCACTCCCAGCGGGGCTAAGACAACGGGCAGAGCCAACAGACCGGTTGCCGCAGGAATCGTGAGAAAGAAAGCGGACCAGAAGGGAGGCAAGGTTTCCAACCGCTTGGCAAATCCGGTCCACGCCCAGCGCAGACGTTCCTGAAAAACAAGTTCAGGGGCGTAAATGGTTTCAAGAGGTTGTTTATAGAATCGTTCGTACGCATCCGCAACGGTTGTCGCCGCTAAGTCCAGTGCGACTTGAATTTGGGGCACTTCAGTCGCCGTAAAACGGTACTTTTGACCGAGCAGGTGGGCAACAGCTGCCCTACCGCTACTATCTTCCGGCGAGAAAAGTGGTGCCCATTGTGGGGCAAATCTTTCGATCTCCTGAATGGAGGGTTGAATTTCCGCTTCACGCCCGGCGGCCAGGGCATCGAGGAAAAGCTGCTCTGGTTGTCTGGCGGCGGCTTCGGTCAGGTAAACGGCCGTTTCCTGATGCTCCCTGGCCACCAACTGCGCCGTCCGGCTTTCAATAGCAAACAAAAGCGTGCTGGCCCGGCGCGCCGGCAGCCCTTCCATCAAATCATCCGGCGAGAGATCGAAGTCATCAAATTCCATTTCGTTATCCTTAGCCCATAAGCAGCTATGCGGTTTGATTACAGGCAGCGATGAGCGCGGTCACAATGGCTTGAACCTCTGTCTGCGGCAAACGGACATGAATGGTATATTCATCCCCTTGTGGCGCCGGAGCTAGCTCGCTGGGATAGTGCAAACGAATCGGCACAGCTTCCTCTTCACGCCAATGGGTCATGGCCAACAGTTCAACCATATTTCCCGCCACCGGCTAGGTAGCTACCGCATAAGGAGCGTTGAAATGAATCCCCCGCTCCATTTTGCGCCCGGTCTGCAGGATCGCCTGCTCCATCGCCCAGTAGCTAGACGAGGGCAGCGCTCCCGGAGCGGCATCAAAGACAATTACCCGCCCCTCGCGCCTTGCAGTGTAAACGGCTTTGGCATATTCCTGCCGGAAACGATCCGCATGGTCGCGAAAATAATCCCAATCGTCGGCAGCGATCAGCTCCATAATCGGCTCGGCCAGGGCCAGCCAGCCGGCCGCATCCGATGCTCCCCTGGCGCTGGCGTCAAAGAAGGTCGCCAACAGACCGGCGGCGATGATTTCATCTTCCTCATTCAGCCCGGCAGCCATCACAACTTCCCGTGTACAGGTAGCAGCCACTCGGCCCCAGGCCACGTCGGCAGTCGTTAACTGATCTTGCCAAAAGTAGGACCAATCGTTACCCAACACGACATCAATACCCAGGTCAATCAATGCAGGCAAATCACTCCAGGTTGCCTCGTGCCGGTTCAGCATCGTGATGGCCACGCCTGCCGCTCGCCGTTGGCCCAGAAGGGCCAGCCGCTGGCCGGCAACGCTCCTCTCCGGGCGATCCCCGATCAGGATCAGACAATCATACGTGTCAGCGGCAAAATCGGGCAGCGTGTCTCGCCACAACCAGGTGGCGGCTCCAGGCAAATCAGGATAACAGAGACATTCAACAATATAGCCAGCTTTTTCTAACTGCTGCCCGTTACGGGCGGCCATCACCAAACTGTGTGGCGCGCAAGGGAAGACCAGCAAGGCCAACCCGTCCATTGTCACTGCAGCTGGGGGCTGGTCGATCTGCAAGGTTTCGATTTCTTGTTTTGAGTAAAGCCGTTCACTTACTGTCAGCGCCGCATCAAGCTGCAGCGGCAAGGTGGTGCGCGGGCCGCCCGTTCGTCCAAAATGAACACCGGCGCCGGCGGCATCGATTGTCAGGCGACCCTGTTCCCTGAGCGAAGCAAGCGCTTGCTGCACGTCAGCTTGGCTATGGCCTGTAGCCACCGCGATCTCTTGGGGTACGGCCGTTTGATAGCGGGCGACATACAAATAGACATCTCTTTCGATGTCTGTCATATCGAAAAGGTCAAGAAAACGCAAAACGTCATTCGTCACGGTGCAAACTCCATTGTTCCCGTGGCTACCTGGCCACAAAAATCAGTCATGGGATGAACCGGGGCCTTCAAAAAGAAGACTTCCGATAGATAATGGCCGCGTTTGCTAACAATCATATTGCCATCTATTATACGCATTCGGATGTAATAGTGTAGGAAACGAGGAATGAACAATCCAACAATCCTTATCGTGGATGATGAACCCTATAACGTCGACTATCTGGAACAAGAACTCGAGGATCTGGATTACGAAACTATCAGCGCTGAAAATGGGCGTATTGCATTGGCCCAGGTTGCAGCGGAAGCTCCCGATCTCATCTTGCTGGATATCATGATGCCGGAAATGAATGGTTTTCAAGTACTGGAGCAGTTGAAAGCCAATCAAGCATGGCGGGATATTCCGGTCATTATCATTTCGGCAATGAGCGATGTGGACAGCCTTGTCAAGGGCATTAAGCTGGGAGCAGAAGATTATTTACCTAAACCCTTTGATGAAGTAATCCTCAAGGCACGCATTGAAGCAGGGCTAGAGAAAAAACGGCTGCGAGATCAGGAGATGGCCTATTTACATCAGGTAGACAGGCTGACCGAAGCCGCCACGGCCGTCAATAATGGCACATTCGACCCGGATGACCTATCCGACATTGCCAACCGTGAGGATGCTCTGGGTCGACTGACCCGGCTTTTTCAGGATATGGCTGGTGATTTTCTCGCCCGCGAAAAGCATCTGATTGATCAGATTCGTGAACTAAAGGCTGAGACACACATTCAGGTTGATGAGGATCAAGCCAGCCAGGTAGTTTTTGATTTTTTTGAACGAAATCCGCCCTTTGACTTTCTAACTCTTGAGGAAAAAGCGTCTTTACTGGAGCATATTCAGTTCCTGTCATTTCCAGATGGTTGGACGATCTTCAGCCCTGCTGACGAGAACCATGACACCCTAATATTGCTTTACGAGGGGCGTCTTGCGATTCATGATCAGGGCAATGATGACAATCCGTCAGGATATGTTGAAGCTCCGGCCTTTTTCGGGGAACAGGCCATATTTTTTCATCAGCCGCATACCGTTCGGATATCTGCCGTGGGAGCAGTGAGTTGTTTTTCGCTTCCGGGGGAAGTGATTCGCAATTTGGTCGCGAAGAATTCGATATTTCGTCAGGCTTTTGCCACCACCTTCCGTGACAAAATCCGGATTTTTCGTGGCTACGAGATTTTTGTGAATCACCTGTTTTCCGAAATGGAAAAGAGCGGGGTAAAGCTCGGGGACTTAATTGAATCTTATCGGGAATTGCATTCCATTTTACACAAGGGGGCATCAGCCCAGGCCATAGATTTTGCCGCCCTTGCCTATGCCATCCCGCGCTTGCCGCAATCGATTACCTCTGTTTCCGCTCTTTATCTGGCGGAACATCTTCCCGATATGTATCAGGAAATAAGAGAAGAGATTCAAATTCCTTCCCTACGTGCTCAAAAACGTAAATTTTACGCTATTGCACCGGGGAAAATAATGGTACTTCTGCGGGATCATACAACAGATACCGTAGACCTGATTACCAAACTGTGCCTGTATGCGGTAGAAGTAAATAAAATTCGCAATCGCTTGCTGGCAACACCGCTCGTTATGCATCTACCCCGCTTTACCATTGGGGGTGAAGGTTCAGCAGCAACGGCTGCCTTGCGTTCAGAATTACCATTTACCGCAGAAGAATTGGCAAACCTGGATGTCATATTCGAGGATAACTTGCTCAAGCGACTCGCCGAAATTGTTATTCAGGACGGCGATATCTCGCTTACGGTTCAGCGCAGCGACCTCCATTATGCAACCGCAACTCAAACCCAGGATGCTCCGGAAATGTGGCGTAGTCAGATAAGACAGGAGTTATGGCAGGTGATTGCAGCACAAGATTTTGACGAGGATATGGATGTGCATATCATCTCCGGCAACAATCATTCGGTTCACAACTGCATATCACCCTGGCTGCATAAGCGGAAAGAATCCATCCTGACCCGGGCCAAAGATATGGTGCCAGTTTTCTACCAGTTTGAAAATCCGACGGACAGACTTTATTTTGTCTCACGCGCCTGGTTAGCCGCGCACCCGGAGGAAGCAGAAAGTCGTGCTGCCAGTGACCGGGAGAACGGCATCTACGTCCTCGAAGATCAATCATCTACCGGAATTGAAGTACGTCTAATTGACGCCAATCGACTCGGCGATCACCTTGATCCCAACCTTGGCAGCATTGATATAAAGCGCCGTACGCTGATTGTGAATATTGACTATGCTTATGGCCAGCAGGCAGAACTGATCATGCGCGGTTTGATTCTACTTTTCGGCAAACAGATTCGCAGCATTTCTATTTTGGGTAAATCGGGGGCAATTGTTGGCAATCGCGGTGATATTCTGCTGCCAAACCGATTGTTGCTGCAAACAAATGACACGTTATATCCGATTCCCAATCGAGATTTATCAGTCGACAGTTTTCGTGACGTTGGTTTTGACCACGCAGTTCACGAAGGCACCTTGCTGACCGTCTTGGGAACCATTATGCAGAGCCGTCAGATGCTCTATTTCTATCGGCATTTCTGGGATGTTGTTGGTATGGAAATGGAAGGTTCTTTCTATTTGCGCGAAATTTTAAGGGCACGTTCGTTGGGATTGCTTTCAGAAAATGTAAAACTGCGCTTTGCTTACTATACGTCCGATACACCACTTGACGAAGAGGCATCCCTGGCTTCAAGTCTAGCGCCATTGGAAGGCATCCCACCTGTTTATGCCATCACGCGCGTTATTCTCAGACAAATTCTGGCGGGAGAATCTTGATCATGAAAAGCGAGAACCCGCATGAAATTCTGACAAGAATACGGACAACATTGAAACCCGACAGTAAAGGGGAATATTGTTTTGCATGTGGCGCAGAAGGTGTAGCAAACGAAGAAACCGCCCAGGGGGAGATGTTTGTTTGTACAACGAATGGCTGCCGTTCGCCGCGAGCCTTCATCTTTGATGGCCTTGCCTTATTCGCATTCGAAAACGATCTGCTGATTCATCAAACAGCCGGGGCACTCATCCAGCGTGGCGGTGAACGTACTCGACAGACGCTGCTTTTCTTGCGCCGCAAATTCCCTTTTCAATATACGCTCCCGGCAGGGCATGTTGAAATTGGGAATGAGCCTGAAAATGAGATGCGGCGTGAAGTTCAGGAGGAAACGGGCTTGGTTGTAGAAACGGCCGTTCAGCTTTTCCCAAAGGCGCTCTTATTGGAAGACCCATGCCGCCGGGGCGCAGATTTCCATCGCTGGCATGTTTATAAGGTAGGCGCCAGAGGCACAGTCAGGATGTCAGACGAGGCGCGAATTATTGGCTGGTATTCCGATCAGGAAATTCAGCAGTTCGCCGAGCAGAATTTATTAACATCTGCGGTACACGCCATATTTATGCAGCTTAATATGCTCGGGTAACAGAATCGTCGCTCACCACAGGCTTCATTCCATCAATTTCGTGGCCACTTGGCGGTACAAATCGGTCAGCGGGTGATCCGGATATTCGAGCGAGAATATGTTGGCGCTGCCTAGAATCATCATTTCATCAAAATGGGGCAGGACTGCGGCCACAGGGCACTGATAAGACGCTTCCACGTCGGCCTTAATCCTAGCTGCATCAAAGGATTGCGGGGCTTTGTTGACCACCAGCATCATATGTGGCACATTCAACTTACGTCCTACAGCCACGGTAACACCGGTTCCTTCGTAATCTTGCTGATCCGGTCGCATGATGATCGCCAGGGAATGGGAAATGACCAGGGACAAAAGCGTTTCTTCGTTCAGTCCCGGATGGGTATCAATCAGCAGAACATCCAGGTTGAGGGAAACCAGAAGCGAGCGTAAGCCTTTGGTCAACATCTTGGCGTCGTACCCTTCGCGCAAAACACGGGTAATCTCTCCAGGTTGGATGCTAGAGGGGATGAGGAACAAACGGCCGTTATTGACATTCTCACCCAGAATACTTGTGACATCCTCGGCCACCGAATCGATAGCAACGTCTCGCCACAAAAAGTCGTTGAGTGAATGGGTGATCTCATTGCCCTTGAGGCCAAACAAAACATGGATGCCCGGCGATTGAATGTCTGTATCAATCACGCCAACACGCCGCCCCTCGCCGGCCAGTATAGCAGCGATATTGGCGGTTGTGTTAGATTTGCCGGTGCCGCCACGGAATGAATGAATTGAAATAATGCGTGCCATGGGAGGTTCCTTTATTCGTCTATACCATCCAAAATATTGCGTAGCGAGTGCGCCTGATCTCGTAGCCCCTGGAAAAAGTCCGACTCCACAATTTCAGCTACTTTCTTCTGCTGTTGTGACTGGTCCAATTCAATGCGTAAAGCCTGCACCTGCTTCTTTAACCGTTGTTCGCGGGCAAACACCTCGCGTGCCATTTGTTGGAATACACGGGCCAGATTGCCCAACGCGTCGGGGCGCCCGGCCACTGAATTCAACGTATCCGGTTCAAAATCCTGCGTTTCAACGGCCGTGGCAGCTTCGGTTAGGAGCGTAACCTGGCGCAAATATTCCACTTCAAGATCGCGCAGGCGCTTCTTTTCCAGACCGGCATTGAGCCGCGCCTCAAGCAGTACCGGGTCAAACGGCTTGGGCAGGTAATCCTCGGCGCCCAGTTCAATTCCTTTGACGATACTATCAATGTCACTCATCGCTGAAATGACGACCACGGGGATATCGCGCCATCGCGCATCCGCTTTCAGCCGCGCCAGCACCGTAAAACCATCCATAACCGGCATCATGATATCCAATAAGATCATGTCCGGGCTGGAGGCATCTACCTGAAGCAGCGCTTCTTGCCCATTGGCAGCGCCAACTGTGTCATAGTCCAGGTCTTCCAGTTCCTGTTCCAGGTAGTCAACATTGAACGGTTCATCGTCGACGATCAGAATTAACGGCCGTTTCTCCACGATCACTCCAGATACTTTTCCAGCATATCAAACAACAAGTCGTCATCGAGCGGCTTGGTAAGATAATCATCACATCCTGCCGCCAGCGCCTTGTGCTTATCACCGGCCATGGCGTGGGCTGAAAGGCCAATGATGATAATGGCGTTCAAATCCGGGTCGGCCTTCAGTTGCCTTGTCGCTTCATAGCCATCAATTTTGGGCAGGGACATGTCCATGAGGATAAGAGCGGGCTTTTCACTTGCAGCTTTAGCCACCCCTTCTTCGCCATCAACGGCCGTCACCAATTCGTAATCATCTTCCAGCAATTGCACCAACAAGTCAACGTTCATCTCCACGTCTTCGACAATTAATATCTTCTGCATTCATCATTCCTTCAGTGTGCGTGCTTTTTGTAATTCTTGGAGAAGCTGCTCCCCTGACAGCCCTTGTTTCTGTAAGATCTGTTCGGTATTGGCTCTCAGAATGGCCAATTCCTCTAGGGTCAGATCCTTAGCCGTCAAGATGATTACCGGAATCGAAGCCGTTTCAATATTTTGTCGCAAGCGGGCCAACAAACCAAATCCATCCAGCCGGGGCATCATGATATCCAGCAGAATTGCATCCACTCTCTGCCGTTCGAGCTTTTCCAGGGCATCAAGACCATCAACGGCCGTTGACAGCACAAACGGCTTCCCTTCCAGTAACTGCACCACCATTTCGCGTACATTGGGATCATCGTCTACAACCAACAAATGAGTATTCTGCCCCTTCGCCGGCGCCACCCGGCTCAAAGTTGCCATGAGCAGCTCGCTGTCCAGCGGTTTCACCAAAAACGCGGCCGCTCCCAACTGCAAGCCCAATGCCTTTTTATCCACAATCGTCAGCACA
Organism: uncultured Chloroflexia bacterium; assembly: GCA_963697305.1. Taxonomy (GTDB): domain Bacteria; phylum Chloroflexota; class Anaerolineae; order Promineifilales; family Promineifilaceae; genus JAACFF01. Next base: position 101,858 of record CAVONO010000007.1, read on the forward strand.
ATTACCGCAATATCTGCTGTCTGCGGATCACTTTTTAGCTCGTGCAACACCTGCCAACCATCCCTGTCCGGCAACATAATGTCCAGTGTGATGGCCGCTGGACGGAGTTCCTTGGCCTTGGCCAGGCCGTCGGTTGCCGTCATCGCCCCTACAACCTGATATCCCTCCTCGCCCAAAAATTCTTGTAGGATGGCCACCACGTCGGGATCATCGTCAATAGCCAGGATGAGAGGTGAGTGACGAGTGACGAGCGGTGATTGATCATCACCTTCTTCTCCCTTCGCCTCCTCACTGCTTGTGATCTCAGGGTGAATCTCCTCCTGCCCGTACCGCAGCGGTATCGCCAGCGTAAATATTGAACCCTGCCCTTCTACACTGGTCGCCGTCAAGTCGCCGCCCAGTAGTTGCGCCAGTTGTCTGCTAATAGACAATCCCAGGCCAGTGCCACCATACTGCCGCGTCGTCGACGTGTCAGCCTGCTGGAATTCCTCAAATACGCGCCCCAGTTGCTCTTCGTTCATGCCGATGCCGGTATCGCTTACATCAATTGCCAGCAATGTGGCTCGCTGCCGTGCTTGGATAGTAATGCTGCCTTCGTGGGTGAATTTGGCTGCGTTGCTGAGGAGATTGAGCAGGATTTGCTTGATCTTGTCCTGATCGGAATAGACGCGCGGCAAATTGGGGGCAATATCGGCCGTCATCTCTACGCCTGGACGTGCCAGAGGTTGGGCGGTCGTCAGGCACATGCTCACCAGTCCGGCCGCTTCAAATTCGCTGGGGGTGACTTCCGTCTGCCCGGCTTCGATCTTGGCAATATCGAGAATCGTGTTGATCAATCCCAGCAGATGTTGAGCACTGGTCAGTACCTTGTCCAGGTTATCCACTTGCTTTTCAGGCAGATTGCCGCGCGCTTTCCGTTTCACGATCCTCGTAAAACCGATGATGGCATTAAGCGGCGTTCGTAATTCGTGGCTCATATTGGCCATGAAAGCGCTTTTGGCTTGATTGGCTTGCTCGGCGATCCCGCGTGCTTCCTCGGCTTCTTCAAACAGTCTGGCATTTTGCACAGCGATCGCAGTCTGCCGCGCCAGACCGGTCAAAAAGTCGAGGTCAGCCTGGCTGAAAAGAAGTTGCTCCGCTCCGCGTCGCCAAACCGCCATCAACCCTGTCACTTGTTCCCCATTCATCAAAGGCGTACACATCAAATGGTCAATTTCTTGCTCTTCAGGCGGGATGCCAATTTGGGGTATCGACCGCGGATCCGTGATGGCATGGTTGACTACCTCACCTACGCCACTCTCAGCTATGGCACCAACGATGCCCTCGCCAAAATGAATGGGGTCACGGGTGATCTCATCACTATACTCACCTAAGGCAACGATGGCCCTAAAGGTCTTGCCGTCTGAATCCGGTAGATAGATGGCACTATCATCTGCAGCGAGAAGATCGCGGGTGTGGGCAGCGATACGCAGTAGAACCGTCGGCAGGTCGAGGGTAGCTGAAATTTCCCGGCCAACTTCGGCCAGGGCGGCCATTTCCTCCGCCCGTCGCTCAGTTTCCTGGTGCAGCCGGGCATTCTGCAAAGCCGTCCCGACGTTAGCGGCAATGGTGTTGAGAAGATTCAAATCAGTCTTGTCAAAGCGGCCTTCCTGGGTGGTGCTTTGCACGCTGATGACGCCAAAAGCTTGTTGGCCGGCGATAATCGGTACACCCAGGTAGGAGAGTGCTTGTTTGCCAACCTGAGTGGCGCCTATCTCCGTGACATGGGTGTCGACGTCTTCATTAATCAACAAGGGTTCGGCCGTTTCGATAATCTTGCTGGTCAGGCCTTCGCCGAAAGCCATTGTGGGCATCTCATCACCAAATTGATAAGGGAAATGAATCCTATCAGTTTGCCGGTCGTGCAGGGCCAGATAGGCAATATCGGCATTAAATGTCTGGCAAATCTGTTCGCCAACCAGATCAACCAGGGTATCAAGATCTAATTGGCTGCTGATAGCCTGGCTTATGTTATTGATCGTCGCCAATTCCGCCGCCTGCTGCCGCGTCTCACTTAGGGAGCGGGCCTGGCCGAGGGCAACGCCGGCCTGGGAGGCGGCCGAGTTTAGCACGTCGAAATCGCCCTTATCAAAAGCATCCGGACGGCGGCTTTCGACGACGAGTACGCCAATCACATCCTGTCCAATCTTGAGCGGCACATCTACTTCCGAGCCGCTGCCCAGAGCCGGAACGTAGCTGGCGGCCTGGGTCACGTCCGCGGTATAGTGCAATTGGCCATCCAACAGCGGCCGCTCACTGAGGCCTTCGCCTGGAGCCAGGCGGATCGAGCCGGCTGACTCCAGCCGGTTGCTGCCTGTCTGTTCCACCCGCTCACCCGTGAGCGCATCGATCAGGAATACACCAACGTAGGCAAAGCCCAGAGCCTCATCTTGCAAGCCGGCTACCAACTGCCGGCAAATCTCTGCCTCGTCTGTGGCGGCGGCCAGCGCCGCGCTGAGGTGAAAGAGCGCCGCCTGCCGCCGAGCCTGACTCTGTTCCGCCTCAAATAGGCGAACGTTTTCCAGGGCTACACTCATGCTGTTGGCCAGGGTAGTTAGGAGGCGAATATCGCTTTTGCTAAAGGCGTGTTCGCGATCCACGTTTTGTAGGCTGATATAGCCTGTGGTCATTTGGCCCACAACCAGAGGCACATACAGCGCCGATTTTGGCATTTCCGTGCCCGGCACAGGTTTAGCCTCCAAAATGCCCAAATCGATTAGTGTCTGCACAAAATTCTCATCAATTAATATCGGCTGACTTGAATCGATGAGATTATGGCGAACTGAATCGATCGGGCGTGGCTCTGGGAAAATTTTTTCCCCTTTTTCATAATGATAGTTAAAGTGCTCCAGTCCGGCCTCGTGGTCGAAGCTAGCGATCATCACCACCTGAGCGTCAAATATGTCACGCAGTTGGTCGCCCACCGCGTCATAAATAGCCCGCATTGCCAGTTTCGCTGACAGGGACTGCTGGATGTTATTGATGATGGCCAGTTCGCTGTTGCGTGCTTCAGTCTCTTTGAGCAGGCGCTGTGTTTCTTCGAAAAGCGTAACGTTTTCCAGGGCCACGCTCATGCTGTTCGCCAGCGTAGTTAACAAACGCACATCGCTGTCACTGAAGGCGTGTTCGCGATCCAGATTTTGCAGACTGATGATGCCTTTTACCTCAGCGCCCATGATCAGCGGTACAAAAATATTGGATTTAGGATGTTCACCGATTAAGACTTGGCTGCCATATTCTTCAGCGAGACGATCCACATCTTCATTCATAATCAGCGGCTGACCTGTCTGGATAACGTGCTGCCAGAAGCCGGCGGGGGGGCGCGGACCCAGCAGGGACGTGTCAACCTTCTCATAAGCATAGCGGTCCTGGAGAAGATTGGCCTCGCGGTCATAGGTCACAATATCAATCACCTGGGCGTCGAATACTTCCCGAAGCTGTTCACCTACCAGGGAATAGATGGCCCTCATATCCATAGCAGCTGCCAGCCCGGCCTGAACGCTGTTTATGATGCTCAATTCGGCGTTTTGCTGCCGGGTTTCGCTTAATAATCTGGCTTGCTCCAAAGCGGTGCTAATATGCTGGCCGACGAAATTGAGCAGATCGAGATCCTGGTCACTGTAGATCATGCCCTCGGTGTAACTCTGGATCACCAATGCGCCAATGGTGCCCTTTTCCGTCTTTAGGGGCACGCCCAGCCAATCCACGCTGAAAATACCAATTAACTCAACATCATCGCGCTGGTACAGGTCGACAAGTACATCTTCTGGCAAATGCAGCGGCTTTCCTGCTCGCAGAAGGTAGGCGGTCAGCCCTTGTGCTTCACCCAGTCCCATTTTGTCCCATTGGTTGGGGTCGGGAATGGTGGTGTCAACCTCATCAACGTAATAGGGAAAGTTAATCATGTCGCGGTTGCGATCATAAAGGGCAATATACATATTTTCGGCGTAAAAAAACTCGCCCAAAATCTGGTGGATAGTTACGTAGAACGCTTGCATGTCTTCCACGGCCGTGGCAGCATCGGCAATGCGGTAGAATGCAGTCTGCAACTGCGTGGCACGACGGTATTCGGCGCTTTGGGTTTCTAATTCGGCGATGCGCTGCTGCGCAGCTGCCAGCCGTTCGCTCAATGGTATATTAAGATCAGGGGACAAGGTATCTTCCTATGCGTTAATCGCGTTGTTGCATGATGAGCGTATTATAGCAGGAAAGTCCGAGAAGGGTAACAAGGATCCTGGCCAATCTTGCGTCACGGCCGCATAGTCTAACATCTCCCCATGTCATTCCCCCGGCTTCGGGCCGGAAGGGTCTGAGCGCCTGTGCAGAACCCCTTTCCCCTTCTCCGGACCCCACGCACGCTCCTCTACTTTGCGGGACACCGGCAGGCCCAACTCCTTAAAACGTCTCGCCAGCAGATTCCTGCCCACCCCCGCCTGCTCCGCAATCTCCTGCAGCGTAAAGCCCGCCTGGTAATAGGCGACATGCCAGCCACGGGCCAGTTCAGCCGGGATCTTAGGCTTTCGCATGCGCGCATTCAATTCCTCCTGCCGTTCGCGCTGCGTCTGCCTCAGATTGCCCAGGATATCACCCGATTTCCGCTGTGGTTCATTCGCCCGCGCCGCCTCCAATTCCGCAAAATGCGCCTTCAGCCGCGCCACCGCTGCCGGATCAACCTCATAGATCGTACCCGAAGGAATTCGTTCCCCAATGCGACGCCCGATGCGGATCGGCTCTGCTTCATCAATCAGTTTGCGTTTTGTCAACATGAGTTCCGTTTTTGATAATGACCGTACACCGTTTTATGCGCTCACTCATGCTGCCATAATAGAACGTGCGTTCTAATTTTACAACCCCCAAAAGTCACCAATATTGCACGTCGCCGCAACAAGACTGTCAGGGAGCCGGCGTCAGGGTTCGGCGGCCCCCTGACGTCTGCTCCCTGCTGCCCAAAAACAAAAAGGCCACCCAAAAAATCGGGTGGCCTTCTTCCAGCTGAGGGACCTGGATTCGAACCAGGAACGACGGAGTCAGAGTCCGCTGTTTTACCGTTAAACTATCCCTCAATAAGGGGGGATTTTACCAGACAGCTGATCAAGTGGCAAACCTCTGGCCCACTTCCGCGACCCAGTTTATGCCGTCAAGAACTGCCTGCCAACAGCAATTCCATTTCCCAGGCAGATCCAAAACCGGGTTTCTCATGATATCAATCAAACAGTGCCACAACCTCATTCAAACGAGCCAGGGTGCGTTCACGGCCCAGGGCCAGCATGGACTCAAACAGCGGTGGCGACACCTCTTGTCCAGTCACAGCCTGGCGCATCTTGCCCAGGAAGGGGCCCGCCTTGCCGTTGAGCGTGACCCCTTCGCCGATCGCCAGCATGCCCTGGCTGATAGTTTCCAGGTCATAAGGCTCGACGTCGCGCACGAAATCCCGTGCACGCAGGAAGCCTTCTCGCGCCTGCTCCACCGGCATCTGCTTGTGACTCAACGATTCGGCCGTTTCCTGCAAAGGAACATCCTCCCCCAAAAAACGCAAGAAAGGCAGCGCATCGGGCAAGCGCTTCAAACGCACGCTCATCGCCGGCATGACGATCAGCAGCGCGTCCACATTCACCTCGTATCCCGCCGCATCCAAATACGGCTTCACCGCCAGGGCCAGCTCCAGCGGCTCCATCTCCTGGATATACTGCCCATTCAACCAATCCAGCTTATCATACGGCAAGCGCGCCGGAGCAGGATTGACGTCCTGCAATTCAAAGCGCGGCAGCGCCTCTTGCAGGGTGAATTTCTCGCGGTCATCTCCATAGGCCCAGCCCACGTTTGCCAGGAAATTAACGAGCGCTTCCGGCAGCAGCCCCGCTTCCTGGAACTCTTCTACCTTGACCAAAACCTCGCGCCCGCCATCGTCGAAGGCCTGGGTGCGTTTGCTCAGCTTGCCCGTGCCGCTGGGATTCAGAACCAGGGGCAAATGGGCATAAACAGGAATCTCCCAGCCAAAAGCGTGGTAGAGATTGATATGCAGCGGCGCGCTGCTGATCCACTCATCAGCACGCATGATGTGGCTGATCTGCATGAAATGATCGTCAACCACATTGGCAAGGTGGTAGGTAGGGTGCCCGTCCGACTTCAGGAGCACGGGGTCCTGCACCTGGCTGTTATTGACCGTGATATCGCCACGAATGACGTCCGGGATCACTGTCGCCCCTTCCAACGGCATCTTAAAACGAACGACCGGCGTCAGGCCCGCCGCTTCCTTTTCCGCCCGCTGCGCTGGGGTCAAGTAGCGACAGCGCCGGTCATAACCGAGCGGTTGCTTTGCCGCCAGCTGCTCCTTGCGCATTACGCTCAACTCATCCGGCGTACAGTAGCATTTATAGGCATGATCATGTTCGATCAGCCAGTTCGCCCATTCCTGGTAAAGCGCAGCGCGCTCACTTTGGATATACGGTCCGTATGGTCCGCCAATATCCGGCCCTTCATCCCAATCCAATCCCAACCAGCGCAGCGAATCGAGAATAGCTTGCTCCGCTCCCGGCACATACCGTTTACGGTCCGTATCTTCAATACGCAAAATGAATTTGCCGCCATGTTTGCGGGCGAACATCCAGTTAAAAAGCGCCGTACGCGCCCCACCAATATGTAGATACCCCGTCGGGCTGGGGGCAAAACGAACACGAATATTCATATGAAGGTCCAATTATCCGAAATCTTGTTTTCGCTGGCGCATCAGCACCGATTGCACAAGCCCGATAGCCAGGAAAAGCGTGACCAGGGAGCTGCCGCCATAACTGACAAATGGCAAAGTCAAACCTGTTACCGGCAGCAGGCGCACGTTCATGCCGATGCTTACAAAGGTCTGAAAAAAGAGGATGGTGGCAATGCCGGTAACGATCAATTTGCCGGCAAGGTCCTGGCTGAGCAGAGCGGCGCGCAGGATGCGCCACAGGATAAAACCGAGCAGGAGGACAACGATCAGAGAGCCAAAGATCAGCCCCATCTCTTCTGTGAGCATGGAAAAAATGAAATCTGTATGCTGCACGCGCAGGAAACCGAGCTGGCTCTGCGTGCCCTGCAAGTATCCCTTGCCCCAAAAACCGCCTGAGCCGATGCTGATCTCCGCCTGCTCAACATTAAAAATATCATCTGAACTCGCTTCCTCCGGATTGAGGAAAGTCGTCACGCGCTCCTTCTGGTAGTCGGCCAGGAAAGGGTATAGCAAGCCAACGCTGAGAATGCCCACGGCCGCCAGCACAGCAAAATGGGAAAGCGGCAGACCCGCCAGCCAGATCATGACAAACCAGATGACGACGAACAAGATAGACATGCCTAAATCCGGTTGCAGGAAAATCAGGACGATGGGAATGCCGATATACAGCAGCGTAAGCAGCGTATTGGAGAATCGGCCCATCTGATCTTGGCGGTTGGCCAGGAATTGGGCGAAGGTTATCGTCAGCAAGATCCGGCCAAATTCCGAAGGCTGAATACGCAGCGTCGGCGTAATCTGGATCCAGCGCCGGGCTTCATTACCGAGCTGTCCGGCAACGACGACCAATACCAGGGAAAGCAACACGCCGGCATAGATGTACCAATGGGCTGAGGTCAGGTAACGGTAATCTATGGCGGACACCGCGACAAGGATCGCCAGGCCCACGAAGCCCCACAGAACCTGCTGCCCGGGCAGCGCTTCGAAAGCCGGCGCGCCGGTGACAGCGCTGCGGATCATGAGAATGCCGTAGCCCGTCAACAGGACCACCGCTGCCAACAGCCAGTAATCAAAATAACGCCACACCGATGGTTTCGATAACATAAAGCGGATTTTAGATTGCGACCCGCAAGCAGGCGAGTAAGCCTACCCCTTTCATAACTGGCCCTAATTTGGAGGCGGTCAGCACGGTGTAATCAGCATTCAGCTTTCAGTTGATGGCTGGCGGCTGACGGCTGTTCACTGATATCGATTTGCCATACGCACCGGCTGCCTTTTAGCTCCCCACTTACCAGGGGCGGCCAGAAAGTGGCCGCTACATGGGGTGCCACAGAAGCGACAACGGCCGTCTTTCGTCAGGTTCCATTCCCGCAGATTATACCAGTCACGGCCGATCAGCTTCTCGTCGCAGGCGTGACAGTAGGTGCTGCCTCCGTCGCTGTCATGCACATTGCCGGTGAAGGCATAGCGCACGCCGTTCTTCATGGCGATGCGCCGCGCCCGCGTCAACGTGGCTGGCGGCGTGGGCGGGATGTCGCGCATCTTGTAATCGGGGTGGAACGCGGAAAAGTGCAAAGGCACGTCCGGTCCCAACTCCTCAACCACCCACTGCGTCAATGCTTCCAGCTCGGCCGTAGAGTCATTTTCCCCCGGAATCAACAGGGTCGTGATCTCCAGCCAGGTGCGCGTCTCATGCTTGATATATTGCAGCGTTTCCAAGACCGGCTGCAGGCGACCGGCGCAAAGCCGCTGGTAGAAATCTTCGCTGAAACCCTTCAAATCCACATTGGCCGCGTCCATATGCTCGTAAAAATCGGCGCGCGGCTCGGCGTTGATATAGCCGGCCGTGACCGCCACCGAGCGGACGCCAAGCTCATGGCAGGCCTGGGCCACGTCGATGGCATATTCCAGGAAGATGACCGGATCGTTGTACGTATAAGCCACGCTGTGGCAGCCCAGATCGAGCGCGGCGCGGGCGATCGCCCCTGGCGAAGCGGCATCGGCCAGCGTGTCGATCTCGCGCGACTTACTGATGTCCCAATTTTGGCAGAAACGGCAGGCCAGGTTGCAGCCCGCGGTACCGAAAGAGAGCACGGCCGTCCCTGGCAAGAAATGATTGAGCGGCTTCTTCTCAATTGGATCCACGCAAAAACCACTGGAACGGCCGTACGTAGTCAAGACAATCGCATCATCCTGTCGCGCGCGCACAAAACACAAGCCGCGCTGCCCTTCGCCCAACTTACAAAACCGCGGGCACAAGTCACACTGCACCCGCCCATCCTCAAGTGCATGCCAATATTTCGTCGCCACCACAGCCTCATTCACCATAGCCTCCATCCCGCCCAACAATTACCTGCCCATTAACCATTTACGGTCACCAATTCTACCAGATCAGTTATTCTCTAATCCTCTTCTTCCTCAGTCGACCTATCCAAAACCTATCATTATCCATTATACTATAAAGAGGGTGTTCATTTCGTCAGCCTCCGCAAACAGCGGATATCAACTTGGAGGACACGATGGATAAGATTCGCCAGGCCGCCGTGGCCGGCATGTTTTACCCGGCCGACCCGCGCCAACTAACCGTGATGGTCTCCCGCTTTCTGGGGGATGCAGAAGAGAACGGCTACAGGCCCAAAGCGCTAATTGCCCCCCACGCCGGCTATGTCTACTCCGGTCCTATAGCCGCCTCAGCCTATGCGCGCCTCACCGGCTGCGCCGCCGCCATAAAGCGGGTCGTCCTACTGGGCCCGGCGCACCGCGTCACCGTGCAAGGGTTGGCGGCGAGCAGCGCCGAAGCCTTTGCCACACCTTTGGGCGATGTACCGATCGACACAGAAGCTGTACAGGCAATTCTCCCCCTGCCCCAGGTTCAACTCCAGGACGAAGCCCATACGCTTGAACACAGCCTGGAAGTGCATCTACCCTTCCTGCAGACCGTCTGCCCCGGTTTTTGCATCGTGCCTCTCGTCGTGGGACAGGCCACAACGGCCGAAGTTGCCGAGGTGCTGGAAGCGCTGTGGGGCGGCCCGGAGACGATCATCGTCATCAGCTCCGACCTCAGCCATTATCACGACTACGCTACCGCCCACGCCCTGGATGCGGCAACGGCCGAAGCGATCGAAAAACTCGATCCTGACGCGTTGCGCTACGACAGCGCCTGCGGCCAGGTCCCCATCCGCGGCCTGCTGCAAGTCGCCGGCCGCCATGGCCTGCAAGCGCACACCGTTGACCTGCGCAATTCCGGCGACACCGCCGGTTCCCGCGACCGCGTCGTCGGCTACGGAGCCTTCATCTTCGCTTGAGATAAGTTGTGGTCGCAAAATGCGGTGCACCGCTCGCGATGTAATCAGTAGCCGCTTGCTCCTACGATTCTTCGGCGGCGAGTTCGGATTTGTATTGAGCTAATACGCTTTCAACCTCGGCCAGATCGGGACTATTTATTGCTGAAGCAAGGTCGTATGCGCGGCGGAGGATTGTAACAGCCGCAGAGAGGTTGCCCTCATCATAATGTAATCGTGCCAGCAACCGGCGCACGCCGATCTCTCCGGCGCGGTAACCTAATTCCTCGGTAAGGGTTAAGGCTCGATGGCAACAATCAGAGGCTTCGTCCCTGCGTCCGAGGGCCATGTAGGCGCCACCAATATTGGCGAGGGTTGTAGCTACCCCAAGTTGCCAATTCAGTTCTTCTCTGATAGATAAGGCACGTGGTAGATAGTTGAGGGCTTCGCCTGGCTGATTGAGAGCCATGTAGATAGTGCCAATGTTGTTAAGAACTCTGGACATTCCACTGAGGTCACTGATTTCCTCCGAAATGGGCAGGGCGCGCTGATAATATTCAAGGGCCTTGTCTAGGCAACGGAGTTGCTGGTAGACGAGACCGATGTCTGTAAGCGTCGTGGCAACACCGGCGCGGTCGCCCTCTTCTTCTCTTATGCACAGGGCGAGTTCCAAGTTGGTCAAGGCCTTCTCCTGCTGGCCAAGAGCGGCCTGCGCCCAGCCGAGGGTATTGAGCACTCTTGCTTCTTGCTTCTTTTGACCATCAGCCCTAACAATGGGTAGGGCACGCTGATTCCAGGCAAGCAAATCGCGCCACAGACCACGCGTGTATTGATGCTCGTGCAAGACCCATACCCAGGGCAGGATAATATCATCGGGCCAGTGATCCCACGCCCAACGGATCTGGGCGTAGGCCGTGTCTATTTTACGCCAATCCTGGCGGTCCTCGTTGACGAGGTTCAGATAATAGGCGCCGTGGAGGAGCTGTGCGGAGGCCGGCATTCTAGCGCGGGCCGCGTCAGCGAGGACTTGGTGCAGCGTGAGTTGGGCCTCAGCGATGTCTGGCAGGCTGACTACATCGAGTAGATTTCGTTGCACAAGCCATTCCAAGGGTTCCTCATCTGTTAATGTCACAACCTCGGCCGCCTGCAAGCTGAAGCTAGCGGGCTTAGGAGCGAAGGCGCCCAGGGCATAGAAAGCCTTTTGGACTTCTTCTGGCACTTCGTCCAGGCCAAGCGCGATGACATCTTGCAGCGCGATCGCGTTCGCGGTACCGCCCAGTCTTGCTTGCGCAAGCGCCAGACGTTGTGCCGGATCTTGCAGTTCCTTCAGACGCCTGACAGTAGACGTCTTGAAGGGGCCACGAATGGCGCCTGCCGACTGGGACAGGTAGCCACCCAACAGCTCGATGGCCAACGGCAAACCGCCTACGGCCAGGGCAAGAACATGGGCCAATGCGGGATCGGCCGCACAAGCCTGGGGCGCGATGGTTTGCAGGAGTTCAAAGGCCGGATCCGCTTCCAACTCGGGTACAGTAATAACCTCTGAACCTCGAGCAAAGGCATGGGCGATAACCAGATCGCGGGTAGTTAGTACGTGAGCGCAGAAGGGACCGCCGCACAGCAGCAGCTCGGCGTGTTCTTGCTGCCATATATCATCGATGACGAGAAGGAGCACTCTACGCCCGATGGCATCTCTGAGAGCTTGTTTGAGTTCGTAGGGACCGGCGTAGGCCACGGGATCGAGACCAACGGCCGTCGCCCAGCGAGCGAGAGCAGTGAAGGGTTCGCTTTTGGGACCAAGGCTGGCCCAAAGAACGCCGTCGCGGAAGTGTGCCAGCAAATCACGGCGATGGGCCAGGGCCACGGCCAGGGCGGTTTTGCCGGCGCCCGGGTTTGCCTTCGAGGGAGAGGCAGACTTCCTCGCCGCTGGAGAGCTGGTTAACAAGAGCAGTGACCAGTTCGTCACGGCCCAATGAGACCGTAACGCGGTAAATCAGGAACGCCAATCCAGAGCGACGGCCGTTCGGTAGACGTGATATGCTCCCCGTTGTCTCCTACGGCCGTCTGGTCAGGTGATGGAGCATAAGCGTTTACGCTAGCGATCAAGCCCTCCATTATTACCTGGTGATCGACGCCGAGGGAGGCTCCCACGGTCTTCAGAAAACTGGTCAACCACAGCTTGCCCGTCGCTAACGGGTCATAGTCTAAAAGCAAGCTCAGCAGCCTGGAGGAAAATACATAGGCAGAGCCTTCAAGCTCAATCTGGCCTAGCAACTGGTCTTCGAAACGGGCCGAGCTAAGGATCGCTTTCCGTTCCTCAATTGTGGCCAGGAGGCGCGTTGCGACAAGCCAATCGATGGTTTGTTTTAAGAGGGTCGCTTTATCTGTTGACTCAGACATGCTATTCACTGGTGAATACTATTATGGAGTTTTGAGGGCAAGGGTGCAAGGGGCGAGTGGCGGAAAACGAGTGGCGGGAGGGCCACACCTTAAGATGGTACTAAGGCACAACCAACTCTGAAAGAATCAACTTATCATCCAGCGGCAGGCCCTCTTCATCCACTACCGGCAGCCGGCGCAGCGTGGACAATAAGTACCAGCCAAGCTGCAAGCGATAGGTCCCGGGCGGCAACTGGCCAGCCAACTGCACCAGATGCGGATCGTCAACGACTTCGCCCTGCGCCCATTGGCTGGTTGGATAGGTCCCTTGCAGCGGCCAGGAATCTACCTGGCCCACGATGCGGTCCTGCGCGTCTAGGACTTGTAAGAAAACGGTATAATCCTCGTCCATCGCCGCCAGGCTCTGCCAGCGCAGGTTAACCGGTAGCTGCCCGCCCGCTTGCAGCTCCTTCTGCGGCAGCTCGACTTGCAGCAAGGCGATCTTGTCTTCAAAATTCGTGGCCCCGTCGGGGATGGGCAAGCCGCTGATAGTCACTTCGCCCAGGCTACAAGCGGTCGTGACCGGGGCCAGCCAGCCGCAAACGGCCGTCTTCCCCCCATACTCGCCCATCAGATAGTAACGGCCGTTAGGCAGATCCGTATCCACCTCCGCCGCCGTCACAAAAGCAAGCAGCTCATCGCCCACCGCTTCCGCAGCCGCTCTTGTGGGCCAGCCAGCACCCGCTTCCTCGACCGTCTGCAAGCTCAAACGTAGATCGCGCACATCCTGCCCATAGCCGCTGAGGAGGATGGGCAGCCGCTTCCCCGGCCGTATCTCAGCCGGGAACTGGGCGCCGCTCAACAGCACACGGCCGTTCTGGGCGCGCAACGGCCGTTCCAGTTCTATCCCTTCCGCCGCCGGCAGCACCACGCCGGACACCGTCTGCCACAGCAAATCCTCCGCGCTGGCGAAGGCGGGGCCCACTGCCACCTGTAGATCGAGCTCCTGTTCCTGGTCGCTAAGTGGTCGCGGCAGGAGGTGGAAATCGGGCACAATCTCCCCCGGCTGCCAGGCCAGCGTGGGATACATATTGCCCGCCGCGTGCTGCCCGCTCTTAACCACGGGCTCGCCCACAAAGTTCTCTCCCGCCCAACGCACATACACAAACAGCGATTCCGTAACGGGATTCTCCGCCTGCCAGAATAAGGTCACGGCCGTGGCCAATGGATCGATCGCCGCTGCTTCCTGCATAGTGTAGCCCACCAGCCGGATCGGCCCCAACTCCAGGCCCGCTTGCTGCGCCTCTGGCGGCAGCGAGGTCATGGGCTCCCTGCTGACCTCGATCAATGGCCCCAGCGAACGTAAATGGTAAATCCCTTCCAGCCCGGGCAAGAAACGCGCCAGATACACCGTCTGCCCGGCCGCAAGGCGCGCATCCAATTCCGCGCGGTACGTCGCTTCATCGGCCAGAACCATAATCTCCAGATCGGGGCGCACACCCTCCGCCTGCTGCAAGTAATAAAGCGGTGCGATCTTCTCGCTGTCAGCCAGAACGGCCGCCCCGTTAGCGAGAGGCATGGCCAGCACCCCTTCTCCCCACTGAAGCAAATCGCGATTTTCCCTGCCTTGCATCACCGCCCAGGTCTCGGTCACCTGCCACAAAGAGGGCAGCAGCAGTAAGACCAGCAGGATACTCTCCAGCGGCGAACGAAGGCCAGGCCGGCCCAGCTTGCTCGCCAGCCATCCCGCCCCGCTCAAAACGGCCGTCACCCCCGCGCCCCAGAAAAAGGCCATTACCACGTGTGCCGGGATGATAAACACCGCCAGGTCGGGCACATAGTAGTTCAGCGCGTAAAACAAAAAGCCCAGCCAGGTCAACACGAGAACCAGCGCCATACGCCAATTACGCCAGCCCAGATAGACAAGGCCAAGCACAACCAAACCCAAATTGAACCAGCCCCAGTTGTCCAGCAGCAGACGCCCAACTACCTCGTAGCGCGTCAGATCTTTCAGCCACGCCGTGAGCTGCAACGCGCCCTGAAAACGGCCGCCAATCACCCACTGCACAAAGCGGCCCAGCCCCATCGGTTCGCCATTCACCGCCTGCCAGCGCAGCGGCAAATAAAGATAAAGCAACAGAGGCAGCAAGAAAGCCGCCGCAACCTTCAGCAGCAGAACCAGGTCCTCAGGCCACGACTGCCGCCGCAAAAGGCCCCCATAAGCCAAAAACACAGCCAACAAAGCCGGCGGCAGCAAAAACAAGGTCGTCAAATGATTGGCCAGCCCCAACCCCAATACCAGCGCCAGCAGAATTATCAAGCCCTGCCAGCCCCTACCCCCTGCTGCCCATTCCCTACTCCCCAAAATCACAACCATCAACCACAAAGCCGCGGCCACAATCAGCGCCTGTAAAGCGTATACCTCCGCCTCTATGGCCTGGCTCCAGAAAACGGCCGTCAGGCCCAGAACAACCGCCGCCAGCAGAGCGGGCACAGATCGCCGCAACAAGCGTCTCGCCCCGCCATACACTAGCAGCACCGCCAACAAGGCAAAAACGGCCGAAGCCAGGTTGGCCCGCCAGGCCACGCTGCCCAGTGGGATCAAGGTGAACAAACGGGCCAGCAGAAGATAAAGTGGGTACCCCGTCGGGTGCGCGATGCCCAGCCGTGGAATGACCACCTGGAATTCAAAGGTGTCGGCGCTGCCGACCGTTCCCGGCATCGTCAGCAAATAGAGCGGCAGCAGTGCCGCCACAATAAATAGCACACCCAGCCAGCGCCAGCTCCGTTCTTGGAGCACAGAGCGCGCCAGCAGCACGGTCGTCAACCACAAGCTGGCGGCAAAAAGCAGGCGGCTTCCGGCCAGGTGGATCGCCGGATCAACCACCGTAGGCAGATTAAGCAGCAGCGGCGTCAGCACCCACAGTGAGAACGACGCCTCTCGCCCCCTACCCCTTGCTGCGCCCCATCCGGCAACGGCCGTCAAAAGCGCGATCAGCAAAACCGGCAGCGGCCTGGCCAACCACAATAAACGTGGAAAAGCAGCCTCATACAGCAAGCGGCTCAAAGCCAAGGCAGTCAGAAAGAGCAGCAAAAACAGAAACAAATGCGCCGCATAACGGCCGAAACGGGATTCCCCAGCCTTCACCATGAACCAATATTGTACCTCCACCCGTCAAAAAAACAAGGAGTCCGCATAAGCTGGCACTCACCAGCAATAAACAAAGTGATTGGCTGACAGATGTCAGCTGTCAGCATCGCGCCACTTCTGGCGAAATGCGCCAAAGCTCATTACAATCCTGATCTTATGGAAGAGAACCATAAGCAAAGTACAAGTAACAGCCCCACGGCGGGAAATAATTGGCAATTTGAAACCGCGGTCGTGCACGCCGGTCTCCATCCCGACCCGGCTACGGGCGCGATAATGACCCCCATTTACCAGACTTCAACCTTTGCCCTGGATGATGTCGGGCAGAACAAAGGGTTTGACTATTCGCGTGGGGACAATCCGACCCGCTCCGCGCTGCAAGAGGCGCTGGCTGCCCTGGAAGGGGGCAACTACGCCTTGTCCTTCGCCTCCGGCATGGCCGCCACAGACACCTTGCTGCGGCTCGTTAAACCTGGCGATCATGTCGTGGCCGGCAATGTGCTTTATGGCGGCACCTATCGCTTGTTCCAGCAAGTCCTGACCGGATATGGACTGGAGTTTAGCTTTGTGGACACAAGTGAGCCGCAGGCCATCGAACAGGCGATGCGCCCTAATACGAAGTTGGTCTGGCTGGAGACTCCCAGCAATCCCCTCTTGATAGTGAGCGACATTCGCCGCGCGGCCGAAATCGCTCACAGTTCTAATGCCTGGCTGGCCGTAGACAATACCTTCGCCTCACCCGCCCTGCAACGGCCGTTATCCCTTGGCGCTGATTTTGTCGTCCACAGCACGACCAAGTACATCAGCGGCCACTCTGATATCATCGGCGGTGCACTCATTCTCGACGAAGAAGCCGCTTACGAGCAGCTTAAACTCTTACAAAAAGCGATCGGCGCCGTGCCCGGTCCCATGGATTGTTTCCTGACTCTGCGTGGCCTCAGGACGCTGGCCCTGCGCATGAAGGCACATTGCCACAACGGCTTGCAGGTAGCCCAATTCCTGGCCGATCACCCTGCGGTCGCCCAGGTCACCTATCCGGGCCTGGAAAGCCACCCGCAACATGAAGTGGCACGCCGCCAGATGTCCGCGCCAGGGGGTATGGTGTCGCTCACCCTGCACGGCGGAGAACTAGCGGCGCGCACCCTGGCCACCAGAACCAAGTTATTTACCCTGGCCGTTTCCTTAGGCGGGGTAGAATCCTTGATTGAACTGCCATCCTCGTTGACCCATGCCACCATGGCCGACACGCCCATGGCCATTGACCCCGGCCTGGTGCGGCTCTCTGTGGGCATTGAGAATGCTGCAGACCTCATCGCCGATTTAGGGCAGGCCCTGGCAGCGATCAATTGACCAACTATGCGAATCCTGAAAGCTGTTTTCACCCTATTTAGAGATGCCGGGGTTGCCTGGATGCAAGACAAGGCGTCCCTCTTCGCGGCGGCTATCGCCTATTACATGGTCTTCTCCATTGCGCCCCTTTTGGTCTTCGCCATCGCCATCGCCGGTCGTGTCTTTGGCGAAGTGGCTGTGGGAGGCCAAATTGTGACCCAGGTAGAGCAGTTTGTCGGTTCCGAAGCGGCCGTTCTTTTACAAAGCCTGCTGCAAAATGTCGTCAGTAGCTCATCAAGTTATACACTCATCAGTGTGGCCATTCTGTTATGGGCGGCTTCAGGGGTGTTCAACCATCTGAAACGCGCGCTGGACAATATCTACGGGGTCATCCCTAAACAGATGCCGGGCTTAAAAGGCGCCCTGCACGTCATCCGCACCCGTTTCCTGACCTTCGCCATGGTCCTCTTCATGGGCCTGCTCTTGATTGCCTCATTAGCCCTCAACGCCGTTGCCGCGACCTTGGGCAGCTTCCTCACGGATTACTTGCCGGCTGTGGCGGACATCAACACTTACGTCACCCGGTTCATCACGCCTTTCATCATATTTCTGCTTTTCAGCATCCTTTTCAAGATGCTGCCCGATGCCAGGGTCGCCTGGCGCGACGTTTGGCTCGGTACACTCGTCACAACCTTGCTTTTTTTGTTGGGTATCTACCTTATCGGCATCTACCTCGGTATGACCGACGTGGGCTCGGTCTATGGCGCGGCCGGTTCTCTGATCGTGTTCCTGGTTTGGATTTACTATTCAACTCAGATCCTGATGTTCGGCGCCGAGTTCACCAAGGTCTATGCCAACCGCTTCGGCCGTCCTATTGTGCCGCGCAGTGGCGCTACGACCCTGGCCGAGCATTACAACAACATCCTCCCCGCCCAAGCGCCGGAACCGACGAAGTGCAAGAGCGTGTTTATTTCGGCACGCCTGTGCAAGAAGCACTTGAAGCGCCTGCTGCACAGGGGCAAAAACGAAAACAAATCGGAGCTGGGTTGCTAGGCTTGGCCATCGGCCTCTTCCTGGGTTTCATAGGCCAGTTCTTACAGGATGAGTAAGGCCAGTTAAGATCAACCCATGATTCGCTACCATCTGGCTCATTTTATTCTCAGATTCTTCCAGCTTCTGCTGGCGGATATGACCGTAACCGGGCGCGAAAATATCCCGTCGTCCGGACCCTATATCATCACCGCAAACCATATGAGCACGGCCGATACGCCACTCATATTCGTCGCCTTTCCCCCTATCCCCTGGCGCTTCTTCGCCGGTGAAAAGTGGCAGGATCATTGGCTTTGGGGACCGCTCATGGGTTGGCTAGGGGCCATCTACATCAACCGCGGCGAGGTCGACCGGCGCGCGTTGCGCGAGGCCTTCGAGGCCATCGAAGATGGTGCCGTCTTCGGAACCGCTCCGGAGGGCACACGCAGCAAAGTGGCCGCCTTGCAACCGGCAAAGGATGGCGCCGCTTATCTGGCCAGCCGCGCCAAGGTCCCGATCGTGCCCGTGGCCCTTGTCAACACGGACATCCTGTTCGCCACTACCAGGCGCTTGCGGCGCAGCAAGGTAGAAGTACGTATTGGCCAGCCCTATAGGTTGCCGGACATTGGCGGTCGCGCCCGCAGTCGTGACCTGACCGCCTACACCCACCTGATTATGATCAAGATCGCCGCTCTGCTGCCCCCACGCTACCATGGCGTTTACAGAGACAGCCCTGCCTTACAGGCCCTGCTCGCCGGCGAAGATCCGTGGCCATATTGCCGGCAGCTAGAAAGTTGAGGCGTCTACAACGGAAGCGCCGCTCACACTGACCAGATCAGATACGGCCAGTTTGATCTGCAACCCCCGCTGACCGGCGCTGATTATGATCCACTCATACGCCTGGGCTGAATCATCCAGATAGATATCAAAGCCGCGATTAAGCAGGGCCAAGGGCGATATGCCGCCGACTTGCAGACCGGTCAAACGCTCCGCTTCTCGTTGTGTGGCCATCTTTAGCTTCTTTTCCCCAACTACCTTGGCCAGTTTCTTCAAGTCAAGCTGCCGGTCCGCCGCGATCATCACCAGCATCGGCTTGCCCGGTTGGGGACGAGACACGACAAGAGTTTTAAAAACCTGCCCGGCCGGCCATCCTACGGCGGCAGCTACCTCCTGGGCGTCACGTAATGAGGCAGGATATGAATAGGCTTCATACACCACCTTCTTGCCCTCGAGCAATTTCATAGCTATCGTCTTCTTCTTACTCATACTTGCACTTTAATTTCTACTTCGCCGCCACAGGAAGAATAGCCCGACAGAAAACAGGATTAACCCCGCGCCTAAGAACCACAAGCCAGTTTGCGCGCCCGCGGCTGCCGGCACGGTCGGGATCGCCACGCCACGGCCGTGGCTGTGGCCGTGGCGGTATTCGTTGCCGAAGGTGCGGGTGAAGGCGTGGCGGTGTAAGTCGCTGTTGGGGTGTAAGTCGGCGTCGGGGTATATGTCGCCGTGGCCGTGGGCGATGGCGTCTGAGTGGCCGTAGGCCAGGGCGTGAAGGTCAGCGTCTCCCGCGCTGTGGCGGTCACCGCTATCCAAGCAGGAATTGCCACAGGAGACGGTGGATCGCCATCAAGCAACACACCCCTCTCCACCAGGAATAGAGGCGGACCGCCAATATCACACGCCCCCCGGCAGCGCGCCCCCTCCAGGACAATCGGATAGGACCCATTTTCGGCCATTAGCGGCTGCTCCTGACCTAGAAAATCGACCAACACGGCCGATTCCGCCAGCGCAGGCACATTCATGGTGATGCTGCGATCCTTCCTTGCCCAAAGGATGCGTACTACCTCATCCGCCCGGGTAAAGGTCACGATAAAATAATCCCTTGCCTCATTAACGTGGACCGGGCCACTGAACTCTCGCAAGCGCTCGATCGTCGTCCTATAAGCGAGATACGCTGGTCGCTGCGAATAATCAGGACGCAAGATGCCAAAGGATTCCCCCGCTTCAGGCAAAAGAATGTCAATCAGCTTATAAACGCCCATGTGATCCGCCCCAGCGCCAAAACCAAGGGCATGGGCCTGTATGATATACCACGCCTGCTGATCTAGATCCACCTGGAACAACGGCCGTTCTACCGGCCACCACGGATCTAGATTGGGAGCCGCATTGGTTTCATTAACCCAAATCGGCTTATCCAGTCCATATTTGTTTTGCAGTTCATCCACCTTGCGCACCAGTTCGCCAACCGTCTCCACGCGGAAGTAAATATGCAAAGATAGCGCATCAAAATAATAGTCGTGCTCCTTGGCCTCGGGATCTGCCGTGACAACCTCGAAGAACTCCTGCAGGTAATCGGGATCATGCCAGTAAGAATATCCGGCAAGGTGAATCATCGCCTGCGGATCGTTTTCCTTGGCCACCAGATAGGCCACTTGCAGCAAGCGCACATACTCTTCAACCGTGCCATCAAACTCGTGCCCGTACACGCCGGCTTCGATTTCAGGCTCATTCCAGATGATCCAGTTATGTACACCACGCGGCGCATAATATTCGACCACACGCCGTACATAATTGGCCCACAAGTTATCCGGATCATCATAATCCAGATACAGGCCGCGCGGGACGCCGGAAAATGGTTCCCCGTCAGTAGCCCAGGCCGGCGTGTTCTTAAGCAGGCCGACTACAGTTCTTCCCTCCGCATCCGCTTCAACTAACCATTCTTCCAAGACGTGCAGCGTATTCCAATCGTCACTATCTTTGGGCTGAATCTCATTCCAATAGAACAGGATGCGCTCCCAGCCCACACCCAATTCCGCAGCCTCCTGTGGAGCCCAAAAGGATTCAATGGCCCCAAAACGGGGATCGACGACCGCCGGCGTGGCCGGCGGGTTTTCATCATCCGCCTGAGCAAACGCCATGGCGAGGCCCAAGAAGCCCATGCTTACCAGCGTGATCAAAACGGCCCAAGTTGACTTCAAATGCGATCTTGTTTCATACATGCTTATTATACTTCTGTTCTCACACGCTCTTGCCTGTCCCCGTCCCAAAACGACGGATAATGCTGGCCATGATCTTGCAGCCGGCTGCCTATTGCAAGATGCGCCAGCAAACGAGCGGCATTATAATACCAATGACTCACATTCGGTAATGGTTATAAGGTGCCATCATGAAACGTAAACGAACCCTTCTCCTATCTGCCGCTGCTGCTCTACTTCTATTTAGCGTACTGCTGTCACTTATCTCCCAACCGTTATCCGTTCCCGTCGCCGCAAATCGGCTGGAGGATATTGCGCTAATTCCACGCGTCCCCAGTACACCGCGTGATTTTATCCTACCCGGAACCCAACCTGACAATCTGATCCACCTTATCACCCCTCCACAACAATGCGTCAATTGCCATGCCGGTTACTCCATCATCACCGGCCAACCCAAAGAAACAGAAACGTGGACGGCATGGGCCGGCAGTATGATGGCCCAAGCGGGACGTGATCCCCTGTTTTACGCCGCACTGGACGTGGCCAACGGTGACGCAGCCCACAGCGGAGAGTTTTGCCTTCGCTGCCATCTCTCACGCGGTTGGTTGGAAGGGCGCTCTTCTGCAACGGATGGCTCGGCCATGACCCCCGAGGATCTGGAAGGTGTCCAGTGCGCTGTATGCCACCGCATGGTAGATCCGGTATCATCGGCCGAAAACCCGGCGCGCGACAGCCAAATACTGGCCGATCTGCAAGCTCCCGTCTCCTTTATTGGCAGCGGTTCTATGGTAATTGACCCGGAGGATTATCGCCGTGGGCCCTTCGACATCATATCAGACCTCGGCAATTTCGACCCGCACAAGGAATGGGGTGCTGAAAGCACGCTGATTTCACCCTACCACCAGGAATCAGCCTTCTGCGGCACCTGTCACGACATTAATAACCCCATGTTCACCTGGGACGAAGCAACTCAGGAATATAAGCCCAATCCCCTGGATCAGCCAGGTGATGCGGACCTTGGTTTCCCGATCGAGCGTACCTTTAGTGAATGGCGTGAGAGTGCCTTTAACTCCAAAGCGGGCGTTTATGCTCCACAATTCGGTGGCAACAAGCAGTATGTCTCCACCTGCCAAGATTGCCACATGCGCGATATCACCGGTGTTGGGGGCGTCTTCTTCGGCAGCAACTATGTCACCCGCGACAATATGCCTTTGCATGATTTGACAGGGGCCAACACGTGGGTGCCGCAGATTATTCCTCTCCATCCCGTGTTCAGCGCCACTTTCAAGAATAATCCAGCCCGGGCCGACGCGCTCAATTATGGCGTCGAGCGCGCGCGATACATGCTAAAGAATGCAGCCGCTCTAGACGTTTATCGCCACGATAAGCAACTCGTGGTCACTGTCGCCAACCGATCCGGCCACAAGTTACCTTCGGGCTACGTTGAAGGGCGGCGTATGTGGCTGCAAGTCGAGGGGTACGACGCCACTGGACAGATGATTTACAGTTCAGGCAAGTACGATCAAGACACAGGCGTGCTGCAAGGGTATCAAACAGATCCTGCGCTAAAGGTTTACGAGGTGGAACAAGGCTTGACCACAAATTGGGCGACGCAGATTGGCTTGCCGCCCGGTCCGAGCTTCCACTTCGCGCTGAACAATCAGGTGGTCAATGACAATCGCATCCCACCCCTCGGCTACACTTTTGAAGCTTTCGACGAGTCGGGTGCGGCTCCCTATACGGACGGCCAACCCGATCCCAACCGCTATCAAGACGGCCAGTTTTGGGACACTACTTTCTATGACTTGCCTGATGGTGTGGTTCGTGGTGTGGTAAGATTGCTGTATCAGACCGCCTCCAAGGAGTATATTGAATTTCTACGCGACGAGAATCCTTACGCCGGCAATAATAACGGCGCTGTCCTCTACGACTTGTGGCAACGGTCAAGCCGCAGCCAGCCCGAACTGATGGCTGAATACGAATTTGGCTTGATGACGGCGCGCCAGTTCCTGCCGGCGCTGCAACGGCCGTAAACCATGATATTACGGCCTGCTCAGCAAGCGATCCTGCAGTATCAAAACGGCCGTATGGCTGTCAGCGCCGTGCCCGGCAGTGGCAAGACATTTACGCTTGCCCTGCTGGCAGCGCAGCTCGTCGCTGCAGGATATAGCGCTGAGAATCCAGCCCTCGACCCTGCAGATGATCAGAATGTCCTGATCGTCACCTATCTCAACGCCAGTGTAGACACCTTCAGAGCGCGCATACGCAAACGATTGGAAGAGAAGGAGCTGCCGCCCGACCAGGGCTATGAAGTGCGTACGCTACACAGTTTGGCCCTGGAAATTGTGCGCCTCGCGGAAAGCGGCCTGGGTACCTCCAGCAACGACCCTGCGGTTCTGGACGATACACAGAGCAGCCACTTCCTGGCCACGGCCGTCGACGGCTGGATAGAAGCCAACCCCCACTTGTGGCATGCCTTCTTGAGCGACAACAGCCCGCGCGAACGCGCCCGCTGGCGCGACATCAGCGAACAAACGGCCCGTTCCTTCATCCGCGTGGCCAAGAACAACCGCTATCAATCTTATGAGATCCTCTCCCAGTTGGAACAGCAGGCGGCGAGAGAGATCGGGAGTGAGCAATCAGCCCCATCCGTTTCCAGGTCTCCCTTGCTGCACATGATGACGGGCATTTACGGCCGTTACCAGGCCATACTCGCCCGCCAGGGGGCGCTGGACTTCGACGATCTTATCTGGCTGGCGACCGACCTACTGGAAGGGCGGCCGGATCTGGCCGTTGAGCTGCGCCACCGCTGGCCCTATGTATTGGAGGATGAGGCCCAGGACAGCGTGCCCTTACAAGAGGTGTTGTTGTCGTCCTTGACCGGCCCCAATGGCAACTGGGTGCGTGTTGGCGATCCTAACCAGGCCATCACCAGCAGTTTCACCGCCGCGCATCCCCGTTTCTTTAACGCTTTCCTCGATCGCGCAGACGTTCTCAGCCTGCCCTTGCCCAATAGCGGCCGTTGTGCGCCGCGCATAATGGGTGCGGCCAACGCCATGCTTGACTGGGTCATCGATCAGCACCCGGTAGCGGAGGTGCGCCAGTTCACCTTCCGCCGCCAGCACATTCTGCCCACGCCGCCCGGAGACGCTCAGCCCAATCCCGCGGATAGTGAAGCGGCGATACGCATCAAGGTCTTCCGCCATCGAGAAGATGAAGAGGTGCCGGCCGTAGCCAACATGGCTGTCCAATATGCGCAGGCCAACCCCGATCACACCCTGGCCATTCTGGTCCCCACCCACCAACTTGGCCACCAGATTGCTGATGTTCTCGATGATCTGGATGCCCCCTACGATAGCTTGCTGCGCGGTGGCGCGCGCGAACGAGAAGTCGCGACCGCCATGCACGCCATTTTGGCCGTTCTTGCCGATCCTTTGGACACAAAAGCGCTCGCAGCCGCCCACGCCAGTCTGCATGAGTTGGATCATCCCGCTGCTGCTGCGCCGGACGAGGAACTCGACCATCTACACACCATCCTACGCAGTGTCCACCAACCGGAGGCGCTGCTTTTTCCTTGGGACGCTTCCGACATCGACAAGGCCTTGCCGGCTGGAATTGCCGGCGCTGATGAGCTGCTGCAGAATCGAGCGCTTCGTTGTTTTCTTACGCCAAATCTTTAACTTGCGGTCGCTGCCCGTAGATGACCTTGCCCTCGCGCTGGGCGATGAGTTATTTGCCCATGCTGCGGCCAGCGAAGCGGATCTGGCCGTCTCTTACCAACTGGCGAATGTGCTGCGCTCTTGGCGTGAAATGCAGCCTGAATGGCGACTGCCCGAGCTGGCCGCGGAATTGGCCAACGTCGCCACCGGGCGGCGCAAACTGCCTATGAGCCCGCCCGAGCGATTACGGATTCGAACCCAACCCAGGCCGTATTACCCTGTCCACGCAGCACAGCGCCAAGGGTCTCGAGTGGGATGCTGTTTTTCTAGTGGGCATTGACGGCTATTGGATTCCGGGCACGCTTGAAGCGCCATTCCGTGGGACCCATGATTTCTTAGGGGGTGACCCCATGGCCGAGGTGAACGCCCAGTTGAGCTATCTGATGAAACAGGGCAAGACGGGAGTTTTCGACGGTCGTTCGCCAACAGAATCGGTACACATCGAAGTAATAAGCGAACGATTGCGCCTCTTGTACGTGGGCATCTCGCGTGCCCGCCGCTTTTTGCACCTCAGCCGCAGCCGCACAACACGACAATACAGTAGAGAGCACGATGCGCAACCGGCCACGGTACTGGGTGTCTTGTATCAATACTTAAGAACACAAAAAGGGTAGCATTTTCTTATGGAAACCATCATCTCCCTGCTATCGATACTGGCTCTGGCGCTGGTAGCCAACCTGGTCGCTGCCAGTCGCAACAAGCGTGCGACTGACCTGTTTGATTGGGCCCTAGCGATCCTGAATATCCCGCTTCTGCTTTTGGGCACCTTGCTGCTGATCATTCCCCCAAAGCTTGTATCCTTTTTCGCCGAGTTTGAATTACCCGTTCTAGATTTGGATGCCGCAGGGTGGGTATTAATAGCTATGGCCATTTGGTCCATTCTTTCTTGTGTCCGCCCGCTGCGACGCTTGTTGGCGCGCCTACTGCCACTGAACCCTGAATCACCGGTGCATACATTGGCCCTGGTACTGGCTGGATATCTAATCGGGAACACGCTCTTCGCCCTCACCCAGGATGTCATAGCTGAACTGGTAGGTATCGGGGTAATTGTCACCATCGTCGATATCGTCTTGCAGCAGGCAGCCTTTGTCTTGGTAGCCTTCGCCGGCGCAGGTTACCTGACCAGGCGAAAATTAAGGGAAGTGGGCCGGCGGCTGGGTCTCGTTCGGCCGGAGGCCAGCCAATTACTTCTTGGCCTCGCTTCCATCGGCATACTAATCACCCTGCAATGGGCGATCGGCATTCTATGGCTGCTGGTGGATCCGGAGCAAGCCGAGCTTTTTGGTGAACTGAACGACGCGCTGTTATCGGGCTTTGATACTTTTGGCGAATGGTTCATCTTGGCTCTTGCCTCCGGTATAGGCGAAGAGATACTGTTCCGCGGAGCCTTACAACCCGTGTTCGGTATCGTGTTTACCTCGCTTCTCTTCGCCATCGTCCATGTGCAATATGGCCTGACGCCAATCACCCTCGCCGTATTCCTCCTTGGCCTGATTCTAGGCATCCTACGCCAGCGCACCAGCACCACGGTTACTATTTTTGTCCATTTTGGCTACAACTTCATCCTCGGCCTGATGGCCCTCCTCGCCGTCTACGTCCAAGAGTTGGTTGGGTAGGAGTGGGACGGCGCACCGGCAATGCGCATCATCGCGGCTGAACAGCTTTCGGCAGATTCTGGCGGCGTTGTAGGGCAACGGCCGTTGAACGCGAATGTCAGTTCGCAGCAAGCTAGATACGGCACATGTGTATGGTTGCCTGCCATCCAGCGAAATGCTATAATGCGTCGCCTGTCGGGGCATGGCGCAGCCTGGTAGCGCGCTTCAATGGGGTTGAAGAGGTCGTGGGTTCGAATCCCGCTGCCCCGACCAATGTGGAGAAACAAACGTCGTGTATAATTACGCGGCGTTTTCTTTTTGGGAGAGGGTCATGACTGCAACTGGAACCTCACGCATCCGTAAGTTCGTCGTACTAATCCTGGTCATTCTGGGTGTGCTGCTGATCGGCCTGGCCATCACAGCCGATTACGCCAAGTTAGATCTGACTCCCGGTTTTGGCATGGTGCAGATGTTCGCCGCCCTAAGTGGGCTGACCCTTCTCACATTGGACGCTTTTCTCTATTTGCACGGCCTGCGGCCGAAAGGTGCACCCCGTTCGCTGCAAGCAGATATTGGCATTCGCCTCGGCGCAACTGGGTTGATCTTTACCTACGTCACCGGCATGTCCGACCTAATCGGCATTGGTACACATGTCGATCCCGTTTTCGACCGGCCCTATGTCGGCCCTTTTCAATTAGGCGGTATCCTCATAGGTGTGATGATGATCATCGCCGGTTTGATCCTCTATTACAGCAGCCGCGGTCCCCGCGAGAGTTCTTCGCTGGAATTCCTGATCAACGGCAGCAAGAATAAAATTCAAGATTGATCGAAGAATTGCCAGCTTCTCCTGCTGAAGTTGGCAATTCCATATTTACTAGCCTTTTTTGCCGATCTATGAACTTAGATTAGTCAGTTGGAAGGATTGGTTAAGTACCGTAAAAACGGCCGTGTCCGCACCGATAGGCGTTTGAAACGTCACCCCAAATTGCAGGGTCTGCCCCGGAGGAACAGTCCAGGGAAATGCCGGATTCGTCGATAACATCAAATAAGATGCGCCCGCAGGGGTTCGCAGCCAAACATCATCTTGCGTCACCACTACCGCTTGCTCCCCATTATTCATGATCGTGCCGACCATGTTCATGTTGCTTAAGTCGGCCGAGACTTCCACACTTTGCAAACTAATAATCGTAGATTGGGCAGCGTTACCGCCGCTAAACGGGAGATTCACCTGTACCTGATCACCCGTATCGCTGCGAATGACCGTTAAGGTTAACGACGTGCTGATCAGGCCGCTAGGCACTTGATATCCAACAGAAACCGGCAGGGCAGTACCCGGATTTAGGAATCCACCAGTGAGTGGTGGATTCTCACCCAGCCGGCTGGCGACCGGATTCAGCGCATATTGATTGCCGATCTCGTCAACCAGAACCAACCGCAATTTACTGACGTCCTCGGCCGTCGGTCCTGCATTGAAGATCTGAAAATTCACAACATAAAATGCGAATCCAGCCGGGGTGTTCGGATCATTAGGCAGATAAGTTACTCCGGTTACCGTGACCTGGACATCTGAAAGCTGGGCGGTTTCGCCCACGCCTATAATCACGTTCCCGCTGTCCACCCCGCCCGCCGATTCCGTCAGCAGGTAGCGGCCATCAACGACCAGGCGCTCGCCTTCGCCAGATTCCGTCAGCGCCAGGATCATACCTGGCGCGAGTTGGCTGAAAATGCTTTGGTCATTCGCAGGAACCAAGCGGCTGGCTCCTGATTCAAAGACAAACTCTGCGCCACTCCGGGTCGTCAAAACCATCTGCGTGCCCGGCGCCATGGATTCCAACATCGCCCTGTTTTCATCCGTGGGCGGCAGGCCCATGATATAGTTGATGATACTTCCATAGACCCAACCAGCTGTATCCGCGCCACTCAGAACGGGCGACCAGCTCCCATCCGGGTTGATTGTCACAGTCTGAACAGCCAGACTGCGCCCGCTCAAACCCAAAGTCACAGGTACATCCAAAGTAACCGACACAGTCGTGGAGTCACTGATCCCATAAACGAGCGCATCGCCCGCCACATTCTCTGCCGGTCCCTGACCAACTGCCCCAGGAAACGGCGTGGGCTCGCCGGTCTCGACGTCTGCACTTTCCTCGGAGGAAGGGCGCAACAGCGAATACCCCAGACCACATACCGCCGCCAAACTAACGACGGCCAATACTGCTAGCAAGATGATTGGCAATCGGCCTGAAAATATACCGGATGATGTTTCGTTGTTTGGCTCGTCAGACATAGACACAGATCTTAAGGTATATCAGAAGGTAAAGGTCGCGGCTCAACCCTTAAGAGAATGTTTGCACTCGCGCCAACCACGACTTGACTATAATTCAAGTAGGCCACTTCAACCCGCACGGCCCCTGAACTGGCTATGGCATCAAAACGGACTACGCCGGCTTCATTGCTATACCCAAAGGCCAACAGTTGACCTGTCCCATTGTCATATAGCTCAACCGCCACGTCCATGATCCCCTCAGTTAGCTCCGGTGTAAAGTTGAAATTGCTATCGTAATATACCGTAACTTGTACCGTAGTCGTTTTCTGCGCCGCAGTGACCGGGGTGGCCGTTGGCAAAGGTTGCCAACCCACTACCGGTGGCGGAGCGATTGTAGGCACAAAACTGTCAAAATCAATGGCCGTTGGCGTCGGAGGGAAAGTTGGATATACAAATGGCGTTGCTGTGGGCACAATTGCTCCGCCGCTACTGGGTGGAGGAGGCACCCACACAGTAGTCGGCCGTCGGCGTCGGCGTCAGCGTCGCTGCCAACCCATTACAAACCAAATCATAGGTATACTGTGGTGACTCACTATAAGGAGGAGGATTAACCGGACCGACCAAAATATAAAGATTGCCCTGATAAGTTGAGTACCAGGATAACAAGCTGCTCTTATCTCCTAAGGCGCGATCGTCGTTACCGAGCTGTGGATTAAAATCGTTGCCGTTGTGATCCAGGAAAATAATGTTCGTATCGTTGGGAGGAGATAGATTGGTCGTCTCACACGTGTACAGAATGCCTGGCTTCACCGGCAAGCGGTAAAAGTCATTGTCCGTCCCCGTCCCTTCCGGTGGAATAAAATTCATGCCAGTCTTTGCCGCGCCATCTCCAATCAAGCAGGCCGATCCAATTGAGTTATTTTTCTCGCAAGCATCTAGCTGGCCGATGCGCGTCGCTGTTGCCGTCGGCGTAGGGGGGACTATCTCATTCACGCCAAAGGAATAGGTCTTGTTTGTGGGATCGGAAGGTTCCTTGTTGGTGATTTTGGCGAAGTAAAAGCCGTCATCATCCGCCGTAAACTCTAACTGAGAACGGAAATTGACATCGTCTACATCATCGTTCTCGGCGAATTTCTCGCCATCGGGATCATATACCTTCAAGTAGGTGTCCAACCCGGCAGACAAATCAGTCGTAAACACCTGGTAAGTTGATCCATCCTTGGCGAAGAATTGGAAAAAATCCACATCCCCAACTGGCCATAAAGTAATATTGGTCAACTTGGTTGCGTTGGCCGACGTCGTATAGGCCGTATCAAACACATTGTTCGGCTCGTATTTATCAAGGAAGATATCACCGCCAGGCGTGGCCGTCGGTGTACTGGTAGCTGGTGCCGCATCATTGTCCACAATAGTGATCGTCGTTATTGCATTGGCTACAGATACCGTAGCGTTCACCGGATTGGTCAAGAAGACAGTAAAGCTACGGTTCGACTGGGCAAGATTATTGCCGTTTATGGTAACGTTAAAAGTTTGCGCCTCGATAGAGCCCGCCGGGAACGTTAATTCACCAGTGGTCTGCACATAGTCCTGGGGTGCAGTAGCGGTACCATTGGCCGTAGAATAGGTGACCTTTGCCACTTTATCGGTCGCTGGAGCTTCACTGATTATGACTTTGATTTCTACGTCTGTAGTTTTGGCGTCATTGGGTTCAATAACCGTGTACGTAAGGTTTTGGAAGCCTACGACCGGCAAAGTCTGCTGTCGGGGTGCCGCCTGGACAACATCCGTACCATCTTTCAGGGAATCTGCGCCTGAAGAAGCTAGAATTAGCAGAACAACAAACGTAAGCCCCACGAGAAAGAGCAACGGTCGCTTCGAGATAGAACTTCTATTCATCGACAACCTCCGCACACCTGACAACGAGCACCGGTGAGCCTTTGATCAACATGATTATAAGTTCTGCTCAAGCGTTGGGCAAATTTGGCGACGAGCGTCGTCAATGAGAGGATATCTGATCAGATAACCAGTCAGGCAAAAGACCGGGACGTTGCCGTCAATAAACAACATCCCGGTCCTGATGTTTCGTCAATTCGTCACTAAACAGGTGATCCAGATATCTACTCCCCAGATCCATTCTGGTCCGCGGTTTCATTCTTGTCCGCGATTTCATTCTGGTCCGAGGTTTCATTCTTGTCCATCGGATTATCCAGAACCTCGTCAACCAGACCGTATTCCATGGCCTCTCTAGCGTGCATGTAAATATCACGGTCCGTGTCTTTGGCGATCTTTTCCACGGGCTGGCCGGTATGAAAACTAAGAATCCGGTTAAGATCATGGCGCAGGCGCAGGATCTCCTGTGCCTGGATAGCGATATCTGATGCCTGGCCCTGTGCCCCACCAAGCGGTTGGTGCATATGGATCGTGGCATTAGGCAGTGCATAGCGCATACCTTTCGTTCCCGCCGTCAGTAACACCGTGCCAAAACTGGCCGTAAATCCTACAGCATAAGTAGCCACGGGGCTTTTGACCTGCTGCATGGTGTCGTAAATCGCCATCCCGGAATAAACCATGCCTCCGGGAGAATTGATATACATCGTAATCGGGCGGGTTGGATCATCATTATCCAAGAACAGCAACTGTGCCACGATTAAATTGGCTATTTGGTCGTTTATCGGCGTACCCAACATGATGATGCGATTACGCAGCAAAAGCGAGTAAATGTCAAAAGCACGTTCACCACGGCCGGTTGTCTCGATGACCATGGGAACTAAGGAAGTGGGAATATTCATACTTGTGATTCTCCTACCCTGGACAAGCCAGAATGAAATAGATCTAAAGAATCATAACCACCAATCATTAGATTTGCGTTATTCCTCCTCAAGGCTGGCAGAAACTTCTTCCTCTTCGAGCATATCCAGGTCTGGCGCGTTACCGGACAATATAGCCACCATTCGCTCGTAAACCTTGTTGCTCAACACTTCACTGCTGATCATATCAAAGCCAGGTCCCGTGAGATAGAAATCGTGCATCTGTTGGCGCAGTTCCGCATTCCCATAGTGCCCGACACGCTCATCGACCAGCTTCTCCACATCGGCCGTATCGACACGCAGTCTTTCATCAAGCATAAACTGTCTCAATACAATTCTGCGCGTCAAACGTTCTTCAGCACTCTCGCCAAAATCCGCTCGTATGGATTGCTCTGTTGAACCCTGAATCTTTAAATAATCCTCAAATTCCCAGCCAGAATTCTTAATCTGGTTCTTGAAAGAATCCACCATCTCGTCAAGTTCCAGTTCCACGGCAGCTGGAGGATATCGGACATCCGCATCCACAAGCAAATCATCAATAGTTGATTCGATCAACGCTTCTTTGGCCTGATTCTCTGCCTGCTTCTCCAAGTTCTCACGCAGCCCGTCCTGCAACTCCTCCAGAGTCTCATAATCTCCTTCCAGCTTGGCCAGTTCGTCATCCAATGGTGGCAGATCACGACTTTTCACGCCCAGGATCACCAGATCAAACCATGCCTCCCGACCAGCAAGATCTTCTTCTTCGTAATCTTCGGGGAAAGTAAAACTGAATGAGACTTCATCTCCGGCGGAGTGACCAATCAAATTGTCGACAAATGGCGTATCGGGGAAGAGCTTTTTGCTGTCCATCAGCATCTCGAGACTCTCTCGATCAAACAGAATCTCGTTACCTTCTTCGGATGTTTCAAGCTGTTCATCTGCTTTGACCGTTTCTTCTAGGTCATCTTCTTCGGCCGTTTTTTCTAGGCTGTCTTCTTCGGCCGTTTCTTCTTGCGCATCATCGACTCTCTTTGGCTGCAACTTCTCCCTTGCCACTGACCGTTACCAGGTCGCCTGCCTCTATAGCTCGCTCCACATCTTCGACGGTCTGATGCGTGACCTGTATTTGTTCAAGCGCCTCTTCCATCGCCTCATCAGTGACAGTTACCGCATCAATCTCACGGCGCAGTTCTCGATACGCTCCAAGGCTCACAGATGGCGGTAAAGGGACCGTAAATTCCAACACCAACGGCTCAGTCTTCAAATCATCAAGGATCGGCTGACCATAAGCTTCAATCTCGGCTTCTTCCAGAGCCTCCACAAACACAGTCTGTACTATTTCGTCGATGGCTTCAACGCGCAACGTCTCGCGCCCCACGCGCTGCACTACAACACGGTAAGGCACTTTCCCCTTGCGGAAACCGGGGAAGCGCATATCGCGTCCCAGTTCCCGCGCCTTGCTGCGAATTGCTTTCTCCACGCGATCCTCACTCACCTCTACGGTCAGTTTCAGTTCGCGCTGTTCATTTTCTTCCTTATGAATGGTCAATGTCACAAGATACCTCACTTTTAAGACCCTTTTAACCAGAAAGCAGGGTCATATTCACATAATCAGTTATCACAAACAGGGGCGCAGTCTGTTCTGTGCCCCTGTCGCAGATGAAAAAAAGCGTTGCTACGACAACGCTTTTTTCTGTAAAATGGGGATGGAGGGACTCGAACCCACACGCCTTGCGGCACATGATTCTAAGTCATGCGCGTCTGCCAGTTCCGCCACATCCCCGGCGAACTATTTATTATAGCATTGGCCCACACTTTGCCAAAAAAGATGGCCGCCCTTTACGGCTTTTCTTAAGTTGAATGCTTCGAGAGTGATCGAGATTCTGATGCTTCAGGCATTGGCCTTTCAAGCCGGGAGCGATATGCCGCGGGCTATTGCCACGCTGGAGCAGGCTCTCACCCTCGCCGAGGGGCTAATCAATCAAGAAATCGCCTCCAGGCCTTTGCTCTCCCCGAACACCGTCAAGGCCCACACCCGCAATATCTACGGCAAACTCGATGTCCACAGCCGGATGCAAGCGGTTAACAGGGCACGAGCTTTGGGGATCTTGGCTTCCAATTAATCGGCTGGATGCCTGAAATCGGCATTGTTGGCACACAAAGGCAAAAAAACTGACGGGTTGGCAGATAGCAACCCGTTTTCTTATTCCCCTTCCAAGCCTACGATTAACCCCTTGAATAGCACGTTCGGGGTATGACACTAATACCAGCTTACGTTTACGCTGTTGCTATAAGAGGTAATTAGTGATGTTGGCGGCAGGTGATACCGCCAACCAGAAGATGTCATAAGAGGTGCAAAAAAATGACTGAAGAGAATAGTTTTAACATAGATCCGCCTTGGCAGGGAGTGATCAAGTGGGGCGGATTATCTTTGTTCGCAGCTGCAGCCATCGGTGTTATATTCGTTCTCTTGGTACTCATCCTGCAACAGACTGTTCCAGTGCCTGCAAAGGAAGCCCTTGAGGGCCCCGCGACCCCGACCCTTCTGTACCTTTTTGCTGCCCGTGGTGAGCTATTTCTTCTGCCAGGCGGGCCAGTGGATAGTGGCCCGCCTTCTTGCCCCTCGGGCAAATTCCAGAGTGTTTCAATTCTCCACTTAGCTCCCTGAATTACACGTCTGGAGTAAGACACCAATACCAAGTTGCGGTTATGCTGTATGTATAGGAGGCAATTATTGATGACAAAAATCAAACGAAAGCTTACTCTGGCTCGACCGGCAACTTGCCAAATTAAGGTGCCGGGACACCTCGACGAGAGTTGGTCAGATTGGGACGGGCGGATGACGTTTACGGTCGAAATCGAGGGCAATGGTCAGCCGGTCACCACCTTGACCGGCACCGCCGACCAGGCCGCTTTACGGGCCTGCTGCGCCGGCTCTACTCCCTGGGCTTGCCTTTGATTTCGGTCGAATGTGTCGAGTGCGACTGATGCCTCGAATGAAATTGATAATCGTGAAAGTCGCACAGTAAATGTATTTACCATCTATCTTAGTGAACGATGCTGAGCAAGAATATGACTAAGAAACAGCATGCAAAGAGCCAGATAGTCGGATGGATTGCCGTGGGTTTTTCTACCGCAATCACCTGCCTTTGGGCATTTTGGGGGATCATTGAGAACTTCCACGAAGGTTGGTATTACGAGTCCTTGCTCTCGAACATGGGACTGATGTTCGTGCAATATCTCAGCCCGATGCTTATCTTTATGGGGGTCACGCTCATTTCAATTTTCTGGCCCCCGTTTGGCGGAGGCCTACATCTGATCCTCGCCCTACTCGCTGCCTGGTTCTTTCAAGCATTTACCAACGCTGCCATGCTTTTGCTCATCGCGCCTCTGATTGGGCTTGGTGCGCTTTACTGGTTCGGCCGTCCCCAACCGCGCAAGATAGCTATTTTACTAGCTGTTGGCCTGCCCATGCTGACACTCATCATATCGGGTATAGGACCAGTTCTTCGCGTGTCCCAACGTATTGACGATAAGAATCTCCAGGCACGATTGGTGCGTGGAAACGGGGTGAATCTGATCTGGGCGCCTGATGGACCTGGATGGCCGCGCACTGGGGCAAACTGGTATGAAGCACAGCAGGTTTGCCAATATCTTGACGAAGATGGACAGAGCAGCACCCCTGAGCCACAATACATATGGCGATTGCCAACCGTAGATGAAGCAGTGCGCTCGATGGCCCGCCACGGTCAGAACAGCGGCGGGGAATGGGATGGAGAAGTGGCTCAGGCTGCCTACAAAACGACCCCGGATAAGGAGTCTCCGCTGTGGAATGCGCATTCCCAAGTGATCTATTGGTGGACGGCCACAGAGATGGATGACGGACACGCCTTAATAATTGTCTATGATGGAAAGGTGTGGTCGAGAGCAAAGCAGCTTAGCCTGGGGTATTTGGGATTTCGATGTGTAAAACAGCCACACCTTTGAGCGAACATGATTACAACTTCCTGTGGGTGGTCAGAGCGTTTGAACCAAATTTGTCGGCTAACGAGTATACTCTGGTCTGCTCCGAGGAGGAGTGCTACAGTTGGAGCTATCGGGCATTGAATTCAAGGAATGGCGCAAAGCCAATTTGAGCAATGCTGGCGACTTGTTAATATGCTGTCTTGCCAAGAGGTGAATTGTGAGCACATTACTTGTAAAAAACGCATCCGTACTGGTTACCATGGACGATCGTCGGCGCGAGATTGACAATGGAGCCTTATTTGTCCGCGATAACATAATCGAACAAGTTGGGGCAACGGCCGACCTACCACACACGGCCGATGAGATCTTGGACCTTTCCGGCCATATTGTGCTGCCCGGCCTGATCAACACCCACCATCATATGTATCAGACGCTGACCAGGGTCATAGCACAGGACAGCGATTTATTTTCCTGGCTGAAGACACTGTATCCCATCTGGGCCAATCTTACCGATGAGGCCGTTTACGTGAGCACACAAACCGCACTCGCGGAATTGGCGCTCTCCGGCTGTACCACAAGCAGCGACCATCTTTATGTCTTCCCTAACGACTGTACTTTGGACAGCCAGATACGTGCTGCCCAGGAAATAGGGGTACGTTTCCATGCCGCTCGTGGCTCCATGTCCCTGGGCGAAAGCCAGGGCGGGCTGCCCCCGGATCGCTGTACCGAAGACGAAGCCTTCATTCTAAAAGACAGCCAGCGCCTCATCGAGCAATATCACGACTACGGCCGTCACGCCATGATCCGCGTCGTGCTCGCTCCCTGTTCGCCATTCTCAGTAACGGCCGATCTGATGCGCGAATCAGCTGTCTTGGCCCGAACATACAACGTCGGTCTACATACACACCTCGCAGAAACCGTTGAGGAGGAAACCTTTTGCCTGGAGACCTTCGGAAAACGGCCGATCGAGTACGCCGAGTGGCTGGGCTGGACCGGGGACGACGTCTGGCACGCCCACTGTGTGCATATGGATGACGCCGAGATCGAATTGTTTGGTCGCACTGGAACCGGAATCGCCCATTGTCCAGCAAGCAATATGCGCCTAGCCAGCGGTATCGCCCGCGTGGTCGATTGGCGCGATGCCGGTGTGAAGGCCGGCCTGGGTGTGGATGGGTCCGCATCCAACGACGGCAGCCATCTACTGGCTGAGGCACGTTTGGCCACACTCTTGCAGCGCGTCGCGCCCGATCGTTATTTGAGCCAAGAGCCTGGCGGTCGGGGTGGCTTTGCCGGCCATCCTGGTTCCATGTCTGCGCGGCAGGCGCTGGAAATGGCAACCCGTGGCGGCGCGGCCGTGCTCGGTAGAGATGACATAGGTCACCTGGCCCCTGGGATGAGCGCCGACTTCATCGGCATCAATCTAAATCAGATTGGCTTTGCCGGCGCGCTGCACGATCCCGTGGCCGCGGTCATATTGTGCCAGCCGGTAGGTGTTGATTACTCTGTGATCAACGGCCGTGTCGTGGTGCAGGACGGCCACATAACCACTCTCGATCTCGAACCGCATATGGAGCGCCACAACAAGATCTCCCTGGCCATGATCCGCGGCGAAACCGCTTGATCTACCTTTCCAACACGGCAAGCTGCCGCGGAGCATCCATATGATCATTAGTGCGACCGGAATCGTCGTCGACCACTATGGGGACATTCTCCTCATCGAACGGGACGACACACGCACGCTGGCCCCGCCCGGAGGAGCTGCTCAGATCGGCGAACTGCCTGCGGAAACAGTAGCCCGTGAGGTAAGGGAGGAAACTGGTCTGATCGTAATGGCCGTACGGTTGGTAGGAGTTTACTACGTAGCCACGCGGCCCAGCGATTTTCTGACACTTTGTTTTCGCTGCATCATGCGCGGCGGTGAAATCGCAACCTCTGAAGAGTCACCTCGAGTTGGTTTTTTCAAGACCACCCCCTTGCCAGGTCCAATGTTGGCTATACATCAAGAGCGTATCCAGCGCAGCCTGGCCCACCGCGGTGGACCACCCTATTGGGGCACCAACTCCCTGTCAGCTCGCCTGCGCATGGGCAATGTGCTTATGAATCGCGTCGTTTACCCCTGGTTGCATCTCCGCAGACGCCTTTCCGGCCGGCCATCATACGTGCCTCCCCCAAGTTGGCAAACACACGCGACCGCCCTAATTCGAGATGATCAAGATCGGGTTCTGTGGATCAGGTCACAGGATGGTAAGGCATGGCAACTTCCCAGGGGCACATCTGCTGCGCAAGAAACACCTTGGGAGACGGCCGTGCGTTCTGTCAAGACCGCAACAGGGCTCACCATTCAACTAGACAATCTTAGCGGTGTATATCCCGACCCAAGGGAGTGCCGATATGACCTTCACCTTTGAGGGGTCAGCTTTGGCAAACTCAGACTCGGCCCGTATGGCAAGAACCGCTTTTTTCGCCTCGGGATATGAGCCTGACGATGCCCTGCCCCAGCATGTAGCGCAGGTTGCGGACGCCACCCAACCTGATCAGGAAACTCATTTTCGCTTGCTGACAAGCGCGCCGGGCAAGACAGATTAGCCGAGCGAAATAAAACATAATGCAGAGGCTTAGCCAGAACGTGGTGTTGCGAGGCGCAAGAAGAGAAGAGAAACGGGAGCAGGAATGAACTCACGCCTCAGCAGCCGCCAATTTCTAGCCTTGACTGGGATAGCAGTTGCCGGGGGGCTCGTAGCCGCCGGCGGCTTTTTTACGCCAACAACGAGACAGACCAGCCTGAAATTAGCCACGTTCCGATCCCCATCCCGGGGCTTGAACCGGCCTTGGACGGCTTCACCATCGCCATCCTTGCCGATTTCCACCTCTACCCTCTAACCCAACTTGGCCTTATCAAAAGAGCCGTGACCATGGCCAATGCCCTCAAGCCCGATCTAATTGTTTTACTAGGAGACTATGTCTGGCGCGATGTAGAAACGATCTTTGATCTCGCTCCGGTTCTGGCCGGGCTAGATGCCCGGCACGGTGTTTTCGCGGCAACCGGTAACCATGACTATTGGACCGATATCGATGTGATCAGCCTTGGGCTTGAAGAAGCCGGCCTCCCGCTCCTGATCAACCAGGGTGTGCCCATTTCCGTGGGTGAAAAAGGGCTCTATCTGGCTGGCCTGGATGATGGCTGGAGTGGTGAACCCGATCTGCAAACTACTATGCGCGACCTGATGCCAGGCACAACCACCGTTCTACTTGCGCATGAACCCGATCTGGCTGACAAATACGCGCTGGACGAGCGTATCGCCCTGCAATTATCTGGGCACAGCCACGGTGGTCAGATTCGTCGTCGCGGTGTAGGCGCGTTGATCTTGCCTTACCTGGCCTGGAAATACGACATGGGCCTCTACAAAGTGAACGAAATGTGGCTCTATACCAACCGTGGATTAGGCGTAACCAACGAGCCGGTGCGTTACAACTGCTCTCCTGAAATCACCGAAATCATTCTAGTTCGGTCCTAATCCACCGCCCCACTCCGCGGCGCCGAGATGAACTACAATCGCTAAGATCACCGCAGAGACCGCTGTGACACAGGTGTTCGGACTAAAGCTGCCGGCCCCTTCCAAAAACGCGGCCGCCGGGTTGCGTCGACCTGTTTCCAAAGCCATCACTTGCAGATTACCCTTAGCCATGCGCGCCAGTTGCAGGAACTAGACCGTTTCTTGGCGCGATCAGTGCCGCCACTCTCAGGTCAATTTTGCCTGGAGAATTGTCTTTAAGATGACGGAGAATTGTTGACAGACATTTCGCGCTTGCTATAATTCTGTCTCGTCTAGATTATTTACGACTCTGTTCTGCCCCCAAACTGTCAGAACTATAGAATGCATAACCAAAAACACAGATCGACGATGACGGAAGATTTGTGCAGGAGCACTTTGTCATGGAAGAGAACAGCAACACAACCGCAGTAGAGACCGAAACGGATCCTACCCCAACCTCGGTGGAGGTGGAGACGGCCCCTACACCAACCGCAGTAGAGACCGAAACGGATCCTACCTCAACCTCGGTAGAGACCGAAATGGATCCTACCCCAACCTCGGTGGAGTCCGAAGCGGCTTCTGCACCAACCACCGTCGACGAGCTTGAACCCAAAATGAAGCTCACCGGTACGGTCACTCGTTTGGAGCTTTACGGAGCCTTCATTGATATTGGCGTCGGCGCGAATGCCCTCGTCCATATTTCCCGTCTCAGCACCGGCCACGTCAATCGTGTTTCTGACGTGCTGCAGGTAGGAGATGAGATAACGCTTTGGATTGACAAAGTGGACCCGGCAACAAACCAAATCATGGTGACTTTGATCGAGCCCCTAAAGGTTGACTGGCAGGACTTGAACAACGG
Source organism: uncultured Chloroflexia bacterium (assembly GCA_963697305.1). Classification (GTDB taxonomy): domain Bacteria; phylum Chloroflexota; class Anaerolineae; order Promineifilales; family Promineifilaceae; genus JAACFF01. Next base: position 141,462 of record CAVONO010000007.1, read on the forward strand.
GCAAACCTATACAGGTAAAGTCAGCCGTCTCGAGAACTACGGCGCGTTTGTGGATATTGGCGCGGAGCGTGAAGGATTGGTACACATCAGCGAAATCAGTCACGATTATGTCAAACAACCCAGCGAAAAACTATCTGTGGGCGATGAAGTGCAGGTGCAAGTTCTGGGGTTCAGTAAACGTAAAAGACGTATTGATCTGAGTATCAAGAACCTCCTAGAAAAACCCGAGGCGGCATTAGCGACTTACAGCAAGGCTCAGCCAGAGGAAATTTTCGAAGAGGAAGTGGAAGAATTTGAGGAAGCCCCCACGGCAATGGAGTTTGCCTTCCGCCAGGCTATGGGCGATGATTCTGTCGATGCTATCGGTCAAGAAAGGGGCAGAAAGCCTAGTCGCAAGAGCCGCAAGCGCCGCCGTGCCCGCCGCGAGCAAGAAGATTTGCTAGATCGTACGCTGCATTTCCACGGCGAAAATTAGACACTAAAAGACCTGCTCAGTCGCAGGTCTTTTTTTTAATCTGTTTCAAATGAGTTGGAGGAGCGGCCATGCTTCGATCGCGCCGGCTCTTATTTGAGAATGCTTCCTTCTCTGCTTTCGCCCACCATGAACCACGCCCTTCTTTCTTAGAATACGGTCTCCGGCCAATCTAGCATTAGCGCCGTCAACCACTCTCCAGGCCGCACCACCTTAACTCCCTCAGGAACGATTACCAGGGCATTGGCCCTAACCAGGGATGTCATCATGTGCGAGCCCTGGCTGCCTGTAGAAACCGCCTCATATCCCTCAGGAGAACGCGTCACAGTAGCGCGCACATAACTTTCGCGGCCGTCTGAATGGATCTCATCTTGCATGACGACAGGTACACTCGGCCGTTCCAGAACAGCAAAGCCGGCCATCTTACGAATAGCGGGCCGCACAAAACGCTCAAAGGAGACCATCGCCGACACCGGGTTACCGGGCAGGCCGAGGAAGGGCACGCCGTGATAAGAACCAAATGCCAATGGTTTGCCTGGACGCATACGTACGCGCCAGAATCCTACATTACCCTCTCGCTCCAAAACCGCCTTGACGACGTCATATGCTCCCACTGACACGCCTGCCGAGCTAACGAACAGATCGACGTTTGCATCCAGACCCACTTGCAGTTTGTCGCGCACGTCTTCTTCCGTATCGCGGGCCACTCCTAGAGAAACCAATTCCGCGCCAAGGGCGATTACCTGCGCCGCCTGGGCATAACCGTTGCTGTTGCGGATCTTGCCCGGCGACAATGTTTCTTCAACGCTTATGAGTTCGTCACCCGTAGCGAGAATGCCAACGCGAGGTCGACGTCGCACTTTGACCCGGCTCACTCCAAGAGCAGCCAAGACGCCGATTTCCTGCGGGCGCAAAATATGCCCCAACTCCAGCACTGTCTGGCCAGCCTTTATATCCTCGCCAATATGGCGCACATAATCCCCAGGCTTAACTGCTCGTTGCACCAATATTGTGTTTGGCAACGGCCGATCCGCATCTCGCCACGGTTCGTCTGTATCTTCGACCGGGACCACGGCATCGGCGCCAGGCGGCAAAGGCGCGCCGGTCATAATCCGCGCTGCCATACCGGAAGTAAGTGTTACGTTCGAGACTGAACCCGCTGAAATATCAGCCGCAACTTGTAGACGGGCAGGTGTATCTCTAGAAGCCTTATCCACGTCGGCAGCAAGCAGCGCGTAACCGTCCATAGAGGAATTGGCAAAAGGGGGCAAGCTGTCAAGGGCAACGATTGGCTCGGCAAGAACACGACCAAGAGCATCCAGCAGTTTCACCCGTTCGCCCGCCAAAATCTCGACCCCATTGAGAACCAGGGCCAGCGCATCGGCAACAGTCAGGTATTCCAGGTCCGCCATAATCAATCTGCTCTCACGATCGCCAGCCGTCCGTCCAAGTCGAGCACACCGGACGCCCCTTGCATCGCCGTCAGCACATTGGCAATATGCGACCACAAGTCCAATTGCCCATCAAAACTAGCGTTACTGAATTCGGCCGTTGCTTTTTCAACCTCTTCACGATCCACGCCGGCCGCAAATTTGCGGTTCTTCCACTTTTTGCGAATAGATCCAAGGCTGACCTCGGCGATATTCTTCGACGGCCGTACCAATGTCGTCGCCACAATTAAGCCGGTCACCTCATCATTGGCCATGAGTGCAAAATCGACACTTTTTTCGGCGTGAACGCCCGTACCCTCCGTATAATGAGAAAGAATCGTGCGTATAATCTCTTCGTCCCAGCCCCGCTCGCGTAGAATATCAGCGCCCCTAATTGGGTGCCGGTCCAAATCAGGATGAATCTCCCAATCAAAGTCATGGATCAAACCCACAATTCCCCAATAATCGGGATCCTCGTTCAGCAGCCCTGCGTAGAAACGCATGGCGGCGGAGACGGCCAGCATATGCCGGCGCAGCCCCGTATCTTGCACGTATTCCTTGACCAGGTCCCACGCTTCTTCTCGTGTCTTCATCATCCGCTCAATCTTCCGCCTCGTCGCTCTTCCCCGTCTTAGCTCCACAAGTACATCCACCTTCGCTGCTCTTGCTGCAACCCTCGGCCGCCTTATTCTGCAGGGCCTCTAGTTCGTCCGAAGGTTCAAGTTCGTGACGGAAAACTTCCTGTCGTTCGCCGTTCTCAAGCGCAACCAGAACGGCGTCCTTAAGTACGCGGACATCCAGCACCCTCCCTTGACCATACGGTGTCTCGACCCGCTTCCCTCGCTTTGGCAACTGCTTGCGGGCCTCGACGTACTGTTCGTATTCGTACACCAGGCAGCAGCGCAGACGACCACACATACCGGTGATCTCCTGCGGGCTTAACGAAATACCCTGCGCTTTGGCCATCTTGATCGATACGGGACTGAATTCAGTCAGAAAAGTGGAGCAGCATCGCGGCGCGCCACACGCACCATAGCCGCCCATGATTTTTGCCACATCACGTGGCCCCACGGGGCGCAGTTCAACCCTTGATCGCAGCACCCGGTTGAGCGTCTTCTGTAACGAGTTAATATTCGCCTTCTTGTTTTCCGTGGTATAGGAGATTGTCAACCAGGAACCGTCGAAACTATATTCCGCTTTCAGAAATTTGACGTCCCTAATGCCCAGTTCGGCGGCGCGTTGGCGACAACTAATCAGGGCATCCAGCTCTTTAGATTCCCAAACCTGCTTCATCACCAAATCCCGCGCGGTGGCCGAGCGCCGGATCGTTTTCAGACCACCTTTGTCATGAACCGTGTCAGGTTCAACAAATGTGATGACCTGGCCCAATTGGCTACCTCGTTTTGTATCCACAATCACGTGATCACCCGGCTGCACGTCGCTATGTTCGCCAAGGTCAAAATGGTACAGCTTGCCCAATTTCTGAAAGCGAATGCCTACATAGTTTGAGGCACCGTCTGCCGTTTTTATAGCCATAATTACTCCAGTACGCCTGTCCAGGGAAGGGCACAATATGCCAGCTACACAGACCCTAATAGTGTCTGGCCCTGCAAGCTTAATCCACCATGCTTCAGCGTCTCTCGCCGATTTCTTTCTTGTCTTAGCCAATCATCTGGATCGGTATAATGCCTTCCGCTTGTTTCTGTAGTGTCAAAATACTGACCTTGGCCGCGACCTTTTGTGCGATTTCGTTAAGGGCCACAGCAGCTTCCGACTCCGGGTTCGTTACGACAATAGGTTCCCCTGAATCGCCACCAATCCTTATCTGAGCATCCATCGGCACGCTGCCTATGTAGTCAGTATTGTAATCGAGGGCCAGTTTCTCACCGGCGCCTGTGCCAAACATAGGCCCGCTCATATTTTCAATAATGCCAATAATCGGCACATCCAGCTTCTCAAAAGTCTTCATACCGCGCAATGCGTCCGCCGCCGCCACCTGCATCGGCTGCGTAATAACCAGCGCGCCGGAGAGTGGTATGACCTGCGCCAGTGTTAACTGTGCGTCTCCTGTGCCAGGCGGTAAATCGATGATGAGATAATCTAATTCACCCCATTCCACGTCCTTCAGCAACTGTTGTATGGCGCTGTGCAGCATCGGACCGCGCCAGATCAGCGGCTGATCCGGCTTGACCAGGAAGGCCATAGAGATGAATTTAACGCCGTAATTCTCCGCCGGCACCATCTTGCGATTGCGCACTGGAGGCATCTGATCCACGCCCATCATCATCGGAATGTTAGGGCCCAAAATATCGGCATCTAGCAAACCGACACGAGCCCCCTGTTGCGCCAAAGAAATGGCCAGATTCACCGAGATAGTAGATTTTCCAACACCGCCCTTACCACTAGAAACGGCAATCGTATTGCGAAACTGTTGACCGATCTGGTTACCAATACGCCGGTCAGTGGGCACGTTAGATCCCCAATTGACCGTCACACTTCCAAGTCCTTCGATATGCGACAATGCCGCCCGTGAATCCTGCTCCATCTTCCCTTTAAGCGGGCAGGCCGGCGTTGTCAACATAATCGTAAAGCTAACATCACTACCAACTATCTCAATATCTTGCACCATATTCAATGCCACCAGATCACGATGAAGCTCCGGCTCAATTACGGTGGACATGGCGGCAAGAATGGCTTCTTCTGTTATGTTGTTGCTCCTAATTCCGTTTGACATTGTTATCACCCTGAGAAAAGCAAATCGCTCCGCATGGAGCGATATCACTTACGAATACTGTTTTCAACGGACTATCAGCGGCCGAAATTATCCCTGATGTCCTGCAATCGCTCGCTAATACTGCAACCCCTTATAAGCCAATTGGCGGGATATCGCGTCGGCGATACGCTCCTCTTTGTCGTCGCCCTCACCCTTCCTGACCCTCTTTTTCGCTTTCGCCTGTTCTGCGAAATCACGCGCCGCTGCCTCAGCCTCAGCTTTCTTGGGCGCAATGGTACGCCAGTAACTGATCGGCTTGCTCAATCGCTCTTTGTCGTGGATGTGCGCCGAACTGCGATCATAGCTGGCCAATTCGTAATCGTGGTCCATCTTGATCGCATCAAAGGGGCAAAACTCGGCGCAAAGCCCGCAGTTCATACAAATGTCGATATCAATGAAGAACTTTTCCGGTTCCGGCTTTGGACGGCCGTTCGGCTGTTTACCACGTTCAATCCAGATACATTGCGGTGGACAAACTTTGGCACAGATGCCGCAAGATGTGCACCAATCATGTCCCCACTTCTGCCCCGGCAACGGTTCGTCCGTGACCAGGAAGGGCACAAAGCGGAATCGCTCAGGTTGAGGCAGCTTTTCCTCCGGATAGAATACGGTAACGACCCCCGTTCCTTCCAGGCTCTGTCGTTGCAGAAAAGCTTCATCATTGTAGTAACGGCCGCCCTTCCCCAACCAGATAATGTCATCTTTATACGAATTCACAAAATGCTTGAGCGTAATGCCAAGCCCTTTGAGGACACCCATTCCGTACATACTGTCTCCCTAAGCAGGATAAAAACTGGCAAGACGAGACCTAACTTGATCTACAGCCTTGCCCCTAACGATCTACCTCACCAAGCACGATGTCTATGCTACCCAAGACACCAACACTGTCAGCCACTTTGTAACCCTCACACATCTTGCCCAAGGCCGTCAGGTTGATGAATGAAGGGGCTCTGACATGATAGCGCTGCGGATTTGAATCGCGCCGCCTTGCCGTGACATAGTAACCAAGTTCGCCCTTAGGCGCTTCGACACGGCCGTAAGCTTCACCGCCTCGTGGGACGCGCAGAGCATACTGTGGCTTTTCGCCAATAATAGGAGCGCCCGCCGTCGCCTTGAGATTGGGGATAACTTGTTCCAAGATACGCAGACTCTGGCGCATTTCATCCATGCGCACCAGATACCGGTCATAAATGTCCCCGTTGTAGCGCACCGCAACGTCAAAATCGAGATGCTCGTAGTAGGAGTATGGCTCAGCGCGCCGGATATCATAAGGCACACCGCTGCCGCGCAAAACCGGCCCCGACGTACTATAGGCAATAGCATCTTCAGCGGATAGATACCCCACGCCAATACTCCGCGCACGCACGATCTCATTCCCGGTCATCAGATCTTCACCTTGATCCAAGGCCCGCGGGAGGCGCTCATTCACAAGGTCCTCCAACCATTTCATCATCGGCTGGCCGCGCAAATCATCCGGCAAATCATAAGCCACACCACCAAAACGCATGTAGTTACACATCATGCGCGCGCCGGTAACCGCTTCGAAGAAATCAAGAATCAGTTCGCGCTCAATGTAGAAATAGAGCATCGGCGTCTGCAAGGCACCGAGATCGTTAAGCAAGAAACCGACAGCCCACAAGTGGTTGGCGATTCGCGTTAGCTCCACCATCAAGATACGTAACCATTCCGCCCTCTCTGCAACCTTGACATCCAACAACTTCTCAACAGTAATCGCATAACCCAGGTTATTGGACAAGGAGGAAAGATAGTCCAAGCGATCTGTGTAGGGCATATTCATGATAAAGGTATTGCGTTCGCCGATTTTTTCATGGTTGCGGTGCAAATAACCCATTACCGGCTTCAAACCGACAATCGTCTCCCCATCGAGGCTGACCACCATGCGAAATACGCCGTGGGTAGATGGATGCTGCGGCCCAAGGTTCACTGTCACCTTGTCCGTCTTCAGACCCGGTGTCGCATCCCTAGAATAAGTCAATCCCATATAAACGTCAGTTTCCACATCGTACTCATCCCCGGTGGGCGCCCAGCCGGCTGGATATTGCACATTCTGGCCATAGAGAATCTTCTCTTCGGCACGAACAACGTTGCCAATTGGCCAACGGCTGCCGAACGGTTTGGTTTCTTCTTCAAAAAAGGGCTCTTTCCAATCCTTGCGCAGCGGGTGGCCATGAAAGCCATCCCAGGTGAGAATACGACGTAAGTCAGGATGCCCATCAAAGCGCACACCAAACATGTCAAACGCTTCACGTTCCTGGAAGTCAGCACCCGGCCATACCGCAACCAGCGAAGGCACAACCGGATCGTCACGATCCACCTGAACCTTAAAGACCACTGGACCGCCACCTTTTTCAATGCTGTAGGCATGGTAAACCACCTCCAGCTTGTTGTCCTCAATGAGGTCCACTCCCGTTACGCTTGAGAGGTAATTGAAATGCAAATCGTCCCGCAGAGCGAGACCTACGTCAACAACATGCTCCGCGGTGACAATCACGCCCTCGTATCCATCCCGAGTATCGTCTGCTACCGCTTCGGGGAAACGCTCCTTGAGGTTTGCCAGGGCTTCTTCTATCGGACTGTCATAAATCACTCGCCCACCATCACCCTCAGGCGACTCCATAATCAATTCGCTCATAGTCAACCTTCAACACTCACTACGTATCGTAAGATAATTTCACTGTAACTCGCGGAGCTGGCACGCCGGCGCTCTATTCGCTTTCGAGCTCAGCCACCTGGGCTTCCTTCTGTTTTGCCGCTTCTGCCCGGATAAGGTCTATCTGTCGCACGTCAATCAGGTCCGGGCCCAATAATGGCACCGGATAGAGACCGGCTGTTGGATCGTCTTTGCGATACCAGGGTACCGTAGCAATAGACTGCTGGTCAATTTTCTCTTGTAGGGCAATGAGGCCATTAATCAGGGCCTGCGGCGTGGGGGGGCAGCCCGGAACATACACGTCGACCGGAAGAAACTTATCAACACCATCGACCACGCTATACCCTTCTTTGAAAGGGCCTCCGCCGGAAGCACAGGCGCCCATAGCCAGTACATATCGCGGTTCGGACATCTGATTGTAAAGGCGCACGATGGTTGGAATCATCTTCTTCGTCACCGTGCCCGCCACAACCATCAGATCAGCTTGGCGCGGAGAAGCCCGGAAGACCTCCATGCCAAAGCGAGATAAATCATAGCGGCTGGCAGCCGTACATATCATTTCAATGGCGCAGCAAGCTAGCCCAAAGCCCAGCGGCCAGAGCGAATTGCGGCGCGACCAATTGTAAACGGGATCAAGGAGCTTAGCTATACTCGTAATGAGAACATTGTCCGCCAGTTCATCAGGAACAGGCACATCGGACGCAGCTCCAACATCGGCTACGGTCATAAGGTTGTTGTCTCCTCATACCATACGGTCTGAATATCTAGTAAAATCTGTTCGGTGACCAAAGATGGATCGTCCCGGAAGCCAGGTAATGCTTCAACCAGTGTGGCCAATTCATATAGGCCAATATCTTCAGGATTGTACTGAGGAAAAGCATCCATCAGTGCTATGGCAACGGCATACGTTGATTCCCAGTACAACTCAAGTACCTGGTTGGTCAAAAGCTATTCTCCCTGGTTTTAGGATGGCGGTAAGTATAATACATTGTAGTTATCAGGTCGAATTCCTGAGTAGATTTTTATGAGGCGTGTTTGCCCGATTGCAGCACCGCCGGCAACATCATAAAGGACGCTATTTGATGCAAATTGCCTTGATCTCACCCTATCATGGTGGCAGCCACCAGGCCTGGGCAGAGGGGTATCACCAACACAGCCGCTATGCTCTGGACCTGCTTACCCTGCCGGCCCGTTTCTGGAAATGGCGCATGCACGGCGGCGCAGTGACGCTTTCGCGCCGGTTCATAGAAGCCGGCATGCGACCGGATCTACTGCTCGCTACGGACATGCTTGATTTGACAACCTTCCTGGCCCTAACCCGCAAGTTTACAGGGAATATTCCATCCGTACTATATATGCACGAGAATCAGTTAACGTACCCCTTGCCTGACGACGGTTCGACCGGGCCAATGCGCCGCCAGTTAGGCGAACGCGACCGGCACTACGCATTCATAAATTATGCATCCATGATGTGCGCCGATCGCATCCTTTTTAACTCGCGCTATCATCTCGACAGCTTTTTCAACGCGTTACCCAACTTCCTCAAACACTTTCCGGAATATAATGAACTGGGCAGCGTAGAAAGATTGCGGCAAAAGAGTGCGGTTCTAGCAGTGGGCATCGACTTGCAACGCCTGAACCGGGTTAAGGAGCAGCTTGGCAAACCGGAAGTCACCCAGGAAGCTCCCTTAATCTTATGGAATCAGCGCTGGGAGTATGACAAAAATCCGGAGGACTTCTTCTCCGCCTTGTTTCTGTTGGCTGATGAGGGCATTCCTTTCCGCCTCGCATTGTGCGGCCAACAGTATGGCAAACACCCCCCCGTGTTCACATCCGGCCAACTGCGTCTGGCGGATCGTATCGTTCACGCGGCCTACGCCTCTCCTGACGCGTATGCCGAGCTGTTGTGGCAGGCTGACGTCACCGTTTCCACCGCGCTGCACGAGTTCTTCGGCATTAGCATCCTAGAAACCATCTACGCCCACACCTTCCCTATTCTGCCCAACCGCTTGAGTTATCCTCAGTTGCTACCGCATTCTTATCATGCACACTGTCTTTACCGCAACCAGGACGATCTTGTAGACCGCCTGCGTTGGTCGCTCACTCACGTGCATGAAATCAGGGTTCTGGCCAAGGAATTGGCCACGGCCGTTGCCGTGTACGACTGGAGCCGACTCGCGCCAGAATACGATCAACTGCTGGCCGGCTACGCTGGTCTAGTCCTCTGACCCTGTATGCGTTTTCAGCCAGCGATAACCGCGATTCCAGTAGAGTAGTGGAGGTTCATCCGCCCGGGGAACGCTGCTAGCCTGAACCTCGCCAAGATAGAGGGTGTGCGTTCCTGCATCAAGTTTTGAATATACCGTACAATCCAACCACGCCAGCGCATCTTTCAGTATGGGAGCGCCAGTCACGGCCGTATCCCATTCCCCTTCTGCGAAACGATCCGCATCCTTAACCCACGCAAAACGATTTGACAGATCAACTTGATCCTGGGCAAGAATATTAACCGCAAAAACGGCCCCATCACTTTCCAGAACCGTGTACGCGCTGGCGCGGTGATCCACAGCCACCATGATCAGCGGCGGTTTCGGCGAGATTGATGCGAATGCTGATACGGTCAACCCGTGCGGGTGGCTACTTTCCTGTGAGCGCATCGTGACAATCGTCACTCCCGACGGGAAATGGCGCAGCGCATCGCGAAATTGTTCAGATCCTATGCTCATAAGTTTCCCTATTTCTCGTTCAAGGCTAGAACTTGACGAACCACTTGTGCAATATCCGCCAGATTGTGAATATCAAGCGCCAGATCGGCGTGGCCTTCACCAACCAGGATGGTCGGCACCGGATTGCGCGTATGCTGCCGGTGATCTTTCTCCTCTATATTACCGTGATCGCTCGTAATGATCAGCAACCCAGCCTGGTCATCCCACGCTTCGAGCAACCCACCAACGGCCGTATCTATCATTTCCAGGTGCGTTACCGCGCCTGCCAGCGATCCCCGGTGACCACTGCGGTCGCTAGGCCAATGTTCAAAAAAGCTGAAATCATAGTGGCTGGCCAGGGTCGCTAGCTGGCGACCCGCTTCAGGCAAACTGAGAATTGGAATATCCGTATACCCCAACATATCATGCCAGGCTTGCCCGGTAAAACCAGGGCTGATCGCCTGACCTGCGCGCAGTTCATCGGCGCCAAATAATGGCCATCCGGCGCTGGTCACGGCCAAGGGCACGGCCGAATAAAGCCGTTTGCCGCTGTTTATACCATCGAAATAACCCTGCGGATAGGGCGTAACCAAAGCTGCCTTGCCCCCGGCGTCTGCGACCTCCTGGAACAAGTTACCTTCGCGGATCACTTGCGCCACGGCCGGGTTGGGCTTGGGGCCGTAATGCTCGCCGACTAGTTGGGGCACGTTGCGGCCCGTCAAAATAGTAGCCTGTCCCGTGGCGCTTTGCGGCCGACCCGGCAGATTCATATTGGCATCGGTAGGCGCCAGCGTAGCCCGTTGGCCAGAAATTCGGCCGTTTCCCCGCACATACCAATCGCTGTCACCCAATAAACGATCCAGGTTGGGCGTTTCGGCCGTTACAAAAGGATTAGTCGCGGCATCAGAAAAACTGAGGCCAACGCCATCCATAAAGAAGATATGAACATAACGAGAACTTAGCAATACTTGATCCCTATCCTCAACTACATTATCTTTGACAGTATGACTACCGATAAGTCGATCCAGATCGACGACGACATAACCATTCCATACTCAGAACTGAGATTTCAATTCTCCACCAGCAGCGGGCCTGGCGGACAGCATGCCAACCGCTCGGCGACCCGGGTCACGCTGCTCTTCAACGTGGCCACATCGCCTAGTCTGGGCGAACGCTCGCGGCAGCGCCTATTTGAGAATCTTGCCTCCCGCTTGGACAAACAAGGCGTCCTGCGCATCCAGGTCCAGGATTCACGCAGCCAGGTTCAAAACCGTGAAATCGCCGTTGCACGCCTTGTGGCCCTGCTAACCGAAGCCGTGACCGAGCCTACAGAGCGCATAGAAGCAGGATTGCCCATCGTTGCCCGCGAAAAACGCCTGACCGAGAAGAAAAAACAAAGCCGGCGCAAGCAAGAACGCGGCGCAGATTGGTCGCCAGGAATCGTAAACACTCTAGAGAACCACACCCTCCGGATCGTTCCCCGCCTCCACGATGGCTTGCCGCACATCCACCCGAGTCAGAAGAAGCAGACCCAGGACAAAAAACAGGATCAATGAGACAATAGCCAAGCGCTGCGATCCCGTTAACTGAACCGCCACCGCAAATAGCAGAGGGCCGAGCCATGACGTCCCTCGCTCGCTGATTTCGTAAAAACCAAAATACTCAGCCTCGTGGTCGGCCGGAATCATCTGTGAGAATAATGAGCGACTAAGCGCCTGGGATCCGCCAAGAACAAGGGCCAGGAAAAATCCAATGATGAAAAGCTGCCATTCCTCGTAAAGCAAAGCATAGGCGAAAATGACGATCACCGACCAGATGACCAGACTGACAATGATGGCCCGTTTTGCCCCGATATATTGCGCCAGACGGCCGAAACCGATAGCGCCAAAAAAGGCGACAAACTGGATCATGAGCACAAGCAGCAGCAAACGATCCGCTGGCACGCCCAACTCATCCGCCGCGAATGCTGTCGAAACGATGATGACAGTCTGGATGCCGTCGTTGTAGATTAGATAAGCGATCAGGTAACGAAGCGTTAAGGGATACTTGCGATAAAGCTCGCCCACCGTAGTCACAACTTGTTTGATCCCGTGGGTCAGGACATTGGAGCCAGGCGGCAAATCGCGTGCTGCAGCTCGCTGCTTGAGTCGTCGCTGTGGAAATAGGAAAGTAAACAACAGCCACCAGACGCCGGCGCTGGCCAGACTCAGACGCACAGCCAGGGCCGTATCCTCCATTAAGGTCAACATTGCCAGGTTGATCAACAACAGCAGGCCACCCCCCAGGTAACCCATGGCATAGCCGCGCGAACTAACCTTGTCGCGTTGGTCAGGTGAAGTGATCTCAGGTAGGAACCCATTGTAAAATACAATGGCTGCCCCAAAACAGAAATTGGCGACGATCAGCAAGATGCTACCCATCAGGATCGCACCATTGGTACCCAGGACTGACAAATCGACTCTGACAAAAACGAGAAAGATAGTCGCCACCGCACCGGTATAGGCGAAGGCCAGCAACATCTTCTTCTTGAGATGGGTGTAGTCGGCAATGGTGCCCAACAGGGGCAAAAATGCCACCTGAAATAGGACGGAAAGTGAAGCGGCAAACGGGAAGATTGCGGCCGGTTCGATAACCATGCCAAAAATCGTCAATGACTGTGCGCTGGACTCAGCCAAAGCCAGAATATAAGGACCGAGCAAGGCCGTGACCACCGTCGTACTGAAAGCCGAATTGGCCCAGTCATACATGGTCCAGCCTAATATTTCCCGTTTATCGTTCAACGCTTCCTCTCCTTAAGAAAAAAGCTGTCAGCGATCAGCTGTCAGCAATCAGCCCCGTTTTCATCCACTGTTAGCGAGCACAAACCCACGTGGATTCGCAAGACAATGGTTTGTAGCAATCGCCTCAGCGGTAAAGCGGCTGAAGTCGCCACCACGAACAGGCTCCAAGGCAATTGCTTGTGAGTAACCGCTGAAGCGGTTAAACGACTGCGCAATAAGGGGACATTATGCCGCCTGCGCCACGAATTGACAACAGGTATCAAGGAAGGAAAGATTGAGGAGCAAAAAACGGGTTAAGGCAGGGATCGAAATCCTCACCTAAAATGACCTGGTAATCATAGTCAAATGGCGTCTCCTCATCCAGGATGATATCTCCTTGCGAGAGATCAAAAATCCAACTGATCATCCAATCATAGGAGCCCTTGAAATTTGGTGCGTAATACGTGAGCGTCGTGCTTTCCTGCGGCGGCACATCTTCATCCCTTAGGACCGGCACAAATCCATACCAGGCCAGATTATCCGCTGCCAGCATGGCCATATCCGGGTTACCGGTGGCATTGACCACCTCCACGACAATCGGAGCGCGGCTTGCTTTGTTTAATGCCGGGGGCAGGAATAAGCGCTGGAACGTCTCGCTCATCTTATCTGGCCCTTCCCAAACAGGTAATTGCACCTGTGCATTCGTCTCCGGCACAATCCACGGTTCCGTTTTACCCAGTAAATATAGATTTTGTACGCCGTTCTCGCGAATCGCCGGAGCCAACGATGCGATCTGCAACATACGGCCGATATCCATGTCCGTCTCCACCGTATCCTGGAATGCGCCCCACAAGGCGGGCACCTGTGCTACAAGGCCCAGATCCACACCTTGATTCAACATGGCGCGCAACAGTTGCTGCTGCCGCCGGCCGCGGTCAAAGTCGTTCGACATCAGCCGTGAACGCGCGTACCACAGAGCCGTGTCACCGTCCATATGATGAATACCCGGTTCTAATTCATGAACATACCAATTATCCTCATCCTCCGGATCCAGTTCCGGCGACTTGATCCGCCAATCCTTAAAGCCGCAGCTAACAGCCAAATCCACACCCCCGATTCCGTCCACAATCTCTTCAAAACCTTCAAAGTCAACACGCGCAAAATAGTGGATGGGGATGCCGAAATTATAGAGGATCGTCTGCTTGAGCAAGTTGACGCCGCCCAGGGTGATCGCCGCATTGAGGCGATTCATCGTCCCTCCCGGTATGTATACGTAGAGGTCACGCGGCAGCGAGACCATTGATGCCGTAGGGCCCTCATGGTTGATGGAGACGACAATCATCGTGTCTGTGCGCTTGACGCCGCCATCGCCAACCGGTGCGTCGCTGCCCAGTAACAGGACATTCGTCGTCCCTTTGGGCATGCTATACATGGGCACGGCCGTAGGAATGGCTGTGGCCGGCGTAGATACTCCTTCACGAATCGGTTGGGGTTCCGTTATGCCGAGGGATGGCGCAAACTGCGGCGCACTGGTGGGCGTGACCGAAGGGATCGGCGTGGCCGAAGGCCGTATCGCTGCCGTTGGCAAAGCGGTTCGGGTCGCCCGCGGCGTGCCGTCTTTTCACGTTCCGCTTCTTCACCCGCTTCGCTCTCCACAGTTGCTTCCTTCGTCTCACTTTGAGCAGCCGTCTCTGCTATCGGCGTTTCGGTGGCCGGTTCCGTAACTGCGGCAGCCACGGCCGTCGCGCTATCGCCTCGAGGAGCCTGCTGGCAACTGGTAGCCACAACGGTCAGAAGCATAACAAGGAGAAATGAAGTGAGCGGGAGTAGGGTGTATTTCAGGCGATGCATATTCAAGATTTTATAGTCTTTCACCAAACTTGTGATCCAGGCGCGCAAAAACAAAATAGCCGAGCAGAAAAATGGCAACCGAGGTCACAAAGGTTCGCAAAAGGAAAGCTGGATTCATGCTGACCGGACCGGTGCTTCCGTAAGTGCCCCACAGGACGGTGCGGTAGCCGTCAATGATTGATGCCATAGGATTGATCCAGCGCATAACCTGCGCCGGATTAAAGGTGATGCCAAATAACGTCGCCGTCTCGCCGAAAATTTCTAACGAATAAAAGACCGGTGTCAAGAAAAACCAGGCCAACATGACCACTTCCAAAATCATCATGACGTCCCGGTAAAATACGTTGAGCCCACCCAACAACAGAACAAGGCCCAATGTAAAGATGATCTGTGTCAGCAAGATCGCCGGCACCCAAAGGGCATGTACCGTGAGACCAATTCTGAAGGCAAAGAGAAAGATGACCAAGACCAAAAAAGCAATCGCAAAGTTAACCAGATTGGCCAGAATCGACGAGAATGGTAGGAGTTCTCGCGGGAAGTAAACCTTTTTCACTAGAGAGGAATTGCTGGTCACCGAGTTTGTGCCGCTGATCATAGAACCGCTGAAGAAGTTCCAGGGAATCAATCCTACGAGGACAAAAATGGCGTAATCGCGCGTCGAATCATTGCCCATCACTGTAAACAGCAAGGTAAAGACAAGCATCATCGCCAGCGGATTGAGCAAGCTCCATAATACGCCAAAGATTGAGTTTTTATACCGAGCCTTCAGGTCACGCGAGATCAGATTGCGCAACAAATAACGGTAGCCGTACAGTTCCCGGAATTTTGCTCGTAAGCTACCCTGATTGCCGTCTGCATCAAAGAGATAGACCGGCATCGTATCGTCGTTGGTCTGGTTTATGTCAGCACTCATCGTAACCAATCATAAGCTTGCCGCTTGTGGCATAACACTTTTCCCCATCCTAGCTGGAGCCGAACTCCTGTCCACACCGCTTGGTCAAACGCCTCCGGCGCTGGTGTGACCCTGGCGCTTTCCAGGATGGGAATCGCGCATTATACCGCATGCCGAGTCGATTGATAAAGCCTTTCAATTTCCCCTACGTGCTCATGAATCGTACGCACCGGCGGGATGCCGGATCGCCAATCGTCCAAAAGGTCGGGATTCTCAAGCAAATCCAGCAACACGCGGTGCAGAGCGACCACGTCACCGGCTGCAAATAGACGGCCGTTCACCCCATCGCGAACCTTTTCAAGCCATCACCCCAATCCGTGAAGCAACAACAGGGATACCCATCGCGAACACCTCATCCAGAATCAGAGAAGAAGTCTCATACCAGAGCGTGGGCAAGATCACCACATCAAATTCGGCCAGGGCCATCCATAGATCCTCACGCGAAACAGGGCCAGCCAAAGTAATACCTGGATGTTGTACAAGCTCCTGCAGCTGAGTAACGTAATCAGGGAAACTGCTCAGATCGCCATACAGCGTCAAATACACACGCTCCGTGGGAAGCATATTAACAGCCTCGATCAGGATGTGAACCCCTTTTTGCCAGCCGATGCTGCCAACATACCCTATCCTTAAGCACCCGTCTCGCTGACGAGTTGCCAGCCGCCGGCGAGCCGTTTCCAGCTCTTTTTCGGGCATCTCTATGCCATGGAGAATCGTCACCATATTGTCGCTGGACATCCCTGCTGCAGCATACGTTTGGCGCACAAATTCAGTAGGTGCAACAACATGACTGGCTCGATCAAGAATGCCGCGTAAGCGCTTATTTCGCAGTCGCATCACGGGCGCAACAGCGGGCGCCATCCAACCGCTATCTCTTTCTCCCCGCCCGCACAAGGGCGCATTGGCCGCAATTGACGGCCCGGTCATCCGGACCAGCGCAAATCGTCTGATCGGTGTTGGTTAGCAGTTGCGCATTGGCGCAAAAATACCAGTAGTCATGCAACGTAACTACATAAGGAATACCTGCATCCAACAGCAAATCGACCAGACCCGTTGGCATACCCATCAAATGCTGCACATGAACAAGGTCAGGCGCCTCCTGATCCAAGATCGTCTGCAAAGCGCCCAGCAATTGTCGTTGGCCAAAACTGTCGCGGAAAACCTGTGTGCGCGTCCGCTCGCCTACGAGCAAACGATAAACTCGCACACCCGCTTCCCTATCGGCCATCATTGCACGCCCCTTCTCACTCCTTGGCGAAGGGCAAAAAACAGCCACATGATGACCGGCCTCAGCCTGCATCGTAGCCAACGTCTGTGTATACAACTCCGTACCGCCCACATAGTCAGGTGGATACTGGTGAACAAGATGCATTAGTCGCAAGATCAGCCTCTACTAGCGGCGCAAGACAGTTTCATAAACCTCAAGCACTTGAGCGGTCAAATGATCCCAATTATACCGGGTTGCCACTTTCTCTCGACCGTTTTCACCCAGGCTACGATTCAAGGCCTCATCTTCGAGCAGCAATTGGACAGCCTGTGCCAGGCCACTGACATCGCCGAATGGCACTAGAATCCCATCTGCACCATCCTCAACCACGCCGGGTATCCCGCCAGCATCAGCCGCAACGACCGGCTTGCCATGAGCCCACGCCTCCAGCAGCACCATGCCAAATGAATCCATACGCGAGGGCAGTATCAGCATTGAGGATGCTTCAAGCAAGGCGTGCAAAGCTGCTTGCCCGCTTTCGTCGAAGACCCCTAGCGGCCTTATATACGACCTTTTTTCGGCCGGCAATTTCTCGTAAAATCGCTCAAATTCCTCACTGATACGTCCGGCCAGGACCAATTCGATTCGCACACCCTGTTCGCGCAGGGCCAGAATGGCCTGAGCGGCATGGATGGCCCCTTTATCATAGCTGGTGCGCCCAATAAACAGAACAAATGGCTGGGTCAATCCATACCTGGCCATAATCTCCTGGTTATCGATCCCGAGCGGCAATGGATCCAAACCAGCGCCAATCACTGTCGCCTGCCGGGGAGAGACCCCCCATCGCCGCAAGCCATCCACCTCGATCGATGTCATTGCCAGCAGCGCATCAGAATCAGACATGATTCTTCGCTGGTGATCCATCACATATTTCAGCGCAACCCGCCGCGATCCGAGATGCGCAAAAGGGGTCAGCACATACGGCAGCTCACGACTACGCGCAAACCACCAACCCGCCAAAGGCGCCTGCTCCCAAGAAATGTTGAAGCCATGCACCACATCTACAGGAGTCTTCAAACCGGCAAATGACTCATCCATACCCTTAACACCTGGCACCCGCTGCGCCATACGCATCAGGGCTCCTGCTTGGGAACCGGGTAAAGCCGATAGCAGCGCCATCCCGTTGCGCCAGGCCACCAGCCCGCGCCACCCACCTGGCATAGGCTGGATAGGGCAGCGAATAATCCGCAAGTTTACAGCCGGATTCTCTTCCTCTATCAATTGCCCCCGGCCCAGCCAAAAATCAGGCTCCTCTTCTGCCGCGCTGGTGACCACCGTCACCTGGCAGCCTTGGCCGGCCAATCTTGTTGCCAATGCGCCTGCAATCTTTTCCGCCCCTCCAGGGAAGGGTGGGAATGCGGCTGTCGCAAACAGAATATGCAAAATTGCCCTCTATAAATGGCGCAAGACAGTTTCATAAACATCCAGCACCCGATCAGTTATTTGCTCCCAATTATACTGTGTGATTACTTTTGACCGGCCATCCTCACCCATACGTTGGCGCAACGGCTGGTCAACGAGCAGCAGTCGCACCGCCTCCTTCATGGACTGCATGTCACCAAAGTCCACCAGGAATCCATTTTCACCCTCGTCGACGACCCCTGGGATTCCACCCGCCCTGGCGGCAACAACCGGTTTGCCGTGCGCCCACGCTTCAAGCAAGACAATACCAAACGAATCCGTACGCGAAGGCAACATCAGTAGTTCGGCCTCGTCTAACAATCCATGTTTCGTTGTTTCATCCAGGATTCCGGCTGCTCGTATGATTTGTTTATCTGCGGCCGTTAAGCCATCAAGGAAGCGTTCGAACTCCTTACTGATCGACCCAACCAAGACCAGATTTATTTCAACACCCTGTCGGTGCAGCGCCAAAATGGCTTGGGCTGCATGGAGTGCGCCTTTGTCAAAGCTGGCGCGGCCGATAAACAGGACAAACGGTCGGGTAAGGCCCAATTTCGCCCTCGCCTGTGGCCCGTCAAAGGCTGGCGGCAAAGGATCCAGGCCGGCCCCAACCACCACCATCCTTACCGGAGCAGCGCCGCGCTGGCGCAGTCCATCCGCTTCGATAGATGTCAAAGCCATAAGCGCGTCGGCATCGGACATTAACCGCCGCTGGTGATCCATTGTCGAGTTTTGGTCAACCCGGTCGCCTTCTGCTTCTCCAAGATGGGCGAACGGTGTAACAACATAAGGCAACCCACGGGCGCCGGCATATTGCCAACCCGCCACCAGCGTATGTTCCCAGGAGATATTAAAGCCATGTACAAGGTCTACTGGCACCTCGACGCTGGCTAGAGCCTCATTCAAACCACTAATCGGGGGAATGCGCTGGGCCATGTGCAACAATGTTCTCGTTTGGTTGCGCGGCAATCTAGACAGCGAAATCATAGCCTTGCGCCACGCTAGCAGACCGCGCCGCCCACCCACCATTGGATGCACCGGGCAACGAATAATCCGCGGGTTACGACTCGGCTCGTCGGCCGTAACCTGTTGTCCCCGCCCCAGCCAAAAATCCGGTTCTGCTTCTGCGGTACTGGTAACGACGGTGATCAGATGGCCACGCGCGGCAAGATGCGTGGCCAGCGCAGCTGCATATCGTTCTCCACCCCCTGGAAATGGAAAATAGGCGGGCGTGGCAAACAGGATATGCAAAGCGGGCATGGATCTTTACAAGCTAACGAACGAAGGGCAAATACCCTTTGCTCAATTCATTTGCCACTTTCACCGTGACAGGAATAGTTTCGGTCAACTCTACTGAATTGCCCTGAGAAATCTGCAATTCGACGTTGCCCAGGGCGTGATCGCCAATCGGCAGCGTACTTGACACACGGATATTGACCCCAATGGCTGCGCTGCCCTGCAGGACGCCAGTGGATTGCGGAAATGTGATATTGTCCGGACGGTTGCTGCTAACACTCCATTCAAAATTGCCCAGGGGGCCGAAAACAATCACTGACTGCTCGAAAACATCTCCCTGCCCCACCTCGACCATCAACACTATCTCGTCCGTTACAACCTTGGGCATCGACCCCAGCAGCGTGCCGCTTCGTGCTGCATCATGTTTAAACATGGGCCAATCTGCTAATGTCGAAGAACTAGGTAAATCCCAGACATTCAGTTTGCTGTTTTGCACGACCAGCTCAAGATGGCCATCACCATTGAGATCACCTACCGCCGGATTATTCCACAACGGCCCATCTGTACCGAACACCGGTTTTGAACCATTGTTGTTGGCCGTCAACTGTTGGCCAGTACCATCGATAATGACGATTTCCCAGGCATGGCGCAAGAAGATCTCCATTTTCCCATCGCCGGTGTAGTCCGCCAAGATGAAACTCGTTCCGAAATCATACGGGTCCAAGACTTGACCAAAGTGGTCTTGTGGCGTCATAGGAAAACCGGATACGAGCTGCCCGTTGGTGTGCCAGGCGTAGAGCCGTTTATCGCGCGCGGCCACGACGATATTGGGGTGGCCATCCCCGGTGATATCACCAATGGATGGCGATGCCGGTACCGAACCGCCAACCGCTTTGCCACCTTCCCAGCCAGGCAAATCATTGCCCTGGCTATCCATACCATAGATTTCATAACCAACCGCCGGCTTATCCGGGCTATTCAGGTGGTAAAAAGTTCCTGTTCCCACAAAAATTTCGGCCTGACCGTCACCGTTCATATCCATGACAGCCGGCACAGATTGGATGATTTCAAGCTCATAACGCGGGAAACCCTCTAGGATCTGCCCGTTTCTATCAAAGGCATAAATGGAGCCGCCACAATACCCCTGTGTTATAGGCGCACGATAGGGACAATTCCAATTGTCAAGTCCACCTGCAAAGCTGTTGTCAAAATTGCCCTCGTCGGTGCCAATCACAATTTCCAAGTAACCATCATCGTTAATGTCTGCCAGCGACGGCGAACCCCAGATAGTGTCAGCCAGGCGCCCCTTCAAGTTGCCCCATCCAAAACGGGCAAAATGATTGCTGTCCGGCGGGAAACCGGGGACGAGTTGGCCATTATGGTGCAGGGCGTATACGCGCTTGTCGAAACTTCCGAACACGATCTCCAGATCGCCGTCCATATCCAGGTCGCCTAAGGCTGGAGTTGAGAAAACCGTATCACGGCAGCCAGACGGCGGTGTACCGTCATCCTGTGTTAGAAACGGCCAGCCTCCCTTGGTTCGCCCCAAGTAGTCAAGAACAATGACGCCTCCCTGGGTGCAAACCGAGCTGTGGACCGTCCCCACCCCCACAACCACTTCCATTTTGCCGTCCGCGTCAATGTCAGCGACAGCAGGAGAAGAGGCAATGCGCTGCTTTCCGGCTGCCATGCCGAAATCGGGCCCGATGTCCTTCTGCCACACCAGAGAACCGTCATGTCGATAGACGACCACATTTCCATTGTTCGTGGCCACAATGATTTCTAGTTTTCCATCCCCGGTAATGTCCGCCAATACCGGGGAAGCATGGTGGCAGTTAGTATCCGTAGACGACCAGGGGCATGAAGCCGCCGGCAAATTTCGCACCCATTTTGGGCTTTGCTGGCCTGAGGATATGTCACTCGAAGCGTGGAGTAGAGTCGCGTAGACTGTCAGAAATAATGTTGTAGCAGCCCAGGCAATGATCGTTCGCCTGAACCCAGGTTTTTGATAACTCATTGCGTTTTTCACCTCTTCCGATTGATTGTACAATCAGTTAAAAGGCATTAAACTCATCGGGAAAACGCCCTTTTTCGGAGTGCACCACCACCAAAACATCTTAGCAGGCCAATTACAGAAGTAAATGAAAATCTGCGGATTCTCATTGAAATGAAATCTTTGTCGTGCGATATGGACGCATTTCTCACTGGCTCTCTAATGGAGTTTTAATAGAGTCATCAGGCATTTTTACCAGCGTTTTCCGCTGCCGCATGAAAACTCCGTTCGATTTCAGATAGTTGGCAACTTCATCGTTGAGTTTGCCAAAGAATCCAAGGCGCATCATAATCGCGCTAATATCCAGGAGTTAACCGGAGTCATCATGTCTAACAATTTGCTGCGTGCAGTTCAGAAAGTATATCACACCATCGTGCCTGAAGCGGCGCGCCTATTTCTGTATCGGCATATGCCAGCTTTTGTACAGAATCAAGTCGACGACCTGGGCGGTCAGTTTTCGGAACGCCCGTCTTCAATGCGCGACTTGAAACTGCCCGGTCGGGCCATTGGGCCCAGTCGTTTTCCGCGTCGCGTCAACAAACTATGTGATGAAACGGATTGGTACGGTGAGGAGTGGCTAGGATTGCTTGATGATTTTGGCGAACCCCAGTGTCGCACGCAAAAGCATCGCAAGGCCTGGGAATGGGCACAAGGGGTCTATGCTCTGCAGCACCTGAATCTTATTCATGAAGATGCCATAGGAATTGGCGTTGGGGCCGGCGTTGAGAGCATCCTATTCTATCTGGCCAACCAGATAAAGATGGTCTATGCCACAGACATTTACGGTGAAGGCGAATTCGCCGACGAAACCGCGTATGCCGATATGCTGACCGACCCTACACGCTACGCTAAGATCCCTTACCGTGAAGATCACCTGACGGTCATGCACATGAATGCGCTGCAGTTGGATTTTCCGGACAACTATTTCGACTTCGCCTTTTCCTTTTCATCTATTGAGCACTTTGGAGGGCGCGCAGCGGCGGCTCAAGCCGTGCGCGAAATGGGTCGGGTAATCAAGCCGGGGGGTGCAGTGATTTTAACTACAGAAGTGGTACTCAACGGCCAGACGCATGAAGAATTCTTCCTGCCGGATGAGATTCAGGAATATCTTATCAATGCCACCGGCTTATTGCCTATTGAGGATATAGACTACACAATCTCAGCACAATCCTTGACCAACGTGGTAGATTTTGATGGGCCAAATGTCTTAAGTCAACTACCGCACATTGTACTCAAGCTAGGTATTGTCTACTGGACATCACTTTGCCTTGTTCTACAAAAACCGGGCTGATCACGTTCTCCTCCGCGTGATATCAACTCCGACACTGGAACCCTCATAGTAACGCCAACTGCTCCAAGTAGCCTTGCCACTGCTGGCGAACTCTTGACGCCATAAAGTCCTGTACGCGATCCGTTTGACTCCTGATAATGCGCTTTCTTAATCGCTGATCTCGGACGAGCATGTCAACCACTTCAGCCAGCGATTCGAAGTCCTTTTCGTGAAAGAGAACGCCCGCCCCACCCAACGTAGAAGGAACGGCCGCAGCAGCATAAGCCAGCACCGGCAATCCCAGGTACATACTTTCGATAAGCGGTTTGCCGAATCCCTCGTGCTCACTCATGGACACAAACAAATTGGCTGTGCGGTAGTACGTAACCATTTCCTGCTGTGATATATGACCGGCGAAAACCACCGCATCCGCCAAACCCAAACTCTGCGCAAAACGGCGTAGCCACAATGTGTATTCTTGTGATTGCTCGCCGCCGACCAGCGCCAGCCGCGCATCTGCCTCAAAACGGCGGTAGAAATAGAGCAGTTTGATCAAATCTTCCTGCCTCTTGTTGGGAGCCAATCGACCCACAAATAGGATCAGGGGACCGTAACGGCGACATTCCGCCGCAAGCCGGGAGTCGAGAGGGTAATCATAGTTCGCTTCATCAAGTGTTATTGGCAGCACCCCTGTATCTTGAAAACCCAAGTCTTTTAACTCGTCCTCGCTGTAGGGAGAATCGGCCAAAGCCAGGCGCGTGATCGGCCGAATCTTTTTGAGCTGTTCCCGACCACGTTCCAACTGCCTGGTCAAGGTCGGGTCGGTCGCCATAAAGAACTCGGGCGGTGTAATATTGTGATAGATCAGGATCAAGGGGATTTGATGTGCATTTATCTGGTCAAGGGTTGCTGATCCAATCGTGTGATGGAATACAAGGTTTTCTTCTCCAGCAACGGTCGAGGCGCTAAACCGGCGAACCTCGCCCTTCATTTCCTCCCCATAATGCAAGGAATAAATCTCAGAGGTGAAGCCCATTTCGCGCAGCCAACGACGAATTAAAAATACCTGATCGCTGGTGGCATCTCCACTTAAGGCCGCTTCAACAACTTGGTGCAGAACCTTCTTGGCCATAATACGCTATCGCACCTCGTCCTTCCAACCTGTTAACGTGTCGGAAAAACGTGCAAACACATGATCCCAACCGTAATTTTGTTCGGCATATGCACGGCCGTTGCGCCCCATCTGCCCCGCTGCGGCCGGATTTTGTCTTAACCAGTCGACAGCCCCTTTAAACTCTCCATAACCGGCAAACCAGAGTCCCCCTTTGCTGCGTTTAACATGCCCGCGCGTGACGTCGCAGTTAGACCACACCAAAACCGGCCGTCCCGCCAGCCACGATTCCATGATCACCAATGAGAAGCTCTCGTTGCCCGAAGGCTGGCAAAGCGCCAATGCCGATGCATTTAGCCTCCCCTTTTCTTCCTCGGAAATCGAACCACGAAAATCAAAAGTGGGGAGATCCGGGGGGTTGCGCGGGCCGTCCCCTACCACCACAAGATGTAGATCCCCGACTTCCTCAGCATAGCGGGCGACATAATCATAAAGAATATGCACGTTTTTACCTTCCTCCAGACGTCCCACATAGAGCAAAAATGGCGAATCAGCTCCGGCCGAAACCGGCGCAATATCCAGCAGCTTCACGCCGCCCCCCAGCACAGCTCCGCGGCGAATGCTCATTCCCAACCTCTCCTTGGCCAGTGCCGCCTCTTCCGGTGATAAAAAGACGACCCCCCACACCGATTCCAGCAGAACCCGGAATGGCTCCATATAGGCCAGCACCTCGTTGTGTAGACAGGGCCACATAATCACGTTTTCCCGTGCCAGCCAGGCCGCATGGTAAGTCAGGGAATGCAGATAAGGCATGACGATCACAGCATCCCACTCTGCATGGTGGGCAGCAACATGCTCGTAGAGCGACGTGCTTTGCGGACCGCTTTCCAGCCATTCATACTGCTGAGATACAGGCAGCATAACGCGCCGCAGCAGCTCTCTGTTCAACAGTTGCTGCTTCGTAGGATCCCAAGGATCGACCGCAAAGCGCAATACCGGTACTCCGTCCACCATACTACGGCCGTCCGGCAGATCGTTGCTCCAGCTGGCGTAGTCCGTGGCGCAAGTTGTCCACACCTCAACCTGCCATCCTCGTCCCACCGCTTCAACGGCCAGGCTGCGGGCAAGGCTTTCCGCACCACCCAGAATCTCTCGCCCGAAGCGCGACAAAACAAAGGCAATTCGCATCTGGCTACTTCTTTATCTCGCCGCGCAGCACTTCAACCTCAGCCTGCAATTCCAGCAGTTTGCGCTGCTGCTCCAGATTAATGATCGCCGCTCGATTTAGTACGGAGATGATCTCCCGATTGACATTCACCTGGTGCATGGCAGCTCGATTTACGTAGTATATGACCAGGCCATGCGCCTGCTCCCGTATCGTTTTCCATAGATTCCCCAGGACGGGCACCCGCGTCGCTGGCGAAGGTTGCAGATTGATTTCCGTTTCTACTTTCGCATACAACTCGTTCGCCATCTCCAGGTGTTCATAGAAGTCAGGATCGTAGGGAATATCATCCGGCCGTCCAGGAAATAGAGCGCCTCCAAAGGATATAAACTGCTGTGATTCGTAGCCCAATTCAGCCCGGCGACGCTGGATGCGCTCCCTGATATCAGCCATGATTTGCGCCGGATCGATCTCCGGATCATGAATTTCAACTAGATCATCCACCGGCAGTTCGCCGGCCGCTATCCTCTTCTCACTGTCAGACATAAGCTGAACACCTCCTTCCAAAAATGTAGCACAGCCTTTCCAGGTTGTGGGCGCAAGCTGGAAAGCATGCGCTACAGAATGCGATTTTCGTTCATAGTGGTGCGCCCGGGCGAATGCGAACTCCTCCGCAACAACAAGATCACCCCGAATCAAGTTCAATAAAAGCCATAGGCAGTGTCCAATTCACTGGGATTACCTGTTGCGGTTTGTATTCGTAGCTACTTTCCAATCTCTGGCTGCTTATAGTATAGGTGGTCTCACGATAGTCAAACGCATTCTCCGCCAACCATGCCGGATCGCCAACCCAAACCACCTCACGGCCGTTATTCTGCCAGAACTTAATTGTTTCAGCCAACTGTTCATCTTCCAGCGTTTCCAGGTTTCGCAAAGTAAAAACATCATGCCCAAAAATAAACTTCAACGGCGTTCCCCAGAAATCGCCCAGGCCTACCGGGGACTGATCATTGAAGATCAGCACCGAACCTGGCGCCAGATCGTCATTAATGGCCGCCACCTGCTCGACAAGCCCTGCGTGATCCACCTGGCTGACATATCCGCGCGCCGACCAACCCAAACCAATCAGCCAGGAGCAGGCCAGCACAAGCGCTATGACCAAGAGCCCGGCCTTTTGCCAGGAGACGGCCTCTGGCCGCTTGCGCGCCTGCTGAATCAGCCAACCAATAAGAAAAGCGGCCGCAAAGAGGAAAAAGGGAACTACAACCGGTACGTAGCGGCGCATGACATAGACATGATGCGGATTAGCCCCCACCTTCCACAGATAGACGGCCGAGGATATGAACCCAACTGCCAACAGCACGGCCGTCTTCCATTCCACCCGCCATAGCATCAAGCAGCTGCCAAGGACTCCCAGCCAAATCCCAAGTGGGAAGAGATACCAACCAAGACGAAGCCAATTTTCGTGATCCGTGATCAACAATAGCGTCTCACTGTACGAATCCGGTCTCAGCGTCGCCACCGAAATAGCCGGCCTGATAAACCATCCATAAACGGCATAGAGCAGAACCGCACCAATGAGGCCCAAAAGCACCGCTTGTTTATAACGGCGCAATACAGAGAAACGGCCGCGAAAGAGAATGACTACTGCCAAGAAAATTACGCCGGCCAAGATAGCCGTCACTGGAACCAGCCAGTTGGCCCACAACAAACTCCAGCCGAAGCCAATATGCTCGTGGAAATAAGGCGCACTCAGCCCTAGGGCATGCACAAAAGAATGCACGATCAGCAGAAAGAACGGAACCACAAACCACCAATCACTCTTGCGCCAACCCCGAGCAAACAAAACCACAACTAGCAGCAAAAAAACCGGCAGCAAGATGATCATATCAATGCGCACGAGGAAAACAGAACCCAGCGCCATGCCGGACAAAAACGCCCACAATGCAGGCGGCCGGTGGTCGCCAAGCCACATGACCGTGCCCCACAACCCAGCCCACAATAGATATTGGGTCAAGGCCTCCGTCGTCGGGTAGCGAGCGAACCAGACCTGCACGGCCGTGATCGATAGCGCCATCAAGATCAACACGGCCGCAATCCGCCCAGCTGCCGCGCGCATCGTCAAGTAGATCGCCAGCGATGCCAGCAGCATCCACAGACCCGACATCAATAGTTCGGCGTGCACACCCTCGATAACCGAAGGGGAAAGGCTAAAAGCGATTGCCTGCCACACCGGGTGCAGCGGGTAAAACTGCGGGGTAATCGCCCCATCTGCCGCATTGGTTACGTAAAAGCCAGGCAAGAGATAGGAGGAAGCCAGCGGATTGGAAGCCAAGGGGCGCAGTGTTACGGAATGAAGACCAGGATCCAGCCTAGCCAGCTCCGCGTCGACAATTTGAAAACCACCTCGTTGGGCGATCTCTGCACCTAGGCTGACATAGACGCCGGCATCAGCTCCGCCTACGATATATTCGTGCGGGCGAAAAAAGAGCCAGCTGGCTGCAACCAGCCACAGGACCAAAATAGCAGCCTCCATCCAGGCCGCCCGCTTCCCTGCACTTGGCCGCGTTTCTGCAACAATCGGCTCCATCTCTTCCGCTGCTTCTCTGAAACGCCGTCGTCTGCGCCGGCCAAGCAGAGTCAGAATCAAAGCCATGCCCAGCCAGGAAGCCATGAGTGCGATTCGCGAGAACAACCCTACTTCTGCCAGCAGAAGCGCCAGCCAGCCGCTTATCACAATTCCCAGCGTCAACCCGGCAAACAGGGTCTCCAGACTGGGAGGCGACCGGTGCACAACAAACTGGATCACCAGCAACCATCCTAAAACGACCGCAGCCAGCACAATGCCTAAAATAACCAGCCAATTAGCCATAACGCCGCCGGTAAAATGCCAGGATCGAACGCAGCCCGCTGGCGTACGCCTCCGCCGCTTTGGCCGGATGGCACACGGATCCCGTAAAAGACAGCCCTGCCTCGCCCATCTGCAGCCGCAGTTCGGACGACTGCGCGAGCTGGAGCATCGCCCCCAGCAATGCATCCTCATCCATGGCTGCTACCTTGATCGCCGTCTCATCAGGAAGTTCACGATACCAACCATGGTCAAAAACAATCAGCGCCCTTCCCGCCGCCAAAGACCGCAGCGCCGTGGCCGATGTCTCACCCACAGTCGGATAACGCAGGTTAATCACCACGTCGGCCGTGTATAGCCAATCCACAAAGCTGTCCAAATCTGGCGCATAACCAATGTGGTGCACCACTTCCGTCAATTCCAGCCTCTCAATAATGCTTTCCAGCCCCACGTCCGGCAAAGCCTCACCGACTAGCAGATAGTGAGCCTTGGGCACCGTCACTCGCAAGCGCCGGAAGGCCCGCAAAGCCATCTCAACCTGCTTGTGTTCCGTGATCAAACCATAGCTGCCAAAAAGCACGCTGTCTTCGGCCAACGGCAATGCGTCTCTGCGCGATACACCTCGCCGTCGCTCGATCAACGCCTGAACAATCTGCAAGGGCTGCTCGTATCCTTGCCGTCGGACCTGTTCAGCCACATACGCACTGTGCACGAAAAGACCCAGGCTGGCATCGAGCAGGCGATCATTTAACGGAACATCAACAACGGGAGGCGGCATCTGGCCTTGGCCGATCGCCTGCGCCATAGTCACCCCTTCCCTACCGAGAGCATAACCCATCTCCCGCGCATAACCCGCGAAGTCACCACGGCCGATCGTACGGTCGAAGATAAAATGATGGATGGAATAGTCATGCAACACAACCACACCCGGAAAACGAATCATGAGCGGGAAGAAGGGTTCATGGTATGCGCTGTTGCCCATATGGTACAGCGCCAGATCGAACTGCCGGTACGCTTCCGGGAATTGCCCTAGCTCACGCACCGCGAACTGGGCGCGCAAGGTTTCATCGACCGCTTCCGCGCGAGTTGCGTATAGCGTCACATCCGCATATCGTGCCAGATGCGGCAATAATTCGCGGCTGTAATCGGCGATGCCGCTGCGATCGGGCGCTAGGGGACTGAAATAAGCGATCCGTAACCGCTTCAGATAATCCACCGCCAGGCCTTTTGCATTGCCCCCCACTTAATCTCTCTTAGCTCCCGCCTCTTCTTCCAGACGCGCCAATCGTTCCTCTAGTGCCTGCAAAAGGTGGTTCAACTGCGTGATTTGTAGGCCCAACTCTGCCGTCTCACGCACCAGGCGTGTTTGCTCTCGATCTTGCTCGATGATCTGTGGCAGTACCAGCCCTTCCAAGTCGCCAATTCGCTGCACAAGCAAAGTATTGAATTCGTTTTGCTGCTCGATCAAGGGACGCGCATACCACTTGGTCGCCATGCTGTTCCATAAACTACGAAAACGCACAATCAACGGCCCAATGATCGGCACAGTTGAAGTGAACGGCCGTTCCGTCAGTTGTCCCTTTTCCCGCAGCCACGCCATATCTCTCTCTTCTTGCGCCTTTTCCTTTTCCCCTTGTACCATCAAACTTCTTCCTTCCCCGCATAAAAGGTGCCAGGCACTTTTCCCAAAACCCTTCGTTTGCCATCAACCTGCTAAGTGCCTGGCACCTGGTTCTTGGCGATAGACGACTACCCTACACCCTACGAGTGCCAGGGAACATCAGGCAGAACTGCCCGATTCCGGTACGGTCCAGCGGCCAAATCGTCGAAGTAACCCTTATCCAGAAGCGACTTATATGAAAAAATCGCGTGCCCTGCGGTTCCCAGTGAACGCGCCTCATTAATACGCGTTTCTATCTCCGCGAAATCATTCCCCGTGCAAAAGCTCGTCCCGATTCCGGCGATGATATGGCGGCCATGGCTCCCGTTCAGATAATCCTGCACCAAGATCCGCCAGCGCTCCAGCGTCCAATAATAGGGCTGAGCACAATCTGGCTTATCACGATATATCATCGGCGCTACCCCATCAATATATCCACCGGCCATCCATGCCTTGGCATCCTGATAATAAGAATCATAGCCACTGCTAGCGCCCCACCCCCAAATATCGCGATACACAGGCCATGCAGCGGCCGTCAGCCATAAACCTGGCTTCAGCGGCAGCACCTCTTCATAGAGCTTACGCACAGTGCCGTTAACCTGCTGCCGCTGCCAATCTTCATACCCCTCCGTGACAAAACAATCCCCCTCAAAGCGCGCGTCGCTCACCGGATCACAAGAGGTATTGCTGCCCGCGTAGCGAATATGATCAAGGTGCAGACCATCAATATCATAGCGCTGCACCAGATCTTTAACCACAGCCGTAATATGGGAGTCGAAATAGATAGAAGCCGGACTTGCACGTAGGTAATCACTGCATACGACATTCCCGTCCCAATCCCACTGCAGTCCATTCGGCTTTCCATCCGTCTCGCCATGCGCTTCTAGTAACTCATAATAAAGGTGGCGCGGCTCCGTTCCATCCGGTGGAGCCTCACATCCCGTCCACACCGGGTAAACATTCAGATAAGCATGAACCTCAATTCCTCGCTGGTGCGCGCGCTGCACCAGGCGCGCCAACGGGTCCCAGCCAGGATCCTGGCCTAAATTGCCCGTCAAGCGGCGCGCCCACGGTTCCAGGCCAGGCGTGTAATAAGCATCCGCCACGCCTCGAACCTGGAAGAACAAAACATTAAAACCGGCCGCCGCGCTTTGGTCAACGATTTCATCGATTTTAGCCGGATCGGCCGAACCATAGTCAGTCCAATCAAAACGCGTGACCCATAAACCGCGCACCTCTTCCACAACCGTCCCAGGATGGCGCAAGAGCGGCAAATAGACCAGTCGCCCACCCTCGGCCGTGGCAGCCAGAGTCACTCCCAGCATGACCAGACAAATTACCAACGCCAAATACAGTGCCCGATTTCTTCTTAACCACATTAAGGCGCTATTTTCGCACCCCTTGGACTCAGGTCAAGTACTCTTCACCCCGGGAGAAACCAACACCCAACAGCAACCTTCATTTGATCTGCGTAATCTTTGATAACAATCTCGGGTAATCTTTGATAGAATCGCGCACAATCTTTGATTTCTAAGAAGACAGCAAGCGTGACACGCACTACCTTGAGGGAAAACTGTAGCGCGATCCTTGTACCCTTGTGCTGTTGGTAGATCGCGGATTGATTTGCCAAATCGATATATAGAGGTGAAAAATGAACGAAAAAATCATTGACATCAGCCGCAACCTGTCCCCAGAGACGGCCGTCTGGCCTGGCGACACGCAATTCAACCTGCGAGCCACCATGAGTCTGGAGCAAGGTGACTTTGTCAACCTTACCACCCTCACCATCAGTGCCCACACCGGAACCCACGTCGACGCGCCTTATCACTTCGCTGCGGACGGCCGCAAAATGGATGGGGTGGATTTACGGCCGTATTGGGGATTAGCCCAGGTTGTCACCGTTTCCGAGCCCGGCGGCCCTTTGCTTCCCTCCCACTTCTCCGCCTATGACCTCGCCCGCGCTCCGCGCCTGCTGGTCCGCACTCCAGCCGCCAGCTTCCCCGTCACCCAATTTCCAACCAGCTTCCCCCATCCCAGCCCTGAACTTGCTGCCCACCTGGGCTCGCTGGGCGTCCTCCTCTACGGCACCGATGCGCCCTCAATGGACAACGTCAACAGCAAAACTCTGCCTGGTCACAAAGCTATGCTAAAAAACAACATTTCCATACTCGAAGGGTTGGACCTGAGCAGCGCGCCAGATGGCCTCTACGAACTGTGCGCCCTGCCGCTCAAAATAATCGGCGGC
Source organism: uncultured Chloroflexia bacterium (assembly GCA_963697305.1). Classification (GTDB taxonomy): domain Bacteria; phylum Chloroflexota; class Anaerolineae; order Promineifilales; family Promineifilaceae; genus JAACFF01. The sequence continues at coordinate 173,331 of CAVONO010000007.1, forward strand.
GACGGCAGCCCCGTCCGCGCCGTCCTGCGCACTCTCGACCAATCTGCGAAATCTGCGTACTAGGTCCTTTTTTAGGAATCTTTGACACTTATGTCAACTCCTCCAAACATCCTCGACCAACAAGATGAACTGGCCCGCTTTCGCGGCCGTTTTCTGATCGCCGATCCCGACCTGATCTACATGGACGGCAACTCACTCGGCCGGTTACCACTGGCCACGCAAGATCTCCTTCAAGACGTCGTGCAGCGCGAATGGGGCGCAAACCTCATTAGCAGTTGGAGCACGCGTTGGATCGATGCCGCGGTGACCACCGGGGCCAAGCTGGCCCGCTTTCTCGGCGCGGGCGCAGACGAAATCCTGGTTGCCGATTCGACCTCCGTCAACCTCTACAAACTGACCCTGGCCGCCATGCTGGCCCAAGCCGGTCGCACAAAAATCGTGACCGACAACCTCAACTTCCCCTCCGATCTATACATCCTCAACAGCGTTTGCAAACTGATTGGCGGCGACTGCCACGTCGAGGTAGTCCCTTCCAAGGACGGCATTTATGGTCCAGTAGAAGCATTGGCCACAGCCGTCGACGACAACACAGCCCTGCTCTCACTCTCGCACACCGTCTTCAAAAGCGGCTACACATACGACATGAATGCTGTAACCAGCATCGCCGAGCAGGCGGGCGCACTCACTCTCTGGGACCTCAGCCATTCCGCCGGCGTGATGCCCATCGATCTCAACGGGGCCAACGCCGATCTGGCCGTGGGCTGCACCTACAAATATCTCAACGGCGGCCCCGGCGCTCCCGCCTATCTCTATGTGCGCCGCGACCTGCAAGAGCGGCTAACCAACCCCATCAGCGGCTGGATGGGCCACAACAAAATGTTCGACTTCGAATTAGACTACGAACCCGCCCCCGGCCTGCGCCGCTTCCTCAGCGGCACGCCGCCTATCCTCGCTTTGAGCGCTATTGAACCAGGCGTCGACCTGCTGCTGGAAGCAGGCATCGAGCGCCTGCGCGCCAAATCAATCCTTCTGACGCAGTATCTACTCGATCTCTGGGGGGAATCCCTTGCCGCGCTCGGCTTCCATTCGCAGACGCCGCAAGAAGCCCACTGGCGCGGTTCGCACGTCTCCTTCAGCCATGAAGAAGGTTATCGTATTGACCAGGCCCTGATCAAAGAGATGAACGTCCTGCCCGACTTTCGCGCCCCGGACCTCATCCGCCTCGGCCTGGCCCCCCTCTACACATCCTTTGCCGACGTTCACACGGCCGTCTCCCGCCTGCGCACCGTCGTCACCAATAACCTTTACGAAAAATACAGTTCGCAACCAGGACGCGTCACCTGAACGCCTCATCTCACAAGGACAAACTCCCATCCAACTGGCCATCGTATCTCAAAATTGACCACGCCGGATCAAAAACAACCTTACCGTTGTCGCCCGAAGAATTTATCGAAGCGCTTTGCCAGTAGGAGCAGGACCCCCGGGCCTGCCCCTCGACACCCAAATCGGCCGCCCCATCTACAACCGTTTTATCCTGATTGCTCAACCACATTTGCCCAAGCCCGGGCGCGCCGCGTCAGAGATGCCAAGCATAAGAAAAGTTGGCATCTCTCTCAAAAAAATCTGCGTAATCTGCGTAATCTCTGTGCGCGAAGCGGTCGCCTAGCGACATCCCCCTGCGCTGGCGACCCGTTTTCTGCTAGTTACCCGCAGACATGCCAGTTGGTAGTTGTGGACAGGTGAGGCGATACGGTTCATCAGAAGTGATATATTGTTCCCATTCCTCCTCTGAAAGGCTACGGTTGGCGATATCGCAGGCGCGCTGCTGCCCTGATTCACTTTGCATCACCAATCTTGCCAATTCACTATCTGCGCCCCCGGAAATCAGAAGCTGATCATTGGGAGTAAAGATCAAGCTGCGGACGGCACCACCGTGAATCTCAGGCAACTGCCTGATCACCTGCCCTGTCACCACGTCCCAAAGCGTGATGCCACCGTTGCGGCTGCCCGCTGCCAGAGTCTGGCCATCCGTGCTGAAGGCCAGGCTTTCAATCGAAACGGCCTCTTCAATCGCCAGATCATGTAGCAAATCACCTGTGCCCGTGTTCCACAAGCTGATACGGCCTACCTCACTGCCTAATGCTGCAAGTTCATTCTCAATGTGGAGGGCGACGCTCTCCGCCGGGATATCGTAGTCAATAATGGGCTGGCCAATGGTTTGCTCTGAAGCTACCTCCCACGAAAGGACAGTGCCATCTTTGCTGCCCGATAATAGCGTGCGGCCATCCGAGCTGAAGGCGATTTGCCACACCCTATCGCCGTGACCGGTCAGCGGATCGCCGATACGCCGGCCAGTCGCCAGATCCCATAACAAGATGCGCCCACTCTGCTCACCAGATGCCAACATGCTTCCATCAGGACTAAAGGCTAGGCCGGTCACATCGCTGTCAAGAGCTTCACGTAGTTCGCGTTGAAGTAGGCCACTTTGCACGTCCCACAGACGAATTGTTTGGTCGCGACCCCCGGAAGCCAACAGTTGACCATCGGGGCTGAAACGGAGGGCCCAAATCCGTCCTTCATGGGCGCTTAGCGGCTCGCCCATAATCTGCCCAGTCTCATTATCCCAAAGCAAAATTTTGCCATCATCACTGCCTGAAGCCAGAATGTTTCCTGCAGGCGCAGTGGCAATATCTCGCACGACGTCTTCATGGCCCACGAGCCGGTCTGCGGTTTCCAACGTTTTGACGAGATCCCACAGTATTATTTTACTGTCGTCACCGACGGTAGCCACTGTCAGATCGTCAGGAGCGACAGCGACATCGCGCACACTTTCTGTATGCCCGTGCAGCGGTTGATCAATTGGCTGCCCGCTGTTAACGTCTGTTAATATGAGACGTTTATCCCGGCTGCCGGAAGCGACGATACGGCCGTTTCTGCTGAATGCCACGGCCCATACTTGATCCTCATGCGTCGTCAAGGGCTCGGCGAGTGCTCGGCCTGTCGTCGCATCCCAGAGCACCACATTACCATCATAGCTGCCGGAGACAAACTGCTGGCCATCGGGGCTATAGGCCAAGCTGGTAACGGTGTCAATGTGCCCCTTCAAGGGTCCCATGCGCACCTGTTGGCTGACCAGATCCCATTGGTAAATGTTGCTGTCATCCGCAGCGCTGATCAGGAAACGGCCGTCAGGGCTAAAGTCGATACTGCGTACACTACCTTCGTGCCCGCCGGAGAAGTCACCAATACGCTCTCCAGTGGCCACGTCCCACATGATAATCGCGCCATCCTTGCCGCTGGAAACAAGCGCTGTTCCATCCGGGCTAAAGGCCACATCCCATACGCGGTCGCTGTGGCCGGTCAGAGGCGGGAGCAGGGGTTGGCGACTGTTCACATCCCAAAGCACAATAGAGTCGTCATTGTGCGCCGTGGCGATGATGGCCCCACCCGGATGAAAGCTAAGTTCCTGTACGCCTGCCGGTGCGGCTATCGGCTGATCTGTTGGCTGCCACGTTTCTGTATCCCAAATAATGATGCGCGAATCGAGGCCAGCCGTAACCATGAGCGAGCCATCGGGACTAAAGTCCGCCCCACGAACCTCCGCCGTATGGTCATGCAAGTACTTGACCAGCCTCGGATTAGCGGCCACAACCTGAGTTAAGCTTTCCTCGCTGCCCGTATCCACTGCTTCGCCTAGATTTGCAGTGACGCGAACACCTTCCAAACTCAGCAGCAGCGCCAGGTCATACTGCATATCGATTAAGCTGAGCGACTGTGATCCCAGCGCTTTAGCACTCCACAATTGTGAAAGATACCTGGCCCGGCTCCGTTCAGCTTCTGTAGTTGCTTGGGCAGCAACCGAAGTGGCAAGCGCTCTCGTGGCCGTGGCCATGTGCTGCTGCGCTTCATTGCGCTGGTACACGGCACCTGCTTCCGAAGTTTCTGCAAGAACCAGGGCAGCCGTTGCCGTCACTAGGTTTGTCGTGGCCGTTTCAGCATTTTCTTGTGAGCGCAGATATAGCGAGAACGACAGAGCAGCAAGAGTAAGGGTGATAACCAAGCCCGATACTGCTCCCACGGTAATCCGCTGCCGCAGCCGCTCACGGGCCTGGCGTTCCTGTTCACGCTCCGATTTTTCGCGCTTTCGCAGGGCCACGCTGGCCACAATAAAGCGTTGGGACAAATCATCGAGATTTGGCTGCAATAATTCCAGTTTTTCTTCCACTTGTAAGAGCCGCCCGCCCCGATATAAGAATCCGTGGTCCTCTTGCCCCGCACTTGCTTGGACTTCGGCCAACGAGCTACCAACCAGGGTAGGCGTAGAACTAATATCCTTCCTCCATGCACGGGCATCACGGTTAATCTGGTTTTGCAGAGCGATGATTTCCCAGTTCTCTTCTACCAACTGTCGTAGCCAGGGCCAGGCGTCAATCAGTTTTTCATGGGCCAGTGTTACGCTGGTCTGGGTGGCTGTCTCTCGAGTAATCTCCGCGACGCTGTCCACGCCACCCGTTGTGATCAGGCGCGCTCCTTCTTGGGCTAACACCCCTACCACCATTATCACTGACTCCTTGCTGGTGCCGGCAGGGATGAGTTCCTGCAAAGTAGTGGTACGCCGGGTAACCAGGTGATCCTGCCCTACTTCAATTAATCTGGAAAAGATACTCCTGGCCAATGCTTTTTGCTCATCCGAGAAGTCGTCAAATACCTGGTTAGCGTGCCGTTCCAGGGCACTTTCGATCCCACCGCGGGTCAAATATTCCGGCAGGGTGAGGGTCATCGGCTCACCCTTTGTCGTTTTCTCTGCTTCAAACAGATCGCGCAGGGCAAAACTCATCAAGGGCAGTGCCCCTGGTTCTCCTTTCATATCAGCAATAATACGCGACACGAGGGCCGGATCGATCTCAACGCCCGCTTCCAAAGCGGGCAAGGTAATCGCCTTGGCTAAATCCTGAGGAGCCATCGCGCCCACCAATTGACACTGCCGGCTCATTAAGGTTAGTAGCTGCGGGTAACGGGCACATTGGGAGAAGAAATCAGAGCGTAGCGAAATCAAAATGATGATCCGTCCTGTTTCTGCTTGGGCCGCCGTTGTCAGTAGGTTGATAAACGCGTCCCGCTCCTCTTCATCTTTGGTTTGAGCAAAGGTTTCCTCAAACTGGTCCACAAACAGTACAAAACACTGGCGGCTGTCATCGGACAGGTACATTTCCATTTGTCGCTGCAGCACGGCCGGATTGTCAAATCCCTCCTCACGAATAGCATCGCCAACCTGGGTAGATTTTGTGGTCCGCTCCATAGCGATTGCCAACTGCTCGATGGGATTCCCTTCCGGCTGCATGGTCGCTAATGGCCACGTTTCGCTTTTGTCCAGACGGCCAGCACCCAAGGCAGGAAACAGACCGGCCCTGGCCACCGACGATTTCCCACTACCGGATGGTCCGGCAATGACGATGAAGCGATCTGACTGCATTTGACCCAGCAAATCGTCGACTAATTCTTCTCGACCGAAGAAAAACTGGACGTCGCTTTCTCGAAAAGTGGTAAGGCCAAGGTAGGGGGTACGACCGTCCCACACCACCGGTTGGTCAATCCGCTTCAGTTCAACTAATAACGCAGCCACATCTTCGGTGGAAAGACCCTGGTATACAGCCATTGCCTTAGCCCCCGCGCCGACGGCAACCACTGGCCTGCCTGAGATATCACCAACTGACAGTTTGTCGCCACCGATTTGATCGCCTTGGACCACATCGCCATCTGGTTCCACGGCAATGACCGGAGCTGAAACTGCAGCTGGTTCCTGATCCAGGGACGGCGTTTCTACTGCCTGCTCGTGGCTCTGGTTGATATCTTCCTGCACCATTGTGGGATCACCAGAAGGGGTCCTGTCCAGCGGTGGGGCTTCAAAATGGAGTACAATAGTTCGTCCCAGGCGGATCTCATCACCTGAGGTGAGTATCTCCGGCCCCGTCAAGCGCTTCCTGTTTAGAAATGTACCATTTGTGCTGTCGAGATCCTCGATGACGAATTGGTCGTTCTGGCGGGTTACAACTGCGTGACGGTCCGAAACGGTCGATTTACCAATTACAATATCCAAATAGGGGGCACGGCCGATAAGGATCTTATCGGCTGTCAGTTCAAACTCTTCCCTAGGTAAGGGCCTTCTTGCAGAATGAGCTTATGATTGGCTTTTTGTTCCACGGCATTTTCCTCTTTGCAAAGTCTATGCGGTGACACCGGTACTCCATAAAACAATCAGATCAATAAAATTCTCCAGCAATTTTGGCCATGGCTAACGGGCTTTCTTAAGCAATTTGTGTTTAGCATGAAATTTGCAGGAAGAATACATCTAACGATATGAAATCATTAATTGTCTGTCTATCAATTGCTTTACACTTAAGGATGCGCAATTGGGGTTGGCACCGGCTCACTGATCATCCACCCTTGTCAGTGCAACTAACCCGGCTGGCAGCGTCGGCGCGCTAGCGTAGCGATCTTCTCGCTCTATTCAAACCCTTGCGACATCCCTTCGTGTTCATCCAAGGATCATCGCTTCTCCCATTTCCTCTCAATCTACATAATCTGGGAAATCTTTGATGCCCAAAATAAAAGGACGCCGCTTGAAAAAGCGGCGTCCATATCCACCGGAATTATGATCTTGAATCAACGACTAACTTGCACTATCTCAAAACTCGGATCGGTCACCGTATCCTGGCCAAAGCGCGCATTCACTGCGTACAGATAGCTGCCGAATTTTGCAGCCGTCGTCGGCACCCGAAACGCTTGACTCGTGATAACGTCCGTCACCTCACCGCTGAGGAAGTCGTTAGCCAGTCGGATCTCCGCGATTTGGTTAAACTGGTTCTGCACCACGTACAACCTACGGCCGTTCAAAACCAGCCCATCACCCCACGTCAGTGCAAAGCCATCCAAATCAACTTCGAGCGCCTCACCACTGTGCGGATCAACACGGTACAGGATCTCTGCCTGCGTATTAACGATCAAGAGCTGCTTCCCATTTTGGCTCGCTTCGATCCCATTGCCATTAAAAGCTTGGAAAGGTGCAAACACAAAATCGAAATTATCACTCAGCGGGATCGTCTCCACGGCGCTCTGCTCCGGAAGCGCCCCACCAGGGCCCAGCGGCAGGCGATAAAACTCTTTGGCGAACGAGTTGGTGAAATAAACCGCTTCACGGGTCACAATTGCATCGTTGATAAACGGTATGGGGCCGCTCGGATCAGATAATTGGTAGCTTTTTACCAGGTCCCCGCTGCCCGCATCGTACACAGTCGTCGTACCACCCGCGCCGTCGCAGACAAAGAGGTAATTGCTGCGCGTATCAAATCCCAGGCCAACAGCCACCCGCCCTTCCTGGCCAGCCACCAACATATCCGTTTCCCCCGTCTGTAAATTCGCTTCATAAATCGCGCCGTCGGCCAGCGACCCGGCGTAAATCACCGGCCCGCGTCCCGCAACCACACCCTCAGGATCGTAATTGTCCGGCAAAGGGATAATCGGCGGAAACGTATCAGGACCGGCCACAACCCCTGGCGCAAATACGGCCGACACCAGCACTATTGCTAAAACAGCCAATACCGAAATAGATAAAACAGGCTTTCGCATCGTCATTCTCCTTTGAATCTTACTAGTTGCCCATGTCCTATGAAAAGTGCTGTATTTAGCATAAGAAAACACCCCCTCTCATTCAAGCATTTATTCTGATACACTCATCTGCCCGCTTGCCAATGCTGGCTGCCTCTTGACAATCAACACACCCAACCAGACGATCACATAACAAGCTGTTGTGGCTGTTATGGCAATCAACAGGTTTCCAATTGCAAAGTTGAGTGCAAGCATGATCAACTTACCGGTAGGTGCGAGATCAGCGCTCAGGATCATAGATGTGGGCAGCATAGAAACACCCAACCTGTAACCAGTGGGAGCAAGAGATAAGATCACAAGATCGTTCCATACCAGTCGGGCCGCCAGCAGAGTAGCCTTATTCACCTGCCTAAACCTTACCAGAACCAAACTCACCAGCAGCGAATCCAGCACCGGTAGCGGAATAAAACTGAGCAAAGTCCCTATAGCGAAAGCAGTTGCCAAACGCGCAGGGGAAGCGGCAGGGCTGCGCAGTTCCAGGATCTCTCGCCGTAGTTGGCAGCGTACAGTAGCTGAGGCCTTTCGAGCCAAAAGGGGAATGCATTGTAGGGTCATACCGGTCCTCCGTAACATGTCTGATGTGTCGTCAAACGTGATACGGCGGGCTGCGGTTCCCCAAATAACTCCCTATTTCAAGCCCGTGGCCCTGCCGTTTGGTATCCGTAGGCTAGCCGTCACGGAGAGGATATAATCGACGCCATGATCAAGCGCACTATGCATAAAAGCGGCAAAATCGGCCAACCTAGCCCCATTAAGCCTTCGCAATCCGCCGCCAGATCAACAAGCACGGACACCGTCATCATCAGCAGGATGTTCGCAATTAACCATTCAACCATTCACCAATTCACCAAATCACCAATTCTCTTCCGCTTGACGCGAACTAAAACAAAGGAAGCAGCATTCTCAAATGCAAATGGACGGCATCTGAGGATAGCCTACTAATCTATTTGAAACGCAGCCATTCCCAACTTCTTGGTCACCTCCTTTATGAACAGACCACTGCCTACAAAAAACCGGTGGTTACTGCCAGCCGCCCTCTTGGCCATCTACTTCGCCATCGCCTGCCTCCTCACCTGGCCCCTCATCTCACAAATGAGTACCCACCTGGTCGGCCGTACCAGCGACGCCATGGTGCATTATTGGAACGGTTGGTGGGTTCAGCAAGCGCTATCATCAGGCCACTCCCCCTTTCAAACCACCTACCTCTCTTATCCTGAAGGGGTAAGTCTCATCACCCACAATATCGCCTGGCTCAATATCCTGCCTTGGCTGCTCCTGGAACCCTTGTTCGGCGGCGTCTTTGCCTATAACCTGATCGTGCTCCTTTTCCTGGCATTTTGCGGCCTATCCATGTTCCAGCTTGCAAACTACTTATTACACCAGCCGCAAGCCGCCTTCATCGCCGGTCTTATTTACATGGCCTGGCCTTATCGTCTGTCACAGCTGGATCATCCCAACCTTATCGCCACCTTTTGCGTCCCCCTATTCTTTCTCTTCTTGCTGCGCACCCTACGCCGCTTGCGCTGGTCAGACGCCATACTCGACCGGTCTTGCCCTGGGCCTCGTCGGCTACACGCGCTGGCAGATGCTCGTACCTGTCAGCTTTATGGCATTTATTTATCTGGCTGGCACCGCCAAACAATGGCTTGGGCAGTGGAAGAGGACCCTCCCGCATTTGGGTCTACTGGCCGTGGTGGCCATTTTCGCCCTTTTGCCACCGGCAATCATGCTCTTCCGCGAACAAGCCGCGTCCAATTTTTCGGCTAACATATTCCTCAGAAGTGATGAGCAGATTATGTCCACCGACTTGCTGGCCTATGTGACGCCCAGCAAACGCCACTTCATGCTGAGAGCGCTGACGAAACCACTTTACGATCGTTACTATCCTGACCGCTCTTCAGGACAACACTATCCCGCCTACATCGGCCTCAGCGTCTTACTGCTGGCCCTTGTCGCTATGGTGAAGCGCTGGCGTGAGACCTGGATCTGGCTTCTGATGGCCATCCTGCTGGTTGGCCTGGCTTCCAGCATGGTCTTACGTGTCAATGGCCAACTATTCGAGAACATACCCACACTTTACCGGATCCTCGCTCCTCTCCAGGTAGCGCGCTTGATTCGCGTCCCGGAGCGTTATGTTCTTTTTTTGGCCTTACCCGTCAGCTTGCTGGCCGCCTACGGCTGGAATAGCCTGATCACAACCAGGCGCCTGGCGCGATGGAGTCCAGCCTTAACCTTGCTGCTATCGTTCATCATTCTCTTCGAATATCTTTCGCTACCTGCGCAGATGCAATACGTGGCCTACGACAAGGCTGTTTTAAAGCAGCTGGCTGAAGAACCAGGATCATTTGCGGTTCTCAATCTTCCTTTACGTAATCGCTTTTCCAAAGAGTACATGTTTGAACAAACGTTTCACGAACGGCCGATCCTGCAAGGTCACGTCTCGCGTGAGCCTGAAAATCTCTACCGCTTCATCAACGACAATGAATGGTTTTCGAGCCTTCCTGACTTAACCCTTGATCCCGGTTTCCTGATGGCCCAGCTGAACGATGCCCAGGTCGCCTATGTGCTCCTGTCCAAAATCTGGCTGGAAGAAGCTACGTGGCAGCTCTGGAAACAGCATATCCCCTACGCCCCTTACTTTGAAGACGATCGTTTTCTCGTCTATGCCACCGCGCCCCAATTCGGCCGTGATCTCGACCGCCCCATTGAGATCTTGCCCAGACTTGGAACCGTTGAAAAGAACCTGTCCTCGTTCTGCTCTGCGGACCAAATCGTGGCCGTCACCAGACTCACCTGGGCCAATACAGATTCCCTACCGGGGGATTACGCAGTTTCACTGCTTGCCCACTCCGAAAAAACGGGCCGGCAGTTTGCGGCTCCCTTAACCCCACTGGCTGATTCCTGGCCAACTTCCCAATGGCCCGCCAATAGCATCACCCGTCACGCCTACACACTCGATTTGCCCGTGGGCGAATCCCCCTATTCCATATCCCTGCTTCTTTATCAGCAGGGGCAGGAAGAACCACTGACCACGCTCATCGATCTGGGCCAAATCGACAACAGTTCCTGCACAGTCACTGCCACCGATTCATCGCCGGCCAACGTGCTTTTCGCCGAAAAACTGCGCCTTCTTGCCTACGACGTCCAGCAAGATGCCACTGACCTTGCCCTCACCCTCTATTGGTTGGCAGAGGAACGCCCTGTCGCCGCTTACAAATTCTTCGTGCATGTCTACGACCCACAAACGGGTGAAATCGTGGCCCAGGTAGACACAATGCCCCAAGAATGGCGTCTGCCCACCACAGTCTGGGATGACGGCGAGCTTGTTGCCGACGAAATCAACCTTTCCCTCACCGATGTCCCGCCTGGCGAGTATGACTTGGCCATAGGCATCTATGACGCGGAAACAGGCCAACGCCTGCCCATACGCGCTGCTGAAAACCAACTCACCGTCAGCGCGGACGGCCGTCTTCTTTTGCCATACACCGTGCCGGTTGCAGAAGAGTGACCATGCTCGATCACAGAATGCTGGTTACCAGCCTTCTGCGCTGGTGGGATGAAGGCCATACACTGCCGCCCTGGCGGGAGAGTCGTGATCCCTATGCTATCTGGGTTTCGGAAGTTATGTTGCAGCAAACCCAGATTGCGACCGTCATTCCCTACTACGAACGATGGATGAGCCGCTTCCCTACCGTTTATGCGCTGGCCCTGGCCTCGCTGGACGCGGTGCTCAAACAATGGGAGGGCCTGGGCTATTACAGCCGCGCGCGAAACCTCCATGCCGCCGCGCAAATCATCGTCGCTGAATATGACGGGAACCTACCGCATTCCGCCTCTGAATTAATTAAGCTGCCTGGTATCGGCCGTTACACCGCCGGAGCCATCGCTTCCATCGCATTCGACCAACCTGTTCCCATCTTGGACGGCAACATCATCCGCTTGCTGAGCCGCCTCATTGATTTGGCAGACGACGTTACGACGACGGCAACCAAGAAAAAACTGTGGCAGTTGGCCACCGATCTCGTTCCCCAGCAGCGTCCCGGCGCCTACAATCAGTCGCTCATGGAACTGGGCCAGCAGTGCTGCCGTCCAGCCACCCCGCTTTGTTCGCGTTGCCCCCTATCGGCGATTTGTCTTGCTCGCGAACGCGGCACAGAACAGCAGCGACCCGTCCGGTCGCCCCGCAAACGTGTACCCCATTATGACGTCGTCGCCGGCATCATCTGGCAAGCGCAGGAACAGTCGGCGACTGCGCCTTTTTTGATTGCCCAGAGGCCGTTGGATGGTTTATTAGGAGGACTTTGGGAGTTTCCGGGAGGCAAGCAAGAGAGTGGCGAAACCCTGGAGCAGGCGTTGCGGCGCGAGATCCGCGAGGAACTTGCCTTAGATATCGCCGTTGGCCGGCAATTGACAACCGTCAAGCACGCCTACACCCATTTTCGCATCACACTTCACGCCTTTCACGCCCGCGCCCTGAGCAACAACCCCCAGCACATTGGTGTAGCCGATTACGCCTGGGTCACCTTAGCTCACCTGGACGACTACGCCTTCGCCGCCGCCGACCGGCAAATCATCGCCGCTCTCAGCGCGTCGGTATCGCACTACTAATACATGCTTGAAGTTCAAAAAAACGGCAAGACTTCCGCGAAATTATTGAGATGTCGCTGGTTAGATAATCATTCTGTATCTCTGCAAACTCAAACGCTTTCCTACAGGACCAGGTTATCGAGTGTCAGCGAGGTCTGATTGACGAGGGGAAGTAACCGGCGATAATTAATATAGTAACTGGCAAGCGAATTTGGCTGCGGCGTAAAAAGCCTGGCCCGACACCACTACCTTAAGGCGTGAAAAAACGATGCGTAAATATCTGTTTGTCTCTCCTTTGACATGAGGTAGGTAAAGAAAAAGCGGCCGCTGAGAGGATGAATATGAAGAAAGTTTGTATCGTTGGGGCATCCGGGAAGCTCGGGCAGTACATGGTGCAGCAGGCGCTGGATCGGGGCTACGAGGTGGTTGGCGTTTGCCGGGAGCGCAGTGTAGGCAAACTCGACGCGTTCAAGGGGCGTATCACCGTCATTCCCGGAGCGACAAACGACCGCGAGGTCATTAAGAAGGCGGTCGCAGGGTGTGACGGGGTGCTCACTGTGCTGGTCCCTTGGGGGGTTCAGCAGTACTCGTCGGGAACGGCCCAGGCGGTGCTCGACTACGCGCGTCCGGGCGCGCGCCTCATATTCTCCTGCGGCTGGCATATTACGCTGGACGGCCAGGATGTTTACTCGCGATCCCTCAAAGCGCAGGTCAAGTTTGGTGGCTGGTTCGGGCGGCTATTTCGCCTCGTGGATATCGACGACCAGGTGGAAGCGTGCCGGCGGGTGTTTGCCAGCGACACCCTGTGGACGGTCGTGCGTGGCAGCGACCTCGAAGAGGGTGAGAGCCAGGGCCTGCCGGTGTGGAGCAGGCACGTGGGCGACCCCATCCTCGAGAGCAACATGACGCGCCGCGTGGACTTTGCCCTGTTCATGGTGGAGGCCCTCGAGAATGACGAGCTCATCCACGAGGCCCCGGCGATTGTCGGCTGCCAGGCGCCCTCAGTGCTTGCTACAAAAACAGTAAGCTAGAGCGTTTACGATCATCTAAAGAAACACCACCAGGCGAAATCATGGCTGTCTAGCTTGTCACCACCGAGACCTCCGTTATCACGAGGCGTCATGATGATGGAGGACAGGAGATGCTGACAGGATAAGATTGGGAACAGGTACGCAGCGCGAGGACCTGACGCCAACCCCTATCCTGGGGTGAAGAGGAACCAACATGCGAGGGTGTTTTCGTTCAGCCATTTAAGCCATAGCCTGTCAAATTGTCTATCGCTGCCTACATGAATTTTACCGGGATTATCTGCAGCAGAGTCCAGTTTTTCATTGATTGTTATCGTCATTCGAGTATGATAGCCAGGATCGTTTTATGCTGGCCGTTCTTTTCATGATTGATGATAAAATAGCGATGGTAGGCTGAAAGATGAAAGCAACCATTACGGCCGTCTTTCTATGGCTGGGCGAACGCGTGCGTGATCTTACCATGTGGCCGGTCAATCTGGTGCGCGATTTTCCCGTCCGCGCCGGTCGCTTGCTGACGACATTGATCCGTGCTGTCGACGCTCTCATCTTTTTCGTACCCGAACTGATGGACGCTGCCCGTCATCGAGAGACAGTCGGCTGGCTGCGTTACAAAGTCGGCCGCTTCTTCGACTGGCTGCATCAACTGCTCTCCCAACTCTTCGACCTCCTCGGCGGGCCGGAAATCGCCGAATTCTTGATTCACTTTACTACCAGGACGACGCCCCTGACCGGTGATGAAATAGCAATGATCTCCGGCATCCTTGGCCCCGAAGCCATGCGCTATGGCGATGTACGCGTCGTCCAGGGCGGCCTATTTGACCTGATCTTTAAGCTTAACGGCCATCTCGCCTTTGCCACTTGGCACAGCATCAACCTGCCGCGCCAGGGACGCCACACGCGCCAGGACCTGCCAATCGTAGTCCATGAACTGACCCATGTGTTCCAATACGAGCGCGTTGGTTCCCGTTACTTGGGCGAAGCAATCTACATGCTAATCAAAACAAAGCGAGATTGTTATAATTATGGGGGGCAGCGCGGCCTGGTAGGAGCCTGTGCCGTCGGCCAGCGCTACAGCCACTATAACCGCGAACAACAGGCCATGATTACCCAAGACTATTACACTCTGCGCGTCAGGGGGTCAGACGTGGCCTCTTACGAACCCTTTATCGCTCAGGTACGCTCTGGAGAGTTGTGAGGCTTCGTTTTCTACTCTATTTTCTGCCTATCCTTTTGACCTGCGCGCAGTTATCCTGCCGTACTCCGTCAAGCAATACGGTCGCAGACAACCCACCCCCGATTACCGCCACAGCCGCAGCAGTAGTAGGAACCCCGACAACGACACCTGGTCCCGTCCCCGAAACTGGCAAGCACCTCACTATTTGTATGTCACAAGAACCATCCACCTTGTATTGGCATGGTCACAGCACACTTTTTGAGGAAGCTGTGCTGCACGGCTTATATGAAAATGACTTCACGACACTTTCCTATGGATACCAGCCGCAGGGCTTGGAAAAAATACCCAGCTTGGCCAACGGCGATACCGCCACCCGGGTGGTTCCTGTAGATAGAGGAGAAACGGTAGTCGATGCCGCGGGCAACGTCGTACCCCTTGAACCCGGCGTCACGGTGACTACGGCCGATGGCCAATTAGCCACCTTTGCCGGGACAACCCTACTCATGGAGCAGCAAGTCGTTGACTTTGTGATGAAGCAGCGCTACTGGTCCGACGGCCAACCGGTCACCGCCAGCGACTCCGTTTATAGTTTCGAACTAGCCGCCCATCCCGATACGCCAGGGGACAAATACAAGACGGATCGCACCGCCAGCTATCAGGCAACAGGAAATCTCACTTTGCGCTGGACCAGCCTACCTGGTTTCAGGGACAACAACTTCCAGAACAATTTCCAGCATCCATTGCCCCGTCACGCCTGGAGTGGGCTGTCGCCGGCAGAACTACTCACGGCCGAATCGTCAAGCCGCTTACCCATGGGCGATGGCCCCTTCATGATCGTCGAATGGATCCCGGGTAAAAGCATCCGCCTGGAACCTAACCCTGCATATTATCGTTCTTTGGATAGTCTGCCCCGTCTGGACAGTGTCACCTTCAAGTTCATACCTGATACCAATCAGCGCCTTTCGCAATTGCTGGCCGGCGAATGCCAAATTGTGACACACGACGCCCTGGACCCGGATCTGATTCCCTTCGCTGTAGAAGCGCAGGAAGCCCAACTGCTAAAATCCTCTATTCGACCAGGCCCGCTTGGCCTGGAGGTCGATTTTGGCATCAACTCATGGTCTGATTATGGCGACGGTTCCGGACGGCCTGATTGGTTTGAGGATGTGCGCGTGCGTCAGGGAATTGCTATGTGCATCGACCGCCAGCAAATCGTCAATACAATAACAGTCGCCTACTCCGATGTTTCACACAGCTATGTCCCGCCCATTCATCCACTCTACGCCAAAAACGTGAGCCAATGGCCTCATGATACGAAGGCCGCCAACACTTTGCTGGACGAAGCCGGCTACCTGGACGATAACGAAGACGGTATTCGTGAAGACCCTATTACCGGCAATGCCTTCCGCGTATCCTTGATCACAGGACTCGATCAAATGGAGCGGCGTATCGGGCAAATGATACAGGAACAGTTGCGCGACTGTAGCATCGATCTGGTCATCGAAGCTTTACCCGACCAGTTAAGACTGGCCGGCGGGGAAGAAAATCGTTTAATCGGCCGTCGCTTCGATCTGGCCCTTACGTCAGCAACCGCCGCCAACAACCCCCAGTGCGATCGCTTCGCCACTTGGCAAATTGGAGGAACCTTGGACGAGACTGATCCACAGAGCGGCGCCGTTTTTTCAGGATGGGACGGTACAAACCACACAGGCTGGTCCAATCCGGCGTTTGATACCGCCTGTGCATCAGCCCTCGAGAACTTCCCCGGTACACCGGAGCAAATGTTGAGCCATCAACAAGCACAGGTTATCTTTTCTCAAAACCTGCCGGTGCTGCCGCTGTTCTACATACCGAGAACAACCATAACCGGCCAGGAAGTACCACACATCAATAATGATCCCGCTCAAAACTCAGAACTATGGAATCTATTTGCCATCGACCTTGTACAATAATCAACAGAAGTTGTTCTTATCCCACATCTCTTCCGCTATTGTGCCCGCGGACACCTGGTCATGCTTCCCTACATTCAGCTTGCCGTAATCGACAGCCTTGTGCTAGAGTATGCTCTTCCAGGTGAGTAAATACTTGGCTAGAACAACAATCTGTTCGCAAATTACTGGGACTGTCTGCCTGCCGTAACTGATCTGTTCAAATACCAGGCCTGACGTAATAATTGTCAGGCAGGTGCCGGCAAGCGCTGATTCCATAATGTAAATACAAAGAGGCGATTTTGGTGGAGAATAATAAGGACATCATCCTCGAAGTAATAGGGCTCAAAACCCAGTTTTATACTGAAGCGGGTGCCGTCAAGGCCGTAGATGACGTCAGCCTGGTAGTCCATCGCGGGGAGGTCCTCGGCCTGGTTGGTGAATCAGGTTGTGGCAAGAGCGTTACATCCCTGTCAATTATGCGCCTGATCAGCCAGCCCGGACGCATCATCGCTGGAGAAATCATTTTTGACGACGAGGATCTACTCTTGCTGCCTGAAAAGCGGATGATGGACATTCGCGGCAACCGCATTTCCATGATCTTCCAGCAGCCACAGAGCAGTTTAAATCCCGTCTTCCACATCGGCGACCAATTGGCCGAAGTAATTACTTTACATCAGGACGTGAACAAGAATGAAGCCAACCGCCGGGTCATTGAGCTCCTACGCATGGTGGGTATTCCCGAACCGGAAGCGCGAGCAAAATCATACCCGCATGAGCTATCTGGCGGTATGGCCCAGCGTGTGATGATTGCCATGGCCCTCGCCTGTGTTCCTGAATTATTGATCGCCGATGAACCGACAACGGCCCTGGATGTGACCATCCAGGCCCAGATCTTGGACCTGATGCGCAACCTGCGATCAAAGACAGATACCGCAATTATCCTCATTACCCATGATCTGGGTGTTGTAGCCGAAATGTGCGATCGCGTTAATGTCATGTATGCTGGCCGCATCGTTGAAAGAGCCTATGTCAAAGAGTTATTCAAGTCACCCAAACATCCCTACACCGACGCCCTCATTGGTTCGACTCCGGTACTGGGTCAGACTGATAAAGAACTAACGACAATTCCCGGTTCTGTGCCAAATCTGATTAATCTGCCATCCGGCTGCAAATTCGCACCCCGTTGTTTAGTGCGTATTGAGAAGAATCTGGAAAAGTGCACACAGGATGAACCGCCATTGAAAGAGGTAGCCAAAGACCACTGGACTCGCTGCTGGCTATATGAATAGGTTGGAGTCTAACCCCCATGATAAACGAATCCGCACCTGATGGCCTCAACGGTCACAATGAAAATCGTCAAGTAATATTGGACGTACAAGACCTGATTAAATACTTCCCCATTCGGGGCGGCATTTTGCAGCGAGTCCAGGCCTGGGTAAAGGCGGTTGACGACGTTAGCTTCCACATCTATGAGGGAGAATCGCTGGGTCTGGTAGGAGAATCCGGTTGTGGAAAGACCACCGTCGGCCGTACAATTTTGCGTCTTATTCCGGCCACTTCAGGCAAGGCGATCTTCAATGGCCGGAATATATTCGAAATGAATGCAGGCGAGCTAAAAAAACTACGTCGCGACATGCAGATCATCTTTCAAGATCCCTATTCCTCTTTGGACCCGCGCTTGCCGGTAGGCGAGAGTATTGCCGAAGGGCTGCGCATCCACACAGATAAAAAGTCGCAAGAACGTTACGATGTAGTTATTGAAATGCTGTCACGTGTAGGCATGCGCGCCGACCATGCCCGCCGTTATCCGCATGAATTCTCCGGTGGCCAGCGGCAGCGAATCGGCATTGCTCGAGCGCTTGCCTTACGGCCGAAATTCATCGTCTGCGACGAACCCGTTTCCGCCCTAGACGTGTCAATTCAAGCTCAGGTGCTCAACATCCTCAAGGAATTACAGGCCGACTTTGGCCTGACATACCTGTTTATCGCCCACAACCTGAGCGTGGTTGAACATTTCAGCGATCGTGTGGGCGTCATGTATTTGGGCAAAATGGTGGAAATGGCTACACGCGAGGATCTTTTTGCCGATCCGCTACATCCTTACACACAAGCCTTGATGTCTGCTATACCCGTTCCCGATCCCACCTTGACTCGTCAAAGAATCATTCTGCAAGGGGATGTGCCCAGCCCCATCAATCCGCCCCAAGGCTGTCGCTTTCATACCCGCTGTCCCTTGGCATTTGACAAGTGCTCCCAGGAGGATCCCCCGTTTAAGGATTACGGCAGTGAGCATTACGCTGCATGCTGGCTGTTAGAAACAGGGGAAAAAGGGGCAAGCAAACTAACCCTCGACAAGATTTCAAGCGAAAACATCAGCGTCATCGGCTAGCGGGCGCCAAGCTTGCATTAGTCGTAATCTCATTGCTCGCAACCGGTCTCCCGTCCGCGCCGCGTGTCATCTGCGCATCTTTTGCCGCCGCGACTTGTGAAAGGCCCGTTCGAGATAAGTAACAATCTCCAAAGAGATGTCGACCCCTGTGACGCCCTCGATACCCTCCAATCCTGGCGATGAATTCACCTCCAGCAGCATAGGGCCACGCTCCGAGTGAATCAAGTCAACCCCCGCCACGGCCAGACCGTGCGCCTTGGCCGCGCGAATAGCCAATTCAGAAGTCTCTTTGTCAGGCGTGATGGGCACGGCCGTCCCTCCCCGGTGCAAATTGGCGCGAAAATCGCCGTCGATGGCCATGCGTTCCATAGCCGCGATACAGCGGTCTCCAACCACAATGATGCGTGTATCCCGCCCATGCGCTTCGGCCACATACTCTTGAATCAACGCTTGCCGTTTCGCTTTGTGAACTTTTTCTAGCACCGCCGCGGCCGTAGCCAGATTCCTCGCCAGCACAATGCCCTTTCCCTGTGTACCGCGAATCAGCTTGATCACCACCGGCACGCCGCCAACCGCGTGCACGGCCGAAAACAGCGCTCGTGGTTGGGCAATCACGGCCGTTCTCGGAATCGGCAAACCCTCCCGGCCCATGCACTGCAAGCTGTGCAGCTTGTCACGGGAACAGGCAATAGCCGACGACACGGCCGTTGTCAGTACCCCTAACGACTCAAACTGGCGGACAACCGCCAGCCCATAGAACGTAATGGACGTACCAATGCGCGGGATCATAGCATCCACCTCCGGCACATGGCCGGTTCGCATCAGTCCCAGCGGCCCGCTCGTAATCACCTTGTGTCCGATCCGATCATCTACGTTCAGGCCCAACTCCACGGCGACTGCCAGCGTGTCTATAACCTGCACGTCATGCCCGCGCGATCGGGCAGCCTGAACCAAACGGCGCGTGCTGTAAAGTGAACGGTTGCGCGACAGAATAGCAATTCGCATGATTAAGTTATAACTTTCTTATACCCATTTGGTCAAAAAAGCGATTGGCTAGTAGAATCGCCAGCTTGTGGAGCAATAATCATTTATGAGTCAAACAGAGAACATAGTCATCGTGCCGACCTACAATGAAGCGGACAATATCAATGATTTGCTATCGCAATTGTTGGCGCTGCCGGTCGGTGTCGGTGTGATTGTCGTCGACGACAATTCCCCCGACGGTACCGGAGAAACAGCCGACCAATGGGCTGCCCGTTACCCTGGGCGCGTCCGGGTCGTGCACCGCCCTGGAAAGCTGGGATTGGGCACAGCTTACATTGCCGGCTTTAGAGCGGCGCTCGACGATCCGCACATCGAGAGCATCATGACCATGGATGCCGATTTCTCACACAATCCGCGCTATATACCGGACATGATTAATCTTGGTCAAACCAAGGACGTGGTCATCGGTTCCCGTTACGTGGCTGGAGGAGGTTCCCGCAATTGTACCTGGAAGAGAATATGGTTAAGCAAGATCGCCAACTTTGTGGCCCGTGCGCTGCTTCTGCTGCAAGCCCGGGATACAACAGCAGGTTTTCGTCTCTACCATCGCCGCGTGCTTCAATCAATCCCTCTCGATCAGGTTTTTTCCAGTGGATACTCTTTCTTGGTCGAGATGTTGTTCATGTGCCAGCGGCGTGGCTGGCAGATTGGTGAAGTGCCCATCATATTCGAAGATCGGCGTAAGGGTCAAACAAAAATCTCGCGGCAAGAAATCTTCAAAGCGCAATACACCGTATTCCGTCTATTCTTTCGCCAACTCCGCGGCCATCGCTCCCGATCGTAATAGGTCAAAAGCCGGCCTACAAAACTTCGGACGTTCGCCGCTGCTGGTTCCACAAAACCGGCTTCTTGATAGCTCTTTTTTTGCGCAAACGAATACGACCGGCGCCAACAATACGAGACCTTTGCCAGTGCTGTGGTTTATTTGGTATACTGCTACTGATGGAATCTATCTGTATGCTTCATTGCCAGCCAAATTGGTGCGCGGTGCTTACTACACGGAGCGCGGGTAGTGAATCCACCATCCGCCATTGCCGCAATTTAGTGACGACTCATAGAATATTTTGCAGGGACACATGACATTACTTAAGCTCCTGATCGTCGATGACCATCCTGTATTTCGGCAGGGGCTTCGTGATGTTTTTGAGACAGATCCCCAGATCCTTGTGGTTGGCGAAGCGGCCGATGGAGAAACAGCCCTGGAACAAGCCCAGGAAACTCAGCCGGATGTCGTTCTGATGGACATCAACCTGCCGACAACCAGCGGTCTACAAGTCACCCGCGCCCTGGCAGCCCTAGATCAAGGCCCCAAGGTGGTCATGATTACCGCTTACGATGAGCCGGAGTATGTTTTCCATTCACTGAGAGCCGGCGCTTCCGCATTTTGCTCGAAAGATATGCCACCGGATTCTATGATCCGTACGGTTCATAATGTTTCCATGGGCAAATACGTGATCAATGATCAGATCATGTCTGAAGAGGAAGTAGATAATTGGCTGCAACAGCGTATGGATCGTTTTGGCAAACGGCCATTCGAGCATGGGCCTGAATCGCGCACATCTCTTTCACCCCGTGAGATGGAGATTCTCGAGTTAGTTTGTCAGGGAACGCCTAACAAAGAGATCTCACAGCGACTTGGTATCAGCTATCAGACGGTTAAAAACCATGTCACATCACTTTTGCATAAACTGGGTGTAAGTGACAGAACGCAAGCAGTTCTATACGCGTTTAAACATGGCTGGTTCCCTCTGGAAAGCAGCACCCAAACAGTCGCCAAAGATCCAGATACTTCACTTCCCTAGAGAGGAGGATAACGTAAGATGTCGTTTTTTGACGAAGAAGGTCAGGGATTACTGGAATATGCGCTCGTCCTAATACTTGTAGCGGTGGTTGTAATTGCCATCATCACCCTTCTTGGACCAGAAATCAGCCAGCGCCTTTGCCAATACATCGATCTGTTTTGTGCCGTTCAGCCCTAGTACCTTGTAAAGCGGCCAGGTAATAACGTGCAATTTACACAACAACCCGCCGGGCAAGACACAGGTAAACCCAGCGAACACCTTGCTCTGCAAGAATTACGCGTGCGGCGAGCATCACCCATACCGGGCGCGCGTGATGCCTACAACGAACTAAAAAGACGCATACTTCAAAGGCTAACGGCCGACTTGGGGGATCAGCTCAATCAGAAGAACAAGATTGCAGCGCGCACCTTGCTCCAAGATAGGCTGGATCTGCTTCTCGCTGAAGAGAATATCATCCTTAAGCGGCATGAAAAACGGCAACTCACCGAGGATATCGTAGCTGAGCTGCTTGGCCTTGGCCCCCTGGAGCCCTTGCTTGGCTTGGATGACGTTGAGCAAATCATGGTCAACGGACCCAAGAACGTATTCATGAAACGGAATGGTCAAGTCGAACGAGTGGACATCTCATTTGAGGATGATGCCCACATCATGCGCATCATTGAACGCATCGTTGCGCCATTAGGCCGCAGCGTCGATCAAGATTCCCCGGTCTTAGATGCCCGGCTATCCGACGGTTCGCACATCAACATTGTCGTGCCGCCAGTTGCCCCAAAGGGTCCTACGATTACTATTCATCGTGGACCAAGGACTCTCTTCACAGTACAGGAACTTTGCAATGCCAACACCGTTTCACTTGAGGCCGTTGAGTTTCTGCGCGCCTGTGTGCTCTCACGTTTAAACATAATCATTTCCGGCAATGTGCGCAGTGGCAAAACCACATTGCTGGGCATACTTTGCAGTTTCATTCCCGCGGAGGAACGAATCGTCACCATTGAGAATATGGCGGAGTTGCGTATAGATCATCAGCACGTCGTCTCCTTGGAAGCGTATTTGACTGATACTTCCGGCAAGAAAACAATCACCACAGAAAACCTGGTCAAAAGCGCTTCACGCATGGGACCCGATCGCCTTATCCTCGGTGACATACAAGGCAGTGAGGCTTTCGCCTGGCTTCAAGCGATAAACAGCGGCCTTGATGGCAGTATCACAACCAGCTATGCCCATAGTCCGGCCGACTTGCTCGCCCGGGTCGAGGTCCTGGCGCACCTCGCAGGCGCCATGTTGCCACAGCGAGTGATTCGCGATCTGATAATATCATCCATTGATCTAATCGTTCACCTGGAGCAGATGCAGGACGGCTCGCGCAAGGTGATTAGCATCAGCGAGATTTCCGCTTTTCGAGATGACAAATATGTAACCACAGAAATTTTCCGCTTTGAACAGAAAGGTCTGGACGACGGCCGGGTTGTTGGCGCATTGCAGCCAACCGGCAATCGTTCCCGTAGCGCCGAGAAAATTCAAGGGGCAGGTTTAGGTGATCCGGCTACCTGGTTCGGCACAAGAACCTTGCGAAATAACCGCTAGCAAACACCTAACAACTTTTTGTGCTGCCGTAAAATGCCATAGGGCGATCTACTGTGACACTTGAAGCCAGATTTCCAGAAGCCCGAAAGTGGGCCAACAGGACTCTAGACCTGCTGTTCCCGCCACTCTGTGCGGCATGCAATAAGCTGGGATCTCTGCTTTGTGATGATTGCCTGGCCAAGATGCCCTGGGTAAAAGAGCCCATTTGTCTGCGCTGTGGTCGATCACTTCTCCATCCAGCTAATGCTTGCGGCGCTTGCTGGCAGGAATCCTTTCCATTGCAGCAGGTTCGCGCCTCGCTCTTTTACC
Organism: uncultured Chloroflexia bacterium; assembly: GCA_963697305.1. Lineage (GTDB taxonomy): Bacteria > Chloroflexota > Anaerolineae > Promineifilales > Promineifilaceae > JAACFF01. Next base: position 196,844 of record CAVONO010000007.1, read on the forward strand.
GCGAACCACTCGCAGGCGTGATTCACAAAATGAAATACGGTGGCTTATTCGCTTTGGCCAAACCCCTGGCCCAGATGATGGCCAAAACATGGCCAGATTGGCAGCCTGCTCCCGACACAATCATGCCTATCCCTCTCCACAAGCGCAGGATAAGGCGTCGAGGGTTCAACCAATCCGCTCTGCTCGCGTTTCGTGTCGGCCGGCAGGTAAACATCTCCGTCAACGATCAGGCACTGCAGCGTATCCTGCATACGCTTCCTCAAGTCGATCTCAGCCCTGCGCAACGCCTGTTAAACGTACGTGGAGCATTTACGGCCGATGTCGATCAAGTAGAAGGCAAACAGATTTTGCTAATAGATGATGTTTACACGACCGGTGCCACGATGTCAGCGGCGGCTGATGCCTTGATCGCTTCCGGGGCGAGATCAGTGTCAGCCTATTGTTTGGCACGCACCGTCTAGTGGTGGGATAATAGACAATACTTCAACTATTCCATAAAGGAGACAAGCGAATGGAACTCGTAATCCACGGGCATAACCTGGAAATTACCGAAAGACTACAAAATTACGTAGAAAAGAAGACTGCACGGCTCGACCGCTATATGCCGAATCTGAATATCATACGGGTTGACCTGACGACTGAAAACACACGCAGCTCCATTGAGCGCCAAGTGGCGCAAATAACCATACGCGACGATCACGGCACAATATTGCGGGCAGAGGAGCGTAATAGCGACATTTTCGCCGCCATTGACGCCATCATCGACAAGTTGTACCGCCAGATTGAACGATACCGCGGCAAACGCAAACGGAAGCAGCGTGGCGCTGGCATGGACGAGCTCAATCTAGGCGAACCGCTTCCCCTAGAAGATGAAGAAGGTATCGAAGATGATGCTACGATTGTGCGCACCAAACGCTTTGCACTGCATCCAATGTCGGCAGAGGAAGCTGTTGACCAAATGGAATTGCTTGGTCACGATTTCTTTGTTTTCTTCAATACTGCTGACGATGCCATCAATGTCTTATACCGGCGTCGGGATGAAAACTACGGTCTACTGCAACCCGAATTCGATTAAGTAAATTACACAATGAAGTTCAACTTTTTGTCACTATTGTCAGTGGAAATACAAAGATTTAAAAGTTGAACTTCTTGTTGGAATACCTCGGAGGTTTTTTGGCTAAGCAAACGCCGGGGAGATCGTGAAGACCTCCGAGGTAAATGACCAATAGAGAGCCCGACTTCTAGAGTACACGTGCATTCTGCTGTTATCGAAGTCAAAACTGAAGAGTAAATACCAATGGCCCATATCCTGGTTGTCTGTACCGCGAATATTTGTCGATCTCCGGTTGCTGAAGCATTACTGCGTGACCGCTTACAGAAACGCGGTCTTGACGATTGGACCGTAAGCTCGGCAGGTACGTGGGCTCAGTTTAGTCGGGGTGCCGCAGACAACAGCATCCTGGTAATGGACCAGTATGGTCTGGACATCCATGACCATACGGCTCGTATGGTAGAGAGCGACCATTTACAAGCTGCAGATCTGGTTTTGTGCATGGAGGCAGGCCATGCAGAGGCACTAAGGGCCGAATTTTCGCCTGATGCGCACAAGGTCTATCTGCTGACCGCCATGGTAGGCCAATCATACAGCATCCACGATCCTATTGGGGAACCTTTGAAAGCTTACCAGCGAATGGCCGCTGAGCTTGCAGAACTCATAGACAAGGGGATGGATCGTATTGTTCAGTTGGCTGAGGAAAACAGTGGCCGGCGCTAGATTCGACGTTTACCAGCCTTCGATAAACTGGGCCCACTCTTGGTTCTGCCGAACATGACTGCCGAAGCGATAAACGGCCGTCGCCTTGGGCTCGAAGGGCTGGCGCTGAAGGTACATATTCGCTTCTTTAGGGCTTTTGCCTCCTTTACGCCGGTTACACGCCATGCAAGCAGCAACCAGGTTGCGCCAAGTGTGTGGACCTCCCTGGTGCCGCGGAATGACATGATCCAGCGTCAGGTGACCCATTTCACGACCGCAATATTGGCACGTAAAATTATCCCGGCGCAGGATCTCTCGTTTCGACAATGCAACACGTGGACGAGGGCGCTTGATCATGTGGCTGAGGCGGATCACCGAGGGAATTTCAAACTCGGCCGTGCAACTGTGAATCACGCCGCGACCGTTGAGCAGCGTTTCCGCCTTGCCCGAGAATACCAGCGACAAAGCACGTTTGGTGTTACAAACGTGTATCGGTTCAAAGTTAACGTTGAGAATGAGTACGGGCTCATTCAGTAAGCCATTTTTGCCCATGACGATAAGAGTATACCTGAGACACAAGAGCAGCGTCAATCTCCGCTCGTCACGGACTTTACGAGCAGCCAAATGGATTTACAAGAACTCGTAACCTACCTGGACAATTATCTTCAGATCCACTCTATAGGTGATTACGGACCACAAGGTCTTCAAGTTGAAGCCGGTCACAAAAACGTCCAGCGTATAGCCCTGGCTGTTGACAGCGCCCCCGCAACCATCGAAGCGGCCGCATCCTGGCAAGCCGGCATGCTAATGGTACATCATGGCCTGTTGTGGCGCAGCGTAGAGCGAATAGCCGGACCTCTTGGCCAACGCGTACGCCTGCTGCTGCAAAACAATATCCACCTTTATGCAGCCCACCTGGCCCTGGATGCCCACCCGGAAGTAGGCAACAACGCGGTATTAGCCGGCATGCTTGGTATGCAAGTGCAGGATTGGTGGTGTGACGTTATGGGCACTAAAATCGGCGTAGTTGGCAGCTTGGACCTGCCGCTTAAAAGCCTGGTTACTAAAATAGACGCCGGGCTGAACAGCCAGGCGCGTGTGCTGCCGCATGGACCGTCAAGAGTACGCTCACTGGCTATTGTCTCCGGCTTCGGCGCCGATCGCGTGGGCGAAGCCAAGGCCATGGGAGCAGACACCTTGCTCACGGGTGAAACCTCTCATGCCAATTATTGGGCGGCTGCTGATTATGGTCTGAACGTCATTTTTGCCGGCCATTATGCGACTGAAACAGTCGGTGTCCAGGCTCTAGGACGGCATCTTTTCCAAGAACTCGGCTTGACCGTCCGTTTCTTTGATTTTCCAACCGAGATGTAACAGTTGCCTGGCACTTTTGCAACGAATTTCTGCGGCAAATAGCCTGCTAAGTGCCAGGCAACTCCATTAAAGGGAGAATACAATGGGTAACGACAAGCTAAACTGGATTCAGACCGAACTCGACAATTTGAAAAGCGCTGGTCTGTACAACACGATCCGCACGATCGAGTCTCCCATGGACGCCTGGGTAAAGATCAACGGCCGTTCTCTACTCAACTTCTGCGCCAACAACTATCTCGGGTTGGCCAACCATCCACGCATTCGTGAGGCGGCGAAGATAGCCATCGATGAATTTGGCGTAGGTCCTGGCGCGGTGCGCACCATAGCCGGAACCATGTCCCTTCATATTGCCCTGGAACAGCGCCTGGCAGAATTCAAACGGGCCGAGGCCTGTATCACCTTCCAAAGCGGGTTCTCGGCCAACCTGGCCACAATACCAGCCATTGTTGGGCCGGGGGACATCATCTTCTCCGACGAACTCAACCACGCCAGCATCATAGATGGCTGTCGTCTCAGCCGCGCGAAAGTGGTACGTTATAGGCATAACAATGTAGACGACCTTGTCCGTCAGATTGAGGCCACTACCGAATACGGCAAGCGCCTACTTATCAGTGACGGTGTATTCAGCATGGATGGAGATATCGCGCCTCTGGATAAACTGGTCGAGGTAGCCGAGCGTTACGATATCATGACCATGGTCGATGATGCCCACGGCGAAGGTGTCCTTGGCCATGGTGGTCGCGGCATTGTAGATCATTTCGGCTTGCACGGCCGTGTCGACGTCGAAATCGGAACCCTGAGCAAAGCCTTCGGAGTCATGGGCGGTCTTGTCGCCGGCAAAGCTGTGATCGTCGAATGGCTGCGGCAACGAGGACGGCCGTTCCTATTCTCCAGTGCCTTAACCGTACCTGATGTAGCCGCATGCCTGGAAGCCGTCAACATCCTGCAGGAATCTACCGAATTGATTGACCGGCTTTGGGCCAACGCCACCATCTTTCGCACTGGAATGCAAGATATGGGCTTCGATACCGGCTTTAGTCAGACGCCCATCGTGCCCGTGATGCTCGGCGAAGCGCCCCTGGCCCAACAGTTCAGTCGCCACCTATTTGAGCAAGGCGTATTCGCCATGGCTATTGGTTTTCCGACCGTGCCCCGTGGTAAAGCACGCATACGCGTGATGAACTCCGCCGCCCACAGTCAAGACGATATTCAGATAGCTTTGAACACATTTGCGAAGGTGGGCGGTGAGCTTGGTGTAATCTAGCCTGCAACGTGGACTCTTAGGAATCCACGTTCATTCGCGTCCAATTTCCTGGCTTTCTAAAACGGCAACGGCGCTGCCCACTACACCTCGAAAGTCTGGTGCAATTCCGGGACCTCCACATTGCCAAAACCATGTTCACGACGTAAACCATCGGCCAGCGCGAAAGAAGCATCCTCTTCGCCATGCACGATGAACGTGTGCGACGGTGGTTGACGCAAATTCCCTGCCCACTCCAACAGTTCCGAGCGGTCGGCATGAGCGCTTAAGCCGTTGATCACTTCCACTCGCGCCCGCAGCGTATACGTCTCACCAAAGATTTTCACCTCTGGCTGTTTTTCCACGATACGCCGCCCCAGGGTGTCCGGCGCCTGCCAACCGACAATCAATATCGTGTTGCGCGGCTCTTCAATATTGTTTTTCAGATGGTGCAGAATACGTCCCGCTTCTGCCATGCCGCTGGCACTGATGATCACCGCCGGTTCGCGCAGGAAATTCAGCGCCTTGGATTCCCTGGTAGAACGCGTGTAACTCATCATGTCAAAGCCAAACGGATCGCCGTGGCGGTCGCTGGCCAAAAACGCTTCTAGCTCTTCATCGTATGCCTCTGGGTGCAAGCGGTAGATAGCCGTCGCATCTATCGCCAGTGGGCTGTCCACAAATACAGGTAATTTTGCAGGAATATCGCCTGCTTCAACCAGTTGGTGCAGCCGGTAGACAAGTTCCTGTGTACGGCCGACGGCAAAGGCGGGCACAATGAGCTTCCCTCCACGCCGGCAGGTCTCATTAACAATATGTTCCAAACGCTCACTCGCTTCAATCTGATCGGCATGCTGCCTGTCCCCATAAGTGCTCTCGATGAGCAGCACATCAGCCTCATCAATGAAAGTTGGATCATTCAGAATAGGCCGGTCAGGACGGCCGATGTCCCCGCTAAATACCAGACGAACCGCTCGCTTCGTTTCTTCATCCTCGATGTCCAGCACAACGATGGCCGAACCTAAGATATGTCCTGCATCATAAAATGTCAGATGAACACCAGGCATAACCAGGTAAGGTCGCTCATAGCCAATGCCGACAAACTGCTTTAGGCTATGCACCACGTCCGCCGTCTCGTAAATTGGTTCTGCCGGGGGCAGGTTCTTTCGTTTGCGCTTCTTATTCAGATACTCAATATCATAGCTCTGGATCTTGGCACTGTCGCGCAACATGATAGTACACAAGTCGCGCGTAGCATAGGTGCAAATAATATCCCCCTTGAAGCCGCTTTTCACCAAGTTAGGCACATTGCCACTGTGATCAATATGCGCATGGGAAAGAATAAGCACGTCTACTTCGCTCGCGTCAAAGGGTAAGTTCTGATTGCGTTCATAGCTATCGTTGCGCGAACCTTGATACAGGCCACAATCAAGCAAAATCTTGTGCCCATTGACCGAAATCAAATGTTGTGAACCAGTTACCGTGCGTACCGCACCATGAAATGTTATTTTCATCGTCTTTACCCTGCCCCATCCTTCAAAACGCTTAAGATTTCTTCTCCATAGGTGCTTCGCCGCCAACGTCCGATTGACTGCAGCTGGTCAAGTTCGTCACGGTTTTGCGGATTAGAGCATGCGATCTCCCACAAGGCCTCTCGACTCAAGATAACATCCGACTCGACCCCACGGGCCAGACCCTTCCGCCGGCGCCACGCGCGCAGCTTTTCAAAACGAGAAACCACCACATCAGGCTGTCGCTTCTGTCGCCGCTTCGGGTAGGCAGGCGGGGCGGCTTGTTTACCATTCTGAATCACCCGTAGGAGCGCATGGCCGTAACGGCGTGTCTGCCCCCGGGTCATGCCATGCACCTCGATTAATTGAGTCATATTGGTTGGCGACCGTTGGGCCAATGCCAACATGGTACGATCATTAAATATCTTGAAAAGCGGCTGATCACGCCGGCGCGCTTCCTCATCGCGAAAGATGTTTAGCGACTTCAGGATCGCCTGTTGCTGGCGCGACAGATCACGAACACCATTTATGGACCAGAAACTATCGGGGTCAAAATCGTGGTCATTCAGCGTCACCCTCGACTGCTCAGCAAAAAGCTCTGTCGCCTCCTCTTCGCAATCCGCTTGCACCAACTCTTCAAACAAGTGATCGCGCAGCCGGAAGAGAAAATGGGTGTCATGCTGCGCGTATGCCAGCTGCGCAGCTTCAAGCGGGCGCTGGCACCAATTAGACTTCTGGTACTGTTTGTTGAGCTTAATCTCAAACAAGTCTTGTAACAAGTTCGCCAATCCAAATCTCTGGTAGCCAAGGATGCGCGCCGCCCACATCGTGTCAAATAGGTTGCTGAGCTCCCATGCATATTGCCGTTTGAGTAAAATGAGATCGTATTCGGCCGCGTGGAAAATCTTTTCAACAGCAGGATCACTGATCAGTTCGCCCAATCCACTTATATCCGTAGACACGGTGGGATCAATAATGTAATCTTGCTCAGGGGTCGATATCTGAATCAAGCAAACGCGCTCGCGATAAGCGAACATACTGTTCGCTTCCAGATCGATAGCCAGGCGTGGTTGTTCCTGCAAATGAGCCAGGCATTCAAGCCATTGATAGGGTCTGGTCACATATTCAAACGGTGGAAGTGTCATCGGTCAACCTTCAGATGGCCGCATATCCTGGACCAACAGCTGCAAAGTACGATGGCCGTTCCATTCATTCAGATTGATTGAATAAACCACATCAATGAGCTGTGGCAAGCCGCCAGCCCACGCTCCCTGTCTAAAAGCGATCGCCGGCAGAAGCTTGTGGGCCTCACGACCATTATGGCCACTCAAACGCATTTGTAAATGGGCGCCCCCCTGCCCCACCGCACGATGGCTCATCACCTCCACATTCTTACTCAGGAACACAGGCGTTCGATTGTCCTGACCGGTCGGCTCGAGCTGAGCCAATGTCTCGTAAAGCGCCCAGTCTACCTCATCCAAGGAGATTTCTGCGTCAATGGCGATCGAAGGAACCAAATCCAGTCCGGCCAGTTTCGCCTCGGCGATCTTTTGCATCCTGCTCTTGAATTGTGGCAAGTTCTCGTTGCGCAGCGTCAATCCAGCTGCCTGGGCATGCCCGCCGTGCCGCACCAACAGATCGGCAATCTCGTCAAGAGCCTCGGTAATATGAAATTCGGGAATTGATCGGCATGATCCACGGCTTTCCTCCGGCCCCGTTTCCAAGATAATAGCTGGTCGGTAATTCTTATCAGCCAGCCGGCTGGCTACCAGGCCAACCACGCCCGGTAAAAAATCTGCGGCGCCGGCTATGAGAATCAGGTCACTCGGATCAACCATCGTTTCGGCTCTCGCACCCAGTTCGGCCGTCAATTTCTGTCTCTGCTTATTTAGATCGTTCAACTCTCTGGCCAACTGCCGCGCCGTGTGATCGTTGTTTGCCGCCAGAAGCTTGGCCGCCGAGTAGGCGTGATCCAGGCGACCCGCGGCATTGATCCGCGGTCCCAGGCCAAACCCAATCGACTCGCTCGTAATGGCTCCCTGCTTCAATCCCACCGCGGCAGCCAAAGCTGCCAGACCGGGCCGCTCCAAGCGATTCAACACTTTCAAGCCGTCCATCACCAACTTGCGATTCTCGCCCTTAAGCGGTGCCAGGTCGGCAACAGTACCCACGGCTACCAGATCCAGAAAATCTTCCACGTTTACCTGAACCCGCTCCGGCATCGTTTGATACAGCGCTTGCGCCAATTTATAGGCAATTCCAACTCCCGCCAGCATCGCTTCCGGATACTCTGATCGCGGATGTTTCGGGTTAATTACTGCCACCGCACTTGGCAGCTTCGGGCCAAGGCTATGATGGTCGGTAATAATCATGTCCAGGCCAATCTCTTGTGCGAAGGCAACCTCGCTCACGGAGCGAATACCGCAATCCACCGTAATAACCAGATCCGCGCCCATCTCCTTCAGTTTCGTTAGCGCATCTTCGTTAAGACCATAGCCTTCGTCAATACGATCCGGAATATACGGCCGTACCTGGCGCCGCTCGACCCCTAGTCCACGCAACGCTTGGGTCAACAAGACCGTCGACGTGACGCCATCAGCGTCAAAATCGCCATAAACCACAATCATCTCGCCATCTATAATGGCGTGTTGGATACGCACCACGGCCTTGTCCATATCAGACAGCAAAAAAGGATCGGTGCTCTTCAGGTAACGCCCCTCCAGGAAAGCCTGGATCTGGGCCGGTTCCTTGAAGTCTCGATGGTAGAGTATCTGCAGTAAAATGGGGTGAATGTGGCTTAATTCATCTTGAACATGCATAGGGACCGGATCGGCAACTTGCCACCTGTTCTTATGTAAGCTCGCAGGACGTCTCATAACTTGATTATGGTAACACGGATCAAGTGAATCGTAAAACGCATGCTCTATCCTCTCCCCCTCCTAAACGGTCCATCGTTTCCACTTGACCAGGCCAGCACAAAAGGTGCTGCAAAAGCAAACAACACGCCCAAGAAATGCGCCGCCAACTGATCGCCCCCCAGTACGTGAATGCGAATATGCCCATAGATAAGCACCGATAGCTGCGTCGTCAACAAGAACCATAAACCATAGCGCAACCGGAAGGAAACACGGCCGTCCCCCGCATGTGCCACGGCATCCACCAACAGCCAGGGAAACGGCCAGGCAGCATACCAGATGCGAAAATTGAGCGCTTGGAGCAGATACGCATAGAAAATATCGGCCGTGCCGCGCACCGGCGAACGCCCCCGCCACGTTTTCCACAGCAGCCAGAACACAAGCAGACCAAACACGAACAGCGTCGCCCTGGCCACCATATCGAGCGAAAAACTCAAGCCCTGCTGCTGCCCAAATAGGATCAGCAGCACCGCCGGCGAGAAGCCAGCCCCCCCTGCCGCTTCCTGCATCAGGCGTTGCCCAAGTGCCAAAGGCGAGCCAAAAGGCAGAAAGGAGAGCGCAACCAGGAGCAATCCGCCGCCTACAGTGACCAATAAAAAGCGCACGCGTAACTGATTACTGGCCAACCCGCGCCAGATTGCGACAAAAAACAGCGGCAGGGCCAGCGCGCCGATAGGCTTCGTCAAGGGGCCCAGGAACATCAATACAAAACCCGCTTCAGGTTGCCCACGCCGAATAACAGTCAATCCCAGCAGAAGCCAGAAAATCATCAGTGCATCATTATGGCCATTAGTCACGAAAATCAAGAGCAGCCCCGGGTTCCAGGCCCACAATACCAGGTACGCCGCTTGCAACGAATTGCTTGCATCCGGTCTCCTGACATTGCTCGCGGCCTGTCCCCCGACCACGCCGCCCGCACCTCTTGCAACCGCAGCAAACGGCATCTTCCACAGCAAAACGGCCGATCCGGCAAACGCCAGCAAGGCCAAGAACTTAAACGACAGAAGCCCCAACAACAAGTTATCACCGCTCAACCTGGTGATGCTCGAGGCTGTAATCTCCCACAACGGCCCATAAGGGGATGTCGCACCCGCCCATTCACCCGCCAAGGGCAAAAACGGATCGTCAGGAAATGCTATGGGAGCGACGGCAAATGGGCTTTCCCCATAACTGCTGGAAATCCGCCCACGAATCACGTAGCGATAAATATCATTGGCATTAACCGGATAGGTCAGCAGCAAGGGCAAAGCAAAGAGGATGGATACTCCCACGATCTTGAGCAGACCAGGCGGACGCCCCGCTTGCCGCACGCGTCGGAAAGCCAAGGCCATCAACCCAAAAAGCAAACAGATTAAGCAGCCGTAGACCAACCCTTCCCATAAAGCTGGGCCAAAGGATCGGATATCGGAAAGGGGCACGTATTTGTAAAACGGGTTCAGGGGAAACCACAATGCAAGCAGCACATATCCGGCCAGGCTTAATGAAACCAGCAGCCACAGTGGCAATTGATCCAACGCTTTAACCAGCCAGCAAGAAAGACCAGCGGGGTGTGCGCAACGTTCCGTTTCCAAGTTACTTCGTGACGGCCAATTCCTGGTGGCCATTCCTGGCTAACGGCACGACAAGGATCACTGTACTTCCTGACCCGGGCGTCGATTCGACCCGCAAAGAGCCATCGATCCGGTTGGCCCGTTCCTCCATATTTACCATACCCAGGCTGCCCCGTGACTCATAATCGTGTCTGACTACTTCCGGATCGAAACCAATGCCGTCATCACTGACCCGCGCCACAAAAAGATCTTCTTCCTGCCACAGATGTACTTCGATCACATCCGCCTCGGCGTGCTTTCGCGCGTTCGACAACGCTTCCTCGATGATTGAAAACACCACGCCCTGAGCCGTCTTATTCAAAACAGCACCGTTATCAGCGCCGATCAAGCGCATCTCGATGCTGTCACTTTCACCAATATTGTCCATCATCGTTTCGATAGCCGGTCCCAAGCCCTTCGTTTCCAGCAAGAGCGGCCGTAACGTGAACAACATACTGCGAATTTCACGCGAAGTTCGCTTGGCCAGCTCTTCAACTTTCACCAGTTCCACGGCCGTTTTATCGGGATCCTTTTTCACGATCGATCGCAGATGATTGAGCCGCATCGCAATCACCGCGATGTTTTGCGTCGGACCGTCATGCAAGTCACGCGCAAGTTTCCGGCGCGCTTTTTCATCCGCCTCGACAAGCCTCTGCTTTTCCGCTTCCAGCCCTTGATACAGTTGGGCATTCTGCAAGGCAATGACCGCGTGATCGGCCACCGCTGAGAACAAATCAAAGTGAGCGTCATCAAAACGGACAGCGGCATCAATGCCTAAGACCATGACGCCAAATAGCTGATATCCAGCACGCAGAGGAACACAGACAACCGTCAGAGAATTGGCAAAGGTAGCGAAATCGCCCAGCTCAGCGTCCTGGCCCGGGTTATCCGTCACCGTCGGCTCAGCCTGTCTCAATGCTTCGCCAACGGCCCCGCTTTTGCCGGCCAGCGACTTGTCTTCATCAGAGCCCAGGAAACGACGCCGGGCCAACGGCACCAGAACAGTGCCATCGTACAAAAACACGGCACCGACCAAAGATTCGGGCGGAACACCCATATCTTCCAAAGCCAGGCTGCATACGTCAAGTGCCTGCTCCACAACGCGCTCGAAACTCAAGGTCGCGCTGAGCGTGGAGGCCATAGCCTGTAAAGATTGCGCCCGGTCATAGGCCGCCTGCAACATGAATAACTCCCTGCCGCTGGATTTGACAATACTGTTCATAACCCGTATTCGCGTACGGTACAGCATAAACAGGGCGAAAGCTCCCACAGCCAGCAGAACCGCGCTGGCAACAAGAATTTCACGCAGCCAATCTGAGGTGTCATGTGACTGTGCCAGCGTATGCACGACATAGGATAGCAACACCTGTACAATCAGCAGAACAACCAGGAAACCAAAAGTCAACCTGTTCAGGCGTCTAAATTCTTGATTGACCGCCGTGACGATTTTTTCAATCATGATTGTGCTGATATTCGCCGGCGGAAATTGAACCACGCCGATCGCCAGGGAGGTTTATCCTCCACCTGAGTCGTGCCATATTCAGCACGTTCCAGAACGAAGCCGTCGGCAAACAGGTCCAGCAGCGATTCTTCCTCGATCCAGCGCAGTTCCTCCTCATTGCCATCTGGCGTCTCCCGCAAGTGCGCAAACAAGAGATAAACGCCACCATCAGGCAGAAGGCGCAGCAATTCATCACGATAGGCGATCAGCTCCCGGACCGGCATCGAGTGCATGCAGCCGATATCCAACGCCAGATCATAAGGGCCGCGCAGAAAATCAAGGCTTGAAACCGGCGCGGCGTGAAAACGAATCCGCTCTGCAACCCCCGCCGCCGCCGCTCGCTCAGCCGCAATCTCCACCGCCCGCGGCACAAAATCGACGCCGTCGACTTGCCATCCTTTTACGGCCAGGTAAATGCTGGACCGGCCGTACCCACAACCCAGATCCAACGCCCGCCCTGCTGTCATTTCCTCCGCCAGCGCCATCAACTCCGGTGGAGGCAGATCGTCATCCCAGGGAATCGTCCCCGACGCATAACGCTCTTTAAAATCTTCCAAGCGATTCTCTTCACACATACCGGTTAGCAACCTTGATCACCTAGATAGAGGCTACTTAATAGTTTACCATAAGGAACCTTGCGTTCGCACTAACGATCCCCTCTCACCTATCTCGCTCTCTTATCTCAACATGCCCACACGTGCTATACTTTCCGTATATGAGCGACAACGGCCGTTTCCAAGGAACCACACGCCACGTAGTTGCCCAATGGCCCGGCTATCTACTCCGCTACGGGGGCCTCGTCCTGGCCTTGCTAATGATAGGCGCTGGCCTGGTCTTCGGTTTCCAGCTGTTGCTCGCCCTCGGACTTGTCCTGCTTATTGCCGTTCTGTTGCTCCTATGGGCTGCACTGTGGACCGCCCACATGCTATACGATACCGGCGGCCTGCAAACCACCGAGGTTCTGTTCAACTTGAGCCAGGTGCAAGCGACAGATCCCATAGCCTGTATTGACCTCGGTCTGCGGCAGCAGGTCATCATATTGAGTCGTCACCTGACCACCGGCCGGATCACTGTGATCGACATCTACAATCCACAGCTGGCACCTGCGGCAGGTCTGGCGCGAGCGCGGCAGCAAGCGCCCACTGCGCGGGCAGATCCGCGTCTGATCTGGTATGACGGCAGCATCAACCTATTGCCCATGCCCGACAAGAGCGTCACGGCCGTTTTCCTGCCCCAGATCCTGTCAGAGTTCTCGCAGCACGGCGACCGCCAGACCGTACTACGCGAAGCGAAGCGTATACTCAAACCAAACGGTCGTCTCCTGTTAGCAGAACAAACCGCATCTTGGCTCAACTGGCTGCGCCTCGGTCCCGGCACATCCAAACTCCGGCCCGCCGAATATTGGCGCGCTCTCCTCCTTGAAACCGGTTTCGAACTGCGCCGCCAGGAAGATCTGCAAGGATTAATGCTTTGTATTCGCGCCGACGTACCCTCACCCTACGCCGGCCAACAGCTTTCGCTGGCCTTAACTTACGCAGAAGATTAGACCCCGCAGCACCATGAATGGAAATTCTGTTCCTGTAAAGAGTGTGTTTACTTCTCTTCAATCTGCATAATCTGCGAAATCTTTGTTCGCGAAACGGTCGCCTAGCGACATTGTTATCTGAGAGGTTTTGAAGCCAACATGAAGAAATCAATGAAAGCCATGCGCCTACACCAACCAGGTCCCGTAAGCGACGAGCCCTTGCAACGAGACGAAATACCGCTGCCCGAACCCGGCACCGGCCAAATCCGGCTCAAAGTGCATATGTGTGGCATATGCCATACCGATCTGCACACCGTAGAGGGCGAGCTAGCCTTGCCACGCCTGCCCGTCACTCCGGGCCACCAAATCGTGGGCGTCGTCGAATCAAAAGGGGCAGAAGCCGGACGCTATCAAGTTGGAGATAGGCTCGGCGTCGCCTGGCTCAATTGGGCCTGCGGCCAATGTGACCATTGCCGTCAAGGCCTGGAGAATCTATGTGAAGCCGCGCGTTTCACTGGCCTGCATGCCGATGGTGGATATGCCCAATACGTCGTCGTCGATGAGCGCTTCGCCTACCCCTTGCCCGAGCAATTCAGCGACGCTGAAGCAGCCCCGCTGCTCTGCGCCGGCATCATCGGTTACCGCTCCCTGAAGTTATGCGGCATCAGGCCTGGCGGCAAACTAGGTCTATACGGATTCGGCGCCAGTGCCCACCTGGCCATCCAGGTAGCGCGCCACTGGGGCTGCGACGTCTACGTCTTCACCCGCAGCATCGAACACCAACAGCATGCCCGCCAGTTGGGCGCGGTCTGGACAGGTCAAGCGCAGGATCGTCCCCCACAGTCCCTCGACGCCGGGATCACCTTCGCTCCCGCCGGCTGGATCATTCCCCTGGCCCTGGGCCACCTGCGACCGGGCGGCACCCTGGCCATCAACGCCATCCACCTCAGCCCCATTCCCACAATGCCCTACGATCTCATATACGGCGAACGGATCCTACGCAGCGTGGCCAACTTCACCCGCCAGGATGCCCAGGAATTTCTAACCCTTGCCGCCCAGATCCCGCTCAAAACCGACGTCGAAATTTATCCTTTCGACCGGGCCAACACCATCCTGCAGCGCCTCAAGGCCAGCCAAATCCGCGGCGCGGCCGTCCTGCAAATGTCAGGCTGATGTTATTCGCTATGTGGATTTTCCCCGTACCAAGGCTAGCAGCATGAACCTGAACCAAATGCATCAATCTCCTTGACAACACCTTCATCAATGAGATGCCACTTGAACGTGGCCGGCGCAAAATGCCAACTCGCTGGTTAACATAATCGCAATACTGCAGTTCTGGGGTGGAAAATGTCTAATTTCGCTCCTTCTACTGAACATAAGTACATGGTGACACAAGCTTCTTTACATTTTGTCATTCCCGCGCAGGCGGGAATCCACTCTGGCTTGGAAGATGGATGCCCGTCTTCACGGGCATGACAAACCCTAGATCATTTCCGTTACAGTGCAACAAGGTCCATTCAGGGCTAGATTTTTTGGCCCGATTTCTTCACCACAATTAAGCGTAGCGGTACCGGAGAAATAAAACCGGGCTTCATCATGTGATTCCTGGCAAGTTGGCGAGACCTATGTCAAAATCAAAGGCAAATGGGTGTAGTAGCCTGAACGGGTAGCCAATGATGAGAAAAGAGTTCCACATTGACCGGTACAGTCTGGTGGTGCAGTTAGTTTTGAGCTTCATGGCTCTAATACTCCTGACGACAACAGCGGTCGGGTTGCCGGCTGTTTTGTTCATCCGCAATCAGGTCGAGCGCCAGACCTGGGCTCGCGTCAACCAGGGGAGTCGTGCGACTGAAGCGCTCTATGCCGCCTGGCAACGCAGAATCACTGATCTGGCATTCCTGACATCACAGCGACCAACCCTAAGCCAGCTGCTGTCCCAGGAGCAGGGAGCTGCATTAGCAGACTATCTTCAGACGCTGCAAAAAGATACCGAATTGGATTTGATACTCGTCTGCGATCCAGACCAGCGTCCAGTCATTCAGACGCGTGCTGCCATTTCCACCGCCATGTGTGGCCTGCAAGACCCGACTGGTCTGCATGTCATCTCGGCGGGAACTTCTCCCCACGTATGGATGATGGCTGCCCATCCTATAGGCGACGAATCCACTGATCTGGGCCAGGTCATTGTCGGCATGTTACTGGACGATGCATTCTCCAGGCAAATGAGCGACCAAACCAGCCTGGAACATACGTTACTGGTGGATGAACAACCTGTAGCCAGCAGCTTTGCCGGAGGCGCTGCAGTATGCTGCACAGCCACGCGCCAGCCAATTGACAGTCCTGCAGGTGGTATTGCCACCATGTCCGCATTATTGCACCTGGACAACCGTCCCTACTATTCCACTCGCGTCGTCCTATCCCCCCCGGCCCTCATCGATGAGATAGCATTGGACGTAGCCGATATTACAGCAACGGAGCATAGACTTACCTGGATATTGGCGGGCAGCATTTTTCTGGTCGCGCTGGCCGGGTCTGCCCTGGGCGTAGCAATGGCTCGTCGCATCAGCCAGCCTTTGACACGCCTCACCCGTGCCGCCACGGCGATAAGCATGGGCGATCTGACAACAGCGATATCCGTGCCCTCGCGCGTGCGTGAAGTAACCCTGGTATCGCAGGCGATGGAAAACGCCCGCATTGACTTACAGCACACGCTAAATGAACTGCAACGGGAAAGAGCCTGGATTGACCACCTGCTGGAAGCCATTACGGAAGGAATTGTGGCCCTCGATGATCGCGGCGCCGTCACCTTCTTCAGCCCCGGTGCAGAACGAATAACCGGCTGGAGACAAAATGAGACACTCAATCGCCCTTGCGATGATCTATTCTACTTGGCAGAGACAAGCGATACCTTCAGCCAACACATTCCCCTGCCCGGCCAACAGAGCAAGATTCTGCTGGAACTGGAGGATGGTCGTCATATTACGCTGGGCATTACTAGTGCTCTGCTGTCGCCACCGGATACCGGTGAAACTGGCCTCGTTCTTGTTCTGCGCGATATTAGCGAAGCCGAACTCATACACCACCTGCTAGGGGGATTCCTGGCTAACATCACACACGAATTTCGCACTCCCCTCTCTGCTCTAGCGGCGTCCACTGAGCTGCTGCTAGACCAGGCCCCAGATCTCAGTCCGGCCGAGCTGCAGGAATTGCTAACCTCCCTCTACATGGGTATTGTCAGCCTGCAAACGCTGATAGATAATTTACTGGAAAGCGCCAGCCTGGAAGCTGGTCGCTTCCGTGTTTACCCGCGTCCATCTGACCTGGGAGAAATCATTGCCGAAGCGGCGCACATGACGCAGCCGCTCCAGGAGAAGTATGGGCAGTCACTGGTAATCGAGCTGCCGGCTACAGTTCCATTGGTTCAGGCCGATTCACGCCGGATCGTGCAGGTATTGGTCAATCTACTTTTCAACGCAATCAAATATAGCCCGGATGAAACGAAAATCACCCTCAGCGCAATAGTTAGCCAAGACTGGGTGCGTGTGACCGTAGCTGACCAGGGGCCGGGTGTACCTCCGGGACGACAAGACGAGCTGTTCTACCGCTTTGTCCATTACGACGCAGATGACGCCAAATCCCGCCACGGGGCTGGGTTAGGCCTCTCGGTAGTGAAAGCGATCATTGAAGCTCACAGTGGGCAGGTAGGCGTTGATAGCCAGACCGGCGGCGGCGCTATCTTCTGGTTTACACTGCCTGTAATTGAGGAGCAGGTGACCGAATGAAAGCATTGGTTGTAGAAGATGATCGCGTGCTGGCTGATCTGATTGCCTTTACGCTGCGGCGCGAGGGGTACCAGGTGAACCTGGCCTATGATGGCGAAACAGCTCTGCAGCAGTGGCGTGATAGCCAGCCGGATATTATTGTGCTTGATCTAAACCTGCCGAAAGTCGATGGGTTTACCGTTTGTAGTCGCATTCGGGCCGAGGATGATACGCCGATCATCATGCTCACGGTACGTAATGAAGAAAACGACATTGTGCGCGGTCTTGAGGTGGGCGCCGATGACTATGTTCTGAAACCATTCAGCCCGCGCCAGTTGGTAGCCCGGATGCATTCTGTCTTACGCCGCTCCGGGATATCTCTTGCACCGGCTGTCTATCGCGCCGGCGATCTGATACTTGACAGCAACCGGCGTGAATTACACATCGATCACAACAGAACCATCCGCCTGACATCTTTAGAAAACCGGCTTCTCCGCTACTTGATGATGAACACAGGACATATACTTACCCACGAAGCGATTATTGGCCAAGTCTGGGGGGCTGAAGGGGGCGACCGGGATATGTTACGCCAACTGATCCGCAGACTCCGGCGGAAGATTGAACTTGATCCTGCTCAGCCCGCCTATATTGAGACTGTACCTGGCCTCGGCTATGGCTTTATAGTTCCTAATGGCTAAGGTGTTGACGGGAGCCAGTTATTAACCTGCAAATTGCTATTAACGAACGGGCCGCTCGCCTTAAGCCCGGCGAATAGCCGCGCACACTTTCAACACACAAATTATCATAGCTTTGTCACAGCTTCTTCACGATATTTGTCATGCCCATCTTTTGTCGTTGAAGTTCAAGTAGAAAGGGCCAGGGGGGGTATACTTGCGGCTGGAGAACGGGCGGGGATTCATACCGGCCATACGAACTGATGTGGCTAAGCGTCGCCCAATATCTGGCGAAACCGTTGGCCAATAGGCAGGATATATCCCTGCATACCAGTCCCATGTACGAACGTTACCCAATCAGGCTGTTCAAGCGTCCCCGCCTGGCCATTGTTGCTGTCCTTGCTCAAACACTGACTAGAATACATATGGGAGAAATGCATGACCAAGTGGTACCACCTGGAAAAAGAGTCTTTGCTGCACATCCTGGAATCTGATATTGATACAGAATTGACGCAAGCAGAAGCGGAACAACGGCTGGCAAAGCACGGCCACAATGAACACGTTGAGCGAGACGTGACCAGTCCCTGGCGCATTTTGTGGGAACAATTGACAGCAACGATGGCCGTCATCCTCATCATCGCAGTCATCATTTCCGCTTTTCTGGGTGATTACAAAGCGGCCACCGCTATCCTGGTAATCGTTGTTCGCAATACCGTTTTGGGTTTCTCCCAGGAACACCGGGTGGAAAAGGCGATGGCGGCCCTGAAAAAGCTGGCCGTTCCTACCGTTAAAGTACGGCGTGACGGCCAGGTACGCGAAATCTCCGCCAGAGATTTGCTGCCCGGTGACATCGTGCTTCTGGATGCGGGATTGGCGGTTCCAGCAGACAGCCGTTTAGTGGATGGCGCTCATTCGCAAGCTTCCAGCCGTGAAAACCCTTGGTTCCGTCACCGTTATAGGTTCCGACAAAACCGGCACCTTGACCGACATTCGAATGACCGTTACCATTCTGGATGTGCTAGGCGAAGCACAACGCATAGAAACCTTGTTGGATGACGGCGTCCCGGTGTTGGACGCCGAATTGATGACTGGTGAAAAACCGCAGGTGCGCAGCCTGGGTCTGCTCTCAAAAGCAGCGGCATTGTGTAACGATGCCATCTTGAAGGCGATTCCAAAAGACCCACGGCAGTATCACGCTATTGGCGATCCTACTGAAGGCGCCATAGTCGTTGCCGCTGCCCAGCTAGGCTTAAACAAAGCCGGCTTGGACACGCGCTGGTTGCGCATTGCGGAAGCTCCTTTCACCTCCGAGCGTAAACGAATGACCACAGTTCACCAGGTCAACGTCGCGCCTAGTCAAACTGACACTCCTTGGCGCGACGCTCCATATTGGGTAGGTCTGCTCATGGGTATTATTTCTCTAGGAATAGGCTATTGGGCCTGGAACATAGGCCGTCATGGCTGGCAAACGATGGTTTTCACGACGCTTCCCCTGTCCCAAATGGGACATGCCTTAGCGATTCGTTCAGGGCGGGATTCGTTTTTAACTGTCGGCCCGCTCTCTAATAAACCGCTGTTAGGAGCGGTATTACTAGCTTTTGTGCTGCAATTGGCGGTGATCTATGTGCTGCTCTTGCATGAATTGTTCAAGACGGTGGGGTTGCCACCGGCTGAACTGGCAACCAGTTTGCTGTTGAGTACGGTTGTTTTCTGCGGTATGGAAGCTGAGAAGTGGCTGCTGCGCCGTCGCAGCAAGTAGGAATTGTTACCGATGGATACAACCTGGTCAACGACTACGCGTGTTCTGGTCATCGTTGTACTGCTAGTTCTGGCCATCTGGATAGCGGTTGTTGCCACCCCTTTACTGCAATCGGTTGGCATAGCCGCCTTACTGGCTTATTTGCTGGATCCGACCAAGCACTGGCTGATGCGCCATACTCGAATGCGCCGTTCATGGGCATCCGCGCTAATCTGTTTGCTGCTGGTGCTGGTTTTAGCAAGCATTCCCGCAGTGTTGGGTACCGTTGCAGTAACACAAATGCATCGCCTAGAAGCGGACTTCCTGACAGCAATAGCTGAAATAACGCAGTTCGTCTCGCGGCCTGTTGTCATCCTCGATTTCAGTTTCCATCCTCAAGATATTCTGGGCAATATACCGGCACTGTCTGGAAATATATTGGCATTGTTGCCCAGCGGTTCGCTTAATATCCTGTCTAATGTAACCACGAACGTGTTGTGGGCAACGGCCGTGCTGGTGACTCTTTATTACCTGCTTAAAGACGGTCACAAGATAAAGCCTTGGCTGGTCGGGTTAGCGCCGGCTGCCTACCAGCCGGAAATCGGGCGGCTGCTGGATGGGATCGACCGCATTTGGGGCAAGTTTTTGCGCATCCAGATTCTGATTTTTCTCGTTCTGCTTATTTTGGCAGTAATTGGCACGATGCTGGTGGTGTGGCTGTTCCGCTCGGGCTTACTGCAATGGTCTTTTCTGGGTTTTGTCTTGCTGCTGCTGCTGGTGTATATAGTCGTGCAGCAGGTTGACAACTTGTGGCTGCGACCCCAATTTCTTGGTAAACAACTGCACCTGCATCCGGGCATTGTCTTTGTGGGACTGATTGCGGCATTGGCCTTAAGCGGCGTGTTCGGGGCTCTGGTAATTGTGCCCCTTATCGCTACGGCGGTAGTGGTTGGCCGGTATATTCATCAAAAACTGCTTGGCTTGCCACCGTGGCCGGTGGAAGCAACCTCTGCCGGCAGCACTGATTCGGAAAATACGCCGGAGTAGACGGCAGCATCTCCAACTCGAGCCGGCAGGCTATGGGGATGAACAATCCGACTCCGAACCTGGGCCCATGCCAGCCAAGGTAGTTATGTGCCTGTAGCTTTCCCTCGTCTTAGCCCAGCCAAGGGCCGCTTATACTCTTGGCACACAAATTGTCACAGCCTTGTCACAGCCTTGTCACGGTGTTTGTCACGCCCATCTTGTATGGTAAGGTCAAGTTAGATTAGAGAGGATCTAGGGTAATTTCCTCCCCAATTCCGGCACCTGAGCCACGATTGGAACAATCTGATCTAACTTAGGGCAATGCCTGGGGATGATGTCCCTTCCGCTACCCCACGGTTCTGGCATGGCCCGCAAGACACTCAACTTGCGCCCCACCTGGCGCGTGAGTGAAAGTAGAGAGCCGCTCCCTGTCGCTCAGCAGGGGGCGGTTTCTCCAATGTGCAGGCAGACGTCTGAAGCTGTTCTTAGATCGGCCTTATTATGCTAATCAAGCGTCAAATATTTTCGGTAGCCATATCGGAGTGGTGTGTTCGCAGAACAGGCAAGGAGTATTGATGGAAGCTGCAGGTCAGATGTTGGTCTATCTTCCAGACAGCTCTGTTTGTGATACGGTGCGGGCCTATGCTCACTATCTACAGGGTTTGCTAGGCGACCAAATCTGCTATAAGCCAATGATATCTAACGAGGATGTAACCCGTATCAAGCAGGCGGGCGCCAGCTGCGATCTAATCGTTTTCGGCGAGCCGGAACAATCGTGGCTGGAAACGTTGCTGATCGGCCGGCCTGTTGATCAGGTTGTTGCCCAGTCGTCAACCTCTCTCCTGTTGGCACGACAGCCTCGTTGGCCAATCAGGCGTATCCTATTGATCTTGCGGATTGACCAGACAGATGAAGCGGCTGTTTGTTGGCTCGCTCGCCTTGCCCAACCCAGGGTGACGGCCGTCACCATTCTACCCATTGTGCCCTCACTGCCCGCCATGTATAGGCAGGGGAGTGGTGTCCAGCCCGGGCTGGACGTGCTCCTGTCGCCCAACACGCCGTCGGGCCGCCATTTGCGCCAACTCGCTGAACAGCTCAAACAGTGGCAAATAGAAGGCGACTTGCACTTGCGCCAGGGTGAGCCGGACTGGCAGATTCGGGATGAAGTGGCCAATAGGAACTATGACTTGATTTTGATTGGCGCCGAGCCACACGGCCGCTTATATCGCTTTCTGCTGGGCGAATTGGTTGGTCCTTTGCTGAGTTGGGTAGACAGGCCATTGTTGATCGCGCGGCTGCCCCAACTCGGTATGGAGAAAGGAAATGGCCAATTCACCACACACTGATACGTTACCGTCAACCGGCAAAGTTACTCAACTCCCCTCCCTCCATTACCTGATCCAGACGGCACGTGTTGGCTGGCGACAGATCTATTGGCGCAAGATCGCCCTCTTTGGTTTCAGCCTCTTCTTGTTTATTCTGGCGATCACCCTCATGAAAGAGGGCGCGTACGGCCTGGGGCCTCTGGTCCGTGACCAGTTTGCCGTGACTAACCCGGCCAACAGTCTGGGCTTTGGCTGGCTCTTCGCCTACGTCATAATGAGCGGGTCACCCGTGGCTGCGGCTGCGCTCGCATTCCTAGACGCCGGTATCATTGATGAATTGAGCACCTATACGATGATCACCGGCAGCCGCCTGGGGGCCAGCCTGATTGTTCTGTTTATCGGTTTCATTTACGTCCTGCGCGGCCGCAGCCGGATCACCAGTCTGGATATGGGCTTGCTTTCCCTGGCGGTGACCGGCAGTACCTATCTGGCAGGACTCATCATCGGGCTAGGCATGCTGCATACCGGCGTGCTGAATAATATTCAGCTCGCATCCGGGACGCTGTTAATCTCCGCTACCGGTCTAATCTTTGACCCCATTTCGACCGCGCTGTTGGCCATTCTGCCACGCTGGTCTCTGTTCCTGGTTGGGCTGGGAATAATCATTTTCAGCTTCAACCTGTTTGACAAGTGCCTGCCGCAGATGGCGCTAAAGGAAAGCCAATTAGGGCACATGTCTCGCCTGGTCTACCGGCCCTGGGTGATGTTTCTTCTTGGCGCGGCCATCACCCTGATCTCGATGTCGGTCAGCGTCTCACTGGCTATCCTGGTTCCCTTAAGCCAGCGGGGGTTTGTACGTCGTGAGAACGTCATTCCCTATATCATGGGAGCAAACATCACGACTTTCATTGATACGCTGTTTGCAGCCGTTTTATTGAGCGACCCGTCCGCCTTTATCGTTGTCCTTGCCAGCATGGTTAGCATCACCATCATCTCGATCCTCATTTTGGCAACGACTTACCGCCGCTATGAGCATGTGATGCTGCTCTTCGTTGCCTGGATAATGCAGGACAATCGTAACCTGGCCTTTTTCCTAGTGACCATTCTGCTCATTCCGATCATCTTGATGATAGTATAGGAGACGATAAATTATGCGGATTTTGATCGCCACCGGTGGCGCTGCCCATTCTGAAAAAGCGGTGCAAATGGGGGCGCAAATTGCGGGTAATGCCGGTTCTACGCTAACCCTATTGACCGTCATCAAACATGAGGCAGAGTATTCCCATGCCGAAGCGATTCTCGCTCATACCGTTTTCCATTCGGGACTGAATGCGACCAACATTTGCACCAGGATTCGCGTGGGCAATCGGGCGAAAGAGATCATCCGCGAAAGTGAAGAAGGCAGCTACGATTTGGTGATTGTGGGATCGCGGCCCACGCACAAATTGTTGACGCGCCTGCTGGGAACAACAACCGAATGGGTAGTCTCACACGCGCCCTGCCCCGTCCTCATTGCCAAAGGAAATCCCGGACCCATTCGGCGAATCCTCTTATGTGCCAGCGGCGCTAACAGCCCCTCGCAGCATACGCTTTTTACAGCGCGACTGGTTTCTGTACTGGGTAGGCCGTGCGAAATTACGGTTTTGCACGTGATGTCGCAGATTAGTGCCGGTCCTGCGGCGCCTGATGAGTGGCAGCTTTATGCCGGTGCAGCCGAGCTAATCGAGAAAAATGAACCAGAGGGAGAATTGCTGCAACAGGACATTCTAGCCCTGGCGCAGTCGCAGGTTCAGGTGCAACCCCGTGTTCGCCATGGTCCGATAGTAGAAGAAATCCTGTCCGAAGCGCAGGATGGCAGCTATGACCTGATCGTGATTGGGACGCACCAGACCAGGGACTGGCACCGCTTCTTATTGGATGACCTGGCCCATCAAATCGTCGTCCAGGCGGACCGATCAGTTTTAGTTGTATAGACATTGGGCTATCGCAGGGGCCAGACAGTTGTGATTCTGGGTGACAGGCAGCTTAGTATGGCGCACATTATTTCAGAAAAAGGAGTTCTATCATGGGTCGTGAAATCGTATTGTTCAAGAGCGAAGAGAAAAAAGATTTACCAAGCGTAGCCACTTTTCTGCGCCAATTGGCTGATAAGCTGGATGGGAACCAGGTTGTCTTGCGCCAAGGCACGGAGGAGATTGTTTTAGATATTCCTAATAATGTTGTCCTCGAACTCAAGGCGGAAGAAGAGGATAAAAAGGGCAAGATAAAGCGCACACTTGAGGTTGAAATTGAATGGATAGATGGAGATGAATCCGGCGGAGCCGTCACCTTGGGATGAAAGATGTTCAAGCGTATCCTGTTGCCGCTCGACGGATCCTCTCTGGCTGAACAGGCGTTGCCGGTTGCCGTAGCCCAGGCTGAACAGTTTCAAGCAGAGTTGGTTTTACTGAAGGTACTGGAACCACTAACGGAAGTGTACGGCATGCTTGGATCGCCTATCAGGAAGGCCGAAAAGTTGACCGTCTCAATGGTCACTGGCTATCTGGAGAGCGTCGCCGCCAGGATAAGAAAACGCCATATATCGGTGCTAGTGGCTACGGCCGTGGGATATCCACCCACGCAAATCTGCGATTTTGCTGAAGCCAACCAGATAGACCTAATCGTGATGTGCACGCGTGGATACTCTGAACTTACCCGGTGGCTCCTGGGAAGTGTCACCGATTGCGTCTTTCGCAGCACCTCGATACCGGTACTTCTGGTGCCGGCAGCAAAGAAGGTCGGTGCTCGAAGCTGTGTGAAAAAGGAAAACGTGTCAAGAGTTTAAGCACTATGCCCCTTGACAGGTATAAATTGATGAAGCGCACGCTGGAGGTGGAGATTGAATGGATAGAAGGAGATGAGTCCGGTGGCGAAGTTGCCTTGAGGCAACGCCAAGCGTTTCCTCCCGGAGACGATATGCCTTCGGGGGGATTGGCAAAAGCATGATTAATCTAACCGACTTTGAGCCCTGGTGGCGCTTTGGCGCAGCTCTTCTCATTGGGGCGCTGCTTGGCCTGGAACGCGAGTTCTTCCAGCAAAAAGCAGAAACACCTGACTTTGCCGGCATACGCACCTTTTCCCTGATTGCACTGGTAGGATCCGTGACCGCCTTCATGATGACCGACTTTGGTATATTGCCAATAGCATTAGCTTTTGGCGGGTTGGTTTTGCTAATCACCGCAAGTTATTTGGGCGCCCTCACACGAACCAAAAAAGAAACTGGCATTACAACCGAGGTTGCTGTCATGATGACATTTCTGTTTGGGGCGCTTGTGATGATCGATCAAGGGACCGTGGCTATCGCACTAGCCGTCATTACGGCATTGTTGCTGGCGATGAAAGGCAGGATCCATGGTGCGATTCGTCAAATGAGTACAGACGACCTAAGGGTTACGCTTCAATTTGCGTTGGTAGCGGCCGTTATTTTGCCTTTGCTCCCTAATCGGACTATCGATCCTCTGGGGCTGGTAAACCCCTTTCAGATATGGTTGGTGGTGGTATTGGTATCCGGCATTGGCTTCGCTGGCTATATTCTGATGAAAACGATGGGCGCCTCTCGCGGCATTAAGTTGTCAGGCATTCTAGGCGGCCTTGCCGGTAGTACGGCCACGACAATAAGTTTCTCCTCTGCCAGCCGGGAAACGCCGGCCATGTCGGCACATTTTTCGCAGGCAGTGATTCTCGCCTCCAGCGTGATGTTCCCGCGAATATTGTTACTGATACTGGTCATCTACCCACCTCTTCTATATAAGATAGGCATTCCTCTAGGCGCTATGCTGGTTGCAGGGGTGGCTATTGTATATGTATTGCAGCGGCGAAATGCGTCGTATAACAGTGGCGCTGATGACCAAGAATTCACGCCGCCGCATCCGCTCAAACTTTCGACGGCTATCAAATTCAGTCTGTTCTTCACCGTGGTATTGATAATCGTTGAATTTGCTCAGGGCGCTTTTGGGACGGTTGGCGTCTATGCTACCAGCGCCCTTGCGGGCATTACAGATGTGGATGCGATTACGCTCAGCGTGACCCAGCTAGCTGAAGGCGACCAGCTTAAACTCCAGGTGGCGGGAACGGCCGTTCTCATTGCCGCAATCATAAACACAATCGCTAAAGGGCTTATCGCCTATTTTTCTGGTTCGCCAGAACTGCGCCGTACAGTTGTACGCTCGTTTGGTGTCATTGTTATCGTTGGTGTAATAAGCAGTGCAATAATCATGTTAGCGCTGTAGGAACAACAGCAATGATTCAGCCCAGATGTGACAGACGGAGGGTTCAAAATGAAAAATATTGGTCAATCCATGAAGCACGATGTTATCTCCATCTCCGTATTGGCCACCATCAGAGAAGCGGCGGCCCTATTTGTAGAAGAGCATATAGGGACGCTGCCGGTAGTTGATGGGGATGGAAAACTAGTGGGGATTTTACATATTCGCGACCTGTTAGAGCTGGTAATGCCTTCCTTTGTAAGACTGGTGGAAGATTTCGACTTTGTACGCGGTGATTTCAGCGTATTTGAAGCCTTGCTGCCACCACCTGAGGTAGCCGTCCAACCGGTGAGTTCAGTCATGGTATCGGCTGTGTCTGTGGGGGCCGGCAGCGGTTTGTTACGAGCATTTGCCATTATGAATAGCCACGATTTCTATGACCTTCCAGTTGTGGACGATGATGGCCGGTTAGCGGGTCTTGCCTCACGGGTGGATGTTGGGACAGCGTTGCTGGCCGGCTGGCGTAATGCGGCAGCGAAAGGGAGCGGGTGATGGCGCCGATCGTATCCATTCTCATATTTGTTGCGGCACTCATTCTTATTTTTTCCGAAAAAGTTCAGCGTACCATTGTGGCTACGGTCGGCGCATCGCTCATGGTGGGCGCGGGGATAGTGCTCGGTTTTTACAGTGAAGAAGAAGCCATCGCTGCCATTGATTTTGAAACGCTTGGCCTGCTTCTGGGCATGATGCTTCTGGTCGTGTTGCTCCAGCAAACCGGTTTTTTTGAATACCTGGCAATCATGGCCGGGCGGTGGTCAAGAGGTAACCCGGTACGTCTGTTTATCCTGTTGGGAACGATAACAACGTTGCTCTCAATGTTTTTGGATAACGTCACCACCGTTGTGCTTATTGCCCCTGTAACCATTCTAATTTGCGAACTGCTGGGCATTAACCCGATCCCTATGCTCATTGGTGAAGCGCTGCTCTCGGATACAGGTGGAACAGGCACTTTGGTTGGCGATCCGCCGAATATCTTAATCGGCGCAGCCGCGCCGTTCACGTTTAATGACTTCTTGACCCGTTCTTTGCCAATTGTGGTTGTTGTCTGGTTACTGGTATTGTTATTATTGCTTTGGTTGTTTCGCAAAGACTTACAATCCGTACCAGGGGCAGCCAAGGCGGTGAAAAAGCTTGATCCAGCTAAAGCCTTGCACGATCCCCAGTCAGCACGCCGGGTGCTGATTGTTCTAGGCGTGGCGGTCCTGTTTTTCTTTGTCCATAATGTTATCCACTTAAGTCCTGCGTTTATCGCACTGGCAGCCGCCGGGGCAGCGCTACTATGGGTTCGTCCTGATGATGTTTCCAAGATCTTTGAGCGTATCGAATGGGTTGTATTGATTTTCTTTGCCGCCTTGTTTGTGATGGTCGGAGGACTGGAAGCCGCCGGTGTGATGGAGCAGCTTTCTCAGTTATTATTTCAGGTGAGTGATACCCATCCAATTCTACTGGGTGTGGGGATGATTTGGACGGTGGCGGTACTGTCGGCTCTTGTGGACAATATTCCAATCACCATTGCTTTGATTCCTGTGATCAAGAACCTTGGCGCGGAGGGGATCGATATCACGCCGCTCTGGTGGGCGCTGGTTTTTGGGGCCGGGTTTGGTGGGAATGGCACCATTATTGGTTCAACGGCCAATATCGTTGTGGTATCACTCTCAGAAAAAACACGCCATCCCATTACTTCTGCGTTATGGAACAAGCGTGGCTTGCCGGTGATGATCCTCGCCTGCGTGGTTGCCAGTCTGTTGTATGCGATCTTCTTTCCTTGGTTTTCTGAGCAAGCAGGTTGACAAGTTTGAACAGGCATCAGGCCTTCTTGAAATGGGTGAATATAGTTGATTGTTGTCACAGCTTTGTCACACCCCTGTCACGATGTCTGTCATCCCCTTCTTGTAGCCTATTATCAGAATTGGGTAGACAGGAACGCGGGAAAGTTAGGCGGATAAAAGGCCGTGCTTCCTGCATAAGGAAAAGGCAAGGGGATACCTATCGTGAAGAAACCCATATTGTTTATCCTGTTTGTTATTTTGGGTTTAGCGCTGATCTTATATGGTGTGGTCACAGTCACAGCGCCGGTTGGTAACCCGATTGATGAGTCGCCGACCGAAGTTCCCGCCGCAGATACGCCGACACAAACGGCAAATGCAGCCTCTTTAATCGGAATAGGCAAACCTGAACGTGACGGCCGTGATCATGGCGAAGGAGCCCCCCAATGCACTTCAACAAAATTTGGTGCCCTTAGATGGTTCTGAGTTAGCGGAAACGGCGCTGGCTCGGGCGCTGGCTCTCGCAGAAGCGCTGTTGGCCGATATCGTTCTCCTAAGAGTTGCCGTTCCCCTATCTATCAATCTTGATCCAGACCTGTATCAGCGCCTCTTTTTTAGTGGCCAAAATGATGCCAAAGTCGATTTAAATTCGATTCAATCTCGCCCTCTCTTTTCTTCGATACAACTTAAGGCCGAAACTGTTGTGGGAAAAGCGGCCGAATCAATCATTAACTATGCCCAGGAGAACGAGATTGATTTGATTGTGATGTCCAGCCACGGCCGTTCGGGAATTAACCACTGGGTTTACGGCAGCGTAGTCGATAAAGTTTTGCATCAAACTGCAATTGCTATTGCCATTATTTACCCCCAAGTAGAAACAGAACTATTTGCTCAAAAGCGACTATTGGTTCCTCTGGGTGGCTCGATGCAAGCGGAGCAGGCGCTGGGACCGGCGCTGAGGTTGGCCCAGGCGGTGTCGGCGGAACTGGTTTTGCGACGAGTGACGATCATGCCGCTGAACCCTGTGGGGCCGGTAGTCGGCTGGCCCGGATCTGAGGCAGTGATGAATGAGAATGAACAGGAAGCCAGGGCGTATTTGCAGCGCGTGCAGGAATCCCTGGCAAGTGGCCGTATCCAGATCCACACACAGATCACCGCCAGTTCCGTTGCCGAGAGCATCATTGATATCGCCGATAGACTACAGGTTGATTTGATCGTCATGTCAAGTCATGGGCGTTCCGGAATAAGTCGTTGGGTATTTGGCAGTGTGGCCGAAAAAACGCTGCGCGGCGCTCATTGCGCCACACTGGTTATCCGGTGACAAGCTTTGACAGTGGAGAGTAACACCATGAGCATCTTAACACGAGATAAGTTAAAGACGCTTTACCAAGAGCGAGAAGGCGTATGCGTTTCCATTTATATGCCCACCCACCCCAGAGCAACAGAAACCGATCAAGGTCGGATTCAGCTAAAAAATCTGCTGGCAGCAGCAGAAAAGCATCTACTGGCGGCAGGGTTGCGCGTTTCCGATGCGCAAAAACCATTAGAACCGGCATACAAGTTTTTATGGGACAATCTTTTCTGGCGGTACCAGGATGAAGGGCTAGCCCTTTTTCTCTCGTCGGAAACATTTTACTATTACAGCCCTCCCTATGACTTCGAAGCTCAGGCAGTCATTGCCGACCACTTTTATATCAAGCCATTGCTGCCACTGTTAGCCGACGACGGGCAATTCTTTATCCTGGCGCTCAGCCAAGACCAGGTCAGGTTGCTTCGAGGTACACGACATAGCGTCGGCCAAGTAGACTTGGTGAATATTCCCGTCAGCCTGGCCGAAACCCGTGTGTCCGCCGGGCCGGAAAAACAGCATCAGTTCTATAACGGCTCGGGGCCTTCAGGCAGCGGAAGACGCGAGGCCATCTTTCATGGACATGGTGCTGGTGACGAACAGAGCAGGACAAATATCTTACGGCATTTCCGGCAGATTGATGCCGGTCTATCTGCATTGTTGAGAAATGAACATGCACCATTACTGTTGGCAAGCGTTGACTACCTGCTGCCGCTTTACAGAGAAATCAACAGTTACCCACACCTGATAAGTGAAGGTATAATGGGCAATCCTGACAGACTGCAGGTGAAAGAATTGCACCAACGAGGCTGGCCCATTGTGCAACCGCTGTTCCAACAGGCGCACTGGCAAGCGGTTGCTCAATACCAACGACAGATCGGGATCCGCAGTGAAAAAGTAGCCAACGATCCCATTCAAATCATCGCCGCCACCTATTATGGCCGGGTTGAAACTCTGTTTTTCGCCTTAGGCCAGCCGTTGTGGGGGCGTTTTGATCCTAAAACGGGTGCGATCAGATTGCACCAAGATAAGGGGTTCGGTGATGGCGATCTGCTCAATTTAGCTACCATACAGACGATGATGAACGGCGGAACTGTATACGTTGCCAGGGCAGAAGAAATGCCTAGTCGCAGCTTGTTTGCCGCTATCTATCGGTATTGAAACACCCTCTGGGAGGATTGGAACCTTCTGGAAGGTTTCAGGAGGTGAATGATGGATTTCAAGAAGATTTTACTACCGTTGGACGGGTTTGAATTAGCGGAACGGTCGTTATCTGCAGCGTTGATGATTGCCGAGGTGGTATGTCCGATAAAGTTCTGCACCACGCGCCCTGCGCTGTTGCCATTATTCGTGTCGGCAGAACAACCCAGACACAAGACAGCCGCTCAAAAAGCACGGCCGTCCAACCCAACACCGCCAAGGTAAGGAAACCATTATGATACACCCACCCACTGTCATGACAGTCCACAATCTGGCGCTGGAAAAATTATTGGATGGCAACAAAAGGTATCAAGTCGCCAAGCAGGTATATCCCCATCAAACGGCGGCGCGCCGCCGCGCCTTGCGCGACGGGCAAAAGCCATTCGCTCTCATTTTTAGCTGTGCCGACTCTCGTGTGCCGCCAGAATTGGTTTTCGACCAAGGATTAGGCGACTTGTTTGTCATTCGGGTCGCCGGTCATGTTATTGATGATTCTGTTTTAGCCAGCGTCGAATTCGCCGTCGCTGTGTTAGGCGTTCCCCTAGTGATGGTCTTGAGCCATTCCCAATGCGGCGCGGTGGACGCAACCATCAACGGCGGCGAACTGCCGTGCAGCCTGTCTAAACTGGTGGCCGCTATCCAACCGGCCGTGGTTGCAGCCAGGAAACTGCCCGGCGATTTGGCAGACAACGCTGTAAAAACCAACGCCAGGATGACGGCCGAACAGCTTCTTACCCATAATCCGCTCCTGAAACAATTTTCAGCGGACGAACAGTTAAAAATCGTGGCCGCTCATTATGATTTAGACAGCGGCGCTGTTGAACTATTGAATTGATGAAAGGAGAGATGAAGGAGAGTACAAATGTTGTTAACCAGTTCAAAAGTCGCTGATTTCCAAAAAATAGACCGTGTCTTGCACTTTCTTATTGGGCGTTTCCGTGAAGTTCTGGGTGTGCTCCATTGCGTTCCGGCGGCTCAATCGATGATGAGCAGCGGAACAGTTTACGTTGCCCGGTCGAAAGAAATACCCAGCCGGAGCTTATTTGCCGCCATCTATCGTTATTCACCGATAGTGGATAGAAGAGGGCGAACAGCGAAATTGAAGAAGATTTTAGTGCCGCTGGATGAATCCAAATTAGCAGAACGGGCACTGACTCCAGCCATACATATTGCCGCGGTGATGGCGACCTGCTCAATTTCTCTGTTCAGACAGACCATGACGATCGATATCGCCCTCACCTTGCTCATCATCCTGGCTGCCCTGGTCCTCTTTGCCACGGAGAAGCTGCGTGTGGACGTCGTAGCCTTGCTCGTCCTCATTTCTGTCGGCGTCCTGGGGTTGATCCCATCCAATCAACTGTTCTCCGGTTTCTCCAATTCGGCCGTTATTACCGTCTGGGCAGTCTACATGGTCTCCGGCGGCCTGTTCAAAACCGGCGTAGCGGACACGATGGGCCGGGCAATCCTCAAGGTGGCCGGGGACGGGGAAGCACGTCTTATCGCCACGATCATGCTCACAGTCGGCTTGATATCCGCCTTTATGAACAACGTCGGCGCGGTGGCCATGCTGCTGCCGGCAGTAGTCGGTATCTCGCGCCAGACGAAAGTGCCCGTTTCCAAGATGCTCATTCCCCTGGCCTTCGCGTCCCTACTGGGCGGCAAGATGACTTTGATCGGTACACCAGCCAATATCCTGGCCACGGGCATCCTCGCCGAACAAGGCTTGCCCACCTTAGGATTCTTCGAATTCACGCCTATGGGTGCGGTGGTCCTGGCCACGGGCATCATCTACATGGTCTTAATCGGCAGGCACCTGCTTCCTGTGCGCCAAGGAGCGCGCGGCAAAGAAGACATTAACCGCCTGCGCGGCTACGTTACAGAAGTGCGCGTCGCCGCCGATAGCCCGCTGAACGGTAAGACGCTGCTCGACTCGCGCCTGGGCGAGAAGTACGATTTCACCGTGCTGGCCATCCAACGGGCAAATGGTGACCAACCGGTCCTCCACCGCGACACGCAGATCAGGTCCGGGGATCTGCTGGCCGTGGAAAGCACCGCCGCTAATCTCCTGGCCGCCAGCCAATCGCTGGGGTTGATAATCGACGTGGACCAGCAGCTGGACATTGACATCCTGGAGCCGCGCGATATCGAATTGGTCGAGGTGGCCGTAGCCCCAAATTCGCAACTCGTCGGCCTGAGCTTGCAGGAGGCACATTTTCGCGAACGCTTCGGCTTTACGGCGCTGGCCATTTCCCGCCATGGCGAAGTAATTACCCAACGGCTGCGCGACGTGCCCTTGCAAGCCGGGGATATGCTGCTGCTGCAAGGCTCGCAATACCGCATAGATGAACAGCAGGAGGGGCGCGATTTCCTGGTGCTGGTGCCGGTGGAGCATGAGCAGTACCGGCTGAACAAAGCGCCTATCGCCGTTGGAGCGCTGCTACTGGCCATCGGTCTGACAGTTTTCGCGAGCATGGATATCGCCCTGGCCATGGTCATCGCCGCGATGATCATGATCCTATCCGGTGCGCTGACGATCGAGGAAGCATACCAGAGCGTAGACTGGCGCACCGTATTCCTGGTGGCGGGGATGCTGCCTCTAGGCATGGCCATGGCTGAGACAGGAGCGGCGCAGTACCTTGCCGATATCATCCTCGGCGTATTTGGGCCTTTCGGACCTCGCGCCGCCCTGGCCGGGATCTACCTGCTTGGCGGCGCTGATCACGCAGCCGATGTCCAATGCGGCGGCTATCGTGCTGGTTATGCCCATCGCCCTGGACACCGCCTTTGGTCTTGGCGCCAATTACAAGACATTCACCATGGCCGTCGTGATCGGGGCCGCCACCAGCTTCCTCTCGCCGGTGGGCCATAAGGCAAACGTGTTGGTATTTGGGCCCGGTGGATACAAGTTCACCGATTATGCCCGCGTGGGTGCCCTATTAACAATACTCCTTCTCATCGTGTCGATGATCTTCCTACCGATATTCTGGCCCCTTTTCCCTGAATAGACGAGCCACCAAATTCCAGCATATCAAAGCCGCCAAAAGGGTGGAGCCAAGGCCACCGTCCGCAATATCATGCCCGCTGATATCATCGCCCAGGCAAGTGCCCCATTCGGGCTGCCAGGCTACGTGGTTGTAAACAAGGGGGATGCCCATGGACATGCGAATCAGCTAGGCGATCGGCAGATCGGGGACGGTTTCACCATTTGCTTCCATAGCTACTCCTAAATCGGATATCTTCTACAACACCACTGGCATGTGTTGTTTCAATCACGTCTCCGGGAGCAAGGCTGCGCTCAAAGAGTAGGATAAAGCCGCTGACGAAGTTGTTGACCAGTTCGTTCATACCGAAGCCGATCCCGACGGACAAACCGCCCAAGAGCACGGCTACGGCCGTCAAATCAACCCCGGCGACGAGTAAGCCGGCCAACAACCCCAAAACTATCACCAAATAGCCGCTGAAGGTAGCCACGATCGGGATAAGGGAAGGATCGGCGTCCATATGGGGCAAGATGACATCCCGCAGCAAGCCACGCACATAACAGCCGAGCAAGACAAAAAGATAAACGACCACTAGGCCGCCTAGCAGGGCGCCAACAGTTACCACAATACCCTTGCCCAGATTTATCTGGTAGGCCAAAATGCCATCCAGGATGCCTACCAGATGCATCAGCGCCAATAAAACGAAGGTCGGACGCAGAATCTGGTCTTGCCAAAGGTGAATCTTTTCGGGCTTCATCAACATTTGGATGAGACCGCTCAATAAGCGATATACAAGCCATAAGCCAACGAAGGATATAATATAATCGATTATGCCGTGGGGTTGCCCAGACACTTGGAAAATGCGGACAACCACCTTAGCGGTCAGCCAGATAGAGAGTGGCAGCAAGACCAACCGGGTCAGAACCAATAGGTGCCGCAGCCATGGGGCATAGTTTATGGTAGCCCCTTTACTGAGGGCTTCATCAATACGGTATAGAAGGACCTTCAATATGCGGGCCAGGATAAGACCCAAAATAGCAATAAATACAAGACCAATAACCTCTGGCAATAGATCCCGCTGTAGAAAGTCATTTATCTGGTCAATTACTTGCTGCCGTGCTTCATCAAACATTACTCACCTCGCACTAAACATCACCTTCGGTTTTTGGAGCAAACCGTGAGACCACTACAGCGATTATGACACCGATCACGGCCAGGACAGCGCCAAACTCGTCGCTGAAGTACTGGGTACTGCCTGTATTCTCTGTCACAGGCTCATAAATGCTTTGAATAAAGGTATTGTGCACCCCGTGCATGATCACCGTTGGCCAGATACTGCCGGAAGCAAGACGCAGCCAGGTAAAAACAAAATTCATGCTGATGATCAGCACGAAAAAAGCCAAAATTGAATACCAAACAGGAGCGCCATTATTATAACCGCCGAAAATGATAATCGGCAGATGCCAGAGCCCCCAAATGACGCCACCAATGAGGGCAGTCTTATTGAAGGAGGTTAATTTGGCCAGCTGGGGAACCATGAAGCCGCGCCAACCAATCTCCTCACCCAAGGCAAGTAACATCGCTTGCAGAACACCAAGGGTAGCCCCATTTAGCAGAGCAGAGATAAATCCATCCCCGCCGCTGAACTTACCCAAACCGGTCAGCCAGATGATGGCATAGGCCGCTGTGGTATACAGTAGCGGGATCACATAGCCATAGATGAGATATTTTATTTTTCCCGGTCCCCAGCCAAAGCCACGAATATTGCGTTGGAAAATCAGGGCTGTGATGATAGCCGCCAAGGCGGGCATCCACATCAGTCCTAAGACCCACATCCCAGCCACATTGAGATCGCCGATTTGCGCAATCTTAATATAGAACAATAAGCTGAGAGCAAAGACCAGGATCAAATAAACAGTCAATTTTCTTCGGGCAACTTGTCGATCGTTCATTGTTTTTTCCCTTGCTCCCCACTGAAAAGAAATCCTTCCTCGTCGTTAGAAATTCGACGGGCTATTATATAGAAACCCAATCATTACACCATAGATTCATACCCCAACCACCCCATAGCCGTAATCTACACACCAACCCATCTCAGAAGCACAATTAGGTTCGCCTGCACGGCCGTATCTTTCGTGGCCGCACCGCTAACCCCCGCGCTCACCCCACGCATCAATCAGACCTGAGATCCGGAAAGCCACACCCGCATCGCGCAGCTCCCTAAACAGCCCACAACAATGTCGCACAGCGACCACTTCGTGTACAACAGCCATGATACAATTGGTGCTGTCCAGGATAAAAAAGCTAAATTCACAGATCAGTGGGAAAGCCCAGCTCAAAAAGCTGAGCTTGGTCCAAACGGCATTATCCAAGGGCGAAAAAACAGGTTTCTGGCAGCGGGTGTTTGTTAAGCGGGGGGAGGGGAATCTATGTTATACTGTTCTCAGTAAGGCTGTATCTGACTATTGCCCTTTTGAATACCTTGGAGGGGTCATGGGTAAAGGTGAAAAACGCTTCGCTAAGTTTCTTTGGATCGCTTTGCTGCTGGTTTTGGCTCTTGTAGCCTGCGGCGGATCTGCTGAACCTGCAGTAGTCGAGGTTACTCGTGTCGTCACAACTGTGGGGGCACCATTACCTACAGTAACCCCGACTCCTGACTTTGGTTCCCTTGCTTATGATGTCCCAAAGCGCATGATTCGCGAGGAAGCGGTGCAAGTAATCCTGCTCGTTAGCCCCTCCGAAGATGACAATTTACTGCTTGAGCTGGATCAGGAATTGGAGGAAGTGCAGCAGCAGCCAAGCAATGTGGTAACCGCGACGATAAAAATGGCGAAACGTATGTCAGTGTCGCTTGCTGCAGTGCCAGAAAGTGCCTTTGAGATCGTACCTCTTCAAGCCAATGACGAGCAACTTATCTATGATGATAAGCCAACCCAGTGGGAATGGACCGTATTGCCTAAGGAGGGTGGAACTCATAGGCTTATCTTGCGTATTGATCGCCTGGTAGAAATGGAAGGAATCGTTGAACATCTAAGGGAGGAGGTCTATCGAGATGATATAACGGTTGAAGTACCGCTTTGGCTTAGTGTGAAGGATGCTTCAGCAGGTCTGTTTAGTCTCAACGGGTTAGTTGGCCTTCTGGTTGTTGCTCTAGTCACTGCCCTATTCACGTATTGGCTAAGTAATCGTGGTAAGGATTAAGTCACCAATCCTTGCTCAGACCTGGTCTGGGCCCACCGAAGTAATGACACATTTGGGATTGAACTTGTATAGAACATTTTCCGCCTTGTGAACCATGCCCAAGGAGAGAAAATCAGTTTCTGGCAAAGGATATTTGGGAGTAGATTGATCCGTAAAACCCTACGCTATGCGCCGCTTGACTGAAGGAAAAGCCATAAAAAGTAAATGGCGGAGATAGTTAACCCGCACGCTGCAAAAGCTATGAATATGATCCAGGCTAATACGAGAAAGCCTATTACCTTGTTTGACATGACTACACCCCTTTGTGCTACACATTAATTATAGCATACGTGGGGTAGGATTTATATCACCGCGTATGAATCAACCTTTCTGCGCTTCGTGCTGGAAAACTTTCCACGCCTGGTCAAGTGCCGATTGACGGCCATTGCCCTTGCCGCGCACATTGCCGGCCAGGTCGGTTAATATCTGATCGCCTAGGAACACAGAACCGTCTGAAGATCGCTACCGTGCAAAGCGCCTGGTGGGCAGTTCCATATTTGCACGGATCACTCGACAATATTGGTAAATGTGCGTTCACTGGCCCAATATGTAAAGCGATCTGAGCGACCACGACCATCGCTAACAAAAATATCAATGAAGAAAGCTCAGATTTTCGCTCGTTTGCCAACATTTTTCTGCGCCGCCTGGGCACCGGCGCAAGTTCAGCATACAACCCGGCGGAGACGACCCAGGGCCGTCCATTACAACACCTTTCCGACCGCACGCCCAAAATCAGCCAACCACATTACCATCGTAGCCATTCCCAAAGCACAAGTGAAAACACCTTTTTGACCAGAACACTAGTTCTATGTTATAATGCCTCTCATGAAGACCTGCTTCGCCTAGCCACTCGCCACTCGCCTCTCCAGCAAAACCGCCTTTGAACCCAGCATTAAGATATCAAAAGGAACAAAGAAACAAAATCGTCCAAACCCAACGGCCGGTCACCAAACTTTACATAAAGACGCAGCAAATCACACATCATAGCCATTCCATTACATAAAGTTGCTTTTCGCCAGCACTCTACTTAGAATAT
This sequence comes from uncultured Chloroflexia bacterium, assembly GCA_963697305.1. Lineage (GTDB taxonomy): Bacteria > Chloroflexota > Anaerolineae > Promineifilales > Promineifilaceae > JAACFF01. Next base: position 234,651 of record CAVONO010000007.1, read on the forward strand.
CCACAGCACGACCAGCCAAGCAGTAACGGAGCAGAATCATCTATGTTGGCTCGCTTTGATTCGCAGTTCCGCCAAAGGAGCAAATTAAACCATTCAGCCGCCAAGCCGGATATCCTCTGGACCCTGCTCGCCATCGCTGCCCTTCTGCTCTTCCTCTGGTTAGCTTACCACTACCTGATACAACCCACCTGGATCAGTCACTTGCCATCATTTGTGACCGAACTATTCTTTCTCTTCGAAGTCGCTTCGGGCCTGACAGTGGGCATCGTAGCAACCCTGCTCTGGTCGCGTCAACGGCGACAGATCCGGCCGCTTGCGGCGCTTTCCATCGAAGACATGGTCGCCCTCAGCCCGGCTGCCTTTGAACAGTATGTCGCCGCCCTCTTTCGCCAGAAAGGATACCAGGTCAAACTCCGCGGTCGCAGCGGGGACAAGGGCGTCGATTTGGAACTGGCCCGGGCTGGTGGACGGCATGCCATCGTGCAGTGCAAGCGCTATCGCCATACCATCGGGCCCGACATCGTGCGCGAACTATTTGGCACCATGATTCATGAAAGAGTCCACCACGCCTTTCTCGTAACAACGGCCGATATCTCCGATGCCGCGCGCCAATGGGCAAAACACAAGCCCATGACCCTCATAGACGGCGCGACATTGGTAAGCATCGCCTCCGCCCTCAACAGCCGCTCCAAAATTAATTGAGACACCTCTGAGGATTTTTCATTTTTTCTTTTGCAAACTCAAGCCTAAACCTCAGAAGTGTGATTGGTACCTTCTTATGCAAACAACCATTCTGCTCATTCGCCATGGCCTCACCGATTGGAACGCCGAACAACGCTGGCAGGGCCACCAGGATATTCCGCTCAATGACACGGGCATCGACCAGGCTCGCGCCCTCGCCCGGCGCTTGGCCAACTGGCCCATCCAGGCCCTATACAGCAGCGACCTAAAACGTGCCGCGCAGACGGCCGATATTCTGGCCGAAGCAGTTGGTCTGCAAGTGACCCGCGACCGCGCCTGGCGCGAACGGGATGTCGGCGCCTTCCAGGGGTTGACCCGCGCTGAAATAGAGATCCAATACCCAAATGAGTTCAGCGCCATGACCCGTGGCAGCATCTACCCGCCAAGCGGGGAAGACAATCAGGAATTGCACGCCCGCGCCGTTGCCGCTTTTGACAAGCTGGTGGCGCGCCATCCAGGAGAGATGGTGGCTGTGGTCAGCCACGGAGGTTTGCTGCACACCATCCTGCTTTATGTGCTCGGTTTGCCTGTCGGTGAATACGGCCGTCTCAGTTTACGCGGTAACACAGGCATCAACATCGTCGAGGCCGGGGACGGTTGTCTCCTCCTCTCCCGGCTCAACGACACCGCCCACCTGGAATTCAACTTTGGTCTGTAGTAACCGCTTCAGCGGTTCAGGCCTCAGGTTTGTAGTAACCGCCGTAGCGGTTCGACGGCGCTCACAACGTTGATGCCTCGAACTCCCAAGACGTAGCTTCTCATACTCCTCTCAGCGATTCTGTAAACTTGTTAACCTTTTTCCAAGACTTTGCGCTTATAATGGAACAATGAACAAATCCTTGAAGCTACTAACCATTAAGGGCATCGACCTGCGCCTCCACGCGACCTTTCCGTTTATATTGGCCTGGGCCGCCATGCAGTTCGGCCTGCTTTTCAGCAGCCTGAGCGGCGCACTATTTGGCGTCGTTGCCGTCACTATCCTCTTTGTTTTCGTCACATTACATGAATTGGGTCACAGCTTCGCCGCCCAATTCTACGGCGTGTCCGTAAAACAGATCATATTGACGCCCATCGGTGGCATGGCCCAGCTGGAACGTATGCCTGAGAAACCGCTGCAGGAACTGGTCATCGCCATCGCCGGCCCGGCAGTAAACGTAGTCATCGCCATCCTTTTACTAGCCGTTGCCATCGCGGCCGGCATCGATATGTCAACGCTGCTAAATGCCTCTGCCGGCCTGGCCGGCGTAACCTTGGTGGCGCTGTTTTCCTACGTTTTCATCTCCAATATTTTCCTCGCCATATTCAATCTACTTCCTGCCTTCCCCATGGACGGTGGGCGTGTCTTGCGCGCCTTGCTCGCCCTACGCCTTGACTATGCCCGTGCTACCCATATCGCTGCCCTTTTAGGACGTGTTATCGCCGTATCACTGGGCATTTACGGCCTGCTCAACGGCAGCTTTTTCCTGTTATTGATCGCTGTTTTTATCTATGGCGCCGCGACCCAGGAAGCACAGGCGACCCAAGTGGGCCATATTTTGCGCCAGCACACCGTCCAGCAAGCCTTTTCAACCTCGGTATACCAGTTGCAGTCAAGCTACACATTGCAGCAGGCCGCCAATATGGGCGCCTACAGCGGGCAGCAAAGCTTCGCCGTTGTCTCTGGGGATGAACTGGTCGGCTTCTTGCCTCATTTGCTCTTGCGCGCGGCACTGCGTACCTACCCTTCATACACGCCAGTCTCAGACATCATGCTGCATAATATTCACCCGGTCACAGCGGACAGCGATCTTTTTACCGTACAACAGCGTTTGCTCTCCGAAAAGCTGGATGCCTTGCCCGTTGTAAGCGAAACCGGTCGCCTCCTAGGACTGATCACCCTGCGCCACATAATCGACCTCTACCGCCTCGTCCAATCCGAGCCCCCCATCCTCCAAGGTCCCCAATCCGTGTAGCACAGGAGATACGGACCGCACCACACAACCCCGTTAACAATTATGCAGTGGGTACGTTTCAAATAAGTTGGAGTAGTAGGCATACTCAGCTGCCGTTCGGTCGCATTTGAGAATGTTCACTCCTCTAGCTTCAACTGAAATGAAACACACCCTGTAGCAATTCAACAATTCAGCTAATCAACTATTTTCCGCCCTATCTTGAGCGGCACGGAACGTATGAAACTGACGGTGGTCTAGCATTTTACGGCCGTGTTTCCTACAATTGACCCATGCCAACAGCAACGCTCCACCAGGACAGCCTGGTTCTCTACAAACAAAAACCGGCCTGTATCCGCCAGATAATTGGCAAAAAACTAACCATTGACACCGGCACCGGCAGCACCCTAAACGTTCGTCCCAAGGATGTATTGCTCTTACATCCCGGCCCCATTCGAAACCTGGCCGACCTGACCCCTCTGACTGCTGACGTTGAAACCGCCTGGGAGCTGCTGGCCGGAGAAACCAGCAACCTGGAAGAGTTGGCCGAACTCGCCTATGATGAGTATTCCGTCGCTTCCGCTTGGGCAGCCTGGCAGTTAGTTGACGATGGGCTTTACTTCAGCGGTACGCCAGATGCCATCACCGCCCGCAGTGAGGCAGAAGTCACGGCCGAACGTGCCGCGCGTGAAGCCAAGGCGGCAGAGCAGCTCGCCTGGATTTCATTCCTACAGCGCGTCGAAGCGGGAGAATCGGCACCCGAAGACGACCGTTATGTGCAAGATGTCATCAACCTTGCCTTAGGGCAACGTCAAGAGAGCCAGGTACTGCGCGCCCTGAAACAGGCCGAAACTGAGGAAAATGCCCACGCCCTATTGTTGAAACTGGGTACCTGGGATATCAACTACGACCCCTATCCTGCTCGGGCCGGTTTGCCGGCAACTTCAGCCAACGCGCCTATGGCTCCCCTGCTAGATGAAGCGCGGCGCGATCTGACCCACTTGACTGCCTTGGCTATCGACGATCACGGCAGCCTTGATCCTGATGACGCCTTGAGCTGGGAAAATGGGCGCCTCTGGGTCCACATCGCCGATGCCGCCGCCCTGATCTTGCCCGGATCAACAGCCGACCTGGAAGCGCGCGCCAGGGGCGCCAACCTCTACCTGCCGCAAGGAACCGCGACCATGTTGCCGCCCCTGGCCACCCAGATATTGGCATTGGGACTGCAAGATACCTCCCCCGCCCTTTCTTTCGCCCTCGATCTAAACGACGCCGGGGAAATCATCAATTGTGAGATAATGCCCAGCAGGGTGCGGGTCACGCGAATGAGCTATCGTGAAGCTGAAACACGCCTGGAAGAAACCCCTTTGCGCCAATTGCTAGAAGTTGCCCAAGTACACGAGGCCCGCCGCCGCGATAACGGAGCCATTCACATCGACTTGCCCGAGGTAAAAGTACATGTCGAAGATGGGATCGTCGAACTACAGCCGATACTCAAATTACGCAGCCGCGATCTTGTTCGCGAGGCAATGCTTATGACCGGCGAAGCGGTCGCGCGCTTTGCCATCGACAACAGCATCCCCATCCCTTTCACAACACAGTCTGCGCCTACAGATGAACTCCCGTCTGGCCAATCAGCCTCGGCCATGTTCGCCCTGCGCCGCATGCTAAAACCGGGTCAGAAGTCCACCGTGCCCGGCAAGCACGCCGGTCTCGGTATGGATTTGTATGTCCAGTGCACCAGCCCCTTAAGACGCTACCTGGATCTCGTCGTACACCAGCAGTTGCGCGCTTTTCTGCGGGGCGACGATCCGCTCGATTCACAGCAAATTCTGGCCCTCATTGGTGAATCTGATGAAGTCATCCGCGATGTTCGCCGCGTGGAAAGGCTTTCCAACCGCCACTGGACCGCCGTCTACTTATTGCAGCATCCGGGCTGGCAAGGTGACGGCATCGTCATCGAAAAGCACGGCCGGCGCCACCTTGTCCTACTACCCCAATTGGGGCTGGAAACCTCTGTCTACCAGCGCCAGGAACTGGAGCTTGACAGCCAGATAGAACTACAGCTTCGCGAAGTCGACCTCGTCAATCTAGAACCCAGTTTCCACTAGAAGTTCAACTTCTGACAGAAGTTGAGCTTCTTGCTAAACTACGGGCAAAATTGGCTTCGGAGGAAATTATGGATTTTAGCAACAAGATCGTCTTGGTAACCGGCGCTTCGCGCGGCATCGGCCGTACCGTGGCCCAATCCTTTGCCGAACGGGGTGCGCGCGTGGTCGTACATTACAACAGCAACGCCGCTGCTGCCCAAAAAACAGTGCAATCCCTTCCCGGCGGACCTCACATGATTGTGCAGGCCGATATCAAGAATGCTGCGGCCGTACGGGAAATGGTCGCCAAGATCGTGCAGGAAATGGGCCGCTTGGATATCCTGATCAACAACGCCGGCATTTACCAGGACCATCCCCTGGCCGACGTATCCTATGAAAACTGGCAAAAAAGCTGGCAGTTGGTCCTGGACACCAATTTGATCGGCGCGGCCAACGCAACTTATTGTGCTGCGCAACAGATGATCAAACAAGGAGGCGGACGGATCGTCAACATCTCCTCGCGTGGCGCATTTCGCGGCGAACCAGATGCGCCCGCTTATGGAGCCAGCAAGGCTGGCCTAAACGCCATGAGCCAATCCCTGGCCAAATACCTGGCCCCATACAGTATCTTCGTTGGCGTTGTCGCACCCGGCTTTGTACAAACCGACATGGCCCGCGATCACTTGACCGGCCCCCAGGGAGATGCCATTCGCAACCAGAGCCCACTTGGCCGCGTCGCCCAGCCCGAAGAAGTCGCCTATGCTACCCTCTTTCTCGCTTCAGAAGGATCCCAGTTTATGACTGGGGCGATCATCGACGTCAACGGCGCCTCATATTTGCGCACATGAAGCTGCCATTCTAGCCCGTTTTTTTGCACTGGCATTATCTGGTAGGCTGGCTATAATTCAGTTTCTGTAGGGCGCTTAGCTCAGTTGGTTAGAGCGCTTCGTTTACACCGAAGAGGCCGGGGGTTCGAGTCCCTCAGCGCCCATAATTCGCTTTTTGTTACTCCTTTATCTTTTGCTATAATTCCTTTCGTGACAAAAAGTACAACCCCTTGGGTTGTTTGGCTGAGGGTGTCCAATGTGACTCGCAGCTTCATCAAGTAAAGAGGGAATCTTTATATCATCCCACTCAGGAGAATAGCCTTATGGCAAGTCAAGCAGCAAGCGTAAATGAGGCTGGCAGCGGCATGACCAGACGCGAGTTCCTTTACTACATTTGGGGCGCGTCTATCGTTCTTTTGACAGCGCAGGCGGCGGGTCTATTGATCTGGTTTCTTATACCTCGCTTCCGTGAAGGAGAATTCGGCGGCCGCTTTGTGCTTCCGATTGAATCCTTGCCGGAACAAAATACCGCACCGGCAAACTTTGCCGACGGCCGTTTCTGGCTCTCCAACTTGAACACAGAACAGCCAAACGTACTGATGTATCAGGCCCCGGACGAAGGACCAAGTATTGGCGCTGTCGCCATCTACAAAGTATGCACCCATCTGGGTTGCATCTACTCCTGGACCCCGGCCAACTCCCGTTTCGAATGCCCCTGCCACGGTTCCAAGTATCGGCTGGACGGCCGGCGTATCGAATCTCCCGCGCCACGCACCTTGGATCGCTTCAAGATGTACGCTCTGGCCGAGGATAAAACCACCGTTTTAGCCGAATCCGAATTGGTTGATGACTTTTTCAACCCGATGAAGGTGCCCGATGGGACAGCATTCCTCAGCATAGACACTGGCGACCGAAAAAAGGGGCCCTCGGACACCTTGCTGTGCGACTTTTCGGGCACTTGCCCATAACGACTGAAGGAGCAAGTAGATGACTACTTTCTACAATCAAGTTAGGGAACTGGGAATCAAGCAAGCTGTTGTCGTCAAGTCTGATGAAATAGTTGAGCGCATCACGGCGGGTATGAATGTCAACGACATTCGCTCCGCATTACGAGGTGATGAGCCACGCCGGCCAAATCCCCGCTTGCGGCCCCATGCTGACGCATTCTGGCTGCATATTCGACCCAGCTTCTACCATACCGAAGTCACCAACATATACCCGACTTTCCGCTTGGGTTGGTTGTCTACCTTTATGTTTGTCTGGGAGACCATCACCGGCATCATCTTAATGGTCTTCTATACGCCCAGCCCGCTGATCGCCTATTCCAACATGTGGAATATCATCAGCAACGTGCCCATGGGGCAGCTCTTCCGCAATATGCACCGCCTTGGTGCGGAAGTGATGGTCCTTGTCGTCGCCTTACATATGTTGCGCACCTTCATTACCGGAAGTTACAAGAAGCCACGCCAATTCACCTGGGCTACCGGTATGCTCCTGTTGGTGCTCACCTTACTGTTGAGTTTCAGCGGCTATCTCCTTCCTTGGGATCAACTCGCGTACTGGGCCTTAACCGTTTTCCTCAGCGCTTCCGATGCCGCACCGGCGCCGCCGGTCGTTAACCAGAATATCCTTCTGATCCTGCAGGGTGGGCCCGCTCTAGGGGCTGATGGCCTCTTACGTTGGTACCTCTTCCATGTCCTGCTCTTGCCACTATTGCTGGGCATTTTCTTCTTCGTCCATTACTACAAGGTGGTGCTGCACGGCCTTTCGCTGCCGCCTGGACGTGAGGAAATTGGCGAAGACACCGCTAAACGCGTTCCCCGCAATGAACGTGGCTATTTCATTCCCGATTTATTGACCAGCGAGCTGATGTGGACCGCCCTGCTCACGCTCTTCCTTATTGCCGGTTCGCTTTGGTTGTGGGATGCCCCATTGGAAAGCCATGCCGATCCGGTAATCACCCCGCTTCACGTGGTAGCGCCCTGGTATCTCTCCTGGTCGCAAGGCTGGCTCAAACTGGCTGACAAGACGCTGGTGGTCGCTTTTATTCCTTTGCTGATGGTCGCCTTTATCGTCATGCCCTATTTCGAGGTAGGCCAAAGCCGTCGCTATGCTGACCGGCGCCTGGGCCTCTCCGTATCGATGCTCTTCATCGCCTTTATGCTGGTTTCCAACTGGATGGGCACTCCGGAGTTCCGCGTAGCGAGTTCGCCTGATCGCGAGGTCTCTATCGAAGTGTTACCTGAAGAGGGCGCCAGTCCCATGATGGCCGTCCCCTACGATCAAATGCGAAATGGTGCATACCTCCCTGGACAGGAAGTGTCCGGCAGTCCACAATTCACAGCGGCGCTTAAGGGCTATGAAGAGGCCATGGTTAAGCACAGTTGCACCTTGACGGGTAATTCAGATTACCAGCCGTGCAAAGTAACGCAAACCGAGGGACAGAAAGTCTATACAGTTGGCATCAACGATAAGGAAGCCATGCCCGATCCGTACGCGGAGATGCGAGTCCAGGAAGTTCAGGATGGTTTGCTAGAGCTTCGCCTCTACTATGAAGTTGCAGATCCCGATAATCCTGGTGAATACCTTTTCCTTTCGGACGAGTGGGTCAAGTTCAAGCATCGCGAGTCAAACTACGAGGAAGAGTGCAGCTTTGCCAACAAGTGCTAGATTGTTTCTGTTGTGGGGATTCTTTGTTTCTCTAGCAAAGCTGGCAGGCAGAAAGGGAGAAGATAATGCAAGTTAAGATTATCATCGGAACCATCGCCTTTATGATTAGCATGATGGTCTTAGGATATGCAGCCTTGCGGGAACCGGGGCGGCTAGAACGGTATACCGGTGCGCGACAAGGTCGCCAGATTGAAGCTGGCGCCGACCTGTTTAACGGCAGCTGCGCCACATGTCATGGTGTGAACGGCAAGGCGGAAGAGTGTTATGACGCCAGTACAGGTGAGCCCATCGGCTGTATCGGCCTGCCGCTCAACTACGCGCCTCTTCTTTGTGGTGAGCCCTCCCTGCGCATGGAAGCCATGAATTGGCAGGGAGCCAAGTTTAGCTTTATTCAAGCCACGATCGCCAGCGGCCGTTACGGCACGCAGATGCCCACATGGTCCGACCAATTTGGTGGACCGCTGCGCAGTGACCAGATCGTCGACCTGACACAGTATGTCCTAAACTGGGAAACCGAAGAGCTTTGTTCACAGCCATTGATCGTCTACGACTGGCAGGAAACGGTCGACGAATTTAAGGCAGCTTTCCCTGAAGGTGACGCGGCGCGAGGCGAAGAACTATTCCTGAGCTATGGCTGCACCGGCTGCCACGGCAATTTGGAAGATGAGACCTCTGCTCTCGTCGGCCCCTTCCTTGGCAATATCGCCGAAACGGGTGCAGAACGAATCGATGGCTACACGGCGCCGGATTACGTATACGAGTCCGTTCTAGACCCCAGTGCCTTCATCTCGCCTGATTGCCCGACCGGCCCTTGTGTCGGTCCGCCTAGTGCCATGCTCGGCAACTTCGCGCTGCGCATGGGCGAGAATCCCCAAGACCTGGCAGATCTCATGGCCTTCTTGCTGGGAGAATAGGCAACATAAGACCCCCTTTTGACAGCAAAACGGCCCGCCTTAACAGGTGGGCCGTTTTTATTCCTGGTTAATTACTGTTGCTCTGACTTCTGTTTTTTGCTCAGCCGGTCTCACGACCATGCCAGGGTGCCGCAGCCTTGAGTTGGGGAAGGAGCATTCTCAAATGTGGTTGGGCGCCATCTGAGGATACCTACGCCTCCAGCTCATTTGAAATGCTTCATTTGATAAACCCCTGTAAGACCAACAGCTCCGCATTCAGCACCGAACCGCTGGCCGCTCCGCGCAGCGTGTTGTGCGTGATGGACATGAAGCGCAGATCGTTGACTGGACATTCCCGCACCTTGCCCACGGTCCAGGCCAGCCCGTTGCCCGCGTCACGATCCAGGCGAGGTTGCGGCCGGTTTTCCTCCGGGCGATAAATCAACACAGGGTCAGGCATGCTCGGCAGATTGGCGGCAGATCTCCGGCGGCTGCCAGTTCTGAAAAAGCGCGATCGCCTCTGCGGCCGTTGCCTCTTGTCGCAGCTTCACCGAGACACTACCCAGGTGTCCGTCGATCACCGGCACACGGTTGGCCTGGGCACTGACCACGAAATCGGCCATTTCGATACGACCGTCCTCAAACGTGCCACACAATTTGCGCGGCTCACTTTCCAGCTTGCCATCTTCGCCACCGATGTGCGGCACAATATTGTCCATGATATCCAGCGAAGCGACGCCAGGATAGCCTGCGCCTGAAATAGCCTGCATCGTCACCACAACGGCCGTTTCCAGGCCATATGCCTCATGCAGCACCTTCATCGGCAAGACAATGCTGGTCGTCGAACAGTTGGCATTGGCCACGATATAGCCTGACCATCCATATGCTTCCTGCTGGTAAGGGATGAGGCTTGAATGGTCCGGGTTCACCTCGGGGATCAAAAGCGGCACATAAGGATCCATGCGATAAGGAGAGGCGTTGGTCAACACGGGATAACCAGCCGCGGCAAACTGCGCTTCCTGCTCACGCGCCTCGGCCGTCGGCAGCGCTGAGAACAGGACCTGGGCCTCCAGGTTGGGCTGCGTGGGCTGGACGATCATACCGGCGATGGCTTGCGGCGGGTCACCCTCCAGCAGCCAGTTCACGCCTTCACCATACGGGCGTCCTGCGGTGCGTGCCGAACCGGTTAAGGCCGTAATCTCAAACCAGGGATGATCGACCAAATGTTGCACAAAGCGCTGTCCCACAGCGCCCGTCGCTGCCAGAATACCAACAGGTATTTTCTTAATCATCATGTCCTCCACAAAGGTTTAGCCTCTCCTGCGCCATGCAGGCAGGCCACCCAACAAAAAAAACCATCACCCAATTGGGGCGATGGCATCGCGGTTCCACCCAACTTTCGTAGCCTTTATGCCGCTCTTACACGGCAGCAAACCACTCTCGTCGCGGCTGATAACGGAGCCATCCGGACCTCCATACTCACAGTATTACCCGTTTTCAAGAAAGTCACTCACGGGTGGTTTTCATCGGCGTTCTTGTCGTAGTGGCTTTCAGCCTACCGGCCATCTACTCTCTTTCACCGTCTCGACGATTACTCGTCCCGCTCATCGCGTTTTGATTTCAGATTGTCCAGAATTATAGGGATAGCCTCGCTCCTGTCAAGCGCCACCCTATTGTCGCCATGGCTTTTCCAAAGTTGCTTTGCCACTGTCATGCCTGCACAGGCAGGAATCCATCCCCTTCGTTGAAGAAATGGATTTCCACCTGCCTGGGAATGACAAATTCACTTATGATCCTGACTTTGGGAAAGTCCTGTATTGTCGCATATTGACGTGACCTGGACGCTTAATAGAATCCTTTGATACCAACAGTTCCTGCAGGCTGCCGCAAGATGACAGGATTGACAAGCGTCATGGCAGTACGCTAGAATTTCTTACAAGCGGGAAGAAAGTAAGAATATTTGCGCATCGAGAGGTGATTTATGCTTGTTAAACTATCATCTAAGGGCCAACTCGTCATTCCCAAGAAAATTAGGCAGGCGCTTCGACTGAAGGCAGGGGCCGAGTTTGAGGTCGAACTGATAGATGGTCGGGTAATCCTAGAACCAGTTTTAGCGGCGGAAGAGGTCGATCGCATTATAGTCAGATTGCAGGATCTAGCGGCAGGTGCAGATCTGATTAAAGAACTTGAGACTGAACGCCGCTGGGAAATAGAACGGGAGCGAAAACATGAGCACACGCTTCGTACTGGATAGCTGGGCTATGCTCGCCTTACTACAGAAAGAGAATCCGGCCACCGAACGCGTGGCAGAGCTTATGCGAAAAGCCGGCCAGAACGAGGTCCAACTCGCGATGTCGCTCATTAATCTCGGGGAAGTTTTTTATATATTTGGACGCAAGAACGGCGCACAGACAGCGGAAGAATTGCTGACAACTATTCAGAAGCTGCCTATCCAGATTTTACCAGCAGCGGAACACAGCGTGTTCACATCTGCCAGATACAGAATGAATAATCCCATTTCCTATGCAGATGCATTCGCCGTGGCCGCGGCTAAGAAACTTGATGCCGTCTTACTTACTGGTGATCCGGAATTATTGTCACTGACAGAAGAGATTCAGATCGAGCGCCTTTTCAAATAGGTCGAGAGTAGCTCCACCAATAACACGCGGGGGGCTTTGGAGAGTACATGTTCTCGTTTTCAGTCAAAAAAACGCTCAGCCAGCAGGTCGACAAACTGGTTCTATATACCATCAATCGTCGCTTGCCCGGTTCATTTGACGAAAACTATGTAACCACCATCGCCCTGGAGGAGGTTTTGGCCCAGACCCAGGTCAACCGGCGCAAGACCGCGCTGTATAGCCTGGTCTCCCCGGGTGAGCATGCCATCTGGTTGGATACTCCTTTCGGGGAGATCCGCTGTCACGTTAAAGTCAGACCAGCTGTCCGGCCACGAGCGCCGCTTCTGCTTTATCATCATGGTTTCGCCGAAATACCGTATACCAGCACGTGGGAGCGTCTGATACCCAAATCCGCACCCTTTCCCGCCCACACCGTCGCCGTGCAAGCGCCTTATCACAACAGCCTCTCCGAACCAATCTCAACGGGGTTTTCATCCGTCCAGCACATTTACCAGATGTTTGCCGGATCGCTGCGCAGCATGGAGTTGATGCAGGAGCGGTTTGAGCAGGAGAATGCCGCCTTTACGGCCGTCAGTGGGCTGAGTTGGGGCGGCATCACAAGTTTGCTCTATGAAGCCGTTTTCCAGCGCACGCGCGCGGTCATCCCCCTTTTCGCCTCACCAAACCTGGCCCAAGTACTCGCAGACACCGCCAACCTGTTCGGCCGTCCCCTGCCGATCCCGCGTGCCGATCTGGATGATCTTCTTAATTTCACTCCCTATTATGAGCACTGCGACAAAGATCGCATATTCCCGGTCTTAGGCGCTGATGATCTCTTCTTCCGCTTCGACCAGCACGCCGTCATCTATCCACGTGAGACACTAGTCATCCTGCCGTCAACCCATGTAGGGGCCATGTGGCATACAAAGAAGCGCTTGCGACGTCATATTATCGAGATAATGGCTTGGGCGGCACTTCACCCACGTGAATCTACGTCACCTTGAGATCCATTGATGTCCTCATTTACACAATCACGCAACGGGTACTGGCGCTGGATCAATCTGCTTTCGATGCTGGCCGTTGCCATCTTCGCTAGCTTGCTATACGGCCGTGCCCTCAATTTCGCCTTCTTCAACGACGATCCCACTGGCCATTTCGCCTGGATGGAAACGCGCACCTTCCTCGATTTTTTCACGAGTTCAGCGGAATATGGCTACTACCGCCCTGTCGTTTTCGTCACCCTCAAGGGTTTGGTCACCCTGGGCGGCACTTACGCGCCCCTCTTTCACGCTCTCTTGCTGCTCCTCAACGCCGCCAACGTGGCCATGTTATGGCTCCTTGCCTATCGTATCAGCGCCAGCCGGCTCTACGCCTGGGCCGCGGCTTTAATTTTCGCTACCTTTCCATTCAGCTACGAAGCGGTCGCCTACGTCGCATCGCTGACCCATCCCCTGCTGCTCTTCTGGCTGCTGCTGACCCTCTTGTTGTACCAGCAGTCGCGGCGTCTCGCAGCCGATGTATTCCAGTCGCGCAGTACCGTTTACCAGGTCGCCGCCTTTATCACATTCTTGCTCGGCTTGCTGACCCATGAAAACGGTCTTTTTATTCCGCTGGCCCTGGTAGGCATCGAGTGGTTGGAGCAGCCGCCGCAAGGGCTGCTTGAAGGGATCAAACGGCCGTTTCTAGCCTACTTTGGTGCGGCCGCCCTCTACTTACTGCTCTGGTATTTCATCCCCAAGAACAGCCAGCAAGGCCTGGCCTCTCTCTCCACCCTGACTAACAACCTTTTGCCCTTCCTTCAATCAGTCGTTTACCCGCTGTTGCCCCTGGCCCACCTGTCCGCTGAAAACGTAATGCGCCTACTGGCCTTGAGCCTGGTGTCCACACTGCTCCTCTTCCTGGTAGCCTCTCTCGTGCGCGCCAGGGGTATATGGTTATTTGCACTGCTCTGGATCGCCCTGAGCGCGCTGCCCTCCATCCTCTTCCTTTCCTCAGATTATCTTTACGGCAGTCCTCGCCTGCATTATTTACCCGCGGTGGGCATCGCCTTACTCTGGGCTTTGCCCGTCCTGGCGGTGGCCCGTCTTGCCGGGCGAAAGAGTTGGTCTCGAGCCCTGGCCACCATCCTCGCGCTTGCCTATACTCTGGCAATTGTCCTACCGCCGCTCTCTTTCATCCGTTGCGAACTGGACTTCTACGAAGAAGCGGGCGATATCGTGCTCCAGATGCGTGATCTCGCCCATACCGCCCCGCTGGATCAGGATCTGCTATTCGTCAATGTACCCTTCTTTTTCAGCTCCTATGCGGCACATCCCAACGGTTGTGAAAACCCTTATCCCTGGACACCCGTAGGAGCAGTCGTCATTCCTCCTTATGCCACGGCGCGTGATTTCATTCGTTTCAATGGCGGACCCGATCGACCGGTCACGGCCGTTTTCGTGCCCGAGTACGCACCTGGTTGGAACAGCTTTGGCCAACCGCTCACCCTGCTGGAATTGCGACAGCGCTTGGGGCAGACGGCCATCTTCGTCTACGACCTGGCCGGCGGCGGCTTCTTCGACCTCTCCGCCGCCTGGCTGCCCAACGCCGCACCAGCCACTCCTGTCCAGGCCACATTTGACAAGCGGTTGGCGCTCGTCGACTCGGTCACAACGCAGCCCGTAGACCAAAACGAGATACACGTCGTCCTGCGCTGGCGAGTACAAGCGCCGGACGGCACCCCTGCAACCGTCTTTGTCCACCTCTATGATGCCTCCGGCAATCTTGTCGCCCAACATGATAGCCCACCCGCTATGAATTTCGTCCCCCCTTCCGTATGGCAGGAAGGAGACATCATTCATGACAGCCACATCATCCCTCTCGACGCGCCCTTAGCGGCCGGTACCTACAGGCTTGCCGCCGGACTCTACGATCCCGGCAGCGGTGAACGCCTTCCCGCAACCGCCAGCCAAAGCCCCTTGCCCGACAATGTGTTCACTTTCCATCAATTGCACATCCCCTAAAAGCTGCCAGGCGCTTAACGCCGCTTCCCAGAGCTAAACATCAACTCAAGTGCCTGGCACCCAGGGTCACACTCACCTTCTACTTAGCTTAAACTCAGACTGTACTTAACTAAAGACCATAAACTAATAATCGAAGTCGCCAAAAAGTGAGCGGCCCCGGTTTCCCCTCCTGGCCCGGGCCGCTCACTTTTTCTTTTCCTGGCCACGACACTCAAAGCCACAGCCAATCACAAAACTGCAGCCTGTCTCACGTTAGAACGCTGCGACCGGTCTCCAGACCGCGCCTCCCTCCCTCAACAACCTCGACAGACTCCCGAATCCTACCAACAACTTGCAGATCCCATGGTGGATAGTGCATACTTAGCAGCAAGTAGCACCCTTGGATAAGGTACGGCATGAACCTTGCAGAGAGCCAAACGGCCGGAAGCATCCTTTTCAATGACGTTTTCCAATCGTCCATGGCCCATCGGTGCTGCTCTATATGGTCGCACCAGAAACAATCGCAATCTACTCCCCCGCCCGCGCTTCGCCCTACAAAGGAGACCCCACTACATGAATTCTGACATACGGAAGCGTTTGCATAGATTCGGCATAAAGATGGTCATCTATGCCGTCTTGGTAACTATTTACCTTTACGTGGTCGTGCGTTATCTGGGTGATTGGTTGGTGACGCTATACCACGAAGACCTTTTCCTCTATGCCATCGTCGCCCTGGTTTTTATCGTCGTGCAAGCCGTCTTCCTAGATTCGGTGACCACCTTCCTCATGAATCGCCTCGGTCTCAACAAGAGGGGCTAGACGATGTACTTCCCCATCTCTGACGTCTTTATCAATCCCCTTTATCTGGTCGCTATCGGCTTTTTGGTCGGCATCCTGGGTGGTTTTTTTGGCGTAGGGGGTGGTTTCATCGCTGCCCCAGCCCTTTTTTGGACCGGCATGCCGCTGAACATCGTCGTCGGCACCGATCTGGCACATATGACCGGTAAATCGATCGTCGCCGCCCGCAGACACCGCGCCTTAGGCCATGTGGATATCCGCCTCGGCTTGGTCATGGTCGCCGGCACCGTGGCCGGCATCGAGGCCGGCGCGCAAATGATCGAAGCGCTGAAACCGACCGGGAGAGTTGATCTCGTTATCGGATCTACCTATGTCATCGTCCTGCTAGCGATCAGCGCTTTCACCGCCTGGGAAAGCATCAGCGCCCTGCTCCTTATGCGCAAAGAGCACGAGGGGGAGGTACATGAGCTGATGGAAAAGCAAGACGCGGAGGATGTGCTCGCCTTTCAAGGGCTTTCCCGGCGGCTATTACGCGTCCGTCTCTGGCCGATGGTTTCTTTTCCCACCTCCGGGATCGCCCAGGTCTCATTGTGGATCGTCCTGGGAGTTGGTTTTTTCACCGGCATCCTGGCCGGATTTCTGGGTGTAGGCGGTGGCTTTATCCGCATGCCCATGCTCGTCTACTTCATTGGTGTGCCCACCCACGTCGCCGTGGGCACTGATCTCTTTGAGATCGTCATTTCCGCCGGTTACGGCACCCTGACCCATGCCCTAAAAGGCAACGTCGATATATTGGTCGCCCTGGTGATGCAGACCGGTGCGGCCGTTGGCGCACAGATCGGCGCCGCCGGCACAACCTACGTCGCCGGTCCCCGCATCCGCCTCCTCTTCTCCGCCCTACCCCTGATCGGCGTCATCCTCATTCTTGTACGATTGCTTGGCGGTGGCGGGCTCTAGTTCATGAGGATGATAATGATTTCCGGCAAATCATCTGCTCATGTGCCAAGCTGAGAGGACGTTCATTTCCGCCGTTTGCCAGCAACCTTTTCAATGAGCCGTACATTCGTAACCATTACCGTGATAGGCAGGATCCTTTCAGCCATAGCGGAAAGTGCATCGTTTAGGTCATTCATGCCTTGCATATTTTCCAGATAAGCGACTATCAGATGCGGTAATACAACCTCGAATTTACCTTCGTAGGGCGGTGACTCCGGAAAGCGATCGCTGACACCTTGATTCCCAATACCTGCATACCATCTTCACAAGTGACTTTTGTTACATGACAGAACCCGATTCTTATCTTACACTTCAGGGACGTATTTAACATAGGTAAGGGGTAGAGACATTATGGCAAAACCAACATTCAAATGGCAGGACCCGTTTCTGCTCGACGAGCAATTATCCGGCGAGGAACGCATGGTGCGCGATGCCACGCGGGATTTTTGCCAGGACAAATTGATGCCCCGCGTTCTAGAAGCCAACCGTCACGAACTATTTGACCGCGCCGTCTTTGACGAGATGGGCGAGATGGGGCTGCTGGGTTCGACCATTCCCGAAACATACGGGGCGGCCGGCTTGAACCACATCTGTTACGGGCTGATTGCACGGGAAATAGAGCGCGTAGACAGCGGCTACCGCAGTACAATGAGCGTGCAGAGTTCGCTCGTGATGTATCCCATCTTCACTTACGGCACGGAAGCGCAGCGCAACAAGTACCTACCCAAGTTGGCCAGCGGTGAGTGGATCGGCTGCTTTGGCCTGACGGAACCGAATCATGGTAGTGACCCCGGCAGCATGGAAAGTCGCGCCAAAAAGGCGGATGGCGGCTGGATTTTGCACGGCAATAAGATGTGGATCACCAACTCTCCGATAGCCGATGTTTTTGTAATATGGGCCAAGGCATTTGGTGAGGGAGAAAATGCCGCCGGCGCAAAGGATGGTGACATTCGCGGCTTTGTGCTGGAAAAGGGCATGAAGGGCTTGAGCGCTCCCAAAACGGAAGGGAAGTTTAGCTTGCGGGCCAGCATCACAGGCGAGATCGTGATGGACGAGGTATTTGTGCCCGATGAGAATCTACTGCCCCATGTAAAAGGGTTAAAAGGACCATTTGGCTGCTTGAATAAGGCGCGCTACGGCATTTCGTGGGGCGCGCTTGGTGCGGCCGAATTTTGCTGGCACGCAGCGCACAAATATACAATGGAACGCATGCAGTTCGGCCGTCCGCTGGCAGCCAATCAGCTTATCCAACTCAAGCTGGCCAATATGATGACCGAAATCACGCTCGGTCTGCAAAGCACCTTGCGCGTCGGCCGTCTGCTGGATGAGGGCAAGGCAACACCGGAAATGATCTCCCTCGTCAAGCGCAATTCCTGCGGCAAAGCGCTAGATATCGCCCGCATGTCACGCGATATGCACGGTGGCAACGGCATTTCCGACGAGTTCCACGTCATCCGCCATGTCATGAACCTGGAAGCCGTCAACACCTACGAAGGAACCCACGACATCCACGCCCTCATCCTAGGCCGTGCGCAAACAGGCATTCAGGCGTTTGCAGCTTAACTGGTAGTAACTGGCGAAGGGCGAACGACAATGGGCGGATACTGGGTGGCGGCCGATTGCTAACAGCTGGTTGTTGGCCGCTGCGCTATTTAGCGCTGAATCCGTTTACTTCAAAAATCTGTGTACAAGATCCTTTTGTAGGAATCTGTGCAATCTTTGATACTTCTGAAGGAAAAAAGATGACAACACAGGCAATCTTAGACAAATTCGAACTCGCAGCCGAAAACCTGGGTACGAGCAGCGGCGCGGGCGAGTGGCTGGAAACGTCGGGCCCGATGATCGAATCGATTAACCCCACAACCGGCGAACCGCTGGGCAAGGTGCAATCGGCCGACGGCGCCGCTTACAATCAGGTCGTAGAAACAGCGCAAGCCGCCTTCAAATCGTGGCGCATGATTCCCGCACCGAAACGGGGTGAGGTCGTGCGCGATTTTGGCAACATCTTGCGCGACAATAAAGAGCCACTGGGCGACTTGGTAGCGCTGGAGATGGGCAAAATCAAGGCGGAAGGGTATGGAGAAGTGCAGGAGATGATCGACATCTGCGATTTCGCCGTCGGTCTTTCACGCCAACTGTATGGCCTTACCATGGGTAGTGAACGGCCGCAGCACCGTATGTATGAGCAATGGCATCCGCTGGGACCGATGGGCATCATCAGCGCCTTTAACTTCCCCGTCGCCGTCTATTCCTGGAATGCAGCGCTGGCTGCCGTTTGCGGCGACACGATGATCTGGAAACCAAGCGAACTCACGCCGCTCGTCTCCGTGGCCACGCAGAAATTGGCCAACCAGGTCATGGCTGACCACGGATTGCGCGGCATCTTTAATCTGACCGTTGGCGGGGGAAATATCGGCCGTTTGATGAGCGAGGACAAACGCCTGCCCCTGATCTCCTTCACCGGCTCTACACCAACCGGTCGCAAGGTAGCGGCAGCAGTAGCCACGCGGCTGGGCCGTTCAATCCTGGAATTGGGAGGCAACAACGCCATCATCGTCACCGAAACAGCCGATCTGGACATAACCACGCGGGGCATCGTCTTCGGAGCCGTGGGTACAGCCGGCCAACGCTGTACCTCCACCCGCCGCATTATAGCCCATGAATCCATCGCCGCTGCTTTGGCCGAAAGACTGGTCAATGCCTATAAATCCGTGCCCATTGGCGACCCGCTAGACAGCAAGACACTGATGGGACCACTGGTAACGGAACGTGCTCTGCGCCAGATGGAACGGGCCCTTGCCCAAGCCCTGGTGGAGGGCGGTGAACTGCTGGCCGGAGGCCGCCCGCGCCCTGACCTGGGACCGTTATTTGTGGAGCCGGCCATCGTGCGCATGCCCATCCAATCGGCCATTGTCCAGGAAGAGACCTTCGCGCCGATCCTGTACATTCTGGAGTACGCCGATTGGGACGAAGCGTTGAGCATGCACAACGAGGTAACCCAGGGCTTGTCCAGCGCCATATTTACCGACAGCTTGCGTACGGCCGAACGCTTCTTATCCCATGAAGGCTCCGACTGTGGCATCGCCAACGTCAACATCGGCACCAGCGGCGCCGAAATCGGGGGCGCCTTTGGCGGCGAAAAAGAAACAGGCGGTGGCCGCGAATCTGGCTCCGATGCCTGGAAAGGATATATGCGCCGCCAGACCAATACCATCAACTGGTCAACGGACTTACCTCTGGCTCAGGGGATTGAGTTTGGCTAGTGGATGAAGGTGTCCCCAGGAGACCACTTCGCGCACAAAGGTTGTGCAGATTTCGCTGATAGCTGACAGCTTTTCCCCAAGGAGCTTGATTGATCATGAAAGACAACACTTATGACATCATTCTGGTGGGCGGTGGCGTGATGGGCTGCGCCACGGCGACTTATCTACTCAAAGCCGACAGCACACTAAAAGTGGTCATTGTCGAGAAAGACCTGACTTACGCCAGGGCCTCCACGCCGCTGTCAGATGGCAACACCCGTGTTCAATTCAATATCAAAGAAAATATCCAGATGTCGCTATACGCCCTGCAAGTGCTGGAACATTTTGCAGAGGAGATGGCCGTGGGCGACGACAAACCAGACGTCGCCTTCCGCCAGCAGGGCGATCTTTTCCTGGTCGACGAAGACGGCCGTGAAGGCGCGCTAAGGGGGCTCGCTTTGCAGAAAAGCCTGAAATGCGAGGTGCAGTGGCTGACACCGGAGATATTAAGCGAGCAATACCCGTTGTTCAATCTGGAAAGCTGCGTGGGCGGCACATTCGGACGGCAAGACGGCACGATGGACCCCTACGCAATGCTCGTCGCCTATAAGAAGAAAGCTGAGGCCCTTGGAGCGCTTATTATCGAGGCCGAAGTGGCCGAGTTGCTGAAAGACGGCAACCGTATGAGCGGTGTACGGCTCTCTTCAGGCGACGTCCTAGACAGCAGTTATGTCGTCAATACAGCCGGGGCCTGGGCGGCGAACCTCGCACAGACCCTTGGCCTGAATTTGCCCATTCAACCCACGAAACGGCAGGTCTTTGTGATTGAAACGCCTGCGCGACCCGAGCGTCCCTTGCCGCTCACCGTGTTTCCATCCGGGCTGTACTTAATTCAAGAACACGGCGGCGTTTTCCTCTGCGGCAAATCTCTGCCAAACGATCCGATTGGCACCGAAGATTTCAGTTGGAACCAGGATGTGTTTAGCGAGGATCTGTGGCCGGATCTCGTTCATTATGTGCCAACTTTCGACCGGCTCAAGGTTTTGCGGGGTTGGGCGGGGCTCTATGCCGTTAATACCTTTGATGGCAATGCGATCCTGGGTGAGTGGCCCGAACTGCAAGGATTTTACCTGGCCAATGGCTTTTCCGGGCACGGTTTTCAGCAGTGCCACGCCGTGGGGCGTTATCTCTGCGAGCTAATCACCGGCCAAACACCTGCGCTCGACCTCTCCATCTTCTCGCCCCAGCGAATTCTGGATAATAAGCCGGTCTATGAAAGTAAACGCAAACTGGTTTAGGAAGTGGCAAATTGGAGGGGTGACTGGCGAGTGGCAGGATAAGCAACTATAAATCACCCATCTCCCACTATCTGGGGTAGATAAACAACCGTCCCGCGCAGCATCCACACCAACTCTTCAGCCACATCCACCGTCTGCGGGCTGGTCAGGATCGACACCCCATCCAAATATCCTTCCAACCCATCCAGCAGCTTGACGATCGCCCCCATATCCCCTTCCGTGCGCACCTGTGCGCTGACCTGCAGTGTCGTATTGGCCGCCCGCAGCTGCGGCACCAGCGGGACAATAAAATCGATCACCACCGGCGGATTCGTCTGCTGCTGCTGGATTTGCAGCACAAAAATATCGACATAGGGAGCCATAGCTGCTCCATGCGAAAGGGCAAAACTATGATCAGGTCCTAGAGCCAAAACCAAACCATGCGCATCCGCCAAAACACGCATGCGCTGGATGCTGCCTACCGGGTCCGCCTTTTCATCCTCCGGCGTCCCCGGCCCATGTTCCAGGTTATAGCCCACAACATCGATCTGATCTGCCAGTCCCGGCAGCTGCTCCTCCGCTTCCTTGGCCGACTTGAAAACCACCATCTTACGTCCAGCGCTGATCCCCGACAATTGGCTGATCTGGCTCCAATGATCGACGCGGGCGATATCATCCCCACGCGCGGCCTGGCTAAACAGAGGCACCAGCGGCGGGCCAATGAGCAAATCCATCCACAGATCTCTCGGTGCGGTCACTTGTTCTTGCTCCGTCAAGCCAACGGCCGAAACCTGCGCTGCCAAAACCAAGAGCACACTGATCAACCCCAGAATCAACGGCCGTTTCCATAGGCTGCGTCGTGTGAAGTGGCGGGTGGCGGGTGGCAGGTGGTGTGGGGTGTGTTGATCGCGGGTCATCGTCATAGCTTGTTTTAGCAGAGACGGCCGACTATGCCGCCAGTTTTTCACCTTCCCTGCGGATATAGTATACCCCAAGAGCGAGTGGTGATCGGCAGGTCAGATCGCTTACAATTCAGCATTCACCGATCACAATTAACAATTTTGCGTTAACTTGTTATAATCGCTTGCGTATAATTTGACAAATCTGCAAGACGTAAAATGCCATTGGACTAACGGCCGTGGCGTTTTACGTTTGTTGTTTAAGGAAAAGATTATGGCTCGACGTGATTTTGGATGGCTGGTGTTGATCATTCTGATAGCGGCAGCGGCGGTGTGGGTAGTGCAAAGTCCCAATTACCCCATTATGCGCGGTCTCGATTTGCAGGGTGGATTGCAGGTTCTTTTAGAGGCGGACGTCCCGCCGGAACAGGATGTCACGGCCGATCAGATGGATACGGCGCGGCAGATCATCGACCGGCGTGTGAATGCCCTGGGAGTCACAGAACCCCTGGTACAGACTGAAGGGGATCGGCGAATCCTGGTAGAACTACCCGGCATTGACAATCCGGAAGATGCCATCGCCCTGATTCAAGAAACAGCGCTGTTGGAGTTTATTGATTCGGGCAGCACGCCCTTGCCGGAAGGCATGTGCGTGCGTACGTCGCATGATGAAGGTCCGTCGCGTTGCGAGTTCGCCCCGGGCGCAGCGGTAACGGACAGCGTGCTGCAGCCGGCCCCTACTTTTGATACGGTCATCACGGGCGCGGACCTGCGGCAGGCCAGCGCCGAGAGCACACAATTCGGCGAGTTCTTGGTCAGCTTCGCCTTGCAGCCCGAAGCCGCGGATCTGTTCGAGAATTACACGCGGGAAAACCAGGGGCAATTTCTGACGATCGTGCTGGATAAGGAAGTGATCTCCAGCCCGCGCATCAACGCCACCATCCGCGATTCAGGCTCGATCACGGGCAATTTTGACCTGGAAGAGGCGCAGCGGTTGGCTCTGCAATTACGCTTCGGCAGCCTGCCTGTACCTTTGCGCATCGAAAGCACGCGCCAGGTTGGCGCAACGTTAGGCGAGCAATCAATTGACGCCAGCATTCGCGCCGGAGCCATTGGCTTGATGGTGGTCCTGCTCTTTATGCTGCTCTACTACCGCCTGGCAGGCGGGCTGGCCGATGTAGCGCTGCTAGTTTACGCCCTACTTAATGTGGCTATTTTTATGTTTATTCCGGTAACCTTAACCTTGCCGGCTATCACCGGATTCTTGTTGTCAACGGGCATGGCCGTTGATGCTAATGTCCTGGTTTTCGAAAGGATGAAGGAGGAAATACGCAAAGGGGCCTCAATGCGCGAGGCGATCATCACCGGTTTTGACCGGGCCTGGACCTCTATTCGCGATTCGAATATCGCCACCTTAGTGATCTGCTTTATTCTGTGGATCTTCGGCCGTAATTTCGGCGCCAGCGCGGTGCAAGGCTTCGCTTTAACATTGGCTATTGGCGTGATGATCAGCATGTTCACGGCCGTCTTTGTGACGCGCACATTGGTACGCGTTGTCATGGGTCGCTCTTCCGGCTGGCTGAGCAATAAGAGTATGCTATTGGGGGTCTGAGGGATTGAGTGATGTTCAAATTTAATTTTCTATACACAATTGTCGAGAACCGGCGCAAGTACTACATCTTTTCTGCGGTGCTGATCAGCCTCGGCATCCTGGCTATGATCTACGCCCTGGCGACCACGGGCTCTATATTCCGCATCGGAGTTGATTTCCGCAGCGGCACACGCTTTGAAGTACAGTTCACTGAAGAGGTTTCCGAGCTGGGCATCCGCGAAGTTTTCAACGACGCGGGCATCAGCAACCCTTCGATCATCGCCATCCGCGGCGATGGTCTGCAGAATGCGTGGCAGGTACGATCGGAATTTGTATCACCGGAAACGGCGCAAACGATTGTCGATTCCTTGGAGCGCGAGTTAGCGCCGTTGCTGCCGGGAACATTGCAGATGCAAAGCGTGAGCCCATCGGTGGGCGCTGAAGTGACGCGCGCCGCTATGATCGCCGTCGTCGTGGCCGCTATCGTGATCCTCTTCTATATTATGCTTGTCTTCCGCCAGGTGAAACACTCCTTTCGCTATGGAGCCAGCGCTGTGGCGGCCATGGTGCATGATCTATTTATCATTTCCGGTTTCGCGGCGATCACCGGCGTGCTGCTGGGATGGGAAGTGGATGCTTTGTTCCTGACGGCCGTGTTGACTGTGGTTGGCTTTTCGCTGCAGGATACGATCGTCGTCTTCGACCGCATCCGTGAGAATATCACCAGACGGCCGTTGGAACGCTACGAGAAACTGGTCAACCGTTCAATCCTGGAGACGGTGCATCGTTCGCTGGTGACCCAATTAAGCGCCATGTTTATCATGGTCGCAATCTTGCTCTTCGGCGGCGCTTCGATTAAACCTTTCATCGCCGTCCTTTTCGTGGGCATGTTGAGCGGTACTTACAGTTCGATCTTCATCGCTTCACCACTGCTGGTTTCATGGGAGAAGGGTGAAATACCTTTGGTCAGTTAAGACAACATGCACGCTTTAGTCGTAGCTGAAGGCAAGCTAGGCGTCCGCGCGGATTACCCAATACCGGAAGCGGCAAGTGGGGAAGCGTTAGTGCGCCTCTTGCTGGCCGGGATCTGCTCCACGGATTTGGAGATTGTACGCGGATATACCGGATTCCAAGGCGTATTGGGACATGAGTTTGTGGGCCGGGTAGAAGCGGTTGCTGATGATGCTGACGCAGAATGGCTTGGCCAGCGCGTGGTAGGCAGCATCAATATTGGCTGTGGAGCGTGCCCCGAATGTGCCGCAAACGGCCCTGAACATTGCCAGGCGCGTACAGTCCTGGGCATTCATAGCCGGGATGGGGCCTTCGCCGGCTATCTCACTTTGCCCGTGGCTAACTTGTTAGAAGTGCCGCAGAATGTGTCCGATGAAGCGGCCGTCTTCACCGAACCGCTGGCCGCCGCACTGCGCATACGAGAACAGGTGCTGGTACGTCCTTCGGCGAGAACGGCCGTTGTCGGTCCCGGTCGCCTGGGTCTGCTGGTGGGCCAGGTATTGGCTCTGGCAGGTACGGAAGTAACCATGCTTGGCCGTCGCCCCGCTTCGCTGGAGTTGCCGGCGGCCTTGGGCTTGCAGGCAGGGCTGGTGCAAGACCAGGCGGATGACAGCTTTGACTTCGTTGTTGAGGCCACGGGCAATGATGCCGGATTCGCACACTCCTTACGCCTGGTACGGCCGTTAGGCACGCTGATCTTGAAAAGCACTTTTGCGGGAAAATCAAGCATCGATTTGACCAAGTTGGTAGTGGGGGAGATTACCGTAGTCGGATCGCGCTGCGGCCCGTTCGCTCCCGCCTTGCGTCTTTTGGCAGAAGGCGCCGTTCACGTCACCGAGGCGGTAGAAGCGCAATACGCCCTGGTCGAGGGCATTGCCGCGTTCGCCCATGCCGGGCGCCCAGGTGCGCGGAAGGTGTTGCTTCGGCCGTAAATGATGGCCGCCTGAAGACGATGATTAAGCAACCGCAAGCGGGTGACGGTCTGGCGGTCGCATTCGCGTCCAGTTCCCCAGATACACAGCTTTCCCATAAGCCTACAAGCTACGTGTCACGAGCAGCGGGTCACCTAAACCAACTATGGCTGCGCTACGGCATTTACGCCCTGGCCCTGCTTTTCACTGGCGTGATCTTTGTCTTCCTTGTCAACAAGCACAATGCCTTCAATACCCGCACCTACGATTTTGCGCGCTTCAGCCAGGCCATCTGGAATACGATAGAAGGCCGTTTCCTCTTCTCCTCGATTGATAGCCGCTCCATCCTAGGTAATCACTTCTCGCCCTACATGGCCCTGCTCTCCCCCCTGCTGCACCTATGGCCTGATGAACGGGCGCTGTTCCTCGTCCAGGCTGCCGGCGTCGCCGTGGCCGGATTGCTTCTGGCCCTTATCTTGCGCCGTAAGCATGTTGCCCTGGCCCCCTGGTTTCTACTCGCCTTTTTTCTCAATCCAGCTGTGCAGCAGATGACCCTTTTTGAATTTCGCCGCGTGGTTTTGGCACTGCCTTTCCTGGCCCTGGCGCTGTATGCCCTGGCCATGAAACGCCGTTGGCTGATGCTGCTGGCTTTACTGCTGGCCTTGCTGGGCAAAGAAGATGTCGGCCTGTTTGTCTTTGGCGTGGGGCTTTTCCTGCTCATCTTCCAGCGCGATTGGCGCTGGGGAGTGGCTATGCTGATCCTGGGTCTGGCCTGGTCGGTTGTGGTCAGTTTCTGGGTCATTCCCGCCTTCCGTACGCCGGGAACCGAATACCCACAACTGTTTTACTTCAACTATCTGGGCAATTCCTATGAGGAAATAGCGGCCACGCTGCAAGCTGACCCGCTCATCTTGCCCAGACAATTGATCAGCATCGAACGGCTGTCCGCCTTGTGGCGTTTACTCCTTCCGCTGGGGCTATTCTTGCCTTTTTTGGGTGTGGAGTGGCTACTTATAGCCGTGCCCTCATTGTTGTTACTGATGCTCAGCGGAGATGCCGAGATTTATGGCCTGCTAAAATGGTACCCGGCCACGATTCTTCCCGTCTTCTTCGCGGCCACGGCCGTGGGCATCGGCCGTTTTCGATTGAGCAAGGCGCGCTGGTTGACTGTCTGGCTGCTTCTGGCAACTGCTCTGGGCTACTGGCTTTACGGTCCGCTGCCCGGAGGGGGACAATATGATCCAGCCCTTTATCAAGTGACGGATCATGATCGCCTGGGACTGGCCATGATCAAAGAAGTACCGCAAGGGGCCAGTGTGGCTGCACAGCCTCATTATGTGCCACATCTGACACTACGCGAGCATGTGTATCATTACCCCTGGATAAAAATCGGCCAGGAGAACGTCGACTATTTTCTGCTGGACCCACAATCCAATTCCTATCCCTTCAGCAAGGATGAGATGACGGCCGAAATCAACAGCTTTCTGGCTGATCCCACATTCACACCAATCGCCGAGACAGATGGCATCTATCTCTTCCAGCAGGGCGGCGCCGGTGAACCAACCTTCCCCAGCAGTGCGCTGGCCGAGGAAACGCTGCAGCTGCAAGCCTTTGCCGTCGCCGTTGAAGACGCTACGGGGATTTACCGGCCGCTGGATCAACTCCCACTTATTCTGAGTCCTGGGCAGTCCTTCAGAGTCAGCCTTTATTGGCAGGCGCTGGCCGCGCCTGAAGCGGAACGTACGGTGTCATTGCGTGCAGCGGACAGCACAGGATGGCTCTACGCACAGCATGATGGCTTGCCAGCTTTTGGCAGCAAGCCGACGAGCTGGTGGCAGCCTGGCCAGCAGGTACGTGATGTGCACTACCTCACCCTGGCGCCGGAAACCCCGGCCGGTCCATTGAGCCTGGATATGCTGCTTTACGACACATTTTCGCAGGAGCTAATCTCCTGGGAAGATGGGCAACAAGCCCAGCACTTGGCTGAGATCGAGGTGCAACCATGAGCCGCTTACGCGCTCTGATCAAGAACATGCAGCCCAGCGACTGGCTGGCTTTGGCTCTGCTTCTAATATACGTCATACTTTTCTCCACGCTGACCATTCGCCAGCATTTGAGCTTTAATACCAATGCCCTGGATCTGGGCAAGTTCGACCAAAGCATTTGGAACACTGCACAAGGCCGTCCTTTTCAGATCACCATCAGCGAAAACTTAGTCATCGAGAGCCATTTTTCCCCATCGTTAGGCCTTTTCGCCCCGCTGTACTGGATCTGGTCCGACATTCGCTTGCTTTTTATTATGCAAAGTCTTTTGCTAGGAGGGGCCGGTTTTCTTATTTACTGGCATTTCCGCCGCCAGAACCCGTGGCTGGGTCTGGCCGTTTTTGCCGCCTACTTGATGCATCCCGCGCTGCACCAGGTCAATCTGATCGAGTTCCGGCGCTTGACGCTGGCTGTATTCGCCACTTCCTTTGCACTCTACCACCTCCTACGCCGCCAATACGGCTGGATGGCCCTGGGTCTGGCCCTGGCTCTGCTTAGCAAAGAGGATATGAGCCTGACGGTAATCGCCTTTGGCATCTACATCTTGTTCGTGCAGCGCAATAAGAAAGTGGGAGCGGCGACGCTGGCCGTTGGCGCAGCCTGGTTCGTGCTGGTGCCATTTGTCGTCTTGCCGGCGATCATGACCACGGATCAGAGTGATGGTTACCAGCACGCCAATAGCTCTTACAGCTATCTGGGCACATCACTGACGGAGATCGTGCAAACGGTGGTCAGCCAGCCAGGCCTTATTTGGCAGTACGCCGGGCAGGCGGAACGGTTGCTGGCTGTGTTCAATTTTCTGTGGCCGGCCGCTTTTTTATTTTTGTTGGCCCCGGAGCTTGCATTTTTCCTTCTGCCCCATTTCGGTTTTTTGCTAACCAGCACGGGTGACCCCATGGGAGAGCTGCGGGATTGGTACCCATCCGTACTGGTCATTCTGCTCTACTGGGCCGTTGCCGTGGGCGCGTCGCGCATATCGCGACGCTGGCAGCACATCGCGCTGGGCGTCTTGCTGCTGGCCAGTTTTGCGGCCTGGATCACGACCAGCCAGCTGTGGCCTGGACCGCGTTTTGATGCCACACGTTACCAAGTCAGCGAGCACGAGCAGCAGGTGGAGGAATTGCTGGCCGAGATCCCACAGGACGCTATCGTCATGGCCCAAGATCCACTGGTACCCCATTTGTCGCACCGGCAGGATATTTACCTTTTCCCCTGGGTACGTCATGGCAATCGCCCCGATTTCATTGTCCTTGATCGCGAGATGCGGGGTTATCCGCTGGGACCTGACGAGTATCGCACGTTTTTCTACGATGTTCTGGCGGGCACCGAGTATGAAATCAAGCAGCAAGCGGACAGCTTCTATCTATTTGAATATGCGGGCGAAGCGCAGCCCGATTCCCCCATGGTGGAGATATGGGGAGACGCTTTCCGCTTGAACGGTTACAGCGTCAGCGCAGCCCAGCCCGGCGAAGCTTTCGGCAGCGACTTGCAGGAGCTCCCGGCAGGCACCACCCTGCGCGTAGAGCTGTATTGGGATGTTCTGTCTGAGATGGATACGAACTATACCGTCTTTGTCCACGCCTTGGCCGCGGACGAAAGGGCGATAGCTCAGCATGACAGCTGGCCTGCCGACACCCACCGGCCGACCAGCGTCCTGGCTGTGGGGGAGCAAGTGCGCGACGTGCATTATCTGACCTTGAGCGAACCGGTCGTGCTAGACGATTTGACCCTGCGTATCGGCCTTTACGAGAGCAACAGCGGAGAGAGTTTACTGGATTCCCAGGAACGGCCGTTTATCGTCGTGCCAGCCGCACCCTAAATATCTTGACTATTGTATTGTATCGTGTCCGGTAGCCTCGATTTCGCAATTGCGAGCGTGATGAAACTATGCAATTAAACCACCTGCATCACGCTGCGCGGTAAGTTCACAACGAATTCAATCTGCGTAACCGATGTCCTGAGCTTGTCGCAAGGTACGTACCCCTTGTACGCGCAGCGGTCGCCTAGCACCATGCTAATTAGTCCTCGACGCGCAAGGGTCCTATTCCAACCTGGTTATCAACGGATCCGTCAGGCAAAGTAACGGGCAAACGAAGCACCTGACCGCCGGGGGAAAGCTTGAACACGGCGAGACTCATCCAATAATCACCAACCTGGTCGTTTTCAGCCAGGGGCAAGCTGATCCTATCTACCAACGGACCGCCGACATCATGCCAACAGGTTGTCGGGAATTGGTAATCAAAGGGCTGCCAATCCCTCGCCGGCAATATGTCACCAGCAGGCGAAACCAACAAGGCGGAAAAGAAGTAAGGGTCGGCAATCTGTTCTTGGCTGGCCCAGTGCAAATCGACTATAAGGGCATTGTCCGATTCATCAAAGGAGGCGCTGTAGCCATCCAACCGCAGCAGACCAGCAAAATCGGCCGTCGCCGCGGTTACCTGATGATCACCGGGAGGAAAGGCAACTTGTTCATAAGCAGGCGGAGGCGTCAATCCCGTGCCGATGGTAGGCATTATGGCAAAGAGGGCCAACAACCAGATGATCTGGCTAACAAGCAGCCCAAATCGTAAACGAAACGGCAGTTTCACTAGAACAGCAGCGGCAGCGACCAGGACGATGGGCATGAAAAACAGCCAGAGCCGCCCTGTCTCGCCACGGGCCGTGCCGGATACGACGACAATTAGCAGCGTGAGCACCAAAGCTGTGGCTAGCTGGCGAACACGAGGCGCGCCCCAACGAGTCAAGCCGAGCACAAATAAGCAGAAGGCGGGCAGTCCAACAAAGATGATGAAATCCCAACTATGCAACCACAACCAGGGCCAATATCTTCGCTGCAGGTCAAGATGGATTTGCATCGAGTTTTGCAGGACGATGAGCGGCGTATGGCCGGCAAGAAGGGTATAGAGTGCCAGCGGCAGCAGCAACCCGAGGCCAAATTGAACACCGGACCAAAGCGGATGGGCAAGATCGAGAATGAACGATTTTTCTATATCGCGCTGCCAGGTGACCAGGGCCAGTAAGCCAGCGAACAACAATAGGGGTATAAAAGCGAATGTAAACAGCAGGGCCACGGCCGTCAAGCAGCCGGCCAGGATCAGTCGCCAATTGACGTGCCCATGCTTATCACCCGTCAAGCCGGTCCACAGCAGATAAAGGATGATCATGAATATCAAGGGAGTCGGCGTATTCAGGGATCCCAGGAACATGGCCACGGAGGGCACGATGGGCCACCAGGCCACAGCATTGCGCGCCACGGCTTCATTGGCCACGGAGCGGGCCAGATAGTAGAGCGGGATGATCGTCAGGGCCGCCCAGATTGGAGCGGCAATACCCAGCCAGGAGGAAGCTAGCTGTGCGTTGCTGAGATTCATGATCGGGATGTTGTGGCACAGAAACAGCCGTAAACCCATGCCCAGCGGTTGGCTCAGCTGCGGGAAAGCGGCTAACAGCTTCGCTAACCCGTAATAGACAAGCGGCCAGCCAGGCAAACCAAGCGCCACATGGATAGACTCCCCCTTAAGCTCGGGCATCAAGGCGGGCCACTGCTGCAGGGTAGAGCCAATATTTTCGATTTTAGTGGCTACAGAAAATCCACCAGTCGCCAGCCCGGAAACGGTACGTGTGAACAGCAGATCCAGTGGGTCGCCCCACCACAGCAATAGGGTCACGGGAATTAAGATCGCGCCCAAAATGCACCAGGCTAAATAGACGGCCGTCCGTGCAGAGCGCAGGAAGCGCAGGCCACCATAGAAGAGCAGAATGGATAAAACCGCTGGCAGCAGGCGCATCAAGCGACTGGTTTCCGCTGGCAAATAGGGCCAGCGCCAACCAAACCCTCCTCGCAGGGCCGGCCACCAATCGAACCAGAAGAATAGCGCCAAGAGGATGCTGACGACAATGATGATATGGAAGGGCCAGTATTTTCTAATTATTGCCAAATTGATCGACCAAGACTTCTTGACAAAACATTATGTCGCGTCTAGAATAGAACATATGAGCTATAAATGGATTCGCTCCAGCGAAATCTCCGAATATGTATATTGTCACCGCGCTTGGTGGCTTAAGCAAGCGCGCGGTTTGCAGTCAGGGAACGTCCACCAACTGCAGACGGGACAGCGCCATCACAAGCGGCACGGAAGCCGTGTGCGCCAGGTGTCTTGGATGCGCGGCCTGGCTTACGTGATGCTTTTTTGTGTTGTGGTTTATGTCGTTTTCCAGCTTCTGATCGGAGGATAAAATCTGTGGCCTGGGGTGGATTGACTCTTAGCCTGGTGCTTATTTTCCTCGCTATGGCCGCGCTCCTGCTATTCCGTGCACGCAGTCTACAGGAGCAAAGCGGCCTGCCGGATGGCAAGGTCATCTACCGTGACAGTGGCGTCTGGCATCTGAACGACCAAACGCTGCACTGCGCGCAACAACGCTTGGCCGGCAAGCCCGATTACCTGGTGCAAGAACACAACGGCGAGATTATCCCAGTGGAGATTAAATCGGGGCGCGCCCCGCAGTCACCGTGGCCAGGCCATTTGCTGCAACTGGCCGCTTACTGCTGGCTAGTCGAGCAGACATACGGCGTACGGCCGTCGCACGGCATCCTGCAATATGCGGACCACGCTTATGCTGTAGAATACACGGCCAGTCTAGAAGAAAACCTGCTGGACACGCTGGAAGCGATGCGGCAGGATTCCCAAATGACAGACCTTGACCGGACGCATAACGACGCCCGGCGTTGTGGTTCCTGCGGCTTTAGGGAGAAGTGCGAGCAGCGCCTCGCCTGAAAGTCGCTCTTAAGTCTCCCCGGAAACGATGCTCTGAATTTTCATAGATGAGCGCATTAAGAGTCTCCGCGGAAATTTATCTAGGCGCTAGCCACCACAACAGACCAAAAAAGGACAGAGCCGCGCCAATAAGAAAAAGCGACGGCCGGAAAGAGTTCCAGGTATAGATCCACGTCGCCAATTCTTCAGCATCCTGCCCTGCCTGGCTATACTCAACCAATGCCTCATAAACGGGAAGCGGCGTGAAGTCCGGCTCCAGTAGGCGAAAATAATACCAGGACTGGTCTTTTTCCCAATCGGCGGGCCTCTTCAGAAACCAGTAATTGGCCACGCCAATCCAGGGCCATTGCGTCTCAATGCGCTGGTAACCCTCCACGGCATAACGCGCTTGCTGCTCCTCGGTGACACGGCCGAAGCGCGCTTCCATCCCCTCGGGCACCACATTCCAACCCATCTCACTTATCCAGATAGACTTGTGGGCATCCCCGTTACGCACCATCAGATCGCGCAGGAGCAGGTTGTGAGGAAAGTTAATGACTGTAGGCTTCAGGCGCTGGTCGGTAGCTCCGGACCAGAGACCATATCCTTGGGCAGACATGATGTCGAAGCAGCCTGCGGCGCCGGCGTTATACATGCGCTGCAAGAAGATGAGGTCATTCATGTTACGGCCGTCCATGGCCAACGTCGGCGTCAATGCACCAGTCAAGACCATCGCCTGCGGGTCGACCCCTTTGATCGCTTCGTAAGCCTGGCACAGCAATTGGGTATAGGCCTCCGGGTTCGCGTCCTGGAAGCCCCATTCATCGTTTCCATTCGGTTCGTTCCAAATCTGGTAAAAGTGGAGGCGGCCGCGGTAACGGGCGGCCACAATGGCAGCGAAATCGGCGAAATCAGCAAAATCGTCCGGTGGGGCCAGAGCCCCGATCTCCTCGTCCGGCAAAGAGCGACTCCAGGATGGGGGATTGCTCAAGCGGGCGATGATCTGCATCTCCTGCTGTTCGGCCGCATTGACGATGTCGTCATACTTGGCCCAGGCATCGACGCCCGCAGGGTCATTACGCCGGTCTATAAAGTCCCCTTTTCCATGGATTTCTATATCCTCCCATTGGAACTCCTGGCGAATCGTGTCGAAGCCCGCCTGGCCTGCCATCTCCAGGCTACGCACTCTTTTTTCCGGTTCCACCTCCTGTTGCAAGAATGTATTCACGCCAAGGGAGCTAACATGAAGAGAGGGAGGGGTTTCTTGCAGGGCGAGCTTGGGCTGGGGACGGACAGCCGTGTTGAACCAGTGTATGACCCCTGCCATTTGCCCGGGCCAGGACTCTTCCCCAGTCAAGTCATATAAGGAAGTAGCTGCCGGCCAGAGAGCCAACAGGAGCAGCAGCAAACCAGCAAGAACCAGCCAGCGCCACCAACGAACTGATTTCTTCGTTATCATGAAGGCGGATTATACCTGTTCACTGCTGACTGCTCACTGCTCAACAAACGCCTCCATTGAGATAGCCAAACAGTCGCGGTGCGCTTTCGACTACGCCCGCTTCGGGATTCGCCAACTCGTAGGGAAGGGTCGTGCCGCTCCCGCCTCGTCTGAGCCTCACTTTTTGCGCATCTTCTATGCCAAATAGGTAATGCGCATTCAAGAAATGCCCCCACGCTTGCGCGCGGACATAGCGCGGACCCTCAATTTTGATCCCCCACTTGTCTGGATTCGGCGCTTGCATCCCCAGGCGGGCAACGATATCGTATTCATTACCGAAGTGTTCAATCCAGGGCAGCGGCCGTCCTTCTTTCTCAAGACCTGAGTACTGCATGATGTTGGCGCACGTGGCGAAGTTATAGATCTCTAGCTTGGCCAGCTCGTCCTTTGAAAGCTTTTCGAAGTCACGAAGCTCAACCTCCATATCGTCAGGAAGGATGATCTCCGGTGGTGCGTATGCCTCTGCTCCGGCCAGTTCCAGCGCTTCCACCACGCCGGGTTCCTCGCGCCTGTTTAGGGCATAGAGAAGGCGCAATAGAGTGGCCATGATGATTGTACCTTGCGAATGGGCGATGATAACCACCTTGCGTTTATGTGGGCTCTTGAGAGCATCATAAAGGATGGGGAACGCCTTCATCGCCGGTTCCGTTGTCGCAGCCCACTCTTTGCCAATCATGCACTGCAGCATATCGATCGAAAAAGAATTGGTGGCGTTCTGTACGAGCGTAACTGGCCGGTGAAAAAGATAGGAAACATAAGCTGCATTAAGTTGGGCTAGAGAGTCATTGGTCATAATACCGTTGATCAAGAACCAACTTTCATCTGGAAACGTCGTGTAACTGCCGTAATGATCCGGTCTCTGCAATATGACCGAAGGCTGCCAAAAAAGCGAGTTCAGGAACGGCGGGCCGAAAGGGGGTGGCCTGCGTGGAATCGAGGGGATATTGACGTTGACCAGGTACTTGATGGTCCGTCGTAAACGCCATAGGTTGAGTATCTTGAATTCCGAAAAGCGCCGGTAGGGAGGGATCCAGGTCCACGGCCGGCCCAAGATCGAAGATACAAGCAGGGGCGGCCGAATTCTGAGAGCGTCCAAGGCGATACCCATTAAGTCGTTTATGTCCGGGCTATCGGCCGTGTCTCTATCAAGCTGCTCTTGATCAACAGGTACCATGACATCAAACGGCCGTTGCACTCCATTTTCGGCCGTGATATCCAAACGAGCCTCTTCCGCAGCCAGATGCTTTCCATTACCACCATTCGAACTACTTCCATTTGTATTCATGGCTTCCTCCCAAACTCTATGCGTACAATAGGATTGCGCAAGCGCAACAAATTAGGTTTGCTACTCCCTATTTTACCACGCTTCGCGAAGAGCGGGGGCCATTGGCAAGTGCAACATAACTGACCCGCTCCCTTTTGCCCCGATTTGCTTGACAAGCTGGTAACCTATTGGTAGCTTCAGCCAATAGGAAGTCCAACTTCATGTAACCCGGGTTGTGACTGAAAAGGAGCTATATAATGAGTGACTTATGTCCCATCGGATCCCTGCCCGCAGTCGGCAAGGTTCCAGAAAAGATGTTGGCCCAGGTTATACGCCAGGATCGTTTCGGCGACCCGCGTACCGCCTTCCAAATTGAAGAGATAAATACCCCCGAAATCAAGCCGCATGAAGTCTTGATCGCCACCATGGCCGCTGGAATTAACTTCAACAATGTCTGGGCCGCGCGTGGAATCCCCATAGACGTCATCCGCATTCGCCAAAAGATGGGCGAGCCATATGATTTTCACATTGGTGGCAGCGATGTTTCCGGCATTGTCTATGCGGTTGGGAGCGCGGTAGATAATGTGGCTGTTGGCGACGAGGTAATCGTTCATCACGGCTATTGGGATCTGGACGACCCCTGGATAAAGGCCGGCAAAGACCCTATGATCGCACCTTCGGCTGCCATCTGGGGCTACAACACCAACTTCGGCTCCTTCGGCCAGTTCTGTGTGGCTCAGGCACACCAGGTCTTGCCCAAAGCGGCACACCTGACCTGGGAGGAAGCGGCTGCACCCACGCTGGTAGGCACAACCGCCTATCGCATGTTGTTTGGCTGGGAAGGCAATGTCTTGCAAGAAGGTGATGTTGTCCTGGTTTGGGGCGGCTCGGGTGGTCTAGGCACTCAGGCGATCCAACTGGCTGCCGTCAACGGTGCGCGCGCCGTAGCCATTGTTTCCGATAATGAACGGGGCGAATATTGCCGAAAGCTGGGTGCTGTCGGCTACATCAACCGTAAAGATTTCAGCCATTGGGGCGTAGCGCCGCACTGGACCGACGCAGCCGGGCAAAAGGAGTGGACAAACGGCTGCCGAGCTTTTGGCAAAGCGTTCTGGGATGCTCTGGGTGAACGTCGCAATCCCGACATCGTTTTTGAACATCCGGGCGAAGCCACCATTCCCACCAGCATTTTTGTCTGCGAAGCGGGCGGCATGGTTGTCATCTGTGCTGGGACTACCGGCTATTCCGCTTCTGTGGACCTGCGTTATCACTGGGTCCGGCAAAAGCGGCTCCAGGGTTCACACGGCACCAACGACGAGCAAGCGGCTGCCTACAATCAACTGGTTTGTGATGGCAAGATAGATCCCTGCCTCGGCGATGTCTATTCGTTTGAGGGTATCGGCCAGGCTCATTACGATATGGAATTAGGTGAGGCGGTGTATGGCAACCGCGTGGCGTTAGTAGGAGCGCCGGAAACTGGCTTGGGCCGTAATTAACCGATTGCAGGCGTGCAGAATGTGTGTGGCGTGGCGGTCGCTACATGATGCACTGCGTCAAGGGTTAGTGTACAATTTGGAAGTTCAGTATCACAGCAATAAGAGAGGGTACATCCATGTTGACTTCCATCGAAACTATTTTGTTTGTCCTCCTGGTCCTTATCTGCGCTGTGGCCGCTTACACCACGTGGGGCCAGATGTTCCGTATCATCAACCGCGGCCAGCGACAACTATATTTCGACAATTTAGGGCAGCGCCTGTGGATAGGTATCCGGGCTTTATTTGGCCAGGGCAGCATCGTCAGCCATCGCCGCATTGTTTCCACTTTTCACTATGGCGTCGCCTATGGTTTCATTTTCTATGTCCTTGTCAATCTGGTAGACGTGGCCGAAGGGCTAATCCCCGGCTTCCACTTCTTAGAAGGCAGTTATCTGGGCAATATTTACCGCTTGCTGGCCGATCTGTTCAGCGTTGTGGTCCTCATCGGCCTCTTTTTCTTCCTGGTACGGCGCTTCGGCCGTAAAGATCCCCAATTGCGGGCGCGGGAAAACGTAAAACTCAACCCCAAAGCGCGCGATAACGGGATCAACGTCGACTCCCTGATCGTCCTCGTCTTTATCTTCTTACATATCAGCGGTTCACTTTTGGCTTCAGCCTCAGCCATCGCTTTAAGCGGCCAGGTCGATCTCTGGCAGCCGGCGGCTAATTTCCTGGCCAATACGCTGATGTCCGGGTGGCCCGAAGGGATGTTACAGTTTACGCTGCACGCCGGCTGGTGGCTGGCCATCGGCTTGATCGTACTCTTTATCCCCTACTTCCCCTTGACCAAACATATCCATCTCTTCATGGGCCCGTTGAACTTCATGACCCGCCCTGATCGCACCTATCCAGGTCAGATGTTCACGCTTGATTTTGAGGATGAATCCGTCGAGCAATTTGGCGCGGCTGCGCTCTTTGATCTGGACAAGACGCAAGTTTTTGACACTTTCGCTTGCATCATGTGCAATCGCTGCCAGGAGGTCTGCCCCGCTTATAGCACGGGCAAGGAACTCTCTCCAGCGGCATTAGAAATCAACAAGCGCTACTACACCAAAGCGAATATGGCGGAGCTGGCCTCTGGCGCGCAAAACGGATCTCGTCTGCTAGACTTTGCCATCAGTGAAAGCGCGGTATGGGCCTGTACCGCCTGCGGTCACTGCATCGAAGTCTGTCCCGTGGGCAACACGCCCATGCTCGATATTCTCGACATTCGTCGCGACCAGGTGCTGATGGAAAGCAGCTTCCCTGAGGAGTTAAAAGGCGCTTTTGTGGGCCTGGAGCGTACCGGCAACCCGTGGCAGTCCACAGACAGCCGCATGGAATGGAGCAAACCGCTGCATTTCCCTGTGCCCACGGTGCAAGAGAATCCCGACTATGAGATCTTGTTGTGGGTCGGCTGCGCCGGTGCCTTTAACCCGGACGCGCAGAATACCGTGCGCGCCCTGGCCACGATAATGCACGAGGCGGGAGTAAACTTCGCCGTGCTTGGTGATGCTGAATCCTGTACAGGAGACTCCGCTCGCCGCGCCGGCAATGAATATCTCTATTGGGAAATGGCCCATGGCAATATCGAAACGCTAAATGAAGCGGGAGCCGATAAAAAACGGATTGTCACCAGCTGCCCGCACTGCTTCACCACCATCGGCAAAGAGTATGGCGAATTGGGCGGACATTATGAAGTCTTCCACCATACGCAGTTGATTGCCGACCTCATCGGCCGTGGCAAGCTCAAGCTCAACGGCGATAAGCTGGAAAAGGTGACCTTCCACGATCCTTGTTATCTCGGCCGTCAAAATGGGATCATCAGCGAACCGCGAGAAGTGCTGGCCCAGGCCGGCGCAACCTTGTCGGAGATGGACAGGAACGGCCGTGATTCCTTCTGCTGCGGGGCCGGTGGCGCACAATATTGGAAAGAAGAAGAACATGGAACGGAAGCGGTCAACCTGAACCGCTTTGCCCAAGCCCAAGCCACCGGCGCCGAAACCTTAGCCGTTGGCTGCCCCTTCTGCGCCACGATGATGATCGACGCCAATCGCGAAAATGGCGAACCCATGAAAGTTCGCGACGTGGCCGAACTGGTAGCGGAAGTATTGCAATAGCGAACACCCACATTCTGAGCTTGTCGAAGGAACCCGTTTGTCAATCACGCGGTCTGCGAAATCTTTGTACACGAGGCGGTCGCCTGGCGACACCATAATCAGCTGAGTCACTTAAGAACTCGTGATAACTTAAGCGCCCAGACCTTGCCAGAAATCGTCCAGCACCTTGGTAGTCTCCGCCAATCTCTCAAAGTGTGGCATGCCCTGGCTGGGCACGATGCGCGCTTCCTGCCAGTTCGGATTGCTGCCTAATAAGTGGGGCAGCATGTCGAAGTTGGCGAAGGGATCGCGGTCGAAGAGGGCCAATGTGGGTACGTTGAGCCGCTCGTAGTAATGGGCACGGATGTCCGGCGTAGACAAACGGCCGCTGATCAAGGCCAACGGCACATTTCTTGCCCCTGGTTTGTGCGCTGTGGCATAGGCATAATCAACCAGATCAACAGGAACCGGATTGACGAAATACAAACGATAGAGGTGAGCCAGGCTGATGCGCACAGACATCAGGTCAAAGACCGCCTGCGACCAAAGTGGATTCCCCAGAAGCTCGTAGACTTTCTCAGCAGTGCCGCCCGGCTTAATCACTTGCAAAGAGGCTCCACCGGGGCCATCGCCGAGACCGCTGGGCGAAATGAATTGCAGAGAATGGAAACGGTCCGGCAGCGCAACGGCCGCTCGGGCCACAAACTCACAACTCAGAGAAAGAGCGAGCACGTCGGCCGTTTCTTCCAACTGTGTCTCCAAGAAATCCAAAACAGCTTCAGTGAAATATGCCGGCGTGTATGCTCGACTAGGACGGTCGGAAAAGCCAAAACCTGGCAACTCCAAAGCATATACCGGACGAGATGCCCGGTAATGTTCAAATAGAGGGCGTATCTCGTAAGCGCTGGCCGCGCTGTTCACACCGTGGATCAGCAGCAACGGCCGTCCCTGCGCATGCCGGTCCACGTAATAATTCAGGTTAATACCCAATTTCGATCTGAACACGACGCGTTTGGCCGTCATAGCCTCCGGCAGCGGTTGGTCGTGGTTGGCAAACAGTTTGCTGTAAGCGATCCAGGTCCCGGCAGCCAGTAAGGATAAAGCCATCAGTCGCCGCAGATCAGTTCCCCGTTTCTTTGTAGTGGATTCTTTGCCTCTTTTCATCGATTGCCTCTACAGGTCAACAGCCGTCGTTCACCCAGAATCGCGTTTGCAGGGGCAAGCCTTGTAGTTGCCCCATGGGACAGGCAATAGTCGTACCCCCGCAAAACATCTTGCCAATATAAAATTGCGAAGTCTCATTCCCGCAACAACAGCCTTATGTTTCCTCTATGATTTTGTATGAAGTAGTCATGTTTGCCGCCAGAGCCAACATCGCCTGGGCCGGACAGTAGGTTGTGGCCGAAAGCTCGATCGCCCGTTCGACTGCCTTGGGGTTGACATTATTACCGGTGACAATGTACTCCAAATGGATGTCCGTAAAAATCTTGGGATGGGAGGCGGCCCGCTCCGCGTGCGCCTTCACTTCCAAGCCGCTCACCGATGCGCGCTTTTTGCGCAAGATGGAAATAACATCCATGGCCGTACAGCCACAGAGGCCAATCAAGATCAACTCCATCGGACGGGGTGCTGTGTTATCCCCTCCCACCGATAGGCCCGAATCCATCACAACCTCGAAACCGGTATCCGCCGTTCCTGCAAAACGCATTCTCTGCTCCAATTTTGCCGAAGCATCCATAATCATCTCTCCTCTTATCTTGCTTTGTAGGCTTATCTTGGTTAAAAGTAACTGCTTCAGCGACTAGACGATGGAACTCATCACTACAAACGGGGCCTCAATTAACGCCGTCGCGTATACCCCTTTTCCCGCGTCTAATCCTGTCTTCGATCGCGATCGCGCGCCTTTCTTAGCCCGTCCCAGGCATGTTCGTCGACATCGTCATCCAGGCTAAAGCGATCCCGATATTTGTCACGCCATTCAGAAAATCCGGACAAGGGATCTTCGTCCAAGACTTGCTCCAAAGCGAGATCGTACATCGCATCAGCAAAATCTCCACCAGCAAACTCCGGCTTCCCGTCCTTAAACGCCTCTATCTCAGCTTGCATGACATCGCGCTGTACCATCTTGCCCGCAATTTTCTGCCGCAGCTCATTGGCCAATTCCTCCAACAAGTCGCGACCATCCTCGGCCGCTTTGTCGGCGCTGCGCTTAAGTTCGGCGCTTGGATGTTTCTCCAGTCGTGCCAATTCAAGCTCGATCTCCTGCAAGCGGCGTTGGCAGCGGTGCAATTCCTTGAGCAGCGCTTCGGCCAGTTCGCGATCCGTGTAAGCGGGCTGCTGGGGATCAGGCTCTTGGGCCAGTTGCTCTAATTTCTCCAGATCGCCCACGGCATAGGCTGCATTGACGGACATCATGATGCCCGTACGATAGGCACGATCCGCTTCATTCAAAGCGAAGTCCGGGTGGAAACGGCGGGCCAATTGGCGATAAAGCTGTTTAAGGGCGGCGCTCTGATCGGCCGTTAAGCTCTCCGGCGGGGGGCTGGCAGGCGCTTCATGGTACCGATACGCACCTGAAGCCGCGGCTCCTTCACCCTCTGTGGAACGCCAGCGATCATACAACTCTCCGGCCGAAAAATCTTCGGCGAAGAGCCAAACATCTTGCAGATGGCGCAGTTGGCGGCGTAGAGAGTTGATTTCTTCGTCCAGCTTGTCCATGCGTCTGGTCAAAGGTTCCAGCTGAGAACGCACGTGAAACTCAAAAGCGCTAATCGCAGCCAGGCGCTCGCTTAGTTCCGCTTCGGCAGCAACCAACACCGGCCTGACCTCCTTGAGCAGCGTTTGCAGTTCCTCAACACGTTTTTGCCAACTACCGTCTGTCTGCGCCAGTTTTTGTTCTTCCATGCTCTGGAATTTACCTCTTTTCGGAAGAAGTTCAACTTTTTGGAAAAGTTAAACTTCTGTCTCTGCCTGCAGCCAGCCCCGATTCAACGATACTTAATCCAGGCCTCGGCCTGGTACGACTTCGTAAAGCCGATCGCTTCGTAAAACTTCTGTTCCGACCCTACCCAGGCCACCTCTGATCCCAGCGGTACCGTGCGGCGAATTCCTTCCAATACAACCGCCTTGCCCAGGCCCATGCGCCGAAAATCGGGATCAGTTGCTACCGGTTCCACGTAAGTCAGCCGATTCTCTGGCACGTACCAGATACCACAAAAAGAAACATAATCGCCACTTGGCGCGACGGCCACTATCGTCAGATCATGTCTGAAATTAGGCGCCGCCTGAGCCTCTTTTCGGCCTTCGATCTCTTCCTCAGGTG
This sequence comes from uncultured Chloroflexia bacterium, assembly GCA_963697305.1. GTDB lineage: Bacteria > Chloroflexota > Anaerolineae > Promineifilales > Promineifilaceae > JAACFF01. The sequence goes on from CAVONO010000007.1 coordinate 276,618, forward strand.
GCGGCCCCTGGTGATTAAATCCACGCCACAAGACCTGGTTGATTTTGCGCAAGTCATTTTCGTCCGCCAGACTCTGCAAGTGGAAACCTTCGGGTAGAGCCACTTCCGGGACCCCATTGCTAAGCGTGTAGCGGGAGGTAACTTCGCGGAAGTCGACATCCTTTTACATAGCCACGACCGGCCGCCAGATGTTGCAGTGCAAAATCCGCTTCATTGACGAAAATCACCAGCCGCTCCCGCCCGCTATGACCATCCTTGCCGCCAAAGGTCGCTTCCGCATAATCGAATAGCGCCGCTTTGTGATTTCGTAAGCGGGGTGTACCTGGAAGTAAATCATTCCCTCGTCATGCTCATGATGGACCACACCAACGATTGCACCATCGACTTCGGCTACACCAATTTTGGAAATATCCGTTTCCTTAATCAGCGTATGGTAGTGCATGTACTCCCAGCGTGGCTGTATCCAAAGCAGCAGATTATTCCCCGGCCGGTACTGTTCAATTAAAAAATCACCCACACGATCATAATCTTGATCGTGAACGTATTGCCTGACGTTAATATCCATCCTTCACCTTCGCCAAATTGTTCACTTAGAAGTTGAGCTTCTATCTGCAGTGTAGCGGCGCCAAATCAACCCATTTCTGCCGTATTTTGCGTATTGTACCCGACAATTTCCAATTACGTTCCATGAGCGCAACAGGCGATTACGAAGATGCAATCAAAGAGATTCTACTTTTCCAAGAAGTTGAACTTCTACAACATATGCAGAATATGCAGGGTGCGCATAAGCCGCATGCACCTTCCAGCAAGCTGCCTGCTGACGTGACAAATGTCATGGGCGGCCCATGACATTTGTCATGCTGCACCGCCAAAAAGCTGCATATACTTCCTATGTATTCGGATAAGCGAATACATAGGAAAACAAAAGGCTTATGGAAAAACCAAGCATCAGAGAACTAAATCTATTACACGCCAATATCTGTCAGGCTCTGGGAGATCCTAAACGTATCCTGATACTCTACGCCATACACGAACAGCCACGACATGTTTCCGCACTTGCCGAGGATCTGGGGTATCCGCAGCCAACTGTTTCACGCCATTTGCGAGTTCTACGCCAGCGTGCGTTAGTAAACGCGGAACGGATTGGGCCGGCCGTCGTTTATCATCTTTCGGACTCTCGTATTGTAGATATCTTAGACAGTATGCGCCTCGTGATGCGCGGCGCATTGGAACGACAGACCAGTATGCTGGTGTAATCTGCCCGGGTGGAGAGCGGAGCTATTACCAGGAAACCCGGTTTTTGACGTAGATCGTTGCCGCTAAATACGCCCTAATTACGTTTTTTAGATCTCTAAAAACCGGGTTTCTAACCTGCATAGAAATGGAAAGACTATGAAAGACTTCAAACATATTTGGATTGTTGGCTTGATCGTCACTTTTTTACTGATCATCGTGCCGGTTCTCCTCTTCGCTTCTCATGAAGCGAAGGCGGTAGACGCGCCGTGGTCCTCGGTGCCGGAACGGCCGCCGCATACGGATCACAGTGACCTGATGGAAGGACCCTATACCACGGGACAGGAAGTAACGGCTGCTTGCCTGGAGTGCCACGAAGAAGCAGCCCATGAGATGGTACAAACCGTGCATTGGAAATGGGAAAGCGAACCGGTGATGCTGCCTGGTCGCGATGAACCGGTAACCATCGGCAAGAAAAACCAGATCAACAACTTCTGCATCGGCATTCAGGGCAACTGGACCGGATGCACGCGCTGCCATGCGGGATACGGTTGGGACAGCGCCGATTTTGACTTCACTGAAGAAGGAAACGTTGACTGCCTGGCTTGCCATGAACAGACAGGGACCTATGTCAAGAGTAATTCCGGCCTACCGTCAGAAGGCGTGGATTTGGCAGCCGCAGCGCAGAGCGTGGCCACACCCACCCGTCTAAATTGTGGAAGCTGCCACTTTAATGGTGGTGGCGGTAACGCGGTAAAGCATGGCGACCTGGATAGCAGCCTTTTCTACCCGACAGAGAATATCGACGTGCACATGGGCCGCTACGACTTCCAGTGTGTGGATTGCCACCGGACTGAAGAGCACCAAATAGGCGGCCACATGATTTCGGTCAGCAGCACGGATTCCAACCGTTTCGACTGCACTGAATGTCACGATGCCTCCGCAGTTCATGAGGATGAGCGCATTACGTCTCATTTGGACGCGGTCGCGTGCCAGACGTGCCATATACCAGAAGGCGCCGTACGGCAGGCCACCAAGATGGATTGGGACTGGTCCACGGCAGGGCAGGATATAGAAGAGGATCCGCACGAGTACCTGAAGATAAAAGGCAGTTTTGTATACGAGCGCGGCTTCATGCCTGAGTATGAATGGTACAACGGCACGGCCGATCGTTACATCCTGGGCGATGAGATCGATCCAGAGGCGACTACCAATCTTAATGAGCCGGGTGGAGATGTCAATGATCCCACGGCCAAAATCTGGCCCTTCAAAATCCACACAGCGAAACAGATCTACGACAGCAACTATAACATCCTGTTGCAACCGAAGACGGTCGGTGAAGGTGGTTATTGGACGGACTTTGACTGGGATCAAGCGGCGCGTCTTGGTGCCGAAGCATCCGGAATACCTTACAGCGGTGAATACGGTTTCGCCAAGACGGAGATGTACTGGGCATTGACGCACATGGTCCAGCCCAAGGAAGAAGCTTTGTTATGTGCCGACTGCCATAGTGAAAACGGCCGTCTAGACTGGGAAGCACTCGGTTATTACGGAGATCCCATGACCTGGGGCGGTCGCCAATCTCAGAGATTAGTGGAAGCACAATAGTTAAAGCTGCCAACTTTTCCTACCAAAGTTGGCGACCAATCCGATACCAATGTTGGCAACCTTTATGAAGAAAAAACAGTTCTTGCACGAAAACAGGTTCCGGCTTGCGGGCCTACTCATAAGCTTTTTGCTCCTGCTGGCCGGTTTGGCGTTTGCCAATCAAACGGCTGTGGCCCAAGACAGCCCGCCACTTCATCCAACCTTTCCCTTGCTTGATGCGGATGGCAACCATGTCCTGGACTCAGGCCAGCCCTTGTCAACCAAAACAAGCTGCGGGCAATGCCATGATACGGAATTCATTACGACGCACAGCTTTCATTCCGATGCTGGCCTGAATGCCCTCTCCCCTCCTGGGCAGCAAGAAAGCGGCCAGCCATGGGATATCAGCCCCGGATTGTTCGGCAAATGGAACCCTTTAACCTATGGCCGTCTATCGCCGCAAGGGGATGAACGGGTAGACCTGACCACGGCCGACTGGATGAAACGCTTTGGCAGCAGACATGTCGGTGGCGGGCCAGCCGAAACGAGCCGCACGGGAGAATCCCTCCTGGAACTGACGCCGGATGTGAACAATGTGGAAACCAGCGCGATCGATCCCGAGACGGGCGAACTTGTTCCCTGGGATTGGAGTGAATCGGGCACAGTGGAGATGAACTGTTTCCTTTGTCACTGGCCTGAACCAAACAACGAAGCGCGTATCTCAGCGCTGCAATCTGGCGATTTCCAGTGGGCCAACAGCGCCACCCTCGCCGGCAGCGGGATCATCGACGATACCGCTGGCGTCCTGGAATGGAACGCCGAGGCTTTCGACGAGGATGGCAACCTGCAAGCAGAATTCATCAACGTCAAAGATCCATCCAATGAAAACTGCGGCCTCTGCCATGGCCTGGTCCACGTAGAGCCCCAGACGCCTGCGATTTTGCAGGATTGCGCGCCGGAGCAGTGGAGCACGATCACGACTGGCCAAATCATGTCACCGCAGAAGATCAATCAGTCAGGGATCAACATTGCAGATAAAGCGGAGATTGGGCGATCCTGGGACATTCACACCGAGCGCGTTGTGGGCTGCACCGATTGTCACTATTCGTTGAACAATCCTATCTACTATGAAGAAACGGACGCAACGCAACCCGATCACCTGCTGTTCGATCCCCGGCGCATTGATTTGGGTGAATACCTCTACCGGCCATTGCACGAGTTTGCCAAAGGGCAGAGCGCGGAAGGAAGCCTTGCGCCGCAGTTCAACAACACGCTGCGCAGCTGCGAGTCCTGCCATGAAGCCACGAGCACCCATACTTGGCTGCCCTATACGGAGCAGCATATGGGTGCGCTCAGCTGTGAATCGTGCCACGTGCCCAAGATGTATGCTCCCGCACGGCAGTACAACGATTGGACGGTGCTGACGGAAAATGCCAGTCCGGTAACCAGTTGCCGCGGCGTCGAAGGTGAAGGGGAAACGCTGGCCAGTGTGCTTATCACCGGTTTCGAACCGCTGCTGCTGCCGCGCGAGAGCGCCAATGGTGACACGCGCCTGGCGCCACACAACCTCGTCTCATCCTGGTTCTGGGTCCATGGCGATCCACCACAGCCGGTGGGATACGCCGACCTGAAAGCGGCCTGGCTCGATGAAGAAAGCGCTTATCACCAGGATATCCTGGCCGTTTTTGACAGTAACGGGGATGGCAAGATCGACGAGAGCGAGTTGCTGATCGACGACGAGGAAAAAGAGGCCGTCATCGCCGGTCGTCTGCAGGCGATGGGGCTGGAAAACCCGCGAATCGAGGCTGAAACACGGCCGTATAGCATCAATCACAACGTAACACACGGCGAGTGGGCCACAAGAGAGTGCAGCACCTGTCACGGTGAAGATTCTCGTCTTGCCGCAGCCATGGTTCTTTCCGACCGCACACCTGGCGGCGTGATGCCTACTATCGTCAACAATGGCTCCACGGCTTTCAACGGCGAGCTGATCGGTGGCGAAGACGGGCAGCTCAGTTACCAGCCGAGCACGGCCGCTGCTAATCTCTATATCCTGGGACACAATAACGTGCAACTGGTCGACATTTTCGGTGCGTTGATCTTTTTAGGAACCGTTCTGGGCGTCTTTATTCATGGCGGGCTGCGCTTCCTTGCTGCCCGGCGCAATCCACCGCATGACGCGGAATTGCACGAAGTATATATGTATACCGTTTATGAAAGGTTGTGGCACTGGCTGCAAACAGCCGTCATTCTGGTACTCCTTTTCACCGGCCTGATCATCCACAAACCGGACATCTTCGGCATATTCAGCTTCCGCTACGTGGTGCAAGTACACAATATTATGGCCTTCATCCTGGTGGCCAACGCCGCGCTGGCTCTCTTCTATAACCTGGTCAGTGGGGAAATTAAGCAGTACTTGCCGGAACCACGCGGCTTCTTTAACCAGGCCATTTCTCAGACGAAATTTTACCTGCAAGGCATTTTTAGAGGGGATGAGCATCCCTTCGAAAAGACACCGCAGCGCAGATTGAACCCCCTGCAGCAAGTAACCTATTTTGGGCTGCTGAATGTGCTGCTGCCCCTGCAAGTATTGACCGGTATAGTGATGTGGGGTGCTCAGCAATGGCCTCAAGTCGCCTCGCAGATGGGAGGACTGCCCTTCTTAGGGCCGTTCCACACCTTGATATCCTGGCTTCTGGCTTCGTTCGTTGTCATGCACGTCTATCTGACCACGACCGGTTCGACCGCGACGAGCAATATTAAGTCGATGATCGTCGGTTGGGATGAAGTTGAAGTGCACCCGCAGTCATCTGAGCAAAGCACGGCTGCTCCGGGTGCTGTATCAACCGATTAGAATAAACCAAGAAGTTCAATTCAACTTCTTGAAAAAGTTGAACTACTAATTGATGGGAGAATATCCATGACCACATTAACACCTTCTGAAAGCACTTTTCAAGAGAGTGCGGCCGAAGAGGTCGCCAGCAAAAAAGCCGCCAGGGCATATATTAACCCTTATCTGGCAGGCATTCTGTTGGGCATCGTGCTCTTCATGGCCTTTTTCTTAACCGGCAGCGGGCTCGGTGCTTCCGGCGGTTTGAACCGCCTGCTCGTCTTTGTGCAGGACGTTGTATCCCCGGACCATGTCAACCGCGTGCCCTACTTGATCGCCCTGGCCGGCGGGGATAAGAACCCGCTGGACAGCTGGATCGTTTTCTTGACCGTGGGCACAGTCATTGGCGGCTTCATCTCCGGCTTGTTCGGCCGTCGCGTTAAAGCCGAGACGGTAAAAGGACCACACATTTCGGTACGTACCCGCTGGCTCATGGCTTTTCTGGGCGGCCTCTTGATGGGCTACGGCGCGCGTTTTGCCCGCGGCTGCACCTCCGGCCAGGCATTGTCCGGTGGCGCAGTGCTTTCAGTGGGCAGTTGGGCATTTATGTTTGCTGTCTTCGCCGGAGCCTACGCCTTGGCCTATTTCTTCCGCTGGGAGTGGAATTAAGAATTTGAGTACGTATGAACGATTTACCAAATCGTTCTGCGTTCAAGGATAGAAAATCATGACGACCTTCCCTCTTCCTCTTGCAGATATATTCGGCCACTGGGGCTCCTACGCGGTATACCTGGTTATTGGCATCGCTTTTGGCGCTGTGCTGGAGATGGCCGGTTTCGGCAATTCACGCAAATTGGCGGCCCAATTCTATTTTCAGGACCTGACCGTGCTAAAGGTGATGTTCACCGGGATCATTGTGGCCATGGTTCTTATTTTTGCGGCAACGGCCGTTGGGCTGCTCGACTATAACTTGCTTTGGGTCAATCCGACCTACCTCTGGCCGGGCATCGTCGGCGGTCTGATCATGGGCGCCGGCTTTATCATCGGCGGCTTCTGTCCTGGCACCTCGCTGGTAGCCATGGCGACCTTGAAAAAGGACGGCCTCTTCTTTGTCCTGGGCGTTCTGGCCGGCATATTCCTCTTTGGCGAGACAGTTGACCAGTTCGCCATATTTTGGAATTCCTCCTATATGGGCCGCTTCACACTACCCGAACTCTTTGGCCTACCGACGGGTGTGGTTGTCCTGCTGGTCGTACTCATGGCCCTGGTGATGTTCTGGGGCGGAGAAAAGCTGGAACAACATTTTGGCGGCAAGGATCCCAAAAAGGCTCCCAAATGGCGCTATGCAGCAGCCGGCATGCTTATCGCTGGGGCATTCGCCCTCATTTTTATCGGCCAGCCGACTTTCAGCGATCGTTGGACGGCCGTTGCCGAGGAAAAAAATGCGCTGTTGGAGAACCGCGAAAGACAGATACACCCCGGCGAATTGCTAGACTCGCTGCACGACACCCAACTAAAGGTGATCATGCTCGATGTGCGCGACGAGGTAGATTACAACCTGTTCCACATCCTCGACTCGCGCCACGTGCCGCTGGCTGAACTGCCCACCATCATCAAGGAATTGCATCTCGAACCAGCCAACGCCCTTTTCGTCACCATGAGTAATGATGAACAAGCGGCCACCGAAGCGTGGAAGCTTCTCGAAGCCGAGAGCGTGCCCAACGCCTATATCCTCGAAGGCGGCATCAACAATTGGATCGCCACCTTCGGCGATGATGATTTGACCAAGAACTTCAATCTCGGGGCCGGCGATGATCAGTTGTGCTACATCTTCGATTCGGCCGTTGGCTCCCGTTACGCAGCCTCAGAACCGGATCCTTACGCTTTCGGCTTGATGTACACACCCAAAATAAAAATGGAGCTAAAACGTGGCCCCGCCAGCGGAGGCTGTGGCTAACATAGACTGCTAGCTGCTAGCTGACAGCCGTCAGCTAGCAGCTCCTCCATTCGCTGCCGACCAGGCGACGGGATCGCGCAAGAAGCTCTCAATCTCACTCAAGGTTTCCATATCAAACTTGTTGTTCTCTGCGCAAACCCTTAACACGTCCCACCAAGTGGCCAAGTAGTGCAGCCGGATATCGAGTTCATCAAAAATACGCTTGCTTTGCGGGAAGATGTCGTAGTAAAAAATAACCAGCGTGTCTGAGACCTGCGCTCCGGCCTGGCGCAACGCCTGACAGAAGTTTATTTTGCTTTGGCCGTCGGTGGTCAAATCTTCAACCAACAATATTCTATCGCCCTCGGCAAAATCCCCTTCAATTTGGGCCATACGCCCAAAGCCCTTGGGAGTCTTACGCACATACTGCATGGGCAGCATCAGCCTGTCTGCGATCCAGGCCGCAAAAGGGATACCTGCCGTTTCTCCCCCAGCAATCCCGTCAATTGCCTCGAAGCCAATATCACGTAAGACAATCGAAGCGCCAAAATCCATTAAGGTATGCCGGATTCGGGGATAAGAAATCAGCTTGCGACAGTCGGTGTAGACGGGGCTGGCCCAACCGGAGGTAAACTTAAACGGCTCTTTGATGTTGACACGAATGGCGTCTACTTCCAACAGCATCTTGACCGTCAATTCGGCGATAAGCGCTTTATCAGGAAACGTATTGGAAAGATTCATAGGCCCATACTGCTCAGTCAGGTAGATGTATTCACAATTATCCCGAAAACTTCATGGTACTTCGCAGCGGAAATCAGCAGCCCGGTTTCCGGGTCAATCCCAGAGTAACTAATAGGATAATGACCGTGACAATCTCTTAGATAATCGTCCCGTCAGGGATAATAGCGTCCTTAGGCACAATCACAATGCCTTCGCGTGCGATCCAGTTTTCGTGATCCTCGTCCGCGCGCTCAGGCATTTGGCGGATGATCACCTGGCTGCCAATACGCGCATTCTTGTCTATGATCGCCCCTTCGATTACAGAACCATCACGAATGCCGATGGACGGCCGTCCGAGGCGCTCATTTTCCCTGACATCTGCGGGCGTTTCATAGAAATCAGCACCCATCATAACCGTGTGCTGCATCGTCACCCTTTCGCCAATGATGCTGCGCAACCCGACAACAGAATCGCGAATAGTCGCCTCCTGAATACGTCCACCGTCGGCCAGTAGGACGTTATGCAAGCTGCCACCCTGTATTTTGGATCCGGGCAGGAATCGAGGGCGTGTATATATCGGCCGTTGCGGATCATAGAGGTTGAATTTAGGCAAGGGGGCCGCCATGTCCAGGTTCACTTCGTAAAAACGGCGCATCGTCCCAATATCTACCCAATACCCATCGAATACATATCCCATAATACGGCTCTTTTTCATTGCTGCCGGGATGATATTTTTGCCAAAATCTTTACCGGAATTATCAGTGAGAACCTCAAACAGGTGCTCCGTGCTGAAAACGTAGATGCCCATAGAGGCCATATACGGTTTGTCGGGATTGTCACCGCTTTCATATCCAGCAATAGCCTCATCCGTTTGCGGCTTTTCCACAAAATCTGTGATCTGTCCCGTGTCATCCACATTGAGGATGCCCAACGAGGATGCACTGGCGCGATCCACCGGCTGTACCGCAATCGTAATATCCGCCTCCGATTCCTCATGGAAGCGAACGAACTTGGCGTAATTCATGCGGTAGAGATGATCCCCGGCCAGAATCAGGATGTAGCGGGCGCCCCCCTGCGTTATCTCATGTAATTGCTTGCGGATGGCGTCGGCCGTTCCCTGATACCAATCTTCGCTGCGCGGGGTCTGCTCTGCGGCCAGGATCTGCACCCAACCTGGTGTAAAAATATCTCTGTTATAGGTGCGGTGAATATGCCTGTGCAGCGACACCGAGTTGTACTGGGTTAGGATGGCTATCCTTTCGATTCCCGCATGGAAACAACCGCTCATGGGAATATCGATCAGGCGGTACTTGCCGGCGAAAGGGACGGCCGGTTTGGTACGATCTCGCGTCAGGGGAAAGAGTCTTGTGCCCACGCCGCCACCCAAGATCACTGCAACTACATCACTCACGTTCATATTGATAATCCTCCATACCGCACATTATAGCAGAAAATAACAACCCCCTGGCACCAATTCCCATGCCAGGGGGTTGAACAGGTCTAGCGGGCATCCGCTAGGACGGATATTTAGTTTTATGGATTGCGCTGCGTCCGGTCTCCTGACCGCGCCGCCAGGCTGCTCAACTCTTAGATGAATATGATCTGGGCACCCTCGCTCATTTCCATAAATTCCATGGCGCCGACCACTGCGTTAACCTCTTCAAAGAGATCTGCATCTGTAAGTCCCATCATATCCATGGACATCTTGCAGCCGTACATTTCACCGCCGGCATCGGCAATCATCTGCAAGTATTCGCGCACGGGCGGGAAGTCCAGCTTGGCGATCTCTTTTTTCATCATCGATGTCGCAAAACCGGTCATGCCCGGCAGCATGCTCATCATATTCGGAATACCCATGCCGTTGGGCATAGCCATCGAGGGATTACCCAGTGGCGTCACCTGCAGGTTATCCATCTTTTTGACAGCGATCATGTCCAATCCCCAAAAGGTAAAGAACATAGTTACGTCGATGCCTTCCATTAATGCGGCGTTGGCCAGAACCAGGCCCGGATAGGCCATGTCCAGGGTGCCCTTTGAGCAAATAATACATAATTTGCGTTGTTTGTCTTCAAACATTCTCTTTTCTCTCTCGAAATAATACTGATCAGTAAATCTGTTTTCGAAATATCAGAAGAAACCCGGTTTCTAGCAATTCCCTCTTCCCGGTATTGTCTCAACTACCAAAAAACCGGGTTTCTGATCTGCGGCTGTGCAACTACTAGATGCAGCCCGACGGTTTCTTGAGGCCTGCGACATAAGCAACTTTTTTGGCCGGTCCTTTAGGGAACAACTGATAAAGTTCTTTGGTCGGAACACCACCGGCCTGGGTGATACGGCGCAGCGTTGGGGCATCCCCCTGCTCTGCATAGTCGCTACGGCAGAAATCGATCACTTGCCAATGCCGGTCTGTCAGAGGATTGATCCCGATCTCAGACGCCAGTGCCTCGGCAACATCTTTGTCCCACTCCGTGTAATCGGCCATAAAACCTTGTTCATCAAATTCAATCTCTTTTCCAGCAACTACTCGTTCAGTCATCTTGATAATCCTCCACTTGGGCCGGTTTCCTTATTCGCCGGCCGGTCAATTTGTAATTCTGCGGCTTCTCGCAAACAAAATTCCCGAAAAGACGTATTCACAACTTAAAACTGCTAGACGGTACGCAAAACCGACAATGTCTTTGAAAGACCGCGCTTCACCTCGGGATCGTTCATCTGGCGAATAAGGGAAAATAGGGAAACATTTTCCGGCGGGTCTTCTTCACGCAGAACCTCAACCGATTGACGTACCATAGACATGATCTCTGGTTGGGTCATTTCCTTGACGGTTTGCAGGATGAGCACAACATTATCCCCCAACTGGCGCACATCTTCTTCACTGAAAGAGGTGACGACATTTTCCATGACGCCCATACCGGCGCGCACAAAGGTGAAATAACCTTTACGTTCCGCCTCATCCAGGCGCGTCATCAGTGTCAAGAATGCATCTTGCGAAAGCGGGCTAATCTCCTGAATCATAGCCATCGTGCTTTCCAGCTGGTCAAGCATCTGCTCCAGATTGTGCGTATTACGCAGCAAGCGTTTGAAGAGACGCAAGATATCCTCAAGCTGCACGTAACTCTCCACCTCTTCCAGCTCGTTGACCGAAATGCGGAAAAGGTCGCTGGCGATAGGGGTCAAATCGTTCTGAAGCTCCTGCCACTCCTGCCGGCGGCGCTGCTGTTGCAGCGCCTCCTCGGTTAGCAAAGCTACCTGAGACGTTAAGAGGTCGATCTTACGGTTCAGTTCGACCACGGAATAATCCGTGACGGTCGTTTGTTCCATCGTCATCCTCCTACCTCCACTTGCCGGCCATGGACATCTGCGCCGTGATGGGCATTTCCTTGCCTTTAAGGAGGATGTTCCAGTACATCCAGCGGAACATCACCTTGCCCCAATGATTCACTTCCGACTCTTGCAGCAGCGAGAAGGGGCCAATGCCTGGCAATGGATACTTACCCGGTAAAGGCTCAACATCGTAGTTGAAGTCGATCAGGATGCCTTTACCAAAGCCGGACTCAATGAAACAATTGGCGTGTCCATCAAACTTGTTTTTCATCTCTTGCCCGTCAATGTAAAGCAGGAAATTCTCCACGAAGACTTCAGCGGCAAAATGGGCCACCGCCCCCGCCTTCGATGTGGGCAGCGCTGCAGCATCGCCAAGGGCAAAGATATTGTCATAATCTTTGGAAACGAAGGTATGCTTGTCTACCGGAACATGGTTCAGTTCATCACCTAAACCCGACCTTTGCACATAGTCGGCACCCATATTTACTGGAATCGTAACCAGCAAATCATAAGGCACTTCTTCCTCTTCGTAGGAGACGAGCACTTTCTGCTCCGGGTCCACGCGTTCCGCGTAGAACTCGGGAACCAGTTTAATGTTCTTATCAGCCATGGTATCTCCCAACAGGCTGGCGGCTCGTGGTTTGGTAAAAGCGCCAGGCAGTGGGGTGACGAAGGTCAGCTCAACCTTGTCGCGCAGGCCGCGTTCGTGGAAATACCAATCGGCTAGGAACATGAACTCCAGCGGGGCAACCGGGCATTTGAACGGCAGTTCCATGATGTTCAACACGAGTCGCCCACCACGCCAGGTTCTTAAATGTTTCGATAGAGCGACTGCCCCTTCGTAAGTATAAAATTCATGAATCGATTTGCGCCACTCACCTTCCATCAAGCCCGGCGTTTGCTCAGGACGAGGACTCGTGCCCGTGGCGATGATCAGGAAATCATAATTCAAATAGCGATTGTCTTTGGCGATCTTGACCCGGTTTTGTTCTGGTTCAACCAGTTCGATTTCGGACTGGATCATCTCCACGCCAGGTGGGATGAAATCCCGCTTCGGTTTGATAACGTCATTTTCGCCATAAATGCCAAAGGGCATAAAAAGGAAGCCAGGCTGGTAATAATGGGTCTCATCCTGGTCAACGAGTGTTATTTTCCATTCGTCGCGGCTCAGGACATGGGTGAGTTTATTGGCCAGCATCGTTCCCGCAGTGCCGGCGCCAAGAATCAGAATTTTCTTCATGAATAGTTTACTCCTCTAAATGAGATATTCATTTGAAGTAGTAGGCATCCTCAGATGCCGATCCTCCAAGTGAGATATTTACCTTACATGCGCCAATCCGGCGATGGTGTCTAAACGCCCCACCAGTTCCAGGCGTTCTTGAACAATATGGGCCACGATATTGGCGATCTTCTGCACACTGGAGAGCACGGTCGATTTCTGCTGCTCATCCAAATGAAAAACCTCATGCAAACGAGGCTTCAACAACGTCGGCGCGATGCCAAATTCAGCCGCCATCTGCTTCACCTGCTCTTCCGATGGCGGCCAATCCTCGGGAGCCACGCACCCGGCAATGACCATGCCCTTTAGTTCCGTGCCCACGCGAATCAAGCCGCGTGTGCAAAGCAAGCCCAGGTGGCTCAAATGAAAAGCCGGTTCCATGCTCAGCGCCAGGCCCAGATCATGCCAGCTGGCGATACAACGCTGCACGGCGTCCGGCCTTTTGTTGATGGCCCGGAACAGACCACACGGCCCGCTGGGCTGCGTGATTGGCGTGCCCAGCATATCGGTGATGATCAGCATCACGCCCAGAAGATCGGCGTGACTATCCTGAATAAGTTGCACACATTCCAGGGGTAGCAAATTAGCCAGGTTACCGCTACCATTGCCGTTCGTGGGGGTAGGAAGCGCTTGTGGTTGGCCTACGGTGGGCATGGTCCCCGTTAGCGGAATCGGCGTGCCCATCTGCGTCACCACCCATTCCTCGATTTGGGCAGCAGGAAAGCGCCACTGCTTGCCTACCTTGATAGCCGGCAAACGGCCCGCTTCAGCCATGCGATAAACGGTGGAGCGGTCCACTTGTAGCAGTTCTTGAACATCTTTGGCGGTCAGCATATCAGCCATGAAAAACCCTTGATTGTGAAATTTTGCACATACAAGGGAATTCTAGTGGCTCTCATGCCTATGCAATAGTGACATTTGTCAGCACCTTATGTGACATTTGTCATGTTCGGCATTACAAGCATGACAGGGATACAGTGCATTTTTTGCATCACATGCATAGTATGCATACCCTGCAGACGGTGTGCAATGCAGACAACTGTAAATGAGCGATGGGGCTCTAAATACAGTTCACTATTCACCATTGTCTTTTCCCCCCTTTACCGCTATCCTTCGCTGGAATGAACATCTTCCACCACATCTTCGACCAATTCTTCCCGATGATACGCTATCTGTATGAAAGTATCATGGGCCACCGCTGGTTCGACGAGATCACACCTACCCTCTGGCTAGGAGGAGCGCCTTCCTATGCGCGGGACTATCAGTTCATCCTCGATCACAAGATCACGGCGGTGATCAACATCCGCGCCGAACGAGAAGATGACGTGGCGTTCTACGACAATCACGATATCACGCACGTCCAGTACAAAGTGCCTGATATCACCATACCGGAAGATGAAATTATCACCGATGCCGTGCAGTGGATGAAAGAAGAGGTCGACGACGGCCGTGTGGTCCTCGTCCATTGCGCCAAAGGGCGCGGCCGCTCGGCAACCTTACTCGCCGCCTATCTGATGAAAGAAAAGGGCATGACTTTCGAGGAAGCCAACGACTTGTTGGAGTCCAAACGGTCGTTGACCAAGCTGGAAGGAAGACACCGCCGCCGGCTGCGCGATTGGCTAAATAATCAACGGCCGCGTAAATCGGAAGCAACGAGCGGTACGTAAGTTTTCGCTTTGATAGGGTGTATTTCAAGGGAAGCAAGCAATAATTAATTGTGAATTGTTGAATGGTGAATGGTTAATTGGGCGTCGATTGAAGGACAGTTTGGTTGCTGACGCTGGTGATGCGACGAAGCTGATTGCACCCATCTAATAGATCCTCGCACTATCCCGCTAACAATTCAACAGTCTTGTGCTGAGCTCGTCGAAGTATCACTAATTCATCAAATTTCCTCAGATTCGTCGTCCGCTAACTCTTGCACCGGCACCAATACCATAATTGGAATTGTCCTTTCACCAGCACGCCGCTTATAAGCCGCGTAGCCGGCGTAGTTATCGACCGCTGTGCGCCAACAGCGCTCTCGTTCCTCACCTGCGGCCTCATGGGCGACGTATTTTGCCTTCTGGCCCTTAATGGAGATCGTCGCTTCCGGGTTGGCGCTCAGGTTATAATACCAGCCTGGATGAAAGGATCGGCCCCAATTGGAACCGATAAAAAACAGATTGTCCCCATCAGGCAAAGCAATAAGCGGCACCGAGCGCGGCTCTCCACTTTTGGCACCTACGGCCGTAAGCGTCACTACCGGCACTCCAATGAGCATGGTAGTAGCCGTACTCTTGCCGCCGCTGGCTCGAAGGACCACTCTATCCAAATGGTGAAATATGTGGGCAAATGTCCAGGCCACCGGCCGTATTGAAGCTATCTTCTTATTGATAGGGTACCACCAATGTTTTGAGATTTGAGTCTGCGTCATGGGCTTTTACCTCCAACGATGTCGCAATATCAATTGGAAAAGTTGTTCAAGAGGTTTTTTTATTATGCCACAGAATTTTGTTTAGTGGTATAAGCTAGTGCTTATCACGAAAGGGATTTCGCGGCTACGAAGCATCTCTGTAATTTGTCAAGAAGGCCATTAGGAGCGATAGGCGTGTCTTATTTGGCAAAAGAGGAAGAAATAACCAATAACTAACTGTTGAATTGGCGAATTGTTGAATGGCTAATGAGGCATCAAATGCCTTGTAGAATGAATGATTGCGCGTTGCCTTCACGCTGTTTCCCGGCTATGCTTAACAGGCACACAAATCAAGCGAAGAGCAAAGAGATGGCCAGAGTCGAAACCAGAAGCAAAGTCACGCCAAGCCGCCAGCAATATTTGAACATCAAGGCTCAATATGCGGATGCCATCGTCTTCTTCCGCCTGGGCGACTTTTACGAAACATTTGACAAGGATGCCGAAGTGGCAGCGCGAGAGCTTGACCTGGTGCTGACCAGCCGGCCACAAGGAAAAAACCAGCGCACGCCCATGGCCGGGGTGCCGCACCACGCCGCCGAAGCGTATATCGCTCGTCTCATCGGCAAAGGCTATAAGGTCGCGCTTTGCGAGCAGATCGGGTCGGAGCCAATCAATGGCTTGATGCCGCGCGAGGTCGTCCGTCTCTTCACCGCCGGCACCGTGATTGAGCCGGGCATGCTCGATGCCGGACGCAACAATTACCTGGCCGCGGTTGTCTTTGAAGGAGAACGGGCCGGCCTGGCTTACGCCGACATCACCACGGGCGAATTCGCGACGACCTATCTGAGCAGTCGCCATGCGCTCGACGAGGAGTTGGCCCGCCTGGCCCCGGCCGAACTTCTGGTTGCCGACAGCGAAAGCAGCCTATTTGTGGAAGCGGCAACAATCAGCAAGCTGCCCGACTGGCGTTTTGAACTGGGCACGGCGCGACAGACGCTGCTCAAGCATTTTGAGGTCACTTCCCTGGATGCATTTGGCTGCGAAGGCAAGCCACTGCCCACGCGTGCCGCGGGCGCAGTGCTCTATTATCTACAGGAGACGCAGAAAGGGAGCGTGGCCCAAATTCAGCGTCTATCCACCTACGGCCTTGATGGCTTCATGGCCCTGGGCGTCAATACGCGGCGCAGTCTTGAACTCACGGAGTCTATTTCCGGTGAGCGCTTCGGTTCGCTCTTGCAGGTTCTGGAGAAGACGGTCACACCGATGGGCACGCGTCTCTTGCGCCAGCGCCTGACACGCCCGTTGCTGGACGTGGACAGCCTAAATCAAAGGTTGGACCGCGTCGCAGCGTTTTTCCAGGACGCTTTGCTGCGCGCCGACCTAAGGGCCATGCTAAAAGGGTTACCCGATTTAGAACGGCTCAGCAATCGCGTTTTGAGCAGTTCAGCCACACCGCGCGACCTGGAGCATATCGGACGTGCGCTGGCGGCCATACCTGATCTGCAAGCCCTCGTCTCCGGTATTCCAGCCATCGAAGCAGTGGCCAACAGGCTTGACCCCTGCCCGGAAACGGCCGATCTGATCAACCGCGCCATCGTCGCCGATGCCCCCGCGAATATGAACAAGATGGGCGTCATCCGTCCCGGTTTTTCGGTTGAACTGGACGGTGTGTTGACCTCCTCGGCCCATGCGCGTGACTGGGTCGCCAATCTGGAACCACGCGAACGCGAGCGCACGGGCATCAACACCCTAAAGGTCGGCTTCAACAAAGTCTTTGGCTACTACATCGAAGTTACCCGGGCCAATGCCGGCCTCGTTCCCGAAGATTACATACGCAAACAGACCTTGACCAACGCCGAGCGCTACATCACGCCCGAATTGAAAGAGTATGAGACGCTCATCCTAAATGCCGAAGAGCGCATCCTGCAAATTGAGCGGCGGCTTTTTGTGGAGGTCAACCAGCGTGTGGCAGAAACGACGGGCCGCCTCCTGGCCACGGCCCTGGCCCTGGCCAAAATCGACGTGTCGGCGGCGCTGGCCGAGGTAGCCGCCGCTAACGACTATGTCCGCCCCGTGCTCAGCAATGAAAGCGGGCTTGACATCCGCGATGGCCGACATCCCGTGGTCGAACATACGATAACCGGCCATGCCTCTCGCGGCGAGCGATTCGTGCCCAACGATGCCTTATTCAGCAGCGAAGATCGCATCCAAATCATCACCGGGCCCAATATGTCCGGCAAGTCGACTTATTTGCGGCAGGTGGCGCTGATCACCCTGCTGGCTCAGATCGGCAGCTTCGTGCCCGCCACTGCCGCGCACATAGGACTAGTAGACCGCATCTTCACGCGCATCGGCGCGCACGACGAATTGCACGCCGGTCGCTCAACCTTTATGGTGGAAATGGTGGAAACGGCCGAAATCCTGAACCACGCCACCCATCGCTCGCTGCTCATCTTGGACGAAATCGGTCGTGGGACGAGCACCTACGATGGGCTGTCGCTGGCCTGGGCCATCGTCGAATACCTGCACAACCACCCCCGCCTCAAGCCGCGCACCCTCTTTGCCACCCATTACCACGAGCTGACCGGCCTTGCCGATTTGTTACCGCTAGGTCAGCAACTACAATGTTGATGTAGCCGAGGAAGGGGATCGCGTGACCTTCTTGCACAAGATCGTGCCCGGGGGCGCGGATCGCAGTTATGGCATCCATGTCGCCCAACTGGCCGGTCTGCCCCGCGATGTCATTCATCGCGCCAATGAAGTGATGCTCGACCTGGAAAAACATGCGCCAACAGCCAGCGTGGAGCCCAGCCGGCTAAACAGCGGTCAGCAGATGGCCCTCTTCCCCGAGGCCAGCCCCTTGCTCAAAGAGCTTGAGGAGCTCGACGTCACTTCGATGACCCCTCTGGAGGCGATCAACAAGCTTTACGAGTGGCAGCGCCGTTATGCTTCGAATCGGGAGTAGGCTGAAATAGCCGTTTTCGTTTTCGATACAATTTACGATGCTTCCAACTTTGGGAAAGCCGTGTGCATACAATGCGACTATTGGCAGGGCATTTAGTTCGCCGTTACAATTACACGCGCTTTGTAATTCCGCTTACGGAAGTCATTTTACGCGATTACCGATGAGGGGCCGATTTTTTCTGGGTGAGCCCCCCTCATGCAATAGGAAGGGGAAAAGAGTGACGGAGATTATTTCCGGGGACGCTGCTTCGGACGTAAGTAGGGCTGAAAAACCGGTGTTGAAGCTGGTCTGGTTGCTCTATCTTGTCCTGGCCTTATTCCTGTTGACTGTTGTCGCTTTTGCCACCTTTCGCCCCATCCTCGTATTACCTCGCATCACCCTGGCACCGGGTTTTTCGCTGACCGATCAGGATGGGAACCGCCTGACCAATGAAGATATGCGTGGGAAAATTACGCTCTATAATTTTACCCATTCCACCTGCGCTCCCCCTTGCCCGCAAACCAGTCTGGTCATGAAAGAAGTGCAGGATCGGCTGTCAGAAGTTGATACACGAGGCCTGCCTGTCGAATTGGTTACGATTTCAATTGATCCAGATCACGATACACCGCAAGTGCTGCGCGCCTATGCCGAATCTGTCGGGGCTGATTTAGACACGTGGCACTTCGCCACCGGACCGCTCGACCGCCTGAGGTGGATCATCGGCGGGGGATTTGGTTTCTATTTTGACCACAAAGAGGATGGACGAATTGTATTTGATCCAGGATTCATATTGGTGGATGGATTGGGTATCCTACGTGCTGAGTACCGTACGGCAGCGCCGGATACAGACCGGATCCTTGAAGGCATACGATTGATTGCAGATGAAGTAAACAACAGCGACGGTGCCAACAAGGTGGCCTACGAGGCGGCACACTTATTCATGTGCTATCCGCGCGGCTAAGAAGCTTCTAGGCATAGAGCAGTAAAACGAGGTCTCTCTTTGACTCAAAGCACGGAAACGGCAACTATCGAGGAAGAACCTGGCTTGCGGCAACGTTATAAGTGGCTGGTGATCAGCGCGTCTGCCTTGATCCTAGGCTTGCTGGTTGGTTGGGCGATCATAACGCTTATTGGAGCGCCATATACTTACCACGGCACGGTTATTCAATCGCCGAAGCTAGACAAGAATTTCGCCTTGACCGGACCTGATGGCAAGCAAGTCAACTTGCGCGATTTTCGTGGGCAAGCGGTATTGCTCTATTTTGGGTACACGTTCTGTCCTGATGTATGCCCTGCGACCATGGTAGAGTTGGCCCAGGCGATCGAGCTTCTGGGCACCGATGGACGGAAAGCCCAGGTGATTATGATCTCACTGGATCCGGAGCGGGATTCGCCGCAATCGCTGGAGAAATATGTCACCCATTTCGACCCGTCATTCATTGGCATAACTGGAACTGATGATGAGGTGGCCGCGGTAGCAACACAGTATGGTATCTTCTATGAAAAGCACGAAGGAACTGTCGCCACAGGCTATCTCATCGATCACACTGCCAGTGTGGTTGTAATTGATCCGGATGGCTATTTGCGGCTGATCTATCCCTTTGGAACACCTGCGGAAGATATCGCCGAAGATATTCGCCATCTGGTTAATTGACTTGTTCATTCAACTAGAAGCGTTTGATTGGGGAACGAGACGCCGTGCGTGGCGACCGCTGCCATGAATGAAATTTGCAGCGCGATTATTGTGCGCCTGAGGTATTGGAAAAGGATCTGTTTCATTTCAAATAGGGTTTGTAGCGCGATTCGGTAAAGGGTGTGTTTCATTTCAGTTGAGAATAGCGTAGGGAGCATTCTCAAATGCGACCGGGCGGCATCTGAGGATGCCTACTACTCTAGCACATTTGAAACGCACCCATTGGTGAATCGCGTCTCGATTTACCAGATCGATATCTATAAGGAGGTATTTAAGAAGACGGATCGATTGGCTTGATAGGGTAACTGCGAGTTAATTGCCGGAAGGAAACTACTCAAGATAGTCCCCGAATCGGGCTAGAAGTGGAGGCGTTGTGAGACCAGCCACAGCTGAAGATTGATGAGATGCACAGGAGTTTTCGATTACTAGATTGGAAATAGGAGGTTATTTGTGAAGAACAAGAATAAGTACAAGACGCCACAGGGCACTATCGCGCTGATGATCATTTTCATCTTGCTCATTATTATCATGTGGGGCAGTGCGTACCTTACGCTGCTGGCCAGGGGGGCAACCTGATAATGCACGTAGACCGCACGGAAAAGATTTTTATTATCGCATCGATCATTCTTGTTGTTGTGTTTGCGCTGGCTATTGCCGTCAGTAGCCTTGCCTATGGTATCCAAGTCCCTGCGCCGTATGCACAAGTTAATCCCAATACGGTTGCGACCCCTGGGAACTCTCCTTTTGGTGAGCCGGTTGATGAACGCGTGCGCGAACTGGCGCCAAACAAGTATGAAGCCTACATCTTGGCCCAGACCTGGGTCTTTCAACCCAACGAAGTTCGCATCCCGGCAGGCTCGGAAATCACATTCTATCTGACCAGTAAGGATGTACAACATGGGTTCCATCTGGACGGCACTAACATCAACATGATGATCTTGCCGGGCCAAGTATCGACCTTGTCAGCTACGTTTGACAAGCCGGGAGAGTATTACTTTATTTGCCACGAGTATTGCGGTGTAGGACACCAAACCATGTACGGCCGTTTGGTCGTGGAGTAAATTCAGGAGGAAAATGAATGTACGCACGCGAAAATAAACTGGCCGGATGGAATCTCTTCGTGGCCATGACCGCCCTCTTTATCGGCGGCTTCTTTGGCCCTTTGCAGAAATTGCAGAATCTCGGCATACCTGCCTTAAATGCATATCCCGCGTTAAACAACCTCGGCATCAAGAGCTATTATCAAGGTTTGACAACTCATGGTGTGCTCAACGCGCTGGTATGGACGACCTTTTTCATTGTTGGTTTCTTAACGTTTGCATCCTCACGCAGCCTGGAGCGCGAACTTCGTTATCCGCGTTTGAACTGGGTTGGCTTCTTCTTAATGGTCATTGGTTTGGTCATGGCAGCCATCCCAATCCTCGGCAACTTGGCCACGGTTCTCTATACATTTTACCCGCCCTTGCAAGCCAGCCTATTCTTCTACCTTGGTCTGACCTTAGTAGTAGTTGGTTCCTGGACAGCAGGTTTTGGATTCCTCTTCACATTAGTAGCCTGGCGCAAAGATCATCCAGGAGAGCGTACGCCCTTTATCGCCTTGGCCGCCAATATCACCATGGTCATGTGGACAATTGCTACCTTGGGCGTCGCCACAGAAATCCTCTTCCTGATCATACCTTGGACCCTGGGTTGGGTTAAAGGCATCGATCCCCAATTGGCGCGCACCTTCTTCTGGTTCTTCGGCCACCCGCTGGTTTACTTCTGGCTCCTACCTGCCTACATATCCTGGTATGCCATGTTACCCAAGCAAGCGGGTGGCAAAATGTTCAGCGAATCTCTGGCGCGCCTCGTCTTCTGGCTCTTCTTGATCCTTTCCATTCCCGTTGGATTGCATCATCAATTTACTGATCCAGGTGTGCCTGCCGGATACAAATTCATTCACGCCATCCTGACCTGGTCCCTATTCATCCCTAGTATGATGACCGCCTTTACGGTGGTGGCATCCTTGGAGATCGGAGCTCGTGCCCGTGGCGGTACGGGACTATTGTCCTGGATAAGAAAACTGCCCTGGGGAAATCCGTCCTACGCAGCGCAGAACCTGGCCATGATTCTTTTTGCTTTTGGTGGAATCGGCGGTTTGATCAATGCCTCGTATGATTTGAACCTGGCGGTGCATAACACAAGTTGGGTATCGGGACATTTCCATACGACGGTGGGTTCAGCCGCGACCCTGACCTTCTTTGGTATCGCATACTGGTTGGTCCCTAAACTGTCCGGTAAGCCGCTTTGGAGTCGCAAGGCGGCTCTGTGGCAGGCATGGACCTGGTTCGTCGGCATGTTGCTCATGAGCAACGGCCTGCATATTCTAGGTCTCAACTTCGGCATGCCTCGCCGGACAATGATTGGGGCGGCGCAATACGTTGGAGTCGACTGGCAACCTTTGCTGATCGAGTCGGCCATCGGTGGCGTTATTTTAGGTATTAGCGGCCTGTTGTTCTATACTGTTATGCTTGGAACGGTTTTCTCCAAGAAGAAACTGACCGAGCCTATCGAGATGCCTGTGGCCGAAGCGGTCGATCCGACGCCTGTACCGGCTTGGCTAGACAATTGGAAGCCATGGCTGGTCGTCAGTATCGTCTTAATACTAGTTTCCTATGGCCCGGTGCTGTATTATTTGTTCACCAATCTCAATGCAACCTCACCAGGCTTCAAAGTCTGGTAGGGTGGGATTGGAGGGGAGCCCTTCGATTTCGCAGCAGACGAACGGGATCACCCCATTTATTGTCTCTAGTGTGGAGGTTCGTTCTATGAACAAGAAAATGTTGCTTACGATGCTACTCTTGACTTTGCTGTTGCTGCTGGCTGCCTGTGGTGGCGGTGG
Source organism: uncultured Chloroflexia bacterium (assembly GCA_963697305.1). Taxonomy (GTDB): domain Bacteria; phylum Chloroflexota; class Anaerolineae; order Promineifilales; family Promineifilaceae; genus JAACFF01. Next base: position 299,440 of record CAVONO010000007.1, read on the forward strand.
CGGGGATACTGCTGAGAGCAGTGGTGGCAGCTCCGTGGGCGATGCCGCTCATGGCGAAGAACTATATAACCAGGTCACCATTGGTTCAGCCAGTGCACCTGGCTGCGTCACGTGCCACTCATTGGAGCCGGACGTCATTCTAGTCGGCCCTTCTCATGCGGGTTTGGCCAGCCGAGCTGGAACTTACAAGGAAGGGCTTTCGGCCGAAGAATATCTACGCGAATCGATCATTGACCCCGATGCGCATGTCGTAGATGGTTTTGTGGCCGGAGTCATGTACCAGAACTTTGCCACAGACTTGAAGGCCAGCGAAGTCAATGATCTGATCGCCTACATGCTGACGCTCAAATAATTGTCTTAGCAGGCGCCTTCTCACCTTGAGTTTGCACCCCATTGATAACGTGAAACGTAAATAGTGCGTGAGCACCCTCTACGTTTCACGTTTTTCATTTTTCAATCCAGCGATTTTCGATGTCCAAACACAGCAATAAAGCGCCGGAAATTATGCCTGGTGCAGATCCGGAAACGGATGGTCTAGGCCCCGAAGAGACTGCTTTCCCTGCCGCGGATGCGCAGCTGGGGGGTGTTCGTCACGGAGAACAAGCTAGAGCAACGGAGCATGACGTCAATTGGGGAGACCTGGAGGTTGAATCTGAGGAGCGGGCGTCGCCTCTCCATTCCTGGGCGCCCGCAAGAGCTCGCTGGCTGCGCTTTTTGGAAAAAATCGCTCTCCTTGTTGAACGACCGGCCAACAGACTCATTGGAACCGCACAATTAAACCCCTTTTACCATACCGGTACTATAGCTGTTTTGTTAATGATCATTGTCGCATTGACCGGTTTCTATCTCTTCGTCTTCTTTAAATATGGGTTTGATGCCTCGTACAATGATGTTCTCACGCGCATTGAGGAGCCGTTCATAGCGCGTACCATACGCGCCGTCCATCGTTATGCCTCAGGAGCCTTGGTGATCACGACCCTGCTGCACGCTTACCGGACCTTGTTCATGGAGCGCTTTCGTGGGCCGCGCTGGCTAGCCTGGGTGACGGGGATCATGATGACGATCCTTCTCTGGTTCGGTGGGGTTACAGGATACTGGCTTATCTGGGATCAACGAGCGCAATTGATCAACGATAGCTTCGTCAACTTCTTGCAAGCGGTCACTCCATTTGCAGCCTCTTACGTGGTCTTGTTGACCGAGGCGGATATCAGCGGGGTTAGCTGGCCTCTGTTCCTCACCGTTTTCGGCGTTCATTTGCTTATGTTCATCATCCCCGCCTTCTTTTTTTGGCTGCATATCAAACGTCTCAGCCGGCCAAAGTGGCTTCCGCCCCCGTATTGGGTAATCGGGGTCGGCCTGGTAGTCTTGCTGGTAGGTTTGCTCTTTCCCGCCGGGATGCTTCCTCAAGCCAATTTGCAGCAAATTCCTGGAACTGTCACAATCGATCCATTGTTTCTCTTTTTCTTACCGGTCAGCGGCAATCCTATCCTGAGTTGGGCATTGTGGGGTGGATTGCTGCTCCTTACGGCCGTATTTGCCTTATTGCCCTGGTTACGATTGCGGCGCGCTTCCGCGCCAGTTAGCGGCGTTGCAGGAAACGCCGCGCTGCCAAAAGTGACTATCATCAAAGATCGCTGCAATGGTTGCACCATCTGCGCACTTGATTGCCCATATGGTGCCATCCAGATGGTTGAACGCAGCGATGGCAAGCTGCACAAGTACGTTGCAGTCGAAGATCCCAGCCTATGTGTTTCCTGTGGCATCTGTGTCGGATCGTGTGACGTTGTGGCTGTAACAATGGGCGATGCACCTCCTGTGATGCTGTGGGAGGACATCTCAACCCATCTGACACTAGCCAAGAAGCGTAACCCGACCAGTCTTCTGAAAGTGATCTTCACCTGTGAACGTCACGCCGCCCACGGCGCAAGACCTTATCTCGATCACTCGGCAAGCTTGCCTGAGGGAATCGCTGTTGAAGTAATCACTTTGTCCTGTGTGGGCACAATCCCGCCCGATCTGCTCAGTCGCACGCTCGACCAGGGCGTTTCCGAAGTACAAGTAGTTGGCTGTCCACCCGACGATTGCACCAATCGCGAAGGGAATCTTTGGACAGAGCAACGGCTGGTTCGCGAACGTGTGCCGCGTCTCAAACGGCTGTATGCCAACGCCCCTATTACCGCCTATTGGCTCCCTCCGGATGATTTCTACCTTGCCTTGGAAGCGACGCCCACGCTGCCAGTCACAAACAATGGTGACGATTCGCAGGTAGACTTCCTCGAACAACGGCGCATAAATAAGGATCTGAATTGGCGCAACTACATCGTGGCCTTTATCCTACTGGCGGCGGTGATGGTGCTGCAGGTATTGCTCACCGATCTGCCCCTTACTCGCTTCCCCGATCCACCGGCTATGACCCAGGCGATTGTCGCCGACCTGGCCCAGCCCATAGGGCGGTCATCCTACATAAGCACCATCTTAGGTCCGGAACTGCTGCTCAGCCTGGAAGTAGATGGGCAGCCGGTTTATCATGAAATCGTGAACACGGCCGAACTATTGGCAGTGAACTCAACCCCGTTCTACTTCGAACATGAAATGACACCAGGCGATCACCAGTTGCGCTTGATTTTGGTTGATGACGTGTCTGATGTCACCTTTGTCTTGTTTGATGAAAAGGTCCCACTACAAGCCGGCCAAATCTTTCGCTACGGACACTGATCACCACAAACTTCATTTCACAGAAATGGGATGTGATCAAAGTCATGTTCGTTTGTGACAAATGTCACTTGTTGAATGGGTGCCTATACTGCTAGAGTACGGTTGCGGATAGTAGATTTTATTGTCCTTCACTGAGTTAGAGGTGACGTTGACAATAAGGCGGGTTTTCCGTATTCGGGGAGCTACTCGAGATGAAGTGCGGCATTGCGAATTCTAGGTCTGATGTTGTCATTCTTTGGGCATCTTCTGATGTAGGTCCTCCGTGTGCGTCCAACAATTTTACTTTTTGTAACTTGCCTCTGCCTGATCAGGTGGAGGCTTTTTGTTTACTTGCTGCCGCCAGGCTTGCCTGTTAATTACGTGGCAACGCCTGCCGGCAGAAGAGGAGGTGACCTTTGAGCACAGGAATCCAAGTGAGCCCGGTAAAAGCCCCGGCCAGCTTTTTTGAAGAAGTCGTCGCGAACACGCCCGGCGATTGCCGGCTGCAGATGTGTATTCAATGTGGCACATGTGCCGGTTCCTGCCCTTCGGGCGAGGATATGGAACATAGTCCACGGCAGCTCTTTGCCATGATACGCGCCGGCAAGCGGGAGGAGGTATTGAACAGCAGCGCCCCCTGGTACTGCGTCTCCTGTTATTATTGCACGGTGCGTTGCCCGCAAGATGTCAGCATAACGGGAATTATGTACACGCTAAAGAGCATGGCGATCAAGGCTGGCCATCATGAAGAGACGGGTGGGGCGGAGCTCTCACAAACCTTTGTGAACCACGTGGAGGAATACGGCCGTAGTTTTGAGCTGGGCCTGGCCACGCGGAATTTCTTGCAGCACAACCCCCGTGATTTGATGCGCATGGCATCCATGGGTTGGGGGATGCTCTCGCGGCAGAGGATCGATCTAACCCCACATCGCATTCAAAATATTGAGCAGCTTCAGACGATCCTGGCCCGCGCCAAGGAAATCGAGGAGGTGACAGCATGAGCAAGTACCTGTTTTATCCTGGCTGCTCATTGCAGCGCAATGCCCGCGCTTATCTTGATTCGACAATGGCCATCCGTGACGACATCAATATTGTGCTGGAAGAGGTACAAGATTGGAATTGTTGCGGTGCGACAGAATACAAATCTGTTTACCGGGTGCCGTCACACGCCCTGGTTGGCCGCAATCTGGCCCTGGCGGCGCAACAAGTAGATGGAGCGGATACGCTGGTGGCGAGCTGCAGTGCCTGCTATTTGAACCTGGCAAAAACTGAGTCCCATCTGCGTCACAGCCCAAAGCTCAAAGCACAAGTGAACGAGGCCCTGGCTGCTGGCGGTCTCCAATATGAACCAGGCACATTGGAGATCCGCCATCTGCTAGACATCATTTTCAATGACGTGGGCATTGAGGCGATTAAGGAAAAAGTTGTAAGACCGTTAACCGGCTTGCGAATTGCTCCTTACTATGGCTGTATGATTGTGCGGCCCGATCCTGAAAACCGCTATGGGAATAACTCTGAGTATCCGACGGCAATGGATGACCTATTGACGGCTTTAGGAGCTGAGGTCGTCTATTTCCCGCAGAAGACGCACTGCTGCAGCGGGCATATGACCCAAATCACACCCTCGGTCGCTTACGAGTTGATTCACCGCCTCGTACGGGCAGCAGATCAATACAATGCCGACATAATGGCAACACTTTGCCCCATGTGCCAGCTCAACCTGGATGTTTACCAGGGCGACATGAACCGGCACTTTAAGACTGACTTCCACATGCCGGTACTTTACTTCACGCAGTTGATGGGTCTGGCATTTGGGTACGATCCGCAAGAACTGGGCATTGGTAAAGAGTTTGTCGATGCGCGTGATGCATTGGCCAAAATCGGTGTGGAGGTTCCCGTAGATGAGGATCAAGCCAAAAAGCCGTCCCGCCCGCGCAAGAAGCAAGTAGGTTTGCCCATGCCGCGGATGCCAGAGGAGAAGGACTCATGAGTACTGAGCAGAAACAACCCCTAGAAGATAAGGAACGTGTTGGCGTATACGTATGCCACTGTGGTTCAAATATCTCCGCTATGGTCGATGTGGAAGACGTGGCCGTGTGGGCCAAGGATGAATTGGGCGACGAAGGCGTCGTCGTCGCACGAGACTATAAGTTTATGTGCTCCAGCCTTGGGCAGGAACTGATCGAGAATGACATTGCGGAGCTAGGACTGACCCGCGTTGTGGTGGGAGCCTGTTCACCCCATCTACATGAACGGACTTTCCGCAACGCCTGCAGCCGCGCCGGTTTAAATCCCTATCTGTCCGAATTGGTGTCAATTCGTGAACAGGTCTCCTGGGTACATACAGATAAGGTCCTGGCCACGGAAAAAGCAAAAGCGATGATAGCGGGCGGTGTCGAGCGGGTTATCCAACAAGAAGCTCTGGAACCTTTACTCGTGCCGATTCACCCAACCACGCTCGTGGTGGGTGGTGGCATAGCGGGGATTCAGGCCGCGCTGGAAATTGCAGATTCTGGTTATCAGGTGATCCTGGTGGAGCGCGAACCATCTATAGGCGGCCACATGGCCCAGTTTGACAAAACATTCCCGACACTGGATTGCGCCGCCTGTATTCTGACGCCGAAAATGGTCGATGTTGGAGAGCATCCGAACATCGAGTTGATGACCTGGTCAGAAGTGGAGCGCGTTGATGGGTATGTTGGCAATTTCACGGTCACGATTCGCAAGAAACCACGTTATGTCGTGGTCGAAGATTGTACGGGCTGTGGCATTTGTTGGGAGAAATGCCCCAAGAAAGTCATTGACGATGTGTTTGAGGCTGGCCTAGGCTATCGCAAAGCGATATACACGCCATTCCCGCAGGCAGTGCCCAAGTATCCAGTCATCGATACGGAATCGTGCATCTACTTCCATAATGGCAAATGCCGCGCCTGCGAAAAACTTTGCCCGACCCAATGTATTGATTTCACGCAAGAGGAAGAGTTTGAGATCGTAGAGGTAGGCAACATCATCGTTGCCACGGGCTTTGATCTGTTTGATTCGCGAAGAATTGCGCAGTATGGATACGGCCGTCTGGCTAATGTCTTTACCAGCATCGAATTTGAGCGTATGTGTAATGCTGCTGGTCCCACTGATGGCGAAATTGTCTTGCGTGACGGTGTCACCGTACCAAACTCCGTCGGCATTGTGCACTGTGCCGGAAGTCGTGACGTCCACTACAACAATTATTGCTCAGTCATCTGCTGCATGTCCAGCCTGAAATTTGCGCACCTGGTCAAGGAGCGTACTGGGGCGGAGGTGTACAACTTCTACATTGACATGCGCACCGCGTACAAAGACTATGACGAGTTTTACCAGCGGGTGCTGGATGAGGGGGCCTTGTTTGTCCGTGGGCGCGTCGCCGAGGTAACCGATGCCGCGCGGAACCCAGGAGAAGAAGGCAAGCTCATCATTCAAGTTGAGGATACATTGGCAAGTATGCAGCGACGGATACCGGTAGATATGGTGATTTTATCGGCCGGTTTGCAACCACCCGCTGATACGAAGGAGGTGGCCAAGAAGTTTGGCATCGCTTGCAGCGCTGCCGGCTGGATAACGGAGAGACACCCGAAATTGGATCCGGTGGCCACAATGACGGAAGGCATCTTTATTGCCGGCGCAGTGCAAGGACCAAAAGACATTCCCTCCAGTGTATCGCAAGGTGCTGCGGCCGCAGCCCGGATTATCGGCCGTATCAATAAAGGTGAGATTGAGCTCGAGCCTATCAGAGCGACTGTCATTGAAGAGAAATGTTCCGGCTGCCGCATTTGTAACAATTTGTGTCCCTTCAACGCCATCCTCTTCCATGAGGACCGCATGGTTACGGAGATCAACCACGCGCTTTGCCAGGGCTGTGGCACATGTGTAGCAGCCTGCCCGGCTGGTGCGATAACTGGGACTGGTTTTAGCAATGAACAAGTTCTCGCTCAGATCGAAGGATTGCTGACGTACAGTCTATCCCCCAGGAGAGATCTACTGGAAATGGTGCCGGCTTAGAAGCAGGCTCTAGCCAAGGAGACGATACTATGACCAAACAATTCGAACCCGTCGTAATCGGTTTCACCTGTAATTGGTGCAGTTACCGGGCCGCAGATATGGCTGGCACCGCGCGGCTCAAGTACCCGCCCAACATCCGCCTCGTTAGGCTGATGTGCTCTGGCAGACTGGACCCCACCTTTATCCTCAAGGCTTTGTCTGGTGGTGCCGACGGTGTACTCATTACCGGCTGTCATCCAGGTGAGTGCCACTATATCGAGCAGAACTACAAAGCGTTGCGACGCTACAAATTACTGCTGCGCACTATCGCTCAAATGGGCATTGAACCAGAACGCGTCAGACTCGTCTGGGCCAGTGCAGCCGAGGGGATCCAGCTCGCCCGAGCGTTCACTGAGTTCGTTGAGGAGATTCGGGCCTTGGGTCCGTTGAACTGGCCGACAAGTCTGCGACCGCCGGTAAGTCATATTGAGCAACCTGCTGTTGCGGAGGAGGTGATGGCATGAGTGAAAACGGAAAAGCGAAGTTCGCCATGTATTGGGCGGCTTCCTGCGGTGGCTGCGAGATTGCCGTACTAAATATCAACGAAAAAATACTTGACGTAGACGCCAATTTTGACGTTGTCTTCTGGCCGGTAGCCATGGACGCCAAGTACAAAGATGTCGAAGCCATGCCGGATAAATCGATCACCTTGACACTCTTTCAACGGCAGCATCCGCAACGACGAGAATGAACATATTGCCAAGTTGTTGCGGCAGAAATCTGTCTTCCTGGTTGCCTTTGGTTCCTGTGCAACTGAGGGCTGTATTCCGGGACTGGCCAATTTCTCAAGCATAGATCAGATCTTCGATGCCGCCTATGAGACCGTGTCTACGGACAATCCTGAGCATATTCGACCACAGTTTAGCTATGAAGTCCCGGAAGGTACGCTAGACGATCCCTGTTTTCTATCCGACGGTGCGCACGCTGGATCAGGTTGTCGATGTGGACTACTTCATGCCCGGCTGCCCGCCTGAGTCGCATCAAATTGCGGCTGTAGTCGATTTGGTTATCGCGGCGCTCAAAGGTGAGGCGGAATTGCCGCCCAAGGGCTCTGTGATTGGCGCAGGTGGATCGACCGTGTGCGATGAATGCAGTCGAACGCGAAATGTGAAAACGATCAAGAAGTTCGTTCGTATTCACGAAGTCGAACACATCGATCCGGAACTATGCCTTGCTGGAGCAAGGCATCATGTGCAATGGCCCAGCCACGCGCAGTGGTTGTGGTGCCCTTTGCCCGGCTGTGAGCGCACAGTGCATCGGTTGCTACGGGCCCGCGGCAGATGTCCTGGATTACGGAGCCAGGTTGATGACGGCCGTAGCTTCAGTCATCGACAGCAGAGATCCGGATGAAATAGATGAAATTCTGGACGGCCTCGTCGACCCGGCGGGCACGTTCTATCGTTTCAGTCTGCCTCATTCCCTGCTGCAGGCTGCAAAACCGGCTTGGTCCGGAGATTGACGAGGAGAAATCGGAATGGCACGAATTACAATTGACCCCATTACACGCCTGGAAGGGCATGGAAAAATCGAAATCTTCCTCGACGACGACGGTGAAGTAGCCAACACCTACTTCCAGATCCCGGAACTGCGTGGTTTTGAGCGATTCTGTGTTGGCAGGCCGGTCGAGGAAATGCCCTTGCTGACCAACCGCATCTGTGGCGTCTGCCCCGAAGCGCATCACATGGCTGCCGCCAAAGCCGCCGATGCCGTCTACGGTGTCGAACCGCCGCCCGCGGGGAAGAAATTGCGCGAACTGCTATATATGGGCTTCTATTTCACCGACCATACGACCCACTTCTACGCTTTGGGTGGACCTGACTTCATCATGGGACCCGATGCGCCGGTGGCAGAACGCAATATCCTGGGCGTGATTCACAAAGTGGGCTTGGAGATAGGGGGCCAGGTTATCCAGGCTCGCAAATACGGTCACACCGTTGTCGAAATGCTTGGTGGTCGCAAGGTGCACCCCTGTACCTCGGTCCCTGGGGGTGTTACCAAGGGATTAACCGAAGAGGAAAGGCAAAAGATTGAGGAGATGGGTCGCTGGGGAATTGGATTTGCCCAATTCAGTCTGCAAATCTTCAATGACATTGTGCTCGGCAACCAGGATTATGTCGATCTTATCCTCGGCGACATTTACACGCATCGCACCCACTACATGGGAATGGTAGATGAGAACAATCACGTTAATTTCTACGATGGGCTGGTCAGCATCGTTGACCCGGATGGCAAGCGCCTCGGTAAATATGCTCCTCACGAGTATACGGATTGGATCGCCGAACGTGTTGAGCCCTGGACATACCTCAAGTTCCCCTATCTGAAGAAGGTCGGCTGGAAAGGTTTTGTCGATGGCAACGACTCTGGTGTCTATATGGCCACGCCGCTCTCACGGCTGAATGCCGCCGACGGCATGGCCACGCCGTTGGCCCAGGCTGAATACGAAAAGTTCTATGCGACCCTGGGCGGCAAGCCTGTTCACCAGCGACTGGCGATCCATTGGGCTCGACTGATCGAACTCCTTTACGCGGCCGAGCGTTGGGTAGAATTGGCGACCGATCCCGAGATCACCTCTCCCGACTTCCATACAGTTCCTACCCAAACACCGCGAGAAGGTGTGGGAATCGTAGAAGCGCCACGCGGTACCCTGACCCATCATTACTGGACAGATGAGCGTGGTGTTCTCACTAAAGTTAACCTGATCGTTGGCACGACCAACAACTACGCGCCAATGACGATGTCTATCAAGCAAGGCTGCGTCCAGCCTCATTCACAATGGAACCGTTGTCACTGAAGGGTTGCTCAATATGGTGGAGATGGCCTTCCGTGCTTATGATCCTTGCTTTGGCTGTGCAACCCACTCGCTGCCGGGCCAGATGCCGCTTGAGGTCACCATACGTGATGCCGGCGGTGAGGTTGTAGATGTCTTGCGACAATTCTGTTGATCGCTCAACGAGGGGCCGGACGGATCCGGCCCCTCCGCGGACATTGGTTATTGGCCTTGGCAATCCTATCCTGGGCGACGATGGCGTCGGCTGGCGGGTCGCCGAGACGGTCAGCGCTTCCTTGCCGGCAAACAACGGCTGCGGCCGTCACGTCGAGGTGGACTGTTACGCCCTTGGTGGCCTTAGCCTTATGGAGCGCCTTATTGGCTATGAACGCGCGATCATAGCGGACGCCATCCAAACCAGTGACGGCAAACCAGGCAACATCTATTGCCTTTCACTAGATGACCTGCCCGACCTATCTGCAGGACATACTACAGCGGCACATGACACGTCCCTGCAGACGGCGATTCGACTAGGCCGGGCGATGGGGGCCATGTTGCCCGATGAGATTTCGCTGGTGGCCGTTGAGGCAAGACGTGTCTATGATTTTTCAGAGGAGCTTTCGCCCGCTGTTGCCGCGGCTGTGCCCCGAGCTGCTCAGATAATAATGCGCCTATTACAAACAGACAGAACGCCGGTTACCAAAATGCGTGAGTAGGTTGCTTGAACGCTGAAACGAACCGGCTGATAGCCGATTGTCTGGAGGATTATAAAGATGATATCACCTGAGATGCTGCGACGATACCCGTTTTTTGCCTTTCTGAATCATGAACAGTTACGTGAAGTGGCCATGATTGCCCAGGAAAAGGTAGTTGGTGCAGGCATGACTTTGTTTGCCTCTGGGGAGCCGGCCTCTGCTCTTTTTCTGCTGCGTGAAGGCAATGTCGAATTGCATTACACGGTCATTGATGCACGGCGCATGGAAAAACAGCAGGATTTCCTTGTCGGCATGATTAACCCCGGGGAGGTCTTCGGTATTTCGGCGCTGATCCGTCCTCACCAATATACGACCAGCGCTCTAACTGGCGAAGCGAGTCAAATCATGCAATTTGATGCTGTGGCGCTGCGCGAACTGTGTGAACAGGATCTACAACTGACGGCCGAATGGCAACGCCAAATTGCCGAAGCGACAATGGAACGCCTGCAATACACGCGCATCCAGTTGCTCGCGGCATCATAAGCTTTGTAAGCGAAAAGGTTGCACAATTTCCCTGGAAACTTCGTCGTGATCTACCCTCAGATCATTGCATTTCAGTTTGCGGGAAGATAACAACAACTAAGTCTACAGAACACAGCGCGATCATTTCAGCACGACAATCTTTCCGCTGCTGCCATCGACGCATATTCGTTGGCCGGTAGCTAAACGGGTTGTGGCTTGATACACCCCGACGACAGCCGGGATTCCATATTCGCGTGCCACTACCGATCCATGTGTCATCAGGCCCCCCACCTCCATCACTAGCCCACCTGCACTGAGGAATAAGGGTGTCCATGCCGGATCAGTCCCAGGGCAGACCAGGATCTCCCCTGGCTGAAGCTGCGCGCCCTTTGGATCCAAGACGACCCGTACACTGCCCTCAACCACTCCAGGCGAGACCGGACTGCCTTGCAGGGCGCCATCTACGCCTGGTTCACTGCTAAAGGTACCTCCATAAAAAGCTTGCCCATCACTGAGTAAGATGCGTGGGATCTGTCTTCGCCTGCTCTCTCGTTTAACGGCAAGGCGACGCTCGACTACCATTGCGCTCCAATCGTTTTGCTCGCCAGCGGCTAGTTGTTCTATTTCTCCGAGGCGCAGAAAGAAAAGATCATCCGCCTGAGACAAAACCCCTGAATCGACCAGCTCGTGCCCGCTGTCCAGCAGGCTATCACGCACCATTCCCATCAATCGAATGATGGTATACTTGGGCGTTTCCCGCAGCCCGCTAAGCGTGCGTACGCGCCGTGCTGCCACGCGCACAATCTTGGCCCGCACCCGGCCGAATAATCCATGCCGTACCGCCCGTTCCAGTTCTGCGATACTTTCTTCCGCTTCCTGCTCAGATCGGCTAAACACGGCATCCGGCGCCATCGCACCATCTTTGATTTGCAGATAGCTGCTCAGCACCTGCATAATCTGCGTCGGATCTTCCCGCCAGCGGAGCCGGCCAAGATCAATCTCTGCAATACCGCGCATGCCATACTGCTGCAAAAAAGTTGCCACGGCCGTTTGTGCCACATCTGGAAGTTGTGCAGCTAAATACATTTGTGCCAATGCCGGACCATCTTCTGTCTCAAAGCATAGCTTTGAATCAGGATCTGCCTTGATCGTTACGGCCGTATCCCATAAGGCAAGGTCCATCTCTGTCGTCACGTTGTACGGCAGCCCGCGAGTCACGGCCAGCGCATTATCCCAGCCCACGCCGGTAGCCAGCCGGTTTAGGATATTGAGTGAAGCCATTCCAACGCCAATCATTGGCACGAAACGGGGCAGCAAGTAAGGGAATACATCCGTTATCGCCGCTTCATAAAGGGCGATACGCTCCGCCAACGTTTCGACATGCTTTACGCGTTGGCTAAAATCAGATACCAAGTCTTCCGCTCCCACTTGAAACTTGAACCGCATGCGGTCGGGGTGACGCATGGCACGTAAATACTGGGCAGCAATTGGAATAAGAAATCGTCCCACGCGTTTCGCGGTACTAAATTTGAACCAACGTCCCGATGTTCGAAAGCGCGGATCCTCAATTAAGGTCCCGATCACATGCGCGCTGCCCGGTTCAATAAACTTCATGAAGCTGTGCATTGCCCTGCGGCCAATGGGATGCTTGACTAAACTAGTTAGGTCCACAAATAATCGTTCACCGGCAGAGAATATAACTGCCTGACTTTCGACGGTCAGGTCAAAGCCAAACAACCGTGCCGCCCCAGCGAAAATTGCGCGAATATTGTCCTGGCCTAGCGGGGTCATCGGATCCAATATGCCCTGCACGGCCCCAAAGGAGAACATCATCTTAACTGGTTGGCTATCGGGATCTACGCCCTCAATTAACGGATAGAGCGAAGTCACCGGTCGTGACTGCAACAGCCACAACTTGCCGCCAGACCAGGCCCATTCTACATCCTGTGGCGATCCGAACAGATCTTGCACTTCGCGACCCAGTGCTGCCAACTTGACGATAGTTTCGTCGTCAAGAGCCTGACGACTAGCGGCGTCTCCGCTAACAGTGATCGTGCCTCCACCCACCTGTCCGTATATAGCGAGTGCCTTGCTCCCCAGCGTCTTGTTGATAATACGGCCGTCCGCCGCTTGCACCACATAGTGATCCGGTTCTACTTGCCCTGAGACCAGCGCCTCACCCAAGCCCAGCGTGGCGTCAATTACCATCTCCTTGCGCTTGCCACTTAGTGGATTAGCCGTAAAAAGCACCCCTGAGACTTCGCTCGGTACCATTAACTGCACGATCACCGCCAGCGCGATTTCATCTTGAGCAATACGATTGCGAGCCCGGTACCCGATCGCGCGTGCCGTCCACAGACTGCTCCAACAATTTACCACTGCCTGCAAAAACGCTTCTTCACCGATCACCTGTAAAAAAGTGTCCTGTTGGCCAGCGAAAGAGAGATCGGGTAAATCCTCGGCCGTGGCCGAAGAACGTACCGCAACCGCTATCGACGAGACTTCTCCAGCTTCTGCAGGATTTTTATCGACCGCTGCGCCTGCTTTTACCAGGCCAGCATAGGATCCCCGAAGAGCGGAGGCTACATGCTCAGGAATGATCCCGGCCGAAAATCTTTCCCTGATTGCAGATGAAACCACGTCAAGGGCCAGTGGGTCGCTGGTCACAAGATCCGAAACCTGCTCCAGCATCTGGTCTTTTAGCTCATTAGCGGCGACAAATGCCTGGTAAGCCACAGTACTAACCAGAAAACCGCTGGGCACGGGAAGCCCTGCTCTTACAAGCCGGGCCAGGTTCATCCCCTTGCCACCAGACGCTGCCAGCGTGGCCTGGTTGCTGTCCAGGGGCAAAATAATCATGGATAGAAAACCACTTGCGACAGCCCAGTCAGCGCATCCCAAACATCACCCATCGTGTCTGCCAAGGCTACTGGGCAGTTCAACCTGCCCGCAATCTCTTGAGGCGAGATATTATCCAGGGAGATGCGATCTGGGTGGTCAAACATGACGCGCGGAAGCACGATCAAATCGCCAAAGCCGCTTGCTTCTAGATGCGCCGATACGTCGTCTCCCATCAGCAGTCCGGCGACCGTGATCGTATCACCCAACCGTTGGTTAACAACGGCTTGTACATCAACCGTAAGACCAGTAAGCCGCGCGAATTCGCCTGCCGCTATTTGTAGTGTCGGGGCAAAGAGTGTGCCTGATATTAGCGTTAGTGTGTCATAACGCTGCGCTGGTATGATTCTGTGGATCCCGTTTTGATCATTGGTTGAAGCAGCACCGGCCATCTGGGTCGCCATTTCCTCTTGCACCTCATCCCATTCATCCATGAAATAACGCACCATTCCCAGCCCGTTCTCCCGTAATTCCTGGCTGTCATACGCTTCCATGGCCGGAAGTGGCTGACCGGCGACGAGGTACCACTCGTCAGTCGCATAAACAAAACGAACACCGAAACGCCGCTCGAACTCGGGCTGCAAGGAATGGACATAGTCCAATATCATGGCCGCTTCCTTCGCCTGGTGAGGGCGCATGCGGTATTTGTGATGCCTGGTTAACCCCACCGGTACAACACTTACCGATCGCACACCAGGCCACAGCTCGGCCAAGTCTGCGATCGAACGGGCTAGCCACGCACCGTCGTTGACTTCTGGTACGACGACCACCTGCGTGTGTACCTCGATGCCCTGCGCTGTAAGCCTGCCTAATTGCTCCAGAATATCCCCGGCATTTTCGTTGCGCAGAAAGCGGCGGCGCTGCTCAATATCGGTGACGTGTACTGAGACGTAGAGCGGAGAAAGCTTCATTGTCTCAATGCGCCACCAGTCATGTTCGTTGAGATTGGTCAAAGTAACATAATGACCGAAGAGGAAGGAGTAACGATAATCATCATCTTTGATGTAAAGTGTACGTCGGAAACGAGGCGCCATCTGCAAAACGAAGCAAAACTCGCAAAGATTGTTACAGCGCCGGATATCAGTATCAAAAGTAGGATGGGCGAACTCGATCCCCAGGTGCTGTCCGTAAGCCCGTTCAGCTTCAAATAAAAGAAGTTCCCCGTTGCGGCGGACAAGCAGTTCCAGCGATTCCTCTGCAGCATAGAATTGGACGTCTATGACATCTTGCACCGTTTGATCATTGATCGCCAGCAGCTCGTCGCCTGGCTGCAAGCCAATGTCGTCGGCTACACTGCCCGATTCGATACTGATGATTTGTCCGCCCGCATAGGTGGTCAAATCAAGCTCTTGAAATAGAGTCATCTTCTCCCATCAAGTGGTCTTGAAATCACTTACATGCTCCCCAGCTTTCTTGACCATTAAAGCCCTTCAGGCACACGATCCCACATCAACTCGAGAATTTCGGCAAGGACATCTTCTCGAGACCGGTCTGTGTTGTCAATGATGATAGCATCTTCGGCTGGCTTCAAAGGGGAAACCTTGCGGCTGCTGTCAAACTGGTCGCGGCGGTTGAGGTCAGCCAGAATCGCCTCATAGTCGGCCGTATGTCCCTGTGCCCTGCGATCCAGCCAACGACGCCGGGCGCGTTCTTCGGAGCCGGCTGTGACATAGAGTTTAAATGGGGCATCGGGCAAGACCACCGTTCCAATATCACGGCCGACCATCACGACCTCTCCGCGCTGTCCATATTGGCGTTGCCGTCGCACCAGTTCCTTTCGAACCCCAGAATAGCTAGAGACAAGGGAAACATTGGCATCTACATCCGGCGAACGGATTTCCCACGTGACGTCACGGCCGTTAAGCAGAACCGTATACTGACGGCCGTCCGTTTCACCGGCGAGCGGATTGATCTCCATGTCGATGGTGCGCGCTAGTTGAGACACGGCTTCCTCATCGCTCATATCGATTTTCGCCTGCAGAGCGGCGAGAGTGGTGGCGCGATACATGCTCCCCGTGTCCAGATAGAGATAGCCCAACCGGTCGGCAAGCAGCTGGCCGATTGTTGATTTCCCCGAAGCGGCCGGGCCATCAATTGTTATTACTTTGGGTGCTGTTTTGATTCCATTCATCAAGGTTTTCTTCTGTGCCGGCCTATGTTGCGTTTCGCTTGTTGCCGATGTGGTTTGTCAGCCACGGCCGAACGTAGCTGGCTGATTTCCTGCGATGTCAATCTTCGCCATTGGCCTGGCTTCAAATCACCCAGTTCCAACGGTCCGATCTTCACCCTTACAAGGCGCAGGACCGGGTGACCCAGCCCGGCAGCGATGCGCCTTATCTGTCGTTTGCGTCCCTCGCGCAGCATAATCCGCAGGCGCGTACTGCTTCCTAGTTCGTTCCAGTACCTCAATGGGAGCCGGCGCCGTCAGCCGCTCGTCCAAAAGCACACCACGACGCCATGATTTGAGAGCCTCATTGGAAATGGCCCCTTCCACTTCCACCTCATAAACCTTTTCATGCTCATAGCGTGGATGAGTCAGATGGTGTGCTAGTTGGCCGTCATTGGTCATCAATATCAAGCCCTCGCTCGGTTTGTCCAAACGACCTACCGGGTAGAGGTGCCCGGTCTCCGCGATCAGGTCGCGCACCGTCGTGCGCGCCTGTTGCAGTTCATCGTCAAGCGAAGAGATAACGCCCCGGGGTTTGTTGAGCAGAATGTAAGTAAACTGTTCCTGTTCAACCAGTAACGGCTTACCATCTACTTCAACCCGGTCTACTCGCAGATCAGCTTTGTCGCCTAGTTTCGCCAGCTGCCCGTTTAAGCGCACTCGCCCTGCGGCGATAAGCCTTTCATTCTCACGACGCGAACCGTAACCGGCCTGCGCCATCAATTTCTGAAGACGTTCATGCACGGCGATCTTCCGCCTGGTTGCCAGGCTTATTCCTCTTCGTCCGCCAAGGCTGGTAAGTCATCTATGATCGATAGACCAAAATGCTGCAAGAACTCCGTTGTCGTGCCGTACAATATCGGCCGTCCTGGGCTATCCATACGTCCTCGTTCTTCGATCAATCCTTTGCTCAACAGCGTGCGCAACGCAGCATCCGAATTTACCCCACGAATCTGGTCGACACTTGGGCGCGTGATTGGTTGCATATAAGCGATAATTGCCAGGACTTCCAAGGCTGCCTGGCTAAGGCGCGTTGTTACCTCCAGACCTAGAAAGCGTTCGATCGCGCTGCTTGCTTCTGGGGCACTGGTCAACTGTACGCTCTGGCCTATCCACTGCAGCCGTAAACCACCGTCCGCATAGGATTCTGCAAGCTCTCCAAGGTACGACCCAACCCTGGCTGCTGAGATACCCAGCACCATGCCCAGGCGGGAGGTTGAGACCGGTCCGCTGGCCACGAAGAGCAGACTCTCCAGTAGGGCGATATGGCTGAGTTCGTTATTGTCTTGCATGATCTAGTGAGGGTGAAACTGCAGTCACGATCGTGATTTATGTTCGCCCACGCAGTTCATCTTTTTCTCCGATTCGATTATAATCAAGCGCGACCCTGAACAGGGTGCAATAGCTGATTATTATAGACCAACGTGTCAACGGAGACGAAGTGATGAGCGATACAATCCTCCATGTTCAACAACATGAACAAGTCCATCTGGCAGAACTGCAAGAATTCTTGCGCTTCCCCAGTGTGAGTACACAACCGGAGCACAAAGACGATATTGTCAAAGCTGCACAATGGCTTGCCCGCAAGATGGACGAGGTTGGGCTGGAGCATTGTCATGTGATCGAGACGAGTGGGCACCCATTGGTTTATGGGGATTGGCTCCACGCCGGCGACAATGCACCTACCGTGCTAATTTATGGGCATTATGATGTGCAGCCGGCCGAACCCTTTGCCCTCTGGGAAACGCCGCCATTTGAACCTGTCGTTAGGGATGATTATCTGTATGCACGCGGATCATCCGATGACAAGGGTCAAGTATATATTCACGTTAAGGCAGTTCAGGCCCATTTGCAGACCAATGGCAAACTGCCCGTCAACGTTAAATTTATTATAGAGGGAGAGGAGGAAAGCGGAGGAGCCAGTTTAGGCGTCTTTATCCCCGATAACAAAGAGTTCTTGTCCGCCGACGTGGCTCTGGTATCAGACACCGCGATGGTAAATAAAAACCAACCGGCCCTTGTCTACGGCCTTCGCGGTATGGTCTATACCTTTTTGGATATTACAGGACCTGAACACGATCTGCACTCCGGCAGTTTTGGCGGTGGGATCAATAACCCTTTGAACGTGTTAGGACATATCATCTCCGGACTTAAAGATGAAAACGGGCACATACTGATACCGGGCTTCTACGACAATGTACGGCCGTTGGGCGAGCAAGAACGAGAAACCCTCTCCCAGTTTCCGTTGGATGAGGAGGCTTGGCTCAAGGCAACAGGGGCGCCCCAGGCCTGGGGCGAGTCGCAATACACCCTAGTTGAGCGGCTGGGTGCTCGGCCCACTCTAGATGTGCATGGCATTATAGGGGGCTATACCGGACCTGGAGGTAAGACCGTACTGCCATCCAAAGTCCATGCCAAAATATCCATGCGTCTCGTCCCAGACCAGGACCCGCACGAAATTGCCAGGTTGTATGAGCAATATATCCGCGCGATCGCCCCACCTAGCGTCACAATAACGGTGACGACCCGTGGCGGTGCCCCCGCCAGCATCACCGACTACAATATTCCAGCGATGAAGGCCGCATCTTCAGCCTACGCCCAGGTATTTGGTCGCGAACCGGTGTTTATGCGTGAAGGGGGCTCTATTCCCGTCATCGGCCACTTCCAGCAATACCTGGGCCTAGAAACGGTATTAATGGGCTTTGGTCTGCCCGATGACAGGATTCACTCACCCAATGAGCGCTTCTATCTACCTAACTATTATCGTGGCATCCAGACCAGCATCCATTTCCTGACTGAATATGGTCATATGATCTAATTGCCTGGCACTCGCACGCTGTTTTCCGGTAGCTACCCATGGCCAGATCGATCTTACTTACTCCAATACGTGGACCCAGGCATCCTTGCATTCTAAATAATCCGGAACTCGATCAAGGTGTTTATAGTTGGAGGAGCGATTCAATATATAGATCCGGCCATTTGCCTCGTCTACTTCAACTTGCCACGGCTGAAAACCCTCATTCTCGGGTAAGGTAATTGTATTCTACCGGAACTGCATCCTTAAAGACAGTCACGCTCCGTTCGCCGGAGTTGGTGACGTAGGCGAAACCGGTAAGCGGATCGACGGCGACGCCATGCGGCCGTTTTCCCACTTTGTAAGTTGCCACTTCGGCTGTACCCTGCAAGATCGTGACCGTATCATCTTCGGGATTAGTCACATAAACATAGCCGGTCACCGGATCGAAATCCACCTGCTCTGAATATTCTCCGCTGTTAATTTGCATAACTTGCTTGCTGTCAAGATCAACGATGGAGATGTTGTTATAGGAATTGTAGTCTTGTACAGCACGGTAGTTGGTTACTACCAGCAGCCTCCGGTAAGGGTCAATGACCAGGTCCTTAGCCCCTTCACCATAAAACGGGAACTGATCTACAACCTCCGTGCCGTCCACGACGGTGATGACCCCTAACTGCCAACTGGCAAAGTAAGTAAGACCGGTTAGCTTGTCATAGCCCGCAGCGAGTCGCCAGCGGATGCTTTGCCCATCAAAGTCGGGTACGAAAAGGTCCATAATTTTCTCTGTGCCGCGAATGATGCTAATGGCATGGTTCAGATCATTCACGTAAGTGTAATTGTTCACCGGGTTGACGGTGATACTATACGGTTCATAATAAGGTGGGATTTGGGCTGCTATCACACCACTCTTCAGTGCCGTTATGCCGGATTGTATATTGCTGACATAGACGATGTCTGATAGGGGATCGCTTTCCACATTGACAGGCCATTTGCCGGTAGCGACGTTACCGGCAAATTGCATGTCATGCAGAACGCTGACATTATCGCTTTCCTCGTTGGTGATATAGACATCTCCGGAGACGTGGTTGATTGCTATGTCGTTCGGGCAACGCGCTCCTTCTAGAGGAATGCTGGCTACCAGCGATGGAACAGGAGCCTGGCGAGCGTTGCTATGGATCACAGGTAGATAGAACACTGCAGAGTCAGAGTTATTCGCGTGACTATCTGTGACGTGACCAAGCAGCGCCAAGGAGCTCACAAGCAGGATTAAGGTAACAACAAGGGGAATGTACAAATAATCCTTGCGCAAGAGGTACGAATACGGTGTCTTCATTTTAATTTTCCTTCTATTGGATATATTGGCTGATCATTGCCTGGGAAAAGCAAGTCAGCTCTATTACCGGCAGTGGGCAAGATCATGGTTCAGCCGCAAGTGATAGTGTCAGCCACGGTGAATTGATGAAGCCCTCTTCGGCATCGCTACGATACATGCCCAGGCGTATCGCTGCCGGATGGGCGCCTTCCGGAATCTCAATCAGGTAATCATCGCGCACGATCTCCCCAGGCTGCCAGAGGGTCGTTGGATAATAACCTTCAACCGGATGGTTATTGTCTGCTTGGTACAGTATGTCGGCTTCGCTCAAAGGAGGCTCTTTTGCCACCAGGTGAACCGCCACACTGTAATCTTGACTGACCTTTTCCAGGCTCTCCCAATAGACAATAATCTGCTTTTGGTTTTCATTGAGATCCGTAGTCGAGACAGAACGAATACGAATGCCATTGTTGAGCTCATGAGCAACGTCCAGTGGCACATCTTCCGCTGATAGAACAGGCGCGCGACTCATTTCCACAACACCTGGTGCGGCCGTTGACAGGTGAAGTGATTGCCCCAGGAAATCCTCCCACCATTCAATGGGAAACACGTAGAAAGTTGCCAGCGGTGCCAATAAATGGTCTCCGCGCGCGACGATATCGCGCGGATTGGCGTTATGATCCACCAGGTTGAGACCTTGCAGTTGGTTACGATATGCTTGGGCGTAAGTAAGCCCCCAGTAGTCGCGCCCCCAGGGCACCGTTATTGTCGTTTGACGGCCGTCCCCAAATGGCTTGACTCGATCGACCGTGGCGATGATTGATTCCACCGACCGGTCACGGGTGATCGACAACGTAAACTCCCGTGCCCGCGCAGCCCAGAAGATCAAGATCAATAGCAGGAGAATTATAGCCGCTGTGCCTACGCGCTGTGAACGTCGCTTAACCTGGTCCAGGAAATAGGCCAGTCCCAAACCGGCTATGATAAGGACCGGTAGTTTGGCCGCCAATTGAGCATCCACGACCCTGTTTCGCCAGATGAGTACAGTCAGCATAAAGTAAGCAACCCAGGTCAGAAAAAACGCGATTCCTACCCTGCGGCGTTGCTTGTCAAACATCATAAAGGTGACCGAAACCAGCCCCAGGAGCAGCACAGTCCACAACAAATCATCGGCCAGGATT
Source organism: uncultured Chloroflexia bacterium (assembly GCA_963697305.1). Lineage (GTDB taxonomy): Bacteria > Chloroflexota > Anaerolineae > Promineifilales > Promineifilaceae > JAACFF01. The sequence continues at coordinate 320,547 of CAVONO010000007.1, forward strand.
TTCACTGTCGTGTTTATTCTTAGCCACCACTCGGCCAGGTTGTTCTGCATTTCAAAAACACGTCCGGCTCGATTGTCAAGAAAAAGCGTCCAGAATCCATCCCAGCTTGCCGGTGCGCCAAATATCCAATCGGCGCCCATCCAAACCCGCAGAGGCAAATACAAGTAAGTTAGCGGAGCCAGGAGCGTCACCAGCAACACGGCCCTAAAATTGCGCCAGATTCCACGCCAATGCGGTCCAATAAGGATCAATACTGCTGGAGCCAACAAGATCGCTGAACGCTGGTGGGCGACAGATTGGGTGAAGAAGAATGTGAGCAGCAACAGATCGGTCCGTGAGCCCGTCCGCCCAAATCGCATGGCGAAGAAAAGTGTGATCACGCTGAAGGCCAGCGTTACCGTGTGCACCTCCGCCAGCGAAGCATCTACCCAGACGGAGGTGGAGACAGCTACGGCCAGCGCGCCCACTGCCGCGGATGGGCCAGAAATGCCTGTTTCCAGGCCCAGAAGCACGATCATGCCAATGGTTATTGCCCCAAACACAGCGGAGAAAAGGGACGCGCCGGCTGCCGGTGGCACGCCAATCCAGCCCAACACTGTGACAAATAAGGAGCCAACGGCCGTATAAAGGGGGTAACCGCTATGGTGTATTGTTCCCCAGCGAGGAAGCGCGTTCTGAATCTCTCCTACATCGGTAGCATAGGCATGGTTGCTTCCATTGATATGCAATTGTGCTGTAGATAGAAAAAGCGCTAAAGAAATCAATGCAGCAAGAACCACCCAGAAGTATGGCAAGGAGAACAGGTCCGGCAATCGAATGCCTTGGTGTTTGCCCTGTAAAGCTAACATGTCTGTTTGCCCGGTCTATCCGCGCTCGCACTCTTCATGACCACGAATTAATGTCGCATCAGATTCAATCGGTTTCCCACCGAAACGGAGAAAAATGTATCATAGCTTTCCGCCGCTGTCCACAATTTGGGAGTGGTCTAACCTTGAGCAGTTGCTGCACATTTTAGTGGCTGCTGGCTCCGATTCTGACCGTTCATTGATACGGCACACCGCTTGACAGGGGTATCCCATTTGATATAATCCCGTTCGCCATTCCTCAGTAGCTCAATGGCAGAGCATTCGGCTGTTAACCGAAGGGTTGTTGGTTCGAGTCCAACCTGAGGAGCAAAGATAAGCGGCGGGCAAGTTTGCCCGCCGTTTTGCTTTTATGCAGTTTGTCGAGGATGGTACAATACCCTTTTACCTTTGTTGGAGGAAAGTGCAAAGAAATGCAAAAATATAAACCGGTAGCGCTGATTATCCTGGATGGTTGGGGCATACGTAGAAAAGAAGACGGAAACGCTGTGATGCAAGGTCACACACCCAATTATGATCGATGGATGAGAACCTTAGAGCGATCCATCGTCGACGCTTCAGGTGAGGCAGTGGGTCTGCCCGATGGTCAGATGGGCAATTCTGAAGTAGGTCACCTAAATCTGGGGGCGGGACGAATCATTTACCAGGATCTGACGCGTATCAATAAGGCTATCGCTGAGGGCAGCTTCTACGAGAACGACGTGTTATTGTCGGCTATGCAGCGAACTAAGGAAAATAACGGTAAGTTGCATGTGATTGGTCTTTTTGGTGAGGGCGGTGTACACAGTCACAGCAGCCACATGCTCGCAATGTTGGAGTTGGCTGCGCAAGAAGGCGTGAACGCAATAATCCATCTGATAACTGACGGCCGTGATACCCCCCCTGAAAGCGGCATGAAATTTGCCGGGGATCTGCAACAATTCTTGCAAGAAAATCCAGCCGTCGTAGCCTCTGTGAGCGGCCGTTACTATACGATGGACCGCGACCGGCGTTGGGAACGTATTCAGAAGGGCTACAATGTGATCGCCTTGCATCAGGGTGAAGATGGTCGCACGGCTGGCTCTGTAGAGGAAGCGCTGCAGGCCTCCTACGATGCTGGCATCACCGACGAATTCATCCTTCCCGTGGCCATCGACGTAGGTGACCGCGATGTCGAAGTGAAACCTGGTGACTGCCTTGTTTTCTACAACTTCCGTGCTGACAGGATGCGTCAAATTGTGCGCACCTTCATGTTCCGCGACTTCAATGGTTTTAAGCGAGAATTCATCGAGGATGTTGATATCATCACCATGACATCCTATGAAGATGAATTCACCGCCCCGGTCATTTTCCCCGAGCAAGAGATAATTAATCCGCTGGCCGAGGTGTTGAGCAATCTAGGATTGCGACAGTTTCATGCGGCGGAAACGGAGAAATATGCCCATGTGACCTACTTCTTCAATGGCGGGCGCGAAGCGATATTCAGCGGTGAAGAGCGGCACCTGGAACCATCCCCCAAAGTCGCCACCTACGATTTGCAGCCGGAGATGAGTGCCTATCTCCTGACAGATGCGATATTACAACGCCTGGCCGATTTTGATGATGATTTTATTCTCGTCAACTATGCCAACCCGGACATGGTTGGCCATACCGGGGTGCTCGAAGCTGCTGTCGCGGCCGTTGAAGCGGTAGATGAGTGTGCAGGTCGGCTCGTAGATGCGATCCAAGCCAAGGGTGGTGTGGCAATTGTCACGGCCGATCACGGAAACTGCGAACGTATGGTCGACCACAAAACAGGTGAACCGCACACATACCATACCACCCAGCCCGTATCTTTATTCGTCGTCGGTGCCAGCGACTACCTCAATCTGCGCCCGCGCGGAAAATTGGCCGATGTCTCACCAACCGTTTTAGATCTGATGGGTATTCCCCAGCCGCAGGAGATGACAGGACGCAGCTTAATCGACTGATCTTTCCGGCAGGTTAACAACAGTCTGGCTTCAGACGCCAAATGTAGAAAAACATGATGATGCTGTAACACCTATTGGTCACTTCCGGAGAGACCATGGATCAAGGACAACCAGTCGTCGAAGTAACTGGGTTAGCAAAGACCTTTTCTATTAAGCAAAAACGGCCGGGTTTGCGCGGCAGTCTGAGATCCTTGTGGAAGACAGAGACGCAGCAAGTACAAGCTGTTTCCGATGTTTCATTTTCCTTGAACCGTGGCGAAATGTTAGCTTTCATCGGACCCAACGGTGCTGGTAAATCTACGACGATCAAAATGCTCACGGGCATCCTCTACCCCAGCGCGGGCCAGGCTTCTGTGCTGGGATATACCCCCTGGAAGGATCGTCGCCGCCTGAGCTATCACATCGGATCTATCTTTGGGCAGAAACCTCAGCTCTGGTATCACCTGCCGGCGGAAGATTCCTTTCGACTTTTTTCCCGTATTTACGAGCTCGACGTGACCGCATACAGGCGGCGGCGCGAGTTTCTGGTGCAATCTTTTCAAATCGCTGATCTGCTGCAAATTCCGGTACGCAAGCTAAGCCTCGGCCAGCGCATGAAGTGCGAAATTGCTGCCTCACTATTGCACAGCCCGCAGGTGATCTTTCTCGATGAACCTACGATTGGCTTGGATGTCGTGGCCAAGCAGCAGATTCGGGATGCGATCCGCACGCTAAATGAAGCGGAGCAAACGACCATCTTTCTGACAAGCCATGATGCGGGTGATATCGAGAATCTTTGCAAGCGGGTGATCATCGTCAACCATGGACAGGTGATATTCGATGAGCGCACATCCGTATTGAAGCGTCAATATTTGCGTCGCAAAGTCATTGATGTTCGCTTTGCCGAGCCCTTAGAAACGCCCTTTTCTCTTCCCGATGTGCGGACGGTCAAGCAGGGAACCTACGGAGTCAAGCTCGAATTTGACGGTAGTCAGGTACCGGTAGAAGAAGTAGTACAGAAAGTTATGGCTGTACAACGCTGTAACGATATCAATATCGCCGATCCACCTCTGGAAGAGATCATTAGTGAAATTTATACGGCTCAGACCACTTGAGTCCGATGAAAAAGACACAGTTTGAATGGCAGGCTGACGAAGATGAAGAACTGGGAGAAACCCCTCGCCAGGCGCAGAGTAGATCTGTGCCCTGGTGGCGACGGTTTGCCCTGTGGCTCTTTTTGCTTCTGGCGGTTTTCTCTGTGTTGGCCTACTGGACTTTGGAGCGCCGGAAGCTGCGCCTTGAAGAAGATGTGCGTCTGGGCGTGATATCCAGCTTTGAGCTGCAGCAAGAAGCAATTGAACAGATGGACCAGGAGCTGTTCGCCTTGCTGTTGTCGCGCGATGACATGGCGTGGCGCTACAAACAGAAGCAACTATTCGGCGAAGGATTGATTTTGGATCGGGCTAGCTTTGGCTTCCACGTACAATTGGGCAGGACATCAGCGCCCGCGGTGCAGCTTGCTCCGGACTGGAACCGGGCTGTCGTCTCTTTTGAACAAGAATATTCAACCCCGTCAGAGTCAAATAGCCGAGACACGATGCGCTTGTTGCATACCGTTGTTTACGAATTGCAGGACACGCGCTGGTTGCAAGCTCCCCTAGATGAGGAGTTCTGGGGTGAGTGGCAGACAGATAAGGGTGAACTGTTGATGCTACAATACCCGCAGCGGGATGCTAGCTTGGCGCAACGCATCGGCCATCAATTGGAGACAGAACTGCAGGCCATCTGCAGCGCACAGGAGCAGGGCCAGACGGCCGAACCAACCATTTGCTCTCGTGATGAACTACTATTTCTGAAGCTGAGCACAGATCTGTCGTCAATGGACGCCCTGGCCCAGCCAACAAGCCCTTTCTTCGACGGCAGCGGGTACCATCTACCTGCGCCAACTCTCATAGGCTTACCGCTGGACGAGACTGGCTATCAGGTGTTCTACGACGGTTACACTCGCGCGATCATTGAGGAATTTCGCTCCCTCACCGGCACTCCTATTCCATTACCCGACAAATCTATCCGCACCCTCTGCTTTGATTTCCCAAGCGCGGGTTTGCATCTCTTTCGGTATGATATTGCACAGGACACCTGGATAGCCGAGTTGTCGGACCGCGCATTCTATTATCTGGCAGCATTCCCTGACGATAAGGGTGTGGTGTTGCAGGAGGAGGAGATCGACAGCGCTACTACCAACCGTTTGTATATCTCGCGCTGGCAGACTGGCGAAGAATCCGTATTACTCGAAGAAGATCTTGTTACATTCCCCTTTTGGCTGATTGGCTGGGCCGCGTCGAATGATCAGGCACGCCTCGTGCTTCAAGGCAGGAGCAACAACTTGGCCTCGACCGAGTTCGCTCTGGCTAGATCTAAGTTCATGTGACGATTCAGGCTGCGAGTTTCAAACACTGCCTGGCTTTCCCGTTTGGTCACCTGATGGGCAGTACACATTGATCACCGTCGATTCCAACATATACTTGGGTGATGAAGCAGCGCAAACCGACCGTTCAATTGGTAATGGATTTAATCCCTTTTGGCTGGGCCCAAACACCTTTGCTTATGTTCGCTTCGTGGTGGGCGAACTGATCCTTACGAATCAAGTCGTAACAGGAAACACGAGCCACCGATACACAGCGTATTCTCTTTGATAGCGACGATCTTGCGGGTGCGGCAGGGATTGAGGGACTTGGAGAAATATTCATCAAGTATGTAGAAGTCAGCCCGGTAGATCCAGAATTGCTGCTCGTTAGCGCTTCTGGAGTCAGAAAATATCCTGGAGAATACTTCATCTTTACCTACCGGCTGGCCGGAGCAGGAGATCAAGAAGCAGGCGACCAAATCATTTTGCATTTGCGACGCAAGGGGGTCCCTGGCGGTAACCCGGTATTGCTCACTCCTACCGGCTTCCCCCCTTTCTTGGTTTCCCCAAACGGGCGTTGGCTGGTGCTCAGCGAACTGAACAGTGATGATAGTTTCACATGGACCATCCACCTACACGATCTGGAACGCAACGAAACTCAGACGCTCTCTGATAGCATACCGGTAGATCCAGGCAGATTCCCTTTTCTCGACTGGTCGGATGATGGTCAGTGGCTCGCAGTTGCCGATGATGGATTTTTTCGCTTAGTAGCGCCGGAATATGACTACGAGCGACTGGTGCCCCACGATTATGATCGCTGTTTTTACACCGTCTGGAATGATTGAAAGATGCTGAAGCAAGAATTCGGTACACGAGTTCGCCTGATCAGCCTCAAGTATGGCACTATCACGCAGACCAACCTTCAGAACCAGTTAGCTTATGTGTGGGATGCGTTGGGCCGGGCGGTTTTCATAATCTTGATCATGTTCATCTTCGTCCAATTGTGGACGGCCGTTTACGAGTCCCAGGGTGCGGAAGTGATCGCCGGCCTTACATTGGCCGATACCATCTGGTACTTCCTCATCGCCGAAATGATCGAACTGGGCAAATTCCGTCACGATCAACGCATTTCCGAAGAAGTGAAGGACGGTTCCATCGCCTATACGCTCAGCCGGCCGTACAATTATCTTGCTTACCATTTCTTCAACGGCCTGGGCGAAAGCGTGGCAAAAATGGTGCTGATCTTTTTGCTGGGAATGCCAATCGTGCTGCTGAACGCCGGCCTACCCTCTCTCACCTTGCAGAGCTTGCCGGCCATACTGCTTGTGCTCTTCATGGCACTGGTGCTTGATTTCTGTATGGCCAGCAGTATCGGATTATTAGCGTTTGTCACAGAAGACACATTCTCTTTCCGGCTTATCTACCAGAAGCTGATGTTTATCTTAGGTGGGCTGTTGATTCCGCTAGACTTCTTACCTACGTGGTTGCAGCACATCGCCCGGCTCTTGCCTTTCAGCCAGGTCACCTACGCCCCGGCAAAGCTATTTGTGGCCTTTGAGTGGCAGTTGTTCCTCAACACACTGGCCCTGGAAACATTCTGGATTGCGGTCATGGGCTCACTATTATTTTTGCAGTACCGCTGGGCAACACGCCGCTTGGTTGTGAACGGTGGGTAGCAACATGAAAGATGATAGAAATGAGCTCCCTTATAGTATGGAGGAATGCTCTAGATGAGAAGGTATGTATCAGAGGGGATCGCTGAACTGTCATTCCTGCGTGCGCTAACGGCCGTGAATCTCGCCTCGTCAATGGAATACCGGGCCAGCTTCATCACCCAGATCGTCTTCATGTTTATCAACAATGGCATTTACTTTGTTTTTTGGCTGATATTCTTTAACCAATTTGGCGCCGTGCGCGGTTACGATATTGGTGACATCTACTTATTATTCGCCGTCGTTGCCTTCAGCTTTGGTATAGGCAGCCTATTTGCCGGTAACACTGGCGCCAACCTCGCTTACCTGATTGCCCAGGGTCGCCTTGACTACTATCTTGTCCTGCCGCGAAACCTGCTGTTGCACGTCATCTTCTCTCGCATGCAAGTGTCGGCCATCGGCGACATCAGCTTCGGCCTGTTAGCCTTTCTATTTGCTGCCCGTCTCCATCTGCTGGATTGGCTGCTCTTCTTTGCTGTAAGCATACCAGCAGCGCTCATCTTTGTGGGATTCGCGACCATCGCCGGTTCCCTGGCTTTTTATATGGGCAACGCGCAATACGCGAGCCAGCAAATGGCCAACGCCATGCTGACCTTTTCGCTTTACCCCCACACCCTCTTTTCCGGCGCAACACGCTTTTTGCTCTACACGGCAATCCCCGCCTTCTTCATCGGGGCTGTGCCTGTGGAGATTATAAAAGGACGTGAAGGAACGCTCTTACTGGGCATGTGGGCTGTTGTAATGCTTATCTGGCTTTTGACTACAGCCGTCTTTTACTATGGCCTTCGTCGCTATGAATCCGGCAGTGCGATCAACGTCAATGTATGAACCTCAGTTCCGAAACCCAGTTTTTGAGCCGTCAGAAATTCCCTCAAAGAGAACAACTTTGCACCGCTTGCCATCCACTGTCCTCCATCTAAAAACTCTTGACGCCGCAGACTGCTGTGCTAGACTCCATCGCGTCTCAAACTACTAATACACGTTTACCTTTGCAGTTTGCACCCACAAGGGCCGAACCGGGCAGCCAATGGTCGCCTGCGGCGAGACAGACGGCTGACCGGCTATGCAAATGGCTGCTGCTCCGACCCTTAAGGAGAACTTGACGTGAGCACAAATAGACATACGCGAATTTATTTTCTTTTCCATGCAATGCTTCTGTTGATCTTGGCCGCATGCGCAGCAACTGAGACACCACAAGACAACTCTGCCACCAGTGAGGCTGCGCAGGCAAGTGTCGCGTGGCTAATTGAAAACAACCAAAATGACGATGGCGGATATGGCACGGATTTCGAATCTGGCCAACCTGCTTCAAATATCCCCTCAACCATAGATGCAATTCAGGCCATTGGCAGTGCCGGACACGATCCAGCCAAACCTTATTTGGACCGTGAAAACACCCCGGTGGACTATCTGAAAAACGATCTCTCCTCGTTGACCGCCTACGTGCAGGGATCAGGCGGCAACGCCGGCAAAGTGATCCTGGCCTTGGTTGGGGCCAATCAGGACCCTCGAAAGTTTGCCGCAACCGATTGGGTCAAGTTGCTCCTTGATCAACACACGTCCGCAGGGTCATACAACACCGCCGATGCGTTCAATCAATCCTTGGCGATTCGGGCCCTGGCAGCGGTAAATGAGCCTGTACCGGACGCATCAGTTCAGTGGCTCAAGGATCAGCAAGCTGAAGATGGGTCATGGGATGATGGTTTTGGTACCCCGCAAAATCCGGACGCGACTGCCATGGCCGTTATGGCCCTCTCTGCAACCGGTGCATCCGCGGACGATCCGGCGCGCGTAAAGGCAATTCAGTTTTTGGCTGACTCTCAGTTGCCATCCGGCGGATGGGAGTACGGCTCAGGATTTGGCGAGAACGCCAACAGTACCGCTCTGGTGATCCAGGCCTTGGCCGCTGTCGGTGAAGATTACCACTCTGAGGACGGCTCCTGGTCGCAGAATGGCAATACTCCTTTCAGCGCGCTTATGACCTACCGGAACAGCAATGGAGCATTCCAGGCAGATTTTGGCCAGGGACCAGCCGACAATTTCTTTGCCACCGTTCAGGCTATCCCGGCGATTATCGATCCACCCAAGTAATGAAATCACTCGTTTATTATTGTCGTTGGCAGCGGGCATCACTGCGTTTGCGGGGCAGAGACGATACGACCCTCTGGGGCCACCTTGTATTCTTGCAAGAAGATGGGCAAGAAGAGTTACGGGAATTCCACTTCAGCCTACGTACATCTGAACTGACTTTGCGTCAAGATGGGAGTGAGCAGACGCTTTTCCTAGATGAAAAAGGGATTCCCATAGCGTCGAAGGAGCTTTAGGTCATTCGCCCCTGCTGCGACTTGCGGCTGTCTACATTATGACCAGCGCTGCCGTGTTGCCTCAATCACATTGGGCAGAGCCTCGAACTTCTTCAGCAGCCAATTCAACTGGTCAAGGCTGGTAACCTCTACCACCAGATATACTGTCAAGATACTTTCTGTGGTGAGGGTTTTGGTCTGGGGTGCCGTGATCTGTTGCCCGCGCAGAATGCTAGCCATGTCGTCCACCAGATTAGGCCGGCGGTATGCCTGTACGACAATCGGAATAGGATACGTATCCGTTTCCTGCCCCCAGTCTACCTCTTTGATGATCCGTTCCCTGTCGGTAATGGCTGCCAGCTGCGTGCAGTTCTGACTGTGAATCGTCACCCCGTGACCCCGCGTAATGTAACCGAAGATAGGTTCAGGAGGAATTGGATTGCAGCAGCCGGCCATTTTAGTTGGCAACCCACTGGCGCCCAAAACAGTCAGCCCTTTGGACTTGGGCCGTTCAGGCAAGAGCAAAGGACGCAGTTCCTCATCGGCCGGTTTTAGGCTTTTTTGCATCAGCATGATCGCCCCGCTGATCTGCGCGCTCTGAATATCGCCGAAACCGACCTTGGCCAGAAAAGCCTTGACGTCGTCGTATTTGAGGGCTGCCGCAATCTCATTAATGGTATAGGAATCGCCTAAGCCCAGGCGTTTTAGCTCTCGCTCAACAACTTCACGCCCTTGCTGGATATTTTTGCCGCGCTCTTGAGTGCGAAACCATTGGCGAATCTTGCTGCGCGTTCGGGCACTGCCCGTATATCCAAGGCTGGCGTTCATCCAGTCTCGACTGGGTCTGGCGCGCTTGGCGGTGATGATTTCTACCCGATCACCTGACTTCAATTTGTGATCGAGGCTGGTCATTTTACCGTTTACCCGCGCGCCACGGCAGCAATGACCAACGGCCGTGTGAATCTGATAGGCAAAGTCGATAGGTGTGGCCCCGGCAGGCAGTTCGACCACATCACCATTTGGAGTGTAGGCATAGATACGCTCGGCCAGCATCTCTGCCTCTACTATTTCTCGACCTGCTTCTCCATCTTCCGTTTCTTGTAGCGTCGTTAACAGATCGCGAAGCGTTTGAATTCGTCGCTGTGCCGAAGCACTGAATCGTGCCTCGCTTTCCTTGTACGCCCAATGGGCGGCGATTCCTTTCTCTGCCTCTTCGTGCATGCGTAAGCTGCGAATCTGTACTTCAAGTTTTTGTCCTGTGTCCGTATCGACAACGGCCGTGTGCAGGGAGCGGTAGCCATTGGCCTTGGGGGTGGCGATGTAATCATCAAATTCCCCCTGTATTGGTTGCCATAGACCGTGAACGACACCAAGAACCTGGTAACAAAGACTTCGCTCTTCGTCAGCTTTCTCTTTCAAGCTTTTGGCGGCATATGCTTCAGGATCAGTAGGAAATAGAATCACACGCAGGGCCTCGATGTCACTGATTTGCTCGAAACTCAGGCCCTTGCGCTTCATTTTGCGGTAAATGGAATAGATGTGCTTAGACCGTCCGGTAACTTCACAGCTGAGACCCAGATCCTCAATACGCTGCTGTAACTTGGCGGCATCTGACTCGATTTTCTTGGTTCTCTCAATACGCCGCGTGGCCAGTTGTTTGGCGACCTTCTTGAAGTTGCTGGGATCGAGATAACGGAACGCCAGATCCTCCAACTCCCATTTGAGATGCCAGATTCCCAGGCGGTTAGCCAGCGGCGCATAGATGTGCATGGCCTCGCCAGCGATTTCTACCTGTCGCTCTCTGGGCAAATCATTCGCCCTACGCAAATCTTGCAGGCAATCAGCCATCCGAATCAAAATGATCCGAATATCCCCTTCGATGATGGAAAGAATGGCCTGGCGGATCACCTCTAGCGCTCGCTTATCCACATCACCGTTACTGCTCTTGGAGTATTGGGTGCCTTGAGCATACTCTTGCAGATGGTATAGCCCTGTGACAAGTGACGATACTTCGGATCCAAACATTTCTTGTACGTCCTTGGCAGTGACCTCTGTATGTGGCAGGAGGATGTCATGCAGCAGGCAGGCAATCAACGTGTTTGAATCGACATCCAGCGGAACCATGATCTCCGCTATGGCCAGATCATGGTCAATAGTTCGTTCGCCAGATTCGCGCACATGGCCTTTGTGCGCGGTATCCGCAAGGTCGTAGGCCAGAAGAATCTTCCGTCTAGCTTCTTTATTGATGCTCTTGGGCAGGGTCTCGACCAACTCCGAGAGCGAAGTCTGCGCCACTTTCGTCATAATTGAAATGATTTAATCTACAACAGCCTGAGATAGTTTGCCTCCCAGGCAACAATATAGCCTCGTCGCGCCGGCTAGATTATGTACTCTGCGCAACCAGCAAAAAATGCGCTGCGCCTTTCAACCTGGATGAACTGCCCAATCGGACTATGAGAGGAATTGGGCTGTTATTTCGTTGTTCTAAAATGAAGTCGCTGGGTTTCTTGCTTTAGGCGCTAGTGGATGCGCTGGCGTCGCCTTCAGGTGCAGCATTCCCGATATCATCCAATTCGTTTTCTTGCCGCTTGCCGGAATCAAGTATGATTCGGGTCTGTTGTTGAACCTGGCTGCTGAATTCACTGGCGCTGTCGCCAAGACCTTGGATATAAGCATCAGTCGATTCACGTGCCTGATGCACCCGACGCTCGCCAGCTTCACGCAAATCATGGCTCTTGCCAGTGATCCGGGATCGTGTTTCTGATCCGGATTGAGGGGCTAATATCAAAGCGACTGCTGCGCCAACCAACCCGCCAATCACAAATCCCGCCAGAAATGCTCCAAATTCACCGCTGTTATCATTCATGTCTTTTCTCCGTTATCAATCGGGCAGGTTCTTTTTGGGATCACCAAACAACACAGCCACCCCTCTACGAAAACCGGCGACATAGCTGTTTGCTTTCGTAACAGGCCGTACCACATTCCGGCTGACGAAGGATGTCGTACCTTGTACGGTCCCCAGCGTCTCATTAGTTTTCTCCAGAATAGGTTTGATCTCAAACTCGAGCATGTTGAGCAGACGCACAACCATTACAAACAGCAGCATCAGCGTGATCCCAAAAATACAGGACACCAGAGCCAGCGCGATGATCATAACATCACGTAATGCCTCGACGGTTGCCGCTTGAGTCCTCGCCAGCCAAACAATAGCCAAAATAAACAGGATCGCGAGAAGCAGAACGACAATGATACCAATGGCAACATAAAGCCGCGGAATAAATTCGCGCTGGTTTGTTTGATCTTCCTGGTACTCTATAGGAGGTTGCATGCTACTCATTTTCTGTAACCTAGCCAATTAAGTATATCACCAATAAAAGCTCACTTCAAAACTTTAGCTCGAACGACCTGCGAGCCACCAACTGCCAAATAAGGCGATCCACGAACCCATGCTGGCGCTAAGCAGGTTCAGAGGCCCAAGTTGCAGCCAATCTATCAATAATATATCGCCGAGGAAGTGCCCGATGGCGAAACCTAACCAAGAGGCGACCAAGTACAGAACGAGCCGCCTTGCTGGTCCTCCAATCAGCACGTGAAACAATGTGCCATAGGCAGTGGACAGCAAGAACCCTAGGACGATGCTGGATGCTGTACCGCTCATATTATCGGTTCCTGTTGTTTCCTTGTTGTTTGAGCGAATTATTCTCTTTACTCTCAATTGAGCATGTGATCAAGCCGCCTCCCAAACAAATCTCGTTATCATAAAAGACGGCCGCTTGCCCTGGCGTGACACCGAACACCGGCTCATCAAATTCGGCGTAAGCGCTCCCATCTTCCCGTACGGAGACGAAGCCCGCGACCGGCCGGGCTGTGTAGCGAATCTTGATCTGCACAGGCATAGAAGCTTGCGGAGGATGTCCGGCAATCCAGCTCAGATCCCGGGCGATCAACGCTTGCTGGCCCAAAGCTTCTCGCGGACCGACTACCAGTACATTGCGACTGCTATCTTTGCGTAGTACGTGCAGAGGTTGCGGGGCAGAGATCCCTAATCGCTTACGCTGGCCGATTGTGTAAAAGGGTAAACCCGCATGTTGCCCAAGCTCTTCACCCGCTTCTGTAACGATGGGGCCCGGTTGTATGGCACGCTCGCTATACTGATTCAAGAAGCGACGATAGTCACCATCTGCTAAAAAGCAAAGATCTTGACTGTCATGTTTGCCCGCCACCATCAAGCCAAATCGCCGCGCTAGCTCCCGCACTTCGCTTTTCTCATAGTGGCCGACAGGAAAAAGAACATGAGCCATTTGATCTTGATTTAGCATGTGCAAGACATATGACTGGTCCTTACTCTCATCTACGCCTTTGAGAACTTCGTATGCTTCATTGACCAGCCGTGTACGCGCGTAATGACCCGTGGCCAGATACTGTGCGTCAAGCGCCAGGGCATGTTCAAGTAGGAAAGTGAAGCGAATCTTGCGATTGCATTCGACGCATGGATTAGGCGTACGACCGGCTAGGTGTTCGTCGATAAAGAATTGCACGATGGTTTCGCGAAAGTGGGTTTGTACATCTACGACATAAAATGGAATGTTGAGGTGATTGGCGACGCGGCGAGCGTCAACCATCTGATCCGGCGTGCAGCAGCGGTTTCCCGAGACGCCACGCACGGCTCCGGGTTCACTCCACAGGCGCATCATCATGCCAATAACGTCGTAGCCCGCTTCTACCAGTAGGGCAGCGGCCACTGAACTATCCACACCGCCGCTCATCGCCACAACGACGCGTTTTTTACCGTTTTCTTGAGTTGTATCGCCCTGCATGGGCAGCCGGAGGTTATTCGACCCGGTCACTGGAAAATCTTACTCAGCTTTTGCAGTTTCTCAATGATAGGCGGGATGGCTGCTACTGCGAAATCGATTTCTTCCATGGTATTCTGGCGGCCCACAGTCAGGCGCAGCCCGCCGGTCGTCCATTCTGGACTCAAGCCCAAGGCTTCCAATGTTGCCGACGGTTTTGGATCCCCGCTCTTACACGCGGAGCCGCTGCTGGCAGCGATACCAGCCATGTCCAGATGCATAAGCAAATCGTTGCCGGAAATGTTGCGGAAGGCAAAGCTGGCATTGTGCGGCAGTCGTTGTAGGGGATGTCCCGTTAACATGCATTCCTCTTGAATGGCGGCCGTTATGCCATCGACAAGTCGATCACGTAGGCTACAATAATGGCTGAGTGTTTGCGGCAATTCCTCGATCGCCAGTCGCAGCGCCTCTGCCGCGCCAACGGCATAGGCGATATTTTCCGTCCCTGGCCTCAGCCCCCCTTCTTGCCCGCCACCGGTTATAGCCGGTTCCAGTGAGATGCCGTCCCGAATGTAAAGTATGCCAACTCCCTTTGGCCCGTAGAACTTGTGCGGCGCGATGCTAAGGAGATCGATGGGCATGGTCGACATATCCCACTGCTGGACTGCGATAGCCTGGATGGCATCCGTGTGAAAGGGGATATGATGCTGGCGGGAGATCTGCCCGATTTTTTCTATAGGCTGTAAGGTGCCAATTTCGTTGTTGGCAGCCATGATACTAATCAGCGCCGTATCAGGGCGGATCGCCGCTTCTAGTTCGGATACGTGCACACGACCGTGCGCATCCACCGGGATGACAGTCAAATCAAAGCCGAAGAGTTCGTGCAGTTGGAAGGCCGTACGTTGGATTGCGCTATGTTCAATGCTGCTGATGATCAGGTGATTACCAACTCCACGAGCGCGCGCCGCCCACATTGCACCGCGCAAGGCCAGATTATCGCTTTCAGATCCGCTGCCAGTAAAGACGATCTCATGTGCCTGGGCATGTAACGACGAAGCGATTGACGATCGTGCTTCTTCTAGCGCGGTGGCGGCCGAACGGCCGTATTCGTGATGCGACGAAGGATTTCCATACACCTCCAGTCCAGTAGGGCATCATGGCCTGCAATACTTGAGGGTGTACAGGCGTGGAGGCTCCATGATCTAGATAAATCGTTTGCATATTTTTTACACTAAATGGCGTTTAATAACCTTGTGCAGTACGTCACCTACTCCTGATAGAGGGGAAAGGTAACCGTGAACCTAGCGCCTTCGTTCTCGCTGCTTGTGACCGTGATAGTCCCATTATAGTTCTCAACATGTCGTTTGACCATGTACAGGCCCAATCCAGTTCCTGCGATACCCCGTTCAACGGCCGTTTGCGTACGATAAAATCGCTTAAACAGGTTAGGCAGCGCTTCTTGTGGAATACCAATACCCTTGTCGGTGACCTCAATGGAAATCTGATTATTGCTCGTAGCCACGCAGATGCCCACGGAACCCGCAGGCGTAAACTTGATCGCATTAACAACCAAGTTGCTGATGATCTCTTCCAGCTGTTCGCGATCGCCAAGTACAGGTGGCAGGTTCGGCTCGATCTTCTGGCGAAAAAGCAGCCCTTTTTCAACGGCCTGGTCGGCCAGCGGTGGCAACAGTTCATCCAATAGTGGGCTTAAATACACAGCTTGTGGGCTTCGCTGCAGCTCACGTGCTTCCTGTCTCGCCAACTGCATCATCCGCCGCACCATCCTCTGCAACCGGTCGCTTTCACGCTCAATCACACCCAGAAATCGCGCAGCTTTTTCCTCATCCCGAGCTTTGCCTTCGCGCAGCAGCCGCGCATACATAAGAATAGTGGCCAGCGGCGTGCGTAATTCATGGGCGATGGCCTGGAAAAGATCCTCTCGCATACGCTCAACTTCGCGAACCTGGCTCAGATCGCTGAATGTAAGAATGATCTCATTCGCTTCACCCTTTACGTTCCGAATAGGAGCGCCACTGATCAGCACCGGTACAAAGCTACCATCATCGCGCAGGAGATCGGCTATCATCTGCGCGTACTCTTCCTCGGCATCCAACACAGCCGGAATGAAGCCGTCTAGACTGCCTTCTTTCAAACGAATAGCTGTTGCAGCTGGTTTCCCGGACAGATCACCCGTGCCGGTGAGCAACAAAGCACTGAGCGCTTCGTTACTGCGCGTAATGAGCCCTTCATTGGTGATAGTCAATACACCCTCAGACATACTGGCGAACAGTGTTTCGACACGTTGTTTTTCTGCCACAACATCAGTATGAAGGCGCGCGTTTTCAATAGCTGCTGCCAGGGGGCCACCTATGGCCTGCAGCAGTTGTAAATCGTGTTCGCTAAACTCTCCGTACTGTCGATTGATGGCCTGCAATACACCAATAGTCCGCTGTTCAACTTGCAGCGGGACGCACAACATAGAGTTCGTGCGAAAGCCAGACCGCCGGTCCGCCCCGGAATAGAATCGTTTATCAGCGTAGGTATCATTGACAATCACCGGCTCGCCGTGCTCGGCGACCCACCCGGCGATCCCTTGCCCCCGCTTAACTCGAATCTGTGACAGGTTCTCAAACTTAGCGCCCATAAGCTGCTCAACAAAAACGATGTCACCTGTATGAGCTTCAGCCAGTCCCACGGATAGAGATTCAACATGTAACGTGCGGCGAATAGTCCCTGTCAGCTGTTGGAAGACATTATCCATGCTTAAGGTGGACGTTAGCTTATTACCGATATCCGACAACACACCAAATTCCACTGCTTGCTGGTCGACTCGCAGTCGCAGGAAGGCACGATCCAGATAGACTGTCATGCTCCGCGAGAGATCGTCAAGGCATTGATTGTCTATCGAACAGCTCTCATCGGCGTCGATTAAGCAAAGCACGCCGGGAGGGGATGGTTGGTGTCTGGAGGAAGCGTACGGCAAGGGCACAGCCAGGATTCCCTCTCCTGGCAAGATCCATAATTCGCTGTTGATCAATTCTGTGACCGGCTGGTCAGACTTCTCCAGCCGGATCGAGTGGCCAGCCTCAAGTATGGGCTCAAAAGAGGTCCTAGCCACAGGCCAGCGCTGTTGTGTTAGCTCGCCATCTGGCCGACAAATCCATACATTGTAGTGCGGCTGCTGCAGGTCGCGGATGCCTACAACACTCATTGTCGATGTTTGGGCTGTGATTTCTGAGGCTATGGTCGCGCACACAAAATGCGCATCAAATACGTCGGCCAGTTCATTGGTGAGTCTGAGCCATAGTTGGTGCAGGGGATGTGTCTCAGCGGCCAGTTGCTTACTAGACATAGTATGGGAGTTATAGCTGGGGCACGACCAGTTGGCAAGCTTAAAGTCAGCGTCTTAATGGTTGCTGACCGACATTTCATCCAGTATATTCTGACCCGTGCCGAGACTTTAATAACGAATGCTATCGGGCACAGATAGCAGGCAAACCATATGCAAACAGATGCGAGGAATTTCAAGCGAAAAACCTCGAGAGACTTTTACCCGAAATGCCTTGCATCTAGAGACAGAGACCTGCTTCAATGAGTCTCTACCGGTTTTTTGGGTAAGCCTTGTAACTGCAAGATCGTTCGCGCGTTTTCCTGCGTGATTGGACGCAGCGCCAAGGGCTACCAGTCAATAGTGTGAAGGTACCTCTGTAGCCGCGAAACTATTTTCGCAGATTTCCAACGCAATTAGGGGAGCATGGCTACGTTCACTTCACCAATGTGTTGGGCTTAATCGAAGCAAAAGTCAAGGAGTTATAATGAACCATATTGAGTCAGTCTATGGACGGGAAGTGTTGGATTCACGGGGCAACCCCACGGTAGAAGTGGAAGTTGTATTGGCCGATGGGGCTTCTGGGCGGGCAATCGTACCATCAGGTGCGTCTACTGGTGTCCATGAAGCGGTAGAGAAGCGAGACGGAGATAAGGATCGCTATGGCGGCAAAGGTGTCCTTCAGGCTGTCGAAGCCGTAAATACAGAAATCGCAGAGGCGATAGAAGGGTGGGACCCCATAGATCAGGCCGGTATCGATCAAGCCATGATATTGTTAGATGGCACCGAGAACAAGGGCCGGCTTGGAGCCAATGCCATCTTGGGAGTTTCATTAGCAACGGCACATGCTTCGGCAGCAAGCGTCGGTCTGCCCCTTTATCGATACCTGGGTGGTGTTTCGGCTAGAACTTTGCCGGTACCGATGATGAATGTCATGAACGGCGGCAAGCATGCACCAGGAGGCGCCGACATGCAGGAGTTCATGATCATGCCCGTCGGAGCGCCTACGTTTCGTGAGGGATTGCGCTGGTGCGCAGAGATTTACCATACCCTGAAGAAGGTATTGAACAGTCGCGGACACCGAACCCTAGTAGGTGATGAGGGTGGCTATGCCCCCCAGGTTAAGGCCAATAGTGAGGCATTTGACCTCATAATGGAAGGTATCGAAAAGGCCGGATACCGTCCCGGTGAGGATATCATGTTAGCTATGGATCCTGCAGCTTCGGAGTTTTACGAAGATGGCATGTATCACCTGGCATCGGAAGGGAGAAAGCTATCAGGCGCAGAAATGGTGGATCTCTATGCCAGTTGGGTTGATCGCTATCCAATCATTTCCCTTGAAGATGGCCTGAATGAAGATGATTGGGACAGCTGGGAACTGATTGTTAAACGCTTGGGTAACCGTGTTCAACTGGTCGGCGACGATTTACTGGTGACCAATGTCAATCGCATCCAAACAGCCTTCGAAAGAAATGCAGCTAACAGCCTCTTGTGTAAGGTGAACCAGATCGGTTCATTGACCGAATCTATCGCCGCGGTCGAACTGGTTCAACGTCACGGATGGACGGCCGTTGTGTCACATCGTAGTGGTGAAACGGAAGACGCTACCATCGCAGACCTCGTCGTTGCCTTGAATGCAGGCCAGATCAAAACTGGTGCTCCGGCGCGCAGTGATCGTGTGGCCAAATACAACCAATTGCTGCGCATTGAAGATGACTTGGGAGACACGGCTATATACCCGGGAAAGAGCGCATTCACCAATCTCAATCTCTAAACCAGGTGCTCTTGATAGTGGATTTCTAGTTAGGGCGTGGGCAAGACGTTGCCTGCGTCCTTTTTCTGGCCAAGGGCAAATCTGGTAAACTTACGTCGATCTAACACAACTGATCCATCATTGTCAAGAAATCGATCATCTGGAGAAGACCATGCATATCTTTGCTGAGGAACAAGACGAACAAGACGAACAAGAGGAAAACGAGAAGGAAAACGAGAAGAAGGTAGGCTTTACAGCACTCCATCAGAAACTGTTGGAAACCCGCACCATTCTCCTGTTTGGCGAGATTGATATGGAGACCGCCCGAGCAAGTCACAGGGCAGCTACTGGTACTTTCGTCGGAATCAGACGAACCGATCAAGCTGATTGTCAACTCGCCAGGCGGACACGTGGAATCTGGCGACACCATCTACGACATGATACGTTTCGTCAAGGCACCGGTGAAGATTATTGGCACCGGTTGGGTGGCTAGCGCCGCGGCGCTGATCTATGCGGCCGCAGAGAAGGAAAACCGCTATAGTTTACCCAACACCCGTTTCCTTCTGCACCAGCCGATGGGCGGTATGCGAGGTCAAGCTGCCGACATCGCCATCGAGGCTGAGGAGATCTTGAAAATGCGTCGCCGTTTAAACGAGACCTTCGCTCGCCAAACTGGACAACCTGTCGAAAAAATAGAAGAAGATACGGACCGCAATTTTTGGATGTCGGCTAAAGAGGCGCAAGCATATGGCCTTGTTGCCCAAATTATCGATTCCATGGACGACGTGTAAACTCTGGCCAAGTGTGCAAACTTGAAGACGTTACTCATTCTCAGACACGCGAAATCAAGCTGGAAATACGCCAAACTGAGCGACCATGATCGTCCGCTCAACCAGCGCGGCAAGAGCGATGCCCCGCGCATGGGTCGTCTACTGGCGCGCGAGGAACTTGTTCCCGATCTGATCATTTCCTCATCAGCCGCACGGGCTCTTGCGACGGCCGAATCCGTGGCGCTTGCATGTGGCTATGAGTCTGATATTCAATATACTCGCGATCTCTACCACGCTGGGCCCGACGCCTATATTGAACTGTTGCAAGAGGTAAAGGATGATTGCCAGCGGGTTATGGTCGTAGGGCATAACCCGGATATTGAGGAACTCTTGGCGGAGTTGACCGGTGAGTGGGTCAGAATGCCCACCGCGGCGCTGGCTCAGGTTGCTCTGAACGTGGACCACTGGTCCGACTTAACACTCGAGAACGTGCAGCCATTGCTCCATGTCTGGGAGCCCAAAGAACTGCCCAATTGAGAGTTGCCACCTTTTCCAGCTGTCATCGGATCAATGATCTATTTGAACACTGAGAAGGCTGGCAACTTTATTGCTTATAGTTTCTTGGCTAGCTTCCCCGAAGCTTGCGAGGCAGCCGGTTCGCCCAGGTGCTGCTCAAACCCGCCGGAGCCATTGCCCGCGTAGAGCTTGCTCAGGCTCTTATTTTGCGCGACCCACAAACCGACCAGCCCCAATTTCAACTCGTAAACAGTTCTTGCCTCTTCCGTAACCTCGCGCAGGATGTCTCGCTCGACCAGACGGGTAAGTGCAGCAGTCACCTCTGCCGGATCCAATTGCAGTGCATAAGGTTCTAGATAGTGCAGCAGATCCTCCGGATAAAAGGCCGCATTCCGGTCCATCAAGTGCGCCACGGCTGTCAGCAGCGCGCGTTCTGTAGAGGTAGAGCGTTGCCACAAATAGGCAAAATGGACCTCCCCTAGGCTCAGCATTTCATCAACGGCTGCATTCACATCGGAGATAGTGACGTAGCCGGTGCGTTGGCTGTTTGCCTGTTTCACCAACGTGTAGCAAACCAACTGTAAGAAATAAGGGTGCCCTGCCGTGACGCGCAATATCTTGTCCAGGGCCAGATCATCGTAGATGAGATGCGGAGCTACCGGCTCCACTATTAAACGTGTGGCCGCCGCTGTGTCCAGGAAATCGATCTTAAGGACTAAAGCGATGTTAAATAACACCGACCAATAATCCGTCGTCATTTCTTCCAGGCGCCGAGTACCCACAAAGATGAAATTGAGCTGATTCCCATGTTGCATCAAGTGGCGCAAGTATGTGAAGAAGGTTGATGGCAGGATACCTTCAGCAACCAGATTCTCAAAAGCTTCAAACTCGTCAAAAACGAGCAGTAATGTTGTGTCGGGCGGCAATAGGGCAATCACACGTGGCAAGAAACGGCGCTGGAAGAGGTGCGTCGGGTCTTGCTGCCACTGTTCCAGATCCGGTATGGCAACCGTTATTTCGTGGCGCGCTAGAGCGTCGGCAATGGTCCAGGCCAGCTCTTCCAGCAGAGCCGGCATACCGGGTATGACGCCTAGTGACTGGCAATCTATGTATACTGGCAACAAGTGGGTTGGTAGATGATCCTCCAGGCGCAGCAACGCCGAAGTTTTCCCTGTGCGCCGCTGCCCTACCAAAATGAGAACGTTGCGGAACGCCCGGTAACCGGCGTTTTCGGCAATGAAGTCAAATAGTTCTTCGCGCCCGAAGAACAACATGCTGTCTGGACGTAGCGGCGTGCCCGGCACATAAGGGTTCGCTATGGGGCTGAAATCGCGCACGGGTGGCAGCAAATGCACCATGTCACCGAAAGCAAGGACCATATCCTGATGGTTACGATCATCGTATGTAAGAGAAAGCGTGATACGGAAGCGATCAATCACTTGTGGCTCAATGGTAAAGCGTACTTCGCGAGTGCGGCCAGGGGGCAGGAAAGGAATTACCTGCGGGGGACTAAGAACTTCATAAGCTGGATCGTCGTCCAGAACGACAATAATCTTCTCCGCCGCCGAGCGCCCACTGTTATGAACATCCAGAGCGACAATAGTCTGGTCGCTGGGAACCACCCTGTTTGTCTTCAGTGTCACGGCCAACTGTGCGCGACCGCGCAAATCATCGATTTCCGCGCTCACCAGGCCGGACCAGCGTCGAACAATCGCGGTCACTATCGTATGCTCAATTGAAGGTGCGCAATCAGGTAACCCTTCCTGGGCCTGTTGTATGCTGGCTGCAGCTTCATTCAAATACACCAGGCGATCTTCCACCAGGTCCACGCGCTCGCTGTCGCGCAGGTTAGTAATTACGGGTCGCAGCATGTCGTAGACAGGAGCCCATGCCTGCAACATATCCAGCAGCTCAAGTAACTGCAACAATTGAGGCCGCAGCAAACTTAGCTCCGTGACAGTTGGCGCATCAAGAAAAGCCAGGCTAGTCCCATAAGTGACCTGCCAGCGATTGAATCCTTCCCACTCCAATTTCTCCCGCTCTTCCATTTCCTTTAGCGTCCGGTTCAGAATAGATAGCCCGGAATGGGGTCGTCCGGGGAGCAGAAAAAGCCCATCCGCCAAATTGGCGATCACTCTGTCTTCGGTCTGACGAGCCCTATTAGCTAGGTGGAGTAAAAAATCAGGTGAACCGCTGGTGAGTATATACTTCTGTTCCAGAAGAATGAGTGATTTTGCCGGATCTTGCTGCAAACGTCGATGAAAGCGGCCTGCCTGCGCATTGGGTGTTTGCGCCTGATGAATCAGTACCAGGCCAGAGATAAGGCCAATGACCCCTACGGCCAGGAAAATCGCCGGAGAAGCATTTGCCCAGATTGAGGGCTTCACGGATGGGGGGCCCGCTTGCGGAACGAAAGTACCTTGGTAGGAGCCATCGTTGAACAGGAAACGGTATTGCAAGCCGTCAGGACTTATTGGCGGGAAAGCGAGTGGCCAAAAGAGGGTGCCGGTGCCGTTGCTCGCGGACTGGGTCTCCTGCGTAAGCCATTGCCCTGTCTGCGGATCATGAACCTCCAACTGTACAGCAACCTCGTCATTTTCCACGTCGTTAACGGCCACGCTGATGCTGTATTGGCCCTGATCCGCTTCAGCCTTTGGATCGGTCAATAATGGAGGCCGATTTTCTTGTTCGCGGAATAACTGGACCAACCCGTTGTCGGTAACTGCCAACAAATCAGGTGTCTGGCTGACATTGCGTTCCAAAGTGCTCAAGGCGAATATTGAACTGGACAACTCAAGTGGCGCGAAGACGGGTTGGGGCGAAGCAGTCTGTATCTGGGAATAGATCCACACTTGCCCATTTTCATTGCCGGCCACGGCCAGATCGGGTAAGCCATCGCTGTTTTGGTCGCGCCAATGCAAGGCGCTTATTTGACCTAAATCCTCGAACTGCCAGGGAATCAAGGGACTGTCGTCTTCTACGTCGAGTCGTAACAACTGTCCACGATTTGTCGCCATCAAGGCCGAAAAGGGTACCTTGAGTGATGGACCTACTCCTTGCAATGCGCTCGTCATGCCCTGTGTTGAAATGCTAACTGTTGCAGCACCGCTGATGGCTTGTGGCCAAGCGTGCTGTGCCATTTCAATCCCCCGCCAATTCAGGCCGTGAACTTTGCCGTCACTGGTCGGCACAACTAAACGGACGCTCAATTCTTCATTGCCTGCTCCTTGGATAGGGTAAATGTCCATTATCCTGCTGTCGAACGTGGCAATATGACGTTTCAGCTCAATTTCATCAGCAAGATCAATGCCTATGAGTTCAGTAGCGCCACCGGTGACGATCTCATTGAATGGTCGGCCGTCCTTTTCTAATAGGATTAGGTGCATGACGCCACCGTCCAAATCGTCACCCATGATATCCCACAGCTTCTCACCGTTGGCACTGAAGATGATTACGCGACCGTCTTCGGTGCCGGCAATGATTTCCGGATCGCCGGCCTTATCCACGTTTCCCACTAAGATCGCCGTAATAGAAGAGTCAACTGCTTGTTCCCAGATCCTTTCACCTTTTGATTCGCGAAGCTCAATCCTGCCTGTTGCTTCAGCTTCTTTTACTTTATCTTGACGAACGACGACGATATCACTTTCGAATGTCGAGAAGGGCACTTCGCCCGGTGTACGTGGCAGCAAGGCCAGATCCGTAACGGCATCGCCAGTGTCATGTAGCCAGCGGATAGTACGATCACTACTAAGACTATGAATACGGCCGTCCTGCGTCCCGATAATCAATTCCTCAATCGCGTCTCCATCCAAATCGGCTACCAGGATCGCCGAGGGAGCTGCATCCAACGTGTACTCCCATTCTCGAACATTTTCGCTTTTGCCAACACCGATACCTAGCAATTCGATCGTGGCAAAATGGCCGATCAGTAATTCATTGTTTAGATCATGATTGCTATCCACGAAACTGGTTAATCCCAGCGAATCTACATCGGCAATCCGGGTGAAGACTTGCCCGCTGCTGCCCAGCAGAAACACATCGGCGGTGTTCGTCACATTTTCTCCTGTCTCCAATGTTGCGGCCAAGAGAGGTTGGTCTGCTGGAGGCGTTACGGCACTGGAAGATAAGGCCAGAATCTCGCGGTCGGCATTTTCTGCTAGACGGCTTTCCCATAGTCGCCGTCCTTCTGAGTCGTAGGCGATAACCGAACCAACATTTGTGCCCACGGCCAGCGCACGCCCCCCGGCCAGTGGAAGAACTGCCAGGCTTGTGACAGGCCGGTTCAGAGTTCGAAACCATCGCTGTTGGCGTAAATGATCATAAAGGTGCACTTGTCCCAGGCTGGTGCTGGCGGCGATTAACGGCAGATCATCTTCGCCGAAACTGATTGGTACCAAGTCCGTAATACGCCCTGAAAGAGGAACTTCCCAGGCCACCTCACCGTCGTCAATCAAGATCAATTGTCCAAAACGTTGCGGGCTGAATACGCCAAATAAGATTTCATCTTGGCCATCTTGGTCAAAATCGAAAACGGCCAATCTGGGAGGAACATCATCTGGGTTGGTCGCGTAATCTGTTTGCCACCATTGCAGGTTGCCCTGTGTATCGTAGAGCAATAAATGTCCAGATTGAAGCAGGACAAGTATCTCGGGTTGGCCATCCCCATCTTGGTCAAAAGGGGCGATAGTTGCCGGCAAGAACTCGTACTCGCCAAACAAATCTCCAGCTGCTTGCTCTCCTAAAGAAGGACCTTGTGCGCCGGCGGTCAACATCGCTGGTGATGGGACACTAACTTGAGTTCGCCAGAGCTCATCCCCATTGGATGAGAGCATAATTAGCTGATCCGCAACACCGACCAGCACTTCCAGTTCTGGATGCTCGAGGCCACCGACGTTGATGGTTGCCATCGCCAGGATGGGTTCGGCAGCTGCATAACTCCATTGCTGCCTGCCCGAAGCCCTGACTAGGTCGATGCGTCCGTTTGCATCCGCGATAATGAATTCATCAACCCCGTCACGATCGATATCGGCCGGCAACACGTGATTTAGTTGTCCCGATGCGGAATACTGCCAATAACTAGGACTATTGGATTGAGTCTGTGCTGAAGCAGGGGAGTACAGAGCAAGAAGCGTCCAAAACAACAATCCGCCAATGACCTCCGGTCGCACGCCCAGCGCATGCCACAAGCGGTGAACCAGAATTGGAAAGTTACGATACAGCTTCCTGCCAAGGCGCGCTTTCATCGATCTCTACTTGAATATCACCGTAGGGGCGAGACGGTTGGCCAGGGTCATACAAGACAACCAACCAGTTTTCATCCAACCGTATCGCCCGTCCACCTTAGCGGTTGGCCAGTTCCGCGCAGGATAACAAACCAACTCCCGGTCCAATCGTTTCACCCGCGCCAGTGGCACTAATTGGGTGCACGAAGAGCATAACCAACACCACGCTCACTGACGATCCAGGTGTCATAAGGATCAATGGCACGGCGCAAGCGCTTAATGAGTGTTTTCAACCGGTCTGGGTCATCGATCAATACTTCGCCCCAGACGGCTTTTTCAAGATTCTCGCCGTGCACAACCTGGCCCGCCTGCTCAGCAAGGCGCACGAGGATGCTGAATTGCGAGATGGTAAGGTTGATAAGCTGCCCACTTATCCACACCTGATGCCGTTTCAAATCGATGACAAACGGACCTGTCTGAACCAGTCCGCCAACCTGTTGGCGGCGTACATAATGACGTAGGATTTCGCTGGTATACTGATACTGGCTGTTTTCTCCCAATAATAGGCATTGCTGTTCTAGCTGACGTAGGATGTCGACCGGACCATCCGCTAGGGCCAGGGCGATCTGTTCCTCGCTGCTTAATATGTGCCACAGATAACCCAAGTGTGATTCCGATTCTACTTCAATCGGCTCGTCCAGTGAGCCAATATCCGGCTCCAAGCCGTCTACTTTGCCTTGAACGATAGCCTGAAAAGTATGGTATCCCGCAATATGCAGGAAGAATGGGTGCGGACCCACCAAGGCAAGCAAATGCTCAACGATCGCAGGCGAGAAGGAGATGCTCGAATTCTTAAGCCGGCTATCGAATAAGGTTACAGCCTCCTCTCGAGAAAACAGACCAAGAGGCAGCGTCACAAATATGTTGAAGAAAGGCGAACTAAGGATTTCCTCCTCAGCAGTGATCGCAAAAAGAGGTCGCTGGCTGGCGGTAAGGTAAGCCAATCCGTATTTGGTTGTCAATCCGCGCAATCGAGCGAAAAAGTAGGGTGTTAGGTGTTCGTTGGCCGCCAATAGTTCGAATTCGTCAAGCAATAGAACCACCGGGACGTTTTGCTTCCCAATCTGGTATAACGCCCTATCCAAGGCCCGGTAGGTGCCGGGCTGTTGCGCTGGTTCCAATATCAGTCCGGCGTCACCTGCAGCGTCAATCAGATTCATCAGCAATGCCTCATAAACCTCTTCCGGTGGCGAGCCTCCGAGTTCCTGGCAGTCAACCATCACGAATAGCGCATTGGGTGGTTCTAGCCCGAACCGCTCGCGCACGGAGGGCCGGCAAAGGTGAATCAGAATGGAACTCTTGCCAATACGCCTAGGCCCGATGAGTGACACACTCTGACCGTTACGTAACAAACCAAGAATCTGTTCGACAGCTATCCGCCGTCCGTGAAAGTAGCTCGCACGGCGAATAGCACCACGGTGGAAGAATGGATTGTCGATGCTCATATTGCAGTCAATTGTAATGCGGAACAGGCAATACGTAAATAATGCTTGTCACCAGGCCCGCCAACTCTTAAAATCACGCTTATGAATCAGGAGTTGCAGGATCGCCTACGTCGACTTGGAGTCAGCCGCGGCGTGCGCGATTTAAAGACGGAGCGACCTTATACCGCTGCTCCACCTTCACAATCAGGTTCCCTGGACGACGATCTGGGCGGGGCGCAATCGTTACAGCTCCTCTTTCCCGGAGGCCGGCTTGAGGAAACGGCCGCCGGCGCTTGTTTTGTGCTTGACCATGTATATCCCTTAACCTATCAGCATGGCGATGAAAGATTAGCTGCGCTGCTTGACTACTCACCCGCCGCGGCAGCCCTCTTCTGCCGCGATGATCGCCTCGCTCATTTGGCGTTCCGTGACTTCCTTTTCCTGGATACAGAGACAACAGGCCTCTCCGGGGCAGGTACTTTGGCCTTTATGGTTGGTGTGGCCTTCATTGAACATAGTTCGGCTGCTTCGGCTACCACTTCGGCTTCGCTCAGTACAAGCGCCGATGTATTGGTTGTGCGCCAATTTTTCTTGCGTGATCACGGTGACGAGACAGCCATGTTGCAGTTGCTGAACGATCTGCTCATGCAGAAGGCGGGATTGCTGACGTTCAACGGCCGTACTTTCGACCTGCCGCTCCTGGACAACCGCTACCTGATGACCCGCTTGCCCACCAATTTGCTTGAAGCGCCGCATATCGATCTCTTGCCGCCCTCCCGCCGTCTCTGGCGGCACCGCTTCGGCTCGGTCGCACTGGGCAATTTGGAGCAAAAATTATTAGGCGTACAGCGTACGGAAGAAGATGTCCCGGGATGGCTCATTCCTGGCCTTTACAACGACTACTTGCGCAGTGGTGACGCGCGTGAGCTACGCCGGGTCTTCTACCACAACCAGTTGGACATGCTTTCCATGGTCACCCTCACCACCAAGATAATGCGCCAGTTTAGCGCTGCCGGCAGGGAAGACGATCCCCTTGATCTCTTAAGTTTGGGCAAGTGGCAGGTCGCTTTGGGTTTGAAAGACGCGGCAGAGATGAATTATCGCCGGGCCGCAGCCGCCGATTTACCCCTGGATTTCTACCATTTGACATTGCAGCAGTTGGGAGAATTGTTGAAACGCGACGGCCGTCGTCAAGAAGCGGTTCCAATCTGGCAGCAGTGGGCAGCCACCAGCCTCGAGACCATCGACGCCCACGTTGAACTGGCCAAGCATTATGAATGGCACGAGCGGGATTTGCAGACGGCCGTCCTATGGACCGAACGTGCGCTGGCCTTGCTAGCCAGTTGGCCGCGGCGCAATACAATCCTCGTCCGCCCCGAACTAGAGTACCGTTTGGCCCGCCTGCGACGCAAACTTGGGAAACAGCTGCCCTAGACGCGATGCCCGATGATCAATAAGCTGCTGACACCTTTCCTGTTCTTAATCTTGCTTGCCATCGCTTGCAGCAGCACCACAAAACCGCCGTCGGTTAGCTCCGTACCCGGTCAAACCGCTTCTCTGCAGGCTTCACGAGGACCTACGGTCGCTTCGCCCACGCCCGAATCAGCACTTATGACGCCCGTGGCTGCGCCGGTCACAGAATCACCTGCTGCCGAAATCGTGGCTGAACCGCTGGGCATGCAGCCATTGACCGGCGATCCGCGTTCGCAACAAATGGCGGCCTATTTAAGTGACTTGGCAGAAAGAGGCTTATTCATGGGCAGCGTCCTTGTAGCCCATAATGGCGATCTTCTTCTTTACGAAGGCTATGGCCAGGCCGACGTCGAAGCCTCCATTCCCAATACACCGCAAACCCAATTTCGCATCGGATCATTAACCAAGCAGTTTACCGCTGCGGCCATTCTCAAATTGCAGGAGCAAGGACTTCTCAATGTCCAGGATCCGGTCTCCAAATATATGCCAGACTACCCGCACGGCGATCAAATCACTATCCACCACTTGTTAACCCACACCGCCGGCATACCAAACTACGAGCGGCGACCTGATCTACCCCAAGTTGTGCAGTCATTCATACCCTTAGACGAGCTCATTGCCTCCTTTTCGAGCCAACCATTACAGTTTTCGCCTGGGCAACAATACGAATACAGCAGTTCCGGCTATGTCGTATTGACGAAGATAATTGAAATTGTCTCCGGGCAATCCTACGCGGACTATTTGGAAGCTGAGCTGCTTATACCCGCGGGGCTGACTCATTCCGGCTACGATTACCTGGCCCCCGACTTGCCCAATGCCGCCGTTGGTTACCAGCTAACGCCAGGCGGTCCACAACCAGCCATCCGTACCGATTCTTCATGGCCCACCGGGGCGGGAGCGCTTTACAGCACATTGGAGGATCTATATCGCTGGGATCGGTTGCTCTATGATGACTCCATACTCACCGCGGCCTCACGCGAGGCGCTGTTCACCCCTTGGGCGGATACGGGCCAAGGGGCGCAGTACGGCTACGGCTGGGACATTGGTAATACAGCTGGACGCCCGAGCGTTGTCCACGGCGGTGGCATCTTCGGCTTCGCCAGTTATATGGCCCGTTTCCCCCAAGATGATGCGCTCATTATCGTATTGAGCAACGGCATCCAAATGCCCCCACGCCTCATAGCCGAAGATCTGGCCCAAATGCTGTTTTCTGGACAATAATCCCATCCAAGATAGTCTGCCCTTCCCCGCCTGCGCGGGGATGACATGTCCTGCGCTATCAGCAAGAATCTCAACGCAAGTTTGCCGAGGAGGTGCGGCGTGGCGCTGCAATCTTATTCGTCAGTGACGCAACCCGCTGATGCTGACTTGACGTTCTTGATGTACTTGTACAAGGTTCCTCGCTTGGCCTTATAAGCCGGCGCTTGCCATGCCTGGCGACGGCCGTCCATCTCCTCGTCGCTAATATGCACATCTATCCTATGCTGCGCCGTATCAATAGTTATTAGGTCGCCGTCCTGCACCAGCGCAATAGGACCACCTTCCTGCGCTTCGGGCGTGATGTGGCCCACAATAAAGCCATGAGATCCTCCA
Source organism: uncultured Chloroflexia bacterium (assembly GCA_963697305.1). Lineage (GTDB taxonomy): Bacteria > Chloroflexota > Anaerolineae > Promineifilales > Promineifilaceae > JAACFF01. The sequence continues at coordinate 350,695 of CAVONO010000007.1, forward strand.
GAGAAACGGCCGTCCGTCATCAAGGCCACATCCTTGCCCAAACCAGCTCCCATGATAGCGCTGGTCGGTGTCAGCATCTCCGGCATTCCCGGTCCCCCTTTCGGCCCTTCGTAGCGAATAATAATCACATCCCCCTTCTTTATCTCATCCCGCTCTAGCGCCGCCAGCATCTCCTCTTCAGAATCGAAAACATTAGCCCGGCCGGAGAACTGTTCCCCTTCCTTGCCCGTAATCTTGGCCACAGCCCCATCTGGGGCCAGGTTGCCGCGCAAGATTTGGATGTGACCCGATTTCTTGATCGGATTGTCTAGCGGCCGCACGATCTGTTGCCCCTCAGAAAGTCCCGGTAAATCGGCCAGATTTTCGGCGATCGTCTTGCCGCTAACCGTCAAGCAATCTCCATTCAACAACCCTGACACCGAGCAACATTTTCATCACCGCCGGGATGCCGCCAATCGTGTAGACATCCTCCATAACATATTGCCCGCTGGGCTTCAAATCGGCCAGATAAGGCACACGATCGCTGATCGTTTGAAAATCGTCAATCGTCAAATCCACATCCACGGCGCGAGCCATAGCAACCAGATGCAAAACAGCATTCGTTGAACCTCCCAAGACCATGATCACCGTAATTGCATTCTCGAAGGCCTCGCGCGTCATAATATCACGCGGTTTGATATCCTTTTCCAACAGAACGCGGATCGCTCGTCCAGCGTCCCGGCACTCATCTCGCTTATCCTGCGATTCCGCTGGATTAGACGAACTATAAGGCAGACTCATGCCCAGCGCTTCGATAGCGCTGGCCATCGTATTCGCCGTATACATACCCCCGCAAGCACCTGGCCCGGGGCAGCTGTGGCGCACGATATCCTGCCGCTCCTGCTCGTCAATGCTGCCACTAAGATATTCGCCGTAGCTTTGAAAAGCGGAGACGATGTCTAGCTTGGCATGGCGCTCCGTGCAACCTGCACGGATAGTTCCTCCATAAACCATCAGCGACGGTCGATTGAGACGCCCCATAGCGATAATACAACCGGGCATATTCTTGTCGCAGCCAGGAATAGATATATTGGCGTCATACCAGTGGGCGCTCATTGTCGTTTCTATCGAATCGGCGATAATTTCCCGCGATTGCAGCGAATAGCTCATGCCGTCCGTGCCCATGGAGATGCCGTCGCTGACGCCGATCGTATTGAAACGCATTCCTACCAATCCGGCATTCTCGACCCCCTTCTTGACCTCCGCAGACAGATCATTGAGGTGCATATTGCAAGTATTGCCTTCATACCACATGCTGGCGATACCCACTTGCGGCTTCTGCATATCATCAGCCGTCAGGCCCGTGCCAAAAAGCATGGCCTGCGATCCGCCCTGTGACTTGGGCTGTGTGACGCTGGAGCTGTATTTATTAAGCTGCTTACTCATCTTTCCTCCACTAAATAGCTTTCTTCAAACCATATTTATTATTCTGCACGCTCAGCGGGCATCAACAACTCACCATTGAGGATTCAATCCTAGCCCAAGAGTTTCTCCTATAACATTGCCTCTGCTACCAGGTCTCCCATCTTTTGTGTACCAACGGTCGTTTCCCCAGGATTCGCCAAATCAACCGTACGATATCCTGCATCCAGCACCGCCGAAACGGCCGTTTCCACCGCATCAGCTTCCTCGATTAACCCAAGCCCCCAGCGCAACATCATCGCCGCGCTCAAGATCGCGGCCAGCGGGTTGGCGATTCCTTGTCCCGCGATATCAGGCGCGGAGCCATGAATCGGTTCAAACAAACCGCTATCCCCGGGCGCGCCAAGTGCTGCCGACGGCAACATACCCAGGGATCCGGTGATCATGGACGCCTCATCAGAAAGAATGTCGCCGAACATATTGCCGGTCACGATAACATCAAAATCGGCGGGGCGATTGATCAAATACATGGCGCAAGCGTCCACCAACACATCTTCATATTCAATACCAGGATAATCCGCCGCCACCTCGTGCGCTACCTCTCGCCATACCCGCATCGTAGCCAGGACATTGGCTTTATCCACGGAAGTCACCTTACCCCGCCGTCCACGAGCCAGTTCAAAAGCGACCTTGAGCACACGCCGAATTTCTTGTTCATTGTAGCGCATCGTATCGTGACCGCTGCGACCTTCCGCTGTTTCTTCTCGCCCTTGCGGCGTACCGAAATAAATGCCGCCAGTCAATTCGCGCACAAACATGATATCCACGCCTTTGACCTTGTCTGGTCGCAGAGGGCTGGCCGAGGCCAGGGCTTCAAATACCTTCACCGGCCGCAGATTGGCAAACACTTTCATTTCTTTACGCAAGCGCAGTAAGCCCTGTTCTGGGCGCACGGCGGCAGTCGGATCGCTCCATTTAGGACCGCCAACAGCGCCCAAGAGCACGGCGTCGCTCTCCAGGCACGCTCCCAGGCTCTCTTCCGGCAGAGCCGTTCCCATCTGATCAATGGCTATACCACCGATGATTGCTTCTCGGTAAATGAACTGGTGATCATACCTTGCGGCCACCTCGGCCAAAATCTTCCGCGCTTCGGAAACAACCTCGGGTCCGATTCCATCACCAGGTAATAGAGTAATTCTTGCTTTCAATGCTCATCCTCCAATTTGGTTTACAGCCGGCAGTCTCATTATCTCCAGCTACGGTACACGAAATATCACAAAATCTTTGCCTTCCCAGCGTGAATCATAAATCTCAATTTGTCCTCGCGGGAACAGCCAGACCAAGCGGCGCAGGCTTGCCACATCATCCGGGAACAGCAGATAGATCTTGGGCCCATCCCCAACCGCATGGTTGCCCAACCACTCGTCGCCGCCAATGGAATTCGCCCAACGCGGGTAACCAGCGTTGATCCCAATGTTTCTTGTGTCCACCCACCATGGATACGAGACATGATATGCATTGGCCGTGTCGCCTCCCTCGGCTACAAATTCGCGTAATACCGCGCCCATCTCCGTGGCGTTCCACAATGAACGCCGTATATTCGCGTCATAACGCACGAAGTACCATTCGTAATTGTATGTGATAGCCATAACCACCAGGGTTGTCAGAAGCAGTCCGGCTGCGATTTCGCCACTGCGGGGCGGCAGTGTACGCAGCCGGGAGACAATGATCACCAGTGGCAGGGCAGCAATTATCATTACCCATGGTACTGCGCCGCCCATGCGTACAACGCTGGGATTTTCACCAGGATACGCCAGACTGAAGATAGAGGGCAGCAGCAGAACAAAGAAAACTACCAGCACATATAGCGCGCGCCGATCACGATGCAGCAGCAGACGCCAAAGCAGGTAGGAGATGCCCAAAACAAATAGAGCCGCCGTGACGATACCCAAGACCGGTGAGTGGGGAATCGTGTTCATAGGGACTAAATCACCCCTGATGTTGAACATCAGCAGCGCATTCTTAATATTGTCTAGCAGCACAGCCCACAATTCGGCGGGTGTTGGCGCAGCTGCTGATTGCGTACGACTGACTGTCCGCAGCCAGAAAGTCTTGGGATCGTCAATAACAATGCGCAGCAGGGGTGAAACGAGCAGGACCGTGAAGATCCCCCCTAAGAGTGCATTTAGACAGAACACATCGTTCCATTGGTTTGATTTGGATATCGGCTGTTTACGCAGCACCTGCAAACCGTCCAATAGGAGCTTCAGTCCGACGAGTACGACGAAAAGAACGGGAACAATGCGCATGGCCGTATACGTGTGTAAACCGATACCCAAGAATAGAGCTGCCAGCAGCCAGTCGTTACGCTGATTTGTTCTGAATGCGCGGAACAAGAAAAACAGCGCGGGCGTCGCAAAGGCGGCCGTAAATGGAAAACGCAAGCCCACCCGCGTGATGGCCACGTGCCAATGGGAAACAGCCAGAAAAAATGCAGCCAGCAACCCCAGGCCACGGCCATAAAAATCTCTGCCTACAAGGTAGGTGAACGGAATGGCCATTATCCCAAAAAGTGCTGTTCCCACCTTAAGAGCCAGGTGGTTTATCTGCAAAGGGGTAAACCTGATCAGGAAAGCGGTGACGTAGAACTGCAACGCTTCACGACCCGTGTTTCGTGGAAAGAAAATCGGCCGTGCTCCATCCAGTACATCCTGCACATCTAGCAGCTTCTCCGCATGATCGCTGGTCATCTCTGCGGGCACCGTATTCAGGCGGTAAACCCGAAAAAAAGTGGCCAACAGCATGATTGCCAGCAAGGTCACAAGAACCCACTTGTCCACGCCGCGCCACCAACTTGCTGCCGCTTGTCGCCACCCGCCTGGCTCAAGCTCCGGCACTTCCACAAAGGCGATGAGAAAGAAAAAAACGGCTCCCATCCACGGCCATAGCCCGCGCATCAAATAGTTGCCCGCGAATCCCATAAACGCTGTGCCGGCCAAGATGGCTGCACCCAGGGCAAGAGAAATCCGCACTTCGCGGCTCATTGAAATTGCGTGGAATTGTCGGAAGAGGGATGAATCGGCTGGAGACGGCAGCGCTGCAGCAGGCCAACCGCTAAGTATCCAGAAGAACATGAGCAATGACGCCGCATAGCAGACAGCGCCGGCGATGTCGCTGAGCGACCGCTGGGCGATCAACCACTGTCCGATCAGAGCCAAAAACGGGATCAACAGCGGCGCAACCAGCCCTTTTAGCCAGCTACTCTGTTGTTGCACATCGGATCGGGAAGAATCGCTTACTATCGTGTTCATATGCAGGTCGAGCGTGCCGGCACATTATACTCGTAACTCTATGCGGCTTTACAAATCAACAACCAACACTCAACCATCTGGCTGATTTGCAAGCGGTCTGGAACGTATTTTAGCATTGGCTTTGATGCTAGAACATTTCTTTCTATCTAATGGGTCAACGATAATCAGGACGGGTTAAGACGGCTGATGACTGATGACTGATGACCGCTTTTACTTCAACAAAGCGTACTCCATGCTGTCTGCCAGCGCGCGCCAGCTCGCTTCGATAATATTGGCGCTCGCGCCGACAGTGCTCCAGCGTCGTGTTCCGCTTTTAGTGTCAATCAGGACGCGCGTCGTAGCTGCTGTGGCGTTCTCACTGTCCAGGATCCGCACCTTATAATCTGACAGGCTAACGCTGCTCAACTGCGGGTAGACATCAATCAACGCCTTACGCAGCGCGGCATCGAGCGCATTCACAGGACCGTTCCCCTCCGCCACAGTGTGCATCAATTTGGGGCCAACACGCACTTTAAGCGTCGCTTCGGCCGTTAACCCCCGGCCACGCCGTTGTGATGCCATCACCATAAAGTCGATCATCTCAAAAGGCGGCACATAAGCGGGATGGGTTCGGCGCAGCATGAGTTCTACCGAAGCTTCAGCTCCTTCAAAAGTGAATCCTTGAGCCTCTAGCTCTTTGATTTGTTCCAAGACGCTGGCCACATCCAGGCTCTCGACCTCCAGATCGAATTGTCGTGCCTTATCGACAATATTTCCGCGGCCTGACAATTCGGATACCACGCTTCGTTGCTTATTGCCCACCAGAACAGGATCGATATGTTGGTAGCTTTCGTTGTTCTTCAGCATCGCCGCGACGTGAATGCCCCCCTTATGGGCAAAGGCGCTTCCGCCCACAAACGGAGCATGTTCGTCCTGAGCAAGATTGGCCACTTCAGCCACGTAGCGAGATAATTCTGTAAGTTTTTTCAGATTGTCCGCCGGCACGCAACTGTAATCCATCTTCAACTGCAAATCCGGAACCAGGGTGCACAAATTCGCGTTGGCTACGCGCTCCCCGTAGCCGTTGACAGTGCCCTGCACCTGGACAGCGCCCGCGCGTACTGCGGCAAGCGCATTGGCCACGCCGCAGCCGGCGTCATCGTGCGTGTGGATGCCCAGCGCAGTTTTGCCCAGCCGCTCCACTACTTTCTCGACGACTTCTTGCACTTCCCAAGGCAATGCTCCCCCGTTGGTATCGCAAAGCACCACACTGTCAGCGCCGTTGACTGCTGCCGTCTGGACTGTAGCCAGAGCATACTCCGGGTTGGCCTTATATCCATCGAAGAAGTGTTCGGCGTCATAGATCACCTCTTTGTCCTGCGCTTTGCAATAAGCCACGCTTTCGCCAATCATCGCCAGGTTTTCTTCCATACTCGTCTCTAGAACGTCCAAGACGTGCAGGTCCCAACTTTTGCCCACCAGCGTAACCACCTCGGTATTGGCGTCCATTAACGCCTTGAGATTGGGGTCATTTTCCGGCAGCGTATCTTTGCGCCGCGTGCTACCGAAGGCGGTGATCTTGGCCTGTTTGAGTCCTAACGATGAAGCGCGCCGAAAAAAATCTACATCTTTCGGATTCGACCCTGGCCACCCCCCTTCAATGTAATGGATGCCAAATTCATCCAGCTTGCGCGCGATCTTTAGTTTGTCATCCAGGGACAGGGAAATGCCTTCCCGCTGTGTGCCGTCCCGCAGGGTCGTATCGTAGAGAAAGAGTTGCGTCATGATCTCTCCATTTTCTTAAGAAGCCAGGCTTCCTTCCGGAAGTCCTACCGCCTACTTCCTACCCCTAGCTTCTTAGCTCAAGCTGGTATTAACTCTCGCCGGATGGTCCTCTTCGTAGGCGAGCAAATCTTCTTCTTGTCTTAGCAAATAACCGAGCTGATCGATTCCTTCAAGCAGACAAGTTTTGCTGAAGCTGTCGATAGGGAATGAAACAGCTCGACCATCGGGCAGCGTCAACATTTGTTCCGACAGCTTTATGCTTAGCTTTGTGTCCGGTTCTTCCTCCACCAGGCTCAACAACTGGCGGTGAGTGTCCGCATCTACAATCACTGGTAACAAGCCATTTTTCAAAGCGTTGTTACGGAAAATGTCCGCAAAAGAGGTGCTAATAATCGCCTGGAAGCCATAATCCATCAATGCCCACGGTGCGTGTTCACGGCTGGAACCACAGCCAAAATTATCACCGGCCAATAAAAATCGGGCCCCCTTTGCATCTGGTTGGTTAAGAATAAAATCGATTACCGGTTGGCCATCTTCATCGTAGCGCCAGTCGGCAAAGCAGTTCTTCCCCAAGCCGCTCTTGCTGATCGTTTTCAAGAAACGTGCCGGAATAATCTGGTCGGTGTCGATGTTTTCCGTGGGAATGGCCACTACTTTTCCCGTCAATACGTCTATTTTCTTCATTAAAACAAACCTACTCCATCGTACGCACATCCGCCACCACGCCGGCCACGGCCGATGCGGCAGCGGTCAGCGGGCTGGCCAGAAAAGTGCGCCCGCCTTTACCCTGGCGTCCTTCGAAATTACGATTGCTCGTACTGACAGCATATTGCCCCGGTTGCAGTTGGTCGCCATTCATGGCAATGCACATACTACATCCTGACTCTCGCCATTCGGCACCTGCTTCCTTGAACACCTGATCCAAACCTTCAGCTTCCGCCTGCTTCTTAACCATTTGCGAACCGGGCACAACCATCACCCGCACGTTGTCATTCACCTTGCGACCTTTCAACAATGATGCTGCCTGCCTCAGGTCTGAGATGCGCGAGTTGGTACAACTGCCGATAAAAACGACGTCAATGGGCTGACCCAGCAACGACCGTCCTGGCTGCAAATCCATATAGTTCAGCGCCTTTATCATAGTACGCCGTTCGCTCACGTCCGAAATCTTGTCCGGGTCGGGGATAGCTTGCGTGATCGGCATCCCCATGCCCGGATTCGTACCAAAAGTGATCATCGGCTCCAAAGTACTGGCGTCAAGCGTGATGCTCTTGTCAAAACTTGCCCCGTCGTCAGTTGCCAGGGTGCGCCACTGCGCCACGGCCGTGTCCCATGCCTCCCCTTGCGGGGCATGTTTACGACCGGATAGATACGCAAACGTTACATCATCCGGCGCTACGAGGCCAGCCCGGGCGCCACCTTCGATGCTCATGTTACAGATGGTCATGCGTTGCTCCATGCTTAGGCTACGGATGGCCGGACCCCTGTACTCAAACACGTGGCCCGTCCCACCACCGATGCCAATTTTGGACAACAAGGCCAGAATAATGTCCTTTGCCGTCACACCGGGCTGCAGCTGCCCATCAACGCGCACCTCATACGTCTTCGGCTTATTCTGCAATAATGCCTGCGTTGCCAGCACATGCTCCACCTCGCTCGTGCCTATTCCAAAAGCCAGCGCGCCAAAAGCGCCATGCGTGGCCGTATGGCTGTCCCCACAGACGATCGTCATGCCCGGCTGCGTCAATCCCAGCTCCGGGCCAATAACGTGTACGATACCCCGGTTTGGGCTTTGCATGCCAAAGAGTTTGATGCCAAAATCTTTGGCGTTTTTCTCCATCGTGGCCATTTGCCGCGCGGCGATCTGGTCCTGAACAGGCACGTCAAGCGGTGTTGTCGGAATGCCGTGATCCAAGGTAGCGATCGTTTGTGATGGCCGTCTTACGCTTAGCCCCCGTTCTCGCAGCCCTTGGAACGCTTGGGGCGACGTGACCTCGTGGATCAGGTGCAGATCAATATATAAAACAGCCGGACTCCCCGGCTCCTGGGCGACCACATGGCTTTCCCAGATCTTATCAAGAGTTGTTCTCGCTTTGCTCATAAACTATCGACCTCTGAAAGCTGACAGCTGAAAGCTGATAGCTATTTAACGCCACCAAAAAGCGCCAGTTCAAACACCTTTAAATAACAATCTACGTCAATAAAACCGATCTCACGCAGCCAGTCGCACTGTGTCTCAACCGCGGTTAGGATGTTAGCTTCCTTGTCGGGCCGGCTGTAAAACGCTTCATCCACCTCCTGGCGCGACATCTCCGATCCAATTTTCTGCTGGTACGCATAAAGTGCGTCAATGAATAACTCTTCAAAACGGAGCTCCACCCACGGTGAGCGAGAGGCAACATGTTCCAGGTTCAGAAAGATACCACCTGGATTCAGCAGTTCATACAATTCGGCGTACAGTTCTTTCTTGCGCTGATCCGGCTGGTGGTGGATAGAAAACCCGGAAACGATAACGTCGAAGTGTGAAATGCCGGATGGCAACGCATCCTGCCAAGATTTCTTCCCATAATCCAGATCGACGAAACTGCAACGGCCACAACCATCTAGCCGCGTCCGCGCGGCCTCCAGCATCGGACCCGAGAAATCAGCAAAGACGCCGAAAGCCTGTACATGTTCGTCTAGTATCGCCTGCCCCAGAATGCCATCGCCACATCCCAGATCCAGGACACTCTTCACATTTGGACAAGCGGCTCGAACAAGTCGCTGCATCACGTCAATCTGTTCTTGGGCCAACGGGATGGCGCCCCGAATCCCAGTGAGATAAGTCTGGGTCAGTTCGCTTCCCTGCCAGACCACGTCTTGTTTTTTCATGAGGTTCCCATGTCCCGAAAAGGGAGGCTGCGCACTACGCCTTACGCAACCGCCTGAACGTCGCCGCTGCTTTCGATGACGCTGGCTTGCTCTTCGCGCGCGGCGTGTGTAGCCTCCTTTGCGGATAACAATTTGTTCAGGGCGCTCAGATAAGCGCGTGCACTGGCCACCACGATATCCGTGCTGGCCCCGTGACCGCTGAATGTATGCACAAATGGCTGGTTAGTTTGCAGATTGATCCCATACTTCGTGTCGCCATTGTGGGGCTGGATACGCACCGTGGCCTCGGCGATTGCGTCCATCCCTTCCGTTACCGCATTGATGCTGAATTCAGTGAGATCATTGGAAACACGGACAATGCGATTGATGGCCTCGTATACCGCATCAACTGGGCCTGTCCCCAGAGCGGCATCCCGAACTACCTGGCCATCGGGGCCGGTTAAGCTTACGGTAGCGGTGGGGATGCTGTGGTCACCACACGACACCTGGATATGGTTCAATTTCCAGATTTCCGGAGGCTGGTAAATTTCATCGGCGATAATCGCCTCAAGATCAGCATCGGCGACGATTTTCTTCTTGTCGGCCAATACCTTGAAGCGCTTGAACGCAACATTGATCTCATCCGCGGTCAAGTTATCGTAACCCATCTCCTCCAAGTGCACCCGGAAAGCGTGGCGTCCGGAAAGCTTGCCCAATACCAGGCGCGAGGCGTGCAGGCCCACTGTTTCCGGCCGCATGATCTCATACGTCTGTTCGTTCTTGAGCATGCCGTCCTGATGAATGCCAGCCTCATGAGCAAAAGCGTTCGCTCCTACGATTGCTTTGTTGGGCTGCACTACCATGCCCGTGTACGTGCTGACCATATGGCTTGTGCGCACGATCTGCGTTGTGTCAATATTTGTTTCCACGTCATACTGTTGAGGACGTGTCCTAATGGTCATCGCTATTTCTTCCAACGAGGTATTTCCAGCGCGTTCGCCGATGCCATTAATGGTGACCTCCACCTGCCGCGCACCTGCCTGGACGCCAGCAAGGGTGTTGGCCGTGGCCATGCCCAGATCATTGTGGCAATGCGTGGACCACACTACTTTGTCCGCACCTGGCGTGTTCTCAATCAAGTATTTCATCAGCCAGCCGAACTCTTCTGGTGTTGTATAACCCACTGTATCCGGGATATTGAGCGTGGTAGCACCGGCCTTAATAGCCTGCTCCAGCACTTGCACCAGGAATTCGGGATCAGAACGCCCCGCGTCCTCGGGCGAAAATTCCACATCATCACACAGGCTACTGGCAAACGAAACGCTCTCAATGACCTGGTCAATACATTCCTCGCGGTCTATCTTCAGCTTATGTTTGAGATGGATATCACTCGTGGCCAGAAAAGTGTGAATACGATGCCGTGGCGCGACTTTAATCGCATCATAGGCGCGCTGGATATCCTCACGGTTGGCCCGGGCCAGGCCCGTGATGACCATCGGCTGGCCGCTCTTGCGCCCTTCGATTAACGGGCCAACTTCCTCTGCAACACGCCGTACTGCTTCAAAGTCTCCGGGCGAAGCTATGGGGAAACCTGCCTCGCATACATCTACGCCAAGGCGCGAAAGCTGGCGAGCAATTTCCACTTTTTCATCGACATTAAGTGTAGCCCCCGGTGACTGCTCGCCGTCACGCAGCGTTGTATCAAAAAACAGTAGCGTCTCTTTGTTGCCAATCCCATCTTCGTCCATCTTGCCTTCTCCTCTGTAAATCGATCTGGCAAATCGATCCGCGATTTACCAATGGGTGTGTTTCATTTCAGTTGAGAATAGAGTAGGGAGCATTCTCGAATGCGACCGGGCGGCATCTGAGGATGCCTACTACTCTAGAACATTTGAAACGCACCCTTTACCAATACCACAAGAGCACAATGTTCGCGCTACAATCTTCCCTCATGGTGGTGCGTGCCACGCATGCTGTCTCCTTCGAGACCAGGTCTGTACTGACCGCTTCAGCGGTGTGCTCTTATTCAACCACTTTTGCGTTTAGCCACGGCATCATTCCCCGCAGCCCTTTTCCGACTTCCTCAATCTGTGTATGGCGTGCTTCGGCACGGCGCTCGTTAAACCAGGGACGGCCTTCGGCATTCTCATCAATCCAGCCCTCGGCGTATGCGCCGGACCGGATGTCGGCCAGAATCTGTTTCATCGCTTGTTTGGTCTCATCGGTAACGATCTTCGGACCGGCCGTATAATCTCCATGTTCGGCCGTATCGCTGATGCTGTAGCGCATATAGCTCAACCCGCCTTGATACATCAGATCCACAATTAGTTTCAATTCATGCAAACATTCAAAGTAAGCGATCTCTGGTTGGTAGCCTGCTTCCACCAACGTGTTAAAAGCCGCTTCCACCAGGGCACTTACGCCGCCACAAAGCACCGCTTGTTCTCCAAACAAATCCGTCTCCGTCTCTTCGGTAAACGTCGTCTCGATCGTTCCGGCGCGCGTGCAGCCAATACCTTTGGCATAGGCCAGGGCCAATTCGAAAGCCTGCCCGCTGGCGTTCTGATGGACGGCCACCAGGCCCGGCGTACCGACACCATCCACGAATAATTCGCGCACGCGATGTCCTGGCGCTTTTGGAGCAACCATACTTACATCCACGAAACTGGGAGGGATGATCTGGCCATACCGGATATTAAAGCCATGACCAAACATCAAAGTCTTTCCGGGCGCCAGATAAGGGGCGACTGACTCACGATAAATAACTGGTTGCTTCGTATCTGGAGCCAGAATCATGATGATATCTGACTCACTGCATCGCATCGGCCGTTGTTTTGACGGTCAGACCCTCGGCTTCAGCCTTCGGCCAGGATTCGCTGCCTTCATAAAGACCCACCCGCACATCCATACCGGAATTCTGCAAATTGAGTGCATGGGCATGCCCCTGGCTGCCATAGCCAACAATAGCGATCTTCTTCCCTTCAAGCAGACCGAGGTCCGCATCTTTGTCATAAAAAATGTTTGCCAAAACCATTCTCCTCTATAAATAAAGATGAGGGTTAATGTAGCCATTAACCCTCACACTATTTTCTCTACTAAACCTCAAGGGTACGGCCGTTACTGGCCATAACCATGTCTTGTGTTTGTTGCGCGACGCGGCTGCCGCGTACCATAGCAACGCGCCCCGTGCGTACCATTTCTTCGATCCCGAACTGCTCGAGTAATCTCAGCAAAGCGTCCACGCGGTCTTCCTTGGCCACGATGCGGATAATGACGGTGTTGATGTCCACATCAACAACTTGTGCGCGATAAATGTCAACCAGCTGCATTATCTCACCCCGTGTGCTGCTGTCCGCATGAACCCTGATGAGCGCCAGCTCATATTCAACACGGGGTTCGTAGGTCACGTCTTGGACCTCTAGCACATTAATGAGCTTGTATAACTGCATGCGCACCTGCTGCACATCACGTCCAGTGCCTTTTACGACAAACGTCATACGGCTGACACCAGGCTTTTCGGTATAGCCAACGGTCAGGCTTTCAATATTGAAATTGCGCCTTCCGAAAAGACCGGAAACGCGATTCAGAACACCCGGTTTATCCTCTACCCAGGCGATCATAGTGTGGCGATTAATTTTTGACGTTGTCATTTTTCATCTACCTTCGCTGTCGGCAGGGGACGGCGGATCATATCGACATTACTGCCACCAGCGGCAACCATGGGGAACACATTAGTCAATTCATCTACTTGGAAGTCAATCAGAAACGGACCATTGGTCGCCTGTGCCTCTTTGATAGCTGCGTGAACATCCTCTTTCCGCGTCACAGCGCGACCAGGGATGCCATACGCCTCCGCCACCTTGACAAAATCGGGATTAAACAACGGCGTACCCGAATACCGCTTGTTATAGAAGATGTCTTGCCACTGGCGAACCATGCCCAGGTAACCATTATTGATGATAGCTATCTTGATTGGCAATTTTTCTTGCATAGCAGTGGACAGCTCCGGCATCGTCATTTGAAAACCACCGTCACCGGCGACAACCCATATTTCTTCTTCGGGACGGCCAATCTGAGCCCCGATAGCGGCCGGCAGAGCGTAACCCATTGTCCCCAGACCACCGGAAGTCAACAGACTGCGACGTTTGGTATGGGGAAAGTATTGCGCCTCCCACATCTGATGCTGGCCCACGTCGGATACAACCGTGCAGTCTCCTTCATTCGTGCCCAGCCACAACTCGCGCATAATCTGCGGGGCAATCAGATCGTCAGTTTCGTGGGAAAGGATATCTCGTTCGTTGCTGTCCGCCTTCCACTCATCAATCTGTGCCAACCACGTTGGATGCTCATTGGGTTGGATCTGGGGCAGCATCTCGCGCAAGGTAAGCAAAGCATCGCCGACTACGGGCGTGTCAATAGTCAGATTCTTCCCCATCTCGGAAGGATCAAGATCCACGTGGATGATTCGCGCCTTAGGCGCGAAAGTCGCAAACGCACCCGTTAGACGATCGTCAAGCCTGGCACCGATGGCCAGCATCACATCACATTCCTGCATGGCGAAGTTGGCATGTGCTGCGCCATGCATACCGCCCCAACTGACAGCCAGAGGATGTGTAGCCGGGAAACAACCGATGCCTAAAAGGCTGGTCGCCACAGGAATGCTTGCCAATTCGGCCAGTTGCCGCAACTCTGGTTCAGCTTTGGCGATAGATACCCCTTGTCCAGCCACGATTAACGGTTGCTTTGCCTCATTTAGCAATCGTACCGCACGAGCTACAGAGGCAGGTTCGGGGGCATTCAGATTTGGACGGTATCCTGGTAAATTCACCTCTGTCGGATACTCGAATTCCATGCTATCTTGCTGTACATCCTTGCAAATGTCGACCAACACCGGACCTGGTCGTCCCGTTCTGGCGATATAGAATGCTTCCTTAAGCGCCATCGGCAGATCGCGGATATCCGTGATCAAATAATTGTGTTTGGTGACCGGCATGCTGATGCCGAACACGTCCGACTCTTGGAATCCGTCACGTCCCAGCAAACTCGTGGGCACCTGGCCGGTGATCGCTACTATGGGTGTTGAGTCCATATACGCCGTAGCCAACCCAGTGATCAGGTTGGTGGCGCCCGGTCCGGAGGTGACTACGGTCACACCTACCTTGCCCGTCGCCCGCGCATAACCGTCAGCCATATGTGCTGCGCCCTGTTCGTGCGTAGTGGTGATCGCATGAATGGGATAGTTGTATTTGCTCAGATCATCATAGGTGGGAAGTATGGCCCCACCGGTGATTCCGAACACGACATCTACTCCTTCGTGCATCAGACTTTCCCAAATGATTTGTCCTCCGGTCTTCTTCTCACTCATAAGCTTGCTCCTCTTCTATTGCACGGTGGCAGTCAACCAGACCAATAATCTTCCAATGTCATTGGCCAACAAAAAAAACCGCCCTGTTGGGCGGTTTCTTGTTTACGATGCTTGCTCTTAGCACTCGTCTTTCACCCAACTGTTATCGCGTCCTTATCTACAATAAGGACCAGGCTAATTAGGCTAATAAGAACGAGACTTTCGTTTGTAACTTTCATCCAAGCTATCTCATTACGCTCGAAGTTAAACAGTGCCACATAGTATAGATGGTAGTAATCTAACGGGCCACATATAAATTACACTACGATTGTACACTGAACTTGTCAGATGTGCACAAGTGATAAAATCACCAAGTTGGCTGGAAGGCAAAAAGGGCGACTACACAGTCGCCCTTTTTGGTTCCCACTATTTCCCACTGAACCGCGCAATTCAGCGCAAGCCTTGCAAAGTATAGTTGAGTGCCATAGGGTTTTCTACGGCTATATTATCAGAAGCTTGGTGCTGCGCGATAGTGAAATATGTACAAATAGAGCATCCTGAAACCCGGTTTTGGGGGTAGCTAAAAATCCGCCTGAGCAGGAAACGTTGTCCACATACATTCGCAAACGGGGTTCGTTTTGACGCTACTACTCAGACTGCGGACGTAACTGCCACAATTTTAACGACAGGTGCAGGCCCAGCCGCATATCAGCATTATTCAGGTCCTGGCCTGTCAATTCCTGGATACGGTCCATGCGATAAAGCAGCGTATTGCGGTGCACGAAGAGGGATTCGGCCGTTCTGCTGATATTGCCATGATGGTTGAAATAAGCTTCCAGCGTTTGCACCAGGCTTCCCCGGTGGTCATCATCATACTTGATCAGCGGGCCGATGACCTGGGTCGCGAAACGCTGCACAGCGGGAATATCCTCCAGTTCACACAGTAGCCGGTAAACTCCCAAGCTGTTAAATTCCACGATTTGGTTGCCAAGCTGCAAGCGTTCTCCCACATCCATCGCCTGTAACGCTTCACGGTAAACTCGTGGCCAGTCGGCAAGCATTTCCGCTGGACCGCTTACGCCACCGATCAAGCGCTTATCCGGGAATTCCACCTCGAGTTGCTCTAGCAGGCGGCGGATTAATTCGTGAGCTGCTTCCAAACTGTCCGGATCATTGAGCGCCTGAAACACGCACAAATACTGCCCACCATAATCATGAACCAGGGCCGGACGGGTGTGCTGGTTCAGCAGCCAGTGGACCGTAGTCTCCAGGCGGCGCAAGGTAGGCGGATCTTCGCCAATCCACGCTAGCGTCATAATCGCGTGCGGTGGCCGTGTGTCATGATCCAGACGGCTCGCGAGCCGGTCAATTTCTTCCTGCGGAATTGTTCCGGCCAGCAGTCCTTCTAAAAAATCCCCGCGCAATGATTTTCTGGCTTCACTGACCGCCTTAACCTTGGCCATCTCCAATGCACACGCTGCCGCGCCATGTTCCGCAGTTAGGCTGTCCAAAAGATCAAGGCTACCCGCCGGGCCGATCACGGAGAGATACCCTCGTGCCCGGTCACCGGCAACAATCGGGCCAATCAGCCGGCCCATATTCTCCACGGGCAAGATCTGCTGCCAATAACTTTGTCGCGCCCTGGCAGCCGCTTTGCGATTGAGCAATATGGCCGGCAGCTGCTCCCGCCGTTTCAGTGTTCGCCGGAGCTTGTCCTGATCAACTGTGGCGTCGCTCGGCCAACTCTCCGCTTTCACCTCCAATCGTTTGTCCTGCACAAAAATGATCTTACCGGTCAGATTGGCCATCACGTCAGTCATAGCTTGCAGGCCCTGACCCTCGCGCGACATTTCGGACAGGCGCCGGTAGAGCTGCATAGCTCGTTCACTTGTTGCTTGTTGGCGATCGACAAGCAGCGCGGCGATCGACTGGTGGATCTCACGTACAGAGGAATCCGGTGGCGTAATTATCAGTGGCAGATTGCTTTCTGCTGCGCTCTTGGCAACGATAGCCGGTACATTGCGAAAGACGATAACTGCCGCAACTGCAAATTCCGCCAGAGTTTCCAGCCTGGCGCAGAAATCAGTAACTGTCAATTGCTCCTGTAAATGGAGTGGGACAATCACCAAATCCCCCGCTTTGACCTGTTCTCCTAAATCAGACCATGAGGTGATAAGCACTACCCAGCGGATTATACGGCGTGCTTCGCTGGCGCCACCCACAATGGTAGTCTTTAGGGGCAAAGCAAGGCGCAAGATGTCGCCGAGGATGACTTCGTTTGGCCGGTTAGGGTTCATGATTCTTCTCAAATGGGCGCTGCTGCTTAAGTCAATTCCGACACCGGCCGGCTGGTCAACTACCAGTCGTTTTTTGATGCGATTCCTTGTACAACGGGCAGACGCACGATAAAGGACGTGCCTTCATGGAGCACGCTAACGACATTGATTTCGCCACCATGCTGCTCAATGATGCGGTGGCACGTTGCCAGACCAAGACCGGTACCTTTACCCGGCTCCTTGGTCGTGTAAAATGGTTCGAAAATGTGTGCTGTCTCTGCCGGCGACATACCCTCACCGTTATCATGAAACACGATCTGGATCTGGTCAGCGTTTTCTTCTCTCCGCACCGCGATCTCGATGCGGCGTTCACCCAACCTTTCTTGCAGCGCATCACGCGCGTTGAGAATCAGATTTAGCCAGACACTTTTCATGTGTTCCCAACTGGCGACTACGAAGGGAAGGTCTTCGTCGGACTGCTGGTTTACTTCAATGCCCGCTGAATGTAGCTGGTAGCGGACCAGGTCCAGAGCGGCATCAATAGAAATATTGATGTCTCCCGGAGCGAAGGAGTAATGCTCTTGTCTGGCGAAATCCAGCAGCCCGCGCACAACCTTGGTCGCTCGTTCCCCGGCCTGGGCGATTAGGTCCACCGATTCGAAGTTTTCATCTTCTTGCTGCATTACCATTTTCAACATTTGGGCGTTGGCATTTACGACTGTCAGCGGGTTATTGATTTCATGGGCAACGCCGGCAGCCAGCTGTCCAATAGCGGCGAGTTTGCCCGCTTGCATTAGCGAATTCTCCAAGACGACGTTCGTCGGTTCTATCTTGCCAGACGACGACGACTCGGGCTGAGCTAGCTTGGCTGCCTGGAATCGGGTAAGCATCCACTTCCCATTCTCGCGGTAAATGATCCGCACCGATCCAACGGACGGTCCAGTTGCGCGCCTGCTCGCCCTCTAATGTCTCTGCCACCAGGCAATGGTTGCAGGGTTGCTCGCGATCGTAGAAGGCGCGGAAACAGACCTGGCCTACCAATGCGTCCTGGGTGGCACCAAGATCATCAGTTTTGCTCTTGTTAATGGCTACCAGGTGCCATTCATCATTGATAGTATAGATGGGGTGGGGGATGCCATCAATCAGCGCCTGCAACGTGTTACGACTTTCCAACAGCTCTCGCTGCCGTAATCGGATACGATTAAAGAGCCACGCATTTTCAATTGCCTCACTGATAGAGCTTGCTAATGATGCGAATAGATCTAGATCGACGTCGTTGAAGGGGTAATTACGTTTATTGTAGGCGCCGAGCACACCTACTGGCCGGCCACGAACCAGCAAGGGCGTTGCGATCATGCAGTACACTTGGAATCTGGGGGGCGCGTCGCAGTCCCTGTCGAAGCGGGGGTCGGATTGCGGGTGTTTGATTACAGAAGGCTTCTGCTCCTGGAAGGTCTTGCCGATAATGCCCTGACCTGGCGTCACGACAGGG
The DNA here is from genome assembly GCA_963697305.1 of uncultured Chloroflexia bacterium. GTDB lineage: Bacteria > Chloroflexota > Anaerolineae > Promineifilales > Promineifilaceae > JAACFF01. Next base: position 369,133 of record CAVONO010000007.1, read on the forward strand.
TGATCGTCGGCGTTGTACTGATCCGCATAATGGCTGAGATGTTGGCAGCGTAAACGGCCACTTTCCAGCATGAAGACGGCCGATAATTCCACGCTCAAGATCTCGTGGACACCGCTAACCGCAGCCGACAGCACCTCGCTTACCTCCAGCGATGCCGCGACCGTCTTGCCAATAACATTCAATGCCGCCAATTGCTGGCTCTGTTGCTGTAACTGCTTTTCCAATTGCTGCGTGCGCAATATGGTCTTAATACGAGCCAGCAACTCCTGCATGTAGTACGGCTTGGTGATGTAGTCGTCCGCTCCGGCGGAAAGCGCTTCCACTTTTTCCTGGCTACCTGCAGCGGCCGTTAGCAGCACAACGCGCGTGTACTGTAAATCTGGATGTTTCCGTATCCATTCGAGGACGTCGAGACCCGACATGCCTGGCATACGCATATCCAGGAGCACGAGATCGATCTCCATATCGCTGCCAACCGTAGACTGCAAGAAGCGCACCGCTTCACGGCCGTCACTGACCACATCGACGTGATAACCCTCTTTCTTATACAAAAACCCGGAAAGAGATTCGGCGATTTCTGGCTCATCATCGACGACCAATATATGTGTCGTGTAAACCGGCGTTTTATTAGCGATCGTCATAACTTCTCGTGGCAATCAATCAACGGGCTCTCGTTCTCCCGGAAACTGAAATGCTGTTTCCCAGCGCAGGTTGGGACACAGTTTCCGGGAAAATTGTGAACCCACGTAGTTTTTCAAGCACCGAGCCTACAAAAGACATTAAGGGCGTGACATAGGACGACAACCTCTACCGCCTACGTCACGCCCAAACCGGTCAGGGGGATCTATGTATTGTCTGACGAAAAAGTGTAGCCGTGACCCTGAATCGTAACAATATAGATGGGATCACTTGGGTGCGGCTCAATCTTTTCTCGCAAATTCTTGATATGTGCGCGAACCAGTTCGGGGCTGCCAGTATCACGCGGGTAATCCCACACGTCTTGCAGCAGCTGTTGGCTGTTGAATACCTGATCGACGTGGCTCATCAAATGGTAAAGCAGATCAAATTGTACATTTGTGAGTAATGAGGTGCCGTATCGGGTTGTTATCTTGAATGCGCGGCAGTCGAGCACAACATTGCCAATAAGGACTTCCGTCACTTCCTCTGGCTCATCCGGCTGCGGCATTACCCGGCGCAGAATCGCCTTCACACGCAGTTCCAATTCCTGCATGTTAAACGGCTTGACCAGGTAATCATCCGCGCCGGCACGGAAGCCCTCGATTTTATCCTCATCCTTGGCCTTAGCCGTCAGGAACAGGACCGGCAACTCTTTTAACAAAGGATCGCCACGAATTTGACGGCAAACCTGGTAGCCATCCACACCCGGCATCATGATGTCCAGGATAAACAGGTCAGGGCGATGCCGGCGCGCCAGCTGCAGGCCTTCAATCCCGCTGCTGGCGGTCATTACCTGATGTTCATACATCTTCAACGCGCGCTGCAAAGTGCGCGATACGAGTTCATCATCGTCAATTACTAGAATGGTGGCCATGCGTACTTCTCCTACCAACGGATTTCTAGAGCGAAACAAGTATACCAGAATTTTATGTAATGAGGCGTTTGCCCCATCAGCAAATTATCAAACCTCTGGTATCAACAGTCAGGACCCAGGTGCGGCAGGAAAATCCGGCCTGGCTGAATGACTCAGAAACCGCTTCCCCTATCTCTTGATGGCGCTCGCCGGCAAACGCGATAAGACTGGGTCCCGCGCCGCTGAGAGCCACGGCCGCCGCGCCCGCTCCCCGCGCTGCTGTGAAAGCTTTTTGCATCCCCGGTATAAGCGGAATGCGATAAGGTTGGTGTAGCCGGTCCTCCATGGCCACCTGCAATTTTTTGTAATCAGCGCTTTCCAGGGCACGGATTAGCAAGCCGATTCTACTGGTATTGAAAATGGCATCCTGCATGGTGACCTGACTGGGCAAAGCGGCCCGTGCCGCACTCGTCAACAGCTGATAATCCGGCAAGACGACAGCCACGCGTAGCGGCGCAATCGCGATCTGCTCCACGAATAGTCCGTCAGCCGCTTGCACGCCCAGAACCAGGCCGCCAAAAACGGCCGGAGCGACATTATCAGGATGCCCCTCCAGATCTGTAGCCATCTGCAAGATCTCGCGCTTGGTTAACGGAGAACCAGCAAGGGCGTTCGCTCCAAACATGCCCGCTAACACGGCCGACGAACTACTACCGAGCCCGCTGCCAATAGGAATCGTGTTGCGCTGCTCTATGTGCAGCCCGGGCGGTCGCCAATCCAGACGATTGAAAACGATTTCGGCTGCCTGAAAAACCAGATTGCTCGCCTCTCGTGGAATCATATCCACGTCTTCACCGCTGGCTGTGATGCACAGGCCGGGCGAGGAGTTGCGCAGTGAAAGTCACCTCTTGGCGTAAGTTGAGAGCCATACCCAGGCAATCGAAACCAGGTCCCAAATTGGCTGCCGTGGCCGGAATGGAGATAGTTGCTTTTCGCATCATCATTTTAATTCTACGCTAGATTGAGGAACCATACGATAATTGGACCTGATGAACAAGCCGAACCCTTTCACTGGCATTCCCGCTCCTTCAGAGAAGCGTATCGCCATCCGCGTAACCCCAGAAGCTGAGCGCGCGCTTCGCGCTGGGCATCCGTGGCTCTTTGCCGCGGCCATTCAACGTCTGAGTCACGAGGGCCGTTCTGGCGATTTGGCCGTGATTTTCGATCGCAAAGATCGTTTCCTTGCTATTGGTCTCTATGATCCCCTCTCGCCGATCCGTGTGCGGATCTTGCAGCACGAGCGACCTGTGCTAATCGACCAGGCCTGGTTCGCGTCCCGTCTGCTTGCCGCCCAGCAGCGACGCCAGTTTTTGTTGACTACGCCAACAACCGGCTACCGGTTGGTCCACGGTGAAAATGATGGCCTGCCTGGATTGGTCATAGACCGCTACGCAAACAGCTACGTTTTCAAGCTCTATACGTCGGTTTGGGTGCCCCATCTAAAGTCTGTTTTGGCCGCATTTCTGGCTGAAATAGGCGGCGAACGTGTAATCTTGCGCCTGAGCCGCCAATTGCAGACAGAGACCGGGGCGCTATTTGGGCTACATGACGGGGCGACGCTTTGCGGTTCTGCACCCCAAGGAGCACTGCGATTCGTCGAAAATGGCTTGCAGTTCGAGGCCGATCCGGTCCAGGGGCAGAAAACCGGCTTCTTTCTCGATCAGCGAGAGAATCGGGCGCGGGTGGAACGTCTGGCGTCTGGCGCATCCGTTTTGAACGTCTTCTCCTATACGGGCGGATTCTCTTTGTATGCTGCGCGCGGTGGAGCCACAAACGTGGTCAGCCTGGATATGAGCCAGCCCGCGTTGCTCGTTGCCCAACGTCATTTTGAAATCAATCGTGCTATTCCGGCGGTGGCTGCGGCTCGGCACGAAATATTGCAGGGGGATGCCTTTACGCTCCTGGAACGACTGGCTGATCAAGGTCGTCACTATGATCTCGTCGTTCTTGATCCCCCCGCATTCGCCCGGCGGCAAGATGAAGTGGCCAGAGCACTGCTTGCATACGGCCGTCTAGCCCGTCTTGGTTTCCGTGTGCTGCATCCTGGGGGGATACTGGTCGCCGCTTCTTGTTCCAGCCGCGTTTCCGCAAATGATTTCTTCAATGCGCTGCACAAAGCCGCCGCCCAAGAGAATCGGCCGTTACAGGAGATCGAACGCACCGGCCATCCCATCGATCACCCGGCCACCTTCAAAGAAGGTGCCTACCTGAAATGCCTCTTCGCCAAAATAGGGTAGGGGCAGACCCCCGTGTCTGCCCTGGGACCCCCGTGTCTGTCAGGTTCAAAACCCTTTGCAGAAATCTTTGATAAAGTTCAGCGAGCGTAGACTGTCACTACAGCAATCTTCAACCTACGCGCTGTGCAATCTCCAGTTGCTGTCGATACAATCTGCGTTTGATCCGCAACTCTCTCGGCCTTGCTCAAAAGCGACAACCTGCTCAAAAGCGGTGATCGCCACCTCGAGCATGCCCATCTCCGGTTCGCGCGTCGTCAAACTCTGCAGGGCCAAATTGGGCTTTGTGATCAGTCGGATCAAAGCATTGTCCTGATGGGAAGCGGAAAAACGTAAAAACTCATAGGCGATTCCGGCCACGACGGGCAGCAAAGCCAGCCGCGAAAGAATACGGACCGGTATGCTCATGGCCGGCAGGAAGCTGTAGAGGATGATCGATATGACGACAACCGTCAGCAAAAAGGCGGTGCCGCAGCGTGGATGTTGCAAAGGGAAACGGGCCACCGATTCCGGCGTCAGTGGCGCCCCCGCTTCATAGGCGTTAATCGTCTTGTGTTCGGCACCGTGGTAGCCATAAAGCCGTTTTACGTCGGCCATGAAGCCGATGATCCAGATATAGCCGACCACCAGAGAGAGCCGGATCACGCCTTCGATGATATTGCTCCAGAACTGGGACTCGACAATGCCTATCCACCCTTGGATGAGGCCGGCCACGAACGCGGGTACGACGAAGAAAATCAAGATCATCAGACTCAGAGAGAGGGCGACCATCGTCCACTGCACGGGTCCTTCAAAGACCTTTGCAGCTTCTCCCTCTTCCTTTTCCTGATCTTCCTCTTCGAGGGCTACTTCGGCCGAAAACATGAGTGCTTTAATGCCCAGACCTAAAGCGTCCCAGAGCAGGGTCAGGCCGCGCAGGAAAGGAATGCGGGCCATGCCCCCGCCGTAGATCCGCGCGTCCAGCGGTTCTGTGTGCACGACAATGTCCCCGGCTGGATTGCGTACGGCCACAGACAAGGCCTTTGAGCCGCGCATCATCACGCCTTCGATGACCGCCTGCCCGCCATAGTTTGTAGTTACGTCTAGTGGTTGCTTGAAATTGCTTGAATTTTGGTTATCTGACATGCGGCGGATTGTACTGACCGCCCTCATAACCGTCAAACCATGCTCATCTCCTCAAAGTACCTTTTTCTTTGGTAGGGGCGGGACGGTTGGCCAGCCGCCTCACGGGGCAACCAACCTTCATCCATCCAACCGTCTCGCCCCCCCATACCCAACACCTCTGCGGTTTGAAGTAAAAGTTTGCTCAAGGAAGCGCATCTAAACCTAAGAGGTGTATATTCAAAAACTTGTTGCAATTACTCTTGAAACCGCGGCTCGCCATTACCGCCAAACAACAGGCAGATAAGTCCTGTTTCCTGGGGGTGGTTCCGTCAACGGGCCGCCCCAAAAACCGCCGGCCAGGCTGTATTGGTCACCGTGCAGCACTCCTCCATCCGGCTGGCCAATGGTGCCGCGCAAGATATATTCGCCATCCGTGCTTTGGCCACCGCCGCCATCGGCCGTCCACCAACCCATAGAAAACTCAACCGGCAGCGCCATGGCCCCGGCCACCAGCAGCAGGCAGATCAGGACAGCCAGCGGGATGAAGATCTTTCCCTTTTTCATGCCATCCTCCTCACTGCGGATTGACCAGCACCCACACCAGCCCATCAGCTGCCGCTTCGTCTAGGGCGATGCCAATCGTCGGCGCACTCTCCGCGACCTCAATGCCGTTGACCTCCGTCGTTTGCAGCGTCCGCGCCCGGCCGTTTTCGTCGACTGCCAGCCTACTGCCGGCACTTATCTCGCTGGAAACCTTGTTCGCTTTCACCTGAACCGGACCATAAATGACGATGGCAACGTACTCGCCCGGCTTGGCCGCACCGTCGCGGGACACCAGGCGCGTCTCTTCAGGTGAGTCCTCTTCCGCCGGCTGGCTTTCGGCCTCGGCCCGGCCAGCAACCACACCTACTAAAGACTCTCCAGCGCTCGCGGCAGCTACTTGCATCAGCAGGTGGTCGCCAGCAAAACTGTTGGACAACACGCCGCGCACGGTGACGACGTCGCCCGCTTCCAAGACCTCATCGCCGGCGTTGAGAGCAAACTGGGCCAGGACACAGCCGTTGCAAGTTCCGCTAATCCTGACGTCGCCGCGGAAGTTGCCGGCGTAAGCACTGCCCGCCACATCCACGCCGTCGCCGGTGGCCGCGACCACGTGAAGACCGTCCGCCCCGGCCGAGTTCACATATAAGCCAGACCCGGTCGACGATTGCACCACGAGCCCTCTGCCAACGGCTGAGTTAACGAAGATGCCGGACGCGAGCGACGAACCTATATACAGACCATTGTTTTCTGCTTCAATTATTTCAACGCCGTTGTCAAGGGACTGGTCCACTTGGAGGCCATCGCCCCCGGCATATTGCACGTGCAGGCCGTCGTTGATGGCCGAGCGCACTTCCACACCGTCGTCAAGGGACTGGAATACGTACAGGCCCTCCTTCCCGGCGAAGTTCACATGCAAGCCGCCTCCGTTCGAACTCACCAACAGTCCGACTCCGAGATCGGAATCGTTTATTAGTACGAGGGGTGCCGTGTTGCTAAATGAGCCCTCGACAAATAGGTGATTTTCGTCCCCGGTCCAGGTCTGGCCCAGGTGATTGTGGTCGTTGCCGCCGCCGCTATCATCCGCCTCGCAGCTTACTGTGCCGTCCTGGTTGATGACACGGATGCTGCTGCCGGCCGCACAGGTGCCGGCAACACGCCGCTGCAAGTAGCCGGTGTCAGCGGTCAGCGTCAGGTCACCGCTGGCACCGCCGCCCTTCAAACCTGTTCCGGCATAGACGGCCGTGATGTCACCCCCGCCGCCACCTTGACCCACGTCATCGTCTCCGCAAACCCAGGCCGATCCATTCCATTCAGCAATTTGCCCGCCGCTGCAGCTGAGAGCAGCCAGCGTGTCACCGTCTGCGCCGTCGGCAAAACCGGCCGGAACGCCCGTCAAGCCCGACCACGGTCCGCTCTGGCTGTAGGCGGCATAGGGGGTTGCGGTTAGGCGCTGGCGCGGTTGCAGTTGGGAGTAAGTGCCGCTGCTGCCCGGGCAGCGCACGCTGATTTGCAGCCAGCGCCCGCCGCCATTAAAGGGATTAGAGCCAAACTGGTTGCTGCCATTCAAGATGACCGTGAAACGGCCGTCTGCCACCTCAACCGCTTCCAAAGTCTGCGTCTGGCCGACTTGGCCCCCATTTTCGGCCGCGTCCCACAAGCCAAATATGAAATCGCAAGGGCCGTTAACCGGGCCGTTGCCGTCTTGCAGTTCACCCTGGTAGGTAAAGCCGCCGCCCAACGGCATGGCCGCGCTGCTGCCGCTGCTGCTCAAGCCCAGCGCCATCAGGCAGAGAATAATGATGAAAGGTGCTAGCAGTTTCATGGGCACTCCTCCCGAACGCGGGGCCAAGTTTGCGGCTTGGGCAAGACGATCACTCACTGAGCCGGCAACTCGACCCCAATCACCATTGATCAAAGCACGCCTCTGAGCTTTTGGCTTGTAGTCTACTCTAGAGATTGTGTAGAAAACCTCAGAGATGTTTGCGTCATTTCAGGTAATTCTAGTAAAGGTTTGACTCCTACACCCATACAATAATCGAAAGAAACGGCCGATTGTCAAGCAACTGTTATGCCCCCAGTCCGGTAGATCTCGCCGGCTCTCAAAACCCTGCCCAAATTCGCCCTCCTCAGCGCCCTCTGAGTCTCCTCCGCGCCCTTTGTGTCCTGCTTCCGCTCACAAGATACCTGCCCTGGCCACCTCTGCCAGATCTTGCCGCCCTGCACCCATAAGAATAAGTGCAATCTCACCTAGCCAAAACAGTTTGCGCAGCATGAAAACCGCACATGCCGTGCACGCCACCACCAGGGGGTGTTGAGGATGAACGCAGGAAGAGAATAGGAATGTGCCCAGCATGAGGCCAAAGACGGCCGTCGTGGACCAACCTAGCGGCATCATGGCGTGGGCGGCAAGTTCGGCAAAAAGGGAACGTCAGGAAGATAGAACCGCGCGGCGACAATAACGGACGCTTAACTCCATTAAATAACGGATGATCAATGCCCCAAATTATGTAGTTGGAACGGCACGGAGGTAATGACGATGCCTTCCATTTGCCGGAACGCCATGCGGAAAATCAGGGAACTGTTTCGATGCAGCGCCTGCTGCCAGAAGCTGTCCGTAGACAGGCTGCCCAAGATTAACTGCACATATGCTTCTGGTTGTTCGTCCCGAAGCTGCTGCACATACCTCACTAATGGTTCGGTCAGGCTGCGGTAGGGCGAAGGGAGGATGATCAGTGGAGCGTCCCCGATCCGCTCAGCCCATTTGCGCTGTAGGTCAGCGGTCCGTTCTGGATCAATACTTATGTGCACGGCCGTCCATGGTCCCCCTGACGACATGGCGAAATTTATCGCCCGAATCGAGGCAGCGTGCAAATTGTCTACCAGCACCAACGTTTGCAGCGCACGCGGCGCAATCGTTCTGGTTTCCCCGGCCAAGCTTAGCTCTTCAGCCACTAACCGGTAATGGTGGCCAATGCGATAGAAACTCCACACCAACGCCGGTATCAAGAGGAGGATGACCCAGGCCCCATCTCTAAACTTGGTGATGGCAAATATCATCATGACAGCCCCGGTCATGACCGCACCAAAACCGTTGATCGCCTGTTTTAATCGCCAATGTCGATCATAACTGAGCACCGAATCTGCTAATACCACCGTTTCACCCGGTTGCAGCCGGGAGATTCTTTTCCAACGCACGACCATGCCCGTCTGCGAAAGCGTGAAGCTGAGAAACACGCCGATGGCATATAAAGGAATCAAAGCGGAAACAGAGGCCTGGAATAGTATCACCAGCAAAGAGGCGACGGTCGCCAGCCCCACAATGCCCCAGGAAAAGACGAGTCGGCTGCCGCGAATAGTCAATTGACGCGGTAGGAAGCCATCTCCCGCCTGCAAAGCAGCCAATCGCGGAAAGTCAGCATAACTGGTATTGGCAGCCATAATCAGGATGATGGTCGTAGCCATCAACGTTAACAGATACATCAGACCATCCCCATAGACGGTACGCGCAATCTGTGATATGACGGTTTCTGATTCTGCTGGCATGGCCGCGACACCATGAGCCAATAGAGTAATGCCACCAAACATGATCAATAAAATGGCGCTCATGGCCACCAAAGTAGTGGCTGCATTTTTTGAGCTTGGTTTTTTGAAAACCGTAATCCCGTTAGAGATTGCCTCCACACCGGTTAAGGCAGTAGAACCGCTGCTGAAGGCACGCAAAACAATAAATAGGGTCAGTCCACTAACCACCGGAGCTACCGGCACCACACCTGTGACCGTGCCCAACGAACCGGTCAACCATTGATACGCGCCCACGCCCAGCAGCAAAAAGGCCATCCCTAAGAAAAAGTAGGTGGGGATGGCAAAGGCCGTACTCGCTTCCTTCACCCCACGCAGGTTTATGACCGTCATTATTAAAATGAGCAGCAGGGCAATCTCTACCCGAAATGGGTACAGACCGGGGAAAGCAGAAGTGATCTGGGCTACGCCCGCAGAAATACTCACTGCCACGGTCAAAATATAGTCGGTTAGCAGTGCAGCGCCGGCCGTTTGCGCGGCCGTTTGACCCAGATTGTCACGGGACACGATGTAGGCACCGCCACCGCCAGGGTAGGCGTAGATAGTCTGCCGGTAAGAAATGGTCAGCACCACTAACAGAACGCAAATAGCCAGGGCAATCGGAATAGAAACGCCAAAGAAAGCGGCCCCGGCCAGGGCCAATATCACCAGAATTTCTTCTGTGGCATAGGCTACTGAAGAAAGCGCATCCGAGGCAAACACAGCCAGCGCCGGTACTTTGCTGATGGCCTGATGTGGGGCTGCGGCGCTGTCCAAGGGCCTGCCCAGAATAAGATGTGAAAAAGGACGGCGAGTCCTATCTATAGCCATGATTGAGTCTCCCAGGGTGTTGTGTATTTTGAAACGCTCAACCGCATATTTTACATCTTACCGTGTCTATTGGGCATCGGTCAAATATTGCATCTGTCCGGCGAATTTTGAAGTTATTCAGCGCTTTTTTTGAGCAGGCTGGCAGAGCAACTTCGTTAAGCTCTAAGAAGAAATATTGCCCAAAACAGTTTGCGCGGCGTGAAAACCACACATGCCGTGCACGCCACCCCCAGGTGGCGTGGAGGAGGAGCAGAGAAACAGATTGGGCGAGGGGGTGCTGTAGGGATTGAGGCGGATGGCAGGGCGGGTGAACAACTGCCGCCAGTTTTGCACACCGCCATTGATATCGCCCCCGATATAATTGGGATTGTAGCGCTGGAAGTCACGCGTGGTCATTGTGTGCCGCGCCAAAACGCAGTCGCGAAAACCTGGAGCAAAACGCTCGATCTGATCTTCGATGGCTCCCGTCATGTCTTCAGTAGAGCCATGCGGCACATGACAGTAAGCCCACGCCGTTTGCTGCCCGGCCGGTGCGCGGCTGTCGTCGAACAGACTTTGCTGGGTGACGATGACATACGGCCGCTGCCCGTGCTTCCCTTCCCAGATGATCTTTTCGCTGTGTACAATCTCCCCCATACGTGGGGCCAAGGTGAACCGTACCCGCCCGCCGGCACACTTCGGCCGTCCAGGGAATGGGGCCGTTTAAGGCCCAGTCCACCTTGAAAACACCGGGACCATAGCGGTACTTTTCCAACTGTCGCCGGTAGCCGGATGGCAGTTGATCACCGGCAAGCTGCAACACCTGGCGCGGCGTGACATCGAGCAGAACAGCACGGGCCGGTGCCAGTTCCTGCAACGATTTCACCTCCTGTCCGGTGATAATTTCGCCGCCCAAATCGCTTAAAAAAGCAGCCATCGCGTCGGCAATGCGCTGCGAGCCCCCTTGCGGCAGCGGCCAGCCCACCACATGCGCCAGGGCGCCGAGCATCAGGCCGAAAGCGGCCGTCGCCGGCCAACTCAGCGGCATCATGGCGTGGGCGGCAAGCCCGGCAAAAAGGGCGCGTGTCTTTTCACCGCGGAAGAGAGTCTGTGCCAACGTTTGAGCGGGCCACAAAGCCCGCACGCCAAACTGGGCCATAATGATGGGGTGGCGCGGAAAGCGCAAAGGCCCTAGGAATTCGTCCGCCAGTTGATCCCAATTGTTGACCAGAGGTGAGATAAGACGGCCGTAGCGCTTCCCATCTTCGCCCAAATTTTGCATGGTGCGCTCGAGCGATTGCTGCAGGGATACGGCCGTGCCATCATCAAAGGGATGTGCCAATGGTAGATCGGGCTGAATCCAGCGCAAGCCATAATCAGCCAGGGGCAGCGTGCGCATAAACGGCGAGCCCATGCCCAGCGGATGAATCGCCGAACAAATGTCATGATGAAAACCAGGCAGCGTCAACTCGGCCGTACGCATCCCGCCACCGACCGTCTCTTTCGCCTCTATTACCAGGACTCGCCAGCCCTGCCTTGCCAACGTGATGGCTGCGGCTAATCCGTTAGGGCCAGACCCCACTACAATCGCGTCGTATTCCATGGTTATTTTGTAGACGGCAGAACGCGCCTTGCCTCATGCGCGTCTTGCCGTCATCAGGCTGTTGCCCGGCAATTTCTGCAGCTGTGGAAGCGGACGTCGGCAAAATCAGCCTTATGCACCATCTGGCTTAACTCTTCTTGCGCAAAGACCCGCCCATCCGCAAACAAATAATATTGCAAGGCCACCAAACGAACGAGGGCATTGGTGGCTGAACCGGAGACTTTACCGGTAATTTGATCCAAGACAGCTACCTTGCCCCCTGGCTTCAATGCCCGATACGCCTTACCTAGCAATTTGATGCTCGTGTCAATATCAAAGCCGTAGAAGCCGCCTGGTAAGCAAACAATCCTGCCAGATCGAGCAAACTGCCCGTTACCGCGTTAAGTGTATAAAAAGCCGTCCGTTCTGAAAAATCCGGCTTTACCGGCATCCAATGCTACCCACGGCTGAAGATTCGTTTTGTCAGGTGCACGGGCATATACGCGGCCGTTCTGATCGCCGCATTATGCCACACATTCCCCGCTTCCGACCACTGCACTTTTTTATCGACGCAGACGGAAGTCAATGTCGGCTGCCGGTTGGGCGAGCCAAAATGAGCGGCCAGGTTGCGCAAGGTATCGAACCAGAATTTATCTTCCGACTTGTGCCCAAACCCGAGGCGGAAACTCATCTCATAAATCGGGTCACTGCCGCGAATCAGCGCTTGATTCTGGATGACGGTCACGCCATCATCGTCATAGGCGCTGAACGTGATCATCCCCGCAAACATATGCCCTTGCGGCGTCATAAAGGTGAAAGATTCGTCGTCGGCATAGATGACGCGCACGCCAGTGGACAGCTGCATACCACCGGGCACGGCCAGGTTGAGCACCGCCACTTCGCCCGGCTTAACCCCCTGCAGCGGGCCATAGAAATTGTTGCCGTCGGGCCAAAATTCGGGAAAGTGAGCTTTCCACTCCGCTATAACCGCTTGCGGCGTGATCGTCACGCCCTCCAGCCGCATGCGATATGTTTTCTGCCACATCTGCCCAAAACCTTGCAGCGGGCTCATCGGTTTTCTGCCCTGCACATTCAGATTGATCGCATTACTGGGGATGTCATGGACATCCATTGTGTCGACAGGCTTTGCCCAATTGTCCGCATCACGGTTTTGTTTGCTTTGGTTCGATTCACTCATCAGAAGAAATCTCCATCATGCGCCTTCGGTTAAAGGCACAAGCATTTAGTAGCTCAAGTAACATCAAGAAATACAAATGGCTGCTTTTTAATTGCAGTTGAAGCGGGGGAAAATAACCAGATCATGAATTTGTGAATGGCTATTAGGAACGTTATTGTCGAGCAGTTCCCCATTGACAGCCCACCAACACAATTAAGTATTCTCCCTTTTTCTAAACCCTGTCATTACAAAGGTGCTCGCAATCAGGCGGTGGCGGCCACGGCCGTAACCGCCGCATCCTCACTCTCATAAATCGCAATCGCTTCATTAAGGCGGGTTAATTCAAAAATCTGCTGGTAATGATCGCTCAGACCATAAGCCAATAGCTGCTGCTTGTTGCGCTGTACACGGATGAGCATCGTCACCAACAGACCGATACCAGAACTGTTCATATATTCTAGGTCCGTGAAATTGAGAACGATGGACTTCGTCCGCCCGTTGCTGGCCGCCGTGTAAGCTTCCATCAGCGCTTCTTCCCCATAGCCGTTTAACTCGCCGGATATATCAATCACGGTTACGCCGTCGACCGCTTTTCGAACTTGAGTGCTAAGATTAGTGTCCATAATGAATCTCCCTTAATTTGAATTTGAATCTGTAACCTGTAACCTGTAACTTGCAACCCGCTCCCTCATTCAATCTCAATAAAATCAGATAGGCGGGTGATGGTGAAAATCTCCCGGTAATGATCGCTCAGGCCAACGGCCGTGAGCGGGATATGCGCCGCCCGCGCTTTGGCCAGCACCCCGACAATCAAGGCGATGCCGGTGCTGTTGATATAATCAACCCGCGCGAAATCCAGCACCAGTCTGCTTGGCGAGCCTGCAAACGCCTGCTCGTAAGCCGCCGTCATCGCCGCGTCTGCCAGCCCGTTAATTTCCCCAATCAGGACCAAAACGGTCCCCTCTTCTTCCTCTCTTACCTCAGCCTGAAATGGCAGCACCTGTGTATTCATCTCCAATCTCCATTCTCAGTTTTCATCTTCTGCCAGCATCACCAGTTCGACCGTATGCTGCGTGTCATCCTGAATGATGTTCATCTCATCCACCATATTCTTGATCAGGAACAACCCCCAGCCTCGCGCAGACTGTTCCCCGGTCAGCTTCGCATCCAGGTCCGGAGCGGTATTGTTGTTAATCGGTTTGCCGCCACCGTGATCGCTGATCCGCACGCGCACGGCCGTTTCCGACTCCTCTACCTCAATTTTGACCGGTTTCTCCGCATCGTAGCGGTTGCCATGCTCCATCCCGTTCATCGTCGCTTCCGCCACGGCCGTTTTTAACTTATCTAATCGCGCCTCAGGCAGCCGGTCCGCCACAATTTCGCCCACCTGTGCCATCGCCTGCCGTTCGTTGCCGGGCGCACTGGGAACGTCGAAGCTCGCCAGAGGCTGCCAGGCGCTTTCCTTTTTCAGCCGCTGAATCGTCACCAGCGTCACATCATCCTCTTGCTCCCACCCCTCCCCGGTGAAAGCGGCAAGCTGGTCGAGCAGGAATTGGTTCAAGTCATGGCCGTCTTTATGATCGGCCAGCAACGTTTGTAGGCGGGGAAAGCCGAACATCTCCCGGTCCGGCGCGTGCGCCTCCACCAGCCCATCGCTGTAGAGCAAAATGTACTCGTCATGCCCCAGCGTTGTTTCCTTTTCTTCGTAGGCCATCCCCGGCATCAAGCCCAGCGGCATACCTGTCGCCCGCAGTTCCCGCAATCCGCCTGGCGTGAAATGGTAAGGCACATCATGCCCGGCATTCGCGTAGCGCAGGGTGCCTGTCTGCGGGTTCAGCAGGGCGATGAAGCAGGTGACGAACATCTTCGGCGGGATCTCGGGCACCAGGACATTGTTCGTGCGCTCCAAAACGGCTCCCGGTGATTCCAATCGTTCCGCTGCCGCCCGCAAGATGCTGCGCGTGGTGGCCATCACCAGTGCCGCCGGGACCCCCTTATCCGTCACGTCGGCCACGATGAAGGCGATCCGGCCATCATCAAAATAAATGAAATCGTAAAAATCACCGCCAACAGCGCGCGCCGGTTGGTAATACGCATCCACGGCCCATCCCGCTACCTGCGGCAGCTCTTGCGGCAGCAAGGTTTGCTGGATCAACCGCGCTACGCGCAGCTCTTGTTGAATACGCTCCCGTTCCGCCGCTTCCAACTTCTGCTGCTCCACAAGCTGCGCCACTTTCAAGGCCGGCGCCGCCTGCGTGCTTAAATCTTGCAGCAGCTTGTAATCGTCGCTCGTATATTCCTGTTCGCTGCGCCGTGAGCCGAGATTGATCAGGCCGATCAAATCCCCCTGGCTGATCAAAGGCACGACCAGCCTAACCCCCGCCTCTTTCATCGCCTGGACGGCCGGTGTATCCAGCAGCAGCTTGTCCACGTCAATGATCCCCTTGCTGTTGAGGCAGTAGTTGAGGAAGGGATCGTTGGCAGCGATATCCAGCTTGAAGGTTTCAGCTTCGGCGAGGACAGCGGCCGAATTGTCGGCCGCGGCCGTTTCCGCGGAGGCGGGGACCGCTTCCGTCTGCTCCACTTTCTTGGTTTTGTTGCGCCAAAATGCTCTTAATGTCGTCATCGTGCCCTCATCATATCAACTCATCGTCTGCTTATCGTTACGAAAAACGTTACGAACTGTCAAATTTCATCCAAATGCTTCCAGTCACGCTCTTTTCTTCACAAACTAACCTGATCTGGGCGAGCGGAATTTCATAAAGTAGCTTCGCTGTAAGTGACGCCAATACCCTTATCGGTCGGTTTAGTTTACTGCTCCCATGTTCTCAGGAATCAGACCCAAAAAGCTGCTGCGTAAACGCGTTGGCAAACTTGCCCTCGGGATCATGTTCCTTTACCAACTGCCGGAAGCGCTCGAAATTCTGCCCATAAATGCGGGCCAGGTAATCGCTGTCAACACGCTGTAGATACTTGCCAAGATGGGGCCGGCCGTCAATCTCTTTCATTAACGCTTCAGCAGCGGCATAGTATCTCTCGAAGCCGATCGAGTCATTACATACAAGATCGATCCAGGTATTACGGCGCTCCTGGCCAGGGCCGATCAAAGTGCGGGTATGACCTGCCGGTGTAAAGCGCACCTCGAAGGCCGCATAAGGCAAACCCGTCGGATACATCTCCTCATAAAGCTGAATGAAGCGCCGGCATACCGCGAATGTATCCTCGAAGGGCACACTAAACTCAAACTCTTGATGAAGGTGGTAAATCGAGCGATTGAAGGCTTCATTGCTCTCCAGCACAATATCCGAACCCTTCTTGAGCCCGGACACAAGAGAAGAAATAGTGGGCAAAAGCCCTATGTACGCGGCGAGGTTAGCCAGCCAGGCGGCCATCAAAGCATCAAGAGAAATCAGTAAAAACTCGCGCAAGGGTCCGAGAAAAGACTTCTCTTGTTTTGTGCTGTTCCAGAGGTTGAGCTGGCACGAATCAGTAAAAGGAAATAAATACAGACTGACATGCTCGTTTGCTTGCAGAAGCTGATCCAGATTCTCTTCCACATAAGAAATCTCGACAATCGCCACCTCTTGCGCCACGTTGAAACGATCAACCCCTTGTACGACCACTTCGACAATAATACCCACAGCACCAATCCCGCCGATCGCCGCCTTGAAGAGATCGTCGGACGGTTGGCATTCGTGGATTTCCCCCTTGCCGTTGATCAGCTTAAGGCCTATGACTGATTGGCTGACAAACCCCCAATCTCGCCCCGTTCCATGCACGTCTGTAGACAAGATGCCAGCTATGCTCTGGGCATCATGAGATGGCAGTGCTTCAAAAGCCCAACCTTCATTAAGCAGTACTTTAACCACATCGCGCACGCGTGTGCCCGCTTTCACCGCCATTTGTTTTTTTTCTGTATCTTTCCAGATCACACCACGGTAGTTGTCCAGGGACAGGAGGGCTTCATCTGACACGACGCCACTGTTGAAGGAGTGGCCAGAACCAAAAATGCGTAATCGCCGCGCTTGCTTGACGGCCGCAATGATTTCTTCTTCAGTCCGGGGCTCAATAAAACTTGACGGCCGATAACGAAAGCGCCTGCCCCAATTCCTGAAGACACCCCTGAGGACGCGCCCTTCTAACCAGATTATGCGTCTAACTGTAACGATATAGAGTATGATGTTTAAGGTCGTTGCCAAGGCAACGCGCAGATAGCCTATTATAACTTGCATCCTGCCTCCTATTTAAACCTCAAAGAGCACCGTTCTCGTCCGCGTCCGATTTCCAAACTGCCGGTTAACCAGATCAATCATCAGCATCATTCAACCGCATTTTAATAGAGACGGGCAAGTCGACAGAATGTAGCCAGATTGAAAGGTGCTCCGGCTGCAACGTTTCTTGTACAACCCGCACCAATTCGGCCGTCAACGCCTTCATATCCGTCTCATCCCGCGCCGTGTTTGCAAAGCGGGCCATTATCTGCTGGGCATCGTACTTTTTGCGGAAGAAGCGGCGGTCGATCACCGCTTGCACACGCCGCCGCAGGGGGGCGAACAAGGCGGCAATAACCAACGTGGAAATGACGATGGCGACCGGTGATTGTTTGCCGCTCGCCGAATTAAACACAGTTTGCAACAGCAAAATCATGCCAAAATAAACCAGCGTCAGCAGCACAGTCAGCACGGCATAGATCAGCGTCTTGCGAATAATGACATCAATCCCCCACAGATTGTAGCGCAAAATGGCAATCGTTATAACCACCGGCAAGAGGGGGATCGCAAAAAAGTCACCATAAATCAAACCAATGAGGTTTGCCAGGATCCGTGGTCTGCCAGCTGGAATCGTCAACGCGCCGCCGAAAAGAAGCACCCAAGATATAATCCCCGAGACAAAGATCACGATGGCAAAGATGATCCACTTGGTTTGCTGCCGTTCCACGGCGTTAGCGTCTCGCGTATAGCGGTAGACCTGTAAACTGCCGCCAAACAGGACGAGGCTGACAATGATAATGCTAACCAGAGAAAATGCTGCGGCTGAAAGGTCAATAAGGCCAGTGATTTCCAATTGCAGAACGCCGACCAATAGCAGTGTGCCAATCAGGGGGATATAGGCCCAGCGAGGAGAGAAACGGCCGTTGGGCATGAGGTAAAGAAAAACGAGCATGATGCCCGTTCCCAGAAACGAGGTGATTACTCCCGGCCAGAAGAGGATCGGATCGATCGCCCCAAAATCGCGGGATGCTGAATACATGGCGAATGGGATGACAATCAAGCCCAGGGAAACGGTTAGACCCAGCCAGCTACTGCCCTGCCGCCACAGGATCAGACCGGCCAACGCCAAATACACCAGAAGCGAAAATACAGCGCCGCTGTTCAAGGCAATGGCATAAGCCTGCATCGACAGCCCCCATGATGTCCAGACGGCTACCTCCGCTGGCGTTAGCGCCGCGAAATTGCAGTCGTCAAAGACCCCTGGCACGCCTTCACATGGAACCTGCACCTCGGCATAATCTGTGACTACATCCACAAAAAATAGACCCGTGTGGAGCAGGGCGATTAGAACCCAGATAGTAAGCGCCAACCAGCGTATAGCGGGGTTCAGTTGGGATGGGGGGGAACTGATCGAAGTGGTTTTCAATAGCCTTTTTGCTCCAGTAGGATTTTAATAGTCGTCAACAAATGTTGTCATGATATTCTTACTATAACAATCTGTCTTCTGCTAACCATTACGAAAACGGCCGTTCTCTCCCATTCACCGGCTTCAACCAAACAGACACTTGCTCCGGCTGCATCGTCTCTTGCACCACGCGCAGCAGTTCAGCTTGCATCGCCTCCATCTCCACCTCATCCCGGGCGGTTTGCGCAAATTGGGCAAGGACTAGCTGGGCATCATACTTTTGGCGGTAGAAGCGGCGGTCTATGAAGGCTTGCACGCGCCGCCGCACAGGGTTGAAGAGAGCGGCAACTAGCAAGGTAGAGAGGACGATGGCGAAAGGGGATTGGGTGTTGGTAACGGCCGTTATTCCCCCCTGTATCAACGTAATCGAGCCAAAATAGGTGACTGCCAACACGGACGACACAATCGCATACTGCACCGTACGCCGGATAATGACATCAATCCCCCACATGCCATAGCGCATAATGGCGATCATCATCGTAATGGGGAACAAGTAGGCGAGGAAGAAAAGGATGGCAATCCCGATCGTATTCATTAGAAAGAGGGTTTGTGGTGTCGATGGGGGAAAGGTATCGACGAAAAGAACCCATCCGGCGATACAAAATAGCAATGAGGTAACGCCTACTAATACCCATTTCGTTTGCTGTTTTTCGACTGCGGTTGAAATATTGCGGTAGCGATAAATTTGTGACCAAATGCCGAAAGCGAACGCGCCGAGGAAGAGAATGGTCCCAACATCATCCATGATGTCAATCCCGTTTTGAATAAGGATCTTGTCGAGGAGCCATAAAAAGATAATGAACATAAAGACAGACAGGCTCAGTTTGTTCAAAAATTGACCAGTGGGAAAGATAAAGATGACCAAAAGAATGAGCGGATCAAATAACGCGAAGAGCAGGTTATAGAACCATTCGACTGAGGGGTATTGGACAGCAAAAACAAAGCCCGCTTGGACAAAACCTGCAAGCCCGATGTAAATCAATAAATAGGCGGTCAAAATCCCCATCAAATTGTCAAAATATTTCCAGAAAATTAAACCAGCCATGATCGACATGAGTAACGCGGTGATCAGTTCAATGCCGATATGAAAAGAGGCGTACCCTTGCATTGAAAAGAGGGTTGAATCTATTGAAGCTGCATCCGCGCTGGACAAAGTTAAGGGTGGGCAAGCGGGGGCATCACAGGCTGTAGCCAACTCTCTGTAGCGATAGGGGAGTCCCAAGATAAACGTCGTCAAAAAAATGAGGGTTATCAAAACCCAGCCAATGCGGGCAACCAGAATCCATTGGGGCTGTAGGGTATTTGTTTTCATACAGATTTCTTTCAATAGATCGGGTGACCGTGGTTCGTCACTGGTTTTATCCATACAGACAGGTTCTTTGGCTGCATTGTCTCCTGCACAACACTCAGCAGTTCCACTTGCAAAGCCTCCATATCTGTTTCATCGCGGGCAGTTTGCGCGAACTGTGCCAACACTTGCTGGGCATCATACTTTTTGCGGAAGAAGCGGCGGTCGATCACCGCTTGCACCCGTTGGCGCAAAGGGGAAAACAGGGCGGCAATCACTAACGTGGAAATGACAATGGCAACGGGCGACTGTTCCCCGCTTACCGAATCAAATGTGCTTTGCAGCAGCAAGATCATGCCAAAATAAACCAGTGTCAGCAGCACAGTCAGTACGGCATAGATCAGCGTCTTGCGAATAAGGACATCAATCCCCCACAGGTTGTGGCGCAAAATCGCTATGGTGATGGTGGCTGGTAAAATGAGGAGCAAGAATGAGTTGATGAAGAACCATCCCCCTATATAGGCCAAAAGCTGCGGTTTTCCGGCTGGAATCGTCAACGCAGGGCCAAAAATGAGAATCCACACGATGATCGCGAAGATGGTGGCCAAAATGCCAAACAAGATCAATTTGGTTTGCTGACGTTCCGTGGCATTGGAATCCCACCGATATCGGTAGATTTGTAACCCACCGCCGAGGAGGACGAAGATCACCAATGTGTTGTTAAGCAAAGAAACTGTCTGAGGAGAAAGAGGTATGATGCCGCTGCTCTCTAGAGAAGTAACGAGTATAAGCAAAATAGTGCAGATCATCGGAATAGGGGCCCATTTAGGGGAAAAACGGCCGTTTGGCAGCAGGTACAAGAAAAGCACCAAGATCACACTCCCTACAAACCCGAACAACTGACCCAAAGAAAACCAAAGCGGGGGTAGTTGTTAGCCAATCAGGGGCACTAGCAACGATTGTGATCGGGAACGTGATCAAGGCGAGAGAAACTGTTAGCCCAAGCCAATTTGGACCCTGTCGCCACAAAATCAGACCGCCCAGCAGCCAATAGCCCAGCAGCAAAATGACCGGTGCAGCCAGCATGGCCGTCGCATATGCGCGCGTGGTGAATCCCCACGACGAGAGTACGGCCACTTCTGCCGGCGAAATCGCCAATTGATCGCAATCCCCAGCATCCCCTAACGCCCCTAAACAGGGCGTTTGCAGTGCAACAAAATCCAAAGAGAGATCAACAACAAAATGGAATAGGTGCGCTAACACGATAAGAATCCAGATGGTAAGCACCACCCAGTGTATCTTGGGGTTCAGTTTGGATGGGGGGGAACTGATTGGACTGTTTTTCAAATGCTTTTTTGTTCACTGCTGAGATTAGAGATTGGGGATGGGAGATTGGCCAATCTCCAATCCCCAATCTCTTGAGAGTAATTCAATCCTCGTTCTTGGTTTTATTACGGCATGGCCCCAAGCTGTTGCATCATCTTCATGCTCTCCATCATACCCCAATGTTCTACGAGCTTCCCGTCTGCCACGCGGAAAATGTCGATCACGCCAATGGACATCGGCTTGCCGCTGGGCGGCATACCCATCCACTCACCGTGCTGCGTACCGTTCCAGGTCATATAAACAACAACTTTATCATCTTCAGCGATCAGGTCATTGATTGTCGCTTTGAAGTCGGGGAAGGCGTTGTGCAGCATTGTGAATAATACTTTTGTGCCTTCAACGCCACTGGGGACACCAGGGGGCGTTTCTTCGTGATCAATGATATCGGCGGCTATGATCTCTTCGCCCAGACTCAAATTGTTCTGATTGATCACTTCCTCGATGAGTTGACGGACTAATGATTTATTCTGATCTGTTGACACTAAATATTCTCCTTGTAGGTAGTTTATATTTATATGATAGTCTATTTACGCTGTAAGCAAACTACTGCTCATTCAACTTGTCGCCATCTTAGCACGTCATCGTCTGCTAAACGTTACGACTGGATGTAACCTGTAACCCACCTTATCATGCCATCTCCATCTGTTACCTCTATTAGCAAACCATTGCTCTTTATCACTGCCCATTTTGCGGTCTCTGCGTGCATACAGCAGAAATGGCCCTAGATCGTCTTCCGTTTCTCTCTCGAAAACCATACCGATACGCGAGGCCACCTTAACCGAGGCCACATTTCCTGGGGTAATAATGCAGATTAAGCGCGATAATTGCAGCTGTTCAAAACCATAGTCAAGAACCGCCTGAGCTGCTTCGGTTCCCAACCCTTGACCCCAATACGCTTTGTCCAGCAGGTAAGCAACTTCGACTTCGAAACGGCCGTCAATCGTCCACGGCAGCAGCCCGCAGCGGCCGATGAACCGCTTGCTCTCTTTATGAATAGTCGCCCACAGCCCTAATTCTGGATGATCGGGATGCCCGTTCAAATACCATTCCAATTCTTCTTTGGTGTATGCCAGGTCCCGTGTGCCATCTGGAAAGTAGCGGCGCACCTCCGGATCGCTGTACAACCTAAACAAGTCGTCGAGATCGTCCGCTTCAAAATGTCTAAGGATAAGATTCTCGGTCTCTAAAATTTTCATTACCTGCTTCTCCGACAATATCGTCTACTCACCGGGCCGCATTTTTCTTTGCATGTTGATGTACAGTCGCCAGCATCGCCAGGATCGCCGCGATCTCGGCGACGAAGAACCAGGCGGTGCCCGGTTTGAAGTCGGCCCTGTGCACAACGGCGCCCACCAACACCAGGGTCTGCCAGACGAAGATGATGCTCTCCACTTCGTAGCGCCAGCTGCTCCAATGTGTTTTGCCGGCCATGACAATGCCGCCGACGCCCATCAAGGCAAACCAACCGCCCATGACCCGCGCGGTCAGCGGCGTCAGCGCCCACGGCCAGTATGAAATGGCAACGGCCGGCGCGATGTAGCAGATGAGGCAGCAGGCCAGCATGAATACGCCGACAAACGCCATCCCGCCGCGCGCAAATGCCGGCAAGGCAGCGTCACCCGCTTCAGCGGCACTGGTGAAGTGGTTGCGCCACCAGACAAAGGGCACCAGGAACGGCGTAACCACATACAGGACCAGCCAGATCTGGAATGCCAAATTGTTGAGATCGAAGCGTGACCAGTGCAGCAGCGTAGTCAACAGCATCGCCCAGGTGAAAGCTGTCACCGCCCAGAAGCCGGCTGAGACGCGATGCCAGCGCTTGTCTAACAGGACACGCAGGAAGAAGTAGGCGCCGCCGAGATAACCGGCGCCCATCCAGACCGCCGTCATCGCCGGCTTAATCTCCCAGGCAAACCGGCGCCCTGATTCACCCGGGAAGAAATAGAGAATGATAAAGGCCGCCACCAGGAAGGGGATAATCACGGCCGCGACGATCTTGGTCAGCGGTAGAATCTGGTCGGTAGGTTCTGCTGCGTTTGGAATTGACTCGTTAATTTGCATCTTGAAATCCCCTATTTTTGCATCAACCTAAAGTGCGGCCCCGCGATCGCTCAGAGATCCCTCTCCAGGCCGCCCGGCTGGACCTTGCCGGGTCTCTTCTGCAGCCACAGCTCAACCGCACTTGCTCCTTTAGCCGCGCCCATTATACTTCCGCCTGCCTCTCACCTTGCTGCCTAATCGACTGGCAGGGGCGGCCCGACCAGCAGCATGCCATGCCTCTCAAACAGGGATGCCAGCTCCTCACGGGCAGGCAGCGTGTCTAATTCGCTTGTTTCCACAAAAAAACCTTCCATTTGGCCGGCGGGCTGGAAAGTGATCAGCAGACGGCCGCGCCCGCTGCCCACAAACGCCCAAACATGAGGAATGGCGCGCGGAGCCAGCACCGCATCTCCCACACCGAGTTGGAAAGTCGTGTCCCCCACCTCAATCACATACTCTCCCTCCAAAACATAGAACCACTCCTCTTGGGCATGGTGAATATGGCGCGGCGGCCCGCCAGGACGGTTGTTCGTATGTTCGATGATGAAGAGACCGCCGTCACTATCCTCTGTCGAGACCTTAAAATCAATTGGCTTTAAACCAAACGCCTGGTGCAGAACCTCAAAACGGTCTGCCCCGGCTGCTACGAAAACTGGAGAATTGTCCATTACAAAATTACATCCTTATAGCTACTTGCCAGGTAGTCTACCAAAGCATCTCAATAAACCTTGAAATTTCCTGTAGGGGCGAGACGGTTGGCCAGAACCTCACAGGACAACAAACCAAATTCCAGCCAACCGTTTCGCCCGCACTTAACCAATGGCCAGAGCCTCACAGGGTACCAAACCAATTTCATCCAACCGTTTCGCCCGCACTAAACCAATGGCCAGAGCCTCACAGGGTACCAAACCAATTTCATCCAACCGTTTCGCCCGCTTCGTGCACTTTTCGTCGACAACGCTGTTTTTGCCTACGACTCGTCCAAAGCGATACCATTTCAGGCTGCATCGTTTCTTGCACCACCTGCACCAGTTCGGCCGTTAACACATCCATATCCGTCTCATCCCGCGCCGTCTGCGCGAACCGTGCCAGCACCTGCTGCGCATCATACTTCTTGCGGAAGAAACGGCGGTCGATCACCTCCTGCACCCGCCGGCGCAGCGGCGTAAACAAAGCGGCAATCACCAATGTAGACATGACAATCACTATGGGCGACTGTTCGCCGCTGGCCGACTCAAAAACCGCCTGCAGGAGCACGACCACGCCGAAGTAGACCAGCGCCAGCAGGACGGTCAGCAGCGTGTAGACCAGCGTCTTGCGGATGATGATGTCGATGTCGTACAAGCGGTAGCGTAGTATGGCGATGCCGATGGCCAGCGGCAGCAGCAAAGGGGCGAGGACGAACAAAATATCCAGCACGCTGCCAAGCAGCCCTCCGGCCCATTAGCATTAAAGAGAAAGGTGATGGTGTAGATCGCGGCACAAGAGGCCGGCGGCCGAAGAACCATTTGACTTGCTGCCGCTCCGCTCCTCGGGCGCGCCGGTAGCGGATGAAGATGGAGGCCGTACACAAGGCGACAAAGGAGAGCAAGGCCACCGACCAGGGCACCATGGAAGGATTCTGTGGGGATAAAACCGATCGGATTGGGCAGCGACCAGTCCGCTTAATTGTGCTGGCAGTAAAGCGCGTCGTGAAGGAGGCGATCGTGATAGAAAAGAGACACGATCCCAGCGCCTAGCGCAGCACCCAGCGCCAGCGCGGGGAGAGCAGCCGGCCGGTGGGAAAAAGCAGGAGGATAAAAAGGATCGGGAAGATGAACCACAGCCATCCGCGAGAACCAGACGGAGACCAGAGCCCAGGTAAGTCAACGGTGTTGGCTGGGGGCATCTGGGTATTGCCAGGGTAATCGTCCAAAAAGCCACAAGAAGACAGGAGCATGGCCGCCATCATTAAAAGCCAGCCGACAATTTGCGGGGGTGGTGGGAAACGATAACCACCTCCCACGACACCAAGACGGTGGGTAAGCGACAAAGAAATTCAGGAAAGTGAGCAGCAGGTTGACCCGTTGCTGCCTCTGGCAGATCGGGTACAACCTGCGCAGCGCTGGCCAGAACGAGGACCCCGCCAGAACCACCGCCAAGAATGTCTTTATTTCAATTGCACTAGGCGCCAGGCCCATCGTTTCGCGCTTCAATGGGCAGCCGATACTGCACAGCTTCCGGCTGCATGGTCTCCTGCACGACCCGCAGCAGTTCGGCCGTCAGGCCCGCCATATCCGTCTCATCCCGCGCCGTCTGCGCAAACTGCTCCAGCACCTGCTGCGCATCATATTTCCGCCGGAAGAAGCGGCGGTCGATTACCTCCTGCACTCGCTGGCGCAGCGGGGCGAAGAGGGCGGCAATCACCAGGGTGGAGATAACGATAGCGATAGGCGACTGTTCACCGACGGTCGACTCAAAAACTGCCTGCAGGAGCACGACCACGCCAAAATAGACGAGCCCCAGCAGGATAGTCAGCACCGTATAGACCAGTGTCTTGCGGATGATCACGTCGATGTCGAACAGCCGGTAGCGTAGAATGGCGATCGCCAGGCAGACCGGCAGGGCCAGGGCAACAGGCCAGGAGAGAATCTGTTCCAACAAATTGTTGGAAAGGACGTATAGGCCGCTGTAATCTAGCAAATAGGCGGTAAGCGTGCCGCCGATGCTGAGGGCGATGCCGAAGGCTACCCAGGTGATTTGGGCGCGGGCCACCCGGTTGTAGCGGTGGCGAAAGGCCATGATCACGGCCGCTATCGCCACGGCAAAAATCAGCAGCGCCTCCGCAGCCAGCAGCAGGTTTGCCGGCGTCTCCTGGCCGGTCAGCACGACGTAAATGGTGACAACCAAGGGAATCAGGTAAAACAGGGCCGGGGTGAGCCGAGGAAAGCGCGTTGCCGGCCATAAGGGCTGGGGGAAAATCAGCATCAGCAAGATCAGCGAGGGAAAGAAGAGCCAACCCCAAAAAAACTCCGCCACGAAATAGGGGTACCAGATCAGCGGCGGCGCAAAGGTGGTGCCGGTCGTCGTCGCCGCCCAACCAATCCTGGTCGCCAGGAAAATACTGCCCCCGGCCAGCAGCAGCAGGCGCGCGGCCGTGCTTTTGGGCCGCAGCAAGAAGACAATCACGGCGATCACAAACCAGCTCAACTGCGGCAAATCGGCGCGCATCGCATTCGCCAAGGCCTGCCAGATTCCGCGCGGTGGCAGCGTGTCCAACTGAACATCCACTGTGAGCTGCTGGTCGCCGCGCACGATCGTGTAGGGTAGGGTCGCCCCCGCCTGCCAGTTGGCCGGCGGCGGCAGCGGCTGAATGCCAGAGCTATCATAGGGCGTTCCCCCGATGGCCAGCACCACATCACCCACCTGCAATGGGGTCGGCCAGTCACCCAGGAACTGCGTCAGCGGCGGCTCTTCATAGACCATCTGCCAGCCGTCGCCGGGCATGCTCAGGATAGTGAGGGTCGTGCCCAGCACGACCAGGCCAAAAAGCAGCACGGCCGCCAGCGTCAGCCACGCCCCGCGATCGAAACCACTTTCACTATCTGTTCTGTTCACTATCTGTTCTCCTTTAACCACAAGCTTACCTGCTCCGGCTGCATCGTCTCCTGTACCACAAGCACCAGTTCGGCCGTCAGCTGCGCCATGTCCGTCTCGTCCCGCGCCGTCTCGGCAAAGCTGGCCAGCACCAGCTGCGCATCATACTTCTTGCGGAAAAAGCGGCGATCAATCACCGCCTGCACTCTCCGGCGCAGTGGCGCAAACAGCGCAGCAATCACCAGCGTGGAAATGACGATGGCGATGGGCGATTGTTCGCCGCTGAGCGATTCAAACAGGTTCTGCAGCAGGATGACCAGGCCAAAATAGACCAGGGCGAGTAGAATGGTCAGGATGGTGTATACCAGCGTCTTGCGGATGATGACGTCGATGTCATACAGCCGGTAGCGAAGGACGGCGATGGCCAGGCCAACGCCAATAACCATAAAGCCCAAGCCCTGCGCGATCATAAAGAGGGTGATCACGGTTTCGTTGGTAATCAGGCCAAAGGCCATGGGAAAGTTAAGCAAGAACAACGCCAGACCCAGGACAAAACTGCTGATCGCCCAGCGCAGCTGCGCCTGGCTGGCCGCATCGCGCTGCGTAAAACCGGCATGGATCAAGCTGGCGATGGACAGAATGAACATGCCCATCGTGCTGAACCATCCTGCCTCCGCACGGCCGCCGGCGAGTAAAAACAGAGCCAGCAGGCCGCCGTAGGCCAAAGGCAGCAGCGCCAGCCAGGGATGGCGTTCGATGATGCGCTTGGGCCGCGGGAAGAGCAGCGTGAAGGTTAACAGCGCCGGGGCGACGACCGTGCCGAAAATGGCGTAGCTGTAGAAAACGACCAGCCCAAAAGCCAGCCGGTTAAACTGTACCGACAGGCCATTGGGCAGCAGGCCGCTGATAGAGGTGACGCCTACGGCCGTGCTCAAAAAAAGCAAAGCACGGGCACTGGGCACCTCAGGCCGGCGCCAAAAGGTGAACCAGCCCACAGCCAGGAACAACAGGCCACCCACGATAGATGCTAGCTGCCCCGGATCCAGCACGTTTCCACGGATGACGGCGGCGATGGTCCAGTGCACCACGGGCACCGCAATCTCCATCTCTTCCCCAGCGCGCCGCACGCGCATCATGACTGTCTCCCCCGCCTGCCAGCCGGGAGGTGGGGGTACGTATCCCGATGTTGCCTTGCCGGCCACGGGCACGTCATTCACCCCCAGCACGCCATCGCCCTGCTGCAGTTCCGAGGGAGCGCCTACAAGATTCTGCCAATAGACGAAGGTCGTATCGGCGATTTCTTCCGTATAGACTGACCAGCCATCCGTGGGTAGGGTATAGCGGTAAAGCACCTGGAATACGCTCAAAAGCATAAGCAGCAGGGCCACGCCCAGCACCAGCCGGGCGCCCCTCGAGAATCGCGATCCTTTGCCATCTTGTTGTTCTTGCATTGTGGTTACATGACTTGCATCTTAAGCGAATCTATCAACGGGCTAGACTGGGCAGCAAGCTTGAATTGTACTATTATACTGATCCTTGCCAGGATGGCAATAAAGTGCAGAATCTCATCGCCATGTTCATCCAAAAGATAGGCATCCTGACCTGGGTCTTGACGCGTAGCGATCACGCCAGCTTCACGACCACGGCCGTTTTCCCATTCACATACAGCGCCAGGCTCGTCAAGAACCAGGTCGCCATCCACAAACTTTCAGTCAGAAAGGTTGGGTCAGGCGAACCGTTGATGATGGTCATTACTACCAACTGCAGCAGGCTGTAAAGTCCCTGCAGCAGCGGTGCGTAGCGCGTCCAACCCTGCCATCTTCCGGCGACAGCAACAGCAAACCCGGCCAACAGGCCAAAGAGCATGCTCGCCAAGCCGCCCAGCGGGAACAAGATGTTATCCGCATTGCCGCTGGTCAAGCTGATCAGGGTGGCCACGATCAACGTCGCCCAGGCGATGGGGAAGAGGGTGAGGATGATGCGCCCGAATCGGCCGTCACCCCCTGCCCGCGCCGCTCTCATGCCCCATAACATGACCAATAATACCGGACATCGCCACAATAAACATGATTTGGTTGATCACGGACAAAGTCCCACTTCCCGGCGAAAATAGTCCGTAATGATACTCAATCAGCAAGCCAATGAAAAAGAGTCCTGCGCCAAGCATCCCTAAAATGCCTGCTTTTTGTGTGCGGTTCTCATAAAACATGGTTATTTACCTCTATCAAACGTCTATTGCGGATCATCATACAAGATCATCGTCTGCAAATCGTTACGTAAAGAACACTTTTTGTAACTTGCAGCCTGTAACCTGCACCCGTCAATTTTGGTTACGAGTTGCAACGGTATGTAACCTGTAACCCGCACCCATCAATTTCGGTTACAAGTTACAATGGTATGTAGCCTGCCACCTGCCTTAGTTACTCGGCAAAGCCGGTAACCCGCTCAAATAAGCCCAAATCGCCTGCAGTTCCGTATCTGACATCTGCCCCAGCGTGGTCCACGGCATTTGTTCCGGGTCCAACATGTTCCCAGACGGGGGTTGGCCGGTGCGCAGTGTGTTCATGAAATCAGCCTCGCTCCATCCGCTCAACTCGCCGCCAGGTGTTAGATTAGGCCCTTCCGGTGGGCCGTCTTCCCCCTCTGCCAGGACGACGCCTGCCAGATTGGCGCCATGGCATTCCGTGCACATGGCGATGCTGACCATATACTGGCCATAGTCGGCCGTTGCCTCTTCCGCTGGCGCTTCTCCGCCCACATTGGCGTGGTCAATGCCGTTGATATGCGTCAACTCATCATAAGCCACCACGTTGAGCATTACACTTCCGGGGAAGCCGATGCGGCGCGGGCCTAATTCATGATCAACAGGCGGCACCGTTTTAAGATAGGCGATTACGGCGCCCAGGTCTTGATCGCTGTAATGCTGATAAACATGGGATGGCATAATGGCCAGCACACGGCCGTCTCCGCCCACTCCATGGCGGAGAGCCCGTTCCCAATCCGCATCGCTGTACGTTCCGCCAATCCCACCAGCGCCTGAGGTCAGGTTCGGCGCGGCGATATATAAGCCGACTTCGCCATCAATGAGGACATCCCCTTCCAATTGGCTGCCGTGGCAGAGGCGGCAGGAGCTGACCGTGTTAACCAGATGATCGCCTCGCGCCACAGCGGCTGCATCCGTAGGCACGGCTACCGGCTTGGTAGCCACCTCCGGCGCATTATTCATCCGCGATTTACCCATAAAATGCAGCACAATACCCCCCACCACAATAATTCCTACCAACACAAGCAAACCAAGTCCGATCCATTTCAAAACACGTTTCATGATCTACCTCCAATCATTTCATTCAATTAAATTCCATCCAACCGTCTCGCCCGCACCCCAAATCCATCACCATTTCCGGCTCACCTCAAATCCCAATATCAACCCATAAATCGCATGAGCGATCAACAGATGCACCGCTCCTATTTCCAACAGCGGCGATCCGGCCATAGGCAGCAGCACCCCTCGCGCGATGGCCAACAAGCCCAGCCCATAAATCAGCCCCGCCAGCCAGCCGAAACGCAGCAGCGATCCCCGTAGACGCACCACCACCCCGAACAACATAGCAAAAACAACACCGTAAACGCCCGAAACAGCCAGATGTGTCACAGAACCGCTCAGCCAGCCGCCACCGATCGTCGGATCAAAACGCCCCAACATGACCGCCGGCGCTAGGCCGCTCAATAAACCGCTCAGAATCAAGTAGGCAGCCATGCCCAGTCCCGCCAGGATACCCGCGAGCAGACCATCAACGGCCGTATCGCCCATATTCTTTTCTTTCATTCCATACCGTGTCGTGTCAGACATTCTCAATCTCCTTCCGATTATTGACTTTCTTCCAGAATCATCATCTTCTCCCGCCTGTTTTTCGCCAGCATACGCCCAAAGCGTCTGCCAATCGTTACGAAGAGCGTTACGAATTATTTACCGTAATGAAATCAAAGGTACAATGGGGCCATGTCTATCCTTGAACTCTTCTTTTTAGGCCCGCCGCGCATTGAACGCGCTGGCCAACTATTAAAACTGGACACACGCAAGGCGGTCGCCATGCTCGCCTACCTCGCCCTGACCGCTGAACGCCAGTCCCGCGACAGCCTGGTCGCCTTTCTCTGGCCCGAATATGATGACCGCCGCGGCAAAGCCGCCCTCCGCCGCACCCTTTCTACCCTCAAATCGGCCGTCGGCGACAACTGCCTCGCCATCACCCGCGACACCATCGGCCTGCAAGCAGATCAACATGGCTGCGACGTCAGCCAATTTCAGCAGCATCTGAAAGCAAGTGAGTGGGAACAGGCTGCTGCTCTCTATCGCGACGACTTCATGGCCGGCTTTTCCTTGCGCGATAGTATTCCCTTTGATGATTGGCAGGTGATCCAAAGAGAACTACTGCACCGCGAAATGTCGGCAGCCTTAGAACGCCTATGCCGGCAGCAGCAAGACGCCGCAGACTTCACAGCCGCCATCAGCACCGCCCATACCTGGCTGCAAATGGATCCCCTGCGCGAGGATGCCCACCGCCAACTGATGCTGCTTTATGCTCACTCCGGCCAGCGCAACAAAGCGCTAGACCAGTTTCGCCATTGTGTGCGCATCCTGGACGAAGAATTGGGCGTCGCCCCCCTCCCGGAAACAACTGCCTTGTACGAAGCGATCCGCGACAACCAGATCGTAGCCCTCCGCCCGCCACTCACCACGCGCCACCCGCCACTCACCACTCACCACTGATCACCGCCCCCTCGCCCCTCATCGGCCGTGATGATGAACTGCAACAGATGCAGCAGCATCTATGTGCAGATCAATCCAGACGGCCGTTTGCTAACCATTGAAGGGGAAGCCGGCATTGGCAAAACCAGGCTCGCCGAAGATTTCTTGCACGCTCTGGCGGCGCAAGGAGCGCCTATCATCTCCGCGCGCTGCTATGAAGGGGAAAACAACCTGGCCTATGTTTCCATCATCCAAATTCTGACCGATGGCCTGCGACAGCCGCAGGCGCTGGCGAAACTGTCCGGCGTTTCTCCCTTTGCCCTGGCCGAAGCCGGCCGTCTCCTGCCCGAACTGCTCGAAGGGCAAAAGGCGCCTCTGCCGCCAGTGGACTTGGAAGCGCCCGGCGCCCAGAATCGTTTTTACGAAGGCGTGGGGCAGGTATTGGTCGCACTGCTCAACGGAGCACAGCCGGGTGTTTTGTGGCTGGACGATGCCCATTGGCTGGATTCAGCTTCATTGGAGCTGCTGCTGTTTTTGCTGCGGCGCTGGCGGGCACGGCCGTATCTCATTCTCTTATGCTGGCGTACGGAATTTTTACCCGCCGCCCATCCTCTCTATCACTCTGACAGCTGATTTGCGCCGTGCTTCCGTCAGCGAGCATGTGCAGCTAACCCGTTTCACGCCGGGAGAAGTACGGGAATTGTTGACGGCCGTTTTGCCTTCATTTTCAACTGATCTGCCGGGCAAGCTCTACCAGGAAACAGAAGGGCTGCCCTATTTTGTGGTCGAATACGTCAATGCGCTTGTGCAGCAAAAAGCAGCGGACGGACTAGGGGCGTCCTGGGACATGCCGCGCAGCGTACGCGATTTACTCACAGCCCGGCTGGAGCAGGTGGATGAGACGGAACGCCAACTCTTACAGACGGCGGCCACCATCGGCCATGCCTTTGCCTATGACTTGCTACATCTGGCCAGCGGCCGCAGCGATGAGGAGACGGTAGCCTCTCTGGAAACGTTGGTTGCACGGGGCTTGCTGCTGGAGCATACGACACATTATGATTTCTCCCATGCCAAGCTGCGCCAGTTGGCCTGTGAGGAAATGGGCCTCGCCCGGCGGCGCTTGCTGCACCGTCGCGTGGCCGAATCGCTGCGGCTATCCATGCCCCGCCAATCGCAGACGATGGCCGTTACGGCCGACATCGGCAACCATTACCGGCTGGCCGGCCTGGATGGGGAAGCTGCCGGCTATTATGTGCAGGCCGGCGATCAGGCGCGCGCATTATTTGCGCATCAAGAAGGCGTTTTTTACTATCAATCCGCCCTGGCCTTGGGCTTTGACCAGGCGGCAAAGCTGCACGAAGCCATTGGCGATATGTCTGTCCGCCTGGGCGAATACAGCGCCGCGCTCAGCAGCTACGAAACGGCCGCATCCCTCAGCGAAACGGCCGAACTGGGCCGTCTGGAGCATAAATTGGGGCAGGTCTACATGCGCCAGGGGGCCTGGCCACAAGCGCAAGCGCAGTTAGCCCTGGCTAAAGAACGAATCGGCCAGCCTTCCGATCTTGCCCGCCTTTATATTGATTGGAGTTACGTCGCTTATAATTTGAAAGAGATGGACCAGGCTCAACAATATGCGGAGCAAGCAGGGCAGTTGGCCGATACACCCCACGTCCAGGCCCAAAGTGAGAATATCTCCGGCCTTCTGGCCCGCCATGAAGGGGCCTTGCGGCAAGCACTGGCTCATTTTGAGCGCAGCCAGGCTCTGGCTCATGCAGCACGATCTGTGGGATGCGGAGATCGCGGCTTTAAATAATCTGGCCTTGACCGAAGCGGCCGCAGGGCAGACGGGAACCGCCCAGGAACATTTCTTGGCGGCGCTGGCCCTTTGCCAGACATATGGCGACCGCCACCGGGAGGCAGCCCTGCACAGCAACCTCGCCGATCTGCTGCACCAAATGGGCCGGGAAGAAGAGTCCAGGGCGCAGCTAAAAAAATCGATCCTTATCTACGCCGAAATTGGACACGGAACTGGCGAATGGCGACCGGAGATATGGAAGCTGAGAGAGTGGTAACGGCGCCAACAGCATTTGACGCCTGACTGCTGACACCTGACACCCCCGCACGCTTGTTGCTCCTCCTGTTCAGGGGTAAAATAAATACAACCCGATCGCAGAGTTGTGTGATCAAGGGGCGGTGGCGAAATGGCAGACGCAGCGGACTTAAAATCCGCCGGGATAACTCCCGTGTGGGTTCGACTCCCACCCGCCCTATAAATCTGGCCCGCTTGCGGGCCGTTTTTTTATGGCAAAGGTTCAGAAAACAGCGTGATTCCCCAATCGCCCAGACGGCCGAAAAAAGATAAGCTGCAGCAAACCGTCACGGACAGTCTGTTTCACGCCGGCCTGACGCCGGGCAGCCGCATCATCGCCGCCGTTTCCGGCGGCCCGGATTCGCTCGCCTTGCTGCACCTCCTGCACCGTATAATGGAGCCCGGCTGTTTGACGGCGGCCCACCTGGATCACAGCCTTAGACCCCAGGCCGCTGAAGAGGCGCAGTTTGTCATGCGCACGGCCGTTGCCTGGGACCTGCCATGCCGCCAAGAAAAAGTGGATGTAGCCCGCCTGGCTCGCCAAAATGGCTGGTCGATAGAAGAGGCGGGCCGCCACGCCCGGTACAGCTTTTTGGCCGCTCTGGCCGGGGAGCTTCACGCCGAAGCGGTGCTTGTGGCCCACAATGCCGGCGATCAGGCGGAGACGGTGCTGCTGCACTTGCTGCGCGGCAGCGGCTTAACCGGCCTGCGCGGCATGCGCCTGGTAAGCTCGCTGCCTGGCGCGCCGCATATCAAACTGGTTCGGCCGTTGCTCACCATCTCGCGCGAAACCATCGAAGCCTATTGCCGGGCAAATGAGCTCGATCCGCTGTTCGACAGCACCAACAGGGATCCCGCCTATTTGCGTAACCGCCTGCGCCATGAACTGCTGCCCTATCTGGAATCATTCAACCCGCAGATCAAACAACATTTACAGCAGTTGGCCGAACTGGTGGCCGCGGATGAAGCACTGCTGCAAGAACAAAACGAACTGGCTTGGCGCTCTATCCTGCGCGAGCAAGAGCCGGATTGGCTGCGTCTCGATCTGCAATTATGGCAATCTCTGCCCTTAAGTCTCAGGCGTCGCACGTTGCGCAGGGCAATTAAGGAATTACGGCCGTCTCTCAGCGACATCTCCTTTGCGGCCATAGACCTGGCAGAGCAAATTGGTCTGCGCGGTGAGATTGGAGCGCAAGCGACAATGCCTGGCGGGCTCCGCTTCCACGTGCAATATGACCATCTGCTCTTGGCCACCGGACCAGACCCGCTCCCATCCGGCCAGCCGCAGCTGCCGCTGGACGTTTCATGGATGCTGCCCATTCCCGGCAGCCTGGCTTTAGAAAATGGCTGGTCATTGGCGGCGACCGTGTCCGCCCAGGAACCTCCGGCACTGCATAGCAAACCCCGATCCATGGCGCGTTTTCATAGATATTGGGGAAAGGAGCATGCTCGAGGTAAGATCGCGCCGGCCTGGTGAACGTTTCCAGCCTCTAGGGATGCACGGCCGTTCTGCATCCATCCAAGACGTTATGGTCAACCGTAAGCTGCCGGCCGCATTGAGATCCCGCTGGCCTCTGGTAGTGACCGAAGCGCACCCGCTCTGGCTGGTAGGCCTGCAAATGGATGAGCGCGCCAAAGTGACCAAGGCCACGCGCCATATCGTTCAGTTGCGCTGCTGGCGTGAGGAAAACAACTGAGTGTAGATCATGATTGCTGCCCTAGCTGAAGCGATCCGGCTCATCTTCAGCGGCGATTCCGCCTTGTGGGAAATCGTCCGCCTGACCCTCCTGGTCAGCGGCTCTGCGCTGCTCTTGGCCGCCCTTCTCGGTATCCCGTCAGGCGCCTGGTTGGGTCTGCGCCAATTTCGTGGCGAGCGCTGGCTGAAGAGCGTTATCTATACGGGTATGGGATTTCCGCCGGTTGTAGTCGGTTTGGTTGTTTTCCTGCTGCTCTCCCGCCAGGGGATTTTGGGTCCCCTGGGCTGGCTATTTACGCCCCAAGCCATGATTCTGGCCCAGACCGTCCTGGCCTTGCCCCTGGTCATGGGCGTGACTATGACCGCCGTCCACGCCGTGCGCCCCGAACTGCGCCTGCAGCTGCGCGCGCTGGGCGCAACAGAGGGCCAGGTGATGCGCACCGTTCTCAGCGAAGCCCGCTTTGGGGTCATCGTCGGTCTGGTGGCCGGTTTCGGCGCGGCCGTCAGCGAAGTTGGTGCCGTAATGCTCGTCGGTGGCAATATCGAAGGGAAAACGCGCGTCATGACCACAGCCATCGTATTGGAAACGCGCCAGGGCAATTTTGAGCTGGCTCTCGCCTTGGGAGTCATCCTGCTATCCTTGGCATTTATGGCCAACCTGGTAGCCGTGCGCTTGCAAAAGGAATAGATTTATGTAAAGTTGCCAACTTTTCCGCAGCTTGGCAGCTTTCATCGTGCATAGCAACATGAGCGACTTCTCAACCGGCACTTTATACAGCCTTACTGGCGTTCAACAGGCGTACAACGGCCGTATCGTGTTAGACGTCGATGATTTACGTGTGCGCCGCGGTGAAATCCTGGGTCTGGTGGGCCCCAGCGGCGCGGGCAAGAGCACGCTTTTGCGCCTGCTGGCCTTCCTCGAACGGCCGTCCGCCGGCACGCTCGCCTATCAAAACCGCCCTTGTGATGAGAGCTGGCCCGATTTGGAAACGCGCCGCCGCGTGACCATGGTTTTCCAGAATCCCCATCTATTGCGTCGTTCCGTCACTGACAACATCGCTTATGGCCTGAACATACGCGGGCGGGAAAACGGCCGTGAAGACGTCGCTGGAATCATAAAGGAGCTGGGACTACAAGAGCTGGCCACGGCACACGCGCACACCTTGTCCGGCGGTGAAGCGCAGCGCGTAGCCCTGGCAAGAGCACTGGTGCTGCAGCCCGATATCCTCCTGCTCGACGAGCCCACATCCAACCTGGATCCCTATAACATCAAGCTCATCGAAGCGATCGTGCGCCGGGCAAACCGCGATCAGGGAACCACCGTCGTCATTGTCACCCACAATGTCTTTCAAGCCCGCCGTATGGCCAGCCGCGTCGGCTTGCTCCTTGCCGGCGAACTCGTGGAAGTGGCCGAAACGGAAGCCTTCTTCACCCAACCGCAAGATCCCAATACGGCCGCCTTCGTCCGTGGTGATATGATCTATTAAGCCGCGCATCAATATGAGCCTGACCTGCTCCTCAAAAGATGGAGAAAGGCTTATGATGCACTATTGTCTACCGTTAGCAACACCCATCTGTGCTATACTAGAACTATACTATCATGGGAGAAATATGAATTATCAACCTGGCTATCCAACTATGGAACACGCTAAGGCAGCCGATGAGATAGTTGCCGTTTTCCGAGAAAGCTATCCCATAGATGCGCTGCTTCTTGTAAATTCTTGCGCTACGAGGAGGATATGAATGTCTTTGCAAGATGATGTTAATAAACCGCTTGACCCGAAGCCCGGGCCGGCGCTGCTGCAAATGATAACCGGTTTCTGGATCTCACAAGCGATCTACGTTGCCGCCAAACTCGGCATTGCCGATATGCTGCAGGATGGACCGCGCAGCAGCGCTGAACTGGCAAAATCCGCCGCCATGTCTCCCAGACAACTTCATCGTCTGCTGCGTTTCCTGGCCAGTGTAGGTATTTTTGCTGCAGATGAAGAGGGCCGTTTTGCGCTGACGCCTCTGGCATCAGGTCTGCAATCAGATGTTCCAGGTTCATTGCGTGCGCTGGCGATTATGTATGGTGAGGAGATTTATCAGGCGTGGGGTGACTTGCTCCACAGCATCCAAACCGGCGAGACAGCCTTTAACCACGTCTTCAAAAGCGGTCATTTTCATTATCTTACCCAACATCCTACAGCCGCAGCGGTCTTTAATCAGGCCATGACGGGATTCTCGACCCAGGAATCAACGGCGATCCTCAAGGCCTATGACTTTGCCCACTTCGACAAGGTTGTTGATGTCGGCGGGGGACAGGGCTCATTTATCGCAGCTATACTGAACGCCAACCCAAGGCTGATAGGTGTTCTTTTTGAACTGCCACAGGTCATCACCGGAGCCGAAGGCCACATCGCGGCGTCGGGCATTGCCAACCGCTGCCAGGTAATCGGGGGAGACTTTTTCCAGACACTGCCTGGCGGTGGTGATGTCTACATCCTCAAAAACATTCTCCTAAACTGGGAAGACGAACAATGTGTAACCATTCTCCAGAACTGCCACCGTGCGATGACCAAACAGGGCAAGCTGCTGGTTATTGAAGCGGTAATCCCGCCGGGGAATGTGCCTTCCTTTAGCAAGCTGCTCGATCTTCATATGCTGGTGGTGACCGGCGGTCATGGGCGCACAGAGGCCGAATTTAGAGCGATCTTTGCTGCGGCCGGTTTCGAGCTGACAAATAGCATACCGACACAGTCGCCGGCGAGCATTATTGAAGGAGTGGCTGTGTGAACCAATATCCATTCAAGGGAAAAATAAAAAAACTCGCAGCATTTGCCAAAACTAAGTATACTTCCGCCTGAGAAAACCCGGCCTAGTTGGCGGGGCTCTTCCTTAACTTGTCTCGGGGCGTAGCTCAGCCTGGTAGAGCGCTCGGTTTGGGTCCGAGAGGTCGTCAGTTCAAATCTGGCCGCCCCGACCAGAGTACATTGAGAAAATCATTTTTCGCGGCAGTGGTGTAGTGGTAACACAACAGCCTTCCAAGCTGTTTTCACGGGTTCGAGTCCCGTCTGCCGCTCTCAAGCAAACAGCCGTCAGCTAGCAGCAAACCCGGCTGAAGTCTGAAAGCTGACATCTGAAGCGTACGGGCCTGTAGCTCAACGGCAGAGCAAGCGGCTCATAACCGCTGGGTTCTAGGTTCGAATCCTAGCAGGCCCATCAAAACAAAAAGTCGACAAACAAGAACGGCCGTTTCTTTAAGGGAAACGGCCGTTCTTTTTTATCTGCTGCTTGTCTCCCCCAAAGGAACCCACCCATATTCGGCCGTTAACCGCTCATCTAGAATCGGCAGCGGCCGGCCGGTAAAAGCATCATACAGATTCAACGCCCCACCGATCTGCTGTCCACTGGGCGCATCCTCGTCGACCGTCACAAAATGGGGCGAGCGCACTTGTGATCCACCGATCCATTTCAGCGTGGGAATCGCCCCCATGGCCGGAATGGCATCGTCCAGATCCCACCACGCCCAATGAAAGCCATCTTCCTCGAAGCCAATCAGGCGTACAGAAACAGCGTAGTCGCGCATGACCGGACGCCCGCTCATGAAATGTTGGTGGAGCGTCACGGCCTGTCCAGGGGCGAGTGCCTGATCTTCATCCAGCAAATCGCCGTGCCATACAACGCCCTGGCCAAACGGCACATATTGCCCGCTCCCTGGCTGTAAGACCCGCGACCAGCGCTTGCTGGCCATGCCCCATGGACCGTTGTAGGGTGGCAAATCACCGGCCTCCCCATCGCGCACCTCCGTCACATACCCTTCCTCCGTTTGCCAGTGCAAATAAAGGCGCGGCCGTCCAGGCAGCGTATGATCCCAATCATAACCAACCAGGCGCGGTTCCCGTTCGCCGGCAATATCCCGTTGCAGGGGATGCAAAGTCACCTGCCTCTCGGATTGGCCACTAACTCCCAACGTTGCCAACGGGATGCGTGGCTCCCCCTTTTCATCCAGCAGAGCTTCGGCACCATATGCGCCAATCAATAGGGTATATGCCCCAGGCAGCGTGCCCAGTCGCGGCGTCAGACGCAGCTGAGTCAGCGTAATGCCCTCCGCTTGCGCCAATGCCGGCACGTCTTGCTGCGCGTAAAGCTCCCCGCCGGACAACGCCAGGGAACTCGCCAGGTGTGCAAATAAGTTTGTCCCCGGCTGCAGTCCATCCAAAGGCTGCCAGGCAACTGTCAACAGGATCTCACGTCCAATTTCTATCTTCTCAGTAGCCATTTCATAGCCCAGTAGTTGTATACTGTCGCCAAGCTGGGTCGCATACGGTACGTACCCTGCAGGTAATTCCGTTCTTGGCTCCTGCCGGAAAAGAAAGGCTTCGTGCAGCGGTTCCGCTAGGGGTAAATCAGCGTAGCTATCGACATCAAAATGGGTACTGATCACAGGACGGCCGTTTGCCAGCTCCTCGCTGATGCGTCTGGCCCACGTCTGCCCATACGGTTCACCCTCGGGAAATACAAAACGGATGCTGACGTCGGGTCGCTGTCCTTCCACCTCTTGCAGGTACCACAAGGGCGTAACCCAATGCCAATCGGCCAGAATCACCGCTTCCGGAGGCGCTTCCTGCAGCAACGGCTGTGCATAGTCTCGGGCCGTGGTGTCTCTGTGTAATTGGGCGTAGCTCGGATAGCGCTGCCTTAATTGTCCCAGGGCGACAACCAACAGGATCGCCAGCAGGATCTCGCGCCAGGGCAAATAGAAACGGCCGGCTCTTAAACGCTGCCACAATCCGCTCGACGCGCCCACGCCATAACCCAAGAGAATCGCCAAAGGCACATAAGCCGGCAGCATATATTCCACCGTTTGCGGCGCACGGTACGTGGCCGTGACAAAAGCAAACAAAGCGAACGCGCCGCCAAATAGAAACCCCAGCCGCCAATCGCGCGCCAAGAGCAGCAGCAAACCCAAAACCATGCCCAGCAGCAGCCACGGTTGAAACTGGAAGGTTAAGACATTGCCCATGATCTTTATGCGTTCCCACAACAGAGCCGGTTCCAGGTAAGTGAACAGGTCGCCGCGAAAACCCAAAGCCAGAACATGCTCCATGAAACCGGGCCATGTGGCCAGCTCGGGCGAAGCTCCACGCGCGCCCGAAGCCGCGCGCCAAGGTAAATAGAGCAAGGGCAGCAGTCCAAGTAGGAAGGCTGCCATTGGCCACCACCAGCGTCGTGGCGTTCGCAGAATCGAGGGATCGACCAGCAGAACAAACAGCACAGCGACCAGCCCCAGAAAGGCCAGCGAGGCGTGATGGGTGATGCCTAAACCGAGGGCCAGGGCCAAAAGCACCAGGTAACGGTCCGCGCGGCGATGCGCGCTCTCGTCTACGGCAGCGCGCACCGCCCGGTAATAGCCTAAGGAAGCCAGGAATATCACGGCCGCAAACAGCGCGCTCAAGCTGCGGATATTAGCCGTCGTCGATTGTGCCCAGAAAGTCGTTGCTGTCGCCAGAGCAACGGTCCCTGTGAGCGCCGCGAGATGTCTTTTCGTGAGCAAGTAGGTAGCCCCATAAACAAGCGCTAGGGTCAGCGCGCTGCTGAAAGCGGACAGCAAGTTGACCCGGTAAGCGGGCGTGGGGCCGAGAGGGAGCCGGGTCATTAGATGGCCCAACAGGGTGTAGAGCGTAAAGCCGGGTGGATGGGCCACGCCCAGGTTGGTCGCCACCAACTGGAACTCGCCATTGTCGGCCGGCAGCAGGTCAGGGGCCAGAGTAAAGAAGTAGAGGAAGAAAAAGAAACCGGCCGTTGCCAACGCGGCCAATACAACGGGCCGCCGCCCTTTGGGTGCGCCCGGCCACGGCTGCGCCATCTGCCACCATACGAGCAAAGCCAGGATGCCCACGGCCAGGGCTGTGGCAAAGTCTGCTTCAGGATAAAAGACGTAGAGCAGGAACAGGAGAAGCGGCCAAGATTTGATAAACGGAGTGCGTCGCAGCAGCAGACCAGCGCCTACGGCCGTGGCCAACGTTATGACCAAAGCCGCCCATGGACTTGTGCTGCCCATTTGCCGTGCCCACAATTCGCTCAGCAGCCGCCCGATGTAAAGACCCAACACCACACCGGGGACAAATGCCAGAAAAGTTGTTTTCAATCGAGTAATGAATTACGAAGCTGACAGGGGTGTTTCACTGGCCGGGTAATCCAGGCTGCTGTGCTCAGTCTCACGCTCAACATCGTTAGCCAGATACTCGGCTTCGATGCTGCTCATTTGTGATGAAAGCATAGTGGTGGCGATTACCAGTACAAAAGCCGCAACGGCACCAATACCAATAACAGCCAAGAATGCCAGCATTTCCATTTCCCTTTACTTTCTGATGGTAGTTACCTTGCTTCGCAATTTTCCTTTGCCGCCATAGTACAATAGCGGCGGGTTGCGGGCAACATCCTAATTAGTCGCTTAGCGGACGATTGACCGGCGCTTTGCGGCGCGCCGCTCCCTCATTAACCGTCGCCACTCCGCAATTGATGATGCTGTGCGCTTGGTAACCGTGCAAGCCAACATTCCGAAGGGCAAGCGTCATTCTTGTTGACGTTCAGTGATGAGGTTCGGGCCAGCATTGAGCTTGCCGAAATCAAACCTAGCACATCCATCACTGAAAATCTACAGTTATGTCGCGCGCCCTCCTGAATGTGTGCTCTGATATTCTAATAAATGCACGTTCTGGCCGAATTGCGGCATATTTCCTGAAACAATACACTATCGTCTAGAATCCAGTTCGCTCAAGACGTCTTGCCAGGTCAAATTGCGCACCACCAGCAGAACCAGGACGTGGTAGATGAGATCGGCCGTTTCTTCCACTAGGCGCTCATTGCCCTGCCCCTTCGCGGCCAGGATTACTTCAATAGCTTCCTCGCCGATCTTCTTCACGATTTCATCCTCACCGCTATCAAGCAGCTCATTCGTATAAGAACCAACCCGCGGGTGGACCTGCCGATCTTGCAGTAATTGGAACAATTCGCCTATCTCATCACTCATAATCTCTCCCATTAACAATTAATGGTTCACCATTCACCGTTCACCAATTTGCTCTTATCCAGTTTTCTGAAAAAGCAGCTTCTCTCTCCCGTGTGGCAAGCCGGCCCAGCCGCATCGACCAACAGCAGCAGCGTGTCTCCATCGCAATCAAATCGAATCTCGCGCACGCGCTGCACATTGCCCGAGGTCGCCCCTTTATGCCATAATGCCTGCCGGCTGCGGCTCCAGAAATGCGTTTCGGCCGTTTCCTGCGTCAACCGCAGCGATTCCTCATTCATCCAGGCCACCATAAGCACCTGCAAACTAGCCGCATCCTGCACCACAGCCGGAATCAATCCCTTATCGTCAAATTTCAAATCGCTCTTATCCATACTATTAACTGTTGCCTGTTGCCTGTCGGCCGACACCTGGCACCTGGCACCTGGCACCTGACACCTGACAGCTGCTATTAACTATCAATCACCGGTCGCACCGCAACTCCCTCACTTAACAGGTAATCCTTCACCTGCGCAATCGTCAATTGCTGGTAATGAAACAGAGATGCCGCCAGGGCCGCATCCGCCCCACCATCCGTCAACGCTGCCGCAAAGTGCTTCAAGTCGCCGGCCCCACCGGAGGCGATAACCGGAATGTTGACCGAATCGCTGATAGTCCGCGTCAGGGGGATGTCATAACCCGCTTGCGTGCCGTCACCATCCATGCTGGTCAGCAGAATCTCACCCGCGCCGCGCTCTTCGACTTCCTGAGCCCAGGCCACGGCATCCAATCCCGTCGCTTCCCTGCCCCCGCGAACAAAAACTTCCCAACGGCCGATCGACCCCGGAACGCGCCGCGCGTCAATCGCCACAACAACAGCCTGGCTGCCAAATTCCCGCGCCCCTTGGCTGATCAGTTCCGGATCACGCACCGCCGCCGAATTGATGCTGATCTTGTCCGCCCCAGAGCGCAGGATGTCGCGCATATCATCCACAGTGCGAATACCACCGCCAACCGTGAAGGGAATAAATACCTGGT
This sequence comes from uncultured Chloroflexia bacterium, assembly GCA_963697305.1. Taxonomy (GTDB): domain Bacteria; phylum Chloroflexota; class Anaerolineae; order Promineifilales; family Promineifilaceae; genus JAACFF01. The sequence goes on from CAVONO010000007.1 coordinate 412,262, forward strand.
CGGCCACCGCACGCGCCATTTCCATGACCGTTTGTCGCGCTTCATGCGTGGCCGTGATATCCAGAAAAACCAGTTCATCAGCCCCGGCCGCATCATAAACGCGCGCCTGCTCTACCGGGTCGCCGGCGTCGCGCAGATCCACAAAATTGACCCCTTTGACGACACGGCCGTTCTTCACATCCAAACACGGAATAATCCGTTTTGCCAACATCTATCGCACCTCACTGTTCACCACTCACTAATTCTATCGCCGCCTTCAAATCCACCTGGCCTTCATAAAGCGCACGGCCGATAATCAAACCCGAAACACCATCTGGGCTAAAGGCCAAAACCCGCCGCACATCTTCTAAAGAGGCCACGCCGCCAGAGGCGATCACGTTCAAGCCCGTGTTGCGCGCCAATTCGGCCGTGGCTTGAACATTCACCCCCGTCAGAACACCGTCGCGGCTTATATCCGTATAGATGACCGTACGCACGCCCAAAGCCATCATTTGCAGAGCCAGAACTAGCGGCGTCAATACCGATTCGCCTTGCCAGCCCCGCACCCTCACCAGGCCATCACGGGCATCGATACCCACCGCTACGCGATCAGAACCGAAATGGCGCACGGCATCCTCCACGATATCCGGTTCCTCCACCGCCACGGTCCCCAGGATCACCCGGGCTACACCCTGGTTCAACGCGCGGGCAATATCTTTGAGCGTGCGCATGCCACCGCCAAGCTGGATGCGCGCACCGCTGCGCGTTAATTCCGGCAGCAGTTGCCAATTCTGCAGTCCCGCTTCATCAAAGGCACCATCTAAATTGACGACATGCAGCCAGCCCGCGCCCGCTTCAACCCATTTCCCGGCAGTGGCCAGCGGATCATCGCCAAAAACCGTCTGCCGCTCAGGATCGCCATACTGCAAGCGCACAACTTGACCATGTCGTAAATCAATAGCCGGATAAATTGTAAAACTCATGTCAACCTCTTCTGTAAATCGATTTGGCAAATCGAGGCGAGATTTACCAAAGGGTGCGTTCCAAATCAGCAGAAGTTCTCTTTTCTGTAGCGCGATTTGGTAAATCGCGGGTTTGCGATTTACCAAATCGCACTACATCCCTAACTGAAATGAAACATACTCTTTACCAATACCACAAGGGCACAATGATCGCGCTACAATTTTCTCTCATGTTGTGGTGTACAGCGGCGCATCTGATCACGTGAGCGCCAGATAATTGCTTAAAATCTGTAAACCACGACGTTGGCTTTTCTCGGGATGAAACTGAATGCCAAAGATGCTGTTGTGAGCGATGATCGCCGCGAAAGGACGGCCGTAATCGGTGCGGGCCACAACATCCTGCGTGTCGCCGGGTACGCAATAGTAGGAGTGTACAAAATAAGCATGCGCGCCGTTGGGAACACCCGCCACGAGAGGATTGTCTTCCACAATATCAATCTGATTCCAGCCCATATGCGGCACCTTTAAGCCGTACCCCATCAGTTCGAATCGTGTGACATGCCCGGGAACCAGGCCCAAACCCCTGTGCACGCCCATCTCGTCACTTTCTTCAAAGAGAAACTGCATACCCAGGCAAATTCCCAACAAGGGGGTGCCAGCATTAACCGCTTCGCAGATAGCCGTATCCAGCCCCTTAGCCCGCAAAGCATCTATTCCGGCGCCAAACGCACCCACGCCCGGCAGCACCAGCCTGTCTGCCCGCCGTACCACATCCGGGTCGGCCGTTAACCTGACCACGGCCCCGACATATTCAAACGCCTTCTGTGCCGACCGTATATTGCTGGCCCCATAATCGATCATCACAATCTCTTTATCTTTCACAAGTCACCATTCACCGTTCACCATTCACCGTTCACCATTCACCATTCGCCATTCACAATTATCCCGTCAGCGTCCCTTTCGTCGATGGAACGCTCTCTCGCCGCGGATCGAGCGCCAAAGCCGTTCTCAGGCTGCGACCCAGCGCTTTGAACAGCGCCTCTGCCTTATGGTGATCATTACGTCCCTCGACGCGCGCATGCAAAGTCAATCGTGCATGTACGGCGAGCGACTCGAAGAAATGCTCAACAAGGTCGGTTGGAAATTGGCCGATCGCCGCTGTGCGCCACTCCGCTTCGAAGACACAATACGGCCGTCCACTAAAATCGAGTGCCACAAAGCCCAGCGCCTCATCCATCGGCACATACGCATGCCCCATACGGTTGATGCCCCGCCGTTCGCCTGCTGCCTGGTTAATCGTCTGCCCCAGGACGATGCCCACATCCTCGATCGTGTGGTGGGCGTCAATGTGCAAATCCCCCCTGGCTCGCACATCCAGGTCAAACAGCCCATGAACAGCCAACGCTGCCAGCATATGGTCCAGGAATCCGATGCCCGTGTCGATCTCGTATTTCCCACGGCCGTCCAGATCAATGCTTATCTCGATGCCAGTTTCACCGGTCGTTCGTGCCACCGTTGCCTTTCGTTCGTCCATGATCACGTCACCTTATCTAATGCTTGCACCAGCCGCTCCGTATCCGACGGCCGTCCCGCGCTGATGCGAATACAGTTAGCCAGCCCCACCTTGTCAAAGTAACGCACCAGCACACCCTGCTGGGCCAGATCTTGTTTCAGCTGCGCCGCCGGACGGCCTTTCACCCTGAAAAGAACGAAGTTGGCCTGGCTGGGAAACGGCTCCAGAAACTCAAAACGGGCCAATTTGTCAACCATGCGTTTTCGTTCCTGTACAATGCGCTTCACCTTATCTTCCATCCACGCCGGCTCCTGCAGTGAGGCCAAAGCCGCGGACGAGGCCGCCACATTCACATTATACGGCTGCTTTATCTTCCAGAGATGTGGCAGCAGCCACGCGGGGAAAATGCCATAGCCCACGCGCAAACCTGCCAGCCCGGCCAACTTGCTGAATGTGCGTATAACGGCCAGGTTATTATGCTCCAGCGCCCAAGCAAAGCGACTATCTTGCCCATCGACGGCCGCAAATTCGACATAAGCTTCGTCCAAAACCAGCAGCAGAGGCAGGTCAAGCAGCCGGGAAAGTTCCTGGTCGCTTATGCAGCCGCCGTCGGGATTGTTCGGCGAACAGATGAACAACACTTTCGCCGGCCCGTTGCGCGCGACGGCCGCTTCTATGCCTGCCAGATCCAGCGAGAAATCCGCCCTGCGTGGCACCGAGATAACCTGACCGCCATTGACGGCCGTTGAAAAGGGATACATACCAAAAGAAGGCGGGCAGTTAACCACGCCGTCCCCGGGGGCGAGTACGGCGCGCAGAACCAGGTCGATCAGTTCGTCGGCTCCCATCCCTGCCAGCAGCCGCCCCGCCGGCACATGCAAATGCGCGCTCAATTTATCTCGCAGGGCCGTTGCTGCCGGGTCAGGGTAGATATGATACCATTTGCTCGAGCCTACCGCGGCCATTGCCGCCGGCGAGGGTCCATACGGGTTCTCATTCGCGTCCAGCTTGGTAATCTCACTCGCCGGCCGGCCGAGCTGCGCCGACAGGACTTCAAAAGGCAGAATCGGGGTGTATGGCTCCATGCCGGCGATATCCTGCCGCACCAGATGGCCGCCTTCAAAACTTTTCATCTTCTTTCCATCCGTTTTGCCGCGGCATTGGCGTGTGCGCTTAACTGCTCCGCTTCTGCGATACGCGCTGCTACCGGACTCAGTCGCGCCGATGTGTCGTCGTCGAGCTGGATAACACTGCTGATCTTCATAAAATCAAGCACGTTGAGTGGTGAAGCGAAGCGGGCCGTTCCCCCTGTAGGCATCACGTGGCTGGGCCCGGCCACATAATCGCCCAACACTTCGAAAGAGCGCTCGCCGATAAAAAGGCCACCCGCATTACGAATTTTTCCCACGCTGCCCTCGATATCTTCCACCGCCAGGCAGGTATGCTCGGCGGCAAAATCACTGGCCAGCCGGCACGCCTCGTCCAAATCGGCCGTTAGCACAATGCCCCCATTATGAGCCAACGACACGGCGATCGTATCCGCCCGGCTGAGCGTCTCCATCTGCCGGCCAACCTCGACCTGCACCGCTTCCGCCAGCCGCTTCGACGGCGTGAGCAAGATGGCCGTGGCCAGGAGATCGTGCTCCGCCTGCGCCAGGAGGTCGGCAGCTACCCATGCCGCGTCGGCCGATTCATCGGCGACGACGACCGTTTCCGTGGGACCGTAGAGCCCGTCAATGCCCACGATACCATACACCTGCCGTTTGGCCAGCGTCGTGAACAAGTTTCCCGGTCCGACGATCTTATCTACTTTAGGAATCGTTGGCGTGCCAAAGGCGAAAGCAGCGATTGCCAGGGCCCCACCTACAACGTAAACGGTATCGACACCTGCAATAGCCGCAGCGGCCAGAATGATATCGGGCACGCCTGCATCAGCCTTGCTGGGTGGTGTGGCGATGCTGATCTGCGGCACACCAGCCACCTGGGCCGGAATGACCGACATCAGCAGCGAAGAGGGCAGCGGCGCTGTACCACCCGGGACATAGACGCCAACGCGTTGGATAGCCGTAAAGCGCTGCCCGAGAATGCCGCCCATCTCGCTGGTGGTCCATTCCGGTATCGGTTGGTGACTATGAAACTCCCGAATACGACTGGCCGCGAATTCCATTGCCTGTACCAGGTCAGAGGGAATGCGGGAGACGGCCGTTGCTATTTCCTGTTTATCCACCACCAACTGCTCCAGCGTGACCCCGTCAATACGTTGCGACCACGATCTTAACGCCTCATCTCCCCGCGCCCGCACGTCGGAAAGCAAGCGCGCCACGGCCGTTTCCGGTGCCAGCTCCTCGCCAAATACGCGCTTGATCCCCTTGCTAATACCCTCCGGCACCGCCGCGTCGAACGCGCTGTTTCTCTGCAAAATCGTTGCCAACGCTTCCTGGACCGTATAAATCCTAAACATCCGCTTCCACCTCCAACGCCGCGAGCATGGCCTGGTAACGCTGCGGCTCTTCTTCAAAGATGTAAGTACAGGGTGTAACGATCACGCCGCTGCCCCCGATTCGACGAATCTCACCCACCGCTTCGAAGATCTCCGCTTTGCGCACGATGATATTAATCGCATACCAGCCGCTCCCATTCTGTAGATCCTCACGAACTACCACGCGTGATATCGTCGGCCCTTGCAGGCCGCCAAGCGTCGTCTGATCGAACATACGCTTGGCGATCGCTTCCGGCGAATCCCCACGCACATTGGCCGTGACCACGAACGAACCGAGCGCGCGCAGGTAAGCCTCGGTGAATTCCAACAATTGTCGCGCCACATCCAACACATCCTGGCGCTCCTGCAAAGCGCTGCGGTTGGCGATCAGGCACGCTTCCGATTTGAGGACAAGCCCGTCATCCAATACGCGCAGGTGATTGTCGCGCAGCGTGATGCCGGAGGAGACCAGGTCGGCGATCACGTCCGCAAAACCGATTGCCGGAGCGATCTCCAAGGTGCCCTCCGGGCTGATCAGACGATACGGCCGTACGCCATGCCTGTCCAATAAATCGCGCGTGAGGTTAGGAAATTTGGTGGCGACGCGCAGGGAACGGCCGTTTTCCGCCAATTCTTCTGCCCACTGCACCAGGTCACTCATATTGTGCAGCGCCACTGCTTCCGGAACGGCCAGGCTCAGCGTGCAGGGCCCAAAGCCGAGTGTATCATGCAGCGTGAGCACGCTGCGGTCACCGAAAGTTTTCTCGCACAAAACATCGTAGCCGGTGATCCCAAAATCCAGGCTCCCCTGTCGCACGCCGACGACGATATCCCCTGGGCGTTGAAACAGCACGGTCACGCCGGGAAGATTAGGAATTGAGGCTGCATACTGGCGCGGATTGGGCCGGAAAACCTTCAGCCCGCAGTTGGCCAGGAATTCCAGTGCCCCATCGCGCATAATGTCTTTGCTAGGCAGTCCAAGGCGAATATCGGTTCGGATCATACTTCCAACTCCTTGATTTCAGCCAGGCCGACCTTCGTCGTTATTCGTTGGCTGTTATCTGATAACTGTTAACTGTTAACTGTTAACTGTTTACTGTTCTTGGCCTACTCGGTTGGGGGGAAACAAAAAACACCCTCCCCGGTGCCGAGGAGGGTGTAACTTTTCTATAGTTGCCTGTAATCCGCCTCAAGCCAGGGTTCGTTGTTGTCCAAAATGATGGTGAACGTGATGCTGTCCATCGAGCTGCATCTGCCGGGTTGAGGAAGATAACTGTTTCATAACGGGCGACAGTTTAGCACAACGAACGGCTGGGGTCAAACTCCCGCTGCAATGCGCTTCTACGCAAGCGTTGCCAGGGATCGTCGTCGGGATAAATATGGGTTGCGCTGAAGCTCGTTGTACCCGCCGGGTAATCGTAGCTGCTGCTCTGCCCATCGCCCCACGCTGCCGTCATGCAGCGTAAAAACACCCAGGTCGCCGCCGGGGAGAACGCGTCCAGGTCCAGCATATGACGCATGCGCGTGACCTTGGTCGTCAGGTAAGCCAGCTTCTCCTCGTTGACGGCCGTTTGCAGGGCAGCCCGCGCCCCTCCTGTCGCAAGTAGATAATGACGCCGCTGCCCGCCTCAGAAATGAGCTGCAAAGAGCGCTGCAATTGTGGCCCGCAGTCACAGCGCAGCGATCCCAGGACATCACCGGTGAAGCACTCCGAGTGTACGCGCACCAGGACGTCCTGCTTCCCGGAAACCTCCCCGGCCACCAGGGCCATATGTTCCTTGTTATCCTCGCTGTTGCCGTAAAAGCACAATTGGAATTCCCCCATATCCGTAGGAATTCGTGCGCAGGTTTTTCTCTGAACGCTTGTCTGATTCATCACGACTCTTTTCAAATGAAGACTGTAGCGCGATTTGGCAAATCGCGTCTCGATTTGCCAAATCGAGCTACATAAAAAGATAGCTCCAACCCATTTGAAACACACCCATTATCAAATTGACCAAATACCAGAATCTGCGTACAAGGTCCTTTTGTAGGAATCTTTGCTGCAATCCTAATTCCACAAATCTGCGTAATCTGCGAAATCTTTGATATCACCCTGCGCCGACAAAACCACGCGCCTGCCACGCCGCATAGAGCAAAACGGAGCCGGCCACGGCCGCATTCAAAGACTCCACCTGGCCGCGCATCGGCAGCTGCAAGAGGAAATCACAATGATCGCGCACCAGCCGCCGCAGTCCACTGCCCTCATGCCCGACGACAATGGCCAGGGGTATGGCCAGATCGATCGCGCCCAGCCGCTGAGCGCTTGGGTCCATATCCATACCAGCGACCCAAATCTCTTCCTCTTGTAACTGATTGATCGTCTTGACCAGGTTCGTCACCTGGGCCACGAGCAGATGTTCAGCGGCCCCGGCCGAATACTGCACCACAGCCGGCGTCATATCCGGGGCGCGGCGATCCTGCACAATAACACCGTGAACACCGCAGATCTCGGCCGTGCGCAGCAGCGTCCCGATATTTTGCGGGCCATGTAATAGATCGAGCAGCAGCAGAAACGGCCGTTCCTCTCGCGACGCCGCCAGCGCCAGCATGTCGCGCACATCGCTGTAAACATAAGGCCCGACTTCCACAAGCACCCCCTGGTGCTTGCTGTCACGCGCCATCTGCCCGATTTTCTGCTTGCCGGCGTATTGAACAGCAACCCCTCGTTTCCTGGCCGCGGTCAGGATTGGGCCGATTTCCTTGCGGTTGATCCCTTCTTGCACCCACAAAGAAAAGATCTCGCGCCTGCTGCCGCGCAGCGTTTCCAGCACCGTATTGCGGCGCACCAAGATTTCAGACATCTCGCCTATCCGAAACCCGGTTTTTTCTTGAAAACCGGGTTTCTACTAATTCAAAACTTTCACATACCTGTTCAGGGTGATTACCCGCCAATCATAGGCCAACAATATCGTTATCATTCAACCCCCGTTAACCCCCGCACACCCGCCACTCGCCCCACCCCCTATCGAGATGGGTTCAATCTTGAAGATTGAACCCATCTTAATCACTCACCCCTCACCACCTCCAATAAGCTGACGAAACGGCCGTCTCGTAATAGAATCAGTAAGGTCGGAATCGTAAGCTTGTTAAGGGCAGTCTCCTGTAGCTGCCCCGCCTTTATCCAATTGGGAACAACAAATGGCCAGGAACAACAACAACACCGAAGAACCCCTCGAAAAACAGCTCTGGAAAGCGGCCGACAAGCTGCGCAAAAATATCGACGCCGCCCAATATAAACACGTCGTCCTCGGCCTGATCTTCCTTAAATATATCTCCGACGCTTTCGAAGCCTTATACGCCCAATTGAAGGCGGAAGAAGCGATGGGCGCCGACCCCGAAGACCGCGACGAGTACCGCGCCGAGAATGTCTTCTTTGTCCCGCCCACCGCCCGCTGGAGCCACCTGCAAGCCCGCGCCAAAACCCCCGAAATCGGCAAAGACGTCGATGCCGCCATGGACGCCATTGAGCGCGACAACCCCAGCCTGCGCGGCGTCCTGCCCAAAGTCTATGCGCGCGGAAACCTCGACCCGACCAACCTCGGCGGCCTGATCGACCTGGTCAGCAACATCGCCATGGGCGACGCCCATGACCGCAGCGCCGATGTTCTGGGGCATGTCTTCGAATACTTCCTGGGCGAGTTCGCCCTCGCTGAAGGCAAGAAGGGCGGCCAGTTCTATACCCCCAAGAGTGTCGTCAGGCTCCTCGTCGAGATGCTCGAGCCTTACAAGGGGCGCGTCTTCGATCCCTGCTGCGGTTCCGGGGGCATGTTTGTGCAGTCCGAGAAATTCGTCGCCGAACACCAGGGGCGGCTCAACGACATCTCCATCTACGGCCAGGAGAGCAACCAGACCACCTGGCGTCTGGCCAAGATGAACCTGGCCATCCAGGGCATCGACAGCTCGCAGGTCAAGTGGAACAACGAAGGCTCTTTTTTGAACGACGCCCACAAAGATTTGAAGGCTGATTATGTCCTCGCCAACCCGCCCTTTTAACGACAGCGACTGGAGCGGCGATCTGCTGCGCGGGGATGGGCGCTGGCAGTACGGCGACCCCCCCAGCGGCAATGCCAACTACGCCTGGATCCAGCATTTCCTCTACCACCTCAGCCCCAGCGGGCAGGCCGGCTTCGTCCTGGCCAAGGGCGCGCTGACCTCCAAGACCTCCGGCGAAGGGGACATCCGCCAGGCGCTCATCGAGGCGCGGCTGGTCGACTGCATCGTCAACCTGCCTGGCAAGCTCTTCCTCAACACCCAGATCCCCGCCTCGCTCTGGTTTCTGAGCCGCAACCGTGGCAATGGCCAGTTCCGCAGCCGGCGCGATGAGATTCTATTCATTGATGCCCGCAATCTGGGCCACTTGATCAACCGCCGCACGCTCGAATTTGGCGATGCCGATATCACCCGTATTGCCGTTACCTACCATAACTGGCGCAGTCCAGAGGGGGATTATGAAGACATCCCCGGCTTCTGCAATTCGGCTCCACTTGACGCGCGTGCGTGAGCTGGACTACGTCCTCACCCCGGGCCGCTATGTCGGCCTGCCGGATGAAGAGGATGATTTTGATTTTGTGGAGCGGTTTGCGGAACTGCGGGCGGAATTGGCGGAGCAGATGGCTGAAGAAAGCCACCTTAACATTCTTATTCAAGAAAATCTGGCAAAGGTGGTAATTGCGAATGAGTAATTGGTTGGAATGTGCCTTGGGTGAAGCGCCTTTGCAAATCATTGATGGGGACAGAGGTAAGAATTATCCCAAGAAGACTGAATTTGCAGACACAGGCTACTGCTTGTTCTTGAATACAAAAAATGTGACACAGACAGGTTTCTCCTTTTCTGAATTGAATTTTATCGATCAAGAAAGAGACGATTTGTTGAGAAAAGGAAAATTGAAGCGAGGCGATTTGGTATTAACTACTAGGGGGACAGTTGGCAATGTAGCCTACTATGACGAAACCATTCCATTTGACCATATTCGCATTAATTCAGGTATGGTGATCATTAGACCTCAAGGCATTGACGAAAGATTTAATCTATCACTTATTCAAATCGCTCAGCAGAAGTTTCCAGGTTTTTGCAACTGGTAGTGCTCAGCCTCAATTGCCGATTCGCGACTTGAAAGATATTCCAGTTGTGCTTCCGCCGCTTAAAGTACAGAAAGCCATTTCGGCCGTTCTCTCCTCCCTCGACGACAAAATTGACCTCCTCCACCGCCAAAACAAAACCCTCGAAGCCCTCGCCCAAACCCTTTTCCGCCACTGGTTCGTCGACAATGCCGACGACGATTGGGGAAAATATAAACTTGAAGAGTTTATCGAAGTTATGCGTGGATTGAGCTACAAAGGGGCGGGACTCACAGAAGAAGGCTCAGGTGTGCCAATGCACAACCTAAATTCTGTATATGAGGGAGGGGATTACAAATATGAAGGTATCAAATATTACAGGGGCGAATTCAAAGAAAGGCACAAGGTTTTTCCGGGTGATGTTATTATCACCAACACCGAGCAGGGACATGACTTACTACTAATTGGGTACCCAGCGGTTATTCCAAAGCTCTTTGGACCAGAGAGCATATTTAGCCAACATATCTATCGCTTGAACATCTTTGATTTAAGAATAACCAGCCAATTCTTGTATTACCTTTTGATGTCATACGATGTAAGAGAACAGATAACAGGAGCAACAAACGGAAGTACTGTCAATATGTTACCAAGAGATGGGATAGAGTGGGCTACATTCAGATTGCCACCTAGAAGTCTACTTACACAATTCAGTGTAATGGCACAACAATATTGGGACAAGAAAGAAGCAAACTATGTCCAGGTTCACACTCTTGAAAAACTACGCGATACCCTGCTGCCCAAACTGATGAGCGGCGAAGTGCGTGTCCGAGTGGACGAATCTTTAAGATTGGTCCACTCTTGCCGAAAACACAATTGTAGAGGCCACCAACATGCCTGATCGAGTTCACGAACTGCACAGCATCATGCCAATTGCCAACCTTCTGTCGGTCATGGATCGCGGCATTCTTTCCCACGAGCGCGCCAAACGATTAGACCATAGTGATATCGCCATGCCCGAAATCCAGGAGCGGCGTGATCGCGTTCGTGTCCCAAATGGGTTGATGCTGCACCAATACGCTAATCTCTACTTTCATGCACGCAACCCTATGCTATTCAAGCGCAAGGAGGAATCAGAGCAGCTCTGTATCTTGAGTGTTTCCGTCGCTGTTCTGAAATTGGATGGAGTGGTCATTTCCGATCGCAATGCCTCCAGCCAATATGCGCGATTCTTACCCCCTTCTCAGCTAAATCTGCTAGAATTAGATCAGATATATGCACAAGACTGGCGTCATCCAAACGACCCAATTGCCTATTACCGCCACCGATCACAAAAGTGTGCGGAGGTTTTGATACCACACAGCATTGCCCCTGAGTACATTCGGGGCGCTTATGTAGTTTCCGAAGCAGCACAAGAAAAGGTTATTGATAGCGGATTTCCCAAGGACGTTCGCATCAATCGTCCTCTATTTTTCCGGTGAACCGCATGACAACAATTAAAATCGGCAACCTGTTTGATAGCAACGCCAAAACGCTGGTTAATACGGTGAACTGTGTCGGCGTTATGGGCAAGGGCATTGCCGCCGAGTTTAAGAAACGATACCCGGCTATGTTTGAGGAGTACAAACGCCGCTGTGATGCCGGCCAGGTTCAGCTTGGCTATCCGTACCACTACCGCGATCTGACGGGCGTATCCCTCGTCAACTTCCCCACCAAGCAGCATTGGCGATCGCCATCCCGTCTGCAAGATATCGAGCACGGACTGGATCATTTCGTTGCCAGTTATGCAGCATGGGGTATAACTTCCGTCGCCTTCCCGCCGCTGGGCTGCGGTAATGGCGGGCTTGAGTGGTCAGATGTTGGCCCATTGATGTATCGCAAGCTCATCTCCCTTCCCATTCCCGTCGAGATTTACGCTCCTTATGGCACATCTGCCCGCCAGCTTTCCACCGATTTCCTGGGTCAATCCACGATTCCCAGGGTGACCGTGGGTGCCCAGCATGAAAAACTTAAAGACGAGTGGCTGGCCATTCTTGAAGTTGTCTATCAGCTTTCGCAGCAACCCTACGCTAATCCGGTTGGTCGTACGATCTTTCAAAAGATCAGCTACATTATGACCGAACTCGGTGTCGACACCGGGCTGGTTTTTCGCAAGGACAGCTACGGTCCATTTTCGCCTGATTTGCGCTATGTCATCACCGTTCTTGCCAACGCCAATCTTGTTCACGAAGAGCAGCTAGGACGTATGACGGAAATTGTTCCCAGCGAAGAATTTAGACTAAGACGTCAGGAATATTTTCCGCGCATCGCCCCTTCAAAAAAATGGATCACCAAGACAGTCGATTTATTCAGCCGCATAAAGAATACAGATCAAGCTGCGGAAGTATCAACCATTATTTATGCGTCAAAACAATTGAAACAGGAACGTGAGTCGAACAATGTAAGCGAGCAAGAGGTGTTCGATTACATCATGGCCTGGAAGAAAAGCTGGCAAAATGAAACCAATCAAGCACGGGTTGCTTCAGGGATTCGCAACCTGCAAATGCTGGGCTGGGTCAAATTGAAATATAGCGATTCGTTGCCTTACAACCCATTTTAGATAAGCTGATCAAATGAGACCGTGAATATCACAGAAGACGATATCGAGCTGCTGGCTATCAAACGCTTGGAGAACGGAGGGTACAGCTACCTCTACGGCCCCGACATAGCGCCAGACGGCAGCATGCCCGAACGGAGCAGCTTTGAAGACGTCCTCCTCCTGACACGCCTGGAAACGGCGGTCGCCCGTCTCAACCCCCAGATTCCTCCCACCGCCCGCCTTGACGCCCTGCGCCAGATCCAGCGCCTCAACGCCCCCGACCTGATCGCCAACAACGAGGCTTTCCACCGCCTGCTGACGGAAGGCATCCCTGTCACCTACCAGAAAGACGGCAGCGCGCGCGGCGATCTCGTCTGGCTGGTGGATTTCGCCCAGCCCGAAAACAACGATTACCTGGTCGTCAACCAGTTCACCGTCATCGAAAACGGCGTCAACAAGCGCCCCGACGTGCTGCTCTTCGTCAACGGCCTGCCCCTGGTCGTGATCGAGCTGAAGAACGCCGCCGACGAAAACGCGACCATTCATACCGCCTTCAAGCAGATCCAGACCTACAAGGCCACCATCCCCTACTCTCTTCACCTACAACAGCTCTGCTGGTCATCTCCGACGGTCTGGAAGCGCAGGCCGGCTCCCTCTCCGCCGGGCTGCAGCCGCTTCTCTGCCTGGAAAACGGCCACCGGACTGAAGAAGCCTCGCCCCTCGTCCCGCAGCTGGAAACCTCATCCGCGGCATGCTCAACCCGGACACCCTGCTCGACCTGATCCGCCACTTCATCGTCTTCGAAAAGGACAAACACGAAGATCTACGCACGGGGATCACGACCATCGAAACGGTCAAGAAGCTGGCCGCCTACCACCAGTATTACGCGGTCAATAAAGCGGTGGAATCGACCTTGCGTGCTGCCGATCTGGAAGAATGGACCAATCTTCAAGATTGGTCCATTCTAGGCAATCAAAGAAGACCCTGCTGTCTTACGACCTGCCCTCTGTAGCCAGCCAACCCAGGGGCGATCGCAAAGCGGGCGTCGTCTGGCACACGCAGGGCAGCGGCAAATCCCTCTCAATGGTCTTCTACACCGGCAAGATCGTCCTCGTCCTCAACAATCCCACTATTGTCGTCATCACCGACCGCAACGATCTGGACGACCAGCTCTTCGACACTTTCGCCGCTTCCAAACAGCTCCTGCGCCAGGACCCGGTGCAGGCTGAGAACCGCGACCATCTCAAATCACTGCTCAAGGTCGCCTCCGGCGGCGTCGTTTTCACCACGATTCAAAAATTCCAGCCCGAAGAAGGCAATGTTTACGAGACACTCTCCGAGCGCGAGAACATCGTCGTCATCGCCGATGAAGCGCATCGCACCCAGTATGGCTTCAGGGCCAAAACCATCGACGAAAAAGATGACCAGGGCAATATTATTGGCCAGAAAATCGTCTACGGCTTCGCCAAATATCTGCGCGATGCCCTGCCCAACGCCACCTATCTTGGTTTCACCGGCACGCCCATCGAATCGACCGATGTCAACACGCCGGCTGTCTTTGGCCATTACGTCGACGTCTACGACATCGCCCAGGCCGTCGAAGATGGGGCCACGGTGCGCATCTTCTACGAAAGCCGCCTGGCCAAAATTGAGTTGAGCGCAGCCGGTCGGCAGAAGATCCGCGATCTGGACCGCGAATTGGATGAAGAAGATCTGACCGACAGCCAGCAGGCGAAGGCGAAGTGGACGCAGTTGGAAGCGCTGGTGGGCAGTGAAGCGCGGCTCAAAAACGTGGCCAGGGACATCATCGCCCATTTTGAACTGCGCCAGGAGGTCTTTGATGGCAAAGGGATGATCGTGACCATGTCGCGGCGCATCGCCGCCGCCCTCTACCGCGAGATCGCCGCTCTGCGCCCCGACTGGCACAGCGACGCGCTGGACAAAGGGGCGATCAAAGTGGTCATGACCGCCGCTTCCTCCGACGGCCCCGAAATCGCCCTGCACCACACCAACAAACAGCAGCGCCGCGCCCTGGCCGAGCGCATGAAGACGCCCGGTGATCCGCTGAAACTGGTCATCGTGCGCGATATGTGGCTGACTGGCTTCGATGTGCCCTCGCTGCACACGATGTATATTGACAAGCCGATGCGCGGGCACAACCTGATGCAGGCCATCGCCCGCGTCAACCGCGTTTACAAGGACAAGCCGGGCGGCCTGATTGTCGACTATCTGGGCATCGCCGCCGACCTGAAAAAAGCGCTCTCCTTCTACTCCGACAGCGGCGGCAAAGGGGACCCGGCGGAGACGCAGGAACAGGCCGCGGCCATCATGCTGGAAAAACTGGAAGTCGTCTCGCAGATGTTCCACGGCTTCCCCTACGAAGATTATTTCGTGGCGGATACGGCGCAGAAGCTGGCGCTCATTTTAGCGGCCGAAGATTTCATCCTGGGGCTGGAAGACGGCCGCCGGCGCTATATCAACCAGGTCACCGCCCTCTCGCAGGCCTTCGCCCTGGCCATCCCTCATGAGGAGGCGTTGGATGTCAAAGACGAGGTCGCCTTCTTCCAGGCCGTCAAAGCGCGGCTGGTGAAGTTTGACAGCACCGGCAGCGGACGCACGGACGAGGAGATGGAAACCGCCATCCGCCAGGTGATCGATCAGGCCCTGGTCTCGGATAAGGTGATCGATATCTTCGACGCCGCCGGCATAAAAAAGCCAGATATCTCCATTCTCTCTGAGGAGTTCCTCCTGGAGCTCAAGGGTATGGAGCACAAGAACCTGGCCCTGGAACTGCTGCGCAAACTGCTCAACGACGAAATCAAGGCGCGCGCCAAAACGAACCTGGTGCAGAGCAGAAAGCTGGAGGAAATGCTGGACGCTGCAATACAGCGGTACATAATTAAAGCGCTTACCTCGGCCGAAGTGATTGACGAGCTGATCCAGCTTGCTAAAGATATCGAAGAGATGGATGGTGAAGCGAGCAAGATGGGTTTGTCGGAGTATGAGTATGCGTTTTATTCGGCCGTGGCCAGCAACGACAGCGCCCGCGAGCTGATGCAGCAGGAAAAGCTGCGCGAATTGGCCGTCGTCCTCACCGAACGGGTGCGCCAGAACACCTCCATCGATTGGACGATCAAAGAAAGCGTCCGCGCCAAGCTCAAAGTGATCGTCAAGCGCACCCTGCGCCAGTATGGTTATCCGCCGGATATGCAGAAGCTGGCTACGGATACGGTCTTGCAGCAGGCGGAGTTGATTGCGGATGAGTTGGCTAACGTTAATGAATAAACTAGGGCATATAGAAATGGCTTGTTACAGTGCAAACAAACCAAATCGAACAGTACCTCTATGATGATTCCTGGGAGAAAAACCAATGGCTGACGTCTCACCCTATCTACCTGATCTACTGCGCCTCGTTAAGCGCCACTATCCTGACTGGAACGACTTCACCCACCCGCAGTTCGTCGCCGATGAGATAGAATACAAACATGAGGCCTCACGGCTGGCCAAAGAAATGCTCAACAGAGAAGCTCTGGAAGACTTCGCTTGCTGCCGGCGATTACGACGATTTCCTGAGTCGCCTTAAGACCGTGGCCAGCAAGACCAATCTACTCTTTCTTGGCGTAC
>CAVONO010000008.1:0-523505 GCA_963697305.1 uncultured Chloroflexia bacterium
AACTGGATTACGCCCCAACGGCCGTTAACCATCCACTTTTCATCTTCTTCGTTCAGGCGGCTGATTTGTTCTGCGCTTAATCCGGCGGCTACTTCGGCTTTGAGCGTGCGTAGGGCCAGGAGCGGCGCGGGGGTGTAGGCCATGATGGCCTGGAAGGATGTTGTGTAAGGCCAGTGGCGGTCGCCCAAGAGCCTGCGGTAGTTGGCGTCACCTTTGCTTATAATGAGCTGTGACTGGGAGAGATCCTGGCGCAGGTCAGCGGGCATTTCCCAGAAAGCGCGGGGGGATGTCCAGAATGGGTGATCGCGCAAGAGTAAGCGAGAGCCGGCCAGGTAATCTGTTAAACGGCTGCCAAATGCGGCTACGGCCGGATCCGCTTCCGCAGCCAGAAAAGCGGCCGTTTCCTGTACATCGGTAATGGTGGCATCGGAGACGAAGGTGGGGTGCATCTTGAGATGAAGGCAGACTGTTCGTGCAGCGCCGGTTGCCAATAAGTAGTCAGCCAAAGCCAGGTCAGCCACCAGTTCCAGGCCGGCATTATCGACCATAAAATCAACGCGCGCGCCTTTGTGGTCATTCAAGTATCTGGTTACTCGTGCTGTATCATCTACCAGAGTTTGCGCTTCTGCCCCTTCCCAATCGGCCTGCATGGCTTGATCTCCTGCATCTACGGGCCAAAGACTCAAGTCAGCACGGTTACCCCATAAATCAATAGCGATCAGGGCCGCACAAGTTGTTTCCTGCCAGCCGAGGTCCAGCCAAGCCTGCAAGCGATTGCTAATGGCGCTGATTACGGGGCCGGCAGCCAGCAACCCTTGTCGTTTCTGATAGGCAAAGGGATCGAGGCCTTCCCCCTGACCCGGTCCGAAATAGCCTGTTGCTTCCAACAGGCGACGGTAGAAGTAAGTCTCGACAAAAAACCAGGGAGGTTGCAGCCAGTCCTGGCCCAGGTAGGGATGGGTAGCTGTTTCCCAGGAAGCGGCGTCAGGGCTCGTCTCCTGTTTTAGTAGACGTATGGGGACATCCGGGATCTCATTGATGAGGGCTTGTACACGTGATTTTATGGCAGGAGGAAAGTTGTTCTCGGCCAGCGTACGGCGCGCGATTTCAGGCATGCGGATGGTGGTTGTGCTGTGGGCCCAGGTGCCAGGTACATGGCTGCAAATAGGATTGGGCACGGGCACACCGGGTTCAGGTTGGCGAGTATGTGGAGGGGTAGAGTTTGTCATAGCTTTCCTTTGAAAACAGCAGTCAGCTGTCAGGTTTCAGCTGTCAGCCAATAATTAGTCGAGCACCTAATATGATCAATAGCAGGAGAACGATTTTGCGGAATAGTTCGGCATTGATTCGCTTGGAGAGGAAGAATCCGGCGATCAGTCCCAGGGCTAAACCGGGCAGCGCCAATAAGAAATTGGTCCAGACATCGGAGGTGTAATTGCCGCTCACTATATGGACGGCGACAACGACTGAGGAATTGACCAGGAAAAAGCCTTGCAGATTCCCCTTGAATTCATTTGGCGGCCAGCCGCGGCAGTTGCCAAATATGATCACCGGCGGGCCCGGCGTATTGTAGGCGCCACTTAAGAGGCCGGCGACAAAGCCGAAACTGTAAGCCCATCCGCGGCCTGATAGCTGCGGCAATTGGGGACTGATTAAGGCATAGAGCGCGTATCCAACAAGAATCACGCCCAAAGCGGTGGTTACAATGGCGGCGTCGAGGTGTCGCAAGGCGAGTACGCCTAATGGGATAGCGATAACGGAGGCAATGATAAGCTGCGATACGACGCGCAGGTTGAGCGCGTGCCGGTAACGAAACAATATGAAAACTTCTGACACGGCGGCCAACAGGGCCACGAGGGGGGCGGAAATCTGTATGCCGAGCAGACTGACGAGCAAGGGCATGGAAACAAGCGCAAATCCGAAGCCAACACTGCTCTGGACAAATACGGCGAGAAAGATTATGGCGGTTACTAGCATGTAGGGCCGGCAGTTGTTGGGCTAATTGGTTATGGGTTAAAACGGGGGGAGTTTATCACGTTTTAGTTGTCACGCTGCACATTTACGAGGTGCCATTGAGGCACGCCAATTGGCGTCAATTCATAGCCGTGCAGGTCGGGGTTGACCAGCACGGCCGAAAGTCCATGGCTGGTAAAGACCACCGGCGCCTGCTGGACAATCTGCCGTTCCGCCTCCTGGTACATGCCCAGCCGTTTATTCACATCGCTTTCCGTTCGAGCCGTTTCCAGCAGGGCATCAATTTGCGGATCGGCAAATCCGCCCAGGTTTTGAGTAGACTCGCTGTGGTAGAGGATATCGAGAAAGTTTTGTGGATCGGGATAGTCGGCGCACCAACCGGAGGAGTAGAAGTGACCGGTGTTGCCGGCATAGAGTTCATCGTAGTAAGCAAAGGGTTCAAGCACAAGCGGTGCGATGGTCACGCCCAGCGCTTCTTGCCAGAGGGTGATGACGGCCGTGATGTATGGCCCCACATCGCCATAACCCTGCGTAGTGAAGGTCAGCGTACCCATATCTGCAGGATCGGCATAGCCGGCATCGGCCAATAAGTTGTGTGCTTTCTCCAGGTCATAGGGATAGCTCGGGCTTTCCAACCCGCCATAGCCGGGCATTCCAGGAGGAAGCGGGCCGTCAGCAACCAATCCATTTCCTGCGGAAAAGGTTTCGATCAGCCTTTCCTTGTCTAATGCGTAGTTAAAAGCCTGGCGCACACGAACATCATCGAAGGGTGCAAGACGATTATTCAGCCCTATCGTCGAAGTGCACATACTTACTCCTGTGAGGAGTTCAGCGCTGAGAGGGTTGTTTGGATCCCGCACTCTCTCAAGCGTATCTGTGTCGATCCCCACCAGGTCAATTTCCCCAGTTTCGTACATGGCCAATGGCAGGCCCGGCCCTAAATCATAGACGACATGGCTGACTTGGGCTGGTTTAAGGTAGTACTGCTCGTTGCGGGCCAGGATCAGCAGATCATCATCTCGCCATGTTTGCAGTTTAAATGGTCCGGTGCCATTGGGCTGGTGCTCCCAGTCATCCTGGGTGACGTTCGCGCCATCGACAATAAAGGTCACCGGGTAGGCAAGCTTGGCCAAAAATGTAAAAACCGGCGCGTTCAGGCGCACTTGCAGGGTATGGTCGTCAATCGCGCGCAGACCGCTGATGTGATCTGCCTGGCCGGCCAATTTCTCGGCCACGCCCGCGATGTCGCCCAAATAGGTCAACGCAGTTTCTGAGCCGGTGGCAGGGTCGGTGGCTCGTTCCCAGGAAATTATGATGTCCTCGACGGTGACAGGACGGCCGTCGTGAAAGGTCGCATTTTCACGTAGATAAAATGTGTAAACCAACCCGTCCTCAGCAACTTGCCATCCGGCTGCCAGATCAGGCTGAACCTGTAAATCCTGATCCAGGGTGACCAGACCACTGAAAATATGGCCTAAGGGACCGTCGGGACCGCTTAAGGCAGCAGCAGGATCGAGAGTACGCGGCTGGCTGCCTTTCAGAACAATAGCATCCTTACGGGCAACCCCCTCGGCCGCCAGTCTTCGCGTCGCTTCCGTCATTGCTACTGAAGCAAGCTGGCAGCTGAGGAGCAAGAAGGCGCCTGCAAACATAAAGAGGAATAAGCGTCTGGTCATGATAGGCCTTTTTTGCGCCAGGAGAAGACGCTCAGCAACAACAAAGGCAGCAATCCAAAGCCGCAAATCCCAGGTGATGGCGTCGACGACGGGAATTCAGGTTCACTTTCTGACGCAAGCGGTGTGGGCATGGTGGCCGGTCCAAGCAAAGGTGCAACCGTGGGGATGCCGGACGCGCTTATGGGGGTTGGCGTAGGCGGAATTTGGCGTGCAGGCACGCCAATCCATGTACGCCATTGCTGCTCTAAACCGTCCACGTTTACGTCATAGATTTGCTCCAGAGCATCATCATAACTCCCACCCTCGGCCAAAAGAAGCAAGAGCATCTGCAGCTTTTCTTGTCCATATTCTTCGCGCAAGAATTCGATGGTGCTGTAGCTCTGGCTGTAGGCGCTGCCGGCTTCGTCGTCGTGAGCCGGGAAGGGACCATTTAGGCTGCGCAGGGGCGCGAAGCTGTTTTCTTGAATGGCTTGGTCCAGGTCGGCTGTTACGTCACTAGATGGTTCTCCCTCTGCATACATGGCCAGCCCTTCTTCCAACCAGGTTGGACGATGTCCACCAACACAACTACGGCCGTATTGTCCTATGACTAGATGCGCCAGTTCATGCCTGATGGTACTGCGTCCCCAATCATCGGCTATATCAGGTGGGACACCCATGAGGATAATGTTGTACTCTGGAAAAGCAACGCCACCTGCCCAGTCCTGGATATTGAGGACGGCATCGCGCATGTCGGCCGACCCGCCATAGATATAAAATTCTACATCCTCGTACAGCTCAATTCCCAGATCCTCTTCCAACAGTTGTAGACCTTCAACGGCCGATTCTAGCAAAAGCGGCCCCACTTCTTCCCCTTCGTACCAATGCAAGGTGATATCTCCCTCAGTGATGGTTTGCCAGGGAAAACGATCATCGGTGAATTTCAAGTTCTGGCGCGGTGTGGTATAGGTTTGTCCCTGATCATCGGTCAACGTCCATTCCCACCAGAGATCAACGCCCGGTGGTGGATTGCCGGAGCGGATCATAGCCCAATCCCACTCCATAATTGGGCCATCTACTTGCACCGGAACCTGTGTGCTGACCGCAAGGCAGCTTGTTTGTTCAACGTTGTAGGTCAAATTCGCGTCAACAACAGTCAGCTTCGGGTCGACTTCGAGTCGGAAGTGAACTTCGGTTGGATAATCAACGGTCGCTTCGTTGGCAATGATGGATTCTTCGCCGGTGGTAATAGGCACGGCCGTTTGAGCAGCAGCGATCGATGGTATTAGCCAGTAGATCACCATGATAAGCGGCAGCGGGAAAATGGTTAATTGGCGTAAAGGCATAACAAAAAGAAAGATAGCAGAGCGCGTGGTGGAGGCAATGATTGCTCACTCCTGGCTAAATTAGATCGTCTTGCTGTCTTAAGTAGGATAAGTAATCTACAAAGAGCAAGAGCGTATGTAGGGGGAGTCAGGTTGTACTAAAAAAGGCGACCTTGTCAGTCGCCTCTTAACAGAATGGAAATCAAAAAGAAATCAGGTGCCCGTGAATGTGTTTATCACGCTATTGCTTTCACCAAATTCATTGACCCAGTAAGCGTCAGCTGCTTCATCATTTTCCCAAGTTTGTTGGTCTACGAAGTACCGGAACTGGTATTCGGACTCCTTGGGCAGACGGACCATTACACGAAAGGGGCTGCCTGCTTTTTTTGCCTTCTTCATCGGCAGCGGTTTCCAGTCATTAAAATCAGCTACGAGCGCCGCTTCATTTGCGTGCTCGCCGTTGTACTCAAATGTGATTTCACAAGTATCCTTTGTCTTAAAGAATCGTTTCTTTACCATGGATGCTCACTCCTCGTTTTTAGAATTTAGTTTGCGGCAAGGGCTCAGTGAAGATCGCTCGCACCGCCGCGGGATTATAGTGAGCGTAACCGCATAGAGCAAAATGGAACTAATGTTCTACTCAGGTTTATAAAAGGGTGTGGAGGCCCCATCGTAGTCGGCTACAGAGTTTGGCGGTAAGCAACGCACGCTGTAGACATTTACCAAGGCACGGATCTGGTGCAAGATACGCACTGCCTGGCGAGGGCTCTCGACTTCCAAGCTCATTATGATGCGAACTTCTCCAGGGTGCCCTGTGGCAGGGGTGCAAATAAACGGGATGTTGATTTGTTCATCTTGCATGGGGCTGGTAATATCAAACAACAAACCAGGACGATCATACACATCAACCTGGATGGTGATTAGTCGGGCTTTGCGCGTGTTCACTTCCCCCCAACCAAGTTTGAGCAAACGCCCGATGGTTCGATTGGCCCGCAAGCTATGGCAGCCCTCCCTGTGAACGGTTACGTTTCCATTTTTGCGCAAGTAGCCGACGATGTTGTCGCGCAGTCGCGGTTCACAAGTAGCACAAAGATGCAAGTGACGGCCGTTGGCATTGGTGATAATGTACTTTTCACCACTGGGTGCAATCACCGTATTGTCCAGATTCCGTGCCGGTTCCTCCGTCCATTTTTCATCTAGCACCCGCGTAGCCACCACAGTTGGCAATAGTTCAGCCCGACCAATAGCATGATATATATTTTCGATGCTGTGATATCCAAAATAGGCAGCCACAGCCAGATGTGAGTGGCGTGGCAAACCTAGCATCCGCAATTCTGCCTGGAGTAATTGCTTGCCCTGGCTGTCGGCCATTTCTTGTGGTAAGCGGCGGAACCAGCGCCGGGCGTGGGATCGCGCATAATTGGTACCGAGGTAACCGAGGTCTTCATCGAGCCATACCCGCTGTGGCTCCGCTCGTAGCCCTTTAATCACCTGTACCCGATCACCATTACGGAGAATCCGGTTCAACGGACTCAGCATTTCATTCACTTTAGCCGCCTGGCATTGGTTGCCGAGCCCAGTATGAATGGCATATGCAAAATCAATGGGGGTCGATCCTCGAGCTAATTCTATAGCGTCACCTCGGGGCGTATAGATCCGGATTTGCTCGGCAAAGACGTCCTCAACCACCATCTTGACCATAGCACCGGGCTCGTGATAATCAGAGCCAATCGTATACCGAATGTTTTCGGCTAGTGCTGCGATCCTTTCGGCAACACCCTTATCCCAAAGCGGCGTACCAGCAAACAACCAGCGCGCCAACACCCCTATCTGCGACACCTTATCCATCGCCTCAGTTCGCAGCCTTATCTTGATATGCTGCCCGCTGTCGTGAATAATTGTGGTATGGAGTGAACGGTAGAGGTTGTCACGGGGCACAGAGATGTAATCGTCAAAGCGATCAGGTACAGCCTGCCAAAGCTGGTGAAGGTGACCAAGAGCCGTATAGCATGAGACCCAATCAGCTAGCAGGACAACGAGACGCAATGTCCTGTCTAATTCATGATAGGCAACTCCTTCTGATATGACATCCTGATAAACCGTATAGATATTTTCTGGCGCCAGAGCCACCTTACGTACGTCCAGGTTCGCCTCTCGCAAACAGCTAAAAATCTGTTCGCTGACCAACTGGCTCATTTCTTGTTGATCTTCGCGCAACTGATCCCGGGTTTGTTCAATGATTTGATAAGCTCGATTATTTAGGACCTGCAGCGACAATGCTTCCAGTTCGCTTTTTAGGCACCAGATTCCCAAGCGATTGGCCATGGGTGCATAGACGTAAAGCGTTTCACGTGCCTTCCGTTCTTGATCAGCACGTACCATATATTTTATGGTTTGCATGTTGTGAAGGCGGTCAAAGAGCTTGATAATCACGACGCGGACATCATTGATCATTTCGCGGAAGAGCTTCTGGGTACTTAGATCTTGGATCTCTTGTTTAGATAACTGGCGTCCTTTAGCCACGCCCTCGGATACATCCTTGAGTTTTGTTACGCCGTCGACGAGGGATGCAACTTCTTCGCCGAACTGCGCCGCTATCTCCACAATAGGCACGCTCGCATCTTCGGCCACATCATGAAGCAGCGCCGCCATTAATGTTTGGGCATCCAGATGAAACTCAGCAAGATAGTAAGTTACTTTGAGGGGGTGAATAAAAAAAGGCTCGCCAGATTTCCGGACTTGGTCTCCATGTTTCTGGCGAGCAAACTCTAAAGCCTCCCGTACCTTAAGTCGATCCTCCAGATCGAGATAAGTGTCAAGAAGCTTAAAAAGCTGTTCGCACAATTCTTCTACGGTGGAAGTCATGATTACATCTTCTTGAAATCAACAAACCGATAGCCTACGCCTCGCTCAGTAAGGATATATTGAGGGCGAGCCGGATCTTCTTCAATTTTTTTGCGTAAGTAATTGACGTATAGGCGCAAGTAATGCGTTTCATCACGATATTCGTAGCCCCAAACCTTGGCCAGCAGGGTTTCATGAGGTACAACCCAGTTCGCGTTTTGGATAAGAACATATAGCAAACGATATTCTGTTGGACGCAAATCAATGCGTTCCCCGTTGACGATAACCTGATGCCGGTTGAAATCAACGGAAAGGCGATCATCGATCTTCAGAACTGTACGTGGTGGCGGGGCAGGCCATCGGGCACGTCTCAGGACCGCTCCGACACGGCTAGTTAACTCCCCTGGGCTGAAAGGTTTGGTTACATAATCATCAGCGCCCAGGTCCAGACCGCGTGTAATATCTTCTTCATCGCTACGAACTGTGAGCAAGATTACGGGAACTGTGGAAATTTCTCGCAAGAGACGAAGGGTTTCGAATCCATCCATCTCGGGCATCATCACATCCATAATCACCAATTCCGGCGTATGTTTCCTGATCTGGTCAAGGGCTTGAATACCGTTCTCGGCCTCAACAACTTGGTACCCCTCTAACTCCATATTCATGCGGATAAATCGTCTCATTCGTGATTCATCATCAACAATAAGGATTATTTGTGGTGCTGTTTGTTTAAACGAATCTGGTATATTTTCGACCATGGTTATTCCCGCACAAAGCCAATTACTTCTTCAATCCCGCTCCCAGGTAGGAGCTGTACAAACGTAATCTGATGCCACGGAATCAAAATGGTGGTCACATCATCTTGCAGATAAGCCAGTTTCATGCCATCACGCTGCCGTGGATTACGGATAATCATAAACTGGTCAGCGGGGTTGGGCAATTGTTCAATTTCGCCAAGGATCAATTGCTCATTTACCAATCGTAGCATTACAGGTTGTAACATAAAATAATCTCACTCCAAGATAATAATCACCAGCAAACGCCCAAAACGCACTTGTGTGGTGGTAGATAAGGGAAACGGCCGTTCGGGAACCAAACGCTCTTGATTCACCCAGGTGCCATTGACACTGCGCTGATCAATGAGGACCAATTCTTGGTCATCCTTGCGAATGAGCGCATGCCGTCTTGATACACCCAGCTCCATCCCCCCATCACGAGTGAGATCTAGCTGGGGCGCAAATTCTGCGTCCTGATCAGCGCGACCGATCCAAATTGGCGTCGACAAATCCAGTTTACCTTGCCGTGAACTGCTTGGTATCAAATATTGTACAAATTGCTCGTGGGCGGATTCCTGCAATTGGCCTTGTTGTGAGCCATGAAGCAGGAAGCCACCACACTCCTTACAGAAAAGTGTGCCGGGATAAAATTCCGCGCCACAGGTTTCACACTGAATCATCCCACTCCAATTGTATCGTTTCACCCATCAACGTGCGCGTGCCATACTTGAGCCGTTTGCGTCCTGCCGGTGACAATGTCCCAGAGTTTGATAATCGCCGCGCTTCAACATCTGCTTGCTTGGCCAGATTCGATTCGCCTACCTCCAGGAACCGTGTTGAAAGATGGTGCATGCGCATCGCGGCCTTGTCCAGCTGTCCTGATTCGACCTCTTGCCATACCTTTTCATTTAGGCGATACAGTGTCAGCAAGCGGACTGCACGTACCAGATCTGGGGGAGGAGCAAGGGTTGGGGCTTCTGCCAAGATTGAAATTTGTGTTTGCTCTGCAAACGGTTGTTCTCCTTGCCCTGGGATCTCAGCGACAAATGTCAAAGGGATACGAATGCGTGTCTCTATCGGATGCGGGGCGATGCTAAGTTCCAATAAGATTATTAAGGGTGCCCGCCCTTCGATGTCTCCCAACTCGATATACCCATCTTCACTTGTCACGGGCTTGGCAAAGGGAGTCAATCTAAAGCTATCGAGCAATGTGACCGGACGAGGCCAATTCTCGCGCAAGCGCACATGTCGCGCAAAAATAGCGCCTACACTCTTCAAGCGTGTCCCCAGAGTAGCAACGATCGTCTGTGGTACGTCAATATATTGTGCTAAACCATTGGAGGGAGCTACCAAGGCATCCAAAAACCGATCATCCCAGTCAGCCCCAATACCAAATGCGTTTAGAACAATGCCCTCATCCGCCGCCTTTGCCGCTAACTGAAGGCATTGGTCAACATCTCCATAGGTATGCCCATCTGTCAGCAGTATGAGGTGACTATTATAGTCATCTAGCAGTACCTGGTGCATCTGCTGCATGCCTGCTGATAATCCTTGAAAGATCTCCGTACCTCCAGTTACCTGGATGTCTTGGATTTTGGCGATTGGCTCCTGGTGTTCACCGATAGGTCTGGCGGGCAGCACGATCTCGGCCCGGTCGCTAAAACTCACAACGGACAATATATCTC
Organism: uncultured Chloroflexia bacterium; assembly: GCA_963697305.1. Classification (GTDB taxonomy): domain Bacteria; phylum Chloroflexota; class Anaerolineae; order Promineifilales; family Promineifilaceae; genus JAACFF01. Next base: position 10,260 of record CAVONO010000008.1, read on the forward strand.
CCGGCGAAAGCTTTTCGAGCAACATCTGTAAGGCGTTTTTGACCTGATCTAGCCTTTCGCCGCGCATCGAGCTGCTGCGATCAAGCACCAAGCACAGATTAAGCGGCAGCGAGGTCCCAATATTGTTGTCTTGCGGTCGTAGTTCAACAAGCAGATACAGTATCTGGGGGAGGTCTAAAACAGCAAGCTGGGGGCTGCTTACCTTAATGGCGGTGACTAGATTGGGCGTTTGCGTCTCAGCCAGTAGGGAATCATACAGTCTACGCCGCTCCGGGTTGCTCAGCACTTCGAAGGCGTGGAGGATGATTGAGGAATCAGATTCAACCGGCTGGTTCTGCATTCCTTCAGATTCAGCCTGGTGGCGCTCGAAAGCTTCCTCAATTTCGCCGGCTGAGGCGTTACGTTTTAGACCTAATATTTGGTAATAATCACTTTGTTTGTAGCTCATTCGCCAGGACCATGGGTGGCCAACTCCCGCCTATCGCCAATCATGCCGACAATCGGCCAGGCATAAATTCCATATTATTCTGATGGAGCGTGTTGTCAATCTGAGAAGCTCACCTAACCCAATTACAGGAAGTCGCCTTAGAAGCGAAAGTCAACAACTACGGCCGTAATGTTGTCATATCCTCCAGCCTCTACGGCCGCAGCGATTAGCTGCTCTGTTATTTCATGGGGCGATATTGACAAATTCATGATCTGTTGTAATTTGGAACCCGGGACCAATCCACATAAACCATCACTGCATAAGAGCAACTTCCCCTTTCGTGGCAACGACCGTTTGTATGTATCGACTTCTAGTTCATCTTCCTGTCCCAATGCACGTAACAAGACGTTACGATACTGGTAATGCTCAGCCTCTTCGGCTGTCAATTGTCCTTCGTCCTGCAGACGCTGCACCAAAGAATGATCGTTCGTAATGGCCTCTAGATTGCCGTCAACCAACCAGTAGGCTCGGGAATCACCCACGTGCGCCAAATATAGTTCCCGGTCCAGCATTAGCGCTATCGTCAGAGTGGTGCCACCGTCTTTGGCGGGATCGGGGTTGTAGATAGCCTTGTGGCCAATATGCACGGCATCTCTCATGGTCTTCTCAATCAAGTCATCATCTGGTGGGGCATCACCAGTGAGGAATGGAATATAGATTTCTTTGAGAATGTGGCTTGTGGCTGCTCGGGAGGCAATTTTACTAGCCAGATGCCCGCTTTCGTGCCCTCCCATACCATCAGCTACCAAATAGAAGCCAAAAGGTGATAATGGAAAGTGCCCTCCGCTTTCCGAACTGAATATCAGGCAGGAGTCTTCGTTGCGCTTGCGGATAACGCCAACATCGCTACGTTGGGCTACTCTCAACTCGGGCGCATCAACCTGCAGATTTTCGACAACCGTCTCATTCAAAGGTGCTTCCGGCTTCGTATCAGCGAGTGCGTCAATATCGGTATCGATTGCGTCAGGGTAACCCATTGTTTCGTCTGTCATCATCCGTTGATCCTTGCCAGGGTGAGATTTATCATCTATTAGCTCGACTGCCATGCCCGGCCTACTAGATGGGTAAGGCAAAAAGCTGGTGTTCAGTGGTTCCTATATACATAACACCTTCCACGATACATGGAGAGGCGATAACCCGACTACCTGTATCAAATCGCCATTGCAGATCGCCACGACGAATGGACAGACCATAAATGCTGCCATCTGTAGAGCCAAAATAAACAGCATCATTCCAAATGACTGGCGATGATGCAATTTGTCCATCTGTTTGATAATCCCAGACTTTGCGACCTGTCGCGATATTGATGGCATAGAGATAGCCATCTGCAGATCCAATGTAGACAATGTCGCGATCTACAACGGGAGAAGAAATGATCGGCCGATGCGTTTGAAATCGCCAGATCAGCCAGCCGGAACTGGCATCCAGCGCGTAGATGGTGCCATCGAGAGAGCCAACGACAGCAATATCGTCAGCCACGACTGGTGATGAGGCGACACCACGCCTGGCCTGTGCCTGCCACTGGGTCTTGCCTGCGCTCAGTTCTTTGCTATATATTTCGCCACCCTCTGTGCCAAAAACTATTCTTTCCTCAGACACAAATGGCGTGGAACGAATCGCACTGTAGGCGTTGGCTCTCCAGGCAAGTGTGCCCCGGTAGGCGTTGAGGGCATAAAGGTAGCCATCATCGGATCCAAAAAATACATGGTCAAAGCGTGCAGCAGGCGAGGAATAGATCGGTCCTTCGGCTGCGAAATGCCAGTTTTCCCGACCATTTCTAAGCTGCAGCGAGTAGAGGTAATTATCCGATGAGCCAACCAGTACCATGTCTTCATAAACACATGGAGATGCGCCGATGCTATCCTTGGTCGGGAATTTCCATAGAAATTCTCCTCTATCCGCGGTGAGCGCGTAGAGGTTGTTGTCATAAGCGGTTACAAACACTATGCCCTTGGCAACGGCCGTACGAGAACGGATTTCATCCTCGCATCTGAACACCCATAAGGGTTCTACCTGGCCAATCCCAATCTTGACAAGCGGCTCTTCGCGATCGGCTGGGATCCCCAAGAGTTCCAGATCGGCCTCTTCCAAATCCGCCTCTGATATCATCAGTAGTGCTTCATTTAGGGCCATCGCATCTGGAAAACGTTCTTTTGGATCATAGGCCAAGCAGCGATTGACGACGACCTCAAAAGCGCGAGATACAGAAGGGTTTCTATCTCGAATTGGTCGTTCGCTAAAGGTAAATGGGGTTTCCTGGCGAGGATCTTGGCGGGTTAGTAAATGATGAAGGGTTGCTCCCAAGGCGTAAATATCAACAGCCGGCGTCGCTTCACCCCGATACTGTTCTGGAGGCGTGTACCCTTCTGTGCCAATCATGGTTCCACGTTCTTGATCGGCTTCGAAGAGTTTAGCAATGCCAAAATCGATGAGCCGGATGCGATTCTCCAGATCGAGCATGATATTTGATGGTTTCAAATCACGGAAGATGATTGGATGGGGTTTTTGACTGTGCAGGTGGACCAGCGCTTCGCAGACTTGGAGCGCCCAGTCAAGCGCCTTGGGCTCATCGATAAATTCTGTTGTGTCATCTAGCCACTCTTGCAGGTTCTGGCCTTCTACTAGTTCCAGCACCAGATAACTGCGATCACCTTCAGTGAAGTAATCAGATATGTCGGGTATGGTCGGATGGTTGAGCATGGCCAGCATACTGGCTTCACGCTCAAATAGGAGGATGGTTTGCTCACGCAGTCGAAGATCGGCCGTTAGGATGACCATCTCTTTGATGGCGCACAATTTTGTAACAGCGGGAAAACGCATATCTCGGGCTTTGTAGACAGAGCTGAAGCCACCCACACCTAATGTACCCAAGATGTGGTATCTGTCTTGCAGTATTGAGCCCGGTCGCAAAGCACCGGTCCCTGATGTGCGCTCTTGATCTTCGTCTTCGAGCGCTAGTTCGCGGGTAGTCAATTGTGCCATAGCAATAAATCTGTTCCCTTCATGGCCAATTATAAGTTCACCCACTGCCAATAATCAAGGTGAAATCATGAATAGAGTGCGCGGAAGCGCTGTTGGTGCCAAAACAAATCTGGTTTTTGCTGTGCATAGATGCAAGAATTTCCTCGTTACGGGCAGGTTCTAGAAACCTGGATCCAGGTTTCGGAACAGCGTCTAGCAATTGCCCCTTTTCAAGAATAGGGTTTGAATATTACAGCACAAGGTACTTACAACTCGTCTTAACTAGCATGGCGCCCCCATTTGCGCTCACCGCCAACGACTTGGGAATAGTGGCGTACCTGACGTTCCAGATCTGCCTGGTCGAGGAAGAAGGTGCTTAATTGTGAGCCATAGGCGGCAATAGCGTCTAATTTGCGAATCATTGCGCGTTCCGGAATAGGTACCGTCGTTGATTGCCACATTGCTCCGTCTTTGGCGATGGCTGCTTCCACGGCACCGGGAGCGATAGCATAGGGGTATTCCTCATAGTAGATCAATTTCGCGCTGAAGCAGCGTTCAGCGGCCAGGCGTGTAATTTGATGATCAACATGGTTTCCGACAGATAGCGGAACAAACATGTGTTCATGTTCGGGCAGCATCATCAGGCGTTGGGCGAGGTCGTTCACCAAGGTTTCCTCAGCCTGATGTATTGTGCCGAAAAGATCTTGATCTGACGTGTAGTATGGCTCACCGGTCTGTGGATGGTGACGATAGATACAATCGGGGATGGGCCAATGGAGGTGATCGGCTTTTAGTATTCGGCAGGCAACAATATCCTCTTCCCGGCGTCTCGCGACGGTTTCGTGATGAAGTTCCCAGCGATCGTGTAACAGTTGGGCAAAGTCTGACACAAGTTTGATGGGGGGATCGCCTGCCATCAGCGTGACGACCAAAACGGAGCGTCCAGCAGTCGTTAGAATGAAAATCTGACCCGCGCAAGAGAGCGCGGCGTCGTCTAGATGCGGGGATAAGATTATCGTATCGTAAAAGGTTTGCACATGATCCTCCAGAAAAACGGGTTGGGCTATGGCTCTATGCCGTTAGCTCACGTTGCCGGTTTGCAGGGTTGCTCACTATAATACCATGCCTATGGGCAAGAAACTGACACATCTAGATGAGGCCGGCCAGGCGAAGATGGTTGATGTAGGTCATAAATCAGATACGGAACGACTCGCTGTCGCGCGTGGTGTGGTCATCATGGAACCTGACACTTTGCAGCTAATCAAGGAAGGCGCACTGAAAAAGGGGGATGTATTAACCGTGGCCGAGGTAGCTGGAATCATGGCGGCCAAGCGTACTAGCGAGCTGATTCCGCTATGCCATCCTTTGCTGCTTAATAAGATTGATGTAAGTTGCAAGGTTAATGAAGAAGCATCTTGCGTTGAAATTGAAGCATCAGTTGAAGTTCGTGGCAAGACAGGTGTGGAAATGGAGGCGCTCACGGCCGTCTCAGTAGCCGCACTAACGATATATGATATGGCGAAGGCGGTCGATCGTGGTATGCGCCTGACGGATATCCGTGTTGTTTATAAGGAAGGTGGGAAAAGTGGCATTTTTGAGACGCAATAACTTACTGTGCGTGCGAACTTCAGATAGATTATAACAGTGATTAGCTCATATTTTCAGGCAACCCTATGGAACTAAACATTCGCCTTTTCGCAACATTGAGAGACCGTGCCGGACAAAACAATGTCCGTGTGCATGTCTCGTCACCGGCAACGGTGCAGGATCTACTAGAGGCCGTCAAAGTGGCCTATCCAAAATTGGCCCCTTCATTGCCCACGGTTCTTGTGGCCATCGACAAAAATTTCGCTTTCCCAGATACTATCGTTCAGGAAGGCAGCGAAGTAGCGTTATTTCCGCCGGTTAGTGGGGGCACTTCATCGTTTCCTCATCCGACCTATTTCGCCATCTCACATGACGAGCCAGATATGCGAGCCATTTATGCTCAGTTGACGCAGCCGGACGTCGGCGCCATTGTCAATTTCACTGGCTTGGTTCGTGGGCAGACGCGGCGTGGAGGGTCTAACAGCCGAGACACTTTACCTTGAATATGAGGCTTATGGCAGCATGGCTGAAAAGAAAATGGCGCAGATCGCCTATGAGATCTGGGAAAGATGGCCTGGGGTAAAAGGCGTCGCGATCGTCCAACGGGTTGGCAAATTAGATATCAGCGACGTGACTACTTTTATCACCTGCGCTGCCGGACATCGCGATCAGGGTGTGTTTGAGGCGGCTCGCTACGGTATCGACCGGCTAAAGGAAATTGTGCCCGTTTGGAAGAAAGAGGTCGGCCCAGATAGGAGTGTATGGGTTGAGGGAGGTTACCACCCTTCTGCGGACGACAATAGGTAATAACGGCCGTCCCAGAACGGTGGGCAAGCCTTTTGGAAACAAAAATAGTGGGTAATAATTGGCAAGCAAACCTCATACAGGATAGAGAGGAACCATGGATAATGGACTGTTTCAAAAATCCCGTGTAGCTGTGACCGGGCTGGGTCTCATTACACCTTTAGGGCACAATGTGGCAGATACCTGGGCGGCAATTCTCGCCGGCAAGTCAGGTATTGGCCCCTTTACGCAAATCGAAAAACGGGAGCATCTTACTGGCGGCCTTTGCGAAGTCAAGGATTTCGACCCCGGATATTATTTAGGCCGGCGTATTGCTCGCAGAAGGGATCGTTACCAACAGTTTGCAACGGTTGCGGCGAATCAAGCAATGCAACAGGCGGCTTTGCCAATTACAGACGACAATCGAGAACGAATTGGGGTAAATATTGGTACCGGTGTTGGAGGAATCCAGACGCTCGTCGAGCAGGAACATGTCGTTATAGAAAATGGACTACGACGCCTCAGTCCCTTCGCCATCACGATGATAATGCCTAATGGCGCAGCGGGTATGTTGGCCATCGATTATGGTATACAAGGCCCGTCAAACACGATAGCGACCGCATGCGCCTCTGGAAATGATGCAATCGGGCAAGCATTTCGCGCCATTCAGTATGGGCAAATGGATGCTATACTAGCTGGAGGAACTGAGACTATTATCACGCATGTCGCCGTCGGCGGATTTGAACGAGCGGGAGCAACTTCCTCTAAAAGCAGCCATGCGCCACAACCTTTTGACAAGAATCGAGATGGTCTGATTGTGGGAGAAGGCGCCGGTATGCTGGTCCTGGAAAATCTGGATCTCGCTCAAGCGCGCGGGGCCACGATCCTGGGCGAGATCGTTGGCTACGGACAGACAACGGACGCTTACCACATCACGGCTCCCGCAGAAGAAGGGCGCGGCGCGGCGCGGGCTATGCGCATGGCACTGGAAGATGCGGGACTGCAAGCAAAGGATGTAGATTACATCAGCGCGCATGGTACGGCAACACCATTAAATGACTCCTCGGAAACGGCCGCGATTAAACATGCCTTGGGTGAATATGCCTACGAGGTCGGCATTAGTTCTACTAAATCTATGACCGGGCACATCATGGGCGCCACCGGGGCGATTGAAAGCGTTTTCTGTATCTTGGCCATGCGTGACCAGGTCTTGCCGCCAACTATCAATTATGAAACGCCTGATCCGGCGTGTGATCTAGATTATGTCCCCAACGAAGCACGTGCGGCTCGAGTACGTGTCTGTCTTAATAATTCGTTCGGCTTTGGCGGGCATAATGCTGTGTTGGCCTTTAAGGAATTTGAGGATTAGTTAACACCATTTATGAAGCGATACGCAAAGAGCTTGGATTGCATTTCGCAGATGGCGGTTTGAAGCAGTGGATGACTTATCTATTCTGGAACAGAATCTCGGCATATCATTTGTCGATCACTCGTTATTGTTACGTGCTTTAACTCACCGCTCCTTTCTAAATGAAAATTCTGGCATCGCACTAGAAGATAATGAACGGCTGGAGTTCTTAGGAGACGCGGTACTGGACTTTGTTGTTGGCGCTTACCTCTATAACCGTTTTCCAGAGATGGATGAGGGGGAACTAACCAGCTTGCGTGCCGCATTGGTTAAGACCAGCACGCTGGCCAATTTTGCAGGACAGTTGGACATCGGCCGTTTCCTGCGCCTTGGTTACGGCGAAGAAGAGAGTGGGGGGCGAAAACGCACACCGCTTCTCTGTGCCACGTTTGAAGCAGTGATTGGAGCCATTTACCTGGACCAAGGAGTAGAAAAGGTTCAACCTCTTGTTGAGAGACTTGTTGCTCCGGCGCTGATCAATATTCGGAAAAATTCGCTGCATAAGGACGCCAAGAGTGAATTTCAGGTGTGGGCACAAGCGCGGTATAACATCACGCCTCACTACCAAGTTGTCGCTGCATCAGGCCCAGATCACGCCAAAGCATTTACCGTTCGGGTTCTTATTGGCGACGACCCGTGGGGAGAAGGAAGTGGTTCCAGTAAACAGACCGCTGCTCAAGCGGCAGCCGGCGATGCGCTCACCAAGGCCGAAGCACTAGATGATTGATGTGCAAGGATAAAACGTGGCACGGATTCTTATCACAGGCGGGAGCAGTTATCTCGGCCAGCACTTGGTCCCCCTGGCCACCCTAGACCACGAGATCGCCTATACTTATTACCTTAACGATCCATTCCAGTCACGTGCCGGATTCGAGCTGGATCTCCGTGATAAAACGGCCGTTTCCCGTCTGATTGCAACTCTGAAGCCAGATGTAATTATCCACACGGCCGGTTCTAATCGTGTCGTCGACATGTGGAATGTAATTCTTGATGGCACGACCCATGTGACAGAGGCCGCGGAGCAAAACAACGCGCGCCTGATCCATATCTCTTCTGATGTCATCTTCAACGGCCAGGATGCCCCTTACGACGAGTCAGCACAACCCACACCGATTCATGAATATGGCCGCGCTAAAGCTGAAGCAGAAAAAATCGCCGGTGCGTACGACAATCACGTCGTTGTCCGCACGTCGCTAATCTACGGTCTCCAGTTGATGGATCGGGGCACAGCTTGGATGGTGCAGGCGTTACAGGCCGGGCAAGCGGTGACACTTTTCAGTGACCAGCGACGCAATCCGGTGTGGGCGAAAACACTTAGCCGGGCTTGCCTGGAACTGGCTACACATGCGTATCGGGGCATTTTGAACGTTGCGGGTCGCCAGGAACTCAGCCGCGCCGAATTTGGCTTGCGGATGCTGGATTGGTGGCAAATAGGGACTCGGGAGACGCTTTCAGTAGGAGAATCAGACATGGTTCGCTGGCCGGCAGACTGTACCATGGACTTGCGTCGCGCAGAGGCACTGTTATCTACACCTTTGCCCGGCGTTGATGCAGTATTGAATGGTAGGGGAGAATTTTAAGGAAAACAGGGGTTGACGGCTCTCTCGCTAAAAGGCTATAATGACCTTAGTTAACAAGCCATATTGCCCCGGACAGACAGAGGGCAGGGTTAGATAATTGAGCGGACATCGAAATCCCCTCTAGTGTGCCCAACTGCTTCGACAAGTCGCAGTACGGGGTCGAGGCCAACAAATGTAATGTGGCCACAAAGGGATTCATCAACATAGCTGCGCAAAGTTTCTAGCTGCTAACTGCTCTTTGTGCCCTGTTCGGGGTTTCTTTTTTGAAAAAACGCTCATTCAGCTGAATGAGCGTTTTCTATTTTTGCCATTTACTAAAAAGAGTGCCGGCGAAACGGTCAGATGGGGAAACGGATTGCTACCCTAAGAGACCCAGACCAATCGTTTCACCCCTGCGATGAGATCCGGGGGTATGCAGCTTTCTGTATTTCCTTACTCATCTGATTCTATGCGATAGGTTGAGTGTATCGCAACACCCGCTTGCACAAACGTGGCGCTAGCTGAGCAATACTTCTCTTCCGATAGGGAAATCGCCCGTTCAACAGCCAGGGGATCAATATCTTGTCCGCGTACAACATAGACCAATTCGATTTCTGTATACACTTGAGGGGGTTCCGGGGCACGCGCACCGGTTGCTTCAACCTCCACGCCGCTCACTTTTTGGCGCTGTTTTTGCAGGATAAGAACGACGTCAACGGCCGTGCATCCCGCTACCCCAGCCAATAGAAATTCCATAGGACTGCCGGCCTTTTTGTTGGGGCCTCCACCCATATCAAATTCGAAGCCTGAACCAAAAGTGCCGGCAAAATTCAGATCTTCCCCTTTCCACTTCACACGCGCGCTATTTTTCTCAACGCCCATAATATTAACTTTCCTTCTTCCTCTTTATGGCTTCTTGAACAATTTTCACACCGCTGCTGGCCCCAATGCGGTTGGCTCCAGCGGTGATCATCTTTATTGCATCATCATAGGTGCGAACGCCACCAGATGCCTTTACGCCTATGCGGGGACCAACGGTGCGGCGCATGAGCGCTACGTCTTCAACCGTAGCCCCGCCTCCACTGAAACCTGTTGAGGTCTTGACGAAATCAGCGCCCGCCAGCACCGCAAACTCGCAGGCCAGTACCTTTTCCTCCTGAGAGAGATAGGAGGTCTCAATGATGACTTTGCACAAAGCGCGATGGTTGTGAACCGCTTGTACCACGGCCTCAATTTGTTGCTCGACAAAATCATAGTCTTTGCCCTTCATCGCACCTATATTGATCACCATATCAATTTCGTGCGCGCCGAAGCGGATCGCCTGCTCCGTTTCCCGGATCTTGTCATGGGTCGTCGTAGCCCCCAGCGGAAAACCAACCACGGCGCAAGTTTTCACGGGAGAACCTTTTAGCCGTTCAGCTACGAATCGCACATGGGTTGGATTGACGCAAACTGAGGCAAATTGGTATTGCAATGCTTCATCACATAGTATGGCGACATCCGTTTCCGTAGCATCGGGACGCAAAAGGGTATGGTCGATTAGCCGCGCCAAAACGGCCGGGTTTTCATCAACCATCTGCTAGCAGTTCTTGCGCAGAGGCGTTTTCCAGAGTTGTCATGATCTCTAGCTTAAAACTGCGACCTTTCGGTGGCAGCCCGACGCCGAAGATATCGGCGATGGTCGCAGCGAGATCAGCGAAAATGCCGCGCACACCGATGTTAACACCAGGAATAACAACATCACCAGTTATGAGGATGGGCACGTATTCTCGCGAATGATCGGTGCTGGGAGTGGTGGGATCGTTGCCGTGATCGGCGGTGAGGATCAGCATGTCATCTTCAGCCAAAGCATCCACAATCTCCGGCAGCCGGCGATCAAAATCGGCCAGGGCAGCAGCATACCCTTGCGGATTGTTGCGGTGCCCGAACTTGGCGTCAAAGTCGACGAGATTGGTGAAGATCAGGCCCCGTTCTGTCCCGCTGCGGATAGCAGCGATAGTCTTGTCCACACCATCCATATTGTCCACGGTGGTAACGTAGCCGGTAATGCCCTGCCCAACAAAGATGTCATTTATCTTGCCTACAGCGTAAACCATAAAGCCGGCCTCTTTTAGTCGATCGAGCAGGGTCGGCTCTGGCGGCACGACGGAATAATCGTGGCGATTGGCTGTACGGGTGAAATTACCCGGCGACCCGACAAACGGCCGGGCGATGACACGGCTGACCTCATATTCACCGCGTAATATCTCGCGCGCGACATGGCAAATATGGTAGAGTTCATCTATAGGGATCACTTCTTCATGAGCCGCAATCTGGAATACACTATCGCCAGAGGTGTAAATGATGGGTTTGCCGCTGCGCATGTGCTCTTCGCCCAATTGTTCGAGTATCACAGTGCCCGACGCCGGATAATTGCCTAACGTGCCGCGTCCTATCTGTTCTTCGAAGGGTTCCATAACTTCAGGTGGAAAACCATTAGGATAGAGGGGGAACGCTCGTTCCAATCGTAGGCCCATCAATTCCCAATGCCCGGTGGTGGTATCCTTTCCCGGAGAGACTTCTGCCAGCTTGCCGTAGGCGGCCGTTGGCTTTTCCTGTGGGATGATGCCATCCAGAATAGCGATGTTGCCCAAACCCATTTTTTCCATATTGGGCATATGCAACCCGCCTACCTCACGAGCCATATTGCCCAAGGTGTGGCTGCCCACATCGCCATAAGCGGCCGCATCGGGCAGTTCACCAATGCCCACACTGTCTAAAACAATCACAATAACTCGGTTAATTTCCATGTGCTATTCCTCTGGAAACAGAACGCTGATAGACTAGATGGTGTTGATCGGGTAAACCAGTGTCCCTTCCCACATCTAAAGAAAACGTCTAAAGAAAATAACGCGAATCCGTGTGCAGACCGCAGATGTTCACTGTATCGGCCTACACAGGTTCGGGTTCAATTCTAGCAGAAAAGAGGCTAATCAGAAGGGCATAGCAAAGATTTAGTGGATCTGAACCGGGTCTTTGATCGCGCCGCGGTCTAGTAGAGGTTCCTGGTAGCCTTCATCCCAACCATCTGGGGCAGGGGTTTTTTCGATGCGCACGGCCGTATTTTTAAAATCAGGGATCTTCGCCCGGCTGTCTATCTGCACCAATGTCAACTTGTTGGCCGCGGCTTCGGCAAAGTGGAAGGGGATAAAGACTGTTCCACGAGGGGATCGTCCTGTCACCAATACCCTCATTTGGATCGTACCGCGGCGCGAACTGACCGCTATCCAATCTCCGGTTTTAATCTCTACCTGTTGGGCGTCATCGGGGTGAATTTCGCAGATCGCTTCCGGAAAAACTTCTTCCAGACTTGAACGGCCGCTCATCGTGCTGCCATGCCAGTGATAAAGCACGCGCCCGGTTGTGAGATTGAGCGGATATGCTTCGTCCGGTTGTTCCGATTCGGTGCCGTATTCCAACTCCCAAAACTTGCCCCGGCCACGGGGGAACGTTTCGGCAAAGAGATAGGGCGTGCCCGGATGATCAAAGTCAGGACAAGGCCAATGAACGCCACCCTCACGCTCAATGCGGTCATAATCAATACCCCAGATATCAGGCGTCAGCCGGCGCATTTCGTCCCAAATAGCGGAGGGATGATCGTAATCAAATCCGGTCGATAAGGTTAACCCCAGACGAGTTTCTACGCGCCGGCCTAGATCGCAAATGATCTCCCAGTCGGCCCGAGAGTTGCCGACCGGAGCTACGGCCTGACGACAACGCTGAACGCGCCGATCCGTATTGGTGAATGTGCCATCTTTCTCGGCGAAACTGGTGGCGGGCAAGATCACATCGGCCATCTCCCCGGTTTCATTGACAAAGATATCCTGGCAGACCAGGAAGTCCAGTTGTTCCAGAGCGTGCCGCGTATGATTCTGATCAGGCTCGCTGAGCATCGGGTTCTCCCCAACCACAAACATCCCGCGTACCGTTCCAGTTACGGCGCCATCGATCATCTCGGTAGCGGTTAATCCTGGCTGTGGATTTAGATTGGTACCCCAAAGCTGCTCGAACTTGGCCTGAACCTCGGGCGCAGTGACCATTTGATAGCCGGTGTAAACGTGAGGTAATCCGCCACTGTCGGAACAACCCTGCACATTGTTTTGACCACGCAAGGGGTTCAATCCTGTACCATCTTTGCCGATGTGGCCGCACATCAGGGCCAGATTGGTTAGCGATAAGGTATTGTCGGTGCCATGGGTGCTTTGGCTGATGCCCATACCCCAATAGATAGCAGCCCGATCGGCATTGGCATAAAGGCGGGCCGCTTCAACTATCTGCTGCGCCGGCACACCAGTTACCTCTTCCGCCCACTCCGGTGTATAGGGTTCGAGGGATTCCATGTAAGCGCTGAAGCCTTCTGTTCGTGCAGCGATGAAGGCCTCATCATATAGTTTTTCCTTGACAACAACATGGGCTATCGCTTGAAAGAGGGCCACATCGGTTCCTGGGTTTTGTTGCAGCCACAAGGTTGAGAAATCAACCATCTCCACACGACGGGGATCGATGGCGATCAGTTTGGCTCCATTTTCACGCACAGCCCGCTTGAGGTAATTGGCGATAACGGGGTGGGTTTCGGCCGTGTTGGAGCCGGTGATGATAAAGACATCCAGGTTTTCCATCTCGGCAATCGAGTTGGACATGGCGGACGATCCGATTGCAAGTTGCAGCCCGGCAACCGAGCCGGCATGACAAAGCCGGGCACAATGATCGATGTTATTGGTGCTAAGCAAGGCGCGGATGAATTTCTGAAAGACGTATGTATCTTCGTTGGTGGCCTTGGCGCTGGCGTAACTGGCGATGGCTTCACTGCCGTACCCTTGCTTTATGCGCACCAGTTGATCAGCTACATAGTCCAAGGCTTCATCCCAGGTGACTTCACGCCATAGGGGCTTGGCGCTGCGCCCTTCGTCGCGGTTGGAGCGGATCAAGGGCGTCTTTACCCGGCCTGGGTGCTTCACGTAATCGGTGCCAAAGCGGCCTTTGACACACAACATGCCGTAGTTTGGCGCGGCGTCAAAGGGGGCGTCTACACGATAGATATATTCGTCCTTGACACTCAAATCTAGCTGGCAGCCCACACCACAATAAGGGCAGGTTGAACGTATGACTTTGTCAGCTTTTATCATCAGGTACCTCCGCTCGCATCTGAGGATACGAACTACTCGGAATGGGATCTACTGGGTTTGTTTTTCAGCAGCTTGTTTGGCGGCCGTTTCAAGCAGCATGGTCTTAATCGTCTCTTGCGGCAACTGCTCCAAACGCCTGAAGCGGATGCAGCTCTTGCCGCAGTTTAATCCGGCTTCGTCCAGTTCCGGCTTGTGTTTCTCAACGATTTCTACGTCCATGTAGAGGCTCATATAGTTCTTCTGCGATTTGTACGAACAGATTAGCGCATCCTGGTAAGTTCCAGGCATGCCATACTCAATCACATCCTGTGCGCCGGGCAATGTCTCATGAATCCAGGTCACGCAGCGTAGTTAGCGCTTCTTTGCGTCCTGGGGGCAATGTCTGTAAATAGCTTTCTACTTCCTTACTCTGGTTAGCCATTATTTTTTCTCTTTGCGGTGTTTGCGCCCGCCCCGGGTCTGGAAGAATATCTCATCCGGATTTTCGCCTTGCTCCAAAAGCGCCTGCCGCTTTGGTTTTAGGGCACCAGTAGGGCAGACGCCGACACATTGGCCACAAAAGACGCAGGTGGTATCCATCATGCCATCGCCCATGAAGGTGCCGATTTGCGTGTGATAAGCACGGCCGTCGAAATTGAGAGCAAAGGCAAACTGTGCATCATCGGCGCAGACCTGCACACAGCGCCAACAGTTAATGCATTGATTGTAATCACGCAGGTAAAAGGGATTGTCATCATAAATCGGTGCAGTGCGCTTTTCAGTGTCAGCAAATCGTTGGCCGTCAGCTCCGTAGGTGGCGATGAGGGTGAGAATGCCAGGCGCCTCTTGCAGGTCAACAGTCGAAGCCAATAACTCCAAAATAGTCTTACGGCTGCGTAGCACATCGTCACCTTGCGTATTCACTTCCATACCTTCAGTACAGGCCGTCACGCATGCGGCAGCCTGAAGACGACCTCCGCTATCCACTGAACAGATTCGGCACAGTCCATTGGCCGTCAGGTGCGGATGGTAGCAAATCACGGGGATCTCGATGCCCAATTCGGCCGCAGCGTTCAGGATCGTCGTTCCAGCCGGCACGTTAACTTGCCGGCCATCAATCGTCAGCGTAACAGTTTCGCTCATGTTCAACTCCAAAATTCAGCGACCGGAGATCCCTGCCGGTCCATAGGGACTATTTCAGCCACAGGTTAAGCATTTTCCGGCAGCAGTACACGTTCAGGATGTGTATAAATGCGCATGCGCCTATTGCGCACATAAGCCACAATAGTCATATTCCAGGATTCGGCCAAGGCTACTGATAAGCTAGTTGGCGACGTGCGCGAACAGACAATGGGGGTCTGCAGGCGGCGCGCTTTGTTGATCATCTCGCTGCTGATGCGACCGCTGCTCAATAATATTTTATCTTTTGTCTCGATCCCTCGCTGTAATGCTGCACCGCATAACTTGTCTAGACAGTTGTGTCGCCCCACATCCTCTACCTGCAGGAGCAGCTGGTCGTCTTCAGCCAGCGCTGCTGTATGGATACCCCGCGCCTGTTGATACGAGGCAGCACCCAAGTGCATTTGCTGCATCAAGTCCGCCAATTGCTCCGGCTTTGCGCGCAGATCTGAAGTCAGTGGTTCGTGCCTTCCCGAAAGATCGTCGAAAGTCACACCGCCGCCACAGCCGGAGGTGACGATGGCACGCGACGGCCGTGCTAAAGTCCGATATCGTGCAGCCAGACATCAACACAAGTCGTCGCTTTGGAGACATGAAGCTGGCGTATGTCGTCAAGGCCGTGGATGATTCTTTCGTTGTAAAGAAAACCCAAGGCCAATTTGTCCAGATCAGCGGGTGTACACATAAATGTGGCCAGTTCTTCACCATTGACTGAAATACAGGCCAGACCCTCTTCTACAATTTCGCCCTCGATTTCTCTCGGTTTAGCTGCCGTCGACGCTTAGATAACGGATGGGTGAGGTGGCAGATTGTGTTTTCATATATCTACAGAATGCTGCTTGCCTAGGATTAGGACAGTAATTCCGGCCACAATTCCATGGCGCTGATGATCGCCGTAGAGGCCGTTTGCCCCAGGCCACATAAAGAAGTCTCAGTCATAGCAAAACCTACGTCAAGCAGGATCTGTTTGTCTTCAGGGTGAGGCCCACCATTATGGGCCACGCGATCGAGAATCTCCATCTGGCGCTGTGTTCCGATTTGACACGGGAAACATTTGCCACAGCTTTCGTGAGCGAAGAAACGACTCAAGCGGTAGAGGATCTCGCGCAGATCTACGGTCTCATCAAATATCTGGATCACGCCCGATCCGAGGGGCACACCGGTGGCCCGGGCATCTTCGTAGGTAAGCGGCATATCCAATCCATCAGGACCAATGAAAACACCCGCTGCGCCGCCTAGCAGCACAGCCTGGAGATCCTTACCCTGTGCAACTCCACCGGCCATATTGATCAGCTCACGAATTGTCAGGCCGAAAGGCACTTCATAGAGGCCGGGCTGCGCAATATGGCCACTTAGGCAGAACCATTTTGTTCCGGGCGATTGTTCCGTGCCCAGCTTCAACCATTCCTCTACACCCATGTTGAGCACGGCCATGGCTGCAACCAATGTCTCCACGTTGTTAAGGGCTGTCGGCTGGTCAAATAGACCATTCGTTACGGGAAATGGGGGTTTGATGCGGGGAAAACCACGCTTGCCCTCGATGGCTTCAATAAGGGCCGTTTCTTCGCCGCAGATGTATGCCCCGGCTCCTTTGCGCATTTCGATGTCGAAATTGAAGCCTTCATGGCCCAGGATATTCTGGCCCAGGTAACCGGCTGCGCGGGCTTTGTTTACGGCATTGGTCAAGCGCTCGTAACTGCGGGGATATTCGCCACGTACAAAGATCCAGCCGTTTTCCGCGCCAACCGCATAGGCAGCAATGGTCATGGCCTCAATCAAGCTGAAAGGATCGCCGTCAATCAAGGCGCGATCTTTAAATGTACCTGGTTCGCTTTCATCCACATTGGCTACGATATGCTTATCCGCCGGCGAACCTGGCGCGGCGCGCGTGAATTCCCATTTCAGGTTAACGGGGAACATCGCCCCGCCCCGCCCCAGAACAGCGCTGGTCTTCAATGTGGCCATGATGGCTTCCGGCGACATTGCCAGTGCTTTGTGCAACGTGGCATAGCCATCAAAGGCTTCATAATCCTGCAAGCTATTGGGATCAACATGCCCTACACGAGCCACTTTGATTAGCGGCGCGCCGAAGATACGGGGCTCCGGCTCGGGGTGGGAACCGTCGAGAAATTGAGCAACGGATCCCACTGTTAGATTCCCGCCCGTCTTGTCGCCATTTAGTGCATTGGGTGCGTGTTCGCACATACCTAAGCAAGGGACTTGTTCATAGGTGATACGGCCGTCGTCGCTTGTTTGTCCATCTTGCAAACCCAGGCGCTGCTCAATGGCTGCGCTTACAGCCCCGGCCCCGGCTAGATGGCAGGCTGAATCGTGGCAAACACGGATAACGGTCTTAGCCGTGGGTCGGTTGTAGAACATGGTGTAGAACTCAATAACGCCATGAATATCGGACAATGGCACGCGCAAGGTTTGACTGACTATTTCTTGTACCTGGCGAGGCAGCCAGCCATAAAGAGCCTGGGCATCGTGCAGCATGGGCAAGAGAGCGTCCTGTTTACGGCCTTTGTACTTGTCTACTATTGGGGTTAAGAGCGACAGATCTACCACATGGGTCGAGTGGTTCATGGTGGGTCCTTCCAGGTGACGTGGTTTGTAGGGAAATGCAGATTGATACATTTGCACGGCAATGCTAGCGGAAAAACCAGGGTATGGGACCTTCGTGCTGCAATAGCTTCGTGATTTGCCGGGTAATTTATACGATAATTAATACGGCCTATTTTCTTCGACTTGGCCTGAATAGTCAACTGCTCTTTGGTTAGGAGAATGGGCAAAACTGCTGCCACTAGCAGAAGAACCCGGATTTTGATGCGCATGGGTGCAAATAGTTCTTCTTCGGAGGCAAGTTCCAGATAGCAAGTTGGCGGGTTTCGGGACTATGCTTTGACCGGGAATCGCTATTAGACACCTTGTCGGAGAAATCTCAAGATAAATGTTTGCAAATCTCAACCGTGACATGCAGCGACTGTATTTGCCCATCACGGGCAAAAATGTGCTGGCTGGTTGCTACATCCAGATGCGTACCAAGCTTGATTTCGGAACGGTCGCCGGCATAGGTCACTTTTATGCATGCCGTGTCACCACAGGTGTAAATCACGGGCGTCTGGCAAAAGGTGAAAGCCAGCGAATCGGCCGGGAGCGATAAGGTTTGCTGCTCTCCTGCTATGTTTATGAAAGAAAAATCGCCTGGCGCGGCCAGGAACTCCTCCCGCTGCAGCAAGCCCGGCGCGAAATGCAGCGCACCCTGGCGTATATACACACCCAGTTCACCCAATCGTGTCAAGATATCCTCTTTTACCTGACCGGTCATGCCTGGTTGGCGCGCGCCGCCACTCATTGGCGTATGCGAGTAGGGGTCGGTGGGGAACGCACCATATTCTGCGGGTGACTTGTTGAATCCCAACCCTTGGCCAATGTCATGATAGGCAGCAGCAAGCGCGTCAACAACGTCCTTTCCCGCCCCCTTGTCGACTGCCTGCTGATAACATTCCTGTGCGGCCAGCAGCAGCTTTGACACCATGTGCCAATAAACGCTGCCCAGCCCTTCGTAGGCAAAAAACGTACCGGAACGGCCAGTAAATGCACGATGGTTAAACGTGGTTTCGAACAGGTCAAGGATGAAGTCCCGCTCGGTTTCTACTAGTTTGGTATAGGCGGGTTTTTGAGATAAATCGTCGAGCGCCTGCTCCACGTCAGTCGCATTGCGGAAGCTGCCCTGGAAATGATAGACGCCAGTATCGTCACGAATGAGCAAGCGCTGATCCCCGTCGACAATCAGTGCGTTTACCAGTTCGGAGTTAGCTGTCTGCGATTCGCTTACGCTGTTCTTTTGCAGGAATCCAGGCAGGTTGCGGTTGGGGTAGAGTATGTACGTGCCTTGATCGGCACGGTACAGGGCACTGCGACGCAAGTTTTGCAGCAATGATAGCGCTTCCACAGGCGTTAGCAGTCCGGATGAAAGGATAGCGACCTGCCCTTCCAACATGGGAAAGAGATGGTCCACAACCGTTTCTTCTCCTTCCAGATGCAATATGTTATAGGCGTGGTAAAGGCCATCACGCCGCCGGTTGGCGTTAAGAGTTTGCTCTATATACGTTTGTGCGATTGCTAGAAATTCACGCAGGGCTTGTCTAGATAGTTCGGTTTTTGTTAGGGGCAGTCCGTCCTGGTAGATGGCTGTGCGGTAGTCAGTAGCCACCATCCCAAGCTCATTCATAATGGTCCGCCGCGCCTGATTGGTGAAGCCCGTTTTCAATTGGGGCTGGTGCTTGGTGAGAATGTCCTGCACGCCAGCGAAGAGCGTGGCAACGGCCGTATTCACGGTAAACAGATCTTCTTCAATCTCTTCCAACTGTGTCTGCCAAAAGGCGATGAAGCGGCGCAAGTAGGCAGCAGTCACAATAGAGAGCCCCTTCCCTACCAGCGCGTTGTTGGCATCGTTCCATTCGGGTCGCTGTGTGTTCATCCAGATGCCACCTTCGGGAACCAGATTGGTGATCTTGGCCAGCAGCAGCACCAACAGCTTTTCCACCATGGTGACATGGATCACGTCTCCGCCGGCGTCGCGCAGCAGACGGCCGTCTGTGCCCAGGATGGAGACGGCCGTTTCTGTGTTCTGCTCACTTTGCCAATCAAAGTCGATGGTGTTATACCAGTCAACGAGCATCTCTCGATAGGGATGTAAGCGATAAGGCACATTAGCATAGGCGAAAACAGGGCGATCCCACAGTTGGGCCAACGCGCCAGGGTGTAGCTGCTCCGCAATTTCCAACAGCTTTTGCAGGTAGATGATCTGGTGGTCGCCCCAGTAGCCGATGTTGGCCCAGGGATTGCCTGGCTCCGGTACTTCCCACTCAATTCCATCGCGCGTTATTCGATAGGGATTATAGCCGTCAATAGTAGTTGCATTTAGGAACTTGGCGATCATCCCTACCGCAAAGCTTGGGAAAGAATAGGCCAGTGGCTCCCAGTTCTGGAAGATATCCCGCCAGTTGCCTTGATAATCGAGGCGAAGCGAGCCATCTACTTGTTTCAAGTTAATGGAAAATTTATTCCAGGGCCGGCTGGGGTCGCCGTGCCGCCGGCTAAAGAAAAGGGGTAGATATTCATAACAGAGGCGGATCAGGTCGGGCACGTTGGTGCCGGCGGCCCGGACATACAGATCACGTATGCTCATTTGGGCCGGCATGTCGGCAAACCACTCTGCGTAGCTCTCCAGCACGTCTCGATTGCGCACACGCATGAAATCCAACAAATCGTCCCGCTCCACCTGGTACCCATCGGCAAAGATACCGCCGCGCATAATGTTAAAGAGAACATTGGCAAAATGATGGGCCGTGGTTGTTTTCTGGGCCGATAGTTGCAAGCCATCAGCAGCGGCTACGTAGTTGATCAGGTCGGCGGTGCCGCGATCAATGTCCGCTTCAATTTGCTGTTCGATAACGGCCTGATCCTGGTTGAGGAACTGCACCAGCCAGGTTACGGCGGCGCTGTCCTGATTCACATCGGCGACGATATGCCACCGCTTTTGCCGTCCTGGCGGCAGGGCAAAGGCAGATGTAACGAGATAAGCCCCGGCTTTGCCGCAGATATCGTGTTCCGGGATGAGTGAACGGCCGTAACGAAACGCTTCCATCTGGTCCGTACAAAGCAAGTGCCGCGCACCCTCCAGCCCCACCTGCCAGGCGACAGTAGCCTGCAGCGATTCACTGGGTTCAGCAAGATCGGTAAGCGTAGCACTGAGCGAAAAGATGCCCAGGCCGCTTTCTGATTCCAGCTCATTCCGTTTGTAGGCGTGCAGCAGGCTGCTCATCGTGGTTTGCAGCGCCGTTGTGGCGCCATAAGGCAGCAGATTTTGCAGCCCATCCAGCAGCTCAATCTCACAGTCGTCAGCGCCGTCGTTTTGCAACCAGCAGCTGCGAATGAATCCGAAGCGCTCGCCGGTGCGCCACGCGGTGCGCAAGGTGAGCTGCAAATCGTGGTTGATTTCCTCAAAGATGAGCTTGTTACCGGTGATGTTCTTATACAGATGGCGTTCCAGTTGATAGATACCGGCATAACGGTTTGAAAACGGTTCCCAGAGATGGGTACGGCCGTTTCTTGTCGCGCGAATGATGGTTTTGCTGCCGGTCTGTTCGGCGTGGGCGGTAATCTTGTCCTCCGTTTCGTAGGGAAAAAGAGCCGAATCGGAGTTAATACGCCCGGCTGTCAAACCACCGCTGCTGGAGATGAACAGCCAATGATCGGCGCTGCTGACCAGGCTCATGAAGAAGGGAGGCATCTGGTCATAATTGCCAATGCGATAGTAGGATTCACCGAGCATTTCAACATAGCCGCCCGCGACAGGCGGCGTGTGCATCTGAATTGGTGCATTGTTTACATAGAGGTCGCGTTTTTCTTTTGTCATTGTGGTGAGATCCTCTGAAAACCTAGGGCGATTTGGTAAAGGGTGTGCTTCAAATGAGCTAGAGGAGTAGGCATCTTCAGATGCCGGCCCGTCGCATTTGAGACGCCGAAAAGGGCACCTTGTGTGACCTACTCTATCTTTAACTGAGATGAAACACACCCTTTGGTAAGTTGTTCTTAAACAACCACAAGTTTACTCATTATTGGTGTGAGATGGCTCATGTTATTGCTTTGAAGTTGGTAAAAAGAATGCTGCCTTGGGGTGATCAACATGCAAAACATGCGATCACCCCAAGGCGTCATGATGCCTCCACCAGTGATTTATGGCACAAACTCGTATGCGCCCACGTCACAGCCTGCAGCGTGGCCGGGCCACGCCACGCTGGTCGGTGGCAGGGCAGACGGATGTATTCGCCGCATCAATCGCCGGACTTCCGTGCTAGCAACGCATGGGTCAGCGTTGGGCCACCATTGTCCGCCAGCGGTCCAATGCCGGCATCAGTCACAACCTGGTCACTGGCGCCGGGATTGCAACTCGCATCCGTAAACAGGTTTCCGCCAAAGGACAGGATCGATCCCGTTGACCAACACTGAGCAGATGGGTTTCCGGCCACAATTGTATTCGTGAGCATCAGGGTTGGCCCGCCGCCAAAGTTAGCGACCGCGATCGCCGCTGAACCCGAGGCTGGCGACACATTCTCGGTCACCGTGCTGTTGAGCAACTCCATCACACCATCAGTATGGAAGACGGCGCCTCCATACCATCCTGTCGCGGTGTTTCCGCTGAAGGTGCTGTTCTCGATCGCTACCGCGGCGCCACGGTTGCGGATGCCACCGCCTACATTGCCCGAGTTACCGCTGATCGTACTGCGAATTATGTTGGTGGTCGTGCCGGTGGATGAGTGGATACCACCACCGTCGGGACCATAACTGTGGTTATTGCTTACTGTGCTGTCGATCAGGATAAGCGTTGCATTATCACCGTTGTAAATGCCGGCGCCACCTTTCCAGAAGTCAGTATCCGGGTTGAACGCGTCAGTCTCGACAATATTGTCAGTAATCACGGTATCGGTCATGTTCAACGTGCCATTGTTCAGGATGCCTCCAGCCAGATGCCAGCCATAACCGTTGGTGATGGTTAGTTGTGATAGATTAACCGTCACTCCTACACCAACTTCAAACACACGGTTAGTGCCGCCGCCGTCCAGTGTGATACCGGGCGCATCTGCGGCATCAATTGTGACACTGGTGCTTGGTACCAGTGGACCAGACGTAAGGATAATGGTGTCGCCAACCAGAGCAGGATCGAAGGTGATTGTGCCGCCGATGGCGATATCTTCCAGCGCCTGGCGCAGCGAACCGTCGCCGCTATCGTTTAGATTCGTAACGATAATCTCTGTTGGTGGTGGAATCAGCTCCAGCCGCACCTGGTCCAGGCGCAGTTTTCCGTTGCTGGTGCCACCTTCAGGTAGTTCAAAGCCATAGCCCCAGATTTCGTTTAAGGTGAACCCATCGTCAGGTGCGCCATCCGGCTGCTCCGCGCTGCGCGTGAGTGAAGCAAAAGGAATGACAACCTGCTGCCAGCCTTCAAAGTTGTCGGCGAATGACGCTTCCCAGCGTTCGGCCGTATCAGGTCCTTGGTAAACACGTACGTAATCGATAACCATTTCTTGTGGGAAGGTAGTATCTTCACCCACGGGGCCACCAAAGTTGCCGCCGACAGCCGTATTAAAGATCAGGAAGAAGGGATCGTTGAAGACCCACTCGTTGGGTGCCACATCGTCTGGAACGGCCGTGTGGTAGAGGATATCGTCAACATACCATCTGATCAGGTCGGGTTCCCATTCGATAGCAAAAGTGTGGAAATTATCAGGAACAGGTTGGTCAAATGTATATGTGCTGCCAAATGATTGGCCGCCACTATAACCAGGTCCATGAATGGTACCAAACACTTCGTATGGCTCGCGGCCGACAAACTCCATGTAGTCAATTTCGCCTGATTGGGGCCAGCCAACCTCGGGGATGTCGGTGCCCAGACTCCAGAAAGCGGGCCAGAGGCCGTCTCCTTGAGGTACGCTTAAGCGAGACTCGATACGGCCGTAAGCAAACTCTGCTTTGTACTGCGAAATCAAGCGTGCCGAGGTGTATTCACACGGGCCATAGTAACACTCAAGGGCTTCATCATTCTCTTTGGTTGTGATGACAAGGTTACCGGTACCATCGGTCGCCGAATTATCTGTGCTGTCCGTGTAATACTGCAGCTCGCTGTTGCCCCAACCGGGGTTTTCATTGATGGTGCCGTCCCCAATTTCGTGGGTCCAGTTGGCGGGGTTCGGAGGCGTGCCCGCCGGGTCGTCGAACTCGTCACTCCATACCATGTTCCAACCCGAAGGTCCCGGATCAGGAGCGCGGTTGTCCTTGAGCTGTAGGGTGATGGCGTCGCCGCTGTCAGTACCATGGAACCAAAAGCTCAATGCCTCGCCTCGCGTCCAGTCCTGGCCGATGGGGAAGTCACGGCCGAAGCTGGCATCACCACCTGCGATAATGGGCTGACCGTCGGCCGTTTCGCCCGTCAATGTGAGCTGTGTCGAATCACAATCATAGCCTGTCTCTTTGGCGCGGAAATGGAAGATGAGGTCGATATCGCCGTCACCTTCAAAGTCTTCTTCATGACGCTTTGCTTCACCCGTTTTCTTGTCACGGTGGGTTTCGGCTGCATCGCCAAAGAAAACTGTATTGTGGTCAACCGTCAGCGCATCGAAGCTGTCGGTGGTTAGGATCGCAACTGGAATGACCCCGTTACCGCTGTTGCAGATAGAACCAGCAATGACGATATCTACCAAGACGTCCGTGTCCACTTCCAGGATATGCTCGTAATCCCCTTGGCCCGGAACTTCTAGCGGATCACCTGCTTCAATTTCAGGTGTACTTAGTATGGCATTAATGCTGTCCCACAACCAAGTCCCACGCTCGAAGTCATCTATCAGGTTAGGATCGAATGGGTCATCGTCAAGAATGATAAGGACCGCCTGCGTGACATAACCGGGATCAATATCGACCGGGTTCGAAAGCCGCAGGACCGCGGTCTTATCGCCATCATGCTTGGGATTATCAAAAGTCTCAATGGGGACGGCTAATTCAGATAAGCCGCCCTTCACAAACGTGAGGGTGCCGGAAACAGGTGTATAGTCCCGACCGGGAACGGCCGAACCTGGTTCAATGTTGTAATCAACCATGACCTGTTCAGGATCATCTTCTTTCAAAGGTCGGGTCAACTTCACCACCACATCGGCTGTAATGCCTTCCACCACCTCGAATTTCGAAGCCGCGTAAGTTACCTGTAGGGGACGTGGGGGTGCCACGCCATACAGGCTCACCTGGTCGAGGTAAAATGTTTGAGGACCTCCGGTACCCAATGTTCCAAATGCCCAGCCATGCACCTCGTCCAATGTGAGACCATCATTTGGCGCGCCATTGCTGACGTTCTTACGCACAAAATCGGTGAATGGAAACTGGATCAACTGCCAGCCCGCGAAATCATCCGTGAAGGTCACAGTCCAGCGCTCGGCATCATCGGTGGTCGAGCCGGGATTTCGATTCTCCAACAGATCAATAAACAGCTCAGTCCCGCTGTTGCTGCCATAGATCCAGAAGCCAAACCCTTCGTAGGCGCTCCAATCCTGAGGAACCCAGGTATCCACGGTTTCATTCTCGAAACCGTGAATGACGACGGCCCAGGCGGTGGAGTTGACATCTACCTGCAGCACATGGTTCGGCTCGCCCAGTTCGGGCAATACCGGCGCTGGCGGCGTGGCCACATCCACGAACTCCAACGTGCTATCTGGGCTCAAAGCGGTAAAGAAACCAATGGGAATACCGTTCCCATCGAATCCCGTCTGTAATCCGCTTTCGAAATCATCGATGATGTCCAAGTTCATATTCCCGGCGTCGCCGTAAATGCTTATGTCATCCATATTGAAAGAGCCAACCGTGCCGTCAAGCACAAAGACCCAATTGTCCACTTGCGAGACATCGTAAGCGCCGCCGGCGCCAAAGGTGGTGAAGGGCAGAACAATCTGTCGCCAGCCATTGAAATCGTCCACAAATGCAGCCCGACGGTCATCTCCAGCAACGGTTTGGATTTCAAATTCATGGGTTGTGCCAGAAGTTTCGCCGTAGAACCAGAAGCTGACACCTTGCATATCGCTCCAATCCTGTGCCGGACTAAGCGCGGCGCCAAATCCGGCCCAGGTTGGTACGTTGGCGGTCACGGAGAGAATGTCGTTGTTGCCAACCTGACCTGGTAAAGCCAAACTGTCTATGTCACCGATGGTGGGAACAGTCGTGTCAACAACAGCACCAGCTCCCCAATCCCCATATACAAACCAGCCGGCCGGAACGCCGCCTTCAAAGTCGGAGAAAGGTATCAGGTTAACCAGTTCCAGATTGTCCATATGGAAAGAGCCAACCGTGCCGTCAAGCACAAAGACCCAGTTGTCTACTTGCGAGACATCGTAAGCGCCGCCGGCACCGAAAGTGGTGAAGGGGAGAACAATCTGTCGCCAGCCACTGAAATCGTCGACAAATGTGGCCCGACGGTCGTCTCCAGCAACAGTTTGGATTTCAAATTCATGGATTGTGCCGGAGTTTTCGCCGTAGAACCAGAAGCTGAGCGCATTGTAGTCACTCCAATTTTGCACCGGACTAAGCGCGGCACCAAATCCGGCCCAGGTGGGCACGTTGGCAGTAACGGACAAAATGTCATTGTTACCGACCTGCCCGGGTAGGGCTAGGCTGTCTGTGTCACCAATGGTGGGAACGGTTGTGTCAACAGCCGCTCCAGCGCCCCAATCCCCATATACAAACCAGCCGGCCGGAACGCCGCCCTCAAAATCGGCGATTGATCCAGCTGCAGCGGCTGGTACCGCTGGAACCAGTAACAAGCCACTGATTAACACCACAATTACGAGTAGGAATATTGACCTTTTGTTCATTTATTTGCTCCTTATACTTAACCATTCCAAAAACTGTGTTATCCAATTACAATCCAAAAAATTCAAAACTAAAAAGAAACCAGGGTATTGGCACCCGTCTCTGAAAGCGCTTTCACACACATACATCGCAGCACAACAGATAGACAACGTCAAAAGCATTTGTCACGTCTTTTCCCATGATAAATGTCACAACTAACGCTGTTCGATTGCCCCAGGCAAAGTAATAAAATGAAGGAAGCGTTTTCACGATCTGATAGTCGTTTTCATTGGCTTTTACTCTTCTACTACTTGTGCACTCTGATAGACACGCACGTAATCAACCAACATTTTTTGGGGGAAAACTGTCGTGTCGTCCGGATAGCCTGGCCACTGTCCGCCAACGGCTACATTCAAAATGATGAAGAATGGGTGGTCGTAGACCCATTCGCCAGGCACATCATCGGCCGTGAGTGAAAAGTATTGCCTATTGTCCATGTACCAGCGAATTTCTTCTGGTTCCCATTCGATAGCGTATTCGTGAAACTCCGCGGCATAAGGTCCACCAACCAGGATGTGGCCGGCCCTGATGCCACTGATGCCGCTGCCGCCGGAGCAACCTGGACCATGAACGGTGCCATGTATTCTTTGTGGCTCGCTGCCGATGTTTTCCATTACTTCAATTTCGCCACTGTTGGGCCAGTTGGCCTGTTCGATTTAGTCGTTCTAGTTTCCATCAAGTGAGGTTCCTCAGCACAAGAAAAACTGTTAGAGTGGAAGCTTTGGCTTAACACTATGGCAAAGCTTCCACACCTGGCCAGTGGTCGTTCAGTTAATAATCACTGAGCACACCCTTACCCCTTTTTCTTCAATGCCCTGCGTAACGTTTCTTCATCTTCAGGCGCCAAGGTTGTTTGTAAGCATGCGCAACGAACACTTTAAAAACGTTATGCATTATTCTTTTTCATTCGCGGAAAGCAGATTTTTTCACAAACACCTAACCACTTTTCTTCAAGGCCCGGCGTAAAGTTTCCTCATCTTCCGGAGCCAGGGTCGTCTGCAGAATTTTGCCTTCGTAGGGCCGCAGGGCAGCAACGGCAAAAGCGGGGTCCGCATCACGCACGATAATGAACAGCGCGGAGCTGTTTTCCGTCATCGACTCGGATACTTCTTTCACGAAGCTTTTGCTGATGCCCAAACCGGCTGATTTTCCAATGAGCCCGCCGGCAACCGCCCCAATGATCAAACCGGCGACGGGGAAAAATACGCTGGCCAACAAGATGCCCAGTCAAACCACCGGTAACGGCCCCGATCTTGACGCCGCGATCCATCTGGTTCTTGACATGAATTTTTCCTTTTTCGTCCTTGACCACCACGGCCGAATCATCCAGGCTCATTTTGCCTTCATGCTCTACACTTTTTAAACTTTCTCGAACTTGTGCCAGCCTGTTCGGCATCATCAAATACCACAACAATTAAATTTGACATTATGTCTCCTTATAAGAAATTTTGCCTTTGATAATCTCTGCGGCCAACTTGCCGCTCAAGATTCTTGTTGATAAACCCGCACGTAATCGACATAAAGATTCGTGGGAAATTCTGTATCCAGGCTGATCGTTCCGCCCAATGTACCACCCAGGGCGAGATTGAGGATGATGAAAAAGGGTTGGTCAAAGACCCACTCCCGGTTACCCACCGCCTCCCTGCTCAGGTCGTTGTAGAGCTCACCATCGTAGAACCAGCGGATGCCCTCGTAGTCCCACTCGATCGAAAACGTGTGAAAGTCATCAGCAATGGGATAGTCCTGTCGGTTCCACCTGGTCAGCCCCCCGGCTCCAGCGTAGCCTGGGCCGTGGACGGTCCCAACGACGAGGTCAGGCTCACGCCCGACGTACTCCATAATGTCAATCTCGCCAACATTGGGCCAGTTGCTCTGGTTCGGGTCCTCGGTTTCACGCCCGAAATTATCGCCCAGCATCCAGAAGGCCGGCCACGTCCCAACGCCACTGGGCACCTTGATGCGCGCCTCGATGCGTCCATACTGAAAAGCGTGAAGGCCCTGTGTTAAGAGCCGGGCTGACGTGTAGTAGGAGTCCTCGAATTTTTCCTGGCGCGCTTCGATAACCAGCAAGCCATTCTCAACTCGAGCATTTTCTGGACGATCCGTATAATATTGCGCCTCACCATTACCCCAACCCCAGCCGCCAATGTCGTAAGTCCAATTTTCCGGATTAATCTCATCCCCATCAAATTCATCTTGCCAGACAAGCTCCCACCCATCCTCAGAAGCGACAGGCATAGGATCAGGCGTAGGAATTGGGGTGGAAGTAGCAACGGGTGTTGGTGATGGCACGTCCGTCGGGGGTGGCGGGGGTGTCTCAGTCGATGGTATGTCGGCCGTAGGCGTTGGCGCAAGCCGCTGCGCTGACTGACAGCCTACGGATAAAATGATGATCAGCGAGAAAATAAAGAGTTGAGTCTGTCTTCTCATAACTCAAGCATCCCTTCCTTCTTTCCAATATCTATGGACGAACGGGACTGCCATTGGGGAGCCGCGTTTGAGTCTATTGTTCAACGATTTCCTGACAGGGATATTTTGCTGCCAGATTTCCTCAATGCGATCGACATCACGCCCGATGGCGACTTCGGTTAAGAATACGTTCAACATAAAGTTTTAGTCGTCGACCCAAACCTATGAGAACCTTCTCGCGGGTCTTGAGGAATCGGCTTGGGTGCGGCAATAGTCCGCACCCAAGCGCTCAAGGCTTTTCAGCGTTACGAGATTGATACAAGAATATTTGACTACCCCTTGACGGCTCCGGCCGTCAACCCAGAGATAATGTACTTCTGCAGGAATAGGAATAGTATAAGCATGGGCAGCGTCAACATCAGCACCGCTGCCGCCAACGTGGGCCAGTTACTGCCATAGACCCCTTTGAATACGATCAAGCCGCGTGTTACCGGGAAATATTTTTCACTGGTTAGATAAATCGTGGGCAGGATCAGCTCATTCCATATACCAATCGCATGCAGCACGACGACGGTGGCAATCGCCGGCCTGGAGAGCGGCATGATGACCTGCCAGACAAATCGAAAGTAGCCACAGCCATCCATCGCCGCCGATTCATCCAGTTCTTTGGGAAGGGTTCGAATGTAACCAACCAAAATGATAATCCCAATCGGATTTATCAAAAAGAAAAGCATGTACCCGATCGGATTGTTGTATAGACCCATCCTTAGAATCAACTGGAACTGCGGGATCAGGGCCGGCGGCAGGAACAGGGCAATGACAAACAGGGTGAAAATGAGCTTGTGTCCTCGTACGAGGCCGCGAGCAATGGGGAAGGCCACGAATATGGCTGTGATGATATAGAGCACCGTCGACACAGTGGTGTAGATCAGCGAATTGAGCAGCAGTCTGGGAAAGCTGGCCTTCTCCCAGGCCTCGACAAAATTGTCAAAGCTAGGCGCCGCCGGCAGCGCGGTTGGACTCTTGAAGAATTCTGGCAAACTCTTCAGTGCGGTGCTTAACAGCATAAGCAGTGGACCTAGATAGATAATGGCAAATATCAGGAGGGTGACATATCCAACAATTCGCCACCAGTTGATCTTCGGTCGTGTGCTACGCTTATGCGGACTCTCGACTGTCGAGAATTGATCTTTCGAATTTGTCAGTGTGCTCATCCTAGAAACCTAACCTCTGCTCTCTGCGCTGCAGTATATACTGCACCGTTAAGCCAATGACCAATACCAATACAAATAAGACCATAGAGGCTGCCGCAGCAAAACCTTGCCGGAAACTAGACGCGACACCGCCCGACCCTTGGCCAAAACCTTCGGCAAAAATCACATAGCCTAAGACCTGGGTGCCGGCCTTGTATCCAGTCAGCACCAGGAAGAGCTGCCAGGCCTGCAGGGAACCAATGATATTGAGAAGCAAATTGGTGTTCACTACTGGCGTGATCATGGGCCAGGTGACATTGGCGAAGGTTTGCCAGCCATTGGCGCCATCAATCTTGGCTACTTCGTAAAGTTCCTCCGGGACGACCTGTAGACCAGCCAGGAAGATCACCATGGTAATACCCATGTTGGCCCATATCTGCACAAAGATGACCCAGAAGAAGGCCTCATTAGGTTGGCCACCCAGGAATTCGGTTTGAACTCCGAAAAGATTGAGAAATTGGGCCATTGGGCCGCCTTGTGGATAAAGGAAGAGAGACCAGATTAAGCCTTGAATGGCTACACCCAGAATTACGGGCATGAAGAAAAGGACGCGGAAATATTTCGTCCCTTTCAATCCCTGATTCAGCAGCAGCGCGATTATCAATCCAAGCGTAAATTGAACGGTCGTCACCACAACCATAAATACCAGGGTGCGCTGCAGCGCTTCCAGGTTGTCGCGTGATGCAAGCCCGCGAAAGAGGAATTCTCTATAATTCTCAAAGCCTATCCAATTGATAGGTATGCCCGGGATACCGCTGGCGTCCGTGAGAGAGAAAACGCTTGTTGCTATCGAGGGTCCAAGGGCAATGATGATGTAAGCCAAGAAGCCGGGTAATAGCAATAGAAAGGGAAGCCATCTTGCCCAGCCTTTTCCAAAAAGATACTGATTCATTGTACTTTACTCCCAAAGATATCAAGAAGAGCAGACTTCTCGTCCCAGGTAGGACGAGAAGTCCTGCACTAAAGCCTGTTTCTACTTATCCACTAGGAATCAAGTCCGGCCTGGAGATCGGCCTGAGCCTGGTCCGCAAGGGCGGCTGCATCATCCCATTCGTTGAAGGGTTGGAACCACGAGGCTCCCTGGCCGCCGTTGGCCCACTGCCCGGCGCCTTTGGGATCTATCCAGAACTGTTCATAACCAACGCGGTAGTTTTCGAGATAAGGGGCAACTGCCTTGCCTAATTGGGAATCCAATGTAGCCGTCGGCTGCGTGGGAATGAAGCCCACAGCGTTCGCAAATTCCTGATAATTGTCCGGTTCAGAGAACATGGTCAGGTAATTCAAGGCCGCTTCTTCGTTCGGCGTGTTGGCGGCAATCGCCCAGCCCTGGTCATACTTGCCGAATAGATATTGGTTGTCTTCGGCATTGTTACTGCCCGGGAAAGGAATATAAGTCCAATCAAATTCCGGTTCAGCTGCTTCGAGTGCAGGGGCCTGCCAGACGCCGGTGGGCATCATGGCCACGTCTCCGGCCGCGAATCGCGCGGGCGTTGCATCATGGGAAAGGCCAGTGACGCCTGGCTCGAGCATATCCTGGGTATAGACCTGATATTTCTCCCACAATTCCAGGGTGTTTTCGTCGTTCCACTTGATGTCACCGGTCCACAAACCCTCGACAAGGGCTTCCTGATCGGGATACATGGAACCGAGCAAGCCCATAGGCGCCAACAAAGATGGGCCAACCATCAGCACCACCGGCAGTCATGCAGGAAAGATCGGCCGCTTTGAAGGTTTCACAAGCTGCGACCAGCTCATCCCACGTCGTGGGAATCTCCACATTATTGGCCGCGAACAAATCTTTGTTGACGAACATGCCGCTGTAGGAGACACGTCCAAGGTTGATGGAATAAACCTTGCCATCAAAAGAACCGGCGTCCGTGATGGTGGCCTCATCGTAGTTGTCAACGAACGGCTGACCGGTCAGGTCCATCAAAAGGCCAGCCTGAATGAACTGCTGCCAGTTAGGTGGATCTACATCTGTCATATAGGGTTGGGCAGCGTTGGCGAAGCCAAAGATATCGATAACGTCCACGTCATTGGCCGTTAAACGGGTCTGCGTGACTGTGGGCAAGTCAGCTGTCTCTACAATTGCCATATCTACGGTGACGTTCGGATTGGCGGCTTCAAATTTGTCGTTGAAGGCTTCCATGAATTCCACCATGGGCGGGTTTTGGTGAATCAAGACACGGAGCGTAACCGGCGCCATTTCTTCTTCTGCCGGCGCTGCTTCTTCAGCCGGTGCCGCCCCTTCTTCTGCCGGTGCGGCTGCTTCTTCAGCCGGTGCGGCCGTTTCTGACCCGCCACCACAAGCTGCAAGCAACAAAGTGACCATAACTAGTATACTGATAAGTAAAAATAACTTAGAACTTTTCATCTAAATTCTCCTTCTCTAACTTGAACGACTTAGGATCAAAAAACTGTCTCACGGTTGTCTTTACTCCTACAATTTGTGCTTGAAACACAAATCCTTTTTTGGATTTCTATTACGATTAAATCACCCCCTCTTATGCCTACAATAGCCGATCATAATATACCTCTAATTTGAAAACGATTTCATTACTCAGTATCTTTTACGCCGTTGTTATGAAAGCGTTTTCAACATATTAGCATGGATTTGACCGGCTGTCAATAGAATATCGGTGTGTTTTGCTGAGTTTTAGTGGTCAATACAGATTGTTTTTCTCGACTAATATTCGAGAAAATGTGGAAATGAAAGCGATTTCATGGTAAGATAATGGGTAAGGAGTTAATTATGACTGGCAGCAATGAAAAAGTAACGATAGAACATATCGCTCATAAGGCCAATGTTTCGCCTAGTACGGTTTCGCGCGTGCTGCGCAGGACAACTGGTGTTTCAGATGAAAAACAAAAGGCCGTTATGGATGCTGTGGTCGAGCTAGATTACCGTCCCAACATCTTCGCTCAAAGCCTGGCCAGCGGGCAGTCGATGACAATTGGCATCCTAACCCAGAATTTTGGAAGTCCTTTTTATGATGGTATTTTGCGTGGGATCTTAGAGGGGCTGGAAGTATCGAATTACTGGCCGCTTTTTGTGGATGGGCGTTGGCAAACACTAATTGAACAGCGTGCTTTGAATATGTTATTAGAGCGGCAAGTGGATGGCATAATTGTTCTTGGCGGCCAAACACCTGAGGAGACGCTGCATGAAATTGCCATGAAAAAACCGCTGGTCGTCGTTGCCCGCAAGTTAACCACAATGTCGAACCACAATATTTATTTGAATAACTTTGAAGCTGCCTACATCGCTACCAGTTACCTGTTAGAACGAGGACATCGCCAAATTGCTCATATTACGGCCGATATGAACTATGCAGCGGCCGTAGAGGATATAATGGACCGCTACAGAGGTTACCAACAGGCATTAGCGGATGCGGGTATTGAACCGGATCCACGGCTGGTGGTCGAAGGTAATTTGCAGCAGCAATCCGGGGTTTTGGCCGTAGAAATGTTACTCGGACGGGGACGGTCATTTAGCGCGATTTTTGCGGCCAATGACCAAATGGCTTTTGGAGCCAGATTAGCGCTTTACCGGCGCGGTATTCGGGTGCCGGAAGAAGTATCGCTGGTTGGGTTTGACGATGAGACTTCTGCCGCTTATATGGTTCCCCCGCTGACGACGCTCAGACAACCGGCGGTCGAAATGGGTCAGGCGGCCGCAAAAGCGATTTTGGATTTGATCAATAAGAAGCCACCGGGCGTCGAACTATTCAACGCCGAACTGATGATTCGAGAGTCCGTGACACGCCACCGCTAAATCTGAAGACCCCACCACCACAATTTTTGCTGACATCTTCCTCGTGATTTCTTTCACATTCAGGTTATAATTACGGTCAGATTCCCCATAATCCGTGGGGCTTAACTGGGTCCAAAAAGCCTCATACCCTAAGTCCTGGCGATAATCATGTGGCGATCCAGATTTAATTATTGGGCATAACTCAGCAAAAAAAGCAGGGCGGCTTATGACCTCAACAGTAACACCTCGAACGAAAGAGAAACCACATCCCAGCGGCGACGAGCGCTATAAAGCGATCGATCGCACGATGAAGCTTTTCGACTATGAACAAGATGCGCTCTTGGAAGTTCTTAATTCGGCACAGGAGTCTATGGGGTATCTTTCCGAAGATCTCCTGATTTACATCTCGCGCCAACTAAATGTGCCTTTGAGCCAAGTATATGGCGTGTCGACGTTCTACCACATGTTCACTTTTGAACCGCTGGGCGAGAATAACTGCATCATCTGCACGGGCACGGCATGCCATGTAAAAGGATCTGACGAGATCGTTCAGGCACTGGCCACCGAATTTGGTGTTGCCGCGGGCGACACCACGGCAGACGGATTATTTAGCCTGAGAAATGCGCGCTGTTTGGGCAGTTGTGGGCTGGCACCGGTTGTGGTCTTGAATGGTCAAGTGAGCGGCAAAGCGACGGCGGATGGTGTGAAAAACCGCGTCAAGGAAGTTGTTTCCCTATCCAAAGAGAGACTGCAGCAAGAGCAGGAGGCAGGATGAACAACACGATACTCGAAGAGCTGGCACAGAAAGAACGCACCCGACAGGAGCAATACCGGCGCCGGATTTTTTGCTGCACGAGCACCGCTTGCCTCTCTGCTGGAGCGGGGCCAGTGCATACGGCCGTGCAACAAGGGGTAGCCGCATATAAAGGCGACGAATATGAAGCGGAGGTGGTGCAGACGGGGTGTATGGGTTTGTGCAGCCGGGGGCCATTGGTACGCGTGGATACGAAGGAGGAAGATTCCGTACTCTACGGTGATGTCTCAGGCGAAATTGCCCAACAAATCGTCATGCGCCATCTGCCCACAGATGAAAGCGCGGATGAGCTCGATGCGGATGATAAGGAAGAAGGAGTATCACCGCATGATTTTCTGCACTTCAGGGCCAGCCGGCGAGCGGCAGAAGCGAAGCAAGGGCTAGAGAAAAACATCATCCCGCTCGACTTACCATTTTTCACGAAGCAGGTTAATGTCGTTCTGAGCGAAACTGGGCATATCAATCCTGAAAAACTAGAGGATTACCTGGCGCATGGCGGCTATAGGGCATTGGCTCACGTGCTGGACAAAATGACGCCGGCCGAGGTTTGCGACGAGATTTTGCGCAGTGGGCTGCGCGGTCGCGGCGGAGCTGGATTCCCCACGGGCGTGAAGTGGAACTTTGTGCGCCAAGAGGATGCCGCGCAAAAATATGTGATTGTCAATGGCGACGAAGGTGATCCGGGAGCGTATATGGATCGCACTGTAATGGAAGATGATCCACACCGCGTGCTGGAAGGAATGATCATCAATGCGTACGCTGTTGGTGCGACCAAAGGCTACCTCTACATTCGCGGCGAGTATCCAATTGCCATTCAACGCATCAGGCGGGCCATCCGCGCTGCAAAACGGCGCGGCATCTTAGGCAATTCGGTGCTGGGAACTGGTTTCAGCTTTTCCCCTGAAGTAAGGATTGGGGCCGGGGCCTTCGTCTGCGGTGAGGAGACGGCTTTGATTCATTCCGTTGAAGGAAAACGAGGCATTCCACGCATACGCCCACCGTACCCCTCTACAGCAGGCCTGTGGGGGATGCCCACGGGCATTAACAATGTGGAGACAATGGCCAATGTGCCTTCGATTATTAACAAAGGGGCAGCGTGGTTTGCCGCTATCGGGACAGAGAAAAGCAAAGGCACCAAAGTCTTCGCCCTGGCCGGGCATTTGCGCAACACAGGCTTGATTGAAGTACCCATGGGCATTACGCTGCGCGAAATAGTTTTTGAGATTGGCGGCGGTATTCCTGGTGGACACATGTTTAAGGCGGCCCAAACGGGCGGACCCAGCGGCGGCTGCATCCCCGCAGCATACCTCGATACGCCGGTAGACTACGAGACCCTGGGGAAGCTCGGTTCAATCATGGGTTCGGGTGGGCTGGTGATCATCGACGATACGACAGGTATGCCCGATTTCTCGCGCTTTTTCATGGATTTCTGTGTAGACGAAAGCTGCGGGAAATGCGTGCCTTGTCGTGTAGGAACGGTCAAGATACGCAATATGTTGGATAAAATTATTGCGGGAGACAGCGTACCTGAAGACCTGGACAAGCTGGAGAATCTTTGTACGTTGGTAAAAACAACGAGCCTTTGCGGATTGGGGCAGTCAGCGCCCAATCCTGTGTTGAGCACCCTGAGATATTTCAAACACGAATATGAGGCGCTGGTTCAATGAGATGGCAAGAGATGCCAGCTTTTAGAAAGTTGGCATCTCTCAACAAGGTAAGGAAAAATGATCGAATTAAAAATCGATGGCCAAACAATTGAGACTGAGGAAGGCAAATCGGTAATAGAGGCGGCTCATGCAAACGGCATTGAGATCCCGCATCTCTGTTACCATCCTGAACTATCTATTTCGGGTGGCTGCCGCCTTTGCATGGTAGAAGTCGAGGGCCAATCCATGCCTGTAGTCAGCTGCGGGCTGGCCTGCCAGAATGGTATGGTCGTGCGCACTCAGAGCGAGCAGCTGAACGCGATGCGGCGGGATATTATCGACCTGTTTGTCTCCGATCATCCGTTGGACTGCGTGATTTGCGATAAGGCAGGGAATTGCCTGCTGCAGAAATATGCTTACGAGTATGGCATCAAGGAAACCAGTTATGATTTCGAACTCTCGCGAACGCTGTACCAGGATGACAATCCATTTTTCATCCGCGATCACCAATACTGCATCCTCTGCAGCCGTTGTGTGCGCGTTTGCAGCGAGGTTATTGGGGCTAATGCGATAGAGATCGTGGGGCGCGGGTTCGAGAGTCATGTAGCTACGCCGTTTGACGGACCTATGATAGATTCTTCTTGTGTCTATTGTGGAAGCTGTGTACAGGTCTGCCCGACAGCGGCCTTGATGCCGGTCTCGCGTCTGGGACGGGGTCGCGAATGGGAGCTGGAGCGGGTCGAAACGGTGTGCGGGTATTGCGGAGTCGGCTGCCATATTGAGTACGCGCTGAAGGATGGGGAGATTCTTTACGCCAATGGTGCAGGCGATCTCTCGGTCAACGGCGAGCTCTTGTGTAGCAAGGGGCGCTATGGTTGGGATTTCGTCAGGGATCGTGACCGTTTGACACGGCCGTTGATCCGCCGCGATGTGGCTTATGAGCTTGGCCTGACCGATGAACCGTGGGAACTGCCGCAGACTTCTCCCCTGGCCGTACGAAAACCAGATATCGCGGACAGTTTTGTTGAGATCAGATTGGGACACGGCACTTGACCTGGTAGCGGAAAGATTGGCGGATACGGTCAAGGCATATGGCCCGGATTCGGTTATGGGATTAACGTCGGCACGCTGCACCAATGAAGATAATTACGTTTTCCAGAAGTTTATGCGGGCTGCGATCGGTACGAATAATTTAGACCATTGCGCCCGCCTCTGACACAGTTCAACCGTTGCAGGCCTCGTGCAGGCCTTCGGAAGTGGGGCAATGACCAACTCTATGCGTGAAATCCGTGATGGAGATTGTATCTTTATCACCGGTTCAAACACGGCCGAGTCACACCCTGTGATCAGCTATGAAGTCGTGCGCGCGGCCAAGCGTGGGGCGAATGTGATCATTGTCGATCCGCGACGTATTCCGCTGGTTGAGAATGCAACGTTATTCTTGCAGGTTAAACCGGGTACGGATATTTACGTTTTCCTGGCGATCATGCATATTATCATCCGTGAGGGGTGGACGGATGAGGCTTTTATCGCCGAACGAACGGAGGGTTTCGATGAGTTAGCGGCCGTCGTCAAAGCGTATACTCCAGAACATGCTTCGCTGAAGTCGGGCGTGCCGGTGGAGCAAATCGAGGAAGCGGCGCGAATTTATGCCTTCGGCGAACGGGCCAGCGGACAGTCGATCTACGAGGGGGAACGGGGGCATAGCGGTATTTTTTATGCGATGGGCATCACCCAGCGCAGTAACGGCACGGACATGGTGAAAACCCTGGCCAATCTGGCGATGCTATGCGGGCAGATCGGTAAACGTTCTACCGGGGTCAATCCTTTGCGTGGACAAGCGAATGTGCAGGGGGCTTGCGATGTGGGTGGGCTGGTCAATGTGTATCCCGGCTACCAGCATGTCACGGACGACGAAAAGCGGAACAGGATTGCCCAGATATGGAACGTAGACGATTTGCCCGGTGAAGTGGGCCTGACTATCGTGGAGGCGATGCACGCTATCGGCGAGGGCAAGATTAAGGCGCAATATGTCATGGGTGAAAACCCGATGATGACTGACCCGGACACCACCCACGTGGAAAAAGCTTTGCGCACGTCTCGACTTCTTGATTGTGCAGGATATTTTCCCCAGTGAGACGGCACATCTGGCCCATGTGATTCTGCCGGCAGCCTCTTCGCTAGAAAAGAATGGCACTTTCACAAATACGGAACGGCGCGTACAGCTGATACAGCCTGTCTTACCCGCTCCAGGAGAGGCTCGTGCGGATTGGCGAATAACGGCCGAGATTGCGGCGCGCTTCGATCAAAAAATGGACAAAGGGCGGGAGGCCAATTACTGGCATTATGATTCGCCGGCGGCTATTTTTTCTGAGCTAACCACGGTGACTCCCATTTATGGCGGGATGAGCCATGAACGATTGCAAGGCGAAGGGCTGCAATGGCCTTGCCCCGATGTTGATCACCCGGGCACACCGATTTTGCATGTCGAAAAGTTCGCACGTGGGTTGGGGAAATTCAGTCCGGTAGGGGCGAAGGATCCTGCGGAACAGGCGGACGAGGAGTATCCATTGATCTTATCGACGGGGCGCGTGTTGTATCATTACCATTCGGGGACGATGACGCGGCGCAGTGGACCCTTGGCGTGGCGAGAGCCACGCGGCTATGTCGAGGTGAATCGTGAGGATGCGGCGGCCGTTGGTGTGGAAGATAATCACGCGGTGGTAATCAAGAGCCGTCGCGGAAGCGTCCGAACGCGTTTGAAGATAAGCGAAGGCGTTCCGCCAGGGACTATTTTCCTGGCCTTCCATTGGCGGGAGGCTCCGGCAAATAGGCTGACGCAGGATTTTGCCCTGGACCCGATCGCCAAGATTCCAGAGTATAAGATCAGCGCTGTGCGTCTAGAAAACCCGCGAGCGACGCATGTGAAGGCCCGCTGAGCCAGAAGTATCCTTGAGCGTCTTGACGGCCGCGGTCGCCTGTATTGAACCATTGGCCACGGCCGTCTCCGGTATCAATCCAGACGGATTGTTTGTGGGCTTCTTCCTTATAACCTTTGAATACATTGGGGCCGCGCAGCACAACGTGGCCGATTTCATCCACCTGGCAATCTCGCGAATAATTTCCATCTTCATCCAGGGCTACAACTTTCATTTCCTGATAGGGTAAGCGCAGCCCGATCGATCCCACACGCCGTTCACCAGCCAAGGGATTAACAGAGCTGAGACAGGCACCTTCGGTCAGGCCATATCCCTCTAGAATGCGGCTATTCGTCCGCTCTTCAAACTGATGAAAAACCTCTGCGGAGAGTGGGGCCGCGCCGCAGATGGCGAATTCAAGAGTTGTGATGTCGGCATCCTCTACAGGCACGTTGAGCAGCGCGCTATAAACGGCGGGCACCGCACTAAAGAAATTGATCTTGTAATAATCTACGATCCGCCAAAAATTGGGGATGACACCTTCGGCACGATAGCCGAAAGGGGGGCCGAGCACGACAGATGCGCCGCGCATCCAGGGGATCAAACCGGTGACGATGACGCCGTTGACGTGGAAGAGAGGCAAGCCACAGAAGACGATCTTGTCGGCCGTCATGGAAATCGTCTCAGCGGCAGACCAGGCATCGAAGAGTTCATTAAAGTGGGTGTGCTGTGCCAGTTTTGGCGTGCCGGTCCTGCTCCCAGTACAAAAATAGGAGGCGATATCGTCGGGCTGGATTTGGCGATCGCTGACCAATCTCTCGGTCGTGTAACGACGGGCTCTGGTCACAAAATCAAGGACCTGTGCTCGTGGTTTAGGTCCTTTGTCACCACGGAAAACCAGCCACTTTACAGCCAATTTGTTCAAGATGGTCAGGTAGTTAACCAGATTGACCCGCAATATCGTCTGCAATGAAGGCACTTGATCGGCGATAGAAGCTACTTTCGGCCAGGTGTCTATGCCGGGGAAGGGAGCCAGGGTCACTAGCAGCTTGGTTCCGGCAGCGTTCATTATGTCAGCCATCTCCTGCGGCTCCAGCATAGGATTGATGGGATTGACTATTCCGGCGGCTTCTGCGCCCCAAATGGTGAAAAATGCCTGGGGTAAATTGGGCAAGATCATAGAGACTACATCATCTTTGCCAATACCCAGGTCGTAAAACATGTTGGCTGTCTGGGTGATGAGCCCTAACAGGTCACGATAGGTATAGAATACGGCATCATAAAATCCAGACCCTTGCAAGAAAAACTGCAGGGCGATCTTGTCTGACTTGATGCCGGCTCCCTGTTGAATGGCTTCATATGTGCTGGCAGGCAGGCTTCGTCGTTCCAACGGCACGCTTTCTATGGTTTCTATATCAGAGATGGTGGCGACTCGTGGCGTCATAATCTGTTATTTGTGAATTCTTAACGGTGATCGGGGCTATTGCAAAATGCCGCCGTCAACGGGCTGCGACCCGTTGACGGCGGCACAAGGTTTTTTGAATAAAGGTTGGTGAAGCGAAGATCGTCCCTAGGCGGATGGGAAACGATTTAACGAACAGCGCTTAATCACATTAATCTTCGAAAACCTCGCCTGCCATCAGCTTGGTCACACGGCGCAATAGAATGTGGGAGGCGAGCTCCGCACCTTCTGGATCGTGTTGCTGCAATGGCTTCCGCCAAAGCCTTGTGGCGCGCAAGCACTTCATCTCGTGGCGATTCGAAGGGATCGGCCACATCCTCAGGCTTCATCATGGAGGCCAATGAGGCGTTGATCAGCCGCCTGCTGTAAAGCGGCTTGCGGATAGCGCGCACAATATAGGCCAGGAATTCATTATGGCAAGCAGAGACAATAACGGTGTGAAACTCCAGATCGGCTCGGGCCCAGCCCTCTACATCGTCTTCTTCGACGGCCTCCAGGGCCTGGAAGGCAACGTTGATGTTCTCGATGTCTTCATCGGTCGCATTACGGGCAGCCAGCGCGGCCATGGGAGGTTCGACAGCCAAGCGTACTTCAGCCAGATCTAACATGAACTTACCATCGGGCTTGGACGTAGCTACCCATTCCAGAACGGAGGGATCCAACATTTGCCAGTCACCACGCGGGCGAATGATGGTACCTACTTTGGGGCGTGATTCCACCAGTCCACGCGCAGCAAGACCTTTTACAGCTTCACGTATCACCGTGCGGCTGACGCCGTACTGTTCACTGAGGGTATCTTCCTTGGGCAAGACATCCCCGGGGTTTAGTTCACCGCTGATAATACGGCTACCAATTGCGTTAAGAACTTGTTCTCGTAAATTGTAGTGGACAACCATTATTTTCTTCCTTTCCTAATCCACGTTATTATGCAGCTTTTTGTATGATTAAACAATCACATCGTACCATATTATGCGGCATATGTCAAGGGTAAAATTAAATTGGTCGTAAAAATCGATGATTTTGAGGTGGCTTAGGTCTGTTTGGTGCAATAAACGTTATCATAACTATAGCAGATTTCCGGTATGTAAGCTAACAGACTAAATGAAAAAGATTGATGGCGGCGTCATCGGGTATTTACATTCTATGATGGAAGACCTAGTGGTGATTGGCCGGCAGAGATGCCGCGGTACGATTCGCGGCTTAGTTTTGCCGCGGTCGGTATTGCAGAGCTTCGGCGAGATGAGCGGGTTGGATTTTTTCTGTGGCGGCGAGGTCGGCTATGGTTCGGGCGACCTTGAGGACACGGTGGAAGGCGCGGGCGCTGAGGCTCATTTGGGACATGGCGCTTTTCATAAGGCGGCTGCCGGTTTCGTCGAGAGGGCAGAATTCTCGCACTTCGCTCGGTCCCATTTCGGCGTTGCAATAAATGCCACGTTCTTTGAAGCGTTCGACCTGGCGGGCGCGGGCGGATTCGACACGCTCGCGGATGGCAGCAGAAGGTTCGCTGCGGCGCGCAGATGTGAGTTTTTCGTACTCCACGCGTGGTACGTCGACGTGAAGATCGATACGGTCCATAAGCGGGCCGGAAATCCTCTTTTGATATCTTGTGACCATTGCATTGGAGCAGGTGCAAGCCCGTTTCGCGTCGCCATAGTAGCCGCAGGGGCAAGGGTTTTGGGCGGCGACTAATATGAAATTGGCGGGGAAGGTGATGGTGCCTGAAGCTCTGGAGATTGAAACTTCGCGCGGGTTTCCTTCGAGTGGCTGGCGCAATACTTCTAACAGTCGCTCGCCAAATTCGGGCAGCTCATCGAGGAAAAGGACGCCGCGGTGGGCAAGGGAGATTTCACCAGGGCGCGGCCAGGCCCCGCCGCCAACCAGTCCGGCGTAGCTGATGGTGTGGTGCGGAGAGCGAAACGGCCGATTGCGGATGAGCGGCGTGTCGGTAGGCAGCAATCCGGCTACGGAGTAAATCTTGGTCACTTCCAAAGCTTCGTCTACATTCATCCGGGGCAGAATGCTGGGGAGTGACTTGGAAATGAGCGTTTTGCCGGAACCAGGCGGTCCTGAGAGCAGTATATTATGCGCACCTGTAGCCGAGAGCTCCATGGCGCGCTTGACGTGTTCCTGCCCCATGATGTCGGAAAAGTCGGCCGCGTACACAAGATCGCCCTCAAATGCTTGATCGACGTCAACGGTGTGGGGGGCGATCGGCCGTAATCCCGTTAAATGGCCTACCAGTTCCGCCAGACTCGTGACCGGAATTACTTCAACATCAGGCATCAGCGCCGCTTCCCCGGCATCGTCGGCAGGCACAAATACGCGCTTGAGGCCTTGCCGGCGAGCCAGTGCAGCGAGGGGGAGTATGCCTTTCGTATGGCGCGTGGTGCCTTCCAGGGACAATTCGCCAACGAACAGCGATCCTTCTAATTGGTCGGGCCAG
This sequence comes from uncultured Chloroflexia bacterium, assembly GCA_963697305.1. GTDB lineage: Bacteria > Chloroflexota > Anaerolineae > Promineifilales > Promineifilaceae > JAACFF01. Next base: position 53,521 of record CAVONO010000008.1, read on the forward strand.
ACTTGCTGCGTGGCCGCCAATACACCTACGGCAATGGGGAGATCATAGGCGGGGCCTTCTTTTCGCAGATCAGCGGGGGCAAGATTGACAGTGATGCGCTTGTTGGCGGGGAAGGAAAGGCCACTGTTTTTTACTGCAGCGTGGACTCTGTCGCGGCTTTCGCGCACGGCGGCATCGGGGAGGCCGACCATCATAAAATTGGGATATCCTCTTATGATGTCTACCTCAACCTCGACGAGTTCTGCATCTAATCCAACGATGGCACTGCTAAGTACTTTTGCCAGCATGGCCTAACATCCTTTTTAATCGTCACTGCTTAATGTTTTTCGTAAGGTTATGGCGATAACCTATGGTTACTTCCATTTCCCTCTTCCTTCCTCAGAGGCACCAGGGCCATGGGTTATCATTTTCCTCCGGTAATCCATGGCCGTGCCCTCTCCTCTTCTCCAGATAGTCAGCCAACATTATAGGCGTCGATCCACGTCCAGCACATCGGCGTCGATCTGTGCTTTGAGGGCGTCGAGGCCTGAAAACTTCTTTTCGGGACGTATGTGGGCGATAAATTGTAGTCGAATATTCTTCCCATAGAGATCGCCATCAAAATCAAGGAGGTGAGCCTCCACTTGGCGCTGGCGGCCGTCGACGGTGGGGCGCACCCCAACATTGGTGGCAGCTTTATACCGTTGGCCTGCGAGCCAGGCATAGGTTGCATAGACACCATTGGCAGGAAGGAATAGTTCATCCCAGAGGGCTAGATTTGCCGTAGGAAAGCCGATGGTGCGTCCCCGTTGATCACCTTTTATCACGTCACCGCTCAAGGAATACGGCCGTCCCAAGCAACCGTTCACGTCGCTCAAGGCCCCTTTGGACAGACTTTGCCGAATACGGCTGCTGCTGACCAGTTCACCATCCCAGCGTACCATGGATTCGACCAACTGTACAGTAAACCCTTTTTGCGGGCTGAGAAGGCGGAGGAAGTTTACGGTCCCTTCTCTCTGATAACCAAAAGCAAAGTTCCCGCCCCAGATCTGGCGCATATCCAGTGATTCACACAACTGGTCTACAAAATCAGCGGCGCGGGTATTGCGTAGTTCTTCATTGAAGGGGTGGGCAATGGCAAGATCGACTCCCTGGTCAAGGAGTAAGGCGAGGCGATCTTGCAGGGTGTTGATGTAATGACGACCTTGCAGGTTTTGTAATAGGCGCTTGGGGTGGGGATAGAAGGTGAGAACAGCGGAGCGGACACCGGAGGCGTTTGCCGCACCGGCCATCTTGCGCAGTATCGCCTGGTGACCACGGTGTACACCATCGAAGGAACCTAGAGCGAGATAAGTGGGCCGGCGATCTACTAATTCGGCTAGGGTGTTGACATGTACAATTTTCTGAGTCATAAAGTTATATTTGCGACGGCTGGCATAGATACAATTGTACCAGAGTTCGTTTCAGAAGAAACCCGATTTTGCTGTGTAACGATGCAAGTGTTTTCTCTTTATGGGCGTCTGCTAGGGTTCAATAACCAGGTTTCGGGAGTTATGGGTCAGGCAGAAACACTTTGTGCGGCTGCCAAGTGTTCTCGCGAGCGGTGGCCACGCCAAGGAATTGGCCGCGTGGTCCGTAAATACGAACAAAGGGGGCGTCAGGATGATCTTCGTGTCGTGGTAGGCGTTGTCCAAATTGAACGCGCTGTACCTCTTGTAGCGTCAGATCGAGGCGCGGCAGATGCTGCACGGCCGTGTCACTAGGCTGTAAGTGCTGCTTCCAGTCGTCCTCAACTAAATCAGAGAGGGGTATGGCTTGATCGACGGAGAAATTGCCAACGGCCGTTCGTCTTAGTGCTGTAATGTGCCCGCCACAGCCCAATAGCTCTCCCAGGTCATGGGCCAAGGAGCGTACATAGGTGCCGGCAGAACAGACGACTTTGAGTTGCAGAAACGGTTCTTCCCAAGCGAGCAATTGCAGGTCGTAGATAGATACCTCGCGCAGCGGCGGTTCCACATCCTTACCTTGCCGGGCCAACTTATATAGGGGTTGTCCGCCACGTTTGATCGCCGAGTAAATGGGCGCCTTTTGTTGGATACGGCCGCGAAATTGTGGCAGTGCCTGTTCAATATCAAACGGCGAGATGTGAATATCGTTTTGAGCTACGATTTCACCATCGGCGTCATAGGTATCGGTAACTTGTCCCAAGCGCACGGTGGCCACATAACTCTTTGAGTGACCGACCAAATACTCTGCCAGGCGCGTTGCTTTACCGATACACAGTAGCAACACCCCGGTTGCCAAGGGGTCCAGGGTACCGGCATGACCTACGCGGCGAATTCCGCTCAGTTTGCGTATGCGATTTACAACATCGTGGGAGGTAATCCCCGCGGGCTTGTCGATATTAAGAAGGCCTTCCAGGGACATTGGCTTCCGTTAATTGGGGAGAGGAAAGCAGCAGAGCCGGCACGTTTGCGGCAACTAATCTCCTTGCTCCATTTCAAGCACGGGGCTTGACTGGCAGGCAATGGCATCCTGGCAAGAGCGAACAAGAAGGGCTTCAGCCTCTGCGAGAGATCCTGTCATCGTACAACCGGCGGCAAGGGGGTGCCCACCACCACCCAGGCCTACAGCTACGGCAGACACATCATACGGCGGGCGACAACGCAGACCCACTTTTACTGTACCGTCGTCCATTTCCATCAGGACCGCACCCATTGAGACCTCGTCTACGTCAGCCAGCAAATTCACCAGCCCAACGCTGCTATTGCTGCGAAAGTTAGCGGCTTTGCGTTCTTGATTGGTAATACTGGTCCACAGCAACCCTTTTTCTAGCTGCATCTTATTCATGCCCGTACCCCACAATTGCATTGTGGACATGGATTTCAGGTTAAGGGCATACATGGTGACGAAGCCGAGATCTGCACCCGATTCGACAAGGTCGGCGGCTATACGCAACGTGTCAGCGGACACTCCTACGGTGCAAAAGCCCAGGGTATCTGTCACTAACCCGGTGAGCAGGCTCAATGCGATTTCTGGCGATATGGTGATTCCAAGGTCTGCAAACAGATGGTATAACATTTCTGCGGTAGACGTGGCCTTGGGGTCAACCAGGTTTATATCCCCGAAGCGTGTGTTGGTCACATGGTGATCGATATTGATGATGAAGGGCTTGGGATCCGGCAGTGAGGAGAAGGCTCTACCCATGCGAAATTCGTCGCCACAATCAACGGCAATTAACAGGTCATGACCCTTCACTGTATCCGGACTTTTGCGGACCTTCTGAGAGAGAGGCAAGTAGCGGAAGCGTTCGGGAACGCTGTCATCACAAACGAGGGTAGCTTTCTGCTCGATTTGCTTCAGTGCCAGGCCAACGGCCGTTAAAGACGCAATGGCATCACCATCAGGATCTACGTGGGTTACAACCAGAATGTTTTCAGCTTTTTCGAGCGTGTGTTGAATCATGAGGGTGGGCTTTGCTCGTTTGGTGGCGCGGACTGCTCTTCGATTTCGGGGGGAATGTCGAGACTATCCAGAATTTGGTTCACCTCTTCAGCATAAGCCAATGTGGGATCCCAATGGAAATGCAACTCCGGAACCGTACGAAGGCTCATACGTTGGGCCAGCTCATAACGAAAAAAGCCCCCAGCTTTGTCGAGGGCAAGCATGACTTCCTTCTGCCGCGATTCATCACCCAGCGCATTCATGTATACGTTGGCATGCTGCAATTCGCGATCGATGATGACACGCGTAACCGTCAAATCCTGTAAACGGGGGTCACTGACATCACGCCTGAGGAGGTCGCTCAGGATCATGCGGATCTCTTCGGCCGTCCGTTCTTGGCGTATTTTGCTCATGAGGTTTAGATCTCTACTCTTTCTGAGACGAAGAACTCGATGAGATCGCCCGGCGCATAGTCGTTCCAGCCCTCGATGCTGACACCGAACTCAAAGCCGGTTTTCACTTCGCGAACGTTTTCCTGCAAGTGTTTCAGGCTGCCAATGGGGCCGGTATATAGCAATTTACCGTTACGGGCGATATGGGCGCTGGCATTACGGCGTGCAACACCTGTGCGCATGTAGCATCCAGCTATGTTACCGATGCCACGAATACGAAATACTTCGCGTACTTCAGCCCGGCCGATGACCACATCGCGATAGGTTGGCGCGAGCATTCCTTTCATCGCCTTTTCTACATCTTCGAAGAGCTTGTAAATGATGCGATAATTGCGGACATCAACTCGTTCGCTGGCGGCAGCGGCTCTGGCAATGGGATCAACATCGACGTTAAATCCCAGAATAATGGCGTCGGATGCGGAGGCCAACATCACGTCACTTTCGCTAACATTGCCAGTAGAAGCACGCAAAATTTCCACAGACACTTCCTCGTTAGCCATCTGCTCAAGTGTATTGACGATTGGTTCCAATGATCCTTGCACATCTGCTTTTACAATCAGGTTCAGTGATTTGGTCTCCCCTTCTTGCAAGCGGCTGAAGAACTCTTCCAGGGTAATGGACTTCTGCGGTCCTATGGTTACCTGGCGCTGATCATCTTGCTCCTCAGCAATTATCCTACGCGCTGCCTTCTCGCTCTCAACCACTCGGAATTGTTCACCGGCTTGTGGGATGCTGCCCAAACCAGACACTGAGACGGGCATTGATGGTCCCGCTTCACGGATTCGCTTGCCTTTGTAATCGAACATGGCCTTGATACGGCCGTAATTGTCGCCAACAAGCAATGTGTCACCCGTTTTGAGCGTGCCATTCTGCACCAACAAGGTGGTCATAGCACCACGACCTTTCTCGATTTTGGCTTCAAGAACGGTCCCGGTTGCCGAAGCGGCTGGGTTAGCGCGGGGCTCAATGTCCTCAGATATCAACAGAATCGCTTCAAGGAGATCATCAATGCCCAACTTCTCTTTGGCAGAAACGGGGATAACCATGGTATCACCATCCCACTCATCGGGAATCAGACCAATCTCAGCCAATTGTTGTTTGACCCGTTCAGGGCGGCTGCTTTCGAGATCGATCTTGTTCAAGGCAACGATAATCGGCACGCGCGCCGCACGCGCGTGGTCAACTGCCTCACGAGTTTGAGGCATCACACCATCATCAGAAGCTACGACGAGAACAGCGATATCAGTAGCCTGTGCGCCGCGTGCACGCATGGCCGTAAACGCCTCATGACCTGGAGTATCCAAAAAGGTGATCAGTTCGCCTTCTTTGTTAACTTGATACGCGCCAATATGTTGGGTAATCCCACCTGCCTCGCCAGATTGAACATTAGATTGGCGAACAACGTCTAAGAGGGAAGTTTTGCCATGATCAACATGTCCAAGCATGGTTACGATTGGTGCACGAGGTTTCAGATCGGCTTCTTGCTCCTCTGCCAGCACCTTACGCCAGGCAAGCTGCTCGTCGAGCTCTTCATCTTCGTCAACTTTCGCTGCGGGCGCAACGACTTCAAAGCCCATCTCTTCGGCTACAATGGACGCTGTATCGAAATCAATCTGCTGGTTGATGTTGGCCATGATACCATTGCTCATCAACTCCTTGATGACATCGATGGGGCTGAGCTTCATGATTCCAGCCAATTCACGAACCGTCACAAAATCTGGCACTTCAATCAGCGTTTTAGTCTGCGTCATTCTCTTTCTCCATCACCTTGTTATAGGTGGGCCTGTGCGTTGCTATCTCTGCTCTTTCTGCTGATGTCACTTCCGCCATCATCGCTTGATTAAGCAACTGTACACTTTCCAAGGCCTTTTCCCAGCAGGTCGCCTGGTCGCAAAGGTAAGCACCACGGCCGTTTCGTTTACCTGTTAAATCGACGATGGTACCTTCATCTACTGTACGCACAATGCGGGTTAACCGCCGTTTATCAAACTTCTCCCGGCAGACAATGCATGTTCTTTGTGGAACATGCTTGGAACGGCGCGGGTTTTTCTTGGCCACTAAAGCTCATCCGAATCGAATTCTTCCCAATCTGGACGGCCGCGTCCACGCTTGCGCTTACGTTTGACTACTACTTCGCCTGCCTTTTCATCAAAGACGAGACTGCGTCCTCGACGTGGATCACTCTTATCGTCAGATTCCCGCTCTTCTCCGGGCCGATCATCGGAACTGACTACTACAATTGCGGGTTTCTTTTTTGTCTTCTTTACCGGTTCCGGTTCGATCTCGAAGAGCGACTTTGAGAGGTCGTCAATGTCGGGTACCGGTTCTTCCTCGTCTTCAACGACTTCTTCATCGGGCATTGCGACGAGCAACTCTTCCTCTACCGCCTCTGCTTCTGCCAAACTTTCTTCGACCACGGCGAGCAGTTCCTCTGACTCTACCTCTTCAACGCTCTCTTCGACAATGTCTTCTTCTATTTCTTCGATGGTTTCCTGATCAACAGCTTCAACCAGTTCCTCTTCAACGATGTCCTCGACGGGCATTTGATAGACGGCTACATATTCTTTCAATGTTTCCAACATCTTGTCGCCAAAGCCGTGGAACTCCAGGTAAACTTCATCACCCATTTCCAGGTTGAGCAGTACAGCACCAACCGTGTCGACGTCGTTGTCCAGAAGTAGGTTATGAATGCGCCCAGGTAGGTCCAGTTCTTCCAGGGGCAACTTCCAGGCCACCGGTGGAACACGCTTACGGGCTTCGACCCGTTCGCGGCGTACTTCGGCATGAGATTCGGCCCGGCTGTCAACAATCCGCCCTTCCACACCGGCCACCATACGCGACAGCATCTGGTAATCCTCCGATGTAATCGGCCGTCCTGCTTCTTTCTTCTCCAATACGTGGCGAACCTGTTCAACCAAAACTTCGTTCTTAACTACCGCAGGATCAGCAGCGGGATGATCGAGGTTGCCTATGGCACCTGTCGCGGCCTCGGTCAAGCTCTTGATATCGATCCGCCAGCCAGTCAGCTTGGCTGCAAGTCTAGCGTTCTGTCCTTCGCGACCGATGGCAAGTGAAAGCTGGTCATCGGGAACAATAACCAGGGCTGTTCTACCCTCACTGGGATGCTCCTCCAGAAAAACATGAGAAACACGCGCGGGGCTAAGTGCTTTGGAGATAAAAGCCTGCTGGTTCGGATCCCACTCAATAACATCAATCTTTTCGTCGTTGAGTTCGCGGACAATGCTTTGAATGCGCACACCACGCATGCCGACACAAGCCCCAACCGGGTCCACACCGGGCTGTAGAGCGTGAACTGCCACTTTAGAGCGCTGTCCGGCCTCACGCGCGATGCTCTTGACGTCAACCTGCCCATTGTATATTTCCGGAACTTCCAGTTCCAACAGACGCCGCAGCAAATTTCGATGATTACGACTTACAATTATCTGCGGCCCTCGGCTGGTACGACGCACTTCTAGCACATAGACACGGATCTTGTCATGTGCCCGATAACGTTCTCTTTGAACCTGCTGGTTCTTAGGCAGAATTGCTTCGGTCCGTCCAAGGCCAATCGTGATATGTTGGCCGCTAATGCTTTGCACCGTGCCATTTACCAGTTCGCCTTCGCGCCCGGAGAAATCCTCGAACAAATGTTCGCGCTCGGCTTCGCGCACACGTTGCAGCAGCACCTGTTTGGCTGTTTGGGCGGCGATCCGGCCAAAACTGGCGGTGGTACTATCGACCATAACCAAATCGCCCAGTTCAGCCTTGGGAAACCCGCTACGGCGAGCTACTTTCAATAATACTTCTGTGCGGTTGTCAAATATGCTGTCCACAACCTCTTTTTCAGCATAGATCGTCGGTTCACCCGTACGTTGATCGATTTCTGCCCTTACATCCTGCAAATTACTGACGTTGGCGTCACGCCGATATGCGGAAACCAACGCGGTTCTTAGGGCCTCAAGAACATCTTCTTTCGGCAAACCACGCGATTCACAAATCTCATTAAAGGCTAAAAGAAACTCGCTTTTCATGTAATTTCTCTATCTACCCAGCTAAAAAGCTTAAGCAATAAAAAAAAGTGGGGACTGCCCACTTTCCATCGCACTTACTATCCGGAAATTATGTTTAAAGTATAGCACAGCGGGTTGTTATTAGCAAAATGAAGTTAGCAAGCTTTTAGAAAGCTGAAACGGTCTGCAATCCCACTACCAACCCTTTTCTCTGGCGTGCTTTTTCCTTGGAATTAGTTGATGCTGATTACCCTCGCTGAAAAACAGTTGTCCGAGATACCTGTAGTCGTCTTGGACAGTGAAACCACCGGGCTTTCTCCTGGGCTGCGCCATCGTATCGTCGAGGTTGGCGCGACGTAATTTCTCTTTCGGGCGCAACAATCTCGGCCACATCGCTCGCCAGCTTGGCGTACGCTCCGGCCAATCTCACCGGGCGCTCAATGACGTACATACAACGACCAGGATTCTGAAACGGATGGTAGACCAGTTGGAAAAACAGCGATTCTCTACAGTCGGCGATTTGATTCTAGCCCAAGGAGGACCTATTTTTACACCCTGCATTCCTCGGTTTGATTTACCACAAGTTATGCGGCATGCCCTAAAAAACCAGTCAGCCTTGGAGATCGTTTATGCGGGCACCGGAGCCAGCCGCACTCGGCGCGTCATCACTCCCCTTTATCCAGCAAAACATAGCGGTACCACGTATATCATCGCCTATTGCCATCTTCGCAAAGGACCGGAGAACGTTTCGCCTGGATCGTATGCTCGAGATCGCAAAAACCAGCTAAGCGGGTGCGCAAAAGCGTCGTTGATAGCAAAAGAAACCCAGTTCTGAATTGCACAGCGGCAAGAACCCTCTCTTTGATGATAGGTTCTAGTCGTCTGCCAAAATACTGTGCTGCGGAATTGCGTAAATAACGAGGCCCGCCCCCAGCTAGCGTGAGGTCAACGTGGCTAGCAGCGTATCCAGTCCATCAGCCACATGGTGTAATGAGGAGAAGATGTGATCGACGACCGGGAAATCAGCTTTTTCCGTATCTCCATTGGGTATGGCAACGACCATCATTCCCGCCGCTAAAGCAGACCGGCAGCCGGGTGCAGAATCTTCCAGAGCCAAACAACGTGACGGAGAAATGCCCAGGCGCTCGGCAGCAAGCAAGTAAATATCAGGAGCCGGTTTGCCGCGTGTCGCCTCATCGCCTGCCGCGATGACGCGGCACGAATCCTGCAATCCAAGTTGTCGTAGGATCTCCTGAGCATGGTATCGAGGGCTTGAAGTTGCCACAGCCCACGGCAAGGCGCGCTGATTGATGGCAGCGTGCAATTCATATAATCCGGGCATAACCGGTACCCCAGAGGCACGGAACTCAGCAAGTATGGCTGCTTTCTTCCGCCCGAGCGTATCTACATTTACCGGCAAGTCATATGCTTCTATCAGCGTGGTAGCAGTTTCATCAAATCTGTAGCCAATGACGCTGTTATACAAAGAATCATCCAGCGTATGTCCATACGCGGCCAATACTTGATCCCATGCACGGCGTGACAATGGTTCCGTGTCTACCATTAAGCCATCCATATCCAACACAATAGCGATTTCAATCATTGTTCTCCTAATTCAACGCGGGACCGCAGACGGAAGCGAAAAGCAACCTTTCCAAATTGTAGAACATCACCGTCAGTTAATTTTCGCGGGGCCAAACCAAGGCGCTCGTAATTGAGGTAGGTTCCCTCTGCGCTGCCTTCATCAAAAAGCCAATAGTTATTATGGCCCTGGCGGCGGATACGTGCATGCAGTCTGCCCACACTTTCATCCGAAAGCAGGATTTGAGCGCTTTGCGCCTGGCTGCCAATCGTGATGTTTTCATTGTCCAAGGTCAGAGGCTCAGGTGAAGAGCTATCCAGCGGTTCGAGCATGGCAATCAGCGCTGGCTCAGCGGTTGATTGACCGGCTTCACCTCCAGCGGCAGCGGAAACCTCATCTGGGGTACCCATGCTTCTTGCAGCAACCCTGCGCCTGCGCCAGAGTAAGAAAACAGAAATGAGGAGGAGAAGTAGTAAAATGGCGGCGGGTAGTTCCCAGCGCAGTTCAGGGGTTGACAAAGGCTGCTGTGTGATCGCTTCGGGTTCGGCCGTGGGAATGGGCGTCGGCGGCAAAGGTCGATCGATTGTTACCTCAACTGATAGCGGTGGGCTACTTCCCCGATATCCTAATTCATCGGTTACTTGGGCAACTAGTTCAACGCTTCCCTCTTGCAGATGGCTGATATCCCAAGTCAGATCGATGTGACCCAGGGGGCCAAGTTGCCAATCGTCAGTAAGAGTTTGCGGGATCCCGTCGACGAGCAACGTCACGTCATCTAGTTGTCTGGGCATTCCGTCCGGCCACTCTACGGCAATAGTCAGAGGCTGAACCAGTGGTTGAAGCGCTGTCAACGGTGTGTCCGAGGCCATGCCGGCGCGGCGAATCTGCGCTTGGTCTATTGAAAGCTGAATTTCTGGAGCAGCTATCGCGACTTCAAAACTGGTACTGACCAAGGTCGGTCCCAGGTTGATGGTCAGCTGGCTACGGCCGCTTTGCCGCTGACGCGAACGGTACTGCACCTGCACTGGGTTGCCTTGTTGCTGCCAGATTTGGTAAATGGGATCGGTGGCCTGCGACTCCGGCATGTGGAGATAGAAGGCACGTGTGGGCTCTGTGAGGCGTGAGACATTGGCAATTTCGTTGGGATCAGCGCTTTCGCCCAAGATAGCCACGTAGACAGGGGTACTCGCATCATTGGCTTGCGCCACCAACAGAGGAAATGAGAGTTGTTGGTCCAAGCGCCTACCATCGGTAAACAGTAGGATGGCCTGATAACGGCCGTTGTCTTTTCGTTCTTGGGCGTGATCCAGAGCCAAGGATAGCATCTCGTTTAGGGGGGTCGGATTCAATCTAGCGGGATCATAGCTGTCTATGGCGTTCACAATATCTTGTGAAGCGGTCGCATCTTGCAGCAAAAACAAAGCGCTTTGCGCATCTTCACCGGGCACAACTATTGATACGGAGTCCAATCCGTCAGGGTTCATATACTGTGTAGTAAATCGCTGGATCGTATCACGAACTTTTTCGCGCCGGGTCAGTCCGCTTTCGTCATCTATTTCATTGAAGCCGACATTGGCATCCAACACAAAGGTGACGTCAACGCCGGAAGGGATATGGGTGAATGTTAAATCCGTGACCGGTGTGCCGTTCTCGCGTAAGGATAGATTGGAAAGATCGGCAGGGGCGCTGCGGGAATCCGCTGTCAACAAAGTGATGTACACCGTTGGAAAAGATGTGGTGTCCACCGAAACCAGTCGTAACTGCGTATCCTCCTGTGCAACCGCCACCAGCGAACAATATGCCAGAAGCAACAGTATGATTGCCACGCTGTAGATTCGTAATTGATGTGTCATTAAGATACACACATGGCCGTTCACCTCAGGGTGTACGAGGCCTTGTTGGTAGCAATAGAAATCCGGTTTTGAAAAACTCAGATGCAACTGTTTCCTCTTCAAAGGCAAGTTCTAGAAACTTGGGAAACCGGAGTTCGCTACTTTGCTAACAATATGCCCGCAACGACTTTCAAACATTATGTTTACAATCTGCTTCTGGTTTGCTATTATAGCATGGCGAAACTCAATCAAAAGGACAATACTATGTGGGGGAAAATTCATCCATGGTTTAGAACGCTCGCTCTAGTGGTCGCTGTCTTGACCTTGGCAGGTGCTGTGGCATCCTTGCGAGGACAAGAAGAGGAACCTGAGCCGCCCGAAATTCCTGAACTGCCTCAAATCTTTATTACCGGCAATGACGTAACCAATCCTCCCGAGATCATCCTGCACGTATATGGACGTGATGCTGAGGGTAAGGCCATTGATTTTGCCAGTGAAGCGATCATCCTGACCAGTAATGGTACGGCCGTGATCCCAAGTGTGACGGATACCCATCCGGTGGGTACTCTCACGGTCTTTCTGATCGATATTCCAACCGGTGTCGAGGCGCAATTGCCTGCAATTCAGGATGCTATCAAGCAGTTTGCCAGTGCCGGCAGCGGGATGCAGGAACAGCTCGATTATGTTGCCATCTATAAGGTTGGCGAAACAGAAGCCTCACAATTATTGGCGCCGGACAACTTCTATAACAGCGTGCAGAATTTCTTCATGGACGATCTGGTGCCTGAAACAGGTTCAACCGCACTCGTCGACAGCCTCGCCAGTTTGCTAGAGGAGGTGGAAGGCCTGAAACCCGATCCTATTATGGCAGCCTCAATTGTCGTCATGTCAGACGGGACAGATGTAGTCAGCACACAGTTTGAGCCCGCGGACATCCTCACCCGAACCCTGGGCCTCAACCTCCCCATTCATACGATCTGGGTAGATAGCACCGATTTGACATTGGCGGGTCAGCAGCAAGGGCAAGCATTCCTGCAAGAAGTTTCAGACACATCCCATGGAGTGGCTACCAGGTTGGACGATAGCGATGGCCTGGCCAGTATTTGGAGCCATATCGCAAGTTTCCGGGAACATGCACGTGTACGCTATGTGATGGACGATCTGACAGGTGGTTCGTTCGATGTTGAATTGAAACTGGCCAACGATCCAGCAGCCATGGACTCGATGATTGTTGAAATGCCTGATAACCAACCACAGGTTACGCTGAACCTACCGCCTAACGGAGACGCATTATCTTTACCCAACTTGGAAGAGCCGGTTCCGCTGCGTCTGAGCGCTACTGTCTCTTGGCTAGACGGTCTTGAACGAGAAATAACCTCGGCAAATGTGTACGTAAACGGCAGGGATGTAGCAGAAGTAGCGGTGGAGGATATTGGCGACTTCACTGCGGAGTTGACTAACCTGAAGTTTGGTGCCAACAGCATTGAGATAGTCGTGACGGACGAGCAAGGTTTGCGCGCGACAAATCCACCGACGGTGATCACGATTAGTGAAGGGGAACAAAACATCCCTCAGGATTTGCGACCGGGCCGAGAGTTGGGCAATATTGTACTTGACATTTTCCTGGTTCTGGTTGTTTTGGCTGTTATCGTGGGCATCATTTACTGGATCATGCGTAGTGGCAGGATACCCACTCTTTTCCCCAAGGGACGTTCTAAACAAAGCCAAGGTGGGGTAACCTATGCAACCAGCGAAACGTCCGAAGATGCCAAGGCAGCAATGGAAGGTTTCGGCCGTCCGGTAATACAAGCGTACTTGGAAGTCATCGCATCCATTACAGAGATGCCACAGTATATTGAACTGAGCGGGCCGGCGGTGCGACTCGGCCGTACGCCAACACAAAGTGACATCGCCTTCCGCGAAGATCTGACGGTCTCCCGACACCATGCCAACCTGATGCTGGAAGGAAGCCACTATCGCATTTTTGACGAGGGTAGTACGAGCGGCACTTGGGTCAACGGCCGTCAAGTCCCTGAGTATGGCGTCGAACTAATCGACGGCGATGAAATCCACCTGGGCGCGGTACATTTGCTTTTTCGCCAGATTTAGGACAAGACCAGGAAGGAACCATTCTGACTAAACGCGCCAGCTTCTGTGGATAAACTAACAACGATTCAAGATACGGCCGCTAATGCGCCTGGAAGCAGCTTTCTGCTTGGCCCGGTGGGATCAGGCAAGAGCACAGTGTTACAGGAGCGTCTATTGCGGCTGCTTGAAGGGGGAGAGCCGGCTTATACTATCCTGGTTCTCGTCGCCGAGCCGGAACAGCGACAAGCGTATGAAACGGCCGTGATCGAGTCTGGCCTGGGACCTTATGCGGATCTGAAGCTAACGACATATAGCCAGATGGCTTTGGAAATGGTTTCGCTCTTTTGGCCATTGATTGCCCGCCCATCCGGTTTTGCATATCCACACCAGCCGCCCACGATTCTGACCTACGATTTGGCACAATTGCTTATGTGGCAGGTGGTGACGCCCTTGTTGGAGGGGGGTGCGTTCGCAGATTTGCGTTTGCGGCCGCAGCAAATCATCAGCCAAGTGTTGGATACGCTGAACCGGGCTGCCTTGAATGGTCTGAGTCTGGACCTGGCTGTAGAACGTCAGAGAAGCAGTTGGACAGGGGAGAAACAGCGGCTTTTGCACTTGCGGGATGCAGCATTGGCTGCCAATAAGTTCCGCCAAATCTGCCTGAAAAACAGCTTGCTAGACCTATCGTTAACGATAGAGGCCTTTGACTCGCAGTTGGTCCTTAATCCAGAGTTCCACCGTTATTTCACAGAGCGCTACCACCATTTGATTGTAGATAATGTGGAAGAACAGACACCCGCTGGACAAAACTTCATTGGCAGCTTGATGGATCTGACCGAGACGACAGCTCTTGCCTATGATGCGGGGAGCGGATACAAGCGCTTTATGGCCGCAGACCCCGAGGGCGCGAGGAAATTCCGCTTGCAAAGCGAGTCGTTTTTCCAGTTTGAGGAAAGCTTCCTGGCACCGAGCAAAATGCCACACCTGGCCAATATGGTCGAGAATTACCTACTACATAGTTCGAGGCCAACGGATGGGGCGGAAGAAATGATCATAGATGTGGCCGGCGGTCGTTACCGGCGTGAAATGATCAGCAATCTTGTTCCACACCTCGTCAGGTTGATTGAAGGTGGCGTCGCGGCCAACGAGATAGCTATTATTGCCCCTTATTTGGATGGGGCATTGCGCTATTCATTGACACAAGCGCTGGGGAATGCAAAGCTGCCTTACCGCCTGCTAAGAAGGCGGAGCAGTCCACGGGAAGAACCGCGCATCCGAGCCTGGCTCACCTGGCTGGCTCTGGCCCATCCGGAGTGGCACACAACGCCACCCCCTTATGACGTCGCCGAGGCGCTGACATTGAGCATTCATGGGTTAGATCCGGCCCGGGCTGAACTGATTGCCAGATACCTTTACCGGTGGGATGAATCAGCGCTGCTGCCGACTGGCCAACTCCCTGAAAAGGTGTTTGAACGGATTGGCGCTGAGATGTTGGCCAGGGTTGAAGAACTACGCTTGTGGTTGGAGGAAACAGAAGGAAGCACGCCGATTGACGTCTTTCTACACAACCTTTTTACGCAACTGCTCTCGCATCGTCGTTTTCATCCGCAACCAGACCTGAGCGGAGCGTCCGTTTGCGATTGGCTTATCAAGACGGCAACGGGGTTGCATCAGGCAGCAGCCGCGATGGGTTTGAGAACCCCGGCCGAGGTTGGTGTAGCTTTTATCGAGGGCATTTTGCAGGGTTTGGTCTCAGCTAAGCCACCCGACCTCGGAGAACCACCCGATCCTGACGGTATCACCATCGGAACGATATACAGCTATCTTTTAGCAGGGCAGCCGGTACGTGTACAGGTCTGGTTGGAAACAGCCGCCACTGGCTGGTGGGATATTCCACGGCAGCCATTGAGCAATGCGTTTGTGCTTGCGCAGAGCTATGACGCACAAGAACCCTGGACCATGGCAGATGATTTTGCCATACGGAACGAGCTTCTGAGCCGGATCATTCGTGGACTTAGCGGTCGTTGTAGCGATGGTATCATACTCGCCAACAGCGACCTCGACCGGCGTGGTATGCACCAGGATGGCCCGCTCTGGCGAGCACTACGGCCTGCGATCAAATAAGGGCACTCAGAATTAGTGACAATTATGAACCCGGAGGACGTGGTATCCTCCGGGTTTCAAGATCAACTGTAAGCCGGCGATTTATCCAGCCTGCTTATTCTCTTCCTCTTTGATCAACTCTCGTTTTAGAACTTTGCCCACCGAACTCTTAGGCAGCTCGTCACGGAATTCTATCGTCCGTGGGTATTTATATTTAGCCAGTTGTGTTTTGCTCCAGGCAATCATCTCCTCTTCGGTAGTGGGATCGCCTTCTTTTTTCACAACCCATGCCTTAACGGTCTCACCACGTTTGGGATCGGTTATGCCAGCAACAGCCGCTTCCACCACAGCCGGATGGGCCATTAGCACTTCCTCGACCTCGCGCGGATAGATATTGTAGCCGCCAGCGATGATCAGATCTTTCTTCCGATCTTCAATATAGAAATAGCCATCCTCATCCATGCGCGCTATATCACCTGTATATAGCCATCCGTCACGCAGTGTGTTCGCCGTCTCTTCGGGCATGTTCCAATATCCCTGCATGATATTGGGTCCCTTTGAGAAGTAATTCGCCGATGCCCCCCACGGGCAGCTCCTTTTCCCCCTCCACAGCATCGACAATACGGCATTCCAAGTTGGGAATCGGCAAGCCAATAGACCCGGTTCGATTATCGCCAAAGAGTGGATTGGCATGAGATACTACATGAGATTCGGTTAAGCCATAACCTTCGACGAGCTTGCCTCCTGTTATTTCTTCAAAACGCTTTTTGGTCTCAACCATCAGCGGGGCCGATCCGGATAGACAGGCACGAATGGATGTCAAATCATGCTTTCCAGCCAGGATATCCGGATGATTGTTAATGGCTACATAAAGTGTAGGTACGCCGGGGAAAAAGGTCGCGTGGTTCTTGTCAATGCTGCCCATGACATCCGCCAGGTTGCGCGGATCGGGAATTACCACCATTGTTGCGGCGATGGAGACTGGGAGAATCATGGAGGTTACCATGCCGTAGGAGTGGAAGAATGGTATAGCAGCGATGAATACCTCTTTGCCGTATTGCAGGTCTGGAATCCATTCCTGTAGTTGGCGGGCGTTAGCGACCAAGTTTCTATGCAGCGCAACCGCTCCTTTTGCTACGCCTGTCGTTCCCCCAGTATATTGCAGCAGAGCCAAGTCCTCGTCTGTCACGGTCACGTCCGGCCTCGTGGCGTTTTTACCCATACTCAGGAAATCCTTGAACCATGTGTCGGCAGGTTCTAACGAAATACGATCTCCGGACTTCTTCTCCATGAATAAGCCGTAAAGGATTCGCTTTGATGATGGTAGATACGTTTTGATATGGGTGACAATGATACGCTTGACTTTGGTGTTACCTTGGCGCTGGACATTCTTGAGTGGTTGGTAATAACGACTCATGACAAAGACGGTTTCCGCACCACAATCACGCAGTTGATGCTCAAGTTCGCGCTCTGAATAGAGTGGGTTGGTGGCAATCACGATGCCCCCTGCTCTCAGAATACCAAAGTAGATCATGATGAACTGGGGCGTGTTGGGCATGTAGATTGCAGCACGGTCCCCTTTTTTAAAACCGCAGGCAACCAGCGCTGCGGCCAAAGCATCGGCAGCATCGTTTAGTTCGCGATAGTTGATCTTTCGCCCTTGAAAAACTATGGCCACGTTATTCGGGCTTTTCCGCGCCGATTCCTCAAGCAGCCAGGGTAAAGAATGATCAGGCACTTCTATTGTAGCAGCAACTCCATCATCATAATGTTTGAGCCATGGTTTGTCTGCATATGTCAGGGTCATGCGAAATCTCCTCCTTGCCAGTATCATGTAGGCAAACTGGGCATTCGCCCATACCGATCTTATTTGAAAACTGGAATTAGTTACTAGATCATGGTTTTCCTTCCCCGCAAGGATGTCGCTCGGGGATATAGAATCATTACCTTTGCTTCCAACTCACTCTATCAATAATAACTCAACTATAATTGGCGTGAAAAGGTTTAGAGCACTCGAACAACTCGGAGATTCCGTTCACTTCGTTCAGGACAAGCCTTCGGGACGACCCTCAGGATGACAATTGCTCTGCATATTGATTTGGATCAGTTCGTGGACCACTTCATTCGCGGATATACTTGCTATGACTGAGTTTGAAATAACTAATGTGGTCGCGTTGAAGGCTTGGGCGGGGATGATCGAGAATGGAGGATAGAAGAGATGGATGGCCAACAAATGATTATTGCGTTTCAAGGTGAACATGGCGCTTATTCTGAGCAGGCCGTGCGACAACATTTCGGACCTGAGCCGATTACGTTACCCTGTCGCAGTTTTTTGGAGATTTTTCTAGCCTTGCAAGAGGGACAGGCTACCCACGGTATGTTGCCTGTAGAAAATTCACTGGCGGGGACCGTCATTCCAGCTTATGACTTGTTGGTCGATCATGATCACCATGTGCAAGCTGAGGTCATTGTGCGCGTAGAACATTGTTTGCTGGCCAGCCCAGGCAGCAGCCTACAACAGATCAAACGCGTCAAGTCTCATTACCAGGCGCTCGGTCAATGTGAACAGACACTGCGCCGAATGGGCATTGAGCCTATCATCCATTATGACACGGCCGGAGCAGCGCGCGATTTGGCGGCTAACCCGGAAGCAAATACAGCTGTTATCGCCAGCGAACTTGCCGCCCAGACTTACCATCTGGATATTCTGGTGCGCAATCTTGAGGATCTGGACTTCAACTATACGCGCTTCTTTGTGTTGGGACATACACCGCCCGAACGGCGTGATCCCAGCAAGACTTCGATCATTTTCACCACGCGCCACGTCCCAGGAGCGCTTCATGAGGTGTTGTCCGAGCTTGCCAATCGGAACATCAATTTGACCAAGATCGAATCGCGACCGCGTCGGAACCGGCCATGGCACTATCATTTTTACCTGGATTTCGCAGGGCATGAAGATGATCCTCTGGTGCAGGAAGCTCTGTTAGGCATCTTGAAGCGATCTTCTTTTTTGAAGGTTCTGGGCTCTTATCCGGCCTTCCAACCAGAGAGTTGATGAGATCTTCTGAGTGAAAAATGTCGCGGACTAGGGAACTGTTAACGGCTGTAGCAGGACCAAATCGCCTTCCGGTCGTCCAGGTAATCTGACGGTTGAGCGCTGCCCTGTTTCAGCGACATATAAGCCGCTCTCAATCGGATATTGCCCCGCCGGCAGATCTGCCGGAAGCGCTATCTCGTATGTGTCGACAACTACTTCACCGGGTAACCAGCGACTGGTCGGGTACTGATTTTGTTGCGGCATGGTGTCTTGCTGCCAGACGCAACAGGTGCCATCCTGATCCAATACGTGCACAAAAACGGTATAGTCGGCCGACGGTTCCTGTAGTGCCTGCCAGGCCAAAAACAATTTGTATACGCCATCGCCACGCGGGGATATATCATACCCGAGAAGGGTTATTTCATTACCGAAATTAGCGTCGACTTTGTTTTCAACCTGGGTGCGATGAAGAGACGATCGGTCTTCTCGATGGCCAATGGTCCTAAGTCTACCAAACCAATGTCGTCGCTCATGTAAACTCCACCAAGCGAAGCCGCAGAGCGATAGTCTCCTGTCTGGAGGTTCGGCGGTATGCGAATGGACCGGTGATCTATAATAAATTGGGGGGGCTGCCAATCCTCGAAGGGAAATGTATTATGGACCGGTTGCCCTTTTAGCAAGGTATGCACCTGCCCTTCATCATCTACAAGCTCTAGAGAGGTACGAAACGGGGGCAGAGGTTCTGCCGCCAACCACCATAACGATAACCCCCATGGAGCGCCAGTCATTGCCGATGCGCCACCCCGTTCGTATCCAAGCAAGTGAAGACCCGGAAGAAGAAGTTTGTCTACAACATAAGGAGGTTCTGGCAAGGCAACTGGCACACCGCCTGCCGTAATCTGGACATCTTCTATGAAAAAAGCATCTCCCGCGAAACCGCCGGCTTGATCGAGCCGTGGTAAACGTTCGGAGGTATGTGGATCAAACAGCCCTAAGCGAATGCGATAGGTACCAGGCGGCGTCCCTGGTGGAACAGGCAGTTGAGCTTGCTGGATGATAGTTTCTCCCGGTTCCCACTGTTCGGCTGGATAAGCAAATGTCTCAGCCTGGCTCCACCGCTGGCCCCAGGCATCTTCTAGTTGCAGGAACGGGCTGTAATCGGCTGTTGCAAGGATATTTACTTGCCAGGAAAGGGTCACGGGTAATGTGGAGCCCGATGCCGTGGGCGCAATTTCATAGCCGAGCAAGGTTATTGTATCGCCAAAATTGCTGGCAGCAGATTCCTTGAGCGGCAGGGAAGGCATCTCGGACAGTTCGTAAGCTACAAATGCATCTTGTGGTCCTCCATAAGAAGGAGCATCTATCTGTTGGCTCAAATCCAGGTAAGGGTCTGCCCAAGCGGGTGCGGGGCTATTGTGCGGGTATACGACCAGGGCTGGCCCGGTGGCCGGATACACTAAGGCGCTGCTGCCCGGTAACCACTTAATCGTCTCATACTTCTGGCTGAGAAAGGCGACTGTGGGATGGCGGTAGTGCTGCGCTGCCACGTAAACTGTTTTGCCAGCAAGATCGGTCTCATCCAGAAATTGAGCTACCCGTGCCAGATCACCATCCGACTCGTAAAACAGAGTTATCTCCCCGGCCCAATCCTCAAAATATGTGCCCGCCGTGGACAAACCACCGGTGAGCAAGGCTAGTAGGGCAATAAAGATCACGGAGAATGTCAGCGGAGGATAGCCAAATCGCCTCTCAATATCGTGGAACAAGATCACAACACCGATGGCTGGCAGGTAGAATATAAAGGGAATTAGACCAATAGCACGCAAGTTGCTGGGAATCAGTTCGTTTGTGGCCAGGGCGGTGGGAAGAATCATCACCAAGGGCGTGCAAATAAGCAATGTAATGGCCGCGCGCTGCCAATCGTATGGGAAACGCCGCCAGCGCAATAATGTCACCAACCATCCTACGATCAGCAAAGCACCCCAGACCCAGTTGAATAACGGCCGTCCCGGCAAATTAAAACGCCAGAATGTATCGCCGCGCAGGAAGAACATACTCCATGATTTCAAGAAACTATCCCAAAGAGTCAACCCAGTGGAAGCAGAATCGGGAGCCACTTGTCCGATGCGGACCCAGAAAGCAGTGGGATGGGCAAAAAAATAGCCGAGCAAGGGCAGGAGAGCTATCGATGCCACGCCAACAAACAAAGCCAGTTGTCGCCAGCGAAGATGGCGTGTATCTCGATTGAAAATTAAGGGGATTAGCGCAATCAGAAGCAGAATTGGAAACAGTCTGGCGGCAAGGTAGGTGTATGCAGTCAAACCAAGGAATAAACCTCCGATCACGAGCCAGCGATTGTCCTGGCGACGCAAGCCGCGAAACAGAGCCGCAACCGTTAAGGCTTGAAGCAATGGCTGGGAAACAGCCCGAAAGCCTAGACGGCTGAAGAGTACGTGCCAAAAACTTACTGCCAGCAGGACCGCAGCCAGAATAGCCAGACGGCGGTCGGCCAGCATTTCTCGCCCTAGCCAGTAAGTCGCCGCTACTGTCAATATTCCGACGAAGGCGGCCGTCAGACGCAGGGAGAAGACGGAAGCGCCAATGAGGCGCATCATGGTCCCAGCCAGGTAAAAAAAGAGTACTTCCTTGCCAGTGTAACTGGAAATAAAAATGGGGCGTTCACCGCCTAAACCGATATCGGCTGAGAGAATCCCATTGGCGGCTTCATCATAGTGAACTCCTGGAGGAACATTGGGCAGATTAGGTAGGCGCAAAGCAGCAGCTACCAGCAGGCAGAATACCATGAATGCGAGCGCATGCGTGCGCGTCAAACGATTCATGGCAGAGATTGTAGCCTTGCTTGTTTGCTGAGTCGAAATGGGTGCCATAGGAATCCCTGTCGCTGCTCGTAGTTTTTTGCGACCGGGATCGGGCAGGGGTGTGTATCAAATTTGTTGGTATGTGCAAAGCAATCGGGGCGAGAATAATGGTTCACCTGAAACTTTTGGGTAATTGCCTTGCCCCTATGACAGTGAAATGAACTGTACTCAGCCACTAATTCAGTTATTGATTGTGAAATATTTCACTTGCGTATGTTTGGCGTAGGTTTGGCGTAGCGTCCGCGTACAGTGCCAAACGACGACTTTGCATAGAATACATATCGAAGGGTAAAAATCTCTTCTTCTTCTCCTCCTTTTAACGAGAGTCAGGTTTCGGCGTTCCTGACTCTCAGTAAAAACAATCGGGCTGGTCAGGTTGACCAGCCCGTTACTATTTATGCTCCGCATGTCTAGTTGATATGCGGAGTTTTGCATTATTGTGGGACTGTAAAGGATAATTGGGCTTATGATTCTGCATATTACAACAAATCAGAGTTGGGATACGGCCGTGGCCACGGGGAGTTACCGTGATGTGTCACTCGAGGACGAAGGCTTTATTCACTGCTCGACAGTGCAACAGATTTTGGGGCCGGCCAACGAATTTTATCGGGGGCAATCGGACTTGGTGCTGTTGTGCATCGCAGCAAGCGAGGTTGAAGCAGAGATTATCTATGAAGATTGCTACGAAAAAGGTATGGCTTACCCGCACATCTATGGACCACTTAATGTCAGCGCCGTAAAGCAAGTAGTCATGTTCCCACCCAATGCAGATGGGTCATTCAGTTTACCGAGCGAACTTGAGTACCACTATTCAGAGGACTGAATGAGCCATAGCGGCAGTCGCCGGACAAAGTTGCTTTGCGCTGTGCGGAAGGGTGCTTGACCGTAGAAATGGAAACATCCGCTTTGTGTGCCGTGGCCCAGTTTCGTGATGCCATATTTGGCCAGATTCTGTACAAGGGTGCTGATCTCAGCGGCGATGCATGGGATCATCGCGATTAGCAGAATCCGGGTAGCACACGGGAGAGACTGTTTTGGTTGGCGCCTAAGCTTGTTTGCAGTTGTAAGGTAATAATTATGCGTGTTATTCGTCCAATCACCGCAGAGGAAATGGAAGCGTTTACCACCATTTCAGCCAATGCCTATCCCGGAATCGACATATTCGGGCCTGAAAACCGTGAACGGTTCCAGCAACGCCTGGCTAAGGGGCGGGAAAAATCAGCAGTTAGCTTTCTTGCACTCTTTGAAAATGGAGAAATGCGCGGCGTCATGCGCTTGTACGATTTCACCATGAACCTGCTCTCCACGAAAACTCTAGTTGGCGGAGTCGGTGGAGTGGCTGTGGATCTGTTACATAAAAAAGAAAAGATTGCGGCGGACATGCTGAAGTTCTTTTTGGAGCATTATGAAGAAAAGGGAGCTTGCCTGACTGCGCTATACCCTTTTCGCCCCGATTTCTACCGCCGCATGGGCTTCGGTCACGGCACAAAAAGGAGTTTATATCGTGTGCGGCCGGCCCAATTGCCCAAAGGGCAAACAAAAGCGCATATTGCTTTTTTGACTGGCCAAGATCGGGAAGCGATACAGGCCTGTTACGATCGTTTTCTGGATCGAAATAATGGGCTTATGCAGCGGTTTGGCTACGTATGGGATGAAGTTTTCAGACGGCCAAACATTCAAGTTGTTGGCGTAAAGCGTCAGGAGCATGTTTCAGGCTACCTGATTTACCAGTTCCAGAAAGGCAAAGGTGACCACTTCTTGAGCAATGATATGTTGGTTCGAGAGCTTGTTTACGATTCAGCGGAAGATTTGCTGGAATTGATGTCCTTTTTGCACTCACAAGCCGACCAAATCGAACGCATTGATTTTTATACGCAGGACGAGCATTTTCACTACCTAATGCAAGATCCGCGAAACGATTCCGGCAATTTGTTGGCGCATGTATACCACGAGAGCAATACGCAGGGTGTGGGCATCATGTATCGCGTGATTGATGGACCGCGCTTGTTTGGGGTGCTGGAGAATCACAATTTTGGGGATGTAAGCTGCCAGTTGAAGATAGTTCTGGAGGATAGTTTCTTCCCGCAAAACGGTGGCGCGTTTGTGGTGCATTTTGTGAACGGCCGTGCAGCAGTGAGCAACGGTGGGCCCCATGAGGTAACCATCAAGTTGGATGTATCTGAGTTTTCTTCACTGGTCGTGGGGGCGATCAATTTCAGGAAACTTTACGATTATGGTCTGGCATCAATCTCTAGTAAGGAGTATGTAGCAGTTGTAGATCGACTGTTTGTGGCTGATAAACCAATCTGTCTGACTGAATTCTAGGCGCGATATCATTGACTGAGAGGGGCGTTTCATTTCAGTTGAAGTAATGTCGAGGGAAATTTGCAAATCGAGAATACTTCGACAGGCTCAGTACAAGCTTGTGAATTCTTGACCGGTTAATTCTGAACTGCTGCTACATAGCGGTAATGGCGCTCTATCCAGTTTTTCTCTTGCGTTTCAGAGGCGGCTATGAAGGTCAGGCGCGAACGTTCAAGAATCTTAACGGAAGGTAGATTGTCTTTCACGGCCTGAGCCACAACTGATTCCAGGCACAATTCATCAAGGCAGTAATCAATTAAGCCATTTGCAATCTCCTGTCCATACCCCTGATCCCAAAACATTTCCAGAAGCCGGTAGGCGATTTCAAATTCTTGCTCTTCATTTCTAAACAAGGCACAAGTCCCCACAAAGTCACCAGTTTTTGTAGTCACTGCCCAAACCCAGGTTTCGTTTTCTTCTACGTCATAGCGGACGATGATCTCTGCCAGATCACGCGCGCTTTCTTCTGGCGTAAGGGGAAAACCAATGGTGTATTTCATCACATTGGCATTCCCCTGCATCGCTTGAAAAGCGGGTAAATCTGTTTGTAACAGTCTTCTAGCGCGAAGTCTGTTTGTCTCAAAGATTAACATGGGTAGATTTTTGTTAAGGTGAAAGTGTAATCACTTTGGTTCTTATTGTCTTGTCCACAAGGATACCGTGTCTACAAGGTAAGTCTGTGGATGCATATCCAGGGGCTGCACCTCGATCAGGCGGAAGCCGGCGCGAATGAGTGCTTTTCCATCACGGGCCAGCGTCGCCACTTCTGAGCTGATGTAGATAAGGCGCCGTGGCTTTATGTCCTTGATATTGCCGACCACTGGAGCAGCCAACCCGCTTGCGCCAGGATTAACAACCATCACGTCTGGTTTGATATCTAACATAGGAAGGGTTTCTTCTACGAGGCCTTGGTACAGATTAACGTTGTCCAGGTGATCCAGGTTGCCGATGAAATCAGCAACAGCGTCACCGTTGACCTCAATTGCAGTCACTTCTCGGGCCTCTGTGGCTAGAAAGGCTGTCAACATCCCCACGCCGCTGTAGGCCTCGAGAACCGTGTGCTCGTCTTTTAGACTTGCGTAGGAGAGAAGGGTCTCAATCAGAATTTCGGCCGCTGCCGGGCTCGGTTGGAAGAAACAACCAGGTGATACTCGAAAGCTTCGTCCTTTTACCTCTTGTACCAGATAGGGATCACCGATTAGGGAGGCTGCATTTCTATCCGGCAATACGATAGCTACTGAAACAGGGAAATCCACTTCTAGCAGTGGGGGTTCGGCTCCTTCCACTTCAAGCGCGGCTAACATCGCGCCATCAGCACCAATTCTCAGTGTCAGTTTCCGCAACCCAGTCAGGTCTAGATCGATATCCTGGAACAATTCCAGAAGGCGTGGCTGAAGAAGCGAGCAAGTGCTGATAGGTAGCACTTGGTGCAGACTGGAAGACCAGAAGCCAAGACGGCCGTCTTCTGTAGGGCTAAGATTTACCTCTGAAGCATAGGCCCAGGGCGTGGGATTGGGCAGCGTAGGGCGCACTTTGGCATTTTTGATCTTGCCGATGCGCCGTAACTGATCAAGTACCACTTCGTGCTTGGCCCGCAATTGGGCCTGATAGGTCATGTGCTGGTAGTGGCAACCGCTACAGGTACCATAGTGGGGACAGCGAGGTTGGACGCGATCCTTGGAAGGTTGAATGACCTCGAGCAATTTAGCATGGGCGTAACGCCCTTTATCCTGTGCTAGTTCGACACGCACAGTCTCACCAGGGATAGCGCCATGAACAAAAACGGGTCTGTTACCCTTGTCGCGTCCAATTGTCGCACCGCCATAGGCGAAGTCTGTTACTTTCAGGATAGGTTCTTTCATGAATATTGGCCAGGCTTCAGCCTGTGACTCGCCTTGATTAAAGTTTACAGAAAAAGGTGCTCTAGAAGCGACCGATAGCAATCAGCGCGGTAAAGGTGGCGATGAACCAGTGAATTATCCAGGGATAGATGAATGATTGTGTCTGCCAGGCGATGAAGCCGAAAGCAGCGCCTCCGAAAATGGTACTTAGCGTTTCAACCTCCGGTTTTCCCAAATGCATAAAGGCAAATGGAACTGCTTGCAAGAAAATGGCAGCTCCAGGACCAAAATAGCGCGCGTAGACAAACAAAAGCAGCCCGCGCCACATAAACTCCCATGCAAACAATTCAACGCCGTTCAGGAATAGCAAACGGCCTACAGTTGCCGGTACGCGCGTGCTGTAATACTGCTGCATAGTGGGTGAACGGCCGACAAACCACAAGATGATACCCATGCCCACACAACCTACGAAAACCCAGAGCAACCCAGCACGCCAATTCCCTAATTGAAAACCATAGCTCTGTGGTGGTTCGCGCAGCACGAATAGAATGATGAGCATGGGAATGATGAAATAAAAAATAAAGCGATCATAAGCCTTAGTACCGGTGATGCGATGATTATAATAATCAAGCATCGGCACAAACGTGCTGTATATGATCAGGAATGTCAGTTTTAGATCGAACTCTATTCCGCCAATCGTAACCATTTTGTCGCTCATGGGGCTGGGGCAATTCCAACAAGAAGGGTCAACCGGCTGTCGGACTCGTTGACAACACCATGCAGAATTCCAGCCGGCGCCCAAACGACCTCGCCTACGGCGGCATCAATACGCGCTTCGCCCAACCAGAAACGGCCTTTACCTTCTACAACGTAATAGAATTTATCCTGGTTAGCGTGCTCATGCGGTTCCTGCACCTGGCCAGGCTCCAAACAGTTTAGTCCCAATAACATCGCGTCGCTGCGGAACAACGTCGTCTTATAAAACTTTTCAGCAAGCACGCCAGTATGGTCTTCGACCTGTTTTATAAGTTCCATCTTTCTCCAATTCTATGCCAATTATCGTTTTCGGGAAAAAGGCGACCGAACAAGCTGATTATAACAAAGGACGTGCCTAACCCAAGAGTCAGGCACGTCCTTTGTCAATTCCTTCCGAAGGTGTTGCCCAAAAGTAATCGAAGAAAAAGACA
The DNA here is from genome assembly GCA_963697305.1 of uncultured Chloroflexia bacterium. Classification (GTDB taxonomy): domain Bacteria; phylum Chloroflexota; class Anaerolineae; order Promineifilales; family Promineifilaceae; genus JAACFF01. The sequence continues at coordinate 80,319 of CAVONO010000008.1, forward strand.
AACTTCAGGGAAATTCAGGTTGTTTAATCTAGTAGGCAACCTTTCCAATTTCAACCATATCCGCCAAAACACGTTCCATGGCCATCGTATGGCTGCAAACACCGCGCGAGCTAAAGAAAGAGCAATCACAATTCCAGGCACCATTATCATAGGCTACCCGGTGTACGCTATCATTATCACCACGAAGAGTCACGCGCAGTGATTCGAATTCAATACGTTCTCGCTCTTCAGCATAGATCTTAGATTTCTCGATCTTGCCAATCATACCGTAGTCCATAGTAGATCTCCTCATTTTGCAAGCGTGGCTGGCGTTCAGCCAACAATAAACAAAAACGCACGCGGATCGCGTGCGCTGACATTTGGCTATGTTTCGAGTATTTTGGATTGTAGATCCATGAAAAAAGTATACATCAGCAAAACAAACTGTCAATTGTCAATCCTTAAAAAATAGCACACCCAAATATGGTTGATGTGAAAGTAACCAGATTTTTGCCGTGCTTCAAGAGAACGAACTTCTCTTTGAGGGCAATCTACCTAAAAACCGGGGGTGAGCGCTGCAAACTCAGGGCACAACCTTCAAACCGGCCAATCGTAACCGGTCATCAAGCCAGTGCCCATCTTCGGCCACGATATTCTGCCGCTGCTTTGTATCCGTATTTTTGAGCGCTACCTGCACATAATAAATACCGGGAGGCAAAGAAGAACTCAGTGGCAACTCATGGCTGTCAGCAACAATCTCCCCCGCTTGCCAAGTAGTGGTTGGTGACTGGCCGTTCAGAGGGCGGCCTTCAACTGTTTTTATGGTTTGGCCGGATTCATCTAGCAAGCGAAGCTGCACTTTGTAATCAGGTAAATCATCTTGTAGGGCTTGCCAATAAAGAATCACCGTAATGGGTTCGCCTGCTCTGATTTCGCGGCGGCCGTATTCATAACCAGTGAGCAAGATCTCATTAGCAAAATTCTGTTCGAGGGGGTTCGGAGGCGGAGCCGACGTGCTCAGAGCGGGTGAGATTGTCACGGTTCCCAATTCTAGAGCATCCCCCAGATCTGTGCCGTCAAGCGCTTCGATCCCTAATCGATAACCGTCAACTGGTGCATAGAAACCTATACTTAGCGTAGCCAGTACCGGCGTATAAGCGGTCTCAGGAATATGCAAACGAACCGTATCCACAAAGCGATCGCCGATTTGCCACTGGCTGCTGGGGAAATTGCCCAGACCAGGGTGGGTATCGCGCTGCATGACCATCGTATCCAGTCCATCAGTCAGATGCACGAACTGGAGGTAATCTCCCGGCGGTTTGCCTGTAACCTCCCAGAAAAGTCTAATGTCGACGCTGTCACCGGCGGAAACGGTTGCTGAACTGATATCGTAGCCACGTAGTTTGACGAGTGAATCAAACTGAGCATTAATTGGATTTGGAAGCTCAGCTTCAGCCGCAAACTGTGGTGGTCGGGCATAAGCCGGGGCGAGGTAGCCAAACAGGGCAACCAGCGCCAGGCAGAACAGGCAAATAGTAACCAATGCGGTCAAAACATGATTGGCGCGATTCTGCTTGCTCCACTTTCCACTCACCGCTGGCAAGAGAGAAACCCAACGGCTAAGACCATAGAACAAGAGCAGTGCTAGTGAGGGCAATGCCGGGAAGAAGAAACGTCCCATTGGGCCAGCAGGGCTGACCAAAAGGTAGTTGAAAACGACGGCAAAGAAAAGAACCGTGTTCACCAGGAGCAAAACCAGGTAGATCCCATATTTTTGGATCTCTTCTTTTTGGCGAAGGAGAATAGGGATCAGCAAACCAGCCATGGCAAATACCGCCAACCACCATAAGGTATCATATATCACTTGCGGCAACGGTATCTGGCCGTATCCGAATCGTCCCCAAAGACTTGTCCACAAATAGGATAGTTCAAACAGAGCAACGCCCAGACTTTGAGCGGGATCACGTGCTCCCCATAGTTCGGTCAAACGCTGTAAGCCCGTCGGCTCACCATAAAGCATCTGGTTGCGTAGAAACCACCATCCCGCAACCAGGAGTGTAAAGAGAACGATCAAGAGATTCACTTGGAACCAGCGCCACCATTGCCACTTGCGCCAAGCTACCCAAGTCACAGCCAGTTCAATGGTGACAATGATGGCAGCTAGGTTAAATTTGCTCATCAGAGCCAGACCATAAAGCAGTCCTAGGATAATGCCCCAACGCGAACGCAAGCCTCCTTGGTCGCGCAGCAGTCTCACCAAAGCCAGGGTAATAGCTGCGCCACCAAGGGCAGCTATCACATCGTTATTTATGGCCCCGGACATAAACAGGAACATGGGATTAAAGGCGACGATGGCCGCACCCCCGGCAGCCAAATACGGGGATCGTGGCCAAATAGTGCGTCCGATCGCCCAGGTTACCCACACTACCGCCTGCCCCGATTAGGATATTTACAGCGCGGGCCAAGTGTGCCGCTAACGCTTCTCCGTGCCAGGGAAAGGCTTCATCATCCGTGTGGAGGTATTGGTTCTTGTTGTCGTTGCCAACTTCCCAATAACGGTATGCCCAGAAGGGGTTCTGCGGCGGCTCATAGCATACATCGCGCCCCGTATCAATCCAGCCAGTCGCCAATGCCGCCAGCAAATAGTACAAGGGGGGATGATGCCCCTGTGCACTACAGCCAACTTTCCCTTGTTCAGGTAAGGCGTGGCGCTGCACAATATGCTGCACAAAACGATAGTGCCGCAATTCATCGGTCGCTTCGTGCAACGGGTTGGCGACGCTATAAGCCAGACTCAGGACAATGAAGAGCAGCACGATGCCGCTGATAGCCCACTTGGAGGCACGTTGATCGTTCACTGTTTACTCCACAATCTCCAGCCGAATATGATCGCGGCCATCTGTGGTCAGGATCCGTTCACCGGTTTTGGGGTCATACAAACCATATACGGCCGTTGTCCCGAGCGGCCTATCCGGTATCAGGAGCTCATGCTGCTGGATAAATTGATCGCCTGGCTGCAAGGTCTGGGGATCGACCCACAGGCCATCATCACCTACCAGAAAGGAGCCCTGTGCATCCTGCAATTGAGCGAAGACAGATAATCTTGGTCCCGAATAGACGCCAGGCGGCGGTGGGTTGCTGATGAGAGGGACTACGGGCAACTTAAGTTGATCCCGCACTTGCCAGCCTAATTGCAGACGTTGGGTCTCAGGATCGTAGAAAGCAGAAGTGGCGCATAGACCATTTTCAAAGCATATCGAATCAAATCCATTATCGTCCGCCAGCAGCGAAAGGTTGCGAACCTCATACAATTGGTAGCCACCCATATTGCCAACAGTTGGCACAAGTTCCAGGAACTCAGAGTAAGGTGACTCCATATCTGGGAATCCGCCAAAGCTAATCGGCGGCTGCAATAGTAATGCTCGTTTAGGATTGTACCAGCGGGGTACGGCCGTACGGGCTCGATCGTCGTTCAGATCCATCGATAAAGCGATCTTGTCCCAAGGCCCGGCCAGCAGCCCGGAGATGGCAAAATCATTGATATCGGGATGCTTATCGAGATAGTCAGCAACATCGTGTATGTCAGCCCGGTACAAAAATCGTGTCATCCCTCGCTGTGGCCACTGCTGGAAGTAATCGGGCAGATCCCGAATGGCGATAGAAGCGATCAGAAGCACAGCCAAGATGATCGGTATCGTTTTTCGTTCAACGAAACGGATGGTTGATAACCACCAGATGGGGAGCGACGCGAGCAAGTAAACAGCAGGTTGAGCCAGGATAGTATGCCCCAGGCTGCCAGGAGGCACACTGATAAATCCAGGCGAAATACCAGCTAGCCACCAGATCAAGAGGAATGCAGAGGAAAGGGAGATCGTCCGAGGGTGCAGCGCCGGCTCCCCCTTGCGGTTAGTAGCCAACTTTTTGGATAGGATATGGTAGATTGGATGAAACGCATACACAAGGGCAACTAACACGCCTGCCCAGAAGAATACGGCTCCGACAGGGCCGAAAAGTGGGCGGTGCGGAATGTTGTACAGCCACTCGGGATCGCCATCGGCGTGAAACATGCTCAAGGTAATAATCATATGACGCCGTAATGGCTCAAAGTTACCCAGCCTTGCTTCCACCAAGGGTACCGCCAATTCGGCCACCCGTGCTTCTGATTCGGGCTGGTTGCCCAGGGTGATGAGCAATGGTATGGCCATTAAAGCAGCCAGACCAAACATGACCAGTATTCCACGCCAATGTCGCTTGATTATTTCTCTAGCAAAGAAGATCATGTAAATGGTAAAAGCCAGCAGTATTAGGGGAACGCCCCGGCTGGCAAAGTACGTGTAAAACCCTAGACCCATAAAGAGAGCAGCCAGGAAGAAGTCAATTAGGTGGGCGCGCGGGGATCGATTATCTGGTGGTCCAAATCCGAGTCCGCGCAAGAAGAAATAAAACGTCAGCAGAGCAAGCACAGGGGTGAGTACATGCCGGATCCCTATGCGGGAATACATGAGAGACCAAAAGCTGACAGCCAGCGCTGCCGCGGCAACTAGCCCAGACATCGAGCCAAAGAGGCGGCGTCCTACGAGGAAGGTCAGGGAGATTGTTAGGGCGCCAAGGATGGCTGACAACCAGCGAATGCCAGGTACACCGGGGCCAAATGTCGCCAGCATGATGGCGTTTAGCATATGGTACAATGCCTCGTGTCCAGAGGCATCGGCGTAATAAATGGCCAGATCGCCATCCAGGACCTTTTGAGAAATGACGAGAGAATTGATAAGTTCATCATCTCGCCAACCTGGTGGTACTGAACCTAACTGCCAAAAGCGGAGGACCAGCGCCATCAAGCTGATGATGCCAAGTAGAATCAGGGTAATTGAGATCCCGCGCGTATGGTTTTTTGCCTTTCTGGTCATGGCGCTACTATCAGGGTGGTCACTGTATAGAGATCTCCATCCTGGCCAGCGCCTTTTAAAGGCAGCCGTCGACCATCTGACTGCGAGTAGATGCCAAATGCCAAGGGATAGGTACCTGGGCTCGTTTCCTCGGGAACGATAAATTGGTGCAATTGGAGGAAGCGATCCCCAGGCTGCCACGCATAACCAGGCACACCGATCTGGTCATTCTGGGCGATAGGCGTACCATCGGCCGCAAGGATATGCGCAAACAGGGTAGCGCCTTCCAGTGGCCGTTGGACCTGCCATAATGTCACTACCTGACCTTCTCCACCCGCTTTTACCTCAGGTGTTTGCAGATCATAACCGAGCAACTTCACGGTATCGGCAAATTGAGCTTCGGCCGTAACAAGGTGATCCTCCCAATCAGCACTCATTTGCGCGCTATTCACCGAATAGATGTTTAACGGCCGATCTAAATCGGATTCACGCATGGACAGTGTCTCTTCAAGGACGGCGGTTGAATAATAACCCTGCAAAGCCGGCGGAATAGGTGTGAAGCCTGGTATCAAATGGCTGCCTGTTTCCATTTGCGGCAGGAGCAAGCTGTTTCGGGCGTCAAACCAACGCAGTTCGACATCTTGGTTGCGCAAGAGCATCTGCGCCAGCGCTGGACTATGGTAGCGGCCAGGCGTGATAGTGGAAACGGAGGCAACCCCCTCACCATAGTTATTGAGATAATCCATCGCCGAAGCCATGGTTGCCTCGTACTGGACGCGCACTTCAGGGTTGTCGGCCCAGGTGATAAAATAATCGCGGTAGGTGACTACGGCCGTGCCCAAAAACAGTAAAAGCAGCCCGACGGTTGTCCACTTGCTCTCAGCGACTCGCCTTTCTCCAATGGAAATCTGACCGGCTGTTACGAGCGTGAGCGCTGGAAATAGATAAACAACGGGCTGGATGGCGATGGCTTGGGTCATGCTTAAGTCAGGGCCGGTTATGAGGACCGGAAGAAATCCAGCGAGAAGCCAGGCCAGTGTCAGAAAAGATGCGGCTCCAAACCGCGTTTCTTTCCGGCGGCTGAAGGTAAACCATATGGCCAGCAGAACTCCGGCCAAGAAGAGAATACCCATCAGGGGTCCGAGAAACGGCCGTCCGGCGATGTTATAACGCCAGGTAATATCCCCTGCGATAGTGAACACACGCAGGCTACCCTGAACATTTTGCATCAAGGGTGCAAAATTCCCGTTCCCTGCGGCAGCTAGCGGCGTCGCCAATTGCTGGACACGCAATTCCGCAGTGGGATTACTCTGCAGGTAGAAAAATAAGGGTAAAGCAAGAAGCAACATCACAAGCAGCATGACGGCCGTCGGTAACCATAATCGGCGAAACAAAGAACGCTGGGCGAAGTAGAGATAAGCCAAGAATGCAGGGAAGATAATCCAGAGCGCTCGTGCGGGGATGTAGGCATAAAATGTTAATCCGAGCAGAAGGCCAGCGAAAAGAAACCAGAATCGCGAAAAACGACTGCGTACAGTCGATAGAGGCGTGTCGGCCGATAGCGCTTCAATTCCTCGCCAGAAAACCGCTACGGCAAGGACAAAAAGGGCGGGAAGCACAATCGATCGCAGGGCTTGCCGGCCTGACATAACAGGCCAGAAACCTACGGCCAGTCCTGCCGCTGTTAACAAGGCTGTGCGACCATCAAATGCACGGCGTACCCAGGCAAACATACCAGCGATCAGAATTAGACTTGAAAAAACGGCCGTAATCCTTGCTGCCATAAATGTCGGCCCCAAGAAGGTCATTATCAAGGCTGTAGCATAGTCGTAGAGCGGCTCCCGTCCATAACCGACGGTGAAGTAAATATCGCGCACACCTTCACTGACGATGCTCCAAGCGGTTATGCCATGGTCAGCTTCATCATGGGTCAAGCCAGGCGGAATACTGGTAATGTGGTACAGGCGCATAAAGGTTGCCGCCAATAAAATCAGCAGCAGCCAGCCATAATATTTTGCTCGGGAAGAAGGCTCAAGGGTACTCATTGCAAGTGCCGCATGATACTGGATGCCACACCATCCAACAACTACGCTAAATGGACTTTAACTCGCCGAAAAACCTCTTGAACAGACAAAAAACGCCATGCTTGAATTCAAGCATGGCGTCTCTACAATTGAGGGGTTGCCAAACTCAGGCCAAAGCTTCTTTTGCCACTTCCACAATTTGTGTAAAAGCTGCCGGTTCACGTACAGCGAGATCGGCCAAGACCTTTCGATCCAGTTGCACATCGGCCTTCTTCAGCCCATGAATTAATTGACTATAACTCATACCATTGGCCCGCGAACCTGCGTTGATACGAGCAATCCACAGACGACGAAACTCGCGGCGGCGCACCCTGCGATCCCGGTATGCGTACCAGTACGATTTCATCATTGCTTCGTTGGCCCGGCGGAACAACGTGCTACGTGTTCCCCACTGACCTTTGGTCATATTGAGTATTTTCTTGTGTCGACGCCGGGTGACTATCCCGCCTTTTACTCTCATTGGTTCTTTCCTCGCATTTCTGAAGCCTGGACACTCAAGTTACGCAAACAATAGTTTGCCCACCGAGGCCAGGCAGCGGATTAAGCAATAAATCTAAAACTAATTATGCCGGTGGGTTCGCTTTGTATTTCCCCAAGTAGGGCATAAGGCGCCTGATACGCCGGCGATCGCCAGCTGATTCCACCACGAGCATACTCGAAAACTGAGCCTTCACGCGCTTTGATGAGCGGCGGCGCAAGTGGCTCTTACCGCCTTTCGTGCGCACGATCTTGCCCGTTCCGGTGGCGCGGAACCGCTTTGCCGCGGCTTTATAGGTCTTGAGTTTGTACTTCTTTATTTTCGCTTTTGGCATTTTGTCCCTCACAAAAAAAGCCCTTGACGGGCTTGATTATTAACCTGTCCTTATGGCAACTTTCACGGCTTCATGTCCCGCCTTCCGGCGACATCATGAGCGTCATACGCCAACCCTCTAATTTGGGCCGTTGCTCAACAACAGCAATATCACTTAACTCTTCGGCAATACTCTGTAGCGCCTTTTCTCCTAGCTCCGGATAGGTGATCTCACGAGCCCTGAAACGGACCATAAACTTGACTTTCTTACCTTCGCTTAACCATCTGCGCGCATTACGCACACCAATGTCACGATGAAAATCGTCTGTTCTTGGCGTCAGTCGAATGGTCTTGATTTCAATCTTCTTCTGACGCTTGCGAGCTTCGCGTTCCTTCTTCGTGAACTCGTAAGAAAACTTGCCGTAATCCATGATCCGGCATACAGGTGGATCTGCACTCGGCGCCACTTCAACCAAATCAAGGTTTGCCGACTGCGCCAATTCGCTTGCCTTTTCAATGGTAACCACACCATGATTGGTGCCATTATGATCGATGAGTCGTACTTCCCGCACACGAATGTTGCGGTTTATACGATAGTCTGGCGTCGTCGGATTTCTACTGAATTTACGTCTGCTTCTTTTAATGGTACCTCACTTCTGTTATTTTTCTTGGCGCTGTTATACCACCTAGGTGGTACAAGATACAACAAACCGCCTACTGGCAAGACCCAGTAGGCAGAAAAATAATAGCACAAGCCCCTAGAGGCGTCAATCCCAGAAGCCCGGAATTGTTCCAGCCAGCTCATTGAGCCTTTCCAGGACAAAATTCCTGAGAGGAGGATGAGCCTAGAAGAAAAAACCGCTTTGATTTTGCCAGTCGGGAGATGCTATTGCAATATCAGGTTGAGGGCGATCAACAACGCAAACATGAGTGCGGCTAGAATCAAGACGCGGCGCAGGTCTTTGACAACGTAGGCGTATTCCAGCCGAAATTGCTCGGAGGAAGGTAGTTGTTGTCCTGCTGCCGTTTCAGAGGCGGGGGCCGTTGCCGCAGCCACATCCTGAGTTGAAGATGTCTGTCTTGGTTCTTTGCGATTCTTTTTTACGCGGCGCACTTTCTTAGCCATAAATTTTCTCCATTGATCCTAATTCTGCGCCGGAAATCAGGATTGTGCAACCTCCAGAGGAGGAATCTGAACCATCTCTTTGGTAATTCCGTCGTTGTCGCCTAGTAACGGAAGGCGCTGTCCGGTATGCCCGTCATAAATGCCGACGACGGCTTGATAAGTCCCAGGCAGTGTACCTGCGGGAATCGATAGCTGATGGACCTGCAAAATCTTATCGCCACTCTGCCAACTCCAGGAGGGGGCGTCGAGCGCATCACGTTGGGAGAGAATGCCTTCTTCCTTGTTCAAAACATGGGTGAAGAATACAGCATCTGTCGTGTAAGCAGGGGGATGAAGGGGCCCGACCTTTGCCGGATCGATCACCTGCCAAATAGTCAGCAGCTCGGCCGTTTCACCAGCCTTTACTTGAGGTGACAACCAGTGCGCCTGAAGCAATTGCACTGCCCCCGCAAAATCTGCCAACTGGATTTGTTGCGAGTCGAGCGTCAGAGTAGATGTATCAATATGGTAGAAAGTGAATCCGGGATCCAGATCGTCAGAACGCAGGGCAATATTGTCCACAGGTTGCAGGAACTTGTTAAAAGCGGCGTGGGGTGGGGTGGACACGGGAATAATGGCCCGGGATTGAGCATCAGCAGGAAGGATCATGGCATAACGGGCATCAACCCAGCGCAATTGCTGCGCGCGCGATCCGGAAAGCACATGAGCGATGGAAGGATCGTGTGCGGGGCCGGGATAGACGGTTGATATGATGACAGGAGCAGTGGCCGGATGCACCTCATTGAGATAGGTCAACTCTTCAACCAGCGTGCGCTGGTAGGCACTACGCACCTCCACAGCATCCCCCCAACGCACAAAGTAGTCACGCGTGGCAACTAGCCCAGCGAATAGCAGCCAAACGGTGGCTCCGGCCACCAACAGGGTCCGCCGGGGAAGGCTGAAGCGTCGCGCCAACAGGCGGGCACCTGTTACAAAACCTACGGCAGGTAACATGTAGACGGCCGGTAGAGCAGCGAGATTGCGCGTTGTGTTTGCTGTGGGGCCGGTAACGAGCGAGGGAATGATGCCAATCAGAAACCAGAGCAGTAAAAAGGCGTAGGCCGGCCGTTTCCAACGCCACAAGCTAATTAGGATACCTATGACAAAGAAAACGGCCGTTACAATATCAAAGACCGGTCGTCCAGGGATATTGTAAGCCAAAAATTGATCCCCATATCCTGGCCATACAAAAGCAAGCGCTGCTTCGTTCATGTTCTGAAGGATGGGGCTAAGATTCCAGACCTGCACCTGCTGTACTGTGCTACCCAGCATCGAAAGCCGGGTTTGTGATTCTGGATTGTTTGCCAGATAAACAAACATAGGGATGACTAAGAGACCGGCCAAGAGTAAGCCGGCTGTCACAGGCCGCCAGGAACGATGAAACCTATGGCGGTGCACTGTAGCCAGGTAGAGCAGGTAAACAGGGAAAAGCAACCAGGCGACGCGAGCAGCAAGGTAGATATGGAAGGTCATCACAATGCTCAGGGCGAAGCCCAAGATCAGCCAGCCCAGGCGTTTTTTACCCCTTGATAATGTTTCCCCAGTGCCCGTATCATTTGCTGTTTGCGCAGCATCCTGCTCTCCAAAAACAATCTGCCAAAAGAACCATACTGCTACCACCATAAAGAAGGGCAACATTCCGGCACGTAATGCTTCTCGACTTGAGGCGAGAGGCCAGAAGGAGACGGCCAAGAGGGCCGCCGTCACGAGCGCTATTGATCTGTCGAAGGCTTGCTTCCCCCAGACGGCCATTGCCGCTATCGCAGCCAGACCGAAGATGACGTTGACCAGGCGCAATGCAAACAATCCCTCTCCGAACAACGCCATGCTTGCAGCGACTACATAACTGTATATTGGTTCGCTGCCGTAATTTAGGGGGAAATAGTAGCGCAGAACGCCATCGAGGATGTCGATGGCTTCACGGCCGTGATTTGCCTCGTCATGCGTCAGCCCTGGAGGGATATCGGTCAGCCGATAGGCACGTAAGGCCAGCGCCAGCAGGAGGATGAAAACAATAGGCAGCAGTCGCTTGAGCATGGGAGTTTGTTTGTGCCGGTCAGTTACCCGCGATGAGTAGGGTGACCCATCCGATCACTGGTTCTGCGCCACAGCAAATAGTTCTCTTTCAAAGAACCAACGAATGGGTGGAACATCAAAGGCAATGCGCCGCAGCGTGGCCATAATGATGTTCTCGTCACGATCTTGTGGCGGGGAGTCAAGCCAGACTTTAATATCTCTAAATCCCGCAGCCTGAAGAACACGGCGCATGCTAAGGATATCCTGCTCATTTACATGTACGTCCTGGTTTACAGGCGTGATCGCGCGGGGGTCTGTGGGGTATGCATCACCTTGGCCAATCAAGGTACGGAAGCGTCGAACCCAGGGATAGGCATACAGATCATACCAACGATTCGGAGCAGTGTGGATGATGACACGGCCGTCACGCTTCAGCACCCGGCGAGTATCTTGCATAGAGGCCTGCAACTCCCAAGGATATAAATGTTCCACGACGTCAAATAAAAGCACGCGGTCGAAATAATTACGTGGAAACGGTAGACGTTTGGCGTCAGAGCGGCAAACGCCTGCTACGGCAATTTGCCCGACAGCGTCCGCAAGTGTGGTGTCCTGTTCCGATTCAATGACATCTCGCGCCATTAATGTGGCAACCTCGGCATAGTCGATGCCGTACACTTCTACACCGAGATGCATACAATGGCGAATTATTTCACCACGACCACAACCCACATCAAGCACTCGCATACCCGGCTGAACGGCAGCCACAGAAAAGGCATCTTGCAAGCGGCGCGAAAGATGTTGCCCTTCAGTTTCAATGAATATGTCGTAGCCCTCGCAGGCTGTTAAGAAGTATTCCTCCGTATAAAGCGTGGAGGGGAGCGATCTCTTGTTATTTGTTTTCATGTAATTTCTAGTATTCTTTAGATGATGCTGCGGCATTATAGAATTGCAGGATTCAAGTTGCAAATGGTAAGAGAATCTCTCCTGCCCCAAGGATGCCTCGCAACGTCTTAAGGTATTCAATTGAAACTTTTCTAATCATCCTGCGTAGTGGTGAGTAAGTTCTCAGGAGATTGAGGTGTTTGATGAAGAGCGGGCCTGGCTTGAACAGGCCAGTAGGGGCGACAAGGTTGCCTTTGGACATTTGGTCGAAGCATATCAGACGCCAGTATACAACCTGGCATACCGCATGCTTAATAATTCTGGTGAGGCAGAAGAGGCTGCACAGGAAGCATTTATCCGTGCGTTTACGCGGCTAGAAAGTTATGACCCGTCACACAAGTTCAGCACCTGGTTGTTATCAATTACGTCTAACTACTGTATTGACCAGTTGCGTAAACGGCGCGCATTGTTGTTATCAATCGATGAGCCATTACCACCCCATCCAGCCCTGCACAGCGATGGAGCAAAGGGCCCTGAGGCACAAATGATGAACAGTGAGCAGCAAGAAATGGTGCAGTCTTTGTTGTCGGAATTACAACCAGAGTACCGGCAGGCAGTTGTACTTCGCTATTGGTACGAACTCTCCTATGAGGAGATCGCGGAAATAATGGAGACAACCGTCAGTGCCATCAAGTCACGGCTTTTCCGGGCACGACGGCAGTTGGCTGAAATTGGTATCGAGAAGGGTTTGCTTCCAACTTTGCAGCCGGAACCCGTAGGATAAGTAGAGGAAGAAAGAAGTAGCGGAGCGAGTCATGGAACATGAAGAAATTTTTGCACTGATGATGGACGCGCTCGACGGTGAGCTTGCAGAAGATCGGCAAGCAGGATCTGGAGTCTCACCTACGCGCGTGTCCTGAATGTGGACGTGAATGGCAAGTATTACTGGCTATCGACAGGTTATTCCGGCTTACACCGGCCTTGAGCCCGGCTGCTGGTTTTACGCAACGAACGATAGCAAGATTGCCCAATCGAAAAGCCCGTATGTGGGCAATTAGCACGATTTATGGGCTGGTCCTGTTTAGTGGTTTGATTCCCGTGTTGATTGCAATACTGGCGATAAGCAAGCTGGGACCCATTCTCAGCCAGCCACCCTTGGTGCAGAGTGTTTTACATTCCCTGCAGAGTACGGTGCAAGTGGTTGGGACTATCCTGGCCGCCCTGTTGAACAGCGCTGGTGAAGTGATACTGCAACAGCCGGCGTTAATTGGTTGGCTAATGGTCATGGTGGGTATCGTCTTTCTTTGGGGCGGCGTCTACCGGCAATTAAGCAGTGTATCTGTGTCACCTAATAGTTAGGGGGAAATATCATGAAGCGTTTGATAATGGTTTTTGTAGTCTTACTTCTGATGGTCTCGCCAGCGGGTGCGGCGTTGGCCGATTCAAATTCTGACACGGTTGTCGAAGAAGGCGAGACGATTAACAATGACGTGATCGTGTTTGACGGCGATCTCGAGATTAAGGATGATGCGGTTGTCAACGGAGATGTGATCGTATTTAATGGCGATGCGGAGCTAGGCGGAACGATTAATGGAGATCTGGTCATTTTTAACGGAGACCTCAATACGGGAAGCGATGCAGCGATCAACGGCGACTGTGTCTTGTTGAACGGTAGCGTCGATGATGGTTCGTCTTCAGGTATAGGGTGCACCAACATCGAAGGTGCAAACTTGTCCGGTCTCGTCAGTGGCTTGCATTCGATTCCAGTTGTGCCCGTCGTGCCGGCAGTGCCGACGGTACCTGACTTGCCGGAGACACCTAGGGTCCCACCGGTTCATGATCTGGCAGGCCCTTCAGGGGCAGGTAATGCTTTTATTGATCTGGTGCGCGCTGTATTTAGCAGCTTGTTGCTTGGGGCCTTGGCCTTCGTGACGGCCTCTGCTTTTCCAGACCATTTGCTTCAGGTGAAGGCAACGATGCGCAGCAGGCCGGTAGCCAGTGGTGCCGTAGGATTTCTAACCGCATTTGCTGTGCCTATCATCGCCATGATGCTCATTGCGCTATCCACCTTGTTATTAATCATTTGTATTGGGCTGCTGGGATACCCGATCGTGCTGCTTCTACTGTTGGCCTTACTTGCGGCCGTTGTGATGGGATGGATCGCGGCAGGGACATGGCTGGGGCAACGGTTGTTTAAGCGAAAAGGACAAAGTCTGGCTATGAAGGCTGCCCTGGGTACCATGATCTTGACTTTTGGCTTCGGCCTCTTGGGCATCTTGTCCACGGAGTGGATAGGGAGCCTGCTGGCAATCGTGGTCACTTCTATTGGCTTAGGCGCGGTCACTCTGACACAGTTTGGTAGAAAACAGTACCCGCGGCAAGAAGCTGCGGTATCAGAAGCAGAAGGCACGGACAAAATATCAATCGTCCTGGATACGCTGCCTGTTGAGCGATAGAGATCAAACGTAACAGGAAGATCCACAAAGCGGTTTCATCAAACAGAAGAGGCGCGTCATAAATGACGCGCCTCTTCTGTTTTCAGGCATAGTACTGGCTTCTAACTAGCGAGGACCATCGATTCGGATCAGACGGTCTTAAAAAGGTAATGGGCAACCGCTATTTGCAGACGGCCGTTTCGGCGTGTTAGAATGCTTTCATGGCTAAAGTTGTCTTTATGGGTACGCCCGATTTCGCTGTGCCCAGCTTACAGAAATTAATCGAAACCCAGACTGTTGTAGGCGTGGTGACCCAGCCGGACCGCCCAGCCGGGCGAGGTCGCCGGTTACGGCTATCCCCGGTTAAGCTGGTCGCCGAAGGGGCAGGAATTCCGCTGTACCAGCCGAAATCGCTGCGATCAGAGGAGGAAGCGGCTCCTTTACGCGCCTGGCAGCCCGATGTCATCGTTGTTGCCGCTTTTGGGCAGATTCTGCGTCCGCACGTGCTGAACTTGCCTGCTCATGGTTGCATCAACATACACGCCTCTTTGCTGCCTCGCTGGCGCGGGGCCTCTCCCATTCAGCACGCACTCATGGCTGGCGACAGGGAAACGGGGGTCAGCTTAATGCAAATGGATGTAGGATTGGACACAGGAGCGGTCTATGTACAAGAAGTTTTGGCGATTCATGGTAATGATACGGCCGCTTCTCTACATGATCGATTAGCCAAACTGGGAGCCAAGGCACTGGCCCTGCATTTGGATGATATTTTGCAGGGCCGGATTGAGGCTACACCGCAAGAGGACGCGCTTTCTACCTATGCTCCGACGATCAAAAAACAGGCGGGGCAACTGGATTGGCAACGAAGCAGCGTGGATCTCGATCGGCAGATCCGGGCCATGACCCCCTGGCCCGGCGCATTTACATCATGGCATGGCCAGAACTTAAAGGTATTGGAGGCGCACCCCACATCGGAAAAGGTGCCGGCCGGCCAACCAGGGCGCGTTCATGTCGATCAGGACCGTGTTCTGGTGTTCACCGGGGAAGGCAGGTTGCAGCTGGAAAGCGTGCAGTTGGCCGGGAAAAAAGCGTTGAATGCGAAGGACTTTGTACGAGGGCGGCCCGATTTTGTCGGGAGTGTTCTGGGCACTTAATGCTTTGTAAGCAGAGAAGCTGCCAACTTTCTACGTTCAGTCAGAGCGTTCAACCACTGGTAGCAGAAAAAGTTGGCAGCTTTCGGTAGGTAGGGTTTATGGATATTTTGGTTTATGGCGCGGGCGCAATTGGAGGATACCTGGGTTCTCGCTTACAGCAGAACGGGCACCAGGTGATCATGCTGGATCGGCAAGAAATGGCCGATGCTATCAACACTCACGGTATTCAAATCAGTGAAGGGGGGCAGACGGTTAAGGTTAAGCCAACGGCAGTGTCTTCTGTTGACGAGGCTTTGGCAAAAAAGCCGAGCTACGATTTGATTATTATGGGCTTGAAATCCTATGACTTGCCCGCTGCTTTGGAAAATTTATCCGTTTCAAACCTTGATTCAGCCACGATAATTACCGTGCAGAACGGCATTGGTATTGAACGGCCGTTCATTGACCGGTTTGGCGCCAAGCGGATTGTGGCCGGATCATTAACGACACCTGTCAGCAAAGAAAAAAGTAATGTACTGGTTATCGAACGAAGCGATCGTGGCCTCGGTTTGGCGCCTACCCTCCACGGGCAAGATATCAGAACCTGGGTATCCTTATTTCAGGAAGCCGGCATCCCGACTATTGGCATAGCTAATTACGAGTCGATGAAATGGTCGAAGGCATTGCTGAATATGATCGGAAACGCCACTTCGGCAATACTCAATATGCCGCCAGGTGAGGTTTACCGCAACAATGACACTTATGATCTGGAAGCAGGTATGTTGCGCGAAACGCTGGCTGTTATGGCCAAAAAACAACTCCAGGTGGTCGATCTGCCCGGTCCATCGCCAAGAAGTTTAGCGATGGCTATCAGGTGGGCGCCCCGGTTCTTGTTAAAGCCGGTGCTTACGAAGCTTGTGGGCAAGGGGCGCGGTGAGAAGATGCCTTCGTTTTACATCGATCTGACCTCTGAGCGGGGAAAGAGCGAAGTCATCTATCACAATGGAGCGGTCGCCGAAGCTGGGGAGGCCGTTGGCGTCAGGACTCCGGTGAACAAAACCTTAAATGATGTCCTTCTCAAACTGACCAATAAGGAGATCGATCGCCAGCAATTTGATGGGCATCCGGAACGACTTGTGGCTGAGGTTAAGCTTCATGAATAGGTGGTGCCGGAAGAATCGTTGTTTTTTTGTCTCTCCTGAATAATGGAGGCCACACGCCGGTCGAAAATACGTATTCCCCATCTGATCAGCAGGAGAGCAATCAACAACCCACCCATAGACATCAGGAATAAGAGGGTGAACAATAATAAAACGACTATTGTCGTCTGCCGATTCTGCCGTACCTCCGCAACAAGATCCTGTATATCAGCCGTAGCCGAGCGGCGCGAACGCGGAAGCGGCTCGATGCCATTCGTCGTATGTACCCCCATTTGAATGCGAAGTTGCCTATCAATCGCTTCGAAGAATTGGCGAATCAAGGATTTAGCCGTGGTCTCGAGCAGACGGGGAGATAGAGAGGCTGTATGGCCAACGATCTCCACATCACCTTCATAGCGCACTATTGTGAACTCGGTTTCTTCGTCTAGGGCGAGTGTTCCTCTTCCCCAAATCGAGCCTTCTGGTCCTTGCCCTTCAAGTAGTAGATCAGTTCCTTTGTTAGGCTCAACACCCGACAGCGTGACTGTACCGCGATACTTGCCCTTGAATGGGCCCTGCTGGATGTGCATGGCCGCCGCATAGTCGGAAGCGGTAAATTGTTCAACTTGCCTACAACCGGGTAACGCCTGCTGTATGGTTCCAGGATCGTGTAGCATTGACCAGACACGAACTCGCGGCGCTGCGAATGTGTATGTGCCCTCAATTCTCACGTTGGTTACTCCCTGCCAAAAGGTCTTGTCATTGTTAGGAGGCACTCTCGCCGGCTGAAGGCGTACCCGTTGCAGGCTTGACCTCTTGCCTCTCCTTAAGGACACTGTCTAATTGTTTCGTCAGCGCCTCGATCTGGCTGTTGAGGAGTTCTATGTCACCGCGAGTAGGTACACCATGGCGGCTTAACAAGGTTTCTAATTCTTGCCCCTCGGGTAGCTCAATCTCTTGCTGGCTGCTAAATGATAGAAGCTTGTCGCGTAGGTTTGCCCCTTCTTCTTTAGCCAGTTCTCCTTTGCTGATTAATATCCCCAAGCGTCGTTCAATTTCACTGTCTACTTGATGTAACAGTTCCAACGGAACAGAGAGGCTGCGCCGCAGGGTGTTCAGCGTGTCGCCGCCGGCCTGTACGAGGCCAGTCAGAACGGATTTAGGAAGAAATCCACCCTTTTTCTTTTCTTGTTCGAAAATGATTTGGGTTAGGGTAACGGCCGTTAAATCCTCATCGGTTGTGTGGTCAACCACGACAACTTCTTCCCCCTGGCGGATCAATTTTGCAATGCCGTCCAAGGTGATATATCTTTTTGCTTCTGTGTCGTAAAGTTTGCGGTTGGGGTATCGTTTGATAACAGACATCAGTCAGCCCTCTATGATTCACTGCGTGATCGGTGACTTTTTAAGCAGGAATAATCCAGATGTAAAAAGGGGGGAGAAAACGCGGGTTTTCTCCCCCCTTTAGTTCTCTTCGACGTGGGCTTTATTCATCTAGATCTCGAAGTTGATCAACCTTTTTGCTCAGCTCGCTAATTTGCTCACTGAGACTGTTGATATCCGATCTTGTGGGCACGTTCATCCGGCTGAGCATACCCTCAACATTTCGGTCTACGCTGCCGGTGGCTTTCTTTGCTCTTTCCTGGACTTCTTGCTTGCGCCGTTCAAGTATGTCGCCAATCAATGACCGGCCCTCATTTTCGGCGATCTCGCCGCGGTCAACCAGTTTTGTAACGAACTCTTCTATCTCTTCCTGCGCCAGCACGGCAACCCCGATTCCAGCCATCAAAACACGGCGTAGGCTTTCAAGAAGTGTGTTACTTGCTTCAGAAGTATTGCTTTCTACAATTTCGATTTCCTGTTCTGACATAGTTAGTTCCTGGCTGCATGTAGATATGAGACAAGATCATGACGCGGTGCATCATTTTAGAATATAGCACCCTGCACCATGGAAGTCAATAGGGGTTGATCGCCCGGATCGCAAAAAGGGGGAAAGCGGCTACAATTGGCACCCTAACAGGATATTACAAGTTCTTGTGAATTGAGGCGTGGCCCGGTTGTTAATCTGGGCACCTGTTAGGTAAGGAATTCAAAGGAGAACTGTCATGGCGGATACTGAGCAATTGTTGCTGCCAGAAGAACGCGCAACGCTAAAGAAGCTGGCCGAAAAAATGGACATCGATGGGAAGCGTGCTGCTGCACTGTTGGCGATAGATGCTGGCGAGAGTCAGGCTGACGCCGCAGGGCAAACTGGTTTGACAAAAGGCCAGGTGCAATATGCGTTGAAGAAATTCCGCTCTGAGCGGTTGTTGGCGTTCCCAGGCGCGCTTGCTCTTTTGCCCGCTGATGCTGCACCATACCCAGTTGCCGATGAAACAACGCCTGAGGAAACGATCACGGCCGCGGAACAAGCGCTTGCCAAAGAGGTGCCATCCACACAAATCGGCCGTCTATTGGCTGAATTGGATGCGATGGTTGAGACATTAAGAAGCTCTATCCCCTCGGCCACTCAATCTCCCTATTCTCCATTTCGATTGTTAGCTCTCGTTCGCAATAGCCTTTCCAGGTATACACCGGATGTGCAACTAAGCGTCCTGGAGCAATTCCAGGATATGTCGCGCGAAGATTTGATGGATCTTGACACGTGGAAAGGTATCGCCTATATGATCGCCTACTCCGCGCAGTTCCAGGCGGGTCAAACAAAAGAGATGCTTGACGAAAGATTACCTGGGCCTATTAAGCCTGATTCGATCCTTGGGCTTTTTAAGGGAACCCTAGATAGGATCACTCCTGATATTGCCAGGCAGATTGTTGGCAGCTTTGAAGGCGCCAGCAGGGAAGACTTGCTCGACCTTGATACGTGGAAGGGTGTCTGGTATATGCTAAACTACTCGCTGCAGTTCCAGGCTGAACAGATTAAGCTGCGCCTGATCGGTGGAGACGAGGAAGAATAGGAAGCGTAAAGCACTATGGCTGTTTATTCGAGCGACAAACAACTTTACGACTGCTTTGAAACGCTCTTCAAGCGTATTGAGGATGCGGATGAAAAGGCGGCGGAATCCTTGCTGAAGTCGAAACTAAGTATTCGCTTTCGCTGTTCAGAGCCGGCTGCCGACATCTTGATCGATGCCAGGAAAAAACCGGTACAAATAGCGTATGGGACTACCAAGGTGAAACCGGTGCTGGACATCGAACTATCGGCCGATACCTTGCATGATATTCTGCTCGGCGATATCGGCCTCTCGAAAGCTATGGGCAGCGGGCGCATGAAGCCCAAAGGGCCGATCTGGAAATCTGTGGCCCTGGAACCGCTGCTGCACGATGCGCAGCAGCTTTACCCGCAGGTGCTTAAGGAATGCAACGCTTCCGGGGGCAGTTCTAGCAGGTGAATGGCGATCAAAGACAAGTTGAAGGGCAGCGGCTTCCTAGTCGTTGCTCTTTTTTTGACGCTCTTGTATGATCGAGAGGTCAAATAGTCTGGAGGAAGATTTGGAAGAAGAGATTGATTTACGGCCGTATATTGAGGCCTTGTTACGCAATTGGAAGTGGATAATCGGGGCGGCAATTCTGGCGGCATTAGTCGCTCTGGGGGCTACCTTTTTGAGTCCCGCCGACATATGAAGCAACTGCCTTGGTGGCGGTTTCTGAACCGAGCCAAATTGTGCAGTTTGACCCGCGCATCAGGACAGCAGATGATAACCAACCGTTCAAAGCTTATCCTGAACTGGCCACAAGCGATGAACTCTTGACCTCGCTTCTAGATGAGTTGGCCTCAATCGCTCCAGATGTAACAACTCTGGCAAGCTTGCGGGGAATATTGTCGGCTGAAGCCGGATCGGACCCAAGCTTGTTACATTTATCTGCAAAGTATGGGGATCCGCAAGTGGCCACCGATCTTGCCAATCGGTGGGCGGAGCTTTTTGTGGTAAGGGCCAATGAGGTTTTTGGTACACAAGGGGATGAACAACTTGGCTTTTTTGAAGGATCAGCTTGTGGGATCGGCTCAAGATCTGCAACAAGCGGAGCAGGATTTGATTGACTTCCAGGCGCATAACCGGTCAATGATCTTGAACAACAAATTAACCGCTTTACAGCAAACTCAAGCTGATCAACTGGCCAAGCAACGACAAATCGCTTTGATACTACAGGACGCCACCGGTCTGCATGAGCAGCTAGATGGCGCGAGCAAGTGATCCATCCTCGGCAGACCAGCTGGCAATGGTTTTGTTGCAACTGCGCGCTTTTGGCGGCATTCCAAGCGCGGATGCCAACACCCCGTGGCAGCTTCAACTGAATGTCGATCAGATAGCGGGCGCGGACCGTCAAGAACAAATTTCATCTCTGACCGGCTTGCAGGAAACGCTGAAGGCGCAAGTGGAACAGATTGATACACACCTGGTCGAGTTAGAACCACAGATTTTAACCGTACAACAAGACAAGCAAGAAGCTGATGCCGAGGAGGCGCGGTTGAACCGTGATCTAACAGTAGCCGAAGAAACCTACACGGCGCTGGCGCGCAAGGTGGAAGAGGAGAAGATTACGTCGCAGAATACAGGGAGCGGGGTCAGATTGGCCAGTAGATCGGCCGTGCCAAGGCAACCAGTCTCTCCCAGCAAGTTGATTAACATGATAGCAGCCGCTGGTTTAGGGTTTCTAATTGCCGCGATGGCCGTATTGATATTTCATTCACTATCAGAGGAGAAAGAGACAGGATCTGATACTTAATCTTGATAGGTCAATATCTGGAAATAAATGGCTTACATATTAAGTAATTTTGCTGTCTAATCTCAACTCGGGTTCCTTGTGATTCCCGTTATTCCACCGTTTAATGAACCGCCTCTCGAGTTTTTCTACGTTGCTTGTTACTCCCATGATCGTGGCCTTTTTTGTTATTGTCTTTTTGTTTCTGGCATTGTCCAGAGGTCACGTGATAATGGGAAAGTTTTGGGGCAATATCGGCTATGTTGGTCTGAATAGTGCACTTACCAACCCAAAGACCTCGGTCATTGAGCGATCGAAAAGACTGTTCAATTCTGCGCTAACACAGGACAAAAGCAACGCCTCATTTAATCATGGTAGTGCCATGCTCCATATACTTCAAGATAATGAAGAAGCAGCTTTGGAATCATGGGCTACGGGAAAGATACCCGCAGACTACTTGATTTCTTTCGGCAAGAATGCACAAGCAGCTCGCAACTACGAGGAGGCTTTCCATTGGTTTGATCGAGCAATCAAGATTGAGCCGGCAAATGGCGACGCCTGGTATCTTCGAGGGCGGGCACTGGCGCAGATGGGTCAGTGGGAATCTTCAATAGAAAACTATCGCTACGTGCTAGATAACCCCGCATTTTCCTTGCATGAAGCATCAACCAGTCAAATATACTGTTCTTTGGGTTGGACATACCATTGGCTGGCTGATCCACCGGATCCCAATCAAGCGCTCCAATACTATTTGCTTGCTGTTGAAGAGGACAATTTTAGCACGGTTAAAGAAGAGGCCGACTGCCTCTACAAGCAGGCTGCGCTATATTTCTGGCGACTTAGGATGCCCGAAAAAGCTATCCAAAGCTATGAAGCTGTGCTGCAGCGGCAGCCCGATCACGTTCTTGCGGCAACAGAGGCAGTCATCGCCACTTACCAAATAGACGGCGATTATGAGGTGGCTGAAGAGGAATTAATGGCGCTTATAGCCCAATTTCCCGATGAAAAGTGGGGCTATTTGCGACTCGGCGATCTTAACAGTGCGGCAGGGTACGACGAAAAGGCCATTGAATCCTATCGCGATGCGCTGCTTGTTGCTCCTGGTGATACACAAGTTAACAGACGCCTCGAGAGCCTAACGGGCTCCGAATCCGATGCGAAATAGACTTAGCATATCGAAAACTCTGAATCGGGATCAGATTGGGGGATTCGTCAAATCAACCATGGCCCAAGGTAGATTTAGCCGTAGCGTTATCGGGTCCTATGCGCTCCAGGTAGGCAGCGTTCTCCTCTCGCTGATTGTTAGTATATTGCTTGCGCGTCTCTTAGGCCCACGCGGCTATGGCGATTACGCATATGCTCTAAACTGGGTTTTGGTCCTGAGTACACTCGCCACATTGGGGATGGACAAATTGGCTGTTCGTAGCGTTGCTTCTTATGGATCGAAAGCACAATGGTCTTTAGTCAACGGCTTGGTGCGTTGGGCGACGATAAGAGTCCTCTTGTTTTCTATCCTGGTGATGGTCGGGGCGTTGCTGGTCCGTAGATTCATCATCGTTGAACCTGCTTCGTCGACAACAATAACTTTTGTGGTTGCCTTGCTATTGCTACCCCTGCTCACGCTAACGCAAGTTCATCAAGGTGTTCTTCGAGGTCTGCACCACATTGTGCAAGGGCAACTGGCAGATGCCATCGCCCGCCCGCTTTTGCTCATTATATTCTTGGTTCTGGCTTTGTTAACAGCAGGCCAGATGACGGTGCCCTTGGCGATGAGTCTCCACGTAGTTGCGGCCGCTTTCAGCCTGGCCATGGTTTTATTAGTAGTTATTTATTTTATTCGACCAGAAGTAAGCAATCTGCAGCCAGCCTATGAGGGACGACTGTGGTGGATCATAGCCACACCTCTCTTGTTTTCAGGTATGCTTGCTGTATTAAACCAACGAGTATCTATCCTAATGCTGGGTAGTCTTCTTAATACGGAAGCTGTAGGCATCTATAATGTAGCGAAACGGTTGGCAGAGCCTACTGTTTTTGTGCTAATAGCGGTTAATGTCGCCCTGGCACCGCGCGTGGCCAGCTATTATGCCAACAATCAACATGAGAAAATGCAGTCCATGGTAACGCGCAGCGCGCGCATCATCCTGCTCGTTTCTGTTCCTGTCGCTCTTATCATTGCGTTGCTAGGGCCATGGCTACTATTATTATGGGGGCCTTGAATTTCGCCCGGGGTATACGGCCGTGGTTATTCTCCTCTTTGGCCAGCTTATAAACGCTGGTGTAGGCCCAGTTGTACTCTTACTAAATATGACCAAACATGAACGAGTCGTGGTTATTGGACTGGCTATCAGCACAACCCTGACCATTGTTCTTAATTCCGTTTTGATACCGCTCTATGGGATAAACGGGGCAGCAATAGCAACTGTTTTGGGTACGCTTACTTGGAATATCCTGCTCACGTATCAGGTAAGGAAGCTGCTGCGAATCGATCCCACAGCCATTGGTAAATCCCTAAGCGCAAATAGCAATGGTGAATAAAGAACAAAGTTCATTTTTCTGGCCGAATCTTTTCATAGTAGGTGCAGCAAAATCTGGGACTACAACTCTGTTTGAATATCTAAAAGGCCACGAGCAAGTATTTATGTCACCCATTAAAGAGCCGCAATTTTTTTCTAATATTGCCAAGAATAGGGAAACACTGGTCTATGATCGCTGGGAAAATTGGATAACCTCTGCGGTTGAATACTGCCAACTCTTTGAAAATGCTACCGGTTATCCCATTATTGGAGAAGCAAGCACTTCCTATCTCTGGGCCTCTGGGACGCCAGAAAGAATAAGATCAAGAGTGCCAGATGCTTGGATCATCATTTTGCTACGCGATCCGGTTGATAGGGCCTATTCGCATTACTTGATGGATGTTCGGGCAAACAAGCAGCAATTGCCTTTCTACGATGCCCTTCTTGAGGATTTCCATAGTGAAAGAAAAGGTTGGCATATTTCCCATCTTTATGTTGAGCTAGGCTTATATTATCAGCAGATATTACCGTACTGGCAGGCATTTGATCACAACAAATTACTTATTCTTATGCTTGATGAAATGCAGACTCGACCAGATCAGACGTTGCAGAAAGTAGCAGCTTTCTTGAATATTGATTACAAGGGGTTTCAAAATGTAGATTCTACCTCTTCATTTAACCCGTATTTGGCTCCAACAAAAAGCTTGCAATTTATCAAGGATCACCCACGGTTGGGACTGATAATCAGCAAATCGCTTCCCCTTTCGCTTAGAGCTGCTGTCCGCAACCGCTACTTCATGCGTCCAAGCACAAAACCACCTATAGATCAGCGAGCTGTGAGCTTTCTGAGCAAAATCTACACGCCAGAAATTGAGGCTTTAGAAGACCTACTGGGACACAATCTTCCCAGTTTAAAAGGATACTTATAGCATGGTTGATCGTACGGATTATCCACTTGTCTATATAATAATCCTTAACTGGAACGGCTGGCAGCACACTCTTAATTGTGTCACTTCCTTGGAAAGAGTTAAATACCCGAATTTAGAGACCATTGTTATTGATAATGGATCTGAAGATGATTCGGTCGAACGCATTAAAGCTAGCTTTCCCGATTTACAACTCCTTCAGATGGATACAAATCTTGGTTTTACCGGCGGAAACAACCAGGGTATCCGGCATGCTTTAGAACATAACGCGGATTACATTCTGTTATTAAATAACGACGTTATAGTAGATCCCGACTTTCTAGACATAATGGTTGAAACCGTGCAAAATGAGAAAAGGTTGGGAGCCCTCAATCCAAAGATCTATTATTTGGAAGGCGACCATGAAAATGTTTTGTGGTCAACTGGCGGCAAAATAAATTTGTGGCTGGCAGCAAGCGGTAATCGTGGGCGAGATCAGACCGATAGGGGGCAATACGACCGTCCTGCCGATATCGATTTCGGGTCCGGATGCTGCTTATTAATGAGCCGGGCCGCTCTATCCGAAATCGGCCTACTTAATGATGCCTATTTTGCCTATTATGAGGATGTTGACTGGTCTTTCAGATTGCGTAAAAAGGGGCTTGCTGTCGGTTATGTTCCCCAAGCGAAAGTTTGGCACGCTGTCGGCGCGTCAAGTAGAGGCATTAATATAGGTAAAGGCTCACAAAGCCCATTCATTCATTTCCTGGCAGCGCGCAATCATTTGTGGTTCGTACGTAGCTACGCAACCAGATGGCAAAAGTTAACCGCTTATCCTGCATACTTTGTACGACGCATGCTTTATTACTCAGCTGCATTTGTATTTCTAAGGCGCTGGGAAAAGCTGAATGCCTTATGGAAAGGCTTCTGGGCTGGAATCAGGCATTATCCAAATTAAGGTTAGAGCCAGCATCTACTTCTGGCAAATCATTTCCTTTCTGTTATGTTGATCTGCGATTTTGTTACCGTTGAATGCAATTTGACCTCGTGAAATATGCGCGGTGTTTCTCTTCCGATGATTGACGCCAGCTAATGTATCAGAGAACAAAATTGAACAAAAAGAGACTAATTACCATTCTACTGATCTCCGTTTCCACGTTGGCTGCGCTGTTTATCGCTATTAGGCTTGACATTCTGGTCCTTGTACTTGGAATAGCCATCATTCTTGTCATCGGCGCATTGTTCCTATCGTTATTATGGCGCACACCAGGATTGTTGCTCCTGGTTTATGTCTTATTGCTCCCCATAAATTCCCTGGCGCTTGCTGTTATCTTCAAGTTTTCAGAATCTCGAACGCTTATATCATTTTTACAACCATGGAAAGAGATATTGGCAGCAGTAATCTTGTTGCTCCTTGTAGTAGGTGTTCTTCTGCGCATGAAAATCCCCAGCAGGATACACAAGTTAGACCTGTTAATTGCTCTCTTTTTTTTACTGAACCTCGTCTATCTGTTAGTCCCGTTCGGACCCGATATTACAGCTAAGTTGTATGGATTGCGTGCAGGCATCTTCTTTATTGTTGTTTATGCATTGGGTAGAATGATACCGTTGGGTTTGCGTCTTCAGAAGTGGATTGTTATCGCTCTCATGGTAATTGGTGCATTAGGGGGTCTTCTAGCAATTTTCGAGAAGGTAGTTCTTCCACCAACCTGGCCGGTTGCTCTTGGTTATCCTGCTTACCTTCTTGAATTCTTTGGACAACACGCTAAAGGTCATTATGGACTCACCTGGACATTTGAGACTGCAAGTGGATTGCGACGTTCTAGCGCTTTTTTTGCCAACCCGTTGGATCTGGCCACTTCAACTTTAATCACAGGCGTTGCCGCGCTTTACACTATGTTCAGTTACAGACCGCGAACGATTGGCCGACTGGTATCTACTATTTGTTGGCTCCTTATTGTTGTGTCCCTGATGCTCTCTGTCTCCCGTGCTTCAATAATTGCCTTCGGCATCCAGACTATTGTAGCCGCTTTGTGGCTTGGCCGGACCAGATTTGCGCTACTCTTCATTGGTATCGGCGTCATCGGTACGCTGGTAGTGGTAATTATGGTTGGTCCACGCCTCACCAATTTTATTGTTGAGACTGTTCAATTTCAAAATCCGTCAAGTCAAGGCCACTTAGCTGCCTGGATAGAAGGCCTTAGAGCGATGCTTGATCATCCAATGGGGCTTGGTTTAGGAACGAGTGGGCAAATCGGCGCGCGGTTTGCGCAGAGTGTTGGGGGTGAAAACCAATACGTCATTACCGGCGTGCAGCTCGGTATAATCGGCTTCGTTACTTATCTAATACTTCAGCTAAGTGCTATAGGATATTCGCTTCGCGCCTATCGCATGATCGGTGGTCGCGCACAAACACTGGCGTTTATTGCTGCTGCTGGCAAGTTCGGTTTGCTTTTCCCAGCATTCACGTCCAATATTGATAATTACTTGTTTGTAACATTTGTTACGTGGTGGCTCGTTGGCTTTTCTGTACAACAACTGATGGCTCGTTCCAAAGCATTCAAAGCCAGCGTTCAGTCTGCTATTTTGCCAGATTCAATCTAAAAGAGCCGCTCATCCAAGGAAAATATATAGTGCGGATAGCAATTGATGTGCGCGATCTGCGTATCGCCAAAACTGGAAGCAGAACCTATCTAGAAGAATTGTGCCGGGTGTTGCCTGAATCAACCGACCGGCATCAGTTCATTTTTTTGACTCCGCGCTGGAATCTTCCGACCGGCAACGCTCCCTGGCACAAAATATGGGGGCATTTTGCCTTCTATTTCTGGAAGGAAATCGAATTACCCTGGCGCGCCTGGCGCGAGCAGTGTGAGATCGTCTTTTGTACGGACTATGTCGTTCCATTGATTTTCCCCGGTGATACAATGCCTGTATTCCACGGTGCCAACTTCTGGGAACGTCCGCAAGACTATAATCGATTTTGGCATTTTTTGCTGGATGTGTTAGCGTTGCCCGCTGCTCGGCGATCTGTGGTCACGATTACGGTCTCAGAGTTTTCCAAAAGGAGGTTGGTATCGTTAACCGGTATATCACCTGATAGATTACATGTGGTTTACGAGGCGCCAAAATCCGTAACGCTTGCTCAACATGATCAATCGTCAAGAGAGAATGTTTTGGACAAGTATGGTCTAGAAAACAGGCAGTTCCTTCTTCATGTCGGCGTTCTTGAAAAACGGAAGAATCTGCCGCGTCTGATAGAGGCGTTTGCCCTTGCCAAACAGCAATTACCCCCAGAATATAGTCTTGTGTTAGTTGGCCAACCAGGACCAAAACAAAACATGGATGATAGCCAACTGATTGAGGATACGATACAAAGACATGGTCTTCAGGATTCTGTAGTATTGACGGGTTATGTTTCTGATGGTGAATTACCTGTATTTTATCAGCGTGCGAAATGCTATGTTTTCCCTTCGCTTTATGAAGGTTTTGGGCTCCCTATTTTAGAAGCGTTTGCCAATGATCTGCCGCTGGTCGCAGCCAACGCGGCCTCCATTCCAGAGATTGCCGGGGATGCCGCCCTTCTTTTTGATCCCTACAATGTCAAAGATATGGCCCGCCAGATTGTGCGCGCCGTCAACGAAGAATCATTACGGAAAAACCTCATTGAAGCAGGCCGGCAGCGAATGGATGATTTTAGCTGGGGAAAAACAGCCCAAGAGATCATTTCTGTTATGGAGCTAGTTGTAGAGAAGCGATCTGTGGAGCATGATTAATAGTTTCGAACGCTTTGTCGAGCGCCTTGGCAAGCACCAATCTTTCGAATTCGACGCAATGCTGACCCGGTGCGATCAGCTCTCGTTGTTCTCACAACTCGGCACGTGGGCATTTCGTGGGTTCCTAAAAAAAGTTCGGCTTAAGCAATCCAAAGGACTTGTGTTGATTGGATCCGGCGTTAAAATCCGCTACCCACATTACTTAAGCGTTGGCAGTAATTTTGTTGTGGAGGATGGAGCAGAAATTATGGCTCTCTCGTCCGAGGGTATCAACTGCGGTGACAATGTAACGGTTGGCGCTTATGCGTCAATAAAGCCGAGTAGCTATTACGGCCGTAATATAGGAGTCGGCCTGACGATTGGCAATAATTCAAACATCGGCCGTTACGGCTATATCGGTTGTTCCGGACGAATCACTATTGGCAACAACGTTATGATGGGACCGCGCGTGGGCCTGTTTGCAGAGAATCACCGCTTCGACGACGCAAGCCGTCCAATGCGCGATCAAGGCGTGCAACGCGAATTTATTACCATCGAAGATGATTGTTGGTTGGCTTCAAGCGCAACCGTAACCGCCGGCGTAACCATCGGAACTGGTTCAATAGTAGCGGCTGGCAGCGTCGTAACCAGCGATGTCCCCCCTTATAGCGTTGTCGCTGGATCTCCAGCACGGGTGATTCGCAGTCGTCTAGAGCAGGATAAGTCAGCATGATGAGCCAACGGGATATCTTATATATTCATCCAAGTAATGAGCTATATGGCGCCGATCGTTCCTTGTTGAGACTGGCGCTTGGATTAGATAGGCATAAATATAGACCGCATGTTATTGTTGCCAACGATATGGAGTACGAAGGTTTATTGACAGACAGACTCGCAGACTCCAACATTCAACACACTTTTATGAAGTTAGGAGTACTTCGACGTAGATATCGATCGCCTCAAGGGTTGGGGTTATTCTCCTATCGTACACTTCAATCTGCCCGCCAGATAGCAGCTTATTGTCGCGCTAATGAGATCGGCCTCATCCATACAAATAGTACAGCTGTGTTTTCTGGTGGGCTTGCCGCGCAAAGATCGCAGATACCACATATCTGGCATGTTCGCGAAATCATTACTCAACCGGCCTGGCTGAACAAATTGATTGCCGGCACACTCTATAAGTATGCAGACAAAATTGTAGCTGTTTCGGGTCCGGTTCGAGACCATCTCTTGGATGCAAAACCCGATCTTCAAGAGAAAACTGTTGTTATTCACAATGGAATTGATCCACAGCGGTTTAACGCAGTCAGTGAGCCAGAGATCAGCCGACTAAGAGCACAGTGGGGGGCGACTGCTACTACCCTTGTCGTCGGTATGATTGGACGTATAAGTGCCTGGAAAGGGCAAGAGTTCCTTTTGGAGGCAGCTCGGCAGGTAACAACAACTGAAAAAAACGTGCGCTTCGTATTCGTCGGAGGCAATATTCCGGGCGAAGAGTGGCGGGCAGAAGAACTCCAGGCAAAAGCCGATGCGCTGGATCTATCAGAAAACGTCTGTATCGATGATTTTCGCCTCGACATTCCGGCAGTATTAGCTGCTTTTGATATATTTGTTCTCCCTTCAACCCGTCCTGATCCCTTTCCAACCGTCGTTCTAGAGGCCATGGCCTCTGGAAGACCGGTGGTAGCAACCGCTCACGGCGGCGCTGTTGAGCAAATTCTAGACAGAGAAACAGGATACTTAGTTTCGCCCACATCGCCAGGAGAGATGGTAGATGCCTTGCGAAAGCTAATTAGCAATCCAAAACAAAGAGAACGTATGGGCAGTGCAGGGCAACTGCGTCTCATGAATAATTTTACAACGGATCGGTACGTGCGAAATATCGAACAGCTTTATGAGCAAGTCCTTGATTAAAACAACCAAACACGTTTGGTACATGCGTCATCGAGTGATAGAGCAAACAAGTAACATATTCGCAACATGTGTGGAACAATTATGGATCTGTTTTGTATGATTTCTATTGAGCTCAACTTTGCCCATTTGATTGACAGGTGGCCGGGCAGTTGATACGCTCAACATGATCACAATACATTTCGATCTGCTTAGTCATTTTCATAAACCAACTCGACCGGGCTAACGTGAGTAAATAAGATTCTGCAAGGTAAACCATGATTGAGAAACCTGTCATAACCAGTCACATCATCCGATGTACCAAGGAAATAGGTGAATTGCCCTATCAGACCCACAATTCACCTATTTCCTGATTTCACTATGAGCCAGTCTGGTAGCATCCTTATTTCTGGTTATCAAAATGGGCAAAGTCGAATTGAAGAGTTTATACATATCACAATTTTTTAAAGAGTTGAACATTATGAACCCAAGATTACAAAGAGCTCAACATGTCTTAAGATATTTGAACATGCTTTCCTACGTCGAGCTGGTCCGTTATAGGTATGATAATCTCCGAAACCGAAAAAGAAATCTTATATTTCAAAAGAAGAACCCTGATTTTGACCTCCCTCCAGATCATTTGGCATTTGATGCTCATGGCACGATAGATTGGGAATCATATAAAATAAGCGGAGACAATCTCGCAAAGAGGATTGTCCGTGAATTGGAAGACTTAGATCAAAATTTAGAAATGGTTCTTGAGTGGGGTTGCGGACCTGGTCGCGTTATCCGTCATCTGCCAGCATTGTTGAACGAATCAACAATAATAGGCTCTGATTTCAATTCGGAATCCATAGATTGGTGTAGCAAACATCTATTGGATGTTACATTTGTAAAAAATGAACTTGCGCCGCCTTTACCATTTGAAAAAAACCTTTTTGATTTTATTTATGCAATTTCGGTATTTACACACTTGTCGGAAAGTAGTTGTCATCAATGGATAGATGAGCTGGTTAGAATAATAAAGCCAAATGGTATTTTGATGATTTGGACAAATGGTGATGTTATCTCTAAATTCATGTTATCAGAAGAAAAGCAGAGGTATTCAGAAGGAGAGTTTGTTGTTCGAGACCGATTCCAAGAAGGGAAAAAAATGTTCTTATCATTTCATCCCCCCAAATGGGTTCGGGAAAATCTTTTGATCAGGTTCGATATACTAAAATATTATCCAGGCGGTTTTACGGGCTCAAGCCAAGATGTTTGGGTTGTTCGTAAAGCAGTCTAACAATGGGGTTCAGACAACGTTGTTCCGCTACAATGCTGAACCTAACCATTTTTGCGAGAATGCAGTCCAGCGTCTTAGGCAACCTATTTACGCGAATATATGTTTGCAGGCGTGATTATTGATGAACATCCCAATATTCGAAAGTACACCTATCATTATCATCGGTATGCATCGTTCCGGAACAAGCATGCTTACCCGTATGTTGGAGAAACTCCAACTGTTCATTGGCTGGAAGAAAGATCCGCATTACGAGTCCATGTTGTTCAAGTTTCTGAATGGTTGGATTTTGGTTCAGTGCGGTGGGAACTGGGACAATCCGGACGCGATTAGATATCTGTTGGACAACTCCAACTATAGAGCACTTGTCATGGATTACATTTATCAAGTGCTCCAGACGCGACATGCTATCAACTATTTGGGAACGAGAAATTTTCTGAAATATCGGGGTTTTCAGAATTTGCCATTTGCTTGGGGATGGAAAGATCCCAGGAATACGTTCACCTTGCCACTTTGGCTTGATTTATTTCCACAGGCAAAAATCATTCATGTTTACCGTCATGGAGTTGACGTTGCCGACAGCCTCAAAAGACGATATCAGATGGAGCTCTCGGCGGAAAAGCAATCTCACGAAAATAATAAGCGGGCTAATGCGTATTGGATTCAAGGCAAAAGAAGAAAGGGTTTTACCGACACACTTAGATGTGCAACGCTCGAAGGAGGTTTTTCGCTTTGGGAATCCTATATTGATCAGGCACATAAATATGTACTTGAGTACAACGATCGTGCAATAGAAGTAAAATATGAGGATTTTTTACAGGAGCCGGCGCAAGAACTGCAAAAGCTCGCAAACTTTTGCAATCTAACTGTTGCGGACGACGATCTGTATGCTACTGCATCCCTCGCGAACCCTGATCGAGCTTATGCTTATCGAAACAACCCCGTTCTGACTGAGTTTGCCATCACAGTTCGCAATAGTCTGGCATGCTGGGATTATTAGCGACGCTTTCATCGGACAATTGAACCGATTGCATTTGGTAAGATTTTCTCATTGAAGAGGAATTGTTAATTTCATGAAAATTGCATTGCTTGGTACAAGGGGTGTACCGGCCAGTTACAGCGGTTTTGAAACCTGTGTTGAGCAGTTGGGTCAGCGATTGGTGCAGCGGGGGCATGAGGTCACCGTGTACTGTCGCAGCCACCACATTACCTATGAGGGCACTGAATACAAGGGTATGCGGCTTATCATGCTGCCCACGATTGCCAACAAATATCTGGACACGATCATACACTCTTTCATTTCATCCATACACGCATTGCCGGAACGGTATGACATCGCGCTTTACTTTATCGCTGGAAATAGTCCCGTAACATGGATTCCCCGCCTTGTCGGCACGAAATCCATACTGAATGTTGACGGATTGGATTGGAAACGGGAAAAATGGCCAACTTTCGCCAAGAAATACATTCAGTTTGCTGAATACCTGGCGACTAAGCTTCCTACAGATTACATTACCGATTCGCAAGTTGTGCAAGACTATTATTTGGATCGCTTCAACAGCATGTCATCCTGTATTCCCTATGGCTCCGAGGTAGAAATTCTTCCTGCAGGTGAAACGTTGAAGAAATTCGGTTTACAATCGGGTAAATATATTCTCTTTGTCGGCCGTCTCGTTCCTGAAAATTGTGTTGATCATCTTGTCGATGCCTTTCGTGAGCTAGATACCGATTTCAAATGTGTCATCGTTGGTGATTCTGCTTATTCTCAAGAATACATTTCTATGCTGAAAGAGCGAGCAAAAGGAGACCCTCGCATCATTTTTACCGGATATATTTTTGGCAAAGGTTATCACGAGTTGGGATCAAACGCATCGGTTTTTGTTGAGAGTTCGGGCGTAGGAGGCACACATCCGGCGTTGATTGAAGCCATGGCCTTTGGAAATTGTGTGGTTGTAAATAATACGCCGGAGAATCTGGAGACGATAGGCAACGCGGGATTTGCCTATGTTGGCAATAATGGGGCGGCTGATCTGAAAGGTGTTTTGCAGTCTCTACTTGATGATCCAGATCTCATAAATCGTTATGGTCTTCTAGCCCAGCAGCATGCAAAAGTGCATTACACGTGGGATGCCGTTACCGAGGAATACGAGCAGCTTTTTCAGAGGGTATTATCCTAACCGCAACTCACCTCGGTTACGCTTCAAAATCTGATTCTCGTTAATCTATGTAAAGCACAATTTGTCGAGTTCGACAATTTCTCCGGGTAGCGTCCTCTTTCTCAATTCTTATTTTCAAAGCAGCTTTTTCGCCGCGTTGATATAGATTAGCTTAGTGCGATTCTTGCATTGCATTGAGTCTGATCAGGGCTATAATTCAGCTTGGCTTTTGCTTGTATTGCAGAAGCATCAATGAGGAGAAGAATTTGATGCTGCGGCGTTTCAGCGTAAATTATGCCGTATTGACTATGGTCCTGGACATGGGGGTGACGCTGCTTACCCTTTCTTTGGCCGTTGCTTTGCGTCCCAAATTGCCAACAATCCCATTTCTCATCCCGCTTCCTGGAATCAATCCCCCGCTCTGGATCTACGTGCTAATTCCGCTCATTTGGGTCCTGGTATTTCTCGTAGCCTCTGTCTACGACCCGAAACATACTTACAAGCTTGTGGATGAATTGCAGGCCGTAAGTCTGGGATCGCTGCTGGCCGCGCTGCTCTGTGCCGGTCTATTTTTCCTGACCATCCGCGAGCTTTCGCGTTGGCTTTTTATTACTTTTCTGGTGCTGAATATCACTTTGCTCATTGGCTGGCGCTTGATCGCCCGCCTGTTGTGGCGTATCTTGAGCGTCCCGGCAGCTGATCGAAGGGTGCTCATTGTAGGAGCAGGTACGCTTGGGCAGCGTGTAGCTCAGATGATCGAAGAATACAAATGGACCGGGTTGTCGCTCATTGGTTATTTGGATGACTGTCCCAATGCACAAGAACGAGGCGATTTCAAGGTCCTTGGCAAACTGGATGATGCGCAGCGCATTGTCAGGCAGGAACGGATTAACGATGTGGTGATCACGCTGCCACAAAATGCTTACAGTAAGGTAAACGATCTGGTGCTGAAAATGCGTGATCTGCCGGTGTTGATGCGCGTCGTGCCCGATTACTACAGCCTGTCACTTTACCAGGCCAGCGTTGAGGACTTTGCCGGCGTGCCTATGATCAATCTGCGCGATCCGGCTTTGAACGATGTGCAAAGATTGGTCAAGAGAGTCTTTGATTTACTGGTTGGCGGCCTATCCTTGCTTCTGATATCGCCTCTGCTGGGCGTGATCGCGCTTGCCATTAAGCTGGATTCGCGCGGACCCGCCATCTTTCTCCAGCAGCGGGTGGGAGAAAACGGCCGTTTGTTTGGCATGTATAAGTTCCGTTCCATGGTCGTCGACGCAGAGAGTATGTTAGGACAACTGACATCGAAGGACGAACAAGGGAATATCCTCTATAAACGGGAAAATGATCCCCGCGTAACGCGCGTGGGGCGCTTCATCCGCCGCACCAGCCTGGACGAATTGCCACAATTATTTAATGTAATCCTGGGTGACATGAGCCTGGTCGGCCCCAGACCTGAATTACCATTTATGCTGGGGCAGTACGAGCCTTGGCAGCATAAACGTTTTGCTGTACCTCAAGGGATGACAGGTTGGTGGCAGATAAACGGCCGTGCTGATAAACCTCTGCATCTATACACAGAGGACGATATTTATTACGTCCAAAACTACTCGCTTTGGATGGACATTTATATCTTGATAAAGACACCTTGGGTTGTCTTGAGGGGCATAGGTGCCTACTAAATGGCCCTCGTCTAAGGCTTTCGTTTCTTCGCTAGGCATAGGATTGGTTGGACTTGGAGTCATCTGGGACAGCCTGTTTGGACCAAGTTGGCCCGGTTGGGTGGGGATTGCTGCCGGTCTGGCCCTTCTTCTATTTGCACAAAAACCACAACACACTCCATTAAAGTGGCCCCTTTTGCTTTTGATCTTGATGAGCGGCGTTTCTCTTCTGGCAACGGCCGATTTTAGAACCTCGGCGACGCAGGTCAGCCGGTTACTTGCTGGAATGGCCGGGTTCTTGGCCCTTGTGAACTGGGCACGCCGGCGCCAACAACTCTTCCTGGCATCGTGGGCTCTCCTCGCCGCAGGGGTGCTGATCGCCTTGGCGGCGCCCGTCATTGTACAGTGGAATCAAGCGAAGGGTATACCCATTCCAAGCGCTATCTATGAGGCCTTTCCCTTGCTGCTTGCGGATGCTGTACATCCCAATGTCATGGTTTCGATCATGATTATGTTGCTTCCCTTGTCATTGGCTTATCTACTTTATTCTCGCCAGGAAGGGCCATGGCCATTAAGCGCGAAATGGGGGCAGATCCTACTGTTATCGGCTCTAATTTTGATGTCTATTGTGCTGCTCTTGACAAAATCACGTGGAGGATACATTGCCGGGGCTATTGGGGTACTGATTGTCCTGTGGTTTTCCAAACGACGTGTCCTGGTCATGATTTTAGCCTTGCTCGCGGCAGGGCTTGGCATTCTGCTTGTTGCCGGAGCGGAGCAACAAGCACAAACTGTGGTAGGCGAGATCGCCGATGCGGGCACGATGGCCTTTCGACAGCAAGTATGGCACGTCGCTTTGCGGGATGATTGGTGACTTTCCCTTTACGGGAGTTGGCATGGGGACATTCAACGATGTAGCAGTGCGTCTCTATCCTTTTCCCGACGTACCCGATCCCGGGGCACACAATCTTGCCTTGCAAGTAGGTGTAGATTTAGGCATTCCCGGGCTGATCGCCTATCTGGCCATTTTGCTCTTAACCTTATTTATGGGCTTATCGTCTATCGCCAAACTGGACAGACTGGCAGACATTCCGTTGTGGGCTATGTCTATTGGCTTGTTCGCCGGGATTAGCGCCTTACTTTTTCATGGGCTGGTGGATATCACGGTGTGGGGTACACGCGCCGCATTCGTGCCCTGGCTGGTCATCGGATTGATTACGGCCGTACATATTTACGTTTCAAGCAGCAACAGCGAGAATAACTGGTGATTATCCTAGAGGGCTACGCCTGCTGCGGCGCACCACAATACTTGAAAGACGCTCAACGAGCATTGACTGAATAGAACAAATGTTTTATAATAAAGGCATGCATACTAACAAGTGGATCAATTCGGCCGTCTCACCGGCCCAATCCCAGGAGCCCACCTTCCACCTTCCTGCCTATAGAATCGACTTTGAACCCAGCAAAAAAAGATCAAAAGGAACAAAGAAACAAAGTCGTCAATAAATAGTATCATACTAATCAAGAAGAGATGTGCCTTCCATTTGCATACCTGCGCCTTTGGAATCACACAACCCCGTTAACAATTCAACATGCTTGTACTGAGCTTGTCGAAGTATCAGCCAGTTATTATTTTCCTATCTTCTGACTCAATTGAAACACACCCTTTGGCAAATCGTTCTATATTTTCAGGAGGGTTAGCCATGCTGGCCAGCTTGGCAAAAGTAAGATCGCTGTGCTATCTTATGTTTAACAAGAATTCGTTCGTAATTATTAATGCTCGGGAGATAAGAAATGGCTATTATGTTTGCGACAGATGAATGGGCAAAGGCGTTGCAGATCGAACTCAACGGCAGCGATGCATATCGAAAAGCTGCCGCAAA
Organism: uncultured Chloroflexia bacterium; assembly: GCA_963697305.1. Lineage (GTDB taxonomy): Bacteria > Chloroflexota > Anaerolineae > Promineifilales > Promineifilaceae > JAACFF01. Next base: position 117,568 of record CAVONO010000008.1, read on the forward strand.
ATGGGAGGGTGACTTCTATTTTGTCGTCGAAAAAGGTCCTGGGGTTCCCGAGGATGTCTATATGTATCTCGACTTGTGGCACGGAGAAGCTCGCGATGCCTACCTGGAAAAGGATGCCACTGCTCAGAATCCAGCGTTCACATTACGCGCGCCGCTTGAGATCTGGAAAGGCGTATTGGATAAAAAGATCGATCCGATTCGTGGTATCATGACCCGCCAGCTACAGTTAAAGGGTAATATGATGAAAATCATGAAAGCGCCCAAAGCTGCCACAGAATTGGTTGAAAGTGCTGCAAGCGTAGATACAGAATGGCCAGAATAAATCTGAGATCACTCATTATCTCCATCTCCGCACTTGTCCTGAGCTTGTCCAAGTATTAACACGGATGAACCCAGGCAGGTACCAAGAATAATGTGGTATTTTAAGAGTCCGGAATTCTATTTTGGCGAAGGCTCGTTGCGTTACTTGTATCAACTGAGCGGTGAGCGTGCTTTCATCGTTACGGATGCTAACGTCCAAGCGTTGGGATTCGTCGAACGCATACAGAAGCAGCTTGCGCAATGTGGTATTTCCAGCCAGGTATTTGCCGAGGTCGAGCCAGACCCCTCATTAAGTACGGTGCAACGTGGGGCGGAGGCTTTGCGGGCCTTCGAACCAGACTGGATTATTAGCTTGGGTGGAGGATCGTGCGTCGATGCCGCCAAGGGTATGTGGGTGCTTTATGAATGCCCGGATCTGGAGCTTGAATCCCTCAACCCTGTTGCTGATATGGGCTTGGGACAGAAAGCGAAGTTGATTGCGATTCCAACCACGGCCGGAAGTGGTTCGGAATCGGGCTATGGCATGGTTATTACCGACACCGAGGAAAAGCGAAAGCTTACGCTTGCCAACCGGGAAGTTATGGCCAGCATTGTGATTGTTGACCCGTCGCTGACCGCCAATTTGCCACGCAAGATAACGGCCGACAGCGGTATTGATGTTCTCAGTCATGCCATTGAAGGTTATAGCTGCACGCTTGCCAACGATTTTAACGACGGTCTCTGTCTGCAAGCGGCGAAGCTCGTTTTCCAATACTTGCCGCGCGCTGTAGCTCAGGGTGGCAAGGATGGAGAAGCTCGGGAAAAAATGGCGAATGCGGCCTCTATCGCTGGTCTGTCGCTGGGTAACAGCGCTGTAGCATTAGGGCACTCATTAGGGCATAGTGCAGGCGCCTTTTTCAGAATGCTTGCGCATGGACGCATAACGGCCGTGTTCATGCCCTACACGATCGAATTCACAGCTAACAGTGGCAGCGGCCGTTACCTGGGCATGGCTCAAGCGCTAGGTTTACCAGCCACTGGTGAAGGAGATGCAGCCGTCGGTTTGGTCAGGGCCGTGCGCGATCTCATGCGGCGTATTGAACTTCCGCTGAGTTTGCAGGATGCGGGCATCACCCTTGAAGCGTTCGAAGCAGCGCTGCCGTCAATTGTTGAGCGTGCGGATGTCGATCCCAATATTATTCAATCCCGCCGCATTCCCGATACAGAAGAAATCGAGTTGCTTTTGCGTTGCGCGTACGAGGGAAAAACGGTTGATTTTTGAGGAAGCCAGAGTTCGAGTCAGGAATGACAGGGGTTATTGATGCCACATCCTAGACAGCGCATACGCGTTGGATTGGCATTGGGTGGAGGCGCAGCGCGCGGGCTGGCCCATATTGGGGTATTGTCCGTTTTGGAAGAGGCCGGCATCCCTATTGATGCTATAGCCGGAACCAGTGCGGGAGCGATGATTGGCGCCGCCTACTGCGCCGGTGTGGAAATTCCGCAATTGTTGGAACACGCCAAAGAGGGGGGTTGGTGGCAGATCAGTCGCCCAACGTGGCCGCGTCACGGGTTGCTCAGTTTCGAGAAGCTGGAGCATTGGATCACAGATATGATCGGCGATGTCGATATCCGTGACTTGAAGATTCCCTTTGCAGCCGTGGCAACGGATATTGTAACCGGAGAGCGCGTGATTTTGCGCGAGGGTCCGGTGGGCAAGGTCGTCCGTGCCAGCTGTTCCGTGCCGGGGATTGTTGCCCCCATGGAGTACCGAGGGCGTTTGCTGTGTGACGGTGGTATCTCTGATAATCTGCCTGATTATGCCGCCAGATCGCTCGGAGCAGACTACGTGATTGGCGTAGACGTTTTTGCGCCTGCTTTCCGGACTTTTTTGGGACCAGCAGGCGCTCTGTTGGCAGCTGTTGAAACACTTGTGCAACATGCTGGTGGGGGAGATTTGGATGCTGACTGTCTCATTGTTCCTGATTTGGTCAGAACGAGTTATATAAGACTTTCCAAATATCGAGATTTTATAGAAGCCGGTGAGCAAGCAGCGTGGGAGATGTTGCCTACCATCCGAGAGGCCTTGGCGGAACAGGATGAAATCGCGCGGCACTCTCATGCCACTAATCAGTCACTTAACGAAGCGGTCGAATCCCAAAGAATCGCAGGTTAATACTCCCATGAACCGCTTTGCGTGTCATGAGTAGGTAAGCTAGAATCCCGCACCTTTGATAGGGAATCATGTTGATTTCACCATTGAGCCTCCTGGGGCTACTACTTATCGGAATAGCGTTGACTTATTTGGTTGCTGCACGTTGGCCCCGTCATGGTACGCTTGCAGCGTGTATCGTGTCTGGTTTGGGTATGGTGCTGTGGCTGGCGCTCGGACGCCAATTGCCGCAGATGGTCGCAATTGAGAGTTTGCCGGACAACCTCTTTTTCCCCGCCTGGCAATGGCAAGTAGACGAAACAATCTGGTCGCTGAGTGGAATTCTGTTGTTGCTGGTTTTTGCCTTACTCATTTTTCGCATGGGACAAGCGGCGGCTTCTCCAGGCAGCCTCGACCACTTTCAATTTCAATTGACGCGATTGGCGTGGCAGCCGGTTTTGATATTGGCAGTAGCCATGGCCGGTCTAGGTGTCCTGTGGGCGGGTACACTGGCTACCTTCATGGTAATGTGGACGCTGCTGGCCATTTTGTGGACTCTTTATTTAGTCACAACGAACAAAGAGAACACGTCCTCAACGTCTACCTTACACAGGTTTTTCTGGATGCTTGTGCCACTTTTATTTGCGGGAATCGCTGCTGCTACCCAACCAGGCCCAGTCGATCGATTGGATATGAGTGATTGGTCAGCTACAGCAACAGCCGCGATCTTGCTGACCTCTATGGCCCAGATGGGCATCATGCCTCTTGTGGGCTGGCGACCGCGATCAGATTTGCGGTCAGCCAGCGATGGACCGCTTCTGCACCTATTCCCTTCTTTGGCAGGCGCAGGTCTGCTGGTTCGTCTGGTAACAACCGGCCATATTGATCCGGCCATTGTGTTGTTGTTTACGGTGTTCGCTTTGATCAGCATATTGGCGGGAGTACGTCGTGCTTGGGCGCATTTAGGAACAACTGCCCAATTGCCGGCAGACATGGCATATGCATTAAGTGGGCTCGCTTTTCTGGCTGGCATCTGGGCCGGATCTGAGGCGCTTGAGGCGGGAATTCGGGTGCTAGTTTTAGCTTTGACCACGCTGTTCTTTCTAGAAAGTCTACCCATTTCGCCTGCGCGCTGGTGGCGTGGGATAGCGCCTGTGCTGGCTCTTATGTCTGTAGCCGGATTCCCACTGACTGCTGGTTTTGTTACGTTAACTTCTGTCTACGACGTGTGGCTGGCTAGCAATCTTCTAGTCTTACTCCTGGCTCTGATTTTGCTGTTGCTGCCTTTGATTACGGCCGTGTTGGTCTTCGTTCGCATCCGTTACGATCCAGATCCTGATGCCAGTCGCCGGGAATATTCGGTACCTATGGAGATTGGGCAATTGATATCGGCAACTGGACTAATCTTGATAGGAACTGCCGCCATAGGCGATATCAGCCTTGTTAGCTGGCTGGCCTTATTTGCTGCAGCAGCAGGAGCTCTGTTACTGGCACGCTACATGGGCGAGGTGCAAGGGCTTGTTTCTATGGTTGATGCTGCCCTTTCGCCAAGCAGGCTACCGTTTGTGGGTTATACGGGCACGTTAATAAAATTCGGCCGTCAAGTCATGATCTCTTTCAGCGAGGCGGCCTCCATTTTAGAAGGTGATCGAGGGCTTTTCTGGTTGACGGCGTTTCTGGCGATTCTGGTTTTCGCAGTTTCAAGTTGAGTCAGATAAGCGTCGTGATTGGGATAAATGACTGCCTATGAGCATACCATCTATATTTGATTGGCTAGAACGATTTGAGCACTTGCGGGGTAATCCCGCTGTGTTTATTGTCCTGGTGACAGCTATACTCATCGCCTTGTTTTGGGATTGGCGGCTGGCCCTGTTGGCTCTGATTGTTCAATACCTGGTTGCGGGGCTGCTGTTTACAGATCTTCTCGATCCAAGATTGTCCATTATCAAAATTCTAGTTGGGATGTTCGTTTGTCTCATTCTCTATATGACCGCGCGCCAGATCAATTACGGCCGTGCAGCAGATGATTTTGCCGCTGAAGGCATCGAATTCTGGGGTCAGGATAGTAAACGGTACCCAATCGGACGATGGAACATCTCCCGCGACTTTGCCCTGCGCGCTATTATGACAGTGCTGGCTCTGTTGCTTATTTTTAGCGTAACACAGCTGTCAACGTTCCGCCTGCCAGGTATTCCAGATGAGTTGCCGCACATCAACACGGCCGTCCTGATACTTATAGGCCTCGGTCTGGCCGGATTGGCTGCCAGTCGCCATCCGCTTCCTGCCGGGATGGGATTATTCACTTTTCTCACAGGCTTCGAACTGTATTACGCAGCGTTGGACCAATCAATCGCCATGTTGGTCGCACTAGCAGCGTTGAATTTCGCCGTGGCCTTGGCTATCGCTTATTTGGCCCAGGCACGGCGCGCATCCTGGTATGCGCTCACTGATGATTGAAAAAAGTGTTTGTATTGTTGGCCTGGGGTTGATGGGCGGTTCTTTGGCTAGCGCTTTGCACGGTCAGGTCAAGCAGTTAATTGGCGTTGACCGGCATGCATCAACTAGACAATTGGCGTTGTCAGATAGGGTAGTAGATATTGTCACCGATGATCTAAGTTCGGGCGTGAGAGCTGTAGATCTGATTATCCTGGCAACCCCGGTACAATCGATTCTCCAAATTGTGCGGGAGCTTCCTAATCTGCGACCAGATGGCTGCATGGTGCTGGATCTGGGTAGTACAAAAGAAGAAATTTGCGCGGCGATGCGTGCTCTTCCCGACTCTTTTGCCGCAATTGGCGGTCATCCGATGTGCGGGAAGGAAACAGCTGGGTACCATGCAGCAGATGCGGATCTATTTCGCGGGCAAACGTTTATTCTTACTCGTAACCTCCGTACCACCCGCCAGATTGAAGAGCTTTCCATTTCGATCATTGAACATATTGGAGCCCACCCTATGTTTCTGTCAGCAGATGAACATGACCAGATTGTAGCCGTGGCCAGTCACTTACCCTACGTGATAGCGGCGGCGCTTGTGCACCGCGCTGCGGACATGGAGGATGAACGGGTGTGGCCTGTAAGCGCCTCTGGCTTTCGGGACACCTCCCGGCTTGCAGGCTCCGATCCACGCATGATGCTCGAAATCTTGCTCACTAACAGGCGCGCAATCCTTTCCCAATTGGATCAGTATCATAAGGAACTGACGAAGATCAGCGTACTACTAGAGGAAGGAAACGAAGCAAAGTTGGCTGCGTGGCTAGCAGAAGCACAACAACAACATATCATCTATCGTCGGCAGAAAATGGCGTCTAGTTAAACATTCGTGTTAATGGAGGGTAAGGTTTACTCGCCATAAACACGAATAATGCCGGGGATTTTTTCCAAGGCTTCAACCAAATCGTCACAAAAATCAGTCTGATTTTCGGGAAAGTCCATAGTAAACGTCTGCCCTGGAAAGCGCAGTTTCAGGCGATCCTGTCCGGGGAAATTTTTGGCCACTTTCACTGTGCGGCGACATGTATCCTGCCAACTCCCGGCGGGCTTGATGTCAACAATGATCAGGTGAGCCCGGTGATTCCCATTTCCAGGTACTTTTACCTCTTCCCCACTGCGCGCAATGTAAGTCTCTTCAACCGTAACTGGCTTTGCCGGTTCTAACCATGAGGCAGGATCTGGTGCGTCACCTGTAAGTCGGGGCAACTCCTCGCTCTTCGGTTGCGTTTCTAATTGCCAATCATCGTCAAAATTGGGTGGTGGTGGTGGCACTCTTGATGAATCAGTAGCACGGGTTGGCTCAGATTCCACAGTAGCATCTGGTTGCCTTATCTTGGGCGAACGGGCATCGAGGCGGTAGAGGGACCCTCCATTGCTTTCCGGCAATGAGCCTGCCTGACCCCTCTGGTCTAGAGCTGCATCTGCTGACTGTGCCGATTCTATTTTGGTAACAACTCTGTCAACAATAATGTTAACTTGATCATCCTTCTCTTGAACTGTACCGATAATCAGCATAACTTGATCGACCTGTACTTGCTGACGGTGCTTTTCCCATGTCCGGGGGAAAAAGACTAGATCTATCTTGTCATCAAGATCTTCAAGAGTTCCAAAGGCCATTGGATCCCCTTTTTTCGTGGTCAGAGTTCGTAAAGTACTGATCATACCGGCCACGCGGACGGATTTACCATTCATATTGGCATCGATATCTCCGATGACAACGTTAGTATGAGAGCTAATCATAGCCAATGGCCGCTCCAAAGGATGTTCTGATACGTGCACGCCAAGCGCCTCCTTCTCCCATTCAAGCAACTGTTTATGTGCTATCACCTTCAATTCACTCTCTGACTTAAGCAAATCAGCATCGAACTTCAATCCACCCGATCCAATTGATCCGCCAAAGAGGCTCATTTGCCCTGCGTCCGCAGCCTGATGTGTGCGACCACTCTCGCCCAGGATACGGTCGAGAGCTTCCAAGAGTTGGGGAACAGTTCCCCATGACTCAAATGCATGTGCCTTAATCATATATTCTAAGGTTCGCTTGCCAACCCGACGTAAGTCGACGCGATCACAAAGAACCTGTAGGTTCTCAAAAGTTCCATTAGCCGCACGTTCGTCAAGAACGACCATTAGGGCTGATTCGCCTGCATTTTTGATAGCTCCAAGGCCAAATCGAATAGCTTGGTGCTGTTCGCTATCCTCGATGGAGAAATCGAGTCCAGATCGGTTGATGTCCGGCGGTTTAATTTTGATGCCCAGGTTACGCGCTTCAGAAAAGTAGCGGCGGACTTTATCACTGTTATTGCGCTCCACGCTAAGCATGGCAGTTAAGTACTCTACCGGATAATGCGCTTTCAAGAAGGCTGTCTGGCAGGTCACTTTGGCGTAGTCGGCTGCATGAGCCTTGTTAAAACCATAGCGCGCAAAGAATTCAATGTCACCCCATATCGCTTCGCATACCTGACGGCTTAGTCCCCGCTTCACTGCTCCCTCTGTGAATTTGAGGCGGTGCTCGTCCATAAGCTTTTGCTTTTTCTTCGCTACCGCTTTGCGAATCATGTCCGCTTCGCCAGGGGCGTAGCCGGCTAGGTCGGAGGCAATGCGAATAATTTGCTCCTGATAGACTAGAATTCCATAGGTGTCTTGTAGAATTGGCTCCAGTTCCGGCGTATGATATTGGACAATATCATGGCTATCGTAAATAGCTGCGTGCATGCGCCGGATATACTCGGGTATGTTTTCCATCGGTCCGGGACGATAAAGTGAGATGGCAGCGATGATATGGTCAAAACGTTGTGGTTTCATTTCGATCATCAAACGCCGCATTCCAGCCCCTTCCACCTGAAACACGCCAGCTACTTGACCACGACCTAACATATCAAAAAGTGCTTCCGGCTGTTTGCTTGGATCTGGTCCGTCTTGTCCGACATCATAGGGGATGTTATCCATCGTATAGACCGTTCCGTATCGTTCTTCGATTGAGCGAGCTGCACGACGCATGACCGTCAGGGTGCTTAGACCCAAGAAATCAACTTTGAGCAGGCCAATTGATTCGACAACTTCCATTGGCCATTGTGTCACACGGTCGACGCCTCCGAGACCGGCATCCCCACTGGTAGGTCGATTGAGAGGTACGTATTCCTGCAAATCCCGATCGGAGACAATAACTCCAGCTGCATGGCTAGATGCATGGCGGGCGACGCCCTCCAGATTTCGCGCTGTGTCCAACAATGCTTTGATCGCGTTGTCTTGCCTGTACAGTCCGGCCAATTCGGCCGAGTAGAATTCATTTTCACTGCTTAACACGTCGGCAATTTTCGCCGGTTTTCCAGGAATAGCGGGTATCATGCGGGCGATGGTATCAACCTCCGGCAGAGGCATTTCCATAGCCCGGCCCACATCGCGTATGGCCGCGCGCGCGCCCAGGGTCCCGAATGTGATTATTTGGGCCACTTTCTCACGGCCGTAACGGCGCATCGTATACTCAACCATCAGATGGCGTGCGTCGTCGGGGTAGTCCAGATCAATATCAGGCATCGAAACGCGACCCGGGTTCAAGAATCTCTCGAAAATCAGGCCGTTTTCCAGGGGATCGATATTCGTAATTCCCAGAGTAAACGCAACTACTGATCCCGCTCCAGATCCACGAACGTTCCACCAGATATCATTGTCTTTCCACTCTCCATAACTGCCATATGGATAAGGATCCTGATGCATCTCCCACCACTCATCGCTGCGCGCTGCCCATTCGCAAAGATCCCAGACAATCAAAAAGTATGTTTCAAAACCCATGCTGTGGATAATCCCTAATTCGTGATCCAGCCGCTGGCGCAGAGAGATTTCCCCCTTAGCCCGGCTCTCGCCATAGCGATACACCAGGCCCTTCTCGCATAGATGTTGCAGATAGGTGTAAGCATCAAATCCATCCGGAACGTCGAATTTTGGCAGGTGATATCCCTCCCAATCCAGACTAACATCACACATTTCAGCGATTCGTAGACTGTTTCGCAGCGCCCCTGGAACCTCGCCAAACAGCGCTGCCATTTCATCATAGGATTTGAGGTAATACTCGGCATCAGAAAAGGAAAGTTTAGGTTCCTTGATGAAAGAACTCGTCTGGATACAGAGCAATACTTCGTGGGGTTTGGCATCCTCAGCGCGTGTATAGTGCACGTCATTTGTGGCCACAAAATTGTTGTCCAGGCCATAACGAGGGGCCATTTCAATCAGTTTTCTATTGATCGCGGTCAACTCGGGGATATGATGCTCCTGTAGTTCAATGAATAAGCGGTCTGGACCAAAAATATCCAGGTATTCCCCCATTAATTGGTGAGCCAGCCTCATATTGCCCTGGCCTATTGCCTTGGGGATTTCGGCCGCCATGCACCCGGTTGTGGCGATCAATCCTTCGCTATGTTGCGACATGAAAGCCCGGTCAATGCGTGGCTTATAATAGTAACCCTCAAGATGTGCGGCACTGGCTATTTGCAGCAGATTCTTGTAACCAGTTTGGTTTTGTGCCAGCAGCAGCATGTGATAGCGCTCTTTGTCCTTTTGTGCCTCTTTGTCTTGCATGCGCCGCTTTGACAAGTAGGATTCGATACCAATGATTGGCTTTATCCCTGCTCTTTTTGCTGCCCTATAGAAAAGCATAGTACCATACATGGCACCATGATCAGTCAAAGCCACGGCAGGTTGGTTCAGCTCAACAGCACGTTGGACAAGATCGTCAATACGGCTGAGACCGTCAAGGAGAGAGTATTCGCTATGGACATGAAGATGTACAAAAGGATTTTGGTCGCTCATATCTGCCGTTGGTCTCCCTTTAGTCCATCGTGACACAATAGGTCAATTTGAATATCCTGTGTATAGAAAAGCCGAGCATGTTGAAATGCTTTCAGCCATACAGCGTGTAGTTTAACCACAATTTCCAACCATAGTTGTTGTCGAGAACCGCCTAGATATTCGTTCACATATCATTCCCTCAATGGGCGGTGATATGAGACCACAAATCGGTAAGCTGATTGATGACGGCCGACTAGCCAAAAGCTCAGTATTTTGTTGCAATTCCCCGCACGCACGAGTATAGCACAGAGCCCATTGGTCAAAACTATTTTTTAAGGATGATCATGTTGAGCTTTGTAGCCTCAGTAGATCCAATTTTGTGCAGTTCGCATCCTCAGATGCGAGCGCCTTAGGTCAGCGGCATCTGAGGATGCCCTGCTACACGAGGAGATTTTTGATCTACTGAGACTATCTGCGCCTGGCGCAGGGGATAGCCAATCGGTTCTACTTTTTGCGTTATAGCTATGTCCACCTAGCGAGCAGGTCGAAGCAGGCTCTTGTCACGTACAAAGCAGATATCGACCTGCACCAAGGCATCATCGCCAGAGCGATACTTCTGGCCGCTTAAATCATAGATATGATAGCCATACGCTTCCATCAGCTCCGTAACACGATAGTAACTAGCACGATCTCCCAGTGGATGAAAAAAAGAGGTTTCAACGATGAATACATCTGTCCGGCCTAGGCAACCAATCGAGCCTCGCAACACCTCTAGCTCAAAACCTTGCACGTCGATCTTGACCAAGTCGGGTGTGGGCAACTCTCCCTCAGCAACCAAACCATCTATGGTAACCACAGGGACGCTGCGCTGCCGCACATAGGGAGTCATGGACTGGATCTCCGGGTAAGAAAAGCTGAACCTTGGAGATCGTCCCATATGGTAAGCAGCAGTTTACCCTTCTCGGCCCCGGCTCCAGCCAAGTACCATTTGGAGCCAGGAGCATGAGCGCAAAAGCGGTCAAGGAATGGTTGCATCTCCTCTTGTGGCTCGATCAGGAAAAAATGCGCGTCCTTGAACACGGATCGTACGGTCCGGCTCCAGCCGCCATAGTTGGCGCCTATATCAAGGATAACCTTAGGATTGAACCCATGCCGGGCCAGTTTTCTAAAAAAACGCTTTGTACCGCGGGTCGATCGATCAACCCCTGTCACGCGCAGGAATTCGTAGCCAATTTGGCCCAGTACAGGGTATTTCACAAAAACGCGGTTTGTTCGCGCCCGAATTGTTGCCCTCACGACAACCTTTCTTCCCGCCCTGCGCATTTTTTCTGCTGCGCCAGATGTTTCTCCAATTCCATCTTCTTCAGGCGGTAAAGTGTCTCTTGAGTGAGCTGCCTGTGTTTGCTGGCAATGTCAGCCTGGATACCGAATAGTAAAATAAGGATGCCGACAAGAAATAGTCCTGTGCCAACGGTAAGTGACTGAAGATGTCCACCGATTGCTTGCATATAGAAATATAGAAAACGAATCCATGAACCGAGTCCCAGGATCAGGAATGGTAAGGCAATATAGCTGAAAGTTCGTAGATGGCTCATAAAAGGCATAGAGACGCATAATTGTGCTGGCCTGCGCTTTGACAAAGTGCCACATATTACGTTGCAGGCGAGACGGCCGTGTTGGTTTATTGGTTTGGACAGGCACGCTGACGATGATCAGGCCGAGCTTTCCTGCCTGGATAATCGTTTCCAAGGTGTAACTGTAGCGGCTAAGAATATTGAGACGCAAGGCGGTTTCCTGGGAATAAGCGCGAAAACCGCTGGGGGCGTCGGGCACGTCGGTGCCACTAACGGTGCGCACCATCCAACTACCAAGTCTCTGCAACCATTTCTTGAGCGGCGAGAAGTGCGGGATCTGGCCAATCTGCCGGTCGCCGATCACCATATCCGCCTCACCACGGACAATCGGGGCCACGAGATCAGGAATATAGCGACCAGGGTACTGGTTATCAGCATCTGTGTTGACAATTATGTCAGCTCCGTGCTGCAAACAAGCCTCCAATCCGTTTTCGAAGGCTTTGGCCAAACCGAGGTTCTTGGCGTGGCTAATGATATAGTCCACGCCTAAGGCCTGAGCGATGGCGATTGTATCGTCGCTGCTGCCGTCGTTAACGATTAGCGTTTCAATACAGTCGATTCCGTCAATGCTGGTAGGGAATTCGAGAAAGGTCTCCGACAACATCGCAGCTTCGTTATAACATGGAATTTGAATGATGAGCTTCACAAGGCGAATTGTATGTGTCAAAAAGGGCATGTCAAGTTTCCGGGCGCTGTCTCTTTGGGCTAAAAGGAATATTCTTTGACCTTTTCCACAGAAAATTGCGGCTAGGGGGTGAGCAATGTCACCTTCTTAAGTGACATTGTTCACTACAGCGATCGATCTTTCTGCCTTACTCTTTATGGCACAAGAAGAGCGATAAATCTGGAGGCTTACAGATCAGGTTTGATCAGCTATCCAGGTTGAGTGACCTTGAACAGCAAAGAAGAACTGCATAACTGCGCAAAAGGGGGCAGGCTTATGACAGAACCAGAGACCATTACCCACGACGTAATCATTGTTGGCGCCGGCCTGGCTGGCACATGGGCAGCAATGACCGCTGCCCAGAATGGGGTGAAGGATATTGGCGTCCTATCAAAGATCCATCCCTTGCGCTCGCACAGTAGCGCGGCCCAGGGTGGTATCGCCGCAGCGCTAAATAACGTTCGCCCGGTGGAAGGCACTGGTCCGCGCGGACCACTGGAGCAAATACCGCCAGGGGATGACCCTGTAGACAGTTGGGAATTACATATGTTTGACACTATTAAAGGGTCAGACTGGTTAGGAGATCAGGATTCCATAGAGATTATGGTGAAGGAAGCCCCCAACATTTTATATGCTTACGAGCATATGGGTTGTGTCTTCAGCCGCACGCCGGACGGCCGAATTGCTCAGCGTCGTTTTGGTGGACATAGTGCGCCGCGCGCCAATTACGCTGCTGATTGGTCGGGGCATGTCCTGTTACACACCATTCATGAACAGGCGTTGCGGCGTGGTGTTAACTTCTACAGCGAATGGTACGTATTGGAGCTACTCATTGAAGAAAACATTTGCCGCGGCATTGTGGCGATGAATGTACTCGACGGTTCGATCCATACGATGCGGGCCAAGGCCGTTATGTTTGCAACAGGCGGGTACGGCCGTGCCTTCAAGATAACCTCTAATGCCTTTGCCAACACGGGTGACGGTGTAGCCATGGCTTATCATGCTGGCGTGCCTCTTATGGATATGGAATTCGTCCAATTTCATCCCACGGGTATCTATGGGCACGGCATTCTCATGAGCGAAGCGTGCCGTGGCGAAGGCGGATACCTGATCAATAGCGATGAAGAGCGCTTCATGGAGCGTTATGCTCCCGACAAGATGGAATTGGCACCGCGAGATCTGGTCAGCCGCTCGGAACAGACGGAGATCAACGAGGGGCGGGGCATTGGCCCTGACAAACGGGGGATCTATCTCGATCTACGCCATTTGGGCCGGGAAAAAATCCTCAACCGCCTGCCGCAGGTGCGGGAGATTGCCATGGACTTTACCGGGCGGGACCCAATTGATGAACTGGTTCCCATTCAACCTACAGCACATTACAGCATGGGCGGCATCCCAACGACGGCCGACGGGCAAGTCATTGCCGATGCGGAGGGAACAGCAATCAGCGGATTCTTCGCTGCCGGGGAAGTCGCCTGCGTGAGTGTACACGGGGCAAATCGACTTGGTTCAAACAGCCTGCTTGAGGCCTCTGTGTTTGGCCAGCGTGCGGGTGTTGCCATTGCAAAGTTCGTGCAAGATGGTGCGCAGCTGTACCCGCTGACCGGTGACCCGGCAGAACGGAACAGGCAGCGTATACGTGAACACTTAGACAGCGATGGCTCGGAATTGGTGGATCAGATCGGCGAGGAATTAAAAGAAACGATGACGCAAAACTGCGGTGTTTTCCGTGATGAAACGAAATTGCAGCAGGCTTTGAGTAATATCCACTCATTAAAAGAACGCTTGCACTCGGCGCGAATCATGGATAAGAGTCTGCGTTTTAATACGGATCTGTTGGCGAACCTGGAAACAGAAAATCTCGTCTCATTCAGCGAAGTGATTGTCACCGGTGCATTGGCGCGAACTGAAAGTCGCGGCGCTCATTCACGCACAGATTATCGTGAACGTGATGATGAAGCGTGGTTGAAGCATACACTGGCCCATAAGAATGGCGAAGATGCGCCGAAGCTAACTTACAAGCCCGTGAACATCGACTGGGATCGTTTTCCTCCCCAGAAACGGCAGTATTAAAGGCGTTATAAGGTACCCGATAAGCAAGGGAGAAAAACATGGCAGAGGATTTGAAGACAGCCACTGTACGAGTTCAGCGATTCAACCCGGATACGGATAAGAAACCGTATTACGATGAGTTCCAGGTCCCTCTGGAGCACGATCCGACGCTTTTGGATGCGCTGCAATTTATCAAGACGACGATCGATGGTAGTGTGACTTTTCGCAAGTCTTGCCGGCATGCCATTTGCGGCAGTTGTGCCATGAATGTGAATGGCAAGAACATCCTGGTTTGTCACGAACCGCTAAAAAGACATCTTGATCGCAAGGGAAGGGTAACGATACGGCCGTTGCCCTATCTGCCCATTATCAAGGATCTGGTGGTAGATCGTACTTCTTTCTGGGAACAGTACCTGCGCGTCAAACCATGGCTTGTTCCACCTGAAAATGTGCCGGAAAAAGAATTTCGCATGACGCCGCAGGAAGTGGCAGCACTGCAAAATGCAGAGACGTGCATCATGTGTGGTGCTTGTTATTCGGCGTGCTCAGTTATTGGCATGACAAAGGAATACATCGGCCCCCATGCCCTGCTGAAGAATTTCATGCGCGTGCTGGATCCACGCGACACGATACCAGGCGAGCGCCTGCAGGAAGTTTCTGGCGGGGATGGGGTGGCGCGCTGCCACACGGTTTTTAATTGTATCGACGCTTGCCCAAAACATCTCGATCCAACGCGAGCGATAGAAACCTTGCGCTCCCTGGCAAGCAAGCGCCGGAAATTCGAAGAGCAAAGAGAGGAACGGCAGAAGACGCTGGCATGATTCCTATCTGGAATCATGCAAAAGCGAGTAGCGATTCAATAAATCGTTCTATATTAAGTGAGCAGATCACATGCGCCGCGGCGCAACACCATAAATGTAAGGCAACCTTTCCAGGTTGCGATCAAGCTGGAAGGCTTGCATTACGAAGGAGCAAACTATGTACAAAACGACCGGATTTATCAGTTTCGTGTTACGCCGACTGACCGGGGTTACGCTGGTGCTGTACTTGTTCACGCATATGTGGGTGATTGGTTCCATAAACCAAGGAGCTGAGGTTTTTAATGCCCGGCTCAACCTGGTTCAGACCCCTTTCTTTAAACTGGCAGAGATCGCCCTACTGGCAGCCGTAGTTTATCACGGTTTGGATGGTATCCGCTTGCTCATCGTGAATTGGTTCAAAGTCACCGAGTATCGCAAGAGTCTTTTTTATGCCGTTCTAGCAGTTTCAGTTTTGATCGTTATCGCCGGCGGCATCCCTATTCTGCTATTTATGCTGGAGGCAAGTTGATGGAAAGCAGGTTGAGCGCATCATTTTCCCGAAAACTTCATCATGTTTTACACTGGGGCAGGCGCATTTCCGTTTCCGGGAAAATAGCAGCAACCTTGAATTAATGGTGATCGGTCATTATATGAGAAGTACCTGGAACCTGAAGGAGTAATTATCATGCGTGTATTTCGATGGCAGCGAATAAGTGCCATAGCGTTAATCATCTTCATGACGATACATATGATCGTCGTGCACTATCCCCCATTCCACATCGACTTCAGCCGTATTGCCGAACGCATGTCGCAACCGTTATGGCAGGCAATCGACATTGCGTTTCTCTTCTTCGTCTTGATTCACGCTCTGGCAGGGGCATATGTGGTATTAACAGATGTCGAACGATTCGGCCGTGGCAAACGGATTTTGGCTGGAGCAGCTATCGTGATCGGCATTGCCGCTTTTATCTATGGTGTGCAGACAATTCTGGCCTTCGGGACCTATTTTGCCGCCCAATCTTAGGGACAACCACAAATCTTTACGCGTTGGCTTGAAGTAAGCTTTCGACGTCGTTTCTCCAGGGCAAAGATGGCTGTGCGCCAGCTTTTGTTACGGTTAGAGCGCCACAGGCATTGGCAAATCGAGTTGCCTCAACCAATGAAGCTCCTTCGCCCAGGCTGACGGCGAGTGCGGAGACAAAGGCGTCACCGGCAGCTGTTGTATCCACTGTGGCTACGTCATATGGGGCAACGTGCGTGAACACCGGAACGGGGCCCGCACCATCCAGGACAAGCGCCCCCCTACTTCCCAGCGTAAGCACAACGCTTCCCACACCTTGCGCGAGCAAATACTGGGCCGCTTTTTGGGCATCTTCGGCCGTTTCCACCGGGAGGCCAGTCAATTGTGCCGTCTCCGGTTCATTCGGAACCAAGACATCAACGTGGCGAAGTATGTCTAGTGGCAATTTCTGGGCAGGGGCCGGGTTTAGCACAACCCGCGCATTGCATTCCTTGGCCAGTAAAACGGCAGCTCTGATCGTTTCCAACGGAGTTTCCAGTGGCATCACCAGTAAATCAATATCCGTAAGTTGCGCCCAGCCTTGGCGCACGTCTTGTGCCGTAAGCTGAAAGTTTGCACCAGAAGCAACGGCAATGCTGTTCTGTCCGGCAGCATCTACGGCGATCATCGCCACGCCTGTCGCCGCTTGATCGTCTATACCAATATGTGAAACATCAATACACTCTCGGCGAGCACTCTCTAGAAGTTGCTCTCCAAAGGCGTCGTCCCCAACACGGCCGATCATAGTCACATCAGCGCCCAGACGAGCTGCTGCAACTGCCTGATTTGCACCCTTTCCCCCAGGAATTGTGGCAAAGTTTTTTCCCAGAACTGTCTCACCTGGCTGCGGGATGTGCGGAACTTCTACCACGAGATCCATGTTAAGACTTCCAACTATTACAATATGCGGCATGACAACTCCCAAGATAACATACAGACAAACTGATTCATGACTTCAATTTTCTTTCCTTACATGTCAGATTTCGAAAGTCCTTGAAAAATCTCGGCTTCTACTCTATGGGTAAGGTGCAAGGGTAAAACCGGGCTTGCAATCAGTCAAGGATCTTCAAGAACTTGTAGATTTCTTTGGACAATAACGAGGGCCGTTCCATAGGCACCATATGTCCCGCTTCGGGTATTTCGACAAAGGTTGCATCCGGCTGCAGTTCCTGCCATAGCTGCCAAGACTGGGGAAACAAGGTGTCCGACTCGGCACCGCGTATGGCCAATGTAGGCTGTGTCACTTCAGGGACATCCTCCCATACGGTCAATGGGGGCTGGGCGTAAAAACGGGCTTCCCACTCCCTGCTGTAGGTAAGCGTTACCTCCCCTTGCTCTGTTTCTTGCAAGGCATAGTTTACATAGTCCCACAGTACTCCATCTGACCAGCGCTGGAAAACCGGCTTAGGGCGAAAGTGATCAAAGGCAGACTGGCGATCGGGCCAATGGGTACGGCGGTGGCGTGTTAAAGGTAATAGAGGCATGTTTTCGGCCGCTTCTGGCTGATTAGCGATCATATTGAGGATTTGCGGTGGCAGAAATACCGGCTCGATAAGGACAAGAGCGCGAAACAGGTCCGGGTCCTGCCCGGCCGCCATCATGGTAGCCACAGCACCCAGCGAATGCCCGACGCCAATCACCTGCTGGTACCCTTGTTGGGAAAAGAATTGTTTCAGATCAGCCGCTATCCATCCCAACTCTCCATTTCTTCAGGCTCGCTGCCGGGCCATAGACGGCCGCAGGCAAATGCCCACGACATGGAAACGATCCGTCAAAGGCTGCAACATCTGGCGGAAACAAGCCGGGGGATAACCGTTGGAATGGGCAAAGTGAAGGACAGTACCACTGCCCCCAAAATCATGAAAGGGAATCACTCCGTTCAAAACATCTCACTCAGTTCCATGCAAAATATGTTCTATCAATTGCTTCGTTGCACGCTTGGTTTCAGGTCCGATGTCCCCTGGAGGCCCGACGCAGGCGGGACAGCCGTCCCGGCAGCGGCAATCAGCCACCAATTCTAAAGCCGCACCTAGCAGCTCAAGGTGTAAGTCATATAAGCGCTGGCTGAAGCCCACACCAGCAGCAATGCGTTCATACACGACAATGGTTGGGGCTTTTGTCAACGGGCTTACCATTTCCGCCCCAACTTGGATATCGCCAGGATCACACATCAAAAACAGTGGCGCCAGGTTGTGTAATACATATGCCAATCCACCCAAAGCTGAACGGGTTTGTTGCCCCGCTTCAGCGCTCCGGTGACAACTTGGACAGAGGGTGACCAGATTGTCTGGCTCGTTGGCCAGCTGGTAGTTTTCATTCTCTCCTGGAATGTAACCATATGCGCGAAACGGCCGTATATGGTGCACATGCAAGAGAGTCGAGCCCCCGGCTCCACATGTCCGGCAGCGGAAATCGTCACGCTCCAATACTTTTTGTCGCTGCTGCTGCCAGTTAGGGCCATAATTATTGGGCTTTAGCAAGAATTCCTGCTTCCCACAAGCGCTCCGCCAACTCCAGTGAAAAGATTAACCAATACCCACTAGTTTCCAAACTCGTTTCTGGCAGATCGATGGCTCCAAAGCCCAGGGTTTCGTGCGAGTATCGCTTGATCTTGCGGTACCCGGTAGCCTTCGTAATAACGGACACATCGCCATAAGCGACCATCAAGCCCTTTACTTTCTTTTCCGATTCCGGCATTAATTGGCGGATCGTGCTGCCGACAGTTGAGCGCGTATAGTAGTCCACTTCGACCGGTCTTACATTGGCGATACGGCCGTCCCAATCCATTTCTTCTACCAGATACGTCTGGGCCTGATGCATATATATTGCGCCTTCATAGACTAGCAAGGGCACGCTTTCCAGGTCCACTTCACCGATAACACGAGGAGTCGCCTGGCTCATATCCTGGATGACCACAGTATCGTCTCCGCTGGTGCGCAAAGACACATGCTGTGCAGGGGCACCATCACCAATCCAGTGATACTGTTGGCGCGTTTCGTGCAACAAACCTTCTAAGGTCAGAGCATCCAGTAAAGGCTGTACTGGACCATATGCCCCATAAGATTCATCTTCTCCAAGCGGCAATTCAAAAGCCGCACAGAGCAAGTGTTTAGTCATGATGCGCAAATTATCAGGATTGGTCAGGGCATGTTCAGGTGAGCCACCGAACAGATATCGCGGGTGATTACAGATATACTGATCCAGGGCACTATTCCCAGCTACCAAGATGGCCACAGACTGCTCAACACGCCTTCCGGAACGCCCCGCCTGCTGCCAGGTCGAGGCTACGGAGCCAGGATATCCGGTCAGTATGGCAGCGTCCAACTGGCCAATGTCAATTCCCAGTTCTAAAGCATTGGTAGCCACAACACCACGTACCGACCCGCTGCGCAGGCCAATTTCAATGTCGCGCCGTTCCAGCGGAAGGTAACCTCCGCGGTAACCCGCAACGAGCGTTTCTGTTTTACCTGCAAAAACCATTTCATCCCGCAGATAAGCCAGTAACAACTCCACTGTCTGCCGGGCTCGAGCAAAGACGATGGTTGGTACATCTTGCGCTAAAAAGGTCATCGCGGCATCCTTTGCCGCCAGAATGGTGCTCGCCCGCAATCCCAACTCTTCATTTACAATGGGTGGATTATAAAGTATGAACTGCTTCTCTCCGGACGGAGCGCCATTTTGAGACTCATCAACTAGTATGAACGGCTGTTCGATCAAACGTTCGGCATGCTCTTTCGGATTGGCGATGGTCGCTGAGCAGCAGATAAACTGCGGCGACGAGCCGTAGAAGTGGCATATGCGCTGAAGACGGCGGAGCACATTGGCTACATGACTACCAAATATCCCCCGGTAGGTGTGTATCTCGTCTAAAACAACAAATTGGAGGTTGGCGAAGAGGCTGCGCCAAGCAGGATGGTATGGCAGAATCCCGGTGTGCAGCATGTCGGGATTTGAGAAAACAATTCCTGAGGTCTGGCGTATGTGCCGGCGTCTGCTTTGTGGCGTATCGCCATCATAACTGTGAACTTCTAAAGGGAGCGCACCCTCTTTTAGCAAGGATTCGGTTTCGGCCAGTTGATCATGGGCAAGAGCCTTCGTCGGGAACAAGTACAAGGCTCGCGCATTCGGCTGCGTAAGTAAACGAGATAGGACGGGCACGGTATAACACAAAGATTTGCCGGAAGCGGTAGCGGTCGCCACCACGACATGGTAGCCTTGGTTTACGGCCGTTATCGCTTTCTCCTGATGCGTGTAGAACTGCGTAATCCCACGCCGCTGCAGCGCCTGAATTAGGGAATCGGGCAAATTGGCCGGTATGTCAGATCCCTGGGCTCGCCGAGCCGGCAATCGTTCCCAGGCAACTGCCTGTTTCATAAAATCGCGATTGCGCCTTAGGGATGTCAAAATTTCAGCTATCTGCATTGCATATCACGGAGAACAGGGAGAACGGCCGTGGCAAAGCACAGCGGAAAATTCTTGCAATGGAAATGAAGTCACATTGGGTAAACATGATGACAATGTTTATACTATTTATGCGCGCGAGTACATAGCGAGGCTGGCGGTCTTAGATAGTTCCGCTAACACTAAAGGCAGCACTTTTCAACATCTACAGGAAAAAACAAGATTTTCAGAAAGGAGATATTCATGACAGACATTCCCATTAGCGCCAAGGTCGAATGCACAGATGGTCATTGCGGCAAATCCACTGATGTCATTATCAACCCTATAAAACGCAAGGTGACCCACTTCGTTGTAGAAGATTCGAGCCTTCCTGATTATACTACACGACTGGTCCCTGTGGAGAAAGTTTTGAGTACAAGCAACGATCGAATCAACCTGGATTGCAGCAGGGATGAATTCATAAGAATGGAACCATTCATTACAACCCGGTACATTGAACCCACAGAGTCTATCGAAGAAGAAACATACTGGGGCGCTGATTCCTATGTCGCACCACTCGTAATTAATGACTCCGCCCCTAATATCATCCAAGAGGAGCATATTCCTTTGGGGGAATTGGCAGTGCACCGGGGGATGCATGTGGATGCGACCGATGGCCGGGTAGGAACGGTAGACGAACTGGTGGTTGATCCCGAGTGCGAAGTAATAACCCACGTCCTGTTGCGCAAAGGGCATCTATGGGGAGCAGAAGACATCGCTGTGCCGATAGCAGCGATAGATAGCATATATGAAGACACGGTTTTCTTGACACTAGACAAAAAGGCCGTGAAAGGGCTGCCTAAAGTTTCGCTAAAACGCCATACTGATTGATCAAGTTAAGTCTGGAACCGCAGCAAGCCTGGAAAGAAATACTCGTCAGAAGATTGTCCTGCGAGCGGACAATCTTCTGACGACGCTTCTTAATAAGTAGCGTTATTCTTTTTATGTCCCTCTTTATATCTATTTATAGTAGTCTGTAGTAGGTCCTGTGGATTTGTGGAAGCTTGCACGCCCTACGCCAGATATGGTGCTGCCTGCAGCAGGGCCCCCTATTTGTGCCCTGCCTTGTCTGTGACTCCTTTGTATAGAATGGGGGATAAGCCACAATAGACTTCAGCGATATTATGTCACCTTGAAAGGGGTATCATGAACTCAACACGGCCCCATCCGTGTATGTGCTACAGAACAATCGTTCTGCCCCAAATGTGGCTGTGGTCGCACAGATTAAGCAAACCACCTTCACAATGTTATCCACAAGACGGCGGAGTTATCCACAAATCGCGACGAGTTATCCACAGGAAATCGACCTACGGAGCCGTAGTACCGCGTGCGGGGCCCACTAAGAACGATCTGGTTTTCTATCGCGAAGTGATAGAAAACTTGCACGCATGTTGCTGTTCCTGAATCAATAGAATTGTGGGTTTTGCAGCGCGAACGCCCCATTTGCCTCGGCGAATAAGACAAACATCACATGTTTTCATGATGTTTGTCACCGCTTCAGATACAACACTGAAAGTCTGGATTATACTATAACGCAGCGCGTTATGGATCGATTAGCCTGCTCCAGTAAAGAACTTTCTTTTCTGGATTCGCTTGAAGGTGAAAGGAGAAAAAGTTATGTTAGCTGAGGATATCACACAAATCGTGGATGGGTTGGTGATTCAAGGAGAGGGGAGTCCTGAATTTGCCGAAATATTGACTCCGGAAGCGCTGGCCTTTGTAGCGAATTTGATAAGGCGGTTCGGTGAACGCCGTCGCGAGTTGCTGCGAATGCGCGATGTACGGCAAGCTGAAATCGATGCTGGTATCATGCCGGATTTTCTCCCGGAGAGTGAGTATATTCGTCAAAGTGAATGGACTGTCGCCCCAATTCCCGCGGATCTTGAGGATCGCCGTGTTGAGATCACTGGACCAGTCAACCGTAAGATGGTCATCAATGCCCTTAACTCTGGTGCCAGTGTATTTATGGCCGACTTTGAAGATTCTCATTCACCGACTTGGGTGGCCACGATAGAGGGCCAAATAAACTTGCGCGGCGCCGTCGATGGTCTGATTACATATACGGCCCCAAACGGCAAGTACATGCCCACGCCCAATCAGATCTTCCGCAAACTGGACGATTATGAGTTTACCTCCGCTGAACTGCTGACGGTTCCCGAAGGATCCATTATTGAAGAGGGGCTACGTCTCAACGTAGACGTTGGTATCCAATACTTGGCGTCGTGGTTGAGTGGAAACGGCTGTGTTCCGATTTATAATCTTATGGAAGATGCCGCCACGGCCGAAATCTCCCGTTCCCAAGTGTGGCAGTGGCTCCATAATCCGCATACTCATTTAGAGGATGGTCGTCCAATCACCCCGGAACTATTTCATGAGATAGTTGTAGACGTATTGGCCCAGCTTAAAGACCAGGTTGGTGAGGAGTTTTTTGCGACTCACAATTATGAGTTAGCGGCTAGGCTCTTTGAGGAGATCAGTTTGACTGCTCAGTTTACTGATTTCTTGACGATTACAGCGTATGAATATTTGGATTGAGTGACGGAGCGTTCGCTCGTCATGAACACAAGAAGAATCAGATATGTTCAAACCACATGGATTAAATCATACCTGGTTGGGTCCTGGGCGATAGTAGCTCCAACTGTGTAGAAACTCATGCCCTTTGTTGGTCCCGAGCTGGTTTGCTGTTCCTCTCCATTTTCTTGGCACTAACAAGGTTGTAGATCTTGAAGAAAGCGTCTGCTTATAGATCGGGATCCTTTAGAGAAGATGGGGTATTATTGAAGCGATGTGGATTCGGTTTGTCCTATATGGGTTGGGTGGCTGCTGTGGTGAAGTCGTTTTTACGGCGTTCAGTGAAAGTTTGCCGCAGCGGGACTGGCGACTGCTGGGCAAGACTTATTTGTGGATGTTTCCTATTTATGGATCGATCGCCATATTCTACGAACCGGTTCATGATCTGATACGTGGCATTCCCTGGTGGGGACGGGCTGTGATCTGGGCGCTTGGATTTACGGCCGTAGAATTGGTTTCCGGCTGGCTAATTGCACGACTGTCAGGTCGATGTCCATGGGATTATGTAGCTGCAGGGAAGCGGTTCGCTATCAATCCTTATATACGTTGGGATTTCTTTCCAGTGTGGGCCGTCGTAGGCTTAATCCTGGAGCCGATTCATGACTTTCTGGTACGTTTGACGCCGGCCATTGAAATAGCGTTAGGAGGAGGTTAATGTTAAACCCATCCGATTTCTTCGATCTGAGCGATGAGACTGTGGCCGTATTTTTTGAGGATTGCGATCTGGTCTGGCAGGCCATTGCCCATATTGGGAGTCATGTGGCGCGATTGACTGGAAATAAACAGACCATACTGGGTGAAGTATCCCCAGGAGCATATTTGGGCGATGCCCCGCTTTTTATTGATAAGAGCGCGCGCATCGAACCTGGGGCGTATGTTCATGGTCCGGCTTACATAGGTGCTGGGGCAGTTGTGCGCCATGGCGCTTTTCTGCGTGAAAATGTCATTATGTTACCGGGCAGCGTGCTAGGACATGCCAGTGAAGTGAAAAACAGCCTGTTCTTACCAGGCGCCCACGCGCCCCACTTCAATTATGTAGGTGATTCGATTCTGGGCTACCGGGTGAATCTGGGGGCCGGCACAAAACTCAGTAATCTGGGTATACTAAGCCAGAAGGATCCGAGTTCCGGGAAACGTCCGACGATTCTACTTTCCATTGATGGTCGCGAATATGATACTGGCCTGGCTAAGTTGGGAGCGATCTTGGGGGATGATGTCCAAACTGGCTGTAATGCTGTGCTTAATCCTGCCAGCCTTGTCGGTCCTCGAACGCTGATTTATGCAAATTTGAGCCTCAGAAAAGGGTATCATCACGCTGACAGTATTATTAAGTTGCGGCAGACTGTGCGGCGTATCGACAAAAAACCGCGTTGAGTGGCGGCGATCAATTCCCTGGGCGACCATTTAGCGGCTGCCTTTCCTACCGCTTCGACGCAGTTCGGTGGACGAAATATCTTGGCGGAAGAGTTCGCCCGGAATTCGTCGAAATAGATCTTGAAATTGGCGGGGGATAGCCAGGTCGCCAACCTGGTAGAATTGTCCATCTTCCCCGGCGCGACCTGCGACCAGGAAGTTACAACCCTGCTTCTGGATTTCGTGCAGAGCATTCTCGAGATCCGCGATGTCGTTGCCGTAATAATGGGGATGAAGAATACGTACGGCAGTGTCGTAGCCCACAACAAATGTTGTTCCTGGATAAATCTGGGACTTTTCGGCAAATGTTGTGGCGCTGCTGGCGAATATCTGATAACGTCCGGCAAACTGAGCTATGCGCTCTAGAGCGACTTTGCTCTCCAATGGGGGTTTGTCTGCATTGTTGACCGAGAGTTCAAAGGCAACATCATGCCCCAATAACTCAGCCGCTACTCGCGCTAGGGCAAGATGCCCATCGTGCAGGGGATTAAATGCTCCCGACAACATGGCTTTAGGCAGTGACCCCGTGGGCACAGTCTGTCCATGATCGTATACGCCAAAATAGTTGATTTCTGCTTGCTGCAGTTGGTCAATAAGTTGTTCAAAATCAGTCTCTTGGAGTACTAGATCGTCACCAGAAACGAGCGGAACGGGTACCTGATGCTCCATACCGCATGATCGGGCCAGTGCATTGAGTAAAACGCGGCTGACTACGTCCTCTTCTCCGGCGCGATCTCGTGCTCCCTTTTTAAGATGAAGTCGGTGGCAGATCAGGCGTGATGGCTGCCAGGTAGCGATATGGGCACGGTGTTGGCCTCGCTTTGGACGATCGGTAACGATTGTAGCGGTGCAGGCTAGCCCCACAACGCGACCTTCTCCTGAGTTTAACCAACGAGCGCGCGTGAAAGCACGCCCGGCTAACAGACGAGCTGTTTCATCAGCAACATACTGTGGTGGTTTTTGGCCGAGAAACTCGTTGAATGAAGCTTCGCTATAAGGAACCAGGGCTTCGAGCAAGGTGCGTGTCGCACCCGCTACTCCAAGCAGATCAGATAGCGCCTGTGTTCCTGCACCAGCTACAACGAGAACAAGCTGCGTAGGGCAGTTGTGAATCCTTTTAACAATGGATTGTATTGCATGGTCCATATTGCGGAAATTGTAACAGCTTAAGGAGCTATTGCTAAGTGCATGAATGTTTTCCGGAAGTGGTAAGACCTAGGCGTCTGCCTTGTATGAAACGGTCAGGAGCGAAGACAGATTACGATTTATCGGAATATGAATATGCTTGTACCTGTATAGGTAAAATAACTGTTCAATTCTTTGTTCGACGCCAATGAATAACAGAGGACGATAAAATTTGGCCCATGCGTCTTTGCCAGAGGGTATGATACACTAACAATCAGGATAGTGAGATTAGCTTATCATTGAGATATGAGACAGATCAAGAACTCACAAAATCTGGTTTGGCTGTTTATTACGCTCTTTACTCTCTTGATTGGGCAATGGATATTGATAAGAGCACAGCAAGAGGCGGGAGGAGACTATCTTGCCTGGCTAGCTGTGATCGTAATTGGCCTCAGTGCGTCGTCATTATGGATCGGCCGTTCTCTTCATTCTTCTGTAACACCTGAAGAAGAGGTGATCGGAAATGAAACCATTTCAAATACTGGTCGCTTCTCCTTAATCTTCTTGGGCATGATGAAAACAGATCACAAATTGCGAGCAATCGCTTTGTTGTTGACCGTTGTAATGATCTTTTTGTTGTTATGGCAGATTCCACACTTAAAGCCTGAGGATAACTATACGGTTTTTTTCCTGTCCTGGATTGTGGCGGCCTTATTGTTTTTGGCGGTAGTCGCCACGCCCTCTGAATCATATCAATTGCGTGTCTGGTTGCGGCAAAGAGGAAGAACACTCTTGGCTATAGGGAGCATCATTCTACTGGCGTTTCTTTTGCGGCTATGGTTGGTGGGTACATTGCCTTTTACCTTAGGAGGAGATGAAGCCTCACAAGGGCTGGAAGCTTTACGGGTCATAAACGGCGACCTGCGCAACCCCTTCACCACAGGTTGGTTGGGTGTACCAACCATGAGCTTCTTTTACAACAGCTTGTCCATTCGCTTCTTGGGAAGCACTATTTTCGCGCTGCGCTTTCCATGGGTTATTGTGGGCACGATCACTGTGCTAACAACTTTCTTGCTGATCAGGCAATTATTAGGGACACGACTAGCACTGGCCACGGCTTTCATAATAGCCACTTATCATTATCACATCCACTATTCTCGTATTGGGTCAAACCAGGTTGCTGATCCATTATTCCTGTCACTTGCGCTGTACTTTCTCTACCGAGCCCTAGATCGAAGGAATCTTCTTGATTGGGCTTTGATGGGGAGTGTAAGCGGATTGGCTTTTTATGTGTATGCTGGTGCGCGGCTCACGCCGGTCGTGATTATTACTGTGTTGGCGTATCTTTTTATACTCAACCCACGCCGGTTCTGGCAGGAGAACCATCAGGGGATCTTTGTGGGTGTGCTAGCCTTCGTAATTGTAGCCGCTCCGATGCTCCAGTATGCAGCCCGATTCCCCGACGACTTCAATGCTCGAATCAATCAGGTCGGTATCATTCAAAGCGGTTGGTTGGCGCGGGAAGTCGAGACACTAAGAGTTCCCACATGGAGAATCCTTCTAGATCAGTTTCGGCGTGCAGTCTTAGCGTTTAATTATTATTCAGACCGAACGTCCTGGTATGGTCTGAAAGGACCGTTGCTTGATCCTCTGTTTGGTGGCTTGTTTTTGCTCGGTCTTTTTTACGGGACAATAAATTTCTTTGATCGCCGCGTTGGGGCGAGGATTGCGCCTATGATGGCTTGGTGGTGGGGAGGGGTGTTACTGGGCGGTATGTTGACTGAAAGCCCGCCATCCAGCCAACGATTGATCACGTTGACAGTACCTGTCAGTTTCTTTATAGCCTATGCGTTGTGGGAGTTGGTGCAGTTGGCGGGAGAGGCCTCGAGGCGGTGGCTGAATGATCCTCTTTTGGTCATTGGTGCTTTGCTATTTGCCTTTGTCAGCCTGATGACCTACTTCGTGATTTACACGCCGCAGAGAATCTATGGAGGGCCAAACGCGGAAATGGCAACTCAAATTGCGCCGATCCTAAATGAGTGGAAGCAAGATCACCGATTTTACTTTGTCGGAGCGCCATGGATGTATTGGGAGTTTGCTACTCTACCATACCTTGTCTCAGACGCAGATGCTGCCGATATCTTGCAGCCTCTTACCAATCCCGTCCCGTCGAACCTGTTGCCACGAGACAAAGGTGCAGTTTTTATCGTTCTCCCTCCGCGGATGGCTGAACTTGACTTGCTTACGCAAGCTTTTCAAGAAGGTGAGCGCCTAGACATCTTCTCTCCGGTCGATGATAGGCACATGGCAACATTGTATGAGGTGCCTCCCTAACGATTTTCTCTATTGTGGCAGGACAGATCAGCGAGATTCGAAAGCCGGGGAGATATTTCTATTCCTGGGCGTTTTCATCAAAATTTAGTGGGCGACGTAGTTCGGTGCCGTGCATGAAACTGCTCTTCACGGTCCAAGTTTCATGTCCTGTGTCGTTTCGCAGATGGTCAAAGAAGCCCTGCACACGGCTATCCAACAGGTCAAGTTGGTGGAGAAGAACCGCTTCCAGCGTCTTGGGCTTGACAGGGGATCCCCATTCCAGCGTGCCGTGATGGGAGACGATGAGATGGATAAGTTGTTGTAACTTTTCTTGTGGGAAATCCAATTCAGCTGCAGCTTTTTCAATTAGCACCACTGCGCGCACAATGTGGCCCACAAGACGGCCGTCTTCGGAGAAATCAAATGAGCCATCAACAGAATATTCCATCGTCTTGCCCATATCGTGTAGAAGTGTTCCTGACACGAGTAGATTCTTGTTCACATATGGATAATGGGTGGCTAGCACACCGGCGAGGGAGGTCATACTCAAGGAATGTTCCAGCAAGCCGCCGATGTAGGCATGGTGCATAGTGCGCGCAGCAGGGGCATCGGCGAAACGATCAAGAAAATTATCGTCCAAGAGAATATAGGATACGAATGATTGCCACGGTTCATCTAGTTTCTCAATGTGATCCCGCAGTTCCGTGAGCATTTCCATCCGCGATCGTTGGCTGGAGGGTAGAAGCTCGGCCGAATCTACATCGCCCGCTTGATTTAGATCCGTTATGTTAACCTGGAGAGCGTTCTTATAGTTGTTTGTTTGCCCGGAGACAAGGACAGCCAGCCCCGGACGGACCCAGGCGTCTATGTAATCGGGCACATCCCAATAAACAGCGTTCATTAACCCGGTCCGATCTCGAAGTGTACAGAGCAAGAAAGGGCGACCGTCACGGGTTTTACGGCGCGTAACGTCATCCATCAAGAAGGGCTCGTTGAACAAATCCCCACCTGGCTGCAACTGTGTTACATATTTTGATTTCACAAAAACCTCATCATGACTTAAAATGCCAAGATATTATACCTGTAAATGACGATAACGCGATGAACCGCTGGATCGATCAATCACGAAAAAACATCGTTCCTCCTAGGCTGGCCTTTTGTCAACCTGCCCCGCAGTATGGAGGACATTATCAGCCAAACCGTGAATCGCGTTCTGGATCTGGTAGACATTGATTTACCAGTTGATCTTTTTGTGCGATGGCAAGGAGGACGTTATGGTGGCAACTCGTGACCCGCGTAAGCTAGCCCTGGACTATTTGCACGATCATCAGGTGATGACACTGGCCACTGTTGGAGAGGAAGGTCTCTGGGCCGCAGCTGTATTTTATGTCAACAAGGGATTCACTTTGTTTTTTCTTTCAGCAGGGCATACGCGCCACGGGCAAAATGTGGTTGAAGATCCCAGGGCTGCCGCCACCATACAGGAAGATTACAAAGATTGGCCTGCGATCAAGGGTATCCAGCTCGAAGGCCGTGTAACCCAGTTACAAGGCGTAGAACGCAAAGAGGCTATTTCTTTGTACGAAAAGAAATTCCCTTTCATAAAGAGTGCGCCCTCCCAGATTCGGTTAGGCTTGGCTAGGGTCAATTGGTATTGTCTATTCCCCCGACGACTTTATTTTATCGATAACAGTCAAGGGTTGGGGCACCGGGACGAGATAGCGTTGGGCTAAAATCAGGGGCGCTCAGCTACCTTTAGTCCATCCAGAGAATTGAGAACGCGCCTCAAGTAGGGAACATAGCTTACGCTGCCGTATAAGGCCAATGCAGCTTCTGATAATTCAAACGGATCTGGCAGATTCAGGATTGCCTGCAAGTAGGCGCTATCAGTGCGAATCACTGCCTGCTGAAAGATCCGGCCTTCCTTTATCACTAAAAGAACGGGTGCCGTGGATAGAGATCTTCCTTTTAACGTATGAATCACATTGGCCTGGCGGGCGACCAGCATCATGGCGTTTATTATATTCTTGGAGATGCCATGATCGTTTTCGTTTCCATAATCAGAAGCGAGCGTTATTAGGGCATCGCGCCACAGCAATTGACTTTCTTGCTGGAGCAGACGGATCAGATCCTTCAATACAATAAAACGCTGGGTTGCTGGAATGATGCGGATTCTTTGTTTTTTGAGGGCGCTGCGATAGCGGAGGTGAAGCGGTTTTTCAGATTTGCTCGGCAGAGGGTGGGTGATATAGGTGGTGCTTCCTTCTTGCCGCAACTGAACGACGTCGGGATACTGTTGGAGGAACTTGCGAAAACTGCTTTCCGGATAAGCGGAGCGATCGAATTTTCCGTAACTAAGCTCAATCATTCTTTGCTTAAGAAGACTGGCGCGAACTTGCTTGTTTTGCTGAAGTAGATCATCTCGGGCAAGGAGTAGCAGATCCACCACATTTGTTGGGGATATATCTGTCAGAGGAAGCAAATCTTCATAAAAGAAATATTGATCACAGAGTTCAACCAGGCTACTGCTGGTCGTGTGCTTGATGCCAACGCCAATGACACATTTGCCCCTTTTTCGCAGAGATTGGACCAAGGGTGTAAAATCTCGGTCCCCGCTCATGAGAACATAGGTGTTATACTGGCGCCCATCTACCAGGGTTTCCATAGCATTAACGACAATTTGCATATCGGCCAGGTTCTTACCGAAACTATTGATGCGTGTAGCGGATTGCACGACGAAACCTGCCTGGGCCAATTCTTGCGAGATTAATTGACTTTGCCGGCCGGCGCCATATGCTTGGCGAAGTACGATTCTGCCAGCAGTGACTTGTTTTATATGATCAAGGACAAGGTTGATGTCAAAGGAAAGACTTGCTTGTTTGGCTCCGATGACCAGATTATCAAGATCAAGGAAAATGGCAACATCGTTTGTCATGGGGGTTCCCAGCCGGTATTATGTTTGCGGCCGCTGGTTTCTTTTCTGCAGCTATTCTACTTGATTCGGCCATTCCGGCAATGGTGAAGGCGTGCGGTGATTGGGTTGGACGGGAATCGACCTGTTTTTATGGGAAATGCTGGCTCCAATCAAGCAATTATGTTTCCCGGGAAACATTATCAAGCGTTTTGGTAATTGTTTCCCGGGAAACAATCAGGCCTCATTGAGGGTTGCTTATCTATTGAAGCATGTTAGCATAATGGCGCTTGGCTTCTTTGCTGTGAAAGGAAGAAAGGTAAAGCATCACCAATATGGAAGAACTGCCACCTGTTTGCGATTATGAAGGATCTGATTATCAGGCTCGTTTCTGGGAAGGAGGGGCGCGCGACTACGAAGATCGCGTGGAGCGTGTCGCTTTGCGTCGCTTGATGCCTCCTCGTGGGAAGACGCTAATCGAAATTGGTGCCGGATTCGGCCGACTTGCAGACGAATACAGTGGCTATGAAAAAGTTGTTCTTTTTGATTATTCGCGTACTTTGCTGCGTGAGGCACAAGCCCACTTGGGAAACGACTCCCGATTCATTTATGTGGCCGGGAATTGGTATCGTATGCCTTTCGTTGCCGGCCTATTTGAAACGATTGTCCAGGTGCGAACTTTGCACCATGCCGCCGATGTGCCCGCTGTCTTCAATCAGCTCTTTCGTATTGCCCGGCCCCAGGCAGTCTATGTGCTCGAGTTTGCCAGCAAGCACCATCTGAAAGCCATGTCGCGTTTTTGGACTGGGCGACAAGATTGGTCCCCGTTTTCGCCAGAGCCAGAGGAATTCGTGGAACTCAACTATGATTTCCACCCGCGCTGGATTCGTGAGCAATTGACGAGCGCAGGGTTTACGCCCGGTCGTATGCTAACTGTGTCGCACTACCGGATTGCGATGCTCAAAAAAATGGTGCCGACCCCACTCCTTGTTGCGCTGGACAGCCTTGCGCAGTTGACGGGGAATTGGTGGCAATTGAGTCCCAGTGTTTTCATCCAGAATCGTCATTTGTTCCCGGGCGAAACAGCCGATCCGGGGCTGTTCTTCGCCTGTCCTGAGTGCCGAACACCGCTGGAAGCATCAGAGCGCGCGATCCTTGATTGCTCTGGATGCTCGCGGAGATGGCGGTATCAGGATGGGCTGTATGATTTCAAGGAGCCTGTTTCGTAGCAAATTCTGTTTTCTGCCCAAGCGTCTAGCTTTATGAAGCCCCAAAACTAATGAAATCAGGGAGAACTAGGCTGATCTTGTCGGCTGTAGCGACTGCGGTCGGAGCAGCGGGGTTGATTTATGCGTGGGGGCGTCTTCTAAAACGACCCCTGCCACCACTAAATAGCCAGGTCCGCGTAAATGGGCTCAAGGAATCCGTCGAAATCATTCGTGACCAGTGGGGTGTGCCTCATATTTATGCCCAGAATGTGCATGATTTGTTCTTTGCGCAAGGGTATGTTCATGCTCAAGATCGACTGTTCCAAATGGATACACATCGGCGAGTTGGAACTGGCCGAATAAGTGAAATCGTAGGGCCATCCGGCCTGGCGACCGATCGCTTTTCTCGCTATTTCGGCTGGAAGAAGGTGGCTGAGGCGCAAGTTTCCAGCGTTGACGCCGAGACCAAAGAAACGCTGCAGGCCTATTGTGCGGGAGTTAATGCCTATATTGAAGAGGGAAAGCTGCCTGTAGAGTTTTCGCTATTAGCGTATAAGCCGGAACGATGGCAATTATCTGATACAGCTGCCTGGGGGGCTGTGCTTGCCTGGGGGCTCTCCGTGAATTGGGAGACGGAACTGGTTCGCGCCCTGCTGTTGGATGCATTGGGGGCGGAAAAGGCGGCGGATCTGACGCCTCAATACCATGACGACTACCAGACTATCTTGCCTGATACGAAGGTGGGTCAGCGTCTGGCCACGGAACTGCTTGATGCATACCATCATGCGTTGACATCCATGCCCCTGGGAAAGATCCCGGACGGGAATGGAATTGGCAGCAATAACTGGGTTGTAAACGGGCAGAATTCAGCCAGTGGGCGACCAATTCTGGCCAATGACCCGCACCTACCCGCCGTATTTCCGGCGTTTTGGTATGAAAACCATCTGGTTGGGGGTGGTTTTAATGTCACGGGCTTTACGATGCCCGCTGTGCCTGGTGTGATCATCGGCCATAACGAAAATGTAGCTTGGGGTGTGACCAATGCCTTCCCCGATGTGCAGGATATTTACGTTGAGCGTTTTCATGCGCAAGATCCCGCATTGTACGATGTGAACGGTTGTTGGGTTAAAGCAGACCTGATGGAAGAGGCGATCAGGGTACGGGGGCGCAAGACCGTGGTCGAAACTGTGCGCTACACGCGACACGGCCCGGTTTTTTCAGATTTGTTGCCCCAACAAGGTCGCGATCTTGCCTTGCGATGGGCTTCCTATGATCGCAATAATCATATGCGCGCTGTTTTAGACATGAACCGCGCCGGCGACGGGCAGCAGTTCCGCGAAAGCATGCGCCATTGGGGATTTCCCAGTCAAAACGTCGTGTATGCGGATGTACAGGGCAATATAGGGTACAAAATGCCAGGCCTCGTTCCTCGCAGACGTAAAGGATCGGGGCTGGTTCCCGTGCCTGGATGGCGAGATGATTATGAGTGGGAAGGCTGGATACCTTTTGATGAGCTGCCGGAACAATGTAACCCTCCTGAGGGCATAATCGTTACGGCTAATAATCGTGTTCACGGGTCTACATACCCTTACTTACTTACGGGAGAGTGGTTGCCTGACTATCGTGCAAAGCGGATCAAGGCGTTGATCGGCGAGTATGCCCCTCTGACGTTGGAGATGAACGGCCGTATTCAGGCGGATACGCTCTCGTTGCAGGCGAGACGTTTTCTGAACCTGGCACTGCCTCGGCTAAACCAGGACGAAGATAGCTACCAAAATGTAGCCTACCTCGTGCAAATGCTGCGAAACTGGGACGGTGATATGCGCGCTGACCGTATTGCCCCGACGCTCTATTGGGGTTGGCTGGTACACTTCACCCAATATGTTATAGAGCAGGCTACGGGGCCGGCGCTTGCTTCAGAGTTGCTGCGTAAGAGTCCCCCAGATGGTTTCCCCCTTGACCCTTTTCTTGAAAGCGCGACCGAACTGGCGCTTAACTGGCTAGAAAGGGGTAGCCCGGATTGGGTGGGAGACATCACTTCCTTGTTACTTCCCTCATTTGAAAAAACAGTCGAAGTTTTAAAGCAGGAATTGGGGTCCAATCAAGACAGATGGCAGTGGGGTAACCTGCATCGGATTGAGTTGCGACACCCGCTGGCGCGTTTGCCAGGGTTGGGACGATCCTGGAAACCGCTCACCATACCGGCAGGTGGGGATGGATATACCGTCAACCAATCTGAGACTAGCCTTGTCTTTCCTCCTGATCCGGTGGGAATTATCGCCAGTTGTCGTTTGCTCATTGATGTGGGGGAGTGGGATAACAGCCTGGCGGCGCTCCCTGGTGGGCAATCCGGTCACCCGGCCAGTCTCCATTATCAAGACGGTCTTGCTGACTGGCGCAACAACCGCTACCATCCATTGCTCTTCTCTCGCGAACAAATTGAAGCTGCGACTGAGAGCATCAACATCCTGCAACCGATGCCGGGGAGCAATCCGGTAATGAACAGGTTGGATAAAGCGTAAACTAGTGGAGAAATCGGATGACTTCTTATGTGACACATTTGGAAGGAGCGATTGATGGCACGCAATTTGCGCCAGGCCAGCTACATACTACCCATAAAGGACGGCCGTTATGGGTGCGTTATGATTTGGATGCTATCGGAAAAGTGTTAACCAAAAAGAAGCTTCGCGAACGGCCCCCGACCATGTGGCGCTATCGAGAGTTGCTGCCCCCTGAGCAGAATGACTCAATTGTCACGTTGGGCGAAGGCATGACTCCCTTACTTGCCGTGCCACGACTGGGCAAGCAGTTAGGCCTGTCAAACCTATGGGTGAAAGATGAAGCACAATTACCCACCGGGACCTTTAAGAGCCGGGGACAGGCGGTAGCAATAAGCATGGCCAGGGAGTTGGGCATCAAACGCGTGGCCATTCCTACAGCTGGTAATGCCGGTGGTGCCATGGCCGCTTATGCAGCACGGGCCGGGCTTGAAGCTTTCGTGTTTATGCCGGAGGATACCCCAGAGATCAACCAGTTCGAGTGTGCGATTGCCGGTGCAAAAGTATTCCTGGTCAATGGCCTGATAGATGATTGTGGCCGGATCGTCTCCGCCGGCAGCGAAAAGATGGGCTGGTTGTCGCTCGCAACGTTGAAAGAACCCTATCGTTTAGAGGGGAAAAAGAGTATGGGCTTGGAGTTAGCCGAGCAATCTGATTGGCGATTACCAGATGTCATTTTATACCCTACGGGCGGGGGAACCGGCTTGATCGGCATGTGGAAAGCGTTTCACGAACTACGGACGTTGGGATGGTTGGAAAGCGAGTCTATGCCCCGGATGGTGGCTGTGCAGTCAGACGGCTGCTGTCCTATTGTGCGCGCATTTGAGCAAGGCGAACGCTTTGCAAAACGCTTTGAGAATGCCTCTACCGTCGCCAGTGGCCTTCGTGTCCCCGCCGCCGTCGGCGATTTTATGATTTTGGACGCCATAGGTGAAAGTAATGGATGCGCTGTCGCTGTAGACGAGATGCGGATCCGCGAGTGGATGCGCATGGCCGCCTCAAAAGAAGGGTTGTCGGTCGGTCCAGAAGCGGCCACTTGCGTCGGCGCGGCGGAGCTTCTGGCGGAGTCTGGTTGGATTCGACCCGATGAACGTGTGGTAATATATAATTGTGGGGCATCCCAAAAGTACCCGGATGTCCTGCGAACCAAATTGCCGCGTATTGACATTAACGAAACAATCGACTGGGAACGAGTTGAAGCAGGCCATTGAAACTAATTCTGCGAGCGGAAACTCGGCAATGGATGGGTAACGTTCCAGGAGAACAGGTCAGAATAAGAAAGGGGAGTCGCGAATAGAGGTCTGTTTATGTTTCTACGAACGATCCGATTTATATTTCGCATAGTACTGAAGATAATTGCCAGGGTTGATATTAGCGGGTACCAATATATTCCTGAGACAGGCGGGGCTATTGTTGTTACCAACCACGTCGGCCGGCTTGATGCCCTCATTGGGGTAATTTTGGCCGATCGGGATGACTTCATTCTTATGGTAGCTGATAAATATCAGAACGTACCTATCTGGCGTTGGGCTGGTGGAAAAGTGGATGCGGTTTGGTTGGACCGCTACGAAACTGATTTTCATGCTCTGCGCGTGGTATACAGGCGATTGAAGAAAGGCGAGATTTTGGGGATGGCTCCGGAAGGCACGCGCAGCAAGACGGGAACAATGGCACAGGGAAAACCGGGAGCAGCCTATCTGGCCGCAAAGACCAATGTGCCAATCATTCCCGTGGGACTAACGGGAACGGAAGATAACGTTGTCAAGAACCGGCTGCGACACTTGCGCCGGCTAGACATTACAATAAGAATTGGAGAACCTTTCTCTCTACCACCCATGGATCATAAGAATCGGGATGAATACCTGGCGCGAAGTACAGAAGAAATCATGTGCCGCATAGCTGCGCTCGTGCCCCCAAAGTCACGTGGCGTTTATGCTGATGCGCCTCGTTTGAAAGAAATCCTTGCCGAACAAGCAGTTGTGAGCGCTTGATCGACGCTAGGGTTCTGTGTAAACCATGCGTATAGCCCTGGTAGGCCCATTTGGGCTTCACCCTAACAGAACTATGAGTAGCCGTGCGTTTGGTCTGGCACGTCCTCTGGTAGAACGTGGTCATCAGGTGTGCCTTTTTATGCCACCCTGGCAAACGCCGGAAATGGGGGATCGTACCTGGCAGGAAGATGGTGTTGCGTTCCGTTATACCCCTTTGCGAGGCGGTTTATTGGGAATCGCACGCCGGTTGGTTGAGGAAACGTTGGCGTGGGAACCAGATAGTGTCCATTGTTTCAAACCCAAAGCGTACAGTGGCCTGGTGGCCTGGTGGCTATGGTATTTCCATCGCCAACGCATCCGGCTGGTAGTTGATTGTGACGACTGGGAAGGTTGGGGAGGCTGGAATGAGCGAGCTCCATATACGCGAACCCAGAAGCGATTTTTTTCTTGGCAGGAGCAATGGGGAATGAGCCATTGTCATAGTCTGACCGTGGCCAGTAGAGCCTTGCAGAGCATTGCCTGGAGTCAAGGTATCGTTTCTGAGAAAGTTGTCTACGTGCCTAATGGAGCGGGAATCCCGACAGATGAGGCACAGATTACTGAAGAGCGAATACTGATTAGTCGCCGAGAGTTGGGAGTCGAAAACCGGCCTGTCTTACTGCTTTACAGCCGCTTATTTGAGTTTGATACAGATCGTCTGGCGATGATTTTGGCAGGAATAAAAACGGCCGTTCCGGATATTGCGATTTTGTCCATTGGCGAAAGCCTTTTTGCTGACGATGCAGCTAGATTCCGTGAGAAACTGGCTGAGACGGACGTGTTGCAAGCGCTGATTGATCTGGGGTGGATCGATTTGGACGATCTGCCAATCTTAATAGGCAGCGCAGATGTCGCTATTTTCCTTATGGATGATACGTTGCTAAACCGTACCAAGTGCCCGGTGAAACTGGCCGATCTACTCTCTGTCGGCATACCCGTCGTGGCTGAAGCGGTCGGCCAGGTGCCGGAATATGTGTTGAATGGGCACACGGGTTGTCTTCGACAGCCCGGTGACGTTGCTGGTTTGATTGCCGATACTGTAAATCTGCTGCAAAACAAGAAGGAACGCACGCGGATGAGCGGAAAAGCGCGTGCGCATTATGTAAACAATTTCACCTGGGACCGGCTCGCTGCCAGGTTAGAACGCGCCTATGGTATTACAGAATAGGATTGTTAGGTTGGTGGAAACGGACTCGATGGTCGTCACGAATCGTTGGGAGCGGCCTGATTGGGTTATCACAATTTTGTTGTTTGTGGCGATCTCATCGCTCTATTTCGCTACAACGTCAGGCATCACCAGCAGCAATGATGGCAGCCACTATGCTTTATTGCGAACCATCGTGCAGAATCAGACTTTTGCGCTCGAGGAGTTTGATGATTTTGCGGAAGGAAACGATATAGCTGTCAACGAAGACGGCCGTCTGTTTAGCGATCGCCCTCCTGGAACGGCTTTGCTGGGCACGCTTTTCTACCGTGTGGCAGCATGGCTCCCCGAGCCTCTGGCACCACTTCCATCGCGCCACGATTTTGGCAACTCGCATCTCTTTTTTGTCATGTTAATGCCAGTCTGGGCCGGTGCTGGCACAGTGGTATTGATCTATGCATTTATGCGCGAACTGGCTCTTTCGCGAGCGGCGGCTTTGACTGCATCCTTAATGTTCGCTTTGGGCACGGTTCACTGGAAATACAGTTCCGTCCTATTTTCCCATGCGCTTGCTTCGTTTCTGATCATTCTCGCCCTCTTTCTGACCACGCGTATCGCTCACCAGACGAAGGTTCATTGGGAAACTGCGTTGTTCTTGGGTTTTGTCCTCGGTTATTCTGTCCTCGTCGAGTATTCAAACGCACTGCTGGTTGCTATCGTAGGATTAACCCTTCTTTGGCACCAACATCCGTATACGTTGCGGAAGTTTTTGGCCTTATTCGGCCCCTTCGTAGCCGGTGGACTGTTTTCGGCCATATTCCTCGCGTTCTACAACGCGGCTAATTTCGGCAACCCTGTCCGCCTCTCTTACGCTTATGCGGTGAACTACCCGTGGGCCAATTCTTTCTTGACGACGTTTAACTATCCGCTTGCTGCCGGACTGCGTGCCTTGTTGCTCTGGGGATCGGGAGATGGCTGGTGTAACGGCACTTGCTACAACCAGGGGTTGTTGCTCCTATCACCCATGTTGATCCTGGTTATTCCTGGGTGGTTTCTTTATTGGCGCAAGGCGAGAGAGGCGTGTGTCTTGACGACGGCCGTTTTCCTGGTCTACCTCCTGCTTTTTTCTTTACACCGTACTTCGCATGGTTTTACGGCTGACGGCCGCTACCTCGTGCCTTTCCTTGGTTTGTTGGCGATCCCATTGGGTTTTACCTTTCAGCAGCTATTATTGATGCGCGAGCACCCAGTATTGCAGGCCATGTTATTTCTAATAAGCTATGGACTGTTTTTTCTTTCCCTGCGCAATGTTTTCCTCCATATCGGGCTCTCCTTCAATTACAATCTGGACCTAGGTCAGATCGGGTCTCAGATTGCCCAACCAAACAACTGGCTGTACTTGTTTAGTCAAGTTTTCCGAAACGCAGCAAACTTACCACTCTTCTGGTTGATAGAATCTCTATTGCTAGCACTTATACTGCTTGTACGGTGGCTGTTGAAAAGCGTAATCAGCTGGATCTCTGAAGAAAACATAGCTCATTAAGGTTGTCCTTATTTTTCCTTAGCCCACGCTCTGAAAAGTGGTATGCCTCCTAATCTATGTTAGAATCCTGACTCAGTTCAAGGCGCAATGTTTCATTGCGCTTTGTTTTTGCAAGGTAATTTGACACGATTATGATGAGCAACAAGATGCTGAATCGCAAGAGATCAAATCGGATTCAGTGTACGGAGGAAGAGACAACCATGAAGAGCAAATGGACTGTCTTCCTAATGACTTTTATTCTGGTCCTGGTGGCCATAACGGTACTCCCTTTTCGTGCGCGAGCGCAGGGACCAAACTTGTTGAAGAATCCCGGTTTTGAAGAGGGGCACCACAAGCAAGACGGCATCGTCGAGATCACTGTACCGGATGGCTGGCGCATGCACTGGTCAAATCGGGAGTCGAACATCTTTGATGGATACGAACAGACAGCACGTCCGGAAACAGTGGTATGGAATATAGCCGGTGCACCGGCCAGTGAAAGGGATCTCTTTTGGAAAGATGGCAGCTATACGGTCAAAATCTTTAAAGGCTGGGCTCCAATGTGGGCTGCCATGTCCCAAGATGTGGCCGGGCTCGAAGTGGGGCGCCGCTATCGTCTTGTCGCCCCGGTCTATATTGACATAGTGGCAGAATATGTAAAAGGCCAAAAGGTGGCGCCTCAAGATGGTCGACAAGGGCGCGTGCGCCTGGGGGCTAGCCCGGTTGGAGCAGCCTGGCGGGATGAAGCCAACATCAATTACAGTGGCTGGTGGACCGGGGAGAATATTTCACCCTTCTACCAGGCTTATCCTACCTTCATTCATGAATTTACAGCGACAGCACCTGAAATGACGGTGTGGATTGAAGTCGCTTCGAATTACCCGCACCTGAACAATGGCTTCTTCATTGATACGGTAGGGCTTTATGCTTTGGAAGATGTAGACACGGCCGTTGCGGCATCAGGCGGAGTGGCCCAGGCAAGTCAGGGAACCGGCGCTGCGGCACAGCCAGTGGCTCCTGCGTCAGCACCTCTGCCGCCTCCGACCCCCCGTGCTGATGGCGCTGTAGTTCACACGGTTCAATCAGGCGACTCTTTCTGGTCGCTGGCTATTCAGTATGCGCAAGTGATGGGAATAACCCCGGAAGAAGCGCTGACGGCGATACCTGAACTCAATAACAATCCCTCTATGATTAGCTCCGGAATGGAATTGATTATTGTTCCTCCTTCTGAAGACGGCCAGGCTGTAGCAGATGCCAATGAGAATGCCGAAGCCACGCCTCAGCCCGATGAGGCAGTTAGTGAAGAAACGCCCGAACCCATAACGGAAGAATCAGTCTCATCATCTGAGCAAGATACGACAGATGCTGCGAATTCTCGCTCAGCGATAGCAGAGACTCTGCCTCAGATTTCGCCCGGATCTATTTGCGTGCAGGTCTATGAAGATGTGAACGGAGATGGTGTACGGGCGGAGCAAGGCGAATCGCCTATGACTGACCAAGCTGTGACGCTATCGCAGGCCGGTAACACAATCACGACCTATGTTACGGACGGATCTGGTGATCTGCACTGTTTCGAGAACCTAGAATCGGGCACTTATCAAGTGCAGCTATTCCCGACGGCCGATTATAGGGTTACCGGTGACGCTAGTTGGGCGGTCGCCATAGCCGATGGTGTCATGATACCCGTGAGTTTTGGCATGCAAAAGGCTCCAAATACCGTTGCCGAAGCTGGAGAGCCGGCTGGCGAATCGACTGCAGATACGGCTGCTGCACAACAAGAGCCGCCAGGAGGGGTGACCGACAATCTGGGTATGATCATCTTGGGGGTTGCCGTAGTACTTATCATTCTGGCAGGAGCTGGAGTTTACCTATTGCGTCGGGGGTGATGCGCAGACCGTATTTGTTACCTATCGAGCATGATACTTGAAAGGCACTCCTGCAAACAGAGTGCCTTTTTGCTTATTTTCAGCAGGAACATTTTATTAGTGCTGGACGTCTGAACAAGAGGCGACTGCTTGATTGCGTTGCGTTAGCGTGCGCTTAGCGTTAAAAGGACGCCCAGCATTTGGCGGACAGCTTGGATTAAACTGGTGTTGAGTAAATTGTTATCGTCTTGAGACGAATCGGGCATCTGTATGTGGATTTGTTATGAATCAGAATGTAAATCAACACCCTGTTGAATACCGGCCCGCGATCATGCCCAAACGGAGCGGATGCGGCTGTTTGAGCGGCGTGATACTGATCGGGATGTTGCTCATGGCGTTGGTCGTTTTCGGTTCCATTATTGTGATAGGCACATTTGTCTATGCCGATTGGTCGCGCCAGATTGAAGGCGAAATCGTCGCTTTGGACAGTGCGCGCGATCGAGAGACGTTCGAAACCACCCAAATACTGGACAGGAATGGAAACCAACTGTGGGAAATCTTTGGCGAAGGAAAAAGAACCAAGATTTCTTTATCCCAGATGCCTGAACATCTTATTAAGGCCACCATCGCCGTTGAGGATGACACCTTTTATGAGAACATCGGCCTGGATGCCCCTTCGTTGATGGCCGCACTTGTGGCCAATCTACGTAATCCCGAAAGCCGCCCAGTTGGCGGAAGCACGATCACCCAACAGTTGGTGAGGCATGTTGCTTTTGATTTTGAAGAGCGCACGACCGCTTCCTATGATCGCAAAATCAAGGAGATCTTCCTGGCCTGGATTATGAATCGTAACTTCAGCAAGGATGAAATCCTGGAGATGTACCTCAACGAAATTTATTACGGCAATTTGGCTTACGGTATCGAAGCCGCGGCAAATACCTACTTCGGCAAGTCAGCAGCAGATCTTTCTCTGGCCGAAGCGAGCCTATTGGCCGGCTTGCCGCAAAGCCCGGTGGAATTAGACCCCTTGTCTAATCTGGAAGGGGCCAAAGCACGCCAGTGGCTTGTCCTTAATCTGATGGTCAGTGAAGGAGCGCTCACCCAATCACAAGCGGAAGAGACCTATCAAGAGGCGCTGCAGTTTGCCGCACAGGAGGTTAGTCTCGCTGCGCCTCATTTTGCGGTTTATGTTCGCCAACAGCTGGAGCAGATGTTCGGAACTGAGGTCGTCGCCAACGGGGGGCTTCGAGTAACGACAACGCTGGACCTTGCTTACCAACGGCTTGCGGAGCAGCTGGCACGACAACATGTCGCCTCCATTGGTCCGGAACACAAAATGAATAACGCGGCGCTCGTCGCTCTCAAACCAGAAACAGGCGAAATCCTGACCATGTTGGGCAGCGTTGATTATCATGACGAATTGATAGATGGCCACGTTAATGTTGCCCTTTCTTCCCAGCAGCCAGGAAGCGCTATTAAGCCGCTGACCTATGCGGCGGCGCTGTCTCCAGACGAGAACGGTGAGCCGGCCTGGACGGCCGCCGACATTTTATGGGATGTCGAGGTGACGTATCCACAGGCCAGTGGGGAAGCCTACGAGCCGGTCAATTATGACGGCCTTTTCCACGGTCCCGTGCGCTTGCGCCCGGCATTGGC
Source organism: uncultured Chloroflexia bacterium (assembly GCA_963697305.1). GTDB lineage: Bacteria > Chloroflexota > Anaerolineae > Promineifilales > Promineifilaceae > JAACFF01. The sequence continues at coordinate 160,258 of CAVONO010000008.1, forward strand.
TAATAGTTACAATATTCCGGCATTATTGCTCCTGCAAGATATCGGTGTGCCGCAATTTCTCGAATTCGCGCGCGGGTTGGGCATTACTACCTGGCAGAATGACTCGAGCCAATATGGCCTGGCGCTGACATTGGGTGGTGCTGAAGTAACGCCGCTCGATCTGACGACGGCATATGCCACTTTTGCCAACGGAGGCCGCGGTGTGGCGCCTGTGTCCATTCTGCGTGTGGAAAAGCAAAATGGAGAATTATTGTATGCGCACCCATTCGATCCGCCGCCGCAGGTCCTTGATTCGCGGGTGGCATATCTTATCAGCGATATATTGGATGATGATGCAGCCCGGGTTCCGGCCATGGGGCGTGATAACCCGCTGGCGCTGCCGTTCCCGGCCGCGGCCAAAACGGGCACAACCAATGATTTCCGCGACAATTGGACGGTCGGCTACACGCCGGGATTGGCTGTTGGTGTATGGACAGGTAATACCGATAACAGTGAGATGATCAATGTAACTGGATTAACGGGGGCCGCCCCGTTGTGGTCGGACTACATGCAGGCGGTTTACGCTGATGCGCAGTTACTGGAGACATTACGCGTGAGTGGGCAGCAGCCAGCAAGTGAATTTGTAAGGCCGGCTGGGTTGTCGCAAGAGCCATTATGCGCTATTTCATCCGTGGTCGTTGGTGCAACAGAGTGCAGCCAGAGCGGATCGGAGTGGCTGCTGGAAACGCCACAAACGGCCGAAGCGCCGGCTGCGGAAGCGGACAATGTGATCTGGGAATCTGTTGATTCGGCGGTGAAGCGTATCCCGGCGCTCCCGCTCCCACCGCTGCCGGTGGAAATGATCGCGAACGAATCTGATGAAAATAGCCCGCCACCGCAAATTTTCTGCCATTTCCCAGAGGGCGTAGAAACGTCTCTTTTGCCGCCGGAGACCCAACTACAACTGTTTTTGTCACCACCACGAAACCCTGAAAGCATCAAGGCTGCGCACGAATGGGCGCAAGCGAACAACCTGGCCGTGCTCCCTAGCGAAAGTTGTAATGAAGAATTGCTGGCAATGGCTCGCGATCCGAACCGTGTCGCGTTTTGGCGCATCACAGAACCGAAAGCCGGAGACACGGTCAGTGGGGTTTTGCCCATTGTGGGCACGGCCGACTTCGATCCCGCCGAGGTAGAGTTCTACAAGATAGAATTGGGCGTGCCCAATGGGCCAGATACGCAATGGATCACACTGGGTGAGACGCATAACACACCCGTTATCAACGGAACGCTGGAAATGCTGCACGCTGACGCATTAGGCCCTGGCGACTATTGGCTGCGGCTCATTGTGGTCAAAGATAGCAACTATGCGGGCGAACCGCATACAATTCCGATTACAATAGAGTAGTTAAGCCACTAAGCCACTAAACGGGCCCGGCTTTGCCCAAAGTCGGGCTTTTTTGCCTTCCTGAAGCTTTCCTGTAATTAATTCATAAGGAACTGTTCAGATAAAATTCAGATTTTGCGCCTATGATGGTGCAGTGTAAAGGAATATCACCTGCACCCAAAGAGGATCGTACGATGTTAATTAAGAAGCACACGGGAATTGAAATCCCATCTTCCGAAATCACACCCCAGCATATTTACCTTTCGCGCCGCAAGTTTATGACTGGCGCTGCGGCCTTGGCCACGGCCGCTGCTCTGGCGGCTTGCAGCCCGCCATCGCTCATAAAGTCAGAAAACGCCGCCGCCAAGGTCGACCCGACGGCACAAAACCCGGCTCCTGCGGCGGGGGCTGAGGGTCAGACAGACGAGTTGGGAGATTCGCTGACAACGCACACAGATGTGACGAACTACAACAACTATTATGAGTTCACTTTGGACAAAGAGAAAGTGGCGCCAATGGCAGCGGGTTATCAGACATCCCCTTGGCAGGTTGAGGTAGGAGGTCTCGTAAGCAATCCTGGCGTTTATGATGTCAATGACTTACGCACGCGCTTTGAGCAAGAAGAACGAATCTATCGCTTGCGTTGTGTAGAAGGGTGGTCCATGGTGATTCCCTGGATGGGATTTCCGCTGGCCCAGTTGCTAAAAGAGGTGGTGCCGTCTGCCGCTGCCAAATACGTGCGCTTTGAGACGATTCTGGATCCGGAGAATATGCCGGGCCAAAACAGCCGGTGGTACGAGTGGCCCTATATCGAAGGCTTGCGTGTGGATGAGGCGATGAATGACCTGACCTTGCTGGCAACAGGCTTATATGGCGAAGATCTGCTCCCGCAGAATGGCGCCCCTATTCGTCTCGTCGTTCCCTGGAAATATGGTTTCAAGAGCATCAAGTCGATTGTTAAGATCGATCTGGTCGAGGAGATGCCGACATCCTTATGGATGGCTGCTGCGCCGAATGAATATGGTTTTTACGCCAATGTCAATCCGGAAGTTAACCATCCACGTTGGTCGCAGGCGACGGAAAGGCGCATTGGGGAACTCGGCCGTCGCAAGACGATATTGTTCAATGGCTATGAAGAACAGGTGGCACACCTGTACGATGGGATGGATCTGCACGAGAATTACTAGGGAGCCAGAAGTTTAACTTTTCCAAAAAGTTGAACTTCTCACGAATTGACATGAATCGTCTAAGTAAAAAAACACAACAACGGCTGCTAAAGCTGATCACGCATATAGGCGCTTTAATCCCCCTCGCGCTGCTGATCTGGGACTACAATCTAAGTCAATTTGGCGCAGATCCGATCCGGGAAGTGACGCTGCGCACAGGGAAGACGGCTATTACCTTATTGGTTCTTTCTCTCGCCGTCACGCCATTAAAAATCTGGTTTGGCTGGAATCAACTACACTCGCTGCGCAAGCTGCTGGGTCTTTATGCGTTTCTTTATGTTGGCTTGCACCTGCTCATTTTCGTCTGGCTGGATTACGGGCTGGATCTAGCACTTATTTATGAAGCGATCTTCGAGAAATGGTATGCGCTGGTAGGCTTTGCCGCCTTCCTGATTCTGCTGCCGCTGGCCATTACTTCCACCCGTTGGGCGATGCGACAATTGGGCAAGAATTGGACGCGGTTGCATCGCTGGGTCTATCTGGCGGGTATCCTGGCTGTGCTGCATTATTTCTTGCTGGTCAAGAATGCTTATACGTCGCCGTTTCTTTACGGAGCTATTCTGTTGATATTGCTGCTGACACGTCTCAACCCTGTTAAACAGAGGATCCTACGACTAAGACGCGGCCGCGCCAAGAAGCAATCCAGACTTGCCTAAAAACGAAGCAAAGGGAGCTTTACCCTTGATGGACAGGTTTCTCCAGTCGCTCGTAGCCATAGCATCTGGCTATTGGCGGCGTATCGTAGACTGAAATGGCGCCAAAAGCGATCTGAGTACCATTTAGCCTCTCTTATTGTGCTAGAATGGTAGAAGTTCATTGCGTGTTGGCGTAGGTCGGGCGAAGGTATAGGATCGCATGACAGAACAAGCAGGACAAGAGCCGCGAAGATTACAACCGCGGCCGGCTTCCAAGTCTGCCGCAAAGGGGAACGTAGCAGAGGCTCCTGACGAAGTCTGGGTGCAGGCTATTCCTGCTGGTAGCGGCCGGGGTCGATGGCCATCCGCCGGCAAACTTTTTCTGGCTGGGTTTCTAGTTCTGCTGTTCGGCGTGATTCTAGCGAGCGTGGCCCTGCTGACCACGCTGGTTTACTATAGTGACTTTATTCTCCCTGGAGTAGAGGTGCTGGGCACCCGCGTGGGGTCTATGACCTCGGCTGAGGCGGAGGCTCTCCTGCAAGCGCAGTGGCAGCAGCAACTTGTCTCCCTGGAGCATGGTGAGAATAGTTGGCCGGTGGCGGCTGACTGAGTTGGGCATGCGCTTGGATAGTGCCGCAACCACTGAGCAAGCTCACGCTCAGGGCCGGTCACTTGACAGTTTTTTGGCGATGGCGGCGGGTGATTTTCATGTTCAGCCCGTGTGGTCCTTCGATGGAGCAACGGCCGAAGCGTTCCTGGTGGATTTTTCCACGCGACTAACGGTCGCGCCGGTTGATGCAGGAATTAGGGTTGAACAAGGAGAGGTAATAGAAATACCTCCAGCGAATGGCCTAACCCTGGACCTGGACAGAACCCTGGCCTACCTGGCGGGAAATCCTACCCAGGTTCTTGTGGACGGCCGTCTGCCACTAGCGACTCAATCCGTCCCTGCCGCCCTTGCCGATATGGGTGATTTAGCCGAAGAGGCGCGGCGCTTGCTTTCCACGACCGTGACGATTCATGCTTACGATCCGATCCAGGATGAAACGGCCGAATGGACCATCACGCCGCAGGCTTGGGGGAGTTGGTTATCGCTGGCTGTTAATGCAGATGGGGAAGAGCGGTTCGCCTGGGTTGTAGACGAAGATGCGGCGGCAAACTTCCTGGCTACGCATCTTACTTCTTCAGGGGAGGAGCGCTATCTCGATGTCCAGACTTTGATTCCAAGCCTGGTGGAGGCCATTTCCACACAGCAGGCAGAGATCCGTACACGGATTTACCATCATCCAGGCCAGCATCTTGTTCAAGCAGGCGAAACATTGGCCGGTATCGGCCGTGTTTATGGTATCCCTTACCCCTGGATACAGGAAGCAAATCCCGGATCTGATTTTCTGCAAGCGGGCGACGTGATCACCATTCCATCGCCAGATGAGATGCTGCCCTTTGCGGTGGTGGAAAATAAGCGAATCGTGATCAATATCAGCCAGCAGCGGGTGTGGGTGTATGAAGAAGGACAACCCAAGTGGGAATGGCCGGTCAGCACGGGAATTGACTCCAGTCCTACCGCTCCAGGCATTTTCCAGATCCAGAGCCATGAGCCTAATGCCTACGCCAGCAATTGGGATTTGTGGATGCCTAATTTCATGGGTATTTACCGGCCTGTGCCGACGGCCGATTTTATGAATGGATTCCACGGTTTCCCCACCCGCAACGGCTCTACCCTATTGTGGACAGGTGATCTGGGGCATCAAGTAACCTACGGGTGCATCCTGCTCAGTTCTGAAAACGCCTCTCTGTTGTACGACTGGGCCGAAGAAGGGGTTGTCGTAGAAGTGCAACCATAGTACCAGTCAACAGTCATTGTGCCTGACTCATCAGAAAAATGAATACGAAAGCTCCGACTCCATTTCCAAAACTTAACACTGTCTTATGGCAGTTGATCGATAATGTGAAGGCGGTACTGAACGATAACTTTTGTGCGGCCTATTTGCAGGGATCGTTCGCGGTAGGTGATTTCGATATTCACAGCGATGTCGACTTCATCATCGTAATCGAGCAAGAACTGTCGGACGATCAGGTGCATGCTCTGCAGGCCTTGCATAGGCGTATCTTCAGCCTTGATTGTGCATGGGCACAACATCTGGAAGGCTCTTATTTTCCGAAGGAGACCTTGCGTCGTTATTCACGTTGTGCTGAGAAGCTCTGGTACCTCGACCACGGAGCACAATCTCTCATCAGGTCTGATCACTGCAATACAATTGTCGTTCGCTGGGTAGTGCGTGAGAATGGGGTGACGTTAGCCGGGCCTAGTCCTGCATCACTGGTCGATCCGATACCTGTTACGCTATTGAGGCGCGAGATCCTGGCGACTATCAACGATTGGGGAAAGCAGATCCTGGCTGATCCTGAGCAAATCAATAACCGATTCTACCAAGGATTTGCAGTTTTAAGCTACTGCCGTATGCTGCACGACCTTCACAACGGAGCCCCAGGATCCAAGCTCGCCGGGGCAGAGTGGGCTAAGCGCGCTCTAGATCCATCCTGGTCAGATCTAATCGATAGCGCGTGGAATGGACGCCCGAACCCAGCTCTTTCGGTCAGGCAGCCAGCCGATCCCATCCAGTTAAGGAGAACGCTCGCATTTGTCGAGTACATAATCGAAGCAAGTATGCAGTATTAAGTTGGCAATCAGACCTCGTCCGTTTATGATAGGTGGCATTATATTTCCGATTTGATAATGAGTGCGTTTCAAATGAGTTGGAGTAGTAGGCATCCTCAGATCCTTCCGCTTATAGTTAAGAATGCAACCACCTCCATTCTTAACGGAAATGGAACACACCCTGTGATAATTTGAAGGAGTTGGTTGAGGTCAATGACAACAAAGAAAATCGCCCCCTATGGTTCCTGGAAGTCTCCTATCACAACTGATTTGATTATTGCCGGCACAATTCGCTTGGGGCAGATTGCGCTGGATGGCTCTGACCTCTATTGGACAGAGGGCCGTCCGGCAGAGGCGGGCCGAAATGTGCTTGTTCGCCGTACAGAGGGATCGAAGCAGAATGAGGATATCACACCCGCTCCTTTTGACGTACGCACGCGGGTCCATGAATACGGTGGTGGCGCTTTCGCCGTTCATGAGGGGGTTATAACCTTCTCCAATTTTGCCGACCAGAGACTTTACCAACAGCGCCCAGACGGCGAACCCGAACCGGTTACGCCCGAAGAGAAGCTTCGTTTTGCGGATGGTACATTTGCCGCGGACGGCCGTTTTTTCTGTGTGCGTGAAGACCACCGCATCGAAGGACAGGAGGCGGTCAATACGATTGTATCCCTGGCCTTAGATGGGGTGGATGCGGGCCGTGTCTTGGTTTCCGGCAATGATTTCTATGCAGCGCCCCGTATCAGCCCCGACGGAAAGCAGTTGGCCTGGTTGGCCTGGAACCACCCTAGTATGCCTTGGGATGGAACGGAACTTTGGATTGCTGATTTTGCAGCGGATGGAACTCTAGGCAATAAGCAGTTGGTGGCCGGTGGTGTGCAAGAATCTGTTTTCCAACCGGAATGGTCGCCCGCCGGCCTGCTGCATTTTGTGTCAGATCGCAGCGGCTGGTGGAATTTATACCGTTGGCGAGATGGAATGCCCGAGGCCCTGTATGCTATGGAGGCTGAATTTGGCGAGCCCCAATGGGTATTTGGTATGCGCACGTATGCCTTTGCCGGCGCTCATTCGCTTCTCTGCAGCATCGGCCAGAATGGCGGCAGGTCTCTGTCCATCTTAGATACGCAAAACGGCCACTTGACGAAGTTGGAGCTCCCGTTTACATCGGCGGTGGATGTACATGTGGCAGGTACCTACGCTTATTTCCTGGGAGCAGCGCCGCACATACCGAGCTCTGTGATCAGTTTGGACTTAAGCTCATTAAAGAGTACCGCGCTGCGCAAGTCTAGCGATGTCGTCGTGGACGATGATCACCTGTCGCTGCCAAGGACGATCGAGTTTCCTACCGCAAACGGCCTGACGGCTCATGCCTTCTACTATCCGCCAACCAATAAGGATTACGATGCTCCTGAAGGGGAACGGCCGCCGCTGATTGTCGAGAGTCATGGAGGGCCAACTGCAGCCACCAATGCGGACTTCAGTATTGGTAAACAGTATTGGACCAATCGTGGCTTCGCCGTGCTGGATGTGAATTATGGAGGCAGTACGGGATACGGTCGTGCCTACCGCCAGCGGCTAAATGGCCAGTGGGGAATCGTCGATGTGCAGGATTGCATTAATGGAGCGCGTTACCTGGTTGAGCAAGGGCTGGCGGACGGGGAGCGCCTGGCTATTCATGGTGGCAGCGCAGGAGGATATACGACCTTATGCGCATTGGTCTTTTACGATGTTTTTAGCGCCGGCGCGAGCTATTTCGGGGTGAGCGACGCCGAGGCGTTGGCAAAAGAGACCCACAAGTTCGAATCGCGCTATATGGATAGCATGATCGGCCCCTACCCGGAGCAGCGTGACCTGTACATCGAACGTTCGCCGATTCACTTCACAGACCAGATCAACTGCCCGTTGATTCTTTTCCAGGGGCTCGAGGATCGCGTCGTTCCACCTAACCAGGCGGAGATGATGTTCGACGCGGTCAAAGCCAAAGGGATCCCGGTGGCCTATCTGCCTTTCCCCGGCGAACAGCACGGGTTCCGGCGGGCGGAAAATATCAAGCGCATGCTGGAAGCGGAACTCTATTTCTATGGCAAGATCTTTGATTTCCAGTTGGCGGATGCCGTTGAAGCGGTGGAAATTGAAAACCTTCCACCTGCCGCGTAGGGGCGGATTTCAAGCGCAACGTTTCCAAAACTGATTGAGATACGCTCCAACTGGCTGGCCACTTGAGGTGTAAGTGAGCTGTCGACCGCGACGTATGCGCGCTGAACCGCGAGCGGCATTGGCCGGTAAGCTGTTTATTTCTGTTGCTTGCGGCGGCCAAGCAGTAGGGCTAGGAGGGCCAGGCTGACGGCCGTTCCGGCTACTTTGGCCAGCGGGAAGCCGCCAGAAGCTTTGACGCCTTTGGCCATGACCGGCATTTTGGCGATCTTGGACTCCGCTTCGGTCCGCACGCGCTCGAATAGTTGCGGATCTTGGCGATACCGCTCGGCCAGGGCCCGCTTTTTACGCAAATCTTCGTCACTGATAAACTCGTCAAAGGAGCGCAAGCCGGCAATCTGAAACTGGTGCTTTTTGAAGAGGCGGTAGATTTCTTTCACGCGCTCCACACTGATATGACGGCCGAGGGTGTAATCCTCAAATCGCCCTTCCATGGCTAGGAGGGCCGTCTCGGCCAGGCAGGCATAAGCCGTTTTGGGCGGCAGGCCGATATCGTAGCCGAAGTCGATGTCTCCGGGAATGAGCACCTCTCCGCTCTCGATTGCCAATACATCGGGGCGCAGCGCCGCTTCGGCGGCATTGATATCGGCGGGGCGCGCCACATCACAGATGACCGCACCCGCCTTGCATTTGCTAACGTCGACGATGCGCTGCCCAAATGCTGAAGTGGCGGTGATGATCAGGTCGCACTGGGGCAGTAACTCGTCAGCTCGTGTGGCGATGGACACTTTGGCTCCGGGTGTTTCAGCCTGGATTGTACGTTTCAGTTCGATCAGGCGTTCCGGCTCGATGGACACCAGAACGACGTCGAAGATAGCCTGGGCAATGAGGCGCGAGCATACCGAGCCGATGGATCCCGTGGCCCCAATGACCATCACTTTGCCTTTCGTCAGATCTGTCGCCCCCATCTTGATCACCGCCTGTTTGGCCGCTTCCAAGGTAGCGGCGACTGTCAGGCTGTTGCCACTAGTGATGGCGATATCCGTCTCGTGAGCCACGGTGATGCCGGCATCTCCGACAACACTGGTAAATGCTCCGAGGCCCATGATCCGCGCGCCACGGCGCGCGGCCATTTTTGAGGCCTGGTTGAGACGTTTGTAGGTGAAATCTTCGCCATGGGCCATCATTTGTCGCGGTGTTGCGCCAAGGGAAATCAGCGTGCCTTCAATGCGTTGGCCGGTGGTTGGCGACAAACCGCCGCTGATGCGCGAGAGATAGACGGGTGGGAAGTAGGCGGCAACCGCTTCGACAAGTTCATCGGGCAGGAAGCGGGTCCAGCGGAACCAGCGGTACTGGTGAATAAAACCCACATTGAGGGGATGGATGACAAAGGCAAAGCGGTTGATCTCCGCCTCCCCCGGCTGCAAATAGCGAATGGCTGGTTTCCATTCGATATCGGCCATCAGGTCAAGATAGGTGTCTTCGCTCAAGGTAGCTTGAGGATTTGGGCGCAGGGCGACCAGAGCGGCCTCGATGGTAGCCGCCGACCAGCGTCCCAGGCTTTCTTTTTCTTGCAGTGAGGGCATCATCGTGATGGCTATCGAGACGCCTCGCTGTCGCAAATCTTGCAGATCTTCTTCTGTGGCCCATTCGACGACCACTGTTTTATGCTTCAGGTCATCGGGTGCATAACGACGGATGGCGCCGATATCGCCGGCTATAACGTCAGCCCATTGGAAGGATTCAGTATAACGGGGCGTCCCTGGGATGCCGGCCTGGGGCATAACACGACGAAAGGGTGCGCTTTTTAATTGATCTAAAGTAGGTCCGGCGGCCTGTTCCAAGGTAAGCTTTCCGCCGATGCCGGGGAAATTAGGTAGCGCGAAATAGATAACGGGGTCAGCGTAACGCACCGTGGGGCTGTGCCTGGCCAGGCCCTGGGCCAGTCCTTTGTGATTGAGGCCGGGCACCATCAGGACGCGCTTCTGGCTGAAGATGCCGGGTTCAGCGCGATCGGCGAGGATGACCCCCCACCGTTCCAGGCCGGCGCGGATGCCCCTACCGTCTACTACGGGCGTTGTTCCGGCTGCTGCGGGTAGAGTTCGGCCGTCTTCATGCTCCCGCCGTGCCGGACCCAACTCCAATAGAGCAGGCATCCCTTCGAGGCCAATGGCATCGACCTGCCCATCGTACTCACGAATCAGTTCGCGCGCCTTTTCCGGCTCCCCAGCGCAGCCCAAATGGAGAACTTCCAGATCGTGATGTAGAAAACGAACTGTTTCAGTTGCATTTTCCTGGTTCAAGTGAATGATCAATATTTTCTTCATGGTCCTGTAAGTATACACAAATAGGCAATCGTCGGGGGACATTGGCAGGAGTCAGGGGTCAGTCGCAGCTGACGACTGACCCCGGTTGGCCTGTTTTCTGAGGGGTCACCAATTTGTCACCAAGATTGTAGCGTAAATCACCGAGTGTCATGTATAATACACTTAAGCGCCACAAAAAAAGCCTTGATTGGGCCTGTTTAGAGCGATAGAGGCGCAAAGCGCAAGAAAAATGTGTCAATTTGCTGTTTTGCGTTATATTTGTTACCGGCTTAGGATGCTGTTCTAAGCGGCAGACAGGTGGTTTTCTAATCAGTTGCTTAACAAGGTGGTCGTCATATGACACATTTGCTGGATGTAAAAAATCTTACGACGAGATTCTATACAGAAGATGGTGTGGTCCACGCTGTCAATGGCATTTCCTACACGGTAGATGAAGGGGAGTCGTTGGGAATTGTCGGTGAGAGCGGCTCGGGCAAATCAGTTGGTGTTAAATCGATCATGGGGATTATCCCCAGCCCTCCCGGGCGCGTGGAGGATGGTGAAGTCATCTTCATAGAACGAGATTTGCTGCAACTTTCCAAGGAAGAGATGCGCCGGGTCCGTGGTCGCGAAATAGCCATGATTTTTCAGGACCCGATGACGTCGTTAAACCCCGTTCTGACTATTGGATTGCAGATGACCGAAGCATTGGAACTGCATCTGGGCATGAACAAGGAGCAGGCGGAGAGCCGCGCCGTGGAGATGATGGCCCTGGTTGGCATTCCCGATGCCCAAGAGCGCCTCAAAGATTACCCGCATGAATTCTCAGGTGGCCAGCGACAGCGGATCGGCATCGCCATGGCCCTATCCTGCAACCCCTCTTTGTTAATTGCCGACGAGCCTACGACAGCCCTGGACGTCACCATTCAAGCTCAAATCGTCGACCTGGTGCTCAAACTCAAAGAGCAGTTGGGCATGGCCATCATCTGGATCACGCATGATCTGGGGGTGATCGCCGGCATGGTCGATAAGGTGGCCGTCATGTACGCTGGATTTATCGTCGAGATGGGCCCGGTTCATGACATTTACAAGAATACAGCCCATCCTTACACCCTCGGGCTGCTTGAATCTTTACCGAAGATCGATGCTGTAGAGAAGCAGCGGCTCATCGCCATCGAAGGGCTGCCGCCAGACTTGCTTAGGGAACCAAATTACTGCCCCTTCGCTCCCCGCTGTCGTTACGCCGTGGATCGTTGTTTTCAAGAAAACCCAGCGGTGAAAACCATCGCCCCCGACCATTACGTGGCCTGTTGGCGGGCCGCGGAAGTGTATGACGGGTTGCGAATCCTTGAATATGCGACGGAAGCGGTTGCGGAAGAGGTGGCGGCATGAACGATGTGCATGGCGAGCAGAGTGGAAATGGGGCGGCGGGAAAAGAAGCACTTATCCAAGTTAAAAATTTGAAGAAATATTTCCCCATTAGAAGGGGTGTCTTAAAAAGAACCGTCGGTCATGTTAAGGCGGTGGATGGTATCTCCTTTGACATTTATAAAGGGGAGACCCTGGGCCTGGTCGGCGAGAGCGGCTGCGGCAAGTCCACGGCCGGACGCACCATCTTGCAGTTGTATGTACCCACAGACGGCGAAGTGTACATGGATGGGCAAGACCTGACGCAGCTTAACAAAGGGGATTTGCGCCGGTCGCGCCGCCATATGCAGATGATCTTTCAGGATCCCTATGCCAGCCTTAATCCGCGTATGACCGTGGGCAATATCATCAGCGAACCATTGAAAATTCATGGCATCGGCAATGCCGCCAGCCGCAAGGAGCGCGTTGGTGAACTGTTGGATGTCGTCGGCTTGAACCGCTACTTCATCAATCGTTACCCGCACGAGTTTTCCGGCGGGCAGCGGCAGCGAATTGGCGTCGCCCGCGCCCTGGCCACCAATCCTTCGTTTATCGTTGCCGACGAGCCGATATCGGCATTGGATGTGTCCATCCAAGCCCAGGTCGTCAATATGCTCGACGACCTAAAGGCGGAGTTGGGCCTGACCTATTTATTCATCGCCCACGATCTCTCCATGGTCCGTTATATCAGCGATCGTGTGGCGGTCATGTACCTGGGGCGGATCGTGGAACTGGGTGAGCGTGACGATGTTTACGATCACCCCTTGCATCCTTATACCCAGGCTTTGTTATCCGCTATCCCGCTGCCCGATCCGGACAAGGAAGGGAACCGCGCGCGTATTATTTTGGAAGGGGATGTGCCCAATCCGGCGAACCCGCCGCCGGGCTGCCATTTCCATACCCGCTGTGGCTATGCCACCGATATTTGCCGCGAAGACGATCCGCAAGCCGCGAAACATGGGCAGCGAAGAGCAGGTGCGCATGGTGGCCTGCCATCATGCGGAACAATTTGTATAGGTTGTACGAGGTGCCAGGCACTTTCTAAAGTGCCTGGCACCTGAATATCTCTATGAGGAGGTGATGCCAAACAACGGAGTTGAGTAGAAGAAGTTAGTAATTGGTTTTTGTTGTAGAGAGAAAATTTGTCCTATCTGAACGGAGGAGACTCTAAAAATGTTAAGTAAAAGAAAATTTGGTTTGTTAATCACTGCCGTGATGCTTCTGGCCCTGGTCCTGGTTGCTTGCCAGCCGGCGGCTCCGGAAGTAGTCACCGAGGTTGTTGAAGTAACCCGCATGGTTACCGAGACCGTCGTCCAAGAAGGGGAGACGGTTGAGGTTACGCGCGTGGTCACCGAGGTGCAAGAGGTTGTGGTAGAGGTACCGATGGAGGCGGAAGAGGCCGGCCCGATGGTTGCCCACTGATCCCGACGACCTATGTTGAGATGACGTTTGGTCGACATTCACACGCTTGGATCCCAACCTTGGCTTATGATACCTCCAGCAGCGCGATCATCGACAATGTCATGGAAGGGCTCATCAGGTACAACCACAAGGATGGTACCACCTATGTGCCTGCCTTGGCTCTGGAAGTGCCCAGTGTTGAAAATGGGCTCATTTCGGAAGATGGCCTGACCTACACCTTCAATATCCGCGAAGGTGTCACCTTCCACGAAGGAGGCGATTTGACCCCCAGCGATGTGGCTTACACCTTCCAGCGCGGCTTGCTGCAGTCCGATCCCAATGGCCCGCAGTGGCTGCTCATCGAGCCGATCATGGGCTATGCCTCCGGTGATATCACCGAAGAGATCGGCGAAGGCGCCTATGCCGGCGATCCGGAAGGCTTGATCGCCAATGCCACCCCCGAAGAACTGGTCGCCGTTTGTGAAAAGGTGAAGGCCGCTGTCGTCGCCGATGACGAGGCCGGCACGCGTGACCTTCAACCTGGCCCAGCCCTGGGGTCCGTTCCTGGCGACCATGGCCGGAACCTGGGGCAACGTCCTGGATAAGGAATGGGCCGTTGAACAAGGCGCCTGGGATGGTAACTGCGAGACGTGGCAGAATTGGTATGCTCCTGGCGCAGAAAATGAGAGCTTCAAGCCGTCTATCAACGGCACCGGCCCCTTCAAGCTGGATCACTGGACCCCTGGTGAAGAGTGGGTCATTGGTCCGTAATGACAACTACTGGCGCACCGAAGAGACGCCTATGTGGGAAGGTGGCCCCTACCGGACCCGCCGCCCTGAAGACCGTTATCTACCAGATCGTCGACGAATGGGGCACGCGTTTCGCCGCCCTGCAGGCTGGCGATGCGGCCTGGGTTGGCGTACCTATCGAAAACCAAACCGCAGGTGGACCCGTTCGTCGCCGAAGTCTGTGATTGGGAAACCGACGAATGTACACCCACCGGCAACTGAAGGCGCTTTCTGCGCAAATGGGACAACCTGCCCAGCGTCAGCCGCGACCGATGTCTTCATGAACTTCAATACGGCCCCTGATTCTCCCTATATCGGCAGCGGCCAGTTGGACGGCAACGGTATCCCGCCGGACTTCTTCGCCGACATCAATGTGCGCAAGGCCATGAACTATTGCTTCGATTATGAAACCTATCATCGCCGAAGCGCAGTTGGGCAAAGGCTGTACGCAACAATGGCCCGATCATCCAGGATATGCTGGGCTACAATCCAGATGGCGAGATGTACGAGTATGATCCCGAGAACATGCGCGGCTGAATTAGAGACAGCGCATGGTGGCGTGCTGCCGGAAACCGGCTTCCGCTTCCAGATCGCTTTCAACACCGGTAACATCGCCCGCCAGACGGCGGCCGAGATCTTCCAGGCGGAACTGGCTGCGATCAACCCGCTCTACCAGGTGGAAATCGTCGGTATTCCCTGGTCGACCTTCCTGCGCTCCTTCCGCGCCGCCCAGTTGCCGGTGGCCATCAGCGGCTGGATTGAGGATATCCACGATCCGCATAACTGGGCCCAGCCCTTCACCGTCGGCACCTATGCCGGACGGCAGAATATGGATCCGGAGTTGAAGGCGCAATTCCAGGAGCTGGTCACCGCCGGCGTTCAGGCCGCCGATCCGGCTGAGCGCGAAGCGATCTACTTCGAACTGCAGAAGCTGCATCATGACCAAGCGCCGCAGGTGACGCTGTCACAACGGACTGGGTTCCGTGTGAGCAGCCGTGGGTCAATGGTTATTATTATCGCGTTGGGCTCATTCGCTCCTGATTACTATACATATGACCTTGCAGGAGAGTAATCCCGGCACTGGTTATTGAACTCAACCCGCTACTTGGTAAGTGTAGCTAACCTGGTGGGCCATCTTAATGAACAAGAAAGAATCTTGTCCTAAAGGCGGATGGCCCACCAGCCCGGATTTTCCATAGCAATTGCTCCTTTGCTTTTTGTCATCCTGGCTGATCTTGGAGAAAAGCAAAGGAGTGCGTGTTATAATAGAGGGCGGGGCACCGTACCGGTATCACGGATCTCTAAAGTTAACATCTTGATAACTGAAAAGAACAGAGGAGAAATTATGATCGCTTATATCATTCGCCGGATTCTGATCTTGCCGATCATCCTCATCGGCGTTACCATGCTCATCTTCGCCTTTTTACAGGTGCTTGGGCCGGTGGAGCGCTCGGCGCTGTACGTTCGAGATATCCCCAAGAACGGAAGGCCAGGTTGACGCCATCATCAGGCGCTATGGTCTGGACAAGCCTTTTTACGTGCAGTATTGGAACTGGATGGTCGGCCAGAATGATCCGGAAACCGGCGAACGGGTTGGGGGCATCTTGCGCGGCGATTTGGGCTTTTCGCGCACCGGCAGCCAGGAGGTGATCGAACTCATCAAGCGCCGTTTTCCAGCCACGTTTGAGTTGGCTCTTTGGAGCATGATCCCCATCATTGGCTTAGGGATTTGGCTGGGCATCCTTTCCGCTCTACACCACAATAAACCCATCGACCAGGTTACGCGGGTATTCGCCATCATCGGCTGGTCTTTCCCCACCTTTGTCTTTGGTTTGCTGATGCTCCTGGTATTTTACGCCGGCTTGGGCTGGTTTGAACCGGGACGCCTCTCAATTGCCTACAGCCAGGAGGTCTTGCAGCCCTGATTTCACGCAGTATACGCACATGATGACCGTCGATTCCCTCTTGAACCTGCGCTTTGACATCTTCTGGGATGCCTTGCTGCACCTGGTGATGCCCGTGTTCACCTTGTCGGTCGTGATCATTGCCTTGCTGCTCAAAGTGACGCGCTCGTCGATGCTTGATGTGCTGCGCCAGGATTACGTGATCACGGCCCGGGCCAAGGGGCTGCGCGAAAAGACGGTCATCAGCCGCCATGTGCGTCGCAACGCGCTGATCCCCGTGGTCACCGTAGCGGGGACGACCCTGGCCGGCTTGATGAGCGGCGCAGTGACCGTCGAGGTAATCTTTAACTATCCCGGCCTCGGTTCCGCTGCCGCTGCCGCGGCCGTCAGCCTCGATGTGTTGACCATGCTGGGGATCACGATATTTATCGCTTTTTTGTTTGTCTTCTCCAATCTGATCGTGGATGTCCTCTACGGGGTCATCGATCCGCGCGTACGCCTTAATTAGGGAAAAAAGAAATGACTGCTGCAACCCCAACCACTGCTCGCCCAGCAATCCTCGACCAGGGATACCTACGTGATCAAGACCGCCTGGAAAGCCTGGTCGGTCCCGAATGGTACCGCTTGCTGAAAGGCGTCGTCACCAACCCCCTTTCCGTCATCGGCATTCTCATCGTCGTCATGTTTATTCTGATGGCGATATTCGCCCCGATCCTGGCCCCACCACCAACCGCAACTGTGGGATACAAATCATAATCCCGCGCGACGGTTTTCGCGCTGAACCCCAAGCCACCGGGATCGCTCTGGAATAAAAGTGCCCCCATGGTTGTGCCGGCCTGGTATAAAACGATCACCGGCAGAGAAGAGTGGGTCCATCTCATGGGCACGACGAGCGGCCAGTATGATATCTGGTATGGCTTGATCTGGGGCGCGCGCACGGCGCTCTTTGCCGGCAGTTTTGTGGCCCTGGCTTCAGTGGCCATTGGCGTCATCATCGGCGCCCTGGCCGGTTTTTATGGTGGCTGGGTCGACGAGGTGCTTATGCGCGTGGTGGAGATATTCATCGCCTTTCCCTTCCTGGTCGGCGCCTTGATCTTGGCCTCGTTGTTGACGCCCATTTTTGGACGCAGTATCTGGCCGACGATGATCGCCCTGATCATCTTCGGCTGGACCGGTTATGCGCGCTTGTTACGGGGGGATATCCTGGCCACCAAGGAGCGAGAATACGTCACCGCGGCCCGCGCCAGCGGAGCCACTGATGGCCATCTGGTTATGCGCCATGTGCTGCCGAACGCCATTTTCCCGACGATGGTCAGGCTGTCGCTCGATTTTGGCGCTGTTGTCCTCTCCTTTGCGGCGCTCAGTTTCCTGGGCGTTGGCGTGCCGGAAGGGTATGCCGACTGGGGACAGATCATCAGCTTCGCCCGAGCCTGGATCCTTTCGCTGAATACCCATTGGTATATCATCGTCTTCCCCGGCGTCGCCTTGCTGCTTTATGGCCTGGGTTGGAACCTGATTGGCGATGCCTTGCGTGATATCCTGGATCCGCAGATGCGCGGCAGTAAGTAAGTTAATGCACGCTCGTTTCCCGGAGACTGAAATGCTATTGCCCATACGTAAATCGCGACGAAGTCTCCGGGAGAATTGGGTAACCATTTAGTTTACAAAGCATTTAGAACTACATTTTGAAAACAGAGGCGGGCTGCATTATGAAGCCCGCCTTTTCTTGCTTATGAAATTGCTATTTCAACTGGGGAGCGGTATTGTCGTTGCCCTTATGCTGATCAGTGGGGTGGTTTTGGCGCAGGATAAAACGCCAAGAGAACGCCCGACGAAGGCCCCTGATCCGCTCGCATCCCCAACTGTCGACCGTCTGGCGCCGCCGCCAACCGTGATCTCCCCCACCCAGGCTGATGATGGAGCGCACCTCTATTGGGTATGGTGCCAGCCTTGCCACGGGGATGTTGGGCAGGGGTTGACCGACGAATGGCGAGCGGAATATCCTGAGGATCACCAGAATTGCTGGTTAGGTGGCTGCCATGGCAATAGTCCTTATGAGGATGGTTTTAAGTTGCCAAAACAGGTACCGTCCCTTGTTGGTCGGGGGACGCTGTTACGATTCCAGACCATGGGTGAGCTTTATGAGTATGTGCGCTATAAAATGCCATTCGAGTACCCTGGTGCCCTGAATGAGGAAGAAGCATTGGCGGTAACCGCTTTTCTGGCCAACCGGCATGGCAAATGGGATGGCACAAGGCTTACGATTGACAGTGTCAGCGAAATCCGTCTGCAGCCAACGCCGGTACCCACGCCCACAAGCGGCGAGGCAGCGGTGCAATCAGGTTTGTCATTTTTTAGTGACAACATGCTCCTATTGGGCGGTCTGCTATTGGGCTTGATAGTCGTTGGAGGAATTTGGCTATGGCGACGGAAAAGTTAATAAATCTAAAGGATTCATCTCATATAGACCCCCATTTGCGACCGGGGTATCGCAAAGTGGGCCTGTTAAATGGGGTCTTGATCGGCTTGGCGCTGGCTTTGGGTTCTTGGGGGCTGGAAGCGTGGAACTTGATTCGGTTGCCAGTGCCCCTGGCGCATGGCAGCCTCATCGTGGGTACGTTGTTCCTGACCTTGCTCTGTGGCTTAAGTGGCTGGTTGACCAGCAGGCAGGATCGGGTCTGGCTGACGACGATCTTGTGGACCGTCGCCGGCATGATCGCTTCCTTAATCATCGGTTACCAGCCTTCAATCGGCCGTACATCATTCGTATGGCTAGCAGATAGGCGTTTCTGGGGCATCCCCGTCTATCCCGTTCCAGGGGATAACTATTGGGCCGTGGTCTTGGGCGGTTTACTCGTTATCCTCGTCTTGCTCGTTCTTGCCATTTTGCAGGGACAGCGTTTGGAATCAGCCCAGCGGGAGTTAAAGGATAATGGTGGTATGAGCGGTCGATCATGGTGGATGCTGCTTGTTCCTCTGCCTATCGTGGCCATTGCCGCTTGGGCAACCGCCTCAATGATCCTCAATCCCGCCGCCAGTGCCGCCAATGTGGTATATGACGCCATCGAAGTAACAAGGGGTTACGAGGGCGATCTCTTTGAACTGGGACTGGAACGCGGTTCCAATTACGCGGCGTTACGGCCGATTCAAGACCAGATGACCGAAAATTACACCTTAAAAATCGGCGAAATAGATCCCGATTCCAGTGTGGCTTTCGTTCTAGTGGAGTTCGAAAACGGGGCCTGGATCAACTGCCGGACTATCAATGACCAACTCTCCTTCTGTTACGATGCCTCACCCCCTTACACGACCGGATTGGCCAGCCTGATCAGTGGAGAGCCTGTGCCCGAAGATTGCCGATTCTGCCTGCCTGGTGTCAAAGAAGAAACGGCACGTTGGCTGCGCCAACAGGGAGACGTCCTGGGCGACAACCTCCAAATAGAACGCCTGGCCCAATGGGGAGGCTATGTATTGATGGGGGTCAGATCCGAAGCGGGGGATCAGGCGCTCGAATGTTGGTTTAGCAGCATGAGCCCTGTGGAGATAGAGCACTGCGAGACTGTCACTCCTTGAGGCACGCCAGATAAGTTATAGTCAGGCGAATTGCCGAGATTCATTGCCACATGTTTCTCGTAGGGGTGAGACAGGTGGCAATAACCTTGGACAAGACAGCATACTCTGGTCACCACCTGTCTCACCCTCCTTTGTTAATCTTTCACAAAACTGTTAGCCCCTGCAAACGAATCGCGTAACCCGCTAACGGCCTGGACATCATCTTCATAAACGCCGTTGCGCGAGCCGGAGGAGTGGATGATGCGCCAGCCGCCCAGGCTCATACCGACGTGGGTAATGGAACGGTGACCGTCTTGACTGCCGCCAAAGTACAATAAGTCGCCGGGTTGGAAGGGGGGCTCGACAGGAGCGGAGGCGGCAAATTGCATGTCGGCATCGCGTGGGATGGTGACGCCGCTCAGTTTATGGAGAAGCTGTACCAGGCCGGAACAATCGATGCCGTGGACGGTGCACCCTCCCCAACGGTAAGGCACGCCGGTGTATGACTTGCTATCGAGGACCATTTTCTCCCGGCGTTCCATTTCAGTAGTAGGCAGATTTTCCAGGGGGCAAAGTGCGGAACTTGGAATCCACCCTGACTGCTCGCCGGCCACTCTTATGCATGACCAGGACGCGGATGTATCGAGCACCTGCACGGCCGTCCCGGCAAAAAAACGGCTGATGAGGCTGTTCTGATCGCCAGGGTTTGTGGTCAGAAGGGCAACCGGCGCGGATATCAGGTGGGTTGGTTGTCGCAGCGGAATGCTGGCCGTCAGGTACGGCTTATACATCCAGCCCAGGTAGCCGTCCATCTGCCGCGTGAAGATCCAGCCACTATCCTCGAGCTGTAAATGTTCGGCGATCACCCCATTGACATTCTGGCTGAGCAGCTCCGAGATGCGGGAAGGGCCGCGGTGAAATCCGGCCAGATTGGTGCTCACCGCCATAAGTGTGGCAGGAGATTGGCGCAGCACCTGTATTTCTCCCAGATCAAATTCGATGTCGGGAAAAGCGGAGGAAAGGGCATTTGAAACGGCCGTCTTCGTCTCTTCATCTAATACAGCCCCAGTCACCTTGCAAACCCCGTCCTCAAGCATGCCAATGGTTGGCTGGCAATACTGCAGCCTTGAATTGCCGTAGTGGCTCCTGGAAAATGTGTCTAATGCCTCAGCGATCGGTTTAATAGTCATGTTTCGAATCCTTTTTGGGAGCATGGTTCAATCTATCAAACGATGGTTTTCATCTACTGCTTCGAAGATTGAACCAATCTATAAAGTAAACCTATTTCCGCAGGCGGGCGCCGATTCCTGGGCGATCGGGGACTTGAATCCGCGCCTGCTTGTCGAATTGAACTCCATCGAAGGGATCGTTAGCAATTAACAAGGGGGCGTCTAGATCGAGCCAATCGGCCAGGCCTGACAGGTGGGCCATCGCCGTCACGCCCAGCGATGTTTCAATCATACAGCCGAGCATAATGCGCAGGCCAAGCGACTTGGCGCGTTTTAGCAAAGCCAACGCGGGCGCCAACCCGCCAACCTTCATCAGCTTGAGATTGATTCCCTGCACCCCGGCGGCGGCCAATCTTTCCAGGTCTTCGGCCGTCTGCACGGATTCATCGGCGACGACCGGAATGCCGCTAGCGGCCTGGACGAGGCCCATGCCCGCAAAATTGTCGCGGGCTACCGGTTGTTCAATGAAATCGAGATCGTAACCGGCCAAGGCCCTGGTTATTTCCAGCGCCTCATCTGTGGACCAGGCGGCATTGGCGTCGATGCACAAGCGCGCGTCGGGTCGCGCTGTCCTTATGGCATCTAGACGGGCCAAGTCATTTTTGCCGCCCAGTTTGATCTTGATAATTGGATAATCTGGAATTTGTGCGGCTGCCTGGGCCATAGCTTGGGGTGTATCGATGCCAATGGTGAAGGAAGTTGGCAAGCGGATTGGCTTCGGCAGGTTTAACAGGTCATAGAGCGGCTTGCCGGTCAAACGACCCAGGCGATCGTGCAGGGCAAGATCTAATGCTGCCCTGGCTGGCGCAGGCCCTTGATCGCCGACCCAACTGCCGATGGAATCGGGAGTCGTCAGGGAAAGGATCGTGACGCCGGGCGGCCGTTTGCCAGAAAGCGGTCATTGCCTCCGTCTCGACACCATAGTAGGGCGGAATAGTTCCTTCCCCCCAGCCCACATCACCAGCCAAGCGCAACCAAAAGGCCTGGCGCGTTTCGCTGGCCCCATAGGATACGCGAAATGGGTTATGCAAGTTGAGTGTAAAGGATTCCCAGGATAGTCGTGGATGGTTGTTGGTCAAGGAAAGGCTCTCCTCAGGAAATGGATGCAGGAATAAGGTGTCAGGAGTAAGCGGCGTTTTATTTGTGAGGTGTGTTGCACCGAGTGTCGCTCCTCGCAAGAGAGCAGTTCAGGCTGCGAAAGTATGCTGGAATTTTATAGCATGGGCGAAAGGAAGCAAGGTCTACAGAAAATGTTGTAGATACTGGCTGGAGTGGCAATGTGAGTCATGATCATCGATCTTGCTCAATAGTGCGGCCTGGTATATTGGTGCTAAATGCTTATGTCTGCGTGGAAGGCTGCCCAGGAGAACCAGAAGAATTCGTGGGCAGATATGGGTGTGTGATGCATTTGTTCTCTAGCCGCCACGTAACAGGTACGGCCGTTGGCCCTAAGTTACTCTTGTTTTAGGCTGATCCACACATCACGAGTATAATTGCATCCCGTGGCGCGGGACAGCAAGTTTCCCCCGGAGGAATTTGGCAACAAAGCTCTCTAAAACATTAATGACAAGAGATTTATCCGAAGACCGAAAACTGCAAACCCAAATTGAAGATGCGACTGCACAAGTCTATCCGACCAGCGATATCGAGGGACGTATTGCCCGGGCCTTGTTGACGCGGGGGGAGTTTTACGAAGATATTAGCCCGGCCGATCTGGAAGTCGTTCTGCGTAACATCGTCTATGTCGTATTTGCCCGCCAAAAAGCGGCCGGGCGTGAGATCGACATGCTGCACAATGTTCCCATCATGCACGTGGAGATAGATAAAGGGCAGGCGCATATCGATTTCGTCGTGCACATACACAAACCGATTGTCGTTTTTATTGAGTTCAAATATACGCTGGTCAATCATGACGAGGAGGACAATAAGTGCCTCTGTTTGCAAGAAGGGAGCTTGCGAGTCACTGAAAAAACGCGTCGCTTTGATGTAAAAGCGAAAGCTGCGCTGACGGCGATGAATGTCCCCAAAATAGCACGGCAAGAGATGTCAGATATGAGTCAGGTCATTTGCACTACTTTGCCGGGTCAGCTGCAGAAAAAGGGCATTATCGGGGAGCTGGGCACGGTTAAGCTCTCGTTAAACGAGCATTCATTATGCGTCTATTTGAGCGGTGATTTTGAGCCGCTAGCGGAAAATACCTCGTAGTCAGACAAACATCTTTTGTGTAGTTCGCATCCTCAGATGCGAACGGTGCCCACCTGAAGATGCCCTACTCCTCATCCGTCAAACTAACCTTGTGACTCTACTGGCCTGTCTGCTCTATTCTTCATACCACTCACGATCGAGGATGGCATAAATGAGGCTGTCCTGCCACTGCCCCTTGATCAATTCTTTCTCCACTTCACGCGCTTCCAGGCGCATGCCCAGTTTCTCTAGAACCCTGGCCGACCCTTTGTTTATGGCCAGGGCATTGGCATATATGCGATGCATGCCCAGTTCCGAAAACCCGAATTGAAGGATGGCGCGCGCCGCTTCCGTGGCATACCCCTTGCCCCAGAAATGGCTGTTTAGTTCATAACCGATATTGGCTTCGCGCAACTCTGGATTGTTGATACGAATGCCACAGTTGCCGATAAGCTGGCCGCTTTCCCTGAGGGTGGTGGCCAACTGGAATTTGGTGCGCGGCCGTTCCTTTTGCCAATCGAGGAACATGTTGACGAAGGCTCTGACATTACCCGGCGTGCGGTCGGACCAGTGATAGTAGCGTAAGTAGAGTGGGTCAGATTGGTAGGCGAGCACGGCCGTCCAGTCATCCTCTTCAAACTCGCGCAGGATCAGACGATCGGTTGCTAGTTGCATAGGTGCCAGGCACTTATTCGAGTGCCTCCTCCACAAAATTGATTTTGAAAGTGCCGGGCACCTTCATTACCTCAGCGGATCGCGGATCATGACCACGAACGCTCGTTCATCCTTCTCTCTCAAAAAACGCGCTACCTGGACAAACCCGAACTTTCTACATAACTGCTGCGCTCGTTCGTTAAACTCGGCGATCGTGACCCGCTGTGGCAGATCGGGGTAACGCGCCGTGGCAAAATCGAAGACAACCGTGGCATATAGAGCCCCTCTTCCCTGCCCGGTCAGATCGGGGTGCATGCCCATGCCGATATCAATAGCCGCTAAGCCATAATCTCCTCCTGGCACCTGGGCATCAGCGCCAAAATTACAGAAGCCGAGAAATGTGTCTTCTTCATCCGTAATGGCAAAATAACCATTTCCCGGATCACTGAAAAAGCGCACTTGCGACTCGCTATCTTCCTCCGACATGTTATACATAGCGTAGGGGCCTGAATATTCCCAGGTCACGAAGGTGTGGATCTGTTCCTCAGTCAGGGGCTTGATTTGAGGATTCATTGTCCTTCTGCGGCGAAAAGATCCCGTTTGCTGAACGGCGCAGCCAGAAAACGCCCGGCCATTTTGGCCGGCGGCAAGTAATTGAAGCGAGCGCCGTTTTTTTCGTTGGCCAGGATACGCTGCACCAGCCAGGGAGCGACATTGTCCACGCTGTCGGCGATGATGTTGAAGATGCGCTTGTTCTTTTCCAGCTCGGCCGGATCCGCTTTGAAGCGATCCAGCACCAGGTCAGTCATCACCATGCCCGGCGACAGGGACCCTACCAGAATGTCACTATCCTTGGTTTCCTCTACCATAGCATCGGTCAGGTAGCGAACGGCTGCTTTGGAGGTGCCATAGAGGCTCATCCCGTAGCGGATACGGCCACTTGAGCCAAAGCCTTCCAAATTGTAGATCTGCCCATACCCTTGCCGCAACATGCCGCGCATTGCGACCTGAGAGCCGTAAGTTACGCCCAAGACATTGACCTCGATCACAGCCCTGGCCTCGTCCGCCGCTATATCCCAGAAGGGTTCCGTGTCGTGCCCTAAACCAGCATTGTTGATCCAGATGTCTACGGTTTCCAGACGCGCTTTGGCAAACTGCCAGAGATCAGCTACCTGGTTGATGTCAGAGACGAGGGCTGGAAAGCCGTGCAGATAACCCGCGTCATGTCTCCCGGCTAGCTGTGCGCACGCTTTTTCGACGCCTTCTTGGGAACGGCCGTTGATAACGACACGGCAGCCTTTGGCCAGAAAGGCGTCCGCCAGCCCGAAGCCAATGCCGCGGGTACTTCCTGTAATAACGATATTCTTCATTGAATCTCCATTTACTTTACTCCGTTGCTGTGGCCACGAAATCTAACTCCAGGATAACGGCTTCGTCAACCGCCGCCACGGCGGTGGCACTGGGCACAACCAGATCAAAGTCGCTGCGGTTGATGGTTGCTGTGGCGCTGCCCTCTAGTCGCGATTCGGAAAGGGGGACGGCCGTTACGGCAAAGGTCAGCGGCTGCGTATGAGCGGTGATGGTCAGATCGCCTTCTATTTGGAATTCAACCGTTTCGCCGATCACGATGTTTTGTGGCAGCCCGTGAACGGCCGTGGGCGTGAAAGTAATGAATTCATAGACGCCGGAGAGCAGGATATAGTTTTGAATCGCCCGGTTGCGGAAGCCATTGTCCGTTTCCAAGAAGCGGGCGCCAACCCGTATGGGACCGGCAGCGGCAGTAGATGGATCGGAGAAATCGAAAGCGATTTGCCCGCTTACCTGGTTTGTCTTGCCGACGACCCTCTTTTCTTCACCGTGTAATATCTCGTCAATGAGAAAGCGGGCCTGCGATTCAGCCGGTATGATCTCGAAGATCGTGCTGTTCTCGCTGAAGGGGAGAGCGCTTGAGCTTTCGTCCGCGACGCCAGCGGCCGAGCTGGCCGCCCCGCCTGGTGGCGAGCAGCCCGTCAAAGCGAAGAGTGCGATCAGAAGTAGGGCAAAACTGTCTCTACGTATTGTGTTGCGATTCTGTGTCAAGATTGTAACCATCATAAGAATCATCAAAGATTGCGCAGATTATTATTCATTGTGCCAGAACTGACCGAATATGGCTGGCGATGACGCGTGGATCGGCCTGGCAAGCATAGAGTCCCAGATGCTCCAGGCCGCCGCTTTCCTGGGTATAAGGCAAAAACTCGAAATACAAGCCTGCGCCAGGCCCATTGTGACAGGTAATGTTGTATGCCGTCTCGCGACCCATAGCAGGCATAGCACTGCGCACGACATGGATCGCATCGCGCCACCCTCTGGCGACAGCAGACAATTCTTGTTCTGTCAGGTCGTGTAGATAGCGCTGGGATGTGTCCTTGAGAAGGAGCATCATTTCGTATGGCCGGCGGATAAAGTAGGGGACGAGCAAGACGGCCGTACTGTAATCGCGCAAGAGTAGCTCAGAAGGGTTCTGTCGCAGTAAATAGGAAGAGAAGCTTTCCCCTTTTCCTGCAAAAAGCGTCGGTCGTCCAGGAAGCGCTCGGGAAGTAAAGAGGTGAGTATGATCTGCTGGTGCCCATGGGACAATGAGCTGCCCACGAGACGGCCGTAATTCTTGGTGATCAGCACCTGCTGCCCCGTTTCGACTAGTTTCTTTTCCAAGGCTGCCAACCTTTTGAAAACCACGGTACCGTCTGTCACGGGCATGTTGTGCCAATCTTTGTCGTGCAGCGATGAGCTCCACTGCAGGAAATGGTAGCCGTGCGATGGGCAATCTTTTTTGTGCTCCGTCGCATCCCTGCGAAAGGGATAGACCACGGGGTAGAGATTCTTGTTGATGAAGGTAAAGCCTTCGCTTAACTCGGCGACGTCGATCACGCCTGTTGTGTTGCCCTGGCAGATGGGGCAGGGGCTGGTGGTGGGATGATCGGCCGTTTCCACGGGGCGGAAATCATGCGGGCGCTGGCCGCGACGAGAGACGTAGAGGATAAGGTCGCCATTTCTGGGGTCAATCTGGCAACTGCCATCAGGCAGTGAAGCCGAGAGTCCCGCTTGCTGGTGAAAAAGCTTCTCTAGATTCGCCAGCGGCAGATTGGAGATATCTTTTGCCTCAAGCAGTGTGTCGAGCATTTGCCGGTTTATCTGATTCATTCTCAACGTATCTTAGTGGCCGTGCACTCGTGCGATCTGCTTAGCCTTAGGCGGCCACATCCCTGTTGATCATCATAACCTAGCAGAGGGTTGCGGGCAAACTGGGCTGGTTCCAAGTATATGCGCGCGTGATTGTGCCCATTTCCGGCCCAGTGTTCGCCACGGCGGCCATTTTGATGATTCTGCCGATGTGGAATTCATACCTGTGTCCGATCATGGTGGTACAATACGGCGACCTATCCGCAGACTATCGCCGCGGCCGTTGGCGATGATGATCTGCTTACTTGGCGAAAAATAAGTGAAAACCCGCTGATCGATGGCCCACCGGCGGAAATCCGTCCCTATGCCGGCGGCCATTTCCGCGATCCCTTTATCTGGAAAAGTGACGACGGTTGGCAAATGATCCTCGTCAGCAAGATCAAAGGTGAAGGAGGGCAGGTGCTGCTCTACGACTCGCAAGATCTGCGCGATTGGCGTTATCGCGGCATCTTTCTAGCCGGGGACTCGCAAAAAAGGGAGCCGTTCTGGCAGGGCACGATGTGGGAATGTCCCAACTTGCTGCAATTCCTCGCCGGGCAGCTACTGCTCGTTTCGGTGCAAGCGACGCCCTCCGAGCATTTGTATACCGTCTATTTCAGCGGCCACAGGGCGCAGGATAGATTTAAACCGCGGAACAGCGGCATCCTGGTTCACGGCGGATCCTTCTACGCGCCACAGGTGATGCGTTTGTCTGACGGCCGTTGGCTGATGATCGGCTGGCTGCATGAGGAGCGCAGCCAGCAAGCCTGCCTGGAAGCGGGTTGGCACGGGGCCCATTCTTTACCCCTGGTTGTCGATCTCCTGCCTGATGGAACGGCCGCTGTTAATCCAGCAAAGGAATTGCAGAAACTGCGCGGCGATCACTGGCAGGAGAATGACATTGTCCTATCCGGCGAGATGGAAGTAGTGCTGCCCATTAAGGGCAAAGCGCTGGAAATAGAAGCGGAATTCTTGGCTGGGGAGGACGCCGAATTTGGCCTGACACTGCTTTGTTCGCTGGATGGCGCAGAACAAACGCGCTTCGTTTATCAACGCTACACGGGTCAGATCCTGGTTGAACGGGAGCAGTCCAGCCTAGATCCACGGTCAAATGTCAACGCAGCAGCTATGCCGCTGAACCTGGCACTTGATGAACCGCTGCACCTCAGATTATTCGTCGATCACTCGATTATTGAACTCTTCGTCAATGAACACCTCTGTCTTGCCTGCCGCGTCTATCCTACACTGGATGACAGCCAGGGAGTGAGTCTGTTTTCGCGCAGCGGGACCACGGCCGCATCTAGTTTGAAGATCTGGAAAATGAAGGCGATCTGGCCAGTTCGCTAAAGAAAAGCTCGATTATCTGCTATATTAACGCCCACTCTTTGATATTCTTGCTAAAGGGGATCTGATGCTAATTGGTGGTATTGAAGCGGGTGGTACCAAATTCGTTTGTTCGGTAGGCAGTGGACCGCAAGATTTACGCGCTGAAGCGCGATTTCCGACGACAACGCCGGAAGAGACGATCGGCCGTGCCGTTGCTTTTTTCCGTGAGCAGGAAGCGAACCACGGTCAACTGGGGGCAATTGGCGTGGCCTCATTTGGCCCTGTGGATCTGCACCCTGATTCTCCTACATTTGGATTTATCACGTCAACACCCAAACCGAATTGGGCCAACACAGATGTTTTAGGCCCCTTGAGAGCGGTTTTTGATGTGCCGCTTGGTTTTGATACGGATGTAAACGGGGCTGCTCTGGCCGAAGGACGTTGGGGGGCGGCTCACGGCTTAAATACCTTTGTTTACCTGACGATTGGTACGGGCATAGGTGGTGGAGCGATGGTAAATGGAAGCCTGCTGCATGGCCTTGTCCATCCGGAGATGGGGCACATGCGCCTCGATCATGATTGGGTAGACGATCCGTACCCTGGCAATTGTCCTTATCATGGTGACTGCCTGGAGGGAATGGCTTCGGGTCCGGCCATCGAAAAACGGTGGGGGCAAAAAGGTCAATCCTTGGCCAGCGACCACCCGGCTTGGGAGCTAGAAGCGAACTATCTGGCTCAAGCGCTGCAAAGCCTTGTCTGTGTGCTATCGCCGCAGCGCATTATCCTGGGTGGTGGGGTCATGGATATGCCTGGCCTCCTAACCCAGGTCAGAGAGAAGACCGCTAAATATCTAAATAATTATGTCCAGCACCCGTCCATAACTCAACATATCGACGAATACATCGTTACCCCAGCCTTGGGCAACAAAGCTGGGGTGCTGGGGGCCATCGCCCTGGGCATTCAGGCGCTCGATTAAAATGATACACCACGAAACTGGGTAGCTTGCCAGTCGATCAACATGGCCGTCATGCCAAGATGAGCACGAGTATATTCGCTTGTCTTTTTTGCTGATCGGCTCCTCAAAGCGATACGGCAAAGGAAGCCTTTCCCAAGATGGTCGTCAATCAATTGAATCATTGATGGTACCTGATTGCCCCCCGCCAGGCGTGTAATAACGCCATTAGAAAGGTGTTCAAAACATTGACAAATACTGCACCCACAGGCGATACTATACGCTAATTAAACATATATCTATGATAAAAATAGATTTATAATGACTTACTCTCGCGGTTTGTTTCATAGCGCTGGCAACAAGTCAACATGAAAAAAGTGGATTGTGAAAACATCTGAAAGTTTCTTTGCGCTTAATTATTCGAGCGAAGGGGCAAAATGCCCCTTCCCCCTCGTCGCGGCGAGAGACGATGACGAGATCGACTGCCTGTTTGGCGAACTCACCGATTTACGCCAGCCGCTGGTAGAGATTCCTAAAGGATAAGAAACTAAAATGCTTCAAGAATCATTACAGCAAAAAGAACTATTAGTCGATCAAGACACCTTGTTAGAGTGGTACCGCCAGATGGTGCTCATCCGGCGCTTTGAACAACGAAGCGCTGAGTTATACCAGCTAGGCAAGATTGGTGGTTTTTTGCATTTATACATTGGGCAAGAGGCAGTTGCTGTAGGCTCAATCGCTGCCCGCCAAGATGGTGACCATGTCATTACCGCCTATCGTGATCATGGCCACAGCCTCGCTGTGGGCACAGATGCCAGGCTGGTGATGGCTGAATTGTTTGGTAAGGAAACTGGCGTGAGCAAGGGGCGTGGGGGTTCTATGCATTTGGCCAATGTTGATCGTCAATATTGGGGTGGATATGCCATTGTCGGTGGGCATTTGCCGCTTGGCGTGGGTATCGCCCTGGCCGAACAATATAAAGGAACGGATAACGCCGTTCTCTCCTATTTTGGCGACGGTGCCACGAACATTGGTTATTTTCACGAATCAATGAATTTGGCCGGCGTCTGGGATCTGCCGGTCGTCTTTATTTTAGAAAACAACCAGTACGGAATGGGCACCTCAACCGACCGCGCAACGGCAGCCGCCAGCATGCTTGACCGCGCGCCTGCCTATGGTATGGTGGGCAAACAGGTGAATGGGATGGACATCCTCGATGTCTACGCTGCAACCTCAGATGCGCTGTCAGCTGTCCGCGCCGGCGAAGGCCCCCAATTCCTGGAGATCATCACCTATCGCTTTGAAGGGCACAGTATGGGCGATCCGTTACGCTACCGCTCCAAAGATGAGGTCGCAAAGTGGCGCGAAGATGATCCCATTGGCGTCCTGGGACGACATATGACCGCTGAATATCAGATTACCCAGAATCAACTGGACATGATCGACGAATCTGTCGAAGAAGAAATCGCAGAAGCCGTGCAGTTTGCCGAAGAATCGCCAAAGCCGGCATTAGACACCCTTTTCGACAACATCTATGTGGAGGCTTAAGCAAATGGCCAAAATTACTATGCGGCAGGCAATTACCGATGCCTTGCGCGAGGAAATGCATCGTGATGAAAGCGTCTTTGTCATGGGTCAAGAAATAGGTGTTTGGGGTGGCACTTACGCGGTCACCAGGGGTTTTCTTGAGGAGTTTGGACCACGGCGTGTACGCGATACCCCGATATCAGAAATGGCGATTGGTGGTGCAGCTACCGGCGCGGCGATGAATGGACTACGCCCGGTCGCCGAGTTCATGACAATGAACTTCGCCTTCCTGGCGCTTGATGCGATTGTCAACCACGCCGCCAAAATCCACTATATGTTTGGTGGGCAGATGAAAGCCCCGGTGGTATTCCGGGCACCAGGCGGCGGCGGACGCCAGCTTGGTGCGACCCATAGCCATACGCCGGATGCACTTTTTGCGCACTTTCCGGGCCTAAAGGTCGTCTCTCCCAGCACCCCCTACGATGCCAAAGGGTTGTTGAAGGCGGCGATTCGTTCAGACGACCCTGTCTTGTTCATTGAACACCATACCCTCTACCAGATTCGAGGTGAAGTTCCAGATGAGGATTATACGGTGCCGATTGGCGTTTCTGATATCAAACGCGAAGGATCAGATGTAACACTTATCGCTTATGCCCAGGGCATGTTGGTCGCCATGGAAGCAGCCGACCAACTGGCAAGAGAGGGCGTGGAGGCAGAAGTGGTCGATTTACGCTCATTACGGCCGTTGGATATGGGACCGGCTATCGAGTCCTTCAAGAAAACCTTCAAAGCGGTCATCGTCGAAGAAGGGTATCGTTCCTACGGCATCGGCTCGGAAATTGCAGCTCGCTTGCAGGAAGAAGCTTTTGATTATATGGACGCGCCCATTAAGCGGGTCGCCCAACTTGAAGTCCCTTTGCCCTATTCCCAAGAGCTGGAACAATCTGCACTAATTAACGCCGATAGGGTGATAGCCGCTGTAAAAGAGGTGCTTTAATGGCTGAATTTATTATCATGCCCAAACTCGGTTTTGATATGCGCGAGGGTGTTCTAAATCGATGGCTAATAAATGTCGGTGAGCCAGTAAAGCGCGGCGAAGTCGTGGCTGAAATTGAATCCGATAAGGCGACCCTGGACCTGGAATCACAGGCCGATGGGATTTTGCTGTATGTGCTTGAAAAAGATGGGGCTGTGGTCCCCGTCGGTGCGCACATGGCCATAGTTGGCGATAAAGGCGAGGACATTTCGGGCATGCTGATCACAAATGGCAATGGAGCGGCGGCTGAAATAGCGGCACAGGAGATGGTTCCTGAAATCACCTCGATAGAGACACCAATGGAAGTGCCCACAAGCGTCTCGCCACAGTTCCCGGGCGGCGTAAAGGCGACACCTGTCGCCCGTCGCATCGCTGAGGAACATGGCGTTGATCTGGCAGTGCTCAGCAGCGGTGGTCAAAACGGCCGCATTCGCAAAGCTGATGTCGAAGCTTTCGTGGCCACGCAAGCGCAAACCCTTGCATCTACGCCTCAACCTGTAGTGGAGATTCCCGCTGGTGATGACGTGGGAGCGATTGAAACCAGCCGCCTGCGCCAAGCTATTGGCCGGCGGATGACAGAAAGTAAGACCACGGTTCCCCACTTCTATGTCACATCCGACGTCAACATGGGGCCAGCTCTCGCATTGAGAAAAGAAATCAATGACACCCTGAGCGAAAAAGAAAAGGTGACGGTCAACGATCTGATCGTTAAGGCCGCTGCCCTGGCTCTGCGCGATTTCCCCAACCTTAACGCCTCTTATGGCGGCGACAAGCTGCTGCGTCATGAGGAGATCAACATCGGCACGGCCGTCGCTGTTGAAGGCGGACTCTTGACTGTCGTGCAGCGCAACACCGACACATCAACGCTTTCTAAGGTCGCAGCTGACAACAAGGCCGTTATTAGCCGGGCACGCGAAGGGCGAATGAAGCCGGACGATGTGCAAGGGGCGACGTTTACGATCAGCAATCTGGGCGCTTTCGATGTCGATCATTTTATTGCCATCATCAATCCGCCGGATGCCGCGATCCTGGCGGTCGGATCGGCAAAGCAAGTACCCGTTGTCGTCGATGGTGATTTGTCTGTGGGCATGCGCATGAAGGTCACCATATCAGCCGACCACCGCGTAACCGACGGTGCTGAAGCGGCGCGCTTCTTGCAGACCTTGAAGGCACTTTTGGAAAATCCACTGCGGTTACTTTTGTAAAATTTGTATTACTTGCAGGATTACCTGCAACTATCTACCGCTAATCACGTATAATAGGTAAAGGTACCCCACCCCTCTTCTCTCAAGAAGGTGGGCCGATTTTCGATATTTTTCCGTTGGTCGGTCTGCTGAAAAAGCACCATACAACGACTCGTCAAAGCGCATGTGAAAAGAACGGATCAACTCGAGGTCAGAGATAGCGGTTCAGATGCCCCGCTTTGACCTCTGTTTGGCTTTTGCCGGATATACCACCTTGACCGGAAGGATTGCGCGGGCTAGGCTCGCAGAGATGCCACCGTTCCGATTGGTGGCAGCAGGTATTGTGCCGGCATTGTGAATCCGAGTATAATTTTTTAGAGGTGCCCGTTTGATTTCGGACACCACAGGGGACATTTCCGGAAACGATCACTCTTTGATGACCTGGACAATCATTTGGTTTCCAGGTGAGCAGGAGCTTGACATGTTTGAAAATTTCTTCTCGTCTGGCGCTTTAAACTTTGTATACGCGGCGGCGGTGATAGGCAGTTTTATCTTCGCCATCGTTACCTTACTTGGCGCAGAATTTGGCGACGCCTTCGACTTTGACACGGATGTGGAAGCCGATACGGGTATTGATTTTCTCAGTATCAGCCCTTTCGGTTTGGCTATGTTCGGCGCGGCTTTTGGCCTGACGGGCCTGATCACGCGTATCTGGTTTGACATGAACGCCGGGACCAGCCTGTTTTGGGCTGTAGTGGCCGGCCTGCTCGTAGGCGTACTGGCCCAGGTGCTGTTTCTCTATGTATTTTCCCCCAGCAAGTCTAGCCATTACAGCCTGGCCGCGGACGCAGTCGGCCGCGATGCGCAGGTCATTATTACCGTGCCCAGCGAGGGTCTGGGCAAAATAGCTTTCGATAACGTCAGTGGCCGGGTGACTCTGGGGGCGAGATCGGCAAGCGGCAAACAGATAGTGAGTGGAGAGGCTGTGCGTATCGAACAGATTAGCGGACGCGTGGCGATGATACGGCCAGTTGATGATGAAAAGTGGCTGTTTGCGGAGATCCCAGAGCCGGAAGCGCTTGATGAGCCTCCTAAATCACTCAAGTCTGCGGAAGCTTCGGATTCTCCGAAGTCGCTAAAGTCCTGATACGGTGCAAGGGGAAGCAAACAGTGGCTTGGTACCACTCCGTTGATGCTGTTGGGGAACCGGTATTGCTTAAGACGAGCTTCCCGCCGGCCGGGACCCTTCCTGATTTCTAAGTGCGAACAGTTTTTGGTGGCAGCGATATGTTTCAGTATGGTTGCCGGAAGGATGAAATAGATGTTTAGCGTAGCTTTAGGCATCATAGTGCTTGTGGTCATCTTCCTTGCGCTGGCTATTGCGTATTCCAGCCGGGTGAAGAAGGTCGGACCTAATGAAGTTCTTGTTATTTCCGGCCGTGGCGAAGGACGGCGTGATCCGGAAGCGGGACATATGAAGAGTAACTTCCGCATTGTAACCGGCGGCCGTTCTTTTATTTGGCCTGTTTTGGAGCGTGTAGACTACCTTTCGCTGGAGATAATAACCATCGACGTTACCACGCCGGATGTGCCCAGCATTCAGGGCGTGCCGGTCACAGTGGATGGAGTAGCGCAGGTCAAGATTGGCAGCGACGAGAATTCGATCCGTACCTCGGCGATCCAGTTCCTGTCCAAATCGGAAGAGGAAATTGAACATATCGCCCATGAAACACTGGCCGGTCATTTGCGCGCCATTCTCGGTACCTTGACAGTGGAGCAGCTTTATCGCGATCGCGAATCTTTTTCGCAGAAGGTGCAGGAAGTCTCTGGCGAAGATATGGCCAGTATGGGGCTTGAGATTGTCTCCTTCGTAATCAAGGATATCAGTGATACGGAAGGGTACCTGGAGGCGTTGGGCCGGCCGCGCATCGCCCAGGTGAAGCGGGATGCGGCCATCGGCGAGGCTGAAGCGGCCCGCGACGCGACCATCGAAAGCGCCCGCGCTCGCCAGCAAGGTGAATCGGCCAAGCTGGAGGCGGAGGCCAGGATCGCCGAAAGTCGCAAAGATTTTGAGGTGCAGCAAGCGGAGTACCAGGCCGAGTCCAATCGCAAGAAAGCGGAATCAGATCTGGCCTACGCCTTGCAGGAGAATATCACCAACCAGACGGTGAAGGCGGAAGAGGTTCAGATCGAAGTCGTCACCAAGCAAAAGCAGATTGAAGTTCAGCAGCAGGAAGCATTGCGCAACGAACAGGAGCTGGACGCGACAGTGCGCAAACCGGCCGAAGCGGAACGGTACAGGGTACAGACGCTGGCAGACGCCGTACAATACCAGCTTCAGACAGAGGCTACCGGTGAAGCGGAAGCGATTCGCCGGCGCGGTGAGGCCGAGGCCGATGCCGCCAAAGCGAAAGGCCTGGCCGAAGCGGAGGTTATTCGCCAGCAAGGTTTGGCTGAGGCCGAAGCGACGCGCAAGAAGGCAGATGCCTGGAAGGAATACACGCAGGCAGCTATCTTGCAGCAGCTGCTGGATAAACTGCCCGAGATTGCTGCGGCTGTGTCTGAACCGCTGTCGAAGACGGATCGCATCGTGATCATTGGCGGAGGTGGCGAGAATGGTTCCGGTGCCGGTGCGTCCAAGATTACGCAAGATGTGACCAATATTGTGGCCCAATTGCCGGCGACGATTGAGGCTCTGACTGGAATCGATCTGATTGCGGCCATTAATGAATTGGCCGGGTTAAAGCAGGCTGAGCCTGATCTGCAATCCTCGGAAAATGGTGAGGGTGCGGAATAGAAAAGTCAGACAGAGCTGGCAGGTTTCAAAAAGCTGCCAGCTCTTGAGCATCACGGTTGTTCAGTAGTCGGGTTTGTAGCCGCGATTTCACAATCGCGTTTTACAGGTCACACTAGAACGCAAAAAGGATTTTGCGGCCACAATGGTCCAATTGCGGACTGAAAAACCCTGTTTGAGCATGGGGATGTTGACGGGGAGAAGGGGTTCAGTATAATCTATCTTAGGTAGTAACAAAAGGATATAAACCTTCGGGGCAGGGCGAAATTCCCGACCGGCGGTGAGGCCCGCGCAGGCCAAGCCCGCGAACCACGTTCGAACATAACGCGGTTGATCTGGTGAAAATCCAGAGCCGACAGTGACAGTCTGGATGGGAGAAGGGTGACAAACCATGTGCGTTGTTGTCGCGCTTGCCCCACTTCAGGTGGGGTTTTGGTTTATTGCGTGTGATCTTGTCCTGCCCCCTGTTTAAAGATATGTGGAAAAATGCGGTGCGCGTTCTGAATGGCCAGCCGACGTGGCTTATTGTGTCGCTCTCCTTCGTGCTGCTGGTCTTGGGCTGGCAATTGTTGGTGAGTTGGGGCAATTATCCCGCTTTCATCTTGCCGGGCCCGCTGGATGTGGGACGACAGTTCTTGATAGTGATGGGGGACGGCCGTTTGGCCAGACACAGTTTGATCACCATCAGTGAGATTATTCCCGGGCTGTTGATTGGTTTTCTGGTTGCCTTGCCGCTCGGTTATCTTTTGGCCAAATCTCCATTGGCTGACCGGCTGTTGTCTCCATACTTGATCGCCTCCCAGGCGATTCCGGTCATCGCCATCGCACCCTTACTGACGATTTGGGTGACATCAAGCTACTGGGCGCGCGTATGGGTGGCGGTGTTGGTTGTCTTTTTCCCGATATTAGTTACCAGCATCGCTGGCATGCGATCGGTTCCTACAGAGCTATACGAACTAATGCGTTCGTTGCAGGCATCAAGGGGCCAGATCTTTCGCAAGTTGGAAATTCCAGCAGCGATGCCAGTCTTAATTGCGGGGCTTAAAGTAGGAGCGACCTTGGCTGTAATCGGCACGTTGGTGGGTGAATTTGTGCAGCCCAAAAGTGCCGGCCTGGGCTTTTTATTGGTCACGGCCCGTTATCAGTTCAAGACGGATCTGGTTTTTGTGGTTCTTTTCACCCTGGTGATCATTGCTCTGACTCTTTACGGTCTGGTCGCCCTGCTCGAGAAGCGATTGTTGCATTGGCGTAGTCGTGCACGGCAGGGCAATAATGTATGAACGATGTTTCGAACTTGTATTCATATTTTGTGAAACGTTGTTTTCTGGAGAAAGTTCGTTGAAAAAAGTAATAATATCTCTGATTATCCCGCTTCTGGGCATTATCGTGTTGGCGGCCTGCGGCCGTTTCAGTGAACCGGCGCAAGCACCAAAAGAGTTGCTGCACCTTCGCCTGCCAATGGGATACATCCCCGATCCACAGTATGCGCCGATCTATGTGGCTGTCGAGAAAGGATATTTCGCTCAGGAAGGCTTTGATATTGAATTTGACTATAGTTTTGAAACAGATGGCATGGCTCTTGTTGGGGCTAATGAGGTGCCATTCGCCATTGTCGGCGGCGATCAGGTCATATTGGCGCGGGCACAGGGAATTCCCGTTGTCTATGTGTTGGAGTGGTACCAACGTTATCCTATCGCCATTGTTAGCAAGGCAGCAGCAGGTATTGAAGAGCCGGGCGATCTCGCGGGGCGAACCGTGGGGCTGCCAGGCTTTTTCGGAGCCAGTTATGTGGGCTATGTCGGCCTGCTCCTGGCCAACGGTTTGACGCAAGATGAGGTGAATGCGGTTGATGTTGGCTTCAACCAGGTTGAAGCTTTGCTGTCTGACCAGGCGGAAGCGGTTGTTGTTTTCGCCAACAATGAGCCTATCCAACTGGCGAATATGGGTGAAGAGGTGAATGTGATCCAGGTGGCTGATTACATTGACCTGGTCTTCAATGGCATTATTACCAATGAAGAGACAATCAAGAATAGTCCTGAACTTGTCGAGGGTTTTACAAGAGCGATGTTGCGTGGGGTGGCCGACACGCTGGCAGATCCTGATGCGGCGTATGAGATTAGTAAAAAGTATGTTGAAGGACTGGACGACAGCCGTAAGGAAGTGCTGGAGGCATCCTTGGTAATGTGGGACGCGGAGACACTGGGTTATACGGACGCTGCTTCCTGGGATCGAACCCAAGAGATCCTGCTGGAAATGGGTTTGCTGGATGAACCTATTGAGAATCTCGATGCGGCATATAGCAACGCGTTCATTCAGAAAACACAACCTAAATAGGGCGTCAATCACGTTACAAGTCCGCAAATCTAGCCATGAGCGACG
Organism: uncultured Chloroflexia bacterium; assembly: GCA_963697305.1. GTDB lineage: Bacteria > Chloroflexota > Anaerolineae > Promineifilales > Promineifilaceae > JAACFF01. Next base: position 198,123 of record CAVONO010000008.1, read on the forward strand.
CCCCGTTTCTGAACCTGTCAAAAGTCAACTATATATTTAGTGATGATGGCACGCAGGTTTTTGCTGATGTTTCGCTGACAATCCGGCAAGGCGCTTTCGTGGCCCTGGTTGGGGCTTCAGGCATTGGCAAGTCTACTTTGCTGCGCGTGATCGGGGGCTTGTTGTCGCCAAACGGTGGCGAGGTGTTGCTGGATGGGACACCACCGGCGCAGACGAGAACACCTATCGGGATCGTCTTTCAGAAGGACAACTTGATGCCCTGGCGGACCGCTTCTGAAAATGTCCGTTTACCGCTTGAACTGCGAGGTGAAAATGGCCGTGCCAGCAAGCAGCGCGTGCAGGACATGCTTGATCTGGTTGGACTGACCGGCTTTGGCAGTAATTACCCGGCTCAACTTTCCGGAGGCATGGCGCAGCGGGTGGCCATCGCCCGGGCCTTGGTCCATAAACCGGCGCTTTTGCTGCTTGATGAACCGTTTGGGGCGTTGGATGCCCTGACGCGGGAACGAATGAGACAGGAGCTTTTGCGTATTTGGCAGGCGATGCCGGTGACGGTGTTTATGGTAACGCATAGTATTGACGAAGCCGTCTTTCTGGCCGATGAAGTATTGGTCATGGGCAGTATTGGCGGCAACGGACTACCCGCAACTATTACGCATCGTTTCCCCATATCCATTCCCCGTCCCCGCCAGTTTGACGTGCGCCGGTCGGTTGCGTTTCAGGAATGTGAGGTAGCAATTCGCAGATCGATCCAGGCGGAGCAATGAATTACAAGGCGCTGGAAAAGGGGATTGCCAATTGGGCAAAGGAGCAGGACCCAATACGAGCCGTGGTCGTGATCGGTTCAAGGGCCAGAGAAGATCATACGGCCGATGCCTGGTCTGATCTGGATTTGATGCTCTTTGTCACGGATCAGCGACTCTATGTCAAAGACACAAGTTGGTTGGCGACTTTCGGCGAAGTGTGGTTACGCGCTCTCAATTTCTCCGGGGCTGGAGATCCGGAATGGCTGGTGCTTTATGAAGACGGGGTGAAGGTGGATTTCCTGCTGGTGCCGGCGACGGGCAAAATGGTTGATGTACTTTTTGGTTCTTTTTATGCTGTTGCAGCTCAGCGTGGCGTGCGTGTACTCTTGGATAAACAAGGGGATAGCGGTTTGCGGGCTCCTCGCCTTACGGATGAAGGGGGTTGGGTGAAGCCCGAGCAAGAAGTTTTTACGGCCGTCTTGGATCGATTTTGGCTTTCATCGTTTCGCGCGGCAACTATGCTGCGACGCGGCGATCTTTGGCGAGCCAGAGCGATTACCGATGGGCCGATGCGACAATATTTAGTGCAGATGCTGGAATGGCACGCTAAGGCCGAAAGAGGAGAGGATTTCGACACATGGTATGATGGTCGTTTTCTGGAGGAATGGGCTGATGCCCGGGTGCTGGCGACGTTGCCAGTAATCTTTGCGACGTTTGACCAGGCTGACACCTACCGTGCCTTGTTGGCCTCGATCGCCCTGATGGATTGGCTGGGCAGAGAAACGGCCGAAAACTGGCAATACCACTATCCACACGCTACCGAAAGCCGGATTCATAAATGGATAGAGGCGCTGTTGCCAGTTTTCAGCATACTTTGAGATGGATTCCCTGAATTAGTTGGTACCAGTGCCCGGTGTAATAACGAGAGACAATAACATGCTCACGGCAATTAAGATGCCAATCGTGATTAGGGCGATGCGAGTCCAATTTACTTTCTTCTTGCCACCATCACCTGTTTTTATATGTTGATGGGGCCGGGTTTTCCTTACGCGGCGTTTTGCTGTTTTGTTGGCCATTTGACCTTTAATCTCCTCAATAATCCTCTATCGAAATTTAGTGCAGGAGTATACCATAAAAGAGGCGGTGGTGGCGTCTACTTAAGGTATTTCTCAAACCAGCGTTTCATGTGGTCCAGGCGCGCGATGCGGCGGTCGGTACGGCCGTTGCGCGATAGCCCATGGGATTCTTCCGGGAAGAGAATCAGTTCCGTGTCTACGCCTAAGCGCTTCAGGGCTACGAATACCTGCTCGCCCTGTTCCTGGTCGCAGCGAAGATCCCGTTCGCTATGGATGAGTAAGGTTGGTGTTGTGGCATTACCGATGGTGCTAAGGGGTGACTGTCGCCAGTAATTCTCCAGATCGGCCCAGGGTGGCGCTTCTGTGCCCATAAGCGCTTCTGTGAGCCAATTCATATCGCTGGAGCCATAGAAGCTGATGAAATTGCTGACAACGCGCTGGGCGGCGGCGGCCTTAAAACGATCTGTGCGGCCGATAATCAACGTGGTCATGTAGCCGCCGTAACTACCACCGGCGACCCCCATGCGCGTTGGATCGATATAGGATTGCTGCTCCATGTAATCGGTCCAGGCCATGATATCGGCGAAATCCACGGTGCCCCATTCATTGTAGATGGCGCCGGCAAATGCCTCTCCATACCCCTGGCTGCCACGCGGGTTACACCAATGAACCACATAACCGGCGGCGGCCAGGAAGTAAAACTCGTGCATAAAGGCACGGCCGTATTGGGAATGCGGACCGCCATGAATTTCCAGGATTGAAGGATATTTCAGAGCGGGATCGAAGCCGGGTGGCTTAAGAATCCAGCCGTCCAGATCAACCCCATCAGGCCCTGAAAGGGTGATTTCCTCAATCTGGCCGAGGTCGATACTCTGCAACAATGTATTGTTTAGAGACGACAAAGGTTTGGATTGGCCGCTTTGCTTTTCACGGAACCAGACCTGTCCGACCCTATCCAAGGTGCCCCATAAATAGGCGATTTTCTGTTGTTCTGCATCCAGAGTGAAGCTGCCCACCACGCCTGCATCGCCAGTCACGCGTGTGACGCCGGCTGGCTGCGGATCGACCGCAAATGCGAACAACGGCTGGTTGCCCCTCTCCGTCGCCTGGCAGAAGATGAAACGACCGTCCCTAGACCAGGTAGGGGGCGTTTGAGGAGCCCCGCTGCCTGTATCGGTGAGGGTGTCCGCCGAAAGGTGCAGGTCAAAGGCGCTGGAAAGATTGCGTGATTCGCCTCCGGCAACCGGCACGATGTACAGGCAGACGTTTTGATAGAATTTACCGGTTTGTTCCAGGCCCAGGTAAGCTATCCATTGGCCATCAGGTGAAAAAGACGCTAGAAGTTTGCGACTGTAACGCGTTTCTACGAGGCGCATCTCACCTCCGGACGTAGGAACCAGATAGAGGCCATCCGCATCGGGCTCTTGTGCCGGGTCCGCGCTGCGGTTGGAAATAAAGAGGATCTGCTGCCCGTCCGCTGACCAGCGCGGATCAGTCTCATTGTAGGGTCCGGCGGTGAGTTGTTGGCTGTTGCCACCGGCGGCATCTATAGTCCAAATATGCCATTTTTCTTGCGGCAAGTACCCGTCGCCGTTCGCCTTGTAATCGAGCCTGGTGATATGACGGACGACTATGCCTAGTTTCTTTTTCTGTTCGTCCTCTTCTCGTTCAAGCGCTTCCTCATCCTTCTTGCGAAATTGACAGACTATCTCTGCGCCAGAAGGCGACCATTCGAAGCCGGCAAAGGAGCCTTTCAAGTCGGTTAACAGCCGTGCCTCACCGCCGTCGAAGGGGATGATGTAGATCTGTTCTTGTTTTTCGTCCTTGCGGTTGGATAAGAAGGCGATTTCGTGGCCGGCAGGAGACCAGCGTGGATATTTGTCAGTTTGGTCGCCATAGGTGAATTGGCGTGGCTCCCCGCTTGCCGTATTTACCAGCCATAGATTGCTGTGCTTCTTCTCCGTTTTTTCATCCACGCTCTGTACACAGAAGAGCACATGCTTTCCATCCGGGGAAATCTGCGGATCGGAGATTATCTGTAGGCGGTAGAGATCTTCGGCCGTGATCGGCCGTTTTGCATGAGACATGAATCCTCCAGAACACTATCAAATTCAGAATGGCCCAATGATAGCGTGCCTCTCCGAGGACGGCTATTTTGTGCGTTGGTGGAACCGGCGGCGGGCTTGTGACGTCTTTCAAGTACAGAGAAATATTACCAGGGAGGTAATGTCATGAGCGCAAAACGTTTTTTATCCACTTTCTTTTTGTTACTGGTATTCTTGTTTTCCGGGGCAACTATGCTCTATGCTCAGGATGTCGTTACACCTGAACCGCCGGTTGGTATTCCTCCAATATGGCGTATGGTAGGATTAAAGATCGAATACCAACGGGTTAATGTCAACATTAAGGACCAGGTGGCGACGACCCATATTGAGCAGCTTTTTGTCAATGATAGTGACCAGATGTTGGAAGGGACTTATCTGTTCCCGCTGCCCCAGGGCGCTTCCGTATCCCAGCTGACGATGTGGGTAAACGGCCAGGCGATTGAGGCCAAGATTCTGGAAAAGGAAGAAGCGCGCGAAATATATGACATCATTGTGCGCCAACTGCGTGATCCGGCCCTGTTGGAATACGTGGGCAGCAATGCCATCCAGGCTAATGTTTTCCCCATCCCACCTCATGAGGAGCGTAGAGTCGAGATCGAATACAGCCAGATTTTGCCGGCTGAAAACGGTTTGATTCATTACGTCTACCCCCAGTCCACAAACCTGTATACGAATATCCCCTTGGAAAACCAGAGCATTCGCGTCGACGTTATCTCAGATGAGCCGATCCGCGCCATTTATTCCCCAAGCCATCCGGTTTCTGTCAGCCGCGATGGAGAATACGAGGCTGTGGTTGGGTATGAAGCGAACGATGTTACGCCGGATGTTGATTTTGAACTGTACTATACGGTGTCTCCTGAGGAAATTGGCCTGAACTTGCTTAGCTATCGTGAAGCGGGAGAAGATGGTTTCTTCATGTTGCTTGTCGCTCCCAACGTAGAAGCGCAAGAAGTCGTCGCTAAAGATGTGATCCTGGTGCTGGATACGTCAGGCAGCATGGAAGGGGCAAAGATGCAGCAGGCCAAGGATGCGGCCGTCTACATCGTAAAGCATCTCAATCCGGAGGATCGCTTTAATATCGTGGGCTTCAGTACAGGTATACGCCGTTTTGTACCGAACTTGAAAGCGAGCGCGGAGCCCGGAAATTATGACAGTTTTATCGGCAGCCTGGAAGCGGTCGGCGGTACGAATATCAGTGGAGCTCTGTTGGAGGCGGCCGGACAAGTGCATGGAGAACGGCCGACGACAATTATCTTCGTAACGGATGGGTTGGCGACAGAGGGCATCACCGACACAGGCTTGCTGCTGGATGCAGTCGCCGCGGCACTGCCTGGCCACGCGCGACTATTCGCCTTTGGCGTCGGCAACGATGTGGACCCCAATCTGCTGGACAATCTGGCCCAAAACCATCGCGGAACAACAACCTACGTGCGGCCTGGGCAGGCAGTCGACGAAGCGGTGAGCGGCTTCTATGCCAAAGTAAGCAGCCCTGTTCTCTCTGATATCAGCCTCGACTATGATGGCGTCATCGTAGAGGAAAGCTATCCGCAGACGCTGCCCGATCTCTTCGCCGGGTCACAATTGGTCGTAGCCGGGCGTTATCGTGAAGGAGGACCGGCGACCATTACGTTGAGCGGAGAGGTCAACGGAAACCCGCAACGTTTTACCTATGAGGATAACCTCTTCCGATCTAGCGGCGGTGATGCATTCATTCCTCGTCTGTGGGCGACGCGCGCTATTGGCCATCTTCTACGCCAGATCCGTCTGCACGGGGAGAATGATGAATTGGTGCAGAGCGTGGTTGACCTGAGCATTCGTTATGGCATCATAACGCCCTATACCAGCTATCTTATTGAAGAAGATGACATCTTTAGCCAGATCGGTCGCGATGCCATTGCTGAGGATGAGTTGCAGGCAGCAGGTGGTGAGCTGAATGCCAGAGTGGTAACGGAGGCTGCGGTGCAAGCTGAGATGGCGGCGGCGGAAGCGCCGATGATGCCCCCTATGCCAACGGCCGTCTCCGGTGGAGACTTCGAGGGGAAGTCGCGGCAGGGGGCTGAAGCGCTGGTACAATTTGTTGGCAGCAAGACTTTTGTGCTGCGTAACGGCGTATGGATGGATACGGCGTTTGATCAGGACAAGCATCAAGTGATCCAAGAAATTGGATTCGCCACTGATGCTTACTTTGACTTGTTGTCCGCTGCCCCGGATTTGGGCCAATACCTGGCCCTCGGCCAACAGGTGCTTGTGATTTACGATAACCTGGCGTACCAGGTGGTTGAGGGAGAAGGGCAGCCGGAGATCATCTTGCCGGCAAGCCAGGGGGCTGGATCGGAAGACACCATCACCGTGGATGAGCCAGCCACGGCTGCGGTGCGGGCTGAAGCGCCAACGCCAGAGCCGGCTGACACCCCCCCTGCTTCACAAGCCAATCCGTGCGCGGCGCTTCTGGCATTTCCTATGCTGCTCGGTTTTGCGGGCATGGTGAACTGGTACGGCCGTCGTCAGAAGATCGTCTGATGAGTAGGTGGTTTAGGCTGGGCCGGCCGTGATGATGGCTCCTTACGTGGCGCGGACAAATGGAATTTTGCCTGGTCCGCGCCTTATTGTGCGCGCTTGATAGCGAGCGTGATGTCACCCTAGGAAAGCAAGGCGCTCAAGATAACGGCCGTGATTCCGCCCACGATAGATGAAAGCAGGTTAACCATGTCATTGCTCATCCATGCCCAGCCGCGCAATACGCGGTTGGGCGTGCCGTCGTTCTCGTATTGCTTCTCTGTCTCCTTGTGGCGGACATCGGTGTAATAAATGCGCTGCACCGTGGCTCCAAGCAAGCTGTCTACCAGGGAGCCAAGCAAGCCGCCAAGGGCTCCGGCCACAGCCGTAACGATGATGCTGTATTCGGTGATCAGTCCCGCGGTCACGCCAATCAGCAGACCACCGAGCAGGGAGACGGCCGTGCCCAAGGGCGAGATGCCGCCTGATGTGCCCACTTCCACGATCCGCCCTGTGATGATCAATCGTGGCGGGCGTTTGCTGAGCGTGCCCAGCTCCGTGGCCCACGTATCGGCCGTAACCGTGGCCATGACGCCGAGAAAGAGAAAAAACCAGGCTGCGGAAGGAACCTCGGTTGCCGGCACAAAGGCGCTGATTGTGGCGATACAGGCGCCCAAGCCACCATTGGCAATCACCTGGCCTATGTCACGCCGGTGTCCTTTGTCAAATTTTTCTGCCGCGGCCTTCTTTTCTCCCTCTTTAAAGTGAGAGAGGAGGCTGGAACTGACGAAGAAAAGAACGAGCAAAACGCCCCACTGCCAGCCGCCTAAGCCAAAAGTGAGCGTACCAACAAGCAGTGCGCCTGCCGCCCCGGACTGCGACAATGAGCCGCGCCAATAGGCCAGGCCGACGACAATGGCGCTGAGCACTAGAGCGATGGCCAGTTGAGTGATCACTCCACAAATCCTGCTTTTCTTCTTGATGGTTGCCACTGCCCTTTGTTGCGCGATAATCCGCACAACTCGGTCGCTGTGGCGCTGTTCGTTTGGAAGTTTACCAGAGCTTATCCACAAAGCTATAAACCGCCCCTCTGTGCTGTGCGTTGAGGACAAAACGCCATGACACAGCGGACAGGCTGTACACAAGCCGGCTACCCAAAAGATCGATAAATCAGTATGATCCATCTCATATCATTCAGAGGAGAACCACAATGAGCATCTCTAATTATGGGCTATGGCTGTCAACTCTTCCTGGGAAAATCTCCCTGATCATCTTTTTCTACTTCCTGGCTTGGCTCATATTCCGCTTGTCGAGACGACTGGCTATGTATGTTTTAAGAGGGAGTCATCTAACTCAAAGACAACCAGATATGCGTCCGGAACGCCAGAAGACGCTGCTCGGATTAGTGGCTGGGGCGATAACCTTCACGGCCATAGTTGTGGCCACGTTGATTAGCCTGTCCCTATTTGTCGACACGTCGACGCTGATCTGGATTGTGGGCCTCTTCAGTGCTGCTTTTGGCTTGGGCGCAAGACCGTTAGTCAGTGACTTCCTTTCGGGGGTTGGATTCATCTTTGAGGATACTTTTGACGTTGGCGAAAAAGTGGAGCTGCTCGGATTGGCCGGAGGAAGCGTTCTGGGAATCGTCGAGGCCGTTAACCTGCGGACAACGCAGATATTGGTGATGAGTGGAGAACCTTGCACAGTCCCCAACGGGGAAATCCGGGTCGTACGAAACTTCAGCCGTGGCCGTTTTTCGCCATCCAATATTAAGGTCACGATTGCTGCTGCCGATCTCAGCCAGGCAATTCTTTTGCTAGAAGAATTAGGCCAGGAAGCCGTAGGATTGTTGCCTAATTTATTAGAACCATGGCAGATAATCAGTGAATCGGGCGAGTTAGCACTACAGACGGAGTTAACTCTTCTGGCCAAAGCACGTTTCGGTAAGGCTGGCGAAATGCGGCCTAGACTTCTGAGTCTTGTCCAGGAGCGACTGGTCGAATCGGGCATTGAACTGGCCGGCTAGAGAATGTTGGCTATCTACCCAATGTCGAATTTGCCGCCCACACTTGGCCTGAATCATTTCCCTCAATTGGACGATAGTAAATTCGCTGAGTCGGATAAGCAAGTGTGATATCCGCCTGCTGATCAAAAGACATGAGAATCTCTTCCCAGATCTCATGCTCGCTAGTACGTCGCTGACGTGGATTGCATAAATACCTTATTGTCAAGACTACCCCGCTTGCTTCGACACTGGTGTATAAAGTGGGGGTTAGTTTTTCATAATTAATCATATAACGTTTGGCAGCCTCACGGACTCGCTCTCGTGCATCCGTACTTAGATGAGCTGCATGTTTTTCGGCAATTGCCAGCAAGATGCCTTTCGCTTTTTGTCTATCACTCTCAAAAGTGATCAGCACCGCTATTTCATTCCAAATATATGCAAAGCCTGTGCTGTAATTGGCCAGAGCCTCATTAAACACCTTCCGGTTAGGGATGTGGAGCACGCGCCCTGTGCTCTGGTCGGCATCTACCCAGTTTTGGATTTCCATGACAGTGAACTGAAAATAACGAATGTCGATGACGTCTCCTGCGTTTTCTCCTATTTGGATGCGATCTCCTACTTCAAAAGGGTGGCGCGATACAATGAACAGCCAGCCAAAGAAATTAGTAATCGGATCCTGTAAGGCTATGGCCAGCCCGGCTGAGAGCAAACCAAGGAAGGTAGCTATAGATTGCAGATCTTCGATCCAGATGCGGCCGATCACCAGCACGACTAGTACCAGGGCAACATATTCCGATTTTTTCCGCCAGCGATACAGCGCAGCGGCATCCTCCGTGCGGCGGCTGATGAGAGCGAGCAGTATCAACCTGACAGCCCAAATGATGGCCAGGGCGATCAACGAATAAAGGAGTTTCTCCTGCAAGCCAATAGAGAGACTCAAGTTCTGCTCAATCCATTGTGTTGCTGTTTCCATATTGCTGGTCTCGTTGTCTATAATTTACATGGATTCGTATTCGAACTCGACTTTCTTCGATTGACGAGTATAGGCGAAAGATTTCAAAGTTGCTACTCAGCGTTAGACCTAACTTGGTTTCTTCGACTCATCGCGGAGAAGGTTTGAAGAAAACCGGCAAATGGAAAATAGGGAGATCCATGTATAACTGACGGCCTTGCGTACAGCCTGGACCTACCCGAACACGATCATAGAAAATATGTCACGTGTCATGTATTTACCTATGACAATTGTCACTTGACATGGAGCAGCAATTAGCTGACACTGAATGCGTGGTGCGATGATGCGCCGCGTCTGAACTTTCCCAATTTCCCCACAGTACAGTAGGAGCTAAAGAATACCATGAGCGAAACATTGAATCCTTTTGCAATTGCCCAGGCTCAACTAGATGAAGCTGCCGAGGTCTTACAATTAGACCCGGATATGCACGCTTTTCTACGAGAGCCGATGCGCGAGTTTCATTTCACGATTCCGGTGCGAATGGATGATGGCGGCGTGCATACGTTCAAGGGTTTTCGTGTGCAATACAACGATGCACGCGGTCCTTCGAAGGGCGGCATCCGATTTCACTGGGAAGAAACTGTTGATACGGTACGTGCCCTGGCGGCGTGGATGACCTGGAAAACGGCCGTCGTTGACATCCCGCTCGGTGGCGCCAAGGGGGGTGTCATCGTTGACCCGCGTTCGTTGACGCAGACGGAGTTGGAACGACTTTGTCGTGGCTATGCCCGCAATGTCGCCCGCGTTGTTGGTATAACCCAGGATGTACCGGCCCCCGACGTTTATACGAATCCGCAGATTATGGCCTGGATGATGGACGAGTATGAGGTGTTAATGGGTCACCACGAACCAGGTGTGATTACAGGCAAGCCGCTCGAACTAGGAGGGTCTGCCGGTCGAGGAGATGCGACAGCACGTGGCGGCATTTATACGTTGCGTGAGGCGGCTAAGGTTCTGGGCATGGATCTCCGCGGTAAAACGGCAGCGATTCAGGGATACGGCAATGCCGGCACCTTTGCCCACCAATTGGCCGAGGATATCCTGGGCATGAAGGTGATCGCCGTCAGCGACTCGCGTGGCGGTATCATCAAAACCTCGGGTATGGATTATGCAACCACCTATGCCCACAAGATGAATACAGGTGCGGTGGCAAACTACCCAGGCTCAGAAGCGATCACGAATGAGGAATTGTTGGAGTTGGACGTGGACGTGTTGTTCCCGTCGGCGCTTGAGAACGTCATCACGGAGAAAAACGCGCACAAAATCAAGGCAAAGATCTCGGCCGAATTGGCCAATGGTCCCACAACTCCAGAGGCTGACGATATTCTTTACGATAGCGGTGTCTATGTGATACCTGATTTCCTGTGCAACGCGGGTGGCGTCACGGTCAGCTACTTCGAAATGGTACAGAATGCTTACCAGTACTATTGGTCGGAAGAAATGGTGCACGAGCGATTGGATCAGAAGATGACCAAAGCTTACTACGCTGTACAGAGAATGGCGGAGGCCAAGAAGGTCAATAATCGGGTGGCAGCTTACCTGGTTGCCGTGGACCGCGTGGCTCAGGCTGTACGCTTGCGTGGCTGGGTTTAGAAGTCTGATCCCGCATCGTCTGTTTGGCGGGCCCCAGGAATGTTCGCAAATCTCTGGGGCCTTTTTTGCATAACAGTTTTCCTTGTTAATAGATACGCTAACCTTGATCCGTGCTATAATTTGAGCCCCTATCCATTAAGAATTGAGGTTAACAATTTCATGCAGGAGATTCTAAATCCGTTTGCTATTGCACAGGCCCAGCTAGATGATGCTGCAGCCGTTTTGCAGCTTGATCCCGATATGCATACCTTCTTGCGCCAACCGATGCGCGAGTTCCACTTTACGATTCCAGTGCGTATGGACGATGGCCGTGTGCGGACCTTCCAAGGTTTTCGGGTGCAATATAATGATGCGCGCGGACCGGCTAAAGGCGGGGTCCGTTTCCATCCGGATGAAACGATTGACACGGTACGGGCCCTGGCGGCGTGGATGACCTGGAAAACCGCTGTGGCTGATGTCCCTTTGGGTGGCGGCAAAGGTGGTGTCATTTGTAACCCGCGCGAGATGTCTCGAGGGGAATTGGAACGTTTGAGTCGCGGCTATATGCGCGCTATCTCGCGCTATATAGGCCTGACCAAGGATGTGCCGGCCCCCGATGTGCATACCAACCCGCAGATTATGGCCTGGATGTTGGATGAACACGAGATGCTGGTGGGCCACCACGAACCCGGCGCCATCACCGGCAAGCCGTTGCAGTTGGGCGGGTCCGCCGGACGCAGCCCGGCGACTGCAATGGGCGGTTTGATAACGATTCGCGAGGCAGCCAAGCTGTTCGATGTGGAATTGGCCGGAACAACATGTGCCATCCAAGGATACGGCAATGTAGGATCCTTCGCCCATAAATTGGGCCACGATCGTTTTGGCCTGAAGGTTGTGGCTGTTAGTGATGAATTTGGCGGTATTTATAATGAAAACGGTCTAGATCCCGATGTCGTTGCCAAACATCACAGGCGGACGGGCAGAGTGGCGGATTGTCCGGAAACGGAGCCGGTCAGCAACACCGAGTTACTGGAACTGGATGTGAGTGTACTGATCCCGGCCGCTATCGAAAACCAACTCACCGGGCAGAACGCGGCTAAGGTCAAAGCACGCGTCGTGGCTGAATTGGCCAACGGGCCAACCACACCGGAAGCGGATAGGATCTTCCATGAGAAGGGTACCTATATCATTCCCGATTTTCTCTGTAATGCGGGCGGTGTTACGGTTTCCTATTTTGAGATGGTCCAGAACGCCTACCAGTTCTATTGGGATGAGCCGTTGGTGCAGGAGCGCCTCGATTATAAGATGACCACCGCTTTTCACGCCGTGGACAAGATGGCCAAGGCGCGCGGGGTGGATAATCGCGTCGCCGCCTATTTGGTGGCGGTAAATCGGGTCGCGGAAGCGGTGCGCTTGCGCGGTTGGGTATAGACAGTGGCGGCTAGAAAGGCTGATTTATTTGTAATGTGCAAAATTGATTGCTGCACGGTTCGTAGTAATGGCTTCTGAACCTTAGCTAAACAATCCAGATATCGTGAGTAGTGCGCATCCTCAGATGCGCACGGGTTCGCAGGACCGGCATCTGAGGAGACTTGACTTATCTGTATCCGTGCTAATTTGTTAATCTCCAAAAGTGGTTACCACAAACATCGATTTGAACGCGAAAAAGGGGTTGTGTTCGTAGAACTTTTGTGCTAAAATAGGGAGTGGAAATTGAGGCTTGAGTTAGTAGAATAATAGAGAGTTTGTAGCGCAGATGCAAGTCTAAAAGGAGCATATTATGTATCAGAAGATCATTGTTGTCGGTAACCTCGGGGGAGATCCCGAAATGCGGTATATGCCGGATGGAACTGGCTTGACCAGCTTTAGCGTAGCTACGAACAGGCGGTGGAATGACCGGCAGACCGGCCAGCCAGTAGATGAGACTACTTGGTTCCGCGTTAGTGTTTGGGGAAGACGCGCCGAAGTTGCGAATCAGTATTTGAAGAAAGGAAGTCGTGTCCTTGTTGAGGGTCGTATAAAGCCTGATCCCAATACCGGTGGACCACGACTTTGGACAGCGCAAGATGGAACTGTTAGGGCCTCATTTGAAATCACGGCCGATAACTTCAGCTTTGTTGGTAGCCGTGAAGAGGCGGGGAGCTTCGCTTCGGGTGATGGCGAGGGCGTAGGCGGAGGTATTCCGGCCCAGGAAGAGGACGAGATTCCCTTCTAGCAATTAACAAATTAGATTGAGATCAAAAAGGCGCAATGGCTTATAATGAGCCTTGCGCCTTTTTGTTTTGAAATTCCCCTGCCTTGAGCAGGCTGGCACCAAAAAAGGATGCCCGCTGTAGAACGATTTGGCAAATCGTTTTGCCTGGATGCGCAATTACTTTTCTCCCATAGCGACGAAGATACTCAGCGAAATATCTTGTTCTTCCGGCCCGCTGCAATTGCACGTGCCTTCGGCGCAGTCGATATCTACCTCTGCCAGGCCGGCCGCTTCGTACCATGTTTGCTACATCTTCACGCGCGAAGCCCAGCCAGCAGTCAGACATGGCCTGGCGCATCCAGGCTTCTTCATGCGTGTCCAGATCGGTGATCACCAATTTGCCGCCCGGTTTCAGGATGCGAACCATTTCTACAATAGCTGCTGCCGGATCGGGTGCATGATGCAGATACATGTTGGCGAAAACGGCATCAAAAGTATTGTCCGCTTCCGGCAAATGCTGCCCTTCCGCCTGGCGAAATTGGACATGGGGATAGGCGGCGAAGTTGCCGCGGGCGACAGCCAACATCTGCGGGCTCTCGTCAAAGCCGACGAGTTCTGCTGCTCTCTCAAGTAAGCCGCGCAGCACAAATCCTGTACCGGTGCCCACGTCGGCGACCACCGCGCCGGCCGGGAGATCGGCCTTACCGATGGCCGCATCGCGCATCGCTTCGCTGAAGAAGCTGCTTCGTATTTCGTCCCACTCCTCCGCCACTTCGGCAAAGTATTCTTTTGAATTAACCATCTCGTTCTCCATAAATGATTTCTGAGGGGAAGGTCATCTGGCTGACGAATTCCCGCTTCGTATTTGTGAAGCCCGCGCGCTGCACATAGGGCAACAACGATACGCCGCGACAGCCTCCCAACCAGCCGGGTTGGAAACGGTAGACAACTTCCCAAAACTGATTGTACCAGTGTCCTTCTCTGGCCATATTGGCCAGGACGAGCCGCCCACCGGGCTTTAAGACACGGCCGAATTCGGCCAACACCTGCTCGAAATCAGTCTCAGGCAGCAGATCGAACATATAGTTATTGATCAGCAGATCGAAGCTGTTTTCATAATAGGGTAACTGATAGGCGCTTCCTATGCGTAAGTTATAGTTCACCTTGCCTGACGCTGCTGCTTTCTGTTCCGCGCGAGCCAGCATGGCGGCCGTCAGGTCAACGCCTTCGTTCAGCCCGGACGGGTTGCGCTGCAAAATGCGTGAAAAGATAAGACCCGTGCCCACGGCGACTTCCAAAACGGATTGGCCATCGACGATGTTGGCCACCTCCAGACAGCGCGTCTGCGCTTTGGATTCCGTGAGCTTGCCCCAGATGTCGTAGACGTTGGCAATGGAGGTGTATCTTTCCTTGATTTCTTGCCCGCTTAGTTTGGCGGGTTGGACATACGGTTGAATTAGTGGCATTGTATGCTCGCGATGATCAGTGATCTGTAACCAGTAATCTGGCTACCCGACAGTTTCCAGAAAGGACACAAGATCACGGAGAAAACACAAGATCACAGAGAAATTCTCTGAGCCCTTTGTGTCTCCTCTGCGTCCTTTGTGTCCTAGTCGTTCTCCATCTGAAAAAGTGTCGGGCTACTAGATCAGTAATCGGTGATCGCTTGGCAACCTGCCCAGGTTGCGTTACCTCGTTTATTGTTCGAGCGGCTTGACGGCCGTTACGCGTGCGCTGAAAACTTGGGCCGGGCCACCCAGGCTCAACGAGCTGGAGAGCTCCAGATCGGGGTTGCTTTTGTCACGCACGGAGATGTCGGTGAAGCCGGCTGCCTGGATTGCGGCTACATAATCGGTCACGTCTTCGGCCCCGGTGATGCACCCGGCCCACGCATTCATATCGGCTCGCTCCTGGGCAGAGAAGCGACCTAAGGTGACCATGTCGGAAACGGCGATCCGCCCACCTGGTTTCAAGACACGGAATGTCTCGCGGAAAACGGCCGTCTTGTCCGGACTCAGGTTAATGACGCAGTTGGAAATGATGACGTCAACTGAATCTGAATCGACGGGCAAATCTTCGATCTGTCCCAGGCGGAACTCCACATTGGGCAGATCTACCTTGGTTTTGTTTTGATTGGCCTTGTCTATCATGGCCGGGGTCATGTCCACCCCGATGACCTGGCCCGATTCACCTACCTGCCGTGCGGCCATAAAACAGTCGATGCCTCCACCAGAACCGAGGTCGAGAACCGTTTGTCCCGGCTGCAGTTCGGCCAGGGTGATGGGATCACCACAGCCCAGCGATAGACTGGTTACATCAGTCGGCAGCCAGGCGGTGTCGATGTCGTAGAGCGCAACGGTATCACAGCAAGATGTGGCTGTGTCTCCATCACAGCAGGAAGAGGAAACTTGCGGTTGCGATTCTTCGGCGATACGGCCGTAGCGCGCCTTTACTTCATCATGGATTTGTTCTTGAGTTAGAGTAGCCATTGTATTACCTCATATTGATGGTTGTCTATATATCAATGTAAAAAAGAAACCTATTTAAGGGCATTTGCCCCCGCCTAGGTTGCTGCTGAACTTAAACCGGGATCACGTTTTGCAGAGGAATGACAGCCTTTTCAGGGGCAAAGTCCTGCATCAGAACGCCGCAGCAAACGGCTACTGCATCCTGGTTGAGCGAATAAAAGATCTGTTTACCTTCCCGGCGTGTATGCACCAGCCCGGCTTCTCGCAAAACTGCCAGATGATGGGAGACAGTCGGCTGGCTGACGTTGCCCAGCTTCTGCACCACATCACCGACGCAGTACCATTGGCAGCAAAGCAAACTCATAATTTGCTGTCGCGTATCGTCGGCTACTGCTTTGGCGAAGGTTAAAGAATCCATCATTTCACTCGAAACATATAGATGAACGTCTATATGAAACGAATTATACTGATTTCTTTGGGTTGTCAAGAAGGAATTTTGGGGCGAGGTCCGCTTCGTCAAGAATTCACAAATTCAACAATTCAGCAATCAATTGTTTTCAATCTTCTTTCACATTTGGAACGTACCCATTACCTATTCGCACTCCGTCAGGGAAGACGTCAAGAGTGATGCACGCCCTTTTGTTGCCCTTAACGTTTCTCGACGATAAAGGTTGGGACGGAGGAGCCACTACCGGCAGAGACGTTGAGTAAAGGGTCGGTCGAGAGGCGGGTCAGGCAGCCGTCGACATAGTCTCCATAGAAGACAAAGGGGGCGGTGTCGAGCATGCGGTCGAAGATTTGCAGACGGCCGTCGACGATACTGGGATAAGGTTCTTCGGGGATGGGCACGCGTTGCTGCACCACATGCGGGCTTTTGAGCGCTTCTTCGACAGCCTGTTCCCAGCCCCTGCTGTTGGTTTGCCAGCCCAAGACGATGCCCCGCCCACCGTAATCGTCATTGGGCTTGATGACGAAGCGCTCCTGGTACTTGAGAATAAAGGGGATCAAATCGACGGGTAGTTCGTTGTAGTTGGTTTGTCGTTCCTCCACGGTGCGCGTCCAGGGGATGTGAGCCTGGATAGATTTCAATTCCGTT
Organism: uncultured Chloroflexia bacterium; assembly: GCA_963697305.1. Classification (GTDB taxonomy): domain Bacteria; phylum Chloroflexota; class Anaerolineae; order Promineifilales; family Promineifilaceae; genus JAACFF01. The sequence continues at coordinate 214,893 of CAVONO010000008.1, forward strand.
TTGGAGAACATATGGGCATTTTGCTCATCGCTAAGTACGGCCAGGCTGGTTTTTTTATAGAGAATCTTGCAGCGGAAGGGGTTGACCATACAGACGTTGGCATCGCGCACGGCCTGGACGACGGGGTGGTCCAGGCCGCCTCGTTCTATGAGTTCGGTAATGAGCACGCGTTTGTAGATGAGGTCGATGTGGAAATCGCCGGCAAAGAGACGCCCGTCTTTGTACTCAATATCGCGCGGGTCTATTATGCGGCATTCGTAGCCTTGCCCCATAAAAAAGCGGATGAACAGTTCAAACTCGCTGTAGGTAGGCACTTCCCGCCAGTCCAATATGGCGATGTTCGGCCGATTTTTACCACCCCACTCCTTGTAGGCTTCCAGGAGCACATGTAGTACATCGTGTCGTGTCATCAATGAACGAACGACGTAATGGTGTAGGAACTGACCCATCACCGGCAGTCCTAGAAAAACCTTGGTCAGCACGTCATTGTAAGCCGATGCAGCCGGCACTTCCGCATTATATTCGGTGAAGTGCAAATCTCCACTGTCGGTTAGAAAAAAGGCATCGAGACGGGAGAGCGGGGTGTGACTGCTATATCCAGGCTCGATTTTGATCAATTCCTCTTCCCAGTCTAGTAAGTGGAACTGGTGACGAAAATCGGGTTCGGCAACAGCCACCTCTGATATCTTGGCGAAGGCGAGCAACAACGGCTGTATGGCGCGGCGTAAATAAGTGTACTGATCCGGCGTCAGGAAGCGGGGTCGCAATACGGTGCTAAGAGGCCGGTCGCCGAAGAAAAGGCCGCGTTGTTTCAACTGCCTGTCGAGTTGGCCCTGGGACTCCAGCGCTATTTCATCAGTAAGCAGGTCATGGTATGTTTTTATGGCATCGTGTAATGACATTATTCTCCTTCGAAATCAGGACGCAGTACAAGTCTACGCAGATTAGGATAGAAGTTATCGGGTTATCTGTGACTCATTTCATTAATGGTATGGCGCTGTGCGATAACCTATGTATTGAAAAAGGTATTCCATTTCAGCTCGTCAACTTGCGCCCGTGGATTTTTGGCCAGATCGATAACCATATCGGCCATATGTTGGACGACCCACTCAAAATAGGCGGGAGTAAGCGAATTGATATCCATATCTGGAGCCGGATTCATGAAGTCAATAGCATAGGGCACGCCATCGCGGACAGCAAACTCTACCGTGTTCATATCGTAGCCCAAAGCCTGCACTAATTTTAGGGAATCATTCACGACCCTGCTTCCCAATTCGGCGTCCATGTGGGCATGTTCGACGTGATAGCGTCGCTCTCTGGGGTCGTATTTCATGGGCAGCACTTCTTTTTGACCCAGGCACATGCAGCGTACATAATGATCCCAGTGAATGAATTCTTGCAGGATCATGGTTAGCAGGCCGGACTGGTTGTAGCTGTTCCAGATATCCTCTTTGGTATGGCAAACGTAGACCTCTTTCCAGCCACCACCGTGCGCATCTTTCAGCACGCAAGGCAAGCCGATATAATCGAGAATAGCGTCCCAATCGAGAGGGTAAATCAGATTGCGTAGGCTTTCCCCGTGGACGATTCCCGGAACATAGTCTTTGTTGGGTAGCACCAGGGTTTTGGGACTGGCCACACCCAATTTGGTCGCTAGAGAGGCTTCGAAGAACTTGTCATCGGAAGCCCACATGAAAGGGTTGTTGATGACGGTCGTGCCCTGCAAAACGGCGTTCTTCAAATAGGAACGGTAATAGGGTACCTCGTGGGAGATGCGATCGACGATGACGGCATAGGGACAAGGCTCGTCCATTTTTGTGCCGCCCAATTGGACAAATTCGGCGATCACATCTTTGTTACGGCGGTTGACCTCTTCAATTAATGCCGGGGGAAACGACCATTCACGGCCGACCATTAGACCCACTTTTAATGTCATGATTCATCTCCTCCTTGGTGATCAGTATTCAGTAAGCTGTGACCAGTAATCTGTGATCAGTATTCAGTGATCAGTCGTGCCCGCCAATGTATAGGGCAAGCATCTTGTGCCACCATGGCCAGTCGTGTGCCCAGCCGTCCCAGTGACGGAGAGCGTTGCCGATGCCTTTCTGCCACAATGCAGCTGACAGGCGGTCGCTGCTTCCGCGTAGGCTGTCGCCGCTGCCGACGGCCAGAATAATGTCCATTTTGCGCAGCGCGTCCAGGCGGCCCCAATCATGTTCGTTGGGGATGAAATCACAAGGGCTGTTGTAATAAACGTTGTCGTCATAGTAGCCATCGGTCCAGCTGCTGACCTCGTAAATGCCGCTCATGCCCAACGTACGGCCGACAAGATGCGGGTAGCGCAAAGCGAAGTTGACGGCGTGGTAGGCGCCAAAGCTGGCGCCAGTTGTGATCAGGAAAGGGTTTGGATTCTTTTGCCAGGAAAGGGGCAATACTTCTTGCAGCAAGTATTGCTCGTATTGCATGTGTCGCCAGACGCGTTCGCCTGGATGTCGCCAGCGAGCGTACCAACTTTCGGCGTCCACGCTATCAACGCAATAAACTTGCAGCCATCCTCGTTCCAGATGTTCGCCCAATGTGTTCATCATACCCCGGTCTTCCCACTCATAGAAGCGACCTTTGGATGTGGGGAAGATCAACACACGCGCTCCGGCATGCCCATAGATCAGCAGTTCCATGTTGCGGCCGAGGTTGGGGCTGGCCCAATTATGGTATTCACGATTCATCGAAGAGTATCCCTTGTTATATTACTTGCGCGAGATAGATTGTATCATTGAATTGGCTCAAATGTGAGAAAGCGGCATAATTGAATTAATTCCCACTCTGGGCGGATATCATGCTAGACAAGATTGCAAAGGTCGTGGCGCGCTACGACGAAATTGAACGACAAATGACGGACCCGCAGGTGTTGGGTGACCATATTAAGCTTACTGAATTGGCTCAGGAACGGGCTGAAATGGCGCCGTTGGTCGAATCATATCAGCGGCACCAGAAACTTAGCCGCGAGTTGGACGAAACGCGTGAGCTGCTAGCGTTAGAAGATGATCCTGAGATGGTTGAACTTATCACCGACGAGGTCGAACGTCTAGTCGTGAAAAAAGAGAGGCTGGACAGAAAAATGCGCAGCTTGCTGGTTCCCAAGGACCCGCGTGATGATAAGAACGTTTATCTGGAAATTCGTGCCGGTGCAGGTGGCGATGAGGCGGGTATCTTTGCTGGTGACTTGCTGCGCATGTACACACGCTACGCCGAAGGACGCAAATGGAAGACACAAATTGCGAGCGATAACCCGACTGGCGTTGGTGGGTATAAGGAAGTTGTGTTGCTGGTCAGGGGCAAAGGTGCCTTCTCTCGTTTCAAATTTGAGAGCGGTGCGCACCGTGTACAGCGAGTTCCGGTGACGGAATCTCAGGGTCGCATCCATACCAGTACGGCCACGGTGGCCGTAATGCCGGAAGTCGACGATGTGGAAATCACGCTGGATGAACGAGATCTGGAAATCACGCCTGAGTTTTCGTCCGGTCCCGGCGGGCAGCATATGCAGAAAAATGCTACCGCGGCACGAATTGTTCACAAACCCAGTGGCCTGATGGTCAAGATCCAGACCGAACGCAGCCTGACACAAAATAAACGATTAGGTATGGCTATAATCCAGGCGCGTCTGCAAGATGCGGAGGAAGCGAAACAGCATGCCGACTTGGCGGCGGATCGCAAGGCACAGGTTGGCAGCGGGGATCGCAGTGAAAAGATCCGCACGTACAATTACCCTCAATCGCGTGTAACTGACCATCGTATCGGGCTGACCAGCTACAATCTGGCGGCGGTGATGGATGGCGCACTTGACCCGTTTATCGATGGCCTGACGGTTGCCGATGAAGCGGAAAAACTGGCCGCCACGGAAAATGACTATTAGACTTTCTATGTCTTTCCGGAAAACGAATACCGATCGACGCAGTAGAATTGGAGCACCCCATGACAGAAATAACCTATAAGCCGCGCGGCCTCTATTTCGAGGAATTTGAAATTGGCCAAGTTTTGCTAACGGCCGGACGTACAGTAACGGAGTCGGATATCGTGCGTTTTGCCGGAATGTCGGGAGACTTCAATCAGATTCATACCGATGCCGACTATGCAGCCAGAGACTCATTCGGCCAGCGGGTTGCCCATGGATTGTTGGTACAATCCATCGCCTCAGGGTTGGCGGTACAATCAGGTGTGATCGAGGGCACGGTGCTGGCTTTCCGCGAATTGAACTGTAAATTTAGCTTGCCTGTGTATATAGGTGACACGATTCAAGTCAAGCTGGAGATAGCTGAAAAAAAAGCGCTGCCCCGCCTTGGGGGCGGTCAGGTCATTATGAAGATTCACGTATTTAACCAGCAAGGAAAAGCGGTACAGCGCGGTAGTTGGGTGATGCTGGTTAAGAGTAAGGATTAGATCCTGTTGTGGTTCGTGATCGAATAGAGCCACCGATGGAACTTTTAGGCATTATTTAGCGTTTCACGATCCATGAGCGATCAAGACGAAAGGAAACATCGTGCAGCAGGGGAGGAGCGTGCGCCTGAAAAACAGCCGCGCCAGACACCCCCTGCCACACCTTCCAAGGGAGAAAAAGATAGCACCATTTCTCTGTTGGATCTGATGCGGGAAACGACGGGTTCTGAAGAACCTGGGTTGCCCGATGAAGATGCGGCCGAAATCCCGACCCCTCTGTTTGTGACCCTGCCGGAGGAAGATGACCCAACAGTCACCATTGCCGGAGGTGCAACACCCCAGGCTCCTACAACCCCGAAACCAAGCCCGCTGCCCTTGTCACAAGAGGCACTGCGAGCGCCATCTGAGCGCCCCCTAGAGTATGATCCGGAAGCCACGGAAGTGCAGCCCAGGGTGGCTTTTTCACCGGCGCGACCAGCCGCGCCGCTAGAGGAAGCGCCAACCGAGATCCATACACGGGACAGCAGGCTTCCGGTAGCGCCGCCCGAAGCTGCCAGGCAAGTTACGCGCCGCTCGGTGCCGGTTCAGCCACCCAAACGACAGCCCGCACCTGTTCGCGCGGCCACACCCGTTGCCAAACGCAATTGGGGAGGTTGTGTCATCCGGCTATTCTTGTTTCTATTAATTTCCGGAATCGTCTTGCTAACTCTATCGATAGCCGGAGCAGCGATGGGCTACACGGCTATTGCTCGCACCCTGCCCCGGCCCAGCGAACTAAGCGCGAGGGCGAGTACTTTTGAGACGGTCAGGATCTTTGACCGCAACGGGAATTTACTCTACTCTCAAGCTGATCCCAACACGGGCAACCGGCTTTATGTTCCCGTGGATAGAATTTCACCACACTTAATCAATGCCACTATCGCCACCGAGGATTCGCGTTTTTACCAGAATCCCGGATTTGATGTATTTGGCCTGGCACGTTCGGTTCTGCGAGCAGCGCAAGAAGGAGAGCAAATCGCCGGAACCAGTACGATTACACAGCAGCTTGTGCGTGCCGTTCTGCTGGATGAGAAGGAACGGGCCGAGCGTACATTTCGCCGTAAAGTGCGTGAGATCATTCTTGCGGCCGAGATCTCGCGCACCTATGAGAAGGATGAAATTTTAGAGCTCTATTTGAACGAGATATATTACGGCAATCTGGCTTATGGTATTGAAGCAGCTGCACAAACCTATTTTGGCAAACCGGCCGCTGAATTGGACCTGGCAGAAGCGTCGCTCCTGGCTGGACTACCCCAAGCGCCCGCCTTATGGGATCCCTACACCGCGCCGGAACAGGCGTTGGGCCGTCAAAGTCAAGTGTTGAGTTTAATGATTGCCGATGGGTACATCACAGTTGAAGAGGCGCGCGCCGCACAGGACGAGGCAAACGCCCTGCTTGCGGCACTGACACCGCCAACAGTGACCATCGCTCACCCGCACTTTGCATTAACTGTTTTACAGCAAGCGGAGGACGTGCTTGGCGCGCAGTCCATATATCGTGGCGGGTTGCGCATCTATACCACGCTCGATCCGGATACGCAGGAATTAGCCGAAGCAACCATCGAGAATAATCGCGATCAGATCAGGGACGCCGGAGCCAACAACGCAGCTATGGTTGTTCTGAAGCCGGATTCTGGGGACATTCTGGCTCTGGTTGGTAGTGTCGACTTCCACGATGAGGCGATTAGTGGCCAGGTGAACATGGCCTTGACGCCGCGCCAACCTGGTTCCTCTATTAAGCCACTTGTTTATCTATCGGCTATGGAGCGAGGATGGACCCCGTCAACACTGTTGTGGGATGTGCCAACGGAGTTCCCTGCGGGACCTGATTCGATCTATGCGCCTAAGAACTACGATGATCAGTTTCATGGCCCCTTACGGCTTCGTTTGGCGCTCGGCAATTCCTATAATATACCGGCTGTTAAAGCCTTGGAATATGTCGGCGTGTGCAGTTTTATTGATAATGTGCAGAAGTTAGGCCTCAGCGACCTTGTCGATGAAGGCTGTAATGAGGTGGGGCAACCACGCGAACATGGCTTGTCTCTGGCCTTGGGCGGAGGTGAGATCTCACCCTTACAGATGGCCGGCGCCTTTAGTGTATTGGCTAACCAGGGACGATACATGCCGCCTTTTGCCATCCAACGGATCGAGAACAGCCACGGTGAGGTCGTGTTTGAGCATTCGTTGCCGGAGCCTGACTCGGCACAGGTCGTGCGCCAAGAACATGCTTTTCTGTTGAGCGATGTTCTCTCTGATGATGATGCGCGCCAGCCGGCGTTCGGCCGTGACAGCAGCCTGGTTGTGCCGGGGTATGAGGTGGCGGTGAAGACTGGAACCTCGGGTTCAAGTCGACTGGATGTGCGTGATGGCTGGACCATCGGTTATTCACCTGATGTGGTTACGGCCGTATGGGTTGGAAATACAAACAACGAGCCTATCGGTGAAGGCCAGTCGGGTACACGTGTGGCTGCTCCCATATGGAACAGCTTCATGACGCAATACTTGGCCGGCCGGCAGCAATCAAATATTTTGCGCCCAGCCAATGTGATTGACAAGGAGATCTGTGCTGATTCTGGTACAGAACCGGGTTCAGATTGCCTTAGCCGGCGGCAAGAACTATTTGCCGGCGATCAGCCCCCGTTGGACAGCAGTCACGACTTTATTCAGAAACTTCCTATCGATCTGTGGACACAGTTGCGAGCGACCAATGCCTGCCCCGAATCCATTTACGAAGCCAAGTTCTTCACCCCGCTCGTCTTTGGCAATGAGAATGTACTGCAGCGAGAGCGAAATGGGGCACAGCTATGGCTAGAGCTGACCACTGCCGGAAACAACTGGGCTGCCCGGCGCGGAATTGGCCTGCCTTTGCGTTTACCACCAAATCAGGCCTGCGATGACACGACCGCCCGTCCGCGCGCTGATATCTTGCAGCCATCCAATGGCTCTGAAGTGATCAATGTTGTGTCCGTAATTGGTTCGGCCACCGGCCCGAATTACACGGGATATGAATTGGAATACGGATTGGGATATGATCCAGGTGGCTGGGGGGCGATCAGCGGTTACCAACAGGTTGCAGTTGAGAATGGCCTTTTGGCCGATTGGGACACCACGCAGGTCGACAATTCAGGCGCAATCACATTACGTCTGATTGCCTACGGTCCCGATAATCCCTTTACGTCCGAGAATGACCCCGTTACGATGGAGAAGCGCGTCTTGTTGACGCTTGTGCAGCCGACGGCAACGCCAACAGCCACCCCGACAGAGACACCGACCCCGACAGAGACGCCGACCCCGACCGAAACGCCAACGGAGACACCGTCTCCGACTACTACGCCAACAGGTGAGTCGACTCTCGTCTTTGAAACGCAGACGCCGACTCCGGGCGGACCGGTGGATACGGCCGAACCGCCTGCAACTTTTACACCGGAAGGGACGGCGTACCCATAAATGAAGGGCAACTTATGATTGAACGACCGATCAAGGTGGTCTTTTTTGATTGGGATTTCACCCTGGCCTACACAAAGACAGCTCAGGATAGTCGCGAGGAACGGTTGGCGATCATGTTCCAGCTTTCAGGTTTGCCCTATACTCAGGACGACGTCGAAGCTGCCTTGCAGAAGTACGACAGCGACGTCGAGCAGGGTAAGGTAAAAAAGATCGATAAGCCCCAGACACGGCGAGAGATCGCCGCGCTTTATGCGTATATGTTGGACTTTCTTGGACACGAGGACAATGGTTGGGACATACAGGAACGTATCTACAGATCATATGCGCTGTTGCCTACGTTTCTATTTGAGGACAGCCGGGCAACGCTGCAATTGCTGAACGAAAGAGGTTATATTCTGGGTATTCTGTCTAATCATGCCCGGTTAGCGCGCCCCGTTATGGAGCGCTTGGTAGGTGATCTGATCCCCTCGCGGCGGATACTCATTAGCGAAGAACTTGGTGTACATAAACCTGCAAAAACGATTTTCTTCCGTGCAGCAGCTAGAGTCCTCACCCCACCTACAAACTGTTTGCTGGTGGGAGACAATTTGGAGGTTGACGCCATTGCCGCTGTGCAGCGGGGAGGATTTGGCCACGGCGTTTGGCTTGACCGCAAGAATGAGAACAACGGCCGTTATCTCCCCCCCGGCACGTCGACCATCAACAGCCTTAGCCAGTTGCCTGATCTGCTGAACGCTCATCGGGCATCACCCCCGCTTACAGAGTAGATTGTTCGCTGGCAAATTTCAGCCGCAGCGCCCAACGATCAGATCGTGGTTGAGATGGTTTCTCGATCCGCTCCCAGTTACTGATCCGGCACCAAACAATTTCCACGCTACAGTTATTTCCCGTTTACATTAGGAACAACTGAACTTGCCGTCAGAAAACCAAGGCAGAAACCATCAGACTCAGTAGAACCAATTCTGTGCAGCAAATACCGGGGCCGGCGGATCCTATGTCTTTGGCTTAGCTTTTTCTGTTGGATGGTCGAGTTGTGTCGGGTCAATCCTGGGCGTTGTGTCGACGCTCTATGGAACCCTGACCGGCTTCACTGCCCCTATTCCACCCGATCTGGTCTTCTGGTTCGCCGGGCTGGAAGATCAACTCGTTGGATTGTTTAGGGGTGTGTTTCAAATGAGTTGGAGGAGTAGGCATCTTCAGATGCCGCCCGGTCGCATTTGAGGATGCGCACTCTTCTGCTTTTAACTGAAATGAAACACACCCATTGTTTAGTAAGCGGATTGAGATCTTACGCATTGTTACAGAGCTGCAAGGTATCAATCGGCCATCTCTGAAGCTTTGATTGAGTTCACCATATTTAGGAGGCGAAATTATGACCCGTTATTGGAATAACCCATCTTTTTGGCTGTTCGTAGGAGCAACCGTTTTGCTTTTCGGAATTGGTTTCCTGCTGATAAACAGTCTGAACTCGAACTTGACTGAGATTGAGCCGGCCCCTTCGCAGGTGGAGCCGCTTGCTGAAGATCTCATTGCCCAAGCGCCCGCTGTAGAGCCCTCGGTTGCAGAGGTACCTGGTATAGAATCCCCGGCTGCAGAAGCGGCGGCAGGGGCCGGCAGGCGCGGTCCGGCCATTTTAACCACGGATGACCGCCCGGATCGGTTGCGTTCCTTGACTGACGACTGGAACACCAATTGGGAACTGCACACGATTAATTACCACGATATCCTTTCCGGCGGCCCTCCCCGGGATGGTATTCCTTCCATTGATACGCCTCAATTCGTCGATCAAGCGGCTGCCGCGGTGTGGCTGGCCGATAATGAGCCGGTTATCACCCTGGATATTGAGGGAGATGCACGCGCATATCCATTACAGGTGGTCACCTGGCACGAAATTGTCAATGATACGGTTGGCAAAGTCCCTGTTGTGGTCACATTCTGCCCATTGTGTAATTCAGCCCTGGTGTTCGATCGCCGCTTCGGTGGCCAAGTGTTTGAGTTTGGGGTGTCGGGCTTGCTGCGTAACTCCGACTTGATCATGTATGATCGCACCACGGAGTCGTTGTGGCAGCAGTTCACGGGGGAAGGGATCGTTGGCGATCTGGCCGGGGCACAATTGACTTTCCTACCCTCTGCTCTGGTCAGTTTTGCGGATTTCCGTGCAGCACACCCGCAAGGTTTGATACTCTCTCGCGAAACGGGTTTTAATCGCGCCTACGGTCGTAATCCTTATGAAGGCTATGACAGCATTGGCTCGACTCCATTCCTGTTCCAGGGCCCGACTGACGGCCGTTTAGAGGCGGTAGAACGGGTGGTCACCGTTTCACTAGCTGACGCGGATGTGGCCTATCCGTTGACTATTCTTTCTGAAGTGGGGGTTATCAATGACCGCCAAAATGGGCAAGACCTGGTTGTCTTTCATACGGATGGAACAAGCAGCGCCTTAGGAGCGGGGGTAATTGCCAGCGCAGAAGACGTTGGGGCCACGGGTGTATTTGACCCGAATCTAAATGGCCAGAAGCTGACGTTTCGCCAAGATGGAGACCAGATCGTAGATGAGCAGACGGGAAGTAGCTGGAACGTCCTAGGCCAGGCTGAAGCAGGCTCGCTGGCCGGCGAGGAACTGAGTCCCATCGTTCACGGGGATCACTTCTGGTTTTCCTGGGCTGCCTTTAAGCCGGATACGATTGTCTATGGTAGTGAAGCTGGGTAGTTAAGGCAAACAAAGCGGAAAGCGAATGCTCTGCAATGCGCCAAACGTTACGATATTAGCGTCTGGCGCTTTTTCCTTTCTTGCGGTTGAAATATCGACCGAAAAGATTATGATATAAGTGAAAACATAGTTCTGGAACTAGCCTCATGGGTGTATGGGCCGGCAAGTTGAATGGAAATTTAAGGCGCATGGAGTTAACATGAGCTAACGATCGCCAGGATTTAATGAAAAAGGATGACTGATAGCTGACAGCTGACACCTTTATCACAGGAGTTTTCTATGATGCCCATTAATCGCCTGGAAACCATCTTGTCCGAACTGCCACCTCATTTACAACAAGACGTGGTAGACTATGCTCAATATTTGCTGGTCACAAAGGATCAGAACCTCGATTCGGGTGACAGGCCTTGTTTCTACATCTGCCCCGTCTGTTTTGCGGCAGCGAGCCAACCCCTGGAATGTCATGGAAACGTGATGATCGCCTGTAATGCAGATAAGCCGGAAGATTGCAAACCGCTTATGGATGAAGCGGGGAACTTCAATTCACGCGCCCCGCGCTGGTTTATCACTTCAATCGCGCGATCATTCGACAATCAATAGGGCGATTATTGATGTTTCCCGCTGGCACGGTGACCTTTCTATTCACCGACATCGTAGACAGTACCCGATTATGGGAAGAATTCCCCCAGGCCATGAAAAAGGCCCTCGCTGGGCATGATGCCATTCTGCGAGAAACGGTGGAAAATCATCACGGTTTCATCGTCAAGACCACAGGAGATGGGGTACATGCAGTCTTTGCTGCGGTGGCTGACGCACTGCAAGCCGTGCTCTCTGCTCAGCAGGCATTGTTGGCCTATCCCTGGCAAAATAATGTCTCGTTGCGAGTGCGTATGGCCTTGCACAGCGGCGAAGCAGAATGGCGTGAGGGTGATTATTATGGCACAGATGTCAATCGCGCTGCTCGTTTGATGTTGCTCGCCAATGGAGGCCAGATCTTGCTTTCGGCTTCGACGGCGGCACTGGCACGCGATCAACTTCCTTCCAGAGCGGCGCTGCGTGACTTAGGAACGTATCGTCTGAAGGGCCTGTCGCACTTTGAACGCATTTTTCACCTACTGCATCCCGATCTGCCGGCTGATTTTCCACCGCTCAACGCACATGGAGAGACGCCCAACAACCTGCCTCAGCAGCTAACCAGTTTTATCGGCCGCGAGAAAGAGATTGCGGAGGTCAAGCGGCTTCTTGCGCCGGACCTATCTGAAAACCGAGAATTCACGCTGGCTGGGCAAGCCCGACTTATTTCGTTGATTGGACCAGGCGGCACCGGCAAAACAAGATTGTCCCTGCAAGTAGCCAATGCGCTGTTGGAAAGCTTTGTTGACGGTGTGTGGCTGGTGGAATTGGCCCCCCTGACTGATCCGCAGTTTATTGTGCCAACGTTAGCCACACCGCTGGGCTTGAGCGAGCAGCCAGGACGCCCCCTGCAAGATCGCTTGGCTGATTACCTCCGTTCCCGCAAGGTGCTGTTGATTCTAGACAACTGCGAGCACCTGATTGATGCTTGCGCCACCCTCGCCGATGGACTGCTTCGCGCTTGCCCTGATTTACGCATCCTGGCCAGCAGTCGTGAAGTCCTGGGCATCGCCGGTGAACAGGCGTACCGCGTGCGCTCACTGGCTCTTCCCCTTGCCTTGGATGGGATGTCTATCACCGAACTAGGCAACTACGAAGCTGTGCGCCTTTTTGTGCAGCGGGCTGCGCTCGTTCGTTCAGACTTTGCGCTTACATCTGACAATGCCGCCAGCGTGCTGCAGATCTGCCGCAGATTGGACGGCATCCCCCTGGCCATCGAATTGGCCGCGGCGCGCACGCGCGTGCTCACACCAGACCAAATTGCTATCCGCCTTGACAACCGCTTCCGGCTGCTCACCGGAGGCAGCCGTACTGCGCTTCCTCGGCAGCGAACGCTGCAAGCCCTGATCGATTGGAGCTATGACCTGCTATCCGAGCCTGAGTGCGCACTCTTTCGTCGACTCTCCGTGTTTGCAGGCAGTTGGATGCTCGAAGCGGCAGAGACCGTGGCCGGAATCGAACCTATCGAGCCATACGAAGTGCTGGATTTACTGGAACAACTTGTAAGCAAGTCCCTTGTAGTAGCAGAGGGAAGTGATCTAGGCATGCACTATCGTTTGCTGGAGACGATCCGCCAATATGCGCAAGAAAAACTGGTGGAGAGCGGCGAAGCAAACGATATGCGAGATCGCCACCTCGATTATTTTCTTGACCAGAGCCGGCAAGGCATGCAGGCGGTGTGGCAGCTGCACGGTGGTGATTGGATGCAGCGGCTTGTCGCAGAAAGCGATAACTTACGCAGCGCGCGTTCCTGGGCCTTGGATCATAATTTGATAGCCGCCCTGCAGTTTGTCGCCAGCCTCGCGCCGCAGTGGCTTCTGATCATACCGCATGCCGAAGCCTTACGATATATTGAAGCAGCATTGAAACAAGCGGAGTCAGATCCAGATTTCAGTGGTGCGGATATCCAGCCCGCAAATCGACGCTTGCTTGGTGCCGTTTTGGCCAGCGCCGGGTCCGTATCTTTTGGCCTTGGTCTCAACGCACAAGCGCTTGAATACGGCAGGCGAAGCAGCGCCATCGCCCGGGAGGAAGGTGATCTGAGAATGCTGAGTTGGGTTCAAAGCTGGTCGGCGTCTCTAAGTAGTGCCATGGGTGACCTGGAGCCGGCGCGAAGCTGGCACGCAGATGGCAAATCCTTGACCAAAGAAATTGACCCGTTGGCACAGGCCATGAACCTGAGTATGGGGGTCATTTTTGCTGTAAATTTCCACGATGATGATGCCTGGATTCGATGGGAAGAGGGGATGGCCATGTTACGCCAGGGGAACGAACTGTGGGGTCTTGGCATGGGATACCAGATGGCGGCGTTTGCTTGTCTGGTCGCCGGCAATGAAGAGGGGGCCCGTACCCACGCGGAACGGGCATTATCCCACTATGGCCAGATTGGCGATGTTCACTACGCCAACATTCCGCGCAGTATCCTGGCCGACCTGGCGCGTCAGGATGGCGATCTTGAACGTGCGTCGATCATGTACCGCGAGATCGTGCAGGTCTGGCGCGACAAAGGCAACGTCGGTGCCGTAGCCCGCTGCCTGGAATGCCTCGCCTTTATCGCTCGGCGCGCTGGCGGAAGATGAAAAGCAGCCCGCCAGCCTGCTGGAAGATGCAGTCATCTTATTAGGTGCTGCGACTGCCATCCGCCAGTTACACAGTTCCCCCATGACGGCCGTTGAACAGCCAGAATATGAGACCGAATTGGCTGCTATCCAAGGTGCGGCAGGAGAAAGCTTGTTTCAGACTGCCTGGCAGCGCGGCCAGCTAATGGACCTCGATCAGGCAGTTGCCTTTGCCCTAGGCGACCAGGCCACCGCAGCCCCTACCTCCTGATCAATACTCGCCACTCGCCACTCGCTACCCGCTCCTCACTCCAGGTGCCCGCCCGCTTCAGCACGGTCTAGTACAAGAAGGATAGTCTTAGCCAGTGATCGTGCCGCCTCGGCGCTGATTTCTACGGCAACTCGTGCTGCCGGACCTTGCGACTCGTTGACAAAGTCGATATTCAGCGCATGTTCCAGTGGCGCATTGAAAGGGTGGTCATACGAAACATTGGCCTCGCGCAGAGTGAACCAGCCGTTTTTGCCCTTGCCGCTGCCATCGATTTCTACTTGCTCGACTATCATGGTACACATTACTATTCTCCTACAAAAATAGCCGTCAGCTTTTGGCTATCAGCCAAAATATCCATTCTTGGTGCTGCATCGTGGCGCTGTTGTCTTCTTATCTAGCTCAAGGATCGGCCAGACTCAGTAGATCCAATTTTGTGTAGTCCGCATCCTCAAATGCGAGCGCCTTAGGTCAACGGCATCTAAGGATGCCTGAACCTGACTACACGCGGAGTTTTTGATTTACTGAGACTGATTACGCAGGTGCAGCAAGATATTTCTCAAGAAAGGCGAATATTTTTTGCCAACCGTCTACTGCTTGCGCCTGGCGGTAGGCCGGCCGGTTGTAGTAGAAGAAGCCATGCCCTGCATCCGCATACATGTGAAATTCGTACTCCTTGTTGTGCTTTTTGAGCGCTTCTTCGTGTTGGGCTACTTGTGCTGGTGTGGGACTGCTATCATCCTCGCCAAAGAGACCAAGGATCGGGCAAGATAGATCTGCGGTGTAATCGATTGGAGCGACGGAGTAGTTCGGGGAGAGATCTTTCTCGGCCATCACGACACGGCCGCCCCAGCAGTCGACGACCGCATCAAAGCCCTCCGAGCGACAGGCGACGAGGTAAGCTTGCCGGCCTCCAGAACAGGTGCCGAAAACAGCGACTCGGCCGTTATTGTTGGGCAGCGAACGAAGATAGCGCATCGCCCCAACAAGATCGCCCACGGCCTGCTCGTCGGGAACACCTCCAGCCGCCCGCACTTTGGCCGCCACGTCGTCGGGCGCGCCGTGGCCGGCACGGTAATAGAGATTGGGCGACAGGGCGGCGAAACCGTGGTGGGCAAACTTGCGCGTTGCCTCGCGGTACCATTCATCCCAGCCGGGCATGTGGTGGATCACGACGATGCCCGGAAAAGGCCCCGGACCCATGGGACGGGCATAATAGGCGTTGATAATATCGCCATTAGCGCCGGGCATGGTGATGGTTTCGGCTAACATGCCTTCATACATGTCGGTCTGATACATCATTATCCTCCATAGATAGCTTTCGTGATCAGGTATGAATTAAGCTCCTGTCGACGGCTTGCAACTGTGCTTCAAGCGTTAGCGAATACACCATTTCATTTGTCGTTTTCACCTACCACTTCTCATAGGAATCGCTGTGCTTTCGATACTCAATCAACGGTTCTCCGAGCAGCTTATGTTCGAGGATGATATCGCTGACTTCCTCCAAAGTAGATACCCAATGATAAGCCTCTTCCAAAGTTTGCCCAATGGCGAAGCAGCCGTGCCCACGCTGCATAATGATCTTATATCCTTGCAAAGCTTCGGAAACGGCGTTGGCCATTTCTTGTGAACCAGAGGCCATCTCCACGGACACGACTGGAATTTTTCGCAGCAGATAAGAACCCTCATTATCAATAGGAATTATCTCATCACGGCTCAGGCTAAGGGCAATGGCCGTTTTGGGGTGAGAATGGATTACAGCCAGGGCCGACGTGTTCTCGTAGATGGCTCGATGAACGATGAGCTCAGTACTGGCCCGGGTGATGCCGCTGTCTTTTCCATAAAGCTTGGTTTCGACGAAGTCGCTGATCTTTAGACGGCCGAATTGCGCACCGCGCCGTTTTATGATGATGCGGTCGCCAACACGCACGCTCATGTTTCCCCCGTGGGAACTGGTTAAGCCAGTGACAAAAATATCACGACCAATGTCGCGGAATTCCTCATATAGTCGTTGGTCGATCATACGGTTTCTCCTCTTGTTCTAGCCCAAAATCAGCCATTTAAAGTTGATCTAATTCTAATGCTTTGAGCTTTTCTGGCCTGGGCACGCCATCCACGGTCCAACTACGGAATTGGTAATACTCTTCCAGCATGGGGGCCAAGTTGGCGGTGAAACCTTTGCTGGGACCTTCAGCAACAGGTTCGTTGAGTAAGCGCTCCGGTAAGTTGTCATCAGCGCTGCTGAAGCCTTCGCGCAAATTATAAAGACGCTCCAGGTTCCAAATCCGTTCGCCCACTTTCATCAGATCGTCCGCGCTGAAGTGCATGCCGGTGACAGCCGTCAATGTACGGGCAAAAAACTCCTCGGCCACGGCCAAATTCACAAACTTGCAGACTACCAGGCTGTCAATCACGGCTGCTGAGTTCTGATGAACGGACACGATACCGGCTTTGCCCTGGGTGGCAAAACGGTCGATCAGACGGGGCAAGGCCAATACCTCAGGACCAAGCATATTGCCAGTTTCATGGCACGCACCTCGATTTGAGGTGGCGTAGACCAGCCCCTGCCCCTGCATCCCGCGCGGATCGTATGCCGGCAGCTCCAATTTCTTGACGCTCATAGATAGTTCCGCTGCACCATATTTTTGGGCCATACGGTAACTGCCTTCAGCCATATCATCTCCCAAGCCGCGTCGGTACGCTGTATCGCGGATAAGGTCAAGGAGTTTTTCGGCTTCACCAAAGTGTAGATCCACGTCAATCTTCCCTTTTTCGGCCAGTTCCATGGCGCAGCCAATGATATTGCCCATCGAAATAGTGTCCAAGCCCATATCGTTAGCCAGATAATTGGCTTCAGTTATCGCATCGAGATCGTCAATGCCACATTGGGCGCCAAAAGCCCAAGCGGACTCATATTCGGGCCCTTCTCCTTCTTTGCCACTTGCTGTCTTGGTGATCCGGGTACAGGTTATGGGGCAAGCCCAGCAGGCCTGATTCTTAACCAGAATGTCGTCGGTAATGGTTTCGCCGCTGATAAGGTCGGCGTGCTCAAATTGGGACTGCTGGAAGTTGCGGGTGGGTAAGGCGCCGATTTCGTTGACCACATTCATGACCACGGCCGTGCCAAATTCCGGTAACGCCTGCGAGGTAAGTGGACTGGCCTTGAGCAGTTTGCGTGTTTCATAAAGCATAAACTTAAATTGCTGTTTGTCGGCCGCCTCATTTTTTTCTTGCCCCTCGACGACGATCGCTTTCAAGTTCTTACTGCCCATTACTGCGCCCGGGCCACCACGAGCCAGGGCCCGTTCCTTATCGTTCATGATCGCGGCAATGCGAACCAGGTTTTCACCAGCCGGACCGATGCACAACACATTGCGTTTGTTGCGGTTTTGCCCCAAGGCTTCAGTCGTCTCAAAAACAGTTTTGCCCCATAAGTGGCCGGCATCTTGGATGGTGACGCCAGCGGGCGTGATCTCGATCATGACCGGCTCTTGGGCCTTGCCCCGTACGATGAGAGCATCGTGGCCGGTTCGTTTTAGCTGCATACCCCACCAGCCGCCGCTGTTGGCATGAAGAATGGTGCCCGTAAGCGGGCTTTTAGAACTTACATTGAAACGATTGCTGGTTTGAGCCCCTGTCGCAGTGATGGGACCGGTCGTGAAAATTAGCACATTTTCAGGAGAAAGGGGCTCAACATCCGGTCCAACCAAATCCCACAAAAGGCGTGCTCCAAGCCCCCGTCCGCCGAGAAATAAACGCGCCATTTCCATATCCAGTGGCTTTGTGCTGATCACGCCACTCGTTAAATCAATGTCTAGAATTTTACCTGTCCAACCTTCCATCAAGATTATCTCCTGTCGTTTTAGCTGTTCTGTGGTTCGTCAGCCCCTATTGTCGATGTGAACGACTCATAGGGTTGATCAGCAACATAATATGTGTAGCTTCTGTCCGATCTCTGTACCGCGGGATCACCATGCGTCTTGCTCGCATCCAGTTATCCGCGCAGAGCCAGAATTCGCTTTTCATAGGCCCGAATCTCGTCCATATAGGCAAATCCTACGGGAACATCTTGCTGCCAACAATAGTAATCCCAAACCGCCCCAAAAGGTAGGCCTTTTAGCTCCTCCAGCAGTCCCAGACGGGCGGTATAATCGCCGTCCATTTCCAGTGCTTGCAGGTGACTTGCCGGTTCAAGCAAAGCGATTAGCAGCGCACGCAAGGCATTTCGTGTGCCAATTGTCCAAGCTGCAACCCGATTAATACTCGCGTCGAAGAAGTCAAGACCGATATGGACACGATCAAGATAATTGCCGCGAACGATTTCCTGCATGATCGCCTGTAACTCGTCGGTCAAGGTAACCACGTGGTCGCTGTCCCAGCGCACGCCGCGACTAACATGCAGCAGCAGTTCCGGCACAAAAAGCAGCGCCGACGAGATTTTGTCCGAGATGACCTCGGTTGGGTGAAAATGGCCCGCATCCAGGCAGAGCATCATTCCGCCGGCTTACTGCATACCCCAAATAAAACTCATGCGAACCGGCGACATAACTCTCCGAACCGATGCCAAAAAGTTTCGCTTCTACCGCATCTTTGTTGAATCGTGGATCGATTTCTTCGACAAAGACCTGATCCAGCGATTCCGCCAGTAGCATGCGGTGCAATTGCCGGTTTACGGGACTGTCTTTGTAGCCGTCAGGGATCCAGATATTGGTGATCACCGCCGTTCCTAGCTGCTCGCCAATATAGGCTCCAATCTGGCGACTGAGACGGCAATGTTCAATCCAGAAGTCACGTATCTCCTTATCGGTGCTGGCCAGTGTGAATCCACTGTCGGCCATGGGGTGTGAAAAACAGGTGGGATTGAAGTCAATGCCATGATCGTTGGCCTTCGCCCAATCGATCCAGCGATCAAAATGATGCGGTTGCCACTCATTGCGGTCTAGTTTTTCATTCCCGCTATCGCCGTAAATGGCATGCAAATTAAGGCGATGATTCCCAGGAATTAGGTTGTATGCCAGGTCAAGATCGGCGCGCAGCTCATCGGCCGTACGTGCTTTGCCCGGATAATTACCCGTCGCCAGGATTCCCCCGCTCAAGATACGCGTTGGATCCTCAAATCCACCGACATCATCCCCCTGCCAACAGTGCAAGCTGATTGGGATCCGGGCCAGTGTTTCAAGCGATTGATCGCTGTCAACACCTAGCGCAGCATAGCGTTCTTTTGCCAGCGTGTAAGCCTGGATAATCTGTTGTTCGGAGGGATTCTCGTTCATGATCATGCCTTTTCTGAGCTAGGGTTGCCGGAATTAGTCTGCCTTTTAGTCTCACTTTACTTGTAAACGCCGTGCTTTTTAACGGCCGCTATGAAAGTCTCCAGATTCTCCATCGATACATCTGTCTGGACGATATGCGCCGGGGAACACAGGTAGCCGCCGCCTGCGCCCAAGATCTGGATCTTCTCAGCCACATCAGCTTCAATCGCCTCGGCCGGTCCGTTAGGCAGTAAATATTGTTGGTCTATTGCCCCCCAGAAAGCCATCCGTGCACCAAACTTGTCCTTCAATTCTTGCGGGTCATGCCCAGGCACATTGGGCTGCACCGGATTAAACACATCCATGCCAATATCGGCCAAATCATCAAGAATGGCTGATACCGCCCCATCCGTGTGATAGGCGATGATCAGATCGGGATTAAGCGACTTCACTTCCTGCCATAACTCAGCATATCGCGGCTTGAAAATCTTGCGCCACATACGCGGCGAGATCATCATATTATTCTGTGCTCCGAAATCATCCCCGTACCAAATAGCATCTACCCCGACCTCAACCAGTTGTCTGGCGATGCCCACGCTGAATTCCATCACCCGGTCGATGAGGGCCAGAACGTAATCTTCCTGCATCGCCATATCCATCATGAACTTCTCAAGTCCCACGTGATGCCAGGACATTTCAAACAGGGTCAATTCCAGGTCGCCGATAACGAAATAATCGTTCTTGTACATTTCCGTATACTTTTTAGCATCATCGAATCGGCCGTCGGCATACGGATCAGGAAAAGGATGGTTCATGACATCTTGCACAGAACTGGCATTGCGCAGCGGCGCTTCAACTGTTTGCATATACAGGGGGCCCTGTTCCATCAACATGCCAAACTCGTTGATGATCCGTCCCTCTTCTGGAACCGGGTGACTGTACCCGCGCGGCAAGCTGCCGCCTACCACGACGCAGTCACTACCCATGGCAACGCGCAGTTCGTTGGCCGAAATCCGGTAGGTAACATCCTCAAAATAGGACGTGGTGTAGTGGACGGGAATGTTGTACTTTGCGCCAAAATCATCCGTAAGCTTTCGGCACAAATCAAACTGCAGCGGTACGCGGTCCGGCTCGCCGGTCCGTTTGAACACAGTCATCACACGTTCACGCGAATTCATAAGGGAGTCTCCTGGTAGAGTGCAAAGTGGCAAGCCGATCTGACAGTCCCGCCACCTTCTTAATCGAGATGGAACACTTCCTCCAGCTCAATCATTTGTTCGTCTGCAGGTGCCCCATCAATACCTTCAAAATAGGGGGCCATAAATTCCTGCCATTTGGCATTGATTTCCTCTTGGCCCATGCCTTCAAGTGCAGCCTGAAAGCTCTCCGGAGTCTCGAAATAACCGAACAGCTGGCCGTCCTCACGCATGAAAATCGAATAGTTGTGCCAGCCTGTACGGCGCAGCGCATCAAGCATCTCCGGCCATACTTGCGCATGATGCTTCTTATATTCGGCTATTTTCTCTTCTTTGACTTTGAGCAAAAAAGCAACTCGTTTCATCCGTCGTTTCCCCAACCCTGATTATCAAAGATAGCGCTTTGAATTCGGCCGTCCCCGCAAAGTCAATCAAGCCGGCATCCCCTGAGAGGCATAACTGTTCTCTCTCAAGGGATGCTAGCTTACTAATGGCAAACTCCCCTACTTAGAGGCTGCCTCCACATTCTCTTCCGTATAAACTGTGAATGGTCCCATTAAGACTCGCAATCCGGCATCGCGCGTCGGATCCTTCTCGATAGTGACTTCACCCATGCGGCCTGCCTCAAAGGTCTCGCCTTCCACACCCTCAATGTCGCCATTGGCCAACATATACGTGGTGTAGTAGGTCAGGTAACCGAGATCAACAAAGCTCCACAGTGCGAATTCAGGTGCGCAGCCATTCAGCGTGTACGATACCATCTCCGCTGGCAGGCCCAGACCGCTGACCTTCACATCGTCGCACAACCCCTCATCCTGCATTGCCTTCGCTGCGGCCGCGATACCGACTGTCGTCGGGGCCATGATCAATTTTAGATCGGGATATTTGTCTACTAAGGCCAAAGCTTGGTTGTAGCTGTCTTCCGATTGATCATTGCCATACACAATGTCCACCAGGTTCAAGCTGGCATAGGTATCATCTTTCAGCGTCTCTTCTAGCGCTGCGATCCAGGCATTCTGGTTCGCTGCATCTGGCGAAGCGGACAGCACGGCGAAATCGCCGCCTTCGTCGCCCATGATGCTCAGCGCCATATCGGCCATCACCGTGCCCGTTTCGTCGAAGTCCACCTGCGCGATGAAGAGATCTTCACCTTCGGCGGAGGGAATCGGCGAATCCCAGGTCACAACCGTCATTCCTGCGTCTTTCGCAGCGGTGGCAGCCGGCACAATCTGATCCCCAGCATTGTTGGAGATCATGATCGCGTTCATGCCCTGTGTAGCGGCCGTTGTTACAATGTCAATCTGTCCAGCTACACTGTTCTCCGGCGTCGGCCCGAGGAACTGCAGCTCTTGCGGATTCTCCAATTCGGCGTGCGCTTCCTGCGCCCCATCGTTAGCCTGGTCAAAGACCAGGATCCCCAAGAACTTCGGCAGTAGAACCATGTCCAGTTCCGCACCTGGCGTCGCACTCTTCACGTCACCAGCCGGCGCTTCTTCTTGCGGGCCGGCCTCGGCCTCCACATTATCGGCTGTATAAACGGTGAACGGTCCCATCAAGACCCGCAGCCCTTCGTCTCGCGTGGGATCCTTTTCGATCGTGTATTCACCCATGCGACCCGCGTCAAAGCTAACCCCTTCAGCGGCTTCGATCTGGCCGGTAGCCAATAGATAGGTGGTATAGTAAGTCAGGTAACCGAGATCAACAAAGCTCCACAGTGCGAATTCAGGTGCGCAGCCATTCAGCGTGTACGATACCATCTCCGCTGGCAGGCCCAGACCGCTGACCTTCACATCGTCGCACAACCCCTCATCCTGCATCGCCTTCGCTGCGGCCGCGATACCGACTGTCGTCGGGGCCATGATCAATTTTAGATCGGGATATTTGTCTACTAAGGCCAAAGCTTGGTTGTAGCTGTCTTCCGATTGATCATTGCCATACACAATGTCCACCAGGTTCAAGCTGGCATAGGTATCATCTTTCAGCGTCTCTTCTAGCGCTGCGATCCAGGCATTCTGGTTCGCTGCATCTGGCGAAGCGGACAGCACGGCGAAATCGCCGCCTTCGTCGCCCATGATGCTCAGCGCCATATCGGCCATCACCGTGCCCGTTTCGTCGAAGTCCACCTGCGCGATGAAGAGATCTTCACCTTCGGCGGAGGGAATCGGCGAATCCCAGGTCACAACCGTCATTCCTGCGTCTTTCGCAGCGGTGGCAGCCGGCACAATCTGATCCCCAGCATTGTTGGAGATCATGATCGCGTTCATGCCCTGTGTAGCGGCCGTTGTTACAATGTCAATCTGTCCGGCTACACTGTTCTCCGGCGTCGGCCCGAGGAACTGCAGCTCTTGCGGATTCTCCAATTCGGCGTGCGCTTCCTGTGCCCCATCGTTAGCCTGGTCAAAGACCAGAATCCCCAAGAACTTCGGTAGCAGAACCATGTCAACAGCTTCTCCAGCCATGGCATGGACAACCTCGCCCGCCGGCATTGTCTCCGCTTCCGCTTCGGCTGGTGCTTCAGCCTCTTCTTCAACTTCCGGGGCGGTTTCTTCTTCGACTGGCGCTGCAGCCTCTTCTTCTACGGCTGGCGCTGCGGCCTCTTCAGCCGGGGCTGGCTCCGCTTCGGGAGACGAACATGCCGCCAGCAGTAGAGCAAAAACCAACAAAATTCCTATTAGGGTGTAATACTTCTTCATGTGCTACTCTCCTCAAATCAAGCTATGACAAAAAACTGAACTTTGGCCCTATCTCAACCCCTCGGGGCTGCAATTTCGACCACAATACCTCATGTGTCTTTCGGGTACATCAATCTAACCAACTGCACCTCCTTTTCTAACAACCGTTTCCTGGGGCTGCTTTGCAAATCGACGTCGATCCAGGGCCGACCGCAAATAAGTCGCCATATTGGGTAGCAATACGGATAAAATCAGCAACATGCCAATAACGCCAGTTTGTAAATGCCCGGTAAGATTGGCCAGAGACATGCCATTGCGCAAGTTTAGGACGATCAGAATCGCCAACAAGACGCCGTAGATCGATCCTGATCCGCCAAATATACTCACACCCCCTAACAATACCATCGTAATAATATCCAACTCAAACCCTAAGGCCGTATCACCCCGTACCGCGCCCAACCGGGCGGCGTACAACACGCCGGCCACAGCAGCGACAAAGCCCGACATCGTGAACAGGATCATTTTCACCCGCCGCACCTTTATGCCCGAATAACTGGCCACATCCTTGCTGTTTCCGATGACATAGACATAACGGCCGAATCCGGAATACTGCAAGATCACAACGGCGATAATGACAAACAAGGCAAAAACAAGTAGAGAGAGGGGGAATGGCCCTACCAGGGGTTGTTGGCCCATCATATTGAACCATTCTGGGAAATCCCCGATAGACCGGTCCTCCAACAAGACCCGCGCTCCGCCGCGAAACATAATCATCGTCGCCAGCGTGACCACCAGCGCTGGAAGTCCGGCAAAAGAAATCCAAAAGCCATTGAAAGCGCCACACAGTAATCCGATAGTCAAGGCGGCGATCATCGCGACGGGGACACTCACGCCCGCTTGGTGCAGCCAGGCGATAACCCCGGCCGAAATTCCCATGACCGATGCGACCGAAAGATCGATCTCGGCGTTGATAATGATGAAGGTCATAGCCAGCGCCACGATAATCTTTTCAATCGAAAGTTCAAAAAGATTGATCCAGTTGTCAAGTCTTAAATAAGCAGGCGCCAGTGAGCTGTTGAGCACAATCGTGACCAGCAGCATCAAGAGCAGAAAGCCCTCCCAACTGATCAAGCGTCGCAATCTATGAGCCATGGTCATCTCTTCCTTCTACAACGGGCTCCCCCACATCGGCCGTTTCTGCCATTAATTGCAGGCTGTTGCGCGCCCACAAATTGCGAATGCGGTTCATAATTAGGGAATCTGTAGCAACCGCCATCAGGATCAAGAAACCCAACAAGAAATCGCGCCAGAATTCGCTGATGGATAACCAGCGAATCAGGCTTTGTTCCAGTACATTGATCAAAATCGCCCCCAGTAAAGTCCCAAAAACCGTTCCTGTCCCGCCATTGATGCTCGCGCCGCCAACAACTACGGCCGCTACAGACTCTAGCTCTATGCCCAAACCGGCGACAACCGTGATATTGCCGAAACGAGCGAGAAACATGAAGCCCGCCAAACCGGCCAACGCGCCGGAGAGCACAAAAGCGATAAAAACAATCAACTGCGAACGGAAGCCGGCGATCCTTGCCGCTTGTGGATTCGAACCTATGGCGTAAAGGCGACGGCCGTATGCCGTATAGCGTAGCAGCAAACTAAAAACAAGCACGACCAGCAGCGCCAGGCCGACCATCAACCGCAGATCCATGCCACCCAGACTGAACAAATTCTGTTGCGGTATTTCCAGGAGCCATTCCGGCAAATCCTTGGTCAAAACCGTCTGGGCATCCGAAATCTCGACCAGAATGGTCCTGTATATGGCCAATGTACCCAAGGTGACGATGATCGACGGCACACCTCCATAAGCGACCAGAACGCCGTTCAATCCACCCATCAACGCCCCAAGAGCAACTGCCATCAAGATCACAGTCAGCGGCGCCAGTTCATTGTTATGAGCCAACTGCTGGCCGACGACGTAAGCCGTAAATCCCACGACTGAACCGACCGACAGATCAATATTGCGCGACAGGACTACCAGCGTTTGGCCCACCGCGACGACGGTGATCAGCGCTACGCTGGTTGAGATGCGATTGAAAAAACGGGGACTGAAATAATTCTCAATTTGGGTGCTGAAGAAGACCATCATCAACACGATCAAGAAAATAAGCACCAGTTCCCGCAGTTGGCCAGGCCGGATACGCCCTTGCAGTTTGCTCATTGCAGCGCCTCCGCAGCTGCTACCCGCTGCCCCATCGCTGCACTCATAACCATCTCCTGGTCCGCCTCTTCGCGCCCCAAAATGGCCATCTGCCTGCCTTCGCGCATCACCAAGATCCGGTCGCTCATCGCCAGCACCTCCGGCAAATCCGACGATATGACAATGATCGCCAGCCCGCTGGCTGCCAGCTCATCCACCAGGCGATGAACATCTACTTTCGCCCCCACGTCAACCCCCCGTGTCGGCTCGTCCAGGATTAGCAGTTTTGGATCCGCATTGAGCCATTTGCTCAGCATCACTTTTTGCTGGTTTCCTCCGGAGAGATCTTCAACCAATGTCTCCACAGAGGGTGTGTGGATGGACAGAGTCTCACGGAAATGGTTGGCCGTGGCTCTCTCTTCTTGCCGCTTAATCAAGCCCAACCGTGTCAGGTATCGTTTCAACGTCGGCAGCGAAATATTCGTGCTGATCGACATGGGCATGCTCAAGCCCAGTTGGCGACGATCTTCCGTCATATAAGCGATGCCGACGCGCAGCGCTTGTTCCGGCGATTGTATATTCTGTTCCTGGCCCTCGAAGATAATTTGCCCGGAATCGGCCGGCTCGATGCCAAAGAGAGCCAATCCCACGTCGGTTCGCCGCGACCCAACCAGCCCGGCAAAACCCAACACCTCGCCGCGGTAAATATCAAAATTCACATCATTGAAGATGCCTTCTTTGCTCAGGTTCCTCACGGACATCAGCAGTTCTTCGTTTGGTGCTGTCGTTTTTGTGAAAAATTCCGCTAGATCCCGTCCCACCATATCACGAATGACAATTTCTGTCGTCACTTCGCTGCGTGCGGATGTAGAAACCCATTTTCCATCGCGCAAGACAGTGATGCGATCGGCGATCTCAAACACCTCTTCCAGCCGGTGGCCGATAAACAAGATCGATACCCCCTTATCTCGCAGCCTGCGCACCAATTTAAAAAGCTGTCTTACCTCGTGCACCGAGAGCGAAGCCGTCGGCTCATCCATGATCAATATGCGCACATCAAGGGATATCGCCTTTGCAATTTCAACCGCTTGCTGCGCCGCCAGGGTCAATCCCCTAGCCGGCTGCTGCACATCAAGTTTGATGTCCAGTGTTTCCAGAATTTTATCCGCCTCGCTGGACATCTTGCCCCATTTAACAAACGGGCCAAAATCACGATGGCTAATAAATATGTTCTCAGCGACATTTAGGTCTGGAAACACCATGGGCTCCTGGTAAATAGCCCCGATACCATACGCTTGTGCGTCTTGTGAATTGTGTACTCGGATGGGCTTGCCATCCAACAATATCTCCCCCTGATCAGGTTGGTGAATACCGGTCATGACCTTGATCAACGTCGATTTTCCGGCCCCGTTTTCTCCGATCAGGGCCTGAACCTCGCCTGGATAGAGATTCAGGCTGACATTCTCTAGCGCCTGGGTGGCCCCGAACCGCTTAGAGATGTGTTCCATTTGAAAGATGGGTTCCGTCATTTTCAAGCCACCTAATACAAAGTAATGGACTATAAAAATCTGGCATACGTTTGTGGTTATAGCTGCTAACCGAACTGCGTGGATGGTCAAAATAATAATTATTGCACAAAATTGACCAAATCTGCTACAATGTTACCAGTGGGGTTATCAATTGTCAATAAATTTGCTGAATTTTGCTCAATAGCCTTTGTCCGATTTAGATAATTGGTGATATGATGAATAGAGTAGATGCCCCGGGCAGGAGTCAAACTCCAACATAGGGTAATCTTATGATCACGTTTGAGCGACAGCAGGCTATTTTGCGCCTATTGCGTGAACAACCCGGAATCAAAGTAACGAAACTGGCAGAATTGCTGCAGGTTTCACGAGGTACCATCCGCAATGACCTGCTGGCTCTGGAGGAACAGAACAAAGTAAAGCGCGTGCGCGGCGGCGCCGTGCTCGTCGGCAAAGGGTTGTTGGATGTCCCCCCGCAGTCCTCCTCTTTCTTCATTTGCACCAGTCGCCAATGCCGAGGCAAAACGGCGCGTTGCCAAGTGGGCCGCGGAATTGGTCACCGACGGCGATGCCATTATGCTTGATGCCAGCACGACCGTGCAGCAGATGATCCCGTTCCTCAAAAACCGGCGGAAATTGACCGTCATCACCAACGGGCTAGATACAGCGCAGTTATTGGAAAAGCACACGAGCCACCGCGTGATTTTGCTCGGCGGTTTCGTGTTAGGGGATGGCAAAGCGACCGGGGGCTTGCTCGGTAGCGATACGTTGAACCATCTAAACATTCGTATCGCTTTTGTTTCCGGAATTGGATTTACAATTGAGGCCGGCGTGACCGAACGTAGTCTGGAAGAAGCCCAGTTGAAGGAAAAAGTCCTGGCAAAAGCGCAGCAAACGGCCGTTTTGTTGGATGCCTCAAAGCTCGGTGTAGTCGGCCTTGTCCCCTTTCTCGCGCTGGAAAATATCTCCCATTTTTATACCGATGGCGAAGTTTCTACTGATTTCATCCATCAAATGCGCGCCGCAAACGTCAACCTGATGGTCTGCGGCGAAAACACGGTTAGATCGCACACGATAATGGACAGCACACCCCGTTACACGCTCGGCTTTGCCAATCAAAGCGAAGCGCTGCCCTTTGCTGTTGAGTTACGACATGGCTTGGAACAAGCCGTCGCCAGTCTGAGAGACATCGATCTCGTCATTGCCGACAATAAACTTAGCGGCAGAGAGGCTCTGCGTGTTGCCGACAAACTCATCGCTCGTGACGTTGATTTGGTGTTTGAGTATCAGATTGATCATCAGATAGGCAGCCTGATCCTGGACAAATTTAACCGGGCCAACATTCCCGTTATCGCCATTGACATTCCTATGGTCGGTGCGACCTATTTTGGCGTCGATCATTACCGCGCAGGATATGTTGCCGGCGTCGCCATCGGCCAATGGTTACAAGCCAGTTGGCAGGGATCCTTTGATCGCATGCTCGTCCTCGAAGAGCCGCGCGCCGGTGCAATTCCCGCCGCCCGTATTCAGGGCCAAGTAGATGGCGCGGCGGAGGTGCTGGGCGAGCTGCCGCAGCAAAGATTGATCTTCTTGGACAGTGGAAACACCAGCTCAATCAGCGAGGCTCAGGTCTATAAGACATTGCAATCCCTGCCTAACGCCCATCGCATCGCCGTTCTTTCCTTTAACACCGATGCAGCTATCGGGGCTTTACAGGCGGCGCGGCGCTTGGGCCGCGAAGAGCATGTCGTCATCGTCGGTCAAGGCGCAGATCGCTTGCTCTTGGAAGAAATCCGGCAGCCTAAGTCGCGTGTCATTGGATCAACGACCTATATGCCGGAACGGTATGGAGAGCAGATGGTGAAGTTGGCCTTGAAGATCCTTGCCGGTGAACCCGTGCCCCCGGCCGTTTACATTAAGCATGTTTTTATCAGTCCCGATAATATTGATCACTATTATCCTGCCTGATACCGTCAGATGTTTGGGCCATTCGCCGCGTCTCACTATTCTTTCTTGTCTGATTTTTCGATAGTAACAAACCGAACGCGTCTTGTAACGAATGACCAGTTGAAATAGGGGGCAAAAAGATGGATAAAAAGCGGTTACAAGGGCAGGTCGCCTGGATCAGCGGCGGTTCTTCAGGTATCGGAGAGGCCACGGCCGAGCTCTTTGCCGCGGAGGGGGCCAAGGTCGCCTTGGTTGACATTCAGGTTGACAAGGGGCAGCAGGCCATTGGCAAGATTATAAGTCAAGGCGGCCAAGCGATTTATCTCGAAGCTGACGTATCCAAAGGCAACCAGGTTGCCCGCTCGATCGCAGAGACGGTAAGCCGATTTGGCGGTCTGCAAATCATCGTTAATTGCGCCGCTGTCGTACATGTCGGACCGTTGCATGAATATCCTGAGGAAGAATGGGATTATCTGATGGGCGTCAACCTGAAGTCGATTTTTTTCTCCCTTAAATATGGCCTGGAACATCTCCGCCAAAATAAACGAAGCTATATCGTAAATATCGGTTCTGTAAGCGGTTTTATTGGCCAGGCCAATACCACCTGCCTATACCACTTCCAAACACGCTGTTATTGGATTGACGCGCTCGATCGCCCTTGATTACGCTGTTGAGGGAATTCGTTGCAACAATATCTGCCCGGGTATCACCGACACGCCAATGCTTCGTTACCATTTGAGTACCACCCCAGATCCTGCAGAGGCGTTGGCCAACCGCCTGCGTCGCGTCCCGATGGGCATTGCCCTTAAGCCAATGGATATTGCCAAGGCCGCTCTTTACTTTTCCTGTGAAGATTCGGCCGGCATTACCGGGACATCGTTGGTAATCGATGGCGGCTATACAGCGGCGGCTGAGTGGGAAACAACTGTCAAGACGAGATTTATGGAGTAAATGATGGTTTACAGCTTCGCTTGCGCCGATTTCACCTTTCCCTTGCTAACACACGATCAAGCCTTAACACTCATTTCCATGCTCGGATTTGAAGGGGTTGATATTGGTCTTTTTGAAGAACGTTCCCATCTCTGGCCTTCGCGAGAGTTCAAGGATGTTGGGGCATCGGCGCGGCAACTAAAAGAGAAATTGGACAAGCAAGGCTTGCAGGCAGCCGATATCTTTTTACAGATGGACAGTGAATTCGGGCCATACGCTGTCAATCATCCTGAAGCGGCTCGCCGACAAAAGGCACGTGACTGGTTCCTGAAAACACTTGAGTATGCCGCCGGATGTGATTGCCGGCACGTGACTACCCTACCTGGGGTCCATTTTGAAGAAGAACCCTACGATGTGTCCTTCGCCCGCGCTGTAAACGAACTACAATGGCGCGCCGACCAGGCTCGAACCTACGATATCGTCTTTGGGGTAGAAGCACATGTGGGGTCACTCGTTCCCGATCCGGCCTCGGCCGAACGGCTTGTGCAGCACGTAGCGGGCCTGACATTGACCCTCGACTACACCCACTTTACCCGGCTTGGAATGCCAGACGCTTCCGTTGAGCCGTTAGTCAATTACGCCAGCCATTTTCATGTGCGCGGAGCACGCCAAGGTCGCCTGCAGGCATCTTTTGCCCAAAATGCGATTGATTACGAACGTGTCTACCACGCTATGAGAGCTGCCGGCTACGCCGGATGGATCGGAATCGAATATGTATGGATCGACTGGGAACATTGCAATGAATGTGACAACCTGTCAGAAACGATCCAGTTCCGAGATTTTCTTCGCTCCCTGATCGAACAATAAGCAAGTTGTCACGCGCAGAACACAAATGGAGAGAAAATGATGAAGGTATATACCGATGACGATAGTTCACTCGATCCCCTGGATGGGAAAACGATGGCCATCTTGGGCTATGGCAACCAGGGGCGTGCTCAGGCATTAAATCTCCGCGACAGCGGCCTAAAGGTTGTCGTAGGCAATCAAGAAGATAGTTACCGGGAACAGGCTGTGGCTGACGGCTTTGATCCCATGAGCTATCGCTGAGGCTGCCGCCATTGCCGATTTTCTGTTTATCTTGACCACAGATGAATCTCAGCCGATGATTTGGGATGGGCAGATTGCGCCAGGTATTGCGACCGGGAACACGCTTGTTTGGGCGAGTGGCTACAACGTCGGCTACGGGTTAATCACGCCACCCTCTGATGTCGATGTCGTGCTGGTGGCGCCTCGAATGACCGGTAATTTCGTGCGGACTTTGTTTGAGCAGGGCCGGGGGGCGGTAGCCCAGGTGGCTGTGCATCAAGATGCCTCTGGCGAGGCGTGGGCACGGATGATGGCTGTGGCCAAAGGGATTGGCGCAACGCGAGCCGGAGTTTTTGAATCATCCTTCCGCGAGGAAGCTGAGCTGGATCTGTTTGCCGAGCAAGTCGTTTGGGCAGGTCTGGTGGCCTGGTTTGAGGAATGCTTTAAGTTGGGTGTTGAACACGGCTTCTCGCCGGAACTGATGGTGATGGAACTCTACGGCTCCGGTGAGGCTTCGGAAATACTGGGCATGATGGCCCGCAATGGCTTCTATAAACAGATGACCCATCATTCCACAACCAGCCAATACGGCACGCTCTCGCGCGCACCGCGACTGCTAAATGACGAAATTCGCGCCAAAATGCGCGAGATCCTGGTTAATGATATCAAGGGGGGCGCTTTTACTGAGGAGTGGCGTCAGGAACAGGCGAGCGGTTCCCAATCCTTGGCCAGATTTAGAGAGGAAGCCTTACACAATCCAATGAGCGGGGCGGAGGAGCAAGTCATTGATCTCATGCAACGCGCGAATAGATCGTGATTGGACAATAATTGAAGAAGACGGGGATCGTAAGATCAAGCCAATGCTTGCCTTGACGATGCCAATTCAATCGGCTCTTATCTGATCCGCCCCTGCACCCAGCTTTCAATATAGTCCAGGCTCTGGTAGCCGGAGGCCAAGGATTATCAGAAGGGCCCTGACATTTTTATGCCGTTCAGTATCGTAATTGCATGATATGGACCAGTCAAATAGCCAAGTTGATCATTCTTCGGTCGCCAGAGTATACTAGGCTCCAGTATTAGCCCAATGGACTTTCTCATTAAAGTACCTTGCTTCCATCATACCCGCCTCATACCCTTTCGACCTAGCGATCCAGGACGGCGCGGTAAAGTGAGTGATATGGAGAAACTGGCGGCATTTGGTGAATTGTTCCCCATGTAATTGATTGTTCAGAAGCCATTATCTCCAGGCGTCAGTCGAGGAAAATTTATGGTCTGTCCCAACTGCCAAAGCGAAAACCGCGACTCGGCCAAATTCTGTGACAATTGCGGCACGACCCTGCATTTAAACTGCCTAAACTGCGGCACGGCAAACCGGCCGGGAGCGAAATTCTGCGATAACTGTGGCCACACGCTAAAATCTGTTGCGAAATCTGGCATCGCCCAGCCGGCCACCATCCCTCAGCCTGCGCTTGTAGACCAATTCATTCCGCCTGAACTCGCCGCCAAATTGGAGACGGCCCGCCGCAGCGGGACGATGGCCGGCGAACGACGGATTGTCACCATGCTCTTTTGCGACGTTGTTGGCTCGACGGCCGCCAGCGAGCAGCTAGATCCGGAAGAGTGGATCGAAATCATGAACGGCGCCTTTGAGCACATGATAAAGCCCATTTATCGTTTTGAAGGAACCGTGGCACGCTTGATGGGTGACGCCATATTGGCTTTCTTCGGAGCGCCAATCGCTCATGAGGATGATCCACGGCGGGCCGTCCTGGCTGGACTAGAAATCGTCAATGGGATCCAGCAATACCGGCAAGAAGTGAAGAGCGAGTGGGGCATCGCCTTGAATGTGCGTGTCGGTATCAACACCGGTCTCGTAGTTGTCGGAGCCGTGGGATCGGATCTGCGTTTGGAGTACACGGCCATGGGCGATGCCATTAACCTGGCGGCGCGCATGGAGCAAACGGCCGAACCGGGTACCGTGCAGATAGCGGAAGATACATATCGCCTGGTTGCCCCTCTCTTTGAGACAGAACCGCTAGGCGGCATCAAAGTGAAAGGGAAGACGGAGCTGGTCCTTAGCTACCGCGTCCTGGGACGGAAAGCAATGCCGGACCGGCTGCGAGGTATTGAAGGGTTGGAGGCGCCCCTCGTTGGTCGGTCCAATGAGTGGGAACGTTTGCAGGAGGTCGTTGATAACCTGGAGCGCGGGATTGGGGGCATCGTCTGCCTGCTGGGTGAAGCGGGATTGGGCAAGAGCCGGTTGGTTCAGGAGCTGCGAGGGGATATTGAAAATCGCCAAACAAATATCGCCTGGCACGAGACGGCCAGCCTCTCCTACGAGACAGACCGGCCCTATGCCTTGTTCCAGCGAATGGTGCGGCGGCTGGTCGGGGCCAGGAATGGCGACCCGTCCAGCGTCTTACGAAACAAGCTGCAGGCCATTATCAGAGATACTCCCGACGAAGAGCAAGCAGAGGGCTGGCCCGTGTTCGACACGCTGTTCGGGCTGGCAAGGCCGGACGGGCAGCTGCCACTGGAGGGAGCAGCCTTCAAGGGACGGCTGTTCACAATGATGGAGAGGTCGTGGAGCCATCAAGCTGGACAGCGGCCGACGGTGCTTGTATTTGACGATCTGCACTGGTCAGATCCGGCTTCTGTCGCATTGCTGCTGCATCTGCTGCCATTGACCGAACAGGTTCCACTGCTGATTTTGGCGGTGATGCGGCCGGAAAACCAGGCGCCGGGATGGCAGGTGAAGCAGGCGGCGGAGAGTGGATATGGCTATCGCTACAACGAGATCTTCCTTCAGCCATTGAGCGAGGCAGACAGCAGCGAGCTTGTAGACAACCTGCTGGCCATCTCCGATTTACCGGATCCGCTGCGATCCCGGATCTTGCAGAAATCAGAGGGCAATCCCTTCTTCGTGGAAGAGGTGGTGCGAACGCTGATCGAAAGTGGGGCGGTGGCGCGGGACGAGACGGGTTGGCATTGGGAAGCGACCGCAGCGGATGAGACAATCGAAATACCGGGCAATGTGCAGACTTTGCTGACGGCGCGCATTGATCGCTTGGGGGTGGAAACGAGGGGGACACTACAGCTTGCCTCGGTGATCGGCCGCTATTTTTACCGGCGAGTGCTGGCGCGTATTGCCAACCAGGGCGCTGATTTGGACGATCAGCTGCTGATCTTACAAGGAACCCAGTTGATAAAAGAAACTTCCCGTCTGCCCGAATTGGAATACATCTTTCGCCATGCTTTAACCCAGGAGGCCGCTTACAGCACCATCCTTCTCCGCCAGCGTAGACGCTTCCATGCTCAAGTTGGCGAGGTTCTGGAGTCCCTTTTCCCTGATCAGCATGAAGCATTGGCCGGCTCTCTGGCCCGTCACTTCTTCCTGGCCCAGGATTACGGGCGTGCGCTTCATCACTATACGGTTGCGGGGGATGCCGCATTCCGTCAATTTGCTGCTGCAGAAGCCATCGACCACTATGGGAAGGCAATCGAATGTACCGGGAAAGTTGAAGAGATAACAAGCGACCAACTCGTCCATCTCTTCGCAAGACGAGGACGGGTATATGAATTAGATAACCAATTCGAAGCAGCCGTAGATAACTACCGTCACATGATTGAGCTCTCCCGTGAACGTGGTGACAAGGCTTTACTGCTCTCTTCATTAATCTCCCAGTGTATCGTCCATGGCACCCACACCCCATTTTACGATCCAACAAAGGCCGAAGGTCTGGGTGAAGAAGCGCTGCAGCTAGCCAGAGAGCTTGGCGATCGCGCCGCCGAAGCCCGGGTCCTGTGGGCACTGTTAGTGGCTGTCGATAAAGGTGGCGGCGATAAACAGCGTGCCCTGGCTTATGGACAGGAATCCCTGGCTATCTCTCATGAGCTTGGACTTACCGAGCAAATAGGGCAGGCGAACCATGATCTGGCTAACCTATACTTGAATTTCGATCGCTACAAGGAAGCTCAGCAATCGGCGCTGAATGCCCGAACTGCCTGGCTGGAGCTGAACATTACGCCCATGCTGGCCGATTCCTATGTCGTGACGGCAACGGTTCATCAATTCGCTGGTGAATACGAAGCAGCAATTGCCGACGCGCAGGAAATGCTGCGCATCGGCCAGTCGATTGGTAACTTATGGACCCAGACCATAGCCTGTTTTTACGCGTCTAATTCTTTTTTTGAGCAGGGCAATTTTGAACGCGCTTTTGATAACCTTCATCTAGGATTGAATCTTGCCGAAAAGGCGGGCATCGTAGCTTTCACGGATATTGCGAAAGGCAATCTGATCTTGCATTACCTGGCATCAGGCGCTCAAGAACTGGCCGAGCCGCTGGCCGAGGAAATCTACACAAATCGAGATCGACTAGTTTTTGGCTTTTCTTCGTCGATTTTGTCCAATATCGCTCACCTGAAGCTGATGATGGGCGATCTGCAGCGGGCAGAGCAGATCGTCAATGAGGCTTATCCAGACCCGGATACCGGTGAACTTCTGCTCTATGTTGCTGCTTCTATTCACATGGTCGAGGCATTAATTCATATTGTCAAAGATCATCCAGAGCAAGCATTGGAAAGTTTGGGTGACCTCGTCGAGAGAGCCCGGCGAATAGGGGCACACCATTATTTGCCTGAACCATTGCTAATTCAAGGAAAAGCGCTCGCGGCGATGGAAAACCATGACCAGGCCGGTGAAGTTCTTCGCGAAGCTAGAGCAGTTGCCGCGAAGATCGGGCAGCGCCGGGTTTTATGGCAGATTCTTGCCGTTCTTGCCGAGCTCGAGGAAAAGCAAGGCAATAGCGATAAAGCCAAGACTTATCGCATCGAAGCGCGGATTATCGTCGACTATATTGTCGATCATAGCGGCAGCGAACTGCGATCTTCCTTTCTATCCATGCCGGAAGTTGAAGGCATTCTTGATGTCTAGGATTTTATCCATTAGGGGTAGCGGCTGATGTGGTTTGCGGTCAGCCACCAATAACGAAAAGAGAAGCATCCGGCTCATCCAGACGGTTAGTCGCCCATGCGATCTCGTCCCCCAATTATATTTTTCCTATAATGTCCCTATGTCTGGCGACTTGTTACAGACGAAATTATTCATACCTCCACTGCAGCCGAACCTGGAGGCCCGCTCCTGACTGATCAGACGGTTCAATCAGGGGCCACAACTTGGTCAATAGTCCAATTGAAAAGTTCTTGAAGGATAGTAATATGAATAGTACTGTGGAATTGATGAATTTATATTGGACAACCGCAGGGCTGTTCCCGGGCCTTGGCGAAATAAGCCGATTTGATTTTAAGGACAGGGTCCAAGCTGCTGCCAGAGCCGGATTTACTGGTATTGGAATTTGGCATACTGATCTTGAGCATATACTCCAGCATAGAACACTCAAAGAAATGAAAAAGATACTTGACGACAATGGCATAAATTATGTCGAGCTTGAGTTTATCACCGATTGGTTTCTCGACGGTGCAAGGAAGGCAGAATCGGATAGCCGCAAGAAAAGATTGTTTGATGCATCTGAAGCGTTACATGCAAAACATATCAAAGTAGGCGACTTTTACAACTCAACATGTCCCATGTCCCGTATCATTGAGTCATTTGCGGCGTTATGCACGGAGGCGGAGAAATACGGCGCAATAATCGGTTTTGAAATCATGGGTTCTGCCATGATCGACAATATTAAAGACGCATTAACCATGGTTGAAACAGCAGGCGCTAAAAACGGCGGCTTAATAATCGATATCTATCAGGTAGCAAATCTTGGAATGAGTTATGATGAAATAAGCCGTATTCCCCTGAAGTATTTGACGAATGTCGAGCTTAACGACGGGACTCTGCCCGGAAACCCTGATCATGATCCATCCAATAGAAGATTCTGTGGAGAAGGCGATTACGACATCAAAGGCTTCATCAATTGCGTGAATAATATGGGTTATACTGGACCCTGGGGAGTTGAAGTCATATCGGAAAAGCTGGCATTATTACCATTGAAAGAGTTGAATGCAAGGGCATTCAGTACCACCATGGCTGAATTTGGGGTTTGACTAGTACTAACAACGAGACTTTACTTTTCCGATAGAGCCAAACGGCGCTTATGGGTAGTGCCGTAGAAAATGATGGGCAATCCGTTCAAAGAATATTTACAATATAGTCCCCTACCCTCAGTCCAGTAACTGCAATGCGGCCTTAGTTCGTGTCTTATCGGGCACAGCCCCCATTTCCTCAAATGCTGTCAGGGCGCGAGAGAAATAGTCGCTGGCCTCGACAGGGTTCGCCTGGCTAAGGGACAGTCTAGCCAGCTCATACAAGGTGCGGCCGATTTGCCATCGCGTGTCAAGCCCCTCAAACATCTCCAGGGCTTGAATCAATCTTGTTTCCGCCTCGCCAAATTTGCCCGTCAACAGGTTCAGCACCCCCAAGGCTCGATGCGCCTTGGCTTGATTCAGGATATGTCCGTCACGTACGGTCGTTTCCTCCGCCAGCGGCGCGTATTGGCGCAGCGTGGCCTCGTCGCGTTGCAACACGGCCAAATCAACAAACATGGAATACAGTTCATTATCGTGAAATAAGAGACCCCGCGCCGAAACGGGCTTGCTGCCGGCCACTTCCAAATAGTCCCAGACTAGAGCGAACTCGCCCTCAGCCATCAACGGCAGGCACATTCAATAAAATTCGCTTCGTCCCCAGTTGTCTGGGGGTCGTTCAGCACCACCCAACATAAACTCATAAGCCTGTTCGCGCTGCGTTCGGGCCTGATCAAGGTCGCCCTGCAGGGCGTGTGCGGCCGCGCTTAGAGAGAGTATAACGCAGTACCCACCGCCGAGTTGAACGCTAGAATGACGTCGTTCAAGCTCTCGTCGATTCCCCTCAAGCCTGATGACCTCCTCCCAGCGGTCTAGGCGAAAATGGCATAGGGCTTGGAGGCTCAAGGCCCAAATATGGTCAACAATGGCTCCAATTTGAATGGTCAGGTTTTCTAGCTCCAGTAAGAAGGGTAAGGCCTGATCATATTCGCCGACCGCAATCAAAGCATCACTAAGGCTTTCCAAGATATGGCTTCTTTTGTGCAAGTCGCTGAAGCGTGGATCCTGGCTCAGAGCCAGTCGCCGGCGTGAAACCTCCAGCTGCTCAGGCAACAGCCCACGTACGAAATAAATACCGGCCAAGGTCTCGAGCGCATCGGACAGTTCCTCAGGCGCGTCTAGCTGCTCGGCCAGATCCACGGCCGCCTGAGCATAGCCTTGCGCCGCATCCAGGCCCTCGGTCGAGCGGACACCCGTATCGGTAAAGTTGGCCAGGGCGGCCAACACGCGGACCCACTCAAGTTGCGGTTGCTCACTATGAGCCAGTGGCAGGCTGGCCTCAAGATAGACTCGCGAGGGTGCTAGCGTCTGGGACAGCGGGTCAAAAAATTCAAGAGAGACATTTCCGTGTAGCTGAAAAGCAAATTCGAGAATCTTACGATGTAGGCGCACGGCAGTTATATTGTCTGCGCCTGCCAGGCTGGACCACATTTCGAGCGCAGCCTGATAATACGAGATGGCCTGGGTATTCGTAGTGAACACGCCGTGAACGTCGGCCAATTCCTCTAGCAAGCCCAACTGCGTCTCGGCCTGCTCGCCTGGTTCGAGCAGATCAAGCGCTGTCTGCAAATGCTGGATGGCCTCGGCGTAGGCAAAAACGGCCTTGGCCCGCTGGGCCGCCAGGCGACTATATTCAATGCCCTTTTCATGCTCTCCTGCTTTAAGGTAATGATGGGCCAATTGGTTGGCTATCTCACCTGTCCGTCCTTCGTAAAAAACCTCTAGCGCCTGAGCGATCTCGCCGTGAAGCAAGCGACGCTCTCCGGCGCTCAGGCCGTCGTAGAGGTAGCGCTGAAACAGAACATGGGAAAATTGGTAACGTGACAGAACTTGTTGGCCAGCTTTGATCTCCTCCCGTTCGCGCACCAGTCGGTGCTGCTTCTCTAACTCATGAGAGAGATGTCCCAAGAGATGCCTCTGGCCAACACCCTGCACCCGGGCCAGGACTTCGGCGGTGAAGGTCTCTCCCTCCACGCTGGCTACGGCCAAGATCTGGCGCAGTCCTGTCTCCAATCTACCGATCCGCTCCTCGATCACCGCTTCTACGCGCGCCGGGAGAAATTGCCAGTCCAGTTCCAGTCCTTCGCTCCATTGCCCATCTGGATCCTTGATCAAATCTCCCCGATCCTGCAGTGTCCGCAGCAGCTCAATGGTAAACAGCGGATGGCCACCGGTGAGCTTAAATAGGGCGGCCCGGAAATGCTCCCCCAGCCGGTTAGGCTCGCTGTCGAGGAGTGCGTTCACAAATCGACGCCCCCTTTTCTCACCAGCCCAGCTCAAACTCAGCCAGACGTCGCCAAAGGTGCGCCTGAACTCGCCCAGCACCTTGGCCAATAAATGCCGCCCACCCCTGAGATCGCGGATGATCTCTTCAGGCCGGTAGGCGCAGACGATAAGGATCTTGCCACCACCATTGGTAAGTCGCCGGCCCAAATGGAATAGAAGGCCAGTGGAAGCAGGGTCCACCCACTGGATGTCGTCAAGGAGCAGCAACAAGGGTCTTTTCTCTGCCACAGCGCGCAGTACGTTTGCGAACTGCTCGAAGAGGTAGCTCTGTTCCAGATCGGCTGTTGGTCCCTGGGGCTCCTGCACCTGTTTGCGCAATTGGCGCAACCAGGGCGCACCGGCTGGTTCGGCGGTCATAGCCCTGTTCAGCAGCGTCTTTCCGTTCAGAAGGATTGGCAAGAGGTGGAGACCCTGTTCCAACAGCGCCTGGGTAGCAAGCGGCAGCGTGCCCCAGAGGCGCCGTGCATGGTCAGCGCTAATGGTGCCTGCCGACCACATAGCTTCTACATCCCCTGTGAGCATGGCCATCACGTCTCGAAAGGGAGAATAAGGATCTCCGGCCCCGGCCACAGAGCTGCCCCTGGCGACCAGCAAATCTAGATTTGCTTTCGTCGCTTGACGGGCGAAGGCGTCCATCAGCACCGTCTTGCCGCGCCCGGGACCGCCGGTGAGAAAGACGATGCCGCCTCGGCCGGCCAGAGCGTTATCGAGAGCCTCTTTCAACCAGGTCAGTTCACGTTCTCGGGCCACAAAGAGCGGGCTGGAAGTGCCACGCCTTGTCATGTTCTCGGTCAGGAAAGCCGGAGGCGCTGGCGGGATCGCCAATTCCCTTTCCTGGATTTCTCGCCGGAGAACCATCGTCTCCTGAGACGGTTCGACCTCTAGCTGCTCTGCGAGATGTTGCTCGCAAATAGCGAATTGCTTTAAAGTGGCTTTTAGATCCGCAATGGGGATATGATGGCGGCCCGGGTAATGCGAATTTAACCTGCTGGTTTTATCCGTAATTAAGTTCAGGATACGGTCCAGAGTGCGCGAAAGGGACACTCTGGGCCGGTTCTATTTTTCAGAATAAGAGGTTGCGGGGTAGTCGGCAATAGAGACGCCAATGTCGGTTTACCCTGGAGCATCGTGCCGTGGTGAAACAGTGCTCAGTTTCTTCGTAAGATCCACTAGGAGGTGGGACATGAAAGAGGTTTATCTTTTAGTTATCTTGACAATTGTAAGCACGCCTGTAACTTCGCTATCAGCATGTCAGCCTGAGACGGTCGTCGTCACGGAGGAAGTAGTTACCGCCACTCCTGAACCAGTTGTGGCAAAAACTTTTACTTCAATGGTGACCGAGGCGATGGCCGAAGTACCCCTTGTTAGCCCGGAAGAAGCTCAGCAGCAATTGGAAAAAGACCCGAATGTTCTGGTGATTGATCCGCGTGACGCGGCAGATATCCCTTACACGGGCATTATTCCTGGGGCGATGAACATATCCTACGGCTCGTTGACCTATAGGGCGGATAATGAACTTCCCCCGGAATGGCGCGAAGTGGAACTCGAAGACCGCTCGCGCTCCATCATTATGGCTTGCGAAACTGGGGAGCTGGCGGCTCTGAGCGGCAAGCTCCTGCAGGATATGGGTTTTAAAAACGTCTCTATTCTCGAGGGCGGTACCGTGGCTTGGGCAGATGCTGGGTTCCCCGTGGATGTATTTGAGCCAGGGACCTAGCTGCCCCACATGGGCGAAGGACAAGATCACAGCCACCAAAACAGGTGCCTGCCGCTTGGAAGTCCACTTCCAAACGGCAGGCCAGACCCTTGCCAGTTTATGCGACCAGTGGTGAAAGTCGCTTCGTCCCATGGCTGACACCTCATCGGCCCAGAATAAGACGACAAGGGATTATCGACCGATGACCCATCGTTCGGCGGCAAGATAGATGTCAACATCAGCTCATGAAACCGACATAGCACTGATCCACGAGTTGTGGATTGAATATGTATCCGCACTAATATCCGGAGATATGGAGCGCTGGATCTCGTTATGGAGCTCCGGGGGGATAGAGATGCAGCCGGCTGGGCTATGCCTTTCAGGCATCGACCAGATTCGGTCAGCCCTCCAGCCGCTAATAGATCTCTTTGATACGGAGATGACCATCTTGCCTGAAAATGTTCATACCCTCGGCGATTATGCGTACTCCTATGGCTTATACAAGCAGGCGATGACACCCAAGGCAGGGGGAGAGGCGATAAGCGATGCCGGTATGTTTCTGACCATTCTCGAGAAGCAAACGAATGGTTCCTGGAAAATCGCTATCACCTGTCGCAGCACCGGCCAGGGACCGAAATCATTCAGCTGATTAAACTTGTTCATGACTGATATATTTTGATGGCGAGATAATGTTCGACGATCGTCAAGATGCTGTTCATTATCCTTGCCCTGCCGCTGGCACTGTTTACTATTATTGGATGTGCCCTGACTATATTATTCACAGTTATATACTCAAGATTGGAGCAAGCCGCCTCAAATTCAACACGGCCTTCAATCGGCCGTTACCTGATCCGCTTCTTTCACTCAATTCTCAATATATTCCAAACTCTGGCTTGTCCGGTTCTTAATCTCCCAACACAAAAAATATGGCCTGTTCCATGCTCATGACCTGGCCCAAATCCCATAGCCTTGCAAATTCACTTGGTGCCACGCTTGATTTCATAAGTTGTAACGCACGTTTATGTTCTACACGATCAGCCGGCCACCAGGCAGCACCAAAGGAAGTTATCAACGCTTCCGCCGCGCTGTATAAAGTGACGGCCCAAACAGCATCTCCTTGCACAGCGGCCAATCCGGCCATTCCCGCCAGGCATTCGGCGATGCCGCGTCTGTTGCCCAACTCGCGAAATTCGCTCAAGCTTTGATGGAACAGAATTTTGGCTTTCTCATACTGCTCCTTATGTTGGGCAATGATCGCCAGAGCGTACAATAACCGGGCATAATCGCCGACAGCATCGGCATCCCGGAAATATTCCTCCGTCTTTTTATAGTAAGCTTCCGCCTTATCGAACTCCCCCAGTGCCCGGGCAACCTCGCCATAGTTATTCATCAAAAAGCCAAGCTGCCAGGGATCACCAACGGCGGTTACAATTGGCCTCGCCTGGTCTAATCGGGCAAGCGCCTCGTCAAACTGGCCAAGACCCAAGGCAACATTGGCCAAGTGCACAAGCGACAGTGCTTTGCCATAATTGCTATCTACCTGGTCGAATAATTCGGCCGCTTCTAACAATTGAGGATAAGCATCCTTATCTTTGCCCTGGTTAATAAGCGTAACTCCATAGCCTTGCCTTGCTAGAGAGCGAATGAAATCATTAGAAATGGTATCTGAAATCTCTACTGATTCTTGTGCTCTCTGGGCGGCGATGTCAAGATCGCCTTCCCACATGGCCATTACCCCTGCCGCATATAATGCCATTACGTGGGCAACGCCACCCATGTTTTCTGCTGCTGAAAGGGCACGGTCACACCAATCCCTACCTTCATGGAAATGGCCATAGCGATACCAGAACCAGGAAAGATACAAACAAATTTGCACGACCATTCCCAGGCCGTCTTCGTTCTTCAAACCGTAGGCGAGTGCCCCGCGGAAGTTATCATGCTCTTGGTCGATTTGTTTTAACCCTTTTGATGACTGGCTCCCCAAAATCAATAAGCCCAAAGTCTCCGCCTGCTGCGCAAAATATGTCAGGTGGCTTTGGCGCATGGCCAATAGTTCGCCGGATTCATCAAGCTTTTCTCGGCCAAATTCGCGAATTGTGAGCAGCATGTCGAATCGAGGTTGATCAGCAACAGGCTCTACCTGGCGCACAAGGTTATTTCTAACGAGCGTTTCAACACCAGACAAGATATCGAAT
Organism: uncultured Chloroflexia bacterium; assembly: GCA_963697305.1. GTDB lineage: Bacteria > Chloroflexota > Anaerolineae > Promineifilales > Promineifilaceae > JAACFF01. Next base: position 258,055 of record CAVONO010000008.1, read on the forward strand.
TCGCCTTTGGCATTGCACACACCTTCGGCACTTTCCAATGTAAATCCACCCCCAAACACACTCAGCCGGGCGAACAAAATCTTTTCTTCGTTTCCAAGCAGGTCATAGCTCCAGTCGATCGCACTACGAAGTGTCTGCTGACGGGTTGGCAAATCTGCTGCGCCGCCAACCAGCAATCGCAGACTACGATCAAGCCTGTTTAAAATGGCCTGTGGGGATAATATCCTGATGCGCGCGGCAGCGATTTCAATCGCCAATGGCAAACCATCAAGACGACGGCAAATTCCAAGAACGGCTGCGGCGTTTTCCAAGGTCAGTTCAAATGAGGGCTGGATTGCCCTGGCCCGATCAACAAAAAGATTTACCGCTTCAAACTCCAGCAGCTGCTCGACTCCTAATGGTTCTCCTTTCCCCGGCATGCTAAGTGATAGGACCGGGTACTCCCGTTCCCCACGCAGAAAGAGAGCAATGCGGCTGGTGACCAAGATAGTGATTGTTTTCGACGAGGTCAGGATTTGGGAAACGATAGTGGCCCCGGCGATGATTTGCTCGAAATTATCAAGAACCAGGAGTATCTCTTTACCGGCAAGGAAATCTATCAAATTATCAAGTGGCGGCCGTCCGCCACCTTCGCGGATACCCATCGACCGGGTGATAGTCGATGCTGTCAACGCCGGATCTGTAATTGGCGAAAGATCGACGAAGAAAACGCCATGGACAAAGTCGTCCAATAAACGATGGGCAGCCTCCAGGCAGAGCCGCGTTTTGCCCGCGCCTCCAGGGCCGGTCAAGGTGACCAACCGGGCTTTTTGCTGCAGAAAAAGGGCGCTGATTTCGGCGACTTCTCGCTTTCGGCCGATGAAATCTGTGGCTACCTCCGGCAAGTTATTGAGGACAGCATCAGCGGATTGCAGGGGCGGAAACTTGTTTGGCAGGTCGGGGATCCATAGTTGAAAGACATGTTCTGGCCGGCTTAAACCCTTAAGATGATGGCTGCCCATATCTACGAGACGCAGTTCTTCAGGCAAAACATCCCGCACCAATTGGGATGTAACCTCAGAGAGTAATGTCTGGCCACCGTGGGCAAGCCCGCGAATGCGCGCGCAGCGATTAACGGCCGTGCCATAATAATCACCCACCCGCAGACTGGCCGTGCCGGTGTGCAGACCCGTACGTACTCTTATGGAAAAAGGGAAGTCAGAAAAGCCACCGGCCAAACCTTGCTGAATCTCGGTGGCGGCCTTGACTGCTTTATCCGCCTGGTCAAAGACGACGAAGCGGCTGTCTCCTTCACCGCGAGGACGAACGACAGTGCCCTCATTGGCATCCACAACCTCTTCAATTATTCTGTCGTGGCGAATGAGCGCAAGGCGCATATCCTGGGGATGCTCTTCCCACAACAACGTGCTACTTTCGATATCTGTAAGCAGAAATGTGATCATACCTATTGGCAAATCGGACATAAAATCTCAAGTCAACTGAAAAGATACTGAATAATAAAATATAATAAGTATTTAATCAAAGCGATTTTACTATACAATGGCAATATAGCAATGTCAACCAACACTGCTAACTGAATATTGTGATTTTGAGTAGTTGTTTGAAATTCAATCGGCCGTTATCTGATCCGCTTCTTTCACCCAGTTCTCAATATATTCCAGGCTCTGGTGCCGGAAGTAGGTGTTGTACAGTTCAGCATAATGCCCACTGCTGGCCAGCAGCCTGTCATGAGTTCCTTCCTCAATGATACGGCCGTTATCCATGACGATGATGCGGTCGGCGTTTCTCACCGTGGACAGGCGATGGGCAATGACGATGGCCGTGCGTTCGCGCATGATGGTGTCCAGACCTTCTTGAATCTGCATTTCGGTGAAGGGATCGATGCTGGCCGTCGCTTCGTCGAGGATGAATATGCTGGGATCTTTAAGGACGACGCGGGCCAGAGCGACCAGTTGGCGCTGGCCCATAGAGAGGCTGCCGCCTCGTTCGCCGACATCCGTTTCCAGTCCATTGGATAGGGCATCTAACCATTCCCCTTGGCTGAGCTGCATGGCGGCGCGGCGTATATCTTCATCGCTGGCGCTAGGTCGGCCGTAGCGGATGTTCTCGCCCACTGTGCCTGAGAACAGAAACGGTTCCTGGGGCACAAGCCCTGTCTGTAAGTGATATTGGCTGAGATCCAGTCTGCGAACATCACGGCCGTCTACGAGAATCTGCCCGCCCTGAAATTCGTAAAAACGCATGATGATCTTGGCAATACTGCTCTTTCCCGCGCCGGTGTGCCCAACCAGGGCCAGGGTTTCGCCCGCCTTAATATCCAGCGAGAAGTCGGGGAGCACAATCTCTTTGTCAGTATAGCTGAAGCGCACTTCTTGAAATTGGATGCGGCCAGTTAGCTTGCCGACCGCTTCGTCAGCCGTCTGTTCAACCTTCGGTTCGGCGTCAATCAAGGCAAAGACCCGTTCCGCGGCGGAGAGGCCATCCTGGAACTGGCTCCAGAAAGAAGCGATGTTCATCATCGGCCACCAGTAAAAACCTACAGCCTGCATATACAAATACCAATCACCCGTGCTGACCCCACTGGCCGGATTGGCGCTGGCCATACCGCCGGCAAAGAGGATCAAAGCCGTGCCAAAACCGGAGATCATGCCCATCAAGGGGAAAATAGCCATTAGTGTCATACCGCGCTGCAAGCCCATCTTGTACCCTTGTTGATTGTTCTCGTCAAAGGTGGCGTAGATGGCCGGCTCCTGGCGGAAGCTCTTGGCCACGACGATGCCGCTGATCGATTCCTGGATCTGAGCATTGATAACGGCCGTGACGCGCCGGGCGTTTTGCGTGACCCGCCGGGCAACGCGCCGGAAGCTGAGGGCGCCGATCACCACAACTGGCGTCAACGCAATGAGCAGTAGCGTGAGCCAGACGTTGATCGTAAAAAGCCAGAGGGTTATCAGGACGACCAGCAGGACTTGGCTGACCAGATTGAGCGTCAGGTTGACTACTTCGGCAAAATCCTGCGTATCGGAAGTAATGCGGCTGACGATTTTCCCCGAAGGGTGCTCGTCGTAGAAGGACATATCATGGCCGACGGTGGCCACGAAGACGTCCTGGCGCAGCTGGAGGACCACATTGCCCGTCACTCGCGCCGAAAACCATTGGCGAATGAAGTTGAAGACCCAGGCTGAAACACCCAGGATGCCGATGCCCAGCGTCAGAAGCAGCAGGGCTCTGTTGGAGGTGTCTACCGTCAGCAGGTCGATCGCTCTGGCGATCAAGATGGGGCCGGCTATCGTGGCCGCCGAATTAAGGGTGATCATCACGGCCACCAGAATCATCTGGCGCGTATACGGCCGAAAATAGCTGATGATGCGGTCTAGTAGCGCCCGATCACCATATTGCCGGTCGTAATCTTCTGTATCCAATCCGTCTAAAACAAAACCCATGATCTTCTGTTTAAGAAACCTATATGGTGACCTAGGTCACCATATAGGTTTTTCTCTCTTATATCAAATCAATATCATTCATACCGGGCAAAAATCCGCTGGTAATCGTCACTCCGTGCCAATAATTCCTCGTGAGTGCCGCAATCAATCAACTGCCCTTGCCGTAACACCAGAATACGATCCGCCCAACGAATCTGGCTTAAACGGTGCGTAATCAGGAAGGTAGTGCGCTGGCGGCTGATACGCCGCATGGCGCGCTGAATCTGGTCTTCCGTAGCGCTGTCGATCGCGCTGGTGCTGTCATCTAGAATAAGGATACGCGGATCGGTCAGGAAGGCGCGAGCGATCGCGATGCGTTGGCGCTGTCCTCCGGAGAGCATCACACCGCGCTCACCCACTTCTGTCTCGTAGCCGTCTTTGAAGCTTCTAATGAAATCATCCGCCTGGGCTTCGCGCGCCGCTTGCTCAATTGCTTCAGGCGTGGCATCCGGGCAGCCGAAGGCGACATTCTCTGCCAGCGTGCGCGAAAAGAGGAAGACATCTTGTTCAATGGTAGAAACCTGGGAACGGAGTGATTCCAGGTTCCAATCACGGACGTCGACGTCATCCACAAGGACACGCCCCTGGTCGGTATCAAAGATGCGATTGATCAGCCGGGTGAGCGTTGTCTTGCCCGATCCCGTCTGGCCGACGATGGCGATGGTGTCGCCTGGGTTGGCGGTAAAACTAATCCCATCAAGAACGGCCGATCCATTGTATCCGAAACTCACATTGTCGAAGATGACCTTGCCAAGTATGGGCTGGGTAATGCCGGCCTCATTCTCATCCAGTTCTGTCTCCGTGTTGATCATTTCCAGGATACGGCGGGCACTGGCGATGCCCAGCTGCACCAGATTGAAAGAGAAGATGGAAATAAAGGTGGGGAAACGCAATATGCCCAGCAATCCCATGTAAGCCACGACAGTGCCCGAACTTATTTCTCCCGCACGCCAGAGCAATGCGGCCAAGAGAAAGCCACCGGCCCAGGCGATACTGAAGACGAGCATGGGCAGGTAGCGGGCTTGGATCTCGCCCTGTCGCACGAAATAATCGCGGAATAGGCTGGCATCGCTGACAAACTTTTCCTTTTCTTGCTTCTCCTGGGCATTACTTTTGACTACTTCGATGCCGCTGATCGTTTCGGCCAGTCCAGCATTCACGATGCCGAACTGTTCGCGCATAGACGCGCTTACCGGATTTAGCTGCCGGGAATAATCCCAGATGGTGATGACAAAGCCAATGAGAAACAAGATGGGCACCAGAAGAAGCCGTACGTCCAAGAAGGCGATCATGATCACCGGGATGGCGATACCCAATACGGAGTCGAAAATGAGCATGAGGCCCGGGCTGAACATGATATTGAGGGTGCGCACATCGTTGGTGGCGCGGGCCATGACATCCCCGATCCGTTGACGGCCGTGGAAAGTCTGGCTTTTACCTAGCAAATCGATATAGATCTCGTCACGCGCATCCCGTTCAAAACGTTGGGCGATGAACTCCGTGCTGAAATTGCGAATCAAGCCGAAAAAACCACTGGCGACGGCCAACAAAAACACCGCGAGGGCAATCGTGAATAAAGCAGACGTTTCCCAATCTGGCTGCACAATTAGGTCAAATGCACGGCCGATGAGCACCTGCGTGGTGCTGTTAACGACACTTACAAGAAGAGCAGCAAGGAACGCGGCCAGCGGAAGCAGCGGGTAGCGCAGGACATGCGAAACAATCCAGCGCACCGGTTGGCTGCGGTTGTAAGGGTATTCATTTTCAAGCCGGAACTCGCGCTTACTCATCAGGTCACCTTTTTGCCAAGAGCAGTATTATACCTGAAGTTGCCCTGTATAGTTGTGATATCAATAAACCCCGTTTTCTATGTGCAAATGTGCCGGAATTCCTCTTCAAAGGCTTGTTCTGGATACTGGCCAAATACGGTTTTTAGCAACCGCTTTAGCGGTTCATTAGTTGAAGCCATAACCGCGCGCCTGCAGGCTCAACTTGTTCAGGTACTAGGAGGCACCGTAAAACCGGGCTTCGATACGGGTCGCATAGAACCACTATGGACCGTTAGGATTTAGCGACACGCGCCTGTACAATCTGATTAGTCAGTCACTTGGTTTAACTCGATAGATGGGCTCTGGAAAATGGAAGACACTGGCCATAGGCTGTTAAACTGTCGATTTAGAAAGAGAGCTCATGCACCGTAGTGCGCACCACCATGAATGAATAAGGATTAGCTGACGGCTGATAGCTGGCAGCTGTTTTCGAAAGAGGAAAACGATGTTATCCAGTCAAGCACAACGCCTCGCCATCATTGATCTTGGGTCGAATACAGCCCGCCTGGTCATAATGCGTGCTATACCAGGTCATGCTTATCATCTCGAAGATGAGATTCGTGAAGTTGTGCGCTTGCGTGAAGGAATGACCACACAAGGCTTGAGTGCGATGGCCGTCAGCAGGGCTCTGTTTACTTTACGGCTCTTCAAGCGTTATTGTGACGGAGCCGGCGTGGATCAGATTGTGGCTACGGCGACCAGCGCTGTGCGTGAAGCTGCAAACGGAACCCTTTTTGTAGAACAAGTGGCGCGCGATATCGGACTATTTCTGCAAATTCTAGATGGGGAGAGGGAGGCCTATTACGGTACATTGGGCGTGCTCAATGAAGTGCCTCTGGCAAATGGTTATGTGGTGGATATCGGTGGAGGCAGCGCACAAATCTCCGAAGTTCGCGACCGGCGATTTAAGCGTGGCACCGCCTTGCCACTGGGCTCCCTTGCACTCACTGAAAGATATGTGCGCAATGATCCCGTTTCTTTGGCTGAATATGAGACTCTTGTCACAGCGATTAACCACCAACTCGACACAATTTCATGGCTCAAAAAGGCTGGGAATAAGCCGGATCAACAGTTAGTAGGCATAGGCGGGACGATTCGTAACCTGGCCAGCATTGAAGCATTCCGCCAGAAGTACCCACTCAATACCCTGCACGGTTTTTCTCTCAGTCGTGCTTCTGTGGCCCAGAGCATCAAACAAATGCGTGAACGGCCGTTAGAAACTCGGCGCGAGATTTCGGGCCTAAACAGCGACCGGGCTGATATCATTCTGCCTGGCGCCGTAGTGATCCATACGATCATGGAGCGGCTGGGTAAAGAACAGTTAACCATTTCTATAAACGGGCTGCGTGAAGGGCTGTTCTTTGAACACTTCTGGCAGCATTTGTCTTATCCAGTGGTGGCCAATATCCGCCGTTTCAGCGTGATTAACATGGCGCGCGTCTATAATTATGAGAAAAAGCACGCCACTCACGTGCGTTACCTGGCAAACAGACTATTTGGGCAGTTGGTGCCTTTACACGGCTACGGCCGTGCTGAACAGGAACTTCTGGATGCCGCGGCGCTTTTACACGACCTGGGCACCATCATCGACTACTTTGCGCATCACAAACACTCGCAGATGCTGATCACCAATAGGGGATTGCCAGGATACAGTCCACGAGAAACTGCATTGATCGCTTTGTTGACTCGCTATCATCGCAAGGGTAAGCCGAGCGTGTCTGGTTACGAGAGCTTGTTACAGGAAGGGGACGAACTCCTATTAGTGCGCCTGGCGGCGATGCTGCGCCTGGCCGAATTCCTTGAACGCGGGCGCAACGCCAATGTGGATGACGTCAATGCATTTTGGGATGATAGGAACTTGCGCCTGACGGTTGTGGCCGACGAGTATCCGGCGGTCGAATTGTGGGAAGCTGAAAAAAACGCCGTCTCGCTGATGGAGACGGCGTTTGACCGGCAACTCTTTCTGGAGAGCACGGCCGCACCGGATGCCTGGGTAACAGGGGAAACAGGTGGTTAGTATAGGCCTAATCTAATATCAGGTTCGTGCCCTGTGTATGGCCAGCAAATCGGAAACGAGCGCGTAACCCGTCTCAATACGTCCGGCGCCTGGGCCGACGAGCGTCACGTCGCCTAGCAAATCCGTCGTATAGGTAATGGCGTTGGTAGCGCCACTTACGGCCGCCAAGGGGTGTGCCAATGGCAGGCGAAGCGGTTGCACACTGGCCCGGATGGTTCCGCTCGTTCTCTCTACCATGCCGATCAGTTTCCAGCGTTCTCCCGCTGCTCGTGCGTTGGCGATATCCTCCGCTGTCAAAGCAGTGATACCGGTCCGCTGCACATCACTCATAGTCAGGGACTCCCCCATCAGCAGATTGGCCAGGATCACCACCTTGCCGGCGGCGTCAATTCCTTCAACATCCCCCGTCGGATCCGCTTCAGCGTAACCGCGCTCTTGCGCATCAGCCAGGGCATCACTATAGCTTGCTCCGGACTCCATTTGGGTCAAGATATAATTGGTCGTGCCATTCAAAATGCCCTGAATGCGGCTTATTCCCGCCCCGGCCAGTTGTTCTTGCCCCAGATGGATCGCCGGGGTTCCGCTCATCACGGTGCCTTCGGCCTGAATCTGGACCTGGTGTTGCCGGGCCAGATCTGCCAAGGCGGGATAATGCAAGGCAATAGGTCCCTTGTTGGTTGTGGCAACGTGTTTGCCCCCTGCCAATGCTGCGCGGATATGGCTTAGCGCCGGTTCCCCAGTTTGTAAGTCGGTATAGCTTATCTCCACGACAATGTCTGCATTGCTGCGCGTGATGGTTTCCAGGGCATCCCAACCATGATGAGGTGCTTCCAGGTTGCGTAGATGGCCATCATTCTCGTTGGCTGTTAGCAATTGCGCTGGATCCAACCCGGCGGGATTGTAGAGACTGCCTTTCAGGAAATCGCTAACCGCCACGATTTGGAATTGTGCACCGTATCGTTGGGTTAGATCGTGGCCGCGGTCGCGTAGTATCTGGACCACTCCCTGGCCTACGTTGCCAAAGCCGATCAAGGCCAAGCGATAAATTTTCATCTTTATTTCCTCCAGGTGATAAGAAAAATCGAAGCGCCACCATCGGGCAACGCTTCGATTAAAGGTGCTGTTGAGAACGGCCGTTGCCCCAAACCGGTCGCCCTATAGCAGGCTGGCCATCAGTTCATCCAGCGATTCCTTTGAGGGACGGATCACCTCGTCGGGCAGGAGTGCCAGAGGCATGTCCGGTAGATGGGCGGCTTCGGCCAGTGAATCGCGCACAGGGTCGAAATAGATCAGGCCGGTAACGAACTCTTCGGAGTGTTCTGTTTCTTGCAGCAGGCGAAGCGCATTTATCTTGTCGGTCGGATCGTACTCTTCTCGCAGTTTACGCAGCTGGACGTGGGATCCATCGTGAAGTTCGATATCGCGCACGGTACCAGGTTCATGCGCTTCGATTTCAATTTCCACCGCCGGTGGCACCCAGCCAAAGTCATGTAGCGGAGCTTCGTGTTCGCGCCCAAAGCCGTAGCTCTTGCGCGATGTGTCCACATTATTAAAGGCTACGCAGGGGCTGATGATATCCAGCACGGCCATGCCACGATGGCTCAAGGCGGCTTTTAATAATTCGCGCACCTGCTTGGCATCACCGGAAAAGGAACGGGCCACGAAGCCGGCGCCGGCTACGATCGCTTCCATGCAGATGTCAATCGGTGGCAATTCGTTTTTCCCGGCATATTTCAATTCATGGCCCTCTTCAGCCGTGGCCGAGAATTGACCCTTGGTCAGCCCGTACACACCATTGTTTTCGACGATGTAAACCATACGAACGTTGCGGCGCACGGCGTGCTTGAATTGTCCCAGCCCGATGCTGGCTGTATCCCCATCACCACTGACGCCGATAGCTTTCAGATGGTGGTTGGCCATCAAGGCGCCGGTGCCGATGGAAGGCATACGGCCGTGTAAGGAGTTGAAGCCATGGGACATGCCCAGAAAATAGGCTGGGGACTTACTGGAGCAGCCGATGCCGCTCAACTTGATGATCTCATTCGGGCGAATATTTAAGTCGTAGGCAATCTGGATAATCTGGCTGGCTATCGAATTATGCCCACATCCATTACATAGCGTTGAGGGTTGTCCCGAATAGTCATTCTTACTCAGGCCGATTAGATTAATCTTGGGTGTTCTTGTGCGGGTGCCCATCTTATCCTTGCTCCTTGGCATTGATTGCCTGCTTTACCCAATGCGCTGTCAGCGACAAGCCGTCCATGTGGGCCAACGAGATCAACTTCATGGCCATCTCTGGCATTTCCGCCAATAATATGGCGTGCATCTGCCCGTCTCTATTTAGTTCCACAACATAGACGCGATCATGGCGGGCAACAAACTCCTTCACCTCGTCATTGATCGGCAAAGCGCGAAGACGAAGATAGCTGGTCTTAAGCTTTTCTGCGGCTAACCGATCCCGCGCTTCTTCGACTGCAAAATGGGTTGTGCCGAAGGCGATGATCCCAACCTCCGCGTCCTTTGTCTCATCAATGACTGGGCCAGGAACTTTTTCTCGCGCGGTGTCGAACTTGCGCAAGAGGCGATCCATGTTCTCGACCCAATCGCTTGCCTTTTCACTATAGACGGCATATTCATTATGGCCGGTACCCCTTGTGAAGAACGCTGCCTTGGGGTGATCGGTGCCTGGAAGGGTACGATAACCAATCCCATCCCCATCAAAATCTTTATAACGAGCAAAACCCTTTTCTTCCACCTCTTCGGCTGTCAATACTTTGCCGCGCTTAATGGGCTCTGTGGGATAGGTGAACGGTTCCGACATCCAGTTATTCATGCCTAAGTCGAGATCGCTAAGCACGAAAACCGGGGTTTGCAGTTCGTCGGCCAAATTGAATGACGTGGTGCCGAATTCAAAACATTCTTGGATCGTAGAAGGCAGAAGTATGACATTCTTGGTATCGCCATGGCCCAGCGTGTACACGAAGGTGATATCTCCCTGGCCTGTACGCGTTGGCATACCTGTACTCGGGCCTACCCGCTGTACATCCCAGATAACCGCTGGAATTTCGGCGAAATAGCCCAGCCCAGAAAACTCTGCCATAAGTGAAATTCCCGGGCCTGATGTGGCTGTCATGGCTCTGGCCCCGGCCCATCCTGCACCCAGCAGCATGCCGATGGCTGCTAGCTCGTCTTCAGCCTGGATCACGGCATAACTCTTCTGCCCTGTCTCAGGATCGACACGTAATCGCGACAAGAAGCCGTTAAGCGCGTCCACGACGCTGGTAGAAGGGGTAATCGGATACCAGGCCACGAAAGTGACCCCTCCGTAAACGGCGCCAAGTGCAGCGGCCTCGTTTCCAGTCATCATAATCATGCCCGCGGTCTCGTTCATGGGCGCTACGCGGTAAGGATCGGTTTTGACTATGTTTTCGGCCGTCCATTCATAGGCTGCGTGCACCACGTCCAAATTGGGGTCAATTAGCTTGCGGCGACCTTTAAAGTGGAAGTCGAGGGCGTCATCAATTTGCTGTAAAGGAATATCCAGGAGTTGGGCAACCGCGCCTACGTAAACCATATTGGCGATGTAGTCGCGAAGTTTGCCCTTCATGCCCGTCGTGGTCACGAAACGATTCACTGGGATAGGGTAATAAGTGATGTCATCTCGCTGCGGCACGGCACGCCAGTCAGCATTGTGAATGCAAACACCTCCCGGAGGGAGATTGGCGATATCCTCAGCTAAGGTAGCCAGATTGAAAGCTACCAAGAGCTCGGTAGTCTGGCGGCGGGCCACATACCCTTCATGGCTGACGCGAATGTGATACCATGTGGGTAGGCCCTGAATATTGGATGGGAAGATGTTCTTGCCATTGATGGGGATGCCCATCTTGAATAAAGCCCGCAACAGTGCCAGGTTAGCCGTCTGGCTACCAGTACCGTTGACCGTGGCCACCACGAGTGAAAAATCATTCACAATCGACGGCCGTTCTGCGACAAGGGCTGTTTCAGATACTGTTTCAACAGTGCCCATTATTTGGTCTCTCCTTTCGTTATGGGGGAAAACTGAACGCTCTCTGCCGGTTGTTCCATATCCGGCGAAGGAATCGATCTCAGCAACGAAAAATGCTCGACCAGCAGCTGCCGGCCCAACTCAAAATCATTATTACACAAGGCATTGACGATTTTCTCGTGATAAGTCCAAACCTCGATCCAATAGGCATAACGTACAAAGCGCGTCCATTCGCTTGCTTCGTACGTATCCCAGTAGGTGGATAAAATGCCTTGAACAAAGGGATTGTCTAGTCGCTTGAAGATGGTGAGGTGCAAATCGCGGTGTTCGCTGTTGGGAATGTGGATCGGCTCGCCAAGCAGTTTGTCCCATGCTTTGGCTATTAGGTCAAGCAGCTCTTGCTTGTCCGCAGGCATCAACAATACAACAGCCTGGTCCCAGAACCCGGCTTCAACCACCTGGCGCAGCCGGCTAAATTGCTCGAAGTTTGCTTCTCCGGAGGCCAGGCCAAATAGGACACCGTCGACGAGCATTTGCGAAAAATCAAACGGTTGGCGTTGGACACCCAGGCGTGGGCGCGCCGACACCAGGCCCATACTGCGCGCTACTTCCATTTGCTCACGCAGTTTTCCTACACTGATGCCCATTTCACGACTGATATCATTCAACGCGGGAAGGCGCCGGCCAACCATGACATCGCTGTCGATTAGATACCTGAGAAATGGTGAGTCGAGCTTAGAAAGTCGCATTAATCGGATTCATTCGATAAATTAGACCAATGCCAGAATCTTATCATGGACGGGTAGACTGGGCAATATTATCTCAACAGAAACTCAGCCAAACCCTCGAAATCCCGTCAAGTAAAAACCTCCCGCTGCGATCTGGCGGGAGGTCTTTCAATTCTATGTTTTTGGGAAGGGGTGAAATGTATGTACTCCTGGCGACCACATCAACTCCTTAGGAGATTACGCCAAACTGCCTGCCCCCTTCGATGATGATATCGGCGCAATAATCCAGGTCTTCGACTGTATGTGCCGCGGAGACACAGGCACGCAGGCGCGCAAGTCCTTCGGGTACCACGGGCGCGACGACGGCTTGTACAAAGATGCCGTTATTCTGGCAATGCCTTGCCAACCCAGCCGCTACCGGGGTCGAGCCGCAAACGACCGGTACAATCGCCGTTTCTGTCTGCAGCAAGTCGAATCCAGCATCACGCAGCTTACCGGCAAAGCGCTGGTACAAAGATTGGATCTTCTGGACCCGCCAGGGCTCTTCTTCAATGACATCAAAGGCGGCCATTGCTGCACCAGCCGAGGGAGGAGGAACGGCCGCAGAGAAGATGAAGGCACGCGCCTCATGTTTCAGGAAAGTGACCAACGCTTCGCTGCCGGCTACATAACCTCCAGCACTGGGAATGGTTTTGCTTAATGTGCCCATCTTGATATCTATGGTGTCGGGCGGCATGCCAAAATGCTCTTCAATGCCATGTCCTGTCTCACCTATGACGCCGATGGAATGGGCCTCATCAATCATCAGATAGGCATCATACTTCTTGCACAGGCGGGCCATTTCAGGCAAATCGATGATGTCACCATCCATGCTGAATACGGCGTCGGCTACGACAAGCTTACGGCCGTGTGGGTTGGCCTCTTGCAGACGTCTTTCCAAATGATCCATGTCATTGTGGCGGAAACGCACGAATTTTGCCATGGCCAGGAGGCACCCGTCGACGATGCTGGCGTGATTAAGTTTGTCGCAAATGACCGTATCTCCCTTACGCAGCAAGCTGGAAATGGTGGCCAGATTGGTCACGTAACCGCTGGACATAGTCACGGCCGCCTCTGTCTGCTTAAAGTCGGCGATTCGTGCCTCCAGTTCGTTGTGAAGCTTCAGAGATCCGGCCAGCAAACGCACGCCATATGTGCCTGTGCCATATTGGTCAATGGCCGCTTTGGCTGCCGCGTTGATTTTGGGATGGCCTATAAGCCCAAGATAGGAATAGCCGCCCAACATGATCATCTCCCCGTGGTTGATCACATTGACTCGGCCGTTAGGAAGTAGCTCCTCAGTTGCTTCGAGATAAAAGTATAGACCCTTTTCTTTGTATTCTTTTACCGGATGCAACATCTCCGGTGTTAAAGGGGGGCGTTCAATAGTCATTTCACCTGCCATCCTCGTTTCCTCGCAGTCTCCTTTGCGAATGTTACCATGCGCTGAGAGCATTGCCTAAAGAGCAATTAATGCAATGAGTTTAAATGTTTTTCTCAATTCATTCAAATGAATTAAGATCTCCATCTGTATCAGATAGGAGAACGGAAGCTTTACGACACCTTCACAATCAATTTACGGCCTACATACTGACTACAAGCCGTGATTGACATATGCTACAGGCATTGTCTAGGAAGTCCAATATCCGGGGTTCCGGGTGAAGATGGGGGAAGATGGAAGAGTCGATCCTATTAGAATCACAACAACTACACAATCTTTTTCTGCAAGGTATGGATGAAGATATATTGGACCGCCTGAGCAGAGCGCTGGCGCACACGCAGCGCCTGGCCAGCATTGGGTCGCTGACCACCGGGGTTGCACATGAATTGGCCAACCCGCTAAGTGTCATTACCGCGGCCTGTAACAACTTGCTTTCTGAAATGCAAGCCAACACATTGGATCAGAAGCTGCTGGAACAGTATGTCGGCGCAATCGAGCGCAACGCCTTCCGTAGCGCCCATGTCCTGGAGGTTCTACACAATTATGCGCACACGGATGAGCCGCGAATGGCTGTGACCGATGTGAGCCTGATCGTACGTGACTCTTTGATTCTGGTGGAACAGCAGTTCCTGAAGCAGGATAATGTTGCGATATTTGTTGAATTACCGCAGGATTGCGGGTCGATTGTCTGTGATCACAATCGTATCACACAAGTGCTGGTGAACTTGCTGGCCAATGCGTGTGATGCGATGAAGCCGGGTGGCGGCACTATTCAACTTCGCTTCTGGACCCACCCGGCAAGTGAACATCTGCCGGTGCACAATGGCTCGGAATCAGGAGAGGGAAAGGTCGAAGGACGATTTGCTTTTTCTGTGATAGACAGCGGGCCTGGAATTGCCCCTGATATCATGGACCAGATATTCAAGCCTTTCTTCACAACGAAGGTGGATAGACATGGTGTTGGCTTGGGTCTGTTTGTTACTGAGGGGATAGTGCGCCGGCATAACGGCCGTATCTGGGTGGAGAACAACCCCGAACCCAACTCGGGCGCTACTTTTACGGTTGTTCTGCCCGTGCGATCTGAATTATAGGTGGCTGTCGCTTCTAAACAACAGTCACAGCTCACGGTGGCTCGTTATAGTTGAAAATTGTGGGGCGAGTGGGCCAAAAGGATGTTGGCGCTGCGAGGGTCACATCCCGTTGGCACGATTCATACTTAAGAAATAGCGGTGAAAACGATCATCTCCGGTCAGTTCGGGGTGAAAGGCGGTGACGAGCCAGTGCCCTTCTCGTGCGGCTACGGCCGTGCCGTCATTGAGCCGCGCGATGACCTCTGCTTCTCCCTTTGCCTCCACCAGGCGTGGGGCGCGAATGAAGACCGCAGGAAATGGCTGGCCGGCTCCATTGTCTAGGATCGTTACTGGTAGCAGGGTTTCAAAACTGTCAACCTGACGGCCGAAGGCGTTGCGTTGTACGACAATGTCCATCACCCCCAAAAGCGGTTGGTCCACGCCAATATCCTTGGCCATAAAGATCATGCCGGCGCACGTGCCCCAAACTGGTTTTTCGGCGGCAAAGGTGCGGAGCGGGCCCATCAGGCCATAGATTTCGGCCAGCTTGCCAATGGTCGTACTCTCACCCCCGGGAATAATAAGTCCATCCAGGCCGTCCAGGTCGGCCGGCAGCCGGACCTCCACCGCCTCTACACCCAAGCGGCGCAGGATCTCAATATGCTCAATGAACGCGCCTTGCAGCGCCAGGACGCCGATTTTCATACCGTTTCAAGGGGTCAGCCATCAGCTATCAGCCCTGACAGCTCATAGCTGACTCCTATTTACCAGCCTCGTGTTGCCAATTGTTCGCTTTCCGGCAGGCTGCTGACGCTGATACCGACCATGGGTTCGCCTAGGTTTTCACTGACTTTGGCCAGGATTTCGGGGTTGTTATAGTGTGTTGTGGCTTCGACGATGGCTCTGGCGCGACGACCAGGATCACCGCTCTTGAAGATGCCTGAGCCAACAAAAACACCGTCGACGCCGAGCTGCATCATCAAAGCGGCATCAGCCGGCGTGGCGATACCTCCGGCGGCGAAGTTGACGACCGGCATGCGGCCCAATTCCTTTGTTTCTTTTACCAATGAATAAGGCGCGCCGATGTTCTTGGCATAGGTCATTAACTCATCATCAGGCATCAGTTGCAAGCGGCGAATCTCACCTAATACCGTGCGGGCATGGCGTACAGCCTCGACCACATCTCCGGTGCCGGCCTCACCCTTGGTGCGAATCATCGCCGCCCCTTCGCCAATGCGACGCAGCGCTTCGCCCAAATTGCGGCAGCCACATACGAAGGGGACCTTGAAGGCGTGCTTGTTGATGTGGTGCGCCACGTCAGCCGGGGTCAAGACTTCGCTTTCGTCCACGTAATCGACGCCGATGGCCTGCAATATCTGGGCCTCCACGAAGTGACCGATTCGGGCTTTGGCCATCACCGGGATACTGACTGTCTTGATGATTTCCTTGATCAGACCGGGATCGGACATGCGGGCCACACCCCCCTGTACGCGAATGTCTGCCGGCACCCGCTCCAGGGCCATCACGGCTACAGCCCCAGCCTCTTCGGCGATCTTCGCCTGCTCAGGTGTAACCACATCCATGATCACACCGCCCTTCAGCATTTGTGCCAGCCCTACTTTAATGTGGAAGCTGCCAGCATCACCTTGTCCGTTACTACTACCATTTGTACTCATTTCTTGTACCTCTTCTGAAAAGAAATTGGACACCTGCGATGAGGAAACTACAGGATCTTCCTGTTTGTCGATATCCGATTTCTAGCGATCATTTTCGTTCTGCTAAAACCTGCGTTCTCTTTATACCTTGATTGTATGGCCGCAGGCGGTTGAATTCAAGCCAATTGGACCCGTCATTTTACGAGAAACGCGCATTTTTGGCGACCAATTATTTGAGACTACCGTCACCCAGCAGGAATCTCGGGCAGCTTCTGCAGCACGAGAAGATGGGAGAGGCCAAGCGCGGCGAAGGGTGTTTTCTCGGCGCTGTAGAGAACTTTTTTTAGATAACGGCCGAATTTGGGCCAGCGGTAGACGATATTGTCGTAACCGCCAAACAGCCGTTCGTGGTGCACGAAGCGTACGGGCAAAGGTTGGAAGAGAGCGAATAAGGAACCTCTGCTATAGGCACGCACGTGGGGGGCGAGACGGTTGCGCATCCTGTTCGGGAGATAGTTCACCAGGGGGATATTGCCGAACTGGTAGTGACCACGCCAGAAAATGCCATGCTGCTCGACCGGGTACCAGCGGTTGGGGCAAAAGAGCAGAATACGGCCGCCCGGCCTGGCGACACGCACCATTTCTGCCGCGTAGCGAGCATCGTCTTGAACATGCTCGATGACCTCGTTGCTGAAAACCAGATCGAATGTGTCGCTGGCAAAGGGTAGTTTTTCGCCTACTGCTTGAGCGATGCCGCTGGCCGTGGGCAAAGCCTGCACAGCGCGATCAGGTTCAACCTCCAGGCCAAAACGTTGGCTGCTGAAGGGGGCAAAGGCATCGAGGTAAGTTCCCAAGCCGCAGCCGTTGTCCAGAATACGGCCGTGTAGATCGGCCCACTCCCGAATCTTGTCCAGGCGCCGGTCCTGGCCCGAGCGCCAAACATAGCTGGGTTCGCCGCGAAGCGCGGCTTGGGGGGAGAAGCAGTCAGCCATCGGTTATCAGACTTCAGCCTTGCTGTTCCTGCCACAACCTTCGGCAATATTGGCTGGAATCGAAGCACTTGCACGACGAATTTGATTTGTTAGTCCGTAAGTTTCTGCTATGGGAAATCCTACCGTCGCCTTATAAATCGCCAGCGTCAACCGGTGACTCTTCTCCCAAACCTGCAACTTCCTAAAATCCCGCACCATTTCACCTATTGGCGTACGGCTGACGGCTGTCAGCTGACAGCTGTCAGCTCATTATACTTCCTCCGCACTTCCTGAATATCCTGCCAGGTCAGCGCCTTTGGGCCGCCTGGTTGGCGGCTGGGGTTGCGCAGCAGGTAAGCGGGGTGAAAGATGGGCATCGTCGGACGGCCGTGGTAGTCAAACCATTGGCCGCGTAACCTGGTGATACCCGTCTGGCCCAGCAAAGATTGCGTGGCCACATTGCCGGAGAGCAGCATGATCAGCGGATCAACGAGGCGGATGATCTCCAGGAGGTACGGTTTGTAGAAATCGATTTCATCATTCGTAGGTTTGCGCAGCGGTTTGCCCCCATCGCCTGGCGGCAGGCGAAAGACGGCATTGGTGATAAACACATCCTCTTCAGGATCGAACTTGGCGGCGCTTAAGATCTGATCCAGCAGTTGCCCGGAACGGCCGACGAACGGTTTTCCCTGGCGATCCTCTTCCGTGCCCGGCGCTTCGCCGATGATCATCAATTTCGCGGCCGGGTTGCCACGGTAAATGACCATGGAGGTTCCTTCTGGAAAGAGAGGATCATCCTCCATCTTCATCATGTAGTCGACAAGCTCATCCAACGAAGCGTAATAATGCGGTTTTTCTTCAAATAGGCCAAATTGCATCGGTGCGTGCCTCCTTGGCTGTCAATTATCAGATGTCAGCTATTAGGTGTCAGCTATTAGGTGTCAGCTATCAGCCGTCAGCCAAAAGTGATTGTATCGCAAAGTTGGGGCTGTTTGTAGTTTTTCCGAACTTGACCAAGGCTGTCTCCGACCCATCTGCAGATTGGCCTAGCCGCCTTCAGCCGACATCTGACACCTGACACCTGACCCCTTTTTCTGGTATGATCTACCGAGCAAACCAAACAGGAGGTCTACGATGAGCTTTTCAGTCGAGCAATGGCAGAGAGAAGCGAGGCAAAAGTATGCGGAGCTGGCCTCCTGGCTGAAAGGCCGGCGAACGCCTGCCGGGCTGCTGGCCTACGGCGGCTTGACGACATTTACCCTATGGCCTTTGGTTGAGTATGTCAGCGCGGCGGCGCAAGCGGGACAGCCGCTGCCGCTTCCGGCAATCATGGCCTTGGGCACCATTGCCGGCGGCGTGGGCGGCAACCTGCTCGCTTCCCAAATTCAGAACTGGTACGAAGCCGCCACGCGTGATGAAGCGCCTGATGAAGCTGCGGTGCTGGCCTGGTTGGCGGAGCGTGCCGTCGCTAAACAGGATCTGCAACCGGTCCTGGATCAGATTCTAGAAGCCTTGCAAGCGATTCCCCAGGCGCATGACGCCCTGGCATCCGCCGACTGGCACCCTTTCTTCGCGCAGTTGCAGTCGGACATGCAGCAAATTGGCAATAGTGCGCGCTTTGAGGCCCAACTCATTGGCGACGGCCTGATTATCCAGGGTGACGACAACATAGTCGCCGGTCGTGTCGGCCTTGTTCTGCAGGGGGACGTGGGCGAACTGATCATGGATCAATCCACCCAAACCGTGACCCACAAGAACCAGTACGGCGATGTCGTGTATGGGGATAAAGTGGGGGGTGATCAGGTTGCTGGGGACAAAATTACCGTCGCGGGTGACTTAATCCAGCAGACCGATCCCACACAGGTGGATCAGAAGGCGCTGCGCGAAGCGTACCTGGGCCTTGTGCTGGGCGAGCACAACCGCTTGTTGCTGGGTGGTATTGACCCCAAGGTAGTCACGGCCGACAAGGAACGCTTGCGCTTAAGCGCCGTCTATACGGCTCTGCTGACCGAGAGCACGGAAGCAGACCATTTAGGGCTGGCAGCAGAGGCACGGGAAGATCCCCAGAAACGGCCGCGCCGGCTGGCGGCGTTGCAGCAGTTGAACCGCCAGCGCCACCTGGTATTGCTCGGCGATCCGGGCAGCGGCAAAAGCACTTTCGTCAACTTCGTCGCCGTTTGCCTGGCCGGAGAGGGTTTGGCTGACGAGACCCTGAACCTCGATTTGCTGACAACACCCTTGCCTGAAGAGGATAATGATCGGCTGTTGCGCGAAGACACAGAAAGGATACAAGCGCCCCAACCCTGGAATCATGGCGCCCTGCTGCCGGCCTGTATCACTTTGCGCGAGTTCGCCGCGCGCGGCCTGCCGCCGGCGGGCCAGAAAGCCACGGCCGTCCATTTGTGGGATTTTGTTGCCACTGAGCTGCACGCTGCCGGATTGGGCCAGTATGCGCCCTTCTTGCAAAGAGAGATGCTGGAAAAAGGGGGCCTTTTCCTTTTTGACGGCCTTGACGAGGTGCCGGCCTCCGACCAGTACCGCCTGCAAATCAAGCAGGTTGTCGAAGATATCGCCCGCACCTGCCGCCGCAGCCGCGTGCTGGTCACCAGCCGCACTTATGCCTACCAGAAGCAGGATTGGCGCCTGCCAGGTTTTACGGAAACCGTACTGGCCCCGTTCAGCGAAGCACAAATTGGCCATTTTGTCGATCGCTGGTATGAGCAAATGGTTGCCGTCGGCCGCTTCAACAAGGAAGATGCCGGCGGGCGGGCCGCGCTGCTCAAGGGAGCTATTTTCGGCAGTAAACGTTTAAGCGATCTGGCCGAACGGCCGTTACTGCTGACCTTGATGGCCAGTTTGCACGCCTGGCGCGGCGGCAGCCTGCCGCAAAAGCGGGAACAGTTGTACGCCGATGCCGTCGCTTTGCTGCTCGATATCTGGGAGCAGCAGCGCATCATGCGCGCTGCGGATGGGGCGGTGCAACTGCGCCAGCCGAGCCTGGAGCAGTGGCTGAAGGTGGACCGGGAAAAAGTGCGCGGCTTGCTCGATAAGCTGGCCTTTGAAGGGCACCAAAAACAACCCGATACGGTAGGCACCGCTGATATCCCTGGTGCTGACCTGGTCATGGGCCTCCTCGCTTTAAGCGCCGATCAATCCTTGCAGCCGGCCCAGCTCGTCGATTACCTCAGCAACCGCGCCGGGCTGCTCTTGCCCAGGGGCCAGGATATTTACACCTTCCCCCACCGCACCTTTCAGGAGTACCTGGCCGCCTGCCACCTGACCGGGCCAGGCTATCCGGCCCAAGTGGCCAATCTGGCGCGCGGCGAGCCCAACCGCTGGCGCGAAGTGACGCTGCTGGCCGGGGCCAAGGCAGCCCGCGGCAGCGCCTATGCCCTGTGGGGGCTGGTGCAAGAGCTGTGTTTTAAAGATCCCGCAGCGGGTGAGGTTGCCGACTATTGGGGGGCGCACCTCGCCGGCCAGCTCATCTGCGAGACCGCGGATCTGAATGATCTGACGCCGGCCCAGCAGCCGCTCCTGGCCCGTGTGCGTCACTGGCTGCTGCGCTTGCTGCGCGAGCCGCTTCTGCCCGCGGCGGAACGGGCGCTGGCCGGCCGCCACCTGGCCCAATTGGGCGACCCGCGCCCTGAGGTGCTGGATGTGGACGCCATGCAGTTTTGCCTTGTACCGGCAGGGGATTTCTGGTTGGACGAAGGAGAGCAGGCCAGCCTGGTTTCATTCCTGGACTACGATTTCTGCCTGGCCCGTTTTCCAGTGACCGTTGCCCAATACGAGACCTTCGTCGCCGATCAGGGGTATGCCAATCAGGAGTGGTGGCCAGAGGCGATAGCTGCCGGCTTGTGGCGGCAAGGCGCTTATACCGCCTACGGCCAGCGCCGTACAGAGCCTTGGGATGTTGGAGCGGCCTTTCGTTGGGCCAACCTGCCCGTGGTGGGCGTGAGCTGGTTTGAGGCGCTGGCCTTCACACGCTGGTTAGCGGCGCGCTGGCGCGCAGCAGGTTGGCTGCCGGCCGGATGGCAGGTGACTTTGCCCAGCGAGGCAGAATGGGAAAAAGCGGCGCGTGGCGGCGTGCAGATCCCAGAAGAGCCGCAAGCGCGCGCTCTGCAAGACCTGTCATTGGCTGATCCTGCGCCTTTGACCCTGCGCGATAATCTCCAGCCAAGCCGCCGGTTTACCTGGTCTGGCAACAAGATCACGCCCGAAATGGCCAATTACGGCGCGGGCGAGATAAACCGCACAAGCACTGTCGGATCCTACGCCGCGGCGGCCAGCGTCTATGGCTGCGAGGAGATACTAGGCAATGTCTTGGAGTGGACGCGCAGCCTTTATAAATCCTACCCCTACGATCCGGCTGACGGCCGTGAGCAGTTGGCCAGACGCGCTACGGATCGGACGGTTCTCCGAGGTGGTTCATGGGCGGCTTCAGAGCGCTATGTGCGTTGCGCGTACCGCGACTGGATCTATCCGACCTACGTCGTCGACCACTACGGGTTTCGGGTAGTCGTGTCCCCATTGCTCACCTCTGAACTCTGATAACTCTGTACTCTGCTTTCTCTGAAGCCGCCGCAGGCGGCTCTCTGCTTTTGCGGCGCGCAGCGCCGCCGCTTTTCTCAGGAAATAGACATGGCCCAAAAATCGAAAAACAATGCCGGAGTAAACGCTTCAGCGTCTCCTTCCCATGCAAAAGCGTCTTCTCCGGAGCAATCGTCGCATAACGCCGCTGATTCTACCTTGGAGAACAATGCCGGAGTAAACGCTTCAGCGTCTCCTTCCCATGCAAAAGCGGTGCCTCCGCAGCAGTCATCACCATCCATCGCTGAAGCGATTACGCCGCTGCCCCACCAACACGCGCCTCCACACCTCTACCTCGACGACACATGGTATATCATCACGGCCGCAACCTATCAACAATCTCCCTATCTCGTCAGCGATCAGGCCAAAATTCTCGTCCGCGACCAGCTCAAAGAACACATCCAGGAATTCAAGATCAAACTCAAAGCGTGGGTCATCCTCAACAACCATTATCATCTGCTGCTCAAAAGCCGCAATGGTTATTCCTTGCCGCGCTTCTTGCAAAGATTACATGGCAGCACATCATTCACCATCAACGGCTGGGAAGGAAAACGAGGGCGCAAAATTTGGTACAATTATTGGGACACTTGCATCCGCGACGAATACGGTTTCTGGACACGATTCAACTACATTCACAACAATCCCATCAAACACGGCTGCGTCGCCAATCTCAGCAATTGGCCTTATTCCAGCTACCACTATTATCTACGAACACAAGGAGAGGATTGGCTAGCGGATGTATCGCGGACCTACCCCGTCTTGGATTACCTTGAAGGCGACGACTTCTAAAGCGAACCCCAATGTTCAAAGACATCGCAACAAACGGAGCAAGGGCTTCGGCCCAGATACTCCGCCATAAACAAAACCAACAACAAGTGGAGCAAGGGCTTCGGCCCAGATACTCCGCCATAAACAAAACCAACAACAAGCGGAGTAAGGGCTTCAGCCCAGATAAACAAAACCAATCCCTTAAAGCGCAAAAAGACCAAAATCACGCGAAATGCGCATCGCTGTAGAGGACAGTTCAGAAAATCTAAAGAACCTTGATCAGCAGATTGCTGCCCTGGACCAACAGATCAAACCACTGCCTTGGCAGCAAGCGACCATCCGGCACGTATGCTGAAAACAAAAGAGCCACCTGTTAAGGTGGCTTTTTTGCGCGTGAGGGTGCGTTGAGCCAAATTGCTGATTACAGTGAACATGATCTTTCTTGCGAATGAACTAACGGTCAGCCGTCACCTACCCTCTACCCCCATTAACCCCAGCTAAGGGCGTTGCCTCACACCTTGTCCTTTCCCTCCTGAACCGCTAACTTTCCGGCTTATGCGTTTGCGAAAACTACTATGGTTGCTGTTCTTGTTGGTCCTCCTGCTCTTGGTTTCATGTGCGGAAGCGGTACGGCCGTCCACCGTTCCACCCCAGCAACTGATGCCCACGCCAACACGACCGTCGGCCACGGCTTCAGCAGTGCCGGCCGCCGTTGCAACAGTTGCCCCAACAAGCACGCCGCCGGCGGCGGCCGTAGCTGAACAGGGGACGCCGGATTTGCGTTATCTAGAGGCGGCTATAGAGGAAACACTGTCCACTTTCGACGGCTTTAGCAGTTACGTGGTTGTCGATCTAGAACACGGGGCAGCGTATCGCCCGCAATGAGGACGTGGCTCTCGCCGGTATGAGCCTGGTCAAAGTGCCCATTCTGATCAACACCTACCGTGTTTTGGATCGGCCGCCAGACATTGAGCAGACGAAACTGATCACGGAGACGACGTCGCTCTCCAGCAACTTCGCCGCCAACTTGCTGCTGCAAACCATCGCCGGCAAAGCAGATGCCTACGCCGGGGCGGATATCGTCAGCCAATCGATGCGCGATCTGGGGCTGTATAACACCTTTATCGCCGTGCCCATCGACGCCGAGCCGCGGCCGGAGCGGCTGAATACCGTTTTGACGCCGGCCAACCGGCGCACCGATATCACAACCCACGCCGATCCTTTTCGACAAACCACGACCGGCGACCTGGCGCAGCTCTTTGAGATGATCTACAACTGCGCAGAGAGGGATGGCGGGCCGCTGCGGGAGAGATACCCTGAACAGCTAACCGCCGGCGAATGTCGCCAAATGTTGCAGATGCTGCAGCTCAATGAGCTGGCTACGCTGCTGGAAAATGGCCTGCCGCAAGCTGTTCCTTTCGCGCATAAGGTCGGCTGGATTGATGATACGCATGGGGACGGCGGAATACTCTTTTCGCCGGGCGGAGACGCCATAATCGTCATGGCCTTGTACGCTCCCGAGTGGTTGGAGTGGGAGAAAAGTGCTCCCTTCTTTGAAACCGTCGCCCGCCAGGTTTATGCCCATTTTAATGAGGCGGATCTGTATGCCGGCGTAGAGCTGCCGCCAATCCCGACGCCTGCGCCAGTCACGGCGACGCCTGATTTACCGCATGCCATTGTCACGGGTACACAGGGCATTGGCCTCACGGTGCGCGAGGTACCCGGAGGGGCGGAGCTTGCGATTTACCCCGAGGGCAGCGTATTGACGCTGCTGGAGGAGCCGCCGCTGGAGCACGACGGCTATCTATGGCATCGGGTGCGCACGCCGGACGGAGAAGTGGGCTGGGCGGCGGCCGATTTTTTTACGCTCTGGGAGGAGTAAGGGCCAAGGAACGCGGGACTCAGGACGCAGATTTTCAGGATGAACGCAGATTCTTCTATCTGCTGCTCATATCGGCGATAATTGGCGTCCAATTTTGTGAAAGGTTAACCCTTAGCTCGCAAGGCGTGTATTTACTCTATGAACCGCTTGAAATTACTCTTATTGACTTGTTTTCTGCTTGTCATTGGAACGCATCCTGCTCCTGCCGCTGCGCAGACAACAGGGGATTGGCGCTTTGGCGTGGTCGAATCCTATACAGCTCCTAACTCGGCGCGCGAATTGGGTACGGCGTGGACGCGCGTGCGTTTTCAATGGGCCGATGCGCAGGCCGGCGGGCCTGATACGTGGACGCCAGAGGTCGCGGATGCGCTGCTGGAGCAAGAGTTGGCTGCGGGGCGGCTGGTGGTAGGTCTGCTGATCGGAATCCCTGATTGGGCGCGTGACAAGCAGGGTTTGCCCCAAGGATTGTGGCTGGCTCATGATGATCCCGCCAATAGTTGGGGCACCTTTGTGCGCCAGGTGGCGGAACAGTATGCAGGGCGTATCGATCATTGGGTGATCTGGAACGAGCCCGATATTGAAGCGGCGGCGGTGGCCCATACCTGGGATGGCAGTGTAGCGGATTTTGCCCAGCTGCAGCGCGTCGCTTACCTGGCCGCGAAAGATGCCAATCCCGATGCGGTCATCCATCTGGCCGCTTTTACCTATTGGGCGGATGTGGCTGCCGGGCGGGAACAGTATATGGCGCGCCTGTTGGATCAGATCCTGTCCGATCCGCAAGCAGCGCAGCACAGTTTCTATTTTGACGTGGCTACCGCGCATCTTTATTTTCAGCCGGACCAGATCTATGATCTGTTGCTGCTTTTCCAGGAGATCATGCGCGAACGGGGTATCGAGAAACCGATCTGGTTGGTGGAGACAAATGCGCCGCCCCACGACGATCCTGCCTGGCCAGTGCCGGAACGAACCTTGTCCGTGATGCAGGATGAGCAGGCGGCGTTTATGCCGCAGGCTTTGGTCGCGGCCCTGGCCGCGGGGGCGGAGCGCATCGCGGTCTACAAAATGCATGATACACAAGGCGACCGGGAGGCGAATCCGGAACCGTTTGGCCTGCTGCGCCAGGACGGGAGCCGCCGCCCAGCCTTTAGGGCGCTGCACGTGGCGACGCAGTATATGGCCAGCAGCAGCGAAATCAGGCGCGAGCGCTGGGATGAAGTGGGCCAATTCCATCTGGAGCAGCCGGATCGAACGACGACGGTGCTTTTTGCACGGCTGGCCGATGCGCAACAGGTTGAGATTGAGGCGATTGCTAACACGGCTTTGCTCGTCGATCTGCGAGGGACGAAAAAGTGGATTGAAGCGCAAGACGGCCGTTACGTGATCGATCTTCCCCCTGCCTTGTGCATACAGTCGATAGGCGATTACTGCATGATTGGCGGCTCAACCTTTTATTTAATCCAGGCGAAGGGTGGTGGCGCTGCGCCTGAAGGGCCACCTGCTGTATTGCCGCAGCCGGCGATCACGCCGGCAAGTTTGCCTACGGCAACAGCCTTAGCGACGCCGCTCCCCACTGCCCACTCTGACGAGCACAGCGTCTGCTCCAACGTTAACGCCGGCGGCGATACCATCGTCGCCAACGGCCGTGCAGCTCTCGCCAACGGCCGTTGCTACCCGGCTGCTGCCACGGGTGGAGGTCACACGGGAGTCCGGCGGCGTTAATATGTCCAAAGCAGAAGAAGAAAGGCCGGGCGGGTTTCTGATTTTGGCAGTCGTGGCTGTAACGGTGGGGGTTGTGGCCCTGGTTAGTTGGCGATTGTTGGGCAAACGCAATACTTAATGGGGTGACCGGCAGGCGGTCAACGAAAAAGGGCCATGTTAGACGAAGACCGATTGCGATTGGTTGATTTGGGAGCGCGTTTGATGCGCCGGGAGAGATTCTTTAGGGGCAAGGTTCGACGAGTAGACGAATGGCAGTTCGTTCTTGACCACCGATATCCACTTCTACAAAGGAAGGGCTGCAAACGACGTTAACGCCCTCTTCCGCCAGGTACCCCTTGGCGATAATGATGGCTTTGAGGGATTGGTTGACGGCGCCGGCGCCTATTGCTTGAACTTCTACCCGATTGTCTTCGCGCATTACACCGGCAATAGCCCCGGCAACTGCCGCGGTTCGTGATTGGGCAGAGACCTTGATCACGGTCATAGGGTGACTCCCGAATATTTTACTTTCTTTCGCACCTTCTTCCAACCACAGAAACGCTGTCCGATCCTTAACAAACGCACCTTAAGTGTACTAGAGAATTGCCAGTTGGCAAGATGAAATAGGGTGAATCGCCAGTATATTCACGCGTAATCTGCCTGCAAGTAGATAGAGAGTATAATTGCCCGCTATGGCCGATTCACAAACTCCGGCGGAAACGACGGCAGAAAACCAGGCGAAAACGGATCGCTCATTGGTCTTGCATGCAGCCGGGCTGGTGGGCGCTGCCATGTTGCTCAGCCGCTCTGTCGGGCTCGTGCGTGAAATTGTGACCCGCTCCTTGCTCGGCGTGTTAACCGTGCAAGCGACCTCGTATGAGATCGCCAAAGCGGTCCCCGAAACCATCTTCCTGATCATTGCCGGGGGAGCCATTGGTTCCGCGTTTATTCCGACCTTTGCAGCCTACTTCACGCGCGATGATGAAGCGGGTGCCTGGCGCTTGTTCTCGGCTGTGATCAACCTGATTACCGTGACCCTAACTATTATATCCCTGGCGGCGATGGTATTGGCGCCGCAAATCGTGACATTCCTCTATGGGGACCATGTCGCCGCTGAACCGCAGCTCCTGGGCATGACAGTGCGCCTGATGCGCATAATGCTCATCTCGCCCATCATTTTCGGCGCTAGTGGCGTGATCATGGGCGCGCTAAATGCCCGGCAGCACTTCCTTCTGCCGGCCTTGGCGCCGACCGTTTATAATCTGGGGATCATCGCTGGCGCGCTTCTGCTGGGTCCCTTTGTGGGCACGGCCGTAGGCCTGGCCATCGGTACCGTGATCGGTGCCGCTGGACACTTGCTAATCCAGATACCTGGGCTGATCCGCAAGCAGGCGAAATACGTCTTTATATTCACCTACCGTGATCCAGGCGTTGTCAAAGTGTTATGGCTCATGGCTCCGCGCGTGCTGGGCCAATCCTTTAGCGAGCTGAATAAGCTGCTCATTCTGTTTATGACAGGTTCAATGGCTTTGGGAACGTTGCCGGCGTTTAATGCAGCCTTCCGCCTGATTATTCTGCCGCAGGGTATTCTTGGCCAGGCGTTGGGTATCGCTGCTTTTCCAACGCTATCGACGTTGGCTGCTAAGAGAGAATATGGCGAGATGCGCCAGATCATCGCCGGTTCTCTACGCCTGCTTTTGTTCCTGGGAATGCCCGTGACTATCGTTTTGATGCTGCTGCGCAAGCCGATCGTATCAATCCTTTTTGAACGCGGGCTTTTTGATGCTGAATCGACTGATCTGGTTGCATCCGCTTTGCTGCTAATGTCCCTGGGTCTGGTCGCACTGCTTTTGCTCGAGGTGATCGCGCGCAGTTTTTATGCGCTAAGCGATACTTTGACGCCCGTTCTGGCCGGCGGTGTGCAGGTATTGATGATGGTTATGCTCACCCTCTGGTTGCGCGAGGCAATTTTCACACCACGCGGCTGGCTGCCCCTTGGTGCGCTTGCCTTGGGATTTAGCCTCTCAAATTATGCAGAAGTAGCCGTTCTCCTTTGGCTGCTGCGGCGAAAATTGGGGGGACTGAACGGCCGCATACTGCTCGACGGTTTTTGGCGCATTCTGTTGGCGAGCTTGCTGATGGCCGGCGCGATGAGAGTCATTCTATCTCGAACAAGTGGGCAAGCCCTATGGATTCAACTAATTGCCGGCGGACTTGCTGGAGGCTGTGTCTATCTGCTGGCGAGTTGGCTGCTGCGTGTGAGGGAAGTGCAGCAGATTATGCAATACGGCCGTGCCCGTCTGACTCGCTTGCGATGACCTCGACGGTGGACTAAAGCGAATTGTAGAAACAAAAAACCCGGCTTTAGGCCGGGACAGTCGCTGCAAAAATAGGGTGATATAGCCAGATATTAGTTGTTAGTTGATACGCCGACGCTATTCATAACCGTGGCCGATTGGGCCATTAGCTCACCATTTACCCAAACTTCAAGGGAATAACGTCCGGCATCAAATCCTTCTTCCGGATTGAGGTAAATATAGCCTGGTCCTTCTTCTCCGTAATTCCAGACCTCGTTGCCACCTTCGAGGATTTCTCCATTGTGACGCCATATCCAGGCCCACACCAGGCCATCAGACAAGCCTTCATATGAGAAGGTGGCATATAGGGTGTAGTACCCTTCAGCGAAAATCTCCTGTGGATTAACCGCCTCGTAATTTTCTGTGACCTCCGTGGAGAAAGTAAGTGTGCCCAGATCACTGTTCTTGCTCAACTCTGCCGTAGGCTCAAAACGATCAAATTCTTCAGGAAGCGAGACATACGCTGCTGAGAATGGTTGATCGGCGGCAACTAATATTTGCCCTGGATTATTCGGATCGTCAAGTGTGAAAGAAGACGGGGCTGCCTCTTCAACCGTTTCCACCAGCGAAGACAAGTTGGCGACTTCTTGCTCTGCGCTACCGGGCTTGCTATGGGTGAGGATGGCCATACGCGGTGTGTAGTCTTCAGGTGCTTGCCACGCATAGGCGCTGACGCCAATAGAGATGAGGAAGAGGAAGGAGCTGGCGAATAGATAGCTCTGTAATCGTTTACTGGCTTGCAGTCGTTGGAAGAAGTAAGGGGAACGCTTCATCTCACGCCAATTCTTAACAGCAGCAAACAGCGCTATAAGGCATAGCGCAAAGAAAGTGCCTAGTAACCAAGGCGTAATTGTTCCCGAAAATAAATTTAGTATGTTTTCCAAATCCTATCCTGTCTCTTCCCAGACTTTATAAGTATAGGCAAAATGGGAGCTATTTGCAAGCTCCGCAGCTGCAAGTAGCAGAAAATAGGACCCAACTGCCACTGATTTGACACTGTTTCGACCCATTACCGAGCATGCCCACCATAAGGAGAGACTTTCTATTATCTAAAACCAGGACGGATACTATACACATAACCGCTTTCGTTGTCTACTCTCGACTAAACAAAATGAGTGCTTCCTAAGTCCGTTACGGCCTGGAGTCCTTGCAAAATGGCGTAGTCCGCAGGCCTTTGGTGGGCAGGCAAAATAGAACTGAAAGGTCTGGTTTTGTCATAGCGGCTTTCCGCATTACAATTGCCGGCCATGATTCAAGTACAAGGCCTGGTAAAAAACTATGGATTGAACGCGGCGTTGCGCGGCGTTGATCTACACGTGCCTCCCGGTAAGTTCGTGTCCCTCGTCGGGCCTAACGGGGCCGGCAAAAGCACGCTGCTGCGCATTGTGGCTACCTTATTAAGGCCTTCCGCTGGCGAGGTGAAGGTTGGGGGCTGGCTGTTCCCACACCATGCCGCCAGGGTGCGACGGCATATTGGCCTCGTTTCGCACCAGCCACTCCTTTATCGCGATCTCAGTGCGGCCGAAAATTTGGAGTTTTTTGCCCGTCTTTACCAATTGGATGAGGTGCAGGAGCGCGTTGAAGATGCGCTCAGGAAGGTGGGCTTGTTCGCGCGCCAACGTGACCCGGTGGGTGGATTCTCGCGGGGTATGGTGCAGCGCCTGACGATAGCCAGGGCGACTTTGCATGAACCGGATGTCCTGTTGCTGGATGAACCGTACACCGGCCTGGATCAGGATGCCTCCCAGCTATTGGACTCCCTGTTGCAACGCGAATCTGAGAGCGGCCGTACGATTCTTTTGATCACGCACGACTTGATCCATG
This sequence comes from uncultured Chloroflexia bacterium, assembly GCA_963697305.1. Classification (GTDB taxonomy): domain Bacteria; phylum Chloroflexota; class Anaerolineae; order Promineifilales; family Promineifilaceae; genus JAACFF01. The sequence goes on from CAVONO010000008.1 coordinate 288,412, forward strand.
GATTGGAGCAGAGTGATCGTATCGCCATTCTCAATCGCGGCCGAATTGTCGCCGAACGGGAGAGCGCTGTAACGACAGAATCGGAATTCCTGGAACTGTATGCGCATCATACGAGACAGAGTAAGAAGGAGCAACGCTCTGAGAAGAATGGGGCGATAATATGAACGAGAGCGTGCATGTGGAACCAGCAGCGGCATTCTGGCGCGCTGTGTGGACTATCACCTGGAAAGATTTGCAGATCGAACGGCATACGCGCCAGACCATCAGCATCATGGTCATGTTTTCGATGGTAACGGTGATCATGTTCAATTTTGCTTTGGAGACGAATTTGGGCGCCGCGCGCGATGTGGCCACCGGGTTGCTGTGGGCGACGATCTTGCTGGCGGGCACGCTGGGTCTCAATCGTTCTTTATCTATTGAACGTGAAAACCAAACGTTTGACGCCTTGCTCATTGCTCCAGTCGAGAGAAATGCGATTTATCTGGGCAAAGTGTTTAGTGTCACCCTTTTCTCTTTGCTGCTGGAAGCCGTCCTGGTTGTGTTGTTCATCGTCTTTTTCAACAAGCCTTTTTGGCGACCGCCCGTTTTGATCATATTGGCACTTGGTACTTTTGGTTACGTGGCCGCCGGCGTATTAATCACATCCATGACTATCCAGGCCAGGTCTCGTGATGTCCTCTTGCCGGTGCTGCTGTTGCCTCTATCGCTGCCCCTGGTCTTGCCGGCCTCGATGGCTGTTGCTGCCTATATGTTTCCCCAAGTGCCGGAATGGGGTGAGGTTCAAAGCGCGGTCTATTTGGTGATCGCTTATGACCTGCTTATGGTTGCGGTGGGATTCCTGACCTATCATTATGTGGTAGAGTAGTCCTGACCTTTGGGCAAGAACAAGCGTGTTTAACGAAACGTAATGATTCTGGAACAGCGGAATTGCCCTATAGTGCACGATTCTCCCGGTAACTTCGTCTTGTTTTGCCCTGGGGGAATAGCATTTCAGTTTCCAGGGGAATTATAGAAACCTTGTAGATGGATCTTATTATCTCGCCCGTATTTAATCCGCAGGAGTTGTAAAGATGGATTTGACGCGACTTAATCGCACGATACGTATTCTGAATATCGTCTCCCTGATTGCTTTGGCAGTTGCGCTGGGCATGGTCTTTTTCTATGCGCCGGTGGAGCGGACAATGGGCAACGTGCAGCGTATCTTCTACTTTCATGTTGGTTCGGCATGGGTGGGATCGCTGGCGTTCGGGGTTGCTTTGGTCGGTGGAGTGCTGTTCCTGCGCCGCCCAGATAAGAAGTGGGACACATTGGCCCTGGCCTCGGTTGAGATTGGCCTGGTGTTTTTAAGCATGGCTATTGTGTCGGGCTCGGTCTGGGGTAAGCCGGCGTGGAATACCTGGTGGCTTTGGAGCCCGCGCCTGACGATGGTGACGATTATGTGGCTGGCTTACGCCGCCTACTTCATGTTGCGCGGGGCTATTGATGATGAAGAAAGGCGCGGACGGTTTGCGGCCGTTTACGTGATTGTTTCCTTTGTCACGGTTATCTTGACCTTTGCCAGCATTCGTATATTGCGTGACATTCACCCCGTCGTCTTTGGTGGAACGATGGAGTCTGCGCAAGGAGCTGAGCAAGGCTTGCAAGAGTTTTCCGGGTTGGATTCGCTGAAGATGGTCGTCACCTTAAACATCACGGTGATAGCTTATACCCTGATTTTTGCTGCCTGGTTGGCCAATCGTATTCACCTTCAACGCCTGATGGACCAGACGCAATTGCTGAAGACGCGAGTGGCGTCTCGCCTGCAAGGAGATAACACATGAGCATGATAATGACGGCCGTTGCTGCTTTGCAGTCAAGCGCTGATCCAGATAAGTTTAACGGTTACTTGCTTCTTGGCTATGGCGTCATGTGGTTGATCGTCATGATTTACATCACCAGCCTGGCACTGCGCCAGCGTAATCTACGGCGTGACATTGAGCTGATGGAGCAAATATTACAGGAAGATGATGAAGTTGGGGCTAAGGTAGGCTGATTTACTTATTCCTTACAATTTTCTGGCATACTCGGGCATTGTTGACGCTTTGAATGGATCAAAATGAGCTGGTAGACTGACAAGGTGGGTTTGGCGAATGATCAGGTGGGCATCCTTAGATGCGAACTCCACGGATGATGTTTGTCGGACTACCAATGCTCAGCGACATTGAATGAAAAGTCGTTTCACCGCTGAAGCGGGTACTACAAACCATATTCAGAGGAGATGAGTTGATGTCGGAACTGAAAGTACCATCCCCAGGACGCTCGCGGTCCGCCGGGCGTATGATCGTCATTGGGCTGGGGATACTATTGATCGGATTCCTGGTGGTAGGAACGGTAACCCAATCGACGGGGGAAACAGGGCAGCCTAGCTTCGGCATTCAAAATCAGCCGTTCATGATCCTGGCGGTTCTTGCTTTTACCGGAGGCCTGTTGAGCTTCCTTTCCCCGTGCACGCTGCCGATACTCCCAGCCTATTTTGCGTTTGCCTTCCAGAGCGGGCGTAGACAAATTGCTGCCAACACGTTGGTGTTTATGCTTGGCTTGGCTGGTATGTTTGCGCTGTTGGGAGCCAGTGCATCCGCGTTGGGCCGGCTGTTGCTGCAAAGCCAAGATCTTATTTTACTCTTTGGCGGGTCCCTGGTGCTTATCTTTGGCGTCATGAGTTTGCTGGGCAAAGGTTTCACCGGCATGAGCCAGAGCTCAAGCGCGGTAAGAGACAATAGAGGGTTATGGGGATCATTTATCTTTGGCTTGACATTTGCCGTGGGCTGGTCTAGCTGCGTGGGGCCGATTTTGGGTGCTGTATTAACGCTGGCGGCGCAGACGGCTTCAGTCGCCCATGGGACGATGCTGCTCTTCATCTATGCGCTGGGCTTAGGTTTGCCGCTGATCATCATCTCAACCTTTTTTGGCCGGGCGAGCCGCGACAGCATGCTCTGGCGTGTAATGAGAGGAAAAGGACGGGACGTCACTGTACACATGGTGGTAATTGGGCTTATATGGGCTCTTGTCGTCTGGCGCATCTTGGTGGCTGCCGCCGAATATGCTTTCCGCAGTTTTGACTTTTTGGCTGGGCAGCAGTTTACCACTGTACACGAATATGGTTTGCTGCTTATTGCGCTGGCCGGAGGCACGCTATGGGTCTTTACAACACCGGGCGATCACCACACCACGCTGCACCTGCATTCGACAATGGCCATTAGCGGCATTCTATTTATTGTATTAGGGTTGATGTTGCTGAACAGCCAACTGGCAACTTTTAATGCTCTGGTACCCCCTGAACTAGCGATCTGGTTTGCGGATCTGGAGGACAAGTTCATCATCTATTTTAGCAGTAGTTAAGTGCACTATTGCACAACGAAGTTCAACTTTTTAGCGCTATGGTTAGTGGAAATACAGAGATGGAAAAGTTGAACTTCCAATTTAATAAAGGATAGGGGCCGGCACGGTCAGGGTAGCCGGCCACAGCGCAATCGATGGTAATTTGTGAAACTGCACCAAGTGAGGAACGCGATGAAGATGCCTCCTGAAGGCAACGAAGCACAGAAAGAGAGACCAAAGGAACGTAACCCACTGCTGCTGGCTGGCGGGTTGTTTGTTCTTGGCGTTGCTCTGGCCATGTTGCTGTTTGGCGGTCGATTGTTCGGAAACGGGCAAGTGCCCGAAGCCGTCGTGTTTGAACAGATCCCTTCAGCTGGCGTGGTGAACAGGGAGGATGTCCCTTTGCCAGACCGGGGAGCACCGCTCAACGTTGGTGATGTCGCGCATGACTTCAGCCTGTCCGACCTGGATGGCAATCGGGTGGCATTAAGTGATTTCCGGGGAAAACCGGTGATCATCAACTTTTGGGCTACCTGGTGTCCGCCATGCCGCCTTGAGATGCCTGAGCTTCAACGTGCCTATGAAGCGTACGCGGAGGATGATCTAGTCATCCTGGCGGTCAACGAAGCTGAACAATCTGAAGTTGTTAGTTCGTTCTTTTATGAGCAGATGGGTTATACGTTCACGCCGCTGCTGGATGAAGAGGGCCAGGTCGCTGAAGCATATGGAGCTATTGGCCTGCCAGCTTCGTTTTTTGTGGATGCCGGGGTGAAGTGACGGCCGTTCACCGCGGACTTCTTACACAGGGGCAGTTGGAACAATACTTGGAGCAGACGATACGGTAGGGAACATTTATGGCTGATGAGCAATCTGCAACGGTCCAGTCGGACCGTCTTGGCAAGGGCATAGACCGGATCGTCTATTGGTTTACGCGCCACTGGTTGGCCATCTTCAACACAGCCATTGCTATTTACGTTGGCTTACCCTTATTAGCTCCAGCCCTGATGAATGCGGGAGCAACCGGCCCGGCCCGGCTCATTTATCTTGTCTACAGCCCGATGTGCCACCAGATGTCCTCGCGTTCATTCTTTCTCTTTGGTGATCAATACGCTTACCCACGCGAAATCGCAGGGACGGACCTGGTGCCGATCGAGGCCTACATGCCGCAGATTCCTGAATTTGCCGGCGTTTCCGCCGCGCCGGAGGAGTGGATTTCGTTCCTGCTGCCGGCCCGGCGTTTTGTAGGCAACGAGCAGATGGGTTACAAAACGGCGCTGTGCGAACGGGATATGGCCATATACGGTTTTGTGCTCATAGGTGGCCTGGTATATGGATTGGTGCGCCGGCGTCACAAAGTGAAACCTTTGCCAATCTGGGCATTCATCCTCTTTGGACTGGGGCCGATAGCATTGGATGGATTCAGCCAGCTTTTCAGCCAGTATGGCACTGCATTGGAAGCTTTATCTTTCTTCAATACGATTTTCCCGCTGCGAGAGAGTTCTCCTTTCTTGCGCACGCTGACCGGGGCGATGTTTGGTTTTTCGCTGGTATGGTTGACGTATCCTCACATTGAGGCCAGCATGCAAGCAACAGAAAACGGGATGCGCGAAAAGTTGGTCGATTAGCAGGATGCGTAATCGCGCAAGATTATCGTGGCATTGTGCCCGCCCAGGCCGAACCCATTGGACATGGCAACGTGTAATTGCGATGGGCGCGCTTTGTTAGGTACATAGTCAAGATCGCATGCTGGATCGGGCGTTTGATAGTTGATGGTGGGGGGCAGCAAGTTGGTCTGCAGGCTTTTTAGGCAAATGATCGCTTCCAAGGCGCCGGCAGCGCCCAACAGATGGCCGTGCATCGACTTGGTAGAGCTGATCGGAACTTGGTAGGCAGCTTCCCCTAAGACGATCTTGATGGCGGCGGTTTCTGCCTGGTCATTGAGATACGTGCTGGTCCCATGCGCATTGATATAATCAATATCTTGCGCCGCTATACCAGCATCATCTAGGGCTGAGCGCATCGCCTTGGCCGCTCCCCTGCCATCAGAGGCAGGCTGCGATACGTGATGGGCATCAGAACTGCTGCCGTAGCCCAGCAGTTCGCCATAAATCGTGGCCTTGCGCGCCAGCGCATGTTCAAGTTCCTCCAATACCAGCACGGCCGCACCTTCAGCGACGACAAAGCCGTCCCGATCTTTGTCAAAAGGGCGTGATGCTTGCTGTGGGCTCTCGTTTCGTGTGGAAAGCGCCCCCATAATGCTGAATCCAGCCATGGCCAGGGGCAAAATGCACGCCTCGGTTCCTCCGGCGATCATAACATCCGCCGCGCCGCGGCGGATGGTTACGGCCGCCTCGCCAAGGACATTGTTGCCAGTGGCACAGGCTGTGGCAACCGACATATTAGGCCCGCAAAGACCGTAGGCGATGGAAATGACGGCCGCCGGAGTGTCGGCCAGCATCATCGGTACAAAGAAAGGGCTGACACGCCCTGGGCCGCGACTCGCTAATATGTGTGTGTTGCTGATGATCGGTTCCATACTGCCCATGCCGCTGCCGACGAGCACGCCAATGCGGTCACGATCGGCATTTTCCAGGGCGATGCCGGCGTCTTCGATCGCTTGTTCGGCCGTTGCCAGGGCGAGCTGTGTAACCCTGGACAGACGCCGCGCTTCCTTGTGTCCAAAATAGGAAACAGGATCGAATTCTTTCACTTCTCCGGCGAACCGGGTCTTGAGATCGCCGGCATCAAAGAGAGTAATGGGTCCGATACCACTTTCTCCCTCTGTTATCTTCTGCCAGGTACTTTCGACGTCGTTGCCAAGTGGATTGAACGTCCCTAGGCCGGTTATTACCACGCGCCGTTGTTGCATAAGCGCCTCCAAATTGCGTGACGAAAATTAACTGCCGTCCGCGGAATGCCAGCTAAAACCCGCTTGGGCAAGAAAAGATACGTCTCTAGCGCTTTCAGAGGGCAGCCGGACCTAATGTGCTCGCGGCAGCAATTTCTGCTTTAGGGCTTTGTTTAAGAAAGCGAAAAACCAGGTTTCCTGATTCCTTTCCACCATGTAGAATGTGACCATGCTGTACTGGTATCTGTTGGGCTTATTGATTGCGGTGGCATTGGCCTTGTTGCTCTACTGGTTGCTGGTGGTGACCGAAGGGGTCTTTCTCGGACGGCGGCTGGTGGTGTGGATGTATGACCTCACGGCGCATCGTTACGATCGAATCAAACAGTTTGATGCGGATGCAGAGAGCTTTCTGGTCATCCGGCCGCTGCTTGACAGATTAGTAGACCGGCCGGCGCCGCTTGTGTTGGATGTGGCCACGGGCACAGGACGGTTGCCCCTCTTTCTGCTTGATGAGCCAACGTTTAACGGCCGTGTCATTGGCCTGGATGCCTCGGCGCGTATGTTGTCCCAGGCATGGCCCAAGCTCCGCGTGTATTATCAGCGGGCCAACCTTGTGCGGCAAATCGCGGTAGACCTGCCATTTGGCGCGAATGTCTTCGATGCTGTCACCTGTTTGGAGGCGTTGGAGTTTTTCCCCGACGATACCCAGGCCTTGTTGGAGATGGTTCGCGTGTTACGTCCGGGAGGCGTGCTTCTGGTAACACGCCGCCGTGGTTGGGAAGCAAAAACATTTGTTGGACGCTACCGTGACCGGGAAGCTTTCGAAGCGCTCCTACACGCTTTGGGATTAACTGCTGTCGAAACCCGCTTGTGGCAAATTGAGTATGACCTGGTCTTTGCTCGCAAGCCAGAAATCATCAGGGATTGAGAGACAATCTGGTCGCGGTTGGCTGATTCGGGTTAGGCGAGGGTCGGGCGGGTAGATTCGGACCGGAAGTAGGTGGCACGACTAGCGATGTTGGCAAAGCGGGCACAAAGATTGCCTCTGGGCTACTGGTGCTGGTCGGCGTGGCCGTCTGGGTAGCAGTGGATGTCGCCGTAGGTGATTTCGTCACGGTTGGCGTCACGGTGGGCGAGCTTGTCACGCTTGCTTCCAATGTACCTGTTGGCGTCAAGGTGGGCGAGCTTGTCACGCTTGGTTTCGAAGTACCTGTTGGCGTGGTACGCTTCGTTGCGCCCTGGGTTGGCGAACTGGATGGTTCGGCCGTCTTCTCTAATGAACCGGCGAAAAGCGGGTCAGGGCTTGCTGTTTTCGACGGCTGTGCTGAAGCAACGATTGTAACAGTTATGCCCGCCTGCACCGCGCTGGGGGCATCTTCCAGGCCGGCTTCTCTGCTTGGCACCAGTTCCACGCGTGGCAAAGGCAATTAGAATGGCCAGTAGGACCAGGGCAAAAATCGTCAATAGCAGAATGGGCAGCATAAAGAGTCTGCGCTTTGAAGCCGGCTCGTTCTTGGGCTGGGTGAAGATGGGACATTCTACATACTTGTCAGCAAAACAGTACGTTTCCTGATGCCCAAGCAGGATGCTGACCGGTTTTGAATTCGCGTAACATGCTGCCCTTTGCGATGCGTAGACAAAGCGCGTGCGGGAGTCGACCGTTGTTCCCAGGTAGGGACAGCCGGAATGCTGTTCCCCTACGGTGATTGCTTTAGACACCATTGAACTCTCGTCTGCCCCATTAAGATTCCGCTCGTGAGAGATTTATGCTACTGCAGAACGTCACCTATGTGCGCTACAAACTGGCTTGTCGCACGATTGAAAATTGCTGGCTTTTGTGCCGTTGCCGGATAGACGGGCGGTCTGAACACAGAATAGTGGCAACCTGATGATACCAAGGCAATCGATCACAAACGTAACAGCACCATTTTATTCAATGGACCTTTCAAGAATACTTACGGTACACTGGCGGAATAAATGTGGGATGCACGAACAACCCATCATGCCTGCCTTCGCGGGGACACGTTGACGAAATGGCCGTTTGGCTGAATAATTTATCAGCCATAGTTCTATGGGAAACGTAAGACAGGAAAATGCAAAGTTGACGGGAGGAAACCAGCATGCTTGATACTGATGGAAAATTCTATCTTGGGCGCATTAACGATCCTGCAAGCGGTGAAACGAGCGCCGAAATGGTGCTTTATGATCCGGACGATCTCACTACCCATGCGTTGGTCGTGGGTATGACCGGATCGGGCAAGACTGGTCTCTGTATAGATCTCCTTGAAGAGGCTGCACTTAACAATATTCCAGCCTTGATGATTGATCCCAAGGGAGATATCACCAATACCTTGTTACATTTCCCAGATCTTTTGCCTGAGGACTTTGCGCCCTGGGTGAATGCAGACGATGCCCGCAGGAAAGGTAAGAGCGTCGAAGAGGTGGCTGAGGAAACGGCCGATCTCTGGCGCAGTGGCCTGGCAGGATGGGACATCACGCCAGAGCGGATCCAGGCGCTCAAGGATAGCGTGCGTTTCGCAATTTATACACCCGGTTCTGACGCCGGCCTGCCTATTAGCATCCTGGCTGCTCTCGCGGTCCCCGACATACCCTGGCAGGGAAACGAGGAATTGCTGCGAGAACAGATTTCGGGTACGGTGACCGCTTTGCTAGGCTTAACCGGCATGGTTGACATTGATCCGGTACAGTCCCGTGAACACATCTTGTTGGCCAATATTTTTGAGAATGCCTGGAGCCAGGGAAAAGACCTGGACTTGGGCGAACTCATCATGCAGACGCAATCCCCGCCCTTTGAAAAGCTGGGCTTTTTTGAAGTTGACAAGTTCTTCGCCGAGAAGGATCGTTTGCAGCTCTCCATGCAGCTCAATAACATCGTGGCTTCGCCAGGTTTTCGAAGCTGGCTTCAGGGTGACGCGTTGGATATCGAGCGCTTGCTGTACGAAAGTGACGGCCGTGCACGCCATACGATTTTTTACCTGGCGCACCTGAACGACGAAGAAAAAATGTTCTTTGTTACCTTGCTCTTTTCAACTGTGGAGACGTGGATGCGCACGAAAAGGGGTACCGGATCGCTGCGTGCTTTGGTCTATTTTGACGAGATTTTTGGTTACTTGCCACCAATTGGCAACCCGCCATCCAAGGAGCCGATGCTGCGCATGTTGAAGCAGGCGCGCGCGTTTGGCGTGGGCTTGATGCTGGCCACGCAAAACCCGGTGGATGTTGATTATAAGGCAATGTCCAACGCCGGGACGTGGATGATTGGCAAACTGGCAACGGAGCAGGACAAAGCCCGGTTGCTCGATGGGCTCACGAGCGCTGCCGCAGGCGGATTGGCTAGAGCGGATTTTGATGACCTCATATCTTCGCTGGGAAAACGCGCTTTTCTGCTGCGTAATGTGCACGAGAAAAAGCCGCTGATTTTCCAAACGCGCTGGGCGATGAACTACCTGGCCGGCCCCGTGACGCGCACCCAAATCCCGGCGCTTAATGAGTTGGCAGGGGTGGGGACGGTCGAGTCCACCGCTGCCAGTTACGGATCAGTGCCAGAGGCTGCCGCCACGGTGACTGTGGCAGAGGCGGAAGTTCCGGCTCCCGTGATTAGAGAAGCGGTATTTGGAGCTGCCGGGCACAAGCACCCGTGCGGCCGTACCTGCCCCTTATGGCGAGTATTTCTTGCCCATTAACCTGAGCCTGGCCGATTCAGTGCGGCAAAGAGGTCGCTTGATTCCCATTGGAGCTGAGGAACACGGCCTCTTGTACAGGCCCGCGCTGTTGGCCCAGGCCAACGTTCTCTTCGTGAACCCCAAGTATAGCCTGGATGAGGAGATGCAAACCTCGACTCTCGTCGAAGAGCCGGAGCGGCGTGGCAGTGTGCGTTGGCAAGATTTCCAGCAAGAGGCGCTTGATTTGCGCGCGCTCGACCGGCGTCCGGATGCGCAGGCTCGGTTTTCGACGCTGGAACAGCCCCTTGCTGACGGGAGGCTGATGCGCACCCTGAAGGGTGACTTCGTAGATTGGATCTACCGCGAGATTGCAGCACCCGTCAAAGCGAATGGCACCTTGGGTATTTATGCTGGGCCCAATGTAGATGAGAAGGCCTTTCAGAGGATGTGCGAGGAAGCGGCGGAAGACAAACAAGAAGCCGAAGTCGATAAACTGGATGCCAGTTACCGCAGAAAAATCGAAGTCGTTCAGAATCGGCTGACGCGCGAGGAACGGGAACTACGTGAAGATGAGGCGGCGCATTCACGTAGCAAGAGTGAGGAAATGTCCTCCTATGCCGAAACAGCCTTGGGTTTCTTTGGTATCGGCCGCAAAAAGAGCATTTCCTCGGCGCTGTCAAAACGAAGCAAAAGTGCCAGGGCCAAAGAGGATGTGCAGGAATCGATCGAAGAGATTGCTGGATTAAAAGAAGATCTTGCCCAGTTGAAGGCGGAATTCGAGGCACAATTGGACGAGATTGAAGGCAAGTGGGCTGAAATTGCTGCTGATGTGACGGAGATCTCGGTCTCTCCCTACAAGAAGAATATTGATGTCGAGCTCTTTGGTGTTGCCTGGCTGCCGCATTATTTGCTGCGCGTAAATGATGATTTTGAGGAATTTCCGGCGTTTGCGTCAGCAGAATAGGTAGTTGCCTGGTCTTTGTCTGGAGAGTTATCAAAGATCACGCAGATTTTTTAAGAGAGACTCGTTTTAGAAGATGCCAACGCTTCCTCAAGTTGGCATCTTTTTTGTGAGGTTGCCAACAGTTTTATTGGTGCTCACTCCCTATACTTGCCTGAGTTCGATATGAGCCTATTCAGGGTGGCGCTTGGCCCTTGCTATAATTGGCCGCTTGAATAGGAAATTGGTAAGTATGCAAGCAGCTGTTCCACAACCATCACCGGGTGATTCTAAGCTGGGCCGCAAACTCGGCTATCTTATGCTGCCGCCGCTTGTGCTCCTGGCACTGTTTACGTTGATCCTGGCCACTATTGTGGGCCAGTATCGCGGTGAACATGATGGGCGTATCTATACGGGTGTGCGCCTGGACGGCATTGAGCTTGGCGGGAAAACGGCCGAAGAGGCGCAGTTGGCTTTGGCTGAGCAGTTCCCAAGCTTGCAGCAGGGCGCTATCAATTTTATTGATCCCGCTTCCGGCCAGCGATGGACAAAAAACCATACGGATCTGGGCATGCGTTTTGATGCAGCGCGGACTGTGGAAGCGGCTATGGCCGTAGGGCGCAGTGGCGGACCCCTGAAACAGCTTCGTGACACTTTTGATACCTGGTATTACGGCCGTTCCATCGCTCCTGTCATCGTTTTTGATGAAGGGCAGCTGGATCGAACTGTTGTGGGATTGGCAAATGAAGTCAACCAGCCGGCCGTCGATGCCACCATCGCCTACCAGGACAACGCTGCTCAGTTCCAGCCAGGGCGGGCAGGCCGTGCTTTGGACACAGGCGAACTTCGCTCGCGCCTGCTCGAACCGGTCGGCAATTTCCATGACGCTGAAGTCGAACTGCTGGTGCATGAAACCTACCCAACGCTCTATGATGATAGCGAAGTGGCCTTGGAGGTCCAGCGTATCCTGGACGGTCCGATGACCTTCTATTTGTCGGAACCGTTGGACGATCTCGATTTGCAGACGGTGGAGCTGCCACAGGAACTTTTGGCGAGCTGGCTGCGCGTTGATGTACAAGAAAACGAGGATGGCTCTTTGCAGCGCAGTGTGCTCGTGGACGAAAATGCGGCCCGTCATTGGCTGCGGCAGTTCTCTGATGCCTCTTATCGTGATCCGGTAAATGCGCGTTTTTATTTTGATGACGATACGCGGAAATTGGTATTGGTCGCTCCCCACCGTGACGGCCGTTCCTTGGACCTGGACGCAACAGTAGCCCAGTTCCTCGATCAGGTCGGCACTTCCAATCGCTCTGTGCCCTTTGTCATGCAAAAGATCGCGCCGTCCGTCCTTTCCGGTGCGACAGCCAGCGAGCTTGGTATTACAGAATTGATCACCGAAACGACTACCTGGTTTTATGGCTCCTCAGATGCACGCAAGCACAATATCGCGCGTTCGGCGGCCAATTTCTTCGGCGTTGTGATCGCGCCGGGGGAAGAATTCTCCTTCAACAACTATCTGGGCAGTGTTTCAGAAGATGATGGATATGAAGAAGGGTTCATCATCGTCGGCGGCCGTACGATCAACGGCATCGGCGGTGGCGTTTGCCAGGTGAGCACCACGCTTTACCAATCCGCTTTCCTGGCCGGTTTCCCCATCACCGAACGATGGGAGCATGGCTATCAGTTGCACTACTACAATGATGGCGAAGGTCCCGGCATGGATGCCACTGTTTTCTCTCCGATCGTGGATATGAAGTTCATCAATAATACGCCACATCACCTGCTGCTTGAGAACTATTATAATGAAGAGTTTGAAGCGCTAACCTTCAAAATGTACAGTACCAGTATGGGGCGTGAGGTCGTTAAGAGTGAGCCGGTCTTTAACAATGTCGTGCCGGCGCCCGAGGAGGATGTCTGGGAATATAATCCCGACTTGCCTCCAGGTACCGTGGAGTGGATCGACTCCGCCGTCGAAGGTGCGGACGTAGTGGTTCAACGTATCGTCTACAATGCTGACGGAGAAGCTATTATCGACGAATCTGTTGGCAGCCATTACATCCCATACCCCAATGTCTTCCGCTATGGCCCGGGCGTCGAACCCTTCGACTACTCCCTGGTCCCAGACTATTAACGGCCGTTGCCCGGGCACCGATCCGGCCCAAAGCTATCCGCGCCAATCCGCGCGCAAGAGAGTTAAATATGGACGTATTCGACACTGTCATTGATCAGCGCCAGCTGCGCTTGCAGGATGGGCTCAATTTCTTCAAAGCGGATGCCTTTCCCACTATTCATCCCGTTCACTGGCTCACGTCTCATTTTGCGGTGGGCGGCTGGAGTTCCTTGCAGCGCTTGAGCGGCATGTTAACGGCCCATATGACCAGTATTGCGCCACACAATGGCTTTACCTGGCATCCCCACCGCGGGCTGGAGATCTATACCTACGTGATCGAGGGTGAGCTCTACCATGAAGATACAACCGGTGGCAAAGGAGTCATCACGGCGGGAGAAGTCCAGCGCATGTTTTCTGGCTATTACATTGAACACCAGGAACTGAACCGCTCCGCTGCAGAAGCACGCGTAATCCAGATCTGGTTTGCAGCAGAACCACGCCACATGGGTTTGGGGCCGCATTATGAGCAGGTGAAGCTGGATGATATGCGCTCCTACCTGGTGGGCGATGCGACTGTGCGCGATATTATCGGCCCGCAAGGAGCGACTGATTCCCATGTCGATGCCCGGCTGACCGCTGCTGTCCTGCCCCCCGGCGGGCAGGCTGTGATCGAACTGCCAGAATCAAATGAGGATCTGTTCCTCTATTTTGTGCAGGGTAATGGCACGGTCAAGGCAGCGGATCTGGATCAGCATGTCGGCCTGTATGATGTTGTGCTGGCGACGCCTACGGCCGAAACGGCCGTTATCAGTGCCGGAACTCAATCTTTGACCTATCTTTCCTTTTACTTGCCTTCGTTCGTGCCTGATTCTTAATGGTGCAGGGTGATTCATTCTCGATGAGCGAACTGATCGTGAATCCCGACCGGAAGGGTGATTTCCTAGAGGCGCTGCTAAACAAGTTGGCAGGCCCGGAGACAAAGGGCGCTTTTTGGTTCTACGAAGCGGTTGAACTGCCGCTAACGGCCGAACCGGTCGCCGCAGCCAGCCCCTTCGCGGCCAGCGGCGCTGTTCTGGCCGGGGAAGGCTGTCTCCTTCAATTGGACCCGGCAAACGCGGCGGCGCTGGTCACTTTCTTCGCTCAAGATGTCGCTGCTTTGTCGGCGCTGCTTCATATTGAAATCGAAGTGGGCGGCGAACTGCAGTTTAGATCCTACGATGGCTTGGCGATCAACCTCCCCGGACCAATGCTGACGGCCGGGTGGCAAGATGCCCTGGTGCAGAAAGCAATCATCGGCAACTCCACTATTAAGAGGTGCTGACGTCGAGTATGTTTAGGACGGGACAAACAGGTATAGATCGGCCTAGTAGTCAGACAAACATCTTTTGTGTAGTTCGCATCCTCAGATGCGAACGTTGGCCATCTGAAGATGCCCTACTCCTCATCCGTCAAACTAACTTTGTCACCCTACTAAGTGCATTCAAAAATGTTCTGCGGGGTGAATTGTGGCGCAGTCAGGAGACCGGCCACGGCACCAACCATCAATATAAGTAAGCTTGTACTTAGATTATGACCAGCTTTCGCCGAGGGTTTCTTGCAAGGCGATGCGAATGACCTCATCATCTAAATGGAAACCGTGATTTTTTATCTCTTTCAGCAAGGGAATAGCCTGCGGGATGAGGCCGCTCTGACGGGCACGGATAATAATGCCCAGAGTACCGATGAAGGGAATTGCCAGAACACGAGCACAGCGACGGGCGGCACCATCGTCGATAACAGCTTTCCACCCGGGATGGGCCAGGGCATGGGCTAAGACGGCGGACTCGCCGGCCCCTAAATCCCAGGCGGTGATGAGCGGCTCTGGCGCCACGGGAACAAAGGTCAACGGCGCCTCCGCTAAGTATTGGCGGGCGGGATCATTAGCCGGTCCGGCGTTAATTTCAGCCAGGACAGCCTCGGGCACGACAAGCTCCGTGGCTAACTGCCATAATAAATGCTGCTGATTGATTTTCGATAGGACAATGAGTGGTGAGGCGTTGATCACCCAACCATCAGGCATCTTGAACTTCCTGGATTAGTTCGGTAGCGCTGACTTGAAAAGGGGTAACCTCAAATTGACCTAGAGCGACCAGGAACTCCGCCCGTGATAGGCCGGCGATCTCGGCTGCTTTGGCCTGCGAAATGCGCTGCGTCTCATACCATTTGACAGCCGCCGCCAGGCGCATCTCGCGCAAAAACACGTCCGGATCTTTTCGTAATGCCGAAAAGACCTCACGCGGGAGTTCAAGGGTCAATTGTACTGTATCCATTATGGAGCTATTGTAACACAGGTTAAACGCTTAAAGAATGAAATTGGCCCGGCTTTAACCCGGCTTTCTATTGGGTTAGCTCCCGCACCCCCCTCAAAGGCCAATTGCCCCGCCTAGAGATGCTTGCCCAATAGCTTTTCCTGTTGGCTGCGGTTGCTCCACCAGCCACGCTGCCTGCGCGCGCTCGCCGGCAGCCGTTCGTCCAGCCATGATTCGATATCTGCGAACGACAGCGTCAATTCATCCTGCCCGCATTGCTGCAAATACGCATAAAGTGGCTGGTATTTTGTACCTTCTTTCATCTTGATAGCGCCTCAGCAAGGATAAGAAACAGCTTATTGATTGATAGTAAAGTCTTGCGATAACTTTGTCAATCCAAAAGCGGATTAGGGGTCCACAAAGAGTTGTCAGGAATTGTCATTCCTGCGAAGGTAGAATCCAGGCGAATGGATGCCCGTCAGCCTGCCCTCACTCTCTTGCTTCTCCTAACATCACACTTTTGCTAAAGCTGTTTTCTAAGAAAGTAGCGTTGCTGCCCGGGAGGAAAATCCTGTAGTTCGCCAAAAACCTCGTAGTCATGTTGTTTATAGAACTCTGGCACCTGAAAACTAAATGTGTCCAAATAGGCATGCTTCGCCCCACGCTGCCGCGCTTCCTCCTCAGCAGCCGTCAAAAGGCTGTGCCCATAGCCACGACCACGAAGCCCCTCCTTCACCCACAGCAAATCAACATAAAACCACCCCCAATACATCTCCCCAATCACGCCTCCCACAATCTCCTCGTCAGGCGCGCGAACGACAAAACATAACCGTTGAAACGCGTTATCACCTGCTTGCTCCATATTGTAATCATGCAGGCCACGTCCAATGATCCCCCATGCAGATTCTTCCGGCTTCTCAACGTAAGCGATCTGATATCCTTCATCCATATCCTTCAATTCCTTTCTCACAAAATTCGCTTCGCCGCAGGCAATCACAGTCTAACGCCGCCAAAAACATTCTGCAAATCGCCCACGCGTTCCCAGTTCCCAGCGCCTGCTTTAAGCAAAATCGTATGCAATATGACGATACGTTGCGGGCGGTTAGTGAACTGGGTGCTTGTATTGAGTGGCTTCATTAGAAGCCGAGCTCACCCACACATGACCGTAGACAATTCACCGATCTTGTGCTGAGCGCGTCGAACTATCACCAATTTTCTTCCGCAAAATCTGCCCAATCTTTGTGCGTGCAGCGGTCGCGTTGTAAATGATTGTGATAGCTTGTTATCGATGGCGAAAAATATTGTTGGCATGCCAGTCGAGGGCTTCAGTGGCTGGCCAGTAATCGGCGTCGGCCGTGCGCCACCATTCCCGGCCGGTAAAAGAGCGGTCATGAAACGGCATCAGCTTCCGGTCAAACGCCTGGGTGATGAAATTCACAAAATTGACAGCATTATCAAAATCTTGTAAGATTTATAAAAAACTAACCAACAAGTGAGGATTCTAAATCATGACCAGTAAAGTAGATGTTGTTCGCGCATGGACCAATTCGCCAGCCGGCGATATACAGTCGACCGCAGCCTTCCTTGCCGAGGACTTTGAAAACGTTATGGCCGATGGCAGTGTCCAAAGCAGGGCGGAATACGTAGGGATGGCAAGCATGATGTATGCCTCCATACCAGATATGCATGGGGTTGTTGCCGAGCTCCGGGAGGAGGGCGGCGCGGTCATTATGACTTTTCACTTTGAAGGGACCTTCCAAAACGATCTTGACCTGTCCGCCATGGGCGCTGGCGTGATCCCGGCTAGCAACAAGAAAGTCGTTTGGCCAGAAGATACGATCAAGGTTACGGTTGAAGGGGATAAAGTCCGCCGTATAGAACCTCACGGGAATTCTGCCACGATGGCCGATATCCTGGCCGTGCTTATGGGCTAGCTGTTTCTGCAAAAAGCGGCCGGCTCATCCCCCGCCGAAACCCCTGATCGCTAGATTGGTTCAATCTTTAAGATTGAACCAATCTAAATCACTCGCCCCTCACCCCCATCCTCGCCAGCCGTCCCATCTGGCAGCACGCTGTCATTGCTCCCCGCTTCGCGCCGTCTGCGGTAGAGCAGATAGGCTGCCACGCCCCCGATGAGCGGCGCAATGAAGCAGTAAAAGGGGAAGGCCATCAGAACGATCTCTTCGCAATCAGGCGTGTTATAAGCCGCACAAAATAAGCAACCTGATGGGATACCAGGTGATCAGACAGCCAAAAATCAGTCCAATAAAAGCCCCGGCAATAATGGCCGGCATACCTGAGCTACTGCCCTTTTTCATGATAGATTCCTTTTGACTCTATTTAATGCAGTATACCACGGCCGTCTATGCAGCCTTTAGCGATACGGTGACAGCTTCTGCCTGCTCCACGCCGTGTTTCACGCCCAGCTTTGCGGCTGTTTATCAAGGCGTATAAGCCAGCCGATCGGACGGCCGTTTGGTTTGGGTTCGTTTGGTTCGTTTGAGGGGAACCGCCGTAGTGTGTGTTCTCTTAATTGTGGTTCTTGGGATTATTCGTCTCTACCTACCTGTTCCAAGAATGTGGAAAAAGCAAACAGTTCGCTTTGCGCCTGTACGAATGTTGGACGCATCTGGTTAACCAGACGTTCGATTCGTTCGGGGTCAAACTGAAAGGCGTAGATATTGCGGACGACATGACGAAAGCGCATATATTCATCTAGCGCTTGTACTACCTGGGTCGAAAGCACAGGAGGACGCAGTTCTATTACGTCAGCCCCCATCTGCCGCAGCAAATTGCGGTGCCATTCGCGCCCGGTGGGTATACTGCCATCAACCGTGGAACCGATTTGCTGGAAGATACGTTCCAGGCCCGCGTAGAAATCGTGCAGACTCAATGCAACGGAATCTATGTACAGATCCTGATCTTGAGGGTTTTGGTATGTCGAGCGCATGGCCCGCTCTGCGCGGGAAACCACTTGCTCTATTTCGCCGAGTTCCAAACGAATGCGGCCGGCTAGAGTTAAGTACCCTTGAATCAAAGTTCAATCCCGTCACGTTCAATTGTTATCAACAGCGAAGGCCGAACCGTGTTGACATCCACCAGGTTGACGGGCACATCTGTGTCCAAGTCCATGACTGCGCCAAGGGCACGAAAAGTATCTTCTGGGGCAATGTCCCAGGCAGCAATATCTACATCCGACCAACGTGTGAAACCAGTGCCAAGGGCCAATGAACCAAAGAGGACCACGCGCGAAACCCCGTATTGCGCTTTCAGCAATTGAGCTGCGCAGCGGGCAGCTTCCCAAGCTTTTTCCTGCAAGGCGTCGATCTCTGACTGTTCTTGTTGGCGGCGCTTTTGCGCTGCAGCGCGATAGACCGCTATTTGGGTGGCTGACAATGGTAATGTGGCCGGCATTTGAAACGGTTTCTCCTACGATACCTTGCTTCTAGTTATTCTTGCACAGTGACGACAATCTTGTCAACGTCACGTCGTCATCTACTTGCTTCTTTGATCATCTGCTCGCTAGGGACATTATACCATCTAATTGGAAAGAGAATGTCGAACAAAATGAGTGGATGTACGCTATGAATGGGCTGCTTGGGCTGTCTGAAGAAAACTACAATTTGGACTCATTCATCAATTATCATCTTCCCCCTCGCCCCTCGCCCCTAATCTCGTCAAGTTTGCCTCTTGACATGAACAGAACGCACGTTCTATTATAGAACCAATCTTCTTATCAACCTTCGCCAGAGCACCTTAGCAGCAAAGGCAGCATGGCATCTTCACTGGGGAGCCAAACAGTCACCCCAGAAGGTACATCACATCCATGACCAGCACCCAACACTCCCCTCACCCCGCGCCGCACACGTGGACCCAAACCCCCAATACGATCTACGCCGACTTTGGCCAGATGGAAACGGCCGAATTAAGATGCACCCTCGTCCTCATCAGGGAAACCTACGGCTTTCATCGCCAGGCCACAAACCTCACCTATGATGATTTCCTGCGCCTGACCGCAATCAAAAGCAAGGCCACCATCGGTGCCGGCCTGAAAGCTGTAGCCAAAAGGGGCTATTTCAAACAGGGTGGGCGCCGCAGCCAATGGATCATCAATTCACAGATTGAACCAGGCGACGCCCCAAATCGATCAATAATTGAACCAGACGAACCCCCAAACCGATCAGAAAATGATCCATACGATGTCCCAAACCGATCAGAAAATGATCTAAACGACACTCCAAACCGATCAATAATTGAACCTTTCCATTATAATAAAGAAAGATCCCCTTCGGGGAAAAAAAGAGAGAGTGAAAGAAAGCGCCCCTCGCCACCCGCCCCTCGCCACCCCCAAATGCCATTGCCGAACTCCGCCAAAGAATGTGAATTGGCTGCCCACCCCGCAGCAGCAGCCTGGCTGGAAAGCGGTGCTCCCTGGCCCGGCTGGCAGCGGCTGGAACTGATTACGCAGCGCCTGGGGCCGGAGCCGCAAGCCGCAGCCCTGCGCCAGGCGCGCGATCGCTGGCTCCTATCCGGCTACAGACCAGCCAACATCAACGGCATCCTCGACTGGTACGCCGAGCTCTGCCACGATCCCCACTGGCAGCCCTACGCCAAACCGACCAGCAGCCACAGCCTCCACACGCGCCCCTCGCCATCTGCCCCCCAAGACCCAACCATGGCCATGCTCCTCCGCCTAAAAGCAGAAGCCACATGCACCTAACCATTCACCAATCTTCTGCTGAGCTTGTCGAAGTATCACAATTCACCAATTCTCTTCCAAGAAATCTGCGAAATCTTTGAGACGTCTTTATGAACAACAACCTGACCACCCTGGACTGCATAATCCTCTTAAAATCCGCCTACCCGCGCCAGACATTTGGTCCCGAGACCGTGCGCGTCTACCAAATGACCCTCTCCGAAATCAACCCGGAACTGCTGCAAGCCGCCGTCCTCAAGCACATCTCCACCTGCAAATGGTTCCCCACCGTGGCCGAGATCCGCGCCGCCGTCGTCGAGATCGTCCTCCAAACCGCCAACCAGCCCACCGCCCTCGAAGCATGGGGCATCGTCATCAAAGAAATCAGCCGCGTCGGCCACTGGCGCCGCCCCGATCTGCCGCCCGCCATCCTTAAGGCCGTCAACGACATCGGCGGCTGGCGCCAGCTCTGCATGAGCGAAAATAGTACCGCCGACCGCGCCCGCTTCGTCGAAGCCTACACCAGCCGGCAGCAGCGCCTCGCCCACCGCCTGCAGCAGCTCCCCGCCGTCACCGCCGTCGAAGAAAAACTCGCCGCCCAACAAGACAACCTCGACCCCCGGACCAACGCCATCCTGCCGCCCAAAACCACCCCCGATGATCCCCCCTGATCGCTAGATTGGTTCAATCTTCAAGATTGAACCAATCTTAATCATTCGCCCCTCACTACGCCAAACCCCGCATCAGTCACAGCCCCCACCTCTAGTCCTCGCTATCCGTTCCACGCGACCCAACCATGGAAATGCTCTTGCCCCTAAAATCCGAGCTCACTTGTACATAACCGTTAACAATTTACCAATCTTGTGCTGAGCTCGTCGAACTGTCACCAATTTTCTTCTGCAAAATCCGCGTCATCTTTGTGCGTGCAGCGGTCGCGTTGTTAATGATTGTGATAGCTTGTTATCGATGGCGAAAAATATTGTTGATGTGCCAATCGAGAGATTCGGCCGCTGGCCAGTAATCGGCGTCGGCGGGGCGCATCATCCCCCTGGCCGTTTAGCGCTGCCAGATGGGCGGGCAAATTAGTATCGGCGCGCAATCTTGGCGAGGCATTGACCAGGTAGTCAGTGGAAACAGCCAACATGCCCTCATCAAAAGTCCAGTGACAAAGGCGACATAAGGCCAGTCCATTGCGCGGATCGTCGTTGTGGCTGATCCGCCAGGGGATAATGTGCGCTGCATCGACGGCCGTATGCCCTTCAGGCGTCAACATGCGAATGCCGCACAAAGCGCAGCGATGGTCGGAGACAGCCGTGATCGCCCGCCAAGAACCCTGATCGCGCGACTCGCGCTTCATAGCCAGGCCGTGGGAAGCAGTTGCCAGAAATCGTCACTTTGTAAATGCCTCAATGGATAGCCAACAACACCCCGCTGGCTGGGCGGCTTCACGATTTGCCAGTAAATATTGAAGAGATCGACCAGTTCGCTATCAAACTCAATCAGGTTGGTCTGAATCGCGTCCTCGGCAAAGCGGTCCAGGACAGAAAGTAATGCCAGGGGCTTATGCGGCGCGCGAAAGCTTGTCCGTTTGTCCCAACGTTTCTTGTTCTTATCGGTGTGCAGACGGCCGAATCTTGCGATGGTTTCGTCTATCAATGCCACTGGTAAGCCTTGAGGGCGAAAATAAGATAGAATCTTTTTGGATTTATACCATGCTACGGTAAGGAGGCGAGTTGCGTTGGTGCAGCACATGGATGGTTTACAAAGCATGGCCCGGAGCATAATCAATAATTGTACTAAATATTTGAGCTAATTATACAGGATCTAACATCTGCCCCCACAGGGGTAGGGGTGTATCCAGCCAGATCACTGTAAAATTAGTTGGCGTGTAGGGCAACAACTCAAACTATGGTTAGTTGAACAACACACGGTTCTTAAGTTAGTTGGTCGGCGCTGGTGAACTGTACTCTTGGTGCCTGCTAAACCCAACCTGTGGTAACAAACAATTTTGTGACTTGATGTTCTTGAAAGACCCTTCTCGCAAGTCGTCTCGCGTTTCTCGTCAGGCTGCCCTTAGAGGTCAATCTTTAGCAACGTACTGGTTCCAGGAAACTGATACAGTCGCCGCTCTTCAAGCATTCACCCACCATTCCGAAACTCGAAACCCACCGCTGGGAAGCCGACCAATATCCTTCGCGACTCTCCCGCCAACCGTACCGACTGAAAACTTGCCCCCGCTCTTCTACAGGCGCATCTGTGAACGTCTTGGGTTGTAGGCTACGTGCACGTCAATGTCATGGGTAAGATCTTGGCTCTCTGCAGACTTACAATATTGCCTGACGGGACAATTCAGGCAATCCGGCACCCTGGACGTACAGACTAGCGCTCCTAGGTCGAGCAGCGCCAAGTTGAACGATCGCGAACTGGCCGTGTGGGAGCAAGGCCGTGGCCAAATCGATCAAGCTGCGCGTGCGGGCCGGATTAGAGGGTACGTCGGCCAGGAATGCCAAAGACACGGTAATAGATACGTGCCACGTTGGTATCGACGACGGCCACATCTCGCCCAAAAGCAAAACTCAACACAGCGCGCGCGCTGTATGCACCAACCCCAGTGAGGGTCATTAGACTGGCAAGGTCGTCGGGGACCACTCCCGCATGCCGAGCGGCAAGTTCGGCTGCCATTGTCTTAAGTTCAGTCGCGCGATATGTAAGGCCGAGGGGCCGGATTATGGCCTCTAAATCAACCAAATTGGCCGCCGCGAGCGCCTCGGAGAGGGGTATGCTGCCAGCAGCGTCCGGTAGGCCGCAATGATACTGTCACGGGCTTGCGTCTGTTGCAGCAGTTTCTCCGCGACCAGTAGCGCGAACGGGTCCTCTGTCTCACGCCAGGGGAAACTGCGGCCTGCTTGCTCGAACCAGTTTAGCAACTGCTTTTGAAACCGGGCCACATCCCATCTTTCTGGCGGAAGTGCTCCGGTCACTGCACCATGTCTGGCGACCAATCAGGGCGTAGATAAACCGCTATCTGTTCCGCCAGGGCCGTCGCCAGAGTGACTGGGACGGCATTGGAAATGATCTTGAATTTTTTCCCCAACGCCATCTTCTCCGGCAGGGCGTAGTTGTCCGGGACAGACTGGATGCGCATGACTTCGCGAACAGTTAATCGCCGGTATTCGATAGGATGCAGGTGGACTTCTCTGTTTCCATAGGCGGCGGTGGGGCTATACCGCCAGCGATGGAGCCGTTTGAAACTCTTCCCTTGCACATCCCCTTCGGCAACAGTCGAAACTTCTGGCTGTGAGGCCTGAAACTATCACGACCGTTAGGAAGCGATTCGAGACGAGCTCTATATCCACTATATGGCTTCCGACCATAAGTTCATCCGGGATTCTGGTCTGGCTTCTCTGGCTCGCCACCCAACGGCGAGGTCCGGGGCCATGTATATTCCCATTTTGCTGCGAAGTAACGGCCCTCATGAGGCCAGGGAAACCAGTGCTTGCTGGTTCCGCCTTCATCTTTCCGCGGGTCACGGAACATTTTCCGCTTTATGACCGTCCAGTATGGAGCCCCAGTTTTCGCCGTGTGCGGTAATGTGTCGCTCACGCTCTTGCTCCAGCCAGGCACGCCGGACCCCAACAACAAAAAACCGGTTGCGATCTTGCGGCACGCCAAAATCCAAGGCGTTGAGAATATTGGCGTCAACAGCATAACTGCCTTCCAGCTTCTGCAGCAGTTCGGTCAGGTAAGCTTTGTTGTTTGGCTGTTCGCAATAATCCCGGAACGTTTTCAAACACAAAGAAGGTGGGTTGCAGACTCAGAATTCTTTCGACATAGGTACCAGATAGAAAGCCGTTCAGGCCCCTCTCTTCCCCTTATGGCGACCTGCCGAGGAAAAGTCGGGGCAGGGTGGGCCACCAATCATACCAAATATATCCGGCTTGCCATCGTGACCGAAGGCTTCCATTTCAATTGCAGCCGCCCCAATATCCTGAGCTGCGCGCAATTCTGGATTCTCGCCGTCGCTGGATCTTTCTTCCGGCCATAGAGATTGGCCATGGCATATTCGAATCCCGCCACAAAGGCTGGGCTCACACTCATTATGCCAGATCACGGAAATCCTGTATCGACAAAGCCCATATCTAGCAGGCCGCCACCGGTGAAAAACGAGAGTAGAGGGATGTTTAGGGGGTCCGAGTGTCCATAATCACTGTAACTTGCAAGGCTACACTCTAGCACAATTTCAGACTCTTGGGGTACAAAAGTAACGGGTGTTTTTGGGCGTAGCGGATGGCGGAAGCGGTCATCGTATTTTGCAGTGGCTTAGAAACAGATCAATAGAGCGTCTCGTGCTAACGGAAGGTGTGAAAGCCTTATGGTGGGTGGATTATCCAACAAAAGCATAACAGAAGCTTTCTACCAGAAGCTGGCTAATCTACATGCGCGTGACGGAAATGGATGGGCACCCCTCCCACAGTGGGCGGATTCTATCTTGAACTAGGCACCATTAGCGGCTTGCGTCCAGTGGAATAACGGCCGTTTGGTTATGGCGCTGGCCGTCCCAGCCGTGCGTATGTGGCCTGCATCGATGGCCTCTGGCTGCGTTTTGGCTCGTGCAGCCCTTCACCATGACCCCACTGATGCCAAGGCCCAGCATATAGCCAGATTGCAGCAATTGGAGCCGGGCAACCCCGTTGTGGTTCGAGAAGATAGCCGACGGCTAAAAGGCATTTACCAGGGAATTACACGCTCCAACGGCAGGTCCTATTTCAGCGTGAAAATCGATCTTGGGCACAATACGATAAACCACTATCCAGAGAATCTTGCCCACCAGATTCAACCGCTGGAGATGGAGAAAATAACTTTGCCAAAGCAACAGAAAGGGCGCGCGCGGCAAGAAATGGTCCCTCTCATCCCGGCAATACTAGAAAATACAGTGACCACATTTACTAGCCAGAGCTGCTGCGATTGCTTCATTATTGGGCAAGTCTCAAAAATCAAGGAGGAGCTAGAAAGCGAGCATTTAGCAATTCTGTCTGGCAAACATAACTTCCAAGAAGGAACGCTGCTTGACATTCTACGGCCGAGCGCTCTGCTTGCTAACAACGCAGCCTACCGGTCGCACGTTCTCCCATCCAGGAGCGAGCGCACTGATACCCTGGTTAAAGCGAATTCGCCGCATATGATTATTTTTGACGGCAGTTTGAGCTACCTGAACCGCCGCCAAGCGGCACAGAGCAGCCACTCTGTCATTATCCTCGACCAAACTGAGCCTCAGTTTGAGGCGGCCACTCTTCAGGTGAACCAGGAGTATTACCGGCGCCTGAACCGGGAACCAGGTGTAAACATACCCGTAGTTCCTGCGGGGGTTGAAGTGATGCTATATGAGGTTAGCGCGTGATGATGCAGCCCACATTGGGCCAGGTTAACGCGATTATTCTGTGGCCGGACAGTATCGATCACGCCGCAGTTTCTTTCTTTTCCGGCTTTGGGCCAATTTAGCATGGTCCTGAACGAGTTTGCGAGAGAGCTTGGGGAGCGTATTGAAGATCCCTATTGGAGCGATTTTATCCGGCCTTTGAAACGGTTTAGTTTCGATCTGTGCGCAGCGCCCTGGCCCGCCGCTTCTTTGGCGGACTATTCGCGCGAACGTTATGGCGCGGCCCTGAAGCACCTTGCGAACTGCCGCCTGATGTACCCCACGCTCGACGGGCCAGCCAGGGCACTTGTCGCCACACTTGAGACAATCGCTGAAACTGACTACGACCCGGTCCTGGAGGGCCTGCAGTCGATTGCTAATGATCTAAAAGCTGCTGAAAATATGGGCGTAAGGGTTGCCATCCTCATCGCTGAATCTCGCCTGGTTAAAACTGCGCGACAGGCCATCGCTACGACACCGTATTTCGCTGACTGGCCAGTTTTGGTCCCACGTAATGTGCGTGGTAATGTTATCTACGACCATTTGGTTGTGGTTGGCTCTCCTGCCTGGTACCGGCGGGCCAAGTATGTCTTTAGCGCACCCCGCGCGCCAGCCATCCATGTACTGTGTTATGACTGGATGTCTGTTAACTGGCGGCATGAGCCAGCTCTGGCGGCTCCTTTAAAGGGTATGTACCGGGCGCAGCGAATTAGTTACACCTCGAGTTTTCTTGGCTTGCACGATGACGATGTTATCCCACTGACTGCCGATATTGATAGCGTGCTAGCGCGTGCGAAAAACGAGGCGATTGGCAACAGCGAGCATGATATGGTGCGGGCGCAGCTGCTAGTGCTAGAAGATGATAAGCGTCTCTATTGAAGCAGGCGGCAATGCGCAGGTCCGCATTATCGATCTGAATGAAACCCGGATAAGCGCCTCCGTATGGTTCCTCTCCAGCCAGATCGAGCGCGACATGTATATCTTGCTGCGATCCGCTGGCGGCGGTGACTACGTTGTTCCTGTCGCCGATCGGCTCCTTGGTGAGCACGCAGACGAGTTGCGCGAGATGCAACAAACCTGGAAGGCCCGCTTGCGTCTGCTTGTAAAGCGGGAGGGTATGGATGAGACAGTAGCTACCTTGAATCGCCACGGGTCCAGGATCGCCTCATATCAGAATATCCGGAACTGGATGAATGATCGCTCTATTGCGACCGAAGACTATGAAGAATTTTCCGCGATCTTGGAACCGGTAGGTCTGGGAGAGGAGGCTCCGTAAGTATTGGAAAGTCATGAAGGAGATAAGGCGCGCGCACGCCAAAGCAGGCCACCTGATTGGGAGACACTGCTGGAGCAAGTCAACAAGAGCGACCTGGCGGAACTGGAACGGGTGGGCTTTATGGAATTCGCCTTGGCAGATGAGGATGCCGGACTTCACGGCCTACCGCATCAAGATGGTCGCCGGCCAGGTTGTCGAAGTTCATTCGGCGGATCGACCATACCTTCAAGCTAGAGGATATGTAATGGCGCTATTATCCCGCTGTATATCGCTCCAGATACGAAAAGTCCCGGAGAGGTTGAAGTCTTTGAGCGCCTCAAGAATGATCGCGACAGAGGAGTGGATCGTTCGACAGTTCTCTTGATATCGCCGAACATCACACCCAACTGGCTGGCGAAATTGATTTCGTGGCCATCGTACCGGGGAAAGGCATCCTCTGCATTGAAGTCAAGGGCTGCCGCAGCTTGCGACGAGAACGCGGCTGGTGGTTCGACGCGCCAACTCAGAGCCTGACAAACGCGGCCCTTTCCGGCAGGCCTCTAATGCCATGTATAGCGTGCGCGATTATCTTTTCATGCGCGATGAACGCCTGCGCCGGTTACTATATTGGTCTGCAGTACTCTTTCCCTTTGTGGTGCATCGATGAGGAGTCGGCTGAATGGCATAGCTGGCAGCTAATAGATAGACGATGGTTTGACGAAACCCCTCTTTCTGGCAATCTTATAAAGGTGCTGGAATGCGTCATGATTGGCAGCACAGCGAGGCTGGTACCAGTCTGGATTTAGCCAGGTCCACTGGCGGCAACCAGCAAACTGGCGGCGAAGTTGGGCGAGAGTTCGAAGTCTTTGAGTCACCTTGGCGCGGGCCAAGCGCTGCGCGATAGAGTATCAACGCTATACGGAGGAACAGTTCGGTGCTCTCGACGCGATGGAGAACAACGAGCGGGTCATCTTCACCGGTCCGGCTGGACTGGGAAGACGCTGCTGGCGATTGAGGCGGCACGGCGCGGGGCGGCAAACGGCAGTTCTGTTCTGTTCCTTTGCTTCAATGGCTCTTTGGTACGTGGCTAAAGGCACAAATGGCTGATTTACTCAGGTGTACTGTGTACTGCCACACAGCCATATGCTAGCCATCGCTGGCGGCAAACCGCCAGAGCAAGCAACGCATGCTTACTGGTCGTTGAGCTTGCCTGAGCAGGCCAGCTACGCCCTACTTGATGGTCTTTCGGGCGAAGAAGAGCTTTATGATTGCTTGTCGATCGACGTAAGCGCAGGTATCTGGCGCCAGGCTTATCTCGATTTCCTGAACTTAGCCTGGATGGTGGGCGAGAGACGGGTTGCGGCTCTTATTTGGCGACTTCGAGATGCAAATGATCTGACGGGCAACAAGTCAGCTCTATCGACAATCTGCTGGAGGATTGGCTGGGCACGCACCACGCTATGCGCTGCGCAACAACTGTCGCAACACGCCACGCATTGCGGAAACAATTCGTTTGTTAGGGCAAATGAATCCGGGCTACAAAGTATATTGCGACCTGTATAACAACGTTGAACCCGAGATCTGCACCTACTCGACGACAATCAGCAGCGTAAACTGTTGATTAAGTCTCTTGAGAAGTCGTCGAAAGAAGGCGTTGCACCGAAGAGATTGTTATCTAACCTCCCATGGTGTAGATACGTTTGTACCTTCTTTGCTAGGGGAGGCGTGGCACGATTGTTCTTGTGCCCTTGTCCCAGTCGTCGCGGACACGGCAGGAGGTAAACGGCTGTATTCGCCACGGGACTATCTATTACTTCAAAGGCATGGAAGCACGAGCTGTCTGTCCGTGGCAGGCACGCACGTGACGTTACCACGGAAAGGGGGCCCTCATCGCTCTACATCGCCTTATCCCTGCGCCGTGGACCGCCTCGTGGTTCTGCTCAGCGAAGACCTCCGGCGTGAACTTCTGGCAACACTTATTTCCCAGAGCGAAGGAGTCAATAATGGCTAAACCAAAATATCTTGCCTGCCGCAGCGCGGTCCTTCAGGCGCTGCGAGGAGAGCCGGACTGCTCGGCGCCCGCGGGAGAGGAGCTTGATTTTTCCCGGCTAGTCGCCTTCACGATTCTAAAGAGGCCGACGGCCCTTCTGGCAGAAAGGCACAGGCGAAGAAGTTTTGCTCCGGCAATGGTCCCTCGCAGAGCAACGTGACTCTGGCATCGGTATTCTCTATCCCTTCAGGAGCGAAGCGACAAAGGCAATGAGGACCTGGGTGAAGCAGGCCAGGCTGGCGTGGGGCGCCTTGGTGCTACTGACACAGAAGAAGAAGATGGTGCGCCGCAAACAGGGCAGGCAGGTGATCAAGCGGGCCTGTGGAAAGCAAGAATTCAAAAGTTATCGAGCAATTCTATGGCGGCCGAGGAAGCTAATGATGAAGCGCTGGCGCTGGTAGCACTACGGCCGAAGCAGCATGGCCGTGGCTTTCTGGCCGAACTTCCTCCGGGGGCTAAGTCGCTCCTGCGAGCCAATGGGGGCCGCTATAATCCGGTTAAGGTCAGCGTCGAAGAAATGGAGCGGACATGGTGGTTGCGCTCACAAGCAGTTCTTGAAACCGAGGTTAGCAGCACGGAATTGCACCAGCAAGTGCACTGCAAAGGTACGCGGATGAACGCTGCGAATATCGATGGGATCACACTTGATTTCGAAGTGTTATCCCGTGCAAAACACGGTAAGCGTTCCGACGACGGGCTCTTGACCGTGGTGCTGGTCAATCGCATACCGCATCCTCCAAAGTGCTTAACCGCTACGGGTTGTTTGAAACCACATTCGAGGTCGCATCGTCTCCTCCACTGGATGGAAAGCTGGCAGATTTGTCTGATTGATGCGCGGCCGAAATGGGGTATCCGGGATGACGTGTCTGCAGAAATACGAGAAGACTCTTCATAGCTCTGCTCTACCGGAACACAGCCACCTTCGCAATTGGCCATGGCTGGCGCCGCAGACTGGGATCACGACCCCGGACCGTAACCGGGCGAGGTCCGTAACTGCCTATTCCTTACCCGTGTTTGAAACGCCCAGCGTTACACCTGATGTTAAAGACAGTATAAGGTAACGAAAATAACGGTGTCTATGGCCGCGTGGCCGACCTGACCCCCAATGATGACGGGTTTGGCTCACTGGAGCAAATCATTCGTTATATGAACAGTGGATAGCCGCGCGCGAACTGGGATCGTCGATCGGGAGTATATACTACTCGCCGCACGCAGGCACATCAGTGCGTGCCAAGCGGCGTCGGGCGCATGCGCGCTGGTGTCAGCTACTTGCGCTCCGATCCCTTAGCGCTCAAAGCTTTTAGGCTAGCTAACTATGCCATTTTGGCGCAGCAAGCCCGTTCTCGGTGAGAGCCCCGGCGCGCCACCTTTGACCCGCAGTCCCAGCAGTTTGTCTTTGATGGAGCCTATCCAGAGCCTGATCTTCTCACCGGGGACCGGGCGGCGGAATTGGCGAGCTTTCCAGATCGCCTTTTTGCTCATGACCCTGAAGTTCCGGAAATGGCGTATTCCTCGCAGACCGCGAAATTGTCGAACTGATTTGGTTTTCCATGGTGGTGGGAAGTACAGAGGCTTACCTCGGCCTGGCCGCCTTCGCCATCTTCATGCGCCGTCTGCGGGCCCAAAAGACACAGGCGTCCATGTCCTGATGCGTTACACACTACGATTGCTGACGACGCAGCAATTCCAGC
This sequence comes from uncultured Chloroflexia bacterium, assembly GCA_963697305.1. Classification (GTDB taxonomy): domain Bacteria; phylum Chloroflexota; class Anaerolineae; order Promineifilales; family Promineifilaceae; genus JAACFF01. The sequence goes on from CAVONO010000008.1 coordinate 318,746, forward strand.
GGGCAGCGCGGCTCATTTGCGCCATGGGATTTTGCGGTAACAAGAACCAGAAACCCTCGGCAAGCATCTCTTCCCCATTGGCATGTGGGTAGGTGGTTCGAGCACGCCCAACAACAGAGAGAATGCAGTCAGTGCGCTTAACGCCTTGCGCAATTCTAATCGCAGAAAATCAGTCACGAACCCCTTTGCCATTGACCAGTGCCCCTGGTGCGGTGCGCAAATGGGGTCACTCACCTAGCACGGGCAAACCTGCCGGGGCCGGAGAAAATCGACCCGTCGCTGGTTATGATCTGCAGGACAAGACCGTCGTCTTTGTTTGGCGAAGATAAAGCTGGCCTTTTCCTTTCCTTGCAGCTCCCCATTTATGTGATTGACGACGATGTAGGTACGCAGAAGCGCCCTACACTGGTATCGGCACGGTTGAGAAATTTGCCGCCGTCTGGCCTGGTGCCTTCAGCTTGCTCGTCTTTGGTCTCGATGAAGAGGCCAGCGCGGCTGTCGCCTCTGGGGTTGATTATACAAGACGAGCATACATTGGATTCCTCGCCGGGCTAGGATTTATGGTCGGACTATATGGAGGCAGTCATTCGGAAGAACGATGTACGGATTGGTGGCCACCAGTCCCGGTCCGGCCCAAAATCGTTAGCTCCACAGCCACGACGCGACGCTATGCCGAGCGAATGAGAAGTCTCTGATGCGCGGTCCAAATCAGCCCTTTTCCCGTCGCCAGGGTTGGACGCCAGCGATTCGTTTTTTGGCTGTTATGCGCGGGAAAAAGATGGTAGCTTGAGTCCGGCCGCACGCACGTACACGTTGACGCCCCCGGTCTAGGTTCGATGCAAACTGCCGAAGCGCGTACCTTCACGGCTTAATTCAGGCGCCGCTGGTGCTCCTTGAGGAAAAGCGTGACCCGTGGTGGACACTACTCATCTTCTTCAGCAGTCTGCGCGAACTGGGCACGACGCTTCCCTATTCCAGTCTGGACGTCCGCGATTATCAGAAGAATCTAGTCAATCGCCTGAGTCAGGAGGGGCGGCAGTGGCGCACAACTTGTAGAAGCGACTGAGTTGACAGGGCGGGCCAATTATGAAGAGGTCGACGAAGACGCGCTGGCCGATCTCTCGGTTAGTTATCCGGCCAAAAAACCGTCGCCAGTCGATGTATGTCTTGCCTCCAGCATGCTCGAAGTCGGCGTGGATATCGACCGGCTGGCACTCTTGGCCGTTGTTGGACAGCCAAAGACGACGGCGCAATACATCCAGGTGACAGGCCGGGTAGGCCGCCGCTGGTGGGAGAGCCCAGGCCTGGTGGTCACACTCTATGCCGCCGCACGGCCGCGCGACCGTTCGCATTTCGAGAAGTTCCGTAGCTATCATGAGAAACTCTACGCCCAAGTGGAGCCGGCCAGCGTAACCCCGTTCTCGCCGCCGGCCCTGGAACGTGCCCTTCATGCGGTCATGCTGGCCTATGTGCGCCAATTCAGTGATAAGCAAGCCAACGAACGGCCGTGGCCTTACCCCGCCGATTCTCATAGAACAACTGCGCGAGCTCTTGCTGCCGCGCATTCGCCAGATCGACCCCGCCGAATTGCTGAACTTCGAGCGGGTATTCAACAGACGAGCCAAAAGATTGGGAGCGCTGGCAGCCAGTCAAGTGGAGTAGTTGGGATCCTGGCGACGATGCGCCGCTGACCTACGGGGCCGGTGAATATATAAGTCGAGAACAGGCCGATCTCTGTTTGGACAACACCTCTCTCCATGCGCAACGTCGATGCGAGCTGTCGTTGCCGAGATCATGTGGCCGCCAACCGGAGAGGAGGAGGAGATATAACATGGCTAGAAGTCCGAATGGGCCCATCAGGCGTGCCCAGGCCATAGCTCCTTTTGGTGTCGGGGCGATGGTGACGATGCCGGGCGGCACCTCCCTGATCATGGGCGGTCTCGATTACTGGTACCTCCCCCCTCATGAAGGTAATGGCGAGATCAACATAGAAGAGTTCAAATTTCAGGAGTGGCGCTTACAGGGCTTGCTGGGCGTTGACCATTTCCGGTTCCCGCCGATTACCGGGAGGCCTGGCGCAACGGCTGGTGAGACACCCAACGCCTATATTACCTTACCTGCACTCCGTTTTCCTACCTGGCATTTTTGCCACTTCTGCCATCTGTTGGAACAAAGAACACCCTATGAGGTGGGCACAGCGGGCCGGATCATCTGCCGCGAGTGCCGGGATAAGAATCATTATAGCACCATGTTCCAGGTGCCATTTGTAGCCATGTGCGCGAAGGTCACTTGCAGGACTTTCCTTGGAATGAATGGGGACACCGCACAGCCAACCCGCGCTGCAACGGGCCATTGCGCCTGAAGACTACCGGCAGTGGTTCCTTGGCCGGTCAGATGGTGAGTTGTGATGGCTGCGATACCCCGCCACGCTCCCTTGGCGATATTACGGGCGCCGATAATGAAGGTACGTACTTGACGCGCAGGTTGGACGAAAGCGGCACAAGGTACTCCTGCACCGGCCAAAAACCGTGGTTGGGGCCAGATGCCGCGGAAGGCTGTGGCGCCGATTTGCGCGGCGCCTTGCGTAATGCGATGAATGTCTATTACGCCCAGGTCCGCAGCGCCATCTACTTGCCGCCCGTTGGAGATGAAATACTCCAGGAATTGGCTGATTTGTTCGAATAGCCGCCGTTGTCCTCACTTCTGAGCAGCCTCTCCGGGCTGAGGGCAGATGCGGTCCAGATTGCTAGCGTTGCGATGTCGCAGCAAGGTAGATTATTGCAGGGTTACACGGCAGAGCAGATCACGGCGACGATCGAGGCGCTCCTGGAGGCCCGGCAATACGGCATCGAGCTAGATAAAACTCAGGAAGAAGAGCAGCTATCATCTTTCCGCCATGATGAATATCAAGCCCTGCGCATGGTCCGGCAGGAGGAGCATCTTCGTATTCGCGAAGGAACATGGGTGGACTATGGGGAAGAGGTAACAGGTTATTTCTCGCGGCTGTTGCTCGTGGACAAGTTGCGCGAAACGAGAGCCATGGCCGGTTTCACACGTATATTTCCCAACACGGACAAGTCCGCGCGCGAGTTAAGAGAGTTGCTTGTTCGGGCCACACCGGACGAATCCTGGCTCCCGGCCTATGTCGTTCATGGTGAAGGGCTTTATTTCGAACTGGCTGAAGAGCGGCTGGCGGAGTGGGAGTTGCAAGAGAATGTCAAGGCACGCGTGTCGCCGTTGGCAGAGCGTTTTCGCGAGGTGCAAGAAAAGCGCAAGCTGGACGCGCGCGAGATATCACCGCGGTTTGTGTTGCTGCACACACTGGCCCATTTACTGATCAACCAGTTGACCTTCGATTGCGGCTATGGCTCGGCCTCCTTGCGCGAACGGCTCTATGCATCGACAGATCCGCAGATGCCTATGGCGGGGGTATATCTACACGGCCAACGGCGACTCCCAAGGCACAATGGGCGGGCTAGTGCGCATGGGCAAGCCCGGCTATATTGAACCAGTTTTGCACAAGGCTCTGGTGGGGGCGCAATGCGTCTCGGCTGATCCCGTTTGCATGGAGGTGGGCAGCCAGTCCGGTCAAGGACCTGATTCCTGCAATCTGGCCGCTTGCCATAATTGCGCTTTGGTGCCGGAAACGGCATGCGAAGAGTTCAATCGCTTTCTGGATAGGGCGCTTGTGGTGGGAAGTCTGGAAGAACCATCTTTAGGCTATTTTCAGTTGAATTGATTTTGTGAACTGCGGATGAGTTGCCCTGGGCCGTACATGCTTATGCATGGATGTCTCGTATGATACAATTGGTTCGGAGGCTCAATGGGAAGCTTGCGTTCCTTGGAGTGAATATGAATATGCATGAAACAGAATCATCTCTTTAGTGCGTCCATTCCACCTATCTCGCAGGACACTGGAGGCGGCCTCATATGTGATGTCCTCGTTCTGAATGATGGTAGTTTCCTTGTTATTTCTGAAGAGGCGATTGTGCTATACAAGAACGAAGGTGTGTGGGAGCAACCTGTTGGGGAACAGGAAGGTGTGATCTACAGGCTCCGCACGCAATCTAATCATTCCTAGCGGATCGACATGCACTTCTGAATCCAGAGTGATCGACCGGATAACTTTGCTAAGTTACGGATGGCTTCGCATGAAGCCAGGTCGAATCCAGTACACTGAGATCGTGCTGTCCATCATTCTCCCGTCGTTCCCAATAGCAGTCTCAAACTATTATAAGATAGTCGTTTAACCAATCAAGTTTCATTTTTAGTCAGCTCGAAGCCCTTTTGTTGTCCTCGTCGGAAACGACGCGTAAGTCGTGGCGAACACTTGCCGCCCCGACCATGATGCCAAGATCTAGGCTCTGCTCTTCTCTTGAATTTGATCCATCGTTTTGCTCGAGGCCAATGCAGAATTTTCGCTGGTCAGCTAAGTCGTATTCCATCAACGGCCGAAACCACACGGAGACCAGGCGATTTGCAAAGAGGGTGAGCGTTCTCCCACCCCACGGCCGTTCCCCCCAAACCATCCTCACCATCAACCCCCAAAAATCTGCGAAATCTTTGATCGCCAACCTCTACCTTCGATCACACTGCCGGGATTCATTTCATCCTACACTGCTTCTGAACAAAACAAGGGGCGCATAGGTTTACTGAAAAAGAGATCGCCTGCATGGCCACCCGGCCATTGGCGCGCATTGGCCCTCTATCGACAAACGCCCAGCCCCATCTCTCACCGCTGGGCTTCAGCTTCGACGGCAGCTTCGTCACGCACAGGACCATTCATCAGCTTCATTGATCCTTGTTTAGTCGCCATGAATGACATTCGCCAAGATCTGTACCCCGCCCTCCTCTTTGACCGTAACCTTGACTGTTTGCCAGGAGTGAAAACGTAAAGATGTGGCAAAGCCAAGGGTCATATTTGGCACGGCCGCCGCTTCCAGCAGGACAAGGCCATACGGATTTTGCTGGCTCAACCCATCCTGGCCAGGCCACCTTTAGAACAGCGGCACGCTTCTGTTTCACACGCCGGCCAGGTACGGTGGCGACCGCTGCCGCGGGCAAGATCGCGCGATTTGAGTGCGCAGCGCTGCTAAACAACCAGGATGATCGCTCGATTATTAGAATTGTGGACGAGTTCAGCCAGGTACCGCATCTGTTTCGATCTATAATGAAAACATGTCGTTTGGCAAAGTGTAGTGCGCAGGCACAAAGGAGGCTGTTGATGCCTAAGTACATGTTGAGTGGATCCTATTCGCTTGATGGTATAAAGGGTGTTCTCGCCGAAGGCGGATCCTCACGGGTAGAAGCTGTCAGACAGGTGCTTGAATCGGTTGGAGGGACATTGGAAACGATGTACTTCGCCTTCGGCAGCGATGATTTTGTGATAATCGCCGACGGACCTGATAATGTGACGGCCGCGGCGCTGGTTATGATGGTTGCCGCCGCCGGCGCCGCAAAAGTAAAGACGACTGTTCTGCTAACAGCAGAGGAGATTGATGCCGCGACTCAAAAAGTCGTCAGCTATCGTCCGCCAGGCCAGTAAGACCGTCTATTTTCTTCCACAGCTTAGAAACCCGCTTTTTGGGCATCTAGTTGGCGGAACCTGAGCGAAAAGCCAGGCCCCAATTCATCTCAAAAGACGGGTTTCTACCGATCCTTAACCAACAACCCAATTGCAGCTTCGCCCAAAAAATCTGCGTAATCTGCGCACAAGCTCCTTTTGTAGCAATCTTTGATCGCGCAGCGACACGCTCTTCACCGCCGTTCCCCAAAACCAACCGCACAAAAAAATCTGCGTAATCTGCGCAATCTTTGCTAGGTACTTTCCGTCATTTTTCCCTCTTGACAAGAACATATGTTCTATTTAGAATGAAAGCATCGAAATACACGGCCGTGGCTGTGCCCGTAACTCCCAAACCACAGCCACGGCCGTCCTACCAACCCAGGGAGCCTGACTACCAGACTACCTGACTGAAGAGCTTGTCGAAGGGCCTGCCTGAGCTTGTCGAAAGGACTAACCAGACCATGAACCTCTGTTCCGCCAAAGTCGCCTCCGGCGCACCCTGTCAGGCCTGGGCCATCCACGACACCGATCCCCCGCTTTGCCCCGCCCACTCCGGCCTGCTTGGCGCGCCGCGTGGCAACACCAATGCCCTCAAACACGGCTATTACCAGAAGAAACTTTCGTCCGAGGAAATGCAATCCCAATTCGACGAGGCCGACAACGTCGCCCTCAAACAAGAAGCCATCCTCATCCGCGTCGTCCTGCGCCGCCTCTCCCAATACCTTCTCAACAACGAAGTCCCTGTGGACAAAATCGCCTCCATCGCCCCCCTCATCTTCACCGGAACCCGCGCCCTCGCCTACATCCAGCGCCAGGTCATTGAAAGAGACGACAAAGAACATATGGATGAAGTCCTCGATCAACTGTCCGAATGGTACGACGTCGACCTCTAACCCCATGCCCCCAACCTACCCGCCCCTCGCCACTCCCAAAGAATCGACTTTGATCCCAGGATAAAAACATCAAAAGGAACAAAGAAACAAAATCGATTTTCAACATGATCTAATATTACGAATACAGGCACGCTTTCACCGCTTCGTCTCGTCCCATCCCGCACCGCGCCGTCCCGCCCCGGCGATTGGTCCTCCATGATCACCCGCTTTGCTCTGTTGCACTACTGCGCCTTCCACAAAGAAGCAGCCCATTACGTGCGCAGTTGCTGGCGTTCCGATGATCCGCATCGCTTACAATGCCCCATTGGAATTGGAACGGCCGTGACCGGGAGCTGATCGAGCTCTGCTGCTCCAGCCATTGCCACTTGTAACGGTATCTCCGCACGCAAACAGACAAAGTTGGCGCCCGAAAATGTGCATTCTCGCCGCTGAAGACGGCCGTGTTATAATGTGCTCGCTGCCGGTAGCAGAAAAGGGCGCTTTGCCCCCACCCGGCTTATCAAAACTGCGGGCACAATACCCCGTATTTACCCGCCAAAACAATTGCTTCACGCCCCATCAGGGCTTCTTCCTCAGCCGAAGAGCATTCATGATCTGGCCTTCGCCAAAAGGATCGAAAATTTGAGCGCCAATGTACGATTGACCAAAACGTTCTACTTTTATAGAAAAGACCACACGCCGTGGCCTCGTACCATTAATGAAAAAGTTGGCTGACAGCTGACAGCTGACAGCTATTCTTTGAGGAGAAACTATGCCTGATTCCGTGGCTATTGTCAGTGGTGGCATGGATAGTGTCACCATGCTGCACCAGCTGGTCAAGATTGAACGCTTGCAGCCCGCGATCATCACATTTATCTATGGCCAAAAACATGATAAAGAGATTGCCTATGCCAGGGCGCAAGCGCAGCTGCTTGGCTGCCCAGATCATCTCGTTCTAGACCTCTCCTTGCTGCGCCCTTTATTTGCCGGCTCAGCGTTGGTCTCCGATGAACTGGCTGTGCCCGCCATGGAGGCGGTCATGGGCGATCCCCAGCCGCCAACCTACGTGCCCAATCGCAACATGATCTTCTTGGCCCTGGCCGCGGCCTATGCCGAAACGCTTGCCGTTGAACATATTTACTACGGCGCGCAAAGCCACGATATGTATGGCTACTGGGATACAACCGCTGAATTCCTGGCGCGCTTGAACCAGGTATACAGCCTCAATCGCAAGACGGACATCCAGATAAAGGCGCCGTTGGTTAACCATTCCAAAACAGACATCTTGCGTTTGGGCTTGGAATTAGAGGTTGACTATGCCCAGACCTGGTCTTGTTACGAGGGACAAGAAGCGGCCTGTGGTCGCTGCCCAACCTGCGCCGAGCGGCTCAAAGCCTTCAAGAACTTGGGCATGGTTGATCCCTTGCCCTATGCCAGTCAGGAACATCTTTTCCCTGACTGACAGCCGCCAGCCTCGCCGTCAGCCGTCAGCGGTCAGCTGATAGCTGACATGCTGAAAGCTGGCTGCTAGCAGCTATTCCGGAGAAACACATGATCTACGTCATTATGTATTTGGTCGCCATCATCCTGGCCAACCTGACCGTAGCCGCCTTTGGCCCCAGCATGGTCATCGTCAATGCCTTTTTATTCATTGGCCTCGATTTGACAGCGCGTGATCGGTTGCATGATGCCTGGCGTGGCAATCACCTGGCGCTGAAGATGACGGCGCTCATCGCCGCCGGTTCGATACTCTCCTGGGCGATCAACCGCGATGCCGCGCAAATTGCCCTGGCATCCTTCGTTGCCTTTGCCTCGGCAGCAATTGTCGATGCGCTCGTTTACCAGCTTCTCGGCAGCTATCCACGCTGGCTGCGCATCAACGGCAGCAATATTCCCAGCGCCCTCGTTGATTCCATCGTCTTCCCCACATTGGCCTTTGGAGCCTTCCTCTGGCCCATTGTTCTGGGGCAGTTTTTGGCTAAGGTGTTGGGTGGGTTTGCCTGGTCGCTCGTTTTCAGATGGTTCGATCAGCGCAGATCATATGTGTAAATCAGGCATGGTTCAAGTAAGCTTAACAGCATGTAGAACGATTTGGTAAATCGTTTCCTGGGCGATTTACCAAAGGGTGCGTTACATTTGTCTCCGCGCCGTTTCGCCCGCTGGCCTACCCCCTACCTCCTCTCCCCAGGACAATGAGCCATGATCCTTAACGGGTTATACAGCCGGATGGCCAACTGGATTCTCGTGCTCGTCAGCCTGCTGGCTTTTCTGGCTATTGGCTGGCCTCTTCTGGCCATTGACAAGGAGTTTCGCCGCAGCCAGGATCCCAGCGTGATTCAACTTGAGCTGGCCTACAAGCAGGAACCCTTTACGTCTATTCTCAAATCGTGGACCGCAAGCAAAGGAGATGCCGCCATACCCGCTTTCCGCCGCCAACTGTGGTTCGACAATCTATGGGCCATCAGCTACGCGGTGCTCTTCTCCAGCATCATCGCCAGCGTGACGATCCGCCATGACCAGGCGCCCTCCCCGCGCATCCTGCTGCTCTTTGCGCTGCCCCTGCTGGCCGGTCTTTTCGACATTTTCCCTGAGAACGCGCTCTATCTGCTGCTGCTTCGGAATGGTAGCGGCAGTGCCCAGCTTGATCATTTGCCCGCGCTTCCCATCCTCGTGGCTTCCATCGCGGCCACGATCAAGTTTGCCCTTCTAGCCCTTGCCTTTTCTGCTCTCTTGTTGATTCTGATAGTCAAAATTAACCGTTCTTTCCGCCAAAGCCTGACAACCCCAACACGCACCCCATAGGACAATCTCGCTTGACTACCCCAGAGGATTTCGTTTACAGTTAGGAAATAAGTGAATATCTGGCTAATCAAGAACCACACATCGTGAACTGAGCAGCTTGTCGGCCGTATCATCGCTCTAGGCTGCCTTCTTCGCCAGCCTCAATAACGGCCGTCGGGCCTTTTGGAGATTTTGAGCATGAATGACGATAATCAAGCGACAACCGTACTGGTGACCGGTGCATCCGGCTACATCGCCATGCACTGCATACTTCAACTGCTGCAGCAGGGATACCGGGTTCGCGGCACTTTACGAACACCCTCCCGTGAAAAGAAACTGCGCGACGCTTTTGCCCGGCATGTTGATGCGGATGAGAGATTGGCGTTTGTGACCGCCGATCTGATGTCTGATCAAGGGTGGGCCGATGCGCTCACTGGATGCCGCTTTGTGCTGCACGTCGCCTCACCCAATCCGCCAACAGAACCGAAGGATGAAGATGCGTTGATCGAACCTGCCCGTGATGGCACGCTGCGCGTGCTGCGGACCGCGGCCAACGCCGGCGTGCAGCGCGTCGTCTTGACCTCCTCGATTGCAGCCATCGTCTCTGGGCATGACCCGGACGGCAGAATTTTCACTGAAGACGACTGGGCCAATATCGATGCGGGAATTGGCGCTTATGCCAAGAGCAAGACAGTGGCTGAGCACGCTGCCTGGGATTTCGTCGACAACTTATCGGCTGGCGAAACGCTGGAACTGGCTTCGATCAATCCTGGCTACGTCATAGGCCCTTTACTAGACGATGATAGCCCCGTGTCGGTTGAAATCGTGGGCAAATTGCTGCGCCGCGATGTCCCTTTCTGTGTCCGCCTGGGCTTTACCCTCGTCGACGTTCGTGACGTGGCGGCGGCCCATCTGCTGGCCATGACGGCGCCACAGGCAGCAGGGAAACGGTTTATTTGCGATGCTGAGTTTTACTGGATGCAGGAGATCGCCTTTGTCCTTGAGGATCAATTTGCCGATCGTGGCTATCGCATCCCGACGCGCCTTGTTCCGAATTTTGTCGCGCACTTAATCGGCCTGTTTGATGGCACTGTCCGCCGTGTTCTTCCTACCTTGGGCCAGCGCGTCGAGGTATCTTCAGAACGTCTCAGGAGCACCCTCGACTGGCAGCCGCGACCTGTGCAAGAAGCGATTGTAGATACGGCCGAAAGTCTTATCGAGTACGGCTTGGCGACTTAAGGCCTTTGAAGTCAGGCAACTGCTGACGGCCGTCAGCTTTCAGACACACCTCTACCGCCTAAAAATCGAAAGATCGAACTTGTTGACTTACTAGAACATATGTGCTAATATATTGGTGAGGTGCACAAATCCTCCTCTTTTTCTTCCCCCTCTTCACGTGGAGCTGGCAAGTGCGACCCTTGTCAGCTCCGCTTCTTCTCTGAGGGTCAATTTACATGGGGAAGTTTGTGCAAGTAACAGGAGGCTAGCGGTCACATAGTACTCTGAATCAAGGAGACATCGTAATGGTTACGGAAAATGTTTTCAGGAAAAATGGTTCAATGAACGCTGATCTATCCAGGGGCCAGGCGCGCGACTTTAGCTTGAATCTGGCATTGCTGCGCAAGCTGATCATTGGCGCGATTCTGGTTGTGGCATTGGTTGCATTTGAGATTTTCAACTTTGATACAACGCGCTACGCCTTGCAGAGTTTGTTGGGCGAGACCAGTTTCATGGGATTACAATGGGCTGTCGTGTTGGCTATTGCCTTCTGTGCGATTGATTTCGCCGGCTTGACGCGGCTATTCACGCCAGATCAGGGCCAAAATGAGCCGCGAGCGGTATGGTACTTAACGGGGGCGTGGCTGCTCGGGGCAACGATGAACGCCGTAATGACCTGGTGGGCTGTCAATTTGACTCTGCTGAATCATGATTTGGGTAATGAGGTTATGAGCCGCCAGGAGCTGTTGCGATTTGTTCCTCTGTTTGTAGCCGTTTTGGTCTGGCTGACGCGCATCCTTTTTATTGGCGCTTTCTCGCTCGCTGGCGATCATCTGTTTGACCTGGCTGGACAGGAGAGCGGACGAACCGTACGGCCGTCACGGGTTACGGGCACCGGCGAGGGACAGGGCAATGATCGCCCCTTCCAGCCCAGGCCCAAATCGAGAATTCGCCGGCAGCCACAATATGCGCCGGATGGCGGGGCACCGGTTCCGGTGGCTATGCAGGCGCAGGGGCGAAATAGTTAACAGGGTTTCTTTTTGAACTGGTAAAGGACATAGAGCGCGCAGAGAAAATACGGAGATCACATATAGCGTTGCATACTTGAGAGTTGCCACCTTTTCCGAAAAGGTGGCAACTTTTTGCTTGTGCGCAAAGGGTTATTTCTAAGTGTCGGCTTATGCGGTTTGCTTATGAGACGGTCTCGACGTTACACTTTTGCCCATGATCAATAACATCAATTGCGGGTTGCCTGTCTCGAAATTTGGACAAGTTGGGATGATACGGATTGGGGCGATCTTCTTGCTGGCCCTGGCTGGTTTGTTTCTGGCGGCGTGTGCGGGAGCTGAGCCTGATGCGCAAGTGGAACTACCTTTGGAGCAGACGGCCGTGGCAACAGAGGTTATCCTTGCTGCGGCGCCGGCAACCTGGACGCCGCTGGCGGCGCTAGTTGAGGATTTGCCGGAGCCGACGGATACACCAGAGCCAACGGCAACGAATACACCAGAGCCAACGGCGACGAATACACCAGAGCCAACGGCAACGAATACACCAGAGCCAACGGCGACGAATACACCAGAGCCAACGGCAACTGCTCCACCGCCTACTGAAACAAGGCCGCCGGCAGCGACTTCAATACCAGCGGAGCCGGCGCCGCCCACGTTGGCCCCGGAACCCGTGTTGGGGGTAAACTTGATGCCCAACGGATCTTTTGAAGAAGGGCATTACAATCAGAACGGGGTTCCGGAACTGCAGCTGCCCAATGGTTGGCGTATTGAATGGGACGAAGGGGCCACCGGTGTGGGCAATGAGACCTGGGACAACTATGTGCGGCCGGAAGTGCGGGTGCTTTCAACGGCTTTTCTGCCACCCGAGGAGCATCCCTTGTACATATATAATGGACAGTATACGTTGAAGGTTTTTAAGGGATCTGGAGCGGTGAGTTTTCGGCTCCTGACGGACGTGACGCTCGATCCTGGCACTTACGTGATCGAGGCTAAGATGTTTGCCGATATTGTGCAGGGTTTTGAGAATCATCAGAAGATTTGGGCCGCGGATCCCTCCTCTGCGGAATTCCACTTTGTTGTGGGTGATGGCGGAACGGTTTGGACGTGGCAGAATTTTGGCCAGATCAATGTGCACAATTGGACCTTCACGATTGACGAACGCAAGACAATCCCGGTGGGCATCGCCTTGCGCGGCCGTTATGCGCTCTCTAACAATGGTTGGTTTATTGATGATCTGTCCCTGCGCCGTGTTGAATAGTTAGTGCAACTTTTTCCGGTCGGCAACGTAAGGATAGATGGATCGTGGTTTTAAGAAGGTGGCACCTTTTTTTATTTTTTACGGGAGAATAACATGAGTGACGAACAGGCTCCGGATATTGAAGAGATCAAAGAACGTATCGAAATTCCGATCGAAGAAGATACTGTTGAAGGGCTGAAGGCTGAAGAAAAGTCAAACGGCCCTGATGTTGCCGAGGAATTTAAGAAACTGGGTCGCCAGTTTGCAGAGACGATAGAGTCTATCTGGAACAGCGAAGAGCGCGTCCGCGTAGAGAGTGAGATCCGTGAAGGTGTACACTCTTTTGCGGGCGAAGTTGATAAAGTGATGCGCGAAGCTAGAAGCAGTGCGGCCGCTGAGAAGTTGCAGGGCGAAGCGGCAAACATAAAGGCACGGGCGGAGAGCAGTGATTATGGCAAGATGGCCCGTGGTACGGTTGTGCAGGGCTTAAGCTGGCTGAGCGAGGAATTCGGCAAATTGGCCGAACAGTTCGCGCCGGTGGAGAAGGCTCCGGAAGATGTTGGCGATGTTTTCGACGATGACGAGCCGGTTGTGGAGAAGGCTGCGGAATCGGAGTAAAGGGCTGACGGCTAACAGCCAACGGCTGACAGCTGACAGCCGCGACCACCTATAGTCTATTGGCCGCGGCTGGTTTTTGTTGACTGTTGGCTGTTGTTCAGTTCATTTGCGGAAGGATAGCGTGGGCCATCGCTTCCAGACGGTCTATGTCATCCATGTCGAGCCATTGTAACATGATGCGCTGGACGCCGGCTTCGGCGAACTGCCCCAGTTGATCGACCATCTCACTCCCAGTGCCGACAACTGCGCCCCATTGCTGAAAATCCTCCACTGACCAATTCCTATCTCTCAGCTTCTCATCTACTTCGACCGTGTCGTTGCCGAATATGCAGCCAACCATCATTGAACGGCGTACTTCCTGGGGGGAACGGCCGTTTTCCACAAGTAAGCTGTCCAGACGCTGGTTTTTTTCAGCAAATTGTTCAGGAGTGATATAGACGCCGTTCCACTCTTGCGCATAGCGCGCCACGAGCGGCAGCGTGCGCTTTGGCCCGTTTCCGCCGATGAGGATCGGTGGTCCACCAGCTCTCTGTGGGCGCGGAAGCAGAACGCCTTCTTGTATTTGATAGTAGTCACCGGCAAAATCCACGGGGTCATCGCTGTTTAGTAGGCTCTCAATGACTTGCAAGCCTTCCTCAAAACGTGCAAAACGGCCGTCGATGTCGAGCAAATCCCAGCCGTAGTTCGTGTGTTCCCGTTTCAACCAACCAGCCCCAATGCCAAGAGAGAGGCGCCCGCCCGACAAGTCATCCACTGCGGCGGCCATACGCGCCGTCATGATTGGGTCGCGGAAGGAGACCGGTGACACGAGTGGGCCAAACTCGATGCGCTTTGTATGGCTGGCCAACCAGGTTAAGGAAATCCATAGATCCAGAGAATCTTTGTCAGGAGCCTCCATGTTGCTGACATGATCAGAACGGTAGAGCCCGGCAAATCCCAGCTCCTCGACGGCCGTGGCGATGCGCTGCCAGCGGGGCCAGTTCAGACCATCCTGACCTTCAATCATTATCGCAACTTCCATAATTCTCCTCGGGAAGCATCAAAAATTACGCAGAACTTGTCCTCAGCCCGCCGCAGGATTGCGTACATTCTCTAAATAGATCCTCTTGCGACAGGAGAGAAATACGTGAAGAGAACTTGATGTGTTTTCACGCATGTTTAGGTTCGCAGTTGGTGTTTCCAAGATTAGGAAACAAAACGCCCGACCTATGGATAGTAGGCCGGGCGCGATTGTTTTAGGGATGCTTGCTCAGGCGGTAGCCGGCTGCAAATGGGGCAAGACTTGGGCCACAATGCGATCTTTGGGTAGTGCGCCGGTGATGCGTTCGACAACCACGCCGCCTTTAAACAACATTAAGGTAGGGATTCCGTGAATGCCGTAGCGGCCAGGAACGGCCGGATTATCGTCAACGTCTATTTTGGCGACTTTCAATACTTCCTCGTATTCTTCAGCCATTGCGCTTACTGAGGGGGCGATCATACGACAGGGACCACACCAGTCAGCCCAAAAGTCAACCAGGACGGGCAATTCTGATTTTAATACATCAGCTTCGAAACTTTCATCGGATACTACAATTGGTTTAGCCATTTTGATACTCCTGCAACAATTCGTTCTATCTCTATAGGCATAGATGGACTTGTTTGTGGTATTCTTACCTTGAAATTAAATAACTGTTCAAAAGTGTAGCCAATCGACCACGTGTGTCAAGGTAAATATGGCAAACTCACAAAATCGCACAGGTCTTGAACCTTGCAGATGTTTTCCGTGAAACGTATTGTAGGGGTAGGTTTTGAACCTACCCATTTGGGCATCTACAAGGCCTGCCCCTACGATTTGCGCGGTAGATAAGGATGGCGAGAATCATGAATATGGACCAAAAAACAACGAAGGAGTTGCTGATCAGCAACGGCCGGTTGGTGACCTGGGGGGAAGCCAATCAGATTATCGACAAGGGGGCTTTGCTGCTGCGAGACGGCCGTATCGCGGAAGTGGGAGATACAAATGCCTTGCGTAAAAAGTATCCTTCTGTGCAGGAACTGGATGCGCGCGGCCAACTTGTTATGCCGGGCAATATCTGTGCCCATACCCATTTTTATAGTGCGTTTGCCCGTGGCATGGGTATTCCGGGGCCACCGATGAAGGATTTCCCTGATATCCTGGAGCGGCTCTGGTGGCGATTAGATCGCGCATTACTGGATGTTGACGTGAGATATAGCGCGCTGGTCTGTTTGCTAGACGCTATTAAACATGGCACGACAACACTTATCGATCACCACGCCAGCCCAAATGCGATCAACAACTCTCTCGATCAGATCGCCGAGGCGGTGGAAATGGCCGGTGTGCGCGCGGCTCTCTGCTATGAAGTGACCGACCGCAACGGTGCGGATGGCACACGGGCGGGTATAGATGAAAATGTCCGTTACTTGTACTCGCTGCAGGAGCGTGAGAGCGGGCTGTTGGCTGGGATATTTGGCCTGCACGCTTCGCTGTCCTTAAGCGAGGAAACGTTGGCTGACTGCGTGGCCGCGACCCGAGATCTGGATACGGGCTTTCATATCCATGTGGCCGAAGATGTGGCGGATGAATACGATTCGCTGTTCAAATATGACAAACGGGTAGTCGATCGCCTGGCTCATGCGGGCATCCTGGGGCCAAAGAGCATTTTCGCGCACTGCATCCATGTCGATGCGGCTGAAAAGGCGTTACTGCGCGAGACAGGCACATGGGTGACTCACCAACCTCGCAGCAATATGAACAATGCTGTCGGGGCGGCGGATATCGAGGGCATGATGCGCTTGGGTATTCCGGTTTGCCTGGGTAATGATGGTTTCAGCAATAACATGTGGGCGGAGTGGAAAACGGCTTACTTGCTGCATAAGGCTGCCCACCGTGATCCACGCCGCGCCAATGGCATGGACATTGTGCAGATGGCTATTTATAACAATGCCGCTCTGGCCGAGATGTTTTGGTCTGATCTGCCCATGGGAAAATTGATTGAAGGGGCAGCGGCTGATATTATTTTTGTTGATTATCACGCGACGACGCCGCTAACGGCCGGCAATTTGCCCTGGCATATCATTTTCGGCTTTGAGGCTGACCTGGTTACGACAACTATCGCGGCTGGGAAGGTGTTGATGCAGGACCGTCAATTGCTAACTCTGGACGAGGCTGCCATCACGGCCCGCAGCCGTGAGTTGGCCGCCGAAGTCTGGAAACGCTTTGAAGAACTAAGCAGCTAAACCAAAGATAACACGGAATGGCTGACAGCTGTCAGCCATTCCCAGAGGAGAGAGATTTGAAGATCGCGATTTTAGGTGGAACTGGGAACGAAGGATTTGGATTAGGATTTCGCTGGGCCTTGGCCGGGCACGAGATCATTATTGGCTCACGACTGCACGAGAAGGGCGCACAGGCCGCGCTGAACATGCTGAAATTAGCGCCGGGCAGAAGTATAGCGGGCACGGATAATCTGAGTGCCACGGAGGCGGCAGAACTGGTTGTTCTTTCGGTTCCTTATGGGGCACAAGAAGGGACTCTGGAGACCGTTAAGGGTGCATTGGCGGGCAAGTTGCTGCTGACCGTGGTGGCGCCAACAGGTGAAAAGAAGTCTCGTGTCTGGCGTTTGCCGAGTGGTTTATCAGCAGCAGAGGAGGCTCAAAATCAGGTGGGGGATATCACAAGCGTCGTGGCAGCGTTCCAAAATGTGGGGGCGCATCATTTGCTTGATCCTGAGCACCAGATGGAGAGTGATGTATTGGTTTGTGGTGACAAGGGAGCGGATAAGAAAATTGTGATCCAGCTTTGCGAAGATGCGGGCATGCGCGGTGTGAATGCGGGCGCGCTGCAAAACGCCAGTGTGGCCGAGGGAATGACCTCGTTGTTGGTGGCGATTAATGTGATTCACAAGGTTAAGAGCGCGGGCATTCGCATTAGCGGAATATAGTTAGGGCGGGCAAAGTGCCGGATACGGCCTCCAAACCCGCCCCTACATCACGGAGCTTTGACGGTTTTGACAGCTGAATTGAAGTTAACGGCCGTGGCTGGGATTCCCGCTGTGCGGCCGGGAGATGATGTAGCGGAATTACTTCTGGCGGGGTTGGAGGTCGCGGGCCTGGCGCTGGTTGATGGGGATGTCCTGGTCATCGCCCAGAAGATTGTCTCTAAAGCGGAGGGGCGGCTGGTGCAACTGGACACAGTTGTTCCGGGTGAACGCGCATTGAGAGTGGCGGAGGAGACGGACAAGGATCCGCGCCTGGTTGCGCTAATTTTGCAGGAGAGTGAAGAGATATCGCGTACGGGACCGGGGCTCTTGATTGTGCGACATCGTTTAGGTTTTACGAGCGCCAACGCCGGTATCGATCGATCTAATGTGGAACAGAGCGGCAAGGGGGAGACTGTCTTGCTGCTGCCTCTTGATCCCGATGGGTCGGCGGAGCAGATCCGGCAGAAAATAGAAGCGCAAAACGGAGCGCGTGTTGGAGTTGTAATCAGCGATAGCCACGGACGGCCGTTTCGCCTGGGCACGGTCGGCGTGGCCATTGGCGTGGCCGGCATCCCGGCGCTTTGGGACCGGCGTGGGGAGGCGGATCTGCATGGCTACACTTTGCAGCATACGGATGTGGGGATAGCTGACGAGATCGCTGCTGCTGCCGGGTTGTTGATGGGACAAGGGGCTGAAGGACTGCCGGTGGTGTTGTTGCGGGGGTTGAATTTGCCGGAGGTGGACGGTCGTGCTGCCGACCTTGTTCGACCTAAGGAAATAGATCTATACCGTGACCGGTAACAATAACAGCCAACGGCCACGGTTGACCGCTGTTCTATTGTAGATCGTCTCCTTTCAGTTCTTCTTCCAGGGAATGCCACAGCCAATTGTAATGTTGTAGACGAATTTCGGCGGCGCGGCGGGCTGGTTCGGTGTGCATACTGTCCACGGTTTTCTGTTGCCAATCAGTCTGGCGATTACCGGCGACAATTTCCTTTATGCTCGTGGGTCGAAAGCCGGCCAGAGAGCCTCCGGTCCAATGAAAAACGGCCGTAAGCCCGATTTTGGCCAACTTATCCGCATCCCAAAGCACCATCGCTTCCAGATCCTCTAAAGGCTTTTTGCGCCAAAGTCCCATATGTTCTTCAATGGCACGGGCCACATGTTCAACTTTCTCTGGAGGAAAATCTGTTTGTGGCAAGAACGACCGCGCGTATTGCGCTCCCTCCACGGCATGATTTTCTTTCGTTTCCTTGCGGATATCATGCAGCCAGGCGGCTGCTTCTACCACGTCCTCATCGGCGCCGGTTAGCCGTGCCAAGCGCTTGGCCAGCCGAACGACGGTGGTTACATGTTCCCAGCGGTAGTTGAAGGAGACGTCCATGGAACCGTAACGGCTTAGAATCTCTTGTTCGGTCGCTGCGCGCATAACCTGGCGCACGGCTTTTCGCCAGCCCGGTTTAGTTGAGGTTTCATTGTTTTCTGCCAATTGGGTCATCCGCTCCAGGGATAAGGAGTAAGGGGATCGATACCATAGTACAGCTCGACGATACGGCGGAAAATGGGGGCAGAGACGACCGAACCTTCACCGGCGTTTTCCATGATTACGGCGATGGCGATCTCCGGTCGTTCAACGGTCGTGCCATCGGGCTTCGTAAAAGGTGCGGCGGGAGCGTATCCGGCAAACCAGGCATGGGAATTATTGGGCGGCGCTTCGGCCGTTCCCGTCTTGCCGGCCACCTGCAGCGGGAGGCCTTCGAAGCGATCCGTTGCCGTGCCCCAAGGGCCATTGGCTACATTCCAGAGGCTTTCGTTGATCACGGCGATGTTTTCATCGCTTAGGGGAAGCCGCCCATTCTCTACCACCGGCCATGACTCTTCCGGCGCGCCACCACCAGCAGCGATACGGTCGACCAGCTTGGGCTGGTAGATGGTGCCGCCGTTGGCGAAGGCAGCCAGAACGGTAGCGATCTGCAAGGGCGTAACCTGAACGAAACCCTGGCCGATGGCCATGTTGACCGCATCTCCGGTGGCCCATCCTTCACCGCGATTATCCATTTTCCATTGTGGATCGGGTATCAGGCCTGGGCTTTCAGCGGTCCCTTGCAGTCCTGTCAGCTGCCCCAGGCCAAAGCTTTTCGCGGTATTAGGAAGTAGGTTGTTGTCTTGACCGTCCAGGTTATAACCGACGTCGTAGAAACAGGTGTTGCAAGAGACGATAAGCGCCTGCTTCAGGCTGATCGTGCCGTGACCACCGGCGCGCCAATCCGTTTTTGCATACTCATCGCCCAAACGGGACCAGATTCCGGTGCTGTTGTACATTGTGTTTGGCGTGTATTGGCCGCTGTTCAGGGCGGCCGATATGGTAATGATCTTAAATATGGAACCGGCCGGATAAACGCCTTGGGCGGCGCGGTTAATGAGTGGGCGACCGGGGTCGCTGAGTACGGCCGACAGCGCCGTATCGGAACCGGGGCGCAGCACATCAAACACAGCCGGATCATAAGTGGGGTAGCTGGCCATCGCTTTAACGTCGCCATTGTTTACGTCAAGCACAACAATGGCTCCTGAATGTCCGCCTGGAAGCGTTTCAACAGCGTCGGCCAGGGCTTGCTCTACGGCCGCCTGGAAATTGTGGTCAATTGTTGAGTAAATGCTGCGTGATTGCAGCGGGACCTTTTCGGCCAGGGTGGTCACATATTCCCCACTGGGACCGACGACGCTGAGCGTGCCGCCACGTTCACCGTTCAGATACTCCTCGCCCCATTGCTCCAAACCGGCACGGCCGACCATTTCGTCACCGCTGAAGCCTTCGGTCAAATAGGAATCAATCTCTTCGGCGGGAATGAAGCCGGTATAACCGATGATATGGGGCGCGATGCCGCTATCGGTGTAAAGGCGAGAGTTGCGGGCTTCGGGAGGGGCCAGTCCGGCGTTGATGTAGGGCTGAAGGGCCAGTATATTCTCCTGCATCACTTCTTCGGGGACGTCGCCAATGGGGACGTACCAATCCGGCTGAGCGGAGGCGTACAGCGCTTGGATTTCTTCGGGCGTTTTGTCAAGGATGGGGGCGAGTGTGGCCAGCAAAGCGGCTTCATCTTGGATTTGGCCGGGAACTATGCCGAGGCTGATCGCTTTGCCCTGGTAGGCAAGGGCGTAACCACCAATATCATAAATGCTGGCTCTGGAGGGAACGACAGACTCCATGGCCAGGCGGTTGCTGCCGGCCAATTCGGGCAGGATGAGTCCCTCATCCCAGACGATGCCCCAGCGGCCTTCTTCGTAGACCATGGGCACGGTGTAGTCGCGGGAGATTGGTCCGACAACGGCCGTCTCCCAAGTAACGCGCACGCCAAATTCCGCCTCTGCACCCTCTTGGATTAGGGACACCGGTTGGGCAATAACTTCTCGGACTGCGGCCGTTTTCATCGCTTCATCGTAGCGCTGGACGAATGAGCTGCTGTCGACCAGGGCCTGGCTTTGCGGCGCGAGAAGGCTGTACATGCCCAGGTAATCCCGGGCTTCCCAGGCACGGTAAAAGGCGCGCGCGTAGCCGCCGGCATCTTCAGTGATGGGTTCTTCTTCTGCTGGGTTAGCCGTGCTGGGGGAAACGGCCGATTGCAGCAGGGGATCATCCCTGCGTGAGTCCTGTGGGAACGGCAATCCTTGACCGCTGCAGGCAGCCGTCAAAAGCGTTATGAGCATTAAGAAGGAAAATATCCGTTTCATCGCTGACGGCTGATTATATAGCAGCCAATGCGCATATTGAACTCCGCACGGACTCCCTAATACTTTGATAAGGATAGACGTCCGCTAAGAATGTCATCAATTTCAAGCAAATGCAGCCCTTCCCATAAATAGATGTCGAGGTCGATGCGCAGCTCTTTGCTAACGACGACGCCCTCCTCGCGCAATATCTCGGCCTGGCGTTGGGCGCCATACTCGCGATTGACAATGCTGATCCGGCCCTGACTGTTGACGACCCGCTGCCAGGGGATATCAGCATAATCGGGATCACGCTCTTTACCCTTCAAAGAATTGAGAGCATAGCCAACCGCCCTGGCCGCGCGGGGACGGCCGAGCATTTGGGCAATACGACCGTAGCTGGTCACCTTGCCACGCGGGATGCGACGTACGACGGCGTAGACTTGTTGGTAGAAATTAGGTACCTGATTGCTCATGACCTGGATTATAACCTCAAACCCACGCACCGCCTGCGAAATCGTTCCCCTTATCACGGCGTAGACCTCATTTAGGCTACTGCCTTGGCAGATCCTAAGGAAAAAGGATCACTATTTGTTGTACGACTTTCAGTTGTGATACCTCTAATAGACGATATATATACTGTATAACTATAGTCGCTATTTTCTGTTTAAAGAGAACCGAGCCAAAAGCAAAGGGTAAAATCGTCGCCTATACTCTTGCCTGCACCGGCAAACATGATTTTAGCGCTAGAAAGTGGAAATCATGGAATATGCCCGTGCGTATGAAGTGAAAGTCGACGAGTTGATTGGGACAACTGTCACATCTCGAAAAACAACCAGGCAAAGACGGAACGATGAAATGCTGGCCACTCTGAACGATTCCGCCAGCGAAGTTCGTGTAATGTAAATGGAAGGGCTAGGTGATGTCTCGATGCGCGCCCAAAGAAATAAAGGTTGCGCGCAAAGGCGGTAGAGCGAATCCTGTGCGCGGCTGCGCGGTCGCAGGTTGCAGAAAAGTTGGAAGAAAGAATCGCCGCCGATTGAAGTGACTGAAACATTGACAGGAGTTGTGTTAGCATGGGGAACAATATGGTTTGAAAGAAGAATCGCCGATTACGACGACTGAAACATTGATAACGGTACACGTAGGTCCAACGCTTTGAGTTCTTGAGGTTCAAATCTTACTCATAGGAGAATAACAATATGAAACGTACAGTAGTTACTATTTGTCATTTTTAGTCCTATTTCTTGTACTCTCGTCGGTCGTATCTGCAGCTCCTGAGCCGAGCGAGCCGCCAACCGCCGGGCAACCCCGACCCGCCGGGCCAGCTCGTCCAATCTCCAGATTCTGGCCTTCAACGACTACCACGGCCATCTCGAGGCGAACACGCCCGGTACCGTCGCTGGCGTCGCTGCCGGGGGCTCCGAATACCTCTCTGCGATGCTCTCCGAGCTGCGGGAGGGCAACAAGTACAGCCTGACCGTCGCTGCTGGTGACCTCATCGGCGGTTCACCGGCCTTTTCCGGGCTCTTCCACGACGAACCGTCCGTCGAGTCGCTCAACGCGATGCAGCTCGACGTCTCCAGCGTCGGCAACCACGAATTTGACGAGGGTGTCACCGAACTGCTGCGTATGCAGGACGGCGGCTGTCACCCCGTCGATGGCTGCTATTTCCCGGGCCAGCCGTACCCCGGCGCCAACTTCCAGTGGCTCGCCGCCAATGTCGTCAACGAGAGCGGCGAGACGCCCCTGCCCCCCTACTGGATCGAGCGGTTCAATAACGTCAAGGTCGGCTTCATCGGCATGACGCTTGAGGCCACCGACACCCTGGTCGCCGCTGCCGGCATCCAGGGTTGGGATTTCCTCGACGAGGCCGAGACGGCCAACGCGCTCGTCCCAGTCCTGCAGGCGCAGGGCGTCGAGGCCATCATCGTGCTGCTGCACGAGGGTGGTTCGCAGACGCCTCCTCCCGGTGACGTCGACGCCTGCGTCGGTATCTCCGGACCAATCGTCGCCATCAACAACGCACTCGACCCCGCGATCGACGCGATGATCACCGGTCACACGCATTTGCCGTACAACTGCCTGCTCCCCGATGCCGCCGGCCAGCCGCGCATCGTCACCAGCGCCTACTCCTACGGCCGCGTCGTCTCGGAGCTGGACCTCGTCCTCGACAAGCGGACCCATGATGTCCGCAGCGATCTCAGCACCGCCACCAACCACACCGTCGACCAGGCGTCTCTGACGCCCGATCCGGCACTCACGGCGATCATCGCCAAGTGGCAGCCGTCTGTTCGATGCGGCCGGCAGCACGCCGGTCGGAACGATCACCGCTGACATCATCCGTGGCGGCACCCCGCCCGGATCAGACCGTGGCGTCGAATCGCCGGCCGGAAACCTCGTCGCCGATGCCCAGCTGTGGGCGACGTCGGCCAGTGGTGCCCAGATCGCGTTCATGAATCCCGGCGGTGTGCGCTCCGATCTGACATACGCGCAGTCGCAAACGCCCCCAGAGGGCGACGGCGTCGTCACCTTCGGCGAGGCGTTCACCTTCCAACCGTTCGGCAACACCCTGATCACGTACCCGATGACCGGCGCCCAGATCGTCTCGGTGCTCGAGGAGCAGTGCCAGCCGCTCGGGTCGAGCCGCCCCTTCCTGCACCTCGGCGTGTCGGAGGGCTTCACCTACGATCTCGCCAAGACCATCGACGCGGGCAACTGCACTTCGGTGCACGGTCAGCAACGTGAAGTTGAACGGCGTGGCCCTTAGACCCGACCGCGACCTACAACGTCACGGTGAACAACTTCCTCGCCGACGGTGGCGACAACTTCACCACGTTCGGCACGATCACGGCCCCGCGGCTCGACGGTGGCAACGACCTCCTGGCGCTCGTCAACTACCTCGGCGCGTTCAGCCCGGTTGCTCCCCCGAGCACCGACCGGGTCAACGAACTGCCCTAAGCGAAGTTCGATAAAGCTGGACCCGACCCGGCAGGGCCGGGTCCAGCGGAAACCAGGATGCCTCGAGCCTAACACGGTAGACACTGTTTTAAGGCTCATTCTGCATAACTCTGGATAGATTATTTGGTGACGTACTGTCTCAAAAGAGCGGTAAATCTCGAAATAACCTATTTCGAGTGAACATACCAATACACCCGTTGTGAAATCCCCAGCTGATCACATTCATGAATGATAATCCACAGCTAAACAGATTTCGTACACCTCATTTCAATCTGCGAAATCTGCGAAATCTTTGATGATGATCGAAGGAGAAGGTGAAGAAGATGAGGTATGAATCAGCTTTTACGATGGATACATCGAGCATCAAATACGGGCCTGGCGTTACGCGCGAGGTGGGCCATGACATGAAAAACTTGGGAGCAGCACGCGTCCTTGTCCTCACCGATCCCAATCTGTCTGGCAGTGAGCCCGTCAAGATCTCCTGTGCTGCCCTAAGAGCGCAAGGAATTGATGTCGTTCTTTTCGACCAGGTGCGTGTTGAGCCGACTGACCGCTCCTTCAAGGATGCGATCGACTTTGCCGTGGATGGTAAATTTGATGGCTATGTTGCCGTTGGCGGTGGTTCCACAATGGATACGGCCAAAGCGGCTAACCTTTATGCCACCTACCCGGCCGATTTTCTGGATTACGTGAACCCACCGATTGGCAAAGGCATTCCCGTGCCTGGCGCGCTGAAGCCGCTCATCGCCATTCCTACGACAGCCGGAACAGGTAGTGAAACGACCGGCGTCGCCATTTTTGATTTACTGGAGATGCACGTCAAGACGGGAATAGCCCACCGCGCTTTGCGTCCGGTTATGGGCATCATTGATCCCTACAACACGCGCACATTACCCCCCATGGCCACAGCCTGCACAGCTCTGGACGTTTTTAGCCACGCCATAGAATCGCTAACAGCCATACCGTTTGACCAACGGCCGGCGGCGGAGAACCCACGAATGCGGCCAGTCTTATCAGGGGGCCAATCCTATTAGCGATATCTGGTCGTCAAAAGCCATTGAGATTATCTCCAAGAACCTGGTACAGGTGCTGGAGCGTCCCGAAGATGATCAGGCACGGGGGCAGATGTTGCTGGCCGCTGCTTATGCCGGCATTGGTTTTGGCAACGCCGGTGTGCATCTACCGCATGGCATGTCTTATCCCGTTTCGGGCATGGTACGAGATTATGTACCGCCTGGATATGAACATGTCGGTAGGCCGATAATCCCCCATGGCATGTCAGTCATCCTCAATGCGCCGGCCGTCTTCCGTTTTACTGGGCCGGCCAGGCCGGAAGCCCATAAGTATGCGGCTGGGCTGATGGGCATCGACATATCAAAGGTGGCTGACGAGGAAGCAGGCGAAGTTCTGGCCCAGGCCACAATCGACATCATGAAGCAGACCGGCATGCCCAATGGGCTTGCTGCTGTGGGTTTTAGTGAGGCTGATGTCGATGCCCTGGCCGAGGGCACCTTACCCCAGCACCGCGTAACCAAGCTCTCCCCACGACCGGCGGACAAAGCGGATTTGAAACAACTCTTTTTGGATTCGATGGTTATTTGGTGATGCCGGGCAAGGGGTAATGGCACTACCCAATATGCAGAGGATATTAAGGCTTTCGCGCCGGATAGAATCTTTTCCTGTTTCCATGTGGGTATTATCGCTGTCCCCATGTGAGGATGGGTTTTTGCAGGGTAAAACCAAACTAGGGGCTAAACAGCTTCTAGTTTGGCGTGTGACATCTCTGGGCCAGCAGACTATCGTTAGCCCAGGGGTCAAGCTAAAAGTCGCTTACCAAATGCAGTTTCCATGACAAAAAGTGCTAAAGGCTCTTATGTCCATTTCTCGTTAGGAAAATAGTCAAATCCGATTAAGGGCGGTTTTGGACAATCGGTAAATAGGCTAAAGTAGTAGACTGAAATGGATCGCTTGTGAGCGCGAAGTAAAGCCATGCTGTAGGAGCTACACCATGCCACCTGGTTGTCCACACGCCGGCGCCGTTAAATTCATCTTGTGAACTTGATATGGCTCCATCTGGCCGCTGCTGTGCCAGCAACTCCAGCAAGAGATTATTCGCACCAGCACCGCCCATAGCAACATATTGCCCTGTGCCTTCATTCCACATAGACCAGGGGCCAGCTTGCCCATCAAACCCAAAGAGTTGACCTCCCTGGGCTGGCGCTACTATTACTTCTTGCGCATATAATAGCGCTCGACGAGCATTTTCTTCTTTGCCGATGTCCCTTAAAAAGGCTGCTCCCCATGTTTGATTGTCTAGATAAGGCTGCCACCAATCCTTGCCCCCCTTAAATCGACCCATTTCCTCATCCCAATACTGTGTTAGCAAACAATTCTCTAGCCTCGCTACTTCATCCGCGTAATTAGGCCCACTCGTTTGCAGGGCCCACCATACATCAATTGTGCCTTCAGTATGGTCGATAACCAAACATCCATCAGCCATATTTGTGCGCGTAACCAACCAGTTAGCTGCACGATCACGCGTGGTAGAGGCCGAAGAGTGCGATCCGCCTAAGGAAATGTACTGATTCAATGCCATAACAGCCCACGCAATATCGCCTTCCCATTTTTCTACATGCATGGGCGCCAAGGAAAGGCAGTTGCGGCTCTTGAACCAGGAACCGTCTCCATTTTGCGTGTTCGTCAAGGCTTCCACCAGCATATCTGCCTCTTTCCATCTTCGTTCACGAGCAAATGCTATCAATGCTAATGCCTGGTCGTATGTGTGAGCAATGCAGGCGGGTTCCTCTTCCCACGATTTGAGCAAACCGCTGACCTGTTGTTGCGCTTCCAGCCAATCAACGGCCGTTGCCCTTGCCATATCATTTTCCCCAGCATCCTCAAACGCTTCCGGGACTTCACGCGAAACAACATTGTATGCACTGAGATTATCAATGGCCAGACGGCCCGAGCCCCCAACATCATCCTTAGGGTCTTTTACCACCGATACAAATAGGGCGCTGACCTGACTGGGATCGAAAGTAGTGACATCTGTCCAAGGATGCAAAAAGCTAAACGGGATAACAAGTTGATTCCACCAACCACGCTGGCTGGCATGATGATAACCACGGGCAAAGATACGTCTCTTTTGCGCTGGGATTGATTAATCCGATTTCTAGCGAATTAGCGAGCCTGCGGATCACCCCGCCAATCAAAACGCAGGTGATCGTAACCGGAGAGATCCAGCGGCGGGTCAAAGTCACAGCGAATTTGTGCCCAATTACCATCCGTGCTGCCAATGTCATAAGATAATTGTAAGGCTGTATCACTATATCCGTTAATAGCCGTCACAGCCCCGCTTGTGGTCTGAGCAATATTGCGCACAAAAAAGCAATCGTAGCTGCCTTCAAAAGCTTGGAACGTCCATCCTGGGCGTAAATCACGATCCGTCCAGGGTTCGGGTGGATTATCCTGGGCGATTAACCAATACCCCACAGTTGCGCTTTGACCGGCAGCCCAGCTTTCTGACGAGGGACTATCGTCATGTAGCCAAAAACCGACATTATCGTCATTGGGATTCGTGGTTGCGTTGATCCAACCCTGGGGCGTAATTGTATATTCATCTGGCAGTTCATCCAGCGCAATGCGTACATTGGGTGTATTCCCTTGCCAGCTTTGATCGTCACCATGGAGTATGTCAAACCAGACGTTCCCTAAGGGTATGGTTGGGCTAAAAAGAAAGGTAGAAGCGTTATTATCGGCAAAGGCTGCCTGATGTCTTGTCAAATCATCCCCGATGAAGCGCACGCCATCACTGTCATGGCAGTCACTGTGGCCTCCGTCACAAATGCCGCCCTCATTGATGTACATTGAGGAGATCTGTACCAGTTTTAATCCTTCCGCTTCGAGCACGCCTTGAGGGGGCAATGGTCACATTGTTTGTGGCGCTGTAGAGTTGAGTAACATGCAGCCTTGTTTGCAGGTTACTTGGCTGGGGCATGGTAAGTTCATAAGCAACATCAAAGACGCCATTGTTGCCCTCAATCTGCATCCGCAGGGGGCCATTCGGCAACCAATCAGTATCAATATTCAATTGCTCGAGTTGGGGATTATGATGATAGGTTAAGCTATCTTCCCAATAAGCCGGGCCTAGGATGAAGGAACTCCCAAAGGGTATTGAGGGCGCCGGATCAGCGTTCTGTTTAAGACGAATATATCCACTGGCGTAAATTACAGCAACCTGTGGTGTGCCCGGATAATTTTGCGATTTGTGGTAGATACGTACAAGTGCTCCCTGACCTCGCGGGGCATTGTTGAGCGTGATCGCCATTGGGGTAGCAATAACGGGATCGGCCGCACACATTTCTACAACCCAGCTATCACCGGGATCATATAACACCTGGCAATGGCTTTGCGCCAGCGTCACACCAGAAAGCAACGAGAAAAGCACGCACAATCCAACTAAGACAGAGCTTATTACAATGAAAGCTCGCCAATAGGCGATCCGATTTAATTGATCCGGCATTTGAAAGTCACCATATGAGAGAGCTGAGTGTTGCGGATAATGCCATCTCTTGTCCAAGTGATGTTGCAACACCATTACTGCTAGCATAATAGTGTGGCTAGCTGATAACAGCCGGCAGATAGATTTCACAGCTTGTGTAATGTTCCCATTTCCAGAACCAATCTCTAAATTCTGCCTTGTGCAAGGTTCCAAAACCTTGTTCGCCAGGATACATACTGATGATCTCAGCCTGTAACCCCGGGGCTGTCTCTGTACCCCAAGTTGCCGGTTTAGGTGTTGCAGTGAAACGACAGGGAAAATGATCGCCATCAATTGTCAAGGCAGTTGTCTGTCTACGGACGTCCAAGACCATCAGCACAGTATGCCAGTTTGTGTCGGGAGGCAAATGACCCACTGTTTGCCACTTTTCGCCATCAATATCAGTCCAGCAGCGAAGATCGCCAATATTGAAGTCATTGTCGCCAAAGGGATTGAGCATCCACTGAAATGCCAAGCCATAGTCAAGCCTTGTATCCCCGCCATCCCATACAAACATGCCCCCTTCCAGCGTCTGCCCATTTAGTTCTTGATTATCTGTGGCCGGCATATAAGGTAACCTGAATTGATAGCCCCCAGTGTAAATGTACTCAAACGCATTCTCGTCAATAATTCTCTTATAGGTGATATTATGAGCCATTATATTGCGCGGTTGTACATTAGCGCGTAATTCGCTATGGTTGCCGTAATGGATGGTTTCTACATCGCTTTCATCGAGCGGCCCTTCCCCAGGTGCAGCATAAATACCATCACCCAAGACTGTTTCCCAGCCGGAAAAATCACTCCCGCCAAATTCCTTGTCCTGGATGAAATTTGCTATTTGGGTCGCCTTACCTGCTGATGCCTTGGCCGTGGCTAACGTACCCAACAGAGATGCGCCTGCCAACTTAAGAAAATTTCTTCTATTCTTGAAATTCATCTGTCTACACCGTTCTTTGGGCTAAGTCATGGACGAATCACAGGTAAGTTTGCCTCGAAATATCCATACATTTCGACGTGAGCTTGTCTCACTCCCTCATCCTGGTAGAAATAGCGCCACACAAATTCATTGTCATAGTTCGCGAGCGCCAAAAAGATCCACTCTTGTGCCAGCGCACTGAAACGATCGCTGCATAATCCATAATCGCCGGATTTTTTGTTAACCATTACGGAGTCGCGAAATCCATAGATCGGATCATACATGCACGGGAACTCGGATACGATAGTTTCCATGTTAGCGATTGCCTGTCCGGATAGTGGCGTAATTAACGCCAGGGCACTCGCATGCGGCGTCACTAATCCTGCCTCTGTTTCGGGAGAAATCGGCATAGCTACCGGTAAGGAGCCCTGCTGCACATAACCACCGTTTCCCACTGAAAAGCAATCGGACAATCCCCATGCATCATATTTTTGGTCTTTGGCATAGGCTAACTGGGCCTCTGTTGCCGGTGTGATAGTCCTGCTGCCGTATGAGGTGTCCATTTCCCGGATGAAAAGGGCAGGCGCACCATAAGTGAAGTAAGAGCCATCCCAGGCCATCTTCTCAACAGTGATCCCCGCATATTCTCCTGACGGTTGCTCAAGAGCGTTCAAGCTTTGCTGAAATTCTATTTCATCTAATTGCCCCATGGCACGCGCCACAAAATTGATGAGCCTGTTCTCATTAGAGTAGTAATCGGCCGGAAATCCACCAAGCGGATCCTCAACATCCCCCCAATAAAAGCGGTGAGAGTCTGAATCGTACCATAGCCGGAAATCCATATCGGCCAGGATATCATCAGCTTTTTTAGCTATGATGGGGTGGTCATGGACGTTGGCATATTCTCGAATTGTGATCAGGCTGACTGCCAGCCATGCGTTATCGATTGAGGGTACCAGATGATTCTCCGGGCCGGCTCCAACGACTGGCGGATCCCAGTTTATCCAATACCATTGGTAGAAAACGCTACTATTGTAAGCATTAGGTCCATGTAGCTTATCACTTTGCGAGCCCGTCTGCCAGGCTCGTAATTGCTCAAGCACAGCGTCTACTTCCGCCTCCGTTGCCTCCCAGGTCGGGGTCCAGGGTTGCTGCAGATCATAGGCTGCTAACCAGGAAAGAGCGTACAGTCCGATTTCGGCCGTATTGGCGTAATCTCCCCCATCCATAACGGCCGATCGCCAGCTCCAGGGAAGGTGATTATCCGTTGCCCAATTTGAGCTGAGATAATTCCAGGTATCTTCGGCCAGCCTATCTGAAAAAACGCTCTTGAGCTCGGGAGATTGGACCACCGCCGACTCTACCAGTTCCGACTCCTTGAGCGCGCCAATGGACTTTTCCAAGGAAGATTCGCTTTCTACTCTTTGAGGTCTTTCCCCAGTTTCAGCGTTCGCGTCCACAGAGCTGGAGCAGCTGTTCAACAAGCAGATAACGGTCGCTATTACCAGTAAAAATACCCACACCAGCGACCGATTTGTTCTGCGATGAACCAGACCTCTTCCACTCATATCACCTTCAATTTCCAAACCGTATATTGTCCAAATAGATCGCGCCGTCCTGGCCGGAAACATTCGCCTCAAAAGTAAACACCAGTTCTTCGATATCTGACCAATCTTGGATTCCTGAATAGCCGGGCCAATCCACCGGATCAAACTCCGACAATTCGATTGCGATCGTTTTTTGCCAATCAGCAGTTATAGCTGCGAAGTAATAGATAATGATTTCATTACATTGGTTGCTGCCGTTTACTTTATGGCAGTCACGCTTGATCTCAAGTTTCATTTGTGCTGGGATACCAACGCTAGCATCTCCCTTTATGTCAAAGATGAACAGCGAGTATTCGCTGAGATCAACATGCTCAAACTGCAACCAGAACGCGCCCCAATCCTTGATGTGGTACTCAATGTGTGCGGCACAGTTCCCTGGCAAACCCGGCCGCTCCCCGTAGGTTTCAATCACATTATTCGAAGGCGGAATATAGGCAGCGCCCATGTTCCCGCCCAGATTATTGGTGGAGTCACAGGTATCAAAGTCTGCAACAAGCAAAGGTGGAGGCCCTACAGGAGGTCCCACTACCATGGGAATATATTGTTTGGACTCCCCATTCTCCTCTGACCTTAGAGCCCGGCTCGCGTCCTTTCGGGCCAGGAAATCAGACGCCCGCGCATAAGGCGCAAGCGCCAGGAGCGCAACAAGGATCAGAACTGATACAAATAGCGAGCTCAATACGAACAGCGAACGTTTCCGAATTGCACCACTAACGGCCGATTTAAATCCTTCTTCAAACAAGCGCCTCATGACAACCTCCCTTGCGCCGCGCAACCACTGACGGCTATCATCAGCCGTCAGCTCAACGGACGCTAACACCCACAGAACGCTGGAACTCACTCAGTTCTCAAAGCGGATATTGTCCAGATACACGACTCCTTCAGATCCCGAATGGTTCCTTTCAAAAGTGAAAACCAGCTCGTCAATATCCTCCAACGAAGACAGCGGGGGAGCATAGCCGGTTGTCCCGAACTCTCTCAAAGGCAAACTCATAGATCGCCACTGGTCGTCGATACCGCCGGTATAAAAGACAGAAAACTCTTCACATCCGACGTCTGGCGTGCAGGCATGTTTCAATTCAACCTTCAGTTCCCACGGTGCCGGATCATCAGCTCGAATGTCGAAGTTTAAAGTGGCATATGCCGTCAGATCGACGCCTCCCAGCTGCATCCAGAAGGCGCTCCACTCGTTGATATCATATTCCAGCCGCGCCACGCACCCGCGTCCCGGCTCTTTGATATACGTTTCCGCCAACACGTCCGGAGCATTGTAAGCCGCCCCCATCATTCCGCCCAAATTGTTTGTTGCGGCGCAATTATCAAAATTAGCCGCCACCAGGCTCTTCGTTGGCATAGGCGCAGGCGGCGCTACGGTAGCGCTATCAGCTGCTGGCTTTGCTGTTCCACTATCACCTACCGCAGAAATTTCCAGAACCTGTCCAACAACGATTAAATTGGGATCGGAAATATCATTGGTTTGAGCAATCGCTTCTACCGTTGTACCAAATCGGCCAGCGATGCGCGACAGCGAATCTCCAGGCTGGACAATATACTCTTCCGCTTCAACTTGCCCTGGTATCATTAACCCCAACAACAAGGCAAGAAACACAAATAAACTTAAAGATGCACCTTTTTTCATGGTTTGACCTCCACACATGTTTTCTGACGGCTAATAATATCTATTTCCGTCTAGGCCGGGATCAGGCCGAATAGTATGGTCGCCCCGGCCGGCCAACTAAAATCCATTCCCATTTTCCACAGTGACAGAAAGCGAGCAGAGCGAGTTGCCCCTACTCTATTCCAAAGCAGAAAACTGAAAGGCTTCAATGATAACCTCAACCTCTTGTTCATCGGAAGGAGGCGTGCCATTGAGAAGCCATAGATTGATACGTGCATTACCGGTCCCTTCTGGCGGGATATCTGCACCTGTGTACAGCCAGGATTCAATCTCAGCACTGGGATCAGGCGGCATATCATGCCCTTGATAACTTGAGAACTGAATGCCGTCTGATTGCCAGTTGAATGAATGGGTTGAATAGACTCCGTCCAATTTCATATCGAAGCGATGACGATTACCGGCAGTATTCCATGGCTGTACCACGAACTGCGCATTTTTAGCCCCGTCTTCACCCCATCTAGATAACTCCACGTCAATCTCTCGATAATGAATATTGGGAGCTGTATCATCCCATGTAAACAGTCCCAGGACGACGTTCTTATCCAGCTGATCCACCGGGCTGGCCAGGGTGAATGTGTATGTTCCATAGCCGAGTGGTTCGACAGGGAAAACTTCCGTAGCGTACCATCGGCCGTCCCTGAAGGCGATATTCATATGAAGCCGGCCGTCCACATCTACCCATACGTCCTCTTCCTTATCAGAAAAATAGTTGGGTCCTGGTCCGGCTGGAGCTTTACTGGCTTTGACATTCCAGGTATATCCCGAAA
Source organism: uncultured Chloroflexia bacterium (assembly GCA_963697305.1). Taxonomy (GTDB): domain Bacteria; phylum Chloroflexota; class Anaerolineae; order Promineifilales; family Promineifilaceae; genus JAACFF01. The sequence goes on from CAVONO010000008.1 coordinate 352,202, forward strand.
ATTCAACGGTTGTACTGACGGGTTCACGCTCAACAATTTTGCACACAACTGCATTCTCAAACAACCCTGGCGGCAGCGACTGGCCACCAGACATCAGCGGCGGGTCATACCCGTTGGGTACCAGGCAGGCCGCAATCCGCGTAGCCTGATGATCGTTGCCTCCTGTTGTTATGTCAGCAGTCCACGTGCCATCGCTCTCTATCGGCGTCAATGGCTCAGCAAAGGTCGGCTTCGTCCACCATCCAGTCACAAAGATGTAGACAGCCACTTTGTATGCTGCTGGTGTAACACAACTCACTCGGCCTTCGAGATCGTCATCGCTATCATATGCCGGAACTTTGGTGAATTCAATGCCTGGGGAACACCAGTCATTCATCACTACCGGCAGCCACTGTGTTGAGGCGAGAGATATATCGCCAGCATATGAGCCAGGCCCCTTTTCAATAGCCTGGTAACTGCGATCGGCCAGCAGCCCTTGCACTGAACTACGGCCAATGATACTCGCCGGGCCGGTTTGGGGATTGGCTTCGTGCCAAAAGCATCGAAAAGCACGGTACTCATTTTCGTCGAGGAAGGCACAGTCCGATAGCTCATTAAAATCTGGAGGAACACATTCGTATGTGCGCAAAATATCCGAGGCTGGTTTGGCTCGGGGGGTATAACCAATATCCGACGCGCCCCCTTCCGGTCTTGGGCTCCATACCCACCAGTAAATACCAGGCAGCCAGGTTTGTGCGCATAGGCTTTCTAGCGCAACTTGATAAGCATCAGCCTGCTCCTGTAAATCCACATCTCCACCCAACGAAAAATCCCAGGGGGTGCGTGTTGTTCCATCCACACTGCGATATCCGATTTCGGTGATGATGATAGGCTTGTTGTACTGAGCAGCCAGATTCGTTAATATCGCCAGGGGCGTGACCCAGGCTGCTTGTAATTCCTCCTTCGTAGGCTCGTTGTCGCTGGCTAACGGATAGTATGCATCTATGCCAATATAGTCCAATGCATCCCACCAAGTAGTGGCTGTTGCCTCCCGGTCATGATTGCCGGCGTAAACCAAGCTGCCTGAGAATTGCTCCCGTACCTCCGTTACCACTTGACGCCATGCCGTTTCTTTTCCACTTGTGCCAACTAGTTCTGTACCGACACTGAATTGCCTGACGCCTTCAGCTTCGGCCAGCGCTGCGTAACGGCCGATAAAGGTTTGATAGCCAGCAAACCAGGCTAACCACTCCGCTTCATTGGTAAAGCCCGTACCAATATCCCCTCGCCAATGAACGGGATCATTGTTGAGGTCCAGATGTGGCTTGAGCATGACGTTGAGATCCAGGGCGTGCGCCTGACGAATGGCGTGTATCAGGTCACTATCTGTTGGCGTGCGCGGTAAATCACAGGTAATAGTCGTGTCAACGTAAGTTTCCTGGTAGCAGGTAACAATGATAGAAACCCAGTTGCTGCCCGTATCTGCCAGAGACTGCATAGATTCGTCGGTCCATGGTTGCTGGTAATCACCCTGCCACCAACTGGCGTAGTTCATCCCTTCTTGAAAATCGTCTGAAGTAAGGTCTGGAGTCGTTGGGGTTGGTTCGTCATAAATTCCAGCCAGCAAATTAGTGGCAGCAGGTTCAGGTGTGGCAATAGGGTCGTGGACTTCAGCAGCACCTGTTACCCTATCAGCTGCCGGCGTCACTGTACTAACGGTAATCGTGACAATTGGGAGCTCGAGGATAACATTCGGTTGCACAATTGGTACGGCCGAAGTAGGTGTGGCCGGATCCGATTGGCGGCAACCAACCACACCTACAATGATAAACAGCAGCAATAGGACGCCTAGGCAAAACCGTTTGTTTAGCACTTTACTGAAACCCGATGACGAAAGTCTGTGTGACTTAAGCTAATCTCTGGTTACAAAAATAGCCACAGGTATATTATTATCCTTGCACTCTTGCGGGATATCTCCATCAAGGATGCCTGACCAATCCCCAGTAGCAACTGCATTACTCATGTACGCAACGAAAAGTGAGTGACATGGATCGATACCTTTGACAATTAATAACTGAAAAACCTGTCCAGAGCCGCTACTTGGATCACTGTCAGGAACATTGCAGGTGCCAAAGTGTACTATTTGCGACCAAGTTCCGTTGATCTTTAGGGCTGGCTTTTCTGCTTGCGGGTACCATCTGCCGCCGATCACGATTATGGGCCAAATAGGTTCCTCAAATTCCTCGCTATATGTGCCACGGAGCAAATTCTCACAAGGCACAGTTTGACCATCTTCAAAACCGGCTAGCGTAAGTGGCATGGCGGATGCTGTTTCCTCCGGTTGGGTTGTGGCGGTGGGCACCATCTCGGTTGGTTCTACTGTTTCTGTGGGTACATCCGTAGGCTCGGGCGTGATAACGTTAAAATGAACTGTTCTCGTGGTGCTACCATTGTCACTAGTTATGGTTATATCCACACTGTCACGCCCAGAGTTTTCTGGCGCCGTATAAATAGCGGTGACACCATCAGAGCTTGAGAGAGTGCCTTTTGCAGCTTTCCACACATATCTAAGATTGGTTCCACTAGCTTCAAGCGAAATGATCACCTCCTCATTAGGCTTTACCTCTTCAATATCAGTAGGATTGGTGATCACCTTAACGTCTGGCGTCGCCCCGACGGCAACTGTGTCTGCCGTTGGTGGCCCGTTTTCTGTGCGGTCACTACTGCAACCCGCCAACGCAGGTACCAACGCTAACAACAAGAGCAGTGCAAACAGGTAAATGATCGTTCTATATTTGAGGTACATGTTGTTCTCCTAATGCCAGAAACAGTTGATATGAAGCGGCCAAATTAGCCACAAAAAAGTTCTCTCATATTTTTCTGTATTTCTATTAGAGCCAATCATAGCAGGAGAGAGAAACAGTTAAGAACACAACCCCTGCGAGTCAGGAACAATTATTATGGTAAGGGTTATCTTCATCATTTCACCACTTTCTGCATTGGCGAAAGTAAAATTTAGTATATCTCCTTTACTACCTGGGGTGTAAGAGAACTCTTTTGCATGGCCAGGCACTTTTCCTAACTCACCTGTCGAGGCCACAAAATCATTCTCCGGCGCAATGTTTGGTTCAATGAAGATAGCGTTGTCCATCTCCAGGGAGATGGTTTCACCGGCTGGGATGGTATGTGTCTGGCCGTTACCACAAGTAATTACAAATTCAATTGGGGTGGGTGAACTGGTAACCGGCGGTTTCTGATTCGCGTCATTAACATTCCCCCACCAGACAAATAATAGGATTGTTAGCGGAATACCAACAGCGAGGATCAATACCCATCTCAGACTAACGACAGAATTCAACCGCCTTGATTCTTTCTGGTCATCTGGTAGTGGCGTAAGTTCGCTAGCTTCATCCAGGGCAGTAATGTTTGGGCGAGGAGTCGAGGTTTCTTCAGGTTGAAGTGCACCTGTACCCGGTTTGCTCTCCACAGCACGATGAATATCCGTGGGAGGAACGGTCAGGGTGACTAGCGGCGTTGATACAATTCTGTATGGGGCATTTTGTGACGTACTTTCCAAACTGACCGTTGCAAGTGGTTTCGATCCGACTCTCTTTCGAATGTTTTTAGGTTTTTGATAAACCTCGACAATAACCTGAAGTGTGCCAGTTCTGACCGGAGTCAACATGAATTCTACCGGCTCGAGTTCGTCCTCAGTTTTGATAACAGGTGGTATCTCGATAATTTTCGACTGAGTTGGTGGATCGAAATCGCGAGCACTAACGACAATCTCGATATCCGTTGGAAGTAGATTCCCGGATGCATCAACTGGATAATACAGCTTAAACGGCCGCGAGTGGCGAACATCCTCTTCCTGAAGCATGTACTCAGGTTCAAGCTCAAGAATCGCATACAAACCTTTTGAGTCTCGATCACGCACGAGAACCAACAAGAGTGTAGCTTCTCCAACTCTAACCTCCCTGCGAATCGCTGCATCAAGAATCTTCTTCTCTCGGCGTATTGACTCAGATTGCAGTTGCTGTCTTGACTTCGCTTGTTGCATCAGAATTGGCACATCGCGATACTCAGGGTCAACTTTCCGAATCACTGTGCCTATTGCCAGCACATTCCCCCATTCAGCACTTTCATATGCAGTTTGTAGCTCTGCATACAATCGCTCTAGCTGTTTTTGCTCCGCTTGCTGCATGAGATTTGGCACATCGCGATACTCAGCGTCAATTTCCTGAATGGCTCTGCCTTTTGCAAGCGCTTCTTCCCATTCAGCACTTTTATATGCAAATTGCAACTCTGAATACAATTCTGCTAGCCAAACTATCTGTTTTGTCTGCCTTGTCACATGTCTGAATCCGGGATCAAGCTCCTGAATCTCTCGACCAAAGCGCGCTACTTCTTCCCAACGAGACTCATTATGCGCTTTCTGCACTTGGTCGGACAAGTGTGCCAAGTTCTCCTGTTTTTCTTGATCTTTGACAAAAGCGGCCAGTTTGGGGTTGGTTGGATTGGCTTCCTGGGCTGCCTTTAGGAGATCTTCTGTGCGGCCCTTACTCTCGGCCCAGTTAATCAGCTCAAAGATCATATCCCCGAGTGCTCCCGTGCCGGCAATCGCTTCAAGGTTCTCGTCGAGACCGTAGGTCACCATCTGCTTCAAATCACTGGTACGCGGGAAGGCACTTATCAGCGCCTCTCGCAGGGTTTTCTTTTGGCTGCCGTTAAGTTTCATTGCACTGTATCGGGGAGTGAAGAAGCGATTTTTCGGGATCATAAAATCGATCGGCATGCCCTGCCCTTCTAGCTCTAGAAAGCCCATGGTGCCCTATCTTTGGGATCAAGATTTCTTCTCATCGAGCCCTTTATGTCTTTCGCCCTTCTTGCCCCCGTCTCTGGCAGCCGCAAACCCAACTCTGGCTCGTTCACAAACATGACTTTGCTCGAACCCCGCCGATGTTCAGAAGATATGGAAGACAAGCCTGCTTCAGAGCGTCAAGCTGCCGGGACAGGTTCTGATCATCGATGGAAACTCAGGCAGAGCAAACCTTCATGCTCACATTATAAGGTTCAGAATCCCGTCAACGCAAGAGGAATCTGTACTTTGTGTAGCGGATGCCGCCACCAGAAGTGATCTGCTGGCTGAATTCGCCAACAAAGGCTCAAATAGGTCGGAAATCGAGTCGCGAGGGACAAACGTGGGACTAGCATCCCCTGTACAAGTTCCCGTTGTGATATCATTCGTGAATAGCTGTCAGCTACCAGCTTCAGCGTTGTCAGCAGTGTTGTTGGTGCGGGTGGATTGTGCTGTTGTAGGTGGTTGTCGCAGATTAAGGGCAGAGGCAGGATAAAGGATCTAGGTTATGAAAGATTTGTTTGAACGGCCGTACGACGGTCTAACAGTGCTCGTTACAGGGCACACGGGATTTAAGGGATCGTGGCTGACCGCCTGGCTGTTGGAGCTGGGGGCTACTGTGGTTGGCTTTAGTTTGCAGGAACCGCCGACCACTCCTAGCAATTTCGAGTTAATGGGACTTGGCAGCCAGATCGAAGATATTCGGGGAGATATTCGGGATTATACGGCCGTGCGCGAGGTGGTTGCGCAGTATAAACCGCAGTTGATTTTCCATCTGGCAGCGCAGCCGATTGTTTTGCGCTCGATTGTGGAGCCGAAGTTGACGATGGATACCAATGCTGGGGGCACGGTTAATGTGCTGGAAGCGATCCGCACGACGGACTCTGTGCGCGCCTTGGTGAGTATCACGACAGATAAGGTTTATGCAAACCGCGAGTGGCTGTGGGGCTACCGCGAGACAGACCGCCTGGGCGGGCATGATCCTTATGGCGCGAGCAAGGGGATGGCCGAGTTGGCCATCGCCTCCTACCGCGAGTCGTTTTTTCCGCCTCACCGGTACGATGAGCATGGCCTGGCCATCGCTTCTGTGCGCGCGGGTAATGTGATTGGCGGTGGTGACTTTGCCGATTTTCGCCTGGTGCCCGATTGTATGCGCGCTTTGATGGCTGGAGAGCCTATAGGTATTCGCAACCCGTTGAGCATACGGCCGTGGCAGCATGTGCTTGAGCCGCTTAGTGGCTATCTTTGGCTGGGCGCGAAGCTGCTGAACGAGGGTCCGGATTTTGTGGGGGCGTGGAATTTTGGGCCCAAAGAACAGCGCGGCATACCGGCTAAAGAGCTGGCCGAAAAGCTGGTTGCGTTGTGGGGGGAAGGCTCGTGGGAACATACGGAACCGGGCTACGCCAAGATCGAGACGGGGCAGTTACGGCTCAGTTGGGAGAAGGCGGCGGAACGGCTGGAGTGGCAGCCGGTTTATAGTTGGGAGGAGGCGCTGGCGGAGATTGTGGATTGGTTTAAGGCTTTTCAGAGGGCGGAGGATATGGTTGCGGTGGCGCGGCAGCATATTGCAGCTTATGTGAGACGGGCCGGGGAATTAGGGTTGGTCTGGGCGCGCGGAGACTAATTCTTAAATTTGAGCATGCTTGATGGTGAATTGTTAATGGGATCAGCGCTTACCACCTGCCAGTTGTTTGGCTTGCGGGGAATGGCGCAGTTTTTGCATGGCCCAGATGCCTACCAGCGGGCCCAGGGCGAGGAAGGCGAAGGCGTAGCGCCAGCCAACGGTGGCTACGAGTGGGGGAATGAGGCGAATGGTAAAGAGGGTCAGTAGAAATCCTAGGCTGGTCTGCAAGGTCAGGGTGGTGCCAATATATTCTGGCTCGCTTAGCTCGCTGACGGCGGCTGAGAACTGGGCTGAATCGGCGACGACGGCAAATCCCCATATGAGGGCAACGGCGACCAGCAGGAATGGGTTGGCGCCGAAGAGAAAGCCAATGCCTACGGCACAGCTGCCGCTGATCAGTAGAGAACTGTTGGTGATGGCTGTACGGCCGTAACGGTCGGCCAGACGTCCCGCCAGCAGGCTGCCCACGCCGCCAATAGCGATCACAGCAAAGGAAGCTGCGCTGGCCCAGGCGGGGTTCACGCTTACGCGTTGAAAACTGGCCAGCAGGAAAACCGGAATCCAGACCCACATCGCATAAAGTTCCCACATATGCCCCAGATAGCCCGTGTTGGCCAACATGACTTCACGCTGGCGAAGGATACGCCCTATTTGACGCCAGTTGAAGGGCGGCGATTGGGTCGCGTACGGCCCTTCTGAAATGAAGAAGGCGCCGATGAGGCTGGCGAGAATGGCGGATAGCGCGGCAAGGAGCATCACCACTTTCCAATCCTGGACGCCGCCCAGGGCATTAATCAGGTGTGGTGACGCAGAGCCCACGGTGAGCGCTCCGACGAGTAAACCGATGGCCAGACCGCGATCTTTACGTGTCCATGTGGCCATAATCTTCATGCCCACTGGGATATACCCCGGCCAAAAAGAGCCCGGTCAGGAAGCGCAGGAAAAGGGCGGGGGCCACGGAATTGATCAATAAGGGAATCAAGGCTGTGGCCAGGCCGGCGAGCAAGGCTGAAACAGCGAAGAAACGGCGGGCCGGTATGCGGTCGGCTAGATTGAGTACGGCCGAAGTGAGCGCCCCCAGCACAAAGCCTATTTGCACGGTCATGGTCAGCCAGGCGCGCTCGGCATCGTTCAAGGACCATGCCGTGGTTAAGGCGGGCATAACGGCCGATGCTGAGAACCAGGTGGCCATGGCCAACAGTTCAGCCAGGGCTAAGAGCAAGAGGACGCGCCATTTATGGGGCGCTGTTGTCTCGGGTGCCTGTGCCGTAGTTGTTGTGTCTGCCATTGTTTTCCCTCGATCCCGATGTTCAACTTTTCTAAAAAGGTGAGCATCGCCGGTCAGCGTAACATGGACATATCCTAAAATCAGTACCTTCTCTTACAGGGTAATGAATATAAACAATAACGGTCAGATGAGGCAAGCGTGGCTGGAATTGCGGTTGAGATCTGCAAGAACCGGATGACTTCAACGAATCAATGGCCTTTCTAGCGCCGTCCTCTTAAAATATGTTCATGGCGATATTCTCGCCGTAGAAAGTGATTTGATGGGCTAGAGAGTGGATATATGACGACCCAAAAGACTTTAAAGGTTGGTGTTGTTGGCACCGGCAATATCAGCTCTATTTATCTGAGGAACGGCGCCTGGCTGGCCCCAATTGATGTGCTGGCTGTGGCGGATATGCGCCATGAAGCGGCCGTTGCTCAGGCAGCGGCTTTTGATATTGATCTGGTGTATACCCCGGCAGAACTGCTGGCCGATCCCGCAATCGATATCGTTTTGAACCTGACCACGCCTGAAGCACATGGTACGGTTGGACTGTCCGCGTTAGAGGCGGGCAAATCAGTCTACAACGAAAAACCGCTGACGCTGACACGGGCTGAAGCGCAGGAGATGCTGCAAATAGCGCGAGGAGAAGGGGCTGCGCGTAGGCTGTGCCCCGGATACTTTCCTGGGTGCGGGCATCCAGACTTGCCGCCGTTTGATAGACGACGGCGTGATTGGCCGTCCCGTGGCGGCGACTGCATTTATGATGTGCCCGGGCCATGAATCGTGGCATCCCAATCCCGATTTTTATTACCAGCCCGGCGGTGGACCGATGTTTGATATGGGTCCCTATTATTTGACGGCCTTGGTGAATCTGCTGGGGCCGGTAACGGCCGTTTCCGGTATGGTCAGCAAAGGACAGAGCCAACGCACCATCAGCAGCCAGCCGCTTGCCGGGCGGGTGATTGATGTGAACGTGGCGACGCACGTGGCCGGACTCATGACCTTTGCCAATGGGGCCGTGGCTACGATTGTCACCAGCTTTGATGTACAAGGGCATGAGCATCCGCATATCGAAATTTATGGTACCAAAGCAACGTTGAGTGTGCCCGACCCCAACACCTTTGGCGGGACGGTGCGCATCAAGCGCGCCGGCCAAGATTGGGAAGAGGTCGCTCTGACGCACAGTTATGCCGCGAATTCTCGCGGGCTGGGCCTGGCTGATATGGCGCAGGGAATCGTTAACGGCCGTGCACACCGCGCCAACGGCGAATTGGCCTACCACGTTCTGGACTTGATGTGGGCTTTGCACGATTCCGCCGCGGCGCAGCAGCACATACGGATCAAAAGTAGTTGCGATTTACCGGAAGCGATGCCTCCGGAATTCGTTTATGGAAAGGAGTCAATCAGATGAAAAAAGCGCTTATGGTTTGGGGTGGCTGGGAAGGGCACGAGCCCAAACAATGTGTAGATGTTTTTGCACCCTTGTTAGAGGCGTCAGGTTTTGAGGTCGATATTTCCGGTACGCTGGATGCTTATTTAGATACGGAGAAGATGCAATCCTACGATCTCATCTCGCAAGTGGTTACGATGAGCAGCATTACAGCGGAACAGCTCAATGGTCTGCTGGAAGCGATCCGCAACGGTGCCGGATTTGGCGGCTGGCATGGTGGCATGGCCGATGCCTTTCGTGACAGCGTCGACTATCAATTCATGGTTGGTGGGCAGTGGGTGGCTCACCCCGGCAATATTATTGACTACAGCGTGCAAATCATTAACCGTGACGATCCGATTACGGCGGGTCTGAATGACTTTAGCATGCACTCGGAACAATATTACATGCACGTTGACCCTTCCAATGAAGTATTGGCGACGACCACATTTGACGGTTCCCGTCTTGATTGGATTGATGGTGCGACTATACCGGTGGTGTGGAAACGGCGTTGGGGCCAGGGACGCGTCTTTTATTGTTCACTGGGGCATGTGGCCGCCGATTTTGATGTGCCGGAAGCGCGTGAAATTGTGCGCCGTGGATTGCTGTGGGCAGCGGGTGGTTAATGTGAGCTTTGATGCAAACGAGTATCCACACCGGCGCTTGAACGCGCTGACCGGTGAATATGTACTGGTTTCGCCGCACCGCGCAAAACGGCCGTGGCAGGGCCAGGTCGAGAAATTGCCGGCGGATGAACGGCCGTCTTACGATCCCACCTGCTATCTATGTCCTGGCAACAGGCGCACGAGCGGGGTGACCAACGCCGATTACAGCAGCACATTTGTATTCGCCAACGACTTTGCCGCGCTGTTGCCGGAAACGCCGGATGGAGATAGCGACTCGGCGTTGTTTCAACTGGAAGCGGTGCGTGGTACGGCGCGGGTGATTTGCTTTTCGCCGCGGCACGATTTGTCGTTGCCGGAAATGGCGACGCCAGATATACGTAAAGTGATCGATGTCTGGGCGGAGCAGATAAGCGAATTGGGGCAGACGTACCGCTGGGTGCAAATCTTCGAGAACAAGGGCGCGGTTATGGGCAGTTCGATGCCGCACCCGCACGGCCAGGTTTGGGCGCTGGATACGCTGCCCAACGAACCGTTCAAAGAAGATAAGCAGCAGCGCTCGTATTGGGTGGAAAACGGCCGTGCGCTGCTTGTCGATTACGCGCGGCAGGAAGCCGAAAAACGAAGAACGGATCGTGGTGGAAAACGAGCATTGGCTGGCAGTCGTGCCGTTTTGGGCCGTGTGGCCTTTTGAGACACTGCTTCTACCGCGCCGCCATATCATTGCGTTTGCCTGATTTGACGGGCGACGAGCGAAACGGCTTGGCCGGCATTCTCAAGCGACTGCTGATCAAATACGATAATCTGTTTGAGACCTCTTTCCCTTATTCGATGGGCTGGCACGGCGCGCCGTTTGGCGAGTACAACGTATTGGCAGCTCCACGCCCATTTCTACCCACCGTTGCTGCGTTCAGCGACAGTAAAGAAGTTTATGGTGGGGTTTGAAATGCTGGGCGAAGCCCAACGTGATTTGACAGCGGAGCAAGCTGCTGAAAGGTTGCAGTTGTTGCCGGAGATTCATTATAAGACGACTGGTTGATGGCCAAGGACGAAGGGGTGATGATTCCATGGTCTTGCCTCTTTTGTGGGGACTCCCTGTAACCAGTTGTTTCTCTTACAAAGCTGAAGCGGCAGCTTGGTCGACGAGCCAGGTCAAGGTGCCGGAAATGGGCTGGATGCGTTGCGCCGGCAGCTTTGCCAGGTCACGCGGGCCTTGAAGAACAGCCGAGAGCGTTGCGGCTTTGTTTGCGCCGGTTACGAGAAAGATCACGCGGCGAGCGTCATTGATAACCGCGGCGGTGAGGGTGATGCGCCGCGAAGGGCGATCTTCATATTGGGCCGTAACGGCCTTGACGGAGATGCCCGGCGCTTCTTTTATGGGAGACCCTGGAAACAGTGAGGCGGTATGGCCATCACTGCCCATGCCCAACAGGACGAGATCGAAGCGAGGCCAGCTTCGACCCTCGGCGGCAACGCTGTGCAGTTGATCGGTGTAATCTAGGACGGACTATTCTGGAGATAATTCCCCTTTTATCCTGTGGATGTTGGCTGTGGGGACGGGGACGTGATCCAGCAAAAGCCGTGCCGCGTGATAGTAGTTGCTGCCTGGATTGTCCGGCGGAACCAGACGATCGTCGGCCCAAAAGAAATGCATTTGTTGCCAGGGAAGCATGCGATTGGTAAGGCGGTTGGGCCAGGAGCGAGAATAAAGATCTTGTGGTGTGCCGCCGCCAGATAGCACGATGGTGAAACGGCCGTGGTCACGGACAGTGTCAATTGCAAGCGCAGAAAGAAGCTCTGCCGCTTCGTGTGCCAATGCCGCTTTTGTCGGCGTAGATACTTTGATGGCTTGCTGATTGGGGGAGTGATTAATAGTGTGCCGCCTTTATTGCTTCATATGCCGCGCCAAACAGCGCTGCGTCTGGGCTGCGGATGACATAGACCGGCACCTTGGCCATCATTTCGCTGAAACGCCCTTTTTCCCAGAAAAGTTCCATAAAGCGGCTGGTCCGCAATTGCGGCAGAATGCGGGGAGGAATGCCGCCACCGATATAGACACCCCCGGTCGCTAATACCTTCAGGGCAAGATTGGCCGCTTCTCCACCTAAGATTTCCATAAAGAGTGAGAGCGTGTCGACGCAGATAGCGACTTCTCCCAATTTGGCGGTGTCTACAATGATTGGCGTGCGATATTCGGCCGTTGCCAGTTCCTCGCCTAACCAATCCGGCTCATCATAGTCGCCGCTGTCACGCAAGTATTGGTAGATATTGGGGATGCCTATGCCTGAACAGAGCCGTTCATAGCTGACATGATCTAGCCTATTCAGCCAGTAATTGAGCAAGCCGATCTGGCGAAATGAGGTCGGTGCAAATGCGGCATGCCCACCTTCAGAAGGGTATGATTCGTATTTGTGGCCATCCCAGACCAGGAAGGCTTCGCCCAGGCCCGTACCCGGCGCGATCACAGCCTTAGCCCCTTGAGCTTCCGGTTCACCTGCGTGTAAGATGGCCAGGTCTTCTTTTTGTAGATGGGGGACGGCGTTGGCGATAGACTCAAGATCGTTGAGCAAGATAGTGTTCACGCCAAGGATGTTGCTTATCTTTCGCGCATCGATAACCCAGGAAAGGTTTGTGACCTGCGCTTGCTGATTCACAACCGGTCCGGCAACGCCAAAGGAAGCCCCGTTTAACTGAACGGGGTCATCTTGCAGAAATTTAGTGATGATGGCTTCGAGGGAGTCGAATTCGTCGCTGGCAAAAACGACTCTGTGCGTAGGTACATGTTCAAAATCTGTCGTGCTATCTTCTTTGAATAATGCCAGGACGGTTTTTGTTCCGCCAATATCGCCGGCCAGTAACATGGTTGCTGCTCCCCTGAAGTTAGTGGTTAGTCATGAGTCAGTAGTCGGTCCATTTTCTTTTATGGGCAAGTCGCAGAATTAACTGTTTTGCAGGATATCTAGCAATATCTCATACCGTGGTCCACAGTCCGGGCAGTGGTCAACATGTTTTTTGACCAGGGGCATCAGCACTTCCACATCCTGCTCGCTTGCCACCAGCTCAACATACTCGTCAAGCAGGTCGAACGTTTCTTCACAACAGTATTCACCTTCATTAGTGCGCTCGATGAGACGCATTAGCGACGAGGCCGTGTCTTCATCTAGGGTCAGGGCGGCATCATTGTTTTTCTGCATGGGATAACCGAGCTCCGACGGCAAGTTGCCCTCTGCTCCAGGTTGTTGTTGAAATAATCGCCGGAGACTGTCTAATAATTTGCTCATTCTGCTATTGGGACGAAGCCAGAAATTACTTTCTTACCTGGCAACCATTCTGTCCTGATATGATTAAACGCATTCATTCCTTACTCAAATACAGCGATGACATCCGCAGGTGTCAGCCCTTCTTCTTCCAATCTATGTTTTAGCCGTAGACGGGCATCGTGCAGTAGTTTGTAGACGGCGTTGGGGTTCATATCCATCTCCCGCGCTACGACGGCGGCCGGATTGCCTCGAATCACAGCCGATTTCATCACGGCGCGCTGCTTTTCCGTTAGCTCTTCTTCAATGATGCGGTTAACACGGGTAAGCATATCGTTGCGTTCGACCCTGTTTTCCGGCGTAGGAGAGGGATCGGCGGTGTAGCTGGGCGTATACTCACCTTCCTCCTTCTCCGTAAGTTGATCCAGCGATGAATCTCTCCAGCGCTTGCGGCGCAGCTCCGTGAGAGCGATGTGAACGGTGATTTTGTGTGCCCAAGTTGTGAATTGGCTGAGACCGGCAAATGTTTGCAGTTTTTCGAGGATCTTCAATAAGGAATCTTGAACAAAATCCTCAGCCATCGAGTCAAATTCAGGTGCGGAGGTATTAACCCGGCCAAGGAGGCCGCGACGCAGACCCGTATTGAGAATGACGCGTAGATCCGCCAGCGCATCGTCACGATTTGGGCCAGCCGTGCCTAAAGCTGCAAGCCATTCTTCGTTTGTTCTTCCGGTCACCATCTGTCCTTTTGTTGGGCGTGCATCAGGACTCATTATACTGCGTTAGCGGCTTCTAGTACCAATAGCAATGAACTGTGGTATCGGGAATCCAATTTGACAGGCCAATCGACCTGCTAATGCGATGATAGGCCCAAAACGCCAATCGTACACAAGGCTGATGGCAGCCTTGTGTACGCAACCATTGTCGCCCCACGCGCGGGTGAGATGATCAGTGAGTTTGTGATGGCCTTACGACATGGACTAAAAATACGCGATCTGGCCGAGACATTGCACCTGTACCCCAGTTATTCGATGGGAGTGCAGCGCGTTGCCGTTGACGTAGCCACAGAGCAGTTCTTTGAAAGTAGGGTAGGCCGGATGTCCAGCAGACTGGCCGGATTTACAGTTTCTTGAAGCTGTAACCCGTCCCTCGTTCAGCAGTGATATATGAGGGACTGTCGTGAACCGTTTCGATTTTGCGGCGCAAGCGGTGCACGTGAACGTGCAGTCGGTCTTCTTGGGCCCGTTCGAGAGGCCAAATACGTTTGAGCAAGAAATTGGTGGTGACGATACGTCCGGCGTTGCGTACGAGGATGTAGAGCAATTTTGTTTCCGTTGGCGTAAGCGAGACTTTTTCGCCATCTACCGTTGCTCGTCGTTTAGGGAAGTCGACCATAAGGCGGTCGTCAATACGTGTCTTGGAATCTAGCGTGTAGTTGTAATCACCCATGCGAGCCAAAACACGTTGGACGCGAGCAACCAATTCCGGCGGGTTGAAGGGCTTGACGATGTAATCCTCTGCGTGTTTTTCCAAACCCTCGATAATTGTCTCTTCGCTGCCGACGGCGGTGAGCATGATTACCGGAACATCGCTAAATTGGTGGACGGCAAAACAGAACTCGAAACCGCTCATGCCCGGCATATGCAAATCGACGATGGCCAGGTGCGGCAGGCCGTAGCGGTCGATTAATTGCAGCGCTTCTTCACCGGAAACGGCCGTCGAAACCTTATAGCCGGCTTGCTCAAGTGTATGCTTTACAATGCGCAGCGTGTACGTATTATCTTCAACGATCAGGATTTTCTGCAGATCCTCGGGCGAATCTAGCATGTATTACTCCCATTCACCATAATATTGCCTACCAGTATACACAAGAATTGGCGCCAATACGAAGCCTTAGACGAGCAAAACGCCGCGCCTTCGCTTACATTCCAGTGGTTCCGCCGGAACCGTTGTCAGTCACTTCTTTTCTGTTACAATCTGGCTCCCGTACTTTTGCCCATGCCTAGGGCATGTGTTATAAATGAGACGGATTTCACAATCACAAATTACCGTCTGGAGGAAGAGGAACTCTAGTGTTTGCTGAATGGCAATATATCATCCTATTTGTGGCGCTTGCGCCCATTTTCCCGCTTGCGCCTATCATCGTTAATCGCCTTCTCGGCCCGCAGCGTCCAAACCCCATTAAGCAGCAAACTTATGAGTGTGGTATTGAGACCGTTGGTGATACTTGGGTCCAATTTAAGGTCCAATACTATATCTTTGCGTTGATCTTCGTTGTTTTTGACCTGGAAGCCGTGTTCCTGTTCCCCATTGCCGCGGCATATGGATTGCTGGGACTTTTCGCTATCTTTGAGGTCGTGTTATTTGTCCTTCTGTTGGCGGTTGCTCTGGGCTATGCATGGAGTCGTGGCGTTCTGGAATGGGTATAGACGACACACAAGGTGCGATCAGACTTAGTTTACCAGTAGAAGCCAATGTTGTAGGGCGACAAATTCTGGGTTCAGGCTGTTTTTATGCTTGTATCTTGGCTGTTTCTCAAGTCATTTATTCTGAGAGCCTTACCTTATGAACCTATTTGATTTCTTGCGTCAATTATTGGGCGACCAGCCATGGGTAGAACCGTTGCTGGACATCATATCAATTTTTGTTATTTCTACGTTCTGTTTGCTGATCGTCATTTTCCTCATTTGGCTGGAACGGAAAGTGATCGCCCGTATGCAAGATCGTATAGGCCCGAACCGTGTAGGTGGTCGATATGGCCTACTGCAAACAGTCGCCGACGTCTTGAAACTGCTTACGAAGGAGCAGATTACGCCTAGCGGGGCGGATTACCTGATTTACAATCTTGCGCCTATCCTGACCGTCATGGCTGCGCTGCTCGTGTGGGCGGTCTTGCCTTTTGCCCCCGGTCTCATAGGGGTTGACTTGAATGTGGGGCTCTTTTACATACTTGCTATCAGTTCTATCTCCGTTGTGACCATCCTTCTTGCTGGTTGGGGGTCCAACAATAAGTACGCCTTGTTGGGTGCATTCCGGGCAGTGGCGCAGTTGGTAAGCTACGAAGTGCCGATGATCATGGCACTATTAGTGCCCATCATATTGGCGCGTACCATGTCTACGGTCGGTATTATTGAGGCTCAGACAGTTCCCTACCTGTTTATGGTACCGCTTGCCGCGATCATTTTCTATATCTCTGCCCTGGCGGAAACAGGTCGCACCCCATTTGATTTGCTGGAGGCTGATTCGGAGATCGTAGCCGGGTTCCATATCGAATACAGTGGTATGAAGTTTGGCATGTTCTTCCTGGCTGAGTTTATTAGTACGCTCTTTATGTCCGGGCTTTTTGCCACTGTTTTCATGGGTGGCTGGAATATCCCGATCGTCAATCTGATCTTGAGCGCTCTGGGTTTCCAACCCATTGATCTTGCCGCGCTTGGAATTTTGGGGACCGTGGTCGGGCTAGTCGTATTCTTCACGAAGATGTTCCTTGTGTACATGGTATTCATATGGATCCGAGGAACGTGGCCACGAGTGCGCGTAGACCAGATCTTGATCTTTAACTGGAAGTTTCTGGTTCCGATTGTCTTGGCATTGGTCTTGACTGTAGCGGTGCTGGACAAGTTGATCCCCAGCGGTACAAGTGAAATCGCACGCGCGTCTCTTCATCTTGCCAGCAACGTGTTGATTGCGTTCATCGCACTGGAAATTCTGCGACGTAATACCCGGCGCCAACGAAGAATTCAGGCTGAACAATCCATGGTTGTAGAAGAAGAGATTGGAAATGTGACTCATGAAGTTGCTGAAGCGGCCCATGCTCATTGAGAAGTCTGAGGAGTTTTCACACGCATGATTGAGCAAATACTTTTTGTTCTGCTAACGATTGTCACCCTTGGCTCAGCCATTGTGGTGGTCACGCATCGCAATCTGTTCCATGCAGCGTTGGCCTTGATGGTGTCTTTTGCGGGTGTGGCCGGTTTCTACATCACACTCGACGCCGGATTTCTGGCTGCTGCCCAATTATTAGTGTATGTCGGTGCGATTTCTATTTTGATTATCTTTGCGATCATGATGACTCGCCGTCTGATGCAGGCGACGGAACAGGCGTATAATTCTCAGCGTGGTCTGAGTGTTGCCGGTGCCTTGATCAGTCTTGTTATCCTGGCGCTGGTAATTGGCCGCTATTGGCCACTTGTTCCGGACGCAGGCAATCTCCTGGCCGTAAAAACGCCCGTTTCGGACGCGGTACTGCAGGGGAGCGTGGTAGAATTGGGCCGTAGTCTCGTAAGTGTGGATGCTTATGTGATACCGTTTGAACTGGCGTCCATTCTGCTGTTGGCTGCACTTGTCGGGGCCATTGTCGTGGCCTGGCCAAAAGCGGAGGATGAGTCATGATTCCATTGTCCTGGTATTTGCTTGTTGCTGCTGCTTTGTTCTGTATTGGCTTATTTGGCGTCTTCGCCAGGCGCAATGCGGTGGCAATCCTAATGTCTGTAGAATTGATGCTGAATGCGGTCAATATCAATCTGGTTGCTTTTTGGCGCTATACGACCCCTGATCGCTCTGTGGGAATGGCCTGGGCCGTGTTTGTTTTGACGGTTGCCGCGGCGGAAGCGGCCGTGGGCTTGGCATTGGTTATCTCTGTTTACCGTAACAGGGACTCGGTCGTGGCCGATGACCTCGACCTAATGAAGAACTAGTGGGTTGGATTTTGGAGCATGACTGAACAAACATTGACGACCCTAACCTGGCTTATACCTGCCGGCCCTTTGCTGGCTTTCTTCCTGATCATGCTGGTCACCAAGGGCAGCCGGACGCTGAGTTGGTTGATCGCCTGGGCCGGCGTATTTGTGGCGCTGGCGTTGGGCTGGATAGTGGCTCTAAACACCTTCGCTATCGACGCACATCACCTGGAAGAGCATCCAACGGTTGTGCAAAGCGCGATCGCCTGGCTGCCGATCGGCGACTTTTTTAAGGGGACCTGGCTCGAAATCGGAGTGGCTGTTGACCCGCTCACGTCGGTGATGCTGATTATGGTTACGGTTACGATCTCCATGATCTTCATTTACAGCGTTGGTTACCACAACTGGGGCGCGCCCATTGGTAGGATATTGGGTGTGCCCAACCACCTTCAGGAAGAGCCGCTCATGTCCCGCTTTTTCGCTTTCATGAGCCTCTTTGCGGGGGGCATGCTAATGCTTGTGGTAGCGGGTGATCTGTTGCTGCTCTTCATCGGCTGGGAAATTATGGGCTTTTGTTCTTATTCGCTCATCGGTTTCTGGTATGCGCGAGATTACCATCTGAAGCCTGATGACATCCCCCATATTCCGCCGCGCAAGGCTGGTATCAAAGCCTTTTTGACCACGCGTATCGCCGATGTGGTTATGCTTTTAGGTATCGTATTCTTTTACAGTGTATTTGGCACGCTGAATTTTGCGGAGGCGCTATCGGCCGAAAGCCTGGCGCATGCGGCAATGACAGTTGGCGCGGTTGCGCTGGGAGCGATGTCATTGATGCTCTTTGCCGGAACGGTGGGAAAATCCGCACAATGGCCATTACATGTCTGGCTGCCTGACGCGATGGAAGGCCCAACACCGGTTAGCGCTGTCATCCACGCCGCAGCCATGGTCTCGGCTGGTGTTTATCTCATTATTCGGATTTTCCCGCTTATTGCAGTGGGTATGGGCCCGCAGGGCAGCCCAGCTGTCGGGTTTATTATCGGCGGGATCGGAGCCTTTACCGCGTTAATGGCGGCAACTATCGCCGTGGCTCAAAATGATGTGAAGGGCGTTCTTGCTTATTCTACTATTTCACAGCTTGGGTTTATGGTTGCTGCCATTGGTGCTGGTGCCTATGTCGCGGCTGCTTTCCATCTGATTACGCACGGTTTCTTTAAGGCGCTGCTTTTCCTGGCCTCGGGGTCGGTTATTCACGGCATGGAGCATGGTGCCCATGAAGTGCACGATCACCACACGGATCCGCAGGATATGCGTTTTATGGGCGGTTTGCGCAAAAAGATGCCGATCACCTTCTGGACATTTTTGATAGGTGGTCTGGCGCTCTCAGGATTCCCAATTATCACAGCCGGGTTCTGGTCCAAAGATGAGATTTTTGCCGACGCCTGGTACCAGTGGACCCACAGCAATGATATTCTGGCGCTGATAGTCTTTATCATGCTTGCCGTTGCTGCCTTTCTGACCGCTTTTTATACGATGCGTCAGATCAGTCTGACTTTCCTTGGGAAATCACGTACCCCTCTCGCCGAGCATGCCCATGAGAGCAATGGATTCATGACGGTGCCCTTGATTCTGCTAGCTGTTTTTGCAGTTTCTGTCGGTTGGTCGGGCATTCCGGAAAAGTTTCCGATACTTGGACCGCTTTTAAACAATAACTACTTCCACCATGTTGTAGGGGCTACAGTTCATGAAACGTTGTACGAGCTTGGCGAGCTGAATCTCATCGATCATGGGATTCAGACTCTGCCATTTGAAGTAACCCCACTGGGAACTTCGCTGGTAGTGGCGCTTGGTGGTTTGTTCTTGGGGTGGTGGATTTATGGCCGCAAACCACTCAAAGCAGGCCAGACAGATCCTCTGGTCCGCCCGCTTGGTCCCCTGTACACCTTCTTGAACAACAAGTGGTATTGGGATGAGTTATACCAATTCTTATTTATTCGAGCCAACGGTTTATCTTTCGGAAACGGTTGTTTACGAATACATTGATAAAGGGATCATAGATGGAACCTTGAGCCTGGTTGCCCGATCCGTATATAAACTTGGCTACTATGTCAAGCGGTTTGAGGAAAGGGTTATCAGTAACGGAGTGGATTGGCTCAAGGACCAATTCCTGGCAATTGCTAGAGAGTTCCGTTATTTGCAAACAGGCCGGATACAGGAATACGTTTTGATATCAACTCTTATCGCAACTGCTCTGATAGCGGTGATCTTGCTGATCAATTATCGCTGGCTCGCACAGCTATTTTAAAGCAGGAGATACAATGGAATTCGTTCAGGATAATATCCTCAATCTCGTCATTTTTTCTCCTTTGCTAGCGTCGTTTGTGATTCTGCTGCTGCCGGGAGATGCGAAAAATACGGTTCGCAGACTAGCGCTGGTTTTTAGCCTGGTTCCTCTTCTGCTGGTGCTCACCATGTGGTTTACCTATGACCGCTTCGACGCAGGTATTCAGTTTGCATATGTGCATGAATGGTTTCCGGCGCTGGGTTCCAGTTATCACGTTGGTGTGGATGGCATCAGCCTGACGATGCTGTTGCTGACAACCATCTTGACCCCTCTGGCTATTTTGGCTTCCTTTGGCATCGAGGAACGGGTGAATGTTTTCATGGCCCTCTTCCTGTTGATGGAGGCAGCCATGCTGGGGCTATTTGCTTCCCTGGATTTGATGATTTTCTTCATTTTCTGGGAGTTTGGCCTGGTCCCGATGTATTTTCTGATCAAGATATGGGGGGGTGCTGACCGAGACTATGCCTCGTTCAAGTTCATTATCTACACCATGGCCGGCAGTCTGGGCTTATTGCTGGCGATCCAGTTGATTGGGCTGTCAACGGGAACGTTCGACATCATCGAGCTGATGGATGTCTGGGTTAACTTGCCCGCCAGTGGCATTCTGCCGAACACGGGATTATCCGCTGAAGTGGTGAAGTTCATTGCATTCTGGGCTTTCTTCCTCGCTTTTGCGATCAAGATCCCAATCTGGCCTTTCCACACCTGGTTGCCGGATGCGCACACTCAGGCTCCCACTGCCGGTTCTATGATCCTGGCTGGCGTTTTACTTAAGTTGGGGGCGTATGGATTTTTGCGCCTGGTCATTCCCTTGTTCCCAGACATGGCTTTCATGACGGCCGGAATTCTGGCAACGCTGGGTATGATCAGTATTGTTTTGGGTGGTTATGCGGCCTTCGGCCAGTGGGACTTCAAGCGATTGGTGGCCTATTCTTCGGTTAACCACATGGGTTTTGTGGTGTTGGGGCTGGCGGTATTCGCCTACGTCTACGGCCGTGCCGATCAGTTCGTCGATCAAGGAATAACCCTAGATGCTATCACCGCGGCCAACGGGGCTGTCTTCCAGATGTTTAACCATGGCCTCTCTTCGGCCGGCATGTTCTTCCTGGTGGGTGTGATCTATGAACGTACACATACACGGGACTTGAAGCGCTATGGTGGAATTTGGTCGGTCCTGCAAGTCTATGGTGCTATTTTGATATTTACGTCAATGGCCTCCCTGGGACTGCCGGGACTTAATGGCTTTGTAAGCGAGTTCATGGTCGTCGCTGGTTCCTGGGATATCTTCACTGTGCAGCTTGCTATTTCCATGCTGGGTCTGTTTATGACCGGGGCCTATATCCTTAAAGCTATTGGAAAGACATTGCACGGTCCTATTAAGGAAGAATGGCGTGGGTTGCCGCATATGACGGTGCGTGAGCACCTGGTTATCTGGCCGTTAATGATTTTGATGTTGAGTCTCGGCGTGTGGCCGCAGTGGGTGCTTGTCTATATCAACGACACGGTAACCAAGATTTTAGGTTAAGGATTGCCGGCATCGGGTGAAATGATGCCGGCGTTAGATTGGAAAGAAACTGTCAAACTAGGCGAAGCCGATGGAATTTCCGTTTTTATCAATCATCGCATTAGGGCCAATAATAGCAGCAGCTATCATCTTGATGTTGCCAAAAGAGCGCGGTGAAAACGCGCGTATGATTGGCCTGGCAGCAATGATTCTGAATTTGCTGCTTACCCTGTATGTTTACATCTTTTACCATCAAAACATCCCCGCGCCAGGGACGCCGTGGGCAGAAACGCTCTTCTTTTTGGAAGAACATGCGTGGATCCCCAGTATCGGCATCAACTATATTATGGGTGTGGATGGCCTGAGCGCGACGCTGATCTTGCTGACGTCCATAGTCGGCCTGGGAGGGGTGCTGATCTCTTGGAGCATTGATGATAGACCGCGTGAGTTCTACGCCTTCTTCATGCTCTTGGTCGCCGGGGTACAGGGCGTTTTCGTGTCGGTAGACGCATTTCTGCTGTTCTTCTTTTATGAACTGGCTGTACTGCCCATGTATGTCATGATCGTCATCTGGGGCTGGCGGGAACGACGTGAATATGCGGCTATGAAGCTTACACTCTATTTGCTGATTGGCAGCTTCATCTCTTTTATCGCCCTAATCGTACTCTACTTTCAACTCCCGAAACAAGGCTTGGAACTAACTTTCGATCTTCGTGTATGGTCTGAGGCCCAGTTTGCGTTAGATGCGCAGAGGATTTGGTTCATGCCCTTGTTCTTGGGCTTTGCTGTACTTGCCGGTCTTTGGCCACTGCATAACTGGTCGCCTGATGGTCATGTGGCTGCACCCACGGCCGTTTCCATGATCCACGCCGGCGTGCTTATGAAGCTCGGCGCTTATGCTTCCATGCGCGTCGGTATCCAGGTGCTGCCTGAAGGCGCGGTGTATTGGATGCCCTTCATTATCTTGCTGACGCTGGTGAATGTCCTCTATGGATCGTTGGTCGCCATGCGCCAGCGTGATATGAAATACCTAATCGGTTATTCCAGCGTTAGCCACATGGGCCTGGTCACTATGGGTTTTGCAGCGATGACCTTAAATGGCTTCTTGGGAGCTGGGATCCAGATGGTCAGTCATGGCGTCATGACCGCACTCTTCTTTTCTGTGGTCGGAATGATTTACGATCGCACGCATACCCGAAACATGGACGATCTCAGCGGCATGCGCCAGGCGTTACCGTGGCTGGTCATCCCTTTCATAATTGGTGGTCTGGTTTCCATGGGTATGCCGGGACTCTCTGGGTTTATCGCCGAGTTCCCGATATTTATGGGCGTTTGGGCCGGAACCTCCATTGATCTAAATGCCGTCTTTAGCCTGAATCCGGCCAACTACTACAACTGGATCGCTATCCTGTCCGTATTTGCGATTGTTATCACGGCTGGTTATATCTTGCGCGCTGTTGGAACCGTGTTCTTCGGAAAATACGAAGGGGAAAAGTGGCACGACATGCGGCCGTTGCTGGCCATTGATAAGGTAACTTTAATTGGTTTCTCGGCCATTCTGATTCTGATTGGCGTCTTACCTATGGTCATTGCGCCGGTAGTCGAGTCTGGCGTGTTACCCGTGCTTGAGCGTGTGCAAGATGCGCAGCAGGCGGCGACAGTGATGAATTCAGTGCAAACGGTCGCGGCTGATCTTTTCAATTGGCTGGGAGGTGCATAAGTGAGCCCAGATTTTGACTACACTTGGGTTGCGGCGCTAACAGCAGAAATCGGTCTGGTAATCCTGCTCGTCGCAGTTCTCGTATATGATCGTTTCCTGAAACCGGAAAACAGGCGGCGGGTAGGTTTGTTGACCGCTTGGGGAGCATTCGTTATTTTGCTCGCCGTTCTGGGTCTGTGGTTCTTCTTCGATTTACCAGATTCCCAAGCCTCATTGAGTGAAAGTTTAATGTGGGGCGGCATGATCCGCTTCGATATGATAGCGCTCGTATTCGAGGTCATGTTCTTGTCGGCATTGATTGTGACCAGTCTCGTGGCCATGGATGTGCCACGATTACAGCGCAGTGAATTCTATGCACTCCTGATCACGGCCACGATTGGTTTTGTGGTGATGGCCGCTGCAACCGATCTGATCATGATCTACGTGGCTTTGGAAACTGCCAGTATCTCCTCTTATGTATTGGCCGGTTTTTTGACCGGCAGCAAACGTTCGTCCGAAGCGGGCATGAAGTACTTCATTTATGGAGCCTTTGCCACGGGTGTGATGCTGTACGGTATGAGTCTGTTATATGGAATTACTGGGCAGACAAATATATATGTCATCGGCGGTAGTCTGTTCG
Organism: uncultured Chloroflexia bacterium; assembly: GCA_963697305.1. GTDB lineage: Bacteria > Chloroflexota > Anaerolineae > Promineifilales > Promineifilaceae > JAACFF01. The sequence continues at coordinate 376,105 of CAVONO010000008.1, forward strand.
GAGCTTTGCCACCTGAGGTAAACGCGGTTGTGTTGTTGGCGGCAGGAATGACCATCGTTGGTTTTGGCTTCAAAATTGCAGCCGTGCCGTTTCACTTCTGGACACCAGATGTGTACGAAGGTTCACCAACACCATTTACGGCTTTTGTTTCCACTGCGTCCAAGGCCGCCGGTTTTGCGGTTTTCCTGCGCGTATTCACGTCTGGTGCATTTGGCGATATCAGCCGTTTTTCGCCAACGACTGCTCCTGGCTGGTGGGCTATGTTGGTGGCCATGAGCATCATCACCATGATGCTGGGTAACTTCGTAGCGATTTTCCAGACGAACATTAAGCGCATGTTAGCATACTCCAGTGTCGCCCAGGCCGGCTACGTACTGATTGGCCTTGTCGCCCTCTCACAGGACGGTTCTGGTGCGGCGATGTTCTATCTGCTAATCTACCTCTTCACCAATATCGCCGCCTTTGGGGTGATAATTTTGGTGAGCGACAAGACTGGCTCAGATGAGATTGAAGATCTATATGGTTTAAATCGTCGCTCGCCGATACTGGCCCTGGTGATGATGTTTGCCGTTCTTTCCCTGGCCGGCATCCCTCCAACAGCCGGATTCTTCGGCAAGTTCTTCTTATTTAGGGCGGCGATTGAGGCTGGCTTGTGGTGGCTGGCGTTGATCGGGATTCTCGCTGCTTTTGTTGCCCTTTATTACTATTTGGGCATTGTCAAGTATATGTACCTTTACCGCTCAGATGAGGAAGAAATACCTATTCCTGTTTCGCGAGCCGCCAAAGTCGGGCTGATCGTTTCTATCTTTTTTGTCATTTATTTCGGTATTTTTGCCGGCCCTGCTTTTGAGTGGACGCGCCAGGCGGCTGCAGCATTCTTCCCCGGTTAGGGGCGATCGCGCTGATTGCTGTTTGATCTGTTTGTGATATAATGCGCAATCGACCAGTACTTAACAAAGTAAGATATTGTGTCTAGTAACCTACCTCGGAAGCAGACAGTTGCACTGACGAACATGGTCGGCCAGATTGGCTGTGTAACAGCGTTTGCGGCCATCGCCATCATTGCCATCGCTTTTGGAATTGGTTGGTTCCTAGATGATCTGATGGGCAACGAACGCAGGATTATGACGATCATTATGCTCTTGGCTAGTTTTCCTGTTACGTTGTTTGCCATGGTGCGGCTAAGCTTGTTTATGCTTGGCCGAGCACAACAACAGGTCGAAAAGACAAATCACGACAATAATAAGGAAGAAACGACACCATGATTAAGAAGCGATATATTATTCTTATCTGTGTTGCACTGCTGATAATCTTAGGTTCGATTGTTGCCTTTACGAAGCCTGTGATGCCCTATATTCAGGTGGCTGGTGAAGTGTATCCTGGCACACAGGATTGGCCTGTAATTAGTACCATAACGGGTGGGAAGGGATTGACCAATACATTTGTGTCTTCTTTGTTCGCCTATGCCCTCATTCTAATTATGGTTTTTACATTGCGCGCTCGTTCTCGAACCTCCGAAGAAGTACCATCTGGATTTTATAACTTCTTTGAGATGGTCATTGAAGGTGCCTATAATTTTGCCGAAAGAATAGCCGGCTCCAAGATCCGGGATTTCTTTCCCTACTTCATGACCATCATTCTTTTAATATTGGCCGCCAACTGGATGTCGCTGATCCCTGGTTATGACAGCATTGGCTTGTGGGAATATCTACCCCATTTTCGTGCCGAACAAGTCGCTACGGAACAGAAGAACCAGGCTGCTTTGGAAGGAATCGAGATCTCTGAGCTTGAGTATGAAGAGATGGTTCACCAGCTTACAGAAGAGATAGACCTGTTAAACGAGGGTGATCTTCGTGTCCAACCTTTACTACTAAGCAAGGCTAACGAAGATCCTTCGGCGCCAATTATTGAACTCGATCATGGTGAAAAGGTTGGCTACAATCCAGAAGCGGCCGATTGGACCATTGTGCCCTTTGTGCGCCCTGGAGCCACCGATCTGAACTACACCTTGGCCTTTGCCCTCATTGCCATTGTCATGGTCCAATACTATGGCTTTAAATACCTGGGTGGCCGGGGGTATTTGGCCAAGTTTTTCCCCTTTATTGCCAAGGGATATGGCGCTCAGGTGGCCAAGAATCCTATTAAGGCGATGGATCCCGCAGTTGGCCTGCTGGAACTGATCAGTGAGATTTCCAAGATCATCTCATTTACCTTCCGTTTGTTTGGCAATATATTCGCCGGAATGGTTCTTCTATTTGTGATGGCTTTTCTCTTGCCCATCAGCAATATTGTTTTCTTTAGTCTGGAATTCTTCGTCGGCTTGATTCAAGCGTTGGTCTTCGGTTTGCTTACGTTGATCTTTATGGCCAGCGCTTCTCAAGGCCATGGCGATGAGCACTAATTTTTGCAGCGGATAGCGTAGCTTATCTTGCTGGTTGACGTGAACTAAGTAATAAATTAGAAATAAGTTTGGAGGAATTTCACATGGAAGTAGATGCTGCAGAAATCATCGCGGTGGGTTTGAAGGCCATTGGTGCCGGTTTGGCAATGTCGGGTGCTATCGGTGCTGGTGCCGGTATCGGTATTCTTGTTGGAGGTGCTGTGCAAGGTATCGCCCGAAACCCAGATGCCAGCGGTGATATCCAGACAAACATGATCCTTGGTATCGCATTCGCTGAGGCTGTGGCTATTTATGCTCTTGTTGTTGCGCTAATTATTCTATTTGTTCTTTGATCCTGTGGTTCGATTTTGCGCGATCTAGTGAATATTGAATTGACGATTAAGGAAAGATGATATGGAAGCATTGGGCATAAATATAGGCTATCTCATTATGCAACTCCTGATCATCACGATCATGCTGCTCGTGATGAAAGGAATGGTGTATAAACCGATTCTTCGTGTACTGGATGAGCGCAAGGCACGCGTTGCTAAAGGCTTAGAAGATGCACGCCAGGCGGCCATTGCGCGGGATAACGCCGATGCAGAGGCCAAGAAAATTCTGGATTCGGCGCGCCAGGATGCGGCGAAGATCCGCCAGGACGCTGTCGCTCAGGCTGAGGAAACGGCCAAGGCGATTGAGTCGAAGGCCAATGAAGAGGCACGCAGTGTTGTAGCTGGCGCCGCTGAAAGTGCCGAGCAAGAGCGAAACCGCATTTTATCTGAATTGCGCGGGCAGGTTGCGGCGATCGCTATTGCTGCCGCTAACAAATTGGTCGGCGTAGCCCTGGACGAAAAGCGCCAGCATGCATTGATCACCGATTTCTTCTCCAAGGTTCCTGCCGATGTGGCGAATATGTCCGGAGACAGGGCTGAGGTGACGAGCGCGCTGCCGCTGACCGAGCAAGAGCAGGCAAATGCTGTGAAGGCGTTGCCGGTGAAGTCGGTTGATTTTAAGGTTGATCCGAAAATTCTGGGCGGCCTTGTTGTGCGTGTGGGTGATCGGGTTGTCGATGACAGCGTCGCCAACCGGATGAACGCGTTGGGCGAAGCATTGAGTTAACGCAGGTTGGGCGAAGCCGAAATCGCCTCCTGTTACCGTTTTGTGTTCTCGTTAGACTGAGGAAGAAGAGGGGTACGGCCGTTGCTAGTGGCTATACTCCCCAATAGGTTCTAAAGAGGCCAGGGATATTCCTGGCCTTTTTGGATTCATGATGAAAAGAGAAGATAATCACCTGGAGATTCTGGACGAATTTGTCCGGCCTGATTACCTGCAGGGATCTATTGCCAATATCCCGGCTACTGTTGCCGCCTTGCTTGGTGCGCCGTTTGACGGATTGCCACCTCTTCCTGACAAGTTGTGGCATCCTTTGGGCAAAAACGTGAAGCGAGTCGTGACGCTCGTCATTGATGGGCTGGGCTGCAATTTGCTGGAAAAGGAACGGCCGTACTTGCAGCCGTGGCTCCAGCAGGCCAAAACTGAGCAACCGCTCACATCTATCTTTCCTTCAACTACCGTTGCCGCCTTGAGCAGCCTCTGGACTGGCGTCGCTCCGGCACAGCACAGTCTGGTGGGTTTGACTCTGTTTTTCCCGGAATATGGCACTATCGGCCAACTGCTGAACTTTTCGCCAACCTTCGGCCGTTATCCTGATGCGCTAGTGGAGGCGGGTATGACTCCAGAAGCATTCTTGCAATGGCCGGGTCTGGCACAGCAGTTGGCGCGAGCGGGTGTTCCTACGCACGCTTTCAAGGGCAAGAGGCTTATAAACACCGCGCTGAGCAAAATGCACGGTCGTGGCGTTGTTGGCGATCACGGCGCGAGCACGCTGGCCGACATGTTCGTTCAAATGCGACGGTTGCTTGAGGCCATGCCCGGCGAGTCGTTATATGCAGCCGCCTATTGGCCAACCGTCGATACGTTGAGTCACGAATACGGCTGGAACGATGAAGCGGTTGCAGCCGAACTGAGAGCGCTCGCCACCCAACTGCAAATGGAATTCATGAATTGTCTGAGCGAAGCGGCGCGGCGCGATACGGTGCTGCTGATTTTCGCTGATCATGGACAGATTTTGACACCGCTTGTGGAACGGATCTATATCGAGGACCATCCGCAGTTGCAGCAAATGCTGTTTATGAAAGCGGCCGGCGAACCGCGCGTTGTCTACCTATATGCGAAACATGGTTGTCAAGAAAGCACAGTGGCTTATATCAACGAGAATCTGGCAGAGGCCATGATTGCCTGGCGCGCCAGTGACGTATTGGAAGCAGGGCTTCTTGGCCCTCGACCATTTGACCCAGCTACGGAAGAGCGTATTGGTGATGTTGTTGTGGTTATGCGCGGCGGGCATGTGCTGCTGGATACGCGAGCAAATGATCGAGACTTCACGAGCCGGATGCTTGGGCGACATGGCGCTATGACGCAAGCTGAAATGATGGTTCCCTGGCTGGGATTCCGGCTTGATGACCTGTGATAAGCGCTGGCTAGGTGAAGCGTCTTGTTTTACTGGCTGGCTGGTTGGGATCCTTCATACGCGTTCGGGATGACAGTAAAACCATGCATTTGCCCGAGTAGATAACTTAATAGGGTTGCCTGAGTTGGGCCTTTGCGGTTCAATTGCGTGACATTTGATTTTATGAGGTGACATGAACCAATCCGATTCCACGGACACAGCAGTCCCTGAGAAAAAAACCTTTACCGACCAGATGCGGGTGCGAACGCGCTTTATCATCGATCCGGTCGTAACTTTCCTGGCACGCTATAGGCTGTCGCCAGATCTGTTCACCGTTGTGGGCATGCTCGCTCACTTCTTTTTGGCTTGGCTGATTGCTATCGGTGAATTTCGCTGGGCAGGTATTGCCATGCTCATCCTCGCTCCACTTGATGCCATTGATGGCGCATTAGCCCGCAAACTCGGTCGTAAGCAAGGTGGATTTGGCGCTTTTCTCGACTCGACTCTGGATCGCTTGGCCGAGATCATCCTCTTCGGCGGTTTCATCTTTTATTACATGAGACAGGACAATCCGCAGATGCTGGCCATTGCCTATATTGCGGTGACCGGCTCTTTGATGGTCAGCTACTCCCGCGCCAAGGCGGAGTCTCTAGGTTTTGACAGCAAGATAGGCATTGCCAGCCGTGTCGAACGCTACTTCTTCATGATTGTCATGTTGATTCTCAACCTGCCTGATATCGCCCTCTGGGTCCTGGCGCTTTTGACCTATGTGACTCTTGCCCAGCGCATGTACCATGTCTGGAAGCAGGAAGATTGGCAAAGCGAAGAGTCGGAGTGATCGGTCCGGCATGAAGAAAAAGCGAGGCATATATCAGGCGAGCCGTCAGTTAGCACCTTACTGGTACGTCATCATCTTTCTACTGCTCGTCACAGCAGTTATTTATCTCTACCATCTTGTAACCGGCAACACACCTGATCGCGCTGCAATTCATATCGAAGCGCTTGATTTTGACGTCTTTTGGTATGGTATCTGGATCGTTGGCGGCATCGCCTTGGGTTCCTGGGTGGTAGCCTCCCTCGCTATGGAACGTGCAAACAAGGTCTTTAAACAAACTGTACCTCGCAAAGATACGACAACGGCCGCTTAGCGCATTAGAGCTGCCCGATGAAATCGGAAAGGTTTTCGCCAAACGAAAATATGATACCTTGGGCGATCTGCTTTTACCTTGGGGGTTTGATCCGCGCACTGTTGGCCTAAACAAGGAAAGTATTGCTGTTGTACAAGAGCGACTTGAATCCGCGCCAAATGTCAAGAAAGCGTGGATCGAGGACACGCCGTGGCGTATCTGGAGCCCGGATCATGTATGGAACGGCATAATCTGGTGTTTGATACTTGGTGTGATCGGGGCGCGGTTATACCATGTCTTGACGCCTTCACCGAGCATGGCGGCTGTGGGTATTAATTCACCGCTTGACTACTTTCAGAATCCATACCAGCTGATCAATTTTCGCAATGGCGGCTTGGGAATTTACGGCGGCCTGGCTGGGGGCGCGCTGGGACTCTTCTTGTATTCACGTCGCGCGCGAATACCGATGATTGGCTGGGCTGACCTGGCTGTCGTAGGATTGGCTTTGGGCCAGGTATTCGGCCGTTGGGGGAATTTCTTTAACCAGGAATTGTACGGCCGTCCGACAAACTTACCTTGGGCAGTTGCAATCGATCCCGTCTATCGCCTGCCGGAATACAGCGAAGTTGGCCGTTTCCATCCCGCATTCCTTTACGAATCGTTGTGGAGTCTGCTCACCTTTTTCGTGCTTTATACCCTGGTCAAACGGTATTCAGATCGTTTCTTGACCGGCGAAATCATGGCACTCTATCTGATCTTTTATGCGGCCGGTCGAACGTTGCTTGAACTGGTACGTTTGGACAGTCGAACGGTAAGCATTGGCGCCATCCAGACCAACATGGCCATTGCCACACTGGTTTCCATTGTCATTGCCTTGCTGGCGGCGGTCTGGGTTTTTTACCGTCGCCGCAAGCTGAAGCGCAAACGTGCGTGAGCCGCACAATTAGAAGCTTCAAGTTTTTCTAAATTATCCTCCGCGGCGCATGACCCGAAAAGTTGAATTTCTTGGTCTACAAAATTCTGGGTATCCCATAGATCAATCGTCGGTATAACGCCTCTCGTCGCCCGATGTTGGCTCTGGTAAACTTGCGTTGATGGTCATGAAGAGAAATACACCCCTGGTTGCAGCGCTTATCGCTCTGTTGCTTGTAATTATAGCTGTCGCCATCGGCTGGCGACTCCTTAATGGTGATAGCAGTCTGCTGCGTAATGTGAGCGTCGACGATGCTGCTATAAGCCCAAATGCGGATGGGGAGCAAGATGCCACGCTGCTGCGCTATGAATTGTCACGCAATGCGGATGTCTCTATTTACCTGGAGAATGAGGTAGGGGAACGCTATCTACTTCCGGCGCGAAAAGCCCCGCGGCGCTGGAGAATATAAGGTGTTCTTTAGCGGAATCGTCGATGGTTACCAGTTACCTGGCGAAGTGGTGCAGGGGGAGATTCTTTCCCGTCTACTGCAGGATGGAAACTATACCTGGACGGTGCAAGCGACGGGTCAAAATGGCGTTGTCGAAACGCAGCAGGGTACGTTGGCTATCGTCGAGGCGGACACGGAGCTGCCAGAAATGCGCGATTTTGCCTTGGATAAGGAACTGTTTACCCCCAACCGGGACGGGATATCAGACCGCGTTCAGGCCCAGTTTTATTTGACCAAGGAGGTGAATGACCTGCGCGTATTCTTGGTTTTGCCTGATGGCTCCGAGGTTCCCATTTCCGAATTGGAACGGGATATCCCGGCCAATATGCCTGGACGTCATGTGTATGACTATGAAGGGGGCGTGGACAATGGGGCAACACCGCCACCTGATGGTACCTATCCGATTGTGGCTATTGCCCAGGATCTGGAAGGACAGACGCTGCGCGTGGAAGACAGCCTGACTATCCAGTATGGCGGCGTGCCGCGCGCTGATATCTTCGCACCTCCGGCAGGAGATACGCTGGAATTTGAGGCCACGGCCGTTGCCCTCTGCGATACGGTCCACTTCACCATGACCGTCGAGAATTATGGAACAACACCAATTCGCACAACCGGACCTGTACCGGGCACTGTTTATGATTCTGATTGGAACTACAACACCCTTGGCTGGCATACGGAATCAGGCGCATGGAGGGCGGCCATCGGGTTTGAAAACGAGTTGACCAACTACCCATATCGCTGGGCTCTAGGCAATCCGGAGGAATTAGAAAAGATCGGTGATTACCTCTATTTGATGCCCGGACAACGGGTCGTGATCAACGGCGGTATTCGCGTCGTTGGCCCTTTCGGTGATCGCAATCCACAGCCGATGTGGGCAGGATTGATTCATGAGGATGTCGAAATCTCCCAGTTTAATAACCGCGTGGATCCCAACCGAATTCTGGTTGATATGCCTGATGAAGATAGCCTTGAGGAGTGTGAAGCGCGAGAGATTCCGGTCAAAAAAAGCTGATAGCCGTCAGCGAGAAATTGCTGCCCCAGCACAAACAATTTTCGACTAAGGTGTATATCGCTGTTTTGATGGTTCATATACTCGTTGAGCTTGCAGCAGCGTGCGTAGCAGGTTATCATTTCCATAGTAGTTGGAAAGGCGCGACATATGGCTGTTAATCAGTACATTTCAAGGGGTCTCGCCCATCGCTAGTTGTTTCATAGGAGGAACAATGTCAAGAAGTAAAATCCCCTTTCTTTTGATTAGTCTACTCGTTCTTGCTGTTGCTATGGTTGCTTGCCAACCACAGACGGTTGAGGTCGAGGTGACACGTGTTATTACGGAAACACAAGAAGTAGAAGTTCCCGTGGAGATTGAAGTGCCGGTCGAGGTGACTCGCGTGGTGACAGAAACGGTAACGGAAACGGTCACTGAAGAAGTGATGGTAGAAGAAGCGCCGCTTGGCTCGGAAGAACGGCCGATTCAAGTCCTCTTCGTTCCTTCCGTCGACGCCGATGCCATCATTGCCGGTGGCGACGTCATGGCCCAAGAGCTCGAGAATGCGACTGGCCTCAAGTACGAAGTAAGTGTGCCCACCAGCTATGCCGCTACTATCGAAGCCATGTGCGCCTCTCCGGAAGATACCATTGGCTTTATCCCAGCCCTGGGTTATGTATTAGCCAATGAACGTTGTGGCGTGCAGGTTGGTCTGGCCTCGGTACGTTTCGGCTGGCCATACTATTGGTCACAGATCGTAGTGCGCGATGACAGCGGAATCGAGACCATTGAAGATTTGGCAGGCAAGACCTGGGGTGCCCCCAGCGTAACGTCCACGTCAGGCTACCTCGTTCCTAAAGCTGAATTGTCTGCTGCCGGCATCGAAACCGGTGAAGTAGTCGAGACCGGTGGACACACGGGAGCCATGTTGGCCGTCGCCCAAGGTGATGTCGACTTCGCCACTGGCTTCTTCAGCCCACCTTTGCTGCCTTTTTACGAACGCAATTGGAACCCCGCTTCCGATGATCCTGAAATCTGGCGCGAGGCTGGTGTCAATCCCGAGCGCACAGAAGCAGGCCGCGTTTTCGTGGGTGGAGATCCGGCTGATGGCGGCTATCGCATCCTCGATGCTCGCGCCGCAGCCATGGAAACTTACCCCACCATCTTCGAAGAGACCCGTATCCTCGATATCTCTGACGAGATCCCCAATGATACGCTATCCTACGGTGCCGATTTCCCGCTTGCGCTAGCTCAGAAAATCTCTGTTGCTCTGAAAGCGTATGCCGAATCCGATGCTTGTCAAAATCCAGAGGACGAAACGACAATCACCCTTTGTTCAGATGCTTTCTATAGCTGGACTGGCGCTGAGCAAGTGCTCGATTCCGCCTTCGATCCGACGCGCTTCATGATTAAGGCCCTCGGTATGACCGAAGAGGATGTTTTAGGCGAGTAAACGCGAAAGTTTTTGCTGAAGCCGGGTGTAAAAAGCCCGGCTTCTTTATTTGCAGAGAAGGCCCCATTTCTGGAAAGTTCCTTGACCAGAATGGGTAAGACCACAATATCTGAATCAAGGACTCTTTAGATCTAAATCCTATAAGTTCGCGCCCTCAGCTGCGACGGACCTTGGGCGTAAGACCCTTGGGACTGCTTGACTAAACAGGGAGTGTTGGTTTCCATCTATGATGGAAACCCTGATTCAGGTCGGTGTTATATGCTGCGAGTTGAAAATTTAACGAAGGTATACGACGATGGCACCGTGGCCTTGCGCGAGGTTTCGTTCGAGGTGCCGGATGGGCAGTTCCTGGCTGTTGTCGGACTCAGTGGCTCGGGTAAAAGCACGCTCTTACGCTGCATCAACCGCTTAGTCGAGCCCACATCGGGTGAGATATGGTGGAATGATATCAAGCTCTCCCATGTAACGGGCGAAGAATTGCGCAGGGCCCGGCGCAAAATCGGCATGATCTTCCAGCATTTTAACCTGGTGGAACGATCATCGGTGCTTACCAATGTCTTGAGCGGTCGTTTAGGATACGTCAATCCCATCACCAGCGTGCTCAACCGTTTCCCTGCGGCGGATATCAAACGCGCTTACAAGAGCATGGACAGAGTCGGCATTAGCGTAAAAGCGAAAAGTCGCGCCGACGAATTGAGCGGCGGACAGCAGCAGCGCGTGGGCATCGCCCGCGCCTTGATGCAGGAACCAGACTTGGTCCTCGCTGATGAGCCTGTAGCCAGCCTCGACCCAGTTTTAGCCCACAGTATTATGCGCCACCTGCAGCAGATTAACCGTGAAGATGGTATAACCGTCCTTTGCAGTCTGCACTTCCTGGACCTGGTGCAGGAGTATGGCGATCACGTGATTGCCTTGAATGAAGGCCGCCTGGTTTTTGAGGGTGCTCCATCCGACATTGATGATATTCGCTTTAAAGAAATCTATGGCCAAGATGCGGAGCGGATAGGTTAATCATGGAAGAGAAGAAAGACCAGCAAAAGGTAACCCCATTTCGACATGCCTTGCGTAGTGGCTTATGGGTCATCGCCGCAATTCTCGGTATCCTAATATTTTCCTATGGGTTTGCTGTCACTCAAATCAATCTCGAGGAACCGCAGGATCCGAAACGCCAGGAGGTAACGACACGCGTTATCCGCGCTTTGGCCCGCCCCGATTTCTTCGAGTTCCATGAAGAGATACGCAGCATGGATATTTTGATTCGCATGCCTTGTCCGGAAGAAATTGCGGGAGCCCAGACCTCAATTGGCGATCGAGTCGTGACCCTCAGACCCAATTGCGCCAGCACAACCCAAGATGTTTTGACTATCGAGGGATCCGGATTCCGGCCGCGCACCGATGGTCTTTTGCGTTGGTATCCGGCTGGCTTAGTAGCTACGACTCGCGCTTTGACTTCATTCCACACCGACCGTGATGGAAATTTCAATGTCGAATTCACCATGCCCGACATCCGTGCCACTGATGAACCGCAGCGTATCGAGGTCGAGGAAAAATGGCGCACCGGTATTAAGGGGCCCAGCGAGACACTGAAAATCACCTTTGAAAAGATCATCGAAACGATTTTTCTGGCGCTCATCGCCACCCTCGTTGGTACAATACTGGCGGTTCCGATTTCCTTCCTGGCTGCCCGCAACTTGATGGAGAATGTGAATGCGCCCTTTGCCTCCATATGTGCGGCGATTATCGCCATACCCATTGGCTGGTTCATCGGCTCACAGGTGGCCCGGCTGTTGTTGGATCTGGCAGAAATGACGTTCGGCCAGCCGCTGATCGGCGTGGTAGTGGCAATAATTGCGGCCGTCCTGGCCTGGTCGTTACTGCGTTTCGGACCACCCGTTTTCACCGACGACCCCCAACCGTTACCACGCCAGATCCTATCGGTAGTCCGCTTGATCCTGGCCAGCATGTTAGCCTTTTTCGCATTGGCTGCTCTTGCCAATCAAGGTGTGGCTGTTGGTTTATGGCTGGAGCAACAGTTGCCCGGCATTGGTTTCATCGGCAATTTTATTTATATCCTTATCAGACTCCATCCGCGTGCTCTCACCGATGGTCGTGGGCTTTTTGTTGGCCTTAATGGCTGCTTCATTTGGCAGCAAATATGGCCAGGAGGTGGTCTTGCGCACCAGCGGCATCGTCGCCCGGCTTTTCACCGCCGCACTCGCCGGGATAGGCACGGCCATCTTCATTTACGGCATCGGCGCGGCGTTAAACTGGCTGTACCAGTATGACGAACCGCAATGGATTCTTTATGCCGCCATCGCCGGTGGCATAATAATGGCTGTTGTGGGTGGCATGATCGAACCCAAACGGCCGTTCCGCATCGGCTTTGCTTTATACACGGCGACGCGCAGCATTCTGAATATTATCCGTTCCATTGAGCCGCTCATCTACGTCATCGTCTTTGCCGTTTGGGTCGGAATCGGACCTTTTGCTGGCGTTATCGCCTTGACGATTCATACGATCGCCGCTTTGGGTAAGCTTTTTTCGGAGCAGGTCGAGAATATTGATGACGGCCCGGTTGAGGCGGTCACGGCCACTGGTGCCAACCGCTTGCAGCTGATCGCCTTCTCGGTCATCCCGCAGGTTGTACCATCCTATATCGCTTTTACCCTCTACCGTTGGGATATCAACGTCCGCTTCTCCACAGTCATCGGCTTCGCCGGTGGCGGTGGTATCGGTTTTGTCCTGGTGCAAAATATTAACTTGCTGCGTTACCGTCAGGCGGCGGTGATGATGATCGCCATTGCTGTTGTGGTCATGACCCTAGACTACATCAGCTCCAAGATACGCAGCCGCATCATCTAAACAGAACAATGAACCGGGTTTCTACTGGAATGTCGCAACCCGGTTCCTGATCCTCTCCCATCTACCTTAAGCTCGCATAATTTTCGTTGGCTCCTAACGTGCCGACCGTTACACTAAACCTATCTAGATTTAGCAAAACAAAGCTGGCGTCAGCGAAGAGCCCGGCGTCACTTTTCTGAGCTAGTGTAGCAGTATGTTGCGAATGTGGATTGCTCTGTTGCTTACAGGGCTAATGGGGATGACAGCATGCCAACCCCAAGAAATAGCTCCTGGAAGTGACACGACTCGTTGAGACACAGGATACGGTGGAAGTGACTCGTATTGTGCAGGAAACGGTTGTTCATGAGGCAACTCGCCTGGTCACTGAGGAATTGGTTGTTGAGGTGACCAAATCTCCATTGGGAACAGAGGCGCGACCGGTGCAGTTGCTCTTTTCGCCGGTTGTAGATACGGCCGTCATCAACCGTCGTGGCGCAGTTCTGGCGCAAGCCTTAAGCGAAGAAACAGGATATCAGTTCACTGTTGGCATTTTGGATGATGAACAGACTGTGATTGACATGATGTGTGCTGCACCGCTAGAGACGATCGCTTTTCTTTCTCCGGCCGGTTATGTTCTGGCTGAAGCGCAGTGTGGCGCCCAGGTAGGCAATGTGGCTGTTGGCAGCGATGGTCTAGCCTGGAATTCTGGCATGATCGTAACCCGGCGAGACAGCGGACTATCGAACTTGGAAGATCTGGCTGGAAAAAGCTGGGCTGTGGCTGATAAAGATAGTTTGCCAAACTTCTTATACTTTCAGGCTTTATTGGAAGAGGAAGGCATAGAGCCCGGCGACATAATCGAGGTTTCTGGTGAAAGCGCTGCCATGTTGGCTGTGTACGAGGAAGAAGCGGATTTCGCCACGGCTGACTTCGTCCCGCCCATCATGCCTTATGAAGAACGTCTTTGGGAGTACGGCGAAGATGAGCCAGAACCGGGACGATACCTGGGGATCTCCCCAAGTCGAAGCCCTATCGGCTATGTGCTCGTCAACGGGGAACCTGAATTTGGAGGTTATCGGTTGCGAGATGCCCGTTCGCGCATTTTCGACGTCGTCCCGCAGATTTACGATCGTACCCAAATCGTAACGCTCAGCGCCCAGATTCCTAATAGCACCGTAGCCTTTGGCCATGACTTCCCCCTGGGCCTGGCACGGCAACTGATGGCAGCCTTGGAATCTGTTCGCTACCTCAGAGGAATGTATGGCCTCGATCTGCGCTACGGACTTCTATGGCTGGACAGGATTGCTGCCCGCGGAGAAGAAGATGTTTGATTCCATTGGATTTGTACAAGAGACTCTAGATCTGTCCGCAGATGAGCTGTTGGATCTGGCACGCTGAAATGGAGGGTAAGGAGTAATTAGCGTGGGCGAAGCATTCAGTAGGAATATTGATGTAGCGATTGTCATCGTTAGTTGGAATGTGCGCGAGTATCTCGCTGATTGTCTGCGTTCCGTCTGCGTCGATTTGGGCCGCTCAAAGTTGCAGGGCGAGATATTTGTTGATCGATAATGCCTCAACGGACGGCACAGTCGCCCTTTTGCGAGATCTTGTTCCCACAGGTACACGTGATTGCCAATGAAGAAAATCTTGGTTTTGGCGCAGCCAACAACCAGGGAATGCGTGCCGCGGCCGAATACCATCCGCGCTATTTTTTCTTGTTGAATCCCGATACCTTTGTGCGCCCAGGTGCGATTGGGGATTTGGTGAGCTGCCTTGAGAAACGGCCGCAAGCGGGAATGGCCGGTGCGCGCTTGATATATGGGGACGGCCGTTTCCAGCACAGCGCTTTTTATTTTCCGGGACTGGGCCAGCTTATGTTTGATCTGCTGCCCATGCCTTCTCGTCTCTACGATAGTCGCTTGAACGGCCGTTATGCGCGTCGCTATTACCAACCGCGCCGCGATCCCTTCCCGATTGACCACCCATTGGGTGCGACCATGATGGTTAGGGCAGATGTGGCCGAGTCAACCCACGGTTTTGATGAATCGTTCCATATGTTTTGCGAGGAAATCGACTGGAGCTGGCGTGTGCGCCAGGCGGGATGGGAGATCTACGTGGTGCCTTCGGCCGAAATCGTTCACTACGCTGGCGAAAGCACGCGCCAGGTTCCGGCCGATACGCTCGTCAATCTCTGGCGCAGCAGAGCGCAGTTATATCGCAAACATCACGGCCGTTTCCACCTTGCCGTCGCAACTCGTCTGGTTCACAGGACGATGGAGCGCAAAGCGGGCAGGGCTACCGATCCGGAATTGCGCCGCGCTTATCAGGAAGTGGCCACCATCTGGTCGGCCAATGGCAAGCAGTAGCCGGTCTACAGGTGAACGCGCATAAGCACGAAGCTGCCAACAACGGCGCTCCCACTCCTGAACTGACGGCCGTCATCCTCACCCTAAATGAAGCGGAACACATCAAGGAGTGCGTTCAAAGTTTGGCCTGGGCTGAGCGCGTGATCGTCTTTGACTCCTACAGCGAGGATGAAACTATCTCTGTGGCTGAATCGGCAGGTGCTACCGTCTTGCAGTCCGCATTTGAGAACTATGCCCAGCAGCGAAATGCCGCCCTCGCCGCTGTGCAGACAGATTGGGTGTTCTTTGTAGATGCCGATGAACGAGGCACGCTCGATCTGGCCACTGAAATACGAGGTGTGATGGTTGATAAGCGGGAGATGGGGTGGTATGTCCCGCGCGATAATTATATTTTCGGCAAGCTGACCCGTGGCGCTGGCTGGTATCCGGATTTCCAATTGCGTTTGTTTAAACATGGTAAGGTTCATTATGAACGACCAGTGCATGAAACGGCCGTCGTTGATGGTGACACCGGCTATTTGGCGAATGCGCTCATCCATTATAATTACCGGGACAAAGCCCACTTCCAGGCCAAGCAAGAGGCGTACACGGCGTATGATGCTTCTATTCTCAAGCAGCAAGGTATCCGCCCGCGGCCACATAAATTCATTCTGCAACCATGGCGACAGTTTTGGTGGCGTTACGTGACCTTGAAAGGTTACAAGGATGGCCGGCACGGCCTGAGCCTCAGCCTCTACATGACCTATTATGAATGGGTGAAATATCGTAAATTAGCCGCACTGTGGCGAAGTGAAACGCAATGAATCGCAGTATTGGCGTTGAATGCATCATTGAGAAGGACGGTTGCGTGAAAGTGCGGCGCATCGAACTGGGTGATCGTTGGCTGGCTGTGGAACAGGGACGGCAATGGGTGGATGAGAACGGCCGTCATGTCTTGATCATGGTGCCCGGCAGCGATGTACAAGAAATCTTGCTTTCCGCACACGCGTTACAATGGCAGCTCATATCCAGGCAGAGTAGTTCATCTATAATCTAGCCACGGGATTGGGTCGGTGCAGACTGGAATTTCACGCCAGAGCAGGCACAATGACCCTAAATAGGGCGTACAGATCCAGGGCAATCAATGCTGTCGCCAGTCCGGCAGGGATGGCGTAGACGATTCGCGGCCGGCGTCGGCGCAATGGTCGGAACCACAATCCCAATCCAACTGCCAGGCCGAGGGCAATCGGGATCAGTGCCGGAAACAGATAGCGCCCCTGGTGCTGCACGAAGGTCAGATTGTACCCTAGGTGTACACCCACTGTAAGCAAGAATAAAGTAAGAAAGACGAGCAGCGGGAGCTTATGTTTGGAAAAGGAATGGCGTTCGTTGACGGCTGTGATAATTAACCCCGCGAGGGCGAGACCGCTAAACAGCCACAAGAGCGGGTATAGCCAGGGTGGATAGGTCATCGGCGCGGTCATCCAGCCAAACTGGCCCCAGAAACTGTTGAAGGTTGTGTTCACAAATCGGGTCACGGTGCCTGGCCAGCCGTACTGAGCCACCCATTCGGCCGTGCGCGGCTGGCCGACTACGACGCTGTCGTGTGCCGTTTTGCCTAGAATATCCAGGCCGCCATACACCGCCATGTTTCGTCCCCACCAAATCGCCCCCATGATAAACGCGGGCAGAAATACCAGGTATCCTGCCTGGACAAGGCGTCGCCACTCGCCCCAGAATCGCCACAGAAGCAGTAGGCCGGCGACGGCCGTGATTGAATAAACGGTGCCTTTGGTCAGGTATCCCAGACCGAGCAGCGTGCCCAGCAATAGATAGTTGATGGGACGAATGTTTTCTGACTGTCCAATTAGCAGCAGCATGTATAGGATGGCGGCAAGCAACAGCTCTGCCAGAGCATCGTTGTTGGCGGAACTGATCATCGCCATATGTTGCGGTAAAAAGGCGACGAAGACGGCCGTCGTCAAGGCCAGCCACTGCTCGTGCGGCGCTACTCTCAAGACGATTGCATAGGCCAAAATCACGACACCTGCTCCCAATAAAAGTGAGAAAAGACGCATGACGGTCAGGGATCCATCGCTAAGTAGATAGAGTGGTGTTTGCGCCAGGTAATAAAGGGGTGGCTGCCAATCTTCGTATTCAATGGAATCTATGGGGTATTGAGGCGCAAAGCCGGAGATAAAGACAACTTCCATTAGATAATCCTGATCATAGTCGCCGGCTTCGATGAGTGGCAAGTGACCCGCGGCCAACTGCCGCACGTAGTTAAAGTGGGCCGGTTCATCTGGCGCCTGCCAGGCAGGCGTGAAGTAGACGAACAGTACGCCGATCGCCAGATAGAGCAGGATAATCAGGAAGAGGGGTAGATATTTGCGCATGAATTTGGCGAGTTATCCATACCAGCGGGCCGCGGTCATGAGGCCTGCCCACCGAAAAATACAGACACCTGATCTATTGCTGCCTAGATCTCCTCCGTAGCCCCTCCCCGCCTGTTGTCTCCGGCGCCGAAGAGCCGGCCATCGGCCGTGCGGGACACGCTATGGGCGCCTCCAAAGTAGATGCTTCGCGTCTGCCAACGATTTACTGGATAGCCCATGGCTTCTAGCTCGTCCACGGCGAGCGGATCATACCCCCCCTCACATTGCAGCACGCCATCTTCAATGTGGACCCGGGCGCTGTTCACAGCTTCATTTAGTGGCATCCGAAAGTCCAGCAGATTGCTAAGCACCTGCATGATGGCGCTTCGAATGCGTATGCTGCCACCGCTGCCGACGGCGACACGGGGCTGGTTGTTGTGCAAGACAATAGTGGGCGTCATCATGGTGGGAATGCGCCGGCCAGGCGTGCGGCTGTGGAATCCGTGGGGATGGAGATCTTCCTCACCCATCATGTTATTAGGGATAAAACCGGTGTTGGGAACGACGTAGCCGGCCGATTCGCCGGCGGTAGTCGTTAAGCTGACGGTCATACCTTCTCCATCGATGACACTAAGATGGCTGGTATTTGTCGCCCCTTTTGGTTCCTTTGTGGTTGTCGATGCTCTCTGGCCGTATAAGGATTCGCGCACCTCTTGCTCATGCTGGTCTACAAAGCCATCATCCAAAAATCGGCCAATGGCTTCTTCTATGGGAATATCCTCATCCCTGTTGTCCCAATAAGGACGGGCACGCGTTGTGGCCGCCATTGTTTCATAGAGCACTCTCAGGTGCATGGCCGATCCATGCTTCCACTGGCTGACGTTGAAGCGCGCCAGCAGCTTCATGGTAAAGGCGGTTAACACTCCTCCGGTGGAGCTGCGCGGTGGGAGTAGTACTTCGTATTCGCGGTAGGGCAAGCGGATTGAGGGTAATTTCTGGGCGCGGTAAAACTCCAGATCCAACGCTGTCAGTAAACCACCATGAGCTTCCTGGTCGGCGACGATAGCCTTTGCCAAACGGCCGTTACGAATCAGGGCCGGTCCTTGTTCGGCCAATTCAAGCAATGTTCCGGCCAGGTTGGGGATGAAAAGCCGTTCTCCTGCTTGAATCATGTGTCCGTTGCACAGAAAGATCTCGCGCATCCCAGCAGTATGGGTGTACAGGGGGGCAAGCAGCTCGCACGTTTGGGCCTGGAACGAGGCGATTGAAAGTCCCTCGCGCGCCATATCGATGGCTGGTTTGAGGAGTGTAGATAGCGCTAAACAACCGTAATCTTCAGCCATTAAGCAGAGGCCAAAAATGTTGCCGGGTATTGCCACAGAGGCGCGCCCTAAGTGAAAGTCCTGTGTCGTTTCTCCGAAGTCGACGGTGACTTTCGGGAAGTCCATCCCGCTTTGATCAACTCTGGTTTTGCCAAGGCCAGGGGTATTGCTGAAGAAGTCGTACACTACCGAACGGCCGTTTGCGGGATCGTAAATGTGAGCCATGCCACTGCCCCCAAGATGAACGACTCCAATCTCGGCGATAAAGGAGACAAAAGCGGCCGCTACCGCTGCGTCTACTGCATTCCCTCCTTGTTTTAGCATGGCTATACCGGCAGCGGCCGTCTCTTGTCCGCCTGCGGCGATCACACCATGTGACCTATTTCCTTGTTTTTTGTCTTTTTCAAACAACATTCCCGTAGTTTACCCAAATAAATGACAAACGACACTAGACAGGGAATCGCCTGCCTATCATAATGGTAGGAAAGCCTGTTCTTCCGCTGAAGTGGTTACTATGAACCTTATTCAGAGTCGACGACACGTACCACCATAAATGGTAAGCAGCCTTTCCAAAGCTTGTCCTGAGCTTGCTGAAGGATTGCGATCAAGCTGGAAAGCTCGAATTGCGAAGGAGGAAACCTTATGGAGACAACTCATGAAGAACAAATCATCCCTCTGTCTTTGGAACAATCCATTTGGGACTGCGTATTGACAGTAGCGCCGTTGGTGGTTATCGGCACCCGAGAGCTCGACGGCACATTCAACCTGGCCCCTAAACATCTCGTAACACCTCTGAGTTGGAAGAATCACTTTGGCTTTGTGTGTACGCCAAGCCATGCAACCTACCAGAACATCAAGCGTGAGCGTGTTTTTACCGTCAGTTATCCGCGCCCCACACAGATGCTGTTGGCCAGCCTGACCGCTGCGCCACGCGAAAATGATGGCAGCAAGCCGGCTCTGGCTTTACTGCCAACGTTCCCAGCGCGTCAGATTAAAGGAGTATTTATTGAGGACGCCTACCTCTATTTCGAATGCGAGTTAGACCGGATCATCGATGGCTTTGATATAAACAGCCTGATCGCCAGTCGGATCATCGCTGCCTATGTGGCCACGGATTCATTGCGCCAGTCTGATAAGGACGATGGCGGCCTGCTGGCCGACGCCCCGCTGCTGGCTTTTCTTAATTGGGGCCGCTTTGCCCTTATTCGCGACAGTTTTGCGTTTCCATTTGTGGGTGGCTTCAAGCGCTGATGGTGTGATTAGCTCATGGGGAGTGGCCTTCAGGCTCAGTAATAGTTTTGCATCCTGTCAAAACGACAGCAACTGCTCCGATAGCCCGCTAGACTAAGAAATTTGGACAGTATCATTATGAATCAAGTGAATCAGATGTTGAGTTACCTGCAAGAACAACGCACTGCGATGATCAACTTTCTTTCCCGGTTGGTATTGGCTGAGTCGCCATCGAGCAGCCCGGAGGCGCAAGCCGTGCCCCTGACCATTTTGCAGGAGATGTTGGACGAGCTGGGATTTGCGGTGCAGCTCATCGCAGGACAGAAGACGGGTGGCCAGCTTCTAGCGCACCGCAAGGAGCAAGATCTAGGCAATCGTGCCCAGTCGCAGCAGCTTCTTATTGGTCACTGCGACACGGTCTGGCCAGTGGGAACGCTTAAGGAGATGCCGTTGGAGGTCGATGGAAATGTGATCCGCGGACCAGGCGTCTATGACATGAAAGGGGGTTTGACGCAGATGGTTTTTGCCTTAAAAGCCGTTCTGGCGCTGGGGCACGAACTGAAAATTGCCCCGATTGTTTTTATCAACTCGGATGAAGAGATCGGCAGTCCAGAATCACGCTCCCATATCTGCCGTCTGGCGCAGCAGGTTCGACGAGCCTTTATTCTGGAACCGGCGCTTGGTCTTTCCGGCAAGCTGAAGACGGCTCGAAAAGGGGTTGGACAATTCAATTTGGTTGTGCGGGGCAAGGCTGCCCATGCCGGACTAGATCCTGAAAAGGGCGTAAGCGCCATTTTGGCTCTTTCTTATGTTATTCAGCAGCTGTATGAATTAAGTGATCTGCAGAATGGTATTTCAGTGAATGTCGGCTTGATAGACGGAGGGCTGCGGTCGAACGTGATCGCCCCGGAAAGCCGGGCTACAGTCGACGTGCGGGTTCCTAGCAATGCGGACGCGCAACGTCTGCAAGAATCAATTCTCAAACTGGCGCCACCTATGCCCGGCATTTCTCTGCAAATTGAAGGCGGCTTCGAACGCCCCCCGCTTGAACGCACTTTGCCAAATCAGGCGCTCTGGCACACGGCGCAAGAATTGGCGCAGGAATTGGACCTGGTGTTGGAGCAAGGGTCTGCTGGAGGGGGATCGGACGGCAATTATACGAGTTTGTATACCGCTACACTGGATGGCTTAGGACCTGTTGGAGATGGCGCTCACGCACGGCATGAATTCCTTTACATCGACAAGATGATAGAACGTACGGCGCTTCTGGCACTGTTGTTGCTGACATCTTAGGAGCACAGGACGATGCAAACCATAGAGATCAGAAGCGTAGCCCCCCAACATTTGTTTGCCTTGCACTACAGTGCTATAAATTGGGGTTTGCGTTTCGCGAGTGGGCAGAATGCAACTGAATACAATTCAACAAGGCACATCAGATCAGATGGTACAACGAGAACTATTAGATAAGATACAATTTTTTCTAGAAGATCAATTCCCAACGTTTCTTGATTTACTGCGACAGATGGTGAGCATCAACAGCTTCACGGCTAATCCACAGGGCGTGAACGAATTGGGTGATCTCACTGTGACTGCTTTTGAAAGGCTTGGCTTTACGGCCGAACGGGTGCAGGCCAAGGATTTTGCCTACGGTAGGCATTTGATTCTGACCAGGTCTGGGCGTTCGGCTGATCGACAGCCGCTTCCAATTATCGGTCTGATCTCGCATTTGGACACGGTTTATCCCGCGGCTGAAGAGCAAGATAATGACTTTCACTGGCGTGTTTCCGGCAGACGGGTTTACGGCCCTGGGGTTTACGATATCAAGGGTGGCACGGTCATGATCTTGATGATTTTGAGCGCCCTGCGGGCAGTTGTTCCGCAGTTTTTTGAGAGTGTGACCTGGGTTGTCCTGCTCAATGCCGCCGAAGAAGCTTTGGTGCCTGATTTTGGCCAGATTTGCCAGGAGCGTCTGAACGGCAGTACGCTGGCTGCCCTGGTCTTTGAAGGGGGATCTCTGGCGGGCGGGCAGCCCAATGGACATCGCTTCGTCGTGGCACGGAAAGGTATGGCTCGTTACCATATCACGATAGAAGGAAGAGCGGCTCATGCAGGGACAGCTCACGAACATGGTGCAAATGCGATATTGCAGATGGCCGACGTAATCCGGCGTGTCGCCGATTTCACCGATTACGAACGGGCGCTCACATTCAACGTGGGCACTATTGCCGGGGGGACGGTTATTAACCGGGTCCCCCATCAGGCGAGCGCTTTCGTCGAGATGCGCGCTTTCTCCCCTGCTGTGTTTGCAGAAGGGGTCGACAAGATGGCCACCCTAAACGAATTCTGCACGGTACGAAGCGCGAACGGTGGTTACCCATGCCGCGTAAAGGTGGACATGATCGGCAGTTGGGAACCGTGGGCGCCGAATGGTGGCTCGGATCAATTACTGCTTCTGTGGCGTGAAATGGGTCACGATTTGGGAATGATCGTCGAACCTCAGGAACGAGGGGGATTGAGTGACGGCAACTGGGTTTGGAATCAAGTCCCTACTATTGATGGCCTGGGGCCTGACGGCGGCAACGCGCATTGCTCCGAACGCCAGGAAGACGGCAGCAAGGATCAGGAATTCATTTTGCCTGATTCCTACGTGCCGAAAGCGCTGCTGAACGCAGCGGCGATCATGAAACTGGTAAATGGTTAATATGACGGCAAGGGATGCGCTTGATCTTTCGGGACAGATAAGAACGTATCTTGAACAGCATTTCGCGGATTGTCTGCCGTTGTTGGAGCAGATGGTGGCGGTGAATAGCTTCACCGCGAATCCGGTCGGGGTCAACGAGTTGGGGCAGCTAACAGCCCAGATATTTTCCAATCTCGATTTTGCGGCTGAAACGGTTCAATCGGTTAATGCTCTATATGGCAAGCATTTGATCCTGACGCGTGTTGGTCGTTCCGGCGACGGCCGTTCCGCCCCTAAAATCGGCCTTGTATCCCATTTGGACACGGTTTTCCCCGCGGATGAAGAGTTGCGCAATGATTTTAAGTGGCGTAAGGAAGGGAAAAGGATATACGGTCCGGGGGTCGTGGACATTAAGGGGGGTACGATTATGATCTACATGATCCTCTCGGCCATAAAAGCCCTTGCCCCCGATTTGTTTGAGGTCGTCACCTGGATTGTGCTGCTTGATGCCAGTGAAGAAACGGGAGGAGTAGATTTTGGCCGGATCTGCATAGAGCGGCTGGGCGCAGATGCTTTGGCTTGTCTCGTCTTTGAGCCGGGTAATTGGTCGGGAAATCGGCCCCGCCTCGTCGTCGCCCGTAAGGGAATGGTTGTTTATCGCATTGAAGTGGAAGGGAAAGCTGCTCACGCCGGCAGTGCTCACGCTAAGGGAGCTAACGCAGTATTGCAGATGGCCGATGTTGTCAAGCAGGTCTGCGGCTTGACAGACTATGAGCGCGACTTAACTTTCAACGTGGGTACCGTGGCTGGTGGAACGGTGATCAATCGTGTGCCTCATTTTGCCGCAGCCAATGTGGAAATGAGAGCCTTCCAGATGGATGTCTATGAAGAAGGCATCGCCAATATGCTGGCGCTTAATGAGTTTTCGACGGTCACAACGGCCGATGGGGATTTTGCCTGCCGGGTGAAGGTGAAAGTCTTGCACCGGGTGCTGCCTTGGCCACGCAATAGGGGAACAGCTGGCTTGTTTGAGATCTGGCGCGAAACGGCCGAATCCCTGGGTTACGAGGCCATCCCTGAGGAACGCGCTGGTTTGAGCGATGGCAACTACTTTTGGGATGATCTTCCTACGCTGGACGGCTTGGGGCCTGGAGGCGGCAATGCCCACTGTTCCGAACGTAGTCCCGACGGTAGCAAAGAACAGGAATACGTCCTCATCGGTACATTCGTTCCCAAAGCCCATCTCAACACCATAGCCCTGTTGCGATTGCTGGAAAAGGCGGATGGCTGAAAGCTGACAGCTAATAGCTGTGACCGGAGATAAGCTTGTGCCCTGGATTAGGGTTTATTCGCTAGAAGAAGCGAGTGGTTTTCTAAAGAAACAGTATGAGGCGGCGCTCAAGCGTGCCGGGCGAATCTGGCACATCGTCTCTATCATGAGCCAGAATCCGCGTACCTTGAAGGCGTCCATGGATTTTTATAGTGCGGTCATGTTCGGCCGTTCCCCGTTAACTCGTGGCCAGCGAGAGATGTTGGCCGTGGTTGTTTCCGCTGAAAATAATTGCATTTATTGAATTCGCTCCCACGCGTACGATCTCCGGGCAGAGGTCGCCGATTTTGGCATAACTGAAGAAGACGACGCCGATCTTTTCGTACATCGTATCGCGTCCGATTGGCGACAGGCTGGTTTAAATAAGTCTGATCACGCTTTGTGCGCTTATGCTGTCAAGCTGACGAATTTACCCACGGCCATGAGCGAAGATGATATCATGACCCTGCGTGGACATGGCTTTGATGATCGCGCTATTCACGATGCCACGCAGGTGATCAGTTACTTTAACTACATCAATCGTGTGGCTGAAGGGCTGCATGTGGAACAGGAAGATTTTATACGGCCGTGGGAGCAATCGCCATATGCGGGGGATGGGCAATAGATATCAAAGATTGTGCAGCAAAAACTGCTTTGTTACCATGGTTCTCCGCGTTCGAACATGGACATTATTGGGCCGGCAACGCCGGAAGATGAGCTGCTGGAGAAGCTGGATGGCAGGTGGGCTACCGTTATGGCTGGAGGCCACACGCACCAACAAATGTTGCGCCATTATGAGGATGTCGTTTTGGTTAAGCCCGACAGTATCGGGCTACCCTAAGAGAAGCGTGATGGGCAGACGCGAAATCCACCGTGGGCTGAATACGCGTTGGTTTCCACGGATTTGGACGGTTTGCAAGTTGAATTCCGGCGCATGCCGGTCGACCTTGCGGCGATATTTGCAGCCGTTCTCACCAGCGGTATGCTTGATCCCGGTCGTGGCTGAAGGATTGGAGATAGGAATAAATGATGCTGCAAATGGATTGGGACCAACTGCTTGCCGATTGTGTTGATTTTGCGCAGCGGCTGATTCAAACACCCAGTATGCCACATGAAGAGGCGCAGGTGGCGGAATTGATCGCCGCTGAGATGCGCCGGTTGCATTTCGAAGATGTGCATATTGACGGTATTGGCAATGTCATCGGCCGCATTCGCGGCCAGGAGCCAGACCTTGCTGCCCTGGTGCTCAACAGCCACACCGATCACGTCGATCCTGGCGATCTTGATTTGTGGCCGGTGCCGCCTTTCTCAGGGGCTATCCTTGACGGCCGAATCCTGGGGCGCGGCGCTTGCGACATCAAGGGGCCGCTTGCCGTGCAGGTTTATAGTATGGCTGCCTTGCTGCGCGCTGGTGAACGGCCTCGTCGTGACGTTGTCTTCACCGGCGTTGTACAGGAGGAGATCGGTGGGGCGGGCGCGCAATACTGGGTCGAGAACCTGGACTATCCGGTATCCTTGGTTGTCTTAGGGGAACCGTCCAGCAACCAGATCGCCCTGGGACACCGGGGCATTGTACAAACGTGGGTTACTTTTGCGGGGCGCTCTGTGCATGCCAGTATGGCTGACCGCGGCGTAAACCCCAACTACGCCCTGGGGACGTTTTTGCGGCGATTGGTGGAAAGGCAGGGAGAGTTGAGCAGCCATCCGCTCTTGGGATCGACCAGCGTTACTCCCACCATCATTGAGGTAGATACCACAAGCTTTAATGTCACTCCGGCCTGGACGCGTGTCTTGCTTGATAGCCGCACGGCCAGTGAAAGCGTCAACAGTCTTTATGATTTTTATGCCAGCCTGGCTGCTGATCTGCCATTTACGATAGAGGATGCCTGGGGATGTAGCCCGCCCGAGGAAAACACGCCCGTCTACGGCTATTACACCGCTCCAGAGAGTGAAGAGGCGCAGCAAGCAAGGGCTGCCATCGCTAGAGGTATGGGGCGCGAGCCGGAATTCATAAGCTACCAGTTCGCCACGGACGGCCGTCTTTTTGTGCCCTACGATATCCCGATCATCGGTTACGCACCCGGGGAAGGGGAGCTGGCCCATACGGTCAAGGAGAGCATTTCTATAACGCAGATGGGAGAAGCTTTGCGCGGATATGTTAGCTTGCTGCGCGAGTTCTAACGGCCGTTCTGTAAACAATTTGGCTGTATCAGCCGTTCACATAGTTTTCATAGTGTGCATCTGGAAATTCCACGCTCATTTCTTCCATCCAGGCGCGCAATACGGGTTTTGTATCCTTGTGGCACAATGATTCAGCCTGTTGAAAAAATACTCTCAAGCACCGTTTGAGTTCAATCAAATACTGTCTACTACCAAGACCAGAGATTGTTTGGTTGTTTTATCCCAAGCGCTCCAGGCAAGAAGACGCGCTACGGACCTTAAGGATTAGCCCCAGTATAGTGCAATATCAGCAAGCCCTCGTGATCAGCAGCCACATAAGCAAGGTCCCCGGCTACGGCCACGTCGAATGCCAATCCCGGTGTAATATAGTAGCCAGCCTCACGCGGTTTTGCCGGGTCGGCGACGTCGATAATTCGCAGCCCATAATTCCAGTCAGTGAGATAGGCGTAATGGCCAGACACATCTACACCATAACTGTCACTTAAAGGTCCTCCTGGCGTGTCAAAGAAGCTTGTCTCAGTTGGTGAGGTCGGATTACCGACATCGATGATGGCCAAGCCGCCGGATCTACCGGCTGCAAAGGCATAGTTCCCTTCTAAGGCCACGGATACACTGCCGTAGAGTTTATCAGCAAGGCCTGTTTCCGATGGTTTTGTCGGGTTACTAATGTCGATGATGCGCAAACCGCCATCGTCAACAGAATAGGCGTAGTTTCCAGCCAAGGCCACGTCGAACGCCTGCCGCGTATCAATGAACCCCACTTCAGCCGGTTCTGTTGGATCGCTGACTTCGATGATTCGCAACCCAATATACTCGCCGACAACATACACATAGTTCCCGGCCACAGCCACACCATTGAAATAGCCTGGCAAGAAATAAGAGCCAATTTCATGCGGATCTGCCGGGTTACTGACGTCAATGATGCGCAACCCATCGCCGGAGTTAGCGACATAGGCGTAGCCCCCAGCCACAGCCACATCTTTAATGTACCCTGGTGTTGCCAGGAAGCCTGTTGCCGATGGCCTGGCAGAATCTGAGATGTCAACGATATGCAAGCCACCGTCCTCATCGCCAACATAGGCATAATTCCCGGCGACGGTAACACTGTGAGCAATTCCTGCTATATAGCCTACAAATTCCACATTTCTATTGTTAGGCGAAACTAACAACGGCAAGTGCACATTATTCCCATCAGTCCCAGCACGGTAACCCGAAAGAAAAGAAGTTTGGGTTTTTGTTTTCAAGTAATCATCCCGTTTTTGTCCATCATCGGAATATACAACTCCAGCGGAGGTAAATTCGGATAGTAGACTCAATGGTACGATGAGCGAGATGACAAGAAGAATAAATGACTGTATGCGTCGTATTTTCACCATGGCAAACCCCCTTAGTTTCCTATGACAGTATACCATAGAGAACCATGCAAATGCATGGCATCTATCTGCGAAGTTGTGCCCTTCGACTGCGGATATCGCCTGGCTGTAGAATCTTCATAACTCGAGGTAGCGAGTCTCTTGTCTCGGAAGTTGGCCTCGTAGCCAAGTGCATTGGCGACCGAATAACTATTTCACGAAAACCGTCGTATGAAATCCAATACAGTGTCGAAGAGAATCACTTTGTTAGCCCGCCGGGGCAGATACGGAAACGGTAAGCCCGTCGTAGTAGCGAACAAGTTTTTTCCAATAGGGCTAATGCCCAGGTCTGCAATGCCTGTCCAGCAAAGGCGGAGTGCACCAACAGGCTTCAAGCTTCGTCCGGCGTCAATTGTCCCAATCAAGTCTCGTATAACAGATCAATATACCGTTTGAGAATATCGCCGACGACGCCGCGCGCCGGTAGGGTCGCCGCCATGCCGTAGACGGGGGCCATGCCGCCTGATTTCTCGGGATCGGCCTTGACAGCAGCCACGGCCGTTTTCAAATCGGTGATGAAACGAGCGGCGATGCCGGGCTGGGTATGGCGTTGGGTGACGGCCAGGTGCACGCACGAAGGTTTGTGCAGCCCATTCAAGCTCCAACCCTGATGGGTCATGCTGTCCATAACTTTGTAAATGTCCACCGTATCCGCAGCAAAAGCGATGACCCACAAGGGATCGCCCAGAATGGTCAGTTCGGGGATAGCATTGATACCCTCTTTTATGGCTTCGGCTGTTTCTAGAATCCGTTTCGTAGCTTCCATATAGCCTGCTTCGCCCATCGACAACATCGCCGCCCAGCAGGCGGCGCTCAGCGCCCCGGGCCTGCTGCCGGCGAAAGTGGGGGAGAAGTAGAGGCCACCTGGCCAATCCGTGGCCACGAAATATTGGTAATGGCGCAGCTCAGGTGAGCGGTAGAGCACCACGGACGTCCCTTTGGCCGCGTAGCCGTATTTATGGGTATCAGCCGATAGTGAAGTGACGCCGGGCAGGCGGAAATCAAATGCGGGCACGGGAGCGCCCAACTTTTCAGCCCAGGGCAGCACAAAGCCGCCTAAACAGGCGTCGGTGTGGAAACCGATCCCCGCTTCCAGGGCCAGGGCGGACATCTCCGCGATGGGATCGATGATGCCGTGCGGAAATCCAGGCGCTGATCCCACGATAACAACCGTGTTTTTGTTGATTGCATTTCTGACGGCCGTGACGTCAGCGCGATAATCCTTGTCCAGTGGTATATGGACCATCTTGATCTTGAAGTATTCAGCCGCCTTGTCAAATGCGGCATGGGCTGTCACTGGAACGATCATTTCCGGTTGGGTGATGCCTTTGGCATCACGCGCCTGGTCGCGATAGCTTTTCATAGCCAGCAGGATGCTTTCTGTCCCACCGGAAGAAACGCTGCCACAAATCTCGGCCCCCGTTTCGCCGGCGCCCAACATCGCGGCGGTCATAGCCACGATCTCCGCTTCAAACTTGCTGGCGCTGGGCCAGAGGTCGGCGTGCAGCGGGTTGCTTTGTGAATGCAAAGCGTAGACCTGGTTTAGAAACTCTATATGCTCGCTGCCGCCATGATAGACAGCACCGGAAGCGTACCCGTCCTGCCAGCGAGATGCTTCACGGCTTTTGAGTGCCGCCATCTCTTGCAGAATGTCGTCATAGCTTCGGCCGTCTGCCGGCAGCTGTGCATAAGAAAAAAACTCGTCACGATACGGTTTCAACCCGTCTGCCAGCCCCGCCATTCTATTCTCAATCTCTTGATCAACCCGTTTTCTGACAAGTGGCAGGGAAACGACACTGTCCGCCACACTACCGGCAAGACGAGATTTCAACCGTGATAAATGTGATCCGATACGCATAATGCTTCCTGAGGGATGCCCTACGGGCGCTTCGCCAGGTTGGCCTAAAAGGGTGAAGAAGATGTCACTCCTTAATGCTCTTTGTTCAACCTGGCATAAATTTTCTGGTTATTCTTGTAGATGTTCAAGAAAGACGCAAAAAGCTCATTGTAAATTTGGCGATTTACCGGATTGGGCTGGTATTCTCGCGCTATCTTTATCTGCTTCGCGGCATGCTCAAAGGTTGTCGCACCCAAGGCCACACCGGCCAATATCGCGGCTCCACGGGCATTGGCCTGGATCGGGTCCTCCACCTGTCGCATAGGGCGGTTTAAAACATCGGCAAAAATCTGGCACCAGACAGCGGAATTTGCGCCTCCGCCGATTATATTGATGGCCGGGAATTGTCTCCCGATAAAATTCTCCACATAACCCAACAGCCAGCGTGAGTTATAAGCGACACCTTCATACACGGCGCGGATGAAATGTTCCCTCGTATGGTGCAGCGAGATATTGTGGAAACCACCGCGCAAGGTGTGATCATCCACGGGTGCTCGTTCGCCATTGAGCCAGGGGGTGAAAATAACCCGGCCGCTGCCGGCGGGGACATTTTCGGCTATGCGGTCAAATGCCTGGTAAACATTTGGCTGCTGCAACTCCTGCTGCAGTTCGTCTCCATGAAAGAGGATATTGTCCTTAAGGTAGCGCAAACAAGCCCCGGCCATTTCTTGCTCGTTAACCACGAAGTAGCGACCGGGAATGGCCGAAGGCAGCGAGGCTACCTTGTGAAAAACATCGGTCTTCTTGAAGGGTACGTGGCAGCTCATCCAGGAAGAGGTGCCAATATATAGGTGGGCTTCATAATCGGCAACGGCGCCGGAACCAATGGCCGCAGAGTGCAGATCGGGAGTACCCATCACAACTTGTGCCGTTTGCGGCAGGCCCAACTCCGCGGCGATATCTGCTTTTAGCGGTCCCAACACATCCGTCGCGCGCTTCAGGTCGGGCAGCTTGTCTCGATCAACTTGCGTCCAGCGCAGCAGCTTGTCGCTGTAAGCAATCTGATTGATATCCCGATTGTCTGTTAACCAGTGTAAGGCGATGGAATCAAAAGAAGCGGCCGGTAAGCCGGTCAGTCGCATATTCAAGTAATCTTTGGGTTCGAGGAATTTGTAGGTGGCGTGGTAGATGTCCGGTTTCTCGTTTTTCAGATAGAGAATATGGGCGATGGAGTCCTTGCCAGGTTGATCGGGAACGCCACCGGTAAGCCTGATCCAGGTTAGCAGTTTGTTGATGCCATATCCCTCAACCTTGAGCGGGCCGCCGGTGATCCCTGGAATATATTCGGCTCCACGGGAATCCATCCAGATGATGGCGTTGGCTAGATGATTGCCTTCTTTATCGACGGGAACGGTGCCTGACCATTGCGTGGTGCAGGAAACGGCGACGATATGCTGCCGGGGCACGGCCGTTTGGGCGAGTAGTTCGTGGGTGACACTCTTGATCGCCTGCCACCATGCTTCCGGATCCTGCTCCGCGCCGCCATTGGGCAGCAAGATCGTTTGTGAGGTCCCGACTCCCGCGTCCACGATCTGCCCTTGCAAGGTGGCCAGCGCCACTTTGGGCCCGGACGTGCCCAGGTCGATGGCTAAGACGTATGATTGCTCCGACTCCGACAAATTTCGCCCCTTTGCCACATCTCACCTATATTTAGCCGGCTCCAGAGACGAGCCGCCAAAGCTGGGCTACGACGAATGTGACGATAAAGCCTAAGGCCAGGGGCAGTAGTGCAGACACGGCCGTCCATTTCTTGCTGCCCGTTTCTTTATAGATGGTATAGAGGGTCGTCGAACAGGGATTGTGGATCAGCGAGAAAAGCATGATGCTAACGGCCGTCAGCAGCGTCCATCCCCCCGCTACCAGTAGCGCTTTTGTCTCCGCTGCTGAATCCAATTGGAACATCACGCCCGCCCCGTTAGCGGAACCGCCGCCTAGAACGAGGATAGTCATCATCAGAATGGTGGGAACGACAATCTCATTGGCGGGGATGGCCACGATATAAGCGACGAGAATGACGCCATTTAAGCCAATCAAGAAACCCAGGGGATTAAGGAAGTTGATCATGTACTCGGCGATACTGCTGCCACCAATGGTGATGTTGGAGATGAGCCAGATCACGGCCCCGGCGGGAATGGCGAAGAGAATGGCTCGCCACAACACGGGCAGCGTGCGGTCGATAAACGAGGTGTAGATCGTTTGCCAGATGCGCGGCGGCCGATAAGGGGGCAGCTCCAGGCTAAAGGTAGACACCTGCCCTTGCAGCATGGTGCGCGACAGGCCCCAGGACATGACAAAGGTCAGGAAGATGCCCAGCATGGCGATGCCGACAACGGCCAGCGCCGAGATGAGCCCGGCCAGATAGGTTGGAACGAGAGCGCCAATGAATAGGGTGGCGACCAGGATTTGTGTGGGCCAACGGCCGTTACAAAGGGCAAAGTTATTAGTGATGATGGCGATTAATCTCTCGCGCGGGCTGTCTATGATGCGCGTGGATATAATGCCGGCAGCATTGCAGCCAAAACCCATCATCATGCTCAGCGATTGTTTGCCATGTGCGCCTGATTTGCGGAAGATATTGTCCAGATTAAAAGCCATGCGCGGCAGGTAGCCGAAATCTTCCAATAAAGTGAAGAGTGGGAAGAAGATAGCCATGGGCGGCAGCATGACACTGACCACCCACGCCGTGGCCAGGTAAATGCCATCAATGAGCAATCCGCTTAACCACCAGGGCATGCCAATTGCTGCCGCGCCTTCCTGTAGCAAGGGGTAGATCGTGTCCAGTAGAATGGTGGACAAGAATTGTGAGGGATAATTGGCCCCCGTGATCGTCAACCAGAATATGAACGTAAACAGCAGAAACATCAGTGGGAAGCCCCACAAGCGGCTGGTCACCAGGCGGTCAATTGTGCGATCCAGGTCAAAGCGCGGCTGTTCATCGGGCCAGGTAACGGCACGATCGGCCAACTGAGCCGCCTCCTCATACATGTTTTCCATCAACTTTTCGTGGAATTCCTGGCCGACTTCCCAACGCAGATCTTCGGCTGTTTGCAGGATATCTTGTTCCTTAAAGGTGAGCGCTGCCATTAGGCCACCTCCAACGGAATCTGATGGCTTTGTTGCACTTCTAGAGGCGCTTGCCAGTTCAAATCACCCAACTCACCCTGGCGTACAGCTTCCGTAATACGCTGGTCGCCATCCAGCAGACGCAGGGCAACCCATTGCGCGTTAGGCAAGTCTGGGAAAGCGGCCTTTATTTTGGGTACCAATACGTCCAGCGCATGGCGAATTGCTGGAGGCTGGTTCTTAAGCCGGTATGGTTTGCATACAGCCCGGCCTGTAGCCACGTCGTGAACCGCTTGCAGCAGTTCTTGGATACCTTTGCCCTGCCGTGCAGTGGCGGGCACAACAGGCACACCCAGGTCTCGGGCCAGCCGCCGGTCATCGACCTGTATGCCGTGCCGTTGCGCTTCATCCATCAGGTTAAGGCAGATCACGGCGCGATCGGTGATCTCCAGCACTTGCAGGGCCAGATTTAGGTTGCGCTCCAGGCGCGTGGCGTCGACGACGATGATCGTCACATCCGGCTGGCCAAAAAGGATAAAATCGCGCGCGACTTCCTCGTCGAGACTGGTGGAGAGCAAAGAATAGGTTCCTGGTAGATCGACTAGCTTGAAACGTGCGTCGCCAAAGCTAAATCCCCCTTCGGCGCGGGTGACAGTCTTTCCCGGCCAATTGCCCGTATGTTGTCGCAGGCCGGTCAGCGAGTTGAAAACGGTGCTCTTTCCCGTATTGGGATTCCCGGCCAGGGCAACGACATAATCCCAGTCAGTCATATCCACGCCCAGTTTTAGCAGATTGCCGGTATTGTGCATCGGACAGCTTTCACAGCCGCTGCCGGATTGCACAGGGCGCGGTTGGATTACTGATTTTGATTCTGTTGTCATGCTATGTCCTCTGTTATTCTGACTTTGATCTGCTTGGCCTGGTTCTGTCGTAACGCGATTAGCGCGCCGCGGATGATGTAAGCCGTCGGATCGCCGCTGGGACTACGGGTTTCGGCCGTAATCTTGGTTCCGGGCAGAATGCCCAGATCCAGGAGCCGCCGTCTTTCAGCTCCTCGCGAAGCCTGCGAAATGGCCACCACTTCGGCCGTTTCTCCTATTGCTAAAGAAGAGAGGCGTTCGCTGCCTATCACGTCTTCGGTTCCCACTTCTTCACGCCGTGTCACAGGCAAAACCGAGATATTTGAAGCGACGATGGGGGCCAGGACATGCTCGTTGCCATTGGTCCAAAAACGGACACGCTCAGGTGTGGATTCGATGATATGCACGATCTGGCCCAGGTGTAATCCTTCGGCCACCAATTGCGCGAAGACAACCTCCGGTTCATCTTCCAGGTGGACAATACGCGCCGTGCTTTCGGCCGCTGATATGGTCAGCGGCTGCCCGCCGTGATCGCCGATTGCGCCGCTGGCCGTGGGGATAGGATCCCCGTGGGGATCAAATCTTGGATGCCCCAATTGGGCTGACAGCGTTTCGGTCGCGTCCGGAGTGAGTGCATGTTCCCACTGATCCGCTTGTTCGTGCCATACTTCTTCTCCGAACCCAGTTTTTTCGGCCAGATAACGTTCCCAAAGGCGGTGGGCACGGATGATATGCAGAGCAGCTTCACGCCCGTTTGTAGTCAAGTGAATATTGCCTTCTTCGACTTGAACCAACTGGTCCGCTTCCATTTGCGTAAAAAGGCTGGCTGCTGGTTAAGGCTGATATTTAGCGCCCCGGCGATACTTTCCATCGAGGGTTGCCTTCCTGCCAGCTCGCGATTGTAGATATGCTTCAGGGCGTCTTCACTGAGCACCCGTTTGGTCATGCGCCGCTCCCGTCGCCAGCGGGGCACCAGGCCCAGTCGTGGCCAGAAGAAGACAGCCAATACGGCTGTTACCAATCCTGCCACCAGAAGCGCTGTTAATGGATCGTACTCCATAATGATTTCTCCGTTTAGTGAGCAAATGCTCGCTGCCTGATTTCAAAAATTTAGAATTAGGCAAGACTAAATAATTATTTCATCAAGGCTATATTGTAATGCCTGATCATCTAGAATGCAAGTAGCAATCGAATATTTGGTGCGCGTCAGATATGCGACTGATGCGGACGAGTTCCAATAGCGAGGCAAAGATGTGTGCGATGACCGATAAGGCCATGCGGTTTTGCATTTCAGTTAGGACTGAGGCATGATTTTATCAGAGGCAACGAAACGGTCAGGATTGGAGGGGGTACTCGAGTTGTTTGGGGTGGCGCATAGTTCTTACGGGTTACGGGTAGTTGAGACGGGTGTCTGAAATTACAAGAACAGCTTAATCAGGATTATATTGAGCATTTGGCCTGCTTGATAAAATCTTTGGCTGTTTTCGTATTGAGATGGATCGTCCGCTCGGCCGCGGCCGCGAGTGTCTTCATGTTTTCGCTGCTCAATACAAAGATCTCGAGCAGACCATCGTCAGGTTTGGACACCGACCCCGTCACGGATATACCGGTACCCGCCTTGGCGGCATTGACGACGTAGAGCTTGGCGCATTTGAAATTGTACTCTTCACCATCCAGCGTGACTTTATAGTCGAATTCCTTCTGCTTCTTGCTGCGCGCGCGATGGTAGGAGTTGATCGCATAGGCAAAGGTGCCATATTTATCTTTGTCCGCCCGGCTGGTCTGCTCTTCCGGTTCGATGCCCACGTAGAGGCGCTGGACGAAATAATTCTCACCCATTTTGACGACGTCGATGTGACGTATCTGCCCACCGCTGCAGAGCAGCTCCACCGCCGGGCGCAGTTCTTTGGGCGTGCCTAGCTCGGTGGCAAAGCCATTGCCGGTGCCACCGGGCAAAATTGTTCATCCGCGATGTCGTCCGCGACCAAGGATGGCTCCCGGGCGATGTAACGGATCAGAAGCGTGAGCGTCAGAGAGGCGAGGAAGAAATTGATTCCGTATAGGAACACAGCGGCACTAACGTCCGGAGTGGACAAGTGCGTAACCATGACGCTTGTCGAGAAAGGCAGGAGGGCGACCAGCAGCAGAAGAAGCAGATTCACACCGTTGGCGACCGTATCCCCACGCTTCATGAGCCTGGTCAATCCGGAGTGGGTCATCCAGATGCCGCCAATGAAGGCGAAACTCATGATGTAGCCGAGAAAGTCGGGCCACGCCTCGACTAGTGCGGGGATTAACGGCACTCCTGCAGACGGCACGGGTAGTTCGAGTACCAGCAGGGTGATGGCAATGGCGAAGACACCATCAGAAAACGCGCTGAAGCGGTCCAGAGCAGGATAGAAGCCTTCTGCATCCGTTTCGATATCGCTGTCATTGGGAAGTTTTTCTGTGTTCTCTGTCACGAGTATCCTTATATCAAAAACGAACTGCACCTGAGACTGCTTTGCTTCATGCCGGTTGGCTCCGAGCACCCTGGGCATAACGGACAGCTGCATCGACGGTCGAAAATAGATGATCCTCGCCTACCACGTCGAGCAGGCCAGTCTTGGCGCTGAAGTCCAAAACGGGGTCTTGCACCTCGGCGAAATAAATTACGATTCCTTGATTGTGCAGGCGTTTAATGAGGCTCTTCAGCATATTGGAACTGGTGATGTCCAGAGCATACTGCACCGCGGCGTCTATTATCACTGTGGTCACCGGTTTTTCTGACGTTTTGATCATCTCCACCATTTTGTCGCGGACCGTCAAAGCATTGCCAAAGTAGATCGGTGAGTTTAGCCGCAAGATAACAACGCCAGGCAAGCGTTCATTCTCGGGATGGCGGGTGATGTCCGAGTAGTCACCAGGATCATCAGGCACTTCGCCTAACTCTGCCAGATGGGGCAGGCTTGAGCGATAGATGATAATCAGCAGCGAAAACAGCACCCCGATGAGGACGCCTTGCAGCACACCGATAAAGATCACCCCGGCAAATGCCAGCAAACCCAGCACGAATTCCGGGCGCGACTCAAGGCGAGCGGTGTGCAGCTTGCGGGCGGCGACGGTGTGCCACAGCGCGTTGATAATCAGCGCGGCCAGGATCGTTTCGGGCAGGTTCGTGAAGAGCGGCGTGAGGAATAACAGTGTCAGGATCACGGCGGCCCAGGCAACGAGGCTCACTACTTGAGAGCGTCCGCCGGCGTTGTCATTCACGGCCGAAGGCGCCATACTGCCGCCCGCAATTTGCCCGCCGAACAAGCCGGCTGCGATATTGACGAGGGCAAAGGAATTAAGCTCCTGGTTGGCATTAATTTCATAATCGTGCATATCAGCGTAGTTCTGAGCAACGCCCAGCGACTGGCTGAAAGAGACAAGCAGGACCCCAATCGCCGGCGCGATCATGAGCGGCAGCACCTCCCATGAGACCGACGGCAGGCTGAAGGATGGCAGACCTTGGGGCAGCACACCGACGACTTCTACGCCGTAGTTGGCGTTGAGGTTGAGAGCCGCGCTCAGGACAATCGAGCCGAACAGAACAATCAACCCGGCTGGTATCTTTTTGTTCCAGCGCGGCAGAAGGATCAAGAGTGCCAGC
This sequence comes from uncultured Chloroflexia bacterium, assembly GCA_963697305.1. GTDB lineage: Bacteria > Chloroflexota > Anaerolineae > Promineifilales > Promineifilaceae > JAACFF01. The sequence continues at coordinate 413,132 of CAVONO010000008.1, forward strand.
GCGCCCGCCCCAATCGCGAAGGTCACCCAATTGGCCTCAGGCAGCTCGCGCAGCGTTTCAAAAAACTTCTGCACCGTATTGCCCGCCGGTTTCGGCACGCCAAACAGCTTGTAGAGCTGCCCGACCATGACGAATACGGCCAACCCGGTCACAAACCCATCCAGCACCGGTTTGGAGAGAAACTGGGTGATCCAACCAAGGCGCGCCAGAGCGGCGATCAGAAACACCACACCGACAACGAGGGTAAAGGCCAGGGCATACTGCTGGTAGACAGCGGGATCGATGTCCGCCCCGCTGGCGACGATTCCAGCCGTGACAAGCACCGCGGTTACCGACGAAGCGATCAGGGCGGCCGTGGCCGAAGTGGACTGGACAATGAGCTGGCGCGACGTGCCCAGCACGGCGTACAGAAGCAGTGAAACCACAAGGGTGTAAAGCCCAAACTGGGGCGGCAGGCCGGCAACGCCGGCAAAGGCCATCGATTGGGGCACGATCAGGCCCCAGACGGTCAGCCCGGCGATGGCGTCCGCGGTCAGCCAACTGCGATCGTAAGCCGGCAGCCAGGACAGGATTGGAATCGTGCGTTTGAGCCAGGAAGTTTCCATCGAGAATACTCCTCTACTTAATAACTGCGCCCGGCAGATAAGCGGCATGGCGCTGCAGTTTGCGTGCAACTGAATGAGAAAAGATGAGACACGGTCGGCGCCGATTCTTACGGGTAAATCGCGAGAAATCCATGGCTATCAGCAGGAATCCGTGTCCCATCTTATTTCAGTTCTGCTAGACTGAATAGTTTTTTTAAACAGGTCTTGCAGCAACGGTGACTGCATTACGCTTTAGCAGCGTTATCCGCTTCGGTAGAATCATCCTCTTCAGGAACGGCAACGGCATCGACAACCACGGCACCTTCGTCCGTGATGACGCCTTCTTCCATCGCTGCGCCTTCTGCGGTCGCTGCGGCTACTTCGTAGGCAGCGCCATCAGCCGTGACAACGGCCGCACCGGCGACCACGGCGTCGCCAGTGATCACAGCGCCCACAACTGAAACGCTCTCGTCATCGACGGCGATTTCCTGGACAGCCAGCCCATCCTCGGCCAGCAGCAGACCAATGGCCACGCTTTTGTTATCCGCCAGCTGCGCCGAGAGTTCGTTGGACAGATTGCTGACGGCCAGTGCGGATGTCCTCGATGGCCACCTGCTGCTGGACCGCTTTCAGGAAATCATGGCTGGTAATGGCGGCGACGGCCGATGTTCCCGGCTGCAAAGCAACGCCAATCGTCTCCAGGCTCTCATCCTTGAAGCCCGCATCTCCATGGGCCGCCGCGGCGCCAATCGCTGCCCCGGCGCCGGCGCCGAGCACGACGCCCGCCGGTCCGCCCAAGATACCTATGATGCCACCGACTAAGGCGCACCAACGCGGCCCCTTTGCCGGTGCTCATATCGCCCTGTCTCGTGATAATCAACCTTGCCTGCACTATCCTGCTTGATAACAGCCGCGTCTTCAAAATAAAACTGCCCCTGCTTCTTCGCATCTTTCATCGCTTTTAAGGCGTCATCGGCGGCAATTTCGTCCGTAAAGGCTAATAACCAAGAAGCCAACTGCTGGTAACATATTGTTCTGAATCACTCATTTTTATCTCCTTTATGCACGCATGCCAATCTGCAGCGATTCGTCAAGCGGCAGCAAGCGGACGATAGCGAAGGCAAGTAGTGGCACCAGGACGAAATTCGCCAGCAGGGCCAGGATGACCAGCCGCACGTTTTTCAGGGGCGCGACTATCTCCGCTACAGTCAGGCTCAATCCGGTGGCCAGCATACTGCCGACGACGAACAACAAACCGCCAATAGTGGCAATCGCCGTGAAGAATGTCTCTAGCGTCATGTTTGTCCTCCTGAGCGCCGGCAGATCTTACTTGAGATTGGCTGTGTAGGTCCCCATCAACACACTCTTATCTCGCCACTGCCGGAAAAGATTCTGGTCGGGGATCAGATATCCAGCGTTTGACCGAGTATTTCCAGCTCTTCCGCAGAGGGCAGCCAGACCAATTCAGGGTCAAGATCGTAAGTCCATGGAGCGGAATTCTTCCAGCCATTGCGCATGCGCTTGCCATAAAATGCGCTTTCCGGATCATCAACCTTATCCCCTTCAAAACCATCAATGATATTGTAGGCCTTCGTAAAGCCGGCCTTGGCCAGGGCATTGACCGCCCTGGCACTGCGGTCACCAGAGCGGCAGTTGACCAGGATCGTGTCATCGGGTGCAAAACGCTCCTGCACATGAGCGATGAAATCGCTGTTCATCACCACCGAATAATTGCCCTTACCGGCATCCCATTTGTAGGTGGGAAAAGCCAGGGGGACATTCACCGCCTTTTCCGCATGGCCGATGAGCACATACTCTTCAAATGTGCGCACATCGAGGAGCTTGACCTGCTCTTGATTGGCCTGCCACATTTTGTATGCTTCTCGGGCAGTCACATAAAGGCCCAGGCTGGTTTGCTTCCTTTCAGGCATCTGGTGGCGTTGACCAGGGGGTGGATATCTCAACAATGCTCATTTGAATTTCTCCTTTTGATTGCTTTCAAATATGGCGAACGGCCGTTTCTACATTGGGAAACCTCTGACCTTCGCCTATGAATTTCCCATTAAGAACAGGTGCCAAACGGCGGTTCCTGCGTTTGACACCTTCTAATGATTTTCTCGGCTACCCGAGCCGCACGCCTTCTGCATGGAGCCCGCCTCCCTCAGCAAGCTTGCTCCAGCTCGTTCGCTCCCACTCCTCCTCGAGCCATTCTCGCGCTGCCTGCTCCAGGAACTCCGGCGCCGCCCACTCATCCACATCGAAGTCGTTCTTGATGTAACCGTGGCTGAACATGAAATCCTTGCCGATCTTGATGCATTCGAGGTTTTGCGCACTCAGGCTGGGTACCATATCGACGTGCTTAATGCCCTCGATATGTGTCCTCAGGGTCGCGGTAGAAGGTCTGCTTGTTCAGGATCACGGCCGCGGCGCGCTTATGCTCGTTGGCCCAGCGGCCGACCTTGACCATGGCCTTCATGTAGGCGACGACCAGCTCCGGATGCTGATCGGCCATCTCGTCGGTGCAGGTGATGACGGCGGGGGTGTTGGCACCTGGATCGTCCAGTCCGGGTAGCGGGACAGGTCCTCGATCATCTTGATCTTGCCTGTAGCCTCCTGGAGATGCTGGAAGACCTTGCTCTGGGTGTAGATGGCATCAACGGTCACCGTTCAGCAGTGCTGTCTCCAGCGGGCGGAAGGCCAGATCGTGCTTGTGATCACGGCGCATCCACAGCTCCGACGGGTTGTTCATGGGCACGTGCAGCATCTCGGGCTTGTCGTACCAGTCGTCCGGATAGGGGAACTCCACGAGTTCAACGTCATCCATGGTCATGTCGTTGATCTTGAGCATGTTCTCGATGCCCATGTGTTCCTGGACGCGCCACCAGTCGTTCTTGATGGTGTTGAGGCTCTTGGAGATGCCGATCTTCTTGCCTTTCAGATCCTCCATGCGGAAGATCTTGTCGCTGGCGCGCACGGCCATGCAGCCGCCCTCGTAGACCCAGGTCGCGCCCAGCAAGCGCGGTGCGGCGCAGATCGGCATGGACCGTGGATCGGCGGGTAGAGGCCGCCGAAGCGGATGAGGTTGTCGAGGTTGTGGATGTAGTGGGGATAGAAGTTGTTCAATGGCGAGTGGCGGAAGTAGGCGTACTCAACGCCGATCTTCTTGAACTCCTCGCGGCACCAGCCCAGCTCCTGGTCAACATTGTTGGCGGAAACCATGGGGCAGTTGGTGAACCACACCTCTTTCCAATTCAAGGGTACTGTTGAACTTACTCTTTCAGTCGTCATGATGAACTCCTTTTTGTGTTGTTACACCCTACCGGACCGGCGGTAATGGCGTATTCTTGAAATTCAGCTCCGGTCATCTAGCGTTGAGTTACGATTTTTTCGTATTGTCCTCGTGGATATCTGTATCTGGATCCAAACGTTCCATGGACAAAACGGCATAGCCCATGTTGTAGAGCGCGTTCATAATGCCCACCAGCGCTGCCTGGTCAGCAACATCACCAAACAGTATTGTCTGCTCCGGCTCGCCTTCCTGTTGGACAGACCTTGCAGTCATTCCCCAATAACGTTGTGCGTAATCATCTTCCAGACAACCTGTGACGCAGATGCGATAAGCAGCCGGCTTATCGATTGGGTAAGGCGATAATTGTTCTAACATTGAGCATTCCTTGCTGTTAGGGACGCAAACCTTGGCCATTTGGCATAGATTGAGGTGCCTATCATACCTATATGATATTGTTCGCAGGCAGGCAGCGATACACCCAAAAGTGTGTAGAAAGGATGTGATCTGTGTATTTTGTTGGGGACTAAATGGAAGTATTAGGGGCGTGGGATCAGGCCCAGGGCAACGGACGCCTGCGACAGCTTCGCGCCTGTTGTGGACAGCGAGTTTCTGGTAAATATTAATCGCATGGCGCTTCACTGTTTCCGGGGAAATGAAGAGCTCGGCCGCTATCTCTTTATTACTGTAGCGCCTGGCCAGCAGCTCCAGGATCTCCAATTCGCGCATAGTGAGCGGTTCAATCAGTTGCCTATTGCCCTGAGTTTGCGGATCAAGCGGTGAGCTATCAGCAAAGGCCTTGAGGAGTGAGGCGATGTATTCAGCATACTGTTTTCGATCCTGCAGGTGCCGCAGTAAATCAGCAATCTCAGGTCCCAGGTCAACATACAGCCGGATGAAGCCCCCGGGCTGGGCCAGCGCCAACGAATCTTCCAGGGCAGCCAACGCCGCTTCCTCGTTATTGCTAGCAGCATGAAGTAAGGCCTCGAGGGCTAACGCTTCAATTAAAATCCGCTCATGATGTGTGGACTCGGCATATTCGTGAATACGCTGCAGACAGTCTGCGGCCTTGGTACGGCCGTCGGGTGTGCCGGACCCCAGCAGCACCTTTGCTATCGTCAGCGGCGGCGCATAAAAGGAAATTATTGGCGTTAACTGCATCTGCGCGGAAGCCTGCTCTGCCCATGAGAATAGCTTCGTTCACCCGGCCCTGTAAAAAAGCGAGTTCAGCTTGAAAGTGCTGCACAAGATACATATAGGCCGGGCTGTGTAGTTCAGCGGCATAGTCTGCAGCCAATTGAAGTATCTCGCGAGCCTCTTCCGGTTTACCTTGCGCCTGCAGGATCAATGTCAAAAGGAAGGCGCTATCCACATTGGCCGAAGGGTGGAAATAGCGGTGCTCGAAGGTTGAGTGGGCATGGCGCTGTGCACTTTCCAGGTCATTGCGATAATAATGGACAATAGCCACAAAATGGTTGGCCCAACCCTGCGTCTCCCAATAGTCTTTTTCACCGCCAATGTTTAGCATGAAATGAGCCAACACGTTGTAAACCGTCCAGATCAGCCGCCATCGAGGAGACAAATCCTTCTGCAGCCGCGTTACGAGACCTTGGCCCACCCCTGGTTGTCAGATCCTCACGCCGGCCTCGTCCTATCCATTCATAAGCGCCATTAAGATCGCCCATCATTTGCAGGGCAACGGCCCCGGCCATCCAGCAGTAGCTGCGGATCACATACCAATCCTCTGGCAGTACCTGCAAAGATTTCGTGGCGTAAGTTAGCGCGATTTGTGGGTCCGGGGCAATATAGTCTTAAGGCGACTGCGCGCAGGGCATCGTTCTCAGCCATAAGAGCGTTTTGCATACCGTGGTTCAAGGTTGAGCAGATCGATGAGCGCATCGATTTTGCCCACGATTTGATGTAATTCGATTATGTCAAAACGAACCGTTTGGGCAAATCGCCCCTGGATTAACAGCAATTCAGGAGAACCCTCTATGATATCTTGAGGAAACAACCCTAACCAACGTGATAGGCGCTGGTAGCTTTCTTGATTAATTAATTCATGCCGGTTGGCGGCCACGATATTCACCGCGGTTTCAATATTTTCAGCCGCCAGGGCATGGTGCAGGGCCTCCTCAATGTAACCATGCTCTGTGTACCATGCGCTCGCTCGCTCGTGCAGAGCCGCCACAGATGCCGGAGAATATTCGTTATTGAGACGCAATTGCAAAAACTGCTGGAAAAGGTGGTGATAGCGGAACCAATCCTGCTGGCCGTCAAGTGGTACGATGAAGATGTTAGCATTCACTAATTCTTGCAGCATTGTTTGCACCGCTGCGGCGTTTTTTCGCTGCGACCACAGTGGCATAATGGGCTGAGAGGAGATAGGATGAAGACTAAAGGAACAACTGCATTTTACGGAGGTCAAATGGAGAGCAGGTATCTGAATATATATTGCTGCGCTCAATTGAATATGATCTGAATTCTCAATGGTGATAAGAGAGTGTAAAAGACGCAAGCGCGCAATTCAGTTTCTATACAGGGCTGGATATGCATATCAACGGCGGTTGCACTGCGCAGGAGGGTCGCTGAGGTAAGGAATGAGGAGGAATCTCGCGATTTGATTGCGTGCGCGAATATTAAGGGGCAGCGGGGATATGCGGTGATAAGACAAGATGAAAGAAGGTATGGATGGCAGCAGTTCAGAAAATTCATGGATCTATTATTATAAAATCATAATATAAGACAGAGATCTTCTGCAGCTGGTAAATTATTAGAGCATCGGTAAGAGATAATGGCGGATTTAGACTTTAATAGGAAACATATCGTGGAAGGGGATAAACACCTGAATAGCGAAGAAATAGCTAAAATAGCTGAGATGTTATGTAATATCAGTGAAGCAGGCACCTGGAAATACTTTCAGAAGGAAGCTGAGGAGAGTAGATTTACATATCGGCGGGAGCAGATAAGGTCAGCGGCGTGAGATGTTAGAATACACAGGTGGCGCTATATAGTCTATATGGGGACAGAAAAGTTTGTTTTATAGAGAGCTTGACAAATCGAACACAATAACTCTAATAGGAGGATTATATAGCACAAAATGCTAAGTCCGAAAAAAAAGTTGAAAATTTTTATGGTGTACGACAGGTAGCATGCGTACACGGAATTGTGTTACGCTAAGCTTCGCTGTGAAAGGCGCGGTAAATGAAAGAAAAAATAAGGAAAGCCGCTACACAGATAAAATGGCAGAGTTGGATAGAAAGATGCGAAAGATGGATAACACAGAACGCGAGTCAACCACATTTGAAGGCAGGACAGGCACAGTGTGCATCAAACCAGATGCAGGACAGAGAAGATGCGCGGAGGCAACGCGGAATGGATAGGAGACGATATAGAATCAGATAATGCTGATATAATAAAGAGCTTCAGCCAGCAGTATGGTCAGTAAACATGTGAACGAGGTCAAACACGAATGATCAGTAAATGCAATAAGACTAGAATTGGTAGTATATTGTCTTGGAAAAAATAAAAAAAAAAAATAAAAAAAAAAAATAAAAAAAAAAAAAAAAAAATAAAAAATGATATAATGGCCCCTAATGAAAACACAACCCTATGTCTATCTCCTACCTCCTACCTCCCCCCTACCCCCTAGTTTCCTATAAGAATCGACTTTGATCCCAGTATAAAAAGATCAAAAGGAACAAAGAAACAAAATCAATTCCGCCAATAATACATAGTACTATATAATACGAAAGGGCAGCAATCCTTCCTTATCCGGCTTGGAAAAGGCAGATGTCTTTTCCAGGTTAACGTCATTTTTGTCGTGAAGTGGCGTGATCAGAACCTGAATTCAGCTTGCCAAAATAGAGCAGGCCAAAACGCTTACTAAAAGGCGCAATAGTATCGGGGTAGTTGAGAACGCGTGTCTGAACTTACAAAAACAGCTTAATCAGGATTATATTTGAGCATGCGCATGCCGTTCAGAGAAACGAGAACGGTGCCGCCCTCATGCCCTATTACGGCCGCTGGCAGCGGTAATTCGCGCCAGAAAATGGCGGCGAGCATGAGAACGATCATAAATAGGGCAAAGGCCAGGTTGACCACCAGCGTCTGGCGCGTCTTGCGGCTGAGGCCGATGACGTAAGGAATATTGTGTAAGTCGTCGGACATAAGCACGATGTCGGCCGTTTCCAAGGCCACATCAGTCCCGGCGGCGCCCATGGCGATACCAATATCGGCCGTAGCCAGGGCCGGCGCATCGTTGACGCCGTCGCCGACCATGGCCACCGGCCCATACTTCGCGCGTACTTCATGCACGACCCGCACTTTGTCTCCAGGCAGCAGTTCGGCATAGACATCGTCAACGCCAACTTCAGCGGCGATATGCTGGGCAACCACTTCATTGTCCCCTGTGAGCATGACCACGTGTTCGACCCCCTTCTGCTTCAGCGCGGCGACAACCTCGGCCGCGTCGGAGCGCAAGATGTCGGCAAAGGCGATGACCCCCAAGATCTGTGCCTGGCGATCCTGTTCATCCATCTGTGCAATTAGAACGCTTGTTTTGCCCTCGTTCTGCAGCCGGTCAACAAAGCGGGAGGCTTCTTCCAGGTTGGAGCCAGGCAAATCGGAGAAATAGCGCCGGTTGCCGATGTGCAGTGTACGGCCGTTTACCGCAGCGCGCACGCCTTTACCTGGCGTGGCCTGAAAAGCAGCCGCTTCGGGCAGCATTAAGTGGCGATCTTTGGCGGCATGTACGACAGCTTGGCCCAGTGGATGTTCCGATCTATCTTCTACGGCTGCAGCCAAGGCCAGCAGCTCATCTTCGGTTCCGTCCCACGTTGCGCAAGGAATCACATTGGTTACTCGAGGTTCGCCGATAGTCAGCGTGCCAGTCTTATCAAAAGCGATGACTTTTACTGTCGCTGCGTTTTCGACGTAGACCCCGCCCTTGAATAAGACACCTCGCCGGGCACCATTGCCAATGGCGGAGAGAACTGTAGCCGGTGTGCTGATCACAATGGCGCAGGGAGAAGCGGCGACCATGATCGTCATGGCGCGATAGAGGGTCTCATCCAATGATTCCTGCATGATGAGGATGGGAATCACAATGGCCAGGGCGGTGAGAATCAGAACCCCCATGGCATAGTATTGTTCCGCCTGGTCGATAAAGCGTTGTGTTTCCGCCTTTTCGCTCTGGGCCTCTTCAACCATTTGGATGAGCTTGGCAATGGTCGAGTCTTTTGCCAGTTTGGTGACGCCGATTTCCAGGTGGCCATTTTGGTTGATGGTTCCGGCAAATACTTTGTCCCCTTCCTCTTTACTCACGGGCATAGATTCACCGGTGATCGAGGCTTGATTAACCGTGCTGCCACCTTCTACCACAACGCCGTCCAGGGCGATACGTTCTCCTGGCTTAACCAAGATACGGTCGCCGACATGAATTAGTTCGATGGGCAAGGCAATCGTCCTGTTCCCTCGGCGCACCATCGCCTGCGATGGGCGCAGTTCCATCATCGAACGAATGGCGCTGCGCGTGCGCCCCATAGCGTAACTTTGCAGCACGTTGGATAGCGAGAAAAGGAAGAGCAGCATAGCGCCTTCGAAGGGCTGGCCGACGTAGGCTGCTCCTAATGCGGCCAGAACCATCACCAGATCGACGTCAATGGTACGTGCCCGTAATGATTCCAGCCCCGCTTTTAGGCCAAAGGTTCCGCCGGTGATGTAGGCGACGACGTATAGGGCCGTGGAAAGGTATGGAGGCGCGTTTGGCGCCTCTGAGATAATCAGGGCTGCTATCATGGCCACGAACGTGATAGTGGCAAATATGGCCTCGATATGCTCGATGGTCCACTCCCAAGCGCGAGTGAATCCGATTTCATCTGTTTTTGGTTCGGAAACGGGCAGTTCTGCCGCGGAGGGCCACACATCAACACCCAGCTCCCCGACCTGCTGTACCAGTTCGCTGGGTGAGACAAGTCTGTCATCGTACTGCACACTCATTACCCCCCCCATGAAGCTCGCTGAGGCATGCCGAACGCCGGCGAACTGCTGCACCTCGCGCTCTAGAGCCAGTGCGCAGGATTCGCAAGCACGTCCACCATGTTTGCCCAGGCGCATGGTGCAGGTTTGCCATCGCGCGTGCAATGTTGGCCCAAAGAGCTGCGACACGCGGGCAAAATCAGCCTCGGAGAATCTTGCCGGATCGTAGTCAAGCGTGACCGTAGCATGTTCTGTATCTACGGCAACGTTGACGATACCCTCCTCATCAGCGACGGCGGCATCTATCAATGCCAGACAGCTTTGTTCGTGCTCTTCTTCGTGGTTTGTAGTCACGGATCTCTACCTTGATCGCGGAAGCTATTTAATCGAGTTTCGGAACGGCATCTACAAAAAGCTCCCGCACCTGCTGCTAATTATCTAACAAGACGGCCCATCATACAAGGGGTTAACTAATGTTTTAGTGTGGGCTACATGTGATTTTTAACCGCAGTTAATAAAATTAGTACGGCGTGGAGTGGAGAGGAGAAAGTGTGGCTAAGCAGCTAGGATGAAACAGCGTCTTCGATCGCTGCTGACCAGTCTACAAGCCGTTCATCATCATGCCATCGGGCTGCCAATTGCAGACCCATGGGTAATCCGGTGCTGTTGGCACCGGCAGGGACGCTGAGCGTGGGCAAACCGGCATGGGTCCAGGGCAGGTTCATCACCGGGTCGCCTGTGCCATCAAGCCCGTCCGGTGCGGGGCCAACGGCCGAAGGGCTGATCCACATATCCAGCCCATTCTGGTCCATAAGTTGGGTGAGCTCGCGCCGCAGCTTTTCTTGCCCGTGCAGTGCTACCTTTAGCTGGTCTGGGGATAATTGGCGGCCACGATCGATCAAGTCGGCCGTTTTGGGATGGTAAAGCTGTTCATAGCCGGCGTACCAGTCAGCGTGTACCTGCGCTGCTTCGGCGGCCACGATAAGGTTGTGCCGCTCATGAATCTCGTCGAAGTCAGGCATTGCTGGCACTGTTTTCACTGTAAAACCCGCCTGGCGCAGACGCTGGCATGTGGCCTCAAAGTGAGCCAATCCATCGGCAGAAGTACGTGCCAGGTAGGGCCCTTCTGGAATTCCCAAGATTGGCTTATGGATGGCCGTCGCTTGCCAGTTGCGGCACAACAAGGGGGCCACGAGCGCCACATCGACGACGCGGGGCACAAAAAAGCCCACATGATCGGCTGACGGGGAGAGCGGGATAACGCCCTCTCTGGAAATCCTGTCGTAGCTCGGTTTGTAGCCGACGACGCCGCAAAAGGCGGCAGGCCGGTTTATGGAGCCGATGGTTTGTGTTCCTAGCGCCAGTGAGCAGAGCCTGGCCCCCACAGCGGCGGCCGATCCGCTGCTGGAACCGCCCGGTGTATGAGTGGGCGCATGTGGATTGCGGGTAGGGCCCGGTGCGAAGTAGGCAAATTCTGTCGTTACGGTCTTGCCCAAGATCAACGCCCCAGAAGCGCGCAAAGTGGTTACAGAGAGAGCTTCAGGGCCCTGCAATAACGCTTCAGGCAGTGAGCTTCCGGCTAGTGTAACGAAGTCTGATACATGAAAGATATCTTTTACGCCGAGCGGCACGCCAAAAAGAGACGGCCGTTGCCCAGGGTCCGGATACTTTGCGAGTAGATCCTGGGCCTGGCGCTGCAGCCGCACAAATCGCCCTGGTTCAGGAATAAATGCCAGCACTTCAGGTTCCCGTTGCTTGAATAAGATTTCCAAGCTGTCGAGATAGTGAAGGAGAGGCAGCCGACCAGAACGTAACGCTTCAGCCAGTGTGGAAAGCGATTTGGGAAGTAGATCAGTCATGAGCAGACTCCATTTATTGGTGATCTCGCCGGTCGACAAGATAGGCGAGATTCTGTTATCAAGGTGGCGTCATGGCGCAGCGGAAGCCAAGGTTGGTCCGGGCCACCAGCGGATCGAAGGAATCGCGCGCCGTCACGACTGTGTCCTCAGCAGGAGACAACCAGGAGCCGCCACGTATTGTCTTAAATTGGCCTTCGACCGGTCCAAGGGGATTGGTGTCTGTTGAATCGCGGTAGAAACGGGGATCGTACCAATCGCTGACCCATTCCATGACATTACCAGACATATCGTAAATACCGAAAGGAGAATGGCCATCCGCGTAGCTGCCGACTGGCGCCGTGTCTTGGTGACCGTCATCAGCGGATCCGTCCCGAAAATCGCGCGGACAATTTTCATCGCAGAAGTTCAGACGCGTGCTGTCGAAAGCATCTCCCCAAGGATATAAGTATCGGATGCTTTCGATAGGATCAAAGCCCGCGGCCTTTTCCCACTCAGCTTCCGATGGCAGGCGGGCTTCGCGCCATTGGCAAAAGGCCTCGGCGTCGTACCATCTCACAAAAATCACTGGGTAATCATCAAAGGCGGGATCGCCAAAATAACTCTCATGGAAGGTGGCATTGGAGCTAGCAGGGGGCTCACAAGCGCCTGCCGCCACGCATTGCGCGTATTCCCCGTTGGTGACTTCTGTTTCGTCAATGTAGTAGGCATCTAGACGCACCAGGTGCGAGGGCTGTCGATCTCTACTATCGCTCTCATCTTCGCCCATGCGGAAAATCCCTTCAGGAATCAGGATCATACGCGATCCGGTCTGCGTAATAAAGGGCTCAGGCGTCGGCGTCGGCGGCGCGGTAGGCATAGGAGTAGGTGTGGAGGTAGGTGCGATGGCTGTAAGGGCGGCAACGACGGCCGATTCAAGTGTGGCCGTAGCCTCGGCGTCCGTTACCTGTGAAGGTCCGGCCAGATTAAAGATGCCGAAGGCTATGGCGGCAGAAATAACCATCAGGAGTAGGGCCAGGAGACCATAGATTGAACGCCTTTCCATCTCGCGCCGGCGGCTGGGAGGCAGGCGCGGTGGAAGTGGGGGTGCGCTATGCGGTTGTGGCGCCCGTCTTCCCCCGCTTATTATGGGTTGGGGGTGGCCGGACGGCCGTTCCAATGCCCTGGCAAAATCGATGGCCGACTCATAGCGTGTGTCCGGACGCAAAGACATGGCCCGTGTGGCCACTACGGATAGATAGGGCTCGATGTCAGGATTTACCTCTCGCGCCGGAACCAAAATTTGCAGACCGCTTTCGCGACTTAGGGCATTCGGCGGATTTTGGGCTGTGAGCAATGTATATAATGTAGCCCCTAGGCTGTAGATATCGCTGGCAGCGGTAACCTCCCCTTGGCTCTGCTGTTCTGGCGAACCATAACCGCCCTCGTGGGGGCGCGTGCCCATTCCTGGTAAGCCGCTATCCACAAGGAAAATCTCTCCGGCCGGGGTCACACAGATGTTTGCCGGTTTAATATCGAGGTGGAGCTGTTTCTTCTCGTGCAGGTAAGACAAAGGCTGGCAGACTGCTTGCAGCCAGGCGACTGTGAGGTCCGAGGGCAATGGGCCGTACTGGTTAAGCAGGCTCTGCAAGTCGACCCCGTCGATGTATTGGCTTACCAGGTATTGGCCCGCGTTGTCGAGCACGAAATGGTCAAGAACCGCCGCTAAGTGCGGATGCTGCAGTTGGTTAAGTTTTCGAGCTTCAGCGCGGAAGCGTTTTTGAGTCTCAACGGAAGGGTCCAAGTATTCTTTTATGGCCACACTTTGCTGCGCGGATGAATCCCAAGCCCGGTACATCGCCCCATAGGAGCTTGAACCTAAGAGGCTCACGATGCGGTATCGTTTATTGATTATCTCGCCAGGCAAGTAAGGCATTGTTCTATTTTAACAGAAATGTATTTTCCCAAGCACGATATGGCTTCTGCCGGGAATGTGGCGGAGTTGTTGATGGCAGAAGTTACCCGGTTGTTGAAATAGGCAAATTCAAGAATTCCCTCATTTTCTTTTTCCAATAAACTGCTAGATGCTTAATACCGGGATTCGTAATTGTCACGACCTTCAATGCGCTCGAAACGCTGTAGTTGGATTGGATCATTGGCGGCTCCACCAATAGGCGCACGCATCTCTGCTTCAATGTGGGGTACGGCTTCGCGCGCACCGGCAAAACTGCGAATCATGGCGTAATCGCTGGGGATGATTGCTTGGTCCCCATGCAGCCCGTCGATTTGTTCGTGTGTGAACCAGCCGACCGCACCTTCTTCTTGCTCCGCAGCATCTCCCTTGGCGGCGCTGAGTTCACAAACGAAAATGAGGAAATGGGCTCCATTTCCATCCGGACCGAGTGGAACAACGCGCTCATTTACCAGGCCACGGACCGCGATAAATGATGCATCCAGGTTTGTTTCTTCCTTGACTTCACGAAGAATCGCCTCGCTCAAAGTCTCGCCAAAATCCCATTTCCCGCCAACCAATGCCCACTGTCCGCCATAAGGGCTGTCATTGCGCTTGATAAGCAGGTAATGGGGAGCTAGGTCTGCCGACACTGGGCGGCGGAACTGGCGCCGGATCAAAGCGACGACAATCGGGGCTGGGAAGGTCTGGCGCCGCCATCTGCGCTCGGGAGGTAGATCAGGCAATCCTTTGTGATTCATAGCTATTCATTCGTTTTATGGTCTATGCTGGCGATACCTGCTGGGCGCGGTCCATTTCGCTTGGCAAAGTAGTCCAGCAGCAAAGCATGCATAAAGGTATAACCACCGCCCACTCTGCGCAACAAGCTCCTTTCTGCGGCATAATCGAGGAAGCGCACATATCCATCTGGAATAGCTCCTAAACGGTATAAAAGGGATCGCAACCAGTGAAATTGTAGCGCGGCAAAACCACCATAGGCGAGACCAGAGGTAAGTCCTAGAAGCAAAGCAGCGCCGCAAAGCCAGGGTAATGCCGCCATCCAGGCTATTTGTAGGCCTAGTAAGCTGCCTGCTAACAACAAAAGGGTCGCAAGTACGGCCATTACCATTATAGTTGCTATTCCTACCTGAAGCCCATTTAGGCGCGATTGCCGGATTCCCTGGCCGGGCGTCGTGCGGATCTTAACTTCGCTGCGCTGCACCGCTCTATCTAACACGAGACCGGCGCCAAAAAACAGAGGCAGCAATAGTATCCAAGGCACGCCGGAAGCGCCGTCTATGTTGTCTACCCAGGTGATAGCCAAGCCAACAAGCAGGCCGGCGAATCCGCCGGCCGCCAGGCCCAGCCAGGTCCATGGCCATGACCAGCCAAAGGCTTCTACAGTTTCGATCTTATCCCATTCGATCTTGGTACGCAGCAGCAGGCGCTTACTCAGGATTGGCAGGAGTCCGGCCAGTGCGCCCAAAAGCATTGCCACGCCGAGGCCTTGCAAGCCATAAAACGGATAGCCAATCAGCCCGGCGATCGAAGCCAAGATTACAGCAGAAAGCAAGATGGTGAGCTTCAGTATGTTGGTGAAGGGGCGATGTCCCGTGTTCGGCAGCCAGCTCGGCTGCATACTTTCCAGGAAGAACATGGTCCGGTTTTGACGCTCCATCATACTTGCCAACCAGGATAACCAATGTAAAGTGTCTTCTGGAGCAAATTCCTTGTCACCACTGCGATAACGGCTCATACGTTCGACATAGACGTCAAACAGTAGATTGCGTCCGGTTTCGCGGTTTCCGAGCGAGAATGCAACCTCGGCCGGCACACGATGATAGGCCAGGGTCATGATGCTGAGCATAAGTGGTGACTGCGCAAGTTCACGCAGCGTCGCATCTTGATGAAGAGCCTCCCTCAAACCTGCCAGGCGCTGGCCGCGACTTCTCAAATAGATGTCAATCTGTTCTATGCTTAAGGATTGGAGAACGATGGCCTTGTCAAGCTGTAACCGGGTTGACACCGCGTGGTAGTCCTGGCTGCGCGTCGTAACCAACATCCAGACTTGCGGATACTGTTGGCGGAAAACATTGATGGCATCAGCACAGGCTGTACGCTGCTCCTGTTCCACTTCATCCAGCCCATCAAGCAAGGGCACGAAGCCCTTATCGGTAATCCAGGTGCGGCTGAGCTGGTGGGGCACTTCGTAATTGTTGCTCAGTTCGCCAATAAGCCACTCGTCTAAAGGTAACTCGCTGTTCCAACTGGCCAGACTAAACACGACGGGTATCGGCTGTGCCTCGTCACCTTCAGCATAGGCCAGCAAATCGCTGACCAGTTGCAGCAGCATCGTCGTTTTGCCGGCGCCTGGATCACCCAGGATGAGCAATTCACCGTCAGCGGCCGAAAATACGGTGCTGATCTTGGTGCCGAAGGGCAACGGAATGTCGTATTCGGCCGTTTGCTGCCATACCGGTTCCAGGCTGCCGGCCAAGGCGCTGGGCCGGTAGGCCAGACTGAGGTCGATCAGCTCTCCGCCGTGAAGCGACTCTTCCAGGACACCTTTGAGCCAGTAATTCTTGACACGGTTGAGCATAACAGTTCGGTTATGCCGCTCGATATCGTTCAACATCAAAAACCAGAATACCTTTACGTTACTCTTTAAGTCCGCTGTATCTACCTAAATCGGCATGCTATTCAGGATTTCTCCGCTAAGTTGCTGGCTGATGTTATAATGGGTGCTCACAGAGATCAAGTGACTTTCATGTGAAATGTGACAAATTATGAGTGATAAAGAGCCTCGTTTTTCCGATATTCTTTGGCGACTCTACAATCGCCCTGATCCACCCCAGCCCTGGGTGGATGGTGGCAACCTTCCCTGGGATGAACCATCTTTTGCGCAGCGCATGCTAAAGGAACATCTGGATCAGTCCCATGGGGCTGCTTCTCGCGTGTCGGCGGAACGGGAGTTGCAGATTGGCTGGCTGCAAGAAAAACTAGGGGTTGCGGCTGGTCATCAGATGCTGGATATGACCTGTGGCCCTGGACTTTACGCCGTCGAGTTTGCCCGGCAGGGTTGCCAGGTGACTGGTGTTGATTTTAGCCCTGCTGCTATAGCCTATGCGCGAGAGTATGCTGCCCGGCAAGGTGTTGCGAAATCTTGTTCTTTCCTAGAAAAGGATGTTAGAGTCGCGACTTTCTCCCCGGCCTCTTTTGATGCCGCGCTATTCCTGTACGGCCAACTGGCGGTTTTCCGCCGTGAAGAGGCGCTGGCTTTGCTGCAGGAGATCGCCAGGGTGCTGAAGCCTGGGGCCCGCCTTGCTATCGAGCTGCTCGATCAGGAGCGCGTGGACAAGAATCATAGCAGTTGGTGGTTTACGGATGACAAGGGATTGTGGGGGGATCGGCCGTTCTTGCACCTGGGCGAACGCACCTGGCTGGCGGAGGAAAAGATTTCCGTCGAAGAATTCACGATCATCGATCTCGAGACGGCCGAATCTACAGAGATCAACCTGAGCGACCAGACTTATGCTGTGCCGGAGATGGTGCAGATGCTGCGCGATGCAGGATTTAGTTCCGTCGACGTCTACGAACGGTGGGGTGATCTGCCTCTGTACGATGCTGGCGAATGGATCGTCTACGTGGCGCAGAAGTAAAACCTAAAGATAAGGTAGATTGCCGTGAATAGCCGATACATGACGATGCCCTAAATTGCTGCTACGCGCCGCCTTATTTTCCGTTATAATTATGACAAAAATAATAGTGAGCGAAGTGTGTTCGCATTGGCCTGGGTCCCATATCACGGGAATAGTTGCCGGGTACGGCCGTTCACTTGATACTGACTAATCCATGATCAGCACAGCAGAAGAGATCGAAAGCGCTCTCGAGCGCATTCTGCCGCGCGTTGCAAAACCGGGGCGGTACACTGGTGGAGAATATAACCAGGTCGTCAAAGATTGGGAAGCGACCGACTTCAAAGTCGCTCTGGCTTTTCCTGACATTTACGATCTGGGTATGTCCAACCTGGGTCTGATGATCCTTTACGATATCATCAATAAGCATAAGAATTTGCTGGCGGAGCGTGTGTACTGCCCCTGGACGGATATGGAAGCGAAAATGCGTGAAAAGGGGTTGCCCCTCTTTTCGTTGGAGACAAAACATGCCGTCCATCAATTTGATCTCCTCGGTATTAGCCTGCCCTATGAGCAGTTGTTCACCAACGCTCTAAACCTCATCGATCTTGCCGGGATGCCGGTGAGGAGCCTGGATCGAGACGAGACCTACCCGTTGATCATCGCCGGTGGGCACGCTTGTTACAATCCGGAACCCGTGGCCCCTTTTATCGATGTTTTTGTCATCGGTGAAGGCGAAGAAGCGATACTCAAGATCATTGGCGTCATGCGCGCGGCCAGACAGCTAGATAGGCAAACGCAGTTGCGCCACATCGCGCAGATCGAAGGCTGTTATGTGCCCCGTTTCTATGATGTTGCCTACCACGACGATGGCACGGTTGAAGCTATTACTCCCAACATGCCGGAGGCGCCAGCCAAGGTGCTTAAGACTATTGTGCCTGTTTTGCCTCCACCCGTTACTGATTTCATCGTGCCCTTTATTGAAACGGTTCACAATCGAGCGCCGGTTGAGATTATGCGCGGTTGCACACGAGGCTGCCGATTTTGTCATGCCGGTATGGTCACGCGCCCGGTACGGGAACGACCAGTTGAAGAGGTTCTGCAAGCGATGGAGCAGATCCTGGAAAAAACTGGCTACGAGGAGATCGCTTTGCTCTCCCTTTCTTCCAGTGACTATACCTATGTCTTGGAGTTGACGGAGCAGATCGGCCGTCGCTTTGGCACCGATGGATTAAACGTGTCCTTGCCCTCTCTGCGCATTGAAACCGTTTCCACCGACTTGATGGACAACTTAGGCGACAGTAGGCGTGGCGGTTTCACCCTTGCGCCTGAAGCGGCCACAGAAAAAATGCGCAATATCATCAACAAATATGTCAGCCACGAAGAGCTCCTGGAAACGACGCGCGAGATCTACCGCCGCAAGTGGCGAACGATCAAACTCTACTTCATGATTGGCCACCCCAGAGAATCGTTGGAAGATGTGCAGGCCATTGTCGATCTCTCCAAACAGGTGCTGGCGGAAGGGCGAAAATTCCACGGCCGAAAAGCGAGTGTCAATGTGGGCGTAAGTACCTTCATCCCCAAACCGCATACACCTTTTCAATGGGAAGCGATGGACTCCTTTGAGAGCATCCAGGCCAAATTGGAGCTGCTGCGGCGTGAAATGCGCGGCCCGGGGTTGCGCCTGCGCTGGAACGATGCGGAAGAGTCCTTGTTTGAAGGCTTCTTGAGCCGTGGAGACCGGCGTCTCGCCGCCGTGGTCGAGAAGGCATGGCGTAAAGGGGCTCGCTTTGATGCCTGGGTGGAGCACTTTAGGCAGGATGCCTGGAACGAAGCTCTGGCAGAAGAGAAGCTCGATCCCGCTTTCTATACGCACCGTAGGCGTTCTGTTGATGAGATCTTTCCCTGGGAACACATGGATATTGCCGTGACGAAGAAATTTCTAACCAAGGATTACCTGATGAGCCAGCAGGAAGAGACGCGGGTTGACTGCCGAAATCAATGTTTTGCATGTGGCATCTTACCGAAATTGAAAGATCTGCGCCGCGAAACGCCGCTCGAAGCGTGGCAGTGCCCGCCGGTGCGGAAACGAAACAAGGTAACGGTATGAGTATACGCATCGTCGTCACCGGCGGCACCTTCGATAAGAAATACGATGAGATAGAAGGGGTATTGACTTTTAAGGAGACGCAACTGCCCCAGATCTTGCAACAGATACGGGCTACGGTACCCATTGCGTGTGAAACCAGCCAACTCGTCGACAGTCTGCACATGACCATCGAAGATCGTCTGCGTGTGTTGTCAGCCTGTCAAGATGCGCCGGAAAGGCAAATTATCGTTACGCATGGCACCGATACAATGGTGGAAACGGCCCGGCTTGTGAGCGAAGCGGGACTCGACAAAACGATTGTCTTCACAGGGGCTATGGTGCCTTATTCCGTAGTCGGTTCAGACGCTCTCTTCAATCTGGGTTGCAGTGTGAGTGCGGTGCAATTGTTGCCTGCGGGTGTCTATATCGTGATGAACGGCCGTGTTTTCAGCTGGGATGGCGTACAGAAGGATCGTCGCCTGGGTGTGTTTGTAGCCAAAGCGAGCACAGTGTAGGGTCAATTTAGCGTCAATGTGCCCCAACTGGTTGGATCCCTAAATGCACGGGTAGCAATGTGCGATTTCATCAGTTCCTGTACGGCCGTGCCTGGCGTGTCGTTGTCATTGACGTTAAGAGCCACGCCGATAACCAAACCAAGGGCAGGGGTCAATCCAATATCTCGCCAGGGAATGGCTGCTTCCACATTGTAACCCTGTTCCGTTTGCAGGGCGGCTAACTCTATCCGATGTCCAGGGGCATCGGGCATTGTGCCGTCGTTGCTTCCCCGAAAACGGTGAGCTGATGGAGCGATGCCGCCAAAATCGCCGGGGGACAAATTTATCTGGAAATCATCTGGGCTGAGCGAAGGCCCGAAGTCTGCCGCTCGTTCGCCGTCTATTTGTAGGCTAAGGCCGTCACCTCTGAATATCTGGTTGCCCGTCTGTGTTTGTACGTGGATGTCATCTGCGACTTGGGCCGCTACATAAAGATTGTTGCTGTCCCAGGCCAAGTGCCATGTGGCAGTGACATCGTCCGTTCCGTCCCACTGCTGCGCAGTGAAGACTCGGAACTGGGAGTCGTAGGCAGGACCGTCAACCCATTCATCCAGGTACCCATCCAAGATAGGTGCGGCAGCCACTTGTCTGGCCACGACATCAGTTGCGGCCTGGTTGGAGGGCAGGGTCACGGTTGGCGCCAGGGAAGGTGTTTCAGATATCGAGGAAATAGGAGACTCAGATTCGACCGTACCTGCTGCTGATATGGCGGTTGGCGGCGCCAGTAGTAATCCTGGCTGGAGCGGCAATCCAAACCGCTGCCAGACCAGATAAGCACTGGCCAAGCAGGCAGCTAACAAGACGAGGCTCAACAGTGCCATGGCAAGCCAGCAGCCGCAACGGCCCGCTCCAGGTTGTTGTGGGTCAAGCCCACTCCAAAGGTTGTCCCAATCTTGTCGTTGAATGCCCATGAACCTATCCTCTCATAGCTTATTATCTTCTGCAAGCTTCTAGAGGAGTAATTTTAACTGTGCAAGCCAGCGAACCTGATTTGCCCTCACGCTCTCCAATAGAATATGCAAGTTATGATTTTTTTGCTCTGCGGCGGCCTTGACCTATAATCCAATCTGATGAGGCTCATGCCAAAACGCCCACGCCCCGTAACCATCACGCTCTTAGGGGTTACCCTTTTAGGAGCTTGGAATGCAGGAAAGGTGCTTGCGCTGGCTCACCAGTTCAGCTTATTATTGAGCTTTGATGTGAATCCCGATCCTCGCCTGCTGCTTCTCTTTGCAGGTGTTTGGATGGCGCTGTTCTGGGGAGCAGCGATTGCGTTGTGGCGCAGACAGCGCTTTACGCACTGGCTACTCCCTTTGCTCTTGTTACTATATGTACTTTATGAACTGATCCTGCTAGGTATTTTTGTTCGTATCGCTGAAAGTACTCAGAGTTGGCTTGTGCGCATTTTGCTTTATGACTTGGCAATAATTTTCGCTATTTGGTCTTTGAACAGGAGCGAATCGAGATCCTATTTCATGGAATGAGACAGGGCGTCATGAATGAAAACAGAAAAAGCGGGACATAGCACCATGGATAAGACGATGAATCCCAAGATTGAGAGATTACACCAGCTCAGACACGAGTCGAAAATGGGCGGTGGTGAGGAACGTATTGCCAGACAACGCGCCAAAGGCAAAATGACCGCGCACGAACGGATTGAGACGCTCTTGGACAAGGGTTCGTTTCGCGAATTGGATCCCTTTGCCGTCCATCGCGAGCGGAATTTCGGCATGGATGAACAACGCGTTCCTGGTGACAGCGTTGTGACAGGTTGGGGGGCCATTGACGGCCGTCTCGTTTATGTATTTAGCCAGGACTTCACCGTCTTTGGCGGTAGCCTAAGCGGAATCCATGCCGAAAAAATATGCAAGATCATGGACATGGCCATGCGCAATGGGGCGCCGGTCATCGGCATCAATGATTCTGGTGGGGCACGGATTCAGGAAGGGGTCGTCAGTCTAGGCGGATATGCCGATATTTTTTTGCGCAATACGATGGCTTCTGGTGTCGTACCGCAGATCAGTGCTATTATGGGACCGTGTGCCGGTGGCGCGGTGTATTCACCTGCCCTGACGGATTTTATCTTCATGGTAAAAGAAACCAGCCATATGTTCATCACCGGCCCTGACGTTGTAGAATCCGTTACGGGAGAGAAGGTTACCTTCGAGGAGTTGGGGGGTGCCATGACGCATAATACACAGAGCGGCGTGGCCCATGTAGCGGCCGAATCCGAGGCTGATTGCCTATACTTGATTCGCGAGATGATGAGCTTTTTGCCTTCCAACAACATGGAAGATCCACCCGCCAAACCAGTTACAGATGATGATCTGAGAACCGAAGCGGCACTGAATGATCTGGTGCCGGATAATCCCAACAAGCCCTATGACATCAAGAAGGCGATTCAATTAATCGTCGACGATGGCGAATTCTACGAAATCCAGGAACACTTCGCAGAGAATATTGTCGTTGGTTTTGCTCGCTTAGGTGGATTTAGTGTTGGGATCGTCGCCAACCAGCCGATGGTTCTGGCTGGTGTGTTGGACATCAACTCCAGCGGGAAAGCGGCGCGCTTCGTCCGCTTCTGCGATAGTTTTAACATCCCTCTGATCGTGTTCGAAGATGTCCCCGGTTTCCTCCCTGGCATTGATCAGGAGCACGGCGGGATTATTCGCAACGGGGCCAAATTACTCTACGCTTTTTGTGAGGCAACCGTGCCCAAAATAACAGTTGTGACTCGCAAGGCATATGGCGGCGCTTATTGCGTTATGAACAGCAAACATATTCGCGCTGATTTGAATCTGGCCTGGCCGACGGCCGAAATCGCTGTCATGGGGCCTGATGGTGCGGTCAGTATCATCTACCGCAAAGAATTGGCCGAAGCGGAAGATCCGGAGACGCGCAAGGCAGAACTGGTTGAGCAATATCGCGAACATTTTGCCAGTCCCATTCATAGCGGCCGAACTAGGTTATATCGATGACGTTATTGAGCCTAGCGAGACGCGACCGCGCTTAATCAATGCTCTGCATATGTTACAGAATAAGCGGGATCAGAACCCGCCCAAGAAACATGGTAATATACCGTTATGAGGCGCCGGGGATAGATACTTTGTAGAATGATCCACAACGTGCTGCCTAAGTATTGACACAACATGATGAACGTGCCTGAATTACACACCCGCCAGTTCCACAAAGTACTGATTGCCAACAGGGGCGAAATAGCGATGCGCGTTTTGCGCGCTTGCCATGAACTCGGCATTGCCACAGTGGCCATTTATTCTGATGCTGACCGCAATGCGCCCCACGTGCGCTTTGCCGACGAGGCCTATCATATAGGGCCTCCAGCGGCACGGGAAAGCTATCTGGTCGTGGAGAAAATCCTGGACGTGGCGCGGCGCTCCGGAGCCGATGCTATTCATCCCGGTTATGGTTTCTTAGCCGAAAATGCGGAATTCGCGCGCGCCTGCTATGAAGAAGACCTGGTGTTTATCGGTCCCTCTCCCTATGCCATTGAAGTTATGGGAGACAAGCTTACAGCCCGAACCACTGTCAAGTCAGCCGGTGTTCCTGTTGTCCCTGGTACGGAACCCGGCCTTCGTGACGAAGATCTCTTGGAAGCCGCAGCGGGAATCGGATTTCCAATCTTGGTAAAGGCATCGGCTGGAGGTGGCGGCAAAGGGATGCGTCCGGTTTACGCGCCTGAAAAATTGCCCGATGCAATAGCAGCCGCAAAACGGGAGGCCCTTGCTGCATTTGGCAGTGACATAGTCTATCTGGAGAAGATGATCACCGAAGGCCGCCATATTGAAATCCAATTGTTGGCGGACGCACATGGCAGCGTCATATCGTTGGGTGAACGTGAATGTTCTTTGCAGAGACGCCACCAGAAGCTAATTGAAGAGGCGCCATCTTTTGTGGTTGATGAAGAGCTGAGGCAGCGTATGGGCGCTGTTGCCGTCGCGGCTGCGAAGGCAGTTAATTATGTCAACGCGGGCACGATTGAATTCTTGATGGATCGCGACAAGAACTTCTATTTTCTGGAAATGAACACGCGGCTGCAGGTAGAACACCCGGTTACCGAACTGGTCACTGGAGTAGACATTGTGCAGGAGCAATTGCGTATCGCCCGTGGTCGTCGCCTGGGATTGAGTCAAGAAGCTGTGACCATCCAGGGATGGGCGATCGAGTGCCGCATTAACGCCGAAGATCCATACAATGATTACCTTCCTTCAACGGGGGTGATCGCCACCAGCCAATTGCCGGCGGGTCCCGGTGTGCGTGTGGACACGGGTGTTTTCCCTGGGTTTGAGATTACACCTTTCTATGATCCGATGATAAGCAAACTGATCTGTTATGGCAATACGCGCGCTGAGGCGGTATTGCGAATGCGCCGTGCGTTGGAGGAGTATCGCATCTCAGGAGTCAAAACAAATATCCCTTTTCACCAGCACATGATGGATAGTCACCGTTTTCTCTCGGGACAGTTCGACACGAAATTTGTTGAAGAACGATTCAGTATGAGCAGCCGTGAAGCGCCCCATGCCTTGGAAGCGGCCATACTGGCGACCCTGGCCGCACACGAACAGAGCCAGCGTGCTGGTCAAATTATGGATTCCGGCTCCGGCGACATGAGCAATTGGAAATGGTACAGTCGCTGGGATCGGTTGCATAGATAACTTTTCTGCGGTGGTTGGGATGGCGTAAGAATAGTGGGCGCCATTGGAAAGACAAAAGCCATGATATACATTGCGAAAGTCAACGAACAAGAATTTGTCATTGAAATCGGCCAGGATAACCGGATTGTAGTCAATGGAAAGAGCTACGACATCGATTTCCGGCAGATGCCGAAAAGTGGAGTGACATCTCTACTTCTAAACCAACATTCTTTGGAGGCTGTTGTAGACGAAGGGGACGGGCATTGGGATGTATTAATCCGTGGGGAACTGTACCCGGTTGAGGTGGAGGATGAACGCTCGCATCGCCTGGCCAAAGCGCGCGGTTCATTCGCGCCTCCGGATGGCGAGGTTTTGCTAAAGTCACCCATGCCTGGCACTGTCATAGCGGTGCCGGTTAGCAGAGGGGACATTGTTTGCAAAGGCGATAGGGTCGTCATTCTGGAATCGATGAAAATGGAGAATGAACTTCGTGCTCCGCGGGATGGCATTGTAACCCAAGTGAAGGTAGAAGCGGGGAGCGGGGTGGAGAAGGGCCAAATCCTGGTCGTGATCGGTGACCAAGCCGGTTGAGACTTCGCTGCGTTCTGTAGAAAGTCAAAAAATTATCTGCGAAAGTCGCCCTGTGCAGCAGTGTGCTGGGCGGTTGTTACAGCATGATCAGTTATTTGTTCTCACGCCTGGCAATCGGGAAAATACTGCGTTCATCTGGTAAACTTGTCGTGAAATTAACTCCAAAGCGACTAATTTAGCCCCAATAATTATTGAATTGACATAAAAGAAACGGATGTTCTATAGTATTTTGTGGTTATCTTATGTATACTGCATTACACGACATAATCAGCGGCGGGAATTGGACTCTCATTTTTGTTGAGGCATCTGTTTCCATAACCCTGTTTGTTGTTAATTAAAAGCACATTCTTAATTTATTTCACTGGCGAACTTGACCAAGGAGGAAGAACATGTTCTCAAAATCCCTAAACTGGATGCGCCAAAACTTGAAATCAGCTCGCTTTAGATATGCGGCTGTCTTGTCGTTCTTGGTGCTCATTGTTGTCTTCGGCGTGGTACAGGCGAGTGGTCCCATGCGACCGCCCCATCCCCCCGGAGGTCCGGGTCCGATGCAACCGCCTGGTGGTCCCCATGGAGGTATGGGCATGTGGGGACAGATGTATAACGCCTGGTATCCAACGGTGCCGGTTCCTACCATCAAGATCCTAGCTGTCGTACAGGATGGCACTGTGACTTTCGAGACCTCGGATTTTCCGGAAAACGAGGATTTCACGGTTACCATGGGCTATATGTATACGCGCGGGGTGAACGGCATTGAGGTTGGAACATTTAACTCAGGAGACGGGAGTGCTCTCCAACTGACCTTCGATATCCCCGAAGATCTGTATGGCCAGTACAAAATTTCCATCCGTGCCCAGACGGATCACACTTTCCCCTATTATGCCTTCAACTGGTTCTATAACAATACAACCCCGGTGGTCGCCATGCCGGTAACATCTGCCGATGGAACCGGAGAGGCGGCTGTGACCAGCGAGACCACCGAAGCTGCCCCGGCTGAGGAAGCCTCGTCTGCAGCTGATGCGACCGCGAGCACGGAGTTATCCGGACAGATCTGGCAGTGGGTCGAATTTTCCGATACTGTCGAAGGGACACAAGCAATTGAAAATCCGGAGAATTACCAAGTTGATTTTCTACCGGATGGAGGTATGAACATTCAGGCCGATTGCAATATGGGCGCGGGGAGCTACACGGCGGAAGAAGATGGTAGTATCACCATTACCGTTGGAGCGATGACACTTGCCCTTTGTCAAGAAGGTTCGCGGTCGGATGATTTTGTCAATTATCTCAGTGCTGCCGCGATTTACTCTATTGCAGATGGTAATCTCTTAATCGATTTGGTTGCTGATGGTGGCACCATGAAGTTTGTGGTCGCCGGTGCGGCAGCGGCCGAAGAAAGCGGAACTGGTGGTGCCGAGGCACCAGCTGAAGAAGCGGCCGAGGCACCAGCCGATCCGACGGGGTTGACAGGTGTGGTCTGGCAATGGACTGAATTCACAGATCCTGTGGATGGGATGGTCCCGGTTGACAATCCTGAACTGTACACGGCCGAGTTCTTGACTGACGGCAGTGTGAATGTCCAGGCTGATTGCAACAGCGGCCGCGGTAATTACACGGCGGACGGGAGTAACATTGCCATATCCGAATTGGCGATGACTCGCGCCCTTTGCATGCCGGATTCACTTTCGGATGATTTCGTCAATTACCTCGGCGAGGCGGCGATCTACTTCTTTGAAGAAACCAACCTTTTCCTTGACCTGCCCGCTGATAGCGGAACCATGATGTTCGCTCCTGCTGAAGAGGCAGTGTCCTCGGAAGTAACGCGCAAAACAGCTATGAAGGTTGCTGCGCAGAATGGCGACACAAACTTGAATTCAGAGAACGTCCCGTCCATTGAGATCTGTGTCGTTGTCAAGGACGATTCGGTTACGATTGTGACGGCAGACTTCCCCGAAGACCAGGAGTTCGCGGTCAAAATGGGGCCGCTGCTAACGCCACTGCCTATGCCTTATGAGCATGGTCCGATGCCATATGAACCAATGGGCAAGCCAATGCCTTATGGTCAAGGTCAGCCAATGCCTTATGACCAAGGTCAGCAGATGCCTTCCGGCCAAGGAATGCAGATGCCTTCCGGCCAAGGCAGCAGATGCCTTCCGGCCAAGGTCAGCAGATGCCTTCCGGCCAAGGTCAGCAGATGCCTTCCGGCCAAGGTCAGCAAATGCCTTCCGGCCAAGGAATGCAAATGCCCTCCGGCCAAGGAATGCAAATGCCCTCCGGCCAGGGAACGCAAATGCCCTCCGGCCCAGGCAACGAGATGTCCTATCAACAAGGTCCGATGAAACCAGATATGGGCAAACCGGGTATGGATTCCTACTATGGCAAGCCAATGAGCCAGCCAAAGTCGTATGTACCATACTATATTGATGCGGGCACGTTGATATCTGAGGCCGGTGGCTCCATAGAAGCTAGTTTCGCTATTCCCGAAGAGTTGGCCGGAACTTATCGCATCTCGATCAGACTAACCACGGATCACACGTATCCCTATTACGCTTATAATTGGTTCTATAACAATGACGCGTCCGTGTGTAATGGCGAAAGCTGATACGCTCTGAAACATTTTGTTAACTGCTGAACTTCCCCGGCCAAGTTCTTGGCCGGGGAAGTTTTTTATTTGTCAATTGGCGAGGTGAACCATGCCACAGTTCGAGAAAAAAAACAGTGAATCGAACGATTCCTGGCAGCCAGAAACGGCCGTCATTCGCTCGCAGGTTGCGGCATCCACACATCGAGAGCATGCTACTTCCATTTATATGTCCTCCAGCTTTACTTTCGAGGACGCTGAACAAGCTCGAGCGACGTTTGCGAATGAGCAGGACCGATATATCTATTCTCGCTATGGGAATCCTAATATCACGGAGTTCATCCAAAAGATGTGTGTGTTAGAAGGGACAGAAAGCGGACTGGCTGTGGCTTCTGGAATGTCGGCTGTTTTTTCGGCCGTGGCCGGATTGCTGAACAGCGGTGATCACGTCCTTGCTTCAAGATCCCTCTTCAGCTCCACACACCAGGTGTTGACGCGTATCCTGCCCCGATGGGGAATCTCCCATACCTACGCTGAGATCGCGCGTCCTGAAACGTGGCCCGCTTTGATCAAGCCGAACACGCGACTTTGTCTAGTCGAAACACCCTCAAACCCGGCGCTTGATCTCATTGATCTCGCCTGGCTGGGCGAGCTGTGCCAGGCGCAAGATATCATCCTGCTGGTAGACAACGTGTTTGCTACACCCATCCTTCAGAAACCGAAGCAGTATGGAGCCGACCTGATCATGCATTCGGCCACCAAGTACATTGACGGTCAAGGGCGTGGCATTGGCGGTGTCTTGCTTGGCGACGAACAGCTTATGGAGGAATTAACCTATTTTGTACGCCATACTGGCCCCTCGCTTTCGCCGTTTAACGCCTGGATGTTTAGTAAGAGCTTGGAGACATTGCCAGTGCGCATGGAAAGACATTGCCAGAGCGCGCAGGAATTGGCTGAATGGTTGGAGAAGTCAGTGGCGGTTTCCTGGGTCAAATACCCGCACCTGCCCTCGCATCCGCAGTATGAACTGGCGAAACGACAAATGAAGCTCGGCGGCGGCATGGTAACTTTCGACCTCAAAGGCGGTCTAGAGCAGGGACGGCGATTCCTGGATGCTCTTCAATTGTGTTCCTTGACTGCCAACCTTGGCGATTCGCGCACTATCACCACCCATCCAGCCAGCACCACGCACAGTTCCCTTTCTGAAGAAGAACGACAAGCCGTAGGGATCACGCCGGGTCTTATTCGTATTTCTATCGGCCTCGAAAACGTTAACGATATTATTGCCGATATTGCCCGGGCGCTGGACCTTAGTGCCTGAGGGGACGCTTAAGTAGATCTGGTTTCCCGGCTAGAACTGTTAATAAGGAGTTCATGAAGGCTTCTGTTTTCTGCACCTGTCATAGCCGATCGGGTAAAATACTTACCTGCTGTAAATGATCGGCGATCTGGCACAATTATACGGCACGTGATAGGTAGGCTATCCGTGCGATCATGAGATTTAGGAGTATTCTGTGCTGCTGGGATTACTTAAATCGATGCGTCCGCGACAATGGGCGAAGAACGTCTTCGTTTTTGTGGCGCTGTTTTTTGACCGTAAGCTGACCGATCCGGAAAGCGTCTTGCGAACGCTGGCTGCTTTTGTTTTATTGTGCCTAATGTCCAGCGCCGTATATTTAATGAATGATCTGGCGGACATTGAAAATGATCGCCAGCATCCGACCAAAAAAAACCGGCCGTTGGCGGCCGGTCAATTGAGCCCGGTTGTCGCTGCCATTGCCGCGGCTGTCTTGGCTGTGGGTAGTTTGATGGCGGGATTCATCTTGTCGACCGGTTTGGGCTGGGTACTGTTGCTCTATCTGCTGATCCAGATTAGCTACACGTTCTGGATGAAACGCGTCGTATTGGTTGATGTATTGATCGTGGCCACAGGTTTTATCTTGCGCATCGCCGCCGGTGTTGCAGTGATCGAGGTGGAACGTTTTTCGCCGTGGTTGTATGTTTTTGGCGGTTTCCTGGCCCTATTTATGGTACTGGGAAAGCGTAGGCATGAACTGGTGCTGCTAGGAGAGAGTGCCGGCAGTCACCGGGTGATATTAAAGGAATACAACCTCGATCTTGTCGACCGGCTGCTGGGCCTGGTGACTACAGGCGCGGTGATCGCTTACACTTTGTACACCTTTCTCGCCGAGGGATTGCCGGCCAATCATTTTATGATGCTCACGATTCCCTTTGTGCTCTATGCAGTATTCCGTTACCTGTACTTGATTCATGTGCGGCATGAGGGCGGGGCTCCGGAAGATATCTTCTTGCGCGATCGCCCCATGCAAATTTCTATGGTCCTGTGGGCGATTGCTGTATTTGTAGCTCTTTACGTGTTCTGATGAAATTGGACCTGGGGATTGGCAACG
This sequence comes from uncultured Chloroflexia bacterium, assembly GCA_963697305.1. Taxonomy (GTDB): domain Bacteria; phylum Chloroflexota; class Anaerolineae; order Promineifilales; family Promineifilaceae; genus JAACFF01. Next base: position 443,277 of record CAVONO010000008.1, read on the forward strand.
AGAACAGCAAATGGTAAGAGCGACTGCACCGGCAAAAATCATTCTTTTTGGCGAACACGCCGTTGTTTATGGCCGGCCCGCAGTAGCCGTTCCACTTTCGCAGATACGCGCCGCAGCTGTGATTGAGCCCAACCGGCAGCAAGGTGTACAATTACTTGCCCCCGATTTAGGCATTGAGAAAACCCTGGTGGAGGCTGGCGAAGATGATGCGCTGGCGCTGGCGGTACGGCAGGTGCAGGTCGCGGCTGGCCTGGAAGCGCTACCGGATATTAGGATTACGGTAACAAGCGACATACCTATAGCCAGTGGACTGGGTAGCGGAGCGGCCATAAGTGCAGCCGTTATTCGGGCCCTGGCGGATTACCTGGGATTGGCCTACATAGCCAATGAGGCGTGGGTCTCCGCGTTGACCTATGAGGCGGAAAAAGTCCATCATGGAACGCCAAGTGGCATTGATAACACAGTGGTCGCCTACGAACGGCCGGTCTATTTCGTGCGGCGACAGCGTGGTAATCTGATAGAAACGTTTGACATAGCTCGGCCGTTACGCCTGCTCGTTGGTGACACCGGGGTGAAAAGCAGTACAAAAGACGTGGTTGGCGATGTGCGGCGTTTCTGGCAAGCTGATCGCCGGCGATTTGAGCGGATATTCGATGGCTGCGGCGAAATTGCCGTGGCAGCAAGAGCAGCGATTGAGACAGGAGATTTGATTAGGATAGGCCACTTGATGAATGATAATCAAGCGCTATTAGCCGACATGACTGTTTCCTCGCCAGAACTAAATCGCCTCGTCGCAGTGGCTCTAGGAGCGGGTGCGCTTGGGGCAAAGTTGAGCGGGGCCGGCCGGGGCGGCAATATGATTGCCCTGGTAAATAGCGAAACGGAAGATATAGTTCATTCTGCCCTGATCAGGGCAGGGTCTCGTTCTGTCTTGCGGAGCGTCATTGGTTAACGCGGTATGCTTAAAGAGGGGCACAAAAAATGCCTCGCTGCTCACTTTAGGTTATGATACGAAGCATGAAAAAAGGCCAGCTGCAAGCTGACCTCAAACGAGTTTGTTGACTTTTACAATTAGTACTTAGCTTTTCGCACTGGCTTTCAGGCAGCGCGTGCAGACTTGCTTGCGAACCTTGCGACCGTTCTCGTGAAAAGTAGCCCGCTGAATGTTGGGTCTGAACTTTCGCTTGGTCTTTTTCTGCGAAAAACTAACATTGTGGCCAGACATCGGTCCTTTGCCGCAAATTTGACATTTAGCCATAATTCCACCTTGTCCTGACAGATTAAAAGCGACCAGTTACGGTCGCTCAGATTTAGAATAAGCAAGGCAAAATTATACACAGACGTGGTTGTTTTGCAACCTTACACAGAAAATGATTAAGTTAAAGTGCCGTTTGGGCACTGTTCAGTGAGATTGGAGCTCAGATGCCAACGAGAGATGAGTCGCTAGGTCAAATAGACATATCTTCGACAGCTATTGCCACCATTGCAAGCCAGGCAATTAATCAATGTTACGGTGTCGTTGGCATGTCTAGTAAGAATATCGTTGATGGCATCGCCCGCCTGCTAACGCGTGATGGGCGGCGTGGCATTGACGTGCGCATGGAAGACGACGCCATCGTCATTGATGTCTACGTGATTGTAGAACACGGCGTGCGCATCCGGACTGTCGCTGAAAGTATTCAGAATACAGTCAAATACCATGTCGAAAATGTGTTGGGCTTGCCCGTCCGCGAGGTGAATATATTCGTTCAGGGGTTGCGACTCAGCAACAATGATCAATCTACGTCCGGCAAGTAGAATCTACCTTTGCACCTTCCGCGCGTTCAACTTGGTATTGAGAGGAGAGAGAAATTGGTACAGCAAGATTATCCGGGCGTGTTATCCGTCCAGAAGAAATGGCTGCAATGTAACGGGCGACAGCTACGCAAACTGGCAAAAGCCGGGCTGATTTGGTTAGAACAAAATCACCAATACGTTAACTCACTAAATGTTTTCCCTGTGCCCGACGGGGATACGGGTACGAATATGTTGCTCACCATGCGTGCGGCCGTGGCCCGCATAGAGAATGGTGAGGAGATCCACGTTGGCAGTGTGGCTGCCCAACTGTCCCAAGGTGCTCTTATGGGCGCTCGGGGAAACTCAGGTGTTATTCTCAGCCAAATATGGCGTGGATTGGCCAAAGGTCTGAAAAACAAGGAGACATTTGACGTCCACGGCCTGGCCAAGGCCTTTCAAGAGGCCTCTGACACGGCTTATAACGGCGTTATGCGGCCTGTTGAAGGCACGATTCTGACTGTCATACGTGAAGGAGCTTCTGAGGCAGCGGACGCGGCTGAGAAGAGCAACGATCTGCGTTTTGTGATGGAGCGTGTCGTTGAGCGTTGCCAACAAGCGCTAGAACGTACTCCCGACTTGCTCCCGGTACTCAAACAGGCAGGAGTCGTTGACTCCGGTGGACAGGGCCTGGTGTACATCTTTGAGGGCATGTTGCGCTATGTGACGCGGCAGATGCGTGATCTGGACCACCTGGCAGATCAACAAACTGCTGGCTTGCTACGACAACAAACGGCCCAGGAATTGGCCGTACCGGTAGATGGGCAGATCGAGAATCCGTATGATGTGCAGTTCATATTAATGGGCGAGAACCTGAATGTGGTGGAAGTGCGCCACCGAATTGACACTATGGGGGATTCTACTGTGGTTGTGGGCGATGAAAACGCCATCAAAGTGCATATTCATGTCAAGAACCCTGGCGAGCCGCTTTCCTATGGGATCAGTCTGGGAACGATCACTGATGTGGTTGTCGAAAACATGCAGATGCAGATGGAAGCGATCATCAACACATCTGCAACGATCCCGGAAATAGAGGAAGTAAAGGTTGCACCGGGTCAGATTGGAGTTGTCGCCGTTGCCGCGGGGAAAGGATTGGCCGATATCTTCCGCAGCTTAGGCGCTGCATACATTGTGGAAGGAGGACAGACAAACAATCCCAGTACAGAGGAAATTCTCCGGGCCATCCAGGATGTGCCTACAGATAAGATCATCATTTTGCCGAATAACAAGAACATCATTCTGGCGGCTAAAGCGGCGCGAGATTTAAGCCCGAAGCATGTCACCGTGGTGCCGACGCGTACCGCACCACAAGGTTTTAGTGCCCTTCTCGCACATAATCCTGATGGCGAATTAGAAGCCACGGCCGACAGTATGTACAAAGCGGCGCAACAAATCGCGACCGGTGAGATCACAAACGCTACCCGATCTGTGACGCTTGATGGTGTAGAGGTCAACGAAGGCGAGGTCATTTGCCTAGTAGACGGCCGCCTTTCCGCTTCCGGTGATGAACTCGACTCTGTTTTGGTGAAGATGCTACAAAGGATGAACATGGATGAGCGAGAAATCATCTCTGTTTACAGTGGGGCCGGAGTAAGTGAGCATGAGGCAAGAGAGGTCGTTGCGCGAATTGAGTCCCTTTATCCTAATGTGGAGGTTGAATTGTTACCTGGGGACCAGCCTCATTACTCCTACATCATCGGAGCAGAATAGTGTGCCAAAATTGGCGATATAGCTGCCAGACACAAGCTAACTTGAAAGACAGCCTATGACGATTCGCATTGTAACTGATAGCGCCTGCGACGTACCGCCCGATATAGCAGAAAAAATAGGTATCACCATCGTTCCGGTTTACATCAATATTGGTGATCAAAGTTATCTAGATGGTGTCGATCTTTCGCGCCGGGAGTTTTTTGTCAATCTGCCGGCTTACGATTTGTTCCCGACGACGGCTGCCCCCGCTTCCGGGACGTTTACTTCTGTCTACCAGCATTTGGCTGATGAAGGAACCACTGAAATCCTTTCCCTGCATATCGCAGCTAATCTCAGTAACACGTATAATGCTGCCAGGCTTGGCGCTGAGGACGTTCAAGGAGCGCGTGTGACGCTGTGGGACACAAAGCAGATTACGATGGGCTCCGGTTTGCAGGTGATTGTGGCCGCAGAAGCCGCCGCAGAAGGCCGCTCAATAGCAGAAATCTTAACATTATTGCAGGAAAAACGGAGCAAGACGCGCATTTACGCTGTGTTGGACACTCTCGAATTCCTGCGGCGCAGCGGTCGAGTAAGTTGGACACAATTTGGTCTGGGTACCTTGTTGCGGATCAAGCCGGTGCTGGAAGTCTTTGAAGGGGACGTCATTATGAATGACCGCGTTCGTACGTCTAGGCGCGCCCAGCTGCGCCTCATCGAACTGGTGGAAGCCCAGCAGCCGCTAGAACGAATTGCTGTCCTACACGCTAACAACCTACAAGAAGCGCAACGTTTGCAGAAACAGGCGGCTTTTCTTTTCCCGCCTGAACAGGAGCTGATCTTTATGGAGATCACACCCGCCATTGGGTCACATATTGGTCCGGGGGCTGTGGGTTTCGCATTCATTTCAGAATAGATTATGGCAAGAATTTTCATACGCCTTGAGCGTGTATTGGAATTAGAAGCGCAGCAAGGCTACCAAGATAAAGCAGTGGTAGGTGGAATCCGCCAGTTTGTAGTGTACTGGGTAAGCCAAGCGCGCGAAGATGCGGTGGATGAAGCGGACAAGGCGCTGGTTGAGCAGGTGGCCGATGCTTTAGTTGATTACGGCCGTCTGCCAGGTAGTGAAGCAAGGGCTCGGGTCATTAATTCTCTGATGGAAGGTCTGGAGCGCAGGAAATTGCGCCTGGGCAACGGCGTTGCTGGTCGGCAGGTACGATCGGCTGCAGGGAAACCCGCAGCAGTTGAACAGCCGTCGTGGAAACCGGTAGCCACAGCACAAAGTGCTGTGCAGACCAGCCTTCCAGCTGAAAAACCGGTGCAAGCAGAAGCGCCGGTGAAGATTGAAGCGGATCCATTGGGATTGGCGCAGTCTGTATTGAGCTTAAAAGGGATCGGACCTAAGATAGGCGAGAAACTGCAGAAGTTGGGAGTTACAACCATCCTGGATCTGTTGTATTTTTTCCCCCGACGGTATGACGATTACACCATGATGAAGCCTATTGGCAAGCTACAATATGGGGAACAGGTAACGATCATCGGCACAATTTGGCAGACAAGAGCCAACCGGACGCGCAACAATAAGGTGATGGTTCAGTCTGTAATCAGCGATGGCACGGGCTCGGTGCAGATCACCTGGTTCAACCAGCCATGGATCGTCAAGCAACTGCCGGCCGGTCTGCAAATCGTGGTCAGTGGCAAGGTGGAGCAATTCTTGGGCCGCCCCGTATTCAATTCTCCAGAATGGGAACCTCTGGAATTGGAGCCTTTGCGCACCCGGCGCATCGTTCCGGTTTATCCGCTCACGGAAGGTTTGGGCAGCGGCAAGATGCGCGAAATTATGAAGTCGGCCGTATCTTATTGGGCTGCACGGATGCCGGATCCTCTGCCGCAAGATATAAGCCAAAGGCAACGTCTTTACGCATTGCCGCGCGCTCTGCAACAGATTCATTTTCCTGATAGCCAGGAGACACTTCATGAGGCACGCAGGCGGCTGACATTTGATGAGTTATTCCTGCTGCAACTAGGCATGCAAAATCAGCGCCGTCAATGGCGATCGCAATCAGGAATTTCTATTGACGTTTCACCAGGACGCGTGATTCAGTTCCGTAACGCCCTGCCATATTCTTTTACGGCTGCGCAACAACGCGTAATCGACGAGATCACGGCCGATATCGCACTGGATGTGCCGATGAACCGCCTCCTGCAGGGGGACGTCGGTTCCGGGAAAACTATAGTTGCGGCGGCAGCGATATACGCCACAGTCACTGCTGGGGCACAAGCAGCTTTGATGGCTCCAACCGAGATCTTGTCTGAACAGCATTATCGTGGGCTGAGTAAACTACTCGCTCCCTTAGGGGTTCGTTTAGCCTTGCTCACAGGCAGTACGCCTGCGGCTGAGAAGGCGGAGATTTACGCCGGTTTGGCCGATAGATCGATACAATTGGTCGTTGGCACGCACGCACTTATCCAAGAGGGTGTTTCTTTTGACAAGTTGGCGCTGGCTGTGATCGACGAACAGCATCGCTTCGGGGTTGACCAACGAAGTGCTCTGCGACAAAAAGGGGCTCGGGGCTTGAACGGTGAGGTGAATCCGCACTTGCTCGTGATGTCCGCTACGCCAATACCGCGGACGTTGGCCCTCTCATATTATGGCGACCTCGATCTGTCGATCCTCGACGAAATGCCGCCAGGCCGTCAGGAAATCAAGACCCGTTGGTTGCGTTCTAGCGAACGCGAGCGCGCTTATTCTTTTATCCGGCGCCAGGTTGCTGAAGGTCGCCAAGCATATATCATTTTCCCTCTGGTGGAAGAGTCCGACAAAATCGAAGCCAAGGCTGCGGTGGCCGAATATGAGACTTTGCAGAAGGAAGTGTTTTCAATGTTGAAGTTGGGATTGGTACATGGTCGGTTGAAGCCGGAAGAGAAAGAGACGGCGATGCGTTCCTTCTATGAGGGTGAAACCGATGTGTTGGTTGCCACCTCGGTTATTGAGGTTGGTGTTGATGTGCCTAACAGCACGGTCATGGTGATCGAGGGCGCAAATCGTTTTGGTCTGGCGCAACTGCATCAGTTCCGCGGGCGCGTTGGTCGTGGAGAACACCAGTCTTACTGCATCCTTATTGCCGATCAAGGAACGCCAGAGGCTGAAGAACGTTTGCTTGCCTTGGAAAAGACGAATGATGGCTTCTTGCTGGCTGAAAAAGATTTGGAATTACGAGGACCTGGTGAATTCTTCGGCCGTCGCCAGAGTGGCTTACCGGAATTGCAACTGGCCTCACTTCTTGATATGGAAATGCTTCAGATTGCCCAGGAAGAAGCTATGAAGCTCTATGAGGCTGATCCTGAACTACAGCAAGAGGCTCATACTCAGTTACGTGAGCGCGTTGGCCGGTTTTGGGAATCGGCCGGTGATGTGAGTTAGTGCTCACCAACAGTAAAGTGAAAGCCTGACTGTAGTAACGACTTCAGTGATTTTTTCGCTGAAGCGCTTACTACAAACCATCTTGATACGAGGAGATGTGATTTGATAAAGCGTGCGGTTTACCCTGGAACATTTGACCCGGTACATTACGGCCATCTGGATTTGATGTGTCGCGGCGCAGCCCTGTTTGATGAATTGGTTGTGGCCGTTTATGATCATAGGCGCGCTATTAAATCAGTGTTATTCTCCGTCGATGAGCGTATCGAGATGATACAACGAGCACTAGATGGAGAGGCAAACATCAGGGTGCTTCCTTTTAGTGAATTGCTGGTCGACTTTGCTCGTAGGATAGATGCGCAGGTGATTGTTCGCGGTCTTCGAGTGTTCTCAGACTTCGAGTTTGAATTCCGTTCAGCGTTAGCCAACAAGCGCTTGGCTCCTGAACTAGAAACCATCAGCCTGATGACGCGGGAGGAGCATACATTCCTCAGCGGCACAACGGTTCGCGAGATCGCTTCCTTAAACGGCGACGTGAACAGTATGGTGCCGGACAACGTAGCTATTGCGCTGCGTGAACGTCTAGGCCCGAAAAATCGTCGCGCCTTTAACACACCATCCCCTTTGCGTGATTAAGACTAAAACCCTTATAATTAGGATGAAATACAGGTTTGTCAATAATAGGAAGTATGTTTAGCAGGGAAGAAATATGGATATCCAACATCTGGTTGACCGGCTGGAGCAGGTGCTAAACGATAGTTCTCGCGTTCCATTAAGCTCCTATCTTCTGGTAGATGGGGACAAAATGTTTGGTGTTGTTGACCAGATGCGTGTGACTGTACCCGAAGAAGTAAAGCGGGCCAGTCGTATTGAGGGCGAAAAGGAGCGCATACTGGCTCAGGCTCATGAAGAGGCGGATCGGATTCGTAGCCTAGCCAAACAAGAAGCTAGCGAATTGGTCAACCGCGAGATTATTACCAGCGCAGCTCAACAACGCGCCGACCATATTCTTGAGCGCGCCAGGCTTGACGCGATAGCCATTCGTCAGGATGCGGACGTGTACGTGATGGAAGTTCTGGCTAATCTGGAGGAAGACTTGCTGCGCTCTGTGGCCGTTGTGCGCAATGGATTGCACAAACTGCAGGCGGACCAGGCAGCGGTGCAGGCTGAAGAAGAAACAGAAGAAGTCACCAGCAGTAAAATGCCCGCCGGTGACTAGTCTTTACGAAGCGCCCTTTATCTCCGTACTTACCATGACCCCCCCTAATTCCTCTCGTCGCTGCCAGCTTCAGCAGCCGGTGGGTGCAGTTCCACAGCGCCATTAGACAACACAACTTCTTTTCGTTCGCGTACTGTGCTCTGAAAGAGGATTCGTGTAGCTGATTCGCGCCACATTTCGGTGACGATGGTTTCTCCTGGGAAGACGTGCCGGGAGAATCGCGCTTTGATGCTCTTGAAACGGTCCGGGTCGTTGGCGGCAAACTGTTTTAACACGGCGCGCCCGGCAAACCCAAAGGTACAGAGTCCGTGCAAGATCGGCCTTTCAAACCCTACCATGGCGGCCATCGCCGGATCGGCGTGCAAAGGGTTGAGATCGCCAGAGGCCAGACGGTATAGTAGGGCTTGATTCTTTGCTGTTTTTTCGACTAGCTGATGGTCAGGAGTGCGATGTGGCGGTCCATTGATCGCACCGGACGGGCCACGGTCACCACCAAAGCCACCGATACCTCGAATAAATATCGCGGCCTGGTTATAGGCAATCTCCTGCTCTCTTTCGTCAAAGCTATGGATATCAACGAGAAGTAACGCCCCTGATCCCTTGTCATAGATCTGGCTGACAGAAGCTCTATTGGTAATTGTCGCACAGGCCGGAATTGGCCGTTTCACTTCTAAATACTGTTCACCGTGCAACAAGTTCATAAAGTTAAACTTCAGGCCTGGTACGGAGAAGATCTGTTCCAGCGCGCCAAAGGGGAAGATCACGGCGAAGGTAGGCAAGACCGCAAAACCAGCACGGTTGTGTTCATAGGTGAACTGCAACTCTTTGAGATCGACCGCGTCCCCAGCCGCTCCCACGGCAAGTGCGTACAGAATCGCTTGCTGTTTGTCATAAGTGTACTGGGTTGGCGCAAACTGGTAATTAAGCGCCCGCTCCAAGTCCACAAATTCGTTGCCAGCTTTGTTTTGTGTTCCACTTGTTTTATCGTTGGTCATGATCGAATCAAAAACCTCCATTGTACCGCCAGGACATGGTGCGCTGTGTGACTAGCGTAGTTTAGGGTTATGAACATGCCGCTCTTTATCGCGCCCCGTTTTTTTGGCCATATTTCGCTGAAAAGCATCTGTGAGGTCGACGCCGGTCTGGTTGGCTAAACAGACGAGAACAAAAAACACATCTGCGAACTCGTCTGCCAGATCGTATTGTTCATCTGATTTTTTGAAGCTCTGATCGCCATAGACGCGCGCCATGATACGTGCCACTTCACCTACTTCTTCCATAAGTACGGCCGTATTGGTCAACTCTGAGAAGTAGCGCACGCCGATGGTCTGAACCCAGCCATCAACAATTTCCTGGCATTCTTTCAGTGTGATCTGTGACATGCGATTGCCATTATCCTCTTGCCTCTTTCATCTTTCTTAATTCCTTGCGGCTCTGTTAACTTGGTTGTTGTCTCTTTAGTGGAAACTGAGGTGTTGTAGACATGGAGTAAGTCACGAGAAAGTTTCATGGAAAAACCAGGAATGAAATTCCCCGAGCAGTCAGCGGTGCCGTATAAATATCCAGGCGATCAGAGCGATTCCGGCCGCCATGATCACCCAGGAGAAGAGTTGGGGTGGCAAGACAAGTGCTGTCGTTATGGCGGCAAATAAACCTAGACCGATGCCAAGAACTGACTGCAAGAGTTGTCTGACGGTTGGACCTGGGCGTTGTGGGTTGCGTGTAAACGCGCCCTCGGGAACGACCCATAGGAACAACATGACAATCAGCAAGAACACGCCTATTAGCCCGCCGACGACGCCTCTTGCAACTAGCATAGTGCCGGCGGCCAAGAGCACAAGAATTATCGACCAGAACTTACGATTTAGCACAGGTCACCCCATAGTGGACCTCATTGTAGGAATGGGCAAATTCCAGCTTCATCCTAAAAGCCCCTTGTCACGAAAACCATCAATTTCCAGGTCACTGTACCCAATCTCAGCAAGAACCTCAAGAGAGTGAGCACCTAGTTTTACGCCGCTATGTTTATACTCAGGATAACTGCCTGAAAAGCGAAAAGGGGAGCCAATTTGCTTCTGTTTCCCGCCTTTCGGTTTTGGTACGTCGACCAGCATCTGGCGCGCCCGCGTTTGTGCCTGCCCGACTACCTCGCTTACATCCAGGACCGGCTCCACGCAAACGTCCAGGGGGGCAAAAACTTCCGTCCATTCAGCCAGCGGACGGGTCGCAATGGCCGTACGTAATTCCGCTTTTAGTTTTCCTTTTACAGCCGGGTCCATGTCATACCCTTGGGAGATCAAATCAGGACGGCCGATCGCCTGGCAAAAGCCGGTCCAGAATTTCGGTTCGAGGCTGCCCACGGAAAGATAGCGGCCGTCGGCCGTCTCGTAAAAATCATAAAAGCTGCCACCGTTAAGTGGTAGAGCTTCGCGCTCCGCCACCTCTTGCCCGATAAGGTATTGGCTGAAGATATGTGCCTGCCAGGCAAGCATCATGTCTACCATGCTAATGTCGACTAATTGTCCTGCGCCGCTAACCTGGCGCTCGATAACGGCCGCCAGCAAACCCACTAATGCGCCGAACGAACCGCCGCCAATGTCTGCCACCTGCACGCCAAGGGGAACGGGGCCTCCCACGCGCCTTCCGGAATGGCTCATCACGCCTGTCAGAGACACGTAGTTGATGTCGTGACCGGCGCGGTCTCGTGAGGGGCCTGTTTGGCCATAACCGGTGATCGCACAATAGATCAAGGCTGGATTGGCATGCTTCATATCCTCATACCCGGCACCTAGCTTATCCATCACGCCGGGCCGGAACTGCTCGATCAAAATGTCATATCCGCCGTCGGTGATCAGTCGCCGGATGATGCCGGCTGCGCCTGGCTTTTTTAGATCCAGTGCCAGCGAGCGTTTAGAACGATTAAGCACGCCGTGCCAGGCGGCTGTGTCCCCGTCGAAGGGGGGCATTGAGCGTACCATGTCCGGCCTATGAGGGGCCTCGACACGCAAGATGGACGCTCCCATGTCGGCGAGCATCATCGTGGCGAAGGGACCAGGCAGTAATGTCGTAAAATCAAGAATACGGAGCGAAGATAATGGACCGCTCATGGCTGAATCACTCCGCACAGCGGCGCGTCCCACCCCAAATTACTTTGCCCGGCGATCAAGCCGTCAAGTGCAGCGGCGACTGTGTCTGGAAAAGTTGATGTGCGCCGCGCTGCCAGATCAGCATGAGATCCCAAGGCTTCCATGGTTGCCGCCACTTTTCCCGTCGTTTCATTGATCAGGAAGTGCATAAAGTGGACACGCTTGGCTGAGCGACCAAGGACGCGAATGCGCACGGCGACCGTTTCGCCGGCATGTACTTCAGCCAGATAGCGGATAAAGTGTTTTAGGGCGAAAGCTCCGTTGTGAGTGTCTTCGTAATAGTTGCGATCCATGCCGAAGGAAATGAAGAATTGCCATGCTGCTTCATCAAACAGAGTCATATACCAGCGCACGTTCATGTGTCCCATAACGTCCAAATAATCGGCCGGTATGGTTTTGCGATGGTAAACGGGAAGCGTGCTTAATTGTTCGATGGAAACCATTCTCAACTGCCTTGTATCCCCAATTCTCAACAGGCGCCAACTGTTTCTGAATAGACTTTCTCGTGAGACTTGTGCCCCAAAGGGCTGGACACAACGAACATCTAGAACCGGGGATAATAATGCCAGACGCCGTTGATGGTGCGCTCCTCGATCGCGTCTTCCGCCTGCAGCAGGTCGAGATAGCCCATTAACATCCAGAGTCCGGCGAAACGGAACTGAATAGGGCGATGGGCATACATTTTCTCTAGCAATTCTGCCGGCGTAGAAAGACCTGACTCGATCCAGCGTTGACATTCATCTTTGCGCTGAAAGATGCGTTCCCGTTGGCGATTGATAACCTCACGGTGATTGCGGAACGGCCGTCCATGTCCCGGCAGCACAAGATCGACGTCGAGGGCCTCTATCATATCCAGGGATTGCATGAAACGCGGCAGCGCCGGCACTCGTTGCCTAGAACCTGCCGCTGGGCTTTCCACGATCGGCACCGGTGTTATCGCCAACAGCATATCGGCCGACAATAATTGGCGGGTCTGTGGCTGGTAGAAACAAGTCTGCATACTGGCATGACCTGGCGCATACAGCACTTGCCACGGTTTCCCACCCATTTGTAGAACACCATCGATGCGGAAGGAATGGACTCGTTCCGCCGGAATCGGATCGCGCTGGTCGGACATGCCCTTTAAGCCGGCGATGATCATTTCCATGGTCGACGGGGGCAAGCCGGTAGCGGGCAGGAAATGATCGCGATAATAGGCGGCCCTTCTTGCCCAGCGTTCGTCCAGAGCCAGCAGCCAGGGCGTGCCCAGATCGGAAATCCATATGTCGGCGTCACTGTGAGCAGCGATAGTACCTGCCTGGCCGAAATGGTCAATGTGGGCGTGAGTGATGATGATTCGCGAAAGATCGAGCACCGTCAGGCCGTGTTGGGCAAGACCAGCTTGCAGCGCCTCCCAGCTTTCGGCCGATTTGATGCCGGCATCTACCAGCAGCGGTTCAGGATCGGTAAACAGGTAGACGTTTACTGTACCCACTTGCAAACCGGTTGGTAATGCCAGGCGGATTGGCTGCAACTTATTCAAATCAACCCTGGCGCTCCCTCCAAGTTAGGTGTGGTATCTCCATCTAGCTCGTGCCCGGCACCCCGCCGATGCAAGGCAAACGCCCTGGCTTTTCGCGGAGTGCCGTGCAAATTCTAAACAAACCTCGCTAATCGAAATACTTCCATTTTGAGCGCATGATATAGCCCACAATAACAAAGGGTATGAAGCGAGAAAACGACCACAACATCGCATAACCTGTTGCCATTATACCCAGGGCGATGATCACAATGGTTGCCACAAGATATAAGTAGAAGCCCCAGCCCTTCCATCTCCAAAGAGCGATACCGGCGACGATATCGGCGATGGCCACAGCGATAACCGAGGGGATGAACCAGGGAGGCAGTGGGACATCCGTCTCCTGCAGGAGATTGTTACCGTAGATAATACCCAGCATCAGCAGGCCATGGAGAATCACAAAAACGATCGCGGCGGTCAACCAGCCCCCTCGTTCCTTTTGGGTTGGCTTGTGCTGCGCCTGAGATGGGTGCTTTGCGTGGGGTGGGCGCTTCTGATTTTGTGTCTGTTTTTTGTGTGATGTTGTTTTTCTACTACTCATCTGTATCTTTCTAATCCTCCAACTTTAAATAAGGTCTTGTTCAAAATTTATATTGCCAAGATCGGTTTCGGGAGATGATGATCATCCCTTTCCTCTTATGCGGCGACCGCCCGTATTTTCTAACGAAATGAGAAATTGCGCCACAGGCTTACAGCCCGATTAAGAAGTGATGAATGGCCTGTACGGATTCCGGCGCGTACCTTCATGTCACTCAGCTGCGCACCCAACAATATTGACTGGTCGTTTCCCTAGCGATTTGCATGCCTACCTTCTCCAGCACCCGGGCCGAAGCCCGATTACTCTTGTCGCTCCACGCTGTCACGGACAGGCATGTCGCTTGCTGCAGCGCCCAATTTATCAATGCCCCGGCTGCTTCTGTTGTGTATCCCAGTCTGCGGCAGGAGGGATCGATGCCGTAACCGATCTCTGCTTCTCCATTTTTGTCGGGAATCCCTTTGAAGCCAATCAAGCCCGCGCCAAATGGTTCTGCTTGAATCACCATCAGCCAGTACGTATGCCATGGGAATTCTTCAGCGGGAGATGTGGCCAATCTCTGTTGTTTCACACGAATAGCATGCCGCACAACAGGAGGCGACAGCACGGGGCGGGAGATGGCAAAACCTAGTTCAGCCTCCAGTTGGCGTGGACGAGACAACAGAAACTCCAGTTGTGCCGCCGAGAGTGGGATCAGGCGCAGACGGTCACTCCTGATTTCGAAGGCGCGGATCGCTTGCTGCCAGGCCAACGCCTGGCGCTGCAGCTCCTGGCAGAAGTTATGTTTGCCGGCGATATAAGCCTCTCTATCACCCGCATACTGGGCGACTAGATCTTCCTTCAAACGGCCGTATTCCTGGGCCTTTTCCTTGTGGGCGATTAAGTAGTCGCGGAAAGCCAGGTGTCGCTCTATCTCTACATCGCCGCTCTGCCAGGTGTGCACATGATGGGTGCGGTTCCCGTGCACCGTCTTTGGGAAATATCTGCGGCGCGGCAGGCCAAATTCGCCGCGTGGCTCGTATCCCAGTTGGCGCATTGGCTTATTAAATGTATCCACCTTCTCGATGTCTTGTACTTCAAGGAGGATGTCGACGATCGGTTTGGCCTTGAGATCGGGGATGGAGGTGCTGCCGATATGGTGCACAGTCACGACTTCCGTTCCCAGTATGGATCGCAACATTTCTGCTTCGGCCGTAAATATCGTGACCCACTCCGGATTGTGGGGAAGCACTTCAACTATTCGTTCCATAGGTGCACTATTGTAGAGCATCTTGGCAAGTTACCCACACATCTATCGGCTACAACTCCTCGCCCACATGCGCTATACTGTATAAATCAGTGATGCTGGCCCTTTCGTCATTCCTGACGACAGTTGAAGGGTGGGTAATATGTCTGACATAAGCGCGACTCCCAACGATTTGTTCTCTAACCACCTTGCGTCCCTTGGCTGGTGGCAGATAGGCTTGGTTGCCGCAATTCTGGCCCTCCTGGGCCTGGCTGTTGTTTTTCTGGATGATTTGTGGCCTGATCTCTGGCACGATGGCCTCTGGAGCATCCTCGTCACGGCCCCTACCATTATCGTATACATCTTGATCATCGCCCGTGTGCTAGAACCGTTTCATCTTCGCTCGGTGGACAGCTTGTGTCAAATTTCGGCGCTGGATGATGAAGAAATCAGCCTACTGGTCCAGGAGACAGAAGCCAGTACGCGCAAGTGGGCGGCGCCGGCGCTGGCCCTTGGCTTTGCTTTTGGCTTCCTCGGCACCGCTCCTTGGGCCTCTGATGATGGCTTCAAGTGGACGTTGTGGTACCTGGCCCTGGTTACCGGATTGATGTTTGCATTGCTAGCCTGGGCCTTGCAGCGATCCGCGGCTGACAGCCGGCTGTCCAACCGCCTGCAGCAGGGGCCACTCAATTTTGACATTTACTATACGTCACCATTCCTGCCCATTGGTTTGCAAAGCCTCATCGTCGCCCTGGCTTTCGTAGGCGGTTCTACGATCGTCATTTTCTTCAGCGCCGCCGGGCAGCACCGCCTGGTCTTTTTCGATCTCATTTTGCACGGGTTTCTGATCATAGTGACGTTGCTCATCTTCTTTCTGCCGATGCGCCAGACCCACAAGGTGCTGCAAGCGGCCAAGCTGGCGGAGCAGGATAACTTGCGCCGTCATCTGGCGGAGGCGTACCGGCGGCTGGAGCAGATGAGCCTGGAAGAGAAGAAAGACATCCTGTCCTTCGCTACCGAAGTGAGCTTGTGGCAGCAATACGAGGAACGCTTGAGAGCCGTGCCGACCTGGCCTTACAATGCCGGCATGCTGCGCACCCTCATAGCCTCCATTCTCCTGCCTACCTTCGTCACCCTGGGCCAGCGCTTGATGGCCTTGACTCCTCAGCCGGTTGGGTATGGGCTGAACTCCAGAGATTTAGGGCGATTCTACACTACACATCCGTATCAGATATGGTTAATTCGGCCGTAAGTTCTTCCGTGAGAGTTTCCTAGCTAACCCGATGTGCGGGTTTTAATCTTTAACAATCTTAGCAAATTGCAGCGATGGCAAACCCAATTGTTGGCAAAAAAATATGCCAAACAAATGAGCAACCACGCGCCTTAGCCAACGAGAACATAAATGCCAAGCATCGCGAGCCCAAACACGCTTCCCTTTGAAGCGTTGAACCAGTTGGCTGAAGACGGTTTCAATACGATAGCGTCAATGCTTCAGAACAGTGGGCCAAGGGGCGTTTTCTCGTTTGGCAGATTTGTTGGGTGCGAGCAATTCCAGGCCTTGATGGTGCAAACGCTCAGCAAAATGGGTTTCCAATAATGTCTGGTCACCCAAGATAATGCCGATGACACCAATTAGCATCTGTTCAGCCACTTCCGTCTCGCCGACATTTGTCGGCAAGAGCTCAAGGTCGGTAATAACACCAGGCCAACCAATGCGCATGTGGGCGCGCAGACCAAAAAAGGTCTGTCGAGCTACTTCATCGCGTCCAAATACTGACTACTCCAGCAAGCGCTCCTTCGGTGAGCACCTGGTCGACTACGACCGGCGCCTCGACCGTGACATCATGGACGAGGTCGACTTGCCGGCCGGTGGCTGGATGGCTTACACCGTGACGGCGACCCGCGACAATGGTGAGGCCATCGTTAACGAAGCAGGGGTGACAGCGCCCAACGGCGTGTTCGATCCGCAGAGTGGCAACAGCAGCGACTCAGCCACGGTTGAGAAGCAGGCTCTCCGTGCCATGTACACCGTCTTTGCACCGCTAACCGTCGCACCAACGCGATAACGACAAACTGGGCCGGGCACGGGGCGAACGGCAGACGATCGCCAACCCCCTGCCCGGCACTGCTAATCTAAAGAGTGCCTGGCGCTACGCAAGCCCGCCCCTTTTCTACATTTAGAAAAGGGGCGGGTTTTCTTTATTAATTGTAACTGTCTTCTGTTTACAGTTTGCTGTTGGTTATTGTCTGTAGACTGTCGTTTTTTTATCGGGGCGGTTCCCATTCGGGGGGCGTGCTTTGTACGATTCCCTGTGCTTGATATCCATCAGCGATCAAACGATTGATGATAGTCTGCACCTCGTACTCGCCACGAGGAGATGGGGTCATGTCGCCTAGATAGCACGTGATACGTGTTGGCAATATGGTGATCAGTGAGGCCACATACTCACTGGGCGCTTGGCCTGGAGCGGGCTTTTCCACAATCCGGTCGATGCCACCGGCGGCCGAAAAGGCGACGCTGCTGCGGCCGGTCACTTCTTCCAGCGTCATCTTTTTCAGACTGATGGTGATGTCCGATCCATTCTGTGTGTGGGCCTGAACCAAATCAGCTAGGTAATTGCCGGGCAGAATGTAATCGGTGGCGGCCAGTAAAAAAGAGGGCGCATCTTGGAATGAGGCGGGATGGGCGTTTGCGGCCATTTGTAGGGCGTGAGCAGTTCCTCTTAACTCTGCCTGATTACAAAACACGGCCGTCATGCCCCACTTGCTTCCGTCTCCAACATAGTGTTCTATCTGACTGGCCAGGTGATGTGTGACCAGGCACACGTGCTGAATGCCGGCATTGGCTGCTGCTTCCAGTACATGATCCAGCGTAGGACGGCCGTTCATCGATAGAAGTGGTTTGGGGGTCGCGTCTGTATACGGCTGTAGGCGCTTGCCCCGGCCTGCTGCCAGCAAAACTGCAAATCGAGGCTGATTATTGCTGTTCATCGACGACCTTCTCCCGCAATCCGTCGGCGGGATGTGCCCAATACACAGCCGCATCCTGCGCCCAATCTGGGTATTGTTCCTGGTATCTCGTCTAGAATCGCCGCCGCGGCCGTTGTTGGCTGCGTGGCGTCGACCAGAGCGATAACACAGCCACCATAGCCACCCCCGCTGAAGCGGCTGCCATAGACGCCCGGGGCGCCGCTGACAATCTGCTGCAAGCTGATAACGGCTTCATGCCCGCATTCATACTGTTCTATCGAACTGGCGCAGGATTCATTCATCAGAGCGCCAAATCGTTTGAAATCACCTGCTTCCCACGCCTCTATTCCCTCTGTGACCCGGTCCACCTCATCATAATAATGGCTTGCTCGTCGGCGCAAAGATGGTGGCATGCTGGCTTGCTTCTGCCGAAACTTTACCTGCGGCACATCCGACAGAACAGAGGCACCTGGCTCGAGCCATTGTGCCGCCTGGCGACATTGCTCCACTCGCTGGTTATAATCAGTGCTGGTCAGTATGCGTGGAACACCGGAGTATACGATAAGCCAGCTTGCCGCTTGAATATTAGCTGGATCGGGTATCGAGGTGACGCGGCGGTCCCGTATCTGGATATGGGTCAGACTCTGGGCACAGCCGTACACGATGCTGCTCTGATCGAGAATACCATTTTGCAAACCCAGGTAATCGTTCTCCAGCTGCCGGTCCAGTTCCACCAGTTCATCAGGTGAAAGGGTAATATCGTTTAAAGTGGCCAGGGCCAACAAATATGCCAAGCCGACGGAAGCAGATGAACTTAATCCGGCGCCGATTAGGGCGCCGTCGGCGGCGCCGACCAGTCCATATGATAATGGCTGCCGCTCGTGCAGCGCCAAAGCGGCCGCTTGCGCATAACGTGCCCAGTGGCTCATGTCCACCGCATCGCCGATGTTGAAATTAGCGGCCGTGTCAAATGCTGTGCTTAGCAACTGCACTTGTGGCCCATCGACCGGCGCAAAGCCGAGCACGGTGCCAATGTTAATGGTGCGCCCTAATACATGGCCGCCCTGGTGATCAACGTGTGCCCCCAGGGGGCAGATCCGATAGGGCGCGACCACATGGCGGACAGTGGCCGAATCTTGATCCGGCCATGTGGCACGTAAGATGGCCGTTGTCTTGGCCGCTTGTTCAATAAAAGTTGGAAATTCTTGCTGCATCGATCCTCACATCATTAATTTGGCCCACCAATTTTCTCTCATCTGCGGCGAACATCAAAACCATGTTGGAGCTTGTGCGCCTCGGGTCAATCGGCGCTATGGTTTCGCTTCGCACATCCACAAGCAACTGTCACTGATGAGACAAGAGCTCCCTGCCGTGCGGCTCCTCGCGGATCAAACCGATATCATCTATTTTGAATCTTAATAAGCAGTTCTTACAAACTGTATTTCGAAAGAAAAATCTGCGACGAAATCTTGATGTTTAATCCATCGCACAGGATCCCCATTTCGGCACATTGGCTTTATGCTGACGAGGAATATAAGAATGTACACCATTTGCCAAGGATGAATCTCGTAGAGACTAAGACAATTTCTAGCTTGGCGCAGGAGGAACACGGGTAAGAGTTGGAAGAAGAGGATGCCAAAGCTTGACAAATCTCCGGCGTAAAACTATCCTGTTAAGGAAGTTGGATTAATTCTTCGTAAGATATGCATATATCAAAGCGGCCGTAACTGAGCGACAAGGAGAGAATAGACCATGTTGGTTATCATCAGCGATTTACACTTGACGGACGGAACGACAGGGAAGAGTATTTCAGCGGACGCATTCGAACGGTTCCGCGGTCGTCTGCAGGAGTTGGCTTATTATGCCTCCTTCCGTGGAGGTACTGGTTCCTACAAACCGGTTGAACGACTCGATCTGGTCTTGTTGGGGGACGTGCTGGATGTTGTGCGTTCGACGAAATGGAGCGACGAACAGCCGGGCGACCCCAACTATGCCCGCCCGTGGAATAATCTCGAGGACGACGAGGAACGTACACGACTGGCGCACAAAGTTGATCAGATCACGGACGCAATTCTTGCAGCAAACAAAGAAACTTTGGCACAATTACAGCAACTGACCGGGGCAAAACCGCTGACATTACCTCCGGCTACAAGCCACGGTTTTCCGGCACGTAACGTCAAACGTCAAGCGCTTGAAACCCGCATTTTTTACCTGGCCGGTAACCACGACTGGTTCTGGGTTGTAGACAAGCCGGAATTTGAAGCGATTCGCAAAAAGGTGATTGCAGCCCTGGGTTTGGTTAATGCACCCGGCCCGTTCCCCCATGATCCCGCGGATTCCGATTTGCTCAGTGAAACATACGCGCAGCACAAGATTTTCGCGCGTCATGGTGATATCTACGATCCTTTCAACTTCGACAAAGAGAAAGGGCGTTCTGCAGCGTCGCTCGGCGACGCCATTGTCGTTGACTTGATGAACCAGTTCCCCCACGAAGTCAGATTGCGCTTGCAAGGGGATGCAGCCAACATTCCCGGACTACCTGACCTGCTAGATGGCATGGACGAAATGAATAATGTGCGCCCGGCATTGTTGGTACCGGCCTGGATTCAAGGTCTTCTCAAACGGTACGATATCCCCAAAGAGACAGGCAATGAGGTAAAGCGCATCTGGAACGAGATCGCCGATGTAGCTTTGGAATCACCCTTTGTGCGTGAGCAAGATAGTTGGAGCCCGTTCGATACGGTCGATCTTTTGGAAACAACGCTGCGCTTCACAAGAGCTATTATCGTTCCATTCCATTGCCGAACTGATGAACTGGATTCAGAACAAGTTGTGGGGTGGAGATTCTTCGTTCGCGAAGTTTGCCCTTACAGAAGAGGCTTTCTTGCAGCAGACGGCCGACTACTTCGTCTACGGCCATACCCATCACTATGAGACTGTGCCCCTCTATGCGGGTATGAAAGACGGGAAACCTTTCGAGCAGATGTATTTCAACTCAGGGACCTGGCATCCTTTGCACGAAATAACGATTTTCAAGCCGCGTGATCAAACGTTCATCGAACATAAGGTTATGACTTTCCTGACTTTCTACAAGGACGACGAGCGTAAAGGGCGCAAATATGAAACCTGGACGGGCACCTTGAATCGTTAATAGGCAGGGAACGGACTGATCCACCTCTGACTTCGGTTCCTTTGCCCTAACTCCCGGCGTAAGGGCTGGCGCAGCGAAAGCCTAAATGCTCCAGTGCGCCGAACGGATCATAGCCGGCCCGGAATGAAGCCGTTAGATGATCCGCTTCGTTAGTGCTCCAGGCTCCGCCCCGAACGCCACGGGTATTGCCGGTGGATGGTCCCTTCGGGTTCACCGTCCGTTGCCCCAGCGTTTGGTAATAGTCTTCGGCGTGCCGGTCGGCTACCCATTCCCAGACATTGCCGCTCAGATCTAGCGCCCCCACCCACGATGCGCTGCCGGACACCGCGCCTACCGGTGCCGTTATGGGATAGCCGTCGCAATCTGGATAACCGTCAATAACCTGCCGATCTTCAGCTTCGATCTCATCGTCGAAGTTGCCCTGCCGGCAGTCGAAACTGTTGCCCCAGGGGAAAATTAGTCCGTCCGGCCCGCGGGCAACGTACTCCCATTCGGCTTCTGTTGGCAGACGTGTGCCCCGTACCTCACAAAAGGCATTGACTTCAAACCAGGAAACGGACTCCCGCGGCCGATTAGCACCACTGAAAGTGCTATCCTTTTTCGCTTGCCCGCCAAACACGGGCGAACTGGGCCTGAGACACTTCGTAAACGTCGATCCAGAATGGCGTGTCAAAGCACACTTTGTGAATCGGCTGCTGGCTATCGAACCACGAGCGAGGCTCGCTTGAGCTCTCCATAGCCATCACGTACGCAATCTGATCATCGGTACTGCCCATCATGAAGCATCCGACCGGAACCAGGGCCATCGGAACACCATTCATTTCTTCGATATACGGCTCCCATTGATCGTTGCTATCGATGCCGGTCTCAGCTAGCGCTTGGTATGTGACCGGAGTGGGAGTTGAGGTGGGAGATGGGCTTGGCAGCACGGTTGGCATTTCAAGGATCGCGCACGCTGCCACCAGCGCTGCCAGAATAAGCACGGCAATACCGTTAATACATACCGGTGACTTGGCCATTATGGTCCCTCCCTTGCGGGCTCATGATATCATGAAAAGGGGCCGCTCATATCGGCTTTCGGCTCCCTCAGTTGACCTGCGCGCAAATGACAATCTATGAAATCCGCCGTCAAGTGTATTGTATCATAGATGTCTAGCGACCCTCCTCAAAACCATCATACGGCCGTGGTGCATTCGTGTGCTCCGGCACTTCCCAGGTTTTGCGCCAGAGCGATCCGGCGCCGTCGATGCGAATAGATTCGCCGCTGATGTATGAGGCCGCGGGGGAGAGCAAAAAGGTGATCGTCGCTGCCACCTCGCTTTCGCTCCCCATCCGTTTCATGGGGATATCATGCACGATATTGTCTATCAACGGCCGTACTGCTTCTGGATATCGATCCAAGCCGCTGGAGGAGATCAGCCCAGGAGCAACAGAATTGATGCGCACTCCGGATCGCGCCCATTCAACGGCCAGCGTTTTGCTTAAGTTCTCGATGCCGGCGCGCGCGGCAGCGGAATGGGCCATACCCGGGAAACCGCGCCACATTTCGATCAACATATTGACGATGACGCCTCCATTTTCGCCCATGTAGCGGTTGAAGGCTTCACGGCACATGAAGAACGTGCCGGTCAGATTCGTTTCCATCACGGCGTGCCAACCCTTATTGGAGATCATCTCCGCTGGGCTGAGAAACTGTCCCCCGGCGTTGTTGACCAGACCATCCACAGCACCCCGCTCGGTTAGAGCGAAATCGAAAAGCGCCTTTACCTCGTCTTCTTCGCGAATATTGCAGGAAAAGACCGAGGCGTGACCGCCTGCGGCGGCGATTTCATCTTGCACCTGTTCCAGGCGTTCCAGCCCGCGCGCGGTCAGGATCACGTGGGCGCCTAGCGACGCCAGTTCATGTGCTGTAACACGGCCGATGCCAGTACCCCCACCGCTGATGATGATCGTCTGTCCGGCGAATAGATCCGTTCGAAATATGGAATGGTATTGCATGTTCTCTCCAGAAAACAGCTGTCGACTGTCAGACGTCAGCTTATCCCTTTTTAACTCGCGGGGTAGCTGCTGATGCGTGTAACGTGTCTTCAGAAACTGGCACTTGGCTTGCGGCTGTCTCCTGGGCGGCGCGGGCCATATGAGGGATCATTACTTCGAAAGCGGCGAAGCGTTTATCCTGGGTTTGCCCGCGTTTGTAGCGAATGTAGATCTGGGCGATGATGACCGTCAGGCGGAAGAGGCCCAAGGTGTGGTAGAAGTTGATGTTGGACACAGAACGGCCGCTTTTCTGTGCATAGCGTTCCACCAGTTCTTCGCGCGTCATAAAACCCATGCCCCCAACAGGCATCATGGCCAAAGCCTGTAAATAAGGCGGGTCGCCAGGTTCGGACCAGTAACTGAGTAGTGCTCCCAGGTCGGAGAGCGGGTCGCCCAATGTACACATGTCCCAGTCGAAAATGGCGACCACCTGGCCAGGATTGCTGGCGGAGAGCATGATATTGTCCAGTTTGAAGTCATTGTGCACCAAGGAGGCTCCTGGAGCAGCCGGCAGATTATTCTTGAGCCAAGTGTAGACGGCATCCATCTCCGGCAGGTCATGTAATTTGGCCTTCTGCCAGCGCCGGTACCAGCCTTCAATCTGCCGTTCCACAAAACCGGCCGGTTTGCCTAAATCAGCCAGGCCCAGCGCCTGATAATCTACAGCGTGGAAGGCGGCCAGGGCATCCACCAGGGCTTCGCTCATACGCAGTTGCGCGTCCGGCAAGCCATCAAATTGGGATGGTATGGAGCGGCGCACGACAATACCGTGACGTCGCTCCATGACAAAGAAATCAGCGCCGATGATCTGCGCATCTTCACAGTAGAGAAATGCCCGTGGTGCATATGGAAATGCCCGGTAAAGTACAGACAGGACTTTGTACTCGCGAGCCATATCGTGCGCTGATTTGGCCACTGGCCCCAGGGGAGGTCGTCGCAGAACATATTCGTGTGTGCCGTAATCCAGCAAGTAGGTTAGATTGGCCGCGCCGCCACCAAACTGCCGTATGGAGAGCTGGTTTTCTGTGCCTGGCAATTTCCCTCGTAAGTAGGCGGCCAGGGATATTGCATCAATTCGCTCGTCTGGACGAACGTCTATTGTGTCATCGTGCATGATGGATTCCTTGGAGGTCATTGCCCAGGCGCCAGGCACTTATTGTGACCTAATTGAGATAGATCCTGGGACAGAAGTGCCTTGCACCTAATAACGCGCAAATATGCGCCTTGCTACAGACCGCTTGTGCACTTCGTCCGGCCCATCATAAATACGCGCCGCACGTTCATGGCGGAACCAATATGCTAATGGAAGCTCGTCAGTCATGCCCATCGCCCCGTAAACCTGTATGGCGTGATCCAGCACCTTCTGCAGAATGCCCGCTACGTGGAATTTTATCAGGGAGATTTCGTCCCGCGCGGCATAAATGCCCAGGCGATCGATCTTTTCAGCCGCATCCAGGACCATCAAGCGCGCAGCGTTGATCTCTGCCCGGCTTTCGACAACCCAGTTTTGGATCGTCTGCTGCGTAGCCAAGGAGCGGCCCGGGGCGACCTCGCGCAGCACTGCTTGCCGGCACATTAGATCAAAAGCGCGTTCGCAAATGCCGATCCAGCGCATACAATGGTGAATGCGCCCTGGACCAAGGCGTTGTTGGGCAATGACGAAACCGGCTCCTTCCTGACCCAGCAGGTTGTCCAAGGGCACGCGGCAGTTCTCGTAACGGATTTCGGAGTGGCTGGCGAAACCCTGACCGCGCTCACCCATGACTGAGGTATTTTCGACGATGTGGAACCCTTCAGTATCCGCAGGCACGATGATCATGCTGGCGCGTTGGTGTCGCGCAGCGTGGGGATCAGTCACTGCCATAACGATGGCAAAGTCTGCGCCGTCGGCGGCAGATGTGAACCATTTGTGACCCTCGATGACGTACTGGTCTCCGTCGCGCAGCGCCGTACTGCTCATCCAGGTGGGGTTAGAACCGGGATTTTCCGGTTCGGTCATAGAGAAGCAGCTGCGAATCTCTCCAGCCAGCAAGGGTTTGAGGAAACGTTCCTGCTGTTCGGCCGTGCCGTATTCGATCAAAATTTCCATATTACCGGCGTCTGGGGCCTGGCAATTAAAGACATAATGACCCAGAGGGGATTGGCCCAGCACTTCGCTGACAAAGCCGTGCTCCAGGAGCGAGAGGCCCATGCCGCCGTATTGCAGCGGAATCTGTGGCAGCCACAGCCCCAATCCTTTGGCTTTCTGTCGCTTTTCCTCCAGCAGTGGCAATAACGTCTCGAACTCATGGTTAAGAAAAAAGCGTTCCAAGGGGATGATCTCCTCGCGCAGGAATTCACGTTTGGTGTCGAGGATCATTCTTATTTCGGGGGAAACATCAAAGCCCATATCTTGCTCTCCTGAGGATGTACAACGAATTGGTAAAGGGTGCTCTCAAACGGGTTAGAAGAAAGATAATGATTAATTGCCGAATTGTTGAACTACTGAATTGTTAACGAGTTGCGTGATGGTCGTGCGAACAGCAAGAATATTCTAGTTTGCGGCAATGATAACTACATATTCGCCGCGCGGTTCTTCGTTTTCGAATCCGGCCAGTAATTCGGAAAGACGGCCGTGCAGCATCGATTCGTACATTTTGGTTAATTCATTGGCGATGGCCGCGGGACGGTCGCCATAGACCGCGATGGCGTCAGACAGGAATGCTTGGAGACGGTATGGGCTTTCATAGAAGACAAGCGTGTGTGGTGAATCCTGGTCTATTTCGAGGAAGCGGCGTCGTTTACCCTGCTTGCGTGGGGGAAAACCACGGAAAGTGAAAGAATGGGCTGGCAGCCCTGATAGCACCAGGGCCATAACCAGGGCCGACGGCCCGGGAATCATGGTGTACGGTAAATCGCGCTCGACAGCCTGGCGAACCAACGTATACCCGGGATCGGCGATTCCTGGTGTGCCCGCATCGCTGACCAGCGCTACGTTGTACCCTTCTTCGAGCAGCCGAACGATCTTTGCTCCTGTCTGCTGCTCATTGTGCTCGTGAAAAGAAATCTGTGGTTTCTTGATCTCGAAATGCTTCAGCAGCCGCCCTGTCTTGCGCGTATCTTCGCTGGCCACGTAGTCTACGTCACGCAGAGTTTCCAGCGCGCGCAGGGTGATGTCGGAAAGATTGCCAATGGGTGTGGCGACCAAGTAGAGCATATCTGCAATTCGGATGGCGGCTATTCTACCCACTCCATATCTGCTCCGAGCTTGCGCATCGTTTGCACAAAGCCGGGGAAGCTGTCGCGGGCACAAGCTGCATCTTCTACGATTGTAGGGCTGTCGGCGACCAGGCCGGCAACGGCCAGGGTCATGGCAAGGCGATGATCGTCATGGCTGTTTACTGACGAGCCATGTGGCCGCATGGGTCCACTGATCGTAAAGCCATCCGGCTGTTCTTGGATAGATACACCCATTTTCTTCAACTCACCGGCCAGGACGCTGATGCGGTCTACTTCCTTGACACGCAGTTCGGCCGCATCCCGTACCGAGCTGTCACCGGCCGCCTGGGTAGCCGCTACGGCCCAAATGGGGAATTCATCAATGCCCCGTACAACTGTCTCGCCGGCAACAGATGTAGCATGGAGTTCGTCAAAGCGCACAGTCAAATCTACGGCCGTTTCGCCACCGGTGATCCGCTCATCTTGCACGCTAAAATTGGCGCCCATCGCTTGCAGCATCTCTAGCAGTCCCGTACGCGTCTTATTGGCGCCCACGTTTTGGATTGTGATTTCTGAATGAGGAACTATGGCCGCAGCGACCAGCGGAAAAGCGGCTGAGGAAATATCGCCCGGCACGGTCAGATTCAAGGGGTCTAGATGTCTGCCATGTGCGGTCGCTGGTTTGAGGGTGATCCAGTCATTTGCTTCTTTTAGGGGCACGCCCATTGCGCTGAGCATACGTTCGGTGTGATCTCGAGCAGGTCCAGGTTGATAAACCCGTGTCTCACCAGGGGCATAGAGTCCGGCCAGCAAAATTGCGCTCTTGACTTGTGCGCTGGCGACTTTCAGATGGTGGCTGGTGCCAACTAAACGTGATGGCTCGATTTGCAAGGGGGCACGGCCGTCAGCGGAGTGAATCCGGGCACCCATTTCAGTCAGGGGATCAATGATGCGGCGCATCGGCCGTTTACGCAATTGCTCGCTGCCGTCGAGGACGTACTGGAAAAGATTGCCCGGCCATTAATCCGGCCAGCAGACGCAAGCCTGTTCCCGCGTTACGGCAATCGAGCGGGGCGTTGGGTGACTGTAAACCGTGCAACCCGCGCCCCTCTATCTTCAAATCCCAGGCCTGCGGAGAGCGTCGGTCAATCTCAATGTGGACGCCGAGGGCAAGCACCGCCTCGAGAGTTGCCAATGTGTCTCCGGCAGGCAGCCAATTATGGATTGTACTCGTGCCATCTGCGATGGCGGCGAGCATAACAGAGCGGTGGCTAATGGATTTGTCGCCGGGCACGGTGATCGTGCCGCGTAGAGGCGTCTTCTGTGGCCGGACAAGCAGTCTGTTGGCAACCATATCAGACAGCTTTGCGGCGTGTCTGCGCCGTATGCGGCTTTGTGCTGCCGTAGTTGCGCGGGCGATGCACCCGGTCCTTCTCGTGATCGTGATCTTGCTGTTGCTGAATCGACACGTCTTTGCGGTTTGGATCGAGACGTGCAACCGGTGGACGACCGACCTTTTCAGCCTGTTCCAGCGCGTGGTGAATCAGCAACTGGTTATTGCGGCGCAGAAATTCCTCTTGTGTGGCGGCGGGATTCGCTGCTGAATCAGCTTCTTGTGCAGCCTCAAGTTTTTCGGCCAGGCCAACTATCTCATCCGCGGGGAGAAATGCGGCCACGGTGCTGAATTCGAGCCGGTCGCAGACCGGCACCAGGCGGGTGAGTATGATTTCCCCGACCGCCACGTTACCCCTGCCGCTGGCTTCATATGCATCAAACGTCTCGCCGCTCAAGAAATCCCGCAGATGCAGCACCTGACCTTCGTAGCCCAGTAGCTCATATGCACCCGCTGGTGGCGCGTCCATCCAGCTCTCTAGCAACTTCTTTACGCTTGATTCGAGTTCGCTGCCGACTTCATTCTGGTAAGCCTCCACGATTCGCGTTCCATCTTCCAGTCCGTAATCAAAAACGAACCAATCAAGGAAGCGCAGCGCTTCGAATTGGCTCATTTCACCGGCGTTGTCGGCATCGTAGAAATTGTTCCAATATAGAGGCAGCGCGCGGTCGAAGTCGGCCACAAATCGCTCATCTCGGGCAAAGCGAGGCAGGTCTAGCCGCAGGAAACGGGCAGCATCCACCTGGACGCGCAATTCCCGTTCCACTGCCTGATCTTCTCGCAGATGACATTGCTTGTATTTCTTACCGCTTCCGCAGTAACAGGGATCGTTTCGGCCTGGTTTACTCATTTCACTTTTCCTATTGTTGTTTCATTATCAACCTAAGCGTCGCCCTTGGAGTTTCCTTCGAGGTTCTCCAAGACCTGCAGCAATTGGCTTAGGCATGTAATTATATGATCAGGGCAGACGTTGTTCAATTCCCTTGTCAGATAAGGCGGCGCCATGAGCACGCTGGTCAATCCTGCATCGTTGGCTCCAGCGATATCATAGTCCGGCCGGTCGCCGACGAAAACCGCCTCATTGGGCGCGACTTCAAGAATATCCAACGCCTGCTGATAAATAGATGGGTGGGGCTTGATGTAGCCTGCGTCACCCGAGGTGATGCGCACATCAAAATAATCGATGATCTCGTATGCTCGCAGTTCTATATCACGCATCCACATGGGCAGCATCGAATTGGTGACAAGTCCGATCTTGTACTCCTTGCGGCGTAATGTGCTTAGCACAGTTATGGTGTCGGAGAAAAGGACAACTTCTGGGATAGGTTTGGTGTCATAAGCACACATCACGGCGTGGAAATCAATCTGCGAGACATCTAGTTCGAGCGCTGTGCAGAAGTCCAACAATACTTGGCCGAAATTGACTGCATTCCAGGTTTTCTTCGCTTCACGCCAATGACCAATGACTTTGTTCAGGTAAAGCTCGCAAAAAGTGTCGCGATCGGGTAATGAGATGCCCCTGCTCTGACAGATAATCGTATACATTTTCCAGGTGGGGGCGCGTAAACACGGGATAATCGGCCGTTAATCCCGACCAATCAATCAAGGTGTCGTCCAGGTCAAACAGGACAGCGCGGATGCGTTTGCGGACAGGAAACAAAAGGATTCCTCTCTCACGTGGCCCAATAACAGCCTGATTAGCCGTTCCCAGCAAATCCTATTTCTGCAAAGAATCGGAGTTGCTTAGCTCTTTTGATGGCATAGTTCCGCTGGTTACCTCTGCGCGGCCACGAACAAACTCGATAACCATGGGAACTACGGAAACTAAGATGATGCCAATAACGACAAGTTCGAAGTTCTCTTGTACAAAAGGTAATATTACCGAAGAAATAGCCAAGCGAAATGAATATCGCTGTCCATAGGAATGCTCCAATAACATTGTAGGTGAGAAACCGGCGATACTTCATCGTGCCCACACCGGCTACAAACGGGGCAAAGGTGCGCACTATGGGTACAAAACGGGCCAGTACAATCGTCTTGCCTCCGTGCTTGTCATAGAAGCGCTGTGTGCGATCAAGATATTCCTGCTTCAGAAAACGGACGTTTCCTTCAAATGCACGCGGGCCAACTTTGTTGCCAATCCAATAATTGACTGTATCTCCTAAGACTGCGGCGATAAATACAAGGAGCCACAAGAGCCAGACATTTAGTGAGCCAATTGCAGCAAAGGTGCCTGCTGCGAATAGCAAGCGAATCGCCCGGCAAGAATGGAGTTACAACTAACCCGGTCTCCATAAAAATGATTATGAAAAGCAGGGCGTATGTCCAGACGCCATATGTGCGTATAACTTCATCTAGATAGACGTCAAGATGTAAAAAAATATCAATTAAGGATTGCAGATAATTCCATGCACCACCTGCTGTTGTATAGTGAAAAGACTGTCACCTAGCGTATGACAGTCTCAACGCACAAATCTAACAGTCTTGAGCCTAATGGTCAAGCCTAGTTAAGGATAAGGTAATCGAGTAAACTTGCTGATTAAGAAGCAACAGCCTCGCGTCCTCAGATATGCTAGAATTAAGATTGCCTCTGTCTGGCTTACAGGCTTTGGGTAGATACTCTGAAATAGACAAGACGATGATTAGAGAGAAAAGACCATTCCCAGTACCGTCCGAAGTTGTGATGCGCAGCGCACTCTTTGCGCTGGCTAATATGAATGCCAGGTTGCAGATCTACAACGAGGAGACAGGCGTCATTGTGGCGACTTTGTCCAAACGGCTGGGACTACAGAAACAAGAGATGGTCGTAAAGGTGCGTCGTTTTGAGCAAACGGCCGTGCTGGAAGTTGAAGCTCCCGATGCTGAAATAGCGCAGCAGTTACTTAGCCAGGTGTCGGCTTATGTGACCGATGGCGCCGGGCGGGTTCAAGCAGACGCCACGATCCAATGGGTTGATATAACCAGGCAGCGGGAAAACAAGGCCAGGCGCAAGCAGCTCGTGAACAAAGCGCGCTCAATTCTGCCCGGACAAAGCAGTGGAGAAAATTTGCCGGCCGTAGTCGACCCGCAGGGAGGCGAGATCGTTCCCGTGGTAGATGAGGACAGCGCCGTGCCCATGCCCATTCCAGATAATCCAGGCGTACTGGTCAAGAATTTCCAGGATAAGGTGATCGAGCTGAAGGTAGATCCGGCTGTTTTCGCGGATCGCACACCTTATTTGGACGTGTGCCAGGCTTGTTCGGCAACGGTGATGCGCGGCAGCAAGTATTGTTCTTCTTGTGGACGGCCGATGACTTTGGAAGCGGTGCAGCCTGCACTACACAGCGCAGCCGCCAAATCGGCTCGCACCAGTCTGCAAGCCGGTCTGATCGCTATTGTGGCCACGTTGGTTCCATTTCTGCTACTAATTGTTCCTCTGCTTTTCGGTGTTGACATTACACTCACTTTTCTGGAGAAAGTAGGGCAATCGTTGACCCCGACTAGACTGGCCTTAAGCGTGCTGCTAGGTATTATCCCTGGCCTGACGTTCGGATGGTGGGCTATTTCGCAGTCGCGACAGGCGGCCTGGTATCAGAATTTGGAAGCGATGTTTGACGAACCGGGGCGCTTCAAAGCTACTGTTGGCCGTGTACTGGGCTGGGTGGCGATATATGTGAGCTGTGGCCTGGATATTGTTTGTGCTGGTGGCCTTCATTTTCAGCTAGAATCGGCTATTTATTGAAGATTAGGATCGTTCCGAAACGACCCGTTTTACCTTTCTCTGCGCGATGTGAAAAGAAGAGGTCGGTTCGACAGGCCGTACAGAGGCCGGCCATTTCGATATGTTGAACGCCGGCGCGTTGTAGGTTACGGCGATTGGCCTGCGGCAGGTCGAAATGCGGCCGTCCGCCGTTTGCCTGGGGCTTACCGTCTGGTGCATCGACCAACAACGTGCTTGCATCTTTAAACGCCTTGCGAACCTGGCTGATGACCGGTTCGTCGACCTCGTAACAACATGGGCCAATTGCCGGACCAATGCCGGCCAGCAGGGATGCCGGATCGCTGCCAAATTCGGCCGTCATGGCGCGTACCAACGCGCCGGGCAAATCATGCACGGTTCCCATCCAGCCGGCATGACCCAAACCAATGGCGCCTTGCAGCGGATCATAAAGAAAAATAGGCGTGCAATCAGCGAAGTTCATCGTCAGGGCGCAGCCGGGCTCATTAGTCATTATGCCGTCCACCCGTGAGATCCACGTGCCATGATCCTGCTTCGTGACGCGAGCTACTTGCGCTTCGTGTACCAGGTAGGCATGAACAAGCGTGCCTGTGTCGCGGTCGAAAAGGCCATAGGCGCGGCGCCGATTGGCATAGACCCGCGCTTTTTCATCCGGTACGGAGACGCTCATATTAAGGGAATCGAAAGGCGCTGGACTGACGCCTCCCTGGCGCGTAAAGACAGCGTGCTCAATACGCCCGGAATCGAATAGGCTCTCGAATTGCAGGATAGGAAGATCTTGTTGTCCGTTTGTGTAAATCATTCTTGTTCCTGTATGGTTTCTGCGGCCTACAAGCAACGTTTCTATTGCCGCAGCCCGCTATGTTATCACAATTTATAGTGCCTGACGCTTGCCCTCATCCATGCTATAATGTGCCCGCAGGAACATTTGAGCTATGACGCGTAAGAAAACCAGCCCGAAAAAAGCAAGCAGCAGATCGACGCCGCGCAAGAAAAGTACAGAGACGGGTGCCCCGTTTTCAACTCTCGGCTGCTCAAAAAGCGCTGATAGTTGGCATTGTTGTCATTTTTGCCACGGCCATTCTGGTTCTCAGCTTGCTGGCGCCAAATCAAGGCCAGCTGACAACCTGGCTGTCTGGTATATTGTGGCAGGCTTTTGGTTGGGGTGCCTATTTCGTGCCGGTCATCAGTGGTGGAATTGGCTTGTATCTCGTCCTCTTGGGCATGGATCAGCCTCCGCAGCTTCCCATCTATCGCCTATTGGGTTTAGGGGTTCTCTTCCTGGTTTTCGTAGCCTTCGCCTCCATGGTCGGCCTAATGCGGGATACGGCACTCAGTGACTACTGGCAGGTAGCTGAGCTGGGAACGGGTGGCGGATATCTGGGGAGCCTGATTAGTTCCGTGTTTACCGCTCTCGTGGGTAGCCTGGGGGCAATTTTTACGCTCATGGTTCTCGGATTTGCTGGAGCTATTTTAGTATCCGGCATAACGCGGGACGACATCGGGCGTTATCTAAAAAGCGCTTTCTCCCATGAGGCGGTTGAATCTGGAAGAGATCGATGTGCCACGACAACCCATTCGCCTGAATCCGGACCGGGCTTCCTCGTCTGAAGCGGTACAGCTACCCTTGGTACCGGAAGAGATGGGGCAAGAGCAAGGGGTTTCGAAACGACCACGGGCACGGGTGTCCCGCAACAAAAAGCAGGAGCCAAGACCGATGCCGGATGGCGCTTCGCAAGCCACGACGTCTGCCCAGGTGAGCACCAGCCAAGGAACAGGCTATACCTGGACATTGCCCCAAGTTAGCGAGATCCTGGAGTCCGGGGTCGATCTGGATCTGAATAATGTCGCCATTCGTGAGCAGGTGGAAATTATCGAACATACGCTGGAGAGTTTTGGCGCACCGGCCACTGTGGTGGAAATTAATCAAGGTCCAACCGTGACCCAGTTTGGAGTGGAACCCAATTACATCCAGATGCGAAACGGCCGTCGTACCAAGGTCAAGGTGAGCAAGGTCGCCGGCCTGGCAGATGACTTGGCTCTTTCCCTGGCAGCGCGCTCGATCCGCATCCAGGCTCCGGTCCCCGGCAAAAGTTATATCGGCATCGAAGTGCCTAATCCGTCCAAGGCTCTGGTTTCATTACGTGATGTGATGGAGTCGGCCGAGTATCGCAAGATCAGGTCCTCATTGGGATTGGGATTAGGGCAGAATGTCTCAGGAAACGCCATCGTCGCCGATTTGGCACTAATGCCCCATCTACTGGTCGCTGGGACAACAGGATCGGGCAAATCCGTGTTGGTGAACAGTATCATAAGCTGTCTATTGCTGCAGAACACGCCCGGTGACTTGAAGCTGGTTATGATTGACCCCAAAAGGGTGGAGCTGACTGGGTACAACGGCATCCCACATCTGGCCGCACCGGTGGTCGTGGAGATGGACCGCGTAATAAGCACGCTGCAGTGGGCGCTGCGGGAAATGGACGCCCGCTACAAGAAATTTGCCGACCTTGGCGCACGCCATATTGGTGAGTACAACAAGAAGATCTTGCGTCGCAAGGATGCTGAGAAAATGCCTTTTGTCGTCATCATTATCGATGAGCTGGCCGACCTGATGATGCTTGCGCCGGAAGATACAGAACGATCGGTGACACGTCTGGCTCAATTGGCGCGGGCGACCGGTATCCATATGGTGATTGCCACACAACGACCGTCGGTAGATGTGGTCACCGGTCTGATAAAAGCCAATTTCCCGGCGCGTATTGCCTTTGCGGTTGCCTCGGGTACCGACAGCCGTGTTATACTGGACAGTACAGGCGCTGAGCGGCTTCTGGGACAGGGGGATATGTTATTCCAGAAACCAGATTCACCCGCCCCCTTACGCTTGCAGGGCTGCTACGTCAGCGATGATGAGATCAATAAATTGATCGCTTACTGGCAACGTGCCCGGCGCAGCACGACCATTACGGCCGAATCGGCGGCAGTGCCACGTTCGACAACGGCTCAAGCATTACCGCCCGACCCGGCTCGGACGGTTGTGACTGCACGTCCGGTTGCCCCACCGGTCCCTCCAATGCAAGAGACGGATGTCCCTGCCACTCAGACCAAGACCAATCGCGCCTCGTCGCCTAAGGAGGAGGAGCCGGCACAGCAGCAGCCCTTGTGGGAAGCGCTCCAGGAAGAAGCCGAAAAACCGCAGTACGCTGATGAATTGATGCCAGAGGCTATTGCGCTGGTACGTAAGCTAAATAAGGCGTCTACTTCACTACTGCAGCGTCGCTTCCGTATCGGTTACACGCGCGCTGCGCGGATGATTGATGCTATGGAACAGATGAACATTATCGGCCCCCCGACGGGCACGAGCAAAGCCCGCGAAGTCTATCCACCGGCGGAATCGGAAGGTCAAGAAGCTGTTGCCGCAAACTCAAGCTCAGTGAACGAAGAGGAAACAAAATCCGGCTGACAATTGACTACCTAAACGGCAAGGATTAGACGCAGCGTCGAAAATAACGTGCACAAAAAAGGAAACTGACAGCTATCCGCTATTTATGGCTTACTTAGAAGGACAGGAACGTGCACTTTATGTGCAGGATATGTTTGCTCGAATTGCTGGCCGCTATGACTTGATGAACCGGCTAATGACCTTTGGGCAAGACATCAGATGGCGCAAATATGTGATTGAGCAGGCGCAGTTGCCGTACGACGGCCGTTTGCTGGATATCGCCACAGGCACCGGAGAAATTGCCCTCGAAGGTCTGGATCGTGTACCGGGTCTGCAAGCGGTTGGCGGAGATTTTACAATCGAGATGATGCAGGCCGGCAAACGTATCCCCAAACGGCAATCCATTCGCTGGGTCGGTGCAGATACCCTTCGTCTGCCTTTTCCCGATGGCATCTTTCATGCTGTCTCCTCCGGTTTCTTGATGCGCAATGTGATTGACGTAGAAGCTGCTTTTGAAGAACAGATGCGCGTGACGAAACCGGGCGGCTGGGTGGTGGTATTGGAATCTAGCCCGCCGAAGAACAACCTCTTACGTCCATTTATCCTTTTTCATCTCAACATTGTTATTCCCGCACTTGGCAGATTGGTTACAGGGGAGATTGAAGCATATCGTTATCTGCCCGACAGCACGCAACAGTTTCGCGCTCCGGAGGAGGTAGCGGCGATAATGCGCCAGGTAGGCTATCTCAACGTCTGCTACCGGCTGTTTATGTTTGGCACCATCGCCATCCATAGTGGGCAAAAACCGTGGCGCTGAAGCAAATGTAAGCTCTCTTACGTCACTGGTTGCCGGGAGATCTATAATTGAGCGCATGAAACGTTTGATTCTACTCTCCTTTATTGCAGCCATGTTGTTGGTTGCCTGCACAGGTGACCGGTCAGAGGCTGAAACTGCCATCGCAGCCACCGAACAAGTGCTTGCCTCAGAGGCTAGAGCTGCGGAGACGCAGACTCCACTACCGACTAGCTTGCCAAAAGCAGCACCCAAACCCGCGACCGAAGTTCCCTCTAGCGAACCAACCGCGGAATTGGAACCAACCATGGTGGTAAGCGAACCGCCTACACTCACACCGCCGCCTTTGCCAAACGAGGAAGCGGTTGCGGTGCGGGTAATCAGCGGGCAGACAGAGGAAGGGGCTTACTTCCTCGGCGATCCCAATGCCCCAGTGACGGTGATAGACTACTCTGATTTTCTCTGACCGACCTGCCGTGCCTACGTGCTAGGCACAGAGCCCCAAGTGGTGCAGGAATATGTGCAGACCGGGAAAGTCAAGCTGGTTTTCTGGCCGGTTCTTAACCACAATGATCCCAGTGTCTATTCTACGTTGACGGCCCATTGCGTTGGTCGCCAAGACCCGGACAAGTTCTGGGCAGTACATGAAATACTTTTTAACAGCCAAAAGGATCTCTGGCGAGCTGATAAGGCGTATTTCGTAAACACGGCCGTTGCCGCAGGAGCGGATCAGGTTGCTTTTGAGGTTTGCTACGATGACCCGGGCGCAATGGATGAGGTCTTGGCTCTAGACGCTATTCGCCGCCAACGCGGTATTGCCGGACAGCCTATGTTTGACATTGCAGGCACGATTTACGGTGGCGCACCTCCTTTTGAGTCATTTGCGGAAGTCCTAGATGCATTACTCGTAACTGCTGGAGGATAACATTCCCATGCTTTGAGTTCTCCCTGCTTTTTCGTATACTTCGTAGGTTATGGTCTACCCCCTGGAGAACAAAATAGCTATCGTGACCGGTGCCGGACGTGGCAGCGGAGCAGCCATCGCATGCGCGCTGGCCACAGCAGGCGCCAGGGTGGCGGTCAATGATCTAAATCCGGATCGCGCCGAACGTATCGCAGCAGCCATTCGCCAGTCTGATGGTCAGGCTGTGGCCATCGCCGCCGATATTTCCAATAAGTTTCAGTGTGTTCACCTGATTGAAAGCGCACGCCAGGAGTGGGGACAGCTAGATATCCTGGTCAATAATGCGGCCGTGCGGCCGGTTTCCACCATTCTCAAGATGGATGAATGGGCCTGGCAACGGTGCTTCGACGTCAATCTTAAGGGCACGTTTTTTATGAGCCAGCTCGTTGGTCGGGTGATGGTCGATGAGAACCAGGAACGGGGCGGCCTGATCGTCAATATCGCTTCCACAGCCGGTTTCGAAACGGCTCTGCCGGATCGTGCGGCCTACGCTGCTAGCAAGGCGGGTGTTGTGGGATTCGGCCGTGAGTGTGCTCGTGAATTCGCCAACTATGGCATTCGCGTCAGCACAATTCTAGCGGATGAGACGGAGCCCTCCTCAGCAGAGCAAGTAGCCAGCGCAGTGCTCTACTTTTGCACACACCCCGCAGCCCAGGCGATCAACTTAGAAAACGTTCGCGCCATCTACTGATCTTATTGCTCACTCCTGGCCACGTTAAGGGTCGATGCTACAAATCAGCTGATGTGCGATCGGTTCTTGATGTGCACAAAGAAGTCGGGTAGAGGATATATAGTAATCGGGTTTGGGGATCACCCGTTCGACCAGTATTGTAGTACTGGACAAAACGACTTCCTCTGATACAATACAGCTCTCAGGTTGTAGTATGTCAACTGAATATGTCAAGTTGGACAATTATTTTGAGGGGCTATCATGCTTATAAATTCAAACCCCTACATCGCTGGAAATCCTGTTCGCGGGCAGAGTAACTTCGTCGGCCGTTCGGGAATTCTGCGGGATGTTTTACGCCTACTTAGTATCCCACATGCCAACGCAATTGCTCTCTACGGGCAACGTCGTATTGGCAAAACCTCGATTCTGTTTCAATTGGAAAAACAATTGGCAGAATCGGGGAAGTATTTGCCGGTCTATTTTGACCTGCATGATAAAGCTGACTTACCTCTGTCTCTTATTCTCTACCGGTTGGCAGGCCAGATTGCTCGCTATGTGGATGTTCCGTCATTGGACAAGAGGAAGTTTGATGTTGATGGGACCTATTTCCACAATGTTTTTTTGCCCAACGCAGTCAAGCAGACACAGAAAAAACTGATTTTGCTGTTCGACGAATTTGACGTTCTGGATCGGCCGGATAAAGGGCAGGTTGGTGCGACTTTCCTGCCGTACTTGCGCAAGTGGATGGCGCGCACTTACCAGGTACACTTTGTGTTGGCCATGGGGCGCCGTCCAGAAGAGCTATCGGCACGCATGTTGAATGCATTTAAGCAAGTGCGCGCGCGTCATGTATCGCTAATGGATCTATCCGAAAGCCTGGCCATAGTTCGCCAGTCAGAACATAATCAAACCCTCTTTTGGTCTGAGGGTGGAATTAATCGTGTCTGCTATTGGACTCAGGGGCATCCTTATCTGACCCAATTATTATGCAGCGAGGTGTGGGAAGCAGCTTATGACGAAAATCCGGCCGAAGCGCCAATGGCCGGTCCTGAAGACGTAGACTTGGCGGTCGAAGCGACTCTAGAGCAGGGGGCCAATGCCTTTCAATGGATCTGGAATGGACTGCCACCAACAGAGAAGCTGATGATGGCTGCGATGGCTGGAACGGGAAGGTTGAATGTAACCCGTGAACAACTTGGAGAGACGCTCGATAATAATGGGATCTGCCTGATTCGTGGAGAACTTGATATAGCACCGGAGACCTTGATCCGGTTGGATTTACTACAACGTGTTGACCAATGGTTATCGCTTTACCATTCCCTTGTTGCAACGTTGGGTAGCCGAAAACAGGCCGGTGCGCCGGGTCAAAGCGGAACTTGATAGTCTGGAGCCTCAGGCAGAGAATCTGCAGACAGATGCCGAGCGCAAGTATGCTGAAGGGGATTTAACGGCCGCGGAGATGTTTTTGCGTCGTGCTTTGGCGATAAACCCTCATCATGTGCAGGCACGGTTACTGCTGGGTAGCATCCATCTGGATAAGGGCCATTACGCGGAAGCAGTCGCCGTTCTGGAGTCCGCCTACAAATCAGACCCATTGGCGGCGC
Source organism: uncultured Chloroflexia bacterium (assembly GCA_963697305.1). Taxonomy (GTDB): domain Bacteria; phylum Chloroflexota; class Anaerolineae; order Promineifilales; family Promineifilaceae; genus JAACFF01. Next base: position 481,840 of record CAVONO010000008.1, read on the forward strand.
GACAGGGGCTAATCGCTGCGCTATTGGCGTTGGTTGATACGCAAAAGAACGAGGATGAGCAGTGGCAAACGATCAGCCGGATCTTGCGCATTGATCCCGAACAAGTGGTTGCCCGGCAGAAGAAAGATAGCATCTTGCGCGGCTGGGCCGAAAAGGCCATGGATGAGAAAGAATTCAATGTTGCCCTAAATGCATATGATCAACTAGACGATAGGGCCGGCACCACCAGAGCGCGAAAAAAACTGCGCCGGCAATCGCTAAGCCGGCGTTGGAATTGGTTGTCTCGCTCGCAAGCGGCGAAGTAGGTCAAAGCAGATGAACGAGTCTCCATTTGTGCATGGTGGTCCCGTGACACCGAACGATTTTCTGAACCGGCAGCAAGCGTTACGCAGACTATTGAATCGTCTGGAAAAAGGGCAGGCTACAGCCGTTGTCGGCCAGCCCCACACCGGCAAGACCTCATTGCTTCGTTATGTTCTCGACAAGGTAAAACGAGACCGTATCGTGGGCAACAAATTGGACCGCTGTTGGTTCCGTGAAGTTGATTCGCACATGCTAGGTCGTAAGTTCGACCTGGCGGCTTTCTGGGCTTTCGTGTTAGAACCGGTGACTGTTTACTTTGATTCTGGCGAGCTACACTCCCTGTACCAACTTGCGCGCGAAAATGATTTTGGGGCATTTACACTTAAGCGCCTGTTCGCCGCGTTAGATCAGGCCAATTGGCGTATTGTGGTTCTGCTGGACGAGTTTGATGCTTTGCTCAATCATCCTATCCTAAATAGCGCTGAATTTTATGGTAGTCTGCGCTCGCTGACCTCTCAATTCTCCAGCTTGGCGCTGATTATCGCGACGCGTCGTTCACTGAACCAGTTAAACGTACAAACGCTAGAGATAAACCCACATAGCTCGCCCTATTTCAATATCTTCACCGAATTACGCCTTGGCCCTTTGCCGAAGCGTGATGTAGCCACCTTGCTCGCTAACGCGCAGGATCGCTTTGACAGTAACGACCGCCGGTTTGTCTCTCTCGCTTCGGGACGTAATCCCTACTTGTTGCAGTTGGCGGCTGATATCCTGTGGGAGGTTGACCTGGAAGGGAAACAAGGGATGGAAAGATACCAGCAGGCAGCTCAAGAATTGCGACTGCAGAGCGAGGGGCACTTTGCCGACACGTGGCGCTCCTGGTCCAATGCCGAACGCAAGGTAATAATAGCCATTGCCCTGGCGCAAATGTCCTTGTTGGTTGAGGATCATTATTTCGAATGGTCCAACCTGATCGAAGATATCAATGACTACACCCCTGAAATACGGGGACTGGAGAAATCCGGTATCATTGCCAGTAGCACAGATGGTGGAAGGCAGGTCATGCAGCGTTCGTTTCTGTGGTGGCTGGCTGACGAGATTAAACGGCTGGTACGCGACGAAACCACTTTTGAAGAGTGGTTGGAAGAACAGGAATTTGAAGGTGTCTTTACTCAGAGGGAGAGACGGGGTTTAGGCCAGGCTGCACGAGAGCTAGGAGCCCTGCTTGCCCAAGGAGGGACTACCCTCATTGAGGCTTTCGCCAAGGGAGTTGGCGAGGGCCTGGGCGAAGCAACGATGCGCTTCTAACTGGTAACAGCGAGTTTTTCGAAAACCCAATAGCATGGGAATTCTAATAAGCCCGGTAGGTTTTTGAGGCCTGCCGGGCTCTTGTGTCTAAAATTAGAATAAATGTGCTATAATTTGTCTCGTTGTGTTGCTGTTTAGTTGGAAGAAGTTGGCCTATGAAGATAGAAAATTTTGATGTTTACCAGCAGGAATCGAGGAAGACCTGGAATGAGATTCCTATGAACCACTCCATCGTTTACCCGACTATGGGCATGGTCAACGAGGCGGGTGAGGTCGCGGGCAAGGTGAAGAAGATATTCCGCGATCGTGGGGGCGAGATTACGGAGGCGGACAGGGAAGCTCTCAAGCAGGAATTAGGGGACGTTTTGTGGTATATGGCACAGATATGCACGGAATTGAATCTATCCTTGCAAGAGGTGGCAGAATCGAACTTGACCAAGCTTTTTTCACGTCTGGAAAGAGGACAGATCAAGGGTGATGGTGACAATAGATAGTCTAGGACTGCTTGCCGCTTGAGGGGGCTGATGATTGATGTTAAACAAGTATGTTGCCGTTGACGTGGAGACGACTGGGCTTGATGCGTCCAGGGATTCCATCATAGAGGTCGCGGCGATCGCATTCAGTGGGAATGACATTGCCGACGAGTTTAGCACGTTGGTTTACCCTCAGCGTGATATTCCGGCTGAGATCACAAGGCTGACAGGTATCACACAGGCGATGGTGGAGGATGCACCGGGGATGGTTCAGGTTCGGTCGCGTTTGCGGTCGATTCTGAGCAATCATATCCTGGTTGGTCATAATATCGATTTTGATTTGGCTTTCCTGCGGGAAGAGCGAGTGGCCATCGGCAATCGCCGGATTGATACCCTGACGTTGGCCTCGATCCTGGTCCCCGAGGCAGGGCGCTTTGGCCTTGCTGCATTGGCCGATTTTCTCTATTTGCCGCTTCCAGAGGGGGGGCAGGCTCACCGGGCCAAAGAGGATGCAGAGTTAACAGTGGAGTTGTTCCTGGCTTTGCGCGAACGGGCGCTGCAGATCCCGCTGGCCCAATTGGATGAAATTGTGCGGGCTGGGGAACGAATTGGATGGCCGGAGGCGCTGTTTTTTGCAGAAGTGCTTGGCGAGCGGGCAAGGGATGCATTCAGTAGCGATGAATTGCGGCAGCGTGGTCGTCTACCTAAACTATTCAACCCGCCTAAAGTGGAAGGGCGTGCTGTTGTGGCCAAGGATAAACTCGTGCCATTGGATGTGGATGTGGTTGCGGGAATGATCCAGCCGGGTGGGAACTTCAGCCAGATTTTCGACGGTTTTGAATACCGGCCTGAGCAAGAGGAAATGACGGTAGCAGTTGCCCAGGCGTTCAATGATGGCGATCATGTGTTGATTGAGGCGGGTACGGGCACGGGGAAGAGTATTGGTTATTTGTTGCCGGCAGCTTTCTGGGCTGTAGAAAACGGCCGGCGCGTGGTCATCTCGACCAATACCATCAATTTGCAGGATCAGTTAATTCACAAGGATATTCCCGAACTGCAAAAAAGTTTACCTTTTGAGCTACGTGCGGCAGTGCGCAAGGGGCGTAGTAACTATATTTGCACCCGTTTGTTCCAGCAATTGCGCCGCAGCGGCCCTAGCAGCGCGGACGAGATGGCGCTGTATGCGCGCATCCTGCTCTGGCTGACGAAAACGGAAAGTGGTGATGTCGCTGAAATACCGCTACGTACGCCGGGCGAACGTATGGCCTGGTCGCGGCTAAATGGTGAAAATGCTGTCTGTAAGCAGGAGCAGTGTGCGACGGAAAGATGCCCGCTGAGCCTGGCTCGCCAGCGAGCCGAACAGGCACATATTGTGATCGTAAACCATGCATTGTTGTTGTCTGATGTGGCCAACGAGAATCATGTTCTACCGGTGTTTGCCGATCTGATCATCGACGAGGCACATCATCTGGAATCGGCCGTGACCAGTGGCTTGAGCTTTCGCGCGGACAGACGTTTTCTGGAGACGGTGTTGGAAGAAATCTCCAAACCGCGTGCCGGTTTGCTTGCCGACGTACAGAAACGATTAAGCGCTGTTTTGCCGGAGCATGTCAGTAGCGAATTGGAAGAATTTGCGGGCCGGATGCGCCGTGAAGCCACGGCTGCGGTGATACGACTGGACGAGTTCTTCGCTGCCATTGAATTCTTTTTGCGCGATCAGGTTCGCGCCCGAAGCCAATTTGCCCAACAGATACGTGTGACGCCGTCTGTCCGTGTGCAACCGGGCTATGATGAGATTGAGATCAGTTGGGAAAACTTGAATAATCATCTGAAAGCCATTGGCAAGGACTTTGATAAGCTGGCTGCGGCGTTGGCCGGGGTCGCCGAGCATCATGATATTGAAGATGAAGAGGAAATGCGGGCAGCATTGCTGACCAACGGCCATGCCCTGGAAGAGGCGCGTGAGAACCTGGACCAGATCATAGCTGATCCCAAAGATAGCATGATCTATTGGGTTGAGATATTCAAGGATCGGGTATCGTTGCACGCGGCACCGCTGCACGTTGGTCCGCTGGTAGAAAGACATATCTTTGGCGAGAAGGAGACGGTTATCCTAACTTCGGCAACCTTACGGACGGCCGATCCCAGCAGTTATGGCGAGGCGGATTTTAACTATTTGCGAGAACGGATTCATGCAAATGACGCCAATGAGTTGGCTGTCGGTTCACCGTTTGATTACGAAAGTTCCACACTCTTATACTTGCCCACCGACATTCCGGAACCAAACCAGCCCGGCTATCAAATTAGCGTTGAGCAGGCAATTCTCAGTGTGGCTAAGGCCTTGGGCGGGCGTTCGCTGGTACTATTTACTTCATACGCTCATTTGCGTCAGACGGCCCAGGCGATCGAAGGATCGCTGGCAGCAGAGGGTATTACCCTGCTGGCCCAATTGCCCGGTACATCGCGCCAGCAATTGCTGGCTCAGTTCAAGCAGCCAGACAGCCGCGCGGTGCTGTTGGGCACACGTTCGTTTTGGGAGGGGGTGGATGTGCCAGGGCCGGGGTTGCAAGCGCTCTTGATCGTTAAACTGCCGTTTGATGTGCCTTCCGATCCCATTTTTGCAGCACGTTCTGAAGCTTTCGACAGTCCTTTTTTCGAGTATTCGATCCCGGAGGCGGTGCTGCGCTTCCGCCAAGGGTTCGGCCGTCTCATACGGCGTAAGAGCGATAAGGGTGTGGTGGTGGTCTTGGACAAGCGCGTGCTGACCAAACGATATGGGCAGAGTTTCTTGGAGGCTCTGCCGGAATGTACCGTGTTGCGGCAGCGTGCCGACCGTTTGGGTGAACTTACACTGCGTTGGATGAACCGGGATAGTTAACATTCAACAGCCAAGAGCTAACAATCAACTATTTCGCTGGCTATTAGGAGCCTGGAAGTGTTCCTACGACGTTGAAAGTATCCAATACGTGATCGAGGGCGTCCAGGTCTGCTGAGGTAACGGCCTGACCTACGATGATGACAGCGTAGGATCCATCTTGCGGTTCGGCGGCGAGCACGATCAAGGCATTTCCAGTGCCCAGGCAATCTATGTACAGATCAAATACGCCGTTGTAAACAGGATCTTCATAATCGGACCGGCCGTCAAAGGTGCAGTCTTCCGAAAAGTCGAAATTATCGACGAGTTCGTTCATGTCGCTGCCGGCCAGACCATCGGAAGCCAACAAAAGCACACCCGGTGTGTCGTAGGTGTCATAAAAGCCGGGCAGGGTGCTAGAAGCAGCCAGCGAGGCGCCAAGGATTTCACCTTCATCTTCCCAAGCTGCGCCATCTGTGTCGTTCCATTCTGCAGGTACTTCCATGAAGACAGAATTGACTTCATCGTAGATGCCAACATAGTTTTCATAAGTTGCAGACGTTCCGTCATTCTCAATCCCTCCCGGCTCTTCAATTTCTTCAGCGAAAGAGAATGCGTGTTCCAAGGGGCGGCCGTTTAGCTGTCCTTCCATCACTTCTTGGGTGTCAAAACGCAAAACCTCAATGCTCAAAGTGTCGTCCGGATTGTGGCTGCGCAGAATGTCACAATAATCAGCCATGGTGCCATCAGTTGCAAGGAGCAGACCTTCTATCATCGTGATGATATCGCCCCCCTTAATACCAGCCTGATCGGCGGGGGATCCTGACTCAACGGAGGAAACCCAGATGCCTGACAAGCCCTCACCATCGTTAACGGCGCTGCCATTAACGCCGATTGAGTGTACATCCTGCTGTTGACGCAATTGCTGCACCACATCTTGAGCGACGTCAGAACTGATGCCAAACGCCTGGCGGGTATCGCTGCGACCGGCATAGTGAACGGCAATGACACGGCCGTTTTCGTCAACGACAGCTCCGCCAGAATTTCCGGGGTTGGTATTGGCGTCGTACTCAATGACGTGGTCGACTGAAGACCATTGGGTTTCCCCGTCAGCTTGTTGTTTGGACACGATGCCACGTGTCAGGGTATATTCGGGATCACCCAGGGGGAAGCCGGCTACATAGATGTCCAGACCTACATTGGCGTCACCCTCGAACCAGTCCAGATAATTATAACCTTCTCCATCGATGTCAATGACGGCAAGGTCTGAGCATTCCGAGACGGCCAGAATCTTGGCGTTGAGGGGTTCCTCTTTGCCTTCTACCCATACCCGCAGGATAGCGGACCCAGTAACAACATGGTTATTGGTTACGGCGATACCGGATTCGTCGATGATGAAACCGGAACCACGTCCGGCTGAATTTAATTGCAAACCTTCAGCAGGATCTACAAAGCTTCCTTGGGCCTCAATTTGTACAATCGCGCTCCGTACATCTTGGAAGGAAGTTGCCGCAGCGGAGGCTGGTTCGGGTTGTGGCGCCGGTGCAGTAGCGGGCGGCTCTGCGGTCGCTGGTTCTTGCACTGACTGGTCAGAAGTGCGTGGTGGCAAGACCTCTTCGACTACCGGCTCATCACCTCCACCGCAAGCGGCTAACAGAAAAACAAGCAGGACAATAAAACTCATTGAAAAAAGAGCACCAGAACGGTAGTTCATCATTATCACTCCTTGCTACTAGTTGCCGGATCGTCTTTGCCGCTGCGTGCTACGGGCACGGTAAGCTGCACGGAGAAAACAACCGCTACTGCGGTCACTGCTTTCGCACCCCATGAACACAGGGAGAGTATATCCGATCTGGCCAGCTACAATCAAGCGGGAATGCTTGTGGTACAATACGGTCATGACGATTCGTGTTTTGTCCGAGCAACTCTCGTCGCAGATTGCGGCGGGTGAAGTGGTTGAACGGCCGTCCTCCGTAGTAAAGGAACTGGTTGAAAATGCGTTGGATGCTGGGGCAACGACGATTACCGTTGAGGTGCGCGGCGGCGGGCGTGAGTTGATTCAAGTTGCGGATAACGGAGAGGGGATCACGGCCGGCGACATTGAAACGGCGTTCCTGCGCCACGCCACCTCTAAGTTGAAAACGGTAGACGACCTGGAAGCTATCCGCACTTTGGGCTTCCGGGGTGAAGCCTTGTCTTCTATAGCGGCGGTAAGTCGCCTGACTATTGTCAGCCGCGATGAAGGGGCGCAAGCAGGTATCCGCCTGGTGCTGGAAGGTGGCAAGAGAAGCGACCGTGAAACGGTTGGCGCTCCCCAGGGCACAGTCATTGCCGTAGAGAACTTGTTTTATAATGTGCCGGCGCGATTGAAGTTTCTTAAGAGCGTAACTACGGAAAAACGGCTGATTGACGAGTTCGTGACACGTTATGCCATGGCTTATGCGCATGTACGTTTCCGCTTAACACACGATAACCGGATCAGTTTTCAGACTACGGGGAATGGAAATGTTCAGGAGGTGCTGCTGGCCATTTATGGCCCGGACACTGCAAAGCAGTTATTGGAAATTGACGTTGTGGGGCAGAAAGATCGGGTAGAGCGAGCAGAGCAAGATGCCAAGTCAGCCATAAATGTTGCTGGGTTTATTGGGCCACCCGGCCTGAATTGGGCTAATCGCAGCCAGATCACCCTTTTTGTGAACGGCCGTTGGATCAAGGATAAGAGCCTTGTATATGCGGTGATCCAGGCCTACCATACCTTATTGCCAACCGGTCGTTATCCTCTCGGCATTATTTTTATTGGGCTACCAGCGGAAGAGGTAGATGTCAATGTACATCCGGCCAAGACTGAAGTGCGCTTTCGTCGTAGCAATGATGTTTTTGGCGCTGTGCAACGAACTGTGCGCGGAACGCTGATCGCCCAAAGTCCAGTGCGAGCATTGGGCGCTTGGACGGTCACCGGGGATGAAGGGGCGACTGCGTCTGATTGGATGGGTTCGTTGGGACAGCAGGCATTTGACCGGTACGAGGATGTTTCACAAAGGGAACTGCAGCTTGACTGGTCCCGCCGCTTTGGCCCGGTAGATCAGTTAGTTGGGGGAGGGGAAAGGAGTACCCTGCCTGGCGCTCATGTGTTGGAAAACCAGCAACTGCCAATCATGCGTGTTATTGGACAGGTGGGTGCAGCTTACATTATCACCGAAGGGCCGGATGGTCTTTTTCTGATTGACCAGCATGCAGCGCACGAACGCATCTTGTACGAACAGTTTATGGCGCAGTGGGAACAGAAGGAAGTGGTCTCACAAGGCCTGATGGCGGGATCGGCGGTACATTTGCCACCCTCCCAAGCTCTTTTGTTGGAAGAAAGGCTTGATACACTGATTGGCTTGGGATTTAAAGTTGAGCCATTTGGTCCCAACGCATTCATGGTGCGCGCCGTGCCCGCTATTGTTTCTAATATCGATCCGGCCAGGGCTCTAATGGCTGTTGTGGAAGACTTGGAAAGAGGTGATGTTCCCCTACAAGAGAAGATTGAAGACAGGATCGTTTTGCGAGTCTGCAAATCGGCGGCGATTAAGGCGGGGAAGACGCTTTCGCAGAGCGAGATGGAGGCCTTGGTTCAACAGCTCGAGGCGTGCCGGAATCCACATACTTGCCCTCATGGCCGCCCGACGTTGATTCATCTATCTGTGGCGCAACTGGCGCGCCAATTCGGCCGTACTTAGTGACGTACCGTAGGGATAAAAAAAGAGCTTCCCATCTGAGCTAGGGGAAGCACTTTTAAGATTTGCCCGGCCATAGGGCACGGATATAATCCGCATGATCGTATGCGGATTTGGATTAGGTGCCGAAGGTGGGAATCGAACCCACACTCCCGAGGGAACACGAGTTTGAGTCGTGCGCGTCTGCCAGTTCCGCCACTTCGGCAAAGGGTCTCAAATGGACCGGGAACGGAGTATAAAACAAGGTCAAAGTTCTGTCAAAAATGGATGAGGCAGCCCTAATACAGGAGGCGAAAAAGGGGGATGTTAGCGCCTACAACCGCCTTGTCCTCCACTATCAGCAAGCGGTTTACAATGTTGCCTATCGCATTATGGGCGAGCCGCAAGCGGCTGAAGATGCAACGCAAGAGGCATTTATTTCGGCATACAAAGCGCTCAATCGCTTCCGCGGGGGCAGCTTCAAGGCTTGGCTGATGCGTATAGCAACCAACGCCTGCTATGATGAGTTGCGGTGGCGCAAACGGCGTCCCCAATCTTCGCTAGATGAACTGACGCAAGATAATGAATCGTTCGCTTTCTTGCGCAGCCCAGAGGAAGGTCCCGAGGGACAGCAACAACGCCTGGAAATTATGAGGGCAATTGAGCACTGTCTGCAGTCCTTACCCGATGACCAACGTATTACGGCGGTTCTGGGTGATGTGGAGGGGTACGATTACAACGAAATTGCTGAGATCACCCGTGTTTCTTTAGGGACGGTCAAGTCCCGTATGAGTCGCGCCCGATCTAAATTGCGCGATTGTTTGCAGGGCTTTAAGGAACTTTTGCCGGCTGGCTATCGTCTAAGCAGTAGCACGTAAGATCCGCGCTGAAGCGTGAGCCATTCCGCTGTGCTGCTCGATCTGAGTACTGGAACAGCGGTTCTAACTGATTATGTTGGACATATTACGAAATTTGAGGAAATCAGACCAGGAGAAGCAACAGGAGGCTTTGAACGCCTACCTGGATGGTACACTCACGCCTGATCGGCGACAGCAGATCGAGAACATCCTGGAGCAAGATGCCCGCCAACGAGCGGAATTAGATCAGATGCGACTCTTGCGACAGGAGATGCGCCAATTACCGAGCCGCCGAATTCCGCGCAGTTTCACCTTGGATCCCGCGCTTTACGCCCGTCCACGTAGAGAACCATTGGTGCAGGCCTACCCGGTACTGCGGACAGCGACCGCGCTGGCAGCGTTCTTCTTTGTTTTTGCGCTGGCAGCCAACTTATTTGTCGGCGCTGCACCCGGCATGTCTTCTAATGCCGGACCTGTTGCTTTGCAGCCTGTTGCTGAGATGGAAACTGTTGCAGAATTAGCGGTCGAGGAGATTACTGAAGCAGAAACCTTAGAAGAGGAAGAGGAGCCGATCGTGACCGAAGCTGAAGTGGTTATGGAAGAGGCTGCTGCGGAAGAATCAGCCGCAGCGGCATTGCTTCCTGAAGAAAAAGTGGCCATTCCAGAAATGGAAGAGGCTTTGGATACGGCCGATGCTCAAGCAGCGGAAAGGCCAATGGAATCTCTGGATGCGGCACCATTTCAAAGGGCGGAAGCTTCACCTGAGCTTATCATAACGGTCCCAGCCGAAAGGCGTGCTGAACAGGCTGAACCAACCATGGCAGCTGAGGGAGCGATTAACGATGAGCTGGCCGAAGGCATTCCCGCAGCACCGGCGAGTGCGGCTACCGGCGTTGCTGCGCTGACCGAATCATCTCCTAGACTTACTGCGGTGGCTGGAGATGAGGCTGAAATGAGCATGCCCGAAGTGCAAAGCCAGCCCGATACGGCGCCTTCTTTGAACAGCAGTCTTGGGATGATTGTGTTGCTTCTGGGGGCTGTCTTTCTCATTTTGGTTTCCTTGACTCTAATGGCGCGCCGCCGCTTATGATCAAAGTTGCAGATTGGAGGCAATCGTCTGGAAGGTTCTTATTCGAACTAGCAAAGCTGCCAACTTTCCAAAGTTGGCAGCTTTTTGATGCTGATGACACATAACCATTCAATCAATTTTCCTAACAGTGCTCCCGAGGAGATCGCCTATTGCTCCCGTTGCGGTGGTTCTTTGATAACCCGCCTGGTTTCTGACAAGCCACGCCGTGCGTGTCCAGAATGCGGCTACATCCATTTCACCGATCCCAAGGTAGGAGTGGGGGTATTGGTGGTGAAGAACGGGAAAGTGTTGTTGGTGCGCAGGGCAATGGAGCCGGAATTGGGCAAATGGAGTATTCCAGCGGGCTATCTAGATCGTGGGGAAGACCCAAAGGAGACGGCCGTGCGCGAAGCGCAGGAGGAAACAGGCTTGAAGGTGGTTATTGAAGGGCTGGTTGATGTTTACTATAATCCACCGCAGCAAGGTGGTGCATCCGTTTTTGTTCTCTACCGTGCAAACCTGGTTGGTGGATTAGCGCGGGCAGGAGATGATGCCGATGCAGTGGGTTTCTTTGGCCCCGATGAACTGCCTGAATTGGCTTTTACCAGCACTCACGCTGCTATCCGTTTGTTGTGGTAATCGTGTTTGCGCCTCGCGGGAAACAAAGCTGACAAACCTTCGACTAGGGCATCTTGTGGGCCATTTACCGGTGCCCAAGTGTTATTTGAGGCTCAATATATGCTTACGCTTTATAGCTGGAATGTAAATGGCTTGCGGGCTGCTCACCGCAAAGGGTTTCTGGATTGGCTTTATGAAGCCCAGCCTGACATAGTGGGCATTCAGGAAACAAAATGCCATCCGGATCAATTGGACGCGAATCTGCGTGAGCCTGAGGGTTACCGCGCCTATTGGGCTTCGGCGGGGAAAAAAGGGTACAGTGGGGTGGCTTTGTACAGCAAAAAAGAACCCAAGTCAGTGCAGATTGGTCTGAACATCGCTGACTATGATCGAGAAGGACGAACGATTGTGGCTGATTACGGGGATTTCGTGCTGATCAATGCCTATTTCCCTAATGGAAGTCGCGATCATCATCGCGTACCCTACAAGATGGCCTTTAAATCCGACTTCCTGGATTATTGTAATGAATTGCGCGCAGCCGGCCGAGCGGTCATTTTCTGCGGCGACATCAATACGGCTCACAAAGAAATTGACTTAGCACGACCGCGGCAGAACCAGAACACGACGGGTTTTCTGCCGCAAGAGCGGGCCTGGATTGATGAGGTCGTGTCCCAAGGATATGTAGACAGTTTTCGACTGTTATATCCAGATCTTGAAGGCGCCTATTCGTGGTGGAGCTACATCGGTGGAGCACGAAGCCGCAATGTGGGTTGGCGACTGGACTACTTCTTTGCCAGTGATGATCTTCAATCGCGCATTGGCGGTGCTGCCATCCATGCTGAGGTTCTGGGATCAGATCATTGCCCGGTCAGTATGACCTTGAAAAACCCTTAGTTGGGTGCGCGGTAGTCTCATCCATAACCTTACTCAAGATTCTTGGGCTGTTCTTCAACCATGTGGACCTGCTCTTCGATCCATTGCCCGATATCAATGACGACGCGCTCGTAGTGAATATCGTTATGCCCCTCGTGGTAGCCACCTTCGTAGGAAATATATCTCTTGTTGGTAGAAGCGACCTTCTCATAGAAGCGGCGACTGGCTGCGGGATCAGTTAACCGGTCGGCTGTGCCGTGAAAGATGAGAAGCGGCGGTTGAAAGCTCGCCGCATTGGCATTTGTTTCAGCAACGATTGTTGACAGTTCTGTCGAGAGCCGTGCCGATCCCTGGCCATGAACGAGTGGATCATCCTCGTATGCCTGAACAACTTGCGGATTGCGTGACAGCCCGCTTGTGTCTAGGCCGGCGTCCATGCTGAAGGTGGGCCATACCCTTGAGCATATCCGGCCAATTGTGACAATTAAAGACGAAACAGGAGGATCGCTAAGGAGTGGGGCTGAAACAATTACTCCACTCACTGTTTGTGGGTAGTGCAGCCCAAAGTCTAGCGCGATCAAACCACCCATACTGTGGCCCGCTAGGAACAGAGGGGTATCTGGTTCTTGACTGGTTACCAGACGCGTAAAGGTGAGTAGATCATCGCGAAACTCGCCGAAGTTATCGATGTGACCGCGCCGTCCCGGCGAACGGCCGTGGCCCCGCTGATCAAAACTGTACAGTGCCATTCCGCGCGGTACTAGATTATTGACGATGTTCATATAGCGTCCACTATGATCGCTGAAGCCGTGAACGATTGCCAGGGCTGCTTGTGGTGCTTTGTGCGGACGCCAACATTGGTAGAACAACTGCGCGTCACCCGTGCAGGTGAACTGGTCCTCTTTGTGTAACATAGTCAATAACCTCCTTGGGTGGGATGCTGGATGTCATGCACATGCTCGCGGATATTGGCGACATATGAACACTGCTCCGCTCGGAATATAGCTGGACCTTAAAGTGATTTTTGTGAAAGCATTATCCTCGCTCACTTTAGCGGTAATCGGCACAGATTGCAAGAATTGAGCATTGCGAACTTAATGGGTCTGTCCGTCCAGGAATTGGGTGGCGTCGATGCGGATAGTAACCCCACTCAGTTATCGATCCGTTTTCCGGACACAGTGTCTCCGGGATTTACCACACTAATGAACTCGGTCAAGGTTGTTGTGTTGCGCATCCGCACGCGGGACCATTCGTATCGGTCGTCATAACCATGCCATTCACCACTGGCCGTTGTTACAGCTCCCCAGAAGTCAAGATCTTGGACTACTTCCAACGTGGTTTCGTCATAACGGCCGCCTGGATAACAGAAATAGCGCGGCGTATCGCCAACATGAGCAGCAATTGATTCCTGGGAGCCGAGTATTTCGTAGATGATGTATTCACGTTCTTGGCCGCTTAAATCGGCGTGGGTTTTGGAATGGGGTTCAATACGCATCCCGGCATCCGCCATCTCCTTGGCCATAGGCCAGGTCATGTAGTTCCGTACCTCCTTGTCGATAAAGTCGGTAACGACAAAAAAGGTCGCCTTCATACCGAATTCCTGTAGGACGGGAAATGCATTTTCGAAGTTATCGCGATATCCATCATCCATCGTAATGACGACAGGTTTCTGCGGCAGCTCTTTCTTGTCGGTAATGGCCAGGGAAAGATCGTATAAATCTATAGTTTCGAAGCCATTCTCGGCCAAATAGGCCATCTGTTCGTGGAAAGCGTCTGGGGCAACAGATAGATCGGTGCGATATTTGTCCGCATCCTGCGGCGGTAAGCTGATGTAATGGTACATCAAGATTGGTACCTTAAGCGTCCAGCTATAAACGCCAACAGGCGTGGGTAATGGAGGCGGCTTTTCCACGGCCACCTGCGCAACCAGGGGTTGTGTGGTTGGGGGTTCGGGAGAAGGGGGCGAAGTTGCCGGTGGTTCCGTAGCCGTAGCCGTTGGGATGGGCGTGAGTGATGGGATTATTATGGGAACATTGGTGCTGGTGGGTATATATAAACTCGGCCGGCAACGTTGTGCTCGTGGGGTCTATCGTCGGTACGATAAGCGTCTCCGTTGGCAACGTTCTATCCGTAGACGCCACTGTTGCCGGAGGGGCTTTGGAGGTATCCCCTGAATTGGCGATTACCGCCCCCGCGGCAGCCAACAGCAACAGCAGCAGAAACAGTAGGCCAACCAGCGATGCTAACCTGTTGCGCGGTTGGATAGAAGGTTTATCTTGATCTGGATCTGACCCTGACATGATCGCCGAGAATAGCGTGCGCCTCCAAACACGTCAAGCTTATTAATCCCTTATTTGGATGCGGACAGTGGGCGCTTCTTTACCATCTTCGCCCTGGTTCTGATATACTGCGAGGGATCACTATTCTCCCTCAGTGTGTTTGGTGAGGGCCGAATGCGCCAGAGGAGCTTTATGAGTCAGACGACGAACGATTCCGGAGACGAATCGATCCTAATTGAGCGCGCCAAAACAGACAAGGAAGCGTTCGGTCAATTATACGAGCGGTACGTTGACCGTATCTATAATTACGTCTACTACCGGACCGGCAATGCTGACGATGCAGAAGATTTAACTGCGCGTATTTTTGAAAGAGCGATTAAGCATATCGGCAATTATCGGGATCAAGGTGTGCCATTTTCTGCATGGTTATACCGGATTGCTCATAACCTTGTGGCCAATTGGTATCGCGACCGCAGCCGGCGGAAAATAGTGTCTATTGATGACGTTTCACAATGGGTTGTGACCGATCATGGTCCGGAGTTCGCCACCCAACTGATGCAGGACAAAGAGGCATTGTTGGAATCAATGGGTCGCTTACCTGCTGATCGCCAAGAACTCCTTATCTTGAAGTTTGTGGAACGCTTATCCAACGCGGAAATTGGCGACATTATGGGTCGCAGCGAAGGGGCCATTAAGTCGCTCTACCACCGGACCTTGATTTCTTTGAGGGATGATATGGTGGGCCCTGATAACGAGCAACCCTCAAAACAACGCTCATTTTTCACGAGGAGATTCGGCCGTCAGTAGGATGTTCGTTTGTAATTGTGTGTGTAAATAATAGCCCGAACCAGCCGAAGATCGGGGAAAATGGCCCTCCAGCTTTTCTTGTTGCATCCAAACATTGTGCTAAAATATGCAAAATTCGGCTCAATTAACCAGTAAGGAAGTGGAGAAGACCTCTTGAGCAGAAGTGAATCTTGGAAAGTGTGGGCAGTAATCCTCGCCATTTTGCTTTTTAGCGGCTTCGTGGCGGCAATTTGGCCGCTTACCGCCAGCTTAAGCGATGGTTCTTCTGGTGGAAGCGCTTTTGAACCTGAGACTATCGTCATTACTATACCACCTCTACCTGTCCCTAATCTAGAAGGGGGGAAGGTCATTACCTTAGGCAGTTTCGTGGCTTTTGCTATTATTGCTGTTTTGGTAATAGGGGCAGTGGTGGTGGTTGGACTAATCATTGCCTTGCTAAACGTCCTGCTTTCTAAGCAAGCAACGAAGGTTTCCCTCAGCGAAAAATACCAAGAGAGAAACGCTGCTCTGCAACAGCGCGAAAAAGAGAAGCTAGGGCAAAAGCAAGAGAATCGCGCTGCCGCAAAAACGCAACAACATGACTATTCGCGCTGGGCCGTTGTCGCAACTTCACTGGCTATCTTGATGTTTGCGGTGTTTATGGGCTATTTGGTTGCCGGCACCCTGTTCCCTACAGGGCAGATAACGGAATCAGACCAAGTAGTCAATGTCACGGCTATTATCGTTGGCGCGTTCTTCCTGATAACGTTGTTCATTTTATTGTTGCGTATGAATCCAAGGCGCCTGGCGGCCGTCGATGAGATGGACCGTGAAGGGATTCCCTGGGATACGATTGTGGTAATCTTGCTGGGCGTCCTGGTGCTTGGGTTGGGTATCGGCCTCGTTGTCTTCTTGAATAGACCCATCTGATTTTTCCCATTGCAGGGTTGGAGTCACATTCGTCATCAGACGACGCATTCAGGAGTGGGAGGGATGCGCCCGCAGGCTGATTCCCGGCAATGGTTGCAACGTGCTCAGGTAAAAAACCCTCTTCAAGAGGTAGAGATTATTGACAACGGGCAAGATGTGCGTATATAGACGGGTTAGCCGGACAACCGAGCGGGATGGTAAGGTTACAAGAATCCCGAGCATTTGCTAGAAGGGAGTTGGCGAAAGCGAATGGGTAGGAAAAGAAGATGAAAAAGGCGAAGCATTTTATAGTTGTTTTTGTGCTGACAATCATTGCAACACTGATTATGCGGTGGCTGTTGAGTTATATATTTGCACAGCCCGTAGCAGCGAGTGCAGAGGCGGTTCCCATTGGCGTCTTGACCAACGCTCATTATTGGATGATCTCTCTGCTATTCTCCTTGATCATGGTATTGATGCTTTATTCGGTTGTTGTTTTCAAACGACAACCAGGCGATGAAGCGGATGGCCCGCATATCCACGGCAATACAGCATTGGAGATTGGATGGACAATCGTGCCCTTGTTTATCGTGGTTGGTTTTGGTATATGGGGCTCGGTCATGTTGATCGACCTGACGAAACCAAAGCCGGGTGAAATGAGCATCAATGTCACAGCCCAGCAATGGTCCTGGAGTTTTGATTACCCAGAGCAAGGTGATTTCACCTCGGCGGAACTGGTTTTGCCCGTTGACCAGACGATCGTGCTTAATATGCGTTCGAAAGATGTGATTCATAGCTTTTGGGTTGTGGAATTCCGTATTAAGCAGGATGTTGTACCCGGTCAAACGACTCAATTGCGTATCACGCCGGTAAAAGAAGGTGAATATTTACTCAGATGCGCTGAGATCTGTGGGCTTGACCATACGCAAATGCTCGCTCCAGTCCGTGTTGTCTCAGAAGCGGATTTTGAAACGTGGGTAGAAGAAAAGTCTGCTGCGCCAAAGTATGCTGAGATGACGCCGGAGGAACGTGGGGCGATCTGGCATGGGGCGGAGGGATTTGGATGTATTGGTTGCCATAGCGTGGATGGAACACCGGGAGCGGGACCGACCTGGCTTGGGGTATACGGCCGTGAGGAATTACTCGACGACGGCAGGGTCGTGACCGTCCTTGAGGAGTACATTCGAAACTCTATTCTTCTTCCAAATGAAGACATCGTGGAGGGTTTCCAGCCGAACTTGATGCCGCAGACTTTTGAAGACTTGTTTGCGGAAAGGCAAGCTGAGATATTGGCCAACGAAGGCGTCGAGGTTGATATTATCGCAGACCTGATTGCGTTCATGCAGACTCTGGAGGAGTAACTGGGGAACCAGTGCACACCTTTTAGGCTTAGGCACCGGCCTGGAGGAGAGGTTTTATGCAATTCATTTTGAAAATCGTTCGGTCAAAAGGTTTTGATGCATTGATGGCCGCCTTATTCGGCGCTCTCATTGGTGCCATCGTTGCCGGTATACTATTTGTGCTCTACAGAGTGATCGTGGTAGAGGCTTTGAGTGTCGTGACCCCAGAATGGGTGGGGAGCGTCGTGTTGCCGGCAATTGGTCTGTTGTTGATTCTTGGACATGCAGCCGTTGGATTTGGCTCTGGGCTAGGAATGTTCCGGCGCAGCAGCCTGGGCCGCTTCCTCTACTATGGCTCTTCCACATCTGTCGTGCGGGGCTTGTTTGGGCAGATCGGTTTTCACGCTTTTAGGCATGAGCCTGTTCAATCTTTTTCTTTTGGCAAAGGGCGAGGCAACTACATTTTTGAACGAGCCAAGCCTCGTTTTTGGAGCCATTGTAGGGGTATTGGGGTTCGCGTTGGGATCAGGGGTACTCACGGATTGGCTGTTGTGGATTGGCGGTCACAGCACACCGCTGCGACATGGCCCACCTCCCGGCAAGCCGGAGTGGTTCCGCTATTTTACACCTGATGTCAACCATAAGGTGATCGGCATTCAATACGGTGTAACGAGCATTCTTGTGCTCTTGATCGGTGGTCTATTCGCCCTAATATTCCGAATCGAGTTGTCCCAACCGGGTATGCAATGGCTGACCTTTGACCAATATAACAGCTTGTTTAGCGCGCATGGGATTGTAATGATCGCCAGCATGCTTTTGGGTGTAGGTGCTATGGTCAACTATCTGGTACCGTTGATGATCGGTGCTTCAGACATGGCCTTTCCGCGATTAAATGCTTTCAGTTATTGGATTGCCATTCCTTCCGTCACGCTTATTCTAGGCGGTATGGCTTTAGGTGGATGGGATACCGGTTGGGTTGGTTATCCGACGCTGAGTCTGTTTACACCCCATATCGGTGTTTTGCTTTTCTTGATGGGTTTCTGGATCAATGGCTTTTCATCAATTTCCGGGGCAATCAATTTGCTGGTTACGTCGGCTACGATGCGGGCCAAAGGTATGACCCTATTCCGCATGCCGATTTTTGTGTGGGGTGCGATAGCGACGGCCCTGATCCAATTTACGGCCACACAGACGGTTGGTATCGCTTTGACCTTGACGGTCCTTGAACGGGCTTATGGTTTGACCTTTTTCAACCCTGCTCAAGGTGGGTATCCCATCCTCTACCAACATTTGTTCTGGTTCTATTCCCATCCTGTGGTTTATCTCTTTGTCTTGCCAGGTCTGGGTGTTATCAGTGAACTGTTACCCGTTTTTGCGCGAAAGCCGTTGTTTGGCTACCGTTGGGTAGCTATGTCGAGCTTGGCTATCGCTTTTGTCGGTTTCCTGGTGTGGGCGCACCATATGTTTGTGTCTGGTATGGATGACGCTCTGCGTATTCCATTTATGATGGCGACGATGCTGGTGGCGGTGCCTACCGGTGTGAAATTCTTTAGTTGGGTGGCCACGATTTGGGGCGGCAAGTTATCTCTTGAGACGCCGATGCTGTTTGTGCTCGGCGCTATCTCCGTCTTTTTGATTGGTGGCGTCACGGGCCCTATTTTAGGCACGGTTCCTACGGATATGCAGCTTCATGATAGCTACTGGGTAGTTGGTCATTTCCACGCCACGATGTTTGGTGGCTTTGTCTTCCCCTTCTTTGCTGCGCTTTACTATTGGTATCCTAAGATCACGGGGCATATGTATAATGAGCGATTGGGTAAGATGCACTTCTGGCTGATGGTTCCGGGTTTCTGGGTAATGAGTATTGGCCAGATGAGTATAGGTATTATTGGCATGCGCCGGCGTATTGCGGATTATGATCCCGCCTTGGGAGTTGAAACGGGTCAAATCCTGATTACGCTGGCAGCCCTGATAATTGCCTGGTCAGTGTTGATTATGGTTTATAATCTAATTTCAAGCGTGCGTACGCAGCCAATAGCCTCCAAGAACCCTTGGCGTTCTCGTTCGCCTGAATGGCAAACGACGTCGCCGCCACCTGAGTTTAACTACGACGAACCGATCGAGGTGGTCGGTCAGCCATATGATTATGGGCTTGAAGGTGCTACGTATATTCGGTTGGCGCCTGCGTCTACTGGGGATTAAACGACTGAAGTCGTTACTCCGAGCGTCTCGGAAAGGAGAAGAATGGAGTGAGTGAGAATAAGGCGAAGGCTTACCGGCGCGGCAGTATTACTTTTTTGATACTGTTGCTGTTGACGGCCGTTGAGTTTTATGTTGGCGTTGCTATTGGTTCATCGATTGCCTTATTGATGATACTCGTACTGCTCAAGGCGGCATTGATTGTCTATGTATTCATGCACGTTTATCGCCTCTGGCGTGAGGAGAGTCACTAATGAGCATGGTAAGCACCCAACCTCAGGAACATGCTGTGCATGAACAAGATCACAGCCACGAATTGCCGTATGCGCTGCAATTGAAGAATAATCGGCTGGGATTATGGTTGTTTTTTGTTTCAGAAATTTTCTTATTTGGCGCTCTGCTCGTCGCCCGATTTGTGTTATGGGGTAATGAACGACCCGATCTGAGCCAGGAAGTTGGCTTGATGGCTACGTTGACATTGCTGGTTAGCAGCTTCTTTGTCTACCGCGGTGAGACAGCCATGGAATTTGGAGAGCGCAAAAAGTTTCAAATCAATTACTTGATCGCAGCTTTACTGGGTACCCTATTCCTGGTCGGAGTTGTGGTTTTCGAGTGGAATATCTTTGGCTTACAGGCAGAAGTGTTTGGCATTGAGTTGTTTGGTCATCTTACGATCGCCGACGGCGTTGAGTCGGGCATTTTCTTTGCTATGACAGGCTGGCATGCGCTGCATGTCTTGAGCGGTATCCTCTTATTGCTTGTCGTGTGGAACCGTGGTCGCAAGGGCGGGTATTCCCCTGAGCGGCACTGGGGCGTCGAAGCAACCGCCATCTACTGGCATTATATTGACGTGGTATGGGTGCTCTATTATCCGGCCCTATACTTGATGGGTACGCCCATGTAGCAAGTAGACGTGACATCACACCTTTGTAAAGCCTATTGCGTGTTTTATGTCGCGTCCCCCCTCGATCGCGGCATAGGACGCGCAATATGTTTTTTAGGGGTAGCCCGTGGACCCAATTATAAGAGCCATTTTACTTTCTTGGGATTTGCGACTGGATGTGATCGTTATCCTACTGGTATTGGGCATGCTATATACTGTGGGGTGGTGGCGACTGCGGAAGCGAACCCGGCGATCGCGACATCTACGGCGCAAGTCAGGTGGGCATGAACTGGCAGCACGTTGGCGCCTGGTATCTTATCTGTGCGGTTTGGTGATCGTCGCGGTCGCCCTTATGTCACCCATTGATGTGCTGGGGGGGCAGTTGTTTTTTATGCATATGATCCAGCATTTACTGCTGATTATGATCGCTCCACCCCTGCTGTTGATTGCCAACCCGATGCCTTTTATCCTTTGGGGGCTGCCATCGAACTGGCGGCGAAGGACGGGTCAATGGATCGCAGCGCTGTTGCACCGCGAAAGCTCTTTCCGGCACGGCCTCAAGGCGGTTACAGGGGCGGGGGTTGTCTGGCTGCTGTGGACTATTTCGGTCATCGGTTGGCACGATCCTAATATGTACAATGCGGCACTACGCAGTGAACCTGTACATGATCTGGAGCACCTTACGTTTTTTGTAGCCAGCATGCTTTTTTGGTGGCACGTAACCGGGGCAGGGCCGCGTATTCACAAACAATTCGGACTGATTGGCCGCACCGCTTTTGTTCTGGCAGCTATTCCCCTAAACATGGCTTTGGGTGTTGTTTTGGCCTTTGCCGGAGGGGTTATCTATTCGTACTATGAAGCGGTGCCACGCCTGTGGGGCCTTGACCCTGTGACTGATCAGCGGATCGGGGGCGTTATCATGTGGATTCCTGGCAGTATGATGTTCATCATCGCAGCATTGGTTTTGATCGCCAAGTTATTTAGAAGAAGAGACGGATAAGCCCATCCTCACACAGAGCGTAGGCGCAGGTTTCAAACCTGCCCCTACATTACCAGGCTTGAAGAAGTGAAGCAGTTTGGACGCCTGTTGGCAGAGCTGTTCAGTCGCCAATGGTGGTGGGTTACCTTGCTCATCGTGGCTGCGATGATGGTGTTGGCACGCCTCGGCTTTTGGCAGCTAGATCGATTGCAGCAGCGCCGGGCGGCAAACGCGGTACTGTCTGCTACTCTGGCTGCATCACCCCTGGATTTGGCGGGTTAGCGACTGTACCTGATAGTACAGTCGCCGCTAAAGAACCGCCAGGCGATGGCTACCGGCATCGTACGACCTTGAGCGCCAGATCATCTTGATAGTCCAGAACTGGCAAGGGCGGGCAGGGGTACATTTGATTACACCCCTGGTTTTCGCAGATGGCGAAATGGCCGTCTTGGTGGATCGCGGTTGGATACCGGAAGCGGACAATAATCCTGCTGGGTATGCCAAGTATGACGTACCAGGTCCTGTCACCATAGAAGGCTTTGTAGCGTTGTCGCAGGCTTTGCCGGACGGGTCGGAGACCGCACCCTTGCAATCGGGCGGGTCAGAGACCACACCCCTGCAAAAGGATTGGTACCGTGTTGACGTCGCGGCTATCGGGCGGCAAATGCCGTATGATTTGTTACCCTTTTTCGTTTTGCAGGCGGCAGAGGATAATTCTCAACTTCCATTTCGCACTGATCCGGAGATCGATCTATCTGAAGGCTCGCATCTTGGTTATGCGTTCCAGTGGTTTGTTTTCAGCCTGGGACTGGGGATTGGTTACGGTCTGTATGTTCGCAAGAATATGAAGGAAAATGATTCGATGTGAAGCGGATCACTTTCTCGTTTTCTCTGCTGTTGATTATGTTTGCCGGCGCAGGTTTTGCAGCAGCGCACGGGGGCGGAGACTTGATCGCAGGTCCAGTGGAAGCTGGTCCGTACCTGGTGTCGGTCTGGGTGAATCCTCCTCAGCCAGAGGCATTGGAGCCCATTCATTTCACAGTTGGTTTGGCTGCATCTGGGGATGGTCGGCCTGTGTTGGATGCGGATATACAGGTTGAGATGCAGGTTCAAGGCAGAGAGGGAAGGGCTGTGATCGCTCCAGCCACCACTGAACAGTCGGTTAACAAGCTGTTCTACGAAACTGATATGACGGTAGCGGAGCCAGGGCCTTATCAAACCACTTTCTCTATTCACGGACCAGAGGGGGAGGGTGCTGTTGCTTTGGTCGTCGAGGTGCGGCCGGCATCCAAGATTAATTGGCTGATGTTGGGACTTGCTGGCCTAGGATTGGCCGTCGTGGTTGGCTGGTTGTTTTCGCTCAGGTCACGGGGACCGTTGCCCGTAGCTAAATGAGATCTATCTAAAAGAGCGGACATCTTGAGGTCACTTCGTTATACTGGTCAAGAGAAGAATCAACTGAGAGAGGAATGTAAGACGACTACCTGACAAATGTCACCAGTTGGGTATTGTATTCAGTAAATACAAGGAATGATCGTCTCAAGAAAGGTGTTTTGACCATGCGTTTACGTCCTCGAATAGAAGAAGGTTGGAGTACACTGATATTGCTGGCGGCTATGATTTTGGCCGCTTCCTTCGCAATAATGCAAACTGAGTTGATCTCGGGTTTGGGTATCGTGCCCGTGGCAGCCTTATTGGGCTTATTAACGGGGTGTGCGTTGGCAAAAAGCGAGTTTAGGACTAGTAAGGCCCACATTTTCGCCATAATCTTTGGTTTGTTTACGATCTTCTACCTCTTGGGGCGGATTCTTCCTCAAGAGTTGATCTGGCGGGATCGGATCTTTAACATACTCACAAGGCAAGCAGCCTGGTTACAGAAGGCATTTGATGGTGGCACAAGTCGAGATGGCTTGATATTTGTTGTACAGACGACGGCCGTTTACTGGCTTTTAGGCTATACATCGGCCTGGTACACATTCCGTTATCCACGCCTTTGGCGAGCAGTTGTGCCCATGGGTTTGGTCTTGATTAGTGTTGTCTATTATTACAACGGCCCCCGGCCACTGGTGCTGTACCTCGCCTTCTTTGCTGTGTTGGCCCTCCTGTTTGCAGCGCGAACCCACCTGGCTGCACAGGAACGCCAATGGCGATCTGCATCGGTGCGCTATGAAAGAAGCATCTGGTTTGATTTTTTGCGATCTGCTTTTCTTGTGGCCGTGATTATTCTCTTCCTCTCATGGAGTATGCCCGCATTTTCGGCCAACACATCCGTTAATGATGCTTTGAGCAACGCCCAGGGACCCTGGCGTGAGTTCCAAGATGATTGGACGCGGCTCTTTTCTTCCTTGCGTACATACGGCAGGATGACCGCAGACCCATACGACGACTCTTTGGTTCTAGGCGGGCCACGTACTGTTGGCAATACCTTGATAATGGATGTGTCAGTTCCGCGAGAATTGCCTTTTGTATACTGGCAGGCAATCGCCTATGATACCTACGAAGATGGTGGCTGGAAAATTACCGAGGCAACTGACACACGCCTCCACTTCCCTGATGATGGCGCATTGGAAGTGCCGCGTTCCCGAGCGCGCGAAGCGGTTCAACAGGTTGTAGTCAACTATTTACCCAACTCTAGCTTTCTATATGCCGCTCCGGAAGTTGTGGGATCGGACAGGCAAATGTTCGTGGAAAGCGCTCGAGACAGTGAGGATCAGGAGTTGGTATCGTCCATACGGTCTCGCTATATTTTGCGGCAAGGGGACCGCTATGAGGTGTTTTCCCGTGTGTCAAATGCAGACGCAACGAGCCTGCGAGCTGCCGGTACAGATTATCCTGACTGGGTCTTGGAACGCTACTTGCAGGTGCCGGATAGTATTACGCCGGAAACGATTAGCCTGGCCGAGGAGTTAGCGGCACCGTTTGATACTCCATTCGATATTAGCATTGCGGTGCGCGACTACTTGCGTGACAACATCACCTATAACGATCAAATAGCCGCGCCACCAGATGACGTTGAACCGGTTCACCATACGCTTTTTGTGACTCGGGAAGGGTATTGTAATTATTACGCGTCTGCTATGGCCATGATGTTGCGTTCACAGGGCGTACCATCACGCGTTGTGAGCGGTTATGCTCAGGGAGAGTATGACGAAGCCAGCCAGTCGTATCGAGTACGTGCCAATAATGCGCATACTTGGGTCGAAGTATACTTTCCAGAGTATGGCTGGATTCAGTTTGAGCCAACTGCTTCTATCCCCTTGGTTAATCGCCCCGAAACAGCGGGTGGCGGGGACGCGTTTGCATCTCCGGGGTTGCCGCCCCAGTTAGAAGATCGCTTTTTGGAAGATAATCCGGTCGATCCAGATAATCGAACTCTGCAAGATCGATTGGGTGGCGACGATCTGGCGAACACAGGGTTCTGGGCAACTTTTCCCATCTGGCAGGCGCTCGGAGCGATCCTGATCGTGCTTTTGGCCGCAACTGTGATTCTTGTGGCCAATGTGCTGAACACGCGAGTGGAAGGAGATGTGGATCGCAGCTATCAACGGTTGGGCTCTTGGGCTCGCTGGCTTGGTATCTTTTATAAGCCGACGGACACACCGCATGAAAGGGCTGATATGATGGCTGCCGTTGTGCCCGAAGGGCACGTTTCGATCCGCAATCTGACCCACGAGTATGCGCGCAAACAGTTTAGTGCTGAGCATACGTCCGACGAGGCGTTTGATCCTAGAGAGGAATGGCACCAGCTACGGCCGTTGCTGATCCGGCAGAGCATTGTTAAGCCGCTTGCAGCGGTGGCAACAACGATTGCGAAAACAATAATAACAGGCTTGTCAAGCTGAATACTCTGGTATAAGCTTGACCGCATGAGGCGAGAAGAAGAGGAACCTTCCGAAGGTGATGCGCGCGGCGCGCCTGAGCAGTCCGATACTACGGCTACGCTCAGTATAAGTCTTGCGCAATTACATGAGTTGATTGATCAGTTGAATAATGCGGTCAACCAGCAACAACGCACCCTCCTGTCAACCCATCCTAGCCGTATTAAACAAGTTGCCTTACGCGAGAGTGGTGAGCTAACACGTATCCTCATCTACGTGCGTCGATGGTTAGACGAACTCGATCAACATGTTCAGGCGCAGGTATCGGAACGTGACTCGCTAAGCGCTCTGCAGGAGGTGGCGGCGACTATCAATTCTTCGCTGGAATTGGATCAGGTGCTCAACGAGGTCATGGATGTGATCATTGGCCTGACCAAGGCGGAGAGAGCATTGCTTTTGCTGATGGATGAAGCAACTGGCCGTCTGGAAGTGCAAGTTGCCCGTAATGTAGATCGGGAGACGATTGAACAGTCAGAATCTTTCCAGATCAGTCGCAGTATAGTAGGGAAAGTGGCTGAAAGCGGTGAGCCGGTTGTGACCATGAACGCCCAAGAGGATGACCGGTTTTCGGCGCAGCAGAGCATCATCAGTTACAGGTTGCGCTCTATTCTTTGCGGTGATAAGCTCCCATTTCTACCAAGGGATAGCAAGCGCGATAAAAAAGGCTGGGCAACCCCTCGACGTCTCAGACCGACCCGTCTGAAGATGATCCTTGTGGACTTATTCAGGGAGCCGATACTCCTTGGGGTGCCAATCTTGTCCAATTCAGCTTCGAATTTGTGATCGTCCGCGAAGCCGAAAAGCACTACCCTCTCTCCGTCACATCGCCACCTTCTAGGAGCCTGAGATGACTGATGTCACCATGATTGGCCTAGGGGCCATGGGATCGGCTCTTGCGCGAGCATTCATCGGGGCAGGCCATTCCGCAACGATTTGGAACCGAACAGCAGCCAAAACGAAGCCACTGGTATTGCTCGGGGCGACGGCAGCCCGTTCGCCGGCCGAAGCTGTGATGGCAAGTCAGGTTTGTGTAGTCTGCGTCGACAACTATGGCACAACGCGTAGCTTGATCGAAGAGGCAGGGATGCTTGAACCCCTTTCGGGGCGAACGTTGGTTCAACTCAGCACCGGCACACCGGCAGAGGCGCGGGATCTCTCGAGATGGCTTTCAACGCATGGCGTGAGTGTACTAGACGGGGCGATAATGCCGTATCCGGATGGAATTGGAGCCAAGGATGCTCAGATTTTGTTCGCCGGATCTGCCGAACTCTACAACTCTTGCAAGCCGACCCTTGACTGTCTTGGCGGCGATCTTCGACATGTGAGCGAGGACGTTGGCGCGGCGGCGGTGCTCGACATGGCCTTGCTGACGCACCAGCTATCGAACTACCTTGGTGTCTGGCATGGGGCCCGGGCTTGCGAGGCCGAGGGACTTGGCGCTGATGTATTTGCGTCGATGCTGCCGCCTGATGATCCAGCTGCACATCTGGCCTGGCGCATCCATAAGGCGGACTACGACAATCCCGGCGCAACGCTTGAGGTCTGGAACGCGGCGCTCGACAGAATCGTCGAACATGCGCGGACCGCCAATATCAACCGAGAAACCCCAGAATTGATCTCCAGCCTTTTTCGCCGTGCCATTACCTTGGGCCACGGGAAACGCGACATCGCCACGGTGATCGAGGTCTTGCGGGCGAGCTAGCCAATGCGTCCTGCAACGTTGCCTTGGGGCAAGAAGCCGATGAGGCGTTGCGATGGAATGCTCCGTTATTGGACGTCCAGTCAGGAACTCATGCGAGCAAGTTCAACTAGCTTCGCATAACGAGGATGATTGTGGATGGCGACGAGATCAGGGTCGACCTGGAACCACAATTTCGAATCCTGAGCGACATGCTGAATCCATATCTCCAAAAGATCGATTGAGCGATCGACTTCGCCCAACAAGGCGTGTGCACAGGCGGCGTTGTACCGCATGAGATTGTCATCTGGATCGATAGTCAGAGCTCTCGCCAACCATTCCCGCGCAAGTTCCTTTTCTCCAAGAAACGCATACGAGACAGCAATCAACTGTGCCGGCCTTGAATTCTCAGGGTGCAGTTTTAGGGCTTCTTCCGCCCGCCGCACTCCAATTCTCGCGTATTTCTCGCCTTCTTCACGCTGACCGCTGGAACTCAGCGCCTGCGACATGAAAAAGGACGACTTACAGTCGCTAGGCTGAATCTCCATGGCGCGCTTGAAGTGTTCCGAGGCCCTTTCATGAGCGCCGATCGCCATGAGATACCGCCCAAAATGATAGTGCGCATCGTAGGAGCTGGGATCGAGCTGAAGTGCCTTCTCGAAAGCAGATTCAGCTTCACGTCGGCGGTCATCAACGCCATAGGCAATTGCACTTGCGACATGTGCTTCTGCCAGGCCAGGCTGGATCTGTAGGGCCTTGGCTGCAACAGCGAGGATCTCGCTGACAGTAATGTCGTCACCATGAAACGATCTGAGATGAGAAGCGCAATTCGCCATCCCGGCATAAGCACCTGCGTACTGAGGGTCCAGTTCAACAGCCTTTGCGAAGAACTGCCTTGCCCGAAGAAGTGACGCCTTCGAGCCTATGCGGAACAACTGAGTCCCTTTCAGATAACTGGTGTAGGCTTCCACATTCTGCGTGGCGACCTGCTCGATTGCTACCTTCTCTCCTGGCAGAAGCTTCACTTGGAGCTGTTCAACAATAGCATTGGTGATCTCATCCTGGACGGCGAAGATGTCGGTCAATTCGCGATCGTAGCGGTTTGCCCACAAATGGCTGTCGCTTGATCCTTCTATCAACTGCGCTGTAATGCGAACGCGATTTCCGGATTTCCGCACGCTTCCTTCTAAAACATGACTCACGCCAAGCTGCCTAGCGACCTGTTGAAGATTCTGAGCTCTTCCTTTCAACGTAAACACTGTGTTCCGACTCAGAACCGAGAGTCCAGAGACCTTGGACAGGTCCGTGATGATGTCTTCCGTGATTTCGTCGCTAAAGAACTCCTGCTCGGCATCATTACTCATGTTGGCGAAGGGCAGAACGGCAATCGACGGCTTGTCGGACCGCATTGTAGATGGAGTCTCGCCAGTATTCTGGTGTCCTGCGGTCCGGACTCTCTCCTTCACCTTGATGAAATAGACTCGTACTGGCTGAGCGATGTTCTTGACGACCTTTTCACCTTGATCAACGAAGTCACACTCAAGTCTGTTGCCGATCTGGTCCCGCACTACAGCTGAACAAGCGATGCCTCCGGGCGTTGCGAGCCCTTCCAATCGTGTTGCCATGTTGACGCCATCGCCATGGACATCATCGTTATCAATAATGACGTCCCCGACGTTAATGCCAATGCGAAACAAGATGTGACGGTCTTCAGGAATGTCAGCGTTGCGCTTCAACATGCCATGCTGAATCTCCACTGCGCACCGAGCAGCGTCGATTACGCTGCCGAACTCAACCAGAAAACCGTCGCCCATTACCTTGAAGATTCGCCCATTGTGTTTGGCAATTGTTGGGTCGAAGAACTCACTGCGATGAATGCGGAGAGCGCCAAGCGTTCCTTCTTCATTGGCCTCCATCAGGCGGCTGTAGCCGACCACGTCGGCCGCCAGGATAGCGGCGAGACGGCGCTGGACGGAGCTTTCTGCCAATCGATATAGCCCCAATTCACTCCCTGATCTCTGGTACAGAGTCAGGTCGCCGACACCATACCATCGCCGCTGCTCATCGCAACCAGCATACCAGTGGCGGGACTACACCGCCACATTTCATGTCAACAGCCGGGTTCCGACATGTCCCAGGCAGAAGTTCTACGTTTCATCCCCTACGGTGTATGCTGCAATGCAATGAAATCAGAGGGTTAGCGGAATAGCGCACCGTAGGGGATAAAACTGAGAACTGGGTCGTATCTCTAAGTATTTGAATTTGCTTGATCGTGACGTCGGCGAGGGTACCAAAGAGACGTCCCTTCAGGGTATCTTGCTTACGTGCGTCTGTCAGCTCGTGCGGCACAATCCACTTGAAGGGCTGTGCGGGTTTGAACTCCTCCGACACTTCTCCCGAGTAATGGGGTTAGGCCACTCTCCTCATGTGCGCACCGGTGCCAATGATGCCCGCTACGCGGGAAGCCATCAACACCGTGCCGTTGGTGGCTCCCTCAGCGCCGCTTATTGCTGAGAGAAAGGGACGGGCGCGCACTCGATGCGGATGATTAGGCCGACCGCCCAAGTTCTCTTCCAAGAAAGCGAGCGCGCCATCGTGAGGGAGGGTGCGCTTGCTACGACAGACCGGGTCATATCCGGCCAATCGTGAGGAGAGAAGATCAGAGCCGCGGCTGGATGTCCATTGCAGAACGCTGCTCTTGCACGGCGGTTTCGGTCCGGTGACTCTGAAACTGGGCTGGGGGGGGGACTACCCCAGGAAATCCAGCAGAAGCTGGTTCACTTGCTCCGGCTGTTCCTGCTGCACCCAGTGTCCGGCGCCAGGCAGCAGGTGTACGCCAGCCATATGCGTGCAGACCTCACCCTGCATGCGCTCGAAGGCGCCCGGGCTCTGATAGATACCCCAGTCAGCGGCACCAGCGATATAGCATGCTGGCACTGAAATGTGCGCTCCATCGAACAGCTGCAGCTCGCCCATCTGTGCCGGGTCCGTGATGCAGCGGTACCAGTTGAGGGCGCCCTGGAATCCGGTGCGGTCAAACTCGGCTGTGTAGACCGCAAGCTCTGCCTCGGTGAGCCAGGTACAGTGCTCGGAGACATCGGCTGCCGGTGCATGAATAGCAACGGCGGCTGGCATGCCAAGTCCAGCAGGCATCACATAATAGTGCGGCAATTGAGCAAGCGCTGCACCGCTCCAGCCTGCAAGCGGGTAAGGCTTGTTATCGGGCCAGTCGGCGCTCTTCACGTGATAATAGGCGCGAAGAAAGGCCTGCAGGCCTTCCGGAGGACTGCGCATATCGAGATCGGCCTGCGGTGTTGAGTAATACCACTGATAATGCTGGCGTGGGGGATCGAGTGCCGCAAGGGCAGCTGGGACATCGAAAGGCGACCTGGTCGTTAGCTTTGGTGCCCCGCCAAAGGGTGCGCTCATCAGCGCCACCGCGCGGAAGACGTCAGGGCGCATGAGCGCACAGCAGCCGGCAACAAAAGAGCCGAAGTCGTGTCCTATAACTGCGGTGACACCATCAAGGTCAAGCGCCCGCACCAGAGCCAGCACATCCTTGGCGAGATTGAACAGTCGAAACGGTGTGAGATCGGCCTCGTAGCGTCCATCCCAGCCCGTCGTGCGGCCATAGCCGCGCTGATCGGGCGCAATGACGTGATATCCGGCTGCGGCCAGGGCCCGCAACTGATGGCGCCAGCTATAGGCAAGCTCTGGAAAGCCGTGCAAGAGCAGGACCACCGGCTGACCCGGCCTGCCGGCCTCAAGTAGATGCATATGCAATCCGGTGGCGGTGTCAACGAAGTGGGAACGCACGCCAGCAACGGCCGGGGCTGCGGCATAGGCAAGAGGATTGGGGCCTTAAGTCATCGCGGAAATCATGCCAGCGAACTACCTCGGGCACAAAGAGATAACTTGGGCTTCAACTCAATGGCGACCGCCTACACCTTGATGCCAGGAGCGCGCGACGAGGACGGTGACCGGACCATTCGACCCCGCGACAAGCCGTTCCAGCAGGCTCAGCCAATAGGTTCCGAGCAAAAACAGTTTATCATGTCCGGCCCCATGACAAGGCCGTCATCACTCCTTCCCGCAAACTGTCCCGGACATTGGCATCCCGGAATGGTTCGCGTGACAATCCGCGTTGCCAGTCAGGTGCGCGGCCTTGCCGCTCCAACAGCGTTAGCATCGCCTTCGCCTGCTCTCGCCTTCCAAGGTGAGCATAGCAGGCCAGCGCGTACATGTTGTCCCATGCGAAATCCAGGTGCTCGACGCCCGCCAGGGTATCCTCATAACGACCCTCGGCGAAGGCGATCACGCCATTGAATTCCGCAAACCATGGCGGTGGAAGCGGCTCGAGCCGGAAGGCCTGCGCCATCAATTCAGCCGCCTCGCCACATCTACCATCATAGCCCAATACCAGAGCCCGGTTGACCTGCAACGCGGGATCACTCGGGTTCAATGCCATGCCCTTCCCACTGCACAGCAATGCCGCTTCCCGATTGCCGACGCAGAGCAAAGCCCATGTTTCGATTGAGTGGCACGTGGCATTCATTGGATCGAGCGCGGTGGCCTTGGCCGCAAGGGCCGCCCCCGTGATCGCATACGCTTCGTTGAAATTGTGAATCCATTCCTCGCAATGGGTCACGGCTAGCCATGCGATTGCCTCGGCGTTGGAGGGATCATGGGTGATGGCCTGCTCGAAACTGTGCCGCGCCTCCATGGTGCTCTCCGGCGTCAGCTTTCTGAACTGCCAGTAGCCCCTCAAGGTGTGAGCATAGCTCGACAGGTTGGCGATTGGCCGACTTGCGATCCGTACATTCATCTCGATGTCGAGCTGGCGGGCAATCGTGGTGGCGACGAGTTCGCTGATCTCGTCCTGAAGCGCGAAGATGTCGGAGATTGGCCGGTCGTAGCGCTCGGCCCAGATGGCCTCCCCGGTTTCAAGATTGGACAGCCGCAAGGCGATGCGGATACGCTCGCCGGCACGCCTTACGGTCCCGGTGATGACAAAGTCGGCCTTGAGCCTGTCGCGGATCGCCGTGAAATCGTGGGTCGCACCGCGAAAGGCAGAGGCGGAGTATCGCCCGATCACCGACAGCTTGCGGAAACGCACAAGTCGGTCGGTGATATCGCCGGTGATACCATCGCTGAAATACTGCTGCTCGGGATCGCCACTGAGATTCTCGAACGGCAGGACCACGAGGACGGGCTTGCCGTCATCTTGCATGGTCATTGCCGGTGCTGCTGCAGCATCCTGCTCCACCGGCAATGACCCGGCATAGCGGTAGCCGCGCCCGTGAACCGTTACGATCATGCTCGGGTCCATCGCCTTCCTTAGAGCTGAGATGTGAACTTGCAGGGTGTTTTCCTCCACCACCACGCCGGGCCAGACGGCCGCGAAGATGGCATCCTTGCTCACCACTTCGCCGGGCCGGTCCAGCAGCAACGTAAGGATGTCGAAAGACCGGGCCGAAAGCTCCACTGGACCCTGCGGACCGAGCACCTGCCGTTGCGTTCGCTTCAGTCGGTAATGCCCGAACTGCAAATCCATGCCGAGTGCCTCATCCCACGACAGCAGGATAACCGAAGCCGTCCTCAAAGGCGAACTTTCAGGAGGATTCAGGTTTCTTCAGGTCCGCGCCAAGGACCTGAGTGCGGAGCGGTGTCATCCTTTCAATCATAGGAGGACGCCATGACAGACATCATCACCACCGCCCCGATCACCTTCCGCCGC
Source organism: uncultured Chloroflexia bacterium (assembly GCA_963697305.1). Lineage (GTDB taxonomy): Bacteria > Chloroflexota > Anaerolineae > Promineifilales > Promineifilaceae > JAACFF01. The sequence continues at coordinate 514,561 of CAVONO010000008.1, forward strand.
CCCGTCTTCTCTTCCCTGAGGTTCCCGAAACTCGGCATCGGCCAGGCCCTGGCGCGGATTCAGGAGGAGTTTAGAAATGCTCTCGACCTGGCCTACGTCCAACCCTTTCACCTTGGACGGAGCAAGCAGCCACGGGTTGTCCTCGAGGGCAGCGAGAAAGGCCGTGATCCTTCCTGGTGAACCACTGGAAGTCGGCTCCGGGTCACGAAGCGAAGTCGCCTGACCTCCACACATTGTCTGCAACTAAGTCGATACCGGACGTGACCCGGGCCACCTCTGGAGCGCACAGGATTCCCTAGGGCCTAGGAGAGGTCGGGAAGCCCGCGCGTCGGTCATGACGGCAGAAAGGTGTTAAGGGCGACCGGCTAGAACTCCGCGGCCATGCAGTCTGCCCTTGCCCATTCCCGCAGGCGGTGAGGCGGCGACATGGACCCTCTCGTCCTCGGCCTCGCAGCCTTCTCCGCCGCCTGCTTCCTGGCCTTTCTGCCGGTGTCATTCCGGGCAGAGAGAGTTTGCGGAGGAGCGACTGGCGGAGGGAGAGATACTGGCCGCGAACTCTCTTGGCGGGGAGAAGCGAAGCCGTTAGGGACAATGCGTAAACTGGCCTCCGGAGTGATTTTCGAAGGGTTACGCACCTTTGCGCCGGGTAGAGACTGCCACAGTCGGGGTCTCGGAAACTGGCAATGCTAGGGTTCGAATCCCGCGTGCGGATCCGAATGAAAACCGGTCCCCGAGATGTCGCGAGCCGAGCAACTCCTCTATACCGACGCGTTCTGTCACCGTTGGCAAATCGCTCAGTTCCCTGGCTCTGCGACATAGGCGGCAAGTGCGTCGAGTTGTTGGACTGTAATTACCTTGTACTCGACCTTTATCCAGCCTTTGGCCTCAAACTTCGACAGCGCGCGGTTGACGCGGTCGCGGGAGGCGTTGGCCATCTGTCCGATTTCGGCCTGGGTCATATGGATCGGCCAGGGCGGCAGGACCTCGTCTGACGTCTCCGGCCTCGAGATCCTCACGAGCGTGGCCGCGATGCGGCGATCGAGAGACGGAATGAGCAGGTCGCCAATGACCTTCAGCGCAGCGGCCGAGTAGTTTCTCTCGCTCAATGCACCGAGACGGGCATCGTGGCAGCCCCGCAATCCCTGTCGCGCTGGCTGGTCAAGAAGTGATCGGCCCCCAATCCCCCTGTCGGGACCTACACGCTGAGGGCCGAGGTGGACGCCACGAACGACCGGTTCTTTGCCGCCCATGCGATCAACCTCGGTGGCGTGTCGGAGGTCAACGCCAGCAATGGCGCCGAGAGCACTTCGGCCGATACCCTGTTCGAGGAAATCTTCCGGCTGATCGCTCAACTGCGGTCGCAGCCACCTCCAGCGCCGGCGTGAACAGGCGGCGCATGAGTTCCAGCGAAAACCAAGGGAGGGGTGCATCTTGTTAACGGAAAATAGAGCCGACAGCGGCCGGACAGGGCCATGCTTGACGTCGGCGGCAACATCGGCGTTTCCTATCGTATTCCAGATTGCCTCGGGGAGCCCAAATGGCTAGGCTGACGCTCGGAACTGGCGTTCATCTGGGGAATGTCGGTCAAGGCAACTTCGATCTAAGCCTTTAAAATGGGTCTTATTCGTGTCTATAGGGGTTAATGCTCATGGATCGACGACGATTCCTACTTGGTCTGATAGCTGCGCTCACCCCGAGTCTGGTTCAGACAGATGAGGCCGAAGCGCAAGCTTATGAGTGCTACGATGTTTACGGCAATCTTGTGGTATGTCCTCCCTATGGAGTGCCTTTGCCGTACGGGATCGTGAGGCGGGCGATCCGGAGGTCGGTTTGGCGCGCCAAACGGCCACGGTGGGATCGGCCTTATCGCCCACACCGGCCCAATCGCCCACACCGGCCCAATCGCCCACGCACACCGGCCGCGCAAGTGACGCTAGATGAAGTTAGAGTAAGAGAGGCATGAGCTCGCTCGGAGGAAGACCACGATGACGAAGACCAGCAAGGCGCTACTTGTTTCGCTTAGCGTCCTTATGAGTGCGACATTATCAGTGGCCTATGCCCAGGATGACAAGCCCGTCAGCCCGATGGAACTACTTCAGGACATGTCGGATGACTTAGGGCTGAGCCCGTCATTCTCGTTCAGCGCTGCGGTTCTAAGCGATGAGAAGTTCAACGACGAACTGATAAAGCGCGTCCTTCAATACAACATTGCGATAAGGCGCCCTTCCACTCTCGTTATGAGGATCGCCAGTGACGATGGCGAAGTGACATACGTAGACTTCAATGGTGAGAGGGTGCGGGTCTATTACACTGGAGACAAGGAATACGCCGAGATCCCTTTCATGGGCGACATTGACGGGTTTGCAGATCTGGCGGAGGAAAGGGGGCTTTCGCGAACGGCGATGCTCGACCTGCTCCGGACCAACCTCTATGTTGACGCCGAAGCGTCGATCACTAACGCTCTCCTGTTGGATGATTATACTGACCCCGTAGTGCCCGATGCGGCGATCTACAACTGCGTCTTCCACGGTGCTGGTGTGAAATGGCAGGTCTGGCTGCGAGATGGGGACAAGGTGCTGCCTGATCGCTTGGTGGTCACCTACACCGGCCAACTCGGTGATCCTGAACACGCCACCCAATTTAACAACTGGAAGTTCGGCCTCGGAGACGAAAACTTGCCGACACTCTTGGGAGTCCCCGGCGATGTGTCTGACTGGAAGAAGGTGGATTTCGTCCCACCCAACGAAAGTCAGTAGACGTTGGGTTCTCATTCATAGAGGTGGCTCGGTTCGTTTGAACAGTCAGCGGGGGTTTCTTAAGTGGACATCCGCTTCTGTTATGCCGCCACCGTCAAGGTGGGCAGCTGGTTGAAGTAAGCCTGATCGGGGGTCTGACCGTCAAGCGATGTATGCGGGCGCCTGCTGTTGAAGAACAGGATATAGCGGCCAATCGCGTCCCGGGCTTCGGGCACGTTGATGTAGGCGTGGATGTAGACCTCCTCGTATTTGATCGTCCGCCAGAACCGTTCCACCACGACGTTGTCCCGCCAGGCGCCCTTGCCGTCCATGCTGATCTGCACACCCGCATCGGACAGCACCCTCGTGAGCTCCCAGCTGGTGAACTGGCTGCCTTGGACGCTCTTCTGTTTGTCAAGCGGCTATACCCCCATCGCAGTCCAATGGGCTATTGCACGCGACGCTTTCGCCGCCACGCATAGCCCGCCATCCTGAGATACTGATCAGTCCCATGCACGGACGTTCATCCGCCGTACGCTTCGACCAGCAGCGGCTGCATCGAATAGCTGACGGAAACCGGGGCCTGCCCGTCGACATACCCAACGTCCTGAACCGAACTCTGGGCGACCATGGTCCCGGTGATCCACACGGGGGTGAAGAGTCCGTTGACCTCGATCCCTTCGGGATACACCACATGGACGATCTGGTTGGCCGGCGGCGGCGGCGTGTGGACACACGCTCCGACGGTCGGCACGAGAAGGAACTCGACAGCTTTGCGATCCTTGAATTCGAGGGGCAGCACATATCCCGGCAGGCGGACACTGGTGCCGATAAGTGCCTCGTTCACCGCCGAGGCCGCCGCTTCGCGCTTTTTCATGATCTCGAGGCGCGCGGCGAACAACCCGTCGACATCGATGCCGTCCTTGGCCAGTTGTTCGCGTAACGCTTGCGCCTCGGTGGTGAACGAGGCTTCATAGCTCTGCTCGGCCAGGGCTTCGAATCGCAGAATATGGCGAAGGGTGTCCATCTGATCGTCGGTGAGGTTCTCGAACGGGTTCTCGATCACTGCGGCTGGAGGGGCGAGCATATGCCAGGAGATGTCCTGAGGGTCAGCCGCCATTGCGAGCCCTGGAGGAACGGCAAGCGAGAGTATCAAGACGAGACGGGCGAACATGGTCATGGAGAAGTCCCTTTGATTTGTCATAGTCGAACCGACAGCCCGTCGGCCAGCGTCATGCGATAGACCCGGACTGCCGGGATAAGCGAGGCGAGGAGCCCGGCGCAGAAGATAACGAAAAGGTTGGCCAGTTCGCGCGTCCCGAAGACATTCAGTCCCAATCGTAGGCCGAAGCGGGCGGACAGGATCGGGTCGGTCACGAACGTGGCCACCGCGAGCAGAACAAGGCCAAGGATCAGCCCCGCCGCAGTGAGAACGGCGGCTTCTGTGACGATCAGCGCAAAGATACGGGTGGGCGTGGCGCCGACAGAGCGCAGGATCGCGAATTCGCGGCGGCGGGTGTCGAGGGTCGCAGAGAGCATGACGACCATGCCGATCATTCCTGCCAAAGCCACGGCCCACGCCATCAGCCGCATCGCGCGCTCGGCCGTTCCGGTGATCCCCCAGAGCTCGGCCAGCGCGACCGCCGGGAGAACGGCGCTCAGCGCGTCGGAGGGGCGTTCGTTGACGGCCCGCTGCAGGCCGAGGACATTCGTCCGATCGATCAGCCCGACATAGACGGCATTGATCCGGTCCGGTTCGTGACTGTGTCCGGCCTCCGTGCCTTCGTGTTCGCCATGCGCGTCATGCACGTCATGACTCTCGTGCTCGTCGCCGTCCTCATGGTCGGCGTGCCCATCGTGATCCTTGGGGTCACCGTGCGCTTCATCCTCACCATGACTGTCGGCGGGCTTGGCGGCCGGGTCGAGGGGGTCGGCCAGCGGAGCATCTTCTTGCGCATGTAGGGTGTCGAACCCTTCGAGCGTGACGAAGACCATCCGGTCGACTGCGGTGCCGGTAGGCGCGAGCACGCCCGAGATGGTGAAGGGCGCGTTGTCGTGGAGGTCGAAGGAGACCTCGCCGGAGCCATGCGCGTTGATGATCACCGCTCCGGGAGCATAGCCGAACCGGGTCGCGACCTCGGCCCCGACCACCGCAGCATCCGCCCCATCCCCGGTGAAGAACGCGCCCGCTTCCAGAGAGAGCGGCTGTCCGCCGGAGTGCCGGAAATGCTCGAAATACGACCGCATCGGTGCCGATCACCGGATAGCCGCGGTGATTGTCCCCCATCTGGATCGGCACCGCCCAGGCGACCTCGGGCCGATCTTCCAGCCACTCGAAGCTCTCCCATGTCATGCCAGTTCCGGTGCCGCCGACACCAAAAACGGTGGCCATCAGGATCTGAACCGAATTGCCGCGCGGCGCCACGATCAGGTCGATCCCCGAGGCGGAGTTGGCGAAGCTGTCGCGCGCGCCGTCCCTGAGCCGTTCGACGCCAAGGATCAGCGCGACGCTCAGGCCAATCGCGAGCATCGTCAAACCGGCAACGAACCGGCGGTTCCACAGGCTGCGCAGGCTGAACCCCAGCATCAAGCGGCGCTCCGGTTCAGGTCCTGAAAATCGACACCGCGGTCGAAATGGCGCTCGAGGCCGCGGTCATGACTGACGAAGAGCAGCGCGGTGCCCGCCTCGGCGCATTCCCTTGCCAGCAGCTCGACGAAGGCGGCCTTGGCCGCCTCATCGAGCGCTGAGGTCGGCTCGTCCGCCAGGATCAGGTCCGGCTTGCCGATCAACGCGCGCGCGGCGGCGACCCGTTGCTGTTGCCCGACACTGAGCTCATGGGCCTGCTTCGATGCCAGAGACGGATCGGACAGACCCAATTCGTCAAGCAGACGTCGGGCCGTTCCCGCAGGATCGTCGCCCGCACGCGTGCGGCGACGCTGCGAGAATGTGCAGGGCAGAAGGACGTTCTCAAGCGCGCTCAGCCACGGAACGAGATTGAACACCTGAAAGATCATGCCGATGTGATCCACCCGGAACCGGTCCCGCGCGCCACCGCGCACGGCGCCGAGATCCTGATCCGCAACGTGTATGGCCCCCTTCGGCACATCGACGACCCCCGCGATCGCCGACAGCAAGGTCGATTTTCCGCAGCCGCTCGGTCCATACAGGAACAGGCTCTCGCCGGACGCCAGAGACAGCGCGCCAATCCCCAGTGTGCTGCGCTCCGCGCCCGGCCACCGGTAGACAAGCCGTTCAATCCGCAATGGGTGCATACGTCGGTCTCCCAGCCTCCCGGCCATGAAGTCGCCCGCCGCGTATTCACGACGGGCGGCAGTCTTCATTGAAGCGTGTTCTTGTAGATCACGCCGTCCTTCATGATCAGGTCGAAGTTGGCTTCGGCATCGCCGACGAGGTCGAGGTTTTCCAGCGGATTGCCGTCGACCAGGATCAGATCGGCATAGGCGCCTTCCTTGATCACGCCGAGCGGGCCTTCCTGATAGGGGTGGCGCGGACCGCTCAGCATCAGCAGTTCGGCGTTGTCCGATGTCACCATCTTGAGCGCCTCTAAGGGGGTGAACCAGTTCTTCAGCTTGGTCACCATCTTGCCCTGCCTCGCTGCGGCCGCAGGATCGAACAGCATGTCGGTGCCGAAGGCGATCTTGACGCCCATCTTCTTGGCGGCCTCGTAGTTCCTGCCGGTTCCATCGGTGGCTACGATCCACTTCGCGTTCATTTCGGCAGTGGGGAACACCAGCCTGTCCTCGTCGTCGATGAGCGGCTGCGCGCTCAGCCAGACGCCGTTGTCCTTCATCATCTGGAGGGTCTCTTCCTCCATGATCAGATTGCCGTGTTCGATCGTCTTGATCCCGGCCTTGATCGCCCTCTGGATGGCCTTGTCCGTAAAGATGTGCGCAGCGACATAGGTGTTCCAGTTCTCCGCCACACCGACGATCGCCTCCATCTCTTCGAGAGAGTACTGGGTGACGTCCAACGGATCATAGACAGAACCCACACCGCCGCCGCCCGCGATCTTGATCTGGGTCGCGCCCATCCGCAGGATTTCGCGGGCCTTGCGCGTTACATCCGGAACACCGTCCGCAATGGCGACCACCCCGTTGCGCTCCAGGTAGGGCAGCGAGTCCGATGGCTGACGCGGCACATCATTATAGGGAGCACAGATCCATGTGGCCCCCGGTTTGACTCATCGGAGCACCGGCCACCAACATGCGCGGGCCGGGGAATTGCCCGGCATCGATGGCCTTCTTTACCGCGAACGGGTTTCCCCCGATGTCGCGGACGGTCGTGAACCCGCGCATCAGCACCTTTTCGTTGCCCAGCAATCCGGCAATCGCAATGTCGGACATATCGGCGCTGTTCAGAAGCTGTCCCTATTGTCATATTCGCGAGGTAGGTGTGCCAGTGCACGTCGATCATGCCCGGCATCAGCGTACGCCCGCCGCCGTCGATCACGGTTGCGCCCGCCGCATCAATCGGGTCGGTGGAGACGCTTTTGATGAGGTTGCCTTCGACGAGCACGTTGGCGTTTTCGATCCGGGCCTCGTTCACGCCGTCAAACACGTGCACATTCGTAAACAGAGTGCGCGCGGGATCGTCCTGCGCAATGGCGACGGAACACCATCCCATTATGGCGATTGCTGTGAGTCGTAGTTTCATATTTTTCTCCAGTTTCAGGTCAGGGATGCAGATACGTAGCCAGTGGTTGCTCTCCCGAATCTGTGTTCTGCAACTCACGGCGGCATTGCGTTTTCGAATTTACCAGCGGGTCAGGTTGCAAACTCTGCTCCAAAGGTGGTTGAATTTGCCCTTTCCCGCCTTTTCTCTCCCTCAGTATGTTCAAGAAATCGCTGCAGGCGCTTCTGTAAAACGCCTGCAGCAAGAGGTCACTCGATGGTATTCTTGTAGATCACGCCGTCCTTCATGATAATGACGAAGTTCTTGTCCGGGTCGGCGATCAGGTCGATGTTCTCGAGCGGATTGCCGTCGACCAGAAGCAGGTCGGCATAGGCACCCTCCCGAACCACACCGTTGTCACCGGGATAGGGATCGCGCGGCCCGGAACGCTTGAAGATCTCGTAGTTCTGGCTGGTCGCAATCTTCAGCACTTCCCAGGGCTCGAAATAGCGGGCGAGCTTTGCCAACTGCGCCCCCTGACGCGCGGCGAGCGCGGGTGAACCCTGACTGTCAGTGCCGAACCCGAAGAGCAGGTCGTATTTCTTCGCTAACGCGAAGGCTGTATCCGTTCCAGAGATCAGCAATTGGTACTTTTGTGCCGCAAATGAGCCGGGTTCGAGCGGGATCGCATCCTCGTCGTTATAGAAGGGCTGCATGCAGACCGACGTATTCGTCTCCTTCATCAGTTGGGCGGTTTCCTCGTCAATCATCTGGCCATGCTCGACATTCCGGACACCGCCGCGGATCGCGTTCTGGATCGCCTTCCCGGTGTAGGAGTGAACCGTCACGTAGGTGCCCCAGTTCTGTGCCACTTCGACCGCCGCCGCGATTTCCTCGACGGTGTATTGCGAGACGTCCAGCGGATCCGAAGGCGAGGCGACCCCGCCGCCGCCCATCAGCTTGATGAAGGCCGCGCCCCGCATCAGGTTCTCGCGCACGCGCTGCAGGACTTGCGCCTTGCCGTCTGCGATGGCGACCGACCCCATCCTTTCCTGCGGGGTAAGATCCCTTGAATAGCTCTGAGGGATGTCAATCGTTTGACGGAAATCTGCATGGCCCGACGTTTGGGAGATCATCGACCCCGCAGCGTACATCCGGGGACCAACGTACATACCCTCGTCGATCACCGACTTCAGATCGAAGACATTGCCGCCCATGTCCCTGATCGTGGTGAAGCCCCGCAGAAGCGTCTTTTCCGCCCCATCGGCCGCCACAAGGTTCAGCTTGCCCTCACCAAGCGCGAACGCGTTGCCATTAAAATTGGCCGCCATGCTGTGCCAATGGCAGTCTGTCAGGCCAGGCATCAGCGTACGCCCGCCGCCGTCGATGACCGTGCCGCCCGCGATGGCCAACGGTTCGGTCGACACGGCGGTGATCAGGTTGTCCGTGACCACGACATTGGCGTTTTCGATCAGGGCTTCGTTCACGCCGTCAAAGACATTGACGTTCGTGAACAGGATCGGCCCGGAGGCGTCCTGAGCAGCGGCCGGCAGGCCGAAGCTCACGGCGACGGCAAG
>CAVONO010000009.1:0-333539 GCA_963697305.1 uncultured Chloroflexia bacterium
TCATCCCCATTTTGCAAAAACAGGTCATTTTCTGTCATGACAAAATTGGTCGTGTTTGTCAGGGCGGTCGTAAAAACCGTCGCCTGCGCCATCACCGGTTCCTCACAGGCCATCATGGTAGAGGCGCCTGGCTGACCGAAGGTAAGGTTACTGCCGTCCTGGGTATAGGTGGTGTTCAACTGGTTACAGCCATCTGAACCGGATACCGTTCCATCCGTACCAAATTGAAGGAACATCGTCGTGCCTGAAATAGGCAGTTCGCCGTTCAGGCTGCTAAGCAGCCAGTTCGTACCGGCGAGATCAGCGCTGGCTTCCGGAGCCGTTTCGCTTTGGTTGTGCTCGGTACCGGCCACAAAGGTTGCCAGGACTTCATCCCCATTGCGCAAGCTCAATTGGCTGCCAGTGGCAATGAAATTGTTGGTCGCCTTGAGCGCCGCCATATAAGCAGTGGCCTGATTCATGACCGGTTCCTCACAGGCCATCATGGATGAAATGCCAGCGGACTGATTGATGGTCAAACTGCTGCCATCTTGCGTATAGGTGGTGTTGTAACGGTTACAGCCGTCGGTACCAAGATGCTGCCGTCGGTGCCAAACTGAAGGGTAACGGCCGTTCCCGCCAGCGGCAGCTCGCCATTTAGGGAACTCAAAATCCAGTTTGTGCCAGCCAGGTCAACAGTGGCTGCTGGTTCGGCTGCCTGCTGGCAGGCGACCAGTAGAAACAGGGTAACAGCCAACAAAGTTATTCTTACGGTTGTTTTCATCCTAAATATTCTCCTACTAAATTAAAATTAAAATGATTGGCGCGTTTGTCAACCGGGAACTAAGAGATTAGTTTTCTCTCCAAACTTTCCCCGTCTATCCGTGCGCCATCATGTCAATGGCTACGGTAACAGCCAAAATCACAATGTCGTTTTGTTCCGGTTCGATCTGGACGCCGTAAGTGTCGGCCAGGCGGAACCACTTTTTTGAAACTTCAGCGATCTTACTTCCACCCTCGCCAATGGTGTATTGGTGGTTCAGGATATTGCCCTGCACTTACAGATCCGGGCCGTCCCCAATTTTCACCACCCAACGGTCACGTAGGGGCGTGATCAGCGCTTTCTTGACGGTAGCCAGGCGTTCGTCGTTTGGTCCCGCAATCGTCAACGTATCTTTAACACGTACCAACTTTTCCTGAATTTTGCACAGGGTCTGCCCTTGCCTATCTTCAAAAAAGAGGGTGTCGCGCACGCGCAGCATTTTGCCATCGACTTTGAAAGCACGCTGACCGTTCTCATCTTCAATTCAGAAATCATCGCCAAAAGCGACCAATTTCTGTCGCATTCTGTAACGGGTGGCTGTTCCGCGTCGGCCAAAGGTGGCGCGTTCCTCTTGGCGTTGTTCCCGTCGTCCTCTACCTGGCATGGTCTTACCTCCACTTTTCTTAAGAGTTAGTCCGCAATGGGGGAATCAACCCGATACCCCTATTGCGGGTCACTAGCAAATGTTGGGGTGGCAGTAACGGCCGTTACTCGCCAAAATCTTCCATCAACTGAGCTTCCTGCTCATTCGTCAAATTCGATTTAATCAACTCAAACGAGACGCCCTGAAATGCTTCAGCCACGCGGTCTTGCACCGCACCGCTGGTTAGCAAAAAAAGCGCCGAAGTCCCTTCCGTCACCTGCGTACGCACTTCTTCGATGAATTTGTCATCGATGCCATAGTCGGTAAACTTACCCGTCAACGCACCTGCCACTGCGCCTATAGCCAGGCCAAAGAACGGCACAAAGAAGATGAGGCCAAAAAGCATACCCCAGAATGCGCCAGAGAGGGCTGACCTACTGGTCATGCTGCCATAGTTATGGGTCTTGGGCTTTTTCTTGCCTTCCACCCACGAAACAATGGCCGCGTCATTGATCTCAATCAAATGCTGCTTCGATAGTTCGACGAGCTTATCGAGTGCCTCTTGGGCGCCCATGGGGTCATCGAATTTCCAAACGGTTAATGCTGACATACAAACTTTCTCCTTAAGGTAATAATATATGTATCAGCCTGCATTCTACTGAAGGCTGTTGCCAAAAAACGATCAAACAGTTTCAGTTTATTAATCCAGTGATCCTTTTATAAGCAAACCACAGGCCAAAAATCAGCGGCACAGTCACCACCATCACCGGCAGCAATGCAGTCACCACCATCACTCATTATCGTCTTTTTAGGCTTTTGGCTTTTTTGGTAATTCTTAATCATCTAGCTCCTGCGGCTTCACCGTCTGCCAACCAGGTGTGGGCTGACGCCAGCGCCTCATTCATGGCCACACCCATTTGTGCCTGCTCCATGAATACATTTTCTTCACCAATGAACGCCAGGGTGCCCGTTCTCTCCAACTGATACCGCAGGCGTGGATTGACGCCGGTCAGCATGAGGCGACCGCCGTTTGCCTGCAAAGTGGTGGCATAGCGGCGCAGCACACCGATAAAGGTGCTGCCCACCTCTGGCTGCCCGCGCAGAATGAGGATGACAACTGCCTGCTTTGGCGTCATCGGCATTGGGCAGATTTTTTTCAAACGTGGCCGCCGCAGCAAAGAACAAGCTGCCGTAGGCGTAGAGCAGCGTCACCTCATGATCGGCCAGCTTGATGGGCGCGGGCTGCTCAATGGGAAAGCCACCCTCGACCGGCACAAATTCCACCAGGCGCAGTTGGTTAGAGGAGCGGAAGACATGCATCATGATCGAAATGGCGACGCCGATCACGATGGCATATTGCAGCGGCAGCGCCAATGTCGCCGCCAGTGTCAAGATCATCGCCGTCTGCGCCACGCGTCCGGTCTGCCAGACCATCAAGATTTGCTGGGGCTGTAGGTTCTGAAAACCGACGACAATCAGCAGCCCGGCCAACGCGCTCATGGGGATCAACTTGACGACCCCGGCAAACAGCAGCACGATCAAGATGACAAACAACCCGGCAAGGATGTTGGCCCAGCGTGATCTGGCGCCGGCATTGACCGTCACGGCCGTTCCCGACATCGAGCCGCCGCCCGGAATACCGCTGAAGAAACTGGTAGCAATATTGGCAATCCCCTGCCCCGTGAAATCTCTCGACACATCCGGAAACTTGCCGTCCGGGTTGGGATAGCTTTGGCTGACCCCCGCACCCTGGACCAGCCCAATGATGCTAATCGCCAGAGCCGGCATGACCAGCGCCGGAATCATGAGCAGGTCAGGCAGGGCAGGCCGCGGCAGCGACCGGGGAATGGTGGTAATGTCGCCAACCGTAACAAACACCGTCTCACCCAGCAACGGCCGTGATTCCCACACCCAACAGCGTCACCACCACCAGCGCCAGAACCATCGAGAACTTGCGGGCAGGGGTAAAACCCAAACCAACAATCAGCACGATGGTCAGTATCCCCAAGATAAACGTCACCGGCTCGAATTGGTTAAGGTTGAGTATCGTGTCTGCCAGCTTGAGGAATTCACTGTTGAAAGGGCTGGTATAGCCGGTTACGTCAGGTATGGCGCCAAGGATGATCAGCAGGGCGATGCCGGTAATGAAACCGGTCATCACGGACTGGGAGACAAAGCGGATCAGGCTGCCCAGCCTGAGTACCCCGGCTGCCAGTTGAAATACGCCGATTAGGAGCGCCAGTGTGATCAATGCCGTTGTCTTCTGATCGCCGCTGTAACTTGCCAGCGCATCGCCCGCCGCCACCGATAACGCACCGGTCGTCGACACGTTCATAAAGACCGAACCGGTGAAAAGCGCCCCTACCGGCGTCGCAATCATCAAGGTATAAAGCCCGGCAACCGGGTTCACCGTTGCCAGCACCGCGTTGCCCATCGCCTGCGGCACGTTGACCACCGCAAAGGTCAGCCCGGCGATGGCGTCGGCAGCAAAATGATTGCGATCGGTGGGCAGGTCCAGGCTTGTCGAAAGTTTGTTCATTCCTCACCTCCTGCAGTTACCAGCGTCTGCCCGCGATGGCTCTGGAGGAGTACATAGACGCTCACGAGCAGTACCCAGGCTGGAAATAGCAGGGTGATCCATAGATTAAGGCTGACGACCAGCAGCAGGGCGCTCGCGAGTAAATAGGTAACGCCCACCAACCAGCGGGGCATCAGCTGCGTCTGCCGCCAGATGGTTCCCAGCGAGAACATGAGCACGCCTGCCATCCGCAGCGCATAAACATTGCTGATCTGCAGCATCAGGGCGCGCCCAAAAAGAACGACATCCGGGTCAATTGTGTAATTGCCATCGACGCTAACAGTTGCCACCAACGCGCCGGCAACCGCCATAGCGACGAACACCATCCCAATAAATAACAAGCTGCTGCCAAAGAATACCGTGGAAAAGAAGCGATCTTCGAATTCCCCGAACCGGTCACGGATGACGCCAATGAACCACAGGAAGGCTACACCGGCAAAGGGCATCAGCACCAGGGCAATCGAAAGGCGCTCCCTTGCTTGAGCGATCCACTCGGTCTCACCGGTCAAATCGCTCGGGATGGAAAGCCGTAGGAATACCAGGCTGGCAGCAAAGAGCAAGGCAAAAGCAATCCCGGCCAGCGCCGCAGACCTTGGCGTGGTCAGTCGCGCATTTCGTTCCTGGATCGTCTTACTTGTCATAATGCAGTCACTTTCCGTTACCTGTGCTTACCTAATCTTGCACCGGCTGAAATCGCTGCGCACGACTGCCCAAAACTCTGGCAGTGGCCAGCAGCCCGCCCAGCATCAGCACTCCGCCTACCATTACCATCACCAGCACATTGGGGTCGCTGAAATTGGCAGCTGCCACCAAGAGCGCCGCCGAAAGATTGCGCTGAGCCGTTGCCAGCGCCAGGATCGTTCGCAGTTCGCGATTCGCGCCTGCAAAGAGCCAGCCGGTCAGGAACGCTCCCAGAATTAGGAGGGCTGCGGCCAGCATTGCGCCGTTGCCAATGGCATCTAGCAATGTGTTCGCATTCACAATCAGCAGGGCGATAAAGCCCACAATGAGGCCAATGCTGGAAACTCTTGCCAGAACGGGCTGCCAACGCCGTGCGAAATCCGGGAAACGAGCTGTCATGAACAAACCTGCCGCCAGCGGAATCAGCATGAACAAGACCAGCGGCATCGCGATTTCGAGTGGGTTGACCGACACGCCGGGCAGCAGCAGAGGCAGCACAAGCGGAAGATAGAAAATTGTGACTACCATTAGCAGGATCATCGCTCCCACACTAGATGCGGTTATTCCTTTTGCCAACTCAACCAATTTGGGCAGGAATGGAGCCCCTGCCGCCGTTGCCAGTAGGATGATTCCGAGTTTCGAACCCTGGCTCCAGCGGAATGAGGCGCTGCAGCAGGAAAGCCAGGCCCGGCACAAGGAGGAAGTTCCCGACGAGCAGCGCAGCCAAAAATCGCAAGTTGCGCAGCGGATCGACAATCTGCCTGACGGTGAGGCTCAGACCAAGGGCTAGCATACTTGCTACGACAAAGGTCAAGATGCCGGCGTTGCCAACCAACTCAATTATTTGATAAAAGGAATCCATAGCGTTTCCAATTTGCAGGAAGAGCCCGCCACATGTCGCATCAGCTTGCCATTTTAGTGAACATATGTGTTTGCCTTGGCAAGATTGGTTCAATCTCAAAGATTGAACCAATCTAACAATCGCTAACTTATTTACTAAGGCGTGACGATGTTGAACCAGAACTCAAAGGTATCCATCAGTGACAAGAACTCGACCAACTTCTCTGGGTTACCGCTGATTTGTGCTTCTCCTGCTGCCAGCTTGTCGGCCAGCTTCGCCTCGCCCAATATCACCTCGTCCAACGCTGTCCGGCTGAGGGTCAGGGTGGCATCTGCTTCAGGTTCCTGCTTTCCTTTGGCATAGTTCAGGACGCCATTCTCGACAACCAGCAGGTATTGTTCGTCAATGTCGGTGAAGTTGGCATTTAAGACAATTTTCTTGCCTGCCGCTTTGGGGCCAATCAGGCGTACTGCCAGCAGGTCGAAGAACATATCCAGCGGTGTTGCCTTGATAACATCTGGGCCGAGCTGAGGCGTGGGAAGATCCATCACACCATCACGCAGCTCTTTGGCCGCGCTGAGGTAAAAATTGCGCCAGGGGCCAGACTCCGCCTGGTAACCCAGCTGCTCCAACGCATCAGCCTGTAAGTTACGAGCCGCCGTGTTGTCCGGGTCGGCGAAGACGAGGTGGTTGACCACCTGGGCTACCCAGCGGTATTCGCCTTTGTCAAATGAGGCACGAGCCTGAGCCAGCAAGTTTTCTGCGCCGCCCATGAATTCGACGTATTTTTTACCAGCGGCCTCTGGCGGCAGGGGGTGCAGGGTGGCGGGATTGCCATCAAAGAAACCCAGGTAACGCTGGTAGATGGCTTTGACGTTGTGGTTAACGCTGCCGTAATACCCCCGGTTGTACCAGGCGTTGAACAAGTCGGCCGGGAGTTCGATAAGTTCGGGGATTTCCAGCATGGTGAAACCTTGATTGGCGAAACGTAAGGTTTCATCATGCAGGTATTTGTACATGTCACGCTGTTTTTTCAGGAATTCCACGCCAGATTCGGCCGTCCAGGTGGGCCAATGGTGAGAAGCGAAGATAACGTCGTAACGGCCGTTAAAAATCTCAATCGCCTCGTCAATATAGTACGCCCACGCTTTGGCGTCGCGCACCGGCGCCCCACGCAGCGTGTAAAGGTTATGCATATTGTGGGTGCAGTTTTCGGCCATGCACAAAGCGCGATATTTCGGGAAGAGAAAATTCATCTCTGCCGGGGCTTCCGTGCCGGGCGTCATCTGGAACTCAATTTCCAAACCATCTATCACCATTTTCTGCCCGGTATGGGTAATGTCATCGGTGGGCGGGATGAGGGTGACGAGGCCGGTGGAAGTAGTCTGTCCCAGCCCGGCGCCAACCTGCCCTTTGGGGTCTTTGGGCAGCAGGTTGCCATACATATAGCTGGAGCGGCGGGTCATCACATTGCCCGCAATGACGTTTTCGCTGACCGCGTGTTCCATGAAATGTTCCGGGGCGATGACCTTAACCTTGCCGGCCTGCACGTCGGCCCTGGTAACCACGCCTTTGACGCCGCCCCAATGGTCGATGTGGCTGTGGGTATAGATGACAGCCACCACTGGTTTGTGGCCCACATGTTGGTAAACCAGTGCCATACCGGCTCGCGCCACCTCCGCCGAGATCAGCGGATCGACCACCACATAGCCGTTGTCGCTCTCGATGATGCTCATGACCGACAAATCGAAGCCGCGAATCTGGTAAACGCCGTCGGTGACTTTGAACAGGCCGTGATAATTGGCTACCAGCCGCGACTGCCGCCACAGGCTGGGGTTGACGCTGGGCGGCGCGGTTTCTTCGGCCAGAAAGGGGTAAGCGTCGAGGTTCCAGACGGCACGGCCGTTTTCATTTTGAATAATAGGGTTGTCCAGACTGGCGATAAAGCCTCGGCTGGCATTTTCAAAATCTTGTACGTCCTCCCACAGCAGACTCTTCGAGAAGAGCGCGGTTGGCGGTGGTTGTAAATTCTGTTGCTTCTTTTGCGTTTGACATCATTTCTCCTTGTTATTGATTTTTCTGATTATTCTGACGACTGTTCATCGCGGCATGATTGCCCAGCAGTCGTCTCCAAACATTCAACGGCCAGCAGGGGCAATCCTACATTGTACAAACTGCTCAACAAACCCATCAAGGCGGCCTGGTCACACATGACTCCTGTAATCGTCGTCGTTACGGCTGGCGTTTCATCACTATATTGGATCGTCCACTCTGCGCCCAGGTTTTGCAGCCAGGAGTCATCGAAAGCACCTTGAAAGCGAATGCGGTAAACGACCGTTTCATACATCGTCAATTTATGCTGTGCCATCATAGGATCATAAAGCAAACAGCGATCCGATTTAAAGAGCAAAAGGGAGTATATTGGAAGTATTTAAGGGGAGGAGATTCAGCGTTTTCGCTTTAGCGGCAGCCTGGCGACGGCCGTTTACACCCAGCTTTTGGTAAATATTGCGGTTGTGTTTCTTCACCGTCAGCACAGACAAAACCAACCGCTCGGCAATCTCTTTGTCGGACAAGCCTTTCTGCAAAAGGGCTAAAATTTCCAATTCGCGGCTGGTCAGCACATCCTCTTCAAGCGATTGGTCAGCACGAAAAACAGCCAGAATACGGTCGATATAGGCAGGCGCAACCCCACGCGCCGCCAGTTGTGCCAGCAAATCAGCCATCTCTGCGCCCAGTTCTACAAACAGGCGCAGGTAGCCGCCGGGTTCGGCCAGGCACACGGCCTGTTCGGCGGCAGTCAGGGCTGTCTTCTTGCTTGCCCTGCGCCTGTGCCAGCAGCGCCCGCAGCGCCCAAATCTGGATGAGCAGCCAGACGCTGGCCGTCTCTTCCGCATACCTGCTGGCAAGAGGTTAACAAGTCGGCGGCTTTCTGGTAGGAAACGGCCGTTTCCTGTGCCATGAGCGCCTTGACGTGGGTCAATATCGTTGGCCTCCCAGAACCAGAGCGACATCCGAGCGGGTTTTACCCCGGTTTGCAGCCAATGAGTGGCTGTGCCCACCTCCCCGCGCAGCAGCGCCAGACGAGCACGAAATGCTTCTAATTGTGGTGTGAATTGTACCTGGTTTATTTCCAGCATGACCTGGGTTAGCGTATCTAATGTTTGCTGTGCCTCTGATAAATTTCCCTGACTGTGGTCAATCAGAACCAAACCCAGCATCGCATCATGGTAGACCAGAAAATTGGCATGATAGCGCCATTTTGCCACGGTTGACCAATGGGCGGCTGCTTCTTCTAAGCGGTTCCACTGGTAATAGGCATGGCCTAAGAAATGGCTCGCCCAGGCAATGCTGCCCAGGTGTTCTTTTGCCAACCCTGCTTGAAGCAAGTGTTTTCCAATTTGCTCCAGACGTTTCAAGTCGCCGACCATGCCGTAAATAGCGCCGGCTGCCAACATTAAGCCGTAGCGGGCGGCGTGATGCTGAAACCGATCCTCATCCAGCCAGACGTTCAGCTTTTCCAGCGCGGCTTCTGTCTGCCCCAGGCTTTGCTGCCCAATAAGCACGAACAAAGCGGCCAGACCTCGGGCAAAAGCGTAGTGGGGCGGCAGGCGGTCCAGGGCGGACTGGCCGTAAGCCACGCTGGCACCAAACTCGTTCTGGAAGAAGGCCATTTCGCTGCGCATAGCGTCTCGTTCGCCGCGTAAAATGTCGAGATCGCTGTTCTCCCTGGCGACCATATTCTTTTCTTGAGCCAGCAATGCTTCTGCTTGCTGAAGCACAGGGGGTACAGCCTGAAATTTGGCTTGCCAGCGCAGTACCCACGCTTTGTGTTGTAGCAAGGACGGCCGTTGCTTCACCACCTCTTCTAGCAGCAGATCCAGCCAGCGCGACAACAGATGGAAATTCCCCTGATTGAGGATTTCATGGCGTTGTGTTTCGATCAGCGTAACGGCCGTTTCCACATCTCCCGCCGCCAATAAATGACGCAGAGCCGCTTCGGTGGAGCCATTGTCCGCCAGCCATAAGCCGGCGCGGCGATGCAGGGCGGCAATTTCTTCTTGTGGCCATTCTTGCGCCAGCCGCCGCTGCAATAGATCCCGAAACAGATGGTGGTAGCGGTACCATACCCCCTGTTCATCGAGGGAAATCAGGAAGAGATCGCTGTTTACCAGGCTCGCCAGCAATGATTCCTGGCCGGGCCGGCCGACAACCGCTTGGCATAATGAATCACAAAACCGCTCCAGAACGGCCGTTTTCAACAAAAACTCCATGACAGCGCGAGGTTGGCGGGCCAGCACTTCGTCCAGCAAAAAGTCCATGATCAGGCGATGGCTGCGCTCTTGAAAGGCGCGGGCAAACGCTGCGGGGTCTTGCTGCCCGCGCAGGGAAATGCCTGCCAGCTGCAGGCCGATAATCCAGCCTTCAGTCTGTTCTTCCAGCAGAACGGCCGTTTCCTCATCCACTTCAGCGCCGGTCGTTTGGGTCAGAATGGCGCGTGCTTCGGCCAAGGCAAAGCGCAAATCGGCGGCGCGTATCTCCGACAGACGCTGCTGCACCCGGCGGCGGGTCAGCAGGGGCAGCGCCGGGTCTATGCGGGTGATCAACAGCAGTTGCAGCGCTGCCGGTAGATGGCGAATAAGCGCGGCCATCATCTGTTGGATAGCCGGCAGGGTAATGAGATGATAATCATCCAGCGTCAGGAGCAAGGGGTAGGGCAGTTGGGTCAGGTCGTTGATCAGGGTGTTAATAATGGTTTCCAGCGTGGGGGATTGGGGGGCGTTGAGCAGCGCCTGTGTGTTGGCGCACGGCTTTTGCTGGGGAAAAGTTTTATGAACAGATGTTGTCAGATAGCGCAGAAAAACATCCAGATCATTGTCATTTTCATCCAAAGAGACCCAGGCAGTCGTCAAGGCTGGCCGCTGGCGCAACCAATCGGCCACCAATGATGTCTTACCATATCCGGCTGGAGCCGAAACAAGGATAAGGCCTTGCCCCAAACCGTGATCCAACTGCCTCAAAAGACGTGGGCGGGTCACATATCCTTCGCGCAATCGTGGCGGTCTCAGTTTGGTTTCGATCAGTGTACCCATATTTAGCCCCGTTGTTTTCTGAATCAGAAGAATTATAGCTGAACGGATGCTTTATATCATCTGCTAGTAATTCGGGTTAAATATTCCCTAAATCTTTGAAATGCTTGGGCAGAATTGTCAAAGCAAACGAGAAATATTATCAACCAACAAGCACAGCCCTATTTATTGAAGTGGCTAATTCAAAGAATAGGCGATTGTTGCTCGATAATAAAGCGGGCGTGTGACCGAAACGTCTCGCGTAGTTCGGAATCGGGGATATTATCTAGGATGTTGTTCACGATTTCTTTTGCGGATTCTACTTCCCCCAATTCCGTGAGTATTTGCCATTGGATGATTCGATACTCGATACCCTCGGCTGTTTTCAATGCCTCTTCCAAACTGGCCCGTGCCTCTTCTGCCCGGCCCACTCCCTTGAGCGCGCGGGATTGCAGACGCAGAGCGTAAGGTAGGAAAAATCGTGTACCTGAATCCTGTAAACCGAGCAGCAAAGCATCGAGGTTTTGCAGTGCCTCCATGTACGCACCCTGAGCGAGATACTGCTCGTAGGCAAACAAGTCGAATGCCAGATCACTGATCCAAAGCGTCTTGTGTTTTCCTGGTGGCCCGAATACTTCCAGCAATCTTTGCCCTGTCTCAAGATTGCCATTTCGCAAGGACCACCAGGCATGCGGCACCTGCATAAGGGCACGAAGAGGGGGAAAACTGACCACTGACTCCAGGCCGCTGTTAGCGGTAGCGATGGATTTACCTTCAGCACCTAGCTGATAATACAACCAACTCATATAGAACCATCCGAGGATGCACGCGGGATGCCTCTCTCTTTCACCTTCGGCGATGAGTGCATTGATGACTTCCATGGCGCGGTCGATTTGGCCCCGCGCTACGTATACCAATCCTATAAATGATCTTGCAGTGACACGACCCCACTTATTGTCAATAGAAGTGGCAAGGGCGAGTGATTCTTCAGATGCTTTTATCGCCTCGTCGAATCTGCCCATCATGACACCAATCTGGGCTTCGATTCCAAAGTTCTCGGCCAACATGGGCAGATTATTTAGCTTTTGCCAAAGCGGTCTTGCTTCGATCAGAACGGCAAGCCCTTTGTCCGGTCGCTGCAGTGTCAAATAACAGCGCGCCAAGTCTTGTAATGATTGGGCCAGTTGTTCGGTCATGCCTAACTGTCGAGCAAGCTCTGCGGACTGCTCACCAAAGGGAATTCCCTCAGGCATGGAAAAGGAGTACATTTGAACCAGCATGAAAATCCAGAGCACACGTGCTTCGGCACGCTGATCATTGAGTTGCTGCGCCAAGATCAGGGCTTCCTCAGCTAGAATTTGCGCCTTATCCGGATCTCGTGCTCCGCTGGGTATGGCGTAGTTGGTGGCTCGCGCCAGGAGTGCCGGCAGTAACATGGCCAGATCTCCCTGTTCACGGGCCACGCTTTCCATGATGGCATAATTCTCCTGGGCAGCGCGGTATTCCGATTGCAGTTCCAGGCAACGACCGCGCCGCTGGAAGAGGTGAACGAGTTTTTCCGTGCGCGTATCTTCTACCCCAACCCAGTTCTTTTCATAGGATTTGGCCTTCAGGGTTTCAACAGCCAATGTATAGTGGCGGAGGGCTTCCGGGATGGCGAATAGGCGGTAGGCAGCGTCACCGGCAAGTGTTGCATAACGAACAACTCGGGAGTCATCTGCTCGGGAGAAGTGATAGGCCAAGATGGCGTAGAACTCGTCGAGCTGCTCAGCGAACACCAGTTCGATAGCCTCTCCTGTAAGGCGGTGAAACTGCTGTCGCTGGCGAAGCAGAATCCCGCTGTAGGTGGCTTCTTGAGTCAGAGCGTGGTGAAACGTGTACTCAGGTTCCGGCAGGTAAGCAGACTGGTGGATCAAGTCCTTGCGCTGCAATGCGATCAGATCATCATCCAAGCCGGTGTTGGCCGGCAGAAGCGCGCCAAAGATGTCTCTGAGTACGCGGTAGTTAAACGAACGACCGATGACTGAGGCCAGCTGCAATGTGCGGCGAGCCGAAGGCTCCAGGCGATCGATGCGGGCAACCAACATGCTTTGCAGACTGCCGGGCAAATCCGCGTCATCTATTTCGTCCACCACGCGCCATCGCCTTCCATTGGCAGCAGATTCAGACACAATGAGTTCGCGATCGATCAGCGTACGGATGACTTCTTCCACAAAGAAGGGGTTGCCATCGGTTTTCTCAAGAATCTTCTGCCGCGATACCGGCGTCAGATCGCCCGCGCTAAGCAAGTTATCAACCAAGGCATTAGCTTCTTCGACCGTCAGAGCGTGCAAGTTTACTTCGCTATAACAATGCGCGTAAGTCTTCTTAGCCACTTGGTTCAACTGCCAGCTGGGTGCCTCGCGGTCAGAACGCATTGAGCAAATCAGCAATAAAGGTCTCCGCTCTGCCAGAGACAGCAAACGTACCACCAATTCCACTGATGCGGGATCAGCCCAATGGAGATCGTCAAACACAAGCACAATCGGCCTTTTGGCGCTTTCCTCTACGGCAAGTTTCGCCATTGTTCCGTACAGGTCTTTCTTGAAGTTTTCTCCCTCGCGGGAAACTGATCCCCGCTGAGCTTCTGCTCCAAGAAGAATCTGAAATATCTCTTGTTCGCCGGCACTATCTGGCCAGCCTCTAGCAATCTTTTCACGGATAACTTGGGCCTCATCGATCGGTTCAATGCCCCAGAAGAAGCGCAACAATCTCTGGAATAGGGCATAAGGTCGCCCGGATTCGTAGGAGAGCGCAGAAGTCTCGAGCCAGGCAATAGGCAATTTCTCGCCAACATATCGTGCACCAATCTGTGTCCTGGCCTCCCGAATCAAGCGGCTCTTTCCAAGACCCGCTTCCCCGACTAGGCAAACAATACCCCCAGCACCAGATTCAAGCCGCTTGAGGGCCGTGACAACCGTATGTAGTTCATCCACCCGTCCGATGAGCGGGGCGTCCAACCCTTCGATAGCGCGCATTTGGTCGGTCCGGCTCTTGCGGCGTAAAGGACGGTAGGTATGAATTGGCGCGCGTTTGCCCTTGACCACCACCTCCCCCAGATCTGCGTACTCGAAGAAGGGCTCGATGTAAGTGAAGGTCTCCTGGCTGATCTGCACTGTACCCGGTTCTGCCGTTTGCTCCATACGTGAGGCGACATTAATCGCGTCGCCCATCGCCGTATATTCCATTCGCAAATCAGTTCCTACCTGTCCAACCATCACCAAGCCGGTGTTGATACCCACGCGCACATTGATATCGAGCCCCGACTCGCGAGCAGCCCTTTCCCTAAAAGGCTGGACAGCGGCTATTATGTCCAGGCCTGCCAATACTGCGCGCTGCGGATCGTCTTCGTGGGCGATAGGGGCACCAAAGAAAGCGAGAATGGCGTCGCCCATCAAGCGTCCGACCGTACCTTCATACTGATAGACAGGAACGATCATGTGCTCAAAGGCCTGATTCGCCATTTCTGCCCACACCTCGGGGTCAAGCTTTTCCGCGGCGGCCGTTGAGCCAGTCAGATCACAGAATAACATGGTGACGACACGGCGCTCGCCTACCATGGCCCGGCTATCTCGTGCTGAGAGAAGTTTGGCGGCAAACTCTTTGGAGATGAGCGACTGGTGGCCAGGCTCGCTCCCTGGCGCGTCTGCTAGCGCACTTGATTGTGTGGCGGTAACCAGTTGGTTCCCACAGTTGTTGCAGAATCGCGATCCTGGCGGATTTTCCTTGCCGCAGTTTGCACAGGCGATAACCAATGAGGTACCGCAATGATTGCAGAATTTGGCGTCGCTAGGATTCTCATGTTCACAGTTCGCACAAATCATCCCCGCGTTTCTCCTAACCTGCGCCGGATCGAAACCATCAAGATCTGACGGCCGTGTTCGTTTGGGAAGAAGTTCAGTTCTTCGTTCTCTTGCTTGCGGTCAACCACTAGTCCTACTCCAAAAAACATTGGGATTCATGATAAGCACTATTATCTTATCAGAAGCATTTCATTAAACAACTGTTATCGATTACCTGAATCGAGGGAAAGGTGGTGACATGATCCGAATGACGCTCTCTTATCTTAAACTACACTCATTGATTTGCCTCGGAAGTCAAGACTCACTTCTGTTGTCTTATTACTCCTGTCCATAGTGATACATCACTTCAAAGCCGATCAACTCGCGCGCACGACTAATACTCACCAGAGATTCCGTGCCGGATACCGGGCGCTTCCAGGTCGTCACATCTGGGAACCACACCTTGACCAGCTCGCGAGAGGGGAGGTTTAGTGAGTTCTGGTCGTCGTTGATATAGACCGCGTGGCTGCCCTCGTAGCCGGCCAACAGGCCTTTTTCGGCCGCTTGAGCTGCGTCACGGGCATCCAGAAGGGTCCAGAAGTTGGAGCGCCCGAACATTGGTGCGAGGTTCATGAACATCGCGCGGGCTTCAGGATTGTTTTTGTGGTCAAGCTTAGCTTCCCACATGCGCGCGTGCGCAAATGCGACGTGACCGGCGATGAGCTCCTTTACCTTCTGGCTGCGCTGCGGCTCCGTCAGGTTCATCACCTCCACGGTCCGGGCCCGGCTTTGCTCCGCAAAGAACCTGCGCCTCCCAGTTATTTCCTCCGAGGCGTAGGGATCATATACCCCCGGGAGGCGTAGGAAGAGGCTGGTGATGCCCTCCCGCCGCCAGAAATAGCGCCCGATCTCCTCGCCCATTAACTTGGAAAAGGAATAGGGGTCTGTTGTATAGGTAGGGTGCTCCTCGTCGATGGGGAAGTAGCGTAACTGTCCCTCCGGGAACTTAATGCCGAAGTTGTAGCCCAGTGCATTAATGGAGCTGGCGCAAACGACACGCTTGATGCCTGCATCGGCAGCGGCGCGGAAGATGTTGAATGTGCCATCTACATTGACGCTGAAGAGCTCTGTCTCAGGTGCCAGCCCGGGCGCGCGGTATGCTGCCAGGTGGATAACGCCCTCCATCCCCTCCATATGCCTGTGCAACTCCGAGAAATCCATGATACTGCCCTCGCGGCACTCAGCCCCATCGATGGGCGGCTCACATCTCAGG
Source organism: uncultured Chloroflexia bacterium (assembly GCA_963697305.1). Taxonomy (GTDB): domain Bacteria; phylum Chloroflexota; class Anaerolineae; order Promineifilales; family Promineifilaceae; genus JAACFF01. Next base: position 15,649 of record CAVONO010000009.1, read on the forward strand.
TCAAGGACACGTACCTCGTGCCCCTTGTCCAGCAGCCATTGCACCGCCGGGCGACCTACATCACCCATCCCGCCGGTCACTAATATCCGCATCACACAATCTCCTACTGTTGTTTGATATTGCTTATGAAATCACACAGAGTGCTACAAAGTCTTTATACTTCATAGCGCTCAAAATCAGTCAAAGAAATCTCTGTCTTCATCAGCAAGATACTGCTGTGCCTCATCAATATTGAAATCAACACCAAGCCCTGGTGTATCCCACACGTCAATCAAACTGTCTTGTACGATAGGATCCGGCAAGCCATCGATAATGTCATACCACCAACTAAGATGAGCCACCGGGTATTCAAAGCCGATATAATTTTGCGGTAGTGTTGCCGCAACCTGGACATGCGCAGCCAAACCAATCAAGCCATCAAATATACCGTGTGGCGCCATTAAGATGCCGTGCAAATCCGCGTATTCGGCCACCCATTTGAGTTCGGCGATCCCCCCAATATCCGCAGGATCCGGCCCTATGATGTCAACGGCTCGATTTTCAATTAGATCTTTAAAATTGTGCCGCAGATAGATTTGCTCACCGGTATGAATGGGTGTTGTGGTACTCATGGTGATATCCCGATATACATCGGCGAGAACGTACGGGTTGTAATCACCGTTTACTGTATCCTCCAGCCACATCAAGTTTAAGTGCTCCACGGCTTTGGCAAAACGAATGACGTCGGTCGGCATCCAGCCCGGCCCACAATCGAGGGCGAGCCCCACCTCATCCCCCAGCACATCCTTCATCGCTTCGACACAAGCGATTATGTGCTTTAGACCGCGTTCAGTCAACAAGCCACGATTGGAATGGGGAGCGCTTTTTTGTGTATGCATTTTGCTGAACATATCTTCGAATGAACGCGCCTGAATTTGCTTTGTCTGTGCCTCCCCATAGGAGAAATCGGGCACTTGATTAGGCATTGCACTGTGAAATCCGATCCCCTGCTTGATAATGGTAAAGCCCTCAGGGCTGGCCTTCATTTTTGCTGTACTTTCGGCGTAATCCTGCGGTTCCGATCCGGACATCGGAAAACGGACCCCTCCATTGTAAACGCGGACCTTGTCGCGCACCTTACCTCCCAGCAGTTTGTAGACGGGAATACCGGCCGCCTTCCCGGCAATGTCCCAAAGCGCCATCTCAATCGCACTCACCGCGCTTCCCCAAGGCTTAAAGCTGCCCAAGCGGCGAATCCTGAGCATGACACTTTCGACATTAGTGGGGTCCGCCCCCATAAGATACTGCCTGTAAAACATCACATGGGGTTTGAGATAAGGTTTTGTGGCCTCTGCCTCACCGTAGCCACAAATACCTTCATCTGTGATGATCCTAACCACGGGGTTGTAGCCAATGACCGCACATTTCATATCAACAATTTTCATTTCGATCCTCCAATCCTGTTCCATAAGCGAACTCTGAAAATAATAGCTCACTTTCAGTCCCTGTCACGTTTGGAAGTCAGGCATCTACAGTTCCAAAAGTCATGTTGCTGGGTTGATCGTGGAATTATGACGGATGCCCAAGTCCTGGGCCTTTCCATAATGCGGGAAGAAGACAATATTTAGTTTGACTTTCCCGTCTGGACTCATAGAGCAGGAGGTGCCTTACGCTAAAATAGTATTATAGCCTAAATGATCCGGCTCGGCGACGACATCAACTGGTTTGAGTTCGTCAACCTGCTGTCGCAACTGCGTGCCGCGGTTTGGTCTGGCTTCTGCCGCCTATACGGCGTGGGCCGAAATTCAGTCAATTGGTCGCAGCGCCCCATGCGCGTCCAAATAATATAGTTGCCCGCCGGCGCGGCGGACAGCCTGCGCTTGGGCCGCAATGGCGGGTGGCAAATCTGATCCGATGGGCTCAACCAGCTCAACCGGCCATGCCTGACGGTTGGCGAAGTAAATCAGCGACAAAGCTGTCATTTCCTGCGGCCCGGTAAGGACCAAATCTGCCACATTCGTCTTCGCTGCTACCTGTTGAGCCGTCTGGTAGGGTAGGTTGGTACGCAAATTGCGCCGGGGTAAGATTACCATCGTTGCGTTTAGCAGGCCTAGAATCAAGACAGCAGTGACGGCCGTTGGCAACCAGCGCTCAGCAGCGCCATGCGTAAAACAGAGAGCAACAACCAGCCACCAGCCCGCCAGTACGGGTGCCCAGAAAGATAGGTCGCCCGGCACCCAAATAAAGGCGAAAATGGCGAAAGGAATGATCCAGGCTGCCAAAACGCTTATCACTCGTCTCTCTGCCTGCCATACAGCGTGACGGCGCCGCAGCAGATAGAGAAGGGGGAAGGCTGCGAGCAAAGCGAGCAGCAGGTAGTAAGTAAAAAAAACAACCCGCTGCCAGGAAGCGGCTCCGGCCAGCAGCTCCCGCGTACTGTCATTCATCGCCAGGCCGGGATAGAGGCCGAACGAGCGCAGAAAAGCATACAGCCCATGTGCTACATTAAACCAATGCAACTGCCCGTATAGCCCTTGCCCGCCCAAAGCGGCAAGATTGCTCCAATCGCTGCCGCTCCACAGATCCAGGATCAGCGCCAGCGCTGGACCAACCAGTAGCAGCACGGTAAACCCAAACAAGCTGATTTGTCGCCATCTGATACGCAGTGGCATCTCGGCCGTTCCCAATCCCACCAACGCGACCAAGAGCAAGGCAAAGCTGGTCAGGTAGCTGAAGATGGCCAGAGCGACGACCAGGCCCAATAGAAGCGCATAGAGTGGGCGGCGCATGTGCAATGCCGCAATACCCAGGATTAGCCACAAGGCGGATAGCTGCAGGGCCAGGGGGATGGTGACAAACTCCGCCTCGACGCTCAGCAGCCACAGGCCACCTGACAAGGCGAAGCCCAGCGCCACCAAGCCGGCGACCCGCTGTGATGCGCCCAAAGCCTTGGCCAGGGCCCACATCAGCCCAACGCAAGCGGCCCCAGCTAGCGCATTTAACATTTGCAGCGGAAAAAGGGACTGTCCACTCCATCCGGCAGCCTGCCATAGGCGGAACCACAACAAGCCCAGGGGATGCAGCAAGATGTGCGTTGGGTCTACCAGCGCCCGTAATTCTTCTCTTTCAATGGTCACTGCGTAGAGCAGCGAATCGGCCGTATAATGGCGCGATAATGTCAGGCTGTAGAGAATGGCGGCGGCCAAAGTTACCACCGCGCCCCACGGCAAGCGTGCGCGAACAGTGTGTGTTCGATTTTCGGATTTAGAAAATAGATTGCCCATTGTCCGCTACCAATTGTTTCACCAGTGACAACGATCAGAGCAAAGCCAAAACGTACCGCTGTGAGCTTAAACCAAGAGCAAATGCCTGTCAATGCCGGCGGGCTGGCGTGGCATGGTTTTTCAGCAGTTCGCAATTGGCGCTGTGCGGGCGCCGGCACGCATGAGAAAGAGACACCGCCCGCGCAAAAAGTTGTAGACTATGGTCTGGAGTAGAGTATAATGCTTGTCGAAGAGGGTAGTGGATGCTGTTCTGAATAGTAAGATGACTCAAGAAATCACCTTACATGTAAACGGCGAATATCATCAGGTAAATGTTGATCCTGACACACCGCTGCTTTATGTTTTGCGCCATGATCTGGGGCTGAAAAGCCCCCATTATGGTTGCGGAAATGAACAGTGCGGCGCTTGCAAGGTTCTCGTCGACGGGCAGGCCGTTCCTTCATGCCAGTTAGCGGTAAGTGCGCTGCAAGGGATGCAGGTCATAACAGTGGAAGGACTTGCTCCGCCCGGCACGCTGCACGCCCTGCAAGAAGCCTTTATCGCCGAACAAGCAGCTCAGTGTGGCTACTGTACCTCGGGCATGATCATCGCCGCCCAAGCTCTGTTGAACCGCGTTCGATACCCCACTGATGACGATATACGTGAAGCGCTGGCCGGTAATTTGTGCCGCTGTGGCGTCTATGATCGCGTGCGCCGCGCGATTAAATTGCGGATCGGCCGTCCCGAAATGGCGCCCGTATTTGAAGTGCGCACAGCAGCGACCAGCCAGGAAGCAAGCAGCGCGGCCCATGATTTGCCCGCTCCTCTATTACAAAATCCCCAACTGGACTCTTGGATACGTATCAATAGCGATGAGACGATCACCGTCTTTAGCGGGAAAGTCGATTATGGGCAGGGCATCAAAACGGCGATGGCCCAGATGGCAGCCGAAGAGTTGGACGTGTCGCTGGGGCGCATTCGTGTTGTTATGGCTGACACGGCGCAAACGCCGGATGAAGGCATGACCGTGGGCAGCATGTCCCTGGAGACCAGCGGCAGCGCCATTCGTCTGGCTGCCGCTGAAGCTAGGCGTATTTTGCTGTCGATTGCCTATGAGATGTTGGAAGCGCCGCTAGAGCAGCTCGTCGTGCTTGATGGTACAATCAGCTATCCGCAAACGGGAGCAAGCGTAACCTATTGGGAGCTGCACGGCGGGCGAAAATTTGGCCGTGTGATCAGTGGCGGCACGCCGCTGAAAGAAACGGGTGCTTACCGCATCGTCGGCCAGCCGGCCAGGCAGCTCGGTCTGCCGGCCAAAGTGAGCGGCGGCGCTTCTTTTGTTCATGACTTGCAGTTGCCTGGGCTGTTGTTCGGCCGTGTTGTGCGGCCGCCAAATTTCGATGCCAGGTTAATCTCGCTGGAGCTGGAAGCGGTCAGCAAGATGCCCGGTGTAGTCAAAGTAGTGCGCAACGGCCGTTTCTTGGGCGTCATCGCCGAGCGCGAATATCAAGCGATCCTTGCTATGGAAAAGCTGAGAGCCGGCGCAACCTGGCAGGGTGAAGCGAATCTACCGCCGTACGAGGCGCTGTATGACACCTTGCTGCAGCAGACGGACCAACCTTTTCTGATTGTTGAGGGCATCGCCACCGGCGACCCGATCCCGGCGCTTGAACGACCCGCTGAAGCTGCAAAGACGTTGGAAGCGACCTATAAACGGCCGTTTCAGATGCACGCTTCCTTGGGACCATCGGCGGCGGTCGCACTGCTAAGCGGAGGCAAATTAACCGTGTGGACCCACGCCCAAGGGGTCTATCCAGTCCGCGCCGCTATTGCGCCTATCTTGGGTATGTCGGAAGCGGATGTGCGCCTGATTTACATGGATGGGCCAGGAGTTTATGGCCACAACGGAGCCGACGATGCCGCTCTGGATGCGGCCTTGCTGGCTCAAGCAGTGCCGGGGCGGCCCGTATCTCTGCAATGGACGCGGGCCGACGAGCATACATGGGAACCCTATACACCCGCCATGGTGATCAAATTGCAGGCTTCTCTTGATGGCCAGGGCGACGTGATCGATTGGAACCATGACGTGTGGAGTCCGGCCCATATCGGCCGTTCCCGGCCCGGCGGGAACCATTCCAACTTGGTTGCAGCCTGGCACCTGTCGCAACCGTACAGTCCAGCACCATCCTGGCCGGCCAGAGACGCTCACGGCGGCGGCCATCGCAACGCCGATCCCTTATATACATTTGACCGGCGGCGAATTGTCAAACACTTCTTGCCAAACTCGCTCTTACGATCCTCTTCTATGCGCGGGTTAGGGGCGTATGCGAACATTTTCGCCATTGAGTCTTTTATGGATGAATTGGCAATTGCTGCGGGGATTGGTCCCGTGGAGTTTCGCTTGCGCCACCTGGTCGATAAACGGGCGCGAGCCGTAATCGAGGCGGCAGCGCAGAAGGCGGGCTGGCGAGATGATCAGATCGCCGGCGGTGACGGACGGGGTCGGGGGTTTGCCTTTGCCCAGTATAAAAATAGACAGACATACACGGCCGTTGTAGTTGATCTCGCCGTCGACCGGAGCAGCGGCGCGATTCAGCTAGAACGAGCGGTCATCGCTGCCGATGCGGGACAAATCATCAATCCTGATGGCTTGAGCAATCAACTCGAGGGTGGTTTTGTGCAAGCGGCAAGCTGGACGCTGTACGAGCAAGTCATGTTTGACGAACGTGGTATTAGCAGCACGGATTGGGACAGTTATCCAATCTTACGCTTCAGCAATGCCCCAGCAATCGAAACGGTCCTGCTCAACGGGCCTGACCGGCCCCACGTGGGTGGTGGTGAAGCATCACTAGGCCCGACACCGGCAGCGATTGGCAATGCCATCTACCAGGCGCTTGGTATTCGCCTGCGCCAGGTGCCGTTTTCACCGCAGCGTGTGCAGACGGCCTTGGCTGTTCTCTAACATGTGAGTAGGAGGAACCTTATGAAACAAAACGGACATATTTACACGCTCTTGATCTCTCTGTTTACACTCCTGCTCAGCAGTTGCGCGGCCCTAGAGATGATCTCTCCAGCGCCAGCGGCGACCAGTGCGGTAACTGAGGCAGCCGCCCCAACACCGGCAGCGGAGGTGTCGTCCGATCCTCTCCTAGGTCTGGCCAACGTCGAAAGCTTGGAAATCATGACCCTGGAATCATTCCCCGTGCAGATAAATATTCGTATAGCGGGCGTTCATCCCAATGATTGCACTGAAATTAACGATATTGTCACCGAACAGGACGGTAATTCCTTTAATGTGGTGGCAACCACGGTCCAGCAGCCGGAGGAGGCATGTGCCGTTGTTGACGTACCCTTTGAAGAAATCATTGCGCTGGACGTTTACGGATTTGATGCCGGTTCTTATGCGGTAAACGTCAATGGTATTCAAGGCTCCTTTGCTTTGGATATGGATAATCGATTGCCGGAGGAAACGGTCGGGGCCACGATGGAGCCCACGGTCGAAGCTACCGCGCACCGGCGAAACGGTCGATGCGGTCGCCTTTGAAATCAATGGGCGGGTCTGGCATGATCTCTGCCCCATTTTCAGCGAAGAAGAGACCGATCTCCCTGATGGATGTGTCACAACAGCCGCCGGCGATGTTCAGGCCGACGGAATACTAGAAGATGAACCCGGCATTGAAGGGGTAAAAGTTTCTGTCGGCAAAGGATCTTGTCCCGCGACCGGCCTGGCCGATACAGACACCGGTGCCGAGGGTGAATTCAGTTTTGACAGCCTTGCCGCCGGCTCATATTGCATCTCTATCGCTACAGAAAGCGATCAAAACCAACAGGTTCTTCTGCCAGGCGATTGGACTGCACCGGATGGCGGCGTAGCTGAAGCCACGATAACGCTAAGTGAGGAAGAGCCGCTTCAAAGCGTTGACTTTGGCTGGGATTACCAGCTTCTTCCAGCGCAAGAAGTCGATCCGGCGTCTTGCACCGATAGCTTTCAGTTCGTTGCCGATGTGAATATTCCCGACGATACAGTTTTTGCTCCTGCTGAAAGCATTCACAAAAAGGTGGAAGCTGCGTAATAACGGCACCTGTTCATGGTCCAGCGACTACAGCGTTCTCTTTGTTGGTGGTGATCAAATGTCGGCGGCAGAGAGTATTCCTCTTGCAGTTGCCGCGGTTGTTGGACAAACCGTAGATGTCGCCATCGACATGATCGCGCCAGATGAACCGGGCACGTACCGTGGCAATTGGCAAATCGCCAATGCCGCCGGTGAACCATTTGGCATCGACGGCCAGATCGAAGATGCGTTCTGGCTGAGAATCGTCGTCGAAGAAGAGGCAGTTCCGGGCGCAACTGTGGAACCTGGTTCCGGCGCTATCGGCGGTGTCGTCTGGGACGATTTCTGCATCAACGGTGCGCCAGGACGCGGCTGCCAGGAATCTGGTGACGGCAGCGGGATCTTCACCGCTGATGGCACCTTTGACGGGCTAGAGAGCGCTTTGAGCGAGATTACGATCAGCTTGGCAGAGGATGCCTGTCCCTCCGATGGTACGCTTCCAACCGCAGGCAAGCTCATCGATACGGCCGTCACCGATGAAGACGGCCTCTACCGCTTCGACAACTTGTCAGAGGGCACCTACTGTATTTTTATGGATGCCTTGAGCCCTGAAAACGTCGATTTTCTAATTCCTGGTAACTGGACCTGGCCCGGCACTGGCGTCGGCCAATACACCTTTATTCTGGACCCCGGAGAGCAAGCCCTCGATCGGGACTTCGGCTGGGACTTTGTCGAGTAAACAACAAGTACAAGCGAGTCCAGGTTGTTGCAGCATGGTAACCGTCCACCATTATACATAGCCATGATTTCCTGGCATACTTAGCGTTAAAGAATAGCGCTTATTATCCACAAACAGCGCAGAGAACCCGGGTACGCTGTTTTTCCCATGCGGCATTGGCTTTTTCAGCCGGTCAGGCGGAGGAAGTGCGACATGAATAGCGATGTACGAGCGCCAGGTGAATCGGATGCGGTGAAACCTTTCCATCAATCGATTATTGACGGCCTAGCCGATTCGATTATGGTCATTGATACGGATTTCAGCATTAGGCTGATGAACCGTGCCGCACGCCAATTCGCATCGGCCGGAATAGATCTTTCCCAACCGCAATACTGTTACCAATTGTCCCATCATCTGCCGGTTCCTTGTGACGGGAAGGCGCACCCATGCCCTCTAGAACACGTTCGCGAGTTGGGGCAGCCGGTAACGGTTCTGCATAAACACTGCCAGGCAGACGGCGAAACGCGGATTATCGAGGTCAGTGCATCTCCTCTTATTGGCGCGGACGGTTCGTTCCAGGGGATTATTGAATCCATGCGCGATGTTACCGGACGGCATCAAGCACAGGAAGCACTGCGCCGTTATACGGACCGGCTGCGCGCCCTGACATCGCAATTGGCCGGGGCGTCGGAGGCCGAACGACAGCGATTGTCACAGGAGCTTCACGACCAGGTGGGCCAAAATCTAACAGCGTTAGGCATCAACCTAAACATTATCCGTGCTGAAGTTATGTCTATGGCGTCTGAGCCACTGCTTTCGCGTCTGGACGATTCCCTCTCGCTGGTGGAGCAGACGACGGAACGTATTCGGGACGTCATGGCCGATCTGCGACCACCCGTGTTGGATGATTACGGATTGGTGGCGGCGCTCAACTGGTATGCCCGGAAATATGGCCATCGAACCAATATCATGATGACCGTAGAGGGTGAAAGCGCTGTCGCCTCGCCTGCCTCCCCGTGTGGAAAACGCATTCTTTCGTATAGCACAAGAAGCACTGGTTAACGTAGCCAAACATGCCCAGGCCAGCAGGGTGATCGTCACACTGCAAGAACGCCTGGGAACCGTGCAAATGGTTGTTGCCGACGATGGCATCGGCTTCGATACCGTCGAACAGATAGACGGTGAAGGAGTTCAGGGCTGGGGGCTGATAACCATGACAGAACGGGCTGAAGCCGAGGGCGGTCGCTGTCGCATCGAATCGGATGCCGCAAAGGGAACGCGCGTGGTAGTCGAGGTGGAGCGCTGAGCATCTCCGTTTTTCTGGCTGACGATCATGCTGTCGTTCGTGACGGATTAAGGGTCCTTCTGGATGCTGAAAGCGACATCCGCGTCGTCGGTGATGCTGCTGACGGCCGTGAAGCAGCGCGCCTCGTAGCCCAACTTTGTCCTGATGTGGTCGTCATGGATATCGCCATGCCTGAGTTAAACGGAATCGAGGCGACGTTAGAAATAGGTGCCATCTGTCCAACAGCTCGCGTCATCATTCTCTCTATGCACTCGGCTACGGAACACGTGTTGCGTGCGCTGCAAGCTGGAGCCCAGGGTTATGTACTGAAGGAATCAGCCGGCATTGAGGTGGTCAATGCCGTTCGAGCTGTTTATGCTGGACATCGCTATCTGAGTCCAAAAGTCACGGACAGGCTGGTTGACCAGCTTGTCCAGCAACCGGCAGACAAATTCGATAGTCCTCTGGAGCGGCTCAGCCCGCGCGAAAGAGAAGTTCTGCAATTGGTCGTCGAGGGCAAATCCAATGCCGAGATTGCGGAAAGCATTTCCCTTTCCATAAAGACAGTCGAGACCTATCGCAGCCGCCTGATGGCTAAATTAGACATCCATGACTTACCGGGCCTGGTGAAATTCGCGATCAGCCATGGCCTGACGCCCTTGTAGAAAGGGACAAACCACTTTCACCGTCGCTTTTGTCAGCTTTCTTACCGCTGTCCCATTTCCCCTACATCAACTATCAAATTATCCTGACAGACGGCCGAGTCCAATTATGGCAAGATAATTAGTTAATAACGTAGAGATCCGGTCAATGGGACTTATGGCAACCACTATCTTGGTCGTAGACGGTCACGAAATGGTGCGCACAGCATTGCGACAATGGTTGGAGGAGGAGTTTCCTTCAGCCACTGTGGTAGAGGCGGTCAGTGGCAACGAAGCAATAGAACGCATTCGTTTCCAGGTGCCCAGTTTGGTGATCATCGACGTTCTAGTGCCAGGATCAATCGGCATAAACGCGACACGGAAGGTTAGAGACGAGTTGCCGCAGGTTCCTATCATGATTCTGACCATGTACGAAGATGAAGAATATCGTGTTGATATGATGAATGCCGGGGCCAATGTCTTTATGCCCAAGCGGCAAATGCATACCCAATTTATTCCTAGATTGAGGACGATGCTTGATGCGGTCAATGCTTGACAACGGAACGGTCAAACTGGAGCGTTCCTTTAATCAAGATGAGGTAGAGGCACTAATAACGTCGACCGGGGGGCCAACGAACCAAGAAGGAGGTTTCTATGATCTCGCCTGAAATATTGCGTCGCCATCCATTCTTTTCTTGCTTCAGCCATGTCCAACTCGACGAACTGGCAGTGGCGGCTGATGATCTTCATGTCGCGGCCGAACACCGTTTTTTTGTCGAGGGAGAGCCGTTAACCCACTTTTTCTTTCTGCAGGAAGGGTCCGCGGCACTTACCATAAGCGTTCCTGACCGCAATGCCCGCCAAACAGTCGCCATGCATGTCATGGGTGACTTCATCACGCGGGACGTCACCGTTGGTAGCCTGGGAAAACATGACATCTTTGGCTGGTCGGCCCTTATTCCGCCCAATGAATCCACAGCCGGTGCACACGCGTTGGTGCCCAGTCATGTGATTTCCTTTGATACCAGGCAATTACGGCCAGCTATGCAAAAAGACTGCGGTTTCCGCCAACTATTAACGTTGAAAGCGGCCCAAGTCTTGCGCGAACGACTGCGCATGAGGCGCATCGAATCGCTCGTCTATGACGTTGACTACGCTTGAGTAATCTGGGTTGTCAAATTAGATAAGGGTGGGGTCGGCTACGACCGTACGCTAACGTGGTTAAACTGCCGATGGCGATCTCGTGGACTTGGCCCTGGCTGAGTAAAATCCTGGGTTTATGACGGAGACATGCTCGAGATGGCAGGATTGGCACAGGAGAGCCTTGCGATTGGCGAAGAGCGTTAGTAAGAGCGTGCCCTTTCGTGGCAGATCCTTTTCTCATGACTGACCGGCGTCCAGGGCAGGAGACAATCAGAAGCATCGGGGCACAACGGATTATCTATACTTAATTTAAGCTGTCTTAGTTAAACTAAGCAGAGCCCAACTACCTTCCTATTCAGCTTTTCCTGGCGCCAGAATCGCGCCTAGTTGTTGCATTAGTCCTAGCTGGTCAAGGTTGGCCCATTCCTCCGCTATCTTGCCGCCAGCCATGCGGTAAAAGCGCATACCTGTGAACATGATCGACTTACCAGTCGGCGGCAGGTTCTGAAACGCTTCCTCGTGGGTGCCACGGGCGGTGAGCCTAGCCGCTACTCTGTCGCCGTCTGCTATCACATCGTCAATCGTGTGTGGCAGGTCGGGAAGTGCCACATAGAACATACGCGACGTTTGCTCGCGGGTCTTCCTGTCCTGAGGCTGGGGGCTTCCTGGGAAGTGGGAGATGTAGTCGGGGGCACACAATTCGGAGTAGACTTCAAAATTCTTTTTGTCGAGCTCCTCATAGAAGCGCCGGATAATGGCTATATTTTCTTCTGACGCTGAATCTTACAGCTCAGGCAGAGAAGGCATTCTACCAGCTCTGAGCGCACTGCTATACGACTCTAACGGCACCTATGCGCAATTATGGCAGTGCTACACGAATTTTCTCTCTGTTGTCATCGGTTTCTGGCCAGCAATTCCGTAGACCTTTGACGTCGCGCTACGCTTCAAGGACAATAGGTTGCTTGTTGATTATTTCTATGGAAGCTGGAATTCCCGCCTCCGCATAGGTTGAACGGCGCTTTCGGCGCAAACTCTGGCAAACCAAGAGCTACGGGCGCAGCCAACTTCGATGCCGTTTTCTGGTCAGAATTTATCTGGCGGTGCTATACCGGTTGACGGTAGCGCTCCATATTAAGGAAAACCGTAAGCGAATGGCGGTAAAACTATGAATCCTGGCGAGGCGGAGGAGATTTGTATCCAAACGCCGAACTCCACAGTTGGAGGGGATCAAGCTCCCCGCCCTACCAGATGCTGGTTCTGCCGCGCACTCATTTCGTGACGCAGAATATATGGTATAATAGTTCTATACATATGTGGGAATCGGACGCTGCTATGTTGAAGCGTGTGACTGGTTACGCTGAACCCAGCGATCGGAATACGGACGGATGAAAATAGCCATTATCGCCGGCTTGCGGCTTTTTCTGAGTCGCCAGGCATCTGGATTGGCTCGCTACGCACTTGAGCAGTCGCTTTATCTGGCAGTGGGATGGATACCCACCATCATCGGAATCGGCCTACGCGGCGTATTGTACCGCTTGATTATGGAAACGGATGGCTGGGTGGCGATTGAAAAAGGGGTGCGACTGCGCTTTGCCAATTTTATTCGTTTGCACGACGGCGTTTATCTGGATGAAAACGTCTATCTGCATGCCTGCCCACAAGGCATAGAGATTGGTTCTAATACTATTGTGATGTATGGTGCTATCCTACATGTTTACAATTTCCGTAACCTGCCCCACTCCTTCATCCGCGTCGGCCGTAATAGTCTCATCGGTGAGTACAGCGTCATTCGCGGGCAAGGAGGTGTGACCATCGGCGACCGCGTATACACTTCTCCATTCACGCAGATCATCGCCGTTAATCACGTTTTCGAGGATGCAGCGCGGCCGTTTGTCGAGCAAGGGATCACGGCTGAGGGCATCGTGATTGAAGATGATGTCTGGTTGGGCGCGGGAGCTATCATCACCGACGGCGTCCATGTAGGCAAAGGAGCTGTTGTCGCTGCTGGCGCGGTGGTCACCAAAGACGTGCCCGCGCACACCGTGGTCGCCGGAGTTCCCGCGAAGAAAGTTAGGGAACTTGTTCCCGGTCAGGTTGCCAACGATGATCGCCCCATCTATCACAGCCAGGGGAGCCAGATGTAAATGACCACATTGTCCGTGGTAATACCAGCCTATAACGAAGAGAGTGGCATTGCCGAAATCGCAAACCGTGTCCTGAAGGTTCAAGATGCATTGTCAGGGGTCGGTGTGGATCAGTTAGAGCTGCTCGTGGTTGATGATGGATCGTCTGATGACACGGCGCTGATCATGAAGCAAATTATGGACAGTTCAGCCAATACTTCGGCTGTGCTCAATACAAGCGTACGCCTAATCTCTCATGCCCAAAATAGGGGATATGGGGCGGCATTGAAGACCGGCTTTGGCCAGGCAAAGGGTGAACTGGTAGGCTTTCTCGACGCCGATGGCACCTACCCGCCGGAATATTTCCCCGCGCTTTGCGCAAAAACGCTGGAAGGGGCGGAATTGGTCATTGGGTCTCGCATGGCCGGTGGAGAAAGCCAAATGCCTGTCACGCGTCGTATTGGCAACCTGTTTTTTGCTACGCTACTTTCACTATTGGCCCAGCAGCGGGTCACCGATAGCGCCAGTGGGATGCGCGTTTTCAAAAAGGATGTACTGGAGCGCATTTATCCACTGCCGGACGGCCTCAACCTCACTCCGGTAATGAGTACGCGGGCCATTCACGAAGGGATCCGCGTTGTGGAAGTGCCAATCCCCTATAGTGAACGCGTCGGCCGTTCCAAGCTAAGCGTCATGCGTGATGGCTCGGTTTTCCTGCAGTCGATGCTGTGGACAGCCCTGACTTACAATCCGGTGCGTATACTTGGCTTTATTGGCCTTTTGGGCGTTACCCTGTCACTTTTCATCGTTTTGAGCATCGCCTTCGCCCGATTGGGTGGTGTGACAACGCTTGGGCCGTGGGGTGTGGCGGCGGTCTATGTGGCCGTTGTCGCCGGCTTTGGCGGCTTTAGCATATTTACATTGGGCATTACTTTTAACTATATGGTTGCCCTGTTTTACAAGAAACCGATCAGGCAAGGTTTATTCGGCCGTCCGCTTCTCTCCGTTCCCTTGGACCGGCATTTTTGGTGGATGGGGGGTCTGGCCCTGCTGTTGGGAATCATTCTAGGCATTGCGAGCCTGATCTTGGGTGTCAGCGGCTGGGAGATAGCGCGCTTGTGGATGTATATGTTGGCCAGTGCGATGCTCACCTTGACCGGAATCCAATTGCTCATCTACTGGACTCAACTGCGCGTTCTAGATGAACTGAGCCAGCGCGCATTGTTGGTGGACCAGGACTTGGGCAGCACGGAGAGTGTTTCATATGAGTGAGGGACGAAAGCAGGCATCCTGGGTTAACCTGGGTAGCAGGCGTGTGCCAAAACTGCGCATGTCAAATTTCCCCAGCGCAGATGAAATTGTGCGGCAGGATTTGTTGCGGGCAGCTCGGCCAGAAACGGCCGTAGACATTTTGCTCGTCAACCCCCCCACTCCTGATGGTGGTTTGTGGATTCGCACCCAGCATCGCGTTGGCCGCCGGACGCGAGAGAACATGGTCTGGCCCCAAGTTTCGCTGGCGCAGATGGCAGCCCTGCTGCATCCGCAATATAAGGTGGCCATCATCGACGCCAATGCCGAGAAAATGGGCTGGCCTGAGTTTACGCTGAAGCTAGAAGAACTGCAGCCAACTTATTATCTCACTCAGGTTACAGCCCCAACATTGGAAAATGATATGTATGGCTGCTTTCTGGCTCGGGCACGTGGGGCCACAACCATAGCCTTTGGCACACACGTAACGCCCATGCCGCGCGAGACCATGCGTTCTTATCCGGCGCTCGATTACATTTTGCTCGGTGAACCAGATTTGACAATTCGCGATCTCCTCGACAATTTAGCCGGGAAAATCGACGAACGGCCGCCTAACATCCGCAGACTGTTTGAGGATCATGATCCCGACTACAAAAACTCCATCGCGCCCCGTACTTCGACCTCACCTAGTACAAGTTGGGATGTGAATCGTGGGGGCATCAAGGGCCTGGTGTGGCGTAACGGCGAGGAGATCATCGTCAATCTGCCACGGCCGTTCATCGCCAACCTGAGCGACATGCCCCTGCCTTTGCATCATCTGTTGCCCTTGGACAAATACCGCATGCCAATGATCCGCGGACCGTTCACATTTGTCCTCACCAGTCGTGGCTGTCCGGCAGGCTGCACCTATTGCATCAAACATGTGAGCTACCAGTTCACAGCTCGTCTACGAACTCCTGCGGACATCATGCAAGAACTGTGGCTGCTTAAGAAGCTGGGAATGAACAACATTCACATGTATGCGGATCTTTTTACAGTCAACCGCGATCAGGTGATCGGCTTGTGTGAGTTGATGATCGCGGAAGGTATCAACATCAAATGGACCTGTAACAGCCGGGTCGACTATGTTGACGAGGAAATGCTGTATAAAATGGCAGAGGCCGGCTGCTGGCTTATTTCCTGGGGAATCGAGAGCGGTAACGAACAGATCTTAAAACATGCTCGTAAGGGTGCGTATCCGGACAAAGCGAGGTTATCCCTGCAATGGGCTCGCGATGCCGGTATCAAGAATTGGGGCTATTTCATCATTGGTTTGCCCGGAGAAACAGAAGACACTATCCGCGAGACTATCGATTTTGCCAAGCAACTGCCCCTTGATATCGCCCTCTTTCATGTGGCAGCCCCTTATCCTGGCACGCCATTCTTTTTTGAAGTGGTCGAGAATGGTTGGTTCCGGCCCGGTACGCGTTGGGAGCAAGTGGACATGGACAAGGGAACTGTGCTGGATTATCCGGGCCTTCCGGCTGAACGATTGTTGTATTGGCAGAAACGCGCCTTTCGTGAATGGGCTTTCCGCCCAGCTCCGATCATAACCTATCTCAAGATGCTAATTTCTGATCCATCCACATTGCGTTCGGCGCTGAGCGTAGGATTTCAGCATTTGAACTGGGTGTCGACTGATAGCGGCGCACCCTCAGCAAGTTAATGATTCAAGATGCGGGCGTTGAAGGGTGGCCGTTTGTGGCAACTGCTTTGAAGGATCCCGCAAAATTCTATAAGTTAAGCTAAGACTATGCATACTAGACAGATTATCCCTATCCTTGCCTCGCTTCTGGTTTTGGTGCTCGTGCAATCAACTCTCTTCGAGGTGGCTGCTGCTCCTGTTTTGCAGACTGCTGGCGGCACGCCGACTCCTTCTGAAGGTACGGAGACGCCAACGGCACCCCCGGCGTTTTCTACGATCGCCCCTGTGGCAACGCAGGAATTGGCTCCTTCAGCGGAAATTCTCGCGGATGGCTGGCAGATGCCATTCAATCTTTCGAAATCTGGGGCATCCACGGACCCGCAGATGGTTGTCGACAGCAACGGCCGTACCCACGTGCTGTGGTCTGACGATATTGATGGCTTTGTTTATGCCGGTGGCAGTAATGATGAGTGGAGCGCCCCCAGGATAGTGGAGCTCCCGTTTTTTACGCGCCAATATTTCCCTGATCTTGACGAGGAAGCGCAGACACCCCAATTTACCCCGTTGCTGGTGGCTGATCGCAATGGCTTCATCCACGCATTCTGGATCGACGATGACATCGATCTGTACCACAGCAAAGTCGCGGCGACGGCGTTCACTGATATTGCTTCTTGGACGCCGCGCGAGAGTGCTAGGCAATGCGGTTATGACTGTGGCAGCGGATGTCGACGACAGCGACCGTCTCCACATGGCCTATATCCGGACCTCGGAAACTGATTCTCGTCCGGCAGGCATTTATTATCGACAGATTGCACCCTCAGGAACCTGGTCAGACCCGATCTTACTGTATTCATCCCGCTACCTGCGCGCAGTCAAGGCCGAAGAAGCCAATATCCAGATTCTTGCCCCAGATTCAGTCAACGTGTCCATTGTCTGGGATGATACCATCCGCGAACAGGTCTATTTTGCTCACTCCGCCGACAATGGCTTGAATTGGAATGCGCCGTTAGAGATCGACCGCCGCGGGGCGCAAGACATTGCCGGTTCTGCCGGTCCATCCTTTGTTGATGTGGGAAGGGCCGATGAGGTGCTGATCCTGACCTGGAGTGCGGGTCACGAATTGGACCAGCTGTGCAACCAATATGCCAGCATTTCCCGTGATGGGGGCGCAACGTGGACAACGCGCCAGCCTTTGCCGGCGTTGCCCGGCTGTTTCGTCTCAACGCAGTTTATCTCGACAGATTCGGCGTTGCTATTGCTAGGGCAATCCGCTACAAAACAAACCGCAGGAGCCTCCGTCGAGCCAACAACCTATCTGCTGGCGTGGGACGGAAGCCGCTGGAGCGACCCGCAGATACAAGAAGCGCTAGCCAACTTCACCAACCTCGATACGAACCAAGCGGTAAATCTACAATGCCAACAAGCGTTGGGAGAAGCCAGTAGCATAAGACTGCTTGGCTGCGACGCCAATGATGGGCGTGACATCTGGATTACAGGGCGTGAGGCGGGAGATATTGAAGAGTGGTTCCCGCCTCCCCCTGTATGGCAAGGACCACAACAAGTCAGCGGTGACGAGTCGGACCCTGCCGAAGTAAAACTGCTCGCTGCCGCGGATGGGAATACTTACGTTTTGTGGTATGAAGAAAATGGTACGGACATTTTCCAGTCCGGCTGGGACGGGCAAAATTGGACCGCGGGCCGGGTTGTAGTTACGGCGCAACAAGGGAACATTGCGTCACTCTCAGTAGCCAGCGGCGGCGAGCAAATTTACCGGGCGTGGGAAGATAGTAACAGTGGACTGCAGTTTAGCACGGCCGACACCACAAGTCCCTTTGCGTGGTCTGCGCCATATGCCTTGATGCCTGACAATCTCGCCGCGAGCGCGCCGGCTTTGGTAGCAGATGCCGGTGGTAATGTCTTCCTTGCTTATGCCGTGCAGCTCAATGAAGAGCGTGGCATTTATCTACTACACTCTGCCGACGCAGGCGAGACCTGGTCGGAACCGAGACAAATCTTTGACGGTTCAGCTGCGCAGTGGGATATGGTGGATTGGCCGTTTCTGGCACGTACGGATAACGGGCAGCTGCACCTTGTTTGGACCCAACGCTCGTTACCGCCGGACGGCATGCCCTTGGCTTTGGCCTACAGCAATTCCGACGACCTGGGCAGAACCTGGTCCGAGATGGAAGTTTTCGCCGAAGTAAATTCCTCTTGGAGCCGGATTATGGGTGGCGGAGAACGCACCGTACACCGCTTGTGGTCGGAAGATAGCCTTGGCCGTTCTATTATATGGCATCAAGCCTCGCTGGACGGTGGTCTGACATGGAGCCAGTCGCAGCAAGTGGCTGTCCTTACAAGTGACAGCACGCCGGCAACGACATTAGATACGGCGCAGCGACCGCACCTGCTGGCGATTGATAGTGGCAGACTGAGCGACTCCGTTTGGAATGGTGCCACCTGGGAGAACGATGAAGGGCTAGATACGCCCTTTGCAAACGGGGGATCCCTGGATGCAACGGCCGATAATATGGGACGGCTAATTATGTCCTTTGTTGGCCTTCTTTCCGGCGAAAGCGCACAGGAAACGAGCAGCCGACTTTTTGCCTTGCACCGTGTCTTGGACCTGCCGGATGGACTGCCGGCTGTGCTGCCAACGATGATTCCTACACCCGCCCTTATTGTACCGACGGCCACAGTTGCCCCGCAGCCTACCGCGACCGTATTCTTTTCAACAGAAAGAGAGCCGGGCGGGATTGATACCATACCTGGGCTGCCGATTGGAACGAATCTGATCTTCGGCATCATTCCGGCGCTGATTATCGTCGCCATCGGCCTATTCGTAGGCATACGGATTGTCAGGAAATGAGGTTACAGGAACATTCCGCAGTCAGATTGCTGACCGCGGATAGCTGGAGTTGAATGCCGCTTTAACACGATGTCTTGGAACTGGTTTGCTTATATCAACCTTGTTTGCGCCCTGATCGCCGCGGCGCTGTGGTATGTTTTCCCGCAGCTCATGGCCTGGCCCTTGCTGTTGGGCGTGGTTCCGTGGCTGCTGCGTCTGGGAAATGAACGGCGTTGGCGCTGGCGCACACCTTTTGACTGGCCGCTGTTGTTATTTGTGCTTACGGGCCTGGTCAGCGTTTGGTCGGCTTATGATCGCGAAATGGCTTGGTCTAAATTCTGGATCCTCATCGCCGGGGTCCTTCTCTTTTACGCGCTTGCTGCCTTTGTCCTGCCAGGCGGCCCAGGCACGCCACAGGAAGGGAGCTTGACGGCGGCGTTGTTCCTCGCTTTCTTTGGCGCCGTGGTCTCTCTTTTCTTTCTGGCCACGCATGATTGGGACGCCTTTCCCGCCAAGTTCGCCGCTCTAGATAGTCTGGGCCGCAGCCTGCAAGGCCCTCTTCCGCAACTGCCTGGTCACCGTCTCCACCCCAATGTAGTGGGCGGTATTCTGGCCATGATGGCTCCTTTCGCGGCAGCGGTTGGCTGGCAGGCTGGACGGGCGCGCAAGTGGCCTGCTTTTGTTTTGAGCGCGATATTGTTGGGGATAACGTTGTTTGGCCTCTTGTTGAGCACGTCACGAGGCGCCTGGCTGGCCCTCTTGGCAGCGCTGGTTGTGGGTCTCTTGTGGTGGCTGACCGCGCTTTTACAAGGCTCACGGCCGCCGCGCCGCCGTTGGCTCTTCCTAGGCATACTATCGTTCATAGTTTTCACTATTCTTCGCCCTATTTTTATTCCGCCCCGACGTCCCGCAACGCTTGATGCATACCCTACCGCTTCTGAACGGGGGCACAACCCGGCTGGATTTGTTCCGTAACAGCCTTATTCTGGCCCAAGATTATCCCTTCATTGGAGCCGGCCTGGGCGGGTTTATGATGCTCTATTCGACCTACGCCTATCTGCTTCATGTGGGATTCATCATTCACGCCCATAACATTTTCCTGGATGTGTCGATCGAACAAGGACTGTTTGCAATAGCAGCGCTGGTGTGGATGTGGGGCCTTTTTGCGCTGGCTTTGTGGCGGGATGCGGCAGACGGTCGTTTACGGCCGTACCTGGCCGCGGCAGCGCTCTCGTTGCTTACCATCTTGCTGCATGGGCTGGTGGAGGATGCTCTGTACGGTAGTCGTGCCCTGATGCTGCTTTTTGTACCGCTCGCCTTTGCCCTACCCTACCCGCCCCGAGAAGCGCAGACGGCAGGGCGTCGACGCCGAATTGTTCTGGCATTAGCAATCTTGCTCTTGCTGGCCGGCTTGTTATTATGGCAACGGCCGTTACGCTCGTCGGCCACTTCTAATATGGCAGCAGTGCGCCAAAGCCAGGTAGAATTGAGCCGCTACGCATGGCCCGACTGGCCAATCCAGGACGCACTACGGCGCGAGATCGATCTCAGCACTGTTGTCGAAGGATATGAGCGCGCCCTGGCGCTGAACCCAGATAATGCCGCTGCCAATCGTCGCCTGGGGCAAATCGAGTTATCGTTTGCCGAGTATGAGGATGCGCTGCTTCATCTCTCAACCGCCTTCCGGCGTACGCCGTGGGACAATGCGACACGGCAGCTGTTAGGCGAGGCGTATTTTGCTAATGGGCGGATTGAAGACGGAGCGGCAATGTGGTCCTCCGTCACGAATGCAAACCATCAACTGGAAGTGCGTGCTTATTGGTACGAGCATATCGCCGATGAGGAACGGCGGGCGGCACTTCAGATTCCGCCAGATGGATGACAGCAATATTGAAAGTATGATCAACGTTTCTTGTAATCTTTGCGGCGAAAACGAGTGGGATGTGCGCTTTCAGTCGACTTTGAACAGTGACACAACTTTAGCGGTTAGCGCAGTGCGCTGTACCTATTCCGGCTACGGCCATCATGCACAGATTGTGCAATGCCGTTCTTGTGGCCACGTTTATGCCAATCCCCGCTGGTCTGGTGAGGAGATTATAGCCGCCTACCAGAATGTAGAAGACCCTGTCTATGCTCACGAGCGAGCAGGCCGGGAACTCACTTTCCGCAAACATCTTGATGCCCTAGAAAGACGGCTAGGTCCAGCGCGCGATCGCTCCCTGCTCGATGTCGGGGCCTACATTGGCGTTTTTGTGGAGGTAGCCCTTGCTTCTGGTTGGAATGCCAGCGGGCTGGAACCGTCAGAGTGGGCTGTTACCGTCGCTCGTGAGAGAGGTCTACCGGTCCGGGCTGGTACGTTGGCAGAAGTGGAATCTGAGCAGCAGCTTTTCGACGTGATTACCATGTGGGACGTTATCGAACATATGGACAGCCCATCTGAGGAATTAGCCAGAGCCTTCGCTGTCCTCAAACCTGGAGGCACTATCGTCGTGCATACGATGGATATCGACAGCTTGATCGCGCGACTGATGGGTAAACGCTGGCCATGGCTGATGGATATGCACGTTCAATACTTTAGCCAGAAAACGTTGGCCCAAATGCTTGAGAACAATGGATTTGACGTGCTCTGGTCAGGCGCTCAGGGACGTTATCTGCGCCTTGGCTATCTGGCTTCTCGTCTTGGCGGATTCAATCGTGCCCTGGGACACAGCGCAGAAGTCCTGATCCAATCCCTGCGACTGGCCAAGATCGCGGTTCCTGTAAATTTAGGCGATCTGTTTACCATTTATGCGCGGCGCCCGTGAGATCAAGCTTTCTTTGGCATTCTCCAGCCGGTTTGCATATACTTCAGCGAAAATTGCCTGCCGAGTTAGCTGGATCCATTGCGATGTAGTTCGCTTCCTCAGATGCGAAGGGCCAAGCTCTAAGGCAGTGTAGTTCGCACAAGGTGCTCTTTTCGGTGCCTCAGGTGCGAGCGTATTCTCTGTAGTTCGCCTCCGTAAGATGCGAAGGGCCTAGCTCTAGTGCAGGGTAGCTCGCACAAGGTGCCCTTTTCGGCGCCTCAGATGCGAAGACTAAGGTCAGTAGTATCTGAGATTGGCGATTGCGTGATAGAAAAGTTAAGGAACAAGATGACTGACGAAAAAAGTGAAAGCGATACGCCATCTGATTTTGTGCGCAATATCGTCTTGGATGATCTAAAGACAAATAAATGGGGCGGACGCGTGCATACGCGTTTTCCCCCTGAGCCCAACGGCTACTTGCACATTGGACACGCCAAGTCGATCTTACTCAACTATGGCATCGCCCAAGAATTTGGCGGTAAGTTCAACTTGCGTTTCGATGACACCAATCCACTAAAGGAAGAGAGCGAGTACGTTGAATCCATTATCGACGACATCAAGTGGCTTGGGGTTGATTGGGAAGATCGCCTCTATCATGCTTCCGACTATTTCCCACAATTGTACGAATGGGCGCTGCAGCTCATAAGAGACGGCAAAGCATATGTGGACGACCTTAGCGCTGAGGAAATTCGCCAATATCGTGGCACGTTGACCGAAGCTGGGGAAAATAGCCCTTACCGTGATCGTCCCATCGCGGAAAACCTCGATCTCTTCGAGCGCATGAAGTTGGGGGAGTTCCCCGACGGTTCGCGTGTGTTACGGGCAAAGATTGACATGGCTTCGCCCAATATGAATTTTCGCGATCCCGTTCTCTATCGCATCCTCCATGCAGCTCACCATCGCACGGGGAACTACTGGTGTATTTATCCCATGTATGACTGGGCCCACGGCCAATCAGACTCCGTTGAGGGCATCACCCATTCCATCTGTACACTCGAGTTTGAGGACCATCGCCCCTTATACGACTGGTTCCTGGATCAGCTAGGGGTTCATCATCCACAGCAAATTGAGTTTGCCAAGCTCTACCTCACCTACACAATTATGAGCAAGAGGAATCTGATCAGGTTGGTGGAGGAAGGGCACGTGAGCGGCTGGGACGACCCGCGCATGCCGACCATAGCCGGGATGCGACGGCGCGGCTATTCGCCTGCTGCCATCTCTGATTTTTGCGGCCGTATCGGCGTGGCCAAAGCCAACAGCTTGGTCGACTATGGCTTGCTTGAATTTTCTGTGCGCGAGGACTTAAATGCCCATGCCCCGCGCGCCATGGCTGTGCTAGACCCGCTTAAGGTTGTGATTGAAAATTACCCAGAGGATCAGGTTGAGAAGTTTGACGTACCGGATCATCCGCAGGATCATAGCAGTACAGAAACGCACAAAGTTCCCTTCTCGCGCGAGATCTATATCGAACGGGATGATTTTATGGAAGATCCGCCGGGCAAATACTTCCGTCTGGCTCCAGGTCGCGAAGTTCGGCTGTTGAAGGCCTACTACATCACCTGCACCGCTGTCATAAAGGACGAAGAAGGCAACGTCGTGGAACTGCGCTGTAGCTATGATCCGCAATCATCTGGCGGGCAGTCACCAGACAGCCGTAAAGTGAAAGGAACTCTGCATTGGGTCTCGGCGCGACATGCCGTGCCCGCCGAAGTCCGCCTCTACGAACTGCTCTTCACCAAAGAAAACCCGAGCGAGGTTGAACCAGGCCAGGACTTCACCAGCAACATCAATCCCAATTCCTTGCAGATCCTCAAGAGCTGTCTCGTCGAGCCAAGCCTGGCCAAAGCCCGCCCAGGCGACCAGTTCCAGTTCATGCGCCAGGGATACTTCAGCGTTGACCCTGATTCCGCGCCCGGCGCCCTCGTCTTCAATCGCACCGTGACCTTGCGCGATACCTGGCAGAAGATCAATAAGAAGGGGTAGACCAATACGCCTGAGGCCACCACCAATAGTGAAACAAGCGATAATCCATGTTGCTCTGGTCGTGCGCGATTACGACGAAGCTATCGAGTTTTACTGCCGGAAGCTCCATTTCACGCTGATCGAAGACAGCTATCAACCCGAACAGGACAAGCGCTGGGTTGTCGTGGCTCCGCCTGGATCGGGCGGCACCAGCCTTCTGCTGGCCCGCGCCGCGACGCCGGAGCAGGAAGCATTCATTGGCCAGCAAACTGGCGGCCGGGTTTTCCTCTTCCTTGCTACTGATGATTTCTGGCGCGACTACAACGAGATGCTTGCCGCTGGAATAAACTTCGTCAGGGAAGCCAAGACAGCCCCATACGGAACAGTAGCCGTTTTCGAGGATCTCTATGGGAATCTGTGGGATTTGATTGAGCTGGCGCAGCAAGAGGCCAAATAGCGGTAAAGAGTCTATTCATGAATGAATCAATAGACGAAGAGAAGCTGGAAAAACTGGTTCGTAAAATCGATCCTCAGAGCAGCCCATTACGAAGCTGGGAGCTCAAAGGGGGACTCTTCCCGCGCATGACGGCGTTTGAGCTGCGCCGCGCTAATGGTCAAACAGAGAAGATGATCCTCCGTCGAACGCCTGGGTGGGCGCTCAAATGGGATGTTCCAGCTATAGCGGATGAATTTAAGATATTGCAGCAGCTCGAATCGTTTGGGATTGCTGCACAAACTCCCTACTATTTCGATGACTCTGGCGACATATTCCCAGACCCCTACATGGTCATAGAATATATCGACGGCCGTTCAGTATTCACACCACCTGATGTCAGCGACTACCTATCACAAGCAGCCGCGCAACTGGTGAAAATTCACGGTCTAAAGAGCAGGAATGGCAATCTATCATTTCTGCCCAATCTGGCGCAAAGCCTTGACAAGCAATTCTCAGGTGGCCCCAGAGAACTCGACGCGTCACTGGACGAAGGGCTCATTCGCAAGCAGTTGGAAATGGCGTGGCCCTGGCCCAATATGAACGAAGCGGCATTGCTGCATGGCGACTTTTGGCCGGGGAATCTGTTGTGGAATGAGGGGCAGCTAGCTGCCGTGATCGATTGGGAGGGTGCGCAATCGGGCGATCCCCTGGCTGATGTGTCTATAAGCCGTCTCGATATACTCTGGTTGTTGGGCATAGAAGCGATGCATGAGTTTACAAAGGCTTATCGCTCGCTGACAACAATCGACTTTTCCAATCTCCCCTACTGGGATTTATGCACCGCTTTGCGCCCCATGGGGCATATCGGGGAGTGGGCCGGTGTGTATCCCGCCTTGGGAAGGGCTGATATCACCGAACAGACCATGCGCGCCGATCATAGACTGTTTGTTGAGCAGGCATTGGAAAGGTTGGATTGAGGATTACGAATTTATACCTCACACCAAAGACGTCATTTCGCTGGCAAGGAAAGATTAGTTTTCATTCCACGCTGACGCGCTCGTAGATGCCCCTCTCTCGGGTCATCAGTTTGTGCATGATCATCTCCCGTCGCAAAGTAGCCACATCCTCGTGGAAATCCAGCAGGATCTGGTTCACTTCACGCTCGCTGTAGGAGCGCCCCGGCTCAAACTCCGTAACCAGTTGCTCCAATATGACTTGCCTTTTCTTGAGCTGGGCCGGTATTTGCACCAAACGGCCGTGCTTGATAAATGTCCTCAACACTTTCTCGCGATAGGCATCCTGGGTGACAACACCCGTGAGGCCGGGCTGCGGCAAGTGAACCATCTCGTCTAGACGCTTGTCGAGCATACCCTCCTTCAGCGAATACACCTGGTAGTACTGGTCTTTACGCGACGCCAACAACCCTACTTCCGAAAGCTTGCTTAGATGAAATGAGATGGTAGCCGGCTTCAGATTTAGAATTGCCGCCAATTCCTCACCGTGGCGCGGCTTGGCCCGCATAAGATTGAGGATTAGTAGGCGGGTGGGATGTCCTAAGGCCTTAAACAACTGCGCCCTTGATTCCAGGTTTTCTTCAGCTTTCGTCTTGCTCATGCCAGATACTCCTTCTGCTCCCGGTAGCATTGAGATAGCAGAACTCAAACATCTCTCGCGCCGAATTCATGACGCTGGCCTTGATTTGTTCTTTGACAACCGATACCTCATCTTGCATCGCCCGCGCCAGATCAAGGTCCCGCTCGCTCTGTTCGATGAAAGATTTGGTTACATAGCCAAACGCTTCTGCCAGCTTCTCTATTTCCGCCAGATTCGTATCCGAAACGATGCGATCAACTTCCTTTACCAGATGTCTCTTGTCCAAAGAACCGCCTCCACAACAAATTTGATTAGATAGATATCGAAATATAGTCTATCATTCAATTAGACAACTGTCAAATCAGAACCGCCTGATCCTGAGCCGCTCAATCAACAACAAAATCATTTGCGGCAGAGCCACATGCGGTCGACTATTTGGTAAATATCAGGCTAATTATGTGGGCGCAATACCACCTGCTTCTTACTCAAAATCAGACACGGCCGTCTACTGAGAGCCGGTCTGGGGCACGAGCCATTCGAAACGGGCCACACTGTCCTCTATGCCCTGCCGCCGCACCACAACGTCAATTTGCCACCTTCCAGCCAGATAGAGCTGATTGCCGCTGAGCAAATAGAGGTCAGGCTCAATTTCATTCATATCCACCGAAGTGAGTCCCAAATCTTGATCCAGGTATGTGAAGCGCAAGATGACACGCACTACTTCTGCCGGCGGTGGTCGCCGCGTGCTGACAGCGCGCACCGTGAAGATATTCTGTCCAGCCTTGTTGGGATTAACCGTAAGCTTGATGAACATGTCGTCCACCGTTTGACTTAGGTCGGCGGCTGGATCAGCAGCCGCATAGGCGGCCCCGCGGGCCGTAGGTGCGGTCGTAATCACGCCGGCCATTAATAGAACCAGCAGCCCGAAACAGACTTCCGCTATGAGCAACCGGGGCAATTGGCGCAGAGAGAGTGGCGTCCAACCCACCGGTTTCCCTAGAATACGGGCCAGCGGCGCAGCGAGTCTGGGGTGAAGCAACATCGCGTTGGCGGCGCCTATCACGCCAACTATGAGCACCAAGCCAATCTTGAACAGCAACGTTTGGCCATATAATGTAGTAAGCAGGGCATTGACCGAGCTGACTTCCCGGATCGTACTGTAAACTCCGGTAACCAAAATGATGCCGGCGCTGAGGGCAGCCCACTTGCCAAATGGTCCCCAACCGGCCTTAGCAAGCGTTGTGAAATCGGCGTTGTGACGCACCAGTGGTAGCAGGCCGACAACGAGGGCCAGTAACCCTCCTACCCAGAAGCTAGCGGCTAGCAAATGGAGGGCGTCGGCCGTCACAGCCAATGCGGTGTGAGGCGTCAGAGCCGCCGCGTGACTGGTTAGAGAGTGGATCAGCAGCACGGCCAGCAGCAATATGCTGGTCAGCGGAATAGTCCAGACCGCAATGGGCGACTCTGTTTGTCTATGGCTCAAAAGCCACAAGTTGCCGGCTATAGCCAGAATGGCTATCTGCCGTGCCCACCAGTAAAATCCTAGCTGCGTTTGGGTCAACCATTGCCAGCCTGCCCCGGCGATGGAGAGTTTGCCGGAAAAACTGCCGGCCAGCGTAGAGGCTTGCCAGCCGGCCCAGGCAAAGCCGGTAAAGAATGCCAACAAACTGCAATAGAAGGCCAGGCGCAGCATTCGCTTTTGCGCCCTGCGCTGCACATCGGCGGTGGCTGGTGCCTGTGATTGGGGGTCGAGCACCAGGTAGGTCATGGTGAAACCACCGATCATGCCGGCATAGAGGCTGAAAGTGAGCCAGCGTAATAAGAGTTCTGGCCAGGGAACGGCCGTTTGCGTCTCGACGGCCGTTGCTCTGCCCAGGTCTGCCTCCTGTCCAATGCCAAAAATAACCAGCCCCTGGGTAACATGACCGTCTGTTTCTGAATGCACTGACCAGCGCAAGCTGTAAACGCCATCTCCCAGTTCGGGCAGTTTCGCAACCAGCAGCGTGTGGTCAGCCGGATCCACGGAGATTTCCAGATCAGTAGCCTGGCCACTGGTGTCCAGCAGCCGGGCACCGCTAAACTCCAATGTGACGTCTTCGCTAAACCAAAGACTCACGCTTGACGGTGCGCTGTCCAAAATGGAATTGGCCGCCGGGTCGGAGCGAATCAGGTAAGCGTGAGCGCTGGCGCGACGAAACATCACCAAGCTGCTGATCAAAATCAGGCTTATGGACCAGCCGATTTGACAAAAGCGCTTATGGCGGTTTTTAACACGCATCTGTTTTCATTCGGTGGCGATTACGATTGGCGGCGGCGCATGGCCAGGACACCAATGAGCAGAAGAACAAACAAGCCAGCAGCGATGGCCACCAGGATGCCTACTGAAAGCCCGCCACTACCTTCCTCAGCAGCGGCGGACTGCACGGCTGCCGGACTGACATTCTGGCCCTCACCTACAGCAAAGGCAAATGCGCCATCCGACGCGTCGCCATCCAACAGAGTGACGTGCCACTGCACCGTATAGGAACCGTCGGACAGTGGCGGCAGCGTGACGACCATGGAAGCGTGGTCGGGATCATTCAGGTTAACGCCCCCGTCACCGTTGTCAACTTGTGTGCCCGCGGCGCTGAACACGGTCATCGTGCTCTCACCGCTAACGAGTTCTTCCGCGAACCAGGCCATGACTTCAGACGGCGACTCGGCGAGAACATCGCCGTTGGCTGGAGTAGATTTGGTGATCACGGCGTCGTGCGCGCCAACGGCCGTCGCCATGCCCGCCAGGAGCAGCACCAGCAAGACGATGCCTGAAACATATCTCATTTTGCCAATCACTCCTTAACCATGATGGTCACTTTGTCTCCCTCTTCCAGGTCCTGGTGTTGGCCATTGGAAAGATACACCTCGATATCGTGGTGACCTGCCGAGAGATTTTGCAGAACATAGGTATTACCGCCCATCACCATAATCGGGGTGCCATCAAGGTAGATGTGCCAATGATTGCCGTCCTCACCAATCGTAAAGTCAGTTGTCTCAATCGTCACAGCCACTGTGTCGCCCAATTTGAAGCTGGCTTCATTGGCCGGTGCGCTGATAAGAACTTCGGCCCCATCATTGGGGGCGAACTGGCGCATCGTTGTATCGTGATCATCAACTGCCTCCATATCCATACCGCTCATATCTTCTTCGTGGCTTGGTTCGCCCATGTCCCCTTCGGGCATCCTTGTTGCCGCAGTATTCACTTCAGCAGACGTTGTCTTACAGGCCGTAACAAGTACAAGAGCTATTAAAGTCATGAACAGAATGATCAGGAGGCGATGAGGTACCTTCTTCTGTAAATAGAATTGAGCCATTGAATCTCCCCTTGTGCGCGAACGAAATAAGCAAACCACTTTACAACTCTTACTATATCGACCAGCAGTCCTTGCTTACCGAACTGTGGTTAGGGTTGGTTTCGTTTGCGTAATTATAGTCCCAATACTTCTCTGGCCCAATCACCGGAGCGAATGTGTCCCATTCCGGTGCCCCAAGTCCCCTGATCAACCCCAACAAGTTCCCGCTTGACGGCCGAAGGGCAGCCAGTCGCCGTACCAGTACAGGTGCCTATTTGCGCAAAACAATCGGCAGGTAAACATAGCCCATAAACGTAACAGGTGTCGTCGTGCTGACGGAGTTATTCTCCAGGTTCAAATCCGGCGTGGTCGAAGTCACTTCAGCATGATTTACAATCACAGCTTCAGTGGCCGGGGTGCTGGCGGAAATCGTGACGCTCTGGCTGTCCCCGCTTGCCAGCGCCGGCAAGGTGCAGGTAACAACACTGCTATACGAACAGGAACCGCCGCCGCTCATAGAAGCGTCCATGTATCCAACCTCTGCCGGCAGCGAATCAGTGATCACAATCGCATTGGCTGGGCTCGGGCCGTTATTGCTGATCGACAACGTATAGGTCATCACGCCGTTGACGCTGATGAGTGGAGGAGCAGTTGTGGCCGAGATGGCCAGGTCGGCCGTTGCCGCAGCTTCATAAGCACCCATGTCACAAGCTGTGGGGGGGCGAGACAGGCCACGCTGATCCGTAGCCGCACAGAAAGCACTATTACCATAGTCAATTGCCGGACTTCCCGGGGAAAGCGCATGGGTCAAGGTGGCCCCTCCGTTGTCTTGCAGCGGGCCCAGCAGCGGGTCCGAATTGACAATATCACCCACATTGCTAAAAGCACAGCTATTGCCATCGTCCAGATTGTTACCGGAAGAAGTGACAAACCCGCCAGTATAAAAGCAGTTGCCGTCGGCATCTGAATTGGCCACAATACTGTTCTGCAATGTCAACAAAGCCTCGTCGTTAAATATATTGCCTCCCGTATCAGGACCACCGGCGCTGTTGTCGCTCAAGGTGACATGGGTCAAGGTGGCACTGCCGCGATTATAAAAACCGCCGCCATTGTCGCTGGCTGTGTTGCTGCTGATCGTGTCATTCGTCATATGCAAACTGCTGCCGCTGTGATCAATGCCGCCGCCGCTGCGCGCGTGATTATGGTCCAGGGTGCTGCCATTGATGGTCATCGTGCCGTTATTATAAACGCCACCGCCGGCACCAGTCGCCGAGTTACCGCTAATCATCGTGTCAAGGATGCCAGTTATCGCTCCTACACCGCTGCTGAAAACACCGCCCCCATTCGTAGCCGTGTTACTGATGACCGAACTATGACTTAACGTCAAATGGCTGAGGGTGGCTCCGGAATTGGCTACACCACCCCCGCTGAGGTTGCTGGATATAACAAGGTTGCTTAACGTCGCGGTGGCCGTGGCATTAGAAATACCGCCCCCCTGATTGCCACTTGCCTGGCCTCCGCTATACGTGAGGACGCCCTGATTTAAATTATGCACGCCATATCCACCGCTGTTGTTGCTGACATTAACATCAGTCAGCACCGTCCCACCTCCATTATTAAATATACCGCCGCCATGGTTGCCGCTAACTGTACTGTTATTCATGGCTAGTGAAGCTTGAACACGGATGCCGCCGCCCTCAATGCTGCCAATCAGATTGCCATTGCGCACCGTCACACCGGAGAGGGTCGCATGAGCGCCGGGGCGGATGTCCAAAACACGATCGCTGCCATTGCCATCCAAAATGATATTTTCGGCACCTGATCCCATGATAGAGAGTGTTCCCACAATATCCAGGTCGCCGCTAAAAGAGAGCTCTTCATTGGGTCCAGGAATGGTTAAGCTGAATACAGCCGGCAGCGATAGATTGGAGTCGAAACCAATGCTGTCGGCCCCGCTACCAGCAGGACAATCGTTAAAGGAACTATCTGTATTAGCGGCGATAATAGCTTCGCGCAAAGCGCATTGGCCATCGTTAGCAATGACGTCGCTGGTCGTTGTCACCAAAATCGTGGTAGTGGGTTTGGCCTGAACGAACGGCACAAGGATAAGGAACATACCAGCCACAACCACGCTCCTAAGAGCGCCAAGAATAAACAAATTCTGTTTCATTGATTTCTCCGATCGCTGTGGTTTATTCTCTATCATGACCAGCCGCTGCCAGCATGATAGGGAGGGCATGGGGCAGCGTCATGATTAGCGAATAACGATGTTTCTCAGGCGCAGATCACCTAGTACGGCCGTTACCCGTGTCCCTGCTTCAATAACGCCCCCAGGGTTTCGATATAACGTGTAGTAACTGCGGCCGAATTCATAATCCACATGATGGGTATGCGGCCGTGGGTCGATCCGGGTTCCGCTCTTTTCCACAATCAAGAACGGCAGCTCGCTGAAAGGACCATGCATGTAATTGTTGGCCTTTTCCGGATCCGTGATTTGAAAACGAAAATCAACCGCACCGCCACCGGCCGTCACCGCCAGCATGGTGATGTGAATGCCATAACGATCTTCAATGGCCGCTTGGATGCTATCTTGGCTTACGGGAGTTGTTCTGGCTTGAATGACGAACACCATAACCACGGCCGCCAAAATGAGAGCCAGCGAAGCCAGCAAAGTTAATCGAGTCAAACGACCCGGCTGTTTTAGTTCTGTTCGCGTTAAAATACCATTCATTTCGTTTAACCTCTTGTCCTGTCTTAAGGTCCGCTGGGATCTGTGCGTTATAGCACCCACCTTCTCCCGGCCAGACCCATGTCGAAAGGAATTGGTGACTGTTGCACCTCTGACGAAGAGCAGTTCGGCAAAGTCACCATCCCCGCCGCTCTTGTCAATCATACGGACTGCGGTAAGAACCATTCCCCCACCATTGGTGAGCATAATCATCCATCATAGGCGATTGTATCAGCGGTCGTAGATACGGCTGGGGTGGATGCGGCGGCAACTGGTCCGGGCAGCAGACAGAAGGCGGCAAAGAGAGAATACAGAAGTATGCCAAGGCCTAGGGTATGACGTCGCATCTCAATCTCCTCTGGGTCCGCGAAAACCAGAAATCAGGGTAGGGGTTTACCCTACCCTGATGATCGCTCCAGCCGTTGCACAATCTAGGGCCGTGCGACTGTGATAAAAGTGCCATTGCTATCAGCATCCGCATCATGATTGGCGTTTGCCACGTATGCTAAACCAGATCCCGATACGGCGTTCACCGTAAAGCGTACGCTGCTGAGGCTGCCTTTGATATTGCCCTTGCTAACCGTGCAAGTGCCACTGCCGTTGGTTGTGCACGATCCAGACCCAGTTACACCCCCGCTCCAAGAGCCTGCAACTGTTGCGCCAGTGATTGGGGATTCGATTTGATTATGCACTGTGATAGTGACCAATACATTCCAGCGATTTCGGCTTCCCAAACTCGTCGACGCGTTCAAGTCACCCACATGGACAGAGGTCACCTCTCCGGCCGTCGCTGTAGCCGTCGGCGGGAGAGGTGTTGCTGTAGCCGTCGGCGGGAGAGGTGTTGCTGTAGCCGTCGGCGGGAGAGCCGTTGCTGTCGGCGTCGCAGTACTGGCGCTTGCCAGTCCATAAACTTCGAATTCGCGCAGCCAGTTCCGCGACCTGCCATTTGCCCACGCTGTTGAGTCAAGCATCACGTAGCGGGCTATAATAGCAGGGAAGGTGATAGTATCAACCGCGCCATTTGCGCTTGTCGTGCTGTAGACGGTTGTCCAGTTCGTGCCGTCAACAGAAACCTGGACTGTATAGCTCTTGGCGTAGTTGCTGTCCCATTGCAGCACCACCTTGTCTAGAGTGCGCGTGCTGCCCAGATCCGCTTTGATCCATTCTGACGGCAGTTTAGACGATCTCTCGGTCTGCCAGGAGGTCGCCAGGTCGCCATCAACGGCCGCAGCACCATTAGTTGCCGAACTCCTGATGGACGAGACTGATACAGGCTGGTTGAGCGCAAGATTGGCGCTGGCAGATGGCGTCGCTGTAGCCGTCGCTGTGGGCGTCGCAGTGGGCAGCGGGGGTGCGGGATTATTGTGCAGCCATTGATAGGCGGCCAGGAGGTCCAAACGGCCGTTGCCGTAATCATCATCTGGACCATTCAGCCCCAGGTCAACGGCGCCGGAAAGCAGCGCTGTTTCCTGCAGCTCTGGCTGCAGATCGGGGAAGGCACTGAGCAATAGGGCCAACCCGCCGGCCACGTGCGGCGCGGCCAGTGAAGTGCCCGAGGCAGTGGTATAAAGCCCATACCTCTCGGTCGTGAGAATGTTATTTCCAGGCGCGACAAGCTCGGGGAAAACTGTTGTTGCTTCGCCACAAGTTACAGGTCCACGGCTGCTGCTACCCATAATCAAGTCGCCGTTAGTGACCCCGCCCACGGCAAATGCTGATGGGTTATTGGCCGGGCTGGTGCTCGTGCCAGCCCCAGGGCCGAAGTTCCCGGCGGCAAACACGGGTACGATGCCGGCCGCCAATAAGGACGACAGATCCATTTCAAATTCCAGGTTGCAGCCGGGACTACCCATTGCCCAGGAGTTATTGACAACCTGGGGCGCGTCGGCTGTATTCGAGTCTCCATCGGGGTCCAAAAGCCACTGAAATCCCTGGTGAATTGCCGTCGCGGTTGAGCTGCCACTGTTATTGAAGATCTTGACCGCAATCCATTGCGCTTGTGGCGCAACACCGATGGCCGTGCCCCCACTTGCTGCGCCTACCATCACGCCCATTGTCCAGGTCCCATGACCAGAAAAGTCGCTTGGCATTGGATTCTGGCCATAAGGATCAAACCAACTGTTGCTGCCGCCGCGCCAACGACTCGACAAGTCAGGGTGGTTCAAGTCCACGCCACTGTCCATATTGGCCACGACGATCCCCTGCCCGTAAAAACCCGAATCCCAGAGTGCCGGAGCCTGTATAAGCGCTAGATTGTCCGCAGCGAGCGGGGCAGTTTGCGCAAAAGTGGGCACAATGGTGATATCGTCTGCTGTGATCTTCAACACATCGGGACGGGCAGCCATCTCCTGAATAACAGCTTGTGTTGCCGTAACTGACAATCCATTTAGGACCCAGAATGAGTCATATTTCTCAACCTCACCCTGTTTCTGCTTGCTCTTCAGGTAAATGGAGATCTCCTTCTGCGATTTGCTTGCCTTATCCTTCAGGGCTTTGACGGCGGCTTTCTGGCGCTCAGGACCCTTCTGGTCCTTAAATTGCTTCTTGTCTACTTGATCGACAAGGGTAACAATGACGGTCGTCATCTGACCCTGAGGCAGATCGCTAAGCGCTGCCTGAACCTCAGGCGCGATTTTCGCTTCCGTGGCCGGATCGGCCTGGGCTCTGATGTGCGGTGCCAGGGCCAATAAAGCCCAAAGAATGAGTAAAACGAGTATTTTGGGGTAAGTGATAGAGTCTTTATGCATTAGCTGTCTCCGCTTCTCACTGAGCCTGAATTGGCTCAAGCCGTATCTCGCCAAACTGGACCGTCACCGGCATACCCGGCTTGACGGCACTCCCCACGTTCGGATACATGAGAAAGATATTGCCATCATCTACCAGACTATTGAGCAGTTGGCCGGTGCTGTCTTCCGGGGCCGTCAGCACGGCTTCTCCATTGGCGACAAGCAGCGCCGGCACATCGCTGCTTTCTTGCAGCAGCAGTCTGGCCTTTTCCGCATCCAGTATCTTTAAGCGAAAGTCCACCAGGCCCCCCGCCGCTGTTACGGCGATCAGGTTAACACGGATGCCATACTGATCCGCCAGAGTGTGCTCAGAGATAAGGTCGCCCGCGGCCTGCGGTGTGCCGGACGGCGTCCGCAGCCTGCTAAAAACAAAGCCGAACACAACCAGTAATGCCAAAATGATGGCGAAAAGGGGCACATACCGGCCCAGATTGGCTGTTGGTGTCGTCTTTGAAGCGACTGTTTTTTGGTCCATAATTTTCTGTCCCCCAGATACGCTAACTATAAGCAGTATGCCCGTTGTTTTTTGCCGCCTTGCAGCGGTTGATTTTTGACCGGAGGCCCTGATTGCGCAAGACCTCCGGTGCAAAACGATTTTATTTACGCTTTGTAACGCGATTTGGTTAAATCGCCCCGGGGACGATTTGCCAAATCGTTCTACCATTTGTTAGGGAAGATCAAAGGCATCGATGTCTTGACCAGTCCCCGCGACCAACCCATTCGCCGTGCCATCAAAGAACACTGACCAGGTCCCTGCATTGTTGTACACAACGTTCACGTCTGCGACTGCGCCCAATCCGGGCACGGTCGTGTTCGTGCTGTTGAATGACAGGTAGAAGTGGGTAGCGTCGACTCGGACATAGCCGTCAACGTTTGCGCCGCCCGGCAATCCGTTGGCGCTTGCGTCCCATTCACGGGCAAAGTTAGTGCCGTTCCAACTGTAGATGTCGGCGTTGTCGGCCGTGCCGGTGACGCCGGTCGGGCTAACGTTCCCTGACGTTGAGAAGTACAGGATGCCGCCAACAATGTTGATCGCATCCAGGTCTTGACCACCTGCGGTCATGCCTTGGGCTGTACCGTCAAAGTACACTGACCAGGTACCGTTGTTGTAGTAGACCACGTCTTCGTCCTGAACGTTCCCCAGGCCCGGTACAGTTGTATTGTTCGCGGCAAACGACATGTAGAAGTGGGTGGCATCGACCCAGTCAAAGCCATCGACGTTGGCACCGCCGGGCAAGCCCAGGCTGCCACCAACGGCGTCGATCACTCGACTGTAGGCCGAGCCGTTCCAGTTGTAGATGTCGGCATCATCGGCCGTGCCGCCAACACCAGGTATGGCCGCATTCCCCAACGTCGAGAAATACAGTCCCGGGAACGGTGGCGGTGGTATATTGACCACCAGAGCCGTACTGCCCAGCGCACTCCAGTTACCGGCCGCATCCCGTGCGCGCACGTTCAGCGTGTAGCTGCCGTTGATCCAGGTGCTGACATCAATCGTAGCCGACAGACTCCACGGGCCAGTTCCGCTGAGCGTCATGGCGGTACCGTTGCCAACCCCAGGGTCAGCGCCAGTGAACCATTCGGCCTGGGTAATGGCCGTTGCCGCATCTGTTGCCATCGCCGACAGCGTCACAGGAGTGCCGTCAGTCGGATTCGGCGCAGCAGAAACCCCGCTAACCACTGGTGCAGACTTGTCGATGAGCAGAATCACACTGCTGATTGGGCCCCAGTTGCCGGCCGCATCCTTGCTGTGTACATAGATTGTGTGTGGTCCATCGCTGAGCTGGACAATCGTCGTCAGTGGGATGTCAGCGTAGCCGGTCTCCGACTGACTGTTGAACGAGCCATCACTGGCGGCAAAGGGGAAGCCTGTGCCATCCGCACCGACCGTGTCGATGAAGCCCTCGCCCGCATTGATGTTGGCCAGCGTGTCAGCAAAGGAGGCGGTTACCCGTACAGCGGGTGTGGTGGTGTTGAAGCCCAACTGCCCATTATTGGGATTGGGTGCGGCCGTCACGTTAGTGGTAGTCGGCCCGGTCTTGTCTACGATAAGGGTGATCACGGCAGGTGCGCCCCAGTTGCCCGCCGCATCCTGGCTGCGGACCGCAACACTATGGGAGCCCTCTGCCAGGCCGTTAACGGTTGCTGCCGCAATCGTAGCGTCCAGGCTGGCGATCGGGGCCGCCACATTGACGGTCATCCCCGTTGCAGCACCTTGGCCGGGGTCGGTGCCGATGAAGTACTCAGCAGCCGCGATATTTGACCCACCGCTGGCACTGTCGTTACCGGTCGCATGCAGAGCCACACTCACCGACCCATTGCTTAAGTTCGGTGTCAGTGTGAGGCCTGTTGTCGCCGGTCCAACGGCGTCGCCGCCGTTGACCAGCACCGAGCTCAAGACGCCCCAGTTGCCCGCGGCGTCCTGTCCGCGCACGTAAAGAGTATGGGTACCAGCAGGAACGCTTACCGCCGCCGTGACTGCCGCGGTCGGGGAGCCAAATGCGCCGCTCATCGCCGTGCCGCTGCCAGGGGCCCCGGTGCTGTCCATGAAGTACTCAGCCGCTGCGATATTTGAGTCCGCCAGTGACCACTGTCGTCAACCGTGCGCTTAGCGTACCAGCCGCGTAAGCCACGTTGCTGGTCACCGGTCCCGTGGTGTCGCCCGTGGGGGGCGTGCCCGAGACCGTCAAGAAGGTAAGCATGCCACCGAAACTGGCCGCATCGCTGTTGTGCAGCATCAGGTTGCCGTCATAGATGGCGAACTGGCTGCCGTCAGCGGCTGCTGCCGGTATCGTGGCGATCGTGTCCACCGTCTGCCCGGGGCCGAAAGTCTCACCCACCATGCGGTACGAGTGAGCCAGCGGGCTGCCGTCATTGGCAATCACCGTTTGGTGCATGCCCAACAGAGCCATCGAATGGAACTGCGCCCCCGCATTGAGGTAGCGCAGCAAAACCCGGTTCCCGGCGGCCGTCGGAATCTCAGCGGTATCCGGATAGGCCTGACCGTTGATCAGGAAGTACTTGGGCGCGTAATTGCGCATATCGAACGCGGCCGGATCGCTGCTTGTGTTCAGCGCCGGGTCGATTTCGCTGAGGACCAGCACGGCTTCGTCGTCATAGGCAGTATTCGCATCGTCATACGCCTGACCTGCCGTAGCCGGTACGGATGATCAGCGCGCCGTACAGACCCATCGCCGGCTGGTACTGAGCACCTGGCAGCAGCCCTGCCTCGTAGAGGTAGGTGCCGGGCCGGCTGGCGTAGATGGTGTAGGATGTATCCCCACCAGAATCCACACCGGCAACATCTGGAACGATGTCTTGCCCCTGGAATAAAATGGCCGTCCTTGTTGTTCCTGGCAAGTTATTGTGCAGGTTGACCGTAATCTGATCGTATTGGTTAACTTCAATGGGCGGGCCGCCCGGTAGAGTTGCTACGGGACTGTCGCTGCAATTACCTGACGCGTAACCCCAAATAGGTATACTGCTGCCAGATGGCGGGGTCATTGAGCCAGTAGTGGCACACAGATCAACAACCACTGTCGGGTTAGCAGATTCAATGATAAATGACTGCGCAACAGGATCGGCCGGGCTGTAATTGTCATTGCCGGCCTGCGCAGGCAATGATGGTGCATAGGCCGACGCTGGTGATATGAACCTGCGTCCCATCAACGGTACAGTAGCCTACAGCCTTAAACGTAACTGGGTTGCCTGACCCGCCGCCTGTCGCACTCACGCTGAAGTCCGAATCGCCAAAGGTCTTGTTGGCCAATGGGCCAAAGTTGATCGTCTGGGGCATGCGCTGGATGGTTAAGGTACCATTCCCGGTTTCCGCGTCAGTGCCGCCGCCGCCGATTCGCCCTTACGGCTTGCACTGTAAAGGAAGTGGCTCCAGCCGGTGTCGCAGCAGCTGTGTTGATGGTCAGCATGGAAGTCAACTGGGTTCCTGCAGCAGCGTTACCAAAACTGAGAGATGAAGGTGTGAACGAATAAGTAGCGCCTGCCGGCAGTCCCGCGGTCGACACTCAGACCCGCCGTCAGGTTTTGGTTGTTCCCTTTGGTCACCGTGATGAGGAAAGTAGTGCTGCCCGCGGTACCCGTGGTGAGTGTGCCCACCTGGGGACCCACAGCTACACTCCCAACTCGGGGTGCGGCCGCGGCGGGGGTCACGCTGATGATGAGCACCGTCATGAGTAGGGCGGCCAGGATCACCAGCCCCGTACCCGTTCTTATCAAACTTATCAATCTTTTCTTAGTTTGCATGTTATTCTCCTTGGCCATCTATTATGGACAATTGTTGGGTAGTGGCGGATCGATCCGCAGGTAGGTGATGGGCCCGGTCATATTCACGCCCCAGGAGGTGATCTGGTACAGGGCGTGGTTGTGGGAGATGATGTAATACTCGCCACATTGGTTCAGCCCTTCGCCGCCGGTCGGGATCGTGCCGGTGCCCCCCAGATAGGGACTGCCGCTGTAGAAGATACCGTAGACCATGTTGGGTATCTGCGGAATAGTTACATCCACGGGATTGGCCGTCTCATCATACTGTTCGGCGTCGTACCATTTGAAGATGACGTCCCAGGTCTGGCCGGGGCCGATGTTGATGTCGAACTTCTCGAAAGAGAGGTCATCACCAGTTGGCGTTTCCAGGGCACGGCCGTCACGCCCAATCACCAGCCCATTATTACCATGGGGATGGAAGGGGTAATTTTCGCTGCCCACGTTGAGGTAGCGAATCATGCCCGGATACGGATGATAATTGGGGTCGGTGTCCGGCAGCGTTTCATCGTTAAACTCATGGATACGCGCCAGAGCGCCGTAGGGCTGGCTGGGCAGCCAGGAAGCATAGTTGTCAGCAATGCTGTCCGGGAAGCCACGGCCGTTGATCAGCCAGTAGCGCGGTTTGTAATTGTCCAGATTGTACGGCAACCCATTTTCGGCCGCCTGGTGCTGGTAGGGATCAATTTCGGACAGCAGCACCATGAACTCTTCTTGCGGCATAAACTGGCTGTCAGCCCGGTTGTAGGCGTGGTCGGCGCCCATTGCCGGCCGCACAATCAAGGCCCCGAAGAGACCCATACTCACCTGCTTGCGCGGGTTGGTCCCGCTTTGATAGAGATAGGTGCCCGGCTCGGAAGCTACAAAGCTGTAGGTGACGCTGCCGCCGTTGGCCGCAGCCACATTGGTCAGCGAGGTCAGGTTGCCGCCGCCGTCAAACTGCGGCTGGGCCGCAACGCCGTTGGCCAGAACATTCTCCTGTCCGGGGAAGACGATCGAGGCGTCTTCGGCCAGGTTGTTCTGCAGGATAATCGTGACCGTGTCCCCTTCATTGACACATAGCACAGGACCGGGGTGCTGGAAGGGATTGCTGCCTTCCGAATATCCCCACATAAACATCGTATTGCCGTCCGGCAGGTTAATGTAGCCGGTTTTCGTGGTCAGGGTAAAGGTCGGGTTGGTGCCGTAGCCGGAGGTGCAGACGATACCCGTTGTCGGCGCTGCCTGCGCTGCGACTGTCGCTGTTTGGATCAATTGCGGGGCCGAAATCAGCACCAGACCGAGCACCAGAACCACTCCCAACCCTATCCACTTAAAATTTGATTTACGCATTGTATTGCTCCTTATTATGAGAGAATGGATTGGTTTAGATGCCCCAATCATTGGGATACTGCTGGGCAGCTAACCCGCCTGGATAAACGTGAACTTCGGTTGCCTGGCCGCCAAAACCACCTGCTGCCAGATTGTTAGCGTGGACATAGGCCCGGTTATAGAGCAGATAGGAGTCGTACCCCTGTCCAGTTGAACCGCTGCCACCGGAAAAGGCCGGAGCAGTAAAGAGGACATCGAAGCTTTCGCCGGCGCTGATCGAGATCGTGTCCGTTTCGTAGCTGGTGTCCGTGCCATCACGCCCGCGCATGATTTTGGAGTCACGGCCGACGACACGCATCTGGATGCCGGCCAGGCTGATCGCCGACTCCTTAAAGCCCAGGTTGGCGAAGCGCAGCAGAACCCGTTCGCCAGGCTGGCAGGTTACCCGCGAGGAATGCGGTTGGTACTTAAGGTTAGGATGACCAACTGGGGCAACTAGGTCGCCATCAGCATCCGTTTCCACCGCCAGGGCATGAACGGATGCCGCGGCATTGATCGGTGCATTGGGGGCCAGGGTGTCGGGATAGACACGGCCGTTCAGCAAAGCAAAGTCCGCCTTATAGTCGCTCCATTCCGGTAGCTGGATGTGGGCATCGGACCAGTGCGATTCGGCCCATACTTCGCTGAGGAACATGGCGAACTCGCGGTCATACCCGGTCGAGCCGTCGCCGTCATTATAGGCGAATTTGCTGTAACCAGCGACGTTTTGCCCATTCTGCAGCGGGCGGACAAAGACCAGGCCGGTCATGCCCATGTGCACATGCTCCACATCCTCTACGTGGCAGTGGAACATGTACGTGCCTTCTTCCCGCGGCCGGTAGATATAGGTGAAGTTTTCGCCGGTCGGCACCGCCACTGAGGAAGATGGCTCACCATCAAAGAAGGGGATGACATTGCGGAAGCCGTGCCAGTGAATGGTATGGGCGTCAAACAGGTCCGGCCGCAAAGCCAGGCCCAGATTGGTCACCTGCATCCGAAAATCAACCGGGCTACTGGGATTGAATTGATCGACCCAGAAAAGGGGCGCATTGTGCTGCGCCTTTTGTTTCTGGTTGATTTTCTGGGCGTCGCTCATTCCGGTCACGTTGCGGAAACCGAATATATAGGTATTGAACGGATCCGGACCCAGCGGGTCAGGATGGAAGGGCGGAATCGCCGGTGTGGGCGGCAGGTAAATCCAGCCGTCCGTGCCGGCATAGTACAGGTCGTGGTTCTACCTGCGCCTGGGCAACCGCCTCCGGTCGCAGCACCCGCCGCAGCGCCTGGGGCATAAAGCCGGCCCCGGCGGCGACGAACGCGGCACCTCCGGCGATTTTCAGAAAATCACGGCGGCTCAGGTTGATGGAAGATGATTTCTTATTCATTTACATATCTCCTTGGCATATCGAGGATTGGGGGTTGACCTTGCCAACCCCCAATCCCGTTGATGCATTATTTAGGGCATGTTCCCGCCGCTAAAGTTGTCGAAACGGCCGTTCTTAAAGTCGTAGGTCGCACCAATCGAGCCGCCACCTTGAGCCAGCGCTGTCGGCCAGGGGTTCGTCCCTTGGGTCACGTTCACACTGCCCACCAACACGCCGTTCAGGTAGACAGACACCAACCCATCTTGCTGCGCGCGAGCGCCCAACACGTCGTTACTGCTGAAGGTAATGGGGAAAGTGGCCTGGTCTACCCAGATGCCGCCCGCATCCTTGGTGCGGACCGTCACGCCAGTCGTGGTGCGATAGCGCACGTCGATGGCGCTGGCGTTGGCGTTGTTTGGATCAGTGCCGTTGAACTTGAGCAGCAGTCCTTGCCAGCGCGAGGTATTGCTGTTGCTGTTGCCGATGGCCACCAGGGTCATGTAAGCTTCTTGGTTGGCACCGTACGTTGCCGGATTCCACCAGATGTCACCGCCTGGCCCACCGGGCTGAGACTGCACGTTGTTGCTGTTGATGCGGAACTGGTTGGTGGCTGATTGAGCCAGACCAGTTGGCACCCAGCGCCGTGGTTGACCCGGAACCACGGTTGAAGTCGTCCAACAACCCTGTGGATGGGAAGGGAACCACGACGGGTCCACCACCGCCGGCTATCTCGTCTGCACCCGCTTCAAAGCCGGGAGCGGACGGGCGGGCATCACCGTCGATGTCGAACGCCGGTGCGTTGACACCGTTTTTGCTGCTCGCACCTAGATTGACTGCGGGTGAACTGCCGGGAATGTGGTAGTTCCCCAGCAAGTTAGCCGGTAGATCAACCGCCACCAGGATCGGCCCCGACAAAGTTCGGGTTGTTGCGCCAGACATTAAAGGCGACCGAGGTGTCGTAGGGTGTGACGACTGTCGGGTCCGCAGCACTGTTGGTGGCACTAGTTATGTAGGGGTGAGGCCTGCACTCTGCTGGATGACCGAGTTGGTTGGCGAGAGCTGATCTGTACCGTCAGCCACACCCAGATCCCAGTAGTTGATTGGCGTTGCGTCACCGGCAATGCCCAGGCCTGTCACCGTGTTACCGGCGCGTGTGCCGGCCCGGTTGTCCCAGAAGATGTTGTTGAACAACAGCGGGTCGCTGAAGATGGGCGAACCACCCGGCAGTGTTGCCTGCAGCGCAGCGCTGTTCTGCGAGGTGGACAGGCCAGCCGGGGCCGGCTGACCATTGCTGGTTACGGCCGTTGCCGTGGTCAGGTTCTTCATGATCGTGTTGTTGTAGACCCGGACGTCGGGCGCGTCATTGATACCAATACCGCCCCCTTCGTGGGTAGAGACATTGTTGACGATCATGTTGTTGTAGACTTCCATCGGGTAGTTGCCCGCCATCAGGAAGCGCAGCCCACCGCCGTCATCATTGGCCAGGTTGGCCTGGATCAGGTTGTTATAGATGGTCACCGCGCCGGAGCCGGGCGAAAGTGCGCCCGCCGTGGCCGGCAGTTCACCGGCGATCATGATCCCGCCACCTTCGTCATAGGAGGCATTGAAGTAAATGCGGTTGTCGTGAATCGTGCCGTTGGGACTGTACCCGTAGACCGACAGACCACCACCATACTCAGCCGAGAAGTTGCCGCAGACATCGTTGTCGGTCACTTCATAGTTGTCGGCGCCGGCAAAGAGGCCGATACCGCCGGCCAGATTGGTGCCGCCGTTGGCAAGGATGCGGTTGTTGGCAATGCGCACATTCTCGTTGTGATTGCTGGTACCGGGGGCGGGTAGATCGGGCGTGCCGATGCGCACCGTGCCGTAGGCGCCACCATTATTCTGAATGGTGTTATTGCTGATCTGCAGGTAGCGAGCATAGCGCGTTGGCGAACACAGCGCCACCCTGGGTAATCAGGTTGCCTGGCAGGCCGGTCGGGCCGCCGCCAATCGCGTTGATATTGCCCGGGAAACCTTGCTGGTCACCGCCGCGCAGGTCGAAGCCGTCGATGCTGGCATTGTAGCCGGCCGTAAAGGCTCTATTACCTGTCGCATGGGCAAAGATGGAAACAACCGCGCCGTCGAAGATCGTCTGGTTGCCGTCCCAGGTGATGCCGCTGAGCGTCGCATACCAGTTGGCGGCCACCACACCATCACCAGCAAAGGCACCGCCGTCGATGATCGCGCCAGGCACAAACGTGTTGCCCTGGAAACCGCCGGGACCGACGCCCTGCAGCTTGATCGGCGAGTTGATGATCAGGTTCTCGTAGTAGGCGCCGCGCGGGTTGGCCCTCGGGTTCGATAGGTCAGGTTGGCCGGGGTAGACCACGACCAGGTCGCTGCCATTGTCGGCCTGGGCCGCGTCGATGGCGCTCTGAATCGTGGCGTACGTCCGGCCAGGGCCGACTTCGTACACGGTGGGGTTGTAGCTGACAACTGTGACATTGCCGCCGCCGAAGTCATCGAAGCGAGCGTCATTGGCGTTGCTACTCTGCGCACCCACAAAGCGGATACCCAGACGGCCGCCGCTGTCCGAATTTAGCCAGGGATTTGGACTGGTGGCCACGTTCACCGTGCCAATCTCCGCCCCGTTCTTGTAGGCGATAACCGTACCATCGGCCAGGGCGCGGGCGCCGAGCGTATCACCCGCGGCAAAGGCGTTTCCACCGAAGGTGGCGCGTAGAACCACTGTGTTGGTGCCATTGGCTTTGGTCCGCACCTGTACGGATGAACCAGACGCGTTATAGGAGACTTCAATGTACGCTGATGAATTGGAAGTCGGGTTTGGGTTGTTGCCATTGCCGGAGACTTTCAGGAAAAGGCCTTGCTCGCTCGCC
Source organism: uncultured Chloroflexia bacterium (assembly GCA_963697305.1). Lineage (GTDB taxonomy): Bacteria > Chloroflexota > Anaerolineae > Promineifilales > Promineifilaceae > JAACFF01. Next base: position 60,175 of record CAVONO010000009.1, read on the forward strand.
GCGGGGCTAACTTCGACAAAGGTGAAGTAAGCCTCCTGATCGGGGTTGTAGACTGGACCACCCCCGGTGCTACCACTCCAGCGCATGCTGCCAGTACCGGTGACGCGGACACTGTTTGTGCTGAGTGAATAGACATTATCGACAGTCCAGTTATTGCCGAAACCGGAGCGGTTGAAGTTGTCGAGCACCCCGTTTGACGGGAAGGGTCCGATCAGGCTCCCCAGCACATGGAAGGTCAGGCCATTGACGGTGCTTTGCCCATTGGCCGCCGTGATGCTGAGCTGATGGGGACCGGGAACAGTACCGGCAGGCACGGTGACAACAATCAGAGTGTCGCTCCAGGATGTGGTCGTCAATGCCGTCCCATCCAGGGTTACCTGCCCGCCGGTCGCGCCAAAGCCCAGGCCGTTGATCGTGAATGAGCCGCTGCCGTTTACATAGGGCTGCGACACGGTGAACAACTGCGGTGTTGTGGTTTCAAGGGCACAGCTCACCTGATTGATCTGCCCGCCCGGCAGCTGCACTGAGACACCCACCTGTGTGGGAGCCAGGTCGGCTGGAACAATCAGTCCGGGGATGGCTTCAAACTCGGCAGCGATGGTGCGGAACTGCGGTTTGTAGTTCAGATTCAGCTGCCCAGGTGTGCCGGGGTCGTTGCCCACGAAGCGGTACAGGTTGGCGCAGACGCCGGAAGGCGTGGGGCAGTTGATCCGATTGGTGGACGGCAGCAGTACATCAAAGAGGCCGTTGTAATCGGACTCGACGGTTTTCACCAGCCGGTTGGTATAGTCATAGATACCGACCGGGGCGAAGGGCACGCCGGCCTTTTCACCCTGCAGCAGCGATTGCGGGTTGCTGGAGAAGTTGAGGTCGTCCACCAGCAGGCCCCAGAAGCGGCCTGGAAGCGGCACGTCGGTGAAGAGATTGAAGAGCGGCACAATGGAACGGCCGTTGTTCAGCGGCACCAGTTTGGTGTCGCACAATGGCTTCATCTGGCCCTCAAAGGTAGAACCACCGATGTCGACGAAGGTGGGGTTAACGGTCGGCGTGGAGGCCGGACACCGTCGACACGCCGGAATCAAGGTCGTATTTTCAAGGAACTCGAGATCCGCTCGAGCGTCGATGCCTGCCACATCCACGGTGTGCAGCGGGCCGGCGCAGGCCGGCGGTGGCACCTGCGGGATCCATTGGTCGCCGTTGCCGACATTGATATCCTCTTCGCGGGTCACTTTGTACAGCGGCTTGCCGGTGGCATCGTTGGGGATTTCCACCTCGACCAGATAGTCGCGGCCACCTGGCAAGGTTTCAAACGATCCACCCACGCAGACGGGGTTGGCCGGATCGGTGGCGTCGAGGGTGCCGTTGAAGCAGCCGTCGCCAAAACCGTAGTTGCCGTCCACATTGGAGAAGCCGCTCTGGAACTGCACGCCCATCAGCGGTCCTTCCAGACATTCGGCGTCGGGGTAAGTCGGCAGCACATTCTGGTCGCTCCGAGGTTAATGGATTGCCATCCACGTCGCGGGCCACACAGCCGGTCGGCCGTTCCCAGGTTTCCGTGACGTAGGTGTTGAGCAGTTGGCCCTTGGCATAGGAGCCGTCGCTGGCAAGTTCGTAGGGCAGCGGGTCATTGCTGCACGGCGCTCCGGGGTTTGTTCCGCAGGGCACCGAGGCGTAGAGGTTGACGGTCAGATCGGAAATGCCAGGCTGCCAGTCTTCCACAAAAGCGTAGCGCGCATCCAGTTCGTTGCGCGTGGTGTCATAACTCACCGTGCCCACGATGCCGCCGTTCTGCGGGTCAATACCGTTGGCGCCGGTCGCGTCATAGAAGTGAACGCCCCAGTCCAGCCGGCCGGACAGGCCGATGATCGGCAGGACGCTGACGTCGACGCCGGCACCAAGGATGGTAGTTGGCGTCGGCTGGTTGTCCGCCTGGTAGGTGATACCGGTGGTGTAGAAGAGGTCGTTATACGCCTCCATCACCAGCCATTGGGTCATGGGGTATGCATTTTCCATGATATAGTAGCCGGTAGCGTCGGTGGAAACGGCCGTTGCGCCACGGTCCATGAGCGAGTTTTCGCGCTTGCGCATGGTCAGCGTGTAGCCAGAGATACCGGGTTCACCTGCATCCTTGATGCCGTTGCGATTGAGGTCGTTGAAGACGTAGCCTTCGTATTTGGTCCACCAGCCGGTGAGGGGCAGGATGCCCATATCAACCGTTTCGCCGTTGCTGACGGTGACGTTGATCAAATCAAGGATGTAGTTTTGCGGTTCGTCCCACCAGGTGAGCGTGTAGTTGCCGTCGGGTACGTTGGCAATATCAAACGCCCCATTGGCATCACCTTGGCCAACCCAGATGGCGGTGTCGCCGCCTGTCAGGTCGGTCAAGCTGATCCAGGGGTTTTCAATCGGCTGGTCGAGCTTCATACCGGTCGCGCCACCCCAGATGGTGCCGGGCAGGCCGGTGCCGCCCTTGGGCGGAACGTAAACCTTAACGCCTTCGATCACGCCCTTGATATGCCCAGAACCGGAAGTTAAGTTTCCGGTGGGTTTTACGAAGCCAAAAATAATGGCTGGGAATGGTTCGCCGGCGACGATGAATTCCGTATCCAGGCCCGTGGCCCCTTCCATAACCCAGGCATCCCAGTCATGGTTGCCTTCTAAGGTAGTGGTCTGGATCCAGTTCGTGCCGTCCGGGGCAACGGCCGAAAGGGCGTAGCGGTTCGGTCCCAGGTTGGGAATGACCAGATCGCCATTGGCGTCGCTGACACATTGGCCGCCGGTCCCTGGAATGGGGGTTGGGCTGTAGTCGGGCGGGTTCAGGATAACCTGACCGCTCCCATCCGTTTCATACTCGGTACACAGCGGGTTGCCGAAAACATCTGTCGTCACTTCGCCCAGGTAATCAAAGATATGGCCGACAAAACCAGGTAGGCCATTTTCCACCGGCACGTCAGGCGCACCGTTTGTGGGCGAAATGTCTTCAAAGATGAAGGCGTGAATCGTGGCCGTAGGCAGAGGCTGCGGCTGCAGTTACACGGTCACCAGACCCGAACCTTCCAGCGGCATCGTGAAGTGAGCGCCGTCCAGTTTGTAGCCGTCGGCCAGGACCGAGATCAGGTAACGGCCGTCGGGCAGGTTCATGCCGGTTGCGAAATCACTCTGGTCACCCTGGGTGTAAACGGGACTGGAGCCGGCCACGCCGGCGATCGAAGTCCAGTCGCAGGAAGCCGGATACTCCATCCCCCCCGAGGGCGAACAGCCATCCGCCGGAGTGCGTTGCTGGGTGGTCCCCGTGTTATCGATATTGATAATATATTTGAACTCAGTGATCGAATCGCCCTTGGTGACCCCGGTGCCACCAAAGGCACGCGGCTCGCTACGGGCGCTGATTACAGATAACGTTAAACTGCTTGTCGCGGCCTGCGCTGTCGAGACGTTAAAGCCCGCGGAAATCAGGGCTAACAACATCAAAAGCGCCGCGCCAAACCAGACGGGTCGAAGTGATTGTTTATTAATCATATTATCCTCCAAATAAAATATTGTCTATCAAACCGGTAACTACTTTCTTGTTGAATCTGCACCATATGATCCTCCTATCGGAACTCTGGAACGCGTTATGTATTTATCGAACTTCCGAAATAAAACAGACTTTGGCAAATAGTTGCTTGCTTTTTGGAGGGCGGCACACCGCTGAACAAGCAGCTATTTCTGGACACTATTTTTGGCCAATTGAGTTGATTCTTTTATTTGTCCCTGAACCAGCGCCAACCAGCGTGGACAGCCGCCATTGCTTCTAAAACTATGGTAACTTCTACTGGCAAAATCCGAGTCTAACACACCATTCCTACCTGGAACTCTACCATACGAACCTTACAAACTTCCTTACGAAAACCATTGAATAATCTAAAATATGGCTTTACCAGCACTTGCCTACCTTTGGCAGGCAGCACCCCTGAAAACGAGAAACTATTTCTGGACTCTAGCGGATCGATTCTTATTTACTACTCCCGACGTTGATTCTTACGTCGTTCCAAAAGCGCTCTCCACTCAATCAGCAAGCGCTGCCACCAGGTCTTCAACTGAAGCCTCTTCAATCCGTTCTTGCCTGTAAATACATAAATCTCGCGCTTTCATGCTCACAACGATTACGCGAACACCAGGCCGTGACAATAAGGACGTGATCGCTTTGGCACGATCTTCTTGCCCCTCCGCTTGATCGTCCAGGACAATGATCACGACATCTACTTGCCCTATCCGCATCATTTCCTCAGCTTCCTGAAGAGTGGATACCTGAACCATCTGTGCCAGATCGGTCGTGTCGGCTAAGACATGCTTCAATCCTTCCCGGAACAGCCCATTTGAAGAGATAATCAACACGCTCTTGCCAGACATCGACTTCCTTGCAGCTTTATTCACTGCTAGAGTATAGATGTTGTACCTGTATAAAGATATCCTCTCTTGGGGTGATTTGGGGGATGAATTATTTCTGCGCAAAGGGTGACGTCATTTGATACTATTTCTTCGTCATGTTTGCATTGTTGAGGAGCAGCCGGGCCTTGTTCTGCTAAAGGGGGTTGAGCTTCATTTCAATTGAAAGGTGAGCAGTGAGCGTGTTCAAATGCGACCGGGCGGCATCTAAGGATGCCTGATCCTCCAACTCATTTGAAAAACACCTGTTTTGGGGAAGGCTGTTATTGATCGTCCGGCGTTATCAGCCCCATAGCAGAGGCATGGGCGACGGCTTCGGCGCGATTGGCAGCATCGAGCTTGTTTAGGATGCGACGAATATGGGTTTTGGCCGTATTCTTGGAGATAGAAAGGATGTCGGCAATTTCGGTCGTGGTCGATCCCCGCGCCAGTTCAGCCAATACTTCACGTTCTCGTGGGCTCAAGTCACCGGTCGATTGCCGGCTCTGGGGCGATACCGCTGCTTGCATCACCCTGGACGTGATTTCAGGCGAGAGAACCCCCTGCCCGGCCGCTACCTGGCGGATGGCCTGCAGCAGATCCTGCGGTTCGGTACTCTTAAGCATGTAACCATCAGCTCCCGCTGCCAGCGCGGCCAACAAATCCTTATCTTTTTGGGAGATGGTCAGCATCAAGACACGGCAGTTGGTTTCTTTTTTGATCGTCTTTACCGCTTCAACCCCATTTCCACCGGGCATGTGAACATCCATCAAGACGACGTCCGGCTCCTGCTGGAGGCACAGGCTGACGGCATCCGGCCCATTCCTGGCCTCACCGATCACGGAAAAATCAGGCTGCTCGCGCACCAATCCGATCAGGCCGCGCCGGAAGAGGACGTGATCGTCCACTACCAGTAGTTTGATCAGCTCACACATCGATTGCCTCGCCAACAAGCTCCTTGAGTAACAACCTGACAACTATCTCCGTCCCCTCATCTTCCTGGCTGACAACCTGGAAATCGGCGTCCAGCAGGTCGGCGCGCTCACGCATAATACGCAGCCCATGTCGTGCAACTGGAGGAATATCATCCAGATCAAAGCCGCAGCCATTGTCCCTGATATGCAAGGTCAGCCAGTAATCATCTTGCTGCCATTCCAACCAGGCGTGCGTAGCGTCGGCGTGTTTGCGTATATTGCTGAACGTTTCCTGGATGATTCTCTGTAACTGGACCTGAACCTCTGGCGGCAGCAAGACATCTGGTGAGGGTGTGACAACGACCGTAATACCACTCAAGGCCTCAAACTCCGCTACAACTTCTTGCACCCATGCCTGCAAATCTCTCTCTTCAGTCGTCAACCGAAGGCCGTCAATTGCCTCGCGCGTGTTTACGTACGCTGCGCCCAACAATCGCTCTACTTCATTCAGGCCGATTCTTACTTGCTCTTCTTGCCCATGCTCCAGCCAGTTATTGATTTGGGCAGTGCGTAGTTTGAGATAACCCAGGGTCTGGGCCAGGCCATCGTGGATTTCGCGGGCCAGCCAGGCACGCTCGGTGAGTGCTGTGCGTTGCTCCCCGCGCAGGTATAGGCGGTGGTTTTCCATTAACAATGCAGCTTGCCCTGCGACTGTAGCCACCAATTGCGTTCGGTGGCCGCTAAAGGCATCAGCCTGGGTGGCCCACAGGACCAGACTGCCCAACGCCTCTTCCCCAACACGCAGCGGGGCAATGAGCAGTGACCGCACGCCGTCTGCACCCTCCTGCTCCAGATCGCCAATGACGACGGGCGTTTCCGCATATCTGGCGCCACCAGCTAAACCCTTCACCAGGTCAAGTGCACTCCCTAAGGAGTCACCCGCTTCTGCCTGCAGTTGCAGTGTAGATGTTGTCTTATCGGCCAGAAATAGCACAGCCACCTGCTACCTCTAGTGCCTTGACTACGTCCGACAATGCCGCCGCCAGTTCATCATATAGGTTGCTCATCCGTCGCGCATGCTGCAGGCGCTTGAGCATGGCCATCTCGCGCGAACGAAGGGAGTGGCTTTCCAGGGCCATTGCCACCTCATTGGCCAGCATATCCAGCAGTAGCTGCTCCTGCTCATTGGGGTAGCTGGTGTCCTGCAAATAGAGGCTGAGCGTGCCGTACGCCTGGCTGCCCCGCGCCATCTGCACACAGTGCATTCTATGATCAGCCGAAACGGACTGCGGCAGCGCAAAAACGGCACAAGAACTCGCCCCCTCGGGCCAGCGCCGTACGCAGGTTTCACACTGATTAAGAACCTGAGCTGCGGAATAATGACGCATCTGATTATCGACTAGCGGCGCACTCCCTTGCCCGCGGAAAACGACCGGCATCGTTCGCTGATCTGTATCAAAGCGAATTAAGGAACAAGCGGCAGCCGGGGCCACGCTCATGAATAAGTCAATGATGACGTTGGCCAACGATGTGTCATCTTCCGCTTCGGACAGGCGGCGATTCGCCTGCAGCATAAACTCCAGCCGCTCATTGGCCTGCTCAAGTTTGCTGTGAGTTTCTCTTAGGGCACGTTCAGCCTGCTCCGTTTGCCCAACACTTTTGCTCACCCAGGTAAATACTAACCAAGCAATCAGAGTTAGTATAACGCCATAGGAAAGTTCAATCAGTATTTCCCAATTTGGCAACCCACTCTGTCTGACATACTTTTCCAGCGACCGGTGAAGCAAAAGCACGAAGAGGCCCATGGCCAGCGCCAACCAGCGCAGGATAGAAAGACGTTGGTGAAGTCGCGACGAGGGAAGGCCATTTTTACCTACCATCATAACCACCACAGTATATCATTTAAGACTTAAGAATCAAACATTTTTCGCCAGGTCTGGCAGGGACCTGACCCAATCTTACCGCAACTTGAAACGTTCTACAACTTCGTAACAAGTCACGGCAATAAGAAACTCGACAACGGCTTCCATATCTTCGAAAATCGTTTCCACAAACAAAAACAATTATCGCTTCAACAAATTTCTCAAGTTCAGGTTAATATCGTTTTTCTCTGCGCGAGTAGGGCTGAAAAGGGGTGCGCGGCTCAAGGCTGAACCAATCGCTTCCCCCATCCAAACGAGAAAGTGACCGCAGAAGCTCAAACGTCAACCAGTGTGATACCTGCGGTTGGGGAAGATATTGCCAAAATCCGTAAGCACCTTGCAGCGACTGGACGTGGGCGGCCAGGGCAGCGATGCGCTCATCAGCCAGAGAAGCGCCCACGCGCCAGCACAGCTCCAGCAACAGAGCCATGTCGAAACGCGCGAAGTAGGTGAACAGGCCGCTGGCCTTTTCCACGCCAATGATCCGCGCCACTTCAAATCCTAACGCATGCCGGTCGCGCGTCTCGCGCGCGAGCAAATGGTCCAAGACACGATGCGCCTCCGGGCTGAAGCGCCGCTGCGGGTGATGGGCAAGACAGAGCAGTGCCCCCGTGGAATTCGAGCGGCAGCCCCAGCGAGAATGGGGCAAGCGCCGGTAACCGGCCACCCTTCCATAAGTGCCTGAGGCCGTGCCCGTCGGCCAGGAGCCATCCTCCAAGCGCTGGGCCAGCAGCCACTCGAAGGCGAGTTCGGCGCGCGGGTCACTGGCATATCCGGCAGCCGCCAGGCCGCGCAAGGGCATTGCCGTTTGCAGCGGTATCATATCGTAGTGCCTGTGCCTGCTCCCCTGCTCCAGGTTGCTCAACAGCGGCCAGGAGCCATCGCTGTTCTGTTGCGAAAAAAGAAAGTCGGCGCCCCGCTGGACGGCGGGCAAGTCCGCACCAAATCCCAAAGTGCCCAGCCTGACCAGCGCCTGGCTGGTGCCTCGAATTGCGTCCTTGCTCCCTGCAGAGCCGGGTCCCGGCCAAAAACCGGCTCCCGTCTGGCCCGCTAACAAATCGCTTATCAGAGGATCAGAGTGGCGTAGTGCTGCCAGTTCGCGCAGCTCGGGATCCTCATCAGGTCGTTCCAAAAGGTCGCGCAAGACGAGCCAGCGCAGGCTTGGCGAGGGAGCAGCCAGCAGCAGCGGAAGCCACAAGGAGTTCATGAGTCACCATCCCCTTTGCCAGGAGCCAGGACTGCCCGCAAATACGGCGCGGTTGGCGTAGCGCCTGCCGCCAGCTCTTCTGGAGGACCGGCGGCGATGATCCTGCCCCCTTGCGGACCACCGCCAGGACCCAATTCTATGATCCAGTCGCATGATGCCAGGAGGTTTATCTGGTGCTCGACGACCACCACGCTGTGACCCTGCGCTACCAGCTTACGCAATACAGCGGTCAAACGCTGCACATCCGCCATGTGCAAGCCCACGGTAGGCTCGTCAAGTATATAGAAGGTATCTGCGCGAACCTTGCGTGACAGTTCTTTGGCAATCTTCAGCCGTTGTACTTCCCCGCCTGAAAGAGAAAAACCGGGCTGGCACAGCACCAGATAGCCTAAACCTACCGCGCGCACGGCGATCAACGGCCGTAACAGCGCCGCTTGATCGCGAAACAGCTCAATAGCCTGATCGACCGTTAAAGAGAGTAGGTCAGGCAGGCAAAGCTCTTGCCAACGGACCTGCCACGCCTCCGGCAAAAAACCAGTTCCGCGACAGGTCTCGCACGAACTGTGTACCGCCGGCAGAAAGCCCATATCCAGCCGCTGCAAACCACGCCCCTTGCAGGCGGAACAATTTCGGCGGAAAGCTTCCTTGTCAAGGCCCAAGGCAGCGGCGTCGTCTGTCGCCGCATAGAGGAGACGCAGCGGCCGTTCAAGTTCCAGGAAAGCAACCGGGCTGGTCACGCCCGCTTTTGCCTGATCGACCACGATTGTGCGCTGCGGTGCGCCTGCAATGCTCTCGTATTCACCCGGTTCAAGCTGTTCGTACGCCACCGAAGTAGTCTGTTTCTTTGGAGCCAAGATACGGCCCAGGGTGTCAATCAACAAGGTGCTTTTCCCGGAGCCCGACACCCCACAAATTCCGCTAAGCATACCCAGCGGCAAACGAACCTCCTCACCGCGCAGGTTATTAGCCCGCGCGCCCCGGATCAGCAGCCAGCCGCCTGGCTGGCGTGGTGACGGCCGTGCCTGGATAACATCAGCCGCACGTAGCCAACGTCCTGTGACGCTGTCCATTTGCGCCACCTCACGCGGACTGCCTTCGGCCACGATGCGCCCACCGGCGCTGCCTGCGCCGGGACCGACATCGACAAGGTGATCGGCAGCACGGATCAGCCCCATATCGTGCTCGACGACGATCACCGTGTTGCCTTCATCCCGCAAGTCGTGTAACGCGCCGCCAAGCGCATCCACTTCAGAGGGGTGTAAGCCTCGCGTTGGTTCGTCAAGCAAAACGGTCAATGAAGTCAACCCACTGCCCAGCAAGCCGGCGATCTTGATTCGCTGTGCTTCTCCGGCAGAGAGAGTCGACACCTGCCGGTCGAGATGCAGATAACCCAGTCCTACACGAAGGAGGAACCTGCAGGCGGCGACCGATTGTGTCCAGACTGGCCCGGACCAACTGCGTTGGCGCTGTTCCCTCCTGCGGCTCCGGCATGGTGGCGACCAGCTCAGTCAAACTGGCAAGTGGCATATTGCTCAGCTGGTGTATGTTTTGACCACCCAAGGTTACGGCCAGGTATTCGGATCGCAGCTTTGCCCCTGCACATGTTGGGCACGGCCGTGTATCGGTGTAGGTGCCGCCGACGTCCCAGTCACGGATGAAACCATAGAATCCCGGAAATAGGATCTCTCTGCTCATCGTCTTGTTACGCGAGCGGAATAAGACCTGCATCGGTTCCGCATCGCCGAATAGAAAAGCGTTCTGGGCCACCTCCGTCATCTCGTTCCAGGGCGTGGCAGCCGGATCAAAGCCGTGCCGTTCACCCAGAGCGCGCACCATGTCGTAGCCATGATTGTTCGGCTTACAGAGGTACCCTTTGGGAAAGAACCCCGGGGAATACATGGCGCCGGCGCAGAGCGGTTTATGCGCATCGACGATCAATTTGCTCGGGATTGGGAATTCTGCAGGGTGCCCACGCCATGGCAGGTCTGGCAGGCCGCGGCGTATGTCGTGGGCGAAAAGTGCCGCGCTTCGGCGATCGCCTGCTCCCCACAGTTGACGCAGCGCCAGCCGCTAAAGACGCGACTGCGTTCCAACTTCATTTGCTCGTCGCAATTCATGCAGCGTCGCCTGCCGCTCCAGGCCAGCAGGGCAGCCAGATGCCGGGCCACCTCGGTAGCCGTGCCTACCGTGGCGCGCTGGTCATAAGCCCTGCGCCCGTCTGTGCCTACGGCGATAGTCACGCCCAACCCGGTAACACGTTCCACCAGTGCCGAGCTCCCTTCGCGCACTCCCTGCCGTTCATAGAGCGAGAGCGTCTCCAGGAATCGGCGCCTCGCTTCCGCTTCCAAAATATCTTTGACGAGGCTGGACTTACCGGAGCCGGACACGCCGCTGACCACGGTTAGGCGATTCTTGGGAAAGGAGACGTTCACGCCTTGTAGATTGTGGACCTGGGCATTCTCTATGACGATCGCTTGCGAACGGCGCGCGACTGGTGAAAGGGGGGACGGCAAAGCAAGAGGCGGCTCCTCCTTTTCACGCAGCGCCTCAGCGGTCGGCGATCCCGCTATCTCGAAGAGCCCTGCTACCGGCCCGTTAAACAGAACGCGCCCGCCCTCCGGGCCGGCGCCAGGCCCCAGATCGACAACCCAATCGGCGGCTCTAATGAAGTCTACGTTATGTTCGACAGCAACCACCGTACCGCCGGCCCTCACAAGCCGCTCGAGAAAAAACAGCAGTTGGGACACATCCTGAGGATGGAGGCCAGTTGTTGGCTCATCCAAGATCAGAAGGCGCTGGTCGAGCGAGCGACGGCCCAAGAACTTGGCCAATTTAACCCGCTGTGCTTCGCCGCCGGAAAGTGTCGGCGAGGGCTGGCCCAACTGTAGATAGTCCAGACCGACATCGAATAGAGCCTGTAAGATGTGCCGCGCTGCGCGCCGTTTTGAGCCAGCCATCCACGGCGCGTCAGGCAATAGATCGATCGCCTCAGAAACTTCCAACTGGTATACATCGGCGATGGATAGCGAACGGCCGTTAAGTTCGACTTTTGCGCCAAGGGCGTCTTCGTTGAAGCGCAATCCATCGCAGGCGGCGCAGGGAACCCAGCTGGACGGCAGATAGCGCATTTTGATCTCGATGGCCCCCATACCGCTACACGAATTGCACGCCCCTTCGGGCCGGTTGAAGGTAAAATGGGAAGGCGATAGGCCGCTTACATGGGCAAAAAGGTCGCGAATGTAGTCTGCCAGTTTGGTGTAGGTCGCCGGATTGGAGCGCGGATTACGGCCGATCGGGCTTTGATCGACCATGATCGGCTTCAGCACGGGGCCACTAAATGTGCGGCAGCCGGTCGCCTCACCGGCAGACAAGGAAGCTGCCAGGACATCTTCAATGAGCGTGCTCTTGCCAGAACCGGAAACGCCACTGACAACCGTCAGCCGTGCCAGGGGAAACTGGACATCGATATTCTGTAGATTGTGAAGAAACGCCCCGCCAACTTTTAGAAAGTCTTGCGCTTGCGGGCGCGCTTGCGGAAGGGGGACACGTTCCCGCCCGCTGAAGAAACGGCCGCTTGGCGTATCAGCCCGCCAGAGCTCATGCGGCGGACCGCTGAAGAGTACGCGTCCACCCTCCGCCCCGGCGCCAGGGCCCAGATCGATCACCTGGTCCGCTACGGCGATCGCCGCTCGATCATGTTCCACGAAGACTACCGGACCGGGCAAAGTGCGTAAGACGGGCAAGAAACGTGCCGTATCCGCCGGATGCTGGCCAATGGTCGGCTCGTCGAAGACGTGTATCATATCCACCAGGCGGCTGGTCAAGGTCACAGCCAGGCGGGCGCGCTGAGCTTCACCGCGGGATAAGGAAGGGGACGGACGGTTCAGGCCTAGATAACCCAGGCCAGCTTGTAGAAGCGCCTCCAGCCTGCGGCCGATCTCCGCTTGCAGCCGTTCAGCCGTGCCGGGCATATCCGCCGCAGAGAACAGTTGCTGCACCTCTGAAACTGTGTGATCTAGCAGTTGCGGCAAACGCAAGCCTTGCCAATGCACGGCTGCCGCTTCGGGCAGCATTCCGCTGTTAGCGCAGCGGTCGCAGCCCGCTCCCTCACAAAAAGAGCACGCCTGGTGAAAGTGAGCCGGTTCCAGCTCGCCAAACCAGTAGCCGCATCCGGCACAAACCGGGGCCAATGACAAGGTCTCGCTGGCAGAAGCGCGCCACGCCATCAGAACAACCGCGCCAAGAGCGCGAGCACGGTGAATGGCCTTTCGCGCCTCTATCGCCAGCGACTCTCCGCTGCTGAGATTGGCCACATTGACGTCGATATCATGAGCCTTCGCCGGGTCGAGGACGGTGTCTTTGCTAAAACCACGGCCGTTGACGCGCAACGCCTCAGGCCCGAATTCCTGCGCGAGGAGCCGCAGCAAGGTCTGATGACCGCCAGGCGCGCCACGTACCAGCGAGGCGTAAACGGAACACGGTTCAGCTTGGGCCCAATGCAGCAAACGGTCGACGACTTCATCTTCTGAATAAAGGGCCAACTCCGTGGCGCAGCGCGGGCAAGCGCGCTTCCCGTATCGCGCATAGAGAATGCGTAAGAAGGGAGACAGGCCGGTCGCAGAAGCCAGGGTCGAGTTCGGATTGCGGTTGAGTAGATTTTGGCCCACAGCGACCGCCGGACCGAGCCCGGAGATCGACGCTACATGTGCCGGCGAAAGACGCTCGGCAACGGTTCCAATTGCATGCACCTCCAGGAACCGTCTTCGCGCTTCATGGTAAAGTGTGTCAAAAACGAGTGAGGTTTTGCCTGATCCGGAAACACCAGTAACGGCCGTGAGTCCATCGCCCAATTGTACGTCGATGTTTCGTAGGTTATGTTCCTTTGCCCCGGATACCTGTATCGTCATGGTGCGTGTTCATCTCCGTGCTAGCCGGCTAACCACTCACTGATCATACACGCCCCTTATGATACCATAAGCGTCACCGCCGATAAGGGCAATGAACTGCCCATCGCGGAATGCCACGCCCCTCAGAGGCGATCTCTAGACTTGACGAGGCCACGCGGCGGGCTAAAATGGTATCTACGGGGGCCAGTCAGGTCCATGAAGCCCATTCACTTTACTGGAGGAACTGCCTTCATTAAAATGAGAATATTTTCAACCCTTGCCGCAGTTTAACAGGAAGAAATCATGATCTACTTCGTTATTCGCATTCTCGTTAACGCCCTGGCTTTGTCCATCACCATCATCCTCATGCCTGGCCTAAAGGTCAGCCCCATCATACCCGGCGTCATCGGCATTAGCGCGACTTATCTCATCTATGGCAGTATCATGGGTATTATCAATGCTTTGGTGCGTCCCTTGGTCCTGCTGCTGACCGCCCGCCTTCTGGTACGCACCATGGGCCTGTTTGTGTTTGTTCTCAATGCCTTCCTCTTCTGGCTGCTTACCCTGATAGCGCCCGATTCTTTTGTCGTTCAGGATCCTGCTTTGATTTGGATCCTCCTTGGCGGCGGCCTCATGGCCCTGGCCGTTGTGGTTATGGAGGCCTTCTTCGGTCTCGATAAGCCGGAGTTTCACAGCGGCATCGAGACCCAGTTTTACTGGCGCTGGGTTGGTTATTTATCGTCTGGACGGCGCAACTTGATTGCCGAGAACCTGCGCGTTGTCCAGATCATGGACATCATCGAACGGTATACGAAAGATATCGTCGTAGAGATGACGCCGTTAGCCCGCTTCAGAACCTTCATGCAAGAGCTTATTTTCCGCGACGTGGACCCCATCCATGAAATGGAACTACCGGAAAAAATCAGGCATATGCTGCAAGAACTGGGACCAACGTTTGTCAAATTCGGCCAGATCGTCAGCAGCCGCGCCGAACAATTGCCTCCGGAATGGGAAGCTGAATTGGCACGGCTGCAAAGCAATGTGCCTCCCTTTCCCTACGAGAGTGCACGGGCAATCTTGATTGCTGAATTAGGTGATACGCCGGAGGCGCTCTTCGCTTCCATGGAAAAAGAACCCTTCGCCGCCGCCTCGACGGCGCAGGTGCACAGAGCAACGCTGTTTGACGGCACACCCGTGGTCGTCAAAATCCAACGCCCCAACATTGACGTTACGGTCAAGGCGGATCTGAATGTGATGAATGACCTGGCCAAGCGTATCCAAAAGCGCCAGGCTTGGGCCAAAGATATTGATCTGCGCGGGCTGGTGCGTGAGTTTGGCGAGGGAATCTTGTATGAACTCGATTATCGCAACGAGGCATCCAATATCCGCCTTCTTTCCCGCAACATGGCCCAATTCGAATTCGTCCGTATTCCGGCTGTGTATGGCGAGCTTTCGTCCACCAAAGTGCTCACGATGGATTTTGTCACCGGCGTGAAAATCAGCAACGTGGCCGCCATCGGAGAAGCGGGGATCGACAAAGGCGTTCTGGCGCGAGAATTTGTCCACGCCATGGTTAAACAAACCTTGTTTGACGGCTTTTTCCACGCCGATCCCCATCCGGGCAACGTCATAGTTAATCTGGAGACAGGCCAGATCGGCTTTTTGGATATGGGCTTGATGGGCGAATTGAACCGCATCCAGCGTATGGCCCTGGCCGATTTGCTCGTTTCCATGGTTGAACAGGACGGCTATAACATGGGTAAGGCGGCGCTGCGACTCAGCAAGCCGCTGCCGGGGAGAACCCTTGACGAAGGGCAGTTTCTTGAGAATATGGATCGCTTCGGGCAGCGTTTCCTGGGTGATCCGGACGCAGATATGTCCTATGTCTTTACCGCTTTGCAGGACATGCTGCGCCGCAACGGGCTGCGGCTCGATCCTAATTTCACCCTGGTCTTTAAGACCCTCATGCAGGCGGATGAGATCATCCGCCGCCTGGAACCGGACATTTTCCTTTCCGAGGTGGCTGTGGAAAGCAGTATGATGTTGATGCGCCAGCAGGCCAACACCGAGTTTATCGGCGAGCAGGTGCGCAAACAGGTATCGCGCAGTTCGCGAGAGATTATCTATCGCATTCCCGACCTGGTAGGAGCGACTACCAAATGGCTGGACCAATATGAAAAGGGGAAGCTGAGCGTTCACGTAGATGTCAGCGATGTTTCCGACGAGGTAACCAAGCTGGATAAAGCCATGGGCAAAGCCCTCGACCGCCTGGTGATTGGTTTGATTTTAGCCGGTTGGCTGGTTGGCGCGGCTATCGCCAGCACGGTCGATGTGACGCTGGGTGAATATAGTCTTTCCGACCTCGCCTACTATATGTTCATCGCTGGCGCGGTCATCGGCGCCTATGTCATATTCCAGTCCCTCAGACGGCAGCGTCGTGAAGAGGATGACAACTACTAAATCGTTCCATAATTTTCCCGCAAACTTTGTCCTGATTTGCGCTGGCACAAATGCATTTCGGTTTCCGGTAAATGACAGCAGCGAAGCTTACCTGAGATTGAATAATGTTACCGCTGAGGTGATGAACTATGATTAATTTCTTGTTATCGATTTTTTTCCTGATCGTTGGTTTACTGCTCGGCTTTTATCTTCTTCTGTTAGGCCGGCGGAGAATGCTGGTTACAACTGCCATCATCAGCCTGGCCGCGACGGGCAGCCTTTTGGCCTTGATTTTTCTTGGGGATGGTAGCGGCTGGGCATTGACCGCAGGGCCCGACTGGCTTCTACTGGGGATCGCCGTGGCCGCCGGCATTATTGGCGGCATCCTGGGATCGCGGCAGCAGCACGTTGCCGCAGCCGTTGTCGGTTTCTTTGCCGGCGGGTACATTGCCCTCTGGTTCTACGATATCGCTTTTTATCTCGCGGTAAATATCGCCCACTGGCCGGAACAAACCGTTTTCTGGGTAGGTGTGGCAATCCTAGTCATCGGCGGCCTTATCGGACTCTACTTGACCAGGCGTTCCGAGGCAGTTGCTTTGATCATGATTACCGTTTTTGTGGGCGCTGATATCATTGTCAGGGCTTTGGGCTTGAGCTCAGAAAGCAGTTTTACGGCCGTCATCGCGATCAGCCTTGCCTTATTGGGTTTGGTTGTCCAATATGCTCAATACTTACGCGAAATCAAGGCCGATAGGCCACAACTCATTGCCGAAGGCGAGACGCCAGTAACAGAATACTTCGACTTATGAACATACCTGCCGTCAAACATATTCAGGATCGGACACACTTCAGGCTGTTGACTGTTGCTGTTAACTGCTGTCCCCGCTGCTTTTGCGCATCAGGACCTCCGCATGACCTGGCACAATAGGGTCCGGCAGCTCACCAATCACCTTGTAGCCGAGCTGTTCGTAAAGCTTCTGAGCCCGCGGGTTAAATGAGGAGACACAAATAAACACGCTCTCCATTTCCGAAAAGATCCGTTCCTCGGCGAAGCCGATCAGGCGACGGCCGATCCCACATCGCTGCCATCCTGTGAACACACCGACAGACTGAATATTGCCTGTCAAAAGCGCCCTGCATCTGCACGATGACGAATCCAACCACCTTTCCCTCGGCGACAGCCACAAAGATCTCCTTGGACGAATCGCTAAAGATAGCCAATGAATCTTGGTAGCTGCGCTTCAACATCACCCACGGCTCCGAAGCCGTCATAAAACGCGCGCATAGCCGCGCCTCTCTCAACCCCAGCAGAGGCCTGATTGTCACGCACCGATCAACTTTCTCAACACTCATTGGGTTATTTCGGCGAAAGATTACAATTTCCGGCGATCCTCATCAATAATCTACGGACCGCATTATATCATACCAACTTCGAGCTGGAGGCTTCTGCGTATGACTCCTAATCCCTGGCTCCATCCTCCACAGTTGTGACGAAAAATCGTGGCCAAAAGCCCCAGGACTTGTTACAGTCTCTTCATGAATGAAAAAATGACGGGCAAACCATTGGCATTATCAATCCCGGCGCTATGGGTATTTCTGTAGCAGCCACGATGCAGAACAGCGGCTTTGACGTTTTGTGGGCGGCGCAAGGGCGCAGTACACAAAGCCGAGCGCGTGCCGCGCAACATAATTTGAGTGATGTGGGGACCACGGCCGAACTCTATCGCCAATGCACGGTATTGGTGAGTATCTGCCCACCCCATGCCGCCGAGGATGTGGCCGATCAAGCGATCGCCGCCGGATTTCGCGGCCTCTTCCTGGATGCCAATGCCATCGCACCGCAGCGGGCTGTGCGCATGGGTGGCAAACTGCAGGCGGCAGGCGTCTCTTTTGTAGACGGCAGCATCATCGGCGGTCCAGCCTGGCAGGCGGGAAAGACGTGGCTCTATTTGTCAGGAAGCGCGGCGCAAACAACCGTTGCCTACTTCGCTGCCGGTCCTTTAGAAACGGAAGTATTGGGTCCGGAGATCGGCCAGGCTTCGGCGTTGAAGGCTTGTTTTGCGGCCTACACGAAGGGCAGGACGGCGTTGCTCAGCCTTATCCTCGCTGGGGCGGAGTCGCTGGGCGTACGGCCGTCCCTCGAACGACAATGGGAAAGGTATTGGCCCGGATTCGCTGGAGAGACGCAGCAAAGTGTACGTGGGGTCACAGCCAAGGCCTGGCGCTTTGAAGGGGAGATGCACGAAATCTCCTCCACATTCGAGAGCGTAGGCCTGCCGGGCGGATTCCACACCGCGGCGGCTGAGATTTATGCCAGGATGGCCGGGTTTAAGGACGCTCCTGAGCTGCCGGAACTGGATGAAGTGTTGACGGCCGTCTGCTCACCTTTCGCGCTAGACCCTCCCGCAGATAGGTCCGCTGTCTGATCCACTGTCTGGCTAGATCGGCAGTGGGGACCTGGCGCCGCTTGCAAGCGGCTGCCCGAAACTGCGTCGCCTCGCTAGGCAGCTTCGGGCAGCCCATGTTAAATGCGCTTGTTATGCTCTCCAAACAAAGACGCCGGCATTGCCGAAGCCAACCACATCCTCATGACTATCGCCTGAAACATTGGCCAGGAATCGCGGATGCCTGTCGACGCGCCATCCTCCGGCCCCATAACCAAAGTTATCCACGACCCGCTGCAGTGGCTGGAAGGTTCCGTTGCCATTATTGGCTGCAACATATACCCCGGCGTCTCCGAAGCCAACAATGTCCGCACGGCCATTACCCAATACATTGGCCAGGAAACGCGGGTGCCTGTCGACACGCCATCCCCCTGCGCTGTAGCCAAAGTTATTGATAACCAACTGTACCGGCTGGAAGGTTCCGTCGCCGTTGTTGGCGGCGACATACACCCCGGCGTTGCCGAATCCAACAATGTCCGGGAGGCCATTGCCCATCACATCGGCCAGGAAACGCGGATGCCTGTCGACGCGCCACCCGGCGCTGTAGCCAAAGTTATTGACAACCAGCTGTATTGCCTGGAAGGTTCCGTCCCCGTTATTACGCGCGACATATACCCCGGCGTCTCCAAAGCCGACGATATCGGCACGCCCATCACCCGTCAAATCGGCCAGCATGCGTGGGTGACTGTCAACTCGCCATCCACCGGCGCTGTAACCGAAGTTATTGACGACCAGCTGCGCCGGTTGGAACGTTCCGTCGCCGTTGTTACGCGCGACATATACCCCGGCATCGCCGAAGCCGACAATGTCCGCACGGCCGTTACCTGTCACATCAGCCAGCAAGCGTGGGTGACTGTCGATACGCCATCCTCCGGCGTTATAGCCGAAGTTGTTAACGATACTCTGCACCGGTTGGAAGGTGCCGTCCCCATTGTTGCGCGCGACATATACCGCGGCGTTGCCGAAGCCGACAATATCCGCACGCCCATTGCCGGTCACATCGGCCAGCATGCGCGGGTGGCTGTCAACGCGCCACCCTCCGGCGTCGTGACCAAAGTTATTGACGACCAGCTGCACGGCCTGGAAGGTTCCGTTGCCATTGTTGCGCGCGACATATACCCCGGCGTTGCCGAAGCCGACAATATCCGCACGGCCGTTACCGGTTAAATCGGCCAGGAAACGCGGATGTCTGTCGACACGCCATCCCCCAGCGTCATAGCCAAAGTTATTGACGACTCTGCGTACGAGCAGTTTTCGTAATGTCGGGGATTCCTCAAGCAGCCGGCCGATCCGCACACCGGAGTTAGCGCCTGTTCCGCTGCTGTTGCACCCCCCATTGGTATGGACGCCGACAATAACGCCAGTTGGCGAATGCACGATAGCAGAGCCGGAGTTTCCGCCTAACGTATCGATGTCATTATAGCGCAGCCGATCGCCCGAAACGGACGTCAGCGGGCCAGCCTCGATCCGCTTGGGAACACCGGCCGGATGGCCAATAATACAAAGCATCTCGTTTGGATTCGGATCTTCCAGAGCAACGATACCTTGCCCATACGTTTGACTCGGACTACCAGACAGGCGCACGATGGCAAAATCCAGCCCGCCAAGCCGGTACTCCACCAGTTCCTCGATCGTAAAACTCTCTACGGGTCGCGGATTCCCGGCGGGATCGACTTGATAATTGAAGTTGACATGCATGTTGGTAGCAATATCAGCGGACGAGATCACGTTATTAGTCCCATTGATTCGCGGCAGTTGCCAGCCACCTGCAGTCCGATCAAAGCAGTGACCGGCAGTTAGAAACAGATTCTGGGTGATCAACGTCCCCGTGCACCAGCGCACGCCGGAGACGTTCCCAGGATTGTTATAGATAGCGCCCAGGTTGCTATTCCACTGAAGTTGGCCGACTGAGCGCTGGCGAGCGTTGACAAATCCCGTCGTGACGCCGAGCGAGCCATCGTACTGTTCTACCGGCTGCGAATCATCCTCCGCCCCACAAATCGTTTCCAGAATAAATTGATAGGAGTCGTCCGGACCTGTACGCTCCGTCATACTCTCAAAGATCGGTTCCAGTTCCTCCGGCAGTGGCGGAAACATTCCGGATTCTTCTAGCTGTTCATTCTCTGTCATCGTTTGAGTCTCCTTTTGAGGTCACTATCTACCCACATTGCGTATTTATCTGCTGTTCTTCTGCCGAGATTTGGCCAATCAACCTACAATCATTAGCATAGACGCTCCTTCGAAAATGTAGCACAATCTTTCCAGCTTTTGGGCGCAAGCTGGAAAGCATGCGCTACGGAATGTGATTTTCGTTCATGGTGGTGAGCCCGGGCGAATGCGAACCCCTCCGAAAACGGGATGCAGAAGCTGTACTGAGCTCGTCCAACTGTCAATACAATTCAGCGCTGATAGGAACATGCAGATCATGGACTGCTTCCCGGCTGTTACGTTGTGCCGGTCTGCTACTAGGGGTTTGCAAATAGTCCGATCCGCCTCATACCAAGACGAACTCTGAAAAATTGGCAAAAAAAAGGCCAACGAAGGTAAATTAATTATATCATGCTACGGAAACCGGATGTGTTACGCGAGGTACAAATCGCGCGTAAAGCATTTTACACTTGTGATAGCGTCGACGCTCCGGATCGCAACCCTATGGCCCAGTCATGAAGCGGTCGAGGAGTGTAGGAATGTACAGGATCGGCTCATCTGTAAAGCAAGCCCAGATGAACGAGGATACCCAAATAGTGCTATTGATAATGGCACACGCCCCAGAAACAGCCGAAATCGAACATGAAAATGTGCGGGGGATGGAGTACCGGCTAAACAGAGAATGATGGAAGGAGCACACCTTGAGGCGTGCTCCTAAAGCATGGTATTAATCTTGAGGTTGCCTTCTGTGACTACCTTGATAACCAAATGACTACATAATTTTCCCGGAAACTTCGTCGTGTCTTACAGGTGAGAATTAGACTTTCAGTTTCCGGGAAAATGGCCGAAACTTTGTTAACAGGGTATTAGTCAAGCGCTGGGTTCGCGTTCTGTACCAGGTCCAGCACCATTTCGGGGAACCACTCCCCGGCGGGCGGATCGATTAGACCCCACTCGGGATCAACCGTCGTCACCGGCAGGCCCGAGGCCGCGCGTGCACTCGCCGTCCGACTCACCCGGAATCTTCACCCACAGGTAGGCATCTAGCACAGCGTCACACCGGTATTGGCCGTTGGCTTTAAGCCCAGCCCGCGGTCAGGCGGATTGCACCAGTCCTGCGGGTCCGGGTAGCTCGCTGGTCGGGGTCCACGGGCCCCTGCCCGTTACGACTCGTATCGATTACGAAATGAGTCGTGGGCTGCGCGCCCGCGTAGCGCGCATTGATCCCGGACGTGTTTAGTTCGGGAACGTCCGAGTCGTCACTCCACTCACCGTACGAGCTCATCGCGACACCAATCCATGGGCCAAGGAGGTCGGCGATCTTTGTTCCTTCGGGACCGCCGTTCCAGTACTGGTTCGCACAATCGGAGAAATCGGCGTAAGAGAGACAATTCGAAATCCAGGTTCCGTAATGAATCAGGTTGGCCGTGAATTGGTAGTTGGAAGCGTTGAGGTAGAAGCCGTCGGCGCGATCGACGCCGGCCTTCGACAGGCGATCCGAAATATCACCGACATTAAGCCAGGCGCTGTGCGTGCCGTCGAGATAGACACGGGTGTTGGGCTGCGCTTTGAGCGCATCCACAGCGTAGTTGAGCATCTCGAAGCGATCGGCAGCGGCAGTCTCCGGATCGGCCTCCGCCGGCTGGCACCACTCTACTCGCCTTCAAAAGTAGTGTACCAGGGGATGATGCCCAGGCCATCGGGCTCCAGGATAATGATGGCCTCCTCTTTACCGATGCCTTTGGCAACGCCGTCGATCCAGGCTTTATATTCCTCGACAGTGGTGGCCCCACCGGCCGAGAATTGAGCACAGTCACGGAACGGTATATTGTATGCGACCAGGACAGGAACCGTGCCCTTGCCCGCGGCGCGCTTGACGGTGTTCTTAACAGCTTGCTGAACCCTTTTAGGGCTGTCGCTGGTGAACCATACCGCCTGGGGAGTTTCGATCATCTCCCGGATAAGATCGGCACGTGGCCTTATCGCCACTGGAGGTGAGATCAGCGATCTGTACAATAGCACCGTGGTTCCATTTGGGAGTGTAGAACTGAGTATCGGGATCGAGGTCGTGTGAATTTGCCAAAGCAAACATCGGTAAAGATGCAATTAACAGTGCCAGAAGGGTACAAACAACTAAGATGCGTCTTAACTTACTTTGATTGGTCATTTCCTTTTCCTTTCCTTATCTTGCAGGCAGATACTGCCTACAAGGGCACAACTTATGGCCTGTCCCGCGATAGTTTTCGCGCGGCAGGTCGAGATTACAGAGGCGAGATGGCGCGACCTTGGTAAGCAATGCAACGCTTGCTCCGATACATATCATTCTAGTGTTCAGCGCGCATCGTGTCAATCGCTTCACTAGACGTCATTAATGTTTCAAGAGTTTTTAATGTTTCATTTCACAGCTTACCTTCAGCGGTAGATTTCAGCCAGCAAATGCCAGGTAGCTGGAACCGGCCCAGCCGACAAGGCCGTTTGGCAGGCGCACTCTAACCCAGCCACCATCACGGCCGAGTACGATCACAACCTGCCCGCGAAAAGCCACGCCGATGACATTGTCGCCCATCTCTGGTGAGGATCGCACGTTCAGGGTCTTAGCATTGACGACGGTTGCCGTGTTGCCCACTGCCGGCATTGCTGTAGGCTGCGGCTGGACAGGCACCCCACTCTCCAGCGAGGTAACGGAGAGCTTCACAAGCGCTGACCCTTCATTCTCGTAGTAATCAAGCTGCAAAGGCACGCTGCCGCCCGGCAAAGCCATGTCCGCGCTGTAAGTCACTGACTGGCTGTCGTGCCATTCGTCGATCAGCAGACGGCCGTTCACCCACAGCCGCACACCATCATCAGCCAAAATGGTGAAACGATATACGCCCGCATTCAGCGCCGCGTCGCGCCGCCAGCGCGACCGAAAATTGATCAGATTGAATCGACGAGGCTGGCGAACCGAGTTTCCAATTGAAATCGATATCGTTGCTCTCGCGTACCAGGCCCGGCTGGCCGCCGAGGTTCATATTGTTGAAATAGGCGCCGCGCCAGCGATCCGCGGGCACCGGCGGCAAGCCGGCCACGGCCGTCCACGAAAACTTGGCCACAGCCATGCCCCCCGCTTCATAATACTCGACCTTGATCGCATGATCCCCGGCACTGAGTAACATGTCCGAACTTGTGGAGTGCACCTGGCTGTCCGTCCAAGAGTCGATGATCAAGATGTCGTCCACCCAAACACGCATACCATCATCCATCGTGGCCGTGAAACGATAGGTACCTGTATTGAAATAGACCGTACGCGTCCAGCGCGCAGAAAAGTCATCATCATGAATCGCAGAAGATGGAGAGCCGTCACCCCAATCATGATCGATGGCATCTTCATCCCGTTTACTGTCCGGGTCACCAGAGAGCTCATCATTATTCCAGTAGCGAGCTCGCCAATGAGAATCGGCCGCACCTGCATCAGGCGGCGCTATTGAGACCAGCAGAATAGCGGCAGACAGCACAATGCAAAGCAGCATGATAGATTGTCTCTTAATCATGTCTCACCTCTCCTTACGCCAATAATCCCACCATCCATATCAGTTGTTACACGCATTATATCATTTTGAGCGCCTGATGAGGGATGATTGCCAGACCAACCACGTCCCCCTCTCTCGTCTTGGACAAATGTGACCGATCTTTCACTATTGGCAAGCCCGGCGTGACGCATCGGCAGCAACCCCTCAGGTGACCAACCGGCAACTACGCAGTCACCGAATCTAGTCCTGGCTGGTGAACTGGCCGTAGGCATTGATCTCGCATTCGGCATCCTCACCCCCATTTCGCTCCTGGTGGCAATTTTTCTCAATCTCAACTATATTAGCCTTGCTGGCGTCAAGCCGAAGAATATTTCCGTCAGTGCCGCATACCAATGTGAGCAAGGCCAGAACGACACCATGATCATCAGCGAGATCACCTTGCTCGCCACCCTATCATGGGTCGTCTGGAGTATTGACAGCATAGTAGGCAGGTTTTAACAAAGCAGTCAACCGTCAGGTGCCAGCAGTCAGGTGCTGACCGCTGATACCTGATTACTGTAAACAAGGAGCACTACCAATGCCATCCCCTTTACGTCCTGAACAATTGCGCCGTTCTTTCAATGCCTCCAGCATGAACTTCGCTACCACAGCCGAACTGTCATCCGCCACCAGCATTATCGGGCAGCCGCGTGGCGTGAAGGCCATCGAATTCGGCCTCAATATGAAGAGTGACGGCTACAATATCTACGTATTGGGAGCATCCGGCACCGGGCGTACAACCGCCATCCAACAGTTCGTCGAAATGCGTGCCGCCGATGATCCCGTCCCTCCTGATTGGGTCTATGTGCATAATTTCGTCGAACCGTACAAGCCAATCGCCATTTCCCTCCCTCCCGGCACCGGGTCTGCATTACGTGATTCGTTGCAACAACTGATCAGGCAGCTGCGCGGCGAAATCGCACGCGCCTTTGACAACCAGGCTTTTCGTGATGCCGTGCTGGAAGTGCAGCACAGCATGGTCGACAAGCGTGAAGCGATCTATTTGAACCTGCAAGATAGAGCACAGCAGGTCAACGCGCTGCTCATTTCTTCGCCTGAAGGCTTGCAGATTATGCCCGCGCGCGAAGGCAAACCGCTGCAGAAAGAAGAATTCTTTGCCCTGAGCGAAGAGGAGAAGGCGGCCTGGAAAAAGACCAATCACGCCTTACAGCATGAACTGAACGAGGCCGTATTCCAGGCGCGCAAGCTGGAGAGTGCAGCTGAGGACGATTTGGAAGAGCTGAAGAGGCGTGTTGCCGGCAGCGTCGTCGATGTGGCCATGGCCGAACTGCAAAAGCAGTACGGCCCGTATGAAGAGGTATTGGCCTACTTCAACGAGGTGCACAAGGACATTCTGGACAACGTCGATCTCTTCCGTGCCGAGGAGGAAACAGAGAACACGCCGGAACACCCTGAGCGCTTTCGTCGCTACCGCGTCAACGTGCTCGTCGACCACCAGCAAACTGCGCATGCGCCGGTGTTGGTCGAGTTTAATCCTACCCTGCCGCGCTTGCTGGGCCGGGTTGAGCACGAGGCGCGCCAGGGAGGGGCTGTGGTCACCGACTTCACTCTAATTCGCCCTGGCACCCTGCATGCTGCCAATGGCGGTTATCTGGTGCTGCGCGCCCGGGATGTTTTCACCGAGCCCGGAGCGTGGGATGCGTTGAAGCGCTCATTGATTGGCGCGGCCGTTCGCCCTGACGATCCGGCGACGCGTGGGGGCAGTGCAATACGGACACTGGATCCTGAACCGATACCATTGGATCTCAAAGTCGTGTTGATCGGACCGGCCAGCCACTATTACTATCTGCACGCCCTGGACGAGGATTTCGGCTCCACCTTTAAGGTTATGGCCGATTTCGATGAGAGCGTGGCTCGAACTCCCGAAAACGAGCGGGACTACGCCACTTTTATCGTCACGCGCGTGCAGGAAGAAGATCTCTTACACCTGGACCAATCGGCCGTCGGGCGCGTAATCGAATATGGCTCGCGGCTGGCAGGCACTCAGAACAAACTGAGCACCCGCTTCGGCCATATCGCCGATTTGGTGCGTGAAGCCAGCTATTGGGCCAGGGTCACCGGTCGCGAACTGGTGACCGTCGACGATGTAGAAACTGCGATCGACAACCGCGAATATCTGCAAAATCGCATTGAGATGCGTATGCGCGAGAGCTTGATGGAAGAGAAGCAGTTGGTGACCACCCAAGGCGAAAAGGTCGGCCAGATCAACGGCCTGGCCGTCTCACAGGTTGGTGAATACGCCTTTGGCCACCCCTCCCGGGTTACCGCCCGCACCTATGTTGGCGAAGAAGGGGTCATCCAAATTGACCGCGAAGCGGAACTGGCTGGCAGCATTCACGACAAGGGCCTCTTCACCCTGATCGGTTATCTTGGCGGCCAATACGCTGGCGATCTGCCCTTGTCCCTCTCCGCCCAAATCACCTTTGAGCAAAATTACGGCGGCATCGACGGCGACAGTGCCTCCTCAACCGAACTGTACGCTCTCATCTCCAGCCTGTCAGGAATAGCTATAGACCAGGGCATCGCCGTCACCGGTTCGGTCAACCAGCTAGGCGAGATTCAAGCCATCGGCGGCGTCACCGAAAAAGTAGAAGGTTGGTTCGCCGTTTGTAAAGAAAAGGGGCTCACCGGCAAACAAGGCGTCATGATACCCACCTCCAACGTGCCCGACCTCATGCTGCGCGTCTCTGTCGTCGACGCCGTGCGCGAAGACAAATTCCAAATCTGGGCCGTCAGCACCGTCGATGAAGGGCTTGAAGTCTTAACCGGCCATAAGGCGGAAGCCGTCCACAAAGCAGCCAAAAGCCGCCTTACTGAGCTGGCCCATACCTTGAAAGAGTTCAGTGATTCGTGATAGAGATGCCAACTTTTGGAAAGTTGGCATCTCTGCAGGAGGGTTACAGGGATAAAAATATCAGGTAATACCTGCCCGGAATGAAAAAGCGCCATTCATCCGCGTCCCACTAAAATAATCTGCGTAATCTGCGTAATCTTTGATAAATCTTCTGAATGTTTTCTAAGCCTCACGCCCCCACGCCGCAGCAACCGCCTGCCGCGCCAGGGCCACATCATCCGCCTCCGGCAAGCCACTAATCCCAATCGCCCCGACTACACGACCTTCACTGACAATCGGAACACCACCACCCCAGCCCGTATATCGCAAGTCACCAAAGTTGGTGATCGCGAACCCTTCCTCGCGCGACGCCTGGCCGATCGCTCCCGACTCCTTGCCTTCTCTCGCCGCCGTAAACGCCTTGTGAATCGCAATGTTGATCGACGGCAAGGGACAGCCCTCTGTCCGCGCGAAAGCGATCAGCTCACCATGCGTATCCACGACAGCCACGGCCGCACCCAGGTTATCCTTCTCCAATACCTCGCAAACGCCTTTGATCATCTGCAGCGCTTCCCCCAACGATAGCTGAATCGTTTGATACATTTTTACTTCTCCTTCTCCATCGTTCTGCTCCGTCAGTCTACAATTCACTAAATCTGCGTAATCTGCGTAATCTTTGATTGCCTTTCCGCCAACCACTTCTCCCGATTCGCCCCCCGCGCGATCTTTCCGCTGGAAGTCTTAATCAGCCACTTCTCCCCCACCAATTGCACATAGCTGACCGTCACCATGCTCTTGCGCGCCACCTCCTGGCGAATTCGCTTGCCGATCTCCTTACGCTCCCCCGCATCCTCACTGCGCACCTCGGCCACAACCGCAATCAACTCCGTACCTTCCCGCTCATCTGCAACGCCAAACACCACCGCCCGCCCCGCATGAATGCCGGGCAGCTCGTTGACGATCGCCTCAATATCCTGTGGATACACATTTTTTCCTGCGTTGATAATCAGATCCTTGCTGCGGCCGATCACATAAAGCTCACCATCCGCCACATAACCCCTATCCCCGCTGAAAAACCATCCATCTTGCAGAGAATCCAAATCCGGCCGGTTATAATAGCCGCTCAGCATACAATATGCTTCTTATAGGCGATCTCACCTACCTTACGCTCTTCCAGAATTTCGCCTTGCTCACCAACTATACGAATTTCAGTGCCCTCAATCGCCGGACCACAAGACACCTGGATCACCGCGTGCGGGTGATCACGCTCCACCGGTAGAGCCTGCTTCTTGGCCTCCAACGCTTGGCGGTCCACCACGTCCGTTCTGGCCGCCTGCCCCACGGCCGTTTGCGTCACAGCGAATGTGTTTTCGGCCATTGCATAGCTGACCGCCATTTTCTCCTGCGTCACCCCATACGCTGCGAAACGCTCCAGGAATAGCTGGTGGCTGTCCGCTCGCACCGGCTCGGAACAGTTAATGAACATCCGCATACTCGCCAGCGAAAGCCCCTCCAAATCCCGTTGTCGAATGCGGCGCGCGCTGTGATTGTAGGCAAAATTAGGCAGCCAGCACAATGTGCCCTGCTGCTCCTGAATCGCCCGCAGCAGCAAAGCCGGATGCCCGACCCAGTCAAAAGGAGACATCAGAACCAGGGGCACGCCCTGAACCAGGGGCAGCAAGAACCCGGCGATCAGCCCCATGTCATGGTAAAGCGGCAGCCAGCTCACAACCACATCCTCACCGTTGAGAGCGATAGCGTCGCTATAACTGGCCAATTGGTTTAACACAGCGCGATGTGAAAGCGCCACCCCTTTCTGCAAGCCTGTTGTCCCGCTGGAATGCTGCAAGAAAGCGATCTTCTCCTCATCAGGA
This sequence comes from uncultured Chloroflexia bacterium, assembly GCA_963697305.1. Taxonomy (GTDB): domain Bacteria; phylum Chloroflexota; class Anaerolineae; order Promineifilales; family Promineifilaceae; genus JAACFF01. The sequence continues at coordinate 88,818 of CAVONO010000009.1, forward strand.
TCGGCTGCTAAGAACTGCCCGACGGCTCCATTGGCAACCAATTCCCCCAGTTGGCCCGACCCGTACACAGGACAACCCACCTGTTCATCCAGCACCGGCGCGAAAGCATCCGTGGTCAGCACGACGCGAACGGCCGATATCTGCACCAGCTCGGCCATATTGCGCATGTAAATCTGCGGATCAAGTTTCTCCGTCAGCGTCGGAAACATCGAAGGGATCGCCCCGGCAAGCATCGCACCCCAAAAGGCATAAATGCTTTCCAGGTTCTGTGTATGGGCGATGACGACCAGATCGCCAGTCGCCACTCCCAATGCACGCAAGGCCACAGCGTATTCCAAGGCACTTTGCCTGAACTCCCGCCGCGTCACACGGATCGCTTCCTGGTCCGTTGCTACATAAACAATGGCATCCCGCTCGCCATCCTCAGCATGAAGCGCGAGCGCGTCCAGCAGCGTTTTGAATTCAGATCGATTACCTTGCCCTAACATATTGAAAACTTCCGCTATCAACTCATGTCGCGCAAAACGCGGGCGACCATTTGATCCAGCGTATCCATCTTTTCAACTGTCAAATCGGAATCGGGAATATAGACAGCAAACTCCTGTTCCACGTACACCCCAAATTCGGCCAGGGCAAAAGAGTCCATCAACCCTTCGGTCACGATCCCCTCCGTGTCCGTCAATTCATAATCCTCATCCCGTATCAAATCCCGCGTGATAAACTCGCGCAGCTTCGTTCGCACCGTCACTTCATCCATCATCTACATCCCTTTAAAATGTAGAACGATTTGCCAAATCGTTCCCCAGCCACAATCCAAATTACCACCCAAACCGCAGTATTTCCTCCAGCAAAAGCTCAGCCATCTGCCTCGATCCTTCCGGCGTCAAATGCACCGGCGTATCCGTGAACTCATCCGCGGCGACACGGTCCCAAATATCAAGGTAATGCCACTCGTTGCTAATGGCTGCATCTCCTAACAGCTGCCGGTACTGGTCATAAGCCCAACGCGGATAAAAGGAATTATAGCGAAGATCACTGTTCTGGCCGCCGCTGATGAACATCGGTTCATTTACAATGAGCATCGGTACGTCTCCGGCCAAGGCCACGCCAGCCGCCAGGACATCCATCGCCAATTCCTCTTCGCCCAATGGCAGCGGCCCTTCATAATCTTGCCAGCTCAAATCTTCCTCGAAGTCAGATTTTCGCAGTGCAATCTCCTCCGGAATAGCCTGGTCGATCCCCGTGGCTGCCCAAGAGAACGCGTATAACTGCAGGCGCACTAAATCAGCAAGATTGCGACGCTGTCCGACGATGCTGTTTTCAAAGCAGATTCGGGTCCACAAAACGTGCATCCTGCGCATCCAGATGCAGATCATACCTTTCGATCAACGGCCGTATACGCCCCGGATTATTCTGCACGATCGGCGAAAACAACTGCTTCTCTCGCGGAAACGATTCCAACGTCACCGGCCAGACAATTAGATCAGCATCGCTGTTCCTGGCAGCGTCCAGAAACATCAAATCTTTAGTCAAGGACATGATCGGGTAGCCCAGATTGTAAGCCACGACGCGCCGCCCATCGGCCGTTACATGATCCCCCATGTTGATCTGCCCCGTCAAAGTCGATTGATTCTCCAAAAACCAACCCCAGGTCGCCGAATCGCCGATGACCAGCACACGAAATTCATCCTTGTCCTTTTCCTGGCTGATTGTGTGGCTGGCCATCATCGCCGGGATGTTAAAGAGGCTCAAATTATAAGATTCGCTGGGAACCTCACCATAAGGCAGCCGCTCCCTTCCCGCGAGCAGCCCATTATATAAGGAAGCGCGACCCAGGAACTCCAGAGGCAGCGTTAGCGCAAACAGCACATTGAGCAGCAAAAACAACACAGCCGCTTTGCCAATAACCCTCAGTGGAAATCGCCAGTTCAGCGGCCGGTTCATTTTCACCATCCCACCCCAAACAATCTCTCCAGGGTAACCACCGCCGACTTAACCGTCGGCATCAAGAACCATACCCAGCCCAAAACGACATATTGGAAAGTGATGAACCAGGAGAAAACCGTCCAGGCTCGTTTCTGCCATCGCTTTTGACTCAAGCCGCGATACCATTTGCGTGTGCGATCGCTCCACTGCTTATGCACAAAGAGCGCCACACCATGCCACACACCCCAAATGAAGAAATTCCACGAAACCCCATGCCACAATCCGATCACGATCATTGTCGCTAATTGCGACACAAAGACAATCAGCGTCGTCGACGGCCGTGGCTCGCGTCTCAGCAACGTACGAGACAGCGGCGAAAAGACGTAAAATCGCGCCCAGTTGCTCAGCGTGATATGCCAGCTCTGCCAGAATTTGGTGATATTGGTCGCCAGATAGGGCCGCTTAAAGTTTTCCGGCAGCTTGATGCCCAACAAGATGCCCAGACCGATGGCGATATCTGTATAGCCGCTGAAATCAAAGAAGAGGCGCAAGGCGTACCCGTACAGCAGCATCCACAAACCCGCCGCAGAAGTCGCCTGCATCGCATTAATCGGCGTCAGCGACATCCCGCTTGCCAGGGCATCGGCGATAACGAATTTCCTGAACATGCCAACGACGATACGTTGCCCCCCCGCCAGGAAACGGTCGCCATCCAACCCCACAAGCTGCGGCAGCGCGCGCAAATCAGTTACAAAGCGCTCTGCGCGATCAATCGGTCCCGCGATATACGCCGGTGCAAAGAGCACGTAGGTGACATACTCACGCAGTGAAAGGTCGGGAAGAATACCTGTCTGCCGGTCGCGCAGCGTGTGGATCAGCCGAAAGGCGACATAGGAAAACCCCAACCAGGCCAGATCGCCCGTACCCGCCAGCAACGGATCCTGTCCTGTCGACCGTCTCCACAAAGCAGCTGTCCACGTGGCCAGTGGCTCTGTCTTCAGCACCACAAATAGAAGGACGATGATCACAATCGCTGCGGAAAGCACGCGGCGCTGGTCCCAGCGACCAATACCACGTCCCACTATCAGAGCCAGCACGAATAGTAGGGCCAGAACAGCCGCGACGATCAACGGTGCTGGCGGTCGGTATGCCGTCACGCGCACGTCACTGCCCAAATAACGATTGAAGGCCATCCCCACGATCAAGAAGCCGATCACCAGTAGGGCGATACGATTCTCTCCTGCAGCTTCTTGACCAGCCGTCTCATCTGCCGGCCGCGTCAACCACCAGGTGGCGACGGTTAGCAGAAGCGTGGTTGTCTGCAGGATGTAAGCGCTGAAACGAATGGGCAGCGAAGGTTGCAGCCAGTAAATGGCGATCACACTGCCGGCCAGCAATGCCCAGCCCCGCCCTCTGCCGCTCACCAGCGCCGCATACAGGAAAGCGGCCCCGCCTAAGACAAGGATGACCAGCAGATCAAGCGCCACCGGCAGCCGTTACCTCTTCAAGAACTTCATAGAGCGTCATCAAAGCCGTCAAATCGCTGACCGGGTAGCCTCGCTCGAATGTCTCTGCTTTTGTGTAATCGTCGGCATCTGCCATGGTCATGTGCACATCGTCGCCGCTCAACCCGCGTCGCGGCAGGGTACCGGCAACCAGGTCATAGTCCCAGAGCGGGATTTGATACGCCTGAGCGATCTGGCGTATTATCTTGTTGTTACGGTCGTCCGGTCCTTCAAAACGATCCGCTTTTGTGGCCAGAATCGGGATAACACCATTGGCGATTGAGAACTCAACCAACTGGCGCATATTCTTGTCGAAGGAAGAGGCGGCGCCGCTGTCATTAGAGCCAACCTTCACCAACAAGACGCTGGGATTAAACAATCGCAGCTCACATGTGACCATATCCTCATCCGCCAGGCACCATTCTTTGTTGGCCCACAGCGGATCAAAGATCGACCAGGCGTGTAATCCAACGCGTGTCGCCACCCCATACCGGGCGAAGGAGCCGCTATAATACGCAATCGCCGTCTGGAGATATTCGTAATTACCGAGATTATAATGGCCAGAATCAAAGCGCGTCAGGTAATGATCGGTGAGGGTCACGCTGTCTCCCAATTTGGAGAAGGCATGAGGATCACGGCCGAACGCTTGACCCACGCCAAAGATCGCGCGCACGTTCTGCCGTACTTCATCCGGCATAACGACGAAATCCTCTAGCGCGATGCCGTTCACCGTGACCTGATCTACTTCAACAACGGCTGTTTCACTTGGCTGCGGCGCGGCCGTTGGCAGAGCGCTGGGTGATGGTTCCGCTGTCGCCGGAGGCTGTGCCGTTTCCGTGGCCTGGGCAGTCTCCGTTGGCGACACTGTCTCGGTTACGGGAAATGCGGTCGCGCTGGGGGTAGGTTCAATTGGCACGGCCGTTCCCGTTGCAGCTTCTGCCGTGACGCTGCCATCCGTGACCCGCAGGGCCGGCAGAGTCGCTGTCGCCGGAGCAGTCTGTTCCTGGAAAACTATCTTATCAGAGGGACTGTTAGCACAAGCAGCAAGCAGCAGCAACACGGCCGTGATCACTGCCCTAACGATCCTCACCGCCACAGAACCCTACTTAGAAGCCCTGGTAAATCCACTGCGGTGTGCTATCGCTCATCATGATCAAAAGCATGATCATGAACAGGCACAGCAGTAAGGCCAACAAGTTCTCGCGCGAGAAGATTCTCTGCCGCATCTTATGGAGCGGCCTCTCCACACCACTTCCACTCACCGTCTTCCTCTACCACGCGATAAGATGCCAGCGGGAATTCTGTATCCTCGGTACCGTAAGTAGCCACGATCTTGCCCTGGCAGCTAACAACCTGGCTGTCGCCCACCTGCTCGCACGCCATGTCCTCAATATGTACGCCGCTCACACTTTCGAAAGTGCGCGTCTCCCTTTCCAGCACACCCTCCATTTCAGAACAAAGCAACCGGCTGATAGTCTCAACGTCGGCATCCGCCTTGGCCTGCAGATAACTTTCCACAGTCTGCGCAGGATTGCCACCACCAGACCCGCCGCAAGCCGCCAGAACAAAAATAAGCATCACCAAAAACAGTATCTTCTTCATAAAACCATCTCAAAATCAGTTAATCTGCGAAATCTTTGATATGAAACTCTTGTCGAAACATCAATCACCGGCCTCGATGAGCTCGCGCCTTACCGCGTCAAGCGTCATCAATGACGCCAGGTTATGTACCGGGTAACCCAGTGTAAACATCTCGGGCGAACTGTAATCCAATGGTTCCAGATACGTCAGGTGCACATTGTCAGAACTCAGTCCCCTACCGGGCAGCGTGTCAGCCAATACATCAAACTCCATTAATGGCAGTTGGTAGTCAGCCGCAATCTGGCGGATGATGTTGTTATTTACATTATCGCCGCCTTCAAACCGATCCGCCTTGGTAGCCAACACGGGAACAATCCCTTGTTCGATCAACTTGTCCATAATTTGCCGGTAATTGAAGTTAAAGCCACCCGGTGAACCTGCATCATTTGAGCCCAAGAAGATGATCATCATACTCGGGTTGCTTAAACGAATTTCACAGGCCAGCAAGTCCTCATTAGCCAAACAGAATTCCTTGTCCGCCCAGAGCGGATCAAAGACCGACCATGAGTGCAGTCCCACGCGCACACTAACCCCATAACGACCGAACGAACCAGCATACTGGTTAATCGTGGGCTGCAGGAACGCGTATTCTCCTAGGTTATAGTCGGCACCATCCCATTTGGCCAAAGATTGCGGCGTCGCGATCAGGCTGTCACCCAGGATAGAGAAAACTTGCGGATCCCGACCCAAACTCATTCCTTGAGCATAGATCTCGTTGATATGCTGTCGCGTCTCGTCAGACATAATGATGAATTGATCCGCCGCCATTCCATTGATGGTGACCGCCGGAATCGTCGCCGTCGGTTGCGGCGTTATGGTGGCTGTGGCTTCGGCCGTTGCCATGGGCTCGATTGTTGGCTCCACCGTCGGAGAAGGTGGAGGTACCGGCGTGTCTGGTTCACTCGTAACTACGCCGACGCGCTCAGGGGCGGGCGTATCGGCGACCGCCACATCGCTGTGCAGCGCCGCCTGTTCAGAACCTTGTCCCGAACACGCAGCGGCCGTCGCAACCACCAGCAGCCACAAAAAAAGCGTCAGCCTCCTAAATTTCCCACGTCCCTTCATATCCTACCAACCAACTACCCGACTACTCGCCTACTCACCTCACCCCCTACCGCGCGGCAAGTATAACCTCTTTCCAAAGCGTATCAAGAACCATGAGCGCCGTCAGATTGTGCATGGCATGCCCGCTCTGATACGCCTCGGGCAAGGTATAATCATGCGGGTAGAACCCGGTCATGTGCACAGCGTCTGCATCCAAACCTCTATCCACAATAGTGCCCGCGACCAGATCATACTCCCACAAAGGTACCCGGAAATCGGCCGCTATCTGGCGCAAAATATCATTATTTTCGTTGCTGCCTTCATGCCGGTCCGCTTTCGTCCCGATCACCGGAATCACACCGTTGTCAATCGCATATTGAACGGCCTCGCGGATGCTCTCATCAAATAATTGGGGTACACCGGCGTCGTTGGAACCGAGACGGATGAAGACGATGCTGGGATTGTTTAGCCGGATTTCGCACGCCAACGCTGCTTCATTGGACTGGCACACTGCCTTATCCGCCCACACCGGGTCAAAAAGCGTATAGGAGTGCAAGCCCACGCGCACCGCTACGCTGTCGCGTGCAAAAGATCCGGAGAAATAATCGATCACCGACTGCAAATAACCATATTCACCCAAATCGTACGGCCCGCCATCGAAACGAGCCAGAAAGAAGGGTATCTCCGTGGTGCTGTCGCCCACAACCGAGAAAGCCTTCGGATTACGCCCCATTTGCTGACCCCTGGCGAAGATTTCACGCGCATGCCGTATAACATCAGGAGCGGCAATCACAAACGCGCTTTCGGCCAGCCCATTGACCGTAACCAGGGGTGGCTTTTCCAGAGGAGCCTCAGCCGGCGCAAGAGGGGAATTGGCGGCGTACGTAGGCACAGCCGTTGGCGGGATAACGCCAGGCACAATCAGCTCCTGGCCAATCGCCAGTGCATCAGGGTCCACCATATCGTTGGCGCCGATAATCTCCTCAACCGATACATCGTAGCTCAGGGCGATACCCAAGAGCGTGTCCCCTGCCCCAACCGTATGCGTGATCACCACCGTGGCCTGCGCCGCGGCTTGGCTGCTGGGGCCTGTCTGTAAGGTCGGAGTTGGTTGCCCAAAATCCGCAGCCGCTAAGGCAACCGGTGTCGCTCGCTCCCTTCTGTCCCTGTCCTGCCGCACAGAAAGCAACATCGCCCCCACACCGCTGAGCAGAATCGCCACCACGACTCCCAGGATAATCAGATTTCGTCGCACATCACCTCTTTCAAGAACGGCTCTTTCCAGCTTCTTCCGGCCTATAAGCCAACCTGTTTTCGTATCCAAAACAAGCCATCAATTTGATCGCTGAAGATTGAGCTGTCCACAATTCTAACAAAGGAACGTTAGTACTCCCATTGTTGCCAACATAACCCGTGCGCAGCGCGTACACCAAACCCGGTTCATGCCATACACAGCCGCTAATTTGGAGCGCAAGACCCGGTTTCTTTCGGCTACATCAACCTAACTTCCAAGCACTCGAACGTGAATTTGCACAGCAACACACTCTTGTGCTAGAATAGAACATAAGTTCTAACTGACGAGCGGCATAAGGACTCTTTCAACACAATGACGACCAGCTACTATCCAGGCGAAGATGAATGGGAAAACGAAGAGTGGATACCTTCGCCCGTTTACGCCGATTATGGCGACGCCGGCCACTCCGGCCCGCCGCTCGACATGGTCCTCATCCTCATCGCGATTCTAGTTGCCTCGGGCCTGGTTTGGGGGGCACTCACTCTGATCTCCGATACCAGCACAGTTGCGGTCCCCCTACCACCCTTTACAGCTCAAGAAGAGAACAGCGCCGAAGCTGAGCCCCAGGCCCCTACACTCCCCTTGGGTGATCCATCGGCATTCATCGCCCCTTATGACGAATACGTCGTCACCCAGGGTGTGCATGGTCTTTCCTACGGACATATGGCCATCGACATCGCCGCCGGCAAAGGCAGAGCCCATAAAATCCCCCATAAGCGGCGTTGTGAGTGAGCATTACTTCGACGCCATCGGCAATCCCACCATTGTTATCGAAAATGATGTTTACCAAGTAACCTTTCTGCACGGACTTTTCAGCGTTCAGGTTAGGAGACAAACTCAATATCGGCGATCAGATTGGCACAGAAAGCAACCTCGGCAACACCCGCGATATGCAAGGCCGCTCATGCCGTGGTCGGGACTGCGGCTACCACACCCACCTCAACGTCTTCGACAAAATAGCCAACAGCAACATAAATCCCCTGGAACTTATCGCCAATTAGCTTCACAATAGACGCATGCGGCATCATCTATCGCATCATAGCGACTGAGGGCAGATAATGAATATCTTTGTTGACTGTTTTCTGCTGTTTGCTATTCGCTGAACCGCCGGCAGGACAGACGCCAATTTCGTCCACTAACGGCCAAGGCGCCAGCGTAGCCTGGCGCGGGAGCGAGAGAAAAGAGCGACCAACGTGTTGGCTCTGTTTCGCTGACCTGCACCGAAACAAGCCGTGGTTCTGTACCAGGGGCAAAAGCGACCTCAAAAGAATCCAGTGGGTAGGAAAGCCCCTCCCCAATCGCCTTGATAAAGGCCTCCTTAAGTGTCCAGCAAGCGAAAAATGCCTCAGCCCGCTGCTCCAAGTCCGTAGCCTGGAAGAACTCATTCTCGCCGGGGGCGAAGAAACGGGCGGCGATACCTTCAGCATCGCTAACTTGTCGGATGCGCTCAACATCGACGCCAATATCGGCCGTCTGGCAAAACGCAAAAAGAGCCAGCTCTGCACTGTGGGCCAGGTTAAACTGCAACTGCTGTTTCTTTAGGAATGGTTTGTTATACTCACTATACGCAAATTCAATTGCTTCGGGCGCTTCATCTAGGTATTGTCCTAGCAGCCTGCGCAAGATCCCCCTCCCTGCAACATAGCGTCGTTGATCGCGCCAGAAGCGAAATTGATCGGCCCGTGCTTCTTCGTCAGGCGCCAACAATTTCCGTAGCGTGGCCAGCTGATCCGCCGCAGGTTCCAAGTCGGCGCTCCAAACATGCGATTCCCCTGGCTCCAAAGTCGCCGCAAGCGATGCCGCAGGCCACAACAGTGCCATCTACCCGCACCCTCCTCGTCTCATATCATTGATCCGCTCACGCAATTGCTGCGCCGCCTCTCGCGCCGCCTCGGCGAAGTCCACACTTTTTGACGCATAAATAATGCTGCGGCTGGCGCTGATCACCGGCCCGGCAACCACGTCACGGCCGTATCGAACCGCCGCCGCCAGATTACCACCTTGCGCCCCGATCCCTGGGATCAAGAAATTCGCCGTTGGGGCCAGCTCGCGCGCCACGGCCAATTCTTGTGGATAAGTCGCGCCCACGACATAACCTATATGGCCTGCCGTATCCCACGCCTGGCTTTGGCGCAAAACTTCAGCCGACAAACCGTGGCCTTGCCTTAAATCCCCCTGAAATTGAGTCGCACTCGGATTTGACGTGCGCGCCAGAACATAAACAGCCTTATCCGCTCGCTCGCCAATCATGGGCAAGATCGCCTCTTCGCCCACGTACGGATTCACCGTTACCGCATCCACCTCCCACGCGTCAAACAAGCCCCGCGCCCATGCCGCTTGCGTATGCCCGATATCCCCCGTCTTGCAATCCAGGATGACCGGTATATGCTTGGGCACATAAGCGATCGTGCGTTCCAGGGCGATAATCCCCGCGGCCCCCCACTGCAAATAAAAACCAAGATTAGGCTTATAAGCGCAGACAAGATCGGCGGTCGCCTTGATTATCTCCTTGTTAAAAGGCAGAATCGGATCGTCCCACTTCAATACATCAACCCGCAGCCGGTCGGGATCGGGATCCAGGCCCACGCAAAGCCAGGACTCATTCATTTCTTGCGCCCTTCGCAGCTTTTCAAGATAGTTCATGCCCTCTATTTTATGACGCTTTGCGCGAACTTTCACCTGGATAGCCTGGTAAGGGTTTGTCAGGCAGCCTCTCGTTACCCTATAATCTAGAATCAACACCAGTCGAAAGGCGGGACAAGCTCGCCGGTCGTCTATGGGTGGCAGCTATAATTCATCGTTAAAGTTTGGATGTTTATGCGCGGGAAAGCAGGGTAATGCGAATCTGTTATGTGCTGCTATCGCCAACTTTTGGCATGCACCAATATACGGCCGATCCGGCCAACCAGATGGTCCAGGCAGGACACGATATAGCGCTCGTTACAACCTCGTTATTTCCACATGATCGCTATGCTCCCGAGGTAGAAATCCGCACGCCGATCACAACCAGCAATACCGGTTTGTCAAGGGAGAGTCTTGACTTCCGGCAACTACCAGCGATCATCGACACGGTCATCGATCTAAAGCCAGATGTGGTGCACTTTACTGGCCCACATCTTTGGAATGTGAGCCTGGTGCGGCGCTTACGCCACTTGGGATACCCGGTGATACACACCATTCACGACCTCGATCCACATGCGGGTTTACGCTTTGGTTCGCTGCTACAAATCTGGAATCGCCTGATAATTCGCGAGGCAGATCGCATCCTGGTACATGGGCGCATTTACCGGCGGCGACTGCTTAAACAAGGCCTCGCGCCACAGAAGGTGATTTATACGCCACTGCTGCATCTCTTTGTCAGCTATACTCAGGCATTAAAGCTGAACAATACACCACTTACTGGATCGCAGCTGACATACGAACCGTTTATGCTATTTTTCGGCCGGCTGGAGAAATATAAAGGCATAACGCAGTTATTAACTGCTTTCTCACAAATTGATGGCCAGGGGTCCAAAGCGTACGAGTTGGTATTAGCAGGTCCGGGCAACCTAGCGTCATTGTGGCAGGGTGAATTGCCCACAAACGTTAAGGTGCGCAACCGCTTGATCGAGGATGATGAAGCAATAGATCTGTTTCAACGTTGTTCTCTGCTTGTATTACCCTATATCTCTGCTACCCAATCCGCTCTGGTAGCAGCGGCCTACTTTTTCAGCAAACCTGTGCTCGTGTCACACAGCGGGGCGCTGACCGAGTATGTGGAAGAGGGAGAAACCGGCTTCACGGTACAACTGGAACATCATTCGGCTTTCGTACGGCAAATGTCGGAAGCGCTGCGTGATCGTGAACAGTTGCAGCGAATGGGCCGGGCAGGACGCATCTGGTATGAACAACGCCGCCGCGAGGAACTAGATTCTCTGAAGACAATGTATGCGGAATTATCCTAAATGGATTCTGCTTAGTGAATGTCAAACAGTCGCAGGCGACCTTGATGCAATCGACGCCGGGTGATCTTGTCTCGAATTCTGGTTCAGATTTGGACGTTAAGGTTAAAGGTAAGGTAGGCGTGTTATCCTTCCGCTTAGAGTAGAAGTTGAGGCTCGTTGCTTGGTTGAATTGGAAGGCACAAATTGATGATCGGTAACAGACAGGGGCTGGAAAAGGTGGGATCATTGCCTGCTGAGAAGCGGATTGAGCGGCGGACGACCTCACTGGGGCTGCGTGGTTCCGAGCGGCGCTTGCTTCTGGCGGTCGTTGATGTGTTGTTGTTGATCGTGGCCCTGGTTGGCGCAATGGTAATTGGCGCTGATTTTGAAACGAGCTTCTTAGGTCTCTTGGATGCCTGGAAGTGGTTGGTGACCTTAGCGTTGACCTGGTTCGTCTTTGCCTCGATATTTGATGCATACAACCTGGCACGGGCGGCAAGTACCACTTATGGTGTGCGGGCAGCCGGAGCGGCAGCGAGCTTAACAGGCATCGTTTATCTGGGAATTCCTTGGTTGACCCCCGTCATGGCAAACCGGACGTATGGCTTTTTGTTTATTGGGTTTTCATTTCTTCTGATCGTTCTTTGGCGTTTTTCTTATGCACAGCTTTTCACTCAGCCTGCTTTCCAGAGTCGCGCCTTGATCCTAGGAACTGGCCAGGGAGCTCTTGCGCTGGTCAAAGCGTTGCGCTCAGATTTCGCTCAGCAAGATGCCAATCCTTTTCGCGGAACGGGGCATGTGCTCCTGGGCTATGTTTCTGAGCAGTCTTCACAGGTTGGCGAGAAATTGGACGGGTTGTCTGTGCTAGGAGAAAGTAGAGATTTGCTCCAATTGACCACCATGCTCCGGGTGGATGAAGTGATCCTCACGCTTCCGCAAGATGGCCCGCTGCGCGAGGAAGTCCAGGAAGCTTTGCTTGATTGCCGTGAACTAGGCATTCCCGTAACCAGTATGTCAACCGTGTATGAGCGACTTACCGGCAGGGTACCGGTCGAGTATGTCGGCTGGGACGTCGAATCGATCACCGGATATGAGGACAAGCCTTTCAAGCGTTTCTACACCTTGTTCAGGCGTCTACTGGATATTGCAGTGGGTGCGGTAGGTGTACTGATGGTGGGTATTCTAATCCCGCCCATTGTCCTCATTAACTCTCTGTCCTCTCCTGGCCCACTTTTCTACAAGCAGTTGCGCGTCGGCAAGAACGCGCGGCCGTTTTACATGATTAAGTTCCGCTCGATGGTACCGGAAGCGGAAGAGTTGCAAGGAGCTGTCTGGGCCAAGATGAATGATGATCGGGTGACCTTGGCTGGTCGGTGGCTGCGCCGTCTGCACCTGGATGAGTTGCCGCAAGTGCACAATGTTGTACGTGGTGAAATGAGTTTGATCGGTCCGCGACCGGAACGGCCAAAGTTCGTCGACATTTTGGCGCGCGAAATTCCCTTCTACCGCGCCAGGCACTTCGTACGGCCCGGGATCACCGGTTGGGCGCAAATTCATCAAGATTACGGTAGTTCGGTTGAAGATGCTAAAGTCAAATTGGAGTATGATCTTTACTATATAAAGAGAACCGCTATTTACCTCGATGTATTGATTCTACTGCGCACGATTACCAAGGTTGTGGGCTTTAAGGGACGCTAATTGGTGACCAAAGCGCATGAGCCGGCTGAATATCCTCCTTTTGACCCAGGTCTTGCCCTATCCATTGGTCGGTGGGCCAAAGATACGCGCCTATTATATGCTGCGACATCTGGCGCAACAGCACGAAGTGACGCTCGTTTCTTTTGTTCGTGCAGACGACGACGCGCAAGCCATCGCTCATTTGCGCGATTTCTGCTCTGCGGTGCACACCGTGCCGATATCACGTTCGCTGACGAAAAATGCTCTCTCTCTCCTAAATAGCCTATTGTCGCAGCGACCAATTGTAATTGTCCGCGATCGGATTAAGAAAATGGAAAAGATGATTGAGGCATTGGTCGAGGAAAAGGCATTCGACGTTGTCCATGCCGATCAGACTTCAATGGCCCAATACGCCCTATTTGCCAGAGCTGTTCACCGAGCCGCGCAACGGCCGTGTATCTTGCTCGACCAGCACAACGCGCTCTATCTGTTGGTAGGGCGCCAGGCAAGACACGAGAGAGGGCAGTTGAAGCGCACACTTTGGCAGCGCGAGGCAAAGCTACTGGCACGTTATGAAGCAGAGCTTTGTTGCGAGTTTGACGAGATCTTGACCGTTAGCAGCGAAGATCGAGACGCGCTGCTGAGACTGCTGCCGGACGGGACGGCGGCACAACGGCGCGACCATGTTACGGTAATACCGATTTGCGTCGATCCGTCAAACCAGCCAGTCGTCGCGCATCAGGACATGGGACCGCGAATCGTCCACTTGGGGACGATGTTTTGGCCGCCAAACGTGGAAGGAGTTCTCTGGTTTGTCGCCGAGATCCTGCCACGAGTGCTCAAAGCTGTACCAGACACCACTTTCGTAATTGCCGGCAAAAATCCACCGCTGAAGGTGCAAGCACTGGCAGCTCCCGGATCACCACTGGCAGAACATGTGGAAGTTAGCGGTTTTGTTGAAGATCCTCAGCCTTTGCTAGCCGGCAGTCGTGTTTTTGTTGTCCCTTTGCTTGCCGGTGGCGGTATGCGAGTGAAAATTGTCGATGCCTGGCAGCGCGGATTGGCAGTAGTATCTACCTCGATCGGTGCGGAAGGAATCAAAACACAACCAGGAGAGAATATCTTGCTCGCTGACGATCCACTTTTGTTCGCGGATGCCGTCATTCGCGTGTTGACTGAACCGAATCTGGCTGCTAAACTGCGAATGAATGGTCGTAGCTGGGTAGAGCAACAATATGATTGGCGACAGGAATATAAGGGTGTAGACGCGATATACGAACGGCTTCATCCCGTTCGGTCTTGACGCCGACCGGGCTGCTTGCGAAAAGAGCGATTGTTTACCCAGCAGCGCATCTAAAGGTTTGTACCTATGGAATTGAAGCAATATACAAATGCACTTTTCAAATGGTGGTGGTTGATTCTTGCCTCTACTTTGGTGGCTGCTCTTGCCAGCCTATTTGCCGTCAGTCGTCAACCACCTATTTACCAGGCGCGATCCACGCTCATGTTGGGGCAAGCGCTTAACAATCCCAACCCCACCGGCAACGAATTCTGGTTGAGCCAACAACTTGCTCAAACTTACACCGATCTGGCCAAACGGGACCCTGTCCGCCTGGCAACGATGGATGCTCTTGGTCTGGACTGGCTGCCGGCATACTCAGTTGGCGTTGTGCCCAATACGCAGTTGATTGAGTTGAAGTTAACGGACACCAACCCGGAACGAGCCATGGTGGTAGCCAATGAACTTGCCAACCAAATCATCCTTCGCAGCCCTACTAACGCTCAGGAGCAAGAGGATCAGGGTCGTCAAGCATTCATTAAATCTCAGCTAGACGATTTGGAGAGACAGATCCAAGCGACAAGCCTGGAAATCGAAGCCAAGCAGACAGAGTTGGCGGGATTTTTTGGCGCGAGGCAGATAGCAGACGCTCAAGTACAAATCAGTGGGCTGCAGGCGAAGAGAACGACATTGCAGGCAAACTATGCCTCCTTGTTGGCCAGTTCACAACAAGGGGCCATCAACACCTTGACTGTATTTGAATCGGCAACGCTTCCAACTGCGCCCATCGGGCCAGACACGCTTGGCACCGTGCTTACGGCCGCAGCCATAGGTTTCATCCTGGGCACGGCCGCAGCCTACTTTTTAGAGATTCTGGACGACACCGTCAAGACCCCGGAAGATATCTTAGCTGTGGCTAAGCTTCCTACAATGGCTGGAATCGCTGTGATAGATGAGAAAGGAAACGACCAGTATCAAGTGATCACCTTAACCCAGCCGCGATCGCCCGTATCTGAGGCATATCGCACCTTGAGAACAGCGGTTCTGTTTGCCAACGTTGACCAAACATCTCGCACTTTGTTGATAACCAGTGCAAATCCGGCTGAGGGAAAAAGTACGGTCGCCGCTAACCTTGGTGTTGTGCTGGCTCAGGCAGGCCATCGGGTGCTCATAATTGATGCAGATCTTCGCCGGCCGGTACAGCACGTAATTTTTGGAATATTGACCAATAACTATGGATTGACAAACTTACTGGTGCAGATGTTGGTTGAAGACGATTCAAATCGCTCTAGACAAGAAACACAAGTGCTACTGGAAGGCGCAATTCACGAGACCAGGCAACGAGCCTTGTACGTTCTGACCAGTGGATCGTTGCCGCCAAATCCTGCCGAGCTGGTAGGCTCGGGCAAAATGCATACGTTGTTGGACATGCTGTCCGAACTCTTTGACTATGTAATTATTGACGGGCCCCCAGTTCTCGCTGTAACCGACCCGGTGGTTCTCAGTACACGCTCGGACAGCGTGTTGCTGGTCAGCAGCGCGGGGCAAACCCGCCGGACCCAGCTGCGCCAGGCAACGGAACAGTTACGTGAAGTCAACGCCAACATGATTGGCATCGTTCTGAACCGTGTTTCCGCCAAGACCAGCGGATATTACTACTACAACTACTACAGCACATCCTACTTTCAAATTGAGACAGGTGGTGATGAAAAAGATGGGAAGGTTAGAGCCAATCGGCGTAAGAATAAGGAAGAAGCTGCGTCAAAAGGAAAGAGCAGATCCGGATTTTTGGCCAGAATGTTTGGTCAATAATAGGAAGGCTTAGCCCAGGTAGCTAAGAAATGCCGCGGATACCCAGCCAACCTGATTGCCAACGACAACCTTGCGCCAGGTGGCTGGCGAATCCTCATCGAAAGGATCGACCAAGGTTACAACAGTTTCGGATTGAAGCGTACTGAGAATATCAGCCGAATTGTAAGGGGCAGAGCGCAGGCTCAATCCAAAGGGAGCGTTTACAACGGCCTTGGTTGCATAGATAATGCTTTCGCCAACTGAGCCAGCCCCATTGTCGCTAATGGTTAGCGTATTATCCACAATCTGATGATTGACACCCGTAGTCTGCGCGCTTTCACTTCGGGACGTCTCAGCATTTGCCATTTTCAATGCCTTAGAGATATCGGGATTGATCATCGCAGGCGTGTAGACCATCACACCCACCCACTGACATGTTTGGCAAACATAACGACGAAGCGGTAGGCGGAAGATCGTGGCCAGCAAGCGGTCGCTACGTTGGCGGTGAATGCGTATCAAACGGTGATCGCCGCAAGCTGGGCAGCCATTCGCGATACCGTAAGACTTGATACGAACAATGCGGCGGCGCGCAAGGAGGGTGAATTCCAGCGACGCCAGCAAGCATACGCCTATGGCACCAATAACCAGCTGGCCAAAGTAACCCAGCTCAGGAAGATAGATCGAGCGCACTGATAGGAGATAAGCCACCGTCAATACGCCAGCCGCTACCAGTGTACTCACGGCAAGCAGAACAAGCAGTTTGAACAGACGGCCCAGAACGGCCGCCAATTGTGATTTCCATCCGAATTCTTCGATTGTGTTCTGGTCTCTTGAGCGTTCAACAATTCTCCACTAACGACATTCAACATCATTAGACTCGTCCAAGTATACCATCTTATTTTGGTTCGCAACATTTCGACGAGGTATAATGATACAACTGGCTCGGTTCTACCGTCCTGACAGGCACCGTTCTCAAGTCAATGCAGTGTGATAATTCACATTTCACCGGAAATAACTATGGATATGGACAGCAAGAATGATTTTGAAACCGTCATTATAGAAGGCGAGGTTTGGGCCGTTACATCACCTCCCGGTGTAGCGGAGGATAATGCCGAATTAGAAACAGACTCAACTCAAGGGGTGGATTCCACAGAAGGGGCCGCAGCCATGCAGAATGAGGGGGAGAGCACCAGGCGCAGATACGGATCAGGTGAATAGGGAACCGGAAACGAGCGGCCGAGCCTGTGCACGAGCTAAATTCTGCGGAAGCGGACAATACGGTTGCTGTAGATGGCTTGGCAGCGGACGCCGGCCCGACAGAAGCGAATTTCGATTCGCTGCAGGCACTGACCCGACTTCTTGTTGGCGGCGCGATAGAGGGAACGAGCCAGCTGACCACACGACTGCAAAAGTATCAAGAAGAGTTGCGCAGGGAAGCGGCTGAAAGCAGCACAGAGGGGGATGAAACGGCCGTCACCAGGGAAGATGAACTCGACCGTCTGCGCTTTGCTTTGGTTGGATTAATCTTCGACGCGCAGTCAACTTTTCGTCGCAATGTTACCTTGTGGGCGAAAATCGCCAGCCGGTCGGCCAGCATGACCAATCGAGTGACAGAACCGGTTGCGAACAGCTTCCTTTTTAATCCCATCCAGCGCCGTTATGATAAGTTGGTACGCAGAGGGGAACAGAGCCTGGCACGCTGGATTGCTGACGGCCGCGTTGAAGAACCACAAAGCCGCCAGTTAGCCAGCAGGACTTACGGCGAGATTGTCGACGAGTTTATCAATCGCCTGTCAGAGAATCCTGAGCTGCAATCCTTAATTACGGAGCAAAGTCTTGGCGTTGCCACTGAGATGCGCGATGAAGTGCGCGAGCGCACGGTGACGGCCGATAATGTGATGGAAGGCATCGTACGCCGTATCTTGCGCCGCGCACCACGGGCTGAATTGGCTGGCCCCCCGCCGGAAGTACAGAAGTGGGCCGGTCTCACCATAGAGGAGTACAAAGCACAGCTACAAACAGATGAAAACGAAAACACCTCCTCCTAGCCCACTTCAGGGGCAATATGCCGGTTTTGCCAGCCGCTTCATAGCTTTGATCATCGATCTTGTGGTCGTCATTGGCGCGATCACGATGGTGGGTATCGTTGTCAGCCTTCTGGTGAACTTCTTTCACCTCGACCAATTGATCGACCAATGGTTGGCTAGTGACAATGTCCTTGGTAACGTTCTACGCGCGATCACATTCCTGGGCAGCGTCAGTTTTATCTCCTTCAGTTACTTTGTATTCGATCTGGACCTTTTCCGCTGGGCAATCCGTGGGCAAGGCACTTGTCGGCGTGCGCATTGTGCCCACGGATGGTTCAAGAATCACCGTTTGGCGCGCAATTGTTCGCTACTTTGCCCTTATTCTTTCTGCACTTGTCTTGTTTTTAGGGCTTCTCTGGGTGCTCATCTCTGATAGTCGCCAGGGTTGGCACGATAAGATCGCCAGAACGTACGTCATATACGATTGGCCGGCGCGAGAAGATGAAACTTTCTTAGTAAATGCGCAAGGCCGCTGGCGAGATATCAAACATACACGTAAGCGGCTTAAGGAAAAAAGAGCCGAGAATCAATTGAGCGAAACTTCAAGCGAGTAAATGGGTAGAATCAATCCACACGAATCCTGGCCAAGGCGGCTAGACCTTCGGGATCCATCTCTTCTTGCGCTACACCTGGGAGCCGCAACAGATCTGGCCAGTTGTAAAAGCCTGTCAGCAGCCGGTAATCACCGGGAGAAGCGTCTTCCGCAATCCGTACGCTGATCGAGTCGACTATAATTTCACCTGCCTGCCAGTTATTAGTGACCAGAGCTCCGCGGCAAGGTTCGCTATCCACTTGCCCGGCGAGGACAATACCATTCGCAGGATCTGAATCATCTAGTAAGTGCACGAAGGCCGTATAGTTGGCCATACCATCCTGTAAGGCCTGGTAATAAAGGGTCAAGTTTATCGTTTCTCCAGCTTGGTAACTGTCTCGCCCCAAGTCGTAACCAAGCAGTTTGATCTTGTCGTCCCAGATATAGTCGGCCGTTTGTTGGGGAGCAATATCGATCGTGGATCCATCAGGAACACGATAAGTCAAGTAATAAGGCTGATTTGTGTCCGCACGAAGCGGTCCCCGCGCAACTTGACCCCCCGGGAATACTTGCTGCAATCGTTCGAGACTCTTTTCCTGCGGCCCAGGTACAATAACATAGGTCGTGCTGGATGCGGTATCACCTGTTGGCAGGATCAGACAGAAATGGCCATTGTAGCCGCGCATATTCGGGTGCCGCCGTGAATGTAACTGAATAGCCGGGTGGGAGACTGCGAATGGAGATACGAAAACGGTTTCTTCCAGGGGAAGCTGGCCAATGTAACGGCCGGCTTCGCTGTGGTCAGCCTGAAAATGGGCTGGCAAGCCGGGATCCACGCCCCAGCGCAAGAAATAATCACGGTAGGTGATAACAACCGTCCAGGCCAACCCAACGATGACGACCATGCCATAGGCAGCCAGTAACCAACTTCGCCATCGTGCATGTGGTTCTGTGCGAGCGGTTTTTGAGGAAAAGCGTTGCCAGGGCAAGGCCAAGCCTATGGCGATAAGAATAACTGCCACAGGAAAAGCGCCCAGCGCACGTTTGGCAGTGGCCGCTTGCCCTGCCAGCATCGCCGGAGCGGTCATCAGCAGCAGCCAGAAAAGCAGGAACAGGAAAACAGGCTGTTTCCAGCGCCAAAGAGCGATCACTATTCCGGCTAAGAAAAACAGCGACAAGAATGGATTCAGAGACGGCCGGCCCGAAAGCGTAAATTGAGGTTCGTCATCCCCTTCGATCACAAACATGCGCAGCGCTACCTTACTCTGGGCAAAAATGATTTGTGCCTGCTCCTGGATCGATTTCGACTGGTCAACCAACGTCGCTTGGCGCAGGCGATCGTTTAAGGCAGTTGGATTGCGCCAAGCGTAAAGACCCAATGGCGCGAAAACCAAAAAAGCCAACCCAAACGTTAGCACCATTTCTTCCGCGGTACGGCGGGACAGCGATCGCCTGGCCGCAATTTTTACCAAGAAAGCAAACAAAACCAACAGCGGCAACAACCGCGCTGCCTGATAAGTATAAATACTGAGTCCCAATAGCAGGCCAGAGACGGCAGAGGCAGCACGGCTGCCCGTTCTTAGCCCGCGCCACAACGCAGCAACGATCAAGGAGGCGAAGAGCGGCACCCAGATAACGCGCAAACCCACCCTGCTCCAGTTGAGATGCCAATAGGATACGGCCGTTACCAACGCCGCCAAAAGCGATCCCCATGTGCGTAGTGGATCCTGCTCGCCCGCCAGCAGCTCTTTAGCAGCCAGATAGACGGCCGGGATCGTCAGAATACCGATAATCGCCGAACTCAGGTGAATGCCGAATGTTCCAGCTCCAGTAAACAGAAACACGAAGGCTACCAGGTAACTAAACAGCACTTCCCGCCCAAAGTTACTGGTCAGGAATAGTGGAAATGAGCCATCCAGGATGTTCAGCGCATCAACGCCATATTGGGCGACATCATAGCCATCGCCCGGCGGTAAAGAATCCAATTGATAGAGGCGCAGAAATGCCCCCAGAAGCGTAATTCCGAGGAGCAACCAATATTTGTTCTTGCGCAACAATTTGTTCATTTCATGTGTCAAAATCGTTTGAGAACAGAAATCAGGTATGCTATACTGCTCACCAAACTAGGACAACTTTTCCAGGCAAGCTCTTCCGCTATTGTAAGGCAAGAATGTTTCTTGCCCAGGCGGCACGTAATTGTTGACATGACCCTGGCTGATCGATAACAGCCATTTGCAGAGGAGACTATGTGCGCCGCGGAGCACCACCATGAATGATAGTTCACGGCTAAACAGATTTCGTACACCTCATTTCAATCTGCGTAATCCATGTGCTGAGCGCAGCCAAAGTATGCGTAATCTTTGATTTTCGAAGGAACCATCATGCGCAAGATCGCAATTGCTTTGTCAAAGGGCGGCGTCGGCAAAACAACAACGGCCGTCAACCTGTCCGCCGGATTGGCCGATCGAGGATACAAGGTTTTGCTGGTGGACATGGACACCCAGGGGCAGGCGGCACAAGCCTTGGGGGTCAAGGCGCAGTTCGGCTTGGCGGAACTCGTCTGTGGAACCTGCTCCGCAGAACAATCCCTTATCCCCGCTCGGGAGAAGTTGTGGCTGCTGGCCGGTGGGCGTGAGTTGGCCGGCCTGAAACGTGAAATCGCCCGCAAAGATTTCGGTAGCGAACGCACGATTGGCGATGCTCTCCAACCGCTGGACGGCCGTTACGACTTCGTGATCATCGATACAGCTCCCGGCTGGGATTCATTGACCATCAACGCCCTTTTTTATGCCACGGAAGTGATCGCTCCGGTTGCCCTGGAGACGATGGCTTTGCAAGGGTTGCGCGAATTTGGTGTTTCGCTAAGCGCAATCCAACGTTATCATCAGCGCCTGGGTCTGAACTATATATTGCCCACTTTCATGGACCGCCGCGTCAAGAAATCGCAGCAGATCTATGATTTACTGCTGGAGTATTATCATGCCAGGGTTTGCAGCCCTATTCGCTACAACGTTCGTCTCTCTGAAGCACCCGGATTTGGCAAAACGATATTTGAGTTTTCATCCGGGTCGGTCGGTGCCAAAGATTATGGTTCACTCGTTAGTCGCATCGTCGAAAATGAGTGGGCAGTTGAATAGTCGGGTAGTCGTTTGCCGGACAGTCAAGATGTTAGGCTTATTCATGAAGACACTTTTGGAGAATGAAAGATGAGCGATGCTCTAGATTTGATCGTGATCGCCTACAGAGATATGGAGCAGGCAGGTACGACTTTCGTCAAGCTGGAGGGCTTGCAGAAGGATGGATCAGTTTCGGTATTAACGGCCGCGGCTCTGGTGAAGGATTATGAAGGCAAGGCAACCACAAAGGCTTCGCTAGATGTTGCCCATAAGAAAGGAACCCGATACGGTGCGTTGGCAGGCGGGCTTCTGGCCATCCTCGCCCCACCGGTGGGTATTGCGGGTGTGTTGATCGGCACCCTCGGTGGTGCCTGGCTAGGTCGAAAATTGCACAAGAGACCAGAACGTAACTTCACGAAGGAATTTCTCGAGAAAGTGCTGGCGGAGATGCAGGGTGGCAGTTCGGCCCTGGTTGTACTCACCGGACAGGATAACGCGTACCGTACGACGGCCGCCTTGGCCGCTTTCGGCGGAGACGCTACGCATCAGCCGTTATCCGCAGAAGCACTCGACCAACTGGCACGGACGGACGCTGCGGCGAAAGTGGCCATCGATTCGGCAGCATGGGACAAAACGGCCGTGGAGCAAACGAAGGAATCTTTGCGAAAAGGCACGCGGAGGGATGGACCCCTCTTTGAGCGTGCAAAGGTGATCGTTAATCCTGCATCAGGGCAGGATGAAACAATTTTGAATACCCTCAACACAGTATTCCGCGCCACAGGCCTGGACTGGGATATCGCCATCACCAAGAAGGCGGGAGATGCCAGCCGCCTGGCCCAGGAAGCTGCCGCATCTGGTGAGGTGGATATTGTGGCCATCTATGGCGGTGATGGCTCGGTCATGGAAGCGGCTGCGGGGCTAATAGGCAGTGATGTGCCGTTGGCTATTTTACCTGGGGGTACGAACAATGTGATGTCGGTGGAGCTCGGTGTGCCAAAGCCTTTAGCGGATGCTGCGGCATTGATTGCTGGCGCTCCGGCGCGGATTAAGCCGGTGGACATGGGCCGGCTCAATGATCATCTGTTTATTCTTCGCGTCGGTATCGGTTACGAAGCGGTGATCAACGAAACGGCCGATCGCGAGATGAAAGATAGATATGGCGGTTTTGCCTACAGCCTGGCCGGGTTGAAAGCGCTGAAAGATCCGCCAATAGCCAATTACAAGCTGACGCTGGATGGCAAGGTGGAAGAGATAGAAGGCTTGTGGGTGATGGTCGCCAACTCTGCCAGTCTTGGCTCGCCCAATTTGAATTTGGTGCATCAGATAGACGTTGGCGATGGCCTGCTGGACGTAATCGTGGTGCGCCAGCGGGATCTCGATTCGCTTCTATCGGTGGTGACGAGTATTGCGGATGTCAAACGAGTTGGCAAACCCCTTCCCCATTGGCAAGTGCGTGAAGTCATGGTGGAAGCGGATCCGCCCATGGCCGTGACCGGAGACGGGGAAATTTGGGAACCGACCCCGCTGGTTGGCTCGGTAGTTCCGCACGCCGTAAAGATCTTGGTGCCGGCCTAAGCAATCGACTGGTTGTCCAACCCATCCAAATCGGTTGAACTTGATTCTCCTTCGAAATTGGCTTGGAGTAATCTTTAGCGATGACATGACTGAAGTCACTACTCCTTGCCAGTATTCTCAATGTTGGTGCGTGTCACGTGCTGTCTGCTTTTGATTTAAGCTCCTTGACGATAACCGTACCCTGCACATTGAGCAGCTTGACTAGGGAATTTCTGTAGAATCATGATTCTATCTAAATCGCTACACGAACTCCCGTCAGGATCGCTGCGGATTCCACCGCATACGGCCGTTGCTCAAAATCCTTCCTCCTACATTGCCTATCTGCACAATGATCGCTATGATCTAAGCCATACTGAAGCCTTTCCGGAGTGTTATCCCAGTTTGGACGACTGATCAATGATAGTCGCTAGAGCTTTTTACTTTGTCTTTTTCGGCGCCGTCGCTTGTCTGGTTCCCTTCCTCACGCTCCATTATCAGGGATTGGGCCTTTCCGGGCGAGAAATCGGCTTCTTGACCGGCATTGTGCCCCTGATCACCATGGTCAGCGCCTCGATCTGGAGCATGCTGTCCGATGCCAGCGGCAAACATCGCCCGCTGTTCCTGGCGGCGATCACCGGCACCTGGCTGTCCGTCGTCCTGATGAGCCAGGCGTCTACTTTCCTGGTATTGATCCCCATTGTGGCCGTTTATGCTTTCTTCATCGCGCCTATTATCCCCTTGGTTGACAATGCCGTGATGGCCATGTTAGGAGCAGGCAGCGCTGAATACGGCCGTCAGCGTGTCTGGGGATCCTACGGCTGGGGCATTGCCGGCGTCATCATCGGGCTGATCATCCAGCGCTCTGGATTACAATGGGCCTTTATTGGTTATCTTGCCTTGTGGCTCGTTCTGCTGGTCGTTGGCGCCAGGCTGCCCATGGACGTGAGTTCCGCCGGGAGTAGGTTCTGGCAAGAGCTGAGAACACTGCTCGCGAACCGCAACTGGATTCTGTTCCTGGCAGTGGCTTTGTTCGAAGGGTTGAGTCTAGGCATCTTCCTCAATTTCCTGTTCCTATATTTGGATGAAGTGGGCACCAGCCGCACGATAATGGGCCTGACCTTAATGATGGCTACCATTAGTGAGATTCCCATCTTTCTCTACTCGCGCAGGCTGCTGGCGCGCTGGGATGCGCAATTCTTGCTGGCTCTCTCCATGTTCTTCACCGTGGTGCGTGCTCTCGCTTACGTCAATATGACCGCGCCATGGCAGGTACTCTTGATCAGTCTGCTGCATGGGCCCACTTTTGCCCTAATGTGGACCTCAGGCGTTGCCTATGCCAATGCGATGGCGCCACCAGGCCTGGGCGCTACGGCACAAGGCGTATTTGCCGGCACCGTAATGGGCTTGGGCTCCGCCCTAGGCGCATTTACCGGAGGATTATTCTACGACGCCTACGGCGCCGTTTCAGCATTTCGTTGGGCTGGCATCGTTTCACTGCTGGCCCTGATCTTGTTTACCTGGGTTAATCGAAAATCATTTGTGCGGCAACTGCAGGTTGTAAGGAAGTAGAATGTGCAAGAACCCCAGAAAGGAGAAATCCGCGATCTGTCAGCAATAGCATTACGGATGAGTTGCAGTAGAATCAGTTTTTATATCAGCCCTCCTTCTGATGCGATTCGAGGATCACGGAATGCATAATAATCCTCAATACGATTTTAGAGCGACAGAGCTAGACTGGGATCTTCTGTCAACTCCATTCAGGGTTCAGACGAATTGGCATGTGCTAACGGGCGCGCCCTCTTGCGGCAAAACCACCCTGATTAATCTGCTGGCCGACAAAGGCTTCCAGACAGTTCCCGAGAGTGCCCGACAGTACCTGGAGAGAGAAATAGCCAGAGGGCGAACCATCGATGAGATTCGCGCGAATGCAGCCACCTTACAACTCGGCATAAAAGACATGCAACTGGGAATTGAGCGCGGATTGCAGGCAAAGGATTTCGCCTTTCTCGACGGAGCCGTTCCAGGTTCCCTCGCATGGTACCGAGTCTTTGGACTGAACCCGAATGAGATTTTGCCAGAATGCTTCCACCATCGTTATGCTTCTGTATTTATCCTCGACCCACTCCCTCTTAAGCTGAACGGCCTCAGGTTCGAAGATGCTACTCATGCAGGTTTTCTCGATGAGTGGCACACCCGGGATTACAGTGCCTTGGGATATAGCGTTGTGAGGGTACCAGTATTGCGGCCTGAAGAGCGGCTCGCGTTTGTTCTTGACAGGCTTTCTTTGCATTGATTGTCATCTCAGAACCAGGCACATCTTCAACAACAAACTTAATAGTTTCTTCCCAGGGTTAACTTGTCGTCTGTGTGAGTTTGATAGGGCTGCCACCAGGTAATTAGGTGTCCAAGGTACTTGAGCTAAATAAATGAATCCAGGTCGCATTGTCAGAAAGGCTACCAAACCCAATCATGCATCCATGGCAAGGCGCGGGCGATGTTGGCACAGGTTTCATTGTGAGCACTGGCAATAGGTGTCCCATATTGTAGAGTTCATGGTTTCTGATGTGGGTCCAGAGTTCTAACTCAGCCAGTTGTATCTGGGTGTCATTATAGCCATCTCCCTCTTGGGCTTGCGCGATTACAGCAATGAGTTCATCCAAAACTCGCAGGATATCCGGGTCTTTGGTAGTGCCTTATACATGAGCAAGCGCCTCCATCCATTTGTAGCAATCTTCATCACTCCAAAATGTGCCGTGATGTTTGCCCTCCCTCAAGCCGGCCGCAACATAAAAATTACCCATGACCGCACCATTAGTGGGTTGGGTTCATCCGAAGCCTTTTTCATGCTTGGCAACATAGAAGATTGACTCAACTCGAACCAGTGTCCCCAAAATCCATCCCCCCACCGGACCGCACCAACTTCTAATAGTTTGAGTTTCAAACAATTACTCAATGTAGTTCATGATCTCCTCAAATTCCTTTGACCTATTTGCGCCACATGCCAGTCACAAACTGAAAATGAAGCTCTTCTGATAAGATTGGATAATTTGTTCGGGCACAAAAACAATGTCAAGATATTCTGTCAATCGAGCGCTACGGCCGCAATCTCTTCGCCAGACCAGCGCTGGCGATGTCCCGCCCCTTCTTCGCCCCAGGCCAGCAGCTTCAGCGGCCGTATTTCGATGACCGTATCATAATCATCATCTTCAACAATATCCCAATCATACTTGGCCTGGAATAAAGGCCGCAGCAACTCTGTCTTATCCTGCACGACAGTCGCCACGCCGTCGATGATGATCGCTTTATGCGGATCGGGATGGGTCAAGACAACATTGGGGTTGTTATCGATGTTGCCAACTTTGACCGCCTGCGCCGTCGTCACCACGTAGGCGCAGCCATTTATCCAGATATGCCAGACGGGAGCGGAGTGCACACGGCCGTCTGGCCGCACCGTGCTCATCCAGCTGCAAGATGATTCGGCAAAACGTTGGATAAGCTGTTGTAAATCCAAGTTGGACATAGAAATTAAGCCTCTTTAGCAGTTAGTCGAAAATAATGGGTCCAAATCTACGTTAATCTGCGTCCGGCCAAAAGATTAGCGAAATACCGCGTCAGCAGTCTCGTAGGGGCAGGTTTGAAACCTGCCCGCTGTGTTCGTCTAAAAGATTAGCGAAAAACCGCATCAGCAGGCATGCCCGGCTTAAGCAGTTGATCGGGATTTCCCAGGCGGATCTTAACTGCAAATACCATGTGCACGCGCTCTTCCTGCGTCTGGACATTCTTAGGCGTAAATTCCGCCTGAGAAGCGATATAGGAGACTTCACCTGGGAACGATTGAACATAAGCGTCTACCACAACGTCGGCAGCCTGACCCAGCGCCACCCTGCCTAGTTCCGCCTCCGGTACATAGACGGTCAGAGTTACCTCATCCAGATCGGCCAGCGTAAATAGTGGCGCGCCGGGAGCAGCCAGTTCACCCTCATGAACCAGGCGCTGCAAGACAAGACCCGCGCTGGGGGCGACCAGGTTCGTGCGCTCTAATTCGATATCCAGAGCCTTCAAATTGGCCACGGTAGCTGCCAGTGCCGCTTGCGCCTGGGCGCGCTGTGCTTCGAGGGCAGCTATTGATTCGGCCGTTGTTCCCGCGCGCAAGCGAGCCAGTTCCGCTTCGGCTTGTGCCAGCTGCCCCTCGGCGATCATGACTTGCGCCTCGGCAGCCGTAATTCCCATTTCGGCAACAGCCACGTTATCTTGCGATGTTTCCGGATTGGCTCGAGTCCCGGCCAAGCCCGCCTCAGCCATCTCGACACCAGCATCGGCGATGGCTACTTGTCCTTGCGCCGCGCTTACGGCTGCATAAGCAGCCGAAATCTCTTCGGGCGAAGCGCCCGGCTTTGGCCAGGTCCAATTGTGACTGGGCGGCGTCGCGGGCGTTGCGGGCGCTCTCGCGTGCATAACGCGCCCTCTCCTCACCACCGCCACCAATCTCCTTGTCGATAAAATTTTCGAAGTGAACCTGCTCCGTGATTAAAAATTCCGACTGGGCCTGGTTAACCAGGTACTGGTACATGGCTATCTCTTCCGGACGCGCCCCCGCTTGAACGCGGGCCAGTTCAGCCCCGGCGCCCGCTAGGTTGGCCTTAGCTACCTCTACCGCTCCCTGCGCTTGGGCCAAATTCGCCTCTGCCATGGCTACGGAGCTCTCTACCTCCTGTACGCTGCGCGCGCTGCTGGCGCCGATCACCGCTTGATCGCGAGCCGCCTCCGCTGCGGCCACGGCCCCATCGGCGGCCAATACGGCCGCTTCGGCAGCCGCAATTTCTTCCTTGGTCGCCCCCTTTTCAGCCCGATCCAGCGCCGCCTGCGTCCCATCTAGCACCGCCTTGGCCTGCGCGATGGATGCCTGGATCGCTTCACGCTGGGCCAGAGGCTGCTTTGATCCACGTGTAACAAGACGTCTCCGGCCTCGACACTATCCCCCTCATCGGCGGTTATTTCCGTGATGCGCCCACCTATCTCGGCGGCGATCGTAACTTCGTCCGTTTCAATATTGCCGGATGCCTTCAGCCCACCGGTGCTTAGCGCCGGACGGCGGACAATGCGCGGCCCAGAAGTGTTCTCCCCCTCCCCACTCAGGTCGGCCGTCAACGTTGTCCATTCGTCCGGATTGAACCGGTAATAGAGCCAGCCAATAGCAAAAGCGCCAACAATCAGGCCCACTACGGCCACGACAATGATCACCACACGCTTTCTCTCTTCGTTCATGTCACTTCTCTCAACTCCGCACACTTGCAATAAAAACATCTTCCAGCGACGGCGCGATAATCTCCATACTGCGCACGTTGATACCTTCAGCATCCAGGTGTTCTTGGATCTGGGGTTCTAGCGATTCCATATCACCGGCCACAACGTGAATCAGGGCCCCATAAAGCGACACCTCGTCAAATAGGCCGGCGGTTCGCAATATGCCCATCGCTTTGTCAGGGGAAGAGCAATCTATCTCCAATACCTCACCCAACATCTTTTCCTTCTTAATCTCTTCCGGCGAACCCACGGCGACCAATTGGCCGCGCTGAATGAATGCCAGGCGGTGGCAATGTTCCGCTTCATCCATGTAATGGGTCGTGACAAATATCGTTTTCCCGGCAGTGGGAGAGCCAATAAAGCAGATCCCAAAACTCGCGCCGCGAGATGGGATCCACGCCCGCCGTCGGTTCATCCAGGAAAAGCAGATCCGGCTCGTGCAATATGGCACAGCCCAGCGCCAATCTTTGCCGCCATCCCCCAGAGAGGTTCTTGCTGTATTCCCTTTCCCGATCTTGCAAGTCCCGCCATTTGCAGAATCTCTGTCTTGCGTTCTTGCAAGCGTTTGCCACGCACCCCATAGGTGCCACCAAAAAACTTCAGGTTTTCGCCAACCGTCATGTCGTTATAAAGGCTGAACCGCTGCGACATATAGCCGATGCGCTGGTGGACCTCGCGTGTCTGACGCGCTACGTCAAATCCCAGAACCATTGCCGTGCCTGATGTGGGCGGCAGCAGCCCCATCAGCATACGCATCGTGGTTGTTTTACCGGCGCCATTCGGACCCAGAAAGCCAAATATCTCACCGCGCCGGACAGTAGAAGCTCACCTGGTCAACGGCCGTAAAATCGTCGAACTTCTTGCTGAGTTCAAGCGCCTCGATGGCATCGGGTCCCGCTCTTATTCCCTTCAGAATCCATGATTATTCCAGTTTATTACGGCGCAGCAGGAAGATGGTGATCGTATAAATGATGATCCCCAGAATAAAAATAGCCAGCAGTTCCTGCCAGAAATCCTGCAAACCCGCGCCCTTTAGCAGAATCCCACGAAAAATCGTCAGCCAATGTTTCAAAGGGAAGATATTGGAGATAACCTGCATGAAAGGCGGCATCGTCTCCACAGGAAAGGCATAACCGGAAAAGATGATCATGACCATGACCACGGCGAAGGCAATCAGCAGGGCCTGCATTTGTGTTTTGGCAAAGGCGGAAATCATCAGCCCCCAACCCAATTCCACCAGCATATAGAAAAAAGACAAGACCATGAGCAGAGGCAAGGAGCCGCGCATGGGCACGTCAAAGACAAAGACGACCATGGCCAACATGAGCAAAAACAGGACGTAACCCAACGATACGGCCATGATCGATTTGCCGATAACCAATTCCGATGAGCGCAGTGGAGTGACCATCAGCTGCTCCAGCGTGCCCAATTCTCGTTCTTTGGCGATGACCATACTGGCCAACATAGCCGCGATGGCGGCGGCAATAAAGCCCAGTTCGGAAGGGATCATATAGTTCGATTCTTTCATCTCCTCGTTAAACCAGACCCGCAGACTCATGTTCAGCGGAACTTGCGCCGCGCCGGCCAACAACCGGTTCGGAATTGGACAGCTTGTCCGTAACTGGCCGTCAGTCCACCCGCCGTGGAGACGGCCGTTTGCGCCGACATGACGTCCGACCCATCTACCACAAGCTGCACCGGAGATGGCGTCTCATCCGCAGACAACAATTGGGCCTCGAAGCCATGCGGGATGACCCACGCCGCCAACGCCCGGCCATATTCAATATCTTCGGTTACCTGATCCAGGTTCTCTACAAAGTAAGGATCAAAGGTCTCCGTATTTTCCATGGCCACGATCAGGCCACGGCTGGCACTGCTGTTGTCCAGATCCAAAACGGCCGTGGGCAAATGATCGATCCCCTGCGATGAAGACCAGGCGATCATCAACAGCTCCGCCAACGGCCCCAGCAGGATCAAAGGCGCCAGCAGCCGATCCCGGAAAAGCTGGGTGAATTCTTTGATGGTGAGATTCCACGTCCGATAAATCATGGTTAACCAGTCAAATAGTCCATCGTAGGGGCGGGGCAGCTCGGATCAACTGAATCGGATAACCAGAAGATCATCCACCAACGGCCTCGTCCCGGCTCCTACTCCTACATCTTATAGTTTCTTTTTAAACATTAATGACGTCAGAACAAAAAACAAGACCCCAATTGCCAACAAGGCCATCGCAAACCCTTGCAACTGCGCCAATCCCGCCCCCTTGACAAAGATGCTGCGGCTGATAATCACGAAGTGTGTGGTTGGTAGAATAAAGGCCTCCATCTGCAGCAGCGGTCCCATGAGCGCGAAGGGAATCAGCAGGCCGGACATAAAAAAGCCGGAAAAAAGAAATATCATCAGCGAAGCCATGATCGCCGCTTGCTGGCTTTTGATAAAGACGGAAAGGAACATGGCTATGCTCATCGTGGCAAATAGAAAGATCAGGGCCAGGAACATATACAGCAGAAAACTGCCTTGGAAGGCGACATTGTATAAATAAACGGCCGTAGCCACACACAAGGGCACGCTCAGCAGCCCGGCCAACACATACGGAATGAGTTTGCCCAATATCAACTCAAAACGGCCGATAGGTGTAGCGATCAACCCTTCCAACGTGCCCCATTCCCGTTCCCGTGACAGCGCCAACGAAGCCGCCATAGCCGGCACGGCCAAAACCACACCCACGAGCGCAGGAATCATGGACACGGTGTAACGCAGTGAGGGGTTATACCAGGGGCGCACGCGCAAATCGATGGGCGACTCCAGACCTCCCCCATAGCCCGCTCGCTGCAGTTGCGCCTGCAGCTGCTTGGTCGCGAAGTTCTCCGTATGGGCGCCCAGTGCTGAATGGCATGGCCGGCCGTATTGGGATCTGTGCCATCCACGATCACTTGCAAGGCAGCCATATCGCCGGCCTGCATATCACGCGCAAAACCCTTGGGAATGATCACCACCGCTTTCACTGTCCCGCGCATCATCAAGCGATCCACATCTTCCAGATTTTCAGGCCACGCTTCCAGGCGTAAGGCATCGGTGCTGCGCAGTTGGGCCACATACTGCCGCGACAGCGGGCTCAGATCCTGATCGAGAACGCCGATACCCACATCGGTGATATCAATCGAAAAGGCGTAACCCATGGTGATCAGCACCAGCACGGGCGAGATCAACAGCAGGATAAAAGACATTCTGTCGCGCGTGATGTGCCACCACTCCTTGCGCATGATCGAAAGGACACGCCGCCAGTTGATCATGCTGCAACCTCGACTCGGGCTTCTTCCGCGCGGCGGCGTTGGATGAGCGAGATGAATGCCTCTTCCATCCGTGGCCGGGTATGGCGCATCTCGAGGATGTCGATATCTGCCTCTGACAAAGTCGCCCTGATCTGTTCGCCGGTCCCTTGCGCATCCTCGACAAATAGGCGAAGCTGGTCGCCATAAGTCTGCACTTCCAACACGCCATCCAGACTCGCCAGCAAAACCTGGGCCTGGCGCATGTCGGACGGCCAGAGGGCTATCAGGTCACCACGCATCATGCTTTTCACATTTTCAGGGCTATCACAGACGATAGGTTGCCCTTCATACATCAGGCCCACGCGTGAACAGCGCTCCGCTTCATCCATATAAGGGGTGCTAATGACCAGGGTGATACCTTGTAGATGCAGCTCCGTGAGGATATCCCAGAATTCACGCCGCGATACGGGATCCACGCCCGTGGTCGGTTCGTCCAGGAAGATGATCTGCGGCGTATGGATCAGGGTGCAGGCCAGGGCCAATTTCTTCTGCATTCCGCCAGAAAGATGGGCGGCACGGCGGTCGCGAAATTCGTTCAAGCGAGCGAAATCTTAGCAGACGCTGTATGCGCTCTTGACGCTCTTGGCCTACCATTTCAAAGACATCGGCGAAAAAATTGAGGTTCTCCCACACCGAGAGATCGCCATAGAGGTTAAATCGCTGCGCCATATAGCCAATACGTTGTTTGATCGCTTCAGGCTGGCGCACGGTGTCAAAGCCGGCCACCTTGGCCCAGCCTTCCGTCGGATCCATGATCGCTGCGAGCAGGCGTATCGTCGTCGTCTTGCCTGATCCGTCCGGTCCCACTAAACCAAAGATCTCACCCTGTTGGATTTGTAGGTTGAGGCCGTCGACAGCAACCACCTTCTTGAAGCGCTTGGTCAGATTCTCAGTTTCAATGACTAGCGTGTCACGTTTCACGGCCGTTCCCGATCCCCAATCCGCGAAACAGCAGCAATTCGGCCGCATCCAGCAGTTGATCCCAATCCGCATCGATAACTTCCAGCCCCTTGGCCAGCGTCAAGCCATCATACAGAATCAAGATCACCATTGCTGTCAATTCGGCCGATTGCGCTTCAAATTCCCCATTGGCGATCCCCTCGGCGATAATTTGCGACATCATGGCCAGATAAGGGGTATACAGATCTTTGACCAATGCCTCTACGTCGGGATCGTGGCGGGTCAGAGACCATGCTTCCATCATGATCTCAAAAAATGGGGCCATTTCGCCAAACTCTACACGAAATAGGGCCGTGGTAAGCCGCAGTTTTTCGGTCGCCGTTTTGTCCGCGTCGCCGATCACCGCTTCCCATCCTTGTTCGATCTGACCCATTACGGAATCAATCAGGGCCAAAAAGATCGCTTTCTTGCTGTCGAAATACCAGTAAAGCGTCCCCTTACTTAACCCGCTTTCGGCGACGATGTCATCCATTGTCGCGCGATAGTACCCCTTGCGCATGAAGCAGGTCATCGCGGCGCTTAATATTTGTTGCCGGCGTTCGGCCGTTGCTTCTTTGGCAGCCATGGGCATCCTACTTTTTGATCTTGCGCATGACCCACAAGACTATCGCCGCGAATGATATACTCTCCAGCGCGCTGCCGATGAAAGCCAACCAGCCGCTAAGACCAACCATTGGCGCAAGAAACTGGTAAACGATGACAGCCCAGGTCACGCCAACCAGCGTCGGCACCACGATATCACCGGCCAGGCCATACGGCCGTTCGCTCTTAAAAACCAGGGGCAACAACCAACCAACCAACACGCTCCCGACGAGGACGATCAAGATCAAGGCAACCATTTTTCGCTCCTTTTCCCTTCTAGACTGACCAGTCAGTTTAGGTATCGATACTATAGATCGAGTTCGAATCCTTGTCAAGCATAATTTACGGTCGACACAATTATCCGTAGCATATAAGATTATTGAGCTGTGCCCGCGCTGTTCAAGCCGGGAATGGAGCAGCAAAAGGGAGATATGGAAACCAACGCGCAAACACAACCATTACGGATTGGCACACTAGGGGCTTCGCGCATCGCACCAGCGGCCTTGATCAACCCGGCACGGACAAACAGCCGGGCCGAAGTTGTGGCCGTGGCTGCGCGCGATCGCGCTCGCGCTGAGCAATATGCCAGCAAGCACGGTATTCCCCACGTTTACGACACCTATGAAGAATTAATCGCCGACCCAACTATCGATGCTATCTACAATCCGCTGCCCAACAGCCTGCATGCCGAATGGACGATTCGCTCCCTAGAAGCAGGCAAACATGTCCTCTGCGAAAAGCCCCTTGCATCCAACGCCGGCGAAGCAAGAGAGATGGCGCAGACGGCCGACGCTGAGAATCGCTACCTGATGGAAGCCTTCCATTGGCGCTATCACAAGATGGCCAGGCGCATCATCGATGTCGTCCGTTCCGGGGAAATTGGGGCTGTCAAGCAAAGTCGCGGCCAGCCTCTGCGTCCCCTTCATCCTTCCTGGTGACATCCGCTACCGGCTCGATCTATCTGGCGGCGCGATGATGGATGTCGGCGCTTACACCGTCAGCATGCTGCGCCACGTGTCCGGCGAAGAACCAGAGGTCGTCTCCGCCAAAAGCGCGCTTTCATCACCCGGCGTCGATCGCCTGATGCAAGCCACCGTCAAATTCCCTAGCGGGGCCACAGGGCGGCTGCAAGCCTCCTTATTCTCCAGCAAGCTGTTTGCGCTCTGGCTGCGCGTCGAAGGGGAAACGGGGTCGCTTGCTGCGCGCAATCCGACATCGCCGCAGATGGGTCTGGCCAGGTTGACGATTCGTACGCGCGAGGGAACGCAAACGGAGCGATTTGGCAAACCGTCAACCTATGAGGAGCAGCTTTCTGCCTTTATAGACCTGATACAAAACGGTACGGCCGTGCCCACCAGCGGCTGGGATGGTGTACGCAATATGCAGGTTATAGACGATGTCTATCGCGCGGCGGGGATGCAGGTGCGGGGCAACTAACCCTGTTCGCAAAGAATTCGGCTGCGCCCAGAGGAATATATGGGAAACCTCATCTTACCAGGATTGATCGACGTTCATACCCACCTGCGCGTGCCCGGCGGCGAGCACAAGGAAGATTTCGCCACGGGCACGGCGGCAGCGCTGGCCGGTGGGGTGACCATGTTGCTGGCCATGCCCAACACGACACCACCCTTGACCACCGTGCAGGTCATGCGGCAAACAAGAGCGACGGCCGAAACGGATATCCGCTGTGACGTGGGCCTTTTCGCCGGAGCCAGTCCCGAGCACGTGGCCCAATTACCGGCGCTTTCGGCCTACGCCAATGCGCTTAAGATTTATCTCAACGATACCTTTGGCCCGCTGCGCGTGGAAGACGTGCCCACGCTGCGCGCCTGCTTCCAGCAGTGGCCGCGCGAAAAACTAATCGCCATGCACGCCGAAAAGCAGAGCGTTGCCGTGGGCATTGGTCTGGCGGCGACATACGACCGTCCCGTTCATTTCTGCCACATCAGCCGCCGCGAAGAGATCGAGCTGATCGCTGACGCCAAGGGGCGCGGTTTGCCCGTCACCTGTGAGGTGACGCCACACCATTTATTCTTGACTGCGCAAGATGCAAACAAATTAGGCCCGTTGGGTGATATGCGCCCCTTGCTGGGCAGCCAGGATGATGTCGATGCCCTCTGGTCGCATATTAACGACACGATAGACTGCATCGCCACCGATCACGCGCCGCACACGTTGCAGGAAAAAGCCTCGCCCACTCCCCCACCCGGTATTCCAGGTCTGGAAACCTCATTACCCTTGATGTTAACGGCCGTTTCCCAAAACCGTCTCACCCTCGAACGCTTGATCGATCTGATGCACCATAATCCGCGCCGCATCTACGACCTGCCCGAACAGCCCGACACCCACGTCGAAGTAGACATGATCCCCACCACTATCCGCAACGAGACTATGTTCAGCAAAGTTGGCTGGACCCCGTTTGATGGCCTGGAAGTAGCCGGGCGCGTGGTGCGCGTGGTTTTGCGTGGTGAGGTCGTGTTTCGAAGACGGCCGTCTGCTGGCCCAGCCGGGAGACGGCTGTCTGCTGTAGGATTCATGCTTGATGTTCAAAAAAACATTGTAGGGGATGCTTATGGCCACTGATAATGAAGAAAGAGTTGCACGAGAATTGCTCAATTCGATAGGGATTCGCATCAACGGCGACAAACCCTATGACATTCATGTGCATGACGAGCGCGTCTACCGGCGCGTCCTGAACGATGGGGCGCTTGGCTTGGGTGAATCCTATATGGATGGCTGGTGGGACTGCCACGCCCTGGACCAGTTTTTCGACCGCATATTGCGTGCCCACCTCAGAGAAGAAGTAAAAGGCAATTGGAAAATCGCCTGGTACTACCTGCAGTCGAAACTCTTCAACTTGCAGAAAAGCAGCCGCGCTTACCAGATTGGCGAAGAGCATTACGACACCGGCAACGACCTTTTTGAGGCGATGCTGGATAAGAGAATGAACTACACCTGCGCCTACTGGAGAGACGCCGACGACCTCGACGCCGCCCAGGAAGCGAAGCTGGATCTGGTGTGCCAGAAGATCGATCTCCAACCAGGTATGACTGTGTTGGAATTGGGTTGCGGCTTTGGCGCCTTCGCCGGCTATGCAGCCGAAAAATACGGCGCACAGGTCACGGGTGTAACTGTCTCCAAAGAGCAGGTAGCATACGGAACAGAACGGTATAAAGGGCTGCCCGTCGAACTAAAACTGGAAGATTATCGCCAGGTGCAGGGCCAATATGATCGCGTCATCTCCATTGGCATCATGGAGCATGTAGGCTATAAGAATTATCGCACTTACATGGATGTTGTCTACCGCACACTCAAGGAGGATGGCATCGCTTTTGTTCATACGATCGGCAGCAATGAGAGCGTCACCGCGGCCAACGCCTGGTCGACAAAATATATCTTTCCCAACGGCATGCTTCCCTCCATCGCCCAACTGGGCAAAGCGATGGAAGGGCTATTTGTCATGGAGGATTGGCACAATATCGGTCCTGATTACGACAAAACACTGATCGTCTGGTACGACAATTTTGAAAAAGCGTGGCCTGATTTAAGAGAAAAATATGGCGAGCGTTTCGGCCGCATGTGGCGTTATTATCTACTCAGCGCCGCCGGCGGATTTCGTGCGCGCGATGCCCAGCTGTGGCAGATAGTCATGACCAGGCGCGGCACCAAACAGCCAGACTGTCGCAGGATGTGTAATCAGAGCTACTTCCATGATATTCTGTGCATCAATTATGGAGCAAGCAGTTGATTGACGTAGACGTAATCATTATCGGCGGCGGTCCTGCAGGCTCCACCTGTGCGCGCGAACTGAAGCTGGGCGGCGTCGAAGCCATCATTCTCGACAAACAGGAATTTCCGCGCCTGAAACTGTGCGCCGGCTGGATCACGCCAAAGGTCATGTACGATAGCCAAATGGACGTCGATTCCTACCCTCACAGCCTGGTCAGGTTTAACAGGCTAAACTTCCACTTTGACAGATTAAAAATCCCGGTCAGGACGCGCCAATACGCTATCCGCAGAATTGAGTTCGATCATTGGCTTTTACAACGTTCCGGTGTCACACATTTGCAGCACACCGTAAAACATATTCGCCGCCAAGACGGTCGTTTCATCATTGACGACGCCTATCGATGCAACTATCTGGTAGGGGCGGGAGGTACCTACTGCCCTGTATACACCACGTTTTTCAAGGAGATCAATCCCCGCGCTCACGAACAGAAAATAGTCTGTATGGAAGAAGAATTCGCCTACGATTACGCCGATGAACGCTGTCATCTATGGTTCTTTGATCGCAAGCTGCTGGGCTACTCATGGTATGTGCCCAAGGGCAAGGGAATTCTAAACGTGGGCATAGGCGGAAAGCTGGCCAGTATGCGGTCGCGCGGGGAATCAATACGCGATCATTGGCGGCACTTCGTTCGCAAGCTGGCCGATCTTGCTCTAGTGCATGACTATGCCTTTCAACCCAAAGGATACCAATATTATCTACGACAACATGTTGAGAACGTGCAGATAGACAATGCCTTCATTATCGGCGATGCCGCCGGCTTGGCCACGAGAGATATGGGCGAAGGGATCGGGCCGGCAGTGGAGAGCGGAATAGCTGCCGCGAACGCCATACTTCACAGCAGTGACTATACCACCCGTACAATAAACAAGTTCAGCTTTCCGGGCATCTTGTTCCCGCGGCGTTCCTGATTTTCAGTCCAGAGTAACCCTGCGCAGCCGCAAGGAGTTGGTCACGACGCTAACACTGGAGAAAGCCATCGCTCCGGCAGCCAGGACTGGGCTCAGCTGGCGCAGGAAATCGGGCGCCCATTCAAAGGGGGCCAGAATACCGGCGGCAATGGGAATAAGCACCACATTATAACCAAAAGCCCAACCCAAATTTTGATGAATATTGCGCATTGTGGCCCTGGACAGCTTGATCGCCTGGGGCACGCTGCGTAGATCGCCACGCATGAGAATCACATCGGCCGTTTCCATGGCCACATCAGTCCCCGTGCCAATAGCCAGACCGACATCCGCCTGGGCCAGAGCCGGCGCATCATTGATACCATCGCCAACCATACCCACCTTTAGTCCCTCTTTCTGCAGCTGCGCCACATAACTAGACTTATCGCCGGGCAACACTTCGGCAAAGACACGGTCGATACCTACTTCGGCAGCTATCGCCTCCGCCGTGGCCTCGTTGTCACCAGTCATCATGACCACAGTCAAGCCCTGTTCCTTCAGGCGCGCAACAGCTTCCTTGGAGCCCTCCTTAATCGTGTCCGCCACGGCAATAATCGCCGAAGCCTGGCCGTCCACGGCTAACCACATGGCCGTCTTGGCCTGCTCCTGCAGACGCTGTGCCTTGGGCTCGAGACCATTCAAGTTCACCTGCTCGCGCTGCATCAGCCTCAAGTTACCGAGCAGCACCGCATGCCCATCAACCATGGCCGAAATGCCAAACCCGGCAATCCCTTCAAAAGCATCCGGCGTACTCAACACAAGATGCCTATCCTCAGCCGCATGAACAATCGCTTCACCCAAAGGATGCTCCGACCCCCGTTCCGCTGAAGCAGCCAAGCGCAGCAGCTCATCAACACTTTCTGCTGACCGCTGACTGCTATCTGCTGACTGCTGACCGGCCAAAATATCCGTCACCGACGGCTGCCCTTCCGTAATCGTACCCGTCTTATCCAGCACAATGGTATCTAGCTTCTGCGCCTGTTCCAGAGCAGCGCTGTTGCGGAAAAGGACCCCGTATTCAGCCCCTTTGCCCATGCCGACCATAATCGACGTCGGCGTGGCCAGGCCCATCGCACATGGACAGGCGATGACCAACACGGCCGTCAAGCGCACCAGAGCTGCCGTAAAATCCCCAGTCGCCACATACCAGATGACGAAAGTGATCAGCGCTACGACCATAACAAAAGGCACAAAATAAGCCGCCACGCGATCCACGACACTCTGAATCGGGGCCTTGCTGCCCTGCGCCTGCTCGACCAGCTTGATGATTTGCGCCAGGGCTGTTTCCTTGCCCACGCGAGTCGCTTCAAACTTGAGCAGGCCCTGCTTATTGATCGTCGCCCCGATGACCTCGTCGCCAACAGACTTGGAAACGGGCAGGCTCTCACCCGTGATCATGCTTTCGTCCACGCTGGAACGGCCGTCGGCCACAATCCCATCAACCGGTATCTTCTCTCCAGGCCGCACAATGACCAGATCGCCGGTAATCACTTCAGCAATAGGCACATCAAATTCGACGCCATCACGCTCCACCCGCGCCGTCTTCGCTTGCAGGCCGATAAGCTTTTTGATCGCCTCGCTGGTGCGCCCCTTGGCTCGCGCTTCGAGCAATTTACCCAGGACAATCAGCGTGATAATCGCCGCCGATGTCTCAAAATAGACGTGCATACCCAGCGCCATCGAGCCCATGGTCAGCGCGATAAGCACCGCCACGCTGTAGACATAGGCCACGGAAGAGCCCATAGCCACCAGCACATCCATGTTGGCACTGCCATTGCGCAAGCTTTTATAGGCACCGGCATAGTAGTCCCAGCCCACGTAAAATTGCACCGGCGTAGCCAGGGCCAGGAAAAGCCAGTTCACCCACGGTTGGTGCGCCCATGCGCCCAGCAAACCGAAATCGCGCCCCATGCTCAAGAGGAAGAGCGGCACGGTAAAAATGAGGCCAACGATCAGCCTTTTTTCTTGATGGCGTATCTCCGCTTCGCGCGCGGCCGCTTCGGCGTCGACCAGCTCTTCACCGTCCTCTATTTCTACGACGTCATAGCCCGCCTTGCGCACCGCGGCCACCAACTCCGGACGGGACAGCGCGCCGGGCGCATAAGTAACGACCGCCTTCTCACTGGCATAGTTGACCGTCGCCTCCAGAACGCCATCCGTCTTGTTGAGACGCCTTTCAATCGTAGTGGCGCAGTTGGCGCACGTCATGCCAATCAGGGGCAGCTCAATGGTCGTCGTCGGCACCTTATAGCCGGCACGCTCCACGCGCTCGATCACTTGGGTCGTCGCCTCCTGGGCATTGATCAAGTCCGGATCGTAAGTGAAAGTCACCTTCTCGCTGGCAAAGTTGACCGTAGCGTCGCTGACACCCTCCACCTTCTTTGAGCTGCGTTCGACCGCAGCCACGCAGTTGGCGCAGGTCATGCCCAATACGGGCAGCGTGATCTGATTGCTTTCAGCCATAACTCCTTCGTCGCGAAAAGCCTCGCTTCCCCGGCGTACCTGACGCCACAGTGAAGGCGGGCCCTTCGACTAAGCTAGAGAAACCCGGTTTCACAAATAGTGTAAAAACCGGGTTTCCAAAATCATTAATTAATTTGCAGCAGCTGTTCAGGTGGATAATTGATCTCTTGCAGCACCGCTTCGATCTTTTCCCAGGTGGCCGGCTCCTGCCATTCGACAGTAACCTGCTTGCTCTCCTGTTCAGCCTTGACCCGGGTCACCCCTTCCAGATCGCCTACTTCCATCTCTACAGTATGCGTGCAATGCCCACAACTGATATTGGGAACGATAAATGTCTTACTTGTCATCATAATCTCCTTTAAATTAGGGTTGTAATTGGGTTCCTAGTAACCGCTTCAGCCGTTAGAATCCTGAACTGGCCACTACAAACAAACTTGCCGATCTTTACTTCTTGTTCGTGACAGCGAAGACGTTGGTGACTTCTTTCAGGACACGTTCTCGTTCATCGGGATCGTCCCCACGCACGGCCGTCATCACACACGTATGCAGATGATTATCCAGGATGAGCGTGCTCACCTTACTCAGGGCAGCCTGCACAGCCTGAACCTGCTTGATGACGTCAATGCAATACTGGTCCTCATCCACCATCCGCGCGATACCATTGATATGGCCCGCCGCGCTGGCCAATCTCTGATTAACCGCTTTCTTAGTCAAATCGTCCATCGCTCTCCTGTACCCCACCCCCCAGGGGGAGGGATACAGCTACATTATAGATGAATACCATGGCCTGTCAACTGGCATTCATATTGCCGATCAGGCAGCAACACTTCAGTCAGCGAAGACACGCATGATTGGTTTCGATTTCAGCAAGAGATGTGCTGCGCTTGAACAGGGCGTATTCTCCTTCCCGCCTTCGTCCATGGACAACCTCGACCGCGCACGCCAGGAATTGAAGCAACGGTGATTATGAGGCCCATGCGTGGCCTGGCCGCTCTGCAAACAGAGAGCTGACAACTTTTTTATAGGCTGGCAGCGCCAAGGCGGGAGACAACTTGTTCGAGGCTGTGCAGGTTGTGCAGGGGTAGGAATTCGTCGCAGTAGGGGAGGACGGTCTGTATGCCGCCTACCAGGGGTTGGTAGCCGGGCGTGCCGGCGAGGGGGTTGAGCCAGAGCAGGCGGTGCACACTGCGGCGCAGGCGGTCCATTTCCTTCTGCAGCAGCTCCAGATCGCCCCGTTCCCAGCCATCGCTGATTATGATCACCGTTGCCCCCCAACCGAGGACGCGCCGCGACCATTGATAGTTGAAGCTCCTCAAGGATTCGCCGATGCGCGTGCCGCCTGACCAGTCATAGACGAGATGGGAGATTTTGTCAACGGCCGTGTCCACATCGTTGTGGCGCAGGGCAGGCGTGAGCCGTGTGAGGCGCGTGCCGAAGGCGAAGGCTTCCACATGGTGCACGTCCTGGCTCAGGGAATGGATGAAGTGCAGGAAAAGGCGCGAGTAGGCGTCCATGGAACCGCTGATGTCGCAAATGACGACCAGTGGACGGGGTTTGGTATTGCGACGACGCCAGCGGAGATGAATAATCTCACCGCCGTTACGCATGTTGCTGCGAATTGAGCCGCGCAGGTCGATATAGCGTGTGCGTTTTGCGCTGCGCCGCAGGCGGCGTGTTTGCCGGGCATTGAAATCCCAGATCAGCCTGGCCATGGCGCGCCGGACGATTTGTTTCTCTTCTGCGCTAAATGAGGCGAAGTTTTTATGGCGCAAGACTTCCAGAGCGCTGTAGAGAGGGCTGGATTCTCTATCGTCCGCCAGATCGGCCGTGTCATCTTCAGCGCCCGCCGGGGAGCGTTCTTCCTGGCCGGGGGCCAGGATCGGATCCGGCGCTTCAAGGTTTTTTTGACCTTGTTCCTCCTGGCGCAGATGGCGGGTCTGGCCTAGGCTCAGGAGCCAGGATTGCATGCCTGTCCAGAATAGATCGAAGGCCTGGTCGAAACGCTGGAAGTCGTGGGGATCGATGACGAGCAGACTGCGTGCCGTATAGTAGAAGTCGCTGCGATTGCTGATGTCAATTATGGTTAGGGCCTGCACAAGATCGCTTAGCTGAGCGGCGCTGATTTTGAGGCCCAAGGCTCTGAGTAAACGGCCGAAGTGCAGTAGATTGTGGAGAAGGTTCCCGTGCTCACTATTCATCAAAAGAGTGGGCCAGATGGCGTACGAAGTCGCCTGACACTTCGTGAATGTCGTCCTGATATTTGAGCAGTACGCCCAGGGTGTCGTTGATGACTTCCTCATCCAGGCGGCGTTTGTCCATGAGGAGCAGCGCTTGCGCCCAATCGAGCGTTTCAGCCACGCCGGGCGGCTTGAAGAGCTCTTGCCGGCGCAGGGATTGCACGGCGGTGACGATCTGCTGGCTCAATTGCTCGCCGATGCCGGGCACCTTGAGGGTGACGATGCGGTATTCGGTTTGGAAATCGGGATATTCGATCCAGTGGTAAACACAACGTCGCTTGAGGGCGTCATGCACCTGGCGTGTGCGGTTGGAGGTGACTACGACCACAGGCGGTTGGGGTGCGACAAAGGTGCCAATCTCGGGGATAGTAATCTGAAAATCGGATAAGATCTCCAGGAGAAAGCTCTCGAACTCCTCATCGGCGCGATCAATCTCGTCGATGAGCAGCACGGGCACACGGCCGTTTTCCTGGCGGATGGCCTGCAGCAGGGGGCGGGCCAGAAGAAAATCAGAGCCGTAGAGATCGCGTTCCATCTCCTCGCGGGTAGCGCCACTGGCTTCCTGCAGTTTCAAGTGCAGCAGCTGGCGGGAGTAGGCCCATTCGTAAACGGCATTGTGTACGTCGAGGCCTTCGTAACATTGCAGGCGGATCAGCGGCGTGTCGAGGAGGCGGGCCAGCACTTTGGCCACTTCTGTCTTGCCGACGCCGGCTTCTCCTTCCAAGAATAGTGGCTTGCCCAGGCCCAGGGCCAGAAATATCACCGTGGACAGGGAGCGGTCGGCGACGTAGCTCTCGGAAAGCAGCTTCTGTTGGACTTTGGGGATGGAATTTAGCATTTGTTGCGTGAGAAGTGAGGAGCCTTTGCTCCTCACCTCTTACCCCGCAATTATTCGACGATCACTTTTTCTTCGGTGACCATGCGGAAGCGATCTTCGGCGCAGTGAGCCTTGATGTCTGGGCCGGCCAGGGCGCCGGCTTCGCTTTGCAGCGCGGCAAGGAAATCTTCGTAGGTGTCGAAGTAGAGTTCGTTAACGGCATCGTAGGGGCCGCCGGCGTATTCGGGCAGCACGGCGCTGACACGATAATGGCGGATCTTGGGGAACTGCGCGCCGATCTTGCTATGCTCTTCAAGGACCCAGTGGCGGAAATCTTCGATGCTCATGCCTTCTTTACGTTTCATCAATGAGACTACTTTTACCATTATATACTCCTTAATTGGCTGATAATAATGTTGGTGAAGAAGAGAATAATTGACTGTTGAATTCTTAATCAGGTTGTGCGGCGATCAGGATTATTGGAACCCCGGTTTTTCTGTCCAGGAATTGTATCTTGATCGTTTAAAAAACCGGGGTTCTTCACGTTCTGCATTCACGCAGTTCACAAATTCAGCAATTTTCTTCTGCTTCAAGCCTCCTTTTCCGCCAGAGCCTTGAGTACGCGCTCCGGTGTGATCGGCAGTTCGTAGATGCGCACGCCGATGGCGTTTTTGACGGCGTTGGCGATGGCGGGGATGGGGGCGTTGGCGGTCATTTCGCCAATGCCTTTGACGCCGTATGGACCGCTGCTGGAGGGGTACTCCAAGACCTGAGCTTCGATGACGGGTGTCTCACAGGGGCCGGGCAGGCTGTATTCGGTCCAGTTCAGGGGCTTGTGCTCCAAGCTGGGATAGTAAGGATCGGTAGTCTCGTACAGCGCATGCGACATACCCATAAAGGCGCCGCCTACTATTTGACCCTCGACCAATTTGGGATTGACGGCACGGCCGACTTCGTAGACACACTTGAGGCTTAAGACGTCGATTTCGCCCGTTTCCGTGTCCACTTCTACTTCGGCGACGACACAGGCGTGGGCTTC
This sequence comes from uncultured Chloroflexia bacterium, assembly GCA_963697305.1. Lineage (GTDB taxonomy): Bacteria > Chloroflexota > Anaerolineae > Promineifilales > Promineifilaceae > JAACFF01. The sequence continues at coordinate 133,655 of CAVONO010000009.1, forward strand.
GGTAGAGTCAGGGTCCATGGCTCCGGTTTCGGGATCGACTTCGCTCTTCGGTTTCATGAACATACCGCGTCCGGCGATGGTGCGCGCGTACTTGAAATGGGCGGCCAGGGCGAGATTGATGATGTGTATCGAGCGATCCGGCTGGCCTTTGACCTTGATCAGGCCGCTGCCGTCCGTTTCCAGGTCGGCGGGATTGGCCTCCAGTTCGTCGGCGGCGACCTCGAGCATGATCTGCCGCGCTTCCATGGCTGCTTCAATGACGGCATTGCCGACGCGATGGGTGGCGCGGCTGGCGAAGGTGCCCATGCAGTGCGGCCCGGTATCGGTGTCGGCCGTGTCGATCATCACGTTTTCGAAGGGAATGCCTAAGGTTTCCGCGGCGATCTGGGCGATGACGGTCTTCAGCCCCTGTCCCAGGTCGGTGCTGGACAAGGAGATTACAAAGTTGCCGGTGGTGGTGGCGTGAATCAGCGCTTGCGATGGATCGCCGCCGAGGTTCATGCCCGTGGGGTAGTTTACGGCCGATATGCCTGTTCCTCTTAGTTTAGCCATGACCATTCTCCATTGAACTCATTTCCTTGTACTCTTGGGGCAAGTCTACGCCGGCCATTTGTGCCGCGGCCTGCATCACTTCGATCAGGGTCGCGTCTTCTACTACTTTGTGGTGCGGCTTCATATCGCCATCTTTGTAGGCATTGATAAAACGGATAGACCAGGGGTCTAGGCCCACCAGTTCGGCGATCTTGTCCATCTGCTGCTCGATGGCCCAGGTGGACATGGTGACGGCAAAGCCGCGCATGGCGCTGGAAGGCGCTTTGTTGGTGTAGACGCAGTAGGCGTCGATGGCCACGTTGGGTATTCTGTAGGGGCCGGCGGCATTGGCGGCGTGTTTGGTCACGGCGTAGGGAGTGTGCCGGTTGTAGGCGCCGGAGTCGGCATAGGTAGTCACCTTACGGGCGATGATACGGCCGTCTTTCATGACGCCATCTTTGTAATAGAAGCGCCAGGCGCCGCGCGGAGAGGAAATAGCCATCTCTTCCTGACGCGAGTATTTGAATTTGACGGGTCGCCCTGTCTTCATTGCGCCCAGGATGGCGATTGGTTCGACAATGACATCAACTTTGCCGCCGAAGCCGCCACCGACCGTTCCGCCGATGAAGTGCATTTTCTCGAACGGTAAATTGAGGGTGATGCCGCTGTTGTCCAGGGTGAAAAAGAGGGCTTGTGTGTTGGTGTAGACCGTGAAACGGCCGTTTGATTCAGGGACGACGATGCAGCCGGTCGTTTCCGTCGGCGCGTGTTCGATGGGACTGCTCTGGAAGCGGGACTCGACGATGTAGTCCGCCGCGGCGAAGCCTGCTTCCACGTCGCCCAGGCGTACCTGCCGGTGATCCATGCCATTTTCGTAGATGAAGTAGTTGACGCCGGTGTCGGCGATGATCGGTGCGCCCGGTTTGAGCGCCTCTTCCACGTCCAGAACTGGGGGCAAGACGTCGATGTCCAATTTCACCAGGGAGGCCGCGCGCTGGGCCGCTTCCGCGCTCTCGGCGATGATGGCGGCTATCGCTTCACCCTTCCAGCGCACGCGATCGGCGGCCAGTACGGGTTCGTCATCGGGTCCGACACCGATAAGGCGCAGGATGGTATAGATGTTGTTGGGAACATCCTCGTGGGTCAGATGGGCAACAAAGCCACGGACCTTTTCCGCCTCGGAAAAGTCGATGCCGTTTATCTTGCCATGGGGCACGGGGCTGCGCACCATTTTCATGGTTAGCAAGCCGTTTATTTGACGATCTTCATAGAAGACTGTCGAACCTTTTACATGGCCCAGGCCGTCGCGCCGGGGCACGGATTGGCCGACCACATGAAGTTCTTGATTGTTCTTATCGGCTGTCATTTTATCTTCCCTCCTAATCGGCAACGGCTTCCTGGCCGTTCATACGCGAAGCCGCATCTGCGATCGCTTCGAAGATGGACTGGTAGCCTGTGCAGCGGCAGACATTGCCGGCGATGGCCTCCGCGATCTCGTCATGGGTAGGATGAGGATTGCGATCCAGCAGCGCCTTGGAAACCATGATCATCCCTGGCGAACAGTAGCCGCATTGGACGGCAAAGTTATCGACGAATGCCTCCTGGATGGGGTGCAACTCTGCGGCTGTTTTGGTTAGCCCTTCGAGCGTGGTTACCGCGCGACCCTCAATATCTTGCACGGGCAAGAGGCATGAAACCATTGGTTGGCCGTCAACCAACACGGTGCAGCTGCCACAGCCACCCTGGGAACAGCCCGCTTTCGTGGCCATGTAGCCGAGCTGGTCGCGCAACACGGTTTGAAGCGTGACCAGGGGATTGGCGACGATCACAACCTCACGGTCGTTGAGCAAGAAACTTACAATTTCCGCAGCCATAGTAATCTCCTTTTACGTGGCTCATTTACCCGCTAGGGTGATACGCCAAGCATTTCACTTAGCGTACGCTTCAGTTGGACTTCAATCATCTGGCGGCGATACCATTCGCTGGCTACGGCATCGGTGATCGGATTGCTGGCGGCGGCAGCCGCGGCAGCCGCCGCCGCCACTGTGCCCGGCGCAAGCGGAGCATCATTGAGCACCGCCTCGGCGGCCGGAGAACGCATGGCCACGCGATCTGCACCACCCAGGGCGATGCGTGCATTCTTGATGTTCCCGTCCGCGACGTCGATTTGAGCGGCTACGGTGACGATGGTGGCGGCATTGGCCTGCCTCCGGCCAAACTTACGAAAGGCGGTTTGGCCTCTGTGATGGGGGATATGTAGTTCGGTGATCAACTCGCCCGCCTCCAGCTGACGACCTCCGGTCATAAACTGGTTGAGATCGACCATGCGCTCAGAATTGGCGCTTTGAATCTTGAGCTTCGTGTCGAGAGCCAGCAGGGCCACACAAAAATCACCGTAAGGGGGCTGGTTGAATAAATTACCGCCGACGGTGGCCATATTGCGCACGGCCCATCCGCCGATAGAATGGGCCGCTTCTTGCAGGATGGGATACCTGGTTTGTGCTTCCATCTGGGTCATGGTGGCCGTAGCGCCGATGACGCCGGCACCGTTCATGGATATTGTGTCCATGCCGGCACGACGCAGGCCCATGACCATTTGTGGGAAGAAGAGGCCGTCGTTGATCTGGGGCATGAGAAGCGTTCCACCGGCAATCACATGCAGATCGTGACCATGCGCGGCCTTCAGGCTTAACGCTTCTGGCAATGATTCAGGGGTGAAATAGGCATTTATTGTCACATCCTTTTCTCCTTTGGTTTGTCGGGTAGTTGGGCAGTCGACTGGTTGGACGGCCAGGGTCCCATTCACCCAAAATGATTTTTACAACAACCAGCACTACAAAGCGTTTGGTTTCCGGTTCCCATTTGCTCACGCGTCCAGCAAGGCAAAGAAGCGGGCCGGGGAACCTTCGGCGCCGTCGATCTTGATGAAGGGGGCGAAGAACTGCACGCGCCGGTCTACCGGAAGCTGCGATAGATTGGTCATTTGCTGCATCAGGATCGCGCCGTTTTCCAGGATCACTTTGTGAATGATGAAATCTTCGGAGGTGAAATCGGGCAGGCGGGCGCAGTATTCGCTGAAGCAGTCAAAGCCGATGGCGCGAGCGCCGCGATCGACGAGCCACTGGGCTGCCGCGGCGGCGCAGTAGGGAGATTCCATATAGTAGGTAGGGAAGTCGCCCCAATGCTTTTCAGTCCAGCCGGTGCGCACGAGGGCGATGTCGCCGGGCTGAACAGCCTGGGCGTGCGCTTCCATGTCGGCGACTGAGATTTCGTGATTGGGCCCGACGTGGCTGAGATCGATGACCAGCGCCGGACCGCAGACGCGATCGAGGGCAACATCAACGGCCGTTTCGCCATCTGCCACTGTGTGCTTGCTGAAATCGACATGGGAGCCGGTATGCAGCAGCATCTCGATCTTGCTCGCCTGCCAGAAGCCGGGACCGCGATGGTAGCTGGTCATGCTTAGCTGCAGGTTGACCGAGGGCGGGCTGAGTGTCGCTTCGCCGATGGGTACCGATAAGTCTACAATGCGCATAGGTATGCCTCGCAGAGTGGACCAATCTCCAAGATTGGTCCACTCTTAACTAACGGTATTAATCAGGATACCAATCCTTTCCACTTCCACTTCCACCGTGTCGCCCGCTTTCAGGTAAACTTGCGGCTCTTGGGCCATGCCCACACCGTGGGGCGTGCCCGTGCTGATGATGTCTCCTGGCAGCAGTGTGCAGGAGCGCGAGATGTAGGAAATTAAGTAGGGAATCTTGAAGATCATTTCGGCCGTATTGGAGTGCTGCATGATCTTGCCATTGACGCGGCATTGGATATCCAGGTCATGGGGATCAGGCAGGGCATCGGCCGTAACGACGAAGGGGCCGACGGGGCAGAAGGTATCAAGTGATTTGCCACGAATCCACTGGCCGTCGCTGAACTGCACGTCACGAGCGCTGACGTCGTTGAGGATGGTATAGCCGGCGACGTAATCCATGGCGGCAGCCTCGGAGACATCGGTGGCTTTCTTGCCGATGACAACGGCCAGTTCTGCTTCGAAGTCAACTTGTTGGGTGATTGCTCTCGACCAGGTGATTGCGCCACCATGCGGCAGTAATGAAGAAGTGAACTTGCAGAATAGCAGGGGAAACTCGGGCGCCGGGATACCGGTCTCGCGAATATGATCGGCATAGTTGAGCCCGATGCAGACAATTTTGCCTGGATTGGCCAGGGGGACTTCAATTTCGGCCGCGTCCAAATCGATCATTTCCTCGGGGGCGTTCGTCTGCGCCCAGGCCGCGATCTCATTTGCCGCCGCGATGGTCTCCTGCGGCGAGGAGAGCAGAGCGGCCATGGCGCTCAAAGGGGGCCCGGGGAACGTCACGGTCTGTAGCAGCGGCGAAGCGATGGGCTGCCCCAGCCAGATCGATGATTTTGCCCCGCTGCACAGCGCCTAGGCGGGTCTGTCCATGCTGACTATAGCTTAGTAGTTTCAAGAAGTACCTCCGAAAGCTTGGCCGGTCAGGGTCCGGCGTCTAATTGGTAATCTGTTCGGCCGCTGCCAAATCACGGTACACATGCTCGACATGTTCCAGATGGCGCAGCATGGCGGCACTGGCTGCCTGCGGATCACGTGCTTGCAGCGCGGCGACGATCTGGCGGTGGTGTTCGACGGCCGCGGTTGTCACGCCGCTCATGCGCACCGTTTTGTGGCGGCTGGCGCGGCTGAGGGTGCCGATGCTGGCCATAAAGCGATCTAACAGCGGGTTGCGGGCGGCGCGGGTGATGATCTCGTGTAATGCCAGGTCGGCAAGCAAGAATGCATCGGGATCGTCGACGCTGCGCTCCGACTGCTGCAGGCAATCGTGCAGCGCGGCTAACTCTTCATCGGTGATGCGCTGCGCAGCCAGGGCAACATTGCCGGTCTCCACGATCTTGCGCGCTTCGAATAGCTGCAGCAGCGTGGAGTCGTCAAGCATGAATACAAATTCAAGGTGTTCGACCAACTCCGCGGGCTTCAAGGCGCTGACATAGGTGCCGTCGCCCTGGCGCACTTCGACTACTTTCATGATAGAAAGGGCGCGCAGTGCTTCGCGCAGGGAAGGGCGGCTGACGCCGAGCATTTCAGCCAGTTCCCGTTCAGGGGGCAGTTTGTCGCCAGGCCGCAGCTCTTTTTGGCGCAGCAGGTCGAGGATTTCGGCCGAAATGGCTTCGGCGACCGTCTGCTGCTTCTGCAGCGGGCTGAATGTGGTTTCCGTACTCATAATTGGTAAGACCAATTAACCATATTACCAAAGGATACGGATTTTGGGCGGTTTGTCAAGCGTGGCGCGGATTCGGTGGCGGCAGGGGGTGCTGTGGGCCAGTAAAGTATTATGCTATACGCTAATAATGGGTTTCTTTCTTCTGCTTCTTTTGTATTTTTCTGCCGGAAACAAAGTCGATTTTGGGCGAAGGAGGTAGGCGGAAGGAGGTAGGGAGAGGGAGGTTCCTGGGTTGGGTGAGACGATCGGAGTGATGCGCTTGAAATCGTGCATGTTATTGATTATAGCACATTTGTTCTATTTCTACTGTCTATTCTTTCGGATTCCAACAATTGCAGTTGGATGGACGTAGTAATCCATATGCTTGCAAGCTGCTCACTTATGCTAACCATGGAGTCTTACCATCGATCTTGCCTTTCTGTGAGCGGACCACCTGATGAGTATCCAGTCAATAGCATAAGCGGCAAACATAATCAGGAAAGCGTCAACCGGCAGCCGGTATCTGACATTGGCCCACGACAATAAGTGAACCATCGTATAGCTTACCAGAAAAGAGAGGACCAATAGCAGATACTCACAACGAAGATCGGCTGCGCAGTTATTGTAACGCCTGGTCAAGCGTGTGGCACATCGCTGCGGCAAAGAGCGGATGCCTAATAACAAACCTAATAAGATAAACGGCAGTAGAATGCCAAAGCTGAGGACACGGGCGGCGTTACTCAAAAGAGAGGACGTGGCCGTGGGCCAGAAGAGGAAATAGACGGGTATCCGGCTCAGTGACAGACGCATATACCTGGCCGGATCATCGCGCACAAACTGCAGACCGCGCAGCAGCAAGGCCCTATCCAATTCAGCCTCATTGAGTTCGCGCAGCTCGGGCGGGATAAGCTCTTGATAAGACACTCCGTGGGATTTGGACAGTACCGGCTCAAAGCGCGTGCCATAGATGGGGTGATTGCTCCAAAAAAAATTGATGCCAACATTGGTATTGGGCATAGAGATGCGGCCAAATAATTGATAATTGCGCAAAATGAAAGGGAAGAGCAGGAGCAAAGCAACTATTCCGGCGAGAAAGATAGCCCGTGCCGCCGGCCACAGGAGATCACGACGCCAGGCCACCCACAGCAACCAGATCAGTAGAACGGCGACAAATAATATGATGACCTGCCTGAAGAGCAAGGTCACGCCCAGGGCAACTCCCAGTTCAAGACCGAGAAGAATATCCGGCCATCTCGAAGCACTGCTTTCCAGTTTGGACGGCATACCGATATTGGCGGCAAAGCGCATCGCCACGTCGACGCACCAGAGGATGCCCACGATATAGAACGCTTCAGTCATCAGGGACGCGCCATAGACGATGAAATAGGCGTAGAAGGCCGCTATGGCGGCGCTCAACAGGCCCGTGCGCAGGTTAAACAAGCGCCGCGCAAGGCGATAAGTGAGCCAGGGCAGCAGCAGGCCAACCAGCACAGACTGGATCAGCCGCGCCAGCAGCGGATGGTGGCCAAAGAGCTTATAGACGCCGGCAAGATAGAAGGTGTAAAGGTAAGACCAGAAAGCGGTGGGCTCGTTCGCGCGGTTGAGAGGCCAACTGTCCTTCGCGAGCGCAACAGTGAAGCCGTACCCATTTGCGACCCTCTGCGCCAGCAAATCATAGGAGAATTGGTCGAAGGTCCCGGCGCGTGACTCGGTAGTATCGGTGATGACATCACCCATGTATAAACTCATCAGCAGGCGTAGAGCAACGGCCGTCGCCAGAATGGCTGTTAGTATCAAAACGGTTCTCTGCCGTTCTGCCCGCTTGTTTATTTCGCTGCTGGTACTCATAAATCGCTGCGTTTGCCCACTCCCCACGTATGCTAACCATACAGCCTTACATTCTATCTTACTCTCTAGCCCTGTTGCCGCTGCCAATCACGCAATCATTTAAAGTTGACCAGCTCATCGACAACAAATGGGGGCCGATTTTGCAGCGCTTCATGAATATTGGCGATGTAAATACCAATTATGCCCAGAATAATAAACAGAATACCAAATAAGAATGACAAGATGCCCACGGTCGAGGCCCAACCGGGCAACGTTACGCCACGCACAAACTGGATCAGGATGTAGATAAGCTCCATGAACGCTAAGGTGCTGGTGATGATGCCCAACCAGATACCTAACTTAAGCGGCTTGGTCGAGAATGAAACGAGTGCGGTACCGGCAAATCCCAACATTTTACGCAGGCTGTATTTGCTCTTGCCGGAATAGCGTTCGTTGACCTGGAAGGGGATGGTTTTGGCGGGAAACCCTAGCCACTCAATGGCCCCGCGCAAGAAAGCATTGGCACCTTTAAGGGCCAGAAGCGCTTCCAACACCTGGCGATCGAGCAGACGAAAGTCTGAATGGCCTGGCGACAGATTGACTTCTGAGAGGCTAGAAAAGACTCTGTAGAAGGCAAGTGAGGTCGTGCGCTTAAAAAAACTGGTTGTTTCTGTATCAACGCGGTATGTGGTAACTACCTTATATCCTTTCTGCCACGCCTGAAACAGTTGAGGTACCAACGTTGGCGGATGTTGCAGATCACCGTCCATGCTGAGAATGGCCTGCCCGGTCGCCAGTTGAAAGCCGGCGTTTAGGGCATGCTGGTGGCCGAAATTACGCGCTAACTTAATACCCTTAACACATTGATGTTGCAGAGCAATTTCGTTTATGTGCTGCCAGGTTCGGTCCCGGCTGCCGTCATCGACAAGGATGATTTCGTAGGTTGTGGCCATGGGAGCCAGCGCGTCTGCCAACGCTTCGACTAACGGCCGTACATTGCCTTCTTCGTTGTACAGTGGGACTACTATAGAAAGTATGGGAGCCGACCCAGTTTCGTCATAGGTAGTAATGGTTTCATGCATGGCGATATGGAGCCCAGCCAAAGAGCAGAAAGCCGATTGACTATAGCAGAGCGACTAGTCGCGGTTTCTCACAGGAATTCACTGAGAATTCCGGCCAGATCTGTTCAACAGGGTTGCCTGTGAATACCTTGCGCCTTTGTCCAGTATATCAGAACTAGATTGCAAAAGCACTTTCAGCAGCGGAAACTCGATTCAGGAAGCGGTTCATGGTATGAGAGAACAAGATAACCTTTTCCTGGGAAAATCCGGCGCGGCGCGCACTGCGAACACGTAACTGATAAATAGTTCAGGCGCCTATCTTTGGCTTTCTTGGGCGCCCGCAGAAGGGTTGGTGGCAAGGTTCTTCGATAGCTGCTACTATGGGTCCAATGAACGGCAAGTTGAAAATGAATTACTACGAAGAGCTCGGCGATAAGTTCGAAGAATATATGAGTGACTACGATGTCGAGCAGCGCGTGAGTCTCATTTTTTCAGCTCTGCTCGAACCGGAACAGGTCAACGGGAGACGTGTGCTGGAGATCGGAAGCGGGACCGGGCGCATTTCGTTAGTGGTTGTGCGCAAAGGGGGAAAATTGACAATCCTCGATGTAGGTCCGCGGCTGGTCGGCAAGGTGGTGGGAGCGCTCGGATGTGACGGCACGGCCGCAGATGCACTGGCATTATCGATGGGTGACGATGTGTTCGATCTAGTCGTCAGCTCGGAGTGTATCGAGCACACGCTGGATCCCGAGCTGGCCATCCGCGAAATGTGCCGGGTGTGCAAGTCGGGGGGCGTCGTTTGCCTGACTACGCCCAACAAGCTGTGGTATCCGGTGATGCGGGCATCGCAGCGGTTGGGGGTCCGCAAATATGATGGGATCGAAAAATGGCTGCGCCCGGACCAGGCGGTGGATGTGATGAAAGGTGAGGGGATGGTCGATATCACCGTTTCGGGCTGTCATTTGTGGCCGTTCCAGATTCGCCCACTGCGCCCACTACTAAAACGGGTCGACGCCGGTGGCAAGTGGCTGTATCCTTTGATGATTAATTTTGGAATCGCGGGGCGCAAGACGTAAGAACAAGGATCGACAGAGTGCCAAAAATATCCGATTAGCGCTTTAATAAACGCCCGTAACCTGTAAAAACTATGCACCACCCGAAACAACTCGAGTACCCTCACCGATTCCAACCGTTCCGTGGCCTCAATCCTAACTGAAACGATTGCCATCGAGCGCCGCTGGCCGCTCTCGTCTGATCAGACGTTCCTCGAAAACCGCCTCAACCATCCCGGCAGCAGACGGCCGGTCTGTTCAACCTCTCCGCCTGTTGCGGCTTGATCCAACAATCGTCCCTCGACTGACACGCAAGCCGAAAGCTCGCTGTTTCGCGGCCGGCCAAACATCCTGGACCCCTGTTTTTTGCACGGCCGTTGGATCTGGAAATGAGCAGGAGATGCCCCAACCCAACTGTAACCTGTTTTTTACAGGGTACGGCAGTCAGGATTCTGCGGCGCTGATTCTACGCCTGGCTCGAGAGAATTCCTGTTAGGGTTATGGCAAGATCAAGGTACATTGCCACAAACTGATGCCAGTCAGCCTTTACCAATATTGCTGAGCGGCAAAATGACGTACATAGGGTGGTCACAGAGTCTCAACATGCTCCACCGGAACCCAGCCACTACGGCCGTTCTGGCCGGTGACCCAGTACCAGCCGCCGATTTCACGGGCAACAGTCACCTGATCACCGGCGCTTACTGTCAGCTCAACGGCCGAATAATCATCGCGCGCAACTCCACTTTCCCCGCGCCGTTCGATAAAGATCTCAGGGACCCAGCCAGCTTTGCCTGCGCGATTGGTGCAGCGCACAAATGCCGGCCACCGGCTGTCGTTTCTACCAACCCGCAATTCCTCTCCAGCCGTGATAACCAAAGGATCAGGGTCAGAGGCGCGATAATCCTGGACAACGCGAGCCCTGGCCGGTGTTTCAAGCCTCAAGCGCTTCCTCCATTGCCTTACGCATAACTTGTCTATCTGGTTCCATGCCCGTCCAAAGCCGGAAACCAATGACCCCTTGATTGACGAGCATGCCCAGTCCGTCGAGCGTCGTACAGCCCGCCGCACGCGCCTGGCGCAAGAAAAGGGTGTCGGCGGGGTTAAACACGACATCTGCAGCCACCATGCCTTCGCGCAGCCTATCCATAGCGATGGGCAGCCGGGCATGAGCATCGTCCATGCCCACCGAAGTCGCGTTGACCAGGATATCGGTGCCGGAAGGAACATCATACGCTCCGTCCCACTTTACAAACTGCGCCTCTACCCCGATATCCACGGACAACAGACGTGCCAATTCAGCCCCCCTATCCCTGCTTCTATTCACCACCGTGATCTGCTCAACGCCGGCCAATGCCAGTTCCACGCCAATGGCACGAGCGGCGCCACCAGCGCCTAACAATACGACGTGTTTCCCAGCAGGCTTAATAAGCGTTTGCAGCGATTCCAGAAAACCTTTGCCATCGGTATTCTCGCCCAGAAGCTCTTGCTTCTCTTGCTTGATGCAATTCACTGCCCCAATCTTGGCTGCCGCCTCCGTCAAACGATCGAGATAGGGGATCACGTTTATCTTATGCGGCTTGGTAATATTGGCGCCGAGAAAACCCATGGCGCGCATGCCCAGCAGCGCATCTTCCAACTCCTCCGGCGCGACCTCAATTGTCAAGTAACGCCAATTCAACCCCCGAGCCCTAAATGCCGCTTCAATCATTTCCTGGGTTGGATTGCCGGCAACCGGCTGGCCAAATAAAGCAAACAATTCCGGTAACTTCACCACCTGATTAGACATAGCGCTTTCCTCACGTAAATCCTGCCCAACATTCAACGCGATCTACACCTGGCCAGCCTGTTGACTGTTATTCCCCCTGCTTTCTAAATACATAGATGGCCCACCCCAATGTATCCCTGCCCCACCTTAGATACTCTTTCTTGCTCGCATCTACTTTGGCCAACAGTTCCTGAATATCGGGATCGTCCGGGTGACTGCACGCCCACCTGTCGGCAGCATACCATTGCAGCCCCTCGTACTTATCCCAGTCGTCAAGATTGCTCACGAGCGCATACAGCAGGGACAAGCCCAGTTCTTCTCCGGCCAACGTATTCTGCAGGTGTGTTCCAAACAGCGATCGCTCCAGGCCGGCGGCGGTGAGGTATTCGGCGGCGGGTTCCTGGCGCCAATACGGCTCTCCTACGACAATCCATCCATCCGCCGTGGCCATCCGGCCCAGCGCCTCCAGCGTCCCGCGGTACCCATCAAATATCCAACTGGCCCCAAGGCAAGAAGTCAAGGCAAAACTATGCGGCCGTTCTGGTTCATAATCGGCCCCTTCCATTTCCAGGAACTCTACCTGGCCATCGGGCAGACGCTGAGCTGCTTTCTTTTGCGCATCGGCGATACAGTAGGGCGACAAGTCGACGCCGACACCGCTGACGCCATAACGTTCCGCCAGGCGCAAGATGAACTCACCTTTGCCCGTAGCGATGTCCAACACCCGCGCCTCGCGGTCCAGGCGCAAGAGCTCAATCAGCTCCTCAAATTTGGCAGTGCTCGTTGGGTTACAGAGAATGTGCTCACGGTGCGTGATGTCAAAATACTTCCACATGTTCATGGCCTGGCTCCTCGAAACTAGGTGATTTATCGGCAAAAAACAATTTTACCCCACGATCCATTTCTTGACCTGACTATTTCCGCCATTAACCAGTCATCGTTTCAACAACTTGTGAAATGGTGATGTTCTTCAGCACAGGTAATCTGTGTAAATCGATTTGGCAAATCGATCCGCGATTTACCAAATCGCGCTACAATCTCTCCTCTTGGTAGTGCGTGCCACGCATGCTGTCACTTGAGAAAACTCGCACTTGGCATGTCCAGCCTCTGCTTTATGAACGCAAGCCACTGAGTTTCTCGAACTGCTATAATAGGAACTGATGGGCAAGATCAAAAAAAGTGTACTGGTAGGTATCGCCATCCTTATCTTGATATTCCTCCTTTTGGTGTGGTCACTTCCCGGAATTGTGACAGCGCTACCTGGGCAGGTCAGGGGGCGTCTGCCGGAAGAGGTGCTAAGGGCCGTCACTACACCTTTACCCAAGGCGCTGCCAGTGCCCGCGGTCACACCAGCGCAGATTGAAATAACGCTAAAAGATTTCGAGATTGGCGACTTGGCCACACCGACGATAACAATAGCAGCCACTCCGCAGCCTACAAAACAAGACACGGCAGGCCCTACCCCACCCTTTCCCGCCGAAACAGCAAACACGCCAACGCTAACTTCAACGCCAACTCCGACCGACATTCCGCTACCCACGGCTATTCTTCTGCACGGTTTGCAGAACACGCCGCAGAAAATGAACAATTGCGGGCCGGCCAACCTAAGCATTAGTCTCAACTATTATGGTTTGCAGCTTACGCAATTCGACGTAGCGGAAGTGGTCAAACCCCATTACGACGACCGCAACGTCTCTCCTGAAGAACTCGTGGATTATGTTAATCAGCATACTGATTTACGCGCTACGCTCTACCGTGGCGGGGACCTGACCTTGCTCAAGCGGTTGATCGAAGCTGGTTTTCCGGTGGTGATCGAAGAGGGGTATGAACCCGACGATTGGCAAGGCTGGATGGGGCATTATCTTACCCTATTTGGCTACGATGAATCCAGCGCCAGCTTTAGCAGCATGGATACGTTTCTTGGACCGTGGGATGGCAGCGGCCGTCCTTACAGCTATGAAGCGTTACAGAACAGGTGGGAGCATTTCAACTTCACCTTCTATGTCGTCTATCCGCCGGAGCAAGAAATCGAACTGTACGAGATTACAGGTCCCACGCTAAACAATGCCAAAGATATGTGGAAAGCTGCTGCGACACACGCGCAGCAAAGCGTGGAAGCTGAGCCACAAAATGCTTTCGCCTGGTTTAATCTGGGCAGCAGCCTCTCGCAGTACGCTGGCATGACCGGAGACGGCCGTTTCTATTACGCTGCGGCCACTGCCTTTGACCAGGCCCGCCTGGCAGGACTTCCGCCGCGCATGCTATGGTACCAATTTCAGCTATACGAAGCATACCTCGCGACCGGCCGTTATGATGACGTTATGACCCTTACAGCAACGATCCTCGAGAACGCAGGAGGGGCGGACGTAGAAGAAACTTTTCTGTATCGCGGCCATGCGCTGCGAGCTCAGGGGGACGCGGCGGGGGCAACGGCCGCTTACCGCAGAGCACTGGAACTGAACCCCCATTACCAGGATGCCAGAGAGGCGCTGGATTTGTAGGGGTGGGTTTGAAACCCGCCCCTACCTCAGCCGCTCCACCAGATAATCCTCAAAGGCATCCAAGTCCTGCCACCCCATTGCGCAGTTCATCACTTTTGCATCTTCATCAATAAGCGTATAGCCATCATCCGTTATTGTGATTCCCAGCTGTTCCATTTCCAAGTGTTCTTCTGCAAAAGCCAGGTAGATGGCGACCGTATCAAAGAGAACGGAGCTTTCTTTGTCGGGATCAAAAGCTGGATACCCGCGATTGTCAAAATGCTCAGACCAAACCTGGTAATTGTCTATCAGGGCCTGAGCCAGCGCTGTTTTGCGATTGCGTACCGTCTGATACTTTTCGCCCTTAAGCTGTACAAGGCCACAACTGTCTAGCGGGGTGATGGTGATGTCCCAGGAAGCGGTAAATACTTCGCGGCAAGAAAAGGGGTAACGAAAGACATTAAATTCGGCCGCTATCTCTTCGCTGCCGGAATAGCCGCGTCTAATGCTGCCGTGCATACCCACAAAACGCGCCCTGCGACTGATTTCAGGTTGGCGTTGTAAGGCTGCAGCGATATTAGGCAGCGGCCCTATACAGACCAGGGTAATCGGCTCCGGGGACTCCATAATCGTGTCCACTATCGCGCCCACACCATCTTCTATGATCCGGCCTGGGTAATCCTCCAGCTTGTAGCCGGCAACCCATGGCCCCTGGTGACAGGATAAGCCTTCGAGCGGGATCCCTATTCCAATGGGAATATCTGACCGGCCAGCAACCTCAAGCAGCCGGGCAATGATTTTGGCCCGCAGTATCGTATCGCCTGTGGCGGACACAATTAGCTTGACGTCCAACTCCGGCGAATTCAGTGCCATCACCAGCGCCCAGGTATCGTCGATGTCAGTGCCAATGTCTGTATCAATAATGACGGGTATTTTTCTTGATTTGACCATTGTTTGCTTAATCCCAAATTCTAGACGACTCCGATCGCCGTTACGCCCCATGTAGGGGCGGGTTTGAAACCCGCCCCTACCGTATGATGAGCCAGACCCCGAGCATGAGGATGCCAATGCCGGCAAGCTTTTGCATAGTCATCGGCCGTATCTCCGCCCCTAACAGACCGTAATGATCGATAAGGGCCCCCAGTATGAACTGGGTGGCGACCAAAATCGTGATCAAAGCGACCAGCCCGATGCGCGGTACAGCAAAACTGATCGATCCAATGATAATCAAACCACATATACCGGCAAATACAACGTACCAGGGAAGGGAAGGCAAGGCGCTAAGATTGCCACCGCGCATGAAGAGCATAATCAGGGTAATGGCAACGCCGCCAACCGCATAGGTAATGAAGACGCTCTCCAAGGTGCCCATACCCTTGTCCATAACGCCATTCAGTTGGGCCTGGATCACGGCGGCCGCGCCGCCCACTATGGCAATGACTAAAACGACAACGGTATTTGACATGGCACTTCTCCTCTGGCCATTACGCATTCACGTGTTGTAAAAACCACTCGTACAGATGTGGATTGTTATATGTTTCTGTCCAAGAATCGTGATCAGCTTCGGGATAGACAGTGAATTCAACATCACCACCGCTTTCACGTAAGGCTGCAACCAGCTGCTTCGTTGCATCAAGCGGCACAACGTCATCTTTGGCCCCATGGAAGGTCCAGACAGGGGTCCTTTTCATCGCGGCGACCCGCTCCGGGAAACCGTGAAACCAGTAACCGCCGCCACATATCGGTGCTACGGCCGCATATTTTCCCGGCCTGGTGCTGCCCAGATACCAGCAACCGAATCCGCCCATGCTAAGCCCAGTCAGATAAATACGCTGCGGATCAATGGGCAATGTCTGCAAACATTGTTCCAGCAGTTGGTCAAGGCTGCCGGCCAATTCTGGCCACCAGGTAAACCAGGGGCATTGGGGGGCGATCACGATGAAGGGAAACTCCGGGTTGTCCGCGATGTATGGTGGGAGGCCAACATCCAACACGGCCGATAAATCATCCCCGGATTCACCGTGGCCATGTAGAAATAGGATTGCCGGCCGCAGCAGATCTCCTTTGCTGTCTGCTCCTGCCGGAAGATGCAGCAGGTAGTTGAGCTTACTATATTCGCTTATATGGATGTCCGCTTGAAGAGTTTCCATTTCTGACCTATTCGCTCCTATTGATTAGGTGGGCCTGACAGTAAACAGGCAAATTACAAAGGCGGCCTGTGCCGCGTACAAAGCTCGCAAATTCACCGGCATGTCAAAGGCCAAACTATTCAGACAAAATACGCGGCCGTCTACTCAGCAGCCGCTTCACCCGGCTTCCAAATCTCATAAGGATAGCCATCAGGCCCGTGAAAGTAAGTGAAAGCAGCCCCAACAGCGGTGACAACGACTTTGCCGATAAATCCTACACCAAGGCTCTCTAATTCCGCACGTGCCTGCCATACATCCTCTGCTTCAAAGCCAATCGCTATGAACGGCATGATACGGCTCCAGCTATTGCCAGCGTCAATAATCTCAAAGTGATGGCCGTTTGGAAACATAAAATGGGCCAAACCCGTCTTATCATTGCGCCATGCCAAGGGCATCTGCATAAGTTCGGAGAAGTAATTTATTGCGCCGTCGAAATCTTGCATAACCACGCCCGCCCATGAAAAGCTCGCGAATTTGGCAGAATTTTGAACGCGTCTATTCCCAGATTGTTGCAGCGCAAAGAGCTTGTCTTCCGGCCCTAAGAACATCGCCCGTGCTTCACCTTCCCATCTTTCAATACCGGTAATGAAATTGGCCCCTTTTGCTATCATCTCCTGATGGGCAAGCTCAATATCCTGCACCGCAAATCCCAGTACCGGACCGTCAAACAAGCGATACTTTTCCTTGCGCTGTCTGTTGCTTGGGCCATAAATCTCAATGAGTTGGCCAGATTGCGTACGGAAATGGGCCACAGCTTTAACTTCATCGCGGAACGCAAGTGACAATCCCAATTTCTGCCCGAAGAAGGCCACGGCCGTATCGAAATCTTCAGCGATGACGCCCATCCAACCCAAGCCTGTAATCTGCATAAATCCGAACCTCTCTATGTGCGCTTTATGACTTTTCATCAGACGCGAAATAGTTGATCCAAGCTGGCTGTTGGTTGACGTGAAGACAAAGGATCCAGCCTGCCTGCAATATAAGCCAACTTCACCAATCTCGCCAAAAACAGTACGCAAGACCACTCAATTCTGGTCAAAAAAACGAATCATCCTCTCCATAAAGACCTCGTCCCAGGCAGCGAGAAAAGTATGCGGAGCGCCGCTGTAGATGTGACATTGCGGTGCATGGCCCAATTCCTCAAGGCGGCGACAGAGATCTGTCGACCATTCTACAGGCACAATATCGTCGGCATCACCATGGTGAATGCTCACGGCAGCATTGATGCGCTCGAGATGGTTGATGGGCGAAATTGCATTGACTATTTCCGGTGGGACGCTCAGCTCAAATTCTCCCCTACGGCCGTCACTCCATTGCTGAATACGGCTGTAATTGAGCACCTCGTCTCCGCTCATCGGGCCATAGAGCACGGCCGTCTTCAGGTACGCGTCATTATTCACGGTGATCACCCTTAAGGCGATCCCACCTCCCATACTGTGTCCCCACAGGTTGATGTCATTGGCATCCGCGCGGCGCAGTGTGCCCAGCGGGTCCTGGCTTTGTTCGCGAACGATGGCGATCAGATTAAGAACATCAATGGCCATACCGGTACGGAAAGGATCCGGGCCATCATCAGAAGGAGGATAGCCGCGCAGATTGGGATGGATAACAAAATAACCCGCTTCAGCCAGCGCATCGGCATATCGCTGGGTATAGGCAAGCGTCTCATACTCTGAAGGTGCAATATAACCGTGCAAGACGATGGCTACAGGAAATATGCCCCCTTCGTGCGGCACATTCATGAAACCGGCGATGGTCAGATCGCCGCTGGGGTAGGTGATCAGATAACGGGCGAAGTGATCAGTGGCTTCGAGCAGCTCCACGATTTCTAATTCACCGCCCCCATATTCCCTCGCTGCCAAGGCCTCGATCGACAACGACGCGTAAGGATCTGGGGTAGAAGCAAGAGCTACCGCCGGCGTCGGCGTTATCGCCGGTATGGCCGCCGGCAGCGATGTTGCGGTCACCGTTGTTGTTGCTGCCGGCGGAGCCGTTGGAACTCCGGTAGGGGAAGCGAACCAAGGTGACAGTGCCGCGGGCATCGTTTCCTGCACTGTAGGCGCGGGCTGGTTAGCGCCGGCCACTATCCTTGGTGCGAACAACGGCTGTGAACAGGCTACCAGAAATAGGGCCAGACAAACGATTAGAGCAATCGCCCTATTCATATGATCTCGAACCACGGGCAAGGCATTTTCCATCCTCCGCGCACGGGGCTAAGGCACGGTCGTCACGAGAACGGACTTCTCCACAAATTGGGCCACGATCCCATCCGGTGCGATCACATCGGGGATCACTTCCCTGCTCTGGTCCGGCACCAAATCCAGCGCGTTAATGACCACGCTGACCAATTCCGGTGATTGCTCAATTTCGTTGAGGATCGGTAAGGGGCCACTCAGAAGTAAGGTCACATCTGGTGGTTCCAAGGTAACGGTCAGTGTGCCACGATCATTGATCAATACCACGGACCGCTCGACCAGCAGGTCGCCGCTGCGCGGCGCAATCTGTGCCGTAACCGTAACCGTACCGATAGCATTGCCGTTACCGTCCAGAGCTTGCACCTCCGGAGGAATATCGAGAGGCGTCTCCACTATTGTCTCGCCGATGGCCTCGCTCAGATCAACTGGCAATGTATCTACAAAGCTTTCCATATCGGCGATGACGTTCGGATTGCCCTGGATAGTCACGCTGGCCGGTTCAACACGCAAGCCATTTAACCAGTAGCCGTCGGGAGGAGATCCGGTTGTTACAGCGCGAACTCCCACATCCCGGGCGTCAATCCGCCGCCGGACAAAGGCGGTAACCAAAGCCTCCTGGGGATCAATCGTGACACCTTCGACTATCTCCGCGTTGGCATCCAGGGCCTGCAACGGCTGCGTCTTCTGTACCGTTGTCGTCGCCCCCGCCACCGATACCGTGGCTGCAACCTGAAAAACACGATCCAGTTCTGGCTGAGGGCCGGTAATGACCGCCTCACCCGGGACAGCGATCGTCTGTCCGCCAACTTCATAAGCGGCAGAAAGCTGCTCAACCCCAACGACCCTAACCGCTACAGGCATCGTACGACTGATGATCGTAGCTACGCTGACATCCACTTCCGCCGGCTTTGCATCCTTGACTAACACCTTGTCCGCCGTAGTAGTCACCCGCACAGGAAGCCGATTGGCCCCTTCTTGCACATCAGCCAGGGCAATCGAGGCCTGAAAGCTATTGGGACCCAGCCCCGTCAATTCTGCAACCGAGGTCTGGAAATCGACGGAGACCGTTCTCGGTGGTGGCGTTGTCAATGTCATATTCGGCGGCAGATTGAGCACCTCTAGAGGAACATTGCTCATCGTCGTATTAATGAAAGGATTATTCTGCTGGCGTACGGCCGTCGTAGCAATCAGCGCCAGGATAAATGAGAGCAGCAAATAAAGAAGGTTGGCCAACAGCGTGCGTAATCCCGGCATTCGGAAATGCCAGTTCTGCCACGGACGCCAATTTGCCACCGGTCTTGATTCAGCTCGCCGAGTATAGAAATCGGAAATTCTTTGGTGTAAACCGGTGCGGTCCAAGTTGCGCTCAAAACGGCCGTCTTGAGCCACAGAAATACTTCCCGTCTCTTCACTGACGACGACAACGAGCGCGTCGCTGGCTTCACTCATGCCAATGGCAGCCCGGTGTCTCGTTCCTATCCGAGAACGCCCCCGTAGTTCTCTCTCGGTCAGGGGCAGGACGCAGCTAGCAGCCACGATCTGATCGCGTCTTATGACCACGGCTCCATCATGCAGAGGCGTCTTATCAAAGAAAATGGTTTGCAGCAGTTCTGAAGTAACTCGGCCGTCGAGCGCTACTCCAGAGGCCACGATCTCCGGCAAACGCACCTGTCCCTCCAGAACGATGAGCGCGCCGGTCTTGGCCTCCGCCAGATTCTCGGCAGCGCGTGTGACGGGAGAGACAACCTGTTCGGCGACATCGCGCTTATTGGACAGAGAAACGCCGAAACGACGGCCGAACTGTTCCAGCCAGCGACGTAGCTCAGGTTGCAGCGTGATCGGAACCGTGATCAGGATAGCAAATAATGCGACCGTCAATATCAAACCAAAAGTTGGCAGCGGCAGCACCAGGTTAGCCAGCAGCAGCAGCAGCGCCAGGACGACAATGCCGCGCAAGAGAAATGCGGCCTGGCTACGCCGGACGAGCGAAAAGACAAGGTATATGGCGATCGTAACCAGGAAAATATCAAGAAAATCTAGCGGTTCGAGCGTGTCGAGGCGAAAGAGGAAACTGGTGATTATCGAATTTAGATCAAACATATGACGAAGGCTTCTGCCTAGAATTGTTTTTCCCTAATAGTATCTCAAGCGGCGACGTCTGGCTAAGAGACAAGTACGATATTTACCCATCTATTACCCCTCAAATCGAATACGGAAGAAAGCAGTGGGTCCATTTGAAGAAACCTGGTTTTTTGTCTCCTATTTGGCGATTGAATTGACATGCCAAAAAGCAGGTTTCTGAACCGTGCCGGGTGCACGAACAAGCTGTCACGCCCGCGAAGGTGGGCATTCGTCCGCCTGGATTCCTGCCTTCGCAGGAATGACAATTTCTGACAAATCTTTCGTGGACCCAACCTTGCCAGCTTCGTTGACTTCATGTTAACTTAGGGTAGTATCATCCCTAGAGCAAGATCACCCTTGACCATTTCTATCATAATGCAACCTTTCCACTTTGATAGGGGAGCCTTCCAGGCTTAGATTACATGGGAGACAATACACGGCTTGTCCTTGGCATTTCAAGGAAGTTCATCTACTTCATTGTAATCTGCGTAATTCTACGGCAAGCTCAAGACAAGTTCTGCGTAATCTTTGATGTTCTTAAAGGAGTGTGACATGGAAAAGAAGCTTGATGAATTGAAAACAAGATTACTGGAGATTAATGATCTGGAGATGGCGACGGCCGTGCTATTTTGGGACCAATCGACCTATATGCCTGCAGGTGGTGCTGAAGCGCGAGGCCGACATATTGCCACAGTCGGCCGTATAGCCCATGAAAAATTCACGGAGGCAGCAGTTGGTAAACTGCTGGACTGAACTGCGCCCTTATGCCGAGACGCTGCCTTTTGACAGCAATGACGCCAGCCTGATACGCGTGACAACGCGCGACTACGAACGGGCGATCAAGGTACCGCCGTCCTTGCAGGCAGAAATGCTTGCGCACACCACAGCCTCGTACCAGGTGTGGACAGAAGCCCGGCCCAACAACGACTTCGCCAAAATACGGCCGTATCTGGAGAAAACGCTGGATCTCAGCCGCCAGTATGCGAATTGTTTCCCTGGCTACGAGCATATCGCCGATCCGCTGATCGACGTGGCGGATGAAGGCCAGACGGCCGAATCAACCCGCGCCATCTTCTCGCAACTGCGGGCCGAGTTGGTGCCCCTGGTCAAAGCGATCAGCAGCCAGGAGACGGCCGACGACTCCTGCCTAAAGCAATATTTTCCAGAGCAAGAACAGCTCAACTTTGGCCAGGCCTGTATTCGCGATTACGGCTACGACTTCCAACGTGGACGACAAGATAAGACGCCCCACCCATTCATGATCAACTTCTCGATCGGGGATGTGCGCATCACCACGCGGGTGGATGAAGAAGATCTAAATAGTGCCCTTTTTAGCACGCTGCATGAAGCCGGGCATGCGATGTACGAGCAGGGAATTAACCCCGATCTGGAAGGCAGCCCGCTGGCTGGTGGAACTTCAGCCGGTGTACATGAAAGCCAGTCACGCTTATGGGAGAACCTAATCGGCCGTTCGCGTGATTTCTGGTCTTTTTATTACCCCAAGCTGCAAGAGCAGTTTCCCGAACAGTTAGCAGCGATCCCTCTGGACACCTTCTACCGCGCCATTCACAAGGTTGAACGTTCACTAATCCGCACTGAGTCCGACGAAGTGACCTATAACCTGCACGTGATGATCCGCTTTGATCTGGAATTGGCCTTGCTCGAGGGCAGCCTGGCGGTGAAGGATTTGCCCGAGGCGTGGCACGCACGCTACGAGTCTGACCTGGGTCTGAGGGCTCCCAGCGATGTCGACGGCGTTTTGCAGGATGTGCACTGGTATTCCTGGTATGTAGGCGGGCAGTTCCAAGGCTATACGCTAGGCAATATCATGAGCGCCGCCTTCTTTGATGCCGCCCTAAGAGCCCACCCGCAAATACCGTCGCAAGTGGCGCAAGGCGAGTTTGGGACGCTTCTCGGCTGGCTGCAAGAAAATATTTACCAACACGGCCGTAAGTATACGGCCAATGAGATCGTAGAACGTGTCACCGGCGGACCTTTGAGTATCGATCCTTACATTCATTACCTGCGCAGCAAATATGGCGAGCTGTATGCGCTTTAGCTTAGGAGCTGATAGCTGTCAGCCGTCAGCCAACAACTGTTTTTGTTAATTGTTTCTTGCGGAGGCCAGTCGATAATTCAATACAAACTCCGCGCGGCTCGGAAGCTTGACCAACGGCCGATCAAGGCCCTTATCCGTACCGCCGGCATCAATCCGCTAGGGCTAGACTGGTCTCGTTTCATTGTCGCTGTGGACGAGCAAGGGCGACTAATCGGCTGTGGCCAGGTCAAAGCCCACGACGACGGTTCGCGCGAACTGGCTTCAATCGCGGTTGCGCGGGAGTGGCGCAGGCAAGGTGTGGCCAGCGCTATTATACGGGAGCTGCAGCAAACGCACGGCCGTCCGTTGTGGCTGACTTGTATCGGCCGTCTTGTCCCTTTCTATGAACCATACGGCTTCGTGGAAATCACGGATTTGGAATTGATGCCGGCTTACTTCCGGCGCGCGAAACGCTTCTTCAACCTCTATCTGAAACTCAGGCGCACCACAGCGCAGTTGGCCGTGATGGTTTGGGAATAATGGTTGCAGCAGAATCCTATGTTGGCGATTTCAGACAAGCCCATTCTCGCTGATCATCAAAACAATTCGCCCTTTCACCGCTGCATGTTCAATCAATACGTGGCCTTCTACTACCTCTTCTAGTCTCATGCGCCTTGCCATGGACGGCTTGATTTTGCCCTGGGCCAGGAGGTCAAAGAATGCGGTCAAATCTTCGCGGAACCCGTCGGGCTGTTTTTTACGCATGGAACCGACGGAATAGCATGTGGAGAATCGGCTGTCAAGGGCCAAGATTTGGCGAGCGGCGCATGGCAGGTTGGCAATCTTTTGCTTGATAGAAACCGTCTATCAAACTCAATCGAAAAACGCGATGCTGCTAATGACATTCGTCACTTACCCTCGGCCTGGGCATCACATATAGTTAAGGAAAGCTGCAATTAAGCGCCACTGCAAGTAAGGCCACATTGAAGAGTTTGTGCGCCGGTGTTATAAGCAACGAAGATTGACATGAATGCTGAACAAGAAAGCCGCGCAGAAAGCCGGGCAGCAATTTGCAGTATATTTGCTAATGCCAAACGTGTGCTGATTTTGTGGTCGTTGGCGGAACAGGAAAAGAGTGTCACTGAGATCGCCTTGGCAATTGGCGCTTCTCTGCAGAGTACATCCCAACATCTGAGCCTGATGAAGAGACACAGCATCCTGGAATCGCGCCGTGAAGGACAGACGGTTTACTATCGCATTGCGCAGAATGAATCGCTGCAGGGCTGCGGGTTGATTGGACCAGCGAAGAGGAGAAGTCAGCAGGAAAAGAGTCTAATTTAGTGACAACAAGGTTTCTGCCATTTTCCCGGAAATTGAAAGCGATCTCAGTACCGCAAGACACGACGAAGTTTCCGGGAAAATCAAGGATGGTTTAGAGGCGCGACGAGAAGTCGCAGCAATAAGGAGAAAGATCATGACGACGATGGAATTAAGTGAAATTCAAGCGGCATATATTGCGGATGCACGCGGGGTAGCTTGCCCCGGACCTCTGTTGGAAGCCAAGAAGGCGATTGGCAATGTGAAAGTGGGTGAGGTCGTGGAGATCTGGTCGGGTGATGAACGAACCAGGAACGACCTGCCGCGCTGGGCGATAAAGGTTGGGCAAGAGTACCTGGGTTATCTACCGGCGGAAGGGTACGAAAGGTTGTTTGTACTGCGGAAGAAATAGTGATCAGCTGTTGGCCGGCCACTTGCGGGAGATTGGGTATGGATACGAGAGGGAGTAAACGGCCAAAGATCTTGATTTTGGCGACGCTTTCGGGGGGGTACGTTGGGGCAGACGGTGTGGGGCAGCTGCATGCGGAGTATGCATCCAACAGCTATATTTTGCCGGTGGTGTGTCCCTCGATGTTTCCGGTTGATTTCTACCTACGGTGCTTTGAAAGGGGTATGGACGGCATCATTGTGATGTACAGCGGTTCTGACTGTCCTTATAAAGACGGGGCACAGAAAACGGCCGATATGGTTAACCGCACTTACGTTCGGATGAAAGAGGTAGGCTTGGATACACGCCGGCTGCGGTTGACGGCTATTTGTACCGTGTGCACCACGCCTTTCCAGCGAGAGGTGCAGAAGATGGATACGATTTTAGATGATATCGGGCCTATCGTGCGGTCCAGTCAATTACAGGCCCAAGCGGCTTGAAGAAGGAAAAGGAGTAGCCAATGATGTCTGCAGACAGTTTGAATGTAGACGCCCTGGTTGTCGGCGGAGGCATTACGGGCCTGCAAACGGCGATAGATTTGGCTGATCAGGGTTATCAGGTAGCGCTGGTAGAGAAGGAGGCGAGCATCGGTGGCAAGATGATCGCCTTGAGCAAGGTCTTCCCAACCTTAGATTGCTGCAGCTGCATCACCACGCCGCGCATGGCAACGGCCGCGCATCACGAGAACATCCAGATATTTACGACGACGAAGGTATTGTCAGTAGAGCGGCAAGGGGATCGCTTCACAGCGAGCTGTCTGGAAAAACCGCGTTATGTGGACACGAACAGCTGCACCGGCTGTCGTGAATGTGAACATGCGTGCCCGATCCAGATTGCAGACGCCTTTGATTCCTATCTGGGTGCGCACAGCGCCATCTATGTTCCCTTCTCCACGGCTATGCCACAGAAAGCGTTGATTGATATCGAGAACTGCCTGTTTTGCGGCAAATGTGAGAAGGCATGCCCGGCCGATTGTATTGACTTCACACAGAAGCCACGACAGATGCACATTGATGCCGGGGCGATCGTGTTGGCCACCGGCTTTGAGATCACACCACCTGATGCCAAAAAGGAGTACGGCGCAGGGCGGTTTCATAATGTGGTCGATGGTTTGTTGATGGAGCGCTTGCTGGCGCCAACTGGCCCGTATGGCCATGTCTTGCGGCCGGGAGATGGCAAGGAGCCAGAATCCATCGCTTATGTACAGTGCGCCGGTTCACGTGACGAGACATTGGGAGTTCCGTACTGTTCGCGTGTGTGTTGTATGTACGCCATCAAGCAAGCGATGCTGCTGGCAGGGACACTACCGCTGGCGGATATCACGATTTACTACATGGATATCCGCACCTTTGGCAAAGGGTATGAGCAATTTTACCAAAACGCCAAGGCGATGGGCATTGAGTTTGTGAGGGCGAAAGTAGCCAAGATCAGTGAAGACAAGCAGCAGAACCCTGTTGTGCGCATCGAGCTGCAAGAGGAACAACGCATTGTAGATCGAACCCATGACCTGGTGGTGTTGTCGGTGGGCATGATTCCAGCCGATAACCCCGGACCAGTCTTCGGCGTGCCTATTGGAAATGACGGATTCATTCACATTCCAGAGCCAAACATCGCGCCTTGTGTTACGGATCAGATCGGCATTTATGCCGCCGGTACGGCAACGGGCCCGATGGATATCGTGGACAGTATTGTGACGGCGGGTGCGGCCGCGGCTGAAGCGGCAGCATACCTGGAAGCGCATAACGGGCATATGCCGTTGATGCAGAGAGCGGGGGTAGAAAGGAGCTTGAGCTATGCCTGAAAAAGCGAAAGCGGACGGGCCAGAGGAAGTCAAAAAAGAGGCAGTGACCACAGAACCACGCATTGGCGTGTACGTCTGTAACTGTGGCGGCAATATCGGCGATGTCGTTGACTGCCAAAAGGTGGCGGAGTCGCTGAGCAAGCTGCCTGACGTGACAACCGCGCACACACATATGTTTATGTGCTCTGACCCCGGCCAGGATCTGATCCTAAAGGATATCAAGGAAAAGGGCGTGAACCGGGTTGTCATCGGGGCATGTTCTCCGTTTCTACATGAGATGACCTTCCGCGGTGCCCTGGAGCGTGCGGGGTTAAACCCGTATCTTTACACGCATGTAGGGCTACGTGAGCAGGACAGTTGGGTGCATCACGACGCTCCCGCTGAGGCGACAGAGAAAGCAGTGCGCCTGATGGCGGCAGGGATCGCAAAAGCACGTCATATTGAAGCGCTGGAACCGATCCGGCTAGCGGCGAAACAGCATGTCCTAATCATTGGCGGCGGCGTGGCCGGCCTGCGCGCAGCCTTGGACAATGCACGGCGAGGTTTGAAGGTGACATTGGTTGAGAAGTCACCCTTTATGCGGCGGTCGTGTGGCGCAGCTGCACCAGGTCTTTCCCGATGAGGGTTCGGCTCGCGAGCAGTTGAGCGGGTTGATCGAGCAGGTTCGCGCCCAAACGCTCATCGATATTTATACGATGGCGGAAGTGGTTGGGGTCAGCGGGTATGTGGGCGATTTCCAGGTGACGATCCGGCAGCTTGCACGCGGCATTGGCGAGGATTTCGGGCGGCTGGAGGAAGTGATTGCAGCTTGCCCGGTGCGCGTGCCGGACGAATTCAACTATGGGCTTACGGACCGCCCGGCGATTTTGCAGCCGTACGCCGGCGCTTACCCGGATACAGCGGCGATCGATTGGCAGCATTGCAATAGGTGTGGCGAGTGCCTGAATTTCAATGGGCATGGCGGCATCAATTTGGACAATAAAGCTGAGGAGTTCGAGGTTAACGTCGGGGCAGTTGTCATGGCGACCGGATTCCGGCCTTACGAACCATTTGAGGGGAGAGTTCGGCTACGGCGATTTTCCGGAAGTGATCACACTGCCGCAGTTGGAAAGATTGCTGGCCGAGGATGGACCGACGGGTGGTAAGCCGCAATGGGGTTCGCGACCACTTGGCAAGGTGGCAATGATCCACTGTGTAGGCAGCCGCCAGATTGATGGCCTGGACAAACCACAGCCGGACGGGCAGGTGAATGAGTACTGCTCGCGTGTCTGCTGCACGGCGACGCTGCGGGCAGCCAATGAGATGCGGACCCGTTTTCCTGAAGTTGATATCTTTGACTTCTACCGCGATATGCGCACTTACGGCCGTGGACATGAGGATATTTACCGGCAGGCTGCCAAGAAGCGGGTAATGTTTTTCCGTTACCAGGGGGAGGAACCGCCAGTGGTCAGACGCACGTCCGCTGCTGAGGATCATCCTCTAGCGGTGACAGTGAAGGACAGCTTGACCTGGGGCGAGGAGATTGAAGTGCCGGTCGATCTGGTGGTGCTGGCTGTGGGCATGATGCCCAATCCAGTTCCAGACCTGATTGATCTGTTCAAGATCGCGCCGGGAAAGGAGCGCTTCTTACTGGAAGTACATCCCAAACTACGACCGGTGGAAACGGCCGTACCTGGCATTGTCCTGGCCGGAACGGCACAGGGACCGATGAATATCCAGGAGAGCAGCGCAGCAGCCTCTGCGGCGAGCGCCAAAGTGGCCGGTTTGCTGGCCCAGGGAGAGGTTGAATTGGAGCCTTTTGTCGCCCGTGTTGATCCTGAGCGGTGTGAAGGCAGCGGTGAATGTGTAACAGCGTGTCCCTATGAGGGGGCGATATTGCTGCAAACCGTATCAGCCAACGGACAAAGCGCCGAGCAGGCGATTGTCACGCCGGCCAACTGCAAAGGATGTGGAACGTGCGTAGGCGCATGCCCCAATCGCGCGATTGATTTGCTGGGATGGACGTTGGAGCAGTACGACGCCATGATTGACGCATTGACGGCCGATTATGCGGCGCTGGAGATGGCAGTATGAACAGAGAAGAGGCAAAAAAGAGGGGCCAATTGCTGAAACGCTTGCGTGAAGAACATCAGGACACGGTCAAGCGTACACAGGATCTCCTGAAGTACCAGAAGGAGATTCAGCGGCGAATCTGTCAAAGCACACGGGACGCACCTAAAACGGTTCCCGAGATTGCCGAATTGACAGAGCTGCCGGCGCATGAAGTATTGTGGCATGTAGCGGCGATGAAGAAATATGACCTGATTAGTGAGACGGGTATCTGTGGCGAATATTACCTTTACCAACGCGTGGAGGCGAAAAAGAGATGACCAACCGAGTTGATTCCAATTTCCTCTTGGAACTGAAAGAGTACGGAGCCGTTGGGGCAGAGATCTGCTTTAACTGCGGCACCTGCACCGCCCAGTGCCCCCT
The DNA here is from genome assembly GCA_963697305.1 of uncultured Chloroflexia bacterium. Taxonomy (GTDB): domain Bacteria; phylum Chloroflexota; class Anaerolineae; order Promineifilales; family Promineifilaceae; genus JAACFF01. The sequence continues at coordinate 162,183 of CAVONO010000009.1, forward strand.
GGCCAGCGATGGGCATACCTACCCTCGGAATATGATCCGGTTGGCACAGTTGGGACTGACGGATCAGCTACGAGGGAATGTCGACCCATGGTTGTGTTACTACTGCGGTGACTGCAGCGAAAGCTGCCCGAGAGAAGCTGAGCCGGCAGAAACGATGATGGCCCTGCGCCGTTGGCTCACGGCCCAATACTCTGGATCAGGACACAGCGCCCAATTATACACTTCAGAAAAAGCTGTATGGAAGACTATTATTCGTTCTGCATTGGTGCCGCTGGTTTTGATTTTGGCATTTCAAGTAGTGACTGGTTTTCAAAGGATAGTGACAGACCACGTCGAACTGAACACATTTGCCCCGGTGATGATTGTTTGGACCTTTGTGCTGCTCCATGGTGTCTATCTTGGCTATCGCATGATACGGGGCTGCTTGAACATGAGCAGAGATATCCTTGCCCCTGTCCAGGTCGAGAGCAAAATCCCGCTAAGATATATACCTGGAGGAGTTCAAGGTATTTGTCATCAACCTCGTTACGCAGAAGAGATGGCGTGATTGTGGCAAAGATCATAGTAATTGGCTGATGCACCTGCTGCTGGTAATTGGCTATGTCACTATGCTGATACTGATCATGGGCTTATTGTGGTGGTTCCAGACGGATAATATCTATCCGATCTATAATCCTCAGCGTTGGGTAGGTTATATAGCTACGATACTGTTGATCGTCACTTCGGTGAATGCTTTAGTCGGGCGTTATAAAAAGGATGATCAAATGCACCGTTTTTCACAGCCAACTGATTGGCTCTTTCCTATATTTATCTTGGTCGCAGCCGTGACCGGCATTTTTGTCAATATTTTCCGTTATGCTGGTTGGCCCCTGCCCACCTACGGCATTTACACCCTTCATGTCATGGCCTGTATTGCGATGCTTGATGTCGAAGTAGGCGTTGGCAAATGGGCTCACCTGTTTTACCGGCCATTGGCGATCTACTTGGAAGGGATCAAAACGAGAATGCGTCAAGAACAGATGACTCCCGGTCTAATCCCAGCCGGCACCGATTAGTTAATGCTCAAGTTGATCTGGGTCCTGGCTAGACCGAGCCCAATATAGGCAGTTTTACAGTAAAGAATAGTTCTAGAAATTTGATAGGAGATTTGTGATGAGTAAGATGGCTATCGTATGTAATGGAGATACAGCGGCAAATATTATGCCAACGTTGATTTTTGGATCTTCTGGCGTAGCGCTTGATGAGGAGGTGCATATCTTCTTGTGTCCTGCAGGGGCCAAATGGGCACTCAAGGGAGAATTGGAAAAGCTGGGCACCCCAAAGGGGCTGCCTAATCCAGTGGGTCTATTTGACACTATTTTGGATGCAGGTGGCGAGGTTGTGCTATGCGAGCTGGCGCTGGAAAACAAGGGTATTGACCCTGCGGATTTGCGCGATGAGCGTATTGTGATCGAGAAGGCACCGCCGTTCCTGATGGATATAGAAGGGGCAGGGATGACGTTTACTTTCTAGCGGCCGGTTGAAGATACTGTGACTTGAAGGCGCATTGGCGACAGATAAGATCTAAAGAATGTGCGCTCCGTGCCCAATTGAGGACACGGAGCGCAGATTAAATGGAGGGTGAGGCAATAGAATGACCAGCGTATCCGAGAAAAGGATATCGTACAGGACACCCTCGACCTTGCCAACCCTTGTGCGCACGAAGTTGTTCTTGTGGACAGTGCTGCTATTCCCATTTCTAGTTGCCGGGCAGATCAGCGGAGGCCCCTGTCGTGCAGGCGATCCTTTTCTATTCCCCAACCTGCCCCCACTGCCACCAGGTCATCAATGAACTTCTTATCCCCATGCAAGAACAATATGGGGATCAACTTCAGATTATTGGAATTGACACCTCCCACCAAGCCGGCAGCGAGCTCTATCAAAAGGCAATTGAGTCGTTTAAAATACCGGCGGGCCGGAGGGGTGTGCCAACGCTGATAGTGGGCGATATTGTTCTCGTTGGTAGCAGTGAAGTCCCCGCACGCTTCCCAAGACTTGGTCGAGGCTGGACTCTCAGCCGGTGGAATTGGTTGGCCTGATATTCCTGATCTGGCTGTCGCCATCCCCGATCTGCCACCGCCAGCCGGTCCTGGTGACCAGTCCAGAAACTCATTTTACCAGGCAACGGCCGAACCAGAAAACGTCGTTCAGGATCAGAAAGCGGTTGCTGTACCAACGGCCGTCCCCGCCGAGGACAATATGATGGAGGCTGAATAGAGGCAAGAACTGCTGCGCCAGGTAACGAGCCGCAGAGTGTCCAGCCGCTCAGAAGCCCGATGAACGTGCATACGGAAGCGCGGGATCTGAAAGCCGACAACCCCAGCGGCAGATACCGTAGGATTCGCCCTGGCGGCCTGGTGCTCTTGGGCACGATGACAGCACTGTTTTACGCGCGCGGGAGATCTTGCTTGGCTCGCCGTCGCTGGCTCAGCTGCTGAATTCACCCGTGGTTTACAGCCTTTCGTGGGCTGTGCCGGCGCTGGCCCTGATCGGACTTGGCGTGGCTTTGTATCTGTCCTACGTGGAACTGCTACAGGTGGAGGCGGTCTGTGGCCCGGTTGGTGAATGCAATATCGTGCAGGCCAGTCCCTATGCCCAATTTTTGGGAATCCCCATTGCTGTCCTTGGCTATGCTGAGTTATATCGTCTATAATCGCCTTTGTGGTTCGCGCAGCGATACTTGCACAAGCGACCAAAAGCCATAGCTTTGCTATGCTCTGGCGCGTATTACGATCTTTGGCACTGCTTTTTCCGCTTATCTGACGGTGCTTGAACTTTTCGTTATCCGGGCTGTTTGTGCCTGGTGTTTGACATCGGCTGTAATCACAACCTTGATCATGATCCTGGTGGTACGGGCGATGGCGACACGGCCGTCCCAAATAAGATTGGAGGTTCAATCGTAGGCAGTCGCTGTGAAATGAAATACGTATTTGGTCCGGTGCCATCGCGCCGGCTAGGTCAATCATTAGGGATTGATACAATTCCGCTCAAGACTTGTAACTGGAATTGCGTCTACTGCCAGTTAGGTCGTACTGTGCCCTTGGCCAACGAGCGAAGCGAGTATTTCCCACGCAAAGACATCCTGGCTGAGGTGAAAGAAGCTCTGGCCCAACGGCAACTGGACGAGATCTCGTGGGTGACGTTTGTTGGCTCAGGTGAACCAACTTTGCATCGTGGCATCGGCTGGCTGATCCGCCAGGTGAAAGGGCTAACCGATCGACCGGTGGCTGTGATTAGCAATGGTTCTCTGCTGTACTTGCCAGAAGTGCGCCGGGATCTAGCTGCGGCCGATGCGGTGATGCCTTCGTTGGATGCAGGTTCAGCAGATCTGTACCGCCAGATTAATCGCCCCCACCCGGAAGTAACATTTGAGCGCCTAGTTGATGGGCTTGTGGCCTTCGGGCAGGAATACAATGGCAAGTTATGGATAGAAGTGATGTTGCTGCAAGGTTTGAATGATGACGCGGCCGCCTTGCAGAAGATAGCGAGCGTATTGCGCCGCATCCAACCCGATGCAGTCCATATCAATCTGCCCAGTCGCCCCCCGGCAGAAATCTGGGTTCGGCCGTCAGACGAGGAGGGTCTCATGCGGGCCACGGCAATGCTGGGTGATATCGCCAGGGTTGTTTCCCCGGCCAAAGGGCGGTTTGACCTAGCTGGTCATGACAACGTGATAGATGCCATCATTGCGATCATCACCCGCCATCCGATGCACCAGGAAGAACTGGAATGTGCGTTGGCCCAGTGGTCACTGGACCAGGTTGACGAGGGGTTAGTCGCACTGGAAGCGAGTGGACAGGCACAGGTAGTAGAGCGCTTTGGCAGGCGCTTCTGGAGCGCAGCGCCAGCCCATTATCCGGGTGAAGCCCGTAGTTTGACCAGTGCTCCTGGCGAGCGACATCACTACGCGGGGGAGAATCAAAAAGATGAAGCAGGAGCGGAGACAAGTTGCTCGAACATTGGGACTTAGTTAACCAGTCAATCTATGCGAATTGCACTCAACAAATAGGAAAAGGAAGATTATGATTAAAATTGCTGTTGTAACCGATGATGAAAAGACCATCAGTCGCCATTTTGGACGGGCAATCACATACGTGGTTCTGACTGTTGATGACAATCATATTATGGCTCGAGAGGTCCGTGACAAAGCCGGCCATCGCGACTTCCAGCAGGAAACCTCTCATGGGCACGAGCACCATCAACATGACGGTACGCGCGGACGGGGATATGGCAAACAGGCCGAAGAGAAACACAGGCGCATGTTTGAAGCTATTCCCGATTGCCAGATATTGCTGGCCCGTGGGATGGGCCAGGGAGCTTATCAAGGGTTACAGCAATTAGGGATACGTCCCGTCCTCACGGATATTGCCAATATTGATACGGCCGTAGAGGCTGTCATTGATGGAAGCATTGAAGATCGTCCTGAGCGGTTGCATTGAATGAATCGCTGAACATTTCGCCAAGTTCACCTGGCTGGCGTACGTACTGTGACTATGACCCAAGCAGGTTATAATAGCGGTATTAGATTCATTGATTAGTTTAGAAGCTGTTGATCACTCGCCATTTAGCAAAGGTTGATTCTATGGTTGACTTGATGCGACTTAAGGCTTTTATTTATGCGGCTGAAAGTCTGAGTTTTTCTGAGGCCGCCAAGCAATTGCATGTCACCCAGCCCACGGTTAGCCACCACATCAAGACCCTAGAAACGACACTGGATGTGGAGTTATTCACCCGTTCCGGCCACGTCCTGAAGCTTACTGAGGCTGGCCGTCTGCTGCTTCCTTATGCGCACAAACTAGTTCACCAGGCCAATGAAGTGCAAGAGATGATGGCTTCGCTGCAGCAGGAGATAGCCGGCCATCTCAGAATCGCCTGCAGCACGACAGCCGGAAAGTTTGTTTTGCCCCAACTGGCAGCCCGTTTCTGCCAACGTTTTCCAGGTATCCGGGTAACTGTCCTGTCCTGCACGCCACAGTACGTCGTCCCCCAGCTGCTTGAGGAAGAGGCAAATCTAGCCGTTGTCAGCAGCTACGATCTCTGCAGTAATGGGCTGGAGTGTCAAGAGTTTTTCAATGACACCATTACCCTGATCGTGCCCGTTGACCATCCTTGGGCTTCGTACCAGGCACTCGAACCGGCCGATCTGCTCGAGGAACAGATGATTATTCGCGAGCCCACATCCGGCACCCGGCGGGTGTTGATGACTGAGCTGGCCAAGCATGACATTACGTTTGATGATCTGAACATTTTTCTTGAATTGGGCAATGCTGAAGCAATCGTCAAAACCGTTGAGGCCGGGTATGGGGTGTCATTTGTCTCAACATCCGCTGCCGACTGGTCTCTCAAACTTGGGCATGTTGCGGCCGTGCCTGTTGCTGGATTGGATCTTCATCGCACCATCTACATGGTGCGCACGAACGCTTGACACACCTAACCGGGTGCAAGAGGTTTTCTGGAATTATGTACACGATCCATCCAACGCTGATTTATTACGTTTGGCCGGACAGCCTTCCGAACCACTTTCTTCTTGATCGGTTCCCATTAAGTCGCGAAGACAACTATCTCCCTCCTCATGTCCTCCCACCCCACCCCTGACCCTCTCTTGCAACAACTACAAACAAACTCTATGTTTGCGGGGCTAGATGAAGAAACTTGGAACAGATGAAGGAGACGGCGTTATGATCCCCTATTTCATTATGGCGATTCTATATCTCTCAATGGCTTTTCTGACGGCGCTGGATATGTCGCTGATTGGTTTGCAGCTATTACCCTGGTTCAATGGCCTGGTCTGGCTGCGCGTCCATTTCATCACCCTGGGCACGCTAACGCAGGTCATCTTCGCCGTGATGCCCGTATTGGTGGCCATCCAGTACCGCTTGCCGCGGCCCAAATTCCGCTGGGAGATTTGGCTATTATTGAATCTTGGAATATTGATCTTGTTACTGGGTATCCCCCCCATAAATGGCCTGCTCATTTTCGCCGGGGGGACGTTGATTTTCGTGGCCACAATCTTGCTAATCATGCAACTGGTACGGCTGCAGCCGCAGGATCAAGCGAAGAATGCAGTAGAACGAAGCCATGCCGGGCGAAAGTTCTACATCGCCGGAACGAGTTATTTTCTGCTGGGCATCATTGTTGGGACCGGGCTGTGGATAGGCTGGTCAGAGCCATTAAACATCGACGGGCCAAAGGAGGTTCATATCCACGCCAATAACTTTGGCCTAATGTCGCTGGTTTTTGCGGGGCTCATCGTTGATTTGTACGCGGTGTGGGCGAAACGGCCGTGGGGCGACCCCAAATCTGTCACCCTTATCTTCTGGCTGATGACCGTAGGCGCCTTCGGCCTGATCTTTGGCCCCTGGTTTGATAACACATACCTGCTTGTGCCCGGGCTTCTTCTGTATCTGGCGGCCACCATCTGGCTGTTGCTCAATGTTATCAAACCATTGTGGGGAAAACGCCAAGCGTGGACTCTGGGACTTTGGCACATAGTGCTTTCCTATTTCTGGCTTCTGGCTCCCATCCTGGTGTCTCCGCTGGTCCTCTTCAAAGTAGCGCAAATCCCTGCCAGTACGATCGAGGGCAATGCCCATCAGGTCTTGATCTATGGTTGGCTCTTGCAGATTGGTTTTTCTGTGCTGCCATAGTTCTTCTGCGTCTCTTTTTGCCGGCTGAACCAGCCCGTCTAGGTGGCACGTGGTTCAGTCTGCTGGCGGTTAAGTTGGGCAGCGCATTTCTGTGGGCCAGACTATTCATCGAACCAATCCAGGCGACATTGTACGCCACCGGCTACCTACTGTGGGCGCTGGCAATGCTGACCGATTCTGGTAGATCTGTGGCGCATTATTTCGTTCCGGAATCGATAGACTTGAAGGCGATGAAGAATCGATAGCGACCGTAGCAGGAAATGTAGGAAGCTAGCTTTGCGGATCAAGTACCCAACTCCGTATGATCAAGGGGCAAACAAGTATTAATCCTCACCCCCTTTTGCAGGCCTACAAGCACATCACTTCTACACTTCTGCTTCATATCTTGTTTACATCCTCCTGTTATCCTTCAGACAAGTTGGTAGACAACTAGTGGCAATCGAAAACAGAAATCCGATTGCCGATTTACAATAACTAAAATGGAGAGTTAAAAATGAACAAGTTATGGAAGATTAGCGGCGTCGTCGCCGTTTTGGTAGCAGTTGTCGTATTTGCCGGGGTAACGGCTGCTCTTGCTCAAGGACCAAACCAAGCCTGGTGACTTTACTTCACCTGGAAGGAACCAGGCACAAGATGGTTCCAGCATAGGTATGGGAGTGATGGCTGTAGATGAGGCGACGATGCATGCCGCCGTCGCGGAAGCATTGCATCTGAGCATCGATGAATTTGAAGCAGCCGTAGCCGAGGGCAAAACTTCTTATATCCTGGCTCAGGAACTGGGTATTGACTTCAGCGCCGTACAGACAGCCATGGATGCGGTACATAGCGCAGCCTTACAACAAGCTGCCAACGAGGGAGTTATCACGCAGGAGCAGGCGGATTGGATCACGAGCCGCCGTGGCGGCGGGAACGGTCAGGGAAGCGGCATGAATGGTGGCCTGAGCAACGGCCAGACGGGCAGAATGGGCCGCGGATCTGGCAGCAACGGAAATTACTACAGCGGCGACTGCGTGTACCAAACACCGTAATTACTTACCTTAACATATCGCCCTAACAAAGAAAGAGCGTGACCGGTTGGTTGCGCTCTTTTTCGATCAGAATAGAGCGTCACGCCAAAATGGTGCACCGTTTCGGCTACAAAGAATTCGCCCGGTTTTTTCGCGGCAGAAAGTGGTTTTTACGGGGACAGCCGTTTGCCCAAAACAATGTAACTGGTCTCCTCTTCCGACGCGGGCACAAATTCAAAATCAGCATGCGCCTGCACTTCGCTAAACCCGGCCTCGCGCACAAGGTCGAGCGCTTCATTAACGGAGTACCAGGTCAGATAAGCCGAGGCGATGTAATTTTCTGACTTGATGATAACGTCATCTTGAATGATCTCGTACCGGTCTTCTACATGTTGCAGCCGCCTGGCAACATCATATTGGCAGCGAAACCAGCGCCGGACCAGGGCCCCGTCAGACGGCCGTATCGCTTCCGAATCAATCTCCCAGTCTACCTCAAGCGGATTCGGGATCCATCACGCGCATGGACATCGCTAGCTGCCCACCCGGCAGCAAATGATCACTAAAAGCAGCGCAGCGCCTGCCGTGCATCGGCAATATCAGTCAGGTGCAAAAATGAAGACGAGGCCACGATGATCGTTTGATAGCGACGGGGCAGCGCCAGGGACTGCATCGGCTGGTCGTACAGGTTGGGCTGTAGACCGGCCTCCGCCCCGTTTTCGCGCGCCTTGGCGATCATTTCCGGCGAAATGTCTACGCCGTCGATATCCACCCCTTCCCGCATATAGTCTAGAAGCAGGCGACCGGTGCCGCAGGCCACATCCAATGCCGGTTCACCGCTATCCCTGATAATCTGCAGGAAGTAGGGCCGGCTCGACCACTTGGATGTATCTCCGCGCAGTAAATCCCAATAGGTGACAATGATGACCACGATAATCATAATTTTGTTCTGACATATGCACTCCTTTTGCAGCGATGGATTAGTGATCGGTTACTTGACGAGAACGGGCAGGTAAATGGCGAAACCCTGCTGCCCATCCTCAGGCTGGCGCTCCACCGCGCCGATGTCACAGGCGGCTCCTTGAAGTCGAGGCAGGCCACGCTGATCGGTCGCCAGGTCGTTGACACACTGCCCCGCGTCAATGGCGGGACTGCCGTCCAGCAGCATATGCGTGTGGGTAAAGCCACCATTGTTCGTCAAGGGGCCAAGCATTGGGTTTACACTGTTCCGGTCGCCCGCCTGATCGAACAGGCAGCTGCCATCACTGGAAAGGTTGAATCCGGCAGAAGTGATTTTGGTCAGACTGCCATTTGCCACAAAGCAGTTTGTTCCGGCTGCGCCCTGGTTTAAGATGACATTTTTGAGCGTCAAAACACCCGTTCCAACGCTATCAGAATGCGTAATGGCGCTACCGTTATTCGCCGAATTGCCACTGAAGGTCACATGGGCAAGGGTCATATTCTTAAGGTTATAGACACCACCGCCATCGTCAGCCGAATTGTTGCTTACTGTCACATGGGTAAGCGCCATCGCACCTTCGGTGATAATACCACCGCCAATCAGCGCCGAATTGCCGCTAACCGTGACCTGAGCAAGGGTCATAGTCCCTTTAAAGTTGTCGATGCCGCCGCCGCCGAGGTTTGCCGAATTGTTAGTAACGGCTACTTCGGTAAGGGTGACGATTCCGTAATTCGGATGCCGCCGCCGACGTTAGCCGAATTGCCGCTAACCGTGACCTGGGAAAGTGTGATGTTTCCACGATTTACGATGCCGCCACCAACTTGAGCTGTATTCTCACCTATTGTGACATTCGTCATCAGTGATGAACCATTTTCGTTGTAGATGCCCCCAGCAAGATCTGCAGCGGCGTTGCCACGCAGTACCGTATTCGCTTCTAGTGTCATCACTGTATTGGCAAATGAATTGTGAATGGCACCCCCATTCCGCGCCACGTTCTGCTCAAATGTTGAACTGCGAATGGTGACATCCGCTCCCCACAGCAAAATCGCACCGCCCCAACCGCTGGTGCTGGTATTGGTGGTGCGGTTATTGCGGAAGGTGGTGCCGCTGATGGTGGCGTCTCCATTTTCAAAGCGCAGGTAAAGCGCACCGCCGTTACCCCCGACATTGTTCTCAAAGAGGCTGTCATTGATCGTCAGCGGACCATAATTAACTATCGCCCCGCCGCTAAAGTTGCTGCTGACGTTGCTGTCAGAGATGGTCGTGTTATCTAGCGTCAGAACGCCGTTGTTGTAAATTGCCCCACCATCGCCCGTATTGCTGAAGCCATTGCTCAAGGTGATATTTTTAAGGTGCAGCGTTGCGGCATACACCAGGAACAGCCGAGTAGCTATTGGCCCCACTGAGGATAATCTTGTCGTCGCCATCGATGGTCACTTCACCGGATATGGCTTTTTGCGAAGTGAATAAGATGGTCGCGGTGCTGCCACAGTCGAAGGTGATAGTTCCGCTTCCGCTGCCTTGAACAGTCGCCAGTGCGGTATCGAAAGCGGATTCGGTGCAACTGGCAGGGGTGCCGTTCCGACTAGTGGCATCAGCCGCCTGGACAGGAGTAGCCTGCCGGCTAAAGATGATTAGCAATAGAATTATTGGCAAAAAGCAGTTTGCTAAAAATCGAGAGATGTTTTGGTGTCGCATCATGGATGGCCTCCGTCTAGTAAATGGTCAACTTGCTCTGAAATATAGTTGTAAATGCCCATGAAAGGGACGATATGGCCTATCGTACAAAAACATCGTCTGCTAATCGTTACGAAAATCATGTGGGAAATAGAGAACAGAATAGAAAACGGCCGTTCGCCACCCAGTCGCACCATAACAGCAACAAACCGGAGGCGATGTCGCCATTTCCGGGCACAGCTTATCTGAAGTGGGGATAAAAAATAAAGCCCCGGTTTTGACAGCCAGGGCTTTCTTGTGTTTGAGATTAGCCGGACTTCCAACAGAAGCCGGGCTTTTTGCTCAGGGTCTACAGTTTCGGACCAGCCTCTCTGATCTCCGTGCTGGCGCCATCTTCAAACTGCTTGAAGTTCTTAATGAACATGCCCACCAGCTTGGCTGCCTGGGCATCGTAGGCTTCCTTGTCTTGCCACGTATTGCGTGGATTCAAGACATCCTGGGGCACGCCGTCGATATGCTTAGGAATGGCAAAGCCAAAGAAAGGCTCTTCAAAAGTTTCCGCGCCATCCAGTTCGCCGTCAAGGACAGCGCGCACCATGCGGCGTGTGTAACTGAGCTTCATCCGTTTACCTACGCCATAAGGGCCGCCAGTCCAACCTGTATTCACCAGCCACACCTGCGAGCCATGCTCTTCGATTCGCTCACCGAGGAGTTTGCCATAAACGCCGGGATGGAGCGGCATAAAAGGCGCGCCGAAGCAGGCGCTGAAATTGGGAACCGGCTCAGTCACACCTGTCTCCGTGCCCGCCACTTTAGCCGTATAACCGCTGAGGAAGTGGTACATCGCCTGGGACCTGGTCAACTTGCTGATCGGGGGCAGCACGCCAAAGGCGTCGGCCGTCAGGAACATGACATGATTGGGGTGCCCGCCCATACCTTCCGGGTCGGCGTTGGGAATGTGGGTGATAGGGTAACTGGCGCGCGTATTCTGGGTGAAAGTGCCGTCGTCCAGGTCAACACGACGGGTACTGCTGTCCATGACAACATTCTCCAGGACCGTGCCAAAGCGGCGCGTCGTGCCATAGATTTCCGGTTCACCTTCAGGATCGAGGCGAATCACCTTGGCATAGCAGCCCCCTTCAAAGTTGAAGACGCCGTCATTGCTCCAACCATGCTCGTCATCGCCGATGAGCGTGCGCTCCGTATCATTGCTCAAGGTCGTCTTGCCCGTGCCGCTCAAACCGAAGAAGAGAGCCGTATCATTCCTATCCTTCCCATAGTTGGCACTGCAGTGCATGGGCAAAACGCCGCGCTTGGGCATGTAGTAATTCATGGCTGTAAAGATACTTTTCTTGATCTCGCCACCATACTCGCTGCCGCCGATGATCACCAGCCGTTTGCCAAAGTCGATCAGGATAAAGGTTTGGCTGGTTGTACCGTCGAAATCAGGCTCCGCATGGAAGCGCGGCATGTCTATGACCGTAAATTCGGGCACGTGCTTTGCCAATTTCTCCGGATTGAGTTCGCGTATGAACATATTGCGCGCGAAAAGGCTATGCCAGGCATATTCGGTAATAATGCGTACCGGCATTTGGTAGCGTGGATCGGCGCCCACGTAACCATCAAAAACAAAAATGTCTCGATTCTGGATGTACGCCCTTAGCTTGCGATAGAGCCTGTCATAATTCTGCTGGGTGATGGAGCGATTGACATCCCCCCACCAGATATCTTTTTCCGAAGTCGGTTCCAGCACCGTGAACTTATCATTAGGGGAACGGCCGGTGTGGTCACCAGTATGCACGACAACTGGTCCCAAGTGGGCTACCATGCCCTCACGTCGCCGGATAATTTGCTCATAAAGCTGTGGACCGGGCAGATTCCAGTAAACTGTTTCCGGATTCTGAATGCCAACGTTTTCGACACCATAACTGCTAATATAAGGACCAAAATTCTGCATGTTTTTCTCCTTGCTAAGCTTCGCCCCTCCTTATCGACCTGAATATATACCACAACGGGCGGGGGTCATGCAAACCCAAGGCTGCCGTGGATAACGGCAGCCAGCAGTCCTTTTCCTTTTGATGAGAGAGGGCACAGTAACTTGCCGAAGAAGATATGCTTTGGGCAACTTTTCTCCCAAAAACAACCATGTTGAGAGAAGAATGGAATTCGTCGGAGAGCAGGTATAATTGCCGGCGGAGGTTCCATGAATGGACGATGACATAACAAGAATTCTTGCCAACACAAAACAGATCGCCGTCGTTGGTTTCTCGAGACGGCCGAGTCGTGCAGGATATTACGTGCCCGCCTATCTGCAGGGGCAGGGCTATCGTGTCATTCCTGTAAATCCCCACATGGAGGATGCCCTGGGAGAAACGGCCTATCCGGATCTGGCCTCGATTCCCGATGAGGTGGACCTTGTGCTCATCTTCCAGCGCAGCGAAAAAGTCCTCCCCTTTGTGGACCAGGCTATCGATATCGGAGCCAAAGCCATTTGGATGCAGTTAGGGATCGCCAACGAAACGGCCGCTGCCAAGGCACAGGCCGCGGGTCTCGATGTTGTGCAAGACGCCTGTATGATGGTGGAGCATCGCCGCCAGAGCAAGCGGTAGGCCAGTCCTTATTCCCAAGATACGGCAAACAGGGGTTGTGATCCTGATCAAGGATAAGGCGATATTGCGTAGAATATCTGACCACGGAGTCTTGATAGGAGATATCCGACTCTTTTTGGCCAGAAATCCACGTTAGCCGCCTGGCGCAAAATTTCCTCTACCCAAGGCGCGTCATTTCCCAAAAGCAGTATATTCAGCACGCCATCCGCTTTCTCAAGGAGAGCGGCCAGAGCGGTACAGGGGTCGGCGGCGTCGGCAAAATGCTTTCAAAAGCGGCGTAGGGTATGCTTGATGGGCTCGGAACGGCCGTTTCAGGGATCTGGATCGACCCTGCTGGTCGACTAGTTGGTGACGGTGTAGCTGCAAGGAAGGCTGTAGTCACAGTTGCCAGCTCTCTGTCGGCAACCTGTGGGGATGAGTCCGCGACGGATATTGGACGGGTAGCTTCCTCTTCTTGAGAAACTGATACTATGGCGTCCGGCTGGCAACCTAGGGCACAAACGACCAAACAGCATGCCAGAAGGCAAACCCCCAATCAGGGTTCTACTATTTCCTCGCTCCGCCATGCCAACCGGTTAGCTATTCGCCGTACAGGCCTCCCCCAACGACGCTCTTCTACGACGCGCTCGCTATATACCGTGACAATTCGCTTGCTCGCTTTCCTATGCGGCTGCTCTTCAACTGGTACGGGCAGCGCGTGACGCCGTCTCATAGAGAATGAGGGTGCCTGCATACGGTCCACACGACGGCGTAGATAGACAAGGGCCACCTCGGCCAATAAGGCCACAACACTTACGGCAACAGAAACACCCAGACGTTTTAGCTGTTGCGCTGGGAGCTGGCGACCCGACACAACCAGGCTGTTTTGTTGGCGCATGATGACAGGTGGGTTGACTAAGGACGCACCACAGTTTTCACAAGTGTTGACGTACGGGGCATTACTATGCCGACAGTTTGGGCAAATGCGATCAACCATCAATTGCTCCTGATAACGGTGTGTAGGTATGTTCGTCACATTGTGCCCTAGATTGTTCCATCCTGCAAATCCTCCCCTGCTTGCCAGAAACAAGGCCATCTTCGATATTCCGGCAATTGCTACGGCTTAAGGTGGAGCACTTTGGTGGATAGACAAACTGCGGTTTCTCTTGCTCGCGCGAACACTTTGCCGACAATATCCCCTTGACATCCCTCACTGAGGTGCTACAATGTTACGCATAACATGTTACACGTAACATGTATATTTGAGCAGGAAGAGGATCATGCCCACCATACGTGATGTTGCCAAGAGAGCGGGCGTTGCCACTATGACCGTTTCTCGCGTCATTAACAACTCCGGTTATGTGAGTGAGGCAACGCGTGCCAAAGTAGAAGCCGCTGTTGAGGAACTCGGCTACGTGCCCAACATGCTCGGTCCCAGTCTGCGCTTCAACCAGACCAACACCCTGGCCTTGCTCGTAACCGACATAACCAATCCCTTTTGGACCACAATCGCCCGCGGCGCCGAGGATGCCGCGCACAGCAAGGGTTATAGTGTCATTCTTTGCAACAGCGATGAGTCCCCTGAAAAACAAGAGCAATATCTGGCTATGCTGCTCAAGCGGCAAATTGATGGCATATTGCTCGCGCCGGCCTGCAGTGCAGCCGAGCCGGTCGAGTTGATTAAGAAGCAGGGCGTCGCTGTCGTTGTATTGGATCGATCCGTTCCCGTCTCTGATGTCGATATCATTCGCGGTGATTCGTTTGGCGGCGCGTCTACAAATGACCAAGTACTTACTGGATCTCGGTCACCAGCAGATCGCCATACTCTCCGGCCCGCAAGCAGTTTCCACATCCGCTGATCGCGTGGCCGGCTACCGCCAGGCACTGCTGGAAGCCGGCCTGCAGCCCAACGAAGACAACATTTGTTGGGGCCACTACACACCTACATCTGGCTACAACATGACCCAAAAAATCCTGGCCGCAACTTCGCGACCTACGGCGATATTCGCGGCCAACAACTTCATCGCCATTGGCGCTTTGCGAGCGCTACGCGATGCAGGCTTCCAGGTACCGGTGGATATGTCGGTTGTGTCGTTTGACGACATCCCAGAGACGATCAGCATCGATCCCTTTCTTACCGTGGTTACTCAGCCGACCTATGAAATGGGCTATAGGGCTGCGGAATTGCTCTTGACACGTCTGGCCTCTGAAGGTCCAACAGAATATCAGAGTATTCTCCTGCCGACTGAAATCATTGTGCGGCGTTCTAGTGCCCATCCAGCGCGCCGCAGTAGTGAAGGACTCGTTTAATGCAATACCGTGAACTTGGGAAAACTGGCATGAATGTCTCGGCGATCAGCTTTGGGGCATCTTCGCTGGGCAGTGTCTTTAGGCAGGTCAACGAAAACGACGGTATTCGTACGGTGCACACGGCCGTTGATCTGGGAATCAACTTCATCGACGTGTCTCCTTACTATGGGCTGACAAAAGCGGAAACGGTGTTAGGCAAGGCGCTTCAAGAGATTCCGCGCGATAGCTACTACCTGGCCACCAAAGTCGGCCGTTATGGCGCAGAGATGGCGGAATTCGATTTCTCCGCCGCACGGGTGACCGCCAGTGTGGACGAAAGCCTGAGCCGTCTACATGTAGATTACGTCGACCTTATCCAATGTCATGATATTGAGTTTGGCGATCTGGATCAAGTAGCTAGTGAGACCATCCCTGCTCTGCGCAAACTGCAAGAGGCTGGTAAAGCTCGCTTTGTAGGCATAACCGCCCTGCCCTTGAAACCCTTCCAGTACATCCTTGATCGCACTCCAGTGGATACCATACTTTCCTACTGCCGCTATAGCCTCAATGATACAGCCTTGCTCAGCCTCGTACCGCTATGTGAGGCGAAGGGAACGGGTATCATCAATGCTTCACCGCTGAGCATGGGCCTGCTCACCAACCGCGGAACACCCGACTGGCATCCAGCCCCAGATGCGATTAAAAGCAACTGTGCTGCGGCAGCGCGATACTGTCACGAAAATGGGGTGGACATTGCTCAGTTGGCTGTTCAGTTCTCCGTTGCCAACCCAGCCCTCGCTACCACGCTAGTCGGAACGGCCAATCCCGAGAATATCAAAAAGAATGTAAACTGGGCAGAAATGCCCATAGATGAAGAATTGTTGGAAGACGTCCAAACGATTCTCGCTCCCATTCATAACGAGACGTGGCCGAGCGGCAGGGCTGAAAACAATTGAGGGCATCGAGATCTGAAAGCGGTCCAATATGAGGATAGACGCACACCAACACTTCTGGATATACAACGACCGTGAATACGGCTGGATGGGCGCGGGGCTTGAGAGCTTACGCGTTGATCGAGGTCCGCGGGATTTATGGCCGCTGCTCCAGGCGTCCGGGTTCGACGGCACCATTGCTGTCCAGGCGCGCCAAACCATTGCAGAAACGGCGTGGCTCTTGGAATTGGCCCGGCAGAACCCCTTTATCAAGGGTGTTGTGGGATGGGTCGATCTGTGCAACCCAATTCTTGCCGATCAGTTGGAACAGTTCGCTTCCAATCCCAAACTGCGTGGCGTCAGGCATGTGCTGCATGATGAGCCAGACGAGGGTTTTATGTTGCGCCACGATTTCAGACGCGGCATCGAGTTGCTTGCGAATTTTGATCTGGCCTACGATCTGCTGCTATTCCCGCAACATCTGCCTCTAGCCAGCAGATTGGTAGCCCAGTTTCCGCAACAACGATTTGTTCTGGATCACATCGCCAAGCCATTGATCAAAGACGCCATTTTGTCACCCTGGAAGGGCGATATCCGTCACCTGGCTACATTCCCCAACGTCTACTGCAAAATATCTGGGCTGGTCACAGAAGCAGACTGGCAAAATTGGACGGGAGCCGATTTTCGGCCGTATCTGGACGTCGTGTTCGAAGCCTTTACGCCGCAGCGAATCATGTTTGGTTCAGACTGGCCCGTGAGCACACTGGCCGGAACTTACCAACAAATCTATCAGCTTATTAAAGACTATGTTTTACCTCTCTCGGCAAACGAGCAAGAGGCTGTCTTTGGTGAAACAGCGGTTCGTTTTTACGGAGTAAGACACGCATGAAAGCTATATCTCTCAGCGAACCAAAACGGTTAGTAATCATCGATATTCCCGAGCCAGAGGTAGGACCCGAGGATGTCTTGGTGGATGTCCGCTTCATCGGTCTTTGCGGTACCGATCTTAACAGCTACCGCGGCCGTTTGGCCTTACTAACCTATCCCCGCATTCCTGGGCACGAAGTAAGTGGTCTCATCGTGGCCAAAGGTCAGGCGGTTCCTGACGCGATCAAGATAGGCAGCCAGGTTACCTTGTCACCCTATACAAATTGCGGGATATGCCCTGCCTGTCGCAGCGGCCGTCCTAACTGCTGCCAGTTCAATGAAACCTTGGGCGTCCAGCGCGATGGCGCGATGATGGATAGGTTTGCCATCCATTACAGCAAGGTTTTCGCCAGCGAAATCCTGACCCTGCAGGAACTGGCCCTAGTGGAACCGCTGAGTGTGGGCTATCATGCCGCCAACCGCGGCCGTGTTTCCGAGATCGACACAGTTATGGTGATTGGCTGCGGTACCATCGGTATCGGCGTTATGGTGGCCGCGGCGCGCAAAGGAGCAACCGTTATCGCCGTCGACATCGACGATAATAAACTCGCAAGTGCCCGCGCCTTTGGCGCCCAATACACGATCAATTCCCAAAAGCAGAACGTACTGGAGGAAGTCGCCCGGCTGACAAACAGTGAAGGCGTTAGCGTCGCCATTGAAGCTGTAGGTCTACCCGGCACCTTTCGCCTGGCAATTGAAGCCGTATCCTATGCCGGGCGTGTTGTCTATGTTGGCTACGCCAAGGAAGCAGTCACCTATGACACAACAGACTTCGTGCGTAAAGAATTGGACATTCTGGGCTCTCGCAATGCGCTTCGTGTTTTCCCGGCAGTGATCAAAATGTTGGAGAAACGTGAGCGTCCTTTTGGAGACCTCGTAACTCAGGTTTTCCCCTTTGTTGACACCGCTCGAGCCTTGCGGGCCTGGGACGATAACCCGGCCGAGTTTACGAAGATTCTGGTGGCTTTCAACGGTCACGTTTAGCCATTCGTGGTATCCTTAATAGCTTCGTAGCAACCACGAATCGACATTTTTGGTCGGTCCAATCGAGGCGACAGTAAGGTGTTCATTATCCTCTGCGCCGAAGGAGAATTGTTTATGGAGTCAAAGTAACTGGCGACAACACCCTATGTGCGTCAGTCGACGCCAGGGTACAATGGGTTCATGGGGATTCAATCCGGAATGAGCCTGGTAACTTAACATTGAGTATTAGAGGAGATTTTTCGAAATGAAGACCAAAATGATTTCTGCCCTTTTGGGCCTACTGCTTATTGCGCTCGTACTAGTCGGCTGCGGTGGCCAATCTGAAGAAGCGGCCAGCGGCGGCGATGGCGAAAAACCTTACATCGCGGTTATTTCCAAAGGCTTCCAGCATCAATTCTGGCAAGCTGTCCAGGCCGGCGCGGAACAAGCCGCCAAGGACTATGACGTCACCATCACGTTTGAAGGTCCGGAAACCGAGGCCATGGTTGACAAGCAGGTCGAGATGGTTCAGGTAGCGCTCGATAAAAAACCGGCAGCCTTGGCACTCGCTGCTTTGGATACCCAGGCCCTGATTCCGCAGTTGGAAGCCGCCCAGGCAGCGGGCATCCCAGTAGTCGGTTTCGACTCCGGTGTTGACAGCGATATCGTTTTGACGACGGCTGCCACCGATAATATTGCTGCTGCCGCGATGGCTGCCGATAAAATGGCCGAGTTCATCGGAGAAGAGGGGCAAGTGGCTGTGATCGTGCACGATCAGACCAGCCGCACCGGCATCGATCGTCGTGATGGTTTTCTTAATCAGATGGCCGCAAAATATCCCAATATTGAGATTGTTGATGTCCAGTATGGTGGCGGTGATCAGTTGAAATCCACTGATCTTGCCAAGGCCATCATCCAGGCCCATCCAGACCTTAAGGGCTTCTTCGGTGCCAACGAGGGCTCGATCATTGGTGTGCTCAACGCCGTGACCGAAATGGGCAAGGAAGGTCAGATTGTAGTAATCGGCTACGATTCCGGTAAGCAACAGATTGACGCTATTAAGAGCGGGCTTGAGGCCGGCGCCATCACGCAGGATCCGATTGGCATTGGCTACAAGGCTGTTGAAGCGGCCGTCAAGGCCCTAGGTGGTGAAGAGCTGCCGAAGGAAATCGACACTGGTTTCCACTGGTTCGACAGCAAAAACGTCGACGACGCCGACATCAAAGCTCTCTTGTACGAATAAAGTGTAACTTTTTCATTGTCCCGGAAACATCCAGTTTCCGGGACAATGCCAGGAAATTATCTATGGATAAAGAGCTTGTCTTGATGGAGAAGATTGACAAAAGCTTCCCTGGCGTTCATGCGCTTGCCCATTGCGATTTTGATTTACGCTCCGGAGAAGTGCATGCCCTTGTCGGTGAGAATGGCGCTGGGAAGTCGACGTTGATGAAAGTGCTTGCCGGCATATACGCCAAGGACTCTGGCACCATTTACTATAAGGGTAATGAAGTCGAAATTCCCAATCCACGCAGCGCACAGGATTTGGGTATCAGTATGATCCATCAGGAACTCAACTTGATGCCCCATCTTACCGTCGCCCAAAATATCTATATCGGACGTGAACCGCGCCGAGGGGTGCGCTTCGTGCTCGACGAAAAGGGCATAAACAAGCAAACTGAAGAGCTGTTCGCGGGCATGCATCTGAAACTAGATCCGCGCACCAAGGTTTCAGACCTGACTATTGCCAAGCAGCAAATGGTTGAAATTGCCAAAGCCCTTTCGTTCAGTTCTGAAGTGTTGATCATGGACGAACCAACGGCCGCCTTGACCGAGGCTGAAATTGAAGATTTGTTCATACTGATTCGAGGTCTGCGGGCCAACGGTGTGGGCATTGTCTACATATCCCACCGGCTTGAAGAACTCAAGCAAATCTCCGATCGCATAACGGTCATGCGCGACGGTCGTTATGTTGATACCGTGAACACTGCGGAAGCCAGCGTCGATGAAATCATCAGCATGATGGTCGGCCGTACCATTTTTGAAGCCACGCCGGAAGTTCCGGATACGCCCAGTGAAGAGATCGTGTTGGAGGCCAAGAACCTCACGCGCGGCCGTGAATTAAGAGATGTCAGTTTTAATCTCAAGAAGGGAGAAATCCTCGGCTTTGCCGGTTTGATGGGGGCTGGTCGCACAGAGGTAGCTCGAGCTGTATTTGGCGCTGACCGCATTGAGTCTGGCGAGATCTATATCAAAGGCAAGAAGGTCTCCATTAACAGCCCACAAGATGCTGTTGACTCATGGCATTGCCTATCTGTCTGAAGATCGCAAACGCTACGGATTGGCCCTGGGTCTTGCTGTCAAAACCAATATTGCCCTTGCCGCCTTTGGCAAATTTCTCGGTCTTGCCGGTTGGGTGAACAATAGTAAGGTTACCGCCACAGCCAACCAGTATGTGGACGAGCTTGCCATAAAGACGCCATCGGTGGAACAGAAAACCAAGAACCTTTCCGGCGGCAACCAACAAAAAGTGGTAATAGGCAAGTGGTTGGCGGCCGACACCGATATCCTGATCTTTGATGAACCAACAAGAGGCATCGACGTTGGTGCCAAGAGTGAGATATACAAATTGCTGAATGATTTGGCAAAACAGGGCAAGTCAATCATCATGATCTCCTCTGAGCTGCCAGAAGTATTGCGCATGAGCCACCGCGTCATCGTCATGTGCGAAGGCCGGATCACAGGCGAGATTGCTATTGAAGAAGCCACACAAGAGAATATTATGCACTATGCGACCCAGCGCGAAGCTATCGTGACTGATTTTCAAGCCACGCTGCCGCAGCATGATTTGGGATAATCCTAGACTATGAAAACCAATTCAATGACCAACAGTATGTTCCGCTCCGATGCCGCCCAAAGACTGCTCGCTTTTGCCGGCTTGATCATCATGTTCATCGTCTTTTCGCTGGCATCGCCGAATTTCTTTCAGTGGAGCAACGTCAAGGGCATTTTGCTGGCCACGGCCGTTAATGGTGTGCTGGCCTTGGGTGTCACCTTCGTCATTATCACCGCTGGCATTGATCTTTCCGTCGGTACCGTCATGACACTTTCGGCCGTAATGACCGGTGTATTCATTACTAATTTAGGATTCCCGATCGCGGTGGGTGTTATAGGCGGTTTACTTACGGGAGCTCTAGCCGGTCTCATCAACGGAACAGTGATTGCCAAGATGAAAATCCCACCCTTCGTCGCTACCCTGGGTATGCTATACATTGCCAAAGGATTGTCCCTGGTGATTTCCGGCTTGAAGCCCATTTATTTTACCAACACGCCGTTGTTCACCAAGATCTCTATGGGCTCCTTCTTCGACGTTCCTTCGGCTGTGCTGATTTTCTTTGCGGCGGCGCTGATCGCCCACCTGATCCTGACCAAAACCGTTCTTGGCAGGTACACGTTTGCCCTTGGTAGCAATGAAGAAGCCACACGTCTTTCTGGTGTCAATGTCGACAAATGGAAAATGGCCGTTTATACGCTGGCCGGAGTTTTTTCTGGTTTGGCGGGCGTTATGATCGCTTCCCGTCTCAATTCAGCCCAACCTGCTCTTGGTGCTGGATATGAATTGGAGGCGATTGCCGCCGTTGTTATTGGTGGCACTTCTCTGAGCGGTGGGGAGGGCAACATAATGGGTACAGTCATCGGCGCTTTCGTCATCAGTGTGCTCACCAACGGCTTACGCATTCTATCCATTCCTCAAGAATGGCAAATTGTCGTTACCGGTGCAATCGTTATTTTGGCAGTATATGCTGACATCCTCCGGCGTCAAAGAAGTTAAGACCTTGAAGTTCAGCAATCGCAATCGCGGCAACTTTTTTGGTGACATACGCCAGGGAGGATGTTGAAAATCGAGGATTATCCGACAACGGAAATGGGCATGACTAAAAAGGTATTTGTCAGCGGCTGTTACGACTTGCTGCACAGCGGGCATATCGCTTTCTTTCAAGAAGCATCCACTTACGGCGATCTTTATGTCGCCTTAGGTTCGGACAAAACTGTCTATGACTTGAAAGGCAAAGCGCCTGTCAACAGCGAAGATGAACGCCTTTTCATGATCAAATCGGTTAAATGCGTCAAAGATGCCTTTGTCGCCCAGGGCTCGGGTATGCTGGATTTCCTGGAGGAGTTCCACAGCTTGCGTCCCGACATTTTCGTCGTCAATGAAGATGGAAACACACCTGATAAGCAGCAGCTTTGCCAGGAAAATGGCACCGCATACGTTGTCCTCAAGCGAGACCCCTACCCTGGATTAACCGCCCGATCTACAACTGCCTTGCGAACCGTTCATCAGATACCGTTTCGCATTGACCTCGCTGGCGGCTGGCTCGATCAACCCTTTGTCTCCCGTTTCTACCCCGGCTCCGTCGTCACCATTTCCCTGGAACCAACGATCCAGTTTAACGATCGCAGCGGCATGGCCTCGAGCACGCGCCGCGCCGCTATTGACATGTGGGGTCCCCGGCTTCCCGCTGGTGATCATGAGAAATTGGCCAAGATTCTGTTCTGTTATGACAACCCCCCCGGCACCAAGGTCATCTCCGGATCACAAGACGCTATCGGCCTCGTCTTTCCAGGTCTGGCCAAAGCCAATTACAGGGGGGAGTATTGGCCTGACTCCATTGACGAAATACGCGACGAATACTCTTTACAGTTCGTGGAAAACGCCCTGAACCTGGTTCCACTGGGGCCACGCCATGCCGAATATGATGTATTGGAAAACACGCACATTAACAAAAATGGCGCCAAAGCCCTGGCCGAAGCCGCAGATGCATGCTGGGATGCCATCTAACAAAGAGATATCGTGGACTTCGGCCGTTCTCTTAGAGAAGGTTTTGAAGCCCAAATCGCCATGTTCCCCAACATGATGAATGATACTGTCGCCCAGCTCATAGAAGCACACAGAGAAGAGAGCCTGGGCTGGAAACTATCCGGTGCCGGCGGCGGTGGTTACCTCATTTTAGTCTCTGACAAACCAGTAGAAAATGCGGTGCGGGTGATTGCCCGTCGCGCTATGGAATAGGAAAGGATATTTATGAAAACAGCACTTGTATGCGGAGCCGGCGGATTCATCGGCGGCCATCTGGTAAGGAAGTTGAAAGATGAGGGATATTGGGTACGGGGTGTAGACATCAAGAAGCATGAATTTGCCCCAACGTCCGCCGACGAGTTCCTGGTTTTAGATTTGCGGCAAGAAGAAAACTGCATTGCCGCCCTGACCCTACATGACGGAACGTTCGACGAGGTGTACCAGTTGGCGGCCGATATGGGCGGCATGGGCTTCATCCACTCCGCCGAATGCGAGATCATGCACAACAGTGTTTTGATCAACATCCACATGACCCACCACGCCTCGCGACTGGGCGTACCACGCTATTTCTTCTCCTCTTCCGTTTGTGTCTATCGAGATATGCAGCCAGGAGAACCCGAAATGAGCGAGGCTGAGGCGATCCCGGCCAATCCTGACAATGAGTATGGCTGGGAGAAGCTTTACTCCGAACGCATGGCGATGGCTTACGAACGCAACCGGGGTATGACGGTACGCATTGCCCGTTTCCAAAATTGCTACGGGCCCTATGGGACATGGACTGGTGGCCGCGAGAAAGCGCCTGCGGCCATATGTCGCAAAGTAGCTGAAATAGATGATGGTGGCACAATCGAGGTTTGGGGAGACGGCACGGCCGTTCGGTCCTATACCTACGTTGCCGACATGGTCGACGGCATCTACCGCCTCATGCAGTCCGACCTGCAAGGGGCTGTGAACATAGGCTGTCCGGAATATGTCAGCGTCAATGAATTGGTCGCCGTAGTAGCCAAAATCTCCGGCAAGAAAGTCAATATCAAACACATAGACGGTCCTGTCGGTGTGCAGTCTCGCAATTTCAGCAACGAGCGGATTTATTCGACTGGCTGGAAAGCCAAATACTTTCTCAGGGATGGCATTGCCGAGACTTACCCCTGGATCGAGGAACAGGTAGAACAACATGAACGCTTTCGAACTAAAGAAAAACTCGCCGCGTAATCGTCTGATCGGTTCGCCTCCCAAGATTGGCATACGGCCCGCCATTGACGGCCGTCACCAGGGCGTGCGCGAATCTCTGGAAGAGATCACCATGGGCATGGCACGTAACGTGGCCGACTTTCTAAGCGCCAACCTGCGCCACGCCGATGGCCTGCCGGTCGAGTGCGTCATCGCCGACACTTGTATCGGCGGTGTGGCCGAAGCGGCGCAAACGGCCGATAAGTTCGCCCGTGCGGGAGTCGGTCTCTCCCTCACCGTCACCCCCTGCTGGTGCTATGGTTCTGAGACGATGGACATGGACCCCCTTATCCCCAAAGCAGTATGGGGTTTCAATGGCACCGAGCGGCCTGGCGCGGTCTATCTGGCCGCCGTCATGGCCGCCCACGCTCAAAAAGGATTGCCCGCCTTCAGCATATACGGCCGGGATGTACAGGATAGCGGGGACACAACCATCCCAGCCGATGTGCAAGAGAAGTTATTGCGCTTTGCCCGTGCCGGCCTTGCGGCAGCCACCATGCGCGGCAAATCTTACCTGGCCATGGGCGGCGTATCCATGGGTATCGCCGGCTCGATCGTCGACCAACCCTTTTTTGAGGATTACCTCGGAATGCGCGTCGAGACGGTCGACATGAGCGAGTTCACGCGCCGCCTGAATAAAGGAATTTACGATCCCGACGAATTCGATCAGGCAATGACCTGGGTCAAAGACAACTGCCCCGAGGGTAAGGATTATAACTCACCGCAGCATGTACGCAGCCGTGAACAGCAAGATGAAGATTGGATAACCTCCGTAAAAATGACGCTAATCGCACGCGATTTGATGACCGGCAATCCTCGTCTGGAAGATCTGGGCTACGGTGAAGAAGCGCTGGGGCATAATGCCATCGCTGCAGGTTTCCAAGGACAGCGTCAATGGACCGATTTTTATCCCAACGGCGATTTCATGGAGGCTATGCTTAACACATCCTTCGATTGGAACGGCATTCGCCAGCCATACATTGTGGCCACCGAGAATGACGCCCTAAATGGTGTCAGCATGTTATTCGGCCATTTATTAACCGGTGCCGCCCAAATCTTCGCCGACGTTCGTACCTACTGGAGTCCCGAATCCGTTAGGCGCGTCACCGGATACCAATTGATCGGCCCTGCTTCCGGCGGCATTCTGCACCTGATCAATTCTGGCCCCGCTGCGCTGGATGGCACGGGTCAGCAGGAATGGGTTGGCCAACCCGTAATGAAGCCGTGGTGGGAGGTGACTTCGGAGGATGCCAAACGTTGTCTCGACGCCACGACCTGGCATGCCGGTATGACCGAATACTTCCGCGGTGGTGGTTGGTCCACTTGCTTCAGGAGTCGCGGTGGAATGCCCATGACGATGAGCCGAATCAACCTGGTGAAAGGTCTTGGCCCCGTTCTGCAAATCGCCGAGGGCTACAGCGTTGACCTGCCGGATGAGGTTCACACCATCCTAAACGAGCGCACCAATCCTACATGGCCCACCACCTGGTTTGCGCCCAATGTCACGGGCTCCGGCCCATTTCGCGATAGTTATACCGTGATGAGCAATTGGGGCTCGAATCACGGCGCCATCTCCTACGGCCACATAGGTGCCGATCTAATCACCCTTGCCGCCATGCTACGGATTCCCGTTCACATGCATAACGTGCCCGTGGAAAATCTCTTCCGTCCTCACGTTTGGGCATCATTTGGCGCTCTAGAACCGCAAGGTGCGGATTTTCGTGCTTGCCACAACTTTGGACCACTTTATGGTTGAGTCGTCCCGGCCCAACTTGTAATGGCGCGTTGGCAATCTGGCGATCCTGAGAATGGCTACGATTAAACTTTTCGGCAATCTACGCGACTACGTCCGTTCGCCCGTCAGCGAAGTCCCGGGCCAAACCGTAGAAGAGATCCTGCGCACTTTATGTGGCGGCAACCAAGATCTAGGTGCGGCCGTTTTCGATGGTGCCAGCCTACGGCCGTACATCCGCGTAATGGTTAATGGGCACGACATCGAGCTGGCCGATGGGCTGGAAACACGCGTATCAGAAACAGATTCTATCGCCATTTTTCCGCCCATCGCGGGTGGCTGAGGAAGGAACAGGAGCGATCATAATGGAAGGAGGGTCAAGAAAAACCGTTCTAGCCGTTGACTTAGGTGCCGAATCCGGCCGCGTAATGGCCGTGCATTATGACGGCGCTGGGCTGCAGCTGGAAGAGCTGCACCGTTTCCCCAATGGGCCTGTAGATGTGCGTGGTACTTTTTATTGGGACTTTCTACGGTTGTGGTCGGAGATTAAGAGCGGCATCCAGAAGGGGGCGAGCCATAGTCCTGCCGGCATTGGCGTCGATACCTGGGGCGTGGATTTTGCTTTGCTGGATAGAGACGGCCGTCTCTTGAGCAATCCCGTCCATTATCGTGACAAGCGCACAGAAGGCATAATGGAGACCGTCTTTGCCGTGGTCCCCAAAGCAGACATTTTTGCCCGCACCGGCATCCAATTCATGCGCATCAATACCCTTTTCCAGCTAATGAGCATGGTGCAAGCCGCTTCGCCCATCCTGCAAACAGCCGAAACCTTCCTCATGGCCCCCGATCTCTTGAATTACTGGCTCACGGGTGAAATTACCAACGAATATACGGATGCCAGTACCTCGCAAATGCTAAATGCTGAGAGTCGATCATGGGATTTAGATTTGCTATCATCGCTCAATATCCCTGCGCACATCTTTGCGCCCATCGTACCTCCCGGCACCAAACTGGGCGCCTACGGAAACATCCCGGTGATCGCGCCAGCCTGCCACGATACAGGCAGTGCAGTAGCCGCCGTGCCCACCAAAACGGATGACTACTGCTATATCAGCAGCGGAACGTGGAGCCTTATCGGTTTGGAGACGCGTAAGCCCTATCTAGGAGCCGCAGCGCTGGCCGCCAATGTTACCAACGAGGGCGGGGTTTACGGTACACTTCGCCTGCTGCAAAATGCGACCGGTTTATGGATAGTGCAGCAATGCCGCGCCGCCTGGCGCCAACAAGGGCAGGATTATTCTTACGCCCAGTTGGTCGAATTGGCCCTCGCAGCTCCACCCTTCAAATCTTTCATCAATGTAAATGACCCGACCTTTTTGCCGCCCGGTGACCACCCGCGCCTTGTGCAGGATTATTGTGCCCGTTCCGGCCAACCCGTTCCAAACGATCCCGGGGCCATTATCCGTGCCGTACTGCAGAGCCTTGCTCTTACCTACCGCTTAACCTTGGACAAATTACTGGCTGTCTCTGGTAGAGCAGCCGACATCGTTCATATTGTCGGCGGAGGCAATCAGAACGGTTTGTTGAATCAGATGACCGCTAATGCCACGGGCCGTCCTGTAGTGGCCGGACCAATCGAGGCTACCGTAATCGGCAATGCCCTGGTACAGCTCATCGCCTTAGGGGAACTACAAGACATTGAGCGAGGGACGGGAACTTGTTGCCAACATGAACCCTTGGCGGCGCTATGAGCCACAAGACACAGCCGCGTGGCATGAAGCGTCCGCACACCACGCTACGTTGCTAAAGGAAAATCAATGACGTTTACACTTCTGCACCCCCGTGAGCAGCTGGTCGACACCATGGAACGCATCTACAACGGTGGCATGACAACCCTTTCTGGTGGAAACCTGTCCATTAAAGAAGACAACGGTGATGTTTGGATCACGCCCGCTGGCGTTGATAAGGGCAAGTTGACGCCCCAAGACATAATGCTCGTACATGGGGACGGCCGTATCGAAGGCGCACACCAACCCTCCTCCGAATTGCCCTTCCATCTTGCCATCTACGCCGCGCGACCAGAGCTGCGCGCAATCGTCCACGCACACCCACCGGCTCTCGTCTCCTTCAGCATCGCCCGCAAAATACCGGTCACCAACATTATTCCCCAGGCGCAGCGCATTTGCGGCATGGTAGGCTACGCGCCTTATGCGCTGCCGGGAAGCGATTTGCTGGGAGAGAACATCGCCGCCGTATTTGCGCAAGGGTACAACGTAATCCTGCTCGAAAACCACGGCACCGTAACCGGAGGCAGCGATCTGCTCGAAGCCTTCCAACGCTTGGAAACGCTGGATTTCTGCGCCCGCACGCTGATGAAAGCTAAGGGCCTGGGAGCGGTCAGCACCTTAACCGATGCACAACTGCAACCCTTTGACGTTCGCCACAACGAGTGGACGGAATTTGTGCCGCGCAGTCACAGCAGTCACGAACGGGCCTTGCGCCGCCAGCTAACAGACATCGTCCATCGCGCCTATGATCGCCAGCTGATGATCAGCACCCAAGGCGTCGCCTCTGCCCGTATCGACGCCTCCAGTTTCTTGATCACGCCAACCGGCATCGATCGCCGTAGCCTGCACATTGAGGACCTGGTGCTGATTAGTAACGGGCAGCGCGAGCAGGGCAAAATACCCAGCCGCTCACTCAACCTACATCAGGCCATTTACGCCCAGCACCCCGGCATCAACTGTATTCTCTTGGCACAATCACCTGCTGTTACGGCTTTCGCCATTTCCTCCGCCACATTTGACACCAGAACCATTCCCGAGAGCTATATACAGCTGCGTGACGTTCCCGTGATTCCCTACGGGACACAATATCAGGCACCTGATCAGATCGCCGCGACAGTTTCTGCGCAGACCCCCGTCCTATTGATCCAAAACGACAGCGTGTTGACAACCGGCAGAGACATTCTCCAAGCATTCGACCGCCTGGAAGTCGCCGAATACAGCGCCCGCGCCTTGATCGACACCGCCACCATCGGCCCCCTCGTACCTATCAGTGACCAGGACGTTCTCGATCTAGAAGAAACTTTCTTCCCCAACCTAATCACCACCCGGCTAAACGGCACTTGATTACCACAGCCGTAACCAACCACTACCAGACTCATGATCACCTGACTATCGGACCACCAGACTACCAGACCAGGAGACCACCATGCTAATCGGCATATCCCCCCTAATCAGTCCCGAATTACTGGCAACGTTACATCGCATGGGCCACGGTGATGAAATAGTTCTAGCCGACGCACACTTTCCCGGCGAAACAATCGGCCGTCGTGTACTACGCGCCGATGGCCTGAGCGTAGCTGGACTGCTAGACGCTATTTTGCCTCTCTTCGCTCTGGACAGCTACGTGGACCATC
This sequence comes from uncultured Chloroflexia bacterium, assembly GCA_963697305.1. Taxonomy (GTDB): domain Bacteria; phylum Chloroflexota; class Anaerolineae; order Promineifilales; family Promineifilaceae; genus JAACFF01. The sequence continues at coordinate 191,451 of CAVONO010000009.1, forward strand.
CGTTGATCATGATGGCCGCCGTTCCTGGCGACGAACTCGATCCGGAGGTTGAAACATCCTACAGAACGGCCGTGGACAATCATTGGCCCGACGCGCCGCCGATCCAACGCATCGATCGATTCTCCTTTTATGATCGCGCCAAAGAAGCGTTCGCGGTGGTAATGACCGGTGAAACGGCGAAGTATGGCAATATTATCCTCAAGAAAGGCGTCACCCCGACATGACGAACCTGCTTCAACGCAAGTCGCCCGTGGGCAAACGGGTATCTCTTTTTGTGACCTGCATGGTGGATGCACTCTTCCCGCAAACGGGAATGGCAGTAGTTGAACTGCTGGAGCATTTAGGTTTGCAAGTCGATTTCCCGATGGCGCAGACTTGTTGTGGCCAGCCCGGCTTTAATGCCGGGTATTGGGATGAGGCGCGGCAGGTCGCCACGCAGTTTATCGCGGCCTTTGAGGGTTCCGAGGTTATCGTCGCCCCTTCCGGCTCCTGCGTGGCCATGGTCCGCCACGAATACCCTCGCCTCTTTGCTGCGGATCCTGTTCTACTGGCCAAGGCAGAGCATCTGGCAAGCATCACTTGGGAACTGACCGAGTTTCTGGTAGATGGATTGGGCATTACTAAGCATTAACGGCCGTTTACCCCAACCTCAAACCTTCGCCTTCCACGACTCCTGCCACGGTCTGAGATTGCTGGGGCTTGGTCCGGCGGCGCGAACCCTGATCGGTAACCTGGAAAATGCTTCTATTGTAGAACTGCCTGATCACGACGTCTGCTGTGGCTTTGGTGGACTCTTCAGTATCAAGATGGCCGCCGTTAGCGGGGCGATGTTGGCCAAGAAAATGGGACAAATTCAAGCCTGCCCTGCCAAGGTCCTGGCCGGTGACGTTAGCTGCATTATGCATATGAACGGTGGCTTGAGCCACGCCGGATCCTCCCGATCGGTGCAGCATATCGCCGACATTCTGGCCCAAAGTATCAAGTAAGCGCGCTGCAATTTGCAGAAAACTTCATGATCGGTAATCAAGAATGATAGTTCTATCCAACCAGTTCATCCAACTTGCCGAGATCGCCATCGCCGATCCGGCCATCCAGGCCGCGGTCGAAAAGGGCACACAGACTGCCGCTGCCGGACGTCGACGCGCCATGTCGGAAACCCATGTGGATCATGGCGAGGCGCTGCGTCACCAGGCCGCCGCGATCAAAAGAAACACCCTCAACCGCCTGCCCGAGCTCTTGGAACAGGTCGAGGCCAACATGCAGGCCAATGGCATCACCGTACTCTGGGCAAATGACGCCACCGAAGCACGCCAGCATGTTCTAGAAATCGCCCGCAAACATCAGGTTACTAAAGTGGCCAAAAGCAAAAGTATGGTCACCGAAGAGATCGCCTTAAACGACGCTTTGGAACAGAGTGGCATCGCTACCGTTGAGACAGATCTGGGCGAATATATCCTGCAGCTCAATCAAGAAGCGCCAAGCCACATCGTCACTCCGGTCATCCATAAGAGTAAAGAAAGCATCCAACGGATCTTCGCCGAGAAAATCAGCATGCCCCCTACCGATGACGCTGAGGAGATGGCCCAATTCGTGCGTGAAAAGATTCGCGAACAGTTCCTTGCCGCCGATATGGGCATCTCTGGCGCCAATTTCCTCATCGCCGACACGGGGTCTATTTGCTTGGTGACCAACGAAGGAAACGGCAGCCTGGTAACAACCTTGCCCCAGGTACACGTGGCCGTCACTGGCATCGAGAAAATCGTAGCCACCGTAGAAGATTACGCCACTTTGACCCAGGTCCTTCCGCGCAGCGCTACCGGCCAGAAGATGACTGTCTATACGAATATGATCAATGGACCACGCCGCGAGGAAGAATCTGACGGACCTGAGCATGTTTATGTCGTGCTGCTCGATAATGGCCGTTCCCGCATATACAACTCGGACTATGTCGAAGCATTGGCCTGTATCCGCTGTGGGGCCTGTCTAAATATTTGCCCCGTCTACCAGGTCAGCGGCGGGCACAGCTACGGATGGGTTTATCCCGGACCCATTGGCTCTATCGTCACCCCACTCCTAGCTGGACTGGAAAATGCCACACCCTTACCTTATGCCAGCAGCCTGTGTGGTGCCTGCAAGCAAGCCTGCCCTGTGGATATCGACATTCCGCGCATGCTGCTCGCTCTACGCCGCGACCTGGTGCAATCCGGGCAAAGCCCAACCAGTTGGAACGCCGGCCTTAAGCTGTGGGCCTATGGCATGACCTCCCCCACGCGTTTTGCCCTGGGAGACAAGGCTGTCGCCGCTATCACCAACGTTCACACGCCCCAGAAGCTACCGGGGCCATTGGGCGGTTGGACAAAATACCGTTCCGCTCCGACCTTCGCCAAGAAATCATTCCGTGATCGTTGGCGTGAACGGCAAGATCAAAAGGAGGCTACTGATGAATAGCCGCGAGGATATTCTTAACAAGCTGCGTGCCGCACCGGCCCCCTTTCCCTCGGTCCCACCTGTCACCAGCTACCTCCCGGTGACACCCCTTGACGGCCGTGACCCGCTCGCGCTTCAAACCCGCTTCATCTCTGAAGCCCAGGCATTAAACTGTCACATTCACCTTGCTCCAAGTGAAAGCGAAGCAGCCACTATCGTTTTGCAGCTCCTGGACGGTGACCAGCGTGTTGCTGCCTGGGATTTCTCCAGGATACCTTGTTTGTCCTTATCAAAGTCGCTACACGAAGCTGGCGTGACCGTTGTCCCGTTTGATGATCCCGACGTTCGCGCCGGCATAACCGGTGCCGATGCCGCTCTGGCTGCCACCGGATCACTGGTTTTGGTCAGCGGATCTGGTCGCTATCGCAGCACTTCCCTCCTGCCCCAGCTCCATATAGCCATCATTACCGCAGATCAGATACTTGCCAACATGGAGAACTGGTTTGCCAAGCAGCGACAGGACAACCTGCAATCATTCCAAGCCAGCAACATCAACATCATTTCCGGTCCCAGCCGCACGGCCGACATCGCCATGGAACTCATCCTCGGCATGCACGGTCCAGGAGCCCTGCATATCATCATTATCTCCAAGGTTGGCTGAGTAAGAATGTCGATGCCCAAATCGACCATATAATTCGGCTGTTTTTGCCGTATAATGTCACTGTGAGCGAAACGCTACTAAAGACGAAACTGTATATTCCACCGTTGCGGTCGAATCTGGTAAGCCGGCCGCGCCTGGTCGAGCGGCTCAACAAAGGGTTACACCAGGGCTGTAAACTTGCGCTGGTTACTGCTCCTGCCGGTTTTGGAAAAACGACGTTTGTCAGTAGTTGGATTCAGCATCAGGCACATCGCGTCGCTTGGCTCTCACTCGATGAAGCAGACAACTCGCCAAGTCGCCTTATCTATTACGTGATCGCCGCTTTACAGACCATCGATCAGGCATTGGGCGAAACGGCAGTGTCCTTAATCCAGTCACCCCAGCCCCCGCCGGCCGACATTTTGCTCGCTTTGCTCATCAACGACTTGGCTTCTCTGTCTAGGCATGTTTTTCTCGTACTCGACGATTATCACGTCATCCGAAATCTTGATATTCACAAGGCTCTGACTTTCCTGCTGGATCACCAACCTCCTCAACTGCACCTGATCATCATCAGTCGTGAAGATCCCGCGTTGCCTTTGCACCGCTTGCGCGGAAGTGGGCAGATGACAGGCATACACGTTCGAGACCTGCTATTTACGGCCGTCGAAGCCGCCCAGTTTCTAAACAAGACTATGGGGCTTAGCCTGACCGCTGATGAAGTTGCCACCCTGGAGCGCCGCACAGAAGGTTGGGTAGCGGGCCTGCAATTGGCCGCCCTCTCAATACAAGAACCGAAAGATCCCAGCGAATTTGTCACCATCTTCGCCAGTGATGATCGTTATATATCCGACAACATTGTTTGCTTACGGTTTGCAGTTGACTAGTGACTGCTTGACAAGGTTTCACGCAAGCAGGGCAAATTCCAGGCTCAATATTTGCCTGTTCCAAGCCTTGCGGGTAAACGCAGCTGATGGCTTGCCTCCGAGCTCGGATCGCCCAAGGCGAAATCTGATGTCCCAAATGTGTAACCTTTCATTGTGATCAAGTGTCCCTGCACGCTGCAAGAAACCAGATTGCTCTATCTGACATACGGCAACAAAACCTGCTCGACCAGATCCGGGCGCCTTGTCGGAGTTGCGGTTGGGGTTGATGTGGCTGTAGCAGTAGGGGTAGGGGTTTCGGTTGGCGGTGTTACGTCCGCGTTAGCATATACATCAAACTCGTCAATCACAGCGCCGTTTATGTCCTTGAAATATCCGTGTGCTTTGTAAGGGTTCCCATCCACGTTAAATGTGATAAAAAGAGCCCCATAGTCTGCTCCTTGATTGCTGGAGTAAATACTGGCCCATTCCTGATTACAACCATAAGGGAAAGTGGCCGGTAGGCATCTACTCTGATCGCGAATACTGTTGCCGCCCAGACCGGAAACAAAGACAAACGTCTTTCCTGGCTCAACACACAGCGAATTTGCCTCCGGGCAATCTACATCTACAATTTGACTTTGGGCACTGGTGAGCGTCCGCGTCCGTGAATAGGAGTGCTCATGTCCTGTGGCAATAATTGCACCAAGATTAAGACAATTATTATAGACGTCCCAACCCATCTGATCGCTTTTGCCGCCCACCTGCATCGCCTTCTGATTGCGGTGCCAACTGCATATTTTCCAGATGTGATCATCCGCTGCCAACTGATCGGTGATGAACTGGGTGAATTCTGCACTGTTACCGTTTTGCCCTACAAAAACGACTTTTAGGCCCTGGTAGGTAACAGCATATTTCTCGTCGTCCAAATCAGGATCGTCGGGAACAATGCTGTTTGCCGCCATTTTAGCTTTAAAGAAATCGGTGTAGCAGCCTCCTGATTTACCACAGTCGGAAGGCCATCCGGACACATCATGGTTGCCGATGATTCCAAGATAAGGAAAGTCACCCCCTAGAGCGGCGTCGATTTTAGCGAAGAACCCGGCAGGATCGCCACTGTAGTCAAAATCACCCTGATGAAGAACAAAATTCGCTTCTTCTGCCTTTATCAGATTAAGCACAGCCTCGAAATTTGCCCCATATTCTGTATCGGCAATGAAAGCCACTTTATAGTTAGGTGGCGGCTGCAAAGCAGTGTCTGAAGCACTCGTGCTTGACGCCATGCTGGCCAGAATCACCGCAATGCCCACCCATGTACCAACGAGAAATAGAATGCTGAATACAACTTTTCTGGATTTCATGAACCACTCTCCATTACCTGCGAAATCGACTGCATCATATCATTCTTGTGTAAACGGGCCAAGCAACACGCTTTGTCACAAGACCTTACTTGGACTACCTTGCTACTTGTCGAAAGACACTACCCTGTTTCGCTTTGTGTGCCTGTCTTGTTACCTTGTAACTTGCCGGAAAACAGCAAAAGAGGAAATAATCTATTGCTGTTATTCGAGTTTCTGACAAAAAGAGGCAACATGAACTACGGTTCACCATCAGGTGACATTGATCCAAGTGGCACTATGGTAGATAAAATGGTCCAGCTATGGAAGATACGGCCGTTATGAAGGATGGGATAGTAATCGTCGGAGCCGGTGTCATTGGCATCAGCGCCGCTTATTTCCTGGCACGAAAAGGGTTACCCGTTACCGTTATTGAGAAAGGTGACGTCGCCTCTGGAAGTTCATTTGGCAACGCGGGACTTCTGTGCCCCTGCCACTCTACGCCAATTGCTATGCCCGGAGTGCTTACGCAAGGGCTAAGATGGCTATTGGACGCTGAAAGCCCCTTTTACATCAAGCCCCGCCTCGATCGCGATTTGATTAACTGGCTGTGGCGCTTCCGCTCTTACTGCAATCAAGCCGCCTTCGAAAGAGCCGTTCCCCTGATACGCGACATGCAGCGGGCCAGTTTGGACCTGTATCGAGAGTTGATTGACCGCGAAGCGCTCGCCTGCAATTTTGCACAGAACGGCGGCCTGGTTCTGTATCGAACAGAATCTGGATTTGAACACGGCCGGCACGAGGCCCGGCAAATGCAGCAGTTCGGTTTGCAGATGACCATATTGAACGCGGCGCAGGCCCGGGCTTTAGAACCCGGCATTCATACCCAGGTTTGTGGGGCTGTCCATTGTGAGGAGGATGCTTACCTGACGCCGCATCTATTCGTGCAAGGTGTGGCGCAAGCCGCACAGGCAGCTGGCGCTACAATCTTGCCCCATACCGAGATACTAGGATTTGAGGTTAAGAATAAGCGTATAACGGCCGTCAAAACAACCCACGGCAACAGCAGGCCCGGGCAAGTCATTCTAGCCGCAGGGGCATGGTCAGCTCCCATCGCCCGCCAAATAGGCGTCAATTTCCCCATGCAGCCGGCCAAAGGATACAGTATTTCCGTCAAACGTTCCGCAAATTCACCCCGCAGATACCTATACCTCGGGGAAGCACGTGTGGCCGTTACACCCATGGGAGACACGCTGCGCTATGCAGGGACGTTAGAGCTAGCAGGATTCGATTTCACGATCAACGAACGACGGGTAAATGCTATCCATAACGCTGCCGGCGTCTATCTTGATCAGGTTGATAGTATCGAGGAGGCACAAATTTGGCGCGGCTTTCGTCCGTGCTCGCCTGATGGCTTGCCCTACATCGGCCGTTCGCGCCATATCACCAACCTGGTTGTCGGTACGGGTCATGCAATGTTAGGTATCTCCATGGGGCCTATCACCGGAAAACTGCTGGCGCAGATTGTGATAGAGCAAGAACCGTCAATTGAGCTAAACCCATTCCGCATCGAGCGATTTGACGCCGGGTAGGCTCAGGATGAATTAGGCCGCAGTCAATTAGATGCCTTGCCTGACTTGCTCCTCATCCACGAATCAAGAGCAGCGGCAAATCGATGCGGCGCATTGAGGTCCATACGCAGGTACAGGGAAGGTTCAATCAACTCCAGTTCCATCACTACAAAATCGCCGCTTTCCGTACGCACCATATCAACCCGTGCATAAAGCGGCGTGGGTTCAATCGCCTTTACGGCCGTCCTTGCCCGGTACACCAACAGCGCTTCGGCGTCTATCGCCTGGATTTGACCACCATGCTCCTCTTGAACACGGAAATCATCAGACCTAGGTGATTTGAGGATGGCATGGCTGAATTCCCCAGCAAAGAAAGATAGCGAGAACTCGCCCTCCTTGACAATACTGGGCATGAACGGCTGGGCCATAAATGCTTTGCTTCCAAACACCGCTTCCACCTGAGCAAACGCGGCCTTATCGGCCGTCCGCGCCAGACGAAAAGTATCATCAGCATTGGCACCAACGACAGGCTTTATGACCACGTCCTCGACCTTGTGTTCTGCAAAAAGTGCCTGCAGGCTCCCATAACCCAGGTTTTGACCCCAGACGGTTGGAACAATTCCTATGCCTTGTTGCTGCAAATCGCGTAAGTAGCGCTTATGCATATTCCATCGCACCAGGCTTAAGCTATTCTCCAGGTGCGTGCAATGATTGATCGCTTCAAGAACGGCTAGATAAGCTTGCAGATCATTCTGATAGTCCCAAGTTGTGCGAATAATCACCAGGTCGAAGCTGCTCCAGGGAACGGCCGTTTGCCGCCACGAGACCAGTTCAACGTGCCACCCTAATGCGGACAAAGGTTCAATGGCCAGTTCATCATCGCTTACGAACCCGTCAAGGTTGTCCATCGTCAGGAAGGCACAGCGTTTCATACCTTCCCTACAACTCCAATGCCTTGGCCACCGCCGCTTCCGCATGTATCGTGGTGGTATCGAACAAGGGAATGTCCGTATGCTCCTGCTGGACCAGCAGCACGATCTCCGTGCACCCTTCGATGATCCCTTCCGCCCCTTCCTCCTGCATCTGGCCCATGATTCTCAGATACGCGTTGCGCGATTCTTCTTGCACGTTCCCGAGCACCAACTCCTCGTAAATGACGCGGTGCACAATTTGCCGGTCCACTTCAGATGGCACAATCACCTCTAGGCCGTGCCGGTTTTCTAGCCGTCCTTTGTAAAATGCTTGCTCCATCGTGAAATTGGTGCCTAATAAACCAACCGTGTTCATCTTCTCTGCTTTAATACGTTCGGCCGTTGCGTCGGCAATATGCAGCAGCGGGATGTCGATCGCACGCTCAATTTGCGGCGCTACCTTGTGCATCGTGTTGGTACAAATGAGCAGGAAATCCGCGCCGGCCGCCGCCACTTGCTGCGCAGCTCTGGCCAGCACTGCTCCCGCCTGATCCCATTGATTCTGGTGCTGCAACTTTTCAATCTCTTCAAAGTCAACACTCACCAATGCGATCCGCGCCGAATGCAAGCCACCCAGATTCTGCTTTACGCCTTCATTGATCCAGCGGTAATACAGCTCCGTGCTTTCCCAGCTCATCCCGCCAAGGAGTCCAATCGTTTTCATCACCTCTCCTCCCAACCAGGATGACAATCCGTAGTCCAACAGCTTGTGCTATGCTTCTCAAGCCGGTGAGCGATCAACTTATCCTTTAGGGACACACTGTTCACTGTTTGCTGTCCACAGCTTTCAGATCAACAACCGATACTGCTGCACCAACCTATCACCTTCGCCAAGTAGAACAAAAATCGACTGCATGACACGCCGAGTCCCCGCTTTTCTCCCTTCCGCTTCCTGGTTCAACGCCACTAACAGATTATAAAGCGCAGCCGACACCTCGCGCCGCTGCATCGCCGACGCCGCCTGTCCATATAGAGCTTGCAGATCCGCACTGCCGCCCAACTCTTGCCCACCACTACACATAAATTTGGCCAACAGGAACAATTGTCCCGCCTCCGCCGCCTGCGGACCAGGCGGGAAGTCCTCCAGCAAGGATTGTGCTTTGCAGCCGCTGCCTTGGCTCAACAACTGGCGCGCTTGATTCAGCCTATTCTGACGGGTCAGCAGGCGCTGTCGTTCGCTTCGCAGTTGACGCGGTCGCGGCTGGCTTGAAGCCAGACTTCACCCGGCCCACAAACTGCCGCACCATCTGCTCCGGCTGCGCACCCACAAATTCATCCACCACTCGGCCGTTTGCAAAAGCCTTGACCGCCGGGATGCCCCGTATCCCATACTGCTGCGCCAAACCCTGATTCTGATCAGAATTGAGCTTGGCCAGCACAAATCCACTGTCCGCCTCATTCGCCACCCGTTCCAGCACAGGCCCAAGCATCCGACATGGTCCACACCAAGGCGCCCAAAAATCCACCAACACCGGTTCGCGAAAACTTCTCTGGATCACATCCTGTTGAAAACTTGACTGATCAACCTCAATAACCTTCTTACTCACAATCTTATCCTTTAAGAATAATTAGTTGTCATACCTATCCTGAGCCTGTCGAAGGATCTGGATAACCCTTGCGCACGAAGCGCTCGGTTAGCGACTTCACTAATACTACCAGACCAATAGACCATCCAGCTACTCGACTACCCGCCCAAAGAGTACCCCACCTCCATTAGATCCTCATCAACATCCGGGATGTTGCGATTTACGCGACTTGCTCCTACACTCTTCTTATGATCGTCTTACTCGATTCTGAGCAAAATCACACACAATATGTATACGTTAAAGCAATACCGGCTTGTCAAGAATCTGATATCCGCAAGACATCGGATTTCTGCACATGCCGGTGCTAGGCGATACCTAATAAGGACCAGGAATGGATTATAAAGATTACTACAAGATTCTGGGTGTGGGCAAAAAAGCTACAGCAGATGAAATCAAAAAGTCCTATCGCAAATTAGCGCGCAAATACCATCCGGACGTGAATCCAGATGATAAGAGCGCCGAAGATAATTTTAAGGACATAAACGAGGCCTACGAAGTGCTCTCCGATCAAGAGAAGCGCGACAAATACGACCGCTTCGGGTCTGAATGGCAGCAATTCGAGCGCGGCGGTGGGCGTGCGCAAGACTTCAATTGGTCACAATGGGCCTCGCAATCAGCGGGTCGCGGAGGCACACGCACTGTTTCCCCAGAAGAATTCGAGCAGATGTTCGGCCGCAGCGGCTCAACTGGCGGTTTCTCCAGTTTCTTTGAGACCTTGTTTGGCGGCGGGCGGGGGTCAACGGGCGGGTTTGGTTCCAGCCAAGCCTTCTCCCAACGCGGGCAAGACATTGAGCATGAAGTTGAGATTTCGCTAGAAGAAGCCTTTTTAGGCACAACAAGGACCTTGCAGTGGGAAGACGGCCGTACTATCGAGCCCAAGATTCCGCGCGGAGTGAAGACGGGTTCCAAAGTCCGCTTGAAAGGGCACGGCCAACCCGGCACGGGCGGTGCAGCCGCAGGTAACCTATATCTACGCGTCAGCGTGACCCCCAACCGCTTGTTCGAGCGCGAGGGAGACGATCTGAAAGTCACCGTACCTATTGACATTTTCACCGCCCTACTCGGTGGTAAAGTGGAAGTCAGTACACTCGATCGCACCGTGAGTCTCTCCATACCGGCAGGGACCTCCAGCGACAAACAATTCCGCCTAAGCGGACTTGGCATGCCCAAACTTCGCTCGCCGGAAGAACGCGGCGATCTCTACGCCAAAATTAAAGTCCTGCTGCCCCAAAAGCTCAATGAAGAAGAAAAGCAGCTAATAATCCAATGGCAAAAAATACACCAGCAGCCGAAATAACGATTGGACTGCAAGAATACTCGACCAAGGACATTTAACCTATGAGACTCGACAAATTCACCCAAATGGCGCAAGAAGCTGTGATGGAGGCGCAGAGCCTGGCGCAGAAAATGACCCATCCAGCAACCGAACCAGAGCACCTATTGTACGCCCTGGTAACGCAAGAAGGGGGCGTTGTTCCCTCCATCATTAAACGTATTGGCGCGGACAGCAGCCTGCTACTGGACAGCATCGACCAGGCCTTGAATAAGATGTCGCGTGCCAGTGGCCCATCGGTCAAGGTAAGCATCGGTCGCGACCTGGTCAACGTGCTTAATGAAGCCGAAGCAATATCGGCCCAGATGAAAGACGACTACACTTCGACCGAACATCTGTTGATGGCCATGGCCCAGCCCAAAGCGCCGCAGCGCATCCGCGACTTATTGGCCCGCCACGGCATCGATTACAACAGCATTATGCAGGCCCTAGCCAGCGTGCGTGGCTCAATTCGCGTGACCAGCCAGAACCCGGAAGCGCAATATGAGGCGTTGGCCAAATACGGCCGTGATCTCACCCAAGAAGCACGCAAAGGCAAACTCGATCCGGTGATCGGCCGTGATGAGGAAATCCGGCGTGTGATCCAGATCCTGAGCCGGCGCACCAAGAACAATCCTGTCCTCATCGGCGAGCCCGGCGTGGGCAAAACCGCAATCGCCGAAGGGTTGGCCCAGCGCATTATCAACGGGGATGTGCCCCAAGGGTTAAAAGAAAAGCGGCTTGTCTCCCTAGACTTGGGCGCGCTGATAGCGGGAGCCAAATTTCGGGGCGAGTTTGAAGAGCGGCTGAAAGCCGTGCTCAAAGAGATCCAGGAAGCGGAAGGTCAAATCATCCTCTTCATCGACGAGATGCACACCCTGGTTGGCGCCGGTGCAGCCGAAGGCTCCATGGATGCCAGCAATATGCTCAAACCGATGCTCGCCCGCGGTGAATTACACGCCATTGGGGCCACGACTCTTGACGAATACCGCAAGCATATCGAAAAAGACGCGGCCCTGGAGCGCCGTTTCCAGCCCGTATTCGTCGAAGAGCCCAGCGTCGAAGATACGATCAGCATTTTGCGTGGTCTGAAAGAACGATACGAGGTCCATCACGGCGTGCGTATCACCGATGGAGCGACAATCGCCGCCGCCACTTTGAGCGACCGCTATATCACCGACCGCTTTCTACCAGACAAGGCTATCGATCTGATCGACGAAGCTGCCAGCCGCCTGCGCATGGAGATAGACAGCAAGCCGGTCGCCTTAGACGCCATCGATCGCGATATCATGCAACTTCAAATCGAACGGGAAGCGCTCAAGAAAGAGAAAGACAAAGCCAGTAAAGAACGGCTGCAAAAACTAGAAGAAGAGCTCGCCAATCTTAAGGAAAGGAGCACTCAGCTTTCAACACAGTGGCAAACGGAAAAAGATGTCATCGAACGGGTGCAAAACACCAAAGAGGAGATGGATCATATCCGCGTCCGGATCGAGCAGGCGCAACGCGAATATGATTACCAGCAAGCTTCGGAACTACAATACGGCCGTATGAGCCAGCTGGAAGGGGAACTGAGAGCCGCAGAAGCCCAATTGAAGAAGGTGCAACAAGGCGGAGCCATGCTTAAGGAAGAGGTGGACTCTGAAGAAGTTGCCCAGATTGTCAGTAAATGGACCGGCATCCCCGTCACCAAGCTGCTGGAAGGGGAAGTCGAGAAGCTGATCCACATGGAAGGGCGCCTCCACCAGCGCGTGATTGGCCAAGACGAGGCCATTCAAGCCGTCTCCGCCGCCGTGCGACGCAGCCGGTCCGGTTTACAAGATCCCAACCGGCCCATCGGTTCCTTCATCTTCCTTGGCCCCACCGGCGTGGGCAAGACTGAACTGGCCCGCGCTCTGGCTGAGTTTCTGTTCGACGACGAGCACAGCATGGTACGCATCGACATGAGCGAGTACCAGGAGCGGCACACCGTAGCCCGTTTGCTCGGGGCGCCTCCCGGATATATCGGCTATGATGAGGGCGGACAACTGACAGAAGCGGTGCGCAGAAGGCCCTATTCCGTACTGCTCTTCGACGAAATCGAAAAAGCCCATCCCGAAGTCTTTAATGTCTTCCTGCAAGTGCTCGACGAAGGTCGTTTGACGGACGGGCAAGGCCGGACCGTCGATTTCCGCAATACGGTAATCATCATGACCAGCAACATTGGTAGCCAACACATCATGGAGATGGTAGGCGAAAAGGAGATGCGTGATGGCGTCCTTAGCGCCCTGCGCAATCACTTCCGCCCCGAGTTCCTCAACCGCGTCGACGAGATCGTCATCTTCCATCGGCTGGAGAAAGAGCAACTGCACGAAATCCTTAATATTCAGCTGGAGCAGGTACGCGATATGTTGGCCAGAAGACAGGTAACCGTCAACTTATCCACTTCAGCCGCCGATTTGTTGGTCAATGAAGGGTACGACCCCATTTACGGAGCCCGCCCCCTCAAGCGCGTCCTGCAACGGCGCATCATCGACCCCTTGGCTCTGAAACTCATCGAAGGCGACATCCAAAATGGTGACCACGTTGTCATCGACGGCCGTGAGAGCAGCCTAACATTTGATGTTGTCGAGACAGTAGAAGAAACAGAACCACTCCCTGTCTGATAGCCAACAAATAAGACAACCCAAAACACGCGGGCCAGGATCAGCTTCCTGGCCCGCGTGAAATAGTGGAGGTCTCACCATGATTCAGCTACAATAGCTGCCAGACTTCACGACCACCTGACTAACCAACTTCACGACTATCCAACTACGAGAGCTCTTATGAAACAAGAACGCGTACAAGACTGGATGTCCACAACAGTGATCACCGTAAAACTAGAGACGAGCCTACCCGAAGCGAATCAAATCATGGTCTCCGACGAGATTCGCCGCCTGCCCGTCGTCGACGAAGACGGCCGTTTATGTGGCATCGTAACGCTCGGCGATATGCGCGCTGCCCAGCCCTCCCCCGCCACCTCCCTCAACATCGGAGAAAGAAACTATCTGCTGTCTAATTTAACGGTCGAAAGGATCATGACCGCCAATCCCCTGACCATTCACCCCCAACAGACCATGGGCGAAGCTGCCCAGATCATGCTCGACAAGCGCGTCAGCGGTCTACCCGTTGTCGACGAAAACGGCCGTATCTGCGGCATCATCACCGAATCCGACATCTTCCGCATGGTTGTCCGCCATCAATGGAACCGTGACTAGCCAACTGTTTTCCGCTGAGTAATTGCTGATCACAGAATCCGACTCAGATCCAAGCCGCGCACCATCGCCCTCTCCATCCCCCAATCTAGAATCGTGGACGGGGGCGCTTTCACCTCTTCCTGCGGGCGGCGCACCAAACTCAGCGCTTCATCCTGGCAAGAAGGTACGCAGACCCCACAGCCCACGCAGCGCAGTCGATTGACCTGCATGATAAAGTCTTCATTGAGCGCCAGCGCATCAAACTGACAATACTCAAGACAATCCTCACAGCCCAGGCACAGTGATTCGTCGACGGTGTTGACAAAGGCCGAACGGGCGACGACATTGGCTATGCCCAGGTCGGCTATGCCGCGCAGAATTCCGCAGGAGCAAGTGCAGCAATTGCAGATATAATGGGTCCCGCGCTGGTTGTTGCTTACCGAATGCACGAGCCCTGCATCCGCCGATCGCTGCAAAGTAGCCAGCGCTTCCACACGAGTTAGAGCGCGGATGTGCTCCTGATCCTCAAATACATTCGGCCGTTTGTTCATAATCAAGCAAACATCGACCGGGTGATCACACGCTTCCCCAATCTGCGCCTTCTGCTTACGGCAAATACAATCAATCACGCCCCATGAATTCGCCTCATTGACAATGCCTGTGGCACTTTCATAGGGATGAATCTCCATATCAACTGGCACGCTTTCGTTGATAGGGATAACCCGGTGCACCGACGGCTCCACAGCCAACATCTGACCGAAAGCGCTCAGGTAATACTCTTCAAAAAGCTGCGCCTGTTCGCTGCTGATTTGGCCCATCAACCCCTCGTAGATCCCAACCACAAAAGGCATCAAGCCATACCCCAGGCCGTCATCCGTGCGTCCCGCACGAATCAATACCCGCCGCGCCATATCCTTCAGCATGCGCGAAACCACTTTCGTATCACTACCCGCGCGCGCCGCGATCTGTTCGGCCGTCTCCAGCGGGAACTTAAGCTGCGCCGCCAGCGCCGCCTCCTCCTCACTAAACAAGGTGGCCAACAATCTCAACTCCACTCCATCATCTGTAGGCGGATACCCATTAGGCAGCGCATCCAATCGCTCGGCCAAAAATTTATAAGGTTTTTCGTTCATAGACGTCCTCCCTGCCTCGTGTGCAATCGCCTGGTTACCAGTGCCGGCTAAACCAATCGTACCATTTCTCGTAATGATAGTTGAAGTCCGATCGCTCCGTCAAGCATCATCCGTAGTCTAATCTTCCACTCGCCTCCCACTCCCCTAGATTAACAGTATATGCTGTCTTCTGGGAAATCGTCGCTGCTTACGTTATAATTCTTCCTAATTGAGAGACGATTTCACCTATACATAATAAATAGCAAAGACCCTTGAAGCGCTCTGATAAGTGCCCAAGGGTCTTTGTTTGCGACCGACTGCAATATCAGAAATATCGTCTTTGTTGCGAAAGTCGGCAACGGCTTTGTTCGTAGTGAAGAAGAGGAAACAATAATGAAACTGGGCATCATCGGCCTGCCTGGAGTGGGCAAAACGACGATTTTTAACGCACTAACCCGCGGCAATGCGCCAACTGGTCAGAATATGGGCGGCCGTTTTGATGTGCTCACGGCCGTTGTCGACGTGCACGACGAGCGCGTAGATCTCTTGACCGACATCTTCGCTCCTCAGAAGAAAACCTATGCGCGCATCACTTATACCGACGTGGCCGGCTTAAAAAAGGGTGCAGGGGCCAACGGAGGCTTGAACGGCGCTTTGCTCAACCATCTGGCCGGGCTGGATGGCTTTGTTCATGTCGTACGCGCCTTTGAAAGCGAGTTAGTGCCCCATCCTGAAGGGGAAGTGAACGCCGCTCGTGATCTGGCAGCGCTGGACATGGAATTCTTTCTCAACGATCTGGTCGTCGTCGAGAATCGCATTGAGAAGCTGAACAACGGCCTGAAACGCGGACTGTTCAAGGACAATAAACTGGCCGCCCAGACGGAGTTGGCCTTATTTGAACAGCTTAACGAGGCGCTATCAGAAGAACGGCCGTTACGCGATCTTGATCTCAGCGATGAAGAGCGTAAATCGCTACGCGGCTATGGCCTGCTTACCCTCAAGCCAGTGATGGTGGTCATCAACACGGGTGAGGACCAAAAGGAACTTACGATCCAATACGACCATAAGGGTGTGACCGTCACGAACATGAGCGGCAAGTTGGAGATGGAGCTAACCCAGTTTGGCGCTGCCGGTGATACGGAATCACTGATGATGTTCATGGAAGAATATGACGTGACCGAGTTGGGACTGGATAAAGCGATCCGTCTTAGCTACGATCTAATGGGTCTGCAATCCTTCTTCACCGTCGGTGAAGATGAAGTGCGCGCCTGGACCGTGAAGCGCGGGGCAACGGCCGTTGACGCCGCCGGCACCATCCACTCCGACCTGGCCAAAGGTTTCATTCGCGCCGAGACGGTCGCCTACAACGACCTGGTAGCCTTGGGCGGCCTGTCCCAGGCCCGCAACGCCGGCAAACTGCGCCAGGAAGGCAAAAGCTACATCGTCCAAGACGGCGACATAATCAACGTTAAGTTCAATTTGTAAAACCTTAGCGGTAGAACGGCTGGCCAGAACCGCACCGGGTGATCAAGCACAAGAAGCTACCTTCGGCGCTGCAGGCGCGCCCCGCCGGCTGTGTCTTCAATCTCATAACCCGCTGAATTGATCTGATCACGCAGAGCGTCCGCTTCCTGCCAGCGTTTCCCGGTGCGTGCTTCTTGTCGCTGTGCGACCAATAAGTCGAACGGTTTCCGGTATCGCTTCCACGGTTGGTTGCCATTCAGCCAAGCCAAGACCCAAAACTTTGTCGAATTCAAGCAACGTCGCCTTCTTTGTTGCCGCAGGCAATTCGCTCTTGACCAGTTCCCAGGTCAAAGCCAAACCACGCGGCATATTCAAATCATTGTTTATACGTGCTCTGAATTCAGCCAGCTGTGCTTTGTCGGCAGTTCCGGCCTGTCCCATGTCACGGCTTGCGTGACGCAAGCGATCCAATGCTCTGACCGCTCCATCTAAACTCTCCCAACTGAAGTTGAGCCGTGAGCGATAGTGCGCATTCAAGCAAAAATAACGGTAGGCCAACGGGTCAATGCCGCGATCGATTAGTGTCTGCAGTCGCAGAAAGTCGCCTCGCGATTTGGCCATCTTCACCTCGTCAAGTTGTAGAAAGTAACCATGCATCCAAAAGTTGGCCAGGTTCGTGCCATAGCACACTTGCGTCTGTGCAATCTCATTGGTGTGGTGTACAGAAATATGATCTTCACCACCACAGTGGATGTCAAAATATGGACCCAGATACTTGGCGGCCATCGCCGAGCACTCGATGTGCCAGCCTGGAAAACCCACTCCCCAGGGACTTTCCCATTCCATTTGTCTTTGCTCGTCACGCGGGCTGAACTTCCACAAAGCAAAATCGGTCACGCTCCGTTTTTCGGCCATATCCACACGCGATCCGGCTCTCAATCCCTCTATGTCCAAGCGCGCCAATCGCCCATAATCCGGCAGCTGCGACGTATCGAAATAAACGCCATCAGACGCCAAATAAGTGAACCCCCTGGCCTCAATGCACTCGATAAATGCGATTTGCTCCATTATGTGATCAGTCGCCCGGCACCAAATAGTCGGTTCGAGAATATTTAACTGGCGCAAGTCTTCCTTGAACAGCTGCGTGTAAAGCTCAGCGATTTCCCAGGCCGTCTGCCCAGTACGGCGCGAACCTTTCTCCATCTTGTCCTCACCCACGTCGGCATCCGAAGTCAGATGCCCAACATCGGTGATATTCATCACATGCTCTACCGCGTAACCGTTGAATTCCAGAACACGGCGCAATATGTCTTCAAATATATAGGAACGCAGATTGCCTATGTGCGCGTAATCGTATACGGTGAGGCCACAGGCGTACAAGCCGACTTTCTGCGGGTTGAGCGGCTGGAATTCACGAATACTGCGTGAGAAGGTATCAAATAATCGCACGGTCATAATGTCTCCAGCAATCGTTTTCTCATATGCACAACCTTGAATTCCTTACCATCGATCTGGCTCATTATCTGATTGAACACCTGGAACCCCAGGCTCTCATAAACTTTGATGGCCCGTTTATTGAAGGTCGCTACACCAAGCCTGACAAATTCACCTTGATAATCGTGCTTTTCAACCGCAAAGTCGACACATTCCGCTACAAAATCTCGTCCCAAGCCAAGACCTGTCAAATCTGGTCTTAATCCAAACCCAATCCACATCTCGGCCAATCTGAGTTTCGTCGTATTGATGTTCATAGGCTCAATATATTCATCATTCTCATCAAAGAATTCGATCGTAAGCTCACCTACCAACTCTCCAGCCCTGTTTAACACGACAAACAGACCTATACCCCAACTCTCGGTGTTCAAAATATGGTCAGCTTCATTGGCATAATCGTAGACCGCATACTCTCCGTCGTACTTCCAGGATTGAATCATGCTGCCGGCAAAGACTTTGTTCATCGAGAGCAAATCTATAATGCATTCGAAGGGTTCCCTTGGAAACTGGTCAAGATTCTCTATCACGTTCGTGACTCCTGCAAGTTGCGCCAAATCATCATGCGCATGTTTTGGTCCTAAGGCAAAAATGGCGCCAATTCCCGCCGCATATGCAGCCGCAATTCCCGAGCGGGAATCCTCTACGACCGCACATCGTTCTGGCTCGCGATTCACATTGATAGCCGCTTGTAGGTAGAAGTCAGGTGCCGGCTTTCCTGATCTGCGACTATCGTCATAAACAATTCGATCCAACTCAAACCAGTTCGCCAGGTCGAGATGGGTCACGAAGAAATCGACGTTTGATTTGCCCGAGGCTGTGGCGATCGTCCGCGGAATCTGATTGTCCACCACGAAGTCCAATAGATCGACAGCTCCGGGAGACAATCTGAAATCCTCTCCATCTGCCAGGCAAAGCTCGCGATAGAACGTCTCCTTTTGCTCTGAAAGCTCGTACATCTGCGCGCCCGTCAAGGGCTCTCCCAGCAAGTATCCAAGCGTATAGCTATTGCTACGGCCGTGCACATGGTTCGCCATCTCAGCATCGGAAAAGGGTATCCCTCGCTTCTCCGCGGAGAACTGCTTCCACGCCTGATCCTGAAGATGTCCATCCCACCAGAGCACGCCGTTAAAGTCAAATATGATCGCTTCCAACTTCATTCCTATTCCATTGTATGGAGATCCGTTGATCGTCGCCAACATTGATCTCGCTTGCAAAGCAGCCCCCTTGTGGCAAAATTGGGTCATGGCAGCAACGGCCGAACCGCAAGCCCCGTCACCGACACCAGCAATATCCAAAGCGACCATTCGCCTACGCCTGCGCTTGCCGATCTTATGGCTGATATTCCTCCTACTAGGCGCCATTCTTCTACCCGATAAGGTATGGAATACACTGCTCGTCGGTTTCGGAGGGCTGTTCATCGTGGCTTACTTTTGGGTATGGCAGTTATCTCGCGGGTTACACGCCTCCAGGCGCCTGCGCTTTGGCTGGGTGGCGGTTGGCGACCGGCTGGGCGAGGAGTTCATGATCAGCAATAGCGGAGAGGTACCTGCGCTGTGGGTGGAAATCATCGACGAATCCAACGTACCCGGTTACCGGGCAGCGGTCGTGCGCAGCGTCAGCGCCCGACACGAAGAGCGCTGGAGAGAATCGGCCGTCTGTCTGCGTCGTGGCCAGTTCCAGTTGGGGCCCTGGGCCATCCGCAGCAGTGACCCTTTTGGCATCTTCACCATGACCCGCCACTATCCGCAAAGCCAGGAGATCATCATTCATCCACCCATTCATGGGCAGCTGCCCATACCCCTACCCTTGGGCGAGAGCAGCGGACGGGTTCGTGCCCGCCAGCGGTCCTGGCAAGCGACAGTCAATGCCGCTGCAGTGCGCGACTACAACCCAGAAGATCCGTTGCGCTGGATCCATTGGCCCACCAGTGCCCGGCGCGGCCAGCTTTTTGTGCGGCAGTTTGATTTAGATGCAGCGGGCGACATCTGGATCTTGGTGGATCTAAACGCTATTGTTCAACTGGGCCGCGAAGCACAAAGCACTGAGGAACACGCGGTGCTTTTGGCCGCCTCGTTGGCAGCCAGGGCTATCCGCAAGAATCGGGCAGTCGGACTGGCTACATACAGCCTGAGACCTGTCATTCTGCCGCCAAGGCGAGGTCAGGGGCAGCAATGGAACATCTTGCGCGCTCTGGCATTGGCTAACGCTGATGGGCAAACGGCGCTGGCAGACGCAATGCACGACTTGAGTCGCGTGGCGCAAAAAGGGGCGGCGGCGATCATCATCACTGCCGACGGTTCGGCCGATTGGCTGCCGGAACTGGTGACCCTGGCCAAGAAAGGCGTACAAAGTCATGTCACTTTGCTTGACCGGCCAAGCTTCGACGGTCAAGGCAATAGCATTGCAGTACGGGATGCCGTCCGCCAATTGGGCTTTACCGCCTCCATCATCCGCCGAGGTGAAATCGGCCAACCGCTAGATGCGCAAGATCGCCGCGGCTTCTGGGAATTCAAAGTCACAGGTACGGGCAAAGTTATTGCCACCGCCAGACCTGAGTCTGGAAAAGTGCAGAAAAGGATGCGCAGCGTCTAAGGGCGCGGTTCAGGCTATGGTATTGAATACACTTACCTACTTCTGGATTCGATATCGCCCTAAGGAGGGTTGGCTGGCTCCGCTCTTGTTATTGGGCGTGGTGGCCACACTGATCACAGCCGTACTCTCCGTGGGCTGGGTTCCGGAAGATGGCGTTATACTGCCGGCGGCACTGCTAGGGCTTCTGTTGGGAGCTGTCCTCGCCAGACGGCCGTTACAAACCTGGGCGGCCTGGACATTCATTATTATTTACGGCTTATTGATCACGACGCTCACACTAGGAAAGCTATGGCCTCCGTTTTATCTTCTTCTATCTGATTGGTCAGAGCTTCGTACCTATTGGCTGCAAAACGGTGCGTTGTTGCTCGATCGCACAGGTAGCTGGTTTGCGGCCGTATTTTCTGGTGGTCGCAGCAACGAAACCATCATCTTCGCCTATTCTGATGGGTTTGGCGGCATGGTTCCTGGCAGCGTATGTAGGATGGAGCGCCTTCCGGCAGCGGCGGCCTTTGCTGGGACTGACGCTTATGGGTTTGGTTGTGGCCATCAACGGCTATTATGGCGCAGCGCCTATTGAATCGGCCGTGGCCTTCGTCGGTATCGCGCTCTTGGCCACAGGCGTTCTACACTTTGCTAATTTGGAATGGGCCTGGCAGCGGCACGCCGTCGATTATTCGCGCGAAATACGGCTGGAAATGTTCGCCTATGTGGCCGGTATCGGCGTGGCTCTGTTGGCGTTGTCCTATTTGCTGCCATCGATCAACACGACCAGATTTGCCCAGGCACTCTTGGGCCAGCCAGCGATCGCTGAGGCCGAGCAATTCTTGGGCCGCGCATTCGCTGGTGTAGAACCTCCTCGCGGCCGGGAAATCCCCCCTGGCCAGCCTGGTGGGGCAGGCATAATGCCTCGTTCGTTTCTCCTCGGCAACGCGCCGGAGCTGGAGAAGATAATCGTCATGACAGCCGCGACGGAAGTTGTCCAGGGCCCGCAATCAGCCACGCTCCATCAGGCGCGCCACTGGCGTGCCCTTAGCTACGAAGTCTACACGGGCCGCGGCTGGGCACTTTCCGAGGAGCGGGCTGAGTTTTTCGATGTCTACGAGCCGATCCCTTTACCGCCGGCCGCAAGCCAGATGTTGATCGAACAGTCAGTCAACTGGCGCTACGACAAGCGCATCAGCCGCTACACGCTCGGCTTGCCCTTGAGCGTTAACCAGCCGCTTAAAACCTATTGGCGTGAACCGGCCGATTTTGTCCGCGCTGTAACGGAAGAAGGCCCGCGCTACCAGGCCGTCTCTCGAGTTTCGGCTGCTACACCAGAAGAATTGCGCCAAGCTGCTCTTAAAGGCATTCCACCGCTCATTTCTGCACACTATACGCAATTGCCCGAAGATTTACCGGTTCGCATCCACGATCTGGCTGCGGAGGTGGCCGGCGAAGAGCCAACGCCGTATGACCAAGCCCGCGCCATCGAACGTTTTCTTCGCCAGTATGAGTACTCTCTTGATGTGGAACTACCGCCAAGCGATGTTGATCCCGTTGACTTTTTCTTGTTTGAGCTTCAAAGAGGCTATTGTGATTATTACGCCTCGGCAATGGTGGTGATGGCGCGCAGCCTGGGACTTCCGGCGCGAATCGCTACTGGCTTTCTGACCCGACCGGCCGATGAAAACGGCATTCAGACCATACGACAGATTGACGCCCATTCCTGGGCAGAAGTCTATTTCGCTGATTATGGTTGGGTCGAGTTTGAACCCACCGCTCATTTCATTTCCCCACAAGATCCGCCACCCGAATGGGCAGATACAGGCAGATACCAAGAATTGGAGCCAGCTTACCCTGGAGCCACAGCACCCATTCCGGAAAGGGACCCGCAGCTGCAAATTCCCTGGACGTCCCTGGGGATCGTCGTTGCTGCCATGCTCCTAGCCGCCGGTTTGTTGTTCTGGCAGCAGCGCTTGCGACGCAAACCGGGCAGCGATGTTGAGTGGGCTTACGGCCGTTTGCAGCGCAGCGCCCGCCATCTTGGTCATCCTCTGCCGCTCAGCCAGACGCCGAATGAGTTCAGCGAGGATTTGTTATGCAGGCTGGACAAAATGGGCACGTACCTGCGGATGGAAGGCCTTGTAGAGGGCGTACGAACGCCGGTCCGGCGGTTGACCAGTCTATTCGTCAAGCAGCGTTACAGTGGCGAACCGCGGAGTGACTCCTGGACGGCCGTCTCCTTGTGGCGTCAGTTGCGACGACCGCTGTGGTTCTTGCGCTTGGGAAAACGTATGTTGGGCAACGACGAACAGGACGCACCGCAATGAGCCTTATCCAGTCTTGTACTTTGGTCCACGACTCGAGCTGCCGCTCGATTCTCGTTTTGTCATCTCCGGGCAGCTGCCCGTGAAGGCTCTGGCGTCTGTGAAGAAGAATTCCTGCATCTGGCTGTTGGTGATCGTATTTATGTTAGTCGGCTGTGGCGAGTCGACAGATCCCTTTCCTTCCCCCACTGCCGCGCAAACAGCGCAGCAGGCGCGGGCTGAGCTGCCTTCCAGCCCCGGTGTGGACGCAGCGGACGCGGACCAGAACACGATGACGCCGGCCCAGGCGCAGCCCGCAGAACGAATAGGAGCCGACAATGCACTCATTCGTTACACAGGCCGCTTCGATACCAGCGATCCGGCACGGCCGGCATTCGACTGGCCCGCAGTGACCATCGAAGCTGCCTTTGAAGGCACCTCGCTGACGGTGCTGTTGCAAGATGGAAAGAATCTGTACAACGTCTACGTTGACGGCCAGCCGTCTATACTAAGTACCCACCCAGGACAGGAGCGGTATGTGTTGGCCGAAGGGCTACGGGATGGGGAACACCGTGTGAGATTGACCAAACGCACCGAGACTTTTTACGGAACACCCGTGTTTCTCGGGTTTGAACTGGATGCCGGGCGTGGATTACTGGCTCTTCCCCCGACCAGCGGGCGACGCATCGAGTTCATAGGCGACTCGATCACCGCCGGCTATGGCAGCGAAGGGCAATCTCCAACCTGCGTATTTAGCACTGCTACGGAAAATGTGGAACTGACCTACGCCGCCCAAACTGCCGCAGACTTGGATGCGGAATATACGGTAATAGCTGTTTCTGGTGTAGGCATCGTGCGCAATTACAACACCGAAGGCAAGATGTCGGCAGGCACGATGCTAACTTACTACGAAGGCACTACAGCAGACACAAATACGGATAGCTGGAACTTTAGTAATTGGGTCCCCGATGCGGTGGTTATCAACCTGGGTACCAATGATTTTTCGACCGCACCCCATCCGGCCGGAGAAGTGTTTCTGCAAGGCTACACACAGCTGATCGTCAAGGTTCGCAACCGTTACCCACAAGCACACATTTTCGCCGTTGCCGGCCCGATCATGGTCGATCCCGCCGAGGCCACGATTCGCTCCGTGGTAACCCAGATGCGAGAGGTCCTGGGCGATGAGCGTGTGCACTTCGTCAAGATCGAGAATAGTCTAGAGCTATCGGGCGTAGATTACGGCTGCGACTGGCATCCCAATGCCTCCGGCCATCGCAAGATAGCCGGCCAACTTACTCCCATCATAGCCGGCACCATGGGCTGGTAACACCCGTGAAAGTCAGTAATTCCCTTAATAGAGATTAGACCGTGCCGCGGTTATTCCACCCAAAAGAGTTGCCAGCCTTGGGAAGGTTGGCAACTTTCAATTTCGCTGAAACAGCTCCTTATTCCTCATGTCCTTGCTCTCCATCATCCTCCGTTTCCTGCTCCTCTTCCTCTTCGTCCTGATACTTATCCCGATTGTAGAAATAAAACAACGGCGCCAGGATGAGCACCAGCAGAAACAAGATCCCAAGAACAACCAATATAGTCACCAACATTTGTCACCTTCCTTCCCAATCGATCACTAAACAAGAAAAGGCCAGCTCGTTAATCTCAGTCGATCAAAGATCTCTGCATGTAGCAAGGCATGCTCAGATGCCGTTGACTTAGGTCGCTCGCATCTGAGGAGGCGGACTACACAAAATCGAATCTACTTAGTCTGTGTTCTGTCCGACAGGCTATACATGCCCCGCTAGACTTCAAGAGCAGCCGTCTCTCAAATTACCCGACTACCGGATTGGCAGACCATCCCGGACCCTCGACCTAATTCTCCGCCGCCACTTTTCCTCTTTCCCACTGGTATTCAAAGTCCTGAAGAAAATCATGAATAGCAGCCGGATCTTCAGTCGCCATATTATACTCGGTCAAGCTGGGCGTGTCCCAGGCACTCCAATGAAAGTTCTGGCTTCCTATGACCAGTAATTGATTATCGATGAGAAATCCTTTGTCGTGCATCTTGCCATCGAAGAATTTGACTTTCACATTGCCAGTTTTGCCGTACTTTTCTAATTCGTTCTGCATCCAACGAATGGCGATACGGTTTTCCAGGCCGTTCATTGCCGATGGTTCTATCAGGATGCGTATTTGAACATCATTCTCTACGACGGCATTTAACAATGCCTTCATGTATGGCGGGGCAAGCTCTTGCGCATCGCAAAGTCCACCCAACAATGACGCCACAATGCAAATAGTATCCAGCGAGAAGTTAACCTCAAAAATGTCAATTGTTTCTTGTGCTGATTCCAGAACGTCGACAATGGCTTCATCCGATTCTAGAAAAGCCATCGTATGGTGCAGCGCAAACGCGTTCGTACCCCCATCTGTCGGGTAGAAACGCATAACTTCCGGCACGTGATCCGCAGTGGCGACGCTCTCGTCGCACCACAAGAACCAGAACGAAGGTAATGGTGGAGGGAATGTCGAACAGCTAATTAGGTCCGACCCAGACCAAAGATCATCGTAGGCTGCCATCACCGTCTGGGCCAGCGGACCGGTGATCTGCAGGCCAAGATCATTCATATCCAGTCCCTTGCCGGACGGATGGGACTTGGGCAAATGTAGATAACTGTAATTGAAGCCTGCCGCCAATGCCGTCTTACCATCCACAACCACAAATTTGCTGTGCGCATGGGGCCATGCACCGCCAAAATTGGCCACCTCCAGGTTCCAGCCGATCTCTTCGTTGACCATTTCCATCACACCCGCATCCCGCAGATCCTGCAGAAGGCTGGTCATCTGGTTGGTCGGCTCAAAAACCGCCAGCTCTGGTACGTTACCCAGCATAATACGTACGGTCATACCGCGGGGATACGCGTCCGGATTGGCCTTCACCTTCTCATATAGCTCGGCTACGGCCGTCGTCAATGTCAGTCCGGGGCTGCCAAATTCCGATGGTTTGTCCCACTGCATGGTGGTAAATAGCACTTCATATTCGGCCGTCGATACCAGATCCGCCACCCAGTCAAACGCGCCATACCTAGTCTTGGGCAAGTCGCTGTCTGGCGATACAGGGTTTGGCGTGAAAACCAACCGATCATACTGGTTCTGACAGTAGGGAATTGGATCGCTAGCCGGCCGGAATTTCTCCTGGCGAACGGCCGCATACATTATTTCGCCAAGCTCGGTCAATGGCACACCATCACAACTGTATGGCGTTTGGGTCGCAAACTTGATATCCCCTTGATCGTCCCAGGACAGCAGTACCGTACCATCTGCCGTGGAATTAAGCGCCGGCTGAGTAAGGCCTTCCGGTCTGGCAATGATAACCGGCTCTGTCCATCCTGATGTATGCCCGGTGCTCTCATAGAGGAAGTGACCGGAGCTTGGCACACCGGTCACCTTAGTCGCCTCATCACCGTACCAGACCAAGTGTAATGTTCCTTCTCCATCTTCGGCAACGACCGGTTGGTTAAGGCATCTTGGATAAGGTATCAAAACCGGCTCATCACCACCGATCTGCACGTTGACCTGTCCGACGGTATCACACCAGACCTCCACAGCGTGACCATTGCTATCCACAAGCATTTCCTGCGCTGGGCCTGGATTTAAAGCGGCTATCTCCTGTTCCTCCGCTGCAATCCAATGGGTACCGATCGTAGACAAGGGCAGCGTTTCAGCCAGGTCCGCCGGTCGAATAGTCAATGTATCGATCAACCTGCCCAGAGCCATCAATAAAAGTAGGGTGATAATCCCTAACAGCACGCTACGAATAATCCGCCAGCCACGGGTTTGCGGCAAGAGCGTGCGTTTCTCGTGCACGATCTGATAAGCGAAACCCAACGCGGATCCTCCACCGGCGCCAAAAACTAGCAGAACTGCCATTGCGCTCAAGACGCTCACCAAACGTCCTGGGTCCTCTATTTGGCCAAATAGATAAATGCCTGCCCCAGCCAGCCAGCCACCCACGCCAAAGCCAATGAGCGAAGCGAGAAAAACGCCGAGAGTCTGTCGCAGGCCAACCGTTTGCCATCCTAGCAGCAAACCAGCCAGTGCGCCATAGAGGAGCCCGTTAAAGGCAAACAATACCGGCAGCCTACCAAAAGTAGTATCTATGTCTGGATTCAGAAAGCCGACAACAAAGGTAATTAACAAGAGAGGAATTACCAGGATGGCGTGGGCCAGGAAGAAACTCACAGCGCTGCGCCAGGCAAAACGACGCCGGTCGCCCACCTCGCTGACTCCGCTTAGTACCCACCCGCCAATAGCCCCGCCGGCGGCGCCGCCCAAGCCAACGACGACAAAAACTAGCCCTATACCAGACAACAGCCGCAAGAATACTTGTAGCCGGTCTAGCAATGATACCAGGGTGTCGATCAGCTGATTGTTGAGCAAGAAAAGAATTAGAAGGGTACCGACCGCCAGCCCAGCGCCATAACCGAGCGCAGACAGAATCATAGCTCGTTGTGTATTTTGTTCTTTCATCTTTTTTCCCACGTTGGGCCCAAACCCAAGAAGTGGGTCTTCGCCTTCATTCCATACTCCCGGCGATGTTTTTGGAATGGCCAGCCCATTGAACGGATGGTTAGAATGAGGGACCTTGCTCCATCTATGGTATTGCAGGCGTCAAGCCAAACGTGATCGCTCACCGAGGGCGCACCATCTGGCATTTTGTTGACTTCTCTAGGCTGCCTAGGATACCGCGTGTGCCACAATGAGCAATTCACCCGGATATGTGCTGCCATATGGCCGCTTGTCATAGTCGGCATACACATTTTCAACTTCGAACCCGGC
This sequence comes from uncultured Chloroflexia bacterium, assembly GCA_963697305.1. Lineage (GTDB taxonomy): Bacteria > Chloroflexota > Anaerolineae > Promineifilales > Promineifilaceae > JAACFF01. The sequence continues at coordinate 219,153 of CAVONO010000009.1, forward strand.
ACGGGCCAGCAGGTGCTCGGCCTCAAAGCGATATAGATAGCGCATCGGAAATGCATGGATTAATCTTTCTTCGCGGCCATCTCGATACGTCACATCATAGATCAACTCCACTTTCGTAAGCTGGTTGAAATGGTCACGGGAGACGATCTTGCTTGAGCGCTTTACCTTCCGCCCATCCGGCATGCTAAATTCAGGTTCGTCTGCGATTTCCTGCCCCAGATTGTCCCTGGTCAGCGCCTCCAGCGAGGGGTTAAAAAGATCCAGGATTAGCCGTCCCCCTGGCTTCAGATGTCTCTGAATGCTTCCAAGGCAATCCAACTGATCTTCAACGGTAGTGAGATGCTGAAACGGCCGAAATGGAATGGTTATGAGAGAAAAGGATCGATCCATAGAAAAGTCGCGCATATCCCCCTCAACCAGTTTCACCCTGCTCTGTACCTCTGCGGATTCTTCTTGCAACCGGATCTTGCACACCGCGAGCATATGGCGCGAGGCATCCAAGCCGGTGATTTCTACCCCAGCCCGCGCCGTCGGAATCAAGACTCGTCCTGTACCGCAACCCAATTCCAGAACCCGACCATCCGCCTCTTTTGCAGCTTCAACGAAAAAAGAGACATCCTGTCGCTCCCGGTAAGGAATCACATAGTCATAAAGGTCGGCAACAAACTCGTAGTCACTATACCCGCTATTACGTTTCATTACTTCCTCCGCAAGCCCAAGCCCACCAACCAGGCTTATTTGGCACCTTCACCACTCGCCTCTCTATTATCTCCGTCGCTGGGCAACGCTGATATAATAGAGCAACTGCAAGACAGACGTCACAGCCGCCGCTACATAGGTCAACCCCGCTGCCCTGAGCATCGCGCGGGATCCTTTCCTATCGTCATCCGTAACCATCAGCCCCGCTTCTTCCAAGAGGCGCAGTCCGCGGCTGCTGGCATTGAACTCCACCGGTATGGTCAGCAATGAAAAGAGCACCATCAGAGCAAAGAAGAAGATACCAACCCAGATCAGACCGGTCAAATTGAAAAAGAAACCGAGGAAAAGTGCAATATAGGATAAAGTTGGGCTGAACTTCAGCGCGGGCAGCAGAAAACCACGCACCTTGATCATGGCGGAACCGTCCTGGTATTGCTGCACATGGCCTAACTCGTGCGCCGCAACCGCCATGGCTGCCACGGAAGTCTGTTTCGCCGTCGAATCGGAAAGGCGCACCACATTGGCGCCCGGGTCGAAATGGTCCGTCAGATTGCCGGGCACGCGCTCCAATGGGATCGCTTGCAGCGACGTTCCGTTGAAGATTTGCCTCGCCACGACCATGCCTGGCGCGTGTTCACTGTTAGCGACTTTGCTCCACTTGGCATGGGTATTCTTCAAGTATATCTGAACACCGATCGAGATGATCAGCACAGGGATAAAGAACGTACCAGAAGTACACAGGGTCTATATAGAAAAACATATTCTTATCTCCGTAGATGTTGGTCTGTTTGGTTGCTAGGCCGGAATCTCTGAAAATTGCCCGGCAGAAACGCTATTGGCCAGACAACTTAGGGCTGTTACCTCGATTCGACCTAATAATCTAGTACCAGCCTTCTACATGATGCTCCTTTCTAAACACAAACGTACGGTTTGTGCGGAATTGGAAAATGATTCCGACTATGGCTAGAAGTATCCAGACCAACGCCCAGAACCAGGAATCCTGGAGAACAGGCCGGATCGCATTGCCCGCGGCTGTCAAGTCGTCTGGTGTGACACGGCCGAACAAGAGTAGTACCGAAAGGACAAGCGAATTTGCGCCGCCTACGGCGGTCAGAATGATAATCACGTATTTCTGCAGATTGAACACCAGCGTCAAGCCGGCAACCACAACTGCCCCCACAAGAGCAGCCAAGAAAACCAACAGTCCGGTCTCCAAGCCAAAGAGAGACAAAAATCCAGTTACCAGCGCCGCGCCTACGGACGCGGCCACCAAGGCCACCCCAACTAGATAGAATAGATAGGATAAGAGAGCAAACAACAGGCCGATGAAAAAGCCGACAACCCAGCCTGTCGTGGTAGCCAGGAATCCTGCCCCGAAGAGCAGGCTGGTCGTCTGCGCGCCCAACCAGAAGCCGGCGAAAAATCCCCAAATAGGCAGCATCACCAGGAAAACGCGGTAGCCCCACAAAAGAAAGAGGGCGCCAAGCACCAGTGCAAACAACGCTATCAATATCGTGTTCATAGAAACCTCCTTCGAAATTGACTTGGAGTAATCGCTTTAGCGATGAGATGACTAAAGTCACTGCTCCTTACCAGTTTTCATTTGTGGTAGTGAGCGTCAGCTCCTCTGCAAATGGTGGATGATCCTGTTAATCGTCCATTATCGATTAGCATTCTATTTTATCGTTGGTGAACGCCAGTTAATAGTGCCTTATTATCGGTGGCTACCGGCCGGCAAAGTGCCAGACGCCAACTTGCACAGAATTATACATTTATGGTTCGTCCAGCTCAAAAGTTAGCTAAAATGAGAAGCGTTGGCAGCTTTAGCCATTACTCGCCATTGGGCTCCTGTTCTATTTTCGCATTACGTCGTATACAAAAGGTATCCAGCATCAGAAGCGAGCCACGCAACAGGGGGCACACCATCGCCGCCACGTTCAATGCGGGTCTGAACTCGAGCGGTTCAAGGAACAACGCCAGAGCGACCGTAAAATAATTGCGCAAGAAAAAAATACAGCCAACGGCTATCAGATAGCGGTTGGCTGTTGTCTCATTAAATGCCTCCCACTTGCTAGGGAACAGTTATGTAGTTCAACACCCCGCTGGTGCTATTGGCCAGTACATAGAAGACCTGTCCGGCAGTGACGAGCGCTGTGTTGTTTACCAACTGCTCTTCCCAACGATACCCGGAGGTTCCTCCTAAAGCGGCGAGATAAGCCTGCTCTTGTTCCATCACCCCGGATGGTTCGTTGCATATTTTCTGTGTTGTCGCGATTGGACCTACCGTAAAGTAGTCATTCACTGGCGTCAGCACTGCGCTGTAGTTATTGCAGCCGGCAAAACCACTCACTTCCGTTTCGGTAAACGTCGCTGAAATGGTGGTGCCGGCCAACACCGACTGCTCAGCACCCGCCGGGCCAAAGGATGCCAAATTGAACTGAATGCCGGCTGCCCCACCAGGGCTAGGTGTTGGGGTTGGGCCAGGAGTTGGTGCCGGACCGGGTGTCGCCGCTCCTGCCCGAAAACGCATGGTACCACCATCAGCATTTAGATCCATGTACAGGTCATCAGCTTCAAAGAAGTAGATCGCCACATTGCTCAGGCCGGCCAAGAACGGCTGTTCGAGCGAGCCGTCCGCACACGCGGCCAGCGTAGATGGTCCCGTGGTGATGCTGATACTGCTGCCATCCGTCGTATACGAAGCACCCACGCTGTTGCAGTCGGCCTGGATATTGGCTGAACCGTCTTCGTTGAAGCGGATCGTATAGCGGGAGGGATCGTCAACGGACGTCATTTCCGTCGGATCGACAAGCGACACCCACTGCCATGTTGTGCCAGTCAGGAACGGTTCCTGCAGTGGTGCCGGAATGACCGGTACATTTCCCGCATTCGTTGCTTCTACAAATTGAGCTGAAACCCAACCCTGGCCATCCGGCGACTCAGTGACAGGCACTTCTATGACCCACCACTCACCATCCTCGCTTTGGCCGACAATGACACCGGTTGCGTCAAAGGGGGCAGCGCCAATAGATGGATACTCCGTCCCTGGTCCGGTGCGAATAAAGACGCCGTCGGGCGCGATTACCCTAGCGGTTGCTTCCCCGTCCTGCGGTGCAGGTAGCGCAATCTCTTCTTCTGCTGCTGGCTGACCTTCGCCCTCTGCTCCAGTGGGGAAAGTCAACGAAGCCATCATCGCATCCAGACTGGCCAGATCTGGATTCCAGGCAGCGGTGGGTAGTGCATCTAGCGAATCTTTTACCTCTTGTTGATAAGCCGGAGCAGTCTCCGGGTTCGTCGACGTGGCCAACACATCTTCTGGCACATCCTCCTCCGTGTTCGGCAACGCCTCTGTCGATTCGGGCCAGAAAAGCGAGACATAGAATGTACCGTCCGTGGTCAGCCCTTGATAGTAATATCCGGTGGTCTCATTGGTCCAAGGACCGATATCTTGGCGCAGAGGTGAATCAGATACGTATCGAATTCCCCTGCCCACAACAAAATCGAGATCAAGGAACTGCACCCAGCGATCCATATAACTGTTGGGTGGAGGCAGCAGAGGCATCGGGCTCTCCGGTAACCCTTGCCTGCTATCGGCCGTCGTGATCAATTGTCCCAAACGCGTCACCTGGTCGGCCACAATGCTGCTGCCTTGCGCCTGGTAAAGATTGACGTAGGCTTGTGTCGGGAATATATACATGCGAGGGCCATTATTCGCCATCACATCTTCAGAAGTTGCTCCATTAAATGTCAGCAAGATATGGGGTGGGAAACCCTTTCCTCCAGGGCCCGGTGGAATAGGTGAAGCTGGGAGAACCTCCCAACTGTAGGAATCAGCCAGACCTTGCATATCCAATTGGATCGCGTCTGCCGGTATGCCCTTGATTTCTTCCTCCCCCTCTATGATTGCTTCCGCATTGCGGAAGTAGTCCAATGGTCCTCCCGCGACCCAGACCATGACCAGCACATCGCCGTCTTCCTCAACGCGGTATGATTGTGCCGGGCCAAACATGTTCACCATATCGTTGGAGAACGAAGCTGACTCGCAGGCAGCCATCGTCATCGGGCCTAATTCCATGAAGATAGAGCCGGATGTGGACGTTTTATATAGGCCGCTGCCTCTATTACAATCCAGAGTGGCGTTAAAAGTCCCATCCTCATTAAAAAACAATGTGTAGGCTTCTGGATTAGGAATGATTATCTCTGGGCTACTATTGCCATTTGGATCCCGTCGTTCCCATTCCCAGGTGACGTTAACCAGATTGGGATCGGGCACATGATCCATCGTATCCAGTGGAGATGCCTGCTCGGGAACTGCCGTCGCCTGCGGCGCAGCGGTCGGCGGCACTTCGGTGGGCGGAATCTCTGTAGGCGGAACACCTGTAGGAGGGACGGCCGTTGGTTCTTCTTCTACCGCCTGTGCCGGCTCTGCTGATGGTGTCTCCTCTCCACCACCACAGGCAACTAACGCCAGGATCAGAAATACAAGCAGCAAAGTTGTTCCTTTTCTTATCATTTTTCTCTCCTCACTAGATGGTTTGTAGTACGCTTACACAACTATAGTCGCCGCTACAAACGGACTCTTCATTCATTGCAGGTGAGCGCTCGCTCATCTCGCTCATCTCGCTCTGTTGACTCCTTCCACGAGTTAACTGAGCAACAGCCCTTGATTATACCCATTCCTCTGATCAACGGTCCCTTTCTAACCTGGAAGTCAGGTCAAAAGCTCCGTGTGTGACATCGCATACTCAGTCAATAAGTTAAACGAATTCCATCTACTAGAACAGCAGCTGTGGCGCAACGCCGCTATTGGGGCTGCCGACGTAAATAACCCAGGCCGTTTCCTCATCGGCACCTAGGGTAACAATTCTTCAAACGCTCACGATACCTGATCTCACACATTATACGAGGAAATATAGCAAAAATAGAATAGAATAGAGGGGAAGAGAAAAGTAGTCTCTTGTCCAAGATCAACTTTCTGACTAGCCGGTCAACCGACTAACAGAGTAGCTGACCAACCGACTGACGGACTACACGACTAGCGGACTATCCGACTACCTAGGAGAGCTTAATGAGTCGAGAAGATTTCGACATACCAGAAGTATTTCGCCGGGCGATGGAAGAAGCAGGCTGGCGTGGTGGAGGGAAAAATGGAGAAGGCGACGAAGGTGGCGAAGGTGGCGAAGGTGGACCGTACCGGCCCCAAGGCAGCCCGGTCCGTTTTAATCGCTCGATCTGGATCATCGGACTGCTTTTCATACTGCTACTCAGTTTCAATTGGGTGGTCAATGTCTATACAGATTGGCTCTGGTTCACAGAATTGTCCTATGATGATGTGTGGGTCAAACAATGGGCTGTACGCCTAATTGTGTTCATCGTCGGCTTCGTAATTGCCACAACCATGCTCCTCGGCAACTGGTTAATTGCGCGACGACGGGCTATTCGGAACACCTCCCCTTTTCACCCCCAATTTCTCACACCATCTGGCATTGGCTGGTTGATCGCCGGTGTCGCCCTGTTCCTCGCTTTCACCTTTGCCAGTGGGGCGGCAAGCCAATGGGAAGAAATTCTGCTATTCCTGAACCGCGCCCCGTTTGGTATTGTTGACCCTATTTTTAATCGCGAAGTAGGCTTCTACATATTTGAGTTACCGGTTTACGAGTTTCTTCAAGGCTGGCTCTTGTCGCTGATCTTTTTGGCGCTTCTGGGCATTTTGCCTATCTACGCTATCAACCAGCTGCCCGACATTCAGCGAGGTCGCTGGCGCCCTCAGGAATCGGTCGATTTACGGCGACATGTGGCCATCTTGGGAGGTCTCTTCCTGGCTCTATGGTCGATAGGGTATCTGTTTGACATCTATGGCCTGCTCTATTCAGCTCGCGGCGTGGTCTATGGAGCCGGCTACAGTGATATGAATGCCTCAATTTGGGCGTTGCGCGCGCAGTTACTATTTATGGCCCTTACGTCCTTGGCCGTCTTTTACAATGTATTTCGCTTCTCTTTCCGGCCTGTTCTGATTACGGGCGGGTTGTGGCTTGCTGCCACGTTCTTGCTGGGCGGCATCTACCCGGGTCTGCTGCAGCGTTACGCCGTGGAACCAAATGAGATGGAACGCGAACAGCCTTACATCGATTACAACATCGACTTCACCAGGCAGGCGTTTGATCTCAACAGCATTGAGGTCCGGCCTTGGGATAACGTCGCCGTTCTTTCGGAAGCAGACTTGGAGCTCAATGAAGATGTCGTGCGCAATGTGCGGCTCTGGGATTACCGTCCACTACAGCGCACCTATGAACAGCTACAGGCCTTACGGCCATATTATCAGTTCAGCCTGGTAGACATCGACCGTTACGAGATTGATGGCGAGGTACGCCAGGTGATGTTGGCCGGTCGAGAATTGAACAAGGCCAACCTGCCCGCGCCTTCCTGGGTCAACCGCAACTTAGAGTTCACCCACGGCTATGGCATCGTCATGAACCCGGTGGACAGCATTACGCCGGATGGGCAACCGGAATTCTTCATCCAGGATTTGCCGCCGCAAAGCAATATAGATCTCGAAGTGGGCCGTCCGGAGATTTACTATGGCGAATTGACCGATGACGCCGTGTTTGTCAGCAGCGGTCGCGAAGAGTTCAGCTACCCCAGCGGCAGCGAGAATGTTTACACCAGCTATGAGGGGAATGGTGGAGTCCCCCTGGATAGTTTCCTTAAACGCGCTGCATTCGCAATCCGCCTCGGGGATGCGAACGTGCTACTAAGCGATGAAATCGACTCCGGCACACGGGTGCAGTTCCACCGACGGATTCAGGAACGTGTGCGCCAAATCGCTCCCTTCCTGGCTATGGACTCAGATCCCTACATCGTGGCGCTGGAGGACCGCCTCGTTTGGATCCAGGATGCGTATACGATTAGCGATAATTATCCCTACTCTTCTCCTGCTCCATCTGGCGTAAATTACATCCGCAACTCTGTCAAAGTTGTTGTTGATGCTTACGACGGCAAGGTCGATTTCTACGTCGCCGATGCCGATGATCCCATCATTCAGGCCTATGATAAAGCACTTCCCGGCTTGTTCCAGCCGTTCAGCGAATTTCCACAAGAATTGACATCCCATATACGTTACCCGCAGGATCTGTTCGACATTCAGGCCGAACAATTCCTGGCTTACCATATGACCGACAACCGTGTCTTTTATAACAAGGAAGATCTATGGGCGATCCCGATGGAAATCTTCGACGGCAATGAACAGACGATGGAGCCTTACTATGTTTACTTGCGACTGCGCGAAGAAGTAGATCCGGAATATCTACTAATCCAGCCATTTACACCATCCGGCAAGCAGAACATGATCGCTTGGATGGCTGCACGAAACGATCCCGAGCATTACGGGGAACTGATTGTCTATGAGCTTCCTAAGCAGGAACTGGTCTTTGGTCCTTTGCAGGTGGAAGGGCGCATCGACCAGGAACCAGAGATTTCACAGCAGTTCTCGCTATGGGACCAACGCGGATCGCGCGTAATCCGCGGTAATTTGTTGGTTATCCCCCTCAGCGACAGCTTTGTTTTTGTTGAGCCTATTTATCTGCTATCCGATACCAGCGCTCTGCCAGAACTGAAACGGATTATCGTGGCCACTGATACACGGATTGCCATGCGCGAAACATTGGGGGAAGCTTTGCTGGCCCTATTGGCGGCAGAGAAGCTCGATGAAGTGACTATTGCCGAAGAAGTAGTCGTCGAAACAGGCTCTGAAACAGGTGGTGAATCAGCCGCACCCACTCCAAGCACACCACTTGCGATTGATGCCAGTGTTGAAGAGTTGGTCCGTTCCGCCAATACGCATTTCGAAGCGGCCGAGAGTGCGCAAAAGGATGGCGACTGGGCTACCTATGGCCGGGAATTGGAGGCATTGAACCGCGATCTGGAACGCTTGATGGAGCTGGCTGGGAACAAACCGTAGCTAGACAGCTTAGCCCAAGGTAGCCGCGAAATTGCTGTCACATGGTACCAATGTGATCGTGGCATCGCGGCTACAGGGGTATCTTCTTGTAAATTACGATCGCGCTTCAAGAGCTGGATACAGATCGACCTATCAGTCACCTAGCACGCATTAGCTTCAACTGCTCTGCAAGAACATATTGGCCAGCCAATTATTCGCCAATAATCTGGGCCACGAGTTGTCGTTGGCGAGAGCGATTGTCAAAATCAACGAAGATGATCTGCTGCCAGGTGCCAAGGGTCAGCGTTCGGTCAACGAAGGGCACCGACAGAGAGGGACCGAGCAGGGCAGCACGCACGTGACTATGTCCGTTGCCATCTCCCCAACGGGCATTGTGGGCGTAGTGGCGGGATGGATCCGCCAATTCATCAAACAGCCGTTTCAGATCACTCAAACAGCCTGGTTCATACTCGATGGTTGTCAGCCCACTCGTGGCCGAGGGGCTAAACAGGGTCACAGTTCCATTGCTCAGGCCAGACTCGTATATGGTGCTTTCCACCGCGTGTGTGATATCTAGAATGTCTGCGTTTCCGCTCGTTGCCAAGGTTATGGCATGTGTGCTTACGGTCATCAACTCCTCCTATGAAGTTAGTTTTGTGGCAACGACTGATGAGAGTTGTTCATTTGAAAAGGCAATGCAGTTCGACCGCCGAACACACAGGATGAATTCTGTGGCAACAGAGAAGACAGGTTGAAGACATGCTGCGGGAGGTGGGTTGATTACATGACTAGACTATAAAGATCCATCAGTCGTTTCACCGTTGAAACGGTTACTACAAACGAACACCCCCTACGGCGCTGCAGCACGGATTTATGTAACCTGGTCTCAACTGTGTCCTATTTCACAGCCAAACTTGTTGAAATAAGGTATCTTAACAAATTAAGTGGAGAAGCCAACGAAAAAGGAATTATATTGGGGCTTCTTATCCAAAACCTATGATTATTGCCATGTTCCTGGCCCACTTGGTGGGTGATTTTATCCTGCAGTGGGATCGGCTTGCGCAGTGGAAAAGCCGTGAATTGCAGGGTGTGCTCTTCCACGGTTTAATCGTCACAGCCGTGACCTGGCTATTTGCATTGCCTTTCGCTCCTGGGTGGTGGCAGGGAATTCTATTTATCGGCATCGCCCATACGGCTATCGACGCCGCACAATGGTATTACGTGCTTCCCGGCACGCCCCTGGTTCGTTTTCTACTTGACCAATTTTTACACTTGCTCGTCATTATCATTGCCCTGACTGCCGGCGGCTTTCTAATTCTGAACACGCCGGGTAATGACGTTGGATTTGCAGATAGCCAACCCTACATCCTTGTCTATCTCCTGGGCTATGCCTTCCTCACCATGCCTGCCTGGGTGCTGCTCAAGTTTGTTGGATACGCCCTGGTCAAGAGAACAGGACCCAGTTTCCTCGACGGCAGCAGCAAATACGTGGGGATCGCCGAGCGCTTGCTGGCCATCACTTTCGTACTAATGGGCCAGTTTCTCTTGATTCCGCTTGTCGCCATACCACGCCTGTTATTGGAACGGCAACAAATCAGCAATCGAGATCGGCGCAAACTTTATCTGTTCGAGCTACTTGCTGGAATTTCACTGGCGATTCTAATTGGCCTCTTGCTACGCCAACTCTGAAAATGCCCCGGTTTCTCTAGCTGCCCGTCCCCGCACCTTGGCAACAAGCGTACATAAACAAGCGGCAATGCCCACGACGGCGGCATCTATTCGCCTGGATTCCTGCCCCGCGAATTCGCGGGGGCAGGCGCTTCGCAGCAATGAGATTCTGTGGCTAGTAGAGCGACAAAGTTAGTTTGACGGATGAGGAATACGGCATATTCAGACGGGCATCGTTCGCATCTGAGATGGGCACCGTTCGCATCTGATGATGCGAACTACACTAAATGACTACTAGTCTTTTGTAGGCACCACCGCCAGCCGCTGTTTGACCTGGAACGAGTATTTATAGACAATTGCCGCCGAAACCAGATTGCTGTAGAGCGTCTATATTATGCAATTGTATATCATCCGCCACTGCCAATCGCAGAATAATGAATTGTGGAAACGTACGGGATCAAGTAACGGCCGTTTGGCCGATCCGCCCTTAACGGCAACCGGCTGCCAACAGGCAGAATTACTTGCCCAACACCTGGCCGATCCCCTAGAGGGGCAAGCCTGGCCAAAGAGTATCGACAACAGTATTCTTGCTTATGACATCACACACCTCTACTGCAGCCTCATGCGCCGTTCTGTAGAAACGGGTCTGGCAATAGCTGAAGCGCTTGCCTTGCCGCTCGTTGTCAGAGAAGATATTCACGAAAGAGGTGGGATCTATCTAGAGAATCCTGAATCCCAAGAAAGAGAAGGATTGCCAGGACCAGATCGTGACTATTTCCAGACTACCTATCCCAGCCTGGTACTGCCCGATACTTTGGGTGAAGTAGGATGGTGGAACCGGCCCTACGAGGATCGGGAAATGGCCTTGTCTCGGGCAGCGGCCTTCCTACGCTGGTTTGTCGCAGAACATGATGGAACTGAAGATCGCGTAGCCATGGTCACCCACGCGGGTTTTATGCAATCGCTTTTTCAGACTCTATTCCAATCCCCAATGGTGGACAAGGAGCTGGGGGCCACCAGGGAAATCTGGTTCAAGGCCAATAACGGCTCCATTAGCCGCATTGATTTCATGGAAGAGGTTATCAGGATAACCTACCAAAATCGGGTTGACTACTTGCCTGCGCATCTCATCACATAGAAATCGCCTTACGCTTCTGCCGTATGGAAGGACTGACCCGGTTCCAAAATCTCAATTTGGACTTCCGGGGCGATGATTCGCGCATGTTCTTCGAAAACGCGAGGAGGGAAATGCAAGAAGGGCATCTGCATCCAGACCATGCCGATCGGGCAGTAGGTTCCCCAATGAATTGGCACGGCAACACGGGGGGCTACCGAGGGCAGAGATTTCGCTGCCCGGTAAGGATCAAGGTGGCCAGCCCCCAGAGTGGGACCGTAGCCCCAAACAGGTAGCAGGGCAACGTCGATGTTGTCGCCGAGAGTCTCCATTTCGGGGAACAGGTCCGTGTCCCCGGCGAAGTAGATCTCCTGGCTGCCCTTGATCAAGTATCCAAGACTCTCCACAGTTGGACCAAAGAAAGGGCGGCTGCCAGGATGATCCGCAGGAGTGGCCATGATATGTACACCGCCAACACGGGTTGTTTCGTAACGGCCGATCTCCTCAACGCTGCGAAAACCTTTCTTCCTCAAGTAACTGGCCGCACCGCGCGGTACGATTAAGTGAGTGCCATTTCCCAATAAGCGCAGGGAAGGCAGATCGAGATGATCCCAGTGCATATGTGAGATCAAAACCGCATCCAGATGCCAGTTACTCATATGGGGAGCATCTACAAGACGGCCAAGATGGGCAACTCGTCTCCGCAAAAGCGGATCAGTTAACAGACGGACACCGTCAATTTCAATCAGGACCGTCGAGTGCCCCGTATAGGTCAAATTCAACTTTGCATTTCCAGAATTGTTGGCAGGAATCATATGGTGCGGGAGTCTAGCACACGACCGTAAGGCTTAGGCTAGACTCTTTTTCTGCGCTAAGGATAGAGCTGAATACATGGTCAGCGGCCAGGAATACCCGGTCATCACGCTGAGTCCTAATAGCCCTCGCGCCTGTAATTGCGCAGCAACTCAAGTACTTGGGGCACAGGAAGCGCCCGCACCGAGCGCTTCCTATATCCGGTCATACTTGTCGCCATAAAGAGGGCGTTATAGATAGCTTCTTCAGTTGCTTCGATGGTTGCCTGAAAAAGTGGAGAGAGCATTTCGTTGGGCAGCTGGGCCATCTGAGCCAGTTCGCTTCTGCGCAGCGGCGTCCTTCTTACCGCGGAAGCAGTGGAAAATGCCAGTGCATAGTCCCCAGAGCCATTGGACATCGCCGCACCGCTGCGCGCCAGACCGGCAAAGGCACGCCACGCCAGGCGCGTCAGATTGCGGTCCGATAATGGGGCATCCGTGGCCACAAGGATCATAATAGAACCATCCCCACTGCCCTGCTCCTTATGCTCGTTCACCAGCAGTTCACCGACCGGCACACCCACGATCTGCAAGTGACCACCAAAGTTGGCTTGAACGAGCACGCCTACCGAATAAGCGCCTGATCCTTCTGGTATCAGCCGCGAACTGCTGCCAATTCCCCCCTTCCAGCCAAAACAGACGGCGCCGGTTCCCGCACCAATTGCGCCCTCGGAAACCGGGCCACCCGCCTGGGCGTTCTCCAGCGCCTGCAAGAAGTGTCCGACTGTCAGAGGCCGGCTGCGGATGTCATTGAGATAACCGTCATTGACCTCGCCCACGACGGGGTTAATCGAGCGAACTTCTTCGAGGTCAGCCTGGACAAGCGTCCAATCAACAATGGCTTCGGCAGCACGGGGAACAGCCAGGGTGTTGGTCAGGATAATTGGTGTTTCAAGCTCGCCCAATTCTTGCACCTGACTGCCCCCAATGAACTTTCCGAATCCGTTGCCTATGGCAAGGCCAGCCGGGACACGATCCCGGTACAGATTGCCACCATGCGGCAACACGGCCGTAGCACCGGTACGACTATTTTCGCCATCGATCAAAGTGAACTGCCCGACTCGTACGCCGGAAACATCGGTAATGGCGTTAAGCGGCCCTGGGCTGTAGATGCCGGGGGCCAGGCCAAGGTCACGGAGATGTATTTGCATCATAAAGTTTAGTTTCAGTGCGATAGGCATAACGCAAGGTGACGCCAAGAATGTAGTAGGCTGCAAGCAAAGAGCCGCGCAGTGTACCGCTAACTTTCGATTGGCCGCTGCGGCGTGGGTGCCAGCTCACGGGGACTTCCACGATTCGGCCGTTTTGCTTCGCCACCTTGACCATCATTTCCGTCGGCCAGCCAAAGGTCATCTCTTGCATATCCAGGCTGCGCAGCAGTCCGGCGCGAATAGCGCGGTATGGCCCCAAATCGGTGACATCGACATGGTAAAGACGGCTCATGATACGACTTGAAAGCCAGTTGCCGAAACGCTGGTGTGGCAACATAGCACCAGCCGCAATATGCCCCAATGCGCGCGAACCGAGGACCAGGTCGGCTCTTTCGCTCTCTATGGGAACCAATAGGCGAGGCAATTCACCAGGCAAGGAACTGTAATCAGCGTCCATATAAACCAAGACGTCAACCGCTTCCAGGAACGCGGCGGTCGTACCTGCAGCACAAGCGTATCCATAACCCCGGCGAGGCTCACTTATCACTACGGCCCCTGCTTTCCTGGCCTGTACGGCCGTATCATCCGTCGAGCCGTTGTCAACAACAAAAACGCAATCAACAGCCTGCAGCAGCGTCTCTTGCACCAGGTGGGCGATATTTCCGGCTTCATTCAGAGCAGGTATGATGACAGCTTTTTTCATGAGACTGTCGGGCCAATGGTTTCGCCAGCTTCTGGGGCGGGTTTGAAACCAGTTGGGTCAGGTTTGAAACCTGCCCCTACTGAATTCTGCAAGGAATCAATCAGATGGAATCGCTCGCTCAGAAATCGCCGCGTATGGTTGGCTGCCTGCGGCTGCGATGATAGGTCAGCCTGAACACGAAGCATATCGAAGGGCTCGTCTACATCATACCAGGATGGCAATAGCGAGACACACAGCTTTTCTTCCTTGGCGATGGCCAAGGTATCCTGCAGTACATGGTCCGTCGACATCTGCACCCCGCGCACCAGCCGGGGACACCGCCGTTTGCAGCCAATCAGATAGTACCCACCATCGTCACAAGGGCCCAGAACCACATCAACTGCCGGGTCATCCATCTGTGCAAAAGCAGTCGCCAAAAAGGCTGTTGGCAAGGAAGGGCTATCACTATTCATTGCCGCCACCTGCACAAAGCCATCGTCGAGACAAGACGTTAACACATAGTCCAGTCGCTCGCCCAATGTATCACCGCATTGTGGCAGCAATTGGAAATCAGGGGCTAGTTTGCTGAAATAGCGTCTTGTCTCTTCGTCAGGGGGTGCGTAGGCAACGAGAGGCGTAACCCCTGGCACGGAGCGGGCCTGATTGAGCGCGTCCAACAAGAAGCACTCGTACAAAAGGGCTGCTTCTTCAATCGAAATGAACGACGTCAATCGCGTCTTGGTACTACCTGGGCATGGCTGTTTGGCCATGACTAGCAATGCTTTCCTGGTCATCAAATCCTATGTTCTACAATGGACGGGTTCCAAACCAGCCCTACAATTTGGATGGGTTATAAACTCGCCCCTACGGTTCGCTCATACTGCGCAGGTCTGTTCCAACGGCCCATTCCTGCTCCTGATACTGTCGCGCCGCCCGCGCCTGGCGACTGCGGTAGACATCCGTTGTTTGCTTAATGGTAACCCAGGCCACCAGGATCAGGCCCGAGCCAAATAATAAAGCATAGAGGGCAATTCCCCATGATCCAAGGCCTACGGCCAGCCACGCGGCAAACAGGCTGTACAAACCCAGGAGTAGTTCCGCATAAACGATGGGATCGAAGTGCAACTGGTATCGTTGTTCCGTCCAATCTTGCTTGCGCTGCTCGATACCATACTTGGCCGTGCGCTCAAATACGTTCTCCCTCTTGCGCACGATTTGCCATGCAGCGCGAACTGTATTGATCATAAGCCCCGATCCCACAACGGATATAGCGAGGATTCTGGGCAGCAAACGCCACCAAGGCCGTCCTAATTGTTGCTGGCCGGCAACGAAGAATAGCGTCGGCGCGATCGAAGTCAAAGCAAAAATATAGGCGAGGCCAAGAAGCGTGCTCAACTGCACGTATTGAGACGTGAAGATCGCCACCAGGGGATAGATCACGGTTAGCGCAAAAAGCAATAGATGAACGTTGTAGCCGGTCAGGTGCAGAGTGGCCTGGAATTTGTGACTGAACGGGATCGGAGCGCGCCAGACCTTGGGACCTAGCTTGACAGCGCACTCCAGGCTGCCTCGCGCCCAGCGATGCTGCTGGCGGCGGTAGGCGCTGAAGCTGACCGGCAATTCAGCTGGGACGACGATGTCGCGCACATACCGGCCGTGCCAGCCACGCAAATAGGCACGATAGGATAGGTCCAAATCTTCGGTTAGGGTATCGGCCGTCCACCCTCCGGCGTCCAACATCGCTTCACGTCGCCAGATACCGGCTGTGCCGTTAAAATTAAACCAATAGCCCGCTCGGCTGCGAGCGTATTGTTCCACCATAAAGTGGGCATCGATAGCCAACGACTGCAGAAATGTCAACCAGGAGTAATCACGGTTCAGGTGTCCCCAACGCGTCTGCACGAAAGCCACCTTCGGCTCTTGCAGGTAGGGTAGTGCCTTGCGCAAAAAATCGGGCGGCGGTACGAAATCTGCGTCGAAGATAGCGATGAACTCGCCAGAGGCTGTTGCCAGCCCCGCTTGCAACGCCCCGGCCTTATAACCGCTGCGGTTGGTACGATGTACGTGAACGATATTCAACCCTTTGGCGCGTAAGCCGGCCACACAGCGCTGCACGATATTCTTGGTTTCGTCAGATGAATCGTCAAGCACCTGTATTTGCAGCAATTCGGCCGGATAATCGAGTTTCGCGGCGGCTTTTATGACCCGCTCGGCCACATACATCTCATTAAAGATTGGCAACTGCACAGTAACCTGCGGCCAATCTGCATCTTAGGGGGTTGCGACTTGATCGTCCATCGCGCATGGCACGCAGAGACAAGTAGATGAAGTTAGTCCCAAAAATGAAGAGGGTACCAGAGATCAGGAAGTAGAGCAGCGCAACAGGTATCAGCAATAGGTTCATCTTTGAGGAAATTCCTCTTTATCCTCGTCGAAAATCGACCAAAATCTAGGCTTCTATTGGCTACTTACCAGAAGAGCGGGATTTGTGGGTCACCGTAAGTTTTGAACAGCCAGCTGTCAACGCCCCACTTACGACCTGCCGCTCCAAGCGTAATGGTCAGAGCAGACATAAAGAGTAACACGTAAGTCCAGATCCATTCATGACCGCCAAAATAAGAAAGGAAGAGATTGATGAAAAAGAACATGGCAGCCAGTCCAAACAGGCGCGTAAATAACCCGAGCAAGAGCGCCACGCCCATAGCCAATTCCGCGGTCATTTGAAAGATGGCGAACGGAGCAGCTATCGGAACCACGGCCGTATCCAGGTATGCCTTGAAAATAAGTAAGCTGCTGCCATTGCCACTTTCTCCATCAAAAAGCCAATTGAAGAATCCAATCAATCCATCAGCCGTATATAACCCGCCGCGCAGGTTATCGTACCAGGTGACCAGGATGATAGTTCCCAGCGTAATGCGCAATAAAGCCACGGCCGTTCGCAGCCGTCTTGTTTCCCAATTTTGGGTCATGAATTTCCTCCGCGAAAACTGCTCTTGAGGGGGTGGGGCCGCGCTCGAAGCCAACATTGGCCTTCGTCGCCAGGCTCGTCAATCTCCACCCCGATACACTCTCTTAACCTTGATGCCATGAATAGCACCATTCTTACGTCAGGTTAGCCAGCGAAGCCAGCCACCACTCGAATATCGATCTCGAAGCCAGCCGTCGACTCCCAGGGTACGTCCAGCGCCGCTGATCAAAAACGTTCCCTGCCACATAGCCAACATGACATAGGACCATGGCCATTCACCAGGTACGTCTAGCAAACCTATTCCGAGATTGAAGGCCATCAATAGTCCGACCAAGCCACCGAGGCGGGTCAGCGTCCCCGTTAGGAGCGCTAAGCCGACCAACAATTCTGCCAGGAAAACTAGCCAGGCGAATAACGTGAAATTGGGAATGACGACAGAGGCCACAAAATCGCCGTAAAATCCGAAGGCCGGGTGTTGCACTTCCAGCTGCAACCAGTCCATCAGCCCCCGCCCAGCCCCCGTAGTGAAGTCAGGGGGAAGTTTCCAACGCAATGAATAGAGCCATAAGACACCGATCATTATACGACTGGCCGCGATGGGCCAAAGGGGGGTTCGTACCTGCAAGTTCATATCTCCTCGGCCGGCAGAACGTGAACCCGCTGCCGGGGTAGGTGCACGATGATTCTATTGTTCGTGCGCAGATCGTAATAGGCGGACAGCGCCAGATGAAGCTGCACGCCGTTGACGTTAACCTGGCAACGTGATACGGGTACGCGATAACTGCAGGATTCGACCAACGCTGCGTAATTATTGTGACCGTTCGCGCCAATTTCAATCGCCTCTGGTCTAGCGGTCAACAGAACTGGGCCATCGGAAACGGTCGTGGCCGCAATCTCAACCTGTCCTATGTCCGTATGCACTAGCTGTCCGTGTTTGATGCCCTGCAAGAAGTTTTCATTGCCGAAGAAGCGCGCTATCTGGGCATCAGCCGGCGTGTCGTAAAATTCTCGGGGCCGGCCAACCTGTCGCAGACGGCCGTCCATCATCACCCCGATACGATCGGCAATGGCCACCGCTTCGGCCTGATCGTGAGTGACAAAGAGGGTAGTGATGCCCGCCTCTTTTTGTAAATCGCGCACGACCTGCCGCAAATCTTCTCTTAGGCTGCGATCCAAATTGCTGAGCGGCTCATCCAGAAGCAGCAATCGCGGGCGTACGACCAGTGCCCGTGCCAGGGCAATGCGCTGTTTTTGCCCGCCAGACAGACTGTCCGGCCAGCGATCTTCGAAGCCCGCCAACTGCACAGCGGTTAATGCCTGCGCAACTCTACGCCAGATCGCGTCCGCCTTTATTTTGCGCATTTTGAGCCCGTAAGCCACGTTGTCGCCAACACTCATGAAGGGGAAAAGGGCATGCTCCTGGAAAACCATCACCGCCTCTCTCTTTTCCGCAGGCAATCCTAGAACCGACCGGTCATCAAATAGTACGTCCCCACTTGAAGGCTGGGCCAAACCGCTGATCAAGCGCAACGTCGTCGTCTTGCCACAACCAGACGGCCCCAACAAGACCATCAGCTCAGCTTCATTTACGGCGAGATTCAGATCCGCTACGGCCGCGAACCCGTCCTTATATTCTTTGCTCAAGCTCTGCAGCGTTAAGGTAGTCATATTCAGAAAATTGATGAAAAGAACTTTGCCGTCAAGCGTTTACAACGAATCATCCACAACTCGAAATTAACTAGGGCCAAACTTCCATCTCCCCGCCCAGGGGTAAGTCGATAATTTTCTGCGCGCCAACAAACCAGCGATCGTATATGTCGTGATAAGTGCCATCTTTCCACAACTGTTGCAAAGCGTAGTTTACTTGATCGCGCCAGGCGGAGTCATTGTTGGGCACGCCGACACCGAACTGTACCGGATTGTGGCCGCCCGGTAAGAGTTCCAGGCTGGGATCTCCAGCCGCCAATGATAACAAGGTTATGTTGTCCTCACTGTAACCTTCTACTGCGCCATCTCTTAGTGCTTGCATCGCTGCCAACTTGTCGTCAAACTGCACAATTTCCGCTGCCGGTCCGCCTCGTTCCGCCACATAGGCCTGCCAGGAAGGAATGACGGAGCTGCCCGCATTAGCGGCAACGGTCTTGCCAATCAGCTCATCAATTGAGTCGTAGGTGTCTCTTCGAATCAGGAATGATTGGTTGTCCCAGAAGTAGGTGATGCTGAAATCGATGGCATCATCCCGCTCGAGTGTGTGGTTCATACTGGCGACGGACATATCTACCTCACCATTTTGCAGGAAGCTTATGCGCGTGGTGCCATCTACAGGCCAACACAAAACCCAGTCCAACGGCCACTGCTGCCAGGAGAATGCTCATGAGCAATCCGCCCGGCTGCTGACCAGGAAAGCCAAAGAGTAAATTAGGTATGTTTCGAAGCAAAAAATCCATTTGATTCATGGTTGACGACTTGGCGCTAGGCTTTGCTTACCTGGACCACCTTTTCTTGAGGTTCCTGTAGAGCAGATCCCGAGTGCGGATCAAGCCAGCGTTCAATCTGGCCAAGCAAGGCAGCAAATGAAATCGACAACAGCAAATAGATCGAGGCCGCCAGCAGCAAGAAGTGCAATGCAAAGAAAGTTCGCGTGATGGACGCCTGGGTAACATGGAAAAATTCGGGTACGGCAACAATTGAGGCAAGGGCCGGATTTTTCATATTGTGTATGAGGCGCGTGGTAATCGCTGGAAAAGCGGCAAGAACAGCTTGTGGCAACAAGATCTGCCGGAAGACGACCGTGTTTGATGCGCCCAACGAACGTGCTGCATCCACAATTTGCCTGGGAATAGTTCCCACGCCGGCTCTGAGCAACTCTGCCAGGTATGCGCTGCTATTGAGCGTGAGGGTCATGATCACGGCGAGCGCATAATAAGGCAAAGAGAGGCCGGTAATACTTCCCGCCCACTCAGCCAGCAGATTGTCAAAAAAGAGAGACTGGCGCTGATCCAAGGCGAATAAGTTAGGTACGGCGAAGGCCAAGAAGATGATCAAAACCAGCGCCGGGACATTACGAAAGATGTTTACATAAATAGACGCCGCACGAGACAATAACGGCCGTTTGCTAATCCGTAGTGACCCTACAAAGATGCCTATTATCATGGATGACACGCTCGTTATCGCCGTCAAGAGCAAGGTATAGAGCAGTCCACGCATCAGGAGCATGATCAGTTCTTGCGATAGCCATCCCATCTAGCCATCCTTCCGCGCAATGAGCAAGATTATTGGATGGGCTTCAGCCAGTGGTACCTTAGCATAAGCGCCGTAAACCGCTTCAATTCTGAATCCAGCCGCGGTCAAGCGTGCGATAAGTTCAGCGCGATCGAATAAATGGTAGCGCAGGAGGTAGGTTTGAGATCCATGTGGTGTAACTACACGAAAAACCTCACTGACAACCTTGCCGGCTGGTTCGTATTGGCGGGTTACATCGGTGTAACTTTCAGCTGTGCCAAAGTGGTCTGATGGTTTAAGGGCACGGACGGCCGTTTCGCGTTGTGGAACTTCGACCACAAATTGCGCGCCCTTCTTAAGCGCGGCGTAAACAGAATCGACCAGACGCCTGTTTTCGCCCCACTCACTGATTTGGCCGAGGGAAGTGAAAAGGCATATCGCGGCATCGAACTTGGTATCGCTCAGAAACAACTCTCCCCGCTCCTGGCGAAATTCAACGGCAACATTCTCTTTTTCAGCCCTTGCTCGGGCGGCTGCGATCATGTCCGCCGACGAGTCTATCGCCAGAACTTGATACCCTCGTCGCCCAAATTCGATCGCGTGACGGCCAAAACCACAGCCAACGTCCAGCAAACACGCTCCTGGTTCTAGATCCAGCTCTGCTTCCAGGAAATCGACTTCACGAAGCGTACGGTCCGCCGTCAGCAGCGGGTGTTTCAGAAAAGGGGATCCCTCCTCTAAAAAAATCTGGCGAATCAGGTGTCGAATTGCTCATGCTCTATATCTTATTGTCTTCTGCACTAGGTGGCGCATGTAGATCCCCACTCACGGTGGGGAGATAAACGTTGCGCTTGCTTCACAAGCTGTCGCGCACGTCGAGCATGGGGATATCTTGCCTTTCCAGTTCGTTCAAGGCCTCGAAGGGAATTACCGCATCCAGCATTTCGGCCGTTTGTGCCCAATCCTCGAGCCAATCGCGGCTGATTCCATCCACATCATCCACTACACGCAAACGATCAATCTGGTAGGTCTCTTTCAGCATCTTCATTTCTGCGGCCACGCTTTGCGGCGATCGCTGGCGGAAACCGTTACCATGTACGGCGTCCGTACACCATTCACAGCCGTAAGGACAGCCACGAGAAGTCGAAATGGTCAATGATGAATAGCCATTCATTTCCTGCCACACATTCAAGTAGCGCTTCACGTCTACCAGGTCCCGTGCCGGCATAGGCATGCTGTCCAGATTCTCAATTGGGGGGCGTGGTTGGTTCACAATGATCTGCCCTTCATGCCGCAGCGCAATCCCTGGCTCGTCCAACAATGCTAATGCAGTCAACTCGCCGGCCGCAAAAAGATCCAGCAAGACAGTAGTCGTCTGCTCTCCTTCATGATGGACAACGACATCTACCTGGGGATGAGCAGCGTATTCAGCCGGTGATTTAGTCGGATCAGGTCCCCCCATAATGACAACAGCCCCACTATCATGGGCCATCTGCGCCAAGGTCAAGGCCATCTGCCGCGTTGGCAGCAGGGCTGAAATGCCTACCATGTCCGGAGCTTCTGTGCACAAAGCCTCGGCGAAAGCCGATTCGTCTTCAGCGAACGTGGCGTCAAACATGGCTACCTGGTGCCCCCGCTCTCGCACATAACCGGCCAGATATAGAAGCCCTAGAGGAAAATAAGGGCTTCCCGCCGCTTGCTCGTCGGGACTTTTGCTCAAGAACATGGGATGACAGAATAGAATTTTCGCCATATAAACCTTCCTTATTAGCTAGCGCGATTGTCTCTCGCACTCTTTGTTCGCGCTATCCACTTTTGAATGCTGTCTGTTAAGGTAGTAACCATTCGAGCGCCGGAAGCACAGAATGAATTCTGCAGCTACGGTAGCAAACATGTTAAACAGATGTTGGCAGAGGCAGCTCGATTACCTAAGTCAATTTGAAAAATGCAATTGGCGGTTAGGCTTCAGCAACCACGCGCCTTTGAGTCGTCCTAAACTGACGCTGCACCACGACAGCCAGAAATACACCAGCGATCATAGCCAACGTTGTGGCAATGCTACCCAATGACAAAAGAGGTACGCCAACCAGTGAATGGCCCAGGTTACAGCCACCAGCGATGCCGGCTCCGATACCCATGATCAGGCCGCCACCGGCAAGTTCGGCATAGCGCCGGCGCGTCTCGCCCCTGAGCCAAAAGGTACCCGCGTAGCGGGAAGCGATAAATGCACCCGGAATCAGAAATAGCAGGGCAACGGGAATCCAGATTGATCCACCACTGCGCTGACCCGTTATCGCCTGAACGAGTCCGGAAGGAACGCCGGAAGTACCGTAAGTGTAGTTCGATCCGCCTGCGCGAGCCAGAATCCAGGCCAGACTCATAAACAGACCGGTTGCTACTCCCAAGACAAGCCAGTTCCAGAGCTTTCCGCGATCATTGCGTGGAGCACGGACAAGATAAACAGCCGTCAACAGGCCGAAGCCCAACAACAGCAGCACACCTGCTGGACCGAAGCGGTTGAACACGGTGGCACTTTTCCCGCCTACAGTCAGCGGTGATGCATTCAGCAACTCCCGCAGAGGTGCCAGCGGACCAAGGTAGGTTAGCACATCGCCCAGCGCCCACGCCGCGAGCCCGATCAATGCGCCTAACATACCATGGCCACTCTTGTAAAAAAGACCCGTTACACAAGAAGATGCGACGACCATGCCTACGCCAAATGTCAATCCACCTAAGAGATTGGCCTGCCAGGCAAAGGGCGGGATCCATGGTTCAATCCAGCCAAAGAAGATCATGCCCTGTACCAATGGAATGCCGATCAGCAGTGCCAGCAAATAGGCGCGGAATAGGTCGAGCTGCTGAGGTTTACGTAAAAGCCCACGCCAGGTACTATGGAAGCAAAAATCTCCTCGTTCAAATATGGCGCCGATCCCGAGTCCGGCAATGATGGCCAATGCAAGTGTCATCTGGGTTTTCCATGCGCCTGTACGCGCCACGACAATAAAAACGAGTATGTGGCCCTGTTACACAACGCGCTCACCATTTATCTATTCTGCGCAATCCTTCGTCAAGCTCAGGACAGGCTCTGTGAAATCTATTGTACTTGAAGCGGTCGCACAGCGACATTTATTTAAATAGTAGCGTAGTGGTTATGACAGCCAGCAAACGTAATTTACATTACGGAAACCGCTGCGCTTAATCCTTCTGTAATGCTCTTGTAATTGTATGCGCTCGTAAAACAACCGTCAGCCCCTGCTATTTTTTTGAATCTAACAGTCTACCTCGCAGCCGTCTGCTGGTTAACCTGCCTGTGACGAAACAACTGGGCCAGCCCAGCCAGCAGCAGCAATCCAAGCGCCGGCAACCACTCCAGGCGGCGCACCCATTCCAACTCGCCAAAATCAAGTGGATCAAGATAGGTTAAATAGGAGAACACTAACGCACCGCTGAGATAAAGCCAGGGAGCGATTAGAAGCCACTGCCATGAGGGTTCCTCTGCGGATGGCGGTAAAAATGGTAGCAAAGCCAGCAAGATCAGGATATACCAGGGATGCAACGTAGGCGTTAGCAGCACGTAGCCCATTACGGGCAGCGACATCAAGCGCAGCGCAGCACGGGGGCTTGGTCGTCTTCGAGCATATAACCAAACGGCCGTGATCAACAACAGAAAAGTGATGGCCATCATTTCCTTGCCAATGGTCGCCGCATCGGTCAATCCCCATTTTTCAAGGCCGGTTTCCAGCCAGTGGAAGATTCCACTGTTGAAATTCCACTGCTTGCCATAGATTCGTATTGCCCCAAACAGACCCGTGCCATCCAGTTCACCGATTAAGCCCCAGCCGGAGTGCAGTCCGAAAGGAATAAGCAAGAAGGACGACCAGGGCTGCAAAAAAGATTCTCTGCCACCAGGTCCAGAACCAGAAGAGAACGGGAAGCAGAAGCAGAGGCAAGATTTTTGTCAACGTGCCGAGCGCAAGAAAAAAGGGGGAGAAGAATCGGGAATAACTAATTGTGAATTGTGAACTGTGAATGCCCGTTGCAGGCTCTTGACTGTTCACTGTTGACTGATCGCTGTCTACCGCTGATCTCTTCAGGGCAAAATAGATGGCCAACAACGCCAAAAGCAGCATCCACACATCAACATGCGCTCCATGCGCACCTTCGACGATGACGAGCGGGTTCCAAAGATAGATTAGGAGACGCCGCCCAGGCAGGAATGCGAGCGCCAGAAGATGAGCTATGAGCCAGGCGCAGATCAGGTCAAAGAGAATCATAACTACCTGGAAAAAGAGTGGACGCAAAGGAAATACGGCCGTCACCGCGAAGAACATAGCTTGAGCTGCGGGCAAATAGGGGCTGGCCATCCAGGCGTTATTTGCCTGCGCCCGCTGGGGTATATCCAGATAGTCAAGCTCTGGCGCGTCAATCGCGTAAGCGTAGGGACTGACCCCCTCGTTGGCCACATAGCCATCCCACAAATAGCGATATACATCGTCAGATAGGGACGGAGCCGTTAAGAGCAGCAGCAAGCGAAAAACAACCGCCATACCCCACATCCAACCGCTGGAAATGCCTCGCTTTTCAACCCAGACGAGCGCACCCAGATATGCCAGGAAGGCAACAAGATACCAAGCGATGGTTTGCGGGGTGTGGGCACCGCGCAAAGTCCCATACAGCCGATCCATGCCCACCAAGCCAGCATAGGCGAGAAAGCTCATGGCGGTCAAAAAGTACAGGCCCCAATTTCGTTTGAATTTTCCTAAAACATACACACTGGCATCCTGATACTAGACTGGCAAAGTATCAAACTCATCGTTCAATGCCTGCAATTCTGACTGTGCGTTGGAAAATTGCTCTTGCAGATCAGCTCGCCGGCCATCGTCGGTCCCCATCTGCTGCAATTGGTACGCAAGCTGCTGCAATCTAAATTCGGCATCCTCAATGGCCCCGCGCAGGACATATTGGCGATGTTTCAGGTCACGTTGTTCTTTCTTGCTCACCGGCGGTGGGATGAGATGGTCAACCCATTCCAATTCGCTTTCTGTCATCCCCTCAGAGGGCATATCTGAAGGAAGACCTTGTTCCTCTGCCTCGCGGAATCGTTGGTAGTCCTCATAATCCCCCTTGAAAACATGCATACGGCCGTCTTCAAGATACCAGATCTGGTTGGCCAGCCTATTAACCAGGTAACGATCATGAGATACGAGCAGGATTGTGCCGTCGAAACGTTCAAGCACAGCCTGCAGTATCTCCTGCGAAGGGATATCCAGGTGGTTCGTCGGCTCATCGAGCAGCAAGAGGTTCGCTCCGTCAGCGGCCAGCAGGGACAAGGCCAGACGGCCACGTTCACCGCCACTTAGGTCGCCAATACTCTTGAATACGTCATCTCCGCGGAAAAGGTAAGCGGCAAGATAATTGCGAGCGTCTTCCTCAGACATCGGTTTATGTGCCAGCAGCTCGTCGATGACGCGATTGCGGCTGTTGAGTTGTTCGTGAGCCTGGGCGAAGTAGCCAACTTGTACCCCGTCACCAAGCTTGAACGAGCCTTCTAACGGCCGCAATTCGCCGAGCACCGTGCGCAGAAACGTGCTTTTGCCGCTGCCGTTCGGACCAAGGATGGCGGCACAGTCCAGCCGTTCTAGCTGAAAGGGATCGGCCGTTATTAGCGGCTTGTTTTCATAGCCAATCGTCACTCGACGCGCGCGCAGCACACTGCGTGCACTGCGTTGCTCAGCTTGCAGGCGAATGTTCAACGGTGGCGGCCCTTCGCCAGGCAGCTTCAGGTCACGCAGCCGGCGCGCGGCCTGATTGGCGCTAAACGTTCGTACTCGCCCCCCAATCTCCAGCCAGCTCTTACCTTCCATTCCGCTCACGCCAACCTGTTCAATGAGGACGATATCTCTCGTCAATCGTTTGAGCTTACCCTTGGCAATGTCTCTTTTGCCTCCGGCGATATGTTTGCGGATGAAAGTGAGCTCATTTTCCAGCCGCTCTTTCTCCACAGTGAAAAGCCGTTGTTCCCGTTCCCAATGCTCGCGCCGCTGGCGCACAAAATTGCTGTAATTTCCCGGGTAGGCAGTCAAACGGCCCCGGTTCATATCCCAGACCTGGCTGACTATGGAGTCAAGAAAATAGCGATCATGGCTGACAACAATCAAAGCGCCGGGCCAACTGCGCAGCGTACGTTCCAGCCACTCCACAGCAGCAATATCCAGGTGATTTGTGGGCTCGTCAAGGATGAGCAAGTCAGGTTTTTCGAGAAGCAGGCGGCCCAACAGAACACGTGTCTTTTGCCCACCACTCAGATGCAAAAGCGGCGTGTCCCATTCTTGCGGTGGAAATCCTAGACCTTGCAGCACGCGCTTGATTTCAACCTGGTAGCTGTAGCCGCCGGCGAGCTCAAATTGTTCCTGCAGACGGCCGTACGACTCCAGCAAAGCCGTTGAGCTTCCTCCTGATGACATGGCTGCTTCCATTTCGCGCAGCTCGATCTCTCGTTCACGCAGGGTGGAAAAGACGGTCTGCATTTCTTCGTAAACGCTGTTATCCTGACCGGCAAAGGCCAGCACGGCTTCCTGCCGCAGGGTACCAAGGGTTATATCTCGGGAGCGGTCAACCTGCCCCGTCGTTGGCGCCAGTTGACCTGCCAGCAGCAGCAAAAGTGTCGTCTTGCCTACCCCATTGGGCCCGACGAGGCCAACGCGATCCCGGGCTTCCAGCCTTAAGTTGATATCTTCAAACAGATCATCGGCGCCAAAAGAGTGGCCGAGCTCTGTAGCAGTCAGTATGGGCATATCGGGATCACCATAAATAGGTCAACGCGTGGCGGGGCAGACAAACTGCCGGAATGTTTTTCCCTAGCTGTATTTCTTGATCACGCGCTGCAGCGCGTCCAGGCCCTGCTCCAAGGCCAGCATATCGGGACCGAAGCTAATTCGGCAATACTTGCGGTAGCGAGCGAAGGTTCGTCGACGCTCAGGATTGACATCGAAAAAGACGCCGGGCACAGTGATCACTTTTTCGGGAAGCCCTTCCTTGAAAAAATGTATACCGTCATTTAAAGGTGGCGGCAACTGGGACAGATTTGCCCATACATAAAAGGTACCCTCAGGCTCCACTTCAACGCCGATGCCCATCTCATAAAGTCGCTCCAGCATAAAATCTCGTTTCATTCTAAAATAGCTTTGCGTCGCCGCCGTATCCTGCAGCACACATTCAGGCTCCAGCAGGCGCAATACTTGCGGCTGAAACGGGTTATTGGCCCCTCCATCCAGGAAGGAACCGGCGCTGGCGACCGTGTTAATCACCTCTTTGGGTCCGACAGTCCAGCTGATGCGCCAGCCGGGATAGCGCCACCCTTTCGTTAAGCCGTCGACCACTATCACGGGATCGAGATTGACATCCTCGACATAGGCGGCAGCCGATACCAGTTTCGGCCCATCTTCCGGCCGTCCGGTGTAAATATAATGGGAGTAAAACTCATCCAGGATAAGCGAAGTCTGGTAACGCCGCGCCAGCTGCACCCATTGCTGCAATTCTGCTCCCTCCACCAGCTGCCCGGTAGGATTACACGGATTACTCGCCAAGAGTGCCTTCAGCCCGCGGCCCAAGACCTCGCGCTTGAGCGTATCCAGCGGAATCTTGTAGCGAAAATCGGGATCGAGCAGGATAGGAATAGACGTGAAAGCCTTGAAGACGCTCAGAAGCTCTTCATATGCCGTATAGTCGGGCAGAAAATGGCCCATATTGATATTGCCGAGAGCGGCCGCTAGACGCGTCAAGGCCACACGTCCGCCACCGGCAATACTGACGTTTTCATAGGTGTATTGTGAGCGTTTCCCCTGGCGGTAGAGTCCATTGTAAAGCTCGGCGACAGCCTGCCGCACAGCCATCTGCCCCATAACAGGGCCGTATTCATGATTGGCGGGATCAATACTGATACTTTCCACACGCGGAGGCGCACCGGGCAAATCTCCGGTTTCCGGCGCTCCCTGGCCCAGATTCGCCCAGGCTGGATCGTGGTAATCAAAGCCATACTCTCGCGCTCTGCTCATGACGTAGATCACGCCCGTTTTAGGCACGCGGCGAAATCCGGGTATAGTGAGTGGCTTTTTTGTAGGATTGGCGTCGCTCATAGTAACCCACAGTTCGGCGACTTCTAGATTTCAGCCCAATTTAGGCAAGCCGCCAGGATCGATCTATGATTGTGAAGTGTTTGGTGTTTTGTGTCAAACAAGAAGATCACTTTGGGTGCACGAACAAGCTGCCAGGGTATCAGGCGAATAGTAGACCAGTCTCAATGGAAGCGGAAGCGATGCATTTATTTCTAAAGATTGATCCAGTCTGCTGACACGACTGGCGAAAAGTGCAAGCAGTTCCGAGACCCTACCATCCACCTCAACATAATGATTGGCAGCAGATCCCTCTGAGGCGTGCCTGGCCATGCTTTGAAGGGTAAAATTCTCGTACGGGAGGCAATACGAGTTGGCGCTTCCGTATAATGGACTAAAAGTGGAGTGATTGGCTGACCGCTGGGCGGGCTTGAACGCCGAAAAGGGCACTTCGCCCGCCCCCTACAGTCATTTATTGAGGTGATTCCTATGGGATTGTCAGTAGACGAAGAGTTTGTGATAGAGACACTGCAGCGACTGGTGGGGATCGATTCTACGAACCCCACACTCAATGCCAGGAATGCTGGTGAAGGGGAAATCGCCGTTGTTCTGGCCGAACTGGCGGCACTAATTGGCCTGGACGTAGCGGTGCAGGAAGTATTGCCGGGCCGGCCGAACGTGGTTGGCGTCCTCAAAGGCACAGGGCGTGGCCGTTCATTAATGTTTAACGGCCATACGGATACGGTCGGCGTGGCGGGCATGTCTGAGCCTTTTTCGGCCGCTATCCGTGAAGGCAAGCTGTACGGCCGTGGGTCGCAAGATATGAAAGCAAGCCTGGCCGCCATGCTGGGGGCGGCCAAAGCTATCGTGGATGACGGTGTCACGTTAGGGGGCGACTTGATATTGGCCTTCGTGATCGACGAAGAGACCATGAGCGAAGGGTCGGCTGATCTGGTCAAACATTTCGTGGCCGATGCCGCCATTGTGACAGAGCCGACGGATTTGAGTATTACCAGGGCGCACCGCGGTTTCATCTGGTTTGAGGTAGAAACATTCGGCCGGGCAGCGCATGGTAGCCGTTATAAAGAAGGCACCGACGCCAATATGCACATGGGCCGTTTCCTGGCCCAGCTAGACATCCTGGAACAAGAACTGCGCGCGTGTCCACCCCATCCCCTGGTCGGTCCGCCTTCTTTACATGCATCGATGATCAAAGGGGGCAGCGAAATCAGCACTTACGCCGCTCACTGCTTGCTGACCATAGAGAGGCGCACCGTTCCTGGTGAAACGGTAGCTTCCGCGTTGGTCGATTTACAAGCGATCATCGACCACCTGGCGGCTGCAGATGCGTCGTTTAGGGCCACGGTGCGTCCGATCTTCAGCCGTGAACCTTTCGAGGTCAGCCAGGATGCGGCCATTGTACAAACATTGGAACGCCATGTCATTGAACGTCTGGGCCAGCCGCCGGCTCATACCGGCCAGACATTCTGGACAGATGCCGCCCTGTTGTCAGCTGCGGGGATGGAGACGGTACTCATCGGACCAACCGGTGCCGGCTTGCACAGTGCTGAAGAGTGGGTCGATCTGCAGTCGGTGATTGATTTGGCAGTCATTTTGGCCAATACAGCTTTGGATTACTGTGGGTAGGTATCTGTTGACCAAATCTGATACAAGTAAACGCAAATCGGCCCGGCACATTGTGCGGCATCAGATGAGCACCTCTTTGCTGCTGCCTATCGCCCTTGGTCTGACCATCTTATTGGCCGGGGTGATCATTGCCATGATAGCCCCCTGGTCGTTCATGAACACGATCGCCGTGTTCATCGTCTCTGTTCTCTTCGTCACCTTGCTTTGGGCCACAAGAAAAGGAGGTTGGCGACTGCGACTCCTGGCTATCCTCCTGGCTGTGCCGGCCATCATCGGCATTACGGTCGGACTGGTCAACGGCCGTCTTACAGAACCGCTCATTGGTGTCGGCATCACCCTGTTTCTTCTGGCCGCATTACGGTTCTTCCATACGCCCATCTCCTATCGTGTCTCCTACCGCCGTTTTCGCGCAGGTGATATGGAAGGCGCTCTGGATCTGATCAACAGATCGATTGAAGCGCGGCCCGACTTCTGGGAATCATACCAGCTTCGTTCGCTGATTTATCTGGCTATGATGAGTCTGGGCCATGCCGAGCGGGATGCAAAAACAGCCATTGAGCTAAATCCCAAGGCGCACCCAGTTTATAATACTCTCGGTCTAATCTATCTGGCACAAGGGCAATTCAATGAGGCAGAGGATGTTTACGGCCGTGCGCTGGATCTGGCCCCTGGTTACGCTCTATATCTATACCATTTGGGGCTAAGCGAATTTCGACTCAATAAATACCAGGATTCGACCGAATCCTTTGTCGCCGCTACACAAGGAACCTTGCCCCTAATCGAGTACGATCTGCAGAACGCCTACTATTTGACGCGCTCGTTTGAAGAGAATGGCAATATCCGGGGAGCACAGATGGCAACAGAACAAATGATGAAGTTCAGTGACGGGCTGGCTCCCCTTAAAAGGCAACTTCAGCATCAGCCCGACTATCCGCATGTCCACCTGATGCTGGCCGATCTTGCGGATCTGGAGCAGAGATTAGAAAGGGGCAGCTAGGTGGTTAATGTGCGATCGAAAGCAACTTGCCAACTATCCGATTGTCCGCCTCACCTCCCAATTATCCGATCCAACCACGACTGATCCGACTTGGGTGTGCGCTGTTTTTGCAGCCCTGTCTGCCCATTGATACACAAATCCATGTCACCATGCTCTGCTGGTTCTCCGGCGGGGCGCAAGCTTATATCATCAATGAAGAAGTCTTTGCTCTTGCCTTGCCACTTGTCTTTGACACGGACAGAAATGTCGGCCGCACCATCTGCTGGCACAGTGAACGTGATCTCATGCTTGCACCAATTGTGGTCGCCCATCGCCAAACTATTGGCCCAGCTAAGAGCAGGTCTGCCATTTACTCGAACGCTCGATTCAGCAGCATAAGGATCCGTATCCCCATGAAGATGGACCTGAACGGGAACAATCAGCCGCCATTCACTTCCTGGCTCTAGATTGACCGTCTGGCTTAGTTCTGAGCCCCAGGCCTCTTTTCCAAACAGCTTGTAAACGACCTTTCCTTGCAAAATCAGCGCGTCTGGCTCGCCAAGCCATTCGTGAGGAGGCAAATCGTAAGGCTGTTCCTTATGAACGCACTCACAGACGCCGGTCGCCTTGTCCGTGGAATCATAAAGGTTGGCGCCAACGGGTACCATGCTTAGACTCCAGCCAGACAATGGCGGCTGGTTGCCCCAGCCCGGTTCGGGAAAAGGAATCGTCGGCCACTCACATTTTTCGTCCCCCTCAATGCAATCCTCGAATGATCCGTTGACCAGTAACGATGAAAGCGGCGTTTTCGTTGCGGTTGCGGGTCGCGGTTGGCGTCGCGGTTGGCGTTGGTGTCTCAGTGGGAAGCGGTGTGGCCGTATTCTCAGGTGCAAATACGGCCGGAAAATGAAAATCGCCTTCGCTTCCATCGGCGTCGGCGTATATTAGGGCATTCTTGCGCTGTCCCGGCGTCACGGCCTGTAGTAAAAGCAGCCAAAGCAGTAATCCTATTAGGGGAAAAACAAACAACCAATTTCTTGCGCATAAGTAACCTCCGTCGGGTGGCTCGTTCCCATCTGATCACGATCAAGACCTACCGGACCGCCCACGTAGCAGGAGACGAGGGCGGTGGGCTCAGACGGACAAGGTACTTTCCAATCTTCTTATTATAACAAGCCACGCGCCCAACAGCGTGAAAAACGAGTTGATTTCACTCCTCGCCCGTCTCCCCCCACAACGTGTAGGCAAGCGGAAGCAACCTATGTATCCTTAAGAATCAGACTGAGTCCGGTGGCATAGGTAATGAAGATAGCGCCTGCACCAAGTCCTGGCGGTGGTCCAGCACCCAAAGTACAAGATCTGCTTCGGTGCGGCGCGGCTTAAAGTCGGCGATAGTGCCTTGATCAGCGATGAGGGCAAGCAATGGCACGTAGATGGTATCGTAGAAAGAGGCGACCGCCTCTGAGAAATCGACGTCAGCCTGCCGCTCAAGGCCCAGGTAATAATGATGGCTGTAAATATGGTGGAGCAGATTGTCGTATTTGCCAGGTAGGTTGAGATGAATGTCCGCCTTGGGGCGAATCTGTTCCAACTGGGTCGTGGCCAGGAAATCAGCGCGTTCTTGTTCCAGAATCATCTGGCTAATCCAATTAGCACGGCGTAAAGACTTCAACACGCGCCGCACCTCTTTTTCGCTATAGAGCTCAGCCATTCTCTCGCTGAGTTCGCTCTGATCCTCATCTTCCATTTCTGATTCACGCAGCAACCACTGATAGTCGCTTACGAAAAGGTAGAGATCCGTTAGCGTATAATTCGGCAGTGCCTTGGACAAGTTGTGCTCTTGGATCACCCCAACTAAAGGTGCGTAAACGGTATCGTACCAGGAGACAACCGCCTCCTCATAATCGATATTCCTAATTCTTTCTTGCCCCAGGTAATATGCATGTGTTTCTATATGCCCCTGCAAAAGGCGATAGGCTTCTGGATCAGAAACTTGCAGATCGGCATCAGGCCGCAAGTTACTCAAATTGGTCTGTTGCACAAACAACGCATATGCCGCCTGTTTTGTAACATCGTCTAGGACCATCTCAGCCGTAAGGGCAATAGGGACATTAACTTCAGTGACATGGGCATCTATGAAATCCTGATTCCTCTCACGAGCCACCGACACGCGATGGTTACCATCTTTAACAAAGTAGACCTCGCCGATCTGATAGACCTCTATTGAGGGCAGCGGCTTGTCCGTATAACGCGCCTTGCTGATATTGATCCAGCGTTCTGATGTCACTTTCTGCGTCGGCAAAAACGCGCGGTCGAAGTCGCGATAGCGGCCAACACTACCTACGATCTTATCCAGCGCTATCGTCTGCAAACCAGCGTCGCGCTGTCCCTGAATCGGCAGTTGGCTACGAACTTCGTAATAGGGCAGAAGTTCATTGCTCTTGCCTGTCAACCAGGCACCAAGTTTGCGCCAGAAACCTCGGCGATATGCTTTGTCGAAATCTTCTTGTGCTATTTGATCAAACATAGTCTTTCTTTGCAATCGGCCGTCAGTCCTCGAACACCGACTGTCCTTTTCTTTACCGCTCAATGGCGGAACGGTGTGTAGGAAGATCATGTATTCCTGGCAATCGTAACCGATCTCCCGACTTAATGGAACTAGATTTGGCGAATACTTAATGATGGAATAGGCGCGTGCCCGTGAGCACCATGACCATTCCATACTCATTACAGGCGGCAATTACGGCCGTGTCTCTGATCGATCCTCCTGGCTGAACCACAGCACTGACTGCGCTCAATGACGCGCGGTCGATACTGTCTCGAAACGGGAAAAAGGCATCAGATCCCAATACGGTACCAGAAAAACGATCCAGCCAGGCCCGTTTTTCCTCCTGGGAAAGCCGTTGTGGTCGATGCGTGAAGTTTTCCAGCCAATTTATTTCCTCGGCCGGCGTTTGTTGCGACAATAAGAATTGGTCAATAGCATTGTCGCGCGCGATACGGCCAGTTTCTGCCCGAAAAGGCAATTCCAGCACACGTGGATGTTGGCGTAGGAACCAAGCGTCAGATTTGCTGGCGGCCAAACGCGTGCAATGGATGCGTGACTGCTGTCCGGCACCCATTCCAATCACCTGGCCATCATATGTAAAGCAGACGGAATTCGACTGCGTATATTTGAGCGCGACTAGCGCCACCAACATATCCCGTTTGGCACTATCAGACAGATTCTTGTTTGCGGTTACGATGTTTAGGAGATCGGATGCAGCAGGCACGGCCGTGTTACGTTTTTGTTCCAGGGTTAGACCGAAGATCTCTCGTTGTTCCATCAACGGCGGCTCATAATCTGGGTTCATCCGCAAAACAGAATATCCGCCCTTCTTCTTCTCGCGCAGGATTTCTAGCGCTGGCGCTTCATAAGCAGGAGCGATAACGCCGTCAGATACCTCGCGCTTGATCAACAGCGCCGTAGGCACATCTACTGTATCACTCAAAGCAACCCAGTCGCCGAATGAGGAGATTCGATCTGCGCCTCGGGCGCGGGCATAGGCCGCAGCCAAGGGAGACAATTCCAAATCGGTTGCCATCATGGCCTGGCCCTGACTATCAGAAAGGGGTACGGCGACAGCCGCGCCGGCAGGGCTGACATGCTTAAATGAAGTCGCAGATGGCAGTCCCGTTGCCAGCTTGAGTTCGCGCACAAGCTGCCAGGAGTTCAGAGCATCTAGCATATTGATACTGCCCGGACTTCCGTTAAGCACTTCAATGGGCAGTGCCCCGTGCTCCACAAATAGCCGTGCCGGGTGCTGGTGAGGGTTCAGGCCGTAGCGAAGTTTTATCTCTTTATTCATACGTGTTCCAATGTGGAATTGTTGCGTTACTGTTTCCTGACCCGTCAAGAAGCCGGTTCGATTCACCACGGATCGCAGGCGATGAAGGATACTTTATGAGCCAAACCCCTGAAGATAACCTGCAATCGCAGTGTCGTAATCTCGCGTGTGGGTGAAGGCCTTGACGGCCAGTTTGCGTCGCGCCGATAGATTTGCTGTCCCCTGTGCGAGCTGCACCAGCACCCACTCATAGTCCGCAGGATCGCATACGACCGTCACCCGCTGGAAGTTCTTGGCCGCAGCACGCAACAACGTCACGCCACCAATATCTATTTGTTCTACAGCAGACTCCAAACTCACCTCTGGCTGGTCTATGGTCTGCTGAAACGGATATAAGTTACAGACCACCAGGTCAATCATCTTGATCTTTTGCGCGTCCAGTTCGGATCGATCGCCAGCAAGGTCCCGCGCTAGAATGCCAGCGTGAATAGCCGGATGCAAGGTCTTTACCCTGCCCCCCAACATCTCCGGCGCTCCTGTGACCTCAGATACGTCACGTACATCCAATCCAGCCCGACGCAGAACTCGTGCGCTACCGCCGCTGGCAACGAGTTCCCAACCCAGATCGAATAGGCCCTGCGCGAAGTCCACAATGCCTGTCTTGTCATAGGCAGAGAGTATTGCTCGTTTGCTCATGTCTGAAAATCTACCACAAGCATGAACGGCCGTCTACTCTTGCACGCCGTCTTGAAATGGTTGGAGCCTGGCAAGAGGCAATAGACCGGCTCAATCGGCAACCATCCGACACAGCTCAGCGCACCAACCGCAACCCTTTTACGGTTGAATTGGGTATAATAGTTTTGGACTAGAATAATTTGTCAAAGGGTGTGTTTTCATGGATGGTGAAAGAGACAAGATTCTGAAAATGCTCGAGGAAGGCACGATCTCAGCTGAGGAAGCTGAAGAACTGCTAACAGTAATTGAAGACGACTACGACGATCCCCCGGCCGTTGACACAAGTTACGATGGTCCAGATGTGTCGCAATTCCGCTCCTATTGGCGACGTCCGTTTACCATTTCTATGCTTGTTTTGCTGGTGAGCGGGTCTGGACTCTGGCAAATCCGTCGCTCAACAGGTCTGCCCGGCCTGCTACGGCGTTTTCTTTTCTGGCCGATTACCATTCTCGCTGCTCTGAGCGCTGCGATCACCTATCTGTCGAAAGATGGTCCGTGGCTTCATATGCGTATTAGATCTGCGGATGGCGACCGCATTGCCATAAGTTTGCCGTTCCCCTTACATCTGTTGCGCGGCGCCTTGCGTATGGCCACCACACAGGCCTCCAGCGAGGATATGCGAGAGAAACTCGATGCGGCCGCAACTTTTCTTGAAGCGATAGAAACTGCCGATATTAGCGATCCGGTAACCATCGATGTCAGGGATGAGGGTGATAACGTACAGATCTTTCTTGGTTAGCCGCGAAGTTCCTAGAACTTTTCCCTGCCGTTGGCGTAATATCCAATAGGTCACCCTCTGCCAATTGTGGAACTTCATGTGGGTCACCGGACCACAGTTCCGGCACATAGTCTAGAAAGACTCTGCCCGGAAATAGCATCAGGAGATGACAATGAGCGAAGCGTTTAAGGAAATCAAAGACGAAGAAAAAGAGAAGTTAGCCAGCGAGGAGCGTGATCAAGAGCATCAAGAATCGCCAGACGGGGACCATGACCAACGTAACAACGGCTGGATTGCCGGTTTGATCATCATTGGCCTTGGCCTTGTTTTCCTTGTCAGCAATCTCACCGGCTTTGTATTAAACAACTGGTGGGCGTTATTCATTTTGATTCCAGGAATCATGAGTTTTGTGAACGCCTGGAACAGTTATCGCGAAGACGGCCGTTGGTCGAAGCGAGCGCGCGGTGGCCTGATTGGTGGCCTGATCATATGCCTCGTTGCTGTGATCTTTTTGTTTAATCTTGATTGGAGCAAAGTGTGGCCCTTGTTCTTAATCCTGGGTGGCCTTGCTGTCCTGCTCGGTGGATGGTTTGACCGCTCGTGAGTTTGTAGTGCGGCAAGGTAGTTTGGCCGATAGATTTCTTTAGGAAATATTCCCTGCATTCAAGCCTTGCACATCTTCAACCTCTACAGTGAAGCCATTTTCTTCCAACTTGTAATTGATCCAGTCGCCTCAGCACCCTCAAGTTGGCGCTCTGAAGAAAGTCAAACTGACATCTCCTTTTATAACTTCCGCTGGGTAACGGGCTGATAGCAAGCACCATCCTAACCTAACAGGATTGACGGACACAGAGTTGCTTGGCCTGCCACGTAGCCAAACTGCCCCTCTCGTCACACTTGATGCTATGCTTGATAGCCATTACAATAGAATTACATAGCAATTATTTTACCGGCACAATGAAAATGTGAGGTCAAAAATGACACTTCCGCAGCGCTCAGTTCTCGATCAGAGACTTAATACCCTAAACGAACAGATAATTCAGATGAGTAGTTTGGTCGGAATCGCGATTGAAAACGCGATGGCGTCACTCTATGACCGCAACATCACTCTGGCGGCTGAGGTCATTGCTGCTGATCAGATCTTAAACGAGCTCCGCTATGCCGCCGAAGATGAGGCACTGCAGATTTTGGCCACCCAACAGCCGATGGCCGGTGACTTGCGCAAGGTAGTGGCTGCGATTCACATAGCGGTTGAGCTAGAACGAATCGGCGACCACGCGTGCGGGAATTGCCAGCCTGGTCGCGCGCATGGAAAGCGAAGACCCAATCGAATCGCTGCACAAATTGCCCAAGATGGCCAAACGAGCGAAGGAAATGGTGAAGATGGCCGTTGATGCCTATATAGCAAACGACGAAACTCTCGCTTACTCTATGATGAACAGGGACGACAAGATTGATCGCCAATACCGCAAGCTATTTGGCGAAACGATGCTTGAGATGCGCGACGATGCCTATATTCGTCGTGCTACCTTCCTACTCTGGGTAGGTCATGATCTGGAACGCATCGGTGATCGGGCAACCAATATCGCCGAACGTGTGATCTTCATGTCAACCGGTGATCATGTCGAGTTCCTGTCTAGCGTCGACTAGGAGACGGCCCGCAGACGGGGGTAAACCGCCGTCGGCTTATATCTATTTGCTTGAAGTGAGTACTCGTCAATGAGACATAAGCTTTTGAATACACATCCCACGTTTTGTACGAGCACACTCAGCAATAATGCCACAAACCAGTCCACTGGGTTTGTAAGCGGCATCGTGCAGCGGTGGCTTTTTTTGTAGGTGTCTGCGATCAATAATGCCGGTAAAATTGGGGGTGGAATTGGAAAAAGGGGTTATTATCCCAAACAAGCTGTAGTCTAGAATTGTGGATCGCCAGAAATCCTGCGCGCTAGACCGACAGCAGGTATTTATGATTGAACTAATATCCCTGGGGACAAACGTTCGATTTTTCGCCATCTTAAGGTGAATCGAAGGGAAGTTGCTGTAGATATGGAGCATTGGTCTGGAGAATAATGAGAGAGGTTATGAAACGAATTAGGACAGGTGTGCTTGTATTGCTGTATACTCGGCACCTTGTTTCTCCTATGCGCATGCGCCAGGAGCGGCGGTGCAGCATCAGAATCAGCGGCTGATCCGCAGCGGGCTATTCAAAATAAAGGCTCTGATACATTGGTAAATGTTGCGTTAGCCTGGGCGGAGGCCTATCGTGAAGTTGAACCGGATGTTTCAATAGCCGTGACTGGCGGGGGTTCGGGAACCGGAATCGCCGCCCTGATCAACGGCACCGTCGACATTGCCAACGCTTCCCGAGCAATGAAAGATACGGAAATCGAGGAAGCGCAATCTAACGGCATCGATCCTATTGAGCATACTGTGGCTATTGATGCCCTGGCTATCATTACCAACCTCGACAATCCAGTCAGTGAACTCACGATCCAGGAAATGTCGGATATGTATACCGGTCGGATCACGAATTGGAAAGATGTCGGAGGCAATGACGCGCCGATAATTCTGCTTTCACGAGAGACGAATTCTGGGACGCATGTCTACTTTCTTGAGGAGGTTGTACGACGCGGGGAGACAGAGAATAAGGATATTTTCGCCCCGCAGACGCTGCTTATGCCATCTTCCGTCGGAATCACCAGTGAGGTGCGTCGTAATCCTAATGCTATCGGCTATGACGGCCTGGGCTATGTCGACGCTGAACATGAGAAGATTATTTCCGTCGCCGCCGGTAGCGATTCTGAATTTATTCCACCGACGGTAGAAACCGCCTCGGCAGGAATTTACCCGCTGTCGCGCAATTTGTTTATGTATACGGCCGGCGAGCCGACCGGTGCGTTGGCCGACTATTTGGACTGGATTTTGGGCGAAGAAGGTCAAGCCATCGTCGCCAAGTTAGGTTTTGTGCCGTTGACAGAAGAGTAATGAATGGCAGTTTTCTTGGTTCCTACTAACAGTTTAAGAGAGATAAATTGATGAGCGCAGGAGATATGCAAAACGTGGACCAGGCGGCAGCTCCCCCCGAAACGGAGGTCGCTTCTCAAAGCTGGTCAGAACGTGTGATTGAGGGCGTGATACGATTATGCGGCATATCAGCCGTCCTAATTCTTACGCTAATATTCTTGTTCCTGATCAAAGAGGGAATTGGCGCATTTAGGGAAATCCGCCTCCTGGGACTGTTGAGCGCCCGTTGGTATCCGATAGAAGGCATGTTTGGCCTGATGCCATTGATTGTAGGCTCGTTGCTGGTAACGGCCGTTGCTATCGTATTCGCCGTACCGTTGGGTTTGGTCACGGCCGTTTATTTAGGCGAGATAGCCCCACCCTGGTTACGAGAGATACTCAAACCATTGGTGGAAGTGTTGGCCGGAATTCCCTCCATTGTCTTGGGTTTCTTCGGCTGGCTTGTCGTCGCCCCACTGCTACAAAGTATGGGTGCGCCCAGCGGCCTTACCGCCTTCACTGGAGCGATCATCCTGGCCTACATGACCTTGCCCACAATCATCAGCATCACCGAAGACGCCTTGTACGCCGTGCCCAAAGAGTACCGTGACGGCTCTCTGGCCATTGGCGCCACCCAATGGCAGACCATTTGGCGCGTCGTTCTACCGGCGGCACGTTCGGGCATCGTCATTGCCGTCATGCTGGGACTTGGCCGGGCTATCGGCGAAACCATGCTCGTACTAATGGTCACCGGCAATGCTGCCAATATTCCCAAGTTTGGATTAGGGGCATTGTTCCAACCGGTGCGAACCATGACCGCTACCATCGCTTCTGAGATGGGCGAAGTGGCCCAGGGCAGCTTGCACTACAGCATGCTTTTTGCCATCGGCATCGTCTTGTTCGTTATCACCTTTATCATCAATTCCCTGGCCGCACGGTTCGTAGGCGGGGGCAAACGTCGCAGAGGAGGTCAGATATGAGTCGCCAGCAAACACAACGCCTGGCCCGCATTCTCATCACCATTGTGGCAGCGATCGCTATCATCCCGATTGTCATCGTCATTGCTTTCCTCTTCATCAATGGCTTGCAAGCAATAAGTTGGGAATTCCTGACCCAGCCGCCTAGCAACGGAATGACCGAAGGTGGCATCATGCCCGCCATATTGGGCACTATCTTGCTTACTTTGGGAACGGCGATTGTCGCCATCCCGCTTGGTGTAGGGGCGGCGATTTACCTCGCCGAATATGCCAAAGACACGAGATTCACCCGTCTTATTCGTCTGGCCATTGTCAACCTGGCCGGGATTCCCTCAATCGTCTACGGACTTTTTGGTCTGGGTGTATTCGTCCTCTTCTTAGGAACGGGCACCTCAATCCTTGCTGGTTCATTGACTCTGGGCTTGATGACGCTTCCCGTCGTAATCAGCACCTCGGAAGAAGCGATCTTGGCCGTACCGCAGGAATTTCGCCTGGTGAGCTTGAGTTTGGGGGCCACCCATTGGCAGACCGTCCGCAACCAGGTCATGCCGCAAGCGCTACCCGGGATCATCACCGGTGTCATTCTCGGACTGGGGCGTGCCATGGGAGAAACAGCGCCCATTCTTTTTACAGTTGCCGCCTTTTATCTGCCACAATTGCCGCAGTCCATTTTCGACCAGACGATGGCCCTGCCCTACCACCTATACGTGATTGCTACCCAGGTGCCGGGTATGCCCCTAAGTGTGCAATATGGGACGGCCTTGGTCCTGCTTTTC
This sequence comes from uncultured Chloroflexia bacterium, assembly GCA_963697305.1. GTDB lineage: Bacteria > Chloroflexota > Anaerolineae > Promineifilales > Promineifilaceae > JAACFF01. The sequence continues at coordinate 260,217 of CAVONO010000009.1, forward strand.
TTTGTTCTTTCACTGACTCTGATCGCATCTATCTTGCGCACGATCATGCGCCGGCGCCGTGAATGGTAATCTTATGACAACCTCTAAGTTATCTTTAGAAAACATCTCCTATACATTCCCGGATGGCACCGAAGCCTTACATGATGTCAGCCTTGACATTAGGCCGCAGGAATTATTTGTAATTTTTGGCCCATCGCGCAGCGGAAAGACAACCTTGCTCCGCTTGCTCAACCGTCTCTCCGATCTAGTAGAGAACGCCCAACGCGAGGGTACGATTCAGTTCAATGGCCAAGATATTTTTGCGCGGGGAACTGATATCATCCGCTTGCGTCGTCGTATCAGCATGGTCTTTGCCATCCCCACCCCTTTGCCGGGCACCATTTACGACAACATGACCTATGGTCTGAAGATGGCGGGCAACGGCAAACAATCCGTACTTGATGAGCGCGTGGAGCGAGGTTTGCGCCAGGCTGCGCTTTGGGATGAGGTCAAAGATCGTCTCGATACGTCGGCCTTTGCCTTGTCCGGCGGGCAAAAACAGCGCCTATGCCTGGCCCGCAGCCTAGCCATGGAGCCGGAAGTTATCCTGCTTGACAATCCGACCTCAGGTCTCGATCCGATCTCTACGGCCACTGTCGAACAGTCGCTGAACGAACTGAAGAAACGATATACGATTATCATGGTCCCGCATAGCGTACAACAGGCGGCACGCGTTGCCGACAGAGCCGCCTTTCTTTTGGGTGGCGAGATGGTCGAATGTGGCGATCAGGAACAGATATTCTTGTACCCAGAAAATGAACGCACCGCCGATTACGTGACCGGACGATTTGGTTAGATAGCTATATGGATAACAAACTCGAGATACGGAACTTCAACTTCTATTATGGTGACTTTCAAGCGCTGATTGACTTGAATATGCCTATTCGTGAGCATCAGATCACTGCGCTTATTGGTCCCTCCGGATGTGGTAAATCGACCTTCTTGCGCGCGCTCAATCGCATGAACGATACCATCAGCTCCGCTCGGGCCGAGGGTGAAGTGCTGCTCGACGGCGAAAACATATATGATGAGGGTGTCGACGTTGTTGAGTTGCGGCAACGCATCGGCATGGTTTTTCAACGGCCGAATCCGTTCCCCCAGTCCATCTATAACAACGTTGCCTTTGGTCCGCGCGTCTTAGGTCTGAGTAAAAACGGGAACCTTGACGACATGGTCGAAGAGAGCCTGCGCGGCGCGTCTCTTTGGGACGAAGTGCATAACCGCCTGGATAACGATGCATTAAGCCTTAACCCAGGCCAACAGCAGCGCCTCTGTATTGCACGGGCGATTGCCGTCAAGCCAGAAGTCATCTTAATGGATGAGCCTTGTTCTGCCCTGGATCCGATAGCAACGCTGGCCGTCGAGGAACTGATGCGCCAATTGGCCCAAGCTTACACGATTGTGATCGTAACCCATAATATGCAGCAGGCTTCACGGGCATCTGACTGGACCGGCTTTTTCTGGTTGGGCCGCTTGATAGAATTCAACGACACGCTGGGACTTTTCACCAATCCGCAGGAAGAGTTGACAGAATCGTACATTACCGGTCGCCAAGGGTAAAATAGCACAATCCTCGAGCCGTCTTACAGATGAAAGTTAGATCGCATATGATCAAACTCGAGCTCCAACTGCTGCTCCATATGCAGGCGCCTCTCCTTTGCTAACTGGCTGGCGCGCACGCCAATTAGCGTCAGGTGCGCCAGTTCCCCCACTCCCAGACCACAGATGTTTGCAGATTGAATAAGTTCATCGGTGAAGGTCGTGTTAAACATAATCTTCTGCCTTCTACGCCGCCAACTTGCCCTTCCCAGCCACAACGGTATAATTGAGAATAGATGCTATTGCGACAAGTTGCAAGAAGGAGAGCACATGTCCCACCGGGAACAGAACGTTAGCGAACAAGTTCGCGAGCAAGGCTTCCGTATGACGCCACAGCGTCAGATGGTTCTGGACGCGGTATGCGAACAAGGAGGGCACGTGTCTGCCAACGACGTGATTGCCACCGTGCAGCAGCAAGCGCCGGCCCTCAATCGGGCCACGGTTTATCGCGTGCTGCAGTTTCTCTGCGACCTGCAACTGGTCACCCGTACTGAAATCGGCGGACAGGCAGTCTACGAGCTCGCACGGGAAACGCCCCATCATCACCTAGTCTGCCGCCTGTGCGGCCAGGTAATGGAACTGCCTAACCGTTACTTCGAGCCACTGGCTGCGCAATTGCTGCTGGATCACGCATTTCACGCGGAGCTCAATCACCTGGCGATTTCCGGGGTATGCGCTCGCTGCCGCGATATCTGAGAAGGATGCCTATGCCACTTCTTGTTTCACTTCTACTGCTCCATATACCCGATGGATTCCTGGACAACGCTGTTTCCATCCTGTGCTGGCTTCTATCAGTGACTATCCTGGCGCTTGCCGTGCGCCGCGCACGGGTGGGCTACAGCGAGCGACTCGTTCCACTGGCCGGTGTTATGGCTGCATTCATCTTCGCTGCACAGATGATCAATTTTCCGGTTTTGGGTGGAACTTCCGGCCACTTAATCGGGGCTGCACTCGCTTTTATCGTCCTCGGACCGTGGCTGGGACTGCTGGTAATGACGGCCGTGATCGGGCTGCAGGCGCTCCTGTTTCAGGATGGCGGCCTCGTGGCTATGGGGGCCAATATCCTCGTTATGGGCATCGTACCCGGCTTTGTGGCGTATGGCATCTATGGGTTGACTGGCAATCGTGCTAAGTCTGTGAGGCTAGCCGCCGCCGGGTTCGCTGCCTGGCTTTCCGTGGTTTTGGCTGCCTTTGTGACTGCCTTGCTGCTCGGCGCCAGCGGTACTGCAAACCTGGCCCTGGTCGTACCATTGATGGTCGGCGTCCATATGCTCATTGGCGTGGGAGAAGCGCTGGTGACCGTAGCCGCGCTGGTTTTCCTGCTGGGCTCCCGACCCGAGATCCTGGCAGCCCAGGATGCGGAATATAGCAGCCTCTGGGCCCTGGCTGGCCTGGGAATCGTGCTGCTTATACTGCTGCTGGCACCACTGGCGTCGTCGCAACCGGATGGACTGGAATGGGTAGCCGGGCAGCAGGCATTTCTCGACGAAGCGCAGGCCGGCCCCTTTGAATTGCTGCCTGACTATACAATTCCCGGGCTGCACGGGACCGCTGCATCAACGATTCTGGCCGGCCTGATCGGCGCGCTACTGGTCGTGGGAGTCATCTTTCTGCTCGGACGCATCCTGAACCGCAACCGGCATCGGAAACATGATGGCACACACGTTTGATCGCTATTTACACCAGGACAGCCGCCTGCACCGGCTCGATCCACGCTTGAAAGTAGTCGTGATGCTGGTTTTTGTCTTGGCAACGCTGCTATTGCCTGATGGCGCCTGGCCCGCCTATGCTCTTTCCTGGATGTGCTTGTGGCTGGCGACCCGGATGGCTGGACTGCCTTACCGCGTCGTGTTCGGCCGTTCGTTAATTATCCTGCCCTTCCTGTTTACTGCTCTGACCCTGCTGATCAACACACCTGGAGACACTGTCGCCATTTGGGCCGTAGGACCCTTCACGATTAGCGTAAGCGATGTGGGGTTGATCCGCTTTGCCAGTGTCATGGCGCGCGGCTGGCTGGCAGTGCAGGCGGCCATATTACTCACTGCGACGACGCAGTTCCCTGACCTGCTGCATGCGCTCAACCATTTGCACGTGCCGGCGCTGCTGGTCAGCATCCTCAGTTTCATGTACCGTTACCTCTTTGTGCTGGCGGAGGAAGCACAGCGTCTCCTGCGCGCGCGGCAGGCGCGCAGCGCTCGTCTTCCCGGAACTGGCGCACACGGGGGTTCAATTTGGTGGCGCGCACGCGTAGCGGGGTACATGGTGGGCCAGCTCTTTTCACGCAGTCTGGATCGCAGCGATCGAGTATATCAAGCGATGCTGGCGCGAGGGTACCAGGGGCGCATGCTCACGATGACACCCCATATGATGACCCGGCCTGACTGGCTGGCTGGCCTGGTCGCCATGCTGGCTATCCTGCTGATCCAACTTTCGGCCAGGCTGCTCTAGAACAGGAATCCGCTTATGCCCGTAACCCATCTTGAAATCACGCAGCGACCGACGCCAGCTAGTGACAACCCGCCCACGCTCTTGGTACATGACTTGCACTATGCCTACCCGGACGGCCACCACGCCTTGCGCGGCGTCTCATTGCACATTGCCTCAGGCGAGAAGGTAGCCCTTGTTGGTCCTAACGGGGCCGGCAAAAGCACGCTGATGCTGCACTTCAACGGGCTTTTAACAGGGCAAGGCCGCTTGGAAGTGGCCGGAATGCCGCTGACGAAAGCTTACCTGCCGGTGATCCGCAGTAAGGTAGGGATGGTTTTCCAGAATCCGGATGACCAGTTGTTTTCGCCGACGGTATTCGAAGACGTCGCCTTCGGACCGCTGCACATGGGCTTGCCAGAGGACGAAGTGCGCCTGCGGGTGGCCACTTCCCTGGCCCAAGTAGGGATGGGGGAAGCTGCTACGCGTCTTTCGCATCATTTGAGCATCGGTCAGAAAAAGCGCGTGGCTATAGCCACTGTGCTGGCTATGGCCCCGGCGATCCTGGTGCTGGATGAGCCCTCTGCCGGGCTGGACCCACGTGGCCGCCGGCAGCTCGTCAACCTGCTGAGCAGTCTGCCTGTCACCATGCTCGTCTCCACCCATGACATGCTGCTGGTGCAGGAGTTATTTCCGCGCATGATCATCATGGACGAGGGCCTAATCGTGGCTGACGGCGAGACGGCGCTCCTTTTACAAGATGATGCCCTGCTAGCAGCACACGGCCTGGAACGCCCCGAGTGTGGTTAAAGGCGTACCAGATATGGGATTTCTACGATTTTCATGAGCAACTTGGCGGCAGTGTTGATGGTCTTACCGTTCTTGCTGATGGTGGGTAAGGGAGAAATCACCAATCAGGAGCTTAGAAGTTCAACTTTTTGGAAAAGTTGAACTTCTGCTTTTCTGGGCTATCATCAAAACATGTCAGAGTGGACCCTTTACCTGATCCGCACTAGTATGGGCGACCTGTATACTGGTATAAGTACGGATGTCGACAGACGCTTTGCCGAACATGAGGCGGGTGGCAGAAAAGCAGCTAAATCTCTGCGCGGCAAAGGGCCGTTAACTCTCGTCTTTAGCCAGAATATTGGGGACAGGTCGTCCGCCCAAAAGGCTGAAGCGGCCGTCAAAAAGCTGCCCAAATCAGCCAAAGAAAGACTGCTCAAAGGCGATATTGACCTGGAAGCGCTCGTAGCTTGAAGAGACGCCAACTTTCTAAAAGTTGGCACCTCTGCCGTTTGAACCCTCAACTTTGGCCCATAAGTCATCTTCTAAGTAGAATTACGCTATGGCCACCATGAAAAGCGTCACAGACAGGGTGTATGAGAAAGTACTGGTTGCCATTGCCGTGCTCTTTGTCCTACTGCCCATTAGCCCGTTGAACATCGTTCAACCGGCGAGGGACTCGGGGTGTTTCTCTACGTAGGATGGCAAATGCTGAATGGGGAGATTCCCTACCTCGACGTCTGGGATCACAAACCACCGGTCATACTCCTGATCAATGCCCTTGGCCTTCCAATCGGCGGCGGCTCTCGCTGGGGAGTTTGGCTGGTCGAACTGGGCCTGCTCTTTCTGGCCGCCCTTCTGGGATTCAAGCTGATCAAGCGCTAGCTCGGCGCCTTGCCCACCATCTTCGCTCTCTACTTGTGGCTACTAAGCCTCGTTTTTGTCATCAATGGTGGCAACCTGACCACGGAGTATACCCTGGCCATACAATTCGCTTGTCTCTGGCTGGGTGTAGAGGCCAAAGAGAAGGGTTACTTCTTTTGGCGTGGCTACTGGATCGGCGTTCTCTGTGCGTTCGCCTTTCTGACTAAGCAAAACTCCATAGGCGTCGTCGTGGCAATCGTGCTTCACCTGATAGTCAGCCGCCTGTGGCGACGCCAGTTGCGCACGCTGCTGCGCGCTTTGCTTATTATTGCCTTGGGAGTGCTCTCGGTTTTCTTGCTACTGCTTACTTTTTTTGTTGCCACTGGCGCATTTGAAGCATTTTGGGACGCCGCCTTCACTTATAATTTCGTCTATGTCTCGTCAAGTTTGAGCGAGCATTTCGAGGGCCGTCTTGCGGGCCTGCGGCTATTGAGCAACACAGGCCTGACCCAGCTTGCGTTAATTGGCTGGAGTGCAGGCCTTACATTCCGTAGAAACCTTGAGCGAAACTATGTCGTACCTTTGACAATCGCGCTAGTTGCTCTGCCGATCGAGCTGCTTTTTGTGGGCATGTCTGGCAAAGCCTCTAGGCATCATTACATGGCTCTACTGCCCATTTTTTTCATCTTTGCCAGTTTCGCTTTTTGGCTGATGTTTACCCGTATTTCTACGCTGCGTTCGGGGAAGAGAGCGGCAGTTTTCTTTACACTGGCCGTCATGCTGGTACTTCTTCTGCCGCCGACATGGGATTACATACAGTTGGCACAGACTTACAGACAGCCCGCAGATAGTGAGATCGCGGCACGAATCGCCGAAGTGACAACAAGCGATGAACCGGTCTTGTTATGGGGAGCGGAATCAACCGTCAATTTTGCTGCACAGCGGCGCAGTCCGACCCGATTTGTTTACCAATATCCTCTGTACACGGAAGGGTATACAGATGAGCGTATTATCGAGGCGTTTCTTGCTGAAATTGTAAACAACAAACCGCGCCTGATCATCGATACACGCAACCCACTTACCCCACTCTATTTGTTTGAAATTACCACAATCCAGATTGAAGATTCCATCAACTACCTCAGAAACCATTACCAGTTCAGAGAAGGTTTCAAAACCTGGATCATTTACGAATATGTAGAAGGCCAGTAACTCACAGCCTTCCAACCGCCCATCCCTTTTACAACTAATATGATATTGGGGGTTGACACCTGTCATACACTGCCATTAAACTTGCATCGTTAAACTTATCCCGCAGGGCAAAATTGGGAGTTATAGGTCATTGACATTTACAGAACGTATGTGCTATTATCAATCGAAACGAATTTAGAAGAGTAACTATGGCAAGTGTACGATTTACCAAACACCTTACCCGATTTTTCCCTGATTTGGCAAACCAAGCCAGCATAGAGATTCCAGGACAGACCGTAGCCGGTGTTGTGGCCGCGCTAGACGAGAATTATCCTGGATTGGCCGCCTACGTTGTTGATGAACAGGGCGCACTGCGCAAACACGTCAATATCTTCGTTGGCGACGAGTTGATCCATGATCGGCAGAAGCTTAGTGATCCAGTTTCCGCAGACGATCGCGTCTTCATCTTCCAAGCGCTTTCAGGGGGCTATGCCACCCAGGCTCAATAGATCAGAATTCATCGCCTGTAGCAAGACATCCACAAGTGTCGCAGAACTTCAGGCGCTCACGTCTGAGGATGCGAACTACACAAAATAGGATCTACCTAAACTACCAGATTAATCAAGGAGACCTCATGAGCAAGAAAAGTATAATCCTGGGCACACGAAAAGGTTTGATCGTTCTCAGGCGAAACGACCGTGAGTGGCATGTGGACGTCGACACCTTTCCCGGAATTCCCATCGCTTATGCAGCCGTTGACCCGCGGAATGACGTCTTGTGGGTTTGCGCGGACCATGGACATTGGGTGGCAAACTGTACCGTTCTGCCGACGGCGGGAAGAACTTGACTGAAGTTGCGGCGCCTAAGTACCCGGAGGATGCAGTCGCTTGCGATGTATGGGACGACGGCGCCGCAAAGCCGGCCACCGTCAGCTACTTGTGGACAATCGTACCCGGCGGCAATGACCAGCCAAACAGATTGTATGTAGGAACCGAACCGGGCGGCTTGTTTCAGAGCGACGATGGTGGGGAGACTTTTAGCCTGGTAGAAGGGTTGTGGAACCATCCTTCGCGGCGTAAGAATTGGTTTGGCGGCGGCCGTGATCAGGCCGGCACTTGCTCGATTGTCGTCGACCCGCGGGATAGCACTCACCTCTATGCGGGCATCAGCGTTGGCGGCGTCTATGAATCAACGGATGGCGGCGCAACCTGGGAAGGACGTAACAAAGGATTGCGCGCCGACTATTTGCCGGATCCTTACGCCGAATACGGTCACGATCCCCATTATTTGGCCGCCGCTCCCTCAAACCCGGATGTGCTATGGCAGCAAAACCATTGTGGTGTTTTCCGCAGCGCCGATCGCGGCCGGACGTGGCATGACGTTTCCCAGGCGAGCGGGCCGGTCAACTTCGGATTCCCTATCGCCATTGACGAGCAGGATGCGGACACAGCCTGGGTTGTGCCTGGGATCAGCGATGACCAACGTATGGCCGTCGACGGGGCGATGTGCGTCGGTCGCAGCGAAGATGGCGGCCAGACATGGACGGAGCTACGTAACGGATTGCCGCAGCGACATTGTTACGATATCGTCTTTCGCCACGCCTTAGATATCCGCGGCGAAACGCTGGTTTTCGGCACCACTACGGGTAACCTTTTCCTAAGTGAAAATCGGGGTGATTCCTGGATATCCTTAGGGAACTACTTTCCGCCAATATATTCTGTGCGTTTCGCTTAAAGCAAGAATAGAGGCACGGTGGGGGATAACTACATGGTCGCTTCCGGGCTGCCTGTGCCGCGACCCGACCATGCCCTGGCACTGCCTAGTCCTGCTTTGGATAAGTGCGACTTCAAGGATCTAGGTAGACTTAGGTGCAATCGGAATTAATCGCCGTCTTGATCATACTGACTACGTATACCTGGTAAGATTCCAGGATAGCGTGAAAAATGGGGCCAGGATGGCCGCTGCCCACGCGCTGTCCGTTGATATTGATCACCGGCACGATCGCCCGCGACGATCCACTTATCGCCGCTTCCTCCAACTGCGATAATTCGTCGCGCTTGATCGCTTCCAGACGATACGGGAGCTGCAGTTCGGGCAAAAGGGAGAGGACAATCTTACGTGTGACCCCCTCCAGCACCCCCTGCCCTGCGGTGTATAGCGTACCGTCACGTACGGCCCAGAAATTCGTTTTTGTACCTTCGAGTATGCGCCCCGCGTCGTCCAGGATCAGGTGCTCGTAATGATCCTGGGTTTGACCAGAAAATAAACGGCGCCTCTGTTGGGCGAAATCGGCCGTTTTGGCTCGTGCCAGCTCGCGCTGAAGGCTGTGCGCGAAGTCCACGCCAACCCCTTCCTCATAATACCGGGCTGGCACAGGATTGAAAGGCATCAAGGCGATCAGTTCGCGACTATCCGTTCCAAGCTGGGTTGCAGGTTTTGCCAATACATCAAATCGCACCCGCGCATTCTGTGACGTAGAGGAAGTCACAACCTGGTGTAAAACCTGGCGCAAGCGCTCTTCATCCAGCGAATATTGCCAGCCCAGTAATTCCATCGAGAGTTTTGTCCTTGCGATGTGCGATTCCAGATCCAAGAATTTATTGTGCTCAAATGTACGAAGAGCAGAATACACACCTGGCGACAAGCCGGCATAAAGATCGGCAAAGTCTGTTGCCTCCTGCGGAACCTGCAGAGGCTGCGGTCCTTTCTCTGTGACAGCGTAAAGCCGAAAGGTGCACATATTCATATTGTAACGAAAGCAGCACAGGTTTCAACTTGTCTACGCGAATTCAGGGGATCGTTGTAAGATTCTTTACAGGCGGCGCGTCTTAATCATGAAACCTCATTTGATGCTGAAGTTTTCAGGAGAATATGATGTCTGGTTCCAACTTTCCATCGCTTGCGCTGTCTGCGTGGCAAGCGACCCGTGACACCATTGCCGTTTATGCCCAGGTACTTGGCAAGATTCGCCGCGCGCTCACTCCACAGCAGAAGCATTGGTGGCATATAAGTTTGCGCGTGGCTGCCAGCGGGCTAACTACCACGCCTATCCCTGCCGGCGACAGGACATTTGAACTGCTGCTGGACTTCGCCCACCACCGCCTGCTGCTCACAACCAGCCACGGCCAGAGGCGCGACTTTCCTTTGACTGGCCAATCGGCCAAGGCGTTTAAGGAGGAAATACTTACGGTACTGGCAGAGCTTGGTTTCGAACCGCAGATCGATCGCGATCTATTCGATGACTATTCAGCGGGAACCTATGATAGAGCGGCTGTGTTCAACTACTGGCAGGCGCTTGCCCAAATCGATGCCACGTTGAAGGAGTTCAGTTACGGCTTCCGCGGTGAAAGCAGTCCTGTGCAATTGTGGCCACATCATTTTGATCTGGGTGTTAATTGGTTCTCTGGCCGGCTAATACCGGATCAGGACCCAGGTGATCCAGAATGGTCGGATGAACAGATGAACTTTGGCTTCTCCACCGGTGACAGCGGGATTCCAAACCCGTATTTCTACATCACCGCCTACCCGGTTCCTGATGGCCTGACGGACACAGAATTGCCCGACGGCGCCTACTGGCAGTCAGAAGGGTGGACCGGCGCCGTCTTACCCTACCAGGTAGTAGTCAGTGATAATAACGGCAAGGCGCACTTGCTCAGGTTCTTGCGTACCGTGCATAAAGCGGGTTCAGAGCGAATGAGGTAAGCGGAAGATCAGCTAGCGGATCAGGCGATCTAGCAAACCCAGAACTACCCCCTGACTACGGCCGTTTTGATCCAATTCCGGATTCCAGGCTGAAAGGGAAACAGCAGCAATCTGTCTTGAATCTGCCAAATGATCAAATATGCGGCCCAGAGTGGCGACCGATGGGCCTCCCTCGGTAGGGTAACTCATCGCCGGCGCTTCCGCATTGTTGATTACATCAGCATCGAAGTGTACATACAGTGGTCCCGCCGGAAGCGGGGAATCGAGCAGCATCGTTACATCTGCCAGGTGATTAATAGCAGCGCGCTGCACATTGTCTTTCTCTCCCGGATCCAAATCCCGCGCGTCCGTGAGGATCACTTGCGGCTCTGGTAGTGAGGTCAGACCCACGCCCTGCCCCATGGTCAGTTCGCCCAGTCCTACGAGCATTGCCAGCGGCATCCCACCAAGAAAACCGCTGTGCGTCGTTTCCCATGTGTTGAAATCACCGTGGGCATCGAACCAGATCAGCGTTGGGCTCATATCCGCCCGCTGCAGTCCGGCCAATACGCCAATCGTCGTACAGCAGTCACCGGCGACACTTACCGGGCGCTCGCCGTTGTTTACGGCCGTCTTTACCATCTCCGCCAGCGGCCGGTACAACTCTACCATGCGCTCCTGCGCTTCGCCCTGCGGCAATTGCGGCTTATTGCACCACCAGTCTTCTCCAGCCACATCCTCTAGAGCGGGTACGGCCTGGTCCAAGAAAAAGGGGGTTAAGATCATCCTATTGTTCATCACTGCTCCTAGGTATTTTGTCCTACAAATCTTGAGAGAAGTTCCCCAACGCCAAGAATTATTTGCAGATTCGGGAGGAATCGCTGACTACAAGTAAAATTGCCACGCTGACAAAACATCCGATTTCTTTATTGTTTGCAGTCTTTCAACGAACGAAAAAAGAAATCGGGTTCCTAGATATTCGTGTATTCGATTCTATGTCAACGACGAATCAGTGGAATCAGATTCCTTTCTGCGGTAACCAGTACATATCCAGTTCCCAGATTATCGGTATCATCTGCTGGATTCTCGTCTATGTCAGCGCGGCTATCGATATAAACCCAGAATTGATAGATACCCGGCGTTTTCAGGCCAGTCCAATCTACTGATGCTCTGAAACGGTCGCTGGCACAACCTCGCAGAAGCGGTGACACTGTAACTGAGTCTATAGGCTGTGTGCGTTCTTCGTCAGCATAAAATGTCACCGTGAACGGCGCATCTGAAGTTATGTTCCCATTGTTGCGAAGCACAACGTCGAGCCTGGCCGTAGCTGTCCCACCCTCTCCCAAAGTTGTTACCGAATCAGGAACCTCACTAACCAGCAAGTTTACGTAAGCGGCCTCATTGTAAACGTGGTTGCGATAGGTTTGACCCATCAAGGTCATGGTCGCCAGGTCCGCTTCCATAAGTTGGCTGGAATTGCCAAGACTCTCATGGGCTGTGTACCAGAGCCACTGCTGTACGAGGCGATTATCATCAAGCGCGAAACCTAGATTAGGATCACGCGCGCCATTGAGATAGTCAAAGCTATTTAACATGAATTTAGAGACGCGCTCAGGGGTGAAATAGTTTCCATATTCATCACGTACTGAAAAAGGGCTGCCCACGCCGTAATAACGATAGAGGATGGAGTACTCACTGACGATCAGCGGCTTCTGTTGCTGACCATGCTCCTTCATCCACTGGCGCATCATTACGATTTGCTCGGCGAAGACAGATATATCATCGTGCTCTGCGCGACAGTACACGACGTGCTCAGCACAACTATTCGGATCCGAAGCGCTTTCTCGTTTACCTAGTGCCGGATCTGTTCCCACGGCCACATCAGCGACACCATTAGGGGTCACGCCGTCTGGTCGCACTTCCGGCAGTACATAAGCGTGCATGTTCCAGACATCTACGTGCATAGGCTTGCCATATCTTGCCAGATAAGCGTTCCACACCATATCTAAATATTGACGTCGACCCGGTGTCATTTCAACAAGACCTGAGATGGCGACGCGAGCCGACGGATCATTGTATTTGATGAAACTAGAAACTTCGTGGAAAGCCTTGGCATAAATATCGGGGTACATGTCGCCCTGTTTATCTTTGCGATCCACCTCATTTCCGATCAGCCACAGATGACCAGGATTCTCGCGTATCAATGTGGCCAAAGCTGCGTCGAGCGGAACGCTGGTTGAGTAATCGGGCAAATACTCACCGCTGGCCGACTTTTGCTGGAAGGTTTTGATTACATGCGCTTGCTCGGCATTGTTTGCGGGGAGTGAAGTACCCCATTTAGGATGGTTGAATTTTAGGAACCATCCCGCGCCCATCAAAGATACAATATGTCCTTGACTCTCGTCCGCAGAGATTCCGTAGCGACAGAGGGCGACATAGTTGTCGGCCGCTGCAGCAGATGCAATGGCCGAGGTTTCTTTTTCTCCTTTGGCAGCCGATACGCCCGCCGGAACACCCATCGCAACCAAAACAACGACCAGGATAGATAATAAACTCACCAATGAAAATACAATAAGTACTGACGATCGAGGGTTTCTAAATCCGCTTACCATAAACTTTCTCTCCATTTCCAAGTGACGACTAGTATTTCATACGCAAACCCATGAAGCAAGGCGATCTGACCGATTTTAATCTAGCACAAGTCACTTTTCTAGCCGTTTTCTCGCGTCGTCAAGTAATATTAAGATCGGACAGAGGCACCTGACTCCCGATTCCTGATGCATGATCCTCGCCATCTTGGCGCTCTCTATTTTGTGATCTATACTTCAATGTATGAATCTGATAATGATCCGCCACGGGCAAAGTTATGTTAATCTAAAGGATTGGGAAGGTGGGAATAGTGACGAGCCATTAACGGGCCTAGGCCATCGCCAGGCGGCCGCCCTGGCAGCTTGGCTGCCACAGCGCCTCTCTCAAATCGATGCTCTCTATTGCAGTACCATGTTGCGCGCCCGTCAAACGGCCGAACCTCTGGCGGCTGCCTACGATATTTCTCTCAAATGCGATGACCGTCTGCGTGAGGTCGGCAACAACCGCCTTGACCATATCGCCTGGCCAAGTGATGACCTTCCCGAATACAGCGACTTCTGGGGCAGCGAACGGCCGTTTTCCTCCATCACGCCGGATCGTGAACTTGGCGAGAGCTTGATGCACTTCCGCATTCGTGTTGGCAGCTTTGTCGAAGAACTTATTGAGAAACACCGTGAAGGGACAGTCGTGGCTGTTTGTCATGGCGGCGTGATTGAGACCACTTTCGATCATGTCTTCAACATCGGCCCTTGGCGCCGCTGTGAAACTTGGAGCCACAACACCGGCATCACCCGCTTTGAACTGGTTGAGCATCCAACCAGGGAGACGTGGCGCTTGCATTACCACAGCCGCACAGAACATCTGGTTGGCGTCACCAGGTAATAATTAACAGTCAACCTTGCGCAGCACACGGGCAAACTGCTAACTCGCGCCATGTCGGATATACTCAAAGGCGCTTCATGGAGCATTTTCTGTATGTGGAATTTTCTAAAAAGCTTGCTAAAAAGAATATTCGCCCCTAGAGGAGAAAATCACGTGCCTCGAAATACGCAGCCCCTTTCCAATATTGACGCCGCCTGGTTGGCTGTGGATGATCCAACCAATATGATGATGATCACCGGCGTGATGACTTTCAAAAAGCCACTTAACCAGGAGCATCTTCTGGCGGTCCTTGAACACCGGTGGCTTAAGTTCGATCGTTTTCGCCAGCGATTAGTAAGGCCTTCGCTGCCAACAAGCAAACCGTATTGGGAGACCGATCCCTATTTCGAGCTAGGCGCCCATGTCCGGCGCTTCGCCCTGCCTCGTCCAGGTGGCCGCGCGGAACTACAGCAAATGGTCAGCGATCTGATGAGCTCACCTCTGGACGCTACAAAACCGTTATGGCAGTTCCACCTGATAGAGAATTATGGCCAGGGCAGTGCGATAATCGCCCGCATTCATCATAGCATCGCCGACGGCCTGGCGCTGATTTACGTTTTGCTCTCTCTGACGGACATGACGCCTGACGCTCCCTGGCCGGTACCGCGGCAAGAAGAAGAGCAAGAAGAAGACGATGGACTGTTTGGCGGAACGTTGGGCTCATTATTCAGACAAGGCAAGACGGTCGCCGGTACAGCTAGCAGCTTGTCCGGACGAGTGGTTCGTGGAGGTTGGTCCACAATCCGCAACCCCGATAAGGTCGTGGAACTGATGCAAAGTGGTGCGGATGTGGGCCAGACGACGGGGCGCCTCTTACTAAGAACGGATGACCCGCAAACGCCTTTTAAGGGAAAGCTGGGCTCGATGAAGCGTGGGGCTTGGTCGCGGCCGTTGTCGCTGCGAGATATCAAGCGCGTTAAAAACGCGACGGGAACAACTGTAAACGATGTTCTAATCTCGGCCATAAGCGGCGCCTTGCGCAGGTACATGCTAGATCAAGGAGAAACACCCGTCGATTTCCGCGCTACCGTGCCTGTTAATATGCGTACGCCGGAAGAGATGGGCCAATTGGGTAATAAATTCGGCCTTGTCTTCCTTTCCCTACCCGTCAGCAGCGCCGATCCGCTGCAGCGTCTGTCTGAAGTTCATTTGCGAATGGAGGAATTAAAAAGCTCGTCGGAAGCGGGCGTTATACTAGCTGCGCTCAATGTCGTCGGCCTTTCAACCCGCCAGATCCAGGATCTTGTCGTATCCATTCTGGCAAAAAAGGCAACGGCCGTGCTCACGAATGTTCCAGGTCCGCCTATTCCTCTGTTCCTCGCTGGACGCGAGATCGAAGATCTCATGTTCTGGGTGCCTCAGGCGGGGCGGCTGGGTATGGGGATCAGCATATTGAGCTATGCCGGCAAGATCTATGTGGGTGTGGCTACTGATGTCAAACTGGTACCTGATCCTGACCGTGTCATCGACCATTTCTATCGCGAAATAGACCTGTTGTTGGAATCGGTGCAGCCGGCGGCTGCCAAAGCGCCGGCAAAAGTTGACGATTTGACCCAAATAGAAGGAGTTAGCCCATACACGGCCGAACTCTTGAGCAGTCAAGGTATTGTCAACTTCGATCAACTGGGGATTAGCGACGTTTCGCGGTTGCGCAAGATACTAGACGATGCCGGTTCGCCACACAACAAGGCAAACCCGGCCAACTGGCCAGCCCAGGCACGTTACCTATCTAAAGTAAGCTAGTATTCGGCCCGGATTCTTCCGGAGAAATCTGCTACCAGATCACGCCACTGCCAGATGCGCGGACGAAACGATGACTGCTGTTCGCTGATCGCGGACAATTTATCGCCCTAGCTGCCGCGCTCCGCCCACCCGCTGCAGCTCAGTGTCCAACCGCAGCTTAAAGATCTCCAGACGCTCACTCGGACGGCCCAAGTTAAAGTCTGCGATTTGCTTATTAATGCGCTTCAGATCAGCTTCCCAGCGGCGGCAAAGGTCATCCCAACTGAGGGCCAATTCTCCTTACACTGGACATTATCATAGAAAACCGGAAAATAATGCGCTCGCTAATTAAGCCATTACAAATAATGTTCATCAATCGTCAGCGTGCGACTTTTGATCGTTCTTCAGTGGAGTAGGACAGTGCAGAAAGCAGAATGGCAAGAATATCACGATGTCTATCCACGTGACGCAGGTCACCGGGTAGCCGGCAACGTGCTCGTCGCCAAGGATGTTCTGAGCCCACAACTACATAATAGGCGCGATATCATGGTCTACTTGCCCCCATCTTACAATCAAGGCAGCGATAGATATCCCGTATTGTACATGCACGATGGTCAGAATCTCTTTGACCACGCGACCAGCTTCGCCGGTGAATGGTGTGTTGATGACACGTTGGAAGCGCTTGCCCGATCAGAGGGCCTGGAAGCGATCGTCGTCGGCATCTCCAACACCGGACCTAGCCGGCTAGATGAATACAGCCCCTTCATCGATCAGGCGTATGGGGGCGGGCAAGGAAACCACTATATCGCCTTCATCGCCAACACCTTAAAACCTCTAATTGACGGTCAGTTTCGCACCTTACCACAGCGTAGAAAAACGGGCATAATGGGATCGTCTATGGGTGGCCTGATTAGCCTTTATGCCTTCTTCCGCCGCGAAGATATTTTTGGGTTCACTGGTGTTATGAGCCCGTCGCTGTGGTTTGCCAAAGGGGCCATTTATGGCTACATAGAAAGCGCATCCTATCTCCCTGGCAGAATCTACCTCGACGCCGGCACACGTGAATTGGGGGGATCGCGTTACTCCTTGGGCAAACGGGTTCAATCACGACGTTACTACGCCGGCGTTCGGCGCATGAAGCGCATGCTGGTGCAGAAGGGGTACTGGCCGACGCGCGATATCATGCACGTCGAAGAGAAATGGGCCGGTCACAGTGAGGACGCGTGGGCGCGCCGGCTGCCAGGCGCTTTGCG
Source organism: uncultured Chloroflexia bacterium (assembly GCA_963697305.1). Lineage (GTDB taxonomy): Bacteria > Chloroflexota > Anaerolineae > Promineifilales > Promineifilaceae > JAACFF01. Next base: position 277,283 of record CAVONO010000009.1, read on the forward strand.
TTTCTTCTTGCGAGCTTAGAAAGTGCCGCACAATTTGCCAAGGATTCGCGACCTAGGTAGGATCAAGTAAATTTAGAAACTCCCCAGGTGCGCTTACGTAAGCGTAGAAACGAGGATTTCCCGCTGGGAAAAATGAATCAGGGAAATCCGGCTTCTTACGCCTTAGGCGCGACTGCTAGCGGTAGAATCCGACAGCCGAGGGAGACGAAGTTATGACCGTGGCCACAGAACAGAAACGAGAAAAGCATCCCCTACTCCCTGCAGACCCGATTGAAAACGGACCGAGAGTTCGGGCGCCCAAACAGACCAACGGCAATGGCCGTTCCAACAAGCGCTTGTTATGGTCGATTCTTAGCCTGGTTCTGTTTGCCGCCCTGACAGTCATATTCTGGATCTGGTGGGATCAGGTTAAGGTACTCATGGTCTTCATCAGCGACCAGGACGCCTTTGGCGCTTACCTGCAGAGCTTTGGTGTATGGGGACCGCTCGTCTTGTGGTTCGCCCAACTGCTGCAAGTCTTTATTGCCTTCATACCTGGTCACGTGGTGCTAATCGCGGCCGGCTATGTGTATGGCTTCGCCCTGGGCCTGCTGTTTAATATCAGCTTCACTGTAGCGGCGAGCCAGCTCGCTTTCCTGTTTGCTCGCTGGGCCGGACGGCCGTTAGTCTATCGTTTGGCCGACCGCGAAACCGTGGAATATTGGGAGCGGATTGCCAACCAGAAGGGAATCCTCTTCTTCACCATCGCCTTTTTGCTGCCGATATTCCCCTCAGACGCCATGAACTTTGTGGCGGGTTTGAGTGGAATGGACTCACGCCGTTTTTTGATAGCCAGTTTTCTTGGCCGCTTGCCCAGCGCGGTGATGCTGACCTTGATCGGCGCTTATGGTCTCGAATTCTCCAACTCGACTTGGGGCCTGATTATCCTGGTCTTTGTCTTGCTATTTGTCGGGGGCCACCTGGTCGTCGGGCGCATCAAGCGCAGCGTCGAGAACGGGGAGCAGATGGCGCCAGAAGCAATGCAAGAAACGTAAGTACTCCGAGACTTGATCCTACAAATGTACTGGACGTTGATTTACGGCCGATTCGTACAAAGCGACAATCGTCCGGATGTGGTTCCGCGTTTCCTCCAGGGTGAGATAGGATGCCGCCCCATCTAGAATGGCCGCGTGCATATCGTCCACCTCGCCTAGATAAAGGTCTTCGTGGGGCACCGGGATTTCCTGCGGCTCACCTTCGCCGGGGTAAAACAGCAAATGGTTGCCACCTAGATCCATACGGAATGGTTCGCTTATCGTCAAGCGTCCGTCCGTGCCAATAACCTCGACAAAAGTATGTTGGGGTGTGCGGAAGGAGCAAGTGAACTGGGCCATACGGCCGTCCGCATAATGCATCTGACCGCCAAAAAGCTCGTCAACGCCAGATTCGCCCAACCATTGATCGCCAAAGACCCACAGCGGCGGTCCGCCCATCAAGAATTGGGCGATGCTGATCGGATAACAGCCGACATCCCACACGGCTCCACCACCCAACTCCGGCATCAGGCGCACATTCTCGCGCTCGGTCAACTTGAAGTTGAAGACGCCACGAATCACGGCGACCTCTCCCAGCTTGCCGCTGCGCACGAAATCTCCTGCGATTTTCGTCTGTGAATGGTGGCGATACATAAACGCCTCGGCCAGGACCATGCTCGTCAAGTCAGAAACCTGGCGCATGCGGTCTACATCCCTGACTGTTAGCGCAAACGGCTTTTCACAGAGGACATGTACGCCCTGGTTCATCGCCTTGATCGACCATTCGGCATGCAGGTGATTGGGTAGGCTGATGTAAACGGCATCCACCTCACCCGACTCCAGCATCGCTTCATAACTGCCAAAGGCGATTGGAATGCCCCACTTCGCGGCATAGGCGTCAGCGCTCGCCTGTGAGCGGCTGGCCACCGCCACCAGCTCACCACGCTCGGAAGCGCGAATCGGCGGTATAAGCATTCTGTTGATATTCGCCGTTGAAAGTAAACCCCATCGTACTTTGCTCATCGTTCCCAGTTTCCTCCAAGTGACCTGTCAAAATGTGAGATTGTTTACGAACCGTTGGATGTCGGCCAACGAGAACAATCATATGCCTTTTGCCTGGTTCTGTCTAGCCGCGGGCCCATGCCAGATTATTGGTGAACTGTGAATTCTTGGTGGTCAACTGTAACTAGTTAACTTTACATAAAGGTGAAAATCGCGTCTGCTTCTCTTGTCTCTTTTGTTTTATTCTGCCGGAAACAAAGTCGATTCTTGGGGGAGGAGAGGAGATAGGGGGCAGGGAGATACTGATTGCTATTTGCTTTGTAGGAACGTGCCGGTTCATTCTTGATTTTTGGCCTTGTTGCTGAGGAAGAGGTGACGAGAGGACGGCCGTGTTATCTCGCGCAAAGGCTTGTTCTATGTCACCCATATTCTATGACAGAACGCATGTTCTAGTCAAGGGCAAGTGATAAGCGCGGCAATATTATGCTAAAGCAGCCTTCACTATTTGATACGGTTTTTTGCCCGCACTGCCAGACGCTTCTTCTGGATGGCGCGACCTGTCCCACAGGGGACTGGGAACGACGTGAAAGAGGGGCGGAGCTGGGGGCGTTGGTCTGGCAGCGCGCCCTGGAAGGAGAAATCGGCAAGCCGTACTTTGCGCCGGCCAGAGCGGGACAGCTTCTATTAGCCGGCGTTGAGAAAGGAGAGCGGCGGGACGAACGCTTTTCTGAACTGGTCGCGCTCGATGCGCAAACAGGCAAGACAGAATGGACCCATACCCTGGCCCAAAACCGCTTTGCGCGATTCTTGACCGTGGCCGGCAAGCATCTGATCAGCAGCAGCGAGCATTCGGGCGTCTTAGCCGGCTCTCACTGCGTGGTGCAGGCGCTTGACGTGCAAACTGGAGAAGCGGTGTGGCAGACAGAGCTGCCGGCGCACAGCCATTCAGCACCGGCGCTTTTGGGATCGCTGCTGCTGATTTCGGCCAGCGATCATCGCGTTTATGCCCTCCATGAAGAAGATGGGAGCATAGCGTGGCAATCGGCCGCGCTGCCAAGCTGGTCGCCCGCCCCTCAGGCCCGCGGTGACAATGCCGTTTTTATTGGCGGCTTCACCCATGTAATCACCGTTCTGACAGGGGAAGGGAAAGAGGCGCCGCTGTTCCTAAACCAGAGTGAAACGGACTGGTTCGACATCCCTTAACTTGGGTAGATTGAGCCTATTTCTAATTACAGCAAACTAATCTATAATAGTTTCATTGTGCTGGATTTGAGCTGGCACGATATTTGTTTGCCACGCAGCCGGCTGTCCCTTATTCCGAAGCACAATAGGAGGATCTCATGGCCGCTTTACGCGACTTAGTTCGACAATATGAACCGGTATTACGGTTTGGCACGGATGGTCGAGGCCGGCCCGAAGTGTTCTTCCCCATGTCGGCCCGTGACTATGTCCGCAACTGCGGCTTGCGGCGCAAGAAGGTGGGTTGGCTGCGGGAGCCGGAGCAGACATACCTGCTGCACCTCGGCGTGGTTCCAGACCCGGCTACCAGTTACCTGGTCTTTGCCGCCGGAGATCTCTCCGCCGCCTCTGGCGTCGATCCGCAAATCACGCTTGAACTGCTAGATTATGATCTGGAGATCGCGGGCGAGATCCCGTCAGAAGCGGATGATTTCCTGGAATCGGCGACGGATCGCCCTGTGCAAGCGCCACGCCTGCTGCTCGACGCGCAGGAGGCGGCTAAACTGGAAGCGCGCCTGTCCCAGTTAACGGCCGTTGATCGCCGTCCAGCCACGGCTGAGGATATGAGCGCCTTGCTGGGACAAGAGGCGACGGATACGCTGGCTAAATCGGCCGTGTTTGAGATGGGATTGGAATCGCTTAGCGATTCGCCCGCTGCCTCATCTGAACTGGGCCTCGAAAAAGGGCTGGAATGGTTGGAGCTGCCCAAGCTGGCCGCCCTGCCCCAGGCGCTGCACCAACGCGCCCTGGAAAAATACGAACCGTACCGCGAGTGGTCCCAACACCCACCAATTTATCATTATCATGTCACGCAGGATCGCGGCTATAAAGTCCTGCAATACTGGTTCCTGTATGCTTACAATGATTGGGCCAGCCACGGCGGGTCAAACGATCATGAAGGGGATTGGGAGGTGATCTACGTCTTCCTGGATGGGGATGACCGGCCCGCTCACGTCGCCTATTCGCGCCATGTCACGGTACCCCTGCTTTATGGCCCGCAAACGGCCGTCTGGGAAGCGGTCGAGGTGGTCGGGGGAACCCATCCCGTGGTTTATGTCGGCTGCGGCTCCCATGCCTGCTATCTGGAGAAAGGGGATCACCGCTTTTTTCTCAATATGGATTGGGCCAGAGGGGATCACCTGGCGATCGGACCGCAGGCGGATCAAGGCTGGGGAGAGCCTATATCCCTCAGCGGCAAGCGTTGGAACACGCACTTCTCCGGGGCATGGGGGGCACTGGTCAAGAGCTGGATAGGCAAGGCCTTTCCGCATACAGAAGGACCGACGAGCCCAGGCCAAAAAGGAAAAAAGTGGAGCCACCCGGCGCAATGGGCGGGTATTGAGGCGGCATGAGATGATGTGCATTCACCTGATGACTGATGGCTGACAGCCATCAGCCATCAGCTTTCAAAGGAACTATGTCCGGTAATAAAAGAAATATCGTCTATTCTACCGACTCGGCCTTCGCCAAGCGCTGCCCGCGCTGTGGCAGTTATCTTTGCCGCTGCCCCAAACCGAAGAGCTTGCCGCCGGAAGAGCAGACGGCATGTATCCGTCGCGAGAAGAAAGGCCGCCGCGGCAAGACGGTGACTGTAATTATGGAATTGAAGTTAACGCCCGAAGATATGAAGGAGCTGGCCAAACAACTGAAACAGAAGTGCGGCACAGGTGGCGCTGTCAAGGATGGCACTATTGAGGTTCAAGGCGACTTCCGCCAGAAAGTAGCCGCCGAATTGCAGGAACTGGGGTACAAGACGAAGTTTGTTGGGGGGTGATCATAGATTATGGCAAGGCCATCGGAAATTTCCCGACGGTTACGCCCCAAACCCCACTTTCTCCTTAATTCGGTTTGTAAAGTACTAGAAGGGCCAGGTGAGATATGAGCATCCCACCTGGCCCAGGCGACATTACTGCGCCTTCGGCATAACAGTGCTTGATAGCCGCAGGTCGCGCGAGGAGTCGCCGACCCATATCGTGCGTTCGCCCGCCAGGAACGTCCAGGCGTGCTCTACCTCATCCCAGTACTGGAATGAGCGGGGATCGAGAGTGATCTCGACCCGCTTGGCTTCGTTCGGGCGCAGCTCGACGCGGTCAAAGCCGCGCAGGGCACGGACCGCCTGTTGAGCATAGGGCGGTATGCTCGGCGCAGAGCCCACATACACCTGGGGAACGACTGCTCCGGCTACATCGCCCTTGTTCTGGACGATGAAGCTGACGCGCAGAGTGCCGCCCTTTTCCGCCTTGAGCCGCAGGTTGCGGTACTCAAAGGTGGTGTAGGAGAGGCCGTGGCCGAAGGGGAACAGCGGCTCATAGCCAGTGGCATCGAACCAGCGGTAACCCTGGAGGATGCCATGACCCATGACACTGCCCAGTTCGCCGTCGGTGTAGTTGATCGTGCGATAGCCGTGCAGGTTAGTGCCCAGGAAGCCTGGGGTGTAGATGCCGGGATAGAGCGGGCAGTTGCCGGGATTGCCGGGTAGGGCACCGTTACCCTGGCCGTAGTAGCTGCTGCCTCCCGAATTGTCGGCACAGGGTGCTGGCTGCGTATCCTGCGGGAAGCGCTGGCCAACGGGCGCCAGAGCGTCCGGGAAGGTCACAGGCGACTTGCCGCTCGGGTTCACATTGCCCAGCACGACGTCGGCCGTGGCCGGGCCGCCCATCTGGCCGGGATACCACATCTGCAGGATGGTGCTGACGCCGGCCTCCCAAGGCATGAAGACGGGATCGCCGGTGTTCAAGACCACAACCGTGTTGGGGCTGGCGGCAGCCACGGCGGCGATCACCTCATCCTGATTACCGGCCAGGGCCAGACCGTTGGCGATGGCGTTGCCGCCGCGGTCGCTGCCCTCGCTACCTTCGTTGTAGGCGAAGTAAAGCGTCTTGTTCGCCGCTCCAGCCGCAGCTTCAGCAATGGCGATCTGATCGGCATCGTTGGTCACCGGCACCCAGCGGAACTGGACAGCCGTGTCCATGGTCTCGCCGGTAACAACACGCAGATCGATGAAGACCTGCTGCCCGGCGCTGAAGTTCATGTTGGAGCTGCCGCGCTGGCCGTTCTGGAAGTCAGGATCTTGCAGCTTGTTGGCCACAGTGTTTGTGGCGTAGCTGTTGCTCATCGAGTCCGGGAAGTAGGGGCCATAAGAGCCCATATTGATCTCACGATCGCCGCTGCTCAGGCCGTCGACAAAGAGCTGCGCGCTGTCCTGGTACGCGGCGTAGACGCGCAGGGCATAGTTGCCGTCGCTGGGGGCGGTGAGGACACCGGTCCAGCGCCAGGCAGTGTTGGCCGGCAGCATGTTGTTCCAGTTGTAATTGACGGTCGGGTCGACCTGATCCGGGGCTCCACCCGGCGCGAGCACCGGTTCGCCTCCGGAGGCGACCGGGTCGCGGGTGATCTGCTGGCGCAGCAGGCCTGCCTCACCGCCTGGTGCGGTAAGCACCGAGGACGGCACAATCGGCCCGTTGAGATCGTACCCTGGCACATAGCTTATCTTTACGCCGCCGCCGCACTTTGCCTTGGCCGCGGCGATGAGGGCGTCATAGGTCGATTGGACCGGATCGTACGGGCGCACGTGCGCGCTGCCGCCGCCGCCGGTGTAGGTCGAGATCGCCGTTGGCCCCATAAGCACGATACCGTTGCGTGTTTTCAGATCCTTGCAGCTCAGCGGCAGGAGGTCGTTGTCATTCTTCAAGAGCGTGGCGCTGCGTTCGGCGATGTACTGGGCTCTGTCGAACTCCTCGGCTTGGATGGCCTGCAGGTCAGGTCGCTGCGGGACGAAGGGCACACAGTCGATATCGGCTGCGCGGTCGCAGCCGTTGCTGTGGGTGCCATACTGGGTGCCTTCCAGCAGACCGGCGTTGTTCATCTGGGTCAGGATGCGCAGGACGGCGTCATCCAGCCGCGCTGCCCATACTTCCGAGGGGTAAGCGGGCTGGGCAGGAAAGTCGTTGGTCGCGGGAACTTCGAGAGTCCCACTGGTGGTCACCGGTGCGCCGTCCTGCATGCGGGTGACGCCGTCGGTGCCGCCAAATCTAGGCCGCTGCCGAATGGGCCGGAACTGCCGACTGCCGTGACGATCGCGGTCTCTTGATTCGCACCGGTGTCGATCGTGAGCTCGTGACCAACCTGGATGCTGGATGTGCTGGCAACCTTGATGTTCGTGACTCCGGCCGGGAGAATGGATCCCACCATCGTGTCGGTTGCGTGCGCATAGTCCAGGGGTGCCGTCAGGTCGATGCCTGTGCCGGGTTGGCTCTCATCCTTGACCAGAGCTCCGGTTATGTGCGTCAGGCTCAGTGCTGGCGTGATGTCGACACCTGTGCCGTCCGGTCCCGCCGTGCCAACAGCGGTGATGGTGACCGTCTCCTGGTCAGGGGGGACGTCGATGACAAGCGTGTCACCAACATTGAGGTTGCTCACGCTGTCAACCTTGATGTTCGTGGCTCCGGCCGGGGTGACAACGACTACCGGATCCCTGCGAGAGTGCGGTATAGTTAATGGCGACGCAAGATCTATGCCCGTACCATTGGTGCCGGCCGTGCCGACCGCGACGATGGTGTTCACCTCGAGGTCTGCGCCAGAATCAATCCAGATCGTTTGGCCGGCGGCAAAACCATCGACGCCGTACATTTTGATGTTCGTATCGCCGACCTCCGTGTTGGCGCGCAGACGATCGCTGGCGCCGGCCAGGGTGGTGATGGTGCCGGCGGTGCCCACAGCAGCGACCATGCGCGTCTCGGCGTTCCCGTCAGGGTCAATCACCACTAGCATGCCGGGCGTAAATCCATCGACGCTGTACACTTTGATGTTCGAGTCGCCGGCGAGCGCAGCGGTGAACAGTTGTGTGTTTATGTTGGTCAAGTAGGTCTCAAGCAAGATGGCATTGATAACCGGGTTGCCCAGGTTGCTGCTGCCGGACTGCTCCATGTCCAGGCCGTTGATGAGGTCCTGCGGCCTGTGGGTGGCGCCCCAGTCGGACATCACCCAGCCGCCCCAGCCCCATTCACCCTTGAGGATCTGGTTCAGGACAACGTCGTTGCCGCAGGCGTAAATGTCGTTGATGCGGTTGTAGGAGCACATCACCGCGCCCGCGCCGCCTTCCTTGATCGCTTTCTCAAAGGAGGTGAGCTCCATCTCACGCTGCGTCTGCTCGTCAATCATCACGCTGGTGCTGCTGCGGCCGTTCTCAAAATCGTTGTCAACGTAGTGCTTGAGCGTGGCGATGATGCCCTCGCTTTGCGAGCCGAGGGTGAGCTGCACGGCCATCTCGCTGGAAAGGTACGGATCCTCGCCAAGAGTCTCAAAGTTACGACCAGCAGTCGGGACATTGACCATATTCATCATCGGAGCCAACCAGACATCCTGGTTAGTAGCCCGCAGCCCGCGGCCGACGACCGCACCAAAAAGATGAGCCAAGTCGGGATCAAAACTGGCGGTGAGGCCGACAGGAGCCGGCATCGCCGTTTCGACGTGACCCAGGCGCGCGCCGGCCGGGCCGTCGGAGAGACGCAGCGGGGGGATGCCCAGAGTAGGGATGCCGGGGATACGCCCGGCTTCGCCCTGGCAGCCCTGGACCCACTCGCTGACATAGTCGTCCGCGCAGGGAGTCTCGGTCGTGCTGCTGCCGTGGATGAAGGTGTCCTTTTCCTCGACAGTCATCTGGGCGATAAGGTCATAAAGGTTTTGTTCGGAAAGAGTACCGGTGCCCCAGGCACCGCCTTCGGCGGTCTGTGTTGCCGCGCTCAGAGAGGTGGTGATGCTTATGAAGACCATCACCAATAGAATGGATGCCGCCACTGCTTTGATCTGGTGCAATCGTTTCTTGTTTGCAGACATTGTTTCCTCCATTAGGGAATATCCCAGCATCATGCACATGATGCACAGTAAAACAAAAGACTACGTTCTATTTCGACACACCAATGGTGCGTAGACAGTGCAATCATATGTTTGCCCTCTGCAACAGCAAAGATTAGAGAATTAGGGACCGCTATGCGGCTCAATCGTTGCCGTGCTCATGATATATTTGCATACGCCAACTCTGTAGCTAAAAGTAGAAGCCTGGGCGTTGTTAATGGTGGGGACGACATGCTCCAAATTACATGATAGACTATTCTGTTGACTTAAAGACCTGACAAAGATCATGCGCAATACGTGACAAAAGTCACTTCATGATAAAGAGAACGATGCTTGTGATGGCTAGACGGAATGCGGAACTGTTCGGTTTTACGACGCGGAATGCGTGCACCTTCGAATGCAGAATGTGAGGTTCGTAGTTAGTTTTCGTGGTTCTGCTGCAAAAAATCTTGCGCTCAAGTAATTTCCGCCGCTTTATACCTGTTCTGATATTTTGCTTGACAAACCAGGAGCCGGCGCTTATGATATAGGCGGTTGATTAAGCGGTTTATCAAATTGAGTGACCCTTGCAGAGAATCGGTCACCTTTTTTACCACCAATGATAAAGCGGTTTATCATTTAGAGATGAGCTGACATTACGAGAGAATCGAAATGAAGCAACGTGGGCGTATCTCTGATGTGGCAAAATTAGCCCGGGTATCCCCCGCTACTGTATCGGCGGTCGTCAACAACCGCGTTGGCGAAAGCATACGGGTCAGCCCAGAGACGCAGAAGCGCGTGTGGGATGCGGTACAAGAGCTGGGATATGCCGCCAATCCAGTGGCCCGAAGCCTGGCGAAGGGCAGAAATCAGCTCATCGGAATTTTCACCTACGAAGCCATATTCCCCATCCAGCGGCATGACTTCTTCTACCCTTTTCTGATCGGCATTGAGCAAGAGGCGGAAGCGCAAGGTTACGATCTGCTGCTATATACCAGTGCCAACCAAGATGGAAAGCGCTCGGCATACCAAGGACGCGTCAACAAACTTCAACTGGCCGACGGGGCCATCTTCTTGGGATTGAATCGGAACCAGCAAGAACTGGCCTGGTTATTTGAGGAAAGATTCCATTTCGTCACGATCGGCCGTCGCGAAGTTCCTGGCCATGACTTGACATATGTTGGCGCTGATTACGTATCGGCCACGGCCAAGCTCGTGTCATACCTTGCCGCGAAAGGACACAAGCGTATCGCCTATTTGCGTTCCACAGTTGATCTAGAACCATTTGCTGACCGCGAGTCTGGCTTCAGGCAAGGATTACAGTTGGCTCAGATACCCGAAGCATGCAGTGATATCTATCGTTTAGAGGACAGCAGTTTAACGGGCGCTCAACTGGGGGATTGGTTAGCCAATGGTATTACTGCCTTTGTGGCTGAAAGTGACTACATTGGCAACGCTCTGCTGAAATCGGCCAAATCCATAGGCAGGCGATCTCCCCGCGACTTTTCGATGGCCGTCCTGGGACAGCCATTGTCACCTTTTGAATCGCTCCCAGAATGGACGGCGTTTCATATTCCCCGCCGCGAAATGGGTGCGCGTGCTGTTCAGCTATTAATTGAGATGTTGAACGCCGAGGAGGAAACATACCCTCGGTCTGAATTGTTGGCCTGCTCATTCGAAGCAGGAAATACGGTGGGAGCGCCACCCAGGGTGAGTGACTAACGAGTGAAAGTGAACAACGGGTCAATCAGGAGGTGTTTATTGCTGTAAGCGACGAACCAGCTAACTAGGAGATTTTGATTGCTATTCAAACCATCAGACAATAAAGGAGATGACATTAAGATGAAAAAGAGACGAGCCAGCGCGATATTGTTGCTAGTTTTGGCCATATCCATTTTGTCCGCCTGCGCACCGCAGACAGTCGAAGTCACGCGAGTCGTTCAGGGTGAAGAAGTTGCCGTTGAAGTGACTCGTGTGGTAGAGAAAGAGGTAGAAGTTGTGGTAACCCAGGTTGTCGAAGGGGAATCAGTTGAGGTTGTGGTAACTGCCACCCCGGAACCGGAGGTCATGGAACCTGCTGAACTAAACTTCACAGTTTGGATTGGACCGGATCATCCGTCCATGCAGGCCTATAGTGCAATTGCCGATGCATATATGGCTGAACACCCCCATGTAACAGCTATCAACTTTCAAACTATCCCCTTCACCGAATACACCGGCAAACTGGCGCTACAATTGGCAGGCAGCAGCCCACCTGACGGCGGTTGGATTTTGGAGACCACGGCACCTCAGTTCCTGGCCAGTGGCGTCATGACCAATCTGTCCCCCACGATCGCCGAATATCCCAATTACGACTTTGAGGACTTCTCCAAGCCCGCTCTCGGATTATGGATGGATGGTGAAGATCTGTACGGGTTACCCTTCTCAACCTCCCCCTTCTTGATCTATTATAACACGGACATGTTTGAAGCAGCGGGACTGGAGATGCCTAGAGATTTGGCAGCCAATGGCGAATGGACCTGGGACGTCTTGCGCGAATCAGCCGCAGCTATTGCTGCATCGCAGGATGTCTACGGCTTTGAGAGTGTAGATGCCAATATTTACAACAGCATATGGGGAACGATGACTCCGATCATCCGCGCCTATGGCGGAGATGCGTGGGATAATGCAGGGAACTGCCTGCTGAACACACCCGGGTCTGTGGCCGGATTCCAGTTATATCATGACATGGTTTATGTCGATCAGAGCGCGGTGCCCCCTGGTGAGCTGGGAGATTTCTTCTCCGGGCAATCGGCTATGACCATTGGACAAATCAGCCGCGCGTCCAAGCTCGACGGCGCTGAATTTGGTTGGGATGTGGCTCCACTGCCCAGTGGACCAGCAGGTGAAGCCGCCACTACTGGCCAAGCGGCGTTTGTGATCTTTGAGAACAGTCCCAGCCTGGAGACTGCCCAAGATTTCATGGCCTATCTGACCAACCAGGAAAACTCGGCCTTACTGGGCCAGTATTTCCCCTCAGCTCGCCTATCGGTGCTGAATTCGGATGAGTTCCTCAACGGCAATGAACGGCTTGATGCGTCGCAGATGCAATACGTGGTAGATGGTATCGCTAACGGCCGAATCTTGCCCTCGAACGTAAACTTCTCCCAGGTTGACCTGGCGGCCAAAGGCGTGACCGATCAACTGTGGTCGGCCGACGCCGATGTCCAGGCTGTGATGGATGAAGTTTGTGAGACCATCACTCCCTTGCTTTCAGAATAGACTGCTTTAGAATCCGGGTTGTGCCCCGCCTTAATTCGGGACACAACCCGTAGCGAATGTCAGGCAGTGCCCGACCAACTAGGTCAATGCCGCGAGAAACCGATGAGTTCCTCAAGTAGCTCCCATCCTGCAAAATCGGCTGCTAGCAGTGGCAAAGGCCAGCGCGTGCGGTCAAGCCTGGCCTGGCAGGACGCTCTTTGGGGCTATCTGTTTATCTCGCCGCAGATGATTGGCTTTTTCCTCGTTGTACTCGGGCCACTGTTAGCCGTATTAGTATTTAGCTTGCAAGATCGCAACCTGCTGTTTGGAAATGTTTCATTTGCAGGATTTGAAAACTACAAGCAGATATTCACAAATGATGCCTTGTTTGGCAAAGTGCTGTTGAACAGCCTCTATTTTACATTGCTGGTGGTACCCCTGAACCTGGTGACGTCTGTCAGTTTATCGCTATTGCTTGCCAGAGAGCTGCGCGGGATGAAGGTGTTCCGCGTGCTCTATTTTGCGCCTGTGGTCACTTCGGCAGCGGCCTGGGCGATCGTATGGCGCTTCATCTTACAAGGGGAACAAGGCACACTGAACCAATTCCTGGCAGTGATTGGCATTGACGGACCGAACTGGCTGCACGATCCGAATTGGGCGATGTTCTCCGTCGCGGTAACCCGAGTTGTCAAGAATGTTGGTCTCAATATCGTCATATTGTTGGCAGCCGTCACCAATATTCCCAGAGAATATGAAGAGGCTGCCACGGTAGACGGAGCCAACCCGTGGCAAACTTTTTACCATATTACCTTGCCATTGTTATTCCCCACGCTTCTTTTTGTCAGTGTGATCACCGTCATTGGCTCTTTGCGCGTATTTGACACCATCCTACTGATGACGGAAGGTGGGCCGGGTATTTCGACCATGGTCCTGGTTTACTATATCTATTACCAGGCATTTCAGTTCTTTGAGACAGGGTATGCCAGCGCGCTGGCAGCCATTCTCTTCGCAATTGCGCTGGGGCTCACGGCGCTGCAGTGGGCGCTGCGCAACCGGGCAGGGAGTAGTTGACATGAATAACGACAGGCGCACACACTCTGCGCGGCAAATGGTGAGCGCCCGTCGCTACAGAATGCAAGAGAGAATCAAGAGAATTGCCTTATACAGCCTGATGATTCTTGTAGCTACTCCATTTGTCTTTCCTTTTTGGTGGATGATGACAAGCTCGTTGAAGAATCCGTCGCAGATTTTTGAATTCCCGCCTAAATTGATTCCCCAGATCTCGAATTGGCACAACTATGTTGATGTATTCACTTACCAACCGTTTGCGCGACACTTCTTCAACAGCCTATACATTGCCACACTGGTCACAATTGGGACTCTGATTGTGGCCTCTCTTTCCGGCTATGCCTTCGCGCGCATCAGATTTCCGGGGAGTAATATTCTATTTATCCTACTTCTAAGTGCGTTGATGATGCCCTCGGAAGTAACCATAATCCCCAACTTCTATTTCATGAGCGCCCTAAATCTTACCAATACCCATGTGCCGTTGATCGTGCTCCCCATTCTGGGTGCCGCAAGTGTATTTGGGACGTTCATGATGCGGCAGTTTTTCCTTTCTATCCCACCCGAGCTCGAAGACGCGGCCAGAATTGATGGGGCGTCCCGTTTCGGCATGTTCTGGCGTGTCGTATTGCCAATTGCTCGCCCTGCAATGGGGGGCCTGGCCATATTGACATTTCTAGCGAGTTGGAATCAGTTTTTGGAACCATTGGTATTCCTGGATGACATCGAGTTGTGGACTTTGCCATTGTCGCTGCGAAACTACGTCGATGTCTACGGCACACCTTTGTGGCATCTGCAATTGGCGGCGACGACGCTGTCCGTGGTGCCGGTGCTCATTATCTATGTGGTCGCCCAGCAGCAAATTATTGATAGTTTCGCCAGCTCGGGCGTGAAATGAGCCAGGGAGAGCTGGTCAGATGTTCTCGATTGATCAAGTAGTCAAGAACCTGGTGCACGTTTAACGTCCGCTGGGAACGTAAGCATATGGAAAGTACAAGAGAAATTCAATGACAGAAAAACAAACAGAACTACTCATCACAGGGGCGGGATTGGGGGGTGTAGCCGGCGCTTTGGCTGCACTCCGTCTGGGCCGCCGGGTCATTCTCACTGAGGAAACGGATTGGATTGGTGGACAATCAACTGCACAGGCGGTTCCTCCAGACGAGAACCCGTGGATCGATAAGAATGGCGTAGGCGGTACGGCCAGTTATCGGCAGTTTCGAGATCGCATTCGGGATTATTACCGGCGCAATTACCCCCTGCTGCCAAATGCTCGTGAGGAGAAATGGCTGAACCCGGGCAAAGGGCTGGTGAGCCCGCTCTGCGCTGAACCGCGCGTCGCCCTGGCAGCGCTTTGGGAGATGTTGGCGCCCTTTCTATCAAACGGGCAGCTGCAGATTCTGCTCAAACATCGTCCGCTGTCTGCTGAAGTGGACGGGGACCAGGTACGGTCAGTCACGTTTGAGGATATGGGCGAAGGGTCTTCTTTGACCGTGGCAGCGGAGCTGTTCATTGATGCTACCGAGTTAGGTGATCTGCTGGAACTCGCCGGAGTGGAGTATGTTATCGGAGCTGAAAGCCAGACGCAAACGGGAGAACTGCATGCATTGGCCGGAGAAGCAGACCCGCTGGACCAACAAGCTGTGAGTATATGTTTTGCCCTGGACTACCTTCCGGGAGAAAACCACACCATCGAAAAACCGGCTGATTACACGTTCTGGCGCGCGTATCAGGCTGATTTTTGGCCGGCCAAGCAGCTAAGCTGGACTATCTCCGATCCCATGACAGCGCTGCCGGAATACCGCCCCATATTCCGCGGACCTACCGACAATGAACACGAGGATGATTTATGGCACTTCCGGCGCATCGTGTATCGACGCTACTACCCGGTGGGCTTTCATCGCAGTGATGTCACCATCGTCAACTGGCCACAAATTGATTACTGGCTAGGCCCCCTTGTGGGCGTGCCGGAAGAAGAAAAGCAAAGGCATCTAAGAGGTTCACGGCAATTGAGCCTGTCCATGTTGTACTGGATGCAGAGTGAAGCACCACGCCTTGAAGGGGGATATGGGTATCCTGGCTTGCGTTTGCGCGCTGATATTGTGGGAACGAAAGATGGTTTGGCGAAGACCCCTTACGTTCGTGAAAGCCGCCGCATTAAGGCGGAATTCACTGTGCTCGAGCAGCATGTGGGCGTTGAAGCGCGGGGCAAGTTGCAGGGCGCGGAGCAGTTCCATGACAGTGTTGGTATCGGCAGTTACCGCATCGACCTGCATCCGAGCTACCGGCGTAATTATGTGGACATCAATAGTTGGCCGCACCAGATCCCGCTTGGCGCACTGATTCCAGAGCGTGTGGAGAATCTCCTGCCAGGCAACAAGAATCTGGGAGTGACCCATATCACGAACGGCTGCTACCGTCTCCATCCGATTGAGTGGAATATCGGTGAAGCGGCAGGTGCCCTGGCTGCTACCTGTTTGCAAGATGACCTCGTTCCGCGCCAAATACGTAACAGCCCGTCCCTCTTGGCGGATTTCCAGACCATGCTAGTCGACCGGTTGGGATTCGAGCTTCAATGGCCGGAAGCGCAGCGTCTGACATCGCGCGAGAAAGTGGAGCCATTAGGCATCTAGAACTATGGCCATGCGTTCCAGAGAACGATTGTTGACAGCGATTAACCGTGGTGTGCCCGATCGATTGCCGGTCACGACGCATCATTTGATGTCTTTCTTTTTGAACAAGAGCATGGGGGGTATGTCAAACCAGGCGTTCTTTGAGCATTTCGGCCTGGACGCGATTCATTGGATTGTTCCACATAGGCCGGATACGGCTGGCGGCGAGTATTACGATCCTGATCAAGGAGAGCCCGGATTTCTCGAGAGCCGACGCATTGCCAGCGATCAGTGGCGGGTGAAGAGCGAGAGCATGGCAGACCCACATTACGCGACCACCCGTTATCGATTCGTTACTCCAAGAGGGGAGTTGACAATGGCATTGCAGGCCAACGAACATACGTCTTGGGTGGTTGAACATTTGATCAAGGAAAAAAGGGACATTGAGCTTATCGCCGACTATGCGACCGCACCCAAATGTGACGTTGACAGTGTCAACCAGGAAGCCGAGGCATTCGGCGAACGAGGGCTGGTGCGCGGGCATATTTGCTGCTTTGATGTTTTTGGACAGCCGGGCACATGGCAAGATGCCGCTTGCCTGGTCGGCATAGAGAAGTTGATTCTTGCCACATTTGACGACCCAGGATGGGTGCACGAACTATTGCAAGTTCTGCAAGCTCGCAAAATAACGTTTATCAAATCTATGGTAGGGGCTCATTATGACCTGCTTGAACTGGGCGGCGGGGACGCCTCAAGCACGGTCATTTCTCCCAAGATATTTGATCAGTTCGTTGCTCCCTATGACACTGAGTTGATAGGCCTGGCTCATGAAGCCGGCCAGCGGGTATCCTATCACACCTGCGGGGGGATGATGCCGATCCTTGAGAACATCGCGGCTATGAAGCCGGATGCGATGGAAACTTTTACGCCGCCAGATATGGGTGGTGACAGCGATCTGGCCGCGGCAAAGGCACGGATTGGGGACAAAGTATGCATGATCGGCGGTTTTGACCAGTTTCATCACCTAGTAGGGTGTTCTGAGGAAGAAACAAGAGCTGCGGTACGTCACTGTTTTGAAGCAGCGGGAGAAGGTGGCGGCTTTATCTTGAGCCCCTCTGATCACTTTTTTGAAGCTGATCCACAATTGATTCACGCTTTCGCCGACGAGGCGCGGCGATGCGTATATTGATGATGCCGGCCACTTCGGCGGCCTCACCTGGGAGCAGCGGCATCTCGGTTTAGTCGAGGGTGATCGCGTTCACGCCGCGGCCGCGCAACTTATCCTCCGCTTGCACGGCAACGGCCGTCGCTTCAGCGCTTGAATGCCCGGCCACTAAACCCAAG
The DNA here is from genome assembly GCA_963697305.1 of uncultured Chloroflexia bacterium. Lineage (GTDB taxonomy): Bacteria > Chloroflexota > Anaerolineae > Promineifilales > Promineifilaceae > JAACFF01. The sequence continues at coordinate 294,630 of CAVONO010000009.1, forward strand.
ATCGCCTGGTCTAGCAGATCGTGTTTAGAGCCGCCGATCGTTTCCGCCTAGTCACGTCTTGTGCTGAGATTGCGAACGGTTCTCACGGGATTTTGTGCGTTATTTAGCAACCCGGCATGGTATACTCTCCCCTATCGATTTGAGGGATATCGGCAAAATGAGTATTCTGGGACAAATAGGAAATGCTGTTTTACTAAGCTTACAGCACGTAGTTGAAACAGCTTCTGTGCAGCCGGGGATGTTCTTTGGCATGACAGGCGTGGTCGGTGGTGCAGAACGCACGGCAACTGGTGTTGCTGAATGAGTTTAGTCATCTCATCGCTAAAGCGATTACCCCAGCCAATTTCGAAGCGCGATCATTGTGCCCTTGTGGCATTGGTAAGTCACGGATCGATTTGCCAAATCGATTTACACAGGTGAACAGATGAACAGTAGACATAGGAACTATTCTGAAGAAGCCGCTGATTTCCGCCGGCTTTGCCGTTTTGTCACCGACCATAATGGCCAGATTCGGGCCTATTCGACGTGGTGCATCGGCCGTATCGTGGACTGGAAATATGGGCTTTATGAGCACAGGACGGCCGTTCCTGACTTCTGTAATCAAAATGCGCACCTGTGGTTCGATGGTTTTCAGCGGCTGGTGGGATTCGTCATCTCGGAAGAAGGAGACGCAGGCTTTGCGATCATCACCCTGGCAGGCTACCGCTTCCTCTTTGAAGAGATGCTGCAATGGGCGCTAACAAATTGGGGCGAACGCGGCCCCGCTTTGTCGATTGAAATCACGGCACGGCAAACGCTGGAAGCGTCCGTCTTGGAACGGCATGGCTTCCAGCAGAAGGCCCCTTTTTACCGGCAAACGTTCGACCTTGGCCAAGAACTGGCTCCGCGCGCGCCGTTGGAGGTGGGCTTCTCCATCATCGATATGGCCACGCACCCCGATTATCTGGCGCAGCGCATTCTGCGCGATGAGGCATTCCGCGGCAGAAGCGAGGTGCCTGAGGCTGAGCTGCAGCGGGAACTCCTATTCTACAATCATGGGCATCATGGGCCGATTTACCATCCGGAAACGGATCTATGCGTGATGGCGCCGGATGGCAGGTTGGCAGCAGGCTGCGAGGCGCTGATTGATGCGCACAATGGTGAAGCTGACATTGAGCGCGTCTGTACACACAGCAGCTTTCGCAGGCGAGGCTTTGCGCGGGCGGTGATTCAGGAATGTCTGTACCGTCTGCGCGACATGGGGATGAACAGAGCATACATCACCGGCTACAGCACGGCGGCGATCGCTCTGTACGCTTCTCTCGGACTCGGCGAGCAGTCAACCTCCTTCATTTATGAAATGGCTCCAGGAGTATGATTAGCGTAGCAGATACATTTGCCCAAATTCTGTTGCTAAAAGGGATCGAGACTGTTTTTGGCTTGCCTGGTGGGGCAAATCTACCTCTTCTGGCGGCTTTGCGACGAAATAACATTCGTTTTGTCCTGGTGCGCAATGAAAGTTCGGCCGTTTATATGGCCGATGTGACGGCAAGGCTAACGGGAAAACCGGGAGTGTGCATTGTCACTCTGGGGCCGGGCGCTGCGAACAGTATGGCGGGCGTCGCCCACGCTTATTTGGACCGCTCGCCTGTACTCATGATTACGGCCGATTTTCCCGAAACGTTGCGGGGCCGCCACACGCACCAATTGCTTGATCTGCCGGCGCTGTTCCGACCCGTGACCAAGCACAGCGCGCGTATTTCGCCTGGCCAGGCAGGGCAGCAGATTTTGCAGGCGCTTGAGTTAACTATGGCCGGCCGGCCAGGGCCTGTCCACCTGAGTTTGACGGGGATGGACGCTGAAGCCCCGGCAAGCGGATACGCGATTTCGCCAACCTCGACGACGGCAGCAGAAGCCAAAGAGAATGATCTCACGGCAGCAGCGGAGGTTCTGCAGAAGGCGCGGCGTCCGGTGATCGTGACCGGCCTTGGCCTGGAACCGGAACGGCCGTACCTAGAATTACGCAAGCTGGCCGAGGCAATCCAAGCGCCGGTTATCGATACGCCCAAGAGCAAAGGCGCTCTGGCCAATGACCATCCGCTCTTCGCGGGCACTATTGGACTTACACATGGCGATCCCGCCTACACGGTTCTGGATGAGGCGGACTGTATCATCGCCGTAGGTTTTGATGTTGTTGAGCTGGTACGGATCTGGGAGTATCAAATCCCTGTCATTTGGATAGCGCCTTGGGTCAATGCGGATCCCGTGATAGAAAGCACCGTTGAGTTTGTGGGCCAGATGCAGCCCGTCTTGAAACGGCTGGCTTTGCACCCTGTTCAGAGCGATCCTGATTGGGGAGCGCTGCGCGTCACTCGATTTCGCGAGCAGATGGCCAGAGGAGCTTGGCCACATGCCGCGGTGGGTCGCCTGCTGCCGCAGCAGGTCTTGCGGGCCATCCGCCAGATTGCGCCCAGAGAAACTTTGATCACAACTGATGTAGGCTCGCACAAGATCCTCACTGCGCTGGAGTGGCCGGCCTTGAGCCCTAACCGCTTCATGGTTTCTAACGGACTGTCGGCTATGGGGTTTGGCCTTCCCGCGGCCATGGCCGCCGCCCTTTGTTTGCAGCAGCCGGTGATCGGCATCAGCGGGGATGCGGGATTGGGCATGGTCCTAGGTGAATTAAGCTTGCTCATAGAGCTTGATCTGCCCGTTATTGTCGTTGTTATGAACGATGGTGCGCTGGACCTGATCCGTTCCAAACAACTACGGCGCGGTGAAACCATCTTCGGTACCGAATTCAGCAACCCCAACTTTGCCAAACTTGCCGATGCATTCGGGCTCCATTACCGGCTGGTGACCAGCGAGCGGTCTTGTGAGGAGGCGGTTCGCCTCTCTTTTGAAGCGCGCAAGCCCTTTCTCATCGAAGCCCTCATTGACGCGGCTGCCTATGCGACAAGTGCAGCAAGCAAAGCTGCCCCTTTTTAGGATCAGCAGATCCTGAACTCCTGCCAAGATATCGAGAAGCTCATCATTTTGGGTGGCTGGAAGATTCTTCACTGCGAAGCCTACGCGCAGAATGACAAGTTGGAAATTGAATCAGATGGACATTTTAGCAGGATGAACCCTGATTGTGATTTTCTTCATGGGCAAGACGGCCGTTTGTCACTTCCCTGCGCCGTCCTTTTCTGCTTTACTTAAGGTGGGCAACATCCGTTCTCATCTAGGGCACTTTGTGCGAACTACACGGAAGTTGTTTATCTGACTACAAACATGGTTGAGAATGGCACAATGACATTGGGTTACTGGCTTGGCGGGCTGATTCTGCTGTTTTTGGCGGGGGCCGCCTTGATGGTCTTATTGCGGCGTGTGCGCAGGTATGAAAAAGGCAGCCGCCAGTTGGCGGACCAGGTTGCAGCGCAGACCAAGGAACTTGCCGCACTTCAAGCCATTTCCGGCGTAGTCAGCAATGAACTTGGCCTTCCTGAAACATTGGTTATTGCGTTGCACAAGACACTGGAGGTTGTGGCTGTTAACGCCGGTGCGATTTTCCTCCTAGATGTGGAAACGGGTTCAGCCAGCATTACGACCCACCAGGGTTTGGATGAAGCGTGCGTTGAAGCTCTTGATCATCTGCAGGTAGCGGGAAGTTTCTTGGAAGCGGTCATAAAAGATGGAGACTGCAAAATAGTGTCCGATCTGACCGTTGACCAGTCTTTCAGGTTGCTCTACGCGTGCGACTTCCGCCGTCTTGCCGTCGCGCCGCTCTTGTCACGCGGCATTGTTCTAGGAGCGTTGTTTGTTGCCACGAGCGAACAAAGAGTCTTTTCAGAGCAGGACGTCGCTTTGTTGACCTCCATCGGCGGACAGATAGGCGTGGCTATTGAAGGCAGCCGCCTTTTCGAGGCGCAGCAGCACCGGGCCGAGCAGTTCCGCCTAATTTCCGCGGTCGGCCGTCGTTTCTCTTCCATCCTGGACATTGACAAAGTGCTGGCCCAGGTCGTGCGCTTGATTCAGCAGACCTTTGGCTATTATCATGTCGCTATTGGGCTGATAGAAGGTGATGAAGTGGTCTATCGCATGGGTGCTGGCCCCCTTTGGGACGATCCCGCTTTCGACTTTAAGCCGGCGCGGCTGCGGGTGGGACAAGAGGGTTTTTCCGGCTGGGTCGCGGGCACAGGCCAACCGATGTTGGTACCTGATGTGAGCCGCGACCCTCGTTACGTCTGGTTGGAAGGCAGTAACTGTCACTCTGAACTAGTCGTTCCGGTCACCGCCAAGGGGCGCGTGATCGGCGTACTTGACGTGCAGAGCGACCGACTTAACGCTTTTGATGATACCGACCTGGCCGTGATTCAAGCGCTGGCCAACCAAGCGGCCATCGCCGTCGAAAACGCACAACTATACGAACAGGCGCAGCAGTTGGCTGTGCTGGAAGAGCGTGCCCGGCTGGCGCGGGACTTGCACGATGCGGTCACCCAATCCATCTACAGCCTGACGCTGCTGGCTGCCGCCGGCCTTCGCATGATCGACAACGGTGACTCGCAGCGGATCAGGGAGAATCAAACCCGTATCGACGATATCGCGCAGCAGGCGCTGCAAGAGATGCGGCTATTGGTCTATGAATTACGGCCGGTGGAATTGAAGGAACTGGGCCTGATCGGCGCTCTGGAACGGCGACTGGAAGTGGTTGAGCGCCGCGCTGGAATAGAAGCGCGCCTTCAAGCAGAAGCGTTGTTATCGCTGCCTCTTGAGTTGGAGGAAGCGCTTTATCGCATCGCCCAAGAAGCGCTGAACAATGCCCTCAAGCATGCTCGGGCAACGGCTGTTTTCGTGCGCATTCAAGTTCAAGATGGAAGGGTGAGTATGACCATCGGTGATAACGGCCGTGGCTTCGAGCCGCTGGCCATTGGGGACAAAGGAGGATTGGGACTGCAGAATATGCGAGAACGGGCAGACAGGATTGGCGGTGAGATAACGATCTCGTCTGCGCCTGGTGAAGGAACGGTTGTGTCCGTTGTAACAGCTAGCAGCTAACAGCCAAACAATTGACAGCTTAACGAAAGTATTCCAGCGCTGACTATGCCAGCGGTATAATCCCCCAGATGTGATATACTGTTCACTGTTTACCGTCGATTGTTGACAAAGACGGTCGCCTGGCGACAATTGATAAGAAGAAATCCATATGTCCATTCCCGCAACCACCCCACCTTGCATCCGCGTCCTCATCGCCGATGATCACGCCGTGGTGCGTGAGGGGCTGCGCACTTTGATCAATACGGAACCGGGTATGCGCGTCATCGGTGAAGCGCAAGACGGCAATGAGGCGATCCAACAATGCGTGTCGCTGCAACCGGACGTTCTTTTGCTGGACATGGTCATGCCGCACAAGAGCGGCCTAGAAGTCATCGACGCGATCCGGCAGGAAAATCCGCGTGCTCGAATACTGGTCCTGACCAGCTTCGCCAGCGACGATGTCGTGTTTCCGGCGATCAAATCCGGCGCTTTGGGCTATCTGCTCAAGAACAGCTCGCCGCAGCGTTTGTTACAGGCCATTCGAGATGTATACAAAGGTGAGCCGTCTATGTCGCCGGCCATTGCCAAGAAACTGATGCTCGAAATGCAGCGTCCTACGGAACTACCGCCCACGGACGATCCGCTCACGGTTCGCGAGGTAGAGGTCCTGCGCCTGCTGGCCCAAGGGCTCACCAACCAGGAAATCGCGGCGAAATTGGTCATTGGAGAGGGCACGGTACGCACCCATGTCAGCAATATTTTGAGCAAATTACACCTGGCCAACCGCACCCAGGCTGCCCTATACGCCCTGAGAGAAGGGCTGGCTTCTCTGGATAGTTAATGGAGGATCTAAGAAGATGAATCGTCGAGAGTTTTGTCGCCAAATGGCCGCCGCAAGTGGTGCCGCGCTGCTCGCCTCCTGCCGCACCCTGCCAGCGCCAACGGCCGTTCAAGAATTCGCAACGGCCGTGGCTACGGCCACATTCCCCCCCACGCCGCTTCCAACAACGACAGCAGCGGCGGCAACGATGCCGCCAACCGAAGCGGTATTGCCCACAGCCTCGGCCACGGCGCAGGCCACCGCTCAAAGCACGGCCACCATGGAAGCGAGTATGGCACGGGTTGCCTTGGTGCGCACGACGGATCGAGCGCAAGGGGTTCGCAAGGCGCTTGAGCTGCTCAATATCAATCCAGTACGCGGCAATCGCGTCCTCTTTAAGCCCAATCTGAACAGCTCCGACCCGCCGCCGGGGTCAACGCACCCCACTGTTATGCGCTCCCTCTTGCTGGCTCTGCAAGATATGGGCGCCCACTCCATTACCCTGGGTGAGCGCAGTGGTATGGGGGATACCCGGCAGGTGATGCAAGACATCGGGGTCTTCGCCCTGGCCGACGAGCTTGGCTTTAACACGGCCGTCTTCGACGAGCTAGCAGAGGAAAATTGGGTCGTGCGCCAGTCAGGAGACTATCATTGGTCGGACGGCTTTGCCGTGCCTAAGTTGTTACTAGACAGCGAATGTGTGGTCCAAACATGCAACCTGAAGACCCACAAATATGGCGGGCATTTCACCCTGTCTCTCAAGAATAGTGTTGGTTTCGCCGCTAAGAGAACAAGTAATAGTGGCTACAATTACATGACCGAGCTGCATAATTCAGATTATCAGCGGCACATGATCGCTGAAATTAACACGGTTTACAGGCCGAGTCTTATCCTGATGGACGGAGTTGAAGCGTTTCTAGACGGTGGCCCGGCTCAAGGTAGCAAGGCGCAGACGGGCGTGATGTTAGCCGGAACGGATCCGGTGGCCATGGATGCCGTAGGGGTGGCTATCCTGCGCTTATTCGGCACGACTCCGGCGGTGAGCGACGGCCGTATCTTCGACCAGGAACAGATTGCGCGAGCTGTAGAATTGGATTTGGGTGTAGACGGGCCGGAGAAGATAAGCGTGATTACGGCCGATGCCGCAAGCCGGGAATTCGCCGGAATGGTAAATGAGATTCTGATGTTGGGTTGATTCACATTCCCTAAAACAGAACACAGAGAATGATCTCTGCGTTTTGATAGAGAAGACCGCTTATGAAGCGGTCTTTTTTCATATAGGGATTTCTATATTCTGGTTGATGTGCGGAAAGGCAGCTTCCTTTATGATGTAGACACATTGGGTAATAGGTGGTTATGGGCATTGAGTAGCCGCCATACTGATTTTGTGTTCGGACCATGTCCGGCAAAGGAATAAACTTAGAAATGAACGAACGAGATTGGCAAACACATATTGACATCTTGGGTTGGCTGTATCTATTGAGCAACGCCCTGCTGCTGATCTTAGGCATAATCGGCCTGTTCTTCTTTACCGGGATCGGACTCGCCACCGGTGAGCCGGAGGCGGCGGGAATCCTAGGCATCGTTGGCGTGGCCGGCCTTGTCTTCTTCACCATTTTGGCCGTACCAGGATTGCTTGCCGGTTACGGCCTGCTCAAGCGTCATTCGTGGGCCAGGATTTTGGCCCTGGTCGTTGGCTTTTTTAGTCTTGCCAACTTCCCCATTGGCTCAATGATCGGTGTTTACACCTACGTTGTGCTGTTGCAGGCGGGCATCACTGATCACTTTGACACGCTGAAGACAGCTTAAGGGATGAACCAGAAGTCCAACTTCTGACAGAAGTTGGACTTCTCATCTCACAGAAGACGAGGGTAAAATGAGAAAAAGCAAACCGCAGATGCAGAAAACAGTCGTGATCGTGGCCATCATGATCCCTATCGCGCTGCTGCATTTTCTCACAGGCAGCCATTACCGGGGTCCGTTCCCACTGTTTGTGAACGGCTATTTGCTAGACATACTCATTCCCTTTGGTTTTTACTTCTTGCTCTGCCTCAACGAGGGTTTCATCATGAAATCATGGCTTTTCAAGGGAATGCTTATTTTCGTGGCGGCCACCTCGGTAGAGATTGCCCAGTACCTGGGGATTCCCTTGTTAGGTCGGACGTTTGATCCCATGGACATCAACATGTACGCCCTGGGTGTGCTGCTGGCCATCCTCTGTGATAGCCTGCTCTTTCCTCGCCTATTCGCGTTCTGGCGAACCGGGCCGCAGAGTGACTTCGATGTTGAGCAGCCTGGCCGTGTCGGTTTTACCTGGCGCAAGAACTGAGTATTGATCCTATTGGTTCCAAGCGGAGAAAACAATGGCGGAACATCCTACCCTGGTGCATGTCGTGGTCCGTCCTGGGCCACTGCGCAACAGCCTTTTGGCCCTCATGAATTCACTGCCCCAGGTCGAGATTGTAGCCGAGGGAAAGGACATGGCAACTCTGCTGCGTATGGGCACACAGATGCAGCCCGACCTGGTACTGTTGGAAACAGATTTGCCGGGGAATGGCGTCAGAGAGGCGCTGGGCCAGATCAAAGATGGGTGGTCAGATACGCGCACCATCGTCCTGGTCGACAATCAGGATCAGCATCGCGAAGTGCAAAGAGCCGGTGCTGATGTCGTTTTATACAAGGGGTTCCGGGCGGCCAGCCTTATCCGCATCGTAGAGGATCTCTTGCCCAAGAATCGGTCAAGTCATATTGAATCTGCATAATCTGTTGATTGCTTTTGGAGCAGTAGAAATGTTTGAAATAGCAGGACTCCCTCAATTGGATCTGTTGGCGCGATCGCTCGAACTCACGTTGGTTAATTGGTTCCAGCTCGACCTTTTCGATCTGCTTTTTGTCATTACGGCCGTCGTCTTCAACTTGCAAGTCACCGGCGTCTACTTTGCCGGCAAGCAGAAACGCATGGATCTGGTCAAGCGACTGGGGGCCGCAACGTTATCACTGACGCTGCCCCTGGCCATTGTCTTCGTTTACTACCTGGCAGTAGGGCAGGAACGCTGGATCACGGTCGCTTTTGTCTTCATTTTCCTTTACATGTTGGTCGAACTTCTATTCGACTTCATCTTGAAGATCGAATTTCGCAAGAAGCCGGCGCTGCACATCCCTTACATCATCCTCTTCTACATCGTCGAGATTGTGTTTATCGCGGTTGCATTTTCGATCGACGCGACCTGGGGTTATCTTGTCTCCTTCTCATTCTGGGTTCTTTTGGCCGCATTGGTTTATTCGTTTTGGCCCCGGAGAAGAAAACAGCTTTCGGCATAGGGTGTCAGGACAAGTTCTGATTGGCCGGCGACATCTGTTGACTATTGATAGCTGTTTGCGAAAGATAAGGGGAATAAAATGAACAAGATTGGAATTCTCTTTTTGCTGGCGCTTCTTGTGCTTCTCGTAGGCTGTCAGCATACGGCCGACTTAGCAACGCAGCCAAAACCTGACCAGCTGGCTGATGGCTGGGAAACCGCTTCTCTTGGCGAGGTCGGCATCGCACCGCAGAAATTCGCTGGTCTAGAACAGGAAATAGAAGATGGCGGCTACGAAAACCTGCACAGCATTCTCCTGGTAAAAGATGGCAAGCTGATTCTTGAAGCGTACTTCAACGGCTATAGCAGTTATACAAGGGAGGATGTCGCCTCCGTTACGAAGAGCGTCACTTCCGCTTTGATTGGCATCGCCATAGCGCAGGGGTTCATTGAAAGCGTCGACCAACCGCTGGCCAGCCTCTTGCCCGAGTACGCTGACCTGATCCACTCCGATCCTGCTAAAGAGAACTTGACCCTTCGCCGCACATTCTTGACCGAGCTCATCACCACCAGTTTTGTGCTGGCGGGCCTGCTGCCGGTAATCCTGCTCTTGCAGGTCCGATGGTTCCCCCTGGCGAATTTTGAGTTGAGCAGTCCCTTTTTCTGGCTATTAATAACGCTGGCTGCGGCCGCGGGAGTCTTGACCGTCTATCCATTTAATCAGTGGATGGCCCGCCACAATTTCAACATATGGCCCGATGCGACGGCTGATCCAGCCCAGGTCGAGGGAGAGAGGAAAATGCCCTCACTCCGATCTGCCTGGTGGGCGCTCCTGGCCAGTATCACCGTCCTCGTCGCCGCCCTTGGCCTAACAATCACGAACATGGCCTAGCATGAGTAGTGATAAGCGCTAGCTGATTGCTGCTAACTGCTTCGTCTAAAAGGAACACTTCCTATGAGCACCCTTATAGCTAATCATCTCTGCAAACAATTTGCCGATGTGCAGGCCGTGGTTGACGTCTCATTTGCCGTAGAACCGGGAGAGATCTTCGGCCTGCTAGGTCCAAACGGAGCCGGAAAGACGACGACCATCCGTATGATACTGGACATTTTCAAGCCGGATCGGGGATCAATTCAGGTTTTTGGCGGCAAACTGGATATGGCCGGCAAAAAGCGCATCGGCTACTTGCCTGAGGATCGCGGCTTGTACAAAGACCAGAAACTGGAATCTACATTGATCTATCTGGCGATGCTCAAGGGTTTGGACAAAAGAACAACCGAACGACGCTTGAATGGCTGGTTGGATCGCTTTGATCTGAGCGATTTTCGCCAGAAGAAAGTGCAGGAATTGAGCCGGGGAATGCAACAGAAAGCGCAGATCATCGCTACGCTCATACACGATCCTGATTTGATCGTCGTCGACGAGCCATTCTCCGGTCTTGACCCGGTGAACACACGCCTGGTCAAGCAGATCCTCGAGGAGCAGCGCGCCGCGGGCAAGACGATCATCATGTCCACACACCAGATGTACCAGGTGGAGGCACTATGTAACCGCATCGTGCTCATCGACAGAGGATGCACCGTGTTGTACGGGCTGGTCCATGAAATCAAGCGCAACTTTGCCGGTAATGCTTTGCTACTGCAAGGGCAAGGTGATTTCAGCCATATTCCAGGTGTTTTGGAAACCCGGCAAGAAAACGGCAGCTGGCATCTCGCCCTGGAAACAGGCACCGATCCGCAGGCGGTTTTGCAGCTCCTGACCCGCCGCGAGAACCTGCGCCTGGAACGATTTGAGCTGGCCGAACCTTCTTTAGAAGACATCTTTGTCAACGTCGTCGCCGGACAAATGAGGGAGAGCCAAACGGTCGAATTGGAGGCAGGAAATGCATAACACGTGGTTGGTGGCCAGGCACGAATACGGCCGTATGGTGGGCCGGCGGGCGTTTATTTTGCTTACCTTAGCGGTTCCCCTCGGTTTCGTCATGATAATCGCCGTGGGCATTTGGATCGGAAGATCCGGTGAGAGCGACCTGCCACTTGGGTACGTGGATCACGCGGGTCTGCTCGACGATAGCGCGCAATATGCTCTGCCAGACAGTGGGGAGCGCAATCAAGTTCGTGCTTACCAGGACGAAGAGGCAGCGCTTGCTGCCCTGCACCGAGAAGAAATCCAGGCATTTTTCATTTTTCCGCAGCAATATCGCAGTACATTGCAGACGGAATTGGTTACCTTACACGAATCCCCATCCGCTGACAGTCTACAACAACTCAAGAACATGGTGCGCGCCCAACTGGTCAAGGATCTACCACGGGAGTTACAGGCTCGCCTGCTCGAGGGTCCCAAGATCACCATAACCGATATCAGCAACCGTCGCCAGTTCAGTAACTTTGACTTTAACGTCGTCCTGCCTTTTATCGCCTCAGGCTTTTTCTTTATCGCCACCATGTCCGCTTCCGGCTACATGGTGCAGATCGTCGCCGACGAGAAGGAGAACCGCACCATGGAACTGCTGCTGACCTCGGTTACGCCGGGGCAACTTATTGGCGGCAAAACTGCTGGCTTGCTGGCCGTGATCATGACCCAACTAGGCATTTATACGCTCGCTTTACTTGTGGGTCTGGCAATCGGCTTTCGTTTTGTTGGCGCTCCGCAGATCGTGACAGTCCCCTGGACCTACCTGGCTATCATGACGCTTTTCTTTTTTCCCTCGTTTTTGCTCATCACGGCGGCCATGACGGCCGTAGGCAGCGCCGTAGCCAACTTACAGCAGGGACAGCAATTGGCAGGCATGCTCAATTTACTTTTTATGCTGCCCATCTTCCTATTGAGCTTCATATTTGAAAACCCGGCAGGCCCGGCCATCATCTTCTTTTCCTTCTTTCCTACGACGGCCTTTCTCACTATCTCCCTGCGCTGGGGGCTGGGCTCAGTGCCCTTGTGGCAAGTTGGTCTCAGTTGGGTACTGCTGGTCGTCGCCACAATGTGGATGATGCGCACAGCCGCACGACTGTTTAGGAGCGGTATGCTGCGTTATGGACAGCCGCTCAGCTTGAAGAAGCGCACTACGGGCAGTTCGTGGTTCCTAACAGTGACGAGGGAAAGGCTATGCACAATATCTGGTTGGTAATCAAACATGATGTTGGGATAACGATCCGGCAGCGATCGTTCTGGCTGACGACGCTGCTCATGTCGGCCGTGATCCTGGGATTGGTGCTGCTCAACACCAGAGAAGAAAGTGGCGGCGGTGATATCTCGTCTGGCAGCGAAAGCGAAGAAGAAGGGAGCGAGACGGCCGAAACGCTGCGTATCGGTCTGGTGGATGAAGCGGGCTTGCTTAAGGAGCTGCCGGACGACTTGCCACCCGCTCTGTTTAGGCGTTTTGCCAATACGGCCGAAGCGCGCGCGGCCCTGGAGAGGGACGATATCCAACAAGTCGTCCACATTCCCCCAGGTTATCTGCAAACCGGGCAGATAGCTATTCTCGACCGCAACTTCCAGATACGCCTCGATGGGCAAGAGATGGGGCTGGCCTTTAACAGCGATCAGGCGTGGATGCTGCCCTATGCCATCAATTATAATCTTGCCGGCGACGAGCGTTTACTGGCCGCGCTGCTTGATCCTATCCCTAAGGATCAAGTCAGAATCCGAGCGGTCAAGGATTCAACTGCGGGCGAAGTTAATGATCAAGCAGGGGCCAGAGTCGCCTCTATTGCCCTTCCCTACCTATTCTACTTCTTGCTGCTCATGGGCAGCAGCTACCTGTTGCGCAGCGTCACTTCGGAAAAAGAAAACCGTACGGTTGAAGTTCTGCTGCTCAGCGTAGACCCACGCCAATTGATGGTCGGTAAAATCCTGGCGATGAGCATGGTCATGCTCATTCAGATAGTTATCTTGGCCACCGGCAGCTTCTTGCTTATCAGCCGAGGTGGGGCGTTACCATCTGTCGCTGGTTTCGCCTTCCCGCCCGGCTTCTTTCTGCTTGCGATCCTTTTCCTAGTATTGGGTTACTTGCTCTTCGCCTCGGCCATGATCGCTGCCGGAGCGATTGCGCCCAATGCACGCGAGGCGGCACCAATGACCTGGCTATTGATTCTGCCGCTCTTGCCCACCTTGATGGCCGGGTCGCTATTCGCGGAGAATCCGCAGTCTATCCTGACCATAGCGCTAAGCCTGTTCCCGCTCAGTGCGCCCAGTGCCATGGTCACCCGTCTTGCCGTTGGCCCCGTTCCGACGTGGCAGGTTGTGATCAGCCTCGTCGGCCTGGCAGTCACGACCTATCTTTTTGTTCTCTTGGCCGCCCGCTTCTTCCGGGCCGGCAACTTGCTATCCGAGCAATCATTTAATCTGAAGAGACTGCTCACCGAATGGCGCACTTAGAGCCGAAAAGATGCCAACTTTTGCAGAGTTGGCATCTTCTCATCTTGTTGACGCCCTGGCAAAAGGCCGTCTCCGTAGGAGACTCACCATGAAACAGATATACAGAGTTCACCGCTTCAATATCAGAATGACCAAAGACCAGCACAAACTGGAAAATTTCCTCAATAATCTTGAGGGAGAAGTTGTGGCCATCATCCCCAACGTCACACTAGTGCCGGCCACTTTTGTGGACTTCCTGCTCATCGTTGAAAAATTGGTCTGATCTGCGTTGCGGCGGGGCGGTTGGGCACTAGCCTTAGGCGTGAACGGAGCTGGCAAAGGTTCGTACCTTGATCCGGTCAGCCAGCATTTCTGCTACAATAAGCAAACCAACATTCAAGGATGGTGCGGAGACACCTGAGAGGAATAACTGCAACTGCTCGCTGATAACTGATTAGCGGCAACTGATCATCTACAAGGTACACCCATGTCCCACCCCCCGATCGACCAGCAAGTAACTTTTCTCTACACCCGCGACCTGGCAAGAACAGCCCGCTTTTACGATGAAGTCATCGGCCTGGAACAAGTCTTGGATCAAGGTACCTGCCTCATCTACCGTATTAGCGGAGGCAGTTTTCTTGGTTTCTGTCAAAACGACGATGTCCCAATCCCACCCGCCGGCATCATCTTCACGCTGGTTACGAGCCAGGTCGACGAATGGCACCGCTATTTACAGCGCCAGGGAGTTGCATTCGAAAAGCCGCCCTCTTACAACGCCGCATACAACATTTATCACTGTTTCCTGCGCGATCCCAATGGCTATCTGCTTGAAATCCAGCAGTTCCGGGATCCCGCCTGGCCGGCCAGATGAGTCACTTCTATAAACAGGTAGGTATGGGCAGGTAGGTGGTAGGTGAAACGCACCCTTTTCCAATTTGGCAAAGGGTGTTTTTCATTTCAGCCAGAAGTAGAGGAGTGAGCATTCTAAATGTCAATCGCTTTCGTAATCGAAGACGATCGATTGCGTTGCGATTGCTGATTGCAACTGAATTGGAGACATTCGGTGCAACAGCAAATTGGGCAGCTTCGGATAATTATGCTAGACTTCAATCCCGGTACCAAGTATGAGCATGTCTGACAAGACAACCGTTCCGGAAGTAGAATTATGCGCATGCATTTGCTGCACTGAAAGGCCTGATCCTCAGCGATCAGGCTTTTTTATTTCCTTGGTTCCTGTACCTTACCCGAGCACGCTTCAGTTGTCCTGAAGGCTGAAGGCTGTCTGCGGTCAGCCACTATTATGGGAGAATATTCAAATGATCGATGAGAAACAGCAGCCCTTGTTCAATTACGATGAACTAATAGCAAAAAACCAGTTACAGCAACAGCTTGACCGGAATGGACATTCTGTCCGTACAGCAGTTCGACCGCGAGATGCTGCGCACCATTTTCGGCCGTGCACGAGAGATGCGCGAGATGGTTCAGCGTATCGGGGAAGTGGACTTGCTCAAGGGCAATGTGCTCACCTGTCTTTTCTACGAACCCAGCACGCGGACCAGCTCTTCCTTTATCGCCGCCATGGAACGACTGGGAGGCGCGGTGATACCGATCACCCAAGGCGTGCAGTTCAGTTCGGTCAGCAAAGGGGAAACGTTGGCCGATACGGTGCGTACGTTGGAACAGTACTCTGATGCCATTGTACTGCGCCACCCGCAGATCGGCGCCGCTAAATCGGCCGCCGCTTATGCATCGGTACCGATCATTAATGCCGGAGATGGCGCTGGCGAACACCCCACCCAGGCTTTGTTGGATCTCTTCACTATTCGTGAGGAACTGGGACGGGTGGATGGTCTGCGCGTGGCGATGATCGGTGACTTGCGCAACGGCCGTACGGTACACTCGCTCACGAAATTGCTGTTGCACTTTAATATAAGCTTGCGTTTCGTCTCACCTGAAATTCTGCGCCTGCCTTTGAACATCATGAACCAGGTCATCGACGCGGGTGTGGACGTGCGCGAAACGCACGACGTGGCCGATGTCATAGAAGACGCCGACGTTCTTTATGTCACGCGGGTGCAAAAAGAACGCTTCGCCGACCTGGCTCAATATGAGGAGGTGAAAGACCAATACGAGATCACTTCCGAGCTGATGGCCCGGGCCAAGAAAGATATGATCATCATGCACCCGCTGCCCCGTGTCGGCGAAATTCATTACAGTGTCGATGCCGATCCGCGGGCGGCCTACTTTCGCCAGGTTCAGAACGGTATGTATATACGCATGGCTTTGTTGGCGGCAGTGCTTGGTAGGGGGTAAGGTGTAGGGCGTAGGCAGTAGGCAATAAGGAGCTGAACGCAGTTAGCAGTTAGCCAGTTGAGCGAACTAAGTGAAGGAGGTGAAATCTTGACCAGTGATAATGATGTAGTCGTCCCGCGCTATGAGTTTCGTGCTTTCGCGCAGTCTTTTGGGCGGGTTATTGAGGCTATTAGAAGCCGTTCTGATTGCGAGTTTATGCAGGAGTCAACGGATATTTATCTGGTTACGGCGGTTAATGACCGCAACAATGTCAAAATGCGCTATAACCAGCTTGACGTTAAAGCATTGATGGTCGTCGAGCAATCGCTGGAGCAGTGGCGACCGGTGTTAAAATTGGATTTTCCGGTGGCGGCGGAAAAGATTGAGGTGGAGATTTTCCCTTTATTGGGAGTGAGTGCCCCTGGCCTGCCCCGTGAGCATTACTCTGCGGAGCAGTTTCTCGACGAAGTGGCGTGGCCACACGCTGACGTGCGCCTGGCACGGGTCTTCAAGCAGCGGTTTCATTTCACGATTGGCGCGTGCCGCGTCGAAATCAACGATCTGCTGATCAACGGCGCGGCTATTCAGTCCGTAGCTGTTGAGTCGGAGAACAAGACGGCCGTGTTGAACGTGCGCGATACTATAGGCCTGGGAGCGTACGAAAATGTCAATTATCTGCTGGCTATTAAGAGAATTTTGGGTCTTTCGCCGCTGCCGGATCCATTCAAGCTGTAGAACGATTTGACAAAGGTTCGTTTCGATTGGGTATGGGAGACCGATAGCAATTTAGATGCTGAATTGGTAATATGGTCAGCCGTGAACGGAGTTGGACGATGGCGAAAGAGATCGAACGCAAATACCTCATCCATGAAGATAGAAGCTGGCGCGATGTGGCGGGTATAGTTTACCGGCAGGGCTATTTAAGCACGGTCAAAGAGCGCACGGTGCGCGTGCGCACGATTGGTCAGAAAGGATATTTGACGATTAAGGGTGTAACCGTTGGGGCAACGCGCCTGGAATTCGAATATGAAATCCCCGTTGCTGAGGCAGATGAGATGCTGGATGGCCTATGTGAACGGCCGCTCATCGAAAAGACGCGGCGCAAGATCGAGCATGACGGTCTGATTTGGGAAATAGACGAATTCTTTGGTGAAAACGCTGGGCTGATCTTGGCTGAAGTGGAACTCGAATCGCGAGGATGAGACGTTTAGTAAGCCCTCCTGGATTGCGCAGGAAGTGACCGATGATCCGCGCTACTTCAACGCCAACCTGGTCGCCAATCCCTACAGCCAGTGGCCGGAAAATAGTTGACGGTGACCCACAAATGATTGGCTGTTTGAATGCCCGCTCAACACGACAATCCGTTTTGCAGCACCTAATCAGGGAAGGTGACCTCCTGCCAGCTGCGCCCCAAAACCAACCTTTTCCATCTTGACGCTCCTCTGCAAGAAATGGTTCTGCGCACGAAGCTGACTATTCTCCCGTTACGGCCGAATCTGGTGCCCCGGCTGCGTCTGTTTGAACGGCTCAATCGGGGTCTAAAACTTGGTCACTAACTCACCCTTATCTGGGAAGGGGCGCCATTCCCTCCTTTCAGGCCTGCAATTAACCCTGCGAATAATACTCCAGGGGTATGACACTAATACCATCTGGCTGCTATACTGTCAACGTAAGATTTCACAAATATCGCAATAGTCAAAAGGGGAAAAACGATGGCTACCAGAGAAAAAATGAACTCAACCAGAAAGACCGCAATAGTTGTGGGAGTATTATTCATCATTGGGACGGTTGCGGGTTTTCTGGCTCTCTTTGTTTTTGCAGGACCCATTCTAGAGGACCCAGATTATCTTGTTAAATTCTCTGCAAATGAAAGCCAAATCGTACGTAGCAGCGCTCCTTGTGCTGGTTATGGCCTTTGCACTGGCTATGGTTCCGGTTGTGATGTTTCCGCTCTTTAAGAGAACATAATGAAGCCTTGGCTCTTGGGTCTGTTGTTTTCAGGGGGACGCTTGAGGCCGTTTGCTATATTGCCATTGTAGTGTGCTGGCTACTGCTATTGACATTAAGTCAGGATTATGTAAAAGCGGGCGCCGCCGATGCTTCCTATTTTCAAACTGCGGCCACTTTACTGCAGGTAGCAGGTGTTTGGATTGGTTATATTGTGTCAATCGTTTTCAGCCTGGGTGCTCTGATGATTTACTATTTGTTTTTTCAGACAAAACTGATTCCTCGCTGGTTGTCAGTCTGGGGGCTTATTGGAGCTGTCCTGTATTTAGCCGCAGCCCTGTTAGGGTTGTTCGGCTCCGAGTTGGGGATCTTAGAGGCCCCACTTGCGTTGCAGGAAATGGTTTTGGCGGTGTGGCTGATAGTTAAAGGATTTAATTCATCTGCAGTCGCTGCCTTGTCTGCCTAATCAGATACAAACCAATGCATGTGCCAGCCTGATATTCCGAGATTTGGGCCAGTTTCAGAAACTGGCCCAATCTTTCCATATTCAATCAATCAACCGTTCAGGTGCACTGAGTTTAGTTGAGACGTCTGGAGGCTACAAGAATGAAAGCGGTTGTATCCACAGAATATGCGTATTCCAGCGAAAAAGAACAGAAAAAGGGCATTTTCTGCTCTCCACCGCCATAAGAGATTAACCCATGACAAACGTCACCCGATTAGCATGTCAAATGCCACCTACTACCCTCCCATATTGGGCTATAATCGGGGATTTGGCTTAAAAGAATTTATTAGCATGACATACTTGAGGAACCAACATGCCCGACGAACAAATGAATCCGATTTTACCAAGTGACCTTCCGAGGGGAATTGAATTGTTGCATAACCCGATTCTCAATCAGGGTACGGCTTTTTCTGAAGAGGAACGGCAGCTCCTGGGACTTTGCGGCTTATTGCCACCACGGGTCAACACGCAGGCAATGCAAGCCGAGCGCGTGGTGACTAACTTCCGCAAGAAACCGAACGACCTTGAAAAGTATATCTATCTCATCGATCTGGAAGATCGTAACGAGAACCTTTTTTACCGCGTGGTGATGGACAATATCGAAGAGATGATGCCGATCATTTATACGCCCACGGTTGGCCAGGCGTGCGTGGAATATAGTCAAATATTCCGCCGTCCACGTGGTCTTTACATTTCCGCCAATGACCGCGGGAACATAGACCGCTGCTTGAGAAACTGGCCCTATGAGAATGTGCGCATGATCGTTGTCACTGATGGCGAACGTATACTGGGGCTGGGCGACTTGGGCGCGGCTGGTATGGGTATCCCTGTTGGAAAACTCTCTTTGTACACGGCCTGCGCCGGCATCCATCCGGCGACGACATTGCCGATCTGCCTTGATGTAGGCACCAACAATGAGGAGCTGCTAAATGATCCGCAATATATCGGCTTGCAGCAGAAGCGCATCACTGGTGATGCCTACGATGATTTTGTTGAGGAGTTCATCGGTGAATTGGTCAAACGATTCCCGCGCGCCGTTATTCAGTTCGAGGATTTCGCCAATCATAATGCTTTCCGCCTGCTGAAAAAATATCGCGATCGCATCTGCACCTTTAACGACGATATTCAGGGGACAGCCAGCGTAACTCTGGCCGGTCTTTATGCCTCTTTACGCCTCACCGGCGGCAAGCTTAAGGATCACCGCTTCTTATTCTTAGGGGCGGGAGAAGCGGGCATCGGCATCGCGGACCTGATCGTCTCGGCTATTAGAGAAGAAGGGGTAAGCGAAAAGAAGGCGCGGGAGAAGTGCTGGTTTGTTGATTCCAGCGGGCTCGTGGTTAAGAGCCGGGAGAATCTAGCGGAGCATAAGCTGCCTTATGCGCATGAGCATGAACAGATGGCTACCTTGCTGGAGGCTGTACAGACACTCAAGCCCACGGCGATCATTGGTGTTTCCGGCCAACCGCAGACTTTCACCCAGGAGGTGGTTGAAGAGATGGCGCGCCTCAACGAGCAACCGATCGTTTTCGCGCTCTCAAATCCCACTTCTAAAGCGGAATGTACGGCCGAACAAGCGTATACATGGACAAAGGGCCAGGCCATTTTCGCCAGCGGCAGCCCCTTCGATCCGGTCACATACGACGATCGTGTCCGCGTGCCAGGCCAGGGCAATAATTCCTATATCTTCCCCGGCGTCGGTCTCGGCGTCATCACCGTGGCGTCAAAGCGGGTGACGGACAGCATGTTCATGGCCGCGGCCAAGACGCTCGCGCAGCAGGTCACCGAGGAGGATCTGGAACTAGGACGGGTCTACCCGCCACTGACCAAGATTCGCGCCGTCTCGGCCAATATCGCCGCCGCCGTGGCCGAAGTTGCCTACAGTGAGGGTTTAACGGACGAGCCACGGCCGTACAATATGCTGGCCCACGTCAAAGATCTGATGTACCAACCGAACTATATCAGTTTTGCCTAGTTTGGTGGAAAAAGGGGGTAGGGAGTAGGCGCTAGGAGCTAGGGATCAGGAAGCTGATCCCTAGCTCCTGCCATCTCTGACCTTACTCAGACTCGTCTTCGGGCTCGGTCTCTGCGACTTCTTCTTTGGCTTCTGTTACGTCTTCTATCTCAAGATCCGCTTCGACGGTCGTTTCAGGCGCTTCTGGAATGATAATCCACAAGATGAGATAGATTACGATACCGCCACCAACAACGAATCCAAACAAGATAAATAGAACACGTATGAGGGTCGCGTCTATGTTGAAATACTCGGCGATACCGCCGCAGACCCCAGCCAACCAACGATTATCCTTGGAACGGTGCAATTTCTTTACATCATCCGACATAATAGACCTCCACAACTCATCTGTCGCATTTCATTAATATCAGTTAGTCTATTCTAGCAGATGACAGGCCGCAAAGATAGTGTCGGGGAGCAGTCAGCATGCAGTTGTCCCTGGAAATCGGTAGCCACTGGTTTGTTCCGTGGCTGCATAATTGTTGGATTTGTCTGCTTTGGAGGGTAATAGTTCGATCCCCGGACGCGCAGAATGAATTCTACGGCTAAAGAGAAGACATATTGAAAACATGTTGGGGAGGCGGGTTGATTACTTGTGTAGTTTGCAAAGATCAGAAATTCTACGGATAGAGAGGCGAACATGCTAGACGCGGTGGAGGAAGTAGCTAGTAAATCTGAAAAGCTGCAGTACAGGCAGTAAGTATCTATTCTGTGGCAGGAAGCGGTGGGATCGATTCTCTCTCTTCTGCCAAGATCCCTTGTAGCTGCGTCACAACCTTTTCGTAGGCGGGATTTTCAATCTGGTTGTGCAGTTGATAAGGGTCCTGCTCCAAATCGTACAGTTCTGAGATATCCCCTTCTGTTTCCACGTAGACATATTGCTCGCTGCGGATGGCCTGAAAGGGTGGGCTGTTTTCTACGTAGGCGATTCCTAACGGCCAGCCTTCCAGCAATAGATGATCGCGCCACCTGGCAAAAGGCTGGTTGCGCAGCAAGGTCAGCAAGGACAAACCGTCTACTTCTTCTGGGATGGGGATGCCCGCCAGCTCATAGATTGTGGGAGCGATATCGATGTTGGCGACCAGGCGCGATTCGACGCGTGGCTTCTTGATGAGTTCTGGATAGCGTACGGCGAAAGGCACGCGCATGGATTCTTCATAGACGTAGACCTTGCCGATGGGAAATCTTTGTTCTCCCAAAAACATGCCGTTGTCAGACAAATAGATGACAATCGTGTTGTCTAGCATGCCCAGTTGATCCAACTCCTGAATCAGACTTTCGACAGAAATGTCAAGCGCGTTGAGTGTCTGGTTCTGGTGCAGCCAGTCCCTTTGGATACTGGCAGTCTGATCTTCGGTTAGATAGGGCAACGAGTGCATCCATTGCGGTTTGTCGCTCATATCCTCGGGATTGAAATTCGGCGGATTGTGCAGCGGCAAGTCAGGATAGAGCTGCTCGTCTCCAGGGGCGGGGACAGCAGGCAGATGGGGTGCATAGGGGGAAAAGAGAAGGAAGAAGGGATCGGGTTGTTCCTGCGCCTGGTGTAAGAAGTTGATGGCGTAATCGCGTAGAATATAGGTTTGGTATCCACTGTTTTCAGTCCATTGGCCGTTTACATTGAGAGAGGTATCAAAGTAACGCGAACCGTCGGGGCCGCTGATCATGGCAACCCAGGAGTCAAATTCCGGTCGCGGCGGATCTTCGGGAGCCACGGGATAGGAATTCAAATATTTGCCTACCAGGCCGGTGTAATATCCATTGTCGTTGAGGTATTCGACCATCGTCTTTTTCGTTAAGGGATCGGAGTTGAGAATAACTTCATGGTTATGAGCAAACATGCCGGTTAGGATGCTGGAACGGCTAGGGCAACAACGGGAGGTGGTGACATATGCCTCATCAAAAGCAACACCCTGGTCGAATATGAGGGATTGGGTGCGCGGCATGAACTGCATCTGGTCGCTACGCTGGTCGTCACTGACGATCAGCAGGATGTTAGGGCGGTCGTTGGCAGGAGTAGTCGACCCACAGCCCACGGCCGTCACAACCAGCAGTAATAGTAATGATAGAAGTGCGCAGCTTTTCAAAAACGTCCCCGCCTTTATTTAGTAGCGCGATTTGGCGAATCGAGACGCGATTTACCAAATCGCGCTACAAGCCTTTAGTGAGATGAAACACACAATTTACCAAATCGACCTACGAAACAGAAGTTTCACGTTCATTTTCCGATTAGCGTAATCCTGCGACATGCCCAGGACGGGTTTTGCGAAATCTTTGATACGTTCTTCGCTTTTTGCAGAACAAGGTACGGTATAACAACGTTGCCTAATCGGCAAGTCTATCCTGTTTGCACAAATCATTCTCTGATGTACATTTGAGCTTATGCAACGGGATATTCCAGTTGGGCATCGACGATGGGCGCGGATCTGGCCGTCGATTCTGATCTTTTTCCTTTACTGTCTGATTACAGTTGCCGTCACCTGGCCGGCTGTGATGCGGCTGAATGGGGCAATTCCGGGCAGTGAAGGAGACGCACTCAATCATCTCTGGACATTTCGCTGGATCAAACATGCGCTCCTTAATGGGCAGAACCCTTTCTTCAGCGATTTGCTTTACTATCCGCAAGGCGTTTCCCTTCTTACCCACAATATCGCCTGGGTACATATCGCCGCCTGGCTGCCGCTGCAAGCGCTGGTAGGAGAGGCCGCTGCGTATACATTCGTTTTCTTGCTGATTTTTCCGCTAAATGGGCTGGCGGTGTTCTTGCTGGCGCGGGAAGTGACGGGTTCGGCCCCGGCGGCAGTGGTGGGCGGCTTGATTGCGGCCTTCTGGCCGTATATCTTGTCACATCACAATCATCCCAACCTGATCTTGATCGCCTGGATCCCGCTGACATTGCTCACTTTGCAGCGTCTTTTGGATGACGGCCGTTGGCAGGACGCCGTTTTGACAGCCCTCTTTTTGGCTTTGACCGGGCTGACACGTTGGCAATTGCTGATTATGGCTGCTCCGCTGCTTGGCTTGTATTTATTGTACGAATTGGCCAGCGAACGGGCTCAGATAAGCCGCCGGCTGTTGGGGCTCCTCTTGGCTGCAGGAGCGGGGGCTGCGCTGTTGATGGCCCCGCTGCTTTTGCCGGTTATCACCAACCAGATAACCCGTGAAGATCCTGATTCCTTGTTCGTTGCTGAGACGCCGCAACAGACTGATTTGCTGGCATATGTCTTGCCAAACCGCTACCACCCTCTCTGGGGAGAAGCGGTTTACAGCTGGTACGACAACGTGGGCGTCAACAAAACTTACACACCGTTCGTCGGTTTTACGGTGCTGCTGTTGATTTTGATTGGCTTGTGGCGGCAGTGGCGGTTCGCTCGTTTCTGGCTGGTCGTCGCCCTCTTATACATATTGCTGGCGCTGGGCAGCAGTTTGCAGGTCAATGGCGTGGCGTTGATGCCGCTGCCAATGGCCTGGCTGGAGGATCTCTTTCTGATCCAGATTGTCCGCCATCCCGATCGTTTTAACGTCATATTGAGCATACCCGTGGCGATCTTGGCTACATTCGGCGTTAAATCCATTATCGAGCGTTTTGCTGCTAAGGATAATCACCCTGCCAAGCCAGGGCTGCGGCGACCCACGAGCGCTGGAATCGTCCTGGCTGGAATCTTCTCGCTCCTAATCATGGGCGAGTATATGGTGAGCTACCCGCTCTACCCATTGGATACACCAGCGTGGTATGGGCAACTGGCGCAGGATCAGGAACGGTTTGGCATTGTCGACCTGCCGTTAGGGTCGCGATCCTATGATAAGGAGTACATGCTGTACCAGTTTACCCATGGCAAGCCATTGGTGGGCGGCCATGTTTCCCGCGTGCCAGAGGATGCCTACACCTTCATCAACAGCGTCCCCTTGCTGCGTGGATTGCGGGAGAATCCGACGATGCCACCGGACTTAAGCAATGTAGCTCAGCAACTGCGGCTGCTGCATGCTGAAGATGTCCGCTACCTGGTTCTGCACAAGAAGTTCTTGAGTGATGAGCAAGAAGCTGAGTGGAGGAGATGGCTGGTACTGCAGCCGCTTTACGTTGATGATGATGTGCTAGTCTACAAGACGGCCGTCACGCCCGCGAATGTGACCATCAACCAGCCAGTAACAAGTGCTACTACCGGGGATCTCGATTTCGGTTTGATTCAGGTGACGGTCTCACCGAAAACGGCCGCGCCCGGGGCATGGGTGACTGTAGACCTGGATTGGGGCAGCAAAACGGCCGTTGCCAATGACTACAGCATGTGTTTACTCCTGACTAGCGACAGCGAAACGGTCCGCGAAAAATGTGAGCCGCTGGCCCCAGATTGGCCCACTTCTCGCTGGCAAGCAGGCGAGATTGTGCACCTGCGCCAGACCTTGCAGATCGATCCCTTCTGGCCCGCGGGCGCCTATACATTTTCTGTTTCGCTGCAAAGCCCGCAAGAAGAGATTGCGGCGATTCCTGTTGCGTCCCTTTTCATAGAAAGTCGCCAGCGGCAATTTCGACCACCGCAGCCAACGCAAGAAACGGCCGTAACATGGGGAGAGGTGATTCGGCTGGCGGGTTATGATACGGCCGTTGGGGAAACTTTGGATCTCACCTTCTATTGGCAAGCACAGAGACGCATGGAACAAAACTACAAAGTCTTCGTACACCTGATCAACAGCGATGACAACAGCCTGGTCGCTCAAGCAGACACTATCCCACAGCAGTGGACCTATCCTACAAATTGGTGGGAAGCCGGCGAGTTCATTACCGATACCGTGCAACTACCGTTGGATGGGATAGCGCCGGGAACGTACGAAATAAGGGTCGGCCTATATGATTCTGCCAGCGGCGAGCGTTTACTCGCCTACTCCTCCGATGGCAGTAGCTTTGTCGATGGCGTCGTCCCTCTCAATACGGTTACGATTCCCTAGACACGTGTCCGCGGGTCTCTAGAATGTTGGTAGTAACGGCTTCAACCGCAAGAACCAGTGCAGTGGTTACTACAAACCTTATGCGGTTCGTTCGGTTTTTGTTTCCTAGCCTTACTTTGGTATCATCGTCCGCCGAACTATCATCATAGAAATCCCCCAGCAGTAGCACAGTTCGGGGCGGCTGGCAGCTGAGACCTGACGGTGAACCACCTGCTAATCATCATTCCAAAAGGAAATCACACTATGTCAAAGATATATAGCATCGTTTATCAACCTGAAGACAAAAAGTACGGCGAACGAATCGGCGATTTTATGCGCGAGCCGTTGCAGCAGGCGACACTCGTAGCGGACCACGGCATCAAGGGAGATGCCAAGGCGGGACGAAGCCGCAATCGTCAACTGAATGTTCTTTCTCTAGAATGGCTTGAAGGCCTAAAAACATTGGGCTACCGTACGGAACCAGGTGAATTCGGGGAGCAGATCATTGTCCAGGGCTTGGATGTAGAGCATTTACTGCCCGGTGCCCAACTGCAGATCGGTGAATCAGCGACGATCGAAATAACGATGGCGCGTACCGGTTGTGTACGTCTGGAAGTTGCCCAAGGGCGCAGCAACGATGCATTTGGAGGTCTGGTGGGAATGTTAGCCAAAGTAGTTGCCGGTGGAGATATTCGGGTAGGCGATGAGGTTATTCAAGTATAGCTTTGCTTGAGCAGTAAATCCCAAATTGGTATTTAGATCTTCATTCGAATCTTGGGATTGATTCATTGCATGCTCCTTGCTGATAGACTTGGTGACAGGGTTCTGACGTACTTTTGATGAGCCATGACCTAATCGGCTCCGGAAGACCATTTGAGGTGCCATAATCTGTTTGAAGTTAGGTTCACAAGCCTCCAAAATGCGCCAAAATGACCTAAAATTCAATAACACACTATCGAATCTGTCGGCCCGCCGGACTTATTCACCTAAATTGGGCTGTGTTGCAAAATTTTTTTGAACGGATAATCTCCTTCACATCATCTTCAATCAAGGAAGTAACCACGTGGAGAATCCGTTCAAGGGCCGCCACTTCCAGGCAGACATTATATTGATCTGTACCCGCTGGTATTTGCGCTATGCTCTCAGCTATCGCGACATCGAAGAAATGATGACTGAACGTGGTTTGTCAGTCGATCACACCACCATTTATCGTTGGGTTCAAGAGTATGCGCCTGAATTGGATAAACGTAGCCGCCCTTATCTGAAGCAAACCAACGATTCATGGCGCGTTGATGAAACCTATGTCAAGGTCAAGGGGCAGTGGATGTATTTGTATCGAGCTTTGGATTCGACAGGCCACACATTGGATTTCTACTTCAGCCAGAGGCGCACCAGGAGAGCGGCAGCCAGATTCTTTCGTAAAACAGTGACGACGAGACCCAATCTGACCATTCCTCGCGTTATCAATGTTGACAAGCATCCAGCCTATATTGGTGCCACTCGTGATCTGAAAAAGGCCAAGCTGTTGCCTGAACGGTGCCGTCTCAGGCAGAGCCAGTATATGAACAATCTGATCGAGCAAGACCACCGATTTATGAAATGGCAGATTCGACCCGGATTGGGATCTGGTTCATTTCCGACTTTTTGGTATAGCCGTATAGTCAAAAAACGGCCGTTTCGGTCCACCACGCTTGCTCAAGAATCAAATTGAAATTCTGCAGCACAGCCCACTTTTGCAACACAACCTCTTTTCGAACAGATCGCCGCTTTCCTTCCCGATGATTTCTGGTGATTGGAGATCTGTCTAGGTCTCAGATGAAACAATATTGACATCACTTCTGAAAAAGCTGTATAGTGTTCTTATAGAGGAGCCAAAATTACGGCTTAGATAGGGTTGCCGGTGAGTCTGGTATTTCGCTAACATCCCACAAACCTGACCCCAGCCGCCACCACAGACAACCCACGTAAGCAATCATCGCTGATTGCATTAAGAGCAATGCCGCACACTTGGCCGTAACACGAACGGGAAGGGTGCTGCCTGGTTGCTGCGCTGTCTCACAGGGAATGGAGCAATGTTCAATAATATCCTGGTGCCGCTCGATCAATCCCCGATCGCGGAATGTGTTCTGCCCCATTTGGTCGCCTTTGCCGATGTTTATGATGCCCAGGTGACGCTGATTCACGTTATGGAATGCCCCACAGCTGCCAATCGCCTCCAGCCGATCGATCCCTTCTCCTGGCGATTATGCAAAGCAGAAGCTGAAGCTTATCTACAAGATGTGGTCGACCGTTTATGCCAGGCTGGCCTGGACCCGAAACCGCTACTCTTGGAGGGCCAGCCAGCGCAAACGATTATCGAGTATGCCCACAGCCATGCGATCAATCTAATCATGACGAGCAGTCATGGCCAGACAGGGATGAGCCGTTGGAATGTCAACAGCGTGGTTCGGAAGATCATTCAGGAGTCGTTGATCTCCAGCGTAGTGATCCGGGCTTATAACCCCGTCGTTGATGAGCTGGTCGGTCTACGATACCGGCGGCTGTTGGTGCCGTTGGATGGTTCACTGCGTTCTGAGTGTGTGCTGCCGACAGCGGAGACGCTGACC
The DNA here is from genome assembly GCA_963697305.1 of uncultured Chloroflexia bacterium. Taxonomy (GTDB): domain Bacteria; phylum Chloroflexota; class Anaerolineae; order Promineifilales; family Promineifilaceae; genus JAACFF01. The sequence continues at coordinate 322,382 of CAVONO010000009.1, forward strand.
CAAAAGCACCGGGCCAGCTTGTTGCTAGGTCATGTAGTGGTTAGACCGGAGATGCCCCGCCAGACGCCGCTGAATCAGGGTGATCTGGACTTGATCCAACGCTTCGTCGATCGTAACCTGGCCGCGGCCGACATTTATTTCAAACGCTTGCTGACGCGACTGGCGGTCGATTTTGAACCCCGCTTGCTGGTTAGCGAGAATATCGCTATCAGCCTGCACCAATTGGTGGAAGATGAAGCGGTGGATCTGGTGGTGATCAGTGCTCACGGTTATTCCGGCCATGCCAAATGGCCTTATGGCAGTCTGACTACCAGTTTCATCGAGTATGGCACCACCCCTTTACTCATCGTGCAAGATCTGGAGCCAAATGATTTTGCCTTGTCCCAGGCGCAGGCCGCCGCCAGAGAAGTCAAAGGACATTAGAGGATGTCTGCAGCCGAGACGGCGACGGTTGCCGTGGGTGTGGGAGAGGCGGTTGGCCCGCGGGCGTCGCTGAAACGTTCTGCCCACCTGTTGGCCAAGGGTCAGCAACAGGTGTCGCTGCTTGGCAGCGATCGCCAATCGCTGGAGCGGCTAGATACACAGAAAACAATCTTGTACCGGGCCTATCTGTTCTTTCGCCAGCAAGCCCAAGACGCGTTACTGGCTGGGCAAGTGGGCGAGTGGTTGCTGGATAACTACTATGTGGTAAGCAGCGCGCTGCGCCAAATTGAACAAGACATGCCCCGCCACTTTTACAACCAGCTACCGCGCATGGTGGTTGGTGATTGGAGCGGTTACCCGCGCGTCTACTTGCTGGCGCAGGAGCTGCTGGCTGGCCAGCCGGAGCGGCTGGATCTGGATTGGGTGCAGCGATTAGTCACCTATTACCAGGAAATCACACCGCTGACCATGGGCGAGCTGTGGGCGCTGCCTACCATGCTGCGCTTCGGCATTATTGAAAGGTTGATCCAGGTGCTGGCCCCTTTAACCGGTCAAATTGTGCCCCAACGGCCGTTCGCGCCGGAAGCTCCCAGTGACACAGCCGATACGGCCGTAGCCTGGTGCATACTGGGCCTGCGTCTACTGGATGCCCAGGACTGGAAGCGCTTCTTCGAAGAGGTTAGCCTGGTGGACCAGGTACTGGCCCAAGATCCGGCGGGCGTATACCTGGAGATGGACTTCAACACCCGGGACTCCTATCGTAAGGTGGTGGAGAGATTATCGCGGGGTACCTCCCTGGAAGAGCTAGAGGTGGCTGGTCAAGCGATCCAGTTGGCCCGCCAGGCCGGGTCCGGCCTGGCGCCGCTCGCGCGCGCGGCCTGCGAAACGCATGCTGGTTATTATCTTATCGACGATGGCCTATCCCAGATGGAGCAAGCACTGGCTTACCAACCGCCCCGGCTGACCCGGCTGCAGCGTTGGTTTCTGCAGCGCCACCCCACTTTGTCGTATCTGGGCAGCGTGGTCAGTCTTACCCTGTTCATGCTGCTGTTGTTGTTAAATTACCTGCGTTACGTGGGCGCCTCACCCCTGGTGCTGTTTGCTGCCAGCCTGTTGCTGTTCATTCCCCTGCTGACCGTGGCGGTCAACAGGGCCACCTGGCTGATGACCCAACTGTTAAAGCCGCGCGTATTGCCCAAGATGGCCTTCGAGGAAGGCATCCCAACCGCCTGCCGTACCATGGTGGTCGTGCCCTCCCTGCTGAGCGATGCGGCTGAAGTTGATACTTTACTTCAGCAGTTAGAACTGCACTACCTGCGCAACCAAGATGCCCATATCACTTTCGCCCTGCTTACCGATTTCTGTGATGCGCCGCAGCAGGAAATGCCCCAGGACCAGGCGCTTCTTTCCCAGGTCAGCCAGGGTATCCAGCAGCTCAATCAGCATTACGGCCGTCCAGCGAGCACTGGTCCTTTTTATCTCTTTCACCGCGAGCGGCTGTGGAATGCTGAAGAGGGATTCTGGATGGGTTGGGAGCGGAAGCGGGGCAAGCTGGAAGAGTTTAACCAGCTCCTGCTGGGTGACAATTCTACCTCCTATACTACCCAGATTGGCCACACGGCCGAACTGACCCAAATCCGTTATGTTATCACCCTGGATGCCGACACCACGTTGCCCCACGGGCAGGCCCGACAGCTGATTGGCACGCTGGCTCATCCCTTGAATCAGGTTCGCTTCCACCCTGAAAGCGGTGCTATCTACGGCGGCTACACAGTGCTGCAGCCCCGGGTAGAAATCAAACCCAGCAGCGCCAATCACTCCTTATTCTCCCGCCTATTCAGTGGTCCCGGCGGCCTGGATCTCTACTCCCTGGCTGTGTCGGACATGTACCAGGATCTCTATGGCGAAGGCATATATATGGGCAAAGGGATTTACGAGGTGGCCACCTTTAACCGCTGCCTGGCAGAGCGGGTGCCCGAGAATACACTGCTGAGCCATGATCTATTCGAGGGGCTGCAAGGACGGGCTGGTTTGGTTTCTGATGTGATCGTTTATGAGGAGTACCCTCCCTCGTACCAGACCCATGCCCGCCGGGCGCACCGCTGGATCCGGGGCGACTGGCAGCTGCTGCCATGGCTGCTGCCGCAAGTGCCCCACCTGCGCAAAGGCAAAGTGCGCAATGAGCTGCGGCTGATTGATCGCTGGAAGATCGCGGACAACCTGCGACGCAGCCTATTACGGCCGTCTGTGATGCTTTTGTTGATTTCCGGCTGGCTGTGGCTGCCCGGTTCGTCGCTGGTGTGGACCCTGGTGGCCTGCCTGACTCTGGCCAGCGATCTCTTTACCAGCCTGATCAATCGCCTAATGCAGAGCCTGAGGCACGGCGACCAGATCGCCCACGGCCAGACTATCCAGCGGCCCCTGTGGCGCTGGCTTTTGGATCTGGTAGTCTTGCCGTATGAAGCGCTGATCGCCAGTGATGCCATCATCACCGTCATGCACCGTATGTTTGTCACTCATAAACGGCTACTGCAGTGGACCACGGCGGCACATACTGTCCGGCTGCTGGGCAAGAACCAGTCGATTAACTATTATGTGGCGGGAAATGTGGGCCGTTTCCTTGCTGGCGCTGGCTCTAGCCGTGCTGATCAGCCTGGTTAACCTGGCGGCACTGCCGGTGGCGGCACCGCTTCTGCTGGCCTGGCTGGCAGGACCGCAGATCGTTTTGTGGATCAACCGTCCGCTGCAGCCGGCGGCAGAACCACTGCAGCAGAGCCAACGGCAGCAGCTGCATTGTCTGGCCCGGCGCACCTGGTTTTTCTTCGAGCAGTTTGTTGGCCCTGAAGATCATTGGCTGGCCCCCGATCACTTTCAAGAAGATCCGCGGGGATTGGTAGCCCATCGAACCTCTCCAACCAACATCGGCCTGATGCTTTTGTCTACCCTGGCTGCCCTCGACATGGGCTATATTGGCCTGCCTGAGCTGCGGGTCCGTTTACAAAGCACGCTGGATAACCTGGAATTGCTGGAGCGGTACAAGGGGCATTTTCTCAACTGGTACGATACGCAGACCCTGGCGCCACTACCGCCGCGTTATATCTCCACCGTTGACAGCGGTAATCTGGCCTGCTGCCTGGTGGCCTTGCGCCAGGGCTGCCTTGCCGCAGCGGACACCTGCCTGCCCCAGCCACAGCGACAGCAGGGCTTTCTCGATACGCTGGCTGTGCTAAGTGAGATTCTGGCACCGTTGGCCGAGTCCGTACCAGAGCCAACACGCGCTTTTCAGGCGCAGCTGGATCATATTGCGGGCCAGGTTCAAGCGGTAGGCGACGATCCCCGTTGTTGGCCGGCGCTGTTGGAGCGGTTGATTGAGGAGGGGTGGCCTTTGGCGGACCAGAAACTCGGAGCCTTGCTGAATGGCGAGCAGCTGGAGCCAGCGACACTGCACAGTGTGCGGGTCTGGTCCGACCGGGCGCGTTACCAGTTGTTTGATATGCAGCGCAAGGTGCAGATGGTGATGCCCTGGCTGACCTTTGTGACAGAATCAGCTCCCGAGCTGCTTCCGCTTGAGGATGATCCAGCCGTGGCTGCGGCCTGGCAGGCGTTGGTCGACGTGCTGCCCTTCACCAGGACCCCTTGCCGCGAAATACCAGCCATCTGCCGTACCGCTCAAAAGCAGCTGGCCAAGTTGTCCGCCCTGCTGCCTGATGGACCGGGGGAGCCAGCAGGTGCATGGTGCGACGAGTTTGACCGGGCGTTGGCGGCAGCGGCGACGGAGATCACGCAGATGCTGGCCACGTTTGCGGAGGCCAGCGAACGCATTGAGAAGCTGATCGCTGAGATGAATTTTAGCTTCCTGTATAACCCTGAACGCGGCGTGTTCCATATTGGCTACAACGTCGATACGGAGTCCCAAGATGCGAATTATTACGATTTGCTGGCTTCTGAAGCGCGACTGGCCAGTTTGTTAGCCATCGCCAAAGGAGATGTGCCGGAGCGGCACTGGCTTTATCTGGGCCGGCCGCTAACCCAGATAGAAGGAGGGCTGACTTTGCTCTCCTGGAGCGGCACCATGTTTGAGTACTTGATGCCCAGCCTGCTGACCCAGCAGTCCAACGAGACACTATTGAACCAGAGCATCTACAACTGTATTCAACACCAGATCGATTACGGCCGACAGATGGGTGTGCCCTGGGGTATTTCTGAGTCGGGTTACTACCATTTTGACAGCAACATGAATTACCAGTACCGTGCCTTTGGCACGCCGGGGTTGGGTTTTAAACGAGGGCTGGAGGATGATCTGGTCGTCAGTCCTTATGCCACGATGCTGGCGCTGCCCTTCCGACCTCAAGCCGTGATGGATAATATCGCCCGCCTGATTGAGATGAAAATGGTAGGGGACTATGGTTTTTATGAGGCCGTCGATTTCACCCCGGCCCGCCTGACCCTGGGCCAGGAGTCGGCCGTCATTCGCTCCTTTATGATCCACCATCAAGCTATGATCATGCTCTCGCTGGTCAATACGCTGTGGGACAAGCCGATGGTGCGCCGCTTTCATGCCGATCCACAGGTGCGCAGTGTCGAGCTGCTGCTGCAGGAGCGTCTGCCAGCCAGCGCTCCGGAGGCCAGGGTTTCCCAGGACGAGGTAACCATGGTCCATTTGGAGCAGCCAATCATATCGGCCGTCGCCTGGCAGGTACCTGTGACCACGGCATTTCCCCTGGCCCATTACCTGACCAACGGTCGATATGGGGTACTGATAACCAATGCCGGCGGCGGGTACAGCCGCTGGCAAGAAGCTGACTTGACCCGCTGGCGAGCCGACACCACACGGGATGATTGGGGCAGCTGGATTTACATCCAGGATAGGGACAGCGGCCAACTGTGGTCTGCCAGCCGCCAGCCCATGGACAGTTCCGGCTGCCAGTGGGAAACTTTTTTCGCCCCGCATCAGGTAGATTTTCGCTGTAACGGTCCGGATATATCCAGTTATATGCAGATCACCGTGCCGCCGGATGATGATCTGGAAGTACGGCAGGTGCGGTTAACTAACCACAGCCGCCAGCGGCGACGTCTCGCCTTGATCAGCTACGGGGAAGTGGTGCTGGGCGACCAAAACGGGGACCGGCGCCATCCCGCCTTCAACAAACTGTTTATTGAGAGCGAGTACCAGCCAGAAAACCATACGCTACTGTTCCGCCGCCGTCCGCGTGCGGCCACGGAACAACCGCTCTATCTGGCCCATAGCGTGGTCATCGGGTCGGATCAATCGATGCGGGTAGACTTTGAATCTGACCGGGCCCAATTCCTGGGGCGTGGCGGCGGTCCCCGACAGGCGGCAGCCCTGAGGCCGGGCGGCGGGTTGAGCGGGTCAACTGGGGCTGTCCTGGACCCCATCATGTGCCTGCGCGTAAGCCTGGAAATTGAAGCGCACAGCACCAAGGAGGTCACTTTTCTCACCCTGGCCGGCGCCTCGCGCCAGCAGCTGCTCTCTTTGGCAGAACGGTATCAAGCGCCTGGCCGGATAGCAAGCGCTTTTCGCCAGGCGCTGGCCCAAAGTGAGTTGCAACTGCGCGAGCTTAATCTCAGTTCGGCCGAATTGGAACGCTTCCAACAGCTGTTCTCGCTGCTCACCTATCCTCATCCCGCGCTGCGACCACCGTCGCAGATACTGGCCGAGAACCGGCTGGGTCAGTCAGCCCTATGGCCCTATGCCATTTCCGGCGACTTACCCATTTTGCTGGTATCGCTGGCTGCCGATGAAGAGCTGGGATTGCTGAGCGAGCTGCTGCAAGCACATCGTTACTGGCGTCATCGCGGCTTGAAGATAGACCTGGTGGTGCTCAATGAGCAGGGGACCAGCTACGATCAGGCGCTGCAGGATCAGCTGCATCACCTGCTGCGCCGCATGCACGGCGACAACTGGCTAAACCGGCGCGGCGGCATTTTCCTGCTGCAGGCTGACCGCTTGAGCCCAGCCGAAGAGGCGTTGTTTTCCGCCGCAGCCCGGGTGGTGCTGCGAGGCGATTCGGGCAGCCTGGCCCAACAGTTGGAGAAAGTCTACCGTCCACGCGCCTGGCCACCCGTTTTTGTGCCGCCGCGAATCAGCCGGTCACTGGAATCAACCCCGCCGTTAGACCGCCCAGAGCCACTGCTCAACGACAATGGTTGGGGTGGCTTCAGTGCCGACGGGCGGGAATATCTCATCTACCTGCGGCCGGGTGAACGGACGCCGGCGCCCTGGGTTAATGTGATCAGCAATCCCGGCTTTGGCTTTTTGGTTTCGGAAACGGGCAGCAGTTTCTCCTGGGCCCTGAACAGCGGCGAAAACCGGCTGACGCCCTGGCACAACGATCCGGTGCGTGACCCATCAGGCGAGGCGCTGTACTTGCACGATGAAGCGACTGGTGAGGTCTGGTCGCCAGTGCCGCAGCCGGTGCCGGCAAAAACGCCTTACCTGGTGCGCCATGGGGCCGGGTACACCATATTTGAACATCACAGCCATGGCCTCAAACATAAACTGCGCTTGTTTGTTGACCCGGAAGAGCCGGTCAAATTGATCTGCCTGCGCCTGGAAAACATCTGGAAGCGGCCCCAGGTGCTGACGGTGACCTATTACTGCGAATGGGTGCTGGGTGTTAGCCAGGACCAGACACAGCAGTACCTAATCCCTGACTATGACAGCCAGACCGGGGCGCTGTTAGCGCGGCAGCCTTATCAAGCGGAATTCTGCGAACGGGAAGCGTTCGTGGCCGCCAGCCAGAAACCCGTTGGCCTGACGGCTGATCGCGGAGAGTTTCTGGGCCAGTTAGGCGATCTGGCCAGGCCGGCAGCACTGGAAAGGGTCGGGTTGACGGGCCAGGTGGCTGCCGGCTCAGATCCCTGCGCTGCCCTGCAGCTTTTCGTCGATCTGGATGCAGGCGAGGCCAAGGAGATCCACTTTCTGCTGGGCCAGGGAGCGCAGCGGCAGGAGGCACTGGCCTTGGTCAGACGTTTCCAGGATCAGGACCAGGTTAATTCCTCATGGCAGGCGGTCCAGGCACAGTGGGAGAAACTACTGGGTTTGGTACAAGTGGAGACCCCCGACCGGCAGATGGACTTGATGCTCAACCGCTGGCTGTTGTATCAGAACTTGTCCTGCCGTATCTGGGGACGGTCAGGTTTTTACCAGTCCAGCGGCGCTTATGGTTTTCGGGACCAGCTGCAGGATGTGCTGGCCATGCTGCATGCGGCCCCAGAAGTGGCGCGGCAGCATATTATGCGAGCCGCCAGCCGCCAGTTCGAGGCCGGTGATGTGCTTCATTGGTGGCATCCCCCATCGGGCCGGGGAGTGCGCACGCGCATCAGCGATGATTTGCTCTGGCTGCCATATGTGACCGCTGCTTACGTGAGCAGCACCCAGGACGAGGCGATCCTACAGCAGCCTCTCCCTTTCCTACAAGGGCCAGCGCTGGCTGATGAGGAAGAAGAGCGGTACGGTGAATTTGAAACGACCACCGAACCAGCCAGCCTGTATGAGCACTGCTGCCGGGCGATTGAGCGAGCGAACAGGCGCGGCGCTCATAGACTGCCATTGATCGGAGCCGGCGACTGGAATGATGGCCTGAATCGGGTGGGGATCTTGGGACAGGGTGAAAGCATCTGGCTGGGCTGGTTCTTATACACTACCCTGGCCCGATTCGTGCCCATCTGCCAGCGGCTGGGGGATGAAGAGCGGGCGGAGCAGTATCGCGGGCGTATGGCCGAGCTGCGTCTCGCCCTGGAGGACAACGGCTGGGATGGCGAATGGTATCTGCGTGCCTATTATGATGACGGCCGTTCCCTGGGCTCACAGCAAAACCGGGAATGTCGCATCTCCTCCATCGCCCAGTCGTGGGCGGTGCTTTCGGGCGCCAGCGGCGGACAGCGGGCGCAGCAGGCGATCAATGCCTTTTGGCAGCACCTGGTGCATCCAGCAGAACAGCTGGTATTGTTGTTTACGCCACCCTTTGACCAGGACAGCCAGGACCCGGGGTACATCAAAGGTTACCCGCCGGGGATCCGGGAAAATGGGGGGCAGTATACTCATGCTGCTACCTGGGCCGCCTGGGCCTGTGTCAGGCTGGGCCGGGGCAGTGACGCCCATCGCCTGTTTCAAATGCTTAATCCCATCTCTCATGCCGACAGCACTGCCAAAGCGAAGCAGTACCGGGTGGAACCGTATGTCGTCGCTGCCGACGTTTACGGGGCTGCCCCACACACAGGGCGAGGCGGCTGGACCTGGTACACCGGCTCGGCTGGCTGGCTCTACCGGCTGGGACTTGAAGCTATCCTGGGGGTTTGCCGCCAGGGGCAGGCACTACGCCTGGACCCCTGTATCCCGGAAATTTGGGCAGCATATCGCATTCGATTCCGTGTGGGTGAGGCCATTTACGAGATTGAGGTGTTGAACCCGGAGCGGCTGAACCGGGGAGTGAAGCAGGTCTGCGTGGACGGGCAGCCGGTACCCGACGGGCTGATTTCGCTGGTAGATGATGGCCACGAGCACCAAGTCCAGGTGCTGTTGGGTCGTTGACGGGAAGGGATCTGCAAATTTTGCCATGCGTTCAACAAGGAGAGCAGGAAAAAACGGGCAAAATTGGCCTGAGTACATTTTAACACAAGATTCTTTGCATTCTGTCATTCCCGCACAAGTTTACAGTGAGTTAAATACTCACCAGGTATTGTCAGCTTAATCGGAAAGAAGCCGAAAGCTAACCAATTTACGACGCGCACAACATTGATGGCTGCTGCTGTGGCAACGTGCTGAAAATGTGTTCGCGAAAGTCCAATATAGCGCGAACGACGCGGCCCTATCTTTCCAACTCCTTGCGATATCGTTCCTTCAATACCTGCTCTTTCACCATATACTTTCTTGAATGTGCCAGTTTTCTGACGCTGCCGTGCCGCCATCAACGCCTCGTATTGCTCTTGCGGATAAATAGTGAGTGTACGACCGCCCGTTTTTGCTCGTGAACAGCGCTGACGTAAAGGACATGGTCGGCAATCATCTTCACGAAAAGCGAAGTAAAGGTTCGGCGTGCCGCGCCATGTTTTTCTTTCCGAGCAATACAAACTTGTTTTTCCATCTGGGCAAGTGGCCACGCGCTGCTCCCAATCGATATGAAATTGGGTATGGTCAAAGGCATCTTCGATGCGATCCTGCCAACTCTTGTTGCTGGGCATCGGGCCAAACAAATCAACGCCCTTCTTCTGGCTATTTACGAGCAGATCTGTTTCCATGTATCCTTCATCCACGATCTGTGTTTCCGGAAGCAACTCTCGATCCGCCAAGTCGTCTTGAATTGTTTCCGTCACTTCGGAATCGTGCTTTGTCGCAACGGTTGTTTCCACTTGGGTTATCAAGCGTGGATGGGCTTTGTCACACGTTTCTGTTAGATGAACTTTATGACCAGACCACTCCGTCGTTCGTTTAGCGCAGTATTTTGCCTCGAGGTCTTGCGTTGAAGCGATCATTTTCCCCGCTGAAGGTTGCCCCCATTTCTTCTTTGTACGCCAGTAAACCTGATTCTCACAAATGTAGAACTGCTGAACCCATAACTCGAGACCAAGAGCATGCTTCCAATCGATACGGCCGCGCACCGCTTGTGCTGCCTGTCGATCGGTCAGGTTCTCAATAAATTGCATCACAGTTACAAGAGCCAGCCGCCCTGGACTCTCAGCCGGTTGACCAAGATTTGGATACAAGTCGGCAAACCCCTCTTCCTCAAAGATGGGTCCCAACTCGTCTCTCATGGTCATTACTACACTTCCTTTCGGGAAGGCATTTCTTGCAACCAGCCGAGTCAGTTCGGCAATGTCGCTGTGGTTTTCAGGTCGTAACATTTGGAGCCTCCTATCTGGCTCCATTATAATCATTTGCCATCGATTTAAGGTCTACTTCGCCAACAGGATTCCCACCGTTTTTCTTAACTTGCCCCATACCTCAAACAAGTGACTTCCTTCGTAGATTGTTGGCAGCCAACTCATTGTAACCAGTGATGTACGACAACCATTGACTTCTGACTATTGAATAGTGTATTATATCGACACACGATATAATACATCGTCACACGTAGCAACCAGAAATAACCATTCAGGGAGAGCATTCAAGACAAAATGCCTGATGCAGAGAAAGAACCCCAGCGGTACCTGCCGCTGACAACTGCCGTCTTTTTCATCCTCCTCGCCCTGTCCGACGGAGAAAAACACGGCTATGCCATCATGCGCGAAGTGGAAAAGAACACCGCCGGCCGCGTTACATTGGGGCCGGGCACGCTCTACGGCGCCGTCAAGCGCCTCCTAAAAAGCGGATTAATCGCCGAAACTGATGAACGCCCTGACCCCGCACTCGACGATGCACGCCGCCGCTACTATGAGCTGACCGGTTTGGGGCGCGATGTCCTCGCCGCGGAATCTGAAAGGCTGGCCTCCATGGTCGACATCGCCCGCCATAAAAATGCCCTGGGGGCAGCCTCGTGACCCAGGCCGAAACCATCTACCGACTGCTGCTGCGTCTCTACCCGGAAGAACATCGCCAAGAATACGACCGTCTCATGCTGCAGCACGCCCGTGATCTCGAACAGAGCGCCAGGGAACACGGCCGTTTGCACCTTCTTGTCCTCTACCTACGACTCATCGGTGACGCTCTGACCAGCGCCGCCGCCGAACAGTGGCAGGCGCTGACTACTCGCAGCCCATTCCAACCCGCACCCTG
>CAVONO010000010.1:0-401897 GCA_963697305.1 uncultured Chloroflexia bacterium
CAATCAAGACTTATAAAGATGGAACACCCTTCACCGGCGTTATCGGCCGTACCACGGAGGAATCCTCACCGGCCTGGCCCGAGCCGCCGCGCTCCCCGGAAGGTGCGCCCAACGTGCTCTTCTTCGTCCTGGACGACGTCGGCTACGGGCAGTTGTCGAGCTTCGGTGGGCTGGTCGAGACGCCCGTACTGGATAGCCTGGCCGCCAACGGCCTGCGCTACACCAATGTGCACACCACAGCACTGTGCTCGCCGTCGCGCGGCTGTATTATCACCGGGCGCAATCACCACTCGTTGGGGCTGGGAACCATCTCCGAGACTTCCACCGGGTACCCCGGCTACAACGCCATCCTGCCCTTCAACAAGGGTATGCTCAGCGAGATGCTGCTGCCCCAGGGCTACAATACCTTTTGCGTTGGCAAGTGGCACCTCTCACCACCCGAACACGAGACGGCGGCGGGGCCGTACGACCGCTGGCCACTTGGCCGCGGCTTTGAACGGTACTACGGCTTCCTGGGCGGCGATACCAACCAATGGTATCCGGAGCTGGTCTACGACAACCACGCTGTCGAACCGCCCAAGACGCCAGAGGAAGGCTATCACCTGAGCATCGACCTGGCCGACAAAGCCATCGAGTTCATCCAGGATGCGCACGTTAATGCGCCGGACAAGCCTTTCTTCCTGTATTACGCCACAGGCGCCGGCCACGCGCCGCACCATGTTCCCGCCGAATGGGCGGACAAGTACAAGGGCAAGTTTGATATGGGCTGGGACAAGTACCGCGAGACCGTCCACCAGCGCCAGCTTGATATGGGCATCATCCCAGCGGGCACTGAATTATCGGCGCATGACCCCGATGTGCCGGTGTGGGAAACTCTGCCGGATGATGCCAAGCGGGTGTATACCCGCATGATGGAAGTCTATGCCGGCTTTGTCAGCTTCACCGATCACCACTTCGGGCGCATTCTTGAGTTCTTGAAAGAGATTGGTGAGCTGGACAATACCCTGATCATGGTCATCTCCGACAACGGCGCCAGTTCCGAGGGTGGCCCAACCGGCTCGCTCAATGAGATGTGCTTTTTCAACAACCTGGCGGAGACGGTCGAGGATAACTTCAAACAGCTCGACAAGTTGGGCGGCGTGGAAGTTTTCAACCACTACGCTTGGGGCTGGACCAACGCCGGCAACACACCCTTCCGCCGCTGGAAGCGCGAGACCTATCGGGGCGGTATCACTGACCCGTGCATTGTGTCGTGGACCAAGGGCATCCAGGCTCACGGTGAACTGCGGACGCAGTATGCCCATGCGATCGATCTGGTGCCGACCGTACTAGAAGCGCTCGGCGTTGAAGCGCCGGAGAGCATCCGCGGCGTGAGCCAGGCGCCCGTCGATGGGATCAGCTTCGCTCACACCTTCAACGAGGCGTCTGTGCCCAGCAATCACCACACCCAGTACTTTGAGATGTTCGGCCACCGCTCGATCTACCACGATGGCTGGCGGGCGGTCTGCCCCTGGCCGGGACCGAGCTTCACCGAAGCCGCCCAGAAGGGCCGCAGGTTCGGCAGCCCCATTTCTAACGAAGTGCTCGTGGATATCGAATCTCACGACTGGGAACTGTACCATATTGACGAGGACTACTCCGAAACCAACAATCTGGCTGCCGAGCATCGCGACAAACTGATCGAAATGATCGGCCGCTGGTGGGCTGAAGCAGGCAAGTACCAGGTGTTGCCGATCGACGGCAGTGCCCTCCAGCGCATGAACGTGGAGCGCCCGACCATCGCCAGGCCGAGGGACAAGTTCGTTTATTACGCAGGCGGGTCGCCGGTTCCGTTTTCCGCTACGCCCAAGTCCTATAACCGGCCTTGGAGCATCACGGCCGACGTTGTGATCCCGAAGGGTGGCGCCGAAGGAGTGCTGCTGGCTCACGGCGGTCGCACCGGCGGATATGCCTTATTTATCAAGGATCAGAAACTTCGCTTCTTGTATAACTTCCTCAATCGCGACAAGTTCTGGCTAACGTCCAACGAGACGGTTCCGGAGGGCGAAGTCGAGCTGCGCTACGAGTTCGAGCCGATCGGTAAGCCCGATCCGGCCAATGGGAAAGGCGTGCCAGCCCGCGGCCAGCTCTACATCAACCACAAGCTGGTTGCCAGCATCGACATGCCCCACTCGGTCCTGGCCATGTACGGGACGGAGGGCCTGTCTTGCGGCTATGACGGTGGGTCTCCTGTGGCGGCGGAAGAGTATACAGATGAGTTCCGTTTCACCGGCATCATCAAGCGTGTCACAATCGACCTATCCGGCGAGTTGATCCAGGATAGCGAAATGGACATGATGATCGCCATGAAGCGGCAGTAGGGATTGGTAAAGCAGTGGACCTGACAGGCTTGCGTGCAGCCGCTGGCAGTCGGCCTGTCAGGTCGTGTTAACACATCAGGAGGCCGGACAATGCTCGATCCACAAGCCAGACCAGGATCTTAAGCCAAGCTCCTAGCGCTCGTCGTCGTACTCGGCGTGATCAGCGTCCTGGTGACCTTCGCCTTTATTGCCCTCATACACCAGAGCACGTTATTGGCAACGGCCGCACACCAACCCAGGACGGTGCCTAAGCGGTCAGCCAGCTCGTCGAAATGACGGTACGCGCCATGTCTCCGGCTGTCAATGACCCTTTCACAGCCATGACCTGCCTGGATTATTTCAGTGAAGGTCTGGCGTTGTTCATCCGGCAGGGTGAGAGAGGACCTCACTTCTACGACCTGGATGGCAGGCTGTGCCTTATTTTAGAGCCGGTTACCTTCGGCGAGCTGCTCAGCACCGCCTTCGATATGCTGCGCCATGCCAGCTGCGACAATGCAAGCGTCTCACTGCACATGCTGGAGGTGATCGATGCCGTTGGCCGGGAGGCGGGTTCGCCCGAGGCACGCAAGGAGCTGTCTCGTCACGATAGTCTCATCCAGGCAGAAACGCAGACAGGTCGCTTAATCGAGGACGACCGGCAGCTCATTCAGTGGAGCAGTGAAGCCAAACTAATGAAATTGAAAGGCACCTCATGAGGGACCAATTTGCCCTCTATTGGACGCCTCCCAGATTTAGCGTGTTTTCTACAGAAAACAAAAATTCGGTGCTAGATCCGATCGACATGTACCTGGCAATGCTACAGACATAATCCGCTCAGGAGGTAAAACATGAATAAACTATCCAGCCGTCTTGTGATTTACTTGGTAGGTGCCGCCAGCCTGTTTGTGATCCTGTTTGGGATCCGCGGCCTGGCTTCAGTGATCAATCCGATCTTGCTGGCGCTGGTGATTACGATCACGGTACTGCCCATCCCCGGGCGCTTGACCGGGCGGGGGCTGCCAGGCTGGCTGGCACTGGTACTGACCATCCTGATGGTGGTCCTGCTGCTTGGCCTGGTTATCCTGACCGTGTTATTCTCGATTACCAAGTTGTCGACAGAGCTGCCTACCTATATGGTAGACGCGGCACAGCAGGCCGCTGTGGATACTGGGTCAGAGACCTCCACGTCGACTACCCAGATAACCTTCCAGTACGGCCCAATTGCTCAAGGAGCCGTGTCGGTTGTCCTGGACCTGTTAGTCCAGTTCGGCTTTGCCCTGGTGATCTTTTTCTTCATGATCAGCGCAGCCATGACGTTGCCTGGAGCAGTGCGCCTGGGGTTAGACCCGAATACCCCTATCATAGGGCGGATCACACATCTGACAGAGGACGTACGCCGCTACATGTCTATCCTGACCGGGATGAACTTCCTCGTGGGTTTGGGCGACACCCTCTTTCTCTTGATCCTGGGGGTAGATTACGCCCTGCTGTGGGGGATATTGGCCTGGTTCATGGGCTATATCCCCTCCATCGGCTTCATAATCGCCCTGATCCCGCCGGTGCTCATGGCTTACGCCCAGTACGGCCTGCAGACCGCCCTGATCGTCCTGGTCGGCTATATTTTAATTAATGGCGGGGTGCAGAATTTCATCCAACCCAAGATCATGGGCCAGGGATTGAAGATCTCGCCGGTAGTTGTCTTCGTTGGCTTATTCGTGTGGGGTTTCTTGCTGGGAGGGATCGGTGCTATCCTGGCGGTGCCGATGACACTGTTGGTGCTAATGATCATGGAGAATTTCGAAGGCACGCATATGCTGGCGGTGCTGATGCGTTATACCGGTGAGGCGAAGAAAGAAGAAAGGCAGAAAGCGGCAGAGCAAGCCAAAGGTTTGTGGGAAAGAGCCAGAGCCACTCTTTCTCCAAAAGAGGCAGCGGAAGAAGAGTTTGGGAACGGTAGTGTTGAATGAAGAGGTAATGAGATGATAATAAGGATAGAGAATTTGCCAGTACCGGGTTAGGCGAAAAGGTGGCTACTTCCTAGCAACAGAGCAACATACCCCTTTTTAGTAATCACGCTGCAAGAGCATGGCTGCCAGTTGCGACAGCGCTGCTGCTGCTTTTCCGACCGGTTTGGCGGCTTCCAAATGCCACAGTGCGGCGGCAGAATAGGTGGCAGCCTTGCTCGAAGCGTACTCACGCGCACCGGTCTCATCGAGCAAATCAACGACCTGGCGGACGAAATCACTGTCCGGTTCGGAAAACTCGTAAAGCTCCTGAAGTCTCGTGCTGCGCTCTATCCCGAAGAGGACCGGCAGTGTCTTTTTCTTGGTGATAATATCCGTTGCCACCGATTTTCCGGTCTTGGATTCATCGCCCCAGATACCAAGTATGTCGTCGATAACCTGAAAAGCAAGTCCCAAATTGCGGCCGAATTCGGCATAATGGGTTATTTGTTCTTCTCCCTGGCCAGCGATGATGGCTCCTACCTCAGTACACAGCGAGAGCAGGACGGCGGTTTTACCCGTGATCATCGTGATATAGTCGTCCGCGCGAACATCGTCTCGCGTTTCAAAATCCATGTCGCGATATTGCCCATGGGTCAGGCCCAAACAAGTCTCATCAAAACGCTGGAATGCACGCACAACTGTTGCCGGTGGAACGTCACGTTCGCTTAGACGCCCCATAGTCAAGTGAGCAACCGCAAACATGGCATCACCGCAGTTGATAGCTTGCGGCTCACCCCAGATACTCCAGACTGTCTTGCGACCGCGACGGGTTGGACTAGCATCTTCAATATCATCGTGGACCAGGGAAAAGTTATGCAATATCTCGACAGACGCGGCGGCTGACAATGCCTTTGGCCACTCTCCGCCTGCTGCCTGGCAGGCCAACAGGGTGAGCAGAGGCCTGATGCGCTTGCCACCGTACATTTCTACAGGCTTGAAGTTCACGTCAACCCAGCCCATATGGTACTGCATCATGCCATAGAAGGGATCAGGAGGCGTATTCTCCTACTTTTAAGACGGTCTGCATTTCCTCTTCCAATGCAGGAAGCATTTGATCACTCAAATTCTTTAGTTCATCACTCATTTTCTTTCTACCTGGGGAAAACCTGCTTGGAGGCGCTGCGCATGGCCTACAGAGCTAGAAGTTCGTATGGAGCGGCGTTTTGGCAAGAGCAGCTAAATCGGTCACAGCGGCGGCAAACATGGTCACGCGCAGCTCGTCGGTGATGGTTTCGGCTAATTCTACCACGCCGGCTACGCCATCTACATCGGCCGCACGCAAGAAATCACCGGCCAATCCGGCTACGGTAGCGCCAAGCGCGATACATTTGGCGACTTCGATTCCGTTCTTGATGCCACCGCTCGCGAAGATAGGCAGGTTAGGAGCAGCGCGGCGGCAGTAGCCTATGGAAACGGCCGTGGGAATGCCCCAATCGATAAAGGCGGAGGCCACTCGCGCAAGCCGCGCGGTTGGGGCGCGGTACATTTCCACCTGGCTCCAGGAGGTGCCCCCAGCACCGGCCACGTCTATGGCAGCCACGCCAGCTTCGGCCAGCTGGCGGGCTGCACGTTCAGAAAATCCCCAGCCAACTTCCTTGGCGATGACTGGAACGGGCAGCGCGCTGCATATGGCGCCTATTTTCGGCAAGAGTTCGGCGAAATTGCCATCCCCCTCCGGTTGTACAGCCTCCTGCAACGGATTAAAGTGCAGGATAAGGGCATCCGCCTCGATCATCTCTACAGCACGAAGGCATTCAGCCAATCCATAGCCATAGTTGAGTTGGACAGCACCTAGATTTGCAAACAGGGGTATATCCGGCGCCACGTCACGAACATCATAGCTACCGGCTAGACTCCCATCTTCAATGGCGGCGCGCATGGAACCGAGACCCATTGCCATGCCCGCCTCATGAGCCCCTTCAGCCAGGACACGATTTATTTGCCGCGCTTCGGCCGTGCCGCCGGTCATAGATGAGATCAGCAGCGGGGTACGCAGCGTCTTGCCGAAAAGTGTGACTGAAGTATCGACGGCCTGAAGATCAATCTCAGGCAAGGACTGGTGCATGAAGAAATAGTCCTCAAGCCCATTGGTTAACTTCCTGAAAGAAACGTCTTCTTCCAAGTTAATGCGTATGTGATCCACTTTACGCCGTTCGTTGTTGTTGGGCATTGTCGACGTAGAAGAAGTGCCCGTATTTCTTCTGCTAGCACTCATAGAATGATCTGCCTCGAGCTAAGGAAATTTGTCCGAACTGGCTATGATGATCTGTCAAGAAAATCTGTTCACAATAATTCTAATCATAAGTTTTGGATGGCCCGCCTACTTGGCACCGATTCGACCACGATACCAAGGTGATATTCGCCCTACAAGCGAGCCTAAGCTACAATTGCAGTACACTAACCCGAGCTTCGATTCTTGTCAAATAGTAGGAAGAATATGCGCGTATTGATTACAGGGGCAGCGGGATTCCTGGGCTCCCACTTGACTGATCGCTTTATCAGCGAAGGACATAATGTGGTCGGCATGGACAATCTGATCACAGGCAATATGGACAATATCGCCCATCTCATGGGTCATGAGCAGTTCGAATTCGTCAAACATGATGTGAGCAATTATATCTATGTCGCCGGGCCAGTTGATGCTGTCTTGCACTTCGCGTCGCCGGCCAGTCCGAATGATTATCTTGAGTATCCAATCCCTACGTTAAAGGTGGGATCGCTAGGTACCCATAATACACTGGGGCTAGCCAAGGATAAGGGGGCACGGTATTTGCTGGCCAGTACGTCCGAGGTTTATGGTGATCCGAAAGTGAATCCGCAGCCGGAAACCTATTGGGGCCATGTCAATCCTATCGGGCCACGTGGCGTCTACGATGAAGCAAAGCGATTTGCAGAGGCTATGACGATGGCCTACCACCGGTACCACGGGCTGGAAACGCGGATAGTACGTATTTTTAATACATATGGACCGCGAATGCGGCTAAATGATGGGCGTGTCGTGCCTAGTTTTATCCGCCAGGCGCTCTTAGGGGAACCACTCACGGTATATATGGAAGGAACACAGACACGCTCTTTCCAATACTATAGTGACCTCGTAGAAGGCGTTTATCGCCTGCTGTTTGCCAGTGATAGTACTCCAGTGAACATCGGAAATCCGAGTGAAATGACGATTCTGGATTTCGCCCGTGCTGTGGTGAAGCTGACCGGGAGCGATTCTGAGATCCTGCATGTACAGCCGGAGGATGAACGCATCAGAGATGATCCTAAGCAGCGGCGGCCTGATATTCGGAAAGCAAAGCGGCTGCTTGGTTGGGAGCCAGCGGTCGACTTAGCTGATGGATTATCCAAAACCATTGCATATTTTCGCAGCCGGATCTAGCAGGAACAGTTGGCCAGGGCTTGCTGCTTTGGCAGTTGCTGGGCTTTTGGGCTTGTCGCTGGCCTGGCTACCTTTGCCCATGGCGGCCATCGTTCTCTTGGGAACGGCCGTTTTTCTGCTAACACTTATTCAGCCCATGTTTGGCTTGGCTGTGGCCCTGCTTGCCGGTCCGCTGGGTGCTCTCGAACAGCTCCTATCAGGCAGCATTTCTTTTGATAGCGGTCAGCTCGTATTGATGCTGGCGCTGGTTGCGTGGCTCGGACGCGGTCTGGCACAACGACGACTCACGGTTCCGCATACGTTTCTAAATCTGCCCTTCTTCTTGGTGATCCTAACCGGCTCTTTATCGCTGCTGGGCGCACGGTCGTTTGAACTTGGGGCAAAAGAGTTGTTGAAGTGGCTGGAAATGGCGTTGATCATGCTGATGGTAGTCGACCTAGGCCAGGGCGGAGCGTACAAGACCGGCATAGAATCAAGGGAGCGTTTACCAAACCGCCGGCCATTGACTTTTTGGGTTGTGGCCATGCTGCTTTTGGCCGGTACCAGCCAGGCATTGATCGGGATATGGCAGTTCGGCTTGCGGGGTGACGGGCCGGAACACTTTCTCGTTCTAGACCGGTTTTACCGCGCTTATGGCACCTACGAGCAACCCAATCCCTTCGGCGGCTTCATGAACCTGAGTGTGCTTCTGGCCTTGGGTGTTTTGGTTGGATTATTTGGCGCCTTTTGCTATTGGCTGCGTGATCGATCGATGAAAGAAAGAAAAAACAAGCCGGCTGATTCTGGCTTGCGCATTCTTATCATGATCGTCCTGGTTGCGCTGGTTGCTGGCTTGAGCGGTATGGCACTACTCTTTTCCTGGAGCCGGGGAGCATGGATGGGCTTTGCGGCGGGAATGGCCGCGCTATTACTCTTCTGGCCCCGCAAGCGAAGATACGGTGTAATGTTGCTGGGGCTGGCCTTGCTGCTAATTCTATTGGCCCTAGGAATGGGATTGCTGCCGGAAGCGGTGGCTGCGCGTCTAACCGGTTTCGCAGAAGATTTTACGCTGGGGGATGTCAGAGGCGTGGACATCAATGACGATAACTATTCAGTTCTGGAAAGACAAGCGCACTGGCAGGCAGGATTAAATATGCTGCGTGACGACGTGTGGCTTGGTTCGGGCTTTGGCAATTATGCAGTGGCATACCCTGAATATGCGCTTATCAATTGGCCCGATCCTTTAGGACATGCTCACAATTACTATATCAATCTGCTGGCTGAAGTGGGCGTATTGGGGCTAGCGGCCTACTTGCTGTTTTGGTCGGCCGTAATCTGGCAAACAATCCGCTTGTTAAGTCATTTGGACTGGCCCGACCGCGGGATCGCTTTGGGCTTGCTGGCCGTATGGGTAGCGCTGGCGGTGCACCACCTGGTGGATAAGCTATACGTTAACAATATCTATATTCATTTGGGCGTCCTGCTAGGTTTATTACAATTGTTGGCCTGGCAAGTTAGAGAGGCGCAGGGCGTTATGGTTGCGCGCTCAGAAACCAGAATTTGAGGGACGGCCAGGTTGGTTTAGGCAAGGGAAGAGGATGATTGCAACGATAACGCGTGTGAGTGATCGCTTCGGCGTTAAGCCAAAGGAAGCGGAGCGATTTCTGAAGTTTATGGTCGTTGGTGCCATCGGATTTGTGGTAGATTTCGGCCTATTCAACTTGTTGGTCGAGCCTTTCAACCAGCTGCTTTCTGTTGGAGAACCCTTGTTCACATTGCTGGTGAACCTGGGACTTAGCCCGAATCTGGTCGTCACACTGGGACCTACATTTGCGGGTACTATTTCTTTCATCGCTGCTATTATCAGCAACTTTCTCTGGAATCGTTATTGGACCTATCCGGACTCCCGGTCTAAATCTCCACGCCGCCAATTTGTAATGTTCTTGGTCGTCAGCCTTGCCGGTATTTTGATACGCATTCCTATTATCACTTTTTTGCATGTGCCGCTCACCAACCTTTTCGCCTTGATAGCGGTGTTGGAACCGTATGCAGCGCGATTGGGGAGCAACGCTGCCTTGGCGATTGCAGTCGTGATTGTCTTGTTCTGGAATTTCTTCGCTAATCGATACTGGACCTACAGCGACGTGAATTGATGGCCAAGCGGCGTATTGGCATCGATGTCACATCGGCCTTGACTCAGGGCGGCGGTATCGGCCGTTATACGCGCGAACTGGTGCACGCTCTCGTTTCCCTAGATAAATCGAATGACTACCGCCTGTTTTCGGCTCGCATCCAGGATCAGCCGCCCGTCCCCAATCCGCTGCCAGAATCTTCAACTATCACGTACCACGAGGCGCCCTTGTCGGAGCGATGGCTATACCGGCTGTGGTACCGGGCGCGGCTGCCAATGCCAGTGCAGTGGGTGACTGGGAAGCTAGACCTGTTTCATTCTCCTGATTTTGTGCTGCCGCCTACCGGTGGCAACATTCCCACGTTGCTGACAGTCCACGATCTTTCATTCGTTCATTACCCAGAAACGTTTCCAGAAACGCTGGTGAACTATCTGAACAGCGTTGTCCCGTGGTCGGTGGAGCGAGCGACACATGTCCTGGCCGATTCTAAGGCAACGAAAGCGGATCTGATGGCGGTGTGGCAGGTGCCGGAGGAGAAAATAACGGTGCTGTACAGTGGTGTCAGTGAGCGTTTTCGGCCAGTGGAAGACAAGAAGGAGCGCGCGCAAGTACGGCGAGTCTATAACCTTGGGGAACGGCCGTATGTTCTGGCAGTCGGCACCGTACAGCCACGTAAGAATTACCAGATGCTGGTTCGAGCTTTCCGACCGGTTGCCGAGCGTTTGCCACATAAGTTGGTAGTTGCCGGAGGTAAAGGGTGGATGGAGGAGGAAATGACAGCCGAAGTTGAGCGGCAGGGCTTGCAAGAGCGGGTGCTATTCACCGGTTTTGTGGCGGATGCGCATTTGCCGGCTCTCTACAGTGAGGCGTCGTTGTTGGCCTTTCCCAGTCTTTATGAGGGTTTTGGGCTGCCTATTTTGGAAGCGATGGCTTGTGGCGTGCCGACGGTTATTTCTGATGGATCGAGTTTACCGGAGGTGGCGGGGGAGGCGGCTGTGCAGCTTTCAGCTGCAGATGAAGCGGCATGGTCGGAGACATTGTTGACGCTGCTGGAAAATGATCAGAAGCGTGAAAGCATGGTGGAGGCGGGTTTTGCACAGGTAGCCCGGTTCTCTTGGTTCAAGGCAGCGCAGAAACTCATACAAGTGTATGAGACTCTACTTTCATAGTCACCTTTGCCCTAGCCCCCGAACTTCTGTCGCCTTGACAAAAACCTTATAAGTGGACATAATATCAGCAACAAGACATAATGTGCGCGCTTTTCGTGTAGGAGTAACAAATTGCACGGGGTACGGAGCCAATCCTGCCTGAAGAGCCGTGAGTCTGTCGTTTTAATGTGTAGTACCGTAATTGAATAGATTCTGATCGAGGCAGCTAAGGCAAGTTGCCAGTTTTACTATCTCTGTTGAAGCAGGTAGGAAAAACTGAGCAGGTTGCCCTTGAAACCATGTTTCTAGGCGAACACAAACGGGCTATTGACGAAAAAGGCCAGCTTTCTCTTCCGCATCAGTTTAGCGGCGCGTTGGCTTCTGGGTTGATATTGACGCGTGGCTTTGATCGCAATTTGATGCTGTTCACGGGCAAAAGGTGGCAGGTGCTCGCCGATCAGGTGCTGCAAAGACCCCTCTCGTCACAGCAAGCACGAATTCTGCGCCGCCATCTTTTTGCCGACGCTACGGTATTAGCGCCAGATCGCAACGGCCGCATTATCTTGCCTGCTACTCTGCGCGATTTTGCCAATCTGGAAGGAGAGGTAGTGCTGACCGGTATGGGCGATTATGTGGAGGTTTGGAGTGCTGCGGGCTGGCTGCTGATGCGGGAAAAGATTGAGGCCGAGGAGCAGGTGGCCAGATGGGAAGAAGTTGGAATCTAGTGGCAAGCAAGGTGCTGTAATGAACGGAGGCTCGACGAGTTTTCATGGGATTATCAAGCTGAACACACTCTGTGTTTCCGGTGCGTTCAGACACATTTTGGAGGGCAGTGTTGCCGCCAACGAGTTTCCGCACCATGTTCTGGCACAGTCGGATGATTTCGATTTCAAAGTTGTCGCTCGATATGATCAGGCGCTGGACATAATCGGAGTCGACCAAGATATCGACCTGGTATTTATGGATGCTGATTTCGATTTGGTATCAGCCATGACCATGTTCATCACCCAACTCCAGGAAATACGGCCCAGATTACCAGTGGTCGTCTTCTCCAGCAGCGTTGGAAGCACGATGCGTCATCTGCTGCGGGCGGGAGCAGCATGGCATTTCACAAAATACGCGGATGAGCTATATAGTCTGGCCGAACATATTCACCATCATGTTTTTTCTCCGGTGGGCTGGGAAGAAATTTTCACTTATTATGCCCGCAACGATGTGAAGCCGCGGATTGAACCTGGTTTGAGCTTCAACGATCTGGAGGCTCTACAGCGGAACCCGGAAGAACAGTACATAATCAAAAGGCTTTTTGCCAACAGCGATGTCGTACAGATCTTTCGCATGGATGAAGGGTTTAGTGGATCACGGATCTATACGGTTAAGCCCAGACACCAACTGAAACGCATTCTTAAGATCGGCTCCGCGGACGATCTGGAGGCGGTGCAAGAAAAGCAAGAAAGATTGATCCAGCCGCGATTATTCCGGCAGGTGGGTCAAATCAGGGGCAAAGTGATCAGCGCACAGCACCTTGGTGGAGCGTGTTACAGCCTGGCCGGTTCTAATCGTGATGCAATCACGTTATCACAGTTCTTATTGGATCAGAACCGGGTGCGCAAAGAGCTGCTCGATCAGATCCTGGAGCAACTACGGGATAGTCTGACTGAATTGTATACCGGAAACTCGGAAATAGAACTGCGTTACTGGGCACCGCTTTATTCCCAGGTGTTACCTCCAACCTTAACCTTAGAGGATGCCATTTTGGTGGGCGACGAAGCTGGTGACGAAGCGACTGTTCTTGATGCCAACAGTCTGACGGCGCTGTCGGCGGTTCCGGGAAATAGTACCCTAGAAGGAATAAACCAGGCGGTACGCAATGGTGAAAAGCCGGAAGTGACGTTACATAGATTTGAGGTCGCCGAACTGGATAGTAGTGAAAGCGTGCTTTATCTGCACGATACCCTGACCGAACGGTATCCAGCCGATCCGGCCCTTTCTGGTAAAGAACATCCAATTTTACGGTTTAAGGTCTATTTACGGCCGTCAGAACATGGACTGCTGACACATCCAGTGTTGCGCCGTGGCAAACAAGTGTCTGTTCGCGGCAAAGTACGAGATACACAGGAGACGATTCTAGCGCGCAACGTCGGCATGGTTACGGGGCAGGCATATGATTTCGACGGGGAGACTTTCGAGTTTGCCAAGGCGCGGTTCATCCCATTGTTGGAAAACATCCGTTATCTGTTGTGGGAAGTGGGCCGTGAAGACATGATCGTTCCCATGCCCATTGTTTCGCCGGTGGTCCATGGGGACTTGAACGCCGGCAATATCCTGGTCGAGGCCAGCCCTGAAATGCCTATATGGCTTATCGACTTCTCGGATGCCAGACCAGGGCATATTTACTTTGACCTGGCCAAGCTTGAGGTCGAGGTGCGTACCCATGTTTTCTTCCGTCTGTTTAAGGAGATGGTCGAGGAGCACCTGTGGGATGAAACGACGGCGCAACAGTTCGGTTTGCTGGTGGAGAACTTACTCTTGCAGATGCCGGAGGCAAGTTTCGAGGATTTTGCAGCCAGCCTGCGAGAGTACCAATCAGAATGGTATGACGCTCTGTATACGCAGTTTCCGCTGTACTTCGAGAATTTGCTTTACTTTATTTTCTCGCTGCGATCTATTGCGCGGCAGATCAGCCCGGAACGATTCCAGCGCCATTACCCGGTGGCGGTCTTTTTCCAGTGTGTGACCGCCTTGAAGTATGACGTATTGAACGATGCGCCATGGCTGCCATGGGCGAAAAGGTTGGCTCTTGGGCTGCGCACTGGTACATGGAAAGGAAGCGGTGGTGCAGGCCAAACGGCCGAAGGATGTGACGAAACTTCTCGGCGGCCTAAGGCAGCGCAGCGCCCTGGCCTTAATCAAGGTCGGTGCGGATGAAAAGCGCAAGTACCTGCTACAGTGGAACGAGAACTGGGAGCGCTTTAATCTAGCCGGCGGACGAATCGACAATGAAAGCGGCGACCGGGATTCGTTTGCACGTGCACTGCAGCGCAAACTGTGGGAGGAATTGGGTCTACGCTGCCCCAAAGATTATCGAATAGTCAAGGAGCTGCCTCCTGTGGTCCGGCGGCAGTTTTCGCGCCGGCAGCATGTATTCAGAGATTATGAGTTTCGCTTGTTCGAGATCGAGATTCTTCCACGCCACCCTCAGAACGCGGAAGATTTCTTGCGTTTTGCCCAACGCCTGGCGAACAGTCATGAAAATGTTCTGCTTTCAGCGGGAGAAATTGAACACCTGCGAACATCGGAAGGACGGCCGATCTCAGAAACGGCGCGCGCCATCTTGCAAGAGATTGGGGAGATAGAGGCGAGTCGCAGACAAGATCTGTCGACAATGCTCGAACTGGAGTTAGATGATTCGCGACCTCTGGTCACTCGCGGCCGGGTGAAATTAAGTGGAGCACTGATCAATGCGCGATTTGGAAATCTGATCGAGAATGCGCTGGTAGAAGTCTTGCCCCGGCCGGGCTATGCGGTGGAGCCCAGTTCCAATCTGATCCGCATTGGCGAACTGGATGCAGGGCAAGAGTTTCCGCTAGAGATCTGGTTACAGCCCAGAGAGGAAGAGGTTAAACTGACACTGCGGATCACTTATTACGACACACGGGGCAACGAATATCGCCAAGTTTTGGAATCGCTGGTTCATTTTCGTACGCCTGTTTTCTCGCTCTTCCATCTAGATAACCCGTACGTCGTCGGAAAACCAATCAGTCCGGGAAATGATTCGTTGTACGTAGGGCGAGACGATGTTTTTGCCTGGATTGGTGGGAATCTATTAGGGAATGAACGGCCGCACTCACTGATCTTGACCGGCCAGCCAAGCATGGGCAAGACTTCCACACTATTCCAACTTGTAAATGGGGCTCTGGGCCGTGCGTTGCGGGAGTTCCCTGACCATCCATTGATTCCAGTGTATCTCAACGTCGAAGATCTGGATACGCACAATACGGGAGGATTCTTTTCCTGGTTGAGCGAGAGCATTGCACGAAATCTGCGCAACCGTGGTGTCAGCTTACCCGCGCCGGTGTCATGGCCGGCCAACGGCCAGGGTTACCAGCTTTTTGACGAGTACCTCGATGAAGTTGAGATGGCGCTGCCCAACGAGAGTCTTCTGGTACTCATTTTGGACGAACTGGAGCGACTCCAAAGCCCGATTGAAGAGGGTCATCTAGATCGCGGATCTCTTGCCCTATCTACGGTCACTGATGCAACATCGCTCGCGGCTCACTCTCATTGTGAGCGGCACCAATAGTCTACATGATGATTTCTGGCAATTGGTGTTTAATGCGGGAGAGCAGATGGAATTGACGTTGTTAAGCCGGCGGGAGACAGAACGGCTCATTCGCGAACCGGTGCAGCCGCTAGTGCGCTTTGATGATCTTGCTGTTGAACATATCTGGCGGGCTACTTCCGGTCATCCATATCTGACTCAGTTAATTTGCCATCGCCTGATTCAAGAAGAGAGTCAAGATGGCCGTCGTCAGCGGATTATTACGGTGGATCGTGTGCACAAGACGATCGAGCATATCCTAGAAGAGGATGATGGCTACTTCGTGGGCCGCTGGCGGGCGCTGTCACAGCTACAGCAACAGGTTCTGGCAAGCCTGGCAGAACTGCAGGGAGCAAGCGACGATGCTATTCCTTGCGACGCTTTGATCCCCCGGGAGGGCAGCGAAGCGGTACAACAGGCGCTAGATGATCTGGTTGCGGCGGGACTCATTAAACTTTTGACGGAAGAAATAATAGTTGGTGGACCCGCAAACGGGCGAAGCGGGACTGATGACGATGAGCGAAAAAATAGCTCCTATTTGCTGGCCTATGGGCTGCTACGCCGTTGGGTAGTAGGAAGGCAACGGGCGATTAGCATGACTGAGCCAGTAGCCGCCTTCTGATCAGGGAAATAAAATTCGTTCTGCAGGTGTTCGGCAGCAAAGCGTGCTGGACGTCTAGCTCTGTCTCAACCTAGTGACTATCTTGAAATGTGTCTGGACGAAGGGCTGTGGGGGATGGTTGGGAAGTTAAACTGAGGTGATAAGTGGAATAACTATTTGCGCTGAGCTGACATTGTGAGCTGTGTCATCAACGTGTATAATGTTTGGGTGCGTTGGGGTATAATCCCTTCGCTCGACCGGAGAAATAACCCTCAAAGGAGAATAAACATGACTGACGAACAGATGCACGAATTGGAGGCAATGAGCGAAGTAGCCGCTGTAGCTGGTGAAATGGATGTAGCGGACGGTTTGGATACCCTAGATGTAGCAGCAGAAATCGAAGCGGTGAGCCGAGCTGAGTTGGCAGCCGGGGCCAGTGATGTCACTCGTGGCATTGACGAGTTGAGGGTTGCCAAGCGCGCGGCCGTTTTGAGCGAGGTTGTGGCCGCTGCCGGCGCTATTGACCTGGCTGAAGGGGTCGATTTGTTGGCAGCATCCGATGATATTGCGGTACAGAGTGCCCTTATCGCATCGATGAGTGAAGAAGACCTGGAGATCGGCATGGACATAGCCTCCATCGCCGGACAGATGTGGGCAGTCAGCAGCGTAACGGAAATTCTAGGTATGCCGATATTGTCAGCTTTCCTGATGCGTAAGAATGAGGAGCTGCACGATCTTGCGGTGGAGTCGATGTTGCGCTTTGGCGCATCCCGGGTATTGGCCGCAGCCATGAGCGCCACGGGAGCCGAAGTGGCCAATTTGGGTGTAGGAGAGATGACGGAAGGGCTAATGAGGCTGGCGGCAGCTGATGACCTGGCTGTGACGAGCGATATGCTGGCAGAAGAGGGCGCAGCAACGCTGATTGCAGGCATGAACGAACTCGACGAGTCAGCGCTCTTGGATGACGTCGCGCACGATGTCGCTGCCCAAGGTGTCGCCGAGGTCGCTCTTGGTTCGGCCGAGTTAGGCGCTTCGGAAGTCTTGACCACAGCTACTGAAGTAGCGGAAGACGTGGAGTAAGTGCTGACGACGGCTGAAAGTGATGCGTAAGCGCAGCCAGTCGTAATATGTCGTAATATTGTGAGACATCCGATTGTCGAAACAGATCGGATGTCTTTTTGTTTGGATCTGTTGATGAAGAATTTGGTTCGACAGCGGCTCAGGGTGACAGGTGTAGTACAAGGCGTGGGCTTCCGGCCGTTTGTGTATGGCCTTGCACTGGAACACAGCCTTTCCGGCCTTGTGGGCAATGACAGCGGTGGGGTGTTTATCGAGGTTGAAGGGCCAGCCGATTCTGTCGCTGCTTTCTGCAAGACGCTGGCTGATCATCCGCCTCCGTTGGCCCATATTGACAGCCTGACGGTTGAATCGCTATCCGTTGCCAAAGATACAGGCTTTCTTATTGTCCCTAGCCAGACGCAGGCAGCACAGAATACGTTGATTTCGCCCGATATTTGCGTCTGCGATGATTGTCTGCGAGAAATGCGCGATTCAGATGATCGCCGTTTCGCTTACCCGTTTATTAATTGCACCAACTGCGGCCCCCGATTTTCTATCATTAAAGATATTCCTTATGACCGGCCATTAACGACTATGGCTGATTTTCCAATGTGCCCGGCATGCCAAGAAGAATATGAAAACCCTCTAGACCGTCGATTTCATGCCCAACCCAACGCTTGCCCGGTATGTGGTCCGCAAGTGTGGCTTGAAATAGGGCAAGGTGCAGATAGCGGTCTATCAGATGGAGAGCGAATAATTCGCGATCCTGCCATGGCTGTGCGGAAAGCACGGCAGTTGTTGGCGGACGGCTTGATTGTGGCCATAAAAGGTTTGGGCGGGTTTCATCTGGCTTGTGATGCGACGGATGATACGGCGCTGCTAACTTTACGTGAACGCAAGGGGCGCGTAGACAAGCCATTCGCTGTAATGGCCTTGGATGTCGAGACGGTACGGCAGTTTGCCGAGTTGAGCAAAGAGGAAGAGAAGCTGCTCACAAGTAAGGAACGGCCGATTCTTCTGCTACGCAAGAAGGCAAGCAGCGACTTGTCTGGTTTGGTGGCTCCGGGAAACAGAACTGTTGGGGTTATGCTGCCGTACACGCCGCTGCATTATTTGCTGCTGGCGACGGCGGATAACAGCCAGCAGCCGGCAGTCGCCAGCCAGCAGTCAACTGGGGATAAGCAACGGCTTGCGCACGACCAATCTAATCATCTGACCGCCCTGGTTATGACGTCGGGGAATTATAGTGATGAGCCGATTGTGATTGACAACGAAAAGGCGCGTGAAAGGTTTTCCTCCCTTGCAGATGCTTTTTTGTTTCACGACCGGGATATTTATGCCCGGTGTGATGATTCTGTGGTAAGGATTTTGGATTGGGGTTTGGGCAACTCAAATAGAGATGGCAGCCGTCCCCCTTGGGTAGGTGAGCGGGAGGCCATACTGCCTATCCGGCGATCGAGAGGGTACGCTCCTTTTCCGGTAAAACTACCATTTGCGGCATCCCCAATCCTGGCGGTTGGCGGCGAGTTGAAGTCGACGTTTTGCCTGACTAAGGATAAGTACGCCTATGTGAGCCAACATATCGGCGATATGGAAAACCTGGAAACGTTGCTGGCTTTTGAATCGGCCGTTGCCCATTTCCAGCATATTTTTCGCACCAGGCCAGAACAGATCGCCTGTGATCTGCATCCCAGCTATCTCTCCACGCGCTGGGCTTTGGAGCATGGCGGCAACTTGCCTGTGAAACAGGTTCAGCATCATCATGCTCACATTGCAGCAGTTATGGCCGAACACCAGTTAGATGGTTCATTCCCGGTGATCGGCTTCAGTTTTGACGGCACCGGCTATGGGAGCGACGGGGCAGTGTGGGGTGGCGAGGTGCTGCTGGCAGATTATCGAGGTTATGAACGAGCGGCGTTTTTGAAGTACGTGCCTTTGGTCGGGGGTGATGCAGCGGTTA
Organism: uncultured Chloroflexia bacterium; assembly: GCA_963697305.1. Lineage (GTDB taxonomy): Bacteria > Chloroflexota > Anaerolineae > Promineifilales > Promineifilaceae > JAACFF01. Next base: position 18,925 of record CAVONO010000010.1, read on the forward strand.
AACGGCCGTATCGTGTGGCGCTTGCCCACCTGTGGGCAGCAGGAATAGAATGGGATGCGAGACTGCCGAGTGTCAGGGACTGTCCGCAGGTGGAGACCGGCATCGTGCGCAGGCAATTGGAAACGGGCTTGAACAGTGTGCCAACCAGCAGTATGGGGCGCTTGTTTGACGCTGTGGCTTCACTGGCCGGTATTAGACAGGCTGTCTCTTATGAGGCGCAGGCGGCTATCGAATTGGAAGCAGTGGCTGTCGCGGAGGAACAGGGACGGTATGCATTTGCTGAGGATGGGACCATGTTTGATGCGGCGCCGGTCATCCAGGCGGTGGTAGGGGACGTATTGGCCGGCGTGGATACCGGTGTGATAGCTGCCAGGTTTCAGAATGGCGTGGCCGATCTAATCCTACGGTTGAGCCTTCACATCCGTGACCATAGCGGAGTGAAAAGCGTGGCCTTGAGCGGTGGTGTTTTCCAGAACATCTCGCTGTTACAGCAGTCGGTGGGAATGCTGCTCGGCCAAGGTTTTGAAGTGTACACGCACCGGCTGGTTCCACCTAACGATGGAGGCCTGGCCTTGGGACAGGCAGTTGTGGCTGCGTCCAGCGGCAAGTAGGGGGCTTGGGGCAAGGATTCTACATCCTCTTGGAGTATAATCTGAATACTTCACTGGCAAAGGTGAGGGTGAGACTGGGAGTTTGGAGACGATGGCACCAATATCCACCTTTTTTGATCAAAATATGGTGATCGTCTTCTTTTTCTATGGCCTCGCTTTTTTCAGTATGGGCCTGGCCGTATGGTTGGAGGCGGGCCGTTCTCCTGAGTTTCGCAGCGCAAGGGCACTCCTTTTTCTAGCAGCTTTTGGCCTGCTCCATGGTTTTCATGAGTGGCTAGAAATGTTTACGATTCTGCTGTGGGCTGAATCGGCTGGTTCAGGGGGTTCGTTGCTGCTGGAAGTCCTGCGTGTCGTACTTCTTGCCTTTTCATTTCTGATTTTGTTCGTGTTTGGTCTGCGGCTGATCTACGCCAACCGGTCGGGTGACGTAAACGGCCGTCGCTCTACGATCTTGTGGCTGGCAGCGGTGGTTGCGGTGTGGCTCGCCGGCGTTCTGGGCATCTTGCTAACCCACTGGCCTTGCGGGACAGATTGTATTGTAGCTGTCGACGTGCTCAGCCGGTACACGCTGGCGATACCGGCGGCTTTGTTGGCGGCGTGGGCACTGATGGTGCAACGCAAGGCGTTTGTTGCCCGGGGCTTGCAAGGATCCGCCAGAGACATTACCTGGGCCGCAGCGATCCTTCTTCTTTATGGCGTCGTAGGACAGGCTTTTCCCAGAGAAAGCTTCCTGTTTCCTTCGGACGTGATCAATTCTAATCTATTCCGGCAGGTATTCGCTGTTCCGGTACAGCTTTTTCGCGGTATCCTCGCTGCTGGATTGGCGATATTTGTGATTCAAGCCATGCGCGCTTTTGAGCTGGAGCGTAGAAGAGGTCTCGTGATAGCCAATGAAGCACGTTTGGAGGCGCAGCGTGAGGCGCTAGCCATCCAAAATAGGACACGTTCCGAAACGGAAGCGTTGAATAGTGAGCTACAAGAAGTTGTACAGGATCTGACTATGCTTTTCGAGCTTTCGCGCAGCCTGGCGGCCACATTTGATAGGGATATGCTGCTGCGGGAGGCGCTGGATAAGATTTACGACAGCGTGCCGCGTATTCAAGGCGGCATGATATTGTTGCGAGACGAGTTAGAGTGGGGAACGGAACTGAGAGCGACCGTAGGTTATGAGCCAAATGGCTTCGGGGATGAAGTGACCGAGTTGGCAATTCGTCAAGCGAGCGCGGTAGGACAAGCGGTGTTGGAGTCAGGTGAATCGATGTGCTGGACCGGATCACAACTCATACCGGCGAGGAAGTGCGCCTGCACCACTGGCGTGCCAGATCCGGAGCATATCCCGCCTGATAATGTGGACCGTACCATGGGCATGCCATTGGTCATCCAGGACCAGGTTGAGGGCAGCATCGTGTTAAGCGTCGATGCAGCAACTACCTGGTTGACGCCACGGGATATTTCCTTGATTCGAACTGTTGCCAGCCAGTTGAGCCTGGCGCTAGCCAATGCTATGCTCTATAAGGAAGTTCAGGTGCGAGAAGCATTACGCGGGGAGCTTCTGCACCAGATCGTGTCGGCACAAGAACAAGAGCGACAACGCATCGCGCGAGACCTGCACGACGGCGCAGGTCAAATGGCAACAGCACTGGGCCTGGGCCTGGCAGCAGCTGGCGAGAGCCTGCGCAGCAACCCGGAACTGGGGCAGCGGCAGTTGGCGGAACTGAAGGGAATGAGTGGTCAATTGGTACTGGAATTGCAGCGATTGATCGCTGGCTTGCGCCCCTCGATACTGGATGACTTGGGATTGGTTCCGGCGCTGCGCGGGTTGGTAAAGGATTTTGAAAATCGGGAGCGAGTACAGGTTCGATTCCAGGTTACTGGGGAACAGCGGCGCATACGGCTAGATTTTGAGACTATCATATTCCGCATAGCGCAAGAGTCATTAACCAATGTCAGCAAACATGCCAATGCATCCTCTCTATTGCTGCGGCTAGATTTTGCAGCGCAAAATATCAGCCTGCAAATTGAGGATGATGGTCGTGGCTTTGATGCCGAGGAAGTACTGCGATCAGCTTCGAAGCGCCACTGGGGTCTTCTAGGCATCAAGGAAAGAGTGGCTTTGGTTGGAGGACAATGTGATATCCTGTCCGAACCAGGCCAAGGAACAACTATACGAGTCTCGGTCCCACTGAGCGAGGAGGCTGTTGATGTGCAAGATAACCTTGATACTGGCCGATGACCATGCAGTCGTTCGATCAGGCCTGCGGATGTTATTAGATGCGCAGAGTGATATGGAGATTGTCGGTGAGGCTGAAAACGGTCGCGAAGCGGTCGAATTGACGCGCACCTTGAATCCTGACGTCGTACTGATGGATATTCTCATGCCGGAGATGAATGGTATTGAGGCAACGCGCCTGATCACAGGGATGGAAACAGATACGGCCGTATTGGCTCTAACTATGTACGAAGATGAGCAGTATTTCATTGAGATGCTCAGGGCAGGAGCTGCAGGATATGTTCCCAAAAGGGCGGCTCCAGACGTCCTGGTCACGGCCATCCGTACTGTGAATCTGGGCGCCGTTTTTATATTTCCATCAATGGCCACGCGGCTTGTACAGGATTATTTTGGCAGAGAACTTGAAGAAAATTCATCCGCCAATGCCGCCGATCTTACGCCGCGTGAGAAAGAGGTGCTCGTCCTAATCTCCGATGGTTTAACCAATTCAGATATTGGCGACAAATTGGGCATCAGTATCAAGACTGTAGACCGGCATCGCGAGAATATCATGAAAAAACTTGAGCTCCACAATCGAATTGACCTGGTCAAATATGCGATTCGCGAAGGGTTGATTGATCTTGATGAATCGTGAATCTTTGGGATCCATGAACAAATGTCAGCTTGTCACCCACCTGTGCGCAGGGGCAGGAAGATCCCGTCTATTCCTGGATTCCTGCGGTGCAGGAGTGACAATCCCTGACAACTCTTTCGTAGAGCTGAAGCTTTGCAAAACATTGTAACCCTTAGCGAAAGACAATATAATTCCTGGAAAGTTCTTCATGTACAAGCCTTTGCTTACGGGATAGCATTGGTTCCCATGTCATGAACCAACTCAACACGCGACGAGGAGAGCGGAGTATGAATCGAAATTGGTCCCCATTGCTTTTGGTATTGCTGGCCGTTGTTGTTCTTTTTCTGGCCGGATGTAGTGGACCTGAGGGAGTGGCTGGGCCTGTTGGCCCTGCCGGCGTGACCGGCCCGATTGGTCCAGCCGGCCCCCCCGGCGTTGACGCGACTGCCAGCCAAGAATTCATTGGTTCAGAAAAGTGCGGCGAGTGTCATGAAGATCAGTACAGCAAGTTTGTCCTCTCCGGTCATCCCTATAAATTGACAAAAATCGAGAATGGTGAGCCACCAACTTTTCCCTACGATTCTGTCACGGGTGGTGTCCAGGAGCCCCCAGAAGGAACCGCCTGGGGTGACATAACGTATGTCATTGGGGGCTTCGGCTGGAAAGCGCGTTTCATGGACAGCGAGGGTTATATCATCACCGGAGATGAGAACGCCACCACACAATTTAATTTCGCGCATACAGGATTGGATATCCCGGCCGGCTGGGTCCCTTATCACGCGGGCGAGGAAAACTTACCGTTTGATTGCGGGAGCTGCCATACTACTGGCTACAGTCCGCAAGGACACCAGGATGATCTCGCGGGTATCATTGGCACCTGGGCTTTTCCCGGTGTGCAATGTGAGGAATGTCACGGACCCGGCAGCCGTCATACCGAAGATCCGCAAGGGGTGCGTATGGTTCTTGACCGGTCGTCACAACAATGTGGGGAGTGCCACGTTCGGGGCAATCCGGCTCAGATAGATGCCAGTGATGGGTTTGAAAAACACCACGAGCAATATGAAGATCTGTACAATTCCAAACACTTCGCCATTTCTTGCGTGACGTGCCACGATCCGCATGCCAGTGCGATTTATAGCGACGAAACTGTCAATCCCAACCAAGGTATTACTCAGACGTGTGAGACCTGCCACTGGTCAAAACTCACGCAGAATAGCTCCAGACATTCCAGCCTCGATTGTATTGACTGCCATATGCCGCCCATGGCACTGTCGGCGGTAGGTGACTTGGCCAGATTTACGGGCGACATTCGATCGCATCAATTCTCGATCAATGCCAATCCGGAGGCCCCCCAGTTCAATGAGGATGGCTCTTTGGTCATGCCCTATCTTACGCTGGAATATGCTTGTAAACATTGCCACAATGGAGAGAGTGAGAATTATTCCGATCGTGATCTAGATGAACTGGCGGAAAGGGCGGCCGGTTATCACGATCCTGCTACGCCGACGCCTGAACCGTCACCAACGCCTGAACCGTCACCAACGCCTGAACCGGAAGCGACACCTGATGCAGAAGGGACACCTGAAGCAGAAGCGACACCAACATCATAGGCCGGTATAGCTAGAACTAGACGACTGATAGGGATGGGCTGATGTCTGTTCAGCCCACTCCTTCTGCAAAATCCTAATGCGCGGAATAGGAGTTCTTTATGCGTAGACTGTGGTCAGCTTTTAAAAACTTTGTTTTCCCCCCAAGCGGAAGTAGGCTTTGGCTCAGGGTATTGCCCTTCGCTCTGGCCGGCGTTTTGACGCTTTTCGTCCTCTACGGTAGTGCGCAGGCCTGGACCTATACCAATTCGTCGGAATTCTGTGGTACGTCGTGCCATACCATGCCACCTGAATACAGCGCCTATCTGCACTCCCCGCATGCGCGTGTGGCCTGTGTGGAATGTCACATTGGACGTGATGTTTTTGCAACACAGTTCACACGCAAAGCCGGTGACTTGCGCCATGTAATTTTGACGATTACACAGGATTACGAATTCCCTATTCGGACACGTGCGATGCGCCCAGCACGCGAAGCCTGCGAGACCTGCCACTTTCCTGAGAAGTTTTCTGACGACAGTTTGCGCGAGAAACATAGTTTTGAGGGGGAAGATAACTCGGCGCAGAGCACCTATTTGATCATGAAGACGGGAGGTGGGAGTCAACGGGAAGGCTTGGGCAGAGGCATACATTGGCATATCGAGAATGATGTTTCTTTTCTAGCCACCGACGATTTGGAGCAAGATATTCCTTATGTGCGCGTTGTAGACAACGATGGCGTAGTCAGTGAATACTACGACGTTGGCTCGGGCTATACACCGGATCTCATTGCCGGCAGCAAGTTAGAAAAGATGGATTGCATCACCTGCCATAATCGCATCACGCATACGATCCCAAAGCCTGATGAAGCGGTCGACGAGGCTCTAAAAAAAGGTCTGCTGCCAAGTGATTTGCCATTTATGCGTGAAAAGGCCCTATCTGCTCTGGGACACCTTTATGTAACTGATGCGGAGGGTTTGCAAGCTATCAACGATATCGGAGTGTTCTATGAAGAGAACTACCCTGAGATTTACGCCGAGCGCCAAGAAGAAATTGCGGCGGCGGTTGGTACGTTGCAGGAGCTTTACAGTCAAATGGTGTTCAGAGAGCAGAAGATCGATTGGACCACACATCCCGACAATTTAGGCCACAAGGATGATCCGGGATGTTTCCGCTGCCATGACGGGAAGCATCTGACAGGGTCGGGCGAAGCAATCCGGCTGGAGTGCAATTTGTGCCATTCAATTCCGGTTATTGTAGACGCGTCTGATCTGGTTACGGAAATCGAAGTCGTCAGTGGGCCGGAGCCGCCTTCGCACACACATAGCAATTGGATGACTCTGCATGGCAGGGCGATTGACAGTTCGTGCGCAGCTTGCCACGCTCCAGAAGATCCCACGACAGATTACCGTGAGCTGGAAGGTAAGCCAGCCGCGGATAAATCGTTTTGTGGGAACGAGGCGTGTCATGGAACCAATTGGCGTTTTACAGGCTTCGATACGCCAACTCTAGGTCCAATCCTGGACCGGCAGTTATACATCCTACAGAATATGAGCCCGTTCCTGCTGGAAGGCATGCCGCGTACTTACGATGATACTTTCGCAACCTTGTTTAGCGGCCGTTGTGTGTCGTGTCACAGTGGTCCCAACGCTGAAGCGGATCTTGATTTGAGCAGCTATGATACCATGATGCAAGGGAGCAAAAATGGGCCGGTTCTGGTTCCTGGCGATGTGGCCGACAGTCTCATCATCCAGCGCCAGTCTGGGGCAAAGGATCATTTTGGCCAGGTGCTAGACGACGAGCTGGAAGCATTGGAGTTGTGGATAGCGGCGGGAGCACCAGAACGGTAACGGGTGAAGGTTGGCGCTCCAACAGGCCATACTTGTGAGGTTCACAGTAGCGGCTTCAGCCGTTGTAGCGTCAAAGCGGTTACGCCAAAATGATAGTGCTTTTGCGGTTGCTAGAAACTTAGATTGGACGGGGTAGTAGCCTGAACAAAGAAAAAGCGACACCGCCATTTTCGGGATGGCGGTGTCGCTTTCTTTTGTTTGATGTATTGGATCAGGGCTCTAGTCGGCACCGGCTACGGCTAGTCGTTGGGGAACGTGTTCCTCTTCTGGATCAAACTCGTAATCTACTATTCTTAGGTAGCGTACACCCAAGGTAAAGGCTAATGTCGCGTAGGCGATAACGCCAGTACCAACGACTAATTCAATTAGGGAAGGCGTGTATTGTGTATATTGCGGCGTGATTCCCTGCACTTGGGAGCTAAATACAACTAGCTGCCCTACCATGTTGGTGTCCCAACGGTAGGCTATTAGTCCACCCACGATAAACAGCAAAGCCAGCATCTGCAATGATCGGCGGCTGCGTAAGCGGCGGTTGAGCAGGATGATCATGGGAACGACGATGCCAAGCAGAATCTCGCCAAACCAGAAGTTAAAGGAAAGCGCCCCGCTGGTTAGCATTTGCAATCCCTCATTCCGGGCTGGCTCATAATTGTATATCATGGCAAAGGCGTCCCAGAAGCGCAAGTACAGGTAGGCAACGAGGACCCAGCCAATGAAAAAGGTGATCTTGTCAAGGAGATCTTCATTAACGTTTGCACGAGGCGATATGCGTGCTGCTACCCTGGAGGCGAGGACGGTGAGCGAAGGGCCGGCAGCCATCGCAGATACGATGAACAGCACCGCCAGACCGGGACGATACCAGATCGGCCGTGCCTGGAGAACGCCGTATGTCGCTCCCAACGAAGATTGGTGCAACATAGAGAGGCCTAAGCCGGCAACAGCCAGGATGGGTGCAAAGTGATGCACGTGAATAAGGCGGCTCGATATGGCGGGAAAGCGTTGTTTCACCCACTCATTCTGGCCAAAGATGGGCAGCACTTCGAGGGTCAGAACGGTGAAGTAGAGACCAACACACATGGTGACCTCCCATAAGGGAGAGTGGGGGTTCCAGAATACGAAGCCGTGCCAGAAACGATCGGGGCGACCGATATCCATTAGCAGCATCATCATGGCCACACTGTAACAGATCAAGCCCAGGAACACGGCCGTTCGTGCTACGGGTTGGAACTGTTTCAGGCCCAGCAGATAAACGGCGGCGGACAACATGAAGGCTCCAGCACCGAGTGCGATAGCTGAAAGGTCAATGGCAATCCAGAGTCCCCAGGGAACGAGGTCGGTCAGGTTTGTTATGGCCAGGCCATTAATCATGATATAGGCACCGGCCGTAGCGCCGGCCAGCATGAGTAAAAGCAGGCCCAACACCCACCAATGGAACAGGGTCAAATTCAAGCGTCGCCCTTTGCGGTTCATATCAAGTGACCTCCTCGCTCGCTCTTGTGACATTCAGATAATAGATACGTGGCTTGGTACCCAAATCGGTTCGCAGCTGGTGAACATGATTGTTAGCAAGCAGTTTGCTAACGGCCGAATCGGGATCGTTCAGATCGCCAAAGGTACGGGCGCCCATGGGGCAATGTGCCACGCAGGCTGGTGTCGCTTCGGGATCCACACCGGGGACAAGTCCTTGCGCCAGACCTCTGTCGATGGCCTGGAAACAGAAGGTGCATTTCTCAACCACGCCTCGTGGTCTTCTTTCAACCTGGGGCTCTCCCCAAGTGGGCACCAACGGATTTTCTTCTGTAAAAGCACGCCAATTAAAGGAACGTGCGCCATAGGGGCAGGCCATCTCGCAATAACGGCAACCGATGCAACGATCATAGTCCATCATCACTATGCCGTCGGGGCGGTGATAGGTTGCTTTCACCGGGCAGACATTGACACATGGTGCATTTTCACAGTGCATGCACTGGATTGGCAAACACACATCACGTTCGCCGCTTTCAACGTCCTTATCTATTCGGTTCCAGGACATGTCGGGGGCGACGTCATTGTGTGCCCGGCAAGCCAAGAGGCAATTCTCACAACCCGTGCAGGTCTCCTGGTCAATCACCATAGCCCAACTGTGAGGGCTTGACTCATGTGACCCTGAACTTGCCGACTTTCGGAACAGGCTTGGCGCAGCGAATACTGTCGCACCGGCCACGGCCAGCTTCAGAAAATCGCGGCGCTCAATCGTTTCATTACTCATCGTTCTGACCTTTTTCCTTAACGCGACGATTCCATTTTTCCAGCCAGGGTGCTATTACCATACCAAAGCCCATGCCAACCAGTGAGGCCAGAACCGCAAAGCCAAACGGGCTCACCGGGTCGGGTTCCGTTTGCAGCGGAACAGCAGAAGCCATAGATACAACGGGTTCTGGTTCTGATGCAGCCAGGTCGGCACTCGTCGTCATCGCGCCCGGCATGGGATAGTGCATTCCTTCGCTGTGGCATTGAGCGCAAGTATTCAGGTCTACTGAAAACTCATGGACACGCCGGCCATGACCGTCGCCCATCTCTGCTTCTGATACGCGCAGATGGCAATCGGAGCACAGCAAGCCCTCATTTGCGTGGGCTGTGTAAGAGAAGAAATGCGCTTCTTCATTATGACATGATTGGCACAGCGTTTGCACACCTTCGGCCCTTAGCTCCGTTGTATGCGGGCTGTGGCAGCGAACGCAGGCCAAATCTTCCTGCCCATGAACGCTACCTTCCCATTCTGCATGGGTGTCCAAATGGCAGGTACCGCACATCCGCGAAGAAATGTCAGTGGGCATGATCTCCTCAGGATGTTCAGTGGGGATCGGATTGTGGCAAACAGAGCAAGCAACATTCTCAGATTGCGACAGGCCGGTAAGCGGATCAAAGCCGGTGGTGTGGCAGCTCAGACACTCTGACGGGCTGCCCTTGGCCAGCCAAGCGTCCTGGAAGATCTGATCTGTCACCGAATTCGCATGAGCGCTTTCTTGCCAGTGCGTCTGGATGATCTCATGACAACCTTCGCACTCATTCTGGGCTGGCTGTTCCTCTAGTGTTTGAGCCTGGACGGTCACCACCGCCAAAATCCCTAAGGGGAAGGCAAAACAAAGACCAACAACGAACCTCCATAAAACTCTACTTAACATAACGTTTCCTCCTGACTTGTGCTAAGCATAAGCGATACTGCCAGCGTACACTTCACGCGGCGGCACTTTGCATGTCTTACAAGCCGGTTTTAATTGACCATTTGCACTAAAAATCTCCCAGCAAGGGATATCGGGCTGCAGATAGGCTTGGCAATCCTTGCGCAATTTTGGGGGACAATTGTGAATCTCCCAGCAGGGCTGCCTTTCTTCTCCCGCGTTCAAAACGCGTGTTGCGCTTTCCGCCGCATCAGCTTCAGCTTCAGCCTGCCATCGTCGATCAAGCCATTTAAGGAACAAAGAGAAGAGCACCGTCAGCGCAATGGGGATGCCGAGACGGATCAAGAAACCGAATAAGATGGCGGCTACTTCAATGGATGTTATTTCCATAGCTGCACTCCACTCCAAATACCGAAACGCCGCATCAGACTGCCGGGAAGTAGCGATCTACCAGCTTGGCAATCGTGAAAATCGCAGCGACAGGTATCATGAATCTAGCCAGTACCAAAACGATAAAGACAAGTCCTGCAATTGTTGGGTCCATTTTTCGCCTCCTAATCAATGTTCGCGATTCTTCTGTTACTAATATTCTTACCCTAAGTGTAGAGCTTGAAACGCTTGCGGTAAATCGGATCAGAAGCGTATCTTTTTCATGGGATCGGTGTCCCAAGTAGGAAGCGATTTGTGGGGTTGTTATGTGGGGAAATGGGTAATCGCGGCTCGTGCGTATGGGTGATTCGCCCCAGACAAGCAAAAAGCCCGCCGGAAATACGACGGGCCTGCAATAAAATGGGTAGCATACGGGGGCAAGGGAGGGGTTATGCCTTGATTATGCCTTTGCGAATCGCATATTTGACCAGCTCGGTCCTGGTGTGCATATTGAGTTTACGCATGATATTCTCGCGGTGCCGGGCGACGGTTTTAGGGCTAATGACTAACTCTTGGGCGATTTCACTGTTGGTAGCGCCGTCTGCCAGTTGGGCCAATACTTCTTGCTCTCTTGGCGTCAGCTCGTTTAGGCTATCATACGCGATCGCCGGGCTTTGCTGGGTGAGGTAGTCTTTTACCAGATATTTTGCTAACGATGGATATAAGTACACTTCATTGGCAGCAGCGGCACGAATGGCGGTGATCAACTCTTCAGGGGCGGCTCGCTTGGGCACGTATCCGCTGGCCCCTGCTTCCAGCATTTTGAAGAAATACTCCTGGTCCTCGTGAATGGTAAGGGCAACTACGGCCGTGTTGGGGCTCTGTGCTTTGATACGACGTGTCGCTTCAATGCCGGAAATATCGGGCAGTCCAATATCCATCAAGACGACGTCGGGTTGGTATTCTGTGACAGCGGCCAGGGCATCGCGCGCGTTTTCTGCCTCGGCGACAATCTCCATATCGGGCTCGCTTTCAAACAGCATGCGCATACCTAAACGAACTACTGCATGATCGTCAACTAGTAGCAGCCGTATTGTCATCTTGCACCTCGCTATCTGATTTCTCTATTTGCGGTTGATAAGGTATGGTAATAGTCACTCTTGTTCCAACATCTGGTTGAGACTCAATTCTAACCTGCCCACCGAGCAAAAACGCCCGTTCTTGCATCCCAAGAAGACCCCAAGACTGGTGAATCTTGTCGGCTAACACCCGGTCCATATTGAATCCACAGCCATTGTCAGCAATTTTTACGGAGACCAGTGTTTCATGATAAGCCAATTCTATGGTGGCCTTACTCGCGCCTGAATGTTTGATAGCGTTGGTAAGCGCTTCCTGGGTAGCACGGAAGATGGCGAGCCTGACAGGGGCATCGAGGTCTATTTCCTCTCCGATTACTTTTACCTCAACCTGCAGCGAACCGCGACTTTCTACTTCATCAGCCCACCAACGCAAGGTCGCTGGGAGGCCCAGATCATCCAGGTGAGACGGCCGTAAATCGGCAATGAGCCTTTGCAGTTCATTCAGAGCCACTGCCACCAGTTTCTCAAGTTGATTGAGATTGCCGGCTGCCCGATCCGGATCCTTGCGCAGGGAGGTGGCAATGCCACGAAGACCCAGCCCCGTGGCCGTTAGTGCCTGGCCGGTTTCATCATGTAATTCACGAGCGATTCTTTGCCTCTCCGCCTCCTGGGCGGCTACGACGCGCCCAAGAAGCTCTCCGCGCAAGGTCTCACGCTGCTCCGCTTCTCTCAGTCGAGCCGCCTGAAGTTGGGCGATCTGTGCCCGCCTCTCAACCTCAAAGGAACGCAAGAAGCGGATGACAAAAATAGCTGCTACAACCGCGGCCGCAGCGCGCATCAATTGAACCGGGAAGCCAAACACTTCTAGGAATAATCCCTGGTTAATCACCGTCGAAGGGGGCAGGGCGCTCTCTCGCGTGAAGGCCTGCCCCAGCAGTCCGTACCAGGCGAAGGCAACGGCCGCCCACAAGCTATCTCGGCCAAAGCGTGTCATGCCAGCGCGCCGGAAGGCACGCTGCTGGTAAATTAATCCGACGCAGGCCGCGATGGCAGCAGGGATTCCTAGCACATATCGTGTCCACACATCGGCCATATCCAGCAAACCGCTTTGGATAGTAAAACTGGCCGCGCATAATCATAAGCCCAAACACCCATATGGTCGCCATGGCCAAGGGCAGCAGCAGGCTGATGCGCCTGATGCGATCACTCGGTGAAAGCATTGACGCGCCAAAAGCTGCCAGGGACAAGAAGGAAAAGGCGAGCAGCGCCAGACGAAAGCCCTCCCAAAGCAATTCTGTAACCTCCTGGCCAGGCAAAAGGCGCAGAATATGAAACATCTCGTGCCATTCGTGGATGCCATGTATTATACCAAAGGCGGCCAGGGGCAGTAAGGCATGGTGCAGGCGTCTGTCCGACCCCCGCCCCCGCTCCAGCCAGACGATTAAGCCCATGCTGAAGAAGGCCAGGCCATAGAGAAAGAACACATAGGCGAGATTCGACCTGCTCATAATGCTTCAAAGCCTGTGCAAATAGGCGAGGACCAGAAAGATCCTGGATCACTAAACAAAGAAGCCGGGCACATATTGTACCCGGCTTCTTCAACATTTAGCCACAACCTTGATTAGGGTCGGGTCATTCCACTAACATTTGCAGCACCTAAATCTTCCAGGGCATCGTACAAGACCTGAATCATATAGGCACTATTGTGGGCAAAGACGCCTGGATCCTTCAGAGCATACTGATAATTGTATGCCGCTCGGGCCAGGCGTGGCGTCCACGTCGCGTAGTTTTCGCCAGCATCATTAAAGAAGTAAGGATAAGCGTGCGCGTCGTACACAATGGGAGCCGCGCCAACAGCCTCAGCATTTGCCGACATTGCTACCAGCAGCGCTTCAGTCATCGTATCGATTTCGCCCTTCACACCTTCTTCTACATCCCCGTCACCATCGTAGTCGACTTCAGACTCGCGAATGGTTCCGAGATCTTCAGCCGCAGCATCACCATGGCACTCGGCGCAACTTTCAACCACCACTTCCAGGGCGTGGGTGTCATGACATTCAACGCAGGAATCGTATTTTTCGACATGCTCATTACGGCCGACGTATTCCTTGCCTGCAAATTCATAAGCACCTTGTGCTTCTGTACCCAGCAGCGAAGCCCCGGCTGCGAAGTAGTGAATGTTCTGGAAGCGAACGGCATCTGTGATCTCATCTTCGGGCAAGCCTTCGATCATGGCATTCACCGAATTCACAGATGAGCGGCCCTGGTGGCAGTTGATGCAGAGATTGCTCTCCAAACCATTGGTATCTGCCTCATCCAAGGCCAAGCTGGCCGTAAGGCCACTGGGGAAGGTCACAGACTCTGACACGTAGCGGGTGTAATCCTCCAAGCTATCGTGGCAGGTCGCGCAGTTGAAGCCGTTGGCATGCGGTTGTTCGATTGTTACACCTTGCTCAATGAACAAGGGTAGACCGGCGGCCGAGTGGCATTTGCTGCAAGATGCAGGAACGGCCCCATCCTCATCCCAATGACGGAATGCTTCTTCCGAACCAGCGAAATGGCCCTGGTCAATGCGGCTAGCTGCACTCAAATCCACTGGAGTGGCAATAGCAGCATTCAAGTCTTCAATGGAGTCATAAAGAAGCTGAATGATGTACTTGCCGCCATGTGCAAAACGTCCGGGATCCTTGAGCGAAGCCTGGTAATTATAGGCAGCTTTGGCCAGGCGCGGCGTCCATACAGCATAATTCTCACCAGCATCATCGAAGAAGTAGGGATAGCTTGCGGCATCATAAACAATGGCGGAGCCAGCGACTTCAGTGGCGTACGCTTGCATTGCCTGATACAACATGTCGCGCATTCCTTCGATCTCGAAGTAAATGCCTTCTTCCTTGTCACCATTGCCGTTGTAATCGACCTGCGAACCAGGCATGCGGATATTGACCAGTTCTTCAGCGCTTGTCAGCCCTTCATGACACTGGACGCAATCATCAAGCTTGACCTCGAGGGTGTGCGAATCGTGACAGCTGATGCAGGTGTCATATCCTTCCACGTGCTCGAACTTGGAATCATAGCTCTTTCCATCATATTCATAGCCACCCTTGGCCATTGTGCCAAATTGTGTAGCAGCAGCGGCGTAATAGTGAATATTGGAAAATCCTACTTCCTCGCTGACCGTATCCAGATCCGCTTCGCCTGCCAAACCAGCTTCTTCAAGACCAGCATTTACGCTGACAGTGGAAGCACGACCCTGATGGCATTGTATACAACGGGATTCATCGCCAAGGCCCATCAGTTCTATGCCAGATGGCATAACAACAGTGGTCATGTTTCCGGTCACATCGTTATGGCAGGCAGCGCATTCAACCGTCGTGCCAAGTGGAGCAGGGGCATTGACAACGCCCGCTTCACTACCGTCCGCGCCAATGAAGTCTATGTAACCAGGGGTGCTGTGACACTTGGCGCAAGACTCTTGTATCTCACCATCTTCATTCCAATGTACGAATGCTTCAGCCTCGGCATTGTTATGTGGTGAATTGGCCCATTCTTCCTCAAAAGGAATGACAGACACGGCCATTTCAACTTCAGCCGGGACCTCAACCACTCGCGTGACCTCGACCTCGACCGTTTCCCCTGGGACCTCAACTTCGACGGTTTCCCCAGGGACTTCAACTACGCGGGTTACTTCTACTTCGGTCGGCTCGCTCTGGCAAGCTGCAAGAACAAACAGGACCAGAAGCAATATACCCAATAATAGAACTGTATTCTTTCCTTTAATCATCCTAACTTCCTCCTTAATCGAAGTAAGTTTTCCTTGGTTGCTTCTTGAAGGCTTGCTCGCATGTTCTCGATTCGACGACTTATGATGAGATTGAAGTTAATTGAAGTCGCAGCTTCATCCACAACAAAGCGGGAAATCAGAAAATGTTTGGACCATCAAGAGCAAATGGCTGGTCTGTATAAAGTTATAGCAGACCAATTAGTAAGCTAGAATCTACTTATAAATCACCTCCTTCCTCAAATACCAGCTCGAGAAAAATATTAGTTCCTTAGGGTGCTGGCGTTACAAGTGGTACGTACACGTCAGTTGTGATACGTGGAATCGTCGTAATGGCGGTCTGTTCAAATGTAAACAGCCATACGACAAGGGCAAACATCAAAACACCGATGATGGCACTCGTAATAAAAAACACCTGGCGTCTGCGCCGCAGATACTGGGCAAGGCCAAACCTGGCCAGGGATCTCCGCCGCTTTCCAGCCGTTCCAGCTCTATCGCGTGTTCTTCTTCCATTTGTTCGTACGGAAGTTTGCCGGTGAACATGCTGAAATTGCGGTGTTTAATCAGCACATTGTACATGTGCCAGATGAGAATCGAGAGCACAGCCAAAATCGCTTCTCCGCCATGCGCCGCCTTAGCGGCAGGGATGAACTGTCCGGGAAGAAAAGCGGTTACGGCAATGGGGTTCCACAGCATAAAACCGGTGATGGCCATCACGGCCGTGCCCCAAACCACCGCCCAATACTCAAGCTTTTCACCAAAATTGAATTTGGTCATTCTGGGATGGTTCTTGATCAGTCCCAGGTTGAAACGCACATAGTCGAACAGATCGGTCACATCCTTCATGCGAGGTAGGATGCGCATTCGTTCACGCTTCACAAAGAGGCGATAGGCGGAAGTGAAGAGATGGTAGATCGATCCCAGTACCAGAATGACGGCGGAGTAATGATGAATAAGACGCGTCGTCTCAATTCCACCCATGGCGGCAATCATCGCGTCCGCCCAGTTGGTATCAGCGTATTTCTGCGGCAAGCCAGTGATAGCAAGAATGGTGAAGCTGAGAAGCAAAATGATATGCTCGATCCGAGCCATCAGGCGGAAACGTGGATACTGTTTGGTTGATTCACTCATCGTTCGCTCCGGTCCCTCCGTTGTAAACGAACCCGTACCCGATAGTATATGTCCGTCGCGATCAGGAGTATGAAGAACCCTAAGGTCAGTGGAATGACGATCTTATAGAACAGATCCACCAAGTATACGAGTGTATTGTTGTCGAGCGACGGCTTAAAATGGCTGGTCCAGGCATCAGAGAAGTTGGCCGTGGCATCCGGGTGGCATTCCTGACAGGTAACCAACAGATTGTTCTTGATGCCGGCATGGGGATCATCAGGTGATTTGATATTGTGGACGCCGTGGCAATCATAACAGACTGCCTTATTAGTTTCGGCCGTGGGATCTTGTCTTTCAAATAAGGAGACCGTCGTCCCATGAAAGTCAGCTACATACGTTTCAAAGACATCCGTCGAGATGTCGTACTTGTTCATAAGTTCGGTATCTGCATGACATCCGGCACAAAGCAGCGGGGATCTCAGGCGTGCCAATGTTGTCGTCGGATCGTGGATATCATGAACGCCGTGACAATCAATACAGGTGGGGACATCCTCGTTACTTTCGCTGAGCAGAGCGTCGCCATGCACACTGGTAGCATACAGATTGAATATCGCACTATGACACTGTTCACAAGTGTGGGAAATTCGCTCGCGCGGTTCGCTTGGGGGAGGGGTGTCGTGCGCGCCGTGACAGTCGATACAAACGGCCGCTTCTTCTATACCTTCCTCGAGGGCCAAAGCATGGACGCTGTCCTGTGCCTTGTCGAAATTCTCTTGGTGGCAGCGGGAACAAACTTGATTCTTTTCTAGACTGTATTCTCGTGAACTGGTGGCGGTGACTGGCTCGTGGGGGTAGGCATCAATCTCGTGGCAATCGGCGCATTCTAGCGCTTGCCAGGAATTGTCAGATCCGTGTACCGAGTCGTGTAAGGTTGCCTCTTTTACGGTGATAAAGTTGACATCGCCGTTGGGGAAGGTCATGGACAACCCTGGTTGACTATGACAGGATAGACAGTAATCGCTGTCCACCTCGTCGGCAAACATGCCGTTTTGGATGAGATTGTTCAGCACGACCAAGCTGGTGAGCTCGGTGCCCATTTCGATGTGGCAATCCACGCACAGTTGTGCTGTATCGCCCGATTGCCACGCATCAACAGTTTGTACTTCATGCGAACCGTGGCAGTCAGTACAGGTGACAGGCATATCTGTGTCTTGTCCAGGGTGGCTGGTAACATGCGGCTCCTGATGACAACGTTCACAGCTAACTGCCTTCTCCAGCTGGTAGTCGCGATAATCAATCGTTTCGACCGGCGCATGAGGTACCTGGTAATCGTTTACGGGTACGTGACAATCGGTACAGACCAAGGGATTCTCAGCCTGTACGCCATGTGCTGAATGGTTCAGCGCATCCAAGTCTACCTGGACAGGTACGGTCTCCCCTGAAGGGAAAGAGAGCTCCTGTTCACTGTCTTCATGGCAGATGCGGCAGGCAAGATCGCTCTGAACACTCTGGACAACAGGGAGCGCCGTTACGGCCGCTTTTCCTTCTTCGGCAAGCGTCACTTGTGGAACCAAGAGGCTTAGGCCTCCCAGCGCAACCACAAAAACAACGATCCAATATACAGAAAGATTATTTCGCTTCAACTTTCGCAACTTGGTCTCCTTGACCAATGAGTAAGTAAGTCGATTACGGTGATCCTTCTTCAACCACTTCTTCTTCGACGACCGGCAATGAATGGTATTCGGTCGCCATATCAATCAATTCTTCGTCGCTTTTTTCCAGGGCCGACCCGTTGGGGTTGTGACAACTGCGGCAAGCAAAGTCCAAGGATAGTTGGGACAAAGCCACGTCACCTTCTTCATTAAACTGGCCGACCTGTTGCGGATCGATAGCCATCAAATGTGTCCGAATATCTCCGGTGAACATTTCCGGATCCCCTAAAGCGCTTTTTGAAACACGGGGCATGTGGCAATCAATGCAATCCACTCGACCATGCTTCTCGTTCTTGGCCAACTGGGACTCCTGGAAATGGCAGTTTTCGCAAGCAGTGCGTGTCGTCTGTTCCCCAGCCTGGCGCAGCTGAACTACGCCGGTATGTGGATCGTGGCAAACAACACAATCTAAGGCGATATGCTTGCCCTGGAACAGTTCCTCGTATTGCTCATGATGCTGGATAAATCCGTCGGAGGCATTAACCTCTTCCGATCCACCACGGACGTGGCAAGCACCACATGCCTCCGAGTCACGATCAACGCGCATATCAACGGTCATCGGATTGTTAATATGCAAGCTGCCGGCACCATGACATTCTTCACAATGAACGCCACCTTGAGCAAAAGTTCCGATCATTCCCGGCAGCCCATCCTGATTGCCCAGGGGGCTGTAAGCCGTGGTGTGACAACTGCCACAATCATACGGCACATTTTCTTCGCCGGCATGATATGCCACCCAATTGTCTCCCATATCCAGTTCGGGATTATAAAAGTTGTACTGGGTAGTTGCGTCCGCGTCTCCCGTGATGATATAGCCATCCTGGTCAATAAAACGTGCTTTCCAATTGTAGCCGCCAATCACATAGCTTATGTCATCCCACGTGTACCCTTCTGGCGGGCTCGGGATTTCGGTGAAGGGGTATTGTGGAGGCTGCCCATCAACTACCTGGGTCAGCTTATAGGGGTGGCCGCTTCCCATAAAGAGATCATAGGTTTCCGCATGGCACTCGGCACATGTTTCGCTGCCTACAAAAGCGGGTGGCTCGTAGCTCAAGCCGTCAAGACCGGCGGGGCCAGGGGATCCCTGGGGCCCATCAGTACCTTGCGGTCCAGGTAATCCTTGCGGGCCTGCAGGGCCAGCGGGGCCTTGCTGCCCCTGTTCGCCGGCGCAAGCGACCAAGAGTAGAAGTATGAGCGTCACAAGAACGACGATCAAGAACTTTCGATGCATGATGTCCTCCCTTTCTTAACCGCGTGACTGCTCAATCGGGATAAAAAAAGCCAAACCATTGGAGACCAGCAGCCTAATAAATGATAGTCAAACAAAAACATTGCATTACCGGCTACCCCGACAATCGAGACAAGCCGCCAGCAAAGGCGATAGTATACATCATCCCAAGTATATGCCATAGGTAGTTAGCAGACAGTGACAAATGTCATGGGCAATGGGTGATATAACTCATATGTCATGGGTAAAAAACCCTATACATACTAGGCGAAGTTTGCCGAATTGGCAAGGAGGATCCATGCGCTTGCCAAGTAGTACCACGCGCTTGATAGCTAAACAGGGAACAGGGGAGTCGATCAGGTCAGGCCGCACAACTCAAGTGCGATGATTGTCTCCAGTATCAAAGAAACAATCATCGCACTCTTGTTTACTGTACAGGCAAGCTGACCTGTTGGGAGATGGCCATTAATGTGCCGTTGTCGTCGAGCATATAGGCCAGAATCTCTTGCACACCGCTGCTGATGTCATCTGACACGGACCAGAAACCTGTCTCATCGACGGTGGCCAGTTCTCCAAAGTTTTCGCCGCTGACCTGGAGCAAGATCGTCTTGCCAGGTTCGGCCGTGCCCACGACGGTCAGGTAATCCCCGGTGAAAATGGAAACGCCTGAAATGTCGATGATGGGTGACCGAGCCTGATAGCCCAAGGGCGGTAGAATTATCCGGTTGATGGCGTGAACGATACTATTGCCGGCGGGAATGCTCTCTACAATCGGGACATCATTGATCCGGACGCTCGACTCGTCTGTCGTCAAACCCACATTGGTTCCCGCTAACGTCGTCAGGACCTGGGCCGCTGCAAGTTCTTCTTGCGTATATGCACCGTCAAGGATTAGGTAGAACAGTATCTCCTTGTACGCTTCCGGATTTTCATTCCAGACAATGATGACCTCTTCAGGCAGCGCAGGCAAAAGCCTCATCGGTTGGCGCAAAGAGAGTGTATGCTTCCTCGACCTTAGACAATTGCCCGGTAAGTCCGGCAGATTCTAATCCAGCAAGGAGTGTTGAGAAATTGCCGCGAGCGCCAGTGGCATCAATGACATGTACCTCATTGTCTTCCGCAGACTCTGTCGCGCCGCTCACCTCCACTGTCTGTTTCGGGGAGGAGAGGGCTACGTCACCGTCTGCGTCAAGCACCTGAACCTGAAGGTCAAAAGAACCTGAACCCAATTCGACGTTTAGCGACCAGGTGCCATCCTCCCCTGTGGTCGTAATGCCTGCAATCCTGCCATTGGCCCTGACTATTACGGTCGTACCCGGATCGGCCGTGCCGCTTATCGTACCCTTGCCAGAACCTTCCTGCAGTTCAGGCGTCGTCATGGTTGGTAGACTCGCATCCGCGGCCCCGGAAGAGGCGGGCAGTGCCAGAACCGGCAGTGAGAGCGCCGGAACCAGCTCACCTGGTTTACCAGACGCGTCGAGAGGAGCAACGTCGATATTGTATCTTCCGACCTCTAGATCGACTTGCAGCACGTATCGCCCGTCAGCGGTTACCGTTGCCACACCAATGACCAATTCATTGGCGTATAGCTGCACCTGAGCTCCCGGTTGTCCTGTACCGGTTAGGATCATACCTCCGGTGTAAACGTCGGAGTCGGGAAGATCGACAGTTGGCGGAATCGCCTCTTGGACCGTAAATTCAAAGGGACCGGCTTCGTTGATCACAGCACCGTTTTCATCCAAGGTCTGCAAGTTGACGGCGGCTTTACCGGTTTCCAGGTCCAACGGCATAGACCAACTACCATCATCACCAACCTCTACTGCAGCAATTTGTTCTGCATCAGCCGTAATGGCCACGGTTTGGCCTGGTTCACCTGACCCGGTCAGAACAACGTTGCCGACATACAGGTTTATCTCATTCAAGAGCAGCTGCGGAGTGGCAATGGTCACTTCGGCCACGGCTACCGTTATGGCGACCGGTTCGGTAGAGGCAATCACGTTGCCATCTTCATCGAGCGTTTGTATTTCAATGATGGGTTCACCGGCTTCGAGTTCGCCTTCCCAGAGCCAGTTGCCATTAGCATCAACTTGCGTTTGCCCTACATCTGTCCCATTAACCAAGATGTGTAAGGTGCTGTTCGGCTCCCCGCTTCCCGAAAAGAGGAGCGTACCAGCTTCCAGTTCAGCGCCAGGCGCAGGGGATAGAACGAGCGGCGCAGCTATTTCGGGCTCAACGGACGTCCCCTGCGCTGCTTCAGTATCCAGTTCAGTCTCTTCTCCGTCTGTTGCCGGTTCTTCTCCCACTGCTTCTGTAGACTCGGAAACAGCTTCTGAGTCAACTGACGTGGACTCTTGCAGCTCTGATGGGGCAGCTTCTGATCCTGCCGCAGTTTCTTCAACTTCTGAAATAGCTGCCTCATCGTCCGCAGTGGTTAGGGTCTCCGTGCCATACTCTCGGAACAACATGAAGCTAATCAGCATCAGGAGAATCAGCAAAACCACAAGCTTGATTATGTCGTAGCGCCGCACCTCATCCGGTGTGCGATTATGTATCATGACGCCTCTCCTCCTTCAGAAGGATCGCCGGATTCTTCAGCGGCTAACTCAATGCCTTCCTCTTGCGATACAGTGCCGTCGCCACCTTCCGTTTCTTCCTGCACAGCACCGGGACCATCTTCATCTGGCTCCTGGCCGGTCACAGAAGGTTCACTTACTAACTGATCGGCATCATCGATCTCGACAATTTCTTCGTCAGCTGCGTCATCAAGGGCGGTTTCTTCCTGATCAAGGAGTTCAAGCTCTTCCATCACGGGTGCATCATCGGGCAAATCGCTGCCGTCATCAGTTACGGCCGTGTCATCCAGGTAGTCTCCTGCAACTGATTCCGAACCGGATAGTTCTTGCTCTTCTTCCGTGCCGGACTCATCGCCTGCAGCGAGTGCAGTCCCAACGACAGCAGCGCCGATTCCGAGTCCGGCCAGCCTTCCTTGAAGGCTATCCCTAAAACCATCGGCGTCGTATTTAGGCTTGTTGGCTTCGACAGTTTCCGCCGCCTTTTCTTCGACTTCAGCTACTTTAGCGGCCGTCTCCACCTGCAAATCAGAGTAATCGGCTTGGGCTGCTGCGAGCTGCGCTTCCAAGTCTACCACCTGGTTTTGAGTAGCCTGCAATTGGGCCTTTAGCTCATCGACATCTTTCTCGTTTGCCGATTTTCGACGCCAGAATAGCCAGTCAATTGCGTATTCGATAAGCCAGCCTAATAGAATACCAATCAATAATGCTGTCCAAGGGTTCATATTGTCCTCCTCAAAGAGTAGCTAACAAATTACGCATATTTAAGGGAAGGCCACAGCCTATTCGGAATGGCCCTGTCTGGGGCATTGCAGCGTACCCCCTGTGAAAGTATTATGTCTATAGTATAGCATGTTGGGGGCAAGAAGGGCATACACAAATGGCATCGATACCATCAGATTACGATGCCGGATAGTCAACCTACAGATAAGGGCTATGTTGGATAAGTGAGTCGGGTTTGTTATGAAGCGACGCTTCAGGTAGGTCATGAAACGGCTGGAATCAGCGACGACGCAGACGGGTCTGGCATTGTAGATTCTCGTTGTCAAGATGCCGCCAGAAAAAGGAAAAGCCTTGATTATTCATCAGTTTTCGCCGCCGCAATGTCACCGTACCGCCACAAAAAGGGCAGATGGCTTGAGGAGGCGCCTCCTCCCCAGCTTCTATCTTATCGCCATCTGGCAACTCCGCTGTTTTCATTTTGTTATTCTACCGCGAGAACAGTCGAAGCGCCACACAGAAGTGTTATTCGAAGCCTAACCTGTTTACCGTCCAACGCCCACACCTGGCTCCGCGATGACCAGTTCTTCAATCCTGCATAAAAGTTGAACAATTAGTCGCCGAGAACGAAGAAGGCGTCTTCATTCTCAAGTTCATCCGGGGCTGCATCCTCATCAACTTGCCTGCGGAATTGGCTCATATAAAGGTCGTAGTAGAAACCTTTGGCTTCCAGCAGCTCCTTATGCGTGCCACGTTCGATTATCTCACCGTTGTCAAGGACTAGTACTTCATCCGCATTGCGAATAGTGCTAAGACGGTGAGCAATGACGAAGCTTGTCCGGCCCTTTAGCATCTGATCCAGCGCTTTCTGAATCTGGCGCTCAGTGCGTGTGTCAACACTGCTGGTGGCTTCATCAAGGATAAGAATCCGCGGATCGGTCAAGGCGACACGAGCTATGGCCAAAAGCTGCCTCTGCCCCTGGCTGAGACCGGCACCCCGCTCACCCAGCACGGTGTCGTATCCCTTTTCGAGACGGGTGATAAAGTCGTCTGCTCGGGCCATTCGCGCAGCTTCCATAACTTCGGCATCGGTCGCTTCCGGACGGCCGTAACGAATGTTGTTCGTTACGGTATCACTGAAAAGGAAAGTGTCTTGCAGTACGAGGCCGATTTGTTCGCGCAGACTTTCGGCCGTCACGTCACGTATATCATAACCGTCTACGGTGATACGGCCGTCCGTGACATCCCAGAAGCGAGGCAGCAAGTTGATAATGGTCGTCTTGCCAGCACCTGTTGGCCCAACTATGGCCAATGTCTTTCCCGCTTCAGCCTTCAAGTCGATGCCCTTCAGCACGGGTTCCCCAGGGTTGTATTCGGCCCACACATTCTCAAAGTGTACCGCGCCTACAATTGGCGGCATCACGATTGCATCCTGCGCATCTGTGATCTCGGGTTTGTCATCCAGTAAGCCGAAAATGCGCTCGGCGCCGGCGACAGCGCTTTGAACATTTGTCCATAGGACCGAAATTTGCTGAACAGGACGGTTAAATTGTTGCGTGTAGGCGATAAAGGTGACGATCAGACCCAGAGACATGGTCGTACCCATGAGGGAACGATCGGTAAGCAATAGAATACCGCCTACAGCAGCCACGATAGCCAGGCTGACGTAGCCCATCGCTTCCAGGGTAGGGGCCAGCGCGCTGGTATAGGCTTGTGCCCGGATGTTGGCGTCACGGTTGGCAGCATTGCTAACGCGGAATTGTTTGATATTCTCCTCCTCACGGCTAAAAGCCTGAACTTCGCGAACGGATGAAAAACTCTCTTGCAAGTCGGCGTTCACGAAACCAATCTCCTGGCGGGCCTGGCGAAATGCCCTGCGAGCTTGACTCGAAAACCAGCGGGTGGCGATAAACATCAGCGGCAGCGTTACTAGAGTAATCAGCGAAAAAGGTATGCTTTTCGAAAACATCTCGTAGACTATCCAGACGATCAGCAAGCCACCTTGAAGAACCTGGATTAAGGCAAAACCAATCGCCTCTTGTAGTGTGTCCATATCGTTGGTGAAGCGGCTCATGATGTCGCCGGCTTCGCGCTTGGCGAAATAGCCTAGCGAGAGTTCGTGAACATGGCGAAATACCTGGGCGCGCAGGTCGCGCAAGACATGGTATCCGCCCCAGCGCATCAAGTAGAATGACAATCCACTGAAAAGGGCGTTGCCCACGTAAAGAGCCGTGATAATTAGAACCAATCCTCCAATTCCGGCGATTGTTTCTTCAGCCGTGGCCTGCAGATCTGGTGTTGTGTACCAGCAATTGCTGGCAGCGCCGCTATTTTGCCCCGGCCTGCCTACTACCGCCTGGTCAACCGGCAGCTGCCCACCAATTGCCTCACTGGCGCTGGAACCGGCAGCATACGGCGTCAGATAACAATCAACTACCTGGCCTGTGAGATCGGGTACCAACACCTGCATGTAGGTTCCGGCAATAATCAGGGCGGCGACTGCAAGCAAAATCAGCCAATAGCGGCGGAAATAGCTGGTCAAGCGGGATAAGGTAGCCGATACGCTGTGCGCTTTTTCCTCTTCTACTCCAAAGGCTCTGTCTGCGTGATACATTATCGTCTCCAGAGAAACCCGGCTTTAAAGAAAGACCGGACTTCTATGTTAATTCCACATCACGGGCTAACTGCGAGTGGTATATTTCGGCATAAACGGCACTGTTTTCCATGAGGTCCTCGTGTACCCCGCGGTCGACTACACGGCCCTTGTCAAGAACAAGTATCTGGTCGGCATTGAGAACAGTGCTGATGCGTTGGGCAATTACAAAGGATGTCCGTCCCACCATTAGTTTGTCCAGCGCTTTCTGAATCTCGTATTCTGTACTGAGATCCACACTGCTTGTCGAATCGTCGAGGATAAGGATATGGGGATCCATCAGCAAGGCGCGCGCAATAGCAATACGCTGTTTTTGACCCCCACTGAGTGTGGAGCCACGTTCTCCAACTGGCGTATTGTACCCAGCGGGAAACTCCATTATGAATTCGTGTGCCGCAGCGGCTTTGGCGACGGCTTCCACTTCCTCGTCGGAAGCGTCGGGACGGCCAAAAGCGATATTGTCTCGAATAGTTCCGGCGAAAAGCGTTGTTTCCTGCAGCACAATACCAATTCTCTGACGCAAGCTTTCTCTGGTCACATCCTTGACATCGTAGCCGTCAATCAGTACCTGTCCCGAACTGGCGTCGTAGAAACGGGGTATCAAATTGATTACGGTTGACTTGCCGCTACCCGTTGATCCGAGCAAGGCTACCGTTTGCCCTGGTTCGGCCGTGAAACTGACATTTTCCAGCACCGGTTCGCCATGCTCGAAGTAGCGAAATGTGACATCATCAAAATGCACACGGCCTTGAACATCGGCTAGAGAAATGGCGTCCGGCTTGTCTTCAACCTCGTTTTTCGCATCCAAAATCTCAAAAATACGGTCAGCGCTGGCCGTCGCCTGGGCCATCAAGGAGATTATCATGCCCAGTTGCCCCATGGGGATGAAAACAAATACAAGGTAGAGGCTAAACTTTTGCCACTCGCCCAACGTCAGGGTGCCTTCGACAATTTGCTTTCCGCCAAAATAGAGAATGGCTGCCTGGCCAAGATTGGCTATCAGGAAAATGACGGGAAAAAGGAAGGAGAAAAAGCGACTAATTACGAGCCTTTGTTCCAATAGGGAATTTATGCTTTCGCCAAAACGTTCTTCTTCCCGCTTTTCGCTGGTAAATGCCTTGACTACCTTCAGTCCGGCAAGATTCTCCTGCAAAATCGTATTGACCCGTGACAGTCGCTGCTGAACTTCGCGAAATAGAGGCATTGCCTTGGTACCGAAGAGCATGAAGAGGCCAAAGGCGATGGGTAAGGTAGGTAATACAACCAATGTCAAGCGTGGATTGGTCAGAAACAAAATGATCAGCGTACCTGTCAATAGAATCAGAGCCTGCAGGGCCATCAGCAATCCTTGGCCGAGGAACATGCGCAGTCTTTCTATATCATCCGTGGCGCGGATCATGAGCTGTCCGGTACGGTTGCGGTCATGGTAACTAAAGCTAAGACCTTGAATCTTAACGTAGAGGTCGTTGCGCAAGTCAAAGGCGATGTTTTGGGATAGAGCCTGTGACATGTACATCTGAACGAAAGCGAATAAGCCACGTGCAACAGCAAAGGCAACGATGATCAGGCCGCCGATCAGTAGAGCTCGCGTGGCGTTGTTCAAATCAGCCTGCATCGTCGTGAGATCCAGGCCTAATCGTTCAGCGGCTGCTTGCTGAAGATTTGCCGGTAGTTCCAAAACGATCTTATTGGCCGCGTTACCGGTGATCGTATCCAGAATATTCTGCACAAGCTGCGGCACAGCCAGTTGGGCAGCAGTGGCGACGAGTAGCGCGCCGGTAGCGATCAAGGCGATCTTAGGATAGCGGCCAATATAGCGCATGGCCCGGCCCAATGAACGGCGGTTGCCGCCGCTGCCTTGTGTTCCATTTCTAGATTTTGATCGTGCAGCCGACATTTGCATAATGTGCTCCTTTTGGGCTTGCGGTAGTTTACCTTTGAGCAGCGAATTTGGGGTGAGGCCTTGGAGATTCGGACTCAGAAGCTGCGTGCTTGAAACTATTTAATTCTTAACCAATGATTCGCGTGTTTCGGTGATGCTCTCATCCAACCTAGAGAGCGTATGGCTGAGGCTTTCTTGTTCTTCAGAAGTGAGAACGCCAAAGCAGCCGGCAATGATATGGTAATGCTGGCTCGCATTTTCACGAACCAGAGAACGTCCAGCTTGTGTCAGACTTATTTTGAACCGCCGCCGGTCTTCATTGTCGAGATGGCGTTCGATCAGGCCTTCGCTCTCCAGATCTCGGATAAGTGTGCTAACTGTGTTGCGGCTGATTCCTTGACGCGCGCTTATCTCTGATGGATTGAGTTCCCGACGGCCGTCCAGTTCTTCACTGACCAGCAGGCTCATCAGCAGCCTAAATCGGGCAAACGAGAGTCCAACCGAGGCTAGACTACCTTCACCGAGTTGGTAAAGAGCATGGGCAACACGCCGCATCTTCTCCATCAAGCGTACTGTCTTGGGATCGATATCTGACTGCATTTCTTGCAAGAGGCAGATCCATTTCTCTCTCTTCTCAGAGTCCAGAACGCTGCTTTTCATAACTCGTCTCCGTCGATGAAGCGGCTTTGATTCGAGAGATTGTACGGAACCGAACTATTCTGTCAAGGATTATTATTCAACGTTGATCACAGATCGGGCAGCTAGATAGGTCATTTTATGAAACAAAGGAGCGCAGAAGTGTGCTTTTGCTCGCAGCCATCACAGAAAAATCTCCTAGCGACGCCGGCAAGAGCGTAAACTGAATTGGACTTAAGGAAAGGCCGGCAATTCTAGCAGCTCCCCGAATTATGCCCCAGATCTCCAGGGTACTGCCGTCACAACGACCGTTATAAACGGCGCCAGACTCCAACTCCACTCTTTCAGTGGTGAAGTAGGAGTTGGAGCAAAGGAGATAACGGCTCACACCATTTTTCTCATAGACCATTTCAGGTCGCGCCACTCCAGGCTCAACCCTGGTAAAATCAATGACATCAATGGCTTTGTTCACGTGCAAAGGCCGTGGTTCGCCATTCGCACCCAAGCGATTCCAGTCATAGACACGATAGGTCGTGTTGGAATTCTGTTGAATCTCGGCAATTACAGCACCTTCTAGTATGGCGTGCACGGTGCCGGCGGGTACGCAAATGGCATCTCCCGCTTTGATCGGGAGGCGGTGCAAATAGTGTTCCAGATTACCAGCTACAATCGCCCGCTGAAGTAGCTCTGCGGTCGTATGGGGTCGCAAGCCAAGGATTAACGCTGCTTCTGGTGCGGCATGCAAGACAAACCACATTTCAGTCTTGCCCAACTCGTTGCCCTCATGTTCCAGCGCATATATATCATCAGGATGGACCTGTACGGAAAGTGACCGGTTCGCGTCCAGGAGTTTGACCAGCAGCGGGAATTTGCCACGTTCTTGCGCCCAAGCGTTTTTACTGCCGACCAGCTTCAGCTTCAGCGCATTTTGCACAGTCGTAAGCGGCAATCCAGCAAAATAACCGTTTGTTACAGCCGTGGTACCATCAGCATGTCCTGATATTTCCCAGCTTTCAGCGATAATCCCCGCTGGTAGGTCACGGCCGTAAAGCCGCTCCAAGTTGCGGCCACCCCAAATATAATCTTTTAGAACCGGCTTAAAGAGCAGGGGATAAATATGTTCCTCTGTCATTCAGGCTGCACTTTCCAGTAGACGGCCGCCAATGGAGGCAGCGTTATCTGGATTGAGTGCGATAGGTCATGCCATGGGGTGGGGGAGCTTTTGCGCGGTTTGTTGACAACGTTGCTTCCACCAAATCTAGCCGCATCGGTGTTGAGAATTTCTTCATAGGTGCCGGCTTCAGGTACGCCAAGCCGGTATCCATATCTGACCACTGGCGTGAAATTGCAGACAATCACGATGGTATCACCACTGGCAACGGCGCGACGGCCGTAAGAGAGCGTGCTGTTACGACTATCCTGGAAATCGATCCAGAAAAAGCCGTTCCAAGAATAATCGTTTTCGTATAGCGCAGGCTCTGAGACATAAAGCTGATTCAATTCACGTACCAAGGTCTGCAAGCCTTTGTGCTTTCTATCCTGGTCAAGAAGATGCCAGTCAAGGCTCTGTGCCTCATTCCATTCCCGCCACTGCCCAAATTCACTGCCCATAAACTGCAGTTTCTTTCCGGGATGGCTCCATTTGTAGCCAAATAGCAGGCGCAAGTTGGCGAATTTCTGCCATAGATCACCAGGCATTTTGTCCAACATGCTCTTTTTCAAATGAACTACTTCATCGTGGGAAAAGGGGAGCACAAATTTCTCACTGAAAGCATACAGAAGGGAAAAGGTCAGCGTACCATGATGATAGGAGCGATATATGGGATCGTTTTTCATGTATTGCAGCGTATCATGCATCCAACCCATATTCCATTTATAGTCGAAGCCCAGGCCGCCTTCAGACACAGGTTGGCTAACGCCAGGCCAGGAAGTTGACTCTTCAGCGATGGTGATTGCACCGGGGAATGACTCCTTTACGGCCGTGTTGAAGCGACGTATGAACTCCAGCGCGGCGAGATTCTCGCGCCCCCCATAGCGATTTGGTATCCATTGCCCAGCCTCACGGGAGAAGTCAAGGTAAAGCATGGAGGCTACGGCGTCCACGCGAAGGCCATCAATGTGGTATTTATCCAACCAGAAAAGCGCGTTGCTCACCAGAAACTGGCTTACTTCATTGCGGGAATAATTGAATATGTACGTGCCCCAGTCCGGGTGCGCACCTTGTCGCGGATCAGCATGTTCGTATAGGTGTGTTCCATCAAAAAACCCAAGCCCGATTTCATCCTTGGGATAATGAGCAGGCACCCAATCCAGTATAACGCCAATGCCCGCCTCATGGCACGCATCGACAAAGGCCATGAATTGATCTGGTGTGCCAAAGCGGCTCGTGGGCGCGAAGAAGCCGGTTACCTGGTAGCCCCAAGAGCCATCAAACGGGTGTTCAGTAATCGGTAGGAGTTCAATGTGGGTATAGCCCATGTGCTGAACATAGGGAATCAGATCCCGTGCCAGATCCTCGTATGTTAGCCACTCCCAACCGTTCTTACGTCGCCACGAAGCGAGATGGATTTCGTAGATACTGATGGGGGCATTGGGAGCCTGGCGCTTTGCACGACCTTCCATCCAGCTTTGATCCTGCCACTCATATTTTTCGATATCCCAAACGATAGATGCGTTTTTGGGGCGCAGCTCACTGAAAAAACCTACCGGATCTGCCTTCGTCGCCATATAGCCCTGATGGCGCGACTTGATCTCGTACTTGTAGAGCATACCTTCCTCGATGGCGGGAATGAATATTTCCCAAATTCCATTGTTGGCATGGAAGCGCATTGGGTGACGACGGCCGTCCCACTGATTGAATTCACCGACAACGCTTACGCGCAAGGCATTGGGGGCCCAAACAGCAAAGAGGGCACCTGCGCTGCCATTTAGCTCGATGAGATGGGCTCCCAGTTTCTCATACATTTTCATGTGGGTCCCCTCGGCCAGTAAATGCGCATCGAAATCAGAAAGCGTCGAGGGGAATGCGTACGGATCTTCGTATAGCACTGTATCGCCATCATAAGTATTGGTCTTCAACAAGTAGGCAAAGGGTAGTTGGCGCTCAGGCAGGAGCACCTCAAAGAAGCCATCGACCTTGACCTTCTCCATTGGGTAGATCTCTTGGCTGCTGAGCATCACCTCCGCCGTATCAGCTAGGGGCAAGAAAGCGCGCACAACGACGCCGTCTTCGTGTTCATGTGGCCCCAACAAGGAAAATGGGTCCCCGTGATAACCACCAACAATGGCATCAATTTCTTCGTAACTGGTTGTTGGATAGTTCATGTCTTTACCTTTCCTCAAGCGGCCAGGTGCCAGCCAGCTTCAAATCGTCCAATTGTCAACTGCTGCGGATAAATTAGCAGAATAAAGGGCAAAAGGCAATATAATGGACTTGACAGGGCAAGAGATTTATAGTTAAACTAATGTATGTTAAATTAAGTATAAAGGTCTTATCAGAGGTTGCCAGACGTCCCTGCCCTGTCACTGGACAATTGGGCGTCGACTAAGTGCTATGGGCATTGTCAAATAAATCCAAAAGCAAGAAGAGCCAGATCATGATCTGGTTTTCAGGCAAACATCTTTAATTTGTGTTACTATTCCACTTATGTCACGACGCGAAAACATTTTACCTATTTCTCAGCGCCCCCTGCCCGACCGGCCAAGCTGGATATATGAGAACCAGTTTCTGCTAGAGGCCGGCATCCGCAGTTGGAAGACGGAAGCGACCTACCGCAGCGGGTTACGTCTGTTTGCAGATTGGTTGCAAGTTTATCAAATTGACATCTATGCGAAAGACGAGGAGTGGCCGCTTGCGCCGGGACCACTGACGACAGCCATCGTCCTGGGCTTCCGCTCCTGGCTCCTGGCCAACCGCTCACGATCAACGGTCACGACCTATTCGGCGGCCGTGGTGGGATATTTGCAGTTCTTGGATGGAATTGACGCCTTACCAGCAGGTGTTCAGTTGGGGAAACTGCAAAGGCAGATAGCGCGCCGCCAGGTTGATCGCAACCAGGCGGAAACGGTCATCGATCTGGATCTGGCGCGTCAAGCCATGCCGCAGATCATCGAGTACTATGACGAACTACCGCTACCGCCGGAAAACGACCCGTTCAACCGGCGTTTGTCACTCCTGAGAGATCGCGCACTGGTCAAGGTGCTCTACTCAACCGCAGCACGTATTTCGGAGGTGGTTGCCCTAGACAGAAATAGTGTCGATCGCGGCCAAGCCAAGTACGCGACCATTACTGGAAAAGGGAACAAACCGCGTACAATCCACCTGCGTGATTATGCACGCCAATCCATTACCACTTATCTGGCCGAACGACGTGACGCAAACCCGGCGCTCTTCATAGCCCATAGCCGTAATGCACGTAATGCACGATTGTCGGTTACGTCTGCACACAATATTGTCAAGCGCGCTGTAAAAGCACTACACCTGCATGAAAGTCTCTCTGCCCATGATTTTCGCCATTATCGAGCCACACAATTGCTTCGCGAGGGAATGCCTTTGGAAGTGGTACAGGAATTCTTAGGTCACTCGGACATTTCTACCACGCGGAGTGTTTATGCGCCGGTTCTTGGGGTTCATGTAGTCAGCGAATGGCTGGATAATGTGGATGTGACTCCCGAAGAAGCTGCGAACAGTGCTAAATCAGGTTAGAATATGGCTTTGGCAGCGTAGGTGCTAATGGCTATGATTACAGCCGCTTCACTGCTGAGGCGGCTTTTACAAACCTAATATATCGAAGGAAGACATGATGGAACCCTTGGCATATTTTGTATTCGCAATTTTATTGGCCCTTGTTCTGATTGCGATTATTGTTCCGCAGATTCAGAATCGCCAGCAGCCGGAGGAAGCATAAACGATGATTTGGTCACATCAAGCGGAAAATGCGAAGGACTAAGTCATATCTTATTGGACCGATCATTCTGGGCATCTGCATTGTACTGACCCTTGCCGGGAATGGTAGAAACTCAGCCACGGCCGTTTCATATCCGTTTCGTCCCGGCCTGCCCCCTGGCCCATTCGTAACCCGCATCTATTACAACAATTTAGCCGATATAAACCGTCTAGCGGAATACGATGTCTGGGAATATAACAACCAGGAACAGGGCTACGTCTTGGTTTCCCTTTATGGTAGCGATTACGAACGCCTTGAAAAGGAGGGCTGGATTCTTGCTATCGATGAAGCTGAGACGGCTCGACTAAGAGTTACGGGGCATTCACCTTTCGATGAGGGATACCAGCGCGTAGATGAGTTATACCGCTCGTTGGAAACGATCAATGAACAATACCCTATGCTCAGCGAACTGGTCCAGATATGGAGAAAGCACGTGTCTGTTCGACGGGGGGTGCACGACGCCGGGTGGCGATCAGATGCCAGGTTTTGAGCTGTTGGCTCTGCGGATCAGCAATGAATCTATTCCTGGCACTTCTGCAGTTGAAGATAGGGTCGTTTCTCGCGGCAACAAGCCGGTTTTCTTCATGCTGGCAAACATCCATGCACGCGAAATCACGACGGCAGAGATTGCTATGCGGCTGGCGGATCATTTGCTGCAGAATTATGGGCGGGATGCCAATATAACTTGGCTTGTAGATTGGCATGAGATATGGATCATTCCCACTGCCAATCCCGATGGGCATTGGTTGGTAGAATTGGGCTCGCAGGAATCCTATGGAGATTGGCCGTTTTACCAGCGCAAGAACAGCAACATAGACGCCGACATGGATGGCTTCGCGGATTGCCCCGTATGGCCCCCCGCTATCAGTTGGCAATATGGGGTCGATCTTAACCGCAATCATGATGTGGCATGGGGTCCACCTGGCTCCAGTGACGATCCTTGCGGACAGACCTATCGCGGTCCTGAGCCAGTCTCAGAATTGGAGGTCGCGGCCCTGCAATCCCTGGTACAGGCGCTGATCGCGGATCAGCGCGGACCGGGACTTAGTGACGTGGCTTCGCCCAATACGAGCGGCCTGCTGTTAACACTGCACAGCTACAGCGATTTGGTGCTACGGCCGTGGGGCTACAGCGCAGTAGCAGCCCCAAACGAAAGCGGGCTGAAAGCTATCGGCGATAAGCTGGCTCTCTACAACGGGTACCAATCCTGCCAGGGCGGCACATGTCTATATGCGGCCAACGGTACGACAGATGATTGGGCATACGGAGAATTGGGCATCCCCGCGTTCACCTTTGAAATCGGGCAAGCATTCATGCCTGACTACGGCGAGATCGACGCGACGCAGTGGCCGGAGAATCGTCCCGCATTTCTCTACGCGGCCAGGATCGCTCGTACCCCTTATGAAACCGTGTTGGGTCCTGATATTGCCAGCCTTGACGCCACGCTGGCAACGCAAAAAGGCGAAGTGACGATTACGGCCGTCCTCGATGAGAGTGATCATGGAGGGCAAATTGTCTTGGCTGCTGCCTACACTGTTGACACGCCTTTCTGGGCTGACGGCGCAGAGCCGCAGCCAATGGTCGCCGCTGACGGCGAGTTCGATTCTGCCAGAGAAACAGTGACGGCCGTTTTGGACATGAACGCATATTCTCCTGGCAGGCATCTAGTTTTCATACAAGGGCAAGATTCCACTGGACATTGGGGAGTCACCAGCGCAACTTTCGTCACAGATGAAGCGGCGAATCTGATCCAGACGTTCATTCCATTTTTCGCCTCTCCCTAGATCCCCCCCACCCAACTCGTAAGGGCGCGTCTCAAACCCGCCCCTACAAACCCGCCCCTACAAACCTGCCCCTACAAACCCGCCCCTACAAACCCGCTATTGCGATATTCAGTCAAAATTCATAGCTTCTGCATATTTTCTGCAGATTCGTCGTATAGACTATTGTGGGGTCTTATAGACCTCTGTACGTGGTCGGCCACTGGAGTTGGACGGTCAGATGACAGAAATTGTAGCGCGATCATGGTACCCATGTGGTATTGGTAAATCGCGGATCGATTTGTCAAATCGAATTACAGCGGATCGATTTGCCAAAATCGAATTTCACAGGAGCAGCTTATGGCAGTTCAAGAAAAGAAGAAGAGGCGAAAGAGCTTGTGGATAGTTGGTGGGGTTGTTGTCGTACTCCTCGTACTGATTGGGTTCTTTCTGATAAGACAGCGAAACAATCAAGCGGCAGCCAGCGACGCACAACCTGGTGACGTCGTTACCGCTTTCATTGGAGATTTAGCCGCAAGTGCAACAGCCAGCGGCCATGTTGAATCCGAGCAAGTTGCGCGATTATCCGTCAACAGCGAGGGTCTGGTGCAAGAGGTATTGGTGCGTGAAGGGACGGCGGTTCAGGCTGGGGATGCACTGGTGCAGATGGATACAACGGATTTGGTGTTGCAAGTAGCCATGGCAGAACAAAACGTAGCGCTTAAGGAGGCGAATCTGGACTCTTTACTAGAAGAGCCTGACGCATCCGAAGTTGCCTCGGCAGAAGCGGCGGTTGCCAGCGCCCAGGCATTTCTTGACGATTTATTGGCCGGGCCCAGCGAACAAGATATCGCCGAATCAGAAGCGACCATTCGGCAACAACAGGCCGGAGTCGCCTCCGCAGCCTCCTCCTATCAGAGCGCAGTTGATTCCATTAGCCAGACAGCAATCGCCTCCGCAGAGGCTGATCTTGTCAATGCGCAAATCGCATACAATCAGGCCAAGGAGCGAAACGAGGATGTTACAGATGGCATCACACACGAAGCTATGCTCGATGCGGCGGAAGATCTGGCCATTGCGCAGGCAAAGGTTGATGAATTAAGAGCCGGAACCATTCAAGGCAAGCTGAACAGTGCATCGGCCGATATTTCAGCAGCTTCCTCCAATCTGGCGCAAGCAAGAGCCAATTATGATTCTTTGCTTTCCGGAACATCGGCGGACCAGATCGCTGGCGCGGAAGCATCTCTAGCCCAGGCACGATCCACGCTCGCCGGCCTGACAGACGGTGCGTCCGCTGAAGAAATCATTATTGCCGAAGCGGAGCTGGAACAGGCGCAGTTGGCACTGAGTGATGCCGAAGAAAAATTGAGTAAAGCAACGATCATTGCCCCCTTTGACGGCGTGATCACAGCAGTCTCTGTGGCTGCCGGGGAACGAGCGTCAGGCGAAGTAATTGAAATCATTTCGGATGAATTGAAAGTAGTGCTGAGCGTTGATGAGATTGACGTCGGCACACTCACTCCCGGCCAAGCGGCAATTATCACGCTTGAAACATGGCCTGGCGAGGAGATTCCTGGCGAAGTTGTCTCTATCTCTCCAAGCGCCGGTGGCAGCGGAGACGGTATCGTGACCTACGATGTGCAGATCAACCTTGAAGAGCCGCCAGGTCTCTCTATTTTGGCCGGCATGACAGCCAATGCCAAGCTAATTACCGCGAATAATGAAAATGTGCTGCTCGTACCTAACGCAGCTATTACCGCTGACCGTCAAGCAGGAACTTATTGGGTCAATCTCGTAACCGGTGAACTAGAAGGTAAACTGGTTACGGAAGAGACGGAAGTCACTATCGGATTTAAGGATGATGACTACACCCAGATCATGGGCGGCCTGGCAGAAGGTGATGAGGTGCTGGTCGGCAAGCTCGCTGCACCCACCATCCAATTTGGCGGCTTTGGGGGTAACGACTAATCAGGCTTGTTCTGAGCGTAACCGAAGTACTTGTGCTGAGCGTAGCCGAAGTAGCGGTCTGATTTAGAGAGAGATGATTATGCTAAAGAAATACAAATGGATCTGGATAGCCGGCACAATACTCCTTGTTGGTGGACTGGCGGCATTCTTCTTCACGAGTAGGAACGGCAATGCATCTGAAGAAGCAGACATTGGTGAAACGGCCGTGGCCTTCATCGGGGATTTAGCCGAAAGCGCCACCGCAACTGGTCAGGTCCAGGCGCAGCGCGAAGCCATGCTATCTCTAGCCGGCTCAGGCATCGTTGATCAAGTGAAAGTTGCCGTTGGCGATTCGGTCACACAAGGTGATGTTCTGGTGCAGTTGGAAACGGCGGCTTTGGTGAGAGACGTAACATCAGCAGAACTAGACGTTGCTATTGCCAGGGCGAATCTGGCGGAGCTCCTGGATGGGCCTTCGATGGCAGAATTGGCTGCGGCAGAAACGGCCGTTAGTAGTGCCCAGGCAAAATTGGACAAACTGTTGGACGGGCCTTCTGAGGAAGAAATCGCTGCTTCCGAAGCGGGTGTGAAAGCGGCGCAAGCTAATGTTTGGTCTGCATCCGGCAGTTTGCAGGCTACCAATACGGTAAGTGACGCCGACATCTTGGCAGCAGAAAAGAAATTGAAAGAGGCGCAGGACGCCTGGCAAGAGGTCCATAACATCTGGGTACTCCTGGCGGACTGTGAAGAAAATGCCCAAGGCACGCACACTTGCACCCCGAAGGAAGATAGTGACCGTATGGAATCCATAACTGAACAAGTACAGGCTGCCAGTGCGGACGTAGCTATCAAGCAAGCACAGCTTGATGAACTGCTTAACCCGGCTGCCAGCAGTGTGGCTGCTTCTCAAGCGAGTGTGTCTTCTGCATCTGCTCAGTACGACGCGGCTTTGGCACGCCACGAGGCGCTGCTAGCCGGTGCTTCAGATGCTGATATCGCGGCTGCTGAAGCTGGCCTGGCCAGCGCAAACGCCTCACTAGACAATCTTATTTCAGGACCATCTGCACCTGATCTGAAGATTTATGAGACACGCTTGGCCCAGGCAGAGACAGGTTTGGAGGAGGCGCAAAACTCATTGGCGGATGCAACGCTGGTTGCGCCTTTTGATGGCGTGATTACGGCCGTGCATGTAACCATTGGGGAGAACGTCTCGGGCCCTGCTATTGAACTGTTGGATAGCAGCAGTCTGGAGGTCGTCTTGGGCGTTGATGAAGTCGACATCGGGCAGTTGGCTGTCGGACAACCGGCAAAGGTGGCCATGGAAACCTGGCCAAATGAAGATATCAGCAGTGAAATAACGGCCATTGCTCCAAGCTCTTCGGCTAACGATTCAGGCGTCGTTACGTTTGATGTACACTTGGCCCTGGATCAGACTGATCTGCCAATTCTCGTTGGCATGACGGCAAACGCCGACCTGATTACTAATGTGGGTGAAGACGTTTTGTTGGTACCTAATTCGGCTGTAACGGCCGACCGAGAGAATGGCACCTATGCAGTCAATGTTGTGTACACCATAGAGGATGGCAGCACAACGGTGATGCCGGTCGAGGTCACTATCGGCCTTAAGGACAATGATCACACCCAAATAATTAGCGGTCTCGTCGAAGGCGATGTTGTGATATTAGGCACGTTTGAAGCGCCCGTGCGGACATTTGGGCCCGGAGGAAATGGTCCTGGAGCTGATGAAGGACCTGGTTTCTAAGCGAATTGTAAATGGAGTTCTGTAATAGTGATGAGTGATGACGCAAATAACACAGCAACAAGATCGCCACAGGAAATGATTACGCCTTCGCCTGCTAACCTCACGCCGCGGGATGACAGGCAACTGCTGTCTAATGTTATTGAAATGAGCAATATCACCAAATCTTATGTGATGGGCGAGCAGGTTGTTCACGCTTTACGAGGCGTTGATCTGGCGATAAAAACAGGTGCATATGTCGCCATCATGGGACCTTCCGGTTCAGGCAAAAGTACACTGATGAACATGATTGGTGTTCTAGATGTGCCCAACAGTGGTACCTATTTATTGGATGGGGACGACGTTAGCAAACTAAGCAGCGATGACAGGGCTCGAATTCGGAACAAACGGATCGGTTTTGTATTTCAGCAGTTTAACCTCCTGGCACGCACATCCGCATTGAAGCAAGTCAGTTTGCCACTTATGTACGCCGGGGTTGGGCGTGGAGAACGATTGCGGCGAGCGGCAGAAGCATTGACAAAAGTGGGTCTTGGCGATCGCATGGATCACCGCCCCGATGAATTGTCGGGGGGACAACAGCAACGGGTTGCCATCGCCCGCGCTCTGGTTACCCGCCCCAGTATTATCCTCGCTGATGAACCCACAGGAGCTTTGGATTCACAAACTGGGGATGATATCATGGCCCTCTTTGGCGAACTTAATCAACAAGGGATGACCATAATCACGGTAACGCACGAGTCAATGGTCGCAGGCCACGCCGACCGAACTATTTGGCTCAGGGACGGCCTAATCGTTGACGGGGAACATTAAATGAATATTTCAGAGAGTTTTGTCACCGCCATAGATGCCATCCTGGCCAACAGGATGCGCTCAATTCTAACCATGCTCGGGGTGATCATTGGCGTTGCCTCCGTCATTGCCTTGATGGCTATTGGCAATGGATTCAGTGAAGATATTACGGGCCAGATTACGTCTATTGGCACAAACTTAATCAGTATTACTACCGATTATGACGGCAGCGGCGGTTATCCAGCCTTGAGCCTGAACGACGTGAATGCTCTGGCAGATGCGCAAATAGTGCCTAGTGTGAGCGAAGTGACTGCAAAAGTTGATGGAAATCACGTCGTCGTTTATGGTGGCGAGTCCGTGAATGCAACCGTCTCAGGAATCATGGCCAATTATCTATCCATGAATAACCTGGATGACTTCCAATTGGGCGATGGATTGACCCAAAACGATCTTGACGCCAACTCACGGGTAGCTGTTATGGGTGCCACCGTCGCATCCGATCTATTCGGTAATGAATTCCCGATTGGTGAACAGATCCGGATTAATGGCGTCAGCTATGAAGTGGTCGGAATCCTGGAAGAGTCAGGCGGCGGCCTCGCTGGCAATACAGACGATGCAGTCTATGTCCCTTTGACCACGGCACAAAGCCGGCTTAATACAGATCGTACGCGCAGCGGTGAGAAAATTGTTTCCTCAATTACGGCCCAAGCAGCGAGCACCGAAGAGGTCGATTCAGCTATTAACGAGGTTACAGAAACGCTGCGTGACCGGCATGGCATCAACTATGGTGATGACGACGATTTTCGTATCTTTGACCAGTCGAGTCTGCTAGATACTGTCAATACCATTGTTGGATCGTTGACCGCTTTCTTAGGCGCAATTGCCGCCATCTCTCTACTTGTGGGCGGAATCGGCATTATGAATATCATGTTGGTAAGCGTGACAGAGCGTACGCGGGAAATTGGCATTCGCAAAGCAATTGGCGCGCTCAGAAGAGATATTCTAAGCCAGTTTCTGCTGGAATCGATGGTCTTGAGCCTGCTTGGTGGTATTTTGGGAATCCTGTTAGGCTGGGGGGTTTCGTTGTTGGCCGGTACTATTTTCGAATTAACCATGGCAGTAGATATTGGAACCGTCTTGCTCTCAGCAAGTTTTGCGGCGGCCGTCGGTCTCATTTTTGGCATTTACCCGGCCTGGCGTGCATCCAACCTGCGTCCAATCGAAGCGCTGCGCTATGAGTGAAAGTGATGATCCTCTGCCACCGAGCAATTCGCGCCGCAACCGACGAGAGAGTGACCGCAAGTACCTGATCCTGGTCCTATTCACCCTGGTTGTTGTTGGCGGGATTCTAATCGCGCTTATCTACGGGCCGGAAGCGTTGCTGACCGCCCTGCCCTGTCTTTTGGGTGGTGCAGCATTGATCCTGCTGCCCTGGCTATTGCTAGCAGCCATGCAAGACTGGCGCGATCGGATAGAAAACAGGGCCAGAAGCGAGGCATTTGATTCACCGCGCGATACAGAGGGGGATACTCCTTAGGTGAATCAGATGAAGATCAGGCAGACTTAGTAGATCCAGTTTTGTGTAGTTCGCATCAGCTGGGAGATCTACTGAGACTGCATGCGTTTTGAAGGCAGAAAAAACACGGAGGGGATGCTTAGTAGAGCAAGGAAAGCGGTCACCGTGAAGGCAGCGTTCAATCCATATGCGTCGGCAAACATACCCACGGCCCAGATTCCCAAGGCTCTCACAATAAAGGTAATAGCCAGGAAGGTACCATTGCCCAAAGCCCGGTTGTCCGGAAACTGATCTTGAACGGTAGCCAACATGACTGGTTGGGGGGATATGGCCGTGAAACCCAGCAGCAGAAGTAGGGGCAATGCGAGCCAGGCCGGCCCGTAAATGAAGCCGAGGAGCAAAATCGGCGCCACAGATAACAGGAACAAAAGGACACGTTTACGGCCGAAGCGGTCGCTAAGCGTACCGGAAAGCAGGGCGCCGGCCACACCGGCCGCTTCCAGGACCGTTAGTGAAGCCGCCGCCAACCATAACGTCCCCTCCCGTTCATCACTCATGTAGATCGGCAGATACGTGGTCAAAGCGGCAAGCATAAAAATACGCCCCATGAGCATCCAAGTTAAGGGCGGAAAGACCTGTCTTGCTTGTGGCCAAAATGCGGCTAGGGTAGATCCGTTTTGACCGCGTGGGGTGGCCGGTACCCGGCGCAGGCGGAGGTAAAGGAAGAGGGACATAAGCCAGCCGAATAGAGCCAGTCGCCAAATGCCGTCTAGCCCGAACCAGGCCACACCGGCGACAACAAACAAAGGCCCAATCGCGCGGGCAAATTCGCCAGCAGCCATGAAGATACTCATCCCGGTGCCGACGCGGCGCCCGGATACCTTGGCGATCATAGCCGGAGCAGGAGCGTGGAAGGCGGCGATGCTGATGCCTGCTGCAAACAGCAGCAGTGCCAACGCAACGTAGCTTGATACGAGGCCAATGCTGCTAAAGAGCGTGGCCGTGACAGCAGGAGCCAGAATGACGAAGTAGCGCACGCTCACTCTATCGGCCATATAACCAATAAACGGATTGAGAAGGCTGGGCAGCGATGTGAAGATGACCAGGCTGCCAGCCAGCGTATAGCTAAGACCCAGGCCCTTCTGGATTAGCGGCAGCAATGGCGCCAGAAAGGCGCTGTAGACGTCATGCATGAAGTGGCCAGCGGCGATGGAGGCTACCTGATCGACTTGAAACGAGCCGGCTACGGTTTCGTCTTCTAAGGGCGGTTTCTCGTCGAGGGGATGTAGTAAAGCGACTTGTTGATCGGACATAAGCTGGTATTGTATCTGATGCGTATTTATGTTCCTAACGGGCTACTGGTTTGCCCAAATTCTGCATGGCACCTGCACAAGTTCTGCAGATTTCTC
Source organism: uncultured Chloroflexia bacterium (assembly GCA_963697305.1). GTDB lineage: Bacteria > Chloroflexota > Anaerolineae > Promineifilales > Promineifilaceae > JAACFF01. The sequence continues at coordinate 60,836 of CAVONO010000010.1, forward strand.
TGCAAGAATGAACACAGTTCAATTCTAGGCTACCATAACCTAACGCGACCTTTCTAGATTGCCAACCTGTTAGGTTCTTTGTTGAAGATGGGGGCCTGAAATGCTAAAGTATACTGGACCGGTAGCAATAGGGACCGCCGTGATTAATCTAGCTGTCGTTACTTTTTCTACTTTCCACAGTTGACGGTATGGCTAAAGAAAGAATCCTGGTTGTCGACGACGACCGCGACGTAGTGCGACTTATGCGAGCCTACCTGGAACAGGCTGGATATGAAGTTCTGGTCGCCTATGACGGCGAAACGGCCGTCCATAATCTGCGTCGCGAGAAGCCGGATCTCCTCCTTCTTGACTTGATGCTTCCCGACCGGGACGGCTACGACATCACCAGGCTGGTTCGCCAGGATTCATCTCTAGCGCCTATTCCAATCATAATGCTAACGGCGCGTGTCGAAGACAGTGATAAGATAATTGGCCTGGAACTTGGAGCAGATGACTATGTAACCAAGCCATACAATCCACGCGAAGTTGTGGCACGCGTTAGGGCGCGGCTGCGCAATCAAGATGCCTATTTAACCAATACCTTACGTGTTGGGAACTTGGAAATGGACGTGGACCGTCGAATCGTCGTGGTAGACGGCCGATCTATTGAACTCACGCCAACTGAGTTCAATTTGCTACATGTTCTTATGCGGCAGGAGGGATTTGTTTTCACCCGCAGTGAACTGATCCGCAAGGGATTGGGGCTTGACTATGAAGGCCTGGAACGAACGCTTGACAGCCATATGCGCAACTTACGACAGAAGATTGAGCCCGATCCGCGAAACCCCACTTATATTCACACCGTGTATGGTGTTGGCTATCGATTGACGGCAATCTCATGAACCGGCTTTGGATTCGACTAAGTCTAGTTTTTACGGCTGTGATCATTGTGGCGATTATGGCCATGACGCTATCTATTCGACTAACTTTTACCTTGGCTAGCGACCCTGACAATCCACCGCCAGCGGAGGTCGTAGCCTATTTCGAGAGCCAGAGTGGCACACGGTTCGCTCCAGACATAACGGTCGTAGCAATCGTGGTCGGCGTGATCGCCATAAGCGCCGGAGTGTGGATGAGCCGCAGCCTCACCAGGCCCCTCTCAGAGTTGGAAGAAGGCGCAGGAGCTATTGCCGGGCAAGACTTGAGCCATCGTGTACCTGTCCACGGCAGCCAGGAAATGGTGGCCATGGCCACTTCTTTTAACAATATGGCCGCACAATTGGAACAAGAAGAAACACTTCGCCGCAACCTTCTGGCCGACGTAGCTCACGAATTGCGCCACCCGGTCCACATCTTGCAAGGTAATTTGCAGGCCATCCTCGACGATGTTTACCCCCTTGACAGGGACGAAATCGCGCGCCTGGTAGATCAGACACAGCATTTATCGGTGCTTGTGAATGATCTGCACGTTCTGGCCCAGGCAGAAGCACGGCAGTTACCTCTTTTTAAGCAGGAAACAGATATCGCGACGTTGGTGAAGCAGACGGCCACCTCTTTTGGACCGTTGGCCTCTGCCAGAAGAATCGAACTGCGCGTAGAGCTGTTAGGCACGATACCGGAGAACTTCTATATTGACAGAGCCCGTATGCGCCAGGCTATTCACAATTTGCTGGATAATGCCCTACGTCACACGCCGGATGGCGGGACAATTACAGTCTGTGTCGAACAAACGCATGGCAATTTGCAGATAAAGATCAGTGACACGGGGCAGGTATCCCTTCTGACCAGTTGCCGTATGTGTTTGAACGATTTTACCGTATTGATAAATCTCGTAGCCGAGATGGAAACAGCACTGGGTTGGGCCTGGCAATCGTCAAAGCGATTGTCGAAGCGCACGATAGTGTCATCAGTGCCACTAGCCCAGGGAATGGATTGGGGAGCACATTCGTCATTTCCATGCCGCTGCTGAGTAGTTAAGGAGGAATTAATGGACGGTGGAGAACTGATAGCGACTGTACTACGCAATCAGGGTGTTCAGTTCCTGTTCACACTCTGCGGGGGGCATATCTCGCCAATACTGGTGGGGGCCAAACGGCAAGGCATTCGGATTATCGACACACGCCACGAAGCAACGGCTGTTTTCGCCGCAGACGCAACCGCTCGTCTGACGGGAGTTCCTGGTGTTGCAGCCGTTACGGCGGGTCCTGGAGTTACGAACACGGTGACGGCCGTCAAGAATGCGCAGGCGGCACAGTCGCCAGTCGTGCTAATTGGAGGGGCCGTCCCCACAGCACTGCGCGGGCGCGGCGCATTGCAGGACATAGACCAAATTTCGGTCCTTAAGTCGGCTGTCAAATGGTCGCGAGCCGTGCGCCGTGTAAAGGATCTGATTCCAGCACTAGAAGAAGCTTTTCAGCGTGCTTCATCCGGTGTACCCGGTCCAGTCTTCGTCGAAGCACCAGTGGATCTGTTGTACGACGAAGATATCGTGCGGGACCTATATGGCGCGTATAGGAACGGCCGTACCATAGGCCAAAAGGCCATCAATAGGTATCTGAATTGGCACATAAGCAGGCTTTTCGCAGGAGGGAATGGACAGCAAGCCGGTCCAGCCTTAAAGATTGGATCGCCGCTTCTCGATAACGGGAAGATACGCAAGATCGCTCAAGCTCTTAAGAGTTCGAAGCGCCCACTGTTAATCATTGGCAGCCAGGCCGTTCTGGAAGTTGATCAGGTTAACCACGTTGCCACCGCACTGGAACGGATACAGGCACCTGTGTACCTCTCAGGCATGGCACGTGGGCTGTTGGGGCGAGATCATCCCCTGCACATGCGCCATAAACGGCGACTTGCTCTCAAGGAAGCCGATTTTGTATTGCTGGCTGGCGTGCCGGCCGATTTCCGCCTGAATTACGGCAATTTGATCCGCGGCGATGCAATCTATACTTCTTCCAATCGCAGCCGCAAGGATTTGACCATGAACCGGCGTCCCAATATTGGTGTTTTAGGAGATCCAGGAACGTTCATTCAAATGTTAGCGACGTCATTTTAGCGAAGAACCGCGCTGGCTCTCCTGGCAAGACCAACTGCAGAGGCGTGATCAGGAACGCAATGAAGAAATCAACCAACAGGCGCTTGCGCCCAGCGGCATGATCAACCCGCTCCACCTATTTCGCGAGCTGGATCCTTTGATTGGACCTGGATCAATCCTGATCGCCGATGGAGGTGATTTCGTGGCCACCGCATCTTATATCTTGCAGCCTTCCGGACCCTTGAGCTGGCTTGATCCTGGCCCGTTTGGGACGCTTGGTGTCGGCGCCGGCTTCGCGCTGGCCGCCAAGCTGAACCGGCCGGAGGCCGAAGTCTGGATTAGTCTATGGTGATGGATCAGCGGGCTACAGTCTATCTGAGTTCGATACGTTCGTGCGCCATCAGGTTCCGGTCATTGCCCTGGTCGGCAATGACGCCAGTTGGGCCCAAATCGCGCGCGATCAAGTAGACAATGCTCAGAGGATGATGTGGGAGTCGTACTTAGGCACTGCGATTACCACCGGGTTGCCGAGGGTTTCGGTGGCACCGGAGAAAAACTGGATGATCCTGAATTGATTGTGGATGTGCTTGAGCGAGCGAAGCAAACGGCCGCCAGCGGTTCCCCAACTCTCATCAATGTTATCCTCGGCAAATCCGACTTCAGAAAAGGATCGATATCTTTGTAGCGTCATCGGTTAATACTCAATCTCTTCCAGGACCATTTCGATCAGCGACTGAATTTTAATCGCGTCCGGCAGTTCGCCTTCAACTTTGAGCACACCAGACATGTAGGCGGCCTGAGCTGCTTTAGCGCCTGAGAAAACTTGTGCGGCTTCTTCGGCAGGCATGGTCAAAATGACATCCGCATTTTCAATATCCCCTACATCCGTCGTAAAACGGCCGTCTTCAACTTTTATCCAGTACGTCCCCAATCCTTCCATCACCAGGTTGATGCTGCGATCCCAATCCTACAACTTCATCTTGCAGATCATCGACCTCGTTGCCGATCTGACAGAACAACGTTAAGTAGGCAGGAATATCTTCGACAACAAATTCGCCGTCTTGAATTTTCCTGTTTAGCCTTTCTTTTGTTTCTGTGCTTATCATTACAAACTCCAAGAAGCTTCTGTATTGCCAATGGGTGCGTTTCATATCAGTAAATGGCTGCAGCGCCTAATAAACCTGAGATCCTGACTTAGCAATAGCCATGAAAAGGCGCTCAATGAGTATTGACTGAATAGAACAAATGTTTTATAATTACAGACATGTATTCTAACAAGCACATCAAGTCGGCCGTCTCAACAGCCCTACTCTCACAAGCCCGTCTACCTTCTACCCACCTACTAACTATCTGCCTGCAAAATCGACTTTGAACCCAGAATAAAAAGTTCAAAAGGAACAAAGAAACAAAGTCGCCAATAGATAGTATCATACTAAATGTAATATAGTATGCCTTCCATTGATGTTGCTTCACAGTTGTGTCGGCTGAAATTGTGTTTCGTACAAGTCGGCATATAGACCGCTTTGCGCCAGGAGATCGGCATGTGTTCCCTGTTCTACCAACCGGCCTTTCTCCATAACCAGGATCACGTCCGCAGCTAGAATGGTGGACAAGCGATGAGCAATGACCAAACTTGTCCGCCCCTCCATCACGCGCTGCAATGCCTCCTGAATTAGAGCCTCTGATAGGGAATCGAGGCTTGATGTCGCTTCGTCCAATACCAGGATTCTTGCATCCTTTAGCAATACGCGGGCGATGGCGATACGCTGCCGCTCTCCTCCACTCAGTCGATAGCCACGTTCGCCAACGACTGTGTCATATCCATCGGGTAATTCGGCAATAAAATCGTGAATATTAGCTGCCTTGGCTGCCTTTATCATTTGTTGATCAGTTGCCGCTGGATTGGCATAAACTAGATTGGCGCGGATTGTGTCATAGAACAGGTATGTCTCCTGGGTGACCATGCCAATGTTATCCGCCAATGACTGCAAGGAGACATCACAGATATCATTGCCGTCAATCAACACACGGCCGTCTGTGGGATCGTACAGGCGAGGAATCATGTAGGTAATCGTCGTCTTGCCGGCACCACTTGGACCAACGAGCGCCGCCAGTTGTCCCGGTTCAATAGTGAAGCTTACGTCCTCGAGCGCCCAACGTTGTTCGCGCGTTTTCGAGGGTTCGTCGTCGTTTTCTGTGACAGCAGGTTCCTTGCCGCGCTTCAAAAGGGCATCGCTGCCATCAGTGGCGTGCCAGCCAAAACGGGCAACCTCTTCCAGACCGGCTGACTGGCCCTCGGACAGATAGTCGTAATCAAAGCAGATATGCTCAAATTCGATACGACCGCTAACGGCAGCGAGTGATCGAGGATCAGATCGCTCCTCAATTTCCACTGGCGTGTCCAACACCTCGAAAACACGCTCAAAACTGACCATGCTTTGGGCTAGCTCGACCGGAGCAGTCGTTAATGATGTCAACGGGCCATAAAGCTGGCTAAGGTAAGCTGCAAACGCGACGATTGTTCCGATAGTGAAAGTACCAGCGAGCACAAGATGGCCACCAACCAAATAGACGACGGCCGTTCCAATCGCACTCACTACTCCCAACAGCATGGTAAACCAGCGCATCACGACCGCCTGCTGCACCCCAAGGTCGCGAACGCCTTGCGCATCATGGCTAAAACGATCAAGCTCGTACTTCTCTCGTCCGAACAGTTTCACCAATAAGGCGCCGCTAACGTTCAGCGTTTCGTTCATGGTGGCATTCATTTCGGCGTTTAGCACCATCGAACTGCGTCGCAGATCACGCAGTCGACGACCGACCCGCCGGGCCGGCAGTATAAAGAGCGGTAACACCGCAACACCAAGCAGCGTTAAGCGCCAGTCTATCGCAAACATGATCGCCAATGTGGCTACAACTTTGACCACATCAGAAATGATACTGACAATCGTGTCACTGATTGCACGTTGCGCTCCAATAACGTCGTTGTTCAATCTTGACATGATTTCGCCAGTACGGGTTTGTGTGAAGAAACGCAGCGACATATGTTGCATATGAACGTACAATGCCCGCCGCAAATCAAATATCACACTTTCCCCAATCTGCGAATTGAGCCAACGCTGCACGACTCCAATTACCCCGCTCAGCAGTGGCACGACCATCATGCCCACGGCCAATAATGTGATCATCCGCGAATTGCCTTCGGGTATGGCTACATCGATCATCGCCCGGAAAAGGAGAGGTGAAACAAGCGATATGGCAGTAATGAGCAAGATGGTTACGAGCAGGCCAACAACACGCCAACGGTACGGTTTTCCAAACCCCCAGACCCGGCGCAACAGCGTCCAGGAAAAATCCGGTCGCTTTTCATAATCTTGCCTCAGAAATGCTCTCATACTGCAATCTGTTGTCGACTAATCAAAATCGTCCCTGCAGAAACAACCGGCTGCAATGCCCTTAAAACTGCTTTACCCAGGCGGCACATCGTGCATACCCGTTACTGACCGGTCCGAAGACCAGGGAGCATAAGGTGCTCGGGTTAGAGCTGCCAAAGCCACCAGCGTACGGTCATAATTAACTCGCCACCCAGCGAAATCCAACCAACCCTGCTCGAGATCCTCCTTGAGCGGCAAACCACTATTTGCCAGTTTGGTACAAGCTTCGAAATATTCCTGCTTGCTGACAGAAATGGGTTCATCGGGAAATCGCGATTCGGCATTGTACCAAATTCCAAAGAGATCTGCGATTCGCCGCAAGGCGAGATAGCCGGCCCGCAAACATAGTTTGGCATTCCGGTCGTCAAATTTGACGTCAACTACGGCCAGCATAAGCGCGGCCGAATCCATAACCGCGCCGGAGGCCGTGATCCAGGATCGATCTGGCTGCGGAGATCGAAAGAATACCAGTGCCGATAGGGATGTGTGACTCTCCTCCAATTCGGCAAACCAACTTTCCCACACACCATATTCCTCACCAAGGTTTTCCAACCACTGGTTGCGCTGGGCGCGACTGAGCCACTCCACAGCAGATGGAGGCGAACCCGCGCGCACCTCCAGAAGGTTGACCGCCTTCTCCCGGCTGGAAAATGCACTGTACATCGATGGCAGGTAGGCAATAAGCAAGGCAACCATACCCAGACCAATCGCGGCCTCGCTGAAGACCAGGATCAGTTCAAATATCGTATTAGCTTGAGCAAAACCTAATGTGAACAACGAGGATCCGCTTAGAAGAAATGCCTCAGACCACGTTCGTTCTCCCGACTGTCCAGTACATCAGCATGTAACCAAGCAGCACCAAAGTGAGCCAGCTGATAGGAAGCATGATGAGGGTCAATGGCGCATACAAGGCCATGACACGGTCACGCTGTATATAACTCCGTGCCATACGTGTCGGTAGCAGGAAGAGCAACCCGCTGAGCCTGTAAACAATATGCGAAAGAAAATCTCGCGTTCCACGTGGCAGAACCAGGGTTAGGATGGCCGAGGTTAGTGCAGCTGCCACGACCGCAATACCCAGCAGAAACAGGAGTACGTTGAATAAGCATTATCATGTCTCTTATAAACTATGGTCCAATTCTATTCTCAATTGTGATCCACCGACAGTTATAATATCTCCGCCACTCACAACGGTGATTTCTGTTAGGGGCAGACCATTAAGCAGTGTCCCATTGCGGCTACCCAAATCCTCAATCCACCATTGTTTCCCCCTATGGGTGATCAGCACGTGCTCACTTGACACATAGCCATCATCAATCACAACAGTATTGCCTTGTGCTCGACCAATGCCAGTCACTGCCAGAAGCGGAAAGAGCGTATCCAGGTCCGGCCCGCCCGTCTCGCTTTCGACGACACGCAGATGGCCTTGGGTTTGGTGCTGTTCTGCGGCCGTCGCTGCAGATAGACGTAAGTCTTGATAAACTAACCACGCCATGCCACCAAGCAAGGCCAAGAGAAGACCAGCACTAAGCAGTCGAAAAATGAAGAGGAGAATCGCTTCGTTCATGAGCTATCAGGCCTGTGAACCAACGTGTGACCGGTATCGTCGTCGAAAATGGCCTGCTGCTGCAATTTCTCGTCATTGCCCTCACCATAAACAAGGAGCGCGTCACTCAAGGCAATGACGTCTCCCGAACGAAGAACTTGTTCGCTGATTGGGTGTCCATTGACAAGTGTGCGCCCCCTGCTGCTTACATCATAAAGAACGAACCGGCCAAAGCGCCAACGAATCTGCGCGTGTTGTCTACTCACCGACGGCAGATCCAGCACAATATCATTGGAAGGTCGGCGTCCCATGGTTATCAGTGGGCGATTTAGCGGCACGTGGCGACGTCCTTGAACAATCAAAAATGCATCAATTTCCTGCAATTTTGCCAATGAAGCCTCAGATTGACTGCTTCCTCCGTACGTTTGAGTCTTTTCGCTCGCCACATCTTTGCCGTCTTGCAGCGCAGTAATGTTAACACGGTGGCGCTTGATCTCTGGATCTGCAACCAACCGGACAATAATCCGTTCAGATTTGGCCACACCAGCATAGGCGCCAAGCTGCTGCGCGATATCCGCCAAATCTTCAGCCAAGTGTGGGCTGTCGGCGGTTAGTAAGTCAAGATCCCGAGGGTTCAACTCAACGTGATAAGCCAATGCTATCTGACCGTTGGTCGCGCTGTCCTCCAAGGCCCTAACCAGGCGACTGGCTACATCAAGAGGTTCAAGGCGTCCGCCAAAAAGGCGACCCAATGCTCCCTCAACCATCTCTTGCGCCACTGTTTCAAAACGAGACAAGCCTTTCTGGTTCATGATCGTGTCATTATAGTTTCGACGTCTGGTAGCGTCAATTACAATGGCGGAGGCATGGGCATGATGTATACTTTGCGTACTGTGGGCGAAGCGCCCGTAGGGCATCGAATATCGGAGGTGTGCATGAGTGGCAAGAATATTCGCCTCACCGCATTGGCATCCTGCGCCGGTTGAGCGTCTAAATTAGCTCCGTCGGAGCTAGAACAAGCGATAGAGCCTATAAGGCAAACTTTCCGTTCTGCTGATTTTCCCGACCTGCTCGTTGGCCTGGAAAATGCGGATGATGCGGCCGTTTACAGGCTGAATGATCAGCAGGCAATTATATCTACCACGGACTTCTTTCCCCCGGTGGTAGATGATCCCTATGATTTTGGCGCGATCGCCGCGGCCAACGCCATGTCAGACATCTACGCCATGGGTGGAAAGGTGCTTTTCGCCATAAATCTGGTTGCCTTTCCAGACAATTTGGGCTCAGATATTCTGCGCGAGATTTTGCGTGGTGGTGCGGAAAAAGTGGCCGAAGCTGGAGCAATTGTTGTCGGGGGTCACAGCGTAAACGATAGGGAACCCAAATATGGCTTGGCTGTCACAGGCATCATCGATCCGCATAAGGTGAGACTAAAAGGAGGCGCCAGGCCGGGAGATATCTTGCTTTTGACCAAACCACTTGGTGTCGGCGTCATCACCACAGCGTTAAAACAACAGGTTGCCGCGGAGGAACATGTTGCTGTTGCAGTAGAGAGTATGAAGGCACTCAATAGAGAAGCTGCGATTGCGGCACAAGCGGCTGACGCCAGCGCAGTCACCGACATCACCGGCTTCGGCCTACTGGGGCATGCATATGAAATGGTAGCGCAAGGCAACGTAGATTTTCGTTTTTTTCTTGACCAATTGCCTTGGTTGCCCGGGGCAATCAGCTACGGCAAAACGAGAACATTTCCCGGCGGTATGGGGAACAATATGCGCTTCTTTGCTAAACACGTCACTTTTGGAGAAGGTGTTAGCACGTTGATGCAAGATATGCTGTTTACGCCTGAAACATCAGGTGGCCTGCTGGCAGCCGTCGCCCCAGAAATGGTACGGCGTTTTCGTGGGCAGTTCGGCCCGGCTGTAGCGGTTGGCGAGGTGATTGAGGGTAAAGGGGCAATTCACGTGCTAGCTACAAACCTGGCGTAGAGGCGTGGTCTAGAAACCCGCCCAGGGAATATTATGATTCGAACGGTGCCAAGTTCCGGCAATCAGGACATCAATCTTTACTTGCGAACCTACTATTCGTTGCTGCGCAGCTCCCGCGCGGTACAGATAAAAACGCTTGCCGAAGCGCACAAACGCATGCACTCTGCGCTTCATGTCCGCGCCAATGATCTAGAACCCGATCTCGCTGCCTTTATCTATTCCGTCCTTCGTTTGCCCTCCTGCCTGGATAGGATCGAAATGGTGTTGATGGGACAGTCAGAAAGGGTCTTTCGTGAACATGGTTTCCCTGAGATCGAATGCTGGCAGCCCGTTAGCGCACCAGGGAGGCGTCGACGGAGTTTCTACGACGGAGAGCATACGCTGGCCGTTTATATCGCCAGCCGCTCCGACATTGACGACCTGGTTCCTATGCTTTCCGCATACCAGATCGAACAACGGAAGTTGCACGAACGTTTCAACAAACCAGACGTCATCGAGATTCTGGAAAAGGTCAGGGAAGGGGACGGCGAGCCCTCATATTCTGAATTGCTAAAGATCGCCAAAATCAGTGACATTCCTGCTGACGATCTTGGCCGGTTGAACCAAATATGGCGTTGTGAGACAGCCGATAAATTACTGGCTATTGCTCACCAGCGACAATCTATCGCCATAAGATCACTGGCGGGATCGTTGGCGGATTACAAACGTGCCACTCGGCGCTGGTGGCTCAATGTTGAGCAACACGTGCCAAACCTCTCGTTTGCGGAAAGACCTGTATACTTTTTCTCCAGCAACACACATAGTATGGCTAATCTGCTTTGCGGATACGCCCTTTACAGAGACCAGGAGCTGCACGAGTTCATAGATGAGGGCAGTTCGGCTAAATTGCAGCAGGAGTACCACGATATTCTGCAGAGAAATGTGCCCAGCAGTCTTGAAAATTTCTTCTATTACGTACTCAAGAAATATCAGGCAGTCTTCCCGAATGATCGCCAAAAGCAGCTTGAATTTGAGAAAGTGGTTGGCATCGAACGCATACCAAGCACGCATGCCTTCGACATTGAAGTTCAGGTCGTGTGTTTGGATCAGCTGAATCATGAATATCTGGACCCACGCTTACGCGTACCTGGCCTAGAGGCGCTCTCCAGTAGCAGGGCGCTGATCGTTAATATTGACTACCCGTTGGGGATGGCTGCTTATCAGGTACTTGCGGAATTGGCGCGTAATGTGGCCGATGTGCGCGGCGTTTATGTGATGGGCAAAGCAGCGACGCTTAACGGCCGTATCGGAGATGTGATGGTGCCCAATGTCGTCCATGACGAACACTCGCTCAATACGTATCTTTTCAAGAATGATATTGAGGCCAGCGATGTAGTGCCTTATTTGGCATATGGTACGGTCATGGACAATCAGAAGGCGATCACGGTTCCTGGTACTTTTCTGCAAAATGAAGGATACATGTCAGTCTTTTATCAGGAAGGCTACACGGACATGGAAATGGAGGCTGGGCCTTACTTGAGCAGCATCTACGAGATGGTACGGCCGACCAGACATCCCCATAATGAACTGGTAAATCTGCATAACGCAACCTTTCCCATCGGCATTATTCACTACGCATCCGATACCCCATTCAGCAAAGGCAAAAATCTGGGTGCTGAGAACTTATCTTACTTTGGCATGGACGCTACCTACGCCTCCACAATTGCGGTGTTGCGGGCCATCCTGCGTGATGAAGTGAAGCGATGCTACTCTCCCGTAGGGGCGGATCTCAGACACGCCCCAGAGGGAGATTAAGTCTGGAGGGTGATAAAAACTCCCATGAATACTTTCGAAATCCGTTTACATACTGTCCGCCAGTTGCTTCCCGAGCGGGAAATTGACACTTTGCTCATAACAGATCCAACAAACCGTCGTTGGCTCAGCGGCTTTAGCGGTTCCTATGGCCGTCTTCTCATTACCGAGGGCCATGCCATTCTGGCCACGGATTCTCGCTATTGGGAACAAGCCACAGTACAGGCGCCGGACTTTGAACTTTTCAAAGATCTGCGCCAACATGAGGACATTATTCGGCTTCTCAAGCTGGCCGAGACCAGGCGTATCGGTTTTGAAGCAGATCATGTCTCAGTTGCAGAGTTTAGTCAGCTCGAAAGTATTGATGGTGTCATCTGGGTGCCACTGGCTCAACCTATAGAGCCAATGCGCAAGATCAAGACAGCAAGTGAAATAGCAGCTATTCGTGCGGCAGCGGCCATAACCGATCATGCCATGTCTCTTGTACCCAAAATCGCCGTAGCGGGAATCAGCGAACGCGCCCTCGCCTGGGAGTTGGAGAAAGCAATGCGTGAGAGCGGTGCTGATGGCAACGCATTTGATCCGATAGTAGCTTTCGGCTCCAATAGTGCCCTTCCTCATTACCAACCAGGCGACCGAATCCTGCAATCGGGAGATATTGTCTTGGTGGACATGGGAGCGGAGCTAAACGGCTACAAGAGCGATATGACGCGCACATTCTTCATGGGGACACCAGCGGACGACAAGTTCTTTACGGTATTCAATCTGGTCCACTCAGCTTTGCGGGAAGCGGTAGATATCTTAAGACCCGGAGTCATTTCACGCGAAGTCCACCAAGTGGCACTATCCGTCATCGACCGTGGAGGCTTTCGCGAACACTTCAGCCATGGCCTTGGCCATGGTGTCGGGCTAGATATTCATGAAGCCCCATTTCTCTCTGTTGCACGCCCACCTGTTGGGCTTTCTCCTGGCATGGCAATCACAGTAGAACCAGGCATCTACCTACCAGGCTGGGGCGGGGTACGAATCGAAGATTTGCTTTTAGTCACCGAAACGGGCAGTGAAGCTCTCAGCCACTATCCCAAAGACCCTCTTATCTTCTCGTAACGAGTCGAGATGAACCCAGGACGGCTCCTTGCTTAGGGGCAAATTAGCCGGCAACTTCAACCCGGATCACCAGCTATTTCTGAGCAAGAATCAACTGCCCTGCCGGAGGTTTGCCGCCACTCATTTAGGCGCTGTATGGCAAATTCATCGGCATCCACTTCGCTAATAGGATGGACAACGCCCTGATGACGAGCTTGAAACTGCCATATGTGACGCGCCTCGTGCGCAGCGACATAAATCAACAAGTCCTCCCAACTTTCGATTGCAAGGCCGTGCGGATAGCGACATTTCAAGCGTTTGGTTCCTGGGCCAACCTGGTCTGGCAAATTCCTCCTCGCTTTGGCCAGGCCAATCGTCACCAAATATCGGGCGCCTGATAGCACATTGGCCATGCGTGGAACACCATCATATGCCCTACCCCGAAAAGTGCGACTAGACCCTTTAACATGGATCTCAACCCCTATTCCGTAGACTTCATTAAATGAAAAATGCAACAGCTCCCTGACACGTTCAGTCGGATACGGCGAGGTGTTCTTTACAAATAGGCTGACATCAGAGACATCCATGGGGCGTGACATGCGCTGCCTCCCAGCGCCCTCACCGGAGCGGCGTTTATAAAGCGAGCGCATCGTAAACCTCATCGAACTTCGTAGTAATCTTTCGCCAATCATATTCTTGGGCGAATCGACGCCCAGAACATCCCCAGTTGATTCCTCAATTCTGGCTCTGCCAACAAGTTCAAAACGGCATCGGCCATATCAGCGGCCGTGTCGGCCAGCAGCACCTCCCGCCCATGCTGTACAGGATACCCTTCTACTCCCATCGAAGTAGTGACTACGGCCTTACCAGCTGCTAGAGCTTCGATCAATTTCAGGCGTGTTCCACTTCCTACACGAAATGGCATGATAAAGACTTTTGCCTGTACCAAGTAGGGCTGAACATGTTCAACCCAACCGGTAAACGTAATACCGCGCAAATCGCGTACGCTTGCCAGCCTCGCATGTACCTTCTGACCCACGACAGCCCATGTCGTATCGGGCGCACGAGTCAAGATCGAAGGCCAAACCTCCTCGGCGAACCAGATTACCGCATCGACGTTTGGACGGTAATCCATTTTACCCATGAAGATCACATCATAGCTTGGTACCGTTACCGCCGAATATTCCCCGGCTTCTGCAGCTTCGATATACTGCGGGACATCAATGCTATTGGGTACAACCGTAATTGGCACTTGAGAATTCGCCATCTGGACTGCAAGACTCTCTTTGTCGGATTGGCTAACGGCCGTTATCCAATCCACCTTCTCACCTATCCAGGCCTCCAAGTGGTGCAAACGACGACTCTGTACCCACGAGTATGCTGCCGCAGGCCAGCGGCGAACATTACCAAAGTCAGCCTGCATTGACCTTTTTTGCAGCACCGATTCGGCGTTATGTGCGTCAAACACAAGTTTTACGTCCGGTCTGATGGCCCGGATGGGTTCTATTGTCCAGGCCAGTTCAATGCCTTCGACCTGAACCACATCGAACTCCCTTTCGCTTAACAGTCTCCGCAATGTGATTTCAAATCGATCGCTGCTCAGACGCAGGGCCATATCGGGCTTATCCGTAGTAACCATCTGCCGTAGTCGCTGCAGTGTAGAGCGGCGCGGCGGCGCTGGAACCATTACTGTCTGCTCACATAACTCGAACAACGGCCCTAATGTCCGCTTCCCAGCCGTCTGATCCGCTTCTACAAAACTCAAGAGCGTGATCTGATTGCTTCTGGCAAGCCCTCTGATAATGTGCAGGTTGCGCAGACTGGTCCCTTGGTGGGCTGGATATGGCAACTGTGGCGTTAGTAACAGAAGCACGCTCATGCATCATCCCTCATACATTGCAAGCGTCTCCAACGCTGTTTTTTCCCAACTGAACCTCTTGGCCTGGGCGGAACCGTTTCTGATCATCGTCTCTCTCAATTCGGAGTCGGTAAGGACTCGTTCCATAGATTCTGCCCACATTTCGCTGTTGTCCGGGTCAAGTCTGAGTCCATTTTCGCCCACGATCTCCGGCAATGAGCCACGATTGCTAACAATAACTGGGCACCCACAGTGTTGGGCTTCCAGCGCCGGCAAACCAAATCCTTCATACTGAGAAGGGGTTACCAAGACACCGGCGCTATGGTATAGATGCGCCAGTTCTTCATCTACCAGACCAGGCAGATGGCGTACATGCTGTTCCAGTTTCAATTCAGCAATTGAGGCAAAGATCTCATCGGAAATCCAACCTTTTTTGCCTGCCAAAATCAAAGGCAGGCCGATTCTGCTATCCTGCCGCATGCGAGCATAGGCGCGGATCAGCATCGGTAAATTCTTGCGAGGTTCCAATGTGCCTACAAACAATATGAACCCATGGGGTAGATTGTACTTTTGCAGGGTTTTATTAACGGCCGTGACCGAAAAAAACTGCTCGTAAATGGGATTTGCTGCTAGGTGAATAGTCGTCACCTTTTCTTCAGGAGTTCCTAGCAACTCGATAACGTCGCTGCGCGTAGCGTCGCTATCAACCGCAATATGATCTGCCACTTCTGTGGCCCACAGCACCTGATCAAGATAGAATCGCCGGCTTTCAGCAGTAAGAAACTCAGGGTGGTAGATAAAATTCAAATCATGAATCGTGATGACCCGGCGCCTTCCTCGGCCCGTTGGCGGAATGAAATCCGGGCTGTGGAACACTTCCATATCATACCGTGCTAATTCTGCAGCTAATGCCCAACGTTCCCAGCGATGGTGGCATGGCGTCCAGAGATCCCTTCGAAAGAACCGTCCGGAGGCCTGCGGGGGAATAAAGGAACGATTCTCTTTGCGGCTATGAAAAAGCAGGTAATCGTTGCCGCTGTCCACTTCGGCCAATGCCGGCAGCAAATGTAAAACATACTGGCTGATCCCTCCCATTTGATAGGTGGGGAGACGACAATCGATCCCAATGCGCATCTCGGGATTGTAGAGCTTAAGCGACAAAATGTCAGGCACTGTTCATTTGTTCGCGCGCTGCAATTTTGATCTTTTTGACATATTGAGCCGCAGAACTGACGTTCAAACTAAAACAAGAATGTGCATACTCGCACGCGACAGGTTTGAAGGTTATAATGTTGCACAACATGACGACGCTTTCCTGAACGCCGCGAAATGAATCTCAAGAAAAGATAGCGCAATATGTTTCTGATCAACCCCAAAACCCGGGTCCTATTGTCTGAATCATCAGCTCACCTACTGTGCACCTTTTCTCGTCACATTATGCAAGGAGATTAACCATGGCAGGCAACACCCCATCCTCCCCGCAGCAAAATTCAGGAGAACTCCTGAAACGTATTGAGTGGATGGATGATCAGCGCCGAAAGTCAGCCCGTAAGCTGGCTGAACTTGAGCAGCGATTCACCCTTCAAGAACGCAGACTTGCTACACGTGAAGATCGTATCCAAGATCTCGAGCGCCAGCTTGCCAACACGACTTCACAACTGGCACGCATCACGGAGATCGACGTTCAATTAGCCAAATTCCGCGACGAAATGGTTGATTTGATTGAACAATACGATCGACGTCGAGTCCAAGGTGAGCAGGAAATCGACAGGCTGCGCCGGGTTGAACACGAATCTGTAGTACGGGAAATTACTGAGGTTCGGAAAGAACTACCGTCAATTGGCCGTCTGGAACATGAGATGGAACTACGCCAGGCAGAAGAGATACGCCTGGCCAATCTTGTTGGCGTTATTCAAAACAGTGTGTCCCCCTTGCGCAATCAAGTGGCGGAATGGGAACAAGCAGCTACTTTCTTAGAAGAAAAAGAAAAACAGAACAGCCAGGACATTGGCGAAATCCAGACGCAACTATTAGAACATAGCAGGAATTGGGATCCCATAAACACGAGAATCGACATTCTGGCCCATACCTTGTCCAAGGCAGAGTCAAGCCGGCAAGAGCTTATCGACGCTCAGGTTGAACAACGCGACATCGTCAAGAAATGGTCTGAACAGATCCAGATCGGCGAACACGAACGCAACAAACAGTTGGAAAAGTGGCGCTACGTTTTGCAGGAACAGAAGGACACACTGGCGCGATACAGTCGAGATTTTGTCAGCTACTCCGATCAGTATCAGGAAGCCAAGATGGCACTGCAGACGCTGTCGGAGTGGCAAAAGCAATTGGAAACTCAGCAACGAGAATCCTCCGAATTGCTGAAGATGGAGCTTAACCGCATGCAATCTCGCTGGGACGGATTTGTGCTCAAGGATGAGCAAAAATGGAGAGTCTCTGAGGCTGAAATGGAACAGCGATGGACGGCCGCCGGACGCTCCGAAAAACAAGTGCAGGATCAGATTCTGGAGCTAGAGGCCGCTCTGATCAAAATCCAAGAAGATAAGGATATGCTGTGGCGGGTACAAACGGCGCAAGCGGATGCGATCAAACAGGTCCCACGCATCTGGCTGGAAGAGATCGAAAAAGCTATTGCACAGAATCCAAATCGGCGCCGCCAGCCGACTATGGTGCCGGTGCGCGAAGAGTAATTTGAGATGGTTGCGTAAGGTTCTGTCATTCTGTAATCATGTACTGGTAGTCGGCAAGCCCACTGCGTTTTAGAATTTGAGTTATCACTGGTGCACGTAATTGGAACGGCCGGGCACGTCGACCACGGCAAATCCACACTCGTCAAGGTTCTGACCGGCATCGATCCAGATCGCCTGGCCGAAGAGAAAGCGCGAGAAATGACCATTGATCTGGGTTTTGCCTGGCTTACATTGGGCGAAGAAGAGATTGGTATCGTCGATGTACCAGGTCACCGTGATTTTATTGAAAACATGCTCGCCGGCGTTGGAGGCATCGATCTGGCATTGTTCGTCGTTGCCGCCGATGAAGGCATTATGCCACAAACGCTTGAGCACCTGGCCATCTTGGATCTTCTAGGTGTAAACGGGGGTGTCGTCGTCCTAACTAAGATGGATCTGATTGATGATCCCGATTGGCTGGAACTGGTCGTACTGGATGTAGGCGAAGCGTTGGCCGGAACAGTCCTCGAAGATGCTCCAATTGTGCCCGTATCAGCTTTCAGTGGAGAGGGGCTCGACCACCTAAAAGAATTGCTCCAGGAAAAGTTGTCGGAAATTGAAGCCCGGCCCGATTTCGGTCGACCGCGCTTATCTGTTGATCGTGCTTTTACGCTGCCCGGCTTTGGGAATATCGTAACAGGAACGCTCGTAGACGGCCGTTTTCGTGTTGGTGACCAGGTTGAAATTCAGCCAGGAAACCGAAAGGGTCGTATTCGTGGTCTCCAGACACACCAGCAGAAACTTGAAGTCGCCAGACCAGGCAGCCGGGTAGCGATCAACCTCAGTGGTATTGATCGCAAAGAAATAGGAAGAGGCGATGTTGTCGCATCTCCTGGCACCGTTGAGGATACTATTCTTTTTGACGCGACTTATCGCCAGCTCTCAGACGCCTCTAGCCCGTTAAAGCACAATATGCAGGTCAAATTATTCATCGGCGCGGCTGAAGTCATAGCCAGAACCCGGGTCTTGGGAACCCGGCAGATCGATCCAGGCCAGGAAGGCTGGCTGCAACTGGCTCTCCAGGAACCGGTGGCATTGGTCCGGGGTGATAGATTCATTTTGCGACGTCCTTCTCCGGCGGCCACATTAGGTGGTGGGCACGTGCTTGACGCGCACCCCGGTCGCAGCCATCGCCGCTTCCGGTCGGATGTAACCGATCGTCTGCAGACTCTAACACATGGAACACCGGCCGAGCTGCTGGCGCAAACCATGGCGCGCATTGAACCCACTACTCAGCAGAAACTGTTTCAGCTGTCAGGGCTTGATCCTGACAGTGCCATAGCTGCATTTCACGAATTGGAAAATGACCAACAGGTAATCTGGCTTGGAAAACAGATCATATCTCGCGCGGGTTGGCAGCAACTCATCGATAAAGCGGCTAACATCCTAGGCAATTATCATCGTGATAATCCGCTTCGGCTGGGGATTCCGCGCGAAGAATTACGGAGCCGCCTAAGCTTGGCTCCCACTGTTTTTAATCCTTTGCTTTCGGAAGCGTCCGGACAAGGAATACTAGTTGAGCAAGGATCGCTTGTGCGATCACCCGAACATAAGATCGTCTTTTCCGCCGCCGAGCAGACATCCATCAATCATCTTAGGCAACAATTTGTTGTCGCTGGGGTGAATTCGCCCTCGGTAAAGGAGTGCAAAACCGTAGTTGGCGAAAGTGTATACCATGCCCTGGTAGATCTTGGGGATTTGCAGCAGTTGAACAGCGATGTTGTGTATACGGCTGATGAGTATAATACTCTAGTAAACAAGATCATCAGTTTCCTCAACACAAACCAGCGAATCAATGCCGCGCAAGTTCGTGACCTCTTGGGAACCAGCCGCAAATATGCTATCGCATTGCTCGAACATCTGGACGATATCAAGACCACACGTCGTGTTGACGATTACCGGGAGCTGGTCTAGCAGATTGCTGTGAAAGAACGCAATGACAAACCGTAGATGCCTAACTGGCAAGTTGGCGTGGATATTCTCGATTTGCGCTTCATGAATCCGCTCGTTCCGCGTTGTTCCCCGTATATATCGCGACGCTTTGACAGGCTCTTTACCTCCAACTACCCTCCCCTCTCTTCGATTCCTTGTGAACTTCAGGGTAAATTGACAGCAGTTTTGACGTTTTGCTTTACAATTGTGGGCAAAATGAAGTATATTATGTAAGGTAGTTATATCGACATAAAGAACTAAAGGGCTATTGTGCTTTCGGGGCTCTAAAGGACCGCATCAAGGAGGTTCAACAATGTTGTTGCATAAACGAAACGATACCCGCTTATGGAGCATGTTAGCAGTTGGGTTGATCATCGCCACTGTTTTGCTGCTCTTTGCTGGCCCAGGCGCTCTATTCGCAAGTGCTGATGCCTGGTACGGCAGTTATTGGAATAATACTGATCTCAGTGGGCAACCAGTCCTTGTGAGATACGATCCGGCCATTGACTTCGATTGGGCAGGACTCTCACCAGATCCTGTCATCAATGTTGACAACTTCTCTGCCCGTTGGGAGCGTACAGTAGGCTTTTCTAAGGGGACTTACCGCTTCAAAGCCACGATGGATGATGGCGTGCGTGCATGGGTCGACGGCAAAATGATTATCAATGATTGGCAAGAAGGCAAGCTGCGCACGATTGAAGCAGATGTCCCATTGAATGACGGGCCTCATAAGCTAACAGTGGAGTATTATGAAAAAGGCGGCAAAGCCATTGCCGGCTTCACCTGGGATATGGTCTATTATGATGGTTCTGGCGGGCCTATGCCTCCAATGTACCCGCAACCGCCCATGCAACCTATGCCCCCCATGGCACCCGGTCCTGGCATGCCCCCATCAGGTGATGTCATTTATCCGGTCGGCGAGGTGAAGTCCCCCTACCTCAACATGCGCAGCGGTCCCGGCACCAAATATGGTGTTGTGGCCGTCTTGAAGCAGAATTCAGAGGTCTACATCATCGCTCGAAGCAGCGGCAGCACGTGGTATTTGGTTATGACCCATGGCGGTCCAACCGGCTGGGTCAAGCGCTACTACATTTACACAGATTTCCCGTACACGAGCTTGCCCTTCGCGGAAACTGGTCAAGGGGGCCCATCACCCCAACCGCCCACAAGCGAACCGATGTATCCGTCGGGAACGGTCAATTCAGGAGCCCTGAATGTACGTAGTGGTCCTGGCACAAATTACAGAACAATAGCGGTCGTTAGTGGAGGAACTACCGTAGCATTGTTAGGGAGAGATGGGAGCGGAAATTGGCTTAAAGTTAAGATTCCAACTGGTTCCGTCGGCTGGGTGAACGGCTATTACGTTAGCACAAGTTACCCGATTCAGAATCTCCCTAGCGGGTAATCGCTATTCATAAAGCTGGAGAATTCCTCCAGCTCTCTCCCCAGGCACTGCATTTATAAAACGCGGTGCCTGGGGATTTTTAACTTATGCTAGAAACTGAAGTCTTCCCTCTCTCCTTTGATGTACTGGCAGCCGCGGGCTTCATATTTGTCCTGCGCGTTGCCGGCATGTCTTTCAGTACCGTGCGCATGTTACTAATGATGCGTGGGAAAAAACTAGGAACGGCCGTTACGGGGTTCATCGAAGTCCTGCTCTATGTCATCGCCATCGGAGGTGTAATCAACGACCTGTCCAACATTTGGAATATACTGGGCTACAGTCTCGGCTTTGTCGCCGGAACCCTAGTAGGTATGTGGATTGACGAAAAAACCGCCACCGGTTTCGTCGATGTGCATATCATCTCCCCTTACAAAGCGCAATTTATCTTGGAAAAGCTGCACGACGGAGGCTATGGTGCTACCGTTGCCTGGGGACAGGGCCGTCAGGGTGCAGTTGGCATGATTTGGGCCATCGTTCGCCGTAAAGAAGTTTCTGCTGTACAAGACATCGCTGAGAGCGCCGATCCTGATGTTTTCATCACGATCCAGGATACGAGGGCTGTTAGGCGCGGCTACATGAATATCGGCCGTAACCAAAAGTAGCGCGTTCATGTCTTGGTGACTTTCGTCACCTCATATCGTGCCTTTTATCACTACACTTTTCGACAGCCATAACCTAAAGTCTAGTCAAGAGAGTTTTCAACGTGAGAATTATGGTTGGCTTGAGAATGGGTGGAGTCCCCATATGATATGTACAAGATAATTCTGGTTCCTCTGGATGGTTCGCAACGTGCAGAGTTAATACTGCCTCATGTTCAGAAACTGGCAGCTAGTTACGAAGCAGAGGTCATTTTTTTACAGGTCTTTGAGCTAGCCCACCTGGTTGATCTACCACGCGTGGATGATGATGATTTCCAGGCCTTACCGCACATTGGCAGAGACGAGATACAAAAACTTGTTGAAAAGGCACGAAATTATCTTGCAGTTTTGGTCAGACAAACGGCCGAACTAGGCATTCCGGCTCGCTCTCGCATCGCCTATGGGCCAATTGCCTCTACAATTATCAATACGGCCGCAGAAGAAAAAGTAGATTTGATCGCCATGGCCAGCCATGGAAGCAGTGGCTTGCAAGGCGTTTACTATGGGAGCGTAGCTGCCGGCGTCCTGCAGCGGGTTGACCGGCCCTTGCTGATTGTCCGTGCTCGAGATTAGGCGCAACGTGGCAACGCGCTACTAGAATCATTGGCCCAGCCACTCAGCAGCCAATTGTTCCGCATTGATTTCCTCTGCGTCGGGCAGTTCCTTCAGCGCTTCGATTAGCAGCAGCTTCGCGGATTCAACATCTCCGTCGTTGGCCTCAATGATCGCGGCCAAGGTGGTGCCCCCAGCAGTCTGTTCCCGTATTTCTTCTGGGCTCAGCCCAGTCTCTTCGCTCACAATATTGAAAACCGTATTAAAGATGCTAGCCCGTTCGGAAACCTCACCCGTCTTGGTCTGCAATAGGCGGGTTACAGCTGCGATCAGAATGCGTTCCTGGAATTCACCAGCGCCACTTTCGGCGAACCGAGCTTGGCGCGTGGCAATGTCGTCCTCGCTTAGATCTCCAAAGCCTCCACCTGGCCCTCCACCTGGCCTTCCTCCCAATAGACCGCCACCGGCCCCTCCGCCAGGAAAGCCACCGCCTTCTCCCTGGCCCCTGTCACCACCGAAGTTACCCCGCCCAAAGCCCAGTTCACCGCTTTCCAACATGGCAGTCATGCTTTCTTCAGTCAGCTTCATTTGCGCGATGGTCTCGATTTGTTCCGGCTTCATGGTATCCTGAATTTGGTTAATGACGGCGTTAACTTCAAGTTCAGCGGCCGTTTCACTATTGCTCAAGCTCTGTACCGCCTGCCACAAAGGCAATATCACAACAGCCAATTCTTCATCAACAGCCAGCTCTGATTCCTCCAACTTCAAGATACCAAGAGCCAGCTGTGCCTCTACGGCGAGAGCATCAACATATTCGGCTGTAAGGCGAGTTTTCCCCGTGGCCGTTGCTTGAGCTTGAGTCTCGTCCGCGCCCGACGCGGGACTGCTCGTATCAGCCGCACCACCACAAGCGCTAAGGGTCAGCAAAGAAAATGCGATTAGCAGAAAAGTCATTCTATTTTTCATTAGCTCACTCTAACAAACTTGGTTACTTCGTTTCTGTCGTAACATTCCTAATCACTCATGCCTCAGCGCTTCAATCGGATCCAGCTGAGCCGCCTTGCTGGCTGGGAAAAATCCAAAAAATATGCCCACGCCGGCCGCCGAACCAAAGGCAAGTAGGATTGAACTTGGAGTAATAACGGTGCGCATATCACCGGCGGCGCCAAAGAGAATCGCTCCGCCGACGCCAGCAACCACACCTAGGAGCCCGCCTAGGAGGCTCAGCATTAGCGCCTCAGCAAGAAATTGCAGGCGGATGTCAGTCGGGGTTGCCCCGACCGATTGGCGGATGCCGATCTCGCGCGTGCGCTCTGTAACGCTGACCAACATGATATTCATAATGCCAATACCACCCACTAGCAAGGAAACTCCGGCTACCCAGGCTAAAAGACTACGAAAGGCAGCAGTAGTTGCCCCTTGCGTCTCTATTATGTCGTTCTGGGTCTGAATAGTAAAAGGCAGCTCATCCATCGTGATCTTTTTGCTAGTAGCCAGCTTTAGTTCGATCTGCTGGATAACTTGCTCCATTTCTGCTTCTTCATCAATTTGCGCGTATATGATGCGCACCCGATCTCCCATAAAACGAGCGAATTGAGAAGGGATGAACTTGGAAAATACGAGAGATATCGGTACATACAACTGCGCGTCAAAGTCTGTGTTGCCCACTATACCTTTTTCAGCAGCCGTGCCGATGATGGTCAACTTGGTCGTGCCAACAGTGATCGCCTGCCCTATGGGATCATTCTCACCGAAAAGTTCCGTGGCCAATCCGGAGCCCAAAACAGCTACCTTCGCTGTGCGATCCAATTCTGTTTCATTAAAAAATCGCCCGTCGGCAATATTCACTTCGCGTACTGAAGGGAAGTCAGGCGTTGTACCGAGAACCGCGACATCGGACAAAGTAACGCTATTGACCTTTATGGCTTGCATTGATTGTTGTTCTACCGACGTGCCAACGACGCCGTTGATGCTCTCGACGATTGGGACATCGTCATATACCAATTGAGGCGTGTTCTCATTGCCGCCTGGCCGCCCGCGGCCAAAACCGGCTTGAATGAACACCAGGTTAGCCCCCAAGCCCTCAATTTGTTCCGCAATGGTGGCCTCAGTGCCGGCACTGATGGAAATCATGATAATCACGGCCGCCACGCCGATGATCACGCCCAGCATGGTCAGCAAAGAACGGACCTTGTTACGTAGGATGCCCTCTACAGCGATTCTCAGAATTTCGACGGGGCTCATGATGCCTACCGCCGTCGTGTCCGCAGTAGAAGTCTCCGCTATAGGTATCTGCCTTGAATCAAGCTCACGCGTCGTTTGCACCCTTCTAGTTCCTTGCTCCATTACGCCTGTCAACGTCGATCTTGCCATCGCGCAAGATTATGGTGCGCTCTGTCTGTGCAGCAATTTCTTGTTCGTGAGTAACAATGACAATAGTCCGCCCGCGATCATGAAGTTCGTGCAACAAGGTCAAGATTTCGTCACCCGTTTTTGTGTCCAGGTTACCTGTAGGCTCGTCGCCCAAAATAAGCACCGGATCATTGATTAGAGCACGAGCAATGGCGACACGCTGCTGCTGGCCACCAGACAACTCCATCGGTTCATGGGCCGCTCTATCAGACAAACCTACCGCCTTCAGAGCAGCCATGGCCTTCTCTTCACGCTGCGACGAGGAAAGTTTTCCACTGCGCTGATAAAGGAGTGGCAGCATCACATTACGCAGGGCGCTGGTGCGAGACAATAGATTGTAAGACTGAAAAACAAAACCGATTTGGCGATTTCGCAGGACTGCTAGATGCGCCTTATTAAGGTCACTGACGTCTTCGCCATCCAGAATGTAGCGGCCAGAACTAGGCCTGTCCAAACAACCCAGAATATTCATCAAGGTGCTTTTGCCGGACCCTGATGTCCCCATGATCGCTACAAATTCTCCTTCATTAATCTGCAAATCCACTCCGTCTAGGGCGTTTACCTGGATGTCGCCCATGCCGTAGATCTTGCGCAGGCCGTGAGTTTCGATAATGGGTGACTTAGACATAGTTTCGAACGCTTCTTGTCTCAGAGCGCACTGTTTATTGAATGGATGAATTTAGTTTGTTTCCACGATTCCTGTAGTGACTGTTTCTCCCGATTCCAAGCCGGAGAGGATTTCGGCGAAGGAAAAGTCCATCAGCCCTACGTCCACGAATCGTAATCGCGGTTCGTTGTTTTCCATGACAAATACAGCGAACTCACCGGGCGAGATCTCACGCAACGCTTCGACGGGGACGAGAACGGCATTTTGGGCCCGGCCACCTATGACTTCGACAGTAGCATTCAGTCCCACGGGCAGTGTTTGCGGTTTAGCGAAGGAATCACTGTCCAGTTGAACGACAGCGCGCACAACGGAAACCCCGCCGACATCGCTGAGCATGGGGTCTACTTGGACGACGTGACCAACGAAAGTGGCATCTGGTAGCGCATCAAAAACCACTTCCACTTCATTGCCCATGCCAACAGTATCCAGGTCGGTTTCGTCAATGTATACTTCGACTAGGGGCTGCTCCAAGTCAGCCAAAACGATCACAGGACCGGAAACTGATTCACCAACCGCGGCATTCACGGCCATTACCGTGCCGTCCATTGGAGCAACTAATGCTCTTTCCTGCAAGGCTACCTGGTTTGCATCTACGTTCAACTGGTCCTGAGCAAGTTTCAAGGCATTGGATTCACGGTTTAGTTTGGCCTGCTGCAACAGCAACTCTGCTTGGCGGACGGCCGTTTCAGCTAATCGTATCTCATCTTCGGTTGGGCCAGATAAGGCGGCTGCTAACGCTTGTTCAGCAGCAACGATGCTACTCTGCGCATTAATGGAACTGCTGTAGCTGGTGCCGGCCACGGCGCCGTTATAGTTGGCTTGGGCGATAGCCAAGTTGTCCTGAGCCCGTGTCAGAGCATTAGTTGCCGATTCACGCTCACGTTCAATCAATACTTTGAAGGTCTCGCCCGTACAGGGGATGGCACCACCTTGACCTTCCCTACAAGTCGGTTCATCGTAGAATGTTTCCCATTCGCGACCCTGGTCAAAGGCCGTATTATAGTTGCCCTGTGCATTAGCCAGATCCCGCTCCGCCTGTTCGAGGTTGATTTTGCTGACTTGGTTACTGTAGCCAGCCGAAGCCTCCTGGCTTACCGCTGAACCATAGCTAGCCTGGGCCGCTTTCAGATTTGCCTCAGCCAGAGCAACATCCGCATCATCCGGCTGCCAGTTGAGCAAATCGTCCAGCTCCGCCTGCGCCAACTCTAGATTGATCTGGGCTTGTTCGACGGCAATCTCATCATAGCTGACACCTGTCTCAGTAGCTGAGCCATCTGTCTGCATGGTGGTTTGCAGCAACTGCAATTCGGCGTTGGCTAGTGACTGCTGGGCATCTGTATCCCGCAATCGGGCCAGTTCACTTCCGACTTGCACATCATCACCTACGTGTACCAGCAATGCATCGAGAATTCCCGAGGTACCAAAGCTGAGTTCGACTTCTGTTGCCGCAATAACAGTACCAGCGCCAGTGGCCGATACAGTAATTTCGCCTTGCCTGGCAACAGAGGTCTGAACTTCGGGCGTTTCGGCAGAAGCTTCGGTCACATTTGAGGTTGAATAGTAATAGGCAGCGATTCCGCCGGCAGCAATAAGAATCGCCGCAATCACAAACCAAATTCTTCGGCTACGAAACACTTCCATTCTCCTGGTTTTATTATCATACAGGTATGCAAACAATTATGAAAGAATACTATTTCTCTTGTCGCATTGGCGAACCATAATTAGCAGCAGCCTGCCCCAACAACTCGCTTCGCAGTTCTGTTATCACCACTAGCATGATGCTTCCTATTGTACGCATTAATTGTGCAGAAATTATGAAGGCGCTATGTAGACTTGATTAATGGGGCACAGATTTGAACACAATACCGGTTAAAGTGATCGAATCCCCGTTACACATATCGATTCAAGGTCGTAGAATCTCGACAAAATAAAAAGCAGGGAGGTGCTTCCAGTCACCTTCCCTGCTTCTTGACAGCCACCTACAAATTGATCGTCTGCTGCGGTCAATAGCATCTATCCAGAGAAACAACCGTTTTAACTGAGCCGTTCAAAAATCGCTGCAGCTCCCATGCCACCGCCAATACACATAGTCACCATGCCAGTCTGCAAGTCACGCCGCACCATCTCGTGCATAATCTGGACAGTTAACTTAGCTCCCGTACAACCCAATGGATGCCCGAGAGCGATTGCTCCACCATTGACATTCGTCTTCTCTTCATCAAAACCAAGTTCACGAATGACAGCCACAGACTGCGCGGCAAATGCCTCGTTCAGCTCGATGATATCAATATCATCAACGCGCATGCCCGTTCGCTGCAAGACGCGCGGCACGGCCACGACAGGGCCAATTCCCATAACTTCCGGCCGTACGCCGCCCACGTTGAAACCTACAAAGCGAAGTATCGGCGTGAGCCCGAGCGCTTCCGCTCTACCACGCTCCATGATGATTACACCCGCTGCACCATCGCTCAAAGGAGACGAGTTGCCTGCCGTGACAGAACCCCCTTGCTTAAACACTGGCCTGAGTTTGGCTAATGCTTCTAGGGTGGTATCTGGCCGGATATGCTCGTCTCTATCAAAGAGGATGGTTTCTCGCTGCGGGCCGACAGGTCCGGCCGTAACTTCCTCGATCTCTATGGGCACGATTTCATCCTCAAACAAGCCTGCCGCTTGAGCCTTCGTCGCTCTCTGGTGACTGCGCAAGGCGAACTCGTCCTGTGCTTGGCGGCTAATCTCAAATTCATCGGCGACATTTTCAGCCGTCAAGCCCATACCCATATATACTTCCGGCGCATTTTCACTCATGTAAGGATTTGGATTGATGCGAAAGCCTGTCATAGGCACCAGGCTCATTGTCTCAGCCCCACCAGCGATGATTGTATCCGCTCCGTTGGCGATGATACGTTCTGCTGCCATGGCAATAGTCTGCAGGCCGCTCGAGCAAAAACGATTCACCGTCATAGCCGGGACGTCAACCGGCAATCCGGCACGCAATGCAATCACGCGCGCCGTATTTAGCCCTTGTGATCCTTCAGGCATGGCGCAACCGATGATCACATCATCTATCTCGGCTGGGTCTAACCCCTCTGTTCTTTTCATGAGGTCTTCAATCACGGCGGCCATCATGTCGTCCGAACGCCAGTTGCGCGTTGTACCTCGCTTAGACTTGCCTACCGCCGTTCGCGATCCCGCTACAATTACTGCTTCACGTGTCATTTCAGTTCTCCCAGTTCGATTCGTGCTAACATTTGCCAGCGTCACGCATGATTGGCGCGAACCGCTAGCATCAGATCTAGTTTCTCAGCGGCTTTCCTGTTTGCAGCATATGCATGATCCGTTCAATCGTCTTGGGCTCCCCTAGCAACGACAGAAATGCCTCACGCTCCAGGTCAAGAATATACCACGGATCCAACCAGGCTGGCGCGCTAATATCACCACCGCACAGCACAAAGGCCAGTTTTCTGGCGATCTTGGCGTCGTGCTCACTGGCATAGCCACCCCACTCCAAGGATTTTATGCCCATCAGCAACGCGCCGTAAGCATCACGACCGGCAGCATAGATTTTCTCCACCTCCGGAGGACGCGAACCAGAGGCGACTAATTGCAGTGCCTGATCTTTGGCTTTGGCTAGACGATGTTCGCTATTCATAACTATAGTATCGCTGGCTGCCAAATAACCCATGCTTTTCGCTTCCCAGGCGCTGGTGGATACCTTGGCGAGAGCGACCTGCTCAAATGTCTCTTGCATTACCGGCAGCACGTCGGCATTATCAGTGCGCATGGTGGGGTTCACCTTGCGGCGCAGCAATTCCTTACAACCGCCACCAGCTGGAACCAATCCTACGCCAAATTCCACCTGGCCAATGTAGCTCTCGTGGGCAGCAACAGTTGTCCATCCCGTCATACAGTATTCAGCACCGCCACCTAGGGCCATCTGGTGCACGGCCGTCACAACGGGCTTTGGCGCGTGCCGTAATTCAAAGGTTGCTCGTTGAAGACCGTTTATCATGTCGCTCAACGTGTCCCACATGCCTTGCTGAGCCGCCATAGCTACCGCAAAAATATTCGCCCCGACGCAGAAGTTGGGCCCATCGTTGCCGATAACCAGGGCATCAAAATCGGTCTCCAAGTGCCGCAACGCCTTATGCGACATGTCGATGATATCCTGGTCTATGGCATTCATTTTGGCGTGGAATTCCAACAATGCCACACCATCGCCCATATCGCGCAGGCTGGCGCTCAGGTTCTTCTCTACCTCCTTGAGATCAGCGATCACGACGATATTCTTGTCGACTTCAAGCAACTTGTAGCTCTTTGACTCGAAGTCATAGCAGCTGCCGTTCTGATAGAAGGAGCTGCGTCCGGAAGCCAGCATTTCCTTAACCCAGCCAGCGATTTCCAATCCTGCCTGTTCCATTTTTTCAGCCGTTTCTGCGACGCCCAGCATATCCCACATCTCAAACGGGCCTGCTTCATGAGCAAAACCCCAGCGCACGGCGTCGTCCACGTCGCTTAGGTGATATGCAATCTTAGGCGCAACGCTGGCAGCATAGGCGAAACCAAAGTACAGCGTATCACGTAGGTAAGTTGCTGCACGGTCATCAAAGGTGAACAGCTTACGTAACCTTTCGCCAAGATCTTCTGTTTTTCGCACCGCTCCAACTGAGTCAAAGCGAATCTTGGGCGCAGGTTCATATTCCATGGTGTCCGGATTAAGCGTCCAAAACTCCCGTTTTCCGTCGACGAAGGTTTTCTTATAGAATCCCTGCCCGCTTTTATTGCCAAGCCACTGTTTTTCCAGCATCTCCCCCATAACGGCCGATAATTTAGCCGGGCGCAGCGTCTCCCGGTACGGATCATCGGTCACGGCGTCATATAAATTACTGTTTACATGTTGCATAACATCTAGGCCAACCAGATCCATAAGGCGGAACGTGGCCGATTTCGGACGGCCAACTGTAGGACCGGTAATCGCATCAATTTCTGGCACCGTGTAACCATGCTCGAAAGCATACTCTATGCCATATGAGGCAAACATTGAAAAGAAGCGATTGCCGATAAAGTTGGGCGTGTCCTTGCAGATAACAACGCCTTTGCCCAATACGTCACGGCCAAAATCGCTCATAAAATGGGTCACTGCCGGATCCGTATCCGGCGTGGGGATGATTTCCAGCAATTTCAGATAGCGCGGGGGGTTGAAGAAATGGGTGCCCAGAAAATGTCTCTTAAACATTTCCGAACGCCCTTCAGCAATTTGATGTATTGGGATACCGGAAGTATTGCTGGTAACGATCGTACCGGGTTCACAGGTAGCTTCCAGCCGTTCCATCAGAGACTGCTTTAGCTCCAGCCGTTCGATGATCACTTCCACTACCCAATCAGCATCAGCCACGAGGTTAAAATCATCCTCGGTATTGCCTATGGTGATTAGATCGGCTCGATCTTTTCGAGCCAAGTTTGCCGGACGCGCCTTAGCCATGCGGTCGTAGAGACTTTGCACCAAACGATTGCGGGCAACCGGATCATTTTGCTCTTCTGCGTCCAGGTTGGGAGTTGGGATATCCAGCAGTACCACCGGAATACCAATATTGGCCAAATGTGCGGCAATACCACCACCCATCGTCCCTGCGCCAATAACGGCTACTTTTTCGATACGGTAGGTCATGTTTCTCTCCTTTCTGCTATTTTAGCTCGCGCCGGCCATAGCCCAGTATGCTACGAGCGACAATGAGCTGGTTAATTTGCTTTGTCCCTTCATAAATATCGTTGATCTTGGCATCTCGCATCCACTTTTCTACCAAAAATTCGCGCGAATAACCTTGTGGGCCAAGTAATTCTACGGCCTTCTGGGTAATCCAGGTTACCGCTTCACCGGCACGGAATTTGCACATGCTGGCCGCCAGGCGATTGCTTTCGCCATGCGCCATCATTGCCACCGCACGAAGGGTTAGCAGCCACGCTCCCTTATGGCGCGCTTCCATTTCCATCAAATCTCGCTCGACAGCCGTCATCTCGTGCAAGGATTTTGTGTAATCTACCTCGATGCCCTCGGCAGCGAGCTTTTCTCGAGTGAATTCCAGGGCGGCCCTGGCGATACCCATGGCGCTAGCAGCCACAGCCGGCCGAGAAGCGTCAAAGGTCTTCATCGCTCCCTTGAAACCCTTCACCGTTGTTTGGTGCTGAACTTCAGCGCTGCCTAGTAGGTTATCAAACGGCACTCGAACATTATCAAAATGCAAAGATACAGTGTCGCTGGCACGTATACCCAGTTTGTGCTCCTGTTTGGCAATCGACACGCCCTGCGTGTTGCCTTCGACGACAAATGACTTGATGCCGGCGCGTCCCGCTCGGGGGTCAATCGTAGCCCAAACCACACACAAGCCATCTGATTCTTCCAGAGCCAGCTTACCGCTGGTGATGAATATCTTCTCACCGTTGAGTACCCACTCATTGGTTTGCTCGTCGAGCACTGCTGTAGTACGCATTGAACTGTTGTCTGATCCCGCGTCTGGCTCGGTAATGGCCATGGCTCCCCATTTAGGATCGCCTTCGGCGAACTTGCTCAGGAAGCGCAGGCGTTGCTCTGGTGTGCCCGCCGAATCCACTGCAGCGCCACCAAGCATCGGGTGCGGCAGGCAAAGATACTGGCCAGCGTCACCCCAACTCAACTGCTCAATCATCATAACCAGCGCCAGTCCGGCAAAGTCCGGGCCTGTGCGCTTCTTCGCGTGGCCGTTGCCGCTACCATTTGTACCTGGCTGCAATCCTTTGAGACCCCTTTTGACCATTTCTTGTGTAAATGGCCAGGTCATCTGTACAAATGCCGTCGGGCGCTCGTGCTCGTGCTCATCTAGCTGGCGTGAATACGGACGCATCACCTGCTTGGCAACCATCTCAATCAGCTGTGTCTGGTTCTTGATAAAGGGTGGTATTTCGAAACTTATCATTTTACATCTCCTGGTAACCTCAAAAGAGCAATCATCACATACGTACGGACCGTCCGGTGCCGCGTAAATTTGCCCTGGGGATACTCAGCGGCTTATACCATCGCCAAACCGTCAAAAGTGGCAAAGCCCCGCGCGTTGCGCAGCCATAATTCCACCGGATACTCGCGAATGTAACCATAGCCACCCAAAATCTGTAGGGCCCGATCCGCCACATTGACAACCAGGCCGTCAATGTGGTGTTTCATAACCGTTGCCTCACGTATGGCTTCTTGTCCTTGGTCGAGCAGCCAGGCTGCCTCCCAGACCATCAATCGGGCTTCATCCACATCCGTGGCCATATCGGCCAACATGAAGGCAATGGATTGGCGGTGAGCTATCGGTTCGCCGAATTGCACGCGCTGTTTAGCATAGTCGCGGGCGTATTCGTAGCCGGCGCGTGCCATGCCCACGGCCGCTGCGCCAAGCGCGATGCGACTATGGGCCAACAGGAGGTTGAAATTTATACCATCAGCGCCTCCTAATTTGCTCTCGGCAGGCACCCGCACATCAGATAATGTCACCATATAAGGTCGGTAACGCATGAAGGCCCATCAATTTGTCCCGTTTGCCGACCGTCATTCCTGGCGTATCCGCGGGTATCAGAAATGCCTGCGTTTGACCATCTTCACTGGCATAGACCAAAATCAGATCCGCCTCAGCTGCGAGGGGAACCATTGTCTTGGTACCATTCAAAATGTAGTGGACACCCTCGCGGACGGCCGTCGTCTTCAGCCGATATGGGTTGAACTGAATAACTGGTTCGGTTAATGCAGCCGTCAAATGCGGTATCTGTTCGTCGGCAAACAGAGGCAGATAGGTTTCCTTCTGGGCATCTGTGCCGCAAAGCATCAACGGTATCGCCACCTGGTTTGGAGCCATGATGTTTAGGGTAATTGCCAGGTCGCCCCAGGCGAATTCTTCTGTTGCGACAACTCCAGTGACGGCCGAATACTCGCCGAATCCCCCGAATTCTTCAGGAATGCTGGCGGGCAGCACACCAATTTCCCAACCGGCCTCAACGACTTCCGCCGGGATCTCTTCTTCCTCCTCTGCGTCCCGGAACACCTTGCGCACTTGCTCCTTTGCAAAGCGCGCAATGGCATCAGCGAGCATTTGCTGCTCATCATCTAAGCGAAAATCTAACATATCAGCTCCTCTACCATATGACATCAATTACTTGAGTTTGTTTGCCTAACGATTCTGTCCGTCATCCGCACAACCCGTGAAATTTCTTTTACATCATGTACGCGCACTATGTCGGCACCGCGATCAATTCCTATCGCTACAACTGCGGCCGTTCCTTCCACGCGCTCTTCGGGCGGCAAGTCCAGCGTGTAGCCAATAAAAGATTTGCGAGATGGACCCAATAGAATCGGAAAGCCCAACTCCTTAAATCTATTGAGCTCGTTAACAAGTTGCACGTTTTGTGCAGTGGTTTTGCCAAAGCCAATGCCGGGATCGATGACAATTTGCGATGAACTTACGCCGGAAGTTAGCGCCAGATCAATGCTGTACTGTAGCTCTCGGCGCACATCATCTATGAGGTTATCGTACTCAACCCCAACATACCGGCCTCCCAACCGCACCTCCTGAGCCAGATCCTTAGGCATACTGCGATTGTGCATTATCACGACAACACAGCCTGAGCGCGTGACCACTTCCACCATTTGTGGATCCATCCGTAAACCCCAAACATCGTTAATCCAGACAGCGCCCGCATCCAACGCGGCACTTGCTACAGCAGCTCGGTACGTATCCACAGACAATGGCACGTTTACACGCTTGCTGATAGCTTTAATGGCCGGAATTACCCTATTCAATTCCTCCTCAAGGCCAACCGGTGTGCTGCCGGGCCTCGTGCTTTCGCCCCCAATATCTAGTATATCTACCCCGTCTTCAACAAAACGCTCTGCCTGGGCAACAGCTTGGTCGATCCAACTGCCATCTGACCACAAGCCATCACCCGAAAAACTGTCCGGCGTAACATTGAGAATGCCCATGACGTACGTACGTTGCCCCCACTCAAAAGTCATTGGATATCACCCGCATCGACTCGATTTATCATCTGCAAGCCCTTAAGGAATAGGTCCGTCACTTCCGAGCCCCATCGTTCAGCCGAAAACCCATTGTCTTGCGCTCCGTATTGGCCCAGTTCATAGAGAGCGGCAAATCCCATGATCGTGGCGCAGATGGCCCTCGCTGCCACATCCGTATTCACCGGACGCATGACGCCAGCGTCTATTAAGCTGCGGAAGCGTTGCTCAGTAGCATTGATGATCCGTTGCAGGGCCTCTTGTCCATAAGAATGATGGACATCTGGATTCAACCGGGATTCATAAAGGAACAGCATGAGTAACCGCCGCTCCTTACCGCTGCGAAAACGGTCTGTCAACAACTGGGCCATCATATCCTCGAGATTGTCGGCTTCTATAGCTGCGATTTTCTGTGTGACTTCGTCGGCGAAACCCTTGGTTACCCCATTGAGCAGGTCTATTTTGTTATCGAAATAATTGTAGAGGGTGCCCTCAGAGACATCGGCTGCCTCGGCGATCTCGCGTGTTGTAGCCCGCTCGTATCCTTTTGTGCTGAATACGATCGCCGCAGCTTCCAAGATCTGTTCCTGGCGGGCAGCAATGCGCCGTTCGCGCCGGTTATTTGGCTGAGAGCTGATCATCAAATATCAAGGTAAGAACAGTGTGAGCAGTTTCTCAATTATTGAGCGTTCACTCAATAATGTCACATATGACGCAGTGTGTCAAGTTTTTACTTAATGTTACCCCTATGCGATCCCTCACCCCAAGTAACTTGCCAGTGTCTGCACTAATCTGGCACGTACGGCCACACGTCAGTTACGGCAATTGCGCCCAATAAATCCACTACCTTTTGCTGCAATATAGGATGCACCAATTCGGGTGCTATCTGGGCAAGTGGTACAAGCACCGTCGCCCTGCCAGCCACCCCTTTGTGCGGAATGGTCAGCGTAGGTTCATCCAAAGTCAGTTCGTCATAAAAAAGGATGTCGATATCGATCAGACGTGGCCCCCAGCGCACACCCGGTTCGCGGCCTAATTGAAATTCAAGCGCTTTCAAATAGTGCAGCAATGCCAAAGGCGCGAGCTTGGTCTCTCCAGCCACACACATGTTGAGGAAATTTGGCTGGTTTTCGATGCCCCATGGCTTGGTCTCATAAACTGGAGAAACAGTTGTGATCGTTACCGCAGCCGCCAGACCTTCAACGGCCCGCTGCAAGTTACCACGACGATCGCCCAAGTTCGTGCCCAAACCCAAATAGACCGTACTCACCAACCGATATCTCCCTGGCGTAGAAATGGCATAACGCACTGCATCATGGCATATTTCTAGCACAGCGCGCCAGACATGTCAATTAGTGATGTCAGTAGAGACCATGATACAATTCTGATTATGCTTCGTCGGTCTCTCGCTATCATCTTTCTACTGGTTCTTTCAGCTTGCTTGGCTCGTACCGCATTCGCTGAAGAAGGGGATCTGATACCCGTCACCGTGCATCCAGGAGACACATGGACAGCGCTATCAATCCGTTATGGCCTTTCAACGTCAGAGTTGATGGCCGGCGCGGGAGCCATTAATCCCCAACGCCAGCCGGTGATCGGCAGCACCATGCTGCTGCCGAACGTGGATGAGAAGCACGGCCGTTTGCTACGACCTCTGGCTGGTGGACTGCTCGAAACAGCCGCGCAAAACGGCAGATCTCCATGGACGGTCGCCTTTCAGAACGATCTGCCAAATCCTTACACCCCCCTGCTTTATACCCCCGTTTTCCTGGGTGGCGGCAGCACGCCTCCTCGCGAATTTCCTTTTGGTCTTGATTCACTCGACGTTTCGCAGATTCCTGCCCACCCTGGCCAAGCCTTGGCCCTTCGAGCGCGGATCAGAAGTGGACACGTGCCGCTGATCAGCCTGGAACGTGATATGTGGCATGTAAGCAGAAATGGGGATCACTTGTTGGCGCTGGGAGCTACCGGCGCTTTCTTTGGGGCCGGTCAGCCAGAGCTGCGCATTCACTCAGGCAAGAATCCCACTTGGACACAACCATGGCTTTTCGAAGATAATGAGTGGACTTTTGATCAAGTTTCCTTTGCCGCAACAGCCGCGACAGATGAGGAAGCCATGC
Organism: uncultured Chloroflexia bacterium; assembly: GCA_963697305.1. Taxonomy (GTDB): domain Bacteria; phylum Chloroflexota; class Anaerolineae; order Promineifilales; family Promineifilaceae; genus JAACFF01. The sequence goes on from CAVONO010000010.1 coordinate 97,077, forward strand.
GCCTGGAACGAGAACGTCTGCAAGACATTTGGGCACGCGTCACCCCGGATTTACTTTGGTCCACTTCATTCCAGTGACCCTTGCAAGATTATGTCGCCCGCACTTCCCGTTACGGAGCGCGACGGTCAGTCAACGGTGGCCCATACTCCACGTATCATGAGGGCACGGATTTTAGCGCATATCGTGGCTCGCCCGTTTATGCCCCGGCCGCCGGAAGAGTGGTACTCGCCGAATCACTCACCGTCCGCGGTGGCGCCGTTATACTGAATCACGGACTAGGAGTACATACCGGCTACTACCACCTGTCTGAAATAGAAGTTAGTTCTGGCCAGAAGGTTGACAAAGGAGATCTGATTGGCAAGGTAGGTTCCACCGGCCGCTCTACCGGCAATCATTTGCACTGGGATTTGCTCATAGGCACGATCTGGGTAGATGCGGAGGCCTGGATGGAACAGAATCTAGCCGATTGGCTCCGCTACGCTTGGGGCCCTTCTCCCCCCGTCCCAGAGCGGTCAGACAGACCATTCGCACGCTGAATCCCGGCAAAGCAGCGCGTTTCCCAAAATATTCGGCATTAAGAGACAACTTAGCCGGCAACTCAAGCTAAGATCAGCTGATTAAACCCTTGACAGTTTGGGAGTAATATTCTAGCATTGCAATAACTACACGAAGGCATTTAAAGGAGCGCCAATGAATTCCGATCCTCAAAGAGATCTACTTTCGGGCCAGACGTTCACTGCCGAAGAGGAGCAGAAGCGTCCCCCGATTTCCCAAGAAGCCTCGCTGCAAGCAGCACTTGGGGTGTTTGAAATCCACATGCGCGATGAAGGGTTTTCGATAAATACCATGAAAGCCTTCTCGAGCGATATCCGCCTCCTGGGCAAGTACTTGGGTGTCGGCCAACCCATCGGTGAAATCGGGACCAAGAATCTCAATGACTTTCTCGACTGGTTGCTCAACGAGCGCGGCGTACCCTGTAGTCCGAAATCGTATGCACGGCGGGTCACGACGCTAAAAGTCTTTTTTGCGTGGCTGTACGAATCGGGTGTGCTAGCTAACGATCCCTCGAGTGCAGTTATCCAACGTACGGTGACCAGTCCGTTGCCGATACTACCTTCGGAGTATCAGATTACGGACTCGTTAATCCAGACGCAGGCCATCCGCGATGGTGAGGGCGTCAAGAAGCCAGATGCCCGTCCCCACTTGCTGCTTACCTTGCTGCTCAAGACAGGCATTAAGAAAAGTGAGGCCATGACTATTGTGCCCAACCACATCGACCGCAGCGACCAAAACCAGCCCATGCTCTTCATTCGCTATGCCAACCCTCGCCTACGCTACAAGGAACGCAAACTCTTTTTAGATCAGTCGTGGCTGGAAACACTGGACGAGTACCTGGATCAGTATCGGCCGTCTGACACGCTCTTCACGTGTACTGCCCGAAACCTGGAGTACATCCTCACCGATGTGGGCGAGGCTGTTGGTTTGCAGCAGGGCTTGCTTTCCTTCGAGAACCTACGCTGGGTTTCTGCCCTAAGCGATTGGGATGCCGGCGTTGAAAAAGATGATATACGTCAGAAACTCGGCCTCTCCAAAGTCACATGGCGCGAGACGAAATCCAAATTGGCAAAGCTGGCAGCACAACGTGAGGAAGGGCAAAAATGACCGTCCCACGCTGCCGCTCGGCAAGGCTACAGGTGCGGGTTCTATGATTTTGGAAGTGGCACCGTAGTACGAGATCCTGCGCAGCGGATCAAGCCCATCTACTGACCAGATTCGAATGCGAAAATTTGCTCGCCAATGACAGCGGCGTTAAATGCTACCGTTTGACGATCTACATTAACACGCTCAGTCTCCGGCGTTGCGTAGTATATTTCGGCCGTCAGCGTATACGGATCCTTTACAGCACCGTCTCGCAAGTGGATGACCAGACTAAAATTAGGCGTCATCGATTCAATAACAGTCAGTGCTCCAGCGGGTTCGCCCACTCCATTACTGATCGACACCTCAATACTCGGCCGCTCCAGGAAGGGGGTTAGTTCCAGTCCAAATGTTAGGCGCCTGGAGTCGTCGTGGATGAATAAGCCAATGCGCCTAATGCGCACTTCTTCACGTGACGCCGGCCCTTTCAGGGGATTGTCAAAGAACTCGATCTGCATGGTATGTTTTCCTTGAACGGCCGTCTACGATCTTCTTGCCCAAACTGGAAGAAGGTCCGCCATTACATTCATCTTTCTGCGCTCTGTATACTCCGCAGTTTTTCCAGCACCTGAACCAAGGCAACCTGCCACTCAAACGTGGCGATATTGCGCGACATCCAAATCGCCGTCTTGCTGACCCGAACTGTGCCACCCAGAAAGCGCTGCAGACGATAACGATCCATCGTGACGGCTTCTGGCATGCGCACCTTGATTTGGCCCGCCTCATTTACCACCGCCGGTACGCCAGCGTTCAGTGCCAGCGTTTTCACGCGCAGCTGATAGAGCAAATTATTGACAGGATCAGGGATCGGACCAAAGCGATCCGCCAACTCTTCCGCCATCTCATCTATCTCCAAGAGCGCGTCTAGTGTAGCCATCCTTCGATAGAGACGCAGTCGAAGACCTGAATCAGGAACATAATCAGTAGGAACGTAAGCCGCCAACGGTAGATCGATCAGTGTGTCCTCGAGCGGTTCCAGCGGCAATTGTTCGCCACGTCGCTCCGCCTTGCGCCGCTTAACGGCCTTTGCCAGCAATCGCGTGTAGAGATCAAAACCTACGTCAGCGATATGCCCACTTTGTTGCGGGCCAAGAATGTCACCAGCACCACGGATCTCCATATCCCGCATAGCGATTGTATAACCCGCACCCAATTGCGTCTCCTCGGCGATCGTCTCTAGTCTCGCTTGCGCATCAGAGCTAAGCGAATACCAAGGGCGATGAAAGAAATAGGCATAAGCCCGTCTGGTTCCTCTCCCTACCCGTCCGCGCAATTGGTATAGTTGGGCAAGACCGAACTGCTCGGCATGATCGACAATGAGCGTATTGGCATTCGGAAAATCCAGCCCGCTCTCAATAATTGTCGTGCTGATCAGGATATCAATATTACCAGTGGCAAAATCCTCCATGATATGCTCAAGTTGCCGCTCGCCCATCTGACCATGTCCGGTTACGACCTTCGCTTCCGGTACCAGTCGCTGGATCTGCTTGGCCACGATATCGATCGTTTGTACTCGGTTGTGCACCACAAAAACCTGGCCCCCTCGATCCAGCTCGCGCAAGATGGCCCGATGCAACCGCGCGTCATCCAACTCTCCAACATAGGTTTGCACGGGCAGACGTTCGGCCGGTGCTGTATCGATGATACTGATATCTCGCACGCCGACCAGGCTCATGTGTAAGGTTCGAGGTATTGGCGTGGCGGTCATAGTCAACACATCCACTTCGGTACGCCACTGCTTCAGCTTCTCCTTGTGTACGACGCCAAAGCGCTGTTCTTCATCAACTATCACAAGGCCAAGATCTTTGAAAGAGACATCGTCAGAGAGCAATCGATGCGTGCCGATGATTATGTCAACACGACCTTCGCGAAGATCCTTAACGATTCGTTGCTGCTGGGCTGGTGTGCGGAAGCGCGATAGCATCTCGACCTTCAATGGAAACGGAGCAAGCCGCTCACTAAATGTGGTGTAATGCTGTTGGGCCAGAATGGTTGTTGGTACCAAGATAGCTACCTGCTTGCTATCAAGAACCGCCTTGAACCCAGCACGCAAAGCCACTTCTGTCTTGCCATAACCTACATCACCGCATATCAAACGGTCCATTGGCTGTGAGCGTTCCATATCGGCCTTAACATCGGCAATAACACGCAGCTGATCTTCTGTCTCTTGGTGCGCGAAACCCGCCTCCAAATCAGCTTGCCAAGCACCATCTGCCGCAAATGCATGACCGGGCACCGTCTCACGGGCCGCATACAAGTCCAATAGTTCCTCGGCCAATTCATCTGCGGCTCGCATGGCTCGCGTCTTGGCCCGGCCCCATGACTGTTCTCCCAAGCGATGGATTCGCGGCGGCCGGTCATCAGGTCCGATCCATTTTCCAAGGCGATCGGCATGATGTACAGGTACATAGAGTGTATCTGAGTTGGCATATTCCAATTGCAGATATTCACGATCCATGCCGCCCATGTGACGCGTTACCAATCCGTCAAAACGGCCGATGCCATATTCCAGATGCACCACGTAGTCTCCCACTTGGATGTCAGCAAATGAAGTCTCAGGCGCCGATGGACGAGGCTGTCGAAGGCGGCGGGGAACCGGCCTTTTCCAGCCAAATACCTCCGCATCGGTCAGCAAATCCAGCAGGATCTGATTATCTTCTCGACGCACCAGCACAAAACCTTCGACAAGACTGCCCTGGACAAACGAAAGGGAGCCTTCTGCGGGACGTTCGGGCAGCGCTTCCAGAGGTTCGAAGTTGAGTTCTTTGCGGGGCAACAGACCGCCACTGTTTTCAACCCGCCTTTCCTCTCGCCACAATTCAGACAAGCGAGACGCTTGCCTGCTGAGCACCACAACCGATTCCCCATCTCGTTGTGCCTGCTTGAGTTGCGTCATCAGCGGACGAACTTGCCCACCATAGCGTGGACCAGGCTCAAAGGCATCCGCCAACTCAGAGACCTGTGCCAACTCAGCTTCCGTACCTTCACCTAACGTAAGCGGCTGCCACCAGTTCAGTTCGTCTCGCATCGCCTGCCAAGCAAAGAGTGGATCCGGATAGTCGGGAGGCAGGCTGGGCTGTTCATTGGCGATTTGATCGGAGTGTTCCTGTAATTCACTTACGGCCGATTCCAGCTCCGGCCAATCGTCCACAACTAGCAACGAATCTTGCGACAGATAATCTAGCAGACTTGCCGGGCGCGAATAAAGAAACGGCAAATAATACTCTAGGTTAGGCGTTACTGCGCCGGATCGTAGATCAGCAAGGTCGTCCCGCCACGAGGGCAATGTGCTGGGCTGCGGAAGATCAATATTCTGCCAGACCTCCGCATATTCTTGCGCAACGCCGGGCAAGGCTTCACGCGCTGGTGTAACGACTACATTTTCTACTCTGGCGCTGCCACCATCAGCGATAGAACGTTGTGTTGCCGGGTCAAAGTAGCGCATGGTGTCGATCTCATTGCCAAACAACTCAATCCTAACGGGGAATTTGGCCGTGGCTGGAAATATGTCCAGAATGCCACCACGCCGGCTGAATTGCCCTGCGCTCTCCACAACAGTCACCGCTTCGTAGCCAATCTTGGTCCAGTTAGTCAGGTTCTTCTCCAGATCAAGCGACTGTCCAACACGGAGAACGCGTGTTGCCGTCATGAACCGGCGCGTGGGAATCGTTTTCTGCAGGAATGCACGAGCCGAAGTCACAATGATAGGTGGAATATCGGGAACAGAAAGCAACGGATGTTGTTTCGCTATCAATTCCGCAAACACAGACAAACGCTTTAGACGCGTACGCTCACTCCAAGGGCCGCGATCATATGGTAGAGGGGTTGGTTCCGGGAAGCGTAACAAACGGCCTTGTTCCGGCATCCAAGTTGCAAGAGACTGCTGCCAGGAAGTCGCCTCCTCGACGCGACCTGTAAGCAACAGGATCGGAACCTTGCGATCCTGGTACAAGCGCGCAAGCAACATGGCTCGCGCGTTCTTGGGCAACATTAAAGGCGGCGTCAGCCCTTGTTGCTCTATTGTGCTCACCAACTGACCATAGGCGGGCACCTGATCCAAGATTGCCAATAGGCCGGAAATCGTCATTTTAGTTATGCCGGTTCATCGCCACATCGAGGCCGTAGCGAACGCTGTTTTCTATAACTTTTACTGCTTCGGCCAACATTTCATCTAGCAAGGGCAGCTCTTCCTGGCGAAAATCTTGCAGTACGTAGGCTGCCGGATCCATACGCCCTGGCGGGCGACCGATACCCAGACGCAAGCGGGGGAAATTATTACCCAGATGCTGAATTATCGACTTCATTCCATTGTGTCCACCTGACCCACCTTGCTGCCGCAATCGCAAAGAGCCTAGTGGCAAGTCCAGTTCATCATAAATAACCAGTACTTGCGTCACTGGAATCTTGTAATAACGAGCAAGCGGTCCCACAGAATCACCACTGTTGTTCATGAAAGTCTGTGGTTTGGCCATAAGAATATGATGATCGTCGAAACGGCCACTGCCGACGAGCGCTCTTTGCTGCACTCTTTCCAGGCTAAAGGAAAACTCCTGTGCAAATCGCTCGACAGCCATGAAGCCAATATTATGGCGGTTGTTCCGGTACTTTCCGCCTGGATTCCCCAATCCAACTATCAGAAACCGTGTCTCGTCGTCTGTTTCCCCTTCAAGTGGATCGATTCGCTCGTTCTCGCCCATCATCCTGTCTCGCAAACGCGATAGCAGCTTCACTCTTCTACGTCCCACTGGCCGATATTCCACAACAGAGATGGCTGCGCTGAATCCAAGACAACATTGCGCAAACCGGGGCGCGTTGCGGCTATCTTAAGATTCGTGAAAAGTGGGATCGCCGGAAGCTCCCGCGCAAAAATCCGCAGTGCTTCTTGTTGCTTTTCCTCATACCCCGCGCCACCTGGAAGCGCTTCCAGAGCCTCGCCACAAGTGGCATCAAATTCTGCGCTGGACCAACCAGTTACATTTGTATTTTCCCATCCTCCGAACCCGCCCTCTTCTGGGCCGGTGATATTCGCACTAAGATATAGGCCGCAATCCGGTAGTGCCCGGGCCAACCAGGCGAACGCCGCCAAGTCAAAGCGACGTCCGAACAATCGCCCAATGGGCCCCTCCGCATACCAAGTGCCTGCCGGCAAGTCGTATGTTTCAACCGGTATGCCACAATCTAGCATATTCTCTTGAAAGATCTCACTGATTCGTAAGCGCAAGGAGCTTTCGCTATTGGTTCCCAGCGTGATTGTCATTGGCACTCCCGACTTTACGTCCTGTCGCCGGCCATCGTCGGCAAAATCAAGGTAACCTGCCTCATCCAGAATAGCATTGGCCCCTACTGGATCGTAATTCCACACTTCTAGATCATCAGGGTACAAAGGATGACCTTCTGGTACGTAGGCGTTTAGCACCTCGGCACGGCCCCCCGTCAGTTCATCTACCATGCGCTGACGATCCGTACACATGGTTATCGCCTGCCGAACCCGGACATCCTCGAACCAATCTGGTTGCCCTTCTGCATATTCCTCGACCGGATTGATACCAAACGCAATATGCTCAAACACATCTCCTGGTACCGTTTGCACTTCCCAGTCACCGCTCTCTGAAGCCATTTCTACCAAAGGCAAATTACCGAGTCTAAGCGCCCCGTCAGCAAAGACATCACACGTCACCGCCGTATCGCCAGCCAGGAAATCTTCGCCATTTCCAAAACGGATGACTAAACTATCTATAATGGGCAAGCCTTCAGTTTGACGATAGTAGTGTGGATTTCTATCCAACACCAACTCGTTCTCTGCAGTCCATTCCCTTACTACAAAGGGTCCGCTGCTGAGCGGCAGTTTGTTCGTCCTTTCGGCCTGCTTAAGTTCACTAGCCGGCTCAGTTGCCAGTTGATGCCTGGGTAATGGCGTCCAAACATTCGTGAAATAGCTTTGATCCTTATATCCGGGCAAACCTGTCCACCGTACGGCATGCTCACCGGTCGCAACATAGCTTTCCGTATGAGCAACCAGGTTGTTTCTGAAAGCTGTTTGCGGATCAGACGCCAATTGGAAACTAAAAACCGAATCTTCGGCCGTTACTGGCGTGCCATCCGACCAAACCATTGGCCGGAACCGGAAATCAACTACCAATTGCTCCATTTGTACAGGTGTTCCTTGATACCTGATTGCTTCACCAGTAGTATTTTTCACCGTCACACCATCTCTAAGCAAAACTATCTTTCCGGTGGCATCGATCACTTGATCGCCTTCGTTGACTGTGATCGTTTCAATAACCGCATCGCCATCGGCTAGGCTTGGCATTTTTTCCAGACCCTGTGCCTGATATTTGTAACCCGAAACGGTAAACAAGTTCTCGTAGATTGCATGCCGCACCGCTACTGCAGCCAGCGACTCGTCTTCGTACATGTAGAGACCTGGTGACGGCCCGCCAATACATACTTCAATTTCCTTCTGAGCGGTCGGTATCGACGATGGCACGACACTCTCTTGTGCACCAGTCGATCCATTTGGCGCTGCTTCAGCAACGTCTCCTCTGCTTTCCACCGGCTCGCCCGACACTTCTTGGCCCGCTTCCTTTGCTTCTATCTCCTCAGAGCCACCGTCCACATTTTTGTCGGGCGGCTCAGTAGGTGCACTTTCTCTGCAAGCCACGAGCAACAGAAACAGCAACAGCATGAGAGCCATCAATCCGTAACGCTTCAACATGACAGATTCTTTTCGCTCACTGTTCCTGCTTCTGAGAACAACGACTAACGACTCTTGCGGTTCACCCATATAGCCCTATCCATATTGCCCTTTGCTGAATGGTGTCAAAAACAACTCGCTACTCTAGCATAAAGCCAAGGTGCTGGCGAGCGCATTTGCCGGTTTTCATCTGAGACCCAGGATTACCTTTTTCTTAGTAACTCAGTTTATGCGTTTCAATAGCCAGATTTTTGTGCCATAATATTTTCGTGCCATGATTATGAGTAGATTAGTGAATTTGTCCCTGGCACAAGGCTCTGGGTAAACAGCTTCCTTATAGTGGGCTTAGCTGGCCAGTTTCACCCAATTGTCCATTTGGAGTAATTATGTACCGCATCAAAACGACTCTATTTCTGGTATTGATTGGCACGCTTCTGCTGCTAATGGTAGCTTGCGGCACGGCCGGGCCTGTCAATAATATTGTCTCTCAAGAGTCATCCACTGGTGAAGACCCACTTTTTGACACTCAGGAAGACTCCGATGAGCCAGCGGGTTCGGCTGAGCAAAATGAGACAATTGCGGAAAGCTCGCCGACGGCCGCACCGCGCCCCAAAACCGAGATTGATTCCCAGAGTAGTGAGACAGATGCTAACAACATCCAGATCGGTTTCACGGAGGACGGACACGCCTACCGCGGCGATCCGAACGCCGATATTGTCATTGAAGAGTTTTCTGACTTTCAATGTCCATTTTGCGGCCGTTTTTCTGAACAGACTCTGCCCAGACTAGATCAAGATCAGATTGCTTCAGGCGAAGCACTACTCATTTACTATGACTTTCCGCTGCAGAGCATCCATCCGCAAGCTTTTGCCGCCGCCAATGCTGCACGCTGTGCCGGCGAACAAGGAGCTTCCGCCTATTGGAATATGCACGACAAGCTGTTTTCCGGCATTCAGGAGTGGTCCGGCCAGGATCCAATCGCAATCTTTAGCGCTTATGCCGAAGATCTGGATCTTGAGCTTGGAGATTTCAACAGTTGTGTAGAAAGCAACAAGTACCAGGAGCAGATCGAGGCAGACATAGCTCTTGCAACTTCTAGGGGTGTTCGAAGCACCCCAAGTTTTTTCTTGAATGGAGAATCTCTTGTTGGAGCCCAACCAACGGAAGTTTTTAACCAGGCAATCGCCACCATTCAGAGTGGAGAGAGTATAGCAACTGCCCCAGAAGAACCACCCGCAGCTGAGTCACCTTTGCAAGCACCTCGTGTCGCTCCGACGCCAGCTGCCATCCCCTTTGACGATGCCGCAGGTAGCCTCGGTGATCCTGATGCGCCTGTAACAATCGTTGAATATACCGATTATCAATGCCCCTTTTGCCAGCGTCATGTCCAGGAGACGATGCCGGCGATATTGAGCGAGCTGATCGACACCGGTAGAGTTCATTATGTGCTGAAAGATTTACCGCTCGACAGCCTTCATTCAGAGGCACGCGCCGCTGCGCAGGCTGCCCGCTGCGCAGGTGAACAAGATGCATATTGGGAGATGCATGACGCTCTGTTTGAATCGCAACAATCTTGGGCCGGACAAGGTGAAGCAGCAAACGAGATATTCGCTTCCTTGGCTGGCGGGTTAAGTCTGAACGAAGCGGCTCTTAGAACTTGTCTTGAGGAAGAGCGCTATGCTGAAGTCGTGCAAGCGAACATTGATGAAGCTTTTGCGCTTGGTGCCAACGCCACGCCATCTTTCTTTATTGATGGTCTCCCCATACCAGGAGCACAACCCTACGAATTGTTTTTCTATGCGGTAGGCCTCGCCGAGGAGGGCGTTTTGGCCGAAGCTTTTGAGCCAGGCGAACCAGATATATCGGAAGCCTATGGCATCGGTGATCCCAACGCCCCCGTAGTTATTATTGAGTATACGGACTTCCAGTGCCCTTTCTGCAGCCGTCATTATCAACAGACATTTGGGCAAATAAAAGAGAATTTTATCGACGATGGCCAGGTATACTATATATTCAAGGACTTCCCGTTGACGAACATTCATCCGCAAGCCGTCAAGGCGGCCGAAGCAGCGCGCTGTGCGGGTGATCAGGATAATTACCTGGCTATGCATGACAGATTATTCGGGACCCAGGGCGAGTGGCAAGGCCAGTCGGATGCCGTCGATATGTTTGTGGGATACGCGAAAGATTTGGGGCTCGACGCTGTTGACTTCGCCTCGTGTCTAGAGAGTGGAACACATGAAACGGCCGTTATGCAGGATCTGGACGAGGGTTCCCAATTGGGTGTAACAGGTACCCCCTCTTTCTTCATCAATGGTCACTCTATGTCCGGGGCCCAACCTTATCCAATCTTTGAACAAGCAATAAACCAGTTTCTTTCTGAATAACTGGGTAGCTCACCGACACGCCATGCTCGTTCTCTTGCATTCCGTTCCAATTGCTTTGAGCAGCCGGAATACTCGGGTCACAGAGCAGTGCTGGCGTTTTTGTCACCAGTTACCGAGAATATTTCCGCACCACCTTCTCTCTTCTGCCGGCAATGGAACTTTCAGCAAAGAAACATCCCTGCCATCCGCTGCACGGTAAGGTTTCCGTGCCACGCCGAAGATTATTAAGGCCAGAAAACACACAGGAATCCGCTCTTCTGAAGATTGTTTACTTTCCCCAAGGGAATAACTGAGCGACTTCCTTTGTGCCATCCGCCACCATTCGTCACTTCAGATTCTCGAGCATTTTCCGGCAGACTGTATTGAACAAGTATCCCAAAAGCGGTTCACACATTTTCACACAATTTTCCCATCGACAGCCATGGGGATCGAGTATAGTGGATGGGATGGGGCAGCAGCTTGATTTCGATGAGACAGCTTTCGACCGGTCTAGGTGCATATGATGGATAATCAGGCTCCAGGTACTGGGCGACGACTGTTCATTCTCTTCCAAATCACCTTCTGGCCACTTTTCCTTACGGCCGTGATCACCACACAACTAAATGCCCAAACCAACAATACCAGTGATCAGTACTTCGGTCCGCGATCGACACTCTCAGAGACGTTGCCATTTATTACGAACCTGCCGGTTGTCTACAGCCCTGCACCACCAGCGCAACCTCTGCCAATCCGCGTGACAGCCAATCCCCCCATCGATTTTGCGGCGGTGCGCGCCGCGGCTCAAGCCCAAGGGCGAGATATTGCCTTTAACAAGATTGGTTTTCATGTCGGCGTTGGGGGCAAGCGAGAAGGGCTAGATGAAGCCATAGCTGCACTGGACGCTGCTGGAGTACCTGTCTTCCTAAAATCCGCAAACGATGCTGAACCATTGTACATAGTACAGCAGCTGATGTTAACAAGTACCGTACCTCATGTCCTTGTCTATCGCGATGTTGATGAAGGAATAAATGAGTCAGACTACGGCTTGCCCCCGGAGAAAGTTGCCACAAGAAACTGGCAATCGAATAAAGATGTGTTTCCGCCAGAGCTTGATCCATCACTTATTTGGCTGGAAACCGTCAATGAACCGGACAAGAATCGCGCCGAATGGCTGGCGCAATTCTCTTTAGTGCAAGCGAAATTAGCCGTTGCGGAAAACCGCCGGTTTGCTGCTTTTAGTTGGTCTAGCGGCGAACCGGAACCTGTGCATTGGGAGTCGGCAGCAATGCTAGAATTCCTGCAATATGCGGCGGATCATCCAGACAATGTAGCTATTGCGCTACATGAATACAGCTACACAACAACGTTCATCAGCGAGGCGTACCCTTGGCTGGTCGGCCGTTTCCAGAAATTGTTTGCGGTTTGTGACAAGCACAACATTCCCCGCCCCACGATTTTGATCACTGAATGGGGTTGGGAATATCAACACGTCCCCACTGTAGATGAAGCCATGGAAGACATAGAATGGGCGTCTTGGCTATACGCGGCCTACCCACAAGTCCAGGGCGCTGCAATATGGTATCTTGGTCCGGGATTTGGCAGCATCGCCGATGAAGCTCAAAAGCTCATTACGCCAACCCTTGAATTTCAGTCTCAGCAACTATTATGTAATTGACCCCAATCCTTTGCCAATTGACGAGGATTTATTTGCGCCCAATCCTCCAACGGGTATTCACACCGCGTACAGCGGCTGGAATCAGCATCCCGGTGCCAAACCCTAGCGCGTAGGCAGTCCAGCACGCTTCCAGGCAATCATCCCGCCGCGGAAATTCTTCACATTCTTGCGTCCCAGGCGGTTCATTTGCTCGCAGGCTACGTTGCTGCGAGCGCCGGAACGACAAATAAAGACAATAGGTTGATCCTCCGGCAATTCCTGCATACGCTGCATCAACGCCGGCAACGGAAGCAGGCGTGAACCGGCAATATGCCCGTCGTACTCGTATTCGTATGGTGAGCGCACATCCACGAGCAGCAAGTTGTTTTCGTTATTAATCAGTCCCTGTAACTCATTGGCATCCACTTCTGGTATGCGTGACACGGGGCGGGAACCGAACAATGATTGCAACATAATTTCTCTCGTACTAAATTGGATTCTTGATTTCAAGCAAAGCATTGATTTTTTGCTTATCGAAGCCAACAATTAGCGTGCCGCCTATATCGATTACAGGCACGCCCATCTGGCCGGTTCGACGCGTCATATCACGTGCCGCAACGGGATCCTTGCTGACATCTATGTCCCGAAAGCGAATCTTGTTGCGCAAAAAGTACTGCTTGGCCATGAGGCAGTAGGAACATGTCGGTGTCGAAAAAACAATGACCTTCTTCTGTTTCTTTCGTTGCTTTATAGTTGGCATAGATCGCCACCTCACTTTGTCAACTCGTCTGGATATCTACTTCTTCTGGGAAAGGCGCAGAACAGAAAACTGTTTAATTCCAGTCAATTCTCAGCTTCTTACGGCCGTGAACATATTTGTCCGCCGCGATAGCCGCAATCACACCGTCCGACGCGGCAATGACCGCTTGCTTCACGTGCGAGCATAGCAAATCGCCGACAGCATAGACGCCAGGCACGGCCGTCTGCAGTTGATCATCCACTGTCAGGCACCCGTCTCCGTTCAACTCCAGTTGTCCCATCAGATAATCAGTTATGGGTTGCGCGCCTTGAAGATAAACAAAAACCCCTGTCACTTTCAGAACTTCTTCCTGGCCACCTCGCGGGCGAATACGTACTGTCGCTACCTGCCGCTCGCCTGCGATCTCTAGCAACTTAGTTCCCAACCGCGTTTCTATCTTCGGGTTGTCGATGGCCTCTCGTGTTAGTGACTCCCTCGCCTTTAACGCTGGCGTGGGCACGAGCAGAATGACTTTCTCAACAAACTTTGTCAAGAACAATGCCTCTTCCAAAGCCTCATCGTTGTTTCCAACAACCACAACGGTCTGATCGCGAAAAAACGCACCATCGCAGGTTGCGCAGTAACTAACACCGCGACCCAACAACTCGCTTTCACCTCTAACCGTATTTGTGCGGCCCATTGAGCCGGTCGCGAGAATGATCGCTTTCGTTTCGAACGTGTTGCTGCCGGCGAAAACCAGGCGTGTTTCCTGCGCAAGATCAACACCGACAACCTTATCTGTCAGGAATTCAGCGCCAAAGGATTCGGCCTGCTGCCGCATCGTTTCCACAAGTTCGGCGCCGGTTACTGTTCCGGGCACGCCTGGGTAATTGCTGATCTTACTCGTTATGCCAAGTGCACCCGCAGTGAGTCCTTTGTCGATTACCAGGGTTCGCAGGCCTGAGCGTGACGTATAGATCGCGGCCGCCGTGCCTGCCGGCCCACCGCCAATTATGATCACATCGTACGGTTTTGGCCCCAAACCACCGGCCGAAAAACCGATATCTAATTCAAAATCAAGTGCCATGATACCTTCCTCAAACGGACCTCCCTAGGAACCTAACAGCCGAAGGATCCGCTGCTGCAAGATAGCGCGGGCTATCACGCTTCTACCTCTATAGCCTCCTGCAATTTCGTCAAAAGCATCGGCTCCGGCGCGGCGCCCTCCATGAAAACCGTCTCGTTTATTACGGTCCGGGGAACGCCCTGAACTTGATATTTGTTTGAGAGGGCGGGAAACTCAATCGCTTCCACCATATCAGCTTGGATAAGATCACTCTCCATCGCCAGTCGGTGGGCCAGGGTAACTGCAGGAGGACAGTATGGGCACGTTGGCGTTACAAAAACCTGTAGATGCACTGGACTTTCCAAACCAGCAACCCAATTACGCGTTTCAGTAGACAGACCTGAATCACCAGAACTGACGAGCATGATGTCCGTAATTAACGAACTGAATTCATAACCCGATGGTATTCCGAAATAGCGAATCCCATAATCCTTGGGTTGCTCGCCGCCTTTTGTCACTGCAATAGCCGGGATCTTATCAATACTGTATCGCTCTGCGATCTCAGCGTCTTGAACTAGATCAAAGACCTCGGCCGAAACGAATTCCGAGAGGCCAGAAATTTCTTCTACCAATGCGCGTGTCTCGCGGCAATACTGGCATTCCATCTCCTGAGTAAACATCACCAGTTTAACCGGGTTGTGAAGTTTACTAAACTCTTCAATCAAAACGTTACGATCTGCTTCCTTTAACAAAGTCATTGTCACTCTCCATGGTATGAGCCAGTCACTAGTTTATGATGAGCGCCTGGCTACGGTTTATCTTTTACTTAACCAAGAGTAACGCGTGTTGGTAAGCGCGGCATAAGAGATGTGTAATGATTTGGTAAGGGATCTTCTCTAGTCACTACCTCTTCCTTTAAGATTGTCAACGTAAAACAACTTCATGTACGCAATTAGCGAAAACATTAGCATTGTAGTTGTGGGAGAACTTAGAAATGAAGAAATGGAAAACCTTGTTGCCGTTGTTCCTCTTGTTAGCAATCAGCCTAGTCGCCTGCGGAGGTCAAGCTGACACCGTCGAGATGGTTGAAGCTGCCGTACCCGACGTCAATCTCGCCGAGTTACCGCAGGATCTAGATGTTCAAACCGTATATGACATCAAGAACGACCAGGATGTATATATGCTGGATGTGCGCGAGCAATACGAATATGATGAGAAACACATCCCGGGCATTAACTTGTTGCCCATGAGTGAAATACAGAACCGTCTGGACGAGCTACCCACCGACAAAGAGGTGATCGTCACCTGTCGAAGCGGTAATCGCAGTAACCAGGTGACGCAGTTCTTGCGCGAAAACGGCTATGACAATGTTCATAACATGAGCGGGGGCATAATCGCCTGGGAAGAAGCTGGTTATCCGGTCGAACAGTAATAATAAAACCAGAACCCCGCTGTTTCTATATGAATCAGCGGGGTTCGCTACCACAATCGTCACTGAAATCTACCGTATCAGCAATAAAATATTCTTTTCAGGATATCTAGTCAAAGACTGGCATTCCGCTGGGCACCGATTCCGGCACCAGATCGCTCAAGTCTACGGCCGAAGGCGATGTAAGCGCATGAAGAAAAGCCATCAGTTGATTGAATTCCTGATCAGACAGCTCTCGTGGTTCCTTTACCAAGGGATCCAGCGTCGCCAACATCTCTCCGATCAACTCTCCATCTAGATGAACTACATCCCTGAATGGTTCAGATAGCTGCGATGGATCATAGGATCTCAAGCTGCCTTCGGGATTCAGATGATGCCGTACAACTTCCTCCAGGCCCGTGTACGCGCCATTGTGCGTCCAGGGACCAGTGAGAGACACGTTGCGCAAAGGCGGCGTGCGAAAAGCGAATTTATCTTGTGGGTCCTGTGAAACCAGGTAACGGCCGTAATCAATGCCCCCTTCTTGTTTGCCTGGACCTAATTGTGGCACTCCAATATTGTGGAACTGTTGGTCTGTCATCAAACTGCCTGAATGGCACTGACTGCAGCCCGCATCTCCATAGAATAGCAGAGCGCCCTGCTTGGCCTCTGCGGATAAAGCATCGCGCTCCCCGAAAAGATAACGATCCCAGGGGCTGTCATCAAAAGAAAAGGCAGCGATTTCATAAGCAGCAATAGCATTGGCTGCATGCTCAAAACCCAGTTCCTCTTCCGGCGTTCCTGGATAAGCAGCGGCGAACAACTGCACATATTCTGGTATAGCCATTAAGCGACCCATAAGCGAATGCCAGATTTCGGTGACCGCACCGTCTTCAAGCAAGGCGATTTCATTGGCATTTTCCGCTCGCGCCGTCAGCCCAAGCCACACTCCTGCCAACTCACTTCCTTGACTAAGGACAACGGTCTCATCTTTATATGTCTCGCACATGTCGCCCGACCGTCCCCGCATCTCGTCACGCGACGTAGGCGGAAACATCGCTTGCACCGCCAGCGGGCTGTCCAAACCCAAAGGCAAGTCACCACCGGCGGGTGACTCCAGTACATAGGTCCCTTGAGAAGCGACACGGCCGTCCCAAAACATCGTCCGCCATTCTGGAGCTCCACGGTTGAAAATCTCCGGCGCATTGCGGGGTATTAGCTGCCGATCTTCGCCTATGGCGCGCGCTGTGCCCAACCCACGTCCGCCGGTTCCAAATGAAACGGGCAGACCATCACCTCCGTGCAGCAATGGATGGTGGCATGTCGAGCATGCCGTGTCACGATTACCGCTGATTTCCTTGTCGAAGAAAAGCGCTTCACCAAGCGCGACCTTTGCTTCACTTGGCATAGGTCCCAGATCAATCGGAGCTACATTGGCATCAACAACGACTTCTTCCAGTCGTTGGTCCAATGAAGGGGAAAAAAGGGGTTCCTCTGCTATATTCGAGTTTGTAACTAAGAAAACGATCCCTAAGATCCCAAGAGCAATTATGGCGAATATTGCAATAACGGATACGAGAATCGTTGCATAGAACCAGGGCGACCGTTCCATCAACGCACCTCCTCACAGTTGGTGTAATCTAGCTTACGCAAGGATCACTCCATTATAGCCCAATTTGCAGTCATATGACGCTGCGAAAAGGGAATTTACGACAATTTCCCGCTTTTAGGGGTGCAAATTGTTGAAGTTGAAGAGATGGTGAGCATTTCCCAACCTTCAACGAGCCAGGGGTAGCGTAAAAGAAAAAGTGCTCCCCTTACCTGACCCTTCGCTCGCTGCGGTGAGCTCCCCGCCCATGGCCCACACAAGATGCCGCGAAATCGTCAGCCCAATCCCGCTTCCGCCACTGGAACGTGCGCGAGATCGATCCGCGCGGAAAAAACGCTCAAATAGATAAGGCAATTGCTCTGCGTCGATACCGATGCCACTATCTTGTACAACAGTCCGTACATAACGATCCTCGATAGCTACGCTGAGAAAAATCTGCTCGCCTTCAGGCGTATATGCCAAAGCGTTACCTACCAGGTTAAGCAATATCTGGGTAACGCGGTCAGAGTCGGCGTACACAAGAACCGCGCTAGACGGCAGCTCGACATCGACGTCTACCGCCTGGGCGTACCATTGGGGCTGCAACTGGACAACAACCTGCCGCACCGTTTCTCGTAAATCAAAAGAATCCAAGTTGAGCGCAATTTGGCCCGCTTCAACCTTAGACAAAGTCTGCAAGTCATCTACCAGGCGCCGCATGCGGCGAACCTCTCGGGACATCAAGGCCATGGTTTCCTCATCAGCCGGAAAGAGCCCATCCATCATGCCTTCAAGGTACCCAGCCAGTCCGGTCAAGGGAGTTCTCAATTCGTGCGATATGTCACCGATGAGAGAAACACGCGTCTGCTCCACTCGGGCCAATGCAGCGGCCATTTCATTGAAACTAGTGGCAACTTGCCCCAGCTCGTCACTTCTGGGAACGGGTACACGCTCGTCATAATGTCCACCAGCAATACGGCGGCTGCTCCAAGCTATCTGTCGCAACGGTCTCAAAATCTCGCGCATCAGCAGAAGGCTGGCGACAATGCCTGCGCCAATTGCGCTTGCAGCAGCCACCAACAGGGCCGAACTGACAGAACGTCGGAACGTATCCAGCAGTTCGCGAGTGATCGCAGGACTCTCTGTGAATACACCCGTTCCAGGGCTCGTCTCAAGTAATTCGGCTAGAACGGTTTCAATACTGATGGGAATGATCGTGCGCGCGGCTACAAAGGCCATCATTAGCATCGTAACCACGCCCACCCCAACCACAACCATATTCGCAGCTACAATTCGCCATTTCAACTGGCGCCAGAAAGTGGTCACGACCTTGACAATCCTGATTGCATCTCAGTCACGTTTCACAGTGTCAACAAACTTATATCCGACGCCCCGTACCGTCTCGATCAGGAAGAGTCCGGTCGATTGTTCGAGCTTGCGGCGTACCTGTCCCACGTATACGTCCACCACGCGTTCGTTTCCAAAGAAACCGACCCCCCAAACGCGATCGATCAATTGATCGCGTGTCAGAACCCGGCCGGCGTGACGAGCCAACTCCAACAGGACATTGTACTCCGTATGGGTCATGTCCAGGAGCATATTCGACGCAAAAACCTCATATCGCTCAGGCTCAATCCTGAGATTCTCAAAGACAAGAGCCGTCGATGCCGTTTTGTTGCCCCTTCGGCGACGCAAGATTGCTTCGACGCGAGCCACAAGTTCACGTGGGCTAAAGGGCTTCGTCAAGTAGTCGTCGGCTCCAATTCGCAATCCCGCTACACGGTCAGCTTCCTCGCTGCGTGCTGTCAACATCAGGATATAGACGTCAGACTCTTGACGAAGTCGTACCGCCACCTCAATTCCATCCATGCCCGGTAGATTGAGATCGAGAACCACCAGATCCGGATTTTGATCTTGGGCTGTTGTCAACGCAGCCAACCCATTATCGACACAGGTGACATAGAAGCCGGCGCTTTCTAGATAGGTCCGAATAATTGTCTGTATGCTCTTTTCGTCTTCGACAACCAGAATCTTTGCGGTCACAGTTTAGCAATCCCAAGATTCTCCTACAGCGGAGAATGTAGCTATTCCCTCTTCCTTATTCACAACCATGGCGAAGATTTGCTTCTGCCGCGCCTCAGACTCACATTATAACTCAATTGGCAGTCATCTTTAAGGATTGTTGTTCATAGCGCCAAAACTCGCGAGATATCCAATGTCCTCCGCAGCGCGACAGCAAAATTACCCGTTCCGCTATTGCCGCAATACTCAATACACCATAAAATTAGTACATACAAACCGTACAACTAGTCTCTGCACACTGGCGGTCAACAGCGATTGTCAGTAGAGAAGCCGATAGGAGAACCTTGTGCCCCTTACAGACATGTCAGAGCATCAATCTCTTAATCTGTGCGGCTTACGTTGTTCCCACCTCGTAATTAGCGTCATCCAAGTCTTTGAGTCAATTCAAATCGGCAAAGTTCTGCGAGTCCGCGCCACTGTTCTAAATGCTCCGCCCAGCAGCGCATCATGGGTCCGGCAGCATGACAACGAGTTGATAGCTATGTACCAGGAAGGCGAATGCTTCGTCTTTCTACTCAAGCGGATTCCATGGGAGATTGCAGGTTTCAGAAAGAGGCTAGCAACTTCAAGGCAAAAGGAGGAGAGCCGAAAGCTGACGGCCGATCGCTGAAAGCTGACCGCTAACTATCATGATGGATGCCCCGGCCACGACGAAGAATTACGGCTTCGTCATTGATAACCGCAAGTGCATTGGTTGCCACGCCTGTTCCACCGCCTGCAAGAGCGAGAATGAAGTTCCCTTGGGCGTCTATCGCACCTGGGTGAAATACGTAGAAACAGGCACTTATCCCGATTCGCGCAGGCATTTTCAAGTAACCCGCTGCAACCATTGCGCAAACCCACCTTGCGTACGCATCTGCCCTGTGGAGGCAATGTACCAACGCAACGATGGGATTGTAGAATTCGATTCCAACATTTGCATCGGTTGCAAGGCCTGTATGCAAGCTTGTCCATATGACGCTATTCATATCGATCCTAACAGCAGCACGGTTGCTAAGTGTCACTACTGCGCTCACCGGGTGGACATTGGTTTGCAACCAGCTTGCGTTGTAGTTTGTCCCGAGCAAGCGATCATTGCTGGGGACATCAATGATCCCGCTTCGCACATCAGCTATCTATTGGCGCAGCAAGATGTAACCGTGCGCAAGCCGGAACAAGGCACTGCGCCCAAACTCTTCTATATTGAAGGCAACGATGTACTGCTCCACCCCACAGCCACGGAGCGTGCACCTTGCACATACATGTGGGCTGACGTCATTTCCTTGCATGGTGACAACAGAAACGGGCACGGTTCGAATGGCCACGAACGGGCGATGTGGGACGCTCACGATCAAAACCAAGGCCCGTGGCGTCCGCTGGTCCAGTTCTGAGGCCACAGTTCGCGTCCCTCAAACGCAGGGACAGCCGTTTGATGGTCCAATCCAGTTTGGCGCCCGTGTTGCAGAACATATGGTGCAGGTGGGTTACAACGCACAACACAAGATTCCCTGGCACTGGCCCGTACCCGCCTATCTGGTGACTAAAGGTATCGGGGCGGGTATTTTCATGCTACTTGCACTGGGCTGGGGATTAAATTGGCTCCCCTTTGATGGTCAGACGGCCGTCATCTCCGGTTTTCTATCGCTTCTTTTCGTCGGACTAACCACAGCACTTCTTGTCTATGATCTGGAGCGTCCGGCCAGATTTCTTTATATCCTGTTTCGTCCTCAGTGGAAAAGTTGGCTGGCCCGTGGCGCTGTGCTGCTGATCGGATTCTCCATCATTCTGGCACTCTGGTGGCTTTTCGAAATAGGCGCCTACCTTAACAACTACAGCAGTCCCATTCGCAACGTGTTTCTGTGGAGTGGATTTGTTTTCGCTATTGGCACGGCCATCTATACTGCATTTCTATTTGCTCAGGCGGAAGGCAGAGATCTCTGGCAGAGCGCTCTGCTACCGTTTCACCTGGTGATACAAGCCTTTATGGCCGGCAGCGCGGTATTGCTCCTGGTCAATCTTTTTGCTCCAATGCCGGCTGATTTGAGCCAGGGCGTGCTCATCACCTTTGTAGCAGCGCTCATTGTCGACCTGTTCATCACATTAGTTGGCGAATTTAGTATACCTCACGCCAGTGAGATCGCAGCGCGCGCCGCTCACGACATCAGCTACGGCCGTTACAAGAATTATTTCTGGGGTGGCAGCATCACCTTGGGTCACTTGGTCCCCTTACTCCTGCTCCTGATAGCGATTCCGTTGGCATCGCTTATGCCTGTCCTGGCTGCCGTCTCAGGACTGTGTGCGGTAGTCGGACTTTACCTGCACGAATACGCTTTTGTCATGGCCCCACAGGAAATACAGAACAGCTGATTGTTGCCCGCCGGCAGCCGTCAGATTAAGGAAATTATGACCGCACAGAATCCACGTAGCATCCGCCATATCTTATCCGCCATGCTCAAGATGGGCGCGCCGGACGATCCGCTACGCCCACCCGCGACTGAAGCCACCAATGCTGGGGGCCGGGAAATGCCCCGTTTCGCCGAGATAGATCTCAAAGAGGATGATATGATCTCGGTGCAGCAAGAAGACGGCCGTTTGACTAACTACCCGCCGCCCCAATATTGGGATGATTGGGTCGAATGGGACGGCAGCGCCTGGCCGCGCAAAGTCGCCCGCCGCTATATGCTAGTGCCAACTGTTTGCTTCAACTGTGAAAGTGCTTGTGGGCTGCTGGCTTATGTAGACAAGACGAGCCTGGAAATCAAGAAATTCGAAGGCAACCCCAAGCATCCTGGCAGCCGCGGTCGCAACTGCGCCAAAGGTCCCGCCACACATAACCAGATATACGATCCCGAGCGCATCCTTCACCCCTTGAAACGCGTCGGCGCACGGGGCGAAGGAAAATGGAAACGAATCTCTTGGGAGGAGGCTCTTAGTGAAATTGCCGCCAAGATGCGGGCAAGTCGCCTGAAGCGGCGCGATGGGATCATGTACCACGTCGGCCGTCCTGGCGAAGACGGCTTTACCAATCGCGCAATTCAGGCCTGGGGCGTAGACGGGCATAACAGCCACACCAATATTTGCTCGAGCGGGGCACGCATGGGTCTCTACATGTGGGCTGCATTCGACCGGCCGAGTCCTGATCACAGCAATGCGCGTACAATACTGCTCATATCCAGCCATTTGGAAACGGGCCACTATTTTAATCCCCACGCCCAACGCATCATCGAAGGCAAGATGAAAGGGGCCAAGATCATCACGTTTGATCCCCGCCTTAGTAACACCGCCAGCATGAGTGACACGTGGCTGCCCACATGGCCTGGCAGCGAATCAACAGTGTTGCTGGCCATCGCCAACCACCTCATCCAGAATGATCTCTATGACAGAGAGTTTGTACGTCGCTGGGTAAATTGGAGAGATACACTGACGGCCGTGCGCGACGGTAAACTCGAAGTCAACAACGCGGCGCTCGAAGAAGATATTATCGCTCAACTACCCGATTTTCATTTGTTCGACCGGTTGTTGAAGCAGCTCTATGCTGAATTCACATTTGAGCGTGCCGCCGAAGAATCACAAGTGTCTGTCGAACGCATACGCGAAGCGGCCGAGCATGTCGCAAACTGCGAAGGTAAGCTGGCGACTCACACCTGGCGCAGCGCAAGCATAGGCAATTTGGGGGGGTGGCAAGTCGCCCGCTGCCTGTTTTTCCTTAACGTGCTCACAGGCAGCGTCGGTACTCCAGGCGGCACCTCAGCCAATAGCTGGAACAAGTTTGTTCCTAAACCGTTCGACACTCCCCCTCCTGGAGAGACTTGGAACGAATTACATATCCCTCATGAATGGCCTTTCGCCTTTTTTGAAATGAGTTTCCTACTACCCCACTTTTTGGAAGAAGGACGTGGCGAGATCGATATCTATTTTAGCCGGGTCTACAATCCTATGTGGATCAATCCCGATGGTTTCATGTGGCTCAAAGCACTTAAGGATGAAGAGAAGATGAAGTGCCATGTGGCCCTCACGCCCACATGGAATGAATCGGCCTGGTTTGCCGACTATATACTACCTATGGGTCATTCCAGTGAAAGGCATGATCTGATGAGCCAGGAGACCCACGCCGGGCAATGGATCGCTTTTCGCCAGCCGGTGCGGCGTGTAGCCATGGAAAAGCTCGGACAGAAAGTGGAATTCACTTACGAGGCAAACCCGGGTGAAGTGTGGGAAGAGAATGAGTTTTGGATACAGCTTTCGGTGCAGATGGACCCCGACGGCAGCTTGGGAATTCGCCAGCATTTTGAAAGCCCCTACCGTCCTGGAGAGATCATCACGGTTGACGAATATTATCAATGGATCTTTGAGAACAGCGTTCCAGGCCTACCTGAAGCAGCCGCTGCCGAAGACTTAACGCCCCTACAATATATGCGCAATTACGGCGCGTTCGAGGTTACCAGCGCGAATTATGCGCCGTATGAAAAACAGGTCAGCGGCCTAGAAGAAAAGGATGTTCAGAAACTGAACAGTGTACTCTTCCAGTTGAAAGAGGTGGCACGCGGCGCTATTGACCTCGATCTTGGCGGGCTGCAAATTGACCTGGACCAACGCATCATCCAAGATGACAAAGCAATTGGGGTAATGATTGACGGTCAAGCCAAGACTGGCGTAGGTACACCCAGTCGTAAGTTCGAGTTCTTTAGTCCAACACTGCATGAGTGGGGCTGGCCGGAGAAAGAATATACGATTCCCTGGCCCCTAAAGAGTCATGTCCATCCGGATAACATCGACATCAACAAAGGTGAAATGTTGCTGCTGCCAAATTTCCGGCTGCCGACCCTCATCCACACGCGCAGCGCCAATGCGAAGTGGCTCTACGAGATCAGTCATAAAAACCCAGTGTGGATGCATCCTGCCGATGCACGGCGATTAGGTGTGCAGACAGGTGATCTAATCCGGGTGGAAACCGAGATCGGATATTTTATTGATAAAGTGTGGGTCACCGAGGGCATCAAACCCGGCGTAATTGCCATGAGTCACCACCTGGGCCGTTGGCGCTTGCAGGATGACGTGGGCGTTAATCCCGGTATGTCCAACGTCGCTACGCTAGAGGAGGACGCTCAGGGTGGCAATAAGCTCAATATTGTCAAAGAAGCAGAGGCGTGGCAGACTTTTGACCCAGATACCAGCCGTATCTGGTGGAAAGAAGTGGGAGTACACCAAAACTTGACCCACGCCGTACATCCCGATCCAATAAGCGGCGCACATTGTTGGCTTCAGAAAGCGGTCAACGTACGCAAGGCCCAACCTGGCGAGAAATTCGGGGATGTATGGGTTGATACGAATCGTTCAATGGAGGTCTACCGCGAATGGGTCAATCTGACCCGCAGCGCGGTAGATTATAGTCCTGACGGCAACAGGCGGCCATACTGGCTGAAACGGCCGTTAAAGCCGGTAAAGGAAGCTTACAAGCTGCCTGAAAAACCCTTTGGCAGGTAAAAGACAATGGTGAATCGTCACAGAACGGGTCATTTACTGATCACATGGAGGATAGAATATGTGGTTTGAAACGATAATACGTGAAGAGACTGGCTGCGCGGCCTATATGATCGGCTGCCAACGCACTGGCGAATGTGCCGTTTTTGATCCATTGTGGGATGTGCAACCCTATATTGCCATGGCCAAGGAAAAAAAGTCAACGATCAGATATGTTATTGACTCCCATAGCCATGCCGATCACGTATCTGGTGCACGGCTCCTATCTGAGGAAACCGGGGGAGAGCTGATTTTGCCGGAATTGGCTGAAATCAACTACGAGGCGACTCGTGTGAAGCATGGGGACCTGATCCGCATGGGCGGCGTTGGTCTAGAAATCGTTCATGTGCCTGGCCACCGTCCGGAACAGATCAACTTGCTCGTTTACGATTATCCGCGTGGAGATGAACCGTGGTTCATACTTACGGCTGATTTCGTTATGGTTGGTGATGTAGCCCGGCCCGACCTAGCCCAGGCGGGTGAACAGGGTGCACCAGTCCTCTTTGACATCAGCATCCCACGATTCCTTAACTTACCTGATTATGTAGAGGTATATCCCGGCCATCTGGCCGGGTCCACCTGAGGACGCGTGACGAGTGGCAAGGTTGTCACCACGGTTGGATATGAAAGAAGGAATAACGACGCATTAAAAATCACGAATCGTGAAAGATTCACGGCCTACATGCAGGACGAACAACCTCTAAAACCGGCCAATATTCTCAACATCGTAGCCACGAATCAGGGCAAACGGGCGTTAACCAGGGAGTACCCCGTCGCCAAAGCATTAACTTCCCAACAAGTTTCCGCTTTTATGGAAGAAGGACATGTTGTTGTCGATGCCCGATCATCAGCTGAATTCGGCGCCGGACATATCTCTGGCTCCTACAATATTCAGATGTCTGGTTCAGAATTTGAGCAGCGTGTCGGCTGGGTTACCCCAGATAATTCACCCATCATTCTGGTTACCGATAGCGCGGAAAGTGCCCAACGTTGCATATATAACATGGCTTTCATCGCTCTCGATTCGCAGGTCACAGGCTTTCTCGATGGTGGAATTGATGCTTGGATGGCAGCCGGACGGCCAGTTGAAACAATTGTTCAAATCGACGTATATTCGCTTCGGCGTCGATTGTCAGCAAACGGCCTGCAAGTGCTTGATGTACGGGAAGATGACGAATGGGATGAAGGCCACATCCAGAATGCACACTTCATGCCCTACACCAGTCTGGCACCCCAACTCGACATCCCGGCTCGCGTTGACGAGTTGCTACTGACACACGATCAGAGCATTGCCGTGACCTGCGCGACTGGCAAGCGTTCCAGCACCGCAATCAGTATGTTACGTCGACACGGTTACAAGCATCTCTACAACGTCACCGGCGGTATGGAAGCGTGGGAGAAAGCGGGCTTCCAAATGATCGACGCTTCAGGAAACATCTGTAACATCTAGTTGAAAACAAGGCCAGGCCACCTTCAGCAATAACAAGGTCTGGCCGTTTAAGTTGGCACACTATTTACGCAGTCTAGCGTCGACATCTCAAGTATTTTTCGCTCGAATCACTTTATGCGCTAAGAGAGTTGAATGAACGCTGTCATTTCGTATCCTTAACAATCTTACAATCTTACCAAACGGAGATATCATAATGGAAAAGATATTGGAACCCTGGCCCTGGTATATAGTAGGTCCAGTGATCGGTTTGATGGTGCCCGGCTTGCTGCTATTTGCTGGAAAGACCTGGGGCATATCCGGTAGTTTCCGCGACATTGGCGCCATGTGCAGTCCGCGCACAAAAATACCTTACCTGCAATATGATTGGCGAAAAAACATGTGGAAAATCGTGTTGGCAGTTGGCGTGGTCATCGGTGGTTTTATTGGCAATTACCCACTTTCGCTCGAACCGGTGCCCTTTCTTCCCGAATTCTTTTACAGCGTCCCTGGAGTTGTAATACTCATTGTCGGGGGTATCCTGGTCGGTTTCGGCACTCGTTATGCTGACGGCTGCACGTCAGGTCACTCGATTATGGGTATGTCGAATCTACAAATCTCAAGTTTGATCGCCACGATTTGTTTTTTCATTGGCGGTTTGATCATGACCTGGCTGATTTGGCCGTTGTTGCTTCCCGCCAGCTAGCACATGCAATTTAGGCGATTAGGAACAGAATTGGAAGGGAGGATTTCATTATGCGCAACCTAAGAGTACTAATCCTGGGTATTATTTTTGGTATTGTTTTGGTCAAGGGTCAAATTGTATCTTGGGAGCGAATCAACAAGATGTTTCGCTTTGAGGAAGCGTATATGTACCTTGTCATTGGTTCAGCTGTGTTCGTCGGTGCTATTTCCCTTATTATCATTAAGCGTCTTCACGCCCGAACGGTTGATGGCGAAGAGTTCGTTATTGTAAACAAGCCCATGAATAAGGGTATTGTTATCGGTGGAATCGTATTTGGCTTCGGATGGGCCATAACCGGCGCCTGCCCCGGACCGATTTACGCCCAGATTGGCAGCGGAACTTTCCTGGCCATTGTAACCTTATTAGCCGCACTTACCGGTGCCTATATTTTCGCCATCCTCCAACCGCGACTGCCGCTGTAAGGCAATGCTTTTGACAGACCGTGTCGACACAGCATCGGCCAGACACCATACCTATATCCTGGTAAGCCGTCTATTTCTAGACGGCTTGACCGTTGATTTATTGCCTTACGTCGGAAAGATCCCAGAATTAGCGATCGTTTACTCGCAACCTTTTGATCCGGAAGAGGCAGCAGTCGATCATCACCAGATCTTTTCATTCGATATTTTCCCTTACGAAAGCATCTTCAGGGATCCTTCCGGCCTCGTGGGCGGTGCGTATTCCACTCTGATCCAGGACAAGTACGAGCAATCTGCCTTTCGACAAAGCATCGATTCCGATCATATCGGTTACGAACTCGCCTTTCTCGCGTACTTGTGTAGTGAGGAAGCCGCAATGTTGGCAAACAAACAAGTGGCTGAAGCAGACCGCAGCACACAGTTGCAGCAGCAGTTCTTGCGCGATCATTTACTGTGCTGGCTATTCCCGTTTGTCAATGCGCTGACCTTTTCCGGTCAACCCTTCTTTGCAGCCCTAGGTCAATTAACTCTACAGCTGGTTTATGACCATATTTTGCAGCTTGGCAATTACAGTGGCAGATGGAAAGAACAGCCCGATTTGCATGCGGGCTACACCCTGCCTGAGTCACCCGATATTTTGCAGGAAAATCAGGCCGGTTTGAAACAGGTCTCCCGTTTCCTGCTTACTCCCCCGTTTAGCGGTCTTTATCTTAAGTCGATCCGCTATCGCGAAGCTGGCACGCCACCATCAAATACCTCGAGGATTTGGCGACAGGCAACAGCTGTTAGCCAATCTTTTGCGCGCCGCCGGTCAATATGATGTTGCTCTGGAAATACTTCAAGAGCTAACCGCGATCACAAAAACCTGGAACCAAGCCTACGAGAATCAGCTGGTGAATTACCCGGAGCTTGAGAGTTGGATTCGGCCGTGGCAGCAGCGTGTGGCCGAAACAGAAAATTCTCTGGCTCAGATGTCAAATATGATCCGCACAGCCGCCTAACCCACTTACGAATTCAAAATCAAGCATTCTGTGGGCTATGTTACATGACTGGGAAGGCAAACATTATATCATGTTGCAAAGTTGCCCACTTAAGATATAGTATTATACGTTTGTGTAGTTATTGGATATACTAGAAGGAGTTATTTAAAATGAAATTGATATTACAGCCCTGGCCCTGGTACGTGACGGGTCCCTTGATCGGCTTGATGGTGCCGGCACTCCTCCTGTTTGCTGGAAAGAATTTCGGCATCTCCAGCACCTTCCGCGACATTGGCGCTATCTGCAGCCCGCACACAAAAATATCATATTTGCAGTATGATTGGCGCCAAAAATTGTGGCGGATTGTCCTCGTTATCGGCGTCGTAATCGGCGGCTTTCTTGGCAATCATCTGCTCTCAGCCGAACCAGTGCCCTTCCTCCCTGAAGCATATTACAGTTGGCACGGAGTACTCTTGTTAGGTATCGGTGGCATTCTTGTTGGCTTCGGGACTCGTTATGCTGATGGCTGCACGTCGGGACATTCAATCATGGGTCTTTCCAGCCTGCAGTGGCCCAGCCTTGTGGCCACTATAAGTTTTTTCATCGGCGGTTTGATCATGACCTGGATCATTTACCCACTTTTGGTCTAGTTCTTTCATCGAAGGGTAAACGAGAAAACGCTTAAGGAGATGTCCACCATGCGCAATATTAGAGTATTGATTCTTGGCATTTTATTTGGCATCATCTTGGTAAAAGGACAGGTTGTATCCTGGTTCCGTATCCATGAAATGTTCCGTTTTGAAGACGCCTACATGTATCTTGTCATCGGTTCGGCCGTGGTCGTTGCCGCAGTGTCGCTGATCGTGCTGCGTCTTTTGCAGGCCCGCACCATCGATGGTGCAACGATTATTATCAACAAGAAACCTTTCACAAAAGGAACCGTTATTGGTGGCGTCATATTCGGCCTCGGCTGGGCGATCACGGGCGCTTGCCCAGGACCTATTTACGCCCAAATCGGCAGCGGTACCTATTTGGCCCTTGTTACCTTCCTGGCTGCGTTGGCCGGCGCCTACTTATTCGCCATCTTGCGTCCTCGGCTTATTTTCTAATCATATCGAAGCCGTCCAAATCGATCTCGTATACAATACCGCGGTTCATCATGTTCACGCACTTGGTTGTTACGAGAAATCGTTGGCGATCAATTGCCCACAACATGCGGAGGTGATTCATGGGAAATTTGAAGAAACGAAGACTAGGTAAAAGTGGGATAGAGGTTAGCGAAGTGGGATTTGGTCTTTGGGCAGCAGGAAGCTCCCTTTCTGAAACGGGAGTGACGATGCGCGTAACATTTGTTTAAATCTGGTGTTATAGACTGTAAATTGGGTTTGCGCGTGTTGTACTGCAGGCCGACAGTGAGTGGATAGCATATGGATTTCGTTTATATCGTACTGGCCGCATTGATTGGTTACTTGCTCGGAGCGATTCCGTTTGGATTCCTATTTGTTAAGTTCACCAAAGGCATAGACCTCCGTGAAGTTGGCAGTGGGCGGACGGGTGGGACCAACTCGCTTCGCGCGGCAGGACTGGGCGTTGGCTTTTTGACCTTTGTCATGGATATCGTCAAGGGGGCTGCGGCTGTTCTGGTTACAAGGGCGATCATGGGCGATATCCTGCCGCCAGAGTATTTGCCCTGGGCTGAGACAGCAGCAGGCGTTATGGCCGTCATTGGCCATAATTGGTCACTGTTCCTCAAGTTTGGCGGTGGTGCAGGAACCGGTCCCAATGTTGGCTGGGCAATGGCGGTTTGGTGGCCAGTTGCCATCGTCACGTGTATCGTCGGCGGTGTTTTACTCATTGGTGTCGGTATGGCTTCGGTAGCCTCCTTGGCGGTCGCGGCATTGATTCCGATAATCTTCGCCATTCGCTATTTCACCGGTGTAGATCCCACAGCCGCTTATTTGGTTGGCGGCCTGATTACCGCAGCCATTGTTACTTGGGCTTTACGCCCCAACATCCGGCGGATCATCGCCGGTGAGGAACGGCTGGTTGGTCCAGCTGCAAAAAGAAGAGAAAAGAAAGAGTCAATATAAGCTTGACTCACTCCGCTTCAAATTACTAGGCTTATGGCAAGATGGGATTGGGGTAAGTGCTGTTGGTTCAAGGTGCATTTGATCTGAAAGCCGGAGATTAAGGAGAGGATTTATTATGAAACGTAAAGTCGCTGTCGTAACTGATAGCACAGCCAATATGCCGGAAAATCTGTTGCAGGAATACGATATCCAGGTAATCCCCCTAACTGTTAATTGGGAAGGTGAAAGCTTGCTAGATGGTGTGGATATCCAGCAAGACGCATTCTATCAGCGCCTGCAGACGGCGAAAGAAATGCCTACGACTTCCCAGCCTTCCGTAGGTCAATTTATAGAATTCTTCACCAAAGTGGCGGAAACGGCCGATAGCATTGTCGGCATTTTCATCTCAGAAGCGCTTAGTGGAACGATGGACTCAGCGCGTAGCGCTGTCAAGGAAATGCCTGAAGTGCCGATCGAAGTTGTAGATTCTCGTTCGGCGGCCATGGGCTTGGCCCTGATAGTTTCGGAAGCAGCTCGTATGGCCGTTGCGGGAAAGGACTACAAAGAAATTGCTGAAATCGCTCGAGCCACGGTGCCCAAGGTCCGCCTGCTCTTTGTCGTCGATACGCTGGAATTCTTGCACAGGGGAGGACGAATTGGTGGTGCACAGCGCCTGGTAGGATCGGTGCTTTCCATTAAACCTATTCTGCACCTTGTGGACGGCAAGATTGAGTCACTGGCCTCGGTACGCACAAAAAGAAAAGCAATCGATCGCTTGCTAGAAATTGTAGGCGATGAGTCAGGTTGGAAACCTGAAGTCCACTACGGCGTTTTGGACGCCATGGCACCAGAAACTGGTGACATGGTATTCAATCAGATCAAGCAGCAAGGCCAGCCAGCAGAATTGCTGCGCAGTGGAATCAGCCCTGTGATTGGCACACACATTGGCCCAGGGGCCGTCGGTGTCGCCTTTTTCGATGCAACTGCTTCAAACTAACGTCCTTTTGTACTCGCGATCGCGGGAGCAAAAAAGGTAACTTACGATAGTGCGCCAGATCGTGCAGTGGCCTCCGAACAGTGAACATGATCGATCCAATTCATCCAGCGACCGCTATTGGTCCAGTATATATAACGATATCAGACCTTGAGAGGTCGCTGGGCTTCTACCAAAATCAACTTGGACTTCAGCTAATCAACCGCGAATATGATGAAGCCTATCTTGGCGTGGTCGATCGCGTATTGGTCGTACTTAAGGAAGATCCTGCCGCGCATACAGCACCTAACACCACCGGTCTCTACCATTTTGCACTTCGTGTTCCTTCGCGACTAGAACTGGCCAAATCACTACAACGTCTTTCCGGCACACGGACATACGTACAAGGATTTGCCGATCATTTGGTGAGCGAAGCGGTCTATCTTTCTGACCCGGATGATATCGGCATCGAAATCTACCGCGATCGGCCGCGTGATCAGTGGCAATACATCAATGGACAACTCAAGATGGCCACGGATCCCCTAGATCTAGATGGGGTTCTCGGCGAACTGGCCGGTCAAGCTGAGGATTCCATGGGTATGCATCCGGAGACTACGATGGGGCACATACATTTGCGTGTGGCGCAGATCAGTCCAGCCGTGAATTTTTATCGGGACGTTATTGGTTTCGACTTGACCCTGCAGTACGGCCCGATGGCCTCCTTCTTGTCTGCCGGTGGATATCATCACCATATTGGGATAAACACGTGGGCCGGCGTTGGATTGCCTCCACCTAGAACTCATACAACGGGGCTGCGCTGGTTCACTGTTCAGTTTCACAGCAATCCGGAATTAGATCGAGCCGTTGAGCGCGTGCACGCTGCCGGAGTGCGGCTGGAGAAGCATGACGATGGCTGGCTTGTGCGTGACCCATCTTCAAACGGCGTTTTGCTGGCAGTAAAAAACGACAGTACCTAGCGTGGATACTGCCTGCCGCGCCTCACCGAACTCTCATTTGGCGAAGTGGACACTCTATGCTATTATTGTCTGGCTCTCAACGCCTCCATGGTTATGAGGCTTTTTTTATTTACTGGAGGATTTTGAACATTGGCTAACATACAATCTGCCAAAAAGCGTATTCGACAAACGGCACGGCGATCAAAGCAAAACCGTGTGTACATTGCCTCAGCCCGCACTTACATCAGGAGAACTCGTGAACTTATCACTGATGGAGAGCTTGATGAGGCGGAACTGGTGGCACGTCAGGCATATCAAACGCTAGATAAAGCGGCACGCAAACGTGTCGTACATCCACGCAATGCGGCACGCCGTAAGGGTCGTCTAATGGCGGCTCTGGATCGGGCACGCGCGGAAGCAGCAACAGAGTAAACTGGTTTTAGTCTTAGGTCACTTGGACACCACCCCCAAAGGGTGGTGTTTTTTGTTGCTTTTAACTTGGTCCTATGATGGGACAGGCAAAGCTATGACGAATTTACTGCCTTGCTCTTGACTGCCGGACAAATAAACGCGGCCGTGGTGAATGTCCACAATCTCGCGGCAAATAGCAAGACCCAATCCACTTCCCCCCTCACCCTGTTCCGGAAAACGATAAAAACGATCGAAGATATGGGGCCGGTTCTCCGCCGGGATACCCACACCGTCATCGCATACTGTTATCTCCACGACGTCGGTGCTGGCTTCCAACCGTACTTCGATATTTCCACCGTCCGGCGTGTGTTTGATGGCGTTGATTAATAGGTTTCCTATCGCTTGCTGCATCGCTACGGGATCGAACGAATATAACAATTCATTCAGGGGCAAAACTAGATCAAGGTGCTGGCACTTTTCTTCACTCATGGCCCGCAAAGTTTGCACGGCACCCTCGACAGGTGTTCGCAAATCAGCCAGCTCGAAATTCGTTCCGCTCAGGCGCGCTTCCAATCGGCTCAAGTCCAGCATGGCAGTAGTTATTTTCTCCAACTGCACTATCTGCCGCTCACTCTCATGCACATAAATGCTTGCTCGATCGCCATCTCCGACCTCATCTTCTAGCAAGGCATTGAATGTCTTTAGAGCCGTCAGAGGTGTGCGAAACTCATGTCCGGCATCGGAAATCGTGCGCCTCAATACAGTTCGCTCATTAGCCAGCCGCTCTATTGTACCGGCCAGGCGCTTGGCCATCAGGTTAAATTGCGTCGCCAGACGATCGAACTCGATCAATTTGCTGCTTGGTGCGCATGCTGAAAGCTCCGCATTGCCCATGCTCTCAACTGCCTCGCCCAGACTTTGCAGAGGTCTGAGCACCTGCTCTTGCCGATAAGAGGCCGGCAATCACCGCAGCAGCAAGCGCTACGGCGCCTCCTCCCAATAGTGCCAGCCAGATGCTGCGGATGATACTTTCGCCAACTGCTGGTCCCTCTGATAGTTCCAGGAAACCGACGATCTCCGGACCTATCTGTAGAGGCAGCCTATACCGGACATCGGAAACGGCCGTAAACGATGAAGGCAAAGAGAAGAGTTGCGTAGGCTCAAGGAATGACAGAATAGCCTCACCAGTTGCATTATCCGTACGGCTAATTAAGGGGCTGAATCGTAGAACCTGACCGGAGTCATCAAGAACCGCACCAATAAATAGCTCCTGCTCTTGAATGCCAACTGGATTGAATACGGATTGCCCAATTCGTCGGCCAGAATCGATCAACATCCTCCCAGCACTATCAAATAATTGCAGACGCACCTGACCTACAAATCCTGCCATCGCCACTTGACGCTGCATTTCAACAGGATTGCCTGAATTCATGACTTGTACAATGGACGGGGCCAAAACGGATGCCTGCTTGCGAAGGTATGCTTCCTCCTGGCGCGAAAAATAGGCATTCACCAACAGCATTGTGACCACCCCAATCGAGAGGGTGGCCACCACGCTAACCAATATTGTGCTGATCAAAAGCCTGCTTTGAACCGAACGAAACATAGGCTTCTAGACCGCTCCGTACCGCAGGAACCGGCATGTGGAAATCGTCTTGGCGTCAGGCGTCCTGTTCTTGGAGTTCAGGCTGGACCTTGCTGCCGTTATCGAAATCAGGCAATAACTGCTCCAGATCCGGCGGCAGTTCAGGGAAATCTCCTGGATTGAAGTCCGGTTGTAGGTGGAAGAAAAACTCCTCTGGGAGTGTGCCTTGATAATCATCGCCTAACCTTCCAACGTCTACATTGAAGAACGCCCCCAATTGTACACCCAGATAGGCACGACTGGCATCATCTGTTCGTTCGCCAAGGATTGCCTCGATATCTAAGCTCTGCCCATCGCGTGCAATTGAAAAAGTGACGCTATCACCTGGGCTCTTTTCGCCCAAGATTTGGACCAGGTGGTCCACGGTTTCAACAGGCTGGCCGTCCGCAGACTCGACAATATCACCGGCCTGCAGCCCTGCAAGAGCCGCTGGAGAATTCTCTTCCACTTCAACAACTACCGCGCCGCCAGTTGGCATCTCGCCGCCAAACGGTATACCAAAGGACCCTTTTCTTCCCGGTTCTCCCATGAGGGGCGCAAGATTCACGCCCATGAAGCCTCGAGTGGCATCATCGGGATGAGCCCCCAATACGAGTGAGTATTCCTTTGTTTCGCCATTGCGACGAATAGTCAGAACCACAGTCGCGCCGGGTTTCATGGCGCCAACTTGTTCTATCAGCTGCTCCATGCTGTCGACGGGCTCGCCGTTAATCGACTCAATAACGTCACCAGCTTCTAGTCCGCTTAACTCGGCCGCGCTACCCTTGATGACTTCAGCCACAAGAACCCCGCCCTGTACTCCTGCCATATCAAATCCAAATTCACCCGGATCAAAAGGCAAATTGTCTGGGTCAAATTGGAATTGCCCCGGACCTCCAAAAGGTTCACCGGTGCCGGGAATACGGCCAAGTCCACTGCCATCCACGTTCCCTGCCAGCTGCACGCCCAACAACGGTGGACCATCGGCCAGAGTTAATGTGATTTCCTCTGGCGCGTCTCCGTTTAATACGGTCAGCGTGACTGACGCCCCAACTCCCTCTAAAGTCAGAAGATTACTTAGCTCGTCGGCCGTATTGGCCGCCTGCCCTTCTACACTCAATATGATAGTTCCCCGACGAATACCGGCCCCAGCAGCCGGCCCACCAGGGGTAACGCTGACAACAAGAACACCCTTATCATAAATTGACCTCATCTTGCTCTTGAGCATCTTCTTCAGTGGCTGGTAGTTCAGATACGGCCGTGATCTGCGACAAAAGAGTCTCAACCCCTTGACCCACATAACGTCGAGCGTACACGGCTGCCGCCGTGAGACCAACAGCCACGATAATAACGAGCAACGTCAAGACAATGACGATAGTTCTACGACCCTGATTCTTCTTCATTCAAGACCTCCAGAATTCACTTTGGCAATAATTGACAAATCGATTGATTTGGACCTACAAGTACTTGAAATAGAGACCCAATAGAATTCAACTCTGGGGATAGTGTAGCAGAATCGCTGCCTCTATAATGAAGCAAACTTGAAGATTGTATGAAGATTTCTTAACTGAGGCCAGGCCGCTAGGGGTTTGTTACCGTCAATATGGATGGATCAAGAGGCGATGACTGCTTGGCTATTGCCTTTATGGAGGCCACCAGCTTATATCCTGCCCCTCGTACCGTGACAATTATCTGTGGATTGTGCGGGTCAGCTTCGATCTTTTGGCGCAGATTACGGATGTGGACATCCACCGTACGCGGATCCCCGATGTAGTATTCGTAACCCCAAACCTGTTCGATTAGCGTTTGGCGGTCCTGGAGCTGGTCCCGATGTTGAGCCAGGTAAACGAGCAGCTTGAATTCAATGCTCGTAAGATAAACCTCTCTTACCATCGCAAAGAGCGCGCTGGCCATACAAGTCCAACTCAAGAGAGCCTACTTGCAGATGAAGTCCCTTTCTCGTCGGAGAGAGTCCCATACGCTCGCCTAAGCAAAGCGCGCACTCTGGCGATCACTTCACGCAACTCAAATGGTTTGGTCATGTAATCATCGGCGCCAACTTCAAGGCCGATAATCTTGTCGATTAAGTCATCGCGGGCGGTCAGCATCAAAATGGGTTGCAGAAATTTCTCCGCTCGAAACCAGCGACAAAGTTCAAATCCGTCACCATCTGGTAAACGTATATCTAGGATCACCAGATCTGAGGTTGACACAGTCGACCGAGCAGAGGCAACCGAATCCGCCCTGATTACCCCGAATCCCTCCTTCTCAAGGGCCAGTTTCAGGCCTAAAGCAACCGCATCATTATCTTCGACAATCAAGATCCTGGACATGGAAGAAATCAGGCGGGGCGGGTTTCCGGGCGGTACCTACGCCGGCTTACCCATTGTTGCCAGAATAAAGCCTCTACCACGAACGGTACGCAATAGCTCCGGGTTCGAGGGATCTCTTTCTATGCACTCACGCACCCAACGGATATGTACATCCAACGTTCGCGTATCGCCCACATAATCTGTATGCCAGACGTTTCGCATCAGTTGCCGTCTGCTAATCAGTTCGTTGGGATGGCGCATAAACTCCTCAATTAGTTGCGCCAGTTTTGGGGTCAGACGCTGCTCTCCCTTGCCGCTGACATCCACCGATCGTTTACTCCGATACAACTTGATGTGACCAAAGTAAACAATCTCCTCCTTCATGGGATCGGCCGGCAAAAGGTCACGTACACGATTCAGCAGCTTACGATCGGAAAAGGGCTCTTCTAAGTAAACATCTGCCAACACCGATGTATCCTCCGCTCGCCGGGCTGCACGGCAGTGAATAATGGGCACATCACCGACAACTCCACGCAACCGACGACAAGTTCGTGTTCCACTAGAGCGCATCGACGCAGCATCAAATATCACCAGATCGAGCATATTTGCTTGAACCCAGCTAATGGCATCGCGACCAGTCGACAAAAGAGCGACATGGAAACCAGCCTTCTCTAAGGAGCTTGCTCGTGACTCATCACTGATTCGCGAGCCCTCGACCAGAAGTATGGTCCTTTTTTCTTTCTCATTCTGCATGTGGCTTCCTCAATCAGACGCACCTTATGTTCCCATTATAAGGCCAATCGAACAGCTTGCAACTGAAATTTAGCCCAATTTCTAAACTCCTCATCGGCATCAGCTTGTCAGTCTTTTACATCATCGCTATGATTTCAGCAATCGTTCAAAGGAGTGCATGCATATGCGCCGGCTCGCCGGGATTGTCATAGGTTGGGAGTGGTTGATTCTGTTAATGCTACTACCCGTGTTACTTTTTCCAACTGGGTGGCGTGGTCTGGTATTGTTGATCATCCCCTTGCTCTGGATAATCCGCAAAATTGCGAACGGATACTTTGTTCCTCCTACTCCCTATGACGCGGCCGTGTCGCTTATGATGGCGACCGTGTTGATCAGTCTCGCCGCTGTTTTCGACATAGAACTGAGCTTCCCGAAAATTGCTGGCCTCGTCCTTGGAATTGCCTATTTCTACGGAGGCGTACAACACACTCGGGAGTATCGTCAAGGAGAATACCATCTTCTGGGACTGATATTTATCGCTGGCACAGGGATGGCCATAGTCGGATTTCTGAGCATGCTGCCAATCGCAGCATTATCCTACTTCTCTGGCGCATCGGCGATCCTACATGGTCCCATGGAAATGCTCAATAGTATCCTCGGTAGCACCGTGAATCAGAACGAAATGGCTGGCGTGCTTTGCTGGATTCTACCTTTGCTTCTAGCCAGTACAATCGGTTTCTGGCGTCCCATGTGGCGCTCCGGTCGCTGGTGGCTGCGCTTACTGCACATAGTCTTAGGCGCTATGCTGTTATTCAACGCCCTGGTTTTGCTTGCCACTAGATCTCGAGGGGGGATACTGAGCATATTTGGTGCCCTGATCATCATGCTGGCCATACGTTTTCGCTGGGGAAAGTGGTTTCTGCTAATCATTGTCGTGGCCAGCTTTGCATTACTCTTCTATCTGGATCTTGGCGCATTCCTCTTAGGAGATGCACAAACAGCAGCCGATCTCGGTTTGCAAGGCCGTCTTGAAATTTGGTCCCGAGCGCTCTATGGATTGGCTGATTTTCCCCTCACAGGCATGAGCATGAACGGTTTTCGCCAGATTGTCCACATACTCTACCCTTTATTCACCATATCACCTGACTTCAACTTGGGACATGCCCACAACCAATTGCTTCAGGCTGGTCTTGACTTAGGCATAATTGGCTTGATCGCCTACCTGGGCGTATGGCTTCTGAGTGCCTCTTTAATTTGGATCGCTTGGAAAAATTGTAAAAGGCACGCCGATCGGGTTTTACTTGTCGGCTTAGGTGGCTCTTTGGCAGCAGGTTGGCTATTCGGCGTCCTCGACGCGATCGCGTTAGGTGCTCGTCCCGGATTTATTTGGTGGCTTTTGCTGTCCCTTCTGGTCACCATTTTCGATTCGGATCGCAAGTCCAGCCACAAGCGGAAGAGGGTTTACTGGCAATTCCCAGGTTCTAGCATCATTGTAAATTAATTAGAGCCTTCCCTGAAAAGGCAATTTGACACCAATATTTGCCGCGCTATAATGCATGTCAGGTGCGGGTATGGTGTAGTGGTAACACAGTAGCTTCCCAAGCTATTAACTCGGGTTCGATCCCCGATACCCGCTTCCTCAAGGTCACCTGGAAGTCAGCTAGGTGACCTTCATGATTTCTAGTGAGTTGTTCTGTGAATTGAATGTGAGCTTATTGATCCTATCTGGGTCATTGTCTATAATCACCCACTGTGAGCTATTTCAAGCGCATTTCCTGCGCCTGGAAGGCGTGCACATATGGAAGAGGAAAATTTGTTGCGGACCAAGACCGCTAGACCTACGAAGTATAGCTTACTTCTGCTGTCTCTGTTTCTATTGTTGGCCGCTTGCAGCGGGGAACCAACTCCAGTGGGGCAGCCCACAATCGCCCCAACTGCCACCGTTGAGCGCGCCGTTGCATCCCAAACACCATCGACCCAATCTACCCTACCCGCCCCTGCTCTTGAGGCCAGCTATCTAGGCGTTCATTTCACCTATGATGAAGCGTCAATCGGGCACCTGCAGGAAGCAACACGGCATCCAGCCACGGCCTCTGGGCAGGAGGATACACAGCCAGAACATTTGCAGTTTAGTTTTGCCAGTTCTGGCGGTCTAGAGAAAGCACGTGTGCTCATTTTTCCGGTGGCGCAATATGAGGCCATTTCACCGGAAGCCGTTGTCCACATTGAGGCGCTGCGGGCCCTGCTATCTGAGCCATCGACCATGGCGGACAGACCATTGCCGCTTCTGCCATTGCTTAGCGCAAAGGCAGTTCCCCATAGTGAACCAACCTATGTCAACTTCCAGAACGGACAGGGCATTAGCTATGTAACAGCGGTTAACCTTGACCCCGAAACCAATCCGCTGGCTGCTCCAACCTTGTATTATACGTTTCAAGGCCTTACTACTGACGGCAGCTTCTACGTTGCGGCACTATTCCAATTATCCGAAAATGATGACCCAGTTGGGTCGCGAACTGTTAGTGGGGAAAGTGTGACACAGGTGACAGATATGCGCGAAACGCTAGCCGTCGATCTTCAAGTTATTCTGCCGCTACTAGACAATGCAATGCGTACCCTTGAGATCTCTCCAGACAATGAATTTCCCTCTGCTGCTCCGCCGGCTCTTGCATCTTTTCCTGGTGTTCTTATCGCCTACGATCCTGATTTGAGTGGAGAGATCAGTTTCAAGAAAACACCTGCTATCTGGATAGCATCAGATGGTTCGACCAGGTATCTTGATGCTGTTCCGGATAAGATTCAAATTGAATTTTCGGACCACGAAT
Source organism: uncultured Chloroflexia bacterium (assembly GCA_963697305.1). GTDB lineage: Bacteria > Chloroflexota > Anaerolineae > Promineifilales > Promineifilaceae > JAACFF01. The sequence goes on from CAVONO010000010.1 coordinate 137,343, forward strand.
CGCTCAGCCAACCTGCCTCACTGTTGATTCAGCCCATTCGTGATGGCCAAAATCGCTTCTTTGAAGCTATTCCAGCCGACCTCCAAGGTTTGGTGTCCGATTTGGAAATACGATTCTCAAATGACAACAACGTGTCCAATAAAGAGAAAACTCTTGAACATCTGTTAACTTTCAATAGCGGGCTTGGCTTCCGGCAAATTCGAGAAGCCAGCGCACCAGCTGGTGCTCAAGATCCCCCTCACTTAACTTATCATTTTGAGGGAGTCACTCAGGACGGTCTCTATTACGTTCAATTTGACGATCCCATTCATCTTACCGGATCAGTAGATGAAGTAGTGCTTAATGCCAACGCTCCAGAATCAGCCGCTTTCTTGAACGTATTAGCCCAGCTTGACAGCATGGTCCAATCACTATCCATTTCACCTGATGCCAGTATCTACTCCTCGGTACCAATCAACCCGTCCGACTGTACTAACGACGCCCAATTCATAACAGACGTCACAATTCCCGACCACACGCTAATTGAGCGAGGCGAGACATTCACCAAGAAATGGCTTGTACGCAACACGGGGACATGCTCTTGGACACCCAAATACAAGATTGCCCTGGGAGGTGGAAACCCGCTCACTTGGTCCAATGCCGCCATAAGTGTAGTGGTCCCTCCTGAACAAGAAATTGAACTCAGCGTTAAGGTGCTGTCACCAGAAGTGCCAGGCAACTATCAGGCTTGGTGGCGTCTCACGGATGAAAACGGGGAGCCTTTTGGCCCATCTTTTTCTGTGCAATTTGAAACACCCCGTCCTGCCACTGATATTCCTGGTTATGGCGTCGTGGAGGGAAGTTTAAGCTATCCAGCAGGAGGGATGCCGGCCATGACCATCTATTTCCTGCACACAGACGGCAGCCAACGGTATGCTCTTGAAACTGAACAAGGCTGGACTCGCTATGCCAATGAAATACCTGCCGGCGAATATTATGTTTTTGCCAGAGTGAGCGGGGATGAGAGTGATACAGGCGGGGGCTTCACAGAAGCGGCCGTTTGCGAGCTCATGTGTGAAGACCATACGTTGGTCGAAGTGATGATTGAAGAAGGAAAAGCGACCCGCGAGGTCAATATCATGGATTGGTACGCACCAGCTGGGACTTTTCCGTTGCCAGATGTGTCCCCGTAGTCAATCTGTTATCCAAGACGAATGCGGGGATTAAGATAGGCATAAACCAGATCTGCTCCCAGGTTGGCCAAAGCAAAGCCAAGAACGGTAACCATAGTCACCGCCTGCAACAGGGGTAAATCACGCCGGTCAATGGCAAAGACTAATAACCGCCCTAATCCGGGATAATTAAACACATTTTCAATAACAATAAGGCCGCTGATCAGCCAGCCAAAACTGATGGCAATCACCGTGATAGTTGGTAACAGGGCATTCCGCAGCACGTGCCGAAATGTGACCGCGTTCTGAGAAATACCTTTTAATGTGGCCGTACGAACGTACGGCTTTTTCAACTCTTCCACCACCCCGGCCCGTGTCAGGCGTGCTATATAGGCCAGCAAGACAAGAGTCGCCGTTATTGCTGGAAGGATAAGCATGGGCAAAGCTTCTGCGAACGAGGCATCCAGCGGAATCGACGAATTGGCAGGTAGTAGTCCTAACCGCCGTGAGAATATCTCGATCAGCAAAATGCCCGTCACAAACTCGGGCAGCCCAACGACGGACAACGAGCCGATGCTGATGGTGTTGTCAGCCGCCTTGTTCTCGTTTAGTCCGGCTATTACTCCTAGCAGAACCGACAAGGGTACGCCTATCAGCATCGTCAGCGCAGCCAACATCATGGAGTTACGCAGGCGTGCTAATACCACAGGATATATTTCCGATCGCGTACTCAGCGACCTCCCCCAGTCACCCCTTATGAAATCGCCCAGCCAGTTTACATATTGAACCGGTAATGGATCGTTAAGACCGAACTCCTCACGGAAAGCTTCAAGTTGCTCTTCACCTGCTTCTCTTCCCAGCACCACACGTGCAACATCTCCGGGCAGGAATTGTGTCACGGTGAAGACAATTAGAGAAGTTAACAACAATGTTAGGGCCAGAAAGCCAATTCTGCGAATGATGTAGCGAGTCATAATAATGATGCCCTGGTCGGCATGAAACCTAGGAACTTCCCGTCACAGTCTGGGTATGCTTGAGCTCTACCAGAGGTATGTGGCAATAGATCCGGTTGCCATCCGTTGTTTGTTGCCAGGGTGGGGTCTGTGTCTTGCAGATGTCCCCCATATATCGGGGGCAACGCGGATGAAAAGGACATCCGCCGGGCAGGTCGATTTGGCTCGGCACATCCCCTTCCAGGCGAATCTGAACATGCTCGACTGTGGGATCCAGCACGGGAACGGATGAGAGTAAAGCCTCTGTATACGGGTGAAACGGTGGCTTGAATAGGCTCTCCGCTCTCGCTAATTCCATAATGTGCCCTACATACATCACCGCGATCAAGTCTGCCAAATAACCCACTACCGCAAGATCATGGGAGATGAAGATGAGGGTATTGTGGTGTTCTTTCTGCAAGTCACGCAGCAGGTTTAGGATTGAAGCCTGAACCGATACATCCAAGGCAGAAACAGGTTCATCGGCTATCAACAGATCGGGAGCCGTGGCAAAGGCTCGGGCAATGGCCACGCGCTGCTTTTCCCCACCGCTCAACTGTCCCGGCAGCCGGTTGACGTAATCGGCTGGAAGACGCACCAAATCCAGCAACTTTACCACCTCCTCATCCGCAATTTCACGCGAATGACCGAGTAAAGTGATGAACGGCCGTCTCAGCGTTTCGCCAACTGTCATATAGGGATTAAGCGCCTCTTCCGGATTCTGGAAGACATATTGCAGCATTCGCCGCGTCTCGTGCGGCCGTTTCTGCAGAGTTGGCGGCAAATTCATTCCCAACAGGTCAATTTCACCCCCGGTACGAGCGATAAGACCAACCACGGCTCGAGCCAAAGTTGTTTTACCGCTCCCACTCTCGCCGACAACGCCCAACGTCTGCCCGCTCTCAAGTCTGAGACTAACCCCATCGACCGCTTTTACTGTCTGCCCCGGCCTTCGTCTGATACTATCGGTCAATGAGCGGTTGACATTAAGGTAAACCTTGAGCTCATCAAGAGCCAACACCGTCACAGACGCGCCCTTGTTTCCTTGAGCCAAACTGATCGCGGTCGCCTCACCTCGGGCTGATATCTCACGCGCAGCGATTTCTGGCCAGCGGAAACATCGCACCCGTCGACCTGCCACCGGAATCTCCAGCGACGGCCGTTCTACATGGCAGCGCTCGAGCGCAATGGCACATCTGTCAGCAAAGACACAACCATCCGGACGATTCAACAATGAAGGTATCTGGCCAGGAATAGCCTGCAAATTCACATGTGTCTTATTTTGTCCAATCTGCGGCACGCTTTGCAGCAGGCCCTCTGTATAGGGGTGCCACGGTTTGTGAAACAGATCGGTAACAGCCGCGTCCTCAACCAATTCGCCGGCATAAAGGACGGCAACGCGATGGCAAATACGGGCCACTACACCAAGATTATGGGTCACGTACAGAGCGGCCGTATCACGTCCTTCAATTAAGTCACGAAACAGGTCCAAAACGGCCGCTTGCGTCGTAACATCAAGACCAGTCGTCGGCTCGTCAAGCACCAGAAGCTGTGGTTCCGTACTGAGGGCCATCGCGATCAAAACCCGCTGCTGCATTCCTCCACTGATCTCATGTGGATAGCTGCGCTCTACGCGCTCTGGATCAGGAACGCGGACAATTTGCAGCAACTCAATCGAACGTCGGCGTGCCTCAGCTCGACTGAGCCGTGCATGCTGCCTTAAGATCTCAGCGATCTGCTCGCCAACAGGCAATGAGGGGTTGAGCGATGAGAGTGGATCCTGTGGAACCATGGCCATTTGCCCACCCCAAATCCTACGCATTTCAGGCGGCGTAAGTAGCAGCAGATCGCGGCCTAGAAACATGATCTCACCACTCTGGACACGGCCGTTCTGGCCAAGGTGCCGCATGATAGCTAACGCTACAGTCGACTTGCCGGAACCGCTTTCACCAACAAGGCCATAGGTCTGTCCGGCAACGATCTCAAGCGAAAAATCGCGCACAGCCTCTGGCCACACGCTTCCTTGCCGGTAAGCAACAGTCAAGCCACTGATTTCTAGAGTAGGTTCAGACTCAGCCATCAATTAATCCGTTGACTGCAAACTTTTCTTGATACCGTCGGCCATCAGATTGACACCAATCACCAAAAGGGCAATAGCTCCAGCAGGAAAGAAAAGGGCCCAGGGTAACTGTGCTGCGTAAGTGCGCGCTTCGCCAACCATTAAACCCCAATTTGGACTAGGAGGCTGCACACCGACGCCGAGAAAACCCAAAGAGGCAACAAGGAAAATCGCATACGAAAAACGCAGGGCCCCCTCAACTGTTAGCGCCGGCACAACGGAGGGTAAGATCTCACGAAACAATATCCAAGACTGGGATTCTCCTTGAAGCTGGGCCGCTTCCACAAATCCTTTTGTACGAATCGAAAGCACCACGCTGCGCGCGACGCGCGCAACGATCGGAGTGTATACAACAACAATCACAATCAGCACAGCATTGCGGGATTGTCCCACTGTACCCAGCAGCAGCAAGGCAAGCAGAAGCGCCGGCAGGGCTAATAAACTGTCAAAGAAACGCATCGTGATCTCGTCCAACCATCCACCACGAAAACCTGTAATTAGACCAAAGAACGTTCCGCAGATAATCGCCAGAATAGTCCCCAAGCCCGCTTGGGCCAACACGTCCCGCGATCCATACAGGATACGGCTGTATACATCGCGACCAAGGTTATCTGTGCCAAACCAATGTTCCGTTGATGGAGCCTGGCGGGCATCAGCATAAACCTGTTCATTAGAGCCATAGGGCGCAATCCAGGGGCCTATGAGGGCCATCAGTACAAACATCAGAAAAACCGCAGTACCAAATGCCGTAACCGGCCGGTTGAACAGATGGCGGACAACCGCGAAAAAGCGCCGTCCCCTGCTCCGGACGACGCTTTCTGTTCTGGTATGCGCTTCAGAAGCGGCCATCTATCTGCTACTGAGATCCGACATATACAACGTTACGAAAATCGGTACGACCAGCGAAAGCTTTCATTTCGAAGTTCTCAAACTGGTCACTAATCGCCCCTAGCTGAGCAAAGAAGTAAGGAATCAATATCGGGCCCCGATCAGAGAGCAACTGCTGAATCGCTCGATAAGACTTTATCCTTTGCGAATCATCCAGAGTAGTCCCGGCAGTGGACGCCAATTGATCGAATTCTTCATCAGCGAAATGGGACTCATTCCACTTCGCGCCGGTGACCAACATCGTGTCCAGATAAAACTGCGGGTATGGGCGCGATCCCCAGCCTGTGATTCCAAGATCAACTTCCAGCCAGCCCTCATCGCCATAGTAAACACTTTCCGGCTCGACACTGATTTCGATCTCGACGCCTGCTTCGGACCACTGTTCTTTCAGAACAGCTGCCAGATCCGGTCGACCTCCCGTATCCGGCGTGTGCAAAGTCAGTTGCAGAGGATTGCTCTCATCATAGCCTGCGTCAGCCAGCATCGCTCTTGCCGCGTCAACATCTCGTGTCAGAGGCACAATTGAGGGATCGTAATAGGCTTCATAGAGCGGCCCAATAGGAGTGTCATTTCCGATAGCGCCGAAGCTTTGTTGTACGACATCAAAAATGGCTTCACGATCAGTAGCCAGCTTTAGCGCTTGCATGACGCGTGGGTCATTACCTGGCTCACGATCAGAGCGTAGACGGACTAAGTCGAAGCCGTTGGTTGGGATACTAATTGTGTTGATACCCGATTCCTCTTGTAACGACACAAACAATGAGGTAGGCATACGCATGGCTAGATCAATCTGCCCACCTATAAGGGCATCAATTGAAGCTGCATCGTCACTAAAAAAAATAACCTCCAGACGGTCTAGCTTGGGTTGTCCTTCAATGAAATATTCTTCATTGGCTACCAGCTCAATCCGATCCTCGGGACTATACCGATCAACCTTAAATGGTCCCGTTCCATTGAAATTGCTGGCTGCATCTTCCGTGCCTTCCTTCAGAATCAGGGCGTGATTATCGCTTAGATCATATAAGAAAAAGGAGTTGGGTTCCGTTAGCTTAAATACCACCTCAAGGTCTCCAGTTGCGTCGATACTTTCAACATTTGCGAAAAGATCGGCCGTGGGAGTACCCTCGGAAGTACGTAATCTATTGAACGTCCAAACTACATCATTTGCGCCAAAATCACTGCCATCGTGCCATTCTACCCCATCGGCTAATTGAAAAGTATAGGTCAAACCGCCATCGGAGGCTCTCCATTCTGTTGCCAGGCGAGGAACGATATTCGACTGCGCATCTATGTCAATCAGGTAATCATACACATGATTTGCCACCAACACTTCGCTATCGGAGGAGATAGCGATGGGGTCTGTGTTGACGATAGGCTGCATCGCCACCCGAAGAGTTCCACCTTCTCTTTGAGCGGATTCTTCTTCGGAAGCTGGTGCTTCAAATTCAGTTGACTCTGCCGGTTGTTCACCGGCCGGTTCGGATGGGACTTCTTCGCTGGCTCCTCCACCACAGGCAACGAGCAATAGGCCAAAGATGAGCAGAAGCGGGAAAATCAAACGTTTATTGTGCACGGGGAAACTTGTTCCTAGCATTTTAGGTACTCCTGTTAGAGTTGAACGATAAACATAACGATTATAGACAGCACGTCTGTATACCAAAGTAATCGGCATCACAGAGCGCTACACATGCAGATTATATGAGAAATAGGTACAAATGCCAGCACCCATGATAATCATTTAGTTTAGTCAATTTGTCTTGATAAATTGAAATGCTACAATATCGTTTGTAGACCTTTCACGGGTTCAGAATTCTGCTGAAGGTTGTTTGCACCTGAAGGAATTACAAAAATGAGTGAAAACAGAAGCCCGTTTGCGGCCATCCTTAACGGGGACTGGCCTGGCACTATTGTTGCTCGAGACGACGATAAGAAATTTGCGTTGATTGAATGTTTAGAACCGGAAGCTGCCGTGCATTGGTTGGCTGTCCCTTATGAATTTGGATTTGGAACCGAGGAGATGGAGCGCAAGTACCAACAGCGGTTTCTCGAATTGGTAGATTTTGCCATTAGCCAGACCAAGTCGCTGACGGACGCATACCCTGTGCTCAAGACCGGTTTTTCCGTGAAGTTCCACGTTGGCGGATTTGAAACTGTTCCACACGCAAAGCTTCACATATTATCTACGGAATAACGTGACCCCGGCTATCACCACTTAGCTCCGCTTATACGCAACAAATAAACCCGAATCTGTGGTGATCTCAAATGCTCCCTCTTGATCAATGAACCCTTGCAGGTACTCCCCTACTTCATCTAGCTTGCTAGTGTCAACCTGTTTTCTGGCTTCAGAGGAGGAGAGCAAATAGGCCAGCAAGGGTTCCACTTCGGTTACGACGAGGGTGTTCTCATAGCGGTGAAGCTCAATTCTGGTGAACCAGGGTTCCAGTTGAGACTGGCCATTTTCCAGAGAAAACGGGACGTCCTGCCCGCGAAAACGAGGCTAAATGATCTGGAATCAACCGCTTCCGTATTGGGTCAAGCTCCCGCATATGATGGCTTCCCACGGTCGCAGCCAAGAATCGCCCCCCTCTTCTGAGCACTCGCTGCACTTCGCCACATGCCGCATTCCGGTCAGCCACGTGATAAAGCATGTGATTGGCCACAACCAGATCAAATTTCCGTCGATCAAAGGGCAATGCAGTGATATCCGCCTCGCGAAACAAAAACTTCTGATCTGCGTTTGCCAGCCCATTCTGCGCCTCAGCCACCATTCCAGGTGACAGATCTGTCAGCGTAATCTGGCACTCTATGGGTAGTGCATCCAGATTATTTCTCCAAAGCCATCCAGGACCACAACCACATTCAAGAACTTCTATTCCCTGTTTCAGTCCAAGGAAAGACATTACCCAGCGAAACCAGCCATTCGAATCCTTGCTGAAGCGTTGGTGCAGTTGGGCGCGAGCGCCAAGGTTCTGTGAATCACGGTATTGGTCGCCGCGAAGGTATTTTGTATTCTGAAAAAGGGAGTCTCTTTCCATTTTTCACCTCACCACCATACTTACGTGATGAGGCAAGACGGTACTGTGCGTTTGCTCCTCAAAAACTCGTCAAATGCCCTACAGCGCTCGACACGCCCTACTCTACAAAAATCTCCACGTGTTCGCCATCTTCCTCGTCAACAATGTCAATGATCTTGCCTTGTTGGCCGCTGCGGACCGCTTCCAAAATCTCTTCGTACTGTGCGCCCTCAATTTCGGGAGCAAACTTTGCCCCCATCCTGATCCCCACGTTAACGAGACCCATAGGAATGTTTACATTGACCTTATTGCGCCCTGATTTGGTGTCCGTGACGCGCACGCGAAACCAACGTGGAGTGCTGCTCCCTTTTAATGGTTCGCTCTGTTGGCCTCGACCAGATTTATCCAGAGCGCGAATCAATTCAGCTCCTTCACTGGCTGAAATCTTTCCCTCCTCGATCATGCGCAAGATTTGCATTCTTTCTTCTGCGCTTGCCATGGTTATCCTCCGACTTTGGCTATTTATTTCCCGTACCGAACCAATGCTGACGAGGTTTTACGAAAAGCATTGGGTATCTGAAAAGGCATCCTAACAAGATCAGTCGTTCAATTCCAGACGCATATGTGTTAGCGTGCGGACCCGGCTAAAGTTTGCATCAGGCAACAACTGGTTCACAGGTTCATCGTCTGCATCATGGACCAGTAGAACATTTCGACGTGGCATGCTATGCAAGCGGCCGATTAACTTGTTTAACAACGGTCGTTCCAACTGTCCCTGCCACAGCGGGTGAACTCGTACACGTAACTCGTGTGGTCGACCCCATTCACTCTGGACCTTGGCCAACCCAATGAGCTGTCTTTCGCCATCCAGGGTCATCCAGGTCTGCTGGTATTGGCCGTTCAAGAAATCTTTAACACGACGCCGAAATCCCACTTTGTAAGCATCCGCAAGTATGCTGTTTGGCCAATTCATGTCTGGAGCAAGCGCCTTGCAGTCAAGCTGGTAAGCCTCTCGCCAACGCTTACCATCAAGCAAATGCACATTGATCTCATCGTGACCGCCGGACGAATCGAAAGGCAATTCGCGTACACGAGAAACTGTTGTCCGCCATGTCGTCATGCTACCCAGCATTTCATAGCCTAACTGGCTATATAAGTCTATTGCCGCGCTATTGGTCTGCACGACCTGCAGCAAAATCTCTCTACCACCTCTTCGCAGAACATCTTCTCGAACAGCGCCCATCAGCAAGCGGGCAATTCCCTGTCTCCGGCTATCTGGATGCACAGCAACATTGGCAACCAGGTATCGTGAACGCGTCTGGGTCGGCAATAACGTTATATTTCCAACTATCTTGCCATCCGCTTCCCAAACGAAGCCTGGTACAAGTCTAGATAACGCCGGGTCAAGCCGCCATAGAAACGCAGGTGTTTGGCCATCCATACCGCCTCTGAACACCGGCTTTCCTTCGGCCTCCATCTCTTTGCCGAATACTTGTCTCAATAGATCAACAAGCTGCGGGAGATCCTTACCTGGATTGATAGGGCGCAGCCCGTCTCTAGCTTGGCTTGTGGAATATGTAACTTCCATTCACTCATTCCATATTGATGTTTTCTCTCCCATTCTACCCGCAAATCGTCAGTGTGCGAGCAACCTAGTAAAATGTCTATGGTTACGTCCTCACTTGCCCAGCTCCTCGATAGCTTACGATAGATTATCTCTCCAACGCCTCCAGCAATGTACTGGCCTCGTCGGGCGATATAGTACCCTTTTCTACCATACGCAGGATCTTGAGTTGCTCTTCGGCCGTTGCCTTTACTTTCGTGGCCTCCGTTCTAGGTGGACGTGGTGGCGGGGGTGCGTACTTTGCCGCTCGTGCTGCTTCTCGCTCAGCATATTGGCGAGCTTTTTCTGCCGCAGCTTCAGCCTTTCTTGCCGCCTTCTCGGCCTGCCACGATACCTTTTCTGAGATATTTTGGGCAAATTCAGGTCCAAAATGGGTCTCAAGTTCTGTACCAAAGCGTGCCATATGATGATTAACCTCAGCCGCTACGCGTTCACCCAGGTTCGCCAAATCATTCATGAAATCCATATCAAATGCCTCTTTCTGGTCGATATCCCATTTCTCATCGACAAGTCGCCCCTCATTCAGCACAATACGACCGCTCGCTGTGAGAGACACGACTGTGTTCCCATCGCCTAATCTTCCAATCAATCCATCATCCAGCTTCTTTCACATCTTCAAGCGGCAGACGATTACGCACATCGGGTGCCTTCGCCACCACTTGAATGGGTACATTGGCCGGCCATCGCACAACAATATCTCCAGAAGCCGTAAATGTGTGCTCACCTTCACATAGCCCACCCTTGAGACGAATGTCACCATGAGCATGTTGCACAGCGCAAACACCGCCTAGGTTGCGCAAATTAACGTCGCGAGCTCCCTTATTTATGGACACTTCACCATTAACTGTCCTCAGATTAATATCGCCCTCGACCTGATCCAATTGTACATCCCCATTAATATAGTATGCCGCAAAGTCACCATGAACCACCGCTGCAGACACCATATGATCGATATTGCGTACTACCGCGTCTCCGTGCACACTTTCAATGCTTAAAGGACCCGCTAGGTTCTTTGCAGACAGGTCGCCATGAATTTCGCCCGCCTTAACCGTTCCCAAATTAACAAGGATGCTGTCGCCATGAATATTACCTAGACTGACATCGCCACGGATGCTTTTAATCGACAGGTCACCCCGTACATTTTGTACCATTAAAATCGCATCTTCAGGAACCAGAATACGTAAATCACCGTTGGCACTAAAGGTATGACCAGCTTCGACCTGCTTTGCCAGGTACTCCCCTTGGACCTGTACAGCCAACTCCATCCATGGCCGTATTACCAGATCCCCAGCACAATCAGTTACCGTGATCTGTGGCATCTTGCCTGTTTCAATTCTCTCTTTAGCCATGTTGTCGCTCCCTTATTCGAAGTAAATCTGAACGTGCTCGTTGCTTTCCTCGTCCTGCACATCCACTAGAAGTCCTGTTTCCGCTTGCAAGAACATGTCATTGATTTCATCGAGATCAATTCCCTTAATCTCAGGACTGAAGACCCGGGCGATACCTAAGCCGAACTTAAACATGCCAAACGGGATATTTACCGCCACTTTGTTTTTGCCACCTTCGAGTTCGCCTACACGGATACGCAGCCAGCGCGGCAATTTCCCATTTACCCTAACCTCTGTAGGCTCATTTTCTTCGTTTCGCAGTTTGTACTTTTCTGCTGGGTAGCCGTCTTCAGTCTCAAGCAAGTCATCGATTTTAATGTCATTTATCAGATCGGTTTCTGAATCCTCCGGCACCTCTGCTTTATAGATTGGTTCGTCCCCTTCCCTAGACGTGGAAAAGCCCCGGGCCCGTTCCATCAACTCGATGGCTTCATCGATGCCAATTTTCCCTCTGGCCAATAACTCAAGTGCTTCTTTTCGTACTTCTACTTCAGACATTATCTACCTTCCCCTTTTTCAAGAACCGCCACCCAACAACTCCATGGCCTCTTCAGCGCTGATGTTGCCTGCATTCAGCTCAGCCAAAATCTCTAAGCGGGTCTCCTCGGAAACGCCTTTCTCATCCGGCGACCCAACCTCATAACCCATTGCCCGGATCACATCGTTTAACCGCGCTCGTACAGCAGGATAGGAAAGACCCATCTCTTTTTCTACCCACTTGATCTTACCCTCGCATCGAAGGAACATTTCTACAAAACTCAATTGTGCAGGCGAAAGAAAATATAAACGTCCCAGCGTGAAATGCCCTTCGATGCCTGTATCGCAGTTGCGACAGTGCAAACGAGTAACATGTAATATATCGTGGCATATTGGGCATTGACCTATTACGGGATTCATTGAGCCGATTCTCCAAATTCAAACGTCGACAAACAGTAGACCTATCGCCATAATACTCAAGTCCAGTAATATTGTCAAGGACTTTGTTAATTTTTCATCACTTTTGGTAAATTTTATTGATATTGTTGTGGTTTTTTGTGACTCTCCCGCCGATGTCTAACGTTTAACCCCTTACAGGCCGTCCACGGGGTACGCAAAAAGGGAGCTTGCCCGGGGCGCGCTCGCATCCGCTTAGACAATGACTGCATTATGAATGAATAGGCCTGAGAGCGTGTGGGTCACTAACAGAAACAGAACACGGCAGTTTCCTGATCACGATCTTCGATGTAGGCAAGGTTTACGTTCACATATGCGACCTTACCCCTGGTAGTTGTGTTGGGCAACACAACTTATGAACAAGAATTCATAGATGTTGGCAAAAACGAATCATGTTCATACAGTAGCGGTAAGAAATTCCAGCAGTATCTCAGTCGTGGCCGCCAGATCTAGATCTCGGCCATAACACAGCGCGCCATCCTGATAATCCTGCTGGCACGAGTTCAATCAGTCCCATCCAGGCAACGTAGCCAAAACCCAGCAGGCTGGTCGATAACAACAACAGCGGCCCCGAATTCCCGTGTTGGATAGCCAACACAACACCTAGTGCGGCATAAGCCATCAGAAAAAGCTCCAGGGCCAGGACCCCATCAAATGGAAGCCGATATCCTGCCGGCCCCCCGTCTAGCTCCCTGCCGGTCCCAGCCTTTTTCATCCCTTTTGGCGTACGGATAAACGGATGGTGTCGAGCCGAGAAAGCCTGCAACATGGCCCGGCTGTTGCTCGGCGCTGTGCCGACAGCTATCAGGAGCAGCGTCGGGAAATGCAGAAGACGCCGGCCCCAGTCAGGATAACTCTCCTTCTGAGCCATGACAAAGAGAAGAGGCTGCCCAAGTCCAAACAAAGTGAAAACAAGCATCAGCGATGACAAGCGAACGTCTAAAATCAGCAGCGGGATCTGCAGCAGAAGCAGCAACAACAAAAGGAAGTGAGTCGCATAGGCAGACATAGAAAGCAAAGCATATAGGCGCGCGGCCCAGGTGTAATTGCTTTCTTTCAGAATAGCTACCCAATATTTGCTCAGGCATTGAATAGAACCTTTGGCCCAACGTGCTTGCTGGTTCTTATAGGCGCTGATGCTGTCCGGCAACTCAGCAGGCGCAATTACGTCTGGCAGGAAACGGAATTCCCAACCTTTAAGAATGGCTCGCGTGCTCAAGCATAAATCTTCGCATACAGTGTCATCCTGCCAGCCACCTGCATCCTCAATACAAGACCGTCTCCAAATTCCAGCCGCCCCATTGAATTTTGGAAACAGGTTAGCGCGATGCCTAACCAACTGTTCCATAACAAAATGCTTATCCAAAGCAATGGCCTGTGCGGCTGTTAAAGGGGATTCTCCCGCGTTGATGTGCCCCCAGCGCGCCTGAATCATGCCCATATTCGGAGAACAAAGAAAATGGGGTATGGTCTTTAATAGGAAGTCAGGCTTTGGCTGGAAATCAGCATCAAATAGGGCTACGTATTCGCCCGCAGCCTGTTCCAGAGCCCCTGACAAAGCTCCCGCTTTGTAGCCTTCACGATGCGGCCGGCGCACGTGCTCAATGCCGATATCCAGCCTCCGGTAATTAGCCACAACTGTTGCCGCGATATCCGCAGTATCGTCTGTAGAATCGTCAATCACCTGAATTTGCAGCCGGTCACGAGGGTACTCAAGATGGACGGCTGCGTCGATTAGCCGTTCAACAACATATCGTTCGTTGAATATAGGTAGCTGCACCGTTACGAAGGGCAACTCGCTCACAGACAATTGGGGCGGTGGATATTCTTGGCCCCGATACCGCCAGTACAGCCAGAGGGTAAAAAGACCCAGTGCGCCGTAGACGGAAAGCAGACCCACGGTCAATGTATATAACCCTGCTAACAAATTAGGCATCATTCTTCTTGCTGGGCATGCTTGACCGTTACCTTGTAGCGTTTGTTGAACACACCACGCGGCAGCAACACCTTGCGCCCACACCCCTGGCATATAAGCCCCACGTCGGCACCTAAGCGTATAACTCTCCACTCGTAGCTCCCGCAAGGATGTATCTTGCGCAAACGCACAATGTCACCTAAGTGAATCTCGATGTACATGGAGCAAAGATTATAGCAGATCAGTAACACGGGCACATTGCGCAAGCCCATCATGCTTATCTCATGATCATAACAGCTGAACAGATTAGAACGATAACACTATTAAGAGTACTAAGCAGTTCGGTCCAGGATGTGGTATCATGCTAAGAAAATGATGCTTGGTGATACGGACTAGGAGGCATCGCTGCATGGGAAGCCAAGACAAAGAAAATCAATTTGCTGCAAAAGAGCATCAGGCTGAAATCAATTACTATGATTCAATTGGCAAACAACTTATTCAGCTCGCACGACTGACCATTAGGCGGCACCTGCAAAATGAGGCATTTCCAAGCCAACCGATCACAAACTATGATCTTGCCAATCGTTCCGGCGTATTTGTCACGCTCTGGGGACAGAATTCAACAGCACAATATCAGGCGGAGAGTGACTTTTCCGAGTTACGTGGATGTATCGGCCGTTTGCACACTAACTTATCTTTGCAGGAAGCCGTACAAGAAGCGGCAATCAGCGCCGCGACTCGCGACCCCAGGTTCGTGCCCATCACCTTAAAAGAGCTTAAAGATATTCGGATAGAAATCGCCATATTGTCTCCTCTGAAGATTGTGGACGATCTACAACAGATAGTGATTGGCAAGCACGGACTAATGATAAAAGGATCTGGCCGGCGTGGCCTGCTTCTTCCCAAAGTTGCCTCACGCATGAACTGGGATCCGAAGGCCTTTGTCGATGGAGTGTGTACGAAGGCGGGACTTGCCCGCGGATGTTGGCCAGGAAAAAGCACCTTATTCAGTTTTACCACCGTCGTCTTTGATGAACGCACTGATTTGGACGACTGATTCAGGACTTTCGAGGCACCATATTCCAAGGCATCCAATGTTGCCCAAGCAGCTCATTTCACCCGCTTTTTACGGATTGGATGTGACTGGGCGGAAATTTTCACAGTGAAGGGAGCTATAATCGCACGCAGCAAAAAAGGTCCCACTTGCATTTGCTATTTGCCTCGGATAATGTATTGAGGTGGGCTCCCTTTCGCCGCGAATGTGTAAGAAATTGTATAAGAAATTGCACATCAAAAACACGTTGATTTATCATTTGCCCTTACAATGAAGTTAGGAGGTTAGATAGCAATGACCCAACTTAACCAGGTGGATCTGACGGACCAGTTCATTGAACTAGTCCGGCGGGCGGCCACCAATCTGCCGGCTGACATGGGTGAAGCCTTGAAGAATGCCGAACAGAGTGAAGATCAGGGTTCAGCGGCCAAAGGCGCGCTTAGCACCATTTTGCTCAATGTGCAGATGGCCCGTGAACACTCAACACCCATTTGCCAAGATACCGGCACGCCCATATTTGAGGTGTATCATCCACTTGGCGTTTCCACGCGGGCATTGGCGGACCAGATTCGTCGTGCTGTCGGCGTTGCCACTGAGAATAGCTTTTTGCGCCCTAATGCCGTCGACAGTCTCACAGGCCTGAATAGTGGTGACAACACTGGTGACGACTTTCCGACTTTGCACTTCCACGAATGGGATGAGAATCACATTCACGTGGACCTTCTCCTTAAGGGCGGTGGTTGCGAAAATGTCTCTACGCAGTATAAGCTGCCAGATTCAGGGCTCAACGCCGGACGTGATCTCGAAGGAGTTCGTCGCGTGGTGCTCGATGCCGTCTATCAGGCGCAAGGTCGCGGCTGTGGGCCAGCCGTGTTAGGTGTGGCCATCGGTGGAGACCGGGGTTCATCCTACCTAAAATCCAAACAGCAACTTTTCCGTCCTCTGGATGACAAGAACCCCAATGCGGATCTAGCTGCTCTGGAGAACAGACTTCATTCCGAAGCCAATGAACTCGGCATTGGCCCCATGGGCTTTGGCGGCAAGACGACCGTGCTCGGTGTCAAGATCGGAGCGCAGCATCGTTTGCCTGCCTCCTATTTTGTTTCGATAGCATATATGTGCTGGGCCAACCGCCGCGCACACATGGATATATCTTTTGAAAACGGTTCTCTGGAGGTGACATATGCCTAAGTTAACAACTCCCATTTCCGACGCAGATATTCGAGCGCTGCATGTTGGCGACACTGTACTGCTCAACGGGATAATCGTCACCGGGCGTGATGCTGCCCATAAGTTCATGATTGAATCATATATACGCAATCCAGTTACGGCCGATACCGCAGCACTTTACGATGATCTGCGACAGTTGCTGGATGGTGGGGTGATCTACCATTGTGGCCCGGTAGTGAAACAACATGTAGATGGTTCTTATTCCTTTGTCGCTGCCGGACCAACCACCAGCATCAGGGAAGAGGTATACCAACCTGAGGTTATTGCTCATTTCAATCTGAAAGGAGTCATAGGTAAGGGGGGCATGGGACCCAATACACTGAAAGCCTGTGCCGGTCAACCTGCGGTCTACTTTCACGCCATTGGTGGCGCGGCAACGTTAATCGCCCAATCCGTCAAGGAAGTTATTAAGGTCTATAAGCTGGAGTTTGGCGTGCCCGAAGCGATGTGGGTAATTCAAGTAGAAGATTTCCCGGTGGTGGTGACTATGGATAGTCACGGTGGAAGCCTTCATGAACAGATATTGACAGAATCCAAAGAGAAACTTGATGCTTTGCTGGCATAACCATCTAGGGTGCAACGGCATCCCAATCGCTCAAGAGAATACCTTGGCAAAGCATAAAGACGGTAGCGACGCGCCAGCGGTCCGTGCTAGAATCTGGGTCTGATTCAGAAAGATCGGTTGGTTTACCGTTGAATTTCTGTAGTCAATTATGGACGGCACGCATTGGATGATTCGGCTCGCCAGGACAATAAGAAACGGGGGCGAACAATTCGCATTTTCTTCCCTTTCCTGTTGCTGGCACTCTTCCTAACAAGCATTTTTATGGCTCAGCTGTGGCTAAGGGCTGAACCAGTGACCGGGAGCACGGTAACAGTTCCGTTATTGACTGGTGAAACGGTCGCTGATGACCAACTTACCCCAGTCAGCGCCACAATGCTGCCCCCACCCACGCCTCTCAACGCGACAGAGATGGATCTGCAGAGCACACTGACAACATCGGCCACTTTGCCTCCTGACGCAACCATACGACTGAGTGGTCCACCTCCAGGAAGCTCTTTCTATTTGGATGACAACATGAGCATCTATTGGAGTTGGCCCTTGGAACTGGGTGCTGATCAACAGTTCGTCATATACTTATCAGGTCGACCAGACAAAGCATCTGGCTGGTGTTGTTCAGAAACCTGCTCTGGGACATCACAATTATCAACTAAATTTCGACCCAAGGGATATAGTCGAGGTTGAAGGAACTTACCAGATCCAGGTCCACCTGGAAACGAAGGGATCGCCGGCCATACTTGCGGAGAGCACTCCTCGCGCCGTATCGCTGGTGCTACTTCCTGAGCTCTGAGGCCGTTTCGTGTCTGAAGAATTTAATTAACTTTTCGCTCCGTGAAGTTGATGTAGATTGCTTTTTTTAACGTTAAGTAGTAATCTAGTTGGCGTATTTATTGAGATTATGGGCTTGGGGGCAAGATGTCAGAATGTGAGTGTTGTCTTGTTCCACTGTTGGTATTGGCGGAGGGATTGTATTTCCCATATATACTATACATCTTCGGTTAGTTAGATTGATCGTAAGAAATCTAGCGTATAGTACCTAGAGTCCGGCAACCGCACGGGCTGCTTATCTTTACGGACAGAATGTTAACGCAGAATCGAACCGACTTGTCAGGACATCAAATAGGCAATTACGACTTGGAAGAGTTGTTGTCTTCACGCGCTATAAGCGATTTTTACCTGGGGCGCGATGTTAAACTAGACCAACCTGTCTTTGTAGAGCTTCTACGAACAACTGCAGAACAGGATCCCGATTTAGCGGGCCAGTTTCAGCGACGCATGGAAGCCGTGTCCCAGATTAAACACCCTAATATCGCCCCGGTGATGGACATCGGTGTCAATCCTGACGGTTACCCATACGCCGTAATCGACCATATTTCTGGTACTTGGTTAGATGATCGATTGAAAGATTGGAACGCGGATGGATACGTGCCTCCGGTCGAAGACGCTCTCCTATTTGTTCGCCAGATTGCCGACGCTCTAAGCGTTGCCCATCCGGTGGGCTTGGTCGATCCTGATTTGCGACCGGACAACATCCTCATACGTGATTCGGACAATACCCCGGTTCTGGTCGATCTAGGTGTGCCGATTACAGCCAACCAGCGGGACGCTGTTTTGATCAATAAACAGCCGAGTAATCTTGATTACGCCTCTCCGGAAGAAATCGAAGGCAAGGCGATCGGACGTCGAAGTAACATTTATTCGCTCGGCATTCTATTGTACGAGTTGCTGACCGGCCACCGACCGGAACTACCTACCTCCTCTTGGGACATCTTTGAGCGTTCAACGATGCCTAAAGAGGTGCCGCTTGAAGAGGAACGACTGGGTCTTTCTGGTGAAACGTATCGGCTCGTTCGCAATTGCCTTTGGCGTCGCGAATGGAGTCGTTATGAGTCCGCTGATGAGTTGATATCAGCCATCGACACAGCCATTCTAGCGGAACAAACCCTCCCCAAAACCATAGTTGCAGAAGATAGGCGCAGGCGCTGGTTATATATTGCTGTACCGATTGTCGCACTGCTAATCCTGATTTTGGGATTGGCTCTCGTTTGGGGCCAATTTGTCAATGCGGATCAGGGTCAATCTTCTGATACTCCAAACAACGCTGCCAACACCACTCCTGAGGGGGCTGCTGCCGGAATCGCAGGATCTGATAACACTCCAGAACCTACCGTCACGCTCACGAGAGAATTGCCCCCTACCTCTGCAGCTGTATCGACTGTACCAGTATTTGGACCGCCTACTGATCAGGTGTTTTCAGTTGAAGACAGTATTAGTTTCGCCTGGGTATGGTTAGTCTCGCCCAATGAAAGCGAAGAGTTTTCCGTTTATGTCTCATCTGAGGATGAACAAAGTGAACCGATTCTTGTGGGAGTTGCCAATGAACCTGACAACGCCTCGCTGTATCGCCTGGAAAGCAGTGCCAGGGAACTCAATATACCAGCCGGTTCTTATCTTTGGCAAGTACGCTTGGAAAATGTGAACTCTGGAGAGACGGTGGTGGAAAGCGACATGCGTAGATTCATCGTCGCCGAAAATCCTACAGAAACACCAACCTCTGTACCTCCCACCCAAACTGCAACTTCGGTTGCTACAAGTACGCCAGAACCAGCAGTCGCCCACAGAAGTGGTCTGTGTACCGGGGCCTTTGTATGGCTGGATCTCTCAACGCGTCGAATCAGGTCAAAACGCCTCATTCTTTGCGGAACGGGCCAATGTTCCGGTCCAAGCTATCTTTGAGGCGAATTGCCTTCAACCGGATGCCATATTGAGCGTTGGACAACTTCTTTTCATCCCACCTCCATTGGCTACCGACACACCAACACCAGGACCGCGACCCGACTCCAACTCCCTTACCCAACAATGGCGGTGGCAGTATGGTGGTGCGTGTGGCGGTAATGGCAGTGACCCCGCCACACCAAAACCTGATAAGCCGACCAGCACGCCGTCGCGGCCAGATTAGCTGATAGACTGTGTAGGTCGGGCCAGTAGATATCCTTTCCCGTCTAGACCGCCACTTGTGTGGCCGATGTCTCGATAAGGTCAATGGAAACCATGGATTGGCAGTTTCCTCCTACAGGTAAAATGGTGCGGCAGCAGTTAAGAAGCCAGTTAAAGTGCTCGGTTACCACTCTTATTGGTTTGAGTAACTCTTGTCGATTCTTAAGCTTGATCGTCATGTTGCACTGTTAAGCTAATTTGGGTTCGTCTAGAGATCTAACAGCTCGATCGCGCATAGCACTAGATGACACACAGAAATTCTAATGGTAACAGAAGGCACCGCGAATCGATTGATTGAGCAATACAGGCTTGACCGGCATGTCGGACAGAACATCTTTGCTGACACGTACGTGGCCTATGATTTGGAATCAAACCGCCATGTTCGCTTAGGCATTCTGCTAGCCCAATTTGCAGAAGACAATCTATTTCGCCAGCAGTATGAGAGCCGCACCGGCGCTTTGTCACAGGTACATCATCCAAATATTGCTCTGATCTACCAGACTGGTGCAACGGCCGATGATCGTCCTTATGTAGTTTATGAACAAGTTGAAGGTTATCCCCTGGCCGATCGTCTGAGTCGTCTTGCACAGCAACAGACTCCTGCCCACGCCATCTATGCCTTAAGACTAATACGACAGATTGCCACCGGTCTATCTCTGGCTGAGCGCCTTGGCACCTACCATTACGAACTTACGCCAAAACACATCCTACTGAGAAACGTAACCCTCAAGTCAGACGACTCTGTCGTCATCATTGACCTGGACTTTCCACCGGGGTATCAACCGCGCGACGCGGTCAATGACCCTACATATCTGACAGGCTATCTATCGCCAGAGCAGCTCAACGGCCGCGAAATTGATGGCCGCAGTCTTGTGTATTCCCTGGGAGTTATTCTGTTCGAATTGCTGACAGGGCATCGTCCAAACCAAGTTCAAGACCGCCGGCGGCGCTCTTTACGCGCTATAAGCTTAGTCAGCACGCCTTTGGAGCGCCTGCGTCCCGAACTCACCTCGGAAACTTATGACCTGGTCGAAAAAGCGCTGAGCAAAAGTCCGCGAGGGCGCTATGCTTCCGTTGCCGAGTTTCTTGAAGCACTTAATCAAGCCGTTGCGGCAGAAGACCTACGTATCCATACGAGTGACATTGGCGATCCCAATCGTCCGCGGCCAATTTTCCTTCTTCCATTAATCTTATTATTAGCATGCTTGGCAATTGCCGCCGGTCTATGGTGGATTTTCCCCGGAAGCCCAGCCACGCTATCACAGTTTTCTGGGGTTGCCACTGCAAATCCGATTCTAGCGTCTGGAGCCGAGCTAGCCAGCCAGACAGCGACGACTACACGCCAAGTCACCACTCCTGCCCCATTGGTTGAAAGGGTTCAGGACACAATAGTCAGCAGCAACATCTTCTCTCCCACTCCGACCACTGAACCTTCAGCGACCTCTACACAGACCAGCCACAAGTACCCCGACTTCCGCGCCCACATCTACTGTCACACCCAATAACCCTACTGTGACAGAGCCACCACCAACGCCGATACCTGAATATCTAGTTACTGTCGGTTCGGCAAGTCTACGTTTCGGTCCTGGCATGCGCTTCGACGTCAACAGTTACTTGATGAAAGATGACAGGGTGGTGATCCTTGGTAAGAATGAGAGCCTGGATCTGTGGTACGTCGTGCAAACGGCCGACGGCCGTATCGGTTGGATCTCAGCAATCGTTGGCGAGCCTGTTGCAGAAATTGCCTTGGATAACGTTCGCGTTGCAGCCACGATTCCTCCGCCACTGCCGACATATACAGCTACCCCAACGGCCACACCTACACCAACAGTAACACCAACCCTGACTCCTGAGGGTGGATCAAGTGGAGGTGGAGGCAATAATGACAAACAAGATAAACCCAGATCAACGCCCACGCCGCCGCTATGATACACCATGAGAGAAATAACGTTTTGACCAATAGACGTAGCACAGTAAGAGATCGATTTCTGCTGCTAGCTGCAGTTCTTTTCGCTTTGCTAGTGAGCTTACTGATTTTGCGTAACGCGGTCGCACAAGCAGGGGACCTCCAGGATTTACATGCCCCCCCAATGCTGGCAGAGATCGCAACGGCGGCTCCGACAATTGACCTCAACGGGCCCGATCCCGGCTCTGGATTTGCGACTACATTTACCGAAAACGCAGGGCCACGACTAATCGTTTCCGGCGCGCTCACCATCTCTGATACTGATAGTGCTACCATTCAATCAGCCATAGTGACACTCACAAACCGGCCTGATGGAAACGAAGAAATTCTAGAGATTGGTGACACCCTTACGAACATTTCGTCCAGCTATAATCCGAGCTCGGGTGAATTGAAGTTGAGCTCAACAGAAAGCATCGCCGACTATCAGACAGCGTTGCGAACTGTCACATACAACAATATTTCGGATGCACCGAACACCACAGATCGGTTGGTTACGTTCCAGGTATATGATGGCGCCAACTACAGTGAGGCAGTCACAAGCATAGTTGCAATCAATGCTGTCAACGATGCGCCCATACTAGACAACAGCGGTGATATGCACTTATCGGCTATCGATGAGGACGTCACGGATCAGATAGGAAATCTGGTAAAGTCCATCATCCAATCGGCGGAAACAGGTGGTGAAGATCGCATCACCGATCCGGATACCAGGATCGATTCCATCAGCTTGGAGGGTATCGCTGTCATTGAGGTAGGAGGAGGCAATGGAGACTGGCAATACTCGACGGACGCCGGGACCTCATGGCAGAGTTTTGGTGTTGTAGCCAATAATATCGCAACACTGCTCGATCCCGCTGCCCGTGTTCGCTTCCTGCCCCAACATAATTACTATGGCCCGGCAAGTATCACTTTTCGAGCCTGGGACCAAACCAGTGGGAGCAATGGAAAAACAGGAGTAGATGTATCAGTAAACGGTGGATCATCTGCATTTAGTGTTGCAACCGAGGCCGCTACTATTGATGTGATGGCCGTGAACGATCCTCCCGTCTTAGATCTTAACGGCATAATATCGGGAACCAATCTCATCGCGAATTATGCAGCAGGTTCTGGCCTCGTGCCTGTGGTTGCACCTGACGCTACCGTCGAAGATTATGACAACAATGAAATCACATCGGCCATCATCACCCTGACTACGCGGCCAGATGGAGAAGCCGAACTCTTGGCAGTCAACGGAGATGCTTCACCACTCACTGTGATTCCATACAATCCCGCCACTGGGGAATTGCGGTTGACAGGCGCTGGTTCATTGGACCTATATGCCACTGTCTTACGCAAAATCTCATACAACAATCTGGCTTTGAACCCGACTTTGGGAAATCGCATCATAGCGTTTGTGATAAATGACGGCCTCGATGATAGTCAGATCTCGACAACAACCTTGCTGGTCAGCCCTTTCAACAATGCACCGCAACTAGATCCTGCGGCACAAATGGATTTTGGCGATGTCTATGAAGACGACATAAATCCCGTCGGCAACACAGTGAGCTCTCTTATAAAATCAGCTCCAGTTGATCCTATTCACGATGATGACTTAGGCGCTCACCGTGGCTTTGCAGTCGTGGGCAGCAATAGCAACGATGGAAGGTGGCAATTCAGCATTGATGGGGGGGTAAGCTGGTCGACAATGGGTGTAATCTCTGATACAGCGGCCGTTTTGCTAGACACCAGTGCGATCGTGCGATTTGTACCAGACGCTGATGCAAGCGGTTTTCAGCGCCAGATAACGGTACGGGCCTGGGATCAATCGGCTGGCGTAAACGGCAGCCAGGGCATTGATGTCTCACAAAATGGGGGCATCTCCGCATTCAGCAGCAATACCGCGCAGGTATCGGTGAATGTTTTAGCAGTGAATGATGATCCAGTATTGGAATTGCCAGACAATATCATTGCCATGTTCACAGAGGGCAATGGCCCAGTAATTGTTGCCGGTCCCAGTTTGAACGTTAGTGATGTTGACAGCCTGATTCTTAAGTCAGCCCGTGTGAACATCGAAAATCATCAGGCCAACACGGCCGACATCCTGGCTGCCACAATCAACCGCTCTGGCATATCTGGATCCTACGATGAAATTACGGGGATTCTATCGCTTTCCGGTATCGGTACCGTCGCTGAATATCAGGCCGTCTTGCGTACAATAACCTTCGAAAATCGCTTGCATGATCCCAATATCCATGATCGTATTGTCGCATTTACCGTCAGCGACGGGATAGCTAGCAGCAATATTGTGACCAGCACTGTCAAAGTGCAAGCAATTAATGATTTGCCCGTAATCGACCTAAATGGCGAGGAGAATCCGGGTATGAACGTAGTCGTTCAGTTTGACATGCCACATTGGAATGGGGATCCTTTGCCCATTTCCAAGGATGTTGAAATCCAGGATCTGGATGACAGCTCGTTGATATCCGCAACAGTCACGCTTTCAAATAGGCCGGACGGCCAGTCTGAGTACTTAGCCATAGATACAAGTGGCACAAATATCACCAACAACTACGATCAGCAGATGGGCCAACTCCAACTGACTGGTATGGAGAGTCTGGCAAGTTTCGAACAGGTCTTGAGCACCATTACGTATGCAAATCAGCAGGAACTTCCCCACACTGAGGATCGCCTTGTCAAGTTCGTTATCTACGATCACGAAGCTGCCGGCAAGACTGCTACGAGCCGGATAGTAATCATTCCCAAACTCATTTTCCTGCCTGCAGTTGCCGGAAAAGCTTCTTCCAATCCGATTTCTGACGAACCAAACGACTCGTGCACGCAAGCATTCCCAATTGCACTCAACGTTTCCTATGAATTTCTACCGGATGACAAAGATGACTGGTACAGTTTTACGGTAGACGAACCAGGTGACGTGATTGTGCAGCTGACCAATTATGTGCCACGAGATGGGCAAATCCTGGTCGCGCAAGGTCAATGCGGCTCATTAACCCGTATCGGTCACAACGGTGACTACACGGTTGACAAAACCGTAACTCTGGGTCGCCTACTCGCGGGACGCTACTTCATCTGGCTCATCACGGATAACGTACCCTCTCCCGGCGAGGCCGTACCCTACAACCTAACGATACAAGTTAACTAAAAAATAGCAGAAACTGCTCGCGGATTTCCCCGGCCGAGAACTCCCCGAATTCGCTTAACCTAGAGTCCCAAAATGAAGCGAGCGATAACCAGGCGTTGGATTTCACTTGTACCCTCGCCAATCGTCATCAGCCGCGTATCTCGGTAAAGTCGCTCGACTTCAAACTCTGCACTGTACCCGTATCCCCCATGTATCTGGATCGCGTTGCGGCAGACACGCTCGCTCATTTCCGTGGCAAACAGTTTAGACATGGCAGCCTGCTGTGTATAAGGTTGATCATTTTGCTTTAACCATGCTGCAAAGTAAACCATCAGTCGTGCCGCCTGAATTTCTGTCGCCGCGTCAGCAAGCATCCATTGAATGGCTTGATAGTTAGCAATAGACTGGCCAAATGCCTTTCGCTCCTGAGCATAGTTTACTGCCGCCTCATACGCTGCTTGTGCCAGACCAATAGCCAATGCACCGATTCCAATTCGACCACTGTCAAGAGTCGCTAGCGTCTGCCGCAATCCATTGCCTTCTCCACCCAACATATTCCCCAGCGGAACACGCACTTCCTCGAAGGTTACCGCGTGAGTGGGTGAACCCTTGAGGCCCATCTTCTTCTCCTCAGGCGCGATAGTAATGCCTGGAGCGTCGGATGGCACCAGGAAGTGACTCAAGCTTCGACTTCCCCCGGCACGGTCAGTGCGACAAAGCACAACCATAACATCTGAAATCGAAGCATTGGTCATCCACATTTTGTTTCCGTCAATAATCCAAGAATCGCCTTCTCTAACAGCCGATGTACGTATTCCTCCCTTCAAATCAGAACCCGCATCAGGCTCAGTCAAGGAAAGACAGGCCAACTTGCCCTGCCCACTCGCCAGCGGCGGCAACCAGAACCGTTTCTGCGCTTCGCTGCCAAATTTGATGATAGGGCCTAGTCCAAGGCCATTATGCGCAGCTATGGCTAGTGCCGTTGAACCACAGCCCCATCCAAGCTCCTCAATGACGATAGCCGTACTGATGGCATCTAAGTCTGCACCACCGTACTCTTCAGGCACTTCCAGACCAAGCAAACCCAACGGCCCCATTTTTCTGACAGCCGTCCAGTTGAACTCACTGTGCTCATCAGTGTATCGTGCCCTCGGCTTTACTTCTTGGGCGACGAATTCGTGAACGACATGACGTAGTTCTCGCTGTTCTTCGGTTAGTTCAAAATCCATGTTTTTGTTCCAGGCTCCTTTGATTAACTAATGCCGTTATTGCCACTCGCCATTTCAGTGACTGATAGAGACAGCATACCACGTCGCACCTGGCTCAAAAACCAGATGCGGCCAAGGTCAGCAACAACAGTTGCTGCATTCCTGCCGGCAAGTCGACCGTATCAATAAATTCGTCAATCCGGTGTGAATTCCCTGAACGGGTCAATCCAATGCAAACCGATCTCAGGCCCTCACTCAAAGGGATATTGGCGTCCGTGCTGCCGGCAATAAAGGTAATGGGTGAACATCCGACGTATTGCAGAGCGTTCTCCGCCATGCGAACCAATGGGCTATCGCGAGAGGTACGTCCTGCAGGGCGATTCCCGACCTGTTCTACACGAAATCTGACGTCACGGCCTGCCCCTCTCGCCTTCTCGCGCCTGTATTCCACAATGCTCCTAACCTGTTCAACCAGCTTGTCCAGTTCGGCCGTTTCCTCAGAACGCAAATCTAGCAGCAAGCTGGCCGATGCAGCGATGCTATTAATGGTCGTTCCTCCCTCGACAATACCCACATTGAAGGTCGTTCTGGGTAATGTTGGGATAGTTAATTCATCGATCGCCGCAATGAGATGCCCTAACTCGTGGGTGGCGCTTGGCTTTCCAAAGCTGCCCCACGAGTGTCCGCCAGGAGTTTCTATTTCTATACGAAATCTTCGCACCCCAATTGCCTCATGTGTAATCTGTCCATATGATCCACCCTCCACAACAAGGTAGATCGCTCGCCTCCCAAACCTATGAACCGCAGCTTTCATGCCTCGCAGATCTCCCAGCCCTTCCTCACCAACATTGCTCAAAAACCATAGATCGGCCTCCGGCTTTAGGTCATACGTTCGCAGGGTCTCAGCCAGAGACAACAGGCCAGCGACGCCAGTTGAATTGTCGCCTATGCCAGGACCGTAGAAGAAACGGCCGTCCTGTGTGACGGTCAAGTCGGTCTCATATGGGAAAACAGTGTCACTATGTGCCGATATAACCACGGGAATTGCGCAAGTGGGATCACGTCCCGGCAATCGACCGTACACATTGTGAAGCGAATCCTGTTCTACATCCTGTAGACCCAAATTCAGGAATCGCGTTTCAATACTAGCGGCGCGCTCTTTTTCATGGAACGTCGGAGATGGAATCTGTTGAATCGCGATGATCGATTCAAGCAAAACGTTCCGCTTTGCTTCGAAGCTTGCCAACGCAGTCTGGACACGTGGCTCTTGAGCAATTTGATTGATGCGACTCATAGCTCAATCACGTTATACGGGTCGACCCTTAACAGAATGACTATTCCTTGATTTGATACTCAGCAAAATAGGGCATCAAGCGCCCTGGCAAACGACCAAATATCTCAACTCCCTCCGCAATATGTCTTTCTTCATCAACCTGCCCGCGCTCATGCAGCATTGAAACCAATTCGCCGCGTTCATATGGCAACAAAACATGAATGGATTGAAGGTATTGAACCATAGCAGCCTCCAGCGCTGTCAACAAATCTTCAATCCCCTGACCAGTCACTGCTGAAACCAGCACCGTTGGCCGATCGATGTTTAAGGTAGCAACCAGGTCTGAATCCTCCGTTAACAAGTCAGCCTTATTTAACGCGATGACTGTGGGCAAATGATCTACCTCCAGTTCTGCCAACGTATCCTCAACAGCTTCATATTGTGCTGCGGCATGGGGGTGAATGACATCGACGACGTGAAGCAACATGTCTGCTTCAGTAATTTCCTCCAGCGTTGCGCGAAATGCCGCCACTATTTCCGGTGGCAACTTCTGGATAAAGCCCACAGTATCGGTAAACAGAACCTCCCTCCCCCCAGGCATTTCCACTTTCCGGGTCGTCGGGTCAAGTGTGGCAAAGAGCATATCTGCCGTAAGAACATCCGCGTCACTGAGCCGGTTTAGCAACGTGGATTTCCCAGCATTGGTATAACCGACAATGGCAACAATCTTCAGTTCGGTTTGCTGGCGTTTGGCACGATGCCGTTCACGATGGGCCCGCACAGTTTCCAGTTGCTTCTTAATATGGGAAATACGACGGCCGATCTCTCGACGATCAGTCTCAAGCTGGGTTTCGCCCGGTCCACGTAACCCAACGCCGCCGGAAGCGCCGCCTGCACGACCGCCGGCCTGTCGCGCAAGGTGTGTCCACAATCGGGTCAGACGCGGCAGCCGGTACTCAAGCTGGGCCAGTTCTACCTGAAGTTTGCCTTCCCGCGTTTGCGCATGTTGCGCAAATATATCAAGGATCAACGCGGTTCGGTCAATTACCTTGATATCGTCGCCAAAAATCTGCTCTAGCTCTCGCTGCTGGCGAGGCAACAATACATCATCGAAAATGACAACACCGGCCTCAAGTTCCTCCAGTAGAATTTTCAATTCTTCCAGTTTTCCCGGGCCAACATAAGTGGCAGCATACGGATGGCTCAGTCGCTGTATCGTTTGACCGGCAACAACGAGTCCCGCCGTCTCGGCCAGACGAGCTAATTCGTCAAGACTATCCTCCGCCGGAAGCAAGGGTCGACCGTCTCTTAGAGCTACCGCAACCAAGAACGCTCGCTCCCTTGGTGTCACCGTCTCAAACATATGAATATGTGTGGAAATAAGCGCCTCCTAAAGCTGCATCACAGCCCTGATTTAGTCCAACAGGCCACCTGATTTAGTCCGTCAGTCCTGTGATCTTCAATGAACTTGGATGTTCAATCAAATATTCGTACCGGATATTCACTTCAGACTCTGGCTTCAGCGCCACAGGCCACTCCATTATGTTCAGGTCACTTCTTTCACCCGGCTCAGGACTTACCTGCTCCAGCTTAATCCTAATCTGCTCATGTCGTGACACAGGCATCTGATCCTGCACTTCAACCTCAACCGCCTTGGCCATCAAGTTCTTGATTTTGATCTCATAACCATACCGTACCAACCGGTTCTCTCGCAGAAGGCGTTTATCTACGGCACGCTTGGTGAGTTCTCGTTCGATTCTGATACGTTCTTCTACACCCAGGAGAAGAACCAATTCATCATCAACCGCTGTGTACTCAATCCTGGTATTGCCTATGAATTCATCACCCACGAACAGACTTGCGCCTCCTTCAAGCAAAGGGCCACTCCCCTTGTTGACCACAATCGCGCGACGATAGACTGCGTCAGTATGCCTGGGAATCGCCAGATAATTGATCTTGGGTTCCAAGCTCAACCGAGCCAGCGTCATCTTTTTAGGTGAACCGTCGCTAGGTATATCCCAATGACCTGGCACATCAAATGTGACGGTCATTCCGTTTTCCCGCGCCTCAGCCACCACCTCTTCAGCCTCCACATAATCCTTGGCGAAAGCATCATAGCCTACCTGCTCCTGTAAGGGTGCCGCCATAACAGCCTCAGTTGGCTCCAATCCAGCCGATCTTGCTTGCTTTTGACGTGGCTGCGGCGCCTTGTATTCATCGACATACCAAGGCTTCAGTTCTGGCAAACGCTGATTTAGAGCTGGACGCGCCGTAGAAACCGAAAGACGCACATCAGACCAATCCTGCCCCGTACGTTGCGTCACTTGGGCAATAGTGCTTATTTCCAGAACATGACCTGTCCCAACATCTATCAATCTTAAATCATATAACGGTATCCAACCTGCCGCGTGTACAACATAGGTCAATTCCGGCCGGAAATCGCCGCTACCTAAGACTTCAACCTCGATTTTCGCTTGGAAGCGCTGACGCGGTCGTGCGCTGCGCAGATCATTGAGTTCGCGTTGCAG
Source organism: uncultured Chloroflexia bacterium (assembly GCA_963697305.1). Taxonomy (GTDB): domain Bacteria; phylum Chloroflexota; class Anaerolineae; order Promineifilales; family Promineifilaceae; genus JAACFF01. Next base: position 167,303 of record CAVONO010000010.1, read on the forward strand.
CCGATTTAGCTGGCGATCCAAGTCTCGTTTTTTCTGGTTTATCTCCCGCATCGCCGTCCGCAACTCATTGTCTTGCTCACCCAAGATCTGCATCAGCCGCACTTGATCCTCAACCGATGTGCGACCTCGGGACAATCCCCTGGCGAACTCACGCGTTGCCTGCCGCAGGCCTTGCAGATGTTCAACTTGTGCTACAAGACCTGCATAACTATCGTCAAGTACCTGGACATCGTCGACAACCTGCTCAATCTGAGCCTCCAACTCACGTACGCGTCGTTCCGGGGCTAGTTCATAATGGCGTCTCGATACATCAACACCAAGAATGCGTACCTGGGCAGCCCCACCCCCTCCTACGCGCACCGAGTCGGGATCCAGGGTCAGGGGCAGTTCATCGAAAATCAATTTGTGAACGCCAGCGTCAACTTGCACCAATCCTTTGCAGGTCATGCGCGCCCGATCCTTATAAACTGTTACGTCATCGATGGAGTACTCAATCTATCTTTTCCATGATCTTCAATATCCCGTTCGGCATCTTCCCGGTTATAAATAACGTCATTATCGCGCGCAAAGCGACGCATTGAGGTCAATGCCCGTCTCGCATACCAGCGGTAGCGATCTGCCTTATTCATCTTCGTCGCTGGGGATGTGAATAACCCGAAGTTTGCTTTCATTGGTTGGAAATCCCTGGCTGCAGCATGCGTCACATAATGGCATAAGGCTCCTAACATGGTGTTTGTGGGAAAAATGAGAGGGTGTTTTCCAGCGAGAAGACGCCCTGCATTTATTCCTGCCACCAATCCTGTTCCTGCATTGCCCATATATCCTTCAACTCCGGTGATCTGCCCGGCAAACAGGAGATCTGCCCGGCTGCGAAATTGCATGGTAGGATGTAACAAAGCTGGAGCATTGATATATGTGTTGCGGTGCATCATACCATAGCGCAAGAATTCGGCGTGCTCCAAACCCGGGATCAAACGCAACACTTGCCTTTGCTGGCCCCATTTCAGATTCGTCTGGAAGCCAACAATATTGTACAAGGACCCAGCCAGATTGTCTTGCCGCAACTGTACCACTGCATACGGTCGCCTACCAGTTCGCGGATCGTCCAATCCTACGGGCCGCATTGGGCCAAAGGCCAATGCCTCAAATCCTCGAGTCGCCAGAACCTCTACCGGCATGCACCCCTCGAAAAAGTAAGGGTCTTCCCGCTCAAACTCTTTGAGAACGATGGTTTCGGCAGCAACTAACGCATCATAAAATCGCCTGTACTCTTCCTCGTTCATGGGGCAGTTGATGTAATCTCCGTCCGATAGTTCGCCGTGATCATGGCGTGACCTGCGAAATGCAATATCCATGTTGATCGTCTCAGCATGGACAATCGGCGATACGGCATCATAGAAATAAAGATGATCTTGCCCAGACAATCGTTGCAGTTCGCTCGTCATCGCAGCTGACGTCAGAGGGCCGGATGCAATGATGGTTATTTGCTCCGGCACGGCCGTTACCTCTTCCCGAATCAACTCAATCCTCTCGTGCCCCTCAATTCGTTCCGTCACAAGAGAGGCAAACACGTCTCGGTCAACTGCCAGAGAAGATCCTGCCGGTACTGCCGCCCTCTGCGCACAATCCAAAATTAAGGATCCCAGCCCCTTTAATTCTGCTTTCAAGAGACCCGGAGCCCGATCAACTTGAAACGAACCGAGTGAGTTGCTACAAACAAGCTCTGCCAATTGCTCACTGCTGTGTGCTGGAGTTGTTTTACGTGGCCGCATTTCGAACAGGCGAACCTGAACACCGGCTTCGGCAGCCTGCCAGGCAGCCTCTGTACCAGCCAATCCCCCGCCTATCACGGTCAGGACATTACTCATGTTCCTGTCGTCCTTTCAGAAGCGTCCCCTCTGGGATGACCAATCTGCGTATCCGATTCATTGATTAGCTCTATTTCCCCGCAACAAACCACACCTTGTTCAAAGCGAAAATCACCCACAATTCGTAAGCGATCACAGTACAGCAAGGATGGTGCTCCGTAGGCAAAGCGCAAATCAAAGCCAGAAACAAACTTGTAAAACTCGGCATCTAGGTCAATTACTGGGGGAGCGGAAGATCGTTTCGGGTTTGGCGTCAATCGAAAATCCGGCGAGAGGCTGTAAGCATCCGACCGCACTGCTAAAAGATCATTGGTACTCTTGACCGGTGCAAAACGAGAACGGGGTACACGCACCGCTTGCGCCCCGGCAAAGACACCAATAGCTGAACCCATAGCTGTTTCCAACTGAAATACCGGCGTAGATGAAGCATCCCTTGGATCAACCGTCTTTCGATTGCGAATCATAGGAAGACCAAGCTGGTTGCCTCGTTCGGACATGACTTGACCCATCGTCTTAAGATTGATCCAAAGGTTATTTGTATTGAAGTATTTGTGACGCGTGACATCCTGGAATAACTCTACATCTTCATCTGCGCATTGTGCAAACTCTCGCAATACAAATCGGCCGTCCATCTTGCGCCGTGCAAGATGACCTCCTTTCTTGTCGATCTCCGTGCGATCCGCCACTTCCATCATAAAGGGTAATCCATTCTCAGCAAAATAGCCTAGCAAACTCCTATCCAGGACCGCCCCCAGGTTATCAGCATTAGATACGAAAGCATACTCGTAGCCCAGGTTCAGTAGAGCCTTCAACGTGCCTCGGGTGACCAGTGCCGTGTAGATATCCCCGTGACCCGGTGGGCACCACTCTAGCTCTGGATTGATAGGCCATGAGACGAGACCAAAACCCGATCTTGTTATTTTCGGCGCCTTGTGCTGGGTGAAGCTCAACGGAAGATCGTGGTCTAATTCCGCATAACGCTCAATTACAGCCAGCGAATCGGCATCGGTGGCAAAACTGTTCATCAACACCAGCGGAACCCCAGTATACGCCGATTGCAGCGCGATGATATCCAGGAATGAATAATCCTGCTTGACTTTTAGCAGCGACTTTGCATTCTCCAATCCCATGCTGGTCCCCAATCCGCCGTTTAGCTTGATAACGGCCGTCTTGCTCAAAGATGCTTCGCCTTTTTCTTCAAGACGAGCTGAAAACAATTCCATATCGGGCACAGCAGTTACGGGTACGATGTCGGCCTCACGAATCAACCCCGTACGGCCAGCCAGAAGCTCACTATAATATCGGGCAAAAGTCTCGATGAATATTTCTGGCAGACCTTCTGCGCGCATAGCAGCAGCAAAAGGGTCAAAGCGGCAATTATCCTGGTCCATACAGTTTCCGTCCTTTTCGTATTGAAAATAAAGCGCTATCTCCTGCAACGATCACGGCACCCTACGCCGCCTCTAGCCTATCCAACAAACGTTTCGCGTCTCTATCGTGCGGATTATGTTCAACAGCTTGGCGCATCCAGTAGATTGCATTGCCCTTCTCTCGCCTATCGCGATAAATGAGGCCTATATTATAGGCCACGCTGTACGCCGCAGGATCGATCTCCAAGGCGCGCTCAAAGGCGGCAATTGCTCGTTTTTGATCTGCGTCGCGCGCCAATACAGGATTACCTAGATATGCTGCACCAAGATTAGTCCATACCATCGCATGACCCGGCGCTTGGTTAGCAGTCGACTCCAAGATATTCACTGCTTTCTTGAAGTTTTTGGTCAGAATATAAGCGCCACTTAGATTGATCGCTATATCAACGTCGTCCGGTTGGAGCTCATAAGCCTCCTCGAGATAAGGTATTGCTTCTATCGTCCGGCGTTCACGCAACAATGCGGTTCCCTGCAAAAAAGCTGAATTTGCTTCGGTCATGGTATCCTTTCTTGATTTCAACCTACTTATATAGGTTCAGACTGTCCAAACTTCTGAATGTCGGTCAGGAAATTCTTGCCAACCTGGCTGCTTGCACCTCATTCCCAAGTTCTGTCTCGCGTTGTGTACCAAATCAACAACCCTGTTAATCCAAGGCTGACCAGAATGATCAAGAACCACAATCCAAATTGCGCAAAGAATTGACCGGTCACAGAACGTGCTCGTTGTGAATCCAACCACGCTTCCTGCAAATCATCCAGCGTTATGCCCAGCGTCTGAAGAACCGCAGACTCGCATTCCACGCCGTCAGCATAACTTGAGATTAGCTCCGCTACCGCCTGATCGCCATAGCGATTGAGAATGTAATCGACGAATGAGGCGCTCTGGGCTTCGGCCAAAAGCAACCTATCTCCCTTTTCCATCGCGGCCAAGCATAGTTGGCGAAAAGGAAATGTGGAGTCCGATCGGACAGCATCGTCCAGAATTTTTGCATAGTCGGGGTGTGGTCTGGCCTGCACTTTCAAACCCAGACCCTCCGTCAGCCACCACGGAATGCCGTCGTATTTTCCGCCGGCAATGCGATACAACAGAAGATGGGTCAACTCGTAAGGGATACTCTGACCCAGATCAGCCGCCGCAGACTGAGGATTCACGGCGGTTACCAGGATTACGTTCAGTTCAGGATGGGTTGTCACTTCACTGTCGAATCCGACCAGCTGCAGACCGGCACGCAAATCTGCCGACGAAGGGTATATATAGACATCGAAGGGGCTGATCAACTCCACAGGCAAGATGCTTGAAAGGCGTGCAAGTGCTGGAGTAATTGCATCCAATGCATCCTGCCCCAAAGACGGGCCGCTGCCCGTCCAATGTGCCATTGCGCCTCCTCGAGAAGTACTGTGCCAGACAAACCGGTCGTCTTCGTAAGCAAAGCTCTGCTCGAGCGATAGCGGCGGTCTGCCAGCCGGGACTACTTCCCATTCATAATTAATCCGGCTATATGGTCGCACCTTAACCAGAGAAAGATCTATGGGGTGAGTAACGGAAAGCGTCTCAGCCGATTCAAAAGGCACATTGACGACATACAACTCAGTTGAAAGTTCAGGGCGAAAATAGAGCGTGATCCGCTCTACATCTGAAGCATTTCGAACGCTTAATGAGAAGCGCAATTCTTGACCAAATACATAATCAATTTCGGACTCCAGAGTGGGGTCTTCTGCTTGCGCAAACACACCATCCAGCAAACTCATCAGAACAAGCAAGAGGGAAATTAGGCCAACCAGAAGTCGAAGGCGCTTTGGAATCACGGCGTAAGCACTATAATCGCAAGAGGCCAATATTCAATGACAGGCGGCAACACACTAAACTTAGATACCTTCACTACCATACTGGCAACGGCCACCGCGCGCAAGGTGAAATTAGCGGTAGTGATGATCCTAAGATCTTTTCGAACCCACCATACTCTTTTATAAGCCCACCACGATCTCTACCGGTAGGCAAAACCCGATTTCAAAGAAGGCTGTGAGTAAGACACGAAGGGAAATCGTAGGTCTGCGAAATGAACGCCTCATTCAGCGATATCATTCAAATCATCACCCTCAAGCCAAGGGAATGATTCGAGATCACTTTCGAGCCATATCGTCTCGTCTATCGCTTCCTCTGCAGCCTCATGCAGATGGGCGAACTCTGTATCTGATAACAGAACCTCTAGGCTACGGTGAGCTTCAGCCCCACCAATCTGCCCCAAGGCCGCGATCGCCGCTCTGGCAACGTCATCATCTTCATCAAAAGTGAGTTCAGCCAGTTGCGGCACAACCGAACCGTGGCCTATGGCTCCAGCTGCCCGTGCTGCCTCGGCACGCATTTCTGCAATTGGACTTTCCATCTCATCAAGCAGGGTCGGCAACCAACGCGGGTCCGCGCTTGTACCCATCGCGAAAACGGCGCTTAACTGAAGCTCTATAATGTGGCCATCAAACGCATCTTGGATGAAATCCCAGACCTCTGGCAATGGTAACGGTCCCATCGCTTCCAGCGCCGCGCATCTGACCGGCAATTCCACCGTTGCATCTTTATATACAGAGCGAAGCGCTTCAAAAATGGCCGTCGTATTTACGCCCTTCAACTGCTCCCATTCAGCCATCACTAGATAATGAGCCAGTGAGCGTGCTGCCGCGACCTTCACCTCTGGCGACGGATCGACCTGCAACATGTTAATTATGCTCCCAACTAGAGACACATCTGTACTATCCCAAAGACCGTCAAGCGCCGCACCACGAACTGGCGCGTACGAGTCTTGTAGACACAACGCAAAGATGGGAGAGAAATCCACGATGAAGCTGTCTTCACTGAGATCGGCCAGATGGCGAACTATCACCTGTCGGCGTTCGTCAGAGGCGGCAAACCAATAGCGGCGAAAGTCAGCAGTTTCCTCCGTATCCATGTCAGAAAGGCGATACAAGTGATGAATAGATATGGAATCAGCCGTGAATAAAGACGTCTAGCACCTCGGCAAAAGGGATTTGACCTCGTTCATCTTCCACGATTTAGTTCCAGCCCCTCTTATCCAGGCGATCGAAAACAAAACGAATGCTATCCACTTCGTTACTAGCGGCAGGACAATGGGATTAACAATATCCTGAAATATCATGAGTGCCATGAGCCCCAAGAGTACCAACATACCAACAATATGTACCATACTCTCCCGCTCAGGCTCAACGCGACGGCCACGAATTGCCTCGATAAGGACAAACAGAATTCGACCACCATCCAGAGCCGGGATTGGCAACAAGTTGGTCAATCCCAGCGCAATATTGATAAAAGCTGCCATTGTCAGAATCGGGTACAGATTACGGCTCATGGCCGAACTTTCTGCTGCCCTGCCTGCAATTTGGCTAATACCTATCACACTCACCGGACGCGCTTCCTGAGGAGATATCTCACCACTCAATAACATACCAGGGAGGCGACCATACAGCGATACGTTGTCCCACATAAAACCAAATGAGTCCACAGCCGCTTCCGCAGGACCTCGAGCTATGCGCTCGCCATTGGTCGCCGCCTTGAGACTTACGCCAATTGGACCATCAGTTGTCGCATCATATTCTCCAGGCCGGCGAGGCACAAGCGTTATCGTAAGCTGCTCACCATCGCGAATGATCAATAGTTCAATCGGCCGTCCTGCATTGGCGTCCACTTGATCCCTGAGAACGCCACTGCTATCAGCGCGAATACCATTCACCTCCATGATCACGTCGTCCACCATCAAACCTGCTTCCACGGCCGGCGAGCCCCTGTGCACATCACCAATCGCTACAGCTGGAGGACCCAGAACCAACGCGAACCAGAAGATCGCAATAGCCGCCAGAAAGTTGGCACCGGCGCCAGCAACCAGGACAAAAAAGCGGGCCCGCTTAGAAGCCCCGGCGAAACCACCTTCCACTGTCGGATCATCTTCACCGGCCGGTCTTACAAATCCACCAAGCGGAATCCAGTTAAGCGAGTAGATGGTGCCACCTTTTTCCGCCAACTTAAGGGCACGAGGCGGCAAGCCAAATCCAAATTCGTCAACACGAATATTTGACAGCTTGGCTGCGGTAAAATGTCCCAATTCATGGATAATAACAACCGGAGTCAGGACAATAAGAAAACCGCCCAACGCCCACAGAAAAGATAAATCTGACATATTGATATTCCTAGCGCCGGCGGCAAGCAGAGAAGACGACCTTCCGGCGTTTGATCATTATACGCTCTGAGCAACGGCCGAAGCAAACAAGAACCACCTGATCTAACCGCTTTCTTAGATCGCATTGCGACCCCTTCCGCAGAACGAAGTGCAGCTCTATCGTAACCCAAATGTTACTGACCCCGCTGCTAGAAAGGCCACAAGATAGGCAAGAAAACAATCAATAGCACCCAAATAAGCAAGGTAAGGGGCAAACCGACCTTTGTGTAGTCAAAGAAGCGATAATTCCCCGGTCCATATACCAGCACGGAGGCTTGATGACCAATGGGAAACAGGAATGAATTTGATGCCGCAATACCCACGCCCATCACAAATGCATAGGGCGCGATGTTCAATTGTGCGGCGGCGCTGATGGCGATTGGGGCCACCAAAACGGCCGCAGCCGCGTTAGACATGAACTCTGTGATTAATGTCGTCAACACAAACAACCCAATCATAATCGCCTGGGGCCCGTAGTCGCCGACCAGGTCAATCATTTGGTCGGAGAGATACTGGGCGGTACCGGTCTTTGCCATAGCAATACCCATCGGCAACATTCCGGCAATTAAGAATACCGACTGCCACTCAACACTTCGATATGCATCATCCATTTTAAGACATCCGGCAATTACCATCAGTACTGCCGCTAACACAGCCGCCGAGGAAATTTGCACATACCCGCTGGCGACGAGTCCAATCATCAGAAAGAAAATCACAATCGACAGCGTCGCCTTATCTCGCCGGTGACGTTCCACTTCAACCGGAGCCAATACCAGGAATGAGGGGTTGCGTCGCAAGCCCTCGATTTGTTCTCTACGACCATGCACCAGAAGCGTATCGCCCAACTTAAGACGTACCTTGCCGATGCGATCCACGATTGGCGTCTCCTGCCTCCAAATGGCCAGAACGGTCAAGTTAAAGCGACTGCGAAATTCAATCTCCTCAAGTGTTCGGTCCAGGAAATCTGCCTTTTGGCTGATCACTACTTCTGAAATAGTGGCCTCAGGTGAGGTCAAATCCGTCTCGCTCAGCCGGAGGTGGGGATCGATGGCAACACCCAACTCACGCCCTGATGAGAGAATCTTTTGGATCGATCCACGTACAATTAGCAAATCGCCTGCCATGATATGAGCGTCGGGCAGAAAACCTAACCGAACCCGCCGCTCGCGAATCATGCCCACGATGTTCAACCCGTACGATTCACCGAGGCGGGTTTCAGCAAACGTCTTGCCGACCATCGGCGACTCAGGTAGCACCTGCAATTCGGTCATGTAATCTCGAAGTTGGTATTCTATAACAAGGCCATCGCGAACTTCATCATGTCGCCTGGGAAGCAAGTGGCGACCGAAAAGGACCATGTACAAGATGCTAACCGTCATGATTATCAGGCCCATCGGTGTATAATCAAACAGCGAGAATGGTTCATATCCTGCCGCGAAGAGCGCATTACTGACCAGGAGGTTGGGAGGCGTCCCAATGAGGGTCGTTACACCGCCTAACAGACGATCCAAATGCCAGCGGTATGAGCAGCTTAGATGCCGGAATCTGTGCCTTGCGACCGATGGCCACAACAGCGGGCAATAGAACGGCCGTTGCGCCAATATTGTTCATAAAGGCAGACATAACGCCCACAGTGATCATGATCACTGCCACCAATCGCCACTCCTGGAAGCCTGCAACACGCAAGATCCGCTGGCCGATTGAATCCGCCACACCCGTCATCATCAGTCCGGCGCTAACGATATAAATCGCCCATACTGTAACCACAGCCGGGCTTGAGAAGCCGGAAAACGCTTCTTCTGGTGTAAGCAGTCCAGTGAAAAGCAGAGTCAGAAGAACCATCATCGAAACGACATCAACCCGAATGCGTTCGGACACGAAAAGAATGATGGCCCCTGCTAGGATGAGCAATACCAATGCGATTTCATTCGTCATGATCCATTGTCCGCACAGCAATAATTTCGCTGATTGCTTCTCAGATTAATACCGCGATTATGTGGCAACTCACTTACCCTTCACCCGGCAGCCACTTGACGAACTCGGAATCTTCATCGGAAACAAACATTTGCCTCGCTTCTACGAACAAACCTTTGCCGGCCGTGGCAACTTGACCATCTGGCAGTTGAATATCTGCCCGGGTATACACCTTACGTCCTTCCTGCCCGGTGACCATGCCTACCACCGTTAGCGGAACACCCAATGGAACAGGCAGGCGAAAGTCAACATTCAAATTGGCGGCCATCACCATAAAGCCGGCCTGCCATGCCGCGGTTCCCATGATCTCATCCAGTATGGCAGCGAGTGCACCCCCATGTGCATGACCCGGTGGACCTTGCTCGGATAGCTCCAAGGTCACCTTTGTTGTAATCGAGCCATCGTCGCCCACATGCCAGCGGATGCCCAATCCCTTTGGATTCTCTGAACCACAGATGAAGCAAGGACCATGCTCGGGAAGCTGTTTCATAAAAGCCTCTTCTCCAGAATAGAAGACGTGTCAACAAACGAGACCTGTTCAACGTCGAGCGCAAAAGTACTCTGCCCTGACAAGGTAACTATACCTACACCTCACAATTGTTCAAGCACTGCCGGCACACTTTTTTGAGGGCTACCTTTAGAATGTCCAAGAATTGGGTTCCCGATCTCGACTACAAGTATAAAGAGCTTGCCCTCACAGAAGATTCCCCGGCCTTCTCGCGGTCTGATAACCGGTTGCTCTTAATGATGCCAGATCTGGCGCATTTCCAGAACTGGCGTCCCGTTTGACATTATTCAGTTGGAGAGATACGATGGGAGACATCACCAGCGGTTTCCGAAAAATAAAAACCGTGATAGATGGGCTTGAATAGCGCATGGGCCGCAGCTAAGTGAATTGTCTGCGGTTAACGAGGTGGAGGTTCCCCACCACAAGGTGGGCGCTAACCGGTTCGCCGGGAAAATCGAGAGATCAGCGGGTGCCTCCCAGGGTTGCTACACTCTGATTCATTGCCCCTTCGAGAAGCAGAACGTCAAAGCTTCCGGGCAACCGGACGACAAATCATTCTGCACGTGGCATAAGATAGTGATAGGTAGTTTGCCTTCTTAAGGTAAACAGAAACTATCGATATTTATCATGAGAAGGGGCGTTTCCCTCCGTTGGATAATCCAATCTGGTCGGGCACGTCCGTAGGCGTGCTTTAGCGTAGCTTCGCCCGGTTACCTTTACCTGCTTACGCAGCTTATAGGGGCTACTGTGCCTATTGCGCTACAAGACGCACTAGGAGTGACAGAAAGATGTGCGGAATAGTTGGCTATATCGGATCCCGCCAGGCCGAACAAGTCGTGCTGATGGGTCTAAAACGGCTTGAATACCGCGGTTATGATTCCGCCGGGGTAGCCGTTATTGAACAGAATGGGAAAATCGAATTACGTCGAGACGCGGGCAAGCTGGCCAACCTGGAACAGATGCTCATAGCTTCACCTATCAAGGGACATATTGGTATAGGACACACGCGCTGGGCAACACACGGACCGCCAAATCAGCGTAATGCCCACCCGCATATGAGCATGAACAAGCGTGTCGTGGTCGTACACAATGGCATCGTCGAGAATTACTTACCATTGCGCGAAGAATTAGAGGCTGAGGGCATTGAGTTCACATCAGATACGGACACTGAAGTCATTGTTCAGCTTGTGGAACGACACCTGGGAGCTGGTGTGCCTTTGGCAACAGCTGTTCGTCAAACACTGCACCTTCTGAAAGGGGCCAGCGCCGTGGTGGTGATGAATGTGGATCATCCTGATGAGTTGGTCTGTGCGCGCCTGGGAAATGCTGGCGGCATAACTCTGGGCATCGGCGAAGATGAGATGTTCATTGCCTCGGATATACCGGCCATTCTGGCGTATACGCGCGACATGATCTTCCTTGAAAATCGACAAATGGCGCGTATAACCCAAAACAGTTACTCCGTCACCGATCTGGACGGCCGTTCGGTTACGCCGGAAATTCAAGCCATCGCCTGGGATCCCGTCAGTGCCGCCCGCGGAGAGTTCAAGCACTTCATGCAAAAGGAGATTTTCGATCAACCTCGTGCCCTCATAGACACATTGGGCGGTCGGGCCGATTTCGAGAAGGGCCGTGTATTATTGCCGGAAATGAACCTTAATGCGGGTCTGATCCGTCGTTTGAACAAGATCTATATCATTGCCTGTGGTACAAGCTACTTCGCCGGTCTTGTCGGCAAATTTATGATTGAATCGCTGGCCCGTATTCCGGTCGAGGTTGAATACGCATCAGAGTTTCGCTATTACGACCCGATAATTGACGAACAAACGGCCGTATTGGCAATCACACAATCTGGTGAAACCGCAGATACTTTGGCAGCCATGGATCTGGCGAAGGCACAGGGTGCAACATTATGGTCGATAGTCAATGCCTTTGGTAGTCAGGCCATGCGCATGGCTGACGGCTACATACCTATGCAAGCCGGACCTGAAATCGGTGTAGCCAGCACCAAGGCCTTTACCAACTCTATCATGGATCTTTATCTGCTGGCCTGCCTGCTGGCCGAGACACGAGGCACCGTCAGCAAGAAGCAGTTGGCCCGCCTCGTCGCCGATGCCGGCCATATCCCCGATCTGGCTGGCCAAGTACTGGACCGCGACGAGGAATACCAGGAATTGGCCAGTAGATTCTTCAAAGCCACCGATTTTCTCTACCTGGGGCGGGGCATCAATTATCCCATTGCTTTGGAAGGGGCATTAAAACTTAAGGAAATCAGCTACATCCATGCAGAAGGATACCCGGCTGGCGAAATGAAACATGGCCCCATTGCCCTGATAGATGAGACGATGCCTGTGGTAGCCATTGTTACCAAAGACGCTTTGTACGACAAAATGGTCAGTCAGATTCAACAAGCCAAGGCACGCGGGGGGGTAGTCATCGCCTTGGCTACCGATGGGGATGAAAACATCCGCCGCGAAGCAGACTTTGTGATACACGTGCCTGAAGCGCCGTCCTTGTTGGCGCCCATTATCAATGTTATCCCGCTGCAGCTGCTGAGCTATCACATCGCCGTCCGCCGCGGAGCAGATGTCGATCAGCCCCGTAACCTGGCGAAGAGCGTGACGGTAGAATGAGGGTTTTCATTCGCCTTGATTTGGGCCGGAAATAAACCAATAATGAACTCTGCCCAAGGTTTGGGCTGTTAAGAGGTAACTTAGCATGTTTTCAAGCTCTGCGTGGTCTGGGTTACAATGCGCCAGTGCGAAATGAAGTAACGTTTAGCACACCGAATTTCGCAGCTAATCGCAGCGCCAGGTAAGGCGCAACCGCGCAAAGAGAATGGGAAAACTGAAGCTTCTTTTACCAATTATTTTGGTTGTAATCATCCTGACATGGGCAGTGCCGGCCATTTTGAAGGCAATGCCGGATCGTTATGTGATGCGCCTGCCTGTACCTTTTCAGAAGTTCGGACTTCCTGAGGATCAGGTAGCAATCCTGCCAACGGTTGAGCGACCAGTCGCCGCCCAAAATCTACTTATACCTGTTGCCGAGAATCAAGGAGCAGAAAATGTCCCAGGCACGCCCACGGCCGGCATAACACCCATAGGAGCCACCTTTGCTGCTTTTGACCTAAGAGCCGCTGAAAACGGCGACTCCGAGCGGCCTGCTGCAACGCCTGAGCCATCGGCGACACCACCGCCATCTCCAACTCCTTGGCCGCTGCCACCGCTGAGTCGCCTGAGTGGCTTCCAGCACAAGTTCCAGTCGTGGAACAATTGTGGTCCGGCAACGTTGGCCATGGCGCTTACCTACTTCGGCCTGAATATCACCCAGGATGACACGGCGGCTGTATTGAAACCAGATCCGGAAGATCGTAATGTCAGTCCCGATGAGATGGCTGCCTATGTCAACGAACAGACATCCTATACAGCCATCTCCCGCGTCGATGGCACGCGAGAAATACTGCGCCGCCTTGTGGCCAATGATATGCCGGTCATCATTGAGATTGGCATAGAACCACCCGGTGAATATCGATGGATGGGTTGGTATGGACATTATCTACTACTTGTTGCCTACGACGACGACCAAGAGCAATTTTGGGTTTACGATTCCTGGTTTGGCACAAGCGAAGAACCCTTACAGAACGCCCACCCTGACGGCCGTATCCTTTCCTATGAGGAACTGGATGAATACTGGCTACATTTTAATCGCAACTATATTGTCTTGTCTCAGCAACAACAAGCAGAATTGCTCGCCTCCATCCTAGGCGAAGAGATGGACGACAGCGAAATGTGGCAAAACGCCCTGGAGACTGTGCAAAGCGAGACTGCCACCGACAGGGATAATGCTTTTCTCTGGTTTAACCTGGGCACGATCTACAATGGTCTTGGGCAGTACGAAGAAGCGGCTACGGCGTTCGACCAGGCACGTGCCATTGGGCTGCCCTGGCGCATGCTTTGGTACCAGTTCGGCCCTTATGAAGCCTACTACAAGACGGGCCGTTATGAAGACGTCCTGTTGTTAAGCGACGTGACGCTAAAAGACCGTCCCTATTTTGAAGAATCATTCTACTACAAAGGCCTTGCCTTAGCGGCACTGGGCGACGAACAAGCCGCCCGTGAGAGTCTCGAGGAAGCCGTAGATTTCAATCCAAACTTCTTGCCGGCTGCGGAGGCCTTGGCTGCGCTGCCCTGATCATCTGTTGCCATACAGTAAGCAAGAAGGTCAACTTCTCAAGTCATGCACTTTTCCCGCATTATTCGCCAAAAAGGTTGAACTCTTATTTGAATGAAGCAACATTGCACGATATTTGCTAATAGAGCTAGAGAATAGATTACATGAAAAAACGGATAAGATACATCATCCTCACAATAGTAACGCTACAGCTCATATTTATCGTTGGTTTGCTGGCGTTACCCAGTGCGGTACAGGCCATTCCTGGTCGTTATCGTGTTGCCCTAGCAGAGCGTAGTCAAATGCTAAGTGGTATTACTGAAGGCGTCATAGATGCCGTGGCGCCCGTTGCTACCGCGCTGCCTGCCCCGTCTCAAGGCAGCCAGGGTAACCAGGTAGACATCGCCGATCTGATCGCCGAAGACTCGCCCACCATCGAAGCAACGCGGGCCAATATATTACCTACGATTCAGCCACTTGCGACGCAAGAAGTGCGCTTGGACGAAGCTGAGGAAAATGGAACACCAGAACCAACCATGGTCCCAACGACAACCCCCACTCCGGCCCCTACCCCGACTCTTGCGCCACTTCCAGTTCGACATCAGTTGAACGGCCTGGGTATCATAAAACAGACATTTAATAATTGCGGGCCGGCGAACCTCACCCAGACTCTCAATTATCTGGGCAACGACATTACTCAAACCGACGTAGCGGCTTACCTCAAACCCAACCCGGAAGATCGCAACGTCAGTCCGTGGCAGATAGCGGATTACGTCAATGAACAAACCCCCGGTTACGGTGCAATAGCCCGCAGCGGCGGCACGCTGGAAATGGTGAAACGTTTTGTAGCTGCCGGCTATCCGGTGGTAATTGAGAAGGGATACCAGCTTCCTGAATCAGGTTGGTGGGGACACTATCTAACAGTCTTCGGCTACGACGACGAGAAGCAAGAGCTTCTGACACAGGACAGCTATTTGGGACCCTGGGACGGTTCCGGGCGTCCGGCGCCCTACAACGAGATTGAGAAGTTCTGGCAGCAGTTCAACTACACTTTTTATGTCGTGTACCAGTCTCAGCAGCAAGATGAGGTTGCCGCCATACTTGGGACTGAGATGTTCGATGATTTCGCCATGTGGAAAAATGCTGCCTCCCGCGCCGAAGCAGAAGCGAAAAGCAATCCTGACGATGCTATCGCCTGGTTCAATCTGGGTACCGCATTGACACGGATGGGCGGTCTGACTGGTGAAACCAGGTACTATCAAGGTGGTGCGCAAGCATTTGATCAGGCGCGCGAAATCGGGCTGCCCCCGCGCATGCTTTGGTACCAGTTTCAGCCGTACCTGGCATATATGAAACTTCAACGTTACCAGGATATCATCGATTTGGCCGACGCGACTCTGGAGACACAGGGTGGACGCAATGTGGAAGAGACATTCTGGTATAAGGGGCATGCCCTGGCCTTCCTGGGAGACATTGCCGGTGCTCGCGAGGCGTACACGGAAGCCTTACTGGTCAATGAAAACTTCTATCCTGCCCAATGGTCCTTGGATGCCCTCAACGGATAGCGAATCGCTGCAACGCTAGCAAATCATTGGCAACTTAGCGCTAAAGATTTTTATCTGATTCAATGACTTCTGCAGCGTCCGCCACACGTTTTCTACTGCTCATCAGGCATTCGGCCGTACAGATTGATCCCGACCAACAATCACAGGAATGGTCCCTGTCTGCTAGTGGCCGCAAGCAATGCCTTCAATTTGCGCCAAATATCGAGCCGTACCAGTTGGACCGATTCTTCACCAGCCATGAACCAAAGGCAATTGAAACGGGTTCGCTCCTGGCCGGAGCGCTCCATGTTCCTGTACAGACAGCGCCGGGCTTACAAGAGCATGACCGTCGGAATGCTCCGCACTTTGCCAAGGAACAGGAGTTTCGGGCAGCTATCGCTCGATTCTTTTCCCGGCCAAACGAGCTTGTTTTTGGGCAAGAAACGGCCGTGCAAGCGCGCAGCAGAATAATCGCTGCAGTCAATAAGTGGGTCGCGCAATACCCTGAGCACAACCTGGCCATGGTCACCCACGGAACTGTGTTGACACTTTTTGTTTGTTCTTACAATCCGCATCTCGATCCCGTCACTTTCTGGAGCAAACTCGAGATGCCTTGTGCCGTAATCCTGGAACTTCCAGACCTAACCTTTCACCAGCTCATTTTGCCAGATATGCCTTAGCGTCAAGCAAGAAGTTCAACTTTTCTTTCATTGGATTTCCAGTGACCTTAACAGTAAAAAGTTGAATTTCTTTATACTTGCCCGCCAAAACAGTGTATAATACGGGCGCATTGAACGAGATTTCACCTTTTCCTGGCCCTCCTGCAGCATTAACAAGAGCCCAATATCGTCAGTCGCAGGTATCGCAGCTTGAACTGCGTGAATTCTGATCAACTGATAATCCCACATATTCCCAATCGGAGGAAACTATGCCTGAAAAAAAGCGCAAGCACATCAAAGTCACTTACTCGACCCTGGCCAGTCCAGACCCACTACTGCACGAATACTATGATGAAGCGGTAGCGGAGGCTAAAGAGGGTTTCGGCAAGACCTTCCCGCTGTTCATCAACGGCAAAGAACGGTTCGTAGACGAAACTTTTGCCAAGCTTAGCCCGGTAAACACGAGCGTAGTCATGGGACACTTCCAGAAAGGCAGCGAACAGGATGCCGCAGATGCGATAGCTGCCGCCAAGGCCGCTTTCCCGGCCTGGAGCAGCCGCCCCTGGCCAGAGCGCGTCGCCATTCTGCGCAAAGCGGCCGATTTAATGAGCGATCGTCTGTTCCACATGGGCGCGGTCATGAGCATGGAAGTGGGAAAGAATCGCCTCGAAGCGCTGGGCGATGTTGAAGAAACGGCCGACCTTGTCAGGTACAATTGCGACGCCATGGAAAAAAACAATGGGTTCAGTTTCAAACTCATGGCCGAGAGCGAACACCATCATAATCGTAGCGTACTCAAGCCGTATGGCGTGTGGGTTGTCATTGCACCCTTCAACTTCCCTGGTGCCCTTGCCGGCGGGCCCAGCAGCGCCGCCATGGTTGCCGGAAACACAGTGGTTCTCAAGCCTGCCACCGATACACCCTATACCGGTTGGCTTCTGACCGAATGCTTCCGCGACGCGGGCGTTCCCGACGGGGTCTTTAATTTTGTCACCGGGCCAGGCCGGACGGTCGGCCAGACTCTGGTTGATCACCCTGACGTCGCCGGCATTACCTTCACCGGCAGCTACGATGTTGGCATGAACATCCTGCGTACCTTTTCGCACAGCGGCTATCCACGCCCTGTAGTGGCTGAAATGGGCGGCAAGAATCCAACGATCGTCAGCAAAAATGCGGATTTGGACAAGGCAGCCATGGGTGTCATGCGCTCCGCATTTGGTCTACAAGGGCAGAAATGCTCAGCATGTTCCCGGGTTTACGTGCATAACAGCGTCAAAGAAGCATTCATGGCAAAACTCCTTGAGTTGACGAAACAGATCAACGTTGGGGATCCGACCTTGAAAGAAAACTTCATGGGCCCGGTCATTAATCGCGGCGTATATGAAGACTACAAGAAGTTTGTCGCCGATTTGCGCGCTGACGGAGAAATCGTTTTTGGCGGGAAAACGCTCGGCAAAGAAGGTTTCTATGTTGCGCCTACAATCGCCGATAAGCTGCCCGAAGATCACTATCTTTGGAAACATGAAATGTTCCTGCCTATCGTTACCATTGGCGGATTTGAGAACCTTGACGACGCCATGGCACGGGCAAACGACGTTGAATACGGCCTGACCGCCGGTTTCTTCGGTGAAGAAGACGAGGAGATCCAATGGTTCCTTGACAATATCGAGGCCGGAGTCGTCTACGTAAACCGGGCAGGTGGTGCGACTACAGGTGCTTGGCCTGGCTACCAATCCTTCGGCGGCTGGAAAGGCAGTGGTTCAACCGGTAAGGCAGCCGGAAGTTTCTACTACGTACAACAGTATCTGCACGAACAGAGTCAGACTGTTGTTGATTAATCGTTCACCGGTGGCTGCCCGCAGTCAGTGACAGCCTGGTCATCTCCTTTTATGAACCTCCCAGAAATGCTTGTTTCTGGGAGGTTCAAAGATTATATCGCTAGTTGCCGGGCACAGATGAGAACAACATCCAATGAATGAAGCAAAAATATGTACGATGGCTGAAGCGGTTAACCGCTACGTCACCGACGGTGATGTGGTAGCAATTGAAGGTTTCACCGCTTTTATCGGTTTTGCTGCGGCACATGAGATCATTCGCCAGCGCAAGCAGGACTTAACCCTGGCACGTATGACACCTGATTTGGTCTACGACCAGATGATAGCAGCGGGCGTAGCCAGCAAACTGATTTTCAGTTATCTGGGCAATCCGGGTGTCGGCAATCTGCATTGTGTTCGCCGCGCTGTGGAGAAAGGTGTTCCCAAACCGCTGGAAATCGAAGAATATTCCCACTTTGGCATGGTCGGCCGTTACATAGCCGGAGCAAGCAATCTTCCCTTCTTTCCCTTGCGCAGTTTTCAGGGCAGCGACCTGCCACAAGCCAATCCGCGAATCAAATTCGTGAACAGCCCCTACGGTGACGGTGAAATCGGCGTCGTGCCGCCGCTCAAACCAGACGTTGCTTTTCTGCACGCCCAACGCGCTGATGCCCAGGGAAATACTCAGATATGGGGTTTACTTGGTATGCAGAAAGAGGTTGCCTTCGCCTCCCGGAAAGTTGTGGTAATCGTGGAAGAAATCGTGGATGAGGCCATCATCCGGCACGACCCTAACCGCACGCTGATTCCCGGCCTCATTGTCGATGCGCTTGTCCATGAACCATATGGCGCACATCCAAGCTACGTCCAGGGCTATTACGATCGTGACAACGCCTTTTATTTAGCCTGGGACAAGATCTCTCATGATCAAGCAGCGACCGAAGCGTGGCTTGATGAGTGGGTACATGGCGTACCTGATCGCACGTCCTACCTGGAGAAGCTGGGTCAAGAGCGGCTGGCTTCGCTCGATGCCGGTGAGATGTGGTCCGAACCTGTCAATTACGGCCGTTATGATTAGCTCAGCACGGGTCGTTTGCCGAAGAGCTCTGGCTTCTTTGAAAAGCCAGGCTTCCAAAACCCTTCGGGATCGATGAGACGCGCGGCTCGCAATAACCTTTCCCACGCAGGCGGCAGTTGGTTCATCTTAGCCGCGGCATTTCTTTGGGGAACCACTGGAACTGCACAGGCTTTTGCGCCTGCAGGGACGCAACCCATGACCGTCGGTACGATGCGCCTGGCTATCGGCGCGCTAACCCTTGCCGTTCTGGCTGCTTACCGTGGCGAACTTGTCGGCATACGCCCTTGGCGATCCTGGCCTCCAGTGACCACCCTCGCAGCCGCTGCCGGCGTCGCGGCTTACCAAATCTTTTTTTTTGCCGCTGTTGCCAGAACGGGTGTCGCTGTGGGCACGATCGTCGGCATTGGCAGCACACCTATCGCCGCCGGGATCTTGGTTTTCCTGGTACATCGCATTCGGCCAGGCCGTCGCTGGATGGCCGCAACGTCCCTGGCTATCCTCGGTTGTGTTTTGCTCGTCTTGGCCAGCGAAAGCATAAGAACCGATTTATTGGGCATATTCCTGGCCATCGCCGCGGGCACATCCTATGCCCTATATACCATGCTTAGCAAAGATCTGCTTGACTCTAAACCCGCAGGAGCTGTACTAACCGTCACATTCAGCATTGGTGTGCTCTTTCTACTGCCCATACTTTTTGCCGGCGATCTTTCCTGGCTGCTGGAACCACGCGGCATGGCGGTTGCTCTACACTTGGGAATTGTTACCGTCGGCTTCGCCTACTTGCTGTTTGCCATCGGATTATCGGCTATTCCCGTGGCGACCGCGGCTACTTTAACCCTCGCCGAGCCGCTGACTGCCGGCCTCCTAGGGGTATTTGTATTGGGCGAGAAACTTACCCCAAGCGCCTTAGCAGGTATTTCCTTACTGTTGATCGGCCTGCTCATTCTGGCTACGCAAAAATCCCCATCTCCCGTAGCAAAATCGCCGGCAATCGTTGAATCGGCGGCCGGGACAGATGGAGAAATAGCCCATCCATGACTGCGAGGCGAAAGCTGTCACTGCTGGCTACGCAGAATCGCCTGACCCGTGAGAATTGCCATGAGACAGCTCAGAGATCTATCAGAAGAGGCTACTCGAGTGAATCTACAAGACAAGACCTCTGAGGTGTAGTTTGAAAAAGTTTTGCAGTTTGCTTAGCATCTTGTGGAGAACGATATGGATTACACAAAAAGCGAATTGATGATCGTTAACGCCTCACACGCCCTTGAGGGAAGCCGCGTGGTTTTTGTTGGCGTTGGGCTTCCCAACATCGCCTGCAATCTCGCCCGCCGTAGTCACTCACCGGACATAGAGTTAGTCTACGAAAGCGGCGTCTTTGGCGCACAGCCCGCTCGCCTTCCCCTTTCCATTGGCGATCCCACGCTCGTCAGCGGCGCGACATCGGTGACCAGCATGTCCGATCTCTTCATGTACTATTTGCAGGGCGGACTGGTCGATGCCGCCTTACTCGGCGGCGCTCAGATCGATCGTTATGGCAACTTAAACACCACGGTTATTGGCCCCTATGCCCAACCGAAGGTTCGGCTGCCAGGTTCGGGTGGAGCGTGTGAGATCGCTATTAACGCCAAACAGATCTTCATAATCATGCGCTTGAAGCGCCGCGCTTTCGTAGAGGAGTTGAGCTTTCAGACCAGTCCAGGCCATTTACAAGGCGGGGAAGCCCGCAAGGCACTTGGTCTGCCAGGCGCAGGCCCAGGACTGGTGATAACAGACCGCGCCATGTTTGATTTCGACAATCCAGAGCATGAAATGACGCTCATAGAAGTAGCCCAAGGTGAAACGGCCGAATCCATTCAGCAGGAAGTAGGCTGGCCCCTGCGGATTTCTCCAAATCTGCGAGAGGTGACCCCTCCTACAGCAGACGAGCTGCAGATTATGCGCGAGCAGCTGGATCCCAGCGGGCTGTATCGCTAATGCCCTGCGACCCCGGGTTTGCCCAGGGCAAGCTTTCACCTTACAAATTTCTGGGATTTCTTGGCTTTACAGATTAAAAATCACGAAGGAGCTGACCTAATGATGCGTTACTCTCACCCTCTAGGAAACGTATTTTATCGCAAGATGGGCCATGGTCGCCCCAAGATAGCGTATGGCAAAGGCATATACCTGTTCGACGAAAGCGGCAAGCAGTATCTGGACGGGTCCGGCGGACCGCTTGTCGTCAACGTTGGCCACGGCCGTACAGAGATCGTCGAAGCAATGACCCGCCAGCTTGAAGCAGTAGCCTATGTGCACGCCATTATGTTCACCAGTGAAGCGCTGGAAACATACACGAGCGAATTGGCAAAAGTTGTCCCGTTGCCGGAGTCTCGTTTCTACCTCTTGAGCAGTGGCTCAGAGGTTGTCGAGGCAGCCATCAAGCTGGCACGGCAGATACAAATGGCGCGCAATGAACGGGGCCGGAGCATCATTATCAGCCGTTCATTGAGCTACCACGGCATGACTTTGGGCGCGCTAAGCGTCAGTGGTCGGCCTGGCCTGCGTACCCCCTACCTGGGTATGATGCACAACATGCCCCGCATTCGTCACCCATACCCGTACCGTTTCCCGGCCAGTGGTGAGGAATTGGCTGGTCGTCTTGAAGAGTCAATACTGGCCTATGGTCCAGAAAATGTGGCCGCTTTTATCGCCGAACCCATCAGCGGGGCCAGCCTCGGCGCGGCTGAACCTCCAGATGACTATTGGTGGCGTGTCAGACAAATCTGTGACAAATATGGCGTATTGCTCATCGCCGACGAGGTGCTGGTCGGCATGGGCCGCACCGGCAAATGGTGGGCATTACAACATTGGGACGTAAATCCTGATATCCTGATCACATCCAAAGGTGTGGCCGGCGGTTATTTCCCGCTGGGCTTTGTGGCCGCCAAAGGAGCCGATGTGGAACTCATACGCCAGAGACTGGGTGACTTCAATCACGGTGGCACATTCAGCCATCATGCCGTTGGAGCCGCCGCCGGTTTGGCTACACTGCGCATTATTCAGGAAGAAAATCTCATCCGCAACGCCCATGAAATGGGCCGCTACCTGGGTGACAAGTTAACAAATGCCTTCGGCCGGCACCCACACGTCGGAGATATCCGCGGCCGAGGCTTATTCTGGGGTCTCGAATTTGTAGAAAACCGGATGACCAAGGTTCCCTTTCCTGCCGCCCGCCGCCTGGATTGGAAAATATCGGAACGTGCCTTTGACCTGGGACTGGTCGTTTACCACTCGCAGGGTTGCGCCGACGGCGTAAATGGCGACATCATCATGGTTGGTCCCCCACTGATCATCAACAGAGAGCAGATTGATAAACTCGTAGAGATTCTGGCCACGGCCGTTAACCAGGAGCTCGGCGAATGACAACCAGCACGCTGGTAATCAGACAAACATCTATTGTGCCGTTCGCGTCCTCAGATGCGAACGGTGGCTAATAATAGTGTAATTATACCGGAATTACTGTATCCTACTCATGGTAGAACCAAGCTCCCTGCGCGGGAATACATCCTTTACAGTCACTGCCACAGCCCTGGAGGCAATGAATCGATGGCCAACAAAAAGGTAAATATCCTTGACCTGCAAACGATGGCGGACAGCGGCGAACCGATCACCATGTTGACCGCCTATGATTACGCCTCTGCCTCCCTGGTAGATGCGGCCGAAATCGACATGATTCTCGTTGGAGACAGCCTGGGTATGGTCGTCCTGGGCTATGACAGCACCGTGCCTGTGTCCATGGAGGAAATGATACACCACTGCAAGGCTGTGGCCAGAGGAGCAAAACACGCCTTCCTCGTCGGCGACATGCCCTTTATGTCCTACCAGGTTGAGATAAGCGACGCGGTGCGCAATGCCGGCCGCTT
This sequence comes from uncultured Chloroflexia bacterium, assembly GCA_963697305.1. Lineage (GTDB taxonomy): Bacteria > Chloroflexota > Anaerolineae > Promineifilales > Promineifilaceae > JAACFF01. Next base: position 190,473 of record CAVONO010000010.1, read on the forward strand.
CCTGAAAGAAGCCGGTATGGACAGCGTCAAGCTGGAAGGCGGGGAAGAAGTGGTGCCCACAATTGAAGCTATCCTGGCCGCGGGCATTCCTGTCATGGGTCATATCGGCCTCACCCCACAGTCCCAATCGAAACTGGGCGGTTATCGCGTACAAGGCAGAACGGCCGCATCAGCCTTTACACTCCTCCAGGATGCGCTGGCTTTGGAAGCAGCCGGCTGCTTCGCCATCGTATTGGAGGCGGTTCCAGCCACCGTGGCTCAAGTCATCAGCCGGCGTCTGCACATCCCCACTATTGGCATTGGCGCTGGAGCAGCATGCGATGGCCAGGTATTGGTCTTCCATGACCTGCTGGGTTTGTATGATCGCTTGCAGCCGCGCTTCGTCAAAGAATATGCATCATTGCGCCAGACTATCATTGACGCCTTTGTAGCCTACAGTCAGGATGTACGCGCTTCCCGATTTCCAGCCCAAGAACACACCTACGCCATGAAAGCAGAGGAAGAAGCCGCCTTTCTGAGCTTACTGGTTGATTAATATGCGCTTGGCAATCGTGGGCTGCGGCGCTCTGGGCTCGCTGATCGCAGCCCATCTTTCACCACTTACAGATCTGGTGCTACTTGGGCATTGGCCTGCACAAATGTCAATGCTTGGCTCCCAGGGTCTGGCAATGATCCATCCCGGCGGAAGCCGCTCAAATCACAAGTTTACCGTCACCGACAATCCGCTGGCGATCAAGACGGCCGGCATTGCGCTTGTCTTGGTCAAGAGCTACCAGACGGAACGCGCAGCGCGCGAAATCAAGCTCTTCCTTGCCGCGGACGGATTGGCTGTAACCCTGCAGAATGGTCTGGGAAATGTCGATCTGCTGGCCAAAACCCTTGGCTCCGATCGCGTGGCCCAAGGGGTCACCGCCTTGGGAGCAACCATGCTGCAACCCGGCCTCGTCCGCTTCGCCGGGCGCGGACCCACCCACCTGGCGCGCTCACCGCGATCATCCAGCATATTGGCAGAGTTAGTGCAGTGCATGAACGAATCTGGCCTGGACACCTCATTAGCTGCCGATCTTGACAGCCTCGTTTGGGGCAAATTGGCCATCAATGCCGGCATCAATCCGCTGACCGCCTTGCTGCGCGTGCCCAACGGCTTCCTGGCCAGCAACGCCCAGGCACGCGACCTGATGTGCACCGCCGCCGCCGAAACCGCCACCGTGGCCAAAGCACTCAATATAGAACTGCCATATCCCGACGTCTCGCAAAGGGTAGTTGAGGTAGCCCAGGCCACGGCCGAAAATCGATCCTCAATGCTGCAAGACGTCCTGCGCGGATCACAAACAGAAATCGATTCCATCAGCGGCGCCGTCGCAAAATGCGGCCGATCCAGCGGCATTCCCACCCCACTGAACGATGAATTATTTCGATTGGTGCAAATGCTACCTCTCCTAGATCCCGATGCACCACTTGTGAGCCAACTTAAACCATTACAAGCACTCCTATCCAACCTACCACCTACCACCTGACACCTAACTACCGGAGGTTAAACCATGATCGTAACATCCCAGATAGACGAAGTGCGCGCCGCAAGGCAGGCGGAACAAGATTTGAGCTGGGGTCTCGTGCCCACGATGGGTTACCTGCACGAAGGGCACCTATCTTTGGTCAGGCGCGCGGCAGCCGAAAATCAGCGGGTGGCCGTCACCATCTATGTTAACCCGGCCCAGTTCGCGCCTGAAGAAGATTTGGACAGCTACCCGCGAGACTTGGAGCGTGATCTGGCCCTGCTCGAAGCTGAAGGCGTCTTTCTCGTTTTCGCTCCCGACGACGCGATCATGTACCCCTCTGGATTCCAGACGGCCGTCACCATCAATAAACTCTCCCTACCCTTAGAAGGTGCTTCACGCCCCACCCATTTTCAGGGCGTCGCCACCATCGTAACCAAGCTCTTCAACATCATCCAGCCCACACGCGCCTACTTCGGTCAAAAAGACGCCCAACAGGCGATCGTCCTGCGCCGGTTGGTTCAAGATCTCAACATCGATGTCGAGATGATCGTTTGCCCAATTGTGCGCGAAGCGGATGGCCTGGCCTTAAGTTCGCGCAACAAATACCTTACAACTGATCAACGTGCGGCTGCTGTCGTCCTTAATCGCGCGCTAACTAAGGCAGAAGCAGCCTTTAAGGCCGGAGAACGCGATGGGCAGTTGCTAAGAGAGATGATGACCGCCGTTATCGACGCCGAACCGCTGGCCAGAATTGATTACGTCAGCGCCGCCGATCCGCAAACATTGCAGGAGTTGAACGAGATAACGGGGGGCGTATTGCTCTCCACGGCCGTCTTCTTCGGCCAGACCCGCCTCATCGACAACATCCTTATCCAGCCCTGATATTATTTTGCCGTCAGCGAGTGACACCTCAATGATCTGCGGACAGCTGGCGATGGACAATAGACGAAGGGCGAAGGACGTAGGCTGACAGCTGAAAGCTGACCGCTGACAGCTATCAATCAATTCCAGTAACGCTGCAGCCACAGCTCCAGGCACAAACTAAACCACAGTCGCATTGACTCATCTGATAAATCAAATTCTTGCTGCATTTGCGACCGCAGCCAATCACCGTCGATGATAGTTGCGCTGCACAACCAGCGGGTCGTCTAGTAGTCGCCTTACGGTTTCTTTTTCCTTATCCTCGAGCCCTTTTAGCAGCAGAGGGGTGAAGAGCGTAAAGCGCGTTCGCCGGCGGACCGCCTCAGGCAAAAGGCCTTTCATGGCCTGCCGGTGCAGCCGCCGGTCATAATCTGGGCGACCCAGCTCTTCGGCGGGCACGGCCATAACAAATTCCACCAACCGCCGGTCATAATACGGTTGCGCCAGCTCCATACCATGCCCATTGTATTGCTGGCGGGTAGCGGCCAGCCCCTGGCTGAAAATGCTCAGCGTCAAGCTGCGATAACGATGCCACTGTCCTGGAGCTGGAAATCTTAACCGCCCCTCTTCTTCAGTTTGGCGCTGGTAAATGTCGCTGCGGGCCAACAAATCAGGGTGAATGCCGGATGCGACCGCTTCCAACGGCCGCGGTCGCAGGCGACGGTAGCCGCGCACGATACGCTGCGGCGCGAGCTGGCGCAATCCGGAGTCAAAGATCTCCTGTTTCCAATTGATGATCGAACGATTATTGCTAACGGTCCTGGCCAACAAAGCCAGACGTTTGCCGCGCATCATATCCAGCGCCCAATACTGGCCACCTGTGAACAGCACGTCACCGTAATACCCCCCCAAGAGTAAGCGGATTCCGCTCTTCTCAGCCGCCTCCATGACGGTGAAAGGCAGCCACGCGTACGGGTCGGCGTTAACCGTATCCCGTAGAATGGGCCATTTGGAGAGATTCTTGAGTGGCCACTTGTCGTCACAAGGCAGATAGCTGGCTTCGATCCCCAGTTGATCAACGACAGGCTCAATAAATCGCCTTTCATCACAGCTCTTCAATTCGTCAAAACTATACGAATAGCTTTTCAAGCGATCCTGGCCGGCTGTCTGCTGCGGCAACATCGGCGCCGCAATGCTGCCAGCGACGTGGAATCCAGTCCCCCACTGAGGGAAATACCCACCGGGCCAACGCTTCGCAGCCGGCAGCGCACCGCTTCACGCAGCAATTCCAGATAATGATCGGCATAGTCGCGCTCATCCTTGTAGCGGATCTGTGCTTGCGGATCGACATCCCAGTAGCGCCACATAGATACGCGATTTTTTGATACGGTCATACCATGGGCTGGAGGGAGATAGTGGATATGCTCGTAGAACGATTCTTCCGGTTTGTCCCACAAGAAGGCCAAAAAGGCGACAAGCTTGTTTTCGTTCACAGCCGGCCGGATCCGTGGATGAGCCAGGATTTGCGTGATCTCAGAGGCAACCAGGCAAACCTGCTCGTCCACGTAATAGCAGACATCCCGTGCGCCCAGCGCATCTCTGGCCATGAAGAGCTGCTCCTGCGCCGCATCCCACAAAACAAAAGCGAAATCGCCCAGCAAATGTGACAAGCAGCCCACGCCCCACTTGCGGTAGCTGAGCAGAATGAAAGCGGCATCGCTTTGACTCGCGTAGCCTGTACAGGGTCTAGCTCCAATGCCCGCGAAAGCTGCGTGCGGTTGTCCAGTCGAGCGTCACAGCTCAGCAGACAATCGCCATCGCCAAGTGGCTGTCGTTCGCCCCACTCTTCAGGCGTGATCCAGAAGTGCCGGTGTGCCAGTCCCGCCTGGCCTAGAATCCGCATATCCTGCCCGTCAGGTCCGCGTTCCGGGCGCGCGGCCATCATCAGCGCCAGATCCGACCGTTCGACCGGCACGCCATTACGGTTGAATATGCCGGCAATTGCACTCATTTCGATTCGACAATGATGAGGAAAAATAGGATCAGCGATCAGAGATCAAGAAGGTGCGAGCACAAGACAGGCTCCGCGAAAACAACGGCGAAGGAACAACAGAGCCTCCCAGAGGGCCGGAGAAAGGCACCCCCGGGAGGCTAATAGATCAACTAGTGAGCAATGCGCTTAACTACCACCATAGATATCGTCGGCTGCACTGAGAACCGCGGGAGCTCCTCGAAGGGGTGGCGGGTCTAGTCCCGCACGCTTGAACCAAGGCCCCCCGTTGCCGCTTTCCTGCGCCACCGGGCGAACTACCCAGGTCACCGTGCGCAAATCTTCGTATTGGCTCAAAACCGGTCTGTGATAGCTTTTCTTGATCATCTCTTCACCATCTGGCTGTACAGCCCTTTGCAGTTCATCTTGTTTTTTCATAAGAAATTACCTCCTGCGTATTTCTTCTCTTAAGGCTGCACAACCAGACGTCGGGTCGCCCAGAATCGTCCAACCAAGCAACACATCCACCATATCCTGGTGCTTAGCGGCCAATTCAACCTTGGCTTCTTGCATCGCTTCGCCAATGCTCACGCCGGGTTGTACCAACTTGGGCATCAGCAGTTTGCCTAACTCTCGTTCAGAATGAGCATCTGTGATGGTCGTAGCGCCTGTTACAGCAGCCGCGCCAATGTTCGGCCTGAGCAGGAAGTTGTCACCAAGTGACGTGAACGCTCCTCCCACATAGTACGTATTAAAGCAGCCCCATTGTGTCACCACCATGGGTTTATCAGGTTGGTAGAGCGCGCAGCATCCCAGGTGCTGAACAAGGGGTCAAAGGTCCACACATCGGTGTCTGAATGGCCAACGAAGCTGGCCAGCGCCGGGCCATTGTTCATGCTGTTGATCAGCGTGGTCCTGGCTGTGGCCAGTCCATCAGGACCTACATAAGCCTTGTCTACGGACCAGCCGGCGGGAACAAAGGAATCGCTGTCATCTTCATAGCTGACATCTGCCGCAAAGGCGGCCGTCTGCCTTTCCGTCCTGTCGTCATAGAGCAGAGTCTTGTCGACCATCGCAGGTCAGCTGGTTCACCGATGCGCACCGGGAAACGGCCGATGGCGGCATCCGGTACGTTGTCGCCGTCCAGATCCGTGTAAAGCGGATCAACCGGCGCGAAGTAGATGATCTTCGGTGGTTTCGGCATAGAGCGACGGGATAAAGCTGATGCTGCCTGCACCCTGTAGTCGCGCGGAGTCCTTCGTGTCTCCACCGGCAAGCATCACATACTGCACGCCCATATTGTTCAAGGCGTAGTGGATATACTCTCTGATCGCCTGCGCGTCAAAGACGCCACCGCTGTATTGCGCATAGACATCTTCCACGTTAACGACCTTGACCGCTATATCCCTGCGTCTGGCGTGCCGCTCACGAGCGGCGCCAACCCATCGATGAAGTTGGGATGGGCGATGATCAATAGATCGGCCGAACCAGAAGTGATATCGACTTCCGCTCTTGACAGAGCCATTTCCGGAACCGCTAACGCCGCTTCCGTGGAAACGTAGTAAGTCGCCTCTCCTTGGCTGCCGGCGAAAGTGGCCGTATACGCTCCACCGTCGGAACCGATCTTGATGCTGCCTAGCCTGGTCGGCGTGTTGCCTACCACACGGTAGGCCACGATCTCGTTGCTGTCCAGGTCCGTGACCCGGAAAGCATCAGCCGCGCCGCTGAAGTCGAGCTGCCCATCCCGGGCCACAAAAGCGCGCGGGTAGGTCAGGCCGTACATCTCCAGGGCCACGCATATCATACTCGCCACCCAGGTCATTGGGCACCGTGAACTTAACTGTATTCACACCCTCTTGCACGCTCCCTGCCGGAACCTGCTCGCTCACGATCTCAACATCCGAGCCTACAAAGTAGCTATCAGCCACTGCCTGCCCGTTTAGGGCCAGTTGCACGTGATGTTTGACCGGATTGTCCAGATCGGTCATGCCCCACATCTCTGCAATGAGCGACGGACGGAGCGGCATTCACGTAATTGTCAACAAGCAGATCATTACGCGTGAACTCCAGACTCGTGCGCGTAAACATCAACTTGTCATACCAGGGATCACCGTTGGGCGCCAGGTATCCGTATTTACGTTATTCTCCACGGCCACCGTTTCCATGTAGTAGGCAGCTGGCCTAACCTTGCGTTCGGTACGCGTCTGATCCTCGGCGATACGTTGCGCAGAAGCGGCGTTCACTTCCAGCTTATAGACGTTGGTGTCCGTATACAGCGTATCCAATCCTTGCCCGTAAAACTCAAAGTAAGAGCCGGGGCCAAAGCTGTCTCCGCCTGCCACGTAGATGGGCACACTGCCATTAGCGGTTGACAGCGCCAGGTCGGCGGCATTCGCACCGGCAAAGTTAGCGCCAGTGGCTGCCAACAACTGCTCGTAGGTGACGCGGTAAATGCCGTCCTGGTTGACCCGCAAGTCGACAGCCGGATAAGCTGCGGCTGCCGTCTGCACACTGGCCACAGGTCTGCCCAGAGCGACATTGATCAGATTGCCGGTCCAGGTCACAACCCGCTGCACCAGGTTTGCCGACTGCGTCGCATTGTTTACGGGCGCAAGCGCGGCCCGAGCGACTGAAGCTCGTTCCGCCGCCAACGTTTCATTTTCCAGTTGGATGGCTGCCCAGTCGATCGCTTCCTTGTTCACGCGCTGGCCATGCGCTTCACCGGCGGCGAAAGGTCCATGCAGGCGAGTCACACCGCGCAGGGACACATCTTCAATGTAGAAAGAATCTCCCTTCACTCCCGCCCCATCAAAACTGTACTCTACCTCATCCAGCGAATCCACGACGGTAGGAAAGAATGAGGCTATCGTTGACCTTTTGCCGGCCCGCTTCCGTATCCACATAGATATTGAATCCGGCGTTACCCGTTTCGCTGCCGGTGGCCCATTCGAAGCGCGTCCCGTCGCCGCTATCGCTGGCTTTAAAGTAGGAAACCGTCACCGGCGTTGTCTCGTCGTGGTATCACATCTTAATGGATCGTCAGGGGGGAGGAATTTCCATCACCATCAATACAAGCGGTGTTGGGGATATCTTGCTCCTGCCAGGCATCCTCTCTTGACAGTAACCGTGATGGTAATCTCGCCAACTACGGGAGTCTTAGGGGGATCCCAGAAGCATATCCGGTACAGTGCACGTCACTATTGGGCCAAATCCGCCGAACAGGGTGCAGTGAACGCAAGTGCCCCCAGGCTATCTACGGCGCTGACAAATTCCAGATCGTCATGCAAGTCATCGGTAATCACAACGTTTGTCAAATCGGAGCCTGGCGCGTGTTTTTATAAACAATCGTATAGGCAATTGGTTCTCCTGGGCTGGCGGTTGCCGGTCCTTGCTTCTCTATCGCAAAGTCAGGAGGCACCACAATGGGCACATTGAAGGTATCATCACAAAAACACTTTGGAGGCGACGTGCCCTGGGTATTGCTGGTCATAATCGTCCATCTGGCCATTCCCGCTTCGTCATTACATATGGCGTAGCGCTATCCCGAGCGGCAGTGCAATATGTCAGAGTTTAAGGAAGGCCTACAATAGTCTTTATCGGTCGTTGATTGAAGCGACTCTGACTCCCGCGCATTCAGAACAGGTGTCGATCAGGGGTGAGGGTCACAAGCGGTGCAGTGTGATCAGAAGTCACATCTGTTGCTGGATCGTTGCGCGGCGCGATCTCCCTGGTCAGCGCCACAGGGTAGGTGTCGACAAGGGGGTCCGGAGTAGCACCATTGGTCGCGACGCAGAAGACTGTTGGACCTAGGGCCTTTATTGTCCTGAAACGTGAAGGTGAATTAGCGCCATGCAAATTGGGATCCCCGTCAGTCTGCAAAATAAATACCAACATCATAACGATCGAGCTGCGGTCAGGATACCGTAGTCAACGGTAAAAGATGCCGTATCACCAGGCGTACCATCGCAACCATCTGTGCAATGAGATGTGTAGCGTTGGCCAGACTTACGTCATTGGTCGTACATCCAGGTAGCGCCCGTCATGATCCAACAACCAGCCGTCTTAGCAGTGACAGCAAGGATGCCACTCACCTCTCTCAACGCTTCACCACTATCAAATCCGTCGCGGCCGGTTGGCTTTCCGTCAAGAGCCAGGACGGTCGTGCCCACCAGCAGAACTGCAAGCAGCAGGACTAAAACAATCAAGATCGTATGTCGGCCTGCCAAACTGGCCCGGTTTAACCGACCACTTTTTCTAAAACGATCTAAATTCATCTTCGCTACCTCCTTAAGTTCGCCCTGGTACATTCAGAGATCGAACAAGACCACCAATACGTGACGACACTTCGTGTCTCAAGCCTATGATACTGTATGCACATTTAAAGAAAATTGACCCTGTTCGCACCCTCTAGCACAATATCTCGTTAGCTGAACACTCACAGAAAAAAAGGTCGTTAGTGCGTTGCCAGAGATATTCTCACCCTAATATAAATTCTACATGATCCAATCCCATAATGCAATAGGAGCCGAGAATACAACTTCCTTTCTATTCCCTTCGGCAAGCATCGCGCGTTATTAAGGTTACGACCGAATTCCATCTCAATTAACCACACACCCTCAACTTTTCGCACCTAAAACTTGGCCTGCAATAACCCTCGCAATTCCATTTTTACATACCTGTCTTACGACCTAGCTTACGATAAGGAGGATCACGCAGTTATTGGCTTCTTTCACGCTCGTCTGCCTGGACCAATCTTCAGAAATACATCCATCGCAGCGGCTGCGATGCAGAATGCTCCACGCTTCGGAGGGCACATCAATTTTGTTGATTTCTAGAGAGTGCTGTGGCCGGTCTCCCAACCGCGCCACCCAACCTAAACAATTGTGACACACACGCCATTCCTCGTGCGATCTGGCGCACAGAACTCTCTCCGCTTACAATAGTCAGCAGGCAAAGATGGTGCCGGCATCGATCAAGCGCGAGGAATCCGAATGCTATTTAGAAAAGCAACTGCAGCTTCATTCATACTCACAGGCACAGCGCTACTATTGATCCTGGTTTTCGCCCAGGGTATCGCCGCCGGCACAACGCTGAAGGAGACGCCGCTCAATGAAGCAGGGCGCGCGTATGAGCTGTTCCGGGCGGGCAATGGGGAATTGTGGATCAGCGATTGGTTAGCAGGTGAGATGTGGCGTGTCAACCCAAATACGAACGCTTTTACAATATACGAAGGGCTGCTCGGAGCCAGCGACGGCCGTCTGGATAGCAGCGGCGACCTCTGGTGGAGTAACCTTGATGACAGTCAATTGGGGCACCTCGTTCCAGGGGCAAACACGGCCACAATCTGGTCATTGCCCCCAGACAGTAACCCCATTGGACTGGCCTTCGACGCCGGCGGAAACGTATGGGTTACCGCCTCCAACGCCTCTTTCGTGTACCGCTTTGTGCCCGGCACCCAAGAGCTCTGCTCTTTTCCGGTACCAGATGATGGGGCTGCTGACTATCTCCTTTTCCATAGCGGCCACGTTTGGCTGGGCGACTGGGCTCTAGGACGCATCCTCAGGCTGGATCCCACAAGCGGCTCTTACAGCATGTGGAAGTTGTCAAATAACAGCTATCCGGAAGGGCTCGCCTTTGACGCCGGCAACCATTTGTGGTGGGCCGATAATGGATTGGACGAACTCGGCCAGCTTGATCCGCAGTCAAATGCTGTTACCACCTATCTTGTCCCTGGAGCCAATCCTTCACCGGTTCAAGTCTCAATCCTGGAGGGAAAAGTTTGGTACAGCGATGAAAACGGCAGCGTGGGCGCGCTTGACCCGGCAGTGGCGATGGGCAGTTCCGAGATAATATCGCCGTCGACTACAACCGTGTCGCCTACCTGCCAGACGGTAACCGGCAGCGAGCTGGCAGTCACCACGCGCAGCGGAACGGCAGTTTGGAGCCCTGCTAATTTCACCCTGGCCCAGAACAGTGGAGGCTGGACGATTTACCAATTGCCGGCCGGTGCTGCTCCATATGGATTGGCTACAGCCAGCGGCAACGTCTGGTTTGCCGATCAGGGAGAAGACGGGGGCCCGCGTACGCAGCAATTGGGCTGGCTGGAACTCGCAGCGCCCGTGACCTGCTACCAGTTGGCCCGTAATTACACGGGGCCAGGAGCCGCGCCGGCCGCCCTGCCCACCAACTCCGATGGCTGTGCCCTAGATGAGTACGTAGCCGGCGAAAACATCGCTCTGACTGCTCATCCCGCTACAGGGGCAGGTGTGGCAAGCTGGAATGGGACCAACAATGACAGCAGCACCTCGATAAACAACAGTGTGACTATGCCGGCCGGCGATCACACGGTTGCCGCGAATTATGAACTGCTAGTTGGTCCCTGTTATCTACTCTCACGCGCACATACCGGCGCAGGTGGCGATCCAATTGCTTCGCCACTCAATTCAAGCGGTTGTTCGCCGGGTGCATACAAGGCAGGAGAGGCGATCAACGTCACAGCCGCTCCCGACGGCGGTTGGAAGGTAAGCAGTTGGAATGGAACCAATAACAACAGCAGTACAGCCATCAGCAACACCGTGACCATGCCCTCCGCCAGCCATACTGTCACTGTCAATTACGAGGAGCGAACGGGCGCTTGGCTTTTCTTGCCCTCTGTCATCCGATCTAAATAGACCCTGACGATAAATATTAAGCCAGGTGCCAGGCACTTCAAAAGTGCCTGGCACCTCTTTTTTTACGACCAAAAACCCTCGTGCACGACTAGCGCTTCTTCGACTAGTATAGGGCCAACCACCTTCACTTCACGCGCTCCAAAACTGAACAGACGGCGGCAGGGAACGACGAACTCTCCTCCCGCCAACGCGCCTAACGTCTCTGCCGGGCAGCCGTAAACAACTTCGGGGATGCCGGCCCAATAGATGGCGCCGGCGCACATCGCGCATGGCTCTGTGCTGGTGTACAAGGTGACATTGGCGAGCAATTCCGGATCGAATAGACGTGCCGCTTCGCTGACCAGGTTTAGCTCAGCATGTCGTGTAAGGTCATTGTCCCTGGTAACGCTGTTTTCGGCCGTAAGCAGAATTCGGCCATCTTGGGCCAGCAGCGCTCCAAAGGGGTGGTTCCCTTTACGGCGCGCAGCAGCGGCCAATTCAAAAGTTACGCGTATCAGCGCATCATGTCTTGACATACAGATTTCTGTCAACCGTGAACAGTTGTCAGTGAACGGTTCTCAGTGAACGGCACAACCAGCAAGATATCTTTGACCATTCACAAAATAGGTGCATATAGCTGGCTGATATCCGCCGCATCGTTCAGCACACGCTCCTGGCATTCAACCCACGCATGCGCCAGAATGCCGTCCGCTTCCTTGCGCACGCCGATGCGCAATCGGCTGTCTATGCCACGTCTGCGCAGCAGCCACCACAGAACAAGCGATCGTCGCAGACAGGTAGCATCATACGGAACATAGTGTGCCGCGGCATCAACCATGCGCGCCGTACGCTGCGCCTCGCGCAGCAACTCTTCCTGCGCCTGGCTGCCCTTCAAGGAGGTTGCCTCTTGTAAGGATTTGTAAACCAATTGGAATCGCCACAGACGTAAAGCAAAGCTGGCCACGGGCAAAAGCACGATCGCCTGCAAAAAGCTCTTTCGTTCTGACCAGCCAACTTCTCCCCAACGCCGCAATGCATTCCTCATCGTCATTTTTCTAGCCGTTGACTGTTAACTGTTTACTGTTCACTGTTAACTGTTATCCTCGCTTCAAATTCGCCATCGCTAACCTGTACCACGATCCGATCGCCGGCGTCCACCTGTCGTCTGCTGCGCACCAGACGGCCGTCTGCCCTGCGTACAATTGCATAACCACGCGACAAGGTGGCCAGCGGGCTAACGGCGGACAAAGACGCATTTTGGATCGCCAAACGAGATCGTTTTTGCTCCAACTGGAACCTCATTATCTGGTCAAGCCGTAACAGCAGACTATCTAGGCGCTGAAGGTTATTATCCAAAGTTGAGCGTGGGCTGAGCAGCGACAGCGCCTGCGCGTGGGCTTGCACTTGCCGGCGCTGCTGCCCGATCTGGCTCTGCATAGTGGCCGCCAGCCGCGAACGGGTGCCTGCCAGAGCCAGCGGTAAATCGGACAGATCAGGGACCGCCAACTCGGCCGCTGCCGATGGGGTTGGCGCGCGCAAATCGGCCACCAGATCGGTAATGGTAAAATCTGTCTCGTGCCCTACCCCGCTGATCAGCGGTTTCTCGGCTGCGAAGACAGCTCGCGCCACCCGTTCGTCATTAAACGCCCACAGATCCTCGATCGATCCGCCACCACGAGCGACGATAATCGTGTCGATATCGTCACGGCCGTCCAACCAGCGCAGCGCACGAACTATCTCTGCCGGCGCCAGATCCCCCTGCACCAGGGCCGGCGCAATCAAAACCTTAACCAGCGGGCAGCGCCTGTTTAGCACCTTAAGCATGTCGCGCAGCGCCGCCGCATCGGCCGACGTTACAATGCCAATTTTCTGTGGAAACGCGGGTATCGGCTTTTTACGTTCCTGGTCAAATAAGCCCTCCCGCGCGAGCTGCTCCTTGAGACGTTCGAATGCAATAGCCAGGTCGCCACGTCCGGCCGGCTCCAGCCAGTCGGCATACAACTGGTAGACGCCCGCTGTTTCATAGACGGACACACGGCCGTGAGCAAGTACGGCATCTCCCTCTTCTGGCTGAAAGGCAAGGCGCTGGGCCATGGTGCGCCACATGACACACTTCAACTGCGCTTGCTCATCTTTTAGTGTGAAGTACAAATGTCCCGAGCGCGCTCGCGTAAAGTTAGAAATTTCACCGCTTATCTCGATATCCTGCAAGCGGAAATCAATTTCAAACAACTCTTTGATGTAGCCGGTCAGCTCGCTAACAGACCAGACATTGCTCTGCGCCGCTTCCGGCATCAAGAATCCCAAAATGCCTCACTCGCCTCCATGCTTAGTTCAAATGAAACACACCTTTAGCGAATAGATTGTAAGAAGCGAACCGATTCTCTGCAAATACGCGGGACAAGACACTTCGAACGAACCGTGCTCCGCAAGTGACGGCGCTTGTCCACCCCATGGCCCCATGCTAGAATCAGTGGAAATATGTTTCACTAACTGGAGGTGACACCTGGAAAGTTTAGAACTGGCACATACACTGGTTGACGCAATTGTCGACAAGAAAGGAAGCAACATTATCCTCCTAGACATCCGCGATCAGGCCACATTTGCAGACTACTTTTTGATCGGCAGCGGGGAAAACGAACGTCAATTGAATGCCCTGGCAGAAGACATTGCTCTTAAAGCCAAGACCCAGGCCGGCATGCCTGCGATGGGAATTGAAGGAATCGCTGCAGCAGGCTGGGTTTTAATCGACTTTGGCGACCTCATCGTACACTTGTTTTCGCCCGAAAAACGAAACTACTATCGTTTGGAAGATATTTGGGACGAGGCGCGCGTCGTTTTGCGCATGCAGTAGTCTTCTACTCGCGAATCCACACCTCACTGACACGATCCCAGGCGACCAACTCCTCCGCGGAGAAAAACAACCCCACCTCTTTCTGGCCATTCTCGGCGCTATCAGAGCCATGAACCAGATTTCGGCCGATCTCCATGCCTAGATCACCACGTATCGTGCCCGCGTTGGCATCCGCGGGGCTCGTAGCACCAATGGTGTTGCGAGCCGCTTTGATCGCCTCTTTCCCCTCCCAAGCCATGGCCACAACAGGGCCGGAAGTGATATATTCAACCAAATCAGCATAAAACGGCCGTCCTTTGTGAACTGCATAATGGCGTTCGGCCAATTCTGTTGACATCTGGATAAACTTCATACCCACAAGTTTCAGTCCGCGCCGCTCAAAACGGCCGATTATCTCGCCCATTAACCCGCGCTGCACACCATCAGGTTTAACCAATATCAAAGTACGTTCCATCAGTCTGCTCCATCTCGTTACCACCCAGAAACGTCACGCTTTGGGTTAGAACGCTTTTTATCCTCGTTGTCCTATAAAAAAGGGACAGTGCTGATGTCATCACTGTCCCTTTGCGTTTTTAAAGCGCAGAGAATCATAGACGATTTTCACAAATGGTCAAACCCTCCCCTGTAAGCGCGAAGGGCCTTCTGTAGTTGGCCATCTTGCATATACGCATCTCCTAGAAGCCGCAGCAGCTCCGGCTCCTCGGGCCAGCCGGCCACGGCCGTTTCCAGTTCTTTGATCAATACTGGACCGCCTTGGCCGCTGTCAAGCATAGAGCGGTACAAACCGTTCGCTTCCGCAATATTTCCGCTGGACAAAGCCTCCCGCGCCGGCGCAAAATTCGCATTCTCCGCTAGATTATCGCTTTCGCCAATTGGCAAATCCACCTCAATTGAATCTTCCTTCAAGTCGACGGCTTCGACCTGCGGTTGGCGCTTTCGCGACACTGTCTTATGTGCCGCAAGTCCCGCCATCCAGGCCATTGCCTGGTCCGGATCGTCTGGCATCTCGTCCAGGAACTCCGCATCTACTGCCGGTTCCCCAGCGCTATGCTCTGTTTCAAGCGCTTCGTTCTCGGGTATGGCATCGATGTCGTCAACTAATTCCTCTGTTTTCTCGGCGATCATTTCTGCTGGATTCACCGCTGCATCCAAATCTGCTTGCGCCGCGGCTTCATCTTCAAGCTCCGCCAACCAGGCCAATGCCTCATCAGGATCATCCGGCATCTCCTGCGCAAGATCATCCCCTGGTTTGCCATGATGCTTTGCGGCAAGCGTAACCGCTGCCTCGGCAACAATAGGGGCGGGCACATCGCCAGGTGCAAACTGCTCAGACGCAGCTGGCGCTTCATCTTGCCAATCACCCAAATCCAGCTGATCAAACGAAGTATCGTCAAGCGAGATACCCTCTGCTTCCGCCAGTTGCTCAAGATAACTCAGAGCTCTGTCTAGTTCAGTCGCTTGAGAAGCCAGCGCACTCCACTGCGCATCTCCGTCCTGCCCAGTTTCGATCTGAGAAACAATATCCGAGGCCAGAAGCCGGTCAGCCACACTCGGTAATTCTTCCAAAGGAGAACTCTGATCAATGGCAAGCTGTTCCAACCAGGCCATAGGATCTGAGTCCAGTTGCGAGCCCACTTGTGCGCCTGCAGCGGTCCCTTCCAGGCCTTGTGCGACGAACGCATCCTCCACAGAGGCTGGGTCCTTCTTTGCACGGGTCACCAAGGTTGGCATTTCATCTACTGGGATTCCTCGCCCATCCCCCATCTGATCGAGCCATTCGATGGCTTCATCTAGTTCATCCACCGCCCGGCCAGATTTAACAGTACCGTCATCACGATCTTCATCGTCATTTTCAGTCGGTCCATCCGGCCACTGCAGTGTCGGCATTTCTTCTATAGGTGAATTGAATGCCGGCCCTTCAAGCCACGCCAATGCGTCCCCTGAGCGGCCCTCCTGCCGGTTGCCACGCTTTGCCGTGGAAGATGCTCCCGCTGCCTCCGCAGGCTGGTCGCTACCCACAGTCGGTTCTTCCCCTCGCTCTTCTTGTGGGTCGCCCGCTCCAGCTTCTTGCTCATCCATGTTGGGTATTCTCCATCCAACTGTTTATCAACAGCAGCACCGCCCATTTTACGCACCGCAACCAGGCGACAATTGCGGTTTATCTGCGGCAAATTGGGTCACCATGGCGACTATTATGTGAATTTTCCGTTAAATTAGCAAGTTTCCTTTTTTGAGTTGCGCGAGCAGCTCACTCACGTCATGCTCGGCTCCTGGCATGGGACCAAAAGGATCGTGTATCTTGTCACGACCCAACAAAGCGTTAAATACGTTGGCGATTCCATAACTCAAGACGTCGTGCTGGTACCCCCCCTCCAATACAAAAAGAATCCGCCCGTTGCACATGTCATCAGCCATCTGCACCAAGGTTTGAGCCATCAAACCATACCCCTTCAAGCTAAGTCCGGCCATGGCCAGTGGGTCTCGCCAGTGGGCATCAAATCCAGCAGAAACCAACATCACGTCAGGTCGAAATCGAGCGACAATCGGCCGGATATATTCCTTGAGCGCCCTCAGATATCCATCATCGCCAACCCCGGAAGGGAATGGGATATTAACCGTATATCCCCGACCCTGTCGGGTGCCAACTTCATGAAAGCCGCCGATACCAGGGTAAAAGTAAGGCGCAAAGAGGTGCATGGAGATGAAGAGCACGCTGTCATCTTCGAAAAAGATGTCCTGCGTGCCGTTGCCATGGTGCACGTCAAAATCGAGCACCAAAACACGTTCGGCGCCGTGCTCTAACTGTGCCTGCCGGGCCGCAGCAGCGACATTGTTGAACAGACAAAAACCACCAGCATGATCCGTCTCCGCATGGTGACCAGGCGGGCGCACCAAGGCAAAGCCATTCTGCGCACGGCCGTTCATGATTTCGTCGACTGCCGCACACGTTGCGCCGGCAGCCAGCCGGGCCAATTCATAACTTTCGGCCGTGACATACGTATCACCTTGGTCAAGCAGCCCGCCCCCTCGCCGGCAAACTGCCTCCACGAACTTGATCAGCCCTTCAGTGTGGATTCTGCGCAGTTGATCCCAAGTGGCCGGCACAGGTTGTAGCGCCGTCAGATCCGGCAGAAGGCCGAATTGCTCCAAATCTCGCAACAAATGAGCAATACGTGCACTATTTTCGGGATGATGAAGTTTTGTATGGGCCAGTGCTGGGACATACACAAAAATCGTTGTCATCTGATTTCCGTATGGATCTTTCTTACGTGCTGCGCATTATACCTGCAATCAAGAGACCTGCGTAGACGACCAGGCAGGGCGATTCCAGAATCGCTGCCATGCCACTCTGCATCAGCAGAAGTGACCCGTACACAGATCATTAACGAACGTTGACACGAATAGAACAAATGTTTTATAATAGGGATATGCACGATCACAAACGCATTATTTCGACCATCTCCCCAACCCAAACCCAGGAGCTGTCAAGCCTCCCTACCTCCTATCCTCTACTCCCCACCACCTACCAATAAAATCGCTTTTGAATCCGGCAGAAAAATACAAAAGAAACAAAGAAACAAGTCGCCAATAGATAGTATTATACTAATACAGAAGAGATGTGCTCTCCGCTTATGTCCCTGCTGCTTTGGAATCGCCTTGCGCAGCCAATCAAAAAGAGCGAGGCTGTCTGCTACCAGACAACCTCGCCCTGCAAAAATGGACGCCAGGAAGCAGGCTAACCAACCAACATATGTACCAGGCCTTGGCCGGACTCAAAGAAGACTATCAGACCGGCAAATACGACCGATACCATGGACATTAGCTTGATCAAGATATTCAAAGAAGGGCCGGAAGTGTCCTTAAATGGATCTCCTACCGTGTCCCCCGTCACCGCTGCCTTGTGCGCTTCGGAACCCTTTCCGCCGAAATGTCCCTCTTCGATATACTTTTTCGCATTGTCCCAAGCACCACCAGCATTTGACATCGTCAGCGCCAACAAGAATCCGGCAGCCAGGCCGCCGGCCAACAAGCCCAAGACGCCCGCCACCCCAAACAAGATTCCAATAATTACCGGAGCCAAAATGGCGATCAGCGCCGGGGCCACCATCTGTTGCTGCGCCGAGACGGTGCTAATTTCAACACAACGGGCATAATCTGGTTTGGATGTACCGGCCAAAATACCGGGATCTTCTCTAAACTGGCGGCGAACTTCCTCAACCATTCCACCGGCAGCACGACCCACGGCCCGCATCGTCATCGCCGAGAAGTAAAAAGCGGTAGCCGCACCGGCAAAAAGCCCAATGAGCACCGCCGGATTCAACAAGGTGATGTTGTAAAAAGCTACGAAATCGACCATGGTCATGTCTGCTACGGCCACCATCTTGCCTGCAATTTCAACGGTCTCAACCCCCTGAAGCTCAGTGAGCACCAAGCGCACTTCTTCCAGGTAGGCAGCCAACAAGGCAAGAGATGTAAGTGCCGCAGAACCGATGGCGAATCCTTTGCCAATCGCGGCAGTAGTATTGCCAACCGCATCCAACTGGTCGGTACGCTCGCGCACATCTGAACCCAATTCAGACATTTCAGCATTGCCACCGGCGTTGTCGGCAATCGGGCCGTAGGCGTCGGTAGCCAAGGTGAAGCCCAAGGTTGATAGCATACCCACAGCGGCAATTCCCACACCAAAAAGGCCCATCAAAAGGTTGCTGCTGCCTGCAAGCGCATAGAAACTAACGGCAATACCAATGATAACGGCAATCACCGGGAAGCCGCCCGACTCCAGGCCAACTGCCATCCCTTCAATTATCGACGTTGCCGAACTGGTCTCTGCTTGTTCCGCGATGCTGCGAGTCGGCCCATAGGCGTGGGACGTATAATACTCGGTCGACTTGCCAATGATAATACCCACAATCAGACCGGTTACCACTGCGATCCATACCGCAAACCAATTCGGCAGACCGAGGGAGCGTAGCAAGGGCAGTGAGAGAATGGCGATGCCTAAGGAACTACCGTACAAACCTCGGCTGAGAGCGCCGATAAGCTGTCCCTGGCTGGCTTGTTCGTCAGCACGAACCATGTAAACGGCCAAGATTGAAAGAACGATGCCCAATGAGGCAAGCACAATTGGCGCTGAAACATAGCGTAATTGCATTTCCATCTGCGTAGCGTCTCCGAGAAAGGCTGTACCAGCCGCGGCCACGGCCGCAACACCCAGGGCTGACGTAGCCAGAATCGACCCGGCGTAAGATTCATAGAGGTCCGCGCCCATGCCGGCCACATCTCCAACGTTATCGCCCACATTGTCGGCTATTACTGCCGGATTGCGCGGATCATCTTCCGGGATGCCGGCTTCGACTTTACCCACGAGATCGGCGCCAACATCGGCGGCCTTGGTGAAGATCCCCCCACCCACGCGGGCGAACAATGCCTGCGTCGACGCACCCATCCCAAAACTGAGCATCGTCGCCGTTATGATTGCCAGTGGATTGGCAGCGGTGCTTACGAAGCTGTTGGGAAGCATGACCGGAAATCCATAGTACAGGATAAGAAACCAAACGGTAATATCCAGCAAAGCGAAACCGACGACGACCAGCCCCATCACCGCACCGGCACGTAAGGCGATCTGCAATCCCCCGTTTAAGCTGCTGCTGGCCGCATGAGCAGTGCGCCCAGAGGCATTGGTCGCCGCTTTCATGCCAAAAAAGCCACAAAGAGCTGAAAAGAAGCCACCCGTCAAAAAGGCTATGGGCACGATTGGATTCTGCAGGCGCAAAAAAGACATGACCGTAAACAAGACAAAAAGTACCGCAAAAACGATTGCCACTACTTTATACTGCCTCTTTAGATAAGCCATCGCACCATCACGCACAGCTTGTGCAATTTCAATCATGCGCGGCGTGCCTTCATCCTCTTTCATTACCTGGCGATAGAAATAGACGGCAAATCCAAGCGCCACGACGGCTGCAACGGGACCCAGCCACCATAATATGGGCAGTGCTGGTCGCACGACGTCACCGTTTTGTGCCCAAAAGCTCGCATTATCCATAGGTTCCTTTGAACCTCCTTTCTGGAAGTAAAATTTCTTGCATTCAGCCCGATCTGCAAAACAAAAGGCGGGCAAAACCCGCCACACCGTACTGTAAAATTGCCTACGAGGGAGTAACAAGCCTGTGATTGTAACGAATGCCACAATCACTGTCAAACAGGTCTCGCAGAGTTAATAAGTCTGACTTGCCGGGCAAAAGGTTACGAAAACGCACCCCAGAACCCCAGATAGTGTAACTCCCACCGCATCATCACAAGCTGGTTTCCAACGAGAAAGTAATCCCTGTGCAATTGTTTGGCACTTGGCGGGATTTGCTGCAAAATTGGGCTCGCAGCATTCCGCTGCAAGCTTATGAAATGCTGAGGTGCGTGCGACAGGCATTCTTCCCACTGAACCGCTTGTGGCCCGCCTCAGCCCATGCAATAGGAGGTTTCTTCTGTTATGAGCACACTGAACCTGTCTACCTTTGAAACGGCGGCCCTGTGGGCCGTGGTGGGGGTAGCAATCCTGGGCCTGTTATATGCCTTGTTCCTGCGCAGCCAGATTCTCCGAGAGGATATGGGAACGGCAGAGATGCAGGATGTATGGGGGGATATACGTGATGGCGCCGATGCGTACCTGAACCGCCAACTACGTGCAATCCTTCCTTTCATCGCCATCTTGACTATTGTCTTGTTCCTCAGCGTGTATATCGTCCCTCCTAGCTCCAGAGGCAATGGAACGGTTTGAAGAGTACGACGCCAACACCGTGCGCTTGATCATTGGGATTGCACGCGCCGTGGCATTTGTTCTGGGAGCTACTTTTTCACTCACCGTTGGCCAGTTGGGTATGCGTATGGCCGTGCAAGGCAATGTACGTGTAGCCGCAGCGGCCCGCACCAGTTTCAGTGATGCCTTGCGCATCGCTTACCGCTCCGGCACCATCACTGGCATGCTGACCGATGGCCTCGGTCTGTTGGGAGGCACACTCATATTCATCATGTTAGGGATCGCCGCACCAGATGCGCTTCTAGGATTCGGTTTTGGCGCTACGCTGATAGCGCTCTTTATGCGTGTAGGCGGCGGCATCTTTACCAAAGCTGCTGACGTAGGTGCCGACTTGGTCGGCAAAGTAGAAGAAGACCTGCCCGAAGACGACCCACGCAATGCGGCAGTCATCGCCGATCTCGTTGGTGACAATGTCGGTGACTGTGCAGGCATGGCGGCTGATATCTTCGAGTCTTACGAAGTAACCATTGTGTCTGCATTGATTTTAGGCATCGCGCTCATGGCCATCACCGGCCATGTGGAATGGGTTATTTTCCCTTTGCTGGTTCGCGGAATCGGGGTCTTGGCTTCGATATTTGGCACATACCTGGTCAAAGGACAATCAGATGAACGTGGTGACGCGATGTCGGCCATATTCCGTGGCTTCTTAACCTCGGCCGCTATTTCTGTGATCCTCTTCGGCGTTGTGGCAGTGATCTACATGCGTGATGTTCCAGGGGGCTGGTGGCGACCATTCCTTTCAACGGCGGTTGGAGTGGGCTTGGCCATCCTGATTGATCGCCTAACGGACTATTTCACCGGTACGCACGGCCATCCTGTGACGGAAATACGGGAAAGCACCGATAGCGGTCCGGCAACCACGATCCTCGCCGGTCTTGGCCGAAGGATATGAGTCCAGTGTCTGGAACGCAGTTGTCATTGCCGGCACCATTGTCGCCGCGATCCTCATTTACTTCAATATGCCTGTGCAGCAGTTCGTGGATTCGGGTAGCGCCCTCTCCGCCTCGGCAGTGCAGGTTACCTTTGTTCTATATGGCGTGGCCATGACCGGCATTGGCATGCTCACCTTAACCGGCAACAACGTGGCCATGGACTCATTTGGGCCCATTGCAGACAACGCCAACGGCATCGGCGAAATGGTCGGCCTGGACGATGATGCGCGCCAGATCATGGCTGATCTGGACTCGGTTGGCAATACGACAAAGGCCATTACCAAAGGGATCGCCATTGGCTCTGCGGTCATCGCCGCTGTCTCTCTTTTTGGTGCATTTATTACCGACGTGTCTAGATTTGACCCCGAAGCGCTCGCCTCGGGAATTCGTGTTTCCCAACCCATGGTTTTTGTCGGCGTGTTGTTAGGTGCAGCGCTGCCCTGGTTGTTCTCCTCGCTGGCCATTAAGTCAGTCGGCAGAGCCGCCACGCAGATGGTAAACGAGGTGCGTCGCCAATTCCGCATTCCCGGAATCATGGAGGGTACTGTCAAACCGGACTATGCTCGAGCCGTCACAATTTCAACCGAAGCTGCCCAACGTGACCTCATTAATCTGGCCATCCTGGCCGTCGTCACACCCGTTGCCATCGGACTGCTTACTGCAGGTGGAAGCCTGGGCGGCTTCAATGCCGGGATTATTGTCTCCGGGCTGATGCTGGCAGTCTTCATGTCCACCGCTGGAGGCGCCTGGGATAACGCAAAGAAAACAATCGAAGACGAACCGCGCGATGTTGAAGCCAATACCGGCAAGGGTTCGGAAAGACACAAGGCCAGCGTTGTTGGCGATACCGTCGGCGATCCGTTGAAAGATACCGCCGGACCGGCGCTGAATCCGATGATCAAGGTCGTGAACCTGGTCAGCCTGATCATGGCCCCGATTATCGTCCGTTATAGTAGTCTGAATGTCGTTACGGTCCTAATCGTCATTCTGCTATTCGCCTTGGTCTGGTGGGCTATCAGCCGGTCGAAGCGCCCGGTGCCACCATTGAAGGATCCTGCTGAGTTGACCGCTCAAGCATAGCGACACCATACGCGAGCACCACTAACGTGAGAGCCGGCGCTAGTAGCCGGCTCTCCGAAGTCTGCCATATTAACAAGGTAGACAAATTACCTTTTTGGAGGAGAAAAAGTAGTTATGACTGTACACTTGTACCTGTCCTTAATACCTGAGGCACTGATAGCCTCCATGCTGCCACCGCAGGAATTCGGTGTGTATTACACGGTTGGCTATAGCAAGAAGATGCGCGGGCAGGCCATGTTTATCGAACTAGACCCCGACTTCAGGCATGATTTCTTCCCTATAGAACAGGGAATTGCCCGATGTGTTCCTCATGAGAATGGATCACTGAAAAAATCGGTTTACATTGCCACATACCGGGTGTTAGAGCACATCCCGCTAGCCGGATGTGAAGACACTTTACCTGGTCACGCGATTCGGGGCATCTTTGCCCCTGCAGCGCAGCGAGCAGTTCCCGACCAAGGAAGAGGGTCTGTACATGTACCAAGAGATAGCGCCGAAATTCCCGCTTGTTGTGAGCTCGCTGCCACCTTTGGGTATGTACCGATTTCTAACGCAAGATCCCTCGAGTCTGATCCATTTGCCGGCGGTCTGTTTCGTCGAACTGCGACTTGGCGAGCTTGCTGACGATCCCGAATTCGGCAAGGTAAAAGACCTACCGTACGATGGGGTTCATCGCCTACGCGAGTGTCTCATAGAACTTCGAACAAAGCAGGTGCACACAAAGATCGTTGACCGCGTGCATACAGTCGAGTATCCCTACCGGATGATTGACAGTGGTATCTATATTGGCAACACGAAGGAACTGGCTTACTTCCCCTTGCCACCAAGGGAACAATTACGAAATGAATATTACAGCTGGTGGCGCTCGGCAAATAGCTAAGAAAATTAAAGGGGCAGACTATGAGCCTGCCCCTCCTTAATCATCCCCTTTTGGGGCAGGCTTTTGTGCCTGCCCTCTAGATCAATCAGCCAACGTAGAAAGATCCCCTTCGTCCTCACCCAGTACACGCGCCTTCAAAATGCGGCGCATGATCTTCCCAGAGCGGGTCTTTGGCAGGTTTTCCACAAAATCCACAGTAGCCGGTTTAGCGATCGGCCCCATTTCGTGACCGACATGGTCACGTAGCTCGATCGACAACTGCTCGCTCGGCTCATATCCTTGACGCAAGATACAAAAGGCCTTTATCACATTGCCGCGCAGTTCGTCCGGCACGCCAATACAAGCCGCTTCGGCCACCGCCTTATGGCTGACCAATGCGCTTTCCACTTCGGCCGTGCCTAACCGATAGCCCGACACTTTGATCACATCGTCGATACGGCCGATAATCCAGATGTAACCATCCTCATCCTTCTTGGCGCTGTCACCCGGCAAATACCAGCCCTGCTCCTCAAAACGGCTCCAATACTGCTGCACATAGCGATCCGGATCACCAAAAATGGTGCGCAACATCCCCGGCCAAGGGGTCTTGATCACGAGATAGCCCTCTTCGTTGACAGGAACAGGATCGCCTTCCTCGTCGACCACATCGACGACCACGCCCGGGAAGCCGCGTGTGCCTGATCCTGGCTTGAGCGGCATAGAAGGAAGCGAGGTAATCATGAAGTGACCAGTCTCCGTTTGCCACCATGTGTCCATTATCGGACAACGCTCGCGCCCGATAACTCTGTGATACCATTTCCACGCTTCCGGATTAATCGGTTCGCCAACAGAACCGAGCAAGCGCAGGCTGGACAGATCATGCCGGTTTGGCCAGCTCTGGCCGAAACGCATCAGGCCACGTATCGCTGTCGGGGCTGTATAAAGGATCGTGATCCCATACTTAGCGATCATCGACCACCAACGATCGGGATACGGATGCGTCGGCGCCCCCTCATACATAAAGCTGGTGGCTCCCAGAATCAACGGGGAATAGACAATATAACTGTGCCCGGTAATCCAGCCGGGATCGGCCGCACACCACCAGACGTCTTTCGGCTTGATGTCGAAGACCCATTTTAGCGTGGTTGACGTGCCAACCATATATCCCCCATGCGTATGGAGAATCGCCTTAGGCTTGCCGGTTGTTCCCGAAGTGTAGAGGATAAACAATGGATCTTCCGCATCCATCACTTCTGTCGGGGCAGTAGGAACGGCAATGGGCAAGGCCATCAGGTCATGGTACCAATGATCGCGGTCGGGTATCATCTCCACGTCCTGACCGGTACGCTTCACACAGACAACGCTCTGAATAGTACCGGCGCGTGCAACCGCCTCGTTGGCTATCTGTTTCAGCGGCACAATATTTCCGCGCAGCCAGGCTCCATCACAGGTAACCAACACCTTCGACTCGCTATCGTTGATGCGGTCCAGCAGCGCCTCAGTTGAAAAGCCACCATAAACTACGGAGTGTATTGCGCCAATTTTCGCACAGGCCAACATAGCGATCATCAACTCCGGAATTCGACCCATATAAATGGTAACCCGGTCGCCCTTGTCCACGCCTAAAGCGCGAAGGACACTGGCAAACTTGCTCACCTCATAATTCAAATGATGGTAAGTATAAACGCGCGAATCTCCAGGTTCGCCTTCAAAGATGAGCGCGGCTTTGTTTCGTACGTCCGTTCTCATGTGCCGGTCGAGCGCATTGTGAACGATATTGACCTTGGCACCTACGAACCACTTGTAGAACGGCGCATTATGATCGTCCAGCACAGTCTCCCAAGGCTCGTACCATTCGAAGTTTGCAGCGGCAATCTTGCCCCAGAAACCTGGCAAATCGGCTACAGCCTGGTCATTTACTACGTCGTAATCTGGAATGTGCGCATGCTCGATGACTTCCGGCGCGGGATAATATACGTCACCAGTCATCTTTTTTCCGTCGGTCATGATGATATCCTCCAAGTAAGAAATGATGATTGATATTTCCTTGAAAAACGAATTCTGGGGAAGACCCTAACGGCCTCGTTTATGATTCATCTTTAGTATACCGGCAAAGCAAATTACCGGTCAACCATTTTTGCCTGCGCAGATCATTTAAAGTAATATACCCATTAAGTGGACCAATTCCCAGTATGTCTTTAGACAGGAGGAAATCACATGACAAATACTTTAGTTCTGGCATTAGCTTTCCTGCAGAATGACGATGCCGGCATAATTGCGGCAATCTTTTCAAGTGCCTTCAGTTGTATTTGTGGGGGCATTTTCTTTGTTATCGTAGTCGTAGGTCTTTGGAAAATATTCACAAAGGCAGGTGAACCTGGTTGGGCAGCCATCATCCCCATCTACAATTATTACGTAATATTGAAGATCGTTGGACGTCCGTGGTGGTGGTTATTGCTGCTTCTTGTTCCCGTCGTTAACTTGATAGTTTCCATTCTCGTTGCCATTGACTTGGCCAAGTCCTTTGGCAAAGATGCCGCCTACGGCGTCATCTTGCTCTGGTTATTGAACGCCATTGGCTACTTGATATTGGGCTTCGGCGACGCCGAATATCAGGGTCCGGCGGCGGCACAAAAAGTGTAGACGAGGGACTCTATACCCGTCTAGGGAATTGGCCCACATTCTTAGTCCACTTGACGTAATAGGGCAGTCTCCCGGTCAGTACGATCAAGGGGGAGACAGTTCTCAATATTAGGCTCATGAGGTTTCTTGTGCCCGCTACTAAAATAGCAATAATTGGCGCGGGAAGTGTCGATTTTGGCTTAAACAGTCTGGCGACCATAATCCGCGAAGAACGGTTGCGGGGCAGCGAATTGGCCCTCGTAGACTTGAATGCCGATAGCCTGCAACGCGTGACACGTGTGGCAGAGCGCATGAGTGACTCCTGGGATGCCGGAATGATCATTCGCGCCGACACAGATCGCACGGTTGTCCTCGATGGTGCAGACTTTGTTATTATCTCCGTCGAAGTTCCACCCCGTGAAACATTGTGGCAGATGGATTGGGAGATCCCGCTCAAGCACGGCCTTCGCCAACCATATGGCGAGAATGGTGGGCCTGGAGGTCTAATGCACGCCTGCCGCCAGATTCCGCCCATCATGGGAATTGTGCGTGACATGGAGCAACAGTGCCCGCAGGCGTGGCTGATCAACTTCAGCAACCCACTACCGCGCATTACACGGGCTGTCAGCAAGTATAGCCAGATCAAGATTGTGGGAAAGTGCCATCAGATTGAGACTGGTTACGCCTTGGTAGCAGCTCTTTTAAGAAATCACTACGGCTTTGAAGTCCCGTCCGGGATAAATTTGCACAGCGATCCGGCGAACGTGGGCAGAACTCGGGGCCTGGCATCAGCGGGCCGCAGTCGCTTTACAATCAAATCCGCCGGACTGAATCACTTTATTTGGTTAATGGATGTGCGTGATAATGAGACGGGGGAAGATCTTTACCCGGTCTTGCGTGCTGCTGCTGCCGAAGCACCGCCAACGCTCGAACCTTTTTCAATGGCCTTGTTTCGCGATTTCGGCTATCTCCCTCTACCCGGTGATACGCATTTGGTGGAATATCTGCCCTGGGCACACGACCCGACTTCACGGCCTTGGGAAAAGTACCAGATCCCTTTGTATGCCTGGGGCGATCACGAAATGGTACGTACGATTCTGCATCAAATGTTGGCGGAGCTGGCTGATGGCAGCCGAAAGGTGGACAGCCTGCGCGACGTCCAAAGCGAAGGCGCCGCAGAACTAATTGCAGCCATCGTTGCCAATGAACAGTATTATGATGAGGCGGTTAATATCCCCAATCGGGGCGCCATTACTAACCTGCCGGACGAGACCATTGTCGAGATCCCAGGCCTGGTCAGCGGAATGGGCGTGAACGGGATCAACCTAGGGCCATTACCATCAGCTGTCGCCGAATTACTAAGACGGGAAGCGATGCTCGTAGAAATGGTGGTCGAAACGGCCGTTACTGGTGACCGGTCACTTGCACTGCAAACACTCTTACTTGATCCGATGATCAATGATATCGATCGCGCGAGAGCGATTCTTGACGATTATCTAGCTGCCTTTGAAAGTTATTTGCCACAATTTCACTGAACCATATTGATGGAGAAAATGAAATGCCAAATACACACAGATTAAGGCCGGGGCAAGCTGTATCGCTATCAACGATCCCGGCTGACGGCAAAGAATATCATTCTGACCGCAAAGAAGGTGAAAAGGAATTCAAGAAACTGCGCGCAGAATTTCGCGACCTGCAAGCGCGATTTTATGCCGAAGATAAGCACAAGCTGTTGATCGTTTTCCAGGCCATGGATGCCGGCGGTAAGGATGGTACGATCCGCGCCGTCACGCAAGGCGTCAATCCGCAGGGAGTGATTATCACCTCGTTCAAAGCACCTTCTAAAATCGAATTGGCGCATGATTATTTGTGGCGCATCCATTCGGCCGTCCCGGCCCGTGGGATGATTGGCATCTTCAACCGCTCACACTACGAAGATGTACTAATTGTTAGGGTGGACAATCTGGTTGCGGAGTCAGTTTGGCGCCCTCGCTATCAGCAAATCAACGAGTTCGAGCAATTGCTGACAAGCACGGGTACGACCATCCTCAAATTCTACTTACATATTGACAAGGAAGAACAACGAGAACGGTTCCAGGAACGGATTGACGACCAGACCAAGAACTGGAAATTCTCTTTTGAGGACCTGGAAAAGCGCAAACAGTGGGATGATTACATGGCAGCTTACGAGGAAATGTTGCAGCAGACAACCACCGAGCATGCACCCTGGTATGTGATTCCAGCCAACCAGAATTGGTATCGAAATCTGGCCATAGAACGTACGATAGCAAATGCCTTGCGCCAACTTGATCCCCAGTTCCCACCGCCGGAAGGAGATGTAAGCGGGATTGTGGTGGAATGATTTTCGATATGACCTGTCTTTGTTGATGCTGCGGGTAAGCTGTTCACTCCGTCTTTGTGTCATCAGCACATTAACTCCACGTTCATAGCAGCCCCAGACACTTTATGTTATGCTAATTTTGCGGCAACCGCCTGTCGTATAATGGCGGTTGCGGCACTGGTGCTACACTATGGAATTCTTACAGCAGATCATTCGGCTCTTGAGTGAACCGCCTGGTAGTGTCATATACCACCTTGTGACCTTGTTCGCGCTACAAGCTGTTTTTGCGCTTTCTTACTCGCGGTGGCGCCGGAGTCCGGAAGATGAACAAGCCTGGCGCATGACATGGGCGTCTGCGGCCATTTTTTTGGGGAGACTTCTCCTGCTGTTTGCCGCTTTGTATTATGGTCGCGACCCGCAGCAAGTTGCCATCTATTTGCCGCCACTTGAACAAGCGATCAATACCGCAACCGGAGCACTGTTGGCCTGGTCATTGGTTCCACGCCCGGCGCGTTTGCCACATATGCCGGATATCATTCTAGTGTTGATCCTGGTTCTCGTCGTCGTAATGTTTCTCTTTTTCGCCCAAGATTGGAGGAGTCAAGTCGAGAACGGCATCACTTACTATGGTGGAACACCACAGGCAATGGTCTGGGCTGTACTGCAATTCGTTATCCTCGCTTCAAGTCTGGCCTATCTCCTAATCAAATCACGTCTTCGAGAACCGCTGCCAGCGATCATCATTGGCCTGCTGCTTCTGGCCCAGATCATATATCTATTTAATTATTCGGAGTTCATCCCCACTGATACCAACATTCCCTATTGGTTGCGCCTGGGCTATCTGATCGCTATCCCTTTGTGGGCCGGCTATGCTTACCAACGCACGCTAAGCCCGCTGCTAGCAACAGAAATGATACAGAAGAGGTCCTTACTTGGCTTTGGCGCTTCACTAGAAGAGGCGGCACAGATAATCGCTACCAGACAGCCGGAACGACGGCTGGCCAAAAGCCTGCAAATGTCTTCACATTTGCTAGGCGCCTCATTCGTAGCCATTGGGCTTTGCGATCGAAGTAATACACGTCTGCTTCACTTTACCAGCAGCTTCCCTGGCAGCGAGGCTACAGACCCAAGAAAATGGACACTTGATCTCGCCGAACATCCTTCATTCAATGCAGCCTTCGCCCAAGAGAACACGATGGAATTGTCGCCTTCTGGGCTGGGTGCGCGTCAGCTTCACCAGTTTTATCGCGCGGTTCAGGTGGAACCTTTGGGGCCGCTCTTGGTTCATCCACTTATTGCCAATGATAAACATATTGGGCTACTGGTCGTCGCCGCAACGGCCGAGTTGGAGACCTGGTCAGATTATCACCGCTCCTTGGTACCCGGCTTGTCCAGCTATGTAGCTCAAGCCTTGTTCAACAGCCAGACGCCTCCGGTCCAATTCCGGATCGCCCACTCGGCACCGGAGACACGCATTGCGTCGGAGACCATCCCCTCCGCCATCTTGTTAGATCAGGCACAACTACAAAGTTTAGAATATGAGCGAGATAAACTGCAGACGGCTTTGGAAGCGGCAGTAGAGAGCAGAAAACATGCTGAGGCAAAAATCCTGGTCCAGCAGAAACAGGCCCGATATTTGGCAGCTGCACTGCGAGCTGCGCGACAATCGCTCGAGAAGCCGGATGAAGCCGTTGAACCGCAAATGGATACGCTGATCACCAATGCTGAGGACCGCAACCAACTTTGAGATCTAGCCGGGTCATGAGTGAAACAGAATCATCCAGCACCTCATGGCGCATTCCTCTTTTGCTAACCGCAGGCGCTGTTGTGGCGGTGATTATTGCCTTGCTCATGGCGCAGGTGGATACCAGTCAACGCCGTTCGCTGCTCCCACCTAAAAGTCTCCCCGTGGTTGACACAGAAGCTACCGTGGTGGCGGAAGACTTACCAAGAGTCTATTTACCCAGTGCTTTCGGTGCAACCTCTCACCCCTTCCACAACTCCTTCATCAGAAACAACAATATTAGACCAATCATGGGCCACGTCCAACGCAGGCGCAAAACCCGCGTGCACCACTGGACGGGCAGATTGGACGCCCTATACCATACAGGACAAAGAATCGCTCGCCATACTGTCCAATCGCTTTGGCATAAGCGAGCATGACATCCGGCAAGCCAATTGCTTGGCTCAAGAGAAACTCGTCGCGGGTGATCAGATATTCCTCCCCCCTCCGTCAACTCCAAATTCGTTGCCTCGCTGGGCGACTCCCAATGCCACACCATTACCCAGTCCGTCGTAGAAATTGCGCCAAATTAGCATTGGGCAAATACAGGCTGAGAACCTTTTGAGCAACTTGGAGATCATTCCGGCTGTGCTATAATCTTGGTTTGGTTTTCAGTGTCCTTGTCTTTCTAGTGGCGAGCATAGCTGGACGAGTGTCAAATGAATGAGTTTGAAGAACTGCGCCAGTCCATTCTGGCGCAGGTTGCTGAATACTACCAGGCGGCCCATGCAGAGCGGACATTCGTGCCTGGTGAATCGATGGTCCACTACGCTGGTCGGGTGTATGATGCTCAAGAAATGCAGAGTATGGTAGGCGCTGTCCTTGATTTCTGGTTGACAGCGGGCCCCTACGCCGAACAATTTGAGAATGAACTCGGCAGTTTTCTGGGTGTGCGAGAGGTCGTGCCGGTTAACTCTGGCTCATCTGCTAATTTGGTGGCAGTGACCACGCTTTGCTCGCGACAGTTGGAAGATGGGTTGCGACCCGGTGACGAGGTTATCGTACCTGCAACCAGTTTTCCTACTACGGTCAACCCCATCATTCAGAACAATCTTGTCCCTGTCTTCGTTGACAGTTGCTTAGGAGATTATAATCTCAATGTGGATCAGCTTGAGATTGCCTTTTCACCCCGTACAAGAGCGGTTTTCTTCGCCCACACGTTAGGGAATCCGGCCGACATGGATGCCATAACGGCCTTTGCTAAAAAGCATAATCTCTTCTTGCTTGAAGACACGTGCGATGCGCTAGGGTCAACTTGGGATGGCAAGTTGGTCGGTACCTTTGGCGAAATGGCAACGCTGAGTTTCTACCCTGCCCACCACATGACTATGGGTGAAGGAGGCGCAGTCTATACCGATCGGCCGCGCTTGGCCAAGATCGCTCGCGCTGTACGTGATTGGGGGCGGGACTGTTGGTGCAACTACGAAAATCCGGTAAACGGCAAGTGTGGTATTCGCTTCAAACGGGAGGTGCCTGGTATTCCAGGATTTTACGATCATCGATATTACTATTCCGAGATAGGGTACAACCTAAAATTGACCGATCCGCAGGCTGCCATGGGACTCGCGCAGATACTCAAATTGCCCGAGTTCATTGCTCGACGAAAAAGCAACTTTGCCTTTCTCTACAAACATCTACGCAAGTTTGAAGAATTTCTTCTCTTGCCAACCTGGCACCCCAAGGCAGATCCCTCTTGGTTTGCGTTCCCACTGTACGTTCGTGAAAGTGCGCCCTTTATGCGTCACGAAGTTGACCCGTTTCCTGGAGATGAACAAAGTACAAACAAGACTGATGTTCGCCGGAAATGTACTGCGCCAGCCCGCCTATGAGCACGTCGCCTCCCGCGTGATTGGCGATCTAGCTGCCTCAGACAAAATCATGCGCGGCGGTTTTTTCATTGGCGTCTACCCTGGCCTGGATCAACCACGGCTGGACTATATGGTTGACCAATTTGAAGCATTTTTCGAGCAGCTCTAATGCGCAAGCTGTCTGTTATTATCTGCTGTTATAACGAACAGGCCACTATTGCCGGCGTGCTCGCCGCAACGAGAGCGGTGGACCTGGGTACGGGCTGGGATCGAGAAATCCTGGTGATTGACAACAATTCCACAGATGGGACGAAAGAAATCCTGCAGAAAGTCAGTGACCCGGAGATTACTGTCCATTATCACAAACGGAACGAGGGCAAGGGTATGTCCATTCGCACCGGCATCGCCCACATGACGGGCGATTACATGATCATTCAAGACGCGGATGCGGAGTATGATCCTGCAGAACATAGTCGATTCTGTCTGAAGGCGGACGAAACCAATGCGGACGCCATTTTCGGATCACGTATTCTGGGAGGTGATGTTAAATATGAATACGCCCACGCTTATCTTGGTGTGCGTTTCTTGACAGCCGTGACCAATTTCTTATTCGGAGGACATCTAACCGACGTCGCCACTGCTACAAAAATGGTACGCGCAGATGTAGTGCAGAAGCTCAACTTGACCACGACCGATTTCAATCTCGACTTTGAATTACCCGACAAGATCTTGTTATCCGGTCACGAGATTATCGAAATACCCATCAGCTACGATCCACGTACTTATGCTGAAGGAAAGAAGATTACCAGCCGTGACGGCTTTCGTGCCTTGCTTACCATGCTCAAAGATAGGCTGGGTATGACCCCGGTCTTAAAATCAGATTATCACGCTGATCCTTCCGATCAGCAGCATAGCGCCGAAATGTGAGATAAAGTTTACCGATTCATTGTGTTCAATTTGCGGCTTGTCAATTGAACGGTTCAGGGTGTTTTATGAATATCGTTATTACCGGTTCCATCGCCTTTGATTATCTAATGTCTTTCCCTGGTCGGTTTGCGGAAGTGATCATGCCCGACCAGTTACAAAACTTAAGCCTGAGCTTTCTTGTTGACTCAATGAAGCGTCAGCCAGGTGGCAATGCCCCCAACATAGCATACACAATGGCCTTGTTGGGAGGTCGCCCCAAAATCATGGGTACGGCCGGCAAGGACTTCTCTGAGTATCGCACCTTGTTGGAAAATAGCGGGGTGGACACTTCTGCTATTGTTGAAATCGAAGATGATTTCACAGCCTCCTTTTTCGTTAATACCGACCTCGATCTGAATCAAATCGCCAGCTTCTATAGGGGAGCGATGGCCCATGCCGGCAAACTGACATTTAGCGAATATGCCCCTGATGCAGACCTGACGATTATCTCACCAAATGATCCGCAGACCATGTGCGCCTACGCCCGTGAATGCAAAGAATTGAAAATTCCGTATATCTACGATCCCAGCCAGCAGACAATACGCCTGACCGGCGAAGAGCTATACGAAGGTTTGAACGGCTGCCGCTTGCTTTCCGTGAATTCATACGAGTACCACCTGATCCAGGATCGCACCGGTCTTAGCGAAAAGGAGATCTTTGACCGTATTGGAGGTTTGTTGCTCACAAAAGGGGCAAAGGGCGCTGAGCTAACGGTTGGCGGGCAGCGTTGGGAAATTCCGGTCGTTCCACCCGACGAGATTGTCGAGCCAACAGGGGCCGGTGACGCGTTTCGCGCAGGTTTGATGCGTGGCATTGAACTCGATTTGCCCTGGGATATCGCCGGTCGCATGGGCGCACTGGCCGCAACTTATGTGTTGGAGAAAATCGGCACGCAGAACCATCACTTCACACCGGCCGAGTTTGTAGCACGCTATCGCAAGCACTTTGATGACGAGGGCGCTCTCGACGTCCTCAGCAACTAGGCATGCGCTTTCTAGAATGATAAATTGACGATAAGCTTAACATTCGTACGCACATGAATCAACAATGATAAGGAGAATTACTCACAATGGATTATGACGTGAAGAACATGGATCTGGCACCCGGTGGGCGGAGACGCATCGACTGGGCACATCAAGAAATGGCCGTATTGAACGGCATAAAAGAGCAATTTGAGAATGATCGGCCTTTCACCGGGATTCGAATCGCCGCTTGCATGCACGTGACCACAGAGACCGCCAATTTGATGGTCGCTTTACAGGCTGGTGGCGCAGACATCGCCTTGGCAGCCAGTAATCCCCTGAGCACTCAGGACGATGTAGCGGCCTCGCTGGTTAGCCACTACGAGATTCCAGTATTTGCGATCAAGGGCGAAAATAACGAGACATATTTCAAACACATTGAGGCGATTCTGGACACAAAGCCCAACATCGTTATGGATGATGGCGCTGACCTTGTCAGCACTATTCACAAATCGCGCCGGTCGCTAATCAGCGACATGCTTGGAGGCACGGAAGAAACCACGACGGGAATCGTTCGCTTGCGGGCAATGGCCAATGACGGCGCTCTGAAGTTCCCTATGATGGCCGTAAATGATGCCCTCACTAAGCACCTTGTTTGATAATCGTTATGGAACCGGCCAATCGACAATGGACGGCATTATCCGGGCCACGAACTATCTGATTGCCGGACGGAACGTTGTCGTGGGCGGTTTTGGATGGTGCAGTCGCGGTATAGCGATGCGAGCTCGAGGTCTTGGTGCTAATGTGATCGTGACCGAAGTAGATCCGTTGAAGGCCCTAGAGGCGATCATGGAGGGATATCGCGTGATGCCCATGATGGAAGCGGCCCCGATAGGCGACATTTTCGTCAGCGCAACGGGAGACATTCACGTGTTCGACCGCCGTCACTTTGAAGTCATGAAGGATGGCGCCATCCTTGCCAATTCCGGTCACTTTGATGTAGAAGTAAACAAACCTGCACTGCGTGACTTGTCGATCGATGAACCAAAACGTGTACGGCCGTTTGTGGATCAATTTACACTAAAGGATGGTCGCCGCCTGCACCTACTTGGCGAAGGCCGCTTGATCAACTTGGCCGCGGCTGAGGGCCATCCCGCCGCTGTAATGGACATGAGTTTCGCCGGCCAAGCTATGGCTGCAAAATACTTGATTGATAATCAAGGCAAGCTGGATAACAAAGTTTATACAATCCCTGAAGAAATCGACCAACAGATCGCCAGTATTAAGCTTGAATCGATGGGCATCCATATCGATACTCTAACCGAAGAACAGGTTAAATACCTCAATTCTTGGGAAGAAGGCACCTGATCCTGCAATAATCTGGGTGATGGATCCTTCTCTGATTCATCACCCTATCCCTCATTCGTTCATGTCAACCCCACTCGACCAGCAGGAACACAATCGCAGGGGAGTAGTCGCCACTGCGCGCATGTATTCCAACGTTGTAAGCCCGCCCGTGATTTTTGCCATCATGGGCCTCGTCCTTGCACTACAAGTGCTTCCACTTGGGCAGGCCCTAGCATGGGCGGCCACCTACGGATTTGTGGTTTCACTTCTGCCGATCCTCTTTGTGCTTTGGCTGCTTAGAACCGGCCAAATTGGCGAGCTCCATATGAGCAACACGACCGAACGACACCTGCCATATTTAGCGGCCATTCTTTGTGGCATATTGATGTATGGCATTGTGGCCTTATTCGACGGTCCGGAGATATTGAAATGTCTGGCCGTATTTAACATAGTCACCCTATCTGCCTTGGGTCTAGTCAACGCCCGCTGGTTGATTAGTTTCCATGCCACGGCGATCGCTGCAGCCTGGACTATTTCCGGCTTGGTATTCGGCTGGAAAGCCAGCTTTATCGTATTGCCATTTGTGATTGGCGTAATCGTTATTAGGCTATACTTAAAGCGTCATACAGCGGCCCAGATAATCGCAGGGCTGTTGTTGGGTGTTCTGTCTGTACTGAGCTTGACTTGGTTTGGTTGCTTTATTTGACTTTATGAATATGTACATATTATTGACTACGCGAAAGAGTTATGTTTGAGCAAGAACGATTGATTGGCCGTCTGCAGCGCAGCGTCATACAAGACCCAGAAATAGTGGCTTGTTTTCTTTCCGGCTCCTTCGGCCGTCGCACTGATGACCCCTATTCCGATCTTGATCTGGCACTTATTTACGGAGGTGAGAACGCACGAGATAGGGCATGGAGCAACCGCCTCCAGTTTACCCAGTCGATCATGCCTTACGTACCTTTCAAATCATTTGATGCCGCTCATATCCGCCCCTTTTTCCACGTAGTTCTATTTGCCAATGGCAGCAAACTTGATCTGCGCTTTGAAACCCAGAATTCGTTGGAACCTAACCCATGGGACAGTCAGATACGCATCTTGAAGGACACAGACGGCTGGGCGCACTCCTTTCAGGCAGCCTCTGAACGGCAGGCTTTCCCGCAACCAGGTATAACGGGTACCGAGCTAGCAGCGCTAGACCAACGCTTCTGGGTGATGTACTGGGACGTACTCCGCCTGTTGGCCCGCGGTGACACGGACAAGCCTTTCCCCGTATATCTTGAACTACTGCACTATTCACTTCCCCCGCTATTGCAAACGTTGCCTCCCACTTCCCAGACCAGGGCAAATCTAATTCAGGCTACCTATGATCAGGATGCCAACGTAACGGCCAAGCATATGGCGTCTTTACTTAAAACGTACCTCGCCGCCAGATCGGCTGTCGTCACTCAATTCCACCTTCAGTTCTCCCCTGATCGATCTTTCGAATCACAGATTCAGCAACTGGTTTCTCGACTTACGTGAACCATCTCCCCTGCCATCGATAGGGCAGCCTGCAATTCCTCAAGATCAGTAATTTTCAACATTTGTGGCACCATTGTCTCTGCCCACAGCTCCCCTGCCAGGTACTGCTTCAAATGTTTGCGAAACAGCATAACGCCGAGCGTGGCACCATAATAGGCGTCCATCTCGCTCAGATGCTGCTTGACCGCAACAATGATGTCACCAGGAGATAGATTCTCGCGCCTCAAACGGCCGAAAATCCAAGGATTCCCGATCGCCGCTCGGCCAATCATCACAGCATCGCAGCCTGTATGTGCTTTCATGCGCTCGATATCTTCTGGTGTCTGCACATCCCCGTTCCCAATTACCGGTAAACTTATTGTCTGGCGTAGACTTGCGATCTCATCCCAGTTTGCCTGTCCGCCATATTGCTGGATCTTGGTGCGTGCGTGCATAGCTACCAGCGATGCGCCATTCTCCTCCATGATTCTGGCGATATCCGCATAGTTTCTTTGGTTATCATCCCATCCTAGTCGAATCTTCCCGCTTACCGGCACCGACAGGTAGTGACTCAACAAATGAAAGGTCTCTGCAATCAGTTCCGGCTGCGGCATCATCCCCACCCCAGCCCCTCGGCCACTCACTTTACGCGTTGAACATCCCATATTGACATCAATGATATCGGGTTCTAACTCCTCAATACGCAGTGCTGCCTCAAGGATTTTCTTGGCGTCATTGCCGAAGATTTGGAATACGACTGGGAATTCGCCCGACTTCCTATCCAGGCGCTGCCAGAAACGATTGCGCCTCTGCCGACCCATCAGCGCCTCAACCGGCACAAATTCCGTATAGTTCATCGCCGACCCGTAAGCGCGGCAAATAGCCCGGTATGGCACATCGGAATAGCCTGCCATAGGCGATAAGATCACATCGCCATAGATTGGCACATCACGCACCCAGAATGATGGTATGTCTGACATGGGGACCATTTTATCAGAGCGCGCGTAAGTTTGAAATGCGAACTTAGAATCCCATTTGGTCTTTGCTCAATCAGACTAGCCGGACGGTTTTCGATTTGTCAGCCAGGAATTCTGGCGGACGGAAAGTGGTATTTGCCCTACGTGACTCCGCTGTTCGACCAGTGTTCCACAAACGCAACTATGGCCTCGTCTGCCTTGTCATCGCCAAGGTCAAACCATTGAATGCGCTTATCGTTTTGCCGGAACCAGGCATTTTGCTGCCGGGCGAAACGGTGGGTTTCGAATTTGACTCGCTGCTGCGCTTCTTCATAGGTCAACTCGCCATCTAGGAAAGCCAAAGTCTGACGATAACCCAGCCCGCTCATTGATGGCTGCTCATTACTATAGCCAGACATCTGAAGTTTTCGCACTTCTTCCACAAGCCCCTCTGCAAACATCTGCTGCACTCGCCGGTCAATACGTTCATACAGTACCTCACGTTCACGATCCAAGCCAACCATGCAAATATCATAGGGTGGAGTAGACTTTCGTTGCAGTTCGGATATTGGACGGCCCGTACACAATATGACCTCCAGAGCACGAACAACGCGACGAATGTTGCGCGTGTCTACATTGTCCGCGGCTGTAGCATCAAGCGTCTTCAACCAGCGGCTTAATTCCGCCTCTCCCAGGCAAGTCAATTCTTTGCGTAGTGCTGGCTGCGGTGGCACTTCGGGGATGCCCCACCCTTCTACGACAGCCATGACGTACTGTCCAGTTCCACCAACTAGAATTGGTAATCGACCCCGTATCAGTACGCGGTCGATCGCTTCATAAGC
The DNA here is from genome assembly GCA_963697305.1 of uncultured Chloroflexia bacterium. Taxonomy (GTDB): domain Bacteria; phylum Chloroflexota; class Anaerolineae; order Promineifilales; family Promineifilaceae; genus JAACFF01. Next base: position 229,142 of record CAVONO010000010.1, read on the forward strand.
CAGCTTCTGGTACTGGGCCAGACCGACGGTTTGATCAGGGTCACAAATGTCAATTAGATGATGGGGAACACGCGATCGTTCGGAAAGGCTTGGCTTGGCCGTACCGATATTCATTCCTCGATAGAAAAGGCGAGAATCTGCCGACACAATTTCTCCGCCAAATCGTTCGGCTAATATAATTGAGCGTTCAGTTTTACCGACGGCCGTGGGTCCAACTAGGACAAGTAACTTGTTCACCACGCCCATACAGCATTTGGTACATGTTCACAACGCACAAGTTCACCTTGCTGATTCAATTCCACCGCCACCATATCCACGCGCCAATCGACGTTTTCCAAGTCATGTTCCAGCAAATAGCGCTGGCTGAGTTCCAGCAAGCGTCGTACCTTTGCCGTTGTAAGCGCTTCCTCTGGCGTACCATGATCCCTTCCCCGTCGTGTTTTGACTTCGACAAATACTAGAACTTCTCCGGCGCTGGCAACAAGATCGATTTCGCCACGACGACAGCGCCAATTGCGCTTTAGAATCTTATATCCCAAGGATTCGAGGTGGCTCGCCGCCAGTTGTTCTCCCCAGCGGCCAAGTTCTATCCGGCTAACACTCACTGGATTATTCTTCTTCTTCGCTATCTCTCGACTGCCTACTTAGGAAACGTCCATAGCCACCTTCCGGGTTTAACAGGCCGGCCAGTTGCCCCAGTTTCAAACGAAGTCCTCTTCGATTGCGATACCAACGCCCATGCGGCCGAATCCGCTGCAAATCTGGACGCATTCGGCAAAGTCGCTCATACAGTTCCACCGTATTGACCACGGTCTCATGTATATCATACGCCTGGCTGGCATTTCGCGCTGCTATACCCATTCTACGCCGCAGTTCACTGCTTGCTGCCAGGCCCACTATCGCCGCTGCCAGACCTTGCTCCGGATCTTCAGCAAGAAATCCGGTAACACCGTTGTCAACCGAGTCGATCACGCCTGGTGAGCGTGTAGCGGCTATGGGCAATCCTGACGCCATCGCTTCAATGACGGTCAATGGATGAACTTCGGTGATCGATGCCGTGACAAAAAGATCCGCCGCGGCCAGGACGTTTGGAATCTCGTGGTAAGAGACTGCACCCATAAAATGGATACGCTCCGAACATCCCATCCCTCGTGACAACTCCTTGAGGTCTGCTTCCGCCGGACCTTCACCCACAAGGCACAAATGAAGATCTGGCAAGATGCCAGCAGCGATTGAGAACTGGCTAATAAGCGTGGCTATGTTCTTTTCCTCCGACAAACGGCCGACGTAGATCATCATCACGGCCGTATCCGGTATACCCAGATCGTCCTTGTTACGCGGTTGCGAAGGGTTCATAAACGGCCGCAGATCCACACCATTCGGTATCACTTCAATCGGGCGGCGCACGCCGAACTCGACCAAGACTTTGCGGATGCTTTCGGAAGGGGCGATAACAACCTCAGCCATATCCGTATACTCCGGCCAGATCTGGCGCATCAGCGCGTCCGCAGCTTGCTGTGGTAATAGAGGTAAATATGATCCAGTATAAAGATCAAGTCGCGTATGATTCGTCAGAACGATGGGGCAACGAGCATATCGATGTGCCAGATCAACACCTGCAACCAGGTGATGGCAATGAAGCAACATCCATATCACGCAAGCGATCCTGGGCTTCTCTCGTATATCCAATGCCGAAATGATAGCCATAGTCTCGCAACGGTATCGCTTTTGAGCGGACAACACCAGGTTCATCTCCATCGGGATCGGGATCACCCAATGTAAATACGGTCACTTCATGACCCATCTGCTCTAGTTGTCGTTTGTAAAGCGACACCATATTGGTCACCCCGTTAACAACGGGTCTGTAGACGACCGTTACCATACCGATTCTCATACGTGATCCTCATCGCCACCAAGTCCAAAGTCAAATAGCTCACCTATAGAGCGACGGGAGTAATTCTGGCGAATTGCTCCCGCAAATACTGGTGCCGTACTAAGAACGGTCATATTGGGTGCCATACGCCCTGGCGGCAGCCGAACGGTGTCGGTTGTCACAATCTCACGAATTTGAGGAATCTCCGCCAATCGCCCCAAAGCCCCACCCAAGAACAGCCCATGCGTAACAACCAGTATGATTTCTTCAATGCCCTGGTCAACCAATAGACGACACAATTCGATCACGGTGCCCCCGGTAGCAATCTCATCATCATGCACCAAGGCGCGGCGAAATCCTTTCACCTGCCGGCCGAGTAGGCCGCCAATCTCAACCACTTCGTCTGAAACACGGATCTTATTGGCCGAGGCAACTGGTAAATCAAGCATTTGAGCAAAGCGGGCAGAAGATTTGGCACCACCCACATCGGGAGCAACCACAACTGTATCATCTTTTGAATAATGTCTATCAAGAAAGTGATTGGCAAACAGCCCCCGTGCAGTTAGCGGATCAGCCGGTACAGCGAAAAACCCATGAACTTGAGCGGAGTGAAGTTGCATGGTCATAATGTGAGTCGCGCCTGCCGTCACCAGCAAATCAGCAACTAGCCGGGCAGTGATTGAGATTCGGGGAGCGTCCTTTTTATCAGACCGTGCATAAGAGAAATATGGGATGATCGCATGGACTTCCCGTGCCGAGGCGCTCTTCGCGATATCAAGCATCATAAGAAGCTCGACAAGGTGATCGCTAACTGGGGGCACCAACGATTGCACGATATAGACAATGCGTCCCCGTACACTCGCACCAAGTTGCACGTAGATGTTGTCATTGCTAAAACGCGATACTTGTGTCTTTTCCAAAGGGATAACAAGTTGTTCAGCAATTCCTTGGGCCAGTTGTGGGTTAGAGCGGCCGCTGAAAATGCGTACATCTCTTGGATCCAACCACCGCAGTTTTTCGCTCATTTCCTTTTCTCCAACATCAGTTTGGTCGCTCAGCGACCCGATCGATTCTGCGATAAGATGCGGGAACAATGATCGCACGAGCCAGCCGTCTACGGTAGACAGAACGGGGTATTTCTATAGCACCAAAATGACGCAAATGATCTGTCATAAACTGAACATCCAATAGAAGAAACCCTTGCTTCCTAAGGTATTCGACCAGAAAAACCAAAGCCACCTTACTCGCATCACGCACACGGCTAAACATGCTTTCCCCAGCGAAAAATCCATTCACGGCCACGCCGTAGAGCCCCCCGACTAACTCGCCATCTAGCCAGGTTTCAACAGTGTGAGCATATCCTAACCGGTGCAACTCTGTGTACGAATCGATAATATCTTCACTGATCCATGTCATGTCCCGCCCTGGGCCCGGCTGCGCGCAGGCTCGGATAACTACGCCAAAATCATTGTCCGTGGTTATCCGAAATCGTCCCTGACGTACAGTTCTGCTCAACGATCGCGAAATATGCAATCTATCTAAAGGCAGGATAGCACGCGGATCGGGATCGTACCAGTACAATTCGCCATCTTCGTCTGCCATCGGGAATAGCCCCTGACAATAAGCGGACAAAAGAATTTGTGGCGAGAGCTTCATCCCAATTTGATTATTTGAACTCAACGGACGGTTCTATGCGGCAAGTGCTCTCCCACCATTGCCTGATTCGACCACCAATCGGTCGCCCAATCCATTGTTCCACTCCTAGGACAACGCCCCATAGCTTTTCAAAATCCACCCCGGTTCCTAGTCCCATCTTGTAGGCCATGAATACCAAATCCTCTGTCGCCAGATTTCCTGCTGCGCCAGGGGCGAATGGGCAGCCTCCTATCCCTCCAATGCTGCTGTCAAAAATCCGCACTCCGGCCTGGATAGCAGTGGTGGCATTGGCCAATCCCAGTGCCTGCGTGTCGTGTAAATGAACAGCCAGGCGCTCCATATCCAGCCGGCGGCCTAATCGCTCCATTAGCCGGCCGACTTCCAGTGGATTTGCATGTCCAATGGTATCAGCTACGGACAGTTCATCCACGCCCATTTCCCATACTTGATCGGCATAGGCGATACTCCTTTGCAGCGGCATAGGTCCATCAAAGGGGCATATCCAAGCGGCACTTAAATACACCCGCACCCAGATTCCATCTCTTTTTGCTTGCCTAACGAGGTCTCGCGTGACTTGCAATGCCCGATCGGCCGACATACGCGTATTGCGTAGGCTAAAAGTGTCGCTAACCGAAATTCCAAATGCCATAGCACGGCAACCGCTAGCAATAGCTCGGTCATAGCCACGTTGATTAAAGACGAGTCCGATCAATTGTACTGGACCCTGTCCGTGTTTATTAAGTGCGGCACGCATGACGTCATCGGCATCAGCCATTTGCGGCACCGCCAGTGGGTGGACAAAACTTGTCGCTTCTATCGCACGCAAACCGCATGATACCAAACCGTCAATTATCAGCAGCTTCTGTTCCGTGGAGATTTGGACTGCTTCATTCTGCAGACCATCCCGCGGACCAACCTCATAGATCTTCAGATAGTCAGTCATCGGCTTTTTTGCAAACAGTTTAACCCAATACAAAGGGCTGAAACTGGCGCAATTCTTCTAAATTCTCAACTACGCCAGGCAGCCAAAGCTAAACAGAGCCAACCTGCAAGAAAAGCCACGCCTCCTAATGGTGTAATGGCTCCTAGCCAGCGCGCGCGTGTGAATACCAATACAAAAAGGCTTCCGGAGAACAGAATGATGCCAACTAGGAACAGGTGTCCAGCCCAGTTCGACAGGCTTCCTGGCCACCTGCTAGAAATCCAAGCAACCGCAAACAACGCCAAACCATGTACCATCAGGTATTGCACAGCCGTGTCGTAAGTATCGCCTAAGTCTGGGTAGCGCACGAAGTAAGCGCTTAGCCCGTGGGAGCCAAATGCACCAGCGCCCACGCCCAAGAACATCAACACAGCACCAAGTATTACAAATAGACGATCCATAAATACCTCCTACCCTGAGGATTAGGCTGGTCGAGTAGACAAAGCTGATCTATCGGCCACCAGATTCTTGTCGTCATTATAACGCAACATACACCTAATCACAGGCGGCTTTGATTTCCAAGGTCTGGGCCCCTAGAGCAAAACAGGACGAGAAGATAGGTCAAGCTGGCAGAACCGTAGATTGCCAGCGTGGGTGCGTCCACAGTCTATTCATAATGTCGGTTCCTCGCGTCTATCCCGGACACGTTATTTCCTTTGGCTGTCTTCCCGTGACAACTTCGCGATTGTACTAACGTTCACGTATGATCATGGTGGCACAGCATGCGCTGCGCAGAACCTTCTCTGCCACACTGCCATATACCCAGCGCCGCAATCCTGTACGGCCGTGGCTCGACATGACGATCATATCAATCGCGTTTCCTTCTGCGTATTCAATGATACGCTCCGCCACTGATCCTTGTGCGGCCTCCACCTCTATAAAGACGTGTTCATCCGCACTGTCCGCATAGATTGCCCGTAAGTATGCCTCCGCATCCTGCATTTCCTTATCTTCGATCCCGTCAAACACATCCTTCATCGAAGATGTTTCCAGCATTTGGTGGGCGGAAGTTGTAATTCTTAACAAATGCAAATCAGCTCCCATCGCAGCGGCAAGTACTCTGCCTGGTCCTAAGGCTTGCTCAGCCAATTCAGAACCATCCAGAGGAACTAGAATCGATCTGCACCTTTGTCCATCTGCCATAGCCCGTGAATTGATAATCGATGTGGCACAAGGCGCTTGCTGCAAGACACGTTCAGCGACACTGCCATATACCCAGCGATTTAACCCGGAACGACCGTGACTCGACATCACAATCAGATCGACGCCATGGCTTTCAGCGTAGCGGATCACCATATCTGCTGGTTGGCCAGTTTCACAAGCCACCTCTACAGGAACGGGCAATTTCAGAGCATCAGCCTGGGAACGAAGGTAAGCATAGGACTCCTCCTCGCCCAATCGATTCATTTCTTCATACAACATTGGGTCTGCTGCCAGTATTGCAAACTGCGGCACAACCCGTAGCAATGAGAGCTTAGCCGACATCGCCTCAGCGATACTGGCGGCCGGCGCCAGCGCACGCTCTGCTAATGTAGACCCATCCAGCGGCACTAAGATATGTTTGAACATTTGCGGTTCCTCCCGACAATAAATGTCTACTGGCCATCTTGCGGCCTAATTTCGAGCAACATTACGAGTTATCGATAACAGTTCTTGATTGCCCTACGGCAAAATGGTCCAGGAAGTCGGTCACGGTAATAATCCCGACAAGAAGATCGTCGTCGACAACTGGCAGCGCACCAAATTTGTACATGCTTAGCATCTTGGCAGCCCGATACGCTGGAGTATCCGGTGCCACGGTCATTGGATTGGCAGTCATACAACTGCCCGCCGACACAATATCAAGCAGCTCCTCATCTTGTCGGCGACCATGCAAAACCATCGGCGAGTTCATGACCAAACGTATGTCGCGATCCGTGACAATTCCTATCAGCTTACCAGCGTCAAGAACAGGAAGCTGCCGGCATCCTTCTGTTTTCATCAATTCGATTACTTGACGTAAAGTTGTATTGGGCGTCACCGTGTATGGCATGACAGTCATCATATCGTTCACAGTCATCATGGTTCTATCTCTCCTCAATATGTAGAACTTTCTCCCAAATCGTTTATCGCCGGCCAGTTCTTCACTATGGTATCAGTATCTAGAACACGCATCATCGACTTCTTCAACGATCATCCGATCCGCGAAAAGCCCTGGGCCAATTTGACAAACCAGTACACGATTGCCCAATCAGCACCCAGCTCTTCTGACCCTGTCGCAAGGTGATAACTGCTATTACACGTAGTGTATATCATTTTGGATTTGTTTAATCGTGGCAAATGTCATGTTTGCGAGATGACATTCTTCGGGATTTCGCGCCATTTAGCACCAATTCGGTGTAATTTGAATAAGAAATAATTGCTTGCTGCCAAAGGCATGATAAACTCGCCAGCCTGGGTTTGCATTACGAGAGGGTCATCATCAGAACTATTTTGCTGGGTATTCTTATGCAAGGATTCCAAACCCAAAGAGACTATTCAACAGGAAGGTAACTAAACATGGCGAGAAGACGTAGGAGAGCGAAAAAGACATCCGAGAAACGCGGTACCAATTGGCTACTAATCGGTGGAATAGGCTTTGTCGGTGTGATTGTGTTGTTTGGTCTGCTCTACCTGGCTTTACGTGTTCCCGAGACACAGCCAAGCCTATCTTTAGCTGACTATTGTGAGACCAACGAAGATCGATGTGTCTCAATCGGGGCGGATGATGCTCCCGTTACCCTAGTGGAAGTCTCCGATTTTGGTTGCCCCCATTGCAAGGCATTCCACGAGGAAAAATCAGTGCCTATCAAAGAAAAGTATGTTGATGTAGGGCAAGTCAAATGGGTTTTTCTCCCTTATGCCTTACGACCTGAAACAGTCCCCGCGGCTAATGCCGCACTTTGTGCGGCTGATCAAGGCAAGTATTTGGAGTTCTCCAATGCCTTATTTAGCCAGCCCGTCGAAAGCGCACTGATCCGGGTCGGATTTGTTGCCGCGGCTGAGGAAGTTGGCCTGGATAGCGAGACGTTCACTAGTTGCCTGGACGACGGCCGTTACAACAACACCATTGGCGCCAACCAACAAGCCGCACGAGCCAATAACGTTTCAGGGACACCCACATTTTTCGTGAACGACCAGATAGTCTCAGGAAACGTTCCCCTGGAAGAGTTCGAACGCTTATTTAATCAGCAAATAGGTTCATAGGCGATGGCTCTTCCAGACAATTGGCAAGTGAGGCTCATTCAATTACTTGCGATACCGGGCATGATGATCGCCTATTACCTTTATCTCTATCACTCCGGCTCCCTTTTCACGACCTGCACAGTGAACGACTTGTTTGACTGTGGACAGGTCAGTGGACCTGGCGCCACTTATTCATCCATCGGTCCGATTCCGGTAGCTCTGCTCGGCTTACTCGGTTACGCTGGCATTTTCCTTGTGATTTGGCTGCAAGATTGGATAGGGTTGGTAGAAGAGTACATACCGGAACTGGTTTTCGGCCTGGTTGGACTGGCATTTTTATTTACGCTTGGTCTTACGGCGCTAGAGCTATTTGTCATACATGCCTTCTGCCAATATTGCCTTTATTCCGCTGCCATCGTGACCGTCATGTTCATCTTAGCAATCAGTTACCTCCTGTCTGGTGGAAAAACATCAGACTAGAATAGAGCAACCTAACAAACTCAGTCCGGTACCTTGGCCGTCGTTATAGACAAAATAACGGCGGCCAAGGTGCCAGTATTTGTCTAAACACCCCAAGCTATCAAAAGCAATAGTCACGTTATGATCAAGCCGCTCGTGTGAACTGGCGTTGCCTCGGCTCAAATCACGTAATTTGTCACCTAAAAATAGTGACATTCCTCAGTCGCTTTATACAGACACTCAGTGTAGTATAAAACTATCGCTCTTTTACTAGCGGCGGATGGATAATATACTCTTGATACACATCCGACCCAAACTAATGGCCGTTCCTCATCCGTAACTCGATCAAGAGAGACGAGAGTCCATTGTGACATTATGCTAACCACAAAAGATCTCATGCTCACGGAACCGGAAAGAGTGACACGGTTCACACCTGTTCAAGATGTGATTTCTTTGATGAAGTCAAGCGGAAACATGCAAGTGCTGGTGGTAGATGGTGAGCGGCTCGAGGGCATCATCACCGCTCGGGATCTGTGCCACATAATATATTCCCCCAATTTGCATGATATGACTGCTCAGGATTGCATGACCGCTCGCCCAGTAACGGTCGCGCCACACACGCCGCTCTATCGCGCGGCTCAGGTGCTAAACGCTTACAAATTCAGCGCGCTGCCGGTGGTCCAGGGAGATAAACTGGTGGGTATCATAACAGCCAGGCATTTTTTGGGTTACTTTGCCAGCAAGTGGGATCAGATCTGAGTCAAGTCTGGCAAGGAGCTCAGATGCTGGCATCGGTGGAAGCCGCTGATTCGATTTCCTGAATTAGTTTCTGGGAATTAATATGCTTAAGTAAGTATCGTCTGGCGCCCGCTTGCAACAGTAGTTCTCTTTCCACGGCATCAGCATACGGGGCTAAGATAATCACAACAACCGTCTCGGCCACCATGTCCCGAACGGCAAGCACCGTCCGGATTAGATCGTCATCTGAACCATTCTGAAGTCCAAGAATGATAACATCCGGCCTAATAAAGGCCATCCGCGCCAACGCTTCTTCAGGACCCGCAGCAACTCCAACCACTTCGAGCTGACTATGCGCACCCAGCCTGATGTTCAAAGCACGTCTTACAGCCTCATGGCGATCGATGATCAGAATCCTGATTTTACCTACTTCACTGTTGCTCACAACGCCACATCCCGCATTCCGGTGCACGTTCTCGATTTTAGCAGCGGCATTATACACCTTGACTTCCGACGAAACTTGAACTCTCTCGGATGCCGTAAGTGCCACCTTCAATTCAGTATAATTCGTGTTGAGGGGTTCGCGCAGTGACAAATGTCATCCATACTTTGGACATCTGTCATCCGCTAGGACCAAAATCGGCAAGGCAGCTCTATTTTGGGCTCAATATTGGGTCGTCCAACCCTATGGAATGTAGTCCGATAAATCTACGTAGGACAATAGATTTTAAAGCGGAATGCGCACGGTAACGGTGGTACCTTGACCCAGACCTGAGCGAATATGGAACGTCCCTCCCAATCCCTCAGAACGAGCTTGCATATTGTTTAGCCCATGACCAAGTTGTCGCGAATCGTCGTTCGGATCAAATCCGAGCCCATCATCCTTGATGGCCAGTGTTACCGTCGAGGCAGAACGCATAAGGGTCAATGTCACGTTTTTTGCTCGCGCATGCCGGGCAATGTTCGCCATTGACTCCTGCGTCGTCAGAAATATCGCTCGGGCCACCGACGTGGGCATATCATCAAGTTGCTGTGACACGGTCAAAGCAACAGGGACCATGGTGTTGGCCTGGAATTCACGCACTAACCGCGCTAACCCCTGCGAAAGATCGCCGCTAAAGCGACGAGGTCGCAAATCCAAGATGAAATTGCGTATGTCGCGGATGGCGTTATTTAATCCCTCGATGGCTGAATCTAGCAGCTGCAGCGGCTCACCGGGATCCTCCGGCAAAATCAAACGCGTGGATTCCAAAGTCAGGCCAACCGCATAGATAGACTGGATCACGCCGTCGTGAAGATCCATGCCGATACGCGCCCGCTCTTCCAAAACCGCCAGCCGTTCTACTTGCTCATATAGATGTGCATTTTGTATGGCGATCGCCGCGTGGGCGGCAAGCATCTCCAAAAGCTTCTGATCTGCTTCAGAGAATTCATCCGCGCCGAGCTTGTCGGTCAGATAAAGATTTCCCAAAGGATCGCCAGCCCCAACAATTGGTACTCCCAAAAAACTGGTCATCGCTGGATGACCCTCAGGGAAATCAGTTGCTCGTGGATCATCTGGAATCCGTTTTACACGAATGGATTGCTGTTTTTCAACGATGATTCCAAGCAGACCCTCTCCCTGAGGAGGGTGAGGGATGCGGCTCGCTTGCTCTTTAGTGACGCCGCTGAAGATGAAGCGGCGCAAACGGCCGTCTAGATCAGGAATTCCTAATGCCGCATACCGCGCCCCAACAAGCTCCAACGCCGAATCCACGATGAGCTGCAAAACCTTCTCGGAATCCAACTCACCAGCAATGGCTAAAGCTGCGCGGTTCAGCGCATCAAGCGCTTGGTCGGCCGAAAATTCTTTCGCGGTCATAACTAATGGGCCGATTCATGAGCAAAGTTGAACAGTACAATGGGAGTCTATAGATGATCCTGCAAATGGTGTTTAATGGCGTATGCCGCTGCTTCCGCCCTGTTGGACACATTAAGCTTCGACAGGATGCTGCTTACATAGTTGCGGACGGTGCCCTCGCTCAAGAACAACTCTGCCGCAATCTCGCGGTTCGTCTTGCCCGCAGCAATTAGAGCGAGCACCTGCCTTTCTTGACCAGTCAAGTCAGAAAAAGCTACAGCCTCTTCCTTCTTGATCGAACGCCGAACTTCTAGAAAAACACGCTGAGTAAGCGACGGATCAAGCATCGACTCTCCGCGGGCAGTTGCTTCAAGAGCCCTTACCAAATCACCCCCACCAACCTGCTTCAGGACGTATCCCGAGGCGCCAGCGCGAATCGCTGCAAACAACAATTCATCCTCTGCGAAGGATGTCAGCATGATCACCTTGGTCTCTGGCAGAAGTTGCTTGATCTGATGGCAGGCTTCAATACCGCTGCCTCCCGCAAGGCGAATATCCATGATCACAATATCAGGCTCATGCAACACAGTTTGCTCAATCGCTTCATCCTCATTCTCGGCCTCGGCAACTACCGTAAACCCTTGGAGGCGGTCAAGCAAAACCTTCATTCCTAAACGAACGACTTCGTGATCATCAACTAGGAGGAGCCTAATGGTCATGGACAGTAGTATAACTTCTATTAGAGCGATCACCAAGCACGCACAACGTCGCTGATCATCACTCGTGATAACGATCGTTCGTGTTCACAGTTTTACAGAATCCGCTGGTTACCGGCCACTTTTGTCGTGGTGATTGCACAGGACACGCCTGCGCCAGAAGGTCACACATTATCAGGTAAAACCACCTGTTTCAGCAATATGGCCACATCTTGAGCAAGTGAGCAAGAAGAGGCCATCGTAGATGAGTCTTCCACTTCGGCATTCTGGGCAGCCATCACCAGACTTAGGGAATGCTCGACACTCGGCAGAGTCGTCATTACTTTTACCCCACCAATACCTTTTTGGGCCAGAAGAAGGTTGTTGCTGCATATTTCCAAGCGTAATCACCACTCCTCCTCAGGTCAAATGCTCTCGCCATTTTCTTAGGACTGTCATAAAATCCACGGTTTATTCTTGTAAATCGGCAAAGGCAATGACTTTTGTCACGTATACTGGTGCAATCTGTCACTGCCTGCAATCAAAATCCCGCGATAAAATAGTGAATTAGATTTATAATAGCGCAGTAGGATCGCGATACCGCAAGCAGATTTGATTTTAAAGGGCTTGGGCAACGTGCGGCACTACGAGCACGCTCCCTGGCCTTTTGTGCTGCGTGACTAATGAGAATGATAGATAATCTCAATAATACTCAAATTTATGGAGGCTAACATAATGATCCAGGAGAAGATTTCCTCAGCGAAATCAGGCACGAAGTCAGTTTACCTGTTTACAGAGATAGAGCAGGCTGAAGCATATGTGGGAGGGGATTGGGACAAAGCACGGGGCTTGCTCGGCGGCAAAGGCGCAAATTTGGCAGACATGACCCGTCTCGGCGTCCCGGTTCCTCCCGGATTTACCGTCACGACTGAAGCATGCAATGACTATTTGAATGCGGAAGAGAAGTTCCCGCCAGGAATGTGGGAGCAAGAGGTAGCCGCGGTGACAGCCGTAGAAAAAGCCACCGGCAAGATTTTTGGAGATCTCGATCGGCCATTATTGGTTTCCTGCCGCTCAGGGGCCAAATTTTCGATGCCTGGCATGATGGATACGGTGCTCAATATTGGCATGAATGATCAGATAGCGGAAAAGATGGTAGTTCGTACTGGCGATCCGCGCTTTGTATTTGACCTGTATCGTCGCTTGGTCCAAATGTTTGGCAGTGTGGTGATGGGGGTTCCTGATGAAGCTTTTGAAGTTGTCATTTCTGCCCGTCGCAAAAAGGCCGGCGTTAAGTCAGACGCTGAGTTAACAGCAGAAGACTGGCAGGTAGTCACCGGTCGCTTCAAGGATATTTATCGCAGTTTCACCCACGATGAATTCCCCCAAGATCCGTACGCGCAACTCCGGCTCGCCACGGAAGCGGTGTTTAAGTCATGGAACGGCAAAAGAGCCGTAGATTACCGCAATGCTGCCGGTATCGCTCATGACCTGGGTACGGCCGTTAATGTGCAGACCATGGTTTACGGCAATATCGGTAACAACTCTGGAACCGGTGTTGCCATGTCACGCAACGCTTCCAATGGCGAAAAGGAATTGGAAGGCGACTTCCTCATGAATGCCCAGGGCGAAGATGTTGTGGCCGGTATCCGCGCCACGCAGCGGATCAGCGAACTAAAAGTTGAAATGCCCGAGATTTACGCTCAATTTGAGGAAATCGCCGAAAAACTGGAAAAACATTACCGTAACATGCAGGACATGGAATTCACCATTGACCGCGGTAAACTGTATCTCTTGCAGACCCGTGATGGCAAGCGCACCGCTCAAGCAGAAGTTCGCATTGCCGTAGATATGGTCGAAGAAGGGTTAATCTCCAAAAAGGAAGCCGTCCAGCGCGTTCACCCTAATCAAGTAGATTTCTTTTTACACCCTCAGCTAGACGGCGAGGCAGTGAGAACCACCAAGGTGATTGCCTCGGGCTTAAACGTTTCGCCAGGCGCGGCCGTTGGCATTATTGCTTTTGACGCCGACACAGCCGCCCGATGGGCCAAGGAAGAAGGAAGAGAAGTCATCATGGTGCGTCCTGAGACAAAACCAGACGATGTACATGGCATGCTTGCCGCTAACGGTATCCTCACCAGCCGAGGAGGACGCACAAGCCATGCCGCATTAGTGGCGCGCCAATTTGGCAAGCCCGCTGTGGTAGGAGTAAGTGAACTAGAAATCGATCTCGTCAGCCGCCAGATGACCATCGGTGAAGACTTGGTTATCAAAGAAGGCGAATGGCTATCCCTTGATGGCAGTACGGGCCAGGTTTTCCAGGGTCAGCTGCCCACCGTGGTGCCCGATATAAAGAATGCCTATCTGCTCAAGCTTCTTGAGTGGGCAGATGAGATCCGCACGCTTGGTGTATGGGCCAATGCAGACTACCCGCGTGACGCCGAACGCGCCCGTGAGTACGGCGCTACCGGTATTGGCCTTTGCCGCACCGAGCACATGTTCTTTGAGTCCGAACGTATGCCCATCGTGCAAAAGATGATCATGGCCAAGAATCCTGTCGACCGCAAGGACGCGCTTGATCAATTGCTCCCACTGCAGCGTGGAGACTTTGAAGGTCTCTTCCGAGCGATGGATGGTTACCCGGTCATCATCCGCCTGATCGATCCGCCTCTACACGAGTTCCTCCCGTCATTCGAGGAACTGGTACAGGACCTGGCTGATCTTAAAGTGCGCACCCAGCACTACCATACCTTGAGTGAGATCGATACAGCCTTGGCGGAGATCCGGGTCAAACAGGACTACCTGGAGCGCGTGGAAGCGCTACGCGAGCAGAACCCGATGTTGGGAACCCGTGGCGTTCGCCTCGGTATCCTGATTCCCGACCTAACCAAGATGCAAGTGCGCGCCATCTTTGAAGCAGCTTGCGCTGTGACCAGAGAAGGTGTGGATGTCCATCCCGAAGTCATGATTCCGCTTGTCTCCCATGTCAACGAGCTGAAGGTGCAGCAAGTCGCGCTCGAAAAAGTAGCTAAGGAGGTTATGCAAGAAAATGGCATTGAGATCGCATACAAGTTTGGTACGATGATCGAGATTCCGCGCGCGGCACTTACGGCCGACGAGGTTGCCGAAGTCGCCCAGTTCTTTTCCTTTGGTACCAATGACCTGACCCAGACCACCTTCGGCATCTCTCGTGATGATGCCGAATCCGGTTTCCTGATGGATTACATGCAACAAGGTATCTTGACGGAAAACCCGTTCGCTACCATAGACGCCAAAGGGGTTGGGAAACTGATGCGCATGGCGGTGGAATTAGGTCGTGAGGCGCGACCGGGTTTGGAAATTGGTATTTGCGGCGAGCATGGAGGTGATCCCAAGAGTATCGCTATTTGCCATGAATTGGGTCTGAACTACGTTTCATGCTCTCCTTTCCGTGTGCCCATCGCTCGCCTGGCCGCCGCTCACGCTGCCCTGGCAGACGAATCATAATAAAACTTACCGTCAACCTGGCAGGAAAACCCACCCTGCCAGGTCATTTTCTTATTAGCGAAATTTACATGCGCTCCGGCGCACCGCTATAACAGAGAAAGACATTGACTATCCTGACTAGTAAAAGGATTTCTGTGTAACTCGGCGTTCAAAGTCCTTTTTCAGGATATTGGTGACCGATATTTGAAGGAGTCTCATGATGACAAGTTCATTAAAGACAATAGATGGCAATGAGGCGGCCGCGCGAGTGGCCCACAAGTTGAATGAAGTTATTGCTATATACCCAATCACACCATCCTCGCCTATGGGTGAGCTTGCTGACCAGTATTCGGCGCATGGCAATACCAATATTTGGGGATCAGTGCCGCTGGTCGTAGAAATGCAAGCTGAAGGCGGTGCAGCCGGCGCAGTCCACGGTTCATTACAGGCCGGCGCCTTAACAACCACATTCACAGCTTCGCAGGGTCTCTTGTTGATGATCCCCAATATGTACAAGATCGCTGGAGAATTAACCACGACCGTTTTTCACGTTGCGGCCCGTTCCCTAGCTGCACAGGCTCTTTCCATCTTTGGCGATCACAGCGATGTAATGGCAGCCCGCAACACCGGTTTTGCTTTCCTGGTCTCCAACTCAGTTCAAGAGGTAACCGACTTCGCCTTGATAGCCCAGGCTGCCACGATGAAGGCGCGCGTTCCCTTTGTCCATTTCTTTGACGGCTTCCGCACTTCACACGAAATCAACAAGATTGAGCTCCTACCAGACGAAGTGCTCAAGGAAATGATTGACAATGACCTCGTCCGCGCCCACCGTGCCCGCGGTCTTACGCCAGACAAGCCGGTAATACGCGGTACAGCGCAGAATCCGGACGTCTTCTTCCAAGCACGTGAAAGCGTCAACCCTTACTACGAAGCCTGCCCCGGTATCGTCCAGGACGCGATGAACCAGTTTGCAGGGCTCACGGGTCGCCAATATCACCTCTTTGATTACATCGGCGCGGACGATGCCGAACAGATTGTTGTGGTGATGGGTTCCGGCGCAGATACCGTTCATGAAACTGTTAATTATCTCGTCGAGCAAGGCGAAAAGGTCGGCGCGGTCATCGTACGCCTGTATCGCCCATTTGACGTGAGCGCCTTTGTGAACGCGCTACCGGCCACAGTCAAGCATATCGCAGTCCTGGACCGCACCAAGGAACCAGGTGCTACTGGTGAACCACTATACTTGGATGTCGTAACAGCCATTGTTGAGCGCGTAGCCGATGGCGAGGCCCCGTTTGAGGTGATGCCCAGAATAATCGGTGGGCGTTACGGCCTCTCATCTAAGGAATTTACTCCGGCCATGGTCAAAGGCGTCTATGACAACCTGGTTGCCAAGAATCCCAAGAAACACTTCACTGTGGGCATCATCGACGATGTTACCAACACCAGCATCGACTATGACGATTCATTCGACATTGAGCGCGATGATGTAATTCGTGCAGTTTTCTATGGCCTTGGATCAGATGGTACGGTTGGCGCGAATAAGAACTCCACTAAAATTATCGGGGAAAACACGGATAATTTTGCCCAAGCCTATTTTGTTTACGATTCAAAGAAGGCTGGTGCCGTAACGGTCTCTCACGTACGTTTTGGACCGAGGCCAATTCGCAGCGCCTATCTTATCAGTCGGGCTAACTTCATCGCCTGTCACCAATTCCAATTTGTAGAACGATTTGATTTGTTGCGTTTAGCCGAGACTGGAGCAACCTTCTTACTCAACAGTCCTTACAACCATGACGAAGTGTGGGACCACTTGCCACGTGCCATGCAACAAGAAATGATCGACAAGAAATTGAAGTTCTATGTGGTTGACGGCTACGAGGTAGCCGAAGAAACTGGGATGGGGCGACGGATCAATACGATCATGCAGACTTGTTTCTTTAGTCTGATGGAGCAAGTGACGGGAGAACCGCTTCTTCCTAGTAGCGAAGCCATCGCCAAAATTAAGGAGGCGATCAAGAAAACCTACAGCAAGCGGGGTGACATTGTAGTAAATGCAAACTTTGCTGCTGTGGACGCATCCCTCAAGCATATGCACCAAGTGGAACTGCCCAAACAAACAACCAGTAGTTTCGAACGTAAACCAGTTGTTCCGGCTCATGCACCAGAATTCGTCCAATCGGTTACCGCACGAATGATTGCCGGTTTGGGCGATAGTTTGCCGGTGAGCGCTCTACCCGTTGATGGCACTTATCCAACCGATACGACTAAGTGGGAAAAACGCAACATCGCCAACGAGATTCCGGTATGGGACACGGACATTTGCATCCAGTGCGGCAAATGCGCCTTCGTTTGTCCGCACGGTGTGATTCGCATGAAGGTTTTTGATGCTGCGGTAGCGGAAAATGCTCCAGCAACCTTTAAATCCGCACCGGCCCGCTACAAAGAGTTCAAGGATCAACTCTTCTCTTTGCAGGTAGCTCCCGAAGACTGCACCGGTTGCTCTGTTTGCATTGAGGTTTGTCCGGTAAAGAACAAGAAGCAACCGAAATTCAAGGCTATCAATATGGAGCCAGTGGCTTCTTTGCGTGATGCGGAACGCGAGAACTGGGAATACTTCCTGCAAATTCCTGAAGTCGACCGCACCAGCATCCCGTTGAACCAAGTGAAATACAACCAGTTGCTCAAGCCCTTGTTTGAGTTCTCTGGAGCCTGTCCAGGCTGTGGCGAGACTCCCTACCTGAAGCTAGTTTCTCAGCTTTTTGGTGATCGAACTCTGATCGCGAACGCAACCGGTTGCTCCTCTATCTACGGTGGTAATTTGCCAACCACTCCGTGGGCTCAAAACGCCGACGGGCGCGGACCTGCCTGGTCAAACTCCTTGTTTGAAGACAACGCGGAGTTTGGTCTTGGTATGCGCGTTGCTCTAGATCAACGAATCGACGCCGCTATTCATCTCCTTCGCGATATGAGGGAAATTATCGGACCACAGTTGTCAGATGAGATCATCTACGCAGATCAGCTCGAAGAAACCGACATTGTGTCACAGCGCCAACGGATTGCTGATCTCAAAGAGCAGATTTCTAAATTGCTGCAAAGCGAGGAGGAAAACATAAAACCCCTGCAGGAGCACTTGCGCAATCTGCTTAGCATGGCTGACGTTCTGGGCAGAAAAAGCGTCTGGATCATCGGGGGCGACGGATGGGCCTACGATATCGGGTACGGGGGTCTTGATCATGTATTGGCTTCCGGACGTAACGTCAATGTGCTTGTGATGGATACGGAGGTTTATTCAAATACGGGCGGTCAAATGTCAAAAGCCACACCGCGTGGTGCTGTTGCGAAGTTCGCAGCAGCTGGAAAACCTTTACCAAAGAAGGACTTAGGATTGTTGGCCATAAGCTACGGCAACATCTACGTGGCGCGTATCGCTTACGGTGCAAATGACCGCCACACAATTCGCGCCGTGTTGGAAGCTGAAGCATACGACGGGCCATCGCTAATAATCGCTTATAGCTCCTGCATTGCTCACGGCTATGATCTTGTCTATGGGCTCGAGCAACAAGAAGCAGCAGTCAAGAGTGGCCACTGGCCACTGTATCGCTTTAATCCGGATCTGGCTAATCAGGGACTGAATCCTTTCTCGCTGGATTCCAAAAAACCGACACTTCCGTTAGAAAAATACATCTACCGTGAAGGTCGTTACCGCATGTTGGTCCAGAGCAATCCGGAAGCTGCAAAGCGCTTGCTGGCTTTGGCCAAAATGGATGTTGCTACGCGTTGGCAACAATACGAAAATCTGGCTGCTCAAAATGACAATGGCAACGGACACAAATAGAATTAGCGGCCAATTGGGTAGGCTGAAGCTTGCCTGCTCGGCCAGTTGACAGGAGATAAACATGGACCTGAGCACAACCTACTTAGGCATGAAACTAAAGAACCCCATTGTACCGTCGGCTTCTCCCCTATCGCGTAACGTTAGTACGATCCGCCAAATGGAAGACAGAGGCGCATCAGCCGTCGTCTTATACTCTCTGTTTGAAGAAGAAATCAATCATGAGAGCAGGACTCTGGATCGTTATCTCACCGAAGGCACGCATAGTTTTGCCGAAGCCTTGTCCTACTTCCCAGAGGCGCCAACCTATCACGCCATTGGCCCTGATTCGTATTTGGAACACATCCACCGCGCCAAAATGGCCGTGGATATACCCATTATCGCCAGCCTCAACGGTGTGTCCACGGGCGGTTGGATCCAATTCGCCAAGCAAATTGAAGGAGCTGGCGCAGATGGCTTGGAACTCAATGTTTATTACCTTCCAACTAACTTGGGCTTAAGCAGCGGCGCTGTAGAGCAGATCTACATTGATCTGTTGCGTGATATCAAAGCGGAGATCAACATCCCCGTAGCCATGAAGCTTAGCCCTTACTTCAGCGCCACGGCACACATGATGAAGAAACTGGTTGATCATGGAGCCGATGGTCTGGTTCTGTTTAATCGCTTCTACCAGCCCGATTTAGATCTCGAAAACCTGGAAATAATACCCCATCTGGTATTGAGCAATTCACATGAGTTGCGCCTGCCCCTACGCTGGATCGCCATTCTTTACGGCCGTCTCGAAGCGGACCTCGCCTTGACAACCGGTGTACACACGGCCGAGGATGCATTAAAAGGCATTGCCGCCGGGGCATCAGTTGTGCAAATGGCCTCAGAGCTACTGCAAAACGGAGTCGGCCGCATCGAAGAGATCTTGGCTGAAATGTCCGACTGGCTTATGGAACACGAATACGAATCGCTAGATGTGTTAAAAGGCAGTCTGAGTCAGAGCAATTGCGATTTCCCGGCCGCTTTTGAGCGCGCCAATTACTTGGAAGTGGTCCGTTCGTTTTCACCCACATTCGAGTAAGCGGTTCCTGGAAACTCCGGAGTGTACAGAGAAGTTCAACTTTTTTCACTATTGTCAGTGGACATGTATAGATTGAGAAGTTGAACTTCTTACTACTTAATCGCGCAAGAAGTTGCGAAGAACGGTATGCAAGATACCGCCATTGCGATAGTATTCCACTTCAACTGGCGTGTCGATACGGCAAACCGTTTTGAATGAGGTCTCAGACCCATCCGCTTTCATTGCCGTTACCGTGACTTCCTGGCCCGGTAGCAGATCATCAGCCAAGTCTAGGGTCGAAAACAGTTCACTGCCATCCAAACCCAATGCCGCGGGCGTGTCACCAGGCTTGAATTGCAGCGGCAATATCCCCATGCCAACCAGGTTGCTACGATGAATTCTTTCGTAGCTCTCGGCAATAACCAGCTCAACGCCCAACATCAGAACGCCTTTGGCTGCCCAATCTCGGGAACTGCCCATCCCGTAATCCTTGCCAGCCAGCACAACCAACGGAGTATCACTCTCCTTATACTTCAGCGAGGCATCGTAAATTGTCATTACCTCATCAGTGGGCAAGTACGTCGTCCAACTGCCTTCCGTACCCGGTGCCATGTGGTTACGCATCCGGATGTTGGCAAAAGTTCCACGCGCCATTACGCGGTCATTACCCCGGCGGGAACCATACGTGTTAAAATCCAATACCTTCACATCATGCTCGAGCAGGTATTGGGCTGCCGGGCTGGTCGCGGAGATCGCGCCCGCAGGAGAGATATGATCGGTCGTGATAGAGTCACCCACCTTCACAAGTACGCGTGCATTTTGAATGTTGCCAATTGGTTCAACCTCCAGCGTTACTTCTGTGAAAAATGGGGGTTCTTGAATATAAGTTGATGCTTCATCCCAATCATAAAGAGCTCCGCCACTTACCGGCACGGCATTCCAGGTTTCATTCCCATCCCAGACATTGCCGTACTGTTCGCGGAAAATATCGGCCGACAAGGAATCAGAGACCGCTTGCCGGATTTCCTCATTACTCGGCCAAATATCACGCAAATATACTGGCATGCCATCGCTACCGCTGCCCAGGGGTTCATTAACTAAGTCTTTATTGGTCGAACCGGCCAGCGCATAAGCCACAACCAGTGGGGGAGATGCGAGGAAATTAGTCCGTGTCAAGGCATGCACGCGACCTTCAAAATTCCGATTGCCACTTAAGACAGATGAAACGACCAAATTTCCTTCCTGGATAGCATCCTTCACTGCTTCAGGCAATGGACCTGAATTCCCTATGCAAGTGGTACAACCAAAACCAACAATATAGAAACCCAATTCTTCGAGGTAAGGCAGAAGACCTGCTTTGGTCAAGTATTCTTCTACAACCCGCGAACCGGGCGCTAGACTGGTTTTCACATAAGACGGAACCTTCAAGCCTTTCTCCACCGCCTTCTTGGCCAGCAATCCCGCCCCTATCATCACACTTGGATTTGAAGTATTGGTACAGCTGGTAATGGCGGCAATAACAACAGCGCCATGACCGAGCTCAATATCCTGTCCATTAGAAATAACGGCCGTCCTTTCCAGCTCGTCCTCCCGCAATCCAATCCCCTGAGGGCCAACAGGAGCCAGCAGGGTTTGCCTATAGGCGCTCTTCATATCAGCCAAATTAATACGATCCTGCGGCCTTTTCGGCCCTGCCAGACTTGCCTGCACCGACCTCAGATCAAGATAGACAACATCGGTATACTGTGGGTCCGGCATGTCATCCGTGCGGAAAAGCCCCTGAGCCTTACAATAGGTTTCAACAAGGTTTACCAGTTCCTCTGGTCGGCCTGTATTTCTCATGTAGTTTAGCGTTTCATTATCTACCGGGAAATACCCAACCGTTGCTCCATATTCCGGGCACATATTTGCAATGGTGGCGCGGTCGGCCAGGGTCATATTGTTCAAACCAGGTCCAAAAAACTCAACGAATTTGCCAACCACTCCCTTCTTACGTAACAATTGCGTCACTGTCAAAACCAGATCGGTCGCCGTAGCTCCCTCAGGCAGCTCCCCAGTCAACTTTACCCCGATCACCTCCGGCGTCAGCATATAAATTGGCTGTCCCAACATCACGGCCTCAGCCTCAATTCCGCCCACACCCCAGGCCACTACACCCAGACCATTAATCATGGTAGTGTGCGAATCGGTCCCAACTAAAGTGTCAGGGAAAGCAACTTTGTTTTCACCCTCACCGCTGGTCATCACAACCTGACCAAGATATTCCAGATTGACCTGGTGAACGATACCTGTAGCTGGCGGCACGACCCGGAAGTTTTCGAAGGCTTCACGGCCCCATTTCAAGAATTCATAGCGCTCTCTATTACGTTCAAACTCCCGCTCGGCGTTAAACATCAGTGCATAAGCCGAACCAAAACGATCTACCTGCACCGAGTGATCAATTACCAAATCGACGGGGACCTGGGGGTTAATCTTCTGCGGATCGCCACCCAATCTTGCCATGGCTGATCGCAGAGCCGCCAGGTCAACAACTGCCGGTACACCGGTGAAATCTTGCAGGATAACGCGACCCGGTTTGAAGGGCAGCTCTTCTCTGACCTCACTTTTTGCTTCCCAGGAGGCCAATTTGGTCACATGCTCAGGCATCACCTCACGCCCGTCACAAGTACGTAATAGAGCTTCCAACAACACTTTGATCGAAAATGGCAGAAGATCGATGTCACCATATTGCGCAAGCTTATCAAGGCGGTAGTAAATATGGTCGGAACCGGGGAGTCTGCTCCGGGCACTAAAATGGTCAAACAACTCACTCATGTTTTACCTCGCAAGAAATTAAGGGTTGGTAAACTGGCCTTCCAAGGGCCAGACGTGAAGCCAGCAACATACCAAGCTACAGTCAGTTACATCCATTTTATGACTATACATAAGAGTCGGAACCACGAGTTCCACTTTACTTGGCCGCTTATCTCTGACGTGAAAGACGCTCAAAGAAAGCGAGCGTCACTATTATAACTTAGTCACTCAGTTGCACGAAATACATAGTGGCGGATGCGCAATTGGCATTCTCTCCGTATACTGTGTTGACACCACTTTGACAAGAGTTGCTTCTATATGATCCCGGCCTTCGTCATATTGCGAAATGATCTCTTAGTCTTTGATTTCCTCAACGGCTTCCATGACAGTTCAGCTTCGTGGCCGGTGTCGATAGCCTCGCGCGCTGTATCGCCGCGGATAATGCTGTAGATGGCGGCGGCAGCTTACTTTATTGGTCGATCTTTTTTCTGGCCCTGAAGATTCCGCTCCCGTCATGGAGATGCTCAAGTCACGCGAGGTTTTCCGTCACAAGCCAATGCCTGTGACCAAGGTGACCGGGCGGCCGGCATCATTCCTGAAATAGGGATCAAGTGGAGCTGATTCGTTTGTTTTCTTTGTAACCCTGGTGCTAAAATCATGGGTGGGAAGACTGTCTGAAAGGTACGTGAGTTTACACGGTTCGCTGCTTACCCATGCTATTTTCTAATCACAAAGAGGACATAATACATATGGTCAAAACCTCACGCCGTAGAATCATCCTTCCAGCTTTGTTTTTGGCGCTGCTAATTATCGGGCTTTTGTTCTGGTTTGCTGAACGGTGGATGCGCTATCTCTTGCTCTACTTATCATCGGCCGTCTGGGCACGGCAACTCGTTAGCGGTCTACCTGTCGCCGATCGCGTAGCTCGCCGTTTTGTCGCCGGTGAGACCGTGGACGATGCAGTAGCTGCCACGCGTGAGCTTAATAGCAAGGGAATGCTTGTTACGCTGGACTATCTGGGAGAAAGTGTCACCAATACCTATGATGCAATGGATGCCAGGGACGAGATCCTGCGGCTCCTGGACAGAATCGATCAGGAAAAACTGGATGCAAATGTCTCGGTAAAGCTCAGCCAACTCGGGCTCAAACTCGATGAACAACTAGCCCTAGACAACGTCCGGCTGCTGGTCGAACGTGCTCAATCCCACAACAACAAGATTCGTATCGACATGGAAGAAAGTACTGTGGTTGACACAACGCTGGATATTTATCACGCACTCCGCTATCACTACGGCCTTGAAAATGTTGGCGTAGTCATTCAGTCCTATCTCTACCGCAGCGCAGAAGATGTGCAGGAACTGATCGCGGAAGGCGCCTGGGTTCGCCTCTGCAAAGGCGCCTATATGGAACCACCAGAGGTCGCATTCTCTGACAAGGTCGATACGGACTCCAGCTTCGTTGACCTTATACACATGTTATTAGGTGAAGAAGCCCGTGAGCACGGTGTCTACCTGGGCATCGCCACTCATGACGAGGAAATGATTCGGGCCAGTATAGAATTTGTCCAGAGCAATGCAATCACACCCGACCAATTCGAATTCCAGATGCTTTATGGCGTGCGCCGAGACCTGCAAGAATCCCTTGTAGACAAGGGCTACCAGATGCGCATATATGTCCCTTACGGAACTGCCTGGTACCCTTATTTCGTACGCCGTTTGGCGGAACGACCTGCAAACTTGTGGTTTTTCATTAGCAATTTTCTGAGACGCTGATCTGAATCCGGCCAGCCGTAATTGTTAGGCAGCCCACTATTGAAGGTCAGGTATGCGCAAGAACCCAGCAAGACATATGCGTCGCGCAGCGCGCAGTACGATCAAACGAGGAAAAGAATTGACCACTATTGAGCAATCGGAGAAGATCAGCGGTGTGCAAATCGTACATCCAAAATCATATGTGGATGATCGCGGTCGTTTTATGGAAACTTTTCGCAAAGAATGGTTCCCACAACGCACTTGGGAAATTGTCCAGTGCAACCGGTCCGACTCGAAACGCGGCGTGTTGCGCGGTCTGCATTTTCATCATCATCAGGTCGATTACTGGTATGTAGTTAGCGGCAGCCTAAGAGCGGGCCTAGTAGATATCCGTCCAGCTTCGCCTACCTTTCTCAATACACAAACCATTGAAATGGGGGACGATTACCAGAAAGGCCTATTCATCCCATCTGGCGTAGCTCACGGTTTTGTAGCACTGACCGATGTGTCCCTTACCTACATTGTTGATAACTACTTCGATGCCGGAAGAGATGAATATGGCGTTGCCTGGAACGATCAAGCATTCAATATTGATTGGGGCATCGCCAATCCCATAATCTCCGAGCGCGATCAGATGAATCCCGTACTATCAGAAATTCCAATCGACAATTTGCCTAGTTAAGTTATCTATCAGTTGGATAATCGTTGCCACAGCGGCGGTCCTAAAATAATCAAGCCGACCAGGACCGCAGCACAGGCTCCCAACAGAACGGCAGCTGCGCTCACATCTTTGGCTACCTTTGCCAGCGGATGAGGTTCAGGTTGGGACATATCGACAATTGCCTCCAAGGCAGTATTCATGAACTCCGCCATCCACACCATAACAATCGTCAATGTCAGCAGCGCCCAATCGCTACGAGATAATCCTAACCACAATCCAATCGCAAATACGGAGAGGCTGGCGACCCCATGTATCCACGCATTCTTTTGGGTACGCATGATGTACAGCCAACCCTGGATTGCAAACTGGAAACTCTTTACGCGTCTGCGCAGTTCTTGTCGCGCGCTTCTGAGCATACCAGACCTCGGCTACTATTCTTCAGTGGGGATGATGTGGTGCAGACCAAGTTGCGCTAAGATCTGCTGCTGCAAAGACCACATCGTTGCCTTATCCTCTGGCACAAGATGATCGTAACCAATTAAATGTAGAACGCCGTGCACAGCTAATAACTGCAACTCAGCCGCCAATGTATGCCCACGCGCCTCAGCTTGTTTTCTCGCATAAGGTAAGGCTATGGCGATATCGCCTAGGTAAGGCGCTTCTTCTTGGTCGCCTGCCAGAGGCTCACCGGCAGGGAAACTAAGCACATCTGTAGGCTGGTTAATCCCGCGAAAATCTCGATTTAGCTGTTGGATTCGAAGATCGTTCGTAAGCAACAGCGTTACTGTCACCGGTCGATAAGATTGTTGGGATAAAGTAGTTAGCACAGCCGTTACCAGCTCGTCATTCACGCTCCCCGGCAGGTCGACATCAGATTTGACTTCAATGTGGTACATCATACTGACCTAGTTTCGTACTATATCTTGTGTCACCAACTGAGTGGTTGCCGGCTCGGTATTGGCTGGAGAAACCGCCAGCTCTGGCACCAGTTTCGGCAATGCAGCCACCGGCGCCTCTCCTTCCTCTAGCAACTCATTGCCAGCGTATTTTACACGAACATGATATCGGCCTTGCAGCGTCTCAATGAACGAAGACCTTATCAACTCAATATCGCCGAGACTCAATCCGGAGTTATTTAACTGTCCTTCCATCACATCGTCATCGACAATGGAATTCACTAACTTCTCAATGGCCTTAGGGGTATTAGGACGTAAGGCGCTTGAGGTTGCCTCCACTGCGTCAGAGAGCATCACAATACCCGACTCGCGTGAACGGGGGCGAGGTCCTGGATAGCGGAACTTCTCAATATCGACGTCATCAGCTTGTTCGCCCGCTTGAGAACACGCTTTGAGATAAAAGCCTTTCACTATTCTCTGTCCGTGATGCTCGGCAATGAAGTCGCGGATCTGAATGGGCAACCGGTAGCGCCGGGCCAAATCGAGTCCATCAGGAACGTGACCAATAATAATACGTGCGCTTGTATATGGATCAAGAGAATCGTGTGGGTTAACGCCCTCCTGATTTTCAGTGAAAAAGGGAGGCCGGTTCATCTTACCGATATCGTGGTAGAACGCGCCAACACGCACGAGTGTACTGTTTGCATGTACGCGTTCCGCTGCCTGTTCAGCAAGGTTTGCAACCATAATGCTGTGATGATAGGTACCGGGAGCTCGCCGCAGCAATTCCTGCAACAATGGGTGATCGAGGCGAGAGAGATCCTGCAATTGTAATGTCGTGATGATACCGAATGCGCTGCCAATTACGAAAAACCCAACCAGAGTGATCGCGGCCGATAGCAAGCCATTACCCAAGCTGTACAACAGCTGTGTCAGCAATTGAAACAGCTCAGTCTTTAGAGGCAAGGCGTAAATCAGAAGCACCATCATGCCCCCGATAGCGGCCAACAAGCCTGATCGAAAATAAGCGACCACCCGCTGGGCGTCCCGCAGTGTCAGAATCGCAATCAAGCCGCCTGTAGCAGCGAACAACGTGAGCCGTAATTGGTCAGCCGCAACAATTCCGTAAACGACGGCAATGATGACGGTTACCAATATCGAAAGACGCACCTCAAAAACTACCGCTAGCATCATCGACATCGCCGCCAACGGGAACAGTATCGGCCAATCTCCGGGTGTTGACACCATTAACTTGGCTACCAGGGTAAACAGCAACACAAGGCCTGCAAGTACTGACAGATAACGATTGTTATCCCAGAGCTTGGTGCGGTACAACCGCCAATAGAGAACGATTACAGTTACCGAGAGGAGAGAAACTAGAAAAACACTCGCCACATTCTGCCAATTTGACTCCAGGCGCAGAAGCCCTAATTGGCCAAGTAACTCCACATCTTCTTCAGTTACGATCTCTCCGGACCGGACAATCCGTTGATCCTTGGCCACACTACGTGTGACCTCCTCAACCGCTGACGCAGCATCAGCACGTGCTTCGGCAGTTGCCTCTTCGTCCGGGAAAATTGTAGGAACGATGAATTGCCAGACCAAGTTGGTTACGACATTACTTTGCGACGTAGTCAACCCCAGGCTTGCTTGTCTCTGGGCCCTACGCTGAAATTCCTCTAGCTGGCTCTCTTCAAGTTCCTCGCGCATCAAATTGTCAATAATGCGTAATATTTCTGTCTTAGTCGCCTCGTATTCCACTTGGCTCAGCGTGATCAAATCGATTGCCACGCTTTCATCAATAGTTAGTTTCTCAATCCCCTGTAAGTTATTTACTTTCTCCTCCGGTGTAGCCTCAACATCCGCTCTGACCGTCTCTATAAAGGCGAATATTGCCCTGGCCTGAGCCAATTGCTCCCTGCCGATACTGAGGTTTAGGGGCGTATAGATCGCAGGTATATCTTTGCGAGCACGTTCTTGAGCTTGCTCTGTCAGCAACTCGCTGGTGTAGGACAAGGATTGAGGGGAGAAAACATCGGCCGGAGCGGGCTCACCTACCACTACATTGACTTGCGGGGACCAAATCAAATTGATGGAGAGGATAAACGTCATGCCCAATGTCAGTACAACGGCAAATACGCCGAGTCGCAACTCACCCAATGTTTCTCGAAGCTGTTGGCGTGCCGCAGGAAGTGCTTCCATTTCTCTCTTTTGTCGAGCAGACTGTTGGTTAATCGCGGGCTAATTCCGCAACAATTCGCGCACAACCTCACTGACCATGCTGCCATCGGCCTTGCCTTTCACTTGAGGCATCAAACGACCCATCACCCGGCCCATATCCTTGGGGCTACTGGCTCCTAAATCGGCGACGACCTGAGAGGCAATTGCCTCGACTTCCTGGCGGCTCATCATTTGCGGCATATAAGACTCGATAATTTCAAGCTCTGCGTTTTCATGATCAGCTTGCTCTTGGCGCCCGGCCGCTACATATTCGGCTATGCTTTCACGCCTCTGCTTCGCTTGCCTGGCAAGCACGTTCTGCACATCCGCATCGCTGAGTGTTGTCTGCTCGTCAATCTCAACCTGCTTTATTGCAGCCAACAACAAACGCAGCGTATCTCGCTTCTCCTTATCTCCGGCGCGCATAGCATCCGCCATATCATTGCGTAGTTGTTCTTTAATCACCATTCAAGACTTCCTCCCTGGAATAAGTAGATTGTAACATTGGCAACAGGTCTGTCAACATGCGCCTGGCACTCTGCCTCGGTCTAGATTTCTAAAGAATCAAGAATCTGAGATTCGGTAGCACATCTTACAGCTTTCCGAAAACCGGTTGAAATAGTGCTAATTCTGCAAATCCTCTATCCTTTCCCTTGCCGAATCCTGGAAAACCCGGTCAGGCATTGGTAACCTCGAACTGGCGTTTGGGTCTGTGCTTACAAATCGTGTAAAGATTAAGATTTCCCTCTCTACCATCGCTGAGAAACTGGCTCTCAATAGCCAATCCAGCTTGCTCTACGAGCACAGCCGTTTCATCTACGTCGATCGAACATACATATCGCAGGCCACTCCCCTCTCGTTGCCAAGACAGCAAAAAATCACCCTTCTCTACATCTGCTTCGCTCAGACCAATTTCTCCCCATTTGCGGATTTTTCGACGCTGTCGCGCGCTGCTCATAAATTGCCAATTGGCCAGAAAAACGCGGCCATCAAGGGTAAGATGCCTCCTAAATTCGCGCAGTAGCCTTAGCCGGTTAGATCGACCTGGTACATGCTGCATCGTTGCCAGACAGACAATCAAGTCAAAATCGCCTAGATTGTCCAGGAAGTCGGCTCGGCTGATATCGCGCTCGTAGAAAGTCCCCTCAACGTGTTCGGCAGCCAGCGCCAGCAAGTCGGCCGTGAAGTCAATACCAATATAATCAAAAGCTGGGAGACGCATTCTCAAGAACTGTCCAAAACGACCGTTCCCACATCCTACATCCAAGACACGCTCGTAGTTAAGCGGCGGATGGTCCAGCAAGTTCCCAAAACCTGGTTGAGGACTACATCGGCTATGCGCAAACGGTGCCGCAAAACGAGAATAGAAAGCCTGATTCACCGCCAGCAGACGGTTTACGATCTCATCTCTCATATCTGAGTAGCGTTCCTGCGAACGTTTTCAAAACACTAGAAGCCAAAACGACGCAAAATGTTTCTCCACGGCAGACACATAGCTGCCGCCAAAGAGTCGTACATGCACCAGCAGCGGGTACAGATTATAGATGTCTCGCCGCTCCTCAAAG
The DNA here is from genome assembly GCA_963697305.1 of uncultured Chloroflexia bacterium. Lineage (GTDB taxonomy): Bacteria > Chloroflexota > Anaerolineae > Promineifilales > Promineifilaceae > JAACFF01. Next base: position 258,823 of record CAVONO010000010.1, read on the forward strand.
AATCCAGGTTCAAGGGGCCTGATCTCCTTATAGCGTGCAAAAAACGACTCCCCAAACGTGCCGAATAAGGTCGTAAACGCCAATTCAATTTCAGGATCGGCAAAATAGATAGCTGGATCGACGAATCCTGTAATCTTGTCACCCACAGCAACTACGTTGGTCGTCCAGACATCCCCGTGAATCAAGGAAGGGTGCGCAGGCTCCTGCAACCAACGATCTAGCTGCGCGCAGAACCGATCTAGACGCCTGTAAGTGCTCTCTGGAAGGCGTCCGCTTTGCACGCCCTCATGAGCCATAAACAGTAGCCGTTGATCGCGGAAAAACGTTAGCCATGAGTCAGTCCACGGATTCGGTTGGTACATTCCGCCGATCAGCGTGTCTCTTTCCAGGCCAAATGCCGGTGCGCCTACCTGATGCAAGGCTGCCAATAAATCGGCTGCGTGTTGCTGTGCCCGCTTACCAAAGACGCTTTCACCCGGTAAAAAGGACATAAGCAACAAAGAGAGCGAACAATATAATACCTCGGGCACAGGCAAATCGCTCTGCTCGCGCAGGAATCGCAGCATATATCCTTCGACATCAAGGCATGGCCGTTCCCGCTCGTCAACCTTTGCCACCATAGTTGAGCCGTCTACCAGGCTCACACGATATACCTGGCCAATACAGCCGCCACCAAGCGGGCTAATATCAGACACCGCCACACCTGCGGCAATCTCAATTTCCTGGCAGATATTCACTGATTATTGATCGGGGGAATAAATAAACAAGTTGTCAAAAGAAACCTGCGTGCCCGCGCCGTCAAATGTGCCCACATCAAGGGCAATATTGCCCTCCCCATAACCTTCGTCAACCACTTCTTCCAGCAAAATGTCGTTGACAAATACCGCAATTTGGGAACCGTCCGCCACAACCTTCAAAACATTAACCGCATTCAACCCGCGGTTAATCGCCACAGTGTCACGCCAATCATCTACGAATAGAACCCGAGAACCATTAGCATCATGTCGTTCCAACAAATACATACCGTCACCGGTGATCTCAAAGCGGTAGAATTCCTGAGGGCTCACCATGCGAAACAGCACACCGTAGGTGCTGGATTCGGAACCACTGACCTGACGCGCCTCTACCTCAAGGGCGAAATTGGCGAATTCCGGTTCGGAGAGCGCGGCGTATTGGACCAGGTTCGGAGCATTTAGCTCAATCATAAGCTGCTCCGGTACAATGACCGCCGATCCTGACTCGTCACTCTCCAATATCCAGTTCGCCACATGTCCCTGCACAAATTCTTCCTGGAATAACACTTTGCTTTGTCCAGGCAGCGGCACCTCCATTGCTGAACAAGCAGAGAAAAGCAACACAACCAGTAGCAACAGGTGCATACTTGTACCGTAGGGGTGGGCCTGAGACCCGCCCAGCGAAGCCGCAGATCTAGTAGCCGAAACATCAACCCGCTTGCACACCGTGGGCTCCTTCATGCCCCCTCTAGCCTCCAGCCTAACACCTACCACCTCCCGCCGTCGCTGGACCATCACGGAGCTGTTACTCTGAGGTCATCAAATTCAACTTCAACCGTACCTTGCTGCAAGGCACTTAACGCAAGGCCAATATCTCCCGCTACGAAATCACTGTCGATAACCGTTAACAACGGATAGCCATTCACCGACAGAGCCAATTCATTGCCGACACAACTCGCCTGAATCTGGTTCACCGCCACACCCTGATTTATCTGTTCAGATTTGGCAAACTGGCCATCCTCCGTCAAATACGTAACCCTGTCTTGGCCACTTTTGTACTTGCCGATAGCATAATAACCATCTCCACTAATCAGGAACAGATAAAAATTCTCTTCATCCTGGTAGCGACAGATTATTCCATACGCATTATCATCAGGACCCGCAAGCTGTTCTGTGGTCACTTCTATAATGGCATCGGCAAAATTACGTTCCGGATTTGTCCACCAAATTTCACCAGGGCTGCTGGTGCTGATGATTAGGCTGCCGTCTGAAATTGCTGCAACCGCCCCACCGCGATTGTATTCAAGCCAACCACAAGTTTGCTCTCCACTAAAATCATCTTCAAACAATGCATTTGCGCTATCGCAGGAATCTGGCCCGGTGTTCCCGAAGGGCAGGGCATCACACGCTGCAAGCAACGGCACCAGGGCAACGACTGCAATATAGACGATCATCCTTCGCATCTACCAATTCTCCTGATTCATTCCAAGCCATCATCTTCAAGCATCTTTGAAAGATGATTCAGATCGCCTTCCAGGTTTCGTTGCCGGTTTGAAACAACCATGTACACGCCAAAACCAGCCATCCAGAAAACAATGATAACCGAGGCAATAAGTAAAAAATTCTCCATCTTGGCCTTCCTTTACTTCCAAATCCCTCACCCGGCAAACCAAAACTATCGTAGCCGGCAAAGGTATCACGAGTTTACACCGATTAAATATCCCAAACCACCAACTTGTACTGTAGTGGCGTGTCTAAGGCCCGCCTTCCTCTCTACCCGCTTTCTCTCTACCCGCTCTCCTAGACCCGCACAGCGAAGCCGCAGAGCTAGTAGCCGAAGTAAGGGCGTCAGCTTCGCGAGTTCCACAAGGCCTCAGGAATACCTCTCTCATGGTTTTCATATCTTGACATAACGAACAGTGCGTCGGAAAGGCGATTCAGATATGGGATGACGAAAGATCCCACCTCTTCCTGACGCGCAAGGGCAATCAGTTCTCGCTCGGATCGCCTGCAGACAGTTCGCGCCACATGTAATTGAGCTGCGCCAGGCGAACCACCGGGCAAAATGAAGTTCTTCAACGGGCCTAGAGTTTCCAACAACTCATCGATTTGCGTCTCCAAACGCACGATGTGACGTTCTCCTATTTGAGGAATGTCAAACTTCGTTTTGTCCTCTTCAAGAAAAGAGAGATCCGAACCGAGGTGAAATAACTCGTTCTGGATATCTAAGAGAAGCTGTGTCAAACGTTCGACCAAACCCATAGACAGAGCAACACCTATCTGAGAGTTCAACTCGTCCACACAACCATATGCGGAAATTCGTAGAGAATCCTTGGCGACTAGTTGCCCACCGCTCAGTTGGGTATCGCCCTTATCTCCTTGGCGAGTATATATTTTTGTCAAACGTGGCATAGTTACCTCACTTCTTCTCAACTCCAATCAGGCCGTCAATCGCGTCTTCGACTGTTAGCCAACCCCTGCCAGGAAACAATCTGGCAATCTGTGGGGCAAATAGCGGCGATCCGCTCAGTACGTCTCCCGTAGAGCCGGACGCTATTACCTCTCCCTGGCTAAGGATAATCACCCTATCGGCGATCACGGCGGCAAGTTCAACATCGTGTGTGACCAGAACCAATCCCAAACCATGTGCCAGCCAATCGCGCCAGAGCTTAACCAGGGCTTGCTTTGTTCGGAAATCTAGACCGCGTGTAGGTTCATCGAGAAGTAACAATGGTGGACGTGTGATGGTCACCGCCCCTAGGGCAACCCTTTGCCGTTGCCCAGTGGAGAGATCGCGTGGATACGCGAACATCTGATCCTTCAGACCGAGCTCGTCAAGTAGCTTCATTACGCCATTCTGGGCGGCAAGACCATGATTGCGCAGTGTGATTTGCAGTTCTTCTCTGACTGTTTCGGCGAAGAGTAAATCATTGGGGTTCTGAGGCAAGTAGGCAATCTCACGCGCCAGTTCAGCAACCTCGCGTCCAGAAGTAGAACGGCCGTTTAACCGAATATCCCCCTGCGATACCTGCAACAAGCCAATCAAACACTTGAGTAGTGTGCTCTTGCCCGAACCATTGCGGCCCATCACGGCCAACACCTCTCCTTGACGCACCTCAAAGCTCACACCCCTTAGTGCCGGAGACCCATTATATGAGTAGTGGATCTGCGCCGCCTTTAGTATCGTGACGGGTTCGCTTAAGACTTGTGCTCTAGGGGCAAGCGAAGTGCCGGGTACAGCCACGACCGACGGCTGTCGGCCGACCCCTGACCCCTTCGATACCAGATGTCGACCCTCTTTGACCGTCAACGGCAGTGGATCCCAGCCCAACTCACGTCCCAGGCGCGCCAAAGGCGGAACCTGAGGCACTTTTGCCAGTGCAGATCGTACTGGTTCGTCGATCAGAATACGGCCATTATCCATGAAAACCAGGCGGTCTGCGTAACGCAGCACCCGCTCCAAACGATGCTCCACCAGAATGATAGTCAGACCTAAATCTTCGTTAAGACGTACAAGCGATCTCAGTACATCATCGGCTGATTGTGGATCGAGCTGGCTGGTTGGCTCATCCAGAAGCAGAACTTGGGGACGTAGCGCAAGAACTGAAGCAATAGCAACCCTTTGTCGTTCGCCGCCGGAAAGAGATGATATCAATCTCTGCCGCAGCGGCGTCAGATCTAGAAGATCCAACACTTCCTCAACGCGTACTCGCATCTCCTGCGGTGACACTGCTGCATTTTCCAAAGCAAACGCGATTTCCGGTTCCACGCGATCTAGAAGAGCATGTCCCTCTGGATTCTGTGCCACAAATCCAACGTGTTGGCTTACCATCTGCGGTCCGCTGCGCACGGTGTCCAGGTCATTGACCTTCACGTTTCCCGAAATAACCCCTCCACTGAAATGGGGAATCAATCCGTTCAAGCAACGCAACAGCGTCGTCTTGCCCGAACCGGAAGCGCCCGCAAGCAGTACAAACTCGCCCGCGTCAACGCGCATTGTGACATCATTCAGAGCGGCCTGCGAACTATTGGGATATGTGTAGCTCACCCCAGTAACATCGATCATGTTCCCTACTTCCTACTCCCTTTGATCACAATTCTACAAGGATTGCCGGAGCTGCGAGCATTGCCAATCCCAGACCAAGCAAAATATCGAACGGTGGCACAGTCGCCAGCAAATAGGGCGTATAGAACAGCGTCGACCGATCCACAAACGGGAAAGGAATAAAAATCAGCGCTAAAGGAACTAACCCGAGGATGGCCAGACTCCAATCCCAGCGATTCCACGACCTCGAGCGGTAGCGCGTATGTGCAACCTGCCTTCCCAGCCAGACAAATAACCCTACAACCAGAGCAACCCCTCCTATCAGCATGATCCAGCCAAGAGGTCCAAACCAGAATGTCAACAACCATCCCGCGAACGTAAGTAATAAACCGGTTATCAATGCTACCTGAATTCTCGCCGAATGTCGCTTTTCCGATGTAGCCCCATAACCACGAGAGACCATCGTCTCGGCCAGGCCCATCGCTCGTTCCAGCCCACCAACCAGAAGCGGGATTACCACCGGTCGCCAGTCGCGTACCCCGCGAATACGGTGACCGCGAAGTGCCTGCGCCTCCTTTATGCGCTTCAACTGTTCCAGAGTCTCCGGCACATAAGTCACCGCAATCATCACCGTCAATCCAATGTCGGCTACCGCTCGCGGCGTTAATCTAATTAGCTCACTTGGAGGAACGACAGCATTAAATGCCAGAAACAGCGCCAGAAGAGTCACCAAGATTAGCCCACTGATCGCCCCATAAATCGTCGCTTCCAGCGTTACCGCTCCCCCGACTAACCACCAGTTTTCAGGCAACGCAAACAAGACAGTCTGCCCTATGTGAACCATCAACATGTTAAAAACGGTCGATGCCAGGACAATAATCGACGCCAGACGCCAAAAATGAAATCTCAATTCCGCACCTGAAACCGCGCAGGCGGTTTGAACCAACCTGGCCGTCAGGAGCAGAATAATGATATAGAACGGATTGCGTATCATAAGCGTAATCACAGCCATGACGACGACCCAAATAACCCACGCCTGGGAAGCAAAGGATCGTTTCATGCACCTTGTATCCGGAACCGAAACTTGTCGTGAAATCGTGTCAGGGCGCGTATAGTGGGCAGTGCCCAGAACCAGGATTAGCAAGGCATTACCTGCCGCTCGTGCCAGATCCCAGGCCAATGAAGTAGTCACATAAAAAGCAGCGAATCCTCCTACTGCCTGGTCCAATCCAGCATCCGGATCCCAACTTTGACCTGCTCCAATTCCAATAAAGGGCCAAAAATACAGATTCATAATCATCCCATACAGGATCCCCCAGGCAATGCCCACCCCGATTAACATGATCAGTTCCAGTTTAGGTTTCCGTAGATGCGGCAACCAACCCGCTGTCAATCCGATCCAACCAGTCACAAACATCTGATATGGTAACCAGGGTCCTACGCCGCCGGTGATTAAGGCTGAAACGAGCATGGTCATTGTGCCCATTAAGAGGCCGAATCGAGATCCGAATACATAACCCGCAAAAATGACTGGCACAAAGATCGGCGAGAATCCCCCCGGACCGGGAATGGTTACTTCGAGAAAACGAAGCGCTGCAGAAGCAGCCACCAACACCCCCAACGCAGCTACCATTTTTGAGCTTGCTGCCTGGCCTTGCACCTCCAACAGCAACACGCCGAGGCAAATTACAAGCAAGACCAACGTGAGCATAGGCGCTGTTTCCGCACGCACCTTGTTCGCCTCGACCGCCAGGCGTGGCAAGAAAAACGGGTAACTGAAGGCCGCCAAGCCTATAAGTCCGGTTAATACATAAATGCTTGCGGTAAGTATATTTTGCTTTAGATTTTCTCTCACGGTGTTAATGTTATAGAAGTATCATCACCATACCGCCCGCAGCCAGAACAACCACATAACCAGCAGCGCAGATTGCCAGAAAACTGTAGTATATTTTTGCCCATATGGGCCATACCTTTTTACGCCAGCCGCTAGCGGCAACGATAAACAATGCTAGCGCAATAATCGTCAGGATTAGAGGGATAATGAAAAATGGGGCGGCCGCGCCTGGAATCGTAAAAATATTGGCCATACCGTTGAAAAGTGACTGCATGGTAAAAAACGTCGCTCCTGACACAAATACCAAGGCAAGCATGCCGAATATCAAGGCCAGGATTCCTCCACTCCATTTCAAACGACGCGCCGCCAGATCGTAAGTTCTCTCCAGATGGTCTCTCTTACGTAGAACGCCGATTAGCCAGGCAACCGGTAACACCAAGAATGATGACGAAACCCCTAGCAGGAAAAAAGTGGAAAAACCAAGCTGTGTCCACATGGACCGCGAAAACTGATTGATCTCGCTCAGGAATGGAAATGATAACGCATCCCGCCTGACAAAATCAGCCGGCTCGATTTGCGCCAGAGCAGCTTCCATCTGGTTCACGCTCAGGCGATTCCAGGAATTGCTGGATGATGTTATCCAGACAAGGATCGTCGAAAGCAACTCCGTGGCTGCCGGTCGGATCGACAAATACGTATCCATTGTCCAGGCCATGTGCCGCCACGGCCGCAAAATTTGGCGGGGTTATCGGATCATAGTGGCCAGAAAGCAACAACGTTGGAATAGCGCTGTTTACCGCGTCGTCTACCTCAGCAGGCAGCTGGTTCACACGCCATATTGCGCACGCATCGAGGTAGGATTGCATTTCGCTCGCTGCCCCCTCAGCAAAGTACGGCCGAATCCCCTCCACCTCAGCATCAGTCACTTCGAAATCTGCATCTTCAGCACAAACAACAGAGAAGTACATGCCTTCGCTGAGCGTGCGATCAAGCGCTACCAAGGGCAATATGCCACGAATAAACGTGTAATCGCCCTCCTCCAAATTAGCCACTAGCTTGGGGAAAGTTGCGTATGCATCCGGCATATAGAAAGCCTGGAACAGCACTTCTACTAGCGCGTCTCCGTTAAGTAGGGCTTTCACACTCTCTCCCGTTTCAGGATCGCGGATCGTCACCGTCGCGGGCGCTTGATTCAGCTCGTCTACCAGCGAAAAGAAGCGGTTCTCTAGATCGGGGTATTCAGATTGGCATTCAGGATCACTATCACATGTCTGGATAATCTCTGAGAATACACGATCCGTATTCCTTGCAACTTGGAGTATGAAGTTTAGGTCAGGAGGTACGACACCATCTAGAATGACAGTTCGCAAACGATCAGGCTGGCTACGCATCAGGTGCAAACCTAACAGGGTGCCATACGATACGCCATAGAAATTGTACTCGTCGTAACCAAGCGCCTGTCGAATAATATCCACATCCGCCGCATTTTCCAGGCTATTGTATGCTGAAGGATTAACTCCTTCCTCCAGCAATCTCTGGTAACAAGCTGAAAGAGCCTCCAGGGCAAGTGCATCCGCCTCCTCTCCCGATAACACTAGGATCTCTTGTGCAGCCTCAAAACTCTCGGTGCACATCAAACTTGGTTCGGCATAACGAGTTCCTCGTTGATTGAAGATCACAATATCGCGCACCGTCGTTTCAGCTTGTTGGCTGATAAGGATAGGAAAAACTTCAAATGCATCGCCGCCGGGACCACCCTGAGCCAAGAAGAGTGGATCCGGTTCAGGATTATCAACCTTTGAACGCAGTATCGCCACCGGCAAGCGAATGGTCCGGCCCTCCGGTTCAGAATGAAACTCAGGTACGGTCACAAAGCCACATTCAAAATCGGGACTCAACAAGATCGGAATCGGGCTATCAAACCAACACTCTGCCGGTTCAAAATGGCCACTAATGCCCTCAGCCTCCGACTGCATCATTGGAGAGCTGGCTGCAACACTTATCGTGCCGCCTAACATGAAAATGAGTAATAGCAGAGAAAGGGATCTATACATTTAATTTTTCTACTCCGTGACAACATGCAATTGATTCCAAGAGTTACTGAGGTCTTTGAACCACGATTCTGTCACCGTACTGTTAGTTATAACACACGAGTCTACGTTTGCCCCCCGCTTAAGTTCCTGCTCATTGGAGCACTCTCATAGAACGGTCCTACCCGCAGAGTCGATTCTGCGCACCTTGTTCGCTTCTCGCTTTGTTTATCATCGCATAAGTCCCTTTTGTCCCCATTTAAGATCTTGCTATAGTTCGCCTATGAAGAAGATACGCTTCTGGGGGTTCCTATTGCTATTAGCAAGTTTGACCATAGGATTCCCCGCTAAAATAGTCCCTGCTAACGCCCAGTCAGGTCCGAACGCCGAGATCCTGCGCTTGGTTAATCAGGTTCGCGCTGGCTATGGCTTGCCGCCGTTCACATGGGATGCCACGTTGGCCGCAGCAGCCCAGAATCAGGCTGGCTATATGGCAACCAACAATATTTACAGCCACACCGGCGCTGGCGGATCCTCACCTCAGTCTCGGGCAAGCGCCGCCGGCTATCCTGGCTACGCCACTGAGAATATCGTCGGTGGAACCGGTCTCACACCTAGTCAAGGTATCGTATGGTGGCAGAACAGTCCTAGCCACTTCAATACCATGATCTCCCAGCGCTACGTTCATGCTGGCGTTGGCTTTGCCCAGGGGCATGATCAGAACTTCTACGCTCTCGTGGTAGGGGTTCCGTCCGATCAGGCCAACTCGGCGCCGCCGCAAGATGCACTTCTTGGTGATGATGCCCTGGCTGCCGTTGCGCCGATCCAATTGGCGCAACCCGCTGAGGATGGATCGATTACTCACACCGTTGGCCCTGGTCACTCATTTTGGGCCATCGCTGCCCGCTACGAAATCCCGCTCGATCAACTGTACCTGTACAACAACCTGACCGCAGAGAGCGTGATTAATCCTGGTGACAAGTTAACAATACGGCTGGCTGAAGGGCAATTACCTCCGCCGACTCCTACACCACCTGCTTCACACATCGTCGTCCAGGGTGACTCCCTCTGGACGATCGCAGCCTGGTACAAACTCAGTCTTGCAGAACTTCTGCAGCTGAACGCGATGCATGAGGACAGTCTGCTTTCACCAGGGGACGAGGTCAGAATTCGTTTGCTTCCAGGTGAAAAACCTCCGCCAACGTCAACCCCCCAGACGACCCATATCATTCGCGAAGGGGATACTGCCTGGGGCGTTGCCTTGCAGCATGGACTTTCAGTCGATCAGTTGCTGATCTTCAACGCTATGACAGCCAATTCCGTCTTGACAATCGGCGACAGCCTGCTGATCGTGCCACCATCTCCCACGCCGACGTTAACGCCTCAAGCTTCAGCCACTTTGCCACCCACCGCAACAAGCATCCCATCCCGCACACCACAACCCACAGCCCAACCTACTGCGCAAGCTGTTTCTCTGGCAATATCAACACCAACCGCGGTGTCAACCGCTGGGACTGCACCATCTCGCGTGCAGCAGGGATTGGGCACATTTCTTACCGCTATTGCAGCTGGGTTATTAGCGCTCGGAGCAATCGCCATACTCTTATTCAGGCAGCCAAGATAATTCTGCGACATTCCCCGATCTGGCTGAGGAGCGTTCACCAAGATGGAAAATAGAAATATGTAACCTGCTGGTAGACCGAATTGGCCACGCGAGTTTTGTTGCCAATACGAGCCCAAGTGACGGTGATGATGTGAAAGTTACCATCGATTTCACGTGTGCTGACAGCGGTAACTTTACAGGCGACAACACGGAGGGAACGCCGGCAACTCTCCAGTTTTTTTATGTCCAATCGACAAACCTCGGATTCCGAAATAACCTGGGCTACATTCTCACCGGGACTGGTCCCACGGCCGTTGAGTTAGCCGATCTTAGCCTTTCTCCCGAATCAACAAACTGGGGCATTGTCACCTTAGTTACTCTTCTCGCCGCGGTAACCATCTCGCTCTTTGTTATCCTGCGTAACCGCCGTACCGCAGACCACTATTGAAACATAAAAAGTGTCACACCTTTTCCTGTTCCGCCGAATTGGCCTTGTTAAGGTTCACTAGACGCGGGTACAATTGAATAATCAAGGTTTACTTAGGCAGGTGAGTACGCGTATACGGTACGTCGTTCTCCCTGCTGTTTGGCGCATCAATAGGCGAAAGGAGATAAGACCATGACGACCTTATATGCTGGTGCCAAAGCCGATGTGAACAAATTACCTGCCAAGGCCACGGATGAGGAGAAAATGCACGCTCTTGTTGACGCAATCAGTTCTTATATTGAATACTACCATGGTGGCGCTGTTGAGATGGTTGGATACGAAAACAACATCTTGCAGGTCCGTTTGCTGGGAGCGTGTGAGGGATGTGATCTCGCCCCAGTCACGCTTCATGGCTGGGTGGAAGGAACTGTCAGGCAGTTCTTCCCGGATATCGATCGCGTCGAGGCGGTTTAGTAACATTTTCTGATAGATATAATTTCAATCCTATGACAACAAATTCCAGTTATACGTGGCGTTGATCACTGCTATTAGTTGCCATATTGTCATATTAATCTTGACCAACATTCTGTTATGTTTGTGCTAATCTGATCGCGAAGATTTGTTCATAGGAGTTACACTGAATCTGACTTATTGCTTTCAATCATAGCCCATATTGTTGATCAAGGAGTGTAAATATGACTGTATCACTGCTAGACAATAGTCTCAAAGTAAGCATTTATTACGAGGAAACCGATAGCTCTTTTGAAGACAATATCTGCATCTCGTTCACCGAAGATTGTGCTGATGAAGAGAAGATATTTCGGGTAGACGAGACGAATATCTTTGTAACCCCGGACCAGGCTTGCCTCCTCATACTAGCCTTGCAGCGTGCATTGGAAACGTACCGTTCCTCTTGCCAGGAAGCCTAATCCACCTTTTCGGTACAGGAGAATTACAGATAGTAATGAGTCAGGTAGAGAGCAAACGAGTTGGCTTGATCGTGGGCCGTGAACGAGATTGGCCCGAAGCATTTATGGCAGCAATGAGAGCCCGCGGCATTGGGATCACGGCTGAAATGGTCAAGATCGGTGGCACCTTTATGGATTCCGTTTGCCCCTATCTCGTGATCATCGACCGCATGTCTCAAGTGATACCCTATTACCGCGCTTATGTAAAATATGCCGCTATGCATGGCAGCTATATCATTAACGATCCCTTTGTTTGGTCAGCAGACAGCCGCTTCTTTGGCACGGCCGTCGCCAATCGTCTCGGGCTTACCAGTCCACGCACAATCGTATTGCCCAATAAGGATATAGAAACTCCCGTCATACCGGATAGTTTTCGTAATCTAGATTATCCCATGGATTGGAAAGGCATCGTCGATTACGTTGGCGTTCCAGCTATCTTAAAGGAAGCTCGCAGTGGGGGTCGCCGCTTAACATTTCGCGTTCATAGCGTCGACGAACTCATACAACGTTACGATGAAAGCGGCACACACACGATGATTCTGCAGGAAATCATCCCTAGCGGAGAACATATCCACTCCTTCGTCATTGGCCAAGAAAAGGCACTGACCCTTCGCTACTCACTGCCCGAGAACCGCTACCTTGAAGACAGAAAGTTTGCGGATGATGCACTAGCTCAAAAGATCTTTAGCAGTTCAATCACTCTGACTCAGGCCTATGGCTACGACATAAACATGATCGAATACATCCTCAATGAGGATCAATTGTACGTTATCAACAGCACCAATCCAGCCCCAGTAATGGACCGGCAACTCATGACCGAGTCTCAGTTTGAGTGGTTAGTTCAAGAAACAGTCTCGCTGGCAATTAAACGTATCAATAATCCCTTACCGCAGCGAGTCACCTTCAAATTTGACACTACAGAGTAATACGCTCTTTGCTTCGGGCACGAGCATGATATAATTATGCGCTTCTGGGCCGAAATAAACCTTGCCTGCTTTTATTCTGAAATTTCGTTATAATAGGTAGCAAGACAGGCATTGTTTCTGGACCCGTGAAATGTGGTAAAAAGATAAGCCCTGCCGGAAACCACATGATCCGGCAGCGAAAATCGAAATTAGGAGAATAAAATAGATCGCGTTATGTTGCCTTTACAAGAAAAAATGCCTGAGAAGCTCAGTCGCCTACCTGAGTTGGCTTACAACCTATGGTGGAGTTGGACCCTTGAGGCGCGTAATCTATTCAAGCGCCTAGATTATACCTTATGGCGATCTTCACAACACAATCCTGTGAAGATGCTGAACGACATGACTGCTGAAGCGCTCGAAGCGAAAGCACGTGATGGATCTTTTCTTCGACTGTATGACCAAGTATTGCTGAAGTTTGATCAGGCAATGAAGAACGGTCATTCTTGGTTTCACAAGACCTACCCTGAGTTAACTGACAAGACGATCGCCTACTTCTCCTTTGAGTTTGGCCTACATAATTCCCTGCCTATCTATTCCGGCGGCCTCGGAATTCTATCTGGCGATCACGCCAAGGAAGCCAGCGATCTTGGCTTGCCCTTCGTCGGTGTTGGCTACATGTATCCTCAGGGTTACTTCAGGCAGCGCGTGCCCTCTCATGGCTGGCAAGAAGCTGCTTACCAGCAGCTGGATATAGCGCAAGCACCCATCCAGCTGATGATTGATGAAGATGGCCGGGAAATAATGGTCAGTGTTGAATTGGGCGGCCGTACCGTTCATGCTCGGATATGGCGCGTGAACGTTGGGCGTGTCAAGCTTTACCTTATGGACACCGATGTGGGTGAAAACGATCCTTGGGACCGTGAACTTTCGGCCCGCCTTTATTCCGGTGACAGCGATATGCGAATTCGTCAGGAGATAATGTTGGGAATTGGTGGCGTCCGCATTTTACGCGCCCTTGGCATTGAGCCTGACGTCTGGCACATGAATGAAGGCCATTCAGCCTTCTTGCTTTTGGAAAATGTGCGCCAAAAGGTCGCTGAAGGCAAGAGCTTCGAAGATGCTGCCGCGCTCTGTGCGCAAGCATTCCATATTCACCACGCATACGCCAGTGCCGGCTGGGCACGATGCCTTTAGCTACCATCTGATCGACCAATACTTCGGCAGTTACCACGAGGAAATTGGTATTTCTCGAGAGGAGTTCTTGAACCTGGGTGCGCATCAAGAAGAATGGGGCGTGGCCTTCAATATGACCGTTCTGGCACTTCATTTGTCAGGACAAATCAATGCCGTCAGTAAACTACACGGCGAAGTTTCGCGTGAAATGTGGCACGACGTCTGGCCTGATCGAGATATTGAACGCGTTCCGATCACTTCGGTAACCAACGGGGTCCATGTACCAACCTGGATTTCTAGCGAGCTCAATCAGTTGCTGTACAAATACATGGGACCTGACTGGATTGATCATCAAGATGATCCCGTTCGTTGGGAACGACTGAAGGACGCGCCTTTGAAAGAGCTGTGGAACGTTAATATGCTCCTCAAGCACAAGTTGCTTCATTTTCTGCGAGCTAGAGCGCGGCGCGGCTGGATCTCCGGCCAGGCTGACCCAACCGAGATTTTGACCAGCGGCACGTTGCTCGATCCTGAAGCACTAACCATTGGCTTTGCTCGGCGTTTCGCTACCTACAAGAGGGCAACTTTGATTTTCCGTGATGTGGACCGCCTGCGCCGCCTCTTGTTGGACACGCACCGTCCCGTGCAGATCCTGTTCGCTGGCAAAGCGCATCCGGCCGATGATCCCGGCAAATACCTGATTCAAGAAATATATAATCTGGCCAAGCATAACCAACTTGGTGGCCGTGTCGCATTTGTCCAAGATTACGATATGCACGTCGGCCGTTACCTCACCCAAGGTGTCGATGTGTGGCTAAACACACCGCAACGGCCACGGGAGGCCAGTGGCACCAGCGGCATGAAAGCTTCACTCAATGGCGCACCCAACCTGAGTATCCTTGATGGTTGGTGGGCTGAAGGCTACAACGGGGCCAACGGCTGGGCGATAAACGGGAAACAATTTGAGGACCCCGCGGAGCAGGATGACCATGACGCGGATGCTATTTACCGTCTCTTGGAAGAAGAAATCGTTCCTCTCTATTACGATCGCGATCACGACGATGTTCCACGAGGATGGGTGGAAGTGATGAGCGAAGCGATCCGCTCTAATGCCCCCCGCTTCAGCATGCGGCGCATGGTAAAAGAATACACAACGGAACTGTATATAGAAGCAATGACCAACAGCGACTAGAATCCACGACATCAAATGCCAGGCACCGGCAAAGCGGTGCCTGGCACATCAATAATCCAATAATATGAACCGTCGGCCGCGTTATGTTGGTTACCTCGTTTTTCTCCTGGTCTGGCTCTTCCTAATCAGTCTACCCACATTCGCTTTCATCTTTGCCGTGCGAGGGCAAGTCGAGCTTGGCCGCACTGAAGGCCTATACTTGCGTGTTTTTCTCGTGCACGAGAAAGACACTGAAGGCGTGGGCATTGAGTTCGCACGTCCGGTTTCCTCCCAACCAACCTGCCTCCAGACCAGCGTGCGCTATTTTCTGTGGGCTGGTCAACCGCAAAACGCCACCTTTTGCCAATGTATCGACCCGCGTAGCAATACCCTGGCCCCAGCATTCTTCGGCCCTTGTTACCTGCCCTAACCTAAGAATATCTAACCTGGGTCCAATTCACGCGAAATCTGCCCATCGCCCTCGTCCGTCGCCAACCATTGATTATTAGGAAAGTATCTCTCCTCACCAGTGGACTCGTTGCGGATAAACACGCCGTTAAGGTACCAGCCGGCGGCAAATCCAGCGTTATCGTGACGGATGCGTATCTTCTCCACCTCACCAAGATCAGTCAACTCAAGCTGGTAAGTGTGCGATTCGCAAGTCTCGTGATCGTTGACGCCTGGATTATCAAGCAAGTAATCATTGCTTTCACCCTTCTGCCCAAAGAGAGTGATATACACATTGGCGTCAGTACCAGCCAAGAATTCACAACCTGTATGGATGGTAATCGTGTATTTGACCCTACCAGGTGTTGCCGTTGGCGCGGGAATCGGTGTATCTGTCGGCAGTGGCCTCGTTGTGGGACTGGGCGACGCGGTTGCAGTGGTTGTTGGTTCCGCTGTGCTCGTTAAGGCAGGCAGTACAGACGTCCGCGTATCTGTCGCGTTGGCAATGAGGACCGCTGTGTCTCCGTCCCCTCCTTCAGTGGCTTCCGGGGTTTCATCACCACCCCTAAACATTGCGCCGATGCCAAGAATCAACAGCAGAACTATGACAGCTGCCCCAGCCCACCAAATCCAGGCCGGCATCCCGCCGTTCTTCGCTCCTTCAGAAGCAGCCGGGGATGACTCCACATATGT
This sequence comes from uncultured Chloroflexia bacterium, assembly GCA_963697305.1. Lineage (GTDB taxonomy): Bacteria > Chloroflexota > Anaerolineae > Promineifilales > Promineifilaceae > JAACFF01. Next base: position 274,853 of record CAVONO010000010.1, read on the forward strand.
TTTGGCTGATGGTTCTGGTTCGGGCGTCGACACGACGTGAGCTGCCGCAACATACGTGGCACCGCTCGCAGATTTGTTTGTCGCTACTCTCTTCAAGGCTTCCGTCATCTCCGCTGCCGTCGCATACCGCGCTTCCGGCTCTTTTGCCATAGCCGTCTGAATAACAGCCTCCAGTTCGGGCGGCAAACCAGAATTGACTTCGACGATACTGGGTACGGGAAAGGTCAAATGCATTATGGCCAAGCGCACCAGGCTCTGATGGTCATACGGTCTCTTGCCGCTCAACATCTCAAACAGGACAACGCCCAAAGAGTAAATGTCGCTTCGGCCATCCACTTCTTTGCCATCCAACTGCTCTGGGCTCATATATTGCGGCGTGCCAAGGGACTGTCCCGTTCGCGTTTTTAATCCCGTCGCATCCTCAGCCTTGACAATGCCAAAATCGCTCAGAAAGGCGCCTCCATCCTCGTCAAACAGAATATTCGCAGGCTTCAAATCACGGTGTACAATGCCGCGACTATGCGCTGTGTCCAGTGCACCGCCAATCCGCTGCATTATACTGATTGTTTCATCGAGGCTCATGGCTCCTTTTGCCAGTCGATCGTTGAGCGTCCCCCCTTTCATCAAACGCATGACGATGTAAAGCCATTCACCATCCTCGCCAAACTCATACAGCGAGACGATGCTGCTGTGTTCCAGGGACGCGACTGTTCTAGCTTCTCGCTCAAAGCGAATTGCGAACTCCGGGTCCTGCATAAATAGTTGCGGCTGCAACACCTTGAGCGCGACTTCACGTCCCAAGGTTGGATCATAGGCAAGATAAACCGTGCCCATACCCCCTTCGCCAAGTTCCTCTCGTATTTCGTAACGGCCGATTGTAAACTGAGTCATAAGACTTCCTCGCCTTAAAGATTTATCCTACCTGGCAGTCCAAGCGATTTTGGCAACATCAATAACGACATATTAATTTATTATAATTTACATCAGCCGGTTCAAGCAAATTATTTAGCGAGTTAACTTTGCTACAGATATCCCAGCTCGCGCGCTGCGTGAGTTAACTCGTCCCGAAACTCGGGATGGGCAATGCCGATCAGTGCCCTGGCTCGCTGGCGCACTGTTTTGCCATGCAGCTTCGCCACCCCATATTCGGTTGCCACATAATGTACATCATTGCGCGTTGTTACCACGCCCGCTCCTTCGTACAACATCGGCACAATCCGGCTGACGCTGCTTTCCTTTGCCGTGGACAAAAACGCAACAATAGGCAAGCCCCCCTTCGAACGCGCCGCCCCCCTTATGAAGTCCACCTGGCCCCCAACACCGCTGTACAGTCGCGAGCCAATCGAGTCGGCACAAACTTGTCCTGTCAAGTCAACCTGCAACGCGGAGTTGATCGCCACCATCTTATCATTCTGGGCGATATTGAAAGGATCATTGACATAATCAGAAGGGTGTAACTCTATCATAGGGTTGTTGTGCACGAACTCATATAAGCGTTGGCTGCCAAAGGCAAAGCCGGCCACGATCTTTCCTGGATGAAACGACTTTTTGCGGCAAGTGATCACCCCTCGATCCACCATGTCGATTACACCGTCAGAGAAAAGTTCGGTGTGGATGCCCAAGTCGCGATGGCTGCCCAGGTGATGCAGCACCGCATCCGGGATATTGCCCAGGCCCATCTGTAATGTCGCTCCGTGCGGGATAATCTCTGCGATGTGTTCACCAACACGCAGGTGAAGATCGGTACCCCCGCCCTGTGGCACTTCTGGAAGGGCATAGTCCACCTCCACGATATGGCTCAGGCGACTGACGTGTATGAAGCTATCGCCCAGGGTGCGCGGCATCTGCCGGTTGATCTCGGCAATAATCGTCCGCGCCTCCTCGGCCGCCGGCTTGGTTGTGCCGACTTCCACACCAAAGCTGCAGAACCCGTGTTCATCGGGTGGTGTTAGCGAAACCAGCACGGCATCCAGCGGTAACGTTCCGTTCCTGAACAACGAGGGGATTTCAGACAAGAAGATCGGGGTGAAGTCAGCCCGCCCCTCTTGCACCGCCGGACGTACGTTTTTGCCGATGAAAAGCGCGTTGACACGGAACGATAGTTCATATTTTGGCGCAGTATAAGGCGCATCGGCAAAGGTCAGAATATGAGTCAGTTCCACATTCCGCAGTTCATCTGCACGACGCATGAGGCCGGCGATTAAGATTTTGGGAACACCTGCGCCGCCGCCAAGATAGATACGTTCATTAGACTTTACTCCCGCTAACGCTGTGTCTGCATCACTGATCTTGCTGCGATAAAGCGCTTGCCAGTTCATGAAGCATCTCCATATGGAATCTTTGCAGTTAATTCTCGCCCCAAGGCAGAAGCTAGATCCGGATGGGCCAGGTTACCTTGATAAAGGTTTATTCCGTGTGCAAAACCTGGCTCTCGTTCCAGAACACCAAGAAGACCGTATTTGCCGATGGCCATGAGATATGGCAGCAAAGCATTGGTCAGGCCGTAGCTGGTGCTACGAGCTACGGCCGCAGGGGCATTGGGCACGCAGTAATGGATCACCTCCTCCGCCACGAATGTCGGGTCCCTCAAGGTCGTCGGTCGGCTCGTTTCCACGCACCCTCCGTCATCAATTGAGAAGTCCAGGATGACGGAGCCAGGTCGCATGCGCCGAACCATCTCTCTCGTAATTAGCCGCTCCGCGCGCCGGCCTGGGCGCTGGATTGCGCCAACCAATACATCGGCGAATCCGCTGATGCGATCCAGGTTGTGCTGGCTGCTCAACATCGTCGTGATACGGCCGTCTAGAAGGTCATCAATGTATTCCAGCTTGCGGATATTTTCATCCATCACGATCACCTGCGCACCGATACCCAAGAAGGCGCGAGCCGCATTTTTGCCCAGCACGCCGGCGCCAAGGATAACCACAGAGCCACGCGGTACGCCGGGGATTCCGCTCAGCAAGGTTCCCCGTCCCCCGTTAATATTCATCAACAACTGCCCTGCAATGATCGGCGCCAACCTACCGGCCACTTCACTCATGGGCAGTAGCACGGGAAAGAAGCCATTTCTGTCGCGGATCATCTCATAGGCCACGGCCGTAATTTCTCGCCCTTCCAACGCCTCAAACAGATCAGGCGAAGCCACCTGCAAATGCAAAAAGGAAAAAATTGTCTGCCCAGGGCGAAAAAGACTGTGCTCTTTTCGCGTCGGCCTTGCCACCTTGACTACGATATCAGATCGACCGTACACTTCCGCCGCCGAATATACAATCTGCGCGCCCTGATGACGGTACTCCTCGTCACCAAAGCCGGCTCCAGTCCCGGCCATATTCTCCACATAAACCGTATGGCCCGATCGAACCAATCCTCGCACGCCAGCAGGTGTCAATCCCACACGCGCTTCGCTCTGCCGCTCACGAACTTCCTTAGGAACGCCAAATTCCATGTTTCAACCTCACTCGCTGCAAAATGCCCAGTTTCAGATCAGGGCACCATTTATGCTAATCATCTGCCTCTAGTGTAAGCGTTATGCCTGTATTTGGCAGTGTATAAAGTAACCTTTGCTAACTGACATACGTCACGTAATTCTGCACGCGGCGCAAACTAGCGAACAACCAGGCAGGAAACATTGACACGAAACCGAGAAGTACGAGCCGTTTGGCCAATTGTGGGGCGCTCGATGGTACACTCTTCCATTAATATTATTCGTAACTCTAGGCCATTTTCGTCTATTTATTAACAATTCTCGCGACGATCATGACATTCTTCACCCCACCAGATGTCTTTTGTCACTATGTTCCGCCAGGACTTTATGGCATACTTACCTTGAGTCAAGATTTCTTTTCCCCACATAATCGCACATTAACATTTAGCCTAGCAAGTCCGAGCAGCTTTTCAAATCGGACTGGCATTCAGTCAAGATGTTTCATTAAACATGCTCTGGCCGCACCTCTCTCCCTAAGGGCTACTTCAACCGTGATGCCGCCAGAGAAACCAGACTATTTCCCAATTCCAATTGACGGAGGAGACACGTATGGCAAGTGGACGAATTGTCATCAATGAAATACGGTGTAAAGGATGTGAGCTTTGTGCTTTTGCCTGTCCGCCGGCTTTGATCAGTATGGCTGGTCATTTGAACTCCAAAGGATACAGGACGGCCATTTTGCTCGATCCTGAACAGCTATGTACCGGATGTGCTCTTTGTGCCACCGTGTGCCCCGACACCGCTATTACGGTCTATCGTAATCTGCAAGGGCCACGGCTGCGCCAGCCGGTAATGGAGATGGCTTGAGATGGCAAAACAACTCTTAAAAGGGAACGTTGCCTTTGCCGAAGCGGCCATTCGCGCCGGGTGCGAAGCCTATTTCGGTTATCCCATCACGCCCCAAACTGAAGCGCTTGAGCACATGTCCAAGAGAATGATCGAGTTGGACCGCGTTTTCCTGCAAGCAGAGAGTGAAGTCGCGGCTATCAACATGGTCTATGGTGCAGCCGCTGCGGGAGCCAAGGTGATGACATCTTCAAGCAGCCCTGGCATCAGCCTGATGCAAGAAGGGTTCAGCTACATCGCGGCTTCTGACCTGCCGGTGGTCATTGTTGACGTCATGCGCGGCGGGCCCGGTCTGGGCAACATCCAGCCTAGTCAAAGTGATTATAACCAGGTGACTAAATCAGCCGGCCATGGGGATTTCCATCCTATTGTTCTTGCGCCATCAACTGTGCAAGAAGCTATAGATCTGACCGTTCTGGCATTCGATCTGGCGGAAAAGTACCGTACGCTTGTTTTTGTATTGGCCGATGGAACTGTCGGCCAGATGATGGAGCCGGCCGAACTGCCTCCCATGCGTGAGCTGCCGCAGGAGCGTCCACAGTGGGCTTTAACCGGAGCAAGGGATAGGAACACCAATCTCATCTCCTCTATCCACCTCGGCGCGGAAAAGCTCGAAAGATACAACCTGGAGCTGCAAGCGAAACTACGTACAATCGAACTGAATAACGAAATACTATTCGTCGAGCAAAATACTGAAGATGCCGAGATAGTCCTGGTTGCCTTTGGGACCGCCGGGCGCGTTGCACAGACGGTCGTTAAACGTCTGCGCCAAACTGGTATCCCTGTTGGCCTGCTTCGACCGATTTCACTCTGGCCATTCCCAGCTAGACAATTAGCAGGGATTGCCAAGAAAGCTCTTGGGTTTTTGGTTGTAGAAATGAATGCCGGACAAATGGTTCACGATGTTCGTGAAGCCGTCGGCACTCAGCTTCCAGTTCGCTTCTACGGCCGTATGGGAGGTTTCATTCCCTTACCAGGTGAAATTGAGCGGGAGATTGCCGCTCTGTTTAGGGAGGTACGAACCGGCAAATTGGAGGGTAGCAATGGCCACTTTAATTAGCGAGAGTAGTGAGCAGTTGGTTCACGAACGACCAGAAGCCATGACCGATGCCCTCACCCATTATTGTCCCGGCTGCACCCATGGCATCGCCCACCGCTTGATAGCCGAGGTCATCGATGAACTGGGCATTCGCCAGCAATCGATTCTGGTCGCTTCGGTGGGTTGCTCTGTCTTTTCTTATCGCTACTTCGCGGTTGATTCCTGTGAAGCAGCACATGGTCGTGCCGCGGCAATGGCGACCGGTATCAAACGCGTCAACCCCGAAAACATCGTCTTCACCTATCAGGGTGATGGCGACCTGGCTTCCATCGGCATGGCCGAGACGATTCATGCTGCGGCACGGGGCGAAAAACTAACCATTATCTTTCTGAACAATGCTATCTATGGCATGACCGGGGGTCAAATGGCGCCAACAAGTCTCATCGGCCAGAAGACAAGTTCTTCCCCGTTCGGTCGTGACCGCCGCCAGACCGGCAATCCTATTCGTATGGCAGAAATACTGGCCGGCTTAGATGGCACAGTATACAGCGTCCGCCGCAGCTTGCACGATGCCCGGCACATTATCCAGGCTAAAAAAGCCATTAAGATCGCCTTTGAGGCGCAGATAATGGACCTCGGTTTCAGTATAGTCGAACTGCTATCCACATGTCCCACCAACTGGCACATGACTCCCATTGAATCATGCAACTGGGTTCGTGAGAAGATGGTCCCCTACTTCCCAGTGGGTGATTACAAAGTCGCGCCCGAACTGAACAGCCGCTTGCGTCACGCGAAGCGGTGACAAAGGAGCTGATAATGACCACTCCATGGAACAAGCGTTATGCGCTGAGGATGCAAAACATTGGCGGTTCGATCATTCGCGAACTGCTCAAGTTGACCCAGGAACCGGATATCATATCTTTCGCCGGCGGACTTCCCGCTCCGGATGTCTTTCCCATCGAGGCCTTTGAAGAGGCCTCATGTCGTGTCCTGCGCAGGCACGGAAGCCAAGCGTTACAATACGGCGCAACCGAGGGTTACATGCCCCTTCGACGCTGGATCGTCGACTATATGGCTGCTTACGGTATCGAAGCCGATGTTGACAATGTTCTCATCACCAGCGGTTCTCAGCAGGCGCTTGACCTGATCGGCAAGGTTCTGATCAATCCGGGAGACTTAATTCTTACAGAAAAGCCTACATACTTGGGTGCGCTACAAGCGTGGCGAGCCTACCAGGCTGAATACACGAGCGTTCCCCTTGACGATGAAGGGATGCAGACAGATCTTTTGGAGGAAGCCCTTTGCGGCGGTCCCAAGTTCATGTATATCCTGCCCAATTTCCAGAATCCAGGCGGCGTTACGCTCTCACTTGAGCGTCGCATGGATCTGATTGAGATAGCCGACCGCTACGGCATACCCATCGTCGAGGATGATCCCTACGGGGAATTGCGCTACGAAGGTGAGCACCTTTCCCCACTGATTGTTCTCGATGCGCAGCGAGGAAAAAGCCGTTTTGACAACAGCAGCGATCACAGGTTCATACGCGGCAACGTCATTTACATTAGCACCTTTTCTAAGACTTTGGCCCCTGGCCTGCGTCTGGCCTGGATAGTCGCCCCTTCAGAAGTGATAGACCGTTGTGTGGTAGCCAAACAGGGCATGGACTTACACACCAGCACATTTGTGCAAATGACCGCCTACGAAGTACTTAGGGATGATTTCCTCCAGAGTCACGTTCGGTTAATCCGCCAGGTTTATGGCGAGCGGCGCGATGTCATGTTGCGTGCGCTGAAACGCTACTTCCCACCTGGAGCCAGTTGGACACATCCACAGGGTGGGCTGTTCTTGTGGGTCACCCTGCCACAAGCAGTCGACACACTTGCCCTGATGCCCAAAGCTATCGAGAACAAGGTTACATACGTGCCAGGCTCCGCTTTTTTCCCAGATGGCACTGGTCATAACACATTCCGTCTCAATTTTTCGAACGCCAAGCCGGAGCAAATCGAATTGGGCATACGCCGTCTGGGCGAAGTCCTTGAAGCAGAACTTGAAAAGAGAGGAACGTCTGAAATGGTGTTTGCCTAATATCGTAACGCATCTAGCCTTAAAGAAACGGAGCAAATTATATGGAAACATCAATCATCGCGTCGGGTTTCGGAGGGCAGGGCGCGCTGTTCGCCGGGCAGTTATTGGCTTACGCTGGCATGGACAGTGGCTACCATGTAACCTGGTTCCCGTCTTATGGTCCGGAAATGCGCGGAGGCACGGCACACTGTACAGTCATCATCAGCGACGAACCGATAGGTGCTCCCGTGGTAGCGCGTCCTGACATCGCCATCGTTTTCAATGGGCCATCATTTGAGAAATATGAATCGCTTGTTGTTCCCGGAGGATTATTGGTAGTAAATAGTTCCATCGTTAATGAGCACACTTCGCGGGCAGATATCGATTCTATATACATTCCCGCCAATACGGTCGCCGAGGAGTTCGGTTCGTCAAAGATGATAAACATGGCCGCTCTGGGCGCTATGTTGGCCCAACGGCCGATCTTGCCTTTGGACGTATTGGAACAAGCTTTGCAGAACCACTTGCCGGCCAGCAAGGCCCATTTGCTAGAAAGCAACTTTCTTGTGCTGCGCCGTGGCTATGAGTTAGGCAAAGTGGCAGTGATCTGATACCCGCCTGACCTGGCGGATTTGCAGTATCCTGTCAGGATTGGTATGTCGCTAGGTTGCGAGCATGCTGAGAGCACAATCATGTTCAAGAAAATCCTGATTCCCCTGGATGGTTCCAGGCTGGCAGAGCAGGCGCTAGAGCCGGGCCTTGCCCTGGCCAAAGTATTTGGCAGCCGGTAACATTACTGCGTGTTCTACTAGTGCCGGAGATCAGGCCCAATCAATCAGCATCGCAAGGTGGCGCAGGAGGTTGCACCGCTTCTCCCCAAGAAGAAAACCAAAATGCATTGGCTCAACGCTACCTGCACGACTTAATCGCCATTCAGGGGGCAGGTTCAGTGAAAGAAAAAGGCATGGTCATCTCCGGACAAATTGCAACCAATATCCTCGACTTTGCCACTGAACAGAACATTGACCTGATCGCCATGACCACTCACGGCCGTACCGGTTCGCGCCGTTGGGTATACGGTAGCATGACCGAAAAGGCTCTATATGGCAGCGGAAGAGCGATATTGGTCGTTCGCCCACCAGAACATTAGCTCGAGACTGGTTGCATCCAGTCGCAAGCGAAAGTAAAATTCGCTTTACTTGCCGCACCTAAACAACCTATCACGCTCCCCCGTGGCACCGTCTGTTACCAAGACCATTCAAATCACCCCAGAAAGGCTTGCGTGGAGACCAACCGCGTGCGACCGTCGAATTTTGAAGCGGCAAGCTCGTTTTCTAGTAAGGCATAGGAGAAACCATGAGTTCCCATAATCGTTTATTTCCCGTTCCCTCCGACCTGGACATTGCCCAGGCGGCAGCTGTTAAGCCCATCAAAGAGATCGCCTCTGAACTGGGTCTGGATGAAGAGGACCTGATCCTCTATGGATCCACTAAGGCCAAAGTCCATTTGGATGTATTGACCAAATTAGCCGATCGCCCGCGCGGTAAATATATCGACGTAACGGCTATTACCCCGACCCCTTTAGGTGAAGGAAAGACCACCACTGGAATCGGTCTGGTGCAAGGCTTGGGTGCAATAGGCAAAAAATCCATCGCCTGCATTCGCCAGCCAAGCATGGGACCAACCTTTGGTATCAAGGGTGGCGCCGCTGGTGGTGGCTACAGCCAGATTATTCCCATGGAGGATTTTAACCTTCATTTGACTGGCGATATACATGCCATCACCGCCGCACACAACCTCGTCAGCGCAGCCATTGACGCCCGTATATTCCATGAAAACCGCCTCAGTGATGAAAAATTGGCTGAGATTGGCCTTGAACGCCTTGATATCGATCCCTACTCCATCACCTGGAATAGAGTAATGGACGTCAATGATCGCTCACTGCGCAATATTATTAGCGGATTGGGCGGAAAATTGGACGGCATCCCACGTGAGGCTGGCTTTGACATCACCGTGGCCAGCGAAATCATGGCTATCCTGGCCTTGGTCAGCGGACACGACTTCAAATCAGCTCTGAAGGATCTGCGCGAACGAGTCGGCCGGATCGTCATCGGCAGCAGCAATGCCCAAAAGCCCATTACCCTTGAAGATCTGCAAGTGGCCGGGGCCGTGACCGTCCTCATGAAGGACGCGCTCCATCCCAATCTAATGCAGACTCTAGAAGGCCAGCCGGCCTTTGTACACGCCGGCCCTTTCGCCAACATCGCTCATGGTAACTCCTCTATCCTGGCCGACCTGGTCGCCCTACGTTTGGGCGAGTATGTAGTCACCGAGTCCGGTTTCGGCGCTGATATCGGCATGGAAAAATTCATGGACATCAAATGCCGTTACTCCGGACTTTTTCCCGACGCGGTGGTACTTGTAGCCACGATTCGTGCCCTGAAGATGCATGGTGGTGGTCCGCGCGTTATCCCTGGCAGACCGCTCAATCAGGCCTATAAAGAAGAAAACCTGGAACTGTTAGGCGCCGGTTTAGAAAATCTCCGCGTTCATATCCGCAACGCGCGGCGCTTTGGTGTTCCCGTTGTCGTGGCAGTGAACAAATTCACTGAAGATACAGAGGCCGAAGTGGAGTTGATTCGTGAAGCCGCGATTGAAGCCGGGGCAGAAACGTCCGTGATGTCCGATCATTGGACGAACGGTGGAGATGGTGCGGTGGAATTGGCCAAAGCCGTTGTGGCCGCTTGCGAAAAGCCATCTGACTTCAAGTTTCTATATCCGCTCGACTTGCCAATCAAAGAAAAGATTGAGATTATTGCCAAAGAGATCTATCAGGCTGGCGACGTCGTTTTCGAACCGCTTGCCGAGCGCCAGATCAAATTCTACGAGGCCAATGGCTTTGGCGGTCTTCCCATCTGCATGGCAAAAACCCACTTGAGCATAAGCCACGATCCCAGCCTCAAAAATGCTCCCTCCGGCTACACCCTCAGTGTGCGTGAGGCTCGCGCCTCCGTTGGTGCGGGTTTCATTTATCCTCTTCTGGGTGCAATGCGTACGATGCCCGGCCTGGGAAGCAAACCAGCATACATGAATGTTGACATCGACGAAGACGGCCGCATTATCGGACTTTTTTAGTCAATTGTTCTCGGTGTAGACCTCCGGCATGATTTTTTACCGTGAGGTCTGCACCTTTTTCCTTGCATAACCTGGCAGCCTATGATACCATTGACAGCTTGAAATATATCCTCAATATATCACTTTTCTTGGTACATCGGGGGCTATTCTGGAGTCAACCATGAACAGACCCATTCCTCTTAGTCAACAAGCTTACAAGAAGATAAAGCATATGATCGTGACCTTGGAACTGACTCCCGGATCTGTCATTGATGAAGCGGAATTACAGGAGGAGTTGCAGATGGGTCGCACGCCGATTCGTGAAGCCCTGAAACGACTAGCCTTAGAAAGCCTGGTGAGTATCGTGCCCAGGCGCGGTATGTTTGTCACCAATATTGGTGTCAACGACCTGCAGCGTTTGCTTGAAGTGCGCCTTGAGATAGAAACTCTGGCTACACGCTTGGCCGCACAGCGCGGTACGCCGGAACATTGGACACGTATGGAACAGCTCATAGTTGAGCCCTCGGCAGTTGAGGATGGAAAAGATAATAATCTTATTCATATTGATGAGACATTTCACGAAATCATCTATGAAGCGGCTGATAATCGGTTCTTGCACGACGCCATTACAGTTCTATTGACTCTTAACGAACGCCTCTGGTATTACTTTCTACCGGAAATGGGCGGCTTTGATCGCACCCTTGAAGACCATCGGCTCATTTGGGAGAGCTTGAAATCAGGTGATGGTGAACAGGCCGCGGTCCATATGGAACGTCACATCCGGTCATCTCAAGAGAATCTACGATCTTTTGTTCTGGGAAGATCACCATGAAAGTTTGGTCGTTACTCGGAAACTAACGACAACACCTCTGGTGCCGTAACGGAAGATTAAGGATGGAAGGAGAAATATCGATCCGGCCCTTTTCGCCCGCTGATCAAGAGCGTACCCAAGAATTGATCCTGGCCGGTCTCGCCGAACACTTCAATACGATTAACGCAGCACTTAACCCCGATCTGAATGATATTCAGGAGAGTTACAGCCAGCCCGGTTCAGCATTTCTGGTCGCCGAACTGGAAGGCGAACTAATAGGAACAGGAGCCCTTATTGCCGAATCTGAAAATACGGGTCGTATCGTTCGGCTGTCTGTGAGTGGATCCCATCGTCGCCAAGGTATCGGCCTTCTAATCACCGGACACCTGATCAAAGCGGCGCGCGATTACGATTACAGCCAGGTTGTGGTTGAAACCAATGACGACTGGGATGATGCCATCCGTTTGTATCGACGGTGCGGGTTTGCTGAGTATGACCATTCCAGACGGTGAAATACACATGATGCTGCGCTTATGATTCCACATTATGCCCACACTGCCCGACGTGAGCCCTGGGCGAAGCGGCTCATATTAGAACCCTTCAGTCGTTTTTCAACGCCCGTGCGACATGCGCGACCAATCGCTCTGCAACGGCCGTTTTACTTAACAGTGGCATTTCCTCAACAACCCCTGCCGAGCTGAGCAGCAATATTCGGTTGGTATCCACGGCAAATCCAGCCCCGTCCGCGAGGACGTCATTTACGGCGATGAAGTTCAGTCCTTTACGCAGGAGCTTGTCGCGACCATACGCATAAGCGTTGTGTGTTTCCGCTGCAAAACCCAGTGCAACACGTGGAAACCCTGTCTTCTCCCGAAGCGCCCTCACGGCCGTCAGGACATCCAATGTTGGTTCCAGACCTATGGCCAATCCCCATTCGTCCGTTTCCCCTTTCTTGATCTTCTTGTCTGATTGGGTTCCCGGCCGAAAATCTGCGACTGCGGCCACCATGAACAAGGCGTCTGCATTTGTAACCGCCTCCAAAGTTGCTTCTCCCATGTCCGCTGTGGTTTGTACAGGGATATGAGCAACACCCAAAGGGATCTCCTCAGCAACCGGACCAGCGATGAGCGTCACACGAGCCCCAGCGTCGAGAGCGGCTTGTGCCACCGCCAAACCCTGTTTACCAGTGGAACGATTACTGATAAAACGCACCGGGTCCAGAGCTTCACGTGTAGGTCCAGTAGTAACCACGACCTGGCGGCCGGCCAATTGCCCTCGCTCCGCCAACAGAAGCCGTACACGAGCCAACAACTCCGCTGGTTCACACATGCGGCCACGCCCTTCCAATCCTGATGCCATGCGCCCTACTACAGGTCCGGCGAATCGAATACCACGCTCCTTCAGCCGAGAAATGTTTTCCTGCGTAGCTGCGTGCTCGTACATCCCACCGTCCATTGCCGGCGCCACCATCAGAGGGCACCGAGCGGCTAGAGCCGTCACCGTGAGTAAATTATCCGCCAGCCCGTGCGCCAATTTCGCCATGGTATTGGCAGTCGCCGGAGCAATAAGCATCATATCGGCTGTTTCACCCAAGCCAACATGACGGACGTGATCCTCCAGGTCCCACATGTCATCGAACACAGCTCTTCCCGTCACTGAGCGGAACGAAAGCGGCGACACAAAACGCCTTGCTGCGTCACTCATGATCACATCAACATGAGCGCCCGCCTGGGTAAATTTTGAGGCTAGATCAACGGCTTTATACACGGCAATTGATCCCGTTACAGCGAGAATAATCTTCTTGTCTTTTAGAAGGGTAATTGGTTCCATAACGATAGTTTAGAACCACCGCACAACTTTCGCAAATCAGAGTGAGCCATCCCCGCACGCCTCCGTACCAGGATGAGAGATAACACGGCAACGTCAGTTTACCTGCCAGGTCTCGTGCGCTGGGTTATAATTTCAGCGTTTGTGAATTAAGAATACTTAAGGAGTCTTTCCCGTGGTTCGGTTCAATCACCGCCAGCGCAACATCCTGAAGATCATAGCGATCAATCTTGGGCTACTTTGTCTCGCTTTGATCTGGGACAGGAACAACGATCGAGGCAACGTGGCAATTGCCGTGGCTAAGAGCAAACAGATGTTGGATATGAACATGATGGCCGCACCTGCGCTCGATGCCCTAACCGTCAAACAGATCGCCCTGTCTGATCCGGATCTAGCTGCTGCTTTCGGAGATTCAGAGCTCGAATTCATAAATGCCGTCCGCCTAAGTTACGGCGAATCACGCTACTGGCAGGACGAGGGTTGCAGCGGAGCAAACTGCGCCCAAGTGACATTTTATGACTACGTGCAGGGAGGTACTATAGAGGCGGTAATGAATCTGGAACGCGCTGAAGTGATCGGGTACTGGACAAATAAGGAAGCCCGTCCTGCAGGTAGCATCCACATTTTGCCTAAGGTCCTGGCCATCGCCGCGCAAGATGAACAGGTGAGATCTATCCTCGGAGATATTGGTGATGCAGATCCGGCCATGGTACCGATGTCTGGCTGGCTGATGGATGATGCTTGCTCAGAAGAATGGTGCGTGGATCTTACTTTTCACGATCCCAACGGCAGTGGGCGCATCTTCCACGTTTTCGTGAACATGCAGCGCGATCAAGTAGCCCGCACATTTTACACGCGCGGCCGTCCGGAGCGTCAAGCGGCCAAACCCGTCGCCCAGCGCAACGCATTCACCGATGGTTGCAATGACCAGTACGGTTGGGAAGTATGTTGGGAAATGACAGCCAACGATGGCGTTAATTTCCGTGACGCCACCTATGACGGGCACCTCATTTTCTCTAGCGCCAAGATCGGCCAGGTCGAAGCATGGTACCCAAGCTGGCCTGGAGGCTACCGCGACGAGATTGGGTTCACCGCTTCAGTGCCCCCCTTTGGCGATACCCAGATAAAAGACTTTGGCGACGGCTTTGCAGTGAGTCAGCTCTTTACGGAATTCACCAATTGGCCAAACTGTATCTGTTGTTATCGTTATGAAGAGATTGTACAGTTCTATGACGACGGCCGTGTTGAATTCCGTTTCGTATCCCATGGTCCCGGCTGTGACGACCTCTCCGTTTATCGGCCCTTCTGGCGTATTGACGTCGACCTCGACGGTCCTGATAACGACAGCGTGTGGTTGTGGGAGGGCACATCATGGGACGAGTCCCTAGTCGAATTCGAAACCTATCCCGTAGTCGAGGACATATCCCCCGATGGATACAAATTGGCAACCTTTGATAAAGAGCTGCACTATCGTTGGTTAATGGAACGTACCGATCCTTTGCGGCTTGACGAAGGATATCTTTTCCTGCTGCAATTCAACGAAAAAGAAGGGGAAGGATTAATTACAACAGGACCCGGAGATACATACATCCCACCACGGCAATGGATCGATGGTGATAAGCTTTCTGGAGAGAACATTGTGCTCTGGTTTGTGCCTCTGCTAAACCAGAAGAAGGGGGGGCCGTACTGGTGCCTACCAGATCCGGAACCTGCTTATTCGCCCTGTGAAGCAATCCTACGCGCTGAGCCGGCCGGCGATCTGCGGCAGCCAACCGTCGAAGAACTCGCGACTATGCAGCCGACACCGGAGTCAGCCACTTCCCCCACGCCAACTTCAACTCCAGCTCCAACAGCAACACCACGGCCCATTGACGGTGCCGAGGTAGAAGAGATCATAATGAACGCCGGTTGTGGTTCATGTCACCAGATCGGCACCCTCGGTGAAGGGCATAAAGTCGGGCCCGATTTAAGTGATATTGGCTTGACTGCTGCTGAGAATCCACAGGGGCTGTCAATTGAGCAGTATATCCGGCAAGCCATCCTAGATCCGAATGCGATCCTGGCTGAACAATGCCCAAACGGCCCTTGCCTAGCCAATATAATGCCCCGCGATTACGAAACAAGGCTATTGCCCCAGCAGATTGATGCCCTGGTAGATTTTCTTATGACCCAACAACAGAAAGTCGATTCGCTTGCGACACCAGAGTTCGCCCCGGGCTCAGATTCCCAGATCGCGTCGAAAGCTTTTCCCGCGCCGAAAAACGCCAAGAAACCTCTTCAGGGCAGCTCCATTAACTCCACATTCGTTGTGCAGATCTTGCTGCTGAGTCTTGTCTTTCTGCTAAGCTTACTACTTTTCTTCAAGGGATCGGCGGACGACTCGCCGCCAACTTAACGGTACTTTTCATGCAGTGCGCGTTCGACCTGACGTTGTGCATCCCGCTTGGCCAGATCGGTGCGTTTGTCGCGCCCGGCTTTCCCGCGCGCCAACGCGATTTCGACTTTTGCCAAGCCATCCTTAAGATAAAGCTTGGTTGGAACAACTGTCAAACCTTTTTGCGTCAGAGCTTCCATGATTTTGTTGATTTCACGCCGGTGAAGGAGTAACTTTCGTGGACGCGTAGGATCATGATTCTCCCGGTTACCATGCGTATAGGGCGAAATATTCGCTTCAATCAACCACAGCTCCCCGTCTCGTCCCTGCACGAAACTACGGCGTAGGCTGACTTGATTGGCACGCACGGACTTTATTTCGGTGCCCGTGAGCACTAACCCTGCCTCGAAACGATCTAGCAGATGGAAATCAAAAGAAGCCCTTCGATTCTTGGAGATTATCTTGATCCCTGATACTTTTGCCATTTTGTTGTTTTGGTGGATGTTATGAGATCTCGAATTGTCTAGGGAACTTAATCTCAGTTCCCTATTCGGTCATCATCCATCCGATCTATTCACCATCCAACAAGAATTCGATAGCTCGCTGAAGTTGTGGATCATCTTCGCCACCCAAATCTTGGGGCGTTGGTATTTCAATATCCGGTATAACGCCACCATCGCTGATAGATCGGTTGTTGGGCGTATACCAACGAGCAATCGTGACGCGTAATTCCGAACCATCAGACAAAGCATGAACGAGCTGCACTGAACCCTTGCCAAAAGTGGGTTCACCGATAATTATACCTCGCTCGTGGTCTTGGATAGCACCGGCCACAATTTCAGAGGCACTGGCGCTGCCGCCGTTAACCAACACGACCAGCGGTATTTGTTCCGCCACATCCCCATTGTCCGCATCAAACGATTTATCAATACCTCTACTGCCACGTTCATATAGCACAACACCTTCTGGCAAAAACACATCAGCGACAGCCACCGCTTGATCCAGGAAACCGCCGCCATTGTCGCGCAGATCAAAGATAATCCCTGAAGGATTTTCAGACTGAACCCCATCCAGGGCATCAAGGACGGCTGATTCAGAATTGCGTGTGAAGCTCGTCAGGCGCAAGTAAATAAGCTGGTTGTTTTCACTCCCAAGCATTTTCACTTCGACTACCGGTACTTCAAAAACCGTGCGCACAATAGTAAAATTCAGCGGTTCGGCCTCTCCTGCCCTAACAATAGTCAATACGACAGACGTCCCCTCAGGGCCACGTATCCTCATCAGCACTTCATCAAAATCACGGTTTATAGTCGTCTCTCCGTCGACCGCTATAATTACGTCGCCCGGCATCAGGCCTGCAAGATCAGCAGGTTGGCCATCAATTGGGCGCGAAATCTCTAGTTGACCTTCATCGTTTTCATTTACGAAAGCCCCAATACCAGAAACCGAACCGTTCAAATCCTCACGCATTCGTTCCGCTACATCTGGGCGAATAAAGCGGGTATATTGATCGTCCAACGTTTCCAGGGAGCCAGAGATTGCCGCGTATAGTCGTTTTTTCTCCTCCGGTAATTCGCCGTCAAACTCATTCTCAATGAAGCCCCATGCTTCGTCAAACGTAGCAAAGTCCACATCACCTTCAGGCGACTTGTCATCACCTGATTCTCCAGGCATTGCCGGTGGCGGTGCTGCAGAATCGGCAGGCACGGCCGTTTCAATTGCTGGTGGGATATCAAGCGGAGCGACCAATTCGGCCGTCGGCGTGGTTAAAACAGGTACCGCCGTGACGACCACCATTACTTCGCGCGTAACTTCCTCAACCTCGGTAACGGTCTCAGAGAAAGTCTCATACACAAGTTCTGGTGTTGCGCTGGCCCGGCCTAAGGCAAAGCCGCCAATGGCCGCTGCTGTCAACAACGCCAACAAAGCGATAATTCCCAGTAACGTCAGAAGCGCGTAACTCGTCGTTTTGCTCTTTGGGGGATTTGGTTCTTCCATAGGTAAATGTCAAATGTCGTGTGCTAAGAACCTTCCTGCAAAAGAAGAATGGCGCGATTTAGCACCACATCTCGGCCGTTATCAAGCGCCTCCTGAGTCACCTCTACCAGAATATCAGGCTCCAGTCCCTCCCCATCCAATGGCGTTCGTTCAGGCGTAAACCAACGCGCTGATGTCACGTGCACCGATGAACCGTCACTCAAGTCGAACACAAGTTGAACAGAGCCTTTGCCAAAGGTTCGCTCGTTTCCTACAAGCAACGCTCGTTCACGATCCTGTAAGGCGCCAGCCACAATCTCCGAAGCGCTGGCTGATCCCCCGTCGACAAGAACAACGAGTGGTGCCTCTGGTACCAAAGTTACACCTGTAGCATCAAAAGTGTGTTCTCCCTGGTCCTTGCTTTGCTGTAACACTATCGGACCGCCATCCAAAAAGTGATCTGCTACCCCTATCGCCGCATTTAGCAAACCGCCTCGATTCTGGCGCAGATCAAGAATGAATTTGTCGCTTTGCAGGCCCTTTAGTTCCGTAAGAGCATCAGCTACTTCTCCGGCGCTTTCGGCGCTGAAACGGGACAGACGGATATAACCTATGCTCGAATCCTCATCGAGCACGCGATAACTCACCGAAGGGATCAGAATATCTGCTCTGACTACGGCAATGTCCACCGCTTGAGCCTCGCCCGGATGCAAAATGGTTAGAATAACTGTCGTTCCCTTTTCGCCCTTCACAAGGTCAGCAACATCGCCCGTGGTCATGTCGGCAGTGATCGGCGTACCATCTACGGCCTGGAGCACGTCTCCTGAAACAATTCCTGCGGCTTCAGCCGGGTTACCAGGAATCGGTTCCAGGACGAGGTCGCCTCCATCCTCCGGGCGGCGGAGATAGGCGCCAATCCCTCCAAATTTTCCTTGTAGTTCCTCCCTTTCATGGTTCCCGGGCCACAGGCTCCACAAAAATAGTATAGGGATCATCCAAGGTGCCTATAGATCCCCGAATAGCCGCGTAGGTCCGCTGCCGTCCCTCTGGCAAATCCCCAATGAAGCTATCCTCTATCCGTCCCCAGGCTTCCCAAAAAACGTCAAATTCCTCCTGGGCATGGACAGAACCATTACGTGCGCTGACAACATCCTTAATGAAGTATCCCGCTGCAAAGGCACTTACCGCCAGAACAACCAGCATAATAATCGTTAATCCGCTTCGCGTCTTCGTTGACATAGATACGCTACTCGCAAAAAAGTCAGATGACCGACGGTTGTCGCTGTTGCCATCTGACCTAAAATCACAATTGACTTGATGAAGACATTTTAACACAGGTGTTCTGGGAAGCAATCTGCTATATAATTATTACGTAAACGTTAATCGTAAATTGCAAAAACGCCGCTTTGCCTCTTTTTGTATTGATGTTTACGCCGTTTTGATAATTCACCATTCGGGGGCTTGTTCCCTTATTTATTTTTGTCACCATGGTCCGATTTTGGCGCACTGGGTGGGTTTTGCTTTTGTTGCTTTCACTTTGGTTCCCTGGAGCCAAAGAGAGGCATGCTGCTGCATATCAGACGCCAGGACAAGCACAAGAGCTTCTTGATGCAATGACCGTGGAAGAGCGCGTGGGGCAGCTTTTCCTCATAGCTTTCGACGGTGATTCGATAGAACCAGGCAGTGAAATTGTCGACCTCATCCTCAACTACAAGATCGGTGGCCTCGTATTGCTACCCAAGAACGACAACCTTACTGGCTATGGCGAGCCACTCATGACCCCTCAGCAAATCACGACGTTGACCGGTGACCTGCAACGAGTAGCGCTATTAGGAGAGTTGCCTATCGCCAGCGAGGAAGACATAGGCAGGGAAGTGGAGGCAGTCACGACGCCCCAGACCCCACAACCGGACGGCGCCCAAATCCCCCTATTTTTCGCGTTGAACCACGAAGGCAATCCCTACGGCGATAATCGAATACTCAAGGGGTTTACCAGCGTTCCAACCAATATGGCGATCGGTGCCACTTGGCAGCCTCGCTATGCGCAAACCGTAGGTAGAATAATAGGTCAGGAATTGGCAGCGGTCGGCGTAAACATGCTACTGGGGCCTGCGCTCGACGTACTTGAAAATCCATCTCCATCAAATCCAGCAGATCTGGGTACAAGTACTTTTGGTGGTGATCCTTATTGGGTCGGATTGATGGGGCAGGCTTATACAACAGGTGTCCATGAAGGCAGCCAGAACCGAGTCGCCGTTATTGCCAAACACTTTCCGGGCAAAGGAAGCAGCGACCGGCACACTGATATTGAGGTGCCTACTGTACGCAAATCCCTGGAGCAACTTAAGCAAATTGAGCTCGCGCCCTTTATTGCTGTAACCGGGTCAGCTCAGGAAGAATTAGCCGTCGTCGATGGACTTCTTACCACGCATATTCGTTATCAGGGCTTCCAGGGCAATATTCGCGATACGACTGCGCCGGTCAGTTTCGATCCACAAGCGCTGACGTCCTTGATGGCCTTGCCCGAGTTTATGTCCTGGAGACAATCCGGTGGGGTCATCGTATCCGACTCGCTGGGGGTACGTAGCGTCGCGCGTTTCTACGACAGTACTGAGGAGGAATTCCCCCATCGGCTGGTGGCCAAGGATGCGTTTTTGGCTGGCAACGATCTCTTGAACCTATCTGATTTTGCTCTGGGAGAGGCATCATATGCAGAGCAATCTGCCAATATCAAAGACACGATTGTCTGGTTTCGCGACAAATATGAAACTGACCAATCTTTCCAGCAGCGCGTAGATGAGGCCGTTCTTCGCATTTTACAGCTCAAACTAGACCTTTATGGTGACGATATTTCCCCTGGCAATGTCATACCTGAACCAGCCAGTATTGCAGCTCAAGTCGGCCATGGAGATCCTTTCGTGTTCAACCTGGCTCAAGCAAGCATAACGCTTATTTCACCCAGTGTAGCGGAATTAACAGAGAGGGTAACTAGCCCACCTGGTGCCGGCGACAGAATTGTCGTATTCACGGATGTACGGGAAGCAAGCCAATGCAGCGCTTGTCCACTCGAAGCTATCGTTAGCGAATCAGCGCTCGCCGAGCGTATGATTGCTTTTTACGGTCCCGAAGCCAGCGGTCAGCTTCAACCCACGCAGGTAGATAGTTTTTCTTTTACTGAGCTTGCAGAGTTTCTTGATGCAGGTACAGAACCTATTTTTCTGCCGACACCAGTGCCCATACCAACACTTACCGCTGAAGAAGTCGCGCTCAATCCAACACCGATTGCTACACCAACCCCACCAGCTGATTTTCTGGTACAGGAGTCCTTAAAGGGCACCAACTGGATCATTTTTGCCTTATTAAATGGCGATACCCAATCACAGGTCCTGAGCCGTTTCTTGGCCGAACGTCCGGATATAGTACGCGACGCAAACATTTTCGTTTTCGCCCTAGACGCTCCTTATTACTTGGATACAACAGAAATTAGTAAACTGACAGCCTTCTATGGCATTTACAGCACCGTTGATATGTTCATTGATACGGCCGTGCGTGCGCTCTTCCAGGAAGTCACCTTCACCGGCTCTTCTCCTGTATCCATCGATGGTATTGGCTACGACCTATACGAGCAAACACAACCTGATCCACAGCAGATCATTGAGTTGTATATTATCAGTGGTGACGATGTGCAGTCGCCACCCAGCCAAGCCCCGCTGGAGGCCGCCATTGGCGACACGCTGCATCTTCAAACAAGCATGATTCGAGATCACAATGGGAATCTGGGTTCCCGATGGCACCATTGTACAGTTCGTTCAGCGTGATCGCATCCAGGGCACAGTGAATATCATCTCCGAAGTTCCTACTGAAAACGGCACCTCAAGGCTGGACTATGTTATAGAAGCGCGCACCGGGCCGGGCCAGTTTAGAATCACAGCACTGGCTGGTGATGCGACTATCTCGCAGGAAGTGGACATAGCTATCGAAGATGAAGCGCAAGTAGCCATCATCGTACCCACATCGGCTCCAACTGCGACGGCTACCCCGACCGCCACGCCAACTGCAACCACCGTGCCGTCTGCCACCCCTACTCCGCCTGCGACTGCCACTCCGCTACCGCCACCACCACCCACTGAACCTGGCATAAGGATCGCTCTTTCAGAGCTTGAAATGCTTCTAACCATGTTTACAGGTTTGGTAATTATTGTCGCCGCAGCCTTATTATTTGGATCTGAAGACTTGTCATCGGCCGATCGAGCCGGCGCATTGCTCTGGTCCATTATTGGCGCGCTTTTACTTTATCTCTATTATACGCTGGAACTACCTGGCTCTGACTATTTAGGGGATCTTGGCAACTGGGCAGGATTAGCAACAACGTTACTCGGCGGTGCTGCAGGTTGGGTGGTTTATCAGTCGACAAGGAATCTTCGCGCCTCCCATCCCTAATTCTCTTCCGCCATCAAAAGCCGCCAACCTCTCCTGCAGGTACCGGATCAGCGCTCTGCCTAAACAAGGCAAGTTGATAACCAACTTCTTGATTTACAGAGCGCCGACTCCGCGCTGATAGGTGGAATGAGCAAAAACAACTACACCCGCGCTCCAGGTAAGTGGAGCCTCTGATGAATACCAGAAGCTCTTCAAAGGTCGCCCGTCCTCCCCGTATACTTCATGCACCACTCCGTCGCGCACGATCAGTTGGTTAATCCGCTCCAAAACTGATTTCGCCTCCGCCAGACGGCCCATTCGCGTCAGAGCGACAACGTGCCAGCCACCCAACCACAACCATGCCGCTAATGTGTGATAATGAGGGATACCGCCCAGACGATTCTCGATGGCGACAAACTTGGTTCCATAGGGTCGGTCAGTCACCTGCGTGGGCACTGGATCGGCCATACCCAACCTCTGCATATTGTCCAAAATCATATGTGATTGCTCTGGAGAGGCCAGTCCCCAGACAATAGCCAGAAGATTGCCGTCACTATTGAATAGGTCAAACTGACTACTGGTCTGAAAATAACCTAGATCCTGGCGCCACAATTGGTTATTCAGAGCCGATTTCACGCACGATGCCTTTGCCGAGAAAATCATCTGATCCTCATCGTAGCCGTACCTGCTGGCTACACTGGCAAAATCACGTAAGGCTTTCCAGTAAAGAACGTTTGTATAGAGGACGCGTCCTACGCGACTAACGCTATCAGCCCAATCTGCAAACGCCCCCTGGTGTAAAAGGTCATCATCTCCGAGCGCGTGTGCCTCCAGCCACTGAAGGCCCTGCTTCAATGCTGGCCAGTGAGCGCGGCAAAAAGGCTCATCTTCAAAACGGCGCAAATAGAGCAAGGCGGCAATAACTAACAACGCATTCCCGTCAAGTGATACCGTACCGTGAGCAGTCACGTATCTTGGCCGGATGGGCAAGTCGATAGGTTGCTGACGGCCGAAGAGCGAGTGTAGGTAGCGGTCCAACGCGTTGGTCGCATGAACCTTGACTGGAAACTGACCTTGTTCGGTTTGGTACTGCAGAAATACTTCAAGAGTCTCCCGCGTTGCCCGCAGCTCATTCAACTCAAGCAAGCCGAAACTAGCAAACCCAAAATCCCTGGCCCAGGGTTCGCGAAAGTTACGCATACCTGCGCAGAGCACCATTTTCTGCTGTCCGTCAGGCAAGTAACGCTTTTCGATACCTGCCCGCAGATTAGCCGAAGCAATCTGAATCGCCCTCTCTTCTAGCAATAGGTGTGATTCTATTCGTACTTCCTGCCTCGTACGTATCATTGGCGGTAGCCCAAGAAGCCTGCGCCAATAGGACAAGATATACCAGCTTGTAGCTCCAAATACGAAAGCTCCCAGCAACGGCAGGCGCGGCTTCAAGCCCTGAAGGGTTTGTCTTAACTTGCTCATTCGCTACTCAAACCATGCTAACCGACGATGCTATACTCATATTGCCCGCGCACCGGGTCATTCTCGGCAAAACGGTCTAAATCGAAACAGGTGCGGATCGAATTCGGAGCGCCGGTTTTTTGTCACCAGATCAGCCATTATCTGGCCAACAGCCGGTCCTAGCTTGAATCCATGTCCGCTGAAACCGCTGCAGATGTAGCAGCCACTGCCAGCCGGGAGTTCGTCAATGATCGGGTGCCAGTCGGGAGTGATGGCGTAAAGTGAAGCGTACCCACCCGTAAATTGGCTTCGTTCCATTGCTGGATACCGTCTCACCAGTCCATTCCCAGCTTCCAGCACAAATTTATCATCTACGCCCTCAAAGAAAGCGTCTGGGTTGACAATAGCTTCCGCCTCTGAGGGGTCAATCAGACCTACCAAGGTAAGATTACCCGTCTCGGAACGAAAGTAGGTAGCATTGATAAAGTCACCAAAAACCGGATGTGGTGCCTCGTGTCCGGCCGGACGACGAAAGAAAGCAACCTGAACGCGACAAGAATTGATGGGCACGCTCAAGCCAGCCATTCCCGCTACGCGCGCCCCCCAGGCCCCCGCGCAATTGACCACCTGTGGCGCAGAAAAATGTTGATCAACCGTATCGACACCGCCAACTTTGCCGTTGGCAAACCGTATACCGGTAACCTGAGTTCCCTGAAGAATCGTGGTTCCCGCACGGCGCGCTGCCCGCGCGAGGGCGGTGACGGTCAAATACGGATCGGCATATCCACTTTCAGATTCGTAAACTGCAGCCACGAGATCGGCTGTTTCCAGACCAGGCATCATCTCGCGAAGCGCCTCCATTGCCAGCAGTTCTGTCTGGATTCCAACACGCTGTTGAAGAGCGACGTTTGCTTCCAATCCAGCACGGTCCTTGGCCGGCACCACGGCGACAAAGCCCGTCTGCATAAATCCACATTCGTCACCTACCTGGTTTTCAAAATCCTGGAAAACACGCAGGCTATGAAGTGCCATGCGTGCGGTCACTTCGTTGGAGTAGTGTTGCCGAATAATTGCCGATGACTTTCCCGTGGGACCCGCCCCGATATTGTCCTTTTCCAGCAAAGCTACCTTCATACTACGCCGGCTCAACTGTAAAGCGGTGCAGCATCCCATAATACCGCCGCCGATTATGATCACATCGTAGGTCCGTGACATTACGCAAGCCCCCTTCGACAGGCTATTGAGTACCCTATCTATTCTATAATGCCCGCATCCACCATGGCCAGGAAAACCTTCTCAGCCGAATATGGCGGTCCTTCCAAGCGCACTCCCACTGCATCGAAGACTGCATTGCCTAGAGCCGCTATAGTGGGGATCATCGGATGTTCTCCAATGCCACGTGCGCCCCAAGGGCCGTCATCCTGTGGCACTTCCACGATGATACTCTCGATCTCCCCTGGAATATCGGTTGACGTGGCAATCCTATAGTCGACGAAGCTGGGATTCCGCATGATGCCATTCTGCAACTGCATCTCCTCAAAAATAGCCGAGCTCAATCCCTGAACAAGACCGCCCTCAATTTGAGCTTTAACCAGATCCGGATTGATTGCTTTCCCAACGTCAAATGCGGCGACCGCTCTGAGAATCTCAATCTTGCCCGTATCGAGGTCGACTTCGATGTCAAGACCCTGAACACCGACGGTGTAATGCACAACTGCGCGCTTGCCCTGGCCCGTTTCAGCATCCAGACCGGTCACATAAGTGGGCATAAAGCTGCCACGGCCGACGATCGGACCCCCAGTCCATTCCGTGAAATCTTCATTCGGAAGACCATAAACGACCAAGTCGCACAATGGTGTCTCATTTTCCGTTTTATAAGAAACGACAATGCCATCGACTATATCCAGATCCTCAACATCTTCGTCCCAACTTTCGGCCACGACCTCCAAAATCTGGCGGCGGGCGTCACCTGCTGCCTCTTTGATCGCGTTGCCCATGCTCCAGGTGATTCGGCTGGCCACGGTCTGCCATTCATAAGGACTGTACTGTGTGTCCAGCGGTCCCGCTATCTTGATCCAGTCATGTGGTACGCCAAGTGTGGCAGCTGCGATCTGCCCGGCCACGGTGAAGGAACCTTGTCCGATTTCCTGGCCGCCGATGGCTAAAGTCGCTGTACCGTCTTCATTCATTTGCAAGCGTGCGCTAGAACCCGCATTGGGCGGCATTGCCGGCGCCTTCCAGGCCAGGGCTAACCCTTTACCACGGCGCTTATTGGCGGCAGTCGCCGGATTCTCTTTACCCCAATCCAAGGCGTCGGCAACCTTATCAATGCATTCGACCAACCCATTGGCATGCATGATCATGCCCGTCACCAACGTATCGCCCTCTTTGACACAGTTCAATTTGTGGAATTGCACTTTGTCTAGCCCAATCTTGTCCGCAAGCTCATCCATGCATTGACCAACAGCCGTGTGCAATTCTGACATACCAAATCCCCGGTAAGCGCCACCGATTGGGTGGTTCGTATATATGCACAGGCTGTCTGTCTTTACACTGGGAATATCATAGGGACCCGTGCTGCTGTATCCTCCTGCCCGTGTGATATTCACACCATATTCAGTCGAGGCCCCGCCATCCCAGTACATCTTGTTTTCCATTGCCAACAAGCGACCGTCCTCGTCACAACCCACCTTCAAGTTGATGATCAAGCCTTGACGAACGAAGTTCGTGTAAAATTCCTCTTCCCGTGTCAGGCGCAGCTTCACCGGTCGACCTTTAGCCATGGTCGCCAGAGCCACTGGCGCCGCTTCCATGGTCACGCCCGCTTTGGATCCAAATCCCCCACCCACGTAGGGCGCAATCACGCGAATATCACTTTGAGATTTGCCTAAAGCCTTGGCAAAAATATTCCGTTGTGCGAACGGGGATTGCGATGAAGCCCACACCGTCACCTTACCATCATCACTCATTTGGGCAATAGCTACATGTGGTTCAATAGGTACGTGTTGGACATGAGGGACGCGGAACTTGCGCTCTACGATTGCTGCGCATTTTCCCCATGCACTGTCCACATCCCCCTTGCGAATCTTGAAATGATTGGCGATGTTGCTTCCTGGCTGTGGAAATATGAAGTTGGGTGCTTCATAATTTGCCAAATCAGGATGGATCAATGGTGCCTCTGCAGAAGCGCCATATTCAGCATCGAATACCGTATCTAAAGGCTCGTATGTCACTTCGATTAGATCAAGAGCTTTCTCGGCGATTTCCTCCGATACGGCCGCTACACCGGCAACCGGCTCTCCTACAAATCGCACGCGATCGACGGCAAAGATGGTCCGGTCCTTCAGATAGAGACCGATATAGTTTGGGAAATCCTCTCCAGTCGCTACGACCTTTACACCTGGCAGTGCCCTGGCCTTACTCGTGTCTATGGCAGTGATCAATGCGTGCGGGTGCGGACTGCGCTTCAAGCGCGCGTGCAGGAGACCATGACCAAACTGAATGTCATCCGCATAAATGGCAGCGCCGGTCACTTTCTCTTGTACATCCAGACGACCAACGCTTAGGCCAATCAATTTCGGTGTCTTCTCTTTATGTTGCATAATTCCTCCAGCAGTGCCCGCACCTTTGGGGCAGGCCATTTGGCCACTATTACAGACCAATGCCCACTATTTGTGGGGATCAGGCTAAGCCGACCCCATTTTAGCTGCCTCTTTCACACCTTCAATAATTCGCACATAACCGGTGCAGCGACACAAGTTGCCAACCAGGGCCTCGCGGATTTCTTGCTCACTTGGTTGTGGATTGCGCTCGAGCAACGCCTTGGCTGATATAAGCACGCCAGGAGTACAAAATCCGCACTGCACCCCTCCGGCATCAATGAGCGCCTGCTGCAACGGATCAAGCTGGCGATCGTGGGCCAAACCCTCAACAGTAATGATATCGGCTCCGTCGCACTCAACAGCAAGCATCAAACAGCTGTTTACGGCCTCACCATTCACCAATACGGTACAGGCGCCACATTCGCCCGCGGCACATCCGTTCTTTGTTCCGGTAAATGCAAGTTCCTCACGCAATAGCTGCAACAGCGTCATATGTGAAGGCACAGTCGCGATTTCCATCTCTCCATTTACGGTCATCGTCACAGAATGAAGCGTCATATTACCTGCTCCTCAAACCTTGCCAAACATCAGTAACAGCTTGCCTAACCAGATTTCTTACCATCAAAGCACGATAGCGTGCGCTTCCGCGAGCGTCGCTAATAGGCGTTGCAGATTCTTGGGCAGAAGCTGCCGCCGCATTAATGCTCACTGGAGATAGTGGCTGTTCGGACAGAATCTGCTCGGCTTGTCTAGGGACCAAGGGTATCGGCGCAACAGAAGCCAGCGCCAATCGAAAGCGATAGCCAGATTCGGCCGTCTGATCAGGATAGCCGAGCGCCGTTACGCCAACAATCGCCAGATCGCTTTGGGCATTGCGCCCTAATTTGATGTATGTAGCGACGTGACCGGTGGGTGGCAACGGGAACTGAATCGCCATCGCCACGTCGCCAGGATTTAGCCTGCTTTTGCCCGGACCGAGGAAAAAGCCATCTAGAGGCTCAATTCGCAGACCATCGACGCCATGTACTTTCAACACGCCGGCCAGCACAATACATGCGCCGATCGTGTCGCCTGCAGGAGATGCATTGCAGATATTGCCTACAATCGTCGCCCTCGATCGCAACTGATGGCTGGCCACAGTACGCGCTGCCTGCGCAAGCAGAGGATAGTGCTTGTTTACGCTTCGGTCGCCTATGATCCGGTTCATATTCACGGCCGCACCAATAGTAAGCCCTTGCCGCAGATCAAAGGAAATTTCCTTCATACCCGCTAAGCCCTTGACATCAACGAGAAACTTCTCCTTCCACACTCCGTCACGCATGCGCACAAAAGTGTCGGTTCCCCCCATCATGGGTCGTGCCTCGGCAGCGTGATCGGCGAGAAACCGGCTTGCCTCTTCCGCCGTAGCAGGTTTTATATAGTCGAACTCAGGGAGTCCAGGTGTCGGATTATGCATACCATTTACTCCACACCCTGCCGGCAACAGTGAGTCACCGGTAGGGTAATACTCGATCTCTTGTCAGCGTCGTAGCCCTTCACTTCACACTGATCAAGGGCAAGAAACACGAACCCGACTAGTAAGTCTTACCCCGACCTCCAAGACGCTCGACGTGGTCAGGATCGTAGCAATCACCGAACCGAGTCTTGGGCATCTTCGCTTTACGGGCCATCAATTCCTGGTATTCGTCGTCGTCGACCATAGCCACAATACGCGCTATGCTTGCCTCGCCATCGACGAAACGCCAGGGAAAACATCCAACTTGTACGCGCCGGTTGACCAACAAATCGATGTCGCCTCCGACACACTCAGCGTGGATAATTCCCTTGTGGAACATCCACAAGTGCATCATCTGGTACATGTCTTTGCTGAAATATTCCGCCAACGGCTTGCCGTATTTCTCCTGGAAGTAAAGATCACAGTCGGCCGCTTGCGCCGGCATCCAGTCGCGAATCTTCGTGTTCATCGGATGATCGGCACTGCCGCAATCGACGCCAATCCATTTTAGTTTCTTCTCCTCACACCATTTTGCGAATCGAGCATCTGGCCCAGGGTGCATGACCATGTAGCGAACTTCGTTGCCGAATGGCTGATCCCAGCCAAAATGATGGTAACCGGTATGAATAATCAGAATATCACCATCGTGAACTTCCACGCGTTCTTCGATCATCTCCGGCGTATAAACATCATAGTCACCACAGCAATCACTTAAATCCACAATCGCTGCATCGCCTGTAAGGAACTCAAAATCCAATCCGGCGATGTCTTTGCCCGGTGTGTAAAAATGAATCTCTCCATCCAGGTGCGTACCGACATGATTGCTGTGCGTAACGATCTGACCATTGGCTCCGTTAGGCGCCAGGCGTTTGAAATACTTCACTTGCAGCGGTTCGTATGTTGGCCACGGAGGTGTTCCTATTCCCAAAGGAATAGTTAAATCAATAAACTTCATTTGTCTCTCCCAAAAATGTAGAACGATTTGGTGAATCATTCATCCTGCTAAATCCTTCATCCCGGCATAATAGGTGCACTCTATCACTCTGCTGTCCCATCTGTCACGTGTCAGTTGTCATGTCTTAAACGGGACAAAGATCATGGTCTGCTTGCTCGCCAAGCTGTTCAAATTGCTATAGCATAACATACAAATGGTATTTGTTTGATTATGGTCGCAGCATGCTATCCATTGTAACGATCACCACAGAAAGGAACAAAGAGGAGAATCATCCATGGCTCAGGCACTGGAAAGTCTGCGCGTTCTCGACCTAACCCGGGTCTTGGCAGGACCTTATGCAACAATGATTCTGGCCGATCTCGGTGCGGATGTTATTAAACTGGAAATGCCCGTTACGGGTGATGACGCCCGAGCGTTCCCTCCTCACGTCAATGGTGAAAGCGCCTACTTCATGAGCCTCAACCGGAACAAACGGAGCATGACTCTGAACCTCAAATCAGCGTTGGGCAAAGAACTCTTCCTTGATATGATCAGCAAGGTTGATGTTGTCGTAGAAAACTTCCGTCCCGGGACCATGGAGCACCTTGGTTTGGGATATGGAGTATTATGTGAAATCAATCCGCGCCTAATTTATGCCGCCGCCTCTGGCTTTGGCCACACAGGCCCTTACAGCCACCGACCTGCTTATGACGCCATTGTGCAGGCCATGGGGGGAATCATGAGTATCACCGGGCAAGTGATGGGATGCCGACCAGGGTCGGCTCATCAATTGGTGATATCACGGCCGGGTTATTCACCGCAATCGGCATCCTGGCGGCCCTGACACACCGCGAGAAAACGGGGCTCGGGCAAAAAGTGGATGTATCCATGCTAGATAGTCAAGTGGCAATTCTGGAGAATGCGATCGCTCGTTACACCGTTGCCGGTGAAATACCAGGTCCGATTGGCAACCGTCACCCCGCCATCACACCGTTTGAACCTTTCGATACCAAAGATGGTCAGCTGATGGTCGCTGTCGGTAATAATGTACTCTGGTCCACTTTCTGCAAGGCCATGGAAAGGGAAGATCTCTTGGACGACCCGCGCTTCACGACGAATTCCCTAAGGACGGCCAACCATAGTGAACTACGGCCGTTACTGGCTGAAGCATTTTTGAGCAAGACGACGGCTGATTGGCGCGAATTGCTCGACACGGTCGGAATTCCCAACGGACCAATTAACTCAATAGACGAAGTAGTTGTCGATCCTCAGGTCATTGCCCGCGAGATGATGGTGGAAGTAGATCATCCTGTTGCCGGTAAAACATTCTTGCCCGGCATACCAATAAAACTCAGCGCAACTCCGGGTGCCGTGCGTCAATCCGCGCCGCTTCTTGGTCAGCACACAGTCGAAATATTACGCGATGTTTTCGGCTACAATCCACAGCAGATCGCGAATCTGGAGGAACAGGGACTCTTCTGATTCTCGCCTGTCAGAGTCGTTAAGTCACGCTCTTTTCTATCACATTCGATTGTTCTCACGCTAACCGGTACCGTCTGATAATATTAGGCACCAGGTACTCATCGAATGCCCGATCAGTAGGGTAAGCCGGCTCCCAACTCCAATCCTTACGTGCCGCACGATCGTTCAAGCCGGCTGGCCAGCTATCTACAATTCCTTGCCGGCGTAGGTCAGGCACAAATGTAATCTCAGCCTCAGGAAATGCGCGCAGAACGCGTTCGCGGAATTCGGCCGCTGAGAGGCTGAAGCTTGTCACATTATAGACCGTCCGCCGAAGCGCTTCGCGCGGTGCACTGGCCAAATGCAGCAGAGCGGCAATGGCATCTGGCATAGTCATGAAAGGTAGCATCGTGTCTTCGCGAACAAAACACGCGTATGGCTCCCTCTTAGCAGCCGCGTGCAACATTTCCGGGCCATAATCGGTGGTACCACCGGACGGCACCGTAAAAGCGCTAATGAGCCCCGGAAATCGTAAACTGCGAAAGTCCAACATGATTGGACGGCTTCTGGCCAATTGCAGGTAATGTTGACCATAGTAGCTGCCCAGCATTTCACAATAAAGCTTATTGCAGCCGTACATGGTCGTTGGGTAATTCCAATCCCACTCCCGTACCTGTTTGTCTCGCGCTTTTGTCTCCAAATCGGGCAGACCATATGCTGCCACGGAACTAGGGAAAATAAATTTAACCGGCTCTCCCCGGCGCTGAGTCTGGTCGGCGGCCAGTTGCAACAAAGTCAGCGTGCCGTTTACGTTAACTTGATGGGCGAGATCAGGTGCAAATTCACTTCGCGTTGACAACAAGGCCGCCATATGGAAGATGGTAGCAAAATCAAATTCAGTGACCAGTCGAGCAAACAACTTCTGGTCCAGTACATCGCCTACAATATGTGTTGATTTCCCCTCCAATTCGTCTGGTAACGGATGTAGGTCGAGGGTCAAAAGTTCGCTCTGCCCTGACTCCGAAAAGTTGTTTATGAGCGCCTGGCCGATCTCGCCCGCCGCCCCAGTAATGAGAATAACCTTCCTGCGCATGTTCCTCCTTGGTATTTTTTTAATGGTGACCGCTTCAGCGGTGAAACAACTTTAGCCAGTACTACAAAGGTGCCTCCAAAATGGTGGTGCACCGCGGCGAAGGCACCTCCTCGGAGGCGCAGTCGTCTATTTAAAGTTTATCATGTTTTGCACTCGCGTGGATGTCTAGCCATGTTATACTTCGAACTCATCTTCAGGCTGTTCGAGGTGCGTAAATATGCGACAGCGCGTCATTTTTTGGTTTTGGTTACCTCTTTTTGCTAGTTGGCTGTTAATGACGGCCGAAGGTCCCTTCGTCAGTGCGATTATCAATCGCATGCCTGACGAAATCATCATGCTCGCCGCACAAGGTATCGTAGTTGCCCTTGCCGTTACCATTGAAAGCCCAATTATCAATCTACTGGCCACCTCCACTGCTCTGGTAAAGGATCGTCCAACCTACCTATTGGTACGTCGTTTTACCATCCATTGGGCGATTCTCTTGACAGTTGTCGCGGTCCTATTGGCTTTCACACCCTTGTTTGACCTGCTTGTCGTCGACTTGATGCAAACGCCATTGCTCGTCGCTGCCTGGGTGCAACCCGGTCTCCAAATCATGGTCTTTTGGAGCGCTGCGATTGCCTGGCGGCGTTTCCTTCAGGGCGTGCTGATCCACTTTGGCTTTACAAGACGCGTCGCCTGGGGCACGGCTGCGCGGCTGCTCACTTCTGGAGGAACGGCCGTTATCTTGGCTACCATGACCGATTGGGCTGGCGTGATAATAGGTACCACATCACTTATGACCGGCGTCATCGCCGAGGCCGCCTTCGCCACTATTGCAGTACGATCGATACTGCGCGATCAGTTGGCTTCCGGCGGCACGCCATCTGAAAAACCAGAACTCACCTATCATGAACTTTTCTGGTTCCACTTACCTCTCGCCTCGACCTCCCTTCTTTCCTTACTGGCCCAACCGCTGGTAGCTTTCAGCCTCACCCGCCTGGAACAGCCTCTGTTATCGCTCGCTGCCTGGCCTGTGGTATTTCAGATCACACTCGTGTCTAGAGCCGCCGCCTTTGCCTGGCCGGAAGTTGTAATCGCACTCGGTCAAGGAAATAACACGTTCTCTCCAATTCGCCGCTTTACCTTTAATATGGCCGCCGCCTTGACACTCTTAATGATCTTATTCATCGTCACGCCGCTTTCTGCTTTCTATATTTTTGTCGTCCAGGACATGACCAAATTGGTGGGAGAGTTGGCCCAATCTAGTCTGGTACTCTTTATAGTGTTTCCTGCTTTGGCTGTATTCATATCATGGCTGCGCGGGCTGCTCATTAGGCGCCGTGTGACAAGACAAGTAAACGTAGGCATGGCGATCAATTTGCTTGTTACAGCGGGAGTGCTGGCCATGGGCCAATATCTTCATCTACCCGGTCTGCCCACCGCCGCCATCGCTCTCAACGCGGCCGCATTGGCTGAAGTACTTTATCTGATCTGGCGCACACGACGCATTCTTGCGCCTGAGATCCAATTACTGAATTTGCAGCCATTACGAGCGCTGGCCGGCTAGTTCGTGATATAATTCTACAAGAAAAGCACCGACTCGGGCCACGGGCGTCTCGATTTGACCCTCTCTTCAGCGGGCCAACCCAACGTCATCAATCCTTGCGCTTGCCAATCTTCGGGCAAGTTCAAGATTTCCCGTACCAAGTCAGGGACAAAGAGTGGTGCGCACAGCCAACATGCTCCCAGACCCGCGGCGTGGGCCAGCAGCCACAAATTCTGGGCCGCCATCGCCACGCTTTGAACAGCCATCAAATGCTCCGCCCGGTTACGTCGCTCATCAGGATAACGATCCATTGCAGACATCGAAAGAAATACGCCAATGACCACCGGAGCCCCCACAATACGAGACCGATGAGCGGGCAACGTCGCCTTCGATATCAGGATTTGGATCACCATCGGCCGTACGATCTTTGAATAGCTTTTCGCCCATCGCTCGGGCTAGGCGCTCCTTGTCCTCGTGTGCCGTCAACACGGCAAAGCGCCATGGCTGCCGGTTATGCGCCGAGGGAGCCCATATAGCTGATTCTAGCAACTGCTTGACGATCTCTCTCTTGACTGGTCGTTTCTGATAACGTCGAATCGCGCGACGATCTCGTATGAGTTGGTGTAAATCATGTTCTAGCATCATAGTTTGATTGTAAAGCATTGCGAGCTGGACTACAAAGGTTATGGTCGTTTGATTTTTTCCACTTATGAATCTAAACTCTCCTGAAAACAGCCGCCAAAAATCAGCGGACAAACGGTGGGTATATTGATTGTTTGTGGATGACCAGGCCATTAACCTGTTCTACCTCATCGGAGAAAACTGTCATGGAAAGAGAAGCCTACATATTTGAAGCGCTTCGTACGCCGCGCGGTCGAGGTAAAAAGTCAGGATCATTGCACGAAGTGGTCCCGATTGAGCTATTGGCTACGCTTCTGAGGGCATTACAACAACGTCATGACCTAGACACATCACAGATCGACGACGTAGTTTTAGGTTGTGTCACACCTTTGGGAGATCAAGGGGCTGATATTGCCCGCACGGCCGCATTATACGCAGACTGGGATGTGGGCGTTCCTGGCATGCAGATTAATCGCTTCTGCGCCTCAGGACTGGAAACGGTAAACCTAGCTGCCATGAAAGTGCGCTCCGGCTGGGAGGATCTCGTCGTTGCTGGAGGTGTCGAATCTATGTCACGTGTGCCCATGGGTTCCGACGGTGGGGCTATGATGCTCGACCCAAAGGTGAGCACCAAGGTCAATTTCGTTCCTCAAGGTATTGGGGCTGACCTAATCGCCACGATGGAAGGTTTTTCCCGTCAGGATGTTGACCGCTTTGCCTTGCGATCACAGCAGCGCGCGGCATTTGCCATCCAGAAGGGCCACTTTGATCGTTCGATCGTCCCTGTTCACGATCAAAACGGTCTGCCCATTCTGGCGAATGACGAACATGTCCGTCCTGGAACCACACTTGATGCCCTCAGCAGTCTAAATCCGGCGTTTGAGTCCATAGGAGAGATGGGCTTCGACGCCGCGGCGTTACAAAAATATCCCGAAGTTGAACAGATCAACCATGTACATACAGCCGGCAACTCTTCTGGCATCGTCGACGGGGCGGCCGTTGTTCTGGTCGGCTCTCGGGCAAAGGGTGAAGCGTTGGGCCTGAGACCGCGGGCACGTATTGTTTCCTCCGCTCTCGTAGGAACTGAACCGACCATCATGCTAATCGGTCCCGGACCCGCCTCACAGAAAGCCCTCAAAAAGGCCGGAATGGATGTCGCTGACATTGACCTCTTTGAAGTCAACGAGGCTTTCGCCTCGGTTGTTCTTCGCTTCATGCGCGATTTGGGCATAGAAGACACTGAGAACCTGAATGTCAATGGCGGCGCTATCGCCTTGGGTCACCCTCTTGGGGCCACCGGGGCCATGCTATTGGGCACAGTTCTAGACGAACTGGAGCGATCTGATCTGGAGACGGCTCTGGTCACCCTATGTGTCGGCGGCGGTATGGGTATTGCCACTATTATTGAGCGAGTGTAGAGATGAGCATCACCTACAAGAAAGACAACCAAGATGTCGTTTCCTTGACAATCGCTATGCAGGGACGTTCAACCAATGTCATCAATGAAACGTTCCTGTCTGCGTTCAAGACAAACCTTGACCGTTTGCTTGCTGAAGAATCGCTGAGAGGTGTGATACTGACCTCAGCCAAGAAAACATTTATGGTCGGAGGCGATCTGGACTGGCTGGTTCAGTTGGATGACAAAGAAGAAGCGTTTCGGGCCGTCGAATTGATGAAAGTCGCTTTTCGCAAGCTTGAAAAGCTCGGCAAACCGGTCGTGGCCGCAATCAACGGAACGGCTCTTGGAGGAGGACTAGAGCTGGCTCTTGCCTGCCATTACCGGGTAGCAATAAATGATAAACGGATTAAGTTGGGATTTCCTGAAGTGAATTTGGGTTTGCTGCCTGGCGCCGGAGGTATCATCCGGCTGACTCGCCTCCTCGGTTTACAGGAAGCGTTTCCCTTTCTTATGGAAGGGATACAAGTCGATCCACAAGCTGCCAAGAACGCGGGCTTCGTAGACGAATTGGCAACAGATCAGGCGGATCTTATGGCTCGCGCGATGAACTGGATCTTGGCCCATCCCCAAGCAGCACAGCCATGGGACGAACCCAGATACCGGATGCCCGGTGGAGATCCCTTTAATCCACGCGTGGCGCAAATGCTGGCTATCGCCCCAGCCATGTTGAAGAAACGAACTTATGGCAATTACCCGGCTCCGCAAGCGATTATGAACGCTGCTGTGGAAGGCGCAGTGGTGGATTTCGATACTGCCAGCCGTATTGAATCTCGCTACTTCGCCCAAATAGCCACCGGTCAAGTGGCCAAGAACATGATCAAGGCTTTTTGGTTTCAATTGAACCAGATAAATGCCGGGGAGAGTCGTCCTCAGGCAGCTCCCCCGACTCACTTCGAGAAGGTCGGCGTTCTCGGGGCGGGCATGATGGGGCATGGCATAGCTTATGTGACTGCCTATGCCGGAACTGACGTAATCCTCAAGGATACCTCGCTAGAGAAGGCCGAGGCTGGCAAAACAGCTGTCGCCAAGATCATGGATAAGCGTATTTCTCGCGGGCGCATGACGGTCGATAATCGGGAGCACATTCTAGACCGTATCCATCCCACTGCATCAGCAGGCGATCTTCAAGGCTGTGACCTGGTCATCGAAGCCGTATTTGAAGATAGGGATCTGAAGGCTCGCGTCACTGAGGAAGCGGAGGCTCAACTGTCAGAATCGGCCGTATTCGCTTCCAACACCTCCACGCTGCCTATAACCGGCCTGGCGCAGCGATCTACTCGACCCGCCAATTTCATCGGCCTGCACTTCTTTTCGCCTGTACACAAAATGAAACTAGTGGAGATCATATGCGGCCAGCAAACTTCGCAGGAAACTCTTGCCAGAGCATTTGATTTCGTTCGCGAAATCGGCAAGATCCCAATTGTAGTAAATGATAGCCGCGGTTTCTATACGTCACGCGTGTTCTCCACCTATCTCAAGGAAGGTCTGGCGCTTCTGGCTGAGGGCCAGCACCCGCGAGCCATTGAATCAGCCGGTCTTCAGGCGGGAATGCCGGTTGGCCCCTTGGCCTTGTCAGACGAAGTTAGTCTAAGTCTGATGGTTCAGATCAACGAGCAAACACGCAAGGATTTGATCGCGGAAGGTCAGGAAATGACACTCCATCCGGCCGATGACGTTCTGCAAACGATGACCAGACGTTTCGGCCGTCTGGGCAAGGCACATGGAGCGGGTTTTTATGAATATCCTCAAGAAAAACCGAAATATCTCTGGCCGCAGCTGCAGGTTCAGTTCCCGCGAGTGGACAAGAAGTTATCTCAATCGGAAATGATAGAGCGCCTGATGTTCGTGCAAGTCCTGGAGACTGCCCGTTGTTTCGAAGAAGGTGTCGTAACTTCCGTCGCCGGAGCCAATATTGGCAGCATTTTCGGCTGGGGATTTGCTCCCTTCAAGGGTGGTACTCTTCAATACATCGAAGATTATGGCGCGCCGGCCTTCATTAAGCGCGCTCGCCAGTTGGCTGAGCGTTATGGTGCACGTTTTGATCCACCGGCCGTGCTAGAACAGGTGGCCCAAAAAGGACACTGGTAGAACGACTTATGAGCAACGATAGCATCAAGATTCTACAACTCCCTCTGGGGCCTCTGCAGACGAATTGCTATCTGCTCGGTTGCCAAGAGACGAAACAGGCCGCGATTATCGATCCTTCCTGGAGCGGAAAGCTCATTGCCGGCAAGGCAGAGGAAGAAGGGTGGAGCCATCACGCATATCTTGCTCACGCACAGTCATTTTGATCATGTGGCAGGATTGGCAGAATTAAAGGAACAGATTCACGCTCCAGTATACATTCATCCAGATGCTATGCCCATGCTTGAAAGTGCCGCGTTGGCGGCTGGAATGTGGCAAATCAAGATAGATCAGCCACCTGCGCCGGACAGGATGCTGGACGACAAGCAGGAAATCAGCATAGGCAACCTGAAATTGCATGTGCTGTTCACGCCGGGTCACGCGCCGGGCCACGTCTGTTTTTACCTACCCGAGCACAACGTGCTTTTTGATGGGGACGCTCTGTTCCAACAAAGCATCGGCCGTACTGATCTGCCAGGTGGCGATTTCGACTTGCTGATGCGCAGTATTCGACAACGCTTGCTTGTGCTGCCCGACGAAACGGCCGTGCTATCTGGACACGGTCCGGCAACCACGATTGGGCAAGAAAAGGCCTGGAACCCGTTCCTAAGCTGAGGCACGGTCTGGAGACCGGCCAAAGCAAGAGTCTGTTTTAGTTCAGGGAAGCGGCGTCTCGGTTGGGGCTGGAGTTGGCGATGGTGTTGCTGTTGGGACGGCGCCTAGCCAACCAAAGAAGGCGTCTTCACTGCTGCGGCCACCATATTTGTAGATGAAATCACCATCAGCCCGCTGGCCTGTAACCTGCACAATGCTGATTCGCCAGCGGAATCGATGGGTCTCTGGAATTTCAGGCCGCCATGACGATGGCAAGCGGAAGGCGGTATCACGCGTGAACGCACGTTGTGGAATAGCATCCAGGGAATCCAGGTTGGTCAACTCAACCATATACCATTCATCTTCACGCAAGTCCTTGACCGCCACCCACTGCAAAGCAATCGCGTGGTCGAGTTGATCGACAACTGTATCGTCCTGTGGATAGAGCAACTCCGGGCCGGTCGGGAATGAGGTAGCCGTGATCGTTGGTGAGGGTCCGGGCGTAGGGGGTAAGGCATCGCTGTGAATAATCTTCGGCATGCATAGAGTATCGCCGGGATGCAGAAGCTGAATCGACTCATCTGTTAAACGATTGACAGCCACAATTGCCTCGGCCGGGATCCCATATTCGGCCGAAAGACCATATGCCGAGTCACCCCCTTCAATCACCACAATTTCGCAGTCAGCAGCATCGGCGACAACCTTTTCACCATTGATTTCCAAGAGTAGTGATTCCAGAGGGGGCGTCGCTGTAGGCCAGGGGATGACCAGTTCTTGTCCAACCTGGATTGGTGAATCGATGGGCATGCCATTGTCAGCGGCAATGCTGTCGGCCGAAATGCGGTAGAACAAGGACAAACCAAACAACGTCTCGCCCCCAGCAACGCTGTGGAAACGAGGAGGGCGCGGCGTGTCTGTCGGGGCAGGGGTACTTGTGGCTGTTGGCAGTTCGGTAGGAGGGCTGGTTTCAGTTGCAAGCGGGGTCCAGGTTGGAGTGAAAGTCACTGTTGCCGGTATGGCCGTAACCGTGGGTGCCATAGCCAAGGTAATCTCGGCGTCTTGTGTGCGCAACAACAGGATGCTTGCTATTAGTGTCAGCAAAGAGATCACAATCACCATCCAAAAAAGTGACCGCGTCTTGCGCTCTCGCATGACCGACTCAAAAACGTCCGTACCCGCGACATCATGCGCTTCCGCCTCAGAAATGCGGGTCGAAGTCTCTTGTTTCTGTGCTATCTCTTGGTGCAGTTCCTTCTCGTCGAGTTTAGACCCACACATGATACACAGTATTGCGCCCGATGGCACAACGCTATCACAGTCAGGACAACGAGAAATGTCGTCTTCCATATCAGGCTCAGGTGATATTTCGGGCTGATCACTCATAGGACGCCAGGCTACCCTCAAAACGTGGCATTATACCAAAGTTGATCCACCAAACAAAAATCGCTCATAAGCAACACAGGCGGTACTTTTCTGATACAATATTGACCGTGATAATACTAGCGCTTCTTGCTCTGCATACGCAGCATAAGCGAAATCACTAAATATCAGGCGGTAGTCGCCTGTCCTTCAAAAAGATATGCTTTGCTTTAGTTTCAGTCCAGCTCTTGGAGTCCACAATGGAAACAATACTCAATATTAACGGCCGTTCTGAAGCCATCAACGCCTTACCCACTGACAACCTTCGAGATGCGTTGCGCAGCGCCGGATATTACAGCGTGCGCTATGGCAGCGATGATGGTGTTAGCGGGGCTTCGGCCATATTGCTCGACGGCAGGCTGGTCAGCAGCACAACGATGCTCGTTGGCCAGGCTGTCAACCATCATATAGAGACGGTAGAAGGCCTTACTCAGCGCGTGGGCGAACTCCATCCCATCCAGAAAGCATTCATAGAAACAGGCGCCATCCAGTCTGGCTACGCAACCCCAGCCATGATATTGGCTGCCAAGGCTCTATTGCAGGGAAATCTTCATCCCAATGAGGCCGATGTGCGCAATGCTCTCTCAGGCATTCTTTGCCGCGAAACCGGCTACGTGAAACCTGTCCAGGCCGTCCTACGCGCAGCACAATATCTACGCGGCGAGGACGTGGAACCATATGAGGGTCCAGACATTATAGACGCCAGTTACTTCGTAGAAATGCCTTCAGCAGACATAGGCGGAGAGAGTGGGTTAGATGACCTGGAACTGCTTGGCGGTGGGCCACGGGCCACCACACAGACAAAACCTCAGACCGACATTCTATTGCAGAGCCAGGTGCCGGAGACAGTTGTGGTCGGCAAGCCGGAAACGAAGGTCGACGCTGTCAAATTAGCCAAAGGCAACCCCGCATTTGTGGACGACATCGAATTGCGCGGCCTCTTGCACGCCAAACTATTGACCAGCCCCCACGCCCATGCACGTATCTTGGATATTGATGATAGCCAGGCCTTGGCACTGCCCGGCGTCCACGCGGTGATCCACTACAAGAACATAGAACGTGTCAAGTATGCCTCCGGCGGACAAAGCTACCCCAATCCCCGCCCGCTCGATCAGGTCAGCTTTGACAATAAGGTACGTTATGTCGGCGATCGAGTGGCTGCTGTGGCGGCCGACACCAAGGAGATCGCTGAATACGCTCTTGAGTTGATTGAAGTCGATTATGAAGTCTTGCCATCCGTCTTCGACGAAAACGAAGCCATCAAACCCGGAGCGCCGGTGATTCATGACGAAACGGATACGGAAGGAATTCACGATGCCAGTCACAACATCTCCCATTTTATTGGCGCGGAAGTGGGAAATGTTGAGCAAGGCTTCGCTGAGTCTGATCACGTCTTCGAGTATAAGTATTACGTACACCAGGTTCATGCAACGCCTATCGAACCCCATATTGCCATAAGTTGGTGGGACAGCGATGAACGCCTGGTCATCCGTACCTCAACCCAGGTTCCATTTCATGTAAGGCGCATGGTCGCTCCGCTTCTTGGTCTGCCGGTCAGCCGCATCCGGGTTATCAAACCACGCATCGGCGGCGGTTTCGGCGTTAAACAAGAGATGCTGATTGACGACATCGTTGCCCATCTGACCCTGGCCACTGGTCGACCAGTGCGGCTGGAGCTAAATCGCAGCGAAGAATTTCGCAGCAGTCGCACGCGTCACCCACAATCGATAACTTGGAAAACGGGCGTGATGGCTGATGGCAAATTGCGCAGCCAGAAATTCACCGTGGTCGCCAACACTGGTGCCTACGGGACGCACGGCTCTACCGTACAAACGGTCACCGGGCTGCGCGGCTTGAGCAGCTACAATTGTCCAAACCGCCTCTTTGATTGCACGGTGGTTTATACAAATCTTCCCGTTCCTGGTGCTTTCCGTGGTTACGGTGCTCCTCAGGCGCTGTTCTCTCTTGAGAATCACATGGACGAGATCGCCCACGAACTTGACCTTGACCCAATCGAATTCCGGCGCAAGAATTGGGTGCAGGCAGGCGATCCCATGCCCATCGCGCCGTTGCTGGGAGAGGGAGAAAAGGAAACAGTCGTAGATGTACCCTTGATCCAATCTTGTGGTCTGAATGAGTGTTTTGAGCAGGGCATGAAAGCCATCGGTTGGCAGCGCCGGCAAGAAGCCGGCTTTCGCACTGTGCCAGGGAAACCCCATCTTCGCCGGGGTTTGGGCGCAGCCATGTGCATGCACGGCACGGCGATTCCCGGTCTGGATATGGGTGCAGCGAGCATTAAGATCAACGACGATGGTTCATTTAACCTGATGGTCGGGGCGACAGATCTGGGCACCGGTTCTGATACTGTGCTGGCACAGATCGCTGCGGAAGTTTTAGGGGTGCCCCTGACAAGCATCATTATCTATTCGAGTGACACGGATTTCACCCCCTTTGACACGGGCGCCTATGCTAGCAGCACAACTTACATATCTGGTACGGCCGTCAAGAAGGCATGCGAACAGCTTGCCGATCAAATCCGCGAACGGGCAGCACTCATGTTGGAAATGGACGAATGGCAAGATATTCGCTTACAGAACGGGCATGCCAACGCCGCAGACGGCCGTTCAATCAGCTTGGGCGACCTGGCCTTACACAGCTTGCATCAGGAGGACCAGCGCCAACTCATGGCCACCGCCTCATATGTCAGCATGGCTTCGCCACCACCTTTCGCCAGCCAGTTTGTTGAAGTGGAAGTGGACACGGAAACGGGGCAGGTTACCGTCACCAAGATGGTCATGGCTGTGGATGCCGGTGTGCCAATCAACCCCATTACTGCCAGCGGCCAAGTCGAAGGAGGCATGACACAGGCGCTCGGTTACGGGCACTGCGAGGAGATGGTCTTTGATGATCAAGGGCAACTGCTCAATCCTGCCTTGGGACCTTATCACATCTACCGCGCAGATGAAATGCCTTGGATGAAAGCAATACTGGTACAGACCAACGAGCCAACCGGGCCTTTCGGCGCCAAAGCGATTGCTGAAATACCGATAGATGGTGTCGCACCGGCCTTGGCTAATGCAGTTTTTCATGCCACCGGCCGGCGCATTCGCAGAATACCTTTCACGCCGCAGCGCGTTCACCGGGCACTCCAACGCCGATGATGACGATGACGGCGCAAAGATTGCGCCGTCATACGTTGTACTATGCCCGATATTCGAAAGAAAAACCGCCGCCGTCACTTGCTGATCTTGATTGGCTACACGGCCCTGACCTTGGGGATGACCTGGCCTCTAGTGGCTCATTTAACCACCCGTTTGGCCGGCAGTCGGGACGATCTCTGGGTCCATCAGTGGACGTTTTGGTGGATTAAACAGGCCATTCAGGAAAAACT
Source organism: uncultured Chloroflexia bacterium (assembly GCA_963697305.1). Classification (GTDB taxonomy): domain Bacteria; phylum Chloroflexota; class Anaerolineae; order Promineifilales; family Promineifilaceae; genus JAACFF01. The sequence continues at coordinate 317,981 of CAVONO010000010.1, forward strand.
AAACCCATTCTTCACCCCTTATCTTTACGCTCCCGAAGGAGTCACCCTCACATCCCACAACTTCGCTTGGTTTAATATTGCCTTATGGCTTCCTTTGCAAGCAATTGCCGGGCGTATCACTGCCTACAATCTGGTCTTCCTGATCGTGATTGTTCTAAATGGTTTCTGTATGTATCTTTTCGCCTGGGCACTAACTAGATCTCGCTTGGGTGGTTTCGTCGCTGGTCTAGTCTTCGCTTTCTGGCCCTATACCCTGTCTCATTACGACCATGCTAACATGATGGTCGTCTTTTGGGTTCCTCTAACGCTGTACCTTCTTCATCAGCTTCTGCCTGACCCAATAGAAGATCGGGGTAGCAGACGTTGGTGGCTAGTTCTGGCCACGGCCGCATCGCTGGCCATGATTGGCATCGCGCGCTGGCAGCTGCTGATCATGAGCAGCCCCATTCTTATTACGTACATCCTGTATCGTTTGTTCATGACACGCGGCTGGCTCACTAGGCAAACTTTGCTGCAACTGCTAATAGTCGCAGGGTTGGCAGCGCTATTTATGACGCCCCTGGCCGCTCCCGTCTTGATCGATCAGGTTACCAGAGAATTTCCGGATGATGTCTTTTTGGACGAGTCCCAGTGGGGTCGCACCGATCTGCTGGCCTATTTCATACCTAGCATTCACAATGGGTTGTGGCGCGACAGGGTTGCTCCTCTATACGAAAACTTCGTGGTCAATCAATTTTATACCCCTTATCTAGGTTTTACCTCGCTCCTGCTGGCCCTGGTTGGAGTCTTACGGCGCTGGAATAGATCCTGGTTTTGGTTGCTACTTGCGGCAATCTATGTCGTTTTGGCGCTGGGACCAATCTTGGCAATTAGCGGCAATTCCTATCCCCAGGTACCCATGCCTTACCGGTTGGTCGAAGATTTCTTCCTCCTGCGCGTTCTGCGCCGCCCTGACCGCCTCAACATTTTTCTCAGCCTGCCCATGGCGATGCTTGTCGCCTGGGGAATGGAAGCGTTGCTCTCTGCCATCCACTCTCCGCGGTGGAAACAGGTTGTTACCATAAGCGTCATCTTGTTGATCTTGCTGGCTTATTTGCCCGTTCCATTCGCCACCAGCGCACTGGAAGTGCCAGACTGGTACAACGATGCTGCAGCAGACGGTGAAACGTACGCCGTCCTAGATCTGCCCATAAACGATCGCTCTTATGACAAATGGTACATGCAATACCAGACCGTTCATGAGAAACCCCTGGTGGGCGGGCACGTTTCGCGCTTGCCACGCGAGGCCTTTGACTTCCTGAATAGCGTGCCTTTGCTCCAAGATTTGCGCCGGCGCGATCAGTTGCCGGATCAGGCTCTATTGGCCGTCACAGATCAATTAATCCCGCTGGCGCAAGCTAACATTCGCTATTTGATTATCCATAAATCTTTCGCCAATGACGGACTACAGGCCATCTGGCGCGACTGGCTTACGTTTTCACCAACGTACGAAGACGAACAGCTGATTGTCTACCGCACAGTGCCTGAGTATAGTCAAGATTACTCATTCGCCTACCCGCTCGGCAAGGAATTGGGATTGATTAAAGGTAGCTTTTCACCGTTCGATGCAGTTCAATCCGGCATGATTAATGTCGACGCCCGCTGGGGGACATCTGCTGCGCCAACGGAAGAATACAATCTATGCCTGATGTTGCTTGACGAGACCGCCACGGCACTTCAGACTATTTGCCTTCCCCCCGATCCGGCCGTCCCCACAGAGGCATGGCCGGGAAATGACGTGCGCCGCGGGAGCTACCAACTGCCCGTAGACGAAAGCCTTGAAGCAGGCCACTACGATCTGGCACTATCGTTGGCTGATCCTGAAAGCAATCAGCTACAGGGCGAGACGGCTGTAATCGGGAAAGTGAACGTGCTTCCGTTTTCACCTTCCCATAGTGCGACAGCCAATTGGCAGGATGAAATCCTTTTGCGCGGCTTTAATATGGAACAGAATGATAAGAATCTAGATCTCATTTTGTTCTGGCAATCTCAACAGCCCATCACTTCTTCCTACAAGGTATTTGTGCATTTGGTCAATTTAGCGAGTGGTGAAATACTCGTCCAGAATGACACCATCCCCCGCAACTGGGAGTATAAGACAAATGCCTGGGCAGCGGGCGAAATTGTACGCGACGCTATCTCCTTATCATTGGAGGGCGTTCCTCAAGGCTCCTACGAACTGCGAGTTGGCCTATATGATGAGTCAAGCGGGCAACGCCTCCTCGTCTCTTCACAAGAATCCACCAAAGCTCAAGAGTTTCACGTCTTGACCACGCTGGAGTGGTGATGCCTACTACTCAGAGAAAACGGAATCTATTGCTGGGTTTTTTGATCATATCCACTCTTTTTCTGGTGGCTATGATCCTCAGCGACTGGATACCGCTCTTGCGAGGTCCAGCGCCGCAGACGAGCGAATGGTACTGGCCCTATCTGTTACGGCCGATCAGCCGCTGGTGGCCTTCCATCCTCGCCGCAACCTTCATGTGGGCTATGGCTGCCTGGTGGCTTGTTAGCGAAGAGTCCAACCGCAGGCGAGATATCATCGCGATTAGCGGATTGGTATTAACGTCATTGTTGCTGCAATTGGCCCTCGTTTACGCCGATCGCCCAGCGCTGAGCGCCGAACTAGTTGACCGTACCCTTTCCAATCAAGCCAGCGGTTTCTTCGAACCAGCAGCGAAAACCGAGGACATTATCCGGCTTCTGCGCAGTTATCCGCAAGAGATGCCATCCTTCGCCTCCGAACATGCGCAAACGCACCCGCCAGGTCTTATCGTCGCGAACTGGCTCACAATCCAGCTTTTTGCGCGTTCGCCAGCCCTGTCGCAGCAGATGGCCCGTCTTATATGGCCGCTGCGTTGCATCGATCTCTGGCTGCTTGAACGACCCCCACAGGTAGCTGCTGCCCTTGGTTTTTGGTCCATACTTCCAATTCTGGCCGCCTCCCTCACCTTGATTCCCGCATTGGGTCTGGCTCGACACCTCCTGAACGGCCGTGCCGTTCGTCTGGCAAGCGTTTTGGCCACCACGCTGCCATCCTTGCTGCTGTTTGCGCCCAAATCAGTGCAACTCTACGCACCACTTACGTTGATTCTGTTCTGGACCTTCCACAGTGGATTGGCTAGACATTCGTTGTGGCGGCTGTTATTGGCCGGATTGCTGCTATCACTGATGACCTATCTAAGCCTCGGCAATGCCGCACTGCTCCTTCTTCTACTCCTTTATGTCGGCATTCGTTTTTGGCTCATCGCCAGACATCAGGAGGGAAATCTGGGCAAGCCCCGCGCCTGGGTCGAGTTTCTGAAACCCGTGGTCGTTTTCACCTTGGGGGTGATCTCGATTTGGCTACTGGTCTGGGTATTATTGGAGACATCCCCTTGGACCATTGCACAGGTCGGATTGCGACAGCACTATGACCTGGTAACACGTTTTCGGCGCTATGAATGGTGGCTGGCCTGGAATATTGTCGATTTGCTGCTATTTGGAGGGTGGCCGCTTGCTCTAGGTTTCCTGGGAAGCCTGGCCTTGACCGTAGCTCTTTGGCGACAAAAACATATCACATCCGTAGATGTTCTTGCTCTCTGTTTGATAATCTGGATCGTCTTCCTCGATGTCTCCGGATCAGCCCGTGGTGAAACCGGTCGTATCTGGCTCTTCTTCCTACCCTTACTGGCGTTTCCAGCAGCGCGATTCTGGAACCAGGCGTTACCAGGCTGGAGGCCAGCGATGGTGATTGTAGCCCTGCAACTCCTTATGGTGCTCAGCCTTGGTCTTGCCTGGCGGCCTGTACGCGCCGTTATCGTTGTGGCCGAGCGGCCCCCCATGCCTGATATCGCCCCGCAAAACAACTTGAACGTGATTTTCACCGCAGAGCCGCTCGCACTCAGCGGCTACTCGCTGCAGCCCAGCCAGATTGAAGCCGGGGACACCTTGCATTTAACGCTCTTCTGGCAAGCCAGTGGCCCCGCACAACGACCTTATACGGTCTTTAACCACCTCGTCGACGCAGACGGTAGGCTCTTGGCTCAACAGGACAACTGGCCTGTGAACGGCCGTTGGCCACCAACTTGCTGGAGCCGCGCAGAATCCATCGTGGACACCTATGATATTGCCATACCCGGCAAACTACCTGCTGGATCATACAGCCTCCTTACAGGACTGTACGACGCCTCGACAGGTACGCGCATTCCACTAGCAGCTGGAGGTGATGCCTACAAATTGCACACCTTTGACATTCGCTCCTCCCCCTGAAGCTCCCAGTTTCCCTACACTGAAGGGCGGTTCCAAACTGCTCGCCATAGACCTTTGCTTCCTCACTTCAGCTACTGGCTGCATAAGTCTAATCACCTTTGCCACGTGACCTTTGTGGATTTACTACTCTACTGTTAATTGGAGCACATAGTTCAGCCCGCTATCGAGGTATAGTGTGTTCAGAAATGATTCGCTGCTGCAAATAAGACTTCAGAGGTTATTTCGCGGGAACTAAAGGACAATGTTTTACGTTCTAGTAGGTAGATGGCAAGTTTTTTCAGCGGAGAAAAGACCCGGTACACCAACCGCCGTTACACTTTCTCCCTGGAGGGTAAAGACATGCGTTCCCTGGTAGTTTTGTTCTTCTTCTTTGTGCTCATTTTCGGCGCAGGAACCATTATTCTTTCAACAGAAGTCTCGGGAAACCCAGACGCGAAGAGCATCAACTATTCGCTTGGTCAACTCTCGCCTGGCAGCCAATCTGCCACCGTGATCTCCACTGAGGTTGATCGCGATGATGACTCTGAAACGTTATACGATTGTACACCGGCTCCGGACGACTGCAATTTGCGTAGCGCCATCGTCATGGCCAACAAAGACGGCAAGCCAACAACAATCACGTTCGCCGCTGACTATCTTGTCCGCCTTTCACGCCCCCTGCCCGCACTGACAGAGGAAAATACAGTGATAAGGGCCAGACCTGGGCAAGAAGTCCACGTTGACGGCAACAGAACCGCCGCAAGTGTCTTTCGCATCACAGGTGCACATGTGGAAGTCCAGGGCCTGCGCATTTACGGAGCAGGTACCGGTTACCCCAACCTCGCCATCAGCGAGAACGCCTACGACGTGGTCATTGCTCACAACGTGATTGGCGACGATGATGCACCCAATGGTAATTGCGGCAGCAGTGATCTTGCCTACGGCGGCATCTATGTAGACGCTGTTGGAGAGTTTGACGATGGTGCGAGAGCCTGGATTTATGGCAACGTCATCGAGTGCAACAGAGGAATTCCGGGTGATGGCATCACCATTCGCTCAGACAACGTGATCGTAGGAAAAGATCACCTAGGGACCGGAGATGCTACCGTACACAATATCATCCGCTTAAACAGAGGTTTCGGCGTTAACTTGACAGACGCCACTGGGAACACGATCTGCGACAATACCGTGACCGCCAATGAAATGGGAGGACTGTACATCAGCAACTTCCACAACAACAATATCATGTTCAACGATATTGTCGATAATGGCGGCGCTATCAACTAACAAGCACACGGCTCGACGCAATTCCTGAATTACATCCCGTAGGTCCTATTGACCTACGGGTTCCTTTTTGCCAATAACATATACTAGAGCAGCTCCTTCCCCCAGGTAATGGGACCTTCTTTCTCTTCGGAACCGATTTGACATTACCCTTCTTAGAATCGATAAACCACGCTTGATGGTGTAACGGAGTACGCTATACTTGCTCCATAATGAAAAGCGTACGATGTTCCCTGGGTATCACAGCCCACAATGAAGAGGCCAATATTGGAAAACTGCTCGAGTGTATACTTGAGCAGGAATTCAAGACAGTAGTTCTGGTTGAGATCATTGTAGTTATTAGCGGCTGCACGGATCGCACTGAAGACGTCGTCCGCGATTTCATGACACGCGACGGGCGTATCCACCTGATTGTCCAACCACTTCGCGAGGGCAAAGCATCAGCCATCAATCTTTTCCTGCAAGAAGCACAAGAAGAGATTCTCATTCTAAGCAGTGCTGACCTGCAGCCTGCCCAAGGCACACTGGAATACCTTGCAGCCCCTTTCATTGATCCGGACGTTGGCATGACAGCTTGCCGGCCTTTGCCTGTTAATGACCCAGACACCTTCATGGGTTTTACTACACACTTGTTGTGGGATTTGCATCACCAGATGAATCTTCACCGGTTCAAGGCCGGGGAGATGGTTGTTTTTCGCACTGTATTTACACGTATCCCACAACACACGGCCGTAGATGAGGCAAGTATTGAACCGCTAATACGCGGGCAAGGCTACCAGGTGCGGTACATTCCCCAGGCTATTGTCTACAACAAGGGTCCGGAAACGAGAAGTGACTTTCTGCGACAGCGACGCCGCATCTATGCCGGTCATCTGGAGCTCAAGCAAATCCTCGGTTACTCTGTAAGCACCATGAGTGGATCAATGATCTTGAAGCTCTTGCTGCGCAATCTGGATTGGCGACCGAAGCAGTTTTTCTGGACCTGGGGCGCAGTAGCACTGGAGATAAGTGGTCGCTTCCTGGGCTGGATCGATTTCAGGCAACATCGAGAACACACGGTTTGGGAAATAGCTACGACAACTAAGGAGCTAGAAGTGGAAAGTTGAATTCTATGCTTGGCGTGTTGACGCGCATTCCCTTATATAGAGCATACCGGCGCTTCGGCTGGCCGCAGATGTTACCACTAAACATCACAATCTCACCATCCCCCAAATGTAATTCACGCTGCCTCACCTGCAACATCTGGATGAAACGCGAAGACGAACTGACCCTACATGAATGGGAGAAAGTACTCGCCTCATTGGGTACGGCCCCTTATTGGTTTACGATCAGCGGCGGTGAACCATTGATGTATCCAAACATTGTCGAATTGGCCCAGCTCGTCTACCAGCACAACAAACCGGGCATCATCAATATTCCGACGAACGCGATTCTCACCAGTGGTCCAGAACGTGTTCGCCGCATACTGGATAGCTGCCCCGATACACAGCTCATCATCAATCTCTCCCTGGATGGCATTGGTCACAAACATGATACCATTCGTGGCGTAAGCGGAAACTTCGAGAAATTCGAAAAGCGCCTCAAGCAATACTTTGAACTGCGTGAGCAATACTCCAACCTGACCGTCGGTATACATTCCGTCATCTCCGTTTTCAGCGTGGATCATTTGGACGAGTTAATCGCTTACGCCGATCAATCCGATGCCGACCAATTCATTACCGAAATCGCCGAGCCGCGAGTCGAACTAGACACTGTAGGGTTGCCCATTACACCTGAGAAAGAAGATTATGCTAGGGCTATTGACGCGCTTATTGCGTATGTTGAAAGCAAACAGTTCAAAGGTGTTTCCAAAATTACGGAAGCTTTTCGAGTGGAGTATTACAAACTGGTCAAAAGAACCCTCGATGAGCAGGACCAGCTCATAGACTGTTACGCCGGCTGGGCAAGTGCCCAGATTTATGCCGACGGCACTGTCTGGCCCTGCTGTATTAGAGCGGACAATCTCGGCAATTTACGTGATCACAATTACGATTTTCGAAGCATCTGGTTTGGTGATGCGATCGAAGCGGTAAGGCGCAGCATTGCCAATAAGGAATGTTACTGCCCTCTGGCCAATGCTGCCTATACCAACATGTTGCATGACATCCCAACCCTGGCCCGTGTTGGCACAAAAGTCATTAGGCCAGAATCAATAACTATTAATACGCCTCCTGAAATTGCTGAGCGTTCGTCTTTATAAGGAGTATCCCATGTCTCTTAAATGGCTCAACAGTTTTCAGCAAGAAATGAAAAAACCGGATAACTATGCTGAAAAAAGCTTGGCCGCTTACAAACTGGGTATGAAAGCCAAAGGTTCCATCGCCGGTGTAATAATCACTGTTGATCCGCAAGGTTGCACGGCAAGCCAGGAACTCAATCCTGACGCCATCTATCATCCTGACGAAGCGCCACGATTACCCTTGCTCCAATGTGATCGCAGTCGCGAATGCCGTTGTGTTTACCGTCCGGTAATGACCTACCAGATCGAGGACGACGTCTAGAATGAAGTTCGCTGTGACTGGCGCCACTGGATTTGTTGGCAGTTCTTTGATCAAGGTACTTGTTGACATCGGAGAGGAAGTCAGTGCACTTGCACGGCCGTCTTCATCCCCGGATCGCCTTCTGGATACTCCACTCACTTGGGTGATCGCCGATGTTACTCAGCGACCAACCTTGAGTGGACTTTTTGACGGTATCGATTATGTAATCCATGCCGCGGGAAAGTTGGGGCAGGCTGGTACGCCGGAAGAAGAGTATATCCGCCTCCATGTCGAAGGTACGCGTAACGTTCTGGATGAGATAGTTGCGACCGATCCAGTACCAAAGGTTTTATATATCAGCACTCCTGGCGTTTTGGGCCCCATCGAAGGCCCACCCGCGGATGAACAAGCAGTGCCTGCGCCAAGCAACGCCTACGAACGGAGTAAAGCTGCCGCCGAAAAACTGGTTGGTGTTTATACGGCTGCAGGACTCCCTATCGTGATCGCCAGACCCGAATTCATCTACGGTCCTGGAGATAAGCACGTACTGGGTCTATTCAAGGCCATTCAACAAGGCAGATTCTTTTTCGTGGGCAGCGGCCACAACACGTGCCACCCAACCTATATCTCCGACGCTGTCGATGGTCTCCTACGCTGTCTCGAACGCGGCAAACCCGGTGAGATCTATCACATCGCGGGACCGCGTCCCGTCACATTCCACGAGTTGGCAACCACTATTGCCGGAATTCTCAATGTCCCGCCGCCGCAGCTACAGGTACCTCGAACCTTGGCTATGATAGGCGCCACTGCCCTTGAAGGATTGGGCAAGCTGACACAAAAAAGCCCACCGCTAAGTCGCTCAGGTGTCGCGTTTTTTAGCGAAGATCGTCGTTATTCCTGGCAAAAAGCCGAGCATGACCTGGGCTATCGACCACAAACTGACCTGGAGAAGGGTCTCGCGGCTACCATACAATGGTACCGTCAGGAAGGTTTACTCTAGATCTTGGGCCATTGGCACCAAGCGCCTAGCGGAAAGCGAATCAAATGCTTCATGATATTTCCATCAAGACACTATATTCACTGGCGTTGGCCGAGGGTGAGGGCGTCGGCACCGCCTACGAGTATTTTGCCAAACGTCTGATTCTTGCTGGCTGGCTCAATGGCAAACCGAGACCGCACCAAATGCTTATCGCCGGTCTGCCACAGAAGTATGGGGCAAGCCTCGATTTCTTGCAGTTGGCTGCTGACCTTGATGCAGTCGTGACTATCGCTGACGATCGTCCACAAGCTTTCGCCCGGTTGCAGACAGCCCTAAACGAGGTGAAGGTTGCAGGGCAGTTGCAGAATGTCGATCCCGATTTTTGTCTGGTGAAAGACATGGCAACTTTTTCGGAGATTGCCGGCCCTTACGATTTAGTACTCTCTTGTGAAGTGCTGCAGAGAATTACTCCCATTCAACGGCCGCGATATGTAAGCCGCCTGCTGCACCTTACCAATCAAGCAGCGATCTTCGTGCCCAACGATGATAACCCGGCCCACACGGACTTGAGCAAACTGTCAGGATTAAAACTGGCTGAGTTCAAAGCCCTTGTCACGGACGGGTTCATTTCCGCACAGTTCAAAATGGACCAGGCCAGCGTACGCGCCGGTTACATTGATATGCCGCCTTTTCCTCCTGGTATCACCAGAACTGAAGAACAACGCGAACATGCTTCGACTGGAAAGCTTGAAGCCGTCGCGATGTGGGGCCTGAGTTATTATGCACGTCTGGAAGCATGGTTTCCCCATACTTGGCGTCGTAGCAAATCCCATATCGTCTATGCCCTTCTAGACAATTCCCAACGCTAGACCCACATCTGCCCAACGCAGCCTACTGGTGGTTTTACGTGCCTACCGCTGTAAGTTATAATTCAAATCAACTGTCCGTCAGAAACGGCAACAGTAACATAACTATGAGGTTCAACCAATGCCAAAAGCACTTATTACCGGTATAACTGGCCAGGATGGCTCCTATTTGGCTGAGTTCTTATTACAGCAGGGTTATCAGGTTGTTGGTATGGTACGCCGCACCAGCACCGTCAATTTTCACCGCATAGCCCACATCCAGGATCAACTCCAATTGGTACCTGGAGATCTTGGCGATCAAGTCTCTCTTATCCACTTGCTAGAGGAGCACCAGCCGGATGAAGTTTACAATCTGGCTGCTCAATCATTTGTCCAAACCTCGTGGAACCAACCCGTTTTTACCGGTGACGTCACCGCCTTGGGCGTCACGCGACTGCTTGATGCTATTCGCATCGTAAACTCAAATATTCGTTTCTATCAAGCCAGTTCCAGCGAAATGTTTGGAAAAGTGGTTGAGGTACCGCAGCGCGAATCAACCCCCTTCCATCCACGCAGTCCTTATGGCGTGGCAAAAGTATACGGCCATTGGATTACTATAAACTACCGCGAAAGCTACGATCTTCACGCCTCGTCTGGGATCCTGTTTAACCACGAGTCGCCTCGCCGTGGCTTAGAGTTTGTCACCCGCAAGATCACACACCACGTAGCCCAGATCAGATTGGGACTGGCAAATGAACTTCGCCTGGGCAATCTTGATTCTCAGCGCGATTGGGGCTATGCCGCAGACTATGTACGCGCCATGTGGCTGATGCTTCAGCAAGAAAAGCCTGATGACTTTGTTGTTGCCACCGGTGAAACACATTCCGTCCAGCAGTTTCTTGAAGAAGCCTTTGGTCACGTTGATCTGGATTGGCACGACTACGTCGTGCAAGATTCTCGTTATATGCGCCCAGCCGAGGTTGACTTGCTGGTGGGCAACGCCAACAAGGCAGGCCGGCTGCTTGGATGGGAGCCTTCCGTTTCATTCCAACAACTAGTCAAGATGATGGTAGAAGCTGACCTCAAGATGCTTCAAGATGGGATTACCCCTATGTAGGGGCAGGTTTTGTAGGAGCGGGTTAAAAACCCGCCCCAGGGCAAGGGTATAAATACTATGATAACCATCAAGTTTGGCACCGACGGTTGGCGCGCTCGCATCGCTGAAGACTATACCTTTGATAATGTTCGGCGTTGTGCTCAAGGATTTGCACAGTTTCTCAAACAAAAAGGGCGCGCTGACAAGGGCATCGTCATCGGTTACGATCAGCGTTTTCAAGCGCAGGAATTCGCTGCCGCTACGGCCGAAATCATGGCGGCCAACAATATACACACTTGGCTAACAGATAAAAATACGCCAACGCCGGCGATTTCCTATGCGGTCGTCAACAAGCAGGCGGGCGGAGCAGTTAACATCACGGCCAGCCACAATCCGCCTGCAGACTGTGGCTTCAAGGTACGAGACCCATTAGGTGGGGCTATCCCACCTCACGATTTGAAACAGATCGAAAAACTTATCCCAGGGGATGCCACTGTGCCGCGTATTAAACTAGACGATGCCCTCAGCGACGGGCTGGTAACCCTATTTGATCCTGCACCAGCATACGAGGGGCAATTGAACCGACTCGTTGATATGGCTCCTCTCAAGCGGGCCGGGCTGAACGTGTTGGTAGATTGCATGTGGGGCAACGGGGCTGGATGGTTCAAGCGACTCCTCGCTGATGGATCCACGACGGTACACGAAGTCCACAATACGCGTAACCCGATATTTCCCCATATGATTCGACCAGAACCCATCCCTCCCAATGTCGATCACGGGTTGAGTTTTGTGCAGCAAATTGGCGCCGATCTGGCGATCATCAATGATGGGGATGCCGATCGCGTTGGCCTTGGCGATGAAAATGGGGATTTTCATCGACCAGCTGCGAGTTTACGGCCTGCTTGGTTACTACTTTCTGGAAGTACGCGGCGAACGCGGACCGATAGTCAAAACAATATCCACCACCAAGATGCTCAATAAACTCGCCGCTATATATAATGTACCCGTTTTTGAAACGGGTGTTGGTTTCAAATACATCGCACCCAAGATGGTCGAGGTTGGCGCCATGATTGGTGGTGAAGAGAGTGGTGGATATGCTTTTCGCGGGCACGTTCCTGAGCGTGACGGAATACTGGCCGGACTTTATTTGCTGGACATGATGGTTCAAACCGGCAAGAAGCCGTCTCAACTATTGGATTGGCTTTTTGAAAAAGTTGGCCCGCACTTCTACGACCGGATCGATAGTCGCTTTGATCAAGCTCGCCGATCAGCGATCCTGGCCAATGTTGCCGCAGCCCGGCCGCGCACGATCGGCGGTCTGCGCTGCACTGATATCGTCACTGTTGATGGGCACCAATATATCATGGAAGATGGCGGCTGGCTCTTGGTTCGTTTCAGTGGAACAGAACCGGTGATTCGCGTTTATTGCGAAACGACTCATGAAGACCGCATAGCAGCGATTCTTGACGATGGGATGAAGATTGCCGGGCTTCGTTGACCTTCCGCATCCTTATACTCTGTGTAGTTCGCACAGGGTGCCCTTTTCGGCCAGGGTGCCCTTTTCGAGCGCCCCAGGTGCGATTTTTGTGTAGTTCGCATCCTCAGATGCGATGGGAGGAGAACGTGGAAAAAGCATTTCAGGACTATTATTCCGACAGCACAAGTCACTGCTATGGCTGTGGTCGCCTCAACCAATATGGATTACGCATCAAGAGCACCTGGGAAGGGGAGGTATCAGTAGCCCGCTACCAGCCAAAACCTTACCATACGGCCGTCCCAGGCTATGTCTATGGTGGTCTGATCGCTTCGCTCATTGATTGCCACAGCACGGGTACAGCCGCCGCGGCCATGTACCGTGCGCAAGAACGAGCATGGACACGGAGCCCGCCTTCCGCTTTCTGACCGCCTCATTGCATGTTGATTATCTAAAGCCAACACCCATTGACTGCACACTAGAGCTCCGCGGGCGGGTCAAGGAAATAAAGGGGCGAAAAGTCATTATAGCCTGTTCACTCCTTGCTAAGGGAATTGAATGCGCCCGAGGTGAAGTTGTAGCGGTACAAGTGCCCGACAGCTTCTTGGAAGAACTCGCCGCACAGGCAGAAGGTTTGTAATAAACGCTGTAACACAACCTTTCCAGGTTGTGGACAAGGCAGAAGGTTTGTAGCAACTTTATGAAGGAGTTGGCTAGATTCAGAATGCTCGTCGATACCCACTGCCACCTCGATTTCGAACGCTTTGACGCAGATCGGGATCAGGTTCTCATTCGGGCCGCTGAATCAGGGGTCATGCGCATCATCGTGCCCGCAGTCAGTTTGGATAACTGCCGGTCAGTGCTCAAACTAGCCGAAGTGAACTCAGCTGTCTATGCGGCCGTTGGTATTCACCCCAATTCCTCTGCCATGTGGCAGGATTCATGGGTTGAGACCATCCGCGATCTTGCCCAACACCCCAAAGTAGTCGCTATTGGAGAGATTGGACTGGACTATCATTGGGATGACTCGCCCAAAGAGATCCAGCATCAGGCCTTGAACGCCCAGATCACCTTGGCAGCCGAGCTCGATTTACCCGTCATCATCCACAATAGAGAAGCAAGCAATGACCTTGTCAGCTTACTGGCGGATTCACCTTTGAACGGCAGATCTCGGCCAGGGGTACTGCACTCCTTTTCCGCCGATTGGGAGACAGCTCAAGCAGCGCTGGATATGGGCTTCTACCTTGGTTTCACCGGGCCAGTGACCTTCAATAACGCGGATGACTTGCGCCGAATTGCGGCGCGCGTCCCGCTCAACCGGTTACTTGTCGAGACCGATGCCCCTTTTCTGGCCCCTCAGAACTTCCGAGGCAAGAGAAATGAACCTGCATACGTGAAATTTATCGCCGAGCGTATTGCCGCCCTGCATGATCTGGATACGGCCACTTTTGCCCAGCAGACCACAGCCAACGCCGCTCGCCTCTTCGGTTCACGACTAGCCGTAACACAACCCGCCGCGCGCCAGGTTATGGACAGCGGAAAAGTGATCGACAATGGCGATGGCTGACCAGTCTGTTCTGAGCGTACCCGCAGGTCGAACTGATAGCTATCAGCTGTCAGCTGACAACTATCGGTTCGATCTTTCAATTATCACCGTCAGTTGGAACGTCCGCGACTTGCTACGTGACTGTATACTTTCAGTTGACGCGGGGCGAGGCCAACTTCACCTGGAAATGATTGTCGTGGACAGTGCATCCAGCGATGGCAGCGTAGACATGATAAAGCAAGAATTTCCATGGGTCGAGCTTATTGCCAGTGAGGAAAATCTGGGCTTCCCTGGCGGAAACAACGTCGGTATTGCCCGCGCGAAGGGACGAAATATCCTTCTTCTGAATCCGGATACCGTAATTCTGGATGACGCATTGCAGGTAATGGTCCACTATATCGACCAGCACGTGGATATCGGAGCACTAGGAGCAAAGATCTTGAATCCTGACCTGTCGATTCAATCCTCGCGCCGCCGATTTCCAACGATGCTTACCGCTATATTCGAGAGCACCTGGCTAGAAAGCGTTGCTCCGTCAGCTATCCTGCGCGACTACTATACACGGGATTTACCCGACGACGTATCGGCCGATGTGGATTGGGTTACCGGTGCTTGTTTGATGGTGCCAAGGTTGGTAATAGACCAAGTAGGCCCTCTGGACGAAGAGTACTTCATGTACTCAGAAGAGCTTGATTGGTGCCGGCGCATCAAGGATGCCGGCTGGCGCGTGCTTTATCTACCTCAAGCCCAGATTATTCACCACGTAGGCAAGAGCAGCGAGCAGGCCGTCACCGATCGCCACATCAATTTCCAACGAGCCAAATTGCGCTATTTTCGCAAATATCACGGCCGTTGGCCAACGACACTGTTGCGCATTCTGTTGCTCTTGATGTACGGTTGGCAGATTGTCCTGGAAGCCCTCAAGGGTCTACTGGGGCACAGAAGGCCATTGCGTTGGCAGCGGATTCGCTCCTACTGGCAAGTCCTGCGTTCTGGCCTAAGACCTGCGGGGCACTGAGATGGTCTGTGTAGATGGATTGTGTAGTTCGCACAAGGTACCCTTTTCGACACCTCAGATACGATGGGACAAGAACACTAACTCATGAAGATCGGCCTGATAACAGGTGAGTTCCCACCGATGGAAGGAGGTGTTGGCGCCTTCACCCAAGAATTGGCACGGGCCCTAAACACGGCCGGCCACGAAATTCACGTTATTACCAGCCGTAATGCCAGACCTACATCCACAGAAGGCAATCTTCGCGTGCGTGATCAACCCATAGACCTTGGCTATGCTCAACTACATGCGCGGATTAAGCGCTGGCGTTGGCCTTCGGTTGCAACGGTCGCCGATATCATATTGCGCCAAGAATTGGAAATCGTCGACATTCAATACCAGGCTGCCGCCTACAACATGAAGAGTCCCGCCATCAATCTACTTCCGTGGCGATTGCACGGCGTTGCCAAGAATGTAGTCACATTTCACGATTTGCGCGTTCCCTATCTTTTTCCCAAGGCAGGACGTTGGCGAGAAACAGCCGTAAGATTCATGGCTCGCCAGTCTCATGGTGTCATCGTAACCAATGCCGAGGATTACCGAAAGCTGACTCCCCTGATAAAGACACCGTTGGTCCAAATCCCAATTGGCAGCAATATCAAGGTCTATAGACCAAACCACATCGAGATTGCTGAGGTGCGCGATCAACTAGGCCTTACCACGGATGATCACCTACTAGGCTACTTCGGCTTTCTAAATGAAAGTAAAGGAGCGGATACGTTACTAAGGGCACTAGCCAACCTGGATGATCATTTCCACCTTGTTTTCATCGGAGGGCAGACCGGTGCCAGTGACCCAACCAACGTTGTCTTTTTGCAGAAGATCAAAGACTTTGTCAGCGAACTAAATCTTTCGACGCGTGTCCACTGGACAGGTTTTCTATCAGACACGCGTGTCTCCACCTTTCTGCATGCTGCCGAGATGCTGGTTATGCCATACCGCGATGGTGCCTCCTTACGACGCGGAACCTTGATGGCCGCACTCGCCCACGGGCGTCCGCTTATCACGACCACCCCCTCTGAAGCAACCCCGGAATTGGTCCATAAGAACAATGTCTGGCTGCTGCCGGAGAGAACTGAGCATGCTCAAATGAGGGGGGATGTCTTTGAGCTTGTTGACGCCATCAGGACACTCGCCGACCAGCCAAAACTGCGTCAAACACTGGGTGAAGGTGCAGCAAACACGGCTAACATGTTCGCGTGGGAGGCAATAGCCGCACGTTCGATCGAATTCTTCGCAGCGCTGATAGAAGGCAGTCGACACTGAAAGCTTATGACTGAAAAACGTTGGCTGGCACTCATCATCACCCTTTTCATCTTTCTCGGCATTACCTACACTGTAATCACGCCGGCTTTCGAGGCTTCAGATGAGTTATGGCACTTTCCAATGGTCCGGCATCTGGCGGATGGCAATCCTCTGCCTGTCCAGGTTTTTACTCCAGATCAGGCAGGTCCCTGGAAGCAAGAGGCCAGCCAACCTCCACTCTACTATTACCTCGGCGCAGCGCTCACTTTCTGGATCAATACCTCCGATATGGCACAGGTTCGTCTCGAAAACCCTCACGTTGATAATGGAATAATCACCCAAGATGGAAATATCAATCTAGTTGTACACGATCCACAGTCCAATCCCTGGCAAGGTACTCTGCTAGCAGTCCATGCAGTGCGTTTATTTTCCGTTCTTCTGGGGGCAGTGACAGTATACCTCACCTACCATATTGGCCATGCCGTGGAACCCACCAGGCCGGAAATCGCCCTTGGAGCTGCGGCTGTTAATGCATTCTTACCCATGTTCTTGTTCATAAGTGGTGCGGTTAACAACGACAATCTGGCCATCATGCTAGCTTCATTGGCGCTCTACTTGATGATTCGCATTGTTATCGGAAATCAAGCCGCGCCCTTAGAAGGTGATTCATCACAGCCTCATACCAACGGCCGTTCGCGAAAGGCAATTCCCTGGCTGCTCCTTGGTCTCATTATTGGCATGGCCTTGTTGACCAAAGAAGGGACGCTCGGGCTATTGCCTCTCGCCCTGGGCACAGCATTTGTCCATGCGTGGCAGCAAGACCTGCAAAGACCCCAAAACAGAGATGGGAGAAAAGAGATAGGAGGTAGGCAAGAAGCAGATAGGAGGAAGGAACCTATCCTCGCGAAGGCAGGGAACCTATCCCCCACCCCCTACCCGCTACTGCCTACCCCCCACCTCATGCGATGGTTCGCCAGATTAATAGGTAGGACGCTACTTTCCTTTGTTCTTGTGTTGTTGCCAGCGCTGCTGGTTGCTGGATGGTGGTATTATCGCAACCTGCGGCTTTACGGTGATTGGTTGGGTTGGAGTGCTTTTGTTGCCGTACTTGGACAGCGCAGCCACCCTGCATCACTGATTCAGTTATGGGGCGAACGGCGCGGTTTCCTGATGGCCTACTGGGGCCTCTTTGGTGGTGTCAACGTGCCCATGTCTGTTTGGATCTATACCCTCTTGAATATCTTGCTGGCACTTTCGGTTGTTGGTTTCACCATCTATTTCGTTCGCCTGCTCAAACTGTGGATTGTAAAAACCAAAGGCTCTTGGCACAGTTTTACTTCCCTGGTCAACAACCCGCTGATCTTTGTCGCTTCTCATTTCGCTTTGACTGTTTGCCTATCGTTGGCTACAGCAGTTGTTGTAGGTCTCGTCCGCTGGGCAACCACCACATGGTCTTCACAAGGACGTCTCGTCTTCACCGCAATCTCAGCCCTCAGTGTGCTTTTCATGGTCGGGTTAGTCGGCTCACTTCCGCGACGCGCCGCCCAATGGGTTGCTTTTCTGATAAGCATGTTCATGCTGATCATTTCCGCTATCACTCCTTTTCTGTGGATCAAGCCCGCCTACGATCCCCAATCCTATACAGCTCCTCGCCCCTACGTTCTTCAAAGCATAGACATCTCATTTGATAACAAGGTGCATCTGGTTGGAGTCGCTGTGGATGCACCTGGCACAGAGGGAGAAGTGGTTGAACCGGGTGATACCATCTGGGTTCATCTTGAATGGGAACTTTTACAACCGGTAGAAAAGAATTGGAGCGCCTTCGTCCATCTCATAGATCCCGTCCTTGAACAACCCATTGCGCAACGCGATATGTATCTTGGTCAGGGATTGCTCTCAACTGCGTGGATGGAACCGGGGCAACGCCTGGTTAACTCCTACCGTTTGCAAGTTCCTGAAACAGCCGTAGCCCCGGCCCAACTGGAGATTGCCGCTGGCATGTATGACTTCTATTCGGGAGAGCGACTACCCAACCATATAGGACGCAGTCCCCTTACCACCCCAGGCGAAGACAGAGATTACGCCGTCTTAGCACAATTACAGCTCGAGCCGCTTTCGGGCGATTATCCTAATCCGGTAAGCATCAAATTCGAAGAAGAGCTTGAGTTGGTAGGCTACAACATCCAGCAAAGACGGGCCATCCCTGGTGAAACTATCGATCTCACTTTATATTGGCGAGCAAGCCGGCCTCTGGAAACTGACTACACATTCTTTGCCCAAATAGTTGGTGAAGATACAACGCGCTGGGCCAGTTTCGATCTTGCTCCTCCCGAGGGTACAACTAATTGGCAACCCGGTGAGGTTCAGACCTTGGCGCTTACGTTAACCCTGGACGAGAATACTGAACCCGCGCTATACCCAATCATCGTGGGAATCTATACTCAAACAGAGGAAGGTATTTTCGATCGCTTACAAATTCAGACGGACGACGCCCGTCTTACCGATGATTTTCTTGAACTCACACTGATAAGGGTGGACTAGATCTAGCCACCAATATAGCCATGAGCACACCAGGTACCGAGAACAGCCGAAGGTTTCGCCCGAATTTGAACCCAACCCAATCCCCCCTGGGTTTGGGCCTGCTCATCGGACTCACGGCCGTTGCGGGCGGAACAATTCTAGCATTTGCTGGCCCAATCGCCGCTGTCGCGGTTTTTCTTGCTGCACTGGCCGCACTAATCGTTTTGCGTGATATGGAAATTGGTTTCTGGGCAACCATCGCCGTTGTTACCCTGCTGCCCTTTGCCACGCTGCCATTTGACATCGGACTTACCCCAACATTTCTAGACATGGCATTAGGAGCGGTACTAGCCGTCTGGATCGTTGGAATGGTAACAGGTCAGCAGCGTACTATCAGTTTGTCGCCTGTGACGCTGCCCCTGTCAGTCTTCATCATCATCGCCATATTCGCTTTCATTTTTGGTCTCAACAATGGCCCCCTCACACCCACCTTGCTGCGAAAATTCGCGGAACTCTTGGTCAGTCTTGGTTTTGTGCTTGTCATAATTGATTATTGCAGAAGCTGGTTGCGCTTAGAACGACTCGTGAAAGTGTTGCTGCTGGCGGGGGCAGCAGCGTCGCTAGGTGCAATTGGCTTGTGGCTGCTTCCTGACGATACGGCAAATTCACTGCTCAACACCTTGTTCCGTCTAGGTTATCCGGGTGGATGGGTAATACGTTATATTGAGGAAAATCCGGCCTTATCTGAAAGGGCTATTGGCACCTCAGTAGATCCCAACGTATTGGGCGGCTTGCTGCTCATGATTGGAGCAGTGGCCGGTCCTCAAATAGTAGCGAAACGGCCATTGTTGCCCCGTTGGTTCAGCCTGATCATCATCGGCCTCATATTGGTGGCCTTGATCCTGACCTTTTCACGTAGCGCTATGTTTGGCCTGGCTGCCGGTCTGGCTTTTGTGGCAGCCGCACGCTATCGTCGCCTCTTGCCCTATATGATAGCAGTCGCCTTGTTGCTGCTATTGTTACCTATGGCCCAAGGTTATGTGGGTCGTTTCATCGAAGGATTCCAGGGTCAAGATCTGGCTACGCAAATGCGTTTCGGAGAATACAAAGACGCCCTTACTCTCATTCAGCGTTACCCCGTCGTTGGTGTCGGATTTGCCGGTACACCAGATATTGATATCTACTTAGGCGTGGCCAATGTATATCTTACCATTGCCCAGGTTATGGGTTTATTGGGATTGGGTGCTTTTATTGCCGTAATAATCGCAGTGTTTAGCTACGCCTACAGGAATCGGCGCTGGTTCGAGGCGCATCCTCGGCAAGATGCTATCTGGCTGGGGCTGCATGCAGCCTTGGTTGGCGCATTGGTCGCCGGTGTCTTTGACCATTACCTCTTCAACCTAGAATTTCACCACGCTGTCACTGCATTCTGGATCATTCTTGGTCTGGCCACCGCCACAACACATCTTGCTGCTAAATCTACTCAATAAGAGTCACTTGTACTGAGCAAAGCCGAAGGTTAAGACAAGACCGCCCTACATCCTCCTCTTTATCTGCGTCATATACGTTTATCTGCATCCTACCGAGCTCCTCAGCTCCTGCTAAGCCTCTGCCTGACCAATTGGAAGCGTTGTGGCAGCCCCGGCTATATTTCCGCCAATCCCCGCGGCTATCATGATTACGGCAATAGTGGGAAGATCATCATGGTATAACGCCATGACAACGATAACCACTGTAACCAAGATGGCCAGCGCGACCATGAAAATGTGTCGATTTAGTGACAGCGCATAATTTAGCCAAATACTAATCCCTGCGTATAAAGTAGTAGCAACACCAACCAGGCCTAGGACAATGCCCGGATCTGCATATGCGTCAGAGAATATTGTCTGCACAATCAAGCCCGAAGCCAGGAAATACGCCGTAGTTAGAACAATACCAACCATCAAAGTGGCCACTAACGCCAGCGCAAGCACAGTTCTTGGATCCTTCCCGGCAGCATGCCGCTGCGTGGCCTTGGGGAAGAGGACCATCCCAATACCCAGTGTCGCAAATAGGTTAATCTTGCCCAAAGTGACCACAGTGCCATAGTCGCCCGCTACCGTATCGCTAAAAAAGCGTTTTACAGCGATTGCATCGACATTGACCAGCAAGGCATAAGAGAGTAGGCCAACCAATGTGTAGGCTGAGTATCGCAAGCTAACCGACGGCACGTCCACCTTTGTTTCCGGAGCGCGGAAATATGGCTGGAGGAACCACATGGCCACCAACAAGGCAAATGAAGTGGCTAGAGGCAGCGCCAGCATGGCCCCAAATGCTTGCCATCCAGCCCGAATCAATATGGCCGCAAAGATTAACCGAAAGGCTGATTGCAACACTTGAACACTGCTGAGGCCAATGAACTGCTGGATACCTTGTAAGGTGCCGTCGGTTACCGGACGCACAAATAACATTAACAACGCCAGGCTGGCCGCATACAACGGCCAAGGCGAGGAGAGTTGTATGAAGCGAGCAATAAAAGGGCTGAGCAAGACGGCAACGACCGTCGCTAACAGACCCCAACGCCATGCCCAACGCCAACTGCGCTGCATAAACGTGCGTATTCTTGTCATCGAATCAGGCAGGGCTGAAAACTCGGCCGTATAGTATGCCACCACAGTGCGAATGACATTGGTCAAATGTACTGATATCTGCACAAACGCAGTGACCGCCACAAATACCGCGAACTGCTCCTTACCTAACCAACGCCCGGACAGCACATTCACAAGTGCGTCGAGTCCACCGGCGACGATCATTGCCACAGCCATGATCGAACCCTGAAAAGCGCCGCTGTCAGTCACCTGCTGAACCCGGATTCTCACGGAGCAACCTCGAGGCTGGTACTCAATAATGCACGTTCCTCGCCAATTGGTGCATTGTCCGGCCCCAACACAGGCCAACGCTCCAGCGTATCAGGATCATAGAGTCCTACAGCCAGGCTAAACCTATCCCCCGCCAAACCCACAGGTAGGTCAAACGTGTGTTCATCCACAACAATCGTTCCCGGCTGCCAAACAGAAACCGGATAAGCGTTGTTCACGGGCTGCGCGTCATGTTGAGCCACAAGTTGACCTTGACCATCCAGCAAATGGACGAAAACAGTCGCATAATCATCAGAGGCCTGCAGCGGGCGCCAATATAGCTTGACTGATGCTGCTTCTCCAGCCTTTAGCACTGGCGGTTCCACGCTAAAGCCCAACAGTTCGGCCGTGTTCCCAAAGCGAAAGCCAGCCGGTGAAAGCTCCATCAACTGTGCGGAAGAATCTGGCAGCAGCCAGGAGGAGTTTGATTCAATCTGTGGCATAACCCAAAGACCGTCTGCTCCACTTTCCTTTCCCTCCATAATCAGACTAAGAAATATCCCCTGTCCCGACCATGGCGACAGATCGATCTCAATCCAACTGATACGCTCTTTGCCCGCATCGACTGTGGCTTCGACTTCTTCCGCATAGACCACATCATCTCCAACACGTACAATTGCTCGCAAACTTTCCTCACCCACAGCGGCTATCCCACTCCGCAGCGAGGCATCTGGCGGAACAAAGAAACTATACTCAAGTCGCGAGTTCGCAGGGACTCGAATCGCCGGCAAACCTTCTACCAAATCACTGCTTACAAAACGTGCCTCCGGTTCTCTTTGCGCTGTCCACAGATCGCTGGCCAAATCGATCATGAGACGAGAAGGTGTTTCCGCTGGTGGTGCGATAGCGATGCCTTCTTCGCTCAACTCCAGTGTCGTGCTTTTCGTCAATGCTACCAGTCTCATTCTTCCGCTAGCCATCTGCCATATCAAAAACAGAGCCAATATCAGGACTATCGTCCAGCCCAATGCTCCGGAGACTGATTGCACATACGGCCGTGCCATCGGTCGCGCCAACACCAGATACAACACCGTAGCTACAGCCGTAAGTGCCAAAAGGAACGGGAAAAAAGCCCCTTTGAACAAAGGCGGTTTGTATTGTTGTAACCGCAGAAGAAAAGGCGCAGGTAGCAGTTGTTCGCTAAGCGCTTCAAACCACCATTTTCCTGGCCACCCGCTTGCGTACATTTTCACAGCCAAGTTTCCAGGTCGATTATATTCGTTCAGACGCAACGACCCACTCAACCGGTCACCGCCCACGGTACGAGTGATCACCGGTTGGTCTACGTTGGCGCTTGCTGCGTAAAGAGTCAGTTGAAATTGTTCCCCCTTTGCCTCTGAGAAAGGGTCAAAGGAGAAAAAGTAGGGTCCTCCCTCCCGCCCATTTGTCAACAGAACGTTCGTGCTTACAATTCGCCCGCGATCATCAGCTAGTGAAACAGAGACCTCCGTGCCCTCTGCACCTGCCAGCCACAACTCCACCATCGACAACATATCAGCACTGCCAACAAATGACTGGCTAATCCGATTGGGCCCATAAAAAGCGAGCATCGCAGGATCAGGTACCCCTGGCGCAGCCTGCTCTTGAGTCCATGGCCGTGGGAAAAGATAGTGTGCATCATAGAACATTGGCACCTGCACCTGTGACCCAACACCGCTGTTGCGCCACCAGCCCACGCGCATAAGCATGAACAAAATCAGGATCAGCACAATCCCAATCAGCCAGGGAAGCTGTCCCAACCACTTGTGACTAGTGAATCGTGAATTATGAATAGCCAATAACCTTTATCCAAGATCGCAATCGCAATCGAAGTCTCAAACCCGCCATCTATAGATAGTAACGGGGCAAAACGAAGGCAAGTAAGCTAACGAAATTCAGAAGAACCATGCCAGCCCGCAACAAATTGTGTGCGCTTCCCTTCCAGCGTCCCGGTACCCAAACCAATAACCCCGCAGCGAAAAACGTCAACATAGGTACAATTGTCCCCAGCCAATAGCGGCCCTGTAAGCCACGGCCGTTCCCATATTGCCACCAGAAGGTCAGATCATATACTTGTAACAACACGATCGGCGCCACAATGGATAAAGCAAGAAATGCCCAAACAATCAAAGGCGCATTACTTGTTTCACCTCGCCAGGAGGCAATCGACGACTGTGACTTCCAGTCCTGTACTGAGCGTAGCCGAAGTATGCGTAACGCGACCTTTCTAGGTCGCAGTAGAAAGATTCGTATCAGCCCATATAGCAACCCCAGCAGCGCAATCAGTGTCAGCCCCCGTAGCAAATCATAGATCCATGGAGGCAGAGCCGTGTCTAGCCAGCCGAAATGAGCCCACCATGTGACAAAGATACCACCCCACACTGAACGATAATAGTCAAGCATATGTGCCAGAGGGCCATAATCGAAAAATGGATTGCGAATAATGCGGTGACCTTCAAGCACTGGATTGAAGTAAAACAAATCACCGTTGATACGCAAGCTACGTATCATCCACCAGCCGCTAAGTCCGAGTATCACAAGTCCCATGACCAAAGCACTCCAAACAACTTCTTTTCGCCTTCCCTTGCTACGCCACCAATCATACACAACAAGCAGGCCAATCAGTGGCGCAAAACCGTTGATGGTTGGCTTGGTCAAAAATCCAATTGCGAAAACAATGCCCATGACCAATCCGATCCGCCACTTCAGTCCGTCGCGAAAAATCAGGACACAGAGCATGATCAACAGTGAATAACAAAGAACGTAAAATCCGTCCACTGAAATCACTGCTGTCATCTGCGTCAACAATGGATGAAATGCGACCAATGTCGGAACTGTTAGGCGCATGGCTGCATTGCAGGGGAACAAAAGGCGCGAAATCAAGTAGGCAACAACAACAATTCCGCAGCTCGCAAGCAGCGAGAACAGGCGCTGCACTTGAGCCCGTACTAACAAATCTCCCGCCATAAACAGACGGTAAGGAACTGCTGCCATCATGTAGTACAAGGGGGTGGCTTTATTCAGCTTACCCACCGCCTCCTGATCAAAGCTGAAACGCGTTTCTAGAGGAAGATTTGCCAAAGCCAACTCACCAGGGCCGAACGAGCTCTGCGAGAACACCTGCCTCTGCTCTGGCGCATAAGGTAGACGGCCTACGTCAGCCAATTGTCGCGACATCGCCACCTCGTCTACCAGGAACGTATCTTCGATGTCAGGCAGCCGCCCTGACTCTCCAATGAATTGGATGACGTTGTAATGATCCTCCTCATCCGGTCCCTGCCACAGTGGCAGCGCGAGGCTCCACAACACACCCTTAAGCAGCATGATAATTAACAGCAAAGCTACCAACAGCCACTCCCGCCGCGGCCTGAATAAATCGTTTGCGCTTGTCATTAGGACTGATTTTACTCGATACCAACGCGCCGCGACAGCCAGCAATGATGCGATTCTTGTGTAGTTCGCATTCTCAGATGCGAATTTCAATCGGGGGTTGGAGATAGTTCAGCTTACTAGCACTTCTCGGCTGCCAGAAAACAGTGTGCGCCATACTTTCTCAGGAAGCGTGCCACGAATTGTTCAAGGGCGACGAACAAGGGAGTGAACCTTTCCATAGAAGGCATTTGGTCCGGCAGAATCTCCCACATCCAAAACAGAACACTGTATTGCTCAGCCACAGTCACTTGAAACCCAGCATCAGCAACCTGTCTCTTCAAAGATGAGAAATCGAAATGTGCATTGATCTCATCGCCCATCCAACTCGGATAGAGTTTGCGCCCCCAGTGAATAATAGGGTTGTCCTCGATCGTTTCAATCAAGAAGAGGTTACCATTCGGCTTGAGCACGCGCCTTGCCTCGCTCAAAGCGCGTTCCACGCTGCCAATGTGATGCAAGACATGCTGCACATAAACGACGTCAAATGTATCGGCTGGAACTGGCACCTCAAGTCCACTTGCAACCATGGTCGGTCCATGTTTCTTGGCCAATCGAACTCTCTCGGGCACCATATCCAGACCAATAGAGGAACAACCGTACTGCCCAAAACGACTCATATTCCACCCATTTGCACAACCCAGATCGAGGATTCGTTCAACGCCAGGCCGCATCAGAAGCGCCTTCTCTACACGAAAATAGGGAAGCACCTTATAGCGACTTGATGACCAATTCTCGCCGAAGACGACAGGCTTACGATAATCCATGACTATTTCCGCGATTTATCTAGTGATCCCAATCGCTATCCCAATCCCAATCGCAGTCGAAAACGCTGATATTCGTAACGAGACTTTTCCAGGCTGCAGTAGAAAGAGCTGAAAGCTGACCTCAGAGCTGAGTGCGCAGCCTCCCTTCTTGGAACAGCTGTCAAGCTCGGCGTGCACTACCAAATATATCACACTGCCACAATCTCGAGCGATGCAACAGATAGCGTGCTGCAACCCCCAGCGTGCCAAGCCCATATTCCATACTGGACCAAAAACTGATAGAAGACGCCTCATTGAAATATCGGGTCGACACTGGTACCTCGGCGAATCGAAAACCAAAATGATGCGCCTGGAATATCATCTCCGTATCAAACACGAAATTGTTGGAATTTCGCAAGAAAGGCACTGCTTCCAATAAACGCCTGCTATACGCCCGATAACCAGTATGGCACTCCGAGAGATGTGTTCCCATAACCAAGTTCTCCGACGCCGTTAGGAAGCGGTTTGCCAAGTATTTATAACGTGGCATTCCTCCCGTCAGGGCGCTAGACGGTGGCAGGAAACGCGATCCCATTACAAAGTCTCCTTCCCCTTCCCGAATCGCTGCGATCATCTGCGGGATAATATCCGGATCATACTGTCCATCTGGATGCAGCATAATAACGATCTCGGCTCCTTGGCGCAGCGCCTCCATATAGCAGGTTTTTTGGTTAGCTCCATAACCAGCATTATGTGGATGAACGATGAGTTCCAGATCTAACTCGCCAGCCACGGCTACCGTCTCGTCGATGCTGCCATCGTCAACCAGAATCACCCGATCCACCTGCTCTGAAGGGATACGTCTATAGGTATCAGCTAAAGTTTCGGCCGCATTGTAAGCCGGCATTACGACAAAAACTTTTGAATCTTCGCTCATGAAATTCCCAAACGTAACGCGACCTTTCTAGGTTGCATTCGTAAAACTTTCTGCCAAATCAAGCCACCAATCACCATCTTTTGCCTCGTACCAGCGCACTGAAGACTCATCATAGGGCTTGCTTGATTATTTCGTGCTCCTCACGCATCAAATCCGTACCTTGCCAGAAGCGCAGACGATCAGCCAACAAGGGGTGGGGTTGGAAACTCGCCGTCTCCTCTTTCTGCTGCAAGGCGCTGACCAACTCATCCATCGAAACGTTGTCGTCGGCCTGATTTTGCCTCTCGCCGATACCAACCACCAGAACCACGTCGGCCGTATCTGCATACCCGATCCCGGCAACAACATCGCCAATCATATACTTGGGCTGCGGTACAAGCCGTTGCAAGTAGGTATTCAACGTAGCCGCCGGCAAATCTTGGTCGCTTAGCCATAAACCAATGCGCCGCGCGAAGCGCGTATAAAGCAAGCGTTGGCCAAATAAAGCGATCTTATCTCGCAAGCCTGTACGGGCGGGTTTGAAACCCGCCCCACTCGGCGAAGCCGAAGCAGGTGCCGAAGACCCAACAGATCCCTTACTCTCCACTCCCCACTCTCCACTCCCCGCTCTTGATCCATCTGCTCCACCTCGAACCATGCCTTGACTGATAGTCACTGGCTTTGGGAAGGCAAAAACCTTTCCACCCTTTCCAACAATGCTCAGATCGTCGGCCATGAACGCGTAGCCATAGCGCGTGCATAGGATACTCATAACCTGCCCCATGCTGCGCCCGCCGTGGATCAGAATGGCCGACCCATCTGATTCCAATCCGGCAGCCTTAACCAACGCATACCCTTTGCGCACAAAAGTCCAGCGCAAGATCGGTTCGACGACATTCGTAAATAAGAAGCCAGGCGAACGTTCCAAGAGCGGTGAAACAATCACCTGCAAAAACTCTCCAGGCAGAACAGTCAGGCCAAAGCCATATCGACCAAGGCGTTCGTCGTAGCTGATTCCTCCGGGAAGCTGCGAAGGCGTTCCTTGCCGGTCAACGCGGATCTGAATATCAACAGTCTCACCAGGTCCTGCCTTGAGCTTCTCGAACCGATCATCGACCTTGAAGTATTGCAGTTCAGCAAGCGCTACTTGAGACTCAACTGAAAGGAGGTTGTGAACGTTATAATAGAAGGTTTGTGGCTGCCAAACGATACTCCCCTTGGTCCAGATCCATTGCTCAGAAAGAGCATAACGAACTAGGCCAACGAGAACCAACGCCACAAGATTGGCCGGCAAGTACGGGCGGGATCGAAAAGGCTGAAAGTTGAAAGCTGAAAGCTGAAAGCTGAAAGCGGATGTCAGCATGATCATCACCGGCAGGTAAATCAGAATAAGGAACAGCTGGGCAAAGATTATGTTCGCCCAGAAGCGGCTTGAAAAGTGTTTATCTTCTTTCCGCTCACGAAATACCCAGTTTTCAAACCAAAAGAAGATCCATAGTACGATAGCCTCGGCAGCCAGTAAACCTGATATCCGGTAATCCAATCCCAGACGTTCCACCATGGCCAGCAGCAGCAGCGTATTAACGAGGATGCCCAGAAGAATAACAAGGAGAAATCGAAAGAGGTGCGGGTTGGCCGTGACGCGTAAACGTACCAGATGACGAAAGAACCGAATCCCTTCGCGAACATCTGCTTTACTCTCACCCTCATGGCGCGGCGCAAAATCAAAATGAATCTCGCTAACATGCAGCGCCGGGCACCTCACCAAGATCTCCAGCAATATTTTGAATCCATCGGGCCAAAGGTCATCCACATCAACGGCCGAACGGCGCACCAGAAAGAGCCCCGTCAGGGGGTCAGATACGTTTCGGAGCAATCGCGGGAAAAGCATTCGCGCCAGAATCGTCAGAGCTTTAGACGTCAGCGAGCGCATGCGAGTTAACCCTAGTGGGCCGATGACATCACCTCGGCGACTTCCAACGACCATGTCTGCGCCCGTCTTTTGCGCTTGCTCCCAAAGTCGTAGAATAGTCTGCGGCGGATGTTGTAGATCCGCATCCATCACACAGACCCACTCACCGTGCACGCTTCGCAAACCATCTACGACAGCGCCGCTAAGACCATTTCGTTGTTCCGGTGCACGCGCAATGAGTCGGATCGGAATCTGAAATTGGTCACTTAAGGTTAGTACCTCTTGAGGTGTACCGTCTGTGCTGTCGTCCACAAACACAACTTCCGCTCGCAAACCTTGCAGAACCTCGACTAATTCTTCCAACAAGGGGCGAATATTGTCTTCTTCGTTTCGAGTAGGAACAATAACAGAGACCTGAGGTGATGCTGCGTCAGCCCCTATAGGGGCGGGCGCAGTGCCGGATATGGCGTTGAAACCCGCCCCACTAAGTCGTAGCCGAAGCTTCCTGCGGGCCACGCCCCATCTCCTCTGACCTTTCGCTCATGAAGCTTCCTCGTCTTCATCTCCCGAAGTGCCCTTTTCGGACAATCCCAATCGCAATCGATCTTCACATGGGAATTCGCCAACTGTGTAGTTCGCATCCTCAGATTGCGAGAGAACAGAGACTATGAAACAACTTTCACAGCTTCCCCGGTTTTTTTCTTTAGCCCACAGGCCACACAATCTGTTTTGTTTTCATTAACCTGTACAATCAAACCCTCGCAATTGTCACCTTGATCAGCTATTGGCTTCTTCCAGCTCGTCCACTCACACTCTGGATATCGGGTGCAACCATACCAGATACGACCGCGGCGCGTGCGGCGTTCGATAATTTCTCCTCCACCGTGCGCACATACAACACCGATCTTAGCCAAAATCTGCTCTGTATTGCGACATTTTGGGAAAGTGCTACAGCCAATAAAGCGACCATATCGACCTTCTCGGTACACCAGCGGACTACCACAAAGCTCACATTCACGTCCCACCAAATCCGGCTCTTTCTTAAGCTCTAACTTGGGAATTGCAGCGTCAGCCTTCTCCAGATTGGCCTCGAAACGTTCATAGAAACTGCTAATAACTGGAACCCACGGCTCGCCTTCCGCTATGCTATCCAGTTCGCCCTCCATACGTGCCGTGAAATCAGCCGACAGGATATTGGGGAAATATTCCACCAGAAGATCATTCACGATCCGTCCCGTTTCCGTGGGGATCAGGCGTCGTTTTTCACTCTCCACATATGAACGGTTCTGGATCGTTGTAATAATTGAAGCGTACGTACTGGGACGGCCGATTCCATTCTCTTCCAACGCCTTCACCAGCGTAGCTTCACTAAAACGAGGCGGTGGTTGCGTAAAATGCTGTTCGGGCAAGAGCCGCAACATATCAACGGAACTTCCCTGCTCCAGATCTTTAGGTACTGGGTGTTCTATGTCAACATTCTCAGGAAGGTCTACGGGCCGGCTTTCCTCGTATAACGTCAGGAATCCTGCGAAACGTAACGCCGAACCGGTTGCACGGAAAAGATACAGGCGCTTCGTCGCCTCTTGTTCCTCACGTCCTGCCCAGATATCTGCGCTGACCGTATCGTAGATGGCCGGCGCCATTTGACTGGCCACAAAACGCTCCCAGATCAACCTGTACAATCGGTACTGGTCACGCTTCAGAAACTGCCGCATCTTCTTAGGGGAGCGGTAGACGGAAGTTGGCCGAACCGCTTCGTGTGCCTCTTGCGCCATCTTACTTTTCGTCTTGTAGGAGGGAGGCTTTTTAGGCAAGAACTCAGATCCATAATGCTCTTTTACAAACGTACGCGCCTCCGTTTGCGCATCCTTTGCCACGGTAACGCTGTCCGTCCGCATGTAGGTGATGAGACCAACCGTCTCGCTGGAATCCGTTTCAACCCCTTCATAAAGCTGCTGAGCAACGCGCATCGTCTTACTGGTACCAAAACTCAAGCGGCGCGATGCTTCTTGCTGCAAGGTACTCGTGGTAAATGGCGCTGCCGGACGGCGAGTACGCGTACCTAGTTTCACTTCGCCTACGGTCCAGGCAGCTCTTCTGCAATGCTTCCAAATGCGGATTGACAGTTTCTTCGGTCCCTAGGTCCGGCTCTTCACCATTCAACTTAACCAGTTTTGCTGTAAAAAATGGCCGGGGGCTTCGGTCCCGGTACTGAAGCTGGCTTAGCTCAGCTTCTAGGCTCCAATACTCCCGCGGCACGAACTGCTCGATCTCTCTTTCACGCTCCACGACCAAACGTACTGCCACGGACTGGACGCGTCCGGCCGAAAGGCGACCATGAACCTTGCGCCACAACAACGGGCTCAACTTGTAGCCAACCAACCGGTCGAGGATGCGGCGTGCCTGTTGTGCGTCAACACGTTGCATATCAATCTCGCGTGGCTCCTCAAAAGCAGCTTGTACTGCCGGTTTTGTGATTTCGTGAAATACAACCCGTTTCGTACGGCCTGGATCCATTTCCGCCGCCTCGCGCACGTGCCAGGCAATAGCTTCCCCTTCGCGGTCCGGGTCAGTCGCCAGGTAAATCTCTTTGGCTCCTGCTGCTGCTTTCTTCAGATCCTTAACAACTTTGCGCTTGTCGTTCGGCACACGGTATTCAGGCGTGAATTCATGCTCTACATCCACACTAAGCCGCGATTTGAGCAAGTCACGAACGTGCCCCACACTTGACTTTACAGTGTAGCCCTTACCTAAATAGCGGCCAATTGTGCGTGCTTTGGCCGGCGATTCGACCACAACCAACTTGCCCGAACGCCGCACCCTACTGCTCGACTTTTTCGTCGAACTCTTTTTACTTTTCTTGCGTTTCCGTTGTGTAGCGTCGGGTTTGGCCAGGTGTTCATGCGCTGGCGTACGTCCCATCTTGTAGATAGTACCACCGCAAACTGGACAGGTTCCCCTCGTCCCTGGACTGCCACCCGCCGACCATTCTGCCGCCGGATTCAACATTACCCGCTTTTCCTTGCACGTGAAACAGTAACCTTCCAGTTTCAATTCTTCACTCATAAGCTGCCTTGTTAACTATAGATTTCGACGAACGTTGGAGATTAGCGTAATTGAGGGTATTAGCTATAGCGATCTAATTCTGTGCCCTCAAAGTTCCCAACTACCTTTTTAACTAATGGTATCTGATCCTTGTGGACTACCAGGAGGGCATCCTCGGTGTTGACAACAATCATGCCTTCCAATCCTACAGTAACCACCAATTTACCATCTGCATAATTGTAGATAAGGCTGTCCCGCGATTGCTCATCAACCACCAATCCTTTCGTTACATTTCGATCCTTTTTTGGATCAATAGCCTCTTTAAGCGCATAAAGCGTTCCCGGATCGCTCCATCCTAGGTTGCCATGCAGAACAGCTGCCTGCCCAGGAGAAACGTGGGCTAACACGGCATCATCAAATGATATGGACTGGATGTTTGGATACACTGCATGCAGCGTGTCGTCATATTCGGGACTTTCGATTGACTGCTCTATTGAAGCCAACTGCGCCCACATCTCCGGCTGGTACGTACGGTAGAGATTCTGCACATATCCAGGCGTCGTCACAAAATAACCCGTATTCCAAACAGCCGTTCCTTCTGCAAACATTCGCCTACATTCCTCCAATTCAGGTCGATAAGTCAAAGACTCAAATCGGTAACACGGGACGTTTTCTTTCTGTTCCAGCAACCTGCCCAGACCAAGCCAGCCCAAATTCTCATTGGCGAAGCGAGGCGTCTCACCAATAAAGAATATGCGTGCTTTACCATCAACCAACAACTCCTCAGCCACAGTAAGCAAGCTTAAGAAATTCTGCAGGTGTACCAAATAGCTGTCGCCCCAAAGAATTGCCACCGGTTCATGAATAGCCATGGGACTGGTTTTCGATATGTGGGCCATCGCAAGACCAACGGCGGCAGCCAAGTCGCGTCGGGTTGGTTCACCGATGATATGCTCTGGCGGCAACTCGGGTAACTGTGCACGAACAAGCGCCTGATATCGTTCATTGGTCGAAACGTAAATATTGTCGGCACCGTAGGTTTCTAGCACGCGGTCGATGGCCAATTGCAGAGTGGATTTCTCATCAATAATTGGCTCGAATTGCTTTGGTGACCTTACACGGCTTATCGGCCACAGTCTGCGACCAGAACCACCAGCAAAAATGACTATTCTCATAATTTCTCGTTCGTTTCGGTCGACCCATCCGTATCGTAAGTCGGTTCCGGTTCGCGGGCAATGACGTAGTTCATACCTCCAACTTGGCGAACCATGCCCTTTAATTCCATAAGTGTCAGGGTACTGCTCACCACACTGCTCGAAAGACCCGTCACGTTACCGAGATCATCAATATGCACTGGGTGCGCCGAAAGATGTTCGTACAGTGCTGCTTCATCTGGTGTCTCCGGCATGGAAAGCTGAATCGCTGAATGCTCCAGCACCATAGCCAAGTTCAGCTCTTCCAAAACGTCATCTACTCCAGTGACTAATTTAGCACCCTGCTGAATTAGACGATTCGTACCTTTGCTGGCCGGGCTGTTAATACTCCCTGGCACCGCAAAGACCTCGCGCCCTTGCTCCAACGCAAACTTGGCTGTAATACTCGCACCACTACGATCACCCGCTTCAACCACGATCACACCCAAAGAAAGACCGCTAATAATCCGGTTACGTGGCGGGAAGTTCTTTGCCTCTGGTTGGACGCCCAAGCCATATTCGGTAATTATTGCCCCTCGCCCGTTGACAATTTGGCGCGCTAGCAGTCGATTTTCAGGCGGATAAATGCAATCAGGTCCCGAACCGAGCACCGCTATGGTTCTCCCACCGTGCTCCAAAGCAGTCTTGTGCGCGATAGCATCAATCCCCCGCGCCAAACCGCTAACAATAGTCACCCCATTCAGCACCAAACCGGTCACCAAATCTTGCGCAATCTGCCGCCCATAACTTGTCAATCTACGTGTACCCACCACAGCCACAGCCCAGCGGTCGATCTCCTGCAGACCTCCATGCACATAGAGCAAGGGCGGTGCTCCCTCTATCTCGCGCAGATAGGAAGGGTATGATTCAGAATTCCAGGTGAGTAAAGAAACTCCGATTGCTTGTACATTAGCCAGACATTGGTCTAAATCTAATTCTGCACGTGCCTCGTTGAAGCTCTGAATCGAACGCTGATCAAAACCAATTTTGCGTAATTGCTCCCCTTGCGCACGCCAAGCTGAACGCAAATCGCCGAAGTAATTTAGCAGCGCCTGTACTTTTGCCGGGCCAACACCTTTTACAAGGTTAAAACCTAGCCAGTATTTCTCTTCCGACATTGGTCTGAGAATATCATGCAGAACAGATGTGTCAAGTCGACAGCAAACCAGGTAACAGATGCACAGTAATTCGACTCTTCTCAAAATCGATGTCACGCACAACTTCGGTGGTGTCTGGTATCAATAGTTCTCCAGACTTACCTCGCACCACAAACACATTGTTGGCCCCAGTCTCGATCACCCGGACCAATTCGCCTAATAGCGTTCCGTCCTCGCTAAACACGGCCATTCCCTCCAGCTGGTACAAGAAATACTCATTCTCCCGCAATGGAATCGCCTGGTCTTCGCTTACCTGCAACAGTTGTCCACGCAGCGTCGCAGCCATATCACGATCGTTATACCCGGCCAGCTTCAACAGGACCCAGTTCTTATGAAAACGTACATCTTCAACTGCAACACGATATGGCTCTTCTTCGCCAATGTAGATTTCATCTAGCCAGGTAAAACGCTCCGGCAGTGAAGTATAGGGCACCACGCGCACATCACCACGAACTCCATGTGGTTTAGATATCTGTCCTACCACCAAAAAACGAGGCTCAGTGTGGTCTTCCACCGAGCCTCGCCGGCTACTCATTTCTTGTGGATTCGATTTCTTGGTCAAGAGTCTGTTCCTAGACAGCCAACGAATCTAGCTCGCTTGTACATCCACGGCGAGCTTTCCAGTGGTTTGAATTAAACGCTTTCTGCCCGCCCTCAGTGTCAATTATCCTCGATCAATTCCAGCGTAACCCGTTTGCCCTGCTTAGTAGCTGCAACTTGTAGCAGTCTGCGAATCGAGTTGATAATCCGCCCCCCCTTGCCAATCACTCTACCCATATCAGGGCGTGCCACACTCAATTCAAGAATTGTCGTAGTCCCGCTTTGGACCTCCACAACCTGCACTTCGTTGGGTTGATCAACGAGCGCCTTGACAACAAACTCGACGAGTTCTTTCATAACTCCTCCACCAGCGCTCCTCATTCCTCTTCGGCCATGCTGGCCTCAGCCACAGCAACAGACATCTCGTCAACGACGACCTCGTCAACCTCGTCCGTCACGGTTGCCGGCAGCGGAACTCCCGTATATTCAGCAACCAACGAGTCCAGGTTCTCCCCATTTCGCAATCGCACCAGGCGATCCATGGTTCCCTGTGTCTCCAACAAGCGACGAACGGCATCAGTCGGTTGTGCTCCGACACTCAACCAATACAAAGCCCGATCTTCTTGGATCCGGTATTCGATGGGATCACTGAGTGGATTATAATGGCCAAGTCTCTCCACGACACGACCATCGCGTTTCGCTTCGATATCTGCCACCACGACCCGGTAGCTCGGTTGTTTCTTTTTACCTGTGCGACTTAAACGTATTCGTAGCATCTTTCTATTTTACTCCAATTTCGATTTCTGTCTTAAACCACTACCCAAAAGCGATCCCAGGCCGCCTTGGCCACGTCCACCGCCTTTGCCTAATTTCTTCATCATGAGTTGCATCTCTCTGAATTGCTTGAGCAACACATTAACATCTTGCACCGTCGTCCCTGATCCCGCAGCAATACGTCTCTTACGACTAGCCTTGATTAACTTCGGACTTCGTCGCTCCTTAAAAGTCATCGATTGAATGATCGCCTCCACACGTTTGAGATCGCCCTCAGCACCACTCAAATCCACATCTCGAGCCATTTTGTTCATACCGGGAACCATATCAAGCAGCTTGCCAATAGGTCCAAGCTTCTTAATCTGCTGCATCTGTTTCAGGAAATCCTCCAAGTTGAATTCACCGCTCATCAGCCGCTCGCCGGCTCTTTGCGCTTCCTCCTGGTCCATCTCTTCCTGGGCTTTCTCTATGAGCGACATCACGTCACCCATTCCCAAGATACGGTTTACAAGCCGGTCCGGATGAAAGACCTCAACTGCATTGAGTTTTTCTCCAGTACCTAGAAACTTGATAGGTACGCCAGTAACCTCCCGCATTGAAATCGCCGCGCCACCACGAGCATCACCATCCACCTTAGTCATAATCAGGCCGGTGATATCCACGGCATTGTCAAAGTCTGTAGCCACACGCACAGCCTCTTGACCGGTCATGGCATCAGCCACAAGAAGCGTTTCAACAGGCTGAACCTTGGATTTGATAGCCTTGATCTCGCCCATCATCATCTCGTCGATGTTTAGGCGTCCTGCTGTATCGATGATGACCGTGGTTGCCCCGGAACGCGTCGCGCTTTGGACTGCGTTGGCAGCTACCTTTACTGGATCTGCGTCTGGTCCTTCACTATAGACAGGTATATCGAGTTGGCGACCCAAAGTTTCAAGTTGATCGATTGCTGCAGGTCGGTATACGTCAGCTGCAACCAAAAGCGGTCTACGGCCCTGTTTGCGTAAAAACAAGGCCAACTTTGCCGCCATAGTCGTCTTACCGGCCCCTTGCAATCCTACAAGCATAATCACTGCTGGTGATTGCAAACCCAAATTCAGTCTGCCTGGTTCTCCCAATGTTGTAACCAGTTCGTCGTGTACGATTTTTACAACTTGCTGGCCCGGAGTTAGGCTACGCATTACCTCATGGCCAACGGCTCTCTCTCGAACACGAGCAATGAAGCCTTTGACAACTTTGTAGTTCACGTCAGCCTCCAGGAGTGCAAGGCGCACTTCTCGCATGGCCGCATCCACGTCAGCTTCTGTCAGCTTTCCACGGCGCTGAAGGTTGTCGAAAACAGTTTGTAGGCGATTACCTAGAGACTCAAACACAAGTCCACCAAACAAAGTTTAGGATAAAAAAGACCACGAATTCTAGCGCAGCCTCGTACACTCGTCAAGAACGCTTGACACGAAAAACAGGAGCGAACCCAGATGGATTCGCCCCTCCAACAGTCATCATTATACTCAATTGTCAAGTTCGGAAAACTATTCTAACCGAAATCTGACTCGCATTTTGCGAGAGCTGCAATTCCTAAGCAGTGGTAACCTTGAGCGCCATGGCCGCCTGCCGCAATGCATCTGCCCTATCGGTGCTTTCCCAAGGTGCGACAATATCCTCACGACCAAAATGTCCGTAGGCGGCCGTCTTGCGGTAGATTGGACGCCGCAAATCTAAATCACGGATGATTGCCCCTGGACGCAGGTCGAACTGCCCCTCGATTAGCTGCACCAACTGCTCAGAACTAAGGTCGCTGGTGCCAAAGGTCTCAACACTGATACTTATCGGCTTTGCTACGCCAATGGCATAAGCTACTTGTACTTCACAATGATCGGCGAGGCCAGCCGCCACGATATTCTTGGCCACCCATCGCGCCGCATAAGAACCACTACGATCCACTTTTGTCGGATCCTTACCACTAAATGCGCCGCCCCCATGTCGGCCCATGCCACCATACGTATCGACAATGATCTTGCGCCCAGTCAGACCCGCATCGCCCAAGGGTCCACCCACGACAAAACGCCCGGTCGGATTGACAAAGATTCGCATTTCTTCATCAACGAGGTCAGAAGGCAACACTGGTTTGATGACGTGCTCAATCAGATCCTCACGAATTGTCTCATTGTCCACTTCCGGAGCATGCTGGGTACTGATCAAAACCGTATGTACACGCTTCGGCCGGCCAAAACTGTACTCGACGGTAACTTGAGATTTCCCGTCCGGACGAAGCCAGGGCAATGTTCCAGCACGACGCACTTCACTCAACCGCTGTGTCAACCGGTGCGCCAGGTAAATCGGTAGAGGCATTAAGACCTCTGTATCGTTGCACGCATATCCAAACATCATGCCCTGATCGCCAGCGCCCAACGCTTCGATTTCCGCTTCACTATCACCATTTCTACGATATTCCAACGCCCGATCTACGCCCTGTGCAATGTCTGGACTCTGTGAAGCAACTGCAGACATAACGCCACACGTATGTCCATCAAAGCCCTTGCTGCTATCGTCAAAGCCGATCTCATTAACCACGTTGCGTACTAGCTGATCAAAGTCTACGTAGGCCGTCGTGGTGATTTCACCCAGCAGCAGAACAAAACCAGTTTTGATAGCCGTTTCACAGGCCACGCGCGCCTGCGGATCTTGTTCCAGGATGGCATCCAGTATGGCATCGCTGATCTGGTCGCATATCTTGTCGGGATGACCTTCGGTCACCGACTCTGAAGTGAAGAGCAAATCGGCCGCCTGCATAAAGTTCGTTGTCATATTCTCAAACCTCCACCAATAAATCTGGCTCACAAGAAAAAAGCCTCTTGGCTGGCAAGAGGCATGTCCACATACATGGTTCCCCTTATCTTCCAGCAAACGCTGTCGGAATTAGCACCGTCCCACATAGGGGGTTGCTGCAGTTTCAAAGGGCCGTTCCCTCCACTGCTCCAGATAAGCGCAAATAGGCTTTATTAGATTATCAATACCGTCAGTATATCCAATCGTCGCTTGATGTCAAACGACAAGGCCCGCTATTCTGTAGGGCTAATCTTACCAGCAAGGCCCGCTTTGTGGACCTTACATTTTACTTCGTATCGAGCATATTCTTCCAAGAGTCTATTGCCACTTCTCAGGAGGTTCGGTCATGCCTAGAATATTGTAGCCGGCATCCACGTATATCACGGCACCAGTTACACCGCTGCTCAAATCAGAGCAGAGCCACAAAGCGGTCTGCCCCACCTCGCTTTGCTCAATGTTACGCCGCAGGGGTGAACGCTCGCCAACATATCCCAGCATCTTGCGAAACCCGGCGATGCCCGCCGCAGACAAGGTCTTGAGCGGCCCTGCAGAAATCGCATTCACGCGAATACCCTGCCTTCCTAATTCGGCCGCGAGATAACGCATGCTTGCTTCCAAGCCTGCCTTTGCCACACCCATTACATTGTAATGAGGAACGACTTTCTCCGCGCCATAGTAGGTCATGCAGACAATACTGCCCCCTTCGCTCATAAGAGGCAGCGCTGCATTGGTCAAAGCCACCAGGCTAAATACACTGATATCCATGGCCAATCTAAAACCCTCGCGTGTTGTGTCCACGAACCGGCCTTCGAGATCCTCAGATGGAGCGTAGGCCACGGAGTGAACTAGAATGTCTATTCGCCCAAAATGCTCCGCGGCTTTGGCAAACAAAGCGGCTATCTCATCGTCGGACGTGACGTCACATTTTTCTACAAAATCCACACCCAACTGGTTAGCCAGTGGCAAAACTCGCTTCTCAAGTTGTGGGATGCCATAGCTCAAGCCAATCTCGGCACCTTGTTCATGCAAGGCTTGAGCGATGGCCCATGCAATTGAGCGTTTGTTGGCCACTCCAAAAATGAGTGCTTTTTTACCTTCCAATACTCTCATGATTAAACCCCTATTATAAAGCTTTCAGGTTGCCAAATTGAGCCTATCCTACCAAGTCGCAATTCCCGGTCACCTGCTTTCCAGGATCGCCAATTCACGGGCGCACCGCGTTCCCACATGTGCTTCCGTACGATACATCGAAAACGCAACACTGTCTCCCGCCGTGACATGGTACTTCAGCACCTCGGGAGCGTGACTGCCGGAAGCCGGATTGGGAACACATGTGCTCTGACACGGTACCGGGTTCGGAAAGAAATCTCAACAATGTGAACGTTTTGCCCCTTCCCAGAGATCGGCGAACATGGTTCTTGATTCTTGCGCCACTGGACCGATAACTTGAACGCCCAGATCGAACCGGTCATTGCCCTTTCCGGATGGATGTTCCACCTCGTAATGTTCGTACGACATATTGAACCCTGCGGCCACGGCCGTTTTATCATCCACAATCATGCTCTTAATATGGCTATCGGGCAGCGCGCCTTCAAAATTGGCCACTTTTACGCTCCAGCCCAATTCTTCATTACGCATTTCAGCCACTCCGGCATTACGCAAGTCACCTAGAACATGCCAGATTTGACCGGAGAACTCTCCTCTTGCCACCTCGAGTGGATTGTCGAGCAGAATACGTACTGTCATACCGCGTGGATACCGCTCAGGGTTCTCCTTCAGATTCGCGTAAAGCGTCGCCACGGCATCAGCCAAAACCCTTCCTGGGCTATCGCCACTGGCGTCGGCATCATACCACATGTTAGAGAAAAGCACTTCATACTGCGCTTCTTCGGCAAGTTCCGCGAGGCGGTCAAACCCTCCGTTTGGCGAAATAGGTTCTTCACTGTAGGCGGGATTGGGGTTGGGAGTAAAGATCAGCCGATCATACTGGTTAAGGCAATAAGGTACAACATTCTCTGCTGGACGAATTGGCAAACGATCAGGTTCCACCAGGCGCGCAAACACATAACCCCAAGCCGATCCACCTGCCAGGCCAAACCCAAACAGGCCGGTCGCTACCATA
The DNA here is from genome assembly GCA_963697305.1 of uncultured Chloroflexia bacterium. GTDB lineage: Bacteria > Chloroflexota > Anaerolineae > Promineifilales > Promineifilaceae > JAACFF01. Next base: position 358,348 of record CAVONO010000010.1, read on the forward strand.
TCCACTGCCCGAATCAACGCCGGCACTACGTATCGACATAACGTAGGCCCACAGACCGAATCCTAAAACCGCACCCCCAAACCCAAAACCTGGCGCTCCTGCCCAGACTAGCGAGGCATAACCACGCTTACCGATGGACAGGAACCCCATCAATAAACTGACCAGGATGCCGAAGACGGCGCCGACCAACGTGACCCCAACGGAGGCACCGCTGGCTGGTGCTTCCTCAGTGAAATAAGAAATGAGCGAAAGTGCCAATATGATCGGGTACAAAGAAAGGCCACAAGTGACGCCCATACTGATGGCGCTGCGCCACGCATTTCCCCATCCCCCTTTTGATTGTCCAATAAGAGGAAGGGAATAGCCCCCGAGAAAGCCGCTTACAGCGCCACTCAATGCGGTAATTACGAATGCAGAGAGTAGACCAATTATCAACCGCACAGCACCGTCAAGATGCGCAAGCCTTTCCAGAGTTATTATATTAAACAGAAAGCCACCTAGAATTCCGCCAAGGATTAGTCCAGATCCATAGATCACGCCATCGGTCAGGCTTCGAGGTCCAGACTTCCTTATATTCTCAAACACCTACTTCGGTTCCGATTCGTGTATTCTGTCACTCAAGACCCAGTCAACTTTTTCTTTGGTCGGCTAGAGTGAAATGTGGAACGTTTAACACGTAACCAAAAAACGGGAACCAGCACGCTCACACAGACACGAACCAAAAAAATCAAAAAGGCCAGATCAGTGGAATCAAGAGTAAGCTTACAAGCAGAAAAATAACCAACAGGGGGAAACCCACCTTGATGTAATCGTTAAAGCGATAGTCGCCAGGAGTCATTACCATCAAATTCGTTGTCGTACCAATTGGCGTCAGAAAGGCTGTTGAGGCACTAACAGCCACCGTCATCAACAGCGGATACGGTGAAACGCCCAGGTCCAATGCCGCGCGCAGCACAATCGGGGCCACAAGAACGGCCGTCGCCGTGTTATTGATCACCTGGCTGAAAGCTGTAGTTAGCATGAAAACCGCGACCATCAAGGCCAACGGCCCTATCGATCCGAAACTGTTTACCAGGCCGTCGGCCAGAAATTCCGCTCCCCCGGTCACAGCCAGCGCCGTACTCATAGGTATCATAGCTGCAATCAGCACGACACTCTGCCAGCTGATAGAGCGATAAGATTGACTCATGGATAAGCAGCCACCCAACACCATCACCACCGCTGCTAACAAAGTGGCCACGACCGCTGGCACAATGCCAGTTACCATCATAGCGATCATGCCCAACAATGCCAGAACAGCAATGACCGACCTTGGCGTCAGTTCAACCACTTGGCGCGATATTGCTTCAGGACTGCCCACGACGACGAAGTTGCGGCTTTCCCTCTTCAGGCGTTCGATATCTGACCAAGTACCACGAACAAGCAACGCGTCGCCAAAAGCTAACTTCTGCGAAGGATGTCCGAACGATTGCTCACCGCGACGAATGCTCAAGACGTGCACACCAAACTTCTCCGCAAAATGGCTTTGGACAACCGTTTGGCCAATATACACCGAACGAGGTGTCAGCAAAACCTCTGCAATACCAACTTCTGATGATAACAGTACCTCCGACAACCCTTCATCATCATCCTCTACAGGCAAGACGCCAAGGTTAAAGTCGGCCATCAAACGATACACGGCCTCTCCTTTACCCTTAACCAAAAGAACGTCCTGTGAATCAATTACGGAGTCCGGCCCGGGCACGGTGGGTTCCCAGTCCTGCAATCTTTCCAATCGATCACGCGCACTCTGTCGGCTGCGTTCCGCCCTTCCAATAAGGGAAACATCGCTTATTGGTGCGCTCTCCACGCGTAGAACTGTGACGCCATAGTCACGGCCGAGCGCCGCCTGCTCAATTGTCTGCCCAATCAACCTCGAACTGTAGCGCACACGAAGCCGGTAAAGTTCATCAGAAAGCTTAAAAGTCTCGGCCAATTGGCCGACCTCTTCCACCAATTCCGCTGGGCGTTCGTCTGTATGGCGGCGCGGCAGCAGCTTTCGACCAATAAAAAACATATAGGCAATCGCGCTAATGAGCAATGGTAGACCAATTAGAGCATACTCAAAATATGAAAATGGCTCGAATCCAGCATTGGCCAACGTATCAGCAACGACGATATTAGGAGGCGTACCCGTCAGTGTCAACAGACCACCGGTGTTCGCTGAGAAAGCCAGAGGTATAAGGAATTTGGAAGGAACACTACCGATACGCCATGCCGCTGCGGCGACTGCTGGTAACAACGTCGCGACAGTACCGGTGTTGCTGATGAACGCTGACAACACAGCCGTTCCGCCCATCAGCATAACCAGCAATCGAGCTTTGCTGCTCACGGCAATGTCCAGGATTTTTTCTCCCAACCAAGCCGTCACGCCGGTGCGCGAAAGACCCTCTCCAACGACGAAGAGGCCCGCGATCATAAGTACTGTGGAGTCGCTAAATCCAGAAAGAGTCTGCTCTAGCGTGATAATTCCTGCTAGAAACAAAGCCAGAACCGACATAAGTGCCACCAGGTCCGATCGCAATCGGCCTGTGACAAACAGAATTATCGTGAAAGCCAAGATGGCAAAGGTTATAATCATGAACGCTTCACCAGATTCAGCTTCATGTTCAGCTTGCTATCGCGGATCGGCCCGCAGCAACGCGATCCCGAAAATTGTGGGCGCTACCCTTGTATCTCAGACTATATTGAATAGGGAGAATAGTATCCCCATCCCAATGGCGTAAATAAACCAGCCGACAAACACAGTGGCCAAGGTCCGACCAAAATCAAGATCTAGGCCTTCCCTAACAGCAATGAATACCGCGGCAAATGCCCACGCACTGGCAAGAAACGCAATAAACAAACCAATAACCGGAATGAGGCTCAGGAGCAGGAAAGCTAGCGGTGCGTAGGCGAATCCGACAACGCGCAGCATTCCCCCAAAAGTTGCCTGCCCGTGGAAGATCTTGGTACCGACAAAATAGGTCACGGCAGACCACACCAACCACGCAGCCAAGCCCCAGAAAGCAACCCCAAGAAATTTGACGATAGGTGATACCGTCAACGCTGCACCAGGGCTAAAGATAATGTGTCCAAAACCGACGCCTAGAGCAGCAAGAATCGATGCAACAATGACGATTAAGGCAGCCTGCCCAGTCGCTTTCTCGTCATGTTCAACTTCCTTGAACGCATCCGAATCAAGAAACAACACACCCTTGATACGATTAATCATCAGCATTCCTCCTGGTCAATTTGACCACTTCCTAAGCAAGCCCATTCTGGACCAGCCTATCTGCACGCTTTATTGCAGAGTTCCTTTCACTCAATTGGCCCTATTAATTGGTGCATTAATGTCTGTTAATCATTCATAATCAGCGTAGTTTACACGAAATAAATCTCGCCGGCACCCAGTCAGTGGATCGGCCTAACGGGAAACAGAGAGATTGTTTTTTACCCAATAGCGCCAGGGCAACGAAAACCAAGGCTCCGGCGTCTGCCCAAGACCAATACGTGGTCCGGTGGCCATCTCTTCCGCTGCAATATGGATTCCTTCTTCTATCCAAATCAAGCCATCACTATTGCAAAGACTGGTGCCATTGAACGCCTTGTTGATGGCCAGAGCTTGAGCAAGTTTAGCGGGGCCGTTGGTCAGCTCTGAATCCGCACGGTTTCGCAAAGTGCGCATTACCTCCATTCCCTCGGCAGCCTCCAGAGCTCGTACGAGTACCGCGTTTGCTTCTCCAGTGCGCCCGGTGACCACATTGAACATCCAATGCATACCATAGGTAAAGTAAACATAGGCATGACCTGCCGGTCCAAACATGACAGCAGTTCGCTCGGTAGGGAGTCCTTTATTCGCCCGGTCACCGTGACACGCAAGATCGAGTTCCTTTGCATCGCAGTAAGCTTCAGTTTCTACGATGAAACCACTGACGCGAGCGCCATCAATTAATCTGACAAGACGCTTGCCCAGTAAATCGGTCGCTACCTGTCGTGCCGGACGAGCATAGAATGAATATGGCAATGGTCCCACTAGAAAACCTCTTCCTATAAGCGGTCATAATACACCGTCCGCCCGCGGGAATCCAGTAATCACCCGTTGCTAGGGGTTGACGTACAAGATTTTGTCTAGTAGAAATTGATCCATGTCTCGGAAAATCTCATGGGCAAATTGATTTGCATATGGACCTAAAGAAACCCTTCGGACTTTATCGATCTCTATTCATTTATTATGGAATGCCGTTTCGCGGCAATCGTCTTCTTCGACTTTACCGGCCTTTCATAAGTCCCGGTGATCTCTGTTTTGATATCGGCGCCCATGTAGGCAATAGGTTGCGGGCCTTTACACGGCTTGGAGCAAGCGTTGTAGCCCTTGAACCCCAGCCCTATATGATGCGCTTCCTTCAACAAAGCTACGGGCAGAAGAAGAACGTTTCGCTGTTACAGGAGGCAGCCGGTGCGCAGATTGGCCAGACGACCATGTATATCAGCAAGAGCAACCCTACGGTCACTTCTCTTTCTAAAACTTGGATCGCTGCCGTGCAAAGAGATAAGTCATTTGGCGGCGTCGAATGGGAAGATTCGCTGTCCGTCCACGTTACAACCTTGGACCATCTCATCCGCAAATACGGGATGCCTTCTTTTTGCAAGATTGACGTGGAAGGATACGAACTGGAGGTACTTCGCGGGCTAACGCAGCCTATTCCGATCCTGTCGTATGAATATATTCCGGCGGCCATTGAACTAGCACGTGACTGCATTACAAGGCTATCTGAGCTTGGAAATTACCACTTCAACTGGTCTAGAGGAGAAAGCCATCGAATGTCGGCTTCAACATGGCTGACTGCGGCCGACATGCTGCATATCTTGAACAAAAGGCGACACGACAATAGTTCAGGGGATATCTATGCACGCTTGAATTGACCTTGACCTACTGCGCCGGCAATCAACTGGCCACCATTTACCCGCGCCCTTCATTCTCAAGGGTACGAACAATCAGGGTTATTCACCAGCTGCCAGGTATCAGCATTATTGCCATCAGCATCTATTGGCCACGTTGCCAAGGCTGGAGAAAACTGAACTTGCGACATCACCCCAAACGGATTCGCCAGTGCAGGCATCTCAGCAGCGCCATTGATCTCAATCTCAACTACCCATTGACTTCCCGAATCACTTACTTCAACGGTCCAATTACCGCTGGAGTAGGTAGAATCCCAATACTGCGAATCAGAATTGCTGCCAATGCCTGACCATACTTCCCACGTACCCACTCGATCAACGCGAAGCAAGCGATCGGTCGCGTCGGGATCACCTCGATCGCCCAATGTATCAAAAAAGACACGCAACTGATCAGTAGGATCGTCAACCGGATCGTTCATGAGGAATGCCAGATAGTAATTCCCCGAATTCTCTACGAAATAGACCTCCACCTGCCGTGAGGGATTGGTCAGGGCAAAAAACTGCGTAAATGAAGTCGCCGGCCAAGTGCTCGGAAGGAACACCCCGTCAACTATCGGGGCCGCATCGCAGACTATTGCCGGCCCCGCAGCCGGTTCTGGCGTGTTCGTCATAGTCGGAGACGGAGTCAAGGTGACAGTCGGCGTCTCTGACGGTGTCACAGTCATTGTCGGTGTGCTTGTGTCTGTAGATGTCGCTGTAGCACTCGGCGTCCAGGTAATTGAGGGCGTTAGCGTAATCGTAGGCGTCTGCGTTGGTGGTCCTGGCGTTCTCGTGGGCGGTCCCGGCGGCCCTGGAGTTCTGGTCGGCGGTCCTGGAGGCTTTGGCGTCCAAGTCGTGGGCCCAGGTGGTTTAGGTCCAGGTGGTTTGGGTCCAGGCGGCATTGCCCCTACGGGATCAAACGGATCAAGCGGATCAGATCCGAGGACCAACACCTCGTGACCATCTCCGAAGCTATCCATGTCCGTATCGACCCGCAAAGGGTTAGTTGCATATATCAAGACCTCCTGGCCATCGCTGAGCTGATCGGCATCCGTGTCCGCATTAAAGGGATCCGTACCAATAAGGCCTTCCTGAGCATTGCTCAAGCCGTCACCATCGCTGTCACCCAGGGCATCGGCCGTTGCTGCTGACGATGTCGCCGTGGCTTGTATATTGGCTTCAGCAGTGGCTGTCTGCGCTGTTGCAGTCAAATCCACCGTTGCCACGATCGTCTCCGTCCCAGGCAAAAATACGGCCGTCTGCGTCAAAGCAGCAGCCGTCTGCGTTGCCACCAGCCCCGCAATTGAAATCGTTGGCGTTACAGCTTGACCAAACAAGCGATCGCGATTGAACAGAGCCGCAATAGCCAACGCCGCACAAGCCAGCGTACATACGAAAATCAATGCATATAGAAGCCATACTGGCAACATACTGCCGGACTGAGCTTCCGCTTCCAGTTGCTGTCGACCTCCAGAGCGCGAGACGACATTTACTTCATACGGATAATTCTCACTCCCTCCAAACAAACCAGCTTCCTTCGCTTTAACACCTAAATCAATCCTTGCTATCTGGTTGGGTTGAAGAGGAATGCTCCCTCTCTCGCCGCTGAATTCCAGGGCATTCTGGGGATCCCGTGGTAACACACTGAAAGTACCGGCCGCATTCCCCGTATTTTGCACCGAAACCGTGACAGTTCCGGGTAATCGTACTTCGTTAGGTTCCAACGAAGCTGAAAAAGCAAAATAGGGGTTGACAACCAGGTTCAGAGGTGCGGATTCACTGCTTTGCGGATTTTGCTGTGAAACCACTTCCAATCGCACTCTCTGCCGCCCCGTGGGTGTATTCAGCTCTCTGGGGGGGCGCACAACAACGGTGAGATATGCAGTTTCGCCGGCGGAAACAGTGACAAACCCACTTGGAGTCGTCACCCATTCTGACGGTATGCCCTGAACACGTAAGCTGACACGATCATCAACGCTACTTCGATTGACAACCTCTGCTGCAAGTTCGATTTCCTGCCCAGGATCAACCGTCACCGTATCCTGCACAGGATAGATTCCAAGAGCAGCTTGGTTAGCCTCTGCCTGAACCTGTTCCAGTCCGCGGGTTGTCGCCGCGAGCACAGCCCCAGCAGCTACGGCTTGGGCCGCCAATGATACTTCAGGCCCGCGCAGAACAAGTTCATAAGGCCCGACCCTTACCTTAGAGCCGATAGCTAATGGCGTCGGTTCATCTGAACGCAAGCGACGATCATCGACCCAGGTTCCATTGACCCCACCCAAATCCAGTACTTCCCAACCTAACGAAGTAGCCTGTAGCCGGGCATGATGTCGAGACACGCCATCCGCTGGCAACACCACGTCATTGTCGGCATTGCGGCCAACTGTCACAATCGAACGCGACAAAGGCATCACACTAGGCGCATGGCCCGGCGCGAGTATCTGCAAGTCAAAACCGTCTGGAGGATCGGCAACTCTATCCAGGATGTCCAGCTCTTGCCGCAGCATCACTCGCGTCGCAGTACCCTTTAGTGATAATAAAGCGCTCCGCAAAGCGGAAGCCATTTCATATCCGTCAGAAAAACGATCCTCCGGAGACTTTGCCAGGGATTTGGCCAGTAGACTATCGATTAGGAGTGGTGCATCAGCTCGATATTCGCTAGGGGGAGAGGCGCGTGTGCCGCGTCTGTGCGTGGAAATTGCATCTGCCAGAGATTGGAAACTAAAAGGGAGACGGTTCGTAACCAATTCATAGAGCACAATACCCAACGAATATAGGTCGGTTCGGCCGTCAAGTTCAATGCCTTCGCACTGTTCAGGAGACATATAAGCCGGGGTACCTACCGTCGCCCCGCTTTGGGTCATCGGTGATCCCTCCTGTAGCTTCACCAATCCAAAATCTGTCAGCAGGGCCCGAAACGGTTGCTCCCCTGCCTCATCCGGATGGCTGAGCCTTCTAAGGATAATATTACCTGGCTTAACGTCACGGTGCACCACGCCTCGCCGGTGAGCATAATCCAGAGCTTCGGCAATCTGAATCCCCATTTGTAGGCTTTGCGAAAACGGCAAGAACTTATTTAGGCTTTGCAGCCGTTGTAGGTGCTCACGTAGGCTACCCCCGTCCACATATTCCATGGCAATAAACAGGCCTTGGTCTGAGTCACCAAAATCATAAATGCGAACGATCGAAGGGTGGTTCAGCTTAGCGGCTGTCTGGGCTTCCTGAATCAAACGCAGCCGAAATTCCGGCTGCCGGGCGAAGTGGCTATGCATCAATTTGATGGCAACTTGCCGCTCCAGGTTCCGGTCCAAGGCTCGGAACACCGTCCCCATACCCCCGTCGCCAAGGAGGGAGTCGAGGCGATAGCGATCGTTAATTGTCTGCCCAATCAGGCTGGTCATTGCCTACACCCCCTGCCTAACCTTGGAGTATCTCATCTAGTAGGTCCAGGAAAACCTTAACTTCTCCTGGGCCAATCCAGTAATGTGTAACCGCACGAAAACTTCGAGGCCCTCTAGATCCCACCCACAAATTGCCTTTTTCACGCATGCGTTTGGCGATTTCTTTTGCCGAGAACGGAACATCATCATCCAATTCAAAGAAAACGATATTCGTTCTGATCATGTCCAAATCGAGATGTACACCAGGAAGATTAGCGAGCCCCTCCGCCAACAATTTGGCATGACGATGGTCTTCTTCCAATCTGTCGACCATCTCTTCCAGAGCCATTATTCCGGCTGCGGCCAAAATACCCGCCTGTCGCATACCGCCACCGAGCGATTTTCGTATCCGACGTGCCTGATCGACGAAGGTCGACGAACCACACAAGATAGATCCAACTGGGGCACATAGACCTTTGCTCAAGCAAAAACTCACCGAGTCTACATGCCTGGTGATTTCGCGCACATCTATGTTCTGGGCAATCGCGGCATTAAACAGACGCGCACCGTCCAAATGCGTTGCCAGCTGATGTCGCTGGCAAACTTCGCGGATAGCCGCAAAGTAATCCGGTGGCAAGGGATAGCCTTGCTTGGCGCCATAGCTGTTCTCAACGTGAACCAGGCGGCTTCGCGGTAAATGAACATCATTTGAGCGAACGGCTGCCTCTACAGCGGCAATGTCCATCTGACCAAAATCATCGGTGGGTAAGGTGTTGGGAATAACGCCACCTAGTGCGGAAATGCTCCCTGCCTCCCACAGCATGACATGAGAATCACGGCCAACAATAACCTCGTCGCCACGGGTAGCCTGCGCCAGTATGCCGGCCAGATTGCCCATAGTGCCACTAGACACAAACAACCCCGCCTCTTTGCCCACTTTTTCCGCTGCAAAAGCTTCTAAGGCGTTGACCGTAGGATCTTCGCCATATACATCATCACCAACGGCCGCTCGCGCCATAGCTTCACGCATATCCGGTGTCGGCCAGGTGACAGTATCCGAACGAAAATCAATCCTATCCATGCAATTAAGTTTACGTAATATTGGAGAGATTGCAAGACTTAGACCGCGGACGAGCCCAAGGTCAGCGGTTTTGAGATGATATTTTAGCTTATTGCCTCTTCTAGTGACATACCACTCTGCTGAAACAGATCGGCTGGGGCTGAATCGGGTACCAATACACGTAGCGCTCCTGGCTTCACTTCACATTCTAGCGGCGTCACGCCAGCAGGATCGCCATCCATCTGCACTGGAGTCTGTGGATCGGTGTGAACGACAACATGTCGCCCGCGTAAAAGAACTGTATCCGGTTCTTCAAGGTGTTGTCCGCGCAATGCTCGTAATGCATGACGCGAAATAGAGGCCAGCCCACGCCCTCCAAATAGCCAGATCTCCAACTGACCATCATCCAGATATGCCTCTGGAGTAAGCGTTATCATGCCGCCCGCGTAGCGTCTGCTGTTGCTGACCAGGACTAATATGTAATCATCCTCCAGCTCATAACCGTCCACTGCAACCCGGGCGCGAACATGCGAAAAGCTGGTTAGCACAGGAAGGCCTTGTAAAACATAACTGGCCCACCCAATTTTCTTAGACCATTTAGGCCTGGGTTCTAATTCGTGGACCAGATATCCGTCAGCGCCGGTACCTGCCCAAAGCATCCAATATTGACCTGGCTGATTCTCCTGATCTACAGCTTTGCGATAGCCGATATCCATGCGTTGAACGCGCCCCGCCAACAGCGCATCAGATACTGCAAGCAGCTTGTTTTCCTTGACAGCAGTCGGAAAAGGCTTCTGCAAAATATCGGGAACTGGCATCTGCAACGCACTGGGAATGGCCATCCTTAGTTCGCGTGCAAAAGAATTTGCCGTTCCCGTAGGAAGGATACCCATAATCGTTTCTGTGCCTGCCAGGCCATTGACCACCTCCCCCAACGTGCCGTCTCCCCCGGCAGCAATCAAGAGTTTGCAGCCGCTGGCTGCAGCATCGCTGGCAAGCTTCGTGGCATGTCCGGCAGCCTTTGTCGGCTTGAGCGCTACATTCAGATCCTTATTCCGCCACCGATGCGTAATCTGCTGCATAATTGCCGTAAAATTCGCTGGCCCTGCTGCTGGATTATAGATAATAGTCACATCAAACATCACTTCATCCTATCTCTAGACTGCCGTCTATTCGTAAGTGCGAGCTTCAGCATCCAAATGGCTATCTACCTTACACCTCCTTTCTTCGCCACCTCAATCATGATTTCCTCCACCGCTGCCGGTACCCCATCAATACTCCGTGGCAACCTCTCCAGCGTGATTTCAACATGGCCGTGTTCGCAGGGTACAACCAAGGGGAGCTCATATTCAACCTGAGACTCTGAGACAAGATATCGACGCTCCGCTTGAATCCCGCGTTCCTTGAGTGTAGCATAAACCCGATCAACATACTGGCCCCCTTCCACGAACAGATCGTTAATCTCGCGCGCATCCTGGAAACGATCCCACGTCGTGTGGATAAACGTTACCCGCCGCCAACGTAAACTCAAAATAGGATGCTCGCGACACAAGATAGGACCAAGCTGCACCTTGTAATATAGTTCGTTCGCCCGGGGATGATCAGGCTGATCGGGAAACAAGTCTAGACGGGTCACCAGCTCATGCCCAAGGTTTCGCGCAAAATAGTGAATGGCCCATTTTTCTGACCCAAAACGGCGGCCAAAATAGAAGGCAAAGTATTCTGCATAGAGACCTTTTGGTACGTGACGCTGTGGCATCCGGTACCAACCTTCGAGCCGGACCAACTCAAAGTCTGCAGGGCGCGGAACAAATGCTACGAGCACACGATCTTCAGGGTACATGATTGCCTACATTGTAAGCTACACCATCAAACACAGTCAAACAACGAAATTACCGCTATAATTGCAGCCGCTGAAAGTAAATATGGGTCAACTGCATCACCCTTCTGTGAGTCATGCAATTCAAAAGAAAACGTTTTCAAAACAGTAAAACCTTCGTTAGAGGAGTCAACCTCAGCTAACACGCATCGGTAACGAATGAAAAAGGTGATCAGCTGACAGCAGAAGGTTGATTTCTGACAGCTATTCTCAAAGGAGTTTAACGTGAAAGATCCCCGTGTCGAAAGATTAGCCAATGTGCTGGTAAATTACTGCGTTGAGGTTCAGCCTGGTGACAGAGTACTTCTAAATGGTTCAATCGCTGCGATGCCCCTTATTTCCGAAACATACCGCCAAATCATTCGCGCCGGCGGCCATCCGTTGGTCCTTATGGAAGATGACGCCTTATCAGAAATTTTCTTCCAGGAAAGCAGCGATGTAGCAGCTGCAATTCATCCCCGAACCGAGGAGACAGATTCTGGAAACTTATGAGTGCATTATCGGCATTCGCGGCACTAACAACACGCGTGCATTGTCGGCAGTTGATCCATCCCGTCAACAAATCGCACAGGCCGCACAAAGTGAATTGATGGGTGTTTACATGGAGAGATCCGCAGCTGGCGAACTGCGCTGGGTGGGAACGCTGTACCCAACCAATGCTCATGCTCAAGAGGCTGATATGTCCCTGGAGGACTTTGAAGACTTCGTTTTTAGGGCCTGCCATGCTGACAAAGAAGATCCTGTAGCCGAATGGCTGGCCGTCAGGGCAATTCAACAGCGACTAGTTGACTGGTTGGTCGGCAAAGAAAAGATCACCGTCAAGGGACCAAATGTGGATCTACAGCTTTCCATTGCCGGGCGCACCTTCATCAATTCCGATGGCAAGCGCAATATGCCCTCCGGCGAAATCTTCACCGGACCCGTTGAAGAGTCGGCCAATGGCTGGGTCCGTTTCTCCTATCCCGCCATTGTGGCTGGTCGTGAAGTGTCCGGCGTTGAATTACGCTTTGAGAATGGAAAAGTCATCGAGGCCGTGGCGCAGAAAAATGAGGAATTCTTGCTTAAAACTTTGGATACAGACACCGGCGCTCGCTACCTGGGTGAATTCGCTGTGGGAACCAATTATGCCATTGATCGTTTCACAAAATCCATTCTCTACGACGAAAAGATTGGCGGCACCATACATCTGGCCCTGGGTCGCGGTTACCCCGAAACCGGCAGCAAAAATGTTTCCGCGATTCATTGGGATATGATCTGCGACATGCGCGACGGAGGACAGATTTGGGTTGATGACGTATTATTCTACGATAGTGGTCAATTTGTTGTCTAGAGATATTAGGAGACTATCCGCCATACATCGATCCAAATGCCTGAATTACCTGAAGTTGAAACCGTGGTCCGCCTCTTGCGACCGCAACTCGTTGATAGAACACTATCAGGCATGCGCTGCCACTGGCCACGCCATATTGATCGTCCGCTGTTGCCTGAGTTTCAAAAACGTATCGTAGGTCGGAAGATTAAGGGTGTCTCGCGTCGCGGCAAATTCATACTCATTGCCCTCGACAACGGAGAAACATTGATCGTCCATTTGCGCATGTCTGGGCACTTGGCTGTTGTTGCAGCGACCTTGCCAATTGACAAACACAGCCACACGATCTTCGAATTGGATTCCGGGCAGGAGCTTCGCTTTCGTGACACACGGAAATTCGGACGCGTCTATCTTGTTCGTGATGTGCAAGAAGTAGTTGGGCGACTTGGGCCAGAACCGTTAGACCCCGCATTTTCTGCCGTAACATTGGCCGAACTATTGTCTGGGCGAAAGCGAATCCTGAAATCGTTTTTACTCGATCAAACAATGATCGCCGGCATTGGCAACATTTATGCTGACGAAGCTCTTTTTCACGCGGGACTGCTCCCTACGCGACGCACTGACAGCCTAGCGGCTGATGAGATCGTCGCCCTCTTCAAAGGTATCCGAGAAGTACTTCAACTAGGTATAGCTCGTGAAGGTGCAAGCATCAGCACCTACATCAAACCCGACGGAGAAAAGGGAGACATGCAAAATGAAGTGAAAGTCTTTCGTCGTACTGGTGAAGATTGTTTCCGCTGTGGTGAAATGATTCACCGCATACGGCTTGGTGGCCGAAGCACCCATTTCTGTCCCGGATGCCAGCAATAGATTAGGGAGACGCCTCGGACAACGTCTCCGTTTCCCTTCTTCTAGCCCCTAGGACGCTTCTTTTTCTTGACACGACGTACCGTGTGTGAAGACGCGGAAGCTGCCGCCGTTTTCCCCTCTTGACCATTACTCGGCTTGCTACCGGAAGCTTTGTCCGAACGGCCGTGACATTGCTTATACTTCTTGCCACTCCCGCAAGGGCAGGGATCGTTCCGACCTACCTTGGCCGTGGCGCGACGTACGCCGCTGCTCCCCGATTTATGGGACACAACCTGATATCCTGCGCTCTGCGCCTGCAATTTATAGGCCACATCCGCTTGTTGTCTTTCTACAAACGCCACGTGATTGGCAATTTGCCGGAAGAAACGGTCACCGATGTCCTTGTCTATGTTCATTCGCATATCGGTAAACATCTCATACGAACGGCGCTTGTACTCTACCTTCGGATCCCGTTGGCCAAGTGCTGTCAAGCCAATTTCACGACGCAAGTCATCCATTGCAGTGAGATAATCTCGCCACTCATTGTCAATCGCCGATAGCAAGAGCGAACGCTGAAAGTTTCGATATTCATCCTCGCCGATACGTGCCCGCCATTGTTCCTGCTGCCTCTCCACATAAGTATTCAATGCAGAAATAAGTTGCTCGCCGTCCAAGGCAGAAAGACTGTCCAATAACAGATCACGCAGCGCTTTATCCACCTGTTGTCGAAACTTGCTCTGGCGTGATTCAGCCGTCTTGACGGTTAAACCTTCTGTCCTGAACTGGCTAAACGCCTGATCAAGTTTTGCCCTAGCCTCAGTCCAAATCCGCTCCCTTTCCTCAGCCGCTATCTGCTCCGCTAGGAAGTTGTTATACAACTCATCAATGTGATCTATGTACTCCCGTCGCCATTTATCTTTGGCCTGCATTTGTCCTGACCGATTGCGCGCCAGGATACCCAGGTTAGGTATCGTGGGCAAAATTGGCAGGAAGCGGCCCATCGACAACAAGAGTTGGTACAGATTGTCACCTTTCTCTTCGTTCTCGTATGCCAGTGTCATCAGTCGTTGCGCCAATGCATTGGCCGACAAACCTGCTAATTCCTCGCGATCAAGATTGATAATACCTGGAAGCAAACCGCGCAGTTGGCGCAAAACGCCAGTTAAGTTAAGCGCATCAGTGGCATCCGTGCTAAACTGAGCGATGACGCGGTCGATTTCTCCGCGTACATAGCCCGTGTAATCAATGACGTAGTGACCGACCAGCTCCTCAATCGATTTGTCAAAGGCTTCGCTTATCTTGCCATCCAGGTCAGTCCCTTCGCCAAGCAATATTGCCCGACGCTCACCATAAATCGCCTGGCGCTGCTTGCTCATCACGTCATCGTACTCGACGACATTCTTTCGAATATCAAAGTTATAGCCTTCGATTCGCTCTTGCGAATTCTCAATAATGCGGTCCAACATACTGTTTTCAATCGGCACGTCATCCGGCATGTTGGTCCGCGACATGAATCCTCGTAATCGCTCACCACCGAAACGCCGCATCAAGTCATCCTCAAGTGACAAGAAGAAGCGCGAGGAACCGGGGTCACCTTGGCGCGCAGCGCGGCCTCTAAGCTGGTTATCGATCCGTCGCGATTCGTGCCGTTCTGAACCGACGACATGCAAGCCACCTAACGTCCAAATTTCTTCTCTTGCCTCTTCCGCATCCCGTTTAAGCCTCTTGATTTGCTGGATATAGTCAACGTCCATACCTGGCATCTCTTCCACAACCTTGGCAGCCGCCATCTCGTCATCGGCAAGAACGGCTCGAATAAGAGCGGCCCTGGCATTATAATGCTGCTCAAAGAGCAACTGTGCCAATACTTCAGACAAAATCTGTGATTTTTGCTGTAACGTTGCCTGGCGATTCTGTAAAACTGATGCATAGCTCTGAAATGTGTTCAGCTCACGCAGCACATGATCTACAAATGCCACATCCTTTCCCTGGTCAGTCAACATTTCTCGCGACTGCTGCAGGGCGCCTGCCTGGATCGCTAAGACCAGCCTTTCCGCTTCGTTGTAGTCCAACTGATACGACTCGTATAACATCCTTGTGATGTAGCGTGCCAT
Organism: uncultured Chloroflexia bacterium; assembly: GCA_963697305.1. Taxonomy (GTDB): domain Bacteria; phylum Chloroflexota; class Anaerolineae; order Promineifilales; family Promineifilaceae; genus JAACFF01. Next base: position 373,898 of record CAVONO010000010.1, read on the forward strand.
ACCAACCCGCTCAATTTCGGGCAACGCATTCTGAATCTTGTCATTACTTTCACTCAGCCAGTCGACAAGATCCTCACTCAGCTTACCGTTTCGACGCGCAAATTCTCTTGCTGCCTGTGGTCCGTTTTCCAACAAACGCTGAGCCAGTTGCGTAAGCAGCCTTTGATCAAACATCGTGGATGAAACTCTTTCAGCAGACAGACCTTCTGGATTCCCACCAAGCAATATGTCCGTGCCTCGTCCGGCCATATTTGTCGAGATGGTAACAGCGCCTTTCTGTCCCGCCTGGGCCACCAACAACGCCTCCGATTGGTGAACCTTGGCATTAAGAACATTATGACGTATGTTTGCCTTCTGCAGTAAACGATGAATCGTTTCAGAGTGTTCTACTGAAGTTGTACCGACCAGAATTGGGCGACCACGCTCATGTACGCGCTTGACCTCTTCTACGATAGCCTGATCCTTCGCTGTCTCCGTGCTATATATCTGATCCTTGAAGTCAATGCGCTTGAAGTAGACCGGATCGCCAGAATTCGGATCCACGTAGCGAATGGAATCGCTTCCTTCAACTTTTTCACTCTCTGTGATCAATCCCGCCAATCCAGTATCCACGACATATTGCACATTCGTAGGTAGAGGGGTCACACCCAAACCGTAAATCTCGTCGAATTCCTCAGCATCGGTAAGCGCAGTACCCGTCATGCCACCCAATTTCTCGTACAGGCGGAAGTAATTCTGCAAGGTTATCGTCGCCACGGTGACGGTTTCCCGTTTGATTGACACACCCTCTTTTGCTTCAATCGCCTCGTGCAATCCTTCAGAATAACGTCTTCCTGGCATCAAGCGTCCCGTGAAGTCATCCACAATAATGACCTCGCCATTTTGCACCACATACTGTACGTTTGATTTGAAGAGGTATTCCGCGCGTAATGCATTATCCAGATAATAGGTCAAGTGGTAAAAGCGCGGATCGTACAGGCTATCTCCTGCATCCTCGTCAATCTCATCAATCCGCTTTTCTATCTCCGCAATGCCCATATCGGTCAAGCTTATCGTGCGACTCTTTTCATCAATATCATAGTGACCGTTCGGTTCCTCATCTTCTTCTGCCGTATTCTTGCGTAAACGTCGCACATAATCTGAAAAGCGCTGATAATCCTGTCCTGAACGAGCAGCCGGACCCGAAATAATCAGTGGCGTACGCGCTTCATCGATCAGAACATTATCGACCTCGTCGATGATGGCAAAGTACAGATCCTGCTGAACCAATTGTTCCGCACTGTTTGCCATATTGTCCCGCAGGTAGTCAAAACCAAACTCGCTGCTAATGCCATAGGTAATATCTGCCAGGTATGCTTGCTGCCGTGTACTGGGTTGCCAGTGGACCAATCGCTCGTCTTCTAGCTCCGCGCCGGGATTCACATATTCAGCGTCATAAAGAGCGGAGAACTGCTGCGGACCGATGCAGCCGACGCTTAATCCCAACAGGTTAAAGATCTTACCCATCCAACCACCGTCACGACGCGCCAAATACTCGTTAACCGTCACTAAATGTGCTCCCTTGCCAGACAGAGCATTCAGAAACAACGGTAACGTGGCAACCAAAGTTTTTCCCTCGCCCGTACGCATCTCCACCACTTCGCCACGGTGCAACAAGATGCCCCCCATAATCTGCACATCGTAATGCCGCAAGCCCGTGGTTCGCACCGATGCTTCCCGCACCAGAGCATATGCCTCCGGCAGAAGTTCGTCGAGCGGCTCCTCACTCTCCGCTCGCTCGCGCAAGGCGCTGGTCCGATTTCTCAGTTCATCGTCCGACAATCGCTGCAATTCCGGCTCAAAAGCAGCAACTTCCGCCACTACAGGTCTTAGCTCAGCGATTATCTTCTTATTTGGATCACCTACAATTTTGGATACAAGTTTCTTAAACATAGGTTGTACTGTACCAGCAAACTCTTAGATGAAGATTAATATCTTCAACTTAGTCATAATGCAAAATTGATTTGCCCGGTAGCTATTCATTGAACAATTCGCCCACACTGCGCCCTTCATGAGAACGAACGATAACCTCTCCTAGCAATTCAGCCACTGAAAGAATCGTAATATTGGGCAACATCTTCTCTGCGGGAATTGGCAGCGTATCGGTGGTTACCATCTCCTTGATTGGTAGACTACCCAACCGTTCCACCGCCGGACCAGAAAGGACTGGGTGAGCAAACGAGAGGTAGACATCCTCGGCCCCGTTTGCTTTTACGATCTGTACCGCTTCCATCATTGAACCGGCTGTATCTACCATATCGTCTACGATGATCACATCCCTGCCGCTGACTTCACCAATCAGATTTAGAGCCTTACGTACGTTCCCTTTTTCCACGCGGCGCTTCTCAACAAAAGCCAGAGGCAACCCGACGGCTGCAGCGAAATTGCGTCCCCGTTTTGCAAAACCGAGGTCTGGCGTCACAACAACGGCATCTAACTCTTTCTGCTTGAAATACCTGGTCAATATGTGAAAAGCGGTCAACGAGTCACCAGGGATCTTGTAAAAGCCCTGTATTTGTGAGCTATGCAGATCCATGGTTATCCAGCGGTCCGCTCCAGCAGCTTCAATCAAGTCGGCCAAAAGGCGCGCGGAGATGGGGACTCTCGGTTGGTCTTTCTTGTCACTCTGCGAATAGCCCATGTAGGGTACGACAACTGTTACCCGTCCGGCCGAATCACGCTTGAGACAGTCAACTGCGATCAGCATCTCCATAATGTTTCGGTGCAGCGGAACACTATGACTTTGTATTAAATAGACATCTTGACCACGGACACTGCCCTGTAGCCGAACAAATATATTCTGGTTGGGAAACTGAATGATGTCCCATTCGCTCAGCGGAATTTTGACGTAGTCCGCTATCTTCTGTGCCAACTCAGGGCAGCCCGAACCAGCATATAGCCTAATGTCACCGATCATAATAGCTCCAGCACGTCAATATGAAAGTAATGCGCAGCACCGCTCATTTAAACTGACCTTCAATGCACGCGAAAAGTCGGTCAACGGCCGTATAAGGATCAATTTCACGTCGTGTTACGGCCGAGATAAGCTGCTCCCTATCAACCTCAGAAATCGTCGTCTGAATACGCACCAAAAAACGATCTTGAAGCAGCCGCTCCAATTCCCGGCGGTTTCGGTTTTTCTCGCGCTGCTCCCATTCACCAGACGCCACTAGGTACGATCGGTGCGCCTTCACTCGTTGCACCAAATCAGAAACTCCCTTTCCTTCTACAGCGACCGTTTGCAGCACTTCTACCGTCCAATTTTCCTGCGAATCTTCCTCGTCCAAAAATTCAATCCCTGCCAGATGGCCATGATGACCTGCTTGACCATACTGACCCATGTGCAGCATCATTTCCAAAGCTTTGACTGTACGCAACACCCCTGGACGGTCAGCTTTATTCACCACTATTACGTCGGCGATCTCAAGAATACCGGCTTTGATCGACTGCAACTCGTCACCCATACCAGGCGCTTCGATGACCAAGGTCGTATGCGCGGCATTAGCAATGTCTACTTCCGCCTGACCAGCCCCTACCGTCTCTACCAGTATGGCGTCATATCCTGCTGCATCAAATACATTAATAACGGCCGAGGTCGCGCGAGCCAACCCGCCGAGGCTTCCGCGAGAGGCCATGCTGCGAATGAATATTCCCTGCTGGCTCATCAAGTCCATCATGCGCACCCTATCGCCAAGCAGCGCTCCACCCGTAAATGGACTGCTTGGATCTACGGCTATGATAGCGACTCGTTCCTCTCCTAACGCAAAATGCTTTGCTAGTTCATTAACCAAAGTGCTCTTACCAGATCCGGGAGGACCGGTAATGCCCACGATATGTGCATGGCCACCGTAAGGGAAGAGGCTTGAAACAGCCGTTTGTGCCGCAGAATCACTATTTTCAACCAGCGATATCACACGAGCAATTGCCCGAACGTTGCCTTGCCTGACTTTTTCTAGGAGTTCATTCACACTCGACTATCTCCCAGATAAATCTGGTGATATCCTCAAGGCTGGAACCGGGGCCGAAGACAGCCGTAACCCCAATTGCTTTGAGCGCCAGCGCATCTTCTTCCGGAACAATGCCACCGACAAATAAAGGCACGTCGCCCATCTCGTTCTCTTCTAGCAGGGCCAGAATCCGCGGCAAAAGTGTCATATGAGCGCCAGAGAGGATGCTCAGGCCGATTGCGTCAACGTCCTCCTGTAATGCCGCGTTGACGACCATTTCTGGAGTCTGTCGCAATCCAGTATAGATCACTTCCATACCTGAATCACGCAAAGCACGAGCTATAACTTTTGCGCCGCGATCATGGCCATCTAGTCCGGGTTTGCCGATAAGAATGCGCGGCTTCCGCCCTTCCATTTGATAATTCCTCCAGACTGGCATGGCCGACAGTCAATATAAGTTGGCCTCCAGCGAAAATCATTATACAGGTAGTCATATGGAATTACGAACGTCTTTCTTGCTTACAGACTGAAACACATCCGTATCTGAAAAGTGTTGATCGACAATGCTTCTAAGCACCCTTGGGCCGTTAATCCTCAAGTTGAATAACCAGGGCCGGTCGGCGTTTTTGCACTAGACCTGACATTGCTGGCACCGTCCGTACAGCTCCAACAAATGCCCTTTCACTTCGAAATTGAAGCGTGCCCCAATCAGTTCTTCTGTCATCTTTTCCAATACACAGACATCAAATTCAATGAAACTCCCACATGTAGTGCATACGAGGTGATGGTGGTGCCCACGTTCCAGCAGGACGTAATGCGCAGCCCCTGTACCTCGGTAGATTGGTCGTATCATTCCCAATTGGCAGAACAGTTCTAGCGTGCGATAGACCGTCATACGGCCGATTTTGGCCGTGCTTTCACGAACAAGATCCACTAGCTCATCCGCACTGCAATGATTTCCACTGTTTACAAGGGTCTCAGCAATAAGCTGTCTGGCGGCCGTCAGGCGATAACCTTGTGCCTCCAGCGTATCAGTCAAGTTTCTCACTTGGTCTTTCATTATGTCAAACCTAGGAGAGCGGTACCGGCTCTGGTTAGGGCCTTGCCGTGGAAGCCCATGAAGCATAGTAATGGCAAATTCAGGCCCTGTTCCAGACGATGCCTCTTTGCGGCGCAAAAAGAAATACGCCGACGAAGATGAGCCGTTGCCACCAGAACGACTGTTGGGCCAGATGCTACATCCAAATAGAACGAAGCAAAAACCCCGGTCACTCCGGAAAAAACACCTATCAAGGCAGCGACAACCATCATCGAAGGCAACCGGCGCGTCAACAAAGAAGCAGCTGCGGCTGGGGTGACAAACATGGCCAACATCAGGGCAATGCCCACAACCTGCAAGGCCACAACAATCGTAACAGCAATCAAAATCAGAAGTAGGTAACGCAAGAAAGTTGTCGGCAGCCGCAAAGCCTGTGCCAGGACCGGATCGAACGAGATGACAAGAAACTCCTTATAGAAAAGAAACACGACTAGTAGCACGATACAGCCAAGCACGGCCGTAATGACAAGATCGGCCGCCGACACGCCCAAAAGATTGCCAAAAAGAAAATGAGCAAGGTCAACTGCGTAGTCTCCTGTGGCAGAGAGCATGGCCACTCCCAACGCAAAAAATCCGGCAAATACGACGCCAATCGCTGTGTCCTCTTTGAGCAAACCGCGATCCGTCAACATCCCAATGCCCAGAGCTGTAAGAATACCAAAAATCAACGCTCCTACGGCAAGCGGCCAGCCCAACAGAAAGGCAATAACCACACCAGGTAGAATTGTATGCGCCAGCGCGTCTCCGAAGAAGGCCATACCACGCAAGACAATGTAGGTCCCCAGAATTGAGCATACCACACCCACGATAGCGGCCGCAAACAGCGCACGTACAATGAATGAATACTGTAGAGGTTCTAAGAGCCAGTCAAGCATGCTTCGAATCGCACCATCACCTATCCGCACAATGGCAGATTCTTATTCATCTTCTTCACCGTGGCCACAACAGGTATCTGCCAGCAGTAATTTTTCTTTATCATCTACCTCATGGATATGGCCCCCATAAGCATGCAAGAGATGACTGGAAGTCAAAACATCTGCTGCCTGCCCGTAGGCAATGACACGCTTATTGATTAACATGACCCGATCGAAATACTCTCCAGCCAGGTTAAGATCGTGGGTAGCAACCATTACCGTCACGCCTTCAGCACGGACACCGTCCAGAATCTCAAATATCGCCTCTTGACTGGGCGCATCCAGACCTGTGAGCGGTTCATCCATCAGCAGAATTTCGGCTTCCTGCGCCAGGGCACGAGCAATGAACACACGTTGTTGCTGCCCTCCCGACAATTCCCAGACCTGCCTTTTAGCCAAATCTTCTGCCTTCACGCGCTCCAGACAGTGCTTAACCACTTCCCAATCTCTACGTCGAGGCCAACGAAAGAGCCCAATCCTGCCAACTCGCCCCATCATCACGACATCCTCGACCGTGGCCGGAAAGGACCAATCTATCTTGTTTCTCTGCGGCACATACGCGATGCAAATATGGTCATCCGGTCCATGTCCATACACATTTACTTGTCCTTTTCCCGGTTTCAGTGTACCAGCAATAAGCCGCAGCAGCGTAGTTTTGCCCGCCCCATTGGGGCCAATCACCGCAACCCGATCCCCTTTATGCACCTCAAAGGATACATCCTCCAGCGCATAGCCAGCTCTACGTGCTGTCGTGACGCCATTGCTCCCTGGCATAAAAGCTACAGATACGCCATCAATTCTCACGGTCGGCACATCAGACGCGTGGGTAATACCTTTTGGTACAAGTCGATTCACCATCTCCGTCATGTCGCTTTCAAAGTCCTTGCCCAAACCAAAATCACCACCGGGCGATCACTCCAATCCTTCTACTATCGTATCCACATTTGCTCGGATTAATCCTGTATAACTGGGCACGCCACTGCCGGCTGCTCCTATTGATCCGGAATAGAGCGGCAACACCTTTACTTCGTCACACCCCTCCAATTCTACGGCTACTGTTTGTGCCAGATCATCACCAGTCGTGTTTTCCGAAAAAATCGTGCAAACACTTGCGGCCTCCATTACCTTAATCAGATCGGCTAGGTCCCTGGCCGAAGGCTCCGCCAATGTACTTGATGCAGGAATGACTGTACCGGCTATCCTGAAGCCATACTCCTGTGCAAAATAGTTAAAGGCATCATGGTTCGTCACCAGCACACGCTTTTCAACAGGTATTCTCTCGGTCTGTTCACGGACATATGCATCGGCTTCTTCTAGCTCTAATCGATAGCTTTGTGCATTTTGCTCGAAGACTGTTGCATTGTCCGGATCAAGATCGCTCAAGATTGCAACAATATTTTCGACCCATTGAACTACATTGGGTACTGCCAACCAAGTATGTGGGTCAACTTGGCCTCGCTTATCGTTCTCACCTTCACTCTTTTTCTCGCCATCGCTCTTGATGAACAGAGGTTCGATATTGGCTCCCACCGCCACGACCGGCGTATTTTCTGCGATGATTGCCAGATCATCAACTAGCCCTTCTTCTAAATCCCAGCCATTGACAAAAATGACATCCGCCTCACTCACCTTCGTCAGTTGACTGGCTCCTGGATCATAATTGTGTGGGTCCTGCCCTGCTGTCATTAGGGTCAAGAGTTCGATGCGGTCTCCAGCTACATTGGTTACGACGTCGCCTATGATACTGGTCGTAGCAACCACCTTTAAGCGCCGGCCGTCAAGCTGCCTTGAGGCCAAGTTAGGCAAATTCAGCGATCCATTTTCATTCTGAACCAAATCCTTTTTCGATTGGTCCAATTCCGTCTCTCTTTGCTCCGCGCTGCATGAACAGAGCACCAATAATGCTGAAAATAGAAGCATCATAATCACGATCCAACATCGCTTGTTCCCGTATGCCATAAACAAACTGATCCAGTGGTGTCCAATAATAGTTGCTTCCATAATGATACTTTGTACCAAAGTATAGAATGGTACGTTTGGTAGTCAAGGCCTGCTAACAAAAAAAGACCGGTCTTTCGATCCGGTCTTCTGCTGCGACAAGTCTCGTGAGGAGGCTTGGCCTTAACCACCATCCTCCATATCCATCCCTTCCATTTCCGAAGCGCGAATTTCGGCCGTTACCTCAATAGCTCCTGTACCCGAAAAATGAAGAGTGATTGGAATACTATCTCCAACTTCAAAAGCTCCTTGCTTATCTATGCACATAACGTGCATGCCACCTACTTTCAGCTCAACTGTTTCACCCTTTGGTATGCTGACAACGCCTCCAGGTATGGGACGCATACCCATCACGTCATTCTCCTTCATATACATCTCGTGCAGCTCGACTGTTCCGCAAGCATCACTTTCTGCCGAGAGCAACTGCTCGTCCTCGCCACTGCCATTGGTTAGAGTCATGTAAAAAGCGCCATTCTGTGCCACCGTGGGTGAACTGCGTCCCCAGACATCCTCTATTTCCAGGTCGCCGGAACCACTGCTCGAAGCAGTACAGCCCACGGCAACAAGCATAATCAACAAGGGAACAACACCAACCCTCGTATCATTGTCTTTCTCCTATCTTCGATGTTACAATGTGTTATATTACGTTACAATCCTCATTCTATAGCGATGCACATGTTGGTGCAAATCTCAGACTAATGGAGATATAAGGAAAGCTGTATGTCAGCAAGCAAAACGGATCTGCCCGAAGCAAGGCGTGCTCAGATCTTGTCCTGGTTGCAGCAGGAAGGGTCACTGAGTGTTGGAGAATTGGAGTATCGTCTCGAGGTATCTCATATGACCATACACCGCGACCTGACCAAGATGGCTGAACAACAACTTGTGCAAAAGGTTAGAGGAGGAGCCATTCTCGCGCCGCCGCAAAATGCAAAGCCTGGACGCCCGCTTTGCGCCATGTGTTCAGGAAAGGTAACCAATCGCTCGGAGTTTGTCATACTTCGCAGGGAAGATTCCCAGTTGCATGCCTGTTGTCCCCACTGCGGCATCCTGTTGCTCGCCGATAAAGAGAATGCGGAATCAGTCTTTGCACGGGACTATCTTTACGGCCGTATGGTTAATGCATATCAGGCTTATTATGTCGTGGATTCCGACGTACGTCTGTGCTGTGTGCCCGGAACACTTTGTTTCTCCACCAAGTCAGAAGCGGATAAGTTCCAGCGTGGATTTGGCGGTCTGACGATGACATTCACGCAAGCATTGCGCTATTTGACAGAATTACACAGGCCCAGCCACCATTGAAGGCCGTTCCTATTTATGTTATAATGCAGTGCGTCATAAATCATCAGTGTCTGGCTCTTTTGACCGGCGGATTCTGCCCTGAACTCTTTTGAGATAATTCGTGGTCCTTTGAGCGCAATGGAGCTTATAATGCTAAAGAAGATTTTCTATTTTGGTCTCGGTCTGGCTAGTCTGCTATTTGAAAATTTTGATGAGCTAGCGCGCGCTGGCGAGGAACGTTACAACAAGCAGAAGGGAGCAAAACAGCAAGCTGAGGAATCAGTTGAAACACCTGGTTCACCTGCGGTGGAACTAATCATTGTAGCTTCTGAGGTTGATGCGAGCAGTCTTGTCGCTGATGACTTGACGAAAATCAATGGTATAGGTCCTACTTTTGCCAGCCGGCTCAACAAAGCCAATATCTCCACTTACCAGCAACTCTCCGAGTTATCCGTGGATCAAGTAAGAGAGATCACTCAAGTTGCGGATTGGCAGGCCGATCCAGAAGATTGGATTGCTCAGGCCAAGGCCATCGCCTGATATCCAAAACTCTTGTTCTGAGAATCACTGCAGGTTTATGCCGGTATCCTCCTGATTGGATTACGGCAAAGTAATCCTCTGCACCCGTTTCGAGTGCAATGCGCATCCTCACGTCCGCACAGTATCATTGAATCGATGATAGAAAAGCCTCCTGCTCGCCCCTACTCGAGAGTAGTGCGCATCCTCACACGCGCACGGTATCCTCAAATATACTACGGAAAGGCTTCTCGCTCGCCACTTACCTGGCGTAGAATCTCAAGCTGACCGACGTGATACGTTTCGTGCCAATGCAAATAAGCTATCCGGCTGCCCACGGTCTGCTCTCGATCTTCCCCATATGGCATATTCAAAGCTTCTTGAGATACCGTCATCAAACCCTCGACCAGACTGGTTTACGACTCACTTAAGGCATCCAGCAGCCGTTCGAGCGTAGCCGCTGTCTTCGCATTGACTGGTTCAGATCCCGTCTTGTATAGGCTGGCTTCCTCTGCTTCAAGAACTGCTGTCTCGCCCACCAATATTAGTGCACGATCACGGCTTGCGAGAATGTGACCCAACACCCAATTAAATGAGTTGGCCTTGAAGGATGGCAGGGTAACACTTTCCTTCTGAGTCAACCCTTGAGCAAATTTCGAGATTAGCCAATGCGTCCTCTTGTAGGACTGGATGAGTTCTTCTTGCTTGCTCATGATTCGACCTCCTTACAGATTACAGTTCATTGTCATTCTACTTGACCATTCTATGAACCACAAACTCAAGCGCATTCGCTAACGGAGCGTTGGTCGCAAGCTGGCCAGAACGTCAGTCTGAACATCATCTGAGCAGATCAATAACTGTTGGGCATTTGATCCAGGCCGCGGCTATGATTGAAGCCCGGGAGACTTATGGAAAGAGTTATGGTCGTATCTGCGAATAGTTCACGCTCCTCTTCAGCTGCAATCACGCGGCGGATTGGCTGTGCAATCACACTGCTCCTGTTGCTTGCAATACTAGTGGCTCCTGTGGCCTGGCGATGGATAGTACGCGCCTATTACGCTCAGCACATTCACGCCCCAATTTCTGTCCCTCAGAAACCCGTCGCCATTGTCTTTGGTGCGGCCGTTTACGGCAACGGTCGTTTGAGCACAGTCCTCCGCGACCGGATGGAAACAGCCATAGTACTTTATGAGGAGGGTAAAGTTGGCAAAATTTTGGTCAGTGGCGATAACGGGTTTGAGAACTACAATGAACCCGCAGCCATGAAAAATTATGCCATTCGAGCGCGGCATTCCAGCCGAAGATGTTGAGCCAGATTTTGGAGGGCGACGTACCTACGACACCTGCTACCGTGCCCACAATATCTTCGCAGTTGAGAGTGCCATCCTGGTTACACAGGAGTTCCACCTACCCCGCGCTATCTTCACCTGCCGTCGTCTGGGGCTTGACGCTGTCGGGGTTTCCGCTGATCTGCGGCCCTATCGTGGCGCACGCTGGTACGAATTGAGGGAAACGGCCGCAACCCTGAATGCCCTATGGGACGTCATCCGCCAGAAGCCTCCGGCTGTGATGGGCGCTCCGATTCCTCTAGTATGATCTATCCTCTACGATCAGTTCCTCCATTACAGACATCCGCCACAAAAATTGCTACTTCACCACCTTTTGGCCGCTCCTCTCCACCGTCTTTTGGCTTGTTTTGTATGTCCATCCTGATTCCGATATTTGGGATTAAGCAACAAATGGCCCAGTTTCGGTTTGTCTTTCAATTGAACTATAATTTAGATGGCAAACATTTGTATCATCCATTTTGCGGAACGCAGTAAATTGGCTTCAATAAGTCATGATTGAATTGAACAACAACATTCGCGGATTTCATTATAAATATATTCTCTGGGCAATAATCGCGATCCTGGTGTTCATCAGTGCGGCGCTTCTATGGCTGGCATTCGGCCAAGATTCAGCGCACGGACTAAAGCCAATGCTTGCTACCCCGACGCCACATCCTCACAATCCCAAAATCGAGCCGGTGACTGTCACATTCCCAGAATTGAATGAAAACCCCCTTAGCTACCGCGACCAATCCATCCTGGTAACTGGTGCCTATTTGCCAGTAGCGCCACCGGAGTGCCTGAGATATAAGGGCCCCATAATTCGCTGGTCTCTAACCTCCGAAAATTTACAATTGGATGTAGTAGGTTTCGAAAGAATCGTGCAGCTTTTACCTGTTGGATCAATGATGACAGTAGAAGGCATATGGCGTTTTTACCAGGGACCCCTGGGTTGTGGGAAAGGTCCGCCAGAAGGTAGCGCCTGGTATCTGCAAGTGAAAAAGATCGTACAACCTAATCCACTTGTTGGTGAAGGCGGCCAGACAATTCCGCTTGATATTGAAAATCGAGATCCCGGGCTACCTCCCCTGTTACCTACCGAACCAATCTCGGAGGCGACGCCGACAGAATTATTGATCACGACCACCGCGACGGCCGAAGGGACAGCCCTGATTTCACCAACCTCAACCCAGCAATTGATTCCGACGCAAACGCAATCTGCACCAGGTGTTCTTACGCCGACGCCTACATGGACACAGACAGCCACTCCAGGTGGAGCAACAGCCACCCTAAGCCCTGACTCAACCACTCAAGTCGAAACCGCAACAGCTACCAGCGACCCCTTCGACAGCACTCCCACGTTGACGCCAGACTCGCCCCCAGTTCTAGCAACCTCGACCGGGTCTCCGGGAGACGGCTATCCGGGGCCGGGTACACCTTCTGTCACGCCTAGCCCAAGCCCTGATCCATACCCTTGAGCTTTATGGATATAGTACATGCATTTTCTCTCAAGGTCGGCCGATATTCTATGAAACTTTCTGATAGTGTACAGCGATGAGTAAACCCTTCATTTCTACGGTAAAACCTCCGCAGGTTCTTGAAGAACCTGCGTACTGGTTCATTTTCCAGGGTTTTCGTCTGCTCGTGCATGATGAGGAACCAGAAACTCGTGTACCACGACTTGATGATCCCTCGGCGTTGGGAATTGACATTTGCCGGCAACAGTATCTGGGTTTCCTTGACATAACTTCCGGCCCCATCCACTGTTATTCAGCCGAGGTTTCCGAGGCCGACACGGCACCTGTCGGTATGGCCTATCTAAATTTGCGCCGTCTATTCACAAGATTGGACGATACCATGCTGGCGCTAGCAGGACGGGCTGTGCAGATCGTTGAATGGGACCGAACTCACCGCTTTTGTGGTCGGTGTGGCATCCCGGTTCAAGAAATGCCTTCTGAACGAGCCAAAAAGTGTCCCCAGTGTGATCTGACAAGCTACCCTCGCCTCACTCCAGCCATAATTGTTAGTGTCGAGCGCACCAACGCTTCTGGTAAAGAGTTATTACTCGCCCATAATCACCGTCATCCATTCGGCTTCTACAGTGTATTGGCCGGTTTTGTGGAACCCGGCGAGTCGCTAGAAGAGTGCGTTAGACGTGAGATTCGGGAAGAAGTAGGAATTGAAGTAAGACATATCCGGTACTTTGGCAGCCAGCCTTGGCCTTTTCCCAACTCCTTGATGATTGCCTTTACATCCGAGTATGCCAGTGGAGATATTATCATCGAGGAGGATGAACTCGATGACGCAGCTTGGTTTGCGGCCGATGCCTTGCCTCCTGTGCCACCTCCCATAAGTATCGCTCGCCAATTAATTGAGCACTTTGTTGAAAAGAACAGCAATCGTTGATAAACCGTTGCTAAATGCCACCGGCCGAATATTTACCGATACGCCCAGATGAGCTAAAATCACATTTAGCTGTCACTGGCTCTTCATTAACACCAAACATGAGGTCAAAACGTGCAGAACATTATGGTTACTGGCGGAGCTGGGTTTATCGGCTCCAATTTTGTCATCTACTTGCTCAATAAGTATCAAGAATACAATATTCTTGTCTACGACAAACTGACTTACGCTGGCAACTTGGACAATTTGCTGGAGGTCTCAGATGATCCCCGCTATCGGTTCGTAAGGGGGGACATTTGTGATGCGAAAGCTGTTGCCCAGGCCATCGAAGAATACAAGATAGACACGATCGTCAATTTCGCTGCTGAAACCCATGTAGACCGCTCGATCCTAAACCCTGATGCTTTTGTCCAAACAAGTGTCTATGGTACCTATGTTCTTCTGGAAGCTACTCGTCGCTTCGGATTGGAACGCTATCATCAGATTTCGACTGACGAAGTTTACGGACATATCCCAGCAGGTTACTCGAGCAAGGAAGGTGACAATATTGACCCGCGCAGCCCTTATGCAGCCAGTAAGGCTAGCGCAGATCTTATGGTTAACGCCTATCATGTTACCTATGAAGTCCCGGTGACAATCACGCGTGGTTCAAACAACATTGGCCCCTATCAATACCCGGAAAAGGTGATACCACTGTTTGCCACGAACGCCATCGATGGCGAACCGTTGCCTGTTTATGGTGACGGCCGTCAAATGAGAGAGTATCAATACGTTGTCGATCATTGCGAAGCCATTGATCTGGTTCTGCACAATGGCACCTTGGGCGAAATCTATAACATCGGTACGGGTCTTGAAATGGAGAACCTGCAGATGGTCGAGATCTTATTACAAACCCTAGATAAGCCGCATGATCTCATCCGCCATGTGAAAGACCGGCCCGGCCATGACCGCCGTTACAGTCTTAATATCGACAAGATCAAGGCTTTGGGTTGGACCCCCCGTCACACACCCGCTGAAGCCATTGCCGCTACCGCGCAATGGTATGCAGCAAACGAATGGTGGTGGCGCAAAATTAAGCACGGCACTTTCCGAGAATACTACGAAACACAATATGGCGAACGCTTACGTCAGGCTGCCGCCGGCGATATTTGATCATTTTTCATCTGATTAGGAGACAACTATGACAAACGAAACCTTAACCATTACAGATAACCGCACTGGCCGCACGTATGAACTTCCGATTTCGTACGATACCATTAATGCCATGGACCTGCGTCAAATCAAGGTCAACGACGATGATTTTGGCATGATGACTTATGATCCCGGATTTAAGAACACAGCTTCAACCAAGAGCACCATCACCTACATTGACGGTGACAAGGGAATTCTGCGATATCGCGGCTATCCTATCGAGCAACTGGCAGAAAAGTCCAATTTCCTGGAAGTATCATACCTCACCTTGTTTGGCGAACTTCCCGCCCAGAAACAGTACGATGAGTGGGAGCGCCGTATTCTGCACCGCACTTTTGTTCACGAGAACATCAAAACACTCATGCAATCATTCCGCTACGATGCGCACCCGATGAGCATGTTTATCTCCACTGTGGCGGCAATGTCAACATTTTATCCCGAATCCCGCGACATCTCAGATGAAGCTGCCCGTATGAGGCAGATCGTACGCCTTATTGCCAAGGTGCCCACAATTGCAGCCTTCTCATACCGAAATCTCCGCGGCTTGCCTTATGTCTACCCAGACAACGAGTTAAGTTATGCCGGCAATTTCTTGAGCATGTTGGACAAAATGGGTGAAGTCAGGTACAAGCCAGATCCAGTTCTAGAGCGGGCCTTGGATGTGCTCTTTATTCTACATGTTGACCACGAGCAAAACTGCGGTACCGCCACAATGCGCGTCATCGGCTCAAGCCACGCCGATCCTTATTCTGCCATGGCTGGTGCAGCAGGAGCACTTTTTGGTCCGTTGCACGGCGGAGCCAATGAAGCCGTACTGCACATGTTAACAGAGATTGGGGATGTGAAGAATGTTCCCGAGTTTATGGAAGGTGTAAAGAACCGAGAACGATTACTGATGGGCTTTGGGCATCGTGTCTACAAAAATTATGACCCTCGTGCTCGTATTATCAAGACAATTGCCGATCAAGTTTTCGAACTGAAGGGTCGCAGTCCGATGTTGGACATCGCCCTGGAACTAGAGCGCATCGCCCTGGAAGATGATTTCTTTGTCAGCCGAAATCTCTACCCCAACGTAGATTTCTACTCCGGTATTATTTATCAGGCCATGGGCTTTCCTGTGGCCATGTTCCCGGTACTATTTGCCATTCCACGTACGGTCGGTTGGCTTGCGCAATGGGTTGAATTGCTGAACGATCCCGCGCAGAAGATCGCTCGACCCCGCCAGATTTACCTGGGTGAAGGTGAACGTGATTTTGTGTCAATGGATGAACGTTAATTTTGCCCGATATTGTCTGTCCTGATGGCTAACAAGAAAGCGACCGGCGACGACGCGTTGTCGCCGGTCGCTTTCTTGTACCCCTTCTATGCGCAGGATTCTTGCTATCGCCTTTCTGTCTGTTGGCTCGTTATTAGCCGCGTGCCAGACAGGAATACCAACCGAGACCACCATTGTCGCTACGATCGAGCGGTCTACGCCGACAATAGCGCCAACTGCTCCTATAGTCGCCACCAATACCGTAGAAAGTAGCATTGATCCGACCACATTACCGGCAACGGCCGCACCATCAGCAGAACCGTCTCCGACCCCAACAGAGACTCCTAGCCCAACGCCGACAAATACGCCGATTCCGGAAACGGCCGTTGATAGTATCAGCCTGGCTCCAGTGTTAGTGGGCGCATTTAGCAGGCCTCTTTATCTGACCCATGCCTTTGACGAACGTCTATTTATCGTCCAACAGGCTGGCCTTATTTCGATCGTCAAGGACGGCCAGCTACTTGAAGAACCGTTCCTCGACATTCAGGATCGTGTCGGATCAGTCCAGTTGGAACAGGGACTGCTCAGTGTAGCCTTTCATCCAGATTACTTGGCTAACGGCCGCTTCTTCGTCAACTACTCCGACAAAAATGGCGCAACGCACATATCTAGTTTCTTGGTTACAACAGACAATCCTGATCTGGCGGACGCGGGCAGTGAAGTCGTTCTTCTCAGCATTGATCAACCATTCCCCAATCATAACGGTGGCCAACTCCAATTTGGTCCTGACAGCTACTTATATGTTGGAGTTGGGGACGGAGGAAGCGCCAACGATCCTCTGCAAAATGGTCAGAACCCAGGCACACTGCTTGGTTCCCTGCTCCGACTGGATGTCGATCATTCTGCCGACATCTACGCCATCCCAGGCACAAACCCATTTGTGAGCGACGATAGCAAGCGCAATGAGATTTGGGCCTGGGGCTTACGAAATCCTTGGCGATTCAGTTTTGACCGTCTTACGGGCGATCTATTTATTGCAGATGTTGGCCAAAATCTCTGGGAAGAGATCAATTTTCAAGACGCGAGTAGTCAGGGTGGAGAAAATTACGGTTGGAACATTATGGAAGCCAACCACTGTTTCCTTACCACTGAATGCGATGCTGGGGGGCTAGAGTTACCAATCTATGAGTACAACCACCAGGATGGCTGCTCAGTGACCGGTGGATATATGTATCGTGGTCGCGATTTTCTGTCCCTCTACGGCAACTACTTCTTGGCGGATTTCTGCAATGGTAAGATTTGGCGTCTTTTTCAAGATCCTGACGGATCATGGTTAGCGGAAATTGTTCTGGACACCGAATACGCCATCTCTAGCTTTGGAGAAGATGTTAATGGAGAATTGTATCTATTGGATCACGTCTCCGGGTCACTATACCAACTGCAATCCTAGAAATAGATTATCCCACTAGTTTTAACCGTTGCCCTCAAGATGTAACTTGATCTGTCCGTCTTCAACCATCACGGTGTAGACACGCAGTCGATAGTGCTCGTCTTCTGGCCAGGATATCTGTCCAGATTGGATATCAAAGCAATATCCGTGCTCTGGGCAGCATACTCTGTGATTTCTCAAAGAACCTTTGGATAGGCTGGCGGCACCATGCGGGCAAAAGTCGTCAAATGCCATCACACCCTCAATTGATCTGGCCAGAACAATAACTTGGCCGTTGATCTTGACCCTAACCATTTCCTCCATAATTAAGGATGACACGCTGATGCCTGTCGCATAGAAACCATTCACATCTGGCTTTCGCACTCGTTTGAACATGTGGCCATTGTAGCGGCTATGAAGGCCATTGTCATGTCCCTTCGCGTACTTCCTGCTCCTGCAGATCGTGGCTCGGCTGGCTTCATCGCGCCGCAAACAAGTGCCGCGCTGTTCAATCGGGCTTTCAGGCTGTTGGTATGTCGATCAGAATCAGGTACAATCCGCATAATCCAACTTGGGAATAGAGAGATGAGTGATCAGCAATTCCAACTTCGTGTTCATAAAGGTCCAGAGCCTGGAAAAACCTACCAACTTACCTCTGTCAGCATTACCATTGGTCGCGATCCCATGGCAGATATCACCATTAATGATCCGGAAGTCTCGCGTCAACATGCACGTTTGATTGGGACAATGTCGGGCTACCGCATCCAAGATCTCGGCAGCACGAACGGCACTTTTGTAGAGGGTGTACGCCTCGGCGGTGAGCCTGTAGAACTCCAACAAGAGCAAGTCATAGCCATAGGAAGTAGTGTAGCGCTCATATTCCAGGTACGGGTCGATGAAGGGGACCAACTAGCCACTGTGGTTGACAGAGCGCTTCTGCCACCAGAGTCTCCGCAGCAGGAGCAGGAAGAAATAGAAGATATGACAGCTTCGGAGTTTGCTCCTGAGGAACCACAGCAACCACTTCTCCTCGAACCAGACGATGAAGAAATGGAATTGGTCGATGATGGCTTGGCTGACGAAGCTGTTTCGGATCTGCCCGCATTCGCCGAAAACCCACCAAATTTAACTGAATGGGAAAAGCCCATACATGAAGAACCAGCCGCCGTATACGAGTTCGACGCCAAACCGGAGAACTCACAATCCAATATGGCGGCTGAACCCGTTGTAGTACCTCACCAGGGTGATCCGCCTCAGCCACCCACGCCCAGCCAACGTCGCAACAACCGGCGTCCAACCACCATTATTGCCGCGCTGTTGCTTCTCGTACTCTGCTGTTGCTGTAGTTTTGTTCTATTTGTGTACTACTATGGCGGAGACTGGCTTCTGAGACAAATGGGACTGCTGCCTTAACTACAGGACATTTTCATAAAATCCTGAGGTTGACGCTGTGGCCGGCGTACCACCCACGCCGCCAGGCTACCCAAAAAGACGTAGTGTCACTGCACTTGGTCACACACTCGCTAATACTCTTGGCTGTTGTTTGTCAGATCAGCGGAATGCTCATCTTCAATTAGGATACCTTCGATAATATCCGGATCTCCCTCAAGAATATTCCCGCTCGCCTGATTATCAGTTTCAATGGGAAATTCCTGGTTTCGTCGCATCTTCTGCAAATGACGCGCAACCACCCGATCAGGAGCCAGCTCGATGAACATTTTGGCACCAACAACGAGAATCGTGATGTCGTCAAGCTGACCAATGCCTGGGATGACGTCCGGCAAGAAATCAAATGGGAACAGCAAGTATAGGATGGTAGCAAAGGGTAAAATCTTCAGATAAATCGGCACTTCAGGATCCAACATGAGCTGATATACAAGCTTCACTTGCTGCCAAAGTTCACCGAAAAAACCCGAATGCTTGTTACTTGTCGTCAAAGCCGAATCTCCGTCCACTGACTGTTCCTTTTTATTGCTCATTACCTCACCTTAGTATACGTGTTTTGGTTTGTAGAGTTTCAAGCAACCATCATGTCCTTGGTATAAACAAATGATAACACACACAATCCTGTTGCAGCAATGAAGGCCGGTGCTACAATCCTTGCGATCAGCCGTACCTGATGTGAGTATTTGTATATGTCTTGGTTACTACTTCTAAAACTTGCCATCATTATTATCTTCTTGATCATGTTTCTCAGGCGTCCGTCAGTCACCTGGGGTGTTGGGCTCCTGACGGTGACGTCGGCCGTTCTTCTTGACGCACTCTTAGGAGCATTCAACGGTGAAGCATTACGGGCAGAATTGGGATTCTTTTACTTCGTCATCGCTGGAACACTCTTTGCGGGTGCCGCTGTTTGGCTTTGGGGAACCCTTCTGCCTTTCATTAGTCCTATCCGTTCCATCCCCTCGTTTACCACACCCGCAAGGCCAGCCATACAAGGCAATGGCGTGAACAACGTCGCCGAATCTGACGATAGTGCCATAGATCGTCAAATGCTCTACCAAGAGATCAGCGAACGTTTCGGCCGTGAAGACGTCCTGGACCTCATGTTTGATCTCAACATCAACGAAAGCGACGTGATGACTGTCGATCAGAGCATGAATGCACTCATCAGCAACATCATCGAAAATGCCCGCAATAATGGCCAAACCAGTGCCCTGGCCTTGGCAGTTGAGCGTATTCTCACCCCGGTCCCGCCTAGTCATCTGCCGCGCCTCGAGAAGATTAGCTCAGATTCACCACCAACCATCCTCCGTCAATACCTGATGGCCCATTACAATATGCATGACCTAGAGCAAATGGCCACTGAATTAGGCATCGACTGGGAACAACTAGATGCCGGGGCCAAAAAAGAAAAGGTACGAAGCCTGTTACAATACCTTTATCGAAGAAATCGTATTTCCGAACTTGTAGACTTGATGCACGAACGCGGGCCAGTTGAAGACTCCCAGGCTTAACCCCTTAGATACCCTCAAACCTGACTGCCAACTACTGATCCTGGCCCCGATTGGGGAAGATACGCTCCACCCACTGCCTTGCCTCAATTGGCCGCAAGAATTGGCCCAGGTTAGCATCGCCAAACCACATTTCGAAATGTAAATGCGCATCCGCTGTTTCGCTCTCCAAGGACGCCGGAGAGCCGGAATTACCAACCTCTCCAATTATCTGCCCCCTTGAAACCTGGACCCCTTCAGCGATACCTGAGGTAATGCTGCGTAAATGTGCGTAGCGCGTTACGATTCCGTTTTCGTGCTGGATCCACACTTGTTGACCCAAGTAGCGATCGAGAATCTCAGATGATGTATAACCACGTTCCTGCGAGTCCGTCCACCAAGCTGAAAGCTGTACGGCCGTAGGAGGAACGTATTCCAGGTCTGCACGAACTACAATACCGTCCCCTGCCGCCAGCACTTTTGTTCCAGGCTGCCAGTAGAAGTCAAGTCCTTGATGCACGCCCAATCTGTAATGTCGTGGCGCTCCTGGCATCTGAAAATCCCTGAAGGAGATATTTGATCCCCCAATAGGAACAGTGAAGTCATCTAGCGACATCAACAACGTGGGATCATGCGGCTGTAAACCAGCCACTGTCGGTCCGCCAGGGATGTACGCAAGACGATCCGCTTGTTCAAGAAAATACAGCCGCTCGCGCCCACCGAAAATAAGTTGTCCATCCCCATCTAGAGCGAATGTGGAGACGGGCTCAGATTGTGGTAGTTGGTATACCCGTAGCAAAATACCGCTCTGCGGATCTAGAGCCAGTAGACGTATGCCTCCCCGATCGAGCACGTATACGGCCGTCTCTGTCGCTACCAGTTGTCTAGGCTGTTGAATCTCGATACTAGGAGTAAAAGCATCGATCGAGCGCGTATCCCGGTACTTGGTAACACGTCCTTCCAGATCGAACATTGCACGTTGCAAAACAAAAACGTCATTGCCCACGCTGCTAACGTCCACCGATCGTCCCTCTGGTAGATTCCATAAGGATGTCGTGGCTCCTCCGTAATCCATCACAAACTTATAATTCGTCTCGAGTAGCGTTCGCGATTGACCCTCTGCAACTTCGTCATTCTGTACATGGGCAACGTCAACCGCAACAAAATAATGTCCAGAAGACGCCTCAACCGGTCTATCGTACCGGTCCAATTTCCAAGCGCCACTTGCCAAATCGTAACGATAGACATCCCCGGCACGATCTAGAACATACAGAGCATTGTCCGCAAGCGCTAGATCCAATGGCTCCAGAACAAGTACGCCGTCGATCTCATCACCAGGGGCAAGCAATAATCTGGGTGATTGCGGCATATCCAAACTCAGAGCTAGAACGCGACCCCCGTCCAGCAGAAATGCATCACCGTTGCCAACTTCAAGCGCTATCGGCTGTACAAAACTACCTGCCGCATACTGCCAAACACCGGTGTTATCCTTATTAAGCCGCACGAACCCTGCTCCCCAATTATTCACCTCTTCAACCAATCGATCATCAATTGGGTTGCTGAATATGGGCAATGGCATGATTGTAGGTTCCGGCCTACTGGTAGCAATAGCTGTAGGTAGTGAAGGTGCAACGGCCGATGCCATGGCTGTTGACTGCATCACAACTGGTTTTGGTCCTGCTGCTACAATAGGATCCGCTTGCACAATATCTTGTTGTTCCAAAGGAGATGGCGTTTCTTGCTCAGTCACAATTCCTGCCCACGTCAGACCAATCCCGCCAAGTAAAATCACCAGGAAGGCGGCAGCGATCAATGCCGCGCCAATCAATCTTGCAGACGAACTTTTGCTGTTCTCGGACACGTGAGCATTCTAACCAATTCGGCAGTAGGGAGGCAACAAAAAGCCTGTCGGGCTAATGCAAAATGAATTGCGTCCCCAGAGGTAAGACCCGACAGGACTAATACGCCAACAAACAGGCGTGGCTATTCAACTAAGATTATTATAAATGATATGACGCGCCGCGTCAACAAGGTCAATATCAATCCTACGTCTCTATCGGGCATCTGAGAACAGAGATTTTGCCTTTGCTAATACCAAAAACCAAAACTGTATTGACCTCATCGCATCCTTCGCACCCAAGCAACTCTCTAAACTCTTTTCAAGAATTCTAGCACCTGCTCGCGAATATCATCTCTAACCTGTCTGAATATCATTAATCTCTCTTCGTCTGTGCCCATAGCCTTGGCTGGATCCGGAAAGCCAATATGAACACGGTTCCCCTGCCCTAGCCATACCGGGCAGCTCTCAGCAGCATCATCGCAGACTGTTAGCACCCAGTCCAACGACATCGCACGAAAGCTTTCTGTTGATTTCGATGTGTGACCAGATATGTCAATACCGATTTCTGCTAATACGGCGACCGCCAGCGGGTGAACATATCCGGACGGTTCAATACCTGCGGAATAGGCATTCCAATCATCGCCGAGGTAATAATTGACCATACCTTCCGCCATATGACTGCGACACGAATTACCAGTACATAAGATAAGAACATCCTTCTTGCTCACTCAACTCTCCTCCAGACCGTCGTAGGCTAGATTGCGCAACCCGCGTATCCTGCAAAATCCGTGCCACTATTTTGCGATTGTTTCTGCAAGCCAGATTGGTTGCATACCAGCGGTCACCAGATTTGTTGTCTCCCCGCTCTCGACATCAAGGATCCAGATACCAGGCTCGCTTTCCGGCTCATCAAGTGAAAGGCGCTGAAAAAGCAAATAACGGCCGTCTGGGGACCAAAATGGAGGGCCATGATTCACCGAAAAGTCCTCAGTTAGCGCCTGAGCCTCGCTGCCATCGGGTCGCATCAACCAAAGCTGTCGCCCTGTAGCTGGCCCCGCTAAACGGCGTCCAAAGGCGATCCAATCTGCCCCAGGCGACCAGGCCGGTACACTGTCGTCCATATTGAGATTCTCACTAATTGGCTCCAATTCCCCGCCTTCCACCTCCACCGCGAACAAATGAACGGCCGTCTGATAGTCGTGCGTATGTTCCAGATGATCCTCCCCCTCATCACCGTGAACGATCACCAGATCCAAATTGGGGATGATAACCTGAGCACTTGTTGGACTCCAGGCCACCGGGACTCCGATTCCCTCAGGCACAAAATGAGAACGGCCGTCTTTCAGGTTATAAAGATGAGTCCCCTCATCTTCCGGAGTGGCATAGCTCAACCATTCTCCATCGGGTGAGAAACGGGCTGCCATTCCCCTTGCTTCATCATTGTCAAGAACCGAGACCGTCTCTCCTGTCAACGTATCAAGCCACCACAAATAAGATGAGCCAGGAACGCCATCCTCCCCAATTATTCGACGCTCATAAATCAGGCGTCGACCGTCCGGTGCCCAAACCGGTTGCGAACACTCAGCTTTATAACACGAAAGAATCTGACTCAGTTGATCACCATCAACATTCATCCGCCAGATTGTACTCATGCCGTTAGCTTCCAAGGTCGTAAAGGCTATTTGGGTCGCATCTGAAGACACAGCAAAGCCAATTAGTTCGCTTTCCAGATCGGTCAACTGTGTAGGTGCCCCTTTAGCCTCCAGGCGATAAATCTGGCTGCGACTGTTCCCATCCCAGCCTATATAAAGCACCGGCGGGTATGGAGGGATCTTCATCGAGTCCACGCAGCTTGCCAACACCAGTACAAACATCGCCAATCCGAGGTATGTCCTCGCAGCTTTCGCCAGATGGTTACAATAGCAATAGGAAATCAATCTTCTTTAAGCACCTTCGTCAGAATTGTACCCCTTATTGCTAACGATCTAGAAAAGCTTAAACTCAAGTAACCGGAGCAGATTCATATTCCGAATCTAATTCGCTATATTCACCGGCGACCATATAGATCACCCATTCGCAAATGTTGATCACTCGGTCTGCAGAACGTTCCATATTATGAATAACCCACTCAAACTGGTTAGCGTAAGGGATAAGGGATGGGTCCTGAGAAACATATTGCACGATTTCCCCATACATTTGACTAAAGAGTTTATCTACCAGGTCGTCAGAGGCAGGGATACTTTGCGCCAAAACTGCGTTGTAGTCACCGAATGCAATCATCGATCGATTCAACATATCTTGAGTCAAACCCGTCATATAGGGTAAATCTCAGGCAATACTGGGTAGTAACAATACCTCCGGACCAATCTCCTGGCTGGTTTCTGCAATTCCTTTTATATAGTCGTGAATGCGCTCTAGCTCCCCCGCTATTTCAATTAACGCGGCAATTAGGCGCATATCTCTAGACATCGGCTGTTGCGTGGCAATTAGACGCAGGCTCCTCATCACCACCTCAATATACCGTTCGTTAATATGCTTGTCTGCACTGATCAATTGCCTGGCACTGTTCTCGTCACATTCAGGCAAAGCCTTCGTGACCTTCATCAGGCTTTCCTCGACCTCGCTGCCGGTAGCCAGCACAATTTCCCTAAGATTGTTCAGTTCGCGGTCAAAACCTTCTCGCAACATTCTGCAGTTTGCCCTCCGAAGGAGACTAATCCAAATGATTCGATTCTTTTTATGTGATCTAAGAAAACTTGTTGAGGCCAGAAGTCGGATTTCTGGTCAGGACGCCAGCTTAACATGCCGTCTGCGGAGAAGTCCAACTTCAAAGAAGTTCTAGTAGTTTACCCGGCTAGAGGTCAGGATTGTCGCAAAAAAGGAGAATCTAGATCGCTAATTCCTTCCTGGACCACTAATTCTGCCAAGTGCTAGCCAAATCTCCCGGTGATGTATTGTTCAGTAATCTGATGCGTTGGACTGGTAAATAGCTCCTCTGTCTCGCCATACTCCACAAGATAACCGGCACGATCGCTGCCCATATTGAAAAAGGCCGTATAGTCGGAGGCCCGCGCAGCCTGCTGCATATTATGGGTCACGATCACAATAGTGTATCTTTCTTTGAGCTTCTGAATCAGTTCTTCGATTCGCAGTGTCGATATCGGGTCCAGTGCTGAGGCCGGCTCATCCATCAATATGATCTCCGGCTTGACTGCAATGGTTCGAGCAATGCAGAGGCGCTGCTGCTGGCCGCCAGACAAGGACAAACCGCTTTGATCCAGCTTATCCTTAACCTCATCCCAGATGGCCGCTTGTTGCAGTGAATATTCAACTAAGTCATCCATGTCTTGTTTGCTGCCCTTGAAACCATTGATCTTGGCTCCCCAGGCTACGTTGTCATAAATGCTCTTTGGGAAAGGATTTGGTTTCTGAAATACTATGCCGATACGCCTTCTAACTTCTACCGGGTCTACATCGCTATCATAGATGTTCTTTCCGTGAAACAGTATCTCACCCTCAGCTCGTGCTACTGGAATAAGATCATTCATGCGATTAAATGAGCGCAACATAGTACTTTTACCACAACCGGAAGGGCCGATCAGCGCCGTGATTTTTTGGGCAATTACTTTAAGATTGATTTCCTTGATCGCCCTAAAATTGCCATAATACACGTCGAGTTTCTTGGCTTCGATGGCGTATTGACCATTGTTAGATGGATTTGTACTCATTACACCATCACTTTCCGAAAGATCAGTGGCTTCTGTGGTGTTATAACCGTCCATTATAGGGCTCGAATTAGTCATGGCGTCACTTTCCATGCGATTTTGCGTTTCTTCATATCCTCGCCCGTTGTTAAAATGAATTGTATCTATCATAGGTTCATTATTCATCATCATAGCTGTTTACTAAACCGGTTTCGTAGAATTATTGCGGCTGCGTTTAGCAGCAGCAGAAGGATTAAGAGGGCAATAATTGCCGCGCCCGCAATATTACGGAATGTATCCTGTGGCCGGGTCGTCCACTGGAATATCTGTACGGGCAATGACGTGAACTTGGCAAAGGGGCCAGTAGGGTCAGTGGTGATAAAAGTTGAAGCCCCCACAACCACCAGCGGTGCTGTTTCGCCAATGACGCGTGACATGGTCAAGATTGTGCCGGTGAGAATGCCTGGTAGTGCATTTGGGAGCACGTGATGCCAGATAGTTTGCCACTTAGTCGCACCCAACCCCATGCTGGCTTCGCTCAGCGACGGCGGTACAGCCTTGACCGCTTCCTGGGCGGCGATGATGATTATTGGCAGACCGAGAAGGCCCAGCGTCAAGCCGGCGGCCAACACTGTCCTACCGTTCGCCGTACCGCCCGCTTCTACCAGGCCAAAGATAGCGCCACTGGTAAGTGGTTCTAGGGCACGCACAAATACCGCAAGCCCAAGCATGCCATAGATGATTGAAGGGACGCCGGCCAGATTATTGATATTGGTCTGAATAACCCGATTATACCATCTTTCCGGGCTGGCATATTCCTCCAAGTAAATGGCTGCGGAAACGCCAAGCGGGAGAGCCAGCATGATTGATATCAGCACGACCCATAACGAACCTAGAATTGCCGTACGCACACCAGCTAGCTCTGGAATACTTGATTGAGGGCTAAAAATGAAGTCCCGAGACAACCAGGAATTGAATCTGATTTCAGCATTTGGGTAATCACGGGCTGCCTCCAAGGCTATCATCTCACGCTCGAACAACGAAGGGTATAAATACCAAGACTTCAGAATTCTGGGCTTAATGACCTCGGCCTGTATCAGTCTTTCGACATCCTGTGACGTTCGTGATTCGGAAGTACAGCCCATGGGCGGGTTCGCGCTAGCACAAGCCGCGCGATAAGCATCAGGATCGTCGCAGATCAGGTAATTCGCGTAGAATTTCTGCTCTCGTTCCACAGCCCGGCATCGACCAGCGCTGACGCTGCCGATAAATGTAGACACCAAGCCATCATAGGGCATATTTTCTAGAGTTTGTACATCAAAGATATTGCCAACGAAAAAGTCCATCGTGCCACTATCCGAGGTGGGAATGTAACGGGCAATCTTGCCTGCAGGCCAACCTGGATCAATATCAGACCAGGTGATGGCGTCCGTGAACAGTCGCTCCATCTGCTCCCTGGTAACGTCAGTGGCAAAAGCATTCACGCCGCTGACGACCGCCACAACGGCATCAATTCCAATTCGGAATTCAGCAAGATCCCGATTATTCGCACGACATGCTTCGAATTCCAGCGTATCTACCGCTCGACTGGCATTGACAAGA
The DNA here is from genome assembly GCA_963697305.1 of uncultured Chloroflexia bacterium. Lineage (GTDB taxonomy): Bacteria > Chloroflexota > Anaerolineae > Promineifilales > Promineifilaceae > JAACFF01. Next base: position 401,374 of record CAVONO010000010.1, read on the forward strand.
TCAAAATCGCCACTGCCGGTACAGAAAGCATCAAACCCGCCACCCGTACCGATACTTTCAACTGTAACCTCGCCATCAAAGCCATCCGCCTGAAAACGCTCAGCCACAGCCAAGCTGACTGGGTACACGGTTGAACTACCAGTAATCGCTATTGAACCAGAATAATCAGCCGGATCGATCTCTGGCAATGTCTCGCTACCCAACGCAGCGGCAAGTGCCTGTTGTTGGGAAGTAAGGGATTCCGGATCTACTGGAAAGTACCCAACTTCGAGAATGACTTCGTTCAGGTGCTGCAAATAATATCCCAAGAATGCAGCGACCTCTGGTCTATCTTCCAAGACAGCCGGTGAACTGTAAACATATAAAGGACGCACGGCCGGATAACTTTCGTTCTGAACGTTCTCCAGGGTTGGTGCAACCCCGTCAAGCGAAAGCGCTTTTAAACTGGCACGGTTCGCATCGAAAAAAGCATACCCGAAGAAGCCCGTTCCCTGGGGATCGGCACCTATTCTTTCAGCCAGCGA
>CAVONO010000011.1:0-114595 GCA_963697305.1 uncultured Chloroflexia bacterium
TCCGCGTCGAACTATAACTGCTCGAAGCGACAATCGCATTCCTCGCCCCCTGATGCGGAGAGAAATGCGTGCCGGCGTCAGGTACACTTCACTGGTGGTTATTCGGGTTCCGCGCGGTTCGGGTTGGCGCCTGTTTGCATCTGCTCTGATTCTCTGTGCCGTGCCCGCTTGGGCCGGGGTGGCCGACTACGAGATCGAGGTCGAACTCGACCCCGCCAACCATCGTCTCAACGCCACCGAAAAGATTCGCTGGACCAACCCGACGGACACGCCCACCGCCGAGATCTACTTCCACCTCTACCTCAATGCCTTTGCGAGCTGCAGACCACCTTCATGCGCGAGGTGGGGGGTCAATCGCTGAGAAACCTTGTCGATGGTTCGGTTGACTGGGGATGGACGCGTATCGACCATCTCGCGACCGGCGAAGGTGTGGATCTCCTGCCGGCGATGGAATTCGTACGGCCGGATGACGGGAACCCAGACGACTTCTCAGTCATGCGGGTTCCGCTGCCGGAGGAGATCCAACCAGGTTCCTCGGTCGAGCTCGAGATTCACTTCGAGGCCCAGCTGCCGTCGATCATCGCCCGTACCGGCCACATCGACGATTTCCATCTCGTGGGTCAGTGGTTTCCCAAACTTGCGGTTTTCGGGGGGGGCGGATGGTTGGAATAGCCACCAGTTTCACGCCTCCTCCGAGTTCTTTGCGGAAAGCACTATTTTGTGAAACAGTATCCCATAATGATCCAAAACAAATATAATCTGTTCTGGTTGTAGATTTTGGTTGAGACTTATATTTAAAGTAATATCAGTAGCACTAGACATAAGCAATGATGAAGTCATATATTGGGGGAAAAAATTTATCGGATCTCCAGCAGAATCATAATAATCTAAAGAATTAATTATAGGTTGAATTGGACTATATGGATATACTACTACAAACCAAATATTAGCTGTAAGATCTAAAGCTGGAGTTGCTGATGCTGTGTTTATTGTTGCAGAAAATGTTGTAGCTGTTTTTTTATATATTACGGCATGAGTTATTTGTCTACTGTTTGAGCTGCTATAGTTGTAGAGCCCGATCCGGCTCACCCGCAGCTAATCGTAACCATTCAAGGCGTGGGTTATATGTTGCAATGCCCGCAGGATGATCCTTAGCCGGCCATGCTGGCAGCCAGGCAAAACTAGACAGCCGCTGCAACCTTGCAGCGGCTTTTTCATGCCGTTTTCATCTTTTTGCAGCCCTTTTCTAGGCGTTTTTCAGGGGCCAGATGCTACAATGCTGCTGAGACAAAACCATGATTTAGGAGATAACTGATGGCAATCAATATTCTACAGCCCCCGATCAAACAAGCGACGCCTCAACCCCCTGTCACGTCACTGCAAGAAACGGTGGAAACGATCCAGATCGATGCCCTGCAGCACGCGTATAGCAAGTGCATCCTGCCCAGTCGCGGGACCGACCTTGCCGAAATGTGGCAGCGCCATGATTTCGTCGATCATTTCAAATTTGCTTTAGCTGAACGTATCGCCGGCACGCTGGCTGCCCACGATGAGCATGTGCAGGTAATTTATTACTTCGATCCCAATCTCAACCCGGATGCTGCAACGGAAACGTATGCCGCGCTGGATGTGACGGTCAATTTACTGGTCCAGTGAAATCAAAATCGGCTGCCCTGCAATCTTTTATTGCCGCCTTGGACAGGGCATTAACGGAACAAGTAAGAAAGCTGCCATCCCCGTTATTTGCTTCACTGGCGTCCATTCTTAACCCGATTCTGATCACCCAGGAAGATGTGGATCAAAAACGCGGCTATGCAGTGCTCCTTTCCTCTATATATTTGCAGCCACGCCAACTGTGGCAGCGAAGCTAATGTCTGTGGGGGTATTGGGCTGGTAGGGGCGAAGTTGTCTTCCAACTTTGCCCCTTATCTTTTGCACGCCAGCCAGCCCGATTCGCCTCAATAGCGATGAGCCCGCCACGCCCTTACCAAAGATCCGTCAGGTTCTTTCCAGGTAGATTTTACCTTGTCAATGGCCTGGCCGACGCCGGCGCCTTGTTCGGATTGTTAACGTAGCCCGCATGGTGCTTGTCATGATGCAGAGCCATCGTGCGTGTGTCAATCGTCGGTTCCAGGCGCTGTAGTCGTAAGGCAGAATCGGGTAGTTGTGCGGGTAACTAATTTAGTTCTCCTTGTTTGAGCTGCCAACTTTTCTGAAAGTTGGCAAGCTCTCTAATTAGTTTCTTGCGTCTCATCTTCATTCTTCTTGCCGAAGCGCCTGGCTTGAATTTCCGAGCGCTCTTTGGCGAGCATGCTGGCGAAGGAGACGAAGACGCTCAGGCCAAGAAGGATGTAGACCACCGTAGATAGTTTCGATTCCGGGTGGTTGGGCCAGGTCGCCATAGCCGACCGTGGCCAGCGTGATCACCGTGAAGTCAGAGCGGGATCGAGTCCAGCTCCAGCCTTCAATGCTATGGTGATAGAAGGCCGTACCACTGGCGAAAAGGATTAGCATCCGGAATCAACAGCGAGCGGATTTCGGCTTCTTGGACAGCTTCCAAAGCTCTCGAACGAAGGCGACATGATGATGATGGCGGCCATAGATTTTCTCTAGTTGTTAGTCTGGTAGTCAGGTAGTCGGATAGTCAGGTAGTCATCATTCCTGTAGTCGGGTAGCCGTACTTACACCATGAAGCCGTCAGCCGTCAGCGATAATGCACGGTGACTGACGTGCGCAGATTGCTGCCTGGCGACTCCGCTTCGATGATGCCGTCGCTGCCGGCGTGGACGGGAACGCCCCCTTGAACTCCACTGCCATTTGCCAGATGCATTGAACGGTTGTCTCGCGCCGGGCGAGGGTTGGGCCACGGCTGTCCTTAATGCGTACGACAATTTTGTTATCGTGCAGGCCGCTGCCGCTGCCGCTGACGATAACCGTGTAACGGGCGTAGACGGTGCTGCCTGGTATGGGGCTCTTCTCGTTCCAGCATGGGCGGCTTCCCCCGCCGCTTCGCTGCCTGACCGTTTGATGATGTCCCTTTGTCGTGGTCGGGTTGTTTACTCGGTGGGCGGGACGGGGCGCGGTTGGCTCAGGCCAGGGATGATCAGGCGCGTTTCAGGACGACCGGACGCATTGTCAGCGAGATTGTTGGCGCGCGTGATCTCCTGCCACGGGACGCCGAAACGCAGGCCGATAGAGTAGAAAGTGTCGCCCGCGGCGACAATGTACTGCGATCCCGATTGCCTGCCGCTCGCGTGTACACGCGCGCCGCGGTCGTAGACTGTGTTGGACATCCGTCTTCTCCTTTAGAATTGAAGTCAAGCGAGTCCCTAAAACGGACGCAATAACTATACCATAACCTGTCTCGCACAGTTATATGTAGGGGCGGGTTTCAAACCCGCCCCTGCTCCCCAACTCGCCGTGACTGGCTCTCTCGACCGCGCCCGTCGCCAGGCTACCCGGCCAACGACTACCCGCAAGTGCTGCAGGCGCTTGCCCGTGAATATGAAACGGGGATCCCACCCATGGGCGGGACCCCCGCCAAGGAGAGCTGGATATTCCGCGCGCTGCAGCCGGGCCAGGCCGTGATCAGCCTTGAGCACACACAGATATCAGGTAGGAATACGCAGGGGATTCCGGACCTGCCGGCTGGCGGTTACCGTGGAAGCGGCTGCGCAATAGGCCGGCAGCTTAAGTCTGTGTGCAAGGGAAGGCAGATAGTATTGGTTTAGGGTGTGTGGTTGAATTGCTCTGTATTGGCCAAGCGGTTTCAGTATAGTTAAGCCAAACTAAATTCTTGTTTAAAAATGGAAGATCTTAACATTTACCACACCAAGGATAGGAGCGCATCACGCTAATTCCATTTAAAATCGGTAACGTTGCAGTGTACTTGCGATGCTCAACTCAGTCTAGGATTACAGGCTGTTGAAAAAGTGGATCTGAAATATTGATATAATCCATTAACGTGAAGAATTAACGGATAAGTTCCAGTATTTCACTTTATACACGGAATTTGTGTTGCTAATGTCCCTGTGAATGACTTTATCCAAATGAGAGGTCGATTTTGATTCAGATAAGATGACTGAGACGGATTTCGCGCATTAATTTGTTAGGTTATCAACCCGTTAGCACCCTGAAGCCACGTTGAGGAGGGGTAATTATGTCAGAAGAACAGAAGAAACATCCGTTAGAGGAATATCCTGAAAATGAGCGTGTTGTTTATTTGAGTATTTTATCTGCCATCTGTTATGTGGATAAAGAATTCTCTGATAAGGAAAAACGCCAATTGGATATTTTGTTGAAACAACTTGAGATTTCGGACGAGGGAAAATCAAGAATCTATTCGTCAATATTTAGCCTTCAACACGAAGATAAAATCGCCAACCTTGAAACAATTCAAGAGCTTGGCAATACGGAATTGAAATACACATTAATCTCAGACTTGTGTCTCTTTGCTTTGACTGACTCAGCATTTTCTGACGAAGAATATCAATATATTCTTGGAATCGGGGAAATCTTGGGCATAACCCAAGAACAAGTTGATGCTATAAAATCTATCCAAGAGAATCTTGCTAAAATCAAAGATATTCCCCCAACTTCTGAAAGATTTAAACTTCTTATTAAAGATAGTGCGGCAAGACTTGCAGCGGTTGGTGTACCTGTAGCAGCCATTGCGGCAAGTGGTACAGTCTCTGGGTTTAGTGCTGCGGGGATGACCTCTGGTTTAGCTGCACTTGGCGCATTAGTTGGCGGCGGAATGTTGGCAGGGACGGTTATTGTGGTTCCTGCAATCGCAGTTGGGTCTGCTTATGGTGTTAAGAAGCTCTTTGATGTCGTATGGAAAGATAAAGAGAATTCAGATGATGAGAAAACCTCGCAAGAAAAAGGTCGAAAGTGGTCATGGACGAAAAAAGCATAAACAGTGAAATACAACCGGTATCGGCTAAACTTGTGATTGTACAAGGAGTCGTTCAAAATCTGCCGGAAATCGTTGGGGCAATAAAGGAAATCTACACCCTCAACAAGAAAGAACAATTATTTGGTAAAGTTCTGCAATCCCGGCTCGATGAATTGAATATTAACAAAGAGAACTTCAAAGTCTTGGTTGAGGGTTTGACCGAATTATCAAAATCAGAAAATACTGATGCTGAGACAAAAGCTATGTATAGAGATATGATAAAAACATTGTTTGAAATCTTTACAACCAATATGCGTAGTTCACAGGACATTTCCAACTATTTGAAAGAATTTTAACAAATGTATGGAATAAATTTGTTGGAAGTTGCCAAAATATTGGGAGCTACTGCGGCCAGCAATGTTGTTTTTAATAAGAACGGGGCAATTCGCTCGATACATCAGGAAATTATTAAGTATTCCGCCCAGCAAAATATTGATATGGTAAAAGTAATGATGCGAACACTTGCACAACAAAATGAGCAAGCGTATAAGGATGTTGTTGAAATTCTTCGGGAACATTTTTCTGAACAAGAATTACAAGAGATTTTGCCTCAATAAATAAGCAAAGAGGGTGCCAACAATGCTATTGCACACGCGGATCAGACAACGCTTTTGGATCAAAGAACAGAAGAAGGGCAAACGACAAGAAGTTGTGATCAATGATAGTATCCAGGAAGTCTTGGAAGAGTATCTTACAGCATATCCGGAAATCACCGGTGACCACAAGCATTTCATCTTTTTCAATACCAAAGCCAATAGTTTTATGCAACCAATTAGACGCGGCCAATCCTGGAAAGTCATCACCACCATTTGTCGGCAAGTAGGCTTGCGCGGCAACTTCGGCACACACAGTCTGCGAAAAACCTGGGGCTACCATGCTCGTATGCAAGGTGTGGATCTGGCGCTGATCATGCACAAGCTCAATCACGACTTAAGATGTCCTCAAATTTCCGACTTAAAATGTCCCCTTTTTTACGGTAAAAATGTCTTCTCTAACTTTCTTGGTCCGTATCAGTCACCACCTCCTTTGGCACCTCGGTCGACTGCGGTGTCCGGCCGAGTAACCCCGCCTTACGTTTCTCTTTAAGTCGATAACTTTCGCCCTTGATGTTCAATGTCGCAGCATGATGCAGCAAGCGATCAAAATCGCCGTTGCCAGGATATGGTCATTGAACACCTCACCCCAGTCGAGAAAGCTCTTGCCGCTGCTGCTTGGCGGCTGCTCGGCTTCAGACGGCTTGTTCATCGACTGCCATATCTTTGACGACAATGTCGACCAGGCAGCCGAGACGGCCATCGCGGTGGGTGAGGAATTCACGGTCAAGAATACGCAGGGGATCTGGACCTACCGGCTGGCTGTTACCGTGGAAGCGGCAGCGGAATAGGCCGGCAGCTTAAGCCTGTATGAAAGCGGAGGCAGATAGTATGGGTGTGTGCAGAGATACGGCCGTGTGGCGAAACCCTTTTGTATTGGCCAAGCGCTAACAGTATACTTAAGCTAACGCAAATTTAGTTTAAGTATGGTCAAGTGGTTCAACCGCAACCGGATATAAGCCGTGGAACAGGTAAATATGTAAGGGTAGGGGGAAAGATGATACTGCTATCGTTTAGCCTAAACGCTGAATTTGACAATTCAATATCGAAAAATTATGTTGTGTTCCGTGCAATCCTCCCCGTGAATGCCCTTAGATTTTGAAGGGCTGAAGCCATGTTCGGAAACGCAAACAGTCGCTTAGCAGGTTAGTTGTGCATCTCAAATTTCGGCAGCGGAAAAAAGAAAACCCCCTTCCACATTGGTGCTGTCCTAATTCGGGATAAAGGTTCTCAAACCGGCCACTTCATGTTCAACGATCTTACTCTTTTTACCAACGAACCACCAACCACCCTCCTTGATTGCTTTATTCTCACATTAGCCTATGTGCAATACTTCGATGTTCTTGGTTGGTTACTTCCGCACCAGCGGCTTTCATCTGCTTTATGATGCGATGGAAGATGTGGAGAAGATCCGCATCTTAGTTGGCCTCAGCGTCGACCGGCAGGCGTTTGAAATCATTGATACGTTCCAAACTCAGGCGCGGCAGTTGGAGCTAGGGCTTCTCTCCCACTCCGAAACCAAAGATGTGTTTGCTGATCATGTTGCAGACGAACTCGCCTACTCGCCAGACAGTTATGAAACAGAACAAGGCGTACGGAAGTTCATTGAGTTCCTGGAATCTGGTAAGTTGGAAATCAAGGCTCATCCCAGCCAAAACATCCATGCCAAAGTATATATCCAACGTTTCCACAGATGACTTTCCGGACTATGGCCGTGTCATCACTGGTTCCAGCAATTTCAGTTTCAGCGGTTTGAAAGGGCAGTATGAATTTAACGTCGAACTGAAAAACCGCGCCGATGTGGATTATGCATTAGAAAAGTTTGAAGAATTATGGGCGGAAGCGGTGGACCTCTCCGAGCAGTATATTGACACTATTAATAAACGTACCTGGCTCAATGACCAGATTACCCCCTACGAACTGTACCTCAAATTCCTGTACGAGTACTTCAAAGAAGAAATCAATGCTGACGACGATTTTGATCCCTACCTACCTGAAGGGTTTATGGACCTGGAATACCAGCGACAAGCGGTGGTTTCGGCCAAACGCATTCTGATACCTACAATGGCGTTTTTCTGGCTGATGTTGTTGGCTTGGGCAAGACCTTCATTTCGGCGTTGCTGGCGCAGCAGTTAGACAGAGGACGCATTTTGATTATTTGTCCGCCGGTGTTGAAAGAATATTGGGAAGAGACTTTTCGCGATTTTCGCGTCCCAGCGACGGTGGAATCTTGGGTAAAGCTGCATCACATCATCCAGCGCGGCCACGACAAGTATAAATATGTTTTTGTTGACGAGGCCCACCGTTTCCGTAATGAGAAAACACAGCAATATGAATCGCTGCACCAGATATGCTGGGGCAAAAAAGTTGTCCTTGTTTCGGCGACACCGCTCAATAACCGTGTGGACGATATTGAAGCACAATTGAAATTGTTCCAGGCGCCGCGCAAAAGCCTCATCCCCGGCCTGCCTAACTTGGAATTATTCTTCCGCGAACTACGGGAAGACTGGCGCAGTATGACGACAAGAATGATCCCGACTATTTGCGCGAAGTAAAAGATGTGGCTCGCGCGGTACGGACGAAGGTGCTCAGTCACGTCATGATTCGGCGCACCCGGAGCGAAATTGTACGCTATTTTTCGCAGGACATTGCCGAGCAAGGGCTATCGTTCCCGGATATCGCTGATCCGGAGCGTATCATTTACCGCTTTGACCCGGATACGGAATTTGCTTTTAATGAGACAATCGCCTTGTTGCAGGACTTCCACTACGCGCGTTATATGCCCAGGTTGTACCTGAGGCAGCAGATTTCTGCTTTCGAGCAGCAATCGCAGCGCAATGTCGGTGGGTTCATGAAGAGTTTGCTAATTAAGCGATTGGAGAGCAGTTCTTTCGCTTTCCGGAAAACATTGGAGCGCTTTATTGCTTCATACGACAGCTTCATCCAGATGCTCGATGATGGCATGGTGTATATCAGCAAAGCGGTGAATGTGTACGATCTGATGGAGCGCGACGACGAGGAGCAGATTCAACGGCTGCTCGATGAAGGGGATTTGGAAATCATCCCATCTACCTCGTTTGTAATCCTCGTTTTCGTCAGGATCTGGTGTCTGACCGGGAAATGGTCATGCAAGTACAGAGCCTCTGGAAAAATGTGAAACGTGATCCCAAACGGGAAGAGTTTGTCCGGCAGTTAATGCAGAACCCGCTGCTTAAGGGAAAGAAGATGATCATCTTCACCGAATCGGCCGAAACTGCGAGTTACCTCTACGGCAAACTCAATGAGCAATTTCCTGGACAGGTGATGTATTTCACCAGTGGTGGCGGAAGACACGATGGCCAAGCAATGGCTAAGGAAACAGCGCGGTACTTGATTGAGAGCAATTATGACCCGCGACATTCCCGCCCGGTAGACAATATACAGCTTTTGATTACAACCGATGTGTTGGCGGAAGGTATCAACCTGCACCGTTCGAACATCGTGGTCAATTATGATTTGCCCTGGAACCCGACAAGAGTATTGCAGCGTGTTGGCCGTGTCAATCGAGTGGGACAGTTCACTCAGTCGTGCATGTATTTAACTTTTTCCCAACCAGCCAGTCGGACGAACATTTAGGACTGGAAGGAAATATCATTTCCAAGATTCAGGCCTTCCATGACATGTTGGGCGAAGACGCGAAATATCTGTCAGACGAAGAGGAAGTAACGCAGCATGATTTGCGAGGGCAGGTGTTGTATCGCAAGTTGACGAGCCGCGAGACTTTCGGCGAGGATGCAACTGAGGAAGAAGAATCTGATCTGGCCTATCTGCAGGTGATTCGTCAGGTACGTGATAATGATCCAGGGTTGTTTGAACTGCTCAAGCGGTTGCCGAAGAAAGCACGAGCCGGTTGGCTGCATGCTCCTTCTGACGCAAATACCGATGTCCCCGGTGATCAATTGGTCACCTTTTTCCGCATGGGACGCCTGAAAAAGTTTTTTGTTTCAGCGATACACGGATCGCGGGAAGTGGATTTCTTCGATGCCGTGGATTTGATGAAGTGTGAGCCAGATACTGCCAGGCAGAAGATCCCCAGAACTTACTACGACCTTTTGGTACGGAACAAGGAAGAGTTTGATTCGACCTTAGAAGGTGAGAACGCGCCCAAGTCCGTGGGGGGCGGTCATACCAATACCAGAAGGGTGTTGGTCAATATCCGCGCAGCGCAAAAAGACAACGCCAAAATGACCGATGAAGACGAAGATTATTTGCGGCTGGCTCGGCAAGCGTTTGAAGAAGGGCGCATGCCCAGCAAAACAAGCCAGAGAATTATGCAAAAAGTGAAGAAGGCTGGCCGGTCGCTGAATGGCTTGAAGATTCTGGCAATTTTACGTGAAGAGGTCGATGCCAGCCTGATCTTTGCTGAAACAACGGAAATTACCGTTGCAACAGCCAGCAGCAAACGCGAAATTATCTTGTCCGCCTATTTGCAGCAGCCAGTTGCTGATTGAAGTGTAATGGAGAGAGCATGAACCAGGTCGCAGCTACCAATCTCATTGCCCAAACATTCGACACCGCTTTTGACGAGCAGGTATTTGAAAACTTCATTTCCAACTTGCTGAATCATGTGGACCGGGACAAATCGTTTGGCTACCGTTCAGGCAACATCATCCCGCAGGCGTTTCGGGAGCATATCAGTACTTACCGCCGGCCGTTTATCTATACCGATCCAAACGGCGAGCGGATGGATGTGTTGATTGTACGCGTGCGTAAGGGTAGTGGACTGGAGCGAGCGCGAACCATGCAACGCAATTTTGTCGCCTGGTACTTGAAGCAGGATCATGATGAAAGTGTGGAGGCGGCACTGATTGCTTTTTACCACGAGGATATTAGCGATTGGCGCTTTTCCTTTGTACGCCTGGAATATGCCTTTGGTGACGAAGGTGCTGAAGAGGAGTTGACTCCGGCGCGGAGGTATTCATTTTTGGTAGGGCTCACAGAGCCAACCCATACGGCGGCAGCACAGCTTCGTCCTTTCCTAATTGAAGATGCAGTTAACCCATCCATTGATGATTTGGCTGGTGCATTCCAGATAGAGGTGGTTAGTAAGCAGTTCTTTGAAGAGTACAAAGAGTTGTTCCTACAGCTAGTCGAAGGAATCGAGGCCATTCTTGAAAAAGACAAGGTGCTGGTAGCCGATTTCAAGCGGGCGGAGATCCACGTGCCGAATTTTGCCAAAAAACTGTTGGGTCAGATTGTCTTCCTATATTTTGTACAGAAGAAGGGCTGGTTGGGCGTTGCAACCGGCAAGAAATGGGGCAGCGGGCCTAAAGACTTTATGCGTCGCCTGTTTGCCAAACGAAGCGGTGCCACCTACCGTAATTATTTCAACGATGTGTTGGAACCGCTGTTTTATGAAGCGCTGGCCGTTCGTCGAGATGGGGATTTGTTCATCATTGACGATTATACATGCCAGATACCGTTTTTGAACGGTGGTCTGTTTGAGCCAATGGGCGGCTACGATTGGCGGAATACCAATCTACTCTTGCCAAATACTCTTTTCTCAAACCGTAGAAACGAAGAGGATGACAGGGGCACCGGTGTTCTAGATGTGTTTGACCGCTATAACTTTACGGTGTGGGAAGAGGAACCACTAGAAAAGGAGGTAGCTGTTGACCCAGAGATGTTGGGCAAAGTATTTGAAAATCTACTGGAAATACAGGACAGAAAATCGAAGGGCGCTTTTTATACACCGCGTGAAATTGTCCATTACATGTGCCAGGAGAGTTTGATCAACTATCTCGATACACGCGTTAATCTAATGGAACGCGATCTGGCTAAAAACAAGCCAGTACAAACCGCCTTCTTCGGTGAAACCAAACCACAGCAGAAAGTGATGAAGACAATGACCCGCGTGGAGAGGGTGCCCCTTGAAGATATTACTATACTGGTGCGCCAAGGAGCGCTGGCCTTGCAGCAAGATGCGGCAAAAGAAGCAGGCTTAAAGAGCGGCGATTATGTGTTACCACAGACAGTGCGCGATCATGCTCGTGAACTGGATGTCGCACTTGCAACTATTAGGCTCTGCGATCCCGCCATTGGTTCGGGGGCGTTTCCCGTAGGGATGCTGCATGAAATAGTGCAGGCACGGCAAGCATTAGGGACATACCTGGGCAATCCAAATAGACCGCCGTACCCTTTGAAATGGCATGCAATTCAGGAGAGCATTTACGGGGTTGATATTGACGCTGGTGCGGTTGAAATTGCTAAGCTACGGTTATGGTTATCGCTGGTGGTGGATGAGGAGAATTACGACAATATTCAGCCGCTACCCAACCTGGATTACAAGATAGTTTGTGGCAATTCATTGCTGAAGGTGGAAAAGAATCTATTTAACAATCATTTGTTCGTAAAGTTGGACAAGCTACAACGATTGTATTTTGAAGAAACCCACCGACAAGAAAAACTAAAGCTTCACGTACAGATTGATCAACTGATTGAATTGATTACTGGAGATAGAACCACTTTCGATTTTGATATTTACTTTCATGAAATTTTTGATCTAAACAATGGGTTTGATGTTGTAATTGGTAATCCTCCCTGGTTGTCATTGAAAGGAAAACATAGGCAAGTAGGGAGTTTCGAACTCTATAAGCAACTCGCTAAACTTTACGAACTAAATTCATACTCCCCCAATCTCTACGAAGTTTTTTTGCAAAGAGGCGTTGGTTTGCTGAGAAAGCAGGGAGTGCTAGCGTATATTATTCCTGACAGACTTGGATTCAATCAACACTCACTATATCTAAGAAAATTCTTGTTACAGAATACACGTATCTGTGAGATCGTATATAAATGGAATTTCCCTCAAGTTATTGCAGACACTATGACCCTGATTGTTCAAAACCGATGTTTGGCCGACTATATTTTTCGAATACGAAATGATACTTACAATTCTCATTTGTTATTCCACAAGTCAGAAATACTCCAGGATCAAGAATTGATCTTTCGTAGCTACAAGGATGAACAGCATCGAATATTGATTGAGAAAATCAGGGTTTCTGCAGAAAAATTGGGATCGTTGGCACAAAGTACATCAGGCTTTGGTGGTAAGTCATCAGAAATAACTTTGATACAGCAGAATCGGAGACAAATTCAAGTATATAAAGGAGCATCAATTCAGAGATTTCAGATAGTCAAACCATATTATTTTGAATTTGTAAAGAAAAATATTACAGGAAGGACAACTGATAAGTCGAAATTAGGAGTCAAACAGAAAATCCTTCTTCGCAAAACAGGAATTCCAATCATTGCAGCATATGATGACTCAGGCACCTTTCCAGAACAGTCTTTATACTTCATATATCATTTGTCTCATGCACTTGATCCTATGTATTTATTGGGTCTGCTTAATTCTAAACTAATCAGTTGGTACTATGTGAATTGCTTGGTTACGAATCTGGATAGCACCCCACAATTGAAGGGAAAAGATTTGGATTTGTTTCCAATCAAAGTTATTCCACAAAAAGAACAACAACCTTTAATTGACCTTGTGCGAGAAATATCTCGGTCACAGGGGAGCGAATTAGGCATGAGCAGGTTAAACATTCTATATCAGAAACTTAATCAAGAAGTGTTTAGAATTTACGGTCTTGCACCAGAAGAAATCGCATTAATTGAGGAAGTAGCAGGCAAATGAGGACATTTCTTTGACCGAGACAACAGGCGATGATAAATCCCGCAAGACTTGCCTTGCTGAAAAAGATAGAATTATATGGGCGTCACATCGTCACAAATCTCAAAAAAGAAAAAGCCAGAAACATATTGTCAGTTTCCAGCTTGGATAAATGTGAGATTTGTAGCCGAGTTTTCAACAACTCAGCCTAAATCCCATCGTCCTTACAATGCATTATATTTGATTTAATTTGCCGTGCAAGCAAGATATTGACGGTTTTTTCATTTTCACACAACCCTATTCTATCAGGGCGGGAAATGAAGATTCGCATGACGAAAAGTTGTTGGGGTAGTTGTTCGAACAAAGGCGCGATTCAGCTCAATCTACGACCGACTCAGACGCCGAAGTCCTGCATCGAATACGTCATCATCCACGAACTGGCACACTTTCAGGTGCACTCCCGTTATGGCACCTATTGTGGTTTACTGGACAGACTGATGCCTGATCGGCAGGAGCGGCGAGAAGAGTCGAATAAGATTCATGTGGCGTAAGTCATTAGTAAGATATGGATAACCAAATGGGCAAGAAAGAAATCAACGTAACTGGATATTATTCATGCAAATTTGTTGTAGATGAATCCCCATATTGTGTGTGGCACGATCATCTCGAGATCTACAACAAGTCAGTGATTCGCGGCATAAACCATGAATATTTCGAGTATCTTCTCGAAATTTATACTCCTGGTCTGGAGAAAGATGAAACGAAACAGCAGGCAGCAATTGCTCTGAGATCTGCCTATTACCAAGGACTCGAATACTTTTTTGCCTTGCTCTTCGCCAGTCTGCAAGCTCCCAAATGTGTCTTTGCCTGGCTGAATCAATATCAGACTAAAGATGTAAGAAATTTGGTCGCAAAAATTGATTTTGGAGAAGATATCAAGTCAAGGTTTCAGTTAGTCGATCCTTCTTGGGTATCAATATCGACATTAATACATTCTACTCTTAAGACGAGAATTGAAGAGAGTACTGCAATTGCTGAGATTTTTAGCAAGTTTTGGGCCCACTATGCATATGAATTTCTCAAAGAGCCCAATATCGCCGAATATAACAGTATCAAGCATGGCTTTCGTCTTAACTTGGGAGGGTTTGGGAGTACTTTCGGCGGCAAATTGCTAGGTGAAAGTGAATTCGGATCGTCTTCTTTGAAGGTCATGAAAATTGAGGATCTTAAGCATCATCTTACGGCCGAATTTAGGGCGATAAATTGGGAACCTGAGTATATCCGGGCGGCATTACATGGGATCGCTTTCTCGATAAATAATATTCGCACCTTCTTGAAGCAGATTAACGGTATTGCAACCGGGGAAGATAAATATCGCGTCTACACGGACGTGACGATGTTTGAGGCCATGTTGAAAGAATACACTCGGCCGACACTTTCTGATATATCCATGGATTCAGGCATAGGGAAAGAAAATATCACACTATTTTCGAAGAAAGACATACTTGATTCGTACGATAGACAATATAGAAAAGCAATTATCGTAACTGCCTGGAATAATGGTCAGCATCTTGCAAGCGGCGGGGGTTATGGCTTCAAATTTTCGATTCGCGATCGCGATCGGTTGTTTAGGAGGGAATGGAAACACGTGTTCTTTCAACTGCAAGGTCAAACGAATCTCGTAGAAACCAATATAGATAAAGATTCCTTTTGGGGTCCAAATTGTCGCGAACTAATTAGCAAGGAAATCGGATCATGGCTGCGTATAAATAAGTGGGCACCCTGGCCTAAAGGCAGGCCACCAAAGTTCGTTTTGGAGCCAATGTCCAGGGGCTGGTTCAAGGTAGTCCCTTGTAGGATTACCAGCACGCATCCATAGCAACAGGCGGGTGCATATCTTTACGCGTCCAATTTAACGGTGGTATTTTTACCAAAAAGAGTTCCAGCTACCTGCTTATCGTTGAAGGTCACAGATTAGCATAATAAACTGGTCCAATGAATCAAAGTAAATGAACCAGAACGTGACCACGTTTATTTGGACATGTTGATTTCTACGGGGTATCGCACAATGGTTGATTACATTGAGTTGGTAAGAAAATTGCTAAAAAACAAGTTTAGCTAGTGTAACAGCATCAGATCCGCTTTAGCTAACTCCGGAACCACCATGCTTGTTTATACCCTGTTCATTAGCGGGTATAAGATCTGCCCGGAGTGTAGTCTTTCACATAGGTGTTTGGATTAAAGAAGGGAATGAGTGAAATGAATTTTATTGAATTTTTGCCACACATTACAGCATTGGTCGTCTGTGTGATCACAGGCTATTTTGGCGTGAAGATTGCCCGAATTAACCCTGATAAGGATGGCATTAAAAAGACACCATCAACCAATCTCCCTGTAATCTACATGAGTGTTTTTGGTCTCTTTGGATTAATTGTTGGATTCTTTCTAGGGCAGTATTGGCGGTCGTCTTTGCTATTGCCCCCTAACCAGATGGTGATGATCCCTGCAGGTAAATTCATTATGGGGAGTGATAGCTCTTGGGTTGGTATCCAAACAGATGAGTTGCCACAACGCGAGGTTTATCTTGATGAATTTCTAATTGATACTCGCGAGGTTACCAATGCGAAGTATGCACACTGCCTACTGGACCGCTTCTGCAAACAACCTAACACATTCATAAATCCTGAATACAACAAAAGTGACAACGGGAATTTTCCAGTAACCGGAGTATCTGGGAAGATGCCCAAACCTATTGCGAATGGGTCGACAAGCGTTTACCGACTGAAGCAGAATGGGAAAAGGCCGCGCGCGGCACCGATGGCCGTCAATACCCCTGGGGAAATGAGTCTGTGGCTGGAAATTTGCTTAACTTCTGTGATCAGAATTGCAACGAGAATTGGAAACGCGAAAACGTTGATGATGGATTTGAGAAGTTAGCACTCATTGGTAGTTATCCAGCTGGTGCAAGCCCGTACGGAGTACAAGATATGGCAGGCAACGTATGGGAGTGGGTAGCAGACTGGTATGACGAGAATTATTATGCCAACAGTGATCTTACGAACCCAACTGGCCCAGCACCAGGGACTGGGAAAGTGATGCGCGGTGGTGGATACTCCAGTGGTGAATGGGATGCCCGAACAACCGCAAGAGACAAAAATGCACCAACCGACCCTTTTGGGAATGTTGGCTTTCGATGCGCACAAACGCCTTGATATTTGAGCAAGATAAATCTCTTTGAATACTCAATCAGCCACCATCGTCCAAAAACTCTGGGATTTCGGGTGGTTGGACCAGCGCGCTCATTTGCGTAGCAAGACACGGTATTGATCTATAATGGCCCGCCCCCCATTTTTACAAGAACATGAAACTGGCCCCCACACCCCCCATCCCGCAAACGCCCAATATTGAGACACCTTGGCTGCTCCCCGAGTTACTGCTGAAAACAGGTCAAAAACTCAGTGCGCAAATCAAAGTCCTGATTGCTCATTGTATGAAGGGAATCGGGACTGAGTGATCTGGGCGTTAGGAGGCGGGTGATACGAAGTGGGGGCATCGCCGCCAGATTCCCTATAGGAGCTGCCGTCCCCAAACCAACCCCACCATCCGCCCAAAACAATCTGCGTAATCTGCGAAATCTCTGATGCTCTTTTTCCGCCATCTTTCCCTCTTGGCAAGAACATATGTTCTATTCTAAAATGAAAGCAGTTGTACACACGGCCGTTTCGGCATACCATGCTTGCTCAGGAATCATATTGAATTTTTGCAACGCAACCCCCCTTCCGCGTCTACCGATAATTCAGGCCCAACGGCCTGGGATTGACCTACAGGACTGGCCATGTGCTTTAACAGGCCAGGCGATCACGATCATTGCATGATAACTGGCAGATGGAGTTGCCACTCGTTTTTTCTCGCGCCAACCCAGTAGCCTGCGTCCAACGAAATGTTGTTGCTGCTTGAGGTTGAGTTCCCTATCGCCGTCTGCCCCAGCGACCCATCGGCGGCGATATTACTGGACGTCGCCGGTGCTCCACCACCACTTAGCACCGACCAGTCAACGCTGAAACCGCTCGAAGGGCCCGCCCAGACCACGCCGGCCAGAAGCAGTAGCAGCAAGAGTATCAGGCCATAAGAGAATAGTCGTTTTTTATTCATCAGATCCTCCTTTTGACCCTCTCCTTTAATCGAGAGGGCCAGGTGACGACCTTAATTTTCTTCCCGATCGGAAACCACTGGCCTTGATTCTGCGCTTCCCGGCGTGTCTGAATGAACGGGATCGAGGTTTTTCGTCTCCGGCTGGCCATACAACTCGGGGAACTGATACAAACCCTGCTCCTCAGGCGGCTTATCCTCTTCTACCGGAATACGATTGGCCTCGGCGTAAGGATCATGGCGGATGCCAGTAACCTGCCACGACACCTCGCTTCCAGGCCCACCACCGGCGATTTTGAAGCGGTTACCGGTGATCTCCTCGGCGATGTAGAGGTTAGGTCCCGGCGCCCCGATAGGCGTAAGCTGGTAGCGGAAGTCGAAGTTTAGGGCTTCGAAATAGGCGGGCAGTTCCACCCAGACCTCCCCACCATCATCCAGCACAGCGTTGCCATTGTAGACGTTCATCATATCTGGTGACTCGACGAAGGAGTGATTGAGATAACGATTTTCCGGATCGAGCGGGTGGTCGATCTGAAATCCTCCAGCACTCTTCGACAATGTTCCCAAAATGGCGACATTGCCACTGAAATAGCCGGCCAAGCCGCCCGTGCTGCTCCAATCCGATCCATAAATAGCATAGCCATTATCGAATTCATTTTTCCCATAAACTCCGATTCTTCCACCACCGTAAACGCCCGGGGTATACCCGGGGCTAAATGTTGATACGGTATGGGGTGACTTGTAGCCAATTACGCCCATACCGTCGGCATCACTAGAAACACCGACGACGCCCCAGTAATTTGATGAATAACCGAGAACACCTATTCCAGAAGCTCCGCTGACATTGCCGCTAACACCAACCCCACTAGCTCCGCTGGCATCGCCGCGAACACCAATCCCAGAAGCTCCGCTGGCATTGCCGCGAACACCCCAGCCGCTAGCACCTGTTGCCTCGCCAAAAATGGCATCTCCGCCTGCGAAACTGGTTGAGACTTTAAGACCTGGATTTGCGGCGGTTATCCAGCTTTGGCCCGCGTGGTTATGGTTACTCCTGGCTACCGTTGTGGAGGTCCCGCTGCCACCGAACAGCACGCTCAGAGTTACATCCCCACTGCTGCTGCCACCACTTAAACCGTTTCCTGAATAAACGGCGGTGATATCACCTGGTCCGGCGGGTCCTGGTGGTCCCGGCGGACCGGTAGGGCCAGAAGGTCCCTGCGCTCCCGGCGGTCCTGGCGGTCCTGCAGGTCCGGATGGCCCCGCAGGACCGCTCGGACCTTGTGGTCCAGTTGGCCCAGGCGGGCCGTTCTCTGCATATTTGGCATGCAAAGCGTAGGCCACGCTGGCAATACGCTGGTTCGGTTCCAGCGCCGCAAATGGCCCACCCGCGGTTTGGCTGAACCAGACCCGTAGATAAGTATTCGTATTGCTAAAAACAGTCTCGCTCAACGGCTGGGTCATACCCACAAAACTTGGGTCTCCCAACAGGACGTTAAAGAGCCCGTTGTTAACCTGTAAGGGCACGGCCGTGCTGGGCTGCCCGGTTGCCGTACCATCATTGGCCCAATAATTAGATGGCCCATTCCCGGCCGGACTGCCGGTAACCGTGAATTTAAAGTAGCCGGTGCCATCGAAAGGCACGCCGCCCACGTTGACCGTACCTTGATAATTCATCATCTCCGGCGGCGGAGCCACTGCCGAACGCAGCGGCCCCGCCGCACTGCTCAAGCCAGTCACCCAGAGCGCGGCTATGGCGAGGCCAGTCACAACTATAATTACGATTGCCCTGCTTGGGGCTTGTTGAATCGAAAGTTTGGACATGCCGGATCCTCCTTTATGGAGCACATAAGTGCAGACCATCAACGATATTGTTGTGCCGCTATTGAGATATCTTTGAGTAGCTCTTCATAGGCAAGCCTTCTTTGGGTATTGTCAACTTAATTTGAAAGAAGCTGAACTCAAGCAAGATTCGCCCCAATTTGCTAATTCTGCTTCAGTCATCAGCAATTCCACGTCGCGATAGCTGAGGGAAAATCGGGCATAGAGCCAAACACAGTGGTTGCTAATCTCAATCGGAAAACGAAAGCCCTTGTAGGGTGCAGACGAGGTTTCTTTACTCATTCAGCTATTTTCCCACAAGCTTGGACCATTCGCCCTTTAAGTTGACAATACCTACAATTTTATGATTGTCTATCAACTGCTTTACATTTGGTGTCTTATATTTATCTGCTGCGTCTTAACGATCGTTAAAAGCCTCTAGCAGGAATCAAAGAAAAGGCCGTGTGCTTCTATCGCCAATGCTCACATATTTTCTGGTGGGCATTACGAGTCAGTACGGTTGCAGGTTGGGGGTAAAAGTGGGCTCTTATGTAAATCCTGTGCTGGCGATCTAGACTTATGCGGAATCTGCCGCCGCCAAAGAAACTTCGCTCCTTGATCTTACTCGGGACTGCCAGATCAGACCGGCACCGGTAAGAAGGATAATTACAAATGAGCCGATCCACAACCATGTTCCAGATGCTGACCAGTCAATCTTGTCTACCTGATTGTCAATAATCACAAGCCCTACAATGGCAATGCCGGCTCCAACAAATTGAGTCAGTCCCATTGTCAACAGTTCAATCGAAGCAGCAGCGCCAAACAAGAGCAGGGCCCCTGTAGCAGGAGTAATATATAGCACGCTATATACCCGACCGTGGAAATCATCAATTGGCCAGGGCCAAAAACTACTGAATTTGTCTGGAGCAATTAGCAGACCAATTCCATAAAATCCTAGAAGAATGGTAGGTATCAACTGCTTTGCCACCGTGCCTGCAATCTCTATTGGGTCATCCTTCAACTCGACTCCGATTGAAATGCGACCATGTTTGTAGGACATCAGCAACTGATACTGAGAGCCATTCCCAATTATCACAAAAACGAAGAGATATTGTCAAATATTGCGGATCGCCGATTCAAGGGCGACATCCACTTGTAGGTTAACAACAGAATCAGATGGCATGTTTGGCAAAATGCGCGTCTCACCATCCGGGAACTTAACACCAGCCGCAACGAGTGCGACCAGGTGGGGTGAATTGACTCGGCGCCAGCGCCTTTCGGCCTGAGTAAGCAGCTTGAAAGCCATAGCCAGGCCGGCAGCGCGCGATCCGGCGCCTTTGGTTGTTCGCGTACGGGCCTTGACTGTGGCGAATCTTTGCTACCATCGGGCAGAACACCAACAAGGGTTAGGCAGGCTAAGCGATCCTCCTCCAGACGAACGTTGAAGTGTACACCATCGGCCCAGAGGTAGACGTAGTTTTTGTCGGCCAACGAACGTTTGCGCCAAGCTTTGTACTCGTCCCGCTCGTTGCTATGGCGGTGGATGTATTCGTCGACTTCAGCCTGCAATGCCGCTGCTAACATTCGTTGCGCGCCTCGTCGCGCCAGCTCGTCTAAGTCTAGGTGGATTTCGTCTCGGAGGGCTTCCGAAAATGTGGTATCGTTGCACATGGCGTATTCTCCTTGCGGCTCAAGACTGCCTTAGGTTTTCACACCTACGAGGATACGCCACCTCTTTTTCCGCCATCTTTCCCTCTTGACAAGAACATATGTTCTATTCTAAAATGAAAGCAGTTGTACACACGGCCGTGGCTGCGCCAGACACCCCTCAACCGCAGCCACGGCCGTCCTACCAACCCAGGCAGCCCGGCTAAGGACTACCCGGCTGAAGACTAAAATAATGAAGACACACTTCCGCACGCCCAATGCCCCACAACCTCAACGCTCTGCCCGGCCCTCCAGACCGCATCACTCGCCATTCGCCACCCGCCACTCCCCAAGAATCGACTTTGTTCCCAGGAAAAAAAGATCAAAAGGAACAAAGAAACAAAATTGATCCATGCTCCATAAATAGTACCATACTAACAAATAAAGGCCGCGACACGGCCCATATGAGCCCGCCGTATAAACCAAAAGATGCCAACTTTTCAAAAGTTGGCATCTTTCTCTGCTCATTTACGATTGCGAACTCAGCGCCATGCTTACGGTGCCGCGGCCTCCAACTTCACGCCCAGAAGGATGAACTGCGTCGTCTGGTACGTTCTGAAGTTGTTGTCGCTGACGATGATCAGGGGGCGATAGCCACCGGGGAGCGTGCCGGGGCCGAAGGTCATGCCTTCCAGGTTGTCCGGCTTGTACCCCAGATCCTCGAGGTCGGCGACCAGGCGCTTGCTCATGGGACTGTATTTCGGCGGAAGGGAGTCATAGGCGGAGACATCCGTCGCGCCTTGTGTCGACGTTTCGAAGAGCCTGACCGTATTGCCCGCCCCAACGGCAAACGAACGTTCCATAGCCAGGAAGGTGCCGGCGTTGTCCAGGGCTTGTAGTTCCACCAGTCCGTTGCCGGCCACTTTTTCATAGCGGGATAGGCGCCCTGGGAATGGGGGAAACGTCATAAACATACTCCCCTTCCTGTCGATGGCGCGGGCCCTGGCTAAATCGCAGAACGCGTGCCGGGCTGCCATGGCCTAGGGTTGGCTTCGGACCATCCTGGATCAAGCCGCTTTCCGTGGCCGTGTACAGGCTGCTCATGTCTGGCGTGGAGGTCAAGCTTTCAAAGGCGCGGTTAAAGCGCACGCCGTAACTTTCCTTTCCATCAGGTAGAAATCTGCCGGCTATGGGCAGGGCCAGATTCTGTTTGCCGGAGAGGTCAAAGCGGTTGACAAAGGGATCGATGGGCGGGAACTCTTTCGCGTCTCCTTCGGAAGCAATAAAGAGTTGGCCCGGCCGCGCCAATTCAATGCCTTCCGGATCCAGGCTGCGTTCTGCAAAGGGCTCGCCTTGCCGGTCGCGCAAGAAGGTGACATCAAGGAAGGTGACATCCAATAAGTAACCTTCCGCCGAGATATTGATAGCTATCGTATAATAGCGAGCCGGATCCTTCCTGCTGCGGTCGTCGGAAAGGGCGTAATAAACATCCCTGCCGCGCATCGTAACTGATGCCCGATAGGCCGCCGACTTTGGTGTCCATGAAGCTGGTGCCCGTGCCAAAGGTGACGATGCCTCGCGGCACCACTTCGCTGATCGTCAGCGGGCGTGGACCGCGCCGCGCCCGCTGCGCCAGGGCGCTGGACGTCGTCGTGGCCAGCAGGATGATGATCAGCAGGAACGATGCCTGTCGCCGGAACACGCGCTTTTGCAGAATGTTCAGGCTATTTTTTCTTGTTCTCGGCCGCGCGGCGGGCGACTTCGATTGCTTTCCCCATCCACAGGCGCAGATCGTCAGGAGATTCCAACACGTCGAGCGGCACCTCGTAATAAGGCATACGGCCGAATCGGGGCATATCGGCCGTTTCGTACTCCGCACGGTTCTGGTCGTCCACTTTGAAGTGCAGGACGTCCTCGCTGGTGATCAAGGCGAACATGCCTTCCTCAATGAAGATGCCCACGCCGCCGAACATCTTGCGGTCGTGAACGGGATAGATGGGGTTGAGCAGGTCAAGGATGTAGTCGCGGTATTCCGGGGTTGTAGCCATGTAGTTCCCTTCTAGTCAAAGATTGCACAGAGTTTTTATCAAAGATTCCCACAAAAGGACCTTGTACGCAGAACCTGTCCTGAGCCTGCCGTAGGATTACGCAGAACTTGTCCTGAGCCTGCCGAAGGATGGTAGGAAGGTGTTTGCAGCTTTGCGGGTTCTGCTGATCAGAGCGATTTTCCTGCGAATGCTGCAGATTAGCAAATTGCTGGGTTGATCAGCTTAAGAAATTATCCCGGAAACTTTGCAATTTCCGGGATAAATGAGGGGCCCTGCCCGGCCGTCCGTGGATTGGTTGTGGGCTGTGGTGGGGGCAGCCGGACGTTGCGTGCGGGGCAGCTGTTTTTTGCTGCCTACCCACTAAAGGCTAACGGGAATGCGTCTTCCTGCGCATCCCCGTTAGCAATTTCCCCGGAAACTGCGCAGTTTCCGGGGAAATGTTAGGGAGGGAGCATTTCCTAGTCGTCTATGGGTTTGTCTGGGTCCACAATGCGGGGGAACCAGGTGCTGCTTTCAACGATGTATTGCGGTGACCAGGGAAGCCAGCTATCGAGTGCTACGGAAGGTTGCTCCGCTTCCAGGAATGTCTCGCTTGTTTCCAGAGCTGCGGGAGCGGTTACCGCATCCGGCCAGAAGATGACGCGGCGGAACCAGAGGTCGTTCTCGCTGGACTCCTCGGGCTTCCACGGATACCAACGGGTGGGGATCGCGTCCGGATCTTCCTCGGCCGGGATCAGCGAGTGCCAGATGACGTACGCCTTCGAGCCGTCCGACGTCGCCCGGAGCTGGCATTCGCCCTGCTCCTCGGGCTCGCCCTTGGCCACGTAGTCGTAGCGCCAGACCGTTTCCTCGTAGCCCGCGTTGCTGTTCTCGCCGCCGATGACCCACGGGATCTTCACGTAGCTGTCGCCGTAGTCCTCGCTGCGGGTGTAGTAGATGTCGAGCGGCGAGGCCTCCGTCTTGAGGCTGTCGCCGCCGGTGGATTTGGCGTTGTCCGCCGTGCCCCAGGCGACAAAGAACATGTTGTCGATGTACTCATCCTCGGGGAATATACATTCCCAGGTTCCCGCCGGTCCCATCTTTGGACAGAGGATCTGCCCGTCAGTACCATCAAGCGGGTAGGTCGGCGGGGTCGTGCCCATCCGCGGGTCGGCCGAGGTCTCCTTGTTGCTCTTGATCTCGGAGACATTGCGCGCCGGTTCGAACGCTCCGGCACCGATGAACTGGGCAGGTACGCCCTCGGGACTGGTGCCCATGGGGTCGAGGTAATTCGTCATCGCCACGCCGACCGGCATCGGCGGCAATTCACCGTCCGGCACAGTCGCAGCTTCGTACGTTCCGCAGGTCGCGTCGAATACTGCGGGCGGCAGATTGCCTGAGCCGTCCGGATCCGGGCTATCCGGATCCGTTCTGAACTCAGGACAGACGTAGACCCCTACCCCGCCAAGATCGGCTGGGGTGGTGGTCCAGGTCTGGCCGCCGTCGAAGGACCGTCGAGTGTAGAAGTTGTAGCGGTCGTTGCCGTTGCGCGCCGCTGCCCAGTTGGGAGATTGGGCGTAGGCAATCACGAAGAAGTCGCCGCGGATGAAGCCGCGATGGCTGCGGACGTTGGAGTACATGGCCGGGCAGACTTCACCGTTAAGCACGTCGCACGCGGTCCCGTCCTCATGAACCAATCCGTAAGACTCGTCGCCCAGATTGGACACGTTCTGACTCCAGAGCAGCACCTTGTTGGTGCCGTAACGGTCGTCGGTGGGGTCGTCGGCGGGTCTCGTCGACGGGCCCGACGTCCACTGCCAGGTCGACATTGGCGCTGGTCAGGTTGATATGATCCCGGCGCGGGTAACCGTCAGTGGGATCGCTAAAGACCCCGCCGCACAACCGGTCGCCGGAAGCCTCACCCCAGACGTTGCAGTTATAGCCTAACGCCGCCGGTTTGTCCCCTGCGCCGTTGGGGCAGCTTGGCAGATGCAAACGTCTCGTCAAGGTAGGTCGTGCACTCCATGTTCTCGAACTTGTAGGGGTTGCCGCTGCCGCTCTTGACAAAGCGGCGGATGAAAGCGTCCGCCGGCCGGCCCTGGCCTTCCTGGCCCTGTTTGTAGATGATCGCCCCCAGCGTCTTGGTAGCGCCTACCTTGCTCGGCGACTGGACGAGGAAGCGCGCCCGCCGGGCGATCTCCGTCCGGTACTGCAGGAACTTGGTGTCATCGGGCAGCCACTGGCCGGGGTCAGTCTCCGGATCCGTGCCTTCCTGCCAGTAGTCAAAGTAGAGCGGGACCGGTTGGCCCGGCTTCGCAAGTGCAGGTCGGGTTTTCCTCGTTGGTCTCGATCACGTCCGGCGTCTTGGGATCGTCACAGTAGGTCGGGATACAGCCCGCCGCAGAGCGCGGGCAGGTTGACAATGTGGCCCGGGTCGACCAGATCGGGTTGGGCGAAGTCGAAGCTGTGGTACATCATGTTCTTGCCGATGTCCTGCTTGATCGGCTTTTCCTGGCCCTTGTCGTCGGTATCGCGTCGCCAATGATCTCGTCCACGGGATTGTCGGTATCCAGGTGCGCTTCCGCTGCCAGAGAGTGGCCGAGGCCCTTGGACTCTTCGTAGGCGAGGAGCGCCCAGGCGCTCTCTGGTGCCGTCGGATTTGGTGTACGGCTGCAGCTGCAGCATCGGCCGCGAGGCAAAGACATCACCGTCCAGCAGACGGCCGTCAGAGGCTGTGCAGACTAGCTTGTCGGCGCCCGCAGAGTTGGTGAAGCCGAACCAGCGCTCGTGGGCCGACGTGCCGGGCAGCGCGTCCATATAGGAGTTGCTCCCTGTTAGGTCGCACAGGTCGAGTGTGCCGCCGCGGTCCACATAGTACTGGTAGTCGAACGTGCCATCGCCGCCGGGGAGGTACATGCCGGTGGCATTGTCGATCTCGTCGATCGAACGCGCCAGGTAGGCGTAGCGCTTGGTGCCGTTCAGGTTGCCGTACAGCCCCTTCAGGTCCTCGCAGTTGAGGTCGCCCTCGTGGTCGTCAGGGTTGCAGCAGGTGTCCGGATTGGCGTCGGGATGGTCGCAGAACTGGATGGCGATCTCTTCCGGATCAATCGGCACGAAAGAGCCGTCCACTACTTCGGGGAAGCAGACCGCTTCGTTTTCCCCGGTGCTGTCCGGGAACGTCGGGCAGTCTGTGCTCGGCTCCACCTTGAGCGTGTGCGTGTTGACCATGTCATTGTCCGTGACCCGCACCGGCAGGGAGAAGGGTACCAGCGCCTTGGGCCGTCCGAGTCCGGGCTTGTCGAGATAGCCCTCGTCGCCTGAAGGTTCGGCGTCACTGCCGCCCCCAGGCCCGCCAGGCAAGAAGTTCTCATCGACGATGTTAAAGTCGTCGTAGGAGATGAAGCTGTACCACATGTCGGTCTTGTGGTTGGAGATGGCGCCGCTCCAGCCTTCGCCGGGGCCCTTGCCCTTGCCGGGCCGCAGACCGCTGGGGTCCTCCTGCCAGGCGATGGCAAAACCCGCGCCGCGGGCCGAGCCGACCGTGGGGATGTAGACGTCGCGCCGTCCGGAGGTGATACGCTCTGGCTTGAACCAGACGACGTCGCCCAGTTCCACACCATCACTCTCATCACAGGCGCCTGTCCCTTCACCTGTGCAGCAGTCCCATGGCTCAGCCTCTGCGGTGCAAGAAGCATCGTCTGTGACTGGGTCGTCTACCACTGCCATTGATAAAAACGTTCCCGCGTCGATTTCCTGCTGGTTGGCGATCACCCCGCGCGCAGCCCAGAGGCAGGAGTAGGGGATCTCGCCGATGCCCAGCTCGGCCACATCGTCCACCTCGTTGTAGTCGACCGACTGCTGCTGGCCGCGTACGCCCCAGATATCAGTCTGGAAGTAAGCGTCATCGTAAGGGTAATCCGGCTCGCAAACCTCGGTTCCCTGCTCCGCGTTGCCGCGGCAGTAGATGGCGCATTCATTCACGTCTGGGGTAGTAGGATCATCGGCCTCGACCTCTTCCGTCGCCGGGTCGTCGCAGGTGTTGATCGAGTAGCGCGGATTGCCGCTCTTGCAGAACTTGCTTTCCCAGACCACCAGGATCTTGTTGTCGTTGACTTTGAGGTAGGGCGATCCGCTGGTGCCGGGGAAGGGCTCTTCTGTCTCCAGATCGAAGGAGGACATGTCGGCCATGCGCGAGACGTTCATGCGCTTCCAGGTGGTGCCGTCGTCGCGGGAAATCGCGGTAAAGATGTCCCAGGAGAAACGTCCCGGCCAGAACTCTTCTTTGACCTGGTCGTCATAGATGTCGACCTTGCCCATGTAGGTCCTCAGGATGGGCTTGGCGACGTCGCGGCACTCGATCAGCGTGACCCGCAGGCTTCGGCATCCTCGTATTCGCGCGGATCGCATTCGGCGGCCATCGGGTCGCCGCCCAGCCGCCACTCTTCGTAGGGCACACCTATGGTGTCAACGCCCTCGTCGTAGCTCTTTGTCACCGTCCACGTCGACGCACAGCGACGGATCGTCGTTGGAGCGCTGGCCGGGAAGATAGACGGGCATGACCTCCATCTTTTGCTTGGTCTCGCCCCACTCCTCGGTCTTGGACATGTTCTTGCGGAAGATACCGCTCTCGTTGAGCCCGGCCTCCAGGTTGCCCTGCGCTTCTGCGGCATCGACTGCCTCGAGCACGATGTGCTTCGGGATTGCCTTCACACTGGGCTATGGTTTCGGCAATAAGAGCCTCTACCTGTGAATCCAGGGCAAAGTCTACATTGACAATACCTAACGTTTCTTTGGCCATGTCCAGGCAGCCGGCAACAACGGGTCTGATTTTGATCTTGCCATCGCTGTGATCATCGTCGAGGCTTTGCAGCAGCCTGGCCACGTTAATGACGCGGGGATCGTCGGTATCTGCGCTTGTGAAATAGGTCCAGGGGCGATATCTTCTTGGCCGCTTCGGCCGTGCCCAGGACAACGGTGCCGACTGAGAATTCAACTTCCTCATCGGGGAAGAAGAGGAAACCACCACCTTCTTCACTGGCGCTATCACTGGTCACACCTTCCTGCGTTGGACCTTTATAGCCGATACCTACGACCGGCGCGTCTATGAACTGGCCCCGTTGCGGATGGGCCAGCAGGTAGGTGAGTGTCCAGCCCCACTCCGATCCCTCGAATACATCCCCACCGAAAGCCCACGCGCCTTCTTCGGCAATGACTTTTCCTTTGCTGTCGAGTTTTACCAGATCTGCATGGACGGCGAAGGTTGGGGTGCGGAGTTCGCGGTATTGCGATCCCCAGCTAAATCCGAGATCATCTTTGAGGTCCAGTGTCAGCTGGTGACGGGCTACTGGATCTGCATAATCCCGTTTGTAAGGGAACTGGCCCGGTATCGGGTTGCCTTTCTTGGTTGCGGGCAGCGGATTGATCTCAGGATAGCCGGCGTAGATTTGCGTGGCTGCAATCTTCCACTCGCCCGAGGTATTCAATCTGCACCATGACTTTTTGGGGCGAATTCCAAAAGTGCACGGTCCCGGCATCAATCGTCTGTCCGGCATAAAGGGTTGTATCAAGCAGACCAGGTCCGCCGTAGGCGTTCCCGATGGAACTCTGCGCCCGTGCTATGGCAAAAACCGCCAGTAACAGCGCAATCAACAAAACCAATACAAACTTGCGTTTCATGACCTCAATCCTCCTCGCCCACAGTCGGGCGGACAAAAAACATACAACTAGCCAGATGAAGCCGGAAAAGATTCTGACCGCGTACGCGCAGGCGATCGGTCAGGTTCTTTTTTGTAGGAGAAGCGCACTTGCTTGCCCACTTCGGCTTCAACAATTTGATACAGATCGTGCATTGTTTGCGTAGAATGTTGGCGACTGTTGAGCACGATCACCCGGTTGCACTCTAGATCGAGACCGACTAGAAGGATGCCGGGTCTTTCCTTTAAGAGAGAGAGGATCAGTGGCGAGTGGGGTATTTCCAGTTCAAAGACGACAACGTCAGGATCGAGAGAATTGAACTGCTGCCAGATATCTACATCGCTGGAATCAACGCTAAAAAGTGACAGCTGCGAACAATCTGCCAGGCTGACGGTAACACCTTCCATGAGCAGGGAATCCCCCAAGACTACAACCAGTGGTCGGTTTTCCATTCTGTGTCTCTCTCACTTGTAGGGGTGCCAGGTTGCGGAAAGATGGCACCTGACCGAACCTAATAGGAGCTTATAATAGGTAGGCAGTGAGGATCAATCGCTCCTGAGGTCATAGAGGAATGAAAAAGGAGGGGTCTGGCAAGGGATGGGTGATTAGTTCTTAAAAGTGAACAGTTAGCTGATGGCTGCCCATTCAGCTAAGGTTAACCTGGGCGAATGAGCCCTTCGCGCAGGGCGAATTGGGCCGCTTCGTGGCGGTGGCCCAACTGTAGTTTGGCCAGGATGTTGCGCATGTGGCTTTTGACGGTGTGGATGCTGATCGTCAGCTTTTGGGCGATCTCTTGATCGCTAGCGCCCTGGGCAACGAGGCCCAAGACTTCTTGCTCCCGTTGGGTAAGGGCGATGATCTCTTCTTCGGGGATTCTGAGGGGCTGCTGGCTGAGGCGACGGAACTCTTCAAGCATACGGCCGCCCAGGACGGGCGTGATCGCCGCTTCACCGCGGGTCGCGCCGCGCAGCATGGTCAAGCAATTCACGGGAGCGAATGCTTTTTAGCAGGTAGCCCTGGGCGCCGTTCTTGATGGCTTCAAAGAGCTTCTCGTCGCCGGCTTGTACGGTTAACATGACGATGGTGATCTCGGGCAATTCTTCTTTGATCGCTTTGGTCGCTTCTACGCCGTCGCAGCCGGGCATCCCGATGTCCATGAGGATGAGATCGGGCAAGAGCTTGCGCGCTTTGATGAGGACTTCCAGGCCATCGCCCGCTTCGCCTACGACCTCGAAATCGGGCTGGGCGTTGAGGATATTGGCCAAACCCTCGCGGAAGAGCTGGTGGTCGTCGGCCAGGAGGACGCGTAGTTTATTCATAAGATTGTGACCAATGATCCGCGAGCCAGGCATTTGCATGCAGCCTGTGCAGGTGTTGTCCTGTAATGCCTGGCTCTTGGAATCACTATCCGGGTCTCAAAGAAAACAGCTCCTCAGCCAGAGTATGTCCGTTGCTCTCCCTTCCACTGGCATCGTTTTCCGGCCAGGTCAAAGTCAAGCGTGTGCCCTGTCCAGGCTGCGAATCGATTAGGATGTATCCTCCAATGCGTGAGGCCCGAGCGCGCATGATGCTCAGGCCAAAATGATTGCCATTGTTCTGTTCAGTTTCTATGGGATCAAAACCAAGCCCATCGTCTTCTACGGCTATGATGAATTGGCCTGGTTCCCGTTGCAGGCGCAGGTTGATAACCGTTGCCTGGGCGTGCCGGCGCGCATTGAGCAGCGCCTCTTGCACAACTCGTAAGACCTGTTCCTGTTCATCCGCCGCCAGGAATATCGGTTCCTGCGGTTTGTCAAAGCTCGGCTCAAACGCGTGGCCGCGCATGGCGATCTTGTCGATGGTGCGGGCCAGGGCATCCTGTAAAGAGAGACGAGGCTGTGGATTTTCTTGCAGCGAAGCGATCGAGCGACGGATGTCGCTGACTGCCCGGCCAATGATATCTTGCATCTGGTCAAATGCATTAAGCACAGGTTCGACCTCTCCGTCATTGAGCAGTTGCGCGGCCTGGCCTGTCTTAAGGCCCAAGGTGCTCAAGGTCTGGGCTAAGCCGTCATGCATGTCGGCGGCAATGCGCTGGCGTTCTTCGAGAACAGCAGCGCGTTGTAATTGTCTGTTGGCCCGGCGCAGTTCGGCCGTACGCTCGTGCACAAGTTCCTGCAAATGATCACGGTAGGAGCGCAGTTCATTCTCAGCCTGGCGTTTTTCGATCGCCTGTTCGCGGAAGTAGACAAAACCGAATATGGGCACAGCCCAAATATGAAGGTTATTGCTGATTGGACAAAGAAAAACTGCATGCGCGTGGCCGGTGATGAAGTTGACTATGACCAGGAACTCAGCCAGGAATAGAAAAGAGAGCGCTATCAAAACGACATTGCGCAGCCAACCTCGTTTCTTGATCAGGATAAACATTGCCGTGGCGATCAACAGCAGTTCTGTGAGGTGCAGCAGCCATGCTGGAGCGGTTTCGTTGAAACGAATTTCGGGATTTATAGCGAACTGTCTCGGCCACCAGAAGAAAGTGAGCAGAAAGCCCACCCCAGCCGCGCCGAGTCCGATGATAAGATAGCGACGAGGAAGCCAGGCATCGTCCAATATGTAACGCAAGAAGGCGGCGGAGATGACGATTACCGCGGCCACGGCCAGGGCATGCTCCAGTGGTTCCACATAATTGCTGTGCGCCGCATGTCCTGATTGATCCAGTAATTTCTCTGCGAGATGGAGAAGCATAAAGAGCTCGCGAAAGAGCGCCAGGCCAAAACCCCAGACGAGCAGCCGTTCGCGGGGCAGGTCTTGGTGCCGCTGCCGGTTCCAGGCCACCGCAAGCAGAACAGCCCAAAATATGGCCGGCAAGGCGAAGCGCACGAGGTTGTTCTCCGGCGTCCCCGGGCCACCCCCTATTTGGGTCAGGAAGAGTATGAGAATTTCTCCGATCTGGCTCACTGTATCTCCCCAAGAGGTGGGCTAATAGGTAGGCGGCGTTGACCTGGCGCAAGCTGGCGACTAAGGTGACCGGGAAATATCATCTTCCAATGCTCCGCTATGCCGAGGGAAACCCGGTTTTTGAGTTGCACACCAGTGTTACTTCTTCTTAGGCATGGTTTTGCTGCCCAAAACAGGGATTCGCAACTGCGTCAACAAGAACACTTCCTCTACTACTAATAATAGGGACAGGCAATGCTTTGTCAAGCTCCTACATAAGTTTTGATTATAAGAATTACCTATCGTGGCGTATAGGTAGATGTTATCGCCAACGCTAAAGAATTTCACTGCGTTTGCAGTTCCGCAAAACTGGCCGCAGAGCTTGTGCTGAGTTTGTCAAAATATAGGCGCTGAGTTGTCCAGCCACTGAAAATACTCATGCTGATTAAAGTATAGATAATCCTTGCTCGGCGGCTCAATCCTTCTTGAACTCATTCTAGAGTGACAAAAGAGGGAACTTTGCAGACGTTTTGGGCGACGAGGAACTAGTTCTTTGCTGTGTGAAGTATCCCGGAAACTTCAAGTTTCCGGGATACTGAATTGTTTCTGCGGATAGGTTTGTAGGTACGCCTTCAGCCGTTGAACCACCAAAACGGTACCTACGAACCAATTTGCGTTGAATGTCAGTCTGTATCGGCCGTTACATCTTCGCTTATCTCCGCCGGAGACGTACGCCACTTGGTGATCAAGTCGCTTACTTCCCGCTCGGGAATACTATCTTGCTTGCCAAGTCCAATACCCAGACCAAAGGCCAGAGCAAACGCCAGGGCGACCGCGCCTAGCGAGATGCCGAAGGCGAGATTGATGATCTCTTTGGCGATGCCCATCTGGCCCAAGGCGATGGCCGCGGCAAAGACGATGATCAAGATCTTGGCGATGCGCGCCATGAACACGGCGCTGTCTGTGCCTGTCTCCAGGATGATCTTGTAGGCCAGATTGGCGAAGTAGAGGCCAAAAGCGAAAAGAATCGCGGCCAGCAAGGTGTTCCACATCAGGGCGATAAAAACGTCCATGGCACTGACCAGGAACGCGGAGCCCAGCAGCTCTACCGCCGCCGTGGCGGCGAAGATCATGATCACGATCAAGGTCAACCAACCAGCCCAGTCGGAGGGGCTGCGTGTCGTGCTCCACTTCAGGCCCAGTTTTTCAGGCAGTGAATCGAAGCCAATGGCCCCTAGCAAAGTCGTTACCAACCCGGCGATGATCTTGCCAATGAAGTAAGCCAGGAGCAAGATGACGACAGCACCGAGCAGAGCCGGAATGGCGTTCATGATGGTCAGCAGCATACTGTTCAGTGGATCGGAGATAGCCGTAATATTGAGCTGGGTCAGGGCCTGGATGATGACCAGGATGATGATTCCCACGTAGAGGATCGTGCCCAAAATCTCGGAAAGGGAGCGATCTTCGCCCATGCCGGCGCGCTGGCCGAGCTTGTCGGTGCCAATTGCCTTGAGCAGGTTGGTCACAACATTGCGAATGATCTTGGCCAGGAACCAACCGACGATCGCTATGACCGTTGCCGACAAGATGGCGGGAATATAGCCAAAGATGGTATCGAGCACGTTGGTCAACGGCACGGTCAGGGAGCGGATGTTCAACGCTTCAAGGACGGCGGGAATGAAGAGAAGGAAAACGAACCAGTAGGTGGCATTAGCCAGCGGCTCAGTTATGCTGACCTTTTCTCCTTCTTCGAGGGCTGTGTACTTGGAAAGGCGGTCATCGAGTTTGAAGAGATGGCCCACCTTACGGACCAAAAGACGCGCGACGGCGGCTATGATCCAGGCGATAAGCAGCCACACGGCGGCCTGCAAGAGAGACGGAAAATAAATGGTGGTCAGACTGTTTAGGAACAGTCCCAATGGCTCGGAGATGGCGCTGAGGTTCAGCGCATCAAGTGCGGCGACGATGACAAAGAGCATCAGCACCCAGAACACAACCTTGCTGATGATGTCTTCTATATTGTACTCGCGTGGAGCGTCGTCTTCGCTCAACGAGTCGGCAAGGCGATTATCTAGTTTGGTGCGCTTTAGGATGCGACGCGTGATGCTGGCCAGGATGCGGGCAACAATATACCCGACGAGAAGAATCAGCAGCGCATAAAACACGCTGATGATTACAATCCCAACCGGACTCTGGAAGAATGCTACAATTTGATCCATGTTTCTACCTCCTCAGGATGATGGATACGTTGGTAAATAGGAGATTTTGGGGCGACCAAAAATTAAATGCGAACGGTTCGGGGCAAAATTGCCTCATTTCGTTCGCAGTTAGTTATTCAAACCCTGTCAATTCCAGGAATATATGGTAGAAGACTAAATGTGCTTACCGGTAAAAAGCGTAGCAGAAAGCGACTGCTTATGCAAGTGTTTGGAAGGGGTCAGGCAGAAGGTTTCAGGAGTTAGGTATGGGGTTTGCCATCCCTTCTTGCCTGGTGTTGTGCCGTCGTGGGTAGCGATTCCTGCCGGGCCAACAGATTGCGGAGCAAACGGCCGTTTTCGGTGAGTTTGCCGTCTTTGTAGAGTGTACGGCCGTCCACTTGCAGGTCGGTTTCATGGCCATCGATCAGGGCCCGGCCCAGCGTCGGAGTCGCGCAGTTCTTTCCAATCTTCTTCGAAAGGGCTGCCGACGCGGTGCTCGCGGGCGACACGGCCGGAGGCCAACTCGATGATGCGATCCGTCTGGCGCGCCACAGCGGGATCATGGGTGACGATGATGAAAGTGGTGCCCAGTTCTTGATTGAGGCGCTGCATCATGCGGATGATCTCGGCCGAGGTTTCGGCGTCGAGCTCGCCGGTCGGCTCGTCGGCCAGGACGAGCGCGGGATCGGTGACCAGGGCGCGGGCAACGGCGACACGCTGGCGCTGCCCACCGGATAGTTGGCCCGGAAGATGTTTGGCGCGATCGCCGAGGCCAACCAGGTCTAGCATCGCTCGCGCGCGTTCCCTGCGTCTCTTGCCACCCATTTTCTGCTCGTAAAGAGGTACTTCGACGTTTTCTTGCGCGGTCAGGGTGGGGATGAGGTTGTGCAGCTGGAAGACGAAGCCCACTGTTTGGTTGCGGAAGCGATCCAATTTTTTGACCTGGGCGAGATCCTGGCCGGCGATGAGGATACGCCCGTCCGTGGGACGGTCCAGCGCGCCGATGAGGTGCAGCAAAGTCGATTTGCCGCTGCCGGATGGCCCCATAATAGCCACGATTTCTCCTTCCCGGATTTCCAGGTTTACGCCGTCGAGAGCACGCACCTCCTCGCCGTTGCCGTAGACACGGGTGAGATCGAATGTTTCAACGATAAGATTTCTATCAACAGATTTCGCAGATTTCGCAGATTTCTCTTTGTTGGTTATTATTGTTGTTCATGTCCGTATCGTTGGTCTGTGAGTTAGGTCCTCAGCAGAACTATTTAGATCTTTATCAACAGATTTCGCAGATTTCCTTAAGGTTTCTGATTTGGGTCACTTTGTTGTTGTCTTTTCCAGGTGTTGGCCAGCCTTTCGTATTGTAAAGATTTGGTGCCGAAGTTTAGGAGTAGGCCGCGATCGAAGTTGGCTGCTTTAAGATAGTTGATGACCTGCGCTTTTTCTGTGCCTGTGATTTGTAATAACGCTTTCAGCTCGACGATAATATTTTCGCAGCAAATAATGTCTGCGCGATACGTCTTTCGCAGTGGGTGTCCCTTGTAAGAGATGGTTAGCTCCACTTCGTGTAATAATGGAACACCTTGATTTGAAAACTCAATGGCCAATGCCTCATGGTAGACATCCTTCAAGGAAACCGGGACCTAGTTCACTATGAACCGCCATCGCCGCCCCAATAATCGCATATGTCTGCGGATCTCTCTTATTAGCCATCTAGAACAACCTTCTCTTATCTGCGTAATCTGCGAAATCTTTGATAATAATCCTTGATTCTTATTCAACATCTATGTCGACAAACGCCGTCATGCCCCAGCGCAAAGCCTCAGGCGGGTCGCTCATTTCGATCACGGCCGTGAAGTTGGTGCCGCCTTGACCGGCGGAGGCCATCGGTGCCATGCGTACGATCTCACCCTGGGTCGTGCTGCCGGGCAGGGCGTCGAAGGTCAGGGTGACGGTGCTGCCTATGCCTACCTGGGCTGCGTCCACTTCATTGAGGTCGGTGGTTTCCACGCGCAGACTGCTAATATCACCGAGCACGAGGACGGGCGTGCCGGGAGCAACGACTTCTCCTGTCTTGAAGAGCACGTTGCCGGCTGTTCCGGCGAAGGGGGCCCGCAGAACCGCTTTGTCCAAGGCCGCTTCAGCCTGGGAAAGCGCCGCTTGGGCCTGGGCCACTTGCGCCTGGAGGACGGCGATCTCTTGCGCTGTGGAGCCGTTTTGCAGCTTGTCAAATTGCGCCTGAGCTTGAGCCAGTTCGCCGCCGGCGATTTGCACTTCAGCCTGGGCGACCGTGATATCGGCCGTCGTGGCCTTGGCTTGTTCGAGCGCTGCTTCGGCCATGTCTACCTGGGCCTGGGCCGCGCGCACGGTGGCGGCGGCGGCGGCGATCTTCTGAGGGCTGCTGCCGGCATTGGCCAGATCCAGCTCTGCCTGGGCGGCGATACGTGCGTTGCGCGCACTTTCGCGTGAATAGCGAGCGCGCTCTTCGTAGCCACCACCAATATCTTTATCGATGAAGTTAGAGAAGTGCAGGTTTTCGGCGATGAGGAATTCCGATTGCAGCTGGTTGACGCGCGCCTGTAGGGCCGCAATTTCTTCAGGCCGGGCTCCAGCTTGCAGCAAGGCCAGTTCGGCCTGGGCTCGGCCCACTTCGGCTTCAGCCTGGGCGACCTGCGCTTCAGCCGTCTTAACGGCCGTGCTGTTATTGGACTTCGTTTGTGCCAGGCCCCCTTTGGCGGCGCTGACACGCCCCTGCGCTATCTGCACGGCACCATCGGCCACGGCCAGATCTTCTTCACGCGCCTCGGCTTGGGCCAGGGAGAGTTGCGCCTTGGCGATGGCCAGCGCAGCCTGGGCCTGCAGAACAGCTTGCTCTAGATCAGAAGCATCGACGAGGGCGAGCTGCGCCCCTATTTTCACATCGCTGCCTTCTTCGACAAGGGAGGTGAGGCTGCCGCCGTTTTCAAAGCCCATGTTGGCCCAGCGCACGGGCATCACTTTGCCTGACGCGGAGACGATATTGCTGAAGTCGACGTCGTCGAGTGGCGATGGTTCAGCCGGGGCGTCTTGGCCCGCGCAGGCGACGAGGAAGAGGATAAGAAAAAGAGCCAGCAAAGTCTTAATTGTGAACTGTGAACTGTGAATGGTTAATTGGGAAAGCTGTTTCATATTCATAGCGCAGTGCCTCCACAAGTTGCATTTCTGTAGGGCGATTTGGTAAATCGCCCAGAAAACGAATTACAAAAGCGATTGTTTATTCATAACGCAATGCCTCGACAGGTTGCATTTTTGTGGCGCGCCAGGCGGGGTAGATTCCGCCAATGGCGCCTAGAACGATGGCGATAGTCATGGCTTGAGCCAGTAGACTGGGCGAAAAGCTGCCGGTGCCGACCATTTCGCCGATGGAAGGGATGGCGGCGATACCGCGGGCCAGCAAGATGCCGAAGAGAATGCCGGAGATTCCACCCAGGATTCCTAACAGCAGCGATTCCTTGACAATCATGAAGAGCACACGGCTGCGGCTCCAGCCAACGGCGCGCAGGACGCCGAGTTCTCGGGTGCGTTCCAGGACACTCATGAGAATGGTGTTGGTCATGCCAAACGCGCCGACGAGAGCCATGAGCACGGCAATGCCGCTGAGCATGGCTTTTGAGCTTTCCATATCGGGTAGACTTTCGGCAAATTCCGATGTGCGCGTTACGTCAATTTCGGGGAAATTGCTGTTTAGATAGGCGAGCATCTCATCCGCTTTGCCGGGGTCGTGCAGTTCGATGGCGTACCAGTTGACCTGGCTGGGTTTGCCGGCGATTACTTGTGTGTCGCGGCGGGTGAAGAGACCGCCCATTTCTTCGTAGCCGGTGCCGGTTTCAAAAATGCCGACGATACGAAAAGCGGATTCACCCACGCGAATCGTGTCACCCACTTTTTTGCCCAGGGCCTCCGCCGCAGGCTTGCCTAATACGGTCTGGCGATTGGCGCGCAGCGCTTCACCTTCGATGATTTTGAAACGCCCGATCGCTTTTTCCTGCGGATGGTAGCCCCAGATAATGAAGATAGGGGCTTCTTCGTACTCCATGGCGAAGCCGACGACGACGCCGGAGACGTAGGCGACGTCGGGATGGGCGGCGATGCGCGCGCCGACGCTTTCGGGAATGGCGCTGTAGCCCATGTCGGAGACGTCCCTTTCGAGGGCCATAAGATGGGCGTTGCTGCCGGCGAAGATACTGTCTAGCTGGCCCATAACACCATCCATAATTGCGCCCAAACCAACGACAGCGCCAACGCCGATGCCGATAGCCACCAGGGTCAAGGCGGTGCGGGTCTTGCGGCGCAAGATGCTTTTGAAGGTCATGCCGCCAAAGCTGATGTTGAAACGGGAACCGGCGCGGGAATGGCCGCCGCCGTCATAACGCATCGCCTCCAGAGGCTGCAATTGGGAGGCGCGCCAGGCGGGATACAGGCCGCCAATGATCCCCAGGACCATGGCCACAGCAAAGGCCCGCATGAATAGGCCGGGCGAGAATTGGCCGCGCGTATAGCCGTAAAGCGGGACATTGCGAATGGCAATGACGAGCGCCACGCCGATCAAAGTCCCCAGAAGCGCGCCGGCCAGGGCGAGCAGAATGGATTCGCCGAGGATAAGCCTGAGCACGCGCCGGCGACGCCAGCCTACGGCGCGCAGCACGCCGATCTCGCGCGTGCGTTCGTAGACGCTCATGAGAATGGTGTTGGTCATGGTCACGCCGCCAACGAGGATGGCCATT
The DNA here is from genome assembly GCA_963697305.1 of uncultured Chloroflexia bacterium. Lineage (GTDB taxonomy): Bacteria > Chloroflexota > Anaerolineae > Promineifilales > Promineifilaceae > JAACFF01. Next base: position 38,414 of record CAVONO010000011.1, read on the forward strand.
CCGGCAACGGCCGACGCCATCCCTTCCAGAATGGCCACGGCCTGCTGCTTGTCGCCGAATTCGGCGGCGGTGGAGAGGTCAGTATCGGGAAAGCGCCGGGAGACGCGCTCGCGCAAGCGATCAGCCTGGCCCGTATCTTTGAGCTTGAGATAAAAAGCGTTTACCAGGCGCGGCTTCTGCATGATCGTTTGCGCGTCTTTGAGGGTGATGACGGCCGCACCATCTTCGAAAGCGTCTCCAGTTTCGTAGATGCCGACAACGCGGAAAGTGCCGCCAGTCAGGTTGACGGTATCGTCGACGCCTACTTCTAAGCCTTCGGCCGCGTTTTTGCCTAGCAGTAACGGCCGTCCGCGTACGCCGCGCGCGTCCAGAGCCTGCCCTTCGATGACGCGGAAGTGGTCGATGGCGAAGCCCTGGGGATCGTGACCGAAGATGAAGAAATATTTCGCCCCGTCTTCGGCAGAGACATTGCCCATCATCATGCCTGCCACTTCACGCACTTCGGGCATGGCCAAGAGTTCGACGCCGACATGCTCGTCCACGTGGCTGAGGCTGAGATCATAGGAATCGGCCTCGGCCATGACGAGATCAGCCTGGCTGCCGCCGGCAATAGCCTGGTAGCCGGCAGCGAGCCCGGCGCTTAGGGAGCCAAGGGCGATCATGGCCGCGACGCCGATGGCGATGCCGGCCATGGTCAACAAGCTGCGCGATCGGCGCCGGAAGAGGTTCTTGAAAATCATAGCTCGCTTTCGAGCGCGCGGGCGAACAGCTCGCGATCTTCTTCCTTTATAATGTCCAACGCTTTGCTGCCGAGCAGGGCCAGTATCTCCGGTAGGTAGAGATCGGTGCGCAAATGGTGCTCGGCGATGAAGACGAGCAAGGAGCTGCCGGTCCAAGAGGCACGCGCATCGGTTCCGGACAAACGTTCGCCGATGAGCACTTCCGCGCCGTCTATGACCAGGATGATGCCCAGGCCGCTGGCCTGTCCGAGCGTTTCTTCGGAGACATGGGCAACGGCGATTTCAGCGCCAGGAAGATAGATTTCGGCCGTTGTGTAGAGCACGGTCCGTACGCGGCGGGCCACGGCACGCTGCAGGGCAGGTTGGAGATCGGGATAGGTAACGGGCAGCAGGGCCAGGTAGATTTGCTTCTGGGCCTGGTCGATCATCTCAGCAGCACGGGCGATGATGTTCTCCCTACCCTCGATATTCCAGACGTAATCCAGGTCGGGAATGGGGGCGGCGGCCAGGGCGGTGAGTTCACTCTTGAGCTTGTTGACCAGGTTCTGGTGTTCCAACTGCAATTGGTCGAGGAATTCAGCCGCGGGCACAGGTGAGTAGCGGGTGACGCTGCCGCTGTGCAGGGTCATGACCGCGCCGCGGGCAGCGAGCTTGCCGGCGACTTCGTAGATCATGGAGCGGGGCACGCCGGATTGTTTGGCCAGCTCATAGCCGGAGACCGGGTTTTTTCCCAGCAGCGCGATGTACGCTTTCGCTTCGTATTCGGAGAAACCGAGTTTGACCAGTCGGGGAAGGAGTTGTTCGTTCATAGAATGTTTGCTCCTAGAAAAAAGATCACAGATTTCAATCAGCATATCAAAGACTCTTGCAGAAGGACCTTGTACGCCGATTACGCCGATTAAAGAACCGTTTCGTAGTTGGTATCCTAACGCGGTAGTTAGGTTACCAACTACTCTTTATTATGGATCAAATCTGAGCAGGTGTCAAGTGCGTGCTGTGGCGGAGAAAACGTTTTTGCGGACTTCGGGTCTGATTGTGAAATCGTGGCCACGTTTGCCGATTGTTGGGGTGGGGAGTGGCCGAGAATGAGATAGAATATCATGGTTGGCCAAATGTCAGGCACTCAATAGGCCAACACTTGGGGAAGCTCGCTGGCAAAGGGCCTGGCATTGTTTAAGAGGGGAATGTGATGGTGGCAAAACAACTGGTGGAAAACGCGTTGCATGAAGGGAAGGGTGTCTTAAGGCTGGCTCCTACGTGGGTACCGCGCAGCTTTTGTGTGCCGGGAAGGCGGATTAAGCTGCATCCTGATGATTATTATGTCTTGGGATTGGAGCGAGGCGGGATTGACGAGCGTTGGTTGTCGTCGACGGTGAAGGCGGACAATGGGCCGTTGACTCCTGCTGATGAAGGGTTGAGTTATATTGCCTTTGAGGGCCGGCATGCTGGTGGCCAGGTGACGCTGCTTGAGGCTGTTGATCTGTTGGGGGCAGAGATTATCGGCGACCGCTTGTGGGATCGCTTTGGCGGCTGGCCAATTTACTCCAAGTTCTTTGATAACAAGGGACCTTTGCCTTTTCATTTGCACCAGGATGAAGAGCACGCGGCGCTGGTGGGGCAACGGCCGAAACCGGAGATGTATTATTTTCCGCCGCAGATGAATAATCATGGCGGCACGTTTCCTTTTACTTTTTTGGGCTTGCATCCGGGGACGAGTAAGGAAGCGTTAAAGGCGTACCTGGAAGGTTTTAGCCAGGGGGACAATAAGATCCTGGATTTATCGCGCTGCTACAAGTTGGTGCCGGGGACCGGCTGGGATATCCCGCCCGGGGTTCTGCACGCGCCGGGTAGTCTTGTGCACGTACGAGCCGCAGTTTGCATCCGATATTTTTGCGATGGTGCAGTCGGTTTTGTATGGCGGCGAGACGGTGGCGGAGGAGCTGCTGTGGATGCATTGCCCGCCCGAGAAGGTGGGCGACTTTGACTATGTGGTGGAACTGGTGGACTGGGAGTTGAATGTCGATCCCTATTTCTATGAGAACCGCTTCATGAATCCGATAGCGCTGGCCGATTCTGCGCAGACGCGGCTGGAGGGATTTGAGGAGAAGTGGATCTGCTACAAGTCGAAGGATGCCAGCGCCAAGGAGTTGACTGTACTGCCCGGTAAGCGGGTAACGATTAAGGACTCAGCGGCGTATGGCTTGATTGCGGTGCAGGGATATGGGAAAATTAATGGACGGCCGTTGGAAACGCCAACGCTGATTCGCTACGGGCAGGATACGTTTGATGAGTATTTTGTGACCGAGAAAGCGGCTGTGAAAGGGGTTGTGCTTGAGAATGATTCAGGGATGGAGCCGCTGGTTTTGTTGAAGCATTTTGGGCCGGGGAATCCGGATTTGGTAATGGCAAACAGTGAACAGTAAACAAAGGAATCTATTTTGAACGATATTAGGGAACTTACGGCGGGCAAGAGGCGCGGATTGCAGGTTACGGCGAATGCGGGCGCTTTGTTTACTATTTTGGCTATTGATCATGGGGATGATATGCGGGTTACGATCCGGCCCGATGATCTGGAGTCGGTGACTTATGAGGAGGTGGTCGCGGTTAAGTCGCGCCTGATGCGCGACCTGGCTCCGGCGGTGAGCGCCGTGTTGCTTGATCCGGTTTACGGGCTGGCGCCGGCGGTGCTGCAAGATGCGCTGCCAGGCAATGTCGGTATGTTGATGTGCATTGAGGACGGGAATTATGCCTCGCCGCAACGGCCGTCGCGCCAAATCGAAGGCTGGAGTGTGGGCCAGATCAAGAAGGCTGGTGGGGCGGCGGTTAAGGTCTATTTTCATTACCATCCTGATGACACAGAAATGGCGCGGGCGCAAGAGGCGTTTGTGGCTGAATTGGTGCAGGAGTGCCGGCGATATGATTTGCCGCTGTTCGCGGAGCCGATCAGTTACGGCGTGTCGGGCGCGGAGCGGCGGCGCGTGGTTATTGAGTCGGGCCGGCGTTTTAGCGACCTGGGGGTTGACGTCCTGAAGGCGGAATTTCCGCTGGATATTCAGGCGGAGCCGGATGAAGCGGTTTGGGAAGCGGCGTGTCGCGAATTGAGCGCGGCGATCGCTGTCCCCTGGGTGCTGCTCAGCGCCGGCGTCGACTTCGAGACGTTTGCGCGGCAGGTGCGCGCGGCGTGTAAGGGTGGCGCGTCCGGTTATTTGGCGGGGCGGGCGATCTGGAAGGATGCCATGGCTTTGGATGAAGCAGCGCAGGAAGCGTTTTTGCGCGAAACGGCCGTGGGGCGGTTGGAGGAGTTGACGTCGTTGGTGAATGAATATGGACGGCCGTGGCCCGAGTTTTATCCCGCGCAGAAGGTAGCGAAGGGCTGGCATAAGAATATTTAGCGGAATAATCAACAGTCAATAGCAAACAACCAACGACCTCGATACAGTCGTAAACTCGTCGATTGTTGTTCGTTGATTGTTGATTGTTTCAAAAAGGTGATGATATGGAATACAGGTATTTAGGAAGAACTGGATTAAAGGTTAGCCCGTTGTGCTTGGGCACGATGAACTTTGGGCCGCATACGAGCGAGGAGGACAGCTTCGCCATTATGGACACGGCGCTGGAGATGGGCATCAACTTCTTCGATACGGCCAATGTTTATGGCTGGAAGCAGGGGGAAGGGGTGACGGAGCAGATAATCGGCCGTTGGCTGGCCCAAGGAGGAGGGCGACGAGAAAAGATTGTGCTGGCGACCAAGGTTTATGGAGGCATGGGCGATTGGCCTAATCAATCCGGGCTGTCAGCCTTGCATATCAAGCAGGCGTGTGAAGAGAGCTTGCGACGCATGCAGACGGATCATATTGACCTATACCAGATGCACCATGTGCAACGAGACACGCCGTGGGAAGAGATCTGGCAGGCGATGGAGCAGTTGGTACGCGAAGGCAAGGTGCTCTATGTTGGCAGCAGCAATTTCGCCGGCTGGCATATTGCCCAGGCCAATGAAGCAGCGCGCCAACGCAATTTCATGGGTTTGGTCGCGGAGCAAAGCCTTTACAATCTCAATGCGCGTACGATTGAGCTGGAGGTTGTTCCGGCGTGCGAGCATTATGGTCTGGGAATTATTCCCTGGAGTCCGTTGGGCAGCGGGATTTTGGGCGGCGCCTTGAAAAAAATCGAAGAAGGGCGGCGAGCGCAGGATTGGGTGCGGGAGAATATCGAGAAATATAGGGAACAACTGGAAGCGTGGGAGGCGTTCTGCGCTGAGCTGGGCGAGAATCCGGCCGATGTAGCGCTGGCCTGGCTGCTGCACAATCCGGTGGTGACGGCGCCAATCATCGGCCCGCGCACGATGGAGCAGTTGACCGGCAGCGCGCGGGCGCTGGAGATCGAACTCAGCGCCGAAAGCCTGGACAAGATAGATGAGATATGGCCAGGGCCTGGAGGCATGGCACCGGAGGCTTACGCCTGGTAGGAACAACTGCTAGCTGACAGCTATCAACTGTCAGCTAGCAGCCATCAGCCAGCGCTCTGTAACCGAAGAAGTTCAACTTTTCAAATCATAGAGTTCCGCCGGCGATACCGGCAAAAGTTGAACTTCGCCAACTGTCCCGTCCCTCCGACGTTGATCAATATTCCAAACCGTTACTTTTTGCCTTGTTCTGTCACTATTATTTTAGAGGAAGTGTGCAATGGAGGTAGGAAATGCGACGAAAAGGAAGTGGGTGGTTGGGCGTTGTGGTTTTGGTGGTGATTGTAGGGGGTATGCTGGCCGCGGCGTGGGAGATGCGGCGCGAGGTGGCGACGGCGGCTGATGCCGGAACGCCGGTCAACGGTGAGTATGTGGTGCTGGCTTGGAATGATTTGGGTATGCACTGCTACAACAAAGATTTTCAGGATCTAGCGGTTTTGCCACCTTATAACACGTTGTGGGCGCAGGTGGTCAAGAATGGCGATCCGCCACAGGTGGTGACCGAAGGGGTGCGGCTGGAGTATTCCTTCCCTGACAACAGCTATTCAGTCGGCAAATCGAACTTCTGGGAGTTTGACCAGGCGCTCTTTGGGGTGGACCTACCGCCGAACGTGGGTTTGACCGGCAATGGGCTGGCCGGAGAGATGGATGTTGTTACCGATCATTTTGTGGCTGACGGCATTCCTTTGACGGAGTTTCGCGACAGCGATGTAAACAATCCTTATCCTTACCAGTTGGCGGAGATCATCGTTTATGAAACCAGCTCGGGCAAGGAGCTAACGCGCACAACGGCCGTTGCCCCGGTGTCCACGGAGATGCATTGCGATGATTGTCATTATGATGGGGGTGTGGAGAGTATCGCCACCGGGCGCATCGAAACGAATATCCTGACCCTGCACGACAAGTCTAGTATGGACAAATATCCGGTGGGGCACGAGGGGGCGTTGATGGATCGCCGCCCGGTGCTTTGTGCGGAGTGCCATGCTTCGAATGCGCTGGGTGCGCCAGGCGTAGCCGGGCTGCCCAATCTGTCGAAAGCGATTCATGACAAGCATAAGGAGAAGGGCAAACCAGGGATGGATGGTTGTTACCAGTGCCATCCGGGCCCACAGACGCAGTGTTTGCGCGATGTGATGAAAACGAACCACCAGATGGATTGTCTCGACTGTCATGGTGGTCTGGAACAGGTGTCCAATAACCCGCAGCCGTGGTTGAATGAACCGCGCTGCGACAATGAAGCTTGCCATGGCAGCGCCTACCAACAGGATCAAGCACTGTACCGCCAGTCACGCGAGCACGGGGATATTTATTGCGCGGCCTGCCACGACAGCCCGCATGCTATCGCTCCCAGCGCTGAGGCGAATGACAGCATCAAGTTTTATGCGTTACAGGGGAAAAACGGGCCGCTGAGCACTTGCACGGTGTGCCATGCTTCACAGCCTGCTGGTGGCGGCCCGCATGGTGCGGCGCCACCGGATCCGGGTTTGGACTGGTTTAATTTTCTGCCATTGATCGGGCGTTAACGTGAACGGCTGATAGCTGTCAGCTGTCAGCCGCTAGGAAATTGACGATCCACTGCGCGAAAAGCTGGCCGTCGGCTGTGCCCGTGGCCAGCGAAGCTTCGGCCGTTTGCCGGAGCTCGTCGTTGCCATCTTTCCGGGCCAGGATATCCTCCATGATGCCTCGCGTAAATTCGGGGTGACCTTGAACGGCGAAGACTTGACTACCTATGCTGTATAAGCCGATAGGGCAGAACTCATTGCCGCCGAGAAGCTCCGCGCCGGGTGGCAGCTCCTGCACCTGATCCTGGTGGGCGAAATAGAGGGAAGGGGGACCTTGGAGGGAGTGGCCATTCATCCATGGTTTTGTTTCCGTTATATCAAAGCTCTTTAGGCCGAGGCCCCAGCCCTTTTCTGACTTTTCGACACGGCCGCCCAACGCTTGGGCCAGGATTTGGTGCCCAAAACAGATGCCGGCGAACTTTCGGCCAGACTGCGTGCCTTCGCGGATGAACTGTGCCAGATCGGCGATCCAGGGATCGGAATCGTATGCGCCGCGCGGGCTGCCGGTGATGACGTAGGCGTCACATTCATACGGTGACGCTGGGAACTCGCCCAGGGCAACCTCATAGCCTACAAATTCAAAGGGGGCGTCGACGCTCTGCAAGAAGCGAATATAGGCATCAACGGGGGAACCACCCCAATTGACTTTACTTTCATGGGGATTGATGGCGTTTAGGATTCCAATTTTCATGATCGCTTTCTCTTAAAAGTAGATGAATCGGACGCAGATTTACGCAGATATACTGAACGTTCACTTCTCAGTCGCTGGCCTGTTCAGGATTGCTGGTATCGTCTGAACCGGCAAGAAAGGGTAGATTGCCGGGGATTATACAGAGTGAAAGGGCCATACGCCATCAACCATTCAACAATTCACAGACTTTCTTCGAGGTGGTTTCACCCAAAACACTATCTGCTGCTGGCATCTAGAACTTAACCAAGATGGCGGTCAGGTACATGATCAAGACGCCGGCAGTGAGGCCGGCGAAGTTCAGCCAGGAAACGGCCGTTGTTCCTTGTCGTTGGGCATCGCGCAGCAGGAATCTGCTAACTTCAAAAATCACTTGCAGGATCGCTCCCGCACCGAGACTGAGGAACAGCACGGCGAGGAGGGGGTTGAAGGCGAAGCCGCCGATCCAGGTGCCTAACATGGCTGGGGCTCCGGCCAGGAGGGCGAGCAGGACAAAAGTGCGGATTTGCGGCCGTTCTTTCTGCGTGGTCATGGGGGCGGCGATGGCCACCCCTTCGGTGATATTGTGCAGCGTGAAGCCGATGACGAGGAAGGAGCCCAGCGCAGCAGCCCCTGTGGCGAAGGCGGCACCGATGGCCAGCCCCTCGCCCAGATTGTGTAGACCAATGCCCAAGGCGATGAAGCCGGCTATGGCCATGGGCGAGCCATGGCCACGTCGCTGGCTGATAGCCATCAGGATGCCGAAGCTGAAAAAAGCGCCGAAAGCTACCAGAGAGATGCCTTGCAGCGCACCTGGCAAGACGGCCGAAATTTCCAGGGCTTCCAGCAGCGTATCGACGAGCAGGAAGAGCAGTAAACCGACGGTGAGAGCGAGAAGGGCGTTGATCCACTTGCGGTCGACGCGGCGCATGAAGGGATACCAGAGCATGCCCAGGGCCACCGGTATCACGCCGACATAAATGCCTAGCAAGCCATAGGCGATAAAGGTCGAGGCGCCGGTCTGCGGCGCAAGCACAGCCAGCTCCGCTGCAGCGTCGAAGGTGATGCCGCTGGAGGTGATCAGCCTGAAAGCAAGGGGTTCGTCGTCGACCCATGGATAAGCCATATGGATCGTGGCTTGCTGTAGGCGGGAGAGGGTGCTGCCCGGTTCGATCTCGAACTGCCAGTAGGCATCGTCGACAAGCACCTGGGCGATAGTCACCGGATCAGGACCGCCGTTAACGATTTGCAGTTGGATCTGCCCTTGCTCCGGAAAGCTGATACGTTGAATCGCCAATTCCTCCAGAGGCGGAAAGGCGTCGCTGAAGAAAGCCAGCGGATTCAAGAGCGCGAAGAGGGCGATTAACAGAACGAGAATCAGCAGGGGAAAGAGGGCCAGCAGCCATTTGGGAGCATTTTTGCTGGTGGGGGATATGGATTGTTGCATTGCTTTTTTCCTATTCGACCAGTTCAAAGAAACTCATCCAACCCAATTCAGCGAATTCGCTTTGGTGGGCGTGGAACATGTATTGGCCCGGTTCAAAGCCGGCGAATGAGAACTGCACAATGCCGCGCTGCGCCTGGCATTGCATGATCGTGTCTACGGTGGTCAGGGTTGGCTTGAGCGTGGTGCCGTGATCGTAGTAGTCGAAGAAATTGGCGTGGATATGGATGGAGTTGATGGGATCGAATTCGGTCATGTTGACCAGGTAAATCCGCTGCGGCTGCTCGCGCTTGATTTTGATCGGGCGATTCATGTAGGCGAAGGCGATGGAGTTGGCGGCGTATACTTCGTTTTTGCCGTCGAAGTTACTGTCGAAGCCGTTCATGACCATGACCATTTCGTTGAAGTTGTTGTTCTCGGGATACTGGTGGTTGCGCGTTTTGGCAAGCTCTTTTTCTTCGCCGCTGTATTTCTCAGGATCGGGGTCGACTATGAACGCACCGTAGAGCCCTTTGTGTATGTGGCGCTTGAGCGGCAGGGCGTGGCAGTGATAGAGATGGCAGCCAAACGGCCGTGCTTCGAATTCATAGGTGAAGGATTCGCCAGGCATGATGTTGCCACGACCGGCGCCAGGGACGCCGTCCATGAAGGCGGAATGGATACCGTGAAAGTGAATGGTGTGCGGGTGGCTGCCGGCGTTGGTGAAGTTGACGCGCAGTAGGTCGCCTTCGACACAGCGCAGGGTTGGTCCGGGACATTGGCCGGCGATGTGCCCGGCCCGGCGGGAGGCGGCGGAGGTGCTGCTGCCGTAGACCCAGCCGGGGAAGGTGATGCCGGGGGCGATCTCGAATTCGAGGTCGAGGGCGGCTATGTGCCAGGTGCGCACGGGTCGGCCGTTTTCCTGGGTCACTTCACCATAATCAAAGTCAGTCAGGATTTCATGGGGACTGAAGCCGTTGGCTTCGTAGTTGACTGTGCCCACGGCCCCGGCGCCGCCGTGGGCCGCCTCGTGACCAGATTCGTCTTTGGGCGAGGGCAGCCTCTGGCGCAGCGCTGCGCAGCCCGAGTAAGCCGGCAATTCCGGCCAGACCCGCGCTGCCAACGCCAAGAAATTGGCGGCGGGAGAGCCCTGGTTTGTTGTTTCTGTGCATAGGTACCTCTTGAATAGGCGTCAGTTTTCGGCTGACAGCTAGATTCTCTGGTTGTTAACCGTCCTATTTGTGAGCGTATCCAAAATTTAAATTTAGATTAGCCTAAATTCTAGCGAAAAGTGAAACAACTGTCAAGAGGTAATGATATTTGATTATTTAAGTAGAGAATAGCATTGAGAACGTCACTAGGAGGCCGCTAAGCGTACAAAGAGTACGCATCCTCAGAAAAGCTCAGGACATGGATTTCACAAACTCGATGATATGTGGATTGACCGCGCAGAATGATAAGAGTTGTATGTTCTAGCGGGTAGTTGGCCGGGCTGACATAACCTGGCTCAAATGGATCTGAGCAAACAGGAAGAGACGGAGGCGGTACCGCCTCCGTCCATAACAAACAGCTATTTTCCTGCCGGCTCACCTTGCGGTTTGCCGGGTTGGTTATTCAGTTTTGACCATGCGCACGGCGTCTGTACCCTCGACGGGGATGCCATCAACGGTCTCTCCGACAAGCGTGCCTTCTGTGGAGCCGCAAGTCAGTGTTGTGTCAGCCAGGCGGAAGTGGAAAACGAGATCCATATCTCCGTCATTGTCCACATCTTCTTCATGACGACGCGGTTCACCGCTGCGCTTGTTCACGTGGGTCTCGCTCGCTTCTTCAAAGCTGACCGTGGTGTGATCGACGGTCAAGGCATCGAAATCGCTGGTAGTAAGCACCGCAATGGTGATGACTTCTTTCACGTTCTGGCAGTTGATCGAGTTGGGATCACTGCCGGGCTTGATGTCGATCTCGACTGGGATGACATGGGGCTGGATGCGCAGGTCAGAAAGCACCGGGCTTGCACCTCCCATTGAAGCCTTCAAGGTAGCGCGGACTTCTATGTAACGGCCGAAACTGGAGAAAAGCAACCCATTGTCTACCTCGACGAAAGGTACCCTGCCCAGGCCAGTCTCCGAGTCTGCCGTTCGTGCCTCGACGACAATAGCGCTGCCCTCGGGAACATTGCCTTCGGGCTCACTGTTCCAGGTGATACGGCCCCACTCGAAGCCCGGGCTGCTGCTGTCCTGAATCACGGTCCAGAAGCCTTGTGGCGACGTGGACCCAACCACGACGGCGCCGGTCATATCGCTGTAGTTGTAAGGGTTGGCACCCGGGCCAAGATTGACGGTCAGATCGATCTTGCCCAAACCGTCTGCACCGGCGTTGGGATCGATGCGCACGATGTTGTTCGAACCCATGTTGGTGGCCCACACTTTGCCCGCCGCGTCCACCGCAACGCCAGAAGGCCACTCCGGGTTGTCGATGACTTTGACGACATTGCCATCGTTATCGAGGCGAGTGATTGTGTTGGCCAGGGTGCTGGCGACCCAGACGTGGTTGTCAATTGGTGTGACTGCCACCCCGCGGTTCTGCGGGAGCGGCGGGCCGAATCTGCGGTAGGTGGCGTCGCCATCGTCGTCGAACTCGTTGACATCGATGCGTGTAATTTCACTAATGTCGTAGGCTGGTTGTTCTTCTGCGGCGACTGAGAAATCGGCCGTCCAATTGCCGCCAACGTCGGCGGTCACCCACCTGCCGGATCCGTGATCAAAGAGGCTGGCCCACACGCGCACCTGTGCTCCAGGGCCGGCCGTGCCGCTGACCTGTTCGGCATCCACATCGATGCTAGTGTCCGCGACGTCGATGACCGTATGGGTTTTAATGGTTGTTCCATCAGAAACGGTGACCAGATAACCCGGCATAATGTCCACCCCAACATCCATGTGGAAGTTGCCGTGGTTGTCGGCCGTCTGTGAGTCACTATACGGCACGCTGCCGCCGTCCTCGATGGTCACCGAGATGGTTGCTCCCGCCGTCCAGCGATTCCATGAACGTACCCAATTTTCTTCAGGCGATACCTCGAAATTGGGGCTGGCCCACCAGACGCCGGTCGTGTCACCGTCATCGTCAACTTGCCGCGAGCCGCCATCGGAAAGATAAGTGAGATCGACCATGCCGGAGAAGTCGGCCGTCCAATTGCCGGAACCGTCTGTCGTGACGGTCACGTTGCCATCGTGGCCATGCACCCACACCTCAACATCGCTACCGACATTAGCCCGACCGAAGACATGATCACTCGCTGCGTCGACGCCGTCGACGTAAAGGTTGGTCACCGTATGCGTTTTGGTGTTCGTCCCATCCGAAACAGTGACCAGATGACCGCGCTTCAAGTCGAATACCTCCCATAAGTTGAAGTGGAAGTTACCGCCGTCGTCGGCCGTCTGCGAGTCCGTGTACAATATGCCATTGTCATCTGCGATGGTCAGCAAGATATTCGCTCCGGGCGTCCAAGGGCCCCACGACTGCACCCAATCATCATCGGGAGCTACCTCGATCTTGGGGCTGGACCACCAGACACCGGTGGAGTCGCCATCGGCGTCGATTTGCTGCGAGCCGCCGTCTGAGGCGTAAGTGAGGTCGGTTATTCCAGAGAAGTCGGCCGTCCAATTCCCGGAGCCATCGGCCGCGGCGGTCACCGTGCTGTTGTCGCCATGTACCCACACCTCAACAGCGGTGCCGGCAGCGGCGCGGCCGGACACGGTGTCGGCTGCCGGGTTGACACCGTCGACGAAGAGGCCGGTCACCGTATGCGCTTTGGTGATGATGCCGTCGGAAACGGTTACGAGTTGGCCGCGCTGGAGGTCATACAGATCCCTGAAATTGAAGTGAAAACTACCGTTCGTATCCACCGTCTGTGTGTCAGAATATGCTTCTGCTCCCCCACCAGAGATGGTCAGCGTCACGGTTGCTCCCGGCGTCCATCGACTGCGTGATTGCACCCAATCATCATCAGGGGCAGCCTGGATCTTGCGACTTTCCCACCACACCCCGGTGGAGTCGCCATCGGCGTCCGTCTGCCGTGAGCCGCCGTCCGTGTTGTTGGTGAAGTCGGCCATGCCGCTGAAGTCGGCCGTCCAGTTCCCGGAGCCATCGGCCGTGACCGTTTGGTCGCCGTCACCATGGACCCATACGTAGACGCTGCTGTCGGCGATGGCTCGCCCAAACACGCTATCGGCAGCCACGTCCATACCGTCGACAAAAAGATCGGCCACAGTATGGGTTTTGGTGTTCGTTCCGTCCGTGACTGTTACCAATTGACCACGCTCCAAGTCGAATACGTCCCACAGGCCGAAGTTGAAATAGCCGTTGTCGTCGGCCGTTTGCGAATCGCTGTACAGCACGCCGCTGCCGTCCTCGATGGTCAGTGAGATCGTTGATCCTGGCGGCCACGAACCAGTCGATTGAACCCAATTATCTTCGGGCGCTACTTCAAATCTGGGGCTGGCCCACCAGACACCGGTGGAGTCACCGTCATCATCGAACTGCTGTGAACCACCGTCTGAGAGGAAGGTGAGGTCGGTCGTGCCGGAGAAGTCGGCCGTCCAATTTCCGAAGCCATCGGCGGTGACGGTTTGGTCGCCGTCGTCGTGGACCCATATGTTGACGCTGCTGCCGGCGGCAGCACGGCCGAATACGGTGTCGGCCGTGACGTCAACGCCATCGACGAAGAGATCGGCCACCGTATGCGTTTTGGTGGTCGTCCCGTCGGAAATGGTCACCACATGACCGCGCTGCACGTCGAACACATCCCACAGATTGAAGTTGAAGTTGCCAGCGGAATCGGCCGTTTGCGAATCCGTGTATACCTCGCCGCTGCCGTCTTCGATGGTCAGCGAGATGGTTGCTCCCGGCGTCCACGGGCTCGACGACTGCACCCAGTTATCAACCGGCGCTACCTGGAAAGTAACGTTAGGATCCCCGGCCACGAGGGGCGCGATTGGAGCTGCTAGCGCGCTGCGTGGCACTGCAGCCACTAAACGGCTCGTGCTGGAGACGGCCGTGGTGGCCGGAGCCGGCGGATAGGTTGGCTTGGGGAATCCGGGCAGGACCGTGCCGTCCGGGGCTATCTTGACAATGCCGCCATCCCAAATTGACATCCAGATATAGCCATTGGTGTCGATGCCCAGACCGTATCCATTTTCTTCGATACAAGTGCCTGTTCCCGTGGCGGGGTCATAACGCAAGAGTTGACCGCCGACGGACCACAAGATGCCGTTGCCGTCGACGAGTCCGCCGTAGCCACCACAACCGATGTCGCGCGCGTCGAAGGAGTCGAGAATGGCGCCGCTTGCGCCATCAAGCTTGTAAAACATGCGCAGCGCAAACGGGTAGCCGCCGACCCAGACGTTATTGTCGGCGTCAACGGACACATGCCGCGCATTTTCAGCGTCGGGCAGGCGCTGGTAGATGAGGATACATTCGTCCGTGGCATCTTCGACGAGGCCGTCGGCTCCGCCATCACCATCGGTGTAGTCAGGCCAATCCAGAATGTCGTCGAGTCCTTTCGAAGTGCGTATCAGGCCGTCATTGTCTCGGTCGACACAGGTGTTGTAGCCGAATGGTGGCGCCAGATAGCCGCCATCTGGATCAGGTGCACCATTGCTGTCTACCCGGGTGCCGCCGACGATGAGCCCGATCTTGACGGCCGATCCCTGTGGAACGCCGTCGATAAGGCCTGCCTCATCACGGTTGGCTGTCCAGACGTTGCCGAAGAGGTCGACGGTAGTGCGAGAAGGGTTTAGTTCGCGCCCTTCAGGCGCAGTACGGTACTCGCCCACAACCTCGCCCGTCTCCGTATTCGAGCGCACAACGGTCCCGCGCCCGGAGGCGGCCACGTTGATAAAAGGGAAGGGCTCAGTAGGCGAATTGAGTTGCAGTTGATCATTGAAGGGGGCGTCATGATTGACGCTGACGAGGGTTCCCTGGTCGAAGTCTGCGTCGGTCGTATAGAGAAAGTCTGCATAAGGAACCTGCGCAACTACCGAGCCTTTGCCCAGTTCCGACAACAAAAAGCCGGCCATCATCAAGATGATGACAGCAAGTATCACGATTCGATTTCCAGAAATCTTATTCATTTGTATACTCCCCTGAACAATAACTGGCCATAAGTGGCCACTGCTGATCAGCTACGAAGGCACTGCTGAAGTGGTCATTCCATGCTCACCACCCCATGGCCTGACACAACCGTTTTTCCTGTATTCCTACTTACTTCACATGGTGCTCGACTTGGCCCATCGAGGCGCCATTTACCACTACGCACTACAGACTTTAACTGCGATGAAAAACACCCTCAAGCAACTCGCTTGGCACTGTCAGTATAAACGACGATATGTATGGCGGTCAATAGCCAATGGCCAGGTTTTAGCGAAGTGATGGCGAGAAGCTCAAAAAGCAAAACAGAGTACAGAAGCAGCAGCGGCTTCTGTACTCCGTCGAACAGTGATTACTAAAAACTGGCTGCTGATTACCGGCTTACATCGGCCAGTCGCGCAGCATACGCTCGCTCTCTTCAGAATGACCCATCTCGTCGCGGACCATATCCTCCAACTGTACGGCCAGTCCTTTGTCGCCGAATTCGTCGGCCTCAATGGCGCGCTGCGTGTAATCTTTACCGGCTTGCTTTTCGGCCGCCAGGATCGCTTGCAGCATTTCCTTGTTGGTCGCTGCCGCCGCCACGGGAGCGGCTTGCGTCGCCGGCTCGCCACCTAGGGCGACGATTTTGTTGGCAAGGAATAGGGCGTGCATCTGTTCGTCGGCTACTTCTTGCAGGAAGAATTGGGCGAGTTGCGGGCGATAGGGGCCGGTCGCTTTGGCCGCGTAGGTGATGTACTGGATGATGGCGCTGAGCTCATTGGCCAGGTCGCCGTTCAACTTGTCGATAAGGGTTTGCTTGTCCATTACGTAGTTTCTCCTTTGTGGAATAGTCAAGAGATTTTGCGAAAAGATATCTGTCAAAGATTGCGCAGATATTCAATGACGTTTTCAGAATATGCGCTGAGCGTGAGGCTTGAACTCACCCCGAGTAGCCTGAGAGAATTATACCTGAGGAACTGGCGCGGGGCGAGTGCCGGGAGGCGTGTGCAGGGGGAAAGTGCGGTCGGAAAATACTGCCGCGGCTATCTTAAGAAATCAACAGAAGTGACGCACCCTCCCTGGTCTGATTATTGACAAGAACATATGTTCGGTTTATGATCAAACTGATTCGCTACGATACTGTCCTTGCCCTGCGAAATTGGAGCCCATCCACCCGTCAGGACAGCAAGACTAACCGGCCGCTAGACCATGGACTGTCCGGCTGCCTGACCACAGACTAAAGACTACCCAACTATTTGCAGAAGAATCGATTTTGTTTCCAGAAAAAGCAAAACAAAAGGAAAAAAATCCGCTTGACAGGGCCGGGTAAGTATATTATTATTATTGATAATGATACTAAATTTGATAATTGATACGGTATGAATAAGGCGGATTTGATAATACATCCGGTGCGCTTGCGGATTTTGCGGCTGCTGGGCGGGGGCGCGCAGACGACGCAGGAGATTGCCGAGCGATTAGTTGATGTGCCTACTTCGTCATTGTACCGCCATTTGAAGCTGCTTCTTGACGGTGGTCTGGTGGAGGTAGCGGATAGGCGGCTGGTGAAGGGTATCCAGGAAAAAACGTACCGGCCGGCTCAAACAGCCGTGTTGGCGCCGGGTGATGTGGCGCTGTGGACGGCCGATGATCATGTCCATTACTTCACGACTTATGTGCTGACTTTGATCCATGATTTTGCCGCCTATGTGTCGCAAGCCGAGGCGGATCGCGGGTCGATTGACATGCTGGCCGATAGGGTGGGCTATCGGGAAGTAGATTTTTACGCCACAACGCAGGAGTTGGATCTGGCGTTTGGCGCGGTGAATGCGGCGCTGCTGCCGTTGTTGCAGCATAAAGAGGGAGACGGTCGTCGTCGTTATAAGCTGGCGACGGTGCTGCATCCTGAAAGTTAGCCATACCTGTGCGGTTTTTGGAAACCTCGCCGGTTGGGTGGAAAGGAAACGATGGATAAATTAGATATCAGGCGCGTTACTGTTTACCTGCTAATTGCTTTTGGTTTTTCGTGGACGATCGCGTTGGTCATCTACTTGAGTGGCGGGCTGGCAGAAAGCCGCCCGGTTGTGCCCGGATCGGTGATCACGTGGGCTGTGCCTTTGCTGGTGCTCTATATGCTGGGGCCAGCGTTGGGCAATATCGGCGCGCGGCTGGTTACGGGGGAGGGCAGGCAAGATCTGTGGTTGCGGCCGAAGTTAAAGCAAGGCTGGAAATACTGGCTGATCCCCTGGCTGTTGACGCCGTTATTCGTGTTGGCCGGCGGGTTACTCTTTTTCTTGATTTTCCCGCACTACTTGAATATGAGTGCTGTTGGTGGCAGCGACCTTCCCGGAATGCCGGACGTGGCTATGCCCGGATGGCTCTTTGCCCTGGTGTTGACGGCTGGGGCGGCATTGACGGCGCCCATACTCAACGCGCTGCCCATATTGGGCGAAGAGTTTGGCTGGCGCGCCTATTTGCAGCCTAAATTGCTGCCCCTTGGTGAACGCAAAATGTACCTGTTGGTGGGCATCATTTGGGGAGCCTGGCACTGGCCAGTGATTTGGATGGGGTATAACTATCCTGGCTATCCGCTTCTGGGATCCCTGGCTATGTTGTGGTTCACTTTCGTCATTGGTACCTTTTTTGGTTGGGCGACTCTGCGCGCCGGCAGCGTCTGGCCGGCCGTCATTGGGCACGGTTCGCTGAATGGGGTGGCCAATATCTGGCTGCTGTTTATGGTCGGTAAGCCGAATCCATTGATAGGACCGGCTGTTGTGGGCTTGATTGGCAGTGCCTTTTTTGCGATCACAACGCTGCTGATTATGTGGAAGGCTGAGGATTGAGCGGCTCGGAGGAACGGGGATTTCTTGAACATAGGAAATGGTGATCGGAGCCTTTGGCTCGGGTGAAAACAAAAAAGGCCGTCTTGCCTTTTGGGCGAAGACGGCCGTTTGATTAATCGATTCTAGCTAAATGCTGAATACAGTCTACCAGCGGTTACTACTACTGTTGTTGTTGCTGCTGCCGCGGTTGTAATTTTGACGACCGCCGCCACCGCTTCTACCACCGCTTGAACGATCTTCGCGGGGTTTGGCTTCATTGACGCGTAAATTGCGTCCGCCAATGTCCTTTCCATCCAACCCCTCTATGGCTTTTTGGGCCGAGGAGTTGTCCATTTCGATGAAACAAAAACCGCGAAACCTTCCGGTGTCACGATCATTGATCCAAGCTATTGATTCTACTGCACCATACTCAGCAAACAGGTCACGAACATCTTCTTCGGTAGCCTGAAACGAGAGATTTCCCACATACAATTTTTTCGACAACTTACTATTCTCTCCAAAAACTTAACCCATGTTTATACCACACCACTGACCCAGCAAACATGAAAACGAAAGTCAATCACCCCTAAAGCTATCTGGATAGCTTGTTACAGTCCACAAGATGGGGAGGCGACTCATAAAGGTCTCATAAACGCTGGTGAGTAAGGGACAAGTGGCACGTAAATGCGCAGGCGAACTTGTCGCTAGCGCTCCTGTAACCGGAATAGATCGATTGCGACTGCGACTGCGATTGGGGTTGTCAGGAGAAGAGGAGGCCGATTATGTTGTGGCCGGTTAGCAGCTCGATGCTGGTCAGGAAGAGCAATCCATATATGACGCGCGTGAACCAGATGTCGGTGAATCGGCGGTTGAGGTATAAGCCCAGGCGTACGCCTAGGTAGCACAACGGGGCCAGGATCAGGATTGTAGTTATGTTGCCCACGTGTAACAGGTTTAGCGCAGCATATGGCACCAATTTGATCAGGTTCACGGCGGTGAAGAAAACGACGGAAGTGCCCACGAAGAGACCGCGTGCCAGACCTTGCGGAATGAGGTAGATGGCGACGGGCGGCCCGCCGGCATGGGCCAGGGTAGATGTGAATCCGGCCAATCCACCTAAGAATATGCCGACAGGCTTGGAAGGACGGTGCTTTTCCAGTGCGCCTTTCAGTAGATTCTGCCCGGCCTGGTAAGCCAGAAAGGCGAGGGACAGCAGCCCAATGCCAACTTTGAGCAGTTCATCTCTGTCGCGGAAAAGGCCGAACAAAAGGGTGCCGATGAGGATGCCGACCAGGGCGCTGGGAAGCAAAATGCGGATACTGGTTTTATCGTAAGAACGATAGTAATGACGAACGGCCATCAGGTCGATGATGATCAGCAGGGGAAGAAGCAAAGCGGCGGCGTCGACCACGGGGATGGTGAGGGCCATGAGGGGGGTGGCGATGACGCCGATTCCACCGCCGAAACCTGCTTTGGATATGCCGACGATTAGCACGGCGATGATCGCAAAGAACCAGAAGTGGGGTGGATAGGTCGGGAGCATGGAGGGTTAATGGTTGCTGTGATTAGGGTAGCAACCAGGTGTCAGAAGGCTGACTGCTGACACCTGGCTGTTGATTGCTCTTATTGTGGGTCGCCTTCGGTGGTGGTTGTCACAGTGGTTTCGACACGGGGCCACGGGGGCTGGATGACGGAGTCGACTACGTGAATGACGCCGTTGTCGGTCTGGATGTCCTCGACGATGACTTTGGCATAGTCGTTGACCCAGAGGTTGCCCTCGTAATACTTCAGCCCGGCCAGACGGCCGTTGCGCATGGTGATGTCGCCCAGCATCGTCTTCGCTTTGTCGGCCGTAATGGTTTGGTCCATGGCGTGATAGAGCAGCAGGTCGGCCAGTTCACCGACGCTGTATTCGCTGGTGACATTGGCGGCGTTTACGCCGATTTTGGCGAACGCATCATCGGTGGGCGCGAAGAGAGTCCAGTTCCCCTCCGTGAAGGGTTCGGTCAGGTCAAGGGCCACAATGGCCGCTATGAGGGTTGTGAAACGGCCGTCTTCGTTGGCCACGCCCAGGAGTGAATTTGCGGGCACTACGACCGGTTCTGGCGCTGCGGTTGTGTCGCCTGCATCCGCGCTGGTCTCGCCGCCACCTCCGGTTTCTGTCGACGTGCCGTCCGCTGCGCTTTCTGCCTCACTCTTGGCTTCGGCTGCCGCTTTCGCTGCGGCTGCTTTGGCCTCGGCCGCTGCTTGCTTCAGATCCTGCAGCAGCGCCGAATCCGAATCGACTTCGCCGCGCGGCCAGGGTGGTGTGATGACCGTGTCGATGACGTGAATGACGCCGTTGGCAGCATTGATGTCACGCTCAATGGCCTTTGAGTCGTCGTTGACCCAAAGGGTACCGGCGAACCATTTCAGGCCGGCAACCCAGTCATTGGCCATGGTAATATCACCCAGCATTTTTTTCGCATCGTCTGTGGTTGTTCTGCCATGCATGCTCTGATAGAGCAAGAGATCGGCCAGCTCTTGGATGCCGAAGCTGGTGTCGACATTGTCGGCGTTGATGCCCAGCTTGGCGAAGGCGGCATCGGTGGGGGCAAAGAGTGTCCAATTGCCCTGGGAGAAGGCCTCGGTTGTCTCGGTGGTTTCCATGGCGGCCAAGAGGGTTGTGAAACGGCCGTCTTCGGACAAGATCGTTACAATGCTTTTCTCCTCTGCGGCCGTCGCCAATGAAGTCAACAAGAGGATCACGAATACAACAGGAATGATACTTTTCACTACCTGTCTCATGATTTTGCACCTCCCAATGTGATTGTGAATCAGATTACATAATAGCGATTGTACCAGAGATCTGCGGCGTGGCGAGTAGTGAGCTGCTGGCTAGTAGCCAGCACTCAGCAGTTGGAGCAACAGTCAACAATCAGCGGTCAAAGACTGCAATTAGCTGCTTTGTTGGCCGTTCTTTGGTCCAACTAATTTAGCGACAGCACGTAGCCGCCGCTGCCATTTAAGCTCCAGTCACCGGCCAGAATGGTGAAGGTTCCTGTGGAATCAACCGTGCAGTCGACGATCACCGAAGTGCCACTGCTGAAATCGCCGCAGAGCCGGGTTCCATCAGGGCGATAAACGTCAACCTGAGGTGTGATGGTGCCGCTGGTGCGACTCATTTCGATGTGGATGGCATTTCCTGTTGCAGCATCGAAGGTGTAGGTGTCGTGTTGGACGATAGAGGTTGTGGAGCCGCTTTGGACATCGCCAAAATTAATGGGAACTGCCCCGGTTGGGTTATTGAGCCTTTGGAGGTAGAAGGCATAGCCACCGCTGCCATTGATGCTCCAGTCGCCGGCCAGGATGATATAGGTGCCATTGACATCGGTCGTGCAGTCGACGGTCAACGCGGAGCCGCTGCTGAAATCGCCACAAAGGCGGCTTCCGTCGGGGCGATAGATGTCGACCTGGGGCGTGATGACGCCGCTGGTGCGGCTCATATCGAGGCGGAATGCATCTCCTGCTGTGGCCTCGAAGGTGTAGCTGTCGTGCTGCACGATGGAAGTAATGGACCCCGTCTGGACATCGCCAAAATTAATGGCAACTGCCCCAGTTGGGTTGTTGAGCCTTTGGAGGTAGAAGGCATAGCCACCGCTGCCATTGATACCCCAGTCACCGGCCAGGATCGTATAGGTGCCATTGACATCAAGCGTGCAGTCGACGGTCAAAGCGGAGCCGCTGCTGAAATCGCCGCAAAGGCGGCTTCCGTCGGGACGATAGATGTCGACTTGGGGTGTAATGGTGCCGCTGGTGCGGCTCATATCGAGGCGGAATGCATCTCCTGCTGTGGCCTCGAAGGTGTAGCTGTCGTGCTGCACGATGGAAGTAATGGATCCCGTTTGGACATCACCAAAATTAATGGGAACTGCCCCGGTTGGGTTATTGAGCCTTTGGAGGTAGAAGGCGTAGCCACCGCTGCCATTGATGCTCCAGTCGCCGGCCAGGATCGTATAGGTGCCATTGACATCGGTCGTGCAGTCGACGGTCAAAGCGGAGCCGCTGCTGAAATCGCCGCAAAGGCGGCTTCCGTCGGGACGATAGATGTCGACCTGGGGTGTGATGATGCCGCTGGTGCGGCTCATGTCGAGGCGGAATGCATCTCCTGCTGTGGCCTCGAAGGTGTAGCTGTCGTGCTGCACGATAGAAGTAATGGATCCCGTTTGGACATCGCCAAAATTAATGGGAACTGCCCCGGTTGGGTTGTTGAGCCTTTGGAGGTAGAAGGCGTAGCCACCGCTGCCATTGATACCCCAGTCGCCGGTCAGAATGGTGAAAGCGCCACCGACATCAAGCGTGCAGTCGACGGTCAAAGCGGAGCCGCTGCTGAAATCGCCGCAGAGGCGCGTTCCGTCGGGACGATAGATGTCGACCTGGGGCGTGATGACGCCGCTGGTGCGGCTCATGTCGAGGCGGAATGCATCTCCTGCTACGGCCTCGAAGGTGTAGGTGTCGTGCCGCACGATAGAAGTAATGGACCCGCTCTGCACATCAGCGAAGTTGATGGGAGTTGCAGCGTCCGGATTATTAAGCCTTTGGAGGTAGAAGGCGTAGCCGCCGCTGCCATTCAAGCTCCAATCGCCGGTCAGAATGGTGAAAGCACCGCCGACATCAAGCGTGCAGTCGATGGTCAGAGCGGAGCCGCTGCTGAAATCGCCGCAGAGGCGCGTTCCATCGGGGCGATAGATGTCAACCTGAGGTGTGATGGTGCCGCTGGTGCGGCTCATATCGAGGCGGACGACATCCCCGGCCAGGGCGACAAAGAAAAAGGTGTCGTGGCTGACAATTGACGGTAGAGAACCGCTGACAACGCCGCCGAATATGGCAGGGGTGGTACCAGAGGGATTGTTAAGTTTCTGATTGTAGAATGCATAGCCACCTGTGCCATTCTCGCCCCAATCGGTGACATTGAGCGTGTATGTGCCGTTGGCATCAAGGGTACACTCCATAGAGAAAGCGCGACCGCTGCTGAATTTTTCGCAGATCAGTGAGCCGTTAGCTCGTAGGATTTCAAGCTGCGGCGTCAGGCTTCCGCTTGTACGGCTGATATCAAAGCGCATGGTATCCCCAGCTCTGCCACAAAAGGAATAGGCGTTTTGATCGCTTGTGGTGAAGATGTTTCCAGTGGTGACTTCGCCGATATCCAGTAATGGATGGCTGGCGGGGCAGGGAGGTCGCAATACGACCGGCAAGTAAAGCGTGTTGGCCAGGGGCGCATTTGGCTTGTCAGGGCGCACATCACCCGGACGTGCCGCGGCTGATTGGAGCGTGGAAGGTAGCGAAGATGCCGGCAGCAAAAAGACCATGGCGAACAACATTGACAGTGCGGTGATCCGAAACGTGCGCTGCATCTTATATTCCCTCCAAGATGGTGCTCAGTCGTGCTGGGCTCCCAGAAAAGGTAAACCGATCTGTATTGTGATTTCGCGATCACTGAGATATGACCGGGAAATTGCTATACAGGATCAAATTAATACACTCATTATAGAGCAGCTAGGTGGAAAAAGGAATATCTTTGGGGGCGAGAGAGGGATTAGAAAGGGAGTGAGGATACGGTAAGATTGGAGCGGCATTCGACAAACAATGAACCGCGTAGGCGCGAAATCCATTTCGCGCCTACGACGGTTATCAAGCTGTGTTGATCGGCTGTTTTCACCCTAATTCGATTTCCACCCGGTCAGGCATGCTTGTAGTCCGTGTTGTGGTCGAGGCCGAATAGATCACGAAGGGAGCTGTGCCGGCGATGAAGTAGCCAGGTTACCGCCAGGCCAAAGATGAAGTTCGATGTTGTCGTCTCGATGAAGTGCGACAGACGTACGCTGGGATCGGGCATGAACGCGTTGGGAACAGCGTGACCGATGTTCATCGGCAGAGCGTACAGAAGTCCGACAATCACGGCTACCTGCCAGATTGGACCCTTGGTCATACGAATCACAGGCAGGGCAAACAGCACCCATAACATGGCCCGGAAGAATTGGAAAGGGATCATACGGTAAAAGGAGAAAACGGGATTGGTTCCACCACCGTACATAGCCTGTAATTCCGGATTGCTCCAGGCGATGATATAGCCGAAGGAAAAGTACAACAGGGTGTAAATGAGCGCGATCGCGGCCAGTTTTGCTGCCCATTGGCGCGCGGGCATGACTGCCCGGCCAAGCGGTGCACGGTCCTCTTTTGCCTCGTGACGCTTGCCGAGTATGATCACTGCCAAGGGGGTGAATATGGCAACGGTGATCAGGCTGGGTATCACGAGGCCCGGTAATACGCTTGATGGGATACCCATGGCCGGGCCAAGGTAGGCAACCTCGCTCGTTGACATAACGGTGGTTACGCCAAACATGGAGAAGCCGGTAGCCAGCGCCAGTCGCCAGCCATGCCAACTGGAACGCAAGATGATGACGGCCGTGATGAGGGTGTGGACTAGGGCTACCAGGATTAAGCCCTGGAAAACGGCGTCCATCTGGTCCGCGGGAGGGGGCGGAATGTTAAAAGAGAGTGCCGCGCCGATGATCACGGTGATGGCCAGGTAGAGGATAGTCAGGAGAACGAGTTTAAGTCCCAAGACGGTCACAGATTTGACTATTCATGGTTTTCTCCTTCAAAACGAAGCAATGGATTTTTATCAAAGATTTCGCAGATTACGCAGATCTTTCGTGTATACGAAGTCGGCGGCGACTCTGATCCTCTGGCAAGCTGAGGACATAGATTGCGCAAGTTTATTATGCTCCTTTTCGCAGGGCGAGCAGGGAAAGCGCAAACAGGCCAATTCCTAACAGATTGACTTGAGCGCTGGCGTCGACTGTTCCGAGAAAGCCGAGAACAAGAGCGCCGACGGACATGCCGACGGCAACTGCTTTCAAAACTAGGTTGATTGTGGACTGTACATTTTCCATTGCTGTTAACCTCCTTGGTTAATGGGGCTTACCAATTCGACCAGAATGAGCGGTAATCCTAGGTCTCTAATGCGGGCGATGATGCCGTGAAGGGCTGCTTGATCGCTGATCTGCCCGGTGAGGGTGGTGACGGGATAGCCCGCAGTATTGCTCTCTACTGAAGCAGCCATCTCATCAAAGCGGTGGACATTTTCTGAATTCAGGCGCCCCTGTATTTTGATGCGGTAAATTCCGGGCTGGTCAACTGTGATGGCCTGTTCCATCTCGTCGTGCGTTGTATTATTCATGTCTAGAGGATAACTGGTAAGGGGGTATAGCGGCATCTATCAAATGGTATAGTGAGGATATATTCTTGGGAATTTGGATGCTGGTTGCCGCGAAGCAGGTGTGTTTCAGATGGACCAGAAGAAGAGAAAATAATTGATGGCCGAAATTGAACAGTTGAATTGTTAACGCAATCGACGACTGGTTAGCTGATCAAGTTCCTCAACTGAAGTGAAACACGCTCCCGACCTTTAATGGAGGATGTTGAGGGAGCGGGCTGTGGCTATGGCCTGGGTACGGCCGTTTGCGTTCAATTTGCCATATATATTATGGGCATGAACCTTGACCGTGCCGGGCGATAGATGCAGGCGCGCGGCGATTTCTTTGTTGGTTAAACCGCTGGCGATGAACTGCAGGACTTCCAGTTCGCGCGCTGAAAGCGGCTCTAATAGTGAAGGGGAGCCGGCGTGGGGAGAACCGGGCGAGGGTTCCAGTCTGCTTGCTGCTGCTGTTTCCTTCTCTCCGGTCAAGAAAGCGGTTGACAGCTTACGGCCGTAGACGGGGACTGCTGCAATCCGGGCTGCTTCAGGTATCAGTTGGGCTATGGACTGGCCAGGGTCCACAAAAGTACGGACATAGGCTTGCGCTTCGGCCATTTTCAAGGCTCGGGAAAGAGATGCTAACGCGGCTTGCCACTGCCCTTGGGCGACGAAGGCTTCTGCTTGTAGCACAAGCAGCTTAACGACCCGCCCCCAACGCCCGCCTGAAACGGCCGAAGCCAAGAGCGCGCTTAGCATTTGGCTTGTTTCCTCAAGGTTATCACCGAGCAGTAGTTTGATCTTGGCCAGGATTATGGCTTCAGCTTCAGGCGAGCCAGTTTGGTCGAGATCGGGCGCGCGGTTTTGTGCCCAGCGTCTTGCCGGCTCCAAATCGCCCTGCTGGGCGAGGAGCCAAACATGGCCGGCTTTTAAGGGCGAGATGACCGGATCAGTTTCATTGGCGATCAGTTCATCGAACGCTTCTTGAGCGGCAAGAGCCTCCTTTTCATTGCCTAGAGCGCGGTAGGAACGGGCCAATCCCAAGTAGGCGGGCAGCAAGGTTTCTTGATTGCGCCAAGGTAAGGCGACGGCAATCCCTGCTTGTAGATGATAAATCGCTGTATCGAGATCGTTCCATTCATAATGCAAGCTGCCTAATTGGACGTGCAATAAGCCGGTCAGAGGCGAGGTTGCCCCGGTCAAGTTAGCCAACAAGGCGATCCCTCGATGGCACGTCGCAGTGGCTTGAACCAGTCGGCCCAGGATAATCTCTGTTTCAGCCAGATGGGCCAGGGCCGGGGCTACAAGGTGGCCATTGCTCTGCTGCTGGGCCAGCTCGCTTGCTTCCGTAAAGGCTTCTAGCGCTTCAGCAAAACGGCTGAAGGTTTGGAAAGCGATGCCCATATTGAAGAGGACGACGGGACGCAGGGCGATCGGCGGGTTAAACAGATGCAACTGCTCTTGTGCGGTTAGAAAAGGGAGAATACGGTGGCAAATCTGCAAAACTTCGGCCACGTCGGTTTGCGAAGCCATTTGGTGCGATACTCTTATGGTGGCTACTTCAATCAGACCATTGCGTAGCCCTGGTTCGAGCGTGTCCATATCGCTCCAGAGAAGATCCGTCGTCGAACCTAAAGCTTGTTCGACTGTCAACAAGCTGCGCTCAGATTCTCCAAAGTGACCTGTAGCCAACCATGCCCAGGCGGCTGCCATGCCCAAGTTTGGATATTGGACAGTTATCTCGTGTGGTATGGCTTGCCACCAGCGCAGCAGCGTTGAGAGCCTGTTGGAGATGAACATGTCGACTACGCTGCCGAGTATGAGCGTTATGGCTTGATCATAATCGGCGGCTGACAGGGCGTGTTCTACAGCCTGGGGAATGAAATCATTCGATGCATACCAACGAGTGGCGCGCCGGTGCAGTTGCCCAACTTCTGTGGGTGAGGTTTCTAGCCTCTCGCGCAGCAGATCGGCGAAGAGATGGTGGTAACGATACCATTGGCGGCGACTGTCTAGGGGGATAACGAACAGGTTGGATCCATCCAAAAATTCCAAAAGGATTGGCTGTCTTGACGCTGCAGGAGCGCATTGCACAGGGGAGCGCTCAACCTGTCGAGGATCGAGGTTTGCAGTAAGAATGCCTGTATCTCCGACGGTTGGTGGTGAGTACCTCTTCGACGAGGTAATCGGCGATGTAGCGGTCGTCGCCGGCAAATGCGGTCAGGAAGGCCAGTTTGTCGTCCTCTAGCTGCAGGGAATGGGCGGCAAGCTGCAAGCCGGCTGCCCAGCCTTCGGTGCGTTTTTCCAGCATAGCCACTTCGGCGGCGGAAAGGTCTACGCCCATCGTGTGATGCAGGAAATCGGCGGCTTCGGCCATTGTGAAACGTAGATCGCGCGCGCGAATTTCGGTTAGGCGACGGCGGACCCGCAGCCGGGACAGGGAGAAAGGAGGATCGGCACGGCTGATGATCACCAGGTGCATTGGCGGTGGGGCGTGATCGATGAAATAGGCCACCGCCTGGTGAACGGCCGTATTGCTGATCAGGTGGTAATCGTCGAGAACGAAGACAAAGGAGTTGGCTGCGGCCGTGATGTCGTTGATCAACAGGTTCATCACCGAATCAGGCGGAGGAAGCTGCGTGGTCGATAGCGCTTGCCCTATTTTGCGATCGATCATTTGCAGCGCGCCGATGAAATAAGCAAAGAAGCGCGTGGGGTCGTTGTCGCTGTCTTCTAATGATAACCAGGCTGCGCTGTGACCGGACGGCCGTTGGCTGAGCCATTCCGACACCAATGTCGTTTTGCCAAAACCAGGCGGGGCGGAGACGAGGGTGAGTTTCCCGCTTTGTCCCTCGTTCAGTTTCATGATTAGCGAGGGGCGCGAGATCAGGGACGGCCGTGCGCGTGGTATCGTCAATTTGGTTTGCAGCAGTATTTCGGACACGCGCCTATTATAAAGGAAAGGAGATGAGGGGAAAGGATTCAGAGCTATACTTCGACCTGGATGGTGCTGATGCGTGACGAGGCGTTTTCGAAGCTGCAGGCTGTGACCAGCCGCAGTCCAAGACGGCCGTTACTATGACACACATACGATTGTGGATGCAAGACTTTAGGCAATCTGTTCCAGCTATTGAATTAGGACGCAAACAGCTATGCGCCTCATCCGCGCTAACGCCTCCCGCAACGTTGGCAATAATGTTGCCTTCTCGGTGCCGGTTTTGCTTTGCCTAGGTAGCCTTTGGGACGACGTTGAAGATTTTGTCTTCTTGATAGTCCCCAAATTCGCCGGAAGGTAATAACAGAACTATACAGTACGGCTGATAGCGCCCAAATTTAGGTATGGGAAATTCAACCCAACTTTCATATCTGCGCTGATCTGGTTCAAGCTTTATATCATCACGGCCGGCCAGATGAGAGGTTTCACCATGTAAATCTACATAGAGAATCTCAATCTGGAATTGGGAGGTCTGCTGTGCTAGAGTCTCTTCGGAGATTTCGAATTCTACGTTCGCCACCAATATATTGGCACGATTGTCAGATGGAACCTGAATCTCAAAGCGGGTTACGGTTAAGGGTTTATCTGTCAGCGAATCCCGCACACTCGATGACTGGTCGTTAACGGGGGTGAGCATTGACTCGGAAACTTCTTGGCCCAGGACCGCAGCTTGTATTGCCTCTTCGTTAAGCGACGCTTTCTCGGCAATCCAGGGCCACCATTGATCAGGCGTCCACCCCGTGATATCTGTCTCTTCAAGAGATTTGCCATTATAGATGACTGTGCGCCATTTATCTTTGTTTTCACTTGACGAGCGCTCAAATCGTACCGTATATCCCTCATCTTCTGGGTCTGGATGCCACGCGGGTGGTTCAGGCTTGTCACCATCGGCATGCGGATGGATAAGCGCCCGCCAACGCCTCTGGTCATTTTCAATATAGCCGTAATTGAAGAACAAGGTAAATTCCGGGACTTTGGCTAACTTGCTTTTAGTAGAAGGGCGATCCGTTTGGGCATTGCGATTTGGCGCAGCCGCAGCCAATTCTTGCGCTTGCTGAATCATCTTGGCGATTTTCTCCGCGGTCCTCGCCGGTGCAGGAAGCTCATGCTCCAAGATCGATTCGATGTCCTCGACAGAAGAAGTGGCAAGCTCCGCGACTGTATGTATCCCGCCTTTTTCTAGAGCCCTTCGAACAGCAGGACCAACATACTTAATTTTCACTTCAGCTAACTTGAGGCTTTTGGAATCTGTACGTACATTATTGGACATTGCATAACCTCCTCGTTACACAAGAACTGCCGTTGAGAAGATGACAAACGGGGCCGACACTACGTTCAACTATTCGTTTTCCGGCAGCGAGTCACTCGATAAATCATAATCTCCAGGTATTACAACAACCGGAATGCCGTCAACACTTGTGGGAAAACTAGTTCCGTCACGTGACTTCGAATTAATCCGGCGCTTCTTGACGTGGATACGAAGCACCATTGTCTCTGGAACTCCATCTTGCTTCGGGGGGTACCCGATGTCGATTAGGGTTACGTCAGGGTGAAAAATATACAGTTTCACCAACGTATCTCGCGCACGGCGGGCCTTGCTCCAAAAATCAGCATCAAGTCTCGTCATCGGTCTTGTTCCCCTTCGCTGCATGTCTCAATTTGCACATATTGAGTGGAAGAATAGGTTACTGTTCCACCCGCCTCAATATGGATACTGCCGCCATGGAAGACATGTCCCTTGGGTTCACGGCTACTACCGAACCTGGGCGGTCAAAGCGATAGCGTTTGCCCGTCTTCGGCCCTATCACGATTAATTCTGTCTCGCCTAGATATTGAAAATAAGGCGTAGGATTGATTTTCGGCAGGGAATTTTGAACTGGTTTATCTTGAGTTTCAGAGACCTGCTTCGTTTTGGCGGTTTTGCGGGCCTGTGCCCGCTTCTTTCCACAACACATATTCGTCCTCACTTTCGTTAATAGACTGGGCTGGCGGTTCGCCGTAACCACGTTCTGTGACTCGCTCTAGTAAAATCGCTCCTGCAGACATAGCAGGCCAAAACAAGATTTTGTGGCTCAGACTCTTCCCCAGAGAAATAGAAAGGGGAACAGCGATCCAAATGCTTAAACAGTAGAAACAGTCGAGCAACTGTCCCCAGAATCCATCTCCAGCCTTCCGGCGCAGATAAATTACGCTATCCCAAGGCCCATCTTCTGCCTGCAACAAATGTGTGATGCGCCAGACCGACAAGGTTCCGAGCAAAAACTCAAAATAGCGCATTATGTAAATTGAACGTCCACTTTCAATGCGTCCAATACGGGCCAGATGTCAATCGCCAGCCCGTTCAACGCGTTTTTTGGGTCTCTCGCAAAGTGTAAACCGACCACGTTCCTACTCTTCTCATCCAGCCAGAACGAACCCGAGTCACCGCCTAAACTGGTGTCTGGCTCTGTACGGGGCTCGATTGTCATTACGTTGTGGATAAGACACGTAACGCCATCGTAATAGTTCTTGTTGGTCCCCAAGACTCCTGAAACGCGCCCGTGTGTGACGGCAGTTGTCCGGCCCGACTTTACCACGTTCATTCCCACTTGTGCCCAACCTACACCTCTCACTGGTGACAGGCCTAACTGATCATTGATTAGCAGGCGATCGTCGGTAAGTTTGGCGACTGCCGCGTCGAAGTTGGATGCCATTGCATGGTGAGAAAGCTCGGCTACTGTGTCCGCTCGGGTACCACCATCACCTCGGCCCGGCTGGTAGATGGGCCATCCTCTGCGAGCGTTCCAGCGTCCGGCTAACACATGAAAGTTGCTGAGGATCATCTTGTCGCCGGTTTCACGGTCGATTACCAAGCCACCTAGGGTGCCAAAGATGTCACGATAGGCATCGGAAATACTGATTCCGCCCAGCATCGGCGTGACGCGACTTGTCCGTCGGTGAGAAGGCTGTTGCCACTCTCCTCCCCAACCATACCAACTCTGGTTCAGTTGATAAGCCCCTTGAGGTATGTCGACGGGGAATTTTGCGATTGTATCTTGAATCTTGCCCCGAGTTTTTCCTCTCCGGACGGCTGCTTCAAGCCCTGCTTCCGGGATCTTGTCAATAACATGAACGCGGACACAGGGTGGCTCCCTATCAAGAAGAGTGCCGCCACGTTCGCGCCACCCAAAGTCGATCAACACCACGTTGGGATCATAAATATAGCGGCGAACCGCCTCTCGCATAGCCAAACGGGCGTCTGACCAGCTCTCTTGGTCATTATTCATCACTGTACCTCCGCGACTAAGAAGTCGTGCGAGAACAAGCTGGCAGGTAAGTTGGCAGTCGCCCACCAGGTGACCGCCAACTTACAGAAAGTACTGATTGAACACAAACAAGCGTGCCAATTTAGTTAAGTTGACTCACCGCAATAGGCTGAGCCAGCGCTATCTAGCGGCAATCGCATTCTTCGTTCTTGTCGAACACCGCGAAGCGGATTGGGTCGTCGAATGACCAGCCCGCCCGGTGCGTCTGCGGCCCCAAAAGAAGGGGTCGTATACGCTCAGGATCATAGTCCCACACATACCTCACAAAGGCTGCATATTCCCGGACAGGCTGATTCCTGCAGTTACAGATGCGCGCACAGATGTTCATCTCAAAGAGGCAAGCTGCTTCAGCCGGTGTAAACCACCACCAGTCGTGGAAATAATAGCCCGAGCGTCTAATCTGCGGGTAACGAGTGTCGATGCATGCGTGATGCTGCAAAGAATTATGCGCCGGCAACATGGTTTCCGTATTGGATGTGATGTACTTAAGCTCGATCTTGTCGCCATGCCCGACAATATTTGGACCCATAATTACTGGGTCCATCCACACCACTGTATGTATTCGGGCCGGCTCATTTAACATAATAATCCGTGATGGCCGCCGCCAATAGGATTGCCAAGGACCAAAGGTCCAGATATTCCAGGAACCCTGGAATGGCGGTGCCTGCCCAAGTTCCAACCCCTGCTCGGTTTCGACCTGCTCGAGAGCTGCCCCGAATAGAGCTTCTGATTGTGCCTGCACAGCCTCACGTGGGTCTTCCCCTTCGCGCGGGAACTCATTTTCATTTGACATGGTTCGTTTCTCCTTGTAATTGACTAAGCTGTCGGAACGCTATTTGAGCACTCACTTCATTGGAATTCCTACCTGAACTTACCATGACGCTCTCAATTCCCACTCAATAACTGCTCATTTTGAATGACTAATCAAATTGAGCCTACCGGTGAAGGATGTTTACGCGTAAAAGGGGAGGAAGAATCAGGTATTGATAATACTTTTTGTCATCTAGGAGGTGATGCGCTGCAGCATTGCTGCTGTTTCCGCCGATGGGTTGAGATCAAGCTCTTCCTTCATGACCTGAACACAAGTCTGGTATTGGCGCATGGCCAAATAACGTTGCCCTTGGGCCACATAGCATTGCATAAGCCGGCGGTGCGCTGGTTCGAAGCAGGGATCATGTCTCAATACCTTTTGGCAAAGGGAGATGGCGGCGACATTGTTGCGAAGGATGCGAAAGCGTTCGCTCAGGCGGTCAGTGATCTCGAGATACAGGTTGAGCAGATGATCACGTTGGGAATTGGCCCATTCTTCATACAAGTCCTCCTCTAGGAAGGTGCCCTGATATAGACCTTCAGCAATACCATACAGATCGAACGCCTTTTCCGTTTCTCCTGCCGCTTCGAGACGCTGGCCGTCTTGGGCGTATTTTTCAAACTGCAAAAAATCGATCCAGAAGTCTATGGCGGGGTTCAGTAAATAGCGATCATTTTCAAAGAGGATGTGCTGCAGGTTGGGCTCTCTGCGTCTCAGCGTTTGTCGCAAGGAATAAATCGCTTGATGCAGGTTGCGGCGCGCTGCCTCTTGCCCGACCCCAGCCCACATGACGTCCATAAGTACGTCCTTGGAAACTGGCTTGACGCGTTGGGCCACTATGTACTTAAGGATTTTCTGACCCATAAAGCCACTCCACTCGGTTAATAGCTCGTTGTTTTGATAGACTCGAAAGGGTCCCAGGCAATAAATCACGAGGGAAGCTGATTCTACGCTGGACGGTTCGTCGGGAGCACCCAGCGGTAATTCAATTCCGAGAGAAGGGGATGGAACCGCCTCAGGGGACGTATCTCCTGGCGGCTCCACTTCTGGTACTGGCGGCAAATAGGAAGGTTGATTCCCCGCGGGCAGGTACGTGACTTTGGGCGGAGGTGGCAAGAGATAGAGGCCGGGTTGCTCGGAATCGCGCAGGTCGATTTCCCTTTCGCCGGGCATAGGCTCTACAAGAGGTAATAGATCTCCGCCCGACTGATCAGGGACGAGCGCCGCCGCTGAACTTTCATGTCCGAACAGGTCGCCTGGAAAAGCGTCTGCTTCGACATCGAGTCCTGCAGTCAGCCCGACCTCTTCCATTGATAAGTGATCCTCCGTTGATAATAAGCTCTCCTCGTCGGACATGACCGTAAACACTGCTTCAGTTCTGGTCTTCGAAGGGCTTGTGAGGGTTAGTAAATCAGCGCTTGGCTCTTGGCTGACCTCTTCCTTGCCAGGAGATGCGGTTCCTGTTCCGATCCCAACGGTAAACATGTCGCTATCACTTGAAGCCTCGTCCTCGGTCTCCTGTCGACGCGGGCCGGTCAACAGCGCAGCAACTGCTTCCAGCAGCTCTTGATCACCTAGCGGTGAGGTACTTGTCTCTTCCTGTACCGCTAGGTTGAGAGGCGCGCCTGACTCTATTCGGTCGTGGGGAGATGTTTTGCGCGCTTCAGATAACGGTTCAGAGCCGGCTCGGGCTTCTTCTGGTGGAGAGGTTGGCTCGAAGCCTAGCAGCTGCTTGACTTTGTGCAACAAAGTTGGAGGTTTGGCCGTTTCTGTATCCTCTGGTCTTGCGATCTCTGGCCGGATCGAGTGAAGATCGGAGGCTCCAATCACTTCTGCCTGCGTCTCAAGTGATGTCAACTGAGAAAGCATGGTCAAGACAGACCGAATCTGCAGCCGCAATTCCCGTTCGCGGCGAGTGGCCTCGTCTAGACTAAGTTGATGCAGCTTTCTGTCCGCCCGATATTGCTTGCACGTGAGGCAGAGCTGGCAGGCGGCGGCCAGAATGACCACCATAGCCATTTGCCCGCTTCGCAGCGCGTCCTCCTGCTGCTCATGAAGGAGTTGTTCGACGCGCTTGTACCGTCGGGCGCTTAAGAGTTCAAACGCATCCTGCAACATGGCAGGATCGCCCTGCCTAGGAAGATGCGATTTAGTTTTGCCGGAGGTGGACTTTCCGTCCAAAACAATCCCCAGTTCGCCATTCTGACGCGACGCGGCTAAATTGACCCTTCGTTGTTATGGAGGATTGCCATCCAGGAGAAAGCGATTTTGACGCGAGCGCATATCTCAGGCTGTGCGCGCGAACAAGGCCAATGACGAATCCGAAAAACGATCCACCATTACTGGCGCCTATGAAATGACTATGGCGCTTCCTCGTACTGGGCACAACTTATGAGTCTGCTCGCAGTGGACAGGCCAGCCAGATCCATAACAGTATTACGAAACACCTCTGCACTGATGAGAAAGGTCCGTTGTTTTAATTGTTCCCTGAGACGATTGATTGCGCTAGATGTCTGTGCATGCAATGTGGACCAGCATGGCTCAATATCTGGTAGCGCGCGCTTATACGCCCTGCACAAGGGCAGTTTTGAACGGCTCACCCATCTCGCTCAGGATAATTACGATTTACCGCACCTGGCTCAGTGCCCGGCCTAAAAAATCAGCGCAATAAGCAATGAGGATAAATAGTTGTCGTTTGCACGTTAGCTCCCAGGCCATTTGGCCAACCCGCAACAGAATCATAGTAACATGGCAAAAATGGCAAGTCAAGCGGTTTTCTCAAGGTTGTTATTTTTCATTGCACGTGGGCGCTTTTTGGCCGTCTGGCACGCGTCTGCCGTTTGGGAAATCTCGC
Source organism: uncultured Chloroflexia bacterium (assembly GCA_963697305.1). Lineage (GTDB taxonomy): Bacteria > Chloroflexota > Anaerolineae > Promineifilales > Promineifilaceae > JAACFF01. Next base: position 73,415 of record CAVONO010000011.1, read on the forward strand.
GGCTCCTCACCACTTGTCATCAAAGATTGCGTAGATTACGCGGTTTCTTTGGGAATAGTCTCAGTAGATCCAATTTTGTGCAGTTCGCATCCTCAGACGCCAGCGCCGTAAGTCAGCAGCATCTGGGGATGCCCTGCTACACGCGGAGAATTTTGATCTGCGGAGTCTGGCAGTCATTAGTTGGGTAACCGGGTGATGGTTGGTTGGGGATTGTTGGCAAAGCCCGATCGTTTCCTGTGTAGGAGAACGACCGGGCTTTGCGTGTTTGGTCAGATGCTGTTTGTTGTTATTGGGTTAGTGCCGGCTGTGGTTTATCCTCCTGGTGGAACCAGGCCAACGCCGGTGTTGATATTGGCTTTTTCTATTTGTTCAAAGTATTCGACGCGAAGTTCTACGGGACCGCCGGGATAGTAATAATCGGCCCATTTGGTGGTCGACGCTTGCACGGCCCAATTGTCGATGAGCAGGACATTGTTGACGTAAAGGCGGGAGCCGTCATCGCTGGTTACGAAGATCCGATAGTAGCCAGGATTGGTGTTAATCGTCTTTGTCCAGCGAACGGAGAAGTAATCAGAGTTGACTATGCCCGGAGCAGGCGAGCCGTAGCCCCAGTTGAAGCTGACGTACTGATCATCACGGACCATGACGGGTGCGCCGGACAGGGTTGTGTTGTTGAAATACTCGCCTTTCCAGTTGGGGTAGTAAGCGCCGCCACCGGATCCGCTGCCAACAGGCTGCCACTTGAATCTGGCTATGGCGACGCCGCCCGCCTCATAGTACTCAACAACAATCTTATGGTCGCCCTGGTTCAAATAGTAGTCACGCGATAAGGTGTGCTCTTGACTGTCGGTCCAGGAGTCGATGATGATGTTGCCGTCGATGTAAACGCGCATGGCGTCGTCCATGGTGGCGTCAAAGCGATAGGTTCCGGCATCGAAGTAGACGTTGCGAACCCAGCTGGCGGAGAAATTGTCATCATTTACCTGTGGGGCCGGCGAGCCATGGCCCCAGTCGAAGTCAATGGTATTGTCCCAACGTGTGAGGACGGGCTTTCCACTGAGATCTTTGTTGTTATAGAAATTCGCAGTCCATCGACTATCTGCTGCCTGGGCGGATCCACCGATTATGACCAGGAGTAGGATGGCGAGTATGGTTACAAGCAGGAAATAGGTCTTGCGGGAGGGTTGGGTATTCATGTTTTGCTCCTTTGTGAACAGTGAAGAGTGAACAGTAAATAGTGAACCGTGAACGATCAACGGTGGTCTACCAAAATGTTACTTGGAATAGGGCGAATGTCAAGGAGTATTGGTGCACACCGGACACCTGCTAATGCTTGTTTTCTCGTTCGAGCGGCACTGATCCTGCGCTTGTGATTGCGAATGCGATTGCGCGTCTCTAACTTGTGCCCGTAGCGGCGCGACTGGGTGCTCGCCCGTTATGGTGACGCGCTTAATCCGGTTGTCGTGGAAGAAGGGACCGTGATCACGGCCGTGTTCTCCCCTGAGACCGGCAACAGCGGCACCGTAAGCGGTAATGCCACTTGTAGCGATTACTCGACCAGCTACACGATTGACGGAGACCAGATCAGCTTCGGAACTGTGGCAGGGACGAGAATGCTCGCAGCCTGAAGGCTCTTGTCTGGCCTACAAGCATCTAATCAGATAGACTTTATTTCACCGCTGAAGCGGTTACTACAAACCCAATGGCGAAACCGCTGAAGCGGTTACTAAAAAACAAACTGCGAAGGAGCTAAACGTGAAAGAGAAACGTGTTTATTTGCATTTGGCTGTTTTCGATGGTCAGGGGAGCGCCGCAAGGGCGCTGCAGCAACTGCCGCGACGTGATCCAAAGCTTGTGTCGGCCGTTATTATGGAAAAGGATGCTGCCGAGCATGTGCAGTTTAAGGACGTAGGCCTTACGCCAAGAAAAGGGGCCGTGGGCGGCATCGTGATTGGCGGCATGATCGGTTTGTTGACCGGCGGCGGCGGTCTGGCGCTGGGCGCATTGGGCGCTGTGGTCGGCAACCGCGCCGCCAAAAAGAAACAAGCCAAGGAACTTGCGCCTGAGTACCTGAGCAAGGTCGCCGGCTCCTTGGGTCCCGATTCCTCAGCCATCATCGCCGTCAGTGAGAAGTCGATGGAAGCGGCGATAACGGCCGCGTTGCATGAAATGGGGGCGGAGATTTTTGACGCGATCATATCCCCCGAAGCTTCGGGCCAATTGGATGATCAGGAAGAAGCAGCCTATGTTACCTTGTTGCAAGCCTTGGCGGAGAAAACAGGCGGCCAGGCCAAATTGGACGTACCTTACCGCCGAATTCACGTCGTCGTCAATCCAGTTTCGGGTCAGGACCAGCCCATATTAAATGTACTCAATCGCGTTTTTTATCGCTATGGTATTGAGTGGGAAATGAGCATCACGAAGCAATATGGCGATGCTACCCGCTTTGCGCGCCAGGCGGCCGAAGCGGGCTTTGATTTGGTCGCAGGATACGGTGGCGACGGCACCCAGCATGAAATCGCCAACGGCGTGATGGGTACGGGCGTACCCATGGGAGTGCTGCCGGGCGGTACAGGCAACGGCTTCGGAAACGAACTGGGCATTCCCAAGCTGTTGGAAGCGGCTGTGGAACTGCTCTGCACCAGCCATAACCAGCGCAAAATCGATATAGGTGAGCTCGATGAAGGGTACTTCGTCCAGCGCCTGTTCACGGGCATCGAGCCGGATGAGCAAACGAGCCGTGATGAGAAAGACAAATACGGCACCTTCGCCTATTTGATGCGCGACGTCCGCCGCATGAACGAGATCGAGGATATCCAATACCATTTGCAGATCGACGGCGAAGCTATTGATGTGTTGGGTTATAAACTCTATGTAGTCAACTCGGCCACCGCGGGCACAGGGATGTCCATAAGCAAAAGGTTCGCCGTGGATGATGGTTACCTGGACGTGTTCATGCTCAGCCGCGATCGCCAGAGCTCGACGGCCGCGCTAGAACGCTTCTTCAACCTGGATACAGAAAAAGCAGGCATGTACTATTGGCGCGGGAAGCAGATTGAGATCGACGCCGAAGTTGATCAGCCGGTATGGACGGATGGTGAGTATACCGGGCGCACACCTGTTTCAATCAAAGTGCTGCCCAAGTCGCTAACCGTGGCTGTGCCTTGAGCTGAGTTTAATTGAGCGCGGGCCAGCACTTTGCAGCCGAAATTGCTGCCCAATTTTGCCAGGAGCTCCGTTTGCATAGTCTGTCTTCGCGAAGTTGGCGGGAATGACAACGCCTGTAAGCTCTGTGGCAGCACACGTAAATGTTGCTGATGCACAATAGTCTGACGGACTGCTGCACTACCAAGGATTCACGATGGAAACCGATGTCCTAATAGCCCTGTTATTGATCACCGGACTTGCCGCAGTGGTCCCGATCTTTGCCAAGCGCCTGGACAGATTCGGCATCCCTATTGTGGTGTATGAGATTCTGGCGGGCATGATCGTCGGCATAAGCGGGTTCGACTTCATCGAGCCTTCGCCCATCCTGACATTTTTGGCCGAGTTTGGCTTCGCGTTCTTGATGTTCCTCTCCGGTCTGGAAATCGATTTGAGGCTGCTAAATCCGGCTCGTCCCACCTTGGGTCAGGAACGCCGCTGGACCCAGGCCCTGCCACTTGGTCTGTTGATATTTCTAGGCACACTGCTGCTGGCATTTGCATCGGCCTTATTTGCTCCCCAAGCGGCCAACAGCAACCCACTGCTTTTGGGCTTGATTCTCAGCACTACCTCGCTTGGGGTGGTCGTTCCCGTGTTGAAGGAGCGCGGTTTGACGGGGACGCGCTTTGGACAGTACATTCTCGTAGCATCCTCTATAGCTGATTTCGCTACCCTGCTCTTGCTCACAACGATTATCGCAGTCTTGAGACGCGGGCTTACGCTGGACCTGCTCTTGATCCCTGCCTTGCTGCTGATATTCATTATGGTGGCACGCTTTTCGCTGCGTGCCTCGCGTGGCGGCCGTGTCCAAGGCGCACTCGACAGCCTTTCAAGCGCTACGTCACAAATACGTGTTCGTGGTGCGATTGCGCTCATGGTGGCCTGGGTAGTTCTGGCGGAAGCATTTGGGGTCGAGTTGATCTTGGGGGCATTCCTGGCGGGGGCAATTGCTGGATTGTTGTCCGGGCATGACGATCAAGGCGCGAGGGAAAAACTGGACGGCATCGGCTACGGATTTTTTATCCCCATATTCTTCATCATGGTAGGGGCGCAATTCAACTTGCAGGCCGTTCTGCAATCGACGCAAGGTCTTCTGCTGCTCGTATGGCTGCTGGTCGTGGCCTTCGCCGTCAAGATTGTACCGGCGCTGCTTCTGAAGGCGCGCTTCAGCTGGCGGCAAACGATGGCTGGCGGGATGCTGCTCTCTTCGCGTCTCTCATTGATCATCGCCGCCTCGGCGATCGCCTTGAGTATGGGTCTGATCAACGAGACGGTCAATTCAGATATCATCTTGCTGGCGATCATCACCGTTACGATTGCTCCTTCTCTTTTCAACCGTATCTACCCACGTGAGGAGGAGTTGCAGCGCAGCGGGATTATCGTTGTCGGACAGGATCAGCTAACGGAATATATCATCGAACGTTTTTTGCACAGTGGGGAGACGGTTACTGCCATCTGTCCTGATCAAAGCCTTCTAAAGCCATTCCAAAAGCTTGGTGTGCGTATTATAGATGGGTGCGAGGCCTACGAAATCTCGCTCGACAAAGCCGGAGCAGCAAAGGCACGAGCGCTGTTGGATCTGACTCCCGATTCTAAGGATACCGTTGAGGTTTGCCAGCTCAGTAAGGAAAAATATGGCATCCCATCGGTCGTCTCCAGGATCGCCGATATCGAGCTTATCCCTTATTTGCAGTCGATTGGCATTAGGGTTGTTCAACCCGAGCTGGCAACGGCCATGGCACTAGAGGCTGCTGTCCGCTATCCGACCGCCTTCGACGTGCTCGTGCACCAGATCGAAGACGTCGAAGTGTCCGAGATCACAGTTACAAACCGCCAGTACAGCGGTACAAGGCTGGGACAGATTCGATTGCCTGGGGATACGCTCATTCTCAGTTTGCAGCGGGACAACGCTTTCATGATTCCTCACGGGGAGACAGTTTTGCGCTTGCATGACCGGCTGGGTTTGATTGGTAGCCCGGGATCGGTCGAGGAAGCGACTGCTTTGTTGAGGGGGTAATGTGCACAAGGAGGTTCAACTTTCTGTCGCCGTTGTCACTGGAAACGCGTGGATTGAAAAGTTGGACTTCTTGTTTGAGTGTTCAGCCGTTTGGAAACAGATAAGGAAAGTCGTAAGGTTGCCGGATCATAATGAGGAGATGCCCGCGCGCTCCTCATTACAACGGGGAGGATGCCAATCATCTTGGCGCGCGGGCGTCTTCTTAATTTTACTGTGAAAACGCTGTTGGCGGGTAGCTTGTCTTCATTGGCTGAGAGCAACCGGCAAATACAAGCTCTTGTAATCACCGACCCAGATGTATTCCGGACGCTGCACTGTATCACCTCCCCCAGGGCCGCTAACCGCCAATAAAACATCGTATTTGCCATCGACCGTATAGGTGTGGGTGGGATTTCCGCAACTGTTGCTCGATCCTCCATCGCCAAAAAGCCAGAGGCAGGCATCGAATTCGCCTGAGGAAAGGTTCGTGAAGGTCACGGTCAAGGGGGCGGGTCCGATAGTGACTCCGGCTGTAAATTTGGCCACCGTCTTCAGCCCAACCAGTCTGGGGTTCCAGGTGGTATCGATGGTCAAAGCAGGCGTGGGGCCGGCGGCGATATCTTGCCAGGGAACCAGTTTGAAGTTGCTATTTCCGCCGCCATCATCTCCATCGTGCGCGACAAAAACGCCTTGTGGGAAGAGCGCACCCAGGGAGGCGTTGGTGACATCAATGCCGTCGGTTGCGGAAGTGCCGTCAATGCCATTGCCGGGCACGATAGTAAAGGTGGAAATGTAATTGTTGGGGCTGAGGCGTTGGTAGATCACGTATTCAGAAGCGCCCTGGCTGGAGGCGAGGAGATAGCCAGTATTGGCGCTGGTATAGTAGATGGTCAGCCCTTCAATATCGGCCGTCAGGTGGCCACCCGATCCGGTGGAGTCAACGGCCGTTCGCCCCGTCCCGTCCCCCGGTTCTGCTCCATACTTCCAAATACCCACGTCTTCTTCGGAGATGTAGAAATAGGCATAAATGTCGTCAGCCACGCAGCCTTCAGTTGCCGTGCCGACATCAAAGGTACGTCTTAGCGCGCCGGTCACTTTGCCGGCGCTGTTGTCAAACAGCTCCCACTCTTCCACGATACCTTCCTTGCTGGTGATAAAGGCGTAATACTTGCCGCTCTGCGGGCTGAGGTACATGCAGGTGCCGTAGACTTCGCTAATGGCTGAGGCAATGGGCGGATCGGCCGTCACATTCTCCAGTTTGCGCGTGGCCGGATTGACTTTGTACATGGCCAGGGTATTGATGGGGTCGAACCTGTTTGTGGCCACGACCAGATCCACCCTCTGGCCACCGAGCGGGAAATTGTAGCGCAGGTCCACATTGTTCATACCGCCGTCTTGAGTCACCAGCTGTACCAAACTGCCGTTCACGTCGTAAACGGCCAGACCGCTATCTTTTAGGGTGCCGATCACCAGGCTCGATGCTGGATTGGAGGGATGAATCCAGATGGCAGGATCGTCATGATCTGCACCAATCGCTACTGTTTCGACCTTGGCAGAGACGGAGAACATGGCCAGGGCGTAGAAGACGCCCGCCGGGGCCAGGATAACTGTGATAAGCAGTAGGAAAACTCGAAACGAACGGAAAGGGTGCACTGGGGCCAATAGTTTTTGAGCTATTTCAATGTAAGTCGCCATAGCTATTGTTCCTTCTGGTCAGTGGTATCCAGCAACAATACACGAGAGACACACGCTCAATTATACCATCTCGTGGCGGTGAATTCACCCTCGTAAACCCACCGCATGGCCAGAATCTCGCGCCGGGGAAGGTGGGGCGACGGCGCGGAGAGAAGGTCATCCGTCAAATGTCATATAGATTAGGTGACATTTGTCACTCACGCCTGTCAATAGGAGTTAATATAATTCAACCAAGATTGAAATATTAAGTTGCCGGGCAGTTAGCGGGCTTTTCTGGGAGCGATCAGTTGGGAAAAGCGCCTGGCAACTGTTGAGCAGACAGCATGCGTGGCACGCACCACCATGAGGGAAAATTGTTGCCTGATTTGGTAAATCGCGGATCGATTTGGCAAATCGATTTACACAGGAGAGTGGTTCGAGATGGCTGAGTTCTTGGAATTCATGCTTGATAAGTTTCTGTTCAAGGTGGCCACAGACCGTTTATATAGCAGCGACGGCGTGTGGGCCAAGGCTGATGGGCAGCGTGTTGTGCTCGGTATGTCGGATTATTTGCAGCAGCGCAGCGGCGATGTGGCTTTTGTCGAAGTTGTCGAGGCGGGAAAGCGGGTAGCGGTTGGAGAGCCTTTTGCGGATGTGGAGACTATCAAAACGGATGTGGCCTTGGCCAGCCCGTTAACCGGTACTGTGCTGGAAATCAACCCATCACTGGATTTTGAAGCCGAGGTGATCAACCAGGACCCCTATGGCGCAGGTTGGATGGCCGTCATCGCTGCCGCTGATTGGGCGGCCGACCAGGTGGCGCTGTTGTCAGCGCAAGCTTACTTTGAACATATGAAGATGGATGCGCTGAAAGAGACAGGAGCGTAATGAGCGAAGTGGAAAAGGTCCTTATCGTGCCCTGCAGCGGAATCGGCAAGACGTATGGAACGGTCAGCCGCGAAGCTGCCTATGAGGTGATCGAAGAACTGCGTCCGCAAACGACGCACTTAGTGGCGCTGTCGATGTTGGTGCTGGGGGATGATGCGGCGCGGGAAGCGGTGTCCGGCAGTCCGGCGGTGACGATTGATGGCTGCAAGCTGGCCTGTGCCAGCAAGATGGTGCGGGAGAGCGGCGGGACGGTGGCCGAAGCGTTTGAGGTGCTGGACGTCTACCGGCGCCATCGCCAGTTCAGACCGCGGGGTATCGCCGAGTTGAATGAGGGAGGCTTGCTGTTAGCGCAGGCCCTGGCGCAAGAAGTGGCGCTTGTCGTCGACGACCTGGCAAACGATACAGGGGGAGGGGATGATGCCTAAATTGCCGGATAAGAAAGTTGGAATTATCGCTTGCTCCGGTGAGGAGATCGCCGAGGGGACGGTCACGCGCCTGGCGGCACTGAAGGTGTTGGAGGAGCTGCGGCCGAATGAAACGGTCACGATTTGCTTGCCTTTGTTCCTGGCCGGCGGGGAGGGGGATCGCGCTTTTGCGCGCTTTTATCCCACTATCGCCGTTGACGGCTGCGAGCGGCGCTGCGCCGCACGTGCTACGGAGGAATACTCCGCCAAACCGGCGGCAAGTGTCGTGGTCAGCGAGCTGGTCGCTGAGGCGGGATTGGCCAGGCCAGAGGGTAGACGTCGTTTGAATGAGGCGGGACACTATGCTGTGCAGGTTACGGCCGAACGGATAGCGACGACGGTTGACGATCTGCTGGGGCGCAAATGGAGCCGCCGCAAAGGTGAGTTCGCCGGCGAGCCTATCGCCCTGGATGTGCAGCAGCCGCAGCAGGCGACCTGCGCCTGTGGTTCGGGAATCCCGGTATTGAGTGTGCAGATCGGTGGCCAAAGTGTGACGCTTGTGGCGCTGCCGGTCATTTTTGAGCAGCTGCGCGAGTCGGGCAAACGTCCGTCCGCGGAGACGACGGCCGAGCTGCTCGAGCAAGCCCGTATTTACAATGCTATTCCCCCTGAGGACAGCAACCTCTATGCGGCCGTTCTGGCGCGCGAGTACCGTGCTTTTTGTGTTGACATGGAGATCGCGGCATGAGCAAAACGGCCGTTTATAACACCACTGTCAGCTGGAAAGGGGCGCATTGGGGGCATATGGTTATGGGCAATGGACCGGAGATGGCTTTTTCCGCTCCGCCCGACGCCGAAGGCCACGCCGGGGTGCTTACGCCGGAAGACGCTTACGTCGGGGCCATCAACAGCTGCATCATGATGATGTTTATCTGGGCCAGCGAGCGCTTCAAACTGGATCTGCGATCCTATGATTGCCGCGGCGAGGGGACAAAAGTAGTGGCATTGGATCATACGGAGATTTTTAGTGAGGTCAGATTGTCACCCGTGATTAAGGTTGGCGCGCAGGGACAGGAAACGGTTGCTGTCGAAAAGCGTGTGCGCAAGGCGCTAAAGTCGGCCGAGAAGTACAGTCTGATCGCCAATTCGGTCAAGTCTTCGGTGATTATTGAGCCGGCTATTGAGGTTGTGCTGTAATCAAAGATTCCTACAAAAGGACCTGGTGCGCAGATTGCGCAGAATTTTTTGAGTCTGTTGCCTGTTGGCTGACGGCTGACAGCTATTTTCTTCGGAGGTGCGGAATGTTAACTATCAAGGTGCTGGGACCCGGCTGTCCTAATTGTGAGCAGGTGGAAGCGACTGTTCGGGCGGCGGTGGCCGCGCTGGGGGTTCAGGCGGACATTATGAAGATCACGGAGTACGGAGAGATTAAGCGCTATGGCGTCTTGGCTACGCCGGGGCTGGTTGTGGATAGCAAACTGGTTGCGGCGGGACGTATTCCCAGCCAGGAGGAAGTGAGCAGGTGGGTGGCTGACGCGCTGACGCTGGTTTGACCAATCGCTGAAGGGAGCATCAATGGAACTGTTATTGGGCGAACAAGACCTCTATGGACGAGGTGATTACCATACTTAAGGCGCTGGGAGAGCAGAACCGGCTGCGCATTTTTGCCGAATTGATGGATGGCGATTCCTGTAATTGTGAGCTACAGGAAAAATTGGGGCTGGCTCCTAACTTGCTGTCCCACCATTTACGCGTCTTGAGTAATGCCGGTTTGGTCAACTCGCGGCGTGACCAGATTGACGGCCGTTGGATTTATTACGCGGTGGACCGGGAATCGGCCGTGCACTGGTCCGGCTGGTTCAGCCGCTTTCTTGATCCGGCGCGTATACGGGAGCGGATTGTTTGTGGGCCGGAAGGAGGGGGAGCGGCCAACAGTCTACAGTCAGCAGCCAACCTTAACGGCTCAACAGCTAGCAGTCAACGATTAGCGAGGTGCACGGCGCTGAAGGAGCGGATGCGTTGGGGGGATTTTGGGATAGGCTCTCTCCTGCTGTCGTGAACGAGAAGTCGATCAGCATGGGATAGTGATCGGATCCGATGTCCGGCCCTTTGCTGAAATTGTGGATGTTTATTGCCGGCGAAACGAGGATGTGATCAATCGGTATCGCCAACAAAGGCATGAAGGTTGGCCACGAGGTTTGCAGGCCAAAACCAGAACGGCCGTCTTGCAGATCGGAGGTGCGCATAAAATCACGAATGATGGGCGACCAGGCTGTCGCATTCAAATCGCCGATCAGCATTATCGCTTCCGGCCGTCCAGCAACATAGCGGCCCAGCTGCTGCAGCTGTTCGCGACGATCCACGGTTCTCCCCGGACGCAGCGGGGCACGGGTTTGGGTAGCGATAAGGGTTAAGTCGTGGCCCGCCAAATCCACTTGCGCCACCAGGGAAGGCGTATTCTTGCTCCCCTCCTGGGCACCCTCTTGCACTGTGAATGGATATTTACTATACAACAAGACGCCGTCGTAATAGTCGGTACCTGCCTGGTACGTGCTAAAAGCGTACGTATCGCGCAGCGCATCTAGAGAAGCCTGTAATTCCGGCCTGGCCTCTACTAAGGCGATGATATCGGGCTGCGAGGCGCGAATGAGATCCACTGCATCCGCTTCAGAAGAAACGGAGAAACCGGCGTTGATCATCAACGTGCGGAAGGTCTGGCCTGCAGCTGGCGGCGGCTGCGGCGCGTAAAAGGGCAAGAGCAAAATGAGATTTAGGCCGGCAAAGATGGCCACGATCAAGCCCCGTTTCAGCTTGCGTCCCCAGAAAAAGAGCGCAGCAAAGATGCCTAGTAGCAGCAGATAGAAGAGATGAAAATTGCTGCTCAATTCAGTTGCCCAGGCGATTCGCTTCAGAAAGCGCACCGGCGTTGTTTGCAGATCAACGAAACCGCCCAGGCTGGCCAACGAAAGGACAACGGCCGAAAATGTTAGCACGCCCCAGAGAATCTGATAGCGACAGCGGTGCAAAGCCAGGAAGAACAGCTTAACGGCCGTGCGTATCGAATTGGCGCTGAGCTTGAACAACTCACCGGTGGTCAGATCGTCATTATTCAAGGCGTGCTGCCCTCCACAAAACTGAGAATCGTGTCTGGTGACTTATCCGTCGCCAACAGGAAACCACGCTCGTCGAGGCGAGCGATGCCCTCCCATTTGCGCGGCTCGTCATCAGTTAATTGCAGTTGGATGGGCGGCGTCCCGGACAGGCTGATGCCGGATTCGGTCAGCTGAAATTCGAGCAAGCGCTCAAGATGATCATATTGGCTGTGCGTGGGGCCGAGGCCAAATTGGTCGACAATGGGGTCCTTATCGGCGTGGAATTTCTCGCTGCCGGAATAGTAGTTGATCGCCCAGAAACGGCCGTTGTCGTCCAATGCGGTGGCATCTGTGATACGGTATTCGACCGGTGGAAAGGGAAGCGAGCCCTGTGGGGCAAGGTCTTTGTCAAAGCGAAAGGCGCGCGGGAAATCGTTCTTACCCAGCCCGTTGGCTTCGTATATAGTGAGCAGTTTATCGCCGGCGACGAGCAGCGCTTCATACGCTTGGTTCTCCAGATCAGCCTGAGGCAAGATTTCCTTGGGCATGCCGCTGTCGATGACGATTTTGCTCAAATCAGGCATTATCTCGCCCTGAACCAGGTAGCCGCGCATGCCTTCCTTGGTGTTGGCTTCAATGGTTAGAAAAACATTCTGGCCGTCAAAAGCGATGGCCTCGAACCCTTCGAAGCCGTCAATCATCCCTGCAAAATCTGGCGTGGAAAACGGGATCGCCTGTGGCAGAAGCGCGTCGTTTGATTCACCGTTCAAATAGGCTTCGATTACTGACTTAGGTAGGGTGTAAAGGAAGGCGCCTTCATCGCCAAACGTTGGGTGTTGAGGCAGAATGATGAGGTTATCCTCAAACCAGGCCAGGCCAGATATTTCCGACTTCTTGGCGGCAACAGGACCTTCCAGGACAATAGGCATTATTCTATGTTCAACAACTGCGGTCTCATTTACAGCGGCGATAGGCTGCGATTCAGCGGCTGGTGTCGATTCTGCCGGGGCGGATGGGGACGGCCGAGCACAGGCGGTCAGCTGAAACAAGCGATAGCATGATCAGCAGCAATTCAATTGAAATGACGCGGAGGAAAGCTGTTGATTTGTTGGCACTTCGACTGCGCTCAGTACAGGATTGTTGAATTGCAGAACGGCTAATTTGGGGAAATCTCCCGACAATATACATTTCCAACCTTGTTGGTTCCATGACCGGCTATTTTTGCCCAGCGTGACAGCTGAATGTGCTTGCTGCGTATTGTGCCTTGAAAGATAGCGGATTGTCAACGCTAAGCGGTTGTGTGGCGGAATTGACTCATGTAGAGCTTGTAGTAGAAGCCCTGTTGGGCGAGCAGGGAGTCGTGGTTGCCTTGTTCAATGAGACGGCCGTTGTCGATGACGAGCACCTGGTCAGCCTGGCGGATGGTGCTCAGGCGGTGGGCGATGACGAAGGCGGTGCGCCCGGCCATGAGGCGCAGGAGCGCTTCCTGAATGTGGAGTTCGGTGCGCGTATCGACGCTGCTCGTGGCTTCGTCCAGGATCAGGATGCGCGGGTCGGCGAGGAGGGCGCGGGCGATGGCCAGCAGCTGGCGTTGGCCCTGGCTGAAATTGTGTCCCTTTTCGGAGACTTGGGCCTGGTAGCCTTGCGGCAGGCGGCGGATGAACCAGTCGGCATTGGCCAGTTTGGCCGCTGCTCTAACCTCTTCATCCGTGGCATCGAGACGGCCGTAACGGATATTGTCGATTACGCTGCCGGAAAAGAGGAAGGTGTCTTGCAGCACGATTCCCAACTGCTCGCGGATCGATTTCTGCTGCACCGACCGAATGTCGCTGCCGTCAATCAAAATGGAGCCGGCATCAACATCGTAAAAGCGGCTCAAGAGGCTGATGATCGTCGTTTTGCCCGCTCCGGTAGGGCCGACGAGGGCAACGGTTTCTCCTGGTGCGGCGCGGAAGGAGACATCGGTCAAGACCGGTTTGCCCGGCTTCATAGCTGAAGGTTACCTGGTCAAACAAGACATTGCCCTGGATATTGTGTAGCGGCTGTGCTTCCGGCGCATCGGATACGGACGGGCTCGTATCGAGAACCTGGAAGATGCGCTCCGCGCCGGCCAGCGCCGACTGCAAATAGTTGTAGAGCATGGCGATGCTGCGCATGGGGCGGAAGAAGTTCATGATGTAGATGACGAAGGTGGCCAGGACGCCGACGGTGACCAGGCCGCTGAGGGAGAGCCAGCCGCCAAGCAGCGCCGTGGCGGCGATGGTGATCGTGCTCATGGTGGTAAACATGGGGCCGAGGGCGGCGGTAATGATGTTGGCCTTGATGCCCGAACGGCGGTTTTCGGCGTTGACGACTTCGAATTGGGCGATCGTGTCTTCAGCGCGGGCAAAGGCTTGCACGACGCGAATCCCGGCGATGTTTTCTTCCGTTACGGCGTTGAGCGCGCCGAGATTGTGCTGCACGTCGCGGAAGGCGACACGGCTGCGCCGCGTGACGATGGTGGTGATGATCAGCATCATCGGCAGCAGGATCAAGGTGCCGGCGGCGAGGCGCCAGTTGAGCAGGAACATGGCGACCATGATCCCGGCCAATTGCAGCAGATTGGTGATGAACTCGATCAGGCCGTTGGATAAGACATTGTTGATGGCCGCCGTATCGTTGGTGACGCGGCTCATCAGATCGCCGGTACGGTGCTGGTCGTGGTAAGCCATGGAGAGGAGCTGCAGGTGGGTGAACAGCTCCGCGCGCAGATCGGCCACGAGGCGCTGGGCGATGCCGACCATCATCACGCCATGCGTCATCGCGGCGAGGCCGCCTAACAGATAGATGATTAGCATGAGCACGGCCGTCTGGCCCAGGCCGGCCAGGTCGCCAGACATGACGTTCTCGTCAATAGCTTTGCCGAGCAGGATCGGACCGGCCAGGGCGGAGAAGGTGCTGACGACGACGAGCAGGGAGACGATGATCAGCTTCCCGCGGTAGGGCCGCGCGTAGGAAAAGAGGCGCTTGATGGTAGAACGGCCGTTGCTGACGCTCTCTCCGGTTAAGCCAGCACCACCCTGGCCGAAACGGACGCGAGTGGGGGGCTTTGAGGTTTGTGGGCTCATAATAACAAAGATTAGTTCTTAATTCTTATTTGTGAATTGTGAATGAAATCCGTTCACACATTCACAATTAATAATCATTCTCCCAGTTGGGAATGATAAATCTCCTGATAAATCGGGCTGCTTTGCATCAGCTCTCTGATGCGTGCCTTGGGCGGCAATACGGCCGTGTTCGAGGACGATGATCTGGTCGGCGTTGAGGACGGTGTTGATGCGCTGGGCGACGATGAAGGTCGTGCTGTTTTGCATCAGGCTGTCCAGGGCTTGCTGAATCTTGGCTTCCGTCTCCATGTCCACGGCGCTGGTGCTGTCGTCGAGGATCAGGATCCCGGGTTCGATCAGCATAGCGCGGGCGATGGCGATGCGCTGTTTTTGGCCGCCGGAGAAGTTGGCGCCGCGTTCGGAGACGGGGCTGTCGTACCCTCCGGGCATGGCCTGGATGAACTCATGCGCCTGCGCGGCTTTGGCGGCGGCAATGATTTCGTGTAGAGGTGCGGTCGGGACGGCCGTAGGCGATGTTTTCGCGCACGGTGCCGCTGAAAAGGGTGGTCTGCTGTAAGACCACGCCGATTTTCTTGCGCAACGCCTCCAGCCCCCAGTCACGCACGTCGACGCCGTCGATCGCGATCTGCCCCTGATCGGCGTCGTAGAAGCGCGGGATGAGGTTGACCAGCGTGCTCTTGCCGGATCCGGTAGCGCCCAAGAGGGCCACGCGCTGGCCAGGTGCGATGTCGAAGCTGACCTGGTTGAGCACATCGCGGCCACCGCTGCGACCGTCGTTGGCTGGCGCCGAATCACGCAAGCGGCTACCGCTGCTCCCATCATAATGGAAGGAGACATCGTTGAAGGCGACGTGCCCGCCAAGCCGGCCGGCTGTATGGGGAGCAGCGGCCTGGCGAATAGTGGGGCGCTTGTCCAGAACCTCCCAGATGCGTTCGGAGGAGGCTTCGGCCTGCGAGACCATGGTCAGCATATTACCCAGCATCATCAGGGGGGCCATGCCGATCAGCAGGTAGTTGGTGAAGGCGACGAGCTCACCCGCAGACATTCGGCCGGCGGCGGTGCTGATCCCGCCAAACCAGATCACGGCCACGAGCCCCAGGTTGGTGAGCAGAGTCAGAATAGGCAGGGCGATGGCCACGAGACGGCCGACTTTGATATTGTCATCTCGGTAAGTCTCGTTGATATCCTGGAAACGGCCGATTTCGAAGCGCTCGCGCACGAATGCTTTGACAACCTGCACGCCGGCCAGGTTTTCCTGCACGATGGTGTTCAGGATGGACAGCGTCTGCTGCACAATAGTAAAGAGAGGTTGGGCCATGTGCATGACGCCCCAAATGAGCAGGCCGGCGAGCGGCAGGAGGAAGAGCATGATTAGGGCCAGCTGCCAATCAATGATCACCATGAGCAGGACGCTGCCCATGATCATAAGCAGCGCGCGCAGGACCAGGGCCAGGCCGTTGCCGACGAACATGCGCACCAGATCGACGTCGCTGGAGATGCGGGTCATCAATTGGCCGGTCTGCATCTGGTCCAGGTCGGCGAAGGAGAGGGAGTTGATGTGCGCGAAGAGATCGTTGCGCATGTCATAGGCCAGGCCCTGCGATAACAAGGCGCGGCACACCCCCTGGCCCAGCGTGGCGACGGCGCCGGCCAGGGCCACGGCCAATAGCAGCGCCGTGCCGCGCACGATGGCTTGCATATCACCGGGGACGATGCCCTGGTCGATCACGTAGCCCAGAACGCGGGGCACGGTCAGTTCCATGGCCACTGGCAAGACGACGGTGATGACCAGGAAGAAAGAGACCCAGGCATAAGGGCGGACGAAGGAGCGCATGCGTCTTAGTGAGGTCATGGCATCAGAGTTAGAAAACAACCAACAATCAACGGATAACAGAAAACGGATAACAGTGAACGGTTAAGGGCTGGCGGATTGGCGAGCGGTTTTGACGCTGGCGCTGAGGATGCGCTGGAGTTGATTACATTCATCTAATAGTGGAGCAAGTTGTTTTCGGGGCAGCATATTGCTGGCGACGACAATGCGCAGCCAGACTTCGCTCTCATTCAGTTCTTTGATGGCAATTTTGAGTTTGTGGACAAAATCGGCGGGACTTTCAGCACCACGCGCTTCGCCGTGGTGTGCTGCCGGCGCGGTCCCACTACGCAAAAGCTGACTTGCAACATGCTTTCCTGCCGTTGTTTTGGGCAGTGAATCGCAGACCTTGATGATTCGGGCCGCAAACTGAATGAGTCGTTCCTGGATGTCATCTCCCTTGGCCATTTATCTTCCTTTGAAAAGGTATGATTTCCTATTGTTGACAGTTTTCCGTTTACTGTTTACTGTTAATTGTTTTCGCTCCCCTTCTCTCTTGAACCTATACCAATTCAAAACCCTGGTCGTGAAGCACTTTACTCAAGCCGGGCCGGATAGGGCCGGCGATGCGGCGGGCGCAGTGTTCCGTCCAGCCGTAGGCCTCCATTTCCCCTGCGGATCCGGGCACCGCTACCTGGCGATCTTGGTAGATGCCGGTGGCGATCATCGCCTGGTCATATTGCTGCAAGTACTCCTCTTCACCACTGGTGTCATAGGTTTCCCAGTGCAGGATAGCGTCCAGGGGCAGGCGCGGGCGGATGCGCGGCTTGCGCAGCGGCCAGCCCAAGGTCATGCCGCAAATGGGGAAGACGAGGCGCGGCAGATTGAGCAGTTCGATGACTTCACGCGGGTTGTTGCGGATGGCGCCAATGTAGCACATGCCCAGGCCGAGCGATTCAGCGGCGAGAGTTGCCGTTTGCATGAGGATGGCGACATCAACGGCGGCTAAGAGGAAATGCTCGGCGCCATTGGTCACGACCTGGCGGCCACGCATTTCCGCCGCTCTTTCCAGGCGGCTCAGGTCGGCGCACCAGGCCAGGAACACGGGCGCTTGTCTGATATGCGCCTGGTTGCCGCAGAGGGTCGCCAATTGGTCCCGCTTTTCGTCTGAAGTGACGGCGACAACGCTGTACATCTGCAGGTTGGACGAGGTGGAACCGCGCTGCCCGGCGGCGACGATGCTTTCGACCATCTCGGCCGGGACAGGATAGCTTTTGTATTGGCGCACGGAGCCATGTTGGTAGATTTGTTCGATGGTCGGTGTGGTCACAGAATTCTCCTCTAATAGCTGCCAGCGGTCAGCCGTCAGTTGTCAGTCATCAGCCGTTAGCTGAAAGCTGAAAGCTGATACCTGAAAGCTGATACCTGCCAGCATTATAGCGATTTGGGGAGCGAAAACCAGAGGGGTGGACTAGGATGGCGGGCCGGCCAGGCCTAACTGCTCGGCCAGCGCGCGCAGCTGGCCATTGCCCGGATTGCTGTCGCGGGCGGCGTAGACGAGCTCTTCAACCCAACCCTCAGCTTCGGCCGTTTGGATCAAATCAAAGACGGCGTTGTTCAGATTGCTTATATCGGCAAACTCGTCAAGCCTTTTTCCCAGTTCAAAAAGCACCATCCTGCGCAGATCATTAATCGACCGGAAAGCATGTTTCAGCGCTTCGTAAAACTGGCCCATCTGCGATCCGCTCAATTGTATGGGTACGCGGGCTGGCCCCACGCCGCGGGCAGGGTCGGGCAAAGGAGAATAGGCGTTTACCTTGGCGACCAGTTCCGTCATGGTAGTCTGCTGGTCGAGGCCCAAAGCGGCACCCACAGTTTCCAGCAGGCTGGTAATCAGCTTTTTGCCTTCTGACAGCGGGTTGTAATCAAGCAGCAGGTTCAACAGTCTCAAAGAAAAAATGTTGGGCGAGCCCTCAAGTTCAATCTCGCCCATTTGTTGATCATTAAAACCGGCCAGGGCCAATACCCCTTGCCGTTCGTCGATCGTGGCCAGGGCGCGCGTTGCAACGAGCCATTCGATGATTTGCTTGAGCAGGGTCGCTCTATCTGCTGTTTCTGCCATACCGTTCACACCGCCAACCTGTTGATTAATGAAGCATAGTATGACACTTTACGAGCCTGATGGCAATCTGGATTCTGTCAGTTGCTCGAACTGGGGTCCAGTCAATTCAGGGGTCATGGGTTTGCTGCCCTGGCCTTGGATCGGCGGTTACGCCTGTTCTCGCTGGCCTGGCTGCTATGGTTCAGCGAGTCGGTCACCCGTACCTCACTATGACCTCCTGGGCGAATCTGCCGGGACCGTTGCCAATTCCCAATTACTTATTATAATATGGATAGCATCATTTTCGGAGGTGACTTATGAGAGTGTTTATCAGCGGTGCTACGGGAGTCCTTGGCCGCCGGGTTGTTCGACGCCTTATCAGGAACGGCCATGCGGTCGTGGGCCTCAGTCGCTCTCAAAGTAATAGTGAGTGGTTGCGCAAAAACGGAGCTGAGGCAAGGAGTGGGGATTTATTCGAACAAGAACAGATGAATCAACTTACGGCCGATTGTGATGCTATCCTGCACCTGGCGACGGCGATTCCGACCAAAGCGAGAACGAGAACGGCCGACTGGCAAATGAATGACCGCATTCGCCGCGACGGCACGCGGATTTTGGTCGAAGCGGCCATACACAACGGGTGCAAATTGTATGTCCAGGAGAGCTTAACGTTGATTTATGGTGAGCAAGATGGGGACTGGGTTGATGAAGATTCTGCGATCCCCGAGAAGCAGCCCAGCGTTCTTGAATCGGCGCTGGATATGGAGCGCATTGTCCAGAATGCCATAAAACAACGCGATTTACCTGCCATCATCTTGAGATTCGGTTCGTTCTACTGCCACGACTCGGCCCAGACCCAGGCCATGCTGCAACTGGTTCAAAAGGGATTCTTCCCCATTGCCGGTGATGGGCGGAGTTACTGGAATTTGATTCAAGCCGATGACGCGGCCAGCGCCGTGGTAAAGGCCGTCGAAAACTACGAGGTGGGATGTAGGGGGAGCTTTCAACGTCTGCGATGATGAGCCGGTCTATTATGGAGAGATGATAAACTTCGTAGCCGAGACGCTTGGTGCAAGAATGCCGATACGATTGCCAAGCTTCCTGAACAGCCTGATCCTCGGTTCGCACGTTGCTGAAGCCATCTTTGCCTCAGCCCGTTGCAGGAATGGGAAGATGAAGAAGAAGTTGGACTGGAGGCCGGAGTTCGCGACGTATCGGGTTGGATACCAGTCAGTGATTGAGAAGTGGTTGGCGGCTGATACCAGTTCTTGAAGGAGCGATGATGTTGTACCCACAAAATAATGCCTTTCGCCAATTTATTGACCTCTCCGGACTATGGGAATTTGCTTTCGACGAGGCGCAAGACGGCCGTGAACATGGTTTCTCAGACGGCCGTCCCATTGCCGTGCCCGCCAGTTGGAATGACCAGTTTGCCGACAGCCGTGACAATCTGGGCATTGGCTGGTACCAGACGCATTTCAACTTGCCCTGGGAGTATATGGGCAAGCAGCTTCATCTGCGTTTTGGCTCCGTCAATTACCTGGCCGATGTCTGGCTCAACGGAACTTATCTCGGCCAACACGAAGGGGGGCACCTGCCGTTTGCCTTTGACGTCACCGCCTGTATCCGGACGCATGACAACCTCCTGGTCGTGCGCGTGGACGGCCAGCTCGCCTTTGACCGCGTGCCGCCGGGCAATGTCACCGGCGCGGACACGGATTTCTTCGCCAGCCACGCCGGCAATTTCCCGCAGGCGCAGTTCGACTTTTTCCCCTTCTGTGGCATCCAGCGCCCCGTCTATCTGACGGCCGTCCCCGCCGGCGGCATCAGCGATATCAGGGTAACGACGCGCATTGAGGGCACGACCGGGCTGGTTCAGGTTGACGTAAACAGCGGGCGCGGCAGTGTGAAAACGACACTTTCCGGCTTTGGCACGAGCGTCCAGGGCAGGAGTGGCCCACTCACGCTGCCGGAGGCGAAGCTGTGGTCCCCGGCTGCGCCCAACCTGTATGACCTGACCGTTGAATTGTGGGAAGCGTGGACGCAGCGCGACAGCTATACCTTGAGAATTGGCATCCGCGAGATTGCGGTGACTGAGAACGAGCTGCTGCTAAATGGGGAGCCAATCTATTTGCAGGGATTCGGCCGTCATGAGGATTTCCCTGTTTCCGGGCGCGGGCTGAATCTGCCGCTGATCATCAAGGATTATGCCTTGCTAAACTGGATTGGGGCCAACAGTTTCCGCACGTCCCATTACCCTTACTCAGAAGAGATGATGCGGCTGGCCGATGAACTGGGTTTCCTGGTGATCGACGAAACGGCCGCTGTCGGTCTTTATTTCCGCGAAGATGGCCTGGAGAAGCGCAATGCGCTCTGCCAGCAGCAGATTCGGGAGCTGATCGGCCGTGACAAAAACCACCCCAGCGTGATTATGTGGAGCATCGCCAACGAGCCCCATTCGCAGCACCCCAACGCCGGCCCCTCCTTCCGCGCGATGGCGGAGCTGGCGCGAGAGCTTGACCCGACACGGCCGTTAACGCTGGCCAGTTTCCTGGGAACAGCGGAGGAATCATTCGCTTTTCTGGATGTCATCTGCCTCAATCGCTATCTGGGTTGGTACACACAGCCGGGGCAAATTGAGGCAGGGGCTGAACTGTTGGCCGCTGAACTGGATGCGCTGCATAACAAGTTCAACAAGCCAATCATCCTGGCCGAGTTCGGCGCTGACGCGCTGCCCGGCGTGCATGCCCAGCCGCCGGAGATGTTCAGCGAAGAATATCAGGTTGAATTGATCGGCCGCTACATCGAGGTTCTGCGCAGCAAGCCGTATGTCATAGGCGAGCATGTTTGGAATATGTGCGATTTCAAGACGTCGCAAGGGGTGACGCGCATGGGCGGGATCAATCACAAGGGTGTCTTCACGCGTGACAGACGGCCGAAAATGGCGGCGCACAGGCTGCACGACCTGTGGACGAGAGGGGAAGGGGTGAGTGGTCAGTAGGCGGGGCTGGGCATGGATGAGGATAAGCGGTCCGCTGCGTAGTCCGGCGGGTTGAGAGTGCGAAGGACCGGAAATTTGGGCCGTGGCGGTAGATCCCCTCTGATCACGGGCGCGTGGTAGTCAACGGCAGATAAGTGTTATACTCCGGCTGCAGCGTAAGAGAGAGAGTCTCTTCTTCCATCAAGATATCAGGTTTATCCCAGCTTTTCTGATCGGCCAGATCTTGGAACAAGCGGCGGAATAGAAGGCGGGCTGATATCTGTACTGGGCCGTCAAGGAGCGCAGTGGAGAAAGTGTAGGTCGTTCTGTCGCCAGCAAGGGCGGGGATGCGGTTGTCGGCAGCAATAAGCGTTTGCTTCCAGTAGCTTACGACGGGAACGTCGCCACTTTCTACGTCGCGCAGCAGTTTGGCATACGCCGTGCCGGGCAATCCGGCCTGCGATCCTCCCCAGCCGGGCACAAGCGGGCCGCTTTTCAATGGCAGCGGCCGTTCCTGGCGATCTACTGCTTCCACGACCAGGATCATGTGGCGGCCAGGGAAATCGGTGGGGACATGATGGCCGGCCCCCGTATTGCTGATCGTGACGCTCACCGCAATATCGCTGCCGCTCTGCTGGGCAGTCAAGGACATGGAAACGGTATTTTGCAGCAGATCCAGGTCGCTGGCTCCAAGCTGCAGGTGAGAAGGTATCTTTTCCGGGGGGTGCTCTAGCCCGCCGACCTCCGGCAAGGCAAAATGGGTGTCACCGTTGGGCAGCATATGGCATTTCTGGCAGGTGATGCCGCTGTCCGCGTAAGGGCTGGCCAACCACTCTTCATAGGATTCATAGATGGGCGTGCCCCAAAAGCTGAACTGATGGCATGGACCGCAGAACTGGCTCTCGCTTATTAAAGGAAGATAGGTGTCGGGGTCGTGAATGTCGTCGAATGGTCCGAAAAAGATGTTATCCCCCTGTGGCGGTCTAAGTAGTTGCTGGCTTGATACACCTGGTGCATTGGGATAGAAGGATTGCGTGGCGGGGTTTATGAAAACGCCGCCGATCTTGTGGCAATAATCGCAGTGAATACCCGCCGTAACTGAACCCCGCTCATCGTTCATATTGGTAGACAGATAGCCATCCACGGCGGCTCCGGGAGCGTGGCAGCCGGCGCATGTGCCGGTCGTGTTCGGGAAGTCATTGCGGTAGCCGGGAGCGACGGGCACACTGCCGCTGAGATCGGTGCCGTTGTAGAGCGTGAAGAAGCGCGGGTTGGAGACGGCCGTGCCATGGGCGTTGTTTTGCCACTGGGGCAAGATCATGGGGTGGCAGTTCCCGCAGGCTCCTGGTGAGCTGCCGGGGATGGGCGAGGCCCATTGGTAGTCCGGGTTGTCGCTGGTGTGGTAAGGGCGCAAGGTGAGAGTGATACCGCCGATGGTCGGCGTGACATGTGTAGTGGCCACGTAGTAACCATCTGACCAGGCGGTCACTTCGATTTCCTCTCCTTCAACCAGCGAAGACAGCGTGAATAGGCCGGTTCCCGTGGTCGTGATCATGTTTTCCGTGGCGCGCACGCGCACATTCGCACTGCTGACCGGACCATTGGCGTCGATGACGATCCCGCTGACTGTGGCCGAGCTCTTCGCCAACAGATTGAGCTGCGTCATCGTAAGAGCCAGGGTCAAAAACAGCAAGAGAAGAATGAGCGTCCAGCGCTGCCGTATCATGTGGTTCAATCTCCTGTGTAAATCGATTTGGCAAATCGGTACTTACCCCTCATGGTGTCTCCTCCCAGAATTGGACACAAGACCAGCTTCATTTTGCCAGTACCACCGGCAGGTTTACCTGGCGGCTGGCGGAAGAATCGCTGCCTGTGTATACCTGCTCACCTTGAATGGTTATCGTGTTGGCGCGGTAGACGGGATTGGCTCCGCTTTTGCCGCGCAGCAGCAAACCTATGGAAAAGCTGTCTGATAGACCGGGCCTCGGGCCGTCGCGCGCGACCAGATCTAAATTCGGGAAGGTCTGGCTGAGCGCCGCGGGGTCAAAAAGAATCTGGTAAAGGCCCTGCTTCGGCGTCACCCGTCCTTGCTGCAAAATAGTGCCGGGCATGGAAATGGTATAGTCGATGGTAACGTCGCTTAATCCCGCAGGGACAGACCCGGAGATAGGGATGGGGGATACCTGGTTATTGAAGGTAAGGAAGCCGGGTGATGGTGAGCTGAGATTGAGACGGGCGCTGCCTGCAGGGACGACATAGAAATAGTAACGGCCGTTCTGGCTGCCCAATACATCCCCCGAAGGATAAGGGGGTACCGTCTTCCCGCCGGAACAAAGGCCGTCGTGCCAGACACGGACGTCCACAGACCATAGACCCGCTTCGTCGACGACGAAGTCGCCGGCGGTTTTGTAAAAGTAGCCTACCGCATTGGCCCGGCCATTGACAGTGTGCAAAGAGCCGCTGGGAGCGGTGACTTTTACCTCTACCTGGCTGTCAAGCGTGGGCATGATGTGGCCGGCAAAATGGAAAGTATCTCCCACTTCGAGGATCGCGCCCGGGCGCACGCCCGTGGGCAGGATGAAGATGTGCACATCTTTTCCCTTGAGGGTAACAATGGGCCCCCCTTCGGTCGTCCAGCCGCCGTTGCCCGGCCCGGCGAAGGGAGGCATGACGCGGTTGCCCAGCGGATCGTCGTCGGGAATGAAAACCCAGCCTGATCCCTGGCCTACATACTCATTGTACCCAGACGCAAGATCGCGGTAGACGACACCCACGTACTGGAATTTAAAGTCATTGGGTAGATCGCCCTGAATGCCGACGCCCAACTGGTCGTCGTAGAGGGTGTCTAAACGCCAATAGCCACCACTCTCACCATCCTCGGCGACGATCTCTCGCACACGAACGCCGGGTCGCTGCGAGGTGCGATAACTGTAGGCGATCTGGTCACGATCGCCGGGGACCATTTGCGCCGGGCGGCCTGAATAGGTGCTGCTGAAGAGGGGAATCTCGTTCTTGTTGAAACGCTCGCTCCCAGAACCGGGTGCATAAAGCTCCGGTCCTACACGATCAAAGCGCGCCTTGATCGCTGGTTCAATGACGCCGGCCAGGTCTTGCACACTGGCTCCCATGACCAGCGCGTTGCCACCTTCCTTTTCATCAGCCATGCGGCTCCACAATATGTCGCCGTTGTAGTAGGGATTGAGGGCGTGGGCGACCGTATTTTGCGGGATGTTTAGATCCCGGCTGGCTACAAACCAATGATTGGGAATGTAGTCAAGGTTGTCCAAACCGCGACGGCCGTGAGCTATCAGGTTGGCCTCCGCAGGGGGCGTCATGACGATCCCACCCCAGGTCATCGTGCCCATATACAGTTTGCCGCCGGCGTCGCGGTATGTGGCCGTAATGTCCGCACGGTATTCGCCGGGTTTGGTAAAGGTAATGGGCGTCTCGTCTGTATTGAAATAGCCGAACGGGTTGGCTTTGCCGCTAACGCTAATGGTTTCCACTTGCTGGGGATCGGAGCCGGGGTAGTGGGTAATCGTCAATTTCACATCCGCGGGGACACGCGGGTAGAACTGTATGGCAGGATTGAAGCTGTCGCCGGCGGCCAGGGGCGTGCCGGGCAGCACGCCGGGATCGATATCCAGCGGATGGGCGATCCAGACCTCGTAGGTGCCCCCACCCGTATAGCTGTTGCCCCATAGGTCTTTGACATGGCCGGTCATGGTGATGGTGTGACGGCCGTACTGGTCGAATGTGACGCGGAAGCGGTCGGATGCCGCTTTCAACGCGTACACGTCGTCCAATTGCACCGTTCCGACGTTGAGATCATTGCCTGAACGGGTAGTTTTCGTACGGTTGAAGGATTGGGCCAAAACTTCGCAGCCGAGGTTGCGCGTATTCCCATCCGGTTTTCGAATGGAGACGCAAAGCCGTCCGCCCGGTAAGTCAAAGGGGATAAGCGGTGGCGAGGGCATGCGCCGGTCAGAAAAGGAGATCGTGGGCAAGAAAGGTTCCAAGCGATATGGTATCGGCTGTCCGGTCTGCTCGTCTACTGGGGGAATGTAATAAGGTGCGCCCTGGGTGACGATCTGCGAAGACACCTCGAATTTGCCGCGATCTTCGTTGGCACCCGTCCCTCGCGTGCCCTGGACGAAATCATTCATCAGCAAGCGCCAATAGAGATGGGGCGGCTTGACCTCGCCAACCTTGATCGGGGGCAGCGCCGCTTCACGGGCAGAGAAGTTGTAGAAGGTGACGTTTGCCGCCAGCCACTCCGTGTTGCTGGGCACACCGCTGAAATCGAGCTCAATAGAAGGCCGGTAGGTGCCCGCGGGCAAATCTTGCGGCAAACGGGCTGTTACGGCCAGCTCACCTTCGATCGCGTGCCCGCCAAGATGGCGGAGATTGGAGATGGAAAAATCGCTGTCTAGCCACTCGCCGGATCGGCCGCTGCGTTGGATGGGAAACCCGCTTGGCGTGAGCAGCGTGGACATAAAAGCATTCTTGGCAGCAATGGAATCCCCGGCGGCGTTGGCAATCATCATCATATTCAGCCAACCCTGGCCACTGATAGCGCTGACGTCACTGCTTGCGGATATGGCAGGACTGTACAGGCGGACCTTGCCACTAACACGGAAGAGGTCACCGGGAGCGTACGTATCATTTTGCACAGGGGGGGAACCCGGACCGTCATAATGATAGAGAGCTAAGCCGCCGTCGCCATTGCCGATAACCAAGTCAGGCTTGCCATCGCCGTCAATGTCGGCAGCGGTGGGCATCGCGTTTCCGCCGGCCTCCATATTGGGGTATTGCTCGGCGACAACTTCCCAATCAGGCGTATTGATCGTGCCATTATTGCGCACATAGGTGAGTGAACCATCGCCCAATCCGGCCAACATATCCAGATCACCGTCCTGATCGACATCAAAGAAGGCGGGAGCGCTGTACGCGCCCAGCGCCAGACCCGCGTAGGGGTGGACAGGAGCAGCCCAGGCCGGCGCGGTAGGGGTGCCCACGTTTTCAACAAATGTCAGCGTTCCGTCTTCGGCGCCAATGAAGAGATCCATATCGGAATCGCCGTTTATGTCGGCGAAAGCGGGCTTGCTCCAGCCACCGACGTCGATACTCTCAAAGCTGGTCGTAACCAGCTGCCAATCGGGTGCGGAAGCGCTGCCGTCGTTGTGGTAGTAGTGGATATTGCCGCCGGCAGCCGGACCCTGCCAACCTCCTTCGCCAATGAATAGATCGGGAGCGTTGTCGTTGTCAATATCGACAAGCGCCGGAAAAGCATGCGGGTGATCCGTCCAGGGCAGGGTTAGCTGTATGCCGCCATATTGCCAGTCCGCACTGCCGGCGCTGCCGGCATTGGTGTACTTGTATACATTACCGTGCGCTTGACCAACGAGCATATCCAGGTCGCCATCGTCATCCCAGTCGGCCAGAGCCGGAGCGCTGTCACCGTCCAAATCGAAAGGGAAGGAGATGTCTACAGCTGCCCAATTGGGCGGTCCGTCGTTGCGAAAAAAGCGCGGTCGCCCCCAGTGTTCTCCGGTGACCAGGTCGGCATCGCCGTCGCCGTCCCAATCACCAAGCGCCGGACTGACGGCACAGCTGAATCCGAGTCCCGCGTAACCTTCGGCGACGCGTGACCAGGTTGGATTGGCGGGTGGACCGTTGTTGCGATACCAGACCAGATCGCCGCAGCGGCCAATCAGGAGATCGAGATCCTGGTCACCGTCCAGGTCGACAAAGGAAGGTTGTAATCCTTCGCCCGCTTCACTGATATTGGCGTACTTTTCGCTTGCCAGAGTCCACGCCGGATTGGTTAATGTGCCGCTGTTGCGGAAATGGGTAAGGGTATTGTCTCCTTTTCCGACCAATAGATCCAGGTCGCCATCGTTGTCGAGATCGGCCAGGGCGGGCGCAGCCATATTTCCAGTAGTGAGGGTGACGTCAGGACCTGCCGGCCAGACGGGAGATGCAGGCGCGCCGCGGTTATAGTAGACCCGGACCAATCCATTGCCCGTGCCGACGAAGAGATCGGGTGCACCGTCGCCGTTGACATCCGCCAGCGCGGGATAGGCCCACTCGCCGCTGGCGATGCCTGCGAAATCAGCCGTTTCAAACTGCCAATCGGGGCTGTTCTTGCTGCCCACGTTGCGATAAAGGATCAAGTGACCGGAGCGCTCGCCAAGCAGCAGATCAAGATCGCCATCATCGTCAAGATCGACGAGCGCAGGATGGGTCCAGTTCAGGCCGCCCAGGTAGAGGCCCGGTGTTTTCTTGCCTTCATAGAGGCCATCATAGATGCGTGTCCACTGTCCGTCGCTGACAACCGGCGTGAGAGCCCCTTCGATTGCCCAGGCTGAGCCAACGAAATTGCGCGTTGTACGCGGATCATCGGCCCAATAATTAATGGCTCCGGCCGCGGCAAAGGGCAGCCCATCTTGTGCGGAGTTGTGAGCAAAGCCAACGTTAAGTATCGTGCCGGGGATGGGGCTGAGCATCTCGGAAACGCCAACAGCGATGTCGTTCCAGCGCCAGCCTGGCGGGCCGTGTTTGACCATAATAGCAGAACCGGGCGGGGCGTAGATCCGCGCCGTAAAACTACCATCAACCCCCGAGATGGCATGCGCTTGGTGGGTGCTGTTCAGATTGACCAGAAGGACATTGGACAAAGGCAGCGCAGCGCCGGGAGTGCCTGTTACAACGGCCTCGCCCAAATTGTCGACCGCGCTGATTTTAATCTTGGCTGCGACCGGCGGATCGTAGGGAACAAGGTCCGCTGGTTCATTGCTTAACTTGAGCACAATCCCAGTTATGTCACCCGCTCCGAGATCGACCGGCTCGTGGGCAGACAGATCCGGGTAGAGCGAGGCTTCAATCCAATAAACACCCGCGGGTGCGACAGCCTGGAATTTTCCATCTCCTGGCGCGACGGCAGCGCCCAGCCACTCATCGTCAGGAAGCGCGAAGGAGACCGGCACAAAGTTCACCCAGAGGTCAGCTTCCGGTGGGCTGCCGCCAGGTAACCGAACCGAGCCGGAAAGCAGGTGACCGGCAGCGAGCGCAAAGTCCTGGGTGAAGGAGCTGTTCTGCTGGCCAAGATCGCGATACTTTTCGGCCAACCGTGCAGCCAGCGGGGGCCCGATGTGCATGGCAACCATTCCCGGTGGTAAATTCAGCACATATTTTCCGGCGGCATCGGTTGTGGTATGGGCTTCCTGGCCAGTAGATAACCACGCCGAAACGTGTGCGCCGGCAACCGGGGAATTCCCTGGACCGGTAACCGTGCCCGAGATGGTAATGGTAGCCTGGGGTGACAGGAGATTCTGGCTGCTCAAGGGCTGGATCGTAGCCAATCTCATGGTAAGGAGAATGGTGAGCGTCAGGAAAATTGCTTTTAGAAGGCCCATTGGGAGCGGCTCCTTATTGCCCGTAAGGTAAGGCCCGAAGATAAAGGATCAGATCTTGGATCTCTGATTCCGAAAGCAAATCAGACAGGTCGTGTTCACTCCCTGGACTTGGGCGGGTCAGGGCATCGAAAAGCGTGATCGCGCTGCCGTCGTGGAAGTAGGGGGCGCTGTTGTACAAGCTGCGCAGGCTGGGTGTATCGTACTCTGGACCGATCTTCTCGTCCTCAGTGGCGGTTCCTACGTCATGCTTTTGCTGGTCGGTGTAGAGGGGGGCAGGATGGCAGGCGGCGCAAGCCAGGGCTGGATCGTTGAATAGAGCCTCTCCTCGCTTTTCGCCTGCGGACAACGGTTCGCCCTGGGCGTGGGCCGGACTCAAGGGCATTTGTAGGGCGTCCATAAAGGCGGCCAGGGCGTCCAGGCTGCTGTCGCGGCCCTGGTTGGGGGGCTGGTCGGCGCAGTCAGGCGGGGAGAGGGCACAATGCATCTCTCCAACGATCAATCCCGTGCCGAAGTTTTCTTTGCGAATGGCGAATTCGCTGTCGGCCGATTCATCCCATTCGCCTGACCAGCGCAAGGGATAGGTCTGGATCATGCCCAATAAACTGGTCGTGTTGCGCGGTCCGGCAAAGCCAAAGAACCAGGTACGGCCGTCATGCTCGCCTTCAACGTGGCAGGTGCTGCAAGCGATCCATTGAGCCGCACTAAGGCGCGGATCGTCGCTGGAGTGGAACAGCCGCTTGCCCTCAAGTAGAAGCGGTGGCAGTGGGATGGTGGTTGTGGTGAGGGTGCTGGTGACTGTGTAAACGGCCGTGTCGATGACCGAAACCGTGCCTGCCAGCGAGTTGTTGACATAAGCACGGGCTCCGCTGGATGAAAAAACGATGCCTCGCGGGTTGTCGCCCACCTCAATATGCGCCACGCGCTGTCGTGCCGCCAGATCAATGACGGTGATGTCATTGCTGGCAGCGTTAAGAACCCACAACTGCGTGCCATCCGGCGTAACTGCGGCATCGAATGGCAATCCAACGCCGGGCGGATCGAGGGTGCCCAGGTCAAGTTGTTGCCCTACAAGGTGCTCTTTTGCAGTCAGGTCAATGAGCGAGACCAGCGGGAAAACGGTCGTGTCGAAGGCCAGGGCGCGGTTACTGCTGTTGGAGCGGGTGTGCGGCACATAGGCCATGCGTTCGTCAGGGGAAAAGACGATCGCTTGAACCAGATTGCTGTCAGGCCAGAGCGTGATAGTTGTGTTGGAAGTTGGCCTGGAAGGTGCTGGCTGGTTGTTTGTGCGCGCCGCTTCTTCGCCCGCGACTTGTTGGCGAACGCTTTGCATCAGCGGGAGATAGCTTGTGTACGGCCGGCTCGTGTCCAGTACGCTGATGGTATTGCCGAGAAGATGGGTGACGTAGAGGGTTTGGCCGTCGTGGCTTAGCGCGAGACCGTTGGGACGATCGGCCGTGCCTATCAGCGCGATGACTTTCCAGCTATGGGTATCAAGGATGCGTACCTGACTGCTGCCCTGCTCGGAGATGTAGAGACGGCCGCCATCGGGACTTACTAGCACACCGTAGGGGTGGTGCCCCGACGGCGACTTCCATGACTTCCTGCCGCTTTGCCAGATCCAGCACGGAAATGCTGTCTGCGCCGCGGTTGGCAATATAAGCGGTGCTGCCCGTTTCGTCGATGCTGATGCTTCTGGGATCAACACCCACCGCTATTTCTGTCGTGTCTGCGGGAACCGCTAGATCGATTAAGGTGATTGAGTTTGAGTCGGGATTGGCAGCCAGTACTATTCTGTCGTCGTGACTGATGGCGATGGCACTGCTGGAACGTTTTGGGGCTGCGCTCTGGCTATCATGTCCGCCCGACCATGTGGCTGCTTCGCCGATGATGAAGAGCCCCGAGAAAGCCAAAAGAAAAAGAATGACGGAGACGGAACGTCGACTCATGCCCCAGATGCCTCCAGCCAATGTGCAGGATATGCCTCCCTCATAATATTAGCATAGTGGCGAAGCGGGCACAAGGATCGTGAGGCGCATACCGGGCAGAAGCCCATGCGGATCACCTTCTTTTGCCCTTGAAATTAAGCTGCTATAATGTAGGTAGACGGCCGTTGCTAGCGGCGACAAGCAGCGGCTCGTTGAAGAGTGCCGTCCAAGAGGAGGACAGGTCACCCTTCATATTATTTCCAAGATCTGGCGGCTGTAGTTGGATGACGGCATCCACAAGCTGTTAGATCGCATCAGTATTAACCTTAAGGAGGTTTTTGACCATGGGATTTGAAGTATTTTGCGCAACGTTGATTGCCCTTTTCTTGGGCGCCGTCATTTTGTTTGGCGGGTATAGATTGTTTCTCATTCTGCTGCCCATCTGGGGCTTCTTTTTCGGCTTCGGCCTGGGCGCGCACACGGTAACACTGTTATTTGGGCAGGAATTCTTCGCCACTATAACGGGCTGGGTCGTCGGCCTTGTGGTCGGCATTGTTTTTGCCTTGCTGGCATACTTCTTTTATGCCATCGCCATCGCCATTATCGCCGGTTCCTTGGGCTACGCCGTCGGCGTCGGCTTCATGAACCTCATCGGTCTTGATGGTGGCTTCTTGGTCTGGCTGGTGGGCATCGCCCTGGCTATCGTGGTCATTTTTGTCACCTTCAAGTGGAACCTGCAGAAGTATGTGATCATCCTCGCTACATCTGTGGGCGGTACTCTAGTGATTGTAGGCACGTTTATGTTCGGCCTTGCCGGGTTGACTGTGGTCAAGCTGGCTGAGAATCCAGTCAAGTTCGCTTTTAATGATTCGCCTTTCTGGGCCATTTTTGCCATCATACTGGTTGTCGCCGGTGTCGCCGTCCAGCTGCAGGCCAACCGCGCCTGGGAGCTTGAGCCCTACGATAACCGGATCTAATGTTTGCAGTAAGCGCTTTAGCGGATTGACGGCTGAAGCCGCTGCTCCGAACGTAGAAAACTAGGCTTGTCGTTATGAAAGAGGCGCATCATCACGTGCGCCTCTTTTTGATCATTAATTGGCGGAGGATTGTTCGTCGGCCCGATCTAGCTGTTCCAGGATCTGGTTGTTCTGTAAGGCCCAGACGTATAGGTCTGCGTCCGTTCTGCCGGGGAATTGGGACAGCAGGTCGTTATTCCGAATGGCTTCAATTGAGGGAAGGTACGCTTCGTCGTACCAGGCTGAAAAGGCTTCCTCAAAGGAGATAGGGCTTTTTTCAACTTCTTGCGCGCCTTGCTGATAGATTTCAATCTGCTCGGCCACATCCTCGTAACAGCCCGAGCAGGTGAAGATCAGCGACTGGGCGAGCTTCGGCGTTGGCACGTCCGGCCTTTTCCAGGAAAGCGGTCTGTTCGGCCTTGATCAGCACCTCGTCGATGTCGGCCTCTGCGCTGAGGCCGGCGGGCGTAGGGAATTCAGTTACGTAGGCTTCAATGGTCTCCAGGCCGCGCTGGCGGGCGACGGATACGCGATGGTTGCCGTCGACGACAAAATAGGCGTCGCCGACCTGGTAAGCTTCGATGGGCGGCGTTTTGCCCTCGAGCATGGCCACGTCAACGCCTTCCCAGCGCGCGCGCATATGGTTTTTGCGTGGTAAAAATGCGGAGCTGAAGTCGTCAAAACGGCCGACACTACCACGTATCTGCTGCACGGGAATCTCTTGATATCCATGGTAGATTCTCTGCTGCAGGTGCAGGCGATGGCGCACATCCTCAAAAGAGAGAAGGTCGACGGAACATTTTTTCACGAGGCAAACAACCTCCTGATACAGCAGCTTCCTGCGCGCGTGCCTCCAGTCTTCGTTGGCGTTGAACTCGTCAATTGTTGTCATGATTGGCCACTCCAATAAATGCAATCAGCTTTCAGTTTTCAGCTGACAAATCCATCTTTTGTCTGCACACTATTGTTAATAATTAATGATTAAATGTCAACCCCTGCGCTTGATTTATTATTGTTGCCTGATCCATATTGCTTGATATGCTTACCGCAATGTCTCGGATATTGCTCAATCTATGGTTCAAAAATCTGCGTAGCTGGGTGTTTGTTCTACCGCTATTGCTGGTTCTGTCTCTGATTGTGGGCTCGGGACCAGCGATTGCGCAGGAGGGAGGGCAGGTACAGGTGGAGAGCGGCGTCATTCGCTCTGGGGATTTCTATTGGTATGAACTGCCGGATTTACAGCAGGGGCAGACGCTCACTGTCAGCCTGAAAAGCACTTCAGGTAACCTGGACCCTATCATGGGGCTGGTTGGCGGGGATGTGACGGCCAGCGATATAGTGGAGCCGTATCAAGCTGCTGTTCAGGAAGCCGTGCTGAACGGCCGTGATCCCCTGATCGCCGCCCAGGAAACATTGGATGACATCATGCTGATCTGGGATGATGATGGTGGGCAGGGCCTGGCGGCAGCGTTTTCTTACCAAGTGCCGGCTGACGGCGATTATCGCCTGCTGATCAGCGATGCACTGACCATTCTGGGCCAGGCTACTTCCGGCGACTATGAATTATTGATTGGCCTGGATGCGCCGCAACTGTTGAGCGGTGAGCATACGCCCATTGGCGAAAAGTTCGCCTTTTTGGACAGGGAATCGTCCGCGGCAGACGTGGCCGTGGAGGAATTTCAGGGCACAATCTCGGCCGAGGAGCTGCAAGAGGTTATCGATCTGCATGAGGTCCGGCCAGGTGACACCATTTCAGCTTTTGTGGAAGCGACCTCAGGCGACTTACGGCCGGCCTTGGTGCTGCTCAACTATGCTGACAAACCGGTGGCTGCGGCTAATTTGAGCGGGCAAGGAAGCAGCGCGTCGTTGGAGTACACCGTGGAGGACAAAGGCCGGGGTTTTGCGCTGCGGATTATTGGCTGCTGCGACGACGAGGGCAGCAGCGGTGATTATCGCTTGCTGGTTGGCGTCAATGCCCCAGATGTATTGTCCGGAAAAGCGGAACCCAGTGATGAGGGTGTGATCAAGGAGCCGGTCGTTGTGGCGATTGGCGTCAAGCTGCAGCAGATCATCGAAGTTGACGAGCAGAATGAGTTCTTTAATGCGGCTGCCAGCCTGCAAATGGAATGGGATGATCCGGCGTTGGCGTTCAGCCCGGATGAATGTGACTGTACATTTAAGACCTTCACGGAGCAAAACTTCGACGATTTCATCACCGAGACGGGCGGATTGTGGCCAGACTTTACGATCTTTAACCAGCAGGGCAATCGCTGGACACAAAACCGGGTGGCGGTGATTTGGCAGGATGGTCGCGCGCTGTATTTTGAGCGCTTTACGACCAATTTGCAGGTGGATTTTGATTTCCGCCAATATCCTTTTGATTCGGAAGTGTTTGACATTCGCATCGACTCTATTTTCCCGGAGAACTTCTACTACTACACCGATTTGGAAGGGTACAGCGAGATCAGCGCCGATCATGGGGAAGATGAGTTCCAAATAGGCGAATTCGAGACGATGATCAGCAGCGAGCAGGCCAGCACACGAATGAAGACCTCCCGTTTTACGTTCAGTTTCGGTGGCCCGCGACATAAGGATTACTATCTGGTCCAAGTCTTTGTGCCGGTGCTCTTGATCCTTGCCGTATTGTGGGTGACGTTCTTCTTGCGCGATTATGCGATGCGTATCGAGGTGGCCAGCGCAAATCTGTTGGTGTTCATCGCTTTCAGTTTCAGCCTGGCTGACAATTATCCACGTCTCGGCTATCTGACCTTCCTTGACGCGGTGATGGTGCTTACCTTTATCCTCAGCGCCCTGGTGGTGGTTTACAATGTCTATTTGCGGCGCTTGGAGTTGGCTGGGCAAGGGGAGCTGGCTAATCGCATCGATAACGTGTTTGATTGGGCCTTCCCAATCTCCATTCTCGTTGGGGCCGTTTTATTATACGTGATTTTCTTCTTGGTTTCTGTCGAATAAGGTAAACGTAGACTGAAGATGCGAACTTTTCAGAAGTTGGCATCTACTTCGGCTTCGCTCAGCGCAAGTTCGTGATGATCGTGAAAAAAGCGTGAAGTAATAATAGAACATTTGTGCTACTCCATTGTGTTGTGGCATAATGAAAACGGCAAGAGATGAGGGGTGATGGTGAAAATTGAAGGCTGTGTATGGCCTTGTTTTTCGTCATCATCCTTTATTTTTTGCGACTATGTCTAACGTTTGTTTGCTACACACGAATTTCAACGAATTGGCTGACAGTTAGCAGCAGTTAGCCAATCCCAAGGAGGATTTGATGCGAAGAAAGACAGAGCCGAGGTTTGTATCAGATGATGCAGCCGTGGTTTGGCTGGCCCAACATGTCAGGCCGACGTTGATGCCGGAGTATCTCATGTGGGCGACCGTCTGGCGCAGAGATCCTGATAACGGCCGTGGCGTATTATCGCAGCCACTCTATGGATCCCTAGAGCGTGGGGCCGGCTTGTTTTGGGATGTGGTTGATAAACCGCAGGCGCTGGTGCAGTGTTATCTGGCGCGCGGCGTGCGGGAGCAGTTGCAGCAGCGCTATGAGGCGAAATGATGAGCTGGGGCGGCCAGCGTGAAGCAGCGCAACTGGCGGGATTGTTAAAAGGCGCGCCGGGCAGTTTGTTTCTGGCGCTGGTGCTCTACGGTCAAGCCCTCGACGACGCAGCAGTTGCAGATGGCGTCGAGATATTCGACCAAGACGGCGCGCGAGGGATTGGCAAAGCTGGAATTCCTGGGCCTGGTAGACTACGACCGGTCGCGACATGTCTGGAGATTGGTGCCTGAATCACGACTGCTTAAGGAATTACGCATAGTGCTACAAGATCCAGGAAGAACGGGAATAGAAGGGATCGCTCTACCCACGAGTAGCGCCTTCGATTCTTATGCAACCAGCGGGGAATATATTCCCACATGGGTCAAAAATAGGGATCTGGGAGCAGAATTTCCCGTGCAGGCATACGCTACTGCTACTACGAAAGAAGATCCTGATCCTGATCAGGGAATATCAGTAGTAAATAGTACAGAGCGGGCACGGGTGAAAAAAACTCCCTCTCCGTCGTTGAGCGCGGAGCAGCAGGAGGTTGCGCACTGGTTGATTCGGGGTGGGATCGGCCGTAATTCGCCCAAGATGAAGCAGTTATTGAGCATGGAACTCGATCCGGAGTATGTGAAAGCCCATGTGCTGGAGAAGCTGGCCTGGCAGGAAGGGTTGGAAGAGGAGGAACGGCCGTTTAAGACGGGGCTGCTGATCCGCAAGTTGGAGGATGGGGATGAAGCCCCGGCACTGCGCTGCGAGACGTGTTTGAAACGGCCGAATGCGCAGGGATGGTGTCGCTGTGACTATGACGCTCTCATCAAGCGCTGAGATGGGTCCAATCTTCAAAGCATTGGCTGAAAAATCCCCGATTGGCAGAGTGGACCAATCCTGGTCTGCCTGTGTGATTGTCTGCTTTTGACGAAGCATGAACTGGCTGTTACTATTCGTCTGCATGGTTGGTTGGTGAGCATCATTGGAGGAATTTGACATGAAAAAAAGACCCATGGTTGTTACTTTAGTTGCCTTCTTCTTTCTTATTTTAGGCGGGCTTTCCCTGCTCTGGAGCGGTCTCGTTTTTGGTATCGGCGGCTTGACAGCCGCCTTTAGCGGCTTGTTTGGCGCGGAAAATCTGAGCACGCTTGGCAATTCCGGCGTCTGGTCCGGTTTCTTTGGCATTCTCGCCGCCAGTGTGCAAATCGCTGTGGGCATTGGCCTGCTGAGAATGGCGTCTTGGGCCTGGTATCTGACTATGCTGGCCGTGGGGGTCTCCGTGGTGGAAGGTGTTGTGGGTATATTCGGTGGCGGCGTGTTTGCAATGTTATGCAGCATCATGTGGCTCCTGATCCCCTTAGCTGTGCTTATCTATATGATCCGGCCGAGCATACAGGAGCTGTTTGGCGTGCGGATTGGTCGTTAATGGGGATCAATGTTAATGGTGAATTCTTAATTGTGAATTGTTGATAGGCTGCTCTTCATTCATTATTCATCATTCACAATTAGGAATTAGGAATTTATCATGAATTTGCGGGGCAAGGTAGCTTTGGTTACGGGGGCGGGGCGGCAGAATGGTATTGGTGCGGCGGTTGCGCGGCGCTTGGCGCAGGAGGGTGCTGATCTGGTAATCAGCGATATTTGCGCCGCGCCATCGGATTTGCCACATGGTGGCAATGCGGCCTGGGAAGAGCTAACGGCCGTCGCTGCTGAAATCGAGAGTCTGGGCGCGAGAAGCCTCGCTT
Source organism: uncultured Chloroflexia bacterium (assembly GCA_963697305.1). Classification (GTDB taxonomy): domain Bacteria; phylum Chloroflexota; class Anaerolineae; order Promineifilales; family Promineifilaceae; genus JAACFF01. Next base: position 110,319 of record CAVONO010000011.1, read on the forward strand.
TGCGCGTCGACGTCACGGTGGCGGCTGAGGTGCAGGAGATGGTGGCGGCGACGAAAGAGGCATACGGCCGTTTGGATATCCTGGTCAATAATGCCGGGGCGATCATCGGCCCTTCTCCTGTGCGTTATATGGCTGAGGAAGCGTGGCGGCGCATGCTGGAGATTAATGCGACTGGTGTATTTCTCTGCTGCCATCATGCGCTGCCCTTGATGATTGAAGGCGGCAGCGGGGGCCGGATTATCAATATGTCCTCCATCGCAGCCGTGCGCCCGCGTATCTTCATGTCCGCTTATGCGGCCAGCAAAGCGGCCGTTGTCGCCCTGACGCAGTCGTTGGCCCAGGAAGTAGGTGAGTTCGGCATCACCGCCAACGCCATTTTGCCCGGTGACGTGGACACGGGCATGAAGCAGTGGGGCATGCAGCTGGAGTCGATGGTCACCGGCAAGCAGTATGATGAGGTGGTCACGGCGCTGGAGGAACGTATCCCGATCGGCCGTCTCGGTGTGCCTGAGGATGTGGCTAAACTTGTCGCCTTCCTCGCTTCTGATTCGGCCGACTTCATCACCGGACAGGCGCTAAACTTGACCGGAGGACGGGAACTGTCATAATCCCCTCCTCATTTGGAGCAACCGCTTTAGCGGTTCATCGGCCGGAACCATAACTGCCAATCACAGCCAGCGCTGTTTGGAGTAACCGCTTTAGCGGTTCATCGGTCGAAGTCGTTACTGCGGGCCACACAAACCATGATACTCTTAGATAAACCCTATGTCTCTGCCTTCCTGAAGCAGACAATCGCCGACGAAAATCTTCCCGTCCTGAAGACGGAACAACTCGATCAATTTTCCCTCGCTGCCGGCGCCAATGTCTGGGAGCAAGAAGCGGCTTTAGAGCGCTTCAGGCGCGAAGGTGTGGGGCTGCTTTATTCCAACTCGGAGAATGCGCTCGGTTGGATGATGAGCAACTTGCAGTTTAGCGAACTGCCACAGCAGATCACGCTCTTCAAGGACAAGATCGCCTTCCGCAAGCTGTTAGAGCCACTTTATCCCGATTTCTTTTACGAAGCTGTTCTGTTCGACGAACTGTCCGCCCTCGACATAGGAAAGCTAACCAAGCCCTTTATCATCAAACCGGCGGTTGGCTTTTTCAGCATGGGGGTGCATAGGGTTTCCGACGACAGTGAATGGCCGGGAGTGTTAGCGGCTGTTCGTGCGGAAATAACGGCCGTGCAAACGCTGTATCCGCTGGAGGTCTTAGATACTACCCGTTTTATCATCGAGCAAAACGTGGAGGGAGAGGAGTTCGCGATTGACGCTTATTACAATGGTGCGGGCCAAGCCGTTCTGCTCAATATCCTGCATCATTGGTTTCCAGCGCATGATGATGTGCGTGATCGCGTCTATATTACTTCCAGAGAGATCATGGCCCGCTATAGCGCCAGGTTTAAGCATTTCCTGCAAGCGATTGGCCGGGCAGCCGGCTTGAAAAACTTTCCGGTCCATGCCGAAGTGCGAATTGATGCACAAGGACATATCTTGCCCATTGAGATCAATCCCATGCGTTTTGCCGGTTGGTGTACGACCGATATCGCGCAGTACGCCTATGGTATCAATCCCTACACCGCTTACTTCCGGCAGGAGGAGCCTGACTGGGAAAAGATCCTAGACGAAGCGGGCGACCAGCTTTACAGCATCATCATCCTGGACAAACCGGCGGACATCGACGCGCGCGCGATCGCCAGCTTTGATTATGAAAAACTATGCTCGCAGTTTGAGAAACCCTTGGAACTACGCCCGATCGATTACCGGGAATACCCCGTTTTTGGCTTCTTATTCGCGGAGACGCGACCGCAGAATATCGGGGAGCTGGAAAGTATTTTGCGATCAGATTTGAAGGAATTCATTACAACCAGAAGTTCAACTTTTCCAAAAAGTTAAACTTCTAGCTTCTAGATGAAAATAGCCAACAAGAATGATTGGCTCAAAATGGCCAGGGTGGTGGAGAGGACGATGGCGCCGGAGACGGGAGCGATGCCGGCCTGGTATTTTTGGGCGAACATATAAGCGTTGATGCCCACCGGCATGCCGGCCATCATCACGGCCACGGCTCCCCAAAGCGGGTCAATTCTGAAGACGACGAAAGCCAGTATCCAGACGAGAATGGGCTGCAGCAGCAGCTTGAGCCCAACCATGGTCCATGCTTCGGCGAAGTGGCCGGCGAGTTTGTAGGCGCTGAGCGAGGCGCCCAGGACAAAAAGGGCGCAGGGCAGCGCTGCCCTGCTGATAATGCCGATGGCGCTGTCCACGGCCGTGGGGATGGGAATCGAGAAGAGGTTGAAGATCAGGCCCAGGACCAGGCCGATGATGATCGGGTTCCTGACCAGGCTGCGGATCGTCTGGCGGGCGATGGCTCGCGGAGAAAGACCGTTTCCCCCGTTTCGTTCGGCGAATAAGGTCACCATGAAAAAGAGCAAGGCGCTGTGGATGGAGATGAGCATAAATACCGGCAGCAGTGCCTCCTCCCCCAGACCCGAGGAGATCAGTGGCAGGCCAACGAGGACCATATTTGAATAGGCGGAGCCCAGGCCAAATACGCTCTGTTCGCGTGCAGAATGGCCGAACCAATGCTTGCTGGCCATCATACCAAGGGCGAACATAAGCAGGGCCACGCCGTAGTAGGAGGCGAGGAATGCCCAGTTGAGTTGTTCAGGCAGTTCGATGTGCGCCAGAGAATCAAAGAGCAGGACGGGAATGGCGATGATGAAAACGAAGCGCGAAATGCCCTGAATGTCGTCGATGGTGAAGAGACCTTTGTAGGCGACTATATAGCCTAGAAGGGCGATGGCAAATACGGGGAAAATAATTTCGAGAATGGCCATAAGGAACTGTTTAAGTGGAAGGTAATTATGATGGATCTATTCTTGCTGTCAAGCGCGTCAAGAAACCCGGTTTTTAGACCCCCAAAACCGGGTTTCTAGGCGGTTTCTGATGGTCGCTGTACAGGTTGCGGCTGGTCAAGTAAAATTAGAAGGAGATGCAGTGGTAGGGCTGGCCTTGTGCCCGCCCCGACATGAGGTTCTATTGGCGGCAGGTATTGTTTTCGACATCAAGAAATTCTCGATCCATGATGGGCCGGGAATCCGCACGACGGTTTTCCTGAAGGGCTGCCCCTTGTCCTGTCAATGGTGTCACAATCCGGAAAGCCAGCGCTTGCAGCCGGAAGTGATGCTGCGCATGGATCGCTGTATCCAGTGCGCGGCCTGCCTGGCGGAGTGTGCGCAGGGGGCGATTTCCCTCAACGGCAGCGGCGTGGTCACGGACAGGGAGCTGTGCATTCAATGCGGCGTCTGTGCCCAGAGCTGTTATGCCGATGCGCGCGAGGTGATCGGGCGCGAGATGACGGTGGGTGAGGTGATGGCGGAGATTGAGCGGGACCTCAGCTTTTATGATGAGTCGGGCGGCGGCGTGACCTTTTCAGGCGGCGACCCGCTCGTGCAGCGTGATTTCTTGCTGGCGCTGCTGCGAGCGTGCAAGCAGCAGGAGATCCACACGGCCGTCGATACATCCGGCTCTTTTTCCTGGCCGGTCCTGGAGCGGTTACGGCCGTATGTCGACCTCTTTCTCTACGACCTTAAGAGCATGGATGACCGGCGGCACCAAGAGGTCACCGGGGTGTCCAACAGGCTGATCCTGGAGAATCTAAAGAAGTTGTCGCAGCAGGGCCAGCCGATCATCATCCGCGTGGCCATCGTGCCCGGGATCAATGACGACGAGGAAAATATCCGGCGCACGGCCGAGTTCGCCGCCGCGCTGCCCTATCTGCAAGGGGTGTCGCTGCTGCCTTACCATGACACGGCCGTGCATAAATACGCCAACCTGGAAAGAGCCTATGCCATTCCGCAGATACGGCCGCCGTCCGCGGCAAGGATGGCGGAGATTGCCGGGATATTTCGCGGCTACGGGCTGGATGTGAAGATCGGAGGGTAGAGAAATGGCCACAACGGAACGTGTAGACTGTTTGCGGCAGCAGAGCCTGGATGCGCAGCCGGCCATCTCAATCGAGCGGGCGCAGTTGATGACCGAATTCTACGCCCAGCAAACGGGCCCCATGTCGACCCCCGTGCGCCGCGCGCTCTCTTTCCAATATTTGCTGGAGCACAAAACCATCGTCATTGGGGATGGGGAATTGATCGTCGGCGAAAAGGAAACGGGACCGAAAGCGACGCCGACCTTCCCGGAACTATGCTGCCATACGCTGCAAGACCTGGACATCCTCGATTC
>CAVONO010000012.1:0-163818 GCA_963697305.1 uncultured Chloroflexia bacterium
GCGAAGATCCCATTTGCCGTGAGCCAGCAAGCGCGGCGTGTACAGGAAGAGCTTGTTATTCCCTTCTGGCAGGGCAATTCCATGCGCGACCTTATACTGCGCGAGATGACCGCCGAGTGGCACGACGCGTACAAGGCCGGAGTTTTTACCGAGTTCATGGAGCAGCGCTCGCCGGGACACACGGTGCTGGACGACAAGATTTATCACAAGGGCATGGTGGACTTCGAGGATGACATCCAGGCCAGCCTGGATAAGCTCGATTTCCTGAACGATCCCCAGGCCTACAGCAAGCAGGAGCAGTTGAACGGCATGCGTATCACGGCGCGCGCCATCGTGCGTTTTGCCGAACGCCATGCCGCCAGGGCGCGCCAATTGGCGCAGCGCGAACGGGATGTAGATAGACAGGCGGAGCTGCTGCATATCGCCGCGGTCTGTGAACAGGTTCCGGCCAACGCGCCGCGCACCTTCTGGGAAGCACTGCAATATTACTGGTTTGTGCATCTGGGCGTGACCACGGAATTGAACCCCTGGGATGCCTTTAACCCGGGCCGTCTGGACCAGCATCTTTATCCCTTCTATCGCCGCGAAGTAGACGCAGGCACGCTGACGCGCGAGCAGGCCGAGGAACTGCTGCACTGTTTCTGGATCAAGTTCAATAACCAGCCGGCCCCGCCCAAAGTGGGCGTGACTGCCGAAGAGAGCGGCACCTATACCGACTTCGCGCAGATCAACACCGGTGGCGTGAAGGAAGATGGCTCCGACGCCGTCAACGAGGTCACCTATTTGCTGCTGGACGTAATCGAGGAGATGCGCCTCTTGCAGCCCAGCTCCTCGGTGCAGTTGAGCAAGAAGAACCCCGATCGCTTCATCAGGCGCGCGGCCAAGATCATCCGCACCGGCTTCGGCCAGCCCTCGATCTTCAATACCGATGTGGTCGTGCAGGAGCTGATCCGCCAGGGCAAATCGGTGGCCGATGCGCGCAACGGCGGGACAAGCGGCTGCGTGGAAACGGGCGCTTTTGGCAAAGAGAACTACAACCTGACCGGCTACTTCAATATGGCCAAGGTGCTGGAGCTCACGCTGCATAACGGCCGTGATCCGCGCAGTGGTCGCCAGATAGGATTGGAAACGGGCGACCCGAGAACGTTCGAGAGTTTCGACCAACTCTTTGCGGCGTACCGGCAGCAGTTGGCTTATTTTATCGACGTCAAAGTGCGCGGTAACAATGTGATCGAGCGCCTTTACGCGACCTATATGCCCGCGCCTTTCTTGTCGCTGCTGATCGACGACTGCATCAGCAGCGGCAAAGATTACCATGACGGAGGCGCGCGCTACAACACGAGTTATATCCAGGGCGTGGGCTTGGGAACGATGACGGATGCTATGTCGGCGATCAAGCACCATGTGTTTGTGGAGAAGAATCTATCCATGGCCGAGCTGCTGGCCGGCATGGAGGCCGATTTTGTCGGGCATGAGCGGACGCGCTTGATGCTGCTCAACCGCACGCCCCGTTATGGCAATGATGACGACCGCGCCGACGAGGTGATGGTCGATCTCTTTGAAGCCTATTTTGCGGCGGTGGACGGCCGTAAAAATACCAAAGGCGGCACCTACCGCATCAATCTGCTGCCGACGACGGTGCATGTCTATTTCGGCTCGGTGATTGGGGCCACGCCGGACGGCCGTCTGGCCGGCACACCCCTCTCCGAGGGCATCTCGCCGGTGCAGGGGGCTGACCGGCATGGACCAACGGCCGTGATCAAGTCGGCGGCCAAGATGGACCACACGCGCACAGGGGGCACGCTGCTCAACCAGAAATTTACGCCGCAGCTGCTGCAAGATGACGACGGCATCAACAAGCTGGCCCAGCTTGTGCGCACCTACTTCAAGCTCGATGGCCATCATATTCAATTCAACGTCGTCGACGCCGCCACTCTGCGCGCCGCGCAAGCAGAACCCGGAGCAGCACCGCGACCTGATCGTCCGCGTCGCCGGCTACAGCGATTACTTTTGTGATCTGGGCGATGCCCTGCAAGAGGAGATCATCGCGCGGACAGAGCATCAGGCTTTTTAGTCTTGCAGTCGAGTAGTCGGGTAACCAGGAAGTCAGGTGGTCAGGTGGCCGGGAAGTCAGGTGGTCTCGGAAGATCCTATTCTGTGCAGTTCGCATCCTCAGATGCGCAGGCAAAAGACAGGCCATAACTGTGGATTTGCGGCTATCGCAGCTGGCTGTCCACTTGCACAGTAGCCACGTAAGCTTCCACCGCCCTCCGGCTCGTATACCAATTACGGCCGAACTTCACAGCCTCCAGCCGTCCCAGCCGCGCCAAGAGGCTCAGATACTCCTGCGAATAAGGCGTCCCTTCAGCCGCTTTGCGTAGTGGCATCCAGGTATCTTCAGGCTCTGGCTGCGCCGCCTGGGGCGAGGCGGCTGCGAGGAAAAGCGATAAGCTCCGTTCAACGGCGCGCCCAACCAGGTTGACCATGGGCGCCGCATTGTCTTTACCGGCTCCGGCCAGAGCGCCAAAATATTGTCTCCTGTTGGCCCGGGCGATGATGGCGGGCGGATAGCCGGCGCGCAGCAGCACCAGATTCATGACCAAGCGTGCCGTACGGCCGTTGCCGCTGACGAAGGGCTGAATAGCGACCAGCTTCTGGTGGGCCAAAGCCGCCGCCTCGACCGCATCCAGAACCCCTTCCTGCGCAAAGAGCCACGCCGCCCACGCCTCCATCCTGGCCGGGATATGCCGCGCCGCTGCTGCTTCGTAAGCAGCGCCGGCAATATGCTGCGGCACCGTGCGATATTTCCCCGCATGCTCGTCATCGATGCGCGCCAGCAGGAGGGCATGTAATTCGCGCACGTCCCGCGCGGTCAGGGGCATGGGCCCGCCGGCCATTGATCGGGCCAACTGCATTGCTGCTTGTTGATTTAGGACCTCAAAATGCTCGCGCAAAGGCTTGCCGCCGATAGCGATGCCCGCCTGTAGGATAAGCTGGGTCTCACGCTGCGTGAGCGAGCTGCCTTCAAGGGCGTTTGTGTTGTAGATCCATTCGATGGCCAGTTGTTCATCTAGAGCGTGGGCGGCGGCTTGGGGCAACGGCCGTAGCGCATCCAACTGTGCTTTCTTATTCTGAATTCGGTCGCGCAAGCGCTTCTCAAGCATAATCTGGCCACTATCTGTATCGGATACAGGCCATTATAGCCTATCCGATAGTGCGGCGTTAGGGGAGTTTTATTTCTGCTGCAAATGAGCTAAAGGAGAAGGCATCCTATTGGCGACTTTGTTTCTTTGTTCCTTTTGATCTTTTTATTCTGGGTTCAAAGTCGATTTTGTGGGCAGGTAGGTGGCAGGTGGGTAGAAGGTAGGCGGGCTCTTGGGATTGGGTTGATGAGACGGCCGAATGTGATCCATTGTTGTTGATCATATCCGAATTATAAAACATTTGTTCTATTTTGTCAAAGATCGTTGAGATTGGGCGGCGCGGTCGGGAGATACGACCGCGGCCCAGCCGGCATTTTCCCGGAAACTGAAATGATATTACTGCGTGTAAAAATCGACCAGGTTGAGAGAAAAACCATTTGACCGTTGGCGCGACAGCTGATTACCCAAATGTGGGGAATCAGGAGAATCGTCATTAGGTTCTGCCTAGCTCAGGTCGGTTGACGCGTTTATAGTTCATTCGTCCATCAATAGCAACGCAGCATCACCTTGAATTTTACTCATCATAAAAGTAGCAACCAGCGATAAAATGATTGCTAAAGCGGTGGTAACTTCGATTTCCCTCCAAATAAACAACGTCAAAATGCCTCCCAAAACCCAGGCAAGGACATAAGCCGTGGACACACCTGGCCAGATAAAAGTGGTCACATTTGGGGCGTTAGACTCCGCCAGGATGTCACAGAAACGCAATCACTTACCTGAATTGGGCTGAGAGAGTAGAAAATATACAAATTTTGCGTAAATCCTACGAAAAATACGAGAAAAAGGATCAGAAGCGGCATTGTTGGATTTGAAAAAACCCATCTTTCCCCCTACAACATGTTTCAACATGGGTGTTTTATCATATCCCCTCAAAATGGTATAATCCAGCATGTTTTAGTCGAGTAGACTGAGGCAGATATGGTTTGCTAATTTTTTAGGTTTTGGCAATTTATACTCGAGAGAGTTTTTGAAATATACTCTGTTGGGGGGATATGCAAATTTACCCAACATGTACGCGCTCAAAATGGCAGCTGTTTTTATATTCTCACTCAGCACGCTCTGGGTGCGCACCGATGTGATGCCGCGCTGGCTGTGTTACATCAGTTATGCGGTGGCGCTGGTCATGCTCTTCAGCCTCTCCCTCAGCCTGTGGATGGAGTTGTGGTTCCCTGCCTGGGTGTTGGCAGTGAGTACTTACTTCTTGATCAGTAGCTATCGCCAGGCGCCATCCGGAACATGGGGATTGCCCGCCGGCACTACCGACCACGAGGTGAGCCGGCACCTGTTCCTGTAGGTGATCCAGATCGAAGATGGATAACACCGTGATTGACCCTGTTGGAACCAAAGTCAGACTAAGGAGGTATTTCATGAACACGCTACCTTTGTGCAAGCGTAGAACTTTTGGCTATCGCCTGCTATCTTTGTTGATCGCGCTGGCGATGCTGTCCCTGGTGCTGGCGGCCTCCGCAGCCGCCGGCAGCCCGATGCCGGAGAACAAGGTGCCCGGATGGGTGGAAAGCAAGGCCCGTCGCCTCGCAAACGGCTTCAAACAGCAAGGCTACGAGGTCGCCCGCGGTTACTTCAAGCTCTATACCCAAGAAGATTGCCCGTACACCTACGAGGTGCTGCACTCCTGTTTGGGGAACAACCCGGCCGCGCCGTATGTGATTCCCGTTGTGCCTCCCTGGCCGGAGGAGTGGGTGGATCCCGGCACCGCCGGCATACTCGGACCCACGGTGGAGGGCTACAACCCTTCCTACCGCCTCGACCCGCGCGAGGCGATCGTGATCGTCGCCCAGCTCCCCCCACCGGCTCGCTATTTCGGCCTGCAGACCTATCTGTTCTCGCGCCCGGGCGAGTGGCATGAGGACAGCGATCAGTACGCCTTTGTAGCAGAACATGTCCCCGCCATGGTCCATACGTTTTTCACCAAGCTGCCCAACAACCAGGATCGCCTGCAGATCATCGCAGACCTGAGCGATCCCATCAACAACGTGGTGATCCAGAACAAATCGAGCGCTGTCTGGGACCAAGTCCGTTACTTTGTCATCACACCGGACAAGACCATGGAGAACGAAGTCCGGCAAGCCCTCGTCGGGCTCGGCATCCCAGAGGAGGATGTCTTTACCGAGCAGATCCCTTCCATGCTCGGAGACACGGATATGGCGATCGGGCTCAGCGAGGAGTCGGATGATTTCCTCACCTTGCTGCGGTACGCAATGCCTGTGGACGACGCCCGCGCCAACTCATGGCGAGAACGCCTGCCCATGGTCATCCTGCGCATCCGGGACACGCGGCCTGACCACCAACCGCAGCCCTACCCGTGGGATGAGTTCGAGAACCGGTCTGGCACCGAACCGCCGGAAACCGCCCTGGCGCCCAACCTTGTCATGCTGGCCCATGCTGTCTGCAGCAAATGGGATCAGCTCTGCGACCTGACGCCGCTGGTGAACATGAGAGCATCCGACTTGAAATTGACCGGGCCCGAGTGCGTCAAGGTCGGGATGAACTGCCTTGCCCCCACGGAGGACACGGCCTATTTCATGGGCAAGAGGTTGTGGCTCCCCGGTGACCAGAGGGCCTACGCCGTGCTCGGCGCCCTGGCCACCCAGACCGGCAACGCGACCTACGTGGCGCTGGGCCTGAATTCGAGTGCGAACCAGCTAGGCTTCGACAACATTGAAGACTCTGTGTTGACAGGCACCACAGACGAATATACGGCTGTGCCCAACTACGATCGCTTCTTCCTACACTATTTCGCCCGGGACTGCACAGGCCTCGAAACGTTGACCAAAGGCAGTCCCTGCTACCCGATCGGCGACAAGCTCCCGGACTGTCCTGACCCTAATCCTGACCCAAAGGATTTGGAATGCACTATGCTCGTCCTCTCCCTGCGTAACTATCTTTTCCCGGGCTCGCAGCGGGGGCCGGCGCCGGAGCTCACTCTGAATCCTGTCGTCATCACGCTGCAGAAGCCACAGGAAACAGAATAAGGGGCTGTGTTGCAAGATTTTTTTGAACGGATAATCTCCTTCACATCATCTTCAATCAAGGAAGTAACCACGTGGAGAATCCATTCAAGGGCCGCCACTTCCAGGCAGAAATCATCTTAATCTGTACCAGGTGGTACCTTCGATATTCTTTGAGCTATCGTGACATCGAAGAAATGATGACAGAACGGGGTTTGTCAGTCGATCACACAACTATTTATCGTTGGGTTCAAGAGTACGCGCCTGAATTGGATAAACGTAGCCGACCTTATCTGAAGCAAACCAGCGATTCTTGGCGGGTCGATGAGACCTATGTCAAGGTCAAAGGCCAGTGGATGTACCTGTACCGAGCTGTCGATTCCACTGGCCAGACCCTCGATTTCCTCCTGAATCAGACCCGTAGCACTCGAGCAGCTAAGCGTTACTTTAGAAAGGTGCTGGGCACATCCCACATCACTGCCCCACGGGTGATCAATGTCGATAAGAACGGCTGCTACATCGGTGCCGTGAACGATTTGAAAAAAGTAGGTTTGCTGCCCGAGAAGTGTAAGCGAAGGCCGAGTCGATATATGAACAACATGGTTGAGCAAGACCATCGGTTCCTGAAACGAAGGATCAAGCCAGGTCTAGGGTTTGGTTCATATCCGACGGCCTGGCGAACAATTCAGGGCTATGAAACGATGCACATGATTAGGAAGGGGCAAATTCGGAAAGTAGAAAAAGGAAATATACAAGCGCAAAATCGGTTCATAGCCAAACTGTTTGGATTAGCCACGTGAGCAAATACCTACTGTTTTGGTTCACCCTGCCAACCTAATTTTTTTTGCAAATCTTTGCAACAGAACCAGTTGGCTGGTCTTTTATGATGACCTGGGTATTCAACAAGAGCCGTGGCAGTTCACTCATCGCCGGGTACATATTTCACAGCGCATTTAACTTCTGGACGCTTGCCTTGTTGGTGAGTTCCACAGTACAAGGCGGCCAGTTGGAATTCGCTTCGACCTTTGATACGCGATTGTTGACGATCAACGCTCTGCTCATTGGGCTCATGGCAGTCGTGTTTATAGTCGCCACACGCGGTGAATTAGGCAAACCATCAGCGGAGGATGGTGAGCCGATCAGCAGTCCATAGCGTCATAAAGCCCTTACGCCCAAAAACCAGTGCGGGGCGCATGGTTCAACGAGCCAAATTGCCCTGCGGCCACCGCCATGCATACCAGAAAATGAGGCCATTAAAGAGCAGATATCCCGCGCCCAATAGATATTCCCAGGCGACATGGGCTTCAACTAAAAACATCACATTGAAGAACAGGAAAACTACGGCCACGATCATATTTACCCAACGCATCAATGTTGCCTTCCCTACCAGAGAGAAAAAAATCATCAATGCTTGAATAAGTGCCAGTGGTACGGCGACCAGCAGCAGCAAGTTATTATCAACTGGCTCAGAAAATTGCTGCAAAATAGAGAGCATATCTCCAAAGGTCCAGAGCAGAAAATGCGCGATCCATAAAGCTGCAAGTACAATCTTCACATCTGCCATTTGGGTATCTTCTTTGTTTGTATTCATTTCTATTTCTCCTTATCTCTAACCTCTATCTCTATCTTTCCCTGCAACTTGCAGTCCTGCTTCAGGCGCCAGTTCCGTCAGGCGCACCAACTCGTTCCATAACCTTTCTCCAAACTCTCTGTCAATCATCGCCTTATCCGGTTTTTCGACACGTTTATCCAATTTGAACAAGGCGCCATTGATCGCACTGCGATCTTCATAAGAAAGCATCAAGTCCGCCATCGGCTCACCGGCGACCGCGGGCGGTTTGGCAAAGAGCATCGTCATCACCCGCCAGAAGAAACCCATGAATCCAGACGGCCACCGTTTTTTCAGCTCCGGGTCATTTTTATCGATGATGAAACCGGGATCAAACGCCACAGATGAGATCTTCCCGGCATACCGTCGCGCCAACTCCGCGGCGATCGCCCGGTTGCAAGTCTTGGTCCTATGGTACGCGGTCTCTGTATGGTGATTCTTGATGCTTTCAAGATCATCCCAGTCGATTTCTTTATAGAATGGTGCGATCACATGAAGCACCATTCCATCCGATTGCTGCATCCTCTCAATCAACAGCTGGGTGAACAAAAACGGCCCCATCACATTCGTAGCAAACATCAACTCGTGGCCGTTGGGCAGGACGTTCGGACCATTTTGAATTAAAGCGACAGCAGACAAAATCAGGCCATCAATATCTGGAAACCGGTTCAGGGCCTCTGCGGCCGCGGCCCGCACCGCTTCCATATCAGTGAAGTCGACGGCCAATGTGGCGATGTCCGTATCCTCAAATTCGATCCCGGCTTCAGACTGAGCGGCGCGGATAGAATCAGCCCTGGCGGCCAATCGTTCCGGCTTACGGCCGATCAAGACCACGCGAGCGCCCCGTTTAGCCAGCGCCAGCGCCGCCCCACCGCCCACATTACCCGTCGCGCCCGTAATCAAAATCGTCTGCTGCTTCGTCATGGTCATACCCCTTCACCGTATAGGTCGTTACTCTTTGATGGCCGTAGTATAGCGGCAGGTGGTATTAGCGTCATCACACGAAGGTGCTATTTTACAGCGGCAGCCGAGTAGTCCGGTAGCCGTTTTACCAACGAGAGCTCACGGCCGTGGCCCAGCCCGCCATTTTCCCGGAAACTGAACCGTTCAGGTCACCGTGTAAGCAACGACGGAGTTTCCGGGAAAAATATCAGCAGTTCACAATTCACCATTAATCATTTGCCACTACACATCCTTCCGCCTCCACCGGCGCTCCTTCTCCCGCCGGCCATTCCGCACACGTGCAGCGGTAATCCACCCCCGGCCAGAACTGTTCCCACTCCGCCAGCGACAGATTCCGTCCTGCCAACTGGCATTGCAACTGCTCGAAATCAGGAAACTCCCAGATGATGACGGTGCTGTCTTCCGAGGCGGAGGCGAGACGACTGCCATCCCCATTCCAGGCCACGCTAGTGACATCGCCCGTGTGCTCGCGTGAGGCGTCGTTAGCGGCTGCCAGCTCGCCGTATCCCAGATGATGACCGTGTTGTCATCCGAGGCGGAGGCCAGGCGGCTGTCGTCCCTATTCCAGGCCACGCTATTGACAGCGCCCGTGTGGTCGGTGAGGGTCGTTAGCGGCTGCCAGCTCGCCGTGTCCCAGATGATGACCTTGTTGTCTTCCGAGGCGGAGGCGAGGCGGTCGCCAACCCCATTCCAGGCTACGCTCTTGACCCAGGATGTGTGGCCGCCGTTCGTGACCCAGGACGTGTAGCTGCCGGTCAGAGTCGTATGTTCTTGCCAGCTCGCGGTATCGCAGATGATGACTGTGCTGTCCTACGAAGCGGAGGCGAGGCGGCTGCCGTCCCCATTCCAGGCCACGCTATTGACCAGCGTCCGTGTGCTCACTGAGGGTCGTTACCGGCTGCCAGCTCACCGTATCCCAGATGATGACCGTGTCGTCACACGAGGCGGAGGCCAGGCGGCTGCCGTCCCCATTCCAGGCCACGCTCCATGACAGGTCCGTGTGCTCGCTGAGGGTCGTTAGCGGCTGCCAGCTCTCCGTATCCCAGATGATGACCGTGTTGTCATACGAGGCGGAGGCGAGGCGGCTACCATCCCCATTCCAGGCCACGCTCGTGACCCCGCCGTGTGCTCGGTGAGCGTCGTGACCGGCTCCCAGCTCGCCGTATCCCAGATGATGACCGTGTTGTCATCCGAAGCGGAGGCCAGGCGGCTGTCGTCCCCATTCCAGGCCACGCTCTTGACCAGCGGACGTGTGGTCGGCTGAGGGTCGTGAGCGGCTCCCAGCTCGCCGTATCCCAGATGATGACCGTGTTGTCCTGCGAAGCGGAGGCCAGACGGCTGCCGTCCCCGTTCCAGGCCACGCTCCTGACACGGCCGTGTGGTCGGTGAGGGTCGTTTCCGGTTCCCAGCTCTCCGTATCCCAGATGATGACCGTGTTGTCGTCCGAGGCGGAGGCGAGACGGCTGCCGTCCCCGTTCCAAGCCACGCTCCAGATCGAGTCCTGTGGCCGGTGAGGGTCGTTAGCGGCTTGCCAGCTCTCCGTATCCCAGATGATGACCGTGTTGTCTAGGAGGCGGAGGCGAGGCGGCTGCCATCCCCATTCCAGGCCACGCTCTTGACCCGTCCCGTGCCGGTGAGGGTCATTATCCGGTTCCCAGCTCGCCGTATCCCAGATGATGACCGTGTCGTCATCACGAGGCGGAGGCCAGGCGGCTGCCGTCCCCATTCCAGGCCACGCTCCATGACAGTGTCCGTGTGGTCGCTGAGGGTCGTGAGCGGCTGCCAGCTCGCCGTATCCCAGATGATGACCGTGTCGTCATCCGAGGCGGAGGCCAGGCGGCTGCCGTCCCCGTTCCAGGCCACACTATTGACCCAGCGACCGTGTGCTCGCGTGAGGGTCGTGAGCGGCTGCCAGCTCGCCGTATCCCAGATGATGACCGTGTTGTCATCGACGAGGCGGAGGCCAGGCGGCTGCCATCCCCGTTCCAGGCCACGCTATTGACAGCGGCCGTGTGGTCGGTGAGGGTCGTCAGCGGCTGCCAGCTCGCCGTATCCCAGATGATGACCGTGTTGTCATACGAGGCGGAGGCCAGGCGGCTGCCATCCCCGTTCCAGGCCACGCTATTGACCCAGTCACTGTGGTCGCTGAGCCTCTTGGCCGGTTGAAAAGGAATGGGTTGTGCATAGGCCAGTGAGAAGAGCAGGCGGTCGCTGCTGGTTATCTCGGCCGGGGAGCCGACCCGCGCGTTCAACCGAGCCCCTTCCACGGCCAGCAAGCGGGCTTGTGCCAGTTCCTGGCTGGTGGGCTGGTCGGCGACCAGGGCGCGGCTGTTGGCCAGGAAAGATTGGGCCAGCGCCCGCTCACCCTGGACAAGCGCCACTGCCCGTTCGGCCTCAGCCGTCGCTTTTGCAGCTTCTGCCGTTGCCAAATTGCTTGCCGCGAGCGTCGCCTGGGTCTCTGCCTTTCCTTCATTGAATGTGGAGGTTGCCTTTGCCGCTTCTGCTGTAGCTAGATTGCGGGTGGCAATTGCTAGGTTGGTCTCAGCTTCGAGAATGGCTGTGGCTTCCGCATTCAGAGCTAGATTGGCTCTGTCTAGATTTGCTTCTGCTGTACGGGCGTTTGCAGTAGATTGAAGAAAGAAGAATATGGCAATTGTTGCCAGCCCAAGCGCTACGGCCGTTGCTCCGCCTAAAATCTTAAGCGTGTGGCGGCGCTGCGCTTCCTTCTCATCAATCTCCCGCTGCTTTTGATCAATGCTGGCCTGAATAAAGCGCAAGGAGAGCTCATCCAGGTTGGGCTGCAAAGCCTGCCAGATTCTCTTCGACTTGTAGCAGACGGCCCCCCACGATAGAGGAAACCGGCGTCCTCTTCTCCTGGCCCAGTCATGGGCTCGGCTGTTGATCTGGTTTTGCAGGGCGATGATTTCGCGGTTTTCGTCGACCAGTTGGCGCAGCCAGGGCCAGGCGTCGATCAGCTTCTCGTGGGCGAGGGTTACAGTTGTTTGCGCAGCGGCCATCCCTTCGGCCGTCATTGCCTCATCGCCTTCCACACCGCTGGTGGTCACCAGGCGCACCCCTTCCGCTGCTAGTTTGCCGACCACGGCGGCGACTGCTTCTTCGTCGGCATCGGCGGGCACGAGCTCTTCAAAGACGGCCGTCCTGCGCGTATCCACCCGCCCTTCGCCCACGGTGATCAGCTTGGAGAATATGCCCTTGGCCAGCTCCTGCTGTTCGGCCGTAAACGATTGCAAAGACATGGTTGGCGTGCCGCTCCAGGGCGCGGTCGATGCCGCCGCGCTCCACATACTCTTGCCGCGTCAGATCCATCGGCGCGCCCTTTGCTGTCTTCTCCGCCAGAAAGAGGTCGCGCAGGGCGAAGCTCATCAACGGCAGCGCGCCCGGCTCCCCTTTCATATCGTCGATGATCTGCTTGACCAGCGCCGGCTCGATCTCCGCGCCAACCTCCAGCGCGGGCAGGGTGATCGCTTTGGCCAGGTCGCGCGCTTCCATGGCTCCCACCAGTTGGAACTGGTTTTTCCTGTTGATCTGCGCGCGCAGGTCGGGGTAGAGGGCGCAGTTAGAAACGAAATCGGAACGCAGGGAGAGGATGATGGTGGTGCGGCCATCTTCCTGCGCGGCAGCCCTGGTCAACAGGCGGATGAACTTCTCGCGCGCTTCTTGATCGGCCGTCTGCGTAAAGAGCTCTTCAAACTGGTCCACGAGCAGCACAAAGCGCCGCTGCCGGTCGTCAGACATGGCCCCCAGCAGCTCAACCTGTTCGTGCAGCAGGAGCGGGTTATTGCCGCCATCTTCGCGAATGGCCTGCGCCGCGGCGCGATCCCCACCATCACGGCCGATGGCCAGCGCCAGGTTCTCAACCGGTTTATCTTTGGGCGACATCGTGGCCAGCACCCACTTTTCACTGCGCTCAAGGCGTCCCTGGCGCAGGGCATGGAAAAGCCCCGCCCTGGCCAGCGAAGACTTGCCGCTGCCCGACGGCCCGGCGATGACGATGAAGCGGTTTTCCTGCACGCGCCGCAGCAAATCGTCAACCAGCTCCTCACGGCCGAAAAAGAATTGGGCGTCGCTTTCCTGGAAGGCATTGAGACCGAGATAGGGGAGCCGGCCGTCCCAAACCAGCGGCTGATCTTTGTCCTTCAACTCGACGACCAGTGCGGCAACTTCCTCCACCGAAAGCCCCTGGTACACAGTAGCCCTGGCCCCGGCGCCAATGGCTACGCCGGTTGCGTTGCTGATATTGCCAACCTTGATCTGATCCCCTTCGGTCACTGGTAGCTCTCCAGACTCCACAGCACCATTTTAGCACAGAATTCGCCCTGGTTGACGGTCAGTTTCCAGAGAAGCTGCATTTGCTGCTCGCTGCCAGCAGTCAGACAAACATCTCTTGTGTAGTTCGCATCTTCAGATGCGAACGGTGCCCACCTGAAGATGCCCTGCTCCTCATCCGTCAAACTAACCTTGTGACTATTCCAGTTGGCGCACGCAATATAAATAGTGTTGTCGAACAGGTGCTATTTATCATAATATTGCTATAGTTATTGGCAAAGGATGCTAGAAAACAACCTTATCTCTCTTTATAGCACTTGTACTAGCGGAAGTACTTGCGGGATCTTGCCTGCAGGGAGGCAAAATTGACACAAAACAAGGGTGAACAAACCGTGATTGGCGGCGATCAGATCCAGGTCGGTAATATCCAGGAAGCCAAGGGCATCGCCATCGGCCAGGGCGCTACGGCCGTCCACGTCGACGCCATGGGCGATGTTGGCGATGTTATTACCGGCACCAAGATCAGTCTTGTCAACCGCGCCGCCAAACAGCGCGTGGCCAGTAAGCGCCAGGTCTCCGCGCCGCCAACGGACTACTACATCCCCCGCGCGCAAGCAGAAGAAGCGTTGTCGGCGCTGCTGACGGCCGAACACGACGGCTTTCACACCGTCTATCTCTATGGGCTGCCCGGCGTGGGAAAGAGCTGGCTGGCGCGCAAGGTTGCAACGACGCTTGAAGATACCTTTGTCGACGGTATCCTGGGGGCCGACCTGCAAACGACCGATATGCGCACGGCCGTCTGGAACTTCATCGAACCCTACGACGAGACGATCAGCAAAACCAGTCTGACCAGCGCCAGCGAGTTCACGGCGGCGATGCAGGCGGCAATTGGTGACCAGCGCATTCTGATCGTGCTCGATCATCTAGATGCGTGGCGGGACAACTGGCAGGAATTGCGCAACTGGCTGCCAGACAAGTGCCGCCGCTGCGTGGTGTTGCTGCTGTCGGTTCAGCCTCCGCCGAGGCTGCGCCCAGATGAAAGCAGCTGCCGTCTCTCAGGTATGACGCCAGATGAGGCCGTACGGTTGTTTACCAACGGTCTGCTGAATGATGATGGTACGGCTGAATGCGACGAAGACACCATGCTGGCCCTGGCTGAGAAGCTGGACTACATCCCCGCAGCGATCAATGCGGTTGCCCGCGACATTAACGTCAAGCTGGTGACGCCGGAAGATTATCTCGAGGCGCTGCAGTTACGGCGCGACGAAGATGGATCTACTGCGCAGTTGTCAGGGCTAGAAACGGTCTTCCAAGAGCTGCCGGACGAAGGCCAGGCGTTGTTCCCGTTCCTGGGCATCTTGCGTAATGTGCCCTGGTCGGCGGATGACCTGTTCGCTATTTTGCTAAATGCTAATCGGGTCATTGAAGTGGGCCTGGCCCAGTTGAAGCGCGCCGGTTTGGTGGATCAGCAGGAATCGGGTTCTTTTCGAACCCCACTAACGATCAGCGATTTTGCGCTTAATAAGCTTAGAGAATTGGGCGGCCGGCCACTCGTTGAGGCGGTAGTGGCCTTGCGCAGCGCCGATATCCTGCGCAAAGGGGAACTTATTCTGCGTTATGCGCGGCAATCATTGCTAGACGAGTGCTGGAAAGACGACGCTATCCGCAAGGAGATGATGGATAGCGTTGCGCAGCAGTTCTCGAACAGCGTGAGGACCACTATTAGAAAGTCCGAAGATACCAACTTGATGACGGTACCTCTCGATCCGCTGCAAGATTTCTTCGAGGATGTTGTTCTGACCCGGCATCCGTACGTCGACCTGTGGTTGGATATGCTGCAGGGTTCCGGTTTCCCCATGATCCGCTACCAACTTGAAGAGGTGTTTGACTGGGCGGTTGAGCGGGAGGATTGGCCGCTCGTTCGCAGATTTGCCAATCGCCTGGGTGTGAATACCGCCTGGATAGTTGATACGCAACTCAGCGGCAAGCTAGATGAGAAAAACTGGGCGCAGTTTGGTTTTTCCTTCGCGCTGCTCAAGAACATTACCGCTGCGAATGTCGAACTGCTGCGCGTCTCCCTGAAGGCATCGCACATCAAATCGACCAACTGGACGGACTGCCAGTTTGTTGCCACGGAGTGGCGAGGTACCCACGTCGTTTCCTCGACGTTCACTGGGATTGACATGGTCGGTATGGTGCTGACCGCCGGGATTGTCACCGGCTGTACTTTCACCGCTGTGGATGCGCGCTTTGGAGATTTTCGCGGTACGATTTTCCAGCAATGTACGTTTGATGACGTCAACTTTCGCGCCGCGCGACTTGAGAAGGCGAAATTTATCGATTGCTACTTTAACCAGGTTGATTTTCGCCTGACCGTTATTGAAGATGCCTATTCGGTGCATGACAGGCGCGTAGAATATTGACGTTTTGAATCAGGTTCTGTTTCCAATGAGTTAGGGTAGTAGGCATCCTCAGATGCCGCCTCAGATGCCCGGTTACATTTGAGAATGTTCGCTGCTCTGTTGGCTGCGCATGGGGTTGGTAGATTGGTCCAATCTTCAAGATTGGACCAATCTCGGAGATGCCATTCTACCGTGCCGGTTCCTGGCTATGCCCTTCGCATTTGAGAATGCTCACTACTCTATTCAGTGTTGGCAGTCGACTGTTCACTGTTGACCGTCACTGTTGATCGTTACTCCGCACAAACCGTATCCGCTGCGATCACCGCCTCCGGACTATCCACAACCGACGCATTCACAGGCAAATTGGGACAGGTGCAGCGGTACGGCTCATCGCCCATATAGCGCCGCCATTCGTCCCAGGTCAGATTACGGCGCAGCTTGCTGCAGACCGCTTGTTGCAGTTCGTCCATCGCCGTGTAGCTGATCAGAACCTGACCGGCCCCTGTCGTGAGCAAAATCTGGCTCTCGTCACGGTTCCACAGCGCTTGCATGACGGCCGATCCATCCCCACGCTGCCTGAGCAGTTCTTTACCCGTGGTCGTGTCCCAGACGCTGGCCCCTCCGTCCGAGCTGGCGGTCAGGATACGGCTGCCATCGCTGCTCCAGGTCACCTGGTTGACAACGCCTTCATGCTTTAGAGGCAGCAGGCGTTCTTCGCGGCTGGCTGCGTTCCAGAGGTGCACCGTATTGGCGCTGGCGCTGGCGATGCGGCTGCCGTCGGGGCTCCACGATGCCAGCGATACTGCTGCGCTGTGCAGCAGCGCTGGGGGCACTTCTTTTCCGGTCGTCGCATTCCAAATGTGCACTGCCCGGTCGTCGCTGGCGGTCAGGATTAAGCTCTCGTCAGGATTCCAGGCGGCATAATTGACCCAATCGTCATGTTCCAAAAAAAGCAGCTCTTGGCCTGTCTTGGCGTCCCAAACGCGGGCGCCGCCGTCATCACTAGCGGTCAGAATCCGGCTTTCGTCCGCGTTCCAGGTCGCAAGGCGGACCCAGTCACCATGCTCTAAAAACAGCAGCTCTTGGCCACTCCTGGCGTCCCAGACGCGGGCGCTGCCGTCGTCACTGGCGGTCAGAATCCGGCTCTCGTCCCCGTTCCAAGCGGCATGGCGGACCCAATCATCATGTTCCAGGGGAGGCAGCAGTTCTTGGCCGGTGCCGGCGTCCCATACGTGGACCGCGCCATCTAAATCGGCGGTCATAATGCGACTTTCGTCCCCATTCCACTTCGCCCACAGCAGCGGTGTGTCCTGCTGCAATGGAGGCATTATTTCCGACCGGCCGGTAGCGGACCAAACGCGCGCGCTGCCGTCCTCGCTGGCGGTCAGAATCCGGCTGCCATCGGCGCTCCATGCTGCCTGTGTGATATAGCCGTCATGCGGCAAAGGCGGCAGCAACTGCTCTCCCCGGGCATCCCAAACGCGCGCTGTGCCGTCAAGGCTGCTGGTAAGGATCACGTTGCCGTCAGCGCTCCAAATGGCCTGGTTGATCTCCCCCTCATGCCTTAGCGTGGGCAGCCGCTCTTCGCCCGTGCCCGCGTCCCAAACGCGCGCCGTACCGTCACTGCTGGCGGTCAAGATCAGGCTCTCGTCAGGGCTCCAGGTGGCCTGGAGGACGTAGTTGTCATGCCATAATGGGGGTAACAGCTCTTCTCCGCTGTTGGCATCCCAGACATGGGCGGCACGGTCGTCACTGGCCGTTAGAATGCGGCTCTCATCCTCGTTCCATAGGGCGGTATTGACCCAGAATTCGTGCTCCAGCGCAGGCAGCAGCGCTTCGCCGCTGGTCGCGTCCCAAATGTTTGCCGTGCCGTCTGCGCTGGCGGTTAAAATGCGCTCCCCGTCTGCGCTCCAGGTCACCTGAACGACCTGCCCCTGGTGTTGCATTGGGGGAACCGTCTCCTGGCCCGTCTGCGCATCCCAGATCCTTGCCGTCCCATCAAAACCGCCAGTGACGACCTTGCTTTCGTCCGGGCTCCAGACGGCCTGGTTCACGGTGCCGATGTGCCCTGCAAGCAAAACCAGGGCTTCCCCCGTTGAGGCATCCCAAATCCGGGCCGTACCGTCGCGGCTGGCGGTCAGGATGCGTGTTCCATCCGCATTCCAGGCCACCCGGTGTACTTCGTCATCATGTTCCAAGGGCGGAAGCAGCATGCGCCCCTTGGCCGCATCCCAGATTCTGGCCGCCCCATCGTCGCTGGCCGTGGCTATGCGGCTGCCATCTGGGCTCCACGCCGCCTGGCGCACCCAGTTATCATGGCGCAAAGGACGCAGCAGCTCTTCGCCGGTAATCGCATCCCAGACTCGCGCTTTGCCATCATCGCTGGCGGTGAGGATCCGGCCGCCGTCTGGGCTCCATGTGGCTTGATTGATTCTGGCGTCATGTTGCAAGGTAAGCAATTCCAGGCCTGGCTTGGTCAGCGCGGCGCGTAAGGTGTTGTTGGCTTCGATAGTATTGGCGATCTGTCCCCCTTGCAGGGCCAGCAACAGGGCCAGCGCATTGTTTTCGTTCACCTCATCGGCCGCAAAAGCCAGGGCGCGCGATTCGGCGCGATTTCGTTCTTCCTTCTCCGCGGTCAGGCTGCCGCTCAAGCGCGCATTGAGAATTGAGAGCACAATGACGGCCGTTGTAATTAGCAGGGCAAAGGCTGCAATGGCCGCGGAACGGATAACTTTCTCTCGCCGCTGCTGCCGGCGGCTTTTAACTAGAAATTCACTTTCCAGATCGTTCAAGAGCCCTGAATAGGTTTTTTCCAGATCATTGGCTGCATCCAGGCGCCGGCCTTTATATAGGTCGGACTTATCGTTGGAGATGCGCCAGCGCTCCGCGGCCTCCGTTAACAGGCGGTGGGTACGCAGCGCATCCCGATCTTCCTCCAGCCACTCGCGCAAACGGTCCCATTCGCGGATCAGCGCCTCATGCCCTACTTCAACATATGATTCAGATTCTCGCATCGCCATTCTGCCCTGCTATACCATCCAAGCGGCCCATTTCCTAGCCGGTTACCAATAGACGCGCATTCGTTAACTTGCCGATCACGCGCGCCACGGTGTCCGCGGACACGTTGGGAAACTCCAACTCATCCCTGTAAACGCGCCGCCGCGTATCTTCCGTCCCTTCTCCCAACTGCGTCAAGCGGATGAAAAGATAACGAACCAGTTGCTGTTCGCCGGCGTCGAGGCTTTCAAATACCTCATCGGCCGTATTTCTCAGCGCCCCTTTCACCCCGCCGGCCGACAGGTAATCGGACAACTGCAAGGTGAATCCGCTGCGCTCACGCCAGGTGCGAAAGAGGGCGTGCGAGAGCAGAGGCAGTGATCCCGGTTCCGGACGGCCGTCTCCCGCGTCCAGGTCATTCAGAATCACCTCGGTTAAGCCTGGTTCCAGCCTATAGCCCATCACCTCGGCCGGCTTCTCGATAATTTCGGTGATCTCCTGCACAGTAAGCGCGCCGATATACTCCTGGTGATCGACCAGCAGCGCGCGCAGGTTGTCGAAGTCAGCACAGCGGTGGTAAAAATCGGCGCGCATGGCCAGCAGCAGCCGCAGCTTCCCAGCGGGCACGCTCGCCGCGTAAAGCAGATTGTCCAAGAATGCTTGTCGTTCTCGTCTCCGTTGTGCTTTCTGCTCTGCGTCGGCCGAGGGCGGTTCGGCCGTAAATATCTGCTCAAACTGGTCCACATAGATCAGCACCCCTTCCTTGCCCGCCCAATCCTGCGCCAGGCGCTGCTGGATCGTGCGTTGCAGTCGCTGTTCGTCCTCAAGCATGCCCGTTTCCATCTCTTGCAGTGCATCGTCGGTGGAGGCTGGGGCTGGAACGAAGGGCAGGGCCAGATCGAACAGGGGCGCTGCGCCGGGCACGATGGTAATAAAGTGCCAATCTTTCGCTTCGCCCAGCTCAGGCAGCAGGCCTGCCTTCACCAGGGAAGATTTGCCGCTGCCTGAGGCGCCGATGATGGCCAGGAAGCGAATAGAATCGGGCGCCAGATCCCAACTATCGATGCGCCTCCTTATGGAGGCGATCAAAGCGGAACGGCCGAAAAAGAGCCTGGCATCCTCCTCAGCGTACGGCTTCAATCCCATGTAGGGTGGCTCCACGGTGATGCTGTCCGGGTCTTCGCGCAGCATGGCCAAGAGCCGGTCGATGCCTGCCTGCTCGTCAGCACCAACAACCGTGCGCAACTGTTTGAGGACCAATTCAATCGCCGCCGTCTGCTGATCGCCCACACTCCTGCCGAACTTCAGCGTATCGTCGACAAAGCGCACGCTAAACTCCCGTGCGCTGCCGCTGTAATCGATGTCGTATTGCCGTTCCGATCCCGGCCCCCAGCTCATCAACACCAGCGACTCGCGATCATCCTGTGTCCGCACCTGCGGCAGCAGAAGTTCTACAATCTCTTTTGTCACGCTTTTACTAGTTGACCCGTCGGCCATAAACTTGCTCCTTGAAAATAGCTGTCAGCTGTCAAGCGACAACCAGAATTTTCATGACGGTAGTGTGTACCCCGGCGTTGTTATGCTTTACGCACTTCATCTATGGAATAGCTAATATAATAGAATATCTGCTTAAATTAGTCAAATTGGAGTGGCCTGGGCATTGTGTCGGGGGCTAGAAGCCCGGTATTTTGGGCATCTAGTTGATGAGGCTTGAGCGAACAGCCCGTTGGTGTTGATTCAAGCTAATCACCGAGACAGCAGCCTAATCCTGGGAAGCTACATCAACTGAGCCTGGGAGTTCCTGGTTGGCAGCGAAACGGCAGCACCTGCGGCAGCAGCTTTTCCGGATAGCCTGCCCGCTCATAGCCCATGATGATACCGGCGAAGGAAGGGGGGCTGAATGGCCACGGCTTAATGCTGATTTCGCCATTGGCTCTGATCTCATAAGTAACGGCCGTCTCTTTTCTTGAGCCAACTCTGCTGTAAAGTGTGGTTGTTTTCACAACAGGTAGCTCAAAGGAAAAGTGGAACGCCAGATCATCGCAAAAGCGCGTGATGCGGTCCGCCCATTCGAACTGTTCCCGGCTGAAACCTGTTTCCGGCAGTCGCTCGACGATTCTGGCTTCAACCAGGCTGGCCAAGCGCTCCATTTCTGCTGAATCGCTTCTGCTTACCAGCCTCTTCAGATGCAGCTTGGCGACGATGTCGGTGACCGGATCGGTAAACCAGTATGCGGCCCCTTTACTAAATAATGTCAGCCACTCCGCCTCGCCGGCCTCGCCAATAGGCAAATCATCGATCGGGCTGTAGTGCCAATCATGCAAAGCCACCCCTTGCACGAAGGAAGCGAAATCAAGGGCCGGCCGGTCAAATGCTTCATTGCCCCACAAATAGGCGAATACACCGGCAAGACGGCCGTGTTCGTATTGTGGTACATTGATGGCACGCACTTTGGATTTGAACATGGACCCTTGATTAGCCTTCAGCCGTCAGCTGCTGAAACGCATAGGCGAGCTGCAGCACCCCAAAATCATCCTGGTGCCGGCCCACGATTTGCATGCCTACCGGCAGCCCTTCATCCGTAAAACCACAAGGGACGGAGATGGCCGGCAGACCGAGCAGAGAGATGTAGTAACAAGAACGCATCCAATCGATATAGCTCTCCATCTGCACGCCATTGATCTCGGTCACGTACTCTTGTTCGACCGGGAAAGGGGGCACCTGGCTCACCGGGAAAATCATGAACGCGACCGTTTCCATGAACTTGCGCACACGCTGGTAGAGTGCCGTGCGTTTCATCTCTGCACGGCCGATCTGCTCGGCGCTGAGGTCCAGACCCTGCTCAATATTCCAGATAACGCTCTCTTTCATCTGTTCGCGTTTGTTTTTCAACAGCGGTCCATAATTCATAGCGAAGCCCCAGGCGCGCAGCACCTTGAAGATTTCGTCCGCGTCGCGAAAATCCGGCTCGCGCGCTTCCACTATACAGCCTAGATCTTCCAAGCTGTGACGCCGCCCTTCCAGCACGGCCGTTACGCGCGGATCAACAGGCAAACCGCCAAAATCCGTGCCCCAGGCGATCCGCACCCCGCTAAAGTCCCGCTCCAGGTTGCGCATAAAGATCGAGCCCGGCTCACGGATGGCGATCGGGTCTCGCGCATCTGGACCGGCCATCGCCGCCAGCATCAAAGCGACATCCTGCACCGTGCGCGCCATCGGTCCCAACACGGACAGCGTATTCCAGGCCATACTTACCGGCCAGCGTGGCACCCGTCCCGGAGACGGCCGTAGGCCCACCACATTGCAGAAGCTCGCCGGATTGCGCAAAGAGCCGCCCAGATCGCTGCCGTCGGCAATAGGCACCATGCCGCTGGCCAGGGCCGCCGCCGCGCCACCGCTGCTGCCGCCGCTCGTTTTCGAAAGATCATAAGGGTTGCGTGTTGCTCCGAAAACGGGGTTGAATGTCTGCGATCCCGCCCCGAATTCTGGCGTATTGCTTTTGCCGAGCATAATCGCCCCCGCTGCTCGCAGCCTTTCCACTATCAGAACGTCAAAATCTGGCACATGATCGGCGAAGAGCGGCGAGCCATACGTTGTGCGCACGCCCTTCGTCTCCACCAAATCTTTGTGTACGACCGGCAGCCCATGCAAAATCCCTGTCGCTTCCCCGCGCGCCTGCGCCTCATCCGCTGCCGCCGCCGCGGCCAGCGCCTGTTCCGGCAGCAGGGTCACAATCGCATTCACCTTGGGATTCTCGCGTGCAATCTGCGCCAGATGCGCCTCCATCACCTCGCGCGCGGACAACTGCCCACCACGTATTAACCCTGCCAGCTCAACGGCCGTTGCCCAACAAATATCCATGTCAATTCTAAATGCGTAATGGTTAATTCTTAATGCGTAATGCGTAGCGGAAACCAGGACAGGTCATGACTATTGACTGTTAGCCGGCGACTGTTGACCCTTGACTGATAGCTGTCAGCTAATCGTCCCCATACGGCACGACGCTAAATCCGGATGATCCCTCAGCGTCATCGTCCGGTATCCCAATCAGGTC
This sequence comes from uncultured Chloroflexia bacterium, assembly GCA_963697305.1. Taxonomy (GTDB): domain Bacteria; phylum Chloroflexota; class Anaerolineae; order Promineifilales; family Promineifilaceae; genus JAACFF01. The sequence goes on from CAVONO010000012.1 coordinate 22,485, forward strand.
GACAGGTTTGTAGAACTCTTTTCGTGAGGTGATCGGGGATTCCAGGATGGGGGCCAGATCAGAAACCGGCGTGCTGATTTCCGCGCTGGGCGGGCTGAGCGTCGCGCTGAAGATAGTTCCATCTAGAATGCTTCTACCTGGCCCAGGCCACCAGATGACTGCGGCCAGAAGGATGAAGGCCACCACTGTGACCACGGCCAGGGCGCGAACGGGGCGACTGAGGAGGCGACTCCGTTTCTGCCGTTTGTCTATTCTTTCAGGTTCTTGGTAAACGGAACAATTCGCGTAATTGGGCGTCAGGCAAAGATGCTCCTGTGCGATGACAGAAACAGTCAGGCCAGGGCCGTGCCGGTGGCAGCGGTTGGCGTAGTCCGGAAAGGCCATAACCGTAACCCGGTCCTCTACATGGCCCAGGTGTGGGCAGTAGTGATGTAGTGGAACGTTTTCTTCAAGCGACTTGCCTGTCAAAGGCGCTGGCGGATTGCCAGCCAATTCGTCCATGTAGATTCCATTACGATGCGATCTGAAAATGATAGCAACAGTATCTTATGATCATAGTTACGATTAATCAAGAGTTAACAGCCATCAGCCATCAATTGACGGCTGGTGGCTGACCTCCGTCAGCTGCTTCACGCGCTTTGTTTTCGTCCACAAATGCGAGGACGATGAGGCCGATGATGAAGAAGACGGCGATGGAGAGGATGGCCATACGGTGGCCCGATTGGTCGGCAAGCTCGCCGGATTGGCCCAAGGATATATAGTAAAGCGCGGCTTCGGCGGCGATGATGCCGAAGATGGTGGGCCCGACGAAAGAGGAGGTGCGGCCGGCCAGGGCGAAGAAGCCATAGAATTCGGCGCTTTTGCCGGGCGGGCTGAATATGCTGACCATGGTTCGGCTGACGGACTGGGTACCGGCCATGGCGAAGCCGGCGACGGCGCCGATCACAAAAAAGCCGCTGGCCGTTTGGTTGAAGTATAGGGCCAGGACGACGACGATCATCAATAGAATGGAGATGATCAGGGATCGTTTTCCGCCCCAACGGTCGACCCAACGGCCGAATAAGTAAGCGCCGGCGACATTGGTCAACTGCACGATGATCACAAAGATGATCAACCCTTGCTGGTCGATGCCGAAAAGCACAGCCCCGATGATCGCCGCGAAATCGAGAGCCATCATCACGCCGTCGTTATAGATAAGGAAGGCGATCATGAATTTAACAAACTCTTTGAAGCTGCCGGCGGTGCGAATCGTGTCGCCCAGCTGCTTGAAGGCGAGGCTGAGATAGTTGCCTCCGCTGGGCAACGGCCGTTTCTGGGCCCGTTCAGGCAGCCAGAGGAAAAGGGGCACGGTGGAGATGGCGAAGAAGACGGCCGTGATCACGAGTGAGAGGCGCACAATGAAGTTGCCGCCAATTGTGAGGATAAGGATCAGGATGAGGACAAGGCAGACGACACCACCGGCGGTGCCTACGGCCCAACCGGTGCCAGAGACACGGCCGAGATCGTCGGGATCGGCGATTTCAGGCAAGAAGCCATTGTAAAAGACTTGCGCACTGCGATAGCCGATCTCGGCCAGGATGAAGAAGCCCATGCTCATCGCCACGCGCCCTGCTTCGGCGAAGAAGAGCGCGCCGGTGAAGATGACGGCCATGACCGTGTAGAAAAGCAGGAAGGGTTTCTTGGAGCCGGAGTAGTCGGCGATAGCGCCCAGGATGGGCGAGGTGACGGCGACGACAAGCATGGCGATGCCCACGGCGATGCCCCAGAGACGGGTGCCTTCCGATCCGCCAACCACCTCACCCTGGAAGTAGGCCGAAAAGACGGCCAGCAAGACGACGGCGGCGTAAGCAGAGTTGCCGAAGTCATAAAGGTACCAGGACCAACGTTGTTTGCGTGTGGTGGGATTGGGCACGGCCGTTGCTGTCATAGCGCTTCTCCGAACGGAACTATCAATGCTAAATGGTGGATGATGATTTTTGAATAATCGCCCTCCGCGGATGAAGAGATGTATTCCTCGTCTGGCCGGCTATTATAGTTGATAAGTTGGCTGGATGCTCAGAATTGAACGGGCAGAATCTGCCTTGGGCAGGTCAGAAGAGCGCCCCCGTTCTGCAAATGTTAAGGACTTTACAGATTTTCGATTGTGGTCATGTTATTATAAGGAGGATAGTGAGGTAGGCGGAGCCGCCATTCCTCTCAAAACTTGTCGCATTAACCAGTGATTTGGACTGGCGTGGTTTATGGTGTAGGTACGCGGCCGCTGTTGATTGCGTTCTGTTACGAGTCGGCACAGGATCGTTATTCTGGATCATTCGCTGCACTGTCAGTAACGCTTCACTCCTATCGTTTTCGGGAGCAGAACAATGTTATTGGTCTTGGCTTGAACTTCAATTGATCTCACCAATCATGGTTGAGACTCTCTAGTAGCAAGCGAGGACAGGGGGTGATATAACCATGTCAAAGAAAGCGCTAGTTGTCGGTATTAACAATTTTACCCGGCCCCAATGGCGGCTTCGTGGCTGCATCAACGACACGATTGAAATGCAGGGGCTTCTCAAGACGTACTTCGAGTTCCAACCTGAGGACATTCGTGTTCTTCAAGACCAGGATGCCACTGGACAAGGAATTCGCGACGGCCTGGAATGGTTGCTGAGCAACTACGAAAACGATGGCAGTGATGTCCGTCTCTTTCATTTCTCCAGTCATGGCACACAAGCTCCGGACCAAAATCAAGACGAGTGGGATTGCTTTGACGAGGTCATCGTGCCCTTTGACCATGATTGGGATGCGCCATTCCGTGATGATGAGCTTTGGGAGTCATTCAAATTAGTTCCAGCGAATGTAAACTTCACCTTCATCGCCGACTGCTGCCACAGCGGCAGCGTTCAGAAGGCCGCCAATGAACTCGAGTTCTACCCTCGCCAACTGTACCCGGACACTGATGTGGTAACAGAAATCGAGCAGCTGAGGGCGGCGCGAGACGATGAGCTCAAGGTCTATCAGGCCGCTCAGATGGCCCAGATGCTGCAAGGTGTGCCTGCGGATCAGTGGCCCGAGAAGATGAAGGAGTTCCTCACACTCACCGAGGAACAGTTCAAGAGAGAATGGGTGGGCATCGTTCCCTTCGAACGGCATTTCCTGCTGGCCGGATGTGAGGATCGCCAGACTTCGGCCGATGCCCGCATCGAAGGTCAATGGCAAGGAGCCTTAACGTGGGGCTTGAGCAAGGCTATCAAGGAGGCCAATGGGAATCTCTCATACATAGATCTCATCACCCGTGCTGGAGAAAATATCAAGGATTACGACCAGCGACCACAGCTTGAATGCCCGACTGCGCTGCGCGATCGCAAGTTCCTGGCCCCACTCGGATAGCCAAGAATTGGCCGCTGTGGTTCCCGGTACAGGGGCTTCTGGGGGGCGTCGTGCGCGAGGCGTCCTCCTCTGCTGGCGGTTGACAAGGAGGTAGTAATGAAATGCCTTTCCAATTGAAGCGACATTTTCAATTTGCTAAAACCAAGGTGCAGATTCTGGAAGGCGAAATCCTGAGTCCAGGCGTAGATGTCCACTTCCTCGTCAGCACGGACGATAATTATTTGACCATGGGCAGCGGTGTGTCCGCAGCATTGAGGGAAAAAGCCGGTCCAAAGTACATTCGGGAAGCCCAGGATCAGTGCCCCGTGGTCGCTGGGACCGTCGTAGTTACGGGAGCGCATGATCTGCGTCAGGAGCCGCTGCAACATTTGCAGAGCGTCCTCCACGCGACGGTGGTCGACTATGACAGCGAAGCGCTTGCCCTCGAGCGCCTTGTATATCAGGCCACGGCCAACTGCCTCCACCGAGCCGAAGAGCTCATTCAAGAGACAGCGGACGCTGGCCGGGACCCGGCAGAATGGAGCATTCTTTTCCCTGCCTTAGGTACCGGCAGCGGTCGTCTGTCCATGGATGCCTGTGCGCGCCAGATGTGCGCAAGTATTAAAGCATACCTGACTTCTAAACGGCCGTTGAAACGGATTTACATCATCCTTTATGATGACCCAGACCAAGAAAAGGAGAACGCAGCCGCCAATAAGGAGTTTCTAGCCAGCGCGAATAGAGTTCTGGATACTCCTAATGACCCGGTCGCGTACAGGCCAAGAACGGAAGACATCTGGGTGCGTACTGCCGATGTGCAGCAGCTTAGCCAAATCATCGCTGGTGAATCACCGCAAGGACTGCGCCATGCTATCGTTCTGGGCGGCCTAAGAATTGGCAAATCATTGTTCTTGGATCAGGTGCTGGAGCGGGCTGGGCATGGTGATGATCAACCCGGCCAGAACCAGATGCTAGTCCGCTTATCGTTCGGCCGTCTCCATTCCAACACGCCTGCCTCGTTCATTTACCAGAAACTTCTCCATGCACTATGCCAAGGCGAGCAAGATCCGATCCTTCAAGAGGCAATCCGTACGACCTATGCAGAGATAGGCGCCCTGGCGAGCCTTGTAGATGATCGGAAAATAGCGGAACAGTCCAGCCTCCTGTTTTTGAACTTCTTGGATGAGTTCCCGGATCGGTTTCGGAAGATCGTGTTTTTTGTTGACAACCTGCCGACTCTGATGGACATGGAAGATGACGACCCGGCAGCCGCAAGGCGTGCAAGAGCGTTCTGGAACCAATTCGACGAGCTGGGAGATCGTATACAGTTTATTTGTTCGGCCAGGGACGATCAGCAGTATGACCGGCTGCGCAAGCGGCTCAGCGATAAATTCAGAGACGAAGTCCTGGTGATCCGGCTCAAGTGCATCACGAAAGAGGAGCGGGAGAGTTGGGTCAATGGACGTTATCAGCGCTATCTCGAGCGCGATGCCAGCGTAGCAGAACACAAATTCATCGAAGAGGAAGCAGGCCTGCACCCCTATCTAGTCGAGTTGGCGAGCTATGCACTCGTGACAGCCATCAAGCACGATGAAGTCGCAAATCTGCAGCGCCAACCCAAGAAACCGGGTCAAGATTTGCTGGCGCGTTTCTTCCGGCAGGCTCGTCTCACCCTGGATGTGCCCCGCCGCGACTTTTTCGGACAACTGATGGCCGCGTCCGCAGGGGAGCTGCAAACTGATCTGCGCAACCTGTCACGAGCCGTTGCCCGCGATGATGAACTCTCTCGACTCGGAGATGAAATTTCGCAGCTCAGCAAAGAGAAGGCGAGCGACCCCAATGTGAATCGTCGCCTGAAGGAGCTGGCGGCAGCGGAGGATTTTCGCGAGAACCTGCATCGCGAGTCACTTAAGAACCTTGAGGAGTTGGGCTATCTTGTGAACGCCGACCAGCCCAAGGAGGTCGATTTTATGTCCAGGCCTTTCTGGTTGTACGTTCAGGACTACTTCCGGTCGCTAAGCCCCAGCGGACAAGTGGTCGAACCGAAGGACCTGAGCATCAGCTTGCTGTGCAGCTCTCTTGGCCGGGCGGAGCCTCCTGAGACGGAGTGCGATCGTGCGCAGGAATACAGCAAGGAGTTGGCCATGATTCGGACCATGCTCCGCAGTCGAGGTGCCAGGGTCCCTACGGCGCAGAGACCCTTCTCGCTGGACATCAAGCGGGAATTCAAGGATAGCTTCGACCAGTTGATCAACTACCGGCTGCATCCCACTTTGTACGATGTGCCCGGTGCCTTCCGCGACTTAGAAGAAGTAGGCAACTATATTTTGACGCAGTTCACCACCGTGGCGATCAAGAAACATCTCCAGGAACTTCCGTTGGGGTCCACCATCCTGCTTATGGTCGACGACATGCTAAAAGATATCCCATGGGAACTCATGCTGGAGACCGCCTACGCCGGCGAAATCCCCTTTCGCGTTGGCCGTGTGGTGATCAGCCCGCGGGAATCAACCCCCGTTCGGCCAGCAGTACGCGGGACAAAGAAGATCAAGGCCCTGTTAATTGCGGATCCGACAGGAGACGAGTCCCCCCATCTGGCCTTGGCAAGAAAAGAAGTACAGTGGCTGCGCAACACGCTTCTCCGCGACGATCGCTTTAGTGCGCCGGATGTGCTGATCGGCGCCCGCCACTGCCAGCGTATTCGCCTTCTCAATCACCTTTCCAGCGGCGAGTACGGCCTGGTGCACTATTCGGGGCACACCTTCTATGATGGAGAGCGAAGCGCCTGGAAGTTAAGTGATGGTGTGATCACCACGGACCAGTTGACCAATGCCGTGCAGATGGCCCCTCCGGCTCTAGTCTTCAGCGCCTCTTGCGAGAGCGCGGAAGCAAGCGCGGCAAGGCCGATCGAGTATGAAGGTCAGGCCTTTGATCTGCCAAGTTCCTACCTCCAGGCAGGCGTGGAGGCCTACATCGGTACCCTCTGGAATGTGTACGAGGATTCGACCATGAAGTTTGTGCAAGAATTCTACAGTGCCTTTCTGAGCAGTGAGTACAATCTAGGAGAATGTATGCGGCTGGCAAAATGGGCTCTCAAAAAGAGCGGCGCGCGGCGCGAACGCATCCATTGGCTGGCCTATGTTCTCTACGGAGACCCCCACACCACTCCCGGCGATTTATTCCCAGCCCTGCGCAGCAGGAGGAACTGAGTGCAATTTCGCGGATAAGGGATTTCGAGGCTTTGAATATCCACTTCAAGGCAGAATTTGAGACAGGAGCTAGATCATGGCAGGTGAATTGAGCGATAAAGATTGGGAAGATCTCTTGATCTGCATCAAGGACAAGAAGTGTACTCCTTTTATCGGAGCGGGCGCATGCGCGGGAGCCCTCCCGTCAGGGTCGCAGATCGCTGATCAATGGGCCAAAAGGTTCGACTATCCGCTGCGAGATTGTCGGGACCTGGCTCGCGTCGCCCAATATCTAGCCATCCATCGCTTTGAAATGTTTCCGAAGGATGAGATCTCTAGACAATTTCGGGACCAGGAACCGCCCAACTTTGCAGAAGAAGATGAGCCGCATGCAGTTCTGGCAGACTTGGAACTTCCTGTATATATCACGACGAACTATGACAATTTCATGCAACAAGCGCTTGTGAACAACAGGCGCAATCCTGGACGGGAATTCTGCTGTTGGAATGGCTTTCCTGAGGTAGTGCAGATGAAGGAGGTATTCGAAGCTCACGATAAACCTTCAGTATCGAAGCCCCTGGTCTATCACCTACATGGCTATCACGAGATTACGCAATCGATGGTGCTGACAGAAAGCGATTACCTGGATTTTCTGATCACGCTCAGTAAGGAGCCCAAACTTCTACCGTACGTGATTCGAAACGCTCTGGCCGGCACGTCCCTACTATTCATTGGGTATAGCCTGGCCGATTGGGATTTCCGCGTGCTCTTTCGAGGAATCATGAGTACCCTGGGAGCAAGCCTTGGCTATACCAGCATCGCTGTCCAACTTCCACCAGAGGATGCTGTCGAAGGTGGCCAGGAAAGGGCTCAAGAGTACCTCAATCGATACTTTGGCAGACTCCAGCATATCAATTTCTGTATTTACTGGGGGAATGCGCGCCAGTTCGCCAAGGAGCTGCATGACCGCTGGGAGATCTACAAACATGCCAGCTGAGAAATTATCAGGTGACCCTTATGTGGGCCCGCGCCCGTTTGAAAGAACTGCCGAAGATCGCCAGCGCTTTTTTGGCCGGGACCGGGAGATCGAAGAGATCGTCTCTCTCATCCTCGGCCATCCGCTGCTCCTGGTCTATGCCGAATCAGGGGCAGGCAAAACGTCCTTGTTCAATTCCGGGGCTGTGCCCCTCCTCGAGGCAAATGGCTTTGAAGTTCTCCCGTTAGCGCGCGTCCAAGGCATATTGCCGGCCGGCGTCAAATGGGAGCAGGTACCAAATGTCTACATGTTCCATGCCTTGCTCAATTTGAGCCCTGAACTTGAGGCGCACACGCTCGTGAATCAATCCCTGCCTGTATTCTTGTCAGAGCGACCGCGCACAACGGACAGCCACGGAAAGAAAGCGCCCCTGGTAATCGTCTTCGACCAGTTCGAAGAGCTTTTTACCGTCTATCCTGAAAACTGGAGATCGCAGCAGGAAGCGTTCTTCAACCAGGTTGTCAAAGCCCTAGAGGATGATCCGCTTCTGCGAATTGTGTTCGTTATCCGTGAAGATTATGTAGCCCAGTTGGATCCTGTTGCCGCCATGCTTCCGGAGAAGCTGCGTATCCGTTTTCGACTGGAACGACTTCAGCGGGTGGCGGCGCTCCAAGCTGTGAAGAATCCAGTCGAAGAAACAGGCACGGGCTGCAAGTTTGCTCCGGGCGTTGCCGAAACGCTGGTCGACGAACTGCTGAAGATGCAGCTGGTCAATCAGTACACGGGCGGGCCGGTTGAGGTCGAGGGAAAATATGTGGAGCCAGTTCAACTCCAGGTTGCCTGCCGGCAATTGTGGTTGAACCTTCCACCGGAAACAACGGTGATTGATCAAGTGCATCGTGAGCTGTTTGGAAATGTTGACGACGCCCTGGTCATGTTTTACGAGGAATCGATTCGTACGACAGCACAGGAGTTAGAAATCGATGAGGGTGAGTTGCGGAGGTGGTTTGAAGACGAGCTGATCACAACCATGGGAACGCGCAGCAGCGTTGTACGCGGTCCAACGGAGGCTGGTGGCCTGCCAATCAAAGCCGTTGATGCGCTGGACAATCTGCACCTGATCCGCGGTGAACAGCGAGCGGGAGCACGTTGGTATGAGCTGACCCACGATCGTCTCATCGGGCCGATTTTGGCATCCAACGAGATATGGCGCAAAAATCAGCAGGCCGACAATCCATTGACAGATGCGGCTCTGTGGCAGCTTCATGATGAGGATAGTAGCGTGTTGCTGCGCGGTAAGCTTTTGTTGGAAGCCGAAGCCTGGGCGAATGATCATCCCAGGCAGGTCAGTGACCTGCAGCGTCGATTTTTGCAGGAGAGCCAAGAGCACTATAGAGCCGAATTGGAGCGCGAGGCCAAGAATATCCAACAATTGAGGATACTTACTGTCCTCCTTGTCTTTGCAGTTTTAGTGGCTGTGGCGTTTGCAGTGCAGGCTTTTGAGGAATCTGAAAAGGCGAACGAGCGGGCAGCATTGGCTCTTGTGGAATCTGAAAGGGCGAACGATCTGGCTTTTGAGCTTTATGTAAAGCAGATCAACATCTTCATCTATTCGCAGGATTTCGAGGGTGCTTTGGATTCCTTCAAACAGGCAATGGTTCTGGATCCCGCACAAGAGAAAACCGTATCCATCATTGATCTGAAGAATTCAATCGCCAAAGGTTTTGAAGAGCGCGGTTATGAGCACGCACGAAATGGTAACTATGAGGAGGCTCTGAATGATTTGAGCCAAGCGGTAAAACTAAGCCCCGAGCTGAGGCTTGTCCCAAAAGCAGTGGTGGCCCTTGAACAGGGGCGAGCATTCGCGCGGCAGGGCAAGGATCAGGAGGCGCTAGCTAATTTTCTGCAGGCGAACGAGATTGATCCGCTGCTTAAGCTGGTCCCAGAGGCGAAATTGGCCTTGCAGCAGGGCGCAGAGGCAGCGCAGTTGGATAATATGGATCATGCGGCGGAACGCCTACAGTTCGCCCTGAGCCATGATCCTAGGCTGCTGGAGGAGCTCAGGTCGTTGTTGCGGTTGGCACCCGAAGTAGAAGAGCAGTTGGCACGTACATTGTTGAATACCGGCCGTAGTCGTGTCGGTCCACGATCGCAGGATGAGGCTCTACTACTTATTCGCATGGCCAATGCGTTGAACCCCTCTTTGCAGGTTTCACCAGAATTGGAAGTAGCCCTGGAACACGTGCGTGGTAATGCGCGAACGGGTAATGTTGATAGCGCGATGATGGCCCTTGACCGTGCGCTTGAAATCTCGCCAACATTGAAATTCGACGAACCGGAATTGGCAGACGCATTCGTGGCCCTGGCTAATACCGCCTTTTCGGAACAGCAGGAATATCCCAAGATTCTGGACTACTTGGCCCTGGCAGCGAAATTTAACCCGGCGAGTTCAGCAGAAGTTGCCCAACTCTGCTTCAACTTCGGACAGCAGTATGACCAGCAAGGACAGATCGAAGCGGCGGAGGCGGCCCTACGGCTGGCAAACGAGTTGGATCCATCCCTGCAGCTGCTGCCAAAAGACGACTAATTTGAATTGAAGAGGAAGGAGTATACGACCCAGAGTCAAAGGAGAAGGGTGAAATGAAACCAGGTAGGAATCTGATTAGGAGCTTGCTGCTGATGCTCGTAGCCATACCAATTCTCACTGCTGCAGCCACTGCCGGCCCAATGGCCAATACGGGCAAATACAGCGACAACGTCACGAACGAGGCGGTGCTGCGCGTCGAAAACAGCAACAACAGTTCAAATGGAGGCTACGCTTTTGTTGGCATCAATAGGAGCAAAAACGTCTGGCGCCCGGCCATCTACGGCGAAAACAAAGGGTCCAGTGCCGGCATCTACGGCAGAAGCGATGGCTGGCATGCTGCGGCCGGTTGGTACGAGGGTAATGGCGGAAACGCCGGGGTCTTCGGCCATAACGGCGGCACAGGTCCCGGAGTCTATGGCGAGTCCACAAAAGAGGTGTCTGGAAACCATGGTGTCTATGGCACAACGCAGGGCAACTGGGGTTGGGCCTCAGGCGTCTTTGGCAAATCGTTTAAGTCAAATGCTATTGGCGTCACTGGATGGAATAACGGTTCCGGCACGGGGGTGTATGGCTACAGCGACCGGGGTACCGCCTTGGTGGCAAAAAGCGCTTCCGGCAATATCATCGAAGCCTACGATGCGTCGCCAGATAACCGCAGGTTCTATGTAGCCAACGATGGGATGGTCTACGCTGATGGAAGCTTTAGATCGGGTGGCGCGGACATGGCTGAAATGCTCCCCGCAGTTCGCGGGCTGGAGCCAGGCGATGTCCTGATCATGGGAGCATCCGGGCAGTTGACGCACACGACGTCTCCTTATGATCCCGCGGTGGTGGGCGTTTACTCGACCGAGCCCGGCTTCGTCGGTGGCGCGAATTCCGATCACGACAGCAGCGACAAGATACCTCTGGCCATCGTGGGCATTGTGCCATGCAAAGTTAGCGCCGAGAACGGGCCGATCCGCGTAGGCGACCTTTTGTCCACATCGAGTACAGCGGGTTATGCCATGAGGGCGTCCAATGCGGCGGCCGGCACAGTCTTTGCCAAGGCTCTGGGCGAACTGCATGAGGACAGCGGTGTCATCAGCGTCCTCGTCATGCTTCAGTGAAGCGGATCGCGGCAGCGCGCGAGCCCGGCAAGATCAAGGCATGGGTTGTTTGCAGATCAAATTAATGAGCAAAACAGTTGAACTAGCCAAGTTAATGCGGGACAAGAGCGAGAATGGCAGTGATCCCTACGTGCTGGTTTTGGGAGCCGGCGTATCGGTATCCTCGGGCACCAGTCTAAATCGTGCTGTCGTCGAGCGCGTTGTTGGCGAATACAACTTGACTGCTTTCGACAGGTATCTGGACCAATGCAGCAACGACGAGCGGTTTGCCATCCTGCGTGATCTAGTCGAGGGTGCGTCCCCGTCAAAGGGTTATCGGTGCTTGGCTGAGCTCATTGATAAACGTTACTTCAACGTAATCCTTTCTACCAATTTCGACCCGCTGCTGGAGGATGCGGTTGCCGAAGTGCCGATGCGACGTCGTGACTATATCACACTTGTGCACGGAGTGATGGAGCCCGAATTCGTGGCCGATCATCTCGATAACGCCATACCCAGGGTCAAAATTTTCAAACTGCACGGCGATCTGTTCTACCGCAGGTTCTTTTATACTGGCGACGAGATCGAGGCATTCCCAGACCCCATTGGCCACGCTCTACAGACGTACCTCAATCGGCGGGACGTGCTCATCGTGGGGCACGGCATGCGCGACAATGACATCAATCGCTGCTTGACGACAAGGGGAAATTCAATTTGGTATGTGAATCCCAGTCCACCCACAGGTGAAATTGCGCAGATAATGAAGCTGCGCAACTCCGAATACAATGTGATCTCAGGGGACAATGGCTACACCGATGCTTTCTTCATCAAGCTTCACGCAGCTCTCCTGCGGGGTACGGCCGAAGTTAGTGTCGATCCGATCAGCCAGGCGATTTTCAGCGTCAGCCGGACCGATGGTACTCTCGTGGGTTCAGGTTTTCTGCTAGGAGCTACACGGATGCTGGTGACCGATTCTTCCATTCTGGCCGGTCTAGGTCATGGACTTGACCTGGGAGTGAAAGCTGAGGTACGCCCCTTTGTCGGTGGCGCCCCGCGCCAGGCAGAGCTGGTACTTGCGCCTGAGCAAGTCCTCGACTATGCGGTTTTCCTGTATCGGGGGCGTGAATGAGGTGTCACCGCTCGTACTGGCCGATGATCTACCCCGCTTGGACGAGCCCGTGACCGCCTGCATTTCCGTTGGCGAGGCCCAAGGATTCCACGATGGCAAAGTGACAGGAGTGAACTGCAGTGTACCCCTCAAGATGACGGCGCAGCGGATCGAAACCATTGGCAATCTTATTGAGACCGACATCAAGGTGAAAAGAGGAGCATGCGGCTCGCCATTGGTGGGCAAGGATGGACGCGTGGTCGGGGTGGTCGTCGCTGCTGGCAACGGCCGCAGCTATGCGCTCACGGCCGTGCGGCTGCGGGAAATGCTGGCCAAAGCCGGACTGCCTTCTGGGGATAGGTGAAGGAAAAGCGCGTGCGCCCAACATCGCACTGATTAGGTAATAAAGGCCAATCTTTTTTTGACCCCAAGGAGGGGGACTCAAAATATGAAGGAGAAATGGTCAGCACAGCAGACAGTGGTCGTCATGGCTCTGAGCACCGTGATTGGTTTTGTCCTGTGGCTCTCGTTAATGGTCGTGTTGTGGCGCTTCCTGCAGCGCGTGGAAGTCGCGGTGGATTTCTGGGCGATGGTAGAAGCATTGTCGGCTGCAGTGACAGCCGCGGCCTTGATTGGCGGCGGTTTCGTTGCTTATCGTCAGTTGGATGAAGGGGCCAGCACGCGGTATATGGACGTGGCCGACCGGCTGTTTGGTGAACTGAATTCGCCGGACAATATCGAGGCCCGGCGTTGGATCTTCCAGCAGTTGCCTAAAGACCCAGAAGAGGGCTTGCGCAATTTAACACCTGAGGGCCAAGCGTATGTAAAGCAGACGCTTAACTCAATGGATCGGGTTGCATTCCTGACACAGTCTGGCTGGATCCCGGAAAATATCGTCATGCCTTGGATGAATCCGATGATTGTCAAATCATGGTTAAAACTGAAACCGTACGTCGAACGTGAGCGCAGACTGCGCGGCGAGTCTGACTATTACGAGCATGCAAGTGTATTCGGTGAGCGCTGTATTATCTGGCGAGCGGAGAACTTGGACCGGGCGGAAATCGAGTTCCAAGAGGATGCACTATGAAGCGCGGATCGATGCAAATCCTCTCTCTCTGCAACGTATTGATGAGCGTATCCTGATTACGGCCGTCTGGCACTGTGCCAGATGGCGAAGAAGTCAAAGGAGAAGCCAATGTCGCCAGATGTAGACCTGCAATCAAACGACTCGAGCCCGAGAGTGAAGATTCTGGACCATACGACAGAGTACTCGTTTGGGGATCTGTTTCGTGTTGTCCGGGCCAGGCTGCAGCACCGGCGCTTCGACGGGAGCATGAGTGAACTCATCACCCGTATCAATTTCGAGCGCGGTGACTCCGTTGGCGTGCTGCTATACGATCCACAAGATGACGCTGTGATTTTGGTAAGACAGTTCCGCTATCCTGTCTACGCCAGTTTGAACCCCGAACAACAGGCTGGCGACGGCGTCAAGAAGGCGTGGATACTAGAAATAGTGGCGGGCATGGTCGACGAAGGCTGGACGGTGACCGAGGTTGCCAACAAGGAACTTCTTGAGGAGGCGGGTTTTGCACTCAAGGGGCGTTTGCAACCGATTACCACTATCTATCCCAGCCCAGGTGGTAGCTCGGAACGCATTCCTCTTTACCTGGCGGAGGTCGATTACCGTTCTCGGGTTGCCGCCGGCGGCGGCGTGGCCGCCGAAGGCGAGGAAATCCAAATCGTGGTACTTCCATTCCACGAGGCGATGGATATGGTTGCAAGCGGTGAGATTTGTGATGCCAAGACGATTATCGCCTTGCAGCATTTGGCCCTGCAGAAGGCTAGCAAGTCCGGCTGCATGGCCGCATGACAACTACGCACAATTGATGATCTATTGAATAAGCACCAGACGTAAACGTCGGCTTGGACTCAATTGGCCGGGGCATGTCGCGCATTGGCCCCGTGATTGCTGTGAACCTAAAAAAGAGGTGATTTATGTGGCATAAGACTCCTAATCTCGACACAGCCCTTGCCCTGACGGAGCAAATAAAGGCGTCCGGCGCGGCCAACTGGTTTCGCGGTCAAACGCGAACCTGGCCGGTGCTTAGTAGTTTCGCCCGTAAAGGCGCCAGTGAACAGAGAGAGGCCAATGAGCATTTCAGTAGCTTCTATGCTTGGATTCAGGCAATACCGGCATTGGAACAACTTGCCAGAGACGACGATAAGATATTGGCTGTAGCCCAGCACTATGGCCTGGCGACCAATTTAGTCGATTTTACTACGGATCCTAAAGTAGCGGCATTCTTTGCAACGCACGACCCACCAGAACCGGACGACGGCGAAGATGTCAGTTGTATTATCTATTTCAATCTGAACGAACTCATGAAAGTCTATGCTGCCGTGAAGACTGTGCGCCCCGAGTGGCCTGATGAGCTAAGGGCTATCACGCTAGGCATACCGGACTTGCTGCGCATTGAGTCACAACGGGGCGTCTTTCTTGAGTATCCCTTTGACGAAGGGTTTGAGCGCCATATTTTCGGATTCGATCGCATTGTATTCCCCACGGAGAGAAACCCGGCCGTTCTGGCGAGACTCATTGCTGAGGAGGATATTTACCCAAGCCAGAAGAGCGATCTCGAAATCCTTCTAGACCGGTATTTCATGTTGCGAATCATGCGCGAAGGATCGGAAATGATGGAAGAAATGGCCCGAGATAGTGGCATCGTGATTCAGCATATGGAAGCTGCTCCCTATGGGATAGAGGCCGAGTGCTTCGGGAGCGCCGGGCTGCCCGAACACGACTCTTGGCAGGCGTCTCGCTTGGCCGGCTGGTTGGGTCCAGTGACAGAGGAGTGGCGGCCTGCCTCCGCAGCCGTCAATTTGAGTATCCGTTATCCATCCGGCGGCAGCAGTCCCGAAAAGATTCACAACCTGCAAAGACAGATCCTTGAGGTACTGTTGCTCAATCAAACGCCTCGTTCGGGCCCCGTCAAGTGGACAGTGCGAGATGTTCCGGTAGCTTCTCCCCCAATTGGACGGATGATGGAGCTCGTGTGGGATGGCCTGCGGCGCTGGCCCTACAATTCAAGTGAAATTGCCCAAGCTTTGGCAACTGTCATCGAATATGGTGTTTTGGTTGCTCAGAAGCCGGAGGCACTTTATGACCCACTTGTCGCGCAGACGCTCGCCGTACAATGCCTGGGAGATGTGCTTGAAATCGAGGTAGGCGCCGAGGATAGCAGTTATACGCGCGGGTACGCGAACAGGGAACTCCTGAGGCGCGCTGTGCGGGATGATTTCTTTGCTTTCCTGACGGACCATTGGCGGTCACAAATTACCGAAATACAGCATATCCTTCAAATCGCGTTTGACCCAAGAAGGGCCTTTGTCTTTGATCGCCTTCAATCACTCTATTGTACTCAGGTTGTACCCACCCAAGTGGTCATTCGCGGTGAAGGCTCTGGCAAAGCACGATTTTACAACCCCGCCCGCGCAACAACCTTGGGCCTTCCATAAGCGCCAAGTAGCCTGTGACAACAACCGGGCGCGCAGAATCTGCCCTGGGCTAGTCAAAGGGTTCAGGAGGCAAGGAAACCTGGGATGACGTAGGGCTTGCCCAGAGCCCGCTGTAGAATCACTCGGATATTTTGGTTGACATACTTTTCGGCTTCCGACTATACTGGTCCTGCTGGGTCCCATTCGGTGTTCAGCCAAGTTGACAAGAGACCACTATGATCGTATTTAGAGCGATGAAAGCGGAAGAATTCCCCGGCTACCGTGACTATTTCATTGTTGAGTATGCCAATGAAATCGCCGCCAATTTTGGCTACACGCTGGAAAAAAGCCGGGTGATTGCCGCCAAAGAATTAATCGAAGAGCTACCGCAAGATGTCTCAACCCCTGATAATATCCTTTTATGTATTGAAAATGGCGTCGAGCAAACAATAGGCTATCTCTGGTATAAGCTTTCCGATAATGGAGAGAGTGTCTTTATCCTGGATTTTGTCTTGTTTGAGAACTTTCGCGGAGTGGGATTGGGCCAGGCCGCCCTGATTGCCTTGCAGGAACAGCTTTCTCAAACTGGGGTAGAGCAAATCAAGCTGCGCGTAGCTTTTGACAACAACCGGGCGCGTTCTTTGTATGAAAAACTTGGCTTCAAGATCACAGGATACAACATGGTGAAAATTCTTGAGTGCTGATTCATTGAATAGCCTCGTTGAATCACCCTCTTGCCCTGCTAAGCTGTCACGCCTGAAAGTGTTGCCGCTGCCCGAAATACAAAAGCAGGACGGCCGTTGCCAATCGATGGCCCCTCCAAAGGCTGTCCAATAGGTCGGCCGTTTGCCCGATGACAATGATTAGGCTATTGACGTACTATCGTACGACCGTTTATACTGTACCTGTGAGGTAATGCCTATGATTGTGTGATCGCTGCAAATTGTTCTATTAACGACGACAGCCGGAAAGTTAGTTTGATTTTCCTCAGACGGAAAGGAGCTTGAAATGGCATCAAAGCAAGGTGATTTGGCTTTACTCAATGAACCAGTAGCCCAGAAATTACTTCATTCTACGATTCCTGCGCGGCTGGCCTACAACTGGAGCGATGGCACGCCGCGCGTTCAACCCATGTGGTTTCATTGGAATGGCGAGCAGATTGTCATGGCCAGTCCACCCAATGCGCCGAAACTGAAGGCGCTTACTCAAAACGCGAAAGTTGCGCTCACCATCGACGACAAAGATTACCCGTATAAGGTTCTGCTTGTGCGCGGTACGGTTCAGCTTGAAACGGTCCCAGGTACCGTGCCTGAATATGCCGCCAGCGCCAAGCGCTACCTGGGTGAGGAAGGTTCCAAAGGGTTCTTGGAGATGTACGGCGGCATGTTTCCTGAAGAAAATGTGCGCATTACCGTTCAACCGCAGTGGGTGGGCCTGATTGATATGGAGACCCGTTTCCCGAGCTCTTTCGAGGCTGTCATGTAGGGCCCTTCGCCCCTGTAAAGCCAATCTGAAAAAAACTGAATACGGCGCTGGTTTTTGGGCACAGAGCGCAATAATCGCCACTGTCGACGAGACAGTGGCGCTGCTTTCCTGCTGGCTCCAAGCGGATCAGGACAGTTCGGCGCCCTGTGTTTCTACATAGAGGGCGTAGATCGATTGGCTGCCGGTCATGAAGAGCCGGTTGCGCTTCCGGCCACCAAAGCAGAGATTAGAAATGATCTCCGGCGTGTGGATCTTGCCGATCAGCGTGCCGTCGGGCGCATAAACATGGACGCCGTCATGCCCTTCGCCGGCCCAGCCTGCGCTGGTCCAGATATTGCCGTGAACATCGCAGCGAAAGCCATCGGCAACGGAAGGCGCGGTATCACAAAAAACACGGCCGTTCTGCAGGCGGCTGCCGTCGACGACATCATAAACCCTGATCACCTGCGGGTGGCCTGGCTTGTGCGAGACACCGGTATCGCTGATGTACAGTTTGCTGTAGTCAGGAGAGAAGCATAGGCCGTTTGGCTTTTCCAAATCGCCGCTGACCACCGCTGCCTCGCCCGTTTCGGGGTTGAGGCGGTAGACGTTGGTAGGCAGCTCGAAGGGCGACTTGTGCCCTTCGTAGTTCATGAGGATGCCGTAGCCGGGATCGGTGAACCAAATGTGGCCGTCGGGGTGGACGACGACGTCATTGGGCGCATTGAGCTTATGCCCCTGGTAGCGGTCGATGAGGATGGTGATACGGCCGTCATATTCAGTGCGGGTCACGCGCCGGCTGCCGTGTTCGCAGCTGATGAGCCTCCCCTGGCGGTCGCGCGTATTGCCATTGCTGTTGTTGGCCGGGGAACGGAAGACACTCACCGCTCCCGTTTCCTCGTTCCAGCGCATGATGCGGTCGTTGGGGATGTCGCTCCAGAGCAAGTAACGGCCGTCGCCAAACCATACTGGCCCTTCCGCCCAGCGAGCGCCGGTCCAGAGCCGTTCCAGGGCCGCGCTGCCCACGACGTACTGCCTGAAAAGCGGATCGATGACTTCAACAGCGGGGTCCGGGTAACGAACGACCCCATTTTCCCAATCTCTGTCCATCTTTCTGTCCATGCGGTTTCTCCAGTTGCGGCAGCAAAGGTATACAAGCAAGCAATTTCGTTATTGCCAACAATTATAACCGAAACTCTCCAATCCAGTTTTCCGCAGTACAGGTGCCGTCATTGGCCAATTCGACTATCATACCAGTCATCTTGAAAACTCGAGTTGGAGTATGCATTCATGTTCACTGCCCGTGGTCTGCGGGAGCAGGTGATGGATATTCATACGCCAATGGCCGAAGCCGTTGTGAAAGGATTGTACACCTTGCTGTGGCCGGCGATGATCATAGATCCGCTGGCCAATTCAATCATAGTTGCCGGTGCGATTCTTAGCGAACTACTTGAAGCCAAGAAGGATATTCTGCCTGAACATTGGTATTGGAGACGTCGAGGATTGTATGAATCGTAGGTCACATTTGTCGACGACGACGATTGCGCTGCTCGAGATTGTAACCGTTTGTTTGGCAATGGCTGGTTTTTTCATGGTCCTGACCGGTGGAAGCAGTGCATATGAGGCTTACGCAAGCCAATTCTGGCCGGCAACGACAGGTGAAATTATCACGTCTCGCGTCGATACACAGTTGGATGCTTCTGGCAATCGGACCTACCGCAGCAAGATCAAATATGCATATGCAGTCAATCAACTCGAAAATGCTGGAGAGTATTTTACCAGCGAGCGCGTTGGTATGGATCCCTTCCCACGTTCTGATAGCCGCGCGATCGCAGAAGCGAGTTTGGTCCGCTATCCGCAGGGCGAGATAGTTGATGTCTACTACAATCCCAATCGTCCACAGAGAAGCCTGCTTGAACCAAGTTTTTCTCTCTCGAAACTGATTTATCCAGGAGTGGGGCTTCTCGTTCTGGCCGCTGCTTTCAGCTTGTGGGCGTTTGGAAGGCACAATTAATCGACATGAAATAAGCTGCGATCTACGAAGAAATGGTGTAACGGGCAGACGCTGCCCAAATTCATAGCCGCTTCCATCAAGGCGGCGATCAAAACGCCGTTGTGATAATTAGAGGGCACCGGTCCGGAGCCGTTCCAGCGCCGCGCTGCCACGACGTACTGCCTGAAAAGCGGATCGATTGCTTCAACAACGGGGTCCGGGCAACGAACGATCCCATTTTCCCGATCTCCGTCCATTTTCCTGTCCGTGTTGTTCCTCGACCGCCAAACTGCCGGCTCTAATTCATTTTCTGCAATTTGAGTAACTGTTGATATTGCCAGTCTCGTTCTTTGGCTACGGCCGCAGCGGCGTCGGCCGAGTTGGTGGCTCTATGGATCGCCTGCAAGGCATAGTTTGCAGCAGCAATGGAATGCGTTGAAACATGCGCGGTTGCCACTGCTTGCCCTGCGGCACGGGCGGCAGAACGGGCCGCATTATCCTCTCCTACTTCACGCGCAGCGGCATGCGAATCAAGCGCAGCCTTGCGTATGTCGGCCATCCTAAACACCCCCGTATTGATCCATGCCTGGAGCGCATCGAGCGCTTTTCGCGGGCGCTGGTCTTCCCTATATTCTTCTTCAAAGTAGGGCATGACACGCTCGACACAATCAATTGCCCAGGCTGCCAAGGCTTTGTGGTCAGTTATGCGCACAAGCTCTACCAGTGACGCGTCTTTGTAGTTAAGTGAGAATTTGGATTTTGCCATAAGACTATTATACAAAAAAATAACCAGACAATATCGACAACATGCGTAGCACACACCACCATCAATGAAAACTGGCTAGGAGTAATGACTTTACTCTTCTCATCGCCAAAGCGATTACTCCAAGCCATTTTCGAGAGAAATAACCAGGATGAGCCCAATTCATAGAACGGTTGGATTCATCAATCGTTGATTAGGCAAGAAAAGCCGTGTAGTATGGAGCAAGTCCGTGATAGTCAATCCGCTGCGGCGGCTGATTCATTGAGTTGTTGTTCAAGAAAGATAGAAACAAACTCAAGGTATGGCTGGTAAAGCTCATAGCCGAAGGAAAGAGAACTTATTATGAAAAAGATATTCTTCGGAAAAAGAAAAAACGCCGGCGAATCCCCTGGCACACTCGTTCATATAGGTGAACAGAAAACGGAATCTGTATCT
The DNA here is from genome assembly GCA_963697305.1 of uncultured Chloroflexia bacterium. GTDB lineage: Bacteria > Chloroflexota > Anaerolineae > Promineifilales > Promineifilaceae > JAACFF01. The sequence goes on from CAVONO010000012.1 coordinate 42,930, forward strand.
ATCAATTTAATGGAATATGATGCCGAAGGTACCTTTATCGAAAAGGAAGCCCCATCATTAGCAGAACTTGCGGCGGCGCTCGGAACACCATTGACTACCTGGATTAATGTGACCGGCCTACACCAGATTGATATCTTGGCAGCCATAGGTGAGACTTTTGCCATCCACCCGCTCTTCATGGAGGATATTCTTGACACCAATCAGCGGCCCAAAATTGAGCATTACGACGACTACATCTATCTCATTTTGAAGACGATGCACTGGCTGCCGGGGCCAGCGATTATTGAACCGGAACAAATTAGCATTGTATTGGGGCATAACTTTGTGCTCACCTTCCAGGAGCAGGCGCGAGATATTTTTGACCCCATTCGCCAGCGCATCAGGGATGACAATGGACAATTGCGCAAGATGGGCGCCGATTATCTAGCCTATAGGCTTCTGGATACGGTCGTGGATCATTATTTCGTCATCCTGGAGAACATAGGCGACCAAATTGAGAGTCTGGAAGAAGAGCTGATCTCTGTACAGACGCCCGAGATGGTGCAGAGCATTCACCAACTGAAACGGGAGCTGCTGTTCATGCGCAAGTCCGTTTGGCCGCTGCGCGAGGTGATTGGCGGCCTGCAGCGGGGGGAATCGCCTTTGTTTCAACAGACTACCCTTATCTACCTGCGTGATGTTTATGACCATACCATTCAGGTTATCGATACCGTGGAAACTTTCCGGGATATCATGTCCGGCCTGCTGGATATCTATCTCTCCAGCGTCAGCAACCGCATGAACGAAGTAATGAAGGTGCTGACCATAATTGCCACCATATTCATTCCCCTCACCTTTATCACCAGCCTTTACGGCATGAATTTCCGCTATATGCCGGAACTGCAGTGGCGTTGGGGGTATCAGTTTGTCTGGTTATCCATTGTAGCTATCAGCGGCGCTATGCTGCTCTTTTTTCGTCGTAAGAATTGGATTTGAACCGGGTCTTGCGGCTAGGCTGTTCTCAAGCCTTGCGGCCACGGATCGTGGCTACGTCCCTGTCCGCACCGCTTCCGCCGGCTCCATACGCGCCGCACGCAGGGCGGGGTAGGTCCCGGAGACGAGGCCGATAGCGCCGCCAACGAGGACGGCCAGGAAGGGGGCGGCAGGATCGAGGACGGGGGTCCAGACCTGGTAGGCGGAGACGGCGACGACCAAGAGGATGCCCAGGCCGGCGCCGAGGATGCCGCCAATGACACCCAGGGATGTGCTCTCCAGCAAGAACTGAGCGGCGATGTGACCGCGCGTGGCGCCGATGGCGCGGCGCAGGCCGATCTCCCCCGTGCGTTCGATCACCGAGACCAGGGTGATATTGGCGATGCCAATCGCCCCGACGATCAAAGAAAGGCCGCCCAAGAGCAAAAACAAAACATTGAGGTCGCTTTGTACGGCGTCGCGCACGCGCTGTGGCTCCAGTGGGAATTCGAGTTTGAGCAGGGAGGGATCATCGGGGCGCAGGGCATAGGGCGTCTGTTGGGCGATGAGCGTGGCTGCGCCGACCCGCGTCTCGACGACCACCGCGCCCGGTCCGGCCAGCCCGAAATCAGAGCGGGCGGAACCTTCGGGAATGATCACCGAACCCAGCAGGTCCGGCTGGCGGGCGACGTCGCTCAAGATGCCGATGACCAGGTAAAGATAGTCGCCGATGGCGATCGCCGGCAGCTGCTCCAGGTCGACGATGCCCAGGCGCAGCGCGGCATTGGGGCCGAGAACGGCGACGCGATCCGTACGTTGCGAATGGCCCAGGTCGGGGAAACGGCCGTTCCGCAAATCCGCTCTGACGGCTGCAAACAAACCAGGCGATGCCGCCTGCACGGCCAGATTAAAAGCCGTCTGGCTCTGCGGATCTTTCACAGGGGAAGAGCTGACCAGCGCATTGCCAATATCCACCTCGCTCAGCGTGCCGGCGGCCACGACGCCATTCAAACGCCGCAGCCGGTCCGCGGCATCCCAGGGGATGATGTCCGGTTCGACGCCGTCAGGCCCTGTCTTAGCCGTGACAATGATCTCCGTCGCCGCCAGCTCGTCGAACTGGCTGATAATGCGGTTGCTGGCCGTCCGCGAAAGTCCCAGCGTGGCCACCAGGGCGGTTAATCCAATGACAATGCCCAGGATGGTCAGCACCATGCGCCCCGGCCTGGAGAAAATCCCGGCCAGCGTCTCGTCGAAGAGATCGCGCGCGGTGACGCCGGAGGGAGCAATCGCGCCCCTATTCACCGTTGCTGCTGCCGCTTTGTTGGGCTTCCTCTTTGTAGCCTTGTTAGGTAGGTCCGCCACAGAGCCATCGATGATATGCACGCGGCGCGTGGCGCGATTGGCGACGCTTTCGTCGTGCGTGACGACGACGAGGGTGAGACCTTCTTCGTTCAACGCTGCGAAAAAATCGAGAATATCCACGGCCGATTTGGAGTCGAGATTGCCGGTGGGTTCGTCGCACAAGAGCAGGCTGGGCGCGCCAAGCAGGGCGCGGGCGATGGCCACCCTCTGTTTTTCGCCACCGGAGAGCTTGGTGGGCAGGAAATTGGCGCGCTGCGTAAGCCCGACCCGTTCCAACGCGGCCATTGCCCGCCCGCGACGGCCGTCGTGCGACTGTTTGCGGTAAACCTCGGCCAGCATCACATTTTCCAAAACAGTACGGTGTGGCAGGAGGTGGAAGGACTGGAAGACAAAACCAATGCGCTGGCTGCGCAGGCCCGCCCGTCCTTTATCGCTTAGGGTGGCCGTGTCCGTGCCGTCAAAGAAGTAGCTGCCGCTGGTCGGATGGTCAAGGCAGCCGATGATATTGAGCAGCGTCGATTTTCCCGCGCCGGAGGGGCCGGTGATCGCCAGCCACTCGCCGGCCTGTAAGCGCAGATCGACGTCGACGAGCGCATGCACGGCCGGTTCGCTGCCAAACTGCCGGCCAACCTTGTTCAGCCCAAGGACGTTATGCAGCGGATCAGGATTCGCCGTGGTCATGGCCCTTGATTGGTGCCAATCAGTACCAGTTGGCCAGGCGCCAGACTGCCGCCGGCAGGGTTCACTTCCACGTAGCCATCAGCCGACAATCCCGGCTCGACGACGAGGAATTGCAGCTCTCCATCTCTCTCTACCTGGATTCTCGTCGTGCCATCGGCGGCCAGAGAAAGGGCGCTGATCGGAACGACCCGTACCGATCCCGCCGTTGATTCCACAGGAATCGTGAGGCGCAAGGAGAACCCTTCTAATGTGTCCGGCGCTTCGTCAACCAGCGTCTCAAAGTAGATGTGGAAACCGTCAACTCCATCAGTGCCTGGGCTTTCGGCCACACGTTGTACCGTCCCCTTGGCGGCGATGCCCAGGTCGGGCTCATCAATGGCCACGGGCATGCCTGGTTTCACCAGCGGCGCTTCGTCGAGAGGCAGCGCTGAATCGATGGCCAGCTGGTTGTTGGTGACGGTCAAGACGGGGCCGCCCGCGTTGTCGCCAATGTTGGCGTGCAGCTTTTCGACGCGCACGGGCAGGCTGGGCAGAAAAATGATCTCATCCACAGGTACCTTTACACCGGCCTCACGCTCGGCCGCTTCCAGATCGGCCGTGAGCTGTTCGACCAGATCAACGGCCGTTTCGGCCTCGCGAACAGCTTTTTGCATGGCGTCATTGGCTTCTTGCACGGCAAATTCACCGGCAAGTTGTGCGGCTGTTGCCGCCGCCCGGGCTGCATCAAGATCGGACGCGCCGGCAGCGGAGACGGCCGCGCTGGCGACCAGGTTAGCGGCATCCGCTTTGGCATGGGCGACCTCCAATGCCAGGGGGGCCGCTTCTGCTCTTGCTTTGGCGTCCGCCTCATCTTCTCGCGCAGCGGTCAACTGTTGTTCCAGAGTCCGGACCTTGGCAATCTGTTCGGCCGTGGCTGCAAAGGGAGTCCAACCTGCAGAATTAAGCCAATCGGAAACGGCCGTGCCCGTCTCTTCATCGTAGATTCCGTCGACGGGCCCAGGATCAAAGCCAAGGCGTTCGAGAGCTGCCTCCAGTTGGCCCACGTCATCTCCACTAAGGCCGGGAACGAGATCGCGATAGGCGGGGATCTCACCCTGAAGGAGCAGTACCGGGCGCCCGGAAATGGTGAGCAGCAGCCCCCCTTCATTGAGCTGAGTGTCGCGCGCCGGCAGGGCTGTGATGATCGCTTCACCAGCTTTCAAACTGGAAGGAACGACCGAGATGGCTTGTGGCAAGCCATAGCGCGCCGTTCCGCGCGTCACGACGTCGGAAGTCAGCACGCGCTCTTCGACAGGGACCAGGATTGGCGACGGCGTGGGCGGCGCCGTTCGCGCCGCGGCCTCCGCCGGAGATTGAATAGAAGAACCGGCGATCCAGCTTACGGCCGCAATGGCGACCACGCTAGCCAGGACGGCGAAAATCGTTAGGAAACGTTTTCTACTCACAAGAACCTTTCCCTCCTGTCACCACCTAATTCACTGCTGATCGCGCCGGGCAAACAATTCCCTTTCCACCTGGCCCTCGACAGGATCGAGGATACTCGCCTCGCAGCGCACCGTGGCGGCAGCGATTGCCATCTCTTCCGCCTGCAAGGCGGCGAGCGCCGCCTGGGCATCGGCCGACAACGCTTGCGGCGGAGCGCCTTCGGTGATCTCGTAGAGCCTTTTACGCAGATCGGGCTCAACTTCGCGCTCCAAATTGTAGTCAAAACCGGCCTCTCGCATGCAGTCGCCGAATTTGACGATGGCCGCGACCATACGCGGGTCCTGCTCGATCAGGGCGTCCTTGGGATTGAGATAGGAGATGTTGAGTTGCTCGGGCGTGAAAACCGCTTCAATAGCGGCTCGCGTGCATCCTCCGGTACGCGAGAAGTCTTCCGTTTCAATAGCCACGGCGAAAGTGGCATCAGTATTGTCGCCGAGCAGGGTATGGTTATAGGCGACCTGGTCGGCGGGCGAGAGATTGCGGAAGATGTCGATGTTTTGTTGGCCCAGGCCGATCTTGGCCGGGATGGTAAGCTCGGAAAGTTGCGGTGGCAGCCCTGTGTATAGCGTCGAAATGCCAAAGCCGTAATTCCTGATAAATTCTCCTTCGCCCATTCCCGGAAGTGTCTTATCGGCAACCATCCCTTTGCGTACCGTGTTGTAATCGGCGGCGACGTACTCGAAGCCGGCCTCGCTCATGCAGTTGGCGATAGAAGCTTCCACAGCCTCAATGCTGGTGACCAGCCCCTCTTTAGACAGGCCAAATTCTTCTGAACCGGGCAAGGGTTCCTGGCTGGAATTTGCCGGCTCGGTAGAAGCCGGCGAACCTCCGCCGCAGGCGACCAGGAGAAGGGACATAAGCAAAACCGGCAGCGTAAATCTTAATCGGCGTCGCGGTATGGCATAACCTTTTCCTCTGTTTTGTACAAAACCACGAATAGTTCTCATTGTCCTGTCCCCTTTTGAAGTGAATGGTTCAACTTTGAGATTTTGAAGTCACGAGTACCTGTGCCAGATAGCCTGAAAAATGTATGATAGCATCAAAAGCCCAGGGATCAATATTAATCAGAAGCCTTGTTCCTGAGTAGCCATAATTTTCCTGTCAAGACCTTACGAATAGGCTTTCAACTAGGGCTGCCCTGGCTATTTCACCGTGTTGCAGCAGCGCGGAATCATGCCCGGAATGCGGTAGGGGATCACGCTGCTGCAGCAGGATAAGTCGCGAAGCGCGTCGAGCGACCGGAGAAAGCACGCGTCGCCTCGCTGAAATAAAAACGCCGCGTGACGCGGCAGGCAATTGAGCAGGATGACGGATGAGCGCCAAGCCACCAGGTGGACTAGGTCACGGCGATAATCCGGAATTGCATCTCTCCCTCAGGCGCTTCGATGGTGACGTCGTCGCCGACGGACCGTTCCAGTAAGGCGCGACCCAGGGGGGATTCGTTGGAGATACAGCCTTCACAGGGATTGGCTTCGGCGCGACCGACGATGGTGTAGCTTTCAAGTGGTTCGCCATTCGCCTGCAGCGCGACTGTATTGCCAAGGTGGACTTTGCCGTCCGCCGCGCCAAGTTGAATGATTTCTGCATTGCGCAGCATTTCTTCCAGCTCCAAGATGCGATTCTGCAGCAGGGCCGCTTCGTCGCGCAGCATCAGGTATTCCGTATTGTCAATGCTGTCTCCGCCTTCATAGCAGTCAGACAATTGATCCGCCAGTTCTAGGCGCTTTTCTTTTAGCTGGTCTAGCGTTGCATTCAGTTTGGCGAAACCCTTTTCGGTCATGTACATCGTGGCATTGGACATCGATAGTGAACTCCGACTAGATCAGGCCGCAGAGGGTGTGTTTCATCTCAGTTAAGTTTTGCAGCGCGATTTACCAAATCGCGACCCCATTTGTCAAATCGAGCGACAGGTGAAGACTGCTCCAACTCATCTGGAACTGACCCACCACAGGGTTGGTTTCCCACGAATCGCTAAATGCTCCGTTCCTTATCTTGATGCTAGTAATCAAAGGCGTCAAAGGCGTCATCGCTGTCATAGACCGCATAGGGATCATCATCCGTTCCCCGATCGAAGTCGTCACTCCAGTATAGTTCCAGGGGATCCAGATCGACAACCTCCAATTTGGTGCCGCATTCGCGGCAAGTAACGCGTTGGCCTAAACTGGGCTGTGCTCGAAAATAAACTCTAGAGTCACACTCCACGCATAGGGCAACGGTCGCTTTTCTTATTTTGTTAGCCATGGCTATCGCTCCTGCTGCTCAACAAAGGCTTTACACATTAGAGCAGGCATCTGCCACGCTCGCTCTGATGTGTATTATATGCGTGCCATTTTTGCGTGAGATCAGTCAAATGACCCATTCTGTCTACAACATATGACGTAGGGCGCATGGCTAAGTTCGCCTTGCTCATAAGGGAAGAGGCCACCATCGCGGTGACCTCTTCAAAGCTAGCTGAAGCAACCAAGCTAGCGCCTATAATGCCGGTCCGGCCATCCCCTTGTGCAGCCGCTTTTAAACAAATCGACCACCGGCGTGACCGACCGGTCCGGCCCTGATCGTCGTCCTCTGATCTGCGCTGTCGACTGGACAACGGTCTGATAGATAAACACATGGTAAAAGAAAACCAGCCGGTGCACATCGGCGGAATGACGTATACGGAACCCGCATCTTTCGCCGTAGCAATAGCTGCCGGCATCCTCTTCCGATTACTGATTAAGGTAGTTTCTTATGCAGCGGCAAAGATGTAAAATGGGTGTATGCGAGACAAGATGAGTCAGCCAGTCCGGGGAGATGATCCCGGCGAACCCGGAAAGGCCGCGGCGGGGTTATTGGCAAATTTGCCGTGCCTGGCTTATCGTTGCCTTTTTGACGAGCAGCAGACGATGCTGTTCGTCAGCGAGGGTTGCGTGGCGTTGACCGGCTACCAGCCAGTTGACCTACTTGGCCAGGGGCCAACAGGGTACCGGAACCTGGTTCTTCCGGATGAGAGGCCGGGCCTCTACCGGGCAATAGATTTGGCCGTGAAAGAGAAGCGGTCCTATCGCCATGTCTATCGCATTCGCACGGCCGATCAGCGGGAGCGATGGGTTAGAGAAGAGGGTAGCGCCGTCTTCTCTGAAAACGGGTCGATCGCGGCCTTGGAAGGGATCGTTACCGACCATGGTGAGCAGATGGCTGAGTTTGACCTGCTGGAACAACGTGTTGCCGATCGCACGCGCAGGTTGGCGGCCTTATACGACATCTTGGAGGCGGCAGCGGACGCCGATAATACGCAGAAGACAGTTAATCGCATTTTGGAGCGGGTTCTGAAAGCGATTGGCGTGCAGGCAGGGGCCATTCATCTTTTGGACGGCAAGGCGGAGAAACTGCAGCTTGTGGCGCAGCAGGGCTTGCCGCAAAACCTGCTCGAAGAGAGTAATATACTGTCTGTCCAGGAGAGCCCTTTAGCAGGTTGGGTTGTGCGTCATGGAGAACCACTGCTTATTGCGCGATTGAGTGAGGATGTTCGAGCTTCTGCGCTGGCCGTGCGTAGTTCCTATTCCGTGTATGCCGGCGTACCAATCTCGGCATCCGAACAGATTTATGGCGTGCTTTCCGTGTTGGCGGAAGAGAGCACGAGGTTTGCAGCTCAAGAAGAGATAGATCTGCTGGTTTCGGTGGCTGAGCAAATTGGGGTCGTTATCGAGAACGCACACCTGCGCCGCCAGGCAGAGCAATTGATGATTATCGATGAGCGGAACCGGCTGGCACGAGAATTGCATGATTCTGTGACGCAATCTCTCTACAGTGTGACATTGTTTGCGGAGGCGGGACGGCGTAAGATTGCCGGCGGCGAGTATGAGCAGGCCGGTGCCTACTTGGCAGATGTCGCCGAAACCAGCCGGCAAACTTTGAAGGAAATGCGTTTGCTCGTCCATAGATTACGGCCGTCGCTGTTGGCCAAAGAGGGATTGGTCCGCGCAATCCAGCATCGGTTAAACGCCGTGGAGACACGCGTGGGCATTGAGCATCGCCTTGTTTTGGATGGGGATCTGAGTTTAACATCCGCGCTGGAAGAAGCGCTCTACTTTATCGCCCAGGAAGCCTTGAATAACGCCCTTAAGCATGCTGACGCCGGCGAAGTGGTGGTGGTGCTTCGCGGGCACGCAGGCGGAAAAGTTGAATTAACGATCAGTGACAATGGGCGCGGCTTTGATCTGCATACTGTCTCCGAGACAGGTGGTTTAGGGTTGACCAGTATGCGCGAACGCGCTGAAATATTCGGCGGCAAGGTTAGCTGCCAATCTTCCCCTGGAAAAGGTACGGTCATCTATGCGGTTTTTCAGTCAGATCATAAGCATTTCGTTGACGCGCATTTTCCTGATTATGCCTAGAGGCGCTTATGAAGCATAAAATCCGGGTTTACCTGGCAGATGATCATGAGCTCGTCCGCCGTGGGTTAGTTGCCTTGCTTGATACCGACGAAACGATCACGGTTGTAGGGACAGGCGTTGACGGCGTGGAGGCTGTGCAGCATGTCGAAGAGCTGCAGCCAGATGTCATTTTGCTCGACCTGCAAATGCCGCGCAAGAGTGGATTGGAGGCTATCGAGGAGATCAGGGGCAAGAACCCCGACGCTCGTATTTTGGTTTTGACGAGCTTTGGCGATGACGACAAGGTGTTCGCAGCCGTTCAGGCGGGTGCTCTTGGTTACCTGCTGAAGGATTCATCTCCAGAGGAATTGGTCCAGGCCATAAGCGATGTATGTGCAGGCACCCCATTTCTGGATCCGGAAATCGCTTTGAAGGTTATTCAGGAGCTGAACAGGCCGCTGGCCAATCGCAGACCGACAGAAGATCCGCTTACACCACGCGAGATCGAAATTTTACGTATGGTATCGCGCGGGCTGACTAATAATGATATTGCGGAAATACTGGTCGTGAGCGAACGTACCGTTCGTACACATATCAGCAATATTCTTGGAAAGCTCCACCTGGCCAACCGCACCCAAGCCGCACTCTATGCGCTGCGTAAGGGCATAGCCGATCTCGGCCAGGAGTAAGCAAACTCATGACGTGGGGAAGATTTCAGGCTTATTGGATGGCTGACCGGCGAAAAGCATTTCGGGGGCGCCGCAGACGCTGTGCGCGATCCCACGGTGGATGATCATTTTCCCTTCGAGCACACTACGAATCGCCGCAGTTAGGTTGGCGGACAGCGTATCTTTTAGCAGGTAACCGCGAACACCCTCGCGAAAAACGTCCAGCACTTGGTCACTTCTTTCATGGTCGGTCAGAATTAGGATCTGCGATCGTGGTGATGAACGCCTGACCGCACGAACCATTCCAATTCCGTCCTTGCTTGTCGACATCATGTCCAGAATAATCACGTCAGGCTGCAAGGTATAGGCCATTTGAACGGCCGTTTCACAATCATAGGCATCGCCAACGACCACCATGTCTGATGCTGTTTCGATCAGCGCACGCAGACCATTGCGCACAGAGGGGTGGTCGTCAACAATGAGAATGGTAGTCTTGTCGAGCATGGTTCTTCCTATAAGCAAAACTCCGTTGCTGCGCGAGACGCCTTTACAGTGCGCCCCGCTAACCTAATCTTCGTACCCATCATAATCAGCGAATTCATCATCGTCGTCGTCGCTGTCATACGCGGGATCATCTTCGTATACCCAGTCAAGCATCAGAGGATAGAGATAGGCCACTTCAAGTTTGGTTCCACACTCACTGCAAACGACACCTTGCCCTACCCGAGGCATGACTTCAAACCTGACTTCACCTGAACAATCGGGGCATTCCGCCACGAGCGAGTTGATTCTACTAATTGGCATCTGTTTTCTCCTCGTTTAAACACGGTGATCTTTAGAATGACTTATCAGCAGATATCGCCATTAAGAACACTCCACATTATGTGACGATTAGACGATTACTGGATCGGTCATTTGACGCGTATTTGGCTACGTCATCTGTATTAGGACTGCTCTCTATATAGCACCGCGCGGCTCAAGAATCCACAGAATCGCAATCGCAAGCGATCTTCTTCGATTACGACAGCGATTGCGAAAACGAAAGCGATTAAACGGTAGGATGCCTAATGGGCCACTAAAGCGCCTTCAAGGCCGCCTCGTGCTGGGCGGCCAGCAGCAAGTGTTCGTCCTTGATACGGCCGTCGACGGGCAGGCCGAGACGCTGGTATTGATCGGGCGGTGCGTCGTTGGCTTGCATCAGATCCAGTAAGAGACGGATCATGCGCCGCTCGATCGCCTCGTCGACGATCGGGTTTTCTTGGGCGGGATCGTCACTAAGGTCGAACAGCAGCGAGCCAAAGGTAAAGGGATTAATGTGCGTTCGCGTTTCGATCTGCATCGTACGGCAGCCTTTGGTGAACGCGAAGGGCTCGGCCAGGTGGATGTCCTGTAACTCCTCGACGCCAAATCGTCCGCGCATGTGCGTGGGCATCAAGGTGTATTCGTATAGCGGTGAATTGGCCGCGCTCTTGCAGGCGCGCATGTAGACATAACGGCCGTCGGTCACATTGACATGCGCGCCGTGCGCGCCAAATAGGACCGCTTCATGAACCGGCTTGTCTTTGCTGATCGTCTCTTTGAGCGCTGCCCCTTGCATGTCAGACGGCCGTTCAATGCCAAAGAACTCCAGCAGGGTAGGGCCGAAATCGATCATCTGCACCAGGCTGTCGCGCCGCTCACCCTGCTGGCGGCTGCGCGGGTCCCAGATATAGAGCGGCGTGTGCACGGTTTCGTTGTACCAGGGCTGGACGTTTTTGGCCCACCAATCATGTTCGCCGAGCAAGAATCCATGATCCGTGCAGACGATGAGCAGCGTATCCCGCCACATGTCTAGTTCGTCCATGACATCGAGGACCTTGCCCAGGTTGTAGTCGCACATGCTGAGCAGGGCGGCATATTCTCTGCGCATATGCTCGACGACTTCCGCTGGCTGGCTGACGCGCGCATAATCAGGCCAATCGAAATGGGGGCCGTCGTACTCATGCGGGTACAGATCTTTGTATTTCTGCTGCGTGAAAAAAGGTTCGTGCGGGTCGAACTCTTCAATCTGCAAGAACCAGTTGTCATGATCTTGATTGGTTCGTATGAATTGTAGGCCGTTGGCAAAGGTGCGGCTTTGCGGTTGATCCGCTTCGTTGGGCATGTAAGCGCGGTTGATCCAGTCCTGCTGCCAGGTTGGGGTTTTGGCTTGCTTCGCATCCTCCGGGATTGCCGGGGGGACGACATGCCCTTTCCACGGATCCCCTTCCTGGCCGCGTGAGAAATCCCAGGTGTTATAACGGCCGTGATAGGTCGCCCCGCCATCTTCCCAATAATGCTGGTGATCGCTGGCCAGGTGCGTATAAACGCCGTTGTTCTTCAAAATCTCAGGCATGGAGTCGTCAAAAGGTTCCAGCGGCCCCCAACTGCGGTGCAGAAAATTATAACGACCGGTATGTAATTCCCGCCGGGCGGGCATACAGGGCATGCTGGCCGCGTAACAATTGTCAAAAGTCACGGCCCGCTGCGCCAGGCGCGTGAAATTGGGGGCATGCACCCAATCCGCGCCATAAGACGGCAGGAAGTGGCGGTTGAGCGTGTCGTACAGGATCATGATCGCTTTCATAGTTAGGCTCCAGGCTTAGGAGATAGGTGATAGGTGTCAGGTAATTTACAAAACTGTCAGTTGATATCCTGCCAATCGTATAGCGAATGGCCTAACTGATCAAGGAGCCTTGAAGATTGGTCAGGGTGCTTCCAACGTCGCTCTCGCCAATCGGACCGCCGGCATCCCTGCCGGCCAAATCTCATCCACGCACCACATGCCATCCATAGTAGATATTCCCGCGTCGGTCATCCCCGTGCACCTGCCGGCAATTGGCTGCGATGAAGTTGCCGGCGTGGAGGAAGCGAGGTAGGAGCCGCCCATTACGACATGGCCACAGATGAAAAGAGAGCTGCCCGGCTTCGCCATGAAGCCGGGCAGCTCTCTTTAACAATTTCTCTCTTGTTTTTGCCCGGAGTTGAGTGCGAAACCGGATATCGCCTTGACACCCGGTTTCAGGTTAACCAGTGGATGATTTACTGTTGGGCAGCCGCGGCGGCATCCACCAGGCCGTGACCGAAGAAGGAGGTACGCCCGTTATTGCCGTAACAGTGCCGGGGATCACCTGCGAGCTGTTCCGGCGGGCATGAGAGCTGCTGCGTCGACCGCTGCACGGCCGCTTTGACCGCACCCGGTTTCCAATTGGGGTGGTTTTCCTTGACCAGGGCGGCTACGCCGGCGGCGTGCGGTGAAGACATGGAAGTGCCGTTCAGATAGGCGTAACGGAATCCACCATCAGCCAGGACGGTCAAGCCGTCGAATCCCGGACCGCCGTTTTCCTCCAGAAAATTAAAGAAATCCCAGATACCGTTATCGGGATCGCTGGTGCTGGACAGCGCCGCTAACACCGCATCCTGTCGGGTATCTGGTAGCCCGGAAGTAATCGCCACCTGGGGCGGCTACATCTACGCGGGACATGCCGACGCTGGAGTAATCAGCGATCCACAGATTATAGCCCGGGTAGCCGACGGGACCGGTCGCTGATACGGTCATGACCCCAGGAAGCTCGGCCGGAGCAACGCGGCAGTTGTTTTTGACATTGCGGATCTCTGCTGAATCGGGAGGCCAATCAGGGCTAGTATCATCCACATCTGGATGCTGGAGATCGGCTACTTCATTGCCGGCCGAGGCTACGATGAGGACGCCTCTTTGCTCAGCATAGCGGGCGGCGGATTCCAGCTCTTTGAGGATGGCCCGCTGCTCTGCCTCCGACTTGCAGTAATACAGGTACGGGTCGGCGAACAGGCTCAGGTTGACGACGTCAAGTCGCTGGTCACCAGCATAACGCAGGGCGGCGGCAACAGAATCGGCGAAACAGTAGCCCACTTCTGTGCATGCTTTCAGGGCCACGATAGTGGCCTCGGGCGCCACGCCGGCGATTCCTATACCATTAACCGGCGCCGCAATCGTCGAAGCGACGTGGCTGCCGTGACCATTGCGATCCTGGACGGCCGCTTTGTTGGAGCAATCGCCATTGGCAGCTTCTCCTGGGCCGGCCGTCGGCGTGTCATCAAAAATAAATGAGCAGGACGTGGCTACGTCGAGGTTGGGCGCAATATCAGGATGGGTGAAGTCAACACCGCTGTCAATAACGCCTACCTTTACACCTTTACCGGTCGCGAGAGCATAGCTTTCAGTGCCGGCGTGAATAATCGCCATATCCCATTGACAAGGTCCGAACGGCTCGTCGTTTGGTACCCCGAAGGTACTGCCATAAAGGCCTTCACACTTGGCGATAATTTCCGCCTGTGTTGAACTGGCCAATACCACCGAACTAAGAACGACAATAGCTACGAGCAGCGCAGCGACAACAAGAATCAATTTCCATCTTTTCATCTAAATATCTCCATGATTGAGTGATACTTCCGCCTCAAAACCTGGGTATGTCGCCCTTGATGGCTACCATCAAAACAAACAACCACGGGCTCTGATAAATGGCTTTCCTTTAAATCAACTGTGGCTCCAGCAAAAACGGTTGTTTCTGAAGGAGTCTGACGCTCCGCGCAATAACCAAGAGATTAATATAAAAATATATTCGCAGGAAATATTGCTGACGTCAAATAATTTACCAAACTCACATTTAGCAGTTTTCTTGTTTCAAGCGCTAACATTTTCTATTGACTGAATAGAACTAATGTTCTATAATTAGAAACATGCACCATAACAAGCGCATCACTCCGATCGTCTCACCAATCGCAGCCCAGGAGCCACTCTACCCCCTAGCAATAAAATCGCCTTTGTTTCCGGCAGAAAAAAACAAAAGAAGCAAAGTCGCAATAGATTGTATGATCTTACAGCAGATTGGTCCAATCTTTCATTGTCTCAGAGCAGCATCACGTCTATCATAAGCAAACAAACCCTTTCCATCACTCTGAAATTGACACCCGCTGCCAGGGTGGTGGTACGAAACCTTTCCAGGTTGCGATCAAGCTGGGAAGCTTGCCTAACTGAGGAGACGTAGTGCCCCAATGATCTACGATCAATCAGAATTTGATATCCGCTGCGAATGGGGCCAGAAGGGCGTGGCGACCCTGGCGCCGATCAGTGATGCGATTATCATCGTCGACGTCATGTCTTTCTCAACGGCCGTTACCATCGCCACCAGCCGCGGCGCTGTCGTGTATCCTTTTCGCGGAACCGCCGCAGAGAGCGTGCTCTTTGCCCGGTCGGTCAATGCCGAACTGGCAGACAAGCGCAGAACGGGCAAATACTCCCTGTCCCCCGCCTCTTTGATGGCCATTCCCAAAGGAACCCGCCTCGTTCTGCCTTCACCCAATGGCTCGACGCTCACCTTGTCCGCCGGCGATACGCCAACCTTTGCCGGCTGCCTGCGCAATGCCAAAGCGGTGGCCGAAGCGGCATCGCTTTGCGGCCCACGGATCGCCCTGATCCCCAGTGGCGAGCGGTGGTGGGAAGATTTCACGCTGCGGCCCGCCTTTGAAGATTGGGTTGGCGCGGGAGCGATCATCTCCCATCTTGAGGGAGCGCCGTCGCCTGAAGCGGTGGCTGCCCTGGCCGCCTTTCGCAGCAGCGAGGATGCGCTGGTTGATAGACTCAAACAGTGCTCCTCGGGAAAGGAACTAATCAGCAAGGGGTTCGGGGCGGATCTCGACTTGATTGGCCGGCTAAACGTCGATAATGTCGCACCGCTTCTCAAAGATGGCGCCTATATTGGGGCAGAAGGCTAAATTTTGGTCATGGGTACTTAGCCGGTAATAAAATCGCCTTTCCTAAATTGCAAATATTCGCCATAATATATCCAGGTTTGATTGACAATACAGTTGCCAGCTTTCTCTCTTCAATTAGAGCGCTCATGCAAAGCAGTGGGCTATGTTGGCAGCTTTTCATCAGGTTTTGAGAGGAGAAAATGGGTCACGTTTCCCACAAGCTGTCCAACTCACTTGAAGGCGCGCTTGCCGGTGGCGGTGATCCCGCTACCTCACCGCTCTATGTTTTTGGCCCCTTCCTAAAACTAATCGTCGTCGCCGGAGTCGCCCAAATCACCTTTGGCGCCAGTGTCTGGTTGGTGATCTTTACGATTGCCATGGTGTCGGCCATGTATCGCCTGGTAATGCGCTGGGTGACGGACGGCAGTGGGGGCAGTGGTCTTAGCGAAGAAGAGTTTGGACCGTGGGCGGTGAAGCTCAACGCCGGGATCACTTTTGTCGAATATACCTTGACCTTTTTGGTCAGTATCGCCGCTCTTGTCACCTTTGTCGTCGACCGCTTTCCGCTGCTTAGTGGCAGCTTCTTCTTTCTGCCATATCGTACCATCCTGGCGATTGGGCTCACTGTTTCGACCGGCTGGCTGGTTAATCGCGGCCCCAAGATGGCGGCGAAAACATTTGGCCCGGCGACGGCTGCCGTGCTACTGCTGCTGTGGGCCATGGTTTTTTCTACGATCTGGCAGCGCGGCTTGCAGCTGCCAGCTTTCAACCTTGAGGCCTTTTCTCCTGAATATCTGAGATTCACATTTGGTGGTTTTGCGCGCATCCTGGCCGTGATGACGGGCATTGAGATTTTTGCCAATCTTGTCGCTGCTTATGAGGGCAAACCGCGCGAGAAGAGCAATAAGGCGTACGGCAGCTTAATCATCATTATGGGCACGACGGCCGTCACCATGCTTGTCGTCGGCCCGGCGATCTATGCTTTGTCCGACCCGACTAACAGCGAGGTTTCGGTGTTCACGCAGACGATGGACCAGCTGCTACCGGCTCCGCTGCCCTGGTTGGGTACCGTCGTTGGGGTCGCGGTGCTGCTTTCGGCCGCCGCGGCCAGTGCGCAGGGCTTGCAGAATCTCGCCTTGGGCTTGAAGTTCCGCCACTACGTGCCTGCTGTTATCGGTCGTCAGAATCGCTTCGATGTCGCGCCGTTGCCGGTGTGGATTGAGGTGGGCTTGGTGACCTTCTGCTTCTTATTCTTCGGCACCAGAGAAGAAACCTATCTGGCAATATATGCTGCGGGCGTATTCATTTTGTTGAGTATGACGGGTTGGGCAGCGTCGAAACGCCTGTTGCGGGAATTAAGGGCGCAGCGCTCTTGGGGGCATGGCGCGTCACTGGCAGGAACGGCCGTGGCTGCTTTGTTGACCACGGCGGCCACGCTGATTATTTTCGAGGAACGCTTTTTCGAAGGGGCCTGGACCTATTTCCTCTTTATCCCCTTGCTTTATATAGGCTTCACTTACTTCCGCAGACGCCTGGGCGAGCCGACGCCGGCAGAAGAGCGTATGGGCCTGATCACGTCGGAACGGCGCTATTTGCCGCGATATCATGAGGCAGAGCTGGCGCGCGAACCGGTACGGCTGGGGCGTGTCCTGGTCCCCTTGGATGGCTCCGATCTGGCGGAAAACTCGCTGCCCGTGGCGCAATCAATCAGCAGGAGCTTTGGCGGGGCAGTGACCTTGCTGACGGTCGAGAATGATGGTTCTACTGCTTCACACCCGATTTCTACATTAGCGGGCGGGCCGGGCTTCAGCCTTAACGGGGACCACGGGCTGTATTTGCAGCACATTGCCGACCGGTTGAACATGGTCAATGTGCCTACACAAATACTTGTTTGCGAGGGCCCCGTTGCCGAAGCCATCGGCTCCAGCGCCAGGGATGACCAGGATTTGATTGTGATGAGTACGAACGGCCGATCCGGTCTTAAGCGCGTAATGATTGGCAGCGTGGCCAGCGGAGTTGTGCAAACGAGCAGCAAGCCGATTTTGCTGTTGAAGCCGAATGACGGTTGGCGCAGTCGCAGCACCGGCTTCAAGCGGCTGCTTGTGGCGCTGGACGGCTCCGAGTATTCTGAACGGATATTGCCCTACGTGCGCCTGATCGCTCAGAAGTTTTCCAGCGAGGTAACATTGCTAACCGTGCCTGAAGGAACCACTTCAGATAAGTACCAGAACCAAATCCGGCATTATCTAGAGGTGGTAGCTGATGAGCTGCGGGGCGATGGCGTACAGGTCAATACGGTGGTCGCCGGCAGTGGCCCGGCACGCACGATACTCAACATCTGCCAGGATGAAATGTTTGATTTGATTATGCTGGCGACGCTGGGGCGCGGCGGGTTTGAGAGGCTTATGCTCGGCAGTGTGGCCCATCGGGTGATGCAGAATATGCCCTGCCCGCTGTTCCTGGTGCCAATTGTTGAAGAATAGAATAGGGGTAAGGATCACCCGCTTTGGCTCTGTCTCCTTGCCCCCAAATGCAAAGAAGCCGGTTAAGTAGCCGGCTTCTTTGTATTTGCGTCTGTACGTTTATCTGTGCGCTGGTATTCCTACGGCGGAACTTAAGCCCCTTGATCGGCTAATTGATTTCACCCTGTCTTCTCCATCTAATCGCCAAGGTCAGCGACTTCCAAGCGTGTTGTATGCTAACTAGCAGGCGCTTGCCGGCTAATGCGCTCCGGCGACCTTCCTGGGTGTACGTGTATTTGTAGGCGCCATTCTTGGCGACCGTGCGGTTAAGAATCACACCCAATATATTGGCGCTTGCCTGCTGCAAATTAAAGACCGCCTGCCGGCTTATGTCGCGCCTTGTGCTGCCCGATGATACCACCAAGACCACACCATCTACTTGTTGCGACAAGACCGCGGCATCGGCGATGAAGGCGACGGGAGGGCTGTCAAAAATGAGCACATCCGCCTCATCCATCAGTTCAGCAATAAGCTGTTCCATTCGCTGCGAGCCCAGGAGTTTCGCCGGATTTGGTGGGGTATCTCCCGCGGTAAGCAGCCGCAGTCCTTCTATCTCGGTTTCTATAAGGGGGATAGCTGTTTTTGACTCTGTATCACGAAGTTTGTTGGTCAGACCTTTGCCATTGGCTATATGGAAGAATTCATGTAACTTGGGTTTCCTCAAGTCGGTATCCACAAGGATCGTTCTTTGCCCGTTTGAAGCCATGACAACGGCCAGGTTCACCGCTGTCGCCGACTTGCCGTCACCGGGAGCAGGGCTGGTCACTAATATAGACCCGCCTGGTTTGTCTAAAGACATGAACTGAATGTTGTTGCGAATCATGCGGTAGGATTCAGTCACGGGCGAGAAGGGATCATTGGCGGCAATCTTTCGATCCTGAGAGTATCGCCCGCCAAATTGGCTAACAGAACCAAGTGGAATCAGGCCTAGATCATGGCTGATATCTTCTGATTTCTTGAGCGTGTCATCCAGAAAATCAAGCAGTAGGACGAGTCCCAGGGCCAATACCAAGCCGGCCATGCTGGCAATTATTACATTCAAGCGTACGACTGGCCTGATAGGAGCGTATGAACCGTGTGCTTCTTCGAGAATCGCTAGGTAGTTGGTGGATTCTTCATTCCCGATATGGGTCAGAAACTTTGCGTAATTGTCTTCCCAGTCCACGATCATACTCTCAAGATTGTCTATTTCAGCTTGAAGAGTAGCTTTCTGCTCAACTGAGCTGGCCACTGCAAGCGCACCTGACAACTCATCGATCTTTTCCTGGCCGTTCTCGATCTTTGCCTGCAATGCTTGAAGCCTTGTATGCACGAAGCCATTTTCAATATCACTTTCCTGATTTTGCAGGGCTGTCGGGCTGAGCAATATTAACTGCCGCGCAATTTCATCGGCGATCTGAATTGCTTCATCACGAGTGCCGGCCTCGACAGAGATCTCCAGCAGTTGCGTGTCCGGTACCAGTCCCACCCTTACGTGTTTTCTCAGGTTTTGCCAAGTGTAACCCAGATCAAGGGCTACATTGACCGCTTCCAGAACAGGCTGCCGCCGTGCTATGTCGGCATAAGACAAAGCCAATCGCTCACTTGTTTGAATATCTCGACTGTCAAGAGTGGTCGCTTGAATGGATTGGCCCACGATGACGCTCGCCGACGCCCGGTAAACGGGATCAAGCCTCAGGCTAACGGCAAAACCTGTCGCCGCCGCTACCAATGTTATTAGGAGAATTAGCCACCACTTGCGAGCTACTGTGCCTACGACGCGGCGTAGTTCTACAACATCGTTCATTTTTTCGTCCCTCCTTTGAGGGAACCAGGAAGTATGGCTTGGACGATTGTCATCTATCCTGCCATCTGCTATGGTCTTATGGCCCTTGTTCTGTCTTGTTTGACGATTAACGGGCCGCCCCGATACTTCTAGGTTCGCACAACTACTAATTTGCTGTTGATAGGGTTGTTGATTCGTGGGTTGATCTGAGGGTAAATTGCCATCTGGTGGTTTTTCAGGCTGCATCGCAGGGATTTCGCCCGCTAAATCGCCTGAAGGTTGGCCATTATCTGCTTGGTGCCATGAGCTAACCAGATCTTGTGATAAGCCTGTCTCTTTGGCAATTTGAGGTATACGGTTGTTTTCAGCCGGCGCCAACAAGATCTGCACGCGTTCGCTGACTTGCTGTTGGACGCTCGTTTTCTTCCTTGTTTTCTTGCGCTGACCATTGTGGTTATTTTCCGCTGAATCGATGTTTGCTGTCATGTTGGCCCCCACGTTCACATTGCTAGACTATTCGATAGCCTACCTTGCCTCTAAATCATTTTGAACACGCACTAGAATCTGATCGAGTGTAAGGCGTGGTTGCCAGCCAAGAAGCTCCTGTATACGATTCGTATCAGGTACACGCCGTTGCATGTCTTCAAAACCATGAGCATATGCTTCGGAATAAGGAATGTATTTGATCTCGGAATCACTGTTCGTTATTTCCTTAACCCGCTCGGCAAGTTCGCGAATACTCACCTCTTCGGTTGATCCAATATTATACACGCGTCCCGGTGCGGCTGCATGTTGTGCTAGTCCTGCGATCGCGCGCACAGCATCGCTGACATCGCCAAAACAACGTTGTTGGTTTCCGTCGCCATAGATCGTGATCGGATCACCATGCAATGCCTGACCTACGAAGCGCGGTACCACCATGCCATAGCGGCCTGTCTGGCGCGGACCCACCGTATTGAACAGCCTGAAGAGCACCACAGGGAGATCGTATTCTCGCTGATAAGCCAGGCCCAGGAACTCATCTACCATCTTGCTGGCGGCGTAGGCCCAACGGCTCTTGCTGGATGCGCCCAAAAGCACGTCGTCTTCCTCACTGAAGGGAATCCCATTCCCTTTGCCATAGACCTCCGACGTACTCGCGATCAGCACCCGGCAGCCGTAGCGCCGCCCAATCCTGAGCACCACTTCAGTGCCCATCACATTTGTCTCGATGGTGTGAACAGGACGCTCGACTATGAACTGTACGCCTACGGCAGCGGCTAAATGAACGATGATGTCTGACTGGGATGCCAGGCGGTCGAGCACGATTTCGTTGGTTACATCGGCGCGGGCGAAATGGTAGCAGGGGTGGTCTCGCAAGTGCTGGATGTTTTCCATCCGGCCTGTAGAGAGATTGTCAACGGCCAGTACTTTGTGCCCTTGTTCCAAAAAGGTATCGGTCAGGTGCGAGCCTATGAAGCCCGCGCCGCCTGTGATCAATATCGTGGATGTTTGTCGGTCAAGCATTTATTGTTACCTCGTTTATAGTTTTACGATCCGGGCGAGGTCAGCAGCAACACCCTTTGTCGCATTGCGGCTGTCTACTATCAGTTGGCTGTTTTTCACTACCCAGTTCCAATTATAGGAGCTGTGTGCAGTCGTGATCACCACACAGTCGGCCGTCTGTAATGTTTCTTCTTCAAGGGGTGAACTGGTCAATTTAAGACCATTCACCGCCAGTTTAGGCACATAAGGATCATGGTAGCATATATTCGCCCCCTTGTCGTGCAGGAGTTGGATTAAGTCAAGGGCCGGAGATTCCCTCAGGTCGCCAATATCCGCCTTGTAAGCCACGCCTAAGACCAAGATCGTGCTGCCTTTTAACGGTTTGCCGTCTTCATTCAATGCATTCATGATTTTGTCGAGCACGTAATGGGGCATATTGAAGTTGACTTCCGCGGCCAGTTGGATAAAGCGCGCATTGTAGTTGAGCGTTTTTAGTTTCCAGGCCAGGTATTCTGGGTCAATGGGAATGCAGTGGCCGCCAAGACCGGGTCCGGGATAGAAAGTCATAAAGCCGAAGGGTTTGGTCTTGGCCGCGTCGATAACCTCCCATACGTCGATTCCAAGCCGATCGCACATGATAACCATCTCGTTGACCAAGGCGATATTTACAGCACGAAAGGTATTCTCCAACAGTTTCACCATCTCGGCTACCTTGGGAGATGAGACCGGCACGACTTGGTCAATGATCGTTGAATACAAGGTTTGTGCCACTTCGGTACACTGCGCGGTCACGCCGCCAAGGACTTTGGGTGTGGTGCGGATAGTGTAGTCCGTACGCCCGGGGTCGATGCGTTCCGGTGAAAAGGCAAGGAAGAAATCTCTTCCGACCTCGAATTTTCCGCGGTCGACTGAGGATTTGCTGCCATTGCCATTTCCTCCGGGCGCGGCTGAGCTCACCTTGACCGTTGGGTTTGCCATCTTCTCCAGGAGAGGGAGTACGATCTCCTTGGTGGTACCCGGATATGTCGTGCTTTCCAGGATGATGAGCATATCGTCGTGCAAACGCCTGCCAATCTCTTCGGTCACGGTGACGATGTAAGTCATATCCGGGTTCTTGGTCTTGTCCAGCGGAGTAGGAACACACATGATTACCGCATCGGCGCTGTTGAGCGCATCGCCGTCAGTTGTAGCTGATAGGCGATTGCCCTGTTGAAGCGCCAAGGATTTCGCCGCCTGCCGGGGCTGATCAAATCCCGCAGCTCCTACTGAATGGTCCGGAGCGCGCTCCGACCATTCTGCGGATACCAATGCGGCAACTTCTGCGCTTGGGACATCGGTGACATAAGATTCGCCACGATTGATGGCAGCAACGCGTTCCGTATTGATGTCGATGCCAATAACGCGGAAGCCTGCTTCGGCGAAGGCGACAGCAAGCGGCAAGCCGACGTAGCCCAGTCCAATCACCGCGACGACTGCCTCGCGGGTTTCTATCTTTTGCAGTAGGTTCATTCGCCTTCCTCAAATTGTGAGCCCAAACCCTCTTCAAAGGTTAGTAAACTGAAGTTTTCCATTATTGCCCTCCCATAGAAAGCATATGTATCACAGACTTGCACATGATAAGGATGTCAAGAAGCAAGGATTGGTGTTTGATATAGTAAAGGTCATACTGCAGCTTGATCAACGTGCCTTCTATGCCTTCGGCATATCCCTGATTGACCAAAGCCCACCCCGTCGCTCCCGGCTTGACTGCGTTGCGAGCGCGGTAGTAGGGAATGTTTTCTTCCAGTTCAGGGACGTAGCGTTCGGGCCGAGGGCCGACGAGGCTCATATCGCCCAACACGATGTTGATAAACTGTGGCAGTTCATCAATGTGGGTCAAGCGTAGAAAACGGCCGACACGGGTGATACGCTGGTCGCTCTTTGAGGTGAAAGTGGGGTCGCCGATGCGATCGGCGTTGGATACCATCGTGCGGAATTTCCAAAGACGGATGGGTTTGCCACCCTGGCCCTGTCGCAGCGGGCGGTAGAACACCGCGCCCGGCGAGTCCAGCTTGATGGCCAGCATCAGGAAAGGAAAGAGGGGCAGGAGTACAAGAAGTCCGACAGCGGCGACGACGATATCCATGGCCCGTTTTACCAGCAGGTACAGTCCCCTGGAATCCCAATTTATGGGCAGAGAGCCTGACCAACGTTCGCTGATGTACTCGACGGGGATGCGCCCGCTGATTTCTTCGAACAGCTCCGGCATCGGCACAATACGCACGCCATTTTCAAAACAGGACAATACCGCCGCCAACCGGTCGGATTGAACATCGCGGGGCAAAGTCAGGACAATGTCTGACACGCCATACTCCTTTGCATAGGCGGCAAGATCGGTCCAATTGCCCAAACGCGCAACGCCGTGGATTTCCGTTTCCCCTTCGGACGAATCGCCGCTGACGTAGCCAATGATCTCATAGCCCGGCTCATGTTCAGTGATAATGTCCGCGATTGCCCGGCCCGCCAACCCGGCCCCGGCAATAAGGGCGCGCCGCTTGAAGTTTGAACGGCCCAATACCTTGGCATAGAATGCCCGCCATACAAAGAGCAGGGAAACTGCCAGCGTTCCTACGAGCAAGTAGCGTGGCCAATCCGCAAACAAGGGCGGAAACAGGATGGGAATGACAATCAAGATGGCGCCCATGATAAGCACGGACTTGATGATCCCGACGATACTGGAACGCGCCTTTGCCGCCTGCTTAACGACGTAGTTGTCGTTAGCCGAAGCAACGGCCAGCCACATCAGGCTTATCGCAGCGAACCACACCGGGCTCGGTGCGATCGCTGGTGAGGATGGCGGGACTCCCAGGTTGACAGTTAGTCCTGCTAGGAGCGCCACATTGATCAGGAATAAATCGGCAATGATCAAGACGACCTTGCGCTGCGATATGCGCAGCGGATACCTGCGCTGCCGGTGAAACGAGTTGACAATCTGAGTTTGCACTTCACTGATGTACGCTCATAATTAAGCCTCCTAACTATGTGATTCGAATACTTCTGGGGCTTGTCATTGCCTTCAACGGTAGATGACGCCCTTTTCAACAACTGGAACAAAACGCACATATGTAGGCTGCATTGCGTTCCCATTTGACGCGACCAGTTGGCACTACTGCAATTGGGAACTTGGGGAGTTGGCTGTTTTGCTTTGCTTGCTGCTTACGGATAACTAAATAAGATTACTGAGGGCGGTTCGACGCAATCAAGTATGGGCGCTTTGGAATGCGTCGGGACGCAGTTCTTTGTATAAGGACTCTATCTGGTTGACCATTCTTTGCCTGGAAAAATCGTTGGAACGCTCCTGCGCAACGCGCCCCATCTGATTGCACTGCTCTTCATTGTCGAGCAGAAAAAGAATACGCTCTGCCATCTCCTCCGGTTGGTGTGCTCTGACGAGAAATCCTGTTTCACCATTTATTACAACATCGCTCGCGCCATCTACATTGTTGGCAACAATCGGCTTGCCGGCACTCATCGATTCCATAAAGGTGATGGGTAGACCTTCCCAGAGAGAACTTAACGCCGTGATGGTCAGTATCGGCAGGATCCGGGCCACATCGCTTCTGAAGCCCAATGAGAAGAACCTTTCGTTCAGATCAAGTTCTTTGACTAAATCGTCGCATTGCGCATGTAAAGGACCGTCGCCAATTAGCAAGAACTGAACGTTTTCATACTGCTCGCTGACGATTGCCGCGGCGCGGATGAAATCCAGCGGGTTCTTCTGTTTGTCTAGACGACCAATCATCCCGACAAGCTTGCTTTGAGGATCCAGGCCCAATTCTGTCCGCAGCTGCAGTTCGTCGACAGGTTGTCTGAATGCTTCCAACTCGATACCGTTATAGATCAGCGCCATCTTCTTTTCTTTGGCGATGTGGTAAGTTTGTGCTTTTTGAATATCTGTCTTGGACACGGCAACCAGGCGGTCGCTGAGTATCGCACATAGCCGTTCCAAGTTCAGGTATAGTAGGCGCGTTCCTGTCGACATTTCATCTTGTATCCCCCAGCCATGCACGTGATGGACGACTGCTCCGCTCCGGGTTGTGCGCGCTGCTATTCGGCCGACTATGCCCGCTACTGAAGAATGCGTATGCACGATATCATAGTTTCCCTGGGCAATAATGCGCCGGATGTCTACAACCGCCCTGGCATTTACAAGCGGGTCAATGTGGTTGATCAAAGTCGGGACCGTCCGTATTGGGATACCTTGATTGCGCGCCAGGTGGGTTAAATCCGTTCTGTCGGGCGGGATGGGGCCGGTTAAGATCTCTATCTCGAACGCTGGATGGTTGTTGAAATGTGTGGCGATGTCCAGGACCACTTTGGTGGCGCCACCTGTGCCCAATACGGTGATTATTTGCAGGACACGGACCTTGCGAGCGGCGGCGTATGATGCGTGCTCAAGATGCTCGTTCTGTAATGCTTCACGACTTATTTCCATAGTTGCTCTATAGAGTGTTCCAAATTGCACTTTTCAGTTCGCGAACTGTCTGCTCAAAGGGTTGGTCGGTATTGATTTTACAGACAGGCGTATTCCCAAATTCCAGGTTGGAACTGCGCGCATGCCGCCGCCGCACATATGCTTCGGGCTCCTCTTTGCCCCGGTTCGCATTCCTGGAGAGCGTAACTTCCAAAGGTGCACTAAGGTAAACAACCAGATCCGGAGGTGGTATCTCCCGGTATAACCTGGCTTCGATCTCGGCCAATTTGTAGAGAAGCGGATCCTCAGTTGGGGAAATCGCACCCGCAGATAGCTGTGGGCTATCAGGGGCACCGCTCAATATGGAGGGGTATCGATCACATAACACAATACTCCTGTTGGCTGCTTCGCCAAATGCCCGTCTGAGTAACGAGCGGCGATCGTAGGCGAGAAGGGCAGAGCGAACTGCAAAAAAAAGCGAGTAGTTACTTTCCGAGTTTGGCGATTGCGATCCCGGGTTGTATCGGACCTCAAGGTTGGTTGTTCTCGAACCGGGGAGTAATGTACGCAAGAGCGGCACAAAAATGTTGGGGATTATAGTTAGTAGTGTCGATTTAGGTTTGCCGGCGTGAACCTGTTCTACGTCAAAGTGCTCACCCAGCCAGTTCCTCATCTCAGCAATCAACGTGGATTTGCCGGTTGCCTCTGAACCCACAAAGGCTATCACAGCGCCGCCATCTGCCGGGACCATGCCTCTTTTGGATCCATGCAAGCGCCGAAAAAACATGGTGGAAAACTTCCGGACTCCGCTAAACCAATTGTGAAAGATTGAATGCCGCCTATACGGCCGTAGTTGGGAACGAAGCCGCAGACCGAAATCGATGCGCTGCAATAGCGGGGCCGGGGACTTTAGTGCCAAAACGCATTCAGCGAACAGGTCTTTGTCAAGGGCAGGCAACCAGCAATCGGCCAACTCTGATGCTTCGCGGATCGAGCCGCTTTCCAGCAGCCACTCGATTTCTGGCCGTACTTCATTCCAATACCTATAGAGTAGGAGAAGCTCCGCTAATGAGGTGTGTTTGAGCATGATACGTATGGTAAAGACGAGCAGTTCCGCACTTTTTGTGGGTACGCGGACGGAAAATTCATCTCGTGTATTGTTCAAGAGCATCTCTTCAATGGGCAAGTGGTAGTTTTTCGTCAAGCTTTCTCCGGTGATCGCCCGGAAATAAGCATGGACATGGAGCAAGACGCCACTTGCTTCGTCGAGCGCATAATAATGCTCCATAGAAGGAAAAGGGTCGCTGCCAGTGGTGACTGCGGGTCGAAAACGGAGGCGGCCTAGTATAATTCTGAATTGTGCGGCGTCTTGTCGATGAATGAGTAAATCAATATCTGTTTTGCCATCCAGGGACTCAGCAAGGGCCAGGTTGCTTTTCCAGTGACAATATCTGATTCTGGCGGCATGAAGTTCTTCAATTAGTTCTTGAGTCTTTGTCAACATATATAGGGTGCTTTTGGCTGGATTATCGACTGCTATCAAAGGGGAACAACTTGATGGCTCAATACAAACTCGGAAATATACTTTGCTGCTTCGTCAGATTGCTTTTCAGTCCATTGCGGATTATCCACGATCAAAACGCGATTCCGTATTTCCTCGGTTGCGATGAGTTGATCAAACATGGCAACTGCATCGTTTACGTACTTCTCGACCATTTCCGGATCTTTAGATTTCATTTCCCTCGGGGGATCGGATCGTTGCAAAGAGCGCTTGATCAGTGTGTCTAGCGGCGCCTTGACATAGACGATTACATCAGGCAAGGGAACGAGGCTGGCAAATTTCGCTATTTCCTCGGATGTATAATAGGCGCGGTTGTAAACAAAGAGGACATGCGCCAGGAGCACTGTGCCTTCATCGACTAAAATGATGCGATTTTGCTGCTGCCGGCGAATCATCTCGTAAACGCCGAGCTTGCGTACCAGACTGCGAACATTGTTGATCGTAAGGATTACAGAATCGGCCTTGCGGGCCAACATTCGCAACGAAAAGGCAATGGACGCTTTGTGTTGGGGCAGCGAAAGAATTAAGTACCAGAAGCCGTAAAGTTCTTGAATTATATTCTTGGCTGTCGTGTGGGTTACTGTAGGCAATCCCAGCTTTTCTGTGATCAGGTCAGCAGAGGTTGTTACAACAGTTGTTTGAGCCAAGCTGCGCTGGACCTGAGAGATTAGCGTTGTTTTTCCGGCGCCCGTGCTGCCAACAAATTCGATGATCATGAGGAATAGCTATGCTCCGTTCAGCCAAATGGAAAGATCCCGATCTAGCAAGGTCTCCAGTTTGAGAATGTCTTCTCGATAATGATCGAGTAGTCCAGCTCTCAGATCTGCGGGGAAGGTAGGTGGTGCCACCAGGTTTCGTTGCCGAACTCGTAAGGCCATACCGCGCGCTCTCTCAGGCAGTATCGATTTAGCTGTGCGGATCACCGTCGGATCATACAGCAACCGGTTTAGAAAGCGGTTCCTTGGTATCCTACCGGAATTGTACCTTTTGGACGTGTCAGGCACGAAGCTCGTATCCACTCCCAAGAAATCGAAAAGGTCTACGACCACCTTGGACGGGTTTTTCTTGAATTCCTCAAAAATGAAGACCTTTAGCTGTTTGTTCGGAAAGAGATCAAAAAAGCGTTTCATACGTGTATAGTAGAATCCTTCTCTTACGTGACTGGACTCGGGGGTTAACTCTTGGTAGATGCCCCTTACCGCTTCGCCTCTTCGCTTGCGCATCATAAAACCGGAAAATGCACGGTCAGCTGGATTCCGCAGACTTGCAACCAACTTGGCATGTGGGATGCAGTCGTGCAGTCGCGAAGCGGCTGTAGGGCATCGAAAGTACTGTGGTGATGCCTCTCCTATCGCGATTTCGTCCGAGGCTTCCGCAAACAAGGCTTCATATTCTGCCAAGGAAGTCGCATGAAAATTCCGCATCATAGGTGGCTCGCCTTCGTCAGTCCATACCCAGTTGCGTGCATCTTCGTAACCAAAATAGTTGGTTCCTTTTACCGGGGTCATGAAAACCTGAGGATGCTGATCAAGATAGCGAAAAAGTGATGTTGTTCCTGCTTTGGCTACGCCAATAATCATAAAGTTGGGTAAGGGCATATTACAGTTCCTGGATTATGAATCTTGCCACGGGTTTCTTGAGCTAATGGTAAGCTACCTAGTATTGACCGATGTGACTGAATCTGCGAGCGTGGGAGAACGATGGCCTGTTATCTGCGCGTAGACTGCCGCGTACCCTGCATGCATTGCCGATAGGCTGAATCGTTCCTCGACCAGCTTCCTACCTTGTTGACCAATTGCTGATCTTTGTGACGCTGGCATTTCCCGATATCTTTGGATTTCTCGCGCAAATCCCACGGCATCGTCTTGATCAACCAAGGGAATAAAATCTACGTCCTCAGCTATCTCACGATGCGGTGGAATATCAGAAAGTAGAACCGGGCAACGGCAAGACATCGCTTCAAGTACAGAGACGGGCAGCCCCTCGCCGCGCGACGTAGAAATGAATAAATCAGCGCTGAGCAACTGCTCAAATACGCTCACGCGCGGAATCAACCCTGTAAACGCTATCCGACCATCAGTGCCCGCTTGTCTGCTTTGTGCAATAAGAGAACTTCGTAGTGGCCCGTCTCCAATATACACTAGGCGGCTAGACTGATCCGCATCCTTTCGAAAGGCAGTGAGAATTGTAAAGGGGTTCTTTACTTCAACAAGCCGGCTTATGGCTACGATCGCAAAGTCTCCTTTGTCTCGCGTCTGCCTGCGGATATTCGCCGCGACACTGTCAACCCGGTCTATATCCAACCCGTTTTGAACGGCACTGAGGCGATCGCCTGCTAGCCATTTATAGAAAGCGGGGAAGCTTGCGAAGCTGGCACGACTACAGCAGACCACCTTGCGAAAAGTAGCGAAAACAGGAATAAACATCAATCGATTTCTTAGCTTGAAGTTTTGATAGCTGTCATGTACTGTAATGACTGTTGAAGAGGCATATCTCCAAAAGGAGAATAGGGTGGCTAGAAGAAATAGAAGCCCTACGTGCGGTGAATGGGCGTGAATGACGTCATAATCTTTTTCTCTCAGAGCAGATTTTATATTGCGGAAGAAACCGAATAAAGAGCTGTCTCCCTCAAAAAACGTTATAGCTTCTGCTGGCTTGAAGTCAGATCGAAAATAGGTGCATATTGAAATATCATGCTTGGCGGCCATAGGTAAACAGTGTTCATTGTACGGGGCGCTGGTTTCGCCAATCGAGATGACAATGTGTAAGATCGTGAGAGATCCTTTAGGCATTCGCATGTTGCGGTTCCCACCCATCAGTAGACAGTAATTCAATGTATTGATCGAGCACAGTTTCCAAGGTATAGGGTCGCCAACTTTCTGACGTTGGACGAGGTGTGTTTCCTGCCAGGCCGGCTTTAATCGCCTGGGCAAGGGCGCTGGAATCCCCAACCGGCGTCAACAGCCCATATTGGCCCCCAGCCAAGATCTCCGTGGGACCACTTGGACAGTCGGTTGCTATGATGGTTGCGTTGCAGCAGAGTGCCTCTATCAGAACGGTTGGCAAGCCTTCCCATCTTGAAGAAAGAACAAACAGAGATGCGTGGCTAAGGTAGGTAAAGGGATTGTTTACGAAGCCTGGTAAGGCAACATCCTGCTCAAGATCTAGTTTGTTGATTAATGTCTCGAGCATGGTCCGATCTGGTCCTTCGCCCAATATCATTAGCCGAATAGGCTTTTCAGCTCTGACTTGTGCAAAAGCCTCAATGAGTGTCGGAAAATCCTTCTGGGGGGCCAGACGCCCAATTGCCAACACCACGGGAGGCTGGTCAGCCTTAAACCAGGGGTGATCAAGCGTTTCCTGAGCTTTCTGACGCATCTCTGGTGTCACTACGGGATTGAAGATAACTTGTACCTGCGCGACAGGTACGTCCAGCAGTTGACTCAAGTCTTTGGCTACCCCATTGGAAACTGCAACAATGTTATCGGCCCAGGGATAAAAACGCCTGGCCAATCGTGGCACCAGCCTTTGCCGACGCCTGGCCGAATTGTTTGACGAACGTGAAATCGTGTTCTGTTCATTGACGATGGCTACAGTGGGCACTCTTGCAAGACGTCGAGCCCACAGAGCCGTTATATTGGCGTAATCCAAAGCAGATACCATTGCAACCGGTTGCTCGCGGCGCAAGTAGCGTACCAAGCGAGGCAGACTCGTCAAGACACGGGAAGCGTTCAAGTCCACAAGCCGAATCAAGTTATGAACGTCTGGTAGATAGTCTCCTTCAGCTCGCGCCAAAACAAGGTCAACAGCGAAGCCGCGCTCAACAAGACCGTTTGCCAGTTTCAGCATAGAACGTTCAGCTCCTCCTCCAACCAAGGAGGGGAGAAAAATCGCTAGTCGTTTCCGTGGCGTGGCCAAATTTCTATACCTTCCAATTCTTGCCTTCCATGCGCCAATTCGGCCGTTTTGACTGGCCGGAGTGATTGAACAACATTTTTGCCATACTGAGCCAACGGCAAATTATCATCTCGTTGAAAGCTCAGTGCACCACTGGCAACGATCAAGCTCAGAAACAACCATGTTGGTTTCCGATACTCCCAAGTTAGCGAAGACGCACCAATTGCCCATACAAGCAGAACCGTCAGCCAAAACCTTCTGTCCCACATGGGCTGCTGCCACGCTTCGGTAACGGCAATCGCCAGCAGAAAGGCAAATAGGGCAAAGCCAATCAATCCGACCTCTACCAAAACCGATATAAAGGAGTTGTGCGCCACTTTGTTCAGGCTATTTATGGAACGATACATGTTGCTGCCAATTCCCAGGAGCGGATGTTCTTCAAATGCAGCAAACCCTTCGCGCCATAGCCCTGTGCGTTGGTTAAGATCTCCCCCGCCAAGTTCGGCGGCTGTAGTACTAAACCGTTGAAAAGAGGTTAGTGTCTGAATACGAGGCAATAGAAACAGAATGACTGCTATTAGAAGCAGGAAAATGGCAATCCGTGCCCAAAGTCGGATACGCGTAAGTGACGCAAGGCCAAAGGCCATGGCTGGTATCGCAGCTATGGAAGCTGTGCGAGTGCCGGAAAGGGCAATCCCCACGAAGGCCGCTGGAATGTAAGCATAGTTGACTAATCTAAACACAGCACTCCATTTGCCACTGCTTTCCGAACTTGCCAAATACCAGGCCACTGGCATGCCTAGAACCAGGAAAAACCCGAATCCGTCCGGATTGGTCTCCCCTGGGCTGAAGCGTTCATAATTGGTGTAATAAGCACTATTAGCGCTGTAATTGACAAGGGCACTGCCGAGAGCAACATAGGCGCCCAGGACGTACGCTTGTAGCCCGGCCAAGAGAGCTGATCGTTCTGTGAACACGTCCCACCATATGAAGACCAATGCCAGTAATTGCACCCATGTCACCACATGCGACAGGGTCCTGGTTGGATTGCCGCTCCAGTAAACTGAAATGGCATTCCACAATACGAAGATAGAGGCCACAATTTGAAATAGGCCAGGTTTCCGCATTCGACCCGAAACGAATACCGTCGCCAGCCAAACAGCAGCCACTGCAAACCCCAGAATTCTGGCTCCGGTGCCCAGGCCAGGAATCTGGACTACGCCTTCCCAGGGAATAATAAAGATGAGAATCAACGACAAGAAATAGGTGATAGAACGCATAAACTACTGTCCCTTCAGACCGGAATTGTATGGGTTCATTGCTGGTTCAATATCCATGGTGTCATGCTCAATCAAGCAACTCCGCAAACTGCGAACCAACTAACAGTTCCTTGACTTCGTCATAGTTGCTGATCACATCACGATGCGATCCCCGTCTGATCTTGACAAGAGTCGATTTGGGCATCGTTTTCTCTGGCTTAATTGAAAGGAAATCCCAAATTAGGTGGAATTGATCCGGATCATGAAGCAGATCTTCGTAAGCGACTTCAATATGAGGCAACCTGGACCAACTCAATAACTTTCGCGCCAATGTTTGTTTCTTTTGCAGGCGCGCTAGCCGTTTCTCAAGGTTTTCATTATCCAATTGGACGCTTAGTGCCGCGGGGGCAGATTGGCCTGACAGAAGGTGTGCCTGACCTAGCTTGGCTTTGACCGCATAAGAAACAATAACGTCGAGGTGATTCCGGCGAACAAGATGTACAACGCGAACGCGGTGCCTGATAAGGTATCCAAATATTTCTGGATAGCGGCCTAATTGAGCATACATCAGCTTGAAACCAACTGAGCCGGAGCGTACCGTATAGATCGTCAAGATATGAGTTGACTGAGAAAGGGCGAATGGTTACCCCGGTGGGTTTCGTGCTCAACAAAACGCGTGTAGGCAAAATCTGAATCCCACCGTTTATCAGAAACTCTTGGTCTCGGGAGAAACAATTCCCCCTGAGCTGTGACGTTGGGGAGGCTGTTAAGCGTACTCATTACCCAAACCGATCCACTCCGATTTGTTGTCAGAACCACAAATTTGGTCTCCACGTCAGGGGTCATCTCAGGATATTCCTCGTAATTTTCTTTTGGGAAGAAGGGAACCGGTCAATCCCAAAACTTGCCAGAATAGCGATCGTGCTGTCAAAACGATTACGAATAGGTAAATCAAAGCGCCTGCCGTTATATAGATGAACAGCTCGAGGTACAAGTGCAATCCCAGAGGCTGGACAACATGTTTTAGTCCCATGATAACCAATATCATGATCAGGGAGGCGAGTAAGGGTACTGCAAATTGTCCCAGATAAGTTTTGAGGTCAACCTGGATCTGCTTGCGCACGGCAATATAAGAAAGCGGCGCCATCAGATAACTGGCAATAACAAAAGAGGCGGCGACAGCTACAATGCCCCAGCGCACGGCCAGCAAGAAACCAATTACGGTGCCGACAGCGGTTATGAGCATAACACCGAATTGCCACGATGGTTTTCCAGTAGCCCTCAATATGCTTCCATTAAAGAACAACACCGCCTGGAGCATGCCAGTCAGAGCAAGGAGTTGCATAACGGGGATGCTTTCTTCCCATTTTGCGCCAAAGAGAGCCAGAATCAATTCTGATGCGAGGACAGCCAGACCGAGGAAGACGGGAAATGTGAGCAGGTTTGTGTACTGTGTGACCTTATAGAAAGCTTGCCGCATTCGTTTGGGATTGTGTTGAAGGCGCGAAAAGGTTGGAAATGCCACAGAATTGGAAATACCGGTAACAAGCCTTATTATTACCAGTAGCAGCCGGTAACCTATTGTGTAATACCCGAGAATAAGGGGCCCCAGGAAATAGCCGATTAGCAGGTCATCTGAGTGACGGACGAGAACCACAAGTACATTGTTTCCGGTGACGGAAGCGCCAAAGGTGAATAGTTCCTTGTAATGCTTCTTGGATACATAAAAGCGGGGTCGCCACTCACTGGCTTGCCACAAGACAATCACACCGGCCAGGCTTCTGGCCAGGTTCATGCCGACAAGACTCCAGACGCCGAATCCGGCGATGGCCATGCCCACGCCGACGATCCCACCAACAATCGTGGCCGCCATCGATCGGGCGGCCAGATTCTTAAAGGCCATCCTCCGCCGGAGTATTGCCATCTGTGTGCTACTCAGACCAACAAAGATGAAGCTTATAGATAACCACATCAAAACCGGGGCCAGATCTGGTTCGTCATAGAAAGAAGCAATCCATCCTGACGCAGCTAAACCGACAAGTGCAAAGAGCAGACCGGTTAAGGTACTGATCCAGAAAGCTGTGTCGAGATGTTCACGCTCAAGATCGGTGCGTTGCACGATTGCGGCGCCAAAACCCATGTCCAGAAAGATCTCAATGAAAGCCGTGAATGCGGTGGCCAGGGCTACCAAGCCAAAGGCTTCCGGAGCCAGCAGGCGCGACAAGGCTATGAAAGTAAGAAATGAAACAGCCTCTCTACCCCATTTTTGGATGACCGACCAAACGATCCCTTTTGTTGCTTTCTCTCGCAAACTCATTTTCGATTTATACAACCTTGATGCCCTTTCTATAAAGGTGAAGCATCGGCTTGTAGACGATATATTGTTTCATACGGGAAAGCGCCAGATTTCGGCGATTGAAATTGTCACCGCAAGTCTCCTGGTAATTTGCCACATCTGCTTCAAGCGAACTGCCATACTCTCGTTGAAACGATGGATATAACTCTTTTCTGACACGGTCGTAAAGCGCCTGGTCTTCCTGGTTCGCTTCAATCAGCATCTGGCGCGTGCTTTCGGTCGTGAGCAGTTTTTTTGTCAGGCTATTATCGCGCGCCACATTTACCCGCCTATAGGCGATATTGAGGTTGTTAGCCATCAGTGCTTTCAACAACAGCATTGATTCATTGAAACGTTCAGTTAAGCCCACGAAAATGTTTTTGGCCTGAATAATGCGGATAGCTTCATCCGCGTCAGCAACACCAGCGATCATCTTCGTCTGGGAATTCCGCGTCCAATCGTTCCGAATCCACTCTTCAAAGACAAGATCTTTCTTGCCACGATACTGTACATTATACTGGAAGCGGGACGCGCAGGTCTTAATGGGGTCGCGCATGAAGGTAAAATACTTGAACTCGGTACCATTCTGCTGCAGATCGATGTAACCACGCAGACGATGCCCACCAATGCTTTCCAGGTTGGGGTAGAGTCTGCTTAAGCGCTGCAGATCGACGGTTGAAAAGGGTGGGTCTTGCCATGGCGCATGCCAGGGCTCCACCTCACAATGGCGAAAGCCAAAAGAACTGCGCAGGATGTAGCGAATGGTACGTCCTGCCGTTTTGTTGATATGGATGAAAACTAGCATTTAGGGCACCGTACCGAATATGAGGTACAGGGTTGGGGTGCCAGCCAATTGGACCCGCTCTTTAAGGTCGATGTTTTTGTCATATAACGCTCCGATTCTTGCGTCTACTGATGCAGTGAATGAGAACTTCTTCTACGATCTGCTCGATAGACGCCTGACTCGTATCGAATTGAAGCTGCTTGGGTCCGCCATGGGCGGTCAATTGTTCCTCTATCTGGTCATATGACCTCTGATAGGACGTCAAGAAGCCTACAGCTTCTTTTTCAGTTTTGCCCTTCACAACATGTCGCTGGTCACGGGTGTTGATCCGTTCAACTAGCGTTGTGTGCGGCGCATGAAGCGAGACTATTATGTCCAACGTACGAGACCACTGCGCAAACATCTTTTTCCACCACGGCATCATATTACGGCTTCTAAGCCTTGCGGGTCCAAACGCATTTAAAGTTGCAAGCTTGAAAACCGCTCCATGGTCCAGAAGGATTGTGTTGCCACCCCTCGCCTCATTTTTCAATACGCGGGGCCATCCTTCCAGATAGACCATGGCCTTAATCTCGTCCCAAGTGAAATATCTGCTCCGCCGGCATCGAAGAAGATAGAATGGCAACAGGGAAGGGGCGTTGGTGATGAAGATTGGGATGTGTTCCCTCTTCTTAAGCTCAAGATCATCGTCTACTATGATTTTTTCATTTTGCTGGCTCAGCGCTTTGGAAAGCGTTGTTTTCCCTGCACCTGCAAGGCCAACCAACTCGACTACAAGCGATGAATTTTGCTTGACCGGAATATTAGCAGGCATCTTCATCAGTTACAGTTCTGACCAAAGCAGCTTCTTCAGCTCAGCCATAACGTGACCTTTGGATTTGCTGGCATCGATGGTCATGGCGCCCGTGTCTTTCCAGTCTAGCTTCCAGATCGCCGTTGAACGCCTTCTGACCGAACTTGCTTCTTCATCGGTCTTGCGTTGCACCGCGATCTCCGGATCGACTCGGAGCACGATCAGTAACTCAGGTAACACCACCTGTTGGTAGTAACTTTTCTCGATTTTGACCAGGGCCTTAGCTAGCCTACTAGTTTTGTGTGGGCTCATAAATAGATTGGCTTGCGGGCCAGCTTCCAGTTGATCTATGAATTGCTCGGTCAACGGACCATCCATTATCTGAATCTGAGGCATCGTAAAGCGGTCGCAAATTGCAAATCCGCCATTGGCGGCAAATCGACGAGCCTTCATATAGGTCGCGTGGCGATCTCGGGCCCTGCACACTTCTCGCAGCAACCAGGGGTAACCCGGAGACAAAAGCGATTTCTCAGTTAGCGTCGCTTGATAAGTTGACTCTTCCGGAATTAGGCCGAGTAAGTTGCCGATCTTCAGCAATCCTCTGACAAGCTTCGTGGTCCATGACCAGTCAGGTTTTCCCATATGTACGCTGGTCGTTGCAAAATACTCCGAGAGCCAGTCGCTTAGGCCGTCCACGGCGGTTGATTTGCCGGCCCCATCCCCACCGACGAGGGCGATTAAAGCACCGCCACTGTCCAGGCGATATTTGAAGGAGTAACCAAAGATGCGCCGGCGCATTGACACAGAAACCCGACGCCATAACTTAAGAGAGGTGTTGACAAATAACGGGCGACGGGCGTTTCCAGCAAGCCTGGACTGCAACTGCTGCCCGGTTTTCATACGAGTCCAGATGGAAGCAGCAGGCTGTAGCGTTTGCATACAACGGTCAAACAGCTTGACGCCAATATAGGGCAAATACCTGTTAAGTATGGTGTCCACGCGGGCCAATTCAATTTGGCTCTGTAAGAAGCTCAGCTCGTTGCGCTCAGCGCTATTCATAGTCTGTTCGCGGCCGAGAATGGCCTCCCAAGTCGAATGCTTTAAGACCATCCGAACGACGAAAACGATGAATTCATACTCAGGCGCAGGTATTTTAAACAGATCGCCTTGTACGGCTGACTCGAGAAACTGCTTCTCAATTGGAAGACGATAGTTCTTGGTCATGTCGTGCCCCAATATAAGTTGATAGTGGGCATGAACATGGATTAATCTGTCGGCCTGGTCATCAAAACCAAAGTAGTCCAGCACAGCAGGTATCTGTTTCTCTGGCGCGGCGGAGGCCTGCTTAAACCCTAGACGGAACAGGATTTCTGTAAATCGTGTCACATCGGCTCGACTCACAAGCAAATCGAGATCATTGTCGCCAGTGGCAGAACGCTCAATCATGTTGTTGCTTTTCCAGTGGCAATAAGTGATATTCTCCGTATCGAGAAGCCGGCACAATTTGCGAACTAGCGGGAGCACTGAAACGCTCTCTTCACGCAGGATATCTTCCGGCAGAGCGTGATAACTGATGATCTTGGTGTCAACCGATTTGTACGTTGTCATGTCTGATTTCGAGAGTCATGTGTCGCTTACTGTGTACACGACGCGGTCGTTACTATTCGAGTCCTCAATAGAGAAATACAACACATCTGTGCCGCCAATCGATGAACTCAGCAACCACACTTTATGAGTGGCTCTATTGTACTCAACAACTCTGTTCCAACTTTCCCCGCCATCGGCTGTGTACATTAACAGGCATTTTGTGCTGGTCATAGAAAAAGGTAGATTCGCCCATATTTCGTTTCCATGCTTAGACTTTCTTATAACCATATTGTCTATTGGGCTTCTACGATAGGGGTCTGGTACGATTTTCTTGGTGTAGCTCTCACCATCCATCGTTTCTACAATGAAATTAGTGCCACCTTGGTAATCTGTTCCAAATATTATTTTGCTGTTGCTTTCAACAACCGACGTATAGCCTCCCAACTGTATATGAAATCTGTTGACGGCCGTCCAGCTTTTGCGGTCCTGGAGATCAGACGAATTCGTCGAATTGGCCACCCACAGCTTCTTGAAGTTATCGCCGTCAGCCATAAGAACTTTTTCGAATAGCTGGCTGTACTTGACCAGGTGAACGTGCTTATTGGTGCCCGCCCCGATTAGGAAATCGGACTTTTCCCAGGTCTCTCCATCATCACTGCTGAAGTAAAGGTTGGCCAGTTTTCGCCAGCCATTGTTTTCCCAGACGTTGCCGTACTCCGCGATTATCAATGACTTGTCCGGAAGCTCTGTAATGCCATTATTGTGTCTGAAGAAACTCACTGAAGACCCAAAATCGAATGCCCTCTTGAATGAGCCATCACCATAGGAGCGCTTGTACACTGATCCATTTGCGCTAGCAAAGATTGTGTTTTGGCTGGAAACAAATATGGACTTAATGGGTCCCGGTAATCTTTGCACCAGAGCAATTGACTTGCCATTATCAATGCTCCTAAATAGGCCCCGGTTATCGAGAAATAGACTTCCATAGACTGTGCCGTCGTTATGGGTGAATAAAAGCTTCCAATCATGATGAGCGCGGTTAAGGTCCAGGTCTCTGTTTCTAAAGGAACTACCTATCTCTTCGTCAAAGTCCGAAACCGTCAGATTTTGGTTGGCCAATGCCAGCGCCTCACTGCCGTCGAATTTCAAATATTGGTCTTGCGGAAACAGTTTTAGCTTGTGAATCAGTTCCCAGACGATGAACGAGCTAAATTCGCGCAGCTTGCCATGGGTATAGACATCACGAATGAAGAAGAGGGGGTTCCTCCGTTTTGACTTATCGGCTGGTAAGGAGTATCGATTTGTGAGAATACGTCCCATTAGAATCCTTTTCCTTGTCGCTTACTGGTCTCTCAAGTTTGGATATCTGTTGCAGTTGAGTAACCAGCTCGAGACGGTATTAGAGAAGATATCCTGATTATATTTCCGCTCCAGGTCCTAGGGGCCAACGGAAAAGCTGTCGTCATCTGCAATGCCATTAGCCGAGCCGTCTCAAAAAGAGAGAAGGTACAGCTTCACCATTGTTCAACAGTTCAGCGTCCGAACCATCGAAGTACCATTCATAGCGGCTAGCAGTGTCACTTCCAATTGAACTAGGTATGAATTTCACGATGTCGAAATCATCAATGCTGCCCACATCCGGTAAGGTAGCGGGAACGGTCAAGCTGAGCAAGATTGTACCGTCCGTATCGATGTGGAAAGCATCAATGCTGCAAAGAGTCTATGCGCCTACTTGATTTGGACAAAATCATGAACGGGCTTACGGTCCTATCGTAATCATACTAGCCAATGCCTGAAGTAAGATGTCTGGTTCCGCATGATCAATCGTCTTAGAATCTAAGGGGCTAACATGATGGCATCGACGATACCGGCAAGGCCGTCGGCTGAGCCATCCCAGAATGGGGCGAATGCACAACTTGTGTTTTCACCGGTGGAGCCAAGGGAACATGTAAAGATATCGGCCGCGTCTCCGGCAGCGCCAATAACGGCAAACGCACCCAACGTTGTCAGGTAAATGTCACCGTTGGCGTCAATCCAGGTACCATTAATATCTTCGACACTGGTCGTATTCAAACCTACATCAGAGCCGTCGAAATAGAGGCCCAAGGTTCCACTTGTTGTCGCGCCAGTGGTGCCCGTAAAGATGAGCAAGTCTTCGTCAGCGCCGGCAATACCGCTGACGCGGTAAGAACCAGTGGTGCTGATGACCAAACGGCCGTCGGGAGCGAAACCGATGGCATCAATATCCTCACCGTTTGCTGCGAGTTCAACGTCCGCCGCGTGGAAAAACCATTGGTAACTGCCGGCGGTGAGGGTGCCTGTTGATGTAGGAATGAACCGGACGATATCGGAATCGTCAATGGCGCCTACGTCAGGTAAAGTGACAGCGTTGGTGAAGCTAAGCAGCATTGAGCCGTCTGTATCGAGATGGAAAGCATCAATATCGCCGACATTGGCGCCCACGTCAGAGCCATCGAAGTACATCGACCAAGTGTTGGTATTGAGATCGTAGGTCAGGATATCTTCGTCCTTAAAATCGATACCGCCGACAGTGCCACTGCTCGAGGAACTGACATAGATGATGGTAGTTGAAATTGGATTGGGTCCCACCGTGATCAGCACATCGTCAGTGGCGGTCAATAAGCCATCATCGGCGGTCAGACGCAGGGTGTAGTCGCCGTCCACGGAGAAGGTGACAGTCGTATCCAGTGCGCTTCCATTGGCAAAAGTAACGGTGCCCGGCCCGCTGACCACGCTCCAGACCGTGCTCAGTGATGGCGGAGAAGGCAAGCCATCATCGGTGGCCGTGCCGGCCAAAGTGGCAGCGTTGGGCAAAGTGATGCTCTGATCTGGCCCGGCGTTCGCTGTTGGAGGTTGGTTGGGCGGCTCAGGATCAACCGTGATCAGCACATCGTCAGTGGCGGTCAATAAGCCATCATCGGCGGTCAGACGCAGGGTGTAGTCGCCGTCCACGGAGAAGGTGACAGTCGTATCCAGTGCGCTTCCATTGGCAAAAGTAACGGTGCCCGGCCCGCTGACCACGCTCCAGACCGTGCTCAGTGATGGCGGAGAAGGCAAGCCATCATCGGTGGCCGTGCCGGCCAAAGTGGCAGCGTTGGGCAAAGTGATGTTCTGATCTGGCCCGGCGTTCGCTGTTGGAGGTTGGTTGGGCGGCTCAGGATCAACCGTGATCAGCACATCGTCAGTGGCGGTCAATAAGCCATCATCGGCGGTCAGACGCAGGGTGTAGTCGCCGTCCATTGAGAAGATGACAGTCGTATCCAGTGCGCTTCCATTGGCAAAAGTAACGGTGCCCGGCCCGCTGACCACGCTCCAGACCGTGCTCAGTGATGGCGGAGAAGGCAAGCCATCATCGGTGGCCGTGCCGGCCAAAGTGGCAGCGTCGGGCAAAGTGACGTTCTGATCCGGCCCGGCGTTTGCTGTTGGAGGTTGGTTGGGCGGCTCAGGATTAACCGTGATCAGGACATCGTCAGCGGCGGTCAATAAGCCATCATCGGCGGTCAGGCGCAGGGTATAGTCGCCGTCCACCGAGAAGGTGACAGTCGTATCCAGTGCGCTTCCATTGGCAAAAGTAACGGTGCCCGGCCCGCTGACCACGCTCCAGACCGTGCTCAGTGATGGCGGAGAAGGCAAGCCATCATCGGTGGCCGTGCCGGCCAAAGTGGCAGCGTTGGGCAAAGTGATGTTCTGATCTGGCCCGGCGTTCGCTGTTGGAGGTTGATTTGACTGTGACGTGAGCGTCTTGAAAGCAAAGGCCCCAACGATTTCGCCGGTAAATCCATTGGCGGATCCGTCCCAAAATAGACTATATGTGCAGCTTGTGACAACGCCGGTCGAGCCTGGCAAACAAGCGAAGATATCTGCGCCATCACCATTCATGAGGGGTACGGAGAAATCCCCTCTGGTCGTCAGGTAAATGTCGCCGTTGTCCCCAAACCAGGTGCCGGCAACATCTTCGGAGCTTGTGGTGTCCAGGGCAATGCCTGGCGCTGAACCGTCGAAATATGCTTCCCACGACCCACTTGTGGTCGCGCCCAGGGTTGTGGCGGTAAAGATAATCAG
Organism: uncultured Chloroflexia bacterium; assembly: GCA_963697305.1. Taxonomy (GTDB): domain Bacteria; phylum Chloroflexota; class Anaerolineae; order Promineifilales; family Promineifilaceae; genus JAACFF01. Next base: position 84,704 of record CAVONO010000012.1, read on the forward strand.
GTCTTCATCTTTGCCAGACAACCCGTTGACGCTGAACGACCCGCTCGTGCTAATGGCGAGACGGCCGTCTGCGACAAAGCCGATTGCGTCTATGTCCTCGCCACTATCCAGCAGTTCCACATCGGAACCGTCGACGTACCATTCGTAAGTGCCGGCAGTTGTAGGCCCTGTTGATGTAGGAATGAAGCGTACGATGTCAGAATCATCAATGGTACCAACATCGGGAAGCGTGGCTGGATCGCTGAGGCTCAGCAGAATGCTGCCGTCGGCATTAATATGGAAAGCGTCGATATCATCCCCGCTCGTGACCAGGCCCACATCAGAACCATCAAAATACATGGACCACGACCCGGTTGTGGTGTCGAAGGCCAAGACATCCTCGTCTCCAAAGACGACACCGCCAGCATTGCCGCCGCTGGTGCTGCTCACGAAAATAGTAAGTACGGATTGCTCATCGACGGCTGTTATGGCCACGTCATCAAAGGCGGACAGCTCGCCATCGTTGGCCGTTAGGCGCAAGATGTAAAGCCCGGTGGTCGAGAAATCGGCCGTCGTATCGACAGCGTTGGCATCTGCAAACGTAACAGTGCCTGGTCCTCCGACCTGGCTCCAAGTGGTCATCACTGTTCCTGGCGTAGCCGGCAAGCCGTCATCGCTAACCGTTCCGTCCAGGGTGGCAAGATCCGACACAGCGATCGTCTGGTCCAGCCCGGCGTTTACGTTAGGTGCGAGGTTTTGATTGGGGTCATTATTGACGGTAATCGTTAGTTCGTCGCTTGCAGACAACTCGCCATCACTGGCGACGAGGCGTAAGATATAGGATCCGTCCAGTGAGAAGGAAGCTGTCGTATCGACTGCATTGGCATCACCAAAGGTGACCATGCCCGGCCCACTTACCATGCTCCAGGTCGAGGTCAGCGAGGGTGGAGCCGGCAAGCCGTCATCGCCCACCGTGCCATCCAGAGCTGCGCCAGCCGGCAAGGTGATCACTTGGTCCGGTCCCGCATTTACGCTCGGTGGTTGGTTGCCCGGCGAAACAGGAAGAGACACTTCATACACACGGCCGTCGTTCTCGTTGGGATCATTATTGTTATCCTCCCCGCGGTCTGAGATATAGATGCAATCTCTATTGGGATTGTTGCTACACGGGCCAATCGCCAGCCCTGACAGTTTCTGCTTCGGGTAGATATTATCTGGGTTGACGGCAGACACATCGATGGTCTGGATTAGGCTGCCGCTGGATGATACTTCGAGGAGCGTATCAAAGTTTCGGCTACCGATGTTACTAGTTTTGCCGCCAAGATACAGATTTCCACTTGTGGGGTTGTAGACAATACCTTCGGGGTCGTCCATGCCGAGGCTGGCGGTGTCGAATTGGCCGATCACTTGATCATCGCCAGGTGAGTTGGTCCCGTCAAAGACGCCATTCGGCCCTGGTCCAAGCTGATAGACCTCATTGTTCAGACCATCCGCAATAAAAAGAACTCCCAATCCAGTGGCAAAAGTAACACCTTCGGGATCGGTGCTGCCGAAATCGGCGGTCACTACCGAGGTGACAGTATCATCTATTGTATTATACTCGTGGTCCGTGCCCGGGTCTATTTCGAAGACCTCTTTGGGCGGGGTATCCCGGCTAATAAACAAATGCTCAGTCGTTGGATCAATAGAGATACCGGTAGGTTCATTGTTGCCGAAATCTAGAGTTGTGAAACTGCCGCTTGGAATAAAAGTGCCGCTAAGCGTAGACTCAAAAACGTTGATCCCGCTATAGATTGGCATCTCATTGACTTCGCCGTCGCTGACCAGTAGCGTATTGAAGGCGGGTATAAAGGCCACGCCTGAAGGGTCGGGACTGGGCGGTGACCAACTGAAGGTATCGATGGTCTGCACCCAATTGGCTGTGGTGTCGGCGGCTACTGCAGCCACGACCGGAGCGAACGCTAATTCAACGAGCTGCCCAGAATCTGTTGCAGTTTGTACAGCTTCCAGAGCTTCGGCGCTCTCTACGGTCTGTTCAGCTCCTACAGCGTCTACGTTCTCAGACTGCATCCCGGAGAGATTGCCCGTCTGCGCGCTGTCCGCAAGATACAGGTTCAACTTCGCAGGATCGTCCGTCGTATCTCCACTTGGGGCAAAAACCATGCCCTGTGGGTTATTGATATTGAGATCGGTTCCTGTGAGCGTATGGATGGCCACAACCTGGCCGGTTTTGGTAACTTCAAACAGTTCCTGCAGGACAGAATTCAAGATATACAGATGCCCACTGGTCGGGTCTAAGGCCAAACCGCGCGGACTGACCAGTCCTGTATGTCCCAGGTCTACCTCGGTGACGACCGCATCCGCAAAGCCCCCCTGAGCGTCGGGTACAATGTGCAGAAGTTGGGGACCGGTACCATTCAGGATGAATAGGTCGCCGTTCGCCGGATCGGTGACCATACCTTGCGGATCTTGAATGCCAAGCTTGTTGGCATTGTGGGGTTTCAGCGTCCCCGCGAGCAGAAGGCCCTGCGAATCAACGGCCAACTCAAATAGATTGCTATGCGCCGAACGCAAGAAAAGCAATCGCTGAAACTTGCTATCGAAGGTCATGTTGATCGGATCGTTGATGGAAGCGGCAACGCTTACAAAACCGCGCCTTTCCTCGCCAGGAGCAATCCTGATGAAGTCGGACTTGGCGGACGGAGTTCCCCCTGAACTGACAGCTTCCAGAACGAGGAATTCATTGGCCACCGGCGAAAAAGCCAGGCCAACAGGGTTCAGTGTTCCAATGCTATCCGCATCAAAAGCTCTGACATCCTTGACGAAAACAGCCGCGCTCTGAGCAGTTGTGGTGGAATATCCCTCTGTTGAGAAAAGAATCACAAGCCCCGCCAACATCAGCGTGATCGTTAAGACTAGTCTGTATCTGTTAATTGAAGTCATTACTCCCTCCGTCTCGCAGGAAAATGTGTGACATATTGATTGTGAAGCGTATTAGGATTGGGTACGAGTGTGGTCGGATCTATTGTGGCTAAGGCGTTTGCCAAATAGGCACGCTCCGCCGAATTGAACATGATTTCAAAAGCAAAAACCACAGTTCTGGCTACCCACACAAACTGGACTATCTTGGGCGCCACCTAATATGGTGGCATCCTTTGGACTAGCTACTGGGAATCTAAACGAAGGCACTCGTTTATGAAGGAGGCGATTTCGGCCGTATCGCGAAAAAAGACACGCTTTCTGCGCTGGACGTGTTCGATCCAACCACGCCACTCTCCTTGTTGCGATTCGTTGACTGCGCCTTCGCGCCATATACGAATCACATAGGAACTGGCATCGCGATCAAATCCGACCGTCTCTCCTGGCTTTCGACTACCCATGTAATTGCTAGCTATAAAATTTGTTGATGCGGCAGGATTTGTTGCTTCAGCTTTTCTAAGCCACTGGATGGCCGCTTTGTATTAGGGCAATAATATATTACTAGTCTCACAGAAGTCTCACAAGACAAGCTAGTATGTGAGAGATCGGTCAGAAACGGTAACAGAACTCAGATTTTCGATTTCGCTAAGTATTCTAATGAGGTTGTTGCCAGCTTGCTGGAACTCCAACTTTGCACGATTGGCCCGCTCAAGAAGATCGCGATTCGGCGCTGGTAAGCTGTCACTTATGGATCCGGTCACGATCTCCTGGTAGATGCGCACTGTTTCCGGCATGGGATGGACTTTGAGTTCAAGCATCAGGTAATCCACGCATAGCTGAAACTGTGCTGATGCTTTTGCCCGATGACCAAGCTGGCCGTAGCAATATATCAGGTCTCGATGCACCTCTTCTCGCAGTGGATCACTGTTCAGAATCGATTGTCCAACTCCAATTGCCGTGGCATAATCATTTTGCTGGATGTGACAATGCATTAATTCGCCAAGAGCTCGCAGATGTTTTTGAGCCAGGCGTTCGCGCTCAATCAAGCACCAGTCACTATAAATGCCGGTGAAGAGATCGCCTTGATACTGATTTATCGCTTTGGCTAGCGCATCTAATCTGGCCGCATCTTCCGTTGCCGCCCGAGCGACATCCAATTGATGTTCAAAACTTTCGACATCAAACAGTAGTGACTCCCCGGGGGCGAACATGACGTGGTCACGACTGGTTTGGATGATTGAGTTTTTATTAATGCCCAATTTATCGAATAGACTCCGTAATCGCCAGAGAACCGTACTCAACCGGCCGCGGCCGTTCCCAGAATAATCATGCGGCCACAATAGTTCAACCAGATTGTCGCGGTCGTATGTCTGGTTCTGATTTAGCAGCAGATAGCCAAGCAGCTCCTCAACGTGGCGTGTTGGAAAGCTCTGTATGGCAAGCCCGTTGGCTGCAAGTTCAAGACCCCCGAAGCCCTTAACTTGAAGTGCGGACATGCTAATCTCTCCCAGAGCCGGCAAGGCAACGGAAGGGCAACCCGTTCGAGATCAACAGGGCAACGCTTATTGCCAGTGGTTGGTACTGCATGATCTTTTGCATCGGAACTTCCTCTTAAGAATAATCTTCAGCTAAAACAGAAACTTATGTGCGCAAGTACATGGCAGATCCTGGTCACGCACACCAATAACCTTGATCGCGCCTAAATGGCCATAGCAGGTTTCAGGCTACAGAAAGCAGACGGAAACTATGCATCTTGAAATTGAAGTTGTGCTATTCGTTTTGGGGAAGTAAAATGAGAGTGAGGTAAGTTTTGCGAGCACGACTCAATTTACCTTGCTGGCGGGCGAATTGTTACAGCAATTCGCCCGTTTCCCTTTCCAGCGATGGATTTAACATAAATCTTTACATATATTCGTTCCGAAAAGTGACGCGCCAATACAACAAGTAGTCGTTTGTTGCTCATACGACATAGACGCCAATACGCTACATTACGTTGGTTGTTTCAGTGGACTTCTAAAGTCCCCAATGATCCATGAAGGTGCAACAAATATAAAATCAGTTACCAGGCAATACGGCACAACCTGTTTCCGTCGCTTTATATTTTCCTGTTTAGCCCTCTTTTTCGCGCCTTCCGGAACATGCCCAAACGCTTGAATGACAGCTCATAAAAAAACCATCTATTCATGCAACCCAAGAGAAATGTTCACCCTGAACCAAATTATAATGCAACCGCTGCCAAAATGCAAAAAATATCAGTAAATATGACTACTTCTTGAGGTCCGGAATGTATGCTGATAGGTGGGGTAACTGTCAGGTGAATGTAGCCGCATCCATGTTTTCGATTTCGTCAAGTATCCTTATGAGCTTGTCGCCGGCTTGCTGAAATTCGATGTTTGCCTTGCGAGCACGCGCAAGTAATTCATAATTTAGTCGTGATTGGCCGTAATTCGTGCATCCAGCCAGAATCTGTTGGTAAATGCACACCGTGTCCGGCATGGGCAAGACTTGGAGTTCGTTCATCAGGCTATCTGCACATAGGTGGAATTGAGCTGCTGCTTCTGACCGATAGCCGAGTTGCCCGTAGCAGTATATTAGGGCGCGGTGTATCTCCTCGCGCAATGGATCTATTGATAAGATCCTCTGCCCGATATCGACCGCCTTTGAAAGCTCACGCTGACGAATATAACAGTGCAAGAGATCGCCGAGAGCCTGTAGATGCATGCGCGCCAGACGCTCGCGTTCAATTAAGCACCAGTCCGCGAATATGTCGCCATAAAGGTCGCCCTGATATAAATCGATTGCCCTGCAAAGCCTATCTATTCTGGCATCATCTTGTTTGGTAGACCAAGCGATATCCAGCTGCTGTTGAAAAGATTCGACATCAAAATTCAGCGGCCGCGATGGAGAGAAAATAACGTAGTCGCGCGTGGTTCGCAGGTACGAACGGGCGCTAAGGCCCAGTTGTCTAAAAACGCCCCGCAATCGCCAGAGAACTGTGCTCAAACAGTGACGGCCGTTCACAGTAGCATCATGGGGCCACAACAGTTCAATTAGCTGATCGCGACTGCATGCTCGGTTCTGATTCAGGAGTAGAAAACCAAGTAACTCCTCGACATGGTGCGTCGGAAAGCTGTGAACAGCGCGCCCGTTTCCGCTAAGATCAAGACCCCCAAAGCCTTTAACCTGAAGCCTGGACATAGGACCCCACAAAAGATAAAAACTAACGTCAAACAGATATGCGAAAAATACGTGAACGCATCATTCGCTTATTTGGCAAGCCTAACGGCTGTGGCTCAACCCGGATCGATGAAGAGGCTTTGTTGCGTAACGGGTCTCAAGAATATCGTGCTAATTGAACAACAAGAATAGAAAAAACTCCCAAGCGCACCTTCTAGAACATTTTCTCCAATAATTCAGCACTCATAATAAAAAGGCTTTTGAATGCAATTGGAGAAATACTCTCACCCTAATCTTAATTCTATGTTATCCCATTGCGAAAAGCAATAGGCATCCGCTGCATCGGCGGGTGTTATTTTGCGGCGGTTTGCAAATAATCGAGTTTCTGAAGGACGTTTCTTTCCACGGCGTTTATGTTCTAGGGAAACTCGATGGGGACGATTGTGGCGGATGGCGTGGCGAAATTGGCAATTTGATCTATTATTTAGCAGTACTGCAAATTCAACTTCAAGTTGACAGGCTGACTCCTGACATCTGCTAGCTGTCAGCCGTTTACGGAGGAAGATTGTGAAAAGGGTTGATAATTTTGAGGTTGAAGACACGAGCCAGGCCAGGCTCAGGGCGACAGAAAAAGGGGCCGCTCAATTCTTACAGATGGGCTATGGCCTGTCGGTTCATTGGGGCTTGTATTCCCTGTCAAATCGGGGGAGTGAGTGGATTTATTATCAAGAGCAAATCCCATACGCAACGTATCGCAAGCGGATGAAGCGCTTTAATCCCCAGCGCTTTTACGCTGATGAGTGGGCTGATTTGATGCTCGAGGCGGGGCAGAAATTCCTGGTGATCACCAGCAAACACCATGATGGTTTCTCACTTTGGGATACGGCGCTGACCGAGTTTAAGGTCAGCAACACACCCTTCGGGCGTGATATTATCGCCGAACTAGCCCAGGCGCTGCATGCCCGGGACTTGGGTCTTCACTTTTATTATTCCCTGGTGGATTGGACCCATCCCGCCTATCGTAGTGATTGGCAAGCCTACGTCGCTTTTTATCAAGGGCAAATACGGGAGTTATGTTCCAATTTTGGCCGTATTGACGGTTTTGTTTTCGATGGTTACTGGCCGGCCCAGATTTTTGAGACGAGGGTGGAGCGAGAGTATTTCGCGCCGGGCGGCAGCTGGGATCTTGCCGGCACATATGATCTGATCCATGAACTGCAGCCAGAAGCGGTGGTCAGCAATAACTCGCATGTCCTGCCACTGCCTGGCGAAGATTATCAAGTGTGGGAGCTGGATCTGCCCGGTGAAAATACGACCGGCTTTAATACTACGGCCGTTGGTGATCTACCAACGGCCGTCTGGTGGAATCTGAATACGGGTTGGTCATACCAGCCCTGGAACTACAGGATAAAAAGCACGCAGGAGATTGTGGACGTCTACAGGCAGGTAAGGGCGCTGGGATCTGTCTTTTTTCTGAACGTGGGACCACGGCCGTTTGGCGATATCCACCCCGAAGAGCAGCGTGTGCTGCGCGAGATCGGGCGGATTGTCCGCGACTAGCGATCTATAGTAAGGAGCATCATCATGACAAAGATCACCTTCATAGGTGCAGGCAGCACCGTATTCGCCCAGAATTTGTTGGGAGATATTCTTGGATTTCCTGAACTGGCTGATTGTACGATCAGCCTTTTTGACATTGACCCGGAGCGCCTGCGTACTACTGAGATTGTAGCCCAGAAAATCGCGGAGCGGCTGGAGATTGAGCCAACCATCGCGGCGACTATGGATCGCCGGGCGGCGCTGGATGGCGCCGACTATGCGATCACGATGATCCAGGTTGGTGGCTATAAGCCGGGTACAGTGACCGACTTCGAGATCCCCAAGAAGTATGGGCTGCGCCAAACGATCGCCGATACGCTTGGTATTGGCGGCATTATGCGCGGCTTGCGTACGATTCCCGTGTTGCTGGACATCTCGCGCGATATGGAAGCGCTATGCCCAAATGTGCTGCATCTCAATTACGTTAACCCGATGGCCATGAACTGCTGGGCGCTCAGTCGCGCTACGCCGGTCAAGACAATAGGGCTTTGCCACAGTGTGCAAGGTACGGCTATGCAACTCGCCTTTGACCTAGGTATAGCGCCGGATGAGATTAACTATGTGTGTGCGGGCATCAATCACATGGCCTTTTATCTAAGATTTGAACGAGACGGTGAAGACCTGTACCCACTGCTACGGCAAGTGATCGCAGAGGATCGCGTGCCGGAGTGGAACCGGGTTCGTTACGAGATGTTCAAGCGCCTGGGGTATTTCGTCACGGAATCCAGCGAGCATTTCAGCGAGTATGTGCCCTGGTTTATTAAGCGCGACCGGCCCGACCTGATCGAAAGCTTCAATATCCCGCTGGACGAATATATTACGCGTTGTGAAGCTCAGATCGCCAAGTGGGAAAAATTGCGCAAGAAACTGGAAGACCCACGGCGGAAACTGCGTGTTAACCCCAGCGGTGAGTACGGTTCACTAATCATCCACAGCATGGAGACTGGACAGCCGCGCGTCGTCTATGGCAATGTCAGCAATGAGGGATTGATCGATAATTTGCCGCAAGGTTGCTGTGTGGAAGTGCCATGTCTGGTAGATGAGAATGGCATCCAGCCGACCCGAGTTGGCATGCTACCGCCGCATCTGGCAGCGCTGATGCAGACCAATATCAATGTGCAAGCGTTGACTGTGGAGGCGGCACTGACCGGAAAGCGGGAACATATCTACCATGCGGCGATGCTTGATCCGCATACGGCGGCGGAGCTGGATCTGGATCAGATCTGGTCGCTGGTCGATGACCTAATTGAGGCACATGGAGATTGGCTGCCCGCGTATTCCCAGTGATACTGATCCTATTTTTGCTCGATTTCACGCTCAATGGAATGCTGCGGTGACAACAGGATCGTCCACGTGCCCACAATGGCGATCAGCGCCATCAATATCAATGGCTGCCAGATGCTGAAACTTCTTTGTGATTCTGGCCTGATATTCAGTAAGGATATCCAGAAGGCAATGCCAAAACAAATTGCTACTGTCGTATAGCCGTAGGCTTTGAATGATTCATGCTGGAACCGTTGCAGAACTGATTGAACACGCCCGAGAAGTACGAAGGTGCCCGAAAGATAGGGTACAAGGAAAATTAGTAGTAAAAGTAGCGGCAAGCCAGGCGGCAGGCCATAGGTGGTTGATGCCACACTGAGATCATCCCATACGCGCAGCGCGCTGAATAGGATGACAAAATAGCTGATGCGGCGAGCCATGACCAGGATTTCTTCTACAGCAAGGACGCTGAAGACAAAGGTAATCCCCAAGAGGAGTACGATCGAGCTGATGGCGAACATACTTCCAGCCATGACAAAATTGAAATAAGCTCGATCAGCAGGTATGCCGACGATGCTGGAGTAGAGGAAGGCGGCCAATGTGGCAACGAGCGAGGCTATGAAGAGCAGAAGCATGGCGCGCAAGTATTGCTCGCTGATTTTCTGTTCGCTGCTGCCTACGCGCTCAACGAGTAGAAACATGCCGGTAAGGGCGAAACCGGCAATAAGGCCGGTAATGGCGGAATGGGTTGCCGCTATTTCGTTGGCATTGTAAGGTAGAATTAGCGAGTCCATCAGATCCTGTGCAGGCGGAATCCAAGCCTAGAGTCGATTGCTAAAATTGATGTTCTTATACTATATTCAGTTTGGCCGCCATGTCAATGCGGAGTGTGATTCAATTTGTCATTAGTTAAGTGATGCCGATGCCGCTGGTGTCGGAGTTGTCGGCAGGGGGATTGGTCCACTGCTGACGCCCATTAGCCACATTCCCGCCACGAGGATTAGCGCAATCAAGATTAGCAGGATGGTCCCGTAGCGCCAGAAACGAGATTGGGTCTTGGTCCAGGCCCAGACCGTGGCGGAAATAAGCAACAGCAGCAGCAGAACCGAACCACAGATCAGGTACAAGGGTAGCAGATCATCCATGAAGTCAATGATTGTTGACGCCGCCGCCATGCTCTGTGAGGAAACATATTGATTGAGCTGGCTGTTTAGTCGGCGATTGATGATTACCAGAGCAAGACAGCCACCCAGCACGAAGGCATTGAGGAGGATAAGCGCCCTTACAAGCATGGCCCGGCTGCGGGGAAATGTTCCTTGATCCTTCTTGTCTTCTTGCCCAATCTTCATAGTCTACTCTTTCTATCCGGCTTACTAACTGGGATGAATTGTACATGATGATGGCCGCATGTGTTATTTATTGAAGGCCAGGAGACTGACAAAGCTGGTTTGACGTTTGAGGAGCAGGGCATCTTCAGATGGGCACCGCTCGCATCTGAGGCGCCGAACGCTAAGAAGCACGTTCCGGAGGGCACCTTGTGCGAACTATACAAAAGATGTTTGTATGTCAACTAAGTGCAGTCAAAAATGTTCAGCAGGGTGAATTGTGGCACGGTCAGGAGACCGGCCATGGCACCAACCATCCATATGAGGGAGCTTGTACTTAGTTTCGCGGTGAAGTGCTTAATAGCAGATGACTCTTGTTCTATTAAGGTTGACTTATGCAGTAGGATCTCTTAAATTTTGGTAAATTTGGTAAATTAGGGAATATTGGAATGAAGCTGACGCGGCGACAGGAAGAGTTTGTAGTAAATTTGGTTGACTTGAATAGAGAGTTGGACGGACCGATCCATTACTCAATGCTGGCCGAACGGCTGGGAGTTAGCCCATTCACCGCCTATGACATGCTTTGCGTCTTGGAAGAGAAGGGCATGGTCAGTTCAGAATACCAGCTGGCCGAAGGAAAGTCAGGTCCAGGTCGAGCCGAGCGTCTTTTCTGCCCAGTCTTCTTGACGGCCGATGGTAAGCATAGACGCAGTCAAAAAAACGGCCTGGCGAAACTGGATGAAGCGCAACTGAAGGAATTTGTCCTGGCTAAAATGCGCCAGGAAGATTTTCCGCGCAAGGATCTGGCGCAGGAGCTGCTGGCGCGCATCCCACCCGAGGGCCCGGCCGGCATTCGCTACTGCGTCGAAGTGATGACCGTTGTTGCGATTCGACTGCGCAAGAGGGCGGGGCAACAGATCCTCTCGATCTACTTGCCGCAAATATTGGCCAAGGACGAGAGCGACATAAAGGCTAACTTGATGCTGCTTGCTGGATTCGCTTTTGGTTTGCTGGTGCAAGAGGAGGCGACGAACGATGAGTGGTCGCAGATGTTGCTAGACCATGTGCAACATTACGAGAATCTGGTGATGCAAATGTCTTCTGAGGAATGTATGCAGCTTGTCGATGCGCTTGTAACTGTGTTTTCGCCACTGGAAATTAGCCCGATCACCCTGTAGTGCGGTTTGGTAAAAGGTATGTTCCATTATTCGTTAACTAAGAGGAGGTTGCCGTTGAGAATGCGACCGGACGGCATCTGAGGGGGCCACTACTCCAACTCATTTGAAACGCACCCTTTGGTAGATCGCACAGAAAACTATTTGCCAAATCGTTTTCACACTACTAGATTTCAATTTCTTTTGTGAGGATATCTTATACTATGTCTGATAGGATTCTGCAATTGCGGGATGTAAAGAAAATATATCGTACTGGCGCCGGTGATTTTGCGGCGCTGAAAGGGATCACGCTGGACGTGTATTCAGGAGAGCTGCTGGGTATCATCGGCAAGTCGGGGGCCGGTAAGACGACGCTGCTTAATATGATCTCCGGCGTCAGCGAGATTTCGGCGGGCGTGGTCCTGTTCATGCCCCAAGGGCGACCGGCACACAACGGCAATTTGCAGCCGATATCTATTGGGACTCTGAGTCAAGATGAACTGGCAGTATGGCGCGGCACAAATCTGGGCATCGTCTACCAATCATTTGAACTGCTGCCACAGCTCGACTTGGTGAACAATATCATGCTGCCGCAGGAATTCGCCGGGCATTACCAGCCGGCGATCAGCCGTGAAAAGGCGATGGAGCTGCTGGCGATCGTCGAGTTGACGGAACATGCTTACAAATTGCCGGCGCATATTTCGGGTGGCCAAAAGCAGCGCGTGGCGATCGCCAGGGCGCTGGTTAATGATCCACCGGTTATCGTAGCCGATGAGCCGACGGGCAATTTGGATACGGTAACGGCCGAAACGATATTCCAGATCTTCGCCAAGCTGGTGCAGCAGGGCAAAACGGTGATCATGGTGACGCACGATATGGACCTGGCTTCGCGCTTCACGCGCAGAGTGCTCATCTCTGATGGCCGACTGGTGGACGAAATAACGCAAAGGGATGCTGCGGAAAACGAAGCGAGCGTCACAATTTCTACGGAGCAGATCATCAGGGAAAACGGGGATGCGAATGGGCCGCTGCTTACCGGCTACACGGGACGCGATGCAGACAATAACACCATTGACACCTCCAAACCGGCCATCCAGCTAGAAGGCGTTGTCAAGACCTATGTGAACGCGGCCGGCAGTTTTGAGGCACTGAAAGGAGTCGATATGAAAATCGATTTCGGCCAGTTTGTCTCACTGGTGGGCAAATCGGGCAGCGGCAAATCGACGCTGCTCAATATGCTGACCGGCATCGACCATCCCACTTCCGGTTGTGTTACGATTGGTGGCGAAGATATCTACAGCATGTCGGAAAGTAAACGCGCCCTTTGGCGCGGCCGCAATGTGGGCATCGTCTTTCAATTCTTCCAACTACTGCCGACACTAAGCCTGCTGGAAAATACCATGCTGCCAATGGATTACTGCAATGTTTATGAGTATTCCGAGCGACCGGAGCGGGCTATGGAGCTGCTGCGCATGGTTGGTCTGGAAGATCATGCTTATGATCTGCCGGCATCTGTTTCGAATGGGCAGCAGCAGGCAGCGGCTATCGCGCGGTCTTTGGCCACGGACCCGCCGATTATCGTCGCCGATGAGCCTACCGGTAATCTGGATTCGCGATCGGCCGATGTCGTGATTCGTGTCTTTCGCGAGTTGGCGGCACGGGGCAAGACAATCCTGATCGTCACCCATGACCCATCTTTGACGAGCCGCACCGACCGTACGATCATTATTTCCGATGGCGAATTCATCGATCCGACGGTAGCCAGCGTATTGCCTTCGCTTGACCATCCGCAGATGTTGCAGGCAACCCATGAAATGCAGAAACGAGTGTTTGCAGCGGGGGAGACGATCATTCAGCAGGGAGAGCCGGTAGAGTATTTTTTCATGGTTGCCGATGGCCAGGTATCGGTCATGGACGGTGGTTTGGATAGGGCCGTTGCCTGCCTGGATGCCGGCCAATTCTTTGGCGAAGTGGAGCTGATGCGCAACGAGAAAGCCATTGCCAACGTCCGGGCCAATGGGTCGCCCGTTGAATTGGCTATGATACCGAAAGATCACTTCTACCAGATCATGGAGCAATCGCCGCAAACGGTGGCGCTGCTGAAACAGGTGGCGAGTGAGCGGCGGGAAGAAAACCTAGCTCGCAGCGTGCAGGCGGTGTCGCTATGAATGGCAACCTCATGAGACCTAGCTGGCGCAAAGTGCTTGCCGATCTGTGGGTGAACCGAACCCGGACCATTCTGGTCGTCGCATCTATCGCTGTGGGTGTGTTCGCCGTGGGCACGATGGTCAGCATGTATGTGATCGTCGCCGAAGATCTGCGCGTTGGTTATGCTGCCGCGCAGCCGGCCAATATAGAAATCATCACCGATCCCTTTACCGATGACTTGGTAAAAACGGTCGAGAACATGCCCGGTGTTGCGACGGCCGAAGGCAGGCAGATGATTCCGGTGCGTGTCAGTGTTGACGGAGAAACCTGGAAGCCGCTCGATGTGATGGCGTACGACAATTACGCCACATCCGCGATCAACCTCTTAAATCCGGGCAAGGGGCGGGCGATACCCGCTGACCGGGAGCTGATGGTGCGCACAGATATGATGAACCCCAGCGGCCTCGTCACAGGTGATGAGGCGCTGGTCCAACTGTCGAATGGCACGATACGCAGGGTGCCGGTTGTGGGTGAAGTAGGTGACCAATATGCTGCCGGGGACTTTACCGCGGCACCGCGCGGCTATATGACGCTAAACAGCGCCGAGTGGATCGGTGGGCAGGATAGTTACAACCGCCTTTATGTCCAGGTCGAAGGTGATGGCAATGACGAAGCGGCTATCGCCGAAGTGACTGAGCGTGTGGAGGATAGATTGAAGCTCACGGGGCGCACGATCTACCGCACAAACACCAATAAGACGACGGAACATCCGGCGGAATCGATTGCGCTGGCCATGATCGGCGTCCTGGGCGCTTTGGGCGTATTGGTCATGCTCTTGAGCAGTTCGCTAATTGTGAATACGCTCAATGCACTGCTTTCGCAACACCGCAGGCAAATTGGGGTCATGAAGCTAATCGGCGCGCGCAGTTTCAATATATCCGTCATGTATATCGCGCTGATCATTGCCTTCAGCATGATCGCCCTGATCATTGCCGTTCCATTGGGCATGGTCGCCGGCTATCGCCTGGCGCTATTCATGGGCGGTTTCATGAGCCTGGCCATTCAAGGTTTCAGGGTGATACCTATCGCCGTCGTCATTCAGGTCTTTCTGGCGATGGCCATCCCCCTGGCTGCCGGCTATTTCCCGGTCAGCAAGGGATCGAAGATGACTGTGCGCAGGGCGATTAGCGAAGATGGACCTGGGGATGCCGGGGCCAGCAGCGGCTTGTTGGATCGCCTGGGTAGACGTATGCAGTGGCTTTCACGGCCGTTGCTGCTCTCCATGCGCAATACCTTCCGCCGCAAAGGCAGACTGGCTTTGACCTTGTTCACCTTGATCGTGGCCGGCTCGATATTTATCGCTGTGTTTAATGTGCGCTCCTCGCTGAACGGCTTCATGGACAAGCTAGGGCAGCATTTCATGGCTGATGTGATGGTGACCCTGGAACAGCCATATCGCATTTCCAAAGTGGAACAGGTGGCTTTCCAGGTGCCAGGTATTCGCAAGGTCGAAGGATGGTCGGGCACCATCGTCGAAATGCTGGACGCCGAAGATAAGAATATTGGCAACCTGATCGTTTCAGCGCCGCCGGCAGGGACGACTTTTGTTAATCCCGATATGATCGCCGGGCGCTGGTTGGAGCCAGGTGATGAGAAGGTGCTGGTGGTCTCTGATACCGTTTACAAACAGTTTCCGGATCTGGTGCCTGGCGATACGCTGCGTATTAGCATACAGGACGGCCGTGCCGAAGAGTGGCCGGTTATCGGCATATTCCCTTTTATCGATATGGTGGGTGAATCGTTAGGGTATGCCAATTATGACGTCATTGCCAGTGAACTCAACGCGCCTGGTGTAGCGGCAACGTTCCGCATGGAAGCGGACGCCACGGACATGGATGAGCAGCAGGCGATCAGTACGGCTGTCGACCAGCAGCTGCGTGCGGCGGGCATCAAGGTCAGCAATGTAGAGGCGGGCCTGGTAATGCGCCAGCAGCAGTCACAAGGGATGAATATCCTGGTGATTTTCTTGCTGACGATGGCCTTGTTGACTGCTTTGGTGGGCAGCATCGGCCTCATGGGCACGATGGGCATGAATGTCCTGGAGCGGACGCGGGAGATTGGCGTCATGCGCGCTATCGGCGCTGTCGATGGCGAAATCGTCAAGTCGGTGGTCGTCGAGGGGTTGATGATCGGCATGATTAGCTGGGCGATCGCGGTGGTGTTATCTTTCCCAATTAGCTACTTTTTGTTACGTATTATCAGCACGGCCATGATCGGTACGGATATGTCGCTGAAGATCACCGGACTTGGATTTGTTATCTGGCTGGGGGTGGTCATCCTACTGTCGGTGGTGGCCAGCATGGTGCCAGCGCGCAGCGCGGCACGGCTGACGATCCGCGAGGTATTGGCTTATGAGTGAACCTGGCCGCGTAGATCTGGAAGGGGTCGCCTAGCGACATGGCATTGTTAGGAGCCAACTGGTGAACGAACAGCAGAGATTAGATAATGCTTTGGTCCGGGAATTTGTTGGCAAGGCCCATGCTGTGGCCGGTGGTGCCGAGGCTGCTGCGGTTCTAGCATTTCTGCAGAGGCAAATGAAATGATCTCCGTGAGGTAATACGCCGCTTCAGTCGTCGCGCCCAGATTTCCAGCCAAAAACGTAAAATTATTGAGTTCGGATTGGGTTACCCTTCGCGGTAATCGATTCAGATGAACCGCTTGACATCCCAGTTGAGCGGTTCTTTGCGTTTGATGGCACCATGTAAATCAGTGCGAACGGCCGTGTTTGGCTCCTGCTGCTTGACCGGCGGTTTTGAGGCTCGATGTTTTGGGGCGAAAAGCGGCGATCGGCGGCACAACGGATAATTACTTTCGGCACCTATTCAGGTGACATTAGTCACTTGATGATTTTGCGCATTGCACGCAGACTTTACATATGGGGCCAACTCGCATAACTGAAGGGAGCACGGAGCCTTCATGTCGCAGAGTTTGTAGGACCGGTACTTGACAGCAATATTGTGGGGCAATATTTGGATAGCCAGGCGCATCGGTGCCAGTGAGAGGAGAAAGCCTGCTGGGAATCGGCTTAGTGCGAAAGCATGGCCGACAGACCAGCAAGCGGCCCAGATATTTACGGGAGGACATCAGCAATGAAAAGCAAACGATTCGCGTTGACCGTTGGCCTGGGTTTGGCGCTACTGCTGGCTCTTGTGTGGACGCTAAGCAGCAGCCTCATCCCCGCTCACGCCTACAAGGATGAAATTGTTACGCCTGCACCTGCAGGTGACCGATCTGCACTGCCCCACACTGTTCAGAACCCTCCTCTCAAGGATCACATCAGCGACGGCCGAAGCCAGACTCTACCGGGAGTCAATGTGCTTGGGTTCAGTTCTGCAGGGATTGCCAATGGAGACTTCGAGAACGGCCGTGACGGTTCGTGGCAGGAATACTCTTCCCACGGTTGGGATGTCATCACGGAGATGCCCACCTTGCCGGTACCGGCCCAAAGTGGAAACTGGGCTGCGTGGCTGGGGGGTGATTATGACGATATCTCTTTCATCGCACAGAGTTTGAACATTCCCAATGGGAATTCCAAGTTGAAATATTGGGAGTGGGTCGGTTCCGAGGATAATTGCGGGAATGACTTTGCGCGGGTGAGAATCAACAGCACCACCGTGCAGACGATTGATCTATGTGTCGACAACGCGAACAGCGGCTGGGTTGAGAGAATTATTGATCTCAGTTCATACGCCGGGCAGACGATTACCTTGCACTTTCGGGTTGAGACGGATGCTTCACTAAACAGCAACTACTTTGTGGATGACGTCACTGTTGACACAACTGCTCCGCCAGCTACGGACTCATACACGTACTTGCCGGTTGCTCTCGCCAATTTCTGGGCTGGATACTTTGATGATTTCAGCGATCCGAATAGTGGCTGGTACACGGGAGATCTCGAATCTCGGAAATACGCTTACCTCAATGGGGAATATCAAATCTTGCTCAAAATCCCTGATCAGGGTGGCGGGGTTACGCCTGATCTGGTCCTGCCTCCCGCTTACCGCATTGAAGTAGACGCCCGTCAGACCTCAATCGTTTCAAGTACATACGGAATACTGTTTGGGGCTCGGTGGGTTGGAGATACATATGAAACCTATCAATTTCTGGTAGCTCCTACTTTCCAAGAGTACTTTGTAGAAAAGAGAAGCTTGGATGGTACCTGGCAGTTGCTGGTAGACTGGACTGACAGCTCTGTGATCCATTATGGTACGGGAACCAACCATCTACGAGTTGACCGCATAGGTACACTTATCAAACTTTACATCAATGGCACTTTAGTCACTTCATTCACTGATAGCAGTTTCACTAGCCCGGGGCGTGATGCAGGGATACGGGCGTATAGTTACGAAGGTGCGCCAGTGGACGTGCGCTTTGACAATTTCTCGGCCACGCGACCATAAGGTATCGCTAGTCCTCAAAAACAGTGCGAATTGTGAATGGGTGTGATTCATCTCAGTAGAGGTTAGCAGCTTGATCTGGCAAAAGGTGTGGCTCCATTGCAGTTAAGGATGGAGGCGGTTGCATTTTATGGCGCGACCGGACGGCATCTGTGGATGCCTCCTACTCCAGCTCATTGGTAACGTACCTATACTGAATTGGCGACATTGGCATCTATGCAACCGCTCGGAGCGTTATT
Organism: uncultured Chloroflexia bacterium; assembly: GCA_963697305.1. Lineage (GTDB taxonomy): Bacteria > Chloroflexota > Anaerolineae > Promineifilales > Promineifilaceae > JAACFF01. The sequence continues at coordinate 102,964 of CAVONO010000012.1, forward strand.
CGAGCGGTTTTTGTTTGTTTGCCTTTGGTGGGGAAATGGTGGAAGCTAGCGGACTGAATTGCTGAAGAGGTAGACTAGAGAGCGGCTAATGCTTGAAGAACCTGATATTGAAGCGCAGAGAATTGGCGCTTGTTTGCTGGCTGAATATGGCTTGGTGGTCGAGCAGGTTGCTTTTCTGCCGCTTGGGGCCGACGTGAATACGGCCGTCTACCGGGTCGTTGCCGGCAACGGGACTCCTTACTTTCTGAAATTGAGAGAAGGTGAATTTGACGAGACATCTGTTGCGCTGCCTAAATTCCTCAGTGATCAGGGCATCCAGCAGATCATCCCTGCGCTGGAAAGCATTGGTGGGCAGCTTTGGGGAAACATGGATGGCTACAAGACAATCCTTTACCCGTTTGTCGCAGGTCATAATGGCTATGAGGTTACGCTAGGGGATGACCACTGGCGTGAATTTGGTACAGCCCTAAAAAGGATTCACAGGGCACAACTGCCTCTAACCTTAAGTGAAGGTATACGCAGTGAGGAGTTTTCGCCGTATTATCGCCAACTCGTTGCCTCGTTTTTATCGCGCAGTGATAGGGATGTTTTTGACGATCCGGTGGCCATTCAAGTGGCCACGTTTTTGCGACAGAAGCGGGTTGAAATCGTGAAGCTTATCGAACGCGCGGGACAATTGGCGCGAGCTGTGCAAGAGCAAGCGTTGGAATTTGTCGTCTGTCACTCTGATATTCACGCGGGGAATATCTTAATCGCCGCTGATGGTGCTTTTTATATTGTCGACTGGGATGAGCCGATCCTGGCTCCCAAGGAACGGGATTTGATGTATGTCGGGGGTGGATTATTGGATTCCGGGCTTACGCCTCAAGAAGAAGAAGAGCGTTTCTATCCGACTTATGGCGATGCGCCTGTCAATGCGCTTGCACGTGGCCTATTATCGCTGCGAACGAATCATTGAAGATATTGCAGCCTTCTGCGAGCAGCTGCTGCTAACGAACGAAGGTGGAGACGATCGAGAACAGTCGCTTGGTTATCTGAAGTCGAATTTCCTGCCGAATGGCACGATAGAAATTGCCTGGCGGTCAGACGTGAAATAGCGAAGTCATGAAGCGTTCCGGTCCGTCAAAGGAGCCAAACGTGTACGGCCGTAGTAAATGAAGAAGAGGAGCGCGGCCAGGATAATGTTTATGACGAGGTTTTGGGTTTCGCCGCGAGTGAGGTGGTAGATGATTGCGCCGACCATGACGAGGACGAGGCCGAGGGCGGCGAGCGGGGTGAGGCGAGTTTGGATCTTGGTCAGACCGGGCAGGATGAGTCCGAGACCCCCCAAGATTTCGGCGGTGCCGCTCAGCCAATGCAGCCAGCCGGGCAAGTCGTACATCCAGCTCATTGCCGCCGGTAGACCGGGGGGCACGATGAAGTGCATGACGCCAATGGCAAGGAAGTAAAGGCCTAACAAGATTTGTAGAATCCATAGGACGATGTTCATTGAAGAATCTCCTGTCTTTGATAGCTGTCAAGTGTCAGCTTTCAGCTAGATTGTTCGGCATATTATCGGCGGTTGGGGGGGAGATGTCAACACAATGGGAATAGGAGGTAGTAGGGAGGGGTTTAGTGCGCGTTCTGCCGGCAACGGGGCTATGCCAGACTATCAGTTTTCTGTTGGAGTGACCTTCTATGACTGCGGGATCGTCTGAGGGCGGCGATTCTGTGACGGCGGTGTAGTAGGTATCGACATATTGCAACATGTCCAGGGCGACATCCAGGGCGTTATCGGTCTTGTATTCTTCCGTGTGTTTGAAATCGAGAAAACGGCCGTAGCACTCAGCCAGGAGACGCAAATAGGGTTCTGCATGTGTCGTTTAGGGTGTTCCGTGAGGTCTAGTATCGAGCGGGCGAAACGGTTGGATGGGAGATGGTTTGTTATCCTGTGAGGCTATGGCCAACCGTCTCGCCCCTACTATGATCGAAGAAGGTCGACTAGATATCAAATGCTACTTTGATTGAACGACTTTCCTCTTTATCAACGGCCGTGTCAAAGGCTTCCCGATATGCCGCCAACGGATAGCGGTGTGTAAGCAGCAAATCCGTCTTGATTTTGCCTTGGCCCATCCAGCGCATGGCCAGGTCGAAGGTAGAGATTTGCTCGTCCTGCCAGGTGACGATGTCATGACCGATGGCGCCGATGAGATCTACTTCCTGGTGCCAGACGGGCGTGAGATCGAGTTTCATACGGTGCAGGTTGACGCCGACGAGGACGACGGTGCCCTTGGCGCGGGTCCAGCGCAAGGCGTCGTTGAGGGTTTGGGGAATGCCGACGCAGTCGAATACGGCGTCGAATCCGCCCATGATCATACGGTTGTTGGAGCGGCCTTCGTATAGGGGGGCAGTGGTGAGGGCACTGACGGCCGTGTAGGCGTCTTCGGAGGTCAAGATGACGTTCTCCGCACCTAACTGGCGGGCGATGTCCGCTTGCCAAGGGTATTGGGTAACGGCCGTTAGGTGGCAGGCGGGCTCGAAGGCGCGAATGGCCTGAATTAGGAGGAAACCGATTGTGCCAACGCCAAGGACCAGGATCTGCTCGCCGGCCTGGGCGGGGCAGCGGGTGGCGGCGTGGATGGCTACGGCTACCGGTTCGGTGAAGATCGCCTGCTCGTCGCTCAGGCCGGCGGGCACGGGCAGCAAGGTTGGCGCAGGGGTGATGAAGCTGTCGCCGAATCCTCCGCCAATGGGGTAATGCCGGCGGGGTTCGGAGGCGTGTTCGCAAAGGACACGATGGCCGCGTTGGCAAGGTGGGCAAAGCTGCGAACGGCCGCGGGCGAGGCAGTCATCGGCGCGACCCCAACGCACGACACGGTCGCCGACTTGGAATGAGGAAACGTCTGAGCCAATTTCCACGATCTCGCCGACCATCTCGTGGCCGAGGTAGATGCGTTTGTGGGCGGGCAAGGCGACGGGGGAGACGTCGAGGCCGGTATCGACAAAGAGCTGGTGTAGATCGCTGCCGCATATGCCGCACATGCGGTTGTGCACACGCACCCAATCGCCCGAGGGTAAGGGAGGATCGGGAAGTTCAGCGAAGTGCAGGGGAGAGCTGGGGCCAAAATAGGCGGCGCTGGAGAAACGGCCAAGGAGGCGGGTGAGGAGGATGCGGGGGATGGAGATGTCGAGGTAGATGGTGTGCATAATTCTTAATTCTTGATGGTGAATGGTGAATTGTTAATGAAGAGCGTACTCGGTTTACAATTCACCATTGAGAAATCGCCATTAAGCATTGTTTACATTTGTCCTGAGCGGGCCATGTTCCAGATGTAGAGCCCCGGCGGATCGGTGTTGGCTTCGGGATCGACGGCGGCGTGGATGACGGCTGGTTTGCCGGAGGCGGTGGCGCGTTCCAGGGCGGGGCGGATGTCGCTGGCTTTGTCGACGTATTCGCCGTGGCAGCCCATGGCTTCGGCTATTTTGTCGTAGCGGACGGGGGCGTGGTCGTGATGGAACCAGGGGGCTTCACGGCCGAAGACGCGTCTTTGCGCTGATTTTTCCATGCCAAAAGCGCCGTCGACAGCGACGATGGTGATGATGGGCAGGTCGAGACGAACGGCCGTTTCCAGCTCCTGCATATTAAAGCCAAAGGCACTGTCGCCGGAGACGCAGTAGACGGTGCGGTCGGGAGCGGCGATCTTGGCGCCGATGGCATAGGGCAGGCCGGTGCCCAGGTGGCCCATGTTGGCCGTCCAAAGCACGGATCCCGGCGTGCGGGGCACGATGTAGTGCATCGACCACATATTGGTGTTGCCACCGTCGAGGGCGACAATGGCGTCGTCGGGGAAGTAGTCGTTGCAGACTTTGAATATCTGGCCGGTGAGCATGGGTGCACGCTCCATATCGGCAATGTCGTCTTGCAGTCCTTTCCACCATTGGGCGCGGAACTTCTTGCAGTTCAGCCAGGCGCGGGTCGGGCTCTTGGGGCGAGGTCAGAGCTTGAACGGCTTCTAGCAGCTGCTGCATAACGGCTTTGGCGTCGCCAATGAGGGCGACGTCGACGGGGCGGTTGAGGCCGATGTTGGCCGGATCGGATTCGATCTGGATCAGAGGCTGCTCGGCGGGATCGCCCCAGAGCGGGGGCCTGGCCCACATGGCCAGTTCGCCCAGGCGCGTGCCAACGGCCAGGATGAGATCCGATTGCACATGGGTCATGTAGGCGGCCATGCACAAGGGCGGGAAGAGCAGATCGTGATCTTCGGGGATGATGCCGCGCGCGGTGGCGTTGTTGGTGACGGGACTGCTTAAGTATTCGGCGAGGGCCAATATCTCGGGGCCCGCGCCGGAGCGATTGGCGCCATTGCCGGCGTGGATGTTGAGCATGCCTGCGGCGACGATCATTTCGGCGGCACGCTGTACCTGGGCGGGATTGGCCGTTACTCTCTCTGTGATGCGCGTGCGCTCTAAGGGCCAAATGGGAGCCTTGGCGGGATCGCCCTTCTGGCTGAGGATGTTTTCGGGGATCAGCAGGTGCACGGGACCGGGGGAGCCGGAGGTGGCGACGCGAAAGGCGTGGCGCACCATGTCGGGGATGTGCTGCCAATGATCGATACGGCCGTTCCATTTTACTGCGGGACGGAAGAGGGCGAGATGATCGGGTGATTGGGTGCCGCCCATGTGGCGGTAGTCGTCGCTGACATCAGACCTGCGCTTGGTGGTGATGGCCACCACCGGGCTGCCTTCAGCCTGGGCGCAAATGATGCCGGACAGGAGGTTGGCCGCGCCAGGCCCGGCGCAGGCCATGACCACGGATGGTTTGCCGGTGATGCGCGTGCAGGCATCGGCAAAGTGGGCGCCGGCTGCTTCGTGACGGGGCACGATGAGCTGCATATCGAGTTCATCGCCTAATCTTTCCAGCGCTTCCAGAAAGATCATGTAAGTGCCATCGGTGATGGCGTGAATATGGCGTACTTGTTCGGCATGCAGACTTCTTAGCAGCAGTTCGCCGCCGGTGATTTCAGTCATGGGGTTCTCCTGGGTCAGCTGTCAGCTATCAGCTATCAGCGTAATCGTGCTTGGATAAATCGACACTAATTTTATCGTATCGGGAAATTGTTGACACTTGCTAAACTGAATCAGTAGTAGCCGCAGACTTTCGCAGACATTTGCCAGTATGCCGCATTAGGCTCATGTTATAATGTCTTCATAGTTCAACCAAGCACATCATGGCACCTAGGAGAACCTGTCTATCATTGATATGGAGAAGGAAGGTATGGACGATATACCAATTCCTGACTGGCCTGGGCCACCTGATTCTGCGTCCGAGGCTGATGCTGCCAGAGTTGGCGCTATGCTCGGGCTGTTTATAGTTGGGCCTACTCTTTTATTTCTCTTATGGGTTGCTAGCTTTCTCTGGGAGTGGCCCAAGATTTTGATTCAGGGCTGGTATTTAGTGCTATGCGCTGCCCCTTTTTTGACGGGCTGGATCCTCATGCTTCTTCGTAAGAAATGGAGTGAGGAAGATCGTTTGGAACTCTGGGAGCAGCACAAGGTAATTATGCCGCGTATCCGTGCTGGAGAGCGCTCGTTTGAAGGTGCCAACCTGTGCGGGGCGGATCTCAGCAATCTGGATCTCAGCGGCATCGATCTTCGTCAGGCGAAATTGGTAAGGACGAATTTTAGCGCCTCCAATCTTGCCAACGCCAATTTTTTCGAGGCAAATCTCGAGAAAGCAAATTTGGCCCAGGCAGATTTGGCGGGTACGAATCTAGACAAAGCTTTTCTGAGGCAAACGAACCTGAGTGAAACCGATCTGAAAAACGCGATTATCGGAGATGCTGTATTCATCCATGTAGATTTCAGTGGCGCAGACCTGAGTACCCTCGATTTCAGCGGCAAAAAGTTGTCTTTCGGCGTATTCAAGGAAAGCAATCTGTCCGGGACGAATTTGGACCATGCGGATTTGTCGCACGCAAATTGCGAAAAGGCTTGGATGAGTGAAGCCAGCATGAGATCAACTGACCTTAGCTATGCAAATTTAGAGGGGGCGGTTTTGCGCAATGCTGATCTAAGCGACGCAGATTTGAGACGCGCCAGTGTCCGAATGGACCAATTGGACCAGGCAAATTCTTTGAAAGGGGCGACGATGCCCAGCGGCTTAAAAAACCCTTAGCCAACTGCCAGCTATCAGTTATTGGCCATAATGATTACAGAAGGGTTACAGGGACGGCCGTTCTAATACCCCTCCAATGCACATTGCATAAAATGAGCTTGTTGATTAGGATTCTATTTTTCTAAAAAGTTGAACTTTTATATGGATGCCCATAGGAGTAATAGACAATGAGTAAGAAAGTTTATAAAACGGACGACGAGTGGAAGGCTGAGCTGACAGAGGAGCAGTATAGGATCGCGCGCAAGGGCGGTACGGAACGGGCTTTTACGGGCCAGTATTGGGACAACAAAGCGCAGGGTACCTATAAATGTGTTTGCTGTGGCGAGCCGCTGTTTGGTTCGGATACGAAGTATGAGTCGGGATCGGGTTGGCCAAGTTTTTGGCAGCCGATAGACAAGGAAAAAGTCGGCGAGCAGGCGGACAACAGCTTGTTCATGCGGCGCACGGAGGTGGTGTGCAGCAGCTGCGATGCGCATCTAGGACACCTTTTTGACGACGGCCCGCAGCCTACCGGTATGCGATATTGTTTGAATTCGGCCGCGCTGGAGTTTGAGCCTGAGGAGAAGTAGCCGGGTTTTCGGCCTGGCAAATGGGGGGTTGACAATCAAGTTATAATACGTGTCAGTGTAGTTTGTTGAAAGTTGTCAACTTGTCACAAGGTTGGCAACTTTTTCATTAGTTCACCCTGGAGGTTTTATGCCGGCGAAACTTAGCAGCGCTTTGGTATCTACGGATTGGTTGGCACAACATCTTGGAGACAGTGATCTGCGGATTTACGATTGTACTGAATTTATTGTGTACGATGCGGATGAAGGAATTTCGGTGAGAGCGGGCCGGCCAGAATATGAAGAAGCGCATATTCCTGGAGCCGCCTTCGTGGATTTGTTCAGAGATTTGTCGGATCCAGCGCCTGATGTTCCCTATTTGATGATGCCTTCTCCAGAGGTATTTAGCCGGGTTTTATCAGCAGCCGGCTTGGGTGATGAGCATCGCGTGGTGCTCTACAGTTCCGACTCGGTCATGTGGGCAACCCGTTTGTGGTGGATGCTGCGGGCAAGTGGTTTTACCAATGCGGCCGTGCTAGATGGTGGTTTGCAGAAATGGAAAGCTGAAGGGCGGCCCGTGGCGTCTGGTCAAGAAACCTATCCGGTGGCGAGCTTTACAGCCAGGCCAGATGCGGCTCGATGGGTGGACAAGGAGACAGTGCTTGCCGGAATTGGCAGCGACGTGGTCTGCACTGTTAATGCGTTGTCAGGGGAAGCTCATTTGGGGACCGGCGAGCAGACGCCTTTTGAGCAGGCGGCATATGGGCGACAAGGGCGTATCAAGGGCAGCCGGAATGTATATTATGGCAGCCTGCAAACGGAGGGGCTGTTTGCACCGGTCGATCAGTTGAGGCACGCGTTTGAAGAGGCTGGAACGCTCGGTCAAGAACGTATTATTTGCTACTGCGGCGCCGGCCTTGGTGCCACGGTGAATGCGCTGGCATTGCACTTGATCGGATATGATAATGTCGCCGTTTATGATGGGGGGCTGAATGAATGGGGATGGGATTCATCGCTGCCGATGGAAACTGGTTGAGGTGGCATGACGGCCGGACATTTGTAAGGATCGAAAGATGCCAAATTTAGGGAAAATTGGCAACTTTGCAAAGGATCTAGATACGCATGACACAAAATAACGGAACGGAGTTTACTTATCTAGGCAAGCCTCGTAAGCTGGTAGAGGGGGAGGAGAAATTGACCGGCCACGTACGCTACGTTGCCGATCTCAAGCTGTCGGGCATGCTGCATGCTCGCCCTGTCCTCAGCCCTCACGCCCATGCAAAGATTGAGTCGATTGACAAGTCGATGGCGGAGGCGGCGCCCGGCGTTGTCGCTGTCTTGACGGCACAGGATTTGCCAACCAGAGACAAAGTGATCGCATCGCGCAACAGTGCCGTCCTGGCTAAGGAGAAGGTGTTGTGGCGCGGCCAGCCGGTAGCGGTCGTCGTGGCGGAAACGGAGGGCGCGGCTGCCGACGCGGCCGACCTGGTCTTTGTCGAGTATGCGCCTTTGCCTGCCGCTGTTGACGTGTTGAAGGCCCTGTCTGCAGATGCACCTATCATTTGGCCAACCGGCTTGCCCTCTGCGGATTCTGATCTTTCCTCGGTCCACGCCAATGTGGATAAGGCCGAAACAACAACAGAAACGCTGCCGCCCAATGTGTTTGAAAAGAACCAACATGGGTGGGGCGATGTAGCCGAGGGATTTGCTGAAGCGGACGTCATTGTGGAGCACAGTTACCGGACGCCGATGGTGTACCAGAGCTATCTGGAACCACATGCGTGCGTGGCTGAACCGGATCCGTTGGGGCGTAGTCTAACGCTCCATACCAGTACGCAGGCTGCTTACCTCGTGCGTGATGAAGTGGCCGATCTGTTATCTATGCCGGTCAGCAAAGTGCGGGTTGTGCCTATGACCTCTGGCGGCGCGTTTGGGGCTAAATATGGCATCTTGGAACCCTTGGCAGGTGCGATTGCGATGACGCTCAGGCGTCCAATCCGGCTGGTTCTGACGCGGTCTGAAGATTTCGCGAGCACTACACCGGCCCACGGCATGGTGATCAAATTGAAAACTGGCGCAACAGAAGATGGTATGCTGTGCGCCTTGCAGGCAGAACTTATTTTGGATAATGGCATCTTCGGCTTCAACATTGGGGGTATTGCTGCGGCGCTGCTTGGCGGGTATTACCGCTGTCCCCATGTGCAGATGGATGTTTATGAGGTCAATACAAACAAGCCGCAAGCCGGTGCTTATCGCGCGCCCAGCGCACCGCAGATCACTTTTGCCCTTGAATCTAGTATGGATGATATGGCAAGCGCTCTCAATCTGGATCCGCTGGAGTTTCGCTGGCAGAACGCGGTAGAGAAGGGCGATCGGATGGGCTCGGGCAACCCGTGGCCGGAAATCGGGTTGAAAGATGTGCTGGCCACTATGCGCGAGCATCCGGCGTGGAAAGAGCGCAGCCCTGGGGTGAATGAGGGTGTGGGCATCGCGGTGGGTGGATGGCCGGCGTTTATGAGCCCTGCTGCGGCTATTTGCAGGGTCGATACAGACGGCTCAGTCGTGGTGCATTCCGGGGCGGTCGATATTTCCGGCGTGAACAGCGCTTTCGTTCTGGTTGCTGCTGAGGTGCTGGGGGTTTCGCCTGAAAGTGTGCAGATCGTTAATGGGGATACGCAGAGAGGACCTTTTGCGCCCAACAGCGGTGGCAGCCAGGTCCTTTACAGCGTCGCCGGCGCAGTTGCCCAAGCTGCTGAAGTGGCCAAAGGGAAATTGCTGGAGATTGCGGCTGATGAATTCGAGGCCAGCCCGGAAGATATTGAATTATCTGACGGCCACGCTCAAGTTATTGGTGTGCCGGATCGTAGGATTGCGATTGGCGCGCTGGTGGAGATCGGCCGTTCCAAAGCTGGCGGCACCGGCCCGATTATTGGCGAAGGGAATAACGCGATACCAGAAAATGCCCCTGGCTTTGTGGTGCACCTGGTGAAAGCTGCGGTCGATCCGAATACCGGGAAGGTTACGCTGAAACAGTTTGTCGCCGTTCAAGATGTTGGTTTTGCCCTAAATCCTATGATGGTGCGCGGGCAGATGCACGGTGGCGCGGTGCAAGGCATCGGCATGGGGCTGCATGAGGCGATGGTGTATGATGACGGGGGGCAGTTGTTGAGTGGAAGTTTCATGGATTATGATGTGCCCCGGATCGATGAGGTGCCGCCGATTGAGACGGTCATTGTTGAGCATCCCTCGCCGCACGGACCTTTTGGCGCGCGGGGGATCGGTGAGCCACCTATCATCGCCGGCGCTGCGGCAATCGGCAATGCGATCAGAGATGCTACTGGTGTGCGCATGACGGAACTTCCGATTCGATCTGAGGCCGTGTGGCAAGCGCTAAACGATTCGGGCAAAGATAGCTGATTGCGGCGCAGAAGACGGAATCAAAGATTCGTAGACCAGGACCTTGTTCGCAGATTCTTGCAAAAGGACCTTGTTCGCAGACTAGTAGTGTTCGCTGAAAGATGCCAACTTGGGAAAAGTTGGCATCTTTTTCCTTAGCGGCCCATGAGGGCGCGGGTGATTTCTATTTCTAGCTGCTCGTAGTTGCGGGCAGTGATGAGGGCGTTGATGTGGCCGGTGTCGAGGCCGCGGACGACGTCGAGGAGGGCGAGGAAGATCTCGAGGCTGTTGCTGAGATGTAGGGTAGCCAATTCCGCGGGCTGCGTGCGCATCGCTTTGACGTCCAGGCCGACGAATTCGCCCTGGTTGCCATAGCCATTGCGATCCAAAATCCAAACTTGCATGAAGGCGCGGCGTAAATCGACGGAGCCGAATGCTTTGTCCTGGTCGAATTTGAGGCCATTTTGGTCGTTGAGGTGCACGCTCCACAGTTTTTTGTGGGCCAGGGCGTAACCCATTTCGTCGGAGGGATCGAGGCCGGCGAGGATGGCGTGGGCCGATTCGATTAGGATGCCGACACGAGCGGGATCGGCCGTGAGATAGGAGAGGCCGACGGCGTGCCCGGCGGTGGGAATATAGGCTTGATCCATCGGTTCGTTCGGTTTGGGTTCGACGAGGAGCCTGAGATCGGGATCGTGGGCGAGCATGGCGTCGATCGCTGCCACCAAGCGTTCGACAGCCAAGCGCGAATCTTTGGATTCGCGAATGTAAGTGCCTTCACGAGCGAGCCAGACGACGAAGTTTTTGCAGCCCAGTATATTGGCGATGTCCATTGCCTGGAGCGTGCGATCAAGCGCATATTGGCGTTCGGCGGCATTGTTGGAGGTGTAGCTGCCGTCGATGGTTCGCGGATCCTCCCACAAGCGTGGGGCGACGAACTCGGCGATCAGACCTTCTCCGTCCAACATGCGCCGCATCTCGCGCGCTGCTTGTTCGACCTGTACGGCTGTCAACTGGTTGATATTGGGTACGGCATCGTCGTCGTGTAGCTGCACCCCTTCAAAGCCCAGCTTCCTATACAATGGCAGCTTGTCTGCCCACGCTACTGTTGGGCGTACAGGCGGGCCAAAGGGATCGGCACCCTCATGAATGTTCCAAGGGCCGAATGAAAATCTGAATGTGCCAGTCATATGAGTCTCCTTCATAAATCAAAGATTACGCAGATTACGCAGATTATGCAGATTGAATTGAGGTGTACGAAATCTATTTAGCTGGGAATTATCATTCATGGTGGTGCGCCGCGGCGCGTGTCGTTTCTTTAGTAGGTGTCAGTGGCCAGCTTTCAGCTGACAGTTATGGTTACACTTCCCTTTTTGTGCCCGGTTTCGACATAGTTGTGAGCCTCGGGAACTTGTTCAAGCGGATAGCGTCTATCAATGACCGATTTTATCTTCCCTGCCTCAATAAGCTCTTTGAGGAAGGTTAGATCTGCACTCGTTTGGCTTGCTGCTTCGAATATCACTTTCTTGCTGCTTCTCATCGAGGTCCATGGCCCTCTAATCATATGTGACAGGCCCGGGTTGGCAATAAGATAGAATCCGGTTTGCTTTAGCGATCTTACACTGCCTGAGAATGAACTCTTGCCTACGACGTCAAGAATAACATCATAGGTCTGGCCGCTTTTGGTGAAATCTTCCTGGGTGTAGTCAATGACGTAGTCTGCACCAATTGAGCGCAGCATGTCTAGTTTGCCCGTGCTATCTACGGCGGTCACTTGCGCCCCAAAGTGCTTGGCAAGTTGTACGGCAAAGGTACCGATACTTCCACCCGCGCCATTAATCAAAATCGACTGCCCGCTGCGGACATTTCCTTTTCTAAGAAAATGCAATGCTTCAAGTCCTCCAACGGGAACAGCGGCGGCTTCCTCATAGCTCATGTTGGCCGGTTTTATGGCCAGCGCCCCGTCTTCAGGCATACATTTGTACTCGGCATTGGCGCTCATGCTAAAACCGGTAGCTGCAAAAATCTGGTCACCTTCTTTAAATAGTTTCACATCTTTGCCTACTGCTTCAACTTCCCCGGACAGTTCCTGCCCCAGTATGGTTATTCTTGTTGGCCTTATGATACCCGCATATAGGCGTATGGCGAGCGCCAACATGAGTGGGAATTTGAGGTTTCGAGTCTCACAGTCCCACGCTCCGACTGTTGTCGCAGCTATTTTGATCAGCAGTTCGTTGTCTTTAGGAGCTGGCTTTTCTACTTCTTGGAGCTGAAGAACGTCGGGCGGTCCGTATTTTGTCCAAATGATTGCTTTCATGATTTTCCTATTTTAGCAGGCTTTCGGATCGCATCTGAGGATGCGAACTACACAAAAGATGTTTGTCCGATTACTAGGTGTACAGATCATTGACGTACTGCAGCAGCATTTCCTCGGCGATGGGCGGCGGGAGGACGCTGAGGACGGTGTTGATGAAGGCCATGTCAGCCGGGAAGCTGCGAGCCTTCGATGCCGGCCAACTGGTAGAAGGCGGCGGCGATTTCACCGGGCGGCATGGAGGCGAGCAGGAAATCTACTTGTTCTTTGACAATGGACAGATCCAAGGGTGGCAAGGTTTTTGTTTCCTCGACCGCCTGGGCCAGATCACTGAGGAAGGCGGCGACATGGCCCACGGTTGATTGGTTGACGGTGATGTGAATGTTGGGCTGCAACGAAGCGGTTTTGGAGAATTGGGGCTGCAGGAGCCAGCCCTTTTCTTTCATAACGTCGGCCAGTTGAAAGACGTTGATCGTTTCTGATTCGAGGGCGAAGATGCACATATCCGGCCGGCCAAGAACGTGCAGGTCGGGCAGGGCGTTGATTCCGGCGATCATCTTTTCTGTGGCCTGGGCCACCTGGCGGGCGATGCGCTGGTAGCCTTCCTGGCCCAGGTAGTGCAGGATGGCCCAGGCGGCGGCCAGGGGGCCGCCGGACTTGGTGCTGAGTACGGTGGGGTTGATGATGGCGTAAGCGGTGGTGGAAAGGTTGGCGTAGATCTGGTAGCGGCGTAGATCTCTGCTGCGGTGTAAGAGGACGGACGCGCCTTTGGCGGCGTAGCCGTATTTGTGCAAGTCGGCGGAAATGGAGGTGACACCGGGCACGGTGAAATCAAATGGGGGGACGTCAAAGCCGATCTGGCGCATGAAGGAGAGCTGGAAGCCGCCGATGCAGGCATCGACGTGGCAGAGCAGGTTGTGTTCCTGGGCCAGGGCGGCAATACCGCTCACGTCGTCGATAACGCCGTGCGAGTAGTTGGGGGCGGAGGCGACGAGCAGTATGGTGTTTTCGCTGATGGCACTGCGCATGGCGGCGGCGTCGGTGCGGTAGCTTGCTTCGTCGAAAGGGACGATGACGAGTTTCAGGCCGAGATAGTGGGCCGCTTTGTGGAAGGCGGCATGGGCGGTGCGGCTGAGGATCATTTCCGGCTGGCTGATGAAGGGGCGCTTGCGCTCTGGCCCAATCGCGGGCCGTTTTGACGGCGAGCATGATGCTTTCTGTGCCGCCGGTGGTGACGTTGCCCACGACTTCGCCGTCGCCATGCAGCAGATCGGCGGTGATGCGCACGATCTCCCGTTCCATCTGCATGGTGCTGGGAAATGTGGTGGGGTCGAGGGCGTTTTCGGAGAGGTATTGGGTGAAGGCTTCTTTGACGACTGCTTCGGCTGCAGGGCCGGCATCGTAGACGTAGGCGAGAACACGGCCGTCGCGCCAGGAGAGGTCGTTTCTGTCGGAATTGGGAAAGGGATTGTTTGATTTGTTCTGCTGTGAGTCCTTGCGCGGGAAGGGGCATGGAGCGGTTCCTTTTTGGGGGAAGTATAAGGTTTGTGGGTGAGGGGGTCAATTGTGAATGGTGAATGTGGTCAATGAGTGAATGGTGAATGGGGAATAGGGAATGGTGGACGGTGAATGGCTGGAGGGTTTTCATTTGGGGTACTGGGGTGTTATTTGGGGTTCTGTCGGGGGTTTTGCAGATTGCTTTTTTGGAGCCAACAGGTACCAGGTTTGCATTTCACCTTTGCCTTTGATCGGGATCGTGCCTCTGCTGGCGCATTCGAAGTCATTCTTGAGGTATTCATGGGTGGCGTCTGTGATATGTATTTTTCCAGATGCACCGTGTGATTCCATCCTGCTGGCGATGTTGACTGTATCGCCCCATAGGTCATAGTGATATTTGGTTTGGCCGATTACGCCGGCGACCAGGGGGCCTGAATTGATGCCCAGGCGAAAGGCCATACGTTTGCCGTGCCTGGCCGGAATGTCTTGCAGTCCACGGACCATGTCAAGGGCAAGGAGGGCCATGGCCTGGGCGTGGTCCGCTCTCGGGGTTGGCACCCCGGCGGCGACCATGTAATTATCGCCGATGGTGCGGATCTTCTCCAGGCCGTATTTTTCAACCAGACGGTCGAACATGGAAAAAACCTCGTTAAGCCAATCGACTGCTTCAGCCGGTTCCAAATTGGAAAAGAGGGGGGTGGATCCGACCATATCGGCGAAGAGCACGGTCACTGCGCTGTAGCTATCGGCGATTGTCTGGGGGCTTTCTTTTAGTCGAGAGGCGATCGAATTGGGAAGCATGTTGAGCAGCAAATCGTCGGCACGGCGGCGATAATGGTCCACCTGGCGCATCAGGTATAGAACGGCCGAGGTGGCTATGGCGCCTATCATGATCAGGTTAACGGATGCAATCTGCATGCGGGTAGCCAGGGTGAGTTCAGGGGCTATGGCTTGGGCGAATGGTTCGAGGAAAGCGGCGCTGATGACTGCGATTATGAAGAACAGGAGGGTTATGATTGTAAAGCGTGGGCTGATAAAAAGGGCCGCGGAGATAGGGCCCAGCAGCATCCAGACGGCAGCTTCCAGGCCGGCTTGAAATCCGCCGGAGATTAGGTGCGCGCTAAACGATACCAGCATGATGATGATAATCATCGCTAATCCTATGGGCAGCCACAGGCGCGGAAAGAGCAGTATCAGCGAGCCGCCAATGAGAACAGTTGCGATCCACATGGCGTATATGGCAGCGGCTGTTGTCATACCGAGGGAGAGATAGGCAACCATGTTGAACAGGGTTAAGATGCCACCGGAAAGCAAAAGCAATGTTGATATTGCTTTTTGTGAACGGCGGGTTTCGCTGTCGCCGGGAAGGGCAACGCGCTGATCGATGCGGTGGAGTATATTCACTGTTGGCGGTCTCCTGTGAGAATCCAAGAAACTTAACAAAGATCGCTACAAAAGGGCCTTGTACGCAGATTACGCAGATTAACGCAGACTTGGATTTTGCCGGTAAAAGCCCCTTTTGATTGATTTCGTCTACTATAATAGCACTTTTCTTGCGCCAGTCAAACTCGCTATTGAGGACAGCGGTATGCGAGTTCCTGTATTAAGGGTGTGTGTACAAGTAGAGAGCTGTTTGGGGGGAGCGGCAGGAGGGTTATGATTGTAAAGCGTGGGCTGACTAAAAGGTTCGCCGAGATTGGGCGCAGCAGCATCCAGACGGCAGCTTCCAGGCCGGCTTGAAAACCGTCCTTGCGGCGGGGTATTGCTTTTTGTGGCAGGGTATTGGCCTCTGATCTAGTCAATTGTCAGTTGGCTGCCCCACCAATCTGCGTTGGGCTGCCAGGTGGCGTCGAGGTATTGGGCATGTTCTGCCTCCAGCCTGGGCATTAGTTCGTGCTGCAATTGGTACAGGTAGGCGCTTTCCTGCTGAGGATCGTATTGGGGGTCGGGAAGGGGGAATTTGGCTTCGACGGCGATCAGCCAGCTATCTAAGCGTTGGCGCAGTTCGTTGGCCATGACCTGGTGGCCGGGGATCAGGTTGTTTTGCTCGCCGGGGTCGGAATCGAGGTTGTATAGTTCGTCGTGACGGTCTTCGTGGTAATGGATGAGCTTCCAGGGGCCGTTGCGGATGATTGAGGAGGGGTCTCCGCCCTGATTGCCGTAGTGGGGGTAGTGCCAGAAGAGGTCGCGCCCGGCTATTTCGCGGTCTTGCTTACCTTGCAAGAGGGAGACGATGCTACGGCCGTCGATTTGTTGTAATTGTGGGAGGGGAATCCCGGCAAGGTCCAGGAAGGTTGGGTAGAAATCGATGCCCGAGACCGGGACATGGCAGATGGATCCAGCCTCGATTAAGGGCGGGTAACGGAAATAGAGGGGCTCACGAATACCGCCTTCCCATTGGCGGCCTTTGCCGCCTCTGAGGGGCAACATGGAGGAGGAGTAGGCATCGCCGGAGGATACGCCGCCGTTGTCGGAGGTGAAACAGACGATGGTGTTGTCGCTCAATCCGTGTTTGTCCAGCACATCGAGGACGAGGCCGACGGCGTCGTCCATGGCTTCAATCATGCCGGCATAGATGGGACAGTCTTGCACCTGGCGCACGGGCAGGCTGCGGTCGAATATGAAGCGTTTGTCTGTGACGCCGCGGGCGATCGCTTTTTGGCGAAATTTTTCCCAGCGGTCTTGGCTGGTCTGTATGGGGCCGTGGACGGAATAGAAGGAGAGATAGGCAAGGAAGGGTTGATTTTTGTGGTCAGTGATGAACTGCGCTGTTTCACGGCCGAGGCGTAAGGGAAGCGATTCTCCATCCGGGCCTGGCTGCAGCTTGGGGTTGGTCCAGGGAGCAAAGTAGCCGCCAATGGGCGAACCGGCACGCCAGCCGCCTTTGTTGATCTCAAAGCCAAAGTTTTCGGGATAGGCACCTTCGTCGCCAAGGTGCCATTTTCCGGCGAAGAAGGTGCGGTAGCCGGACTGCCGCAACAACTCGGCAAAGGTGATCTCGTGGGCATGAAGGGCATGCTCGTACTCGGGCGGCAGCATTTTGCTATGGCGTCCGGCGTTTCTCCACTGCTCGCCGCTAGGGGCGCCGATCCAATCTGTTATCCCGTGGCGCGGCGGGTATTTTCCGGTGAGTATGCTGGCGCGGGAGGGGCTGCATACCTGGCAAGCGGCGTACCCTTGGGTGAAGCGCATGCCTTCGGCGGCGATACGGTCTATGTTTGGGCTTTCATAGAAGTTGCTGCGGCGGCGGCAAGGTCGCGCCAGCCGAGATCGTCGGCGAGGATGAAGAGGATGTTGGGTTGATTCATGGTTCACCTGATATTGGGACGCAGCAGGTCGGCGGTGATGCGCACGATCTCCCGTTCCATCTGCATGGTGCTGGGAAATGTGGTGGGGTCGAGGGCGTTTTCGGAGAGGTATTGGGTGAAGGCTTCTTTGACGACTGCTTCGGCTGCAGGGCCAGCATCGTAGACGTAGGCGAGAACACGGCCGTCGCGCCAGGAGAGGTCGTTTTGTCTGAATTGGGAAAGGGATTGTTTGATTTGTTCTGCTGTGAATCCTTGCGCGGGAAGGGGCATGGAGGGGTTCCTTTTTGGGAGGAAGTATAAGGTTTGTGGGTGAGGGGGTCAATTGTGAACGGTGAAGGATGAATGGTGAAGGGTGAAGGGTGAATGGCGAATGGTGAATGGCGAATGGTGAACGGTGAATGGTGAACGGTGAATGGGGTTGTTAAGGCGGAGTAGCTTTACATAATGAGTGGAATCGACTTTGTCTCTTTTGCTTCTTTTGTATTTTTCTGCCGGAAACAAAGTCGATTCTTGTGGGCGGTAGGAGGGGGTAGGGAGCAGGGCATTCCGATTGGAATGGATTTAGAGGTCGACGCCCAGCCATTCGGAAAGTTGATCCAGAGTTTGATCCAAATTTTCTCTGTCGTCGGTTTCTATTACCTGGCGCTGGATGTAAGCGAGGGCGCGGGTTCCGCTGAAGATTAGAGGGGCGATGGCTGTGATTTTCTCGACGGGTAGTTCGGTGTCGAGAAGATATTGGGAGAGGCGGTATAGGGCGACGCGGATGAGGGCGGCTTCCTGTTTGAGGGCTACGTTATCGGCGCCGGTGAATAAGGGGTCGGTTTCGCCGGACGATTGTTTGCGGTGGTAATAGCCGTGGGTTATGGCGTTGGTGTTGCCTAGCGGGGCTCCGAGGAGACCGGAGTGGGCAGGGCAGAGGGGGGGATCGGAGTCGTGTATGGCCCAGGCACGGCAGGGTGCGCCGGAGGCTACTTTGGCGGTACAGAGGTTCATGGTCATTGGGTCTTTAATCCTTCGCTGTTGGTCCTTTGGCCAGGTCGTCTCAGTAGATCAAAAACCTTGGTGTGCAGCAAGGCGCCCTCCGATGGCGCTGACTCGAGGCGCTCGCATCTGAGGATGCGAACTGCACAAAATTGGATCTACCGAGCCTAGTGGTCAGGCTCCTTGGGTGCAGTGCCGTGCTTACGATTCGCGGAGGAGATAGTAGGCGATCACGCGGCGGAGCATCAGGTAGGCCAGCATATCATCGTCGTCGTGACTGTTGATTTCGGGCCAGTTGATGCGCCCGGAGATTGTGTCGAGCTGGATGTGATCGGTGGTGTGCGCTTTGTCAATTCTTGACCAGGGGATGAGGTATCCTTTGCGTTCCAGACCCTCTTTGGATAGCAATAAGCCGCGCAAAGACACTTTCTCCCCATTTTCGATCCGCTGCTGAACAGCGGGCCAATGATGGACCAGCAGCATGCCCACGATCATCGACGCCAATTGAGGTTGGTCGTTAATGGTCAGACTTCTCCCATCTTCAGCAACGAGCTGCCAGGTTCGCCAACGATTCCGGCCGCCCTGGCTTGATGTCTCGCGGCCAATTGCGATCGCCCTTGATTCACGCTGCACGATCTTGACCTGGCCCCAGGTCATGCTGTTTTCTCCGGCACGCTCCAGCCGTTGGACACCTTTCTCGTAGAGCACATAGCTTGTGCCCAGGGTAGTGAAGCGGCGGAAAGCGAACCAGATCAGGATTACGCCGAGGTACAGCAGCAGGAAGGTGAGGAGAACGGTGAGGATCTCACTTTCTGGCTGGATGAAGAGGGCTTGGACGGCCGTGTAGAGGCCCAGGACAAGGAGAATCGTCCCCGCCAATAGGGAGAGGATGAAATAAGTTACCTTGGGTTTGAACTGCGCGATTTTCCGGCCTAAATCCGGGTTGTCTCGATCCATTGTTATCGCCAAGCTGTGCTTGCTTTGCCTATAGTACCATACGTGTGCTGGTTGGGTGACAAAGTTGGTTTGATGGAAGAGGAGCAGGGTATTTGGAGAAATCGCGGCTCGTGTCGACATTGGATGGCTGAAATGAGTTGTTCTTGTTCTTGCCGCTGACGTTCGTGGCCACGTGCGCTCCTGCACTGGCGGGAATGATAGTAACGGCCGAGGCTGGGTCGCAATCGGGCGCGCTGGATCGCTTTTTTCCTGGCCGAGATCGGCTGTACGGCGATCTTGCTGGCCAATTTAGCCTTTTTCGAAGGCACCCCTTTCAATCTCATATTGGCCCTATTTGCCTTTTTCCTGTTGGTGCCGCCAGTCGCCTTCATCGTCAGCGCCGCTTACTCGCGAGGGGATCCCGTGCGCGCGATGATGGGCTCTCTGGTCAGGCTGCGCGGTGTCGCCGGCGTCGCCCACGCGGCAGCTAACACTGCCCTGGCCTTTCTGCCCAATCTCGATTTTGTTGTCTATACCGCGATCATGGCCACTGCAGCTTTGCTGCTGATTCTCATTGACCGCATGTGGAAGCGCCTGCCGCCGGAGGATCCGGCGGTTGGTCAAGCACCCAGGTTGGCGGTGTAAGGGTGCAAATAACATAGTAGAGTGACCAAGTTAGCTAGACGGGCGAGGAGTCGGGCATCTTCAGATAGCCACCGTTCGCATCTGAGGATGCGAACTACACAAGAGATGTCTGTTGACTCGTAGTGGAGCTTGTGGGTGTCTGGCAGCCGCAGTGCTGTGAGGTGCTAACATGAATCAAATCAGTACGTGGATACGAAAGATAACGAATTACACGTTAGCGGCTTTACTGGTCCTTTTGGTTGCATGCGGAGCGGCAGAACCTGAAGAACTGCAAGCAGTCTCTTTGGTCGTGATTTCTGTTATCAAGCAGCTTCTTTGATGGCTTCCAAGATGGCGGCTTTGTCATGGATGCGCCAATGGTCTAGTGAGTAACGGTAGAATATGATGCCTTGGATGGGTAATACGGCCGTTTCGTTGTAGGTATTGAAATGACTCACGGCGCGTCGCACCCATTCTGCTCCCTGGTCTTCTTGCCAGCCCAATGTCAGGTTGTCATTGTGACGCTGGGGATTCACTTCCGTGGCAAATACCGGTAAGTGCTGGAAGCGTTCGGGTACTACTTCGAGCAGGGGCTGGTAAGCGCGCAAGTGCAGATACTGCCAAAGCAAGGGTTCGTTTGAAAACTTGACCCAACTGTCGACATTATCGGGGTTGCTGTCCTGTGTTTTGGGATGGACGGTCAGAAAATCGGCGCCATGGATGTTATTCAAGACGCGCAGCCAATAGTCGCGGCCGTCACTTCCCGGTCCAAAATAAGGATCGACGGCCTGGACACCCATGGGGATATCCGCCGGCACCTGATCCCAAATGCGATTGTAAAGCGCAGCATACCGTTCGGCAGTAATCGCTGCACCATATGGATACTCGGCCGGATTATTCGTCTCGTTGCCGATAATGAAGCCCCAAACCCCTTTGCTGTTCAACATGGTTTGCACACAAGCAGCGATGAACGCTTCGACAGCGGGATCATTGGCGCCAGGAATCGTGCCTTGCGGGTGGTAACCATAATTCAAGCGGATCAGAACCTTGATGCCTGCCGCTGCAAAACGCGTGGCATCAATCGCCAGCCCGTTTCCGCCCAGGGCAACGGTATCTAGTGATATACCAGCCACGTCATTGTCGACCATCCATTCAGCGCCGTCTTCATTATGGATCCCTACCTGCAGTTTAACGGGGGCGCGATTCAAGTTTTCCTCGGAAACGGCGACGGGATAAGTGCCGGAATTTTTGGGGCCGGTCACGAGGAGTATCGTTCCGCCGGGAATCCGCCCCAAACGGCGTTGATTGCGACCGGGCAAACTGCGTAAGATGATGAAGCTGGTTTTAACGCGCGCGACGGAGCCTCTGACCTCCAGACTGGGCGCATTGGCCCACCCATAGGCCAGCGGTTCTTGCGGCGACTCCCAACCATCCAGTAGATGCTGCAAGTAAGGGGTGGGATCGATGATGTCGAAAGGCTGCTCCGTTTCGCCCCGCGCCGTTGCGCCGTCATGATATAGGGTGAGATGCAAGTGGCTGGCCTCAACGGGATCATTGGCAGGGAATACGTTGCCGGTGCTGTCGGCAATGCCTAACAGCTGGCCGCCCTGCACTTCGTCACCGGCCTGCACGAATTTTTCTTCCAGATGGGCGTATGCGCTGCGATAGCCATCTTTGTGGCGAATGTAGACGGCATTGCCGTAGGCGTGGTTTTCGGCCGCGTCTCGAGTGAGGTAAACGGTTCCCGCGGCCCCGGCAAAGATCTTGGAATTCAGCGGAGCCTCTAAATCGACGCCTTCATGCCCGGTTAGCGGCGGCGGATAAAAAGCAGGGTTGGAGACATTATAGGCCTGGGTGATTTCACGATGCTCAGTGGGCCAATGGGTAAAAATGAATTGGGAACCGGCGAGATTTTCAAAGTGTTCGGAGGTGAATTTAATGTTCCGCTGCTTCAACCAGGCAAAAATATCTCCAGGGGCCCAACGTTCGCCGGACCAGACGACCACGCTGCTGTCAGGCGTCCCGGCAGCCATAAGGGCGTGGGCGGCATCGGCGCTGTAGGTGAAGGCGGAGCGCGTGGGGTGAAGATGGGTCGTCACCTGGCGCAGCTCGGGCAAGGTTGTATCTTGCGGCAGTAAATGGATGGTGTGCTTGATAAAGGCAGGGGTTTGCGGCGGCGCTGTGGGGGTGCCATTATGATTGGGCACGGGGGTGCCATCAAAACGGCGGGCCTCTGTGCGCACACCCCGTTGGTGCAGCCAAGTGAAAATGCTGTTAGCGCCCCAGCGCTCGCCATCCCAGACGACGACGACACTGTCGGGGGTGCCAGCGTGGACAATGGCATGGGCGGCATCGGCGCTATAGGTAAATGCGGAGCGCTGGGGATGGAGCAAGACGGTTACACGCTCCAATTCTTCGAGGGTTGTATCTTGGGGAAACAGATGAATGGTATGCTTGATTCGGGCTGGTG
Organism: uncultured Chloroflexia bacterium; assembly: GCA_963697305.1. Classification (GTDB taxonomy): domain Bacteria; phylum Chloroflexota; class Anaerolineae; order Promineifilales; family Promineifilaceae; genus JAACFF01. The sequence continues at coordinate 125,189 of CAVONO010000012.1, forward strand.
CTGCCATATTTTTCACCTTTTGAAATGGATTACTTGCACAGCGGTTGAATGCGATTAGTCCGGCATCCTCGCGTACTCCCTCATGCGCAGCAACATGGCCATAGTTGGGTTGGCTGCGTAGGCCAGGGGCAGTGACTTGCCTGCGATTGCCTGTGCGGCAGGCCGAGATATTTGAGTCAGAGCCCTTTATGGCCAGACATGGATCACGCACACTTCCATGAGTTCACTCCTGGTGCTTCTTGACCACTTTTTCGCAGCGGTCGCAAAGGCTGGGATTGAAGCTGGATCGCCCGGCGCCAAAGCCAATCACGCCGACTACAGCGCCACCAAACCCTTGAAAGGGGGCGCTGCATACCTGGCAGCGCGGCTCTGTTGGCAAATGCTTGAAAATCTGGCGCACAACCTTGACTTTATTGCCCAGCTGCGAGAGATCGCCGGTTAGATAGGAATGCCAAAGCATTTCTGCCCACGCGGCTTCAGGGTTTACTCGCTCTATTTTATCATCTGTCATTTCTTCCATCGCCTACCCAAGTTTGTTGAACAGGGTTTCTCAGCAGCCCGCAATTGGTGCATTGCGGCCGCAAAATCCTTTCTGCGTTCTAGTGTGGCCTGTAAAACGCGATTGTGAAATCGCGGCTACAAACCGGACTGCTGAAAAACCGCAGTTTGTTGAATCTGAGCTTCGTTACAAAACGCAGGAAACAGCCTGTAAAACGCGATTGTGAAATCGCGGCTACAAACCGGACTGCTGAAAAACCGCAGTTTGTTGAATCTGAGCTTCGTTACAAAATGCAGGAAACAGCCTGTAAAACGCGATTGTGAAATCGCGGCTACAAACCGGACTGCTGAAAAACCGCAGTTTGTCGAATCTGAGCTTCGTTACAAAATGCAGGAAACAGTAACATAGGGCAGGGATCGAGTCAATGTGGAGGGCTCTATTTCACATCTGTTATTCCTTCGGTATCGCTCAGGATGGGTTATGGGGAACGGCCGTTATGATGACCTTTCTCATTGTCCTCACTCAACCGAATCCTTTTGAACAGGGGCATCGTCTGATGGCGGCGTCCGGCCGAGGAACTGACGCAGCAGAATTCCGATTCCAATCAGGATCAGGGCGGCTGGAACAATGAGCCCTGCTGCGGCTTCGGCAAAGAGGAAGGCGAAGCCGATAACGAGCAAAATGCCGGCGGGGATCAGGGCCCACCAATTCTGGCGGTTCCAGAAATAAACGGCAAAGAAGGGGACAGCGATGGCGATCATGACATAGGCGGGAACGAGAAGATCACTAAGAACCCCGCTCTCCAGCAAAAGAACCATGAGGCCGACGACCAGCAAGACGTAGGCAGGGATGAGGAATGCCCAACGGCGGCGATCTTGCAGGAAGGCCAGTATGAAGGGTATGGCAACGGCCGTGAGGACAAAGAAAGGCACAAAGGGGCCTGACAGAATACCGGCTGTGAGGAAAGCCAAAAAGAAGGCGAGCACCCACAACACGTAAACGGCGATGAGCAGGGCTTTGCTGGACCGATCCGAGAGGTATACAGCCAATACAGCGAGACCCGCCACGCCCAAAATGGCGACCCAGACCCAGGCGGAAATATCGATGTAGGTTTGCACCAAGGCCAGCACGCCAAAGAGGATCAATAGGGCACCCCAGACGATGTTTTGCATTCGGTTGTTTGCTTTCATTTCGCGTGCTCCTTCGAATATAGCTGACAGTTGTCAGCTTTCAGCCATCAGCAGGTCAGCTTTCAGCTTTCAGAAAGCTTTTCATTCATGGTGTCGCGCCGCGTCGCGTATGGTTTCGTTGTGAACCAGAAGGATTCACTGTATGCATGATAGCAGTTTTATTGACGCCTGTCAGCAAATGTTGAACATCTTCGGGATCATTGTATGATGGCAGCTTCAATGGCGGCTCTGGGGGTGATGCTTTGGTGTATCATCCAGTTCTGAATGCGTAATCGCAGCCATCATTATGCTATACTATATTTGGATAACTGCTCCGTTTATGATCGCCAGGAGAGCGTCATGCAACCCACTGATCAAGAAAAGCTGCAAAATTCAAGACCCAGGCAAGTCACGGTAGCCGTCTATCTGATCTACGCTTCCCTGGCTGTCACCATCGTCCATTCCCTTGTCGAACCAGTGATTGGCGGACAAGCTGCAACTGAATTGGCTGCAAGCCCGTTCTTCTACCTCGCCCTGGCTATTTTCGTTCTATTTCCAATCTTCATTGCCACTAATATCGCGGCTGGACGAAATTGGGCCAGGCAATTGTATTCTGCCGGTACCTTTCTATATTTTTTCTATGTCGCCGAGCTGATGCAAGGTTTTGATGATTCTCCCGTGATAACAACTCTTGGTACGATTCCATTGTTGTTACAGCTTATGGCAATTGTGCTTCTTTTCCAGCGCCCTTCTAGCGGCTGGTTTCGATCAAACAAGGCTGGCGACCTGTCAAAAAAGCGAGCCGGCGGAGAAGCTGGCGGAGAATGATGAAGAAACAGTTGCAGCAGATGGCGTGGCAAGCAGCGGATCCAGCGGCAACAACGGCCGTGTAATTGGGCTGGCAAGATATGTGGCCATCGCCGCGGCAGCAGGCGCTGGAATTGGCCTCATGAATGGACTGTTCTGGTACAGAACGGCGCCGCCGCAATCAGGAATCGAACGGCAGTTTGTCAGCTTCTTGATCCTGACTGGCATGGCTCTAGGGGGTATTTTGGGGGCGACAGCAGGTTTCTTGCTCCTGCAATTCGCGCGTCGAAAACCCAATAGAACCCTGGTCCTGTGGGCTGTTATGGGCGGTATCTTCGGTGGCGTTTGTTCGTTGGGCTGTTGTTTTTTTGTGACAGCGCTTTCGTTCATTTAAGGTGAGTCGAGCACCCCTTCAGCCGCTATTATTGCGGTGTCGATCATAAACAATGAGTAGGTCCAATCCTGGTGGGCGAGGGGCGACTGGTTGAGCAGGTCGCGGCGGAGGGGCCGTTGGGGCAGCAGTTTGTCCGTGCGGGCGTGGAACTGGGTGTTGTGGCGGCGCTGCAGGAGGCGGACCATCGTGAGGAAACTCAGTCTTTGACCTTGTGAAATTTTTCCCAATATTGACATCTGCTGCCAGAAAGAACTATATTGTCCAGTACGACAGCCTACATACAATAGATATCACCCTAGATTCCCCAAGTCACCCGCGCTGGCCTGGGGAGTATCGGGTTAGCGGGGGGTGCTTGACAAACGTGGCACCAGCGACCGGGCAGTCGAGGTAAAGCGCCTATTTATGCTCAATTTGACATGTGGCTTGGCCGCATAAGTTTCCTGTTGACCTGGATCGTCTGCGGCCAAGCGCACTGCCGGAGTGCGAGCAGAATTTATTCGATCTGGGGTATAAAATGGAAGGAGGATCGAAGCGGAATATGCGGAGTAGGCAGCGGGTCAGGGTTTCGTGATGGAATGGGTTTACCGACAACAATTTACAATAGGAGAGTGACATGACTAAGCGACTGTTTATTGCCATCTTGGTAGTATTGTCTGTTGTGTTAGCTGCTTGTAATGCTGTGCGTGGTTCAGGGAATGTGGAAACAGAAGAGCGAACTGTAAGTGACTTTAGTGGAATCGACTTGAGTGGCAGCGGTGAGGTCATATTGACACAAGGCGAAGCGGAATCGCTGACCATTGAAGGCGAAGATAATTTGATGCCCTTGATTGAAACGGAGGTCAGGAACGGCACACTGGTCATCGGATTCAAGGATAACGCCAATGTGAGGCCAACAAAACCGTTAAGATTCCTGGTCTCAATGCCGACTATTGATAACCTGGCGGTTTCCGGCTCGGGCAAGATTGTCGCGGAGAGCGTGAAGTCAGACAATCTGGCTCTGGACATAAGCGGCAGCGGCAGCATTGACATCGCACAGCTTGCGGCCGAATCGATAACGACCGATATTTCTGGGTCGGGTAATACGACCCTCGCCGGCGCTGTGGCCAGGCAGCGGATTGATATTAGTGGTTCCGGCGAGTATAAGGCGGAGGCGCTGGAAAGCGATACGGCCAATGTTGCCGTTGGCGGCTCCGGCAAAACGACTATTTGGGTCAATGAGGCGCTCGACGTTGACATTGGTGGCAGTGGTCAAGTTAGCTACTATGGCTCCCCGACCGTCAATTCAGATGTCCGTGGCTCCGGTGACGTGAAAAGCCTAGGGGGTCGTTAAGCGTTCAGCCGCCGCAGCGGCATCCTTAGGCGGCGAAGCAATCAGCCCTGGCTAGCGAGGCCGGGGGGGCTGGTGAACAGTAGGACAGGACAGGCATCTTAGGAGAAGGTCCAGGCAACTGGCGATGTGACGGCCGTTTGGCGAATGCGCTGCTGCGCTTCGTGGCGGCTGCTGACCTGGATGAGGGCCCGGGCCAGGGAGTTGTGCTGGTGGCGGTGGTGGGGATGCCGGCGAGGATTTTGTCTAGACGGCCGTTTTGTTGTCACTGCCTCTGATTTCTCTCGGGCGCTGGTTATGATGGGGATCGATCGAGGAGTAAGCGCGCCGCCATGAATGAAAGCCGGTAGGGAGGATTGGTTCAATCTTGGAAATTGAGCCAATCCGGGTATTTTTGTAGTATCATTCATGTGATGAATTGTTAATGGAGAAGCGTGATGTTGACAGCAAATGGATAAAGATTGTGAAGGGGTGAAAATATGAAGATTGGAATTATTGGTGTTGGTAATGTTGGGGCGACGTTGGGGCGGGTCTGGGCTATGGCGGGGCATGAGGTACTGTTTGGCGTGCGCGATAGGCGTGCGCCGAAGGTGGTGGAACTGCTGGAAGGCATGGAGGGAAGGGCGACGGCCGTGGCGGTGGCGAAGGCGATCCGTCTGGCCGATGTCGTGCTGCTGGCAGTGCCTGGGGTCGCGGTCGACGAGCTAATACGTGATCATGGCAGCGATCTGGATGGGAAGGTTATTGTCGATGCGACGAATTCGACCGGGCAGCCGGTTATGCACAATATGACTTTGCTGCAAGGGACGCTGCCCAAGGCGGAGGTGTTCCGCGCCTTCAATACGTTGGGCTGGGAGAATTTCGCCGAGCCGATGTTTGGGGATGAGCGGGCTGACCTGTTTTACTGTGGGGCAGCCGGGGAGGCGCGGGAGGTGATGGAAGGGTTGATCAGGGATGTTGGATTGCGGCCGATTTATGTGGGCGGAGCGGAGATGGCTACACTGCTGGATGCTATGACGCGCCTGTGGTTTACGCTGGTGTTTGCCGAGGGCTACGGCCGTCATACCGCATTCAAACTATTAACCTGAGTTCAGCGTTTCAAATTATCCCGGAAGGTGACCGTGGGCACATCTTACTCTTGGCCCGCCGTCCCTCTACCCAATAGAGGTTGGCTCAGGCTGACTGCCTTTCCCATTGACCATTCACATTCAGCTCACGCTGTTGACAGAGCAGCTATGAGTACCCTAAAATGAACCAGTTCGTAGGGCCGGGCATCTCTTGAGAATGGTGTGTTTTTGGGCCGGCAACAATATTTGTTGGCCAGACGCGCAGTATGATGCAGGTTGTTGGTCTGCGCTCGATAACCGACTGCTCTGAGGATGCGAACTCCTTTTTATCACGGCGAGGGAGTCTTAACCTCAGAGTGGCAAGATGCATTGCTTTCGGGAGTGACTGGTCCTTGTTGACAGCGATCGTAAAGTCTGCAATGCGCTCGCCTGAGAGCGAGTCAAGTGGTGGGTTGACCTTGCTTTCCGGTATTATCGTGGCCATGGTCAGGCGGGAAACTTTGCCCAAGAAAGGTGTTATTTGAAGGAGCAGCTAGATGAATCCTACCTTAATTACGCGAAGCAACTTGACCTGTCCTGAATGCGGCTTTGTTGACGGGCTGGATATCCCCCTGGATTATTGACTGGTCGTCCACACCTGTGCCAGTTGTGGCACTAGACTTCGGCCGTTAGCCGGCGATTGTTGTGTCTTTTGCTCTTTCGGGGATCATCATTGTATTGGTAAGCAGCGTGAAGCGATGCGTGGGGGTGAGGGCTAACCCTCCAAAAAGTTGATTTGACGGATGAGGAGTCGAGCATTTTCGGATGGCCACGGTTCGCATCTGAGGCGCCGAACGCTGAAAAAGCACGTTCAAGAGGGCACCTTGTGCGAACTACACAATCGATCAAGATGCTTGTCTGACTATTGGGGATAGCGATTCCATAATATGGACAGGGCGACGGCGACGAGGGCGAAGATGGCGCCCAGGGTGGAGAAGAAGACGCTTATTTCCGTGTTCTCTTTCTGGAGAACGATCTGCAGGGGTAGATTGAGAAAGATCTCGTGCAACTGATCGGCGTTCTCAGCGCGGTAATAGGTGCCACCGGTCATGCCGGCGACGGCTTCTAGGGTCGACTCGTCGATGATGAGGAAGCGCCTGAAGTCGCGACCACCACCACCTGGATCGCCAGCGCCGAAACGGCCACCAAACCCGCCGCCCAATATGTCGCTGCCTAATTGCTGCTCTGTGCAGATCATCTGCCCCGGTTCTGTTGTGCCGAAGCCGATTGTGTAAACGCGTACCTGGCGATCGGCCGCTTGCTGGGCGGCATCGAGGGGAAGCGGGCCGCGGCTGTTGGCTCCATCGGTCAGCAAGACGATGATGTCGGGCTGGTAATCATCTTCCGACGTGCCGGGTTCGTCGCCTTCGCGTCTGAGATTTAGGCCGCTGGGGGCAACGGCCGTGTTGATCTCGGCGATGGCATCTATGGACTTGAGGGTGGCGCTGCCGATGGCTGTGCCGAAAGAGGTTGTGAGGTTCTTTACGGCTTCTTGCAGCAGTTCTTTGTCACTTGTGGGTGGAACGATGATCTCGGCGAAGTCGGCAAAGGCGACGATGCCGATCTGGGTACCGGCTACTTGATCTTTGATGAAGGCCAGGGCTGCATCCTGGGCGACGGTGAGGCGGTTAGGGGGGACGTCGGTGGCGCACATGCTGCGCGAAATGTCGAGGGCGAGGATTATGGATGTGCGGCTCAGGGGAACTTCTACTTCGGCGACGGGGCGTGACATGGCAACGGTCAGGCTGGCTATGGCGAGCAGAAAGAAGACGAAGGGCAAATGGCGGCGCCAGCGGGATCGTTTTGGCAGGGCCTGGCGGATGAGGGAGAGGCTGGAATAGCGAATGGCGTAGCGGCGTTTGCGGCGCATGATCCAGATGTAGAGCGCAATTATCAGCGGAATGAGGAGAAGCAATAGTAGATAATAGGGCCAGATTAGGTGCATGATTTAGTCCCAATGTGAACGTTCAGGAGATTAATGATGTTGAAGCGCGGGCGAAACGGTTGGATGGAAGATGATTTGTTGCCCTGTGAGGCTCTGGCCAACCGTAACAGGGTGATCAGGAGGTTATCGGTGTCGAAGCGCGGGCGAAACGGTTGGATGGAAGATGATTTGTTGCCCTGTGAGGCTCTGGCCAACCGTAACAGGGTGATCAGGAGGTTATCGGTGTCGAAGCGCGGGCGAAACGGTTGGATGGAAGATGATTTGTTGCCCTGTGAGGCTCTGGCCAACCGTAACAGGGTGATCAGGAGGTTATCGGTGTCGAAGCGCGGGCGAAACGGTTGGATGGAAGATGATTTGTTGCCCTGTGAGGCTCTGGCCAACCGTAACAGGGTGATCAGGAGGTTATCGGTGTCGAAGCGCGGGCGAAACGGTTGGATGGAAGATGATTTGTTGCCCTGTGAGGCTCTGGCCAACCGTAACAGGGTGATCAGGAGGTTATCGGTGTCGAAGCGCGGGCGAAACGGTTGGATGGAAGATGATTTGTTGCCCTGTGAGGCTCTGGCCAACCGTCTCGCCCCTACGATGGTGATCATGGGACCCTGCCAAACCAGAGCAGGGATAATGCCCCTGCTGCCAGAAGAAACAGCAAGCTAATGCCGGCCAGTATTGAGGTGATTTCCATTGTTTCTCCGCTGATGGCTAGCTGGAGATCGATGTTGTCGTACACATCCTGCAGGGATTCTTGGTCTGCGGCCTGGAAGTATGCCCCATTGGTGACGTTGGCGATCTGCCGCAAGGTGGTTTCGTCCAGTTGGGTGAGGATGCTGAAGCCATCGATCTCGAGAATGGTTCCTTCCGCGCTGCCGATGCCGACGGGATAAACACGGACGCCTGCTTCTGCTGCTACCTGGGCAACGTCGAGCGGATCGGGCGCAGCGGTGTTTTCACCGTCGGTCAATAGGATGATGACGGCCGAGGAATAGTCTTCAATTTGCAGGGCGCCGGCACCGTCTTGGAGTGCTGTTTCCTCCAAGAGTATAGCTTCCCCGGCGATGGCATTTAGCGAGGTAAAGATGCCATGCCCGAGTGAGGTGCCTCCCTGCGGCGTAAGGCGATCGATTGTGGCTAAAACGGCCGTCTGGTCACTGGTCGGCTGCTGGACGATTAATCCGCCGTTGCTAAAGGCGACAACGCCGATCTTGATGGTTCGGGGCTGTTTTTCGACAAAGGCGCGTGCGGCTGTTTTGGCGGCTTCGATGCGGCTGGGTTCAAGGTCGCCGGCGGCCATGCTGTGGGAAACGTCGAAGGCGAGGATGACGGTGCCTTCGATACGGGGCAGGTTAACGATCATCTGCGGCCGGGCAAGCGCGAAAAGCAGCAGGGCCAGGCCGAGTAAGAAAAGCAAGGGCGGGAGGTGGCGGCGATTGCCAACGGCGCGCCGGGTGCCGTCCTGGAGTACACCCATTGGGCCCAATGTGGCGAGTTTTTGCTGCCGCTGCCCTAGGAGCCGGAGGTAGAGCCCGACCAGGAGGGGGAGTAATAAGAGGGTGAGGAGCATTATGGGCCAGATGAAAGACATGTTAGTTATTGATTGTGAATTGGTTGACCCGTCCTCAGCGAATTGTTGGGCTGGACCGGCGGTGTCTCTTGCGCAGAGCGGCCAGGCGGATAATGGCGCGGACGAGATCTTCTTCGGTTGAGACGGAGAAAAGATCGACGCCGACGCGTTTTAGATTCTCTTGAAGCAGTGCTTCCTGCCGGGTGGTCACCTCCTGCAAGCGGCGGCGAAATTCGGGGTCGCTGGTGTCGACGGTGAGTTGTTCGCCTGTTTCGGCATCTTCGACCACGATGACCCCGGCATCGGGCAGTTCGACTTCGCGCGGATCCCATAAACGGATGGCGATCAGTTCGTGCCGCCGGTTGAGCAGGGTCAACGGCCGTTCCCATCCCGGTTCGCTGAAAAAGTCTGAGAGTAAAAAAACTATGGAACGCCTTTTAAGGGTGTTCAGCGCGGCATCGAGCAAGACTTTGAGATCGGTTGTTGCGCCAGGGGGCGGTATGGTTTCGCGCTGCAATTCGCGAATCAAACGCAGTACCTGAATGCGGCCGCCCCGGGGAGGAATGGTGCGCTCGATGCGGTTATTGTAGAGAATCGCGCCGATACGATTGCCACCACGGGTGAGAAGTCTGGCCAGCGTGGCAACGAATTCTGTCGATAGGTGCTGCTTCGATCGTAGGAGCGGCCCGAAGGCCATCGAGGGGCTGAGATCGAGGAGGAACCAGGCGGTGATGTCGCGATCGGCGACATATTGGCGCACATAGGGTGTGTTCATGCGCGCCGTGACGTTCCAGTCGATGTGGCGAATGTCATCCTGCACCTGATATTCACGCAGATCGGCGAAATCGATGCCCGTGCCGTAGAAGAGGGTGCGATAATCGCCTTGCAAGAGGCCATCAAGGCGACGAATCACGCGCCAATCTAGCTGCTGCAGGATGCGTTCAGGGGTTGGCGCTACGGATGCGCTCATGGAGCGGGACCTCCGGCAAGGGAACGGCGTTTAGGATACGGTTCAGCAAATCGTCGGCGCTCACATTGTCGGCCAAGGCTTCGTAGGACAACACCAGCCGGTGACGCATGACATCGAGGGCCAGGTCGCGCACGTCTTGGGGCAGGGCATATGCCCGACCGCGCACGAAGGCGAGCGCTCGCGCCGCGAGAATGAGATTGATCGAAGCGCGGGGGCTGGCACCAAAGGTGAGAAAGGGGGCCAGTTTGTCTTGTCCTACCAACTGGGGTTTGCGCGTCGCCGAGACGAGCTTGACCGCGTATTCGATCAGGGCAGGATCGACGTAGACTTGGTCCGCCTCGCGCTGCAAGGCCAGCAACTGCTGCGTGTCGATCACTTTCTGTAATGCCTGGAGGGTACCGGTCATACGCTCGACGATGACGAACTCCTCAGTTGGCGTGGGATAGCCAACCAAGACCTTGAGCATGAAGCGATCGACCTGAGCTTCGGGCAAGGGGTAGGTTCCCTCGGATTCGATCGGGTTCTGGGTGGCCATGACGAGAAAGGGGTTGGGCATTTCGTAGGTTTCGCGGCCGATGGTCACTTGCCGTTCCTGCATGGCTTCTAACAGTGCGCTTTGCACTTTGGCCGGAGCACGGTTGATCTCGTCGGCCAGCAGAAGGTTGGTGAAGACGGGGCCGAGTGAGGTGTTGAACTCGCCGCTCTTCTGGTTATATATTCGGGTGCCAATCAGATCGGCGGGGACGAGATCCGGTGTAAACTGAATGCGTTGAAAGGCACCGCCAATGGCCCCGGCTAGGGTCTTGATGGCCATTGTTTTGGCCAGGCCGGGCACGCCTTCGACCAGGATATGGCCGCGCGCCAGCAAGGCTACGATGAGCCGCTCGAGCAGAATATCCTGGCCGACGATGACCTTCTTGACCTCATAGAGTACCCTTTCCATCGGTTTATCGCTTTTTATGCCCAAAGATTGGTCCATACGATTTTCCTTTCAATTAGCTGCCTGACAGTCTGAGAATCGGAGGCAGATTGCCGCAGATGAACTGGAATAAATGGGTGTTCATAATTGTCACCCTACGGCCTCAAAATAGGACGCAGACAGGGATGTATCAGGTTTAGCGCGCCGGAGCGCCGGCGACGACGACGGCCGTGTTGATGGGCACGGCGAAGCCGATGCCGGTGAAGGAATCCTGCTCAGATGGGTTGGCCAGAGCGGTGACGATGCCGATGACGTGGCCTCTGCGGTTGAGCAGGGGGCCGCCGGAGTTGCCGGGATTGACAGCGGCGTCAAACTGTATCAGCCCCTCCAGCCGCTGACCCCTTTCGTCGAAGGGGATCGATCGATCAAAACCGGAGATCACGCCGGCGCTCAGCGAGCCGGCCAGGCCCAAGGGATTGCCAACTGCAAACGTCTCATCGCCGACGCGCATGCCGTTTGGATTGCCAAGCACGGCCGGAACTATCAACTGCGGCGGCCGGCTGGGATGGAGCACGGCAATGTCGTTTTCGGGTTCGGTGGCGATTACTTCGGCCGTGGCCTGTGTGCCATCGGCGAAGGTTACTTTTATTTCGGCCGCACCATCAATAACATGGTAGGCGGTGAGAATGTCGCCGCTTTCATTGACGACAACGCCGCTGCCAACGCCAAAGCCATGTTCTTCGGTGGGATCTGCGCTTTGGGTTTGAATGAAGGCCAGGGAAGGAAGAATTGTCTGGTAAATCTGGGCCGAGAAGGGAGCGGGCGGGGTGGCTGAGGCCATGGCCTGCACGATGCTTTTGTCAATTTCGTCTTGCGATAGGGGGAGTGGTTCAGGAAAGAGAGCGCTGTAAAGCAGCAGGGCGAGAAAAGCGAATGCGATGCCAGCCACAACCGGCAGCATTCGCCGCATTGAGGTGTGCAAGAATCGCAACCGGTTTGACCCCCTTCCAGTTTCCGCCGCTGGGGATTGATTTAGGTCATCGCGCATACAGTCGCCAATAAAGTAGAAACAAACTCTGGCTATTATAGGCGATAAATGTTAAGAGAGTATGAATTTGGGGCGTATTTTGGAGAATGGGGCGGCTTTGATGAAAGTTGTTCATTTATATAGGTAATGCAGTTCGACTGCTGAACGCACAGAATGAATTCGGTGGCTAGAGGGGAAACATGTTGGGGGAGGCGGGTTGACTGGTCGTGCATCTGAGGAAGCTGACTCCTCCCTATCACGGCAAGGGTGTACCAACGCCATCCTGGCAAGAGGCGCCGCGTTCGGGAGTGGTTGGTCCTTGCTGGTAACGATCGACAAAATCTGCAATCCGCTCGTCTGTGACAGAGTCAAGTTCCAATTGCGTTTCCCAGGCAGTTAGAACCACAGGGCTTCTTAATCCAGGATAGGGACTCAGGAGTACGTAGTTTTCGCCACGAGCCATCTCCTGCAGTGATTGCACATCTTCCTGAGGCAATTCCGGTTGGTAGGCTATCCACATCGCGCCGTGCTCCAGGGAGTGGACGGCATTTTCGATAGCGATTGGCTCGTCATAGATGCCACAGTTTTGCCAGGCAGCGCTGTGGATGCCACCTACCGGTGGCAGGTCGCCCGCTTCAATTTCGTGCTCATCGTGACCGCGCTCTTGGTGTTCATGATCAACGACTCCGGCAATTTGTTCAATTGGCGCAGGGCCCTGCAAACTCTGAAAGAGTAAGTAGCCTAAACCCAACAGGGCGATGATAACTACGCCCACGAGAAGAATTGGACTCCATTTGCTTTTCGACTTCTGTGTCTGCCCCTTGGATCTTTTCGAACTTTTTCTTGCGCTCATAGGTTATAACTCCGTTAATTGTCTGAGACGATCACGGCCGTAATCGCCTCACGTAATATTTCTTCTGTCTGCGGGCCGATGAATGTTTGCACGGGACGGCCGTTCATATCCAGCACGACAAACGTGGGATGCCCGCGTAATCCATATTGCTGCTGCAATTGGGCATTCTCTGGTTGGTTCGCGTCTAATTGCAGTACCGTTATCAGGCCCGCAAAATCATTCTCTAGCCCATCGACGATAGGCGTCATTTCCTGTCAAGGGAGTCAGTTATCCGTATAGAACATGATTAACTGCGGCTCTTGCGCTGATCGTGACGCGTCGTTTTCAGCTCCTGTACAGGCACCCAGCAACAGCGGGAGAATTAGTAGCGCCGGTAAATATAGCACATGTTTCATCGGGCTCTTCCTTTTCTTAATTAAGCGGCTGGCCAACGCCGTCCGACCATGACGCGCCAAGTTCCGGCCTGGCGCCTCTGTATCTCTCAAATTTTCTTTTGCAGGCTCTCCTGACGCTGGTGCTTTAAAGGTTTCTTCATTTTCAGCCCACTTCAAATGAGCAGCATAAAGCGTAGCGCGGCGGTGCGTGCTGTAAAAGGGCTATTTGCAGGGTGGCGGATAGGCCATTTGGCGGGTATTGGTGAGGAGGCCCAGGCCAGGACTGGACCGATCTGGATTTGGGCGATTGTGCTGCCAGTATTCTTGACAGATTGGCCCAGTCCGTTTATGAGACGTCTAGATTGGCCCGCTTCAACGTTTGGGCGTTGATGGCGACAATAATGGTGCTGATGGACATGAGGAAGGCACCGAGTGCCGGCGGCATGATGATCCCCCAGGGGGCTAGAATCCCAGCGGCGAGCGGTATCATGACGATGTTGTAGCCGGCGCCCCACCAGATATTCTGGCTTTGCTTGCGGTAACTGGCCTGGCTGAGCTTAAGGATTTTCACCACGTCCAGCGGGTTGCTTTTGATGAGAATTAGTCCCGCTGACTGCACGGCCACATCGGTACCGCTGCCGATGGCGATGCCGATGTCGGCTCGGGTTAGCGCAGGGGCATCGTTGACGCCGTCGCCGACCATGCCGACACGCTTGCCCCGCTTTTGCAGTTCAATGACTTTCTGGTCTTTATCTGCCGGTAAGACTTCGGCAAAGTATTGGTCAATGTTTAATTCACCGGCGACGGCCCTGGCTACATCCTGGCTGTCTCCGGTGAGCATGGCAACTTCCACACCCAGGTCATGAAGGGCACGTACGGCCGACTTGCTTTCCTCGCGAACAACATCAGCCAGGGCCAACGCGGCGAGCAGCTTATCGTCGCGAAGCAGGTAAATGACGCTCTGCCCCTTTTTGCCTGACTCTTGCGCGAACTGGGACAGAGGCTGCGGAAGTTCTGCTTGCAAGAACTGCAACAGCCGCGGTCCGCCTACGTAAAATGTTTTGCCGTCGCGTGTGGCCTGTACGCCGCGTCCTTTGAGAATCTGGAAGCCGGTGACAGGTGGTATGTCAAGCTGTTTATCTTTAGCTGCCTGTCTGACAGCCTGGGCTATGGGATGTTCTGAGTCCCCTTCGAGGGCGGCGGTGATGGCCAGCGCTGCATCGGCGCCGCCGTCATCAACTGTGGCCATGCCCACTACGCCGATTTCACCTTTGGTTAAGGTTCCTGTCTTATCGAAGGCAATGATGTTCAGGTCCTTGGCCGTTTCCATCGCTTGCCGGTCGCGAATGAGGATGCCGTTGCTTGCGCCAAGGGCGGTTGTGTTGGCCACAACCAAGGGAACGGCCAGTCCCAGGGCATGCGGGCAAGCGATGATCAGTACGGTAACGACGATGGCGATGACTTGCTGCGTAACGCCGCCGAAATAGAGCGACCAGATGATGCCGGCCAGCAAGGCTACCGACACGGCGGCATAGAAGAGCCAAGAGGCTGCTTTATCGGCCAGGAGTTGGGTCTCTGATTTGCTTTGCTGCGCCTCGTAGACAAGACGCATGATCCCGGACAGGGCGGTATCGTCACCAACGGCCGTGAGTCGTACGCGCAAGCTGCCATTGCCGGCGTTCACCGTTCCGGCAATGATTTGGGAATCGGCTATTTTCTTCACCGGCCTTGACTCGCCAGTAAGCATCGACTCATTTACATCGGACTCACCTTCTAGCACAATCCCGTCGGCTGGGGCATTGGCGCCGGGGCGAATGAGAACAATATCTCCGGTTTTCAAATCATCAAGAGCGTGTTCCATGACGCTGCCATCGGGCATGATGAGTTCAGCCGTGTCGGGCATGAGCTTGGCCAGCGCATCCAGCGCACCGGACGCCTGCCGCACACTGCGCATCTCCATCCAGTGACCGAGCAGCATAATGTCGATCAGCGTCACCAGTTCCCAGAAGAAATCTTCACCAAGTTCCCAGACAAGGGTGGCCATGCTATAGAAGTAGGCGACGCTAATAGCCAAGGAAATCAAGGTCATCATACCCGGTTTGCGATCGCGCAGCTCCCAACGAGCCATACGCAGAAACGGTAGGCCGCCGTAAACGAAGACAACCGTAGCAAGCACTGGCAGAATCCATTGACTGCCAGGAAAAGTGGGGGCAGTATAGCCAAACCAGCTCTGGATGGCGGGGCTGTATATGATGACGGGGATGCTCAAAGCTGAGCTAAGCCAGAAGCGGTTGCGAAACATGATTTCGTGACCGGAATGGTCTTGATGGCTGCTGTGGCCCTCATGGCTCTTGTGTTGATCATGCGCCGCGTGCCTGTCATGTTCTGACTGCGCCGACGCCAAATCGCATACCCGGCAGCATGAGCAGTAGCCGTCAGAATGACTCCCTGCTGGACTATGTTGTTGACTTGTTTCATGATTGGCGTGTGTCGTCACTGATTCCTCCGATATTCTCTGTTTACTGTGACGAGTCCTGCACCGTTCGCTACCACTGGAGTTCGCGAATGTCTTGCGGCCATCTGCTTTTGATAAAGGCAAGAACAGCTGCAATCTCTTGATCCTGCACTGTAATGGGCATAAACCGGCATATTGCTGGTACCGCTTTTAGTCATCAGGTCCTCAAAACGAGCGCCACCTTCTTTAATATAGCGCCGAGTCTACTGAAAGTGAGGCAGACAACTCAATTAGCTGGGGCCGGGACAATCTGTAATCACATTGGTATGGGTTTCTGTGTCAACCCCTGGTGTTACCAGGAAGCCACCATGATGTTTGAAGAAAAACCGATCCTGTGCTGTGAGTTTAAGAAGATAACCGTCGTAGAGAACTCCGTTTAGCAGGCCCCCAGGTTGTTCCGGATCACCTTGCCAGTGAAAATGGATATAGCCAGGTGCTCGCGGCATGTCTGCCGGATCAATGCACCAAGTGGGATGTCCGGGTTCAGATTGATCAAACAGTGTGGCCTGGACGGGGATACCTTTGAGTTTCCAACCTACTGTGCAATCGGCAGAGGTCTCACAATTGGCGTGCACAGCCTCTGGAACCCCATCTACTTCATTGCCGGTAAATTCAATATAGAAGAAACCTTCCAGTTGATCTTTTCCAATTTTTTGCGATTGCTGATGGGTATCAATATGATTCTCGAACAGGTAATTGTACGGGGCTGCATGGCTGCGCCAGGGGTAACCGTTTGCAGCGTAGGCAACAGCAACTATCGCGAAGCTGAAAAATATGGAGGCAAGAATCAGTAACTTTTTCATAAGCTTTCTCCTCGTATACTAAGTTACAACGGGTTCTTTTATGGACCCTATGGTAATCGAAGTGAAGATTGGCATACAGTGCTCTTTGGCGCGGTGAGGACGGGCCATTTGGCGGGTATTGGTTACGTGAGATTGGCGCGATTATCTTGGTTGCCTTTCCGAGCCCGTTGTTGCCGTATAAGCTTCTTCACCATTTACGCCCTTGGCCAGCACAAGGCAATCTATTCGCGTGGTTCGGTGTAGGGCAGCAAAATTGTGAGATGGACTCCCTTACCGGGCGAAGCATCAATCAACAAGCGCGCACCCATGATCTCCGCTCTTTCCTGGATGCCTAACAAGCCGAAATGGCCGCTGCCCGTCATTTCGGTAGGGCTTTCGAGTACGGTGAAGCCACAGCCATCATCACGGATAGAAAGGACTGTGTCGTTTAAGTTAAATGCCAGATGTAGTTCGGCACGTGTGGCCTGGGCATGCCGGGCAATATTGCTCAATCCTTCTTGACTTATGCGGTAAAAAGCCAATTCCGCATCTGCCGCCAAGCGGCGTTCCCTTCCAGAAACTTGAAATTCAACCGGGATCTGCAAGGTTTGACTTGTGTCACGAGCCAGCATATTTAAGGCTGTGACCAATCCCAGGTCTTCCAGGTAAATCGGCCGCAGATCGCGGGTCAAACGGCGCAGATCGGCAATGGTCTGCCCGGTCATGTGCTGCATCTCAGCTAGTTGTGCGGCCGTTGGCTCGTTCGGTGCCGTCAGCTGCGCGAGCTGGATGCGTTGGTTGAGGGCTATGAGTGACTGAATGGTATCGTCATGCAGATCGCGGGCGAGACGACGGCGTTCTTCTTCTTGTCCGCTAGTCACCGCTCCCAAGTAACCGCGCAGGCTTTGCTGCGCCAGCTGCACTTTGTGTGCCATGTGGATGAGCTCGGTTTGCAGGCGTTGAATTTCGTTGATACCGCCTACCGGCTCTTCAATGGCTTCATAATTTCCCCATCCGAGATCAGCGGCTTTCTTTTCCAACGATTGCAAGGGCTGGACAATCTGTCGTAAGCCAAACATCAGGCCGATGAGCGCGATAATGAGCACCGGGGCGAGAACAAGGGGTGCCCATTCAGTAGCCCGAAACAGCGGATCGGTTACAGCCTGCCACGGTTCTTTGATAACCAAGACCCAATTGAGCGGTGGGATGGCACTGAAGGCGACTACTTGTTCATCTCCACCATCTGCTACATAGATGGTACCGCTCTCCCCGCGCAATGCATCCGCTACGCCGGCGTATTGACTCAGATCGGAGCCTGGTTCATGCGAGTCGCCAAACTGAAATAATAAACGGCCGTGGCCATCGGTCAGCAGGGCGACCGCCTGGTCCTCGTTTACAAAAATGTCAGCAACTGCTATTGCGGCCAGGCTGGCCGGAGAGAAGGCCCCGGCAGCGGTGATGCCTTCCGGCGTGGTGGCCGTGACCAGGATCATCTCTTGCCCGCTAATCGGGTCCACGAAAGGTCCAGTGAATGTGGCGGCATTGGGAGCAATAGAAGTTTGGGCCAGATGTTCGGGCACGACAGTTAGTTCCCAAGTCGCTTTGTCATTGCTGCTGGCCAATAAACCGGATTTCGAATCAAAGAGAGCGATGCCACCGTCAAAATCGGGCAGGAGAAAATTGGCGTCAGCCAGAACATGTTGCGGAGAGCCCAAGTCGGCTGCGCGCAGGGCCAGACCACGCGCAGCCGCGCTGCGGTGCTTTAACTGCTCGGATATGGCAGATGCCGCGGCGCGTGTTGCCCGTTCGTCACGTTCCCCGACCAGGCGGCGCATCTCTCGTTGGTGCAAGAATAGACTGCCAAAAGCGATGATCAGCAGGAGGGCTGTCAGAGGTAGAATGGTTAGAACGAATAGTTGGAGAGGAAATCCACGCCAGCGCAGCACGACTATTCCGTTTCGGCGGTGATTAGGCCGAGCGAAACGGCGCGCATTACTGCTTCTGTGCGGCTGCCGGCCTGCAGCTTGCTGTACGTCTTGGCCAGATGCCCCTGAACGGTGCGATCACTAATGCCCAATTGGACGCCAATAGCTTTGTTGGTGTACCCTCTTGCGGCCAATGTAAGTACTTCCAGCTCACGTTCCGTGAGGGCATCTTGCTCAACGATATGGGACGGCCGTTGTCCGGAAATGTGGCGCATCAACTTCTGGGCGATTACCGGATCGAGCGCTGATTTCCCTTCGTTTACGTCCCGGACAGCCTGCACAATCTCAGCCGGAGATGCCGTCTTCAGCACATAGCCATTGGCACCGGCTTGCAATACGGCCAGCACATAAGGATCATCATCATACGCAGTCAGTACCAGCACACCTATGTCGCGGTAATTGGCACGTATCCAGCGCGTTACTTCAATGCCGCTGGCATGGGGCATTTGGATATCCAGCACGGCCACGTCCGGCTTGTATTGGATGATCAGGTTGCGGGCCGTTTCCCCGTCATCTGCCTCAGCTACGACACAAATATTGGGTGCGTGCTCCAGAAACTGGCGAATGCCGGCACGCACGACGGCATGATCATCGGCCAGTATGACTCGTATCGTTTCACTCATGGTCAAAACTGCGCTGTAAATAGGGAAAGATGAACCAAACAATGCCTAAAGCAAACAAGATGCCCGTGATTAAGCGCATCCAGGAATTAAACGATCCCAGCGCATCCCCTGCATAGAAGGTAGCTGTAAATGTCCTGTTGGTCAAGGCAGCTAGCCATTGGTTACCATCCCGGAAACCGCTGCCGATGCCACCAACAATATCACTGATGAAATGGGTAGTACCGTCGATGGCCATCGGCGCTAACAGCAAGAGGAATCCCCACCAAGGCAATGGCTTCAACTTCTTACGTTGTGGATAAAAGAAAATGATGCCCCAAAGGATAACGCCGGTATACATGTAAACCATACGATCCGACCAGGCGACTTTCCACCCCATCTCTGAATTACCGGTGAACTGGCGTAGTATAAGCGGATTCGAACTGTTTTTCCAGACGGATTGCACTTCTGTCAGCGGAACCATAAGATTGTTACCAAAGAGAAAGAAGGAGCGCTGCGGCATCTGGTGACACTGGGTCATGTAGACCAGGTAAATGGCATTTCCGGCTTTGGTCCAGCCCAATCTCATAAAGACCGGAGCGAGCCAGGGTAAACCTACATACACGGCGACAATCAAAATGGCCAGCAGAAACCAGTGACGTTTCAGCCAGCCGCTGATTTCCCCCACAGGGGCTGCGACCGTTTTATCAATCATGTTGCGTGAGGATTCTACGGTCATTATTGCTTCACAAAAGTGAACCTCCGAATATTGTGAAGAAAACTATCAATCAGGTCGCGCTGGCTTTCACTGCGGGCAAAGAAGATACTGCTTGCTTAATTTTGTTCTCCAGTCGAGCATGTGGCCGTTGCCCTGGTGCAACCGCCAAAGAAATCCAGGTTTCGCCATCTTGTCCGTGGACTAGTAAGGTCGCTGGCCGGCTATCGGCATCATAGACCAATAGAATCACGAACTGGCAGTCGCAATCGGCCGTTCCGTGAAGTGGACAGGCAGCGGAACTTGTGGTTGTCCTGGTAAGACGAGAATCAAAAGACATTATCACTGCCAGACCGGAATCATCCAGCGTATCCTTGACCCTGGTTATGGTTTCGTCACAATTACAGTTTAGCATTAATAGTGGAATCATCGGCTTCAGTTTAATCGACACGGATGGGCATAGCCAGGGCAAAATGCCGTGCAAAGATGTAGGCCAAATGGCCCGTTATTGCTGTGTGCAAACTGCCCGTAACCGGCTATGGCGCGACCTGGCCTACGCGATTGGCGCACTGTTGGCCGGGTTGTTGGCAGGCAACTCATATAGTTGGATTACGACGAATGAAGATTGAAGGGAGGTTGTGATGGTGTTGGCGTCTGGACGGCGATCAGCGACAATATGACGGCCGTCATGGTAACAAGGTGACAAATGTCATGTCTTAGAGTGCATAGGCCATTTGGCGCATGTACAGTTCTTTTGAGTTTGTTAATGTTGAACCGTGGGATGGTACGCAAGCATTGTATGAGAAGCTGTTTTCCAGCATGATGCGGCTGTAAGCGATGCTGTTTTGACGACTAATTGAAAGGAAAGTGACACATTATGAAACGACTGATTCTATTTTTTTCAACATTTATGATCCTAGCGCTCGCAGCGTGTGGGGCGCAACCTTCAGCGGAGGTGGCTGCCGGCGACGGTAAGGGTCCAATCGTTACCGTCTATCGCGCCCCTACTTGAGGGTGCTGTGGCGATTGGATTGAGTACATGGAAGGGAATGGTTATACGGTGCAGGTAAAGAATGTCAGCGATCTGGCCGCCGTGAAACGTAACCAGCAGATTCCAGCCCAGTTACAATCTTGCCACACGGCCATCGTAGATGGCTATATAATTGAAGGACATGTTCCTGTTGCCGACCTAGAGCGTCTGTTGGCCGATCGTCCCGATATCGCCGGACTGGCCGTACCGGGGATGCCGGTTGGCGCACCGGGTATGGAGGTAGATGGCGCGGCAGATCAGCCGTTTGATGTCATCGCTTTTGATAAAGCAGGCCAGACCGAGGTATATGCAAGTTACGGCCGATAGGATTGCCTGCTGATGGTCCATTAGGATCTGCTTTCTGCTGCAAAAGTGTAGGCCATAGGGCCTACACTTTTCATGTGTGCGAACCACGTTCCGCATATTCTTGCATTAATGGCGATGTCTATGCAGAATTCAAGGCGATGAACTCCGAATTTGAGAACAGGATAGGCACATGAAAAAAACTGTGTTGGTTACCGGCGGTTCAAGCGGAATCGGAACAGCCATTGTAAGCGTATTTGCAGAGAAAGGTTTCAGGGTGTTATTCACCTATAGGTCGCGAAAGGATTCTGCCCAGAAGATCGTTGATCAATTGGAACCCTATGATGTCCAGATGTTTCATTTTTCCCAGGGTGACATTGAGTCTCAGGAGAGGCTTCTGGCAAAGCTTCCGGATAGGGTGGATGTCTTGATCAACAATGCAGCGGTGGGATCGGCCACGGTCAAAAGGCTTTCAGAAAACAAATATGAGCAAGATCGCAAGATGTTTGAAATCAATACGCTTGGGGTCTTGTGGTTGACTGAAGCCATTATTCCCAGAATGATGGAACATGGCGGGAAGATTATCAATGTCAGTTCAGTCGGCGGCGGCATTTTTCATTTTCCGGGGTTTTCACTGGCTGATGGCATGAGTAAAGCAGCCCTAACCTTTATGACAAAACAGCTTGCAGCCGAGCATGCCCATACAAAAATTGATATTTTTGCCATTTGCCCTGGCGCTACAGACACAGATATGTTCCAGTCCAGCACATTGAATAAACTTAGCGACGATCAACGGAAGATTTTTATTGAAGCGCTGCCGAAAGAAAGATTGATCCATCCGGATGAAATTGCACTTATCTGTGCATTTCTTGCGCAAGAACAATCCACTGTCATGCACGGCGCCGTGATTGATTGCTCTTTGGGGCTGGGGGTCAGTCCGGGGATGATCAAGAAATAGTTTTGTAGGGATCCTTGACATGCGTTTAGGTTGACAAGCGGAGTATGTGTTGACCCTGGATTGACATGCTGAGTGAGGGTTTGGCTTGCTCCTAAGCGCTAACCTCCGGCGCAGGAATCAGGGACACGTTTTTATGGCCGAAAACAGGGCAATAAAGGAGCATCCTTTCGTGGCTCGGCCGCAGCGGACGCTGTTGGCGCTTTCGGTGCCGGTTTTCTTCTCGTTGATCGCCGAGCCGCTGACGGGGTTGGTGGACACATCGTTTATTGCCCGGTTGGGGGCGGCACCGTTGGCGGCGCTGGGCGTGGGTACGGCCGCGCTTTCCAGCGTGTTTTGGATTTTCAATTTCCTGGCCATTGGCACGCAGACGAATGTGGCCCAATCGTTGGGCCAACAGCAGGAGGAGCAAGCCAGGAGCATGACCAGCCTGGCGCTGCTGCTCAGCGGCCTCGCCGGCTTGCTGCTTATTGCTGCCGGCTGGTTTTTAGCGCCATGGGTGTCCTCCCTTCTGGGAGCAAGCGACGCCGTGTTGGACCAGGCTGTTATTTATATGCGTATTCGCCTTTTTGGCGCGCCGGCGGTGATATTGATGCTGACTGCGTTTGGCGCGCTGCGCGGCATGCAAGATATGCGTTCTCCTTTATGGGTAGCTCTGGCAGTCAACGGCGTGAATATTGTCCTCGACGCTTTGTTCATTCCCGGCTTTGGGCCGATTCCGGCGTGGGGCATTCCGGGAGCGGCGGCGGCGAGCACGATAGCCCAATCGCTGGGAGCTATTTGGGCCCTGGCCATTGTTGTGCGCAGGTTGGGGTGGACGAAGAAATTGCGGGTTTCTGAGGCGCGACGCTTGATGAAGATCGGCGGCGACCTTTTTGTGCGCACGGGTGCGTTGACTTTTTATTTGCTGCTGACGACCCGGGTGGCTACACAGTCCGGTGTGGAGGCGGGAGCGGCGCACCAGGCGATCCGGCAGTTCTGGATCTTCGCCGCTTTGGGACTGGACGCGCTGGCGATTACGGCGCAAACGTTGGTGGGCTTCTTTGTGGGCTCCAAATGGGTGGCACAGGCACGGCGGGTGGCATTTTACAGCTGCGCCTGGGGGTTGGGCCTGGGCACCTTGTTGGCAGCGGGAATGTGGCTGGGCCGGCAAAATATCGCCATGCTGCTGGTGCCGGCGGAAGCGGAGGCGCTCTTCTTCTTACCCTGGCTGGTGGCTGTTATGGTCCAGCCGATTAATGCGCTGGCTTTTGTCACGGACGGGGTGCATTGGGGGACGGGGGATTTTGCTTATTTGCGTAATGCGGTGCTCCTGGCTACGGTCACGGGGAGCGTTCTCTTGTGGCTGATTGATACGAATTCGGCGTTGGCATTGGTCTGGATTTGGGTGGCGACGGCCGTTTGGATTGGCGTGCGCGCGGTTTTGGGTGTGGTGCGGATCTGGCCGGGCGTGGGGAAGGCGCCGTTGGGAGCAGGGGGTAGGGGCTAGCCGGGTATGTTGCCGTTGAGGAGGTTGCGGTAGAGCCAGGGGCGGCGGGAGATGGCTTTGGCGATGGGGGGTGGTTCCTGGGGGTATGATAGCTGGCTGATGTTGTTTTGCCAATTACTTTTGTTTTTGCCAGACACATTGTGATAGGGATTATGACAAGTCACTGGGGCCACATCATGGCCTAAATGTGAACGGCTGGCTGTCTTGTGGGCTGTATCGACAGTAGCTACGGTGTGAATTGGGGTCTGCAATCGCATCTTGACCATTGATTTATGGAACTATCGTCTCAGCCCAAATGCCTGCCAGTAGGAACAGCGTTTATCTCAACTCGCCCGAATACTTAGACATTTACTTGACAAACTTCCAGAACATGGTAATATATAGGAAATATTGGTGCTAAAATTTTTACAATATATAGACAGGGCTATTCTTTGGAGCTGTTGTGACAGTTTTCTTTGCACTTTGGAACTGCCATGTCTATTGTAAAAAGATTGCAAAGTCGTTTGAAGGCAAATGGAGGTCTTTCAATGAAACTCAAACCCACACTTTTAATCGTATTACTTTTTGCGCTTGCTGTAATTACAAGTGGCGTCGTTCTGGCAAATGATGGCACAGGAAACGTAACAGTTGTACATGGCGTTCCAGGTCTTACCGTAGACGTCTATGTCAATGGTGAGTTGAAATTACCGAGCTTTGAACCAGGAACGGTGACCGATCCCTTGAACTTGCCGATTGGAGATTACGAGATTGTCATCGTCGCTGAAGGCGGCGACCCCGCCAGTCCGGTTCTCTCCGAAACGGTGACGGTTACCGATGGCCTCAATGCCTCGATCGTTGCGCACCTGACCGAAGCGGGTGCGCCGGTGCTGACAGTATTTGTAAATGATGTTTCTCCTATCTTGGAGGGTAATTCGCGTCTGGTCGTGCGGCACACGGCGGCAGCCCCGGCAGTTGATGTCGCTCTCTACGATGATAATGATGCGGATGAAGATGATCTGGTTGGCGTTATTGAAGGGTTAAGCAATCCCAATGAGGAACAGGTAGAGGTGCCGGAAGATGATGACTATGCGGTCACCATTTCCCCCGCCGGCAGTGATACGCCTGTTTTTGGACCCGTTGAGTTGGAGCTAGAAAATCGTGTAGCGCATATTGTTTATGCAGTCGGCTCATTGGGTGATGGCACTTTCACCGTGCTGCTGCAGACAATTAACTTGGACCCGCTGCCATCCGGTGCGGTTGCTGTTGTGCATGGCGTTCCAGGCCTGATCGTTGATGTCTATGTCAATGGAGAGCTTACACTACCCGGCTTTGAACCAGGAACGGTGACCGATCCCTTGAACTTGCCGCTTGGAGATTACGAGATTGTCATCGTCGCTGAAGGCGGTGACCCCGCCAGTCCGGTTCTCTCCGAAACGGTGACGGTTACCGATGGCCTCAATGCCTCGATCGTTGCGCACCTGACCGAAGCCGGTGCGCCGGTGCTGACTGTATTTGTAAATGATGTTTCTCCTATCTTGGAGGGTAATTCGCGTCTGGTCGTGCGGCACACGGCGGCAGCCCCGGCAGTTGATGTCGCCCTCTACGATGATGATGATGCGGATGAAGATGATCTGGTTGGCGTTATTGAAGGGTTAAGCAATCCCAATGAGGAACAGGTAGAGGTGCCGGAAGATGATGATTATGCGGTCACTATTTCCCCCGCCGGCAGTGATACACCTGTCTTTGGACCCGTTGAGTTGGAGCTAGAAAATCGTGTAGCGCATATTGTTTATGCAGTCGGCTCATTGGGCGATGGCACTTTCACCGTGCTGCTGCAGACAATTAACTTGGACCCGCTGCCAACCGGTGCGGTTACTGTTGTGCACGGTGTTCCAGGCCTGATCGTTGATGTCTATGTCAATGGAGAGCTTACACTATCCGGCTTTGAACCAGGAACGGTGACCGACCCCTTGAACTTGCCGCTTGGAGTTTACGAGATTGTCATCGTCGCTGAAGGCGGTGACCCCGCCAGTCCGGTTCTCTCCGAAACGGTGACGGTTACCGATGGCCTCAATGCCTCGATTGTTGCGCACCTGACTGAAGCCGGTGCGCCGGTGCTGACTGTATTTGTAAATGATGTTTCTCCCATCTTTGAGGACAACGCGCGACTGGTTGTGCGGCACACGGCGGCAGCCCCGGCAGTTGATGTCGCCCTCTACGATGATGATGATGCGGATGAAGATGATCTGGTTGGCGTTATTGAAGGGTTAACCAATCCCAATGAGGAACAGGTAGAGGTGCCGGAAGATGATGATTATGCGGTCACTATTTCCCCCGCCGGCAGTGATACGCCTGTTTTTGGACCCGTTGAGTTGGAGCTAGAGGATCGTGTAGCGCATATTGTTTACGCAGTCGGCTCATTGGCCGATGGCACTTTCACCGTGCTGCTGCAGACGATAGACCTAGACACTCTGGAGAGCGGTGTGGTTACCGTTGTGCATGGCGTTCCGGGCCTAACTGTAGACGTCTATGTCAACGATGAGTTGACACTGCCCGGCTTTGAGCCAGGAACAGTGACCGATCCTTTGCGCCTGGCTTTGGGTGAGTACAAGATTGACATTGTGCCTGCCGGTGGCGACCCTGCTAATCCCGCACTTAGCGGAACAGCCACGGTCACTAATGACCTCAATGCCTCGATAGTGGCTCATCTTACAGAGGTTGGTGAACCCGCACTTACCGTGTTCGTAAATGACGTATCACCCATATCGTGGAGAAATTCCCGACTGGTTGTTCGCCATACGGCGGCAGCCCCGGCAGTTGATGTCGCGCTCTATGATGATGATGATGCGGACGAGGATGACCTGGTAGGAGTGATCAAGGGCTTAACTAATCCAAATGAAGAACAGCTTGAAGTACGCGCAAGGCGAGAATACGCAGTGACTATCTCCCCCGCTGATAGTGATGAACCGGTCTTTGGCCCGGCCGAGTTTAGGCTGAAAAAACGTACGTCAACTATCTATTATGCGATTGGCTCCCTATCTGATGGCTCCTTTGAGCTATTGAAGCAACAGATTAATCTGCCACGTGCTAGACGCTAACGGTTGTTCGAAATATTGACGAGTATGGTGCCCCGCAACACATGCCAGCACTATCTTGAATGAATAGTTTTCAAGAAGGGTTCAGATCATTCTGAACCCTTCTTTGCTATTGTCGAGAAATGAAAGATCCTACACTGGCAGCGATATTCTGGTGTCGGTCGGATGAGAGTTTATTTGTTGCCCTGTGAGGCCCTGGCCAACCGTCTCGCCCCTACGAGGGTTTTGACGTGATGGTGAGGGCTTCGAGGAGTTGGAAGGTGAGGCCGGCTGCGGTCTGTTGGGGGTTGAGGAACACAGCGGCCTGACCAGTGATCTCGGTGAGCATTGCGCGCAGGTAGGATTGCATGATGGGATCGTGGCGCTTGGCCCAGAATTGGAAGTTGACGGTTTTGGGTAGGGTTTCTTGGTGCTCGATGGTTAGGTTGGCAGCCTGGAAGGCGGCGGTCCATTCTTGGAGGGTGAGGCAACGGCCGTGGCTGGGATCGCGGAGTTTTTCGAAGGCGTTGACATAGTCCCCGGCGGAGCCGGGGGGAACGATGTTGTCGACGACAGCGAGCAGGCCGCCGGGGCGCAGGACACGGGCTGATTCACGAATGAATTGAGGCACGTCCTGGAAATGATGGGGGGCGATGCGGCAGGTGACTAAATCGAAGGAGTTGTCTTCATAGGGCAGCGCTTCAGCATCGGCCGTTTCAATGGTTACATTGTTCAGGCCACGCTCTGAAACCAGTTGGCGAGCCTGGTCCATCATCTGCGGCGTGATGTCGGTGGCGCGAACGTGGGCGACGAGTGGCGCAAAGGTGATTGCAGTGTGGCCGGCGCCGGTGGCGATGTCGAGAACGTGCCAGAGTGCTTGTGGTTGTAGGAGTTCCACGAGCCGGGGCAGACTGGCTCCTCGGGCGTGGGTGGCGCTGTTGACGTAGTCTGAGGCTTGGGCGCCAAATTGTTGGAGGATGGTTTGTTTGGTCATCAGTCGGGTAGTTCCTTCGGCAGGCTCAGCACGGGCTGGTAATGATTGGTCGGATAGTTGGTTCGTTGTTAATGGTTTCTACTGCTTTCTGGATGCGGGTCAGGGCGTCGGCCAGGATGGAGCGGGGGCAGGCGATGTTGACCCTTTCGAAGCCTTCGCCGCCGGTGCCGAAGATGTATCCGTCGTCGAAATAGACACCGGCTTTGTGAAACATCAAGTTACGTAGTGCTTTGGTGTCAAGACCCAGCGCGCGGCAGTCCAGCCAGACGAGGTAGGTGCCTTCGAGGGGCACGACGGTTATTTGGGGGATGTTTTCGGCTATGAACTGGGTCAGGTAATTGTAGTTTTCCTGGATGTAGGCCAATAACTGCTCGAGCCATTCTTCGCCGTGGGTGTAGGCGGCTTCCAGAGCGACGGCACTGAAGAGGTTGAGGCCGCCCATGCCGCTGGCGTCTACTGTTTTCTGGAATTCTTGACGCAGGCGTGGATTGGGGATAATGATGTTTGAGGCGTGCAATCCTGCCAAATTGAAGGTTTTGCTGGGTGCTGTGCCAATGATACTGTTCTGGGCGAACGCTTCGCCGAGGGCGGCAAAGGGAGTGAAAACAGAGCCGTTGAATAGTAAATCGCCGTGCAGCTCGTCGGACACGACCAGCACGTCATTGGCCAGGCATATTTGGCCAAAACGAAGCAGTTCTTCGCGGGTCCAGACGCGGCCGACTGGATTGTGGGGACTGCAGAGGATGGCCATTGTTACGCGTGGGTCGCGTGTTTTCTGCTCCAGATCGTCATAGTCCATGGTGTAACGGCCGTTTTCATAGCGCAGCGGATTGTCAACAATCTGCGCGCCGTTGTCCTCGATTGAGGAGAAAAAGGGATAGTAGACTGGCATTTGGACGAGTACCTTGTCACCCGGTTTTGCAAAGGTGCGGACGGCCGTTTTAATCGCGGGCACGACGCCAGATGTGTGACATATCCATTCGGGATCAACTTCCCACCCCTGTCGTTTCTTAATCCAGTTGACTGCTGATTGGCTACAAGAATCAAATGTTGCTGCATAGCCGAAAATCCCATGCTGGGCCCGGGCCACAAGTGCGTCGATCACGGGCTGAGGACAGATGAAATCCATGTCGGCGACCCACATGGGCAAGACTCGATCCTCGCCCAGGAAAATGTCAGTTGTCATATGGTTTCTTGTGTCGTTTTCGTCTTGCATGGCTGACCATTTGCAGGAGTTTGTGCCGTGGCGGTCGATTTCGGTATCAAAGTTGTAGGTTGTCATTTTTTCCTCGGTTGGAGTAAGCCATCAGCTATCAACTATCAGCTGACAGCAGTCAGGAGTTCTTGATGGTTGCGGGGATTATATTCAATTTGTGGGGATTTGTAATCTGTTTTGGCATTGGGATTGGGAGCATGGGGTTAGGGACGGCCGAGTTCTTGCAGGAGTAAATCGGGGCGGTCGGTCATGATGCCGTCGACGCCCATATCGATGAAGCGCTGCATGTCGCCTGGGTCGTTGACGGTCCAGACGTGAACTTGCAGATTACGGCGGTGAGCGGCGTGCACGAAGCGCGGATTGACGACCGAGATGCCGGAACTTGTTTCGGGAACCTGGAAGGCTTGATAGGAGGGGGCGAGCAGGTTGGATAAAAAGGCGAAGTTGAGCAGGACAAAGCTGCGTACTTCGCTGGTACTGCCGGCGGTGGCTACTTCGGGGCAGGCGGCGCGAAATTCGGCCATAGCTTGGTCGCTGAAGGAAGGGACCAGTACCTTTTCGCCCATATTGAAGTTTCGAATCATGGTGCAAAAGGGCAAGGCTATCGATGGTTCGGCCTGCTTGATCTCGATGTTCATAGGGATGCCGGGAAAGAGATAGAAGAGTTCTGCCAGCGTTGGCACGCGTAATCCCTGGCCGCGATAGGGGTAGGTCGCGCCGCCGTCCGGGGACCAGCTGCCGCCCACTTCCAAGGATTTAATCTCTCTAAGTGTCAGCTCGCTGATCTTGCCAGTGCCATCTGTGGTACGGTCGACGGTGTCGTCGTGCATGACGACGATGTGACCGTCGCTTGTCATGTGCACGTCCAGCTCCAGAACATCTACGCCGAGGTCGGAAACGCCTTTGAAGAAGGGCATGGTGTTGCCGGGCCATAAGCCTTGGCCGGTGTCGTCGGCATGGGCGAAGACGAGGGGGTAGGTGTCAAAGTTGGCGAAGTAGGGGTGGGTGGGAGACGACCGTTTCCAGAAGGAGAGGGCGATCAGGGCGATAATTAGTAGGATGGGTATGAACAGCAGCCAGAATTTTCTCATGGGGAAGCCGATATAATTGTGAATTGTGAATGGTTAATTGTCAATTGTGAATGGTGAATTCAGAGCGCCTTTTTGAGGGGGATGATACGGCCGTTTGCGATGCGCTGCTAATTTTGAGGTTCGTTATGTTGTTTTGGTAGGAGTCGGACGGGTGAGAATGCGGGTTGGTTGGTTGAACGGCCGTTTTGAGGTTTTGTGTTGCCCAAGATGTGCTGCTAAGTGGGTGAAACGGCGCGGAGACAAGATGGTTCGTTCTGGGCAAGGCGGTAGCGCGCCAAGAGCGGGCGAAACGGCGCGGAGACAAGATGGTTCGTTTTGGGCAAGGCGGTAGCGCGCCAAGAGCGGGCGAAACGGCGCGGAGACAAGATGGTTCGTTTTAGGCAAGGCGGTAGCGCGCCAAGAGCGGGCGAAACGGCGCGGAGACAAGATGGTTCGTTTTAGGCAAGGCGGTAGCGCGCCAAGAGCGGGCGAAACGGCGCGGAGACAAGATGGTTCGTTTTAGGCAAGGCGGTAGCGCGCCAAGCGGGCAAACGGCGCGGAGACAAGATGGTTCGTTTTAGGCAAGGCGGTACCGCGCCGTCTCGCCCCTACACATATTTGACGTTAAGGGGAAGCGGTGGTATCAATTTCAGGAGTTGGTTTGGCAGACGTGAGTGGAAGGTGCTGATTTAGCGCCGGACAGCAGGAGCGCGTGATGTCTTTCTGGAGAATCAGAAGTAAAGCGCCGGATGTGGAATTGCTAAAGGCGGAACAGGATACAGGCGGGCTGATCAGGGCGCTGGACTATGGGGCGGATGGTGACGTGCGGCGTGACGCGGCGCTGGCGCTCGGCGAACAGCGATCCGGTATGGCGATCCAGGCGCTGGTTGAGGCTTTGCAGGCGGATCAGGATGCCGACGTGCGCCGGGCGGCGGCTATTGCCCTAGGAAGAATCCGGCCGGCGGAAGCCTTTTTTCCGGCGATGACCGCGCTGCATGATGCGGATCCTGGGGTGCGGCAGGCGGCCGTGTACCTGGTTGGACAGCTAGGTAATCAAAAGGGGGTTCCGTTCCTGTTGCCTTTTCTGGAGGATGCGGAGTGGCGTACACGCCAAACGGCGGTGAAAGCGCTGCAGCGGCTGGGATGGCAGCCGGATGGCTCGCGCTCGGCGGCGTATTACTTCATTGTCAGTGAACGGTGGTCAGCTTGTGCTCGGATGGGCCGGACGGCCGTGGGTCCGCTGATTTCTGTGCTAGTGGATAGGGAGCGCGAGGAGGATTATGGGCGCGCGATCTGGGCATTGGGCCAGATAGGCGATGCGCAGTGTGTCGAGCCTTTGTCTTCGGCGCTCGGCAACCGGCGGGCGGATGTGCGGCGGTTGGCGGCGGAGGCGCTGGGAAAGATTGGCGGAGTAGGTGTGGTGACGCCTCTGTTGGGTGCGCTGAAGGACAGGAATGAGGCGGTGCAGTGGGCGGCAAGCGCCGGTTTGCAGGGGCTTGATTTGACGGGAGCAGCGGAGGTGCTGGCGAAGGGGCTGGAGGATGAGGATGCGGCGGTGCGGCTGATGGCTGTGGAGCTGTTAAGTCGCCTTGATGATGACGAGGCTTATGATGTGCTGCGAATGGCACTTAAGGATGATGAGGATCGTGTGCGCATGCGGGCCGTGGGCGCTCTGGGCCAGGCGGGCGATATAGACGCGATGGCTTTCGCGCTGCACGATAGCGATGCGGCCATTCGAGTTATGGCTGTTCGCGGGCTGAGGCAGATTGACAATCCACGAACGGTTGGCTTGCTGGCAAGAGCTATCAAGGATGAGAATCGTTCTGTGCGCAATGAGGCGGTGGCGGCACTGGCCGCATCTGGCAGCGCGGAGGCGGTGGAACCACTCTGCCTGGGCTTATTGGACCGGGATGCGGGGATGCGGCGACTGGTGGTGGAGACTTTGGGCAGGCTAAGGGCGGTGGAGGCGGTGCCAGCGCTGGTAGATGCGTGCCAAGACAGGCATCCAGATGTAAGGCTAGAGGCTTTGATCGCCTTGTCGCGAATAGGTTTTGAGGGGCTGCCTGAACTTCTGCTGGCTGCGGCGCGAGATGGGGATGCTCAGGTGCGGGAAACGGCCGTGCGCTTGCTGGTCAGCGTTGAGGGGATGGAAGCGCGACAAGTTCTGGTCGCGGCGACGCAGGATGATATGGCACAGGTGCGGGAGACGGCGGTGAGATCGCTGGCAGAGGTGGGAGGGGACAGGGCTTTTGCGGCGCTGGTCGATGCGCGGTGGGATGAGGATTACCGGGTGAGTAAGACGGCCGTGGAGTCCTTGGGTGCCTTTGGTGAGCGGGCGCTGCTGCCTTTGCAGGAGGCTTTGGAAGATGATGTTCTGCCGGACCAGGCGGCCGTTCTGGGTTTGGAGGCAATTGGCGGAGCAGCGGTTGGGAGTTTGCTGGATGCTCTTGACCACAAGCGGCTTCCGGCACGCCGAGCAGCGGCCAATGCGCTGGTGCGCTTGTATGTTGGGGGCGGGCTGGGCGAAAGTGAGCGGAGAATGATCCTTGAACAGCAGCATATTATTGCTGTTTATGCGGATCTGGTGGTTGATCGAGGCACTGGAGGAGGAGGAGTAGGCCGGACGCGCAGAATGAATTCTGTGGCCAGGGAGAAAACATGTTGGGGAAGGCGGTTTGGTTACCTGTTTAGTTTGTAGCGATCAATGATTCTGCGAGCAGTTGAATCGAAAAGGATAAGATCCTCCTTATGAATAGCAGCACGTTATCCGAGCTTTACCATTACGCGTTTTACAGCGACGGGCCGGTTTTGCTTGGGAACCAGACAATTCGTTTTTCGGTGGCGCGGGCGGGCACGCTGCTGCTGCCTTCGGGGCGCATCGTGGCTTGTGATCCTCTGGTGGCGCGGGATCGGAAGCCCTTTGTTCAGGGTGTGCCACCTGGGCGGTATGCCGTTGATCTGGCTATCGCTAAGTGCGAGCGTGGTGGCGATGAGCGTGTTGCTTTCAGCCGTATCCGATTCACCGAGAAGGCTCCGGTTGTCTGGGTTAAGGCCCTGCGCCAGGACGAGAAATCAGAGGCGGGGCAAGTTGGTGAGCAGTTCGGTTATTCTGTGTCCTCCAATACGGGATCGTTCATGGATGAGGAAACGGCAGGATTGTTCCGGCTGAGTATCTTTGGCCGAGGTCGACCAACTTCTGGACGATTTGGTGGCCAATTTTAAGCCGACACGAAGTTGGTCGGAGCATTGGCCAGATCGAGCGCATAATGTGATGCTGTTTTCATCTGGTTATGGGAAGGGTGTCTATCCTTCCTATTTTGCTATTGACGAGGCGGGGGATATTTGTCTGTTGGTGACGCTTTTTTGGCAGGCATGATGGCTCAAGAGAATAGCGTTCAGCTGTCAGCGTCAATGCGCTAGAGGTTGTCGAAGATGTGATCCAGGTCTTCACTGCTTACGTCGAAGACGGTGTTGTGTGGAGGGAGCGCTTCGCGGGTCATCCATTCGGGTAGGCGGTCGTCGGCAGCGGTGAAGCCGGCGCGGCGGTTGAATTCGCGTTCCATTTTGATTGTCTCGCGGCCTAGATCTTGGAGGATATTGTCGCTGAATGGACGGCCGTAACGGGCCTGGAGCAGATCGCGTATGGTCAGCGGCGTGGCGGCGAATCCGAAGCCGGCGAATACGCAGGCGCCCAGGGTGTCGTAACCGGCCATGGAGAGCTGCGCGTTGCGCGAGAGATCGATCTGGATGGTGGGATCGTGATGATCGACTTTGGCGCGAATGGTGAGACCGCAGGTGTGATCGGCTCCCTGGGCAGAGGTGGCATAGGTGACGCCGGTGCCCTTAATGACGCGGGGATCGTAGGCGGAAATGGCCTGGCCCTTGACCACGGGTACACGTTCGACATTGAAGACACGACCGGTGATCACGGACCCGTTGCCCAGGATACGGCCGAGTGGGGAGTTGTTACGAATTTCGTGCAGCAGTTCAAGGGCGCGAGCGGCGTCGCCGAATTGCAGTAGACCGGCATCGGCAGCAACGCCGAGCGCGGCTCCTATTTCGATGCTGTCCAGACCCAGATCGTTGACTTCCCAGTTGAGACGGGCGACGTCATCCAGGTTGTCTATGCCGAGGTTGGAACCCATCAGGCCGATTGTTTCATATTCCAGAGGGGAGACGATTACCTCGCCATTTTCGGCGCCAAAAACATTGGAACAGCGGATGGTGCAGCCGGCCATGCAGGCGTGCGTGGTCTCGCTGGCGCCGCCACGGGAGAGGAGCAACTGGCGCATATACTCTCCGCTGATCTTTTCGGCCGCTTCGAACTGCCCGCTGGAAAAGTTGCGGGTGGGCATCGCGCCCAAGGTGTTGCAGAGATTGGTCATAGCGGCGGTGCCGTAGTCGGCATAACTCTGCGTCTGGGGCACGGCCATTAGGGATTTATTGAATGCTTTCTGCGCGGCGCGGAAGGCTTCCATGTCGGCGATGGGCGGTTTGTCACCATCTGCGCTGTCGATGACGATGGCCTTGATGCGCTTGGAACCCATCAGAGCGCCCAAACCACCACGGGCGGCGATTCGGGAGGGTATGCCGTCTTTGTCCAGGTTCTGGATGCCGGCTGATGCCAGGCCCATTTCTCCGCCGGGACCGATGAGCGCGATGGCGACTTTGTCACCGTATCGTTCGAGCAAGCAGGGCGCGGTATCGTAGACGCCGAGGCCGGCCAGGTCGTCCGCGGCCTCGAAGCGCGCGCCGCCGCTGCTGAGATGGATCAACTGCCAGCTATCGTCTTGCGGCCTGTCTTCCAGGATAAGCGCCTTGATGCCGAGGTAAGTAAGCTGCAGGCCGGTGCTGCCGCCAGCATTGGCTTCTTTGACGCCGCCGGTGAGCGGGCTTTTGCCTCCGATGGAGATGCGGTCGCAACTGGATAGGCGGTGACCGACGAGCAGGCCGGGAGCGAAGATCAGCTTGTTCTTGGGTCCCAATGGGGCGCAATGCGGATCGACTTCGTCAAGCATGATGCGGGCCAGTAACGCGCGCCCGCCGAGGGGAACCCAACTGTCAGGGATTGATTCGGTGGTATGCTGCTTTGTGCGGGTGTTGATGCGCCAGACTTTCATTGTTCGTTCCTCAGGATTAGGGTGTCAGCTGTCAGCCATTGGTTGTCAGCCCGGTTTTAGGTCCAGGACCGGGGTGCCGTCGATGGCATCCAGGCCGTGAACAAGCAGGATATTATCGTTGATTTCGACGAGCTCGACTACTGTAACGCCGATGGGATTCGGCCGTTGTGGGCTGCGTAGGGCGAAAACACCACGAGCCGGGCGACTGAGATCGTGGTGCGGATGCTGCTTCAGGTCGTATTCTCTTGAAAGGTGGAATTGGAAGATAACCATTAGCTGTTGGCCAGGCTGCAGACCGTCAAGGCCCTCGACTAAGGCGGGATCGAGGATGATGCGCGATGGCACCACTTTTATCTGATCCGGCGGCAATGGTTCTTTGATGCTGCTGCGGACGTAGCCGATGGGCGACAGGGTGAGCGGCGGGTGGCCGGTGGCGGTTGATTCAGTCATGGTGGCCGGCTTCGTTGAGGGCTTCGTTGAAGATGGCCAGGGCGTCGTCGATCTGTGCCGGCGGTGACGACGAGGGGTGGGATCCAGCGAATGACGTTTTTATAGCTGCCACAATTGAGCAGGAGCAGGTTGCGCTTGAGGCAGGCTTGTTGTACGGCCGTTGTGCTGGCCGCATCGGGTTGGCCATCCGGCGTGGTAAATTCGGTGGCCACCATGAGACCACGACCGCGCACATCACCGATGATGGGGTGTTCGGCTTGCAGGTCGCGTAAGCCATCCATCAGGCGCCGGCCCATAGCGGCGGCGTTGCCTACCAGGTCTTCGTCAAGGAGGACATCGATGGTGGCATTGGCGGCTGCCACGGGGATGGCGCTGCCGCCTCCATAGGTTCCGCCATGGGTGCCGGGGGTCCAGCGGGCCATGAGATCGGCGCGCGAGGCGATGGCGGAGATGGGCAGGCCGCTGCCTAAGCCCTTGGCCATGATGATGATGTCGGGATCTATGGCGGCATGTTCGTAGGCGAAAAGTTTGCCGGTACGGCCGAACCCGCTCTGTATTTCGTCTACCAGCAAGCAAGATGCCGTGTTCGTCGGCCAGGCGGCGCAAGCCTTGCAGGAAGGAGGCGGGGGCGGGGACGTAACCGCCTTCGCCAAGGACGGGTTCGATGATGAATGCGGCCGTTTCTTCAGGGGCGGTCTGGCTGTGAAGTAAGAGGTCTAGCTGCTGCAGGCAAAAATCGGTGGTCTGTTGTTCGTCCCAGCCGTAGTAGTAGCTGTAGGGGAAAGGCGCGACGAAGATGGCGCCAGGCAGGGGCTGGTAGTTTTGACGGTAGATGGTCTTGGATGTGGTCATGGCCATGGTCTGGTGAGTACGGCCGTGGAAACTGCCCTGGAAGACGATGATGTTGCGGCGACCGGTCGCGCTGCGGGCCAGCTTGACGGCCGCTTCTACTGCTTCGGCACCGCTGTTGGAGAAGAAGAAGCGGTCGATGGCGGGTGGGGTCAGCTCGTTAAGTTTTTCGGCCAGGCGAAGGGTTTGCGGGGGCATGACAATGTTCATCTGGGCGAAGATGAGTTTGCTGGCTTGCTCCTGAACGGCCGTGACGACGCGCGGGTGGTTGTGGCCGGTGTTGGTGACGCCGATGCCGGAGGTGAAGTCGGTGTAGCGGGTTCCGGCTTGATCATAGAGGTATATGCCTTCGCCGCGAACGGGTTGTATGGTGGTGAGATGGGTCCAAACTGGGGCGAGTAGGTCGGTGGCCTGGTTCATGGTTGGTCTCCTAGGATAGGAATCTGAAAGCGCATAAAGGATTTCGCAGATTTCGCAGTTTAAGGAATAGGGGGCGAATTCTGGGTTTCATCTGGTTGGGATTATAGCCAATTTAGGGTGAAGCTTCACTAGCAAATACAGGAAGTATATAGTACTGTTCAAAATGGACGTGCTGCGATGGTTGGTGATTTTGGTTTTATGATTGGTGGTAGATAGTTTTGTGCAGGTAGGAAGCCGCGGTAGATGCCCTTGGCAGATACTTCGGCTGCGCTCAGTACAAGTTGCTAATGGAGTTGTGCGATGGTGAAAGGTAGTAGGACGGCGCGTTTTTCGTTGATTATGGCTGTTGTTTGTTTTGGCGTTGCGGCCGTTCCGCTGTTGGGTTTGATCTTGCGGGATGATCCTTTGGGGCGACTGATCTTTATCGTGGCGTGGACGTTTATCGGTTTTGTCTGGATTGGTCATTATCGCAGGGCGAAAAAGTCGGAAGACGTGTAGTTTGAAAAAGTATTTGCAGTTAGACTTTACGACGATCGGAAGGTAAAGATAACCTAAGGGTGGAGCGTAGGCCATGCCCTCGATTCGGCCGCTGTCTCCCAGGATATTTGCGGGCTGGGTGCTGGCATTGGTGAGTGCACCCGTTGCCGTATTGACGGAATAGGTCGTAATATTGCGGCTGTCGCCATTGGCCGCATAAAGGAATGCAGCGCTGCGGCTTAATGCCAGAACATCGGTGTAGAGTCCGCCGCTGGCAAATGGCGAACCAGAAACAGCCGTCAGCGTCGTCGCCGACCCAGTGCCGGCGATTTCATAAACACCCACTTGATTGCTGGTGCGATCAGCCACCATGTAGAATCCTGCCGGATGCAGTACGCCATGAACGCCTTCACTTAACCCGGAGGTGAAGGGGTTGCCACCCACCGCCGTGGGAATACCGGAGGAGGTTGTAAACGCTCTAACTTGATTGCTAACGACGTTGGTAGAAAAGAGTCGCCCAGAGTCATCCGTGACATAAGCCAGCGGAGCGAGCTCTCCGGAGGGGAATGGAGAGCCGCTCAACGGGGTTAATACACCCGAGGCTGCATCCACGGCAAATCCACTGATATCATTATTCCCTGTATTACCTCCGGCATAAACATAGGAACCATTTTGGCTAAAGGCACACGAAAATGGGTCAACGCCGATGCCGAATGGACTGCCGCTGGCCTCTGCAGCGCTGCCGGCAGTGATGTTGTAACTAGCCACATTCGAGCTGAAAGTATCACCAACAACCAGAGGTGAGCCACTGGGGTGTACAGCGACGCAACCCATCAACCCCGGCGGTATCGCAAAGGGACTGTATGAAAGCTCAACCAGACTGCCATCTGCCCGATTGACGGCATAAGCGCTGATGGTGCTGCTGCCATTATTAACCACGAATAAGCGGGCATTGGCAGCATCATAGGCCATTAACTCCGAGATTGCGCCAAACGAACCAAGCCCTCCACTATTGATTGGGAAACCAGGCAGAGCGGTGAGCGCCCCGGTCAGGGCATCTGCTCTAAACCCGTAGATTAGGTTATCGCCACCCTCCACGTCTCGCAGCGCATATAGGTAGCCATCGGCACGGCTAACAAGCGCCGCCTGCTGTGACTGCTCCGATTGGATAAAATTAGCATCGGATCCATTGAGTGGATCATTTGATCCAGGATCAGGTGGTTGCGCCAATGAGGAAATGGGAAGGGTCATAAGCGAGGTTACTGTGAATACAAAGAGAAGGGTTACGAATGACGTTGAGGTTCGCGGCAATTTCTTCACGAGAAATCTCCTGTGTCTCTAGTAGCGTGACAAAGTTAGTCTGACGGATGAGGTGTAGGGCATCTTCAGGTGGCCACCCTTGGCATCTGAGGGTGCGAACTACACTTAAAGGATCCGTGGTGAAATGAAGCAGAGTGGAACCAGGAATATGGTCGAAGTCCAATCTTAAGCCCAATCTTAGTATAGAATATTTATTGAACTCTGTCATTGCGTTTCCGAAGATTGGGCGGACACATGAGAGCGCATCAGAATTGTTGAAAGCAGTAGAAACCCGGTTTTGATGTCAATTCGTGCCAGGCTTTGCGCTCAGATCGCATCAATTGGATGCCAAAAAACCAGG
>CAVONO010000013.1:0-104277 GCA_963697305.1 uncultured Chloroflexia bacterium
CCCTTCTTCTGGCTATTTACGAGAAGATCTGTTTCCATGTATCCTTCATCCACGATCTGTGTTTCCGGAAGCAACTCTCGATCCGCCAAATCGTCTTGAATTGTTTCCGTCACTTCGGAATCGTGCTTTGTCGCAACGGTTGTTTCCACTTGGGTTATCAAGCGTGGATGGGCTTTGTCACACGTTTCTGTTAGATTAGCTTTATAACCAGTCCACTCTGTCGTTCGTTTAGCGCAGTATTTTGCCTCAAGGTCTTGCGTTGAAGCGATCATTTTTCCCGCTGAAGGTTGCCCCCATTTCACTTAACTTGAGACCAAGAGCATACTTCCAATCGATACGGCCGCACACCGCTTGTGCCGCCTGTCGATCGGTCAGGTTCTCAATAAATTGCATCACAGTTGCAAGAGCCAGCCGCCCTGGACTCTCAGCCGGTTGACCAAGATTTGGATACAAGTCGGCAAACTCCTCATCCTCAAAGATGGGTCCCAACTCGTCTCTCATGGTCATTACTACACTTCCTTTCGGGATGGCATTTCTTCCAACCAGCCGAGTCAGTTCGGCAATGTCGCTGTGGTTTTCGGGTCGTAACATTTGGAGCCTCCTATCTGGCTCCACTATAATCATTTGCCGTCGATTTAAGGCCTACTTCGCCAACAGGATCCCACCGTTTTTCTTTACTTTTCAAGCCATCATTTAGTTGCAGTCTCCTCGGGATCAAGTATCGCTTTCCAGCCAAAGCCACCTTGTCTCAAATCAGCATTAACAACTCACTGTAAGCGACTTTTGCACGCCATCATTGTTTGAATGAATTCACACAGTAAGTTGGATAACCTCGTGCTAAATGTTTGGGAGAATCTTCCCAAAACCAGAGGACTTATGCCTCCTGACATTGGGAAAGGCAGCGCGTATTATCTTCCTAATTGAGTTAGTCAACCCATAATCAATAAGGAGATTAAAAATGTCTAGACCTAAACAAACCACCATCGCCGCTATCCTGCTATTTTTATTGAGTCTCTTGAACACGGCTTCAGAAGTCCCTGCCTTACTGCAGGGGCCGGCAGCGGCAGGTTCCATAGATGATATCGGGTTGTATGCCTGGGTCCTTTTTAACTTCGCCTACAGTGTCGCCGGAATAATTGCGGCCTTTGGACTGTGGCGAAACATGCGCTGGGGCAAGGTCTTAGCCCTCATTGTTTCTGCGCTCAGTATCCTCAACTTGCTGGTTGGGATCCTCTCCGCCCAGCTTGATTTATTCCCTGTGGTCATGGCTGGTATCTTTACAGTCTTATATCTGGTTGTTATTGTCCTTGTCCTGCGGTATGCTCAAGTACCCGCCGAATCCAGCCTGTAAGGTAGGAGGTTTAGAAATGGCCCGCTCAAATCGAACTGCTATCGCCGCAATCCTGGTATTCTTATATTGCCTGGTGAATGTCATATGGTTGTTCGCGGCCTTCGTTACCCAAAGCGAGTTACTGGAGAACGCTGGTTATGGCGCTGTTGCCCTGGGGCTGATTATGTTCACAATTGGCTTGGTTTCCGCATATGGGATCTGGCATAATCAGAGATGGGGGAAGATTATTGCGATTATTGTGC
The DNA here is from genome assembly GCA_963697305.1 of uncultured Chloroflexia bacterium. GTDB lineage: Bacteria > Chloroflexota > Anaerolineae > Promineifilales > Promineifilaceae > JAACFF01. The sequence continues at coordinate 1,594 of CAVONO010000013.1, forward strand.
TCACGCTCAATGCACTGAGCGCGCTGCCGGGGATTCTATTTACCCCGAATATGGTGGAGAGACTTAGTCCTATCCTGGCTGTTTTGGTCGCAATTGTCGTAGTCGTCTTACTCCTTTGGCCCACACCGCAAAACAGTACTACGTGATACAGAAAGCCCTAATATCAAAGCTGTCCTTTCTAAACCCCAACAGCCTGCTCAGTGCCGGGCTGTTGGGGATTTTGATCGTTGCTTACATCGTAGCCATCTATGTGTTTGTTATCGCTCTGGGCACTCTGCCGTTTGGGGTGACGCCCAGTCAAAGCCTGAGTCCGGCAGGCCAGCAGTGGTACCTCAATCTCCTGGCCTTTATTTTGCTAGCGCTGACCATCGTTCCCGTCAGCCGCTGGCTGTACCAGCGGGTCAATGATCTGGTCTATGCCCAGCACGATAATCCCTACGCTCTGGCGGCAACTATTAACCAACATCTGCTGCTGATGAGTAACCCGCTGCTCACACTGCCGCTTGTGATTGAAACCATCGCCACCACACTGCATCTGCCCTATGTTGGTGTTGAGCTGGACACCTGGGAGCCTGGTGAACAAATGGCGTTTGGCATGCCTCCGGCACAGGCAAGGACGAGACAGTTCCCTATCGTTTATCTGGATCACCGCCTGGGCCTCCTTTTGGCGTCCGATCGCGCGGCCGGCCGGCCGCTCACAGACAGTGATCGACTTATCCTGGAAGACATCGCCCAGCAGATAGGCATCGCTTTATACGTGTCGCAGTTAACGGCCGATCTACAGGCCTCACGCGAACGCCTCATCATTTCGCGCGAAGAAGAGCGCCGGCGTATTCGCAACGACCTGCACGACGGTCTGGCGCCATCCCTTTCCTCATTCCAGTTACAGCTGAGCGCGATCCGCACCTTTATGCAGCAGAACCCTCCTGAGGCGGAAAAGATGATCGCGGAATTGAGCGAAGACATGCGCCAGGCAATGGCCGAAATTCGCCGCCTGGTTTATGACCTGCGCCCACCCATGTTAGATGATCTGGGACTGGTGGCGGCGATCAAACATATCAAGCTGCCCGGTGCAGCGCTCCAGCTGGAGGTGACCGCCCCGGAACCAATGCCTGCGCTGCCCGCAGCCACGGAGGTTGCCGTCTATCGTATCGCCAGCGAAGCGATTCACAACGTGGTCAAACATGCGCAGGCGACATGCTGTATGGTGGAAATCGATGTGGAAGCGAAAACGCTTGTTCTAAACGTGAGCGATGACGGCCGGAGTCCGACCGGCCGCCATACGAGCGGCATTGGGTTACAATCAATGCAGGAGCGCGCCGCCGAACTGGGCGGCGCCTTCTCGATTCACGCGGAAGGAAACGGCGGCACCCGCGTTGAGGTACGTTTACCTCTGGAGACGGCGTAATGGACAAACTCACCATACTCATAACCGATGATCACCCTGTTTTTCGCAAGGGGCTGCGCGCCATCTTAGCGACCATGCCCGAGACAGAACTGGTGGGGGAAGCGAGCAATGGGGGAGAAGCAGTTATCCTGGCGGAGAAATTACAGCCGGATGTCGTTCTTATGGATTTGCAGATGCCCGGCGGCGACGGCCTTTCGGCCATTCGCGAAATTGTGCAGACAAGCCCCCACATCCGCATCCTCGTCGTCACCATGTTCGAGGACGACGATTCCGTATTTGCCGCCATGCGATCTGGGGCTCGGGGTTATGTGCTGAAGGACACAAATGATATTGAAATGAAACGGGCGATCCTGGCGGCGGGGAATGGCGAGGCGATTTTTAGTCCGGCCATTGCGCAGCGGATGATGAGCTTCTTTGCCGCCCGTCCTGCTTCTGCAACCGATTTGTTCCCGGAACTGACCGACAGCGAGCGCAATGTCCTCAAACTGATGGCGCAAGGGAGGAGTAATGAAGCTATAGCCCAGGAGCTAGGTTTCAGCGTCAAGACAGTGCGCAACTATTGTTCCAATATCTTCAGTAAACTGCAAGTGGCCGATCGGGCACAGGCAATCATAAAGGCGCGTGATGCTGGGCTGAAATAGAAACGCATTCAATCAACCAGCGTTACACTTTGAAGCCAGGATAGGCCTTTACCGCGACTTGTAGGCTACATGCAAGAAACAAATAGTAAGGAAATACCACCGGATTCCGTTGGCGAAGTCGTCTGAGAGCGATTCTAACGAGAATAAGCTATAGTTGTCGGGAAGATCTGTGGCAAGGAGAAGCGCAGGTTGATCCCCGATTACAACCAGGATATACCCGAATCTACCGTTCAAGTCGCCCGAGCAGCCTTCCCCAAGGGCAATCCCTATCTCATTCTACGAGATAAACTCGGCCCATCTACATGGATGAGGATTTTATCGAGCTTTTTCCTGAATTAGGCCAGCCAGCGCTGGCCCCATGGCGTCTAGCGTTAGTAACCGTCGTACAATTCTGGGAGAATCTGACCGATCGCCAGGCAGCAGAAGCGGTCCGGAGCCGCATAGATGTCAAGTACTTGCTGGGCTTGGACCTGAAAGACCCCGGATTTGATTTCAGCGTGCTGAGCGAATTCCGCGGCCGATTGCTGGAGGGGAAGGCTGAAGCCATGCTACTTGAAAAGCTACTGACCATCTGCCGGGAACAGGAGCTGGTGAAAGCGCGGGGCAAGCAACGCACCGACGCCACCCATGTCTTGGCCGCGATTCGGGCCATGAAACGGTTGGCGCAAGTAGCAGAAACGATGCGTGCTACTTTGAATGAGTTAGCTACTGAAGCGCCGATCTGGTTGCAGAGTGTAGCTCCAGGTGGCCTGGTTTGATGGGGTTCCAAGAGGGCAAACTAGGACATCAAGATTTGCAGCTTTGGCACCGATTTGACTTCGCCAACAGAATCCCGGGGTTTTACTTACCTGGTCGAAGCGCTGGCGGCCGAGGGTTATGTGGTGGTAGCGCCCAACTTCAATGCCGAGAACACTTTCGGCTTCGGCGAAGGGTCGCCCGGCGAACGGCTATCCCAACTGGTCGAGCTGCACCTGGGCGCGCTGGCAGAGGCGGCGGCCGGTGGCCCGAACGATTTCGGGATAGACCTGAATGGCTGGGCCGACATGAGCCGCCTGGCTTTCTTCGGCCACTCTCGTGGTGGTGAGGGGGCCAGTTGGCTGACCAACAGCCAGGGTCTGGCTATGCCGAATGCTGCGGAAACGTTTGGCTACGGGCCGGTCGAAGGAGTGCTGCTTCTGGCCCCGGCGCCGATCTTCACCCTGCCGGCCGCTTCCCGCGTACCCCAGATCGTGGTTCTTCCGGCCTGCGATGGGGATGTGATGAACCAGGAAGGGCAGCTTTTTCATGAAGGGGCGCGGCTGGACTCAAGCCAGGAGCAGTGGGCCTTGTCGGTCTGGCTGGAGCAGGCCAACCATAATGCCTTTAACCACATCCTGGGTCCCGACATGATTGGGTTCACAAACCGGCCGGACTGCGAGGAACTGCTGGCGCCGGAAGACCAGCGCCGATTCCTGACCGATATCGCCCTCGCTTTCCTGACCACGATCTTCAGCGATGACCCCCAGGCCCTAGAGGAGGCCATGGCCCACCTCGGTATGGATCCGACGGCACCGGCACCGGATTCGTTGTTTGGGCAGCAGGCCCGGGTGATGACTCTGGCTGAGACTGCCTCCCGCCGACCGCTGCTGGTTCCGGCCAGCGTCCAGGTGCTGACTACCAACCTGGCTGGCGGCAATGTCACGGCCGATGCCCTGGGCACCTTCTTCTGTGAGGAAGGCTACTTTACGCCCACGATGAAACCGGGCAGCGAGCCATGCAGGCGAGTCAACCTGGTCATCCCCGGCAACCCGGCCATGATGGTTGTCTCCTGGGAAGAACCAGGAGCCATGCTGCGCTTAAGCCTGCTACCCGAGGCCAGTGATTTGAGCGATTACACGGCCATCAGCTTGCGAACGGCCGTCGATCCAACGTCGCCGTTGAACGCTTCCGGCAACACCCAGGGTTTTGCGGTGCGGCTTACCGACAGCAGCGGTGCTGAGGCCATAGTCCAGACACGGCCGACTGAACCTGCCCTGGTCTTTCCAACCGGCATTTTGGAAGAAGACGATATATTCGAGGGTGGTCTGTTCACCGGTCATGCGCCCATGACAACTATTCGACTGCCGCTAAACGACTTTAGCGGCGTAGATTTAACACAGATTAGCGAGGTGGGCTGCTGTTTGACCAGACGCCAAGCGGCTCACTCTTTATGGGGGATATTGAAATAGTAAAGCCTTAAATTGAGAAGTAGGACTTAACCGCGTGCAGCAGCGGCACCGAAGACGAACAAACTGCGGCAGATTCTAAGCGTGTAAACGAGGTGGAATGGTCTGCCGGTCGGAATTGGCCGAAAAAATCACCTGATTCTTCCTCTCTTTCAGGGTACAATTTCTACCTATGCAAATTTCAAGGGTTATATTAGCTTTGCGACATCGCCCTCTATGGGTCTGGATGTTGATTCCGCAGTTGTTTTTGGCCGGCTGCCGGAGCAATCAAGATGAGGATGCATTACATGGCCGCGTTACCCTCTGGCACAGCTGGCCGGCTTCCGAAGCTGTTGTGCTTCAAGATGCCATCGCGCAGTTTCAGGAAATCCATCCTGATGTGCGCGTGATAACGGTCAGTTTGCCGCGCGAGCAGTTACTCGCTGAGTTTCAAAAAGCCGGTAAGGATGGTTTCGGACCGGCGCTGCTCATCGGCAACGACACTTGGATTGGCGCGTTGGTCGAGGAAGGATTGATCAGGCCGGTGGTAGAATACGTGGCATCACCCGTTCTTTTAACCAGTAAGAACCGCGCCCTAACATCGAAACAAGATCGGGTTTTCGGTGTCCCGCTGTTTTTGGAACCCCGTGCACTTTATTTTGACAAGCAGCAGGTGTCTGAAGTGCCGGAATCTCTCGACGCTTTATTAGAAGAAGCAGCGCAAGGCAAACGTGTCGCTTTTGTCCCGCGCTTTGAGGAGGCATATTGGGGTATTCAAGCGTTTGGTAATGGGTTATTTGATGAAGAGGGGCGTTTTACCCTGGCCGACAGCGGCTTTGAGGAATGGTTAAGTTGGTTGGAAAAGGCCCAACAAGAGCCGGGGGTCATCATAAACGAGGACGATCAATCTTTGTTGGATCTCTTCACCAATGGTGAAATCGCTTATTATGTGGCCGGACCGGATAAACAGAATCTCATGACGGATATGGTTGATGAGGATGCCCATTTTACATTTGGTGTGCAGCCGCTGCCGGGTGGCCCCAACGGAGCCTCGGGACCGCTTCTCACGGCGGAAACGATGATGCTCTACGCCTTTTCATCCACACAACAAAATCGCACCGCAGCGGCCCTGGCGACATTTCTGGCCAACCAACAGCAAGGCATTCGCTTTATGCGTGAGATCAAGCGAGTTCCGGCAAATCCAGGAATCGCCATCGATCCGCGCCTTTATCCGGTTCCCAATGGCTTTGCGCGACAGGCGAGAACGGCCGTTGTTTTGCCGAATGAAATTCCAATTGATCCTTTTGTTGCTGCCGGTAACCGGGCCTATACGAGTGTCCTTTCCGGCTTGTTATCTCCTGACGAAGCAGTGTGTCGCTTCGGCCAGGAGGTCGTGACTTTAATGGGTTATGCAGCCGGAGATGTCGATTTCCCTGAAGGGTGTGAGTTTCCCGAAAATTAATTGTCAGGTATCTATAACCAGGCCTTAGGGTCTGGTATTGGAGTGCATAATGGATTCCGAAAATCAAATTCCGACGGAGAGTCTAGTCAGTATTCTCGACGACCAAATAGGGATATTTTTCAGCATCGTTTCCCGCCCTGTTGTCTTAGTGCAGATTTTTGCTGTTCTTCTGATCATCCTTTTCACCTGGTTGCTGCCGCGCCTCATCCAGAAATGGCGAGCGGCTAAACAGCCACCTGTTCAAGTCCCCGAAGATGAAAAGACTCGAAATCCTCTATGGGTAGAAGCGTTTAAACAGCTCCCGTCTCCCCTTCTGGCTCTTATCCTGCTCAATGCCGTGATCTGGCTTTTTAACCAATTAAATTATCCCAATGGCTTGTTAGAGGATTTGATCAACCTGATCCTGGTTTGGCTGGTTTACCGGGTTGTGGTCACATTTCTGCGTGTATCCTATGGCTCCCAAGCGCGACCTTACATCAATCGTATCTTGACACCGATTTTTTGGTTCCTGGTAGCAGCCCAAATCTTCTCAACCTGGCCAGGTGGGATTGCCTTGATGCGCGCCACGGTGTCTTTGGGGATTATTTCCTTCTCTCTGGCCAATTTAATTACGGCCATAATTGTTTTCTATCTATTTGTCATTTCAGCCTGGATCATCGAACAACTGATGATTTATACCTTACCCAGGCGCTTGAATGTTGAGGTCGGATTTGTCGAATCCGTGGCCACGCTTATCCGTTATACTATCCTGGCCGTGGCGACAATTGTTTCTTTAGGATTACTCGGTCTTGATTTTACATCACTGGCTATTATTGCCGGCGGGCTTTCTGTGGGTATTGGTATCGGCCTGCAAGATATTGTTTCCAATTTTGTAAGCGGCCTGGTGCTTTTGTTTGAACAATCGCTGCGACCAGGAGATGTGATCGAATTGGACGGCCGTATCACGCGGGTGCAGAAGATCAGCATGCGTGCTACCATAGTTCGCACGCTCATGAACGAGGAACTGATCATTCCCAATGCCAGTTTCACAACGCAGCAAGTGAAAAACTTAACAAAAAGCGACCGGCTGGTACAGGTCATGATACCCCTTGGGGTCAGTTACAGCAGCGATCCTGAACTGGTTAGAAACTTAGCCGTCCAAACTAGTTTGCATCATCCCCAAGTGCTGGCCGAACCGGCCCCTCTGCTTATATTCAGAGCTTATGGTGAATCAAGTATTGACTTTAGTTTACTGGTGAGTACTGTTGAACCGGAGTTTTCCCTGAAGATAAAGAGTGACCTTTACTATATGCTCTGGAAGGTATTTGCTGATAATAACATTACGATACCCTTCCCGCAGCGCGATTTGAACTTGGGCACTGGTTGGAATAACTTGGTAGCTGGCATGCAGAGTAACTAACTAGTATGGTGCAAAAACCACAGTAAACCGGATTCTACTCGCGAATCCGTACCGAATCTGACCTAATTCTTGTTTTTGATGGAATCCCGCAGTATGTAAAAACCAGGATCCAATCTCCGTACTTGAGAAGAAAGCTAACCGAACACCATTCATGCATACATTGATATAGTCCTGCTTCACTTATTTCGGAGCAAGATTCTTTGATGGTCTAGTTTGTCATTTCACACAGTTTCTTCACCATTCCATATTTACATAACGTTCCTTTTCTTTACCCTCCCCTATCAGCAATCGGTATTAACGCCGACTCGTTCACGCGTTCGTCAAGAAACTCAGTCAGGAATTTATATTCGGTTTTGTGCTTGAATCGATTAGCGTACCTTTCTTTGAGATCCTCTATTATTCCTTGTCTCAAAAGGTACACACTGAGACATTGGGTTTGCGACCGGGTATCAATTAATGTCTCGGAATCTATTTTTCATTGGGTTTTTGGGGTTATGCGACACACGTGGAGACTGTACTGAGCTCCTTACTAGCCGGGCAACTACGGTTGCCAGTTAGTGAGAAAAAACCTCCGCTTTTTCTTGCGAATCTGTTACCCGCACGCAGTACGCGAAAACGGTCCTTTCCGCCCCTATTCTGGTCAGATATACTGGTTAGTCAAACTTAGGAAAAGCAAACTGCTTGTGCAACAATTTTGCTTTACTATTTAGCTCTTGGAGAAGCCAGTTATGCTTATTGGCTATGATCGTATCGGCACTAAAGACCGAGGTCTTGATTTACAATTAAATGCCTTACAGAGAGCCGAACGCGAAGCGGTCTTTACCAAAGTCGCCAGTGGCGCAAAGGCAGCGCGGCCTGTAGTGGACGAAGTGCTATCACGGCTACGGGCAGGGAATATGCTGCTGATCTGGAAGCTGGACCGTCTGGGAAGAAGCCTCAAGCACCTAGTGATTTTGGCGACCGAACTCATGGAGCACAAAGTTGGCCTGATCAGTCTCAATGATAGTGTCGACGCCACCTCGCCGCAGGGTCGACTTGTCTTCAACATATTTGCCTCGTTAGCTGAGTTTGAACGCGATCTCATACGCGAACGCACACAGGCCGGTCTCGCAACCGCTCGTGCTCGCGGCCGTACCGGAGGGCGCCCTCGCGGGCTTTCTAGGCAAGCGGAGGTCACAGCGCTGGCAGCCGAAACCCTCTACCGCGAAGGGCGATTAAGCACACAGAGAATCTGCGATCAGCCGGGGATTTCAAAGACAGCGCTTTGCGCCTATCTTGAACATCGTGGTGTGAAGGCGGGATCCCGGCGTAATTTGGAGAATACTGTTTATACTATTTCAGCGGGAGTTCCGTCAGCACACGAAGATCCATACTACCCAATGAGGAGGGTGCAGGAAGATGATTAAGAGAGGAACACAATTCTTTGTCACACTGATGCTGATACTGATGGCTGCCGGTTGTACGCCGGTGGAAACGTCCGAACAGGCGGCTGCCGATAGTACGCCGGTGGGAGAATTCGAGCAGATAGTTGCCGACAGCAGAGCGGTGGAAGGATCTGAGCAGGCGACAGCAGCCAGTACGCCAGTGGACACAGTTGAGCAGGCGGCCCCCGTCAACACAGCGGTAGCAGAACCCGAGCAGACGGCTACGGTTAGCACGCCGGTGGATACACTTGAGCCGATGAGCGGTTATGAAGCGGGACAAATCTATGCCGCGGCCATCCGCCAGATGTACACTATTGATTTTTCCTTTGGCGAACCCGGCGAACCGCCGGAATTTCCGCTGGTCTATATCGTGTCCACTACCGACGATGGCACGCTGCTTTATGCCCCGGCCACGCCAGCGCAGAAATTAGCGCCCAAACTGCGGCAAGCAATCGAAGCTGAGCTTGCTGATATGCTGTTTGAGATTATCTGGGTCGAGAGTTTTGACGAGGCGCCGGTGGGCAGCAGCAATGGCATGATTGCTGAGGGACAGGGGATCGTCATCACGATGGGCAATATCCTCCCGCAGGAAGACGGTACAGTGCATCTGCCCTTCTACATGCTCTGCGGCAGCTTATGCTTATCGGGTAAGACGTATGTGTTGGAGGAGGTTGATGGCGGCTGGCAGGTGACCGGTTCCGTGGGGGCAGAAATCGAGGGTTGAGGGAGTATCTAAGCGGAGATCTTGCTCAATGAAGGGGTTCATGAATTGGCTGGGCCTGCGTTTGCATTTACCCGACAAGAGCTTTTCGCGCTTGAGATCGCGCGCGGCGCCGCCGCACACTGCGTCATGCTCGCCGCTACTCTGCTTGGGGCCCACCCGCCGGAGACCTGCCCCGCGAGCGCAGCTCTCGCAAATTCGTCAGCAGCGAATAGAGAAACACAAACAGCAGCACGCCGGGAATGACCCACCGCCAGTAACGACTAATAAGTACCACTACGCCCAACGCCGCCAGCACCACCGTGGCCGCCAGCAAGTAGTTGGTGAGCTTGTCTCGCAGCGACGATTCGATCGCGCCAAACAAAAGTATCGCCAGCATGGCCCACATCGGCCAGTGGGACGGCCTGAAGGCCACGAGTAGAATTATTACCGATACCAATAATGCGCCGCTGATCGCTGCCCAAACATCCAGTGCCTTGGCGATAGGTGGCGGGGGCGGTACGGGTATTGCTTTATGCTGCAGATGTGCTTGCGGATCACCTGGGGCCCCCTGCCGGACACTTTCGAGGTACGTCTCGAGGACGCGGCGCCTCTCCAAGATGGCCGCACGCTGCCTGCTCAACTGGTCGACAACCTTTTCGATCTCCTCCAGGCCTTTGCGCTGCTGTTCGACCTGTCGCGCCAGATTGGGCGTTCTGGAAAGTGCCTGTACCGTCAGCCCACTGGCGCGCAGCGTTGTGCGCTTCTCTTCGATCTGTCCCCAAATTTCGTCTGCCTCTTGCTGCAGCGTGTCGATTGTAGCGGTTATCTCCGTCTCCATGCTGGCTGGCGTCGGCACTTTGTCCAGACCTGCCCATCCCAACGGATCGCGCCAAGCGTGGCGTACAGTGCCATCGCGGTCGAACTTCGGCCCGGCAGGCGCTCTCTCCCCGCCGATAGGATCACGCGTGTCCAACCCCCATAGCCCACGATAGGTCGAAACCCAGGGTAGCTCATCGGACAGCAGTTCTGGTGACCAAACTGCATCCTGGCCAGGGCCAATGGCCAACCCGTCGCCACGCGCGTAATCGACGAAGGCGAGCGAAATCAACGGGGCATCCAGATCTGCCGCCGCGTTCCTGGTAACGGTGCTGGTATTTAAATTTTCGGCCAGAAATTGGCGAATTGGCCGCAGAGCCCTCTTTAATGGTTTGATGATCTCCGGCTCTACTTGCATGAGATACTCGCCGGGCAGGACATAAGCGGCATGGGAGCCGGCCCCGGCATTGACAACGACGTGATCGTTGTCGACTTTCTCCAAATCGGGATCGTCCCAACGCCGTCGCAGATCGTCGCCGGAGAAATCGTGGGCGGCGAAAGCGACCCAGCGAGGCGTATAGGTATCGCCTTCACTGGTGAGGTAGACAAAGATTTGCTCCCAGTCCGACTCATGATCGTTGACACCGTGGAAAGAGCTGCGCCAATCGTTCATGGCGTAAAAGAAGAGGTAGTGCAGAATGGTGTAACCCGCATCTTGTAAAACACGGCCGTAATACACGTAGCGCCGGTCTTCAGTCATCTGCTGGCGATATTGCTGTTCGGCGCGGCCGGTAGTGCCACCGGGTACGCGGCCCCGGGCCAGCAACGAGAATCCAAACAGCGCTTCCGCCAACCGCCCCGTGATGCCCACTCGCGCCAGTCGCCCCACGGAATCAAAACGCGGGTAATCTGGCCTATTACGCCAATGCTGGTAAGCAAGGGGGCGCAGCGGTTCGTCCACAAACCGCAGGAATAACTCATTCGCTTGCTCCTGGAAGGCATAGGTTGCCAGAACCTCCTGGGAAACGCCGCCTGGCGGCAGGAGCATCATGGGATCCGCTCCTTCTGTCTGCCGCCACAAGCTGCAGTGCGCGAGGTAGCCCTCGACGGAACAGGGAAAGAACATTTCCCCCTGGGTAAAGCGGATGACGGGTTCGAAACGGCGCAGCAGTTCGAGATCGTTCACACGTTAACTCACCCCTATCGGCTCAGAATTAAATAGTGTGCGCACGTCCTTCTGTACAAGGTAGAACACAATGAGAATGTTGAGCAGCAAAGTTGCGTCATTTCCCAAGCCCGCCGTTTCAGAATTGTGGTTCCAGAGGTCAATGATCAGGTAGAAACCCAAGATGATCATGTTCATTTGCCAGGCCCACGGCCGTAACAGCCACAACCCCAACGCCGCCACGAACAGGACCAGAGTGAGCGCGACCATAAACAATTCCAGCGCTACATCTTGTACCCCAATAATGGTCCCCGGCGTTTTGGTAGAGATCATGCCGTAAAAGGCAACGGCGGTAATGGCACCAATAAGAATCACCCTCGCGAAAAGCAGCAGGGCAACAATGGTCAGGATAAGCGGACGCTTCGGCTTGTTGTCTGATCCGGGTTGATTTTCAATGGCTTCTGCCAAATTCGATACCTCAAGTACAGCAGATAGAGTGAGATTATATCATCAGCAGGTTATTTTTGTAAAAACCTACTTTTTACTCCCCTTTTAAGGCGTGACGGGGGGCAGCATGTCGCACGGGTCGTTAGAGTTGGCGTCGGCCGGGTTGAGCCAGCCGTCGTCTGTCTGCGCTATCGCCTCCGCCGGTTCACCAGCCGCGATTGTACCAAAATGGTTGGCTGCGTTGGACGGCCGTTGATACACCATCACGTCCGCTTGGGCGGTGAGGGTGCAGGTTGCCGGGGCGTTCTTTTTAGTCTCCGCCTTTGAGGTTTATGGTGTCTGCTCTTTACCGCTGCCCATCGAGGAGTTGTTGGTCTGGCTGTGGCAACGCTGGGAACTGGAAGTCGCGCATCGCCAAGTGATGACACAAATTTTGGTGTCGCAGGTTGATTACATTGAGTTGGTAAAGAAAAGGGTTTACTCAGAATATTGGATACTCCTGCACTCTCTTGTTGCCCTTGGAGCGGCGAGTGCGCTGGTGAAATGGTCTGCTGACGTTCAGAAGGTGCCTAAAATCAGCATAAACTTCCCCTCTCAGCGTATATCTGCGGGCAATAATGGGGAAATACCCAATTACGGGTCATATGTCCTCCTTACAGCTTTCTTGTTTCAAACGTATTTTGGACGTGACTCCGCTTCCTGTCATTCCCGCTTAGGGGGAAACTAAGTTTGTTATTGACAAATAGACTTAAAAAACTATAATACTTAGTTACTACATGCGACCTAGTCGTCGGCCGGGACGATCACTGTTTTAGTAATCCTCCCTCCCCGTCTGCCCCAACTTCGTCACAAGCAGCCATTTCCCTAAGTAATTCGTCGATTTTGACCGGTCTTTCGCAAGGAGACCGGAACTCCAACAGGTGCGAAAGCAAACCGAATCCTGTTAGGACAGTTAGAAGGAGTTCAATATGAGCAAAAAAACGCCGCTGCGGATATTTACATTGATCATCGCCTTTATCGCAATACTCCTGCTGCAACTTGCTTTATCAAGCCCAGGAGCGGCCGCGCAAAATGGCGCTTCAAAGATAGCCCGGCCAACCCCTAACTCAGGTAACCAGGACGGCACCCCGGCAGTGCAGCACGCGCCGGCAAATTTGGTTGGGCAAGCAGTGACCGGCGGAGATCAGCCCGGCGAAAAGGTGGAATCGCCCACAAGTCTGGAACCCGCGGGATGGGTGACAATCATGACCGAAGGGTTTGAGGGGGCCTGGCCAGGGAGCGGATGGGAGCTGAATGACCAGAGTGGTGATGGATACGACCGCTTTTGGGGTGCTGATAACTATAAGTCTCATAGCGGAAGCTGGTCCGCCTGGCCGGCCAGTGGTGGGGCTGATGGTGGCGCAGCCTCGGTTCTCCTAACCTATCCTGATAACATGGATACATGGATGACTTACGGACCGTTTGACTTGAGTGATGCATCGGCAGCAGAGTTCGCGTTCTGGCTCTGGCGTGATATAGAACCAATGATCGGCAGTCACTATGACCGATTGTTCTGTGGTGTTTCTAGCGACTATACATATCTTGGAGGAGGTACTTTTGAAGGATTTCGCTGGGATGGCAAGCAGGATTGGACTCAGGTGATAATAGATTTTGCTGATCCTAGTTTTGCAACTACCTATATTGGTGATAATTCTGTCTCAGTAGGATGTAATTTCGTCAGCGATCCCGGCAACAGTTATGGCGGACCATTTGTAGATGACATTACCGTGCGCAAGTTTTTAGATGCGCCTGTGCCCGATTTCAGCGGCACCCCGCGCACTGGAACCAATCCCTTAACGGTCAATTTCAGCGACCTGTCTACGGGGAATATTAACAGTTACTCTTGGGACTTTGGCGACGGCGGAAGCAGTTCACTGGCCAACCCCAGCCACACGTACACGGCATCCGGCGACTACACCGTTTCGCTCACCGTCAGCGGTCCCGGCGGCAGCAATAGTAAAACGCAAACCAACTACATCAACGTTGCTGATCCCGCACAGCCTCCAGTGGCCAACTTCAGCGGCACGCCGTTCTCCGGCGCAAGGCCCTTGGCGGTTAGCTTCACCAACCTGTCCACGGGGGATGTTAGTAGTTACTCCTGGAACTTTGGCGATGGTGGCAGCAGTTCACTGCCTAATCCCAGTCACACGTTCACGTCAACCGGCAAGTACACCATCTCGCTCAGCGTCAACGGTCCTGGTGGCAGCAACACCAATACCAAAACCAACTACATCAGTGTTACTGACCCTCCACCGCCACCTGTGGCCGATTTCAGCGCCAAGCCTCTCTCCGGAGTCAGCCCGCTGGCGGTCAACTTTAGCAACCTGTCTACGGGGGCTATTAGCAGTTACGCCTGGAATTTTGGTGACGGCGTCAGCAGTTCATTGGCTAATCCCAGCCATACGTACACGGCAGCCGGCGGCTACACCGTCACCCTCACCGTCTCCGGTCCTGGCGGAAGTAACAATAAAACAAAAACCAACTACATCCACGTCTCTGACCCCAATTCGGTACCTGTGGCTGATTTCAGCGCCACGCCGCGCTTTGGTAACAAGCCGTTAACGGTTAATTTCACCGACCTATCTACCGGTGATGTTACCGTCTGGTCCTGGACGTTTGGCGACGGCACCGACAGTTCGGCAACCAACCCCAGCCACACGTACGCTATGCCCGGCGTTTATGACGTCGACCTCGAGGTCATCGGCCCTGGCGGCAGAGACATCAAAGCGGAAACCAAATACATCAATGTTGAAGATCCTACTACGACAGTGGACCTGCAAGCCGATTATCTGGAGGTGACCCAGGGCATACAAGATCTGAACAACAGCGTCCGCCTGGTTGCCAACAAGCAAACGTTTGTTCGTTTCCACGTGTCGGCGAACAGCACGGGCAGTCACTATGCAAATGCCGCATTATTTCTGACGAATGGCAGCGGGAAAAAATACGGTTTAAAGACTATTCATCCTATAAACATACTGCCCAAGCCAAATCGTGGCGCAATCAATGATGCCTTTTTTTTCGAGCTGCCAGATGGTTTCCGCGAGGGCGAGGTGACCTTGAAGGCTGTCCTAAATCCGGATAACAATGCAGTGGAAAAAAGTTTCACCAATAATAGCATCGAACTCAAGGTAAATTTCGAAAGTGTGCCAACACCAACGCTGGTGCTTTATAGCATTGGTTACGGTAATGATATCTATCCCAAACAAATTCACCGTACAAAACTTGTTGACTGGCTAAAGCGCGCCTATCCGCTGAGTGATATAACGGTCATTCATCGCACGGAATACTACGGCACTAAGCCTTCGGACCTGCCTAACTGCGATCAGGTCAATTCACTTCTCTGGAGCAAGAAACTCGCGGATATTGCCAATAAAAGTGTCATCGCCGGCGCACATTACTATGGTATGGTTGATGATGCGGGTGGTTTCATGCGCGGATGCTCGGACATGCCTGACTATTTAGCAGCAGGCGCACCGGCTGCGTCGCTTCCCTCAGTGGCTTCGGGGCCGACAGGTGATCACACAACTCAAACTTGGCTTGGTTGGGATACCGACGGCAGTTATGCAGACTTCTATGGCGGCCACGAACTGGCTCATAGTTATGTTCGATATCATGCCGAGTTCTGTGGTGCACAAGGCGGCATAAGCTTTCCGTACCCTGGCGGCCGAATTAGCCCCTCACTCACTGGGAGTACGGCTATTTACGGCTTTGACATTTACACAGAAGATATCTACACACCTGATTGGACCGACATCATGACCTATTGTGACAATGAGTGGATCAGCGACTTCACTTACGAAGGATTGATGACCTATTTCAAGACCAAAGCGGTGCTGAACGCCCTCGAAGGAATAAACGCGCCAATGGACCGTTTGTCGGTTGTGGGCACAATTGATCCTGCTACCCAAGAGGTTGATCTTACCCCTCTGTTCGTCATTCCCAACGTCGAAGACATCAAACCGGCTGTCCCCGGGGAATATGCGATTGTCTTGCGCAATGCGGGTGGTGCTGAACTGGCGCGCTATCCATTTACACCCGATGAAATGGAATCCGGTCCCGGACCGGCTGACGCACCGGAGATTAACCTGTTGAGGATTTCGGA
This sequence comes from uncultured Chloroflexia bacterium, assembly GCA_963697305.1. Classification (GTDB taxonomy): domain Bacteria; phylum Chloroflexota; class Anaerolineae; order Promineifilales; family Promineifilaceae; genus JAACFF01. The sequence goes on from CAVONO010000013.1 coordinate 17,383, forward strand.
GTTGGTGCCTTATATCAACGGGACATCGCGGGTAGATATCGAAAAATCTGGCGCGTTGTTAAGCAGCATCACCGCTGGAGCGGCGACACCCACTATAAACGTCACAGCCCCAAATGGTGGCGAAACCTTATCGGGTGACCCCATTCACGTCTCTTGGACAGCCAGCGATCCTGATGGTGATGCACTTGTTTTCAACGTGCAATACAGCGCTGATGGTGGCCAGAGTTGGGAAACGGTGGCCCAGTTTTTAAGCGAAAAGGAAGTCAGTATTGACGCCGCCAATATTGCCGGCAGTGATCAAGCTCGCTTCCGGGTGTCGGTGAGTGACGGTGTTCACACCGCATATGATGACTCCAACAACAACTTCACCGTCCCCAACCGTATTCCAACCGCGGCCATAGTCGAGCCGGAAAACGGCGCCACCTATGTCATCAGCCAGACAGTTGGCCTGAGAGCAAACGCCTATGACGTGGACACCGGTACGATGGCTGCCGATCAGCTCCAATGGTCTTCAAATAAGGATGGCTTGTTGGGTACCGGGCAGCAATTACGTCTCATCGGCCTCAGCCTGGGGTCGCACACAATTACCTTCCGTGCTGATGATGGCATAGGCGGCGTGGCCGAGGAAAGCGTACAGATAACTGTCCTTAGCGAAGCACCAGTACAAGCTGACAAACTGCTGGTCGGACCGACGACAATCATTTTTGATCCCAACGGTCCCGCAAGCACGACGCTTTCGATAGCAAATCAGAACGCGCAGAGCGCAATCGGTTGGACAGCAACGACGAATGCAGCCTGGGTCAAGTTGGATGCCAAGTCGGGCACGACACCAGACACCGTAGTTGTATCGTTTGTAGATACCGGTTTGGCACCTGGATCATATTCGGCAAATATCACTTTCACCAGCCCGAACACTCCGGGACAAAGTTTCGATGTTCGCGTTTCGGTGACGATTCAGGATGGCGAGCAGGCGCTGTTCCTGCCGGTGATTATCCGCAAGTAGGAAGATATCAACGACGGTGGTTTGTAGTAACAGCTTTAGTTGTGGCTCACCGCTACAGCGGTTACTACAAACCTAGCACTTGAAACCCGGTTTGCTTTAAAATGGTTCAAACTGGAGACTACCAAGAATCGGGGTCAAATTGGGATCGGTCCACTCGATATCGCCGCGTAACCCTTCTCAAGCCCAGCTACAAATTACCCACATAAGGTAAGATACTTCTGCAAAAATCGTATGCAGGAGTGTGTTGCCTATGTCTTTGTCATCGGAAGTAGAAGTCTACCAAATCCGTGTTTATCTGCGGGAAATCAGCCCAATGATCTGGCGACGGGTGCTGCTTAGAAGTGAACATACGATTGCCGATCTGTATTACACTATCCAAATTGCCAAGGGGTGGGACGATTTCCATCTTCATCAGTTCACCATATGGGGCAAACGGTATGGCGTTTCCCGTATCTATGGCCCACATTTTCGCGAGAACGGTCGCGATGTGTCGCTGTGCACGTTCCAGTTCCGTTAGAATGAACGGTTTATCTAGACGCGACTTCCTGGGCAAGGACGCTTGCCTACGGTAGGAATTTACCGGTTAGTCAAGCGGTCGGCTCCTCGATCTTCATCGGGGTGGTCGCCCTGATAAATCCGGCGAATATCAACACAGCGCCCAGCAACTCGCCTACATAGAGCGCGTTTGTCATCCCAAAGCGACTAAATGCGCCGCCAAAGGCGGGCGCCAGAGCCCCAATGGCGATCAAGATATTGCCAATGGCACGGTGCAGCAAGATTCGTTTGCGCCAGAATATCCAGGCCGAATAGGCCGCGCCGCCAACTAGCGTTACCGTGCCATACAGATTGAAAAAGGGCGTCAGAATACGGACGCCAGGCGTGATGATGGCATGGCCACTCAATTCACTGCCGTTCATCAAGCTAGGATCAAGTTCGGCAGTGAAGATACGAATTGCACCATATGCGGAGCCAATAAGTAGGATTACCATAAACAAATTAGCCCATTTCCGCTTCGCCAACAGATAGACAGTGCCCTGACCTAGCCAGGCTGCCACTAAGAGGGCGCCAAACAGATACCACAGACGGAAAATCAGATCATTCCAGCCGAAAGCCCCAAAGTACGCCTCGCAGAAAGAGCCAATAGCATAGAACACCATGCCAATGCCCCATAGCAGCAGGTAGAGCCTTCTGCGCTTCAAGTAACGCCTGAATACCAGGCCGGCAAAGATGATGCTGACAACAAACGAGACGAGAGGCAACAATATATTAATGCTCATAGATATTAATCCAAATACGCGATGTAGTGCGCAGGCGAATTACCCTTGATCGCTACCTTAATCCAACAGGATTCCCCACTTGAAGCGCAACAACTCGACTTGCTCAATTTACGTCGCACCCGGAATCAGTCCAAGCGCCACGCCGACGATGATGATCAGCAAGATGATGATGGCTACCACGATGATTCCCACGGCAATGGGCACACCTTTTTCATACAGGGGAGGGTATTGACGCCTGGGTTTATTATCTTTGTTGTTCATAACCAGTCTGAAATGATACCACAACATTTGCGCCAATCACGCAAACTGTTTATTTGTCGTAACTTCCCCCCAATATAGGTGGTCTCCAAAATGCCGACAAGTCGAATGTCAGTGAACATGGTTACACCTCAAGCCAGCAGCAAGCTCTTATAGCTTTAATTGCAATAGAACCCCTTCGCGGGGGCGGACTGGCGGGCATTCAATCGCCTGGACTCCTCTGTCTTCGGGGGAATGACAATCGCTGACAAGTTTTTCACCGCTTGGGTTCTTACCATCTGGATGTATAATGGGATCTAGAGCAAATGGAGGGCAGCAGGAAAGAGAAAGGGTGCTTCCGCAACCACCATCTCTGCCGGCGGCTGAGCGTCTAGGAGCGTGACAAAGTTAGTTTGATGGTTGGAGGAGTTAGGAGTTGAGAATGGTTAATGCGATAGTCTTGTTGAAAGTTGAACGAGCCAAAATCAACCAGGTCGCCCAGGCGCTGGCCGAACTGGACGGGATATCTGAGGTTTATTCTGTGGGCGGCCGCTACGATCTGGTCGCCATCTTGCGCCTTAAAGATAACGACGACCTAGCCACGTTGGTGACGGAAAGGATGCACCAGGTAGAAGGTATCAGCGACACAGAAACCTTGATCGCCTTCCGTGCCTATTCACAACATGATTTGGCGAGCATGTTTTCTATAGGTCTTGATTAGCCAAGGAAACTGATAGCAGACAGCCAATTACCGAGGTATCTCTATGAACCGGTTGTCTATCAACTTGGGATTCTGGTCCGCGCTGCTGAGCGCTGCGACCTTTATTATCTTTACGATTTGTTTTATAGCCATACTGCTGGTCAATCCCCTTTTTATTTGGACTGATTTTGCAGATTATGTGGCGTATAACAACGCGAACAACCAGTTTTTCAAGCACCTGGCCCAATTCATGATGCTGCTTTTCGGCTTACTTTATGTAGTACTCCTCAACAGCATTCACGACTATGCGCAAGATGAGAAGAAAACATTGGCTCGCGTTAGCCTGACTTTTGGCGCTATTTTTGCAGCGCTAATTAGCATTCATTACTTCCTGCAGATCAGCGTCGTCAGGTCTAATCTGGAGGCGGGACAATTAGGAGGGCTTGAGCAATTCATTCAAGGTAACCCCAGGTCGGCCGTTTCCGGCATCAATATGCTAGGCTGGAGCGTATTCCTTGGACTGTCATCCTTGTTCATCGCTCCCGTATTTTCGGGTGGCCGTTTGGAAAAGGTGATCAGGTATTCCTTTTTGGCTAACGGCGTATTCATGCTGCTGGGGGCAGGCTGCCTTTGTGTTTGACATCACCGTACTGCTCTTTTTGGTGATGAATATTGGCATGGGCGCGGCCGTCTTGCTGTTCACAATTTCGTTGAGCGTTTTGTTTAGGCGTATGGGAAAGACGGCCGTTGACTAAGGAAAAGTTCAACTTTTGGGGAAAAGTTGAACTTCTGGCGCGGCCACTAATCGGCTCCAATTTCTTTGGTTAGTGGCGCTGAGAGCAGCGAAGAACCGCTGCGTTCGGCGCGTGAAAGCGTGGTCAAGTAGAAAGCAAGCCAGATTATGGCCATCACAAAAGCAACGCCGGCCATAACAATGGCGACCTGGCGCACATCCAATCCCCCTGTGTCCATCATGTAGCCTGCGGCGAAGATGGAAATTGACTGGGTGAGCGTTAGCAGGGCAAATTCGAAAGCGAATACACGACCGCGGAAAGTATCGGGCACAATCATCTGCAGCAAAGCGGCCGAAAACACCCAGAGAACGCCTGAACCTACGGTGCGAACAAGCGTACCCGTGAGATACCAGGGCAGCGTTGGCGCGATTCCCAACGCAAATATCCCGACGGTCAGCATAGCAAAACCAAGCGAGATGCCGAGCAGCAGCCGCCGGGGAGCGTCGCCTAGTTGACGGCGCATGAAGATCGGACCCAGGCCTGTACCCAACCCGGTTACGACATATATGACGCCCAAGACTGCTGCGGCCGTGTCGGCAATGTTGAGGGTTTTAGCCAGCGGCCCCAGGTCCAGGCTGAATATCTTCTCGGCAAAAGCAATTTCCAGGACATTGATCGCACCCCAGGCCAGAGAGCCGCCGGCCTTGGCTAAAGTGATGCCGAGGATAAAGGGTTCGTGACGCAGATAACGCAAGCCATCCAGGAAATCCAACCATCCGCCAGAGTTTATCCGCTTCTTGCGGTCAATTGAGGGCAAGATAATGCGACTGATAAACCAGGCCGAAAGGAGAAAGGTAGCAGCGTCGGCTAGAAAGGCGACTGTCGCGCCAAAGAGGGCAGCAACCAAGCCACCCACAAACGCTCCCAGGGCCAGCATCGAGCTCCAGGTCAAGGCATCCAGCGCGTTAGCCTTCACCAGATCTTCTTTAACTACGACATTAGCCAAGACGGCCGAACGCGCAGGGGTGAAAAGGGCACTCAGCGTAAACTGCAGGATGGTTAGCGCGTAGAACAACCAGACCTGGTCAGGTGACCGGATCAGCAAAAATGCTGCTACCGTAGCGGCGCGCAAGAGATCTGAGACGATCATGATCTTGCGGCGATCATAACGGTCGGCCAGTACGCCGGCTAAAGGGCTGAAGAGAAAAAGAGGCAGGAAACGGGCGAGGAAAAGCGAACTGACTGCAAGCCCGCTGTCTGTGAGGCGAGCTATCAGTCCAGCCGCCGCAATAAGATTGAACCAGTCCCCCAATTGCGAGACAACGCTACCAAACCACAGGTTGCGGTAGTTGCGGTTCTCGCGAAGAAGGGTGATATACTCACGCATTCGACTTTATCGTCTCCGTCAGGTTACACATTTTTCCATCCGTGTTTACTGGCGCCGGTTTTTCCAGGCAAATTACTACCCGCCTTCTGGCAGCAATATCAAGTAACCAAATCCTCGCCGGTCCTTGGGATCCATGCCGCGATAAACAGGCCGTATGCGCACTGCATCCAATCTCCCACCGTTTATGCCGTCCGGAAGCGCCAGGCGGCGAGTCCGCAAACCCTCGTTTCCCAGTTCCGGTTCGGATAGCAGGGATCCCAAGACGACACCGTCGCGCAGGAAAATGACGCGGTACGTATAATTGGCGTCAAGACTCAGCTCAATCAAAGAAGGTAGTACAGAATCGCCAATATCCACCTCAATACCCTGGTAGGGAATGGCTAGCACACCTTGCTCATCGAGAGCTGTACCATCAGCCATGGGCATTCGCACATCTTCTTGCCTGATATGGAGCAGGTGCCGGGCTACGTACGCATCAGCGTCTATCAATTGATCATATTGGCCCGTGTTCATTTTCCAAATTGCCTGCAGACGCAGGGGATCGAACAGCGAACCACGCATAATGAGTAGAAGTTTATCGTAATACTGGGCCAACTGCGCATCTTGTAGTTCATTCTCACCGGAAATCACTGTTTCTTCTAACCCGATCGGGCGTTTGCGGTTGAAGTGTCCAATACGCCACAAGTCAGGATTTGCGGTCGGTAAATGGGATAGGAGGGTATTGGCCAGGGCGTAATTATCGAGGATATAGACATTGGGACCGGCAAAATAGCCAGCCAAACCGATTCCGCCCTTGATCAGTAGTTCTTGTCCCTCGTCCTTTGCCTGCAATCCGGCGGACGCCAACCAATGGCTTTCCAGCGGTGGATCCTTCACCAGGTTTTGCATCAATCCAGTATGCGCTTCATAAAACTGCCTTTCGTCTGTGATGCCAAAATCATCCCGCCAGCGGCGCTCGCTTTCAATTGGCAATAAAACAGGATGGGCTGAAAATAGACCTAGCAACAACGTCACCGTCACCAGCAGACTAGCCCCTGACCGGGACAAGTTGTTCAACCAATTTGAACGGACCAGCAGTACGACGGCCACCAAGAGAGGGGCTGAGAAGAAACGGCCGCTCATATAATCACCACCGATTCGCATAATGTAAAGCAAATAAAGAATCACGCCGATGGCTACGGCCGTCTCCTTGCGTCTGCGTTGAAATAATGCAGTTGCCAAACCAACAAGGATGGCCAAAAAAGTCAAGGGGTCCCGCCACAATAGATCTCTGAAATAGAGCGTCCCTTGACGAAAAAGATCACTTGACGGCACATTTACGTTGAGCTTGGCATAGGCGGAATTGGGTATGGGGAAACCGTAATAGATCAGGGAGAACATGACCCACCCTATCAAGGGAAGCATGCCCAGCGCAACAGCTAATGTGGAGGGTGCAAGTAAGAAGTAAACGAGAAGCGGAGGGAAATAGAAAAGCAGCGTGTCCAGCCGGTTCACGCCGGCTAATGCAGCCACCAGGGTTAGAAAAAAGAGCGTCCGGGGCAAATTCAACTTGTTGAAATAGAGGGTCAGAAAAATGACCAATAACAAGTGGGTCAATGGATTCTCGAGACCGGAGGTGGAATAATCGATGAAGGGGCGTGAGGAGATCAGAATTAGCAGGGCCACGACTTTGGCCACGGCCGTCGGCGCAAGATAGCGAAGCAGCAAGAAAACAGTTGCGAGCGAGACGAAAATGGAAACGAGAAAGGTCGCAAAAAGCGGCTCTCGAGTAAGAGCATAAGGAACAATTAGCAAAAACATCCACAAAGGATGCGTATAGGTCTGTACGCGCTCCGCGATATTGTAGCGCAGGCCGTAGCCGTTTACGAAATTGTCTACTGTACGCAGCGTAATGAAGGCATCCTCGTGCAGCCATGCCTCAGAAACAAGTATGATGCTGAAGAGTAATAAGGAGAGGAAAATAAGCGGGCGGCTTTTCGACAAGAAACGGACGATATCCGATATTTTCAAACTAGCTGAATGCCCGCTACGGTTCAACTGGGCCATAGTATCGAAACAAAAAAAAGGTCCTTTGGCAATGACCTACTCTCCCAGGGGGCAACCCCCCAAGTACCATCGGCGCTGACGAGCTTAACTGCCGGGTTCGGGATGGGACCGGGTGTATCCTCGTCGCTCAGATCACCAAAAGACCTTTTATGAAAACAATTTTGTTAATTATATAGCGATACAACACACTATCAAAGTGTATCGCACCAATCGAATAAGATAATGCAGTCGTCAGCGCACACTGTGCCAAAACTCCAAATTCTCCGTATCATACTTAAAGTAAGCCCTCGACCATTAGTACGGCTTAGCTAAATACATTGCTGTACTTACACCTGCCGCCTATCAAGCTAGTAGTCTCCTAGCGGTCTTACTCCATACGGATGAGGGATCTAATCTTAGGGCGAGTTTCCCACTTAGATGCTTTCAGCGGTTATCTCTGCCAGACGTAGCTACCCAGCTATGCTCCTGGCGGAACAACTGGCACACTAGAGGTCTGTCCACCCCGGTCCTCTCGTACTAGGGGCAGCTCCCTTCAAATCCCTTACGCCCACAGCGGATAGAGACCGACCTGTCTCACGACGGTCTGAACCCAGCTCACGTACCGCTTTAATGGGCGAACAGCCCAACCCTTGGGACCTTATCCAGCCCCAGGATGCGATGAGCCGACATCGAGGTGCCGAGCCAGGTCGTCGATATGAACTCTTGGACCTGACTAGCCTGTTATCCCCGGAGTAGCTTTTATCCGGTAAGCCACGGCCCTTCCACTCGGAACCGTGGGATCACTAAGCCCTACTTTCGTACCTGCGCGACGTGTATGTCTTGCAGTTAAGCTCCCTTGTGCCTTTACACTCTACGGCTGGTTTCCATTCAGCCTGAGGGAACCTTTGGGCGCCTCTGTTACTCTTTAGGAGGCGACCGCCCCAGTCAAACTACCCACCAGGCACTGTTCCCATGCCGGTTAACGGTCACAGGTTAGAGCCAAAACTTAGCCAGGGTGGTATTTCAATGGTGGCTCCACCGAGACTGGCGTCCCAGCTTCAAAGCCTCCCACCTATGCTACACAAACTAAGCCCTAACTCAATGCCAAGCTGTAGTAAAGCTTCACGGGGTCTTTTTGTCCTGCTGCGGGTAACGCGCATCTTTACACGTACTTCAATGTTCGCCGAGTCCCTCGTTGAGACAGTGCTCCTCTCATTACGCCATTCGTGCGGGTCGGAACTTACCCGACAAGGAATTTCGCTACCTTAGGACCGTTATAGTTACGGCCGCCGTTCACTGGGGCTTCAGTTCAGAGCTTCATCTTGCGATTAACCCCTCTCTTTAACCTTCCAGCACTGGGCAGGCGTCAGCCCCTATACATCGTCTTACGACTTAGCAGAGACCTGTGTTTTTGTTAAACAGTTGAAAGAGCCATTTCTCTGCGGCCTTCGCCAGCTTCATCTAATGACTAACCAGCAAAGGCCCCCCTTATCCCGAAGTTACGGGGGAATTTTGCCGAATTCCTTAACGAGGGTTATCTCGATCCCCTTGGTATACTCTACCCACCTACCAGAGTCGGTTTGCGGTACGGTCACCTGACTATCAACACTTAGAAGTTTTTCTTGGCAGCTTGGCTCAATCACTTACGGCTCTAGTGGCACCGCCATCACGCTTCAGGCTCCTGGCGCGGATTTACCTACGCCCATCATAGCCCTAGTCGCTTGGCACCTCAATCCAATAAGAGGCTGACCTACCAAACTGCGTCCCTCCATCGCTCCATTCAGGTGGTTCCGGAATATTAACCGGATGTCCATCACCTACGCCTTTCGGCCTCGGCTAAGGACCGACTAACCCGACGCGGATTAACCTTCCGTCGGAAACCTTAGGTTTACGGGGAACATGTTTCTCACATGTTTTACGCTACTCATGCCAGCATTCTCACTTCTGTAGGCCACAGCCGTCCTTACAGTCGACCTTGTATCTCCTACAGAACGCTCTCCTACCAAGGTAGTCATTAATAGATAGTCACCTAGTCATTTGGCAAGTTAACCAACTGATACAAGACCAGTCGGCAACAAGACCAATTGACCAAAAGACTATCTGAACTACCTTCCGTGGCTTCGGTACTATGCTTTAGCCCCGTTACATTTTCCGCGCAAGGGCGTTCGACCAGTGAGCTATTACGCACTCTTTAAAGGATGGCTGCTTCTAAGCCAACCTCCTGGCTGTCTGAACACTCTCACATCGTTTCCCACTTAGCATAGATTTGAGGACCTTAGCCGTCGGTCTGGGTTGTTTCCCTCTCGACTATGAAACTCATCTCACATAGTCCGACTGCCGCGCTCTAGAGTATAGGTATTCGGAGTTTGGTTGAGGTTGGTAAGCTTGCGCCCCCTAGCTCATCCAGTGCTCTACCCCCTATACTAAACACGCGACGCTAGCCCTAAAGCTATTTCGGAGAGAACAAGCTATCTCCAAGTTCGTTTGGCATATCACCTCTACCCACAGGTCATCCCCTAATTTTGCAACATTAGTGAGTTCGGCCCTCCACGAGAGATTAGTCTCGCTTCAGCCTGCCCATGGGTAGCTCACCTGGTTTCGTGTCTAATCCCAGCGACTGTATCGCCCTATTCAGACTCGCTTTCGCTGCGGCTCCGCCTATCACTGGCTTAACCTTGCCACTGAGATTAACTCGCTGGCTCATTCTCCAAAAGGCACGCCGTCACACTTTGTCCGAAGACCATAGTGCTCCGACCGGTTGTAAGCGCACGGTTTCAGGTTCTATTTCACTCCCCTTGCCGGGGGTCTTTTCACCTTTCCCTCACGGTACTTGTTCGCTATCGGTCGTCAAATGTATTTAGCCTTGGGAAGTGGACTTCCCGGATTCCGACAGGGTTAGCGTGTCCCGCCGTACTCAGGTACCTCACAAGAGTCTGTTCAGTTTCGCTTACGGGGCTGTCACCCTCTATGGCCAAACTTTCCAGAAAAGTTCTGCTACCAAACAGATTTGTAACTCCTAATTGCAAGGCCCTACAACCCCGACACCATATAGATATCGGTTTGGGCTGTTCCCATTTCGCTCGCCACTACTTTGGGAATAATCTCTTTTCCTGAGGTTACTTAGATGTTTCAGTTCACCTCGTTCCCCCTGTTACCCTATGTGTTCAGATAACAGTACCAGGGTATAAACCCCTGGTGGGTTTCCCCATTCGGAAATCTCCGGATATGACACCTGTACACGGTTCCCCGGAGCTTATCGCAATGTACTACGTCCTTCATCAGCATTTGACGCCAAGGCATCCACCGTGCGCCCTTAGTAGCTTACACATATGATACGGAGAATTTGAAATTCTCGCGTACGTGTGTTCTGTACGTTACGTTATTATCCTATTCGATTGTTAAAGTGCGATCCAGCCACAAAGTAAGCCGCTGGCCACTACCACCAAGAATGGTAACAGTGGCCAATATCCTACTTTCCAATTGTATAAAGGTTCACCAGAGACAAAAAAAGCTGGCACAACACCAGCCGTCAACAAAAAGGCCGAAGTATGCCGGTTACTTAGTAATCCTGTCCCTGTTCAGTTACCAAAAATAAACGCTCCCATTGATCCCAACTTTGTTGGGCCAACCAGATGCTCAAAAAGCCAATGGAGATGAGGAGGCTCGAACTCCTGGCCTCCGCCTTGCAAAGGCGGCGCTCTCCCAACTGAGCTACATCCCCTCTTTTGTAAAGGTGGGCCTGGTTGGACTCGAACCAACGACCTCTCCCTTATCAGAGGAACGCTCTAACCAGCTGAGCTACAGGCCCTCATACGAGAACCAATGAATTGCCTCGCAAAGCCAAACCAATTAATCAGTTGGAAAAACCAAACCTTAACAACTGAAAAGTGACAGAAACCAAACTCGCTCGAGCTTGTCACCCCGGAAAGGGTGATTGACCTAGGATTAGGTAATGTCTCGCGACACTACTGTATCTCCATAAAAGGAGGTGATCCAGCCGCAGCTTCCGCTACAGCTACCTTGTTACGACTTCGTCCCAGTTACCGACCCCGCCTTGGGCGGTTGCCTCCCGTTAGGGTTAGCCCACCGACTTCAGGCGTTGCCAACTTCCATGACGTGACGGGCGGTGTGTACAAGACCCGGGAACGTATTCAACGCACTGTGCTGACGTGCGTTTACTAGCAACTCCGACTTCATGCAGGCGAGTTGCAGCCTACAATCCGAACTGAGACCGGCTTTAGAGGATTGGCTCCACCTCGCGGTTTCGCTGCCCATTGTACCGGCCATTGTAGCGTGTGTGTAGCCCAGGATATAAAGGCCATGCTGACTTGACGTCATCCACACCTTCCTCCGGCTTATCACCGGCAGTCTCGTTAGACACGTATAACTAACGACGTGGGTTGCGCTCGTTACAGGACTTAACCTAACACCTCACGGCACGAGCTGACGACAGCCATGCAGCACCTGTGGCGGCTCCCCGAAGGGTCGGTCACCTTTCGGATCCCTACTACCGTCATGTCAAACCCTGGTAAGGTTCTTCGCGTAGCCTCGAATTAAACCACACGCTCCGCTGCTTGTGCGGGTCCCCGTCAATTCCTTTGAGTTTTAGCCTTGCGGCCGTAGTCCCCAGGCGGTCAACTTAACGCGTTTGCTGCAGTACAGAAGGGGTCAATACCTCCTACACCTAGTTGACATCGTTTACGGCTAGGAATACCGGGGTTTCTAATCCCGTTCTCTCCCCTAGCTTTCGCATCTCAGCGTCAGGAATGGCCCAGAGAGCCGCTTTCGCCACTGGTGTTCCTCCCGATATCTACGCATTTCACCACTACACCGGGAATTCCACTCTCCTCTACCATCCTCGAGTTGCTCAGTTTCGAACGGCCTCTCCTAGTTAAGCCAGGAGCTTTCACGTCCGACTAAAGCAACCGCCTACATGCTCTTTACGCCCAGTAAATCCGGATAACGCTCGACCCCTACGTTTTACCGCGGCTGCTGGCACGTAGTTAGCCGGGCCTTATTCCTGGGGTACCGTCCATTCTCTTCCCCCAGAAAAGGAGTTTACAACCCGAAGGCCTTCGTCCTCCACGCGGTGTTGCTGCCTCAGACTTTCGTCCATTGGGCAATATTCCTTGCTGCTGCTACCCGTAGGTATCTGGTCCGTGTTTCAGTACCAGTGTGGGGGGTCACGCTCTCACGCCCCCTACCCGTCTTTGCCTTGGTAAGCCATTACCTTACCAACTAGCTGATGGGACGCAGGCCCCTCCCAGAGCGCCGGAGCTTCAGTCATTGATTTCTAAACACAATGACATCCGGGGTATTAGCCATCGTTTCCAATGGTTGTCCCCCTCTCTGGGGCAGGTCACCAACGCGTTACTCACCCGTCCGCCACTCTCACTTTCAGACGAATCCAAAAGATCTCGTTCGACTTGCATGCATTAAGCACACCGCTAGCGTTCATCCTGAGCCAGGATCAAACTCTCCGTAGAAAGTTTGTATTCCGTATGCTTACGGAACTACTTTTAAAAATTGATTGAGCTCAAGTTTGCTGATGTTTCTGTCACTCTTCAGTTGTTAAAGTTCACGGCATCACTGCTACCCTATATTATAGGAGACAATCACACCAAACGCAACAAAGGTTAAAAAAACGGCCCCAACGTGAAAGCCGTTCGTAATCCGCTATTGCGCTATTTTGTTATTTGGATGTGCCAGCAACTTGATGGCTACACCCTCACTCGACAACCTAAGTATTTTACCACTCAGTTTCGGATTGTCAAGAGCAATTTTAGACATCAAAAAAACGGCTCCAGCGGAGCCGCTGTAATCTTCATGCCTTTCTGTTAGTAAGGTGTGTCACTCGTTACGCGCCAACACCATTGCGTGCTAACGAGTGGCATTCTAGCCACCAGCCAACCTTCTGTCAAATAGTGGTCAATCCCGTTAATGTTTATCTTAATCTTGTCTGAAGTACGCATCTTGGATACACGCTTTCTTGATTGACGCATTTGATATATTAAAGGCACCATCTGATATAGTTTTAGGAGGTTAACGATGCACAACGGAGTCAGGAATGGCAAGAGTGGTCCAATTGCCGCTATCTTCCTCTTTGCCCTTGCCCTATTCACAGCAATTGGCCTACTGCTCGCATTTGGGGTAAGCAGTACGGTGCAACCGCCAGCAACGCCGACAGCCCAGCCATCCCGGCCGCGCCCGGCTAGGAGCGTTGCGGCAGACGGCCGTATGATGAGCCACGGCTCCTAATCGATTCAGGCAGCAAGAATAGCAGACAAGTGTCGCCGGTATCTCGACGTTTCCATCTATCGCCGATACGTACGTGGCAATCAATTTCTTTATACTTCTACACCCTCAGGTCGCGTCTAGACGTTGAGCAATATCCGCATCTAGGCACCAGGTGCGCTTTCCCCAATCCGCAAACACCTGACCTTGAGTTGACAACCCAACTGCACATAAATTGCGCCCGCCCGTGCGTTCTCGAGCAAGCAATACTTGACACATCTGCTAAAATATAGGTAGCCATTTGATTAACTTTGGGAGGTTAGCCATGAATACGGGAATTACAAACAGTAAGATTGGCCGCACGGCCGTTATTGTCCTCTTGACTGTCATCTTATTTGCTACCACAGGATTGCTCCTTGTTTCCGGAGCCACTGCCACGGCCGTACCGGTCCCTACTCCAGCGCCGGGGCTGAGGGCAAGCGAGGGTACTATGCTAGACGGCCGCACCTTGGCGCGTGCCAGTTCACTGTCGTTGCCCGATAGATCGCCGGCAGTCGCAGGGAGCATGGCCTTCACACCAGTCGCTGATTCTGACGTATTCAGCAATTATCCCAACCTCAATACGGGAGACACAACAGAGATTTGGGCCGGCTACGACGATTATCAGGAAACAATGGGCGGAATTGCCCGCGGACTGGTTCGGTTTGATATCTCCAGCCTGCCGGCCAGCGCCAAGATCATCAGCGCTACCTTGGAACTTGCCCACGTAACTTCATATGGTATAGAAGGCGAGAATCTTACGATCACCACCCATCGTATTACCAGCGACTGGACAGAGTTAGGCGTAACCTGGAACAACCAACCCGGGTATCAAGACAGCTACGGCTCGCAAGCTATCTTGCATAGTGATTGGGGCTGGTTTAATTTTGACGTAACCAGTCTGGTGTCAGGTTGGTACAAAAATCAAACCAGCAATTATGGCATCATGGTTCGCGGGCCTGAGGTCAATATGACCGGATTTCGTGGTTTTGCCACCCGAGAGACTGACTTAAAGCCAACGCTCATCGTCAACTATGAGATTGCCCCAGATTGTTGGGAAGGCATTGTCAATGGCGGCTTTGAAGAAAAAGTCGGCTGGACCCTCCCGATCACACCATACCGGGCAGCCTACTCGACCGATAAGGCAAACAGCGGCGATTGGTCCGTGCGCACAGGTATCCTAAATCCCCTGCAAAACGTTTACGGTTATTCCAGCGCGTGGCAATCAGTCACAATTCCGGACAATGCAACAAACGCGACACTCCGCTTCTGGCTCTATCCGCAGACTACGGAGCCATCCTATCTAGGCCTACCCAGCAGCCCCCTAGGCATGCGCCAGGCGGATGCCGCCAGTTCAGGAGATGCGCAGTTGGTTCTGATCCTAAACCAGTATGGCCAGGAAATCGAACGATTGGTGATGATGCGGGAGAATATTGATGACTGGGTGCCTTACAGCTTTGATCTGTCGCATTATATAGGAAAGAGAAGCACGATCAGAGTTTACTTTGACTCTTACAACAATGGATGGGCAGGGGTCACCGGCATGTATGTTGACGACGTGTCACTTGAAATCTGCACCGTTGAGCGGCCGACTCCCCGCCCACTTCTACGCCGACCAATACGCCCACTTCTACGCCGACCAATACACCCACTTCTACAGCGACAAACACACCTACCCCAACCCATACCGCCACGCCACAGGTTTTTAGTTTCTATGGCCCCGTGGTGCTAAACGATCATCCGCTGGGAATTTCCGGGCGCATTGTGGATACATTAGGAGAGCCACTGCCCGGGGTGACGGTCATTACCGACAAGGGGCAATCGACCATCACAGACGTGAACGGCGTGTACGGGATCAGTAACCTAGATCCCGATACGTATGTCATAACGCCAGCGAAGGCCGGTTATCTATTCTTGCCCTTATTACGCCTGGTCACGCTCCCTCCCAGCGCTTTTCAGCAAGACTTTACGGCCGTACCCCCGACGCCTACACCAGACCCTTACCCCGGCACATAGTCTGTAAAAACAGAAGTTGCCAACTTTCAACAGCAGGAGAAGTTGGCAACTTCAATTCTTTCCTTACTTACTGAAACAGCAAACTATGCATAGTACGGAAAATGGGATACCGCATGATTTCCACGGCCTAACGATCGCTTTGCTTTTGCCATTTTGACTGTTATGCACCCCCTAACCCGTCCTGAGCACATGAACGGTCGCTTCTGTAGGCGGCCAAGTTGCATACTACACGAAGAAGACGCCGTCAACGGCGTCTTCTTAGGGTTCAATTAATTATTAGGTACTCATAACTATTTCGCTAGTTTTCCATCAATTGCGCCCTTACTTCCGCCAACGTCAAGCGGGTTTCAGAGAGCGGGTCCTGTTCAAGGTATTGGGTCAAGATGGACAATGCCAAGCTGAATGTCTGGCTGCGGCTGGCGCCAAAAGCGGCGTTCAGAGCGCCATGAGCACGACCCAGTTCGATGACCTGCTGTGGCGACACGCGAACAGATGTCCACTTCTCATCAGCCTCTCGCGGGGGTAAAGGGAGATCCCACAACAGGTACAATGATTCCAAGTCCGTGACGCCCTCCGGAATTTCACGGCTGCGTCCAGCCACGGCACGGCGCAAGGCTTCTATACGAGCCGTCAAAGCGCTGACGGCAAGATCGGCCAAATCGGCTCGCTTGATCTGCGGCGGCAAATACCCGATCAGCCGCTTCATCAATTCCTTTTCTTCCGGCCTTAGCGCCACGTATACATTCTGCCGGCTGACGTCATGTCTAGGACGGCCGCGCGCCGGCTTTTCTTCCAGCAAAGCGGCCATCGTGCTGGACTGATATCTCGAGGAACTTGCCTTCTTCTTGGTCATAGATAAGTCTCTTACAAAGCAATCGCTAAAATGGTATAGCTTTGCATGAATCGGCAAACCACCCTACAAGCCTACTCAGCCTGACGGTAACCAGGATTTCCGTCCAGGAACGTCGCTACAAAGGCGCTATCAATCTGAAAACCACCTGTATCCAAGAGTTCCAGGCAGAGATGTAAACAAAGGAAACATATACGCCGAGGATAGCCACGCGATTCGCTCCAGATAGGCATAATAGCATCGGGGGCGAACAATGGCTGTAACTTAGGATCTCGGCCGGCAGCCAAGAGTCGATAATCAATCAAGGACCTGGTATCGTCCGGGGTCAGCGGATCGAGAGAGGAACGTGTAGCCACTCGGTCGTTAAAGTCAGGCACTGAGCGAAGGTTATAATCCAATTCAGGACGGCCGAGTAAGATAAGCTGGTACGCCTTACCCCCTCTGGGATCTCTAAAATTAAGCAGGCTGCGCAAAGTAATAAACTGATCATCGCTTAACTCATGCGCCTCATCAATAATGATCAATGGCAAAATACCCAACTCTGCTTGCTCTGTCAGAAAGGCGCGCAGCTCCCTCATCTGGTGTTCAGTTGCTCGTCGCGTTCGCAATCCAAGCTCTGCGGCAATACGGCGCAGAAGTAGAAGACCGCTCCTCTTTGGCGGCTCATCTATACGAGCCGGGAAAAAATCCGGGCGTCGTTGGTAGCGGCTGAAAAACCAGGAAGCCAGCGTCGTCTTGCCCGTGCCGACTTCACCGACCACCACGGAAGCACCTTGGGCCGCTTCGACCATATAGCTCACCTTGGAGAGGGCACGCCGCGTCTCGGTCGACAGGTACATGAAGCGCGGATCCGCTTCAATACTGAAAGGTTCGACCACCACTCCCAGGCGGCTCCAGTCCACCTGCATGCTATTTATCCTAAATTCAACTTGTGCACTCATATTTGTGCTCACATATAGAGATCAGAAAGCAACAATGACCCTCTCCTAATAGGTAGATTGTATCAATTATCGGCAAAATATACAAATACTGCTACTTAGATCGTTGACAAGGTAATTCTATTTTGCTAAACTGTCGAATATTGGGTAACATTCGTAATAAATACGCTATACATTGCTTGATTATCCAATGTATAGGCAATATGGTTACAAATGAGTAGATATTCGGCAATTATTGCACTTGATGAGCTTTGCGGATGCCCGCATAGACTATACGGGCTCGTTTTGTTCCTCAGGAGAGCATTTTGGACCTTATTTGAATATCTACGCCATACCAATTGGCCGGCTTAATTAGTAAGTGGCCGTTTCCTTTTGCCGTTTAGGCTAGAAAAGGAAACGGCCAGACGTCGCTACGTCTGGCCTGTATTCATACACCCGTAAGCACCCTTCTGCTATCTGGTGCCGCCAACACCATTAAACAGCGCCCCTTAATTGGGGAGGGGGTTTTTGTATCCCCGGGCAGCTTACTAGTTAGGAAAGAGCATAGCACAGCACGGCGCCCATGTCAACCAGGTTTGGTTGCACGTGGAGTGTCTGGTATCTGTGGTCGTTGCTTCTTGACCTAAACTGTTGATCGTTTTTTGAAGGAACAAGAAGCGCCGCCTATTTATACAGCCGCATTGCTTGAAGCACAGCGGTTCTTACTTGCTTTGCGCGAGCGACAACGGCCGAATGGAAACGGTAGAGAGGGCCAAGAAGCCGCGTGCCGAATCGATCCTCTCGCGCACCCTGCCTGCAAGAAGGAAAATCAAACCCTTCAGGATAACCAGCATAAAAAGGTTGTCCAGGAAACGCCCGTAGCGTTGGCGCAGCTGCCGGACCATCTTGGTTGGGGAAGCGCTACTTTAACGTCCGTATTGCGCAACGCGGCATACGTCAAACGTCACCGAGAAGAGCGCGACGCGGCGACAGCGTCTTGATTGGATCGATACTCTGCAACGCGGGCTCTCTCCTGCCCTGCCCAACGAAGAAGTAGGACAGGGGACGATCAAAAACGAACCCCAGCCTGTAGGCGTTCAACCGGCAATTGCCATGGGCATGCTCAGAAAGAAGCTGGTGGCAAGCGGCCGTATCTGGTTGCTCTTACGTACTTTGGACGGCGCGGGACAGGGCTGGATTGAGGTGGAACAGGCGCGCCAGCTCTTGTGCGACCGGCAGTCAGAATCAAGAGTGTGCGGTTGGCGACAACTGCGCAACTTGATTCATCAGGGGCGCGGAATCTTTTGGGAAAGGCGAAACGATCGCCTCTGGCTACGTTCCGTTCCCAGAGTAGCCCATGCCCTGGGCGTCAAGCGGCTATATGGCCGTCCGGTGACCCTGCCCTTCGCGGTGCTCAGGCAGAGCATCGGCCACGTTCGCGCCCACCTCTTCGCCAGCTTTCACAGCGGTCGTAAGAAATCAATGCCTATCGCTCGCGCAACCCTGACGATGATCAGCCAGGTCAGCCCGCGGGCACAACGCAATTACGATCGGCGAGCCAAGGTGGAAAGTCGAAGTAATTTTGCCTTAGGGGCCAAGATCAACAGCGAACAGGGGCGCGAAAGCGCCTGGCAGCAAGGGGCCGCCAGCTTTGCCTGGCGTGATTCCAATGGCGAACAGGGGCAGCTGCACGAAACTTACCTGGCCTGGCAATTGCCTAGCAGCTACACCGGACCTCATCAACAGCGGCCGTTTGGCCGGCAGAAACAATTCAACTGCGAACTGGCAGACCTGTTTATAAAAGGGAAAACGGGGAACAACCAGTTCGAGCTTGAAATGAAGCCAAAGTGCTTCTTCAATACTGCCAAATCTGCCGCCTTAGCTCAAGAGCGTTCCGGTTCCCCTGTTTATTGGCATGGAAACCGGGTGGGAAGATGGTATTTTATGGCTGAGCCGGAGAAATGAGGCCAGGAAGAAAGCTGCCGCCGTAAAAAGGGATAATTAAGCAATCCTTGGTTTGAGGGTGTTCTCACCCCTTCTGGCATTTGTGGTAAGATCAGTGGATGGATATTATTACGCTCGATCTTGATTTTCAGGATATGCCACAGACTATCGCTTCTTATCTCGTTATTGGTTCTGACGGTCCAGTGCTGGTTGAAACTGGGCCGGCATCGACCTACTTAAATCTACAGGCGAGCCTTGCCCAAAATGGATTCAAAGCCAGTGATGTAAAGCATGTGTTAGTCACCCATATCCACCTGGATCATGCTGGTGCTGCTGGCTGGTTGGCTCAAAACGGTGCACAGATCTTTGTTCATCATGTTGGGGCACCTCATTTGATCGATCCCTCTCGACTATTGACGAGCGCCGGGCGCATTTATGGCGAAAAGATGGACAAGCTTTGGGGCCAAACGGTGCCTGCACCCGCAGACAAAGTAACGGCTGTCTCCGATGGAGATGTGATCAACGTCGCCGGTTTGCAGTTCACAGCATTGGATACGCCTGGACATGCCTGGCATCACCACAGCTACCGCCTGGGAAATGTGGCCTTCACCGGGGATGCCGCAGGGATCCAAATCTCCGGTACAGGTCTCATTGAAATACCTGCCCCTCCACCAGAATTCAAGCTGGAAGTTTGGGAAAAGAGCATCGATCGCTTACTTGCCGAGGAGTTTGAGGCCATTTACCCAACCCATTTCGGCCGGCTTGAAAATCCAACTGGCCAGTTACTAGGATTAGGCACACTCATGAGGGAAGCGGCCGAATTCGTGCGTTCGCGCATGGAAGCCGGGGAGGAACGGGAAACCATTGTCGATGCTTATGTAGACTGGATGCACAGCAGAGCGCGCGCCGCCAACCTGTCGGAATTTGCGATCAAGCAGCTTAGCACGGCAAATCCGCTCTATATGTCTGTTGACGGCATTATGCACTACTGGCGCAGGAAATCAGCCAAACAGAAATAATAGTTGCTATTGGGCAAAGTTCGGCTGTTTCCAGGTGAGTTCTATAAGCGGTTTTCCAGCTTCACCAACCATTCGTGTATGGGTGCCATCTTCTGGCAGTTATCGAAACAGATGTCAACCAGCTCAGGTCCATACAGGTCTGGCTGCGTTATGGCCTCTGACGTAACGGCCCACAGCCCGTTGTACTTCAATAAATAGGCACGTGCATGATCTACGTCATATCCACGCGGGATGCTTTTGAAATGCTGTCCACCGATTTCAAAAGCACCGCGAGACTTAACCAGAGCCAGCGCATCCTCTAGTTCTCTGCCCATTTGCTCATCCACTACGGCAGCACGATAGGCGTTCAATACAGGCTTATCGAATCCATGTTGCCCGACAAAAATGCCACCGCCACCTACCTCCAGTCGAACGAAGAAGCCCGGATGTGCAGTTTTCTTACCGGGACCTTGCCAAAAAGACATGGTGATATTCGTTTTATAGGGCGTCTTATCTTGCGAAAAACGAACATCACGGTAAATGCGCATCAGAGAACCCGTGCCGTTTGTAGCGGTGTCATAGCGGATGGAGCTTGAGATCTCCTGCAGGCGCTCACCCAGAGCAAGTACAAGAAGTTGCGCTGGTTTCAGCAGTTGATCCTCATAAGTATGCTTGTTGGCCTGGAACCACTCTCGATTGTTGTGGGCTGCCAGATCGGCGAGAAATTGAATGCCTTCTGCTGGAAAGCCGGAAAATGAAGAATTCATTCATCTCTCCTTACCGGGTTAAGAGTTTGCCTACAGTATCCTGCTATTTTACTACCAATTAGTCAAATAAGCCAACTTTTTCGCTCTGCTTTTGACCCGATTTTTGCCATAGCGATGAGGCGACAACTGAAAAATGACTCCTGCTCAATCTACATAGAAACGAACTACTCGATACAAAAAGGATTTTACACGATGTCAGATTACCCTTGTACTTTTGTCAGTGATGGAGAAGGTGGTCAAATCCCCTTCCCTCCATTCAATCACCCAGCAAGAAATGGATATCCCTAGCAAATGACTTTGTCGCTCATGACGATGACGTATTTGTCGTGACCTATCCCCGATCAGGAACTACCTGGACCGAACAGATTGTCCATCTCATACTGAACAAGGGTGAGCAGGGAGAGCAGCTTCTGACCGATATTCGCTGAAGCTGCTCTTTCGGCTATAATTTCCCGTGTCTTTAATTAATATGTGAAGCACACAGGTCAGCGATCACTGGCAGCGGCCTCGCGAAAAGGCTCACGGCCGTTTCAGAGTCAGGATCAAAGCTTGATCTGTCATTCCCACCCCACGCCTCACGCTTTACCTACTGGAGCCCTGTGTCAATAGAAGCCCTGCCATCTATATCAATTCTAGCCATCTTTTTCGGTACAACCTTAATTGCATCCCGATTCAGTGTCGGACAGTTTACGCCGCTGACCTATATTGGTCTGCGTTTTCTGATCGCCAGCCTTTGTTACGTCGCTATTTATACCCTCAGCCCAAAACGCCATTTTCCCAAAGATCGTAATGTTTGGCGTCATGCTCCTGTACTAGGTGTTTTTAGCACAGCCATACCGATGACTCTTATCGTTTCTTCTTTGCAGTATCAATCGAGCGGTGTGACCGCGCTTCTGCTAACGGCCGGACCGGCACTTACGGTCATCATGGCTCATTTTGCACTGCAGGATGAACGATTGACACCGCGAAAAATAATCGGGGTTGGCCTGGCGGTTGGTGGCGCTGTACTTCTGGCCATACTCGGCGAAAGCGGCCTGCCAGATGTAAGCCGGGCGAATCCGTTGGGATATCTTATGGTTCTGACGGCGATTGTCATTGCCAGCGTCATGACTATTTATGCGCGTAAATATATGCGCGATCTGAACGCCTTTGATGTCGGCAGCGTTCGCATGTGGACGGCGGGCGTCGTGCTGATGCCGATTTCGCTGCTAGCTGCCGGTCTGGACCTGAGCAATGTGACGAGCCAAGGATACTTAGCCCTGCTCTATGCGGCGCTGATCGGCACCTTCGCCGGGATGCTGCTCGCTTTTTACAACGTAAAACGCTTTGGAGCTACAGCCTCGGCCATGACGTCCAATTTGATCCCCGTTGTGGCCATTATTGGCGGAGCATTTCTGCTGGGAGAAACGATTACGACCGGCATGATGGGCGGCATGGTCTTAATCCTCAGTGGGATGGTTGTTCTCAATCGGCGATAAGCGATCGACAAGTAGTGCTTTTGCATGGTATGGCGCTTGCTACCGCACCCCCACCCACCTAGCGGCACGATTTTGTGAAATCGCAGGGTCGACAGACTGGACCAATCTTCAGGAACAAATGCATCGCAGCCGCTACCGTGGAGATTGGTCCAGTCTGCGCGTAAAAAGCCTGGCAGCTTGTTCATGGACGGCGCAGCTGGCGCTGCTGCAGCAAGGAGTTAATTATGCCCTGCTCATAAAAAAGTAGTGCGTAAGCGGGTGGTAATTCGACCCAATGAGGATATGCCGCGGAGATGTGGGAAGCTTTGGCTGCGGTCGATTTCTGGCAAAATTGCGCACTGATCCGGATAAGCCATTTTCGATTATTTGCGGTATAAATCCCTGCTTGGCGTGATGGTATCCTGTGGAGAGAAGAATGAGTAGAAAGATTTGCTGGTTCACGATTTGGGCTATTGCGGCCGTATTCTTATTAGCTGCCTGTGTTCCAAATGAAAGCATAAGTGGCGCGGCCGGTTTTCAAGGGCAGACACCGCTCCCGGGTGATTTTGTAAAGATGACCATTGAAGGAGCAAGTGTGCTCACGTTACTGGATGGATCGGTCCAATTTACGCCGACGCCGGCGCCACCAGCGACAGCGACGCCTTTGCCCACGATGACTCCGGTTCCCCTGGCGACGATTCCCATGAGCAGACTGCAAAAGATCCGGCCGGAACGACCGCCGCTGGCGGCCGAAGTTGACGTTATTGTGGGGGACATGCATACGCCAGTAACCGTAGCAATTGCGCCCGACGGCCGAATCTTTTTTACCGAAAAAGAGTCGGGTAACGTGCGCGTGGTCGTTGACCGAGTGATTCTGCCTGAACCAGTACTTGTGATGCCCGTGAGCACGGGTGGAGAGCAGGGCCAGATAGGTGTTGTTCTCGATCCAGACTTTGAATCGAACCACCATATTTGGGTCAGCCATACGACGTCGAAGGAGGCAAATGATGGGATAAAAGAAAACCGTATCGTTCGTTTTACTGAAGTAAACAATGTGGCCACGGATGTGGTAGAAGCTTACACCTCGCCGAATTCAGGCGACGACGGCACCCACAACTTGAACAATATGGTTTTTGGTCCTGATGGTATGCTGTATGTCACGATTGGCGATGATGCCCAAGGATTTCTGGCTCAACATCTCGGTGATCCGCGGGGCAAGATCCACCGTTTTAAGCCGACCATTCCCTTGATTGCGCCGCTCGATAATCCATTTTACGATGGTGATGGCCCAAACGAAGACAGCATATACGCTTATGGCTTGCGCAACTCATTTGATTTTACCTTTGATCCACTGGTGGACGAAATTCATATTTTGGCCACAGAAAACGGCCCTGATTGTGACGACGAAATCAATCTGATTTTGCCAGGGCATAACTATGGCTGGCATAACCAGTATGATTGTGGCAGCCCGGATAGAATGATTCCTGAGCTTAACACAATTCCCGCCATGTTGACCTGGGAGGGAACCAGCTCTCCGACGGGCATTATCGTCTACACGGGAGACGATTTTCCCGAATGGTATGGAGATGTATTTTTCTGCTCGTATGTGGATGGATTGCTACATCGAATGGAACTAAATAGAGAACGAACTGCCTTTCGCAGCCATACCTCCATCGATGGTTTGTTCTGTCAGACCGATATACTCAATGGACCTGACGGATCAATCTACTTCCTCGATGGGGGCGGTTTCGGCGACGGTACATTGAAACGACTTTATAACGCCAATCGCCAGTAGATTTCATCTGGTTTGCCCTTGTGTTTTTAGACCAAATGTTCTATAATTCGAACACATGGAGACCTTACTGAAACTGCAGGATGTAGCTACCCACATGGATTTGGAACCGGCGGAGGAAATGACGACCGGGAACATGAGCCGAATTGCCCCTTGTGGTCTGGCTGTTGAAAGCAAGTCTGACCGGCGCAAGAAGAAGGATGAAGAACTGGGCATTTTTCATGCGGCGATGCCGGGTGGAAAGACGATTCCCTTGTTGAAGACTTTGCTCACCTCTGCCTGTGAGCGTAACTGCAACTATTGTCCTTTTCGCGCCGGTCGCAACTTCCGGCGCACGACATTTTCCCCAGATGATATGGCGAAAACTTTCAAAGATATGCACCGTGCCGGCCTTGTCGAAGGGCTTTTTCTTAGTTCAGGGATCATCGGTGGAGGGCTCAAGACCCAGGATAAGATCAATGATACGGCCGAAATCTTGCGCCAGAAATATCGTTTCCGTGGCTATGTGCATTTGAAGATCATGCCCGGTGCGGAAAAGGGACAGGTTGAGCGGGCGATGCAGCTGGCCAATCGCCTGTCGGTGAACTTGGAAGCGGCCAACGATTCGCGCCTGCACAGCTTAGCGCCCATGAAGAAATTCGAACTGGAGTTGCTACGGCCGTTACGTTGGATTGAAGAGATCCGCCAATCGCAGCCGGCAGAGATGGGTTGGAACGGCCGTTGGCCTTCCTCTACAACACAATTTGTCGTTGGCGGTGGTGACGAAACCGATCTGGAGCTGCTGTCTACCTCCGAGTTCTTGTTCCGCAACTTGCGCTTACAGCGTACCTACTTCTCCGCTTTTAACCCGGTTCCTGATACTCCACTGGAGAATCGCCCTGCGGAAGATCCGATGCGGCAGCATCGTTTATACCAGGCTTCATTTCTCTTTCGTGATTATGGCTTCGGCCTAGAGGAACTTCCTTTCACATCTGACGGCAATTTGCCAAGGGAAATCGACCCCAAATTGGCGTGGGCGCGGGAGAATTTGCAGTACGCGCCGCTGGAAGTGAACAGTGCAGATCGGCGAGACTTATTGCGTGTGCCGGGCATCGGCCCCCTGAGCGCCACAACGATCCTTCGTGCCCGCAGGCAGGGCACGCTGCGTGACCTGAGTGACCTGCGCAAACTAGGTGTGCGCACCTCCCGCATGGAACCCTACGTCCTCCTCGACGGCAAACGCCCCACTCACCAACTACGCTTGTTCTAGGATCGAAGCCCGGTTTTCTGGAATCTGGAATCTGGAATCAGCCTGTCTAGGTAGAATTCCTGCCTTTGTGCGCATCCCAAAACCGGGTTGCTTTTGCAGTCGTCTGATTGACCACGCGGCAGGCCCAATATGTTCCCGAAGAACGAGGCTGGATATGTTACAATAAACGTCATTATGAATGCGCGATTTATTGGCGAGCCTGTCTTCGTTGAATGGGACAAACCGCCCTTTCTTGAGAAAAAACCAACCTGTCCCGATCGGTTCATCTGGGACGATCAGACACTGCCTATTGTGGAATTATTGGCCGAATGGCGTGACAACCGGCGCAGGGGCCGCATGGAGGTCAATATGCGCCCGGAGCATTTGCGCCGGGCGCTTGAGCGGGGATCTTGGGGAGTCGGTCGTTTTTACTTCCGCGTTCTAGTTGCAGACGGCCGTTTATTCGAACTGTATTACGACAGAGCTGCCATCAGCAGCGACCGGCGTAAAGGAGCCTGGTTTCTCAGCCAGGAGTTACTCTAGAAGTGTCAACCCCGGTTGACACTTCCCAACCGCTTTAGCTTGCGCTACCCGCTTCCGGTTCTTTTTCGGGGCCAGCTTCAGCCTCAGCTTCTTCTGCTTCAGCTACAGGCGCTTCGCGCTCGATGACGATCGAGAATTTCGCCACCCAGGCCGCAATCAAGGCCACGGCGTTCCACGGACCAAACACCAGTAGAGAGGCGATCCCGGCATACATGGGGATAGTTAGCAGAGTCTTGCCGCTCTCATCTTTGATTGTGATCTTGCGTACGGCCGCTTCTTTAATCAACTCCTGCACTTTGCCTACCAGTTCGTCGCTGTTGACTGAGAAGTGCTCTTCCCATCTTTTTCTCGTTGGTGTTCTCGTTGGTGTTCTCGTTGGTGGTGGGTTCTTCTTCAAAGTTGATAGTTTCTTCACTCATTTCTTGGTTTCCTCGTCATTAGTTATATGCCATCAGGCAGGATCTATAAACATTGCTTTGAGTTTCTATACGTATGTGGACCTTCCGGGTTGCAGGGATAGGAGATCGCGCGGCGCGGCTTCCGTTCCTGTGACACGAATTGTCGGTGCTAAATCAGCAAGAACGGAATCAAGGTTAATTCTGTGGACAAATATCCACAGTTCGGACTCTCAATACTTAAAATGGTTGGTTGCCGGTAACCGATAGCAGCCATTCATTGAGCCAGGCCATCACATCCTCATACTTACTGGCTGAAAGCTCCCTGTAGCTGGGCACTTCGTAGCGACGGTATAGCTCCCCATAGATCCCTCCATACTCATTACGGCCGCTGGCCTTGCTCAAGGCCATGGCCACCGCTTTAACGGCTTGGGAGATGTTCGTGGCTTGCGCCGGCGTGACCTTACGGGCAGGATCGGCGAGTTGGATTTCTATCGCTTCCAGACGGCCTTCTACGCTGACGACGCGGCTTTCCAGCAGCAACTGTTGCCTGGCCATCGTCATAACCGCCTTGGCCATTCTGTAGGCTTGGGCGGTTGGGTGGTCACTGATCAGAAGATCATCGAACGCCGGATCGGCGGTTAGCCGACCCTCCTGGAAGGCTTCCCAGAGTACCTTAGCAGCCTCTCTCTTGAATGTTGTGAGCTTTTCCCGCAGCTCTTCCTTGATACTGGCTACGCGGATCCCAGTCAACCACAAGGGCACCAGGTCGGCCCGCAACATGCCGTATGTTTGACGGCCGCCGGGGGTAACCAAAACGGTTACCCCTTGGTAACCATCAGTTAGAATCTCATCTCGCTTTATGCGGCGCGTCTGCGGCGCAACGGTCAGGCCCAGGGCGTCGCACATATGCCGAATTGCAACGTATACGTGCCCATCCTCGGCCAGTACGGCAGTGAGTTCGTCTCCGTAGAAGTTGACCTGACGTTGTTCGATTGGTTGTAATATATTCTCTGTCATGATCTAGTAGAGCTAATAGCCTCACTCCTCCAGTACGGCCAACAGCGAATTGACATCTTGCTGGATAAGCTGCAGCAGGCGGATAATCTCCTGGCGTTCTGCCTGGCTGAGAGCTTGTGGTTGTATGCGGTGTAGATGGCCCCGTGCCCACACCAGGCGCTGAATTCCTCCAGGCTGGCCCGGGCTGGCAGGGGGGGTATCAGCGCTCAACCAGGCCAGATCGCCTTCACCTTGAGGGCCGTCACCCACAACCAGGGCGGTCGAAGGATCGAATACCGGTTCGATCCTTGTTTCAGGTTCTTTCAGCAGGCGGATTGCCTGGTGGACGGTCAGATTGGGCGCGTCCTTGAGCAGCCTGGCAACCTGGCGCATTTCAGCGGAGGACAAGTCTCCAGCCATGAGTGCGCGGTGCAAGGCGCGCTGCTGCGACGGCCGTAAGCCCTGGTAAACGCGCGTATCGCGTTCGGATAACTTGCCTTCGCGCACAGCTTCTTTGATCTCATCAGGCAGATTTAGCAGCTTGATCAGTTGGTGGATTCGCTGCCTGGAATAACCAAGCCGATCACCCACCTTGGCCCATGTGATTTTGTTAGCCCATGGTTTGTCGCTGGCGGTATCTTCCACCCTGGCGCGGTTTAATTCTTCTTGCAGCAAATCACGCAGGCGAATCATGCCCGCCGCACGATCGACATCGTTCAGATCCTCGCGTTGAATATTCTCCACCAGCTGGCGTACAAAGCGCGTAACCTGGTTGTAATCACGGCGGCGTACGACGGCGGGCAGCGTGGTTAACCCGGCCATTCTCGCCGCGCGCCAGCGTCGTTCGCCATGCACGATAACATAGAGGTTCGGCCGTATCTCCGTGACCTCTATCGGTTGGATCACCCCGTCCTGGCGAATGCTTTCGCTCAATTCTTGCAAGCTTTCCTCGGGGAAAGTATTGCGAGGTTGGTCTGGGTCGGGCTGGATTGCGTCCACACGCAGCGCCAGAAGCTGCAAGCCAGACGCCTGCTCGACATCATCTTCCGCGGCGAACAACTGCTCGATATCGCCACTGCGCGGCTTTATGGATTGAGTGAGACTGATCTTGGGCCGCTTATTAGCCATGATTGCTGCCCTCCAGAATGGATCTTGCTATTTGAAGGTATGCCTTTGCTCCCGGCGACTTGGGATCGTAGGCCAGTATGCTTTGCCCGGCCGCGGCGCTTTCGCCAAAACGCACCGAGCGGCGGATGACGGGCTTGAAAATGCGGATTCCATCCCCGTACTGGGCGTTCACAGCGCGTTGTATGTCTTGTGCCAGGAGGGTGCGCGTGTCAGCCATCGTCAGCAGAATACCTTCAACCTGTAAGTTGGGATTGAGCTTCTTGCGCCTAACTGTCTCAATGCTGGATAGAATCATAAACGCGCCGCGTGCGGCCAGATAGTCGGTCTGTACGGGGATTAGTACACTGTCCGCCGCGGTCAGAGCGTTGATCACCAGAAGTCCAAGGGATGGGCTACAATCAATTAGGATGAAGTCGTAATCGGAGGCAACACTCTCCAGAATGTTGCTTAGTACCCGTTCACGGCTGAGGGTGTTGATCAGTGACACTTCCACCAGGCTTAACTCAGGTTGCGATGGCAGCAAGTGAAAGCCTTCGCCCGTTTCATAAATGGCGCTGGCGGCATCGCTTTCATACCCATCGACCTCTGCCTTAAGCGGATCATAAATGGTTGGAGACAATTGCTCGGGGTCAAACCCGATATGTTGGGTAAGATTACCCTGGGCATCTAGATCGACCGCCAGTACTTTCTGCCCGAAACCGGCCAGCGCAGCAGACAGATTGATGGCTGTGGTAGTCTTGCCAACACCTCCTTTCTGCATAGCGATGGTGATGATACGTGTCATTGATCCTCCATGGGAATTGGCTACCAGCAAGATACCGTCAGCCGGCATGGGCCAGAACCAGCCCTCCCAATCTAAACGATAGCACGAAGGACAAGTGCCGTCAAAACGATGAAGGCCGTGTTTCGCACACCCTCGTAATCTTCCGTTATTGTCGAATATGACGCACTGTGTTATATTGATTATTGACGCACTGTGTTATGGCCTGGCGCGTAGGAGCGCTGGCCGGACCCTTGAAAGGCGGATCAATATGGATAACCAACGATTCAACGGCAGCGAAGAAGTTTTCGACTTTGTCATTATCGGATCTGGATTTGGCGGCAGTGTATCCGCTCTGCGACTGGCGGAGAAAGGGTATCGTGTTCTTGTGCTGGAACGTGGCAAGCGATACAATGCCCAAGATTTCCCGAGGACGAATTGGAACATCTTCAAATATCTTTGGTTACCGGGTGCGCGCTGCTTCGGATTCCAAGGCCTGAACTTTTTCAATGACCTGTGGGTATTAAATGGCAGCGGGGTAGGGGGTGGTAGTCTTGTTTACGCCTCAACGCACATAAAGCCCACCAAAGCGTTCTTCGAAGGGGAAGAGTGGCGCGATCTAGCTGACTGGGAGGCTGAATTGACGCCTTTCTACGATCTGGCCAACCGCATGCTAGGTACGGCCGAAAACCCCAGTTTTTGGGCGGCCGACCAGCATCTTTACGAAATAGCCAAAGAGTTGGGTAAGGAAGATACCTTTAAACCAACGCCGGTTGGCATCTTCTTTGGTGAGCCAGGAGTGACCGTGCCTGATCCTTTCTTTGACGGGCAGGGACCTGACCGTGCCGGCTGTATTCAGTGTGGTGGCTGTATGGTGGGCTGCCGTCATAACGCCAAAAACACCCTGGACAGGAATTATCTATATCTCGCCGAGCGATTAGGGACCGAAGTATGGCCAGAGTCCAATGTCCTGGACATCCACCCGCTATATGGTCCGCGCCCCGGCGCGGCTCGCTACGAAATTGAGTATGAGCGCATCACCGACTGGGTCTTTAAACGGAAATCAAAAGTGCGCGCACGCAATGTTGTCATTTCCGCCGGCGTGCTTGGTACCCTGGATCTCCTGCTCAAGTGTCGCGACGAGCATCGCTCCTTGCCCCTCCTTTCCCAGCGTTTGGGAACACGCGTGCGCAGCAACAGTGAAGCACTTTTAGGTGTTACGGCTCGTGACTCGACTGTGAACTATTCGCAGGGGGTGGCCATCAGCTCCCATTTCTGGGTCGACGACGTTACCAGTGTTGAACCAGTGCGCTATCCGCCCGGATCTTCTTTTATGCGCAACCTCATGCTGCCCTTGATTGAATTTGAGGGGGGCCCTTGGAGACGGTTGAGTGAAGTTCTCAATCGTGCTGTCAAACAACCTATGGATTTCTTGCACGTGCGAGTGCTGCCAGAATGGGCCAGCCGCAACACGATCCTTCTGATTATGCAAACGTTGGAGAATCGTATGAGCTTCAAGCGCGGACGCAGTATCTGGACCCTTTTCCGCAAAGGTTTGGTCAGCGAACGGGATAAGCGGCTGCCTATTCCTGCGGTGATTGAAGCAGGTCGCGATGCTGTCAATCGTTTCGCAGAAAAAGCGGACGGGGTCCCCTGGGTCGGAATCAATGATGTTTTGGACACGCCCAATACGGCCCATATCCTTGGCGGATGTGATATTGGAGCCGATGCATCAACTGGCGTTATTGATGTTCATCACCAGGTGTTTAACTATCCAGGTATGTATGTGGCTGATGCCTCCGTGATTCCCGCGAACCTGGGTGTCAATCCGAGCCTAACCATTACGGCCATGGCGGAACGGGCTATGAGCTATATGCCGGCAAAAGAAGAGGCGGGTCCGGTAAAACCATTGGCACGCCCTGCTGGTCTGGAGTATGTTCAGTCGAACAACGAGCAGAAATCGCTCTTTGCAAAAGTTGGGCCTTTCATGGTTCTAGCCCTGCTGTTACCGTTGGTCCTGGGAGCAATCAAATTACTGGCACGTAAGAAATAGGTGGCAGATTTCTTTATAGCAGCCTCTATTTGCGCAGACTCTGTATGCAAGAATCTTCGCTTGTGGCATGGCGTCCTCATATGCCACTGACTTAGACGCTCGCACCTGAGGGTGCGAACTACACAAACTAGACGCTCGCATCTGAGGATGCAAACTACACAAAATAGGATCTAGTGAGACTATCAGCAGCAAAAACCAGGCGATCCTTTGCAAGGCTCAGACGAGTTCTGCGCACTCTTTGACTAGACGAGGAACCCACAGTGAGTACAGAAACAGAAATGATACCGTTTGTTAATCCAGCCACGGGTGAACAATTTGGCTCGGTGGCCATGGCTACCGATGAAGAAATCATTGCCGCACGCCGTGAAATGGGGGCCGCTGCACTCATTTGGGCCGCAAAACCCGTTAAAGAACGTGTGCGCATTCTGCGCAAACTACAGGAAGTCATCATCGATTCGCTGGATGAGATAACACAGGTCATTAACCAAGATCATGGTAAAAGCCGCCAGGATGCGTGGGTTGAAGTGCTGATGGCCGTGGATAAACTGCACCAATATTACAAGCGAGCCCCTCGTTGGCTAAAAAGGCGTTCTGTACCAGGCGGCCTCTATTTTTTCAGGAAGTATAGTGTGGAACCGCGGCCGTATGGCGTGGTTGGTGTAATCGGGCCTTGGAACTATCCATTCGAATTGGTGGTTCCGGCGACCTGCTCCGCCTTGCTGGCCGGCAACACCGTGCTGGTTAAGCCGTCCGAGGTAGCCGGCGCGACAGGGGTGATGATCGAGGGCCTATTTAAGCGCGTGCCTGAGCTCGCCCCATTTGTGCGCTTTCTACACGGTGATGCCCGCGTCGGAGCAGGCCTTGTCCAATCCAGACCGGAGCTCGTTTTCTTAACCGGATCCACGGCGACAGGTAAAAAGGTGGCCAAGATAACGGCCGAGACAATGACACCCTTCTTGTGTGAGTTGGGCGGTAAAGATCCGATGATCGTCCTTGAGGATGCTGATATTCGGGCTGCGGCCAAATGGGGTGTTTGGGGCGCTGCCACCTTTAACACCGGGCAAACCTGCGTCGCCGTGGAACGAATTTACGTCGTTGAAGCGGTATATGAAGCGTTTGTGCAGGCCGTGGTTGAGGAAGCCAAGAAGGTGAAGATGGGCTATTCGCCATACACGGATTGCCAATTCAATATGGGTCCATTGACTTTCAAACGCCAGTTAAGCATCATTGAGGATCATTTGCAGGACGCCCAGGCCAAAGGGGCCAGGATCATCTATGGCGGCTCCCGCGATGGCATGTTCATGGAACCGACCGTCGTCGTCGATGTTGATCATTCGATGAAACTTATGTGGGATGAGACATTTGGGCCGGTTATCCCGATCATGAAGGTCAAAGACGAAACCCATGCCATCCAGCTCTCCAATCACAGCGAATTTGGGCTAAGCGCCTACGTCTGGAGCGGGAATCTTTCGCGGGCGAAGCGAATTGCTGAGCAACTGGACGTGGGCACGGTAAACATCAACGATGTGTTGGCCAACTACCCGGTTTCCATGCTGCCCTTTGGTGGGGTGAAGATGTCGGGCAATGCGCGCACCCACGGCAAGGAAGAAGTCATGCAGTTCACGCGTTTGCGTTCCTATGCGATCGGCCGTCCGCCTCTGCCTTTTGACGTTTCCACCATCCTGCGCCATCCTAATCATTATCGTCTTGGCGCAGCACTCTTGCGATTCGCCTTTGGTGTGACGCCGCGCCAGCGTCTTCAACCTATCACCGACCTGTTGCAGGAAGTTGAAATTTCGCCTAAAGTGGGCAAGGTTGCGGCTACGACTGGAGTTTTGGCGGCCGTAGTGGCCCTGGCCGCGGGATTGCTGAAGGGGCGCAAGCTGTGACCTTTAGCCGGCTCCGTACCGCTCCAGCAGCACAAGCCAGTGCATCTCCGCGACATTTAGCGCTGCTGCCCGTCGTAATAGCAAGCTTGCCTATTGTGCGGCAATGCTCTCTTCCACACGAAAAAGCCATTCACGCATAAGGGACCCGATCAGAGGCATCTTTTCCTAGAGGAAATGCCCTGCCCGATCGAAGGTCACATAAGTCGCTCTTGGATAACTCTGCAACAAGTCCCAGGCATCGCGATAGCCAACCGAAGTGTCTTGCCTACCCGTGATGATCAGTGCCGGTCTTGGAAAAGGCGTGTCGAGCCCATTCACGTCAAATGAGTAGGTATACTTCGTCGGATCTTGCCTGATTTTCTCCAAGAAGACCGGATCGCCATTTTCGCCTTCCGGGGGTGGGGAAAAGGCCCGAAGGAAGTCGAGAAACTGCTGGCTACGCACGACGGTCATTTCCATCACTTCACGCTCTTCCGGCGCCAGTTCTGCTTTGTTATCTAAATTGTTTACAAGGACGGCAAGCTCGGGCACGGTTCGCTTTTCATTTGCCGACCATGTCACAGGAGCCAGCATGAGTAAACCGGTTACATCTTGGGGCCGGTGATATAGAGTCCCAACCAACCATTTCGTAATTCACACTGATATTCTCAAGTTGACATTTCATCTGCAATGACTACTGGTTTACCTTAGTTACGTTTTGTAATCAATCATTTATGGATTATACAATATGATGTTAACAAGTGCAACGGCTCACAAAAATAGCCCACGGCCGTCTTGACCGTGGGCTGATAAGTTCGCTCAACCTATCCGATTTGACCAGGCGGAGCGGATACTTGCCGGCGCTGGGATTAAGAGGTCGGCCGTTCGCCAAGCGTGATGGGAATGGTGATGACTTTTCCGTCACGCAATACATGGAGGTCTACGGTTTGGCCGACTACCGTCCGCTCCACGATATAGCCCAACAAATCGTCAAACTGATTGACCTCTTGGTTCTCGATGCCGACGACCACGTCAGCACCAAGCCCGGTGGCTTGATCGGCGGCTCGAATACCGGCATCATCCGCCGGTCCGCCCGCTATGACGGATCCGATCGCAATACCGCGTTGGTCACGTTCAAGCCCTAAGGATTCGGCCAGTGAGGCGTTAAGCTCGCTTCCAGAAATACCAAGCCAAGGATGGGCCACACTGCCACCGTCTATCAACTGTGGCGCTACTACGGCGACCACGTTGGAAGGCACGGCGAAGCCTACGCCAGACGACCCGCGTACCGGGGATTCGATGGCTGTATTTACGCCGATGACATCGCCACGCAGATCAAGGAGAGGACCACCGGAATTGCCAGGGTTGATAGCTGCATCCGTCTGGATGATATCCGGGATATTGTAACTGCCACCACCGGGCGCTTCTGCGCCAGGAAATAGCCGATCTAGTCCGGAGATGACCCCTGTGGTTAGCGTGTTAGCAAGACCGAAGGGGCTGCCAATGGCGACAACAAGCTGGCCAACACGCAGTTGATCAGAGTCAGCCAGTTTAAGGGCTTTCAATTGCCCGGGCTGCGCATCGACCTTGAGCACGGCCAAATCAGAGCCCGGATCGGCGCCCACTATCGTAGCGTCAAGTTGTGCCCCATCGGCAAAAGTGATGATGATGTTACTGGCTTGAGCAATGACGTGGTTGTTGGTCACAATGTAGCCAGCATCATCATAAACAAAACCGGAGCCTTGTCCATCGTCAACCCCCACATGGACGACGGAGTTACTGGAACTTTCGAAGAGTTCGATATACGCTTGCTCATAAGCGAATAATTGCCCTGAAGAATTGTCGGGGTCTGCAGCTGCCAGATCCGCGTACTTTCCAATTGGCGGTTCGGATTCTGGCAACTTCTGGTCCACGGTCACCGCTGATTGGGCGGCTGCCGCTTGCGAAACAGGCATGATCTCAGGTTCTGTACCGGCGAAGCCGGCACAGGCTACCAAGAAAAGCGCGAATAAAGTTAGAAACAAAAAACTTGTTGATCTTGTACGATGCATCGTTACCTCCGCTGCACATTACGCAGATTTGGGAAAAATAGTTGCGTAAGTATCCTATGTAGATGTTATGGGAATGTTAAGTTACGCTTAGGAGCAGATTAAGAGGGGTGAGTTCAAATGAGCTAGGGCCTAACGTTCAATCGCTTTCGCAATCGAAGAATATCGAGTGCGATTGTGACTTGGGGGTGTTTTGACGTTGCCACGATATCAATTGCACTGCCCAAGTGGCCAGCAGGCAAAAAAAATGAGGTGGTCGAAAGACGGGCGTCTGACGAACCACCTCTGGGGGGGGAGCCATTAAGAGTATAGCAGTATGATTCTCGGTTGTCAAATTATTGCTTGAGACTGGTGATGGGGATCTGTTTCTGTCAGCCGGTTAGCGGTGATAAAATAAAGTGCAATTGCATTACCACGCTATGCGCTAAGAACCAAGGGGCCCATTGTTGTGGAAAGCCGTGGAGATTCCATATTACTGCGTTTAGGACAAGCCTTTACACCGAAGCCTCTGTACTGAAGGACAAGCGTTTGTTTCTTTCTTCTGGAAAAGAGCCCGCTACGTGCCCTTCTCAGCAATAGCTGCTTCTACATTAGGTGTGTAGTATTGCTTAATTTTGCTAAGATTGCCTTAAATTTTAGATGCTTTCCCTAAAGGTGAGAATTGTATGAGATTCAGAGTGGTTTGTCTCCAATCAACCCAATTGGTGGGGGAAAGTGTACTCACAAGCCGCGGGCATTAATGAGCCGGGGGCGACGACCACAAAGTGCAAAATGGTGCCAACACCATGAGTCCCCAATGAACCGGTCTATTTTACTGACCTGAGAAAGAGGGGAAAAGGAAAAGATTATGCCCGCGTTTCATGAGCGATGTTTTCGTGTCCGCCACCATGAATGTGATGCCTATGGTCATGTAAACCACGCCAACTATCTGCGCTATATGCAAGAAACCGCTTTTGACGCTTCGGCCGCGGTGGGGTATAGCTTTGCCGATTACGAGGCTATGGAGCGTTATTGGCTGGTGCTGGAAAACGAGATCACCTTTTTACGGTCCCTTGCCTACGGAGATTCGGTTATTGTAGAGAGCTGGGTCGCTGATTTCCGCCGTGTGCGATCGCGCCGCCTGTACGAGATGCGCCTCGCTGCAACGGGGGAGCCGGTCGCTTCAGCGCACACCGATTGGGTCTTCCTGGAATCGGTCACACTCCGTCCGGCGTCCATTCCGCCCGAGATGGTCGCCGCTTTCTTGCCGGACGGGCCGCCCGCTGCCCCTGTTCACCGTGAGCCGTTCCCCATGCCTCCACCGCCACCCCCTGGTGTTTTTCGTAGCCGGCGCCGTGTGAAGTGGCGGGATATTGACATGGCGCACCATGTCAACAATAGTAAATACCTGGCCTACCTGGAGGATTGTGGCATTGAGCTGGTGCGATCTCGCGGCTGGCCCATTGCCCGTATGACGGAAGCTGGTTTTGGCATCATAGCCCGCCATTATCGTATCGAGTATAGGCAGCCGGCGCTGATGGACGACGAATTGGAGATCGCTACGTGGGTCTCTGATTTGAAGCGCGCAACGGCCGTGCGCCATTACACAGTCAGCCGTGTTGCCGATGGCCAATTGCTCGCCCGCGCTCGCGCTCTCTGGGTCTGGGTGAATCTGCAGACAGGAAAACCGATCCGCATCCCGGCTGACTTTATCGTCGACATGGCTGATAATATCGTTTCGTAGGGGATCTGGCCATATGAGACACCCAATATTTGGGAAGAGGTATTTCGACACCTGAGAAGTGTCCGCGCAAAGTTACAGATATTTGCGATAATTTTGCATAGGCTGTCGTGCTATACTTTATCTAGCGGCATTAGGAGCCTAGAAATGACACCCAAGATAATTGTCAGATCCCTGCTGGGCGGAGCCTTGGGCGCTGTTACCCCGTACATTCTGTTCGGTCTATTTGGAGGTGCTGTCCTCATTCCGCTGCTAGGCACAGAGGCCGCAAACGGCATAGTTGAAGGGATGGGCATCCTTATGACACTAGCGTGTCTGCCTACAATCTTCGTCGGATCTGTTTTCGGAGCATTATTGGTTTGGCTGGTCGTAAAACTTGAGAAACCTAAATGGCTTTTTATGCGGATGGAACAATCTCAGGGTACCAGGGGGATATTCATTGCTGCTTTCGTTGGAGGATTTCTTACTGGTCCCATTCTTGGGATGTCGTTTTTGGCGATTTGGATTTCTTCTCTCCAATAAATGTTAGGAGAGGTGACCGTATTTGCAGCTTCTTTGTATGCATAATAATGGCACTTGCGCGCGATTACATGTACCAAACAGTTGATAAAGATCGCGCTTTGTGATTAGATAATAGTATGAGCGTCGACGAGCTTACGCCTTTAGAATCCCTGGCCATCACCCTGTTCGACGTTGGCGCTGTGCAGTTTGGTAAATTTAGATTGGTCGGCGGCAAAAAGAGCTCCGTTTACCTAGACTTGCGGCTTCTCGTTTCCTATCCAGACGCTTTGCGCCAAGTGGCGGCGATGTACCATACTTTTCTCGACCGGCTGAAACTGAGGTTTGACTTGCTGACCGCGCCACCGATGGCTGGTTTACCCATTGGCACCGCTTTGTCTCTGGAGATGAACCGGCCCCTGATTTATCCACGCAAGACGGCCAAGAGTTACGGACTCGGGAAGGGAATTGAGGGCACATGGACCATCGGTCAAAAAGTGGTTGTCATCGACGATGTAATTGCCTCGGGCAATAGTATCATTCAGACTATTGCTGTCCTAAAGGCAAGCGGCCTGCGCATAAGCGATGCCGTTGTACTCATCGACCGGGAGCAAGCGGGTGCGAAGATGTTGGATGCTGAAGGTTATCGTTTGCATGCTGTTATGACGCTTAACTACCTGCTGTCGATTTTGCGAGACCAAGGGAAAATCAGCCAGAAACAGTATACCAAAGCAACACGATCCTAAACGCTTCAACCCCGTCTGCCTGGGATGCCCGCTGGCCGCTCACCAGCATCTGGCCAAAGCTCCTGGCCGTCCTATCTTCTGGGAGTGATATGTCTAATCTGAAACGCAGCACGGCTCACAATGTGTTACGCTATACTGGTAATCCTCTGGATGTGATGTTCTCACCCAGAAGTGTGGCCGTTATCGGCGCTACCGAACGCGAAGGTAGTGTCGGCCGTATCGTTATCAGGAACCTGCTGCAAACATCTTTTGGCGGGACCATTTTCCCCGTGAATCCGAAATGGCAAAGCGTGCTGGGCTTGAAAGCGTATTCTCGCCTGGAAAAAGTGCCCGACGAGATCGACCTGGCCATCATCGCTACGCCGGCCAAGTCTGTGCCGGATCTGGTGCGAGAATGTGTTGCCATTGGAGTGAAGGCGTGCATTATCCTTTCTGCCGGGTTTAAGGAGACTGGGCGTGAGGGTGCCGCGCTTGAACAAGAGATACTGCAAGAAGCGCGTCGCGGACGCATGCGGATAGTCGGGCCCAACTGCCTGGGTATTATGAATACCTACAGTGGCTTGAATGCCAGCTTTGCGGCGCGTCTGCCCAATCCGGGCAGTGTTGGGTTCGTCAGCCAGAGTGGAGCACTCTGTTCGGCCGTACTGGATTGGAGTTTTCGCGAGAATGTTGGATTCAGCGCCTTTGTATCCATTGGTTCCATGCTAGATGTGGGGTGGGGGGATCTGATCTACTATTTCGGCGATGATCCAAAAACCAAGAGTATAGTCATCTATATGGAGACGATTGGCGATGCACGCGCATTTCTTTCCGCTGCTCGGGAAGTGGCCCTAACCAAACCAATCATTGTGATCAAGCCTGGAAGGACTCAAGCCGCGGCCAAGGCCGCCGCTTCGCATACAGGATCGTTAACCGGCCGCGATGAGGTATTGGCCGCTGCCTTTCGACGCTGTGGTGTGTTGCGCGTCAATCAGATCGAAGACTTATTCAACATGGCCGAGGTGCTGGCCAAACAACCGCGTACCGCGGGACCGCGTCTATCCATCGTCACTAACGCGGGTGGCCCGGGAGTTTTAGCCACTGATGCCTTGATCGCCGACGGTGGAGAATTGGCTCCTGTTTCCATCGATTTGATGGCAAACCTGAATGAGATTTTGCCGCCCCATTGGAGCCATGGCAACCCAATTGATATCTTGGGAGATGCAGATCCTGAGCGTTACAGCCAGGTCGTTGAATTGGTTTCCAATGATCCCAAAAGCGACGGCATTCTGGTTATCCTTACACCACAAGCCATGGCCGACTCTACCCAGACCGCTCTGGCCATGCGAGAAATCTACGATCGCCCGGCCGGCTATGCCTTTGGTAAACCGGTCTTGGCCAGTTGGATGGGCGGCGACGAAGTGGACAAAGGGAAGGCGATTCTAAATCAGGCTAATATCCCTACCTTTGCTTTTCCAGATGCGGCGGCACGCGCGTTTAACTATATGTGGCGCTTCCAGAAGCGCTTGAACAGTCTCTATGAGACGCCTTATTTGCCCTCTGGATTTGACGAGACCTCCTTTAAGCGTTTTCTGACCAGCGAGATGATTGAGGATGTGCGCCAGAACGGGCGTACAGTCTTGACAGAATTTGAGTCCAAGCGAATCCTGGAAGCCTATGGCATTCCCACGGTGGAGACGGTACGTGCGCGCAGCGCAGATGAGGCTGCGCTGATGGCGGAGACGATCGGTTTCCCTGTTGTTCTAAAACTTAATTCGGAAACGATTACACACAAGAGCGCGGCTGGCGGCGTGTATCTTGGCCTTGAGAGCGGGGATGCGGTGCGCCGCGCCTTTTTGCAGATGGAGCAAGATGTTGCCAAAAGCTACGCTACGGCCGATTTCCAAGGCGTAACTGTCCAACCCATGTTGGATCGCCATCTTGGCTATGAACTAATCGCTGGCAGCAGCCCCGACTCTCAGCTGGGTCCGGTACTGCTTTTCGGTGCGGGTGGCGCTCTGGTTGAGGTATTTAGGGATCATGCTTTGGGAATCCCGCCCCTGAATACAACCCTGGCGCGCCGTATGATGGAACAGACCAAGATCTACAATGCTCTGCTCGGTGGACAAGGCCGTTTACCCGTTGATATTCAAGCTCTTGAGGAATTGATGGTGCTGTTCAGCCAGCTGGTTGTGCAGCAGCGCTGGATCAAGGAAATTGAGATTAACCCCTTGCTCGCTACTTCCGGGGGCTTGGTGGCTTTGGATGCCCGGGTTGAACTGTATGGACTGGATGTTCAAGAACAAGATCTACCCCGGTTGGCGATTCGGCCGTATCCTACCCAATACGTGCAACCCTTTATCAACAAGGCCGGGGAGAATTATGTCATTCGACCGGTGCGACCGGAAGATGAGCCATTGGTCGTGGAGTTCCACGCCAAAATATCCGAACAGAGCGTTTATTTCCGCTACTTTCGCGCCTTTCAACTGAGCCAGCGCGTAGAGCACGAACGGCTGACGCGTATGTGTTATGTTGATTACGACCGCACGATCGCCCTGGTAACGGAGTGGGAAAATCCGGACCGTGGCAAGAGCGAGATTGTGGCCATCGGCCGTCTTACAAGATTGCCTAATCCGCAGGAAGCTGAATTTGCTATTCTGGTGCGCGATGACTTTCAGGGTAAAGGGCTGGGCACAGTATTGCTCAAGCGGCTACTGCAATTCGGCCGTGATGAAGGAATTAAGCATGTCATGGCCTTTATGTTGGGCAGTAACAAGGGCATGATCACCGTCTGTAAAAGCCTTGGTTTTACGTTCGAGCGCGAAGATGACCTGGTCAAAGCCGGTATCGATCTTGAGAAAACAACGACACAAGCTGTGGCGCAGCAGTTGTCGTAATGCATGCTTTCTAGCTTGCGGGTACAAGCTGGATAGGTTGTGTTACGGAAGCGGAGGAAATGTATGAAACAGACCGATAAGTTTCTATTTGCCATAGTTGCTGGCATTGTTATTTTGGTCGTCGCAGCTTTTGCCTTTGTTTTGTTGAGCCCCGAGCCTCAGTATCGCACGGACGATACCCCCGAAGCGGCTGTGCAAAACTACCTCCTGGCTTTGCAGCAGGAAGAGTACGAACGGGCGCTAGACGAGATTTCCCTAGATGTGCCGCACCGGCCGCTAGATGGCAGCGGGATGGAGTGGGACATTAGTCAGAACTCATGGCAGTTTGAGCGGTATGGCGATCCCTCATTGGTCATCAGCCGGTCGCGTATTAGCGGCGATCATGCCACAGTCACTTTGGCTGAAACCAGATCCTATGGCATTTTCCCAGGGGACGTGTCATCGCAGGATGTCGCCATGCGCCTAAAACAGGATGACAATGGCTGGAAACTCATCGGTGGTAACGCCTATTGGGTGGCTGACTGGGATGGCAAAGGTAAAGAATGATGATTAACCTACGACGCATCTATGTTTACCTGATCAGCGCGATCACCTTGCAGGTGGTGGTTTGGGCGATCATTGCCTTATTACGAAACCTGACTGCTGCCAGCCTGACAGATGCCACAAGCCAGATCGCGCTGCAGATCTCGATGATCCTGGTTGGGTTCCCCTTGTTCCTGGTTCACTGGCTGTGGGCACAACGCAGCGCTGCGCGCGACGAGGACGAGCGTGGATCGGCCGTGCGGCGACTATTTCTTAACGCAATGCTTTTCGCATTTATTATTCCCTTTGCCAACAGCGCCCGAATATTCGCTGAGAGCTTGTTCTTGCGAGCAGTGGGACCTAGGTATGGGATAGGTGGCTCGAATTCTGAACTACGCTTCAGCCTCATCGCCATGGTGATCGTGGCCGTCGTCGGCTTCTATTTTTACCAAATAAGGAAACAGGACGATCAGGCTGTCGGTCGGGTGGAATCCACGGTTATCCTAGATCAAGCTTATCTCTATCTCTTGGCCATGGTCGGCTTAGGCCTGACAGTTTATGGAGCTGTCGAATTATTACGCCAGCTCTTGGAAAGCATTTTTGGCGTGGGGCTGCGTTTAGGAGAACGTCGAGCGCTCGCGGGAGCCATCGCCAACGTGGTGGCCGGCTTGCCCTTATGGATCGCCACTTGGCGACAAGCCCAAATTAGATTTGCCGGTGACGACAAACGGGAACGGTTCTCCGCCGTACGCAAGATATACCTTTATCTGCTGCTTTTTCTTTCCGCGTTGACGGCTGTGACGACGGCCACCATCTTGCTGGCCAATTTTCTGATGCGCCTTCTGAATGTGCCGTCCGCCGGCGGTGGATTTTTCCGCGCCTTATCCATCATCCTGGTCAGCTTGGTAGTCTGGTCCTACCATGCCTACGTATTGCGCCTTGACGCAGCAGTAGCCCAAACAGCGGGCGAGGCGGCTGTCGTTCGGCGGATCTATCTTTATTTGATCAGCGCAGTTGGATTGTCGGCCGTTGTTGCCGGCCTTGGCGGCGTCTTGAGCGTGCTGATTCGAGCTCTGGACGGCGCTAGTTTGCGCCCCGATCTACGCGAACAGTTGGCCTGGTTTACAGCGATATTGCTTGCCGGTTTACCGCTGTGGTTGGTCAACTGGCGTCGTATACTGTTGCTGACTTCGCAACCGGAAGCGATTGGATTAGAAGAACGCAGCTCTTTTGTACGCCGCCTTTACCTCTACTTCTTCGTTTTTGTAGCGATGTTGACATTGTTAGGCGGCTCCGTTTACGTCGTTTCGCAGTGGGTTGAGTTGGCCCTGGGATCGCGCTCGTCCGTAGGATTGCTGACCGATATGGGCCAGGCGCTTGCTTATACTGTGATTGCAAGTGTCGTTCTTCTCTATCACGGCATGCTCCTCCGTGATGACCAACGTTATGTCGCCGAGCAACAGATTAGGGAACAGCGGCAGCTAGATGTGGCGGTGGTCGATGCCCGCAACGGTCGTCTGGGACAGGCGCTGGTGGAAGCTTTGCAGATGCGCTTACCGGGAATCTCCATCCATCCGCTTCCCCTGACTGAAAAAGCGAAACAGGCCATGGGCGCCGATCCCGCGCCGCAATCACCATCTGGAATTCTGTCATCTGTCGACGTCATCGTTGGCCCCTGGCAACTGGCGGTGGCTGGGGCTCTTGACGGCGTAATTGATGCCGAGATGGCCGAGGCGTTTAATCAGAGCGGCGCGCAGAAGCTGCTGCTGCCCTTACCGGAGAAACATGTAGCCTGGATAGGGGCCGAGCTTGACCAGGATAAGCGCATTGTGCGTGACGTGAGCGAAGCCGTGGAACGTATCTCAAGGGGGGAGAAGCTTTCCAGCACGCGCCGGATGAGCGCAACGGCCATGGCTGTTCTTGCAGTGATCTCCCTTTGTGCTCTGCTTATGCTGGTGCCCCTAATTATTCAGCTTATTGTCCTGCTATTGGAGGGGCCGTTCTAAGGCATTGCCAGGCTCGCATTCTCAGTATTTAGAAGTAGCTTTGCTGGATGAGGCTAGTGCTTACTCTCAGGGCACTTCCAGAAGCCTATTGCTGTCAATTTACAGCGGCCAGAAAATAGGTAATACCAAAAGTGTCACAAGCAGAACCACAATTGTAAGCGGTATGCCAACTTTTACATAATCAGTGAAGCGATAGCCTCCAGGTCCCATCACCAACCCATTGGCCGGGTGGCCGACCGGGCTCATAAAACTGGCCGATGCAGCGATGGCAACGATCATCATGAAGGCGTAAGGAGAAATGTCCAAATCGGCGGCCGAATTAAGAGCGACAGGCGCCATAAGCACGGTGACGACCGCATTGGGCATAAACTGCGAAGCTACATTGGTCAAGATAAACAGCCCCGCCAATATGGCTGCTGGTCCCAAATCCCCGACGAGAGTGACGACGCGATCCGCCAAATATTGAGCGGCGCCGCTTTGTTCCATGGCGATACCCAGGGGAAACATTCCGGCGATGAGAAAAACTGCCCGCCAATCAATTCGACGGTACGCCTCTTCGATGTGCAGGCATCCGGTCAATATCATCAAAGTTGCTCCGGCCACAGCCGCGATGGCGATCTCCAGCCAGCCAAGGAAAACGGATAAGATTACCGCTGCCATAATAATTACGGCCAAGGGCGCTTTGTCGCGGCGCGGCACTTCTTGCAGTTCCTCGGCCAGCAGAATGAAATCGGGCTCGCGGCTGAGCACAGTAAACTTTTCCTTCGGCCCGTAGATGAGGAATGCGTCCCCAAACTGTAGTGGCATATCGCTCAGTTCGGAACGATAGGCACGGCCGTCGCGCCAGATGGCCAGCACGGTTAGCCTGAACTTTTCCCGGAAGTGAATATCGCGCAGACTCTTGCCCACTAATGAGCTGTGTGGTGCAAGCACCGCTTCGACCAGCCCCACCGCATCCGATTCCAATTGCACTTCATCCAGTTGCAGCTGGCGCTTGAGGATCAGTCCTCGCAAACCGCGTACGACGGCCAGTTCTTCTGGCCTGCCCTCGACCAGGAGCAGATCATTCGCTTGAAGTTTGGCGTCCGGCGGCGGGGCAAGTATCGTTTGCCTTTCGCGCACGATACCTAAAGCGATGAGGCCAAATAGTTTGCCCAGTTGGCTTTCTAGCAGAGACTGTCCTATCAGCGGCGATTCTGCTGGAATACGAAGCAATAG
Organism: uncultured Chloroflexia bacterium; assembly: GCA_963697305.1. Classification (GTDB taxonomy): domain Bacteria; phylum Chloroflexota; class Anaerolineae; order Promineifilales; family Promineifilaceae; genus JAACFF01. Next base: position 62,368 of record CAVONO010000013.1, read on the forward strand.
GAGCCTGTTCTGGAGCCGGTAGCGCTCGATCGCCTCACTTTCCGACAACAGCGTATTCAGCACTCCGTCAAAAATGGGTAATTGGCAAGCAGCGAGTAACTCGGAGCGGCTACCAAGCAAGAGCAGTGTGTCGCCGGCCAATAGGGGCAAATTTTGCAGGTTGGTGCGTCGCAGTTGTTCGTTGCGCCGGACTGCCAGCACATAGAATCCATAATGACGACGCATCTCAATTTCATAAATGGTCTTGCCTAAGAAAGGCGATTCCTCCTTTACGGTCAGTTCCGCCAGCCCGGTTTCCAAAGAAACGAGCTGCCTGGTCGAATCGTCGCGGTAATCGTCGACGATAAAGACGGGCTTGCGGCTCAGCGCTTCCAGACGCTCTAGTCTGCCCAATACCAGTAGAAGATCGCCGGCCTCCAAAATCGAATCGCTTTGGATGTCCAGCTGTTTACGGCCGTGTCGCTGTAATCCTAGAATTGTCAAACCAAGCGCGCGACCGATGCGGCTCTCCGCTAACGTTTTTCCGGCAAGTGGGTTGCCGGCCGGCAGTTCCAGCAGCGCCAGTCTTTCTTCCAAGGCGTACAAAGTTTTGGCATCTGTCGCTTCTTGCTTTTGACCGGATAGCGCATGAACCGGGCTGCGATAGGGGAGAAGCCGGCGGCCGATCAAGATCATGAAAGCGGTTCCAGCCAGCATGATAGTTATGCCTACCGGTGCGAAATCGAAAAGCTGGAAAGGTTCCAATCCGGCGTCGCGCAAGGCATCGCTGGCGAGGATATTGGGCGGCGTTCCGATCAGGGTCGTCAATCCACCTAACAGACAACCAACGGCCAAGGGCATCAGTAGTCTGGAAGGGGCGCGCCCCGTCTGCTTGGCGATAGTTAATACAACGGGCAAGAGCAAGGCCGCCACGCCGACATTGTTCATGAAAGCGGAAAGGGCACCTGCCGTCAGCATGATCACGATCAGCAATCGCACTTCGCCCTGACCGGAAAGGCGCAAGACATGACGGCCAATTTCGTTGGCCACGCCAGTTGCGGACAATCCTGCACTGAGGATGAAGACCGCCCAGACGGTGACGACGGCCGGATTGCTAAAACCGGAAAGCGCTTCCGCCGGGGTGACCAGGTCCGTTAGAACCAAACTAACCAGGACCATCAAGGCAACCAGGTCAGCCCGCAAGCGCTCGGATATAAAAAGCAAAACGGCCACTACAAGAATGGCCAAAGTAAGCGCTATTTGAAGTGTCACAATGCTTCTCTAAAAGGCTTATTCAAGTGTCCTATGCCAGGCGACGCTGCTTCTTGTATGTACCCTTATTTACTACTGGTGGACACTCCTACACTGTTAACAAAGTTACTGCCGTTTTTTCTCGGAAACTGAAAGCCTGCTATTCCAATGCGGGACACGACGCTGTCTCCGGGAAAATGGTGCAATCAGTTAGTTGACAAGGTAATTACCGCACCTAAGAAGTTTCTTCTACGTCTTTAGCGAGTTGCAGCAATTGGTCAAATTCTGTGTAGAAGTGATCAATGATTGTGGCTGGATCGGGAACGAGCCCGGCATCCGTATTGACGCCCACCAAGACCTCACCATCGTAGCTCATTACGCTTAGGCCCAAGGCGACGTTTCCAGCCTGGGGCACCCAACCCATAATGCCGCGTAGGCGCCCGCCCGCCATATAAAGCGTCTTTTGCGGGCCAGGGACATTGGTCAACACGGCCGTGGCCTTGGCGTGGAAAAGCTTAAAGACCTGGGTCTCAATATCTTTAGGCAGCATACCGGCAGTTGCCAGAAGTGTGATGGCTACAGCTGCTTCCGGTGAATCCTTCAACTCATCCATACGCTGCTTGATGATCTGCAAGCGTTCTAGCTGATCGACCGTACCGATAGGTAGTGAGAGGAAAACGAGCCCAAACTGGTTGCCTAACTCAAGCGGCTGATCTAGAGGTCGCAAGTTAAACGGGAGTAAGGCCCGGAAATTGAGATCGGCCGTTTGCACGCCTCGACCTTCCATGTAACGGCGTAAGGCGCCTGTCACGGCCGCTGCCATTACGTCATTGACCGTTCCGCCTGTTACTTTGCCTATCGCCTTAACATCTGCCAACGAGATCGGTTCGGACCAGGCCGCTCGCTTGCGCACAGTAAGGTCTCCTTTGAAAAGGGTGGGGGGATCTGGCCAGCGCAGGGTGACCTTGCCCAATCGCCCCGTAAATCTAATCCCGTACATTGTTGCATCCACGATCCGTCCCGGATGGCGGATCGTCTTGGCACTCTCACGTAGGAAAGTTCCGGAAATCCTTCCCGTGTTTTTGGCGAGGCCCACAGCCGGCCCCATTGTCCGCCTCAAAATCCCTCGCCGCCTTGGTTCGACGGTCTCTTCCTCGAGCCACACGGCGTCGGGGCTTTCATCGGTCAACGAGAGCAGCACGCGCATCAGGGCTATCCCATCGGCAATACAGTGGTGGAGACGATTAATTAGCACAAATCCATCTTTATAGTTCTCTATAATGTGGATTTGCCACAATGGTTTGCTGTAATCCAGCGGCGTGCTCATCAGATCGCTGACCAACTGCTCCAGTTCTGCTTTCCCTCCTGGCTCGGGCAAACCAACACGACGTATATGTGCATCCAGATCAAAGTTGGGATCGAGTTCCCAAATAACGGGACCTAGTGCAGAGCGGGGTTCGACGACCCGCTGCCGGAATCGATCGTAAGCAAGCATGCGTTTTTCCAACGTCTGGCGCAAGCGTACATGATCGAGGTTGCCCTCAAAGATCATGATTCCCGTGATCATCATCAAGTTCGTCGGCGCTTCCATATGCCACCAGGCAGTGTCTACATTGGCCATTTTTTCACGTTGCAGCGACATGATCTTTGCTCCTTGCTTGCATCATCATTGCTTGCGGCAACCTCAGTACAGTTCCGAACGGGGTCTTCGGACTGAAGAAATCCAATGACCTGACAAGGGGAAGTAGATTCCTCGGCGGACCTCGGAATGACATGGGGTGTGTTCTATTTCACTTAAAGAAGAAGAGGAAGAAAAAATTCTCTCGTCCTCTAACAAAAGCTGATAATCCGTAGCTACTGTTCTCGCTCTAGTAAACCTCGGGTACAAAAGTCTGTTCATCGAATGGCGGCCGTACGTAGCCGGTTCCCTTCACCACCGGTGGCAATTCAATCGGTCCTGGCAGGATATTTTCGTGAGGGATCATGCTGATAATATGGCTCATGCAGTTGAGGCGCGCTTTTTCCTTGTTTTCGGAGTTGACCACGTACCAGGGGGCTTGCTTGATGTCAGTGTAGTCAAACATGCGATCTTTTGCCCTGGAGTACTCTTCCCATTTAGCGCGGGATTCGATATCCATGGGGCTTAGTTTCCAGCGCCGTCTTGGGTCCTTGGAGCGCTTTTGGAAGCGTCGCTCCTGCTCTTCATCGCTGACTGAGAACCAGTATTTCAGAAGGATTGTGCCTGATCTGACCAACATACGTTCAAATTGGGGGCAGGAGCGCAGGAATTCGCGGTATTGATCCTCCGTGCAGAAACCCATGACCTGTTCGGTGATGGCGCGCGTGTACCAACTGCGGTCGAAAAGGGCGATTTCACCACCTGCCGGCAGGTGGGCTACCCAACGCTGGAAATACCACTCGTTTTTCTCGCGATCGCTGGGAATACCCAGGGCCACTACACGCACTACGCGCGGGTTTGTGCGCTCTGTAATGCGTTTGATCGTACCCCCTTTGCCGGCTGCGTCACGACCCTCGAAGACGATGACGACACGCATATTCTGCGCCTTCACCCAGTACTGGATTTTTACCATTTCCTCTTGCAAACGTAACAGTTCTTTTTCATAAAACCTTGATTTAAGCCCGCCATTTTTCTTGTAACGAGAGTTGTTCGGAGAAACCTCCGCTTCCGGCTTCTGAGAATTGCCCGAGTGTCCGGTTTTCTTTTCTACTGTTTTCTTTTTAGACATAATGGACTCCTGATCTCACTCGTGAATCGACGCTTTTTCCTGACAGCCGGCAAGGCGCAAAACCAGCCGCTTTTCCCACAGATTGATTATAGCATAAGAATCGATACTAAAGATGCCAACTTTCAGAAAAGTTGGCATCTCTCCGGCTAATAGGCTCCCAATTCGTGCAGGCGATCGTCGCTGATGCCAAAATGATGGGCGATCTCATGGATCACCGTACGCTTGACCTGGCCACGTATCTTCCTGTAGTCATCGCCGGCGACCGTTTCAATGGGACCCTGGTACAACGTGATCGTATCCGGAGGCACCAGGTTGTAATTGTGCGTACGTTCAGTAAGCGGGATGCCTTGGTAGAGTCCAAGCAGCAAGCTGCCTGGGGACACGCGGGCACGGTGCATTTCGTTGGCAGAGGGCCAGGTTGCCACAAGGATCTCTATGTTCTCCAGTTTTTCCTGGAAATAGACAGGTAGGCTGGCCACAGCTTCGACAACCAACGCTTCGAAGATTTCCTGGGGCAGGCGGGGAATGGACTCGCTCATCTACCCAACACCTTAGCTAGGAACTCGCCAACGGCCGTGTAAGCCACCAGCTTGTTCTTCAGTTTGGCGACGCCGTGTCCTTCATCATCAAACAGCAGGAATTCCACTGCTACATCCTGCTTTCTGAGGGTGTTTACCAATTGTTCTGCCTCGCTGAGCGGAACGCGAGGATCGTTAGCGCCATGTATGACCATCAAAGGCACGCTGATTTTCTCCGCCTGATTTAAGGGCGAAATCGACTCCAGAAAGTCCCGATCGTGGGCCAGGCTGCCATATTCAGACTCGCGATGGGCGCGCCGGTAGCTGCTGGTGTTCTCTAGAAAGGTGACAAAGTTGCTAATGCCCACGATGTTAACGCCCGCTGCCCAGAGATCAGGGTAAGTTGTCAACGCTGACAAGACCATGAACCCGCCGTAACTGCCGCCATAGACGACGATTCGTTGCCGGTCGATGCCAGGCTGCGACCTGAGCCACTGAGCGGCATAGGCCAGGTCTGCCACAGAATCCATGCGCTTTTCCACGTCGTCGAGATGGCTATAGGCGTTTCCATAACCGGTCGAGCCGCGTACATTGGGGGCAAGCACGGCAAATCCTTGGTGCACCAGGTAATGGGCCAGGAAATTAAAGTAGGGACGGTATTGGCTCTCAGGACCGCCGTGAACCATCACGACGACCGGGGCTGGCGGAGAATTCTCTGCCGTGGGCAGATACAACCACGCTGGAATATGCAAGCCATCAAAAGTTGGATACCGAATTAGGGTCGGGGCTGCAAAGCTGGATGGTGGAATCCCACCATGGGAACTAGCCGTGCACAAGGTTAAATCGTCCTCATCCAGGTCCAGGTGCCACATGTAAATATCAGAAGTTCGTGTAGCACTGGTATAGGAAAATGCTAGACGGCGAGAATCAGGGGAAAACGCGAGCATGCGGTCGAACCAACCGATGGTACCAGGGCGCGTTTCCGGTTCCGGGGCAGAGCGAGCCGTGCCGGTCGCCAGATCGATCAGTTCCAGCCGGCTGTCGCCATCCTCATTGATCACATATGCCAGGTAACGGCCGTTGGGAGAATGGGCAAAGCGTTCTATGTCCCAATTGGGATGGACCAGCGATTCCCAGCTTCCCGTGGCCAGATCAAGTTTCGCCACGTGCAGGAAATCGGAATCGAGATCGGTATTGGCGTATAGATAGCGGCCGTCTTTGCTGTAGGAAATATCGCCAAAACGGGCAGGGCGATCTGCTGGGCTTAGCCGGCGAACTGCGCCTGTTTCCAGGTTGATCTCGAATAGATCGTGAACGGCCGAATGGGCGGCACGAATGAGTGCCACGCGTTGGCCATTTGGCGACCAGACCATGCCGTATAGAAATCCAAACTCATCGTGCCGCCAAATCAGCTCCTCCTGGCCGCTGTCAAGCGACAAGCGGTAAAGGTCAAACTGCGACGGATCGCGACGGTTGGCGGTGAATAGCAGCTGCTTGCCGTCGGCAGACCACTCGCCAGGGGTATGCATGGCCTTGTCGAAGCCTTCAGTGAGACACCTTTCATGGGCATCGTCTAGATCCAGCAAGAACAGCTGCGCGTTCTCACTGCCGCCCACGTCATGCGTGTAAAGCAAACGCTTCCTATTCGGTTCTGGCGAAAAGTAGGCGGACATAACCCTATCCGGGGCGAAGGTTAACTGCTGTGGCCAGGGAATGGTATGCTTCAGATCGTCGAGATCGATGCACCAGACCTGCGGCCGGCCCGTGATATCGCTGATAAATGCCAGGCTTCGGTTGTCGGCAGAAAATGTGGGGAAATAGGCGGCGCGACTGCTGATATAGCGGCCAATAGGGTAACGCATCTTACTTGTTTTCTCCATAGAAATTAAAGGTTCCGCCCCGTTGCGGCACGTGCAAGGACAGCACTTGTTCCAGTCCGGCTGCCTCGAATAATTCTATCTGTTGCTTGTTCACCTGGCGCGTATGAAAAAGAACACGTGAAAATTGCCAGTGTTCGGCGAACCAGGCCCAAAGGGCATCAAGGACGCGCCGGTCCAATCCATCTGCCACACGGGCAGCACGGACCCAAAAACGGATCATCGCTACATCAGCGGCCACATATTCCAGCTCGTCCGGGTTGTCTGCTGCCAGATCAGCCAGTGGCCGGATGTATACGCAGCCCAGGCAAGAGGACTCAGTCGCATCCAGAATGGTATAGGTGAAGGCCACGCGCTCCTGGTGCTCCCGCTCATGCCATTGTAGATCTTTCAGATTGTCTTCTAGCGAGAACCCTTCCCACGGCCAAGGGCTGCCGCTCCACAGGCGCAGCATTTCTTTACTTGATAGGACTGCTTCGTAATCGATGCGTACGTGCTCTGGCGTCAGCGGGAGTAGTACAAACTCAGCGGTTCGCAGATCAGATGGAACTGTTTTGTCAGAGCGGATAGAAACTCATAGGTTCTGGCTATTTCCAGGTGGCCGGCAACGGCCGTTTCCCGTCGTCCCCTAAAACAGGGCGAAGTTGTCCCGATCCACTGTGCTCGCCTGGTGCATCAAGACGGCGTTCATTAATTCAATGGCCATACGTGATTCCAACGTGACCCCTGCGCGAACGCCGACACAAGGATCATGCCGTCCCTTTTCCAATAGAAAGTCGATCTCCTCCAAATCTTTGCGCACCGATTGCTGCTTTTTGACGATCGTGGATGTGGGTTTAAAACCGACGCGGCAGATCAAGGGCATTCCCGTCGTGATGCCGCCGATCAAGCCGCCGTGGCTGTTACTTTGATAGCCAGCCTGGCGGATAGGATCGTTATTTTCGCTGCCAAAACGGCCGATCACCTGGACCCCATCACCGATTTCGCACGATTGGGCCGCATTTAGCCCGCCCATAGCCCCCATCAGGCGCATTTTCAAGCTTTGGTACAAAGGATCTCCGGCCAGGGCAGGGACATTGACGGCCACGACCTCCACCGCTGCTCCAAGAGAATCGCCCTTGATGCGTGTTTCTTTGATCAGTTCCGCCGCAGCCAGCGCGAAATCTGCATCGAGGGCACGGATTTCAGCCTGGTCCAGGCGCTCCTGCACGTCCTGGATGGCGTCAGGCGGTATGGACTGCCCTCCGGACTGCTCCAACAAACGGCCGAAATGCTCCTTCAAGCCGCCTTCGGCTTGAAGAGGTCCTACCTGGCTGATCGACGAAAGAAAAACGGTGCCGAATCGCTCCTGCAAGAACAAACGGGCGATAGAGCCGCCGATCACGTCGGAAATAGTGGAGCGATAGCTGGACCGGCCGCCGCCACGAATATCGACGAACCCACGTGACTTGTGGTATTTGACCAGATCGGTATGTCCGGGCCGCACCACCCCTTGCGGCCCACGAAATTGCGTGTAGTGATTAGATTGCTTGGCAGTCGAGAGCACGATGGCGCTGATCGGCTCGCCGGTCGTGTACCCCCATTCGTAAGATTGGCTGGTCCAAGCGTGGTCCGCCTCGCTCACCTGGACCTGCGGCCCCGCGGTCAAGGCATCGTGATCTTCTTGGTAAAGCCCCGAAAGCAGAACAACGCGGTCTTTCTCCTGGCGTGGCGTGCCATGCCGGCTGCTACCTGGACGACGCCTGTCCAGGAAAGCTTGAATCTGTTCGCGAGAGAGCTGCAGACCGGCAGGGCAGCCATAGACAATGGTTGTGACGCCCGGCCCGTGTGATTCTCCAGCCCCGGCGATGGCGTATAGGGGGCCTCCTAAAATCTCCATAACGTTATTATATCCAGTTCAAGGCGCGCTAGGTATTTACGATCCTATGACGGCCGTGGCAAAGGATTGAATGGCCCGCATGTGCTGTTCGGGTGAGTTATATCCCGCTCCCATGGTATTGAGCGAGATGTGGGTTGCACCGGCTGCTTGCCACGCTGCCATGCCTTTGAGCAGGCTGTCCAGATTTCCAGGCCGGCTGTGAAGACGGGCTTCGATACCGATCTCCTGACGCGACCGGCCGGCAGCAGCCAGGTAGGCATCCAATTTGTCTAATGAGGGGGCGGCTTCCCGCGCCTCGCGATAGTTAGGCAGCCAGCCATCACCCATCTGGGCCGTGCGACGCAACACGGCGTCTGCGTGGCCTCCGAACCAAATCGGGATGGGACGCTGCACGGGCAGGGGATTGAGACCGGCATCAGGGATAGTGTGCCAACGGCCGTCAAAGGTCACCAGCGGCTCTGTCCACAACTGGCGCAGCAGGGCCACCTGCTCCTCGCTACGCTTGCCGCGGTTACCGAAGTCCTGGTTCAGTGCGACATACTCCACCTGGTTCCAACCAATACCTACACCCAGCCGCAGCCGGCCATTGCTGAGCACATCCAGACACGCGGCCTGCTTGGCCACGAGTACCGTTTCGCGCTGCGGCAGAATGATAATGCCGGTCACAAACTCGATCTGCCGGGTGAGACCGGCCATATAGCTGAACAGCACAAATGGTTCATGAAATGGAGTCTCGTGGGTATAAGGCCCTTGCCAGCCACCGGGTCGCTCCGGGTTGGCGCCAAGAACGTGATCGTAGGCCAATATGTGCGTGAATCCGAGCGCTTCGGCCGTCTGTGCGTAATCGCGAATTGCAGCGGGATCATTACCAAATTCAGTCTGCGGGAATACGACGCCTATTTTCACTATTGTTTCTCCAAATAACGCTACTCAATATTGTCAAATTTGATTATCACACAACGCCGATAGCAAGTTAACAGCAATTGCGATGTGATGCCACTCAAAGGGGCTCTACACAGGCGGCGGCATCATTACGCGGATTGTTGACGGCCGTTGAAACAGGATAAGCTTCCATCTCGCCGGCCGGGTAGGGGCGCATCAGGTGCAGTGCATCTTGTGGCTGTGGGCCGGGATCCAGCCACATGCTGTAATCTTCGGCAGCGATGATCACCGGCATGCGGTTATGGATTGGGGCCATCAGCTCATTGGGCTCTGTCGTCAGAATCGTGCAGGTTTCCACAGCGCTGCCGTCGCTCGACTGCCATATCTCCCACAGCCCGGCCAGCCCCAACAAGCTCTCGTCACCGGCATGAATGAAGATCGGTTGTTTGCGGTCACCTAGTTGCTGCCACTCATAGAAACCGCTGGCCGGAATGAGGCAGCGCCTTCTCTTGAAAGCGGCGCGAAACGAAGGTTTTTCTGCTGCACTCTCCGACCGCGCGTTGATCATGCGCGACCCTATATTGGGGTCTTTGGCCCAGGAGGGTATGAGCCCCCAGCGAAAATAAGTCAATTCCCGTGCGCCAGTGGCGGCGACCAGACGTACGGCCGCAACCGGCTGTGTGGGTGCGATATTAAAGCGCGGGTACAGCTCGTGGCTCACCTCGACGCCGAACTGGCCGGCGATCTCCTCTCCTGTAGCGAATAAAGCAAAACGTCCACACATAGTTGGTTCCTCAAATTATGACTTGTCAGCCGGTTGCGATTTCTGGACGGCGCTGTCTAGCACCTTTTCCTATTCACTGTCGCCACCATCGCTGCCGCCATGAGCCTCTTCCAGTGCGTCTACCGTCTCTGACGGCACGTCAAAACTTTCAATCTCACCACCCATACTGGCCAGCTCTTCCCTGGTTGCTGCCTCTTCATCCGCGGACGCCATCACTGCCAGCGCCGCACCACCATTCTTCAGGTGATCTTCAAGGCGTGCCTTGTCCTCATCACTCATGCCCAATCGTTTGTGAAAGAGCGTACCGGCGACAGCACCAGCCGCAAGACCGGCAACAGCGCCCCCGATGATCGTCAAACCTCCACTAAAAATGGCGGCAGCTACACCCAGGATTGTACCCCATTTGGCGCCTGTTCCCGTGGCGTGAGTGCCCACCAAATGTGTCTTTATCTTCTCATCCTCCATGGTTAAGATGCCAATGCCCCCCAACTTGATGTCCCGGCAGGCTTCATCCCAATCCTTCAGACCATCGGCAACCATGTCGGCAGCATGTTCGTTTGGGAAATAAGCAATAATTAGATTCTTGTTTCTATTTGCCATGGCTTAACTCCTTCTGTTCTGCTCTATCTGACAGAACGTAAGTAAAAAAAGGCTTTGTAACAAGGATAGAGAGTATGACGCATTTTCGCAACCTGGCTTTAGCAACGGGAGACTGCCCTGGTTAGTCTGAACCAATCTTCAGAAACAAATGCATCGCAGCCGCTATTATGGAGATTGGCCCACTCTTCGCCTAAAATGCCTGACAGCTTGTTCGTGGACCCTAGACCCTATGTTGGGTGGCTGATTCCCTGCTGGCTTGATACAATTCCAGGATGATGAACGGGGGATTCAGAAGACAGAAGGTTGGAGGTTGTTATGACAAGTTATCCTCTTGATAAACACGCCCTGGCGGCTAAGACAATACGTGGCTTGGCGATGGACGGTGTACAAAAAGCGAACAGTGGCCATCCCGGTATGCCTATGGGTATGGCTGATGTGGCCACGGTGCTCTGGACGCGTTTTCTGAAACATGACCCGCAAAATATCTCCTGGCCAGACCGCGATCGCTTTGTTCTCTCTGGTGGCCATGGTTCTATGCTTTTATACAGTTTGCTGTATCTGAGCGGCTACGAAAGCATGCCTATGGAGGAGCTGCAGAACTTCCGCCAATGGGGCAGCAAGACTCCCGGCCATCCTGAGAACCACATGACGCCTGGTGTGGAGACCACGACAGGCCCGCTGGGGCAGGGGCTCAGCAATGCCGTTGGGATGGCCATGGCTGAACGCTGGCTGGCTGAACGCTTCAACCGGCCCGGCTATAAAGTGGTTGACCATCATACCTACACCATGGCCGGTGACGGTGATTTGATGGAAGGTATCTCGCACGAGGCATGCTCGCTGGCCGGTCATTTGGGTCTGAACAAGCTTATCCTCTATTATGACGACAACCATATCAGTATTGATGGTTCGACCGAGTTGTCCTTCACGGAAGATGTCTTGGCCCGCTTCAGGGCATACGGTTGGTTTACCCAGCATATTGATGGGCAGGATCCGCAGGCAATCATCTCCGCCACGGAAGCGGCTCTGGCTCAAACGGAACGGCCGTCAATCATCGCCTGCCGCACCATAATCGGTTACGGCAGCCCCAACCGCGAAGGAACCGCCAGAGCGCATGGTGAACCGTTGGGCCAGGATGAGATCCTGCTGACCAAGGCACGCCTCGGCTTGCCGCTAGACCAGACTTTTTATGTAGCTGATGGTGTGCAAGATTTCTTCGCGCGCGACAGTGCTGCTTTTGATGCCTGGCAGGCGTTGTGGGATTCCTACAGCGGCAAATACCCTGAACTGGCGGCTGCCTTTCAGGATGCATGGGCAGGGAAACTGCCGCAGGATTGGAGCGCCATTTTGCCCCAATTCGAAGTGGGAAAATCGTTGGCTACGCGTGCATCTTCGGGCCAGACTCTTAATGCAATTGCGCCCCACATACCTTATCTCATTGGTGGATCGGCCGATTTGACGGGATCCAACAAGACGGCCATCAGCGGCACAACAGACCTGACCATCGACGATTTCTCGGGACGTTACATTCGCTACGGCGTGCGCGAGCATGGCATGGGTGCGATCATGAATGGCCTGGCCTTGCATGGGGGCATCCGGCCGTTTGGTGGCACCTTCCTTGTCTTTTCCGACTACATGCGCCCCTCCGTGCGCCTTGCCGCACTGATGGGCTTGCCCGTCATCTATGTCTGGAGCCACGACGGTATCGGCGTGGGCGAAGACGGTCCAACTCACCAGCCAATTGAACAGTTGATGAGCCTGCGCCTCATCCCTGGCCTGACCATCATCCGTCCGGGCGATGCAACGGAAACCGCTTATGCATGGCAGGCGGCGCTGGAGAACCAGGATGGACCGACGGCGCTGCTAGTTAGTCGCCAAGGTGTGCCCACCTTCGCCGAAAGTGGAGCCGGGGCGCTGCGTGGCGCCTATGTGATCAGCGATGTTGAGGATCCGCGGGTGATCTTAATCGGTGGTGGGACCGAACTCTCATTGGCCATGGAAGCCCAGAAATTGCTGGACGGCCGTGGTATTGCAGCGCGCGTTGTGTCGATGACTTCATGGGAGCTTTTCGAAGCGCAGACGGCCGAGTACCGGGAAAGCGTGCTTCCAGCAGCGATCAAGGCGCGTGTTTCCATTGAAGCCGGCGTGACCTTAGGTTGGGAGCGCTATGTTGGCGACCATGGCCTGGCCATCGGCGTGGACCGCTTTGGCGCTTCCGCGCCCTACAAGACGATCTACGAGAAGTTTGGTGTCACGGCCGAAGCAATGGCCGACGCGGCTGAGTTGTTGGCCGGCTAGGAGTTGCGATTGCACTTGTCCTAGGTTGTATGACGAATAGTATACTCGTCCAGCAAACGACGAATTGGGCATATGCGCACTCCTTCCACTCACAGATTAGTCCGAATTACACGCATGGTCGTAATCGTCCAATACACGGAAAACCTTGTCAAGCAGGAGTGCGCGTGGTGTGTTGGATAGGGTTCCCTGGCGAATTCGACTTGCTTGATCTGGCATGTACTGGCTTAAAAGGGTGAGGGGGATCGGCTGTTCGTTCAGGTTCTGCAGCAATCGGGCCAATGCGCCCTGGACCCGCGGAGCGGGCCAATAGTAGCGGATACGATCGCTGAAGCTGTAGCGGCGCGCAAAACGCTGCTGCCACGCTTCCCCCGCATAATAGTTCTGCCAGTACACGGGATCATTCAGCATCACCGCTTCCACGACCTCGGGCAGCTTCGAAAGCTCGACACCTGGTTTGCCCCCCAGCCATTCTTCTTCGATCATCGCCAGGGCAAAAACTCCTTCGCGATAGGCGAACGTTAAGCCGGGACCGACTTTCAGAATGGCAAAATGATCGCGCACCAACTCGCGCAGCGCTTCCCGAGTTTGATAATCGGTGGAATGCGCCTCATATACCAGGTTGTCATAGCTTTCGATCAAACGGGCGAGGGGAGCCGCCGCCAGTGGATCGTATTCAAATAGAGAGCTGTCGCCGAACTCCACCCCGGGCTGGACGACCACGGCGATGACACGTTCCCAGGCCTCGTCCAACCCCTGTTTCAGGAATGCGCTCCGTGAGATTGCGATGGTCTCTGCCGCATCTTCCGCTTCTGTCACAGCCACCGCTTCTTCATGCTCCTGCGTGCCACCAGGCACGGGCACCTCGGTGCCGATCACGTAGCGCGGTGCGATCTTATGCCCGCTCTGTTTGAACGCCTCTTCGGCGATCAAGGCCATATCGGCCGCACGTTGGGCAGCGATCGTTTTGGGCAACGGCCGATCCTTATCGTCGTCAGCACATTTCATGCTTGCATCGAGGTGAATTTTCGTGTAGCCAACAGAAACACACTGGTAAACCAACTCCTTGGCCTTGCCCATCGCTGCGTCGGCCGTTTCATCCTGCCAAGGATTGGGGCCAAGATGATCTCCGCCTAAGATTAGACTTCCCTCTGGAACAGCCCGTTTTCCGGGCCAACTGCCCCACAAAGGCGACAAAATCGGCCGGATTCATACCCGTGTACCCCCCAAATTGATTGACCTGGTTGCAGGTAGATTCGATCAATACAGCCTGCTCGTGCAGCAAAGCGTGTTTTAACGTTGCTTCCAACACGGTGGGATGGGCGGAACATATCGAGCCGATGCCGTACGCCACTCCCTGCTTTTGCGCGATAACAATTTCGGATAGTAGGTTCTTTGCCATAAGCAATTAAGCACAATTTGCGATGTAGTGACCGGTCGCAATTAAGAATTTACCATTCACCAATCAGCATTTTCAATTTCCGCTAACGTAGGCTGCGCACTCGTTCCCCCAGCGGCGCGGGTTGATAAGGAGCCACAAGCAACGGCCGTTTTCAGTGACTTTGCCAGTGGCCAGCCCTGAAGGTAGCCGTAAAGAAAACCGGCATCGAAAGAATCACCTGCTCCGGTCGTATCGATGACATTGACTTTCGGCGGTGGGGCAGTAATCACGTTTTTTCCCTCTCGCGCCAGACCGCCTGCCGCACCTAATTTGACTGCCAGGGTCGGGATCTTCGCTGCCAATGTTTCCAGGGCGCTATCAAAGTCTTCTTCGCCGGTGATAAGCCGCGCTTCAGCCGCATTCGGTAAGAAGACATCACAATGGGGCAGCATTTCTGCTACCTTCCACGTTCCACGCGGGTCCCAATTTGTGTCCAGGGAGGTCGTCAGACCTTCCTGGCGCGCTCGAGCGAAGAGATCTGGCAAATCAGGGCGCAGCCTATCGAGCAGGAAGTAGCTGCCGACGTGTAGGTGGCGCGCTCGTTGCAGCAACGTTTCATCAATCTGATCGATACGCAGGATAGGAATGGAACCGGCGCAAGTGAGGATGGCGCGGTCATCGGGCCTGGAAAGGATGACGCTCACGCCTGTTTGCACTTCCTGATCGACGAGGCAAGCAGAAGTATCTAATCCCCTTTCCACCATCGCCTCGAGCATAAAACGGCCAAACATATCATCGCCAACAACTCCAACGAAAGCCACACGCAGTCCCAATCGCGCTGCCCCACAGGCCATTATGACCGCAGACGAGCCTATCGCCAGCCGGGCCTCTTCCACCAACTTTTCTGCCTGCCCAAAAGCGGGCACAATGTCCTGACCGCGCAGAATAAGGTCGGGATTAATCTCTCCAATAACAAGCAGATCAATCGATTTCATAGTCAGCTATAACGTTGCCCATTAACCACTAAAAAATCCGCAATTCACCAAAATTAGTATTTCTCATACCATCCTTCGACAACCGAATCTGACAGCTTCGGATAAAAGTCCGTCCATGCCCGTCCATAACGGCCGATAATCTCCGCTAACCGTTGCATTCTTACGCTGGCAGTCGTGCGCAAAAATTCCGTGCGTGCCGGGCCATCGTTATTGGCAGCCTCCTTCCACACGGCACGCCCCACCAGCACGCCGCTGGCACCGCTTTGGCAGGCAATCGTTGTTTGCCGTTCGAAATCTTCATAGCTGACGCCGGCGCTCAACAACACCCAGGGCACGAGACTGGCCGCCGACAATTCTGCACAGGCTTCGGCCCATCTGTTTTCATTTGCTTCATCCGCGATATTGAGCGGAAATTCCGCCTTGAGTATATCCACGCCCATTGGCGTTAGCTTGCGCGCCGTTTCAACCACCACCTGGCGTTTTTCCGCGGAAGCCAGTTTTGCCTGAGCGGGATCGAGCGAAAAGGATAGCGGTTCTAGGAAGAGTGGTATATCGAATGACTGGCACTCCTGCGCCACCTGCTGCACAAGCGCTTCTTGTGCGGCCGCATTGGCGAGCGTCAGGATGGTAGTATAGCAGTAGCTTCACGCCCGACGCGCCCAGGCGCACGATCTTTTCGACGCTCCAGCCGTCCAGAATCTGGCTTTCGCGCGCGGTCGGATCGCCCGTATACCCTGTTTTCTCCACGGCGACTATCAGACCCGACTCAGGAGCGATAGCGCCGGAAACGATCGCCGGCCCAACGCCATACACCGGATCTAGCAGCACGGCCGTTGCCTTGGCCGAAATCTCCGTGATCAGTTCTTGCTTGAAGCTGACCATCTGTTCATAAGTCACCGTATCGGGTGCTTCAGGACGTAACGAGTGCCGCAAATTGCCCCGGTGATCCAGGGCGAACATGACAAACTTGCCTTGCGGGGTGGAACATTGTTGCAAGCGGCGGATTTTGCCGATTGTCGGATTCATCGAAAAATTCTCCTTCCAGAAATTTGCTCAGACCGCTTCAGCGGTTAAGCAGGCGCGTGCCAAAGCACATCTGTACGCATTTCAGTTAAGACACGGCCGTCGCGGATCACATAGCGCCGGTCCCCTCGACGCCGCAGCGCATCGACGGCCGAATGTGCATCCATGACAACCAAATTGGCCCTTGCCCCGGCCTGCACGCCATACTTTTCCAAATGGAAATTCTTGGCCGCGTTATAACGTGGCATGTCAAAAGCTGCCTCGATTTCCGAAGGCGCACTCATATGGGCGGCGTGCGCCGTGATCAGCGCTACTTCCAGCGGGTCCATATTGCCGAAAGAGTAGAACATATTCTGCATATCATCTTGCCCACAGGTGACATTGACGCCCGCCTCAAGCAGTTCCTTGACCCTGGCGATGCCGCGCCGCTTGGGATGGCTGTCGCCACGCCCTTCAAGCATCAAATTGATCGGTGCCATTGTGATCACATTGATCTTCGCCTGGGCTACCTTATCAATAATCCGTTCCGCCATCGCGTCATCCCAGGCCGACATCGCACAGCAATGCCCGGCACTCACGCGCCCTTGCCAGCCATTGGCAATCGTCTGTTCAGCCAGCAGTTCCAGGCTGTGCCAATAAGGATCATCCGTTTCGTCAATATGCATATCAATATCGGCGTCATATTTCTTAGCCATCTCAAACGCGATCTCGATGTGGCGTGCGGCGTCGTCCATATCCCGTTCCGCATGAGGCATGCCGCCAACCACATCTGCGCCCTGTTCCATCGCCTGCCACATCAGATCTACAACTTCGGCGTCTCGGGCCATGCCCATTTGCGGAAAAGCGATCAACTGGATGTCGATTAGATCCTGGAACTTCTCACGCACAACGATATTGCCACGCAGCAAATTGAGCTGCGCCGTGCGATCGATGTCCACGTGGCTGCGAAACCATTGCACACCATGGGCGATTGCTGTCTCCAGGGCGACCGAAGCACGACGTACCAGGTCATCCAGCGGCATCTCCTTCTTGATCTTACCGTACACCGTGATCGCTTCGCGTAAAGTGCCGCTGTAATTCAGAGCCCCTTCCCATATCAGCGCATTTTCCAGGTGAAAATGGGGCTCGACGAAAGCGGGGGAGATCATATATCCTTGGGCATTGATCTCTCTTTGGCCCTCGGGCAAACCCTGGCGCTGCACGGTTACGATCATCCCGCCCTTGATCCCAACCTCAGCCGCTTCACCCGTTCTATCCAGCCGCGCATTTCGTATAACCAAATCCATTTCACTCATATTTCCTTCTTCACGATCGTCGTGCCCTGTTGGTTAAGCCAAGTATACCTCAATGATCACTTCTACCTATTTCACCTGCTTTTCAGCACGCCAAATTCTAGACAGAAATTCACCGTGTAGAACCAGCCAAAACCTCGCCGGTTTGGCAAGGCCAGGGCGAAAACGAACCCGGCAGCAATAAGTTACACATCACATACAAGGCCTGCAAGGCCGGACGCGCCACCCCAGATGGCCTACCGAGCGCTAACACAACTACTAGTGGATGAACTTGGAATTCCCGCTAAACCTAAATTCTTCGATTAATTCTGAAAAAATCGACATAATCTGCTCCGTATTTATTTTTATCTACCAGACTTGTTCAAATTTTGCCTTCAACTTATCGTATTCTGCATAGCTGAAGGGGCAATGCTTTATACATAGCGTGCAGCCATTGTCATTCGAGAACGGATCGGCGCACTTGGTATGATCGATGAATGCCGGACCGCCATCGACCAAAGTTTTCGTTTCCTTGAAGATGGCGTCTGCCGGACATTTTTGAACACAAATATTGCAGCTTTCGCAGTAATCTCTGATCCAGCCATGTGGATTATCTTGGGAGAAGGGGAGATTCTCAATATCTGTGTAGACGGCCGCCAACCGGACGCGGGGGCCATTGTTACGAGTCATCAATAGCCCATTTTTCCCGGCTACGCCCAGACCAGCATCAATCGCCACGGGGATATAGTTCACATCGCCGCCGCCAGCTGGCCCGGCATGGGCATTGAAACCGCGTTCCCGCAGCCACTCAGCCACTTTATTGACCGTCAACCCTACCTGGTAGTAAGTCCGAAAGACCTCTTTGAAGGACTCCATATTGGGTGCCCCTTTGATCTTGGCCTTATCCATTTCGATGGCAAACACCATTGTATTCCCGTACAGGATGCGGAATCCCCGAAAAATATAGAGAGGATCTACTCTGGTATAGCCAATCTCCGCGACCCCCAAGCTTTTGGCGTAGGCTTCCAATTCTGCCCGCGTTTCAGCGTCCATTGTCTTTTTACCGGAATAGGGGTTGTTTCTGATGCTTTTGGCGCTGATATGCATTTCCCGCAATGTACCAATGAAATATTCTTTCAATCCTTCATTGCGTATCTGCTCTAGCCGCGACCGTACACTGCCATAATCCATGACCACCAGGGGAACGATGCGCGGATCGCGCGCATCGGGATGGCTGGCAATCGGCTCATCTTGTTCGCGAAGATAGGGTTCGATTGTGAAGAACCGGGGAGGCTTCTTTATTCTTTCTGATAGGAATATTTTCGGCATTCTGCTTTGCTCCTATTTTGGGACAACTTGTTATGGGAGCCGGGGATTGCGCATATGGGTCATGCTGACATCAACATCAATCGATTCCATGGGAATTCGGAACTGCGGCGCGTCTGGGTTACCCTTAAACCTGGCTTGTACCTTCTCATATCCAACCTGGCTAAACGGGCAGACGGCCAGACAGACTGCGCAGCCGTAGTTACGCGTGAAGCAATCGCGGCAGGTGGCGTGTTCAATCGTCTGCATGCCCCCATCACCGCGCGGTTGCGGCTCATCAAAGATGGCTTCAACCGGACACTTGCGCACGCATTTCTTGCACATGGCGCAGAAATCGCGTACCGACAGATGCGCGTGTTCCTGACCGGTCGCCTGGGGTGTGGGTAGATTGGTGATGTTGGTATAAATGGTGTTGATGCGCAGCCGCGCACCTTCGCCGGGCGAAATCAGCAGGCCATGATAGCCGATGGCCCCCAGTCCGGCTAACTCGGCCAGGTACACGTAATCGGTGATCCCGCCCAATATGGACACCTCTTCTACCGGCACATCGGAATTAAACGGCGTGCGTGGCTTGGACTCCGGTGCGGGCAGAATCAACGTGTCGAAATTCTCCAGGTGCCGATCTGAATCTTCCAACATTTCATCCATGGACGGCTTGCTGCCCCCTTTGAAGATTTCAACCAGGCGATTATACATGATCACTCCTTGGCCCCCTGTACAAGCTCTTATTGTTAGTCATTACTTCTATTAAGATACCACGACTTTATTGTTAGTCAATACTTTCTTATGGTATGATTGTGGGGTTAGCAGGAGGCTACTATGCCAAAGATAATCGATGATGAAAAAGTGTATCGCGCGGCCATGAAGACCGTGATTGAACGCGGCTATGCCGGAGCAACCACAAAGCAGATTGCCGAAGCGGCGAGCATCAGCGAGGTGACCCTGTTTCGCAAGTATGGGAACAAGGGGGAACTGATTAAGCAGGCCATCGCCGCTCAAGCAAAAGACATCGATTTTGAGAATGCGGCATTTTATACGGGCGATGTCACAGTTGATTTGCTTCGCGTGGTGACCTTGTACCAAGAGACGGCCGGCACAGCCGGTCAATTCTTGTACACCATACTTTCTGAAATTCCCCGCCACCCAGAATTAAAAGAGTTATTTGAGCTGCCTCTGGGCATGATGGGCAGCATTGGAAAGATGATGGCGCGCTATCAGGCGGATGGCGTCCTGGCCCAAGAACACCCTCTGCATGCTGTTTCTGCGCTCCTGGGGCCGTTGATCATCACCAATATGCTGCGCACTAATAGAGTCAATATCCCTATGCCCACGATTGACCTTAACGACCATGTCATGCTGTTCC
Organism: uncultured Chloroflexia bacterium; assembly: GCA_963697305.1. Classification (GTDB taxonomy): domain Bacteria; phylum Chloroflexota; class Anaerolineae; order Promineifilales; family Promineifilaceae; genus JAACFF01. The sequence goes on from CAVONO010000013.1 coordinate 82,536, forward strand.
TGAACGGGCGTCGGTTACTTCAGAAGTAGATTGAAGATTTTCAGATCTATTTAGGAGATCCATTGGCGCCGAGCACAAGGTGCACAGGATGTGCCAAGTGGCGATGAAGAAACTATGCAATGAAAACGCCTTGGCTTAGAAACCAGGGCGCTATATATGGGCGCGGATGGACTCGAACCGCCGACCTCACGGATGTGAACCGTACAAACAGGAAAACGCGAAAAAGCGCGTTTCTAATGTCATTCTACTAGAGGTAGGATCATTTAAGGTTCGGCATTTTTCAAAGGAACCGTGGGGTCTAATTTGCAGCGACGCTGCAAATTAGCCTATTCCACTAAAACTGAATTATAACGTGATTTTTTCTGTGTTCATCAATATCACTCCAGCACTTCGTCTAGTAATTCCAAATCTACCAGAATTGCGTCATGCTAATGCGCCTCAGCAATCGCTGCTTCGGTGAATCCTGAGCGTTCAAAGAAGGCGTAGTGAACCTGCCACCTTTCACCCTCATCGGGCACAACCAAAGGCGTTTAGGCAACCAAATCAACTTTAGTCAGCTTGATAATAGCGACCTGTCCGGTACTGGATTCCCGCCCACGGTAAACGTTCCAGTAAACACCTGAAACCACAAGTTCCTCCTGCGCGAACCAACCTTTCTCTGCTGCCCCTAAATTCGTGCGCTCCACTTCGGTTTAACCCCAGCCCAGTCGGGAAAAACTGCCGTCCGCCCATTCATGGCTATCCATAAGTGCCCTGGCGATGGCCTTTTCCGCCGCCATTGATTTCCCCTCAGCATAGGCGGCAGCAAAGACAGTTTCGCCTAAAGCGGTACGGGCGGCCTCCTCTATGCGCGTGGATTCCGCTTTGTAAATTGGTTCCACCATGATCGCACCGCTCACCTCGAACGCAGCCTGGGCCGCGGCCAGCAGCTGTACGGCACGGCGCGGCTGGGGCTGGATACTGGCCACGCCCAGCAGGCAGACCGCCATGTCGTATAGGTTGGACTCTTCCCGGGTTAGTAAAAGGGCTTCCGACAAGAGCGCCGCAGACTGGGCGTGGTTGCCCAAATGGCCAGTGGCGATGCCAAGATCACTCATGGCCCTTGCGAAATACACTTTGCCGCCCTGCTGGCGGAGATCCTTCAGACGCTCCTCGAAGTAGGCGACGGCTTGCTGTTGGTCGCCTAGAAGCAACGCGATGGCGCCATGCGTCGCAAGGTTTCTATGCCTTAAATCGTTCAGTGGACGTAATATGACCTCGGCTTCCTCAAGATGGGTTTGCGCCGTGCTGTAATCGCCCTGAAGGTATAGCAAATGTCCAAGCCCGGCCATGGTAATGCCGGAGAGCCACCTGTGGCCGTTTTTTCTTGCGAAGGCCAGGGCTTCGCTATAGAACGCATTGGCCTGTGGGTAATCGCCAGATTCTTCTGACATACCTGCCCGTAAGTCAAGACCCAGCCAGAGCTGCCATGGCTCGCCTGCTTCTCGCAAGATGGCAATCCCTTCCTCGGGCACTCGCCGGGCTGCTGCTTTATCATGAAGATGCTCTGCAAATGCTAACAGCGCCCAGCCGACGGAGATCTTGCCGACATCGCCCAGCTCCAGGCCAATTTCCTTGCACTTTTCCAATAAAGCAAATCCGGCTTCGTAATCGCCCATGAGGCAGGTTAGGTCCCCGACGACTTGGAGAGCGTATGCCCGCGCCAGCGTGCGCTGGTCGGATTCGGGGAAACGCTCATCGCCGGCGTAGACCTTTTGATTCATTGCCAGAATGGTTTCTTTGCCCCAGGCTTTTTTACTTCCGTGGGCTTTGCCATTCCTTTTGCCATGGGCGCCCAACTGGCGAGGCTCGAACGGCGTCCCTTGGTCCTGGCCGGCGACGCAGCCTTCCAAATGACCGGGGTCGAGTTATCGACGATGGTTCGCTTCGGTCTCAATCCCATCATCGTCGTCATGAATAATGGCGGCTATGGCTCCGAGCGGCCGATCCATGATGGGCAGTATGTCGACGTCCTGCGCTGGAACTACGCATCCTTTACCGATGTATTGGGTGCAGGGAAAGGCATTGTCGTCAAGACTGAAGACGAGATGGAGAGCGCCCTTTTAGAGGCCCGGAACCACACCGAGAGTTTTGTCATTGTCGACGTCCATTTGGAGAAATTCGATTACTCGCCATCTTTCGAGCGTTTCTTAAGTTATTTCGCCAAAGGCGTATAATGAACTGGCCACGGCGACCACTGTCGTCAAGTAAAAGTATCAACCTGGGAACGGGGGACCTCATGCTTTCGGTCCCCTTCACTCACCAACCTGCAACATTAAAGTAGAAATGCACTTGTCTTCACTGTTAGGGCAGTTCCTGTTGGTAAACCCATTCCATCACGACATCCTTCCCTGCTGCATAGTCCGCATATTCCGGTTCGATAAGGTGGTCAGGTGTCAAACTGCCGGCCGCAACACCATGCTTCACTACCTGTGTGTAACAATAAGGGTGTTCGGTACAACCATTTTCCCAATCGTGATAGCCCGTAGCGTAGCCAACCCCAAAGCCTGAATTGGGAAGCTGAAACGGCAAGCCCCTTTCATCCCAATATTGTTCGCGATCACCCATGGGCGTGCCGATGATGGAGGATTTCTCGCCGCCATAATATTTCAGCAGCGCTGCGCCTACAATACCCGCAGAAAACGTTTGCGGTCCGACGACAATGTACAAATAGCCATCTTCAGCCACCTTACCCGGTAACCACTTAGCGATCTCGACGAAATTCGTAAAATCACCGCCGTCATTTGGGCGCAAATCAACCACCAAATAGGGCAAGGAACCGTCCGGCAGCGGTTTGATATTTTCATCAAAAAAAGCGGACAAGGATTGCTGCTCGCTGTTAAACAGCGTTTGCAGGCGCACGTAGCCACCGCCATCTTCTATGGGCGTCCACCAGTACGGTTGATCGGTCTGCCGTAAATAAATTGGAAGGTTATCTGCGGATATATCCTGCAAGCTGCGTACCCAACCATCCCCCTCATTAGGCAGTGGGCCGGCCTCCAGTGACTGCATGGTTTGGGGGAACGGGATTTTGTCAACCGCTTGCGGCATCTGGGCGATCAAGTCAACGAGATGCGTCGCGCCTTGTTGATCCTGCACGGTTAAGGTGTACCCGTCAGGCGACTCTGCCAGACCGGCGGCATACAAGATCTCGGAGGACTCCAGCAGAATAACGGCACTTAACTGACGCCACCCCTCTACGCCGCCGATGTAGGGATTCAGGCCGGTTAAGATAGAGTCGATAGACTGCCCGTCTATTTCGATCACGCGCCCGCCGATCAATTGTTCATGCTCGGTTACAGCGCGAACCACATACAAACCATCCTGAAAATAGTAATAGCGCACACCAACATCATTGAAGTCACGTCGCACTGGCATAAGACTGACGTTCGTGTGCCCATTATCGGCGAGAGCGGCGGCTTCTGCAGCCAGCAAATACAATTCGGCGAGACTCATTGTTTCTGCCTCTTGCCTGCCGCTTGTCATCAGCTGTTCAAACTCGTTTCTGGCTGTCTCATCAAAGCTGCGATCATACTTCACCAGTTCAGCCAGATACTCAATGTCCTGTAAACGCGCTTCAGCCTCGTCCGCTGGCGCCTGACCAGAGTTTGGCATTATGATCGGGCTAAAGGTGGCGATCTGTTTGATCAATGACCAGTTCACTACAATGATAAGAACAAGAACGATCAGGAGCACAACACTTATTCGAACAATCCATTTTTTCATAATTAACACTCCAAATATGACAAACTCTAGACACGGGCAACCAACAGTGGGCAGCGACTATTGAAACGGCTCAGTTTATTCCGTCAAGCGTTTGCCAAGCAGAACAGCGATTCCGCCAAAGATCAAGAATACCGGCCAAAGTTGACCCCAATCCACGTCAAATAGAAATGTGGCGAGCATAGATGACAATACCAGGCTGCCAATCAAGGGGCCTATGCTGCGGCTGGTCAAACGGCCGTTGCTCTTGTAATCACGCCATACCTGATAGAACAGAACGATCACCGGCAGAAGCAAGAACAGCGCCCACCAGTTATCGAAGGGAATGTCCAGAAAGTTGCTGGCTAATAGACCACCACCGATCAAGATCAATACCACGGCCGTAATGCCACCTCTCATTGCATCTGTGAAATGTCCGTTTTCATCTTGCACTGAATCTTTATATTCTTTGCTCATCATAACCTCCATCATAATTTGATTGGCTGCCTTCAGTGGGGTGTAGGCGAGCGACGAGCAGGATAGGAATACCCAGGTCGCGGATGCGGGCCAGCAGGCCGTGCAAGGCGGCCTGATCAGCCACCTCACCGTTGAGAATCGTGTGACCAGCTTCTGTGTGCGTTAGCTCAAAGCTGCTCAGCCATGCCGACCACTCTCCGTCAATTTCGCTCTGTAACTCAATCCTGTACCGTTCTGCCACCATAAGCCTCACTTCAGGCAAAATTAAATGTAATGGTCATAGGATAAAGGGAACCAGGGTGTAGTTACATCGTCCAAAATGTGTATTGAGGGTGTAAAGAGAGATGTAAGGTCGAAACGGGTTTCGTTATTCCAGATTTACAATGCCTAATTTATAGGCGCGGGCGGTGGCTTCGGCACGATTGTTGATATTCAGTTTATTATAGATATTGATAACGTGTCGCTTGGCGGTGCTGGGGGCGATCACCAATTTGTTGGCAATCTCCTGGTTGGTTAATCCACCGGCAATGAGTTGGAGAACCTCCCGTTCGCGAGGGCTGAGGAGATCGCTGACCGGTGGTGGGGCATAAGGGGGAGCAGCAGCGGGAAAGTGAGTGAGGAGTGCGGCGACATGGTTGGGGGCATTCTTTTGCTGGTCCAATTCTACCAGCACTCTTTGTAGAGGTTCTCCCTCATCGAGGAAGAGGCGGATGTAGCCACGTGTCTCGGCGATTTGTACCGCCTGCCGCAGCCATGTCAGCGCGGCAGTTTTTTCTCCCGCCCCTTGGTAGGCCAGGCAGAGTAAAACGGCCGCCCCCAGCCAAAGGCCATGACGCTCGTCAGCCTCGGTTTGCGCTGCCAGCTTCTCCAGCATGGGCACAGCTTCGTGCGGCCGATCCAAGGTGACCAATGCCCGCGCGTGTGTAAGTGGATCGGCCGCACCAGTCACCGATTTCGACAAAGATCGCTCGATGGCGGAGCGCAGATCGGGGGAGGGTTGCTGCTGGTACAGGGCACATCTGACCGTCGCCAAGGCTACCGCCAACTGCCGGTCGACATAGGGGGGATTCGCGCTCCGCTCCATGACCTTTAACTGTGCGAGAATACGGGGAACGGCCTCTACCTGACTCTTTGCTAGACGTAGTTTAGCCAGGGCCATCAACGCGTAGCACTGGTCGAATGGGTTATTAATCGTCACCAGTTTGCTCTTGTCCACGAACTGAGCCTCAGCCTCATCCAGGCGATTCCATTGATAGTAGATCCTTCCTAGCATGAGGTGCATCGGTGCCGCCGCCGCTAGTTTCCTTTCTGTGGCGCCTAATCTTCTGGCCCATCGCCGCTCGGTCTGTAGGCCATCGTGACAAACGACCGCGGCTTCTTGCAGCCGCCCTTGCTCAAGCAATAACCCGCCTAAACCCCGTAGGGCGTTCATGACGCCAAGCAGGTTGCCAACTTCCCGATTGAGGGAGATTGCTGCTTCATAAGTCTGTTTTGCAAGCAAGTCGTCACCGTGAAATTGGTAGCTGTAGGCCAAAGAGCTGGCCGCTACGCCGCGCAAAGTCTGAATCGGAATGGTTGCCTCAAGCGTCTTGAGCTGTGCTTCCGCTTTCTCCAGGAGGTCGATGGCTTGGGCGCTGTGACTTTGACCGGCAGCCAAAGTACCCCTTAAAATCAATAGTTCGATCGCTGTTTCAGCGAATTCTTGCGTTAAATGGGCAAGTGCCGGCTCCACTTCACTTTCACGGCCGCGAAATAGCAAGGCCCAGGCATAATGAATCGTGAGTCGCGGGTTTTGATTTCGCCAGGCAGCCGGAAGTCGGTCGGTCCACATCAGTATCTTGCCAATATCGCCGCGCCTTAGCCAATTTTCACCGCATTGCGTCAAAAGGCTGGCGGCACGCTCAAAGTCGGCCGCACGCAAAGCTTGTTGTACCGCCTCTTCAGCGTATCCAGCCTGCTCAAACCAGCGGCTGGCACGTTCATGCAGCACACTTTCCAGATCCGGTTTTTCCCGCCGCCTTTGCTGTTGCAGCAAATCGGCAAAGAGATGATGATAACGATACCAGTGCCGTTCGTGGTCCAGAGGAATAAGAAAGAGATTGGCGCTTACCAATTGTTCCAGGATCTGCTGCGAATGGGAGTCGCCGTCTTCAGCGACACCCAGCACGGCATCACATAAGGGGGCACACAATCTATCCAGAAAGGCCGTTTGCAGCAAGAAATCGCGCGTCCCCACTGGTCGCTGGGCCAGCACCTCCTCTACCAGATAATCAAAAATAAAGCGGTTTGAAGCGGTGAATCCACGGATAAACGTATCAACATCAGGCCGCCCTTGCAGGGAAAGTGCGGCCATTTGCAGCCCTGCCACCCAGCCTTCGGTGCGTTTCTCCAGGGCAGCCACGGCCGATTCGGGCAAATTGAGAGCCATAAGTTGGTTTAGGAACGTAGTCGTTTCTGATTGCCCAAAGCGTAAATCAGCCTGTCTTATTTCGGTCATCTGGTGGCGCGCCCGCAGGCGAGCTAAAGAAAATGGGGGATCGGCGCGGCTGATGAGCAGCAGGTGGAAATGGGGTGGCGCGTTTTCGAGGAAGAAGGTGATGCCCTCATGAACAGCGGGATTGGTGATAAGATGGTAATCATCCAAGGTGAGCATGATCGCCTGAGTAGATTGGGCCAGAGTGTTCAGCAGGTCGGTTAAGACGATCTGGATGTTGTTGGCTTGCGGGGATTGAAGCAGTTCCAACGCGGCTTGACCTAAACGGCTATCTATTTTCTGCAGCGCGGAGATGAAGTAGGTGAAAAAGCGCCCCAAATCATTGTCATTTTCATCGAGCGAGAACCAGGCCGTACGCCATGCTTCTGCTTCCGCCAACTGCCTATGCCAATTGACAACCAGGGTCGTCTTACCAAATCCGGCGGGAGCGGATACCAGCGTGAGACATCCGTCCAGTCCCGCATTCAACCTGACCAGCAGTTGCGATCGGGGTACAAGGCTACTGCGAACGGCGGGAATATATAGTTTCGTTTGTAGAAGCGCCTCAGGCATAGGCATATTATAACAGATTTTTCTTCGAATCAATGGGCAATAATCCCGATGTTTAGGTCATAAGGGGGAAAATGGGTGCGGGTGGGCTCGAACCAACGACCTCACGGATGTGAACCGTACAAACAGAAATAGGCGATTTTGGTGTTTCTAATGCCATTCTACCAGACGTAAAATTATTTAAGGTTCAGTGTTCTTCAAAGGATCCGTGGGGTCTGATCTGCAGCGTTGTTGCAAATCAGCCTAATAGAGCTCTTTGGTCGGGCTGTTTGTTTAGTTGCGTTAGCTAGAATTGGCCGGTTCGTTTCATCCCGCCTGCTTGAAATCTGCTATCATTATTTGCAACAGAACCCTTTGATCTAGATTGATGACCATGAACAGGCTAGCACTCGGCGCGCTGCTTGGTTCCTATCAACATCTTTCGGCCCATCACAAAGCCGATCGGCTCAAGAAATAGGTTTATAGCTATCTTATTAATCAAGGCCGGGTCATAATCTGTCAGCCAGCGGCTGAGAAAGCGCGTCTGGTTTTCACCAATTTTCTGTAGATAGAAACCCCAGCCAATGATCATGAACTTCTCAGGGATAGAATCCTCTTGTGGGTCCACAACTTCCATTGTTGCCATATCCATATAGGAATGCAAGAAAAAGTAGTGACCTTCCTCATGCAATGCAACGTTCATGGACATGTCGGGAGCCAGATACACTCCTACCTCAAGGGGAATTTTCTGGTGTTCAGGCAGTATACGGTCAGCATTAATAATTCGGCAGCCGGCGATATTCTCAAGAAATTGGTAGGTGTAGAAACCTCCGCGTCCCTGACCCATCTGGACCACCCAAGGCCACACGTCTTCGATGGGGGCATTGATAGTAATTCCCCAGGTCATGCGAAGCTTAGGGTTGCGAACTAATTCATCACCGGGAAGATTGGCATTGGCTTCCTCTTCTGTGATTCCCCACCGGATTCGATAATCCCTAAGAAGTGGAAGCAGAAGCATGTGGGCACCCATCAATCCTGCCCCGCCGATTCCCTCGACAATGTCGTGTGTAGTAAATAATTGATTCATAGTGAGGCCTTCTGTATCGAATAGCTTAGTTCAATCTGCATACCTTAAGCATACCTGCAAGAAGGTGTATCGTCATACTCAAAAAGTATTATTTTGGGTTAATCACTTTCTAAACGCCCGAATGGTGCAAATACTCCATCCAGATAGCGGTGAAGTGAGTTACCAAGTTGAATAGCGATTGGTAAGTGTTTGTAAATATTAGGCAATTTGGTAGAAATCGCTGCTTGAATTGTTGGTTGACGCTGTGATAGCTATCGGTATATGACGAAATTTGCAGTAAGCTGTCTTTGGCAGTCAGCGATCTTTGCCCTCTTTGGCTATTATCAAAGGTGAATTCATATCAACTTCGTTATTAATCTAAACCACCTGCCTAGCCGGGATCGATGCAAATGACCGAGATCAACGGCAAGCCAAGAGAATAGAGTCGACGAATAAGACCCTGTAAAGCGGCCTGGTCGACGACACCGGTCAGGGTGGTGACCGGTAAACCGGCATCCTCACCCTCGACCGTAACGGTCATCCCCCTGTCCCAGTCTGACCAACTTTCATCGAGGTGTCCCGGCACTATGATTTGATAAGTTGCCAGCTGGTCTAGAGTTAGCTTTCGTTTGACTTCCTTCATCAATGATTACCTGTTACACCTTCAACATAGTCGCAAAATGTTACCGGTGTCATGCCCCTAACCTGTCATTCGTGGAGCAAGTATTCCATTACTTTATCTTTTATCTTTTCCATCGTTTGACGATCATCAGCTCCTTCAGCATATTCGATACTGTTTGAAAGATGCCAACTTCTCCCTCATTTATCAGAAAGTTGGCATCATTTGCTAGGCGTCCTCAGATCCCGGTCCGGAAACCCGTGCCTATCTGAGGACTCGAATTGATCACCATTTCCGGTTAATTTTTGTCAAAATCAAGCAGCAGGATCGGCAACCATTGCCGACGAACTAAACCCTTTCACAATTAGCCACAGCGCCAGCACCATTTCCTGAATGCCCAGTGGCATTTGCAAGAGCGAATCAGTCGTCGACATAGGCTCAATAGTGCCGAATATGACCAGAAAGCCCGCGGCCAGGTATAGCAGTGCAGCGATGAGCCCCCAACCGGAAAGCCATCGCGGGACCAGCTTCGACTGGTAGAGCACAGTGTAAAACATCAGCGCACCCAGGATAAATACGATTGTCAACAGCGAGCCAAGCATTTCTAATTCCAGCAGTTCTGTCGCTACTGTTTGCAGAGCAGAACTATCCGTAACGGCTACCTGGCTCAAGATCAATAAGAACAGGCTGCTGATCACCATCGCGAAATAGAAAAACGTTTCGAGGGCGCCCCTGAATACAACATATCCGAGAGCCAGCACTTCATTGTGCCTTCGAAGGACGGGAAACATCACAACCGGAACCATCGCTAAAGCCAGGGCCATCACCAATATCAATAGCGCACCGAGTATCAACTGGCTGCCATCCGCGGAGACGGCCGTCAGTAGATCGGGACTATTGAGTAAAGGATTTATAAATACAAGGCTGAGAATACCGGCAACTGTTCCGATGATGTACAGCACTCCCGTTACGATCGCATTCTTTCTGTAGTTGTTCATTTTTTCATTTACCTCCAGTGATAAAACCTTACATTTTTATTGATGGTTGATTCGTGCCGTCTCTAGTTTTGATAGAGGTAGGCAGGTTACTAAAGTTATCAAACCTTTCGAATACATACTTAAATAGGCTGCTGTGCCTCCTTCTTGATGATTCTTTTGATCATGAAAACTTACACCATCAGCATAATTGCCAGGCGGTATTAGTGTCATACCCAGAAGTGGTTATTCAGGGGGTTATTTTCAGGCTTGTATTGTTTTAGGTTTTGCCAGGGGAAGATGAAATAGCGCGCCAGATGCTCGCCAGAATTTATTTTTTGTACGCTCTGAACACCAATTCAGACTGTCACGCCATTAGCTTTAGGGCAAGATCCCTAAAGCTCGAGCCTTTGCAACCGCTTGCGTACGGCTGTGGACACCGAGCTTGCTATGGATATTGCGAGCGTGGACTTTGACTGTGTTTTGGGAAAGGAACAGTCTAGACGCGATCGCTTTATTGGTCAGCCCTTCGGCAATGAGTTTAAGCACCTCAAGTTCGCGTTCACTTAGTGGCTCGAATAGTTCAGATTGATCGGCTTGAGATGCAATTGATTCAGGCTGCGCTGGTGTGTCAACTGAAAAAGTTGCCATTAGTCTACGCACATAATTTGAAGCAATCCCACGGTTAAGAGCTTCATTCAGCAAACGAGCCATCGGTGGGCCTTCATCCACAAAAATGCATGTGTAGCTCTCTGGTTCAGCCAGTGTGAGGGCTTCTCCAAGAAAAAGGATTGCGGTAGAAATTTCACCCTTTGCTTCGTGAACCAATGCCTTCAACAAAAGGATCTCGATCACGCTTCCAGTCCTCTTACCTCCTTCCGCCGCTTGCAGGAGGCGATCCAGCAATCCCATTGCCACGCGAATGGCATCATCTGTGTGATCACTCCTGTATTGAGCGATGACGATTCTCGCTAGCGTAATGTGCTCGAATTCACGCAAATAGCTAAGGTTGTCGTCAACGGAAAGGTTTTGTTCACGAACCCAACCAATGGCCTCAACCAGTTTACCTTGCCGGACCCACAACCTCGACTTAAGCGCAGATAATGGGCGAACAACAGGGATAGGGTACCTGTAATACTGGCGTTCTGCCTCTTTTAGCATTTTGATTGCCCCATCCAGGTTTCCTTGAACTTCCATCATTCGGGCTTGAGCAGGGAACCAATGTCGATGCCAAGGTGGGAATGCAGGATGCTCGCCTAATTTCCTACTTTTCAGCAGATGATGTCTGGCAGCTTCCAGGTCCCCCTGCTCAATTAATATCTCGCTCAACCCCAAATGCAAGACCACCGTTTCCTGAAATCCAGGCTTGCCCTTCTCCGTAGCGAGTTGTAACGCGCGCTTATATGTACTCGCTGCCTCATGAAGACAACCTTGTGCAATCATTATCTCTGCTAAGTAAGAAGTGAAACTAATTGTATAAGGAATGCTGTCTGCCTTCTGCATATTCGATACAGAATCAGCGACTGCCATGCGAGCGGCAGCCAAATCTCCACCTGCCCAGTACGCGTACCCTAAGAGTATTGATGAAATTCCGCGCCCAAAATAATCATCCTCAAGCAAGAGATCAAGTGCCAGTTTTGCATACTTTATAGTGTCGGCTCCATTGCCAAAGGCTTGAGCAAGATAAGCACGGGCATTTGCTATCGTCCCAGGTAAGGAGTAAAACTCCTCTTTATCTACCACTACCATCTTAACTGATGATCCAATATGATTCTCCTTTACATCTAACGTAGTGCCTAACCATCGTTCGGCATCCCGTAGACGGAGCTCGGAGGCTTCTAATTCGCCGGCATCCAATAGTGCCCATCCATACCCTGCACTAAGCACAGGCCTGGTACTGATTACCTCGTCAGGAAGCCCCTTTACCCAGTTGAGCCAAGTACCGGATTGGTAGTTACTGTCCATTGGACGCCATTCCAACTCTAATAGGTTGGCACTTATTTTATAGTCTTTAGCAGACAGCGCGTGGTGGATTGCATCCGACATAAAGTTATTTTGCTCGTACCATTCGCTAGCCCGGATATGTAACGTTGGAATTTGCTTTTTATCAAAAAGGCGCAATCGCTTTTGTAATAGATCCGCAAATAGATGGTGATAGCGGTACCAACGCCGTTCATCGTCCAGCGAGATAATGAACAGGTTGGCGCGTTCAAGCATTTCAAGGGTGTCCCGACCGTTTTCTTGACCGGTGACAGCATCGCAAAGAGAGCCTGTTAGCCGATCAAGAATGGCGGTTTGTAGCATGAACGCCTGCACACTTTTAGGCTGTCGTTCTAGAACCTCCTCGATCAGATAGTCGAGTACATAGCGATGGCTACCGGCAAAGGATGTAATGAAACCCTCCAAATCCTCGCTGCCTTGCATAGAAATCGCGGCCAATTGCAAACCTGCAATCCAACCTTCAGTACGAGTTTCCAGTGCGGCGATATCTTTCGTTGATAGGTTCAATCCCATAACCCGATTCAAGAATTCGGCTGATTCTGAAGAAGAAAAACGTAATTCTTTGGCGCGCAACTCAGCCAGTTGGCCTCTGGCGCGCAAACGGGCCAAAGGCAGATCAGGGTCGGTACGGGTGGCGATGACCAAATGCATTTTTGGCGGCAGATGGTCGAGAATAAAGTTGAGCGCATCATCCACCGGCGATGAATCTATGAGATGATAATCGTCGAGAACGAGAACAATTCTATCTGGGATAGGGGTAACATCATTAATAAGAGAGATCAGGATAGCCTCGGTCGGCGGTGATTGAGGAGATTGGAGCATACTAACTGCCCCTTCTCCAATTTTCGGCGCCATCGTTCCAACTTCGCCAAGAGCAAGTGTCTGCAAAGCAGCGACAAGGTAAGTCAAAAAGCGTGTAAGGTCGTTATCGCCTTCATCCAATGAGAGCCAGGCAACTCTATTTGCGATGTGACTGTTATTATCGGCATCCGCACGTAAACCCCCTGCCCAATCGCCAACCAATGTGGTTTTGCCAAAGCCAGCCGGGGCGGAGACGAGAGTGAGTTTATGCCCAAGCTGCAGACCCTGGTTGAGCCGTTCGATAAGATGGGGTCGGGACACGAAATTCGGCCGTAGCGGCGGGACAAAAAGTTTCGTTTGCAGAAGCGTCTCAGGCATGTACACATTATAATGGAAATCGTCCGGGTAGCATGAATCCGCAGGAGATTACCTTCCGTTCATATCCAAACGGATGTGAACCGTGAGCAAGAACAACTGCTAATACATTACTACGTCTGGTAGGAGTTTTTAACATTTAGGCTGGCTTGACACATAAAGAGGGAAAAATGGGCGCGGAGGGACTTGAACCCCCGACCTCACGGATGTGAACCATACAAACAGGAAAACGCGAAAAAGGTGTTTCTAATGTCATTCTACAAGAGGTGGAATTAATTAAGGTTCAGCGTTTTTCAAAGGAACCGTGGGGTCTGATTTGCAGTGTTGCTGCGAATCAGTCTATATATACAAAAATTTGAATTTCCGTATTCTACAATCGGCCGACTTTGTGTCAAAAAGAGCCCTCCCTACTCGTCTTATAATGCCATCGGTTCGGGCTCATAGCTGTTTTATCCGCTATTAGTTGAGGTATGCACCTATTGTGTTTCAGTTGCCAGAAGAATATCTGGATGAGCGCAAGGGTGTGTCTTCAAGATCGTTGCTCAGATATGTTAACTTCAGTCTCTCTCAAATTTACGGTTGTTTGACACATCGAAATCCTAAATAACCCTGGCGCAGTTGTTTCTTTCTCGTCCATACCTTTCCATCATAGACAATAATATAGGCGCGTTCATCGTCTACCTCTGTCGCTGTCCACCAGTAAATGACCTGAGAATGGATGTTCCAAAGCGGAGACTCCTTATCCGGTTTCGTTTCGTAGGTTGCTTCGGCAATTTCCGCATCCCATACCCCTCCGCTATTCCGACCGTGACGTGCCATCGAACGCACAGCTTCATCCACCGTCGGCAATAGCCAAATGTGCTGTGGTGCTGGGCGGATGGACTGGCCATCTGCGTCAAGATACTGGCAGACCTGCTCAGCTTCGTACCAGTTCATCCCCGAACGTGGCCATCCAGGTCCATCAGGTGCCCAGATAAGGATCACCCCAGTTCTATGAACTAATCGTTCATGAAGATTACTATCATTCACACGCTGGGACACTCGCAAGGCTGGTTCTATACCAGCTACGATCAAGGTTAGCATGGGAAGTCCAGCAGCTAAAGAGATGGCCAAATTTCGCGGCTGGGTGTCCGTCGTCGGAATTAATGGGACATTTCGGGTCTCAAAATAAGAGAGGATTCGCCCTTCCAATATAGCCTGTCTTGGGCGACCTGGTCTGGATCTGGCGGCCGTAATTTATGAATAAAACCTGATTCAGCAGAATATGACATTCATCCAATCCGGACATGACAAAAATCACCTGAGAAGCCTGGAAAAAGCAAATGCCGTTTTGTAATGAAACGGATAGGCGATTGCGGCGAAAAGCCAACATCACGTCCACGCGCAAGCGGGCTGACTTCCATCTGGTCTCTCATCACGAGAGAGCTTGGCAAACCGTCATAAGGAAGGAAAGCAGATGGCAGTCATGAAACAAATAGCGTACCGGAATGACCTGTACACTCAACAAACCGCTACGGCATGCTTCACTAACCGGTGCGCCTTCCCACCCTGACGACGAGTGGCACGCATATTGATTGGCGCAAGGTTAATCAGGAAGTGCGACGGCTCCAAGCGCGTATCGTGAAGGCGATACAGGCAGGCAGATGGGGTAAGGTGAAAGCCTTGCAACGTCTGCTCACCCACTCGTTTAGCGGACGAGCCTTAGCCGTCAGACGAGTGACAGAAAACCAAGGCAAGTGGACACCAGGAGTAGACAGAGAAATCTGGGACACGCCACAGAAGAAAGCCCAAGCGATTGGGCGCCTACGGCGACATGGCTATCGCGCACAACCACTACGACGAGTCTACATCGACAAAAGCAGCGGCAATGGTAAACGGCCGTTGGGGATTCCCTGCATGATCGACCGGGCTTTTCAAATGCTATACAAATTCGCACTGGACCCTATCGCAGAAACGACAGGCGACCCCAATTCGTACGGCTTTAGGCTAGGTCGGTCAACAGCCGACGCCATCGGCCAATGTTTCCTAACTTTAGTCGGAAAACGGCGGCAACATGGATTTTGGAAGCCGATCTTGCGGGCCTGTTTCGACACAATCAGTCACCAATGGTTGTTGGACAACATTCCTACCGATAAACATATGCTCACCCAATGGCTCAAAGCAGGAGTCATTGACCGCAACGTCTTTCAACCAACCCAAGCCGGCGCGCCGCAAGGCAGCCCAATTTCCCCAGTCATTGCCAACCGGACGCTAGACGGTATGGAAAGATTGTTGAAGAAGCAACTGCCACGGAAAACCGCGGATGGAACCAGTCTCAAAGTCAATCTAACTCAGATTTGCGGATGATTTCATTGTCACGGGTAGCAGTCGCATCAGGTACTGGAACAACAGGTCATCGCCACTTACTGGAACAGTTTTCTAGACAGAAAGGGGGTTGGAACTTTCCACAGAAAAAACCAAAATCACGCACATCGAGCAAGGGTTTCAACTTTCTGGGGCAAAATGTACGCAAGTACAATGGCAAGCTCCTCATCAAGCCTTCCCAGCAAAAACACCAAAACGTTTCTGGCAAAAATGCGGGCAACCATTAAAGCTAACAAACAAGCAACGGCTGGTGACCTGATTATCCAACTCAATCCCATCATTCGAGGTTGGGCTAATTACCACCGCCATGTTGTCAGCAAGCAGGTATTCAGTCAGGTAGACAAGGCGATCTTCAATACACTATGGCGTTGGGCCAGAAGGCGACACAGTAACAAATCCAGCGAATGGATTATGCCGTAAGTACTTCCGCCCGACTCCCAAGCCATAAGTGGAGATTCTTTGGACAAGGCTCGTAGACTTCTGTTGGTTTAACAAGGAGAAAAAGGGATGTCCAAGAAACTCTTTCCGTTTGCAATTCTATTTTGCGCCTTATTCATTCTTGTTGGTTGTAGTGGCGAACTTGAAGAGGCCGCTGTTCGCGATCAAGAAATTGCCGTTGACTTAGATCAAGAACAGGAGCTAGTACCTGCAGAAGGACCAACCGATACACCACTTTCTACTTACACACCGCAGCCTACCTATACACCATTACCTACGTATACACCGCTGCCCACCTACACACCCTTGCCAACAGACACCCCAGAAGTGCCCCTATCACAGCCGGGTATTTACCAGGGCTATTCTTTACCGCTGTATCAAGAAAGCACATCAACCTCGCAGTACATCACCATGCGAGATGGAACAAAATTGGCAGCGCTAATCCTCCGGCCTGCTCAGGATGGAAAGCCCGTGAGCACGCCGTTGCCGGTGATCTGGACCCATACCCGCTATCATCGAGAGGGAATACTTCATTGGCAGGGGATTGACGATGAGAAGCCTTACCTGCAAACTGTATTGCGGTATGGTTATGTGATTGTCTCGGTGGATATTCGCGGCACCGGGGCTTCATTTGGAACTTATCGGGATCTATTCTCGCCAGAAGAAACAAGCGACGCCTATGACATTACCGAATGGCTTGCTGTACAACCCTGGTCTGACGGGAACATTGGCATGTATGGCCGATCGTATATGGGCATCACCCAATTCATGGCGGCCAGCACAGCGCCGCCTCACTTGAAGGCGATTTTTCCCGAAATGTCAGAGTTTGATCGCTATACCTTTATATACCCGGGCGGCGTGTTCCACAACGATTTCTTCCGCCAGTGGGGAGAAAATATAAACGAGCTAGATGCTAGCGGTTTGGCCGTAGATGAAGATACGGATAAGGCCATGCTGCAGGAAGCCTTGAAGCAACATGAGGGTAATGTGGATGTGTTTGACGTGTATTCGCATTTGCCTTACCGGGACAGCGTATCTGCGCTGACCGGCACGCAGCCATATATCACCAACAACCCGGCGAATTACCTGGAAGAGATCCGAGGTTCCGGCATCCCTGTATATCATTGGGCGGGCTGGTATGACAATTTCCCCAAGCATGGGCTCTTGTATTACCACAATCTGACGAACCCGCAAAAAATCGTGATTGGCCCCTGGGCACATCCACAATTGGGGCACCTTGATCTTGCCACAGAAATGGTGCGCTGGTATGACTATTGGCTGAAAGGGATTGACAATGGAGTAATGAGCGAAGCGCCCATTTATTACTACACCATGGGGGAGGGGGAGAATTCTGGTTGGCATTCGGCCTGGCAGTGGCCATTGCCCAATCAAGAGCTCACCAACTATTACTTCGATGGCACAATATCAGGCAGCGTAAAATCTGTAAATGACGGGAGTCTCAGCCTGGATTTGCCTGTAACGACTACCGGCGCAGATGAGTATCTTGTGGACTACTCGACAACTTCCGGCACGGGCACCCGTTGGGCGGCCGGATACGATGTCATGTCAGATGTTTATCCCAACACGATGATGTTCAATGATGAAAAAGGGTTGACCTATACGACACCACCTTTACCTGCTGAGGTCGAGGTCACCGGTCACCCGGTTGTCCATCTTTGGGTTACATCTTCCGCCAGGGACGGGGATTTCTTTGTGTATCTGGAAGACATCAGGGAAGACAGTTATTCAAAATATGTGACCGAGGGCAATCTACGCGCCTCACACAGAGCCATGTCAACAGCGCCTTATGAGAATCTGGGACTGCCCTATCATCGGAGCTATGCGGAAGACATCGCTGATTTACCCGACGAGCCGGTTGAACTGGTCTTCGATTTGATGCCTACATCCTATATCTTCGAAGCCGGCCATCGGATTCGGGTAACAATCACCGGTGCAGATAAGGATACTGCCCTGACGCCGCAGTTGGATCCTCCTCCCACGGTTCAACTCTATCGCGAGGCCGATCATGCCTCGTACATCGTGCTGCCCATTATTCCTAAATCGTGACGTTGCCCTGGTGTGCAGATTCCGGTCATTCCCGCAATCTAACCAAGAATTTTTCACATTAACAGGGTTCATATCCCTATGGATGTAGACCATGAACGGAAACGGTCAATTATGCACACCACCTCTCGCAGTAGGTTCTTACTTCTAAACTTTTTGGGAAACAAAAGAGGGAAAAAGTGGGCTCGAATGGACTCGAACCCCAAGCGGAACGCAGTTCCGCCCCTCACGGATGTGAACCCGTCAAACAGGAATCACGTCCATAATATTATGTTGCTCGAGGTAGAATCCTTTAACAATTGGCGATTTTTGAAGGAACCGTACGGGCTGATCAGCAGCGTTATTGTAAATGAGCCTCTTAGGCCTATGATATAGCTCCTCGATATTCTACATCCGCCAAATCAGGTGTCAATTCCGGAATAGAAACTTATCTCAGCACTGAGGATCTGGCCTATGATTTCCGGATACGACTTACCGAAAAGTGTCATTGTCGATACGCCATCTGGACTAGGATGAAACCATTAGGATTGAAGGATTATTGCTGAAAAGTAAATCTAGAAGATCTCGCTATGGAAATATAAAGCCCTATTTTGGTGAATCGAATTTACTTTGTGAAAACAACCGAAATGTGTGTGCTAAGTGATCGTCTTTCCAATGCTTCTAACCAATTCCAGCAGTGCTTCACCCATTTTCCAGGGATCACTCTCACGGCCCTGCTTTTGCGCTTCCTGAACAATTTCTGAAGGCAGTTGGGCCGTGGCTGTTCTAACTAGCTCTCCCACTACCTCATCAAACCAGACTGAATTGGCGATCATAGGATGGTTGGTGGCGAAGGCGTAGGCGGCTATGGCTTCTTTGGGGTGGTCGTTATCAGCCAAGGGAACGGCCGTCATCGGTGTGCACATCATGATCCCCAGCGGTCCCAATTGGCCGCCTTCCATCTGGATATTCAACCCTTTTTCCAGGTACTGTAAAAGGTGCCTCCGTTCTCCGAGTCCACGGGCAGCAAGAGCCAGAAGTCCATAGCAGACACCGGCGTACGCCTCTAAGCCACAAGCCTCATAAGCAGCAATGCTCTGGCGGATCAAAATAAGGGCCTGGGCATACTCTTTATGAGCCAGCGCGGTATAGGTCAGCCAGTTGTTGGCGCGGGCTTCATTGGCAGTAAAGGTTGTCTCCCCAGCCGTAACCATATAGCGGTAGCAATAATCGACCACCTCATCATATTCGCCCAACATAGCCAGGACATTGCCTAGTATTATGGCCGGTGGACGCAAGCCTAGTTCCTCAAAAAGCGCTTCCGCCTGGATCAGGCTCTCTTTGACTGCACATACTGTCCGGCCCATGCCATGAGAACACCCAGGTTCCAATGCGCTTCGGCCATATTGGCTCTATCTCTTATCATGCTGCAAGTCATAAAGCATTCCTGAGCATACAGACGGGTATCGGCTGTTTTATTATAGGAGGCCGCCCGAATACCGAGCATGGTCAAAGAATCAGCTAAGCCGCGCCTATCCCCACACTGCCGTTTTAAGGCCAGGCCATTTTCCCATGTGTGTTTGGCGTGATCATAGCCTCGCATGCGTAGTTGGGCCGAGCTTAGATAATGGAGAGCCTCGGATTGGCCCCAGATATCATCAAGCTCCTTGCAAATAGCCAGGCTTTCTTCAAATAGCTTGCTGGCGCGAGCTAAGTCTACATTGAGCATTTGGGCTCCTAACCGCAAAGTGACAAACGCCTGCTCACGGCGCACACCTTCGCCCGCCCTTGCCAGCCTGTGCAGCTCTTGCCGGCAACTATCCAGCACTTGGCGACTTTGATCTGAGGCCAGGAATTCGCTGCCAATGGTGGCATGGACATAAGGGGCTGCTTGCATTGCCCTCAACTTGGCCAGAATGCGGCGGGACTGCAGCGAGATTTCGTCGACAGAGGCGGACAGGTTCAAGTATTCTATGGCAACCTGGCAGAAATTGATTAATTCATCGGGCTGAAAACGGTAGCGACAATAGATAGCCAGAGCGTCCAGCGCTCCGGCAATGAGATCGACATGGGCATTCTCAGAGGCCGTTCTCCACGTCCTGCGTATATTGCCCAGTTCAGCATCGATAGCCAGCAAAGCCTCATCTTGACCGGGACCTTTCAGATCATCTTCGGCAGAGGCGAGCAGTTGGCAATAATAGGTGGCGTGCCGTGCGCGCCAGTCCGCTTCTTCCTTTTCATCGATCGCCAGTTTTGTCGCCGCAAATTGGCGCAACAGTTCGTGCATCCGATAGCGGTCCTTTTGTCGCTCATAATGAAGAGCGACTTTGAAACTAGCCGGGAAAGGGCAAGAGAAGAAAGTCCGCCTATGCGGTGAGCTGCGTGCGATGTGAAGCCACCTTGAAAAACGGCAAGCCCGCGAAAGTCTTGTCGCTCTTGATCGCTCAACTGCTGCCAAGAGGATTCGAACACAGACCACATACTGGCGTGGCGATCTGTGATATTGGAATCGACCTTTTGCAGAATATCGAGGCTGCTCTCTAGCTGTTCGGCTATGCGTCTTAAGGCGACAGAATTAGCCCAACCGGCGGCCAGTTCCAGGGCCAAGGGCATGCCTTCAACCAGGTGACAGATGTGAATCAGGGGATCAAGATCGGGGTCAAAAAGTTCGAAATCAGGTTGCTGGCGGCGAGCACTCTGTAAAAACAGCTTTGGCGCATCAGCCTCCATTATTCCCGGCTTGTTTCTTGACAGAGGCAATGTTAATCCGCCAATGGGAAAGCGTTGTTCTTCACGCAGATTGAGTGCAGTACGGGATGTGACCAGGATATTCAGCCGGGGGGCATGGAGGAGCATCTCCGACAGCAGCGCCTTGCTGTCGAGGAGATGTTCAAAACTATCCAGGATCAATAGCTGATTTTTATCTTGCAGGTAGCCAAATAGCTTCTCTTTAGATGAACTATCCCGGCTCATGGACAGTTCCAGCATAGCAACCAGCGCCGGGGCAAGTTGTCGGCCTGAATCTAGAGCCGTGAGGGGAAAGAAGGTGAGGCCGTGGACAAAACGGTTTGTTTGTCTGCGGGCGGCTGCCAGGGCTAGACAGGTTTTGCCGATACCTCCGGGTCCGATGATATTGATCAGCCTTATTTCGGGATCGGCGATCAGTTTGTCTAGGGCCACCAACTCTTCTTCGCGGCCGATGAACGGTGTGTCGTCCGTAGGCAAAGCGGCGTATCTGCAAAGTTTCTGGTCGGCAGGCTGCAACTCCCCAGCACGAATCGCCTGAAAAAGCGCTGTTGTTTCTTTGGAGGGATCCAGACCTAATTCTTCTTTTAGAATCTGGCGGCAGAGGTCGTACTGCTTCAAAGCTGCGCTTTGCTGTCCACTCAAGGCCAGGAGGCGCATGAGTTGCCGTTGTCCTTCCTCACGCCAGGGCTCCAGTTCCAGTAGAAGTTGGGTATGAATCACTCCAGCAGAATATCGGCCATCGGCAGTGTAGGTCTCGGCCAAGGTTTGCAGTGCATTCACAGCTAACTGGTGCAGATGCGCGCGCATCCCATCCAACCATTCCTCGAAAACGGCCGCGCGGTGTACATAGAAACCGGACAAGAACTCACCCTCGTAAAGTCCAACAGCCTCCTCCAGTCTGGCGATTATCTCTGCGGGGAGTTTAGTCTGGGCGGTGGATTTTCTGAGCGCTTGTTGGGCTCGATCGATGCGGTCCTGGAACCCGGCTGTATCACTTACACAGCACTCGCCATGGCTGACAGAGGCGATGATATTATGCTTAATAGTCAGGTACTGGGGTAAGATCGCCTTCA
>CAVONO010000014.1:0-71860 GCA_963697305.1 uncultured Chloroflexia bacterium
AGTTCACGAACTGCACAGCATCATGCCAATTGCCAACCTTCTGTCGGTCATGGATCGCGACATTTTTTCCCACGAGCGCGCCAAACGATTAGACCATAGTGATATCGCCATGCCCGAAATCCAGGAGCTGGTCTGATTGCGTTCGTGTCCCAAATGGGTTGATGCTGCACCAATACGCTAATCTCTACTTTCATGCACGCAACCCTATGCTATTCAAGCGCAAGGAGGAATCAGAGCAGCTCTGTATTGAGTGTTTCCGTCGCTGTTCTGAAATTGGATGGAATGGTCATTTCCGATCGCAATGCCTCCAGCCAATATGCGCGATTCTTACCCCCTTCTGGGCTCAATCTGCTAGAATTAGATCAGATATATGCACAAGACTGGCGTCATCCAAACGACCCAATTGCCTATTACCGCCACCGATCACAAAAGTGTGCGGAGGTTTTGATACCACACAGCATTGCCCCTGAGTACATTCGGGGCGCTTATGTAGTTTCCGAAGCAGCACAAGAAAAGGTTATTGATAGCGGATTTCCCAAGGACGTTCGCATCAATCGTCCTCTATTTTTCCGGTGAACCGCATGACAACAATTAAAATCGGCAACCTGTTTGATAGCAACGCCAAAACGCTGGTTAATACGGTGAACTGTGTCGGCGTTATGGGCAAGGGCATTGCCGCCGAGTTTAAGAAACGATACCCGGCTATGTTTGAGGAGTACAAACGCCGCTGTGATGCCGGCCAGGTTCAGCTTGGCTATCCGTACCACTACCGCGATCTGACGGGCGTATCCCTCGTCAACTTCCCCACCAAGCAGCATTGGCGATCGCCATCCCGTCTGCAAGATATCGAGCACGGACTGGATCATTTCGTTGCCAGTTATGCAGCATGGGGTATAACTTCCGTCGCCTTCCCGCCGCTGGGCTGCGGTAATGGCGGGCTTGAGTGGTCAGATGTTGGCCCATTGATGTATCGCAAGCTCATCTCCCTTCCCATTCCCGTCGAGATTTACGCTCCTTATGGCACATCTGCCCGCCAGCTTTCCACCGATTTCCTGGGTCAATCCACGATTCCCAGGGTGACCGTGGGTGCCCAGCATGAAAAACTTAAAGACGAGTGGCTGGCCATTCTTGAAGTTGTCTATCAGCTTTCGCAGCAACCCTACGCTAATCCGGTTGGTCGTACGATCTTTCAAAAGATCAGCTACATTATGACCGAACTCGGTGTCGACACCGGGCTGGTTTTTCGCAAGGGACAGCTACGGTCCATTTTCGCCTGATTTGCGCTATGTCATCACCGTTCTTGCCAACGCCAATCTTGTTCACGAAGAGCAGCTAGGACGTATGACGGAAATTGTTCCCAGCGAAGAATTTAGACTAAGACGTCAGGAATATTTCGCGCATCGCCCCTTCAAAAAAATGGATCACCAAGACAGTCGATTTATTCAGCCGCATAAAGAATACAGATCAAGCTGCGGAAGTATCAACCATTATTTATGCGTCAAAACAATTGAAACAGGAACGTGAGTCGAACAATGTAAGCGAGCAAGAGGTGTTCGATTACATCATGGCCTGGAAGAAAAGCTGGCAAAATGAAACCAATCAAGCACGGGTTGCTTCAGGGATTCGCAACCTGCAAATGCTGGGCTGGGTCAAATTGAAATATAGCGATTCGTTGCCTTACAACCCATTTTAGATAAGCTGATCAAATGAGACCGTGAATATCACAGAAGACGATATCGAGCTGCTGGCTATCAAACGCTTGGAGAACGGAGGGTACAGCTACCTCTACGGCCCCGACATAGCGCCAGACGGCAGCATGCCCGAACGGAGCAGCTTTGAAGACGTCCTCCTCCTGACACGCCTGGAAACGGCGGTCGCCCGTCTCAACCCCCAGATTCCTCCCACCGCCCGCCTTGACGCCCTGCGCCAGATCCAGCGCCTCAATGTCCCCAACCTGATCGCCAACAACGAGGCTTTTCACCGCCTGCTGACGGAAGGCATCCCTGTCACCTACCAGAAAGACGGCAGCGCGCGCGGCGATCTCGTCTGGCTGGTGGATTTCACCCAGCCTGAAAACAACGATTACCTGGTCGTCAACCAGTTCACTGTCGTCGAAAACGGCGTTAACAAGCGCCCCGACGTGCTGCTCTTTGTCAACGGCCTGCCCCTGGTCGTGATCGAGCTGAAGAACGCCGCCGACGAAAACGCCACAATCAAGACCGCCTTCAGGCAAATCCAGACCTACAAGGCCACCGTCCCCTCCCTCTTCACCTACAACAGCTTGCTGGTCATCTCCGACGGTCTGGAAGCGCAGGCCGGCTCCCTCTCCGCCGGCTTCAGCCGCTTCTCCGCCTGGAAAACGGCCACCGGACTGGAGGAAGCGTCGCCGCTCGTGCCGCAGATGGAAGTCCTAATCCGCGGCATGCTCAACCCAGTCACCCTGCTCGACCTGATCCGCCACTTCATCGTCTTCGAAAAGGACAAACACGAAGATCTACGCACGGGGATCTCGACCATCGAAACGGTCAAGAAGCTGGCCGCCTACCACCAGTATTACGCGGTCAATAAAGCGGTGGAATCGACCCTGCGTGCTGCCGATCTGGGAAGAATGGACCAATCTTCAAGATTGGTCCATTCTAAGGAAACCAAAGAAGACCCTGCCGTCTACAACCTGCCCGCTGTAGCCAGCCAACCCAGGGGCGACCGCAAGGCGGGCGTGGTGTGGCACACACAGGGCAGCGGCAAATCCCTCTCAATGGTCTTCTACACCGGCAAAATCGTCCTGGTCCTCAACAACCCCACCATCGTCGTCATCACCGACCGCAACGATCTGGACGACCAGCTCTTCGACACTTTCGCCGCTTCCAAACAGCTCCTGCGCCAGGACCCGGTGCAGGCGGAGAGCCGCGACCATCTCAAATCACTGCTCAAGGTCGCTTCCGGCGGCGTCGTTTTCACCACGATTCAAAAATTCCAGCCTGAAGAAGGTAATGTTTACGAGACACTCTCGGAGCGGGAGAACATCGTCGTCATCGCCGATGAGGCCCATCGCACGCAGTACGGCTTCCGGGCCAAAACCATTGACGAAAAAGATGACCAGGGCAATGTTATTGGCCAGAAAATCGTCTACGGTTTCGCTAAATATCTGCGCGATGCCCTGCCTAACGCCACCTATCTCGGTTTCACCGGCACACCCATCGAATCGACGGATGTCAACACGCCGGCTGTCTTTGGCCATTACGTTGACGTCTACGACATCGCCCAGGCCGTCGAAGATGGGGCCACGGTGCGCATCTTCTACGAAAGTCGCCTGGCCAAAATTGAGTTGAGCGCAGCCGGTCGGCAGAAGATCCGCGACCTGGACCGCGAATTGGATGAAGAAGATCTGACCGACAGCCAGCAGGCGAAGGCGAAGTGGACGCAGTTGGAAGCGCTGGTGGGCAGCGAAGCGCGGCTTAAAAACGTGGCCAGGGACATCATCGCCCATTTTGAACTGCGTCAGGAGGTCTTTGATGGCAAAGGGATGATCGTCACCATGTCGCGGCGCATCGCCGCCGCCCTCTACCGCGAGATCGTCGCTCTGCGCCCCGACTGGCACAGCGACGCGCTGGAGAAAGGGGCGATCAAAGTGGTCATGACCGCCGCTTCCTCCGACGGCCCCGAAATCGCCCTGCACCACACCAACAAACAGCAGCGCCGCGCCCTGGCCGAGCGCATGAAGACGCCGGGTGATGCGCTGAAACTGGTCATCGTGCGCGATATGTGGCTGACCGGCTTCGATGTGCCCTCGCTGCACACGATGTATATTGACAAACCGATGCGCGGGCATAACCTGATGCAGGCCATCGCCCGCGTCAACCGCGTTTACAAGGACAAACCGGGCGGCCTGATTGTCGACTATCTGGGCATCGCCGCCGACCTGAAAAAAGCGCTCTCCTTCTACTCCGACAGCGGCGGCAAAGGGGACCCGGCGGAGACGCAGGAACAGGCCGCTGCCATCATGCTTGAAAAACTGGAAGTTGTCTCGCAGATGTTCCACGGCTTCCCCTACGAAGATTATTTCGCGGCGGATACGGCGCAGAAGCTGGCGCTCATTTTAGCGGCCGAAGATTTCATCCTGGGGCTGGAAGATGGGAGGCGGCGCTATATCAACCAGGTCACCGCCCTCTCGCAGGCCTTCGCCCTGGCCATCCCTCATGAGGAGGCGTTGGATGTCAAAGACGAGGTCGCCTTCTTCCAGGCCGTCAAAGCGCGGCTGGTGAAGTTTGACAGCACCGGCAGCGGACGCACGGACGAGGAGATGGAAACCGCCATCCGCCAGGTGATTGATCAGGCCCTGGTCTCGGATAAGGTGATCGATATCTTCGATGCCGCCGGCATAAAAAAGCCAGATATCTCCATTCTCTCTGAGGAGTTCCTCCTGGAGCTCAAGGGTATGGAGCACAAGAACCTGGCCCTGGAACTGCTGCGCAAACTGCTCAACGACGAAATCAAGGCGCGCGCCAAAACGAACCTGGTGCAGAGCAGAAAGCTGGAGGAAATGCTGGACGCTGCAATACAGCGGTACATCATTAAAGCGCTTACCTCGGCCGAGGTGATTGACGAGCTGATCCAGCTTGCTAAAGATATCGAAGAGATGGATGGTGAAGCGAGCAAGATGGGTTTGTCGGAGTATGAGTATGCGTTTTATACGGCCGTGGCCAGCAACGACAGCGCCCGCGAATTAATGCAGCAAGACAGACTGCGCGAGCTGGCCGTCGTCCTAACCGAGCGCGTGCGCCAAAACACCTCCATCGATTGGACAATCAAAGAAAGCGTCCGCGCCAAGCTCAAAGTAATCGTCAAACGCACCCTCCGCCAGTACGGCTACCCGCCCGATATGCAGAAATTGGCTACGGATACGGTCTTGCAGCAGGCGGAGTTGATTGCGGATGAGTTGGCTAACGTTAATGAATAAACTAGGGCACATAGAAATGGCTTGTTACAGTGCAAACAAACCAAATCGAACAGTACCTCTATGATGATTCCTGGGAGAAAAACCAATGGCTGACGTCTCACCCTATCTACCTGATCTACTGCGCCTCGTTAAGCGCCACTATCCTGACTGGAACGACTTCACCCACCCGCAGTTCGTCGCCGATGAGATAGAATACAAACATGAAGCCTCACGGCTGGCCAAAGAAATGCTCAACAGAGAAGCTCTGGAGACTTTGCTTGCTGCCGGCGATTACGACGATTTCCTGAGTCGCCTTAAGACCGTGGCCAGCAAGACCAATCTACTCTTTCTTGGCGTACCACAGAAAGGAGATCTAGCGCTCATCAGCCAGCCAGACTCCGGCGTCGCCCCCATCTGCACCGCCATTTTTGACCTCTTACATGGCCCAGATCTCAGCCAGGATCGCCTGGCAGCTTTTCTTGAATTTGTCACCAGCAGCAAACTACCCCAGAAATGGACCTTTCCCACCTATTTCCTGTTTCTCCTCTACCCTGAAAGCGAAATCTTCGTCAAGCCAACGGCAATGAACTGGTTCTCCAAGGAGCTCGGCGGCGCCGTCCCCTTCTCCTGGGGGCCCAATGGCGCCATCTATGTTGAAATGCGCGCCGCCTTCCACGCCTTGCGCGACGAGCTCAGCGATTATGGCGCTCGGGACATGATCGACATCCAGAGCTTTGTCTGGGTCGCCTTCTGGGCCGCTCAGAAAAATGCAGTCTTTGATGCCGCCTTCGAGCGCCTGCGCACTGGCCTGGCTGATCTGGCCAATCACCATGACCTGCTCGAAATCGAGAAACAGAAGGATGAAGTCATCGAACGTTATGGCGCGATTTTCTCCACAGACCATCTGCCTGAACTGACCGCCGAGGAATTCACGAGCTTTCTGCTGTTTGAGAACAACCACCACTGGACGGGCATCAATCGCTATGGCTCGCGCCTTACCCACGATATGCCCAAACTGCGCGAAGTATTGGCCATGCTCCATGATGAAACGCGCCCCATCGCCGAACGCTTCGACGAGGTTCGGCAAACGGCAAAAGGGTTGGACAAAGCTGTCCTGACACCCATACTTTTCGTCACGCACCCCGATCGCTATGGCGTTTGGAATGGCAAGGTAATTGCTGGTTTACGCCAGCTAAACCTGTATCCGAAGGTTTATGGCAAATACACAGAAGGACGTCATTATGCGGAAATCAATGATGTGCTCAATCAACTGGCGACCGAACTAGAAATCGATTTATGGACGCTTGACAGTTTATGGGAATGGATTGGCCGCCAATCGATATTGGCGGAGCCCTTCGCTTCTATTTTCGCTGATCGCGATCAAGCCGAGTGGGCCTTCGACTTTTTCGCTGACACGGTTGACCGGGTGGGCGGCAGCCTCAATGATAGGCGCTTTGCCATGACATTGCGCCATACACAGACCCTGCTTCGTCTTAACTTTGGCAACTGGATGCTGCTTGACATATCAAAGGAGCCTGGCACAGTTCACATGGCTTTATTGATCGAACCAATGAAGAGTCATTTCTCCTTTGAACATTGGGGGGCATTCGCCCAGGATGATGCCGTGGCTGTATTTTCGATTCCTATTGCCACCGCGAAAGAGTGGCCGGCGGAGCTGCAGTCCATCTACGAAGCAAGCATGGATCGCATTGCTGATCGTTTTCGCCGTTGGAAAGGCACTCCTTATATTCACGCCCATCGCGAGGAGCTTTTTCAAGCTCTTTTCGACGAGGAGAAGCGCGACGTCCTCCTAAGTAAGGGACTTAAGGCAGCGGCGCAAACAAGACGCTACTGGCGTATTACCTTGCCGGACGACCTGCGCCAGAACACGGCCGAAGGCAGCCGCACCTATAGTCTCTGGCAGAACTGTCTGCATCATGCCCTGGCCGCCATTGCCTTCGACGACAGCCCGGAGAACCCCCAGATTGCACGCTTCGCCGAGATTGAACCGGGCAACAAAATCGTCGCCTTCTTACGCAACAAGACCATCGGCGGCATTGGCGAAGTCACCTGGCCATTGGATGAACGCGTCGCCCTGGAACAGCCAGCCGATCAGGACTATTTTGGCGGCAATTTCTGGCTGCGCATCGGCGTCGACTGGCAGCCCAAAACCATCAGTGTCGATCGGCTTCCTGCAAATGTACGCAACAAGTTTCTGCAGGGGACAGTCTTGGAACTGAGCCAGGCTGAATTTGAGGCGGTGGAGACAGCGATGCAGGCTGACGCCATCATGGGTGGTGTAGAATCTGTCGCGGCCCAAGAGTTTGCCGGCTTCACGGCCGACACCTTCGCTTTCATGCGCGAACTGCAGGACAACAATACCAAAGAGTGGATGGAACCTAATCGCGATCGCTGGAAAGACAGCGTTCGCGAACCCATGCGCGCCCTTTTTACCGATCTCGGCCCGCTGCTGAAGTCGAAGTTTGATCCTTACCTGGTTCCCGACGCGCTGGAGATCAGGCCAACGGCCCATCATGTTTTGGCCAGAATTCACAAGAATTGGGCGGCAAGGCCGGACAGCATGTACCATGAATACTATTGGGGTGCGTTCTTTCGCGATCGTTTATCAAGAAAATCAGATGCGCAGTTGTTTATCACCCTATACCCTGATGTCTTTCGTTTCGGTTTTTATTTTGGGGATTCGGCCAAACAAGTTCACGATCAGTTTCGCCGTCGCGTCTTAGATGACCCCAATAACCTGTATTTATTAGTTAGCCAGCTCGAACTGACCAATGATTTTGACTTTGACCGTAGGCTGGAAGATGGCAAACGCGAGAGAACCGAAATTAGCTCAGCGTCAGACCTGCGCCGCTGGGTAGGGGATGGGGATTTTGAAATGCTCCAATCCTTGAAGCCGGAAGAAGTAACCATGCTGGGTCCAGCATTGGCCGATCGCATTCACAATGCCTTTCTGCGCGTCTTCCCGCTTTACCTTTGGGCTGTCGCCGATGATCCTGATCAAGTCATTGAGCGCTATCTCGCCGACGAGTTTCCGGACGACGATTGGGATGGGGATGAAGAGGTTGAGCCTTATACAGAAGGTGACTTCCTGGCCATGACCTATTTAACCAACGATACGGCCTCTGAACTCCAGGCAATGCTGGAAGATCGCAAGCAGGTGATCTTCTTTGGACCGCCCGGCACCGGCAAAACATACGTGGCCCGCCACTTGGGCCAACTGCTGACCGGTCTCGCCGACCCACCTGCGGAGCGAATGGAAATCATCCAGTTCCATCCCACTTACAGCTACGAGGATTTCATTGAAGGCATTCGGCCTAAGAGCAGCAAGAAGGACGGCCGCTATTTTGTCGATTACCCGCCCAGCTCCGGCGTCTTCGTGCGCTTCTGCCGCCGCGCCGAAAGCATTGATGGCCCCTGCATCTTTATCATTGACGAAATCAACCGCGGCAACATCGCCCGCATCTTTGGCGAGTTAATGCTCTTGCTGGAATACCGCGATCTGACTGTTCCCCTCCCCTACTCCAGGGAACGTTTCCGGATACCGGGGAACGTCTACATCATCGGCACCATGAACACTGCCGATCGCTCCATCGCCCTGGTCGACTTCGCCCTGCGCCGCCGCTTCCACTTTTTCCACTTCGCCGCTGATCCCGATCTATTCGAGCGCTGGCTCTCCGCCAACCCATCGCAACTGCCCTATCTCGCCGCCCTTTATCGCCGGTTGAGCCAGGAGGCCATCGACGATCCTCACTTCCGCGTCGGTCCCAGTTATTTTATGCGCGACGATCTCGATGAGCGCAAACTCAAGCGCATCTGGAAGCGCAGCATATTGCCCTACTTAGAAGAGTATCATTTTGACCAGCTGAACAAAGCCCAACGCTGGGAGTGGGACAGCGAATTCATGCAGCGCCTGCGCGAGAATCCAGATGGCAGCTGAACCAACCGTTTTGTCGCTGTTCGAACACCGCACACGGACCACTGACAAGGTCACGTTTCCACAAGCGCGTCATTTGCGAGAAAGCTACAAAAACTATCTGAAGGTGGAACAGAGTTGGGATGAGCCAGGCCAGTTTAACCTGACCGCCAGTAACTATATCGGCGTCATTACCATCGACGGCCTTCGCATCCATATCCAACCCAAAACACCGCTCACCAACCTGTTCTTCATGCTAACCTACGCCTACGAGCTGGCCAAATTCCGTGACGGGGAATCGCCCCTCGCGGCAGGTGAGGATCTTTTCAAATTCTTGATCAAGATTTTCGTGAAGCAAGTCGACCACCTTGTGCGCAAGGGCATCTACCGTGGCTATGTCGACTTCGAAGAGAACCACCCCTATCTACGCGGTCGTCTGCTGCTGGCCAGGCAGCTGCAGACCAACGCAGCACAACTGACACGTTTCCACCAGCGGACCAATGAGCTGACGGCCGATCTGCGCGAGAATCGCATCTTGAAATTCACCCTCTGGCAGTTGTCAAGGGCCAGCTTCGATGATGCAGTTCTTCGCCGCCAGCTTCGCCGCACGCTCTCCGCGTTTTCCGAAGCGCCCCTGGCACCGGTCAGCCCCGCCGACTGTGATCGCATTATCTACAATCGTCTAAACGGCGCTTACCAGACGCCCATCAATTTCGGCGCGACTCTTCATGCAGCATCTTTCTTTAGAAGGTCACAGCGGCGAAACGCCATTCATGACATATTTACTGCCCATGCACTATATATTTGAATTGTTTGTGGGCCGCTTTTTGGAAGAGTATTTTGCCGCCGACCCCACCTACAGTATTGATATCAAACCACAAATCTATCTGGATGTGGCGCAGCGAGAAGAAGGACAACCTGATATCGTCCTCAATAAGAACGGCCGGCCACACTTGATTCTGGACACTAAGTACAAGTTGTTCGGAGAAAAGCCGATCCGAGACGATCTCAATCAAATGTTCATGTACTGTCACACAATGGGCGTGCGCCGGGCGGTGCTCATCTACAGCGATGCCCGAGCTTTCCATTATGAGGGTCAATTCAAGGGCATGTCCTTATCGGCACGGCCGTTGGCACTGGATGGGGATTTGGCGACGTTCCGCGAACGCTGCCGCGTTTTTGCCGAAGGCTTCGCCAAAGAAATCGCAACTGATGTTTGAATCCTTGGGTTATGTTACGCCAAGGCTGTTGAGCGAGTACATAGAGAAAATGGCTGCTGGCAGAATATTGTTAGCGGTTTGAGAGTTGTGAGGAGGCGTTAAGTGGACCACCCATTTAAAGTAGGCGAAACCTACCACAACCGTTACGGCCGTTACCAGGTCCTCTCTATCGACGAACCCAAAATGCGCGTTCGCTATGAAGACGGCCGTGAGATCAATCTGACCATCACCATCCAGGCCCAGATATGGGAAAACATACGGCTGCAAGAATCGACGGCCGTCAAGAAAGACACGCGACGAAAATCCAAAAAGCAGGGCCAGAAAGCGCCGTCCAAGGCCAGCGAACAAGAGGAGCTGATTGCTGAGATCCTCGAAACCGACGACGCCATCTTCGAAATTCTGACCCGCTTGGTTATCCCCCCAGGGCAGCTTGACCTCTACCTGTTCTTCGTCAGAAACCCCGACGATTACTTCTCGCAGCAGCAAATTGCCGATGCAGTCAGAGGCGCTAATCTTGAGGGTCAGCGGGGCGTGTTTATGGCCTTTGGTAATCGGATTGGTCGCTCCCCCGTATCCCCGTGTTCGCTCGTTAAAACCGTACAACAGCTTGTTTTTTGAACGCAAGAGAATTGGGGGCAAAAGCTGTTTAAGGATTCGCCGTCGCGTGGTGGAAATATTTGAATCCTACCCGAAATTTTATGATTTCCTGATCAATGCCGCTCGCGGCTGGCTGCCGGAGGAGTTTGGATCGCAAGGATGGGAGAATAGTACGGCCGTGCACCACGCGCAGCTGCGCTATTTTGACTTCTGGGAGCGGTATAAAGCTGATGCAAGGAAAAAAAGTTGAGGAGTAGGCGCTTTAGCGGCAACGTGATTAAAGTGATTACTCCGTCCAGTTTCAACGCATCTTGATGATCGTTGGCGCGCCCCATAACGGTAAACTCAACGGCCGTCTAATTTGCCCGGCTAACAAATATCCATGAACCCATATTTATTCGAATAAATCGGGATCAGACCACGCTTCCGTTGGATCCTGCAACAAGATAAGCACTTCGTAGTTACCCTGTCCCACGTTGCGATCCAATGTACGCATGATGCTTTCAACATCATCATACGGCCCATTCACAAACAGGGGTTTGCCATCTTTGCCTAGGGGAATCGTCTGCGCACAGTTCTCTGGGTTGGCGTCGCCGAGTATCTTCAAGGCCATGGCCGCGTCTTTGTGTGGATTGAACCCCAAGGAGCGAGCGTAGACAGTACCTTCCTCAATCACCTTTGCCGCCAGGTCCAAATCACAATCCATCATCGGTTGGGATGCCAGTAAATGCCGGCGATATTCGCGCCGATATTCGGCTGCTGACGGGTATAGGTTGGTCAAAGCGTTTTTGACGCCCAGGCAGGCCAAATCAACGATGAATCCGCCCACAACGACCTCGCCAGTCGCGGGTGATTGGCGGACGACTGCCACCTGGCAGAGCTGTGGCGAATCTTGCCAGCTCTGCGAAATCAGACATTCCAGCAGCGGCCACTGGCCTATTTCCGCCAATTTAGGCTTTAGCTTTCGCAGGCCGAGCGCGTTCAATGAGCTCATGACGCGGCTGGACCGCGAGCGTTTACGCGCCCGTTGTTGTCGCTGGTTGGTTTTTTTGAGACGGTATTTAGCGGACTTCTTGACCATGACAATACTCCTTACGATCTCGAATAATAGCCTAAACCGCCAGTTCCTGAAATAGAGGATAGCAGCCAAAGGGGCTGGAGACGGCCGATGATCGGCGGGCGTGGTTGATTAATGCGCGTAATATGCAGCGCTTGAAGGAAATTAAGGGGATTGGCAATAAAACGGCCGGCTATTTCAAGATCCTGACGGGAATCCCCACCACTCCACAAAAAATCTGCGTAATCTGAGCAATCTTTGATGATATCTTTTCGATGTTTTTCCCTCTTGACAAGAACATCTGTTCTATTCTATACTGCAAGTGAAACAGAACAAACTTCAACCAAAATACGAGGTAGGGCATGAATTCAGAAAAGCAGTCAGCAATGTCACAGAGCGACCGCTTCGCGTACAGGTATCAGGCGTCAGCTGACGCCGGATACCTGACACCTGACCGCTCCCACCCCCCAAAATCGACTTTGATCCCAGAATAAAAACATCAAAAGGAACAAAGAAACAAAAGCTCCCCAAAACACCCTCTCAAAAAAGAGCAATACTCTAACTTGACATAAAACAATAACGAGAAGAGGCGGCAATTCGGCCCTCTATTTTCGCGCGTCGTCCTGCATGTTGGCCGTATATCATTAGGGTGCGATTAATCCGGCATACGGCCGTTTGTGAAAAAATGTACACTGTACGTGGGCTGAGGGGTGATCAAGTCGTACGCCAGGTTATGAATCGAGTGTAGTTTTGTCACGCCATCCCGGTCTCGAGGAGAGACTCTGAGGGTCCAAGACCGGGTCTGCGCTGGACCCGTAAGCGGCGTGGCAACCGGCCTTTTTGGCGCGGCTGCGTGCCCGAGGAGGTGCTGATGGTTCCTGACTGATACTTTGGCTCATCTTAATCGTTGGTTTGGGTTAAGATTCACTTCAAGGAGAAATAATGAGTACGCAAAGGGAAAGATCACCGAAGGTAACCATCTACGTTCTTGTGCTGTTTCTGCTGCTGGGGGGCATCATGGTCGCGGCCATTTTTGTTACACCCTCTTCCGCAGCCCATAAGCCTATCTCCAAAAACATCATCGTCCTCATCGCCGACGGCCGTGGCTTCAATCACGTCAGGCGGCGGACTACTACAACTATGGCAAGAAAGCGCGGCAGGTGTACGAGCACTTCCCGGTTCGTTCGGCCATGAGCACCTACATGGACTATGACGAGGGGGATCCCTGCTATGGGCCAGGGTTATGATCCGGCTGCTGCCTGGAGCGCGTTCGATTATGTGAGGATTGCTACACGGATTCGGCCGCGGCCGCCACGGCGATGTCTACCGGCGTCAAGTCCTATGATGGCGCCATCGGCGTCGACATGGACGAGGAGTCAGTGCGCCACCTGCTGGAGATGGCGGAGGAGAAGGGCCAAGCGACGGGCGTGATCACCAGCGTCGAGTGGACGCACGCCACGCCGGCCGGTTTCGTGGCCCACAATGTATAGTCGCGACAATTATGCTGAAATCGGCCAGGAAATGGTCTATGACAGCGCGGCTGATGTGATCATGGGCGCCGGCCATCCCTGGTACGATGCCGACGGCGTAATGAAAGCGGATCCCGCCCAACACCTTCAAGTACGTGGGCGGCGAGACAACGTGGGATGACCTGGTGGCCGGGACCGCCGGAGGGGATGCTGATGGCGACGGCGCCGACGATCCCTGGACGCTCATCCAGACGCGTGCCGAGTTCCAGTCGCTGATGAGCGGCCCGACCCCGAAGCGTGTCCTGGGCACGGCGCAGGTGTACCAGACGCTTGCAGTCGAACCGCAGTGGTGATGGGTATGCCGATCCCTTTGTGGTGCCTCTGATAGATACGGTACCTACGCTGGAAGAGATGACCAAAGCGGCGCTCAACATCCTGGACGACGATCCCGATGGCCTGTTCCTGATGATTGAAGGCGGAGCGGTCGACTGGGCCAGCCATGCCAACCAATCCGGGCGCATGATTGAAGAACATATCGACTTCGACAATTCTGTGCAGGCGGTGGTGGATTGGGTCCAGAAAAACAGCAACTGGGGCGAGACGCTGCTGATCGTCACCAGCGACCATGAAACCGGCTATTTGACCGGTCCGGGCTCCGACCCCAGTTGGATGCCGCTGATCAACTAATGGCAAAGGCGTTCTGCCGGGCATGGAGTGGCACAGCACTGATCACACCAACAGCCTGGTGCCGTTCTATGCCAAGGGGGACGGCAGCCGCATCTTCAAGACATTTGCCGATGAATTTGATCCGGTTCGCGGACGCTATCTGGACAATACGGAGATGACTGCGGGCATCCAGTGGGCCATGGACCCGGTGGCCAGGCCCCGACGATCGTACAGGTAGGCTGATGGGGATGCCTGCGGCGGTAGGCATTGAATAATTCCCCATTGAGTGCCCTGAATCGTGTGTGCAACAGCAGATACGCTCGGCCAAACGAGCGCATCTGCTGTTTTTTCACCTCGCCACTCGCCACTCGCCACTCGCCACTCGCCCCTCGCAACCTTTACCCCTTGCGGTTCGCCATTCTATGAGTATCATGTAATCAGGTGACAATTGCATCAAGCAGCGAATAGAGGTATATGATGCCCAACTCAACAAGGCAATATGTTTTTGCCGCATCCCTGGCCGGCGTGGAAGACCGGGGTCAATTGACCGTACAAGTAGAGGGGCACACCGTGGCCTTATTTGCTCATCAGGGCTCCGTCTTTGCCGTCGATAACCGCTGCCCCCATATGGGTTTCCCTTAGACCAGGGCACGGTACACGATGGCATTCTGACCTGCCACTGGCACCATGCCCGTTTTGACCTGGACAGCGGGGGCACCTTTGACCAGTGGGCGGATGATGTACGCCATTTCCCCGTGCAGGTGCGTGAGGGAGAAGTATGGGTGGACATTGCCGACCATACAGAACCTTGTTTGCATCAATGCGGCCGTTTGCTCGTCGGGCTGGAAAGGGACATCCCCCTCGTTATTGGCAAATCCGTGCTGCAAATGGCCGAAGGCGAGCCGCAAATGGCCGAACCTTTCAGGACCGGTTTGCAATTTGGCGCGGCTTTTCGCTGGTCCGGTTGGGGCCAGGGGCTGACGATCCTCACCTGCTTGGTGAATATGCTGCCCTTCCTGCCAGAAGAAGAGCGCCCGCGCGCCCTTTACCAGGGGCTGTCCGCCATTTCCAGGGAGCTATCCGGCTCGGCGCCCCGTTTCGGCGTGGCCCCTCTGCCCGAGGCCACGAGCGATATCCCGACCCTGAAGCGTTGGCTGCGGCGCTTCATCGAAGTGCGCGATGCCGAAGGGGCTGAACGATGCCTGGTCTCGGCCGTGGCCAGCCGGCGCTGATCAGCGGCAGGCTGCCGATATGCTCTTCGCGGCGGCCACGGATCATCGCTACCTGCAAATTGGACATGTCCTCGACTTCACCAACAAGGCGCTCGAAGCCTTAGATATCGCCGGTTGGGATCTGGCCGGCACCTTGCTGACCAGCCTCGTGCGCGCTTATGCCACGGCCGAGCGCATGGAGGAATCCAATTCCTGGCGCAATCCGCTCGATTTGGTGGCCCTGCTGGAAAACAGCTTTGAACGTCTGCCGGCGGTTCTCGAACAAGGCCGCTTGCAGCAAAAAAAGGACGGCGCTGCCTGGCCGGGACGGGAGAAGCTGGTCGCCGTCATCTTGGGGGATGATCCGCAGGCGACGGTAGACGGCCTGTTGGCCGCCCTGGCCGAGGGGTCGCCTGCAGTGGATTTGGCATCGGCCGTTTCCTATGCCGCCGCTTTGCGCATCGCTCGTTTCCATACCAGCAACGAGTTTTCCGACTGGGACACGGCGCTGCACACCTTTACTTTTGCCAATGCCGTAGAGCAGGGTTTGCGCCGCGCTCCCTCCGTCGAACTGCTGCGCGCTGTTTTTGATGCCGCGATGAGCGTCTATCTGGATCGTTTTCTCAATATACCCGCGGCCCATTTGCCGCAGCCAACAGAAGAGGCGGCTGATAGTGAGGCGCTGCTGGCAGCGCTTCCAACCATGCTAGACCGCCAGCAGCAGGTTGATCAGGCGGGAGAACTCGTAGCGCGTTATCTCTACGCGGGCGGCGATCAGGAGCGCTTGATGGCCGTTTTGGGGTCGCTTTTGCTGCGCGAAGATCGCGACTTCCATACGATTCAGACCATGGAAGCGGCCTTCAGGCAGGCACAGTTACTGCAGGGGTCAAAGGATGCGGTTCACGTTTTGGTCGCCGCGGCCCGTTATCTGGCCGCCCACGCCCCCACCGTTCGCGCGCAAGGACAGACCTTCGAGATCGCGCGCCGCCTGCACCACGGTGACCGGCTGCACGTCTGATTGATGCCGGCCATGACCTCTCTCCTTTTAGGAGCGCAGCGCCTCGGCATCCCCTTGACTACCGGGCAAGTGGCTCAGTTTGAACAGTACCAGACGCTGCTGCTGGATTGGAACCTGCGTTTGAACCTAACGGCCGTGCGCGAAAGCGACCAGATCCAGACGCGGCACTTTCTAGATTCGCTAACTTGTTTTCTGGCCACGGGTGACTTGAACGGCCGTTCCCTTATCGACGTAGGCACGGGTGCCGGCTTTCCTGGTTTAGCGCTGAAGATCGCTTTTCCAGACCTAAAATTAACCCTGCTGGAAAGCGTGCACAAGAAAACGCGCTTCCTGCAAGCAGTGGTGGACGAGCTGCAGCTAGCCGGCGTTCAGATTATCGCCGGCCGTGCAGAAGGTGTTGCCCGCACCCCTGACCACCGCGAAGCTTATGATTGGGCTGCAGCCCGCGCTGTGGCCGGCCTAAACATCCTGGTCGAGTATTTGTTGCCTTTCGTCCGTATAGGGGGGAGCGCCTTAGCCCAGAAGGGGCCCTCTGCCGTCACTGAAACGGCTGGTACTGAAAAAGCGATTTCAATCCTTGGCGGTGGCGCTGCGCAATTGCTGCCCGTGCAGCTCCCGGGTCACGATCAGCCGTCCTACCTGGTGGTGATAGAAAAGACAAATCCCACCCCAGACGCATATCCCCGTCGTGTGGGCGTCCCGGCAAAACGGCCGTTGTAGGGAGCTTGCGGTCGAATTTAGAGCCTTTAGTCGGGGGCAGTGGGCTTAATATTTGCGACGCAGGATTTGGCGTCTCCATAGATCCGAAAAATCAACCTGGAGTCCAAAACGACTGACGACTGTTGGCTGTTGACTGTTGGCTGTTAATCCAGCCGCACACGACCGTCCACAACCGTCATACTTGTCGCTTTCTCCAGGAATCCAGCACTGAACATCCCCGGATCGGTTGCCGTCAAAATAGCCTGCTCAACCTTTTCCACGGCATGTAGGAGAAGCTCTCGCCGCTGTTGGTCCAATTCAGCCAGGACCTCATCCAGCAGCAGCACGGGCTTTTCTCCGGACAACCTGGACATCCACTCAATTTCGGCCAGCTTCATGGCCAGCATAGCGCTGCGCTGCTGGCCGCGCGAGCCATAGTCGCTGAGAAGATGGCCGTCTATCCAGAAACACCAATCATCGCGATGCGGGCCAATTGTAGTCGCCCCGCGTGCGATGTCCGTCCCCTGGCAGCTTGCCAGTTCGCTGGCAAAGCGTTCGCCGACGGACCCCACATCACCTCGCTGCTCATTTAGCCAGCCGGCTACGCCCACGGCCGTCTCTTTGTCATGGTCGTTCTGATTCACTTGCAAGCGTGGCAGATAACCGATGCGCAGTGATTCGCGCCGGTCGGTTAGATCCTCGTAATGAATGCGCTGCGTCTCGCGGCTTATCTCCCTGAAAAAGGCGGCCCGCCGTGCATAGATTTGACTTCCCAACTGCACCAGGCGCTCGCTGAATATGGCCAATATCTCCAGATTGTCTTGCCCTTCGGCAAGCCGTCGCAGCGTCGCGTTACGCTGTTCAAGCACCTTGTTAT
The DNA here is from genome assembly GCA_963697305.1 of uncultured Chloroflexia bacterium. GTDB lineage: Bacteria > Chloroflexota > Anaerolineae > Promineifilales > Promineifilaceae > JAACFF01. The sequence goes on from CAVONO010000014.1 coordinate 17,685, forward strand.
ATTGCGACAGGTTGCGGCAGTAGTAGGAGTCGATCTGGCACAGCAGCACGTCCAAATAACGGCGCCGTTTGTTGGGCGCACCGGTGATCAGGTTCACATCCTCCGGTAGGAACAGCACGACCTGAAGCTGGCCAAGCATATCCATCAAACGGACTTTGCGGCGGTTAACCAGCGCTTCGCGCCGGAAACTAACCTGCCCACGCTCCTTTTCCTCCTTGATCAGGCGCAGCTCCACCAGCCGCGTTCCCTCTCCGGTGGCAATCGTAGCCACTAGACGGCCGACGATCAGCGGATCAGGCGTTTTCAGGACTTCCCAGTTGAGCAGCTGGTTGTCTTGCCCGGCGTGGGGAGAGCGGGTTGTAGCCAGATAGGTGAGCGCTTCCAGCAGATTCGTTTTGCCTTGCGCGTTTGCCCCATGCAGCAGCGTTGCACCCAGCGGCAGTTTGAGTTCCAGACGGCCGTAGTTGCGAAAATTTTCGAGGGATAGGTGAGTGACGTGCATAAATGGGGCACCTTATAGTAAGGCATTACCTCAAGACGGAATAGACCCATTTTATCATTAAGGAACCATATCGTCACAATGTCCCCGCAGCACCATCAATAGGTCGTTCGCTCAGGCTGCAGAATCATCTATCTTGCTTATTTGATTGGGTAACCGCCGCAGTCGCGAAAAAACTTTCGCGCTCCAATTACGTGATTGTGAAATCGCGGCTGCCTTCCCCTGTTTTTTTGTACCTCTTCATTATTCTGCGCAATCTTTGACTCTGAAGGGGTGCCTGTGACGCCATAAAGCAATATAATCCTGTGTGAAAATAATGACTACCCGACTACCCGACATACTATTCATTGTGCTCGACACGCAGCGAGCTGACCGCCTCGGTTGTTATGGTTATGACAAACCGCTTTCACCCAATTTGGATCGTTTCGCCGCCCAAGGTGTGGTTTTTGAACAAGCGATTGCGCCGGCCCAATGGACCGTGCCCAGCCACGCTTCCATGTTCACCGGGCTATATCCTACCGCTCACCAGCTAACCCAATCCGCGCAACGTCTGAGCCCGGCGCTGCCACACCTGCCCCAGATCCTGTCGACCTCCGGTTATGAGACAGTCGGTTTTTGCAATAATCCTTTGGTGGGAATACTGAACAATGGCTTTAAGCGCGGCTTCCAACATTTCTTCAATTATGGCGGCGCCATTCCCAGTTTGCCGCATGCCTCCTCCGGGTTGCCCTGGCCGCTGAACCATTTTGCGGAAAGCTATACGCAATTCTTGCGCCGCATTTCCTATCCCATTCAGAATTATTTCGGCCAGTCAGACCTGGCTTTCCGCCTTTCGCTTAAGTCTTGGGCAACGCCGCTGTGGTCGAAATTAGCCAATTTTAAAGGCCAGAATGCCCGTTCCGTAAAGGATGTATCCCACTTTCTGCGCCTGCGCGAAAAGAAAGATTCAGAAAAACCGCTCTTTCTTTTCCTCAACCTGATGGAAACGCACCTGCCTTTTTGGCCTCCCGGCCACTATGTAGACCGCGTCGCGCCCTATATCCGCGAAAGCAGAGAGGCCAGAACCATCATGCGCACCTGGAACCGGGAAGCGTATCGTTGGGCAGCTCCCCTGGCTGATCCACTTGGCGAACTCGAAAGCAACGTTCTCAGCGATATGTACGACGCCGAAGTGGCTTACCAGGATGATTACCTGGGCGAGCTATTTTCGGCGCTAGACGGCCGTGCCAACCGCTCCAATACATTGACTGTAATTGTAGCGGATCATGGTGATGGCCTGGGTGAACATGGTTACATGGGGCACGCCTTCGTCGCCTACCAGGAACTGGTTCATGTACCCTTGATCGTCGATTGGCCGCAGCAGTGGCCCCACGCCGCGCGCATAGATACACCGGTCAGCACGCGGCGCGTTTTCCATACCATGTTGGAGGCTTTGGGACAGGGCCCGCAGGAGCTAGCGGAATCGATTTCTCCAGAGGCACGACGGTTGTCTTTAAGACACACGGCAAACGGCCGTGATCCAGAAAATGGCACAGCCTTTAGCGAAATCTACCCACCCCTTAATTTCGTCAAGGCCATCGAACAACGCCAGCCACACCTTCTGCAGCAGTTTCGCTGCCTGTCGGAGCGGCGCGCCATCGTGAGTGAGGGGCAAGACACAACCCACAAACTGATTCACCTTGATGACCGAGCCGACGAGCTGTTCGATCTCGCGCTTGATCCGCTGGAGTTAAAGGATATCCAAAAAGGCAGGCCGCACATTCTGGCGTCTCTTGATGTTCAACTCAAACAAATGGTGGATAATGCGCTGCACCAGCGCGGTCACCAGACCGTAGACGCGCCAATTGATTTGGAAAGTGATGCGCATTTGATGCAGCGCCTGCGCGGGTTGGGCTACCTTGACTGAGTACCTTATAAAATTGTGCACTTATTAACCATAGTTTTCACAGGATACAGGATATGCTAGATACGATTCAAATCGACCCAGTTGCCTTTGTCATTCCTATTGGCAACGGATTCCCCATCTATTGGTACGGTATCATAGTCACCCTTGGCATCGCCATTGGAGCTATTTGGGCCGGCCGGGAGATACAGCGCCGCGGATATAGCGCCGACGAGCTTTACAATGGTCTCATTGTCGTGATCATCGCCGGCTACTTCTTCGCCCGCTTGAGTTACGTTCTACTGGATGTTCTGGGCGGCGCCCAATATGAAAGCTTCATCGACGTCATCAACATACGCGCGGGAGGCGTTAACATCCTCGGTGGTTTTGTAGGTGCGGCCCTGGTTGGATGGATTTGGGTAAAATGGCGCAAATTGCCCTTCTGGGAATACGCCGACGTAGCTGGACCCGCTTTACTAATCGCTCAAGCGTTCGGCCGTTGGGGTAATTTCGTCAACCAGGAGCTCTACGGCCCGCCAACCGATCTGCCGTGGGGGATCCTCATCGAACCGCAAAGTCGCCTGGCACAGTATAGCGATCTGAGCGTTTATCCCCCTGAAACCCGTTTTCACCCCACGTTTCTTTACGAGTCCCTTTGGCTCTTTGCTGGATTCTTGTTGTTGGTGTTTCTGAATAACCGCTATCGTGACCAGTGGCGTTCCGGCACACTTTTTGGCCTATTCTTAATCTGGTGGGGCGCGGGACGTACCTGGGTGGAGTTCTTCCGTCCCGATCAGGTCGCCATGGGCGACAGCTTCATCACCTATTCCATGCTGGTTGCATTCCTTCTCGCCGTCGCCGGCGTATTGGTCTTGCTAAATCGCTATCAGAAATGGCCCTGGGGGCGCGAAAAGAGACGCCGCAGCCGTCGCGTGCATAAGCCCAAACCGAAACGGAATCAGTAAACTGCGGGATCTGATTGGCGAAGGGAAAGTGTTTCTTCGAATCCGTACGCTTCATACCAGCCCTGCGGAACGTTATTTATGGCGAATTTGCGTGAGAGGGGCGGAAATTTGCCGCAAAACGTGGTAAAATTGGGTGGTAATTGTAAGTAACCCGGGTAATAACTTCTGCTTGCCCCTTTTGGTTGGGCTTCAGAGGCGAGTTTGCACCGCCTGTGGAATGCACAGAATTGTAAGCGGTGCGGAGAGAACACAGGAGTAAGGAGTATGGCTAAGCGCAGAGTGGAGTTGAGCGAGGACCAAATACAACGTAATGCGGAGATATTGGCTCGCCTGGAGTCAGAACGCGAACGTCTCTGTGAAGAAACGCGTGCGCTCCAGTTGAGAGAACGCAGCCGTCCCGGTCGTAAGCGCCGCAAGAAACAGAGAATGAGTGAAGAAGCGACCTGATTTGCAGGATATCTAGTTTCTTTATCAACTTTCTTGCCGCCGGGAGCGCCGGTATCACAGTGGAACTAATTATCATTTTCCAATGTGTGCGGCGCTTTCGGCGTTTCTATTGATACTAACTTTTACGCAGTCGTGATTTCACAATCGCGCTTCCGTCCGAACAGTTATGGTTGAGTCACGGGGGTGGCCGTTACCATGGGTGGTAGAGGCCGTTCAGTTGGCTTTGGCATTGGTGTGGGGGGCACGTCCGTTGCGGTCGGCGTGATAGTGGGCTGTGCGCTTGCTTCGACAGTCGGTGTCACCGTGGGCGCCGGCGTCGGCGTCGGCAGACGTGGGATCGGGATTGATCACGATTTCGCGGCGGGCGCTTTCTGCTAACACGACCCCGCGGCTGTTCTCTAACTTGATTTGCCACGCGTACGTGCCTAGAAGTTCAGCGACATCAACATCTACAGCTTTCATCGCCAAAACATAACGTGTGCCCAAGATTGGGTTTTGAACGCTGCCAACAGCGATTGGGCTCCCGGAACCTTGCAGGTACACCGTGAACTTATCAGCAGATGACAACTGTTGTGACCAGTTCCAGGTGAAAGTGACTAGATCGGTATTCAGTGCTTCCAGCTCGTCGCCTGGCGTCAGTACGCGCAGTACAGGTGGGTCGGCCGGCACAAAGCTGTTGCCAAATTCCGTTGTCCAATACCAGACGCTCGGTGCAGCGTAATCCACCGTATAGCCAACACCCATTTCTGTGGCCCAGCGGTTGAGAACAATTGGACGGTGGCCCGGACTGTTGACCCAGAACTCTACTGCCTGGCGGGGGTCGGGGAATCCCCACGCTGTCGCTTCACCGGCATAACCCTGGGTATAGCCATACCAGAGCTGGCGTTCGGCCGGTGCTGAGCCATCCGACCCGACATGCTGCGTGTGCTGCGTTGCCGCCATATCGACCGTATGCTTTTGCGCCGCTGCGCTCAATTGTGATGATTCACTTAATGGTGGCAAATCAAATAGACGGCGTGCTTCGTTGACATAGAGTAGAAGCTGGCCGGTTGGTGGCGTGCCGGCTGCTATTTCCAGCGGCTCTATGACAAAGGTGTCCTCTAGATCGACTGCCAGCGCTGGTTGTTCTGAAATTAAGGTCAAATCGGCGTCGGCGGAACTGCCACTGGTTAGCCCGGAAAAATAGCTGACCAAAGGGATATAGGACTTCAGGTTACCGGGGTCAACATGGATCCAACGGCCGACTTTCGTCGAACCAAATTCGTTGTTGGCAATCAAAGTAACATAATAATCGCCCGTCTGGCGATAAGCGTGGCTGACCTTGTCCCCACTGTACTCTTTGCCGTCTCCCATCTGCCACGTTAACTCTGTGCCGGATGCAACGGCGACAGCTTGGCCACTCAGACGTTCCCCTGCAGGCGCGCTGTCGTCGACGAGAATGTCGGCCGTTGGCGGCAGACCAACGATAACCGTCTGTGATGCTTCAGAACGGCCGTATTCATTCTCGATCAAAAGCTGTACCTGGTATGTGCCCGGTTGTTGGTAAATATGTTGTGGGTTCGCTTCGTCTGAAAGGGTGCCATCGCCAAATTGCCAGGTATAGCGTACAGGTGATTGCCCGCCGCTTTCATTGATGAAGCTGACAGCATCTCCTATCCCTGCTGTTTCATCGGCGGGCCGGAATCCGGCCGTGGCGTGGGGCACAACTGTGATCTGTTCACTATGAGAGGCGCTGCCGACCGGATTCTTGACGGTGACCGTTACCTTGTAGACCCCGGCTGTCGGGTAAACGACAGGAGGGCTGCTGATTGGCAGGCGACGGCCGTCACCCAGTTCCCAAACTTCAGACAACGGCCCTGGCCCCGTCGCATCAACCTCCAACTTCAACGGTTGGCCAATCGATACATGCGAAGGACTGGTGATCCCGTTAATAAGCGGTGGAATCCCCAACCAAAGCACGGTAGAGGTGCTTTCCTCAAGACCGTCGTGGCGCATCGTTACCGTTATTTTCTGTTCGGGGTGTGCCAGATCGACTGCAGCGACCTTGAGTGGTAAGGTCAATTCCCTGGTCCCGTTCTGGCCTGGAACGACAGCCAGCCATTGGACCGTGTTCGAAGCAAGATTCATGGTAGCACCCGCAGCCAATTTTTCGCTATCAATCTGCAGGTTAGAAGGCAGCTGCAGCAGAATCTCAGGTGAAGCCAGCGTGTCACTGTGGTTGGTCAAAAGAACCCGTAGCTGCAAGCGGTCACGCGGCACGCCTACAGGGGGAGAAACAACCAGGTCCAACTGTAACGGACCGCTGAGTTGTGCGACTCCAGTGTAGGTGGCAGCAGAAAGCGGTGCAGGTCGTTCATACTGCATGACAACAGAGGCCATGACGACGAACAAGATCGTCAAAGCCAGAAGCGAGCGCGACTTGAGCTTCATTTGCCTAGCAGTTTATCAGAAATAGCAGGATATAACAAGATATACAGCGCAGATCAGATCATGCTGGGCAACGCCGCGAGAATAACAGAAAGGAAGGCAAGAAAGGAAACAGGGAAGCGGGTACTGCACCGTAACCGCCACTGCCCCGGCCCCTAACAGCTCTCCCGCGCCACATTCACATATCCCAGGTGGCGTCGCCGAAAAAGTCACCATGATCTTTCTCCACGAATACCTCAATAGCCGCCCGCCGGTCGCCCAGGCGAAAATGGGGGCCATGCCCTGGGTAACAGACCATCCCGTCCGGCCAGGTGAGCACGATCTCGCGCAGCGTCTTTAATGTCGTCTGAAACTCTTCACTGGTCCAGGTTTTTCCCGGACCGCCATCAAAAATCGTGTCGCCGACGATATTGCGCGAATCATCCTCAATGACGAAACAAATATGGTCGCCGATATGGCCTGGGGTGTGGATAACGTTCAGAGTGTGGCTGCCGACTTGAACCGAATCACCGTGCTGCAGCCAGCGGTCTGCATCCAGTTCGATTCCTCCGGCATGGGGACCGGGATGGGCCAAGAGCGGCACATTTAAGCGGCTGCGCATCTCCGCCAGCGCGCCAGTATGGTCGCCGTGCGTATGGGTTAACAGGATGGCTACTGGAGTGCTGCCGGCGAGCATTTCGCTTAATGTGTCGGGATCAGCACCCGGATCGATAAGCACGCTGCGCTTTGTGTCCAGGCAGATCAGGACATAAGTATTCATGCCCCAGGGGCCAACCTGGCGGGTTCTTAATTCCATGGGTTGCATTTTGTATTATTGCCTCCTCAAAAATCGTTGGACGATTTAATAAATCGTCCATTCCAAACGTGTGGAGTAGTCGGCATTCTCAGATGCCGCTTATTCCTTGCCATAATTGATGTAGGGCGAAAAAGAGTAGTGCAATCGCCGAAAGCCCGCTCAAAAGGCGGCTGACGCGTGCATCTAGGCGCTTGGTCAAGGCGAATAAGGCGATGAAAGCGGCAAAACCGCCAACGAGTGTCAGGTAAAATCCTAGCACAAAACTGATCCCGCTGCTGGGTGACTGCTTCCAGCCGGCAATTAATATCGGTCCGGCGATCGTGGCCCAGAAAACGTAGGGATTGGGGCTGAGCAGATTCATCAGCGCCGCCTTGAGCATACCTTGTTGGGTTGATTCCAGGGGTTGTGGGGTGGTGGTAACGGCCGTCCTAAAACTCCTATACGCGCCATAAGCCAGGTACAAGAGAAATATGCCGCCTACGATGCGTAGAATCTGCAAAGACCAGTCAGGCGCTTGCGTCAAGACGAGGAGGACCAGCAACACAATCGGCAGGTCACTGATTAGTGGAGCAAAAGCAGCCGGCAAGGTGCGCCTCCAGCCGTTTTTCATCGTCTGTGATAACAAATAAGCCTGTAAAGGGCCCGGCTGCGCCGCGGCCGTTCCCCCAAGAACCAATCCTTGTGATAAATAAACGAGCAAAAGATCTTCTCCGTGCTAAAGAATGGACAATTTACTCTATCACAAAACAGCGCGCTGATCATTTCAGGAATGGAAATTGACAGATAGCTCTATTGTTGGAGAGCCATCTTTACGCGCTTAACGATCGACAACCGTTCCTTGGCTCACACTTTACGATTATGTGCACGAAAGATGCTATACTCCAAAAGTGGACTTTTTTGATTTGTACATCGCAGGTAACCGCCGTATTAAACGAGAAGCCAAGCATGCAAGAGAGCAAAAGTTGGAGTACTACAACCCGCTACTTTGTGCTGATCCTGATCCTGGGCGGTCTCATCTGGCTGGCGATTTCGGCCAGGGATCTGATTGGACCTCTGGCCATTTCGGCGCTCCTCGCTTACGTATTGAACCCGTTGGTGCTGCGGGTCAGCAAGCAAAGCCGTTTGAGCCGTCCGTGGGCGGTGTTGCTCGTGTTTATGGCATTTCTTGCCGTGTTGGTGATCGCAGGTGCCCTGATTGCCCCTGTGCTTCCAGCACAACTTTCCAACCTGGCAGAGCAATTGGAGACGATCACGGTTCAGGTCCAGACCTTACTCGCGACGCCGATTACCGTCTTCGGCATGCAAATACCGTTGGATACGGTTCTGGCTAACTGGCCGGCGATCACACAAGATGCCGCACGGCCTGATCTGCTGATCACTGTCGTCTTGTCTACATCGCACAATCTTGTTTGGGTTCTGGTGGTCGTTTTCACAACCTATTACTTGCTGCTGGACTGGGTACAATTACGCGACTGGCTGATCGGCCTTGTGCCCGAACCGTATGCCCCCGATATGCGCCATCTCTATGTGGATATACGCGACGTCTGGAACCGTTATTTTGCCGGCCAATTACGGCTGATGTTTATCGTAGGTCTGTTGACCGGTGCCGCCTCTGCTGCCATGGGTTTGCCTGGGGCTTTTGCTTTCGCCGTGTTGGCAGGATTGTTCGATATCTTCCTTTCAGTTGGCCCACTGATTGTGACGGTTATTGCCGGCATTGTCGCCTTTGTCGCCGGATCGAACTATTTACCCTTATCCAACTTCTGGTTCATGGTCTTGGTAGTCGTGGTGTTTAATATTATTCATTTGTTCGAGAACGGATGGCTCCGGCCTCGAATTATGAGCGAAAGATTACACATACATCCCGCTGTCGTTTTTGTAGCCGTGGTCGCCTCCCTGGCGCTGGCCGGCATACTCACGGCGCTGATCATCGTGCCCTTAATTGGCTCAGCCATGGTCGTGGGACACTATCTTTACTGTAAGATTCTGGACATACAGCCGTGGCCGGAAATCAACGAAGAAAAGCAATGACCCTTTTCTAGAAGTTCAACTTTTTATCTTTTGAGATCAGGAAAAGCTCCTGGTCTTGAAAAGTTGAACTTCTTTGTTAACCCCTACAGCTTGGTCAAAATCTCTGGGCCATTCTTGGTGATGACGACCGTGTGTTCATATTGCACGCTCAAATCGCCGTCGGCCGTAACCACCGTCCAACCGTCATTAAGCAAAAACCACTTGTGAGTCCCGGCATTGATCATTGGTTCGATTGTGAAGGTCATACCACGTCGCAGCAGGGGACCTCTCGTCGACTGGCGGATATGTGAGACTGAAGGCGGTTCGTGCAGGGCACGGCCGATACCATGTCCACCCCATTCATGAACCACGCTCACCCCCTGAGCATCCGTATAAGCATTGATAGCTGCGCCAATATCATGCAAGTAGCCACCCGGTTGGGCCGCTTCAATGCCCACACGCAGCGCTTCCTTGCCGATAGCCATCATGCGCTGCGCTTTAGCGGATACATTGCCCACGGCAAATGTGTAGCAAGCATCGCCACAGAAACCTTTATGCTTGAGGCCGATGTCAACGCCGATCAAGTCGCCCTCTTTGAGAACCCGATTATCGGGCAGGCCGTGACATATCTCGTGGTTGACCGAGGCGCAGATGACGCCAGGGAAGGGCGGGTGTTCGGCCGAACTGCCCTGGTAACCCTTATAAAGCGGCTCTGCTCCCTGTTGGGCGATGTAATCCTCGACGAGCTTATCTAGGACACTTAAGGGGACCCCTGGCTGTATTTTCTCTTCCAAGAGTGCAAAGCACTCGGCAACCATGCGTCCCGCCTCACGCATACGGGAGATAGCTCTAGCATTCTTTACGCGCATCATATCCTTCTCAAGCTAAATAGGGTTAAGCGAGGCGAAGTATAGCACAGAATCGTGTTTAGCGTCACACTGCATAACAAGAAAGTGATTCAATTCTATGCCGTTTTATCAATATAATTGGCAATAATGTTCATAAAATCACCAACATGTTGACAATATCAATATATTTGTTTATTATCTTGTTTGTCAAAGGAGTAAAGATCGACATGAACAAACCAGACGCCACCCCCTCCACCTCGCTTCGACCGTTCCTGGTACTATGGACGGGTCAGGCGGTGTCCTTGCTGGGCAGCCAGCTAGTCCAATTCGCACTTATCTGGTGGCTGACCCAGGAAACCGGATCGGCCACCGTGTTGGCCATGGCTTCCTTGGTGGGGCTGCTGCCGCAAGTGGTCCTGGGTCCTTTTGTGGGCGTTCTTGTCGATCGCTGGAACCGGCGGCTGACCATGCTGCTTGCCGACAGCCTGGTGGCCGCGGCCACGCTGGTTCTGGCTTACCTGTTCTCAACCGGTGCGGTTGAGATTTGGCATATTTACCTTTTACTGTTTGTCCGCGCTCTTGGTGGCGCCTTTCATTGGCCGGCCATGATGGCCTCGACCAGTTTAATGGTTCCGGATGAGCAGCTGACGCGTATCCAGGGCCTCAACCAGATGTTAAATGGGGGTATGAATATCGCCGCCGCACCTTTGGGTGCTTTGCTGTTGGCCTTGCTGCCCTTACAGGGCATATTAGCCATTGATGTGGCTACCGCCTTGTTCGCCATTGTACCCTTATTATTCATCCACGTGCCCCAGCCGCAGAAGCAAGATGAGAATGGGGTGGAGAAAGCGCCCGCTGCCCGATCGTACTGGACCGACCTGCGCACGGGGCTGCGTTATGTACTTGACCGGCCGGCGCTAATAATCCTGATGAGCATGGCCATGCTGGTGAATCTGGTGCTCACCCCCGCCTTTTCCTTTATGCCGCTACTGGTGACGAATCACTTCGCCGGAACGGCGTGGCACCTTGGAGCCATCGATGCCGCAGCCGGCATAGGCATGTTGGCTGGAGGGCTCGTGCTTAGCTTCTGGGGAGGTTTCAAGCGACGCGTGCTAACCACGCTAATGGGCTTGTTCTTTCTGGGTTTGAGCCTGGTTCTGTTGGGCCTGGTACCGGCAAATCTTTTTTTCCTGGCAATTGCTGTGGCCGTGCTGGCCGGGTTTATGATTCCGATGATCGACGGTCCACTGATCGCAATTCTGCAGGCCATTGTAGCCCCTGAAGTGCAGGGTAGGGTCTTTACTTTATTAGGGAGTCTCTCCAAAGCGATGACGCCGCTGGGGTTGATCATTGCCGGCCCGGTCGCCGATCTCATCGGGGTCCGCAGTTGGTTTATAATGGGTGGGCTGGTTACTTCAGGACTGGCTGTCGCCAGTCTCTTAATACCCCAATTGCTGCACATTGAAGATGGCCAGGAACCGTTAACGCTGCAGGCGGGTGATGACCAGCCGCTTCCCGAAATGAGCGCTTCAAGCTAGGTGCCGGCTACTCCGTGGCCCGCAGCCAATAACTCGCCGTGTCTTTTGTGAATGGGGTCAAGGGCACGACTACCAACGTACCGCCTTCCGTACCGAGATCAACCAGTCCCTGGTACTGGTTGTAAGCGTTTAGCTCTAGCTGTTCAACCTCAGGAACCACCCCCTTCCTGATTAGCTGCAATGCCCAACGTTGGGGCAGCAGCCAGCCGCTGCGCACAAAGCCTTGCATTTGCCATCGCTGGTCATCTGTCTCCGCGTCCGCATAATAGCCTAGTTCCGGTATGGCGATGTCGTCCAAGGCGAATCCTTGTCCAACTCCCTCGAAATCGGTCAGCACATGAAAGCGAAGCAGGATCTGCTGGCCGCTGAAACTGCTTAAGGGAATCGACTCATGGATCCAACCGCTGCTGCTGCCCTCCTTGCCGGCGCTGCTCCCAGTGTAAGCCGGGCCATAATCTCCGCTGACCCACTGTTGCGGTGAAATCACGCGCCATGTGGTCCCCTGGTCGGTGGAGACGGAAATGTAGCCAAAATCAAAACCCTCTTCCAAGTCGTACCAGACGTTATATTCCAGGGTGGCTTGCTCAACCTGGCTCAAATCGAAGGCGGCCGTCAATTGGGCATCACTGTCATTTGCGGGCGGTGCAACCCACATCTGTTCGCCGCTGGTGGGTTTGGCGTCGATCAGCCTGGTCGTCGTATCGCCGGCGAAGGTCAGGTTTATCCGCCCGTTGTGATCAAGGTCTATGTAGTGCACCGCTAATTGATCTAGTTCGAACGAATCATCTAACGTCGGCGGGCGAAATCGATTCTGTAATGTGGGCTGCGTCAAATCCAGCTGCGTATACGCGTACTTCTCTCCGGACGCCGGTTCATCCAGGAAGTTAGCTACGGCCCAATCCGCTATAAACTGTTCCAGGCTGCGGTCCGGCGCGAATCCGCGCAGTACATTGCGGACGGCCGTTAACCCGTTGGCCGGTTGTCTGATTAGCTCGTACACTGCGTTCTCTCCGAGTTGTTCCCAAAGATAGACGGTGAAGAGAAAACTACTCGCATAATGGGCGTCAATGATGTCATCATCGTATTCCCATCGATCCAGACGCGTATCCGTTTGCGACAGGTAAGCGTCCGGCAAAGCCGTATCTAGCCCCACATACTGTTCGGCCAGTTGGGAAATCCCCTCATTGAACCAGGTGGACTCATTCCTATCCAGGTTCCACTGAAAAAGGTGCTGCAACTCGTGCACCAACGTGCCGAAGTAAAGCTCGCTGCCGATTTCCAGCTGCCCCATATTAAGATAGATGATTTCTTGTTCGTTGGAATCGCTAAATAGGGTCTTCGGATATTCGTCTTGATCGCTGAAGTAACCTAATTCGTAGATGTCACCGGAACCGGCCAGATGCAGGATAGAGAAGCGAGAATCGCCATCGATGCCTGGATCCCAAGGATGGCCAAAGAGGTGGCTGAGTCGCGGGTAATAGGCGGTTTCAAGCTGTTCAGCGGCCTCGCGCACGGCCGTTTCATCCAGGTACAGTGCATCATCCACCCAGAAATAAGCGTGCTCACTGACTGCGATCAGCGTCGCCTCAACAGGCCCTTCATCCGTATAAAAGTCCAAGGGATCGCCAACCTGGAAGCCAGAGCGATCGAAAACGGTCGAGTCCTCTGCAAAACCGCCCAGATTCTTTGCCGCTTCATAATAATTATGCACCGGGAAATCCGTCTCGTACAGGCGCTCAAGATCGGCAAAAGCACGTTCAGGAATAGGATCCTGGGTAATGTCCGCCGGAGGTTCGAGCCCCAACTTGGAAGAAGGAGGAGACGGCTGGTCGAGTTCCTGGCTGGGCGATGGAAGCGTTGTCGCTGTGGGCACGCTCTGGGTTGGGATAACGACCGTCGTTGGCGACAGGGTAGCCAGAGCGGCTCCCGCTGGCGATACCAGGCTCGGCGTTGCCGCCGGCGGCACGGTAGGTGGCGATTGCGGCAGCGGCTGGGCGCCGGCGTCGATTCCCACCACCGTCTGTCCGCCATCTCGCGTGTAGAAATAAAGACCGGCCAGCGTTCCCGCTCCCAAGATGAAAAGACAAATAAGCAGCAAGAGACAGCCACTCAATCCGATCAGTAATGCCTTTTGCCTTTTACGCTGGCGGTTTTGCTCTTCCATAGGGCAATCTTGTCAATTTACGCGATCCATAATAAGTTTCTCAACCAACACCTCAGATGTTTTCGCGTTACTTCAAGAGCATGGGTATCCAAAAACCTCCGGTGTATTTCATGTAGATGTGCTTCTGTAGGTCAATCGTAACTCCATACATAGCACAGGGTTATTTTGCATGTAAGGTATGCTAATATAACCGGCACTACTGTCTGGTACGAATTAAACCACAGATCGTTGCCCGCGTGAAAATAGATATCTACCCTTTCTCATACTGTTACCACTGAGCAGAGGTTCACCCGGCCGGGATGAAAAAGGAATAAAATAGTTGAGGCCTCTATGAAATATGCACATATCATTGGCTGGGGCAGTTTTCTGCCGAAACGTATTCTCACCAATGATGACATCGCTCAGATCGTGGATACGTCTGACGATTGGATATACGCAAGAACAGGCATCCGCCAGCGCCACATTGCCAGTGAGATGGAAACCACGGCTACTCTGGCTTTTGAGGCTGCTGCCCGCGCTTTGGCCGTTGCCGATATGCATCCTTCGCAGGTAGACTTGATTATCGTTGCTACCTCCACGCCGGAGTATATTTTCCCGTCAACTGCCAGTCGCGTGCAAGATTATCTGGGTGCGGTGCGGGCTGGCGCCTTCGATCTTGCCGCCGCCTGTTCCGGTTTCGTTTATGCCCTGAATATGGCCGCCCAATCTATTGCCACGGGATCAGTGCGAAATGCGATTGTTATTGGCGCCGAAACGATGTCCAGGGTAGTGGATTGGAGCGATCGCAGCACCTGTATCCTTTTTGGCGATGGCGCCGGTGCTGTGGTGCTAAAGGGCTCCAGTATACCAGGAGGCCTACTGGCTTCGATCATGCGCTCTGATGGATCAGGGGGCAATTTGCTGCGCTTGCCGGCCGTCTACCACAATCCGGTACCAACCCTGGGCCCCGAATATCTGGGAAACGGGCGAGGCCATAAGACCATAGCCATGAACGGCCGTCAGGTTTTTCGCTTCGCCTCTCATGTCGTCCATACTTCTATCCAGGATGTGCTTGTCAAAGCGGAACTGACCTTGGACGACGTAGACCTGATCATTCCCCATCAGGCCAACACACGCATAATCGATCATGTAGCCAAAAAGTTGAAGCTGCCCAAGGAGAAATTCTTTGTCAATCTCGAGAAGACCGGGAATACATCAGCTGCCTCGATTCCCATTGCGCTATCCGCTGCTGTGGAAGCTGGACGCTTGCGGCCCGACAACAACATTGTCTTTGTCGGTTTTGGCGGAGGCCTGACCTGGGCTTCGGCGGTGGTGAAGTGGGACGTGACACCACCAGACGTCTCGCTGCTGGATCGTGAATGGAAACGGACCCGCTATATCGTGGCCCGCGGCCGTTCCAGAATGCGCAGATGGGGCCGCCGTATGGGTGCTACACTTGCGGGTTCACCCACACCAGATGCGCGCTTGCGGGATGCGGATAAGAAGGTGGGGGAGTAACAGTTAACAATCAACGACCAACAGCTTGACCCATGCAAGTTGGCTCCATTAATGGATGAATGTCAAGTTCTGAGATAGGTTTCCTGCTGACTGCTATCCCAGCGCTTTGGCAATCTGTTTTAGTATCTTTTCTTCTTCCATGACGCCGTCAATGTGCACACGGCCGTTAATGACCAGGTGCGGCAGGTAGGTAGCTGAATAACGGACGGCGGCCACGGGGAAAACGTCGGCCATGATTAAAAAGGAGCGAATATGCGGGCTGGCGACGGCCAGGCCAAAGGCTATCTTGGCCATCACAACCCCGCCTTCATCATCGGCTGAGGTCAGCAACTCCAGGCGAATCTCCTGATCCAATGCCTGTAGTTGGACCCGTGTTTTTACTTCTAGCGAAGCCCCCTGAAAGGACACTGCTTGAACGGCCGTAATCAGTGAGGTCATCTGGTAGCCAGAAGGCAGGCCGATCAACCTGACGCCATAATCAACCGGCTCGTCATTGTCATCACGTCCGAAAACGCCGATGACCGGGTAGTAAGGATAATTGGCGCGACGCGGGAAAAAGGAGGCATTAATCTGGTTGAAGCGGTCAGCCAAGGTCTGCACCAGGTACTGCGCCTCTTGCTCACCGCCACCTTCGCTTGGGTCGCCCCAGACGTGGATGTCTACCGCGTTGGGCAGCTGTTCAAAATAGTCTGGTAGCAAGGCCCAGGTTTCGGCGTCAAAGGGATTACTTTTTGATGAGTCATGCATGCGTTTCTTCCTCACCCCGGATTATAATGCACGCTGTGCAAACAAAGAAGTTCAACTTTTCAGGTTTAGCGCAGTGATACGCTTGCGCCGGCAGAGTCGGCAAAGTTGAGCTTCTACAAATAAGGGTTTCTGAGACAGTATGCTCTGGTTTCTGATCAGCTTTGTAATTTGGGCCTTCGTTCACAGTATTACGGCGGCATCCTCAACTAAAAGAGCTTTCCGCAACCGCTTTGGCGAAAGGGCTTATCAAGGTCTTTACCGCTTGCTCTATAATTTGTTTTCGCTGCTCTCCTTTTTGCCTGTGCTTTACGCTCTGTGGACGCAAATTCCGCAGGTGACCCTTTGGATTATTCCCTATCCCTGGCGTTATATCACGATGGGCATGCAATTGCTGGCCGTGCTTGGCCTGGCGCTTTCCTTATTACAGACGGATGTATGGGCATTTATTGGCTTGCGCCAGGCCCTGCGCTACGTGCAAGGGTCTGCCGACCCGGAAGTGCCCGATCAACTTGTTGTTACAGGGACTTATCGTTGGGTGCGCCATCCCCTTTACTCCTTCAGCCTGCTGTTCATCTGGTTGAACCCAGCTATAACCTTGGGAACTTTGCTTTTTAATGTTCTGGCAACGTTGTATTTCTGGATTGGCTCAATCTATGAAGAACGCCGCCTGGTTAGGGCCTTTGGCCAGGCTTATGAGGAATACCAGCAAACCGTTCCCCGCCTGTTCCCCCTCCGCCGCCAATCGCAATCGTAGTCCCAATCGCAGTCGAGGTTTTTTCTGTCCTGACCCCAGATCAGTGGTCCTTCCACATCTTCAGTGCAAGCGGCATTGGAAGCGCAGTGAAACTATGAGTCGCCTCCCACCCTTCCCGCCTCATCCCTGACACCTTTTTCCTTCCTACCAGCCGTCGATAATTGTTTTAATTTGTGGAAAGCAATTATCAAAGATATGGGGGTGCATTGGAAATCATCCCCGATATCGCGTACATGGTTGACATAATGTTTGGATATGTGGTGGATTTACGGCCGTTGCACTTGACCAATCCTGGACTTGCTCCATAATGGTCGTATAACAATATCGTGATGGCGCTTAATACAGTGCTAAATAGGTAGTGGTAGCGTCGAAAGTCTGCCACCTTTTCAATCTACCGCAAGTTGAACACCCTGTACGGATACAGAAAGTTGGCAACTTCTTCTTAATCTTAAGTGTAGTGGAAAAAGTCCAAGGCAGATTGTGAGTTTCACTGTTGACAGCCAACCTGGCAACGATTTAGGTTTGCCTGGCGAAGGATCCAAACCGGATTTACGCGTTCGTTTTTTGCGTCTGTACATCTTGTTCGCTGCACTGATCCTTGCTGGAGCGTTGATTTTTGCCCTGCTGCTCAATAATCGTCTGGAACAAAATGTGCAGACGGCCGACCTGGCTCTCGTCGAGGCGCTGGCCAAGCGCGTGGACCCAAAAGCAGATGAGGCACTGTTTGCCAATGAGTTTGAATCTTGGGTCGAGGTTGCCGGCATTAAGGGACCGCTCACGGCTACTGTTATCGATCCAGCGCACAATATATTAGCCAGCTACCAACAAGGCATCGCTTTGGATGTTTCGCGAGATTGGAACATCTGGCTGCGGCTCATTTTTCGCACGGCACTTTTTGACGATTCTGGCTCCTTTACGTCCACTGCGCCTGATGGAGAGGAGTGGCTGCATTCCTACACTACCCTACCAGAAAACGGGCAGCGGTTAATCATACAGCGCCCTACGCGAATTGCGTTTGCCACGTCTCAACTGCTAACAGCGGGCCTTCTGGTGGCCATCCTTATCTATTTGGCCGGGGGGATCTTCTCCTGGTTTATCTTATCGTACCGGGTCATTCGTCCTTTAGAGTATCTGGAAACATACAGTGAGCGGATTCGCTGGCACGGGAAACTATCAGCGGCTGAACAGAAAAATATCGAAAAGTTGGCCCAGCGTAGTGACCAGCTTGGTAACCTGACACGATCCCTGGAGGCGATGCAAGAAGAAACAGAGAAACGGCTCGTGCAACTGGCGACGCTGCTGGAAACCAGCCGCGTTGTTGCGGCTTCTCTGGAGTCAACGGCTGTGATCGACAATATCCTGGAACAAGTACAGATGCTTTTTAGTGTAGGGCGCGTTGCGGTCGTGGTTCTAGACATGCGGGCCGATGTCTTTCGCATACGCTCAAGCCGCGGGTTGTCCGAGAACTATGCGAAGCAATTACGGATCGACCCTGGCGAGCCGAACTCTCCCTCCATGCGCGCCTTACGCAAAAAGATCCCGGTTCAGGTTGCAGACACGGAAACAGACTTGTCGTTCACCAAGCTGCGCCAGCGATCGCGAGCAGAAGGTTTTCAATCGGTCCTGGCTATCCCGCTGCACACGCAACATGCTCCGCCGGCCGTTCTGCTGCTCTACAAGTCGGAACCGTACCGCTATAGCTACGGCGAGTTGGAGCTCGCTTCCAGTTTCGGCCACCATGCCTCTATCGCCCTCGAAAACGCCGCTTTGTATGCGAAAACGGATGAACGATTGCAGGTACAGACGCTGCGCCTTGAGGCTATTGTAGAAAGCCTCAACGATGGATTGATATTAGAAAGCTTGAGCGGGGAAGTTCTTTTCTGCAACCAACGCCTGCTCTCCTGGCTGCAAATTTCGCGCGGCCAGGCCAGGGGCAAGAACTCGTCCGAACTGATGGAAATCTTGCTGGCGGATGCAATTGATTCAGATGAGATCAGGCAAAAGTTGGCTGCCGCCCCAGACCAGGTGCAGGAACATGCCCTTGATTTTTCATTAAGAACGAAAAACGGCCGTATCCGGGATTTGCGTATCCATCTTTTTGACGTCACCGATACGCGAGGGGATTTACTCGGCCGCGGGCAACTTTGGCAGGATGTGACGCGAGATAAAGAAGTCGACCGCATGAAATCAGCGCTACTTTCCACGGTATCGCACGAATTGCGCACACCTCTGGCAACTATCAAAGGTTTTGCGAGCACGCTGCTGGCCGAAGACGTGGAATGGGACGAAGCGGCACAGCGGGAGTTTCTCAAATCGATCAGCGACGAATCTGACCGGCTGACCAGGCTGGTACAAAACTTGTTGGACATGTCGCGAATCCAGGCCGGCATGTTGACGATTCAGTGCGAACTCTTTTCACTTAACGATTTACTGCCGCAAGTCGTGCAAGGGTTTGGCGGCGCGCTTGATGGACGGTTGCGCACAGAGGCATCGCCCGAATTACCGCCCGTGTGGATGGATGTTTCGCGTATCGCGACTGTCATGCGTAACTTGATTGAGAACGCGGTCAAGTATTCGGAGGCGGATAGCGATATCGAGATCACAACCCAAACAGAAAACGGTGACGTGCTGTTCGCCGTGCGCGATTATGGACCTGGGATTCCGGAAAATCTGCGAATGAAGGTGTTTGAGCGCTTCTTCCGCATGGAAAATGGGTTGACGCGGCAAGTCGGTGGCAGCGGCCTGGGATTGGCTATTAGCAAAGGATTTGTAGAAGCGCACGGCGGTGGCATCTGGGTCAGCCCGGCAGATCCGGGCGCGATTTTCACTTTCTCGCTGCCAGTAGACCGGCAGCGTGGGGAAGGATGAGCGATATGGCTGCCTCCAGAATACTCGTCGTTGATGATGAGAAGCCATTGCGGGAATTTATCGGCCGTAACCTGGCAGCTCGCGGTTTTCAAGTGTTTTATGCAGCTAATGGGCTGGAAGCATTGGCGTTCGTTAATACGGAAGCGCTCGATCTAATCATTATGGATGTGATGATGCCGCATATGGATGGCCTGGAAGCCTCGCGCCGTATTCGCCAAAGTTCCACTTTGCCGATCATCATCCTCACCGCTTTGGGCGAAGAGTCAGACAAGGTGACAGCCCTGAATATGGGCGCCGACGACTATCTGACTAAGCCGTTCGGTGTAAATGAATTGCTGGCGCGGGTTAAAGCTGTGCTGCGGCGGGCCAGTTGGTCGAGCAGACCCTCTGCATCGGCACTTGAAATCTTACGTTACGGCGAGATAGAGCTGGATAGTGAAGCCCAGACGGCCGTTTTGCGTGGACAGCGCCTAAAGCTGACGCGAACGGAGTTTGACTTGCTGCAATATTTCATGCGTAATGTAGGCAAAGCGCTGCCTCATCGCGCAATCCTGCACAATGTGTGGGGGCCGGAATATGGCGGCGAGGCGGAGTACTTGCGCGTGTATATCGGCCGTTTGCGACGCAAGCTAGAAGAAGACCCGTCGAACCCGATTTATTTACAGACTGAATACGGCATCGGTTACCGCTTCGGCGAATAGCCTATTGACTTGTTACATTTTGTTTATAATCTCCCCTCCTATTTTTATGCCCTATCTACGACATAAGCGTAGAATGCATTGGGTGTAGCTACGAACGGGCAACCTCTTTCCTGGCCCGGAGACGTCCATTGTACTCACCGTCGCAGCCTGACGTCCTGGAGGTTGCCTAGAATCTTTTTCCCCGTTTTTTTAGTCTTCCTGGAGGAGGTAAATACATGTCTTATCGTAAATGCGCAATGTGGTTATCAATTTTGCTGATCTTGTTGTTGGCCCTGGTGGCCTGCCAGCCACAGGCAGAGCCGGCAGCTGAACAGCCCGCGGAGTCTAAGGCGGCCGAGGCGGAACCTGCTGAAGCAGAAGCGCCCCCGGAAGAGGAGCCGGCTGCGGAGCCGGTAGAGGAAGAAGCTGCCTCGGACTTTGCGGGAACGATTACGTTGGGTGCGGCCGTGTCAGAGACGGGCAAGTATGCACGTGAAGGAAAGGATACACGCCAGGGATACAACACCTGGCTACAATGGGTCAACGAAGAATATGGCGGTATCAAGGTCGGCGACGATCGTTATATGGTAGATATCGTTTACTATGACGACGAAGGTGATCCGGATACGGCCGCGAACCTTGTGGAAAAGCTGATCACGGATGATGAAGTGGATTTCCTGCTCGGCCCCTATTCCAGTGGCTTAACCATGTCGACCAGCGCCATCGCCGAGAAATACGGCATGATCATGGTTGAAGGCAACGGCTCGTCGGAGTCGATATTCGAGCGTGGTTTCCAGAATATCTTCGCCGTTTTAACCCCTGCTGGCAATTACGCACAGTCGGCATTGAAGGCGCTCTCCGACCAAGGAGCCAGCTCCGTGGTCATCGCCTACGAAGATACCGCCTTTCCGACCTCCGTCGGCATCGGAGCGGAGAAGTGGGCAAAAGAGTACGGCATGGAGGTGCTGGCGGTGGAGACATATCCCGTTGATGTAGCCGACGTGACAGCGATCATGACCAAGTTCCGCGACCTGGATCCCGATGTCTTTGTCGGCGGTGGACATTTTAATGACGCCTTGCTCTTCGTCCGCGCCGCGGAGGAACTGGGATTCTCGCCCGAGATGGTTATCACGGTCGGTCCCAGCAATCCGGAATTTGTCGCAGAAGTAGGCGATTCCGCCAATTACATCATCGGGCCAACGCAGTGGGAAGCCACGATGTCCTGGGAAGATGAATACTTTGGCACGCCTGCCGATTTTGCGGCGCGCTATGAAGAGATGTGGGGCGAGCCGCCGACCTACCAGGCTGCTGAATCGACCGCCACCGCTTTGGCCCTACAATTGGCCATTGAACAAGCGGGAAGTTTAGAGATGGACGCGGTGCGCCAGGCGCTCTTTGACCTGGATGCGATGACCTTCTACGGTCCGATCAACTTTGACGAGACCGGCAAGAATGCGGCCAAACCGATGGGCGCGATCCAGATTCAAGATGGTGTTATCAACGTCGTAGCACCACCGGAAGCGGCGGTGGCCGATCTGATACCCATGGTTCCCTGGGATGAACGGTAGCTAGTTGCCCATTTTCCCGGAGACTCAAGTGGCGTTGCCCAGTGGAACGTGCGACCAAGTTTCCAGGGAAATAACGATCAAAAGAAAAGCTACGAGTCAGTAGCCAATACATAACTTATTGTATTGGCTACTGATTTGTAAAGGCCGACTATTACTCAGTGTAGAGTTTTTAGTTTAGGTTCGATGTTCGCTCAAGCTGAAAAACCGGTTTCTTAAATCTGGCATGAGGATAATGCCCTATGGATCAATTTACGCAAGCCGTGATTAACGGTATTATGTTGGGCGGATTTTATGCCGTGATGGTATTGGGCTTCTCGATTATCTGGGGAGTGATGGGGGTCATTAACCTGGCCCATGGTGAATTTGTCATGGCCGGAGCCTATCTAAGCTGGTACTTGCACAAGCAGTACGGCTGGGAACCCTTTTTTACGATTCTTGTCGTGGCGGCCGTTATGTTTGTCGTTGGCTACTTGCTGCAACGTATCTTGATCAATCGCATCATCGAACGGCCATATCTGATCTCTTTGCTGGTCACATTTGGCCTTTCAATCATCATGTCCAACGCGTTCAAACTTGCTTTCACGGCCACACCACGCACCGTCGACACCATGTTCAGCGGCTTCTGGCGCGCAGGCGGAAGTGTAACAGTCCCTATCACCAGGTCCGTGGTTCTGGTCGCCGCTTTGTTCATGATGGGCTTGGTATATCTATTCTTGCAACGCACGCGACTAGGCAAGAGTATTCGCGCCGCAGCCCAAAACCGCGAAGCAGCGCGCATCGTAGGCATAGAAATCAGCGCTGTTTACGCGTTGACTTTTGCTATAGCGATTGCCCTCACCGGGGCCGCGGGAACACTGATCAGCCCAACACAGGCCATCCATCCCTTTATGGGAGCGGCGCTAACATTAAAGGCGTTTGCGATCACAGCTATGGCCGGTCTGGGCAGCATCCCAGGGGCGCTGATGGGAGGGCTTTTGTTGGGCTTGATTGAGGTCTTCATCGCCACATTTGTTCCCGGAGTCGGCACCAACCTGGGTATCGTATCCTCTTACGTGATCCTGGTTATTGTGTTGGTTACCCGGCCACAAGGGCTGTTTGGCGGCATGCAGGCGGCCAGGGAGGTAAATTGAGATGCGCAGCTTCGCACGCATCTGGCGACAATACAGACTGGGGCGATACGCTTTGCTGCTAATCGTCTTATTCCTGCTTGCTCTGCCAATTGTGCAAAAGTTCACGCCCGATCGCAAACTGGTCACGAATTCGCTTTTGTTCTCTTTTACCCAGCTATTTATGCTGATTACACTGGCCAGCAACTGGAATCTGACGGGCGGCTTCACCGGCTACGTCGACTTTGGTCACGCCGTCTTCTTCGGTTTGGGAGCGTATGGCACGGGTATCTTGATGGTCAAGGCGGGCTGGTCATTCGCGCCAGCTCTGATCTTCGGAGCCATTGTGGCCGGGCTTTTTGCGCTGCTAATTGGATCGGCAACCTTGCGTTTGAAAGGCCCCTATTTTTCGATCTCGATGTTGGGCACATTCGTCGCCATGCGCGAGATCGTTCGCGTGATCAAACCGCTCACCGGGGGTGGCACGGGGCTCACGCTTCCTCCCTATCTGAACCGGCCGCTTTTTTATTATCTGACATTGATTATGACGATCCTGGTCGTGGCATTCGTCTGGTGGTTGATAAAGCGCACGGAATTTGGCGCGACTTTGATCGCCATCCGTGAAGACGAGATCGGGGCGGAGATGCGCGGCATCAATACCACGCTAAACAAGATCACTATTTTCATGATTGGCGCCATCCTAACCGGTATCGTCGGGGGAATGTGGGCCTACCAAAATACATTCATTGATCCTGATGTTGTTTTCTTTTCGTCGCGCACCGTAGAGTTGGTGATGATGGTGATGCTCGGTGGCTTGGGAACCGTGGCCGGTCCCGTCATTGGGGCCACGCTTATCTACTGGCTGCGGGATGTACTTTGGGCGAATTTGCTGCAATTCCATCTCATCGCTCAGGGCGTTATACTGATCCTTATCGTGCTCTTTGTGCCGGAAGGTATCGTAGGTACGCTGGCGGACGATTCCGGCACATCGCTTGGCCGGTTGTGGAATCGTTATTGGGGCACACCCACGGTAGCGGAGGCAGGGACCGAGGAAGTGGAGGTGAGCGCGTGAGCGGAGATAATGACCAGCAACCATTGTTGGAAGGGCGGAATGTCAGCAAATTCTTTGGCGGGCTGGCCGCTCTCAGTCAGGTAGATTTCGCGGTATACCCGCACGAGGTATTGGGTCTTATCGGTCCCAACGGCAGCGGCAAGACGACTTTGTTCGACTGTCTAAGTCGCGTGCAGAAGATCAGCGAGGGACAAGTGATCTTTAAGGGTGAAGATATAACGGACAAAAAGCCTTTTCAAGTGGCGCATATGGGCATGTCGCGAACTTTTCAAGTGATCCGGGTCTATCGCAAGATGACGGTTCTGGAAAATATGCTGTTGAGCCGCCAATATGGGGGGCAAGGTCTGTTGAAATTATTCAGGCCTGCCCCGGAAGAAACGGAAAAACGGGCAAGGGAATTGATCCATTTCTTGCTGCTGGATCGGGTTGTCGACGAAAAAGCGGGCAAATTATCCGGCGGGCAAAAACGTTTGCTGGAGATTGGGATGGCTTTGATGCCAGACCCGGATCTGATTCTGCTCGACGAGGCGACATCAGGCGTCAACCCAACGCTGGTGGAAACGATCAAAGATCGCATCAGAGAACTAAATACAAGGTATAACAAGACGTTCCTTCTGATTGAGCATAATATTCACTTTATCGCCGACCTGTGCAGCCGTGTTTTTGTGCTGAATTATGGACAGAAGCTGGCGGAGGGCACACCAGAGGAGATTATGGAGGACGAGGCGGTCATAGAAGCTTATTTTGGGGCGGAGGGAGGTTAGGATGGACGGTATGGGTAATGGCCGGCCATTGCTGGAAGTACAGGATATTTACAGCGGTTACCAGACAGATTTCGACATCTTGCAAGGGGTCAGTTTATATGTCAAGCCGGGAGAGATCGTTTGCGTGATCGGTCCAAACGGCGCCGGTAAATCAACCGTGTTCAAGGCGCTGTACGGCTTCTTAAGCGTGCGCCGGGGGCGTGTGCTGTTCGACGACCGGGATATCACCAACATCCGGCCGCAGGACACGTTGAAGACCGGGATTACGATTGTACCGCAGTTACGCAGCCTGTTCCCACAAATGACGGTTTATGAAAACCTGGAAATGGGCATGTATCTGGAAAGGGATAAAACGCGCATCAAGCAGCGCATCGATTACATCCTGGAGCTCTTCCCGCGGCTGGCGGAACGGGAAAAGCAGATGGCGGGGACGATGAGCGGCGGCGAGCAGCGTATGTTGGAGATTGGCCGTGCGTTGATGTGGGAACCGAAGCTGGTTTTGATGGACGAACCCTCGGCCGGCCTGGCTCCCCTGATCACGAAGATGATTTTCGAAAGTATTCTACGCCTCAATGATGAGATTGGCCTGACGGTGCTGATGATCGAACAGAATGCACGGCAGGGATTGCAGATCAGCGATCGCGGTTACGTGCTGGAATTGGGCCGCAACAGTTATGAAGGTACGGGGCAAGAGTTGTTAGGAAATGAAGAAGTGCGGCGCGCGTTTTTGGGCGGCAGGTAGGTGGGGTTTTACACATGAAGCATTATTTGGTACGGGATTGGATGCAAAGAAAGGTTATTTCGGCGGGGCCGAATATGGGCATGTTGGAAGCGCACCGGCTCATGCGCAACAACAAGATCAGGCGATTACCTATTGTGGCGCGTGATGGCAAGTTGGTGGGGATCGTCACGCGCAGCGATGTGCGCCAGGCAGAACCTTCAGAAGCCACGACATTGAATGTATGGGAAATGAATTACTTGCTGGCCAAATTGCAGCTAAGTGACATTATGACCCGCGAGCCATATTATGTGCGTCCTGAAGACACGATCAAAACGGCGGCAACACTCATGCACAGTAACAAGATTGGCGCCTTGCCCGTCGTAGACGAGGAGAATAAGGTAGTTGGCATCTTGACTGAATCGGATGTCTTCCGGGTCTTGATTGAGTGGTTCGATGAAGATATGAGGAGCGATGAAGAGGGGGGATAATTGTTAATTGGTAAATTGTTGAAACTTGAATTGTTAATGTAATCGGCGAACTGTGACCGGCCGGCGCTACTACTATGGCTGGGTGATCGTTGGCGTCAGCGGGATTATCTTGCTGGTCGCTTTCGGGATTCGTCTTTCTTTCACCGTCTTTTTTGTCGCCCTCACTGAGGATTTCGCCTGGCTGCGGGCTGAAACTTCGCTTGTCTTCTCCGTAAGCATGATTGTTTTTGCGGCCACCTCCTTGTTCGCGGGCATGGCCATGGATCGCTGGGGAGCGCACTTCGTATTCGCCTTTGGCGCCGGGCTGTTGGCGATTGGTCTGTTTTTAAGCAGCCTGATCCAGACATTGGGACAACTAATCCTCACTTATGGCGTTGTCGTCGGCTTAGGGATCACTATCCTGGGATTGGGACCCCAGGCGGGTCTATTGGCGAGCTGGTTTCGGCGGCGGCTGGGACTGGCCATTGGTTTGGCTTTTGCCGGAACCGGGCTGGGGACTTTGATTTTGACGCCAGGGGTGGAGTTGATTATCTCCAATTGGGGCTGGCGCGCCGCCTATCGTCTGCTGGCCATGCTGGCGCTGCTGCTCATCCCCCTCATCCTGATTTTTATTCGGCGCAGCCCGCGAACTTTTGGCCGGCGCGAACATGAGAAATCGGAAGTTAGCGGTACGCGGCACAGCCGTTTGCGGCGCAGCAACTGGACCATGTCTGCGGCCGTACGCACCCACTCTTTCTGGCTGGTGATGATCGCCGCTTTCGGGGCGATAGGTCCCCTGCGCATGCTAACGGTGCACCAGCTGGCGGTGGCTGTTGGGGCGGGTTACGATCGTCTGTATGCAGCGACGGTGATCGGTTTCTCCGGGCTGGTGACGGCCGTAGCTTTTGTCGGTTTCGGTTATCTATCCGACCGCATCGGCCGTCGAAAAACGTACGTGATCGGATCCCTCTGTCTTTTGATGGCGATCGCTATCCTGTCCCGGCTCAACACAGCACAGCAGGCAAGTTGGCTGCTCGCTTATGCGCTGCTGCTGGGAGCGGGAGAAGGGTCGCGTTCGTCGTTGGTAACGGCCGTGGCCAGCGATCTTTTTCCCGGCAACGCATTGGGCTCGATCAACGGCGCTGTGGGGTCGGCCTTTGGCGCGGGGGCGGCCCTATTCCCCTGGTTCGCCGGGCACATTTTTGATCTGAGCGGGGCTTATACGGCCGCGTTTTTCGTGGCGTCGGGGGCGGTGGTGGTTTCGACGATTGCTTTGTGGTTGGCGAAGAGTTTTGCGCCCAGAAATTCAGGGATAAGGGAAGTGGGCGGGCGAGACAGCGCGGATTGAGGTTGGTTCGGCAAAGACGAGATGTTGCCGCGCTGTCTCGCCCCTACGTGATTTTTGTGGTGTTGCAGATTACGGTACCCGATGCGGATTGGGGTGTCAAGAGCGTCCGTTCCACATGACCGGGTTCGAGACCGGAGAAGATGCGGATCTGCATTTGCGGTTGGGCGGAGACGAGGTCGAGCATGCTGCGTACTTTGCCGGCCATGCCGCCGGTGACGTCGGTGCCGCGCGAGCCGCCGAGGGCCGGCGCGATTGCTTCTAGATTTGCTGCGCTGATCAGAGGTACGACCTGCCCCTCCAAATCGAGCACGCCGGCTGAATCTCCCGCCAGGAGCAGCCAGGACGGCCGTATTGTTTGGGCCAAATACATCATCACCTCTTCTGTAGAGATGATCGTGCCGCTGCGCACGGTATCAAAAGCGACATCGCCAAAGACGACAGGCAGCAAGCCAGCTTGCAGGGCCAACTGCACAGGCCGCACAGCCAGCTCCTGGATCTGGCCATCCTCACAGAGCGCCGATGCGGAGGGCTGCAAGCTCAAGGCAGGAACGCCGGCCTGCAGCAGGGCGGCTATTACCAGTTCGTTGAGGCGGGAGGCGGCGGCGCTGACCTGGGCGAAGCCGCGCCATTGATCGGCCGTGCGCACGCCCTGGCGGGTTCCATGCTGGGCGCCATGCACGTGGCCAAAGGAACCGCTGCCATGCCCTAGAACGAGCTTTAGGTCTGGGTTGGCTTCACGCGCGCGCTGTATTTCCTGAGCCAGGCGGGCCAAGGTGGGTCCCCGTACTTCCTCTACGCCACTCTTGTCGGTAATGAGCGAGCCACCGAGTTTTAGGAATAAGATGGGGTTCATGTTTTCTCCTGGCTGAAAGCTGATCGCTTTCAGCTTTCAGTCATCAGCTCCCGGCATCGCTGTACGACGAAAGATACGGCCGATTCGGGTGAGTCTGCAAAATGCAGCAAGGCCAGATGTTCGGGGCGGATGACGGCGGGATCGTTGAAGGCGTTTATGGTTCCATGCCATGTTTCGCCAAGCAGGGATAACGGCCGTTGTTCGATCTCACCGACCTGCATGAAACTCCAGGCGAGGGCCATCTCCGACAGGGTGCCGATACCGCCAGGCAAGATGATCATACCGTCGTTATTGATGACCAGGTGCAGCAGCCGCTCCTGCAGCGTCTCATAGCGGATCTCCTCAATGACCCATTCATTTGGCCCCAGAGGGCGGAACTGCTCTATCTGGTCACAGGTCACGCCAATAACGTGCCCTCCTGCTTCGGCCGCGCCTTGAGAAACGGCCGACATGGTGCCGCTGTATCCGCCAGTGGCCACGGCAAAGCCGGCTTCGGCCAGCAGACGGCCGGCCTGCCGCGCCTCTTCATAGTCGGGCGTGCCCGGTTGCGGGGCAGAACTGCCAAATACAGAAATGACAGGCCTCGTAGAAGAGGAATCCTCCTGCTCAGCCAGGGCTGATAAGGCCTGGGCACCATCTTCCCCTTTGAAAAATGCGCGGGCAAGGGCCTGAACCTGCGCCTGCTGCTCCAAAATGAGCATATGGCCACATTGGCTTAATAGCAGTGCCTCTCCATCGGGCAGTAAATCGGCCAGCTCAGCCGCCTGGCTCGCGGGCAGCACCGGATCCTCCTGACCCCAAACGATAAAGGTGGGCACGCGCATGGTTTCTAGCCCTGGCCGCATATCTTCGAAAGCGACTATTTTCATGACATCGGACGACGCGCGCGCCAGGTCATAATCTTGCAGGCGGCGCTCCCAGACGCTCTCATCTTGTTTGTCCGCATCGTAGAAGGAGAGCTTAACCTGCTGCTTGACCATGGCCCTGGACTGGGAAACAACGGTACTTAGATCCACCAGGCCGAGCGTTATACCGGCACGCTTCAGATAGTGAGGATACATCTTGCTGGCCAGGACAGCCGGCGCCAATAAAAGCAAGCGCACCACATCTTCGGGATAGGACATGGCGTAGCTGGTGGCCAACGAGCCGCCAAAAGAATGGCCGGCCAAGATCATGGGCGGAAGGTCCAGCGTTTCACGAAATGCAGCCAGCCACTCCACCAAATGGGGAAAGGTGAAGGGCGTTGTGCTGTCGCTGAAGCCAAAGCCGGGAATATCGGGAGCGATAAGCCAGAAATCAGCCGCCAATTCGTGCATCATCTCGCGGTATACATCCCCGGAACTGGTCATGCCGTGTAACAAGAGCACCGGCCGTCCATCCGGTTGCCCGGCAGTGACAAATGAAGTCTTGATACCCAGCGCGTCTACAGCCTGGCGTGGAAACTCGGGATAAGGGTAGGGCAATGGTTGTTCTCCTTGGTGAAAGCTGACAGCTATCAGCTTTCAGCTTTCAGCTTCTTCAGTCGCATTCAATCAAAGTGATCTGCTAAGAAGCGGCGAGCTATCTCCTGGAACACTGTTTGTTGTTCCAGGATGGATACATGGCCGCATTCAGCCAGCATGTGCAGTTGCGCATTGGGCAGCAGCGCCTGCAAATCATGCGCGTCTGACGGGGGCACGACATGGTCGTTTTCGCCCCACACCAAACAGACAGGTTGGGTAATTTGGCCTAGTGACGGCCGTATATCAAGAAAGGCGGACGCTTTTATTACCTCGGCCGATGCGCGTGCCAACTTATAATCTTGCCGCCGCCGCTGCCACACGCTTTCATCTTGTTCTTCTGGCGCATAGAAAGGGGCTTTGATCTGTCGCTTAACCCACAGTGGCGATTGGGAAAAGGCGAAAGCAAGGTCGATCAGGCCGAGGGAGATGCCGATATGCTTCAGCAGTTTGGGATAGGCGCCGTTGCTCAATATGGAAGGCGCGGCCAAAATCAGGCTGCTTACATCTTGGGGATAGGCTACCGTATAAGCGACCCCCACTGTCCCGCCAAATGAATGGCCTAGCAGCGCACAGGGCGGCAGATCCAAAGCCATACAGAGGGCGGCCAACCACTCCACGAGATGGGCGTAGGTGTACGGCCGTGTGTTTTCACTGTAACCAAAGCCGGGAATGTCCGGGGCAAGCAGCCAGAATTCACCGGCCAGTCCGTGCATCGTCTCACGGAAACTGTCGGCGGCGGTGGACATGCCATGGAGGAGCAAAACGGGGCCCTTGTTGCCCTCACCAAGCATGTAGTAGTTTGTACGGACGCCTAAAGCGTCTACTTCGTAACGGGGCGCTTCAGGATATATTTTGTTCACCAATGGTTATAGCCTGATTCGACGTAATTTAACCGCTCAAGCAGTTACTACGAAACTAAACCTTCGCCTGCCAGGCCTGGGATTGTACCTAAGGAGCGCGCGTAGCGTACGGCGTTGCGGATCGCTTCGGCGACCATTTCCGCGGCTGCTGTCGCTACCATTTCAAAGGGCGCGTTTACTTGATCGGTGGCCAGGGCAAAGGCGGTATCCCCTTCATGGGTCATGTGCACCGGCCGTATGGCAATGGCCAGGCCATCGTGGGCGCGCTGCGCCAAACGGAAGGCGTCTACTTTGCTCATTTTGGCGTTGGTCATGACGACAGCCAGTGTCGTGTTGGTACCCATCTGCGGCGGTGGAGCAAAAGGAGCGTAACGCAAAGGATAACGATCCACGCGCCAGGCGCCATCCTCATCATGAGCACCGGCCAGTACCGAGCCGTCCCTGTTTAGCACATCGCCGATGGCATTGACCACCACGGCCGCACCTACGAAAAGGTCATCCAGTTGCACGCCGGCCAGGCCAAAACCGCCCTTCATCATACCTTCCGGACCAGACCACTTGCCCACGGTCACGCCAGCCCCGGCACCAACATTGCCTTGAACATGGTTAGCGGGCCGCGCGTCCAGGCAGGCGGCGTAACCCATTTTCGGGCCGGGAGGATATTCGCCCCGGTTAAGAAAAAGATCAAAAACCACGGCCGCGCTGACGATCGGTACGGGACGGACAGGCGTGACGTAGCCGAACCCATGTTCGGCCAGGTAACGTACCACACCATCGGCCGTCGCCAGGCCAAACGCGCTGCCGCCGGTCAGTACGACCGCGTTCAGTTTATGTAACGGCCGTTCGGGAGCCAGCAGGGCGATCTCGCGCGTGCCCGGTCCAGGTCCGCGCACATCCACACTGGCCACCGCCCCTTGCGGGCAGAGGATAACGGTACATCCGGTGTGATGTTCCTCGTCCGTGGCATGGCCGATTTTTATCCCAGGAATTTCAAAGGTCACAAAATCCTCCGCATATGAAGTCGGATGCAGATTTCCTGAAAAAGGACTTTGAACACTGATGAACGCAGATTTTTCAAAAATGGTGACAATTCAGCGCAGTGTTAATTCAATCTCAACAAATAGAAGTTCAACTTTTTAGCGAATAAATCGAAGAAACTGCATGATTTGAAAAGTTGAACTTCTTGCTTAACAGAGAATTCAGTCCTTGCTTGATTCAGAAAGTGTAGTTATTAGGTCAGCTATAAAGCGGGCAGATTATAGGCCATTTTGAGCAAAGGTTAAAAAGGGTGTGAAGTCGCTGCCGCCTGCTTGCAATCAGTGCGGCCAGGAATATACTACGGTGCCATGATCCGCTTTCTGCGCTGGCTGTTTGCGCCCCGTTTTCGCCCCTTGAAGCTGCTGCTCGCCGCTTGTTTACTGCTGCTCTTTTTTTGGTTCGCCTTGCAGGCCACAAACCTTCTGCGCGATTGGCGAGACCCGCGCAGCGAATCGTTTTCCCAGTGGTTGCAGGGAGATACGGGGTCCCGGGAGAAGCTGATCACGGTGCAGCGCGATCTCTGCCCAGAGGCGCCTTTTATCCTGCCCGCGGATGGTTTCATCGGCCTGCTCTACGGCGACCCGCGCGGCCCTTATTCACAGAGTTACCCCCACCAGGGCATTGATATCTTCAGCAACGCTGATCCCGGCGTGGTGCCGGTCTATGCCGCTTTTGACGGGTATGTCACCAGGGAAGCGGAATGGAAGAGCAGCTTGATTATACGCGTGCCGCAGGATCCGCTGCAGGCGGGAAGGCAGGTGTGGCTCTATTACACGCATATGGCGGACGAAGCGGGTAACGATTTCATCGAAGATGCCTTTCCTGCCGGCACACAAGACAAGTTTGTGCAGCAGGGCACCTTGTTGGGTTACACCGGGAACTATGATGGTAACGCTTTCCGTGATACTTGGGTGCATCTGCACTTTTCGGTGGTGAAAGATAAGGGCAACGGCCGTTACAGCAATGAATTGGACTTCGACAATACGCTCGATCCCTCTCCTTATTTGGGCATGTCTGTTAATTATGCTTGTGATACGGCCGCCAGCGGTTGTTCTTCTACTCCTACTTGCTAACGTGTATGTATCATGCCAGCTAGTAATTGAGTGGGTCGCATTTTCAAATGCGACAGGCCGGTATCTGAGAATGCCTGCTACTCCAATCGGGCGGTAAAAACCTTAGCCGGGCTTTTCGCCCCGCCTTCTTTTGTTTCAGCCAGAAATCTTGGGATAGTGTCCTCCGGTACTCTTGCCGCGACCAGGAAGCTCAACTTTTCCAATCGTGACCTGGCACACGTAGTTGGGACAAAAAGTTGAACTTCACGCTGAGAAATGGGTAAGGTTTGCCCAACTGATCTTCGTTCTGGGTTACAATTTTGGCAGAATAAGGAAATGAAATATGAATTTCGCTAAATTACTTGGGGCGGCCATCCTTCTGATCTTGCTTGTCAATAGAATTCCAGCATCTTTGGCCCAGGCCGATCTTGAGATCAAATTGAAGAACCGCAGCTTCGTGCCGCAGACGAGCGGGGCGATGCGCGTAGCAGGGAGCAACGGGGCCGGCAGGCAGCATGTCATTTTGCAGTTTGCTGAACTTCCCGATCCGGAAATATTGGCGCAGTATGGTATTCAGCCGCTCAACTATATTCCTGATAATGCGATCATGGCTTCCGTTCCCGCCGGCTTTGAGCAGCGCAGTGCACCCGGCGTTCGTTGGATGGGACAGCTATTAGCGACGGACAAAATCAGCGCCTATGTAAGCAAGCAGTTGGAAATGATGGCTGCAGATCAGCAGGTCACGCTGCTCGTGGAAGCGCACCCGGATGTGGATTCGCAGACGCTGGCTTCGCTCGCGGTCAGGGCCGGCGGCACATTCAACAGCCATCCCGCCCTGCCTGGCCATTTGGGGCTGGTCACGGGCACGCGGGAAGTGTTCCAGCAGCTTGCGCTTGACGAGCGCATTGCCTGGATCACGGCGGCAAGCGACGAGCTGGTGAACGGCGAAGCAGTATACTACTGCCCTGGACCTATTACAGAGTTTGGGCCGGTTGCTAATTATGTCGTTCAGGGCGATGGATGGGATGGGCCAGGGCTGGGTTCCGCAGCTCTAACCTATCATTTCCTCAATGGTACGCCTGACATTGGTGGATCGGGTGAAGAGGGAGCGGTGAGAGACGCGCTTGCCGTGTGGGCTAGTTACGTTGATCTCTCCTTTAGCGAAACGGGCACGGCGGGGCTTACGCGCTCGCTAGACATTCTGTGGGCAACGGGATCGCATGGCGATCCATACCCTTTTGATGGTCCGAGCGGAATATTGGCACATGCCTATTTTCCATCACCACCCAATTCGGAAACGATCGCCGGTGATATCCATTTTGACGACGACGAAAACTGGTCGCTCAACACCCACATTCATATGTTTACAGTTGCGCTGCATGAATCAGGTCATTCCCTGGGTCTGGCACATTCTGATGTTCCCGGGTCAGTGATGTATCCTTCTTATAGTGTAGCGGTGACAGACCTTCAGCCGGATGATGTAGCGGGCATCCGCTCACTATATAGCGATAGTGGGAGCACAGATCCTGCACCTGACCCGCCTGTCTTGAACAGCATCTCCAACAGTGACGGAGATGGGAGTTTCACGGTAAGTTGGCCCAGCGTCGCCACCGCCAGCAGTTACACCTTACAGGAGTGGCACGACGGTGGGAGTTGGAACACGATTTACAGCGGGAACAGCAGCAGCCAGAATATCAACGGCCGTAGCTCAGGGGAATGGTGCTATCGTGCATTGGCTTCCAATACTGGGGGCGACAGCGGCTGGAGCAATACGCAGTGCGCGACGGTTACGGAGCTTGCGCCTGGCGCGCCCTTTTTGAAGAGCATCGCTAATAGCGACGGGGATGGGACCTATGCGGTAAGTTGGTCCATCATCGCCAACGCCACCAGCTACAGCTTACAGGAGCAGCACGATAACGGTATCTGGAACACAATTTACAACGGCGGCGGCAGCAGCCAGAGCATCAACGGCCGTAGCCCGGGTGAATACTGTTATCGCGTACTGGCTGCCAATGGCGGAGGGGGCAGCGCCTGGAGCAATATGGTGTGCACGACGGTTACGGTGGATGTCGAACCATGCTATCTTCTGACGCGCGAGCATACGGGATTCGGCAGCGATCCAATAGCCACTCCTGCGCACTCGCCAGCATGTCCGATAGATCAGTACAACGCCGGAACCCTAATCAATCTGAGCGCCACGCCTGATTCGGGATGGTACGTGAGCGGCTGGAGCCGGACCACAAATGATGCCAGCACGGCCATCGTTAACAGCATCACAATGCCGGCCCAAAACCATTCCATAGCGGTGCATTACGCCTTCAACGCAAGCGACTTTCATTTCATACCTTTTGTCTTGAAAGGGTAGAGGTTTGCCCTGAGGGTCTGCGCCTGTCCGTACCTGCGCGGCAGGCCGCCCAAATCCGCCTCTTGGCAGTGATGCCAGGCGTCAAGAGCTTGCACCAGTCCATAACCAAAGGAATTGTCTCGCCCGGCCGTCCTCAGGTCTGCGGCCGTCTCCCTGAGCACTGTGTGCAGATCCTGGTTGGTAGCGAAGGTAGAATGCGCGTTGCAGCGGGGAGGCGGATGATTCGCCAGGATTGATTACATAAAACAGCCAAGAAGCCCAGTGACAGAAGCAACAGGGTCCAACGAGCCCCCCTAACCTGGCTTGGATTTCTTCTTTCATGACCTTTCGTCCTTGTCCGCCCCGCCCAGAGTTGCGGCATTTGCGACCAGCTTACAAATTGATCTGTTAACCGTTCATCACACCATCCGTTGTAATGGTTGCCACATGGTATCACAAGCCTATTTGAGGAGATGGGTGCACCCGATCAGAAAGAGTTTTGATGTGCAAAGGCAGGCATACCCTCTTCGATACACGTTGAAGATAGCCGAAAAACCGGGTTTCAAACCACATTTGGGAGGTAAGTCATCAAATAAACATGACAAGTATCACTTCCCTATGGCGCATCTTATCCTTATTATAGTAGATAAGGGATAAGGTTCTGTTCGTCATCCCGGCAATGCCGGGAAAGAGGTGAGTCATGACGCGGACAACAGATGGAAATTACGGCAGCAGTTTTGATGAATTGCGGGTATTTGCACGGATGGTCGGCTTGCTGGCGCTGCTAACGGCCGTTCTTTATTTGCGCGCGCTGGCAAGTGGCGGATTCCTATATCGAGGAGACAGCGAAACGATTCCCGTCACAACGATATTGTTTGTGCTCATGCTTGTTGCGGCCGCAGGATTGGTGTTGACCTGGAAGTGGGAATGCCTTGGTGGCGTGGTGGCCGTATTAGGCTCCATTGCAGTGGCGTTCATTGTCTACAGCACCTTTAGTGAAAACCGGCTGCTGGCGACGCTTATCTACAGCTCCCCTTTTCTGGTCGCCGGCACCCTCTGTCTGGCTGATTGGTGGAAACATCGCTAGCTGTTGACACGTCGACTTTGGTGATGAACGCTCAGGTCTGTAAGTATACTTTATTTACAAAGCGAGCCGTATGAAGAAGGCAACACGGCAGCACACAAGAGCCCACACTAAACAGCTGGCTCTAAGAACGATTTTCCAACAGGAGGCGATCAGCCGCGCAGATATCGCGCGCGTTACGCACCTGACCCGCACTGCGGTGTCTCATATCGTCTCCGAACTTATCGCCGAAGGTCTTATCGAAGAATCGGGACTTGGTCCTCCGGCGGCGGAAAACCGCCGGTGATACTCGAGGTTGTGCGGCATTCAAGGAATTTGATCGGCGCCGACCTGGCGAACAGCGCGTTTCATGGGGATGTTTTCGATTTGCGTGGCAACCTTATCCAGCGTATCGATCTGCCCGTGCGAGATAAGAATGGGATGCAGGCGTTGGAACTTGTCACACAGCTGATCGACACCCTGCTGGAATCTTGTAATGGCCCAGTGTTAGAAATTGGCCATGTGCGCGTGGTAAAACAAGGGACTTTATGCTTATGCGGGCAGAGGGGCTGTTACTGCAGTCAGTTCGCGTGCCCTTATCAAAAAGGCCAAAGTGCTGTTCCAGGATAATCGCAACTCAACGCTGCAACAGCCTGTTACTTCATCAGAAGAGATCACAATCGATATCGTCTTGCAGGCGTTTAGGGCTGGTAACGAAGCGATCAGACTGATGATCATCGAGGTCGGCCAATTTCTAGGCATCGCCGTGGCACATTTGGTAGGTGCGCTCAACATCCAACATATCTTCATCGCAGGTAGTGTGGCCCGTTTCGGCGAGACCCTTTTGGATTCCATTCGCTCTGAAGTGCTTCAACGCACTATGTCCATTCTTGCCGATAATAACCGTTCAGTGTTCAGTCAACTTGGCCAGGATATCGTCATGCTGGGCGCTGCGTCGCACCTATTGACCAACGAGTTGGGATTAACTTGACCAAGGCCGAATGAGCCATAAATAATGCGAGTCACCCAATGTCTTGTTACAATCATTGCACCATAAAAGGAGGTACTATCGACCAAACAGCTAGATAAGGATCACCCAATTCAGCAGTAGAGAACTGTTTTAGAAAGCAGTGGCAAATAAGAACAATATAGGAGAAGAAAAATCATGTTAAAGAAAGCGTTTATTGTGTTGACAGCTCTGTTAATTTTGGCCTTGATGCTCGCCGCTTGTGGCGGCGGCGCAACAGAAGAACCAAGCACGACCAGCGATGACACCAGCGTATCTTCCGAAGAAACAGCGGCCCTAGAGGCAGCACCTACCGAAGAAGCGGCGCCCGCCGAAGAAGCAGCGCCATCTGGCGAAAAAGTTACCCTGACCATTGAAAGCTGGCGCAATGATGACCTGCCCATCTGGCAGGATCTGATTATTCCCGCCTTCAATGCCGAGCACCCAGACATTGAAGTCATCTTTTCGCCTTCCGCCCCAGCAGAATATAATGGCGCTTTGAATACGCGGCTGGAAGGTGGTGTGGCTGGCGATCTAATCACCTGCCGTCCCTTTGATGCCTCTCTGGCTCTCTTCGAACAGGGTCACCTCGCTTCTCTGAATGACCTGGAGGGGATGGCCAACTTTGGTTCAGTCGCCAAATCCGCCTGGGTTACCGACGATGGTTCCGATGCTTTCTGCGTGCCCATGGCCTCTGTTATCCACGGCTTCATCTACAACAAGGACATCTTTGATGAACTGGGCTTGAGCGAGCCAGCCACGGTCGACGAGTTCTATGCCGTTCTGGACGCCGTTCAGGAGGCTGGTTACACAGCACTGGATATGGGCACGGCCGATCAATGGGAAGCGGCGACAATGGGCTACCAGAATATCGGTCCCAACTACTGGCGCGGTGAAGAGGGCCGTTTAGCCCTGATCAGCGGTGAAGCGAAGTTCACCGACCCGGAACATGTTGCTGTGTGGAATGAATTGGCCAAATGGGGACCCTATCTGGCCAGTGGCTACCAGGCCCAGACCTATCCCGATTCGCAAAATCTATTCACCTTGGGCGAAACTGCCATCTACCCGGCCGGCTCTTGGGACATAACCACTTTCAATAACCTGGCCGATTTCGAGATGGGCGCCTTCCCGCCGCCCGTGGTCAATGCTGGCGATACCTGCTACATCAGCGACCACACCGACATCGCGATTGGCATGAACACCGCGACGCCCAATCCGGAAGCGGCCAAGACATTCTTGAACTGGGTGGCGACGGCTGAGTTTGCCGAGCTGTACAGCAATGCCCTGCCTGGTTTCTTCTCCCTGGCTGATGTCGATATTACACTCGAAGACCCGTTGGCCCAGACTTTCCTGGATTGGCGTGGTGATTGTGAATCGACCATCCGCAACTCCTACCAGATTCTGTCTCGCGGCGAGCCTAATTTGGAAAACGAGTTGTGGCGCGTCAGTGCCCAGGTCATAAACGGCGACATCACCCCCGAAGAGGGTGCGCAGCAGATTCAAGATGGCATGGATTCCTGGTATACCCCCAGTGAAGGTGCCTCTGATGTGGCGGAAGCGGCCGTTGCCGATGCCGGCGCTGAGAGCAGCGCCGACCTATCAGGAAGCCTGGTCATCGAAAGCTGGCGCAATGATGACCTGCCCATCTGGGAAGATTCGATTATTCCAGCATTCAACGTCCACTATCCCAACATCGAAGTTGAATTCGCGCCTGCTGCCCCAGCAGAATATAATGGCGCTTTGAATACGCGGCTGGAAGGTGGTGTGGCTGGCGATCTAATCACCTGCCGTCCCTTTGATGCCTCTCTGGCTCTCTTCGAACAGGGTCACCTCGCTTCTCTGAATGACCTGGAGGGGATGGCCAACTTTGGTTCAGTCGCCAAATCCGCCTGGGTTACCGACGATGGTTCCGATGCTTTCTGCGTGCCGATGGCCTCTGTTATCCACGGCTTCATCTACAACAAGGACATCTTTGATGAACTGGGCTTGAGCGAGCCAGCCACGGTCGACGAGTTCTATGCCGTTCTGGACGCCGTTCAGGAGGCTGGTTACACAGCACTGGATATGGGCACGGCCGATCAATGGGAAGCGGCGACAATGGGCTACCAGAATATTGGTCCCAACTACTGGCGCGGTGAAGAGGGCCGTTTAGCCCTGATCAGCGGTGAAGCGAAGTTCACCGACCCGGAACATGTTGCTGTGTGGAATGAATTGGCCAAATGGGGACCCTATCTGGCCAGTGGCTACCAGGCCCAGACCTATCCCGATTCGCAAAATTTATTCACCTTGGGCGAAACTGCCATCTACCCGGCCGGCTCTTGGGACATAACCACTTTCAATAACCTGGCCGATTTCGAGATGGGTGCCTTCCCGCCGCCCGTGGTCAATGCTGGCGATACCTGTTACATCAGCGACCACACCGACATCGCCCTGGGTATGAATACCGCCAGTGAAAACCAGGAAGCAGCGCGTGCTTTCCTCAACTGGGTGGCGACGGCTGAGTTTGCCGAGCTGTACAGCAATGCCCTGCCTGGTTTCTTCTCCCTGGCTGATGTCGATATTACACTCGAAGACCCGTTGGCCCAGACTTTCCTGGATTGGCGTGGTGATTGTGAATCGACCATCCGCAACTCCTACCAGATTCTGTCTCGCGGCGAGCCTAATTTGGAAAACGAGTTGTGGCGCGTCAGTGCCCAGGTCATAAACGGCGACATCACCCCCGAAGAGGGTGCGCAGCAGATTCAAGATGGCATGGATTCCTGGTATACTCCCTAATCCCAACACTTGATTGCATGTGAATTAGTAGACAGGGGGCTAGAAAATGAAACAACTTCTAGCCCCCTGGTCCCAACACACGGTTAGACCAGCTTCTTCCTCAATTACCGTTGATTTTTAAGGTAGAATACAAGCGCCTTGGCGTACTTTTATTCTTTACAAGTTGGTGGGTAAGCAAGAACCTTACCCACCCATTTTGAAGGAGTCTTGCTATGCAATCGCAATCTCCCCGAAAACGCAAGTCGTTTCCAACACACATCATCGTCTTCTTGGCCCCGGCCGTCATTGTCTACACGGTCTTTATGATCTTCCCATTGCTGGATTCACTGCGTCTAAGTTTCGTTGAAAATGAGACAGGAATATTCATAGGGATGCAAAACTATATTACCTTGCTGACCAACCAATTGTGGGCAGACCAATTTTGGAATTCGTTTTGGAATAATGTCAAATTTTTCATCATCAATATGCTGGTGCAAAATCCAGTCGCTCTTTTTTTAGCAGCCTTATTAAGCAGCCGCACCTTACGTTGGACGAGCGGCTATCGCACCCTCATTTTCGTGCCGACTGTCTTGTCGGTGGTCATCATCGGTTTCATCTGGCAGCTCATTTTGAGTCCCCTCTGGGGAATCGCCGAAAGTTTTATGACCTTCTTTGGGATCGGCCACTTATTCCAACCCTGGTTAGGTCTGGAAAGCACTGCTCTAACCACGATCTCTTTGATATCGGTCTGGCAATTTGTTGGAATTCCGCTGATGCTGTTTTACGCAGCGCTCATTGGCATCCCGGAAGAACTGATTGAAGCGGCTTATGTTGATGGGGCCACAACCTGGACCGTCTTCTGGAGAGTGAAATTTCCCCTCATTCTACCGACGGTTGGCATAGTGACCATCCTCACATTTGTCGGCAATTTCAATGCCTTTGACCTTATCTACACCATCAAGGGTGCTTTGGCCGGGCCAAATTTCTCAACAGATATCATGGGCACCATGTTTTTCCGCACATTCTTCGGCCAGCAGCTACAGCTGGGCAATGCCGCAATGGGCTCGACCGTGGCCGCCATGATGCTGTTAATTATTTTGATCGGCGTACTGATTTATCTGGTAGGCTGGCAGCGCCGCATCCATACATACGAGATCTAAGAATTAGGCAATGCTTTTGCGTAATTATTATGGGAGAACAAGATGAGTGCATCAACTATCCGTCATCGCTTCACTGAATCAATCATACCCCATACTGCTCTGCTAATTTATACGGCCATCGCTTTGTTTCCGATTTTCCTGGTCGTTATCAACTCATTCAAAGCACGCAAAGCGATTTTCCGCCAACCACTGGCGCTGCCCAATGCCGAGACTTTCAGCCTGGAAGGATATTTAACTGTCTGGGAAAGGGCCGGTTTTCCGCTCTATTTTCGCAACAGTTTGGTCGTCACGCTTGCTTCGATCTTCTTTATTTTGCTCTTTGGCGCCATGGCAGCTTTCGCCCTGTCCGAATACAAGTTTCGCGGCAATACGCTGCTCGGTTTGTATCTGGCGTTGGGCATCATGATCCCCATTCGTTTGGGCACAGTAGGTATACTGCGCTTGGTAGCATCCATGGGCCTCGTGAACAATCTTATGGGTTTGATATTCGTCTATATTGCTCAGGGCCTGCCACTGACGGTGTTTGTCCTGCAAAGTTTTATGAGCCATGTGCCCAGGGAAATGAAGGAGGCCGCCCGCGTGGATGGCGCCAGCGAATACCGCATCTTTGGTCTCGTGCTGCCCATGGTGCGGCCCGCGGTGGCGACCGTGGCCGTATTCGTCATGATCCCGATCTGGAATGACCTCTGGTTCCCTTTGATATTGGCGCCTGGCGAGTCGACGAAGACGGTCACCCTCGGTGCGCAGCAGTTCTTGGGGCAGTTTGTTAGTGATTGGAACGCTGTTCTCTCTTCATTGACACTGGCGATGATCCCCGTTCTGATTCTATATATTATCTTCTCGCGGCAGTTGATTAGAGGTATTACGAGTGGAGCGATAAAGTGAGCAGTCATATACGTGTAGGAATTGTGGGCACAGGAGTTATGGGGCGAACCCACGCTGCGGCCTGGGCGGTAACGGGCGCAACCATTGCCGGTTTCGTTTCCAAAGATGAAGCATCGGCACAGGAGTTGGCCACCCAGCACCAGGGGCAGGTTTATGGGGATTTGCCATCGTTGATCGCCGATGTGGATGTAGTTGATGTTTGTGCACCAACGCACCGCCATCATGAAATTGTGCTGGCGGCGGCCGCCGCCGGCAAACATGTGGTTTGTGAAAAGCCGCTGGCGCGAACCGTGGCGCAAGGGCAAGAGATGATCGCCGCTTGTGAAGAGGCAGGGGTGAAACTGATGGTGGCCCACGTCGTGCGTTTCTTTCCTGAGTATGCCCAAGCGAAGGCACAGGTAGAGGGCGGGGCTATCGGACAGACGGCCGTGTTGCGCCTGACGCGCGGCTCCTTCCAGCCCAAGAAGGCGGTGGATAACTGGTTTATCGATTACGAGAAGTCTGGCGGCATGATGCTGGACTTGATGATTCACGACCTGGATTACGCGCGATGGGTGGCGGGTGAAGTGGACATGGTCTTCGCCAAGAAAATCAGCAGCAGCCATCCAGGCAGCAGCGTGGACCATGGTTTAGCTATTCTCAAGCATCGTAACGGCACGATCTCCCATGTGGAGGGATCTTGGGCGTATCCCCCGCCCCTGTTCCGCACACGATTTGAAATCTCCGCTTCTAATGGCTTGATCCAGTTCGATTCGGATGATACGGCAGCGATTACTCTGCACCTGCGCCAGGCTGAAGAGGAAGGTATCCCAGATGTACCGCTGCCGGGCAGTCCTCTGAATGAAAGTCCTTATACAACGCAGATCAAAGCGTTCTATGCCTGCCTGGCCAACGATACGGCCGTTCCGGTCACAGGAGCCGATGGGCTAGCCGCTTTACAGATCGCGCTCGCGGCCATCGAATCGGCCGAAACTGGGCGACCCGTTGCGCTGCAACCCTTACCCGAAGTCGCAGCGCAGGAGGTAGTACAATGAGAATCGGAATCATGAGCTTTGCCCATCACCATGCCGAAGCATACATCCACAACGTGCGCACTATTCCCGAGCTAGCGTTGATGGGCATTGCGGATGAGGATATGGAACGCGGCCGTTCCTATGCTGATCGCTTCAACACACACCTCTATGCGAATTACCAGGCGCTGCTCGACGACAACCCGGACGGCGTCATTGTCTGTTCCGAAAATGTCAAACACCGCCCCCTGGTGGAAATGGCAGCCAGAGCCGGCGCGCACGTGCTCTGTGAAAAACCGCTGGCTACGACGCTTGAAGATGCGCAGGCGATGATCGACAGTTGCCGCCAGGCGGGTGTGATTTTGATGACCGCCTTCCCCATGCGCTTCAGCGCGCCCATCACGCAGGTCAAAGCGCAGCTAGATAAAGGTGCGTTGGGTCACGTATACTGCCTCAATACGACGAACCAGGGACGAATGCCCATTCACGAACGGCGTTGGTTTGTGGACCCGGAATTGGCCGGAGGCGGGGCCGTGACTGACCATACGGTGCACCTGGCAGACGTGCTGCGCTGGTACCTGAACAGTGAAGTGACGGAGGTATTCGCTCTGACCAATCGTATCTTGCATGCGGATCTGGTCAGCGTGGAAACGGCGGGGCTGTTGATGCTGACCTTCGCCGACGGCACCTTCGCCACGATCGATTGCAGCTGGAGCAAGCCGCTTAATTATCCCACCTGGGGCGGCCTGACCATGGAATTGATCAGCGAGCGTGGATTGACGGTTGTGGATGCATTCAGCCAGAACCTGACCGTACACCGGCAAGAACCGGCTGCTTCAGCCTGGACGTATTGGGGCTCGGATGCAGACCGGGGGATGGTAGAGGAGTTCGCGGCGGCTATGCGTGAAGGGCGACCAGCGATGATCAGCGGCGAAGATGGATATAAAGCATTGGAGATCGTCCTGGCTGCTTATGAATCGGCTGCCACAGGTCAGGCAATTAGCTTAAGATAAACATCAGCCAGATATCTGGTTTCCATATCCGAATCGGGTATATTTGCCGGCGGTAATCTCGAAGATCGAAACAGTGAACGAGGTATAAGCGATGTCTGAATTACAAGCGCAGTTTGAATCGGCCACGGTGCGGGCTAAGAACCTCCCGGCCAGACCAGACAATGAAACCATGCTGCAACTGTACAGCCTCTACAAGCAGGCCACGGCGGGTGATGTATCCGGCAAGCGGCCCGGGTTCACTGATTTTGTAGGCCGGGCGAAGTACGACGCCTGGAAGAAACTAAAAGGCACCGGCAGTGACGCGGCGAAACAAGCTTATATTGACAAGGTGGACGAGCTTAGCGGTTCCGAGGATGATAGCGGCGGTGGTTCGGCGAGCTTCGGCGATTGATCAAGAACGCACGCTTGTTGGTGTAACACAGTCAAAACAACCAACTAATCAACAGTTAGTCAGTCAAACGCACCGCGGCGCACCATTATCGATAAATTTGCAAAGCTGACAGCAGACGGCTGACACCTGATATCAAAGGAGACAAAATATTATGAGCAAACAATGGAGCAGCCCCCCTGAGATGATCATTGATCCCCAAAAGAAATACGGGGCGACTATGGAAACCAACAAGGGCAATATCGAACTAAACTTGTTTACGGCAGACGCGCCCCAGACGGTCAACAATTTCGTCTTTTTGGCCCGC
Source organism: uncultured Chloroflexia bacterium (assembly GCA_963697305.1). Taxonomy (GTDB): domain Bacteria; phylum Chloroflexota; class Anaerolineae; order Promineifilales; family Promineifilaceae; genus JAACFF01. The sequence continues at coordinate 62,088 of CAVONO010000014.1, forward strand.
GAGGGGTTTTATGACGGCGTCGTATTCCATCGCGTGATCAGCAACTTCATGATCCAGGGTGGCGATCCGACGGGTACCGGCCGTGGCGGCCCAGGTTATCGCTTTGAAGATGAACTGGTTGGTAACCCGCAGAAGCACGAAACGGGCACGCTTTCCATGGCCAATGCCGGCCCAAATACCAACGGCAGCCAATTCTTCATCACCCACGCTCCCCAGCCGCACCTGAACGGCGCGCACACAGTCTTTGGCGAAGTGGCCAATAAGACGAGCATGAACGTGGTCAATGCCATCCGGCAAGGGGACAGCATCAAAGCCGTAACCATCAGCGAAATGTAGTCAATCTGGACAAGTGCGTGAGCAGTAGCTTTTCCCGGTTTCCAACCTGATTTTAGCGCGAAAACCGGCTGCCCGTTCAGATGAACGGGCAGCCGGTTTTTTATTGAACCAGATACCGAACAGGGGTTCAATCTCAGTTAAAAATGAAGGACGTCGCACAAGGTGCCCTTTTCGGCATCTCAAATGCAAGCAGGCGACATCTTAGGGTGCCTGCTACTCCAACCCATTTGAAACACACCCATTACCAAATCGGCCAAAAATAGGCGATAATTGGGCGATTGTGCGATGAGGGAAAGGGCCCATTAGCGCAGGTCTTAGCGCTGCCGGAATCTCCCCACACGCAATAACATGCAAAATGATTAGCAGGCGTTAAGGGAAAAAACCTTGACTCGTGGTTGCTTTTATAATGATAAGTTCGTGTGCTGGACAGGAGCGATCCAGCCAGCCTCTGTCGGCGAGTTGATCATGGGTGGGCTTCCTTTGCTCCAGGAAGTTGCCAATGCGAGGTGTACGTGACAGGAGAGAAGTCTCGAAGGCGAGCAAATGTAGATGTATACCGGCGCCTTTTAGGTTATTTACGGCCGTATTCCAAACAGGTCATTTTGGCGTACACGGCGATGCTGGCCGTGACAGGGCTCAACCTCGTCGTGCCTTTGATCATCAAGAGAGCTATCGACGATGGTCTGGCTGCGGGCAATGCGCAGGCGCTGCTTAGGGCGGGCGTGGCCATCCTGGGCGTGGCCCTGGTGCGCGGGATCGCCGGCTTCGGCCAACGCTACTACGGCGAGTGGCTCTCGCACCGTACCGGCTATGATCTACGCAATCGTTTCTACGACAGCGTGCAGTACCAACCTTTCTCATTTCATGATCGCAGCCATACCGGGGATATGATGAGTCGCGCTACTAGCGATATCTCGGAAACTGAGCGATTTACGGGAATTGGCCTGGCGGACTTACTGGCCACGATTATGCTGCTGACAGGCGTGATCATCGCCATGCTGCTGGAAGCGCCGCGCCTGGCCTTAATTGCGCTTTTGCCGTTCCCGGTGCTCATATTCGCTACAATTCGCTTTGGCAGCATCATACGGCCGATGTTCCAACGTATCCAGGAACAAATGGGCGTGCTCTCGACGACGATGCAGGAGAGTATGACCGGTATCAACGTGGTCAAAGCGTTCTCGCGCGAGCCCTATGAACTGGAAAAATTCGATAAGGAAAACGATTTGTGGTTTGAGCAGCGCCATCGCGTGATCCGGGCTTGGGCCAACAACTGGCCCTTATTCTCCTTCCTGGTGGCCTTGAGCATCTTTCTGCTGCTCTGGTTTGGCGGCCCGCTGGCCATGGCGGGGGCGGTCACCGCAGGCACACTCTTCGCCTTGATCTCTTATGTGCTGATGCTCAATGGTCCGGTGCAGCGGCTTGGGTTCCTGGTTAACCTGGCAGCCACGGCCGGCGCCAGCGCCTCGCGCGTATTCGAAATCATGGATACGCCCAGCGAACTTGTGGAGAAAGAAAATGCAAAAATCGCGGACCAGATCGCTGGGGACGTGCGCTTCGAGGGCGTTTGCTTTGCTTACCAGTCGGGCGTCAAGATTTTGAGCGACGTGTCATTTTATGCCGAGCCAGGGCAAAAGATCGCTCTGATCGGGCCCACCGGTTCGGGAAAATCGACTGTGACCAATCTCATCTTGCGCTTCTATGATGTGAGCGACGGCCGTGTCCTGGTAGATGGCGTGGACGTGCGCGATTGGCAGTTGCACAGCCTGCGCTCCCATATCGGCATCGTGCAGCAGGCTCCCTTCTTGTTCAGCCAGTCTGTTGCCGAGAATATCGCTTACGGCCGTGCCGATGCCTCGGATGAAGAGATCATAGCGGCGGCCAAAGCGGCGCACGCCGACAAGTTCATCACTGAGATGGCTGATGGATATAACACACGCGTCGGCGAGAGAGGTGTGACCTTGAGCGGCGGCCAGAAGCAGCGCGTGGCCATTGCACGGGCGCTGTTGACTGATCCGCGTATTTTGATCCTGGACGATTCGACGAGCAGCGTGGACACGGAGACGGAATATTTGATCCAGGAAGCACTCGAGGTGCTGATGGCAGGGCGCACGACCTTTATCATCGCCCAGAGATTGCAAACGCTGAAGAGCGCAGATGTAATCTTGGTGTTGGACAACGGCCGTATTGTGGAACGGGGCACGCATGATACTTTACTGGCCAGGAAGGGTTTATACCAGCAGATTTACGACTTGCAGCTGAAAGATCAGGAAGAGTTCGTCGCTTTGCAAAGGCAGATGGGGGTATAGACCATGTCTACTCACAATGGATCCAGTACAGACCGTTCGCGTCGCGGTTCGCGTCTGTTGCGGCGCGATGAGAGCATTGAAGAGCAGATCGGAGACCTGCTACCCGAGGAGGATGACCAGCTAGGCAAGGCGTATGACGGTCGCTTGGTGCGTCGCCTTTCGGTCTATTTACAGCCGTATAAGGCTCGCCTGATTCTGGCTATTGTGCTGATGATCATCAGTTCGCTTCTAGCGGTCTCGCAGCCGTTGATCATCGGCCTAGCTATCGACAAAGGTATCCGCGCCGGCTCGATGACGGCGCTGCGCACCTGGTCCCTCATCTTCCTGGTGGCTGCAGTGGGAGCATGGATAACCAATCGTTGGCGTATCGCCATTATGGCCTACGTGGGAACGGCCGTGGTCGCCGATTATCGCAGCCACCTTTTCCGCCACTTACACACCTTGTCGCTCAGTTTCTTCAACAACTACAGCGTGGGTCGCCTGATGAGCCGGCTGATCAGTGATATCGGCGTGGTGCAGGATTTTATCACCTGGTCGATCACTGGCTTGTTCCGCTCGGTTTTCACGCTCGCGGGCATCGTGATCGCCATGTTTTTACTCAATTGGCAGTTGGCGCTGGTTACTTTTTCGGTGCTGCCGCTGATGGCCATTTTGACCAATTATTGGCGCAAACATGTACGTATCGCCTACCGGGCCACGCGCCAGCGCCTTTCGCTGATCAACGGCTACTTGAACGAATCGATCACCGGCATCCGGGTCACGAAAAGCTTCACACGCGAGGAGCGCAACTACCAATATTTCAACAATCTGAACCACTCCTACTTTAACGCCAATGTCGATGCTTCGCGCCTCTCGGCCATATTCTTCCCCAGCGTTGACCTGATGGGTTCGCTGGCGACGGCGCTGGTCGTGGGTGTAGGTGGCTGGCTGGTATTGGGCGACGCGCTGACGGCGGGAACGCTGGTCGCCTTCGTCTTGTATGTGGATCATTTTTTCGAGCCGATTCGGGAACTGGCACAACGTTATAATGTCTTCCAGGCCACGATGGCCGCCAGCGAACGGGTATTTGGTCTATTGGATATCGAACCGGCTATCGCCGACGCGCCTGAAGCAACGTCACTGCCTCGCATAAATGGACGGGTGGAGTTCCGCGATGTGAGCTTCGGTTACGATGATCGTACGCTGGTGCTGCAGGGGGTCAATCTAAGCGCGGAACCAGGACAGCGCATCGCTCTGGTGGGCGAAACGGGTGCGGGGAAGAGCACAATCGTACGCCTGTTGGCCCGTTTTTTCGACGTTAGTAGTGGAAAACTACTGATCGACGGCTTTGATATTCGCCAGATTACACAAGAGAGCTTGCGCCAACAGCTGGGTATCGTCTTGCAGGATACGTTCTTATTCAAGGGCAGCATTATGGAAAATATCCGCTACGGCCGTCTCGATGCCACTGATGAAGAAGTGATCGACGCGGCTAAAGCGGTGGGGGCACACGAGTTCATCAGCAAGATGGTGGATGGTTATGAGACGGATGTCGGGGAGAATGGCGGGAACTTGAGTGTCGGCCAGCGGCAGATCATCTCTTTCGCACGGGCACTGCTGGCGGACCCCAGTATTCTCGTCCTCGATGAAGCCACGAGCAGCGTGGATACGGCGACGGAAAGGATTATCCAGGAAGCGATGGATACGCTGATGGCCGGGCGCACAAGTTTCGTCATCGCCCATCGTCTGAGCACGATAGTCACTGCGGATCAGATCGTGGTATTGGATAACGGCCGTATTGTGGAGCAAGGGTCGCACGAAGAGCTGCTGGGCGAGGAAGGGCGGTACTACAATCTGTACACCATGCAGTGGGCGCAGGAAGGATCGTCTTTTAGTGCCAATTGATGTCGTTGCGGGAACGGGTAGCAGCTGGCGACGATGGCTGATTTTGGGGTTGGCAGCGGTTCTGTTGTTGGCAGGATGTGGCCAGCATAACGGCCAACAGTCAACAACCAACAGCCAACAGCCAACAGCCAACAGCCAACAGCCAACCGTTCGCGGGACTACCGTTGTGGAGGCGCAAGGAAGTGGCCAGACAGCAACTATGTCTCCCACCTCGTCGATCACGCCTGTTCCCTCTTTCACCCCCATTCCGACCCTTAAAGCCGTTCCAACTTCCACCCCAGAGCCGACGCCGACGGCCGCGCCGGCTTTTCCTTTGTATAAAGGGCCAGCTCTGAAGCGAGAGGATATTGGAGTCCAGGTTCATATTCACCACGAAGATATGGACGAGATTATGGGGCATTTGCGTGCGTTGGGGGTGGGCTGGGTGAAGGTGCAGGTCTCTTGGAAACTATACCAATCCGCGCCAGACCAGTACACGCAAGATCGCCTGGCGGAATTGGATGGGCTGGTGGATGCGGCGCAGGCTAATGACATCGAGGTTTTGCTCAATGTATCTAAAGCGCCTGAGTGGAGCCGGTCAACGACGGAGCTGGATGGTCCGCCAACTGATTACGGCCTGTACCAGGATTTCATGGCTTTTTTGGCGGGCCGCTACCGCGGACGGGTAGCGGCGTTTGAGTTGTGGAATGAGCCGAACTTACAGCGGGAGTGGAATGGATCGCGGCTCAGCGCGGCCGATTTTGTGCGCTTGATGGCGGCGGGGGCGACCGGGGTGCGCACGGCCGATCCGGAAGCATTGTTGATCAGCGGCGCGCCGGCTACGACGGGGATCAATGATGGGCTAACGGCCGTGGACGACCGCGTTTTCTTGCGCGGCATGCTGGAGGCGGGCGTTGGCGACGTCGTGGATGTAATTGGCGCCCATCCTTACGGCTGGGCCAACCCACCGGATAGCAGCGTGACTTCGCCGGATACGGCCGTGCCCAGCCACAACAACCACCCCAGTTTCTTCTTCGCCGATACGCTGGCCGACTATGCCGCTTTGCTCGACGAATTTGGGCTGGACAAAACGTTGTGGGTAACAGAATTTGGCTGGGGAACTTTCGAAGGGATCACAAACGACGATGGGGATCCGGCTGCGCCTCCAGGGAACGCGGAGTTTATGGCCTATGTCAGCGAGTGGCAGCAAGCACAGTATATTCTCCGCGCTTATGAGCTGGCCCTGGGCTGGGAGCACGTGGGGCCGATGGTACTCTGGAATCTGAATTTCGGGCCGCTGTTGGGGGATCAGTTCAGCGAGTCGGGCTACAGTTTGCTACGGCCTGATGGTTCGGAACGGCCGTCTTATTTGGCGCTGCAAGCGGCCGGCAAACGGTAGGGGCTGTTTTGAAACCTGACCCTTCGGGACGTGTCGAAGGCTGTTAACTTAAGCCTCCTCAGCCAACTCCTTTGCCGTCCATTTTAGGACATCCAGGGCTTCGTCAATATCGCATAGATGGGTGCGGAAGGAGCTGATAGCCAGGCGTAGAATGAAGCTGCCATCTATGCGCGTGGAACTGATGAAGATACGGCCGTCCTGCTGGATCTTCTTGGTCAATCGTTCGTTAAAGGCATCCGCGTCACCTCTCTCTGGCAAATAACGATAGGTTACTACTGACAGGTCGGGATACGGTCCAACCTCGAAACCGCTTGTCAACTGGATTTGCTCGTGGAAATATCGCGCCAAGTGAATTTTCTCAGACAATGCGGCGCGAAAAGGGGCCAGGCCAAAAAGTTTGAGCGGCAGCCACAAACGCAGCCCGCGAAAATGTTTGGTTAGCTCCGGTGACAACTCGGACGGTGATAACTCCGCCATATTGTCGGGGGCATCCTGCATATACGCAGCATCCCAATTCTGGGAGGCGTATAGTTTGGCCCCCTCTTTGACCAGGAGCGCGCCGGTTCCGTAGGGTAGAAATAAGGTCTTGTGCGGATCCATCACAACGGAGTCGGTCAGGCCCAGGCCCACTAGTGCCGCGTTGCCCTCCGGACACAAATTAAAAAAACCACCATAAGCGCCGTCGGCATGAAACCATAGCCCATATTCAGCGGCAATGGCGGAAATGGCCGGCAGCGGATCGACGGATCCGGTATTGGTGGTTCCGGCCGAGGCTACAACCAGCCAGGGATTCAGACCCGCATTGCGGTCGGCGGCGATGGCTCTACGCAGCGCTTCGGCGTCCATCCTGTAGCGCTGATCGACCGGCACTTTGCGTTTGGGGCAAGCGCTTAATCCAACCACGTGTATCGCTTTGTCAATGCTGTGATGGACGTGCTCGGTCAGATAGATAACGGATTTGGCCAGTTTATCGCCACATATGCCACAGGTGTCACGGGCGGTCACGATGGCAATCATATTGGCGATACTACCACCCGAAGTTAGGTTGCCCGCTGCTTTAGCGGAGTAACCAACGACGCCGGCCATCCAGTTGATTAGCATATTCTCCAAACGCACAGCTCCCGGTGAGGCGAAGTAAAAGCCTGCATAGCGGTTGCTGACTGCGGCCAGGTAGTCGCCGAGGGCGGCCGGGAAGAGCGCCCCACCGGGGATATAGCCCAGGAAGCGGCCGGAAGTGGTGCCGATGCCGCTGCTGTCAACATTCTGGTGCAGCAGGCTGAGGGCTTCGCTTATCTCTATGCCCGTTTCGGCAATAGGCGAGTCGTAGAGGGCACGGCCGTCTTCAAAAGGATAGTTTGCCGGAGCATCGCCTATCCCTTCCAGGTACGCCTGGCTGTAAGCAGTTACCTGCTTAATAAGCTGCTCTCTCTGATTGATATCAGGTTCTAGTTGGCGAGCTATAGATTCTAACTGCTTGATTTCGTATGTCATCTTGCTCTCTTGTTCGATGGTGGTAATTAGGCCACAGGAATATCCAGTTTTGTTGCTCAATCGACCTCCGCCATGGTGTCCCACTCATGATGGCAATGCTTGCAGCGGTAACAGCGCCGCTCCTTATTGCTGATCACGGTTGGCAATCTGCCTCTATTTCGCCCTGGTCTTGCTGCTGACCAGGCACCTGACTTTAGGTCACCAGCTTTGAAAACCAAAGTGTTGTTGAATGGGGTCGGAAACCAACTGCTTGCGCACTGCGCCGCATGGCAAGGTTTTCGCTGCTTGTGCCAAGCATAGCAATAGTTACGCCACGCTGTTTTAGTCTGTGCAACCCTGTAAGCAGCAGGGCTCGTGCCAGCCCTCGACGCTGGAAATCAGGATGTGTTGCCACGGTATCGATATAACCCTCATCCCGCCCGCTGTGTCGATTTTCTTCTTGACGAATCGAACACAGACAATAGGCAGCGAACTTACCATATTGCGTGATAGCCAGTAGATCCAACTCCGAATCGTAATCGGGCAGACGCATCATCGCCAGCCGCTCCTCGTTAGTCATATTTTCGCTGCCAAAGGCTGCACGATGGAGCGCCACCACGGATTCCACCTCTTGCTCACCTGCCACGTTACGCATACTAAAGCTCGCCGCTAGTTGTGGCCTGGGAATCGGCTCATCAAGCAGGCGAACCATATGCAGCGTATGCATTTCTTGCATCACAAAGCCGTTCCGACCAAATAACGCGATCCGTTCGCCGTCATCATTGCGACAGCTGGCATCAAGCGCTAACGATTCACCTCGCTCTTGTATAGCACGTCGTATGCAGGCCGTACCCCAATCGGCTATATCCAACTCGATGCTGGGATGTGCCGCCAGTTGGTCAAATTCAAAGTGCAAGTTATGGTAATGATCAACGAAGGCGAAGCCAACAATCTGCTCCGGTGCAGCAAACCAGAGGCGTGTATTGTCTTGTACATGTTTTAGAGCCAGGATTTCTTGCAAATCAACAACACTAGGATAATCTGTTATACGTTCAGCGGCTCTTGTGGCAACCAATAAATCAATCATTGATTGCAGATCCTGTGCGCCAGAAAAAGGCCGGCTTTCAGGTATTACCATTCTGGAATTCTCTACTGTTCCTCTCGTAATCCCCATGGTGTTGGCAGGCCATCGAGGCTGATCAGATTGTTATCATGCCGGTATGCTGCCAGCCCCTCAGCGCCTTTGACTTCGGCCCATTTGAAGTGCTGATCGCGCTCGCCCATGTACTCAAACAGGGGCACACCAAAACCACAGGAGGACTGAACTTTGCTTATTTCGGCCACGATCAACTGCCGCACGCTGGGAATCAGTTTGAAATGTGGGCTAAGGCTGTCCCACTCTGGCTGATCGGGCAGCACAGTATAGCCCTTGCCATAAAGGCGCAGGATGTTGGGATCGCCTTCAAAAGAGCAGAACATAAAAGTAATACGGCCGTTTTCAAGCAAATGTGCCGAGGTTTCGTTGCCGCTGCTGATTAGATCCATATAGGCAACACGTGTTGGCGATAGAACGCGAAAGCTGTCCACTCCTTTTGGCGAGAGATTGACGTGCCCGGCACCACTTAGCGGCGCGCTGCTAACAAAAAATAGGTGTTGTTTTTCGATAAATGATTGCTGCTGTTCTGTGATGGACTTGTAGAATTTACCCATGATATTTCTAAGTTGTTCTCCTTGTTGTCTTGCCGCTGTTCGGCCGTATCTCCGGCAAGATCAGCACCTTATCCCAATCATCACGCAAGAATCTTGCGCTTTGCCCGGCTGATAGTTTACTTGGCTCCATCTGAAAATGGAAATCTTGCAACCCACGATTGCCATGGTAGGGGCGAGACGGTTGGCCAGCGCCACCCAGGGCAACAAATCATTTCCCAGAGATTCCTCTGTGCTCTTGTATATTGAATTAGGGTAGTGCCGCAGAAAATGATGGATAAATAGAAACGACTCAAATCGAGTCGTTTTGGGGAAGCAAAACCAGTTATTTCCCAAAGATCGGGCAGAGGCAGGGGTAGCCTTTGCCCGATCTTCGTTTTTTCTTGTCTGCCGGCAGCCTTTAGCAGCCGGAAAGGTGTCAAGCCATATCCCTTGCGGCAGCGGTAACTGCAGCAGATCTCGCACCAGCCAGCGCTTGCGAACCAGATTGGCCGCCATGACCGGGGTGCGATAGCGTCGTTTGCTAGGTCCGCGAATAGATACTGTCAAGGATTGGTGCGGCCGGCAGAAGTGGTAGCAAGCCAGACCCCATTGAATATGAAGGTGCAGATGATGCCTGTCGTAAGCGATGGACCAGGTTCGCCGGGAGAGCGGGGCGATGAGTTCACGCAGGGTCAAATTGGCTCTCTCAA
>CAVONO010000015.1:0-137543 GCA_963697305.1 uncultured Chloroflexia bacterium
TCCGGCTTGTCCGAGTCCCTCAAGCATCTGCTAGGATGCCACGTCCTGAAGTTCCGTAGGCAATTCACAGGTCTCGGAGGCCTTGCGGGCTCGACATAATGGGCCGCCGCCAGAGCGGCCGTGCAGCCGTCGGCTGCAGACAAAACAATTTGCCTGGCATATTTTTCCCGCAGATCGCCAATGACGTAAACACCGGGAAAATTGGTTTCGCACTTGCTATCAGTGACCACGTACCCGTTGGCATTCATGTTCGTGCCGGCCGGAACCAGTTTATTGTTGGGATCAAATCCGATGAAAATAAAAACGCCGTCGGTGGCGAGCTCGCGTTGCTCACCGGTCTGGGTGTCCTTAAGATCCACTGCGCGGACACCACTGTCATCGGCTTTGATGGCGGTTGGCACCGAATTCCAGATAATCTCAATATTGCACTCAGCCTTGACGCGCTGCTGCAACAGCGCACCCGCCCTCAGGGCATCCCGTGCTGTGGACGATATAAACCTGTTTTCGCCAGTTTGGCCAGGTAGAGGGATTCTTCGGCCGCGGTGTCGCCGCCGCCGATCACCACGACGGTTTTATCGCGAAAGAAAAATCCGTCACATACCGCGCAGTAAGAGACGCCCTTACCATACAACTCTTCTTCCCCGGGGATACCAAGTTTGCATGGATTTCCGCCGGTGGCTAGATGATTGCGTGGGACCGCAGAACGCTGCCGTCGGAGAATTGAACCGTGTGAAAATCCAGACCCGGTTCTAATCCCACCACTTCGTCCGAACGAATTTCCAGGCCGTAAGACTGGGCGTGCAGTGAAAATTTCATGGCCAGTTCAGCACCACCGATATGCTCATCCCCGGGCCAGTTTTCCACAGAATCGGAGTTGTTGACTTGGCCGCCGGGGTGCCCCCATTTCAATGAGAATCGTTTTTAAAGCCGCGCGCATTGCGTAAATGCCGGCCGAAAGTCCACCGGGACCGCCCCCGACAATAATTAAATCATAGATTTCAGATTCCGACATCTTTTGCCTCCTTTTATCAGTAAATAGGATGCTTCAATATAATAACCGAAACGGAGGTTAACAACCTTAAAGACGAAATAAGTTCGAACTTTTTCGACCTGTGCAGTTGAGCCGTTTCACCCGTTCGCCGGTTTATTAGATCGGACATTGAAATTAAAATGACTTTGTAGTACCAAGGATAACTGAGATGGTGTTGGACATCAAGTACTGGTTAATGAATCTCTATGTTTTCACTGGAATCATTTCATAAAGAGCACGAAACCGAAACCACTGAGGTGGTGGTAAAGGATCGAAAATTTCAAATACTGCTGCCCGGGTTTCTCACCAGATTTATCGACACCCATGATGTTTTCCACGAATTTCCCTTGTGGGCCAAAATCTGGCATGCCTCATGGGTTCTGGCCGACTATCTCGCCGGGATGCCGGTGGAAGCGAAAAAGCAGTTCCTGGAACTCGGTGCCGGGGTCGGATTGGTGAGCATCGTTGCCGCCTCCTTTGGTCATCGCATTACGATGTCCGAACACAACCATGATGCCCTCCAGTTTGCTCGTGCCAATGCCCTTATGAATGAGTGTCCCCAACTGCCCATCGTCGATTTGGACTGGAATCGTCCGCAGTCGCCAGGTCGATTTGACTATATCGTTGCGTCCGAGGTGACCTATAAGAAGGAAGATTGTCAACCCATAGTGAAACTTCTTCAAGCCTGTCTTAAACCCGATGGTGAAGTGATTTTGGCCGGTGAAATGAGAAAGTCCAGCATGAATTTCTATAAAGAACTCAACGTGACCGGCGATCCCATTGTTATGGATTTTGGTATTGCCAAGATTATGGGTGGGACACAGCATACAGCAACCGGGGCTGTACTGGGTACAGCGCGCTACATGTCACCCGAACAGATCAAAGGGGAACGCATCGATCCCCGCACCGATATTTACTCCTTGGGTGTGACTCTCTTCGAGATGTTGGGGGGGCGCCCCCCATTCGAAGCTGATTCAGCTATGACCTTGATGATGATGCACATGACTGATCCGGTACCCAGTTTGCATGATTTACGCGCTGATGTACCGGCAGGTCTTGTGTCTGTGGTCAATAAATCTCTGGCCAAAGATAGCAATGATCGCTACCAGTCCGCGGCAGAATTCGCCGCGGCACTGCGCAATATGGGCAAGAGTGCAGCCGTGCCCCTCGCTGCCGCTACCGTGCTTGAGTCTGCTATCCCCAAACCGGCCGATCCCGATATGACTGTCTTGGAACCAGTTACGGCCGAAACAGTTGATTCTCCTCAAACCACTGTTGATACGGGCGCGGTTGCCGCCGCTGCTGCCGTTGCTGCCGGAAGCACCGCGCCATCCCTGTCGGGTGGCGCTCCTGCTGCTACAGGCGCGTCCGCGGCTCCGCCGCAGCAATCCGGTGGATCGCGTACCCTCATTTATGCCGCCGGAGGGGCTATCCTCCTGCTCTTGATCGCTGTTGGCGTATGGGCTATTTTCTTCCGCAGCTCAGGGAATGAAGAACTGGCTGGAGGTGGCGGGGAAGTACCTACGGCCATCGTAGAATCGACTGCGACACCTGACTCGCAAGCAACCATCGACGCTGGTGTAGCGGCTGAACTGGAAACACGGGCAGCCAATGCCACACAGACGGCCGAGGCGATTGCGGGATTGCCGACGAATACACCACCGCCTACCGTTACGGAGCCGGCTGTGCCGGAAGATGCCATTGTTGCTTCTGTGGATCAGGTAGAGGGTAAGGTCCTGATGATCACCGCCGGCGGCCAGGAAATACCCCTAACCAGCGATACGCCGGTTACCGAAGGATCGCAGTTCATCACCGGCGATGATGGCCAGCTGACCTTTTCCTTGGAAGATAGTAGCATTGCCCAACTTATTGAAAACAGTGATCTCACGCTCGATACGGTGGCTGAAGACCCCACAGATGCAGCCGGGCAAACCATATTCACGATGGCGATAGGCGACTTTCTACTGCAGCAGCCCGATGCCGGTAATGAATTGGTTATAAACAATCAGGTCGGAGATCTGCTGGCAACATTACAGAACAGTGCGGCGATGGCTGGCGATAGGCAATCTGTTGCAGCCAAGCGTGCGCTGCAAGCGGATGCTGACCCAGCCGCCATGGCTATACATATGGAAGAGGATGGTCTCGTCGTCTCTTGCTTCTCTGGTGAATGTTTCCTGGGCGATGAAGTTTCACTGCCCGCAGGAACAGAGGCGGTTATTACCGCTGATGGAAACTCTGCCGTCAGGGTTATCACGGCCGATTCAGAAAGCTACCGTCAATGGCAGTTAGCTTGTGATGATTGCCTGGTTCCGCCGGAGGGGCCCGCTGTCGAGCCTCCGCCGACGTCACTGCCCCCGACGGCAACGAGCGCACCCCCAACTGCGGTGCCGCTACCGCCCACGGCGACAATGGAAGCCACGCCGACGCCAGTGCCAGAAGGTGGTAACTACGCGGCACGGATCAGCAATATCGCGCTGCAAAATGGTACTTATGTCGTCAGCTACGAGACGTTTGGCTATACGGAGCAGTTACCGGGCATGCACGTCCATTTCTACTTTGACACCGTGTCAGAAGCCAATGCCGGTGTGCCGGGAAGCGGCCCCTGGATACTATATGGTGGACCACGGCCGTTTACCGGTTATTCTGAATCTGACCGGCCGTCCGCAGCGACCGCCATGTGCAGCCGAGTGGCCAACCCCGATCACTCCATAATTTACGGCAGCGGTAACTGTTACCCATTGCCGTAACGGCAGACTATGAGAAAAGTAAAGCTGGCTCCTTCCATCCTGGCCGCTGATTTTACGCGACTTGGCGACCAGGTGGAAGCAGCCATGCAGGCGGGAGCCGAACATATCCACGTTGACGTCATGGACGGGCATTTTGTGCCCAATATTTCTTTTGGTCCCTTAATGGTGCGCGCGATACGGCCGATCGCCGACAAGTACGGGACCATCATCGATGTGCACTTAATGATTGAGCAACCAGATCGTTTTCTGTCTGACTTCGCCCAGGCCGGTTCCGATATCATCACCGTACATGTTGAGACCTGTCCCCATTTGCACCGCACCGTACAGGCGATACGTGAATTGGATGTGAAGCCCGGCGTGACCCTTAATCCGGCTACACCGCTGGTCACCCTGGAAGAGATATTGCCTGATGTGGACCTGGTATTGATCATGTCCGTCAATCCTGGTTTTGGTGGCCAGTCCTACATCCCGGCCAGCACGGACAGGATTCGACGTCTGCGCCGCATGTTAGATGCAATTGGCTCAACGGCCGACTTGCAGGTAGACGGCGGCATAAGCGCTGCGAATGCGGCCGAAATCAGCGCCGCAGGAGCTAATGTTCTCGTCGCCGGCAGCGCCATCTTCAGGGGTAAACAAAATATCGCCGGCAATATTGCCGCCTTCCGCCAAGCCCTGGATCAATAGCTATCTTTGCAAAAAAGGATACCATAGGGGCTCATGGTTTTGTCTGAAAACGAGGACCAGGACATGAGCGAAACGGCATTACTGCCCGTCGAACAAAAATTAGTCAAATTCTACAATGATGAAGTAATTGCCGTGCGCGCTGATGATGGTGCGGTTTACGTACCCATTCGACCCGTATGTGACAATTTAGGGATCACCCTGGCTGGACAACGAGAACGTATTAATCGTGATCCGGTCCTATCGGAAGCCGTGACCTCTGTAAGTGTTACACTTACTCAGCAGGCACGAGAGATGCTCTGCTTGCCTCTCAAATTCATTCCCGGATGGTTGTTTGGCGTCAATGCGAATCGTGTAAAGCCAGAGCTGAGAGAAAATGTTATTCGCTACCAGAGAGAATGTTTTGATGTTTTGGCCGAAGCATTTATGGAAGGGCGATTAACGGCCGATCCTTCTTTCACTGATCTGTTACAGACCAACACGCCGGCTGTCCAGGCATATAAAGTATTGCAGGAGTTGACCCGCCTGGCTCGTAGCCAAGTCTTATTGGAGGCCCGGGTAGGGCACCAGGAATTTCGCATCGACGACTTGGAAAAGCGCTTGGAGTCGGTTGAAGACACAATCGGTGCTGTGGATCGTCATGTGACTCCTGATCAGGCCAGCCAAATCAGCCAGGCGGTAAAAGCGGTGGCGATGAAGTTGTCAAAGGCCAGTGGTCGCAACGAGTATGGGGGTATTTATGGGGAGCTATATCGCAGGTTTGGCATTACCAGTTATAAGCAGCTGCCGGCAGCGAAATTCGACCAAGCCATGAACTGGCTGAACGAGTGGCGAGAGAGCATTGAAGGCGACAGCCCATTCTAGCTCATCCGCACCTAACACAGGATTCGCTCGCCGGTCATGCAATCCTTCGCCGAATTCAGGACAAGTTCTGCGTAATCCTTGTACTGAGCGCAGCCGAAGTATGCGGAATCTTTGTGCGTAAGGCGGACGCTTGGCGACATTGTTTTTGAAGGAGACAGCATGCGTGGCACGCATCACCATGAGGGAAAATTGTAGCGCGATTTGGTAAATCGCGGATCGATTTGCCAAATCGATTTACAGAGGAGATAACATGAGCTAACGCTAACCGGCAATATTTGAAAAGGGGCGTTGAACCATATGATCTTATCTGCGTAATCTGCGTACAAGGTCCTTTTGTAAGAATCTTTGATGTTTTCTGAGGAGAAACCAATGATAGTAACAACTGACGATCTATTTAAAATTGCCTACGGCAAGTTCGCCGTCGGCGCCTACAATATCAACAACATGGAGCAGGCCATCGGCCTCTTTGAGGGGAATATCAACGGGCAATCGCCCTTCATCGTCCAGATCTCGCGCGGCGCACGCGATTACGCCAACCCGACCATGCTCGAGGCCATCATTCGCGCTGCCGGCGATCTTTACCCGGAGGCGATCTTTGCCGTTCATCTTGACCATGGTGATGAAGAGACCTGCTACGATTGCATCGATTCCGGATTCTATAGCTCGGTGATGATCGATGCCTCCCACGCACCGTTTGAAGAAAACATCGCTATCACCCGCCGCGTTGTAGAACGTGCACATGCCAAAGGTATCAGCGTCGAGGCTGAATTGGGCAAACTGGGCGGTGTCGAGGAAGATATCCAGGTAGATGAGAAGCATGCCAGCCTCACCGATCCCGGTGAGGCCAAGGAATTCGTCGAGCGTACGGGCTGTGACAGTCTGGCTGTTGCTATAGGTACCAGCCACGGAGCGTATAAGTTCAGTGGTGGCCAGGGTCTACACTTCGATCGCCTGGCCGCAATTCAGGAGCTTTTGCCTGGCTTCCCCTTGGTCATGCACGGGTCCAGCTCGGTGCCCCAGGAAGAAGTGGAACGCATCAATGCTGCCGGTGGCGCGCTCGATCCCTCAGCTAAAGGGGTCGATGCCGATCAATTTGCCAGGGCTGTGCCCCTGGGCGTGACCAAGGTTAATATTGACACCGACGGCCGTCTGGTCTGGACTCGTGTGCATCGCGAGTTTTTCCGTGACTATCCTGAACAATTCGACTTCCGCAAACCAGGCACGCTCTTTATCCCCGCCTATGCTGACTTTATCGTGGACAAGAGCCGAAAGTTGTTGTCCTACGGCACGCTAGATCAGGTACGCGCCAGCCTGGCTTAAACACCTATCGCAAGCCCCTATTCAAACGCCCATAGACATTGCAAGCGGGACAGGTCATCGAACCTGCCCCGCTCTTTGTATTTAAACGCTGCCTAACTGGCTATCGCTGCCACCAGGTACAAAACATCCCAGACTGGACTTTGCAACTTCTTTATCATTTTCCCCGCATCTTCTATAATTAGGCCGCTGCCTGATGGTACCCACGGCCGTTCTGCCACGGGTGCCAATGAGCGATGGGAGCGCCTTACCAAAAGAGACTTCACGCGCCGCGACGCACCACCATAGACGAAAACTGTAGCGCGATCATTGTTTCCTTGTGGTATTGGCAAATCGCGTATCGAATTACCAATTCGAGTTGTAAAGGAGCATTAGATGTCCCAATCTGCCCGGCTAGAGGAATTCCTGTCTGAACTGGATAAACACGTGCATGGCGATCTGCACACCGACCAGATCAACCGCATCTTGTATAGTACCGACGCCAGTATCTATCAAGTAATGCCCCATGGCGTCTTGCTTCCTAAGACGATGGAGGATGTTCACGCCGTCGTTGCACTGGCAGCTCAATACCAGGTGCCTTTGCTGCCGCGCACGGGAGGAAGCAGCCTGGCCGGCCAGGCGGTTAACGAAGCGCTGATCATCGATTTCACGCCCCACCTGGATCAGGTTCTGGAACTGAATCCGGAAGAACGGTGGGTGCGCGTACAGCCAGGCATTGTGTTGGACGAGCTTAACCTGTACCTACGGCCGTATGGTCTGCAATTCGGACCCGACCCGGCCAGCAGCAACCGCGCTGCCGTCGGCGGTATCGTCTCCAATAATTCCACCGGCAGCCATTCCATTCTCTACGGCATGACCGCCGATCACGTGTTGGATATGAACGTAATTCTGAACGACGGTTCTTCAACCCATTTCGGCCCCCTGGAAACGGCCGAACTGGCCCGTCACCAGGAGCGATCCGGACGCGAAGGGGAGATCTATCGCCACATCGCTCAATTGCTTGGCCAGCCAGCCAACCAACAAACCATTATCTCCGCTACGCCACGCCATTGGCGGCGCTGCGGTGGTTACAACCTGGATCGTTTTGTGAATGATCCGGCGCTCTCCTTTCACTGGCCCCGCGACACGCGCTTCAATATGTCGCATATATTTAGTGGCGCTGAGGGCACGCTTGGGGTAATGACCGAGGTCAAGCTCAACCTGGTGCCCCTGCCCCAGAAGACGGCCCTGGCCATCGTGCATTTCGACGCCTTGAATATCGCTCTATCAGCCGTGCCCGCTATTCTGGAAGCCGAGCCCACGGTCGTGGAATTGCTAGACAATCTAGGCTTGACCCTCTGCCGCCAGGTGCCGGAGTATGCGCGCTTGCTGCATACATTCTTGCAGGGCCAGCCCAACTGCGTCCTGATCACCGAGTTCTATGGCGAGAGTGAAGCGGAGTTGCAGGGCAAGGTGGCGCGCCTGGATGCCGTTTTGCGACAGGGGCAGACGGGGTCTACGGCCGTGACCAAGGCCTTCGATCCCCAGCTGCAAGCCAATGTCTGGGCGGTACGTAAAGTGGGTCTGGGCTTGATGATGTCTGTTAAGGGGGATCACAAACCGATTCCCTTTATCGAAGATGCCGCCGTTCCCCCCGAACATTTAGCCGAATATGTGCATAAAATCGAGAAGTTCTGCAACGATTTGGGCACTGACGTCGCCTACTACGCCCATGCCAGCGCCGGTTGCATTCATATACGGCCGTTGATAAACAGCAAAGTGGCCACAGAAATTGCCAAGATGCCGCAGATCGTACAGTTTTCCGTGGAGTTGTTGCACGGCTATGGCGGGTCCCTGTCCAGCGAGCATGGTGACGGCCGTGCTCGAAGCTGGATCAATGAGCACTTTTTTGGCTCAGAACTATACGAACTATATCGCCAGGTCAAGCATATCTTCGACCCGCAGAGCATATTCAACCCCGGCAACATCGTGGATGCCGGTCCCATGACCGAGAACCTGCGCTTCGGCGAAGCGTACGAGGTCATCCCGCTGCAGTCCTTCCTTGACTTCACGGCCGAACAAGGCTTTGATCGTGCTGTAGAGATGTGCAATGGCGCCGGTATTTGCCGCAAGCGCACCACAGGGACCATGTGCCCCAGCTTTATGGCCACCCG
This sequence comes from uncultured Chloroflexia bacterium, assembly GCA_963697305.1. Taxonomy (GTDB): domain Bacteria; phylum Chloroflexota; class Anaerolineae; order Promineifilales; family Promineifilaceae; genus JAACFF01. The sequence goes on from CAVONO010000015.1 coordinate 8,793, forward strand.
GGACGAGAAACACAGCACACGCGGCCGGGCCAACGTCCTGCGCGCCGTCTTGTCCGGAGAGCTTGCGGCGGAAGAACTGACCGGCTCTCGGGTGTACGAGGTCATGGATCTCTGCATCGAGTGTAAAGCGTGTAAGGCGGAATGCCCATCGGCCGTGGACATGGCCAAGATCAAGTTCGAATATCTGGCCCACTATTACAAGGCCAATGGCAAGCCGCTGCGCGCCCGACTCTTCGGCCATATTGGCTCCCTCAACCGCCTCGGCAGTGGTTCCCTCGCCCCCCTTGCCAACGGCACACTGAACAACGGTTTGGTGAGAAGTTTGCTGCAATCGACCATGGGCATCAGCAGCCAGCGTTCTCTCCCCACCTTGGCTAAAGAATCGTTGCCGGCATGGTTCAAGAAGCATAACCAACAAGCGTCGAGCAGCAGCCGGCAAGAAGGCAGTACCCGCTTAGTTGCGCTCTTCCATGATCCCTTTACCAATTACAACACGCCCCAGGTAGGTATCGCTGCCGTGGAACTGCTGCAAGCTGCGCGATTTGAGGTGTTGTGGCCAGGACATAAGGATGACGGCCGTCCCTTTATCTCCAAAGGCCTGGTGGATGAAGCCCGCGCTGCGGCACGGGATACACTCACCCACCTCGCCCCTTTAGCCGAACGTGGCATCCCCATCGTTGGCCTGGAGCCGAGCAGCCTGCTCACGCTGCGTGATGAATATTTCTATCTTCTGCCGCAAGATGAGCGCGTGCCCTTGGTGGCCGAACACGCCTTCACTTTTGAAGAATTTATCGCCCGGTTGGCCGATGAAGAGCAGTTGGACCTCACCTTCACAGATGAACCCTGTCACATTTTGTTGCACGGCCACTGCCATCAGAAGTCGCTGGTGGGAACAGGTCCCGCTATCCGCGCTTTAACTTTGCCGTCCAACTACACCGTCACCGAAGTGGATTCTAGCTGCTGTGGCATGGCCGGCTCTTTTGGTTACGAAGCAGAGCATTATGAAATCTCAATTAAGATGGCCGAACGCCGCTTGCTGCCCGCTGTACGCGAAGCCGCTGCTGACACACTCATCGTCGCCGCCGGCACCAGCTGCCGCCAGCAGATCAAGCACGGTGCGGACCGACGCGCTCTGCATCCTGCCGAAGTTCTGCATGCAGCGTTGGTTTGAGTTTGGTGTTGAGTGAAACCTGTCAACAAATGTTGCCTCCTCACTCCCGCGACATGTTAGCTATTGACAATTTGTCCTCGATCGTCTAATATGTGACCGTGGTCATAACCGTGGTCATATATACTTTGGAAACGAATATGGAAAACACGATATCGAAGAGTAAACTAAAAGCCAAGATGCTAGAGGTCTTTCGTGAAATCGAAGCCAGCGGTGAAGAGCTTGTTGTGACGGATCACAATAAACCCGTGTTGCGGATCGTGCCCATTAGGGAAAAGACAACGGTTGACAATCTATTCGGTCACTTGCAGGGTAAGGTTGTGTATTTGGAAGACATCAATTCACCCACGATAGATGAGTGGACTGAGACATAGGTGGTTCAAAAAACCCTGATATAAGTTTGGGGAGAAAAGAATTCTATGGTTGTTTTGGATACCTCTGCGCTAATTTTCTGGACGCTGGATCCTGATTCATTGTCCGAAAGTGCAGGGCAAGCAATTGACGAGAGTGACCAGATAATGATCAGTTCGATCTCAGTTTGGGAAATCGGCCTAAAAGTCAAAAGAGGACTTCTGAAAATCCCCTTACCTATTTCCGACTATGTTGATCAATTGCAACGGCTGGAGAAGCTTGAGATCCTGCCCGTTGACGTAAAGACGTGGTTAGTGAATTTGAACCTCGACTGGGAACACCGCGATCCGGCTGATCGCACAATTGTTGCTACGGCAGTACGACTGACTTGTCCCCTTATTACTTCCGACCGTGCCATCCGGTCGTTTTATCAAGGCTCGATCTGGTGAACTATCATGAAACAAAAAGTATATGTAACTCGACATTTACCAGAAGCGGCCTGGGACGAGTTGGCAGAAGCTTGTAACATAGAAATTTGGGACGAAGAATTCCCCCCTCCCTATGAACTGCTCGCTGCGCAAATCAAGGATAAAGAGGGCCTGATCTGCCTGCTCACCGATCAGATCGATGCCAATCTGATGGATCACGCACCAAACTTAAAGGTCATCAGCCAGGTAGCAGTCGGCTTCGACAACATCGACATAGCCGCGGCCAGCGAGCGCGGTATTCCGGTTGGTAATACGCCGGGTGTACTCACCGATGCCACGGCCGACTTTGCTTTTACCCTGCTCATGGCTGCCGCACGCCGCATTGGCGAGGCCATCGACTATGTCCGTGCCGGAAAATGGAACACCTGGGGCCTGACCCTTCTCCTCGGGCAAGAGGTTCATGGCGCCACATTGGGCATCATCGGCATGGGCCGTATTGGCCAGGCCATGGCCAAAAGAGCCCGCGGCTTTGATATGCAGGTCCTTTACCATAACCCCTCCCGCCGGCCGGATCTGGAGGAGATCCTGGGGATCGAATACCGCGAATTTGATGACTTGCTTCAGGAAGCGGACTTTGTTTCATTGCATGTTAACTTGACCACTGAAACCCGTGGCTTGATTGCTGCCCGTGCCCTGGAATTGATGAAACCGACGGCCGTGTTGATCAATACCGCCCGTGGCCCCGTCGTCGATCCTGATGCCCTTTACTGGGCGCTCAAAAATGGCCAGATCGCCGCCGCTGCTCTCGATGTGACCGACCCGGAACCCTTGCCGGTGAATGATAGACTGCTCGATCTCCCCAATCTGATCGTTGCCCCCCATATCGCCAGCGCCACCATCGCCTCCCGCACCTTAATGGCGCAGATGGCGGTGCGCAATTGCATTGCCGGTGTCCAAGGCAAAGCGCTGCCCTTTCCTGTAAACATTGTTTCGAATTCATTTTCCAAAGTTTAATGATGCCGATTTTTAGCCGAGAACCAGTATTGAGTCACCCATGACCATTCAAATGAACTCAGTTGAACGAACCTGGACTGTATTACAAGGTGGTATCCCCGATCGGGTGCCGGTAGATTTGCACAACTTCATGATGACGGCCGAACTATCGGGCATCTCTTTTCCGGATTTCCTCCAAAATGGTGCAGCGATGGCCGAGGGTCAAATCAAGGCCTGGCGCGAATATGGTCATGACGTCTTGATTGTTGAAAACGGTACGGCTGCTCTGGCGGAAGCGATGGGCTGTGCGGTTGAATACTTGGAAGGAAGCGCTCCGGTAGTTCATGGTCCGGCGCTCGCTTCTCTAGACGATCTGCATAAACTCACAGTTCCAGACCCTTATACGGTCCACCCGTTGGCTGAAAACCTGAAAGCCACGCGCATTATTGCCCAGGAAATTGGGGACAAAGCCTTTATTATTGGCCGCGCAGACCAAGGGCCATTTTCATTGGCTTCGATGCTCTTGGGCATGGACGCATTTTTGCTTCAGTTAGCCCTTTCCCAGCCAAGGCGCACGCGCAGCGGGAAAATCATAGAGGGCGACACGGAACTGGCCCAGAAGCTGCATCATTTGTTGGAATTTAGTCTAGAAGTGACGACCCGCTATGCCCAGGCCCAAATGGAACAAGGGGCGCACATGACTTCTATTGGCGAATCCGTCTCTGGACCCGATGTTTGCTCCCCCAAAACCTATAAAGAGTATGAGTGGAGCTACGCCAAGAAGATGGTAGAGAAGCTGAAAGGGGCAAGATATTTTGCTGGCCTATCACATTTGTGGTGACGCTACGGCAATCGTGCCCGACATGGTGGCCACCGGGGCCACCATTTTGGAGCTGGACTACAAGATAAACGCACCGGTCGTCAAAGAAGCAACAAGAGGAAAGGCTACCATCCTGGGCACGGTGGACCCCAGCGGCGTCATGGCTTTGGGCACACCGCAATTGGTTGATGAAACGTGCAAAGAGGTTGTGGAGACGCTTGGTTCGGGCGGTGGGCTCATCCTGGGTCCAGGCTGCGCCTTGCCGCCTCAAACCCCGCCCGAAAACGTCCACGCTATGATTGAAGCAGCCCGAAAATACGGTAAATATCAATAACGGGAATTCCATCCTTATCCATTTATCCATTTGGCGCCAGACGACAAGCGTGCCAGAACTCGATGAGGAACGCCCATGAAGGAATATGGAACCAAGACGTTTGGTGAGCTTAATGCGGAACGGTATGACGCGATGTACGAGGAGTTGATGAGTGCGGAGACGCACGACTCCGTGGAGACACTTGCTGAACTTGCCGCAGGCGGGAAGGTCCTTGAGCTGGCTATTGGAACCGGGCGAGTGGCGCTCCCGCTTGCCGCACGCGGCCTGACCGTGCACGGCATTGAGGCCTCTGAAGCGATGGTCGCCAAGCTCCGTCAGAAGCCTGGCGGCAGCGCCATCCCCGTGGAAATTGGGGACATGTCCGAGGTGCGTGTGAATGGCACCTTTGATCTGATCTACCTCGTGTTCAACACAATCTTCAACTTGACGACCCAAGAAGCGCAGGTGCGTTGCTTCCACAACGCCGCACGGCACCTGAATGCCGGCGGCCTCTTTGTCGTGGAGACCGTGGTGCCCGACCTCTCCGGCTTCGTGGACGGACAGCGCATGAAGGGCTCTTGGGCCAGGATGGACTCTGCACGGTTCGAAATCGCGATTCACGATCCCGTCCTCCAAACCGTCCAGTTCCAACGCATCGTGATCAGCGAGAGCGGAACGCGGATGACGCCGCATTTCATGCGCTATGCTTGGCCCTCCGAACTCGACCTCATGGCCCAATTGGCAGGTCTCGAGCGTCGCCAACGATGGGCGTGGTGGGATCGTTCCCCATTCACCGCCGGCAGCAAGAGCCATGTGACAGTGTACTCACGCGCGGGGCAGTAGTTTTTGCCTGCCCTATTATTTGTCGTTGAGGAAAGTTTCGATGTGGTCTGCCAACTTGTCGAAGGCTTGGTTCCAACCGCCGCCTGCGCCTGAGCTTGCTGGTACACCGGCGTGAGTCATGACCATTTTTGTACGTCCACCAAGCTCTTCCAATATTACGGTGACTTCGGTCGTCGCGGGATATCCCTCGGGCATACCCATGGCAGATGGCGAGACTACATTGCCATTTTCATCAGACGGGCTCTCGGTATAGGCGAGGCGCTCAATCGGGAAAATTTCCGTGTATTCACCTGTCGTCCACATTTTCATGCTGCCATCAGGCGTTTGCATTTCCATGCAAACCAGGCGTTTGCCACCGACACGCACATCCATTTCGGCAACGGGCACGGTGAAGCCTTGTGGACCGTACCAATTTTTGAAATGTTCAGGGTCTGTCCACATTTGCCAGATCAGGTCTGCGGGTGCATCGAAAGTACGTTCAATTACAACGGCATCTTCAGAATGGGTGCTTTTACTCATTATTTATCTCCTTGATATTGAGTTGATTAATATAGTCGTCCAAGCGCTCAAAGCGTGTCTCCCAGATATGGCGGTACTGCTCGGTCCACTTGGAAATCTCTTCCAGGGGTGTTACGTCGATGGTGCAGGGCCGGTATTGCGCTTTTTGCCCCTGTGTGATTAACCCTGCTCGCTCCAATACTTTGATGTGCTTAGAAATGGCCGGCAAACTCATATCAAACGGCTCTGCAAGCTCGTTAACGGTTGCTTCCCCCTCTGCTAGTCGCGCTAGAATCGCCCGCCGCGTCGAGTTCGCCAATGCCGCAAAAGTTTGGCTTAGTCTGTCGTCATCACTCGTCATGATTATGATTGACCATATTTAACCAATAAGTTAATTAACTGATTGGTATAATACAACGGCTGGATTATTTGTCAAGCAAATTGCCCAGATTCGATCAAATTCAAATTGTCGAAGTGCAGGGGAATAGGATTGCGGCAAATAGTGAGGGGTGGGGAGGAAAACGGCCGCATCCCCACGTGCTTGAGAATGGCAGATACACCGTCAGCAGCCTCTCTTAGCGCACCGCCGCCAGCGTCAGCAGGGTCATGGTTTTGGGCACACCGCAATTGGTTGACGAAAAGTGTAAAGACGTTGTGGAGACCCTTGGTTCGGGCGTGGGCTCATCCGCGGTCCAGGCTGTGCTTTGCCTCCCCAAACCCCGCCCGAAAACGTACGCGCTATGATCGAAGCAGCCCAAAGATACGGTAAATATCAATAACGGATTGAGATGGTTCCATGATCCGAACCCTGGAAACGGACTTTGTCTACTTACACGTCAATTAATCGCCATTTGCCGGCCCTTGATCGATCTTAGTTAATCCACTTTTGTCATTGTCTATGCACGAAAAATTGGAACAATTGCCTGTATTCATTGTGTAATTTGCGCGTATAATGACAAACATAGATGAATGAGAGATTGCTGAGACACGTTCTGGAGAGAGGTTTAGAAACCGAAATTTTGTTGAAAGGATTCTGCGAATAAGTACAAAAACAACGGTTCCTACTTTGGTTGACCGGAATCCCCAATGTCAGCATTGACGACTCGCCAACGAGATCTCCTAAACTTACTGATAGAATCCAATTACCCATTGGTTGCTTCAACTATGGCAGATCAATTGCAGCTAACGCCAAGACAAGTCAATTATGGTTTGAAGGGTTTAAGAGCATGGTTAGCGCAACGGGACATTGTCCTTTACCGGCTTACATGCTCGCCCCGCTAGAGTTTTTGTTAATCTTGCCAAACAGTACGAGTCTGATATTCGGGTAGAGCACGGCAGCAAAAAGGTCAATACCAAAAGCCTGATCTCGATGCTCATGCTGGGTGTAGAAAGCGGTAGCCAGATTCGAATTCTGGTGGATGGAGCTGATGAAGAGATGGCGATAGAGGCGCTGGAAACGGCTGTAACAAGCGGTTTTGGTGAAGGTGAAACGCTGGCGCAAGAAGCGCCAGTTGAACCGCCGGTGCCTACAAACGGCTCGCAGCCTATCCCCGTCGAAATCGCGTCCAACGTAATTAAAGGTATCTCGGCAGCTCCGGGGATAGCCAATAGTCCGATTTACCTTCTGCAATATGAAGAGATCGAAATTGAGGAAGCTTTTCAAGGAGCTACGGCCAAACAAGAGCGCTTACAAAAAGCGATCGAACGGGCGCGCAGACAACTCATCGCTCTGCATAAGAAAATGCTCAAATCCACCTCAGCCAGTGAAGCTGCCATCTTTGAGGTTTACCTGGAAATATTGGATGATCCCGATTTGTTGGATGCTGTCCCGGCTAGAATCGACAAGCAGCAAAGCGCAGCCCAGGCCTGGCGGGCCATGGTGGCCGAAGTACAGGCAGAGTTAGGAGCCCCGCAGGTCGATCTGGGCATTATGATTGAAGTGCCTTCAGCGGCGCTTATGGCTGATGCCTTCGCCCAGGAAGTTGACTTTTTCTCGGTAGGCACCAATGACCTGGCCCAATATACGTTAGCGATGGATCGTATGCATCCCTCTTTGGCGGCTAAGTCAGATGGTCTGCATCCGGCCGTGCTGCGGCTCATTGAGCGCACAGTGGAAGCGGCGCATGCGGCCGGGAAATGGGTCGGCGTCTGCGGTGAATTAGGTGTAGATCCCCAGGCAGTACCTATCTTGATAGGGTTAGGTGTTGATGAATTAAGTGTCAGCGTGCCCGCTATTGCTTCGGTTAGGGCACAAATACGATCCTTGACTTTGTCAGATGCTCAGCTATGGGCCCAGAGAGCATTAGCCTGTGGCACGGTCGCTGAGGTAAGAGACGGTAGTTCCCAGGTGCGAGTAACAAAATCGCCATCAATAGAAGAATAGAGAATAGTCAAGTTTGCCTTCTTCCACAGGGGAGCCGATGGGCAAGCTGGGTTCAATAGTTCCTCAAGGAGGATATCATGACGACAAAATATGAACTTTACCGCTTAGCCGATATGCCAGTCCCTGATCAAACGTGGGCTTGGAATATGTATGGCGCGGGTATTGAGAATATTGGCCGCAACGGCCGCCCTGAACAATTCCCAGTTCCCGAGCCAGCGGCTGACCAAATGTTGGTCCGTGTCGACAGCGTGGGCATGTGTTTTTCAGATGTGAAATTAGTTACCCAGGGTGGCAAACATCCTAAACTATACAACCGTCCTCTTGCCCAAGACCCTACGCGGCTAGGTCATGAAGTGACAGTTACGATCATCAAGGTCGGAGCGCGTTTGGCGGATCAATATCAACCTGGTCAACGTGTGGCTGTACAGCCGGATATCTACCAAGATGGCATGAGTTCCGCATACGGACATACAGTGCCCGGGGGTTTAATTCAATACCATCTGATCGGCCCTGAAATATTGGAAACGGATGCCGGGGCTTGTCTGCTGAACCTTGAAGGTGATATGGGTTACGCGGAAGCGTCTTTGCTCGAGCCATGGGGTTGTGTCATGGCTGCTTACACTCAGCGCAGGCGACTTGAACTCAAGGTGGACGGTACGATGTGGCTGGTGGGCCACCCTGGTGATACCAGTGAGTACACGTTCTCTGTGGGGCTTGATGCACCGGCAACTATTGTATTAACCGATGTACCGGAGTCTGTGGCTCAACTCGCCTCGCAAACGAAAGCCACAATAATCGTCCGCGATGGGCTAAATAGCGATGCTTATGGCGCATTGGCTGATGAACTGACCGATGGACGAGGCTTTGATGATGTTGTGGTATTAGATCCGCGTTCAGCAACGGTCGTGGGTGAGATTGCTCGTCACATTGCCCGCCGGGGCACACTGAATATGATAGGTAATACCGCTTTAGATGGGCTTGTGGACGCCGATGTGGGCCGCTTGCATTACGATTACATCGCCTATATCGGCAATCAGGGGCCTGACATCGCTGCCTCATATGGTGAGGTGCGCAACCGCTGCGAACTACAGACACGTGGGGCGGCAGTTTTCATTGGCGCGGGTGGCCCGATGGGACAAATGCACGTGCAACGGGCCATTGAGCTGCCAGATGGACCCCGCCTGGTAATCGCTACCGAGGTTAATGAAAACCGCCTGCAAGCTGTCTGGACCCGGTTTGCACCGCTGGCTGATAAAAATGATGTTGAATTCCTTGTTTACAATCCTACTATCGCTGAGGAGGCACTCTACGATTTTGTCATGCAGGCGACTGACCATATCGGTGCTGATGATGTCGTGGTCAGCGTTCCAGTTGCTTCACTGATGGCCGAAGCAGCAACGTTGATGAATCCAAACGGTATGTTGGTCTTCTTTGCTGGTGTTCCCAATGGCACCCTGGCTCCGTTGGACTTCAGCCCGGTATATCTACACAACGCTCAATTTACCGGCACATCCGGACTAACGATTGAGGATCAAGCACAAGTGATGCATAGCGCCTTAGACGGCTCACTCTCTCCCGCTCGTTTAGTGGCTGCCATCGGGGGCATGAACGCTGCGCGGGATGGTATTGAGGCGATGATGAGTGGGAAATACCCTGGCAAAATCGTTATTTTCCCCCAGATTCCTGACCTCCCACTTATGGGAGTGGACGAACTCGCGAAAAAGCTTCCTGAGGTTGCAATTCAATTGGGCGAAGGTGGTATGTGGACTAGTGAGGCCGAAGAAGCCTTGATAGAGGCATATTGGCCCGTGGCATAGGCAAAAGGTACTTGATTCCTCTAGCCAAACCTCAGATTGCACATCCCATTGGCGGGCAACTTCAGCATTAAGATAGAGCGTGGCCTTAATTAGATTGGGGCCGGCTTGGGTTATGCGGAGTCCTTTAGTCTCCGCATAGCCACTTTGCTTGCTGGCAGGGACAATACCACACCAGAGACGGAACTTTTCGATAGTCGGGAAGCGGTCGATATTCTGAATGAAAGCCATATAGGTTGCTGCACTCTGTAGGCCAACTCCCTGGATCGTCACCAGGAAGCAGTCGGGAAAAAGTTTGTGGTAAAGAGGTAAAATCTGTTCTTTGGTTAGACAGGCTTGTTCCTGGGCATATTGGTCTCGTAGACAGAGACTATGGCGCATGATAGCTTGCAGGTCATCATAGCCCACCATCTCTTCGGAACCATAGAGAGTGGTCATTTGCTTAGCACGACTAACCCAGCCTGTAATCCATTCGGTATCGACCGCTTTTCGGGAGTTAATCGACTGCCAGGCAGCTGCCAGATGGTCTACACCAGCCTCTGGCTGGGTCTAATACCACTGCTTTGTGCTTGGCGCTTACGGCCAAATCGATACCAATGATACGTTTGTTCATGATTCTCTCCTTGTGAAGTAAACTTCATTTTTTGCGGAGGTGGTATCGAAGCGGCTTTGGCCCAGTTCCTTGTTCATGCTTATCAACCCAGCCTTGCTAGTGATTCGAGACCTGCTCATTCAATGGCAGTCTCAATGTTCCTAATCGGGTCTACTGGGCAGTCCAAACGACAATCTCTGAGTCGAGGCCACATTGTGCCTCAGGTCTTCTTGGTCGCCGCTTCGGACCTCCAGAAGGAAGCATGCCTGATGTTCGCTTTATTCGCTATTCGATGTTGTTAATGTGCAATTTCAATATACAAGGTCTTGACCCAGATTTCTCAGGTTTAAGGAAAAGGATTTATGTCAAAAATGCTGACCACGAACCAACTGCTGACACGTTATGCATTGACAGGCGGCGCGATCGGACTCTATTTTGGTTTTTTCTTTCGCCCCGCCCGACAGCCCAGTTTGATCTTTGTCTTAGGCTTGGCCTTGCTCATTACATTGGTAACGGTCTTAATCAAAGTTTTTAAGCAACGGCCGTCATTACAAACCTTGCTCAAAGCAGCTTTTCTCACCTTTCTAAAGGCAGTCCTATTTCTGATTTTGCTGGAACTACGCCATCCTGTTTACGACTATGGTGGCAAGCCGGCTGTTACGAGCTTCATGACCCTGATGGGGGCTCTGGCTGGTCTTTGGTATGCGTATGAACAGATTCGTTTGGGGAGAAAGTTGTGATCTATACGGTTACACTTAACCCCGCCGTTGACAAAGAACTGGTGGTGCCGGCTATTGAAGTTGACAAAGTGTTGCGCAGCCGGGAAGCTCGTCTCGATTTTGGCGGCAAGGACTTTAATGTTTCACGCAGGTGCTGCTCTCTGGAAGGGACGTGTTGCTATGGGCTTCGCCGAGGCCATAAGGTGAAATTCTGCAGGCGAGGAAATCATGGTCATATGCGTCATGCAAATCAACCCTATGGTCTTCATCGATTGGTCGCTGCTAATAGGCGTCGATCCAAGCTTGCAAGACTGATGGTAGATGCTGCAATTCAGCCTCCTGAATTGTGTCTTCACAAACAAACGTTGGCGGAAAACACGACCGGCGTTAAAAGTGGGCATCTGTGGTGAACATGGTGGCGATCCGGCATCGATTGATTTTTGAGTTGATTCAAAGGGTTTGTGTTCCGCTAATAATCGGCCACGCGAGTTGGCGATCAGCGTGAAACCGGCTATTCCGGTTACTTTTTGGTAAGCCTTGGCCAGATCTACACTGCACGATGGCGATATCAGGCAAGTATATAGTTGTGAGCGTATTTCTGCAAGTCTTGGCAACTTTGAAGAAAAGCGAGTTGAAAAGGTGCGTGTAAGGAAATACAGAATAAAACGGCGCAAAGGCCAAGGCGAATGTGATTGGACAATGCTTGAATTAGCACCTTATCTCGTCGGTGGCTGATGACACCACCTAACAAAAGGCGGGTAGGAACAATGATAGGCATGGCTAACCATAGATAGCCACCCTGAACTTTGGCTTTGATTTCATCTGCTTGTACCTGTTGTAAGTCAAATCGGCTTTGTCAATCAGGTGATTGTGAACAGCGGCACATTGGGCACCAGCGTCAACCACCAGCTATTGACCGTTAGTTCATCGAAGCCAAACCCTTTAACCACCGCTTGCAGCGGACAGATTAGAACAAAGATACAAATATTCGACCGCCATCAATAATAACCAATTTACCATTAGCTTTTACGGGGCTTTGTCCCTTTATAACCCGGACAGGAACATGCCCATTTATGATGCAGCCGTCATCCGAGTCAAGCCCGAATTCAGCTAGTATGTTGTGTATGATCGATTCATCATCCCGATATGAATAGTATGGGTTTTGTAACTCCTGATGGGTTTGCTTTTCATGTACGAAATAGCGCTCAAAAGTAGCCATTCTATTTTTGCCGTAGAGAGGTGAAAGGGCTCCGCTCCACAGATACCACATAGCATCCTGTCCGTATTCTAGTTTTTCCGGATCTGCGGCAAAATAACCCTGGCGTGCCAGTCGTTCCACCCTATCCATGTAGGATTTGCCGCTGTAGGCCCGGCCATTGATGATGTGTTCAGAAAACGAACCATCTGAATTCAGAGAAATACAACCATGATAAAGCAGATTGTTGTTATAAACGCGGTACATGCCTCCATTTGAATAAAGAAATCGCACGTGTTTCTGCAGCGCCGCACTTGTTTTGAATGATAGTGCCAGGCGGTTCATAAGCTGCTGCTCCCGGCTGGTTAAAGCATAAGGATCATCGGAATCAAGCGTTGGGAACTCATTGTCAATCAAATCGAAGTCGCGATCACCAATGCGTACAATAGCACGATCTTTATCTATCTTGTCCAGGAGCAAGCGGTCATCCATGTTGTAGTGTGGACGGCGCTTGATGATCTTCCCCTCAAGTTTGAATTGGATGATTGTGATTGCTTTTTGCATGCGCGCCAAAAGTATCAACTCTGTTTCATCTATTCTGTCAATACGCAGGGGATCATCTTGAAGCTTTGGAATGAACTGCGAACAAGGGTCGTCGCCGTAAACATCCAGGGCAAACGTGACCAAGGGAATCAGATTAATACCATACCCATTTTCCAAAGTCTCCATGTTGTTATAACGGAGAGATATGCGCACAACGTTAGCGATACAGGCCAGGCTTCCGGCAGCGGCACCCATCCACACAATGTCGTGATTTCCCCATTGAATATCGACTGAGTGGTAGGCCATTAGCTTGTCGAGAATAATATGAGCGCCAGGGCCGCGATCGTAAATATCGCCAATGATGTGCAGATGGGTTATGGCTAAGTTCTGGATCAGCTTGGCTAAGGCGATGGTTAGTTCCTGACCTTGATTCACGGTTATAATCGAATCGATCAGCGATGAATAGTACCATTCCCGATCCGCTTCATCTTCTTGTGGTGTTAGCAGCGCTTCGATTATTCCAGCATATCCTTCTGGCAATAATTGACGAACGTGGGTCAATGTGTATTTTGAGGCAACAGAACGGCTGAGCCTTATCAAATAAGGAAATATTTGACGATACCAGGCTTGCTCGTCTTGCACCTCTTGCAGAATGATTGATAGTTTCTGTTGGGGATAATAGATGAGGGCAGCCAGTGAGCGGCGCTGGCGGTTCGATAATTCATCTTGAAACAATTCATCGATCCGGCGACGTAAGGAACCAGAACCGCTCTTCAACAGATGCAGAAACGGCTCATATTCGCCATGGAGATCGGAGAGAAAGTGTTCGGTTTCTTTCGGTAGATTGAGATTTGCTTCTAGAGCAACGATCTCCATGGCGGCGGCCTGGATAGAGGGATACTGTTCGGCGAGCAACTCTAGGTATGCTAAATTCATGCCATCAACTCCATCTTCTCAGTGAATTTGAGTCAATCATTACCTTATGAACAGCCTGTTTTGATATTCTACAAGAAATTAGGGCGATCATATCGGCAATTTATCCAACCTATTTTATGCTGGATATGGTAAACGTGTATTAGTTCTCGATTCAGGAATTATTGCTGAATCTGCATGGCACCTTCAGTGGTAGTTGTCCGGCTAGTGGCAAGTTTCCTTTCGCTGTCCATATCTACCCATCAGATCTGATCTGTGACACTTTGTGGCAGCGCTGCAAAAAACCGTGAATCCGGGAAAAGGAAAACAAAGCCTGTGGCTGTTCCTGGACGCTGGAAGACGACCGATCCTAGCCAACTATCCCGACTTGCAGATCCCGTACTCAATTTTCATTACACTACTATGCGAAACTATATCTCCCCTACCCAGCCCCTTGACACAGACAGTGACTCCAGCCAGGCCAGATTGTCACCATATTCCCCTGGCGCTTCTGTTCTGGGCGAATTTATCGTGCGCGGGGCGCAATAACACAACCTGAAGATATCGATGTCCACTTCACATTGAGCGTTTTCTCCTGCGTCACCGGCGTCAGTCGATCAGGCAAGAGCAGCCTCGTCCGCCAGACCTTGTATCCGGCATTAGCCCGGGCATTACACAATGCGCAAACAGGTCCTGGCCCATACCGCCTTATTGAAGGACTGGATCTGGTGCACAAAGTAATCAATATCACGCAGGATCCCATCGACCCCCCCCCGTTCCAATCCCGCGACCTATGTTGGTGTATTTACCGCGATTCGCAGCTTATTTGCCAGCTTGCCGGAGGCTAAAACACGGGGTTACAAGGCGGGTCGCTTCAGCTTTAATGCCCATGGTGGTCGCTGTGATACCTGCCGGGTGACATGGCCGTAAGCGGGTAGAGATGCACTTTCTACCCGTTGTATGGGTTACCTGTGCTGCTTGCAACGGATCACGTTACAATCACCAGACCTTGGAAGTGACCTATCACGGCTCCGTTGCCGATGTCCTGGAGATGGAGGTGCAGGAAGCGCCGGAATTCTTTGCACCGCATCCCAAGATCGCGCGTGTCTTGCAGATGCTTTGTGATGTAGGCTTGAAACACATCAAGCTTAACCAGAGCGCCTTGACCTTTTCCGGAGGCGAAGCGCAGTGCGTCAAATTGGCCAAAGAATTGAGCCGTATTGCTGTTGGAAATGTTGAAGGCTAAAAAGGAGAAGTGAATGATCCATCCCCTTGTAATCCAACTAAGATTTGCCCGCAGCGAATTGCAGCGCTGCCTCGAAGGGCTATCCGACGAAGACGCACGCACGCGTATCGACCCCATGAACTGCATCAGCTGGATGATCGGTCATCTTGCTAACCAGGAGCATTTTTACTGGGTTTTCCTGGCTCAGGAAAAAGCCGTCGCCCCCGGACTCAATGATCTGGTCGGCTTCGGCAAACCGGCCACCACCCCACCTCTGGACGAGATGTGGGAAACGTGGCAGCGAGTAACCACCACGGCCGATCCCTTCCTCGACACCTTGACCACCGCCCAACTGGACACCTTTTTCCAATTGCGCGGCAAAGCGATGGGTGAAAGCATCGGCACCATGATGCTGCGCAATATCTACCACTACTGGTTCCATACCGGTGAAGCACACGCCGTGCGCCAGCAGCTGGGCCATAACGACCTGCCGCAGTTCGTCGGTAATATGGCTGCGGCCGTTTACCGGCCCGAGTAGCTCTTTACCAGGCTCCGGTCAACTCTGCGCGAGTTTTTTGCCCCAATTCCTCTTCGAAGGGCCGGGCACTTATGGGCAGCATGCACCTAAAACACTAAGTGAACAAGCCCAGTTCGCGGGCGATAGCCTCAGCCTGGTTGCCGTTGGCAAGCAGAACCCCGCTGTAGATGTGGCTGCTATGCAATTCTGCCGGTATCGGTGGGGGATTATTTGTGTGACGGTGTACTACTATGCGAAATGTGTTTTCATCTCTCTTCGCGTGTAACCTGCGATCCCGTTCGTCAGTTTTTGAAGGCCTGCTATCAGAGCCTTGCGCCTGCTGCACTGTGCGCCTTTGCGATCGCGCCAGCCTGTCAATCAACCGCGCCCGCAGTATTGTGGTAGTTCGCTATTTGTGTCACAATTCGACTAAAGACTTACGACCAACGATTACCAGACCAGCGACTACTTGACTAATGACTACTCGGTTACCCCTAGGAGAACCCTATGCCCCTGCACCCTCTAGCCGGCAAACCGGCTCCACATGACTTGCTCGACAATATCCCTCGGCTGATGGCCGCCTATTATATCTACAGCCCCGATAGCGAGGATGTGACCCAACGTGTCGCCTTCGGCACGTCAGGTCACCGCGGGACATCTCTTAACGGCAGCTTTAATGAAGAGCATATCCTGGCCATCACGCAGGCGATCTGCGAGTACCGGCAGGCGCAGGGGTACTCCGGACCTCTTTTTCTGGGAATGGATACACATGCTCTTTCTGAGGCGGCGCAAGCCACGGCCGTTGAGGTCTTTGCCGCCAACGGCGTCACCGTGATGATCCAGGCCGGTCTTGGCTACACCCCCACCCCGGTCATCTCCCACGCTATTTTGACCGCCAACCGCGATAAACAGAGCGGGCTGGCCGACGGCGTCGTCATTACCCCTTCACACAACCCTCCGGGTGATGGAGGCTTTAAGTACAACCCCCCCAGCGGTGGGCCGGCGGGCACGGCGACAACCCAGACTATCCAGGATCGCGCCAACGAAATCCTGGCCGGTGGCTTGCGCGAAGTGCAGCGTATGACCTATGCTCGGGCGCTGAAGGCGGACACCACCCACGAAGTTGACTATGTCACACCCTACGTCTCGGACCTGAAGAACGTCGTTAATATGGAGGCTATCGCATCAGCCGGACTGAAAATCGGCGTCGATCCCATGGGTGGCGCGGGCGTCGCCTTCTGGGAGCCTATCGCCGCGCTGTATAGGTTGGATTTGCAGATCACCAATCCTCATGTGGATCCTACCTTCTCCTTTATGTCCGTGGATAAGGATGGCAAGATTCGCATGGATTGCTCTTCCCCTTATGCGATGGCCGGTCTGATCAAACTCAAGGACCAGTATGATATCGCTTTTGGCAATGATCCCGACTACGACCGGCACGGTATCGTCACCCGTAGTAGCGGCCTGCTCAACCCCAACCATTACCTGGCCGTGGCCATTAATTATCTCTTCCAAAACCGGCCTGGCTGGCGTCCGGACGCTGCCGCGGGCAAAACACTTGTCTCCAGCTCCATGATCGACCGTGTAACGGCGTATATGGGCCGTAGATTGGCCGAAGTGCCCGTTGGCTTCAAATGGTTCGTGGCTGGGCTTCTTAGACGGCTCATACGGCTTTGGAGGTGAGGAGAGCGCTGGTGCCTCTTTCTTGCGCCATGATGGCACTGTATGGACCACGGATAAAGACGGTATTATCATGGATCTACTGGCGGCGGAGATCACGGCCGTAACCGGACGAGACCCAGGCGAGCATTACCAGGATTTAGAGGCGCAGTTTGGCAGCCCCGTGTACCAGCGCAGCGATGCGCCGGCCAGTCGCGCCCAGAAAGAGATCCTGAAGAATCTTTCCGCCGCTCAAGTCAGCGCCAGTGAATTGGCCGGAGAGCCGATTTTGGCCAAGCTGACCAACGCCCCGGGCAACAACGCCCCCATTGGCGGCCTCAAAGTAGTCACCGAGAACGGCTGGTTCGCCGCTCGCCCTTCCGGCACAGAAGAGATCTACAAGATTTACGCCGAGAGCTTTAGGGGCGAGGATCACCTGCGCCAGATCCAGGAAGAGGCACAAGCCATTGTCGGCGCTGCGTTCCGAACTGCCGGCCTGTAGCCCGCTGCCAATCATCTGAAAGCCTTCCTAAGAAAAAGTCCGCACATAATCCGCAGTGGCAGCAGCTGTGCTGGCCGATTTCGCCAAAACGTGTATGATCGTGTACGCTAAGACACGCATAGTACACATAGCGTGTACGCTCGTACATGTCACAAATTAGATTAACTGTTGAAAAAGCGTGTACGATCATGTATACTGCGACACATAGCGTACAGAAGGCGTGTACGATCATACACGCTATTGGAAGAAATTGGCATGAGCTTTGGCGTTCAACAACAATAAATGAAAAGTATCTGCACGATCCTATCCGCATGGACCTGTCCGTAGCTTTTCAAAGTGCTTGCCTCGAGCTTGCTGAGATGGATCGGCGTTAATCAGCATGCGATTTTCTGCGCAGACTACATGCGCCACGGCGTACGACCATAAATAGGAATTCCAGCTGTCAAGCTGATATCTGACGCCTGACAGCTATCAATTAGAGGAGATCACTATATGACTGCCACTGTGTATACGGTAGAAAATCGCAAGGGAGGTGTGGCCAAAACGACCACGGCCGTTAACCTTGCCTATGGCTTGTCGCGGCGACTGTTGGAGAAAGGGGAGGGCGGTCGGGTACTGATCGTCGATCTCGATCCCCAAGGTGATACCGCCCGGGCCCTCGGTTTGCAGCCCGACGGCCGTTGCCTGAGCTATGTCCTGACCGGTGAGGGAACACTGCGCGACAATATCATGCCCGCCGATCGGGCGGATGATGGAGGCCCCTCGCGCCCCAATCTCTTTGTCTTGCCTGCCAGCGATAACCTTCGCAGCGCCAAAGAGACTCTGCTCAGCCAGTTGACAGTCAACATGGTCATGGCTCAGATTCGCGGCCGGGGCAGCGACAATGGGATTGTACCCATGGTCGATATCCTCAATGATCGCCTCGGCCCGGCCAAGCAGG
Organism: uncultured Chloroflexia bacterium; assembly: GCA_963697305.1. Classification (GTDB taxonomy): domain Bacteria; phylum Chloroflexota; class Anaerolineae; order Promineifilales; family Promineifilaceae; genus JAACFF01. The sequence continues at coordinate 27,208 of CAVONO010000015.1, forward strand.
TTTTTGAATACATCATCCTCGACTGCCCGCCAACCCTGGATATGCTGCAAGAGGCGGTTCATAACTTCGCCGATGCGGCCATTGTGCCTGTCAAAGCTGATTTTCATAGCACGTCGGCCGTTGGCCGCCATACACGCAATATCCTCGATGATCAGGCCGGAGGGATCAATATCTCCATCAAGGCGATCGTACCCACCTTTGTCGATCAACGCCTGCGCTTGACCCGTAATATGTTGGATCAGCTCAGAAGAACCTACGGCACTCTTGTGTCCGAGCCGGTGCCTAACACGGTGCGCGTAGCTGAAGCGCCCGCATCGGGTGGCCGGACCGTCATTGAGTACGCGCCTGAATCTCCGGCTACTGCAGCCTACATGAGCTTGGTGGACTTGGTGTACAAAGGATAAGGTGAGCGATGAGCTTCGATGACCCATTTGAGGAACTGGAGAAGGCGGAAAAAGAGGCCCAGCAGCAAAAGCGCCAGGGGCGATCAAAAGGCAGTAACGTACCCCAATTTGACGACGCCCTGCAGCAAGTGACGTCAATAGACGTCGCCCGTGCCGCGCGCAAGAAAACCTTCCAGGGCAAGTATTGGTTGCGTACGCTGCGCCTGCCGCCCGACTACCAGGAATTGACCCGCCAAATCTTCCAACAAGAACCCCGCGCCAGATCGCTGGCCGAAATCGAGCGTTGGATTTACACGATGGGGTTGGTGGCTTATTTTCAGGAGGGGAAACGGCCGTCATACAGCGAAGCCATCTCACGTGACATCGAATTACCCGACATATATGACTGAACATAAAAACGAACAACAGTTCAATATTCTGTTGAAAACGACGTTTCCTGGAGAGGATCGCCGCACTGGGCTCGTTTCAGGAGCGATTATTGGAGAATCTTTGATTACGGCAGGGCAGGGGGGATTGATGATCGGTGAGTTGAGCAAACGGCTGTATTTACAGAGCGATCAGACTATCGGCGGACTGTTTTGATGGTCGAGTCGATAGCGTTACTTGAAGGTACCGGTGGGAGCGAAGGCAAAAGGCTCGCCGAACGCTTCGGGGTATGGGAACCGGCTCTTCCATGGACTGAGGGGATCGCTTTTCGAGTGATGTCGCTGATCCACTTGATCAGGTACCATCTCACTTGCCGGCCAGCCGCTCGACCACTGGGGCAAATTCATCCACCGCTGCCCAGGTGGCGATATAGGAAAAGCCGTAATGCTCCCGTTGGTAGCGAAGTTTTTCGACGATATGGTCTACAGTCCCAATAAGTGTGGAGGGGAATGCCAGCAATTGATCTGCGCTGATCCCCTGGTCGCTCATCCCCCAGGCCCGTAATGCCTCTTCGGCCGCCTGTTGAGGTTTGTCGGTAACCTCCACCATCAGGTGCAGGGCGTTTAATTCAATCTCGTCAAAGCGGTCGCCGGCCGCTTCACGTACCCATTGAACTTTCTGTGACGTCGCTTCCGGCGACAGGCTATTGAAGTCAAAGCCGCCCTCATTTGTGGTTTTTATATTCACGCTGATGATATCCGCTTCCCGCCCTGCCAGCGACAACGTGCGCTTTGCACCGCCACCTAGGATGATAGGTGGGTGCGGCCTTTGCAGAGGTTGGGGAAAACCGGTCAACTCCTTCACCTGATAAAAACGCCCCTGGTGTGAAAAAGGCTCTCCCCTAAAGAAAGCCTTGATCACCTGGACAGCTTCTTCTAAACGGCTGATACGAATCCCAGACGACTCAAAAAGGATGCCTGTCGTCTCGTAATCATCGCGTAGATAGCCACTTCCCAAACCAAACTCGAAGCGACCATCCGACAGCAAGTCAAGGGTGGCCGCCTCTTTGGCTAGCATCACCGGATTGCGGAAGTCGTTGCCGTAAACCAGGCTGCCGATGCGTAGCTTTGAGGTAGCTTCGGCAGCTAACATCAAAGCCGCCGTGGGATCCAGCGCAAACCCGACGTGCTCCCCCATCAACAAGGAAGCGTAGCCGGTCGCCTCAACTTTTCTGGCTAGCTCTACCAACTCCTTACGCGTGGAAGCGTCAGATACAAAATGACCGAAGCGAAATGGTTTGACTTGATTCACTCAACACCTCCGTGTGCACGCCTATTGCCATATTGGATTAGATGCTGTGGAATGCTTTCCCCCGATATTCTTCTGAGATAAAACGGCGTCGTGACCTGTGGATCAAGGACCAAGCCCTCTCTCTAAATGCGAGAGATGGATGGCCAGGCCGCCCCTGGGCAGTAGTTTAGCCTGCGCTGCCTCGCTCAAACCGGTGCGGGTGAAGATGGCGTAATGGAATGTCCAACCTTCTCCCTTGTCAGGCAAATCCCGCTTGAGGAGAGGTGCTTTCTTTTCTGCAAGCTCAACTATCATCTGTGGCTCAACAGGGGCGAGGCCCCATTCACACTCAGCCAACAAAATATCGCGCGTTCGCCAGTTGACAGCCACGACATTGACCTCTACATGCCGGCTCCAATGGCTGCCGATCGCTTCGGGCACAAAAGGCAGGTCGCTTGTAGCACGACCGCTTTGTGCCTGTTTTGCTATCCATTCTCGTGCCAATGTTTCGAACCCCGTTTTGGTGAAGGATGGCAGGTCGCTCTCGATATGTGTCACGGTTTCCTGGATCGAGCGCTGCAAGCGCAGATGGGGCGCTACAAAGTGGAAGTAGAAGCGAAAGTAGGGGTCGCGCAGGTAGTAGCGCCCGCGCTTCGAGCGGCGTTGCTGCGACTCAGTCAAAGTGACCGGCAAACGACGTTCGACGAGCTGCAGCTCCTGCAATCGCGAGAGATAGAACATTAAGCTGGTGCGGCTGATCGAGCTTTCATTGCTGATCGCGCTTAATGTACGGTGCCCACTGCCAATGGCCCGCAGCACAGCCAAATAGGAGCTGAGGTCCCGCAGCTCGTCATAGAGCAAGAGCTCGGGTTCTGCGAGAAACATGCTGCTCTCAGCCAGTAAAACCTCTTTTAGATTGTCGACAAGTGAGCGCTTGGGATCGAGCCAGGTCAAGTAGGCCGGCACGCCTCCCACCATGCTGTACAGCGTGACCCGGTCCGCGGCCTCCCAGGCTGGAAAGAATTGGCGCAATGTGTGGAAGGGTAGGGGATCCAACCGCCAATCTCCTGTTATACGGCCGTACAACGGGGATTCGGGCTGCATCATCCCTTCCATCGTTTTGATGTGCGACCCACAAAGCAGAAAGATCGTGTTGCCATATCCTAACTGTTCGTCCCAAGCATGCTGCAAGGAACTGAGTAGGGTCGGGTCTGCTTCAGAAGCGTAAGGGAGCTCATCCAGGATGATAATCCGGCGTGTCCTATCCTGCGCTAGATGAGACGCCAACCATTCCCATAATACTGCCCAGCTTTCCATGAACGGCGCTTCTGCTGCCGGTGTTTTGGTTATCGTAGCGTAAAGTTGTTTTCGTTGTAGCGCTGGCGGTTCCTTATCAGCCTGCCAATAGGTGGTAGACAAGCCGCTGTACTCAACCCAATGCCGTAGCAGGGCGCTCTTGCCTACACGTCTTCGCCCGTATAGCAATAGCAGTTGCGCCGGCCCCGGTCTGACCTGGGTTAGGATATTGTTGAAATAAGCCAATTCTTGCTGTCGATTTACAAACATATGTCAATAATAGTGAGTCTAAACTATTATAGAGTAAACAATTATACTGATTATTGCCCAAAACGCACGATATTTGGGCAAAACCAGCTGTTTTTGACGGTTAAATGCCCATAAGCGTTAAAGGAACCGATAAACTGCCATGTCTGCTGTGATCCTAGCTGCATCAACCTGCCGCCACAGGCGGCTGATTCTCTGGCTGTCCGGACCAATAGAAACAACACTTCTCAAGCTGTTCAAGAATCTGGAATTGTAAATCTGCCGGGTAACTGCTGTTTTCCGGGCCACCATCGCTAGTTGCTGAACACCCCGTGATGCCTATCGATCGCCATCACGAACGCTCTTTCCAAGAACCAAGATGTCCCAAGCTTTTTCCAACAGGAGCAGGCTTCAGCGGGATCATTGTGGCCGGATGCAATTTCAAAGGCTTTGCCGCCCCAAGAATTTGATCATAAAACTTTCCGGCTCAACATCATATTCCAGGTTTCACGCTCTATCCTCCGTACTCTAAGCCCTGACTGCCTTGCGAACCCTACAGCTGCCAGACTGGTTCTTGGAGAGATTTGTCAGTTGCGCCGCCCGCTTGCTCTCTGTCGCCAGCCTGTAATATCTCTATAATAGATTGTGTAAACTATTATAGTTTACACAATTATAAATAATATGGCAAGAATCGAGGGATATTAGGTGAAAAAATGGCCTCGGAGCCTGGCTAGCCGCCTACCAAATGGTACAGTTGCCGCTTGCCGCCGATCAACAAAGGCGATCCGCCTCTATTTAAGAAAACATAATGAGCGCCGTGTCTTTTTCAGAAATAGTCTATAATAAACCAGTGAGCTTTATGGAAAGGAGTCTAACATGACACGTAGTCGCAGACTGATTTTACCTCTTGGTTTATTATTTGCTGGTGTGGCCCTCGCTGCCATCGTGATGATGGTCCGTGCCAGTGCTGACGATTTGCTGTACCAATCTGCCCGTCTTTTGGCCGATGCCGTTGATGGGCATGCCGTGATCAGTTTTGAGTTTGAAGCACCTGAGAAAGCTGACAGCGGCATGGTTGAGGTTTGGGGACGCAAAGAAGCTGGCCCCAATGGCGAACCCGCTTTTCGCCTTGCTGAAATCCTGGACGAGAACGCTGTCGGTGAGGATCGCTATGGTTCCGTCGCCGTATCCGATGGGACCCAGGTCTGGATTTGGCGTAAGCAGAAAAACACCGTTTATGTCGGCACCGTTGAAGAACTCAAGGTGCGTATGAAAGAAGGGCATGGCGAAGAACTGACTGGCCATGATTTCCCCGAGTATGACGAGGCTGAAATGCCCCAGACGCCCGAGGAAGCCGTCGATAAGCTTTTGGAGTACTTTACGGCCGAACGGGTGGGCACGATCGATATGGAGGGCACAGCCGCTTACCGGCTGCGTCTGGTACCCATCCCCGAAATGATGCCTGACGAATTCCGCGCCAATGGGGGCCTGTTCGATATCTGGTTGCGAACCAGTGATAGTGCCCTGCTGGGTATTGAGTTCAGCGGTGCGGCCGTTGGCTCGGGCAAGATCACCGCTTCTGCCTTGGAATTGGATCAGGGAGTAGCTGGCGAGATCTTTACCTTCGCCATCCCAGAAGGAGCAGAAGTTGTGGCCCTGGCCGATTTGGAACCCCCATCTCTCTCCCTGGAAGAAGCAGCGGATGTCGCTTCCTTTGCTGTCTTAACACCCGGCCAACTGCCATCTGCGGCACGGCTGGAAGGGATCAATGAAGTTCGTGGCGCTATTGTCCAGCGCTACCGTTTGCCCGACGGAGCTACTTTCACCGTGGCGCAAGGTGCGGACGGTGCCGCACAGACGCCTGACAATACCGGCGGTGAACCGGTCTCCGTTCGTGGCGTCACCGGAACCCTCTACCAGGATGATGGCGGTGTGCGCAGCTTGCTTACCTGGAGCGAAGGATCTGTCACATTCTGGGTTGGTGGCGATCTGACGGCCGCTACAGCCATAGAAATCGCGAACTCCCTAAATTAACGCCTACAGCAAAGCAGGAGCGGCCCCAATAATTATGCCGCTCCTGCGTGCTGTTTACGCTCTTCGCTATTTAACCCCATGCAAGAAACAATCCGTCTTTCCGCCCTGGGGCGCCAATTTCAGCGCGGTGATATGGCTGTGCAGGCGCTCGATGATATTGATCTGACTATCCAGTCGGGTGAGTTTGTGGCTCTCGTTGGCCCGTCCGGTTCCGGCAAATCTACACTGCTGAATTTGCTGGGTGGTCTGGATCGGCCGTCCTCCGGCGAACTATGGGTGGATGGTGTGCCTTTGCACACGGCTGGTGAAAAGGAGCGCACCGATCATCGCCGCCGCCACGTCGGTTTCATTTTCCAAAGCTTCAATCTCCTGCCACGGCTGACTGCCCTGGAGAATGTGGCTGTGCCCTTAATGCTCTCCGGCGTTGAGAAGGCGCTGCGCGAAGAGCGCGCCGCTTCGATGTTGCGGCAGGTTGGGCTGGAACATCGTTTGCGACACTATCCGTCGGAGATGTCAGGCGGCGAGCAGCAGCGTACGGCCGTCGCCCGGGCGCTGATCCACAAACCGGCTCTTGTTCTGGCTGACGAACCCACTGGCAATCTTGATTCCAAGACCGGGGCCGAGGTGATGGACCTCCTGCACACATTAAATGAGGAGCAGGGCATCACCCTGGTGGTAGTGACCCATGATGCCGATGTGGCAGCCTATGCGGGTCGTACCGTGCACTTACGTGATGGGCAGATCGCTGAAATTACGCAAAAGAAGACGGTCTTGCCCGTTCCCCAGAGTGGTGAGCATGAGGCTTCTTTGCCAAATGACCCTGGCCGCCTGCGCGCCGCAGATATACTATTCAGCGCTTTTCGTAACCTGGGACGCCGCCCTGTACGCAATTTCTTAACCGCCGCTGGGGTGTTAATTGGCATCATCACCCTGGTGGCCATGGTTTCCTTTGGTGTGGGTGTGCAGCGTGAAGTGCAGCGCAATTTTGCCACCATTGGCCTGGAAAACATCTTCGTCCGCCCCAGCTTTGTCGAAGGGGATGGCTTTGATCCCTTTGCCGATTTTGAAGCCGCGACTCCGATCACACCTGAGATAGTAGACGAGATTCGCCGATTGCCGCAGGTAGCCTCCGTCACCCCGGAGCTGGCTTTGCCCCAAAGCCTCGATATCACCTTGACAGTTGGCAAGCAATCGCTGCCCGTGCGCGTCTCCGATAGTTTTGGCGAAGCTCGCTTTGGCTTTGGCGCTCGCAATGACCCGCTGGCCGGTGAAAGCTTTGCCGAAGGCGAGTCGGCTGGTGTTGTTCTTGTTGCCGGCCTGGCCGACAGCCTGCTGCTGGAGGGTCAGAACTACGCCGATCTAGTTGGTGCACCGGCTTACTTTCACGCTGCAATTGCCCCGTGGCGAACAACAAGAATTCACCTCGTCCATTGTTGGCGTGCGCGACAGCTTCGGCCGGCGCACAGTGGACTTGGGCCTGGCCGAACGGGCAGCGATGAAGGCCTGGTGGTTTGGCCAGCCTGACATTGTCGAGACCGAAGGATACGACGCGCTCACGGTAAGAGCTACAGATCTGGCCTTTGTGCCCGATTTGATCGAAGGCATTGAGGAGCTTGACCTGCAAACACAATCCCTGGAAGCGGTGCTCGATGTGGCCAACCAGGTATTGACGCTGCTCCAGGTGTTGCTTGGTTCGGTCGGGGGTTTGGCCTTGCTGGTAGCCGCACTGGGTGTGGCCAACACGATGATGATGGCCATCTACGAGCGTACGCGGGAGATTGGTGTCTTAAAGGCCCTGGGCGCGGCCCGGGGCGAGATTCGCGCCATGTTCACCGTCGAGGCTGCCCTAATTGGCCTCATCGGTGGTTTCTTCGGCCTCATCTTTGGCGCGTTGCTGGGGCGCCTTGCCGATTGGATCGCCCACCGTTACCTCATTAGCGAAGGTATAACTGGGGTGGGGGCCTTATCCATAATCCCCCCCTGGCTTGCCCTCGGCTCCCTGCTCTTCGCTGCCTTAATTGGCATCCTGGCTGGTCTCTACCCCGCTGCCCGCGCCGCGCGCCTCGATCCCGTCGCCGCCCTCCGTCACGAATAGACTTCGCATAGTAGTTGGCGCTCTTCGTTTACAATTCAACAATTCAGCCATCAATTATTTTCCTTCCCCGATTCATCTCCTCGCACAAATGCAGCCAATCCATATCAACATTATTGGCATTTGGCACAGCAGCGCAGCAGGCAAAATCTTGACAAGATCGCACGCAATAAGATAAGCTAAGAGCGGGAGTTAGAGAAATAATTCACAATCTCACCTGCATTTATATTTCCTCTGTCCGTTATTTGTGGCGGTGATGAAGAAATGACCCGGCGGGACGCCATTAGTTCATCTTCGTATCCACACTTCTCTGATAGCAGAAGGATTAAGTGCGCCACACTGGCCTGGGACTTTGGCTGCAGACTCTGCTATCCCGCCACACGACTGGCCGTAAATTCATACCTTGCCGCCAAGACTCACGCGGCTTTACCCAACTTGCACCAGGATACGTGGCTTATAACACGTTGGAATACAACACCCCTTGTCACGGTTCAAGGCAACATTCTGGTGACATGACAGCGCGTATACAAAGGAGGTTACTAATCGATCAGCGATTAGATATGAACGCTAACAGATTAAAAGGGTGTCTTTTGCGCTCAAGAAAAACGGCAAGGATGGCCCTATTCACCAGGCTCCTGCCTGCTTGGACCGTTGCTTGCCCACGCAGATAGTGGCTTCGCATTCGCATAAGCGTGCGAATCATGGTCCATATTTGCTCTAACCAAAATGGAGTCAATCATGTCCACAAAAACCATCAAACTGTTGATTTTGGTCATCCTATTGACCTTGATCGTCCCTGTTTCCGTATCTGGCGATAGCCATAGAAGCGATAGTACAGGCCACCCTTCTTCACACCAACGATTTTCACGGCCGTCTGCAAACCGACAGCAGCGACCGCGGCGGTTCCGCCTACATTGCCGACAAAGTCAACGATATTCGCCATGATAAAGGCGAAAAGAATGTGCTGCTGCTCGATGCTGGCGACGAATATTTTGCCGCCCCCGCCATTTCCCAGCTATTAATGGGAGAGAGCACGGTCGATATTTACAATATGATGGACTACGACCTGGCCGTCTTTGGCAACCACGAGTTCGATAAAGGGCAGGAGGAGCTGGCCGCACGCGTCGCCCAGTCAAAGTACGACTGGCTCGGCGCCAATGTCGTCCTCGAAGGGACGGATTGGGATCTGCCCGCCTGGGCTGAGCCCTATGAGATTCTCAAGCTGGGCAAAGGGAAAACGGCCGTCAAATTAGGTGTGCTCGGTCTCGCCGGTGAAGAAACCCCGGAGGTCACGCTCATTGGCACCACGGAGGGACTCGTCTTCAAGGATCTGACCGACACCGTCCTCCACTATTACGATAAAGTGCTGTCGAAATCCGACGCTTTGATCTTAGTCGTTCACATGGGCACAGAAGATAGCGGTCCCTATGATGGTTTGGTAACCCTTGCCCAGAATCTGATTGACGCCGGCAAGCCGGTGGATCTGATCATTGGCGGACACCAGCACCAGGCGCTGTTCGATCCCGTTTATGTCGGCGACACTACTATTGTCTCCGCCGGATATTACGGCCGTTGGCTGGGCCAGGTCGATGTGTCCATCGACAAACGTGCCAAAAAACTAACCGTAGATAACTACCAATTACACACCATCACCGCCGAGGTAACCATCGAGGGCCTGCTCGCCAGTTTGGAAGAGTACTATGAAGCAGGCGAAATCGATAATCACGGTATCTACAACAGCCTGCACAAGAAATTAGAAAAAGCCCTATCCGACCTGGCGGATGACGATGGCAGAGATGCCTACAACTCTATACGCTCCTTCGCCAAAAAGGTACAGGCCCAAAGCGGCAAGCACATCTCGACCGAAGCGGCTGATTCCCTCCTTGCTGATGCCCAGTGGATATTAGAAAACACCGACTTTGAAGTGGCCGCCCGCGTCGCTTATTGGGCCGAAATCGTCGCGCCCATCGTCAACCAGCCCGTCGGCTACACCAATATCAGCCTGGCCCGCGATTACAACAACGAATCGCTCGTCGGCGATATCGTCACCGACTCCATGCTCTGGAAGCGCCGACCTGTACGACGACGGCGAGTTGAATGGCATCCGTGGACATCGCCTTCACCAATCCCGGCGGCCTGCGCGCCGACATCCTCATCCCCGACGGCGCATCCTTGCCCTACACGGTCACCTGGGGCATGACTTTTGACGTGCTGCCTTTCGGCAACACGCTCTACCTCATGGATCTCACCGGCGCCCAAATTCAAACGCTGCTCGATCAGTCGGCTAATCTATATAAAGGGATTTTGCAGACATCGGGCGCCAGTTGGTACTGGTACAACGACTGCGGCTGCAACACGCCAACCGCCTGGGGCGCTTACGGCGTCACGGTGGACGGCCAGCCGCTGGAGCGCGACCAGGTATACCGCGTGGTGACCAATAACTTCCTGGCCGGCGGCCAGGACGGCTGGACCACCTTCGCCGACGGCACCAATCGCTGGGACACCTACTACGACATGCAGCAGGGTCTTGTCGAGTACATCAAGTGCTTGATGACAACACGATCGACGCCGAGGACATCCCCACGCCGCGCATCATCCGCCTCGACGACGTGGTCACCATGCTGCATACGAACGATACCCACGGCATCTGGCCCGAAACCTACTACTACGGCACCCCGAGGGTTTTGCCTTCCTGGCCTCGCAGATCAAAGCCGAGCGGGCCAAGAACCCCAACCTGCTGCTGCTGGACGCCGGCGACACCTTCCAGGGCAACGCCTTCGCCCAATACTTCCGCGACGCCGATCCCAATCCCATCGCCGGCGGGATGAACCTGCTGGGCTACGATGCCTTCACCATCGGCAACCACGAGTTCAACTTCGGACCGGCGACCTTCGCCTCCATGCTCGGGCAGTTGGAAGCGCCCATTCTGGGCACGATCAACCTCGACTGATGACGGCAGCTACGGCTTTATCAACGAACAATGTGCAGGATTACATCAACCTCGATGTCAATGGCAAGAAGGTAACCATTTTTGGCCTGACCAACCCGCGCGTCTACCGTTACGAGCTGCCCACCAACATCCCCGGGCTGACCTTCTATTCTGGCCTGGAGAAGGGCTTTGAAGCAGTACCGCAAATTCTCACCGCCGAGACGCCCGACATTTTAGTCGGTCTGACCCACATGGGCTACGAGCCCTATGGCGACGAGATCGACAGCGACGTGCTCCTGGCTGAAGGTGTGGCCGGCATCGATGTGATCATCGGCGGCCACAGCCACACCTTCCTGGATCCTTCGGTGATGGTCACTTCCGACATCAACCCCGATGGGACGCTGGTCGCCCAGGCCGGCCGATATGCGACTCAATCTGGGTAAGGTCAATGTGGGCTTCATTGGCGATGAAGTCGTGCTGCGTGAGGGATACCTGCTGCCCGCAGACAGAAGTGCCTGTGGATGGCGACATGGTGGCCTACCTGCAGCCGTTTGAGGAAGCGCTGGATGGCTACACCAGTACGGAGCTCGGCCAGACCACTGCGCCAATCGATGCCCTGGCAAGCCTATACACAGGAGACAAGCGGCGCGAACCTGCAGGCAGATTCGGCCGTCTTTGAGCTGAGCACGAACGGCATCCCCGTCGACTTCCACTTATCTGGTGCAATGAGCAACCGCCTCGTGGCCGCAGACGCGACGCCGGCCAACCCGGTGACGCTGACCGTTCAGGACATGTACACCCTGATGCCCTACGAGAACTCGCTGCTGGTCTTGAGCATGAACGGCCCGCAGATCAAGGAGGTCCTGGAGCGCGGCTACCGCAACTGGTGGTGGTACAATCAAGGCTCCCCTTACGGCGGCTACTCGCACTACACGACCTGTATGCTGACCACAGATGCAGGGAACGTGATCACCTACACGGGGGATCTACGTACCGAACCGGATGGCAACAACGTCGCATCACTGACCCTTGATGGTGTTCCGGTCGATTTCACGCGACGCAGACACTTACTACAACGTGTCCACGGTAAACTACCTGGCCGCCGGATCGTGCAACTTCAACAATGCGGGTGAGACGATCTGGCCATTGGATCAGATCGTTGCCGACACGCAGTTCTATGTGCGCGACTCGGTCATCGATTACATGGCAGCGCAGACAGGCCCCATCGCTCCGGCGATTGAAGGACGGCTGGTGTTGCCCACGCCGTAGTGATTAGCTTGTGAATCAGGTCTATCTGCGATCCGGCCCACCAGCCACCCGCAACCTGGTCTAGACTCACCTCCCGCAAGGCAACCATCTTGCGGGAGGTCTTTCCTGTAGAGCGATTTGGTAAATCGTCGCGGGCGATCTGCAAAATCGCACTACCTGTGGTCGGCCGGTATGTAAGGTATTAGCCCCTTGTTATAAGCAGCTTCCTGGATGTAGCGAGGTGCATACCGCGCGTCCATGATAAAGCCGTCAACCATGATGGACCAGGCCATCGGATTGCTGTCCATCCGGCTGGGCAGTGTCCACTCCGGTTCCATCAAGCCGATGTCGAACAAGTCACGAATCACTTTGGATTTACTGGCGGGACTGCCTTTGCCCACGCCGAAATAGTCGCTAATGTCGGGTACAGTGGTATGCGGCGTTTGGCTTTTGTCAAAGGCAAAGTTGACGACTCCGATGGCATGCACAATACCGGCCGCCCAATTATTCGCACGGCCGCTGGCCAAGGGCGACGGCCGTTTCCGGCACAATTTGGCTGTCATTACCCGGCACATATCAGCATACTCTTCATTCAACTGTGCCTGGCAAAAGCCATCCGTTAGCCCGGCAATGGCATCAAAGGTTTCTTGCATCGTTTTTGGGACAGAATAAGGATCTTTCATTGGTTCTCCTCGGTATGCTCTAAGACGTTGTCGCCGCCTCCAGCGTCTCTCGTTTCTTAGCATGTAATGCCGTCACTTCAGCCTGCATCTCCTCCAACCGTTTCCCATGCAGCTCATAACCAGATAACAGGAAAAAAGCGACTACCATCGCTACCGCAGGGATACCGGCGATCATGCTGCGAAAACCCATAACGGCCGCTGCCGGCTGCACCGGGTAGAGGACTGCATCCGTCGGTGCTATGTAACCGGTCGTTGTTAGAAGAACGGCCGTGATCAAACCCTGGATGGTGAAAGCAAAGCGGATAATAAAACCATTCATCCCGAAGTACAGCCCTTCACGCCGTGCGCCGGTCTGCAACTCATCCGCATCCACCAAATCGGCGATAAGTAGATCGGTGAGCATAAGCAAACCGGCGAAACTCAGCCCGAAAAAAGCTGTGGTCGCCAGGCCGCTCTGAAAACTTGAGGGGAAGAAAAAGAGCAGTAGACTGCCCGCTGAAGTCAGGCAGCAGATACGCAGCGTGCGCCACGAGCCGTTGCGCCGCGATACGGCCGTCCATACCGACATCGCCGGCAAGGCCACGAGTATGGCCATGCCCAATAAGAGCGAATTCTGCAGACCCACGTCCAGAGTGATACCAAAGAGGGTGGTTTCTGACTGGATATTCAGAACATATTTGGCATAAAAAGGAATGGTTGAAGTCAATGCCAGAAAAACAAACTGGATCATCAAATTGACGCCCAGAAAGTATAAGAAATTCTTGTTAGTCATTGTAGCCCGAATCGAGTCTCGAAAGCCGAGTGGTTCATCTTCCTGGAATTCAGGCCGTTCGCGGCTGCCCAGCAGCGAGAGGCCGAAAAAGACGGCCGTTACCACAGCGATGAGCATAGCCACACTGCTCGCGCTGCTCCAATCTTCTCCGGCAAGGATGGGCGGCAGAGCGACGCCGATCAACAAGCCGATCAAGGAAAACACTTGCCGCCAGGCTGACACACCGGCGCGCTGTTTTTCGTCAGGCACCATTTCTGGGAAGAGCGCCGTCCAGTTCATCACCACTATCGTCCACAAGAGGTCGAAAACCAGAACAAAGAACAGAAAGTACAGCAGCAAGGGCGCTCCTGGTGTTTCCAGAAATGGTTCCGGCGGCACCCACATCAAATAGAAGGTGATGGAAAGTGGAATAAACAGGCCGGCGATCCAGGGAATGCGCCGCCCCCAGCGCGTGTGCGTCCTGTCGGAGAAATAACCCGCCAAGGGATCATTCACCGCGTTCCACAAGCCGTAAATCGACCAGACAATGCCTACCCAGGCCGCTTTCAAGCCGAAGGTGTCGATGTAGAGAAACTGGATGTACGTGGCGAAGGCCTGGTAAGAAACGGCCGTAGCCAATGAACCGGACGAATAAAGGATAAGATGCCTCTGCCGTATCTTCATACCTGCGCTCCTTCAGCTACAACCCCGAACGCTCCCAATTATCAGCCGCTTGAGCGCTGCCGGCAAGAAAGCAGATGGGCAAATAGCGGCGTGTCGAAAAACTTCTCACCCTATAACCTGCTTGCCTGCGCGTACAGTTCGTAGGGAAGTGGTCAGCCAATAACACGACAGCCGACCAGCCGCTAAACCAGCTAAAAGGCATACTATGCTTATCAATAAGCAGCTCGCTACTACTACTACCGGAGAATTGATATGTCTATCCATATCCAACAGAACAATATCCTATCAGCTGAATCCCAGGTACGGTTGCCCCGTGTGTTTCCAGTGGCCTTTTCTTCCGCGTTGATCTTGGCCTTTCCTCTCTTTTTCTTCCAGCTGCCATGGTTAGTTTCTGTGGGCCTTTGGCTGTTGGGTATGGCGCTCGTTTTGATCCTCTACGCTTTTGTCTCCTACCATCGCTTTGCCATACCGGTCTGGGACACTGCCATCGTCGGGCAGGTGGCCGGCCTGCTTGGCACGGGCTTGCTGCTGGTCGCCTCATTTATCTCGTAAGTAAGTTCGGTGCCAACGCGCCGGCTCCGTAGTTATCCACTGCGCCGGTTCGTCAGCGCCTAAGCAACCACTCCGTTACTCTGGCAGGGTATAAAGTTACCCTGATCAATGCAGAAGCTGTGATCATAGGCGTCGCGGATTCCTCGACTGTCGCCAACTCTCTGATTGTTTCCTCCACGGGCGCTAACTCCCTGGGCCGATCCCCGGCCTAAGTCAACTCCCTTGATTTCTCCTTATGACGCTGCTGTCGACAGCAAGCTTCTTTGGCACGGATATGACAAATGTCACATCCGATAGTGACATTTGTCACTGTCGGAACCCTAAGTGTTGGTAATATGCTTCTAATCAGTAGCATTCTCTCAAAACATATTTCACTTTAATTGTGTGTTTGTTGACGCTAGTACGGTAAAGGGGACCTCTTGCCTGGGCCTCGTACCAACATATGTGAGGAAAACAAATGAATAAATTGGCGAAGCGTTCGTGGTTGCGCCTGGCGGCACTTCTTGTCCTATGTTTTGTCTTGCTGTTGTTGGCCCCTTCCGGCCAGCATGCCCTTGTGAGCGCTGCGCCTTTAGCGGGGCCGTCCGCCAGTGGCGTCCTTGCATTTGACGGTGCCGGTGATTACGTGACCTTCGGTCCGGCGCCGGGGTTGGGTGTGACGGCTTTTACCATCGAGCTGTGGTTCAAGCGCGAGGGCACGGGAACTACGGCTAATACGGGTACGGGTGGTTTCTTAGCGATTCCGCTGGTTACAAAAGGCAGGGGCGAATCCGAGAATAGTAATGTGGACATGAACTATTTCTTGGGTATTCGCGCCTCTGACAATGTATTGGCGGCTGATTTTGAAGACAATGCCGGCGGCACCAACCATCCTGTAACGGGAAGTACCACCATCCTGAATGATACCTGGTACCATGCCGCTGCCACCTACGACGGCGCTACCTGGACGCTTTATCTAAACGGTGAAGTCGAGGGAACGGCCGGCACCGGGGGTGCTACGCCGCGGTCGGACAGCATCCAACATGCGGCTTTGGCGACGGCCTTGAACTCTACGGGCGTGGCCAGCGGCGCCTACGACGGTGTGATGGACGAAGTTCGCATCTGGAATGTCGCCCGCACCCAGCAAGAGATCCAAAACAGCCTGGGCTTGGAAATCGAAAGCGCTGCCGGCCTGATTGGCCGCTGGGGTTTGAACGAAGGATCGGGTACGAACGTCGGCGATTCCACGGGCAGCGGCAATCACGGCACGCTAACTGGCGATCCGGTTTGGTTGAACGATTCACCTCTTGCCGGGCCAGACGCGCTGCAATTTGACGGCGTCAACGATTTTGTCACGTTTGGGCCGGCGCCGGGCCTGGGCCTGACTGAATTCACCCTGGAAGTCTGGTTCAAGCGTACGGGAAATGGTGTAGGCGTGACGACGGGTACCGGTGGCATAACCTCGGCCATCCCCTTGCTAACCAAGGGGCGGGGCGAAGGGGATGGGACCAACGTCGACATGAACTATTTCCTGGGCATCGATGCCGGCAGCAATGTGCTGGTTGCCGACTTTGAGAGCATGGCCAGTAGTAACAATAACAATCCGGTCGTAGGCTCTACGGCTCTCCAAAACGATACCTGGTATCATGCCGCTGTCACCTATGACGGCAGTGACATGAAACTCTACCTCAACGGCACCCTTGATGGCACGGCGAACACCGGCGGCGCCATTCCGCGGTCGGATAGTATCCAGCACGCCGCCCTGGCGACCGCCATGCAATCCGGCGGAGTCGGGACGCAACTTGGCTATTTTGCCGGCGTCTTGGATGAAGCCCGAATCTGGAACCGCGCCCGGACGGAACAGGAGATCCAGGACAACATGGGTCTCGAAATCAGTTCAGACCCCGACCTAAAAGCCCGCTGGGGTTTAAACGAAGGGTCGGGCGCTCTCGTCGCCGACTCGAATGGCAGCGGTAATAATGGCACCCTTATTGATGACCCGCTGTGGGTAAAGGACGTGCCTTTTATCACGCCAGACGCGCTGCAATTTGACGGCATCGACGATTTTGTCACGTTTGGGCCGGCGCCGGGCCTGGGCCTGACTGAATTCACCCTGGAAGTCTGGTTCAAGCGTACGGGAAATGGTGTAGGCGTGACAACGGGTACCGGTGGCATAACTTCGGCCATCCCCTTGGTGACCAAGGGACGGGGTGAGGGGGACGGAAGCAACCTGGATATGAACTATTTCCTGGGTATCGATGCCGCTAGCAATAAGCTGGCAGCTGACTTTGAGAGCACGGCCAGTAGCGACAATAACAATCCGGTCGTTGGCTCTACGGTTATCAAAAACGATACCTGGTATCATGCCGCCGTCACCTATGACGGCAGTGACATGAAACTCTACCTCAATGGCGACCTTGATGGCACGGCACCCACTGGCGGCGCCATCCCGCGGTCGGACAGTATTCAGCACGCCGCCCTGGCGACCGCTATGCAATCCGGCGGTATCGGGACAGAACTTGGCTTTTTCGCCGGCGTTCTGGATGAAGCGCGAATCTGGAACTATGCCCGGACAGAACAAGAGATTCAAGACAATCTGGGTTTGGAAATCGAATCCGAAACGGGCCTGCTAGCCCGCTGGGGTTTGAACGAAGGTTCGGGTACGGCCGTCGGCGACTCCACCGGCAGCGGCAATGACGGCACCACCGCCGGCAATCCCGTCTGGGTAGAAGGTGCGCCCTTCTTCATAGCGGAAGCGCTGGATTTCGGCGGCGCCGGTGATTACGTAACCTTCGGTCCGGCGCCGGGGCTGGGGGCGACGACCTTCACCATCGAGCTCTGGTTCAAGCGCGAAGGAACCGGAACGACCGCCAGTACAGGCGGCGGCGGTATTGCTGCCATTCCACTGGTTACCAAGGGCAGAGGCGAATCCGAGACTGGTAACTTGAACATGAACTATTTCCTAGGGATTCGCGGGTCTGATAGCGTATTGGCGGCCGATTTTGAAGACAACGCCACGGGCGCAAACCACCCAGTGGCGGGAAGTACAGCGCTTCAAAACGATACCTGGTATCATGCCGCCGCCACCTACGATGGAACCACCTGGAAGCTGTATCTCAACGGCAATCTGGAGACAGAACTGCTTGTCGGCGCGTTCACGCCCCGGGCTGACAGCATCCAGCACGCCGGCCTGGCGACGGCCATGACTTCCACGGGCGCGGTCGAGGGCAGCTTTGACGGCGTGATGGATGAAGTGCGCATCTGGAATTATGCCCGGACACAGCAGGAGATCAAGGATGACCTGGTCCTGGAAATCGAATCTGATACTGGCTTGATAGCCCGCTGGGGGTTGAACGAAGGGTCGGGCACGGCCGTCGGCGATTCCACGGGCAACGGCAATGACGGTACTATCGCCGGCAACCCGGTTTGGGCCGAAGGCGCGCCATTCTTCATTCCAGACGCGTTGGATTTCGACGGCGCTGGTGACTACGTGACCTTCGGCCCGGCGCCGGGGCTGGGGGTGTCGACTTTCACCACCGAGCTATGGTTCAAGCGCGAAGGAGCCGGAACGACCGCCAGCACCGGCACCGGGGGCATTGCTGCCATTCCTCTTGTCACCAAGGGCAGAGGCGAAGCCGATGGTGATAGCAGGGACATGAATTTCTTCTTTGGGATCCAGGGTTCTAATAATGTTCTGGCGGCCGATTTTGAAGATATGGCCACTGGCTTAAACCACCCAGTGGCGGGAAGTACATCGCTGCAAAATGATACCTGGTACCACGCCGCCGCCACTTATGATGGAACCACCTGGAAGCTGTATCTCAACGGCAATCTGGAGACAGAACTGCTTGTCGGCGCGTTCTTACCCCGAGCGGACAGCATCCAGCATGCCGGCCTGGCGACGGCCATGACGTCCACGGGCGCGACCGAGGGCAGCTTCGACGGCGTGATGGACGAAGTGCGCGTCTGGAATTATGCCCGGACCCAACAACAGATTCAGGACAACCTTGGTTTGGAAATCGAATCTGATGCGGGTTTGATAGCCCGCTGGGGTTTGAACGAAGGGTCGGGTACGGCCGTTGGCGACTCTACCGGCAGCGGTAATGATGGCACCATCGCCGGCAACCCTGTTTGGGTGGAAGGTGCGCCCTTTGAGGCCCCGGTCCTGCCTACTCTGGTAACCCTCCAGGATGGTGTCAACAGCTACGCTGGAACGAGGGATACTTATATTTACGATGTTGATCCTGCTACCCCACGTGGTAGTGAAATCACAATGGTACAGGATAAAAATACGGGGGACAACAGAACATCGCTATTGTCTTTCGATCTGTCCTCTATTCCTGCAGGAGCTGCCATTTCATCGGCTGAGCTTCAATTCTATGTTGATACAGAAGGACAGGGATTTAATATGCATCGCATGTTACTGCCCTGGGATGAAGCAACTGTAACATTTACTTCTCTAGGAGGCAGGCATTTTGCCCCAGATGACACTGATGCTGAGAGTTTAGTAAATGCCTCTTGGCCGGGAGTTGATACCTATACCGGCTATATTACTGTTTCCATTCCTGCCTCAACTATTCAGGATTGGATCGATGGCACCTTACCAAATAATGGCTGGCTAATGATTGCCACACATGCCGACGATGGTCAACAATTACGGACAAGAGAGTATGCGACCATTGCCGATCGCCCCAGACTGGCCATCAGCTACATGGTCTCGACACTGCCTACTCTGATAAACTTCCAGGAAGGCGTGGACAGTTACGCCGGTACTTTTGACGCTTATTTACAGGAAGACGAGCCTGATTTAGCCCATGACGATGATATTGATCTTGTGCCGGACGGCATACATTGGGACGTTGCGATAGGCGGAGTTGATAACACTGAAAAATCCGGGCTGCTGCGTTTCGACAATATTTTCGGCACCGATCCCGGGCAAATCCCGCCCGGCGCGACAGTTGAGTCGGCGACGCTCACCTACCAGGTATTTGATCCAGGCGGCGCTGCATATGTCAGTGAGGCCCTCGTCGACTGGGACGAGACCATAACTTACAACAGCTTTGGCGCCGCGCCCGGCGTGCAAGCCGATGATTATGGCGCCTTCGTAGGGCAAGCACCAGGTGAAACAGGGACGCATTCGCTAGACGTAACCAGCAGCCTTTTCGCCTGGTCTCTCGATCCGACGGCCAATCACGGCTGGCTCTTCCGGCCCAGCACTGATGATGGCACGCAAGTACGGGCCAGCGAATATGCTGCGGTAGCCGAACGGCCGCGGCTGGCAGTTAGTTATACGGTTCCTACCGGTCCACCCGACTCGCCCACCGATCTCTCAGCCACGGCGCTCACCATTCCCGAAATCGAGCTGAACTGGACGGATAATGCCGATAACGAAGCTATCTTCCAAATCGAACGCTCGACCACAGGACCCACTGGCTCCTTTAGCCTGCTGGCCACTACCGGCGCCGATGTTACGACTTATACCGATCAAGGTTTGGCGACGGGCACCCAGTATTGTTACCAGGTGCAGGCCGTTAACGGCCTGGGCCCTTCGGCAGACTACACCAATGTTGCCTGCGACACGACGGCACTGCAAACGAATTACGCCCTGGATTTCTGGCCCAGCGGTGCTTATGTCACTTTTGGCAACCCTGAAGAACTAAAACTGGCTACTTTCACCGTTGAAACTTGGTTCAAGCGGCAAGGAGCCGGCGTTAGAACCTCTACCGGCACCTATGGGATCGAGAACACTGCTATTCCGCTGGTGGCCAAGGGGCGTGGGGAACAAGAAAACGCCGATGTTGACCTGAATTACTTTTTGGGTATCGACGACAGTCTTGATGTGCTGGCTGCCGATTTTGAAGAAGGGGCCGGCGGCACCAGCCCGAGCCTGAACCATCCCGTCTTCGGAACGACGACCATCCCTGACAATGACGACACCTGGCACCATGCCGCCGCCACATATGATGGCGCCACCTGGAAGTTGTATCTGGATGGCAAACTAGAGAACGAGTTATTAGTTGGCCAACCGGTGGCCGCGGCCGGCAACCAGCACGCGTCTATCGGCAGCGCTTTGACTTCCACCGGGGCGGCCGAAGGCTTCTTTGATGGTGTCATCGACGAAGCCCGCATCTGGAACCGGCCTCTGACGCAGACGGAAATCCAGGATAACATCAACCAGGAACTGACCAGCGGCAGCGGCCTGGTGGCTCGTTGGGGGCTAAATGAAGGGACGGGAACGGCCGTTGCCGACTCGACCAATACCTATTCCAACGGCGCAATCACCGGTTCCAACTGGAGCTGGACAGCCGGGGCGCCCCTGAACATAAACCTTTCACCCGATGAGCCTACATCGCCGTCGCCGGCAGATACTGCTGTGGATGTCGCCCAACCGGTTACGCTCTCCGTCAACGTCTCAGACCCTGAAGCGGATGAAATGAGTGTGAGTTTTTATGGCCGTCTCGCCAATGCGGCCGGTGGCGAAAATTTCACAATCGTGGCCCTACCCGATACGCAAAACTACTCGTCCAGCACGAGCGGCGGCAGCCCGGCCATCTTTGACTCGCAGACGCAGTGGATCGTGAGCAATAAAGATGCGCGAAATATCGTCTTCGTCACTCACCTGGGCGACATCGTACAAAACGGCAACAATGTGCCGCTCGAGTGGACGGAAGCGGGACAGGCTATGGCTTTCTTGGAAGATCCAGGAACCACCGGCCTTGCCGACGGCATCCCCTATGGCATGGCCGTGGGCAATCATGACCAGACCCCTGCCTATGATCCAACAGGTGATTCCACCCAGCTTTACAACGCAACCTTCGGCCTCAGCCGCTTCGGCAGCCGCGGTTATTTCGGCGGCTATTACAGCGCCGACAGCGACGACCGATTCCAGCTTTTCAGCGCCAGTGGCATGGACTTCATCGCCATTCACCTGGAGATCGGCGGCGCTGATTCCGCTCTGCTGCAATGGGCGGACAACCTGTTGAACACTCACAGTACCCGGCGTGCCATTGTGGTCATCCATTCAGTTGGCAGTACCGGAAATCCACTATCCTTTACGACCGAGGGGCAGGCCGTTTATGATGCTTTGAAGGACAACCCCAACCTGTTCCTGATGCTCGGCGGGCATGTAAGCGGTGAAGGGCAGCGCACGGACACCTATAACGGCAACACGGTTCACACCCTGGTTTCTGATTACCAAAGTAGGACCAACGGTGGCAACGGCTGGCTGCGTATCATGGAATTTGACCCGGTCGCCGGCGAAATACACGTCCAGACTTACTCGCCCTGGATTCCCCAATCTGAAACGGATGCTGACAGCCAGTTTACGCTGGCTTACGAAATGGGCGGCGTCGGCTTTGAGCTGATCGGTGTTGACAGCAACGTCGCTTCAGGCTCTATCGCCAGCGTCCCCTGGAATGGCTTGCTAGACGAAACTGAATACGAATGGTACGCCGTCGTCGACGATGGTCTCAGTACGACCACGAGCCCTAACTGGAAGTTTACGACCGAAACTACTCCACCCCAAGAGTTCACGCTGGACTACACAGCCGGAGCAAACGGCATCGTGACCGGAGATACCGCGCAGGTTGTCGATTATGGGACTGACGGCACGGAGGTTGAGGCAGTCGCGAACACCGGCTACCACTTCGTAAATTGGAGCGACGGCTCAACCGACAATCCTCGAACCGACGCCAACGTGATGGCCAATGTCGATGTCACGGCCAACTTTGCCGTCGACACCTTCACGCTGGATTATGCGGCCGGAGCAAACGGCAGCCTGACCGGAGATACCGCGCAGGTTGTCGACTATGGAACTGACGGCACGGAGGTAACGGCCGAACCCGCTACCGGCTACCACTTCGTAAATTGGAGCGACGGCTCGACCGACAATCCTCGAACCGACACCAACGTGACGGCCAATGTCGATGTCACGGCCAACTTTGCCGTCGACACCTTCACGCTGGATTATGCGGCCGGAGCAAACGGCAGCCTGACCGGAGATACCGCGCAGGTTGTCGACTATGGGACTGACGGCACGGAGGTAACGGCCGAACCCGCTACCGGCTACCACTTCGTAAATTGGAGCGACGGCTCGACCGACAATCCTCGAACCGACACCAACGTCATGGCCAATGTCGATGTCACGGCCAACTTTGCTGTCAACACCACTTTCGTAACCCAGAACATCAACCTGGGTATCGGCTGGAACATGATCTCCAGCTATGTTGAGCCGACCGACCCCAACATTGAGGTCATGTTGGCGCCGATCGTGGATGATATGGTCTTGATCAAAAACGGTGCTGGGCAGGTTTACTGGCCTGGCCTGGGCAACCAAATCACTGGTGGGTGGAATGCCTTGGAAGGGTACAAGATTTACATGACGGCCGCTGCCACCCTCTCTATCACCGGTACGCCCTTGGTACCTGAGTCAACGTCGATCGATCTCGAGGCTGGCTGGAATATGATCTCCTATACGCGCGATTCGCTCATGACCAGTGACCTGGCGTTGGCCAGTATTACCGGGAAGTTTGTGCTGATAAAGAACAACGCCGGTAACGTCTATTGGCCTGATGTTGCACCCCAGACCATCGATATGGTACCTGGACAGGGATACAAGATCTATATGAAAGAAGCAGCCACGTTGGTCTATCCACCCAATTGAACTCGAAAGCATCCTAATGGGAGCGGACGCGTATTGTGGCTTTTTTGGTATGTATTTTTCTAGGCAAGAGGTAATGCAAACATGAACCTTTCACGACGCAGCAAGACTTTTGTGTTGGTCCTATTCTTGATTATTGCCGGCTTCACCATGTTAGGCGCAATGGGTTATTTCAGCGGATCCAACCTGGCCGAAACAGTCATGGCGGAAGAGAACTTCACCCGCTTCTTGCCCATTGTCATGGCCAATGAGGGCGGCACGACAACAGCCGGTTGCTACCGGCTGGCCATCACCCATAAGGGTGATGGTAGCTATCCGATTGCCTCGCCCGACAGGTCACCCGGCTGCCAGTATGAGCATACCTATCATCAAGGCCAAATTGTCGAACTGAGCGGCGCCGTGCCGGCTGCCGGCTGGCATATCGATGGCTGGGTGGGCACGGTCAACGATAGTGCCACCGCCGTCGCCAACAGCGTGGTGATGCCGTCCGGCAACCATATGGCCGGTGTCCAATACGTCATGAATCTCGCTTGCTACGACCTGGCGTTGACCCACAGCGGTCAGGGCAGCGACCCGTTGGCAGCGCCACTGAAGTCAGCGACTTGTCCCAAGGATAATTCCTACGTGGCCGGCGAAAAAATCCAGCTTAGCGGTGCCGTGCCTGCTGCCAGCTGGTTTATCGCCGGTTGGAACGGGACCGATGACGACTCCAGTACGGCTGCTACTAATACAGTCATCATGCCGGCTGCCAACCATACCGTTGAAGCCAACTATGCTCAAAGCTGTTACACCCTTACCCTGTCTCACACCGGTCAGGGCAGCGACCCGGTTGCCTCACCGGAGATGTCAGCCGCCTGTACGGAAAAGAACAAGTACGTGGCTGGCGAGACAATTGCCTTAAGCGGCGCCGTACCGGACGCCGGCTGGCACATTGGCGGCTGGAGCGGCACGGACGACGACGCTGGCATTACCGCTGCCAATACGGTCACTTTGCCGGCCGCGGATCACACTGCCGCGGTCAACTACGCGCAAAGCTGTTACCGCTTGATGGTCACTCATGCCGGGAACGGCGTTACCCCCGTTGCCGCACCAGAGAAGTCGGCTGCCTGCACGGAAGCGGGGACCTATATGGCCGGCGAAACCATTCAACTTAGCGGCGCGGCGCCCGATGCCGGTTGGCATATTGTTGGCTGGACGGGTACCGATGACGACACAAGTTTAGCCAGTAGCAATACGGTCACCATGCCGCCCGCCGATCACACCGCTACGGTCATTTATGAAATACTTGGCTGCTATCGCCTCTCGCTGACCCATACGGGTAATGGTACCGATCCCACCGCCTCTCCGCTTATGTCGGAGGGATGTACCCAGGATTATTCCTACATTGAAGGCCAGGAAGTGTTGCTTAACGGGGCGGTCCCTGATGCGGGCTGGTTCATCGACAGTTGGACCAACAGTGACGACGATAGCAGCACCAGCAGTAGCAACAAGGTCACCATGCCGGCCCAAAATCGCACGGTCACCGTCAATTACAGTGGCACCTGTTACACCTTGACGCGAGAACGTACTGGCCAGGGAAGTGTTCCGGCTGCCTCCCCAACCAGTTCGCAAGGTTGCAGCAGCGGACAATACACGGCCGGTGAATTGATTGATCTTAGCAGCGTGACCCCAGCGACGGGCTGGCATATTGCCGGCTGGACGGGAACCAATAACAACAGTGGAACCGGGTCGACTAACAGTGTCACGATGCCGCCCAACAACCATACAGTGCAGGTAAACTATCTGCAGAGCTGTTATGCATTGACCATTGCGAAAACAGGCCAGGGCAGCACGCCAACAGCCACCGTCACGAGTTCCGCTGGTTGTAGCGCAGGTACCTACCATTACCTGGAAGATATTACGCTCACTGGGGCTGTACCCAGTAGCGGCTGGGAAATCACAGGCTGGATAGGCACAAACAATAACAGTAGCACGGCTGCCAGCAATGTGGTTACCATGACCGCCGGCCCGCACACGGCCCAGGTCGTATATTCCCAAAACTGTTACCAGTTGACAATCGGCAAGACAGGCGAGGGCAGTACACCCACGGCAAATCCCACGAGCTCCAGCGGCTGCAGCAGCGGGCAATACCATGCCGGCCAGGCCATCAACCTCAGTGGCGCCGCACCCAGCTCGGGCTGGCACATCGCCGGCTGGACGGGCACAAATAGCAATGGCAGCACCGCCGCCACCAACACGGTCACCATGCCTGCCACCGCCCACACGGCGAGTGTCGTCTATGAACAAAGTTGTTACCAGTTGACAATCGGCAAGACAGGCGAGGGCACTACACCTACACCCAACATCCCGAACTCCAGCGGCTGCAGCAGCGGGCAATACCATGCCGGCCAGGCCATCAACCTCAGTGGCGCCGCACCCAGCGCAGGCTGGCACATCGCCGGCTGGACGGGCACAAACAGCAATGGCAGCACCGCCGCCACCAACACCGTCACCATGCCCGCCGCCACCCACTCGGCAGGTGTCGTCTACGAAGAAAACTGTTACCAGTTGACAATCGGCAAGACAGGCGAGGGCAGTACACCTGCACCCAACATCCCGAACTCCAGCGGCTGCAGCAGCGGGCAATACCATGCCGGCCAGGCCATTAACCTCAGTGGCGCCGCACCCAGCGCAGGCTGGCACATCGCCGGCTGGACGGGCACAAACAATAATGGTGGCACCACCAGCAGCAACACGGTCACCATGCCTGCCACCGCCCACACGGCGAGTGTCGTCTATGAACAAAGTTGTTACCAGTTGACAATCGGCAAGACAGGCGAGGGCACTGCACCTACACCCAACATCCCGAACTCCAGCGGCTGCAGCAGCGGGCAATACCATGCCGGCCAGGCCATCAACCTTAGTGGCGCCGCACCCAGCTCGGGCTGGCACATCGCCGGCTGGACGGGCACAAACAGCAATGGCAGCACCGCCGCCACCAACACCGTCACCATGCCCGCCGCCACCCACTCGGCGGGTGTCGTCTACGAAGAAAACTGTTACCAGTTGACAATCGGCAAGACAGGCGAGGGCAGTACACCTGCACCCAACATCCCGAACTCCAGCGGCTGCAGCAGCGGGCAATACCATGCCGGCCAGGCCATTAACCTCAGTGGCGCCGCACCCAGCGCAGGCTGGTTTATTGCCGGCTGGACGGGCACAAACAATAATGGTGGCACCACCAGCAGCAACACGGTCACCATGCCTGCCACCGCCCACACGGCGAGTGTCGTCTATGAACAAAGTTGTTACCAGTTGACAATCGGCAAGACAGGCGAGGGCACTGCACCTACACCCAACATCCCGAACTCCAGCGGCTGCAGCAGCGGGCAATACCATGCCGGCCAGGCCATTAACCTCAGCGGCGCCGCACCCAGCGCAGGCTGGCACATCGCCGGCTGGACGGGCACAAACAGCAATGGCAGCACCACCGCCACCAACACGGTCACTATGCCCGCCGCCACCCACACGGCAAGTGTTGTCTATGCCGGGAATCAGTTCCCGTTCGACTGCATTTCCAGTGGGGATGAGAATGACACTGTCGGTATTAGCAACAATACAAGCGGCAATATGACGCCTACTTCCGATGATGTCGTAGCCGCTTTCACTGACGACGGAGGCCTTTGCACGGGAAAGCAATCATGGAACAATGGGGCGATCGTTACGGTCTGGGGTGATAACGGGCAGACTCCCGTAAAGGATGGCATGACCATCAACGAAGAAATTACGTGGCGCGTCTGGGACTATTCCAACAATGCGGTCTGCACTGCCACGGCTACCTATGACCCGGCTTGGGCTGATGGAACCTATCATGATTTGACTGGCATCCACAAGATCACCGCGCTGGCCATTTCTTGCCCTTAGCGGATTTTGACCAGGCAGGCTATGCAGGCGCTCTTTGACCAAACGGCTGCGGCATAGCCTGCTCTGGGGTTTCGAGCAGTAAGGAGTGGAGACGAGCTTGCTGTCAGAAAGAAATAGAGCAGGCATTTTCGCGCTATGGGTTCTGCTGCTCACGGTAAGCTGCAGCCTCCTGGAAAATAACCAGGAGGCTGACCTCCCGGCCACAAAATCCCAACCCGCAAGCACCATCCCTGCACTGAAAGTCGTGACGCCCCTTGATCCGGCAGCAGAACGGTCGTTTACGAATGCTGCGGGCGGTTCTCTGGTGCCGCCTCCAGTTCCTCTCGCTAACACAACACCTGAGAACCTAGGCGCGGCGGCAGCGACTGGCATTTTTCAATTGACCAACGAAAACGCCCCAGAAGTCACGATGGCCGAACCTGCCCTGGCCTTGGCCACGGTCGCGCCGCTTATTGTCTCCGAGACCGAAGCCGCAAGCCGCGCACCAAGTGAAAGAATCACGCCGACTCAGACGCCACCGCCCGCAGAGGTGACCACCCACGCCGGCACTTTGGAGCCGGGAGTGAGACTATCATCTGAGACCCCATCTGCCGCCAACTCGCCGCCGGCGGCAACGGCGGCAACGGCGGCAACGGCCGTAACCCGCCCCGCCCCAGTCGTTTTCCACAAGGGACTTGACAACCATGACGCAATGCGTTATATTATGTGCATGACTTAACGCACTGCGTCATATATCCAAGAAACTTAGGCGATTAATCGCTGTGAAATAATTACTGAGGTAAATAAAATGGCAGAACAGACACAAGAATTACAGAAGAATGAAGAGAGCATCGTGAACCGCGTATTTGGTGTGGCCCACAAGACATTTCTCGTCGGCTTGGGCGCTGCGGGAATGGCCCAGGATGGGGTGAAAAAGAGTTGGGAAAGTGGCAATGAGTTTGCCGGCAAGCTCGTCGAACGTGGCGAGACCATGTCCAACGAACGTCGCCAGCAGATTGACAATCGGATTGAGCAGCGGCAAGCGCGGGTCAAGGATCTGAGCAGTGACCTTAACCAGAAGGTTGGAGACAGTTATAACCAAGTCACCAACGCTGCCCTGAAGAGCATGAACGTTCCCTCCCGTACCGAAGTTCAGGATCTAAGCAAGCAGATCAATTCCCTTGACCGCAAAGTAGACAAGGTCCGCAAAGAACAGCAAGAACAAGCTGTAGCGTAAAGCGATCCGCGAACAAGTCAAAGACCTCTCCGAATTACCGGTGAGGTCTTTTTTATTGGGCCGGCGTTTCTTGCCTGGCTATGCGCTAATGTCTACCCCATTTATTTCTTGTGCTTGTCTGATTTTTAGCTGCACTCAAAATCGGGTAGAATCAATCCATATAGTGGGGCAATAAAAGCATGGCCAAACACATCCTGATAGTTGACGATGATGCGCTTCTGCGGCGCAGCCTGAGCTTGCAGCTGGAGCAGGCCGGTTACCGCACCAGTACGGCCGCTTCTGCTGAAGATGCTCTCGCTCTAGTCAAACGTGACCAGCCCGACCTGATCTTGCTCGATGTGGGTCTGCCGGGAATGGATGGCCTGGATGCATTGCGCCATTTCCGGCAAGATAGTGAGGTTCCCATAATATTCGTTACGGCGCGCCGGCGCGAGCTAGACACCATTCTGGGCCTCGAGTTGGGTGCTGATGGTTATATCACCAAGCCTTTTAATCCTGATGTATTACTTGCCCATATTAAATCTGTGCTGCGACGTAGTGCGCGCCAAACGGACGAAACCTCCGTGCCGGCCACGTTGTCCGTAGGTGATCTGGTCATTAATCCCGCAGCCCACACGGTCATCGTGGCGGGGCAAGCGGTAGACCTGACAGCCCGTGAATTTGCCCTGTTACACACCCTGGCGCTGGAAGCTGGACGGGTCATCGCCGTTGATGACATCATTACCCGCGCTTGGGGCGCAGAGTTTATGGGCGAACCACAGGTCGTGTACGTGCATATTCGCTGGTTGCGTGAAAAGATCGAAGAAGACCCCAATAAGCCACAGCGTATCGTCAATGTGCGCGGGGTGGGGTATAAGCTCGTATCCCGGGCGATTTAGGTGCTGATGCGCTCCTTACGCGGCCGTTTCATCCTCAGCCATCTTCTACCAATCCTGCTCGTTGTGCCCTTGGTGAGCATCATCTTGCTCTACCTGCTGGAAACCCAAATTCTCCTGACCGAAATGTCGGAAAACATCACTGAAAAGGCCCATCTTATCGCCGAGACAGTCAACGGCCGTCCTGAACTGCTGCAAAACAGTGCCCAGGCCCAATCCTTCATCGCTGGCATAAGCCTCTATGTTGATGGGGGTGTGCTCCTCATCGGACCTCTAGGAGATGTATTGGCCTCGACTGAAACGACGCCCGGCGCTCCGCTAGAAGAGAACGTTGACCTGTCCGGGCTGGAAACGGCCGTATCCGGCGATCGCAGCCTCGTCATCACTTATGGGCTAACTGGGCAACAAGCTATTGTCCTGGTACCGGTCAAGGACATCAACCAGCAGCTTATTGGCATTGTCGGCGTCACAGATACATTAGCCGGCGCGGCCTCCCAATTTAGCCGCTTGCGATTTATGGTGCTGGGAGTCCTGCTCTTTGAACTTATTCTCGCTGGGATTATTGGCTATCTTTTGGCGCGCCGTCTGGAGAGACCGATCGAGCGCGCCGCCACGGCCGTCG
This sequence comes from uncultured Chloroflexia bacterium, assembly GCA_963697305.1. Lineage (GTDB taxonomy): Bacteria > Chloroflexota > Anaerolineae > Promineifilales > Promineifilaceae > JAACFF01. The sequence continues at coordinate 57,037 of CAVONO010000015.1, forward strand.
TGGACATAGCTAATGGCCGGCAGATTGATCCTGTTCCTATAGAAGGCCCCAGCGAAATTCGCGAGTTGGCCGAGGCGGTCAATATCCTGTCCGAACGATTGCGCTTGCTTGAAGAAACGCGGCGTCGCTCGCTGGCCAATATCGTCCATGAATTGGGAAGGCCGTTGGGCGCTATACGTTCGGCCGTCTATGTGTTACGTCACGGGGCAGACGACGATTTACAAGTTCGTGAAGAGTTGTTAGGTGGCATCGAAGAATCTATCGAAAACATGCAGCCTTTGTTGGACGATCTCTCCCTACTCCACGGCCAGGTTCAGGGTACAATTCAGCTCAACCGCCAGCCTGTTGCCATCGGTGACTGGCTGCCGCCGCTGCTGCTCCCCTGGCGCGCCGCGGCCCAGGAGAAGGGCTTGCAGTGGCAGACTGACATCCCCCCTGGCTTGCCCACATTAAGAATCGATCCCGACCGCCTGGGCCAGGTAGTTGGTAACCTGCTCAGCAACGCCGTTAAATATACACCTGCAGAAGGAGCCATCTCGGTCTCGGCTGCCGTCACTGCCAATGAACTGTTGATCCGCGTAAAGGACACCGGCCCCGGTGTTCGGCTGGAGGAACAGGAGCGTATCTTCGAGCCCTTCTACCGCAGTCAAGAGGAACGCCGCTTCCCGCAAGGCTTAGGTTTGGGCTTGACCATCGCCCGCGATCTGGTCAAGGCGCATGACGGCCGTTTAGATCTGCAAAGTACACCCGGTGCAGGCAGTTGTTTCACGATTCATTTGCCGGCAAACACCTGATCTTCCTTTTCAGAAACCATAAGCTGTAATAACATTAGCTGATCGACATAAGCTATTGCTAACGGAAGGCTACTTTAGTGAAACAAGAAATCTATTCACCCATTCAACTGCTTTATCGAACTTTTTCATGCGTTGTTCTGCTATGCTTGCTGATTGCCGCGCCAGCCTCTTTGCGTGCTCAGGAAGAGAAAGCGGGACAGGTGCAGGTCATAAATGGGCGCATCGAGCAAGGTGAGGTTATGTTCTATGTCCTGCCGGATTTACAGCAGGATGATACGCTCTATGCTTACATACAGCATGAGTCGGGTAATCTTGATCCCGCCTTGCTGCTGGCAACGCCCGATATGATCACAGAGAATTTGCGTCAGGATCTGCGGGCGGAGATGAACAGCCTGGTTAGTACAGGCACGGACCCCTCAGAGGCCATGGCGCAAGTCTTGCTTTCCTTTTTCCTGACTGGCGATGACAACGGCGGCCAAGACTCCGCTGCAACCATTGAGTTTTCCATCCCTGAAGATGGAGATTATCTGCTGTTGGCCTTGGGCACACCCGTAAATGACACCTTTGGTGATTATGAACTGATCGTCGGCATTAACGAGCCGCTTGTTGCCAGTGGGAAGGGACAGCCCACAGGTGATGAGATCGCTTTTCTGGATAAGGAAGCGTCCGGTATAGCCACGGCCGTTCAGGAAATCAGCGCCGAGTTGACGGCCGAACACCCGGAGCGATTCTATGTCCTAAACAACCTCACCGAAGGGGACACGATAGTCGCCTACGTCGAAGCCACCGCGGGCGATCTGATCCCCCAACTCAAACTGCAAGATTATAGCGGCCGGACTCTGCGCAATTCCAATACAACCCAACGGCAGAACAGTGCCACATTTGAATTTCCAGCGGGAGATGTTATCGACAACTATCGCATCACCGTCACTGCATGTTGTGAAGACACGGAATTGACAAGCGGAGAATTTCGCCTGCTGGTGGGCATCAATGAACCGGCCGTGCTCAGCGGCACAGCGCCTGCTGTCGGCCGTAAGGTGCTGCAGGATCCCCAAACGGTCAGGATTTCTGCGAGCCTGGAACAAATAACTGGCGTCGATCAAAAGGCGGAGAATTACGGTGCAGTCTACCGGCTGGAGATGCGCTGGAATGATCCTGGCCAGGCATTTAGCCCAGATGAATGCCGCTGCCAATTAAAAACCTTCACCGGCAGCGGTTTTAGCAAACTCGTCAGCGCTGAAAATTTCCGCTGGCCCGAGTTCAACATTTTTAACCAGCAGGACAACCGTTGGATACAGAACCAGGGCATCATCATTCAAGCCAATGGCGACATGACCTATTTCGAACGCTTCACGACCACCTTGCAGGCGCCTGATTTTGATTTCAGAGCCTTTCCCTTTGACACCCAAGCGTTCTTCTTGCGCGTCGATTCTCTCTATCCCGAGAATTACGTTCTGTTCGACGGTCCTGTGGAATTGAGCAAGATGGGTGATCAACTAGGTGAGGAAGAATGGCAGGTGGTGAAGTGGGGCACAAGCGTTGACAGCGTCGAGGGGTTGGGTGTAGCCCCAAGTTCGCGCTTCTCGTTTGGCTTTGAATCGCGCCGCCACCTGAATTTCTACATCATGCGCATCTTTTTGCCCACGATCCTGATCATTGTCGTTTCCTACTTCACCTTCTTCCTCCAAGATTACTCCAAGCGCATCGATGTCAACAGCGGCAACCTGCTCGTTTTTGTGGCCTTCAACTTCACCATTTCCGGTGAGCTGCCGCGCCTGGGCTACCTGACTTTCCTGGACGCCATGTTGGCCGGCGTCTTTGTAATCACAGCCCTGGTTGTGGCTTTTAACGTCTTCCTGCGCCGCCTTGAGCTTACGGGCAAACAGGATCTGGCCAAGAAAATTGATGCTTATACCCTTTGGGTTTACCCCGTTGCTTACCTCATTGGCGGGGCTATCTTGACCATTGATTTCCTGCTGCCTGAATATTGGGACCGTATCGTCAGCACCATTAATTGGGCAATGACCACATCGGCCTAACCGGTTTCAGTAAACGAAACCGCGATTTCACATTTGCGTAGAACTGTGCGGAACTCAGTTACTTGTTTCTGACGCGCCGAGATCGTCGCGTACTGGGTTCTTCATCGGCACGCCGATACGATAAGCGGCCGAACTAATGGCGTGCGTAGCCACAGGCCCGGAAATCATCAGCAGTACGATCAACAGAATTGCCTTCCCCCAGCCCAAAGGCGTCCAGATCGCCGCCGCCACCAGAAAGGAAAACGACACCAAAAACACCGACCTTACCCGTGGCATGCAGCCGCGTGTACACGTCAGGCAGACGAACCAAGCCTAATACACCGACGAGGGAAAAGAAAGTGCCGGCGATCACGGCGATGAGGGCGATGAGTTGTAGAAAAATGATCATGTTTGCCTCCGGTATGAGTGGCAAGTAGCGGATTGCGGGTGGCGAGTAGCGAACTGCGAGTGGCGAGTATTCATGGATTATTTTTTGTGATTGCTCTGCTGTTTAATAGCGGGTGCGAGCATGGCGATGATCTCAGTGAACAGATTGAGGCGATGGTCGAGTACGGATTGAGGTAGAAGCCTGTGGGCGCGCCAGTACCAGCCTTGCGTTTCTCGTGCTTCGCCCATGGCGATGCGCAGCCGGTAGGCATAATCAGGTCCCAAGCCACGGCCGTATCCCTCCTCAATATTGGCGCTAATCGAGCCCACACTACGAATTAGCTGCCGCGTAATCATCTCTCCCCGTTTGTCTTGCAACAATTTATCTCAATCCTCCCAAGCCAAATCATAAGCAAACAACGCCTTCTGATAAACATAAAAATTCCACAAAGGTCCGCCCTTAACAGTCGGATGAACCGTCTCTACCCATTCCGCAAAACTCGTTTCCATCTATCAAACTCTCTTACTCGCTACTCGCCACTCGCCACTCAAAACACCTGCTCATCCGCAGTGTACTTCGCCAACGCAATCGTGCCCACAAAGCCGAGTGCTCCAAGGACAAGCGCGATGTCAATGTAGATGCTTTCGCGGAGGGTTAGCGAAACGAGGACGAGAATGGCCAGAAAAAGGGTGCTGACCAGTTCAACGCCGATTAAACGATCGATCACATTTTCGCCGCGCCAGACGCGCCAGACGGCGATGGCGACCATAAAAATATGGAGCGCCAGGGCGACGATGAGGGCAATTTCTAGTATCTTTCCCATAGAACACCTCAGGGCATAATCTTGTTTAGCATTTGTTCGCGCATCTGCTGCGCTTCAGCCATATTTTCTTCCGCATGGCTGGCGTCGAGCACATGGGTGTACATGACCCCTTCGTCCGACATTTCCACGACCAGCTCGCCAGGGGTCAGGGTGATGGCGTGGGCGCTGAGCGCCTGTGCGGTTTCTGATTTACAGTTGGTAAGGATGGCGATATTGCCTTGCTGGATGGGCAGGGCAGGATCGAGGACAATGCGCGCGACCTGGATGCCGCTGATGATCAGGTCATAGGCCAGGACGGCGACATAGCGAAGCAAGGCCCAGGTAGTCGAAGGCAGGAAACGCCAATTCACGGCGTGCGCGGCGGGGTGGAGCAAGATCAGGATGAGGACGGAGAGCAGCAGCCCGGCGACGATATTACTCAATTGAAAGTTGGCGGTCAGGGCCAGGTATACGGCTGTCAGCAAAAGCACCGCACGTAGATTGTACATGTTTAACCTCCCAAAACGGCCTGGATGTAGAGCACCGGATCACCGAGCCAGGCAGCGGTGAGCTGCGCCGCGGCTACAAGCGGCTGGGCCCAGATGCCCAGGATCAAAATGAGCGTGACCAGGATCGCCGGGGCCAGCAGATGGTCACCGCCGGCTTTGCTGCTGATGCCTGCGGCGGGTTTCTGCCACCAGATACGCTGAAAGGCGCGAACGGTGTACATCAGCGTAAAAATACTGGCCAGGCCGACCAGTAACAGGGCTTCGTAAGCGGCAGCGCGGATGCCGCTTTCGAAAAAGAGCATCTTGCTGACGAAGCCATTGGTCGGGGGAATTCCGGCCAGGGCCAGGCTGCCTAAAAAGAAAAGAAATCCTGCCGCCGGCAGCGGTTTGCCAACGCCGGTGACAATGTCGAATGCGGCCGATTTAATGGAGGCACGGCTGGCGACGTAGCCAGCCAACATGAGCATGGCTGCTTTGATAACGCTGTGGTTAAAGGCGAAGATGATGGCGGCAGTAATGGAGAGCGCCGTGCCCCAGCCGACGCCGATGAGGATAAAGCCGACCTGGGCCAGGGTCGAGTAGGCGAGCATACGCTTCACATTGTGCGTGCCCAGCGCTGAAAGACCGCCCAATATGACGCCGGCGATGCCGAGGACGATGAGGATGGCGCGGATGGCGGGCGCCTGCGCGACGAAGAGCAAGGTGGTCATGCGCAGGAAACCATAGACGCCGAGTTTGACTACGACGGAGGAGAGCATGGCGCTGACCGGTGTCGGCGCGGCGGTGTGGAAGTCGGGCTGCCAGAAATGGAAGGGGAAGACGGCGCTTTTGATCATGAAGGTGGCCATGAGAAACGCGATGGCCGGCCATAGTAAGGGGCTGACCTCTTTGGCGGCAATGCTCGCCGCCAGGCTGGCCATATTGAGTGAGCCATAGCCAGCGTAGAGGCTGCCCAAGGCAAGCAGCATGAAGAAGGAGGCCAGTAAACTAATGTAGAAATACTTGTAGGCCGCTTCGGTGCCGAATTTGTCGTCGGAGATGGCGGTCAGGATGGTGCCGGAAATGACCAGCAGTTCGGCAAAGACGTACATATTGAACAGGTCACCGGTGAGCATGGCTCCGGTCAGGCCGGTGGCTAGGGTCAAGAAGAGCGGGTAAAAGGTGGGGTAGGTAACGACTTTGTCCTTGCTGCCCAGGGCATAGAGGATCCCCGTAACCATCACAAGCTGTGTCATGACCACAAAGACGGCCGATAACAAGTCCGCGACCAGCGAGATGCCAAATGGCGCCGGCCAACCACCTGGCTGAAATACCAGCGGTTCACCTTCCTGCCAGACCGCTGCCAGCAGCAGGAAACTGCAAACCATGGAGCTGATCATGGTGACCAGCGTCCAGCCAGCCTGCCACGCGTGTTTCTTGCGCAGCAAAATCGCCACCGCTCGCCCCCGTCAGCGGAATCAGTATAGGCAGAACCACCAGAACATTCACCGTGAACATATCAGTCTATTTACTCAACCCTGTCAGTAATCAGTGGCCAGTAATCCATCCACTCGCTTCTCAACACACCACTCGCCACGCCAACACGCCACTCGTTACTCAAACTCGCCACTCGCTACCTCTTAAGCCCGTCCACCTCATCCATATTGACCGTCTTATAGCGGGCAGAGATGATATAGAGCATAGCCAGGATAAATGCGGTGCCGCCCATACCGATCACAATGGCGGTCAGGATCAATGCTTGCGGCAAAGGATCGCTGCGTACCTGATCGGCCGTTGTATACGCCGCCTTAATGCCTTCATACGCTCCCGTGCTCAATAAGAACAGATTTACCGCATTGGCCAGAATCATCAGTCCGATGACGGAGCGAATGACATTGCGGCGCAGCATTTGGAAAATACCGATGGCAAACAACAGACCAACCGTGAGGGCGACTAATAAGCGTCATGCTTCAATCTCTCCAGGGTGCCCCAGCGCATTCAGCATATGTGTCGCACTTCCTAATACAGCCAGGAAAATGGCGATTTCGATCAGAAAAGAGGTGCTGATGTGGAAGCCGCGTGGCAAGAAGGTCCAGCTGGCGGTGAAATCTACATTACCCAAGATACTGCCGCTAAAGAAGGCCGCAGCGATGCCGGTGAAAATTGCCAGCAAAATACCGGCGCCAATAAAGTTAGACGCCTTCAGCCAGGGCAGGCGTTTTCGTGTTTCCTCATAGCCAAATACGACGTACCATAAGCCCACCGAGAGGCTGACGATCACGCCTGCCGTAAAGCCATCTCCCGGCTGATCGTGGCCGTACATGATGTGCGTCGCCGCCAGCATCATCGACAACGGTAAGGCCACAAAGGTGGCGATGCGAATGAAAGGTGAGGCGCGCGGGCCGCCGATCCCAAAGGTGGCAAATTGCGACCGTTCTTGGGCATCTTCAGCCGGGGTTTGGTCGCCGTGTTTGCGGGCAGCGTGGAACAGCAAGGTATAAATCCCTAACCCGGCCAGGCTGAAGACGACGATCTCGATCAGCGTATCCATGGCGCGAAAATCGACCACGATCGCACCTACTATATCTGTGGCGCCCGTTCCCGCCTTGGCCGTGTCCGCATAATAGGGCGAGACCAGGCTTTCTCGTGGGCGATTTTGCAGGGCGAACAACGTGATTGCCGCAACCAGCAGCCCCAATCCCGCGGCGATCAGCCCGGTCCAAATCAAAGAGCGGCCTTCGTTGCCGCCGTCGCTGATTAAATCCTGCGCTTTACGCCTTTGCGAACGGGGCAGGCGAATCAAGGCCAGAACCAGGATCACCAGGGAAAGGATGTCGACCACAATTTGCACCAGTGCCACATCTGGCGCTGGTTCCAGCACATATAACAAGGCTACCGCCAGGCCCAATGCACCCAGGGCCAGGATGGCCGAGAAATCCCGTTTGAGGACGACGGTTGCCGCCGCTGCGCCCACAATGACCACCAGAGCCAACAGTTGCAGCAATGGCAAGCTGCTGTTGGGCCTGAAGTCGAGTTTGCCGAACTGCTGCATCATTGGCGGCGCCTGTGTTATAGCCAATCCGCCTACCAGAACGATCGTTGCGGTGATCATGGTCATCAGATAAATGCGTAATTTGCCTTGCTGCAAGCGCGTGGCCCAGGTGGCGCTGCGATCGACACCGTTCAGCAGCCGGCGATAGGCGGCGTTTAGGGAGAGATTGGGCAGCCGTCTTGCCTGCCAGGCGCGTACCTGGTGACGGAAAACAAATAGCAGAGTGCCCAGCGATATCGCGACCACTGGAGAGCAACAGTTCTACCGTCAGGCCGTGAAAGAGGACAAAAGAGACTTTAACCGCATCGCCATAGGCTGCTTGGGCTGCGCCGGAAAGCAGCGCGGCTTCTTCTTTTGGGCCGGGCAAGATGACCAGAATAATCGACAGTGTAGCCGGTATGGCGGGCGCCAACCACATGGGGATGGGCGCTTCGTGGCCATGGACATCCGGGTCTTTGGCCTTGCCGAGGAAAGTCTCCCAGATCAGCAGACCGGCCTGGGCGAGCATCAAGGCCCCAGCTATGACCGCTGCCCAGCGAATCAACTCAGCCGCGATAGGCGGTAGGGTGGGGTGGACGGCCGCGGCCAGCAGCGTTTCTTTGGCCAGGAAACCGAACATGGGTGGTAATCCGGCCATCGATAGCGCAGCCAAAAAAGCGACCGTAAAAGTGAAGGGCATCACCTTGGCCAATCCACCCAGGCGGCGCATATCCCGTGTTCCCGTTTCATGATCGACAATGCCGGCCACGAGGAATAACGCGCTCTTGTAAAGTGCATGGGCCAGGATGCCTATGATCAGAGCCTTGTAAGCAATGGCGATATCTTGCCCAATGAGCATCACCAGGATGCCCAGTTGGCTGATAGTGGAGTAGGCCAGCAGCGCTTTCAAATCATTCTGCTTGAGCCCTAGGTAAGCCCCAGTCAGCATGGTGATCCCGCCGGCAATAGTCAGTAGCCAGAACCAGGTCTCGGTAAAACCCAGCGCCGGATTCAGGCGCGCCAGGAGGTAAATCCCCGCTTTGACCATGGTCGCTGAATGCAGGTAGGCGCTGGCGGGAGTCGGGGCGCTCATTGCTCCTGGCAGCCAGAAATGGAAAGGGAATTGGGCACTCTTGGTGAAAGCACCCAAAGCGACCAGGGCCAGGATGAGGCCGTAGAACTCGCTGCTGCGTAGAACATCGCCTCTGCTGAGGATGGTCACAAAGTCCGTCCCCCCGGCTACATAGCTGAGAAACAGGACGCCCAACAGCAAGGCGATACCACCCCCGCCGGTGATTAGCAAAGCGCGAAAAGCGCCACGGCGCGCTGACTCCAATTCCGTCTTGTATGCCACCAGGAGAAAGGAGAGGATGCTGGTACCTTCCCAGAAGATGAACAATGTGAGCACATCGCCAGCCAAAACGATGCCCAGCATGGATACCATAAACAGCAGCAAGTAGGTTAGAAAACGCCAGGCGCCTTGATCCCCCTTGAAATATTGCCCCGTATAGATGATGATCAAGGTGCCGATAAAGGTGATTATCAAGCCAAAAAAGAGGCTGAGATCGTCGACATAGAGCCCAAGATTCAAGCCCAAAGAGGGCAGCCATGTCCACTGCCAGACGGTAACCACGCCGGCATTGGCCTGCGGCACACGCGCGGCAAGTATGACCAAGGCGGACAATGGCGCCAGGGCCAATAACCAGCTCAAGCGGGTGATATCCAGCCGCCTGTTGAGCGCCGGGAGGCCAAAGAGAGCTGCCACCAAGGCTCCCACGAAGATGATGATCAGCGGGGCCAATAATCTTGGATCTGCCATTAACTAATAAATACAATTCACCGCAGAGAGGGTTTCATTTCAGTTGAGGAAACTGAAGAGGAAAAAATAACCAATGTGGAGTTTGTGATACTTCGACAAGCTCAGTATTAAATTGCTGATTGGTCAATGAGATGTCGATCCCGTTAGCAATTCAACCATTAATTATTTTCCTCTCTTCTAACCGATTTGAAACGCACCCACAATCAATTTTCATCACAGGCCGGCTGGTAGGGCATCTACCAAAGAATGGCATCGGCCTTAGCCTTGCTAAGATCGATAATACCCACTTTGTTGGTGCTGCCGGTCTGGCCTGTGCCTGATCCCTGTGTTAGCAGAGCCATGTCTCCGCTTAATCCATATTTAGCCAACCAGTCGCGCGCGTATTGCTCCCAGTCCGACGGCCGTGTTTTTTCGTGAACAGAGTAGACTCCATAGGAGAACTGCAGAGATTGGCAGGTAGCCTCTGAAGAGCTTACGGCCACGATCCACATAGGCAGCCGGAAACGGCCGATCATGCGCGCCGTGCGCCCGCTTATAGTCGGCGCGATCACCGCCACAGGCTGGCAAACATTGGTGCTGAAATGAATGATAAGAGAGATGATCTTGTCGGCGTCGAAGCGAGTGCTTTGCCGGTTGTGCTCCAGACTCGCTACGATCTCATTGTTCAGGCAGTGTGGTTCGGATGCCTGGGCGATACGGGCCATGACGCCGACCGCTTCCACGGGATAGTTGCCCACGGCCGTTTCTCCGGACAACATGACACAGTCAGTACCATCCAGAATTGCGTTAGCCACATCGGTGGCCTCTGCCCGTGTGGGACGTGGATAGGCCACCATCGACTCTAACATTTGTGTGGCCGTGATCACCGGTTTGCCGCGCAAATTGGCCAGACTGATGATCTCTTTCTGCGCGATCGCGATACCTTCAATGGGGATCTCAACGCCTAAATCGCCGCGCGCTACCATCAGTCCGTCGCTGGCGTCCAGGATATTGTTGATATTGTCCCTGGCTCTCGCCCGTTCAATCTTGGCAATGAGGAAAGGCTGGTAATCCATTTCCGCGGCCGCCTGGCGCACGGCCGTCATATCCTGCCCATTCTGAACGAAAGATTGGCTGACGGCATCCAGCCCCTGTTCGGCGGCAAAGGCCAGGCATTTCTGGTCATAAGCTGTAAACGCGCTGATGCCCAGATCGATACCCGGAAAGTTGACCCCTTTATGTGAACGCAGTTCGCCGCCTACCAAAACCAGGCAGCGCACTTCTTGCGCGACAACTTCCTGCACCTCGAACTGAATATAGCCATCGTTGATGAATATCTTGTCGCCCGCTTTTACCGCCGCGGCCAACCCGGCGAACTGCATCGAAGCGTGCTGCGCATCACCAATAAAATCCCCGGTTTGCAGCGTGAAGGCTTGACCCCGTTCCAGCAATAACGGATCAGGGTCGATACGGCCGATGCGCATTTTCGGCCCTGGCAGATCGCCCATGATCGCAACGCGCCGGCCGCTCTTTTTGGCTGCGGCGCGAATACGCTTGATTACCTGCCGGTGGCCCTCAAAGTCGCCGTGGGCGAAATTCAGCCGGGCGATATTCATCCCGCTGTCGATCATCTGCTCCAGGACCTCTGACGATTCACAAGCCGGCCCAATCGTACACACAATCTTCGTCTTTTTTGAGGGCAAGGTTTTGCTGTCCATAATGTCCCTTAATTTGTGGGTGTGCTTCAAATAGGGAAGAAGAGGACAATAGTTAATTGTTGAACTGCTGCTACTTCGACAAGCTCAGTACAAGACTGTTGAATTGTTAACGCAAACGACGCCTCATTAACCGTTCAACAATTCACAATTCACCAATTAATAATCTTCCTATTCCTCATCCCAACTAACCTGACTATTTAACTACCCGACCAACTCCAGCGTCTGGATCGCAATCTCCAATTCTTCGTTCGTAGGAATGATCAGCACTTTAACCGTGCTATCATGCCCCTGAATTTCAGTGACCGCCCCGGTTGGGCCAACAAGATTTTTCTCCGCATCCAGGACGATACCCAGCTTTTCCAGGCCGGAACATGAAAGGGCACGCACCGTGTCGCTGTGTTCGCCAACGCCGGCGGTGAAGACGAGGGCGTCCACCCGGCCCAGTGCGGCTACGTAGGCGCCAATGTATTTCTTGATGCGGTAGGCATACATTTCCAGCGCTAACTCGGCCTGCGCTTCCCCTTGGGCGCGTCGCTCTTCAACGTCACGCAAGTCATTCTGGCCCGTGAGGCCCAACAGGCCGCTCTGCTTATTCAACAGCCGGTCAATCTCGCCGAAGGACATGCCCAGGCTGTTGCCCAGGAAATAAGGCACCGCCGGATCCAGATCCCCGCTGCGCGTACCCATGATCAGTCCCGCCAGCGGGCTAAACCCCATCGATGTATCGACTGATTGCCCGCCGCGCACCGCCGTGATGCTGCACCCATTACCTAGATGTGTGGTGATCAAGTTCGTTTCGGCGGCTGGTTTGCCCAGATGGGCGATGGCCCGGTTGGTTACATAGAGGTGCGAAGTGCCGTGAAAGCCATAAACGCGGATGGCCTGTTCTTCATAAAGCTGGTTGGGGATGGCGTAGCGGTAGGCAGCAGGCGGCATCGTTTGGTGGAAAGCGGTGTCAAAGACCGCCACCTGTGTCGCCTGCGGGAAAAGTTCAATCGCCACCATGATGCCGGTTAAATTAGCCGGGTTGTGTAAAGGGGCCAGGGGGATCAAGCTTCTTATAGCTTCTTCAACTTCGGCCGTAATGATCGTAGGTTGGCTGAAATGTTCCCCGCCATGAACGACCCGGTGACCGATGGCCGTTATATCCGAAGGCGACTCAATGACGCCAATCTCCTCATCCAATAACAGATCGACCATCAACGCCAATCCCTGGTGATGATCCGCTACAACCAAATCCCGCGTCACTTTCGTCGCCGGTTCGCTGACCGAGACGGTGTGCCGGATGTGGCTGCTGGCCTCGCCGATCTTCTCCACGACACCCGTGGCCAGGGCACGGCGCTCATTCATATCAAAAAAGCTGTATTTGATTGACGAACTCCCAGAATTGATTACCAGAATTTTCATAACTCATTCTGCTGACGGCTGTCAGCTGACAGCCGTCAGCTATTTTCATCCTTGTTGTGCTTGAATAGCTGTGATCGCTACGGTATTGATAACGTCGTCCACAGTACAGCCGCGGCTGAGGTCATTGACCGGTTTATTTAGACCTTGCAGTACAGGCCCAATGGCGATGGCCCCCGTTTCGCGCTGCACCGCTTTGTAGGTGTTATTGCCAGTGTTTAGGTCGGGGAAGATGAAGACGGTCGCTTTGCCGGCTACTTCGGAACCGGGCATTTTGGCGTCTGCTACATCGGGCGACACGGCCGCATCATACTGCATCGGTCCTTCCAGGATCAAATCCGGGCGGCGCGCTTTGGCCAGCTCTGTTGCCTCGCGTACGCGCATCACATCCTCACCCTTGCCTGATGCGCCGGAAGAGTAGGAGAGCATCGCTATGCGTGGTTCGCTAATACCGAAAGCCATGGCTGTATCCGCCGAGGATATAGCGATTTCCGCCAGTTGTTCGGCCGAAGGGTTCGGGTTCACCGCACAGTCGCCATAGACCAGTACCCGGTCAGGGAGGGCCATAAAGAAGACGGAAGAAACAACGGAGAACCCTGGTTTTGTCTTCACAAATTGCAGAGCCGGCCGGATTGTGTGCTGCGTCGTATGCATCGCCCCCGATACCATGCCGTCCGCATCGCCCATGAAGACCATCATCGTGCCGAAGTAGGAGACATCGGTCAACTGGTCAAGGGCCATGTCCATATTCATGCCCTTGTGCTGGCGCAGCTCTATTAGCTTCTTTGCATACACTTCTCGCAACGGCGAGTCGGCCGGATTGATAATTGGTACACCCTGCAATTCTCGCCGTAGGCCAAGGTTATAGATGGCTAATTGCACCTCTTCCACTTTGCCGAGAAAGGTCAAGTTCACGACATCGTTGCGCCGCAAGGAAGCGGATGCGCGCAGAATGCGTTCGTCGGTCCCTTCGGGCAAGACGATATGTTTCTTGTCTGATTTAGCCTGCTGGATCAGATTGTAAATAAACATTTTGGGTGTGATCCCCTGATCCGGCAGCGTGCTCAATTGCTTTTCCAGGGCCATCGTATCCACATGCCTTTCAAACAGGCGCAGGCTTAATTTTATCTTGGCCTGGCTATCGGCCGTGATATAAGAGCGCACATGGCCGATATTCATCACCGTTTGATAGGTATCCGCTTGCACAGAGAGGATGGGGATGATGTCCGGTAAACCGGAGAGCAGCAGATCCACGGAAGCGGGTGGTGTGAGCCCGCCCGTGAGCAGCAGGGCCGCGATCTTGGGGTAATTTTGTGACTGGTGCGCTTGCAAGGCGCTCAAAATAACATCAGAACGATCCCCTGGCGTAATAAGCAGGGCGTTGCTCTTCAGGTGCGTCAGATAATTCTGTATGTGCATGGCGATGACCAGGTACTGGTACGCCAGCCGGTCAAGATGCTCCCCGCCATAAAGAACCCGGGCGTCCATGTGCTCCGCTATTTCCTTGATGGTGGGGCTGCTGAGCATTTCACGGGCGGGAATAACCGACAGCAGCGCCTTGCGATCCGGCAGTTCATCTTCCAGCGCTTCCAGTAGATCGTACATGATTTCGCGATCGGTGCGATTGACAATCGTGCCTAGAATCTGGCAGCCGTTTTCCTCAAACGCTTCATGGGCTATCTTGACATCGTTAATGACTTCTTCGATCGTCTGATCGACGGCGCTGGTTACGATTAATACCGGGCTGCCCAGGTTACGAGCGATATCGGCGTTATAGTCAAACTCCATCGCCGAACTTCCCTCAAAATCTGAACCGATGCACAGCACAAAATCGCACTGTTCCTCCAGGGTTTTGTACTTGGCGATGATGGTGTCCAACACCTCATCGTAGCGCCCCTCAGCCATGAGATCAGACACTTCCCGCCGGTAGAAGGCGTAGGTATCTCCGTAGTCGATATCCAGATTGTAGTGCGTGAGCAGCAGATCGATGTTCTTGTCCCGCTGGCTGGCTGGTGGAGCCTCTATCATGGGGCGGAAAATGCCGATATTGTGCGTGCGTCGTAGCAGAAGCTCGGTGATTCCTAAGGAAACCAAGGATTTGCCGCTGTACGGTTTGATAGTTGTGATATAGATTGAATTTGTCATTACGGCCGTATTGGCGTCTCCGAAGTTAGATTGGTAGCAAGGGCTGTGGTCGCGAAATCACTTTCGCGCTTTTCCAACGCAATTTCGCAATTGCGGCTTTGTTTGCTCCCAACGCGCTTATGTCCCCTCTTGAACCTCTGCGGCGAATGAGTCGGCCGTTTCCCATGATACAGATTCCTCGCTGACCACCTCTTCTGTCCTGATCAGTCTCTGCAAGTACATGGCCGCGGCCAGGATCAGTAGGAGAAAGACGGCAATGATGATGCGCTGCACGCCGCTGGGTAGTTCGCCAAATTTGCTCATCAAGTTGGTTGATTCATTTGTGCCTGGAATTTCGTTTGTTTCGTCCATGTCATGTCCACCTTTTACGGTTAGATGTATTGTGAATTTTATTACAATTAGGCCGGAGAGGCGAGTGGTGATAGGGGGAGGGCGGGTGGCGGGCAAACTGGTTTCGGAGATCGATCTGGGGTGAAGGGAGAATGGTTAACACGGTTGGGCGATGGTCAGTGGTTGAGGTGGTTGACAGCACCTTGCAGGGTTATTATACTGCAATTAAATATTATTTACCCGTCAGATTGCATGAGGCAGGCTGACAGCTATCCACAAAGGAGTCAAACATGATAGTCATTGAGCGGATGATTCAAGAGATATATCCCGGAAAGATTGATGCACTAACTGAAATCGATAAGCGCTATGACGCCATTGAAAAAGGCTTGGGTTTCCCAGCCAAAAGGCGATTATGGAATATAAGCGGTGTATACGATTTTAATACGCTTATCCTTGAGCGCCAATGGGAAAGCATGGCGGCAATGGAAGCGGCGTATGAACGCTCTTTTGCCAATGCAGACATTCAGGCCCTAAATGAAGAAGGACTGGCCATTATCAAAAGTACGCGCATAGAATTATATACACCGGCACAGTAGTCAATTCTGGGAAAACCGCGCGCTCTTTTAGATAGTATAATACTGTGTATAATAGCTAAACTGGCATAGTTCCTTTTGTTTTTTAATTCCAGGAACGAAGTCGGTTTGGCCCATGTGCAGAGGGGCGAGTGGCGGGGTGGTGCAGTCCGAAGACCCGGCCACAGCATGGGACTGGTGGTGAGTGGCGGAGTGATGGCGTGTAAGCGTGCTTTCATAAAAGTCATTATAGCATAGCACTAATGTTCGGATCAATGGCGATCCCTTACGGCGGGTCCACGAACAAGCTGTCAGGCATTTTAGGCGAAGACTGGACCAATCTCCATGGTAGCGGATGCGCTGCATTTGTTTATGAAGATTGGTCCAGTTTGCGTTCCTGCACTTCGCTTACGCTCACAGCCTACGGAGTGGGCGGCAAAACTGCTGATTGCAGGGGGAAAGGCGAGATATTTGCATCACACCCGGTTTTATTTCCGAACGATCTGGATGAGGTTTTTGCGCCTTACGAGTGCATTCACTTAAGATTTAAGGTTGTTTAGGCTGTGTTTAGCCCTTGACAGAGGAAAAGTGGCTACAATATGAGCCGCTTTCTTAAATCTAGTTGGAGGTTGTTTGATGCGCAAAATCTTGTTGATGCTTCTGGCCTTTCTGGCCGGCGGTTTTATATTACTTCAATTGGTACCATTCGGCCGTAACCATACCAACCCACCTGTTAAAAGCGAGCCCGCCTGGGACAGCCCACAAACGCGGGAACTGGCCGTACGGGCTTGCTACGATTGCCACAGCAACGAGACAGAGTGGCCCTGGTATAGCAACATCGCCCCGGTTTCATGGTTGGTGCAGCGTGATGTGGATGAAGGACGGCAAAAATTGAACTTTTCCGAGTGGGGAAGCGGCGGCGACGAAGCGGAAGAAATGGGCGAATCCATTTATAGAAATATGCCGCCGAAAGTCTTTCTGATCACCCATCCGGAAGCGCTGCTGACAGATGCTGAAAAACAAATGCTGTCCCAGGGGCTGGCAGCTACCGGCGGCGGAGAATACCAGCGCGAAGGACAGGAAGCGCCCGAACAAGAATCACGCGAACACGAGGAAAATGAAGCCGGCGAACATGAGGAGGGTGATTAGCGATCAAGAGCCATGATAGATGGCACTCCCGCTAATCATCCCCAGAAAGCGAGTTGAACTTCTTTGGTAACAGACTTAGCCCGTCGTCTCGATTGGCTGCCATAGCCATCCCATTTTCTTCTTGGCAATGGTGCCGAGATTTGGAAAAGGAGGAAAGTGATGGGCGAACACCAATGCCTTTTCAGCGGCTGCCCGGTCAAAGATGCGCCGTTTGCTCAACTGAGCCTCTTCCGGCAAGATATCGAAAACCGGCAGCCAATCGGGATGTTCGAGGTGGAGCGGATACAGCACGGTATCTGAAATGTGCAGCAGCTGCGACCCCTCGGAGATGAATGAGAGGGCCATGTGCCCCGGGGTGTGACCGGCAGCATCAACAGCGAAAACGCCAGGGAAAATTTCGCAGTCGGGTTCCACCATGGTCACCCGGCCTTCGAGGTGGGCCAGCCGATCTTGGGCCAGGCTGACGTGGCCTTCTGGCGCCTTTTGAGCCGCATTTTCCGACCGCCAGAAGTCCCAATCCTTTTGCCAGATGAAGTAGTGTGCCTTGGGGTAGGCCAGGTTGCCATCGTCGTCAACCGTGCCGCCGATATGATCGGGATGGGCGTGGGTGATGATAACGGCATCGACACTGTCTGGTTCAACGCCGCTGGCAATCAGATTGTTGCGCAGTTTGCCTGCCTTGGGTATCACGTTTCCGCCGCCCATATCGACCAAGATGCGCTGCGATCCCGTGTCTATGGTGAGGCAGGTGTAGGGCGTGAAAAGATGATCGGTCGGTAGGTCACGCGCTGCTAGAACCTGCTGCACCTGCTCAACGGGCACGTTCGAAAACATACTGCCGAGGTCATAATCGTGCCCGCCATCACTCACGGACGTGCACTTAAAGTTACCGATTTTGAAATGATAGAAATTTGGTTCCATGGGAAAGGTCTCCTTGTTTTTAGCCTGCTTCGCTGTGGAAGAGCCGCACGGCTTTGGCGATGCGCTCCATAGCCGGCAGCCCCGAGGGGGTAAGATGGACAATAAGATGGGCGGCGCCAGCCTTTTCGTAATCGTGAAAGGCACGGGCCAACTCTTGCGCGGATCCGCTAAGCGGTTTCTCGGTCATATGGTTCGTTTTGCCTAAATCGGGGAAGGAAACCTGCACGCCTACGGTCACCTCAAGCGTGGCCGGATCGCGCCCAACGTCGGCGCAAGCGTTGTGAATACGCTCCAGGCGCTCTGCCAACTCATCTGCTTGGCCCAGCCACGCCGTGTTCCATTGATCGGCATAACGCGCTACCAGGCGCAGCATCCGCGGTCGACCCGCCCCAACCAGCAGGGGGATGCCGTCCGGGCGGGGGCCCAGGGGGGTGATGGCACAGTTCTGGACCTGGTAATGCGTCCCGCTAAAATCGACACTTTGCCCTTTTAACAGCGGGTTCATAATCTGCAAGGCTTCCTCGAAGCGGTCCACGCGCCGCTCAAAGTTGTAGCCAAAGGCGTCAAATTCTGGTTTATGCCAGCCGGCGCCCACGCCGAGGATCAACCGCCCACCGCTGACTTCGTCCAATGTGTGCGCCATCTTGGCCAATAGGGCCGGGTTGCGAAAGGGATTGCACAAGACAAGCGTTCCCAATTCCACCCTGTTTGTTGCTTCTGCCAGAGCGCACAGCAGCGTCCAGCATTCCCAAATGCCAATGGTTCTTTCCGCATCCCAGCGAAATAAGAGATGATCGAAGAGCCAGATGGAGTCCAATCCGCCTGCTTCGGCCGTCTGAGCCATTTCGCGTAATTCCGTGTAGGATGGGGCAAGGCCGGATTCTGAGTCTTCTATGTGGTCGATCGCAACACCAATTTTCATGCGCTTCTACTCCTTTTGTTCTTAAACCTCTGAGGATTTGATCCTTTTGCTAGCGTGACCTCAGCGTTTCATCCTCAGAGGTTTTTGTTTGGGGCATGCATCTATCTTACACTATCTTGTGTGATGTCCAAGCAGGCCACGTGAAAGAAACCCGTTTTTTGGTGGGACACTAAATAGATGTCAAAACCGGGTTTCTTCGCCGCCTCTTGACACGGATTGGAATGTGGATTAGGATGTGGATTGAGCAACACATTAAGACCTGATGAGGTGCATGACGATGAAGACAATTCAAATGACGATTGATGAGGAACTACTCAATGAGGTGGATACGGCCGTACGTGATATCGGTACCAGTCGCTCGGCCTTTTTGCGTGATGCTTTGCAACAAGCGTTGAAACGACTAGAAATCGCCGCCATGGAGCGGCAGCATACTGCCGGCTATCAACGTTTTCCAGTTCAAGCCCAAGAGTTCGACGTCTGGCAAAAGGAGCAGGTGTGGGAGGAGCCAGCGTGAAGCGGGGCGAGGTGCGTTGGTACACCTTTCGCCCACCGGACAAGCGCCGGCCCGTTCTGATCCTGACTCGCGATTCAGCTATTGAGGTGCTGACTGGAATAACCATCGCGCCCATTACCTCCACTGTTCGCGATATTCCCACCGAAGTCATACTTACTCCGGCAGAAGACGGCATCCTGACAGAATCGGCCGTTAATCTAGACAACCTGCAAACTATCTCCAAGGCCAACCTCGGCGGTCTGATCACAATGCTTTCTGCGGCCAAAATGGAAGCTGTGGAGAACGGTATTTGCTTTGCGCTAGGCATCGATCGCCACTTCTTCAACTAACGCTCAACGAATTCCGTAATATCTTGCAACATCTCTTTTACATTCGACGCCCAATCATCGCGGAAGGCTGGGTGGTTGCGCATTTCGATTATCCAGATCATGAGCTGTAGCGTGTGAAAGGCAATAAAAGTATCCAGATAACGCTCATGTTCAGCGGACAAGGAATGGACGCTACAGTAGCCAGCCAAAAGAGCCGCTCGTAGGGCTTGTGTGTTATCATGCCAGGTCAACTCGCTCAGGGTAACGGCCATATCGTGTAAATAGTAGCCGTAACCGCAGTCGTCGAAATCAATCGCTCGAATCTGATCCTGGTGGAAGAAGTAATTCTCCTGGTGTAGATCGCTGTGGATCAGGCCAAAGGTTTCTACTCCCTGCCCAACCGCGCGCTGTACTTCGCGCATCTTTTTGATTAGCGTCTCTACCCGTGCGCCATCCTACGGCGAGCATATTTCAGTGACGAAATAGATGGCAGCCGCTTCGTCGGCGGGATTATCGACTTGTTGGCGGGCATGCAATTCGCTGCTGCTGCGAGCCGCCGTGGCGCGTGCTTTGCCGGTGGGATTGTCGACGCGGCCGCGGGCAAATCCATCTGGTGGTCTAAATTGGACGCCGTGTAACTACAAGTGGGCCATAAAAGCACCTGCGCGTTCAAGATGGGTAGGGGTCAAGCTGGCATCTAGAAAGCGACCATTGATCCAGCGGAACAACACACAGATACGTGGTTCGGGAATCCCTTCTACGTAAGGAGCTTCCCATCAAGGGTAGGCACGGGTTCAGGGACCACCAAGTCTGTATCCCGTCGCAGCACTGCCAGCCACATTAATTCTGAGCGGACCGCCGCTACAGTTCTCAGAGCAGGGCGGTGAATACGTAACACATACCGCTTCCCACCGATCGAATCTACGCGAAGGCGGTATTTTCTTTGTGCAGAAGCGCCGTCAATCGGGGTTCTTTTACATCGTACGCCGTCATTGCTTTTACTGCCAATCGTCGCAGACGACGTAACTGACCCCTATAAGTCAAGATCTCAAAGAGATTCATCTTCATATCTTCATATTGCCAGGCCCCGCTGATTGGGATATATTATACTATACCCTAATTGGTGCAGATAGCACGATCGGCATTGGGCTGGCCGAAGAACAATTTCGTAATAGGTTGTTGAGGCTGAGATGGTTAGGAGATTAAATCATGGCTGATGTGAATAAACAAGTCGACCCAAACGGAAAAGAAGCCACAAATCCGGTAGTAATCAACGAAATCTTTGAGGAAAATTCTCAAGAGATATTGGCAAGTATGACCGGGGTACTCCAAGAATATGGGATTGAAGGATACACCGTTCATGCTTTCACCATTAGTACACCACCGCGGCCAAATCCTGATGTTTGCATACCTAGTTTCTACCAGACCCAGGATGGTTACTATAGAATGCAATGCACTTACGTGACGATTTAGCATTTCCGAAGATCTGACACTTGCGTCACCGCACGCGTAAGAATTTAACTGGAATCGCGTCGCTTAAATAGCGTTCACGCATCACATACGGTTGCCTGGACGTATAATACGATAAAGTGGGCTTCTTCCTGGGGCCGATAGCATTGTAGGAAGTAATTATTGGACTTGATTCTTAGCCATAGATACCATTCACCAAGTTTATACCTTCCGCCTAGCTGTTTTTGAGGAGTACACCAATGGTGACATTACCAGAGGAATTGCTGGCACAGGCGGGTAACGGTAATGTACTGTTGTTTGTAGGAGATCATCTGACTCAATCTACTGCGGGTGGTTACCTAACAAACCGTCTTCCAGAAAGCCTGGCTAAAGAGGCCGGCGTCCCCGATCTGGAAGTTGACCATTTTTCTGAAGTGGCTCAAATTGTACAAGATAAACAGGGACGCAACGCGCTTTTGGACCAAGTGCGCCAGATTTATGCTTCGGATACGATCAATGATATACCTGAAGCGTATCGCTTAGTTGCTCAGTTTACCCGTTGCCGAATAATAGTGACGACGTGTGTAGATCAGCGATTAGAGCAAGCCTTCTTCGAAGCGGAACGGCCGTTAAAGGTTGTGGTCGATGACAATTTCGATGCCATAGATTTAGGTTCACAGACAATCTTGTTTAAGCTACATGGCTCAATCGAGAAGGGGGACCCACTCGTCCTTACTGAAGAGGACATCGAACACTTCTTGGAAGATTTTCATACCATCCCGCTATTCTTGCGAGCTTATCTTGCCCACAAAACCTTGCTCTTCCTGGGCTGTGACCTTACCGACAAGTACTTCAAACGGTATTATCGAAAAATTACTACAGGTATAGACGGCAAGGCGTGTCCTCATTATATTGTGGCCCAATCACTTAGCCCCCATTTAGCTCTCTGGTGCTCTCGTGTGAATCTTATACCGATCAGCGCCGAATCAACGCCCTTTTTACACACGCTTATGGAAGCGTCAATAGGTAAAAGACCACAGGAACAACGAACGAAATCCGTTCGAGAACCAAGAGCCCAACGCCCTTATAAATTCCTCGATTATTATGAGGCTAATGACACCGACTTCTTCTTCGGTCGGCAACAAGAAACGGGAATTTTAAGCGCACAAATCCAGGCTCATCGCTTAGTGCTTTTGTATGGGGCCTCCGGGGTTGGCAAAACATCGTTGCTGTTAGCAGGAACAGGGCCCCAGTTCACTGCAGCTGACCGGGACTACCGACTTATCTATGCCAGAGCACTGGCAAACCCGAAACTGATTATCCAGCAGGCAATACGCCGGCAGCTGCCCGCTTCCATTCGTGGGGTAGCTGATCTAGAGAGTCCGTCGTACCTGCCCGAACTGCGGAAGGCGATCAACGAATCCTTTAACAAGAGTGAACTATACGATCTGTGCTTTGATTTGTTTATCGACCCTGAAAACCTTTCAGGCATAAACAAACAGGATCAAATCAGGGAACTTGTCCTATACTGTGGGCGTCACGACCGTTTGCCGGACCTGATTATTGCTTGCCGTAATTTGCGCCCCCATATCGCCTGGTTCGCAGACATTCCAGAAGAACGGATTCGGATTCTGCCCCGCTTGCAAGCATCATTTTCCGACGATGCCTCACTAACCGATATTATCCACACGGCTTCCGAGTTTTTGGACTGTACGTTTATTATCATCCTGGATCAATTTGAGGAATTTTTCATTCGTCTTAGCCCGCAATTCCGTACCGCCTTCATCGAAGATCTTGGCGCATTATATGATGCGGCAGATGTCCCTGTTAAAATCGTGTTGTGCCTACGAGAGGATTGGCTAGCGACCTTGGGTGAAATGGAATATCGTTTTCCTGATCTGTTCCGTATTCGCTACAGGTTGTTGCCCCTTACCCGCAACCAAGCCAAAGAAGCGATCGTGCGGCCGCTAGAAGGTCTGGATATACAATATGATCCTGCCTTAGTTGATGAACTACTCAACCAGTTAATGGATCCACAGCAGGAAAGAGTACTACCTCCGCAACTGCAACTCGTGTGTAGTGCAGTTTATGAGTCTGCCTACGCTGCTGGCAAGCAGATTATCACGATGTCCGATCTGGATGAAATCGATGGTGTACCGGGCATACTGAGAACCTATCTGGATAAGGAACTTTCCCGCTTACCTGCTGTCGAGAAAGAACTGGCTCGGTCATTGCTGTCAGAATTGGTCAGCTCGGAAAACACCAGACGGGTGGTGACGCAATCAGAACTGGATACAGCGCTGGGTGCCAGTGAACAGTTGCTCACTGAATTACTGGACAAGTTGCTTAAAGCCAGGCTTCTACGCTTAGTACAGCAAGATGAAATAGGGGAACCAGGATATGAACTAGCCCATGAGTACCTTATTCATGAGATCACCATTACCCCTCAACTGCGCCAACGAAAAGAAGCCGAGGAGTTACTACGCCAGGGCATGGAAAACTGGCAGCGCTACGATATGTTGCTTTCTGAGGATGCCTTAGCGATCATTGAATCCCAGCGTTACCAGCTTCGAATAAAGCCGGAAGAAAAAACAATTTTGCAATTAAGCACGAGTCGCCATCAAAAACGGGCAGCACGTGTTTTGTTCAGCACCTTTTGGGGAGCAATTGGTGCTTTTATCGGCGCCTTTATTTATGTTCTTGTAACGCTTCGATCAGAAGACTTTTTAAACATTCTTGCCGCTACAAGTTTAGCTGCTGCGGGTTTTGGCATGGTTTTAGGCTTTTGCCTGAGCATTAGCAATGTCATAGTCAAACGAAGGGTGGTAGCTACCCTGGTGGCAGGGATTTTGGTGGGATTGGTCGTTATGTTTATTCCAATTCTCTTGCCCAAAGAGCTTGCCCCCATCACGTTTGAGCGTTTTCGTTTTGGTTATGGTTTCCTGCTCACTGCAGGAATTGGCGCCTGTGTGATCCTTGGTAAACAGCTTGAAAATGCTCTTCAACGAACCCTTTTCTGGTTTGGAGCCGGTTTGGTGGTCGCCGGTACCGTTAGCATTCTTTTTTTCGGCCCGGTTATCGGTGTGCTTGATAAAGGTATATTATTCTACGCTCTCATTGGAGCAGGTAGTACATCTGGCATCGGGTTGGCCGAAGAGCGATTTCAAAATAGGTTGTTGAGGCAGAGATGGTCAGGAGGTTAAATCATGACCGGGTATCGTACGCCAGGCGGTGGAGTAAGAAAAGAATCCTAAATTAGTCGAAGAGGCTGGGCTGGTAGGCCGTTGCATCAGGATCGATCTTGCGCGGCACCCAACCCCCTTCGTCGAGCCCGCCCAATTTATTGATCTTCTCGGAAACGGTTGAGAGACAGTAAGTGGCCGCTTGTTCGCGTATTCTTTTGCTGTTGAAACGCAAAACCGTCCAGCCGGCTACTTTCAAGGCATTATCGCGTAAGTTGTCCACATCGGCTTGCTGCGGGTTGGCGTGCCAGCTATCGCCATCCGTTTCTACGTCAATCTGGCCCGCTGCACATTTGATCGCAAAATCCAGGAAGTAGTTCTGATCTTTGATTGCTACCCACCATTGGCGATCGGCCGTGATGCGATGGCGCTTGAACTCTACCCACAGCCGGTCCTCAAGCGGGCTGCCGTCATAAAGGTCGTTAATTTCGACGGCCGTCATGAATTTCTCCCAGGTCGTGGGGATGAAAACGATACGCCGCCAGCGCAAACTGACAATCGGCTCAGGCCGTGTCTGTAAGAGGTCGAGCAAGAGGCGCAATAGGGGTAAAATCTAGGCACGGTTTTTTAGCGTCAGACGGCTTGAAAGGAGGCGTTCTTATGCACTATAGAGCATTGAGCATCTTGGTTCTCGGCTTTTGTTTGCTGCTGCTAGCCCTGGCTCCTCCCGCCGTAGGAAGTGACGCGCTTGTGGAAGGAACCGGCGGGGCAAAGAACGTACCAACAACGGCTGCCGCATCTGGGCCAATTGCGCAGGCAGTGCCTTCTCTGTCCTGTCTGCCGCGCTACAGCGAGCCGGATGAGTTTCTGCACCTGTATCCGCACGGCCGATCAAATGGGACGCCGGACCCGGATACGCAGACCACGCTTTGGGGGGTGGATTCTGCTGACTTCAATGATGATGGCTGGCCAGACGCCGTTTTGTGGAGAGGGCTTTTCCAAAGCGGAGAAGCTCTCCAACTCGATATGTTGATCAACGATGGGCAGGGGGGTCTGGCGCTGGGCACATCCGCGCTTTTCTCCGGGAAAGTGCCTTCCGTGGTCGAAGGGCGCGAGCTGGTGCTGGCCGACTTCAACGGGGATGATCGTCTCGATATCTTCTTTGCCGACCAAGGCATGGATAGCGATCCTTTCCCCGGTCACCAAAACACGCTGGTATTGTCAGCGCCCGGCGCCAAGATGGCTGATGCCACGAGCAATTTGCCGCAGCAATCCGATCAGACCCATTCCGCCGCTGCGGCAGATATTGACGGTGATCATGACGTCGACTTGTATGTGGGCAACCTGGGTGGTGGCGGGGTCCTGCCACAAATCTTGCTCAACGACGGCAGCGGCAAGTTCACCGTTGCCGAAGGGCTCTTGCCCGCGGAACAGACCGATCTCGCACTTAATTGGTATACGACCAGCGCCTTCGCCGACGTCAACAACGATACTTTTCCGGACCTGATTCTGGGCCAGGGCAATCCAAACCGGGATTCACACGTCCTGTTGAACGACGGCGGTGGTCATTTCGCGCAGATGAAAACGCCCTTGCCGCCCACCATCTTCGCCCCAAACCAACAGCCTGTTGATATCAAAGCGGCAGACATCAGCGGTGACGGCTATCTGGATCTCTTCCTGTCTGACACGCGCAACAGCTATGCCGGACGGTATATCCAGATCCTGATCAACAATGGGGATGGCACCTTCAGGGACGAGACGCCCGTTCGTCTGCCGCAGCCGGATAATTATGCTCCCTGGATCGTATGGCTCAACTTGCTTGACCTAAACAGGGATGGTCACCTGGATCTCGTGGCCAGGCCAATAGGAGAGCAAGAACCCTATTTCTATTTGAACAACGGTGCTGGCGCTTTTCTTGCCCTGGCTAACGTATTCAACATTGGGACTGATAATTTGTTCACGTTTCTTGACATGGATGGGGATGGGTTTCTGGATATTCTTTGGTCTTATCCAGGCTGTTACGATGGAAGCTGTCCTGAAATACATTTCATGGTACGGGCCTGAAGGCTGCCCATTGTTTCTGCCCACGGTGTACGGCAGCTATTCAGGGGGCGACTACAATTAGTGGAAGCAGTTTGCCGTCGTCAGATAGCTGGCGCGCGGGCGCGCTCAGGACAAGCCTTGCGCAAGCTGCTGTTATTTTCCGAGAAATCTTATGCCCAATGATATCCACCTACGCGATATGACTGAAGCTGACCTGCCCATTTTCTTCCAGCAGCAGCTAGAACCAGAGGCCAACTACATGGCTGCTTTCACGGCCAAGGACCCCACGGACCGGGAGGCATTCGACGCCAAATGGGCCAAGATCCTGGCCGACGAGACGATTATCAGCAAAACGATTCTCGACGCCGGGCAGGTCGCCGGGCATGTAGTGAGCCATGCCTGGTTCGGCGATCCGGAAATCAGCTACTGGACTGGCAAAGCATACTGGGGCAGGGGTGTCGCCACGGCGGCGCTGGCGCAGTTTCTAGATGTGGTGCAGACGCGCCCCCTTTACGCGCGCGCCGTCCAAGACAATGCCGCCTCCATTCGCGTCCTGCAAAAATGTGGCTTCACGATTTGCGGTGAAGCTAAAGGCTTTGCCAACGCGCGGGGTGAAGAGGTGGAAGAGCTTATTCTCCGCCTTGGGTGATCATGTGCATGCCGTTGAAGAAATTGCCAGCAGCCGCGCCCCTCACTGGCCAAGGCCCGCCTCGCGCGCGCGAATGATCGCCTGGGCGCGGTCGACCACTTGTAATTTGCTGAATATATTGGAGACGTGATTACGCACCGTTTTGATGCTGATCGTCAGTTCACGGCCGATAGCGGCGTTGCTATACCCCTTGGCGATCAGTTCCAGCACTTCCCGCTCCCTTTCCGTCAGCTCGGGGAAGGCGCCAGCCGTCGCCTGTCGTTTGCTGTCGGCGAAGAAGCTCTGCAAGCGGGCGGCGATCAGCGGGCCAAAGAGGGCTTCGCCGCGGGCAACGGCGCGAATGGCGCGCAGCATCTCCTCCTGATCCGCTCCCTTGAGCACATAACCGCGCGCACCCGCGCGCATCGCGGCGAAGACGGAATCGTCGTCCTCAAACATGGTGACGACGATGACGCCGATATGGGGGCTGGTCTGCACGATCTGCCGTGTCGCTTCAATGCCATTGACGCCGGGCATCTGGATGTCCATCAAAATGACATCTGGCTGCAGCTTTTCCGCCTGGGCGATCGCTTCAGTGCCGTTGGCCGCTTCGCCAATCACGGTCGTATCGGGCAGCGAACCAAACAAGGCGCGCAAGCCGTCGCGAAAAAGGGTGTGGTCATCGGCAATAAGAATCTGAATTGTTTCGCTCATCTACTTTCACCTATTTCCCCGGAAACTCTGAGTTTCCGGGGAAATTAAGGACTCCGCTTGCTGTTTTCACCCAGCGGCAAACGCACGGTAAGCTGTGTGCCTGCACCGGGCTCTGATTGCAGGTGCAGCGTGCCCCCCAACTCGGCCGTTCGCTCGCGCATGGAGGATATACCCACACCGGCCAGGTAAGCTTCCGGCAAGCCGCGGCCATCATCGTCGACTTGCAGCAGAAGCTCCTCATCGGCCGCCACGGCTACGGTACAGTTTTGGGCTCGGGCATGGCGGGCGACATTGGCCATCGCCTCCGTGGCGATACGGTACGCTGCCAGTTCAACAGCCGCGGGCAGGGGGGATAAATCAGACGATGCTTGCACGGCAAAATGCGGGCTGCCGTTGCTGTTGCGGGCTGCGTACTCCTGCAATGCGGAAACCAGGCCAAACTGGTCCAGCGCGGCCGGCCATAAGCCATTCACGACGCGTCGAATCTCCTGCACGGCATCCTGCGATTCCGTCTTAATTTCCCCCAGCAGTTTTGCCGTCGCCGCGGGATCGCTGTGTAGTAAGTTGGCGGCCGCATCCGCCTTGATCGTCACTGCAGCCAGCTGTGGACCGAGACCATCATGCAAATCGCGGCGCAGACGGCGCCGCTCTTCTTCGCGCGCCGTGATGAGCCGTTCGCGGGAGCGTTGTAACTGCCTGGTGAGCTGGCCGGTATGGAGGGCCGCACTCGCCTGCCGCGCAATATTACGCAGCAATCGTTCTTCGGATGGGTTGAATGGTTCAGAGGGCGCGCGCGGAGTGACCCACAACTGCCCTATCATTTCTGATTCATACAAGAGCGGGAAAATCTGCGCCTCGCCACCGAAATCAGATCCTTGCGGATAATCGGCCGTCACCCGGTATTCGTCCCCAGCGGAGATCGCGATGGCCACATAAGGGAGCTTCAACGTCTGCGCTATGGTTTGTACCAGAGTGGGCAGGCTTTCGCCGGGCAGGGCCGTTTCTTCCAACTGTTGCCCCAAGCGGGATAAGACCTGCATCGGATCATCCCGCTCACCATACATCATGCGGTTCACGATCCCTTGTAAGCGCTGGCGCAGCGGATTAAAGAGAATGGCGATCAAGCCCGTGGCCAGGATCGAGAACAGCAGATTGCCACCGGCCTGGAAGAAGACGCCCAACCCGCCGACCAGCAAAACGTACAGGCCAATTAACAGCGCTGTTACAGCCGCCGTAGACCAGCGCGCGGTTGATGACCAGATCCACCTCCCACAGCCGGTAGCGCAGGATAGAAATGCCGATGGTGATCGGAATCAAGGTGAAGGCAACCGAGCTCCAGGAACAAGCTCACCAGCGCCGCCCATGGTTGCTCGGCAAAGGGCAATGACCCCCAAAGAATGGGTACGAGCACGGCCGTCAAGCCAAAAAGCACCCATTTGCTTTGCTGCTGCTGCAAGGGCGACGATACAGAACGATAGCGGAAATATTGCCCGCCCAGACCAATGAGTATGGCGGCCAGTAAAGTGCCCCCAAATATGATCCAGCCCCAATTGTTTAGGAACTTGTACCCCTGCAAGCCGAGAATGGCCTTGTTGTTGTCCAGAAAAAGAAACAAGCCTGTGACTATGATGGGAATGATGGCGATCCACTTCAACCGGCGCGGCACAAAACGGCCGTCAGGGAAGAGATAAAAGAGCAGCACCAGGCCGCTCACGAAAGCCATCTCCATGAAAAAGTTGATGCTGTCCGCATAGGGATGGATCAATTCCGGATAGCGCCACGTATCGGTGTCGCCGCCCATGACGAAATTCCAGGCTATGAACATTAAGGTCGAGGAGACGAGCAAGGCAAACCAATCATCCCATTTACGCCAGGCGATGAGCAAGGCCACCGCGAAAAAGACGGTCACGGACAGCCAGCGCAAGGAGACCAATAATTGGGCAAAGGCCAGCCAGGAAATAAAAGGTTCAAATGCCGGCCTGGCCAATTCCACCTGCCAGTCGTAGCGAGCATAGATAGTCATCTCGCCAGCGTTGGCGACGAATAGGCTGATCAAGAAGAGCGTGATCAGGGCCCAGGCCAGGCGGAAGAGCCAGATGACACGGCCGTTAGGTTTGGATTGGGTTGCCGTCATGCTGTTCATAGAAGTTTTCGATTATAGCGTACTATAGGATCAAGCCGCTAAATATTTATTATGCGCAGTTTCTGCCATTTTCCCGGAAACTTGAAGTTTCCGGGAAAATATTGCGACATCTATTTTACAGAGTGCTAGGCCAAAGCCGTTTGCCGCCGGCTCAGCCACATCATACCCAAGCCACTGATCGCCCCGGCCAGCAGGCCAACCACACCCAGCGACAACCACTCTCGTCCCTCACCGCCCAGGGGGAGGCCCACCATAAACGCCAGCACAAAGGTGATCGTACTAATGGCGGGCCAGGCGTTTGTCCCACCTCCTGCCTGCCTCAAGATCGCCCATTGGCCGATCCCTATTGACAGCCCCAGGGACGCGCCTGCTATCAAACCGGTCAGCACCACAGGCATCGTTTCCGCAGCAAGAAGACCCAGGGCAATCCCGAAGCCCAACATCCCGCCCAGCGCGCCGCCGGTCACGCTGTAAGCGATCCAACGTGACGCGCTGAACCCTTTGCTGCGTATAAGTAAACTTGTGCCGCCACTGGCTCCGAGACCAATCAATGCACCGAATAAAGCCCCGACAACAATAAATGTAGCCGTTTCGCCAAAGTTGTTTTCCACAATCTCGCCCACGCTCCAAACGCTGGCGAAGGCCAGCATCCCCAGCAACACGATCCCTAAGCCATAGGCTACTATCCACTGCAGGCCAAACGTCCAATCTAACTGCATCTGTTTTTCGTTCATGATATTCTCCTGTGTAGATCGATTTGGTAAATCGATCCGCGATTTACCAAATCGCGCTACAATTTTCACGCATGGTGGTGGGTACCACACATACCGTCTCCTTAAATAGGATATCCAAAATCTGCTTCTACCATACACGCCCACGAGTCCTGTTGTCACGGGACGGCCGTCCTGTTCTGGCCGGGAACTTTTGTGTTTGCGATGGGTGAGGTATCTCAGCAAGTGCATGGGCAATGGTTTTGCTATAATCAGCTACCGTTAGTGAAGGAGTTATTGAGATGAGCGAGCGAACGATCATGGAATGGCAGGCTGCGATGGAGAGCGGGGAGATCACGGCCGTGGGTCTGGTTCAGCATTATCTGAAGCGCATTGAGCAAATTGATCGGACTGGGCCAGGGCTGAACTCTGTCCTGGAATTGAACCCGGATGCGGAAGCGATCGCCGCCGCGCTCGATGCCGAACGCGAGGACCAAGGCGCTCGCGGGCCCCTGCATGGTTTGCCGCTGATGATCAAGGGCAATATCGACACGGCCGATCGCATGACGACGACGGCTGGATCCCTGGCGCTAGAAGGGCATAGCGCAGCACGGGATGCCTTTATCGTCGAGCGTCTGCGTGCCGCGGGGGCGATCATCCTGGGCAAAACGAATCTCAGCGAGTGGGCCAACTTCCGTTCTACTAGATCGAGCAGCGGCTGGAGCAGCCAGGGGGGCCAGACGCGCAATCCCTACGCCCTGGATCGTAATCCTTGTGGTTCTAGCTCAGGGTCCGGCGTGGCCGCTGCGGCCGACCTCTGCGTGGCTGCGGTAGGCACGGAGACGGATGGCTCTATCGTTTGTCCAGCGAATGCCAACGGCATTGTGGGTTTGAAGCCGACGGTTGGTCTGGTGAGTCGTTCCGGGATCATACCTATCTCGCACAGCCAGGATACCGCAGGGCCGATGGCGCGCACGGTGGCCGATACGGCCGTTATGCTGTCCGCTATGGTTGGTATTGATCCGCGAGATGAAGCTACGGCGACAAGCGTGGTTAAAACGGCCGGCTATACCGCTTTTTTGGATACTGATGGGCTGCGCGGCGCACGTATTGGCGTGGCGCGCAACTTCTGCGGGTTTGATCCCGCATGCGGATGCAATCCTGGAGGAGAGCCTGCAACTGATGCGCGATCTAGGGGCGACCATTATTGACGAGGCCAATATATCGACGGCCAAGCAGTTGGGCGAACCGGAGATGGAGGTGTTGCTGTACGAATTCAAGGCCGGACTTAATGCTTACCTGAGCCAATTGGTTCCATCAGCCAAGGTGCATTCTCTAGCGGACGTGATTGCCTTTAATGAAGCAAACCGCGAGACAGTGATGCCCTATTTCGGGCAGGAGCATTTTCTGGCAGCGCAGGAGAAGGGTCCTTTGACCGAGGATGTCTATCGCAAAGCGTTGGCTGCCTGTCGCCGCCTTGCGCGTGACGAAGGCATTGACGCCACCCTTGCCGATCATGATCTGGATGCCATTGTCGCGCCCACCGGTGCCCCCGCCTGGCTCACCGATTGGGTAAATGGTGACCATTATACGGGTGGCAGTTCATCGCCGGCGGCCGTGGCCGGGTATCCTGCTATCAGCGTGCCGGCAGGTTCTGTCTTTGGTTTGCCGCTGAATATCTCGCTGATTGCTGGGCCGTGGCAGGAAGGTAAGCTAATCCGTCTGGCCTACGCATTCGAACAGGCGGCACAGCGGCGACGGCCGCCGCAGTTTTTGCCTGCGGTCGACTATAGCTGATCCGTGCCACCGGAGGCCGAAGGCAAGCAGTGGGTTTGGTTGCCGTGGGACAGCCAATCCCGCTTGAGCATTCTGGGCCCGGTTCCGGGCAGCATTCAATAGCTGCGTGAACTGCACAAAGATCTGAGCGCTTTAAACCTGCGCTTGACGCTCAGTCGTGTGCACCAACCGGTGCGCGATGTTGTGGATAGCAGCGAATTGACTCCCGTCATCGGCGAAGAGAATATTTACCACCGCGGTGTGGAAGCCGTCTTGGCCCACATGGAGGAAGAGGAGGAGCACATAGATGTCCTCATGGAGATGGCCGTCGATGTGCTGCAGAAGACGCTCGATATGCTGGAAATGGCTGAGCCCCATACTAGCGGAGCAGAAAGAAGTGAACTGGAAACAGCCGGCCGCCAGGTGCGAGAGAGCATTGATACCCTACACGATGAATAAATCAGGTGTCGTGCCTTGAGCCGCCATCTTTGCCCTAGATTGGACAAATCTTTGCCTACCCGTCGATCAGTTTTCTCTTGACAAGGTGAAGAATCTCTTTTATACTTACTTTATTCACTGATTAAAGTAAGTATTTGGCCGTTTGCCAAGGGGAATTGGATCTATCGTGGCTCGTTTACGGAAGGGCAATCGCGATCTGATCAAAGATATCAATCGCAACCTGGTTTTGAATTTGATCAAAAACCGGGGGCCGATCTCGCGGGCCGATTTGGCCCGGCTTTCCGGTTTAAGCCCAGCTTCCGTTTCCGGCATATCCGCCAATCTCATCGCCAACAACATGGTGCAAGAGACCGGCGAAGGGCAATCCAGTGGCGGGCGCCGTCCAATTCTGCTGGCTATCAATCCTCGTGGTGGCTTTGTGGTTGGCCTCAAGTTATCCGAACAGCAGATCGCCGGGGTTCTCACAGATTTAGAAGCGACAGTCATAACCAAGCACCACGAGCCACTGAACGGCCGTTCCCTGGACAAGGCGATAGCTGCCCTGGCCAAAACGGTTAACGTGCTTCTGAAAAGAGGTGAAATCGATCATAAGCAGTTGCTGGGTGTGGGTTTGGGCCTAGCAGGCATTCTCGACGCCCAAGAGGGCGTGCTGCGCTATTCGCCGATTTTTGGCTGGCGTGACGTGCCCATTAGCGATCTGCTGCGCGAACGTACTTATGTCCCTGTTTACGTCGACAATGATGTCAACACCTTCACGCTGACCGAAAAATGGTTTGGCAAAGGCCAGGGTTTCGACAACATGCTGACAATCACCATCGGCCGTGGTGTTGGTTTGGGCATCATCATGAATGGGCAGCTGTATCGTGGATTCCGGGGCGGGGCAGGGGAATTCGGCCATACGGTCATCGACCCTGAGGGAAGGCTGTGTGCTTGTGGCAAACGTGGCTGCCTGGAGACCTTTGTCGCTGATCCTTCCCTGATGCATCTTGCCAAAGAGGCGATAGCTGCGGGGACGCTGCCCGATTCCGTCCAGACTCTCGAGGATTTACAGGCAGCAGCCACTGATGGCAATTCGGCCGCGCTTATTGTATATGCCCAAGCGGGTGAGGTTTTAGGGAGGGGCATTGCCAATCTTATCAATGTGTTTAGCCCACAATTGGTAATCGTAAGTGGTGAAGGTGTGCAGGCCGGGGAGTTAATTTTTGGCCCTATGCACGACTCGATCAACAGGCACGTGATGCCTGGATTAAGAGAAGACACCAAAGTCGAGGTAGATATATGGAATGATGATGCCTGGGCCCGGGGAGCTGCCGGGCTGGTCTTGCAAGCGTTATTTGAATCCCCGGTTCACCGGGAGGCAGAGGAAGCTCTTTTTTAGGAAGTTGTTTCTATTGGCGCTGTATCCCTTGAAAATATTGGAGGAGAGACAATGAAGATTCGACGAAATGCATTACTTATCTTGACAATCACCGCCCTACTGGCCCTGTTTTTGGCTGCCTGCGGCGGTGGGGCTGAAGAAGCTGCACCTGAAGCGGAAACCCCGCAGACAGAAGAAACAACGGTGGAAGAAGCCGTGGAAGCGGCGCCGGCTGAAGAAGCGGCTGCAGAGGAGCCCGTCGCGGAAGCTGAATCTGCTGTCGTCAGCTACTGGCATACGATGAGTGATCCGGAAACGGAGCAGCTCGAGAATGTTGTAGCCGCCTTTGAAGCGGCCAATCCAGGCGTCACCGTGGAAACGACCCGTTTCGCCTATGATGATTTCAAGACAGCTTTGCTGACCGGGTTGGCCGGCGGCGCAGGTCCGGACACGGCGCGTATGGACATTGCCTGGGTTTCGGAGTTCGCCGACCAGGAGGCGTTGATGCAGTTGGACGGTGCGATGCCCGGCTTTGAGGACATCGCCGCTCAGACATTCCCCGGACCTCTCTCCACGAACTACTGGCAAGGGCATTATTACGGCCTGCCGCAGAATACCAACACCCAGGTTCTGCTTTGGAATCCGGAGCTCTTTGATGCTGCCGGCGTCAGCGGGCCACCGGCCACCATGGAAGAATTCGCGGCAGCCGCTTGCGCCTTGACGGAAGGCGAGGAGCAGTATGGTTATGCCCTGGGCGGCACCTATTTCTGGGCTCCGGCCCCGATCTTCTACGCCATGGGCGGCCAGGTTGTCGACGAAGATATTACAACGGCCGACGGCTTCATCAACAGTCCGGAGAGCGTGGCGGCATTCACGATGCTCAAGGATCTCTACGACCAGGGCTGCATCTCTCCCAACGTGTTGGGTGGGGGCATCGGCACGGCCGATGGGCATGCCACCGGATTGTATGCGATGATCATAGACGGGCCATGGATGGTCGACATCTATGCCGGCAATTATCCCGACTTTGAAGTCAACTTCGCTCCTATTCCAACCGGTCCTGATGGCACGACCAGCTCCGTCGTTGGCGGCGAAGATGTAGTTATCTTCGACGGCAGTGAAAACGCGGATGCGGCCATGGCCTGGACTGCATTCCTGATGAGTGAAGAATCACAGAAGATGATGGCTGAGGTTGGCGTGATCCCCACGCTTTCGGGTTTGATCGGCGACCCGTCCTTGCCTGAATACTTCGACGTATTCTTGCAGCAGTTGGAGACGGCTCAGGCGCGGGTTCCGCACCCCGCCTGGTCAGATATGGATGGCGCGATCAACAACGCCTTCCAACGCATGCTGCGAGGAGAGCAAGATCCACAAGCGGCGCTCACTCAAGCGGCCGCCGAGATTAACGAACTGCTGGGCGCACCGGCACCAGAGGCGCCGGCCGAAGCGGCCGAACCTGCTATGGAACCGGCTGCAATCAGCTACTGGCATACGATGAGTGATCCGGAAACGGAGCAGCTCGAGAATGTTGTAGCCGCCTTTGAAGCGGCCAATCCAGGCGTCACCGTGGAAACGACCCGTTTCGCTTATGATGATTTCAAGACAGCTTTGCTGACCGGGTTGGCCGGCGGCGCAGGTCCGGACACGGCGCGTATGGACATTGCCTGGGTTTCGGAGTTCGCCGACCAGGAGGCGTTGATGCAGTTGGACGGTGCGATGCCCGGCTTTGAGGACATCGCCGCTCAGACATTCCCCGGACCTCTCTCCACGAACTACTGGCAAGGGCATTATTACGGCCTGCCGCAGAATACCAACACCCAGGTTCTGCTTTGGAATCCGGAGCTCTTTGATGCTGCCGGCGTCAGCGGGCCACCGGCCACCATGGAAGAATTCGCGGCAGCCGCTTGCGCCTTGACGGAAGGCGAGGAGCAGTATGGTTATGCCCTGGGCGGCACCTATTTCTGGGCTCCGGCCCCGATCTTCTACGCCATGGGCGGCCAGGTTGTCGACGAAGATATTACAACGGCCGACGGCTTCATCAACAGTCCGGAGAGCGTGGCGGCATTCACGATGCTCAAGGATCTCTACGACCAGGGCTGCATCTCTCCCAACGTGTTGGGTGGGGGCATCGGCACGGCCGATGGGCATGCCACCGGATTGTATGCGATGATCATAGACGGGCCATGGATGGTCGACATCTATGCCGGCAATTATCCCGACTTTGAAGTCAACTTCGCTCCTATTCCAACCGGTCCTGATGGCACGACCAGCTCCGTCGTTGGCGGCGAAGATGTAGTTATCTTCGACGGCAGTGAAAACGCAGATGCGGCCATGGCCTGGACTGCATTCCTGATGAGTGAAGAATCACAGAAGATGATGGCTGAGGTTGGCGTGATCCCCACGCTTTCGGGTTTGATCGGCGACCCGTCCTTGCCTGAATACTTCGACGTATTCTTGCAGCAGTTGGAGACGGCTCAGGCGCGGGTTCCGCACCCCGCCTGGTCAGATATGGATGGCGCGATCAACAACGCCTTCCAACGCATGCTGCGAGGGGAGCAAGATCCACAAGCGGCCCTTGATCAAGCGGCCGAGGAAATCAACGCTTTGTTGAAGTAATAACCTATAATAGATGACCCCGCCCCTGATGAAAAAGAAGGGCGGGGTCACTGAACGGCCGTTGTTAATTCAGCGCCGGATAAGCGACCAAAAAGCGTGCGTTCAACTATGAAACTCCGCCGATCACTAAACGTCGCCCTCTTCATCTTGCCTGGGCTCTTGCTTTTCTTCATCTTCCTGGTAGGGCCGATGCTCTATTCCTTCCGCATCAGCTTTTATGATTGGAAGATCATCAAGCCTGAAAACTCAGAATGGGTTGGCTTGGCCAATTATGCTAAGGCAATCGGCGATCCCATCTTTCGCCGCGCGGCGCTTAACACCCTTGTTTACGCACTGGTCACCGTACCCGGGCAGTTGATCCTAGGGTTATCAGTGGCTATCCTGCTCAACCAGGCTATTCGCGCTAAATCTTTCTTCCGGGTTATCTACTACCTGCCGGTCATTACTTCCTGGGTGATTGTTAGCTTGCTGTTTGAATACATGTTCAGCGGCCAGGCCGGGTTGGTGAATTATATTCTGCGCGATGTTTTGCAGGTCATTCCCAAGAATATCCTCTGGCTGGCCGATCCGATATTGGCATTTGTGCCTATTCATCTGTTGGGTATCTGGAAGGGAGTAGGCTGGACGGCGATCATCTTCCTGGCCGGTTTGCAAGCTATCCCTGAACACCTATACGAGGCGGCGGAAGTTGATGGTGCCGGCCCTGCCGGCCGTTTCTTCAACATCACTTTGCCCCTGCTAAGACCGACAACAGTTTTCCTGTTGGTTGTTCTTACTATAGGCGCCTTAAACGCCTATATATCCAATCTGCTCATCACCAACGGCGGAGACCCTCTGGATCTCACGCACTTTGTTCTGACCCTCATGTACGACGCCACCTTTAATGGGCTTGATTTTGGTTACGGAGCGGCGATTAGTTATATGCTGACCTTCTTCGTTTTTGCCATCAGCGTTGTGCAGATCAGGTTATTACGCCAAAAGGTAGACATGTAAAATGGGTATCAAGAATCGACGCCTTTCGACCAGGCTTTTAACGTATGGTTTGCTTCTGCTCGGGATAGCCATTGTCTTCATTCCTTTTTGGTATATGTTGATCACCTCTTTGAAACCGCAAGCATTTATTTTCGAAATGCCTCCGCGTCTCTGGCCGCAGGAAATTACGCTGAAAAACTACACGGCCGCCCTGGGAAAGGACATGTTCGGTCTCTATTTTCTGAACAGCCTGGTTGTGGCTACCGTGACCACCGTCACCACCGTGTTTATCGCCTCCTTGCTGGCCTATGCTTTTGCTCGCATGGAGTTTCGAGGCAAGGAAGTTTTGTTCTACGCCTTGTTGGTGGGCATGATGATCCCGCCAGTGATGTTGATCATCCCCCAATTCATCATCAGTAAACAGCTTGGGCTGCTGGATACGCTGCCAGGGTTGGTCTTCGTTTATGTGACGATGAATTTGGCCATGCAGACTTTTCTCTTACGCGGCTTCTTTGAGGGTATCCCCAAAGATTTAGAGGATTCGGCGCTGATCGATGGCGCGGGCCGGTGGACGATTTTCTGGCGCATTGTCATTCCCTTGTCGCGTCCTGGTCTGGCCGTGGTGACGATTTTTACCTTCCTATATGCCTGGGATGAGTTTCCCTGGGCGCACGTGGCCATCAAGGAAACGAGCCGCCGCACACTGCCCATCGCTATAGCCCTCTTTCAATCACAGCATCTGACGGAATGGGGGCAAGTCTTTGCAGCGTCCATTGTGGCCTTGATTCCTGTTGTGATCGTTTTTGTCATCTTCCAGCGATATTTCATTCGAGGCATTTCGACCACAGGGTTGAAGGGGTGAGTTGTGCATCTAGTTGATCTATATCCTTTGCAAGGTACGTTTAAGCCGGGACAAAAAAGCGCTTTCCGGGTGATTGTCCAGGCACAAGAGACCGCTACGGCCGTAATACGCCTGCATATCTATCACCTGGAGCTTCTCATCGGCAGTGTCTCACAGCATATCTCGCTGGCACAGGGGGAGGGTGATTTCACGCTTTCCTGGCTGCCACCGCAAGATATCTGCCACGGTTACGGGGTACATGCTGCTCTGCTCGATGAAGAGGGGCAGGTTGTCGATACGGCCGTTACCGCCTTTGACGTGCTCGATGACTGGACATCCTTTCCGCGCTATGGTTTTTTGAGCGATTTTTCCCCAGGACGTCTAGATGTCGACGAGACGATAGCAAAGTTATTGCGATATCATGTCAACGGCCTGCAATTTTACGATTGGCAATACCGCCATGATAGCCTGCTCTCGTCAACTGAAACGTATGTTGATCCCCTGGGCAGGGAACTCTCGCTGGCAACAGTGCGTGATTTCATCGCGGCCGCGCACAAGTACGGCATGGCGGCGATGCCCTACCTGGCCATTTATGCCGCTTCCTTAACCTTCTGGCGAGAGCATCCGCAGTGGGCGTTGTATGATGATCAGCGACGCCCGATATCCTTCATGGATTTTCTGGGATTGATGGACCCCACAGTGGGACGGCCGTGGAGCGCGCACCTGATCCAGGAATGCGCCCAGGTCTTAGCGACCTTGCCCTTTGACGGGCTGCATGTCGATCAGTACGGCGATCCCAAGGAAGCATTTGATATTTACGGCGATCCGGTAAATATCCCGCAGGCCTTCTCCTTATTCATCCAGGCGCTGAAGGGCGCCCACCCTGAAGCGGCGATCACCTTTAATGCCGTGGGCAATTGGCCAATTGCTGCCCTGGCTGCTGCGCCGCAAGATTTCGTCTATATAGAGGTCTGGCCGCCTGCAACGCACTATTTTGACCTGGTAGATATCGTCTTGAACGCGCGGCAGATGTCCGGCGATAAGGCGGTGGTCATTGCCCTCTATCTGCCGGCGCAAAGAACGGCCAATATCCGCCTGTCCGATGCCCTGATATTTTCTTGTGGCGGCGCACGCATTGAACTGGGAGAAGGTGATCGCTACTTGACCGATCCCTATTTCCCCAACCACCAGGAAATCTCCCCCGATCTGGATAAATATCTGCAAAGGACCTATGATTTTACCGTTCGCTACCAGGAACTATTTGGCCCTGGCGCGGGCATGAGTGAGACAGTGACGGCCGAGCTGCCCGGCGGAATCTGGCACGTCACCAGGCAGAGCCCGGGCAGGATAACCCTTAGCCTGGTGAACCTGATCGGTGTGCAGGAAAAAGATTGGGATAAGGATCATTCCGAACCGTCAATCCAGCGCGATGTTGTAGTAAAAATGGTGGTTGAGCAGCCCGTTCGTCATCTGTGGTGGGCTAGCCCAGACGGCCGTGATCTGAGGCCCCAAGCGCTTGACTGGCAAGTTGACGACAATATTATAAAGGCAACGATACCCGAACTGGCATACTGGGGAATCCTGGTTTTCGATTTTGGGGAGTAGGTGAAGGCATGAACTACCGATGAACGATCTGTTTCAACGCAGCATAGCGATCATTCTGAAGCATCAAAGCATAACGGGTGCTTACCCGGCCTGCCCATCTTTCCCGACTTATCGTTATAGCTGGTACCGGGACGGATCTTTTATAGCTTATGCTATGGATCTTGTGGGCGAGACCAAAAGTGCGGCGCGCTTCCACGATTGGGCGACCGCGAATATTATCAAACGCGCGGATGTGGTTGAAAGAGCGATCAAAAAGGCGAACCAGGGTGAGAAACTGTGCTCTGAGGATATCTTGCATACCCGCTATACGGTCGAAGGGGAGCCCGCTTCCGAAGATTGGCCCAATTTCCAAATGGATGGATTTGGTACCTGGCTGTGGGCTCTGGCAGAGCATGGACGAATGAACCAAATGGTCATTAGGGATGATTGGCTTTACGCTTCTAACCTGGTGGCGGATTACCTGGCGGCATTATGGGACCAGCCTTGTTACGACTGCTGGGAAGAATTTCCCGATCAGATTCACCCCCATACCTTGGCGGCGATTTATGGCGGCCTGACTGCGCATGAAAGGATCAGTGGGTCCAATCATGGCCACTTATTGCATGACCTTCGCAACTTTATCCTCGAACAGTCGGTAGCTAAGAATCACTTTGTCAAGTTCATTGGCCATGAGGGGGTGGATGCCAGCCTGCTGGGCCTGGCAGTGCCTTACGCTGTTGTGTCGCCAGAAGATCCGCTTATGGTTTCAACCGTGGCTAAAATTGAAGACAGCTTGCGATCGGGGGGCGGCGTCCATCGTTATGCGACCGACAGCTTCTATGGCGGCGGCGAGTGGGTCTTATTGACAGCCTGGCTGGGTTGGTATTATGCTGCGCTGGGCGACCAGGATAAGGTGCAGTCAATCCTGGATTGGATCGCCGCGCAGGCTCTAGAGAACGGATACTTACCGGAACAAATCCCCTCGTCGCTCAACCAACCCGGTTATTACGATTTCTGGCGCGAACGTTGGGGGGAGATCGCCACGCCGTTGTTGTGGTCCCATGCCAAATACCTCATCCTATCCAACGTGGCCATGGAAAACAAAATGGGGTAAATTCGCATCGTTTTATCCCCCATCCGGGCAAGGCGCTTTCTCCCAAACATCCTTCTTTACGCTTTGCCCGTCGTTGGAGGTCACACGGAACGAGCCGGGATATGGTTTGCAGGCACGCCAATTGAACTCAAATTGTGATCCCGGTCTTAGGCTATCGTCCTGATAATAAGCGTAATTTCCACCACCCCCACGGGCGTAAATGGCCACGGAAGCAATCGCATTGTTATCGTCCTGCGCATCGAGGCGCCACTCGACGACGTAACTGAAGTCCAACGGACCGGTGGTTGAACCGGTCGCTGCCCCAGGGCCTGGTGTCTCGCCCGCCGTGGCTGCCGGTCCCGGCGTATTGGTGGGGTCAGGGGGTCCGGCGACCCCGCCGCCGATGGTAACGGCCGCTAGATCGTCGATAAAGATCTCACCGCTGCCGCTATAGCCGGCGCTGTAGTCATCGAGAACGAAAGCGCGGAACGACAAAGGATAATCCACCCGGCCATTATCCGGCCCGCTGATGTGCGTCCAGGGCCAATCTTGGCCCGTGGCAATACGCCCGGTCATCTGTTTCCACCCCGAATGGGTGACATTGCCCAGGGGTACCTGCCAGGTCTGGCCATCGCTATCCAGTACCCAGGCGTTGAGATAATGCCCAACGCCGTCACCGTAAACCCAGAGCCTGCAAAGCGTCCGGCGACCCGGCGATTTCATTATTTTGCAGGAAGACCACGTAATCATTGTCCGCCGATGGGAAATTGTAGCTCAGCTTAGCCGAACTTCCGCCACTATGCGCCTGTTCACCGGACTGGGTAAATGTGCCGTTATCCTGGTTGCCGCGCCGCCAGGTGCCGAAGCTCTCAAAACCCATTGGCAGCCCACCCCCCTGGCTCGCCGCTCCCGTCTGGTTGGTCGACG
Source organism: uncultured Chloroflexia bacterium (assembly GCA_963697305.1). Lineage (GTDB taxonomy): Bacteria > Chloroflexota > Anaerolineae > Promineifilales > Promineifilaceae > JAACFF01. The sequence continues at coordinate 98,833 of CAVONO010000015.1, forward strand.
ATGCGGGTTGTGGCGTTTTCGTCTGGTTTGCCGGCGCGGCCGATTGTGGTGCTTCCGCTACCGTTGAAGGCAGTAACTCGCCGAATGAGACTTCACTGTAGCTATCGACAAACACGTTGCCCCTGGCATTGCAGAAGACTCCGTACCATTCCTGATCCGCCCAATCTTCCAAGGTTTGCCGGTACTCGGAATGGGTAGAGGGATCGTCGCTTTCCCATACATGGGCCACGAATTCAGCATCCTGGTCTACGGCCAGTAACAGCTGGTACCAGGTATCGGGATCGAGGCTGAGTTCTCCGTCTAGAGGATTGTCATCGATAATCGAACGCTTGCGCACGACTTGAATTGCAGGAGTAGCGCCATTCAGCCGTGTGCCCCACTGCCGGTAGTTCACACTGCCGAAAACATCGTTATTGAAAAACATCTCAAAATCCGAATCCGGAATGTCGTCGTATCTGAACTGGACCAGCATGGCGGCATTGGCGCCTAATCCCTCCAGCCGTCTGAGACATTCTGTCGTATCGGTTAGTTCCAGCAGGCCGTCGACGCTCTGGTAATCGCCGGCCCCGCGCCAGATTGAAGGCGACAGCTCCCCAACTGCAAAGTCGTCGTGAAAGATCACCCTGGCGTCGGACAAAATGCTGTTGGCTTGGGAGGGCAGTTCGAAGGTTGTCGTTGCCGTTGGCAGCGGCAGTGGCGTCGCCGTACTGGCAGCAGCTACCATCGCCGTCCCTGTTGGCGTCGCCGTCGCCGGGCAGCCACCCGTCTCCAGCGGTCCAGAAAGATCCGGGCAATCATCTTCTACGCCAACCAGCCCGTCGCCGTCGCTATCCGGCTCTTGGGTCTCCGTAGGCGATGCGCTCGGGCTGGCGCTTGGCAGCGCCGTTGGCATTTCAGTTGGCGTGGCGCTGGCTGTTGGGCTCGCAACCTGAACCACAACCGCCGCGCTTTCCGGTCCCGCCGCTGAACCAGCAGCGGTCGCGATCATTTCTTCGCCGCCGCCCGAAAACCAAAAGTAGCCCCCTCCAAGGGCAGCCAATAGTAGAAGAACAACCAGACCGGCGACAGCCCAAATGCAGCCCGATCTGCCTTTGTTCTCATTCGGCGTCGCCAGCGGCTGCTGTGGAACCGTGGGCCCGGCCGTTTGCCCAAGCTGCGGGCTACTGTCCAGGACCGTCGCAGCGCCGGCCATTTGATACGGCGCAGAATCCACAACGGTCGCCGCGGCGGCCATCGACATGCTGGCTGCGGCCAGTCCCTGCCCTCTATTTTGTGGCAACAAACAACGTACATCCGCCGCCAAAGTTTCGGCCGTCGGATAGCGAAAAGCGCGTTCTTTGGCCATGGCCCGGTTGATAATATTTTGCGCCTCAGGAGGCAGCTCAGGGTTGGCCGCCAGCACATCGGGCACCGGCTGCAAGACATGCATCAACATCTGCCCCGTCGCCGTTTCCGCTTCATAAGGCTGCTGTCCGGTCAACATTTCAAACAGCATCACGCCCAGGGCATAAATATCACAGCGCCAATCCAGCTTCTGGTTCCCCTGCGCCTGCTCCGGACTCATATAAGCCGGCGTGCCGATGATGGTCATCGTTTGAGTGGCCTCGGCCATGCGGGCGATGCCGAAGTCCCCTAGAAATGCCAGGTTGTCCTCGTCGAAAAATACGTTGGCAGGCTTGAGATCGCGGTGGATGACACCTCGCTGGTGCGCCTTGTCCAGAGCTGGGGCCAGGCGATCATAGATGCGCGAGATTTCGGCCAGAGGCAGTGGGCGACCTTTCAAGCGCTCCTGCAAAGAGCCACCAGCCATATAGCGCATGACCAGGTAAGGGGCATCCTCATGCTCGCCGAAATCATAGACGGGCACAATGGCCGGGTGCTCCAAGGCGGCGATGATTTTTGCTTCCGACTGGAAGCGCCCTAAGAAGTCTGGATCGTGGCTAAATTGGCGCGGTAGGAGTTTGATGGCGACCTCACGCTCGAAGCGAGGATCGAGAGCGCGATAAACGATCGCCATTCCCCCTCGACCCAGCTCATTGCGAATCTGATAACGGCCGATTTGGTGCATATTCTCTTCCTTATTTTGTCTATTCTGCCAGCAAATCTCTCCAGTGCACGTTGGAATGGGTAGTCAAGAACTGGCTGCCGCGCTGGCCATTACCGGCGGCGAAGTTGCCAAGAACGTATTCGTAGATGCGGTCGAAGTCGTCCTCGTCAATGTTCATGAGCCCGTCGTCAAAACCTTTGAGCAGCGTGGCCAGGACGCGGTTGTCGAAGCGTGTATACGTTTTAGGCAGGGCATCCTTAAGGGCTGGATTTTCACGCTCGATCGCTTCCATAGCCTCGTTAACAGACCGGCCGAGGTCGGCGCCTGCAGGAAGTCGCAACAGTTTCTGGAAGCGGGCTTCTGGGGGGATGTACGTGATGCCGCGGGCCCAATAGTCGATCTTGGGCACAGCGCGGCGACCACGGCCGTTGCTCTCAGGTCCCTGTGTCTGTAGATTCGCCTCCATCTTGCTGAATTTCAAGTCTGTGTAGCGCAGGAGGAAGAGGCCCAGGATGGGCAAGAAACATTCCTGAGCGCTGAGATTGGAGCTGGCGCTCAGTTGGCCGGCCGCCTGCCAGAGGTGGTTTTCAAAATCGATCACGCTAGTGACCATGCTTGCTTCTCCTGGTGACAGGCACTGGCGACGTAACCTGGTGCCTTCACTAGGATATAGGGTAACTTACAATTCTTACGATGGATGTTAACAAACGAGATAGAAGGCGTACCCCCTACTCAAAATCTACTGATCTAGAGCATTTGCCGTGGGTGCCGGGATCGCGTTTGGCGCCAGCCCGGTAACTTCCAAGTAGTCGACATGCACATGGACTTTGCTGGCGCCGAGCGTCTCGACGATATAACCGATATCGCCGACGAGAGGGGCCTCGGGATCTGAGAACTGATAGACCAATCGGCCGTTGATCCAAAATAAAAACGACTGCCCACTTGTATCTAGTCGGAGCCAATTGTGTAGGTCAGAGCCGGCAATCGATTCATCCCGCCCGCTTACTAACTCTATGGGACCTTCAGGCGTCTATTTCACCACGGACCAGGTCTTACTGTTTGGTGAAATCATGAAGGCATAATAGGATTGATCGCCACTTTTGCGAGCGACTAGACCGTAACGGAAGTCGCCGTCATTGATCGTCTCCACCGCGACAGGAATACCTCCGTAAGCTATGGAGAGATCGCCACGGTTACTATGCTTCTGACAAGAGTACAGGCGATCTGACGTATTCCACCATCAATGGACTGCAAACAGGTGCGTGGTAGCCAGGGTAACATAGTATCCCCTGAAACGACGTGGCCCATCCGGTTGATGGGGATCGTGAAGCTCACGGAGCAGAGATTGGGGCTATCATTGGGATCACCTATGAGTGCAACAACTTCTACCACCTATTCATCCTGGCGGAAAACTTCTGGTCAGAGGAATTCTTCCACCCGATGAACATCAACCAGACCGTATTGGCAAAAGGTATTGGTGTACCACCTCGCCATTCCGACTTGCGACGGTAGGCGTTGTTTAACCTTGCAGATACTGCTTTCAGGAAACACCCGATACAATGTGGCCTGTCCGAGCGTAATTTGGACCAGCCTGCTGGCAAGGGGCCATTGGCGTCGTCAACAAAATCGGCGTACCGGGCATTGGTCACTTCATATTTGTCAATCAAGTAGGCGTCCAGCTCTATCTCTCTTTCCGCTTGATAATCAGTACCCCCACTCCCGCTGCCGATTTGATATGTGCCGGCAGGAATCTTGATCATCCCCTCCAAAGAGGCCGGATTACCGGATATCGGGAGGTAGTTCATGACTACTACTGCAACGACAATGACCATCACCAAAGCCAGCAACGCGACAACTGCCCACCGCGAAAAATGAAGCTGGCGCGCACGACCAGCGCTTCGCGGTTGAGCTACGGACGGGACGTCCATCACACTGGCGATGGGGGCCTCTTCTTGAGGCGCCTGTACGTTGGAATCGGTGGCGCTGGCAGACAGGGGTGCGGGTTGAGACGGCGTTTCAAAACGAAAAATGATGGATTGGCCCAGGCGAATTTCGTCGCCAGATTTGAGAAACGCACGCTTGGCCAGCCGCCTTCCGTTAAGAAATGTGCCATTGGTGCTGTTTAGATCTTCAATAGCATATTGGCCCTTCTCGCGCATAAAAAGTGCGTGCCGGCCTGAAACAGACGCATGAGGAATTAAAATATCAACTGTAGGGGCACGGCCGACTACGACTTCAGCCGTCGTTAACTCAAAAATGTCCCCGGGCAGAGGGTCTTTTCGCAGAAAGAGCTTGCAAGTAGCTTCTAGATCTACGGCCCCTTCTTTATCTTGATAGGCCGGTTCTTCCGCTACCTGGCGCCGATCCCCCACCATCATCGTATCCTCACCCAGAAATAGTTGGGGCGTGGTCCTGTCTACTGGTTGGGGTGGTTCAGGCCAGGCAATATTAGGACGTTTCCGGGCGCAGAGAACATAGAGCTCAGCGATGCGTCCCTGTCGGTCGATGGCGGAAATCATTTCTCGGGCCTTACCACTTCTAGTGGTGCCGGCAATGTCGTCGTAGGCTATGCCTAATTCAAAGGCTGCTGTTCTCAGTTCCTCTTCGTCAAAACTATCATTTATAAGCTGAAGAAGTTGAGTCAAGTATTTCGGATCGGTCATCCGTTACTCCTTGATCATTCGCGCTGACTGTCCCGACCTAGGGTTTACATTTGGGCCGCTCTCTGTAAACGGTCGCCACCGCATACCGTAGGCTTTGCCGATTGAGCACAGGTATCGCCCATTCTCTCACACCTCGCTTGTGCCGCCAATATCAGATTCCGTTTGGCCGAGAGCCGCGCGGGTTGTGCTGCCTGCTGCCCGAATTTGCCCCTTCTGTATCCTCCTATGTATCACTCTATGTTCTTGAATAGTTCACGATCAAGTTATGCAAATATGGGCCCTACAAACGAATTACCATTGACGTTTATAACGGGACGCGTTAGGATGCTGATGTAAGTAAGCAACAACGAATTAAAACAACTTGTAGCATTCAGAAATAAACGTGCAAAATAGTAGATGAAAGCGTCAAACGTTACGATGGCTGGATCTATAAAACGTTGAGGCAACAGAGGAGGCTATGATGGAATACAATTTGTTAGGCAGAACCGGCGTTAAAGTTTCACAGCTATGTTTTGGTACGATGTCCTTTGGCGGCGATGCCGATGAAGAAACCTCGGCGGCACTGTTTCACCGCTGCCGCGATGTGGGCATCAATTTTTTTGACTGCGCCAATGTTTACCAGCGAGGCCGTTCTGAGGAGATCCTGGGCGGGCTGATGGCGGATTGCCGCGATGAGCTGGTCATCACCAGTAAATTCCGCTTTCCAATGGGTGATGGACCGAATCAAAGCGGCGCGGCGCGCCGCCATATCATGGCCGCAGTTGCGGCCAGCCTCAAACGCCTCAACACCGATCGCATTGACCTCTACTTCATCCACGCCTTTGACCCCAACACACCCCTGGAGGAAACGCTGCGCGCTTTTGATGACCTGGTCACTCAGGGCAAAATCATCTACCCCGCGGTGAGCAACTTTGCCGCCTGGCAAATCGCCAAGGCATTGGGCATTTCAGCCAGAGAAGGCTGGGCGCGTTTCGAGTGCATTCAACCCATGTATAACCTGGTAAAACGGCAAGTTGAAGTGGAGATTTTGCCCCTGGCCGAATCTGAAAAATTGGGCGTTATTCCCTACAGTCCTTTAGGCGGTGGATTGTTGACCGGCAAATATGGCCTGTCACGCCGGCCTGAATCGGGTCGCATCGTCGAGAATTCCATGTATAAAATCCGTTACGGTGAGGAGTGGATGTTCGATACGGCCGATAAGTTTGCTGCTTTCGCCCAGGATAATGGTTACGATCCCGCCGCCTTGGCCGTGGCTTGGACGGCCGCTCACCCGGCGATCACTGCGCCAATCATCGGGGCACGCAACCTGAGCCAACTTGACGGGTCGCTCAAATCATTGGAAATTGAGATGACGCCGGAGCTGCGCTCGGCAATCAGCGCGCTCTCGATTGACCCGCCTCTAGCCACAGACCGCAGTGAAGAACGGGTGATTCAGAGGCGCTAAACGGACCCGGGACGGCGGGAGAGAGAATAAAGCTGCTCGGCCAGGAACTCTATCGTGCTGCGCAAGGCCAACTTTTCAAGCCACTCATTTGGAATGGCTGACGCGCCGTAATACGCCCCAGCCAGTTGCCCGTAAACGGCCGCCGTGGTATCTGCATCATTGCCCAGGTTGGCCGCCAACAAGCAGCCGTCACGGAAGTTGCTGCTGTGGAAAAAGGCCCACAAAGCCGCTTCCAGGGAGTTGACTACGTAACCACTGCCCTTTATTTCAGGCGGCTGCCGCTTGCTGAATGAACCAGCGGCGATTTCTTTGATTTCAATCGTTGTCAGGGGAAACGATTGCCAATAGCCGGCAATAGGTGCGTAAAATGGGCTGAGCAAGCTGGCCTTATCCGCCCCTTGCAAGGCACCGGCAAGCAAACCACCGAAGTAGCGGCAAGCGTCGATGCAAGTCGCAGCGCCATGTGTTGTTCGTGAACTCTGCCCTGATTGTTCGATAGCCTGAGCCGGATCAAGGGTGTAGAACATGGGCACCGGAGCCAGACGCATGATCGAACCATTGCCGGCGGAGTGAGGATCTGCGGAGCCGGAAAACGGTTCGCCGCTTTCTTGAAACTTGTACAGGGCGCTTTTGACCGTGGCACCGATGTCGAAACAACGCCCGTTGCTGCTCAAATAGCCCTCTCGATACCAGCGCAGATAACGTTCCATCTGATCGGCCGCATCGAAATCTTGCTTCTTTACCAGGCTCTCGGCCAGGCACAGCGCCATCGATGTATCATCTGTCCATTGGCCCGCTTGCAAATGAAATGGACCGCCGCCAACCATGTCGTCGATCGGCTCAAAAGATCCCGGTGCTTTGAATTCGAGCGTTGTGCCTACGGCATCGGCCGTAGCCAGGCCTAATAAACTACCCAAATAACGGTCCATAGTTCTATTTACTCCTCTGATTTCATTTTACCCTATTTTGGCAATTATCCAGCAGCGGTTCTTCTCCCCCTGGGCAATCCGCAAGCATTTTCGGGCGGCTTGTCTCATCTCTTTCCCCTAGCTCAAAACGCACCTGAATTAACAATTCAGAATTCAAAATTCACCAATTCAACAATTAATTTGGTGCCTAACTTACCTGAAACCCACCCCTTGACTACTACAGTGATAAATCAAGCCAAACCATATTGCCTTCGGCATAAACAAAAAACCGGCCCTGTGTCTTATCTACACAGGGCCGGTTCCCTATCCGATCATTCGGCCGTTTACAGTAGCCTGACCCCTCTTATCAAGGATTATACACACTTGGCATCCAGACTGACGGCTCAATAAACGGTGCATGCCGGTCGACGACGATGTAATTTTCCGGAGTCTGCGTGAAATCTTCCTGTTGTCCCAGGTTGTTGCGCGCGGTAGACGCGAAGTAGTAGGTGCCATCCGGATCATCTTGCGCTAACACATAGGTAGCGGAGGTGACTGACACGTTGGTTTTCCACGCTGTCCAGCCCTTATTCGGCGCTTTAACGTATATGGTGTAGGTCAGGGGCGTGGTACCGGGAGCGGTATACCCTTGCCAGAAGACCTGGAAGCTGTCCGCCGGGCCGGGGCCACTCTTAATCTGCAGGATTGGTTCCGGCGAAGTCGCGGTGATCGTCGAGTAAGGCTTCAACTGCACGGTTGTACTCGCCTGGACATCCGTCCATGATTGGTGGTTACCTACGTTATCCGTCCCGCGGGCACGCAGTTCGTACGTAACGCCATCCTGTGCGCCCTGGGCCGTAAACGAGGTCAGGGTCGTGTTTTCATAGAGCCACTGCCATTGTCCTCCAGCTACGCGCCACTCAACATCATAAGTGGCGATGCCCGACCCGCTGTCGGTGCCGCCCCAACTGATGGTGAAGGAGGGCGTCGTCGTGATTGGCGGCAAGGGGTTCACCGAAACAACTGGAGCCTGCGCATCAACTGTCGTGCTCGCCTGGACGCCGCCGCGCGCCTGCTTGTTCCCCGCATGATCGGTGGCCTGCGCTGTAAAGCTGTATTTCTGTAAATGTTGTCCGCCCTGGAAATTTGATTCGTTGTGGGTTACCTGGGCGCGCCAGATATTCCAGTTACTGCCGTTATTGCTGCTTTCCCAGATATCATACCAACGGATGCCGGAGCCGGGGCTGCCGTCCGGGTTGTTGGGATCGTACCCTTCCCACTTCACGACGTAGTTAGCTGGCGACCAGGTGGGCAATGCTTTGATATTGGCCACGGGCGGCGTGGTGTCCGTGGAAACGTTGTAATCTACGACCATATAGGAGGCGAAGCTGCTGCCGCCATCTTTGGTGGCGTAAGCTCGCAGCCGGTCCTTGACTCCTTCATCGCCGATAAGAATCAAGCCGTAGTTGGGACGACCTCCATCGACCCATTCGCGCACCATTTTCGTGACGTCTGCTTCATGCCAGCCCAGTTGCGATGAGGCACTGCCTGTACCAATTTCGGAACCCCATGCCGGCTGGTGTTGGTTCCAGGTGACAGTTTTCTCGCTCCAGCCGCTAGTCAGGTAAAGTGCCTTGAAGCCCATGCTTGAGTCACCGATGGCGACACCCGGTAAGATAAATCTTCAGCTTGGCGCTGTTGATAACCGCCCCTTTGGGGAGTATCCTTAAGCACGTCATATTGCAGAAGCATACGCACAGCCCCCAGGCTTTGTCCCGGTCAGGCTGTATCCTATCTGCATAGTACTTTGCAAGCCGAAATTTTATTGGGCTTGTTAGAGGAGATATACGTATCTTTCAAGTTTGGGATATTGTTGACGGTATTAATACCGTCCGGTGTTCTTTCTTGGCTAACAATGATCGTTTCGCCGACGGGCTGATCAACAATTGAGTCCTGGGCCCCAACCGTGGACACCAGGAGCACGAACAACAACAATACGGGAAACATCAATAACGCTCTGCGGCTCATTGGCCTTCCTCCACACTTACTAAAACAATAATCACCCGACAATATTAGACCTTCCGGCAAAATGTTCAGCTCACTTGGAAAGGCGGCTGCGCAAAGGAAAATGCAGCCCTTGGAGATGGGTGGACGCACCGCCCTCATAATACGCTAGATTTGACAAATCTTCAAGCGCGCTAAAGAAACAAATCCGGCACGGCCGTTCGCGCCCAGACCGGATCCCAAAACGTCGTAACTGATAACTACAATTCTATCCCTGCGTCCCACTCTCCGGCCAACCGCGCCCGCACATCAACGGCCGTTACGCCCTCATCCAACACGAGCAGCGGATTGATCTCAAGCTCCGCCAGCTGCGGCAGATCGTGCGCCATTTGCCCCAGACGAATGAGGAGTTCCAGTACGGCCGTTTCGTCAGCGGCTGGGATATCGCGGTAACCGGCCAGCTTTTTCCCGGCCCACGTCTCTTGCAGCAGCCGCCGTGCCGCGCCTTGGGTTAGGGGAGCCAATTCAAAGGCGACATCTTGCAGCCCCTCCACTTCGACGCCGCCGGAACCGAACATGACCAGTGGCCCGAATTGCGGGTCGCGCGTTACACCAGCGATCACTTCCTGCCCGCCAGGGACCATCCGCTGCACCTGCGCGCCGGCCAGCTCTGCTTGCGGGTGGGCTTCCCGCGCGCGGAGTATCATTTGTGCAAAAGCACGCTCCAGCGCCGCAGCATCCGCCAGGTTCAAAGCGATACCGCCCACGTCACTCTTGTGCACAATGTCGGGCGAAACGATCTTCAGCGCCACCGGGAAACCGATTTTTGCCGCCATCGTTCCGGCCTCGGTTGCCGTTCGCGCCAGGGCCATCTCCGGCGTGGGAATGCCATAGACGTGCAGCAGCTCCTTGATTAACTCTGGGGACAGCCAGCCCGCTTCGGCCGTTGCCAGCAGTTCGCTCGCTCGCGCCGCGTCGATGTCACGATACACGACCGGCTGTTCCTCTGGCTGCGTCACGATTTGTGCCCGCCGCGCCAGGGCGGCCAATGCCGCAGCAGCCGTTTCTGGGAAGGGGTAGGTGGGGATGTTGGCGGCGCGAAAAGCGTCCTGCGCTTCCTGGATCAAGCCATGGCCCATCAAGGCCACGACCACCGGCTTACTGGCGGCCTCGATCAGTGGAATGATCTGGCGCGCAACGCCAATGGCGCTGTCCATGGGCGGCGGGGGCAAGATCAGCAGCACCGCGTCTACATTTACATCGGCCAGTAAAAGACGCAAACTGCCAGCGTACTGCTGCGGCGTGGCCGTGGCCAGCATATCGACCGGGTTGGCTATGCTGGCCGCTGCCGCAAGCGCTTCGCATAGTAGTTCTTTGGTTCTTTCTGCCAATGGGGCCAAGACAAGGCCATGCGCTTCCAAGGCATCAGCTGCCATCACACCCGGCCCGCCGGCATTGCTCAGCACGGCAACGTTGTTCCCGTGGGGTAGTGGGCACCAGGCCAGCGCCCGCGCCCAATCAAACATCTCCTGCGCCGTTTGCGCGCGTTGCATGCCGGCGCGGCGGAAAGCGGCATCATAGGCCACTTCCTCTCCTGCCAGCGCGCCCGTATGCGAGGCGGCCGCTTTCTTACCGCCGCCCGTGCGGCCGACCTTCAAGGCCAAAACTGGTTTATGCTGCGTTACCTGCCGGGCGACGTTTACAAAGCGCTCCCCGTCGCTGATTCCTTCCAAATACAGGGTCACGACCCGCGTATGCTCATCGGCTGCCACCGGGGCCAACACATCCGTCTCCGTCACATCCGCCTGGTTTCCCAAACTGACCAGCCGTGAAAAGCCGAACCCCTGGCCCCGCGACCAGTCGACAACAGCCGCACAGATAGCGCCGGAATGAGAGATGAAAGCGATGTCGCCCGCCGGTGGGGCGGGTGGGGGGAGAAAAGTGGTGTCCAAGGGCAGATGCGTATCCATCAGACCGATGCAGTTCGGCCCCATCAGTCGCATCCCATACCGTTTGGCGATATCCAGGCACGCTGCCTCCAGCTTGGCACCCTGCGCTCCAACCTCGCGAAAGCCGCCGGAAGCGATGACCGCTGCCCGCACACCCCGTTCGCCGCACGCCTGCAAGGTATCCGGAACTACCACCGCCGGCACCAGCAGCACCGCCAGGTCGACCGGCCCCGGCACCTGGCTCACGTCGCTATAAACAGGCCGGTCAAACAGTGTCCCCCTCTTGGGATTGACGAAATGAATCGCCCCCTTATAGCCGCAGTTGACCAAATTCTGCGCGATACTATAACCCAGCTTGGCCGGATGCAAAGAGACGCCGATGACGACCACGCTCTGCGGATCAAAGAAGGGGGAAAGAGAGGGGTCCGTTGCCGTGTGCATGCCACACATTGTAACGGATTTTCGCTCTGCAGACCGTTGGTTTTCGTTGGTATATTGACTGCAGGCTTTTCTCTCCATTGCGGCGGGCGGCACTGGCCCGGACTGCAACAACCGTGGTCGCTAAAAGCGCAATCAATTAACGGCTAGTTTACATAAATTTAACGGTAAGCAAGCACGTCTAATTGTGCCAAATACTCTAGAATTCAATCTTCTTAGGCGAAGTGGAGAGAGGCGGTGGCTTCGAGATTGCCAGCCTTCCCCTTCGTTTACAACCCTTTATTAGACCAACTAGTTGGAGGAGGTGCCTTGCAATGGAGAAAAAGAGAAATAAACCTTTTGCATGGCGGGAGCATCGTACAATTGCTTTTCTTGTCATTATTTTATGCAGTCTCACGTTTGCACTGCCTTCTTCCACGCCAATTTACCGGGCAGCGGCTCAAGAGGATACACCGCAAGCAGAGGACATCCAAAAGGCAGCGAAAGGGATCTGGATATCGCCGGCCGAGATAATGAGACTGCCAACTTCAGGTTCTTCATGGACACAACTGTTATCAGCCGCTGACCAATCTGCTGCTACTCCAGACTTAAGCGATAAGGATGATGATACCAACGTGATCGTACTGGCCAAGGCGCTCGTCTTCGTGCGCACGAGCCAGGCAAAGTACCGCACCGAAGTCGTGGATGCCTTGAAGGTCGTTACTTATAACAATACGGAAAATGGCGGACGAACACTTGCCTTAGGGCGAGAACTGGCAGCTTATGTCATTGCTGCCGATCTAATTGACCTGGCCACATATGATTCCGCTCTAGATGCGGATTTCAGGGCTAAATTGAGAGAGCTTCTAACCAAGAAATTGGACGGTGCAACCCTCGTAGAGACTCATGAAGAACGCCCCAATAACTGGGGAACACACGCCGGTGCATCGCGCGCTGCTGTGGCCGCGTATCTCGGCGACACGGCCGAACTGGACCGCACAGCGCAAGTATTTCATGGTTGGCTAGGAAATCGCGATGCTTATGCGGGCTTTAGCTACGGCAACCTCTCCTGGCAATGCCATACCGATGCGCCCGTTGGTATCAACGAGAAAGGATGTATGAAAGATGGCCACTCCATCGACGGTGCTCTGCCTGACGAAATGCGTCGTGGCGGTGACTTTCAATGGCCGCCGGCAAAAACGGGATATGTTTGGGAAGGATTACAAGGAGCCATTGTCCAGGCTGAGATTCTGTATCGTGCTAACCCCACCGAGTACGATACCTGGAAATGGGAAGAGCAAGCGCTTCTTCGAGCCGTAGAATTCTTACATAGCATCGGTTGGTATGCGCGAGGGGACGATCTCTGGCAGATATGGCTCATCAATTACTCCTATGGAACGAGCTTCTCCACAAAGACGGCCGTTAGCCCAGGCAAAAACATGGGCTGGACCGATTGGACTCATTGGACCCATAATAATGCAGAATACTTCTATTTGCCATTTCTCTCGTAGACCTCGCCGCGACGCTTACCCAGACGCCGGTACTGGTAGCCTTGGCTCTTTCCCTGGCAATTAGTACACTCACGCTTCTATTGTTTTTCCGCCTGCGGTGCGTAGGGGCGGGTTTATAACCCGCCCAAAGATGCCAGGTATTTCAAAGACTAACCTTTGCTGCTCGATTCAGCTTTACGGTTCTGCATTTGACATTATTTGCGAGGGCAGCAGTTCCAGTTCGACCGTGAGCGGACGGCCGTTTGCCGTTTCTACGGCCGTAACCAACTCCTCGAACTGGGGTGGCTCTCCGTGCCCGATGACAGCAATATAAACGGTATCCCCTGCGACTCGCACCTGGCGCAAGCGAAAGTCAGTTCCGGCTACCCACTCTTGAGCTGATCGCTGGCTCTGCAGCTCCGTTATTGCATCCCGCGTCACTCGCTGGCCGGTGATCATCAGCGGGACTGCCACCAGGAGCACAGCCACAATGACCAGGGCAAACGCCTTGCGCCGGGCCGTCCCCTTGATCTCAACTTGGGCGGCAGTGTTCAGGCCCAAAATGGCCAATACAGCGCCTCCAGCCAGCAAAATTGCCAGGAAGTTTGTCACAAAGAGGAGCAGCGCACCCCTGGCCGCCTCCCACTCCCCGGCGGAAAGGGAAACGCCCACCACACATAAAGGCGGCACCAATGAAATAGAGATAGCCACCCCCGGCAGCGAGTCGGCAATATCGTCTCGGCTCAGACAGAATGCGCCGGCTGCCCCGGAAGCCAGCGCTGCAATTAAGTCAATCAAACGGGGGGAAATGCGGGCGATGATTTGCGCATTCTCGGCGAAGTTGATGGATTGTGAGTAAAGAAGGCCCATCAACCAGGATAGGAAGATGACGGTGATGACCCCGGTCAAGACCAATAGCAGCCGGTTGAGTGCGCGGCTCATGTTGCCCATGATCAGGGCTGCGGCCGTCGCCATGATGGGCGTCATCAGCGGCGCGACGATCATGGCACCGATGACGGTTGCCGTCGAGTCGGCGAATATGCCGGCTGTAGCAATAATGGTGGCTAAAATCAGCAGGACAAAGAAGCGTTCCAGATACGGCCGTTGCCGCTCGCCTTCAAAAAACAACTTCTTTTCGAATAGAGGCACATCCGCTGCCTGGAAGCGGTTATCACGCAGAATCTTAGATAAAGTGTTCATAATCCTCAACTGTAATATGGGCGTTCTACGCACTATTATTTTCACTGGATACGACAAAACCAGGATCGAAATCCTGGCAGCCAGGAATTATACACCCAAGAGTTTTGCGGGACGAAAAATTGCGTTGTCAACACGGTTATTCAGTAGTCGGGTTTGTAGCCGCGATTTCACAATCGCGTTTTACTGAAAAACCCTGGTTGCCATTAGCAGTAAATCACGGAGGAAAAGGCTCTTTCAACCCTCCGCATGGCTCAGCCAATAAGTTTTGGTTTACCTGGTAGCAGCAACAGGTGGCGTGCGACAAGCGGCGTGCGTCCAGTCGGTCCACCCCATGTTTTTGCCTGCAATCGTTGGTGAAGATGGTGGGTAAGCAGTGCAATAAGCATAGTTTATCAACCAGACCTGCCACGCATCATCTTCTACCGGTTCCCATCCAATATCATAGAGCAATTGCACGGCACGCAAGATGGCTTGCCCCTCCCATTGCCACGCATCGTACCCGGCACGGTGCAGGATCTCAGCCTGGACTGAGGCTCCCTGCAATGCTTCCCATGCATAGCCTGTTTTCTCTGGCGGCCATTGGAATTTACCACCACGACGCATCTCTTCGGGCAGAGCGCCGCCAATGTCCTGGCCATCCTTGATGCATCCGGCTGGGTTGATGCCCACCGGCGCAGCGGGATCGCATTGCCAGGAAAGATCGTCGCCAAAGATAAATCCGGCGTACGCTTCTCTATCGCCTAGCCAGCCTTGGAAAACATCGGCCGTACGTTGCAATTCATCCCTGTCGCCCAGGTAAACCGCCACGGCTGCTCGTGATGCGCCGGCATGCGTGCCCCAGTTATTGGGGCGCTCTTCATGGGTCGATACGAGCGTTTTGCCGTCCAACTCCTTGGTCAGCAGCTCGCGCAATCGATCCTCGAAATCTGCATTGAGTTGCGGATCGTGCTGCGGTAGATTGATCAGATCCGCCGCGATAACGTAAGCGGCAAGCTCGCGTCCCAGGGCCAGCGTATTGCCGCCTTTCTCACTGTTTTTATAGGTGACTGAGTCCAGCGCCTTGACAACGTCGTCACGGTATGTTTCCTCGCCTAAGCGCGCAAATACGAGAGCCTTCGCCAAAACCCGCCCATTGACCGGATCGTCCTGGTCATTGAGATCTGGCTTACCTGCCTTCATATTAGCAACCTCCAGAACTTGTTCCCAGGCAGGGCCGCTTGTGGGCAGCAGCCCTAACTCCTCACGTGAAATCCAGATTCCCAGGTAAGGCTCCTGTGCACGCTCATCAAAAATCGGCCCGACAGTTGCCGTGGGCTCCGCTGTAGCCGTGCTTGTGGCCGGCGGTTCTTGTGTGGCTGCTTTGCTAGCAGTTGGCTGTGGCGTTGTCTTGGTGGCCGGCGGGTTTGCAGTTGGCGCCATCGTTGCCGTTGCCTCTATTGGCGTGGCTGAAGCGGTGGCCGTGATTACGGCCGCTGCAGCAGATGGTGCAAGTTCCGCATCGTTGCCCTGAAAAAGGACTTTGCCCGCTGATTCCTGCCCTGCAGTACATGCCACGAGAAGGGTGAGCAGAAAAAGAAATACTGTGCCGAGCAAGGACCATCTGTTTTGCAGGAGCATCTGCGCAGTGACCTCAGTTTGTTATAGACTCGGCGACTCTGCTTTGCTGCTTGCTGAGTCTGCGCATCTGGAAGAGGAGGAAAAAGAAAAAGCCCAGGGCTAAGGCCAATTCCAACACTTCATTATATTCACTAACAACGAAATAGAAATCTTGCGGCGGCTCGAAAAGATTACGGTAAATTCGCCAGACGAACATCATCACAAAATACCCTATCAGTGTGTAGTGGGGGACGACTGCCCATAGGCGGTCGCGATACGGCTGCAATCGGCTCCAGCGCCAGACCAATAAAGGAACAATAGTGCCATAGGCGCCGACCAGCATCTGAATCCATTTGAACGTGGAACCCACGCCGTACACATTGTGCAGGTTGGTTTCATCCTGTTTGTTGGTAGTGGCAAAGGCTTCGCTTGTCTCCCAGCCAAAAATCCGTTGACCCCAGCTTATCTCTTCGCCAATAAGAAAGAACAGCGCGCCGCTTAAACCGAGATAGAGCACGCCCGTCAGCTTTTCACCGCTTCGCCAATAGCGGAAGGCGGCAATCAGCGACATGATTAGCGATGATACATAGAAAACGACCTGCATCGTCTCGGCAAAACCATCTTCAGTGGTGAACCACTTGTATGTCGCCTTGCCCATTAACGCCGTTGATGCTCCCAAAAGGGCTACCATAAAGGGTAGAACGCATATGATGGCCACCGTCGTTGGCGAAAAATGCCAATCCTCAGCAGCATCAGCCAAGAACTGTTTCACTGCAGTTGTTAATCTTGCCATGCTTGATTCCTTCTTTGTCGTTGGAGTGGCTGTGTTTTCCATGTTATATCCTCTCCTGAAAATGTAGAACGATTTGCAGAATCGTTCGTCTCACGGGTCAAAATTATTTCCTGTTGACTGTTAACTGTTAACTACCGACCGTTCACCCACAGCGCCCCTTGCTTTGTGCTGAGCTACAGCATCAAAGCACATCATTTCCAACTGCAAGGCGCTGCGAGCCCAGTCAAAATATCGCTCAGCAAACTGGCGGCCGGCAGTGGCCAGGCGCGTTTGTTCGTCAGGACGCTCCAGCAGTTCGAGTGTACGTTGCGCGAATGCTTCTGCGCCATCACCAACATAAAGCGGCGCATCCTGGCCGTCAATGCGTAAACCAGCCGCCGCAACAGAAGTGGTGATGATGGGCAGTTCCATGGCCAACGCTTCCTGCAATTTGTTTTGCATGCCGGAAGCGTAACGTAAGGGCGAAACAAAGATCGTTGCCTTTTCAAGATAATCCCGCATGTCATCTACGAAACCGGTGACAATAACCTCCGGGTGCTGCTCGCCTCGTTCCAATAAGGCCGCTGTTGGACTCCGTCCCGCGATATATATTTTCACATCCGGCGCCCCACGCTTCAGCAGCGGTAAGATTTCGTCAATGAGATAAAGGGCGGCATCTTCATTTGGGGCGTAATTCATAACCCCGGTAAACAGTAAACTCCTGGGTTCACGCCTGAAATCCCTGCGTTTCCAATAGCTGAGGTCAAGACCATTGGGAATGACTTCGGCCGTCGACTCAGGTCCCAGAATCGCTTCGCGATCGCGGGAGGAGATGAATGCCTGGTATGGCGTTTTTTCGATGATCTCCTGCTCTCTACGCCTGACTTGTTGGTAGCGTAAGGCCAACAACGGCCGTTTCGCCACTGGTGCATAATCAATTTTCGATTTAATACGCATCGAAGTCGCATCGCAGAAATCAGTTACTGTGGGCAGATCGTACGCTGACTCGATCACCGGAAAGACGCTCTTGCCGTGGAAAAGCACCACATCAAAAGATACTTCACGCAGCAGCCGCTCGAACGTTGCTCGCATCTCGGCTACCGTCCTGCGCAGAAGCAGATCCTGGCTTACCTGTCGTCCTATAGCCGGTACTGACGACAGCGCCTTACCGTTGATGTTTGCGCCGTTTCGTCGGCGTCAAAAAGATACAACTCTATGGATATACGATTTCATTTCCTGTCATCGCTTCATCGGGAATATCTGACCGGACGACCGTCAGCAAGGTGATCTCATGCCGCTGCGACAGTTCGCGGACGAAGTGATAATGGCGGTTTGGCCCACGCACTCTCGGGTGTTGGAAAGCTGGCGTGATGTAAAGCATTTTCATGGTTATTCCCCGTTGTTGGAGTACCCTAATTTATTCTGTGCTTCAATTGCTTCCTGGTTCTGATCGGCGGCAAGACGTCCTCCACGAACGCCGAGGATCGTGTTTTCAAAAACATCCACCCCTTCGTTGTCGCTCAGGTCGATGCCTTCATCTCCGCAATCGACGAAGAGATTGCCGCTGACTTTGCCGCTGCCGCCATCCAGATCCAGGCAATCTTTGGCTGCATTGCGAAAAACATTGTCTTCGATAAGGACGTCGCTCATGCGCGCATTAACAGCATCCTTGCCAAACGCATTTTCGAAGGTGCTGTTGCGAATCACACTATCAGCCTCGATCAGCGAGAGCCCGGCGAAAAAATCAACATCATTGACCAAGGCTTGGCGGCTGTGCTCAAGCTGGATATGCTCGAACACGGATGGCGCGCTCCCGACAACACCCATCACTCCCCACTTTAGCCACCGGTTCTGGGCGGTGAAGCGAATCGGCTCGCCTTCTGTTCCCTGCGCCGTAACCGGGCTGTAAGAGATGAGTGACCGGGCTGCACCGAAGCGCAGCACGGCGCCAGGATCAATGGTCAAAGCCGTGCCTTGCGGCACAATCACGGTTTCCCTGAAGATATGCTCACCTTGCGCCAGGCGTAGGCCTGTCGCATCCAGTTCGAACTGTGGGTGCGCGGCAACGAACTCGGCCGGGCTGATATCCACCGCTTGCTGGTAATCTTCGGCCAACGTAACGTCGTAACCCGTAACGCGGAACCACAGCCAGCCGCCCCGATCAATGAAATAAACAGCGCCAAGAAACAGGGCGATGGCCACCATCCAGGGCCACAACCAGCGCGCCAGGTGCTTGAGTGCCGTTTTCTGTGCGTGGCGGCTGAGAAACCAGTAAACGGCCGTCCACAGCAGGAACGTCCCGCCCAAAAGAAAAAGCAAAGGTTTGGGCACATCAAAAAAAACTTGTGCCACAAGCAAGATAAGCAGGACGATCGCCGTGGTGACAGCCGCCAACACAAGCTCTGGCTTGCCCGGCAGGAAGCTTCTGATTTTTATTCCTAAACCGCTTGCTGCAAAATCCATTTTACTGCCTCCAGTAGATCCGGGGCGACATAGTCGGGTTGAAGCGCGTGGCCGTCAAGCTGCTGCTCCGCTTCCGCGCCATAGCCTGTCCGCACCAGCGCCGTCCGGCAGCCTGCCGCTTGCCCGCTGGCCAGGTCGCTGATTTTATCGCCGACCATAAAAGAATGTTCTAGCGCGATATCTAACTCCTCAGCCGCCTGAAGCAGCATGCCCGGCTGCGGTTTGCGGCAATTACAAGCTGATGGTCAGAGGGCCATTACCTGCCGTGGGATGGTGTGGGCAGTAATAAACAGCATCCACACACGCGCCTTGTGCCCTGAGCATTTCTCTCATCGCTTTGTGAATCTCTGCCAATGCCTCCTCGGAGATAGTGCCGCGCGCAATCACCGCTTGGTTGGTGATGACCACCACCTTGAACTGGGCCGTATTCAACCGCTTGATCGCTTCGGCGACATGGGGCAGCAGGCGAAACTGGTCAAGACGAGACAGGCGATGCACGTCCTCGTTGATCGTTCCATCCCGGTCCAGGAACACAGCTCGATTAAGCATCAGATGAACCGGCAAACGTTTTCTCGACCATTTCACAAATGATATGCCCGGCCGTGATATGCACTTCCTGGATGCGTGGCGTGCTATCCGATGGTGCATGAAAGCAAATGTCAACGTAATCTTGCATTTGGCCACCGCTTTCTCCGGTAAAACCGACAGTCGCCATGCCTATGTCCCGGGCTGCTTTCAGAGCGCGCAGCACATTAGGCGAATTGCCGCTCGTGCTGATACCGATCGCCACATCGCCAGGTTGGCCCAGCCCCTCTATCTGGCGCGCGAATACATAATCATAGCCGAAGTCATTCCCTATGGAGGTGAGAATGGACGTGTCTGTCGTCAGCGCAACAGCCGGCATAGCCTTACGTACGCGTCTGAACTTGCCAACCAGTTCCCCGGCGATATGCTGCGAATCGGCGGCGCTGCCCCCGTTGCCAAAAAAGAGAACCTTATTTCCCGCGCGCAGCGATTCGATCAGCAAGTTGGCAATGTCATTGATCGTAGACAAATGCCCCTCAATAACTTGTTGTTTGACATAGATGCTTTCGATGAATTCTGCTTCAATAGCAGCCGTAAAATTCTCACTTTCTTTAATCATTTATGCACCTCCCACGTCGTCAGGCCGTTAAAATCAAAAGTGAATTCCACAACCTGCCCGCCATGTTTTTCTAATTCCTCGGCTATGATATGTTTGCGGTCGAACGGGCAGTAAACGAGAAGATAACCGCCGCCACCGGCCCCTAAGATTTTGCCGCCCAGAGCGCCCTGTTTGCGGGCCGTTTCATATAAGATGTCAATCTTAGACGTCGTAATCTGGCTGGCCATTTTCTTTTTATTGATCCACGCCTCATGCAGCAGCGCTCCGAAATCGTTCAAACACCCTTGCAGCAGTGCGTTTTTCATGGCCACGGTGATATTTTTTAGCTCATCCATGGCCGCCACCACGTCAGTTGCGCCGCTCACATAGTTGTTCACCTGGGTATTGATGATATTGCCGGACAGGCGTGTGCGCCCCGTGTAGCAGAGCAGCAGGCTGTACTGCAATTCATTCAGAATATCCGGTTCGATTCTTAGTGGGTTGACAATGACGGCCGATTCACCGAATTCGATAAAATTGAAACCGCCGAAGACGGCCGCATACTGATCCTGCATGCCCCCTTTGATGCCCAGGTCAACACGCTCAATATGATACGCCAATTGGGCGATGTCATAATTGGTTAGTGGCAGATGCTTCCAGCGTTGAATCAGCCCCATGAGCGCTACGACCACGGTGCTTGAGGAACCCAAACCGGAACCTGGTGGCGCATCACTGTGCATGAAGAAATCCAGCCCGCGCCCATTGCCATTGGCCATGTTTTTGAGCACGGCCTTCACCAGGTCAAGCTCGCCATCATAGAGCAGCTCATCGTCGACACGGTATTTGGCGATAATATCGTAGTCTAGAGACTGTACAGTGATATTTTTGTCATCCCGAAAACGTAATGAGGCGTAGGCATATTTGTCGATGGTTGTGCTGAGAACAACACCCCCTCTCTCCTCCGCATAGGGAGAGACATCCGTACCACCGCCGGCAAAACTAATACGTAAAGGTGCTTTGCTTCGAATTATCATAATTACCTCTCTGTTGCTTAATCGCGCCCTTTCACATATTCGCGGAATAGATAATAGCCCTCTGGTGTACCGATATCGACGAAGAATTCATCCCCTTCATAACCGTACAAACGGGAGCCATTTCCCAAAAAAGAAGGGAAAACCGTTCTTTCGATTGATACCTTCTGTGCCCTTGGGATCGTTTCCAGGATCTCTGGTTCCAGCACGTAGACGCCGGCGTTGATCAGCCCCGCGGCAGCCCCATTCGCGGCTGACTTTTCCGTGAAGTTAACGATGCGCCCTTTGCCATTCAAAAGCACCGAACCATAACGCCCGGCATCGGGAACAGTCGTCAAAGCCAGCGTGCCCACGCAGCCCTTGTCCTCTTTTTTGCGCGCTTCATGAAAGCGAATTAGCTGTTGCAGATCGATATCGAAGTACGAATCGCCATTAAGCACCAGAAACGATCCGTCAACGAATGCTTGAGCATGCTTCAAAGCGCCACCAGTTCCCAATGGCGACGTTTCGATTGAGTAATCGATGTGCACTCCCCATGCTTCCCCATCGCCGAAATAGGACAAAACATGGTCATGTAGATAGCCCACACAAAGGATCACTTGCGTGATGCCCTGTGCTCTTAACTGTTCTATCTGGTGGGCCAGGAATGGCTTGTTTTCGATGTCAGCCATGGGCTTCGGTTGGTCGTCGATAATGGAGCGTAACCGTGTCCCGAGACCTCCAGCCAGGATGAATGCTTGCATTTCTTTCCTATCTCAACTCTGAATAGATGCCGGGCAGCGCTGGCAGCGCATCCAGGCCATCTATGCGGATCCAATCGGCCGTACCCGCCTCGAATTCGCCATCGCCAAACATGGTGGGCGAAAGCCGGTAATCGCCATCCGCGGCAGCCGGGAATTGGGCGATACCGGGCAGGCAAGCAGGGCAGCTTGCCTGATCATCAGCCAAGGTGCTGCGGAATTCAGACTGTCCTGCCGAGAAGTAATCTTCCTCAAGCAGCGTCTGGTTGCCTACAAACACGCAGTTGACCAGCTCTACGGAACCGCCTCCGAAAAACGCCTTCTTGCGCTTAACCTCAAGCGCCAGGACATTGTCGACAAAGGTCGAGTGAGCCACTTTGGCGTGTGACAGATCTTTGACTGCCATACCAATCTGATTGCTCTTAAAGAAGGAATTGATGACCGTAGGAAATGATTCCTCGCCGACGCTCAAACCTTTGTCCCCGTTATTCTCGAAGCGATTGCTGCGGATCAGCAGTTCGCTCCCCGAGATATCCAGGCCGTCGTTTATATTGTCCATGAAGCGGCTGTTACGCACCTCGCCGCTGCCAAAGTCGACGTCAACAGAATCGCTGGCATTGCGAGCAAAGAGGCAGTCGTCTATGAACACACGGCCGTTTTTCAAGTTCAAGCCATCCTCGCTCTGCATATCCACAATAGAGCAGTGGGCCACGCGCAGGTCGCTGTTATAGACGGCAACGCCGCCGCTGAAGAACAAGCCATTGATTTGCGCCTGTCCCCCACCCGAAAAATCGATGTACTCCATGACCACTTCCTGCTCAGAGCGCACCACGGCCACGGTGCCCCATGCTTTGCCAGCCTGCCCCGCGCTTGTTGCCGGAGCGCCATGCACTTGAATGCGCTGCTCGGCCGTGCCCACGGCCGTCAGGCCGCCAAACGAAACGATGCTGGCCAAGGGCATCATCGTCACGTCCGTGCCCGGCTGCAAGATAAGCGGCACAGATTCGGGAACGATAACCGTCCCCGCAATAGTGACATCGCCGCTAAGTTCGACCGCGCCTGGCTGCGCCTCGCTGGCCTGAAACTCAGGATGTGCCTGCAAGAATTGCTGTTGGTTCATCTTGGGCGCATCCAGGTCGAAGACATCTGAGGCGTCGTAAGCGGTGATGCCCGTGTATCCCGCCGGCAGAGCCTCGCTCTGGCTGATCAATGCGGAGGGCATACGTTCTTCGGTGACTGCGTTGTACACTTCCACCTCGATTTCCGGAGCCGTCCATTCTAGGGGGTGCCGGTCCTCGGCGGCGAGCTTGCCCGTTACAAAGTAGCGAGCGCGTCCCGCCAGCGTGTCGTAGTATTCCCAATAACGGCCGTCTATCGTATCGCCGTCATACACCAATTCTGGCGCGACGAACTTGTCGACGTCAAAGTGCACACGCCCGTTTTGTGCCGTCGCTTCCGTGATCAGCGGATCTTGTGCATCAAGCTCGCCATTCTCGTTGACGTCTTCATACAATTGATAGGGCCCCTCAAAATACGGATCGGCAAGTTCAATCCCCTCCAGCTTAATGCCGCCAAAGTTGAGTGATACCGCCTCCAGCATCGCCTTATCATGCGCCTCAAGACGGAAGTTGAAGTCTGCGTTGGAGAGGCTGAGCACCTTGTAGATCCGCCGCACGTTATAGACAAAATCGCTGCGCAGCGTGTCCATCTTGGCCACCTGCACAGGTGCCTTTAAGACATCCACCCAGACCAACGGCCGAACTTTGTTGTGCCAGGCGTCATACTTGCCGATGATCTCGTCACCGCCATCCTTGACCCACTCCCACAGCTTCTTGTTCCGTTCCAGGCGTGTTTCAGGATTCAGCAGAGTTGAGCGCTGGATCTCGTCTGTTCCGTGGCTGTTCCAGAAATCAATCGTTCCCGGCTCCGGAGGCATGCGCACGATATGCACATCCCACGGTATAGGTTCCAGCAAACCGGTGCTGGGATCATAATACAGCTTCAGATTATCGCTGCCAAAGCGCACATGATTGGTGTTAAACAGTGTCGTGATGTTGCGGAAGCTGAGGTATTTATCCCAGTCCATGACCGCGCGCACATGTTCAAAGCTGGCAGGGGAGGGGTTATTGGAGTGGTCCAGCAGCACTTGCATCGTCTGCATCGCCTGCATCGCCGACTCGCCCTCAGTATCCACTTGCAGGCGCCGCGTGCCCATATCAAATTCCGCATCGGATACACCCGGCATGCCATACTTGGTATACTGTTCGAAATGCAGCGCCCGGTCACTTTGGCCAAACACAGTGGTCTCCGGTCGTTCGTTTGCGGCCAGAAGCGGCTTGTCAAACTGTTCCACCTCATAATATAGCCCTTGCACAACGCCATTGATCCGTAAAACGACAAACTGGTCGCGCGGTGTTACCAGCCCTTCTTCGCGCATCAACTGATTGACAAAGGGAGCGACCACATAATCCCGATCGCCGGGAATGATCAGATTGATCTGGCGTTTTCCATCCAGATAAACCGGCTCATTAACGATTTCGCCGTTATGTTCAAGCTCCTGCTTGGTAAACTTGATCCGCCATGACTTCTTGGGCCCTTCCCAGTGGGGAGCGAGATCGCCACGAACGCGAACTTCGGCGTCGTATTGCTGGCCATCGTAGTAGAACGTGGCATTCGCCCACACCTTCATGTCATCGCTCATCCAGCCTTGTTGCTTCGCCTCCTCGATAGTGGCTTCGATGATGTCCATCTGCTCTTTTTTGATTTCCAAATCGTAGATCGGCAAACCTTCGCTTAGCAGGAGGTTTGGATTGCGCAATGGATTAAGCCAGCCATCAAGGGCAACCACATATTTGCTGCCGCTAACAAGTTGGCTGCCCCAGGTTACGACCGGCTTGATGTACGTCAGCAATGCCAGCGCCAGGACAAGCAAGGCGAATATGCCGATCAGTGCATCGGAGGTACGCGGCCAAATGCTGCGAAACGGCCGGCTGATCTGTTTCAAGCGCGTGCTCGCTTTGTCGCTATATTTCGAGACTATTCCATTAAATGACATTCGCTTATTCCTTAAAAGGCGCTTGCCAAAGATGGTCGCGCGACTGAAGAACTTCGTGCTTCACTCTGCACAGCATAGCAAAACTTGCTGAAGGCTTGATTCTGTAGATCATATTTGCTGATCAATAGATGCAGCCAGGCCGGCAGCACATTGTCAACTTTGATCTCGAAAATGGAGTAACCATAGCGCAGCAGGCTCCGCGCGCCGGGCATGGAACCCAAGACATCCAGATCGCGAGTCGCAATCAATTCATCATCAAAATTCACCCGCACCCGGTTAAGTTCGTTGCGTTCATAAGCCTGGCGACGATATTGCAGTAGGACTTTTGCTTCAAAGTTGTACTGCTGCTTCAGGCGCAGAAATTCCGTTGATGTGTTCTCGTCGGACCAAAGATCCATGGAGGGCAAACGCCGCTGTTTGAAGGCATCCTCAATTTCCTGGTACTCCTGCCGCGAAAGATCAACCACAACCTTGTAAATGAAGCTTATATAACGTGATTTCACTTCCAGGCGTACCAGCGGCGTCTGGCTGGGATCGTCACCGTAGGCGCGTATGCGCAGCTTGTGCCGCTCAGCCTCACCCGCAATCTTCTGCCCATACGCCATATAGTCGGCCGTATCAAAATAGAGACTGCGCACCCGGTAGCAACCATCTGGCCCGGCGTTTATATCCGGGCGCATCAAGGCCTGGATGTCCCGGTTAAGCGCCGTTCGTGTCGACCGATCGATCACGTACTTCACTTCCAGCCGGTTGAATAGTTTCGTCCGCTCTGTCTTACTCACGCGTCACCTTTCTAGTAGTCAGACAAACATCTTTTGTGTAGTTCGCATCCTCAGATGCGACTCAGATGCGACTTGTGCCAGCCCTTTCTATAGTTCCAGGTGGTTCTCAGGCGCAATCATCGTCACCTGGCGCATCGTGCCATTGCTTAAATCGCTGATGATCTGTTCAGGCGATGCTTTTGCGGCCAGGCGAACATTGTACGTGTACTCAATTTCTCCACCGGAAACAAGTTCAGTCGCACCGCGCAGTTGTTTCCAGGCGATAAGCGACTGCGCTTGCTCAGGCAGCTTGTTCCACGGCTCTCTCTCATCCGAGCGGAAGATCAGGATAAAGTCGCCCGATCCCGCCCGGTCATGCCCCGCACGTGACATGACGAGGACAATGATGACCACAACGGCCGTGCCGATGACGCCGACCAGCCACACAAATGCCCCGGCCGTCAGGCCAATAGCCACAGCCATGAACAGAAACGTCATATCCTTCGTATCCTTGACCGCGGTACGAAAACGAATGACCGATAACGAACCGACCAGACCCAACGACAGCGCCACATTACTGCCGATAGCCATCATGATCATGGCGATGATCGGTGGAACGAGAATTAAGGAGAGGAAGAACGCACGTGTGTAGGCAATGCCTGTATGCGTCTTGCGATAAACAGTAGCCCAAATAAAACCGAGGGCAAAGGCGATCAGCAAACCCAGCAGGATTTGTGTCGGGCTGTAATCAACTTCAATTAACAAGGTGTCCAGATTCATTTCAGATATTCCTTAAGTGGGAGAAGCCCGGTTTTCTTAAAAACCGGGTTTCTTAGTTCCTTCATCGCTCATCTTTCAGCGACACGTTGAGAAACCCGGTTTTTAATCAAAGGTGCAGCATTTCTCAGGTTTCTTAGTTCCTTCATCGCTCATCTTTCGGCGACACGTTGATCTGCTTCCGATTCAACTTCGCTCGCCTTCTTTTTTTGGTTGCGCCCGTCAAACGAAAGCCCAATGGCGCGTGACCAATCATGCCAGAAGGGGGCCAGATCGTTCCAGGCGAAAATGGCGTATCCTTTTTTGCCACGCCAGGAGCGCAGCCATTCGCCGAGGCTCAAATCTCCGCGCCGGTAGTAAAAGAGCGCCGACTGAAAATCGCGGCGCATGTGGATCCACTTCACGCCTTTATATTGCTGCGTACGCTTTTCCGGCAGCGGCCGTTGCAGGGCATCACAATACATCGTATACACCAACTCGACGCCGCCCGCCTCCGCAATAGCCGATCGTCCTGTCGGACGGCCGATATTCGGTTCGATGATGTAATGCTTTCCGCTGCGCTCATCCTTCTTCATTTCCACGTAGCCAAGCCCGTGATAGCCGACGCTGCGGAACAGGCGGAGTGACTCTTCCAGCACCTCGTCATTGCGCACCTCTTCACCCAGGCAGCTCGTCCCCGTCTCCGGCGGCCACTGCCTGATCTTGCGCGCAATAAAAGTGACCAGGGGCTCCGCATCCGCGTTGAAATAGCAGTTACACGAGTAAAGATTGGCGTCACTGCCCTCCACCCATTCCTGCGCCATCAATAGATCCGCCCACCCGCAACAGCGATCGTAGAGCTGCAAAAATTCGCCGGCGCTGTCGACCTTAAATACCTTTTCTTTGGTATGTTGTTCCCACGTTGGCGTCTTCATCGGCGGCTTTAGAATGCAAGGATAGCTCAACCCCAGGGCTGCCTCTTCAGCTTCGACGCGATTGTGGATGAAGAAAGTGCGTGGAATAGCCAGCCCTTGCTCCTGGGCGAAGGTCACGAAGCTGATCTTGTCCATCAGCATCTCCACGACCGTTGCCTCCGGTAAGCTCATCTGATACCAGTTAGCCAATCGCCGCCGGTAGCGTGAAATGAGCAAAACACTCATGTCGGTGCAAGGGACGAGGACCGCTTTTTGCGGCAGTGTGGGCCCTAATGACTCCAAGGTTTCGATAAACGCTTCGCTCTTGGTGTCGGCCGTGATAATACGCTCACACACCCGCGTCTTCGCGCAGTAATGTTCCGGATTGCTGGCAATCGCGATGACAGGAACGCCATGACCGGCCAATATGCGTGCCGTTTGCACACCGGTCATGCAGTCCAGGCCAACAACAATGGCATGGGGAAGTTGCTTATCTGCTGTCACCGCTCATATCTCCTCTCTGCAATTTTCCCGGAAACTCATGGTTTCCGGGAAAATGATAATCACCTAGTTCAAAGAACCTGCCAGAGCCGGACGCCGCACACCCGCTCCGCCTCCGGCCGGCAAATAGCGCTTTTCCGCGTCCTTGAGCTCCGCCGCATTTTGCAGGCGGAAAATCTCTTTCACGGAAACAATCTCAGGCTCAACCGCCGCCAGCGATTGATCGCTATAGATTTGCGCCGCTGTCTGCTGCATCGCTTTGATACTGGATCGCAGCAGGTGGTTGGCCCAGATGACCACGCTCACGCCGATCTCCTCAAACAGAGAAGTCGGTGTCTCGTAATACATCGTCGGCACAATCACGACCGGGCACCTGTCTTTCCACTCATCCATAAAGGAGAGAATCTGGTCGGCCGTGGCGATCTTGCTGTGCATTAAAATGGCATCGGCGCCGGCCTGATAATAAGCTTCAGCCCGTTTCAGCGCTTCCGCCAATCCCCAACCGGCGATAAACGCCTCAACACGGGCCACCACGCAGAAATCCGGGTCACTTTGCGTGTCCTTTGCCGCCTTGATCTTGCCGGCGAATTCGTCGATCTGAGCCAACGGTTGCTGCTCCCCGCCGATGAAGGAATTCGTCTTCGGGAAAAGCTTATCCTCCATGCACATCGCGGCCACATTGCGCTGTTCGAGTTTGCGCACCAGGCGGCGTACGTTATTGAAATTGCCGTAACCGGTATCCGCGTCCAGCAGGATGGGGATGTTCGTAGCGTCACTCATAAACTCCATCACATCCAGAACCTGGGTCCAGCTCGCTTCGTTGTTATCCCGCACACCCAAAGCCGCTGAAATCGAAAGGCCGCTGCCCCAAATACCCTTGAAACCCGCCTCCTCGACAATCTTTGCACTCAGCCCATTGTGAGCTTCCATCAGAAACTCAACCTGGTTCGACTGCAGCATCTGCTTGAATTGAGTCGTCTTCTTAATCATTACCTAACTCTCCAATTAAATCTGCGTAATCTGCGCAATCTTTGCTGCTCTCTCAAAATCTCCGATCGTGGAAAGGATGATATCCCCAATCTCCCGCTGCGAATCAATCGTCCCTGCCCCAATATGGGGGGTGAGGATCACATTCTCCAATCCGGCCAATGGCGAAACCTTACCCTCGCCTTCATTCTCATGGACATCCACACCAGCGCCGGCCAGCCGCCCCTCGCTTAAGGCGGCATACAGCGCTTGTTCATTGACCACACCGCCCCGCGCCAGGTTGATCAAATAGGCGCCTGGTTTCATCATCGCCAGCTCCTGCGCGCCGATCAGATTGCGCGTGTAATCATTCAAGGGCACGTGCAGGCTGATGAAATCAGAAGTTGACAACACCTCTTCGATATCCGCCATGCGGATCCCTTCCGCCTTCAGCCTTTCCGCCTCTTCCGGCGTTGCCGGCTCCACGCAGCCGATGACCTCCATGCCCCAGGCCACACCCAGCTTGCCAACCTGTGTGCCGATATTGCCCGCACCCACAACGCCCAGCCGCTTGCCCGTTAAGAGCTCGCCCGTAAGCTGCTGCTTGGCCCAGTGGCCCTGGCGCGTCAGGCGATCCGCTTCCAGCAGGTTGCGCGCCAGCGCCAGCATGAAAGTAAAACTCATCTCGGCCACTGCTTTCGCGCCGGGGCCGGGGATTCTGACCAGGACTAAGCCATGGGCATTCACATAATCGACATCGATATTATCAAAGCCCGATCCGGCGCGCAGAATCAACTTCAGATCCGGCGCGCGTTCCATCACGTCGGCCGTGATCTGCACGCCGCTGCGCACAATCACAACTTCGCGATCGACGATAACTTCTTTTAAGACGGCGTCTTTGGCGTTGAACGCACATACGACGTCGTGATCTGCACGCAATCTTTCGATGGCATTGGGGTAAATCGAACTGGCAATCAATATTCTCATGATTTCTATTTCTCCACGGTGCGCTTTGGGATTAAATACAAGAATTGGCTCATACTGCTGCTGGTCAAATGGTCGACTATTCGTTAACTAAACAAGACTACCTTTGCTGAAGCATTCAGCGCTTTCCAAATCTGGATTATCGACTTTATTTGGGAATCGCTTATGCAACTGCGTTAGCA
This sequence comes from uncultured Chloroflexia bacterium, assembly GCA_963697305.1. Taxonomy (GTDB): domain Bacteria; phylum Chloroflexota; class Anaerolineae; order Promineifilales; family Promineifilaceae; genus JAACFF01. The sequence goes on from CAVONO010000015.1 coordinate 128,799, forward strand.
CTAATTCTTTGGATAACTAGTTTTCTGACAATTGTCATCAACCTGAGCAGCTACACTTTTCTTCTAAATGATATTCATCCTACGCTGCTATTATGGCGCTAAGGTCTTACAAGCTATCTTAAGCATAGTCACAATGACCTTATGCACAGATTCCGATTTCTACCCTACTGGTTTTGGTTGGGCTGATTTACAGTGGATGGTGGCCGAAGAGATGCGCGCGCAGCCCCCAGGTATCCCCGTAGCGCACATGGTTTATCCAGCCCTGCACACTGGCATCTAGCTCGGCGAACGAGATAGCCCCCTGCCGGTACAGCGTCACATTCTGCTCCAGGCGCCGGCTGAACTGCACCATGTTGCGGCGCTTGAGTTTGCGATGCGTCGGGTACACAACAAACCCCAGCCACGGAATCCCGCTGTTCACGGGACTGACCTGCGACCTGGTTGCATGCATTGTCAGCCGTAAGCCGGCCAGGTAATCCACGATGCGTGCTTTCCATGTCCAGAGCTGTTGTTTGCTGCCGGCAAACAGGGCAAAATCATCAACATAACGTAGATAAGCCCGGCAGCCCAGCTCGCGCGCGACAAACCAATCCAGTGAGTTGAGGGTGCAGTTGCTCCAGAACTGGCTTGTCAAATTACCGATTGGCAGGCCGCGTGGCCTGATCCTGTCTAACAGCGAGTCCCCTGGAAAGTAAACCATATCGTATTCTTCGGCCAGCACTCCTTCGCCACTGGCAAGAATGATATCAATCAACGCTCTTACCCGCCCATCCTCGATCACACGAAATAGCTCCCGCTTAAGCACGGCATGATCTAAGGAAGGAAAGTGCTGCACGATGTCCAGGCGCAGCACATATCGATAGCGGCGTGCATACGCCTGGAATTGGTCAAGTGCCCTGTGGGTGCCTTTTCCCACCCGGTTGGCATAACTGTGAGGGTGGAAAAGCGACTCGAAAAACGGTTCGATGACATTGCAAAGTGCGTGGTGGACCACGCGATCCCGAAAAGGCGCCGCACTAATAACGCGGCGCTTGGGCTCAAGGATGACAAAATGCCGGTACGGGCCGGGGTGATAGGTATCCTGCTCCAACTCAGCCTGTAAAGCCAGCAGGCGATCCGCTATCTGGAACTCGAAAGCCGCTGCCGCATGCCGCCCGCGTTTCCCGCGCGACGCTTTGTGGTACGCTAGGTGCAAATTCTCCCAGGCGGTAATACGAGGAAACAGTATGGCATCAGAGATGGTCATTTTCACGCGCACCTATGATTTACTAAAATGGCTCTTACCCAAGCTTGAACGCTTTCCCAAGCTCTATCGCAGCACGATCACGCAGCGGCTGATGGGCAGCGCCCTCGATTTCCAGGAGGCGTTGTTTGACGCCCAGAGCTATACCGGGAGCATACGCCTGCGTCATTTGCACCAGGCCGACTCACATCTCAACAAGCTTCGCCTCTACCTGCGTCTGGCCCATGAGTGGGGTTGGCTGTCGCCCGGTCAGTACGAGCACGTCAGCCGCATGGTATCCGAAGTGGGGCGCTTGTTGGGTGGCTGGATCAAACAGCCCGGCAGCTAAAGATGGAGCAGGCGCGGCGGGAGCATATCCAGGCCGCGCCCATTTTTTGTATGCGCCTGTCACTGGTGGCGCTCCGTGACCACCACAAACGTGTGCAGGCGGGACGAACCTGCGCCATCTCATACCTTCCCAGGCCGCGTCCTGCAAGCCGTGGCCGGCAGGCATCAACTGGAAGCAGCCACCCATGGTCAGGTGCTGCCCGGTTCCCGATCCAGCAGCCGGATATTGCCGGAGCGTCCGGAAACCCTGTGGAAGGGCCTTATGCTAGGGGAGACACCCTTTTGAAAAGGAAAAGTACAAGGTGTGGGACGACGCACCACCACCCGAAAACCGTTATTGTTGTTACGGTTGTCTGGATTGTTGTTGTTGCGGTAGGCCGCGCGCGCGTTGTTCTGATTGTTGTTCCAAGAGCCGCCGCGCACGACGCGTCAATCGCCAGGTTGTCCCAAGCCCAGCTCGCGCGCGACAAACCAATCCAGCGGGTTGAGGGTGCAGTTGCTCCAGAACTGGCTCGTCAAATTGCCGATTGGCAGGCCACGCGGCCTGATCCTGTCTAAAAGCGAGTCCCCTGCAAAGTAAACCATATCGTATTCTTCGGCCAGCACCCCTTCGCCGCTGGCAAGAATGATATCAATCAACGCTCTTACCCGCCCGTCCTCGATCACACGAAATAGTTCCCGCTTAAGCACGGCATGATCTAAGGAAGGAAAGTGCTGCACGATGTCCATACGCAGCACATATCGATAACGGCGTGCATACGCCTGGAATTGGTCAAGTGCCCTGTGGGTGCCCTTTCCCACCCGGTTGGCATAGCTGTGAGGGTGGAAAAGCGACTCGAAAAACGGTTCGATGACATTGCACAGTGCGTGGTGGACCACGCGGTCCCGAAAAGGCGCCGCACTAATAACGCGACGCTTGGGCTCGTGGATGACAAAATGCCGGTACGGGCCGGGGTGATAGGTATCCTGCTCCAACTCAGCCTGCAAAGCCAGCAGGCGATCCGCTATCTGGAACTCGAAAGCCGCTGCCGCATGCCGCCCGCGTTTCCCGCGCGACGCTTTGTGGTACGCTAGGTGCAAATTCTCCCAGGCGGTAATACGAGGAAACAGCATGGCATCAGAGATGGTCATTTTCACGCGCACCTATGATTTACTCAAATGGCTCTTGCCCAAGCTTGAACGCTTTCCCAAGCTCTATCGCGGCACGGTCACGCAGCGGCTGATGGGCAGCGCCCTCGATTTCCAGGAGGCGTTGTTTGACGCCCAGACTTATAGCGGGAGCATACGCCTGCGTCATTTGCACCAGGCCGACTCACATCTGAACAAGCTTCGCCTCTACCTGCGTCTGGCCCATGAGTGGGGTTGGCTGTCGCCCGGTCAGTACGAGCACGTCAGCCGCATGGTATCCGAAGTGGGGCGTCTGCTCGGTGGCTGGATCAAACAGCCCGGCAGCTAAAGATGGAGCAGGCGCGGCGGGAGCATATCCAGGCCGCGCCCATTTTTTGTATGCGCCTGACGCCGGCGGCGCTCCGCTACCGCCACGACTGCGTGCAGACGGGACGAACCTGCGCCATCTCATACCTTCCCAAGGCCGCGTCCTGCAAGCCGTGGCCGGCAGGCATAAACTGGAAGCAGCCACCCATGGTCAGGCGCTGCCCGGTTCCCGATCCAGCAGCCGGCTGTTGCAGCCGGAGCGTCCGGAAACCCTGTGGAAGGGCCTTATGCTAGGGGAGACGTCCTTCTAAAGCGGAAAGGTACAAGGTGTGGGACGACGCACCACCACCACCCGAAAACCGTTATTGTTGTTACGGTTGTCTGGATTGTTGCTGTTGCGGTAGGCCGCGCGCGCGTTGTTCTGATTGTTGTTCCAAGAGCCGCCGCGCACGACGCGTCAGTCGCCAGGTTGCCCCGGGTATGCTTACACATACTTACCACAAATCTTATCTGAAAAAGAAGAGCATGCCTACAGAATTTTGCCGCGATCCGCGCTGCGCGCGGAGCCTGCTCCGCTACCGCTGCGCAGGCAAGACAGTGATCAGTGCCCATTTTGAGATGGGGGACGACGCACCACCACCACCCGAAAACCGAAATCGTTGTCACGGTTGTCTGGATTGCCGCGGTTGCGGAAGGCCGCGCGCGCGACGTTCTGATTGACGTTCCAAGAGCCGCCGCGCACGACGCGCCGTGATACGCCGTTTTGTAGATCTTCCCGGCCATCCGTGGCCACATAAGGGTAGCCAAAAGTTGGTTGCCGGATATCGTCCCCCCACAATGTTGTCGTCCATTCCCAGACATTGCCGCATAGATCGGCGATGCCTTCCGCGGTAAAGCCGCCAGGGAACACGCCCACGGGGGTGGTGCGGCGGATATGGGTCTCAAAGGTATTGCCGCGCGCGGCGTCGAAATCCGCACCATAGGCGTACGCTCTTCCCGCGACACCACGCGCCGCCGCCTCCCATTCCGCTTCGCTGGGCAGCCTGTAGGTTTTTCCTGTCTGCGCCGACAGCCAGGCGCAGTAGGCCCGCGCCTCGTACCAGGTCACCCCTACCACCGGCTGCGCCGGCTGGTTAAAGCGGCTGTCCTCCCAATATTCCGGTTGGCGTGGCGCTTCGTCAGCCGGATACCATTCATCATACTGCTCTTCCAACTCCTCTGCAGAGGCATTTTTGAGCCACAACCAAGTACTCTATCTGGTCGGGAGATGCTTGCTGCTCACGTATTACATCGTCCGAAAAGTCTTGCAGATATGCCTGCATATCGCGGGCACTTTGTTTTTGACCTTCATTGCCCCCTTCACCCCGCAGCCACGCTTTGGCCGCTTCCGTCTGCCACCAGCGCTCCTTTTCGTACCCACCCGCCTGGATGAACAACCCGTACTCGGCGTTCGTTATTGGGAAGAGGCCCATCTCAAAGGCCGCGATCTGCACCGCATGCGCCGGCCTTTCATCCTCGTATTGGCTCGTATCATCCCCTATGGGGTATTCACCACCCGCGATCGATGCCAGCGGCGGCAGCAGATAGTCGCCATGCGCGCCAGTTCGGCGCTCAAAACGCGGGTCGCCCAGTTCTCCCAGCGCCTCCGCCGCGCTGATGCGCGCCCGCAAATCCGCCTGATCGTCGCCAATGCGCGCGATGAGCGCCTGCTGCAAGCCGGCAGCCAGCCGCGGCGAAACCTGCACCTCCACCGCCGCCGCGCAGCGCGCCGCCAGCGGCAGATTACCGGGCATCAGGTCGGTGACAAATTGCTCCACGTCCGCCGCCATCGCCGCCGCCAGGATGGTTGTTTCCTCCCACCCAGTGGTCGGCAGTGCCGGCAGCGGGTCGCTGGCTTCTAGCCCTGCCAGCGTCTCCTCCAGCGAAGGCCTTACTTCATCTGCGCGCCAGGGAACCAGCACGCGCTGCGGCTGCGGCGTGCGTGCCAGCACGCGGGCCGCAAAATATTCTTGCACCAGTTGGTGATAGAAAAGCAGTTCGCGCCGCGCCAGGTCCCTGTCCAGCACATTTAATTGGATGCCGGCAGCGATCAGATCGCGCGCCTGCGGCAGCGCCAGCAGATCACGCGCCCCCGTTTCCTTGATCCGTACCTGGCTCGCTTCGCCCTCTGTTTCTGAATCTTGCATGGCGAAGGCCAGTTCGGCCAGTTTACGGATCAGCAGCCCTTCCTGCGGTAGATCAAAGGGCGAGTCCCACGCCCTGTGGTTGACTTGCTGTACATCATTTTCACTTAACAGCGTATCAGGATCAAAGAGGTGGTGGCGGCGATCGACCACTTCGCGGTGCAGCGTACGGCGTACAAAGCCGGTGAGCAGTGCCGCCTGGCCGGACGGCATTGTGCTGCTATCGTTGACCTGCTCCGCCAGCAGGCGTAAAAAGAAGGGCGTGGAAAAGAGCTGCAGCTGTTTTTCATCCTCGTGCAGCTGCTCATTGACCGCCGCGCCAATATCATCGCCCAGGTGCAAGCGCAAGAAGGTCTCGATCTGCGCTGACGTGAGCGGCTCCAGGCGCACCTGCGGCACCGGCAGCGCTTCGCTGCTCAAGGAAGCGCTGTAGTCAAGGCTGCGGCAGCTAAAGAGGAAAGTATTGCCATAGCCTATGGTCTGCTGCACAAAATCGCGCCACTGGTCGACCCGCTCGCGGTATGCTTCTGCTTCGCGGTGCGGGATTTCGTTGAGGCCGTCGAGCAGAAGCAGCAGCCGGCCGGCGGCGAAAAAGGTTTCAAAATCATCCAGGCCGGGAAACTGGGTACGCCAGAAGGTGGCCAGCCACGCTCGCGGCGGCGGGGGCAGCGCGCCGCCGCCCGGCCCGCGAAAGGTGTTCAGGGGCACAAAGAAGGCTGCCTTGCCTGTGGCCGCAGCCAGTTCCGCCCACGCCGTTTCCAGTTGCAGCCGTTTCAATAGGGTTGTCTTGCCGCTGCCGGGCCGGCCAAGCAGCACCAGGGCCCGGTCATCAACCGCTTCCAGCAGCGTGGCCAGGCTGTCGTAGCGGCGCTGTGTTGCATCGGGCGCGAAGCGCACACCTTGCTGCCTCCGGCCCCTGGTCCAGCAGCAGCGTAAGCTGCACAAAGCGCCGGTCTAACTGAAATCGCGGCGACGAGAGATCGCGCACCGCGCCCTGGTGGGCGGCGCGCAGCGAGCCGGCGGCCGTGGCGGCCAGGAGCTGCTCAGCCTGATCGACTAGCCGTGCAGAAGTCCGCGATCCGCTCCTTTTCCTGCTCCCCGGAGGCGGAAGTCAAAGCGCGCAGGACATCTTTTAATTGCTCGCCGGGTAACTGCTGCACGATCCGCCCGCTGAAGTCATAGCTGCTGCCCTCAAAGGTGAGCCGGCCATACCCGTCCCAGGCAGCAAGCGGAATCGACAACTGGTCCAGGCGATCAATCTCACGGCGAAAATAGGGTTCAAGGAACTCTCTGATTTCCGTTGCTAACTCAGGTGGTAGGAGGGTGGGCATAGCGTCTTATCCCCAAGGCGAGCGACCTGCCGGCAGGTCGCATCTTCCTAATCTATTACAGCTTCCTCATCGCCAATTTCGCGCAATTTTCGCGCGATTGCAGCAGGGGCCTGATTTCCAGGAGGGACAAAATCTCCAGACATCACACGCCTCCCGGCAAATAGGGCTCTATTTCTGCTAAAATATCCAATATGGGGACACCTTCGTTGGCTTTGAGCAGCACCTGCCCGTTATCGTCTCTTAATCCGGCAGCCCGATGCAGCGCAATCACCCGCCACTCATCGTCAAAGACAGGCGACCCGGATGATCCCCCGAGCGTATCAGACATATAGTACACACGGCTGGGTAGCAGCTTAACAACCTGATTCTGCCTCAGAGCGACCTTCATCGCCCCGCCAAGCGGGTGTTGGATGATGTTGGCATATTGCTCTTCATAGATCGCTTCATCTGATAAGCTTGCTTTAACGATGAGCGAGCCGTCTTCAACAGGCTCTCTTAGCCTGAGCAAAGCGTAATCTAGTTGCTTGATCGCGCTTGATTGGACCAACGCCTCCTTGTGCAGTTTCACCAGCTTATTCCCGGCCGACACCCCTCCGTCAGCCGTGCTGGCCGCGCCGAAACGCACTGCACAGCGTTCTCAGGCGCGTTTCCAATTCTCCCTTGTAGGCGGGCGGATTAATGACGTGATAGTTGGTCAAAATCAAATCAGGCGCGACCAAAAAACCAGTCCCCTGCCCCTGTTTATTCCACTCCAGCCGGCAGACTGAGCCGGCAGCCCGGGCGCCGGCCGTCAAAAAACTGATGTCGAGCCAGTTCTCGCGGCCGTTGGCATACAGAGCCTCCAGGTTTTCTTCTAGCGCTGCACCGCGCAGGCCGGCCGGCAGCGATGCTTGTGGCGGCTGCCATTCCTGCTCGTACGGATCTTCCGCAAAACTCATCAAGGGCACGCCAAAACGTGCACTCAGCCGGTTAACCTGATCATGGTCTTCGTCCAGTTGATAGCGAAAAACAAGGGCCACAGCCCTTCTTGCATCGTCTAGTCCAAAGGAGTCGATTGCTACCGTTTCCAGCAAGCTTCCCAGCGCATGTCTTTGCGGATATGTTGGCAGCGGGCCACGCAGCTCTAAATCGTTGATGACCGTTTCGGCGATCGTAAGCGTTCCGCCACTATCGAGGCTCATTTCGCCTATCCACCCGTCCGGTATCTGGCTTGCAATGAGTAGATTTATTCTCCCCTGCAAATTCTTCCATTTAGTCAGCTTATTTACCGCTCGTGACAGCCATCTTCTATCGTCCGGTTGCAAAAAACGCTCTTGTATGGGTGGTAACGCTATGTCATCCTGCGGCGCGGGCGGCAGCACTATGCCGGGGCTTTTGTGTTCTGGTTCAGTCGACTCGCTACCATTCTCGCCACCCTGTTCCTCACCGTCCGCTACATCTATAGACGTTTCTGTTTCGGCCGGCTTACTGCTAACCGTTACACCCAACGGGTAGCGCTCCAGGAGGCCACGCAGGAATCGGGCATCTGCTCCCTCGCCGATAATGCCCAGGATCTTGCCGATCAGCACACTCAGCGTCTCCTGACCTGCCACATCCTGGCCAAACTGGATCAGCCAGTTCACCAGGCGTGTCGCTGCGCTGCGCGGCATACCGCTAACATCAAAGCGACCCAGGATATCTCTCTTGCGCGGCGACCCATAAAAAACTTCGGCCAAGAAATCGATGCGGCGGTCAGGCGTGGCGAATTGAGGCAGCTCCTGCAAGATCGTAACCAGCCGTTCGAACTCTTTTGGGTCTAATTTAACGCCCGTTGCCGGCTTGGTTGTTGCCGGAGGAGGTTTGTCTGCCGGCAGCCGCGGCCACGCAATTTCCGGCCGTAGGGCGCGCACTTTGGACTCTAATTGCGGAATCTGGTAGCGTCGATCCAGGTAAAGCACCAGCTCTCTGGCCTTGCCGGCTTTTCCTGCACCCTGTAAATCATCGTAGTCCACGCCCAGATTAAAACAGAGCTCTTTGAGCTCCTCCAGATTGAAATGCTGGTTGAGCAATTGATAAACGGCTGTCAGATACTCAGTTGGATAATGCCACGTAGCGCTTGACCTCCTACATAGGGTTGCAGCGGTACATAAAATCTTATCTGAAAAAGAAGAGCATGCCCACAGAATTTTGCCGCGATCCGCGCTGCGCGCGGAGCCTGCTCCGCGGTACCGCTGCGCAGGCAAGACAG
>CAVONO010000016.1:0-59794 GCA_963697305.1 uncultured Chloroflexia bacterium
TCAGCCAGGCAAGAATCATAGGTGAAGCTGACGCCAAATGCATCGCTGCCGGCCATGCTGCATGGTTCAGGAGTGCTGCCCTCATCGGCGCCCTTTGCGGCAATTTCAGCTCGAAGCGGCGGGCTGGCACTTGTCTCGAGCGCTGGCCGGGGAGCGCAGGAACTCATCACGATCAGCATCAAGCCGGCAAAAAGCAGTAATGCCGGCCGCGTGCTTGCTTTGAGCTTTCCCATCGTCATTTGTCCCTGCCCTTTCCATACTGGCCATCAAGGCAGCCGGTCCTGGAAAAAAGGCCGGCTCAGGTGCCATTACCTGAGCCGGCCTATGCTGCAACAACAGCCGTTTATCAGCCCTTGACCGGCAAGCTGCTTAGGGGATAACTCGTATCCAGGTAGCGCGCGCTTGACCAACCTACAACTCCCCCAGGAGTGCGGATATTAAGCCAGGTGCTGCTGCCGTTACGCCCGAGAAGTTCGACGACCTGTCCGCGGCCAATCGTCGTGATCGGTTCGAAATTGGTTCCGGGACCCGATCGCACATTAAGTGTATAAATCGCGTTGGAGACAGTCGCCGTCTGCCCGGCTGCTGCCGGCGGCTGGCTCGCGTCGCCGCTAACCACTGGCAGGCTGCCCAGCGGCGCGCTCATCTGCAGCAGCGACGCGTAGACCCAGCCCTGCAAGTTATTGCTTGCAGCCACCTTCACCCAGGATGACGTGGCATTCCGGCCCAAAAGCGTCACCTTCTCGCCCTGCGCCAGCACGCGGATGATGTCATAGGAAACTGCCGGGCCGCTGCGCATATTGAGTCGTAAGCCTGGAACAGTGCCCGTGGGTATGACCGGTACCGGTGGCGGAGGCGGTGTAGTCGATACCTGCGAGCGCGTCAGGCTGGCCTTGGCGCCGCCGATATTTTCGTAATACTCCATCCTGATCTCCACCGTGCCGCCCGGCAGGGTGATCTCACCCACGGACGTGGCCGGCTTACGATCCACCCAATCATTGATGATCTGCTGCCCATTGACCCACAACCGTACCCCGTCGTCGGTAACGGCCGTAAAGCGATACTGTCCGGCGGCAAGGTTTTGGCTGCGCGTCCAGCGTACCGAAAAATTGTCGGCATTAATGCCCGAGGCGGGCGAACCGTTTCCCCAATCAAAGTCGATGTTCTTATCCTCACGTACCAGCGCCGGCGACCCCGACAGCTTCTTGTTATTGAAGTATTCGCCGCGCCAGGTCGTGCCGCTTGTCGAGTTACTTATCTGGGCGCGACCGAGCCGCGCCACCGCGCCACCGGCGTTTTCATAATACTCCATGCGTACATCCGTCAGGCCGCCCGGCACATCCGTTTCCGCGCTGACAGAGCCGGCCGACTGGTCAAACCATTTGTCGATTATCAAACGGCCGTTGACCCACAGGCGTACGCCGTCATCCGTCGTCGTTGTCCAGCGGTACCGTCCTGGCTCGAGATCGATGGCCCGCGTCCAGCGTACCGAGAAATTGTCAGCGCCAATGACTCCCGAGGCCGGCGATCCGCCACCCCAATCGAAGTCAATCCGGTCATCATTGCGTACCAACGCCGCCGTGCCAGAAAGCGACTGATTGTTGAAGTATTCACCACGCCAATTCTGGATATTATTGCTGCCTGCGGGATCGATGCGCAGCTTGGCCACCGCCTTGCCACCATCCTCGTAATATTCCACCTTTACCTGGTGATCACCGGCGCCTAAATTAGCCATAGCCGACACGGAATGTGCTTGGCTGTTGCTCCAGGAATCGATGATCAAGTTGTTATCCACCCAGACGCGCATACCGTCATCCATGGTTGCCGTAAAACGGTAGGACCCTGGCGACACATTGAGCGTGCGTTTCCAGCGCGCCGAAAATTCGTCGTTGTGCACGCCCCCCGGAGAACCATCCCCCCAGTCATAATTTATTTCAGATTCCTGGCGAACCAGGACCGGGTCCCCCGCCAGATTCTTGTTATTCCAATACTTGGCCTGCCAGGGCTCTTCCGCATAAGCATGAGGAACACTGGCCTCCAATAAGCTGGCGACCAGCAAGCACAAGAATAGCAAGCCGGGGATTACCTTTCGTATCTTCATCATCATAATATTCAAACCTCCGCTTAGGTCGTGGGTCATTTCCTGTGCCGCTTCGCCGTAACTCTAAACAGCCGGATGTCAAAATTAGATTCTGTACCCTTGATTTATATAGCATACGAAGAATCGACTGGCTGATCCCCTATCAAAAGTTATGGTTTCGGTTATGTTTGCCAGTCGGGCTCGATGTCAATCGTTTCGCTGAAGCCCCAGCCATTCCGCCGGTAGACCTGCAGCTGTGACGGCCGGATCTCCAGCAGCACACAGCCCTCGGCAAGCAGCGATTGCGGCAGGGCAAGGCTGTCGGGACTGTCATGCAAGGCAAGTACACGCCCGGACCCGCGCAGCTGCCAGCGCGATGTAGAAACAACCGCATTGGGATTCTGCTCAAGGTTGAACAGCTGGTCGCTTACGGATGGCAGCAAAAGGTAAAGGTGGATCCCTTGCGCCTCACAGGGGAAAACGCGAGCCTGGATACCCGCCGGTCCGAGAAGTGGAAAGTGTGGCTGTTTTGGCCGAAGCCAGGATCTTGCTGACGCGCTGCTTGAGGTGGTTCAACATAACATCAATTGTAAGAGGCAATAAATTGCCAGCCCTCTATCGAAAGTTATGTTTTGGTTATGATTTGAACAGGCCAAGCTGCCGCGCGCGGGCTACCGCTTCCGTGCGGCTCTGCGCATCAAGCTTGCTTAAAATATGGTTGATGTGTCCCTTTACCGTGCCGGTAGCGATCACCAGCTGCTCGGCGATCTGCTGGTTAGAAAACCCCTGCGCAACCAGCGCCAGAATCTCCCATTCGCGACCTGTCAGCGGATCGAGCAGCTTGTCGCCAGATCCCGCATCACGCAGGATCGGCGCTGGTACCATCTCCGGCAGCAAATGCCCGGACACCCCCTCCCGGACACCCTGCGCTGCATACCAGGCCGTCGCCCGCCGGCGCAGTTCCGGGATCAGCTCCGGTTCCGTACTCTCCAGGCGGCTGCGTAAAGCGCCGGCGAACAATCGGTGGTAGCGAAACCACTCCCTCATCCCTTCCAACGGAAAGACAAAGAGATTCTCCGCCGCCAGCTGCAACAAGATCTGGCGGGCATCCTCGTAGCCGGTCACGGCCGTGCACAGGGCGGGCGTAAGCGTGCGCAGTACCGACGTGTGCAGCATGAAAGTCTGGATCCGCGCCGGCTGCCGCTGCAGCACTTCCTCTACCAGGTAGCTGAGCACGAAGCGCTGGTCGCCGCCAAATGTCCACACAAACGCTCCAGCTTCTGCCTTGGGCAGCCCTTGCAGAGACAATGTTGCCAGCTGCAGGCCGGCAGCCCAACCCTCAATGCGTTCGCAGAGCGTATCCAAAGCCGCTGGCTGCAGGCGTGTCGCCAGTGTGCAGTTGAAAAAGGCCTCCATTTCCTCCGTCGTGAAGCGCAGGTCAGCTGCTCGCAGTTCGCTCAATCGCCCTTGCACGCGCAGCCGCGCCAGGGCCAGCGGCGGGTCGGCGCGGGTGAGAAGTATCACCTGCAGCTGGGGCGGCTGGCGGTGCAGCAAATAGCCAAGGCTGTAGTGAACGGCGTTGCTGTGAATCAGGTGGTAGTCATCCAGCACAAGGGTGATTGGCCCGTCGACATGGCTGATATCATTAATCAACAGACTGATCAGCGCCTCCCAATCGGGCGCGCGTTCGGCACGTAGCAGAGAATCAATCTCCTCGCTATTGCCGGCTCCCGTTGTCCGCAAGGCGGCCACGACGTAGCGCCAGAAACGGCTCGGCATGTTATCAGCTTCGTCGAGGGAAAACCAGGCCAGGTGGCCGCTTCGAGCCGCCGCCCATTCCGTGATCAACGTCGTTTTGCCAAAACCAGCCGGGGCTGAAACAAGGACCACGCTGCCCGCCATTTCGTGCTGCAGCCGCGCTGTCAGTCGCGGGCGTTCAATCAGGCACGTGCGCCGCTGCGGTATGGCCAGCTTGGTGCGCAAAAGCACCTCTGTAGTAAGCCCTTGCATTCTGTTGGTCCCACCATCGCCTGCGGTCATCGCGCAACACCAGCTCTATTCCCATATGCAGAACAGCTTAATCAACAAACATCTGGCTCAATTATAAGACCTGACACAACCTGACGAAACCTACCCTGGGCATCTCCCCTTTTCATGCGCGGATATGCGGTAAGAAATTTTTCTCTCTGGAAGAAATGATTTGATATGGAGAAAGAGGGGTTTCTCTTTGCCATAATGACTTAGGAAATAGTTGATTTCTATCTATCAAAATAGTAAAGAGAAATCCCCCAATGATGTTTCTTTCTATAGATTCTTCCCTACCGTATATTTGCGGACGAGTACGGACGTTTCTGGGAGCTACCCATACCGAGCAGAAATTCCAACAACGAATCAATCTTCTTGAGATAGCATAGCAGAAAAGTATAGCGCTAATCAAGCTGCTTTGAAGGCATGTGCGCAGGATATAAGCTAGAATGATCGTGGGGCCGCTGGCGATGCTTCGGATAGGTGGATAGCCCAAATGCCGAGTTTCACACCCGGCACTTTGATTATGAGCAGGTTGCGACAAATTAGTGTAATTGGCCTATGAGCGGGTAGATCAACTGTGCACTATCAACGGGAGAATCATCAGGTTTGGTTGCGAAGATATGTAATTGGTCATCCGCGTTGAATTTGAACCGGATGGCCCGTTCATAGAAAGCGCAACCGTGTAGCTCCCAGGCGCTGTGTAGGTGTGGCTTGGATTGTCGCAGTCGCTGCTTGTTGCACCATCGCCGAAGCGCCAAAGGCAACTGTCATATTTGCCCTCGGAAAGATTGTCGAAAAACACCGTTAGAGGGACTTTTCCTACTGTAGGTGTGGCGCTGAAAGCGACCGTCGCCGCCGCCACATTTATAGTGCCGGCTATTATCTTGCTATCGATTCCACCGAGGCCTTCAACCTTGAGTGAAACCGTGTAGATTCCCGCTGCGATATAGACGTGGTTGGGTTTGCCACAGTCGGAGCTCGAGCTCCCGTCACCGAAATCCCACGAGCATGTGCGATAATCACCGCTCGACAGATTGCTGAAGTTAACCGTAAGTGGCTCGATGCCCTCCCTGGGATTGGCGCCAAAGTCCGCTGCTACCGCTTCGTATACCGCAATCAGATTCTTGAATGTAACTGAGTCGAATCCGCTGGGATTATCGATCGCCAATGAGACAGAGTAAATACCGGGCGCTGTGTAGGTATGTGTCGGATTACCGCAGCTCTGTGACGTATTGCCGTCGCCAAAGTCCCACTGGCAGGAATCGAAATCGCCGAGAGAGAGGTTGGTGAAGTTGACCGCCAGCGGTGCCACACCCTGCCCAGGATCGGCGGAGAAGTTTGCGTTTCCCGCTTCGCTGACCAGGATGTAATCTACCTTGGTAGCCGTCTGGCTCCCACCGGCCCCACTGACCATCAGAGAAACTGTATAGCTGCCAGCCACCGTGTAAACGTGCTTTGGGTTAGCGCATTCGCTGCTACTGCTGCTGTCGCCAAAGTCCCATAGGCAACTGTCATAATCGCCCGTAGACAGGTTGGAGAAGGCGACCTGCAGAGGTGTGATACCACTGCCAGGCCTGCCACTGAAATCGGCTGTCATTGGCCCGGACGCCACAATGTAGCCGGTTTTGACTATCTTCGCCTCGCCGCTAGGGCCGCCAACAGTCAAACTCACTTGGTAAGTGCCAGGATTAGCATACTCGTGACTCGGATTTGCACATGCCGTGGAGCTGCTGCCATCGCCAAAGCTCCAGAGACAAGTATCGTAGAAGCCGCCAGAACTGTTGCTGAAGTTGACGGTTAGCGCGATGGGACCGCTGGTAGGTGAACCTACGAAGCCGGCAGTTGGTGACGGGAGTGAGCCCAGTGCAAACTCGTAAATCTGGCCATCCCCCTTGCCGCCGTTGATATCGGAGTCAAGATCATAACCGCGATCGGTTACATATATACTCTTCCCACCTCCAACGCTTGTAGGGCCATATGCCATGCCGGCCGGCTTACGGGCATCAGCGGCTGAGATGTCGATCATCTGTACAACGGAGCCGGCTGCCGTGTATTCTGCCACAACATCGAATTTGCCCACAGCAAATAGATTCCCGTTATCGGTATTAAAGGCGATCCCTTCAGGATCGCTGAGGTTCGTGGCCGGGAAACTGCCTTCCAAGTCGTCGCGTGTGCCAAAATCGCTGTCGCCACCCGGATCGATCCAGAATATCGTATTGCTCACGCCGCCGGCAATATAGAGAAATCCGTTCCAACTGTTGTAGGCAATACCCTCCGGATCAACCAACTTGCCATCAAGCGTGGCGACTGAAAAAGAATTGACCATGTTGTAGCTTAGGTCGCTTTCGTACACCATCTTGGCGTTGTCATCCGTGATGAAAAGGTGGTTGCGGTCGGGATCGTAGGCAATGCCCGTCGGCTCGTTGGTGAAATGCGTCGTATCGTAGGTGTTGATCAGCGATCCGCTCAAAGTCATTTCAAATTGATTGGCATCCTGATAGATTGCTTTTTCGTTCACCTCCGAGTCGGTTTCCAGCAGCCTGCCGGAATGGGGCAGGTAGGTTGCCCCTGATCCATCCGGGCTTGGCGGAGAAAATTGCCATACGTTGATCGTCTGCACCAGCGTCGCCGCGGTTGAGGTCAGCGTAAAAGCCACCTCTGGAGTGAAAGTAAACTCCCAGACATCCCCTTCTTATCCCGCCAGCCGCTGATGTATAAGCTGGAAACTGAAGGAGCATCAGTCTGGTCGGTTGAGGGGGCGAAGGCCAATGCTTCCGGCTCGGGCAAGCTGAATGGGGCTAGATCATAAACCTTGATCGCGTCGCCGGTCAGCGTAAATTCAACCAGTAGCTGCCGTTTGGGATTTATGCTGAACAGATGGCGCGTGGCCGGATCAAAAGCCAGGCCACGCAGATCGCCCGTCTCGCCGCCGAGCGACAATGGTCGAAACCGGCGCCAATTCCGGCGGAGATGCTGGATCAGGCAGACATCCCAGACGCAGGTATGCGTATGAACTGCCCTGAGCCACTGTCCAGTAGATAGACATCGCCTGAAGTGGGATCGGAGGCAATCCCATTAACCTCTGCAAGCGGCAGCGTGACGGCCGTGTCTTTGTCTCCGTTCGCTGTCCGGAGCTGCCGCCGGTTGGGGTCAAACATAAGCAAGCTTCCCGAGCGGGCATCATATTCAATATGCTGTACGCTACTTGGGGCCCCTTCAAGCTCTTCAGTCGCCAGCAATTCACCAAATGTGGAAATCGTGTGCACCCGATTCTTGCCACTTTCAAGCAGCAAGAGTGTGCCCGCTGCGGGGTCAGATGTCAGGCTTGTGGGGTGGTTGATGCCCAAACGATCAACCTCCAGCCGGGTGACCAGATCGATATAGCCTGTATTGACCACTCCGGACGCACTGCCACGCCATAGTAATGGACTAAGCAATATCAATGCTAGTAGTGCGCTGCTTTTTTTCATCCACTTCATTGGCAACCCACAGATATTCGCGCCATAATCGACCGGCGTTGCATTAATAATTCGCATAGCCATTCCCTCGTTCGCTAACAAAAGTATATTCTCCTGGAGTTATTCGCCTGCACAACCTATCCGTACCACAATAATCTTTCGAATCATATTACGGGGCACAGCTAGAAGAGTTCAATATGCGCAAAAGTACATCAATAGGAATGCGATGGGGAAGTATTTTGTTTTGGGGACAGCGGAAAACAGCTGAAGTGGACCTCAGTTCGGAGATACCAAAAATGGGATGGCTCTATCTTATTGTCTCTGCTACCAAGACGCCGAGAGATGGTGGAATGATTCCCGCAGGGCGGGGTAAAGGGCGCGATAAATTGTGTATTGTTGATCGGTAACGGCCGTCTCTCCATCTTGCGGTTCCGTGCTGCCAGTCACCTCAACCACCTGCCGGCATGCGCTGGGCACATCTGGCCATGTTCCTCCACCGACCGCTGCCAACAAAGCTGCGCCATATGCCGCTCCCTCTGCCGTATTCACAGTGACCAATTCAACGCCAAAAATATTCGCCAGAATTTGCCGCCACAACGAGCTTCTGGCGCCACCACCGGTTATGCGCACTTGTTGCACGCCCGCCAGGCCCGCCGCGCGCATTAGCTCGAAACTATCGCGCAGGCCGAAGGCAACGCCTTCCAATACCGCCCGCGTCATATGCGCTTGGCTGTGCCGCACCGTTAGACCAACAAAAGCGCCACGCGCCAGCGGGTCGGGGTGGGGGGTGCGCTCTCCTGTCAGATAAGGCAGAAAAAGCAGCCCTTCGCTGCCGGCGGGAATGTCATGGGCTGGCTTGAGCAGATCGTCGAATGAAACACCAGGAGCGATTGTATCCCGGTACCAGCGCAGACTGCCCGCTGCCGAAAGCATCACGCCCATAAGATGCCATTTGCCGGGCACTGCATGGCAGAAGGCGTGTAAACGGCCGTCCGCTTCGATGATCGGTTCGTCCGCGGCGGCGAAGACGACGCCGGAGGTGCCCAGGCTGAGCGAGACAATCCCCTCAACCACGGCTCCGGTACCCACCGCTGCCGCGGCCTGATCGCCGCCGCCACCGAAAACAGGTGTGCCTGCGATCAAGCCGGTCGCTGCCGCCGCTTCTGGCGTGATGGTACCGGTGACGGCCGTGCCTTCAAACGTTGGTGGCAGCCACGTCGGATCGATATCCAGTGCAGCCAACAATACGGGTGACCAATCCCGTTTGGCCACATCAAAAAGCTGCGTGCCCGCGCCCCCGGCCTTATCCATTGCGTAAGCCCCCGTCAATTTCAGGCGCACGTAATCTTTAGGCAGCAGAATATGCTTCACCTGGGCGTAAATCTCTGGCTCATTATTCTTGACCCACAGGATCTTGGGGGCCGTGAAACCGGTCAAGGCGTCATTGCCACTGATGTCGATCAGATTCTGTTTGCCCACCTTTGCCCGCATCTCATCACATTCAGCGCCGGTGCGTTGGTCGTTCCAGAGGATAGACGGCCGTAGAACCGCGCCCTTCTCGTCCAGGAGTACCAGCCCGTGCATTTGCCCTGTCAGGCCAACGCCGCCGACTTCAGCGGCATTCACCCCGCTGCTGGTCAAAACTTGCTGCACACTCTCGGCCGTAGCCTGCCACCACAATTCGGGCTGCTGCTCGCTCCACAGTGGGAATGGCGTCTCAAACGAATATGAAGAGGCCGCCACCCCCACCACGCTGCCATCCTCCGCCATCAGCAATGCTTTGGTGGCGGTTGTTGAACTATCAATGCCAATAAAGTAACTCATAGATCACGCTTCTCGTCTGTTTGCCAATTAGTAAAAGGGCCATCGCTGCGCCGCAACTGCAGCAGCTCGGTCATATAGTGTCCCTATCGCGCGCCAAGCAGCAGCTCGATGACAAGCTGGTCCAGTTGTTCGTACGGTTGTCCTCGTTTCCCCAGCGCTATCCGATCGAAAGAATGTGCTTTGAGTGCCTGCGCCTTTTCCCCAGAATAGGCGCCTTTATAGCTATCCATCGAACCGTCATCGGCCGTGATCTCGGCCAGCAATGCCTGAATCTGTGCATCAGCAGCAAACTGGGCGCTCTTTTCCTTTAATAGTAAGTAGGTGCGCATACAGCCGCGGGCGAATGCTTTGACGTCTTCGTAATCGGACGTGCGGTAAGCATGGGCATCGAAGTGGCGATTGCCGTCATAGCCTACGCTCTCCAGAAATTTCACCAGGAAGAAAGCGCTCTTCAAATTGACCGAGCCAAAGCGAAAATCCTGATCATAACGGCCGAAAGCCTGGTCATTCAAGTCGATGTGGAACAACTTGCCCGCGTCCCACGCCTGCGCGACGTGATGAGTGAAGTTCAATCCAGCCATATGTTCGTGGGCAACTTCCGGGTTTACCCCTACCATCTCCGGGTGATCCAGCGTGCTGATAAAACCCAACATGGCGCCGGTGGTTGATAAATAGATATCTCCGCGCGGTTCGTTGGGCTTCGCCTCCAGGGCGAACCTCAGCTCATACCCCTGGTCAATGACATACTCACAGAGAAAGTTCAACCCATCACGGAACCACTTGCCTGCTTCCAAAGGGTTTTTGCCGGCGTCGGTCTCTGTACCTTCGCGACCTCCCCAAAAGACATAAGTGCTGGCTCCCATCTCCACGCCCAGGTCGATGGCGTGCATCGTCTTCTGTAGCGCATAGGCGCGAACCTTGGGATCATTGGCCGTAAATGCGCCATCCTTAAAAGCGGGATCGCTGAACAGATTGGTTGTTGCCATGGGCACAACCAGGCCAGTTTCATTTAAAGCCTGTTTGAAGTCGCGCTTTATCTGATCGCGCTCCGCCGGGGTAGCATCGATGGGGATGAGGTCATTATCGTGAAAGTTGACGCCATAAGCGCCGACCTCAGCCAATAAGTGTACGATTTCTACCGGCGACAGGGCCTTGCGGGTCGGTTCGCCAAAAGGATCCCGGCCTACATTGCCTACAGTCCATAAGCCAAAAGTGAATTTATGTTCTGGTTTGGGGGTGTACATTTCAAAACTCCTATGAATTGTCGTGCCTGGCTGGCGAAACCTGCAGACATATCAGCGCCTAGCCTGAGCAAGGGAAGTATACTCAAATCAATCGAAATCAGCCCTATTTTCGCTGGACGAGTCATTGCTGCTGTTTGTGAAAATATCTGTGCCGATTAATCCTCCGCATAATACAATAAAGATGGCGAGATGGAAAACTTGTTCAAATTCTTTCTGAATCACTGGAAAATATGAGGGAAATAATGGCCATTTCTCCTGCAAAAGGACTTTGTGCGCAGAGCCAATATCTAATTTTTCTTTTTCTGCTTATAGGCCTGACAGCATGTAATCAGCCAACAGGCCCGTCGGCAGCGGCGACGTTAACAGCAACGGCCGTTGTCATACCCACTCCTCTGCCAATCAATAGATCCTATAGAACCGGCGCTTATCCAGATCTCTTTACCGATCTACTCGGCAAGTCAGAAGAAGAGGTCGAGGCGAAACTAAATGAGGTGTGGGAACAACTCTTCTATGGCAATCCCAGTTCGCAAACAATCTTCTACTCTGTTGGTGAAGACATGGCCTACATTAAAGACATCGGAAACAATGATATTCGCAGCGAAGGTATGTCCTACGGCATGATGATCGCCGTTCAGATGGACAAACATGAAGAATTTGATCGTATTTGGCAATGGGCAAAAACCTACATGTACCATGAAGACGGTCCGTATGCCGGTTATTTCTCTTGGCACAACAATGAAGATGGCAGCCCAATTGACGCCAATCCTGCCAGCGATGGCGAAGCATGGATGGTGACCGCCTTGCTTTTTGCATCGCACCGTTGGGGAGATGGGGAAGGCATCTTCAACTATAGCGAGCAAGCCAACGAAATTTTACATACGATGCGCCACAAAGAGGAAGACGGCACTATTGCCACCAATCTATTCGACGAAGAATCCAATCAAATCGTATTTGTGCCGATGCGCGGACGTGTTAGCCAGTTCACAGACCCATCTTACCATGTCCCCCATTATTACCAGCTTTGGGCAGAATGGGCGGATGAAGATAATGCGCAGTGGCTGGATGCGGCCGTTAAGAGTCGCGCCTTCTGGAAAACGGCCGTGCAGCCCGAAACTGGCCTATTCCCTGACTATGCCGAATTTGATGGCACGCCCACTGATAACGGTTCAAGCGACTACCATAAAGATTTCCGCTTCGATGCCTGGCGTACTGGCATGAATATTGCTATGGACTACATCTGGTTTGCTAAAGACGAATGGGCTGTTGAACAAAGCAATCGCTGGCTCGACTTTTTTGTAGATCAAGGTCTCGATAGCTACGTTAACCAATATACCTTAGATGGCGAGCCCCTTTCCAACGACCGCTCACCGGGCCTGGTAGCCATGAATGCCGTGACCGCTCTCGCCGCCAACCATCCTCGACGCACAGAATTCGTGCAGGCGCTCTGGGATTTGCAGGTGCCTTCTGGTCGCTGGCGTTACTACGATGGCATGTTAGTGATGCTGGCTCTGTTACAGGTGAGCGGTAATTTTGAAGTATATGGGCCTGACCCAAATTCATAAAAATAGGTTGTCACGAATCTTCGCGGCTGGCAAATTGCCCAAAATAGTTGAGACACACCTCCCGCCATTCACGAGCATTGTCAAGCTGCTGGGCCAGCCGTTTGCTGACGTGCCGGTGACGCCGGTCGTCAATGCTGGTCTGCAAGCCTTGCCAGGTATCCACCAATCCTTCTACAGAAGCCACACCTTCATTATAAAGATGTCGCATCTCTTCCCAGAGCGTTCGCCCGGATTGCAGGCGATGCCCCCAGGGCACGTGATGAAACCAGAGCAGATACATTTCAGGACAGGTCGCCAGGTTGTCAAACTGTTCTAGTAAAGGAGAACGGTACTGGCTGACGGCATTGCTGCCGCTGCTGCTCCGCTCAAAACCAACACCTTCTGTATCAGCTCGATGAAAATAAACACAGTTCCAATCTTCACGTCCTGCGCTGTTATGGGCCGGATCAGGGCCGTAATGGTGGCCTTCCTGCATAATATGGTGCAGACCCAAGGGTGTCATATAGTTGATACAGGCCGGCCACGAACCATGCATCATCGTCTTGATCGGCCCTAAAACGGCCGCATCGTTCGACCAGGTCATCCGCGCCCACTCGTCGGCAAGGGTCTCCGCGCTCAACTCCTGATCCCAGGCCAGCCGGCCAAAAGCATACCAGTTGGCCGCCGAAAAGTGATGACCGCACCAGTTGCGATCCGAGCCGCTGTTGGCAACGCCCACAATGCACGATGTCTCATGACCAAACAGCGAGCCATCCACAATTTTAGCTACCGTTGAGCCTGGCCCTTCAGCGTACGTGTCCGCATCCAGCACTTCCTTCCACATATCGGCCAGGTACACCAGATGAATCGCCTGGCCCAAATACTCCTGGGTGATTTGTAATTCCAGAGCCAAGGGTGTCTGTTCCATTTTGCCCAAAAGGGGGTGGAACGGTTCTCTGGGTTGGAAGTCAATAGGGCCGTTTTTGACCTGCACAAACACATTAGGCTGGAAGCTGCCATCGAGTGGCTCAAACTCCTTGTTGGCGCATTTGGCCCGGTCTTCATCAACGTCGATATCATAAACAAAGGCTCGCCACAACAACATGCCACTGTGTGGCTCCAATGCCGAGGCTAGCATATTGGCCCCATCGTCGTGACCAGCGCCGTACTCCTGCGGCCCGGGCTGGCCCTCTGAATTGGCCTTCATTTGGAATCCGCCAAAATCGGGGATCAGGCGGTATATTTCGTCCACCTTGTCTTTCCACCACCCGGCCACGGCTGGGTTTCGCGGATCGCTGGTGGATAGGCCGCCAAGCTGCATCGGCGCGGAGAAAAGTGGCGACAAGTAGACACGAATGCCGTAAGGTCGGAAGACATCGGCCAGCGCCGCCGCTTTAAGCAGGTAGCCGGTGGCCAGGCTTTTGGCTTGGGCATTGACATTGTTTAGACAAGCGCCGTTGAGGCCAATGGACGCACAGGCTCGGGCATAGTCGTGGTAGCGCGGGTCAATGCTTTCTGGCAATTCGGCCCAGTTCCACAAGGATTGGCCCGCATAGCCGCGTTCAATTGAACCGTCGAGATTATCCCAGTGGCCCAGAATGCGATGGCGAATCCGGGGCCGGCTTGCTATATGCAAGCCGGAAATGTCTTGTTGGGTCTGGAGCAGGCGTAGGAAGTGAAATGTGCCGCTCAGCAAGGCCGTTGCCGTGTTGCTCGTAATTACTATCCAACAATTTCCGCCTGGTGGATGGGCCGTGATCAAAAACCCTTCAGCGCCCAAGTAGTGGCGTTGAGCGTGGGGAATAGGTACGCCAATAGCTTCCAATTCGCGTACCGTACTCACAACCAAAGCGTTTCCACCCGGCTCTTGCTCCAGGAAGGGCACCGCCTTGTCTAGCAAAACTGGGAGCGCCCGCTCTAGTTCGTTACGAATAATTTTAACGGACTCGCCTGTGCCCAGAACTGTCGCCCTGCTAATCGCCTGGCGATACTGCGCTATCCGGTCCCGATTGTCCACCTGGCGATAGCGTAACCACAATTCGTAGCCATCTTCGCCTTTCTTGTTCACAACCGTTACCCTTCTTCATCCAATCCGATATAGTCAAACCATTCGAAATGCGCCTGGTTTGTACTTGGCTGTCCATTGCTGCTGGCGTAAAGACCAAGATAGGCGCCAACAAAACCACCCGCTACGGGGGTGCTCAAAATCCGGCCGTCAACTGCCTCGGCGATGGATTGCCATTCATCTAGTTCCGTTGCTACAAAAAAGCTGTACTCCTGTTCATACCCTTCTACTTTTAGGTAGAATAACCTGGAGCTGATCGCCTGCTCGCATAAAACCACTTCGTTCCCATGTGCCCGTTTGACCAAGCGAATGACTGAAGATTCATCATTTGAGGTGACAGTAAAACGGAAGTGAAAGTTGTTGTTTTGTATGAGAACCAGACCGGCACATTCGTGCCTACTCTGCGGGGTGAACTCGACGGCCGTCTGGGCTGCAAAGTGTATATGCTGCTGCCTACGACCCACAAAACTGGGATTTGCCAGCTCTGACAGACGCTGAGGGCGTAACCGTAATGTCAAGTAACCGGTTCG
Organism: uncultured Chloroflexia bacterium; assembly: GCA_963697305.1. Lineage (GTDB taxonomy): Bacteria > Chloroflexota > Anaerolineae > Promineifilales > Promineifilaceae > JAACFF01. The sequence goes on from CAVONO010000016.1 coordinate 14,771, forward strand.
ATCATCCAGACGCCAAAATTGTTCGCGTGGTGTACGCAGAAAATTCCATTCGTAGCCAAGATCCGGCTCGTCAAAATCATCTCGGCTGGGGCGACCAGGCCATGGGTGTTTTGGTAAATCAGGCGCTGGATAACTGGCTTCGACGCGGCCGCTCCCCGGGCTAACGATGGGCCAGCCGTCTTCCCAGCGTACCGGCGCCAAGAAAGTTTCACGGCCAAGATTATAAAAATAACCTCCATATGGACGCATAGCCAGCATGACCATCCACCAATCCCCCTTTTGTGTTTGTACCAAGTCGGCATGGCCGGTGCCGACAACAGGATAATCCAAACCCAAATGCCGGTGTGTCAGGATGGGATTACCGCGATTGCCCTCATAGGGCCCTAAAACAGTGTTGCTGCGAGCCACGACAACGGCATGGTGATGGGCAGTGCCGCCTTCGGCTGTGAGCAGGTAGTACATACCATTGATCTTGTAAATGTGGGGCGCTTCAGACCAGACGGCCCCTTTGACGGCGCCATCCCAAATAACTTTTGGTTCATCCATCAGCTGCATTTGGGCCAGATCGAGTTCTTGTACATAAATCTCGGTGTGCCCCTCAAACTGGCTGTTTACCGCCATACAATTGCTGCAGTACCAGGCACGGCCGTCATCGTCAAAAAGGAGCGAAGGATCAATTCCGGGCGCGGATTTCAACCAGTAAGGCTCGGACCAGGGACCTGCAGGATCAGTAGCGGTTACAATGAAGTTGCCCGAATTCGTTTTACCGTCCACCAGGGTATTGATGACATAAAACGTGCCATTTGAAAAGCGAATGGTGGGTGCAAAGAGGCCCCCGGACGGCCGTATCTCATCCAGATCAAGCTGCGTTGGCCGGTCCAAAACATGCCCAATTTGCTGCCAATGTACCAGGTCGCGGCTGTGAAACAGAGGCAGACCGGGGAAATATTCAAAGGAAGAAGTAACCAGATAATAGTCTTCACCGACCCGGCAAATGGATGGGTCTGGATAAAAACCTAAAAGAATAGGGTTACGATAGGAGTGGGGAGCCTTCATATTCATAAGACCATTGGTACGTCCCGGAGCCAAGCTCGATCGACTCATTTCTCCCGGGCAGAGTGACTTTTGCCGTCACATTGGGTGGAATAACCACTCTGATCTTCATGGTTCCCTCCTCAATCATCCAGGCGCACTGGGCCATGCCGTTGGGCGTAAGGTGTCGTGCCGCGGCATGTGTCAGGCTGCCACCCGGTTGCGGTCGCACTTCGATTCGGCCGTATCCGGGCTCGAGGGGCGCAAGGCCGCCGACGACGCGATGCAGCCAGTCGGCGATAGCACCAAGAGCATAATGGTTGAACGAGGTCATCTCACCAGGATTAACAGAGCCATCCGGGCGTAGGCTGTCCCAGCGTTCCCAGATCGTTGTGGCTCCCATCGTCACCGGATAAAGCCACGATGGGCATTCGCGCTGCAACAGCAGTTGGTAAGCATCATCCAACCGGCCAGCAGCACAGAGGGCGTCACATATCAATGGCGTACCCACAAAACCAGTGGCGATGTGGTAACCGTTTGCCTCAACCAACGCGCTCAACCGCTCGGCCGCATGTTGTCGCTGTTCAAAAGTAGGTAGTAGTCCGAACGCTAGTGCGAGTGCATAGGCCGTTTCGCTGTCGCTGAGTAGACGGCCGTTTGGCGTAATATACTCATTGGCAAACGCCTGCCGTACTTCAGCGGCCAGGGCATGATAGGTTGCTTCCGCTTTTGCCAGGCCCAACACCTCTGCTGCCTGGCTGACCAACTCGGCCGAACGGGCAAAGTAAGCGCTAGCCAATAAATGCTTATCTGTGCGGGCTGCTCCAGGATTGTCAGGTGGTGCGGCCGGATCCAGCCAGTCACCAAACTGAAAACCTGTGTCCCACAACTTGTTATCGCCGGCAATGCTTGCTATCAGATCGACCCATCCCCGCATACTTTCAAACTGCATCGCCAGAATATCTCTGTCACCGTAGCATTGGTACAGAACCCAGGGAACAATCACCGCTGCATCCCCCCAGGCCGCTGCGGCTGGTTTCGGATCCAGGATGTCCGGGACAACATAAGGGACAACCCCTTTTGCCGCCTGTTCGGCTGCTAAATCAGCCAACCAGGAAGTTAAGAACCCAGCCGAATCGTAAAGAAAACAAGCCGTTGGCGCGAACACTTGTATATCTCCTGTCCAACCCAGCCGCTCGTCCCGCTGGGGGCAGTCGGTGGGAATGCTCAGAAAATTGCCGCGCATGCTCCAAACCACGTTTTCATGCAGTTGGTTAAGGAGCGGATTTGAACAGTCAAACCAGCCGCTGCGCTTTATGTCTGAGTGGCAGACAACCGCGCGAAGATCGTCGACCTGACATTCACCAGGCCAGCCATCTACCTCAGCATAGCGGAAACCATGAAAGGTGAACTGCGGTTCCCAGGTCTCAATACCATCTCCGCTAAGGGTGTAATGGTCAATAGCTTTCGCGGCACGTAACGGCCGTAAACACAACTCGCCAGCTTCAAGCACTTCCGCATGGCGCAGGGTGATTGTTTGCCCGGCCTGCCCTTGAACGGTCAGACGAATCCGGCCAACCAGGTTCTGGCCGAAGTCCACAATGGTGCGACCAGAGGGTGATTTGCTAATGGTTAGCGGTGCCAACATCTCGGTTCGCCGCACCGGAGGACCTAAGGGAGCAAAGAGCTTGGCTAGATCGTACTTCAGTAGACGTACGCCATGCCAATCGTGATCTTCGAAACCGGGGCTTGACCAGCCGGGTTTTTTCAAACGGGCGTCATACGTCTCACCATTATAAATATCAGCGGCCAAAATTGGCCCCGTGGCCGCTCGCCAGCTCTCGTCGCTGACGATCCGTTCGCTCGTGCCGTCCGCATAATGGATCTCAAGTTGAGCCAGCAGCGCCAGACGTTCCCCGTAAAGATTGCGGCGCAGGCCACCAAAGCCTAGCCAACCTCGATACCAACCATCTCCCAGGATCGCGCCGATAGCGTTGCGACCTTCGTGTAGCAAGTCTGTCACATCAAATAGCTGGTAACATAGCCGGTGATCATAGCTTGTCCAACCAGGGGCCAGAACATGATCGCCTACGGCCGTTCCGTTAATTTCTGCCGCATAAACACCCAGCGCCGTCACATACAATCTGGCGCGGGCGACCCCCGCCCGAATATCGAATTCATGGCGCAGCATTGGGCTGGGCTGGGATTGGCTAATATCCTCCTGCCAGTCAGGCGTGACGAATCGTGCACTCCAATCATCGCTTTCAAGCAGACCGGCTTCAACTGGATAAAGATCGCTCCATGCAGACACCCGTTCAGCAATATCCCACACCCTGACGCGAATATTCAGTTGTTCTCGGGACACGAGCGGCGCAAAAGGCCAGACCACCAACGTCGATTGGCTCGACTCTATCCGGCCGCTTTGATCGTGTAGTTGGCCATCAGGCCTGTACGCCTGAACTTCGTAACTTTTTTGCTGCCAGCCAGGGGTCTCAGTTTCAACCATCCAGGAAATGCGTGGCTGCCGGTTACCGAGGCCAACTGTTTCTTGGAGATGCTCGAAACGAAGCTCGGTGATTTGTGCTTCCGCTGATTCATTCATTTCTTTTTTATTGCCCCGTTCATCTCCTTGCTCATCGCACTGACCAGGATTCTTGTCGTTGATTGCTATTGCCTCTCGAATCAGTCAGATACTTTCTGTACTTGCACCTGACTGAAGAAGACTTTGTCATGACTGACATCCGTCTTGGAGCCAACGATGTCAAACTTGCCCATGAGTGGCAGGTTCAGCGATGAATTGCCGATCATGACCTCAACTTTTCCCGGATGCACCGCGTATATCATTTCCTCGTCATAAACGCTAAGCTGGTTGGCACTCACTGTGAAGGTCACCGTTTTGCACTCCCCGGGCTGTAAGCTGATTCGTTTGAATCCTTTTAGCTCCTTAATAGGGCGGGGAGGGGCAACGAACTGGCGTGTGTAAAGCTGGACTACCTCATCACCCGCCCGGTCACCACTATTGGTTATGTCAGCGCTGACGCGCACCTGGCCCCCAGCTTCAACTTCCGCGTGGTCAATACGCAGCTTATCGAACTGGAAAGTGGTGTAGCTTAAACCATGGCCAAAGGGAAAAAGAGCTTCTCCTTGGAAGTAACGGTAGGTGCGGCCTTCCATCTCATAATCTTCAAATGGCGGCAAATCGTCGACCGATCGATAGAACGTGACCGGCAGTCGTCCTGCAGGGTTATAATCGCCAAACAGAACATCTGCTAGCGCCTCTCCTCCCGCTTCACCGGGATACCACGCTTCCACAATCGCCGGGATATGCTCTGCTGCCCAACTTACAGCCAATGCACTGCCATTTAACAACACCAAAACAACTGGCTTGCCTAAAGCGGATAGTTGCTTGAGGAGCTCTTCCTGCGGTCTGCGGTAATTTTATGTCTGTCCGGTCACCGCCAGAAAAACCCTCCACCTCAACAGGCATTTCTTCGCCCTCTAGATTGGGAGAAAGGCCCATCACGGCAATGATAATATCTGCTTTTTCGGCGGCTTGTAGGGCTTGTGCTTGGTAATCAGTGTTAGGAGAGGCCCATAGCAACTGCACTTGGGGATCGAGACCTTGACCAATATAGTCCAGTTGTATTTTATAGAATCGACCTTCCTCCAATTCGACTTCTTTGCTTTTGACTCCGGGATGGTGGATATGCTCGTAAGAGGCAATCAATTCATCATCGATGAATAGTTTATAGGCGCTAAAGCCGTTGACGCCAATTCTGTACGTTCCGCTCGCAGGAGGGACGAGATATCCTGTCCAACGGATTGAAAAGCTGCTGCCCCATTGTTGTGTTAATGGGGTGGTGCCTTTCCAAATGGCATCAACAGTTTTGTCAAGGCGTTCCAACACAGGTTCGCCCTCGAAGTTGGGGTTGTCATAGTAGGTGGCGGTCAAACCCTTCTTGTTACCGTTGGTAATCGCCGGATACAGATGGTTGGTCGGGATCACCTCTAGGGGCGGAACGCCTTCAGCAATTGGGCACTACCTTGCGCAAAATAGAGCTTGGTTGAAGGAGAAATCTTCTTGCGAATGCCTGCCAGGGGCGTGATAGCATTTAACGGTGTGCCGTTATAATTCCCCAGGAGCGAAAGGAGTTCGTCGGCATTGGGGCCAATGACAGCGATCGACTCAATGTCTTTACTGAGTGGTAGCAGCGCACCCTCGTTTTTGAGCAATACGATAGACTCGTGTGCTGCCTGTAGCGCCAATGCTTTATGTGTTTCACTATTGACAATTTCGTAAGGGATTTGTGCAAAGGGAACCTGATCCGGGGGATCGAACATGCCCAGGAGAAAGCGGGCGGTAAAGAGACGGCTGACTGCTTTATCGATAGTGCTTTCAGAGATATGCCCTTGTTCTACGGCTCCTACGAGAGCTGGATAGGTGCTGCCGCAGTTAAGCTCACAGCCATTATTGACGGCTAACGCCGCAGCCTCTTCAGGCGTATCGACGAGTTTGTGGTGGGCGTAAATATCGATAATGGCCCAACAATCAGAAACGACGTACCCTTCGAACCCCCATTCTTCGCGTAAGATCTTTTGCAGCAAGGTCGGGCTTGCACAGCAGGCTTCACCATTGATCCGGTTATAAGCACCCATAATAGAATAGGCGCCAGCTTCTTTAATGCATACCTCAAATTGTGGCAGATAGGTCTCACGCAGATCGCGGTCGCTGACCTGGGCATCAAAATAGTGACGGCTCGACTCCGGACCACTATGGACGGCATAGTGCTTTGGGGTGGCAACAAGCTTGAAATAACGTGGATCATCACCCTGGAGACCTTTCACAAAAGGAACGCCTAGCGAAGCGGTGAGATAGGGATCTTCTCCGTATGTTTCCTGACCACGCCCCCAACGTGGATCTCTAAAGATGTTGATGTTGGGCGACCAGTAGGTCAGGCCGCTATAGATCTGCCGGATGCCCTGACGGAGTGCCTCGTGATGTTTGGCCCGGGCCTCATCGGAAATAACTGTCGCTACCTGGTGTATCAAGTCGGGATTCCAGGTTGCAGCCAGGCCGATCGCCTGAGGGAATACCGTTGCTACGCCAGCACGGCCGACGCCATGGAGACCTTCGTTCCACCAGTTATAGGCCGGTACGCCCAATCTTTTGATGGCAGGAGCATCGTACACCATCTGTGAAACTTTCTCTTCCAGAGTCATCTGGCTAATCAAATCATCTACCCGTTCTTTGATAGGTAAGTTGTCGTTTCTATGGTTGGACATGTGATCAAAACTCCCTGGTAAAACAACTAATTATGAAGCCGAAAGGAGGGCAAAAGAAAGGCATTCGACTAAGTGCCAGGCACTTCAAATGGTGAATTCCCGCAAGTAACCCACGCAAAAGTGCCTGGCACTTGTCAGGTACTCATTGCTTAACCGTAGTAATTGAATGATGGTTTCTGCTCTGAAGGTTCCTCTCCGTATCAGCTCTGACAATGCCTTAATCAGCCCTTGTTTAAAGACGTTTGAACAAACCTATAGGGTCTATGAACAGTTAAGCATCTCCGTTCTCGGCGTATAGGTGACACTTTACAAGTACATCGCCAATGGCGATATCCAGCGGCATTTCCTGCCGGCAAATATCCATCACCTGAGGGCATCTGCCGGCGAACTTACACCCCTCTCTAAAATACTCTTCTTCTTCTGAATCGGATAGCTTGACCCGCCCCTTCCAGCGTCTCGCAGGATCTGCTTCAGGAATTGATTCTCTCAAAAGTTGCGTATAAGGGTGTTTGGGGGCCATTAACACCTCTTCCACAGTCCCTGTTTCAATGATATTCCCTTTGAACATGACGGCGATACGATCACTTACATAATAGGCAGTTGCCAAATCATGCGTGATGTAAAGCACACTCATGCCAAACTCGTCCCTAAGCTTTTTGAATAGGTTCACGATCGACATTCTCAAGGAAGCATCAACCATCGAAACCGGTTCATCGGCGATTAGAAGTGTGGGATCCGTCAGTAGAGCTCTGGCAATGGAAATCCTCTGTAATTGCCCGCCAGAAAATTCACTCGGGTATTTACCGGCAAACTCATTGATATGAGAGACCTACTGCCTTAAGTTTCTGATCGATCAATTCAATCGCATCTTCCTTATTATCGGCCAGTTTGTAATTTTGGACGGTCTCAAAAAAATAACGATCGGCCGTTCTTAAGGGGTTGAACGTGTTGAAAGGATCCTGAAAGATCGCTTGCACGCCTTCGGTGAACCAGACCTTTTCGTTGTTCGAGGGCCCGTAGGGCGTGCCATTGTGCACAATGGTGCCGGAGGTTGGCTCTTCAAATCCCAGAACTATTTTGGCGGTTGTCGTTTTGCCACAACCACTTTCACCGGCCAAAGTAAAGATCTCTGCCGGTTTGATGTAAAAAGAAACATCGTCAGCTGCTGTTATCCTGATTCTCGAAGTAAGGCTGCCTAAGGAGTAGACTTTTGTCAGATGATCGACATCAAGAAGCTTATCCATTATTCCCCTCCTCGACCAACCAGCAGGCAACTTTGTGATTGTAATTTATGGGAATGTAGTCGGGCACCTGTTCTCGACAGATATCCATGACGTAGGGGCATCGGGGATGGAAGGCACATCCATTTGGCAGGTCTGGCCAGATCAGGCGGGCTTCCGGGCACACTTTCCCGCGGCGTCTTGTCCCCAAACTTTGGCAAAGAGTTGATCAAATATTGGGTGTAGGGATGGAGGGGGTCGCCGAAGATTATGTCGGTTGGCGCTTCTTCGACCATTTTGCCCGCGTACATGATCCCGATCCGGTCGGCCACATTGGCATGAACACCCATGTCGTGGGTGACCAGAATGATCGTATTCCCTAGTTTTTCTTGAATTTCCTTTAAAAGCTGCACGACTCCCCTTTGGACGACGACGTCTAGGGCTGTCGTCGGCTCATCGGCGATGATAATTTGCGGTTTTAGCAGCGCTGCCAAGGCAATCGTCACGCGCTGCCGCATGCCTCCGGACAACTGGTGAGGATAAGCATTCATGACCTGCGGCGGCAGTCCCAAGTCGGCAATGTGCTGCTGGGCCATCTTAAAAGCTTCATCTCGCGATTTCCCCTCTACATGGCTGCCGATGAAATCGTGGTAAGTATCTTTCAGTCTTTTCACGGGATTAAACACGCTCATCGAACCCTGTGGCACATAGGAAACATACTCCCAGCGCAGCTTCCGCAACGCTTCCGCATCGAGATCGGAGACGTCGATCTCCTCCCCGTCCACAGTATAGAATACCTGCCCGCCGATGTGCCGCAAAGGCGGCTCGATGACGGCGGCGAGCGCTTTTAGCAGCGTTGACTTACCGCAGCCACTTTCGCCGGCAATCCCGTATACTTCGTTCTCCCAGATATTTAGTTCGACCTTGTTGACCGCCTGCACCACCTTTTGCGATCCATGATAGTCGAGGATGTAACAGGCATGCAGCACTTCTGTTCTCAGTATGGTTTTGCTCATTATATTTCTCAATTCGCCCCGACACGTTGGATCCGCGATCGCGGATCGAGGTATTCGCTGATGCTGACGGAGAGCCAGTATAAGGCGATGAACAGGAGAATGGAGAGGACAACCGGTGTCAGCAGCCACCACCAGTAGCCAAGCAGTATCGCTTGATAGCTGAGCGCCCAGAAGATCATGGTTCCCAAGGTGGGGATATCCAGATTGGTAAGGCCAATAATAGCGAGGGTGATTTCCAGCCCAATCGCCCAGGCCATGACATTGATCACGGTGGCAAACACAAGGGGCATCACGAAAGGCATGTACTCCTTCATGACCAGGCGCATCGTACCGGTTCCCGAGAGAATCGCCGTTTGCGTAAAGCCTCGTTCTCGTAAACTCAATACATCTGAGCGAATCACCCGGGCGTCCCAGGCCCAGCCGAAACAGCCCAACAAAAGCCCCAAGGTCACTAGATTCATGGAATCTCGCAACAACACGGCCAGCAGAACGATGATCATGAAAAGAGGGATGACCAGGAAACTATCGCTGACGAACATTAGAACCCGGTCGAGGGTTCCACCTTTGTATCCGGCAAGCATAGCGACGGGCACGGCAATCAATCTGGAAACCAAGGCCGGCGATCAAGGCCACAATCAGTGAATTGCGGACAGCAAACGTCGCTGTCCAGAAGATATCGATGCCTCTGGAATCAGTTCCCAAAAGGTTAGTCATCGATGGTGGCATATCTCTGGGAAACTTCACCGCATAATGTCAGGTCGTAGGGAGAAAAAAAGGAAAGGCCGGCAAAAAAGAGCAGAATACAGAGGACGATAAAACTGAACCTAAAGCGGTAATCTTGGAAAAGATCTTTGAGTACTGCTCATAGATGTTCGCGCTCCTTAAGTGTATCGTATTCTGGGATCGAACAAGGGATACATGAGATCGATGATTAGAATAGCCGTTGCGATGGCTACAATCGAAAAGACGGTGATGCCCATGATCAGGTTGTAGTCTCCGGTGATGATCGCATTATAAAGGAGGCTGCCGATCCCTGGGTAGGAGAAAACAATTTCCACGATCAAGGCCCCGCCGAAAATCTGTCCAAGTATCAACGCCAGCGCCGTGATCTGTGGCAGCATGCCGTTGCGGATAACGTAGCGGTTGACGATCTTGTTTTCTTTGATACCACCCATCTTGGCGTATTGCACGTAATCTGCGGAATTGACGTTCTGCACGATCAGTTTCATCGTCTGGAACCAGGCCGCACATGCCGAGGATGATCAGCGACATCGCCGGCAGGAAGGCGTGCCTTAAAACATCCTTGGCGTATGGCCAGGTGAAAGAGGGCTGCCGGCCGATATCCGTGCCCGCCGGAAATCGGGAACCAGCGGAATAACGTAGCCAAACATCAGAAGCAGCAAAAAAGCAAAGATGTAATATGGAAAGGGCCGGATGATCATCGCCCCTGCATCCAGCGCTCTCGACCAGCGTTTGCGGGAGTGGTATCCGGCATGCCCACCCAAAATGATTGCCGATCAGTAAAGCTGATGGCCGTCGTCGTCACCAGCAAACCCAGCGTCCAGGGAATCGCCGTTTTGATCAAGTCGTTCACTCTGGTCGGGATACTGGAAGAAAGAAACGCCAAAGTCCGCATGGAACAGCCGCCCCCAGAATGCGCCGTACTGCTCCAGGGTCGATCCTTCGAGCCCGTACATTTCGGTGAGATCGGCGATCATATCATCAACGGTAGCGGGGTCTAGGTCTGAGCCTCGCGAATCGATTGCCGAAATCATTCTGTTGACCGGATCGGCTGGCAAGGCGCGCGGAATGAGGAATACGGCCGTAATCCCCACAAAGATGACCAAGAAATATTGAATAAGTCGTGGTATTAGATATCCTCTAACGAAGGCCAAAACTATTTCCTCCTCGGCTTTCTGCCTATTTTAATCGAAGATCCTTCAGACGGATATTTTCACCCGCCTGAGGAAATCGAACGGATGTCTATTGATGGTAAAACCGCGGCAAGTTATCAAGCATGCCAGCAATGATATTGCCGCGGCTTTACCGGGAAGACTCGCAAAACAGTAGGCAAAACTATTTGCGAGTCTATTACCTCTACCTACCTGTTGCTTCCAGGAAGGGGGTCATGTACTTGAAGGGACCCCAGTGCGTATAGGGTTGGGTATAGGGATTTTCAGCACCGGGCCAGTTGGTCCAGTAGGTTTCATCCCAGGCGATGAAGCCGATATAACCGAAGGTGGGAATGCCCGGCATCTCGGTGACAGCCTCTTGGAGACCCTCGATGCCCACGGCAACGGTTGCATCATAGTCGGCCGGATCTGTCTCGCGCAGTTCAGCGATTATCGCATCCATCTCCGGATGACCAGCGGCCATTGCTGACCCCGCAGTTCGCTCGCCGAGCGGCTCGATGTAGGCTGAGTTCCAGCGGTCGAGCACGCGGTAGAGGTCAGGTCCAGCGCCCCAGGGTTCCTGGCCAGGCCAAAAGCCGCCGACATCGAACTCGCCCGTCTGCAGTCAAATCGTTATTCCGTTTCGGTGGCGAAGAACAGTGGCGTCAATGCCGAATTTCTTCCACTGCTGGACGGCAGCGACACAATTCCGAGACCCGAGATCGGTTGCCACTTGAGCGTCCGCTCACGCACTCAATCTTCCAGGGTGTGCCATCGGGCAGCAGCCACATGCCGTCTGCATCTCTGGAGAAGCCATTCTTGATCAGCAGTTTCTCGGCAGCTTCAGGGGCGTACTTGTACCAGCCCAGGCCAAAAGCTTGATCCTGAGCAGCCTGATCTTCGGGCACGACATAACCTCGGCCTTCGGCATATTCAACAATACGATCGCGGTGCATCGGGATCGTAGGGCTTGAATGTCTCACCGTCACCCAGATCCAGCTCGAAGTCGGCCAACCATTCCTCCATCGGCCGATGAAGTCTTGGGGATAGGAGCCAAGCGAGGGAATGTGCACCGGGCTTAAGGCCCCGGCGCCGTCGACGGCCACTCCCATGTACTCGGCGATATCGATGGCCAGCAGGAGCGCCCAGCGCACATCAACGTTGTCATACGGCGCCCTGGCTGTATTGAAGGAGAGACCGGTTATCGCCGGGTCATTATTCACCACCCAGGGATAACCTTGCTGGTAGGCCCTGGAGGAGTCGGACTGGGCCAGAACAGCTTTGAGACCTTCTGATGAGAGATTGACAACGTCAGCCTCATGCGTCAATTGGGCCAGGATCTTGGCGCCTTCATTGGCGAAGTATTGGAAGACGATGTATTGGGGAACCGGCTCGCCATAGAGGATGCCGGTTGGGCTGTTCTGCCAATCATCCCGCTTCTCCCAGATGGTCCAGAAGCCGGCTTCATCAAGCTGTGCAGTTTGTAGGGACCGGTGCCGACGAAGGGATTAAACTCGAATGTGATCAATATCTTCTACACCTTCAAAGATGTGCTTGGGCATAATCCAGGTGCGCCCCAACGATCGAGGAATGTGGTGTGGAAGCGCGAGTTTGGCTTGTGCTAGCTCGAAGACGACAGTGTAATCGTCGGGAGCGGATACGCTGGCGACGTTGTCGGCGAAGAAGTTGTGCGCATTGAGACCTTCGGTGGCGATGTGGGTCTCGACCGTGAAGACGACATCAGCGGAGGTGAATGGCTCACCGTCGTCCCAGGTAACGCCTTCGCGAAGCGGAATCGTTACCTGGGTGAAATCTTCGTTGTAAACTGGATCGCCAGCAGCCAGGCCATTGATGATCTCGCCAGTGGCGAAGTCAACAGACCACAGCGGCTCGTTGGCCAGATTCTGCATGCCGCGATCGCGATTCTTCCAACCAACCCACTCATTGAAGTTGCTTGGTGAGCCGGCGCGTCCGGTCAAGATATCAGCGATCAACGTCTCGTTTCGGGGCAAGACGCCAAGTACAGCCGGCGCATCCATTACTTCGACTTCTTCTTCGGCCGGAACCTCGACGATGACCTCTTCGACGACTGTCTCCGTAACAACCCGGGTGACTTCTACTTCCTTCCCTTCTTCCATGATTGTTTCCGTAACGACGCGCGTGACTTCCACTTCCTTTTCTTCGGTAACGACGCGTGTTACTTCAACAGTCTGTGGTTGGCAGGCTGCAAGCAGTATCAAGGCAACTAGCAGGACAATAACTTTTTTCATTTTTCTCTCCTTGGTAACTTCTATAACAACTTGTTGAAAGGTTGACAACTCAACTCAGAATCTCTTTTCAATTGCACCTCCTAAATGATACTTAGCACTTTTTAGGCCTTGATATGTGAAGGCGTCAAAACATAACGCTCAAATTCACTTTGTAAATGCTTGCCACTTTGTACCCAAGTAAGCGCTGTTCTTTCATCTCTTCACAAGCGGGGTGGGGCGGTTGATTCTCGTAAAACCAGATTGGTTGGTAAGACGACGCTGTGCTGTTTTTCCTCAGGCTTCTGAATTAAGTTCAGTAGGATCTGTGTAGCACAATGACCCATTTCTGTTAGTGGTTGCCTTACTGTTGTTAATTTTGGGATTGATAAGGCAGCCATTGGTATATCGTCGAAGCCGACAACAGAAATATCGTGCGGGATTTCAAGGCCGCGGATGCGAACGGCATCCATAACACCTATCGCTGATACGTCGTTTGAAGCGAATATGGCGGTGGGGGGCTGCGGTAGTTCCAACAGATGATTGGTGCCATGAAAGCCGCATGATTGCAGGAAATCACCCTCAAACAGTAGACATTCGTCATAAGGAATGTTGTAATCAGCCAGAGCCGCCCGATAACCATCCAGGCGATGGCGAGCCGCGACCATATCCATCCAACCAGTGATGATGCCAATTCGCCGGTGACCTAGCTCAATGAGATGGCGAGTCGCTTCATAGCCACCGTGGATATTGGCCGCTGTGACTGATAAATCGCTTTCATCTATGCCAAGTTGATCGATTAGAACGTATGGAAAATCTCGTTGCCGCAAAGACCTTAAATAGCTTTCTGGTTCGCGTGGCAAAACAATAAGCAAACCATCGACCAAACCTCGGGCCATCATATTAACGTAAGCAGTTTCTTTTCTTCTCCGGCGGTGCGTCGTATAGAGCATAAGCTCATACTGGCTGGCAGCCAGGGTATCGTCTATGGCGTGTATGATCTCTCCCATGTACTGCGTGGCTAAGTCCACTACTAGAAGGCCAATAACATGGGTCTGCCCTCCGGCCAGGCTGCGTGCTTGAAGATTGGCCTGATAGCCCAACCGCGTCATGGCAAGCAGAACTTTCTCGCGGGTTTCTTGTTTGACGTAGGACTTGTTGTTGACCACACGTGACACCGTAGAATAGGAAACCCCTGCCTCCTTAGCCACATCGACAATGGTTGCTTCATGGTAGGGTTTTTTACGGGCCATTCTCTCTTTTCTTCCCAACGTCTTGCAAACGCTTGCAGATACCGTAACTGATTTCTGCACAAAAGTCAAGGGATTTATGCAAGCGTTTGCAAAAAACCGGCGATTCGGTCAAAATAGGGAGAAGCGTACTGAAACAATCGAAGGGGGTTATCATGTCCAACAGTAATAATCAAAAGAACTTCTCTGAGATGGCTTTGACAGAAGATCGCTCCAGAGAGCAAATTGAAGCCAAAGCACACGATCTTATGGGCCACCTCAGCCTAGACGAAAAACTCAAAATGATGGATGGTGATACACCGTTGTGGGCGGGGTTTGTGGAGATGATGGGTGGTGGATATGGGGATCATCCCTGGCCTGCGGGTGTCATCTCGCGCCTGGGTATTGCCGGCGCTCTTTTTGCAGACGGCCCACGTGGCGTGGTCATGAATGGAGCGACGACATTTCCCGTCTCCATGGCCCGCGGCGCCTCTTGGGATGTGGAGCTTGAGGAACGTATTGGGGATGTCATTGGACGTGAGCTGCGCGCGTTGGGAGGTAACTTTTTCGGTGGGGTGTGCATCAATCTGCTGCGCCATCCAGCTTGGGGGCGTGCACAGGAAACCTATGGGGAGGATCCTTACCATCTGGGTGAATTTGGGGCGGCGCTTACTCGAGGCGTACAGCGACACGCCATGGCCTGTGTGAAGCACTATGCTCTCAACTCGATGGAGAATGCACGCTTCACGGTAAACGCGCGAGTCAGCCCGCGGGCACTGCACGAGATCTATTTACCCCATTTCAAACGGGTTGTAGATGAAGGGGTTGCGGCCGTTATGAGCGCCTACAATAGTGTCAACGGGGAGTGGTGCGGACAAAACAAGGCATTGCTCACGGACATTCTCAAAGAGCAGTGGGGTTTCCAAGGATTTGTGCTGACCGACTTCATCTTTGGCATGCGCGATGCCAAAAAAGCGGCTCTTGCCGGGCAAGATTTGGAAATGCCTTTCCAATTCCACTACCATAATCATTTGCAGCAGTTGGTAGAAAATGGGGAGGTTCCTGTCGAGTATGTGGACAATGCCGTCATGCGGCTGCTGCGCCAACAGCTACGCTTTGCCAAGGCAGAAGCGTACGATTCAACGGTTGTAGGCAGCGAGAGCCACAGGGCGCTTGCGAGAGAGGCAGCCGAAAAGTCTATTGTGCTCCTACAAAACAAAGAGAACCTGCTGCCGCTGCGGAATATAACCAAAATCGCGGTAATCGGCCGTCTGGCCGACATCCCCAATACGGGTGATGGCGGATCGAGCAATACCCGTCCAGATTACGTAATCACCCCACTTCAAGGCCTGCGGGAAGCTCTTCAAGGGCAGGCGGAGATAGTGCACAGTGACGGAACTGATCTCGAGCAGGCTCAAGCGATGGCTCAAGCAGCAGATGCTGTTGTTCTTGTCGTAGGGTATACAGACGAAGATGAGGGGGAATTCATCGCTCCTGATGTCTTTCAGGAAATGGCCGCCATGTTCCCAACGCCGCCGCCTGAAATAGCGCCTGTTGTTCAGGGGTTCATCGCCGGGATGACCGCAGAAAATGCGGATGCTTTTCCACCGGGAGGCGACCGCGATCAGCTTACCCTCCGCGCAGAAGACGAAGCTTTGATACAGGCTGTTTCTGCAGTGAATTCTCGTACCATTGTCGCCATCATGTCCGGTAGTGCGGTCATTATGGAGACTTGGCGCGAGGCAGTTTCCGCCATACTAATGATCTGGTACCCAGGTATGGAAGGAGGGCATGCCCTGGCGGACATTCTTCTGGGCAAAGTGAACCCAAGTGGAAAGTTGCCCTTCATTGTGCCCAAACGCGCTGAAGACCTGCCCTTTTTTGACAAAAATGCAGTTGAAATCGAGTATGATTTGTGGCATGGTTATCGCAAACTTGAACGTGATGCCATTTCACCAGCGTTCCCATTTGGCTTTGGTCTTAGCTATACAAGTTACCGCTATGAAAATTTGAAGCTAAGTCAGAGTCAACTCACTCCCAATGATCTCTTGCAGGTCAGTTTGGAAGTGACCAATATCGGCTTGACCGCTGGTGAAGAAATTGTGCAAGTTTACGCTTCAGCCATCGACTCGGCCGTGGAACGGCCGTCCAAAGAACTCAAGGCTTTCACGCGCACGGCCGTGCAGCCGGGCGAAATAAAAACAGTCCATATTGAACTGCCAATCTCAAGGCTGGCCTACTACGATGAAAGCCGGGAATGTTTCATCGTTGAGGCAATCGAATATGAACTGTTTGTTGGTGCACATTCTCTGGATCAGAATGCCTTGATTGCTCGTTTTTTGGTGGGCAGTGAATCATAAGCAGCTTACGAGCTGTACCCAAGATCGACAATTGTTTTCCCAGAAAAACCATTGTCGACCCCTTTCAGCGCTGCTATGGATAAGGATGCGATCTAAAAAGGCAGCGGATCTGAACCATGGTTAGGCCCGCTGCCTGAAAGAATTCGTTTGCTTCCTGGCTGTGTGTGGAGATACTAGCACCGCTCTCCAGATCATGGCCGTAGTGATCAAATATTACGCCGTTCAGGCGATCCCTGATTGCGAGCGCCCACGTCGCGTGATGGCATCCACCGATACAGCTAACAACAAGACGAGCCCGGTGATGACGAATTTCACACCCGAGCTTAAACCAAGCAAGCCCATGCCATTCTCCACACTGGCGATAACCAGGGCGCCGATGAAGGCGCTGATGACGCGGCCCCTGCCGCCAAATAGGCTTGTGCCGCCAATCACGGCCGCCGCGATGGAGTTGAGCATCAAGTTACCGCCGCCGGCTGAGGTATCAACAGAGCGCAAGCGCGAGGCGAGCACGATACCACCCATACCGGCCATGATGCTGGAGATCATAAAGACGTAGACCTTGATGCGGTCAACATTGATACCGGCACGCCGGGCTGCTTCCGCGCTGCCGCCAATAGCGTACACGTAACGGCCGAAACGCGTCCGTTCCGCCAGGAAGGTGAATCCTACCAGCAGAACCAACAGCAGAACGACGACGAAAGGTATGCCGCGATCCTGGTTGGCGATATACGTCACGAAGCCGACGATCAGGGCCACGATCACGATTTGGGCTATGACAATGGGAAATGGCGTTTTGGAAACGCCGCGCTGCTGGCGCCCGCGCCAGCCCATTATGCGACCGGCGGCATAAAGAACAACCAGACCAACGGCCAGGATCCAACCCAAGGTGCTCGGCAGGAAATAATTGGCAATGCCGATGACGATGTTATCCTGAATAACCACCGTGCCGCCGGCGCCGATCATGATCAGCACAACGCCATTCCACACCAGGAACCCGGCCAGGGTGACAATAAAAGATGGCAGCCGGAGCTTGGTTATTATAGTGCCCTGGAGGATGCCGATCAGGGCCACGACCACTAAGGCGGCGATAATAGCTGCGATCCAGTGCCAGGAATTCGGAGGCCGCAGGCGCAAAGTCATGAAGACGGCCGCTACCGCGCTGACGTAGCCGATAGAAAGGTCGATTTCACCCAGAAGCAGGACATACACGACACCAATGGCGATGACTGTGATGCCGGCCATTTGCACAAACAAATTGACGAAATTACGTGGAGTAAGGTAGTTCTCGTTTTGTGTTTGGAAAATGATCACAATGACGATAAGTCCGAAGAAAATCGGCCAAGAACCGAGATCACCGCTCTTTATGCGCTGCCAATAATCGCTGAAGTAGCCAGATACGGACTGGCTGGAATTGCTCTCTTGCAGGTCAGTAGTGGAAGTTGATTTATCTACCTGGCTCATCATTGCACCATTCCTGGAACTTCATCTAATTGCCCCGCTGTAATCGCGTGTACCACTTCTTGCTGCGATGATTCTGCTGTTCTAAGCACGCTCACATTCTGCCCCAAGCGTAGCACCGTGATGCGATCGGCGACATCAAAAATGTCGTGCAAGTTGTGCGAAATCACGACGACCGCCAATCCTTTATCGCGCAGACGTTTTACCAGGTCAAGTACCTGCCTCGTTTGGGCTACACCCAGGGCGGCCGTTGGTTCGTCGAGGATAACCACTCTTGAATTCCACATGACAGCTTTGGCCACGGCAACCGCTTGGCGTTGGCCACCAGATAGTTGTGCCACCGGCTGCCGTACTGAACCCAGCGTCATCACGGACAGGGAATCCAGCGTCTCGATGGCCGCCTTTTCCATGTGCAGCTCATCCAAGCGGAATGGCCGGTTTATTTCTTCGCGTCCCAGAAACATATTAGCGACAACATCCAGGTTGTCTGCCAGGGCCAGATCCTGGTACACGATTTCAATACCTAGTCTAGCGGCATCTCTTGGCCCGTGAATTTCGACAAGCTCGCCGTCGAAATAGATTTCCCCCTCGTCAAAGGGGTAGATGCCGGCAATCCCCTTGATCATCGTTGACTTTCCAGCACCATTATCCCCCACCAGTGCCATAATTTCGCCGGCTTCGACTGCGAAGTCAACTCGATAGAGCGCCTGGACGGCGCCGAATGCTTTGGAGACACCCTTTAACTCCAACAGCGGTGATTCTGACATAGTTGATTCCTCCTGAATAGCTGTAAGTCGTTGGTTTCCAGTCAGTCATCCGCCTGGATGGTTGCCGGTAGTGAGTTGGTTTTGCCTGACTCACTACCGGCCATCCAACTAACAAATGAACTGGTCAGTCATTAACGGTCTGCGGGGCAGAAAGCTTCGAAATCACCAACGCAGATCTCTTCCCAGGTGCGGAAACCATCGGCAATCACCGTCTCGGCGATATTGTCTATGGTCACAGCGAGCGGAACCAGCTTGATGAACGGAACATCATTGGTGCCGTTGTTCAACGTATCGGAGGTCAGAGCAGAGACGTCCTCACCCTTCAGTAGGGCGATAGCGGCCTCGGCGGCGGCTTCCGCTTCCAGCTTGATCGGCTTGTAAACGGTCATCGACTGCCAACCGGAAAGGATATTCTGGATACCACCAACAGTCGCATCCTGGCCGCTGACGGGCATCGGGTCGATTCCCTGGCTCTTCAGAGCGGCGATGACGGAACCGGCCAGACCATCATTGGCGGCGAAGGTCGCGTCAACTGCACCACCGGCGGCGGTGAGGATCTGCTCATAGATGACCAGAGCTTGCTGGTTATCCCAGTCGGGAACGGCCTGGTCGTCTACCAGGGCCCAGGAGCCGTCATCGTAATGCGGCTCGGCAATGCCGAAGTACCCTTCACGGAAGAGCGTGGCATTATTGTCGGTCGGGGAGCCGTTGAGCTGCACGACCTGCGGGACTTCTACGTCCAGCCCGTCGATCAGGGGCTCAAGTGTTTCGCCCATCAGACGGCCGACGGAGACATTGTCAAAGCTGACGTAAACATCAGCGCCTTCACCCTCGATGGTCAGGCGGTCATAGTCGATGACTTTGACGCCGGCCTCGCGAGCCTGGGCGATGATCGCCGCGCCGCTGCCGCTGTCCAGGTTGACCAGGAGCAAAACCTTGGCGCCGTTGGTGATGGCCTGTTCAGCCTGGGTCTGCTGCGTACGCGCATCCCCTTCAGCATTGACGATCGTGTACTCGACGCCGGCGGCATCGAAAGCTTCTTCGAAGAAGCGGCGATCATCAGCTTCCCAACGAGCGGACGAAGCGCTGTCGGGCAGCAAGACAGCGATGCTGCCTTCCATCATCTCTTCTTCGGCTGGCGCTCCACCTTGGGCTTCAGCACAGTATTGTTCAAATTCACCGACGCAGATCTCTTCCCAGGTGCGGAAACCATCGGCAATCACCGTCTCGGCGATATTGTCTTTGGTCACAGCGAGCGGAACCAGCTTGATAAACGGAACATCATTGGTGCCGTTGTTCAACGTATCGGAGGTCAGAGCAGAGACGTCCTCACCCTTCAGCAGGGCGATAGCGGCCTCGGCGGCGGCGTCCGCTTCCAGCTTGATCGGCTTGTAAACGGTCATCGACTGCCAACCGGAAAGGATATTCTGGATACCACCAACAGTCGCATCCTGGCCGCTGACGGGCATCGGGTCGATTCCCTGGCCCTTTAGAGCGGCGATGACGGAACCGGCCAGACCATCATTGGCGGCGAAGGTCGCGTCAACTGCACCACCGGCGGCGGTGAGGATCTGCTCATAGATGACCAGAGCTTGCTGGTTATCCCAGTCGGGAACGGCCTGGTCGTCTACCAGGGCCCAGGAGCCGTCATCGTAATGCGGCTCGGCAATGCCGAAGTACCCTTCACGGAAGAGCGTGGCATTGTTGTCGGTCGGGGAGCCGTTGAGCTGCACGACCTGCGGGACTTCTACGTCCAGCCCGTCGATCAGGGGCTCAAGTGTTTCGCCCATCAGACGGCCGACGGAGACATTGTCAAAGCTGACGTAAACATCAGCGCCTTCACCCTCGATGGTCAGGCGGTCATAATCGATGACTTTGACGCCGGCCTCGCGAGCCTGGGCGATGATGGCCGCGCCGCTGCCGCTGTCCAGGTTGACCAGGAGCAAAACCTTGGCGCCGTTGGTGATGGCCTGTTCAGCCTGGGTCTGCTGCGTACGCGCATCCCCTTCAGCATTGACGATCGTGTACTCGACGCCGGCGGCATCGAAAGCTTCTTCGAAGAAGCGGCGATCATCAGCTTCCCAACGAGCGGACGAAGCGCTGTCGGGCAGCAAGACAGCGATGCTGCCTTCCATCATCTCTTCTTCGGCTGGCGCTGCTTCTTCGGCTGGCGCTGCTTCTTCGGCTGGCGCTGCTTCTTCAGCCGGGGCCTCAGCCTCGGCCGGCGCTTCGGGTGTAGCACCGCCGCCACCGCAGGCGACCATGACCATGGCCAATGCCAATAATAGTGTGATCCACAGATAACGTTTCATTCTTACTCACTCCTTGTGAAAATGGTTGATAGGGTCCGCCTAAGCGGATAAACGATACAAATCGTTACGACGAATAGTCGCTTCCAAGAAAAACGGATAAGGTTTCGAACGGCCTCCACGCTATGGAGACATAAGTGGGCAGTTGGACGATGGCATCACCTCGCTTCTTGTAGATTCTTGTGCGACTTGACCAATCTTCTGCCGCATTCTCTATTAAACAGTTCCAATCAATAAATAGCTACCCCTGGCTCCCCGCAATTCTATGCGGGATTTCCCTGTTGCTATTAGGGGATTTCCCCTAATGATTTGAGTATAATACGCTTATGAGCCCCACACGTGTCCTTCTTGCTGACGATCACGCCCTTGTTCGCGCCGGTATTCGCAATGCCCTCGCTGGTGTGCCCGATCTGATAATTGTAGGCGAAGTGGGGGATGGGCCATCCTTGATCCGCACGCTGCAGGAGTTGCAGCCTGAGTGCCTGCTCATTGACGTGACTATGCCCGACTTTGAGCCAATTAGTACGATTCGCAGCATTCGGCAACAGTACCCAGATCTCGTTATCCTGATTGTGAGCGCCTATGATGATGATGTCTACGTGCAAGGATTGCTCAGCGCCGGCGTAAATGGCTACCATTTGAAGGATCAGTCGCTCAGTGATTTGCGGCTGGCTGTAGAGCGCGTGCTAATGGGAGAGCGGTGGATATCCAGTCGTTTGCTGGACAAGTTGCTAAAACAACCGCTATCCTCAAATGTCCACGGGGCCAAACTATCGCCACGCCAACGGGACATCCTGGAGCTGTTGTCCAAAGGCCTTGACAACCGGGCGATTGCCAGCGAGTTGGGACTAAGTGTCAAAACCATCGAAAGTCACCTGACGCGCCTGTACCGGCTCTTGGATGTACAGAGCCGCCTGGAGGCGGTCAATTACGCCCGTGAACACCCGGGAATTATCGCTCGTATAGGTGAGCCGAGCACTGAGGATTATCCGGCCCTGTTGCCGCTTCCGGAGCAAGCCACGATCCTGTTGCTTGACGATAACCAGCGCTACCGTAACCAACTGCGTCGCATGATCAGCCGTGTCTACCCCCAGGCCATGATCTATGTGTCTGAAAATACGGCTGGTGCCCTTCGTTTGACTAAACAATTCAGCCCGCAAATCATCTTCGTCGATGTGGTGTTGGGCGATGAAGATGGCATTCGTTGTACGCGGCGTATCAAGGCCATCTCGCCATCATCCCGCGTCATTCTGATCAGCGCTTACCCGGATCGTGAATTCCACCGGCGCGGCCTGGAGGCGGGAGCAGCAGCCTTTTTAGATAAGAAAGATCTGGATGCGGTCACGCTTTACCAGATCATCAGCGACGCTGCTGATTGAGTTATGCCTGTCTTGCTGAGAGTCACCGGAATTTCAAAACAATTTGGCAGCCTTGCCGTCTTGCAAGATGTCAGCCTGGACATTGATCCCGGCGAAGTGGTGGGATTGGCCGGCAGCAGTGGCGCTGGAAAGACAGTGCTCACCCGAGTTCTTTCCGGTCTGGAAGTGCCTGATTCAGGCCGTATATATTTTGACGGCCAGATCCTGGCGTGGCCTTTCAGAGCCCAACAGTTAGGGATCGCTATCATACACCAGGAGCCGGAACTAGCTGACAATTTCGATGTTACCAGCAATGTTTTCCTGGGGCATGAACTCGATCGACGTTTACTCAGCAAGTGGGTGAGACTCCCCGATCAACGCAAGATGGATGAAGAAGCACGTCGCTTGCTGACTATGCTTGACGCCGATTTGCCCTCCCTGTACGAGAAAGTGGGAAACTTGACCAGCGAACGCCGTCAAATGGTGGCCATCGCCCAGGCGATGGCCCATCCGGCAAGGTTGCGCCTGGTCGATGATCCCAGTCTGTTGTTGAGCCATCCATACCAGAAGAAGTTGCTAGAACTTATAGGTTCTTGGCAACAGGAAGGAACGGCCGTCTTATTCAGCAGCACCAATCTCGATCACCTTTTCGCTGTAGCTGACCGTATTGTCGTACTGCGTCAGGGCCGGGTAACGGCCGACCTGCGCAGCGACGAAACCAATCGCGAAGAGGTGGTGGCTGCGCTAATTGGAACGACGGGTCGCCAACAGCGCACCCCCGTCATTTGGGCCCTGGACAGTTATTATCGCGCCCGTCGCCAGGCCGAAACGCTGCGCCATAACCAGCGTTTGCTAGAACAAGACCTGCAAGCGCGCGATCTCATCAACCGCCAATTGGTTGACCAGCTGGCGGATCAGGTCAAAGCGCTTGACAGCGCCAATTTGGCCTTGCAGGATGCCCAACGCCGCTTATTGACAGAGCGCGAACAAGAGCGCAAACGCCTGGCTCGTGAGTTGCATGACCAGATGATCCAGGATCTACTCAGCCTTAACTACCAGTTGGAGGGTATCGAGACCGGTGTGCAAACGCCCGCTTCGCTGGCTGAAAACTTTGCTGATGTGCGCGCTAATATTCGTGACCTTGTGGAAGACTTGCGCCGCATTTGCAGCGACTTGCGCCCACCAACCATTGACAGCCTGGGCTTGGGCGCTGCTTTGCAATCTTATGTGCATGATTGGAGCCGGCGCACCGGCATTCAGACCCGCTTGGATCTAGATGCAGATTTCGGCCGTCTGCCGGAAGCCATCGAACTTTCCATCTTCCGTATCATTCAGGAAGGACTGAATAATACCTGGCGTCACGCCAATGCCACTTCTGTCGCTATTTCCCTCAAACATTCTTCCCCCCGCATGTTGCTGGTGATTCTTGCTGATAATGGCGATGGCCTGAAGGAAGATTTTAATCTGGCGTCGCTAAGCGGTTCCGGTCATTACGGGTTGTTGGGTATCAGTGAACGGGTGGCGCTCATGGGAGGACGGCTCAGCCTGCAAAACCAAGCTGAAGGCGGGTTGCGGATGCGGGCCGAAATCCCGCACCCACGTGTGATCAGAGAAGATATGGATTTCTATGTCTGACAGTTGTTACTTGTTTTCATTTATGTAGTTAGTTAGCGTCAGCTTTGCATCCTCTAGCTGTGTAAGCAGATCGTCAATTGTTAGCTGGACCTTGTTGAAAGGCTCTAGCGCAATTTCCTCCCCGTGACTTAGATTTTGCCTTTGTTGGGAAATGTCCTTGTTTCTTCTGCCAAACAAGCCTGCAACGAAGGATGGGTCAGTCGGTTTGACATTAACAGAGGCTTCTTTGTAGCCAGCGTGGATATATTCCATATTCTGATCGATCTCTCCCTTGATTTGCCTTAGCTGCTCTTGCTGCTGACCGATCTTTTGCTTTTGCAGATTGGCTTCATCTACGGATGAAACGGCTAGCGTAGGCTGGAGTTTCCCATCTACAAACTCATCACCTAAAATATCCCCTACCCGTTCCATATACACTTCTGGTTCTGTTACGTTTTGCATTTCTATCTCCTGCTTAGAAACCTTGACCGGTGCTAATTCATGCCTGCTTTTGAAATCTTCTCTTCACGCTAATGCTTAAACGATGAAGGCCTGCTGTCGCCCCGGGCGGCGTTCTCGTCCCGTGGCGTAACCAGCAACGGTGTCAGTTTCCCTGTCTCCATCTCTAGTTGAGCCACATTTCGCTTGCTTCAGCATTTGACTTTATTTTAACATAAATATGGGATGTTCACCGGGCTTTTGGCTTCAACACGCTCATGCCAAGCGGCCAATAAAGATGCCAACCTTTGTGAAACGGAGCATAATCCACTTTTGCAAGCATAGAAGCGTGTTTTTGTAGAACAGGAGATTCTGTTTTATGAACGAAAGTGCCGTTCAATTGGTTTGTATAAATTGCGGGAGTTCTGAAATGGAGATTCCCTTAGTGCCGGTGCGCTACAGTGGCGAACAAATCTGGTGTTGTTCCCACTGCCTGCCCATCCTGATCCATAAACCAGAACAACTAATTGGCAAATTACAAGGAGCTGACCAGATCCCGCCAGCTCCACATCACCATTAATAATCGAGAAGCACTTTTATTTTTAAAATTCTGGAAACAAAAGCGATTTTTCTGGGGCGGATCGCTTTTAAAGATCGACGTCCAGCCATTCTGAAAGCTCATCCAAAGCTTCATCCCATCTCTCTTTGTCATCGGTTTCTATTACCTGGCGCTGGATGTAAGCGAGGGCGCGGGTTCCGGTGAAGAAGAGGGGGGCGATGGATCTGATCTGGGCGAAAGGTAGTTCGTTGTCCAAAAGATATTGTGTGAGCCGGTGTAGTACGACGCGGATGAGGGCTGCTTCTTGTTTGAGAGCGACATTCTCGGCCCCGGCGAATAGGGGTTCGGGTTCGTCTAGCGAGAACTTGCGTTGGTAAAAGCCGTGGGTGGCGGCTTTACCGCTGCTGCGCGGGGCGCTGAGAAGACCGGCGTGGGCGGGGCAAAGGGGCGGATCGGAGTCATGAATGGCCCAAGCCCTACAGGGCGCGCCGGAGGCGACTTTGGCCGAACAGAGGTTCATAGTTGTTTACTCCTTAGTCTGGTAGTCATCTAATCCTGAGTCGGGCTCCCTGATTGGGGTTGGTAAGACGGCCGTAGCCGCGGTTTAGGAGCGAATTGCGCAGCTACGGCCTTGGGATCAGAGTATCGCATGGCCAGGACCCGGCTCCGTCAGGTGTGGAGGGGTTGTCGAGGAGCAGGGTAAGATGAGTAGCCAGATGTCTGGTTGCAGATAAGGAAGGAGAACGGTAAAAGAGGCCGGTCGCCGGACCCTGGCTGCACGACGATCAATCCCCCACTGATGAATGGAGGCTCCCATTCCCCAAGAGGAGGATGTGTTCTAATCCAACTTCATTTTAGACTAGAACAAACGTTCTTGTCAAGGATCAAAACGTACCAAATTTCATCCCCCGGTGTGCCAATATCCTTCGATTCGCAGCCATTTTCAGTCATAGGCTGCCATTTTACGTGTCTTGAGACGGCCGCATTCTACATGTGTGCAGTTTCTTTAACGCAGTTCTACTCTAACATCTTGCCTTAATTCGTTTACCAGGTCCGCCTCGAACTGCGTGGCCGTAGGGGCTCCATTTACGTCAGATAATTCAATGATCACTTGCTTGCCATTCACATCAATATGATTCACAACCAGGGGCGAGGAGGGACCAAGGGTGTTGACCACTTGTTGGTGAACGGCCGTTTCTGTCTGGGGTGACCGCACAACCCGCAGATAGGTGTTGCCCAAAGGCAGAATAAGCAAGGCGCCGGCCAAAACTATTATGATCAACCCGACAGCAAGCCTTGTTGAGGCAGGGCGTAGCTTAGGCAGCGGCGCATAACGGGTGATCAAGAGTGTGATGGAGGCCGCCAGGGTAATGCCTACGAAATTCGTGGCGAAAAGCGTCAATGCGCCCCCCACCAGAACCCAGTGACCCTCCTCAAGCATCAGGCCAATTGTGGCCAGCGGAGGTACAAGCGCCACAGCGATGGCCACCCCCACCAGGGATGAGGCCAGGCTGCTGCGCGTCTGTGCGTACGCTCCAGCTGCACCAGCCAGAAGAGCAACGCCAAGGTCGCGCAGATCAGGGCTTGTGCGGGCTAAGATTTGCGCGTTTGGCGTGCTGTTCGGCAAGAGGAAGCCCATATGGTCTCGTCAAATGTTTGCTCATCGCGCTTCAAAGGTATCTCCTTTTTCTTAGGCAATTTCATACCCTCTGTCTTATACAAAAACAACTTATGGGCTCAGCAAATGTCTCCTTAAGCCTGAAATGTTGCTCAAGCAGTACAAGATTGAGCGTTCTTCAAGCGACCGCCGATATTAACCGGCAGTTGATTGGTAGCGGCGGATATTTATTAACGGCCGTAACCAATACCAGGAAGCGTACACCAGCAGCTGCAATTCAGCTTCCCGCCGATCCTGAACCTGACTGTACCAGATGATCGCCGGCGCATCCGGGAAAGCTTGTCCGGCTAATTGCGGCGCATACAAGCGTTTTAAGATGCTGTGCTCATCCATCCCATCGGCGAGCAGGCACGCCACAAAACCGGCTGAAGGTTCTCTTGCCAGTAGCTTGGCTGCGGGCCCGTTTAGGGCCGTTACCGTCAGGATCAAACGGCCGATCCCCGGCTGGGGATACACTTTGGGAAAGGCGCGGTTAAGGAGAACGGCCGTCAAAAACAGCTCCCTATGGCAGTCAACCTGCCCATACTCCTCCCATAAACGCCGCTGTTTCATCTCCTGGGCTAGGTTTTGGCGTATACCGGCGTGCAGTCGGGCGCCCAACAGCAGTTTTAAGGTTTCTTCTGCAGCTTCTTCCGGCTTCAAATCTTGCAGAGCCATGACCGCCATTTCCGGCAAGTCGGCGATTTCAATATCGTCAATCCCCTCAAACTCTAGCGCCTGCAATAATTGACGGTAATGATCAGCCGTCCATGACTCCGGCAGGTCATGTACGGCTTTCAATTCCACAATGCGTAGATCAAAGGACGGTTGCAAGTGAGTTTATTCCGGTCGGTTGGTGACTAAATCGGTGGAATGGTTCAATCAGAGTTTCCTCACGCTAAATCGTGACACCGGCAGCACTCAGGCTCAGAAACACGACCGTTTCCAACGACGCCGCCATCATCAATAAACCAATACTCCAGAAAGCCAACGCCTCCCAACAAGCCGGATCCGTAGCCGCCCCCTGGCGAATGCGCCAACCTTGCCAGACTGCCAGGGGGAGCGTCAGCAAAACAGCCGCCGCCACGGCTGTGGGCAAACCCAGCCAGACAAGCAGCGGCAGCAGCAGGTATGGACACACCAACACCACCATAAACAGGGTTGAGGTTCGTCTCGGGCCGTAAATCACCACCAGTGTCCGTTTGTTGACAAGAATATCACCCGCAGCATCCGGGAAGTTGACACTAAGCAGCATAGCAAACTGAAAAAAGCACAAAGGTGCCACAGCCAGCAGCGGCAGCAAAGCCAACTGCCCCGTTTGCACCTGAAAACTTAGCAGTACCGTCAACCCTGGCACCAACACAGCTCCCGTAATTTCGCCCAGACCGCGCCGGTTTAACCAGAGAGGCGGCGAGCTGTAATTCCAGGCCAGAAAAATTGCCAGCAGCAGCAGAAAACCTGTCCAGAATGGGGATTGTCCCGTTGCGGTTAATACGAACGTGGCGGCTAGAGCGATACCGCCTAAAATCAATGCGCCGATTAACGCGGCGCGGGGTTGAACCAGTCCTTGCGGCAAGACACGACTGCCGCTAGACCAACGAGTAGGCGTTAGGGCAACGGCATCGGCATCCTGATCGAAGTAGTCGTTGCTGTAATGGGTCATCAACTGAGTGGCTGTGATGGCTAGCTGACACCAGATCGCAGCGGTCCAATCGATAGTTGCGCCAAGAAAAAGGGAAACGGCAATACCAAGTCCATTGAAGACGAAACCGCCCGCTAAGTGTAACGGCCGTCCCAACTGGACGAAATAAACAAGACGCCTGGCAAACGAAACGCTTGCCGGTGACTGGACCGAACCACTCATGCGGTTAGATGCTCCCACGGGTCACTTGGTACACACTTAGAATGATGTACTGAGCGTAGAACAACCCCCAAAGGAACATATAAAAATGGGCGATGGAACTTTTCTGTCGTGGATCAACCCGGCTGCTGACCAGCCAAAACAGCGCCAGTGCCACAATTTGAGCAACCAGCAACAGAACGCCTTCTGGTTGGGGTAAATGGGAAACAGCCACAATCATAAGGCCAGCATAGCCAATCGTCAGGATGAGCCGACCGAGATTAAATGCCCGTTTTGGCCCCAACTTTACGGTGAAGGTTTGGATACCATAGGCCTTGTCACCCATCAGGTCTGGAATGTCTTTGTAAATGGCGATTACCAGACCAAAACCAAAGAAGAACCCCGCCATCACCACCAGTGTAGCCGGGGAGAAATCCACGAGTCCCCCGAAGATATAGTTGTAGTGTAAGGCCACTCCCATATTGGCAATGACACCCCGCGCCAAGGCAATGCTGATAGCCGCCCAGAACGAGAAACGCTTTAGCCGCACCGGTGGCACGGAGTATATGGTGCCGATAAACATGATGATAAGCACCGTTGCCAGCAAAAATGGACCAGCAGCCAGTGCCCCTATCAACGCCACCACTGCGGTAAGTGCTACCGCAGTCCATCCCTGGCGCATAGACATCTCTGAAGAAGCCAATGGTAGCCGGGGCTTATTGATGCGGTCGATTTCCACATCGGTGATCTGGTTCAGCCCAACGATGGTAGATATTGAGAGCGAGACAAGTGATAAGCGTCAGCAGCACGGGCCCCAGGTTGGTTGGTGATAATACCTGGCTGCCGCCCGCAATCAAGAACAGCGACACTACCTGAATCGTGGTAGCGATGATCGTATGAGGCCGCGTGAATCGCACAAGGCCAGAAAGCATAAGTGGACATTCCTCGGTCAAGTTTGTGTTATCTGTTTCACCCGTGTATCTATTATAAATTGCCGCGTAAGGCCTGCTCACGTTCGATGGATTCAAAGAGGGCTTTGAAGTTGCCTTTACCAAAGCCGCGGGAGCCATGTCGTTCGATGATTTCATAGAACACGGTGGGGCGATCTTCAACTGGTTTGGTGAAGATTTGTAGCAGATACCCTTCTTCGTCCCGGTCTACCAAAATGCCTAGTTCTGCCAGTTTGTCTAGCGACTGATCTATTTTGCCTATACGCTCTTCCAGCATTTTGTAATAGCTGGTGGGGACGTGCAAAAATTCAACGCCGTTCTCTTGGAGCTGTGTCACCGTTTCGATGATGTTGCCGGTGACACAGGCAATATGTTGTACCCCAGGGCCGTAATAATCCAGGTATTCCTGAATTTGCGACTTTTTCTTGCCTTTAGCCGGTTCGTTGATAGGGAATTTGACCTTGCCGTTGCCGTTTTGCATCACTTTGGACATGAGTGCGGAGTATTCGGTGGAGATGTCTTCATCGTCGAAGTGTATAAGCTGGCTGAAGCCCATGGTAGTGGCGAAAAAATCACCCCAGCGGTTCATGGCGCCGAGTTCTACATTGCCGACTATATGATCTATGCTGGCTAACCCGACACCTTTGTAACGGCCGTTACTCTCCACCGGCCCATTATAATTTCTGGCAGAATATCCAGGGGCAAACGAGCCAAGGTAATTTGAGCGATCAACGAACTTAATGAGGGTGTCGCCATAGCAGTGAATAGCCGAATAACGGAAGACGCCCTGCTCATCTTCAATGGCCGTTGCTGTAATAGCGCCCGTTGCCCCTCGTTTGGTTGATTCGGCATAAGCAGCAGTCGCATCGGGCACTGCCAGGGCAATGACGGCCACACCATCACCATGCACATAACAGTGGCGGCTAACCGGATGATCTGACCTAAGTGCTGTGGTGAGCACCAGCCGAATTTCGCCTTGCTCCATCACATAAGATGCCGTGTCGCGGCTGCCGGTTTCCAGTCCACTGTAGGCAGTATTGGTATAACCGAAGCCGCTACGGTAATAATGCGCAGCTTGTTTGGCATTGCCCACGTAAAATTCGACATGATCGATGCCTTTAATTGGTAAAAAATCTTCACTCATTATAAGAACCCTTATACATCGCCATAGACGGGTGGGCGACGCAGAGTGTAGACCCTGTCCTACTTGATTTCGCGAGATTGGTGCTCACATAATATCCCGCTTTCTACTCTATATAGAGGCTCAAAGTGTAGACTAATTACCAAATCACACAACTATGGAAGGCGTTGGCGTTTACTCATTATTCATTGCGCCGCCAGCGCTTAACCGGTACGCTGGGCATTTCTTGCACTTGTTTCATAGGCAGTTTGATATAAACCACATCATCTACGATGCGATCAATCTCTGATACGGGGATGGTGACATCTTTTTGTCCCCACAGGTGGCCTTTGCGCAAAACCAGGTGGGTAATGTGATTATTCTCAGGGTTGATAATAAATTCGCCTACATGCCCAATATGCCCATCTGTCGCCTCCACACGTGCCCCGCGATGAATGCCTAACTCATCATGCGGGATTTGTTCAGTATCAAAATACATCCCGAAATCCTCATGGGCGGTGTAAGGCCAAAGCAAGTTTTCATCTCCTTCAAGCTCAAATGCGGTTTGGTGGTAATAAGGATCCTCATAATCTTCGGGGCCAATAAACTGTGAGCGAACAAAAGGCTCCATTTCGGCCATTTCTTCACGGGTGCAGTTCAACTGAATCTGGTGAGGTGTGCTGCTGCTAATTCGGTCAACAGGTACCATATATTCGACACCCACCAGTCCTTTTGTTTCGATAACCACATGGGTGACGGCTTTTTGTAGCGGGTTGATGATGACACAGACGGAACGGCCGTTGGTGCCATCGGCGCATTTAACTTCTGCATTCAAAGGGATGTCCATTTTATTTCTCCATTCGCTAAAATAAGTAAAATTCCAGTTACAT
This sequence comes from uncultured Chloroflexia bacterium, assembly GCA_963697305.1. Classification (GTDB taxonomy): domain Bacteria; phylum Chloroflexota; class Anaerolineae; order Promineifilales; family Promineifilaceae; genus JAACFF01. The sequence goes on from CAVONO010000016.1 coordinate 46,009, forward strand.
TAGCGCCGTTCGTGACTTGAAACAAGAAAAGCTAATTCCTGAGAAAAGCAAGCGCAGGCCCAGCCAATACATGAACAACATCATTGAACAAGATCATCGGTTTATGAAGAGCAAGATCAAGCCGGGTCTGGGATTCTTTGCAACAGAACCCTTAACTCCCCCTGCACTGAATTGACGGATTGCCAAACTCGTTTTTGCGCCGGATTATGCGACTTTAGGCATATTTATGCGGTAAAGTGTTCCCAACAGAACCAATAGGCCGCTGCCCCAATACAACAGCTGCATCCCCATATTAGCGCTGTCCGTACCGGACATAGCCCCATGAATCGTGGCCAGCACATACACCCCATAGGTTGTATAATGAAGCTGTCGCCAGTTATTTTGCCCAATCTGCTTGCGAAAGTTAAAACTGATCGACGTGATAAACATCAGGTAAAAGCCGATGATGCCCAGTCCTACCCAGCCCGCACGATACGGCCCTATAAAAGGGATTGTCAAATCGGCCAGAGTGTAAGTGTAATAGCTGTCCCACAGCAAAGCCAGGGCATGCATCCCGGTAAACAGTATGGCCAGCCAGGAGAGTATATTATGCAGGGCCAGCGATAGAGATGCTGGAATCCTGGTTTTCAAAAATTTGCTGCTTAGCAGAAGTCCCCAAATAGTAGAGCCGGCCAGCAGCACATAAGCGATAGTCCCCGCTGAACGTGAAAAATACCAGGGCGTTTTGGCCGTAATGGCCAGAGCCTCGCCGATCGTGGCCCCTGCCCCTGAATTCGCCAACAGCCAGCCGCCTACGAGCAGGCCCAAGCCGGCGGCCAGACCAATCGTCAGGCTGAAAGCAAAGGCTTGCGCCTTACTCCAGACATGGTCAATCGGGTTACTGTCTTTAGTGCCAGTCATGAAAATCTCCAGTTAAGGGAAAAAGAAATCCGGTATTTTGAAAAAACGATTGCACGCTGGCCTACATTTTGTGACCCCATCCACTCAATTTTGAAAACCGGGTTTCTATAGTTGCCCTTGCAGCCGTTGGTCCATGCGCGGCGTGACCAGAATTCGGCCGTCTTGCGTTATGAGCATCCCGGCCAGGTCGTGATCCAGCAGGGCCTCCATGCCCGCCGCTGATCCGGCCACCAGTGTCGCCGTGGCCCAGGCCTCGGCCTGCGCGGCCCCTGCGGCCAAAACAGTGACCGTTAAACCATCTGTTGCCGCAGGGCTGCCCGTTTGCGGGTCGATCAGGTGGTGCATAGCCATGCCACCTTGGTCCCAGTTGCGGTAATCCACGCCTGAAGTAGCCATCGTCGCTTCCGCCAGCCAAATGGTGGCCAAGTCTGGCGCCCCGTCATCAGCATCCGCCCAGGGAGAACTTATCGCCACGGGCCAGCCCAGGCAATCCGCTGGGGCCGCGCCGGCTACCAGATCACCCCCGGCATCCACCAGGCAAGGTCCGGTCGCTTCTAAATGAGCGACTGCCTGCTGTGCTGTGCCGCCTTTGGCGATGCCCCCTAAATCAATCTGGACACCAACCGGCACTCGCAGCGCGCGCTGCCTTTCATCAAATTCGATCGCTGCCCACTGCCCCAGGAGCGGCGCAGCTTCCCAGGAGGGGCTGTTCAGTCCATTGTTGCTCATCATGGCAAAGCTTTGATAGTATCCGGCGCGCTGCAGAGCATTAAGCAGCGTCGGGTCAAATCGGCCGTCTGTCATAGCCGCCATCTGCACCGCCACGTTAACCTGCGACCATAACAACTCCGAAACAACCACCCAATCCCCGCTGCGCGCATTTAATTGTGAGAGTTCGCTGTCCGGCCGGAAGCGGCTCAAAGCCTGCTCATTGGCGGCAAAAAGGGCTTCAACTTCGTCGAAAGCCCTCGCCGCTGCCGCTTTGTCCGCAGTATCCAGCCACAAAACGATCTGGCTGCCCATGGCCCGGAAGGCGTGTGACTGCCAGGTTAAAGGATGCGCTTGTGGGATCATGTTTTTATCTCGATGACCGGGACCGGGCTACAGGCCTGATTCGCGGCTGCACCACCTGCGGGATGCGCATCTGGACGATTTGTTGCCGGCCACTTGCCGGGGGCAAAATGTCGGTTGAAACCTGAGCGGCAGGTTCCACCATGGTAATCAGATTGTTTTCCACTAGGGCTTCGGCCGGCTGGAGCGCTTCTTTGATATCCAACAAATGTGTTCCCGCTAGGGTGGCCACTAAGCTGCTGGTCAACAGCAGCATTTTTAACTGTCCTGTTTTTCTTTTTGGCCGTCCTGTTTTATTAGCCGTCGTCATGTTCAAATCCTTCATCATCGGTAAAGCCCAGTGCATTAACGCTGCTGCGATTAGCGGCGTTCAACTGTTCCTGCAGTTGCAAAATGGTCTGGTTAGCCAATTGAATTTGGGTTTGGAAAGTATTTTCACGCTTCTGCATAATCATAACTGCCTGTTCTAGTTCGGCACTGTATTGCTGCCAGGCTCGCAAAGCCTCATCATTATTCAAATTCGTGGTTTGCTCAATTTGTTGTACCTCTTGCGGAACTTCTTGCGGAACGACCGTGCTTTGATCGTTCACTGCTGCTATGTTCCCCAGTGCGGCCATCAGTAAAGAAATGATTACCAAGCCGCTTAAAGCGCCGGTAAGGATAATTCCTTTATGCCTTTGCATTATAAACCTCCAATAATAGTTTCAATGAATAAGTTGACCTAATCATAGACCAATTGCCGGCACCTTGTGTTAAACGAGATCTAAACAATGTTAAATCCAGCTTAAATCGGCCACAGCGCATTGATTATGCTCCTATCCTGTGTCACAATCCTGGATATGACTTCCGTATTAATCGTCGACGCTGAAAAATGATTACTGTTCCCCTGGCACGTGCCTTGACCCAGGCCGGATTTGCACCCCTGGTGGCTGCGAACGGCCGTGAGAGTCTCGCCATAGCGCGCAGCCCAAAACCGGATATCCTCGTCCTGGATGTGCTCATGCCCGAAATGGGTGGTTGGGTGGAATTAAACACCTACTGCGTTTTTAAGGCTGGACAAGGACTCTCTTATCGTTTTATGAAAGAGGGCTCATGAAATTAGGCCTTTCTTCGCTGCGTACGCGCCTGCTGCTGGCCTACGCCGGGCTTATTCTGGTTGGCTTTACGATTGTGGTTCTGCTGGCTGGCAGCCAAATCTCCGCCGGCACAGTCCAGGATTTTACAAGCGGCCTGGGCAACCAGGCGCAGTTAATCGCCGAAGCACTCAAAGAACCCTTCGAGCATTTATTAGAAGGAGAGTCTACAGAAATCGCTGTGCAGAATATACTGCAGACCTATGCCAACCAGACTGCTGTGGAGGTAGTTTTATTTGATGGCAGCGGCCGTTTCCTCACCAGCAGCAGCGGTGAGTCCAGCACTCGCGCCGCGCCGGAAGTAGAAAGTGCCCTTAGCGGCAATATTAGTACGCGCCTGGAAGGCGCAATGGCTTATGTCGCTGCCCCAATCCTGGAAGACCGCGGCATTATCGGCGTTGTGCAAGTCGCCGCGCCGCTCTCCGGCGCGCAGACGCTGATCCAGCAGCGCTGGCTGGCTCTTGCCGCTGCTGTGCTTGCCGTAACCGTCTTGGCAGGCCTGGCCGCCTACTTGCTGGCTGCCACGCTCACCCGCCCCCTGGACCAAATGCGCCAGGCTTCCTTGCAAATCGCGCAGGGCGATTTTTCACAGCACTTGCCGGAAGACCGCCGTGATGAATTTGGAGCAGTGGCACGCAGCTTCAACCAGATGAGCAGCCAAGTAAAACGCATGATCGAGGAGCAGCGCGCCTTCGCCAGCAACGCCTCTCATGAACTGCGCACGCCGCTCACCGTCATTCGCCTGCGCAGCGAAGCTCTACGCCACGGCAATGTAGATGAGGAGTTAACCCGGCAATATATTATTGAAATTGACGACGAGGCCCAACGGATGGGCAACTTGGTCCAGGAATTGCTTTTGCTGTCCCATCTCGATGCCGGCCGTTTGCAAGCAGGACAGGAAAGGATCAACTGCCTGCGCCTGGCACAGCAGCTGCTGGCCGAGGTCGCCGAGGAAGCCACAAGCCGGGACATCACCCTTACCCTGCAGGCTTCGGAACCCCTCCCCGATATTATTGCCGGGCAGATTCATGTTTCGATCGTCTTTCGCAATTTGCTCAGCAATGCTTTGAAATTTTCAACAGCCGGGGGGCAAATCGTGTGGCAAATAATGCCGGAAGCCAACGCCATTTTGCACACCATTCGCGACTACGGCCAGGGCATTGCCCCAGAAGATTTTCCGCGCCTCTTCGAGCGTTTTTACCGCGCCGATAAATCTCGCTCGCGCGCTGTGCCGGGGGTCGGACTGGGGCTGTCGCTAACCAAATTGATTGTTGAATTTTATGGCGGCACGGTTTGGTTAGAGAGCGCGGGTGTCCAACAAGGCACGGCCGCTTTTGTGCACTGGCCGGTTAACAACCCTGGTGGGGAATAAGACGGCCGTCATCATCTTTCTTTGCTTAACCGAATGCTTCTTTTCACCGCAGCGGTCCATTGCCGGACGCTTCAACACGACTGGACCTAGCCTGAGCTGGTGGATGAAAAAGCATAGATTGCGGCGTAGAAGGAATCCATTAACCCGGCTTGGGATTGTTCGGCCGTATGCTGTATTTAGGCCATTTGGGAGAATCAGATGCCAAAAGCAAACAACCACCAGATTGATCACCTTGTCGAAAAAGCTAAACGTGCCTTGCTGGCGATGCAGCGCTATTCTTGGGAGCAAGGTGTCGCTGCGCAAGCATTCCTGGAACTTGGCGAACCCGATTTCGTCGTTTTGCTGGCCAAGGAGGCTGTGCTCCGCCAGCGTGCGGATGGGCGCCTGGGCGTGATGGGCTCAAATCACGCCGTCACTGACCCTGCCGCCAATGGCGAGGCGGTGCTGTACGCCGCGAACTTAACCGGCGACAAATTGCTTCAGGCAGCGGCAGATAAAATGCTTGACTATTTGTTGAATCACGCTCCAAAAACAAGCCGCGGCACGCTCCATCACATTGAGACAAAGCCCCAAGTGTGGATCGATTCGATGTACATGGCCCCACCTTTTTTGGCTGTCGCTGAGCATTCAGAGGAAGCAGTCAAGCAAATCGAAGGAATTCGGGATCTATTATGGTTGCCGGAGAAACAGCTTTTTGCGCATATTTGGGATGATGGAGAGCAAGCGTTCGCACGAAAAGCCTGTTGGGGCGTGGGAAATGGCTGGGCTGCTGCGGGGATGGCGCGCGTCATTCGCACGCTGCCAGCTAAGATGATGGCTGAAAAACAGCGACTCGTGGATTACGTCAGAGCGGTGTTAGATGGCTGTCTAATTCATCAAAGAGAAGATGGCTTGTTTTACGATGTCGTCGATGATCCGTCATCGTTTGTGGAGTCCAACCTCTCGCAGATGTTAGCCTATACTATCTATCGAGGCGTTACGGGCGGATGGTTAGGTACAACCTATCTTGACACCGCTGACCATATGCGACAGGCTGCGCACGCCAAGGTGGATGAAGATGGCCTGGTGCAAGGTGTGTGCGGTGCGCCACATTTTGATCATCCCGGTACCGCTGCGGAAGGGCAGGCATTTTTCTTGTTGATGGAAGCAGCGTACAGAGATTACTGGAACAAAAATATAAAAGGGGAATGAAACAATGGTATCAGTCGAAGGGAAATGGGCTCTTATTACCGGTGCGAGCCGTGGTATTGGCTACCTCGCTGCCTTATTTATGGCTGAACAGGGCTGCAATTTGGTTTTGCATAGCCGGAGTCTTGAGCATACAAAGAAAATAATGGCAGCGGTAAAGGCACTCGGCATAGAAGCGTATGCTCTTCAGGCAGATCTTGCAAACCACCAGGAAGTAGTGGGAATGCTTGATGAAATCGAAGCCAAGGGAACCCCCGTTGATATTGTTTTCAACAATGCTGCAGTTCAGGTTACTTACCGCGAGGATTTTTGGAAAACTCCGCTTGAGGATTTTGATTTGAGCTTTAAGATCAACTTCATTGCCGTGACTACGATTTGCTATCGTTTGATTCCCAGAATGATCGAACGGGGTTTTGGACGGGTAATCAATACCACCAGCGGCATAAAAGACCAGCCGGAACAGGCTGCATACTCGGCGAGCAAGGCGGCGCTCGACAAATTCACCACCGATCTGGGCACCAAGCTCGAAGGAACCAATGTATTGATTAACCTCACCGATCCCGGTTGGTGCCGCACTGATTTGGGTGGTCCACAGGCCCCAAATCCGCCTGAAAGCAGCATTCCTGGGGTAGTGGTCGGCGCCTTTGTTGATGACACGAAAAGCGGGCGTCTCTTTAATGCATCGTACTTTACCGGCATGGCATTGGAAGATGCCGTCAAAAAAGCTGAAACCCTGGAAGGTTTACATTGACCGTGCAGAAAGCTGACGAAATTTCGCCAACTCCACATCGTCATTGAGCGACTTACTGTAAGTATCCTGCAGAGTTGCCAGGCACTTAGCAAGCTTTTTTCTGGATAAGCTCGTTAGCGCAAGTGCCTGGCAACTAGTTACGTCCTAACCAATACCATATTGGTCGCGAACGAAAGGTAGTAAACCACGCGATTCCAGTCGATCCAGAGGCGCTCGGAATGTCACTTGCACCACGCCTGGGTGGCGGCCGATTTCAATCGCACCGGTAATGGTTGCCCGATTTTTAACTTCCGGCACACTCATTTCCAGCAGTTCGGCCGCGCGGGCCAGGCCGTTATCCGTAGCCGCATTTAGATCGGGGCCAGTGCCGATGACCGAAATAGGAGCCGATTCCTCGACAACCGTGCCCCAGGCGTCAGCGACTGCTTGAGCTTGTACCCGTTCTGCCGCGGTCAACGGTTTGGCCATGAAGGGCAAATCTTCCACCAACGGGAATAAGATCGGCCCGTCTATGCCTAGCCCTTTAAGCAAATGCACCTGAAGCGTCACCGTACCGGACACGTCGCAGGTGTGCCCGGCGATTTCTCCGTCTCCCTGTAGAGCGTGCATATCACCTAAATAAACGCCGCCGCCAGGCGTCTTGACCGGGCAGATGAGGATCGCGCCGGCGCGTGCCGCGTCAATGTCCATGTGGCCATCGGTGCGGTGTAGCGATAACTGTTCGGCCGTAATCGCGTACTCGTGCGGCGCCCCGATGAGGAAGGAGCCAAAATCGCCGGCATTGTGTGAATCCGGAATCGGGCACGAGGGCGTCGTCCCCAATTGTCCCATGAACGGCCGTAAACGGGCTACCAGACCGACCAGGTCATGGGGAGCAAATGTCAATATCGGATTTTGGATTGACTTCTCCGGTAACGCCGCATACTTCTTGTGCTTCTCTGGCAATTGCTTCAGCCGCTTCTTGCGGCAGGGTCACACCCACCGCTCGATTGCTATCAAAGGCAATTGTATAGCCGTTGGTGAAATTGAAGGGTGCAGCGTCCGCACCGCATTTGGCACAGCGTACGGCTGTCTGTCCGATGCCTTTGACGACCGTCTTAGGGTAAAGCGTGCCACAATCAGGGCATTGACCAGCCACATACGGATCACCCAGGAAACGGCCGTCCATAAACACGTCATTACCGGAAGCGGTGGCCAATGATGTGACCGTGATATCCTTGATGCGGATAGCAATGGCATCTCCGACTTCAGCGCCCAGGACGGCGACCGGTACTGTGACTTCATGCCCGCCCCGAATTTCCGGCGTGATCATCGGCCCCCAGCATCCCGGTGCTGTGTTGGCCACAATGTGCCCGCCATCACGCACCGGCCCAAGCATCGGTTTATTGGGATCGAGAATGCCATCGATGAACTGGTCGACGAACACAGTCTCATGCCCGTAACCATACCTTTCGGGTTGGCTTTCCAACTCAACCTGCTGCTTTTGCATATCCACTGTCATGACCTTACCTCCTCAGACTGCTTACTGTTTTCTGCTAACGGTTGGCTGTTCATTCCCCGCCCGCTATGGGCAACAAGAATGCTACCTCTTGCCCATCCGACAATGGTTCAAACTGGGAAACATGTCTGCCTGCAATGATGGGAACCGCCGTATCCAATCTAGGCCCTAATTCAGGGTGCTCGCGGCGTAACAGGATCGTGAGGTCATTCACCGTACTGTCATCTGGCAGCGTCACGCTAAAGCGAGGCCGGCCGGCCAGGATAGCTAGTTCACCGCTTAATCTTATATCAACACGCATCCTGTTTCCTTTCTGATCCGGGTCAGTTGAATGATTTCATCATAGCATACAAATGGCCAAAATCAAGCCTGTCGAGACATGGTAGTTAGAGGGCCAGAGTAACCCGGCAAGGTTCGCACTAATTCCAAACCGGCATCCCTTCCGCGGTACGTAATCATGTATCCATCTGTTGAAGATTCATATGACGGGAGCGATAAGTCTCGCTCACTCTGTGAACTATAGGATTTGGGAGAAAACAGGGAAAAAGAAAAGACCCCTGGTATTCAGGAGTCTTTGTGTCTTAGTGACTAGCACTATAGGCTTAGACGGGAGCGACGGGACACACTTTGTCAAGTACCAATTTCGACGGGTTGACAGATGGCACCTGCGGAGCTAACTCGCGTTTTTCGTCCGCTTTCTACCTTATATTTACGATACCACATCAACCCGTCTCTCCAGTCACGAACAGCACTATTCTATCTTTTCAACCCTTATTGCTTCTTGGTTTGCGGCGTAGCCACCGCTGTCTCAGATGATACGCTTCATTATACACCTCCTCTGTTTGCCATAACTTCCAGCATATTCCCAACCAGCGATTTCCCAAGCGTCGATAGGCATCATTATCCCCATGACCCCGACTGCGGATTTCTTCCCAGTAGGCATTGGCCCACACTGACCGCCGCAGCGAACACCGCGCCCATTGTTGGACGATTTGGCGAAACTCTTTGTCACATTTCCTCCTGAACTTGACAATTCGTTTCTTGCCACTCTGGTCCGTCACCGGACAGGTCCCAGCCAAGGCTTGCACGCTTCCCGCCGTCGGGAATCGCGCCCGGTCATCCCCAAACTTGGCCAACAACGATGGCGCCAACAGCTCTCCTGCTCCTGGTAGCGAGGCGAAAATGTGTTGGTCAGGATGTTCTTCAAACAATCCGGTCAACTCTCGTTTCAGCCGCCGATTCGTTTGCATCAACCCCAACAAGTCTTTTGCCAGCATTCGCCCTTCTTCCTCGTAGACAGCCACCGTCTCTGAATTTGCGTCCGGGTGTTCTTTCTGCAACTTGGCATACTGCTTCGGCAACCACCGCCTCGGATAGCGATGCCGCCGTGCAAAGTCAATAAACTCTTCATAGTTCGGTTTAGGCGTGTAAGCCAGAATCACCCGATTCGCTTGACCCTGCCTGCATAAAAATTGCTGGAATTTTTTTGCAACACAGCCCTTCAGAGAAGAAGATAGACCGGACATTTGCATACTTGCCAGCTTTTCTAACATGGATCTATACTGTTCTTAGAATCTGTCAGGCACGAGTTGCCAAAGGTATCTATTTGGGGGAGAAGGAAGCACCAGTAACGTGAACTGCCTTTTCTTGGTCGAAGGAGTCGGCAAATGATAGGGAATTGGATTGACAAGGTAACCTATCCTCAGTTACCTGCCATGAACGACGAGGAGCTTGTATCTTTCTTTGGACAAACAACTTTTGCAAGATTGGGAACGTTGAATGGGGACGGCACCATTCATATTGCGCCGATCTTCTTCAAGTATATAGACGGCCAAATCTTGATGGCCACGCAAGATGCCAGTCGAAAAATCAGGAACATCAAACGTAACAACAATGTCACTGTCCTGATTGACACGACGGAGGTGCCGTTTAAGGGCGCGTTGATCTATGGCACGGCCGAGTTAGACTATGAAGATGTGCTCTCCAAACGCGTTGCCATCTTTGAGAGGCGGCTGCCCCGTGAAGATGCCGAGGCGTACGCCCGTAGGATATCAAGCAAGTGGCAATGCGTAATCGTGCGCATCACGCCGGACCGTATCGCTTCATTCGACTACGCCAAGGGCTGAAGAAGCATGGAAGCGCACTCGTGAGAAAGCAAGCAGGTGGTATTCAGGGAGGTTAAATTATGGAAAAGCAAATCGGCAAAATCACGCACTACTACGATCGCATCGGCGTGGCCGTCCTCGAACTGGAAGACGGGCTTGAGATCGGCGACACAATTCATATCGCTGGGCGCAGGACAGACATTGTACAACAGGTCAGCTCGATGGAAATTGAACACCGGAAAGTGCAAGCTGTTGGCGCTGGTGCAGACGTCGCGCTTAAGGTGTATGAAAAGGTGCACGAAGGGGACAAGATTTATCGGGTTACATAGATGAAGTGATTTAAGAATCAGAGCGAGTTCTAGAATAAAACCTTTGATTTACAGAAATTCGGGACACGCCCTATCGAGGGATATCAGGTACTACGGAACACCTACCATTGGCAGTCTAGCCCCTGGTCTGTTGTTTTCTCAATGAAGAGACTATCAAAAAGTGGGGGCTACCTCTAGGAATCAAGCTATGAATCAGAGAGCTACTTGCAGGAGTCTCAGCGGTAATTCAAGTATCCTGAAATAATCGCCGTTATTCTCCCGAAAATTTGCCCCCGGTTTTTGATGCTCTCCTACAGACACGTACCAAGACGCTCAACGGAGAATTACGGGAAGCCTTCTGTAGCTGGTATCCTAATATGACGCAGACCGTAGAGAACTTACCGCCTGCTGGTTAGCCCCTGGTTTTTGATAATCTCCAGCGCAGATCTGGGAGATACCCTATATGTGTCCACTTTCATGTGGCCGGGTCCCAGCTTAACGGCCGTCCAGTTCGCGCAGCAGGGTTTCGGCCAGTTTGCCACACATCCAGCTCGCGCCCCCGGTCTTCGGCAGCCGCCGCCACATCCGGCGACAAAGAAGCGCGCACCTTGTCCAGCTCGCGGCAAGCGACATCCTCAAACCAACGCGAATTACTGATGTGACGAAACTGCTGCGCTAGGCCGTATAATTCAACAGCTCGTTCAGGATCATCATTGTCGGCAGCGAGCAGCGCTGCCACCGGTAGACTATAAATGATGGCGAAGATGGAATGGTCTATAGTTCCTAACTGCACAGCGCTGGCCAGTTGCTCGCGCGCCATCTTTTCATCACCCTGGGCGCGAATTACATAGCTCAGAATCGCCTGTGGAAACGCCAGGTGAACATGCTGCAACTCTGCAAAAACAGCGGATCCTTCCAATAGATGGTGCATTGCGCCGTCAAGATCCCCTTCCACGAAGGCAGCTTCACCCAGGAACGTTAGCCCAAAACCTATATGCGACAACCAGCCAATTTGCCTGGCCAGTTCCAGGTTTTCTGTCGCCATCACTAGGCCTTCTTCATAATGACCAAGATGGATAGTAGCCTTGGTTAGTGGATTGAAAAGCCTGGGGTTTGGCAATTGGCCTAAATCTTGACCGATTTCTATTGCTTGCTCGACAATATCTTTGGCGGCAAGGAATTTCCCTGCCCAAGAAAGTGTTAACGAAAGAATTCCCAGGCACATCCTGACACTCGAAAGTTTCCCTAATTGCTGGTAAAGAGAAAGACTTTGCTGGTGAAGTGTTTCAGCCTCTTCAAAATTGCCTTGATACCTGGCAACTGTGCCGAGAAAGTGTGTGGTTGTGGCGATCCCTTGAGTATCGTTTAGTTGTTGTTTGATTGCTAAGCTGCTGCGTAACAGATCATTTGCTAGATACAATGCACCTCGATCAGCGTAATAACCGCCCAAAAACAGTAGCGCCTCTGCCTCACCCCAGCGGTCATTCAGTTCCCGGAACAAAGTAAGCCCCAGGTTGGCAGAACGTTTGGTTTTATCGAGATCCGTGTTTTGGGTGGCGTTGGTTTTTTGCAGAAAGATAAATGCCTGTTCAACTCGCGTGTCGCGGCCGGTTTGCGTCACTCGATCTAGAAGCTGCTGGCTTTGTACCAAAAGCTCCTCTTTCTGCGTTACTTCGCGAACAAAATCAGACTCCCAGGCCAAAACCAAAGACCATAAAGCCAGCAGCTGTGCATTGTCAACCTTTTGCCCGCGGATAGATTTCGATAGTCCATCCCTTGCCAGGCGGCAAGCGTATCGACCATCTGTCAATCGGCCTTCCCAGTGATAAAAACTGCAGAGACTGTTCAGACCCTGAGCCAGCAGGACACCATCTCTCTGTTCGGCTGCCCAACGCCAGGTGCGCTGGATATTGTCGATTTCACCGTGTACTTCGGCAACGGCTTCTTGCTGCCGCGGCCCAAACCAGTCTGTCTCACGTCCCTCTAGAAAGCGGCAGAAGTAAGTGCTGTGCCGCTGACCCACGGCCTGTTCCGTGGCCGGATCGGCGTTTAACCTGGCGGCGCCGTACTGGCGCAGCAGTTCGTGGATGAAGTAGCGATCTTTTTGCCTGTCGTAGGAGAGCCAGGACTTGTTGGCCAGGGTGACCAGCTGTGGCAGGGTCGTCCCGGTAATTTCCAGCGCCGCCGGGCGCGTGAACCCACCGCTGAAGACGGTCAGCTGTTGGAAAGCGCGCTGCTGCTGCGAGTTGAGACGTCTCCAGGAGACATCCAGCGCGGCCTGCATGGTTTGATGCCGCCGCGGCACATCCTGGAGCTCGGTGGCCAGCAGATCAAGACTATGATTAATTTCAGCGGCGATTTCGGATAAGGGCAGCAGCCCGGCCCAGGACGCAGCCAGCTCCAAGCCCAGGGGCATGCCTTCCACCAGGCGGCAGATGCGCAGCAGGTGCGCAGCCTCCCCTTCCAGAAGCCGGAAATCAGGCACAGCGCGCCGGGCGATGTTCAAGAAGAGTTGGCCGGCGGGGGATTCAGCCGCGGCATTGTCGCCTGCTGCTATCCCCAGGCCGCCCAGGGGAAAGAGTTGTTCGCCGCGCATTTGCAGCCGCTCGCGAGAGGTAATGATTAAGGTGATGCCCGCGGCCCTTGTATTGATTTCAGCCAGCAGTGGACGGCCGTCCAGAATATGTTCGAAGTTGTCCATCAACAACAGCAGGCGCTTGTTTTGCAGGTAGTTGATCAGCTGTTCCGTTTCATCTCTTGCACCTTGGAATTGGAACTCCAGCGCCGCGGCTAGCGTGGCTGTGATCTCCGCGGACGAATTGAGCGGGGCCAGAGAGACAAAAAAGACGCCGTCGGGGAATTGAGAACCCGCATGCAGTTCGCGGGCGGCAGCTTCCAGAGCCAGGCGCGTCTTGCCGATGCCCCCCGGGCCGGTGATGGTGATGATGCGGGCATGGGGATCGGCGATGAAAGCGGCGATGGCCTCCAGTTCCAATTCACGGCCGACAAAGGGCATTGCCGCGTGCGGCAGATTGTGCCGCATTGCTCCTTCCTGTTCTTCCGACGGCAGAAGACCCAGGCTTAACGCACAGCTAACCGCATCGGCGCGGTTGGCCACGCCAAGCTTGCTGTAGATTTGGCGCGCGTACCACTTCACTGTACCCGCGGCAATGGTCAGACGTTCAGCCATCTGACGATTGGTCAACCCGTCGCCAATGCAGTTCAGAATCTCTTGCTCGCGGGTGGTGAGGGACTGCGCCAGAGGCAGATCACTGGTCTCACGACTGTTCATACGGGCATTATAGCTGCTTAAAAGATGATTCACCCCCTAATTCACCCCCGGGGGGTGGGTGACGGGGGCCGCACGTTCCGTTATGGTGTTAATATAGCCGTCTGATCAGGGTTATCCCTGTCGCAGCGGCATACTCTCGTTCAAGAATAGGCTTTTTGGAGAAGGCAA
>CAVONO010000017.1:0-149253 GCA_963697305.1 uncultured Chloroflexia bacterium
TGATTGCGCCCGGTGATAATACAGCCGCGCGACGGCGAGCACAGTGCTGTGGTGTGCACGTTGGTGTAGCGCAGGCCGTTGGCGGCCAGGCTATCCAGTACGGGCGTCTCGACCAGCCCACCGAAGCTCGACAACTGCCCGTAGCCGACGTCGTCCAGGACGAAGAAGAGCACGTTGGGCGTACCTTCCGGTGAGCGCGGCGGCTCGGGCCAGGCCGGTGCGGATTCCTCCGTGGTACGGCCGACAACGCCGGTGAAGGGTGTTCCATCTTTATAAGTCTTGATTGCCATGAAGTTTTCTCCTTGCTTCTGGTATGGCCAGACATAGCGAGCGTGTTGTGAGGGAAAAGATAGTGCATAAGTATAGCACCACACCGCAAGAGTAGGAATGTATTCTTGCGCTTTGTGAAATTGTCGTGAGCTAAATTGGCTTTAAATCGTGGCCATGGCCGGTTAGGAAACACAGTATAGGTGATCTGCACCCGGTTAATGACAAGATTTCTGCGATAATTGCCTTAAGATTGTGTCCTGGACGCCAGATTTTCGTGGATCTTGCCCCAGGTGATGGATTTGCTTTCTTCTGGCCAAAAAGGACCGCAAAAAAAGCGGCGGCCTTTTTGGGCCGCCGCTTTATCTACTTCAGGGATCTCTGTTTTACAAGGACACGCTGAATACCATTCGCAAAATACGCGATTCTGCTAATCATCGTCGGAATCTTCCGTTTTCTCATCTTCATCCGGCCATTCTTCGACGGGCTTCGCACCAACTTCAAGCTTTTCGAGATCGATAGGATCTACCAGGAATCGCGCAAAGTCGAGATCTTGAGGCTCGTCGTAGTCATCATCATCGTCGTAGTCATCATCAGACTTGTCTGCAGGTGCGATTTCACCAGAAGCCATTGCCATCGCTGCGGCAACTTCCTTCGCTCGGGTTTCTGCCGCAGCGGATATCATCGCTTCTAAAACACTCTCATCAGTATTGTCGTCGATGAGTAAGCTGCTTGTAACCGTTGCCATATCAATAATTGGTTTTTCAGCTTCGATCCGTTTCGCTTCTTCCTTGCGAAGCCGTTCTTCATAGCCGGTGCCTGCTGGGATCAGCTTACCGATAATGACGTTCTCTTTCAGACCAATCAAATTATCTCGCTTGCCGGAGATAGCCGCGCCGGCCAACACTTTGATCGTGTGTTGGAAAGAACTCGCCGACAAGAAGCTGTCTGTGTTAAGAGAGGCTTTAGTTATGCCTAGTAGAATGGGTTCTGCGTCTGCTGGCTCGCCACCCTCTTCCACAACCAGTGCGTTCATTTTCTGGAAATAGGAACTATCAACCAGATCGTCGAGCAAGAATTCAGTATCACCGGAAGTCAACACAGTTACTTTGCTCAGCATCTTGCGAATAATCACTTCGAAGTGTTTATCATGGATATTTTGACCCTGTGGACGGTAAACCTGTTGTACTTCATGCAGCAAATAGCGCGTCACGGCATCACGACCCAAAATCTCCAAAATCCGATGGGGGTTTTTAGAGCCTTCGGTAAGCTGTTGCCCAGGTGTTACAGTTTCTCCATCCGAAACAAGTAGTCGCATGCCGGCTGGAATCGCATAGTCTTGTTCTTCAACGCTCTCCCAAACCACCCTCAGGTTACCGTTATCTGACATCACCCGCCCGTTGTGCCGGGCCTGGATCTCTTTGTCTTCGTCGAGAGCAATCACGTCGCCAACTTCGACTGCATCTTGATGCTCGACACGAATCGTCCAACCCTCGGGTATCTCGTAAGCATCTTCGACCATCTTGCGATCCGTAACCTGAACATGGCGAACGCCCTCAACCACATGTGTCGTCGCCATTCCACCAATCTCGGTGATCGTCGCCTCGCCCTTCGGGCGCATTCTCGCTTCGAACAGCTCTTCAACACGGGGCAAACCCTGCGTGATATCACCTGCCGCCGAGGCCGTACCGCCAGTATGGAAGGTACGTAGCGTCAACTGTGTGCCAGGTTCGCCAATAGATTGGGCTGCCACAATACCTACGGCCGTTCCCAATTTCACAGGAGTTCCGCGGCCTAAGTCTAAGCCGTAGCATTGGGCACAGATGCCTTGGTCCAGCTCACAAGTCATTGGCGAGCGCACAAAGACTTCATCCACGCCACTGGCATCTATAGCCTCTCCAATCTCATCGTTAATAAACCCATTCTTTTCCACGATAATCTCGCCAGTTTCCGGGTCGACAAATGCCTCTGCCGCCACGCGCCCTGAGATGCGCTCTGCGAGCGTCTGCTTGCCGAAATTATCAATTCGTCTTACCCATATCCCGTTCCTGGTGCCACAATCTTCGGCCAGAATAATCAGGTCCTGAGCCACATCCACTAGGCGACGTGTCAGATAACCGGCATCCGCTGTACGCAGGGCGGTATCAGCCAAACCCTTGCGCGCTCCATGAGTAGAGATGAAGTACTCCAGGGCATCTAGACCCTCTCGGAAGTTTGACAAGATAGGCACAGGAATAATCCGTCCCTGCGGGTCAGCCATCAAGCCGCGCATACCGGCCAGCTGCGTGATAGGCCCAAAGCCACCCTTGCCGGCGCCAGAAAGCGCCATAACGGCCATCGGACCGTTCGGATCCATGGCCTCACGAACTGCATCGGCCACGTCGTCCTTAGCCTCATTCCAGGTCTCAACGGTACGTTGGTATTGTTCTTCAGGGGTTAACAGGCCGCGCCGGTATTGGCGGTCAATCTCATCCACGCGATTGCGTGCCTGGGATAAAATACCGGACCGCGCTTCTGGCACAGTCAAGTCAGCCACAGCTACCGTGGTACCGGAAACCGTAGCGAACTTAAAGCCAATATCCTTGATTGCATCCGCCATCATGATCGTCTTCTCGTCGCCCACAATGCGGTAGATGCGGTTGATCAGTTGGTTGACACCAGCCTTGTCCAGCAACCGGTTTACGAAGCGCGCCTCTTTCGGCAGCACAAGATTAAATAGCACGCGGCCAGTCGAAGTCTCAATCAGTCGCCGTCGTGGTTTGCCATCAGCATAGCGCTGCCCATTCTCATCATAATACGTGTCCGTATTCACCTTGATCTTGGCGTGGATGTCGACATATCCCAGCTCGTAGGCCATTTCCACTTCGTCCATATTGCTGAAGATACGCCCTTCGCCTGGACGCCCGTCGCGCATCAGAGTGATATAGTAAACACCAAGCACCATATCCTTAGATGGACCAACAATGGGCTGACCATCGGCCGGCTTAAGCAAGTTCTTATTTGCCAGCATCAACTCTTTTGCTTCACGCACGGCACTTTGCGACAAGGGCACATGAACAGCCATCTGATCGCCATCAAAATCGGCGTTAAAAGCAGCACATACCAGTGGGTGCAATTGGATAGCCTTACCTTCAACCACCTTGGGCATGAAAGCCTGAATACCCAATCGATGCAGCGTTGGAGCGCGGTTGAGCAAAATCGGCCGTCCTTGGATGACTTCCTCAAGCACCTCCCACACTTCAGGCGGCTGGCGTTCAATGTAGCGCTTGGCCCCCTTGACATTGCTGGCGTAGCCGTGAGCGATCAATTTGCTGATGACGAAAGGTCGGAACAGCTCCAAGGCCATCACCTTGGGCAAGCCACATTCGCCCATCTTCAGTTTTGGTCCCACGACAATCACGGAACGGCCCGAATAGTCAACACGCTTGCCCAAAAGATTACGTCGGAAGCGTCCTTTCTTACCTTTCAACATATCGGAAAGGGACTTTAGCTCGCGACGGCCACGACGGCTCAAAGCCTTGCCGCGCTGGCTGTTGTCGATCAAACTATCCACCGCTTCCTGCAGCATGCGCTTCTCATTGCGCACAATAACATCAGGAGCACCAAGATCCAGCAATCGTTTAAGACGGTTATTGCGATTAATGACGCGGCGGTAAAGATCATTCAAATCAGAGGTCGCAAAACGACCGCCATCCAATTGAACCATCGGTCGCAAATCGGGAGGAATAACCGGCAATACGGTCAGGATCATCCACTCTGGACTGTTGCCGCTTTCGCGCAATGACTCTACGACCTTCAGTCGCTTGGTAGCGCGTTTTGCCGCTTGTTTGGAGCGTGTAGTTCGCACTTGTCGCCAAAGATCACGCGACAACTGCTCCAGATCCATATCTTTCAAGATGTCATGAAAGGCTTCAGCACCCATTCCCGCCCGGAAAACGTTTCCGAATTTACTCTTCAATTCACGATATTCGTTTTCGGTGAGGAATTGTGTGAGAGCAAGATTCTCGAGTTGATCGTGGTTGGCCTGAGCTTGTTGGCGCAAGCGGGTTAATGTTTGGTCCACCAACTCTCGCCTTTCTTCTGTAGCCGCATCAATTTCGGATCGCAATTCCGCCACTTCGCGCTGCATATCTGCAATCCTGGCCTGGTGATCCTCTTCGAATGCCTTCTGAACCTCAGTTAGCCGCAGGCTCGCCCGATCTTGCACGACGGTGATATGCTCAAGCCCAATGGTTTCTTTTGCTTCGGCGATAACATCTTCACCAAGTGTGATCTGCTCCGAAGTAGTCGAACCTAGTAAGTTTTCGAGCCGTTGCTGTATCGCCTGTGCCTCGTCGACCGACTCATCTGTAGCTTCGGCCAGGCGGTCATCAAATGTCTCATTCAACTCTTCGATCTGCACTTCCAGATCGAGGAGCCGTTCACTTACATCAGCAGTCGCAGCACGAACGTCCTCCACCATTTTCAGGTCAAGTTTCTGCTCTGCATCAATCAGTTCTTCGTCCAAACGCTTCAGGGCACGTTCGCGAGCTTCTTGATCGATATTCGTGATGACATACTGTGCAAAATACAAGACACGGTCCAGATTGCGCCTTGAAATATTCAGCAGCAAGCCCATATAACTGGGCACCCGGCGCGTATACCAAACATGAGCCACAGGGGCAGCAAGTTCAATATGGCCTAGTCTCTCGCGTCGCACAGAGGATCGGGTAATCTCAACCCCGCATTTGTCGCAAACAATGCCCCGGTAACGCACGTTACGGTATTTACCACAGTAACATTGCCAGTCACGTGTAGGGCCAAAAATTGCCTCGCAGAACAAGCCATCCTTTTCCGGTCGCAAGCGCCGGTAGTTAATAGTCTCCGGCTTGGTAACTTCACCGTAGGACCAGGAACGGATTTGCTGCGGGGATGCTAAGCTAATACGTAATGAACGGAAATCTGTAGTTTCCACTTAGTGCGACCTCCAAAATGATCTAATCGTGTCGTTGGCGCACCCCACCCCAGGGGGAACGTAAGTGCGGATTTACCGCAACGTCGAGTGCGCCCTAGGAATTGGAATCCAACCCCCAGAAGCCAGAAAAACCCCCATGTGTGCCGGTTGAGGAAAATAGTGCGTAAACGCACAAAAGAGCGTTCGGCTTATTATAGCCGACGCTCCTGCTGCTTGGATCAACGTTGAACATTGCTGTTATTATACCGGTAACCGTTGCTATGTCAACTTCCCACGCGAAAAATTAACGAACTGTTCGCGAACTTTTAATTATAGCACGCGTTCTAGCTTTCGCAAGCTATTTTACAGTCGCCACTAAGAAAACCCGCTTCTGAATCTCCCTTCTCGCCCTTCTAGCCGGTCTCCTCCCCCTCACCCACAGTGTAGCGCAAATACGCCTCCATGAAAGGGTCCAAGCGTCCATCCAGGACCCCTTGCGTATTGCCCGTCTCATAGCCGGTACGCAAATCCTTGACCATCTTATAGGGGTGCAAAACATAGGAACGGATCTGATTGCCCCATCCCGCATCCACAACCTGACCCTTTATGGCCGAAATTTCCGCTTCTTGCTTCTGCGTTTCCAGTTCAAACAACTGTGTTTTCAGGATGTTCATCGCCATCTGCATGTTCTGTGTCAAAGAGCGTTGATTCTGACAGGAAACGACAATTCCCGATGGGAAGTGCGTAATACGCACGGCCGTCTCATTTTTCTGTACATGCTGCCCACCAGCCCCACTCGCCCGAAAACGGTCAATACGCAAATCCTTGTCGTCGATCTCGATTTCAATTTCATCGGCAATATCTGGCCACAGCTCCAACTTGGCAAAGGAAGTATGTCTCCGTTTCGAAGCGTCGTACGGCGAAATACGCACCAGTCTGTGCACTCCCCGTTCCGACCGCAGCCGCCCGTAAGCATAATCGCCGCGAACCGCGAGCAGCACGCTTTTCAGGCCGGCCTCGTCACCGCTGCTCCTATCCAGAATGTCTACCACAAAGCCATGCGAATCTGCCCAGCGCACATACATCCGCAGCAACATCTCTGCCCAATCCTGTGCCTCTGTTCCTCCCGCGCCGGCATGAATGGACAACAAGGCGTCTTCGTCGTCGTACGGCCCGTTGAATAGCGTGCGAAACGCCAACTTACCCACTTCGGATTCCAGCGTCGCCACTTCAATGGCCAGATCATCTGCCAGCTCCTCATCCGCCAGTTCGGCCAGCTCCTTCGTCTCTTGCAGGCGGTTGCTTAGCTTTTCCCAAACACTTACCTGTTCACGCAATTTAGTGATATCACGCATCATCGCCTGCGCTGCTTCCGAATCGTCCCAGAAACCCGGAACCGCTGATGCCACGTGTAGGCTCGCTAACTTTTCACTCTTGGCATCTACGTCAAAGCCGCCTCCGCAATTGTCCTACAGAAACCTGTAATTCCTCTAACTTATTCGTCAAATCGTCCATCATTTCCCTCAAACAATCTGGATTGCAGGATAGCTGACCTCAACCAACTCTCCTTGCACCCTTCAAACTATTCAAACAGCGCCTCAACAAACAAGTCGGCATCAAAGGCCGCCAAATCCCCCAATTTCTCGCCCGTACCCACGAATCGAACAGGTAGATTCAATTCGCGATAGATGGCGAACACCATACCGCCCTTCGCCGTGCTATCCAGTTTTGTCAAGATAACACCACTGACATTGACCGATTCCTTAAATTTCTGGGCTTGAACCAATGCGTTCTGACCAGTTGGGGCGTCCAAGACCAGCAGCACTTCGTGCGGAGCCTCGTGTACGCTTTTCTGGCAGACGCTGCATACTTTTTCCAGTTCGCGCATCAAATTATACTTTGTGTGCAAGCGTCCCGCCGTATCGATAATCAGCATATCGTAGCCGCGTGCCCGCGTGGCGCGAATGCCATCGTATGCCGTCGCGCCTGGATCGCCTCCAGGTTGTCCGGCTATCACCGGGACGTCCGCCCGTTCGCCCCAGATCTGAAGCTGCTCTATTGCTGCTGCCCGAAATGTATCCGCGGCAGCGAGCATTACCTTGTGACCTCTATCCTTGTAATAGGTGGCCAGCTTGCCTATGCTTGTCGTCTTTCCTGAGCCGTTAACACCCACGATTACGACCACAGTCAGCAGTCGTGGCTCCTCCAGTTCAAATACTTCCGGCTCAATCAGTATCGCACGAAGCTCCTCTTTTAAAGCACCAGTCAATTGATCGGCGCGATAAAGCCCCTCGCGCGTGACGCGTCCCCGCAGCCGGTCCACAAGGTACATAGTTGTCGGCATACCCACATCCGCCTGGATCAGCAGTGCCTCCAGGTCTTCCCATGTTTCATCGGTGATATCGCCCGCGCCTAGAACCCCGGCAATTTGTCCAAATACAGATTGGCGCGTACGACTTAGTGAATCCCGTAAATTCTTAAACAACTCAGGTACACTCCATTACTTCACTCATTCCCCAACCGGAAGCTCAACAATCTCCCCGTCGGCCGTTAACTGTTCCACGCGCAAACTGGCCTTATCCAACAAATCGCTGCAATGAGCTGCCAGCTTCTGTCCGCGCTCAAACAACGCAAGCGACGCTTCCAGCGTCAAGTCACCCGCTTCCAGCTTGGCAACCGTCTCTTCCAATTCCAGCAACGACTGTTCAAACGCTAACTCTGCTATCTCTTTCATCATACCTCTGATTCTACCTCAGGTATCATACTCTTCTCAAGCGTGTATTGATTTATCGCCGCAATCGTGACCATATTCTAACGAACGCACAACTACTTTTCGGCCGATTCAACCTGGCTGCGGGCCGCTAAATTTAGGAAGGCTTGCGGCTCCCAAATATCCAGACGAACCACAATCCAATCAGGCAAGCAATAATGGTCAAGGCCAAAAAGGCCCAGCGGATAGTAGCCGATGGTGAACTCCCAATAGCATTTGCTGGATGAAATACCAGGGGAGTACGCGGAATGATCCAGGCCACATATCCCGCCAATCCCAAATACAGCAGGCCACGAACACGTATCCAGGGTATCCAATGATTAAGAATGAGAACGATCAGCGCCACAGCCATCACGCTCAATGAGCTTCTGTTGCGCGGTTCTTCCCACAGGAGACCGCCCCAACTGGTCTGTTGGGCGAAAACGCTGCCGATCCCTCCAGCGACGAACAAGGCAAAAGAGACCCAGGTCACAACCTGCGCCCACTTCTGAAGATGTGCCCGGGCGCTGATCGCGACGCCGAGACCCAGCAGCCCGGCTAGATAAAATCCCCACATCCCCGCCCGTGTCAGGGCTACGTGGACATAAACATAGCGTATGGCCTCACCCAGAGTTTTTTCCGCAGGTGCCAACAAGGCCAAAGCGATAAAAGCGATCAATAAAGCCGCGAGCGACAACCAGGCCCCACGGCTAACGGTAGAAAACGTTTTCAATTAAGCCTCCAATACTCCATAATTAACCATTTCTTCCGAGCAGGTTATAATAAAGATATGTATGCTCAAATATACCACGGAGATGCCATCTTCACCGAACTTGCTCCTGAATGGGATGCTCTGGCCCGTCGCGGAATGACAGACACCCCATTCCAGTCACTGGCCTACCAACAAGCGTGGTGGCAGAACCTTCAGCCGCCGGATAGCGAATTGGCTAGCGTCATCACGCGGGATGACGATGGCCGCTTAACCGCTATCGCCTGTCTGTACATCACAGATCAAGGGGTCGTACACTTTAACGGTTGTGTTGAGGAGACGGATTATCTCGACCTGATCGCGGAGGCGCGACATGCGCAAGATGCCTGGTCGGCCGTCTTCAACTGCCTCGAAAGTGAAGCGTATCCGTCATGGCGCTCGCTGGAACTATGCAACATTCCGGCCATCTCCCCTTCGCGCGCAGTTCTGCCCCGATTGGCGCAGGAATTTGACTTCCTCCTCGTCGAGTCGATAGACGAAGTCTGCCCGGTTATTCAACTGCCGGGCACCTTCGATGCCTATTTAGAGAGCTTGGACAGCAAACAACGACGCGAAGTCCAGCGCAAACTTAGGCGTGCGCGCGGTGCTGAGGCTAACCTCCAAATTATTGGGCCGGAATCCGATCTCCGGCAAGCCGTAGACGATTTTCTTGACCTTTTGGGTGGTAGTACTTTTGAGAAGCGAGATTGGCTACACGAAAACAGAAGATCTCTGTTCCATGCCGTGGCCGCAGCAGCCCAAGAGGCCGGTACATTGCAGTTGATGTTCATGGTAGTTGACGGCCGTAAAGCAGCCGGGCTCTTCAATTTCGACTACGTCGATCGCATCTGGGTTTATAATTCCGGCCTCGATCCCACCGCCTTTGGCAGTCTTAGCCTTGGTGTTGTCCTTACAGCAAATGCCATTCAATGGGCCATTGAAAACGGCCGCTCTGAATTCGATTTTCTTCGCGGCAGCGAAACTTACAAATATCGCTTTGGTGCCCAGGACAGCACCATCTATCGCCTTCAAATTTCACGGGGTCAACACTGAAACCGTGAAGCAGCGTCGCTGCAAAAGGACTATCGAGAATGGTCATCAATTCCTTCCCTAAGCGTATCGCAATGCTCTCCGTTCACACCTGTCCCTTAGCCATGCTCGGCGGGAAAAAAACCGGGGGCATGAACGTTTACGTGCGCGACCTCAGCATTGAACTTGCACGCCGTGGTATCCAGGTCGATGTTTTCACCCGTTCACAAGATGATTGCGTGCCGGCCATCAGCCACGAACTCGGCTTTGGTGCCCGCGTCATTCACATCCCTGCCGGCCCTCAAGAGCCAATCCCGGTCGCCGATATCATAGGACATCTCGATGAATTCGTGGCCGGGGTTCTGCGCGTTGCCCAAGAAGAACAACTCCACTATGACCTGATCCACAGCCATTATTGGCTCTCCGGACTCGTGGCCGAAAGGCTGCAGCGCGAATGGCCTTCTGCGCCCATCGTGCACATGTTCCATACGCTTGGCCACATGAAAAACCGTGTTGCAACTGGCGATAATGAGCGCGTACCGCCAGAAAGAATCACAGGTGAACAGCACGTTCTGCAAGTCGCCGACCGTATCATTGTCGCCACGCCCGCGGAACAGGCGCAGTTGCACTGGCTCTACGGAGTCCGAACCGGTAAAGAGGTCGTCATCCCGCCTGGTGTTGATTTGGACCGTTTTTACGCCATTCCCAAGGCGCAAGCGAAAGCTGCAGTGGGCATTCCCGACAGTCACAGGAACATCATGTTTGTCGGCCGAATTGAGCCGCTCAAAGGGATCGACACGCTGTTACAAGCCATAGCCCTCATCCAGAACCGCTACCCTGAAGCCGTGGAGAATGTTTGTGTAGCAATTATTGGCGGCGATCCCTGGTCTGACAATCCCGATGTGGAAATGGCCCGCCTCCAAGCGATGCGCACGGAACTGGGCGTGCACGACATGGTCACCTTCCTCGGTGCCAAAGACCAAAACATATTGCCCAATTACTACGCCGCGGCCGAAATGGTGATCATGCCCTCCCATTACGAGAGCTTCGGCATGGTCGCTTTAGAGGCCATGGCCACCGGCACCCCGGTCATCGCTTCTGAAGTAGGCGGCCTTGCCTTCCTCATTCGTGACGGTGAAAATGGCTTCCACGTGCCATCTCGCGATCCCGAAGCATTAGCGGAACGCATCTATGAATTACTAGTGAATCCCGCCTGCCGCAACCGGCTTGGTCATCAAGCCCAACAATACGCCCAGCAATACGCCTGGCCGAAAATCGTCGACAGATTATTACGCGTCTACGAGTCCCTATTGCGCGAGAGAGCCCTGGCCCAATAGGCAATCCTCCGTTTTGCCCGAACAGACTGTCTGCGTGGTCACAAAAAGAGGACCGATCGCTGGCTATGCGATCGGCCTTCTCTCACATGTTTGCAACCTATTTTCTCTCTAGTCGCAGAATTCATTCTGCGCGCTACGGTAACAATTCACCAATTCAACAAGTTCACCCGCCAATTGGTTTCCTTTCAACTTACCAATTCAAGCCGCGCCATTGATCCCATCATATGGACTACCGGATCACCTCAATGCCACCCATATACGGCCGTAACACCCCGGGTACCTTTATGCTGCCATCCGCCTGCTGGTTATTTTCCATGATCGCAATCATCACCCGTGGCAGAGCGAGGCCGCTGGCGTTTAGCGTATGCACAAAACGGATCTTACCGCCATCAGCAGGGCGATACTTCACATTCGCGCGCCGTGCCTGGAACGCTTCTGTATTGCTGGCCGAGCTGACCTCCAGCCACTCCTGGCAGCCAGCAGCCCAAATCTCCACATCGAATTTCTTCGACGCCGCGAAGCCCAGGTCACCAGTTACCATCTCCACAATACGATAAGGCAATTCCAGCGCATTGCAGATATCCGTAGCATGCCGCACCAGCGTGTCCAGCTCCTGGTAGCTCGTCTCCGGCGTCGTGAACTTGTACATCTCCACCTTGTCGAACTGGTGTCCGCGCTTGATGCCGCGCACATCCCGCCCCGCGCTCATCTTCTCGCGCCGGAAGCAAGGCGTATAGGCCACATAGTTCTTGGGCAGATCCGCTTCATCCAGGATCTCATCCCGGTGTAAGTTCGTCAAAGCGATTTCGGCCGTTCCCAACCACATGAAATCATCTTCCGCATCACGATAGATATTCTGCTCAAACTTTGGCAGTTGCCCTGCGCCAACGAACATCTCCGAGCGGACCATAAAGGGCAAGTACATCTCCTTATAGCCATGCTCATCCGTGTGATAATCCAGCATGAACTGGATCACTGCCCGCTGCAGCCGCGCGCCCAGCCCCGGCATAATATAGAAGCGGCTGCCGCTCAGCTTCACGCCTCGCTCAAAGTCGATAATGCCTAATGCCGGTCCCAAGTCCCAATGCGGCTGCGGTTCGAAGTCGAAGGAAGGTATCGGCACGCCCTGCGGCTCATAATTGACGTTATAGCTGTCATCCGGGCCCACCGGTACACTCTCATGCGGCATGTTAGGCACCCACAACATTTTCTCGCGATATGTTTCTTCAACCACACGCAGCTCCTCATCGAGCAGCGTGATCTTATCCCCAATAATGCGTGTGGTGTCTTTCGCATCCTCAGCATTGACCTGCATACTGTTCACCTGGGCCCGCAGCATTTCCACCGGCTGCCCAACGTCCTGACCCGCCTCCGCACGGCGCAGATCTGCTTCCAACTTCTTCAAGCTGCCCATCCAACGGCCGATTTGCTTCGAGCTCTCATTTCGCTGCTGGCGCAAAGCCTCAACCTCCTGCAGAATCTCTCTGCGCCGCTCATCGGCCGCCAAAATCTCATCAATTGGCGCCGTATCATTCAACTTCGCTATCTGTTCCTTCACCCATTCCGGCTTCTGCCGGATTAGATTTATGTCTATCATGTTTCGTATTCCTTATAGTCTGTGTAAGCTTGCCATCCTTCCAGGTACCGCCATTTAGCTTACCAATCGTTTCTTGCTCAACCCGCCAGCATCTGGATCCAATCCAGGTGCTCAGCGAAATGCTCGGCCGTATTGCTGTAGACGATGTTAATAACCGGTGGCCCGTCGCCTTCGGCTGCTTCCTCCGGCATGAAATCGCGGGACGGATGGCACAGGTCGGCATCGGAGAGCGGCCGCAGCAAGGCCAGCATCTGTGCATGCACAGCGCGTAATTGCTCCAGCGCTTCGTCCGGCATCAAATCAAGGTAGCGTTCAAATACCGCTGCGTTGATCGCATCCTCAGAAGCGTTCAGATACACCGCTTCATCGACGTCCAGGCCAGCATGGCGCGGCCTGCCTTGCAGGAGGAACACAACCGAACGTTCCCAGGCGGCCATGTGCATGACGTGATCCTTGATCGCCCAGCCTGCAGCGTCTTTTGCCATAGTCAACTGCGCTTCGCTGAGCTGAATCAGGGCACTTTGAAGCGCAGTCCAGGTACTGTCAATCCGCTCCATTAACTCGGCTTTGTTTAGTTCAGGTTGCTCGCTCATTTCTGTTCCTTTCTCACACCACACACACTCACCAGACAACAAAAAACCCCCTCATCCGTCCAGGACGAGGAGGCCCGTGGTACCACCTGGTTTCACCGGAGCCCAGGCAGTCCTGGCATCCGATCTCATCAACGCTGTAACGGGCGTACACCCGGCCTGTCTTACTAATCCGCAGAAATTCTACAGGCGACTCAGGAGGGGATTCAGGCAGGTGGGTTATTGGCTCGCATCATCCGCCAACTTTCTTAAAAACCCAATCTACCCTACTCGTCTCCGTCAAAGTCGAAGTTTTCAATTATTAGTGGAAATTATAGCGACGTCGCTAACTACAGTCAACCTCGTCAGGTTCTATACCACGCTTTTTCAGCGGTCGAGTTTGTCGCCGCCATTTCACAATAGCGTCCTACCGTAAAACCCTGGGTCCTATGCCCGCGAAACAATCGGCAGTAGGATCTCACCGATGAACTTCTCGATATCCATGACTATGCCCGTCCAGTACCCACTCATCAGCGAATAGCTCGTGCTCGACGCCTCTCCAACAACAGGCTGCCCCGTCGTGCTCAACAGGACAAACGAACTGCTGCTCATCGTCGTGCCGCCGCTGAGCGACAACCTCCCATGACACATCAACAATGGCCGTTTCCCCGCTCTCGGCCGTGGCATAGGGCACGCCCAGGTTGAAGATCATCCATATGCCGGACAGCACAATCAAAACCACCATGAGCAGTGCGCAAGAACGCCTAGTATTTGCCCATTATCTTCTCCTACTGTCCGCTTATCATGACCCAGGCCAGACCATCCTGATCCACCTGGCTCATCAAGCGACCGGCGCTCGACTGTGACCCGGACACGGCCGTCACGCGATCAACATTGACCGCTAAACGATCGCCGATCTTTAAGCCTGATCGTTTTCCAACATCAGCCTGCACCAGGCCCTGGGTAACCACCGACAAATAATCGCCCACCACGGCCGTACCACTGCTCTCCTCAAATCCACCCGTCGTCGCCCCATAAAAGTCGCCGACAGGACTGCGCATCATCGCTCCGGTAGCTACCCCAATAACGACATCGGACGGCGCAGCAGCTTTTTGCACCTCCATGACCGGGATACGCAATTCGGGATCCATTTGCACACCAACCGCAGCCACAAAGTCACCCGGCTGGATATCCACAGCGCCTACATTTCGCGCCGGGTATGCCAGCGCGCAGCCAACGCATCCACCGCCGCCCGTGATCAGAATACCGGTTCCGCTGTCAAAAACACCGGCATAGTATTGGATCGGCCCTTCTCGACCGCCCCGCGCATACATGCCACGATAAGCCTCAGATCTGAATATCGCTCCATATGCTCCGCTGTCCGTGCCCGGGTAAGCGTCATCAATCGTGCCTCCGGCAGCAATGGCCATCAACGCACCTACCTTTTCCCGCTCTTGGCCCGTTGCCGCTGCCTGGCTCAGCACCAGACATGCCCTGTCCACCCGTCTCCGAGCCATCTTCGTTCCAGACCGTTAGCGTTGCCCCAGTGTCCTCATAACCGCCAAATGAACGCTCTCTTTCCTGATAACCCTGGATTACGGCACCGGGAGCCAGGCTAAACGCAAACGGCGCGCCCTCCAACCGCTGGCGCGGCGTCAACGTTTCCCCATTAATGCTTAATTCCATCCACATGGGCCTAGAAAACAAGTCCGCCGGCAAATCTTGCGAAGGACCGATAGAAGTAGTGAAAAGGCCATTCTCAACCGCTATCATTTTGGTCTCCGTATAAACGGCCGTTCCATCGACCTGCTGCTGGTATAACTTGTATTCAACATCATAATCAGCGTCAGCTACCGGAGCGCCATTCTCATCCAGCAGCCGTCCCTGATGGCTAAACTGGGGTTCAAGCTCCGAGCAACCTCCCACCACAATTGCCACAAAAATCAGGATAAAAACTTGGAGTTGCATTGGAAATATCTTCAATGACATACTGACCTACCTCCTAAGGGCTGAGATGCTCACACAGCAAGCCCTAAACTCGCCAGCCCTCAATTGTGTGGCAAAGCAAGAGACTATTCAAAGTACAAAATGAGCAATCAACGCACTGAAAGAGCCATCAACACGCCGAACTAACATTATCGTGGATGATACCAATACCATCTTGCGATTGGGCTGAAGGTTCATTTTCAGTATTGCACAGACCGCATCCTCAAGATTGCGAAGTAGTTCCATCCGCATCCTCAGATGCGATATCGTCTAGTCCGCATCCTCATTGGAATAATTTACTTTCGCTGGGACTGGGGCTTCCCACTCTGGTTTATGTTATCGTCACCTTTTCCACCTCGCTTTAGACGGAAAGGGAAGGACACTCTCAAGTCTGAACTACTACATCCGTACACACGGTTGTGTCGCACGTTTGCAGCAGAGCCCTTTTATCTATGTATTTCTATATCCTGAAGATTATAGGTTGAATCAGTTCCCGTGAGCGCTACCTCCAGGTCACGAGAACTGGATCGTATCCCTTTTATCAATGCCCATAGGGCTAATCCCAGAGCCAAGAGGATTAAACCGGTGATGAACATGAATGAATTTTGCAGGGCCGCTACCTGAGCTGTAGGAAGCGCATCGGTGGCGCTGGCAATTTGTGCCGGTTGGGCATAATAAATGGTCAGCCCTGCCCAAATCGCACCAATAATAGCGATGCCGGTCGTCTGGCCCAGCGTTCTGTTAAGGGCTAGCATACCGGAGACAACGCCCAGTTTGTCAGGCGGCGCGGCACCCATGATCGCGCTGTTGTTGGGAGATTGAAAGATTCCCATGCCCACGCCCAACGGCATGTAAAGAAGGATGAAGTTAAGTGCCGATGTGTGAATGCTCAGGGTAGTCAGAAGGGCAAATCCAAAGAGCAAAACCCCAAGGCCGATGACAGCCATTATCCGGGTGCCGAAGCGGTCGGAAAAAGAACCGGAAATCGGGGCGATTATGCCCATGGATATGGGCAGCACGGCGATCAGCAAACCGACCTGGCGTGTACTGTAACCGAGAACGTTCTCCAGATAGAAGGGAATCAAGATCATCACGCCTGAAATCGCGACAAAGATAATAAACCCGGTGACAAGATTGATGCTGAGCAGAGATTGGCGAAACAGCGACAGATCAATCATCGGTTGTTGGGCACGTTTTTCGACAATAAGAAAGAGGGCCAGGCAGCCAATCCCGATCACAAACAGGGAAAGGATCCGCAGGTCGGTGAACCCTAAGTTCTGCCCGACGGTAAGCGCCGCTAATAAAAGCAGCAGGCTGAGGAATAATGTGATCGCACCTAAGAAATCGAATTTCTGATTGCCCGCAGGTTTGATATCGGGAACAAAACGGATGATCATCAAGATACCCACTATGCCAACAGGGATATTGACAAAAAACATCCAGTGCCAGGAGAAAATATCGATGATCAATCCGCCCAAGGTTGGACCAATCACGATGCCAATCGATACGACTGTGCCGATAATCCCTAAGGCCCGTCCCCTTTCTTGGGACGGAAATGATTCGGTTACAATGGCTGTACCCAGCGCAAAAACCATGGTTGCCCCAAGAGCCTGGACAACACGCATCAGAATTAGCATATAAACATTCGATGCCAGGCCACATAAAAAAGAACCGAGGGTAAAAACTATGAATCCCATGGTGTAGATCCGTTTTTTGCCAATCATGTCCGCCAGACGGCCGACACTTAAGAGCAGTGTGGTCACTGTCAGCAAGTAAGCCAGAACAACCCACTGAACTGTCGCAAAATCAGTGTTTAATTCCCGAACCAAGGTGGGCAGCGCAACGTTGACAATGCTACCGTCTATGGTAGCCAGCAGCGTGCCCATAGCAACCGCGGCCATCACATACCATTTTCGTGAGTAATCTATTTTTGGGTTTCCCATTGAATTATTTCTTCTTTTAATACTTTCCCGATAGCGATATCTTTGGTCCGAGTGTAAACCACGTTGGCCCGGTGCAGCACGTCGGGATTGCCAATGTCTATGGCAAACAAATGCGCCGCTTCAATGGCCGAAATGCCCGCGGCGCTGTTCTCGATGCCCACACAATCTGCTTCTGCTGCAAATAATTCTCACCACCTCAATGCAGGCAGGGTTAAACGAATCAGGAGACAATCTTCCTTTTCCACTAGAAATACGATAGTAATTGAATCACGCCAGCGCATGGTCTAAACAGCATTAACGCGCTAAATATTCGCAACATAATAATTTTACCATGGAAATGAACCATCATACAAGGGGCGAGAGGGTTGGGCGTAGCCTTCGCCATAAACCCACAACTTCGCCCCCAACCGTTTCGTCCAAAAAACACCAATTTTGAAGGATTCCCCACTGACCGGCGATTGTAGGTTAGAATGCATGAAATCATGGGCGATCCGGAACAACTCTTGCTGCGCGGCGAGTACGAAGAAGAGCAGCTAGCACAACAGCTTTTTGACCGCTATTATGCGCCCCTGCACTATCTCGCTTTCTCCTTACTCGATGACACGGATGAAGCGAGCGATATCGTCCAGGAAACCCTGCTGATCGCCATGAGCAAGATTCAGGATTACCAACCCGGCACCAATTTAAAAGCCTGGTTGTCTCGCATCGCCATTTACCGCTGTCGTGATGTCATGCGGCGGCGCAAAGTTCGCGAAAGGTGATACGCCGTCTGGTCACGCGTGGCCGCGCTCGGATCGCCAAAACGCGTGCCTGAACGATACACGGCCGATAAACAGCTGCGGGGGAGCTTGTGGCAGGCGGTTGACAGCCTGGGTGAAAAACACCGCCTGCCCATTATTTTGTTTTATGTCCATGGCCTGACCGCGCCAGAGATCGCCAAAGTACTGGAAATCCGTGAAGGGACCGTTTACTCGTGGCTGCATTACGCCTGTCGCAAGCTGGCGGGCCAATTCGCCAACAGTGATCTGGAAGCGTGGGCAAAGGAATTGTTGCATGAGTGAGTTTTCGCACAAGGAAGCGCAGCGCCTGATTCACCAGCGCCGGCTTTCAGCGGCAGAGCGTTTGGCCCTCCGTAACCATTTGGACCAGTGCGCAACCTGCCGCGAGCATGCGCTGATGGACCGCTTGCTAAGCAGCTATCTCGTTCTTAGTCCGGTTAACCAACGGCCGACTTCCGCACAAGCAACCGTCTATTTAGGGCGTGTACAACGCCACAGCAGGAGGCAAAGAATCATGAAACCCGTATATGCCCTCGCCGGTATCGCCGCCCTTGCTGAAAATCATACTTGAAAGTCAATTAGGGTCGGAAACCGAGATGGTCAGCCTCCTCCTAGATGGCGGAGCGAATCCCGACGCGCGGGATAATTATGGGAACACAGCGCTGCACTACGCCGCGCAGCAGCAGCTTAAGAGCGACGTGCTGCTGATCCTGCTCGATCACGCTGCTTCTATAGATGCGCAAAACGATATTGGCGCAACACCCCTCCACCTCGCCGCCCAATGGAATAAACCTGAACAGGTCACAACCCTCATTGAGCATGGCGCCGCGCTGGACTTGCAGAATAACGAGGGCCAAACGGCCGTCGACGTCGCTGCCAACGACGAAATCAAGCAACTCCTCCTCGAGGCCGCTGCCGCACAATAAAATGGTCGGGGCGGGTCCCCGTTGTACCCGCCCTCTTCGCCACTGGCCAAAACGCGAGCGACCCCAAGCGTGCGCCCCCGCCCGGTTGACCTCATCCCCAACCGTTTCCCCTGCCTGGCCAGTTTTCAAATGCAGCCCCGCATGCTTCCTTCAGAGGTCGCCTGATTTTCCCGGAAACTTGATCCCGTATTTTTCTGGTGCAAGAACATGGCTGGTTTCCGGGAAAATGCCAAGAGAAACATCTGCTTGTGAATAATCGAGGGAACTTGCATAATGCGCGGTCTCGTCTTGTTACTAGCCATCCAAAACGAGCGGGAATGGCGCCTGTTTCGCCGAGAGGTCCTGGAACGGCCGAATCTCGCCCTTGAGCAGCGCTTCAGCAGTAACTCAGAACGCGTCGCCAACAGGCCCGCCCTGCGCCAGATCATAAATGATGTGTTTGCCCAGTTGAGCCGGGAAGAAGCGGTT
Organism: uncultured Chloroflexia bacterium; assembly: GCA_963697305.1. GTDB lineage: Bacteria > Chloroflexota > Anaerolineae > Promineifilales > Promineifilaceae > JAACFF01. The sequence goes on from CAVONO010000017.1 coordinate 19,332, forward strand.
GCCCGCCTGGATGCTGCAAAAATCGCCAATGCCCAAATGAGGAGCGTCCCCTCGTTTCTCGAGCACCCGCAGCTCCGTGCCCGCAATCGTTGGCAAGAAGTCGATTCGCCCGCCGGCCCAATTCCCGCCCTCCTTCCCGCCGCCACATTCGAAGGCATAGAGCCCGCCTCGACCCCATTCCCGCCCTGATCCAGCACACCGAGTCCATCCGCACCCCGGGCGGCCAGGAGCTGTTTTACGCGCGCAGCGCTGTCGTAACGGCCGCTGCCGCCTATAGGCTGCAAGCCGTAGACATGGTGACTATCAACTTCAGCCCTTCTGCGCCAGAGATCGAACAAGCTTTGCGACTTGTTCAAGCCTACCATGATCAAGCAGCCGCCGGTATAGACGCTTTTGCTCTGGACGGCCGTATGGTAGACATGCCCGTTGTCCGCTCCGCTCGCCAGGTTCTACACCGCGCCCGGCTTGCCGGCCTACTACCTGACGCCTGACACCTGTCAACTATCAGCTATCTATTCCGCCCATACTTCTCATGACTGGACACCCAGTCTGAAGAAGAGATCGCCGCCGCCAACGAGATTTCGCCCGCTAAAACAGTGGCTGCGATAATCTCCGCCAGCTTATTCACCTTACCCGTGCCGACACAACCCAGCAGCTCCAGGCTCTCTCGTTGTGTAGGCAAAGCCGTACCGCCGCCATACGTCGCCACGATCAACGAAGGTATCGTAATTGACATATAAAGATCCTTCTCCGGCGTCAATTCGGTGTAGAGAATGCCGGCCGAGGACTCAGCCACATTGGCCACGTCCTGCCCGGTAGCGATAAATACGGCCGTAATCCCATTGGCAGAATGAGCGCCGTTATTATTCGCTCCGGACAAAATCGCGCCCACATTGGCCACACCCGCATGATAGAACAGTGTCTCCGGCTCCACCCGCATATTTTGCAGCAGCACATCCCGCTTGATCACCGCTTCGGCCGTTACTCTTTTGCCGCGCGTATGCATAATATTAACCTGCGATGCCTTCTTATCCGTAGCCAGGTTAGACTCCAGGTAGAAATGCTCAATGCCCGGATACTGGTCGATGATCCAGCTGCACGCCGCGAAGGTAGCCCGGCCAACCATATTCTGCCCAGCGGCATCGCCGGTTTTGAAATTAAAGCGCAAGTAGGCAAACTTACTGGCCATATAAGGATCGATATAGGCCAATTTGGCTACGCTAGACGTCGCTTCTGCGCGGTCGCGTATATCGTCAATATTATCTTCCACCCAACTGACAAACTCCCGTGCCTCGCGCGCATTACTAAACACAAAGACCGGCGCACGCTGCATCACATCGGCCACAACGCTTACCGTTACACCGCCCGATCGATTGAGGATCTTCATGCCCCGGTTATAAGATGCCACCAAGGTTCCCTCAGTCGTGGCCATGGGCACAATAAAATCCCCTTTCGCATGTTCCCCATGCACCGTAATTGGACCGGCGAAACCCAACGGGATCTGCGCCACGCCTGAGAAATTCTCAATATTCCCTCGCAGCACATGTGGATCAAAAGAATATTGCGATGTGTGCTCCAGCTTCTGACCGGTAAATGCTTCCACAAAACCCTGCCGTTCGCGGATGATATCCTCCCCGTAATCGTCCGTTCGGCTGCGAGGAATCTTTATAACTGCTTCTTCCTTCTCGCTAATAGCGCCGTCAACCTTCAGCTTCAATTTACCGAACGGCTTTGTCGAAAAGTGAATTTCGATCTTGTGCTTTCCCACAGGCAATGCATCGATAGCTGAATAAATATCCAGTTCGCGGCGCAAAGGGAAATCAATCGGAGATTCAAGCACCTGCGCGGGCGTAAGCACTTCCCCATCTCCTAAGTCCAGCTTGATCCTGTCCAGGGGTACGTCATTCCCAGCAAGATTGAGCCTATCAATGCTGATAATAGTTGCATCGCTCAATCGATTCTTCACCGAAAATTTCACACTGCCATTTACATTTTCCAAACTGCCAAACGTGTAAAGCTGCTTAAGCAACATACTTGGGATTGCCAATGCCATATCTTTCCTCTCCTAATCTGTAGAACGATTTGGTAAATCGTTCATTTCAAACGAATTAGACGAACTTGAGTGCTTATTTGAACCCGCGCTGCATCTGCGGAATCTCGCTCATTGTAGCATAGAACTCAGCACGGTTCATAAATAACCCTATGAAAATCCCCCGGTCAGTATTACAATCAGCCATATATACAAAGAATCTGCGGAATCTGCGAAATCTGCTGATGACTGATAAATTCTTTGGTAACAAACAGGAGCAACTATGATGACAAAGGCAGACATTGGGCTAATAGGCCTGGCAGTAATGGGACAGAATCTCGTATTGAATATGGATGATCATGGTTACACCGTCGCCGTCTTCAATCGCACCACAAGCAAAGTCGACCGCTTTCTGGCCAACGAAGCCCAGGGCACCAGAGTGATCGGCACACACTCGCTGGAGGAACTTGTTTCCGTGCTGAAACGGCCGCGCAAGATCATGCTCATGGTCAAAGCCGGCTGGCCCGTGGATGCCAGCATAGAGCAGCTAGTCCCCCTCCTGGAAGAAGGCGATATCATCATTGACGGGGGTAACTCCCATTACCCCGATTCAACCCGCCGCATGCGCGAACTTGGGGAAAAAGGAATCCTGTTTGTCGGCACCGGTGTCTCCGGTGGTGAAGAGGGCGCTCGTTTTGGCCCTTCCATCATGCCTGGCGGCGCCGTAGCGGCGTGGCCATACGTAAAACCCATCTTGCAGGACATCGCCGCCAAAGTAGCAGATGGAACCCCCTGTTGCGACTGGCTGGGCGAGGAAGGTTCCGGCCATTTCGTCAAGATGGTCCACAATGGCATCGAATACGGGGACATGCAGCTGATCAACGAAGCCTACGACTTGATGGCCAACGCGCTTGGCCTGCAAGCCGCGCAGATGAGCGACATATTTGCTACCTGGAATGAAGGCAAACTAAGCTCTTATCTGATCGAAATCACGGCCGCTATTCTTGCCTACCGCGACGAAGACGGCGACCCATTGGTAGAAAAGATTCTCGACACGGCCGGGCAAAAAGGCACCGGCAAATGGACGGCCGAATCCGCCCTGGAAATGGGCACGCCATTAACCCTCATCGGCGAAGCAGTCTTCGCCCGCTTCCTGTCCGCCCTGAAAGAAGAGCGTGTTGCCGCATCAAAAGAATTGGGATCGCCCGCTGGACAGCTGGAAGGGGACGCAGCCGAATTCATCGACGATATCCGCGAAGCGCTCTACGCCTCCAAGATCATCTCCTACACCCAGGGCTACATGCTCTTCAGGGCCGCTTCCAAAGAATTCGGTTGGAACCTCGCCTATGGCAACATTGCCCTCATGTGGCGCGAAGGCTGCATCATTCGCGCCGCCTTCTTGGACAAGATCAAGGAGGCATATGATAACAACCCCGATCTGACCAATCTACTGCTGGCCCCCTACTTCAAAGAACAAGTTGAAAACGCCCAGGACTCATGGCGTCGTGTCGTCGCCAAAGCAGTGCGCCTGGGAATTCCCGTGCCCGCCATGTCCAGCGCCCTGGCCTTCTTCGACGGCTACCGTCGCGAACGGCTGCCCGCCAACCTGCTCCAGGCCCAGCGTGACTATTTCGGCGCCCACACTTACGAGCGCCTGGATGCCCCCCGTGGCGAATTCTTCCACACCGATTGGACCGGACGCGGCGGAGACGTAACGTCGACCACCTATGATGCGTAATCCAATAGAAACCCGGTTTTTTTAGCGGACCGCAGCATGTTGTCCCATATAACAACCGGGTTTCTAAAATCAGGAACTCGACGGCTGATCGCTGATAGGTGTTGGTTCTACCTATGTGCAAGTAGCATCCTTACTCGGCCGTCGCTGTGAAGCCCCTACATATTGAGACACCCCTTGTCAAGTCCCCCGCGCTGACTCGCCAGGCAGGTCGGGCGATCTGGCTTAAGCTTGAAGCGCTGCAGCCGGTTGGATCGTTCAAGATTCGTGGTATTGGCCTGGCCTGCCAAGAGTACCTTCGCCATGGAGCCAGGCGGTTCGTTTCATCTTCCGGCGGAAACGCCGGAATCGCCGTGGCCTTCGCTGGGCGCAATCTATCGGTACCAGTAGTCGTCGTGGTGCCCGAGACGACGACCGAAAGAGCCAAAGCACTGATACAGCAAGAAGGCGCCCAGATCATTGTTCAGGGTGCTTCGTGGCAAGAAGCAAACCGTCTGGCTTTGGATATGGTCGAGGAATCCGACGCATTCTTGCACCCCTTCGACGACCCTTTCCTTTGGCAAGGGCATGCCACCATGGTTGATGAAGTGGCACGCTCAGGCGTGAAACCCGATGTCGTTGTTCTCTCCGTGGGCGGTGGCGGTTTGCTTTGTGGCGTCGTAGAAGGGCTTCACCGCAACGGTTGGACCGATGTGCCCCTGATTGCCGTTGAAACGGAAGGAGCCGACTCATTCGCCAAAGCTGTTGAGGCGGGCCATCCGGTAGAATTGGCTTCCATTACTAGCATTGCGACTTCGCTGGGCGCCAGGCAAGTCTGCGAGCAAGCGTTCAGCTGGACAAAGAAACATCCTGTTCGTAACGTCGTCGTCTCCGATCAGGCAGCGCTGTCGGCATGCGAGAGATTCCTTGTCGATCATCGAATGGTCGTCGAGCCGGCTTGCGGAGCCTCTCTTGCCGTTATCTATGAGCACGCATCAGAGCTTGGACAATTCAATTCTGTCCTGGTTATCGTTTGCGGTGGAGCCACGACAACGGTTGACCAGTTGCAGCAATGGTCTAAGCAGGTTGCACAGTAAGCTCAGTACAAGCTCTGCAGAATCTTTGATTTTCGAAGTAGAAAACATAGATAGCAAAAAGAAGGCCCCGGCATGTATACACACACCAGGGCTTGCTACTCCCCAGAGCTTTCCCCGGATCTATTGCGCCGGGACCATATCCTCTGCAACCACAGCCTCAGAAGCCTTCCTGCTGCGTCCGCGAACAATCGCCCATATCGCAATCGCCACAAAGCCGATCACCGCCAGCCAGCCAAACAAATCGCCGATAATTGGATAGAGAGTAGCTACTCCCTTTGTTGGAACCTGCGCCACAATCACCCGTTCGCCGTCCGTGAAATGGTCCATCCTGGCCAGCGTACGGCCGTAAGGATCAGAAATAATCGAAAGCCCATTGTCACCCACACGCACCACCGACACTCCATTTTCAATAGCCCGCAGCACGGACATCGTGCCATGGATGGGTGAAATACCCCGGTCGTCGAGGCTGGGCGACAAGAGGATATCTGTCCCATTTCGGCCCGCCTGCAAGACAGTCCCGGGAAAGTCAGTGTCCCAGCAAATAAGGCCGGAGAGGACGCCAAAAGGGGTATCGGCGGTACGCAAGATGCCATCACCGTCGCGGCGGTTTCCTTCCATCCCAGTTCCCGCCCCGCCATACTTGAAGTGTTCAAGAACAACCTCGCCTTGTGGATCGACCACAATAAGTTTTTGTTCGTACGGCGTTTCATCTGTGAACATCGTCGCCACTGACATGGCAAGGTAAACGCCTTGCATTTGGGCCAACTCTTGCCCTCGCGCGATCAATGCCGCCTCATCCTCCTTGGCCACTGGTAGCGCAAATTCCGGCCAGAGGATGATCTCCGCCCCCGCCTGAGCCTCGCGCAGTGATTCTGTGAAGTACATCTCCGCGCGTGAATCGCTCATTTGCCGAAAAGCTTGCCAATCATTGTTCAGCGCCCCCATTAATTCTTCTTGTGATTCACGAAAATCGACGGGGATCACGCCGGCTACACGCACGGTGTCCGTAGGCGGCGGCGCAAACCAGAGACGCATTTGCCCAAACAGGATCACCAGTAAAAGGATGCCGGCGTAAAAGCCTGCTCCGCGCTTGATTTCCGGCCAGGCGAAGTCACGTTCCCAGGCCCAGTTAAAGATTGAGCCAAACCATGACATCAGGAATGACAAACCCCACATGCCCGTAAGAGAGACCAGTTGCAGCAAAGCGAGATTATCATACTGGGTATAGGCTTGCATCCCAAAGCTGCCGATCGGATTCGTAACCGTGTTGATGAATTCCAGCGCCGTGTAAGCCAGCGGAAAGACCAGCGTAGCAAGGAAACCCGGCAGACGCGGTACCAATAATCGATCCGCGAGGGGCGCAAGATTGGTAATCAGCGCCGATCCTATGATCACAGGGATAAGTATTGGACCTAAAAAGCCTGGCAAGGCGATTGCCGCAGCGATCCCCGTCGTCACCACCAGTATCAAATATCCTAACCAGGCACGTCTCTGCGAGCGCATGAAGCGCAAAACAAAGATCGCGCTCAGCCAGGCAGCAATGGGTATCACCCATTTGCCAATAGATATCGAAAAGATACCCAAGATCATGGCCACAACCAACCAGACATAGGAATAGCGATCGTCAATGGGATAAGTCACTTGCTTCTGGTTCATTACGAAGCTCCTCCATCACATCTGCGCTGGCAACAGAAACCAGCGCCAAACCCATATCCCTCAATTTCGTCAATAACCCATACAGGGCCGGCTGATCGATAACGGGCCCCACCAGGACCGATTCATCATCACCCGCGTGCGTGATCGTCATGCCGTCCAGCCATTCAGACCACGTGCTGTCTATGTGACCTTTGACGCGAATCTCTACGCGCTTCATGTGCTGCCTCAGTTCTATCCGCACATCCTGTGTAATAAAGAATATCTGACAGCTGATTGCTGCTAGCCCTCCTCCGCCTTGCCAAAGATTCGATTCTTATCAAACCAAGGTTTGAGCACAAGATAAGCACCCAAGATGATGAGCAGGATCGCCCCATCCACTGAGTGCATGCCAAGCAGCTCGGTAATACCACTCAACAGGGCCAGGATGCCCAGAAAAGTCGTAAACCCGCTCATTTTGATTCCATAGTAGTAGCGCGCCCCATTCAGGCCCAACATGATCAACCCGGCGCCGACCGACCACAAACCCTTCGGCACAGTTTCGTGCGGTACAAACGCAAACCCTCCCAACATGATCAGGAACAAACCCCAACCCATCGTCTCCAAGCGCTTGTTCTGCGCTGCCTTTTCGCTGTCCACAACAAGTATCTTTTCTTCAAGATCAGCTTGACTTTCTTTGGCAGTCGCCAGCAGCACAATACCGATGATCGCCAAAACAACTGCTGGTATGCCGGGCGCATTCAAATCACCCACCATGAAAACCACCTGGTCTTCAGGCAAAACAAAAATCAGCACCGTCAGCAGCACGCCACACGCCAGGCAAATAATGCCACCGATGATCTTGCCTACATTCCATTTCACATCCGTCTTCGCTGTCGTCATTGCACTTCTCCTGAATCGAATCACTGGTCAATAATTGTTCTGATCCTGACTTCAGAATAACAAGAAGAAGTATGAAAGCAATCACCCACAAGGGATGATTGCTGGGTGATCTGCTCAGAATAAGGGGGGTGATTGCGCTATTCTCTCCATGTACCTGCTCCGTCCAGGGCAGCTCCCTTTTTAACCTACGACAAAAGCTCGAAAAGGCGCCACAAAGTTGCCTTTCCAGTCTCTGATCGCACCAAATCAAATGGCAATCTTCCCCTTCCATCGCACTTGGCGCAAGGCAAGGCGCGATCTTCATCTGTTGTCTCTTGCGCGTATTCGGCAGTACAGTCCAAAATGATTTTGCCCGTTCCACCGCATACGTAACAATCAACATACTTCTCATCTATCCGCGCGCCACAGTGGCGGCAATGGAGATCATAATGGTTGTTCATCTGTTTGCAGCAAGGACATGGTATAGTGCTCAAGATACACCCTCTTTGCCATGTGCTTTAGCTAACTATTGAAAACTGACAAATAAACTGACAAATAATCAGTAGCGGTCGGCAGCTACTCTTCTATAAGTTGCAGCTCACGCGCCCGCACAACGGCCGTTCTCCGGTCATGCACCCCCAGCTTCTCGTAAATATGCTGCAAATGCGTCTTCACCGTATTCACCGACACCACTATCGCCAGCGCGATTTCGGCGTTCGTTTGCCGGTCGGCAAGCAGTTGCACTATTTGCAGTTCGCGATCACTCAAGGGTTCAATCAAAGGTTGGGCAGGAGCCGTCAAAGTCCGGGGCGTTCGAGATAAGGCAGGCCCACCAGTCTTCGCCTCAAGAGCCGCGACCAACTGGCCCAAATAAACCGGCGCCACCTCCAGTGACACCAATTCTTGCAGCAGCGGTCTCAACGCTGCTCCCGCATCGATGAACGAACGCACAAAACCTTCAGGCTGCCCCTGAAATACAGCTTCGGTCAAAAAGGAAACGGCCGATTCCTTGTCAGCCGCCGCCAGGGCCTGCCAAACACGTGCGTTAATCTGATCGTGTGGCAAACCCGCAGCAGCGGCTGCTTCGTAACAGTCCGCCAACAGTGCTGCCGCCGCCCGATCCTCGCCTCGGGCCAGCAAGAACCGCGCCCAGGTAAGCCCCGGCTGCGAAAAAAGGCAGCCGGCGTTGACCAATAGATCGCTGCGCCACGAAACCCCATCGTCGTCAAGCGCTTGCGACGCGCGGTAACAGCGGGCCGCCGCTGCCAAATCATTTTGCCGCAAAGCGATCTGCAAATGAACAATCATATTGGCCAGTCGTAGATTCGCTGGAGCCTCGCCATATCGGGCTGCATCGTGTGCACGCTCGATCGCCTCCGTTGCCTCCCCATTCTTCCCCTGAGCCTGTCGCACCAGCGCCAGCGTGCGATAAGCGTCCCACTCAACAGCATTATCACCCGTCCTCTTGCTCAACTCCAGGGCACTTTGCAGCATTGACACGGCCGTTTCCAGTTCATTCCACTCATAGAGCAAAGCCGCCAGATTGACACGAGCGCGTCCCGTCGCCGGCAAAGCCCGATTTTCCTCGCCCAACCGGATCGCTCGGCGCTGCAAGCTTGCCCCATCATGCAAGTCGCCCCACGCTGCCTGCACCTGGCCCGCAAAACTCATCGCCAAAATACAAGCGTGGTGATTCTTCGCGCGTTGCGCGTTCTCCGCCGCCGCCATCCACACAGCTTTGGCCGCCGTCAGATCGCCGCTATAGAGATGCGCCACACCCAGATTCACGCCCAGGATACTCCTTGAATTGAAATCATCCGTTGGCAAAAGCCCAAGCGCCCTTTGTGAATACGCGATCGTCCGCGGAATGTCGTGCCGCGTGCGCGCAATATGCGCCTGCAACGTCAGCACTTGTGCCCAAAAAACGGGATATTGTTCAGCCATGGGCAGCAGCGGTTCCAGATACCGTTCAGCTTCATCCACTTTCCGGCTCAGGGCCAGGGCCCACGCTAGACTGATACATAGTTCGGGGCGGGCAACAATGGCGTCTTCAGGCAGAGCTCCCGCCCAGCGCAGCAAAGTGGCAATTTGCCCGTGCTTAAGCATCCGCGTGCTGTTGTTCTCGAGAAGATCCGCAGCATAATTCCACGATTTTGCCTCCAACGCATGCTTGATAGCTTCAGCCGGAAAATCGTTGGCCTCGTACCATCGGCTGGCACGCTCGTGGCTCTCGCTCGCCAATAAACCTTGTCTCCTCGTCCGATGGCGTAACAAATCGGCGAAGAGCTGGTGATAGCGGTACCACTGCCGCGATTCATCGAGCGCGACAATAAAGAGATTCGCCTGCTCCAGCTGCAGCAGCACATCCGCACTGTCGTCACGTCCGGTAACCGCGTCGCATAAAGGGGCGCTAAACCGCTCCAGAACGGCCGTCTGCAGCAGAAAATCCTTTACGTCAGCAGTCTGTCGCTGAAAGACTTCCTCGATCAGGTAATCGAGCACATAGCGACTGCTGCCCGTGAACGATTGCACAAAGCTGCGCGTATCGTCCAGACCGCGCATCGACAGGGCTGCCAGCTGCAGCCCCGCGATCCACCCTTCTGTACGCTCCTCCAGCGCCGCAATCTCATTCTCAGACAGATTGAGATGCATAATATCATTGAGAAAAGCGGCCGTATCCTCCACATCAAACCGCAAATCATGGAAGCGTATCTCCGCCATCTGTCCCCCAGCCCGCAGGCGCGACAGCGGCAGAGGCGGATCTTCACGGGTTAATAACACCAGGTGCATTTGAGGAGGTTGGTATTCAAGCAAAAAAGTCAGGGTATCATGAATCACCGTGGCGCTGATATTTTGATAATCATCCAGCACAACAGTGAACGCGATATCTGCTTGGACGATCGCATCGATCAGCATGGCAACCAACGTGTTCATAGCAGGTGGCCGAGAAGCTTGCAGCATTCCCAGGGTTCCCGCTCCCAACTTGTCGCTGACCCCCTGCAGTGCACTGGCAAAATAGGTCAGGAAATGAACCGGATCATCATCATCCACATCCAGCGAAAGCCAGCAGAACTGGGAGTTGGGGCTTTCACGCTTTTTGTCATGAATCCATGCGCAGACCAACGTACTCTTGCCATACCCGGCCGGCGCGGAAACAAGCGTCAATTTCCCCCTAGCACTCTCATCCAACCTTCTGAACAATCGCGGGCGCTGAACAAGCAGCGGCCGTAGCTGGGGGGCACTCAGCTTCGTCTGAATCAAGCCGCCAACCATGGTAACATTATAGCATACCCCCAGAGTGGTAAGAGCAAATTTTGAAGGGGTTATCCACGTTAGCCACTTGTTTTGTGTTGATTCAAGCAAGAAACGGCGCAGATTACCTGACAGTGAGATTTTTTTGCAGCAGAACCCCCCGAACCACCCGATCGAGAGACTGGTGCCCGGTTCACTGAGATGTCGAGTATTGGCGCAATGTTTGCATTAGCTCGTTGGTCGGTTCTAGCCAATCAACGGTTGTAGTACCCGTCGGCAAAATCTGCGTCTGTTCGCCTGTCAATGTATCATGGATCCAAACCTGGGAGGCCTCCTGTGTATCGTCGAAAGAAGTAAAGGCTAGTTGACTCCCATCAGGGCTCCAGGCTGACTCAAAAGAAGTTCCCAACCGTACCTCTCCCTGCCCATCGGGATGGGAAATCCATAAGTTCGGCCGGCGGCCGTCTTCGGCCCGTTCATTGAAGGTGACAAAGGCCAACCAGTCGCCGTTGGGGCTCCAGGATAAGTAGTGGGGAACCGAGCCGCCGCCAACAGCCGCATAAGTGTGAAACAACTCGGCGCTTTTCTTTGCCAGATCGAACACGGCGACACCCGACGTCCAGCCTTGCCTTTCAAGATTGCCGCTCACTTTCCAGGCCAATTTCCGGCCATCGGCTGACCAGGCCGGCTGGAACACCTTCTCGACGTCGAGCCCGTAATCGGCAGGATAGAAATCTTCAGGTTCTGAACCACGGCGGACTATCCGACCCGGCTCATCAAAACCACCATAAGCCAGCAGCTCACCGTCCGCAGAGAGCGCCAGTGGCCCGCCCCTCTCCTGGTCCAGCAGGTGATAATCGCTTCCGTCACTGTGCACAGTGGTCGGGTAACCAAAACCTGGCCCAAGCTCTTCACTGGAGCCAAAGATGATAGTATCTGGTTGGTCGGGCCACCACTGGGCCAAACCGTTGTACCTGTCGGACGATACTGTCAGGTTGCGCCTTTCGCCGGTCGTCAAGTCGGCCAGCCAGATATCCGGGTCGTATTCTGGTTGATATAATACGAAACGGCCGTCAGCCGATAAGCGCGCCGACGGTTCGTCGAAAACAAACAAAGGTTCGCCCTTCTCATCGATGATCCAAATCTCTTGACCATCACGATAGAGTAAACCTGCAAGAGGATGCATCAGAGTTGGTGTCTCCAGCTCTGGCGCAACAGTCGGCAAAGAAGAGCTCTCCTCAAATGTAGGCCCGGGTATATCAGTGAATCCACCACCGGCAAATATTACGCCGTGCCAGTATTGGTTGCCTTCGGGACTCTGTGCGATGGCCAGGATAGCCTCGGCTGATCCGTCCATGCCCCACCCCCGACTAAAGATCAGATTTGTGATCGTTGCATCAGGCCCAAAGTGTCGCCAGGGATCAAATGGACCCAGATCAGGCAACTGTCCAGGATCAGCCGTGAAGGTCGCTTTGGAAGGGTCCGGTAATAAATTGGTTTGAAGCTGCTTTACTGCCTCGGCTGGGGATAAGGCAAGGCCTTCCGAGAGCCAATATCCGATGATGAATGGCTCGCCCATCATTTCTTCTACTGCCACATAATCTTGATTCGTTAGCGCCTCAGGCAGGATCGAAACAATATTCTCAGTACCTTGCACTGGCTCGGCCGTCGAATCGTCTTGCGGTGGCAAGTTGGCACCCTGGCCTTCGGCGATTGGTTCGCCCAGCACATCGACAAGGGCACTTTTAACTGAATCGTTCTCGCCAACATAGAGAACAATGAGATAGTCTTGTGTGTAGAAGTGGGGTGTGCCCACCCAGCTAGCCATACTTGTTCCGACCGAACTGGCATCGGGCGAGATTTGGGCTGCCTCGACCTTTGCGTCCGTTGAGTCTGGGTATTCAAAGACCTGCACATCTTCGCCATTGACCACGATGATTTGTCCCGGGACAGAGAAGAAGGGTTGTTCAACCGCACCGGCAATCTCCACTGATTGATCGGCCAATTGTAAGCCATCAATGAACGCCGCCAGCCCATCCTTGTTATCGGCTTCCGGTGAATCGCTTTCAGTTCCGATACGCGCGATAAAATCGGCGACATCCGGGTCACTGTTGGACAAGGCTGAGATGGTTTCAGCGTTGGGCTCTAACTGCGAAAAATCCCGTTGTAACTGATCAACCTGAATTCCATTGTCCTGGGAACTGACCAGGAACATATTACCTTGAGAAAGATCGTAGCGCTGGTCGTCAATCCACATTTCGCCCGTCACGCCGTCGCGAGAGTGAACCTTCCAGCTGAAAGTTTGTCCATCTGTGGACTCAGCATCACATTCAAGTTCATAAACAGGATCTTCAGTGGAACCTGTCCCCGAGCAACCTTCTCCCCCGTAAGAAAGGTCGTGCCAGATAAGAATAGCCAGACCTTCTTCCCAATAGTGATAAGAAAATCTGGCCCCATCCACGCTGCCACCGATGGAATTAGCACCGGGCGGCGTGCTTTTCGGAGAACAACTCATGAGAAGGCCAGCGATTAGCAATAGCCACACTTCTAAATATCTTCTTCGATTGGTATGCATTTCGATCTTCCTTATTTGGTCCTTAGCTTTTTCCACTTCAAGTTTACGCACCTGCTGTCCGACAGTATGGCCTGAAATCAACATTCTGCCATCAAATCATCCTTCAACATTCATACCATCAGTCATTCTGCCAACTATCTTCCAGATGATCTCTCAATTCGATTTGGTACCGCAAGCACATCTGTTTTAACGTTCTCTTGGCGAGTTTGGTTCCACCATCCTGAGTACAATAGAAAAATACTGACCGGTGTTTGCTGCCTACCCAAAAAGGATAAGGCCTCGAGGGCGGAAATTGATGTCGTATCCACAGGCGGTCCACCCCGAGACCTTGTCTCCACATATCACTCGCGCGGGTGCATCATCACTATCCTCAAATTGCATTTCCAACGCGTTGGTGATGGCATTAAGTTTGCGCATGCGGATAATGGGAGATACCCATGCTTCGACGACTTGGACCAGCGGGGACATTTAAACGAAAATCTACCCTAAATTGTCAATGCTACGCGAAACCCCGTCATCTCATCCCCTTCAACAAGAGGGAGTTTGAGCCGCACGGCCGATCGGCACAGACCAGGTGTCTCATGCCAGGAGCCGCCGCGAGCCACACGATAACGTTCATTACCCCCATCTATCCAGATATCGGCCTCTTCCGGCGCGCCATCGTAACCATCATGCCACGGATCGGCGCACCATTCCCACAAATTGCCGTGCATATCGTGCAAGCCAAACGGGTTAGGCGGGAAGGCCTCCCTGTCCAATAAAACATGGCGGTACGGCCCTTTGGGCGCATCCATGTAACTGAACTCCCCATTATAATTGGCCAGGTCAGTCGTAATCGTTGGCCCGTTGGAAAAGGGAGTCGTCGTTCCGCCGCGGCAAGCGTATTCCCATTCCGCTTCACAGGGCAAGCGAAACGGTTGGCCAGTTACGGCCGTCAGTTTCCGGCAAAACTGGCTCGCTTCCAGCCAGGAGACATTATGAGACGCTTTCTCCGGCCCATAGAACCGGCATGGCTTATCATCTCCCATTATCGCGGCCCACTGCTTCTGGGAGACGGGGAAACGGCCGATCAGGAACGGCCGTACCGACACCTTATGCTGTGGCTTCTCATCCGCATACCCTTCCCCCGCGGGCGAGCCCATCAGGAATGCTCCGCCGGGCAGCGAAACCATTTCCATCTGGTGTCCAGAGCCGAGCTCGAAAATAGTCTGCCTGGCCCGGCCCACCGCCCGGCCAACCACCGCCCCGTGCTCATCTACGCTAACATAAGAATAGCTTATCGACTCAATTTCCATCTCCTTGCCCTTCCTCATCATCCTTCTGCAAACCACCTGTCATCCCGACCTCAGCCGGCCCTTGGCCCGCCGAAGGGTGGGATCTTACTCCCAACTCACCCCAGATCGTCATTGTACCTTACCTTCGGCGTTCTGTGGTCTTGACAATGGGGGTCACTTTAGCCGCTCGCTTTCCACTACCTGCAAACTTGTTAACCAGGGGCGATTAAAATACAATACTTACTGAAGTTAAGTATGCACTTAACTTGTTGTCCTTTATAGCATGCACCATTCTCACAGCAGTGGAGCACACAAACATGTCTGGAAGTGACACCGCCCTTTCAATGCGCACCGTCAATTGGTGTATCACCCTGGAACACTCTCGCCGCCGCGCTCAATCTCATTCTCAATTTGTTGAATCACCAATTCCAATGCGATCACTTGCGTATATTGCTGCGCTTCATAAGACCATGCCCGGTCCATCGATAGACCGGTCATAACGAAATATCTGACAGGTTTTTAGAGGAAAATCCATGTACCAAGACTTACACGTTATAGATTTTCATTGCCATTTCCCAACAAGCAAGCCCTGGTTCACCGGAATGGGGCCCGATATGCGCCAGGCATACGTTGATCGCGTTGGCGAGCGCCGCGCCAAGATCGCCCGAGAGTATGCGCTGGCATACAACAAGGAGTGGCGGCTCGCTTGGGACTTCCCCAGACCGGAGCAAGATCCACCCGATGACGAAACCCAGGCAAAGCGCTGGGCAGAAGAAATCGAACAGTACGGCCTGCGCGCCGTCGGCTTCGTCACCGGGGGTGGAAATGATCACCTGGCTGCGCTGACCGCGCTGTACCCCGAAACATTTGTTGGCTTTGCCCACAATTATCTCTTCGCCGAAGATGCGGCTGCAGAACTCAAGCGAGCCGTCAACGACCTTGGTTTTCGCGGTTACAAACTGTTGGCCCCAGGATTGGATCGCCCCATTGAAGACGAAGCCGCCTATCCGGTCTGGGAAATGTGCGCTGAACTGGATATTCCCGTTCTCGTACATTTTGGTGTCATGGGCAGCGGGGGCGGCTTAGCGACGCACGAAAACATCAACCCGCTTAAGCTCCATAACGTCGCCAAAGATTTTCCCGATGTGACCTTCGTCATTCCCCATTTCGGCTGCGCCTGGGTCCGTGAGACATTGCAGCTCTGCTGGGCTTGTCGCAACGTCAGCATCGATACTTCAGGCTCCAACCAATGGATTCGCTGGGTCCCAGGCGATCTGACCATTAAAGAGCTTTTTCGTAAATATCTGGGCACAATCGGGCCGGAACGGATTATTTTCGGCAGCGATTCAAGCTGGTTCCCGCGCGGATTTGCCGTTCGCTATCTACAGGATCAGATCCGTGACGCGCGTGAAATAGGCATGAGCCAGGAGCAGCTCCAGCTAATCTTTGGCGGCAATGCCGCGCGCTTGTTCAAAATCGATTTAGCAGCCTGATAGCTGATCACAAAGGAGGTGATGGCCGGACGAAGTTTGCACAAATGAAATCAAGCGACAACGGAAATTGGGTAAGCATGCAACGTAGTGTCGAATCGCGCAATCTGATTGCTGATTGCTGACAGCTGACAGCTCAAAATTTAAGTTCGACAACTCGGAGGATAAGAGACTATGTTTACTACAAGAAGAAAAACATTCGTATTCGTTTCACTGGTCCTACTGCTCGCTCTATTGGCAGCTTGCGGCGGTCAACCGGCAGAACCAGAAATAGTAGAAGTGACGCGCGTCGTCGAGGTCGCATCGGAACCGGAAATGGTAGAGGTCACGCGCATCGTTGAAGGCGAAACAATCGTCGAGGAAGTTGAGGTGACACGGCAGGTCGAAGTTCCGGTCGTCGCCGAATCAGATATTGTGACCATCGAGTATTGGCAGTACTTCTTTGATGCCCGCGTTGATGCCATGAATCGTCTGATCCAACAGTTCGAGACTGCAAACCCAGATGTTCGTGTCATCCACAACAGCGATATTCCCTACGACGATTTCCGCGACAAGATCGCGGCCTCAGCGCCGGCTGGCGTGGGTCCCGACGTTGCGACCCTCTTTTATGGCTGGGTTCCAGCCTGGGTTGACGCCGGCTATCTAATACCGCTTCCCGCCGACCAATTCCCGCCAGAAGAGATCGAAGCACAGTTCTCACCGATGGTTCCCAATAGCCAGTTCGAAGGCGAATATTGGGCATTGCCCACGGCCGTTCGTACCTTGGCCCTCTTCTGGAACAAAGACCTCTTTGAAGCAGCCGGTCTCGATCCGGAAAAACCGCCGACTACCCTGGATGAGTTGGTAGAGATGGCTCCCCTCCTGACCACATTTGATAGCGCGGGCAACATCGATATCGAAGGCTTCCCTGTCGCCCCAAATGGACAGGATCATCATTGGTTCCGCGAAGTGCTCGTGAGGCAGTTCGGTGGTGAACCTTACAGCGCAGACAACCGTACCGTCACCTACAACAGCGCTGAAGGCTGCGAAGCATTTAAGT
The DNA here is from genome assembly GCA_963697305.1 of uncultured Chloroflexia bacterium. GTDB lineage: Bacteria > Chloroflexota > Anaerolineae > Promineifilales > Promineifilaceae > JAACFF01. The sequence goes on from CAVONO010000017.1 coordinate 36,316, forward strand.
ACTTGCTTCAATTTGAGACAGAGTTGAATACCGGCAGCAACGATCTCTACACCGATGCAACCACAGCTTTCCTGCAAGGCAAAGCCGCGCTGCACATTGACGGTTCGTTCCGCATTGGCAGCATCGAGACAAATGCGCCGGATCTCAATTACGGTGTCGTCGAGTTGCCCGTAGGCAACGACATTAAGTCTACCTTCGGCTCTTACTGGACACATGGCATCACCCGCAAAGCCGCCGAAGATCCGGCGAAGCTGGATGCCTCAATACGCTTCCTGAAATTCATCACCTCGCCCGAAGCTGGCACGCTGTGGGTGAACAAGGTTGGTGAATTGCCCGCCCAATTGGAAGCAGCCGGCAATGAAGATCTGTTGGCCGATCCCATCCTGGGCGCCTTCGCCGCGGGTCTTCCCTACGCCCACGCTACATTCTTTGTTGACGAATCTGTACAGCGTCAGGTGATCATTGATGCCTATGATGCGGTCCGTCTGGCTGGCGCCGATCCCTGCGAGGCATTGAACGAGGCAGCTGCCACCGAACAGGAACTGCTTGACGAATTCTGGGCTGACCATAGTTAAGACTGGATAGAAGTTCATCCTGCAAATAGAAGTTCAACTTCTTGGCGAATAATTCAGAGGAAGTAACTTATGAAGTTGAACTTCTTTGTTTAACCGGTAACTGTGAGAGGCGTCCCCAAAGGTCGCCTCTCACCCCTCCTGAACAGACATAGGGAGTAACCTCATGTCTAGATTGACCATATCGCAGCGCCGTACCGTTTGGGCGTACATCTTTCTATTCGTACCCCTCACGTTCTTTATCCTCATCCGCATCGTGCCCACGCTGTCCGCCTTCAACATCAGCCTGCACGAGTGGAATCCTCTTTCCACGGAGCAAAGATTCGTGGGCCTGGCCAACTACCAGGAGTTATGGAAAGATCTACTGAACAGCAAATCCCCGACACACCATGCATTTGTAAACACACTTACCTATGTCCTCATTGGAATGCCGCTGCAGCTAATCATAGCTCTGCTTATCGCCCTAATGCTCAACGAGATCACACGCTTCAGCGTCATTTTTCGCGCCGTTTATTTTATTCCTTTCGTAACATCGACCGTGGCCATTGCTTGGGTATGGCGCTGGCTGTACGAACCGCAATTTGGTTTGTTCAATGTATTTCTCAGTTTCTTTGGCATCGGGCGGCAGCCTTTCCTAAAAAGTCCCGATACGGCGCTTTATTCGATCACGGCCGTCGTCGTCTGGCAAGGATTGGGCTTTGCAATCATCATATTTCTGGCTGGCCTAAAGCAGATCCCCGAAACATTTTACGAGGCAGCCAAAATTGACGGCGCCAGCCGCTGGCAATCCTTTTGGCGAATTACCTTGCCATTGCTAAATACAACCATCGTTTACCTGGCCGTCCTGGGCACAATCGGCTTTCTGCGCATGTTTGATTATGTAATCAATATGACGACGCAAGGAGATGGCGGCCCGCTGAATAGCACAACCACCGTCACCCTGCGCGTCTATCGCGAAGCCTTCTCCAGCTTCAACATGGGCTACGCTTCCGCCCTGACAGTGGCACTGTTCGTCGTCATCTTGATCATCACAGTAGTGCAATTGAGGGTCTTGTCTCGCAACGATTAAGCATTTGGGCTGACAGCTGACAGCTATTCTTGAGGTGCACTATGACCGTACTGGAACAAAGCAAAGAGGAATCGCAAACTGCAAAGACAACGACCGGCTTCCTGTCAGGCCAGGAACGTCAGAACAAGGTCATCAAAGCTATCGTCTATACCCTCTTGACAATTGGTGGGCTGACCATGGTCATACCTTTCGTCTGGATGATCGCTACCTCTCTAAAGACAGCCGCCGAGATATACCAGCCCGGCTTCTTCCCTGCAGCGCCGACCCTGGAAAATTACCGCAATGTTATCTTTACCACGCCGTTCCCGCGCTGGTATCTCAATACGATTATCGTCGCCACGATTAGCACCGCAAGCGTCGTCTTCTTCGACTCGCTCATCGGATTCGTCTTCGCCAAATATGAGTTCCCGTTCAAAAACATCATCTTCCTGCTCATACTCAGCACCCTCATGGTTCCTACCGAAATGCTGCTCATCCCCTGGTTCATCCTGTCTGCCCACCCGCCCATCGGCCCCACATGGGTAAACACCTACTGGGGCATCGCCTTTCCTGGAGTCATTACCGCCGCCGGGGCATTTTTGATGCGCCAATTTATGAGCGGTGTGCCCGATGAACTGTTGGATGCCGGTCGCATCGATGGCGTCAGCGAGTTCGGCTTGTTCTGGCGCATCGCCCTCCCGCTCACACTGCCCGCTGTCGCCGCCTTGGCCATCTTCAATTTTCTTGGCAATTGGAACGCTTACATTTGGCCCTTAATCGTGACATCAGACAAAACAATGATGACCCTACCAGTCGGTTTGGCCTTCTTTTCAAGTGAGGATACGTCTGCCTGGCATCTGATCATGACCGGCGCGACGCTGTCCATTGTCCCCTTGATGTTCATCTTCATGCTGTTCCAACGACACATCATTAAGGGCATCGCCCTCACCGGAGTGAAAGGCTAGATGAGCATAACACCCTCCGCTTTCCCGCACCCAATCTATCTGGAACACGTCCTCAAACCCGCCTATCGCGGTGCATCTGAGCACCTCTTTCTGCCCATGCTCGCCGCCAATCAGGCGCATGTGGTCATGTTGGCCGAGCAAAACATCATTACACAAGCCAATGCACACGCCTTGCTGTCCGCCATTTTGCAGGTTGCAGAAGCCGGTCTTGAATCCTTGCCCTACCGTCCCGGTGTAGAAGATCTCTTTTTTCTTGTCGAAGGACGCCTGATCGAAATCTGTGGGCCGGAATACGGGGGCAATTTGCAGTTAGCGCGCAGCCGCAATGATTTGGGTCATGCTCTGGCGCGCATGGCCTTGCGTCCGGAGCTGCTCTCCCTATACCAACGCCAACTTGACCTGCGTGCAACGGTATTGGATCTGGCGCAGCGCCATGTAAACACGGTCATGCCCGGCTACACCCATACACAGCCCGCACAACCCGTGACATTTGCTCACTATCTGGCTGGCGTATTGAGCTTCTTGCAGCGCGACACAGCCCGCTTGAGCCGCGCCTACTTCACCGTTAATCAAAGCCCGCTTGGCGCCGCTGCCTTCACCGGCACCGGGTTCGCCATCGATCGTGAGCTGAGCGCATCACTGCTTGGCTTTAACGCGGTTATGGCCAGCAGCCAGGACAGCATCGGCGCTTCTGACCATCAAACTGATATTGCCGCCGCGCTGACCAGTCTGGCCGTGAACTTGTCGCGCGTTACCTCCGATCTGCTCTTCCGCGCCACCCGTGAAAGTGGCGCGATCCGTATCGACGACAGCTTCATTCAGATTAGCTCGATCATGCCCCAGAAGCGCAACCCTGTTGTCCTGGAACACCTGAGAGCGCGGCTCAGCCGCCTTCTCGGTCTGGCGCAGACAATTGTGACCCAATGCCACAACATACCCTACGGCGACACCCAGGATATCGAGGATGAGATTGAACCGACTCTGTTTGCTGCTATTGCTATGGCTGATGACATATTATCGCTATACGAAACTGTGTTTGCCTCTTTACAGCTCAATGAAGAGCATTTGTTGGCTGAAGCAGCCGCCGGTTTCACCACGGTGACAGAGCTGGCCGACACGCTGGTACGCGAAGCCGGGCTGCCCTTCCGCACTGCCCATCACATCGTCTCCGCCCTCGTCCAAGAGGCAGTCGCCAACGATCTGGACACGGCCGATATCACCCCCGAGATGCTGGCCCGCGCCTCCGCCTCCATTCTGGACCAACCGCTGCACCTGGACGCAAACCTGCTGGCCCGCGCCCTGGACCCGGTTGCTTTTGTGGAGATCAGAACTGTCCTCGGCGGCGCTGCACCTTCGGCGACCACGGCCGTTCTCCATGCCCAATCAGAAGAGCTGCAAGCGGATCAAAGGTGGCTCTCCAGCGAAAAACAGAAACTCGCCGCCGCATCAAGACGTCTGCACCAGAAAGCTAATAAGATCTTGACCCGCCAAATGTAAGCACTTCCTAGCGCGTTTCAAGTCGTCTGCCCGAAACAGTTGGCTGACCAATCAGCTTAGACATGCACAATATCCGGTTAGCTTTCCCAGTCAATCCTTCAACACTCTAGCCCTTACATTCTTCATTATGGGCCACTTTGTCAAGCCCAGATTCCGAACCTCGGCCCAATATCAGCATCTTTCCTGACCCCTTCCTCTTGGTTTTCATTGGCCATTAGCAAAATGCACGCCGGTTTAGCTTGAGGTGCTGACGCTCTGCCTCTGGTGACTAGTGCAGTTAACGCTTCGTGCACTTCTTTCCCAAAAGCACCCTGTATATTTTTGCCGGCAACGCTCCTGCCCTTGCTGTTAGTCTTGGCGGAAAGATGCCTCTACTTTCCTTTTGCGGCAAATTTGGCTTGCTGGACTACTACCTGTTCACGCAACATTAGCGGTTAATTTACGCAAGTTTACAGAGATCTTTACGGAGATTGCAGCAAATACCGTTTACACTGTTGACATAAGTTATCAATAATTGTAGTACCAAAAAACAAAAGTTGTGGGTGAAGTTTCGCCCTCGCGAGCCATTGTTGAATTCACGGATGCAATTGACAAGGGGTTGTTGTGTACGCAGACCATACCATCGGCCGCACTCAAAGCAGTGACATAGAACAAACACAACGGGTGGCTGAACGCGCCATCTTCCGCGACGAAGCTCGCCAACATTACATCCGCAATGCGCAGAAGGTTGAATTACCAATGGTGATCTCGCCCAGGTCCTTCGTTTTCCTCTGGATAGCATCGCTACTGCTAATGGCCGTTGGACTGGTCATCGCCTTTTGGCCTCTTATCCAGCAGTTGGGGGTGAGGTCGTCATGAGGCACGTACCGGTTATCTTGCAGATGACGCCCAATGAGTGCGGGGCTGCCTGCCTGGCCATGGTCCTGACCTACTATGGCCACCAGACAACGATCAGCGAATGTCGCCAATATCTGCACAGCGGCCGCGATGGGCTGACAGCTCGTGACATCAGTCAGGCTGGGCGCGATCTGGGACTTCGCGTCCGCGCTTTTTCCGTGGAGCCCGCCAACCTGGCGGATGTGTCGGGGCCTGCCATCATTCACTGGAACTTCAACCACTTTCTGGTGATCGAACGGTGGTCGTCTGACTCTGTCAGGGTCGTAGACCCGGCCGTTGGGCGCCGGAGCCTCACGGCCGAAGAGTTCAATGCCGGTTTCACCGGCGTCGTCCTGACCATGGAGCCAGGGGCAGACTTCCAGCGCAAACGCTCTGACGATAAGCTTACCTGGCATACTTATTTGCGAAGTTTGCTGCAGACGCCGGGAACAAAAGGTTTCCTGGCCCAAATACTGGCTGCATCAGCCTTGTTGCAGATTCTCGGTCTGGTATTCCCCCTATTCACCATGCTCCTCGTGGATACGATTCTGCCCTCGCAAGCGCTGCCGTTATTGATTTCCCTGAGCATTGGCATGCTTATTCTCGTCCTGGCTCAGGGCGGCCTGAGCTTTCTGCGCGGTGCGCTTGCCATTTTCCTCGGAGCGCGCCTGGACGCCGAGGTGATGCTGGGATTCTTCGAACATGTTCTGATGCTGCCGTTCCGCTACTTTCAGGAGCGCAGCAGCGGCGATCTATTGATGCGCCTGGGAAGTATCGCCAGCATTCGCGCTGACCTGACCAATAACACCATTTCCGCCATCCTTGACGGTACCATGGCCGTTTTGTACCTGGTGGTTTTGATGTTCTGGCAGCCCCTGTTCGGTTTCCTAGCACTGCTTTTCGGTATCGTTCAGGTCTTGCTGCTTTTGGGTTCAACACGACCCCTTTATGAATTGACCGAACGCAGCCTCTCGGCTCAAGCTGAGTCGCAGAATTACCTGGTAGAAGCGCTAACAGGTGTAGCCACATTGAAAGCCAGCGCCGCCGAAGACCGGGCAATGGAACAATGGTCCAATCTCTTTTTCAAGCAGTTAAACATCTCAATTCACCGCAGCCATCTCTTGAACGTGTTGCAGACGGGACTGGGGGTCATCGGGTCTTTGGCACCCATTGTCCTACTTTCGGTCGGCGGCTTTTTGGTCCTGCAAGGAGAGATGACCCTCGGTACCATGCTCGCCGTGACCTCCCTGGCCATTTCCTTCATTGGACCCTTGTCTTCCCTGGTAGCCACGGGGCAGCAGCTTCAACTTGTCGGCGCCAACCTGGAGCGCATCGGCGACGTATTGAAAGCGACCCCGGAACAGGATGCGCAGCAGGTGAGACCTGCTCCGCAGCTAACCGGTCGCGTCGAGCTACGCGGCGTTGGCTTTCGTTATCATCCGAACGCACCTTGGGCACTCAGAAACGCGACGGTCGACATTCAACCGGGGCAAAAGATAGCCATCGTCGGCCGGACAGGATCGGGCAAGAGTACGCTGTCCAGGTTACTACTTGGATTGTATTTCCCGGACGAGGGAGAAATTCGTTACGATGACATGCCGCTCTCCCAGATCAACGTGCGCACGTTGCGCAATCAATTTGGCGTTGTTCTCCAGGAGCTATCCCTTTTTAGCGGCTCGATTCGCCGTAACATCGCTTCCCTGCGATCCGAATATATCGATGGATCAAATTGTCAGGGCGGCCAAGCTGGCCGCCATTCATGACGAGATCGCTTCATTGCCTATGGGCTATGAGACGAATATCGCCGAAGGAGGAGCAAACCTGGCGGGCGGACAACGCCAGCGATTGGCTATCGCCCGCGCGCTGGTCCACAATCCAGCCATCCTGTTACTAGACGAGGCGACCAGCGATCTGGACGCCACAACCGAAAGCATCGTCGATAGGATCTGAGTGATCTCGCCTGTACACGCATCGTGATCGCTCACCGGCTTAGCACAGTTCGCAATGCCGATCTGATCCTGGTGCTTGATAAAGGCTTTCTCGTGGAACGGGGTACGCATAAGGAGCTGTTGGCCCTCGATGGAACCTATGCAGCCCTCGTCCGCGATCAAGAAGCAACCTTTGTAAAAGATGCTGTCGTTTGGCAGTATCAAGGTGTATCTGATTAATACCAGCACAAGGAGGTGTATGATGGTACGTAGGAAGGTGATGGGAGCCGTCGAGCTCACGGACAATGAGCTCGAATTGGCGACCGGTGGCAGATGGGGCTTTGGCGGCGGCCGTGGCCGTAGCCGTGGTGGCGCCATTGCCATTAACGGCCCGCTCGGCACCGGAGGTGCGGCGGCCTGGCGCGCCAGTTCTGCCGTTGGCTTTGGCGCTGGCGGCGGTCCGGGCGGCGGACTTGGCTTTCGGGTATGCCTCCGGCACTGCCAATGCCTGGGCCTACAGTGGTCCGCTCGGCAACGCTGCCGGCAGCAATGGCACTTACGACGCCGGCGGATATGGCCTCGGCCAACCGTAACGGCGGTATGCGTGCCCTAGTAGTGCATATGCCGCTGGCATAGGCACGCAGTTTGAGCGGGGTAGGCAATTGGCCGGTCTACCGGCCTTTCGAGGGCTCATCTTAGTAGATGACCTGCCCCACTTTCAGATAAGATGAGAAACACGAAAGTCACAATGATGAATGCCCATCGCAGGATCTGCTGACCATCGGTGGGCTCAGGCTTATGTCCTGGGAGATATATTATGGTACACAACAAAACAACAGGAGCCTGTCGAGCTCACTGACGATGAGCTTGAATTGGCCGTCGGTGGACAACCACCCGGGGGATTTGGAAGTGGCTTCGGTCGCGGATTTGGCGTCGGCCATAGCGGCGGAATTGGCGGCGGAATTGGCGTCGGAATTGGCGTCGGAATTGGCATCGGAATTGGTGGCGGTCAGGGTGGCGGAGTTGGCATCGAATTGGCGTCGGAATTGGCATCGGAATTGGCGACGGATTTGGCAGCGGATTTGGCGACGGATTTGGCAGCGGATTTGGCGACGGGTTTGGCGGCGGATTTCGCGGCGGATTTGGCAGTGGATTTGGCGGCGGATTTGGCGACGGGCCGTAACGACGACAAAACTGCCCAAGTAGTGCACTTGCCGCTGTCATAAGCAACTCAATTAATATGGACCGGGCAATCGGCCATTTTGACGCCCCACTAAGGGTACGTTAGCGAGACATTTTCCTACTTCAGGCGAAACTGTCGTCGCTCGCAGGAATGGACAGCATTTGGACGCGATGAAGTAGCTCGACAGAGCATTTTCTTGTCTGAGCACCCACATGCGCATTTGTTGGCCTGGTGTTATTACCGACCTTGAGCTCTTGCCGGCAAATGTCGGCGAGGCAGAAGTGGCTGAACAGATGCTAATTGGGTCAGAACCGAATCTGCTGACATAGTTAAGAGCCGGATAGAATCGTCGTCCATTGAAGCCTCACGCAATTCTTGCACGGGTCGAATATAGGCGACTATATCCAAAATTTGGTCGTCAGTCAGCGCCAGGTTTCCCCCTCTGGGTGGCATATCAATTCCCGTAGTATTCAGTGGATCACTAATTATACTGTTTTAGAGCGCATGATCTTATTATTCTGACTGAAGGCACCTCCCCAGAACAGCTAGACCCCCCATGCTTCACTGGCGCGACTAGCGTTTGTGAAAGATTTAACAATCTTTGCATAAATGCAAAGTACCCCATTCCTATTTCCTGTATTCTATAGATTGATTACTGTGTTCCCTGTGCATCAGGCTCAACATAATGTCTGTTGCCCCATAGAAAAGGAGATGGAGATGGAGAAACAAAAAAGCTTTTTTCATAGAAACAAGTTCGCAGTTATTGGCCTTTTAGTTGCTATATTAGCAGTGATTTTGATGGTGAGCTGCAGTGACAATCAAAGCGGAAGGCAGTTCTAGCGAATCAGAAGCTGACACATCGGCACTTTCGGGTGATGCCGGCGCAATTGCCGAAGCACGAGGGCTAACCCCCGACGATGTACTCGCAGCACTTAAGACTTATACACCGTCCGGTGTCCATGATGAATACATCATGTTCGCCTCCGGCGGGCACGGTGGGCAGGTTTATGTTATTGGTTTGCCATCCATGCGTATCATCAAGCAGATTGCTGTTTTCACCCCGGAACCGTGGCAAGGCTATGGCTATGGTGCTCAAGGTACCATGGAAGTTCTGGCTGAAGGTAATACCGGAGACAGCAATATCACCTGGGGCGATACCCATCACCCAGCCTTGAGCGAGACTGCTGGGGATTATGATGGTGAATTTCTCTTCATAAACGATAAAGCCAACGGCCGTGTCGCTGTTATTGATCTCAAAGATTTCGAAACCAAACAGCTTGTGAAGAACCCCATCGCCCTCGGCGATCATGGCGGCACCTTTGCCACACCCGACACCGATTGGATCATTGAAGGTGGGCAATATGGCTCGCCTCTGGGTTGGGAATACAGCTCTATTGAAGATTATGAAGAAGATTATCGCGGCATGATCACTTTCTGGAAATTCGACCGTGACGCCGGTCGCATTCTGGAAGATGAATCCTTCGCGATTGAATTGCCACCCTACTGGCAAGATCTTTGCGACGCCGGCAAGCTGGCCAGTGACGGCTGGGTCTTCTGCAATTCCTTCAATACCGAAATGGCGACAGGTGGCGTCGAAGACGGCAACCCGCCATTTGAAGCCGGTGCATCGCAAAATGATATGGATTACATGCATATCTTCAATAAGGATAAGGCCATCGAAGTGGCTGCAGCCGGAAAAACAATCGATGTCAAGGGTTTCCCTGTCATTCCGTTGGACACAGCCATTGAAGAAGGGCTGCTCTACTTCGCACCGGAACCGAAAAGCCCGCATGGTGTGGACGTGACGCCCGACGGCAAGTTCCTGACCGTCTCCGGCAAACTGGATCCCCATGTCAGCATTTACAGCTTCGAAAAGATCCAGGCAGCCATTGCCGCCGGTGGCCATGAAACCGACGCTTATGGCGTGCCAATCTTGGCCTTTGATGATGTCGTCGAAGCGCAAATCGAAGTTGGTTTGGGCCCGCTGCATACGCAATATGATGATAAGGGTTATGGATACACGAGCCTCTTCCTGGAACCGGCGGTAGCGCGCTGGACATTAGGCGGCGATTTCTCGGACTTACATGAGGAAGAAGATTGGACCTTGGTTACCAAGACTCCGGTGCAGTATAATGTCGGCCACATTTCTGCAGCGGAAGGGGATACGGTTAGCCCCGATGGCAAATATCTGGTCTCAATGAACAAATGGGCCATTGATCGCTTCGCCAATGTTGGACCTTTGCTGCCGCAGAATTTCCAATTGCTGGACATCAATGAACCAGGCACCAGCATGCCCTTGATTTACGATCTGCCAATTCCTGATGGCGAGCCGCATTACGCGCAAATCATCAAGGCCGACAAGTTGGATCCGTGGGAAGTTTATCCCGAAATCGGCTGGAATCCGCATACAAACTCGGTTGATCCAAATGCGGTGCAGCTTGGCGAAGAGCGTATTGAGCGCAATGGCAATGAGGTGGAGATCTGGATGACGGCCGTTCGCAGTCACTTCACACCCGAACATGTAAATATCAAGAAAGGCGATCACGTCACCTGGCACATTACCAATGTCGAACGCGCCTATGATGCGACCCACGGCTTCTCACTGCCCTACTACAACATCAACTTGAGTATCGAGCCGGGTGAAGCGACAACATTCGAGTTTGACGCCACCGAAGATGGTGTCTTCTCCTACTACTGCACCGAATTCTGCTCCGCTCTGCATCTGGAAATGACCGGTTATATGTTGGTCGAACCAGGTGGCTAGGCACGCATTGACAATTAAGTAGTTGAGATATAGAAGAAAACGGCTCTATTCTCGATTTAGGTTGCGAATAACTATATAGCCTCCAAGGTTGCCATCTGGCCTGAGGGCTTGGGGTACAGCCAGAGGCTATATAGTTTTTTAGAAAGTGATTAGTTGTTGAGATGAGTACCATGAGCATATTCCAAAAATTTATCGGCCCGCGAGTGCCGGAAGACACCTCAGAAACAGACAAGCAAAACTACCGCATACCCACAATATTGTTTGTAGTAGCGGCCCTTCTGCTCCTGGTGTCTATTTTTCTTCCTTACTGGAAGATGACCCTGCTGGCGCCGCAATACCCTGGTGGATTGCATGTAACAGCTTATGTCAATGAATTGACCGGTGATGTAACTGAGATTGATGGGCTTAATCATTACATCGGCATGCGGCCGTTGAACGAAGCGGCCAAATTGGAACGATCAGTCAGCATATTCGCCATCGGCGCCCTGGCGCTGCTGGTTCTGGCCGCCATATTTGTGCATACCAAATGGGTTGTTCTCCTTGTGCTCCCGGCGATTTTTATGCCGGTTGTATTTCTGCTCGATTTGCAGTTCTGGCTGCGAGATTTTGGCTTAAACCTGGACGAGACGGCCGCGTTAAGCAGCGCCATCGATCCCTTTGTTCCTAAGGTCTTGGGCAGTGGCATGATTGCGCAGTTCGAAACCATCGCCGATGCCAGGCATCGGTCTTTGGTTGGCTATCGTGGCTTCGATTCTTTGCATTGTCGGTCTCTATTTCCACCGCAAGGCTTATAGGCCTTTGGTAGAAGCTTCCGCTCAGGAACAATAGGCTGCGAGACTATTCTGATGCGACGTTATTTTCTCTTATTCCTGGTCCTGTCCGGTGGTTTAGTAATCGCCGCTCCGGCAATGGCCCAAGAAAGCGGTGAAACCTTCGTTATCCCGGCCGAAGAACTGGCAACAACCGTTGCTGCAGCCCAGGATGGTGACACCATTGAAGTGAATGGCGGCGTCTTTCAAGGTTCCCTGGATATCGATAAACGTCTAACCCTAATCGGCCACGATTGGCCGGTTATTGATGGTGAAAACGAAGGGACAGTCGTTAGAATCAGCGGTCCCGGCACCGTGCTTCGCGGCTTTCTGATTAAAAACAGCGGCAGTTTATTAGACCAGGAAAATTCAGGGATCGCCGTGGTTGCCCCGCGAGTCACCGTAGAATACAACCGCTTTGAAAATACCTTGTTTGGCATCTATTTAAAGAAGGCCCACGACAGTGTCATTCGCGGAAACATTGTCACCAGCAAAGATTTGGAAGTGCAGCGGCGGGGAGACCCGATCCGCGTCTGGTACAGCACCGATGTACTTATCGAAGATAATGTTGTCGATAAAGGGCGTGACGTGGTGTTGTGGTATTCAGAACGTCTCATAATGCGCAATAATACGGTCACGAACGGCCGTTACGGCTTACACTTCATGTATTGTGACGATGCCACCATAGAAAACAACCGCCTGATGGACAATTCTGTGGGCACATTTTTAATGTACAGCCGCCGCGTCAACGTGCTTAACAATACCATTGCCAATAACCGCGGCCCCAGCGGCTATGGCATGGGTCTCAAGGATATGGATGACGCCAGAGTCATTGACAATTTACTTCTCGATAATCGCGTCGGGGTCCACCTGGATACGTCGCCACGTGAAGTTGACAGCATCGGCGAATTTAGCGGTAATGTTTTTGCCTATAACGATATCGGCGTGGAAATGATGCCCTCCGTTCGTCACAACATGTTTAGCGGTAACAGCTTTGTTGAAAATGAGGAGCAGGTCGCCGTCGCCGGCGGGGGCACGATACGTGAAAACAGATGGACCGTCGACGGTAAAGGAAACTATTGGAGCGATTACGCCGGGTATGACGCCGATGGCGACGGCCAGGGTGATATGGAATATAAGTCGGAACGGCTTTTTGAGAATTTGATGCAGCAGGAGCCCTTGCTGCGCCTCTTCATCTACAGCCCGGCCAGTAACGCGATTGATTTTGCCTCGCGGGCTTTTCCCCTGGTGAAGCCAAAGCCGAAATTGGTAGATGAACGGCCGTATATGACACCCATGATTCCCACAGATGCACCCCCCTTGCCCCAGAGCGACAATCAGGGTTGGATTTGGCTGGCGATCGCCCTCAGTTGCTGCCGCCCTGGGCCTGGCTGTCTTACCGCGCCTGCATTGGCGGCGATATCAATTCAATTCCAAAAATCGGATTTCCGATTAGTGTTATCAGGCACTTTGCCTACGTATTGTGAATTCGCAGTATGCTGGGAAATCCGATGTCTGCGAACAGCAGTTTGCTTATTTCTTCAGGACCACAACTATGAGTGAGATGATAACGGCAACAAATATAACCAAACGTTTTGGCGGTCTGACCGCCGTAGACGACCTCTCCTTTCAGCGTAAATGCCGGTGAAGCGGTGGCCTTATGGGGGGCGAACGGGGCAGGCAAGACGACAGCATTACGTTGCTTGTTGGGATTGCTGCCGTTTGACGGAAGCGTGACCATTGCCGGAATAGATGTACAAAAACAGGGCAAAGCGGCGCGTAGTCTGATGGGCTTCGTGCCCCAGGAACTTAATTTCCACGATGATATGACGGTCGCCGAGACGCTCACTTTCTATGCGCGCCTGAAAAAAGTGCCCAGCGGCTATGATTTTATGCCCTCGTTGGATCGTTTGGAATTAACACCCCATATTTACAAACCGGTACATGATCTGTCCGGTGGTTTGAAGCAGCGGTTGGCGCTGGCGCTGGCGCTGCTGGCTGATCCACCGATCCTAATATTGGATGAACCGACGGCCAACCTTGATATCCGTGCGCGCGAAGATTTCTTGCTGCTCTTGCACGAGCTGAAAGTTGGCGGCAAAACACTGGCCTTCTCCTCGCATCGCCTGGAAGAGGTGACGGCATTAGCAGACCGCGTGCTGTTGATGGAGGCCGGACGCCTGGTTGTTGATGCGCCGCCCCAGGAGATGGAACAACGCCTGGGTTGGGAATCGACTCTGCATCTGTATCTGCAGGAACCGGTAATTCGAGCCTGCTCTGGAAACACTCACCGCTTACGGTATGCCCGTAAGCCGCAACGGCCGTGGCGTTCGCGTGCAGGTCAAAGCCGGCGAAAAAGGCAAGGTCCTACGTATGTTGCAAGAAGCAGGTATTGAGATCGAGGATTTTACGGTTGAATAAAGGCGCCGTAGGGCAGCGCCCCTACACTGGTGATTTATGATTGATTTCGAAAATGTCTACGTCCTAACCCAGAAAGAACTGCGCGATGCGCGCCATAACCGCTGGTTTGTATTATATGCCATCGCTTTTGCCGCTTTGTCACTCTCCCTGGCCTGGATGGCCTTGTCAGGTGCTGGAAATTATGGGTTGGCAGGATTCGGACGTACCAGTGCCAGCCTTATTAACCTGGTGCTGCTGATTGTGCCCCTGATGGGTTTGACGCTTGGCGCGTTGAGCCTGGCCGGAGAACGCGAGAAAGGTACTTTGATCTACTTGATGGCCCAACCGGTAAGCCAACTGGAATTACTGCTCGGAAAATTCGTCGGCATGGCCCTCGCCTTGATGGCTGCCCTGGGTTTAGGCTTTGGCCTGACAGGACTGTTGATCGCCGTCAATGGCGGCGGGACGGAGATAAGCACCTATGTCATATTGCTGCTGTTGTCCTGTCTGCTGGCGGTGGCCAGTTTGAGCGTCGGTTTTTTGATTTCGGCATTGGTAACGCGCAGCGCAACGGCCGTTGGCCTGGCCTTGTTCTTGTGGCTGCTGCTGGTTTTCTTTGGCGACTTAGGTTTGATGGGCACGGCTGTAGTCTTGCAGCTTGATACCGACCAGCTGTTTGCCGCCGCGTTGGCCAATCCCCTGCAACTGTTCAAAATGGCATCCATTTTAAACCTGCGCCAGAATCTGGAAGTGCTAGGGCCGGCTGGCGTTTATGCGTTTCGGACCTATGGGGAGCGCTTGCTGCCTGCACTGATTGGCCTGTTACTACTGTGGGTGATCCTGCCCTTCCTTGTGACTACCCAAGTTTTCAAGAAGAAAGGTGTCTTGTGAAACGTTGGGCTGGTCTCATTTTTGCGACCTTGGCACTGTTACTACTTGTTGGCTGTGCGCAGGCTGCAAACCTTGAAGAGCCGCCTGAGATTGCCTACGGGCAAGACGTATGCGAACGCTGCGGCATGATTATCAGCGAAGAGAAATTTGCCGCTGCTTACTGGACAGCAGGGGGTGAGGCGCGTCGCTTTGATGACATTGGTGGCATGATCGCTTATGACACTGAGAAATCTGAGGATGTCGCTTCCTATTGGGTTCATGATTTCGCGACCGGAGAATGGATACGTGCCGAAGAAGCTACCTATGTACTGGACAGTGATCTCATGACGCCAATGGGCTTTGGCATTGCCGCATTTGCCGACGAAGAACAAGCTCGAGCGCAGGCCAATGGGCAGGAGAATGTTACGATCATGCCCTTCGCTGCGCTGCTGGACTTGAATATCACAATGCCAGACGACGTACATGCCCATGAAGGGCAAACGGAATAGAACCAGCAGACCGGAAAATCCGGCCAAGATGATGGATGCTTATTGGAAATAGAATTATTAGTAGGAGAGAGAGATGTCTACGAAGAGAACAGTCTTAATTATTGTCCTTATGCTTTTGATGGGTGCTCTAGCCGCCTGTGGTGGTGCTGGAGACAGTGCATCGAGCCAGGCAGAGGAAGAAGCAGCTCCTGTCAGTATGGGTGATGCGGGCGCGGGGAAGGCGCAATATGACATGCTTTGCATCGCCTGCCATGGACCTGGTGGTGAGGGTATTGAAGGTCTGGGAAAGCCATTTACGTCCAGCGAATTCCTACGTGAGAGAAGCGATGAAGAGATGGTCGAGTTTGTCAAGACGGGCCGTTCCATGAGCGATCCATTAAATACGACGGGTGTCGATATGCCTCCTAAGGGCGGCAACCCGGCCCTGACCGATGATCAAATACTCGATATTATTGCTTTCGTACGTACTTTGCAGCAGTAGTTGAACACGAGAAGGTCATTCTTGAGTTAAGGTGGATGTCAACTCCATGTCCCGCTCCGACCAGATTGCAAATATGACCATAAGTGCTGTTTTAGACCAATGGCCACAGACCGCGGATGTATTCAACCGGTTCAATATGGCCTGTGTGGGCTGCCCGGTTGCTCCTTATTACACGGTAACCGAGGCGGCTACGGTGTATAAACTGTCTGTGGACGAATTTGTAGCTGTGCTGGAAAAAGCCAGCAAGGAAAATCAATCCTAACCATCTTTTGAATGAATCTGGTTCCAAACTTGCTGTTACGGTTAAAGCACCGTAACAGCAAGTTTTTCGTTTCCACCAAAGATTGGCCTACGTTTCGGCTGATGCACCTTCAGTCAGCAAGATGAGAGCATGTGCCTTGCATAAAACGATCTGCTTCCGCCCAGTCCGCACAATGCCGGCTTGCTCCCACTTGCTCAAAATTCGGCTAACATTAAACAGGTTGGTTCCCGTCATCTCCGCCAGATCCTGGCGTGACAGGGGCATATTGATCAGCACGCCGTCGTCGACGCGCTTGCCAAATTGTCTTACCAGCCGCAGCAAAGTCAGGGCGATACGCTGCTCCACGCGCTGCGTAGCCATCTCCAAATATTGGCCCTGGAGGCTCGCAAATCGATTCGCTATCATTTCCATGCCGTTGAGCGCCAGTCGCGGTATCTGGATCATGAGTCTCCGCGTCGTTTCCCGATCCCAGGACAGAGCTAAACTGTCTTCAAGAACTTCGGCAAACGCCGGGTATTCTAGCTTGCTCAAAGCGACGATGATGCCAATACCGTCGCCTGGTCTAAAGTATTTTAGAATAACCTGGCTTCCATCGAGCGCAATGCGGGTCAACCGCACCCGTCCCTTTATGAGGATATAAAAGGCCGTGGCTAACTCGCCCTGTTGAAAAAGAAATGAGCCCCGCTCCGCATGACGCATCCGGCCATGATCAATGAATGTCTGGCACTGTTCCGGATCCAACCCCTCTAGCATCGCCGAGGAGGACACAACTTTGCGAATCTCTTCTCTCAACATCCTAAGGCATGGTAGCACACTCTCGCCGCTCTGTACATCACGAAACCCGGCTTCAAGAGTGATTTATGAAGATGCTAGTTGACCTGCTGAGAAAGCTCAAAAACATACACAAGAGCATATTCCTGGCCCTTGAAACTAGACGGATACCGCAGACACACCTGCTCCGCAATCTCCGCAATCGAGCAACGGCCGTCCATTAATCCCAACACAAAGCGATCCACCTCACCATATTCGCCCAGAACCGGTCGCAAAGCAGATACGCGATCAATAAACCCTTGTTTCTCAAATGCCGTAGCAAAAGAAGTAGACTGCTTGAAATCAGCTAGGATCTGCCCTGGATCACCCTGCTTTTGAATACGAGTAAACCAGTGCCAATCATATTCTCCGTCTTCAAGTGACGCCTCAATGCCCAGCGTAATTATGTCCCCCTTCTCAATAGGGACCGGTTCGAGCAGCGGGAAAAAGCCACGGCCGTAAACCTCAGCTATCTGCGACTCCTGCGGACCATTGGAAAAACCCAGGCCGTCTGCGATCTCCGCATCAAACCAGACCAACAGACCGTGCGCTGTTCCATCTCGCGCCGCCTTGCCAACTATATCTGTTTTGCCCGCATTGGGATCTGTGATCGACATGTAATCCACGACCGCCCAATTCTGGGGTTCCATCAGCAAGTTGCGTTCTCTAATACCACCACTGTTTTCGTCACTCCAACTATTCAGTGCAATCCGCCGCGCATAAGCCATATCCAGGCCGTACGGTCGGTCCCACCCTCTTACAAGCTCGCCATAGACAGCACGCGCTTCAACCAGCGCAACCCATAAAGTATCTCGTCGCGGAATGAGCAAGCCGCCGGGGGCGAGATGCCTTTGGCGCGCGTCAACAATCGCAGCGATATGGTTTCCGAACAAGGGCAATACGCCGCGCAGATCGGAGACGATCACATTCGCCTGCTCAGGAAGGGTTACCTGGGTTGAAACGCCTTGGATAAACTCGATCTGGTCCGCAAAACCATTCACACTCGCCAACTCCTGCGCCACGTGAATAGCATCGTTCGATTCGACAGCATAAACCTTGCGCGCTCCAAATTTCGCCGCCAGCAAAGCGTGGATGCCCGCAGCAGTCCCAATATCCAGAACGACCGAGTCCGGCCCCACAAACCGCTTCAGCGCATACGCATAAGGATCCATACGCACCTTGTCGGCGATCATACTGCCATAATGACGTAACTTGTACATAACCAATAGAAACCGGGCTTCTCGCCGAAACCCGGTTTCTCTCAACACAAATTCAATTTGTTCGATTCCTATACGAAATCAGATTATTCTTCGCGCTTTAAAGATCAAGCAGTTGCTTCTTCTTCGCCGCAAATTCTTCATCCGTAATGATGCCCTGCTTATTCAACTCAGCCAGACGCTCAAGCTGGTCCATGTAGTCGTCTTCGCCCCCTTCTTCTTCAGGGTCCTGCTCGTCCACATAATCCATCTCATCATCCGACATTTCTTCTTTCGGGATGCCCAACTGGTCCATCGCCTGCTCCAGTTGTTCGTCGGTAAGCTCCTCGGCAGGTTTGCCGGTTTGCTCTTCTATACGGTCCACATCTTTTTTACTAAGCTTATAAGCGCCTAGAGCTACCAAACCGCCGACCAAAATAACTCTTCTACGCCTGCGTCTCCGGCGACGGCGCGCCATTCTTCTCACGGTCATACGCGCTCCACGTCTGGCCATCATGACGCCCATTCCTCTACCACGACCTCTCATACTGATACCTCCGCTGCTTCTGAATCGTTTCTGTACACGGGAAGGACTCTCCCATAATGGGAAAGCTTCACCCAATCACATTCTTTCAGCTTCTACGCCAACGCTTGTAACGCTTATTGCATACGCTCGCCAAGTATGCCACAGAATATTCTCGAATGCTAGGTTCGCAATCCGGCGCTTCAACTTGCTGGAAGAATAGATTCTTCATTAGCCATTCACCAATTCACAATTCCTTCATCCCCCTCAACCGAAGGAGGAAGATCTCAACGGCAGCATTACACTCACCCACCAGCATCATCATCAAAATAGCGAATATTGCCGTGCGCATTCTCATCCTCATCACAAATTCACGTTTATCACAACCACCGACGTAGGGGCGAGACGGCGCGGTATGGACCTGCCCGAAACAAATCACCTTGTCTCCGCGCCGTTTCGCCCGCTGGGTGCTCGCCCGCTGGATGGCTTTTACAAAAGCGTACCATTAAAGTAATATAGGCAATTGTCAGATGTCGATAGTCTCTTAACATCTCGCCTCCAATTTTTAGAGACACAATCCTCACTGTAAATCCCTACATGGGAATGATTGATCAGAATGGGGAAGAAAGCAAACAAGTCTGGCGTAATCAATGAACAAAGTCACACTGATAGCAACCGCAAAATTCGGCCTTGAGTCCATCGTGAGAAACGAAGTCAGAGCACTCGGCTTCGAAAATATCGGGGTATCTGACGGCAAAATCGAGTTTGAAGCCACGGTCGAGGACATCCCTGCGCTAAATCTATGGTTGCGCTGCGCCGATCGACTGTTCCTGAAGCTCGGGGAATTCCAGGCCCTTACCTTTGACCAACTCTTTGAAGCATGCAAAGCACTGCCCTGGGAAAGCTATATTACACAGGACGGCGAGTTTACCGTTAACGCCAGGACCGTGAAATCCACCTTGAAGAGCGCCAGATCCTGCCAATCTATCGTCAAAAAAGCAGTCGCCGAACGGCTTAAAGCAAAATATGGTATCGAGTGGCTCGAAGAGTCCGGCCCTCAATTCACGATCCTGGTTTCGATCCTGAAAGATACGGCCGTTCTCTCCATAGACACCTCCGGTGACGGTCTGCACAAAAGAGGATATCGCGACGAGGCCGGTGAAGCCCCAATGAAAGAGACCATGGCCGCCGGGCTCGTGCTGCTCAGCCGCTGGAGAAAAGATGGTCTGTTGATCGATCCCATGTGTGGGGCCGGTACGATTCTCATCGAAGCCGCCATGATCGCCCGCAACATCGCCCCAGGACTGAAGAGAGGATTCGCCTCGGAAAAGTGGCCGGTTATAGCGGACGAGGCGTGGCGCGATGCCCGCTTGAGCGCTCTTGATCAGATTGATTTTGAGTCTAATCTGCAAATCTTAGGCTATGACATTGACCCCGCGAGCATCAAAAGCTGCGCAGTTAATGCCCTCAATGCCGGCGTCGAGAAAAATATCCGCTTTGCCCAGAAGGACATCAAAGATCTGTGGATTGACCAACAATATGGGTCAATCATCACCAATCCTCCCTATGGCAGAAGAATGACCGAATACCAGGATTTGAACCAGATCTACCTCTCCTTCAACCAGACCTTCAAAAAGAAGAAGGGCTGGTCAATCTACGTTTTGACCGCCGACAGCATGTTCCCTAAATACTTCAAACGGGCCCGCCCTGATAGAGTCAGAAAGCTGTACAACGGCCGTATCCGCGTCAATTACTACCAATACTACGGTGAACGGCCGTGATCAAAAAGATCCCCGCTTTCCTTTGTGTTTTCTAAACGCCAGTGCCATATGACTTTCTTTTTGGTTAGAATTCACCCTCATCATCGGGTCATCCCCGATCATCTGGCGCTTATCAACCAAAGTTCACACATAGGAGCAACCAAATGGCAAATAAAAACAAGAACCTGATCATTGCCTATTTCCCCAATGTCGACGAAGCAGAAAAAGCCGCTGAAAGTCTGAGAAGCTGGGACAAAGCCACTGACAACATCAAGCTGGGAGGGATCGGCATAATCACCCAGGATGAAAACGGAGATCTGAAAACCCGCAAAGTCGGCGCGCGGGCTGCTGGCACAGGTGCCAAGTGGGGCACCATCGTTGGGATCGCGGCAGGAATACTTTCCGGCGGGGTCACCCTTATTGGCGGCGCCGTTGTAGGCCTTGCCGCCGGGTCAATTACCGGGGCTCTGTTTCATAAGCATATTGGAATGGAGGATCACGACAAGGAACGCTTGCTGCAGCACTTGAAAGATGGTGGCGCTGCCTTGGCTGTCATGGCCGATGATGAAGAGGTTAATCCAACCAAAGCTGAGTTGGCCAGTTTGGATGGAGATGTCGAGAGTTACCTTGTTCCCGACGAGACAGTAGAAGAGCTCGAAGCCTCAGCCGCTGAAGCTGATCTTGAGGAGGTCGATGAGGCTATCCTGGCAGATCAGGACGCCGCTGGCGAAGAAGCCGCCGTTGCTGCTGCGGTTGCAGTTGCCGCCGAGACGGCCGGTGACGATGAACTGGATCGTCATCGAGAGCGAGAGTACCACCCTGGCGGTCCTTCATTACCATCGCCACAACAGTGACTACGATGGCTGGGGTCTGCATGTATGGTCCGGCTATGATGGCGAAACGAATTGGGAAGAACCAATCCCGCCTACCGGAATGGACGAATTTGGCATCTATTTTGCTGTACCCCTGGCTGAAGGCTCCGCCGGGCTGGGCTATATCATCCACAAATGGGACGAAAAGGATCTCTGGGATGATCAATATCTCGACTTTGACGCCGATGGATACGAAGTGTGGATCATCCAGAACACACCAGGATATGCTTCTCCGCCAGAATCTGGCGCAGATGATGAAGCTGCTGACGCATAGGACAAGAATGGAGGCGAAACGACGCGGCAGACTCCATAATCGCCTATGCCGTTTCGCCTCCGCCGGAACCAGGCCCTCGCTATCAACCCTGCTAGACGCCTAGAACCAAATCCTTTCCGATTGCCTCCTCCTCCACATTCATGCTACGATAGGGACACAAATATCTGCCGTATTCCTGGAAACTGAAAGCCTATTCCCTCACCGCCAGACACGACGAGGTTTCCGGAAAAATTGTGTAGTTGTCAAGTTCACAAGATATCCAGTCCGCGAAACATGTCCTGGCGAAGGCAAGGATCTGCGTCCCTTTATTCGTTCTCCATTACGCGGCTGGAAGCAGGATAATTCAATGCAGCAGTCCACGCAAACCGATATTCACAACATATTGAGCCAGAGATTTGGCTTTGACGCCTTTCGCCCAGGCCAGGAAGAGGCCCTAAACACACTGCTGCGAGAAAGACGCCTCCTCTGCATCCAGCCGACCGGCTACGGAAAATCACTGCTCTACCAACTTCCAGCACTGCTGCTTGAAGGCATTACCCTCGTCATCTCCCCTTTGCTCGCCCTCATGCGCGACCAGATTCAGCAGCTCAATCATCGCTTCCATATCCCTGCCGCCAGCATCAACTCCGATCAATCTCCGCAAGAAAACGAAGCCGCCATGGGCGCCGCGCTCAGCGCGACCATCCGTATCCTATTCATTGCCCCGGAAAAACTGGATAACCTGGAGATCTCCGCCTTCCTGGCCGGGCTGGACGTCGCCTTGATTGTTGTTGATGAGGCCCACTGTATTTCCACATGGGGTCACGACTTTCGTCCCTCATACCGGCAGATCGTGCGCACCGTACACAACTTCGAAAACAAGAATTCAAATCTGCATGTTCTCGGCTTGACAGCTACCGCGAACAGGCGCACGGAGCAGGATATCGTTTCGCAGTTGGGCGAAGTGGATGGCCCCTCCTTCACTGTCCTGCGCATGCCGATGGACCGGCCCAATATTCGTCTCGCCGTGATTCCCGCATCAGGCCTGGCCGATAAATTGGAGCATTTGGCTTTTCAGCTTAGGCGGCTGGAGGGGCATGGTATTTTGTATTGCGCCACACGAGAGCATACAGAAATCGTCGCCGCCTACTTAAGCGACGATCAGGGCCTGGATGTCGTGGCCTACCACGCCGGTTTTGACCCCGACAAGAAACGCAGCCTGCAGCGCGCTTTCATGGCCGGTGAACATAAAGCCATCGCCGCTACCAATGCCCTGGGCATGGGCATCGACAAGGCGGATATCCGCTTCATTATTCACGTAGATCTTCCAGGCTCGATTACGGCCTACTATCAAGAAGTCGGCCGTGCCGGCCGTGACGGCCGTCCAGCGGAAGGCATTCTATTGTTTGATGCCCAGGATCGTCGCATTCAGGATCATTTTATACGCTCGGCACAGCCAACTGTCTCCGATTTCACGAACACGCTGCAATGTATCCATACTGACGGCGACGGGATGTGGCCAAACCTGCAGGCCATAAAGATACGATCTGGCCTACACCCTACACGTGTGACCGTCATAATGGCTGAGCTGGCTGAACAGGGATTTGTTGAAAAGCAGCTGATCCGGCGCAAGCAGCTGTATGTCCGCACGAACAAGGGATCTGCACCAGATCTGACCCGCTACGAGCGGCAAAATCAGGTGCGCAATCAGGAATTGGAGGCCATGATCCACTACGCTGCCGGCGAAGTAGATTGCCTGATGCAATCCTTGCGTACAGCCTTGGGAGACATCGAAGCTCCTAGATGCGGTCGTTGCAGCCGCTGCCGCACGCATCCGTTTCTCAACCCACCTGATGGCAATGGCAGGGCGCATGAATGGCTGGACCGGCGCGACGTGCCCATCTCCGCTTCGCTTCGCCCGCTCATGTCACCCGGCCTTTCAGCACTGAACGGTGAGCAGCGCAGCCCATTATTCCTGCATTTTATGCGCGGGCGGGCCGATGCTTCGCCGGATAGCCAGCTATCACCTGAACTCCTGGAGAGAATACAACATAATGTCTTGCAATTGAAAGATCAATATCAGTTTGCCGCCCTCCTTGTTGTCCCCTCTCGAACCTGGCAGCAGCGTGAAACAACGGCCAGCTACATCGCTGATCTGCTCGGAATCAAGGCATACCCCAACCTGCTGGCCTGGAAAGAGATTCCGCTTGCCCGTCAGGGTGAACTACTCAATAACGATCAACGCCGGCACAATGTCGATGGGAGAATGCAGTTGACCGGCCTGCTGGTTCGCCCCGGTGCTCCTCCACCTAAAAAGGCCATCCTGCTGCTCGACGATTACACCGGATCGGGCGCGACCTTAAAAGAAGCGGTACGTGTCCTGCGTCAGGAAGGTGGCTTTACGGCCGGCATTGTCCCCTTCACCGTCGCTCGCGTGCGCTGGCGCATCGGGGCTCGCGGCATGATTTAGGTTGAAGACTGGGCCAGTATGCCCCTGAAACTGCTGACAACTTGATCGTGCACTCCCGTTACCATTGCCTTACCTGCCACATTCATGCTACGATAGGATTCACTTCCAACGTCCACATTACAGGTAGTAACCAATGAACAGTGACGCAAAAGAAAAAACAGCAATCGATTTTCAACAAACGGCCGTTAAAGCGCAAGCCGCAGGCGACCACCAGGCCGCACTCGCCTCCTTCACTGCTGCTCTCGCCCAAGACGATCTCGCTCCTGAAGCAAGAATCGACCTGCTCCAGCGACGTGCCAGAACTTATGAACAACTGCTCGACAAAGATGCTCAAGTTAGCGATCTGAAGGCGGCGAACCAGCTGCTGGCCTCCCAACTACAAGCCAGCCGCCAGGAGACCCGCCAGCGCAACGCCGAGCTGGCCGTCATCAACAGTGTGCAGCACGGACTTGCCACCCAGGCAGATATTCAAGGTATCTACGATCTCGTCGGCGACCAGATTCGCAAAATATTTTCCGCCCAAGGGGTCATGATCATGATTGCCGATCAGGAGAGGAAGATTATCCACACCCCTTACCTGATTGAAAAAGGGCATCGTCTTCACATCGCTGATCGCCCTTACAGCAAACGACTCAGCAGACTCGGCGAGTCCCACCAGCCCGTTCTCTATAACACCATCGCAGAATGGAAAGCCGGCGGGCTTCACCACCTTGAAGGAACGGAGGTCATGCAATCCTATCTTGGCGTTCCGCTCAAGATCGGCAGCAAAAACAAAGGATCAGTCAGCCTGCAAGACGAACGGCCGTACGCCTTTGATGAAGCAGACATGCGTTTGCTTTCTACCCTGGCCAACAGCATGTCCATTGCTCTCGAAAACGCCCGTCTCTTTGCCGAGACACAAGATCTGTTGCAGCAGACCCAGCAGCGCAATGCCGAACTGGCCGTAATTAACAGTGTGCAGCAAGGGCTGGCTGCCCAACTTGACATGCATGCCATCTACGACCTGGTCGGCGACCGCATCCGCGACATCTTCGACGCCCAGGCCGTTATGATTGGCATCTACGATCACGATCAGGAACTGGCATTTCTGCCTTATCTTTTCGAGAAAGGGCAACGCTACACATTTCCAGCAGGCCAGCCATTCAATGTATTCTCTCGCTACCTCATCGAAAATCGCCAGACCGTCCTGATCAACGAAGATTCGCTCAGAATTGGTGCTGAATTTGGCATGGGCATCCCGGCCGGCGAACATCCGCAATCCATGCTCTTCGTGCCTTTGATTACATCAAACAACATCATCGGTTTCATCAGCCTGCAAGATATCGACCATGAGCACGCCTTCTCTGATTCAGATGTGCGGCTCTTGGAGACATTGGCTGCCAGTATGAGCGTCGCCCTCGAAAACGCCCGCCTCTTTGCTGAATCCCAGCGCCTGCTGCAAGAGACGGAGCAGCGAGCCGCCGAATTAACCATCGTCAACAGCGTTGGGCAGGCGCTTGCCAGCCAACTGGATTACCAGTCCATCATCGAAATGGTCGGCGAGAGAATACGCGATACTTTTGCTGCCGATGGAATTGCCCTATTCCAGTATCATGCGCCAACCAATAAACTCCGTACATCTTATTGGATCGAGGATGCCCATCGCTTCCCCGTCACCACAACCGAGCCCACGCCCAGCTTGACCTTGCAAATCATTGAGACACGTAAACCACTTCTTATAGGATCGCACCAGGAAGCAGTCGACGCCGGTTCAATGTTTGTTTATATAGATCCCGCCGATCCCGACGAGAAGGCAACCGAGTCATTTCTTGGCGTGCCCATTCTGATCGGCAGCGAAGTGACCGGTGTCATTCACATCCAGAGCTATGAGCGCGATGCCTACGATGAAAGCGACATGCGCCTCCTCAGCACCATCGCCTCCAACACTGGAATCGCCCTGGAAAACGCCCGCCTATTCGCCGAAATCAAGCGCCGCGCCAAAGAGATGTCCGCCCTGGCCAACGTCGGTCAAGATATATCCGCCACTTTGGACCTGTCCACGGTCCTGGAGCGCATCGCCAGCCATGCCCGCGAGTTGCTGGATGTAGGCGACAGTGCCGTCTTTCTACCCGATGGTGATGGTCAGATAATGAAAGGTTTTATCGCCCTGGGGCCCATTGCTGCCCATGTAAAAGCCACAACAGTGCAGCTGGGAGTCGGTATTCTCGGCGATTTGTGGCAGCGGGCCGAAGCGCAGGTGATCAATGATGCCAGCAACGATCCACGCGCTGTAACCATCGCCGGAACTGAGGTCCAGACCGATGAAAAGATGATGGTCGCCCCGCTCCTTACCGGAGATCACGTCAGCGGTCTGTTGACCGTCTGGCGTACCGGTGGCGAACCTTTTGGCGAAGCTGATCTTCGTTTTCTTGTCGGGCTGGCTAGGCAGGCCGCCATTGCCATTGAAAACGCGCGCCTCTTCAGCGAGGCCGAAGCTGCTCGTGCGGCAGCGGAAGAAGCGAACGAGTCTAAGAGCGTTTTCCTGGCCAACGTCAGCCACGAGTTGCGCACTCCCTTAACCTCAATCTTAGGCTTCGCCCGCATCGTTCAAAGGCGGCTCGAAACCCGCATTCTGCCCCAAGTTCCAGTGGATGACCCCGGCGCCCAACGCGCTATCAACCAGGTAGAACAGAACCTGGGCATTATCATAGCTGAAGGGCAGCGGCTCACTGCCCTCATCAACAATGTGCTCGACCTGGAAAAGATCGAGGCCGGACAGATGGACTGGCAAATGGAACCCTTATCCATCGCCGACGTTCTTGACCAAGGGATCAACGCCACCGCCGCCATCATAGAGCAGCAGGGCCTAACCCTGAACCGTGACGTTCCAGACGATCTACCGCTCGTATCTGGTGACCGCGACAAGCTTGTCCAAGTCTTCATCAACCTGCTGTCCAATGCCGTCAAATTCACTGAAACAGGAACGATCTACTGCGCTGCGCGAGCGCTAGACGGCCGTATCCAGGTCAGCGTGCACGATACAGGCATGGGCATTGCCGCCGCCGACCTGCCCTACGTCTTCGAGAAATTCAAGCAGGTTGGCGATACCCTGACTGACAAACCAAAAGGTACCGGGCTCGGTTTGTCTATCTGCAAGGAGATTATCACCTACCACGACGGCGACATTTGGGTCGAAAGCCAACCAGGTATGGGCAGCACATTTTTCTTCACCCTGCCCGTTGCCCCGCAAACGGCCGAACCAGGCGTCAGAACGGTAGCCATCGATCAATTGCTATCCCAACTTAAGCAGCGTATCGCCGCCGTGCCTGTCAACCGCGCCAACGGCGACAAGACGCTGCTGATCGCCGACGATGATCCCCATATACGCGAACTGCTGCGCCAGGAATTTACCGCCGAAGGGTATAAGGTATTTGAAGCGTGTGACGGCCGTGAGGCATTGGACCAGGTCAAAGCTATCGATCCCGACTTAGTGATCCTCGATGTACTGATGCCCGAACTGAGCGGCTTCGACGTCGCCGCAGTGATCAAAAATGACCCGCAGACCTTGGGATTACCCATCGTTATCATTTCGGTGCTAGAAGACAAAAAGCGCGGCTATCGTATTGGCGTGGACCGCTACCTGACCAAACCCATCGACCTGCCCGCACTCCTGCACGAGGTGCAGGTATTACTGGACCAGGGCTTATCACGTCGTAAAGTTCTGGTCATCGACGAAGACATGGACACCGTGGACACACTCCGCCGCGCCTTGCAAGCCCAAGGGTACGAGGTAACCGCCGTCACCAGTGGCAAAGAAGGGATCACCATGGCCGCGGCCGGTCAGCCCGACATGATCATCGTCAACGCCCTCCTTTCCCAACAACTCAACCTTGTCCAAACCATCCGCTTCGAAAAAGGGCTGGAAAACGTGCTCTTCCTATTATTCCAATAGCCACTATTTCACCATCGCTCACAGGAGAACTTTTCCGATTATCCGTTCAACAATTCACAATTCACCAATTTTCCGAGATACCCCATGAAGATCCTTATCGTAGACGACGAACCCCACATCCGCCTTCTGCTTGAACAAAACCTTGAAGACCTTGAAGGCGAGGGCGTAGAAATTCTAACTGCCGCCGACGGCCAACAAGGCCTCGACAGCATCAAAGCAGAACAGCCCGATCTCGTTTTCCTCGACGTCATGATGCCGCGCATCAACGGCTTCGACGTCTGTCAAATTGTCAAGCAAGAGCTCAAGATGGACAACACATACATCGTTTTGCTCACCGCCAAAGGACAAGAATACGACCGTCAACACGGCGAGGCCGTCGGAGCCGACCAGTACCTGACAAAACCCTTCGACCCCGACGCCCTCCTGGCCCTCGCCCAACAAGTCCTTGGCCTTTGACGCCTGTTGGCCATTGCCCGTTGCCTGTCGATTGTTGATTGTTGACTATTTCCATGACCCAAACCGCCCTAAAAAAACTACTCAATCCCAGAAACGTAGCGTACGCTCTCATCGCTGATCTCCTGCACGCTTTCGCCGCGCCCGTTGCCGTACTTGATCCTGACGGCACGCTGCTGGTCGGCGAAAATTACATCGGGGAAACGGAAAAGAACGCCGTCGAATATGAAGGTCGGCGCCTCGGTTGGGTACAAGGCCCAGAACCCCAATCGGTCATAATCGCCCGCCTCCTAGGCCAGATGTTGGCCAAAGAGGCCGAAAAACGAGCGCTCGCCGGCGATCTTCTGGACAAATATCGCGAACTCAATTTGCTTTATAACCTTTCAGAACACCTGCTCGCCACTCCCGAGCCGCAAGCAATTGCCGCCACAAGCTTGTCTGAAGCGGCGCGCTTGATCCGGACCAGCACCGCCTGGCTCCTGTTGCGAGAGGAAGGTTCGGCGGGTCTCAACCTGATCGCCACCACAGGCGGTCCTTTGTCCCTTGATGACTGTATTGGCCAGGAAGATCTCGTTGCCCATGTGCTCGCCAGCCGCGAAGCAGAGATCCGCAACCATGTGCCGGCTCACGGCTTTTCTTCAGACCAGCAGCTCAGAAAGCTGGCCCTGATCTGCGCACCTTTGAAAACCGAACAACGAATCCTGGGCGTGATCGTGCTCGCCGGTATCCCTCCTATATCTTATACAGCGCGCGACCTGAAATTACTGAATACCGTTGCCCTGCAGGCCGCCCCGGCGATTGAGATGGCGCGTCTATATCAAATAGCGCGCATCCAGGGCCGGATGGAGCGCGAGCTGCAATTAGCCTACGACGTCCAGGCCAGTCTGATCCCCGCCAAATTGCCCTCCTCACCTACTGCGGGTTGGGACTTCGCCGGTCGCTGGCGACCCGCTCGCGAACTCTCCGGCGACTACTATGATCTCATTCCCGAGAGCGACAACTCGTTAGGCTTGGTGATCGGCGATGTTGCCGACAAGGGCATGCCCTCTGCTCTATTCATGGTCCACACACGCAGTGCAGTCCGCGCCGCCGTTGATCAAGTGACCAGCTCTCCAGCCGCCGCCATCTCCCGCGCCAACCGCCTCGTAACCCAAGAATCGACCGGCGGCCTTTTCGTGACCTTATGGTACGGCCGTTTGAACACGCAAACTGGAGACCTGACCTACGTCAACGCTGGGCACAACCCACCCCTGTATTACCAGGTCGCCTCCGGCAAACTGAGCACCCTCGACCGTACCGGAATGCCCCTGGGCATAATCGCCGGCACTTCATACGAACAGCGCCAGATTCATCTCCAGCCCGGCGACTTCGTCCTTCTCTACACCGACGGTGTCACCGAACCCATAAACAACAGTCAGGTAGAATTTGGCCTGGTTCGCCTGCAAGCAGTCATCCGCGACAACCACACCGCCTCAGCCGAGCAGTTAGCCACCGCCATCGAAACGG
The DNA here is from genome assembly GCA_963697305.1 of uncultured Chloroflexia bacterium. Classification (GTDB taxonomy): domain Bacteria; phylum Chloroflexota; class Anaerolineae; order Promineifilales; family Promineifilaceae; genus JAACFF01. The sequence goes on from CAVONO010000017.1 coordinate 66,254, forward strand.
CCGTAGACAACTTCACCGCTTCTGCCCTCCCCTTCGACGATTTCACCCTCCTCATCGCCCGCCGTCTACCGCAATCCAAAGAATCTGCGTGATCTCTGATGAAACTCCTTAATCCACCGGCATCGACCAATGTATCGCAGCAAACCGCCAATCGCTCGCCTGCCGCACCAGGACGGCCGTCAACACAAAAGGCCACCGGTAGCCCATCCCCAACCGTCTCTCGCGCAGCCGTCGCAAGCCAAAGTGCGTGGCCTCCATCAACTGGTTGAAGTACACTTGCCAGCAATGAGCGCAACGGCCGTTTTCCTCATCATTTCCTCCGCCTTCTTCCACGCCGCCTGGAACTTCATCGGCAAGCGCCAAAACCCGTCAGTAGCCTTCTTCTTCATCGCCAGCATAGCGGCAGCGCTGATCTTGTCACCTTTGCTCCTGAAGTATCGCCAGGCCCTGCCGGGCATCCCACCATCTGTTTGGATTCTGATCTTGATCACCGGCATAGCCCAGACCGTTTACTATACGGGCCTGGCTGGCGCCTATAACCGGGGCGATTTGTCGCTGGCCTATCCCCTGATCCGAGCTTTGCCCGTTTTGTTGATTGCCGCCATCAGCATCGCTGCCGGCAAAGGCTCCGACATCGGCAGCTTGAGCTTGTTGGGCATGCTGCTCATCGCCATTGGCTGCGTGATCCTGCCTTTACCCTGCTTTCAACACCTGAATTGGCGTCATTACATGAGCGCCATCTACTTGATGGTTCTTATCGCCGCCATAGGCACCGCCGGCTATACACTCATCGACGACGAAGCTTTGCGCCAATTGCGCCAATCCGAATCGATCACGCTCAACAATACCCAGGTGACGATGTTATTTGTCGCCCTGCAAACTGCCAGCACCGCCCTGATGCTTGGCCTGGCCACGCAACTCCACCGCCCGCAGCGACGCCATTTTTATCAACTACTTCAGCAGCGCTCTTTGCTAATCTCTGCCACCGCTACCGGCCTTGTCATCGTTGGCACTTACGGTTTGGTCCTGGCGGCAATGGCCTACGTAACCAATGTCAGCTACGTCGCCGCCTTTCGCCAGCTTAGTATTCCCATCGGCGCCTTCTTGGGCATCACGCTGCAGCGTGAGCCCAAATACAAACCCAAGTTAGTAGGCATTGGCATTGTGTTGGCCGGGCTTATACTGGTAGGATTTGGCTAAGGATCAATCGAAATTTTGTTTCTGGAAATTTAAAACAAAAGGCCACTTCTTCGCCGCATCCCACTGTCCCCCCGATATATCTTGACAAATTGACCGCCGCAGTTTATACTTTGTAAAGTGCTTTGAATTACAAAGTACTTAAGGAATCAAAGGCTTGTACGATCGTGGGAGATTGGCCATGTCACAGATGATGAACTTGAAGGATGCCGAAAGAAAAGCCTGGACCATCTATTATGAAGATGGCCTGTGGGACATCTTCTTTGGACTGTTATTCCTGGGCGGCGGATTAAGAGAGCTTACAGACAGCATATGGTCCTATTTGCTTATTGCTGCCGGCATACTATCCATTTACTTGGGCAGGAGATACATGACGCTGCCGCGTCTGGGCGAAATAAAATTTGGACCTAGGCGCAAGACGAGACGTGGCGTGTTAGTAGCCTTGCTTTCCGTAACCGTCGTCCTGACCCTCTTCGTCCTGCTCCTACCCAGGATGGGTGCGCCACTACCTGGTCCCAATATCGGCCTGGTTTTCGCCATTATCGTACCCATGGTCTTCATAATCATGGCCTACTTGATGGATTTCAAGCGTCTATACGGCTACGCGGCGCTGGCAGCAATCTTTATGATTCTCACCGAAACCGTCAGCATCCAGGCCGGAGCCGTGGCCCAGATCGTTGCCGGGCTAATTGCCCTGTCCATCGGTCTATGGTATGTCGTCCACTTCCTGCGCGATTACCCGCTGCCACAGGAAGAGATGACTACGAAAGGCGCGTCCAATGGCGGTCAATAAGAGCGCAGATGACGAGCTCCATCCCCTGGCTGGCCTCGATCGCACCGTACACGCCCCGGCCCGCTTAATGGTCATGACCTACCTCTACGTCGTCGAAAGCGCCGAGTTCATTTCCCTCATGCGCCTCACCGGCCTGACCTGGGGCAATCTCTCGACCCACTTGAGCAAACTGGAAGAAGCAGACTATATCACGATTACAAAGGAATTCCGTGGCAAGAAGCCGCACACTATGGTCCAGCTGTCCGCCAACGGCCGTCTCGCCTTCAAGAACTACAAGGCCAGCATGCAGCAGGTCCTCAACGATCTCCCCGACTGACAACACGCCTTCCAGCCACCTAATTCCGTATCAGCCACGCAATACGATCATAAGAAAACACGTAATGTACAGCCACAACCGCCCCAAATACATAACCCACCGCTTGCAGCCCAGAAACGACCATAGCCCAGGTCGCCAGCGCAAAAAAGGCCAATTCCAACAGCAAACGCACAATCCCTGGCACAGGAACCGGCGCCTTGCCGGACCGGCTCGGATCCTCCGGCACCGCGAACGTGCCCCAAATAACGGCCGATACCAGCGGCAGTCCAACAGCCCAAACAAAGCGAACCGCACCATCATGCTGCGTCCATCCCCAATACGCCATACCCAGCAGTGCCCCTATCTCTAGCAGAAAACGGACCGCGAGATTGATTGGATGAGATCCCATACTGATTTTTTCCCTCCTGTTTTAGTCCATTGCTTATCTACACTGTACCCCATCCCACCAGAATTCACTATAATAAGGGCAGGCCAGTCATATACCATCTGGCATCGGGAACTTGCACATCCGCTCTACAAACCATGATTTTGATCAGCCGCAACCTTACTGAATTGGCCGCCGGCCAACAGGCCCTAAACGAGTTCAACAGCGAGCTCGAACACGCCTGGATGCCAGGATTCTCCCGTTCCTACGAGCGCCGCCAAGAACTCTACCACAAAGCATACCAACGCTACGAGGAGCGCAACCTCTTCTTGCGCCTTCTCTTCAGAAAACCGAAACAACCGCAACGACCGCCCGCCGGATATAGTGAGCAACTCACCCTTCGCCTGCAGCAGGATTGGTTGGATTCCTTGCAGCCGGCATCGAAACCTGCCAATGCCGGCGGCAGCGCACCACCGCTCACCAAGATTACTACCCAGAGTTTCCTCGATTTCCTAGCTGGCTTCCTTGATGATCGTTTTTTTGCCCTGGCTGATCTGCAAACCGATCAACAGATGACAGCAGATGTATTAGTCGCCGGCCCCTCCGGAATCTGGCTGTTTGTACTAGACCATGGTCACGGCCGTCCACCCCCTTCCCCGCATAACGGCAACCAACATCCTTCTTCTCAAGCCAGCTGGGAACTCACATCAGCAGCAATCACCGTTACCCTGCAGTCAACAACCCAGCTCAATCCGGCAGCCACTGCTGCCCTCCTGCCACTCAAAGGTGGAGTCATCCTCAGCGCCGATCAACAGCAATCCCAATCGCAGGCCAAACCTCCGGCCGCAGTCCTCTGCGGCGGTTATGACGACTGCCGCCGCTGGCTAGAAGAACCCTCCGCCGGGGACGATATCGACCAACTAACCATCCTTCAAACCCTGGATAGCTTACAATTTCGACACCAAGAACTACAGCAATTGAACACAGTCTCCGCCCTTGCCACGGCCCAAAAGCTGATGAAAAGAGAGAAGGATCAACTGTTGAGACTGGCAGCCACACTATGACTGAGTTCTTCTTTTGAAGAATTTGACTGCTTTCTTGCGCCAAACCCAATTAGAGTGCCATCACCACTCGACGACCAGATTTTAGCATATTGGCCGCTCACTTTTGTTTTCTCCGCTCTCCATCCGGTTATAATGGATAACCAGCTTGTCTCAGGCAACCGGGAATCAACGCGCTGAAGTTATGTAAGCCAAGCAGTTTGTCGGAATAAGGAAAATGGGACGCAGATTTCGCAGATTTACACAGATAGAAGAAAAAACAGCGTTCATCTGCGCTAACACTTTGGCAAAATCAGGTCAAGTTCTGCGTGCGCTTAAAGCGAGAACCAACTTCTTCGACAGCCTGCTAGAGGATCTGTATGCGACACATTAATACCGATATCGTCATAGTTGGTTCCGGTCCAGGTGGAGCCACACTCGCCAGACAATTAACACGTGCTGCCAACTCCCCTCGCGTCTTGCTCCTCGAAAGAGGGCGCGATTGGCGCAAGCATCCCCTTTACGGAACCTATCCAGGAGCAATTCTCTATACCGACAAAGGTTCTTTTCTAACCACGGCCGAAGGGCTGAGCATCGTACGCCCCTTGATGCTCGGCGGCGCCACCAGCATGTACTGCGCCTGCGCCGCCGATCCCTTGCCTTGGTGGCAAGAACAATACGGCATCGATCTCGCCTCCTACACAGCCGAGACCAAGACAGAACTGGCAATCGCACCACTGCCGCCCGAACTGCGCGGCGGAGCATCCACCCGCATCGCCGCAGCCGCTGCCGAGATCGGTCAAGAGTGGCTTGGACAAGACAAATTCATGAGCCCCGCGCGCTCACCCAACTTCACTTGCCGCGCCACCTGCATGCTCGGCTGTCGCTGCGGTGCAAAGTGGAATGCCGCCGAATATGTCGATGAAGCAGTACAGGCCGGCTGCCGGCTGTGGACCGGCGCCCGCGTAGATAAAGTCACAATCGAAGACGGTCACGCCACCGGCGTTGAAGGCCGCATAGGCCGTACGCCCTTCACAGCAAGTGCGCAACAGGTAATCATCGCTGCCGGCGGCATTGGCTCGGCCCGCCTGTTGCAGAGAAGCGGGCTGCCAGGCGCAGGCCAGGGCATGGCAATGGACACCACAGTCATCGTCTACGGTCACGCTCCCTTCCGTGGCAATGGCAACGAGCCACCCATGACCTGGAGCTGCGCCGACGATGAACTCGGCGTGCTTTTCTCCACGCTTATCGATCCCTGGCTCAATTACCCGTTGGCCATGATCCGCAAAGGGCCCGCATTTGCCTTAACCTGGTACCAGTGGGGGCGAACCTTTGGCGTCATGATCAAGCTCAAAGATGAAATCAGCGGGGCTGTGCCGCTGGGATCCCAAATTCACAAGGGACTCACCACGGATGACCAGAAACGTCTGGCCCGTGCGCAGGCCATTGCCGCTCAAATCCTGCGCAAAGCGGGCTGTGACCCCGACACCATCTTCACCTCACCCTTACGCGGCACCCACCCCTCCGGCACCGTCCGCATCGGCCCCATGCTGACCACCGACCTGGAAACGGAAGTAAAGAATCTCTACGTTTGTGACGCCAGCGTCTTCCCCCAGGCCCTCGCCCGCCCAACGGTCCTCACCATTATCAGCCTGGCCAAACGATTAGCCGCGTTCTTATCCAATTAGAAACAGGCCTACCGTTAGCTGTCAAGTCCTGTCAAGTCCTTGACACTTGAATTACCATTCGCCCCTCCCCATACACAATTCAATAGTTACCATTTCTTGTCTTGACCCTAATCATGTGCTATAAAATAACATAACCAACACATCACACAGGAGGCCTATCCATGTCCGTACAGATTTCCCAACCTGATTTCCTGAAGCTGGTCGGCATCGTCGCCAAAATACCGGAATTCCGCACCGTCAGAGATCGCGTCGACCTGCTGACCATGACCCTCAGGGGTGTGCCGCGCGCCGACGATATCCTGGGCCAATTAGACCTGGACGGGAACCCGCGCATCGTTTCTGTCCGCGTCGTTGAGCGGCTCATCACCTTTGGCCGTGTCACACCCGACAAGGAAGCGCTTGGTGTCTTCGTCAACATGATTATTGATTACGGCGGAGAGAGTGACGAAAGCGACTTCCTGCGCGAACTGCTCGATAAATATGCTTTGGATAGGCCAGTCGTCAAGAGCCCAGTACTAGTGGCAGACGACTGGAAAGGCCGCGACTCTACATCTTCTGTTCAGGAGAAAATATTCGGCGAGAATACGCTGCGCGATATACGCATGCTGCAGCTGGCGCTGAAAGCCTCACAAGCGGTCGTGCGCATTACCTTGCCGCAAGGCACCGGGTCCGGGTTTATCGTTGGCGATAACCTGGTCATGACCAACCACCATGTCCTTGGCAGCCAGGACATGGCCGACGCCAGCAAATATGAATTTGGCTACCAAATCGGACCTGATGGCAACCCGCAGCTGCCACAAGCTAGGCAGGCCAAGGCCGGCGGCCTGTTTCATACGAATGTTGATCTGGACTTCAGCGTTGCCGAGCTGGAGAGCATTCCTGAAGATGTCCAGCCTTTGCTGCTCAAGGCTACGCGTCCTCAGAAGGAAGCGCGCGTCAGCATCATCCAACACCCAGGCGGTGCCTACAAGATGATCTCCATGCAAAACAACTTCATCGCCTTTGCCAACGACAAAATACTGCAGTACACGACCAGCACAATGCCCGGCTCTTCTGGCTCTCCCGTCTTCAATGACGACTTCGAAGTCGTTGCCATCCATCACAGCGGCGGGCTGTTGCTAGAGCCAGGCACAAACCAGAAGTATCTGCGTAACGCAGGCACAAGCATGATCGCCGTACTCGACGACCTGCGCTTAGACGCAGCGGACATCTACGCCCGCATCAATCGTGGCTAACGATCTAAATGAATCTATAGAACAATCACGGCGATCCCAATCACTCCGAAGTCCGGCTTTTTCAAAAAGCCGGACTTCTCTGCGACTTGTAAGATGAACCTGGCAGATCTTCGCATCCGTCTGCGGCAGTTCCCCTGCCTACCTTACCTGGCAGCACCTTCACCCTTGCACCCCCTTCCCAGGCTGAGCCACGCCCTCAACGCCAACGGCCCCCAACTTTGGATCAAGCGCGATGATGAACTGGGGCCTGGTCTTGGCGGCAACAAGGGGCGCAAGCTGGCCTATTTAATGGCTGAGGCCCTGATCCAGGGCAAGCGCAAAGTGATCACCTATGGCGGTCTGCAATCGAATCACGCGCGCATGACCGCCGCTGCCTGTGCCGCTCTGGGTCTCCAGGCCCATCTCTTCTTCTTCGCTCGCCAACCGGAACAATTCACCGGCAATTTGCTGCTGAACCGTATACTGGGAGCCCAAATGCACTTCATACCTTTTGCCGGGGGAGGAGATGCCTCGCTCACCTTGGAAACGACCAACCGCCTGGTACACTGGATTGCCTCGGCATTTGCCGGCCCCTCCGCCTATTTCATACCCGTAGGTGGCCACAACGTGACCGGCTGTCTGGGCTATGTTCAAGCAGCCTGCGAGATTCACGAGCAGGCGCTGTCAAACAAGTTGCCCCTGGATAAGATCACCATCATCACCGCTGCCGGCACTGGAGGAACATTGGCCGGTCTGATGGCTGGGTTTGCCCTGCTCGACTCCCCGATTCGCGTTCTGGGGCTTGACATTGGCAAATTGTGGAAAAGCTTCCCCCAAAGCATAGCCCGCCTGGCCAACGAGTTGCTCAAAACATTGGGAAGCAGGAACACCTTTGATGCAACGGCCGTACCCTTGATTGAAGAAACCTACGCGGGAACCGCCTACGCCATACCGCACCCGCCGGCTGCAGAAGCTATCCGCCTCCTGGCGCGAAATGAAGGAATCCTGCTCGATCCCGTCTACACCGGTAAAGCCTTCGCTGGACTGCTCGATTTAGTGTGCAACGGCCGTTTCCCCACCGGCAACATACTGGTATTCCTGCATACCGGCGGCCTTCCCGCCCTCTGGGCCTAAGGCGATTCAATAAAGCCCGCACAAGGTTTGCAGTAGCCACTTCAGTGGTTTCTAAAGCCAGTTGAGCTCCACAAATCTATCAGTCTACGGAGCAGCTCCTCAAGCTCACGCTCGACGGGAGCAGTCCTCACAATATCTCCGTAAGGAAGTGCCCATTCCGGTAAAACAATTCACCATCGGCGCATATTTCACCACTTTCTCGCATATCACAAATCAGGTCCCAATGCTGCTGGCGATCCGCCAGGGCCTGCCATGCAGCCACAGGATCGTCGAGGTGCAGCTTGCAGCCGCGATAGAAGAAATCTTCATATTGCAGCAGAGACATATGCGCTCGCTGGGCCAATCCTTGCGTAGGAAAGAAAGCGCTGCAGCGCCGCATTTTGCCTTCGGCCACGCGGGCGATCATGATGCTTCTTAGCGCTCTATGGCCCTGGGAGATCGCGTTCTGTTTTTCGGTTGGGTAATCGGCCAGCGCCATCGGATTTTCCTCGGCGTACAAATAGAAAACGACATCACAAGCCTTGTACATCGATTCCAGCATGGGATTTACCGCCCCTAGCAAGCTGGGGTCCTCACTGGCCTCCAGAGCCAAGGCCTGCTCGTCACGCAAATGGATATAGGGAACTGGCCGCGCTCCGACACGTAACAGTTCCTGATAAAGGGCGCGAACGATGGGTTCGGCCGCCGGACTGGAAGCGCGAATCAGTACCGTTTCACCTGCCTGGACGGCTGTTGAGTAGTGCACCATCGTATACGCCATTTTCTCAATGCGCCTGTCCATTCAATTTGTTCCTTCGCTGCGTCTCACCTGGCGGCAAGCTCAGGCACTGTCTGTTCTTGACTTGCCCCTTACTTCCAACATCAATCAGCCGCTTCCTCTTTAGCGCCTAACGCCTCACGCAGTTTCGCTTCGTCTTGCAAAGACAAAGTTGTGCGCAATACTGTAGCGTCAAACTGCTCAATCACGGGCATCACCTTTTGATCTGCCGACCGGTAGACCTGCAAGAACAATGCCGAGTGGCCCGGTCCAATCGTTTCCCCGACCTCCTTGATAAAATCATCATCAATGCCAAAATCAGTCCGCTTGCCCACGACAGCGCCGCCCAGGACACCAACCGCCATACCTAGCCAGGGCGCTAGAAAGAAAAGCCCGATGATCAGTCCTAAAATACCGCCCGCGGCTGCTCCCGCTCCGGTCATGGTCTTAACCTGTTTCACTTTCACTTCTCCATCTGCTCGCCGCACGACAACAGCGGCGTCAGACAGGCTTATTGCCCCTTGCTTCTCCAAGCTAAGCAGCTTGTCACGCGCCTCGATCGCCCCTTCTTCACTATCAAAAGCCAAAACAATTAGATCGCTCATCGCAACCTCCTTCAATAACTTAACACAACCTTTCCAGGTTGTAGGCGCAAATTGAAAGCATGTGCTGACGGTACACAACCTTTCTAGATCGTCGGCGCAAGCCAAGAAGCATGCGCAGCGGAAAGCGGTTTTCATTCATATTGGTGCGCCAACGCCCATCTGCCTTACACTGAAAATCGGCCGCGTATTAACGACAATTTACGCACATAAGTTCGTATGAGTCAACGCCACTTTTCGTTTTTTTTGGAGAGCGTTATCAAATGCTGGCAGTTATGAAATCAGCCGTGAGAAAGCAGCAGCCAAAAGTAACGCACATCATGGGCAACTTTGCCTCACAATATCCTGCTATTGAGTCGCCCCCAGATGTATCCTGTTTAATAGACAGAGGGGCCGCTGACATCATATAATAGGTAGGCAGAACCACCTGATTCTCTTCCGCAACCCCTTGCTGGAGAAACTCTTTTGATTCGTTACCGCTATAACACGAACTGTCTGGACTCCGATCAATTGCACGATCTGCGCGAAGCCCTTGGTGATCCTCAGCGTTTCGAGCAATTGTGGCAGCCCAAAAGTTTTGAGTTGCTCACTAAGGAAATATCATGACCGAGATTGTCACCCATTATGAACCTGTAGTACGAACAGCAAACGGCCCGTATCGCGCCACTGCTCTCGTGGGTACAAGAGGAGTCATCATCGCCTGGGATGTTGACAAGTCCGTGCGCAAGGGGCTCCTGGGCTTCGCTGTTAGAAGAACTGATTACGACCCAAATACAGGCGAGGTGCAGCGCGTAGACTGGTTGAGCGGGTTAAAACGATTTCCCAGCACCGCTAACGACACCGGGCTTGAGATCCGGTCGGACCAGGGACCGTTTCAGCGTTTTCGCTGGAGCGACTATACCGTGTCAGAAAATCGCTCGTACCAGTATGACATCTTTCCTATGCGCGGCCAGCCGGGAGCGCTGCTGCGAGATACCATGCTTTCTCTCCCTGTTAGGCCTTCGCCGGATGTGGTGGATGGTCTGGGCGTCTTCGTCAACCGCGGAGTCACGGCCGCCAACGCTTATCTGCGCCGCTTCGGGATACTTGAGCCGCAGGATGTACCTGATAATCAGGCCCTTAACTGGCTCTCACGGGGCCTTAAGGAATCACTCCTTAACTTCATCAATCGTGCCCAAAATGGAGATGGTTTGCGAGTCGCCATCTATGAGTTCCACGATGAGCAAGTGGCTCATGCCCTGGCCGCCGCCAGGCAACGCGGGGTCGACGTCGGCATCGTCTTTGATGAGGTGCAGCCCGGTAAGAAAGTGGTCATAGAAAACCGCCTCCTCCTGCATGAAACGGGTCTGGATCAGGTCGCCCATGGGCGTACCAATGTCAGTATCAGCCACAACAAGTTTGTTGTTCTGCTTCGCAACGGCGCTCCCGCCGCGCTCTGGACCGGTTCGTCCAACTTCACCCAAAACGCATTCTATTTACAGACAAATGCTGCGCTTTCGTTCGAATACCCCGCCCTGGCCAAAGCGTACCTAGACTACTGGCAAGTGTTATCCAAGGATCCTGAGCGCGGCCAGAAAGTTGATGGAGACAAATTTGCCCCCGAGAAACTGGAGAAAATAATGAGCGAGGCTAAAGAAGCGCTCTCCGGCAGCCCCAGCGACTTATTACTTTCTCCCGTGCGGCGCAATCACATTCTTGATGTCGCGACGGATCTGGTGAGCAATGCCCAATCGGCCGTCTTCGTCAGCGCTCCCTTCTCCATGGACATCTCTCTCAAGAACGCCCTTGCCGCCAATAATAGCCGGATCCTCGAATACGGTCTGAGCAACCGCACGGCGATTCGCTTTCTGAAAGGGGTCAACAAGAGAAACACGCGCTTCTATACCCCCACAAGGCTGGAAACCTACATGGGCAAGGCTTGGGATTCCAGGGCCTTCGGCGCCCATAAGATTCATGCCAAGACGATCGTGACCGATCCCTGGAGTGAAAATCCACGGGTATTGTTCGGCTCTGCCAATTTCAGTGACGAGTCCTGTCGCAAAAACGATGAAAATGCACTTCTCATAGAAGGCAACCGCCGCCTGGCCGCCATCCTCACCACCGAGTTCATGCGCATGTACGACCATTACAAATCCCGCGCCTTCATCAACGACGTCTTCAAGGGCAAGGCCATTGCCCTCGACCTGAAAGAGGATGAAGAGTGGAGTCGCACAGCTTATGATCCCAAAGCGCATAGCCACAAATACCGCGACCGGCAGGTATTTTCAGGCCAAATTTAGTTTCAGCTCACCTGCTGACACGACCATATATGTCGGATTTCTCAGCTGGTGACAAGTCACTCTAGCAATCTGGTGCTGAGTGGCAACCATCACAATTTCCATCTTGTACCGATCACCAGCCGGTTGACACTGTATCAAACGGTAATCTATAATGACGATATTATTATTTTCCGCGCCTGCGGGTACGGTCAACATCATGATTGGCTTATGGTTGGCGTAAGTCTCTGGAGGCTGTGAAACCAATGAGCGAAAACCGTGTGTTTGTTGACTTGGAAGCCGTAACAAATTCATGCTTCGTCATAATGCCCTTTCATGCACTTTTTGAAACACAATACCAACGGGTCATTCGACCGGCAGTAGAAGACGCGGGTCTTAAATGCGTGCGAGGGGATGAAATATACTCGGAGCAAGCGGTAGTACAAGACATTTGGAAAGCGATTCGCCAGGCACGAGTCATCCTCGCCGAGCTTTCGGATCGAAACCCAAATGTCATGTATGAGACCGGGCTGGCCCATGCCATCGGAAAACCGATCGTAATCATAAAGAGGGACAAAAATGAGGTTCCGTTTGATTTGCGTACATTGCGCGCCATTTATTATGATACCAATGATCCATTTTGGGGGGTGAATTTGCGGGCGGGTTTAACAGAGAACCTTCGGCAAGTTATCGAGGGATCGTTCCTCGTCGAGCACCTCCGTGGTATCCAAGTAAACATAGTACCTCCGGATGTCCCGGAGCGACCTGCAATACGCAAGGAGGAATCTCCGCAGGTAAATTTCAGCGGTGTCTGGAATGGTACTTGGATCAGTATCCAGAAGGAAAGAGAACACAAGGCGATGCTGGTAATACCACCAAACCACGGCTCACATTTCACAGCACCGATGACCGTGACTTACGAAAGGCTGGAACTGCAGACAATTGTGCAGGAGACGCTAGCCGGGGACGTTCACGACTCGCGATTGTCGCTTACGGGAGTCAACTTCATCTACGTAGAGAAGGGCAGTTCTAGTTCATACAGCTTAGATAGCTTCAATTTGGCATTGTCGAACGATGCGCAGTCGCTCTCAGGGACGGCTTTGCTTCGTCATGGCACGCGCGATGTCCAGTTTTACCGATCGCTCTAGAACTGGTAAGGCTCTGAGCCAAATCCAACGGGTGGTCCGCTGATGATCAAGGAGAGGGGTTTTTATGGACAAGTCGAATGATGGCTGGGACCAAGCTCAAGTTTCCGCTTTAGAATATACCTGGGGTCAATATCGCATCTGGGCGGCTACGGCACGCGCACAAAGGGCACATATCTTCTCCTGGCGAACTTATACGTTATTGTTGACTGTTGCCGGAGCCTTCCTGGCCACACTCAGCCAGATGACCACAGGTCTGGAAATTGGGCCTGAATTCCCGATCTCGATTTCTGCTGCTTTTGGCTGGCTTAGTGGTATTTCGATCGCCCTGGCAACTTTCTTCGGCCGAGAGATTCTGCGTCCAGAAGCCCAAAACCGGTGGGTCAGCAGCCGATCTATTGCTGAGGCCCTGAAGTCTGAAGCCTATCGCTTCCGCAGTGGAACAACTCCCTATAATGGACCTGATGCCCCTGAACGTCTCAATGAGAATACAAGGGAACTGCTGGCAAAGGTTACTCATGTGCAGGCTGCCACGCTCGCAGATGAGCAGAAACGTGAACGATTACCAGAAGGGCCCCTTTCAGTCGATGCGTACATCGAAAAACGCGTCGATGAACAAATCGATAATTTTTATCATCCTCGAGTGATACGGTATAAAAAGGTAGTGAAACGAGGTCGCACCATCAGCCTGGGACTAGGCGCCGTGGCCGTCGTACTGGCCCTCTTTGGCGCCACCGGATTGACCGCGGGGTGGATCGCTTTGATCACAACAATCACGGCTGCCCTGGCGGCTTACCTCTATTCGGGTCGTTACCAGTATCTGATTATGAGCTATCAGGCAACGGGGCGACAGCTCGAATTACTCAAGAATCACTGGACAATTATTGCCGCCAGGCCTGATACAACTGGGGATAAGCGTAGTCAGTTTATTATGGATTGCGAAACGGTGATTTCGATTGAGAACAGCGCCTGGATGTCGCAACTAATCGATATAAATTAGCCAAGGTGAAGCGGTAACCGGTTTGCAGTGAGTGGTATTTAGTAACTCGGCCGAACTGCGCCGCTGAGGAGTATCATGGAAAATGTGCTATCGGCTCTGGGCGGACCAGGAGGATACCTTGTAGGACGATTCCTCTTCATTTTTTTTGTCGGCCTGGTATTAACTCCCATTGTCAGTTGGCTCGTTCTGCGCCACTACCGTGCGGCGACCCGCAAACTCATGCGTCATCGTGCCGATCCCGATCAAAAGAGAGTTCGCTACGTTGCTAAGGCCACAAATCCACAACGGCCGTCTTTGCGTATTGAATGGATCGAAGGGGATGAAGTAGTTAAATCCACTGCCAGACAGCCCAGTCAGGCCAGAAAGACGGCCGTGCGCGGACTGCGTTGCACAGCGCTTGTCTATATTGTGGCGGGGGCCATTTACACAGCTCTCTATGTGCCCATCTTTCTATTTACCCTTCAAGCCGAAATTCAATCATCAACTTTGGTTTCCTTCGATAATTTGCTCTTATTCGGACTCATCTTTTTTTGGCCGACAATCGTCATCTTGAACCTCGTCTACGCCACCTCGACAACAGATTCTTTGATGCTCCTAGGTGCGTATTTCGGCCTGTTTTTCCTGACGGTTATCGCTGAAGTTCTGTTTTTTGAATCGCCGGAAATAGTCTCCACGCTGATCAGGGTTTGGCTCCTGGTCAACCTGCTGCCCACGATCCTGGTCTATTGGTTTATGCAGAGGCGCTTGAGTGCGGCCGTACCGCTGTTATTTCCCTTCGTGATCTTTGGCTGTACCGGTTCTACACTGATGTTAGATGCCGTTCGTTTTCTAACAGGCAGCAGTGGTGGGGATAATTTAGGCTTATTAGTAGCGCGCGTGATTGGCCTCCTGACCTTTGTGGCCATCGCTTATTTCTTGCTGCGGCTGACCGGCCGTCTCTACCTGGCTCACCGCTTCGGAGATGTAGAATATTTGGCGATGAGTCTGTTGCTGCCGTTCTGGATCCTACATACGACTTTAATGGCTCTTGATTATCCGCTCTTTGTTTTTCCCGCCTTTTTTGGTCTGTTCATTTACTGGCTTGTATTAAGGTTGGGCTTCGCCTTCAACCGTCGACGCCGTATCCCTCCTTCCGATCCGATCTTCTTTCTTATGCTGCGTGTGTTCGCCCTCGGTCGCAAGAGCGAACTCTTCTTTGATAGCTTTTCCAAACTATGGCGCCGCTCCGGGGTTATCACCATGATCTCCGGCCCCGACCTCGTCAACCGTCTTATCGAGCCCTACGAATTCCTACAGTTTCTGAGCGGCCAGCTCTCTCGCCGCTTCATCCAAGGGCAGGATGACTTTGAGAATCGGCTGGCGCAAATCGACACGCTCCGGGATCCAGACGGCCGTTACCGCGTCCAGGAATATTTCTGTTACGCCGATACCTGGAAAATGACAATGCAATCCCTGGCCCAACTAAGTCAGGGCATCCTCATGGATTTACGCAGCTTCTCCGAGAGCAACAACGGCTGCAAATATGAAATCGAAACGCTGATCAACAAGGTCGACCTACGTCAGATCATCTTTCTGACCGACGATACAACCAATAAGAAATATCTGCTACAGATCATCAACGAGCTTTGGCGTAGCGTCTCTCCCAGATCCCCGAACGCGCTAAGGACCGATCCGGTCGTGCGCCTCTTCGAACTATCCGGGAGAAATGCCAGGAATACAGCTCCCTGGTTGCTGGATTTGTTGGCTGGTAACCTGCGCGGGTGATGCACACAACGCGCTCCGCAACCAACCCCCCGCCTTCAACTTGCCGCTTGTCCTGCAATGCCCCCAATATTGTTTCTATTGACCGCAGGTAACGCGATCGCGTGAGCGGCGCCGCGCCAAGCGCAGGCCGCATAAGGCTTGGAGTAACCACTTCACTGCTTCTTATCCGTCCGTCTCCCCACCAGCGATATACTGATATTCCTGCACGCCCGCCGCCTTCCCGCCCTATGGGCCCATGCAGCCACGGGATCGTTGAGATGCAACTTGCAGCCACGATAGAAGAGATCTTCGTACTGTAGTAGAGACATATGCGCTCGCTAGGCCAATCGTTGCGTCGGGAAGAAAACGCTGCAGCGCCGCATTTTGCCCTCACCCACGCAAGCGATCATGATGCTTCTTAGCGCTCTATTGCCCTCAGAGATCGCGTTCTGTTTTTCGACGGGGTAATCGGCCAGCAGATTAGATCGTCTAGGTCAACGCCTCTTTGTCTTCTGGGGGTCGATGCAAGCGGCCTATACGAAAATTCATAGGAGACAAACGGATCTCAGACGAAAAAAGTAACATACGGCCGTGTCAGCACGTCAGTATAACGGACATGAAACCACCAGCGCGAACACAAGTCCGATATCTGATGAACAGTGCCGTGGTTTACCAACTGAACGACGTCCCTTGAAACACCTTGAAAAGAGGAGCAGTATTATGGCCAAACAGGTATGGAAAATAGAAGCGACCGGCCGTTGGATACGTACTACACTAAACGGCATAACCGTAGCCGATTCTAAACAGGTGAAACTCATGATGGAAAGCCGTGGCGAGCAAGATTACTATTTCCCCCTCGAAGATGTTCGCCAGGACCTTTTGGAGCCTTCCGATTTCGTGGAAACATCCAGCTATCGCGGCACACGCCGCTTCTGGCACGTGCGCGTGGGCGACCACGTTGCTGAAAACGCGGCCTGGACCTACGATCCCAAGAAACGGCGCCCCGATTTCACCGGCCATATCACCTTTAAATGGCCTGCTATGGATCATTGGTACGAAGAGGAAGAGGAAGTCTATTACCACCCGCGCAATCCCTATCACCGTGTGGACACCATTCCCAGTTCGCGCCACGTAGAAATCTTTGTAGACGGCGTCAAAGTAGCTGACACAACACGACCGTTCCTGCTCTTTGAAACCAGGCTGCCCACCCGTTACTATATCCCCACAGCAGATGTAAAACATGAATACCTGGCGGCTAGCGATCTTAAAACCATTTGTCCCGATAAGGGCTTCGCCAGCTACTTCGACCTCGTCGTAAATGGTGAAACTTATAGGAACGCTGTATGGACCTACCCTGATCCAATTCCTGAAGCGCCAAAACTTAGAAATACAGTTGCCTTCTGGCCGGAAAAAGATAAACGCATTAAAGTGTACGTTGATGGCGCATCGGCCAGGTAAGCGCAGTCGAATATCGAAAACAATAAGTTGCCGACCCTTCCACTGTGGGCGGATAAACGCGCATTGTAAAGGCAAGCAGCTGGCAACTTCCGTACAAATGGGGTCACTTTGATCAAACGCTCAGTTCTATTATTACTCGCGTTCGTCACCACGGCCTGTACCGTGGCGAGTCCACTCGATCAGATCCCGCCACAGGACGAGACAGAGACGGCCGTTCTCCAGCGGCACCAGCAAACTGACGAAACTGAAACGGCCGTTCCTCCCATATCCCCAAACACCCCTCCACTGCCGGTTCTTGCCCCTGCACCCGATTGGGACAACGACATTTGGATAAACTCAGACCGTCCGCTGCGCCTGGCAGATGTGCAAGGCAAAGTGGTTCTGCTTGAATTCTGGACCTTCGGTTGAATTAACTGCAAGCGCGTAATTCCCTGGGTCAGGGAATGGCACGAGAAGTATGAAGGGGACGACTTTACCGTCATCAGCATTCATTACCCGGAATTCGCCCACGAGAAAAAGTACGAAAACGTATTGCAGGCCACACTGGATCTTGACGTTCACTATGCGGTCGCCCTGGACAACGACGGCGTAACCTGGCGAGCCTACCAGCAGCGCTATTGGCCCACACGCTACCTGATCGATAAGCAAGGGAACATTCGCTACAAGCACATAGGGGAAGGCGCCTACGACGAGACTGAGCAACTGATCAAGCAGTTAATGGCCGAACCAGATACTGTGCTAGACAGCTAGGGCCACCCGCCACAGAAATCTCCCCTTCACATTTGCGGATAACACTGTATTATAGTAACAAGGTGTTGCGTTTCACTATGTAATCGCTCTAAGCCAGTTGGCGCTTTGTTGCCCCGAAGGAAAAGACTATGGTAGCTATCAGGAAGTTGAGTTTTCTATGACCGAGACAGTAACCACAAAACCACATGTGTGCAGCAACTGCAAGGAATCTATCCAAGAGGGTGCAGAGATTTGTATTTTCTGCGGGGAATTTTTGGGGAAGCCTGCTAAAGAATGCAAATTCTGCGCCAGAAAGATCAGCAAGGCTGCTAAGAAATGTATCCATTGCGGCGAAGATCAAGAGAAGAACTGGCTGGGATTTAAGGACAAAACACTTTGGGATCTACTGAGTTTGCTTCTGGTCCCGCTCATACTGGGCAGTCTTGCCATTTGGCTGCCCTCTAACCAAGCGAATAAACAAGAGGATGCCAATGCCTATAAAACCTATCTTGATGAGATGACGTCGATCCTTGCGAATGAAGAAATTGAGAACGAGTCCTTGCAAACCGGAGCACGGGCAAGGACTGTGTTCGTGCTAAAGGAATTGAACAAAAATCGCGTCGACATGGTCCTCAGGTTTGCCCAAAACGCTCAGATTCTCGGCTGGATCCTGCAAAAGGCACATCTCTCTGGTGTGGACCTCAGCGAGAACGACTTAAGTGACGCCAATCTGAGCGGGGCCAATCTGAGCGCGGCGAAGTTGAAGAGTACCACCCTGACCAATGCCAATTTGAGCGGGGCCAATCTAAATACGGCCACCTTAACAAATTCCAACCTGGCCGCTGCCGATTTGAGTGGGGCTGATTTGCGTGGCGCCGCGTTGGACCAGGCCATCCTGACTGGGGCTGACTTGCGTGGGGTCGACCTGCGCGGAGCCGATCTGAGCGAAGCCGTCCTGACTGGGGCTGATTTGCGTGGCGCCCTTTATGATGAGGCCACCTCTTGGCCTGATGGTTTTGATGCAAAAGGGAAGGGAGCGCTCCTCATCGGACCAAAGCAGCTACTGATCAAAGCTGATCTTCGAGGGGTTGACCTGCTTGATACTGATTTGAGCGAGGCCGACCTGACTGGGGCCGACCTGCGTGGCACTGACCTGCGTGGCACCATATTGGACGCCATCACACTGACCGGCGCTCTCTATGACAACGCCACCTCCTGGCCCGTTGGTTTTGATGCGCAGCGGAAGGGAGCTCTTCTCATCGGACCAAATTCTGAGTTGCTAGGAGCTGATCTTCGCGAGTATGACCTGCGTGGAGCCGACTTGAGTGAGGCCAGCCTGGCTGGGGCCGATGTGACTGGAGCTTTCTATGACGATACAACCCAATGGCCCGACACTTTTGATATAAGAGAACAAGGGGCCCTTAATATTGCACCGTGGACAAACCTGCACGGGGCGGATCTAAGAGAAGCCGATTTACGTGGGGCAGACCTTCAAGCGGCCGATCTTGAAGAAGCGAATCTTGCGGCTGCCATCTTGTCCGACGCTGATTTAAGTGGGGCCAGTTTGATAGCAGCCACCCTTACCGGAGCTGATCTGCAAGGCAGCCAGTTGCAGGGGGCAGACCTGCGCCATGCCCTTCTACTGGAAGCTATCTTGAGTGGAACCGAAATGGCCAGGGCCGATCTGCGCGGAGCCGATCTACATAGAGCGATCTTGAAAGGAGCCGGACTGGATGGTGCCATTTATGACAGTACCACCCGGTGGCCCGATAATTTCGATCCGCAGGGTATGGGACCGGTGCGCATTGGTCCAGAATCGGACTTGACGGGTGCTGACCTGACTAACGCCGACCTGCAGGGTGCCGATCTACGTGGGGCAAACCTGAGCACGGCCGTGCTGGCAGGGGCCAACCTGCACGAGTTGCTCTATGACAAGGCCACCCAATGGCCCCTGGATGAATCGATCGATCCTGAACTGGAAGGAGCGTTGTTTATCGGCCGCGGCAGTGATCTCAGCGGCAAAGACTTGCGCGCAGCGGATCTGCACGAGGCAGACTTGGCCGAATCCGACCTGCGCGGAACCGACCTGGGCGATACTACCTTGACTGGTACCATCCTGGTCAATGCCCTGTTTGACGAATATAGCCAATGGCCTTCTGAGTTCAATCCAGAAACGGCCGGCGCATTGCAGATTAAGCCGGACGCCAACCTTCGCCAGGCCGTGCTCATTGATGTGAACTTGCAAGGGTCCCAGCTTTCAGGGGCCGATCTCGCCTCTGCCAACCTGACAGGCGCTAACCTCGAAGGAGCAAACCTTCGTGCAGCCGGCCTGAGTACCGCCCTACTGGATGAAGCGGATGCTGACCCGTCCGCTTCCGGCTTGCAAGGCGCCAATTTGACGGATGCCAACCTCAAAAGGGCCAACCTGCGCGAAGCTAACCTGAGCACGGCCATACTTGATAATGCTGACCTAACCGCTGCCATTTACGACCAATATACCAAATGGCCGGACCCCTTTGACCCCGCTGCCGCAGGAGCGCTGGCTGTCGGTCCGGGGCTGGATTTGAGTGGGCTGGATTTCGGTACGGCCGACCTGGGCGGAGCAGACGTAAACAAGGCCGATTTGCGAGGAGCCATCCTGAGCGATGCCTCACTGGAAGGCATTGTTCTGACTGGGACCCTCTATGATCAGAGCACGAGATGGCCCGACGGCTTCGATGCGCAGAGGAGCGGCGCACTTAGAATAGGCCCCGGCAGTGACTTGAGCAGGGCTGATCTTGCTGGGAAGGACCTGCACGGTGTGGATCTCAGCGGGGCAACGTTGATATCAACCACAGTGACCTATGCCGACCTGACCACAACCAAGCTAATTTCTGCCGATCTGACCGGCGCGGATTTTCAAGGAAGCCTATTGAGGAACGCCGATCTGCGTCAAGCAGCGTTGATATCGACCACGTTGCCTCATGCTGACTTAAGCGCGGCAACGTTAATTTCGGCCACGTTGGCTGATGCTGATCTACGGGGAAGCATGGTCATGGGGACTGATCTGCGTGGAACTGCTTTGACAAGAACCAAGCTGGAAGAGGCGCTTTATGATGAGCTGACCTTGTGGCCCGACGCCTTCGACGCCAATGCAGCCGGGGCTTTGTTTATTGGACCAAAGAGCAATCTAAGCGGTAAAGACCTGAGCGAGCGGTTCCTAGATGCAGCCAAATTGCAGGGGGCAGACTTAACCGGTGCGCTGCTGATAAGCACCACCTTAACCAATGCTGATCTAACTGGAGCCAAGCTGGTAACGGCAACACTTGCGCATGCAAATCTGCACGATAGTTTATTACGCAATTCAGACCTGCGTGGAGCCGACCTGAGTGGCGCTAATTTGAAGGATACAGACCTAAGCGGGGCCCTTTATGATGGATCTACAGTATGGCCCGATAAGTTTAATCCATCAGATGCGGGAGCATACCGTCTGGGTCCAGAGGCTGACCTGACCGGGGCCGACCTGCATGGGGTAGATTTGCACAGTGTCGACCTGCGCGGAGCGATTCTGAACGCAGCCGACCTGACCAAGGCCGACTTGCGTAAAGCCGATCTGCGGCGGACAGACTTAAAGAATGCCATCTTGAGTGAAACCAATCTACAGGGTGCGCTCTACGACAGGTACACGAGCTGGCCTGAGGAGTTTAGTCTACAAAGCTCCGGGGCATGGCTAGCTAGACCCGGGGGCTGATTTGGCGGGTGCCGACCTGGCAGGGATTGACCTGCAGGCGGCTGACCTGTCTGCTGCATTCCTTTCTGGAGCTGACATGAGTCGGGCCAATCTGCGAGGGGCGAATCTTCAGGGCGCCGCTCTGCAAAACGCGCTTCTCGTGGCTGTCGACTTCAGCGAGGCGGATTTGACTGGCGTTAATTTTGCCGGCGCCGACCTAAGTCAAGGTATACTGATCGGAGCCATCTATAACGCAGATACGCTCTGGCCTGATGACTTTGATCCGCAAACCGCCGGAGCGCTGCTTGTAGAATAGTCACGCCTTCCTCTTCCTCACTGCAAAATGATGGACACCGCTTAAGGTGTATCGCAGCGGTTTTCTGGACAAAGTAGAGTTACAATAGAGTATGGAAACCCATGAAAAAAGGGGAAGCATAGTCAGGAGCTAAACATGAGATTACAGAACAAAGTGGCCCTCATAACGGGTGGCGGCGCGGGAATTGGTAAGGCAACTGCAGCCAAGTTCGCCGAAGAAGGGGCGACTATCGTCATCTGCGATATAGACGTCACCGCCGGAGAAGCAACGGCCGTCGAGCTGGGGGCCGACTTTCATCTGGTTGACATCTCCGATCGCCAGGCTGCGCAGCAGTGGGTCGAAGACGCCTACGCCAAACACGGCCGCATCGACATCCTGGTCAACAATGCCGGCGTCTTGCGCGATGGCCAGTTGGTCAGATGGAAGGACGGCCAAGTCGCCGGTCAGATGTCAGAGTCGGATTTCGACCTCGTCGTCTCCGTCAACTTGAAGGGGGTCTTCAACTGTACCCAGGCCGTGGTGCCGGTGATGATCCAACAGGGCAGTGGCGTTATCCTAAACGCCAGCTCCGTTGTCGGTCTTGATGGGAATTTTGGACAGACCAACTATATTGCCACCAAAGCAGGCGTAATTGGCATGACCAAAGTCTGGGCGCGCGAACTCGGCCGTTATGGCATTCGCGTCAATGCCGTCGCCCCAGGATTCATTCTCACGGATATGGTCCGGCAAATGCCTGAAAAAGTCCTCGAAGGCATGGTAGCGCATACACCCCTGCGTAGACACGGGCAGCCACGCGATGTCGCCAACGCTTATCTCTTCCTCGCCTCTGATGAAGCAAGTTTCATAACCGGAGACGTGCTGCGCGTTGACGGCGGCATTGTTATTGGAACATGAATCCCAAGCAGTAGCTGCTTGTACGGGCAAATCTATACCCAGTCGCCTCCCTTCTACGATGGGCATAAGTAAAAACAGCGATCATATTTACGTTGCGCGCTGAATTTGGCCTTATACTTTAGGGGCAATGCGCGGTGAGGACTCTATCATCAAACGGGTAGGTCTCGCGCTTCAGCAGTCTACCCTGCCACATCAGCCTCCGCGAAGCCAGAGGGTAATGGCTGGCTGCAACTACTTCTGCTAACAATCCCTGTTCTGCTTCTGTTCGCCGCCCTTCTTCTGTCACTTCGCTCAGATTGGCCGCCGCTTTTCTGTTGCTGGGCCAGTTCGCTCTGGCCGGCTCGCTCCTGGCCATTCTGCGTCACCTTGTTCAGGGATACCCGCTTCCCGGTCTGGAACACATCGCCGCGGCCCACGGGCTGGGTACGCTGCTCCTCGTTGCCCTAATCCTGGTTGACTACAACGTCCAAAATGCCCGGCCACCCGTGACGGCCGTCCTCTTACCCTTCGCAGCCATGCTCCTCGTACTGCTCACCGGACTGCATAGTCTCCTATCCTCTCCAAACAGCTACCTGAAATACCGTGAAGTTACCCCCGAATTCTCCGTCACATATACACTTTTACTTGTCCAATTGGCACTAATGATAGTGCCTGCCTTACTGTGGCGAATCTAGCCTGCAGCCTTCAGCCGACAGTTGACAGGTGATGACTGATGACTGACTGTCGTCAGATTTTGATCTATAATGAAAGCAGCAAGCTAGGCGGAGGCATGATGAACGATATCCGGAGTAAGCGCCAGGCGCCGGTCCAACAGATCGCGTTTTTCGCCGTCACCACGGTGCTGGGCATGCAGATGTTGCGGGTGCTAATACCCTATTTCCTATTCATCTTGCGTGACCGGCTCGGCTGGGAAGCGACCATGGCCGGAGCGGTGGCTTTACTACTGTTTCTGTCCGCTTTTTTGGCTGGGCCCTTGAATCGCTTTTTGGGCAGTGTGCCTACTTTCGTAATCAGCGCCGTCATCCTTGGTTTCACGCGTTTGGCCCTCCAATTCTGGAATTACGACCCGCTGGGCGACATGATTCTGGCCGTGACAGGGTTCTTCGCCTTCCTGATCTTCCTGCCCGTGGCCCTGGGGCTGGCCCGCCGTGAAGGCGATCAAGCTGCCGCTAATTTAGGACTGGGCCTGCTGGCCGGGCTTGCCATCGATCTGGCGATCAACGGCGCTTTCCTTTCCTACGATATGAGCTGGCAAAAAGGATGGCTGCCTGCCATAGTCGTTCTGCTGCTCGTAGGGGTGCAGTGGCTGCTGACCGGCCGCCTCATGCGCGATGAAGCGCTCGATTCTACGGCCGATGCCCCGTTCAGACAGGCGATCACCTGGATTTTCCTTGGCCCCTTTCTCTTCCTGGAAATGCTCATCTTCGCCAATATCGCCTGGGCAACGACAAGCAGCGGCTTATCTTTCCCGGCAGCATTTACGTTGCTGCTCCTGGCCCAACTGGCGGGACTGGCGACAATACTTCTGCCAGGCACCGTTTTCCGTTTGATCATAATCATTGCTGGGACGCTTACGCTGCTGTTGAGCATCTTCTTGCTCATCTCCAGCCCACAGGCAGGGTGGACTATTGCCCTATTCTTATTGTTGGGACAGGTCGCCTTGTCAGGTTTCCTACTGGCCATCCTGCGCGCGCTGGCTGCCGGTCGCCAGAGAGAAGGCCTGCGTAACATCACGATCGCCCATGGTCTGGGCATGCTGCTGCTGGTGATCTTCATCTTCACGTACTACATCGTCTATGATTTGCCCTTGCCGTTCCAGAACAGTCTCTTGCCACTGGTAGCTCTGATCATGGTACTACTCGCCGGTCTGCGCCCATTGTGGGGCGCGAATAAGGCAGCGACGCAAAATGCCTCAGCAGCCAAGGTCCTGGTTCCAGCCATGCTGCTGCTTATGATAATCCCGCTCCTGCAAATGCTCTCCTGGCAGGAACCCGTTCCCATTACTCCCGGACCCGATACGGTACGAGTTATGACCTACAATCTGCATAATGGTGCCGATCCCAAGGGGCAGATTGGGCTGGAAGCGCTGGCGCAGGTCATTGAAGCACAGAATCCTGACGTCGTTGGCTTGCAGGAAGTTTCGCGCGGTTGGGTCATCAACGGTTCCATTGATACGCTGGCCTGGCTGGAGCAGCGACTGGGCATGACGGCCGTCTATGGACCAACAGCCGACGCGCAGTGGGGCAACGCCGTCCTCACCCGTCTGCCCGTTTTAGCCTATGAAAATCACCCTTTGCCCACAGGTGACCTGCTTATAAAACGTGGCTTTATGGTCTTGAGTCTGGACCGCGGAGCCGATCAACCATTGACCCTGATCAACACCCATTATCACCATGCTGATGATGGCAGCGCAATCCGGCAGCAGGAAACACTGTCCCTGCTCGACTACTGGAACGGCCAACCGGCAAGCGTCGTCACGGGTGATTTGAATGCCGAACACGGCACGCCAGAGATCGATCTGTATGGTCAGGCTGATTTTGGCGACGTGCTCGACCTTACCGGCGTCGTGCCCGGCTACACCAACCCCGTGCCTGGCCCCTACCGCCGCATCGACTACATCTTTATCACCCCTGATCAGGAAGCTTCAAATGCGGTCATCCCGCCGGACGAGGCGTCGGATCATTTGGCCATTGGGGTAACGCTAAGATAAGTGACAGAAACTTTGCTAAAGGAGTAAATAACTATGCCAACGATAACTGTCAATGAAATTGAGATGTATTATGAAACGACCGGCTCGCCAGATGCACCCCCGCTTTTACTGATCACCGGCCTGACCGGCTACGCGGATGACTGGTTTGCGCAGGTGCCCGCCCTCCAAGACGACTTTTATGTCATCACATTCGACAATCGCGGCGCTGGAAGGAGCAGCCAGCCGGGACCAGGTTATACAATGATCGACATGGCCAATGATACGGCCGCCCTGCTGGATGCGCTGCATGTGCCGCAAACGTTTGTATTTGGCGTCAGCATGGGCGGGATGATCGCTCTCAACCTGGCCGTCCACCACCCGCAGAAAGTGCAGAAGCTGGCCCTGGGTTGTACGATGGCCGGCGGGCTCGCCGCGGTCGTGCCGGACCAAAAGGTTCTATTCGCCCTGACCGCTCCCAGCAGTGGAGACCGGCAGCAGGACTTCTACAACAATGCTTGGTTCCTACTGGCTGCGGACACGGTAGAGAACGATCCGCAATTGTTAGGGAAATTGGCGGAAGTGGCCGCCGTTAACCCGCAAACGCTGACCGGCTTTATCGGCCAGTTTCAAGCCATTTCGACGCATGATGTGACCGGCGCGCTGGCAGACTTGACCATACCAACGCTGGTGATGCATGGCGACTCGGATTTGTTAGTACCGCCGGAAAACGGCCGTTTCCTGGCAGAACAGATCCCTGCCGCAGAGCTCAAAATCTACGCTCAACGCCGGCCATCTATTCTTTGTGGAGCAAGCAACGGCCGTAAACGACGCCTTGCGAGATTTCTTTAATTCACCTGGCAAGACAAGCGTCAAGGGACAGGGATCGGGACGGAAGCTGAAAGCTGAAGGCTGACAGCTCCCTACGCCGGCACCACCACCTCCAGCGCCATAGGCAAAACCTTGGCCGTGATCGGCGTCTGGCCATATTCCTCACCGTCGATCCACACACTCTGCGGCGGATCCGCCTCCAGCCGTAATCTCACGACCTTGCCGGTGATATACAGCCGCCTTCACCTTGCCTACTCTGAGAACGTAACGAGAGAAATTACGAATGGATCGCACTCCATCCGTAATCAGGTAGAAATCTAACAGCCCATCGCTGACATCCACGCCAGGAAGTTCGGGCAGCGCAACACCGCCACTGGCGCCGGCATTGACGATATAGCAGATCATACCCTTGCCCTCAACCGTCTCGCCATCAAAGGTCGCCTTGTACTGCGCTTCAGGTGGGCGAGCTGCAAATTTCAGCCCTTCCGCCACATAGGCCAGGTTCCCGTACTTATCCTTCATCTCCCGGCTTGCTCTCTCCTCCGCCTGCACACCGGTATACGCCCGCAGCATAAATACGCGATCGCCAATGCTGGCCAGGTCAATAGCCTTGCGCTCCGTGCTGTTGACGATCAACGAAGCTGCGCCCGCAAGATCACGCGGGACATTCAGCTGAAAGGCCATGGCGTTGCCCGTGCCGCCAGGCAAGATCGCCATTGGCACACCAGTTCCCACCAAGCCGTTGGCCACTTCCAACTGCGTCCCATCACCACCATAACCGGCCACGAGATCCACGCCATCAGCCACGGCTTCCTTCGTCAGGCGCGTCGCATCACCAAACTTGTGCGTGATGCGCGCATCCCATTCGATACCTGAACCCGAAAAAGCCGCGTTAATCGTGTTGAGAATACTCTCGTCTTTTCCAGCGGCCGGATTGATGATGATTTGAACACGTTTGTAAATTGAAGTCATATTTCGCTTTGTTCCTTAAGACTTGACCGCATCACCGAAGTGCCGCAGGGCTTGACCAAACATTTGCGCCCGGGCAGCTTCCACAGCAGCATCTTCATTCATGGCCCAATGGAAACCGCTAATTCCACCTCCAGCCAATGCCCCGCTTCATTTCGCCCCTCGTTACGCAAGAGCACGGCGTTCCCGCCACCGGTAAATAACCACATGTTGTCGAAATCAGCCGCCGCCGCGCGACGATATGGGTCCGACCTCTTCCAGACCCACCAACTTCGTTCATTCGCGGAACTCGCCGGCAAATCCTTCAGCCAGGCGGTTACCATACCCGCTTACCCGATTCTCTCCCAGGAGACGCGGACCATGGCCAACATGCTTTTCTCGTAATATTCAAGGCGCAAATCCACGGGACCGCCGGGCAATTCCATCTCGCGCCGGAAAGTCATCTCGGTATGATCGTACCAGGCACTGATGACGAGCCTCTCATTGACCCACAGCCGCGCGCCATCATCTGAAGTCACCGTGAAGCGATATAGTCCCGGGCGGAGTGTAGCCGTTCTGGTCCAGCGCACCGAAAAGCCGTCGTCGTCGATTTCCGGCGCCGGCGAGCCCATCCCCCAATCAAAATCAATTTCCGCGTCTTCGCGTACGAGTACCGGCTCACCTGCCAGGGTCATGTTGTTAAAGTATTCGCCATGCCAGGTGCTGCTGTCTTCTGGCCACAAAGGCTCCGCTGCTGTTGGAACCTCACTCGCTTCTGCACGCACGTCCTCTTCAACTTCAACCGGCTCCTCAACGGCCGTATCCTCTGGATCCGATTCGACTGTCTCTTGCTCGCCCATCTCCACCGCTTCAGCCCCTTCATCCCCATCTTGCAGTTCCGGCTCTGTCGTTGGCAGATCCAAGTCCGCCACATCAGCCTCAACTTCGTCGGCTTCAGCCACCTCCGTATCGTCTGCAAGAAGGCGCAGCGGCGAGCGAGCGCTCAGTTATGGCAGCGTCTTCTTCTTGCGCCTTTCTCGCTGCAGCGCGGGCCGCCAGCGCAGCCATCATAATCGCCGCTGCATGATCATCCGCCCTGCTAGCGCGGCCTCTGCCTCATCCTGCAAATCATACGCATACTGCACCGCTGCGCTCGCCTGTTCAGCTTTTGAAGCTTCCAGGCGCTCCAGTTCAGCCAGCGACGTGGCCGCACCACCTTCAACAAGAGTGGTTTCAACATCGGCCGGCAGCAGTTCGTCGATTTCTTGTTCAGCACCCGTCAATAGCTTGTCTGGCTCCACATCCACATCCGCGTCTTCTTCCTCGTCCTCATCAACAGCCAATACGGCCGCTGCCGCAGCGGCAAGCGCCGCCGAGCCGGGCATGCGCTCTGCTCCAGCCGCGTCGCCCGCCTCCAATCCTTCACCGTCGAAGTCGGTCTCGTCCGCGTCAGAATCCAGATCTTCGTCCCCGGCCAAGGCGCCCACCACAACCGCAGTCGCCGCGCCCGCCAGAACGGCTCCAGCAGAGGAACCTGTTTCATCTTCATCCGCCAGTTCGGCCGCGGCAAACGCCGATTCCAGATTGTCAAACTGCAGCTTGAGCAGGGCCAATCTTTCCCGGTACTGATCTTCGGCCGCCTTGAGCTTGGCCTGGCATTCCACCTCAGCCGCTGCCATATTTTCCTGGTGCTGGGATTCGGCCGCTTCCAGCTTCTGGCTGTAGTCGGCCTCAGCTGCGGTTAGCCTTTCGCCGTACGCCATTGACGCCGCCTCTAGTTTCTCCTGGTTTTCCACTTCCAGACTGGCGCGCAGTTGGGCACGCCCCTCTTCCTCCACGCGCAACCGGTCTTCCAGGACGGCCGTCTTCGCCTGTGCCCGCGCCAACTGGGCCGGCGTATCATCCTCTACAACTTCAGGTTCTGGGGACGGGCCGCGCCGAAAAACCAAATAAAGAATCTCGGCCGCGACAAGACCAGCAACAAAGCCAAATAGCACCCATATCCAGATACCCATAGCAAGTTCCTCCAGTAGAAAGTAGGGGCGGGTTTCAAACCCGCTCCTACATTGTAACGCGATTCATGCGCTGCGTCACAGTTTTCTTTCAACTGGCAGCAGATCGCGGACGGTTGGCGATCATAGCGTTACAATAGGCACTTCGATCGACATCCAATTTAGACAAAGTAGTGCAATACACTGGAGCGAAACATGACAGATCAGACCCTATTACGCCAACAATTGCAGCAGCTTCTCGACGGCCGTAATGCCCATATGACCTTTGACGACGCCGTGGCCGACTTCCCTCTGGAGTTGATCAACGCCCGCCCGCCCAACGTACCCTATTCTTTCTGGCACCTGGTGGAGCACCTGCGTATCGCCCAGTGGGACATCCTCGACTTCATCCGCAACGCCAACTATGTCGCGCTGGAATGGCCGGCGGGCTACTGGCCCGATCCCGACGCGCAGGCCACTGCTGCAGAGTGGGAAAACAGCCTGCTCCTTTTCCGCGCCGATCGCGCTGCATTGGTAGCTATGACCAAAGATCCTGAAGTCGATCTTCATGCCGAGCTGCCCCACGCGCCCGGCTACACCATCTTACGTGAAATCCTCGTCGTCGCCGATCACAACGCCTACCATATTGGCGAACTGGCCATTTTGCGCCAGCTGATGGATGCCTGGCCAAATTGATCATTTTCCAATAAACGTAAAAAGGGCCTTCTGAAATCAGAAGACCCTTGATTTGAGCGCTGCATTTCACATAAATTGTGTGCAATGCACCAGTGGACTGTTTAGGGTGCAAACCCGTCCGAAAGCGTCTTCAAGAACGCCACGATAGCTGCTTCTTCCTTCGGCGTTAAACCAAGATCGCCCAGCTCGGCCGTGTTGACGTTCTCTGCCACCTCGGGTGCCGGCCAGCAATTGGCCGCACGCGCCTCGGCTTCCGTGTAGGGGTCAGGGCATACATCTTTCACGTCACGCGTGTTGTAGAAGTGAACGATACCCTCCAGGCTTTTGAAATAGCCATTGTGCCCAAATGCCTTGACAAAACCGTCACTACGGCCTGAGGTCGACATTTCGTAGCGTGGGCACCTTCTGCTTACCCCATTCGGCCATGTACACTTCTTCAGGATAATTTGCCTTTTCCAGAAAACCACCAAGGCCAGGATCAACAAAATCTGGGGACATGCCAGCTGGATTCTCGGGGTTTTGAGGTAGACCAAGATTGTCAAAAGTGTAGTCAGTGAACAGGGCTTCCGGCCCATTGCTCGTGTGGCAGCGATGACACATCCCCTTACCGCGGAACAAAGCCCATCCTTTCTGCTCTTCCTTGCTCAGTTTAACCTTGCCATCATACGTGAGATCATGTTTGGAGCTGAAGGCATTGACTTCATGTCGAGGCTTCATAGGCGGCGATGGACAGGGCGATATTGTCGTAAGCCATGTCTGATTTAGCCCTATCCGCATCCGACAGAACGACTGAACCCCCCTCAGTGGCGCAAACTGCTTCCACATTTTCCAGCGGCGGCCAGTCGATATCACAGGCACTGACTGCCCAAACATCTTCAAACGAGGGATCATAAGCGGCGGTACAAACCCGGTAAACCACACACGCACTATCAGGAAGCGCCTGCTCCTTCGGATTAAGGAATGGGCCCTGAGCCTGATCGGCTGCCGGATTGCCAAGTTTCTGGCCAGTGGCCCGGCCGTCCCAGAAATTGCCGCCGGTCCAGGTCCCCTTGTCATTGAAGAATATCGGGCTTTGCGTAGCATAGGCGGCGCTGGGCGGCTTGCGATCGCCAAATCTGCCAGGAATCGATCCTTCGTAAACAGCGCCAGCCGCATTAATGAGCCGTATCGGGTCCGGTAAATCCAACCTCAGGTCCGTGACACGTAGCACAGGACTGATTTTGGTTAATCGAAAGGTTTTCGTCAAAGAATATGGATTTTCCTAATTGCTCCATCGGGCTGAGCTCAGGGTCGGCGGCAGCTGTTGCCAGCGCAGACACAAGAATCAGCACTAGAACAAAGAGCAAAGGAACCAGTAGGCTTTTCTTACCAATCATTTTTACTTCCCCCTATGGTTGGTCTGCCATTGCAGGCCAAAATAGTAACGATGCTTTGGACACTCCCACAACCAGGCTCCCACCTGGGACGGTTACCGCATGAACACCTCCTTTCTGCTAAAGGCGCAAGAACAAAACCGGACGGCTGAGCCCGGCATAAATTGCACCTTCTACGCTGCAACTGCCTTTCATCATACGTGATGGCAAGTGGCTCCACAAGTGACAAATGTCATATGTTTTTGATGATCATCATAATTACTAACCAGTCGCAGCAGAGTAGCTTCAAAGCAGGTTAAGTTCTCAACTCGCTGTGCCTTCCCACCCAGCAGAAACGCCGTGCCGGCCACAAATCGCCACACCGGCATGATACAAAATCTATCAGCTGAACTAGACAAAGAACCGCATTTCTGTGTGAGCGGCTCCTCATTTGGGTTGCATTCCACAAACAATTCCGTTTATCATACGCTCCGTTCACAAGGAAGCGGCGCAGCGAATTACGGCTCTACTTTGCGCTAATAGGCCAGGCGCCTGCTTCCACACACCATGGAATCTACAAACCAGAACCAGGAATTGGGCAATTTGACCACTCGCTCCCTCGCTAACACGATTCATCCGCTGCGCACACATCTCTCAGCGGCCTTCCACCCCAATCTCTATTTTTGGTTCACTTTTCTATTTCTGAATTTCCTCCTCTTCCTGCCCGCCTACCTGGTAAACTGGGAAACCACCACCTTCCTGCCATTGACATCTGATCCAGCCACAGGCTTTTTCCCACTCATCCGCAGGCTTTTTTCCTGGCGCAACAATCTGGACATATTCAGGCTCAACGTCGAAATTACCCTGCTATTGACTGCTTGGGTTTTTCTGCAATGGCGCAAACAACAGGCAGCAGTTCACCAACAAAGAGCCAGCGGGCAGCGGGCAGCGTCCCACGCGCCTCTTTCGCTTGCTGCTCACCGCTGTTGTCCTCCTGGCGCTCGCCTATGCTGTTTATGAAAGTTTGAGCATCAGCATCTACCAGGTAGATGCAGTTTTTTACGCCCACTATCAGTTGGTTGTCGACAACCTGGGCTTTCTCTTCGAAACACTTGAATGTGCCGCCATTGATCATCATTAACGGCATTCTGATCGTTCTTGGAGGAATTGCCTTGATAGCGCTTCTGGTGCGCCTGCTGATTGGCGGCATACCCTTAGGCAACCTTAATATTGGCTCAAGGCTCCTTCTTGCCCTTCTGGCCTCTCTGTCAATCTGGGCCTTACTCGGAAATGGCAAAAACTTGACCAGCCCCAAGAGCGTGGTTAGCAGCCTGGTTCTTAAACTGGGCAAGAACACGGCCGATTCCATTGCACTTTACCATCGTGTCCGTGCCCTGGATGATCTCCCCTTTTACCAAGCCTACGACTATTCAACGGACATGATCTATTAGGCAAACCAAACATCTACCTCATCTTTGTCGAGTCCTACGGCGGCATCTTATACAGTCGCGATCGTCTCCGCGGCACTTACACAGATCTGCTGGACCAGTTGGCATCCGAACTAGAAAAAGATGGGTGGTTTGCCGCGACCGCCCTCAGCGAATCGCCAACCTGGGGTGGAGGTTCCTGGATGGCCTATACCAGCGCGCTTTTCGGCTTGCGAATCGACAATCACCCCCAGTACCTGGCCCTGCAGCAGCACTTTCAAGAAGAAGATTACCCTGATCTGGGTCATTATTTTCAGTCTCAAGGCTACCGCTACGTTGGCGCCACCTCTCTTGCGGTTGAATTGGACGACGAATCGTGGCAGAAGTACAAGGATTTTTACGGCGTCGATAGCTGGATACGCTATAGTGATCTTGAACTATCGAGGCATGCATTACGGTTGGGGCCCGTCGCCACCCGACCAATACGTACTCAACGCGGTAAATGAAGAATTAAACGGCCAGTCAGACCAGCCATTCTTACTCTTTTGGATCACTCAGAACTCGCATTATCCATGGCGCAAGGTGCCGGAAGTTGTCGACGACTGGCGCGCAATGAATGATGGCAACGCGGTCGTCAATGTTTTCGAGGACGATTCCACATCGCTCGCTGAGAAGCAAGACAACTACCTTGAAGCCATCACCTACGAGCTAAGCTTCCTGAAAGAGTTCATCTTGAATGAGGCCGGTGATGACGATATCTTTGTCCTTATGGGCGATCACCAGCCTGGCTATATCGGCCGGCGTAGCGATGGATTTGGCACGCCGCTGCACATCATCAGCAAGGATAAGAGCTTGGTGCAGGCTTTCGCGGAATATGGCTTCGATCCCGGTCTCGAAGTACAAGATCCTTCCCCGACCATGCGCCACGAAGGTTTCTACTCACTCTTTATGCGCGTATTCCTGCAGCAGTACGGTCAGGGCCATAGCACGCTGCCACCCTATCTGCCGGATGGCATTCAACAGGAAGATAGCGGAGTAGTGTCAGCTTAAAGGAAGCTGACATGCAAAGCGTACAGACCCGCTTGTTAATGTCCTATGATAGCGTGAACACTTTCGCGTTTGCATCCGTTATTATTCTACGTCTGAAGCGCTTACTGAAATCCTAAATTCGGCTAAATTCTTGTTGCAGCAATGATTTCACGCTTGGTACCGCTGAAGCGCATAACGACAGATTAGCTTTTAAAGGAGACAATTCTATGACCAATAACAGGCCTCTTTCGATTCTATTCACGATCTTGATTATCCTGGTTCTACTTCTGGCCGCCTGTGGCGGCGCTGACACCGCGCCAGCCAGTGAACCGGCAGCCGAGCCAGATACCGTGCGAGAAGCGGCAGAAGGAGAGCAAACGCAGGATCAAGATGGAAATGAAGAGCTCTCCGCTGAAATCGCAGACGGCGGCGAAGAAGAAGCGCTTGGTGAAGATCAAGACGGGGACGAGGGAGACGCTGACGAATCTGAAATGGGTGCCGGGGAAGCAGAGGGTGCGCAGGCACCAGGCTCCGGGTTGCGCACTTTT
The DNA here is from genome assembly GCA_963697305.1 of uncultured Chloroflexia bacterium. Lineage (GTDB taxonomy): Bacteria > Chloroflexota > Anaerolineae > Promineifilales > Promineifilaceae > JAACFF01. The sequence goes on from CAVONO010000017.1 coordinate 100,116, forward strand.
GTCATCGTGCCCGCCGAATCCCAGGCTTCTTACCTGGTCGACGAGGAGTTCCTGGAAAACGCCTTGTCCAAACTAGGTATTGAGGCGGGAGCGAAGGATGTCGTCGGCACAACGGCGCAGGTCTCAGGACAGTTGCAGTTAAACCTGGACGATCTAACGGCCGTTCTCGGCGAAAACGCGTTTGCAGTAGACCTGTCGCAGTTGACCTCCGATCAAGACCGGCGCGACAAATGGATTCGTGAAAATGGCCCCACTTTCAACCGTTTCCCTGTGGCAGCTTTCACAGCAACGGCCGTTTCCGGCCTACCCGATAGTTACGAAGAAGGACAAGAGCTTCAGTTTCAGGTCAGCGGCGACCTGACCGTACGCGAAGTCACGGTGCCCGTCACCTTTGATGCCACTGCCACCTTACAAGGTGACACGCTAACAGGAACGCTGGAAACGCGACGATTGATCTCCGAGTTTGGCATTGAGCCGCCGGCTTTCGCCGGCACACTCAAAGTCGCCGATGAATTCGGCATTCGAGTGGAATTCACCGCCAGGGAAGAATAAGCCGGCGTGTAGGGGCGGGTTTCAAACCCGCCCCTACAGAACTGCGCGCGCTGTCGCAATGGCCTGCTCTATGTCGTCCGCCGAGACATCTAAATGGGTTGCCGCCCGCAGCAGACCATCTATCTGGCTGAAGCTAACTCCTTGCTCCATCATGGCAGCCTGAAAAACGGCCGCTTCCATTCCCGCGCCGGTCGCATCGAAATAGACAATATTGGTATCCACGCGGTTGGTCACGCGCACGCCGGCGATGTTATTCAAGCCCTCTGCCAGTCGCTGCGCATGGACATGGTCTTCTCGCAGCCGCTCAACATGATGCTCCAGAGCATAAATACAGCCGGCCGCAATCATGCCCGCTTGGCGCATCGCCCCACCAAAAACATGCTTATACCTGCGCGCACGCTCGATATAATCGCGCGATCCGGCCAGGACCGCTCCCATCGGCGCCCCCAACCCTTTTGTGAAATCAAGCCACACGCTGTCACAAGGGGCAGCAAAACGCCGCGCGCTCTCGCCGCGGGCCACCACCGCATTCATCAGGCGCGCGCCATCCATATGTACCGCCAGGCCATTCTCGTGCGCCACATCGGCCACCGCCTCAAGTTCAGCCACCGTCCATGTCGTACCACCGCGGAAATTATGCGTTTGCTCTACGCATAGAACCGTGGCCGGAGGCTTATAGACCATATGTGCCGGAATCGCGCGCAGGACATCCGCCGCTGTAAATTGCCCGTGCTCACTGTCGATCGTGTCCACAATCACACCTGACGCCAAGGCCGCGCCACCCGACTCCATGCGCAAAATATGCGCTAGCTGCTCAACCAAAATCGTCTCCCCGGGCTGGGTCAAAGTCTTGATCGCGACCAGATTACACATCGTCCCGGTTGGCAAAAATAGCGCCGCCTCCTTACCCATCAATTCCGCGACCATATCCAACAGGCGATTTACAGTAGGATCTTCACCTTTCTGTTCATCGCCCACGTCGGCCGACCTAATTGCCTCACGCATACCCGCGCTCGGTTTCGTTGCCGTATCACTGAATAAATCAATCATATACTCTCCTGAACAGCTGAAAGCTGTCAGCTATGAGCTGTCAGCCACTTCAATGCTTCACGCCGGCTTAGAGGGGCCAGCGGTGTTCTGTCGACAAAATCGACAACGGCCGTGGGATTACTCTTGGAATATTCGCGCAAAGCCCAGCCGATCGCCTTATTGATAAAGAATTCGCTGGACCCTAAATTGTCGTTGATTAAGGAGAAGAGCAAAGCTTCGTCCGTATCATGCTTATAGCGCAGTTGAAAGATGAGAGTCGTGCGCCTTAACCAGATATCCTCATCATGACGCCAGCGCGTAATACTTGGATCGCGCGCTTGCGGGTGGCGGAAAAACAGCCCGCCCACGACGTGCGCAGCCAGGTCATCAACCGTATCCCACCAGGATTTTGTCACAATCAGATACTCAACTAAAGAGATAGTGTCAGGGGTCACCTGCTTTTTCATCTTCTCCAGGAACCCCAGGGCGGCATATTGGTATTCGCGCTGTGGCAAACGCCACAAATGGCGTGCAATCGCCGGCAGTTCATCCTGCGCAGGCAGTCCATAACTGGCCAGGAACTCCTTGAAGAGAGCATTGCGCAGTGGCGTCTTGATCCCCAGATATTCAAACTGATTGCGCATATACTTGGCCATTGGGACAGCCAGCTCAGGATCAGCATGTTCCGTAAACAACGCTTGTAGGGGCAGCAAATAATCACTCATCTTGTTAGCCTTCGCTTTCCAGCTGACGAGGTGGGCAAGGCGCCTCGTGCATCTGTCAGCCTCACGCCCGACTCCCGGCACCTGATCCCTAATTGGAGCAGTAGGTAAATATGATAGCAGTGTCAAGAAATGAATTCAACCGAACTCTGCCCATCCCGCACCATTCTGTGCTACTATTGCGACATCAAAACGATGCAAGAAACAAATTATGGTACAGATATCGCAATCGTCCCACGCAAGAGCTATATCATTCTGAAACGCAGGAAGAGCTTCGCCCTCAACAGAGTCGGTACGCGCGACCGGCTCGACTTGGGCCTCAGATCGATCGGTTGCGAAGCAACAGGAAGGCTGTAAGATGCACGCGGTTTGGGCAGTGGATCAATTACTCACATAGTTTCGCTACACGAAGCAGGTGATGGTGACAGCAAAGTTCTGGCCCGGCTTTGAGCCGCCCACGATGCAGCCGGTTAGGTTAGCAATGGGATCGGCCCGCAACGCAATGGCCCATACCGCCAACGGCCACGCTTCGTTTCTTTGATAAGGATTACTGATGAGCAACTGGCAAGAGAAATACCGGATTGAACCCATTCCCGTAGCACGCCGCTGGGCATTTGATGCCGGCTACTTGGGCCGTCGCGCCCATATCGTACACGGCCTGCTTGAAATAGACGTCACCAGAGCACGTTCTGCCATCCGTCGTCACCAGCAATTAACCGGCGAAAGACTCTCCTTCACCGCCTTCATTATCAGCTGCCTGGCCAGAGCCGTGGAACTGAATCCACATGCTCACGCCTACCGCGACTGGCGCAACCGGTTGGTTATCTTTGAAGATGTAAATATCAACAGCATGGTCGAAGCAGAGATAGACGGCCGAAAAATACCTATGCCGCACATCTTTAGAGCCGTCAACCAGCGCAATCATCGTCAAATCCACGACGAAATGCGCGCCGCACAATCTAATCCAGACAAAACAACTGAAGCCGGTTTCATGCGCTGGTTTCTCCGTCTTCCCGCTTTCGCGCGCCGCCTCCTTTATCGCATCATCCTGCGCTTTCCCCATTCGATGCGCCGTTACTCCAGCCCAATCACAGTAACGGCCGTAGGCATGTTCGGCCAAGGCAGCGCCTGGGGCATCCCCATGGCCAGCTTCACCCTTACCGTGACCCTGGGCACAATCGTCAAGAAACCGGGCGTCGTCGATGACCAGATACAAATACGCGACATCCTGCATATGACCGTTAGCATCGATCACGATATCGTCGACGGTGCGCCAGCAGCACGATTTATGAATGAATTGCGCGAATTGATTGAAGCTGGTTACGGGCTCCAAGGGTTGGACCAGGGACAAGCCCGGTAACGCAGACTGACATTCCGGTCGCCTGGGCCAGCCCAATATTTCAACCTTTCCCCTAGCTGGGTTCGCTGGTGCTGTGGGTCCAGGTGGTCCCGGTCCCGGATAGGTCCAGGTATTTGTAGCGGGTTGTGCCACCATCATTATAACGGATTATGAAGTAGGTGCCCTTCATATAGACGTAGCAATTTTCATTGCTGGCGCCAACTAGCTGCAGGCTGGGCTTGATGCGTACACGGCCGTATGAGGCGTTGGTGATCAGGTTCAGCTCGGAGCTGTTGTCGTCCCTGACTACGCTCATGTAGGTGTCGGTGCTTTCCCCTTCGCGTGTGGCCTGGACGTTGACCTGGGCGGTGGCTGTGGATACGGCCGTGGGGTCGGCGTGGGCTTCGAGCTCAACGAGGACATCGTCTCCCAGGCCAGGCGGATCGACGGCGCGAATGGCGATGATGTTTTGGCCGGTGTCGTCACGGCCGTACAGCCCGCCTATGTCTTCGTTGTCTTCGGATTTAAAGGTGTAGGCGTTCTGGTCGTAGTAGCTGCCGTCGGTGGGAGCGAGGATCTGGATACCTTCATCGGAGAGAAAAACGGTTTCGCCGATGATCAGGTAATTGCTGTCAAAGGTGGCGTCGCCGAAGATTTTATAGACGAGGGTTTCGTCGTCGGCCGGGGCGTCGGGCTGGATGGGGAATTTGCGTTTGCGTGTTGGTCATGGTTGGATCGGTACTCCCTATATATGGTGGTTGTTGCTTGGGTGTGTTTGTGTGCTTTGTTTGGGAATCAATGCAAACTATGTTTTGAGGTACACCCCTAAATGTGGGGGTTGGGTACGGCCGTTCCATCAGTAGATCCTTTCGACGCCGGTTCCTTGCGTTGCCCACGGCCGTTGTTGCGATTCTTTGCCGTCGGCGGCGTAGATGGCCTGCTGCAAGGATGTGCTGTAGGTGAGAGCGTCTCTCCTGGCGTTTTGGGCTAATTGGGCCATGAGCAGACTGGAATTGCTGACGTCGGGGTCTGCTGTTCGGCGGAGGCCAGGTGGAGGGATGTTTGCCAGCGTACGTAGTCGATCAGTAGGTGCTGGTGATAGGGGGGAACGGTACAGCTACCGGATATGGAAGCGGTGTTGGCGATTAAAGCGTGGTGGGCGTGGTACTGGATATTGATGATCTGAGCGTCTGCCTGTTCTGTGGAGGGGATGATCTGGTCGGGTGTGGTGTCGTCTGCTATTGTGGATGATGTCATAGTAGCCATCTTCGGTCCAAAAGTCAGGATGGGTATACGGCCGTCTGTCGAGGTAGGCTCGCGGCGTTTCTCCGTCGGGGAATTCAACGGAGATTACGTTCATAAAGTCAGCGTTCAGCGAGTAGTTATTGAAGCCGTCTGAAGTGGCTATGCTGTCTGAGGCCTGCATGGGGAAGTGGTTGGAGTAGTCGCGGATGGCGTCGTTTAAGAAGGTGGCGAGCATTTCGGTGTCCCAGGTAGCGGCTGCTTCGTCGTTTAGGCTGATCTGGATGCGGGTTATGAGGGCGGAAAAGGTTGTTGACATGGGTTATCCTCCGAGTGATACGGCCGTTACCAGCAGGATGGGTATGAGGACGGCCGTGAATAGGGCTATGCGGTGTAGGGCTGCTTCCTGTTTGTGGTATTGGCTGTTGGTTGGGGCGGTTCGCGAACCGCCCGTACGTTGTAGACGCGAACCGCCCGTACGTTGCGAACGGTACGTTGCGAACCGCCCGTACGTTGTAGACGGCCGTGTTTTAGCATCATCTGGTGGTGGTGGATGGCGGCGATCAGGGCGGGTATGGTGATGATGAGGACGGCCGTCTGGTTGTCTGTCATTCTGTTTCGTAGCGTCCTATGTCGGGGGCATCTCCCAGGTAGTCGTCGTTGATGCCGGCCTGCGGGTCGCCGGCGTCGATGTAGGGGGAGCCGGTGATCAGGGTAAAGTCATTGTTGGCGGCGTCGGTGTAGGTGGGGTCGGCGGTGACGTCGGCTTCTCCCTGGTCTTCTGCGGCAATGGCGTTGTAGTTGGCGGTGTTGTTGTACAGCCCGCTAAAGTCGAGATCGTATTCGACTGTTCCGGATTGGTAGTGGTGGGCTGCTTTGCACTCATAGAAGGCGTTGTTGTAGGCTTTGATCTGCAAGGTTCCGGCGGTGGGCGCGTAGTACATGGCCTGACCGTAGCCTGGGTTGGTGTTTCGTTGAGCCAGGCGAAAACGGAGTGATAGACGGCCGATTCTCCGCTGGCGTGGAAGATGATTCCGTAGGAGGTGCTGTTTGTGTCGTAGTCGATATAGGTGGTGCAACGCTGCATGTTGATTGTGGCGGTGTTTTCCAGGATTACAGCGGAGTGCGTGCCGTTGATGAGGGTGCTGTTGGTGATGGTGACGGCCGTTGCGTTGCTGGCGTAAATGCAATCGAGAGCGCCGGTGATGGTGGTGGTGGTGATTGTGGCGGTTCCTGCCGAGCAGGCAGACGGGATAGTATAGGCTGGTGAAGGTGCAGCCGGTGATTGTGCGGCTTGTCAGGGTGGCGTCTGCGTTGACGGCTCGCCCCAGGGTGGCGCTGTTGCCGGTCACGGTGCAGTTGGTGATTACGGCCGTTCCGTCGATTGTAAAGGAGGCGTATTGTTGGCGTAGGGCATGACGTTTGTGGTGGTTATGGTGTGTAGGGTGCCGCCGCCCTGGGCATTTATTCCCCGACCAAAGTGATCTATGGTGATGCCTTTGATGGTGCAGCCTGCGCCGTTTAGGGTCAGCCAGTAGTTAGAGATAGGGTCAACGTGGACGTCTCCTGGTGCGGCTCCGCCTGTGACGTGCACGTAAAGCAGGTTGCCGGGATCGTCGAAGTAGTAGCTGTTTTCGGTGCTGTCGCAGGCGGCGAGATCGGCGGCGAGTGTGAGCCGGGTCGATCCGTGGTGGACCACGTAGGCGGCTGCGGCCGTGTAGGCGGTCTCGTAAACGTTGGTTTGGCCTCCGGTTTTGGACCAGGATCCGGATGCGTATAGGGTAGTGGGGATCATGATGGGGCTGTGCCCGTTGTCGGCCTGGATGGTGATGCCGGTTAAGGCGGTGGCCAGGTTGCTTTCGTAGTAGCTGCCGTCTCTGACGCCGAGTGTGTTGTTATTGGACATCTGAGTGAGGGCTTTGGCTACGGTTTTCCAGGGGGTCTCGCTGCTGCCGTCGCCGGTGGTGTCGTTGCCGTTGACGTAATCGACGTAAAAGTCAAAGGTGAGTACGGCCGTTGTGGTGGCCTGGTCGAGGCGGGGGTTTAAGAAGCGCATGATCAGGATTTCAGTTCTATGACTACGGTTCGGGCTGCTCCCTGGTTGGTGTCGGCTCCTGCTCCGTCCTGGGACCAGAGCTTGACAAAGCAGGCGGCGAATAGCTCGCTGGGCAGGGTGTAGGCGGTGTCTACGGCAGGGCTGGCTATCTCGACGATGGCGGCGGTGTCGTCGTATAGGGGGTAGAAAGTGCCGCCGGCGTCTATGGCGATCTGGAAGCCGATATTGGCGGCGGTCCAGGCGGCGGGCATGTAAAGGTTACCGCCTGAGTAGTCGCGCATGTCGAAGGCGTCGGATACGGCGGCGCCGTTGGCAATGGTGAGGGATTGGGTTTTGGTGGTGCGGTTGATGATTACGGGCATGGTTGTTTCTCCTTTAGGAGGGCGGTTCACGACCCTACGAGGGCGGTTCACGCCGCCCTACGATGGGCGGGTTGGCGAACCCCCCCTACGAGGTGTTGGATAAAGGGTGTTGGGTCGATGTAGCCTGGCGGGAAGCCGTGTAGCTGGGCGTTGGCCTGTTTGAGGGATAGGTGCAGGTGCGGGCCGGTGGTGTTGCCGGTGTTGCCGCTGGTGGCGATAAATTGACCGGCGGCGACGTGGTCGCCTGTTTTGGGCATAATGGCCGGCAGGGATGCCGGCGGTCCGTTCAGGTGGGCCAGGATGGTCTCGTAGCCGTTGCCGTGGTCGAGGTGGATGTGCCAGCCGTATGTTGACGGTGTTCCGTTAACAGTCATGTTTTCGATCTTGGTGATGGTTCCGGCGGCCGGGGCGTAGACGGAGCCGTTGAGAGGGGCGCGGATGTCTATTCCTTCGTGGCCTCCGGTCCAGCCAAATTGTGCATAGTAGCCGGGGTTTGCGCCGAAGGGCTGGGTGATCTGTTGGTGGTTGGTGGGCCAGTGGGTGTAGGTGAAGGATGGTTGGGGACCGGTCGGGCCGGGGGCCTGTCTGAAGGTTACGGCCGTTCCGGGGTAGTGGTCTTTGTACCAGGATAGGAAAAGCTGTTTTTCCTGGTCGGCTATGTCGTAGAGGATGGCGTTTTTCTGGCGGAGATCACCAATGCCGGCGTCGTCGTAGGAAAAGGAAACGGTCCTGCGGTCGGCGTAGGCTTCCTCACAGATGGCAAGCCAGGCGGTGAGGCTGGTTTCGGCGGGGGCTACGAGGACGGTGCGGTTGTATTGTTCGCGCGGTTGGCCTTGGTATTGGGGATCGGCTGCCGGCTGCATGATGATGTTGTCGATGAATACGGCCGTGGGGTGCTGCCATTTTACGCTAGATTGAATGTTGATGTTGATGCGGTTGTCGTGGTCGGTGAAGGCGCGGGTGGTGAGGTTGTGCCATTGGCGCTGGTTGCTCTTGTTGATGTAAAGCTGGACGGGTTCTGCGCCGCCGGCGTAAAGGGTGATCAGGGTGTCTTCGGGGTCGTGGTTGTCGGGACGGCCGTCAAAATGGACATTGACGGGCACGGTTACTTTGTAGAATCCGGGTTTTAGATCGTAAATGGCCTGATAAAGGCTGGCTCGCCAGGTGGCGCCGTGGCTGAAGATTTTATAGGTGTATTCACCATCGAGGATGAGGGCGTTTTTGGCTCCTAGCTGCTCGTCTGCGGGCAGCTGGGTTGTGTGCAAGTGGACGCATTCGGGCTTGCCGGTTACGGGGCGGCCGCGCACTTCTTGATCGTATTCGGCCAGGAGCAGGTCCCAGCCGGCGGGCTGTTGGGCGGTGATGTTAAGGTCGATCCAGCCGTTCTCGAAGCTGCCGTTGATCAGTTGGTTGGTGGGCGGGTCGGGTGGTGGCGGTGGGTCTGGCGGATCGGGCGGGTCTGGTGGTGTGGGTATATCGGCCATGTAATCGGCGACGAAGTCGGCTATGGTGTTCATGTGCGGCTGGCGGAGATCGAATAGTTCCCAACTGGGGCCCGCCCCGGGTGCACCGCTGGTGAATAGGGTCATTCCTTTGAAGCGGTTGTTGTGTTCTTTGTTCCAGGCGGTGGCCAGGTCGAGAAATCTTCTAAGGGCGGTGATATAGCAATCAATATGACCTGAGCAGCACTCTGGATGCTTCCATCCTCCCAGCGGATCCAAAGCTCCGAACCAGGGGTTAGCGTCGCGGATGGGTCCTCCTTCCCCGGCAAGCCAATTAACATAGTAACCATGTTGGCGGTAGCTGTCATCCATTGTCGCCCATCGTCCGGAGTAGTATTTCCATTCATTGATTTCGCTTCCGTCGGCGTGTTTGGCGTTTAGGGGCATAAGCTGCCCGTTGTGGACGGGAATATAGCTGTGGTAGCCTATGAGGCAGTCGTAGGCATCGGCAATTTGGGCGAAAGCGAGCCCAAGGTCATTTCCTATGCCTGGCTCACCAATAATTAGCCTGATGTGCTCTAGCGGGGCTCTGGTGCGGTATTCGTTGTACCAGACGTGGGCGGCAGCGGCCGCCCAGTCTTCCCAGAAGGCACGTTCGGCGGGGCTTTGGCCGTGGCCGGTGTATTCGTTGAGCTCCTGGACATAATCGACGTATTTGGCTTCGTTTAGAAATGAGGTGTCGATGAAGGTATTGAAGAAGATGCGGGCGTACTGTTGGAGATCTCCGCCTACGTTCTGATTATCGGCTACGTGTCTATACCATACTTTGAGGGCGGGGTTGGTGGCTTTGACTTCGCGGGCGCGTTGGACGCCTTCTACCAGTTTGATAGGTGTCCCGGCGGGCAGTTTGGCGACTGCGTCGAGCCAATTGGGCGGTGAGTTCTGCATGTGGAAACCGATCATCGTGGCTCCTAAATGAAACAATATCCTTCGTCGCAAATGTCAAATAAGGGAAGTTGCCCGTTTTGTTCGTGCTGGGGCCGGAGATCGACGCGATCTAGCGGTATGCAGTCGCGGTGTAGATATAACAGGCCGTCTGCTGATGCGGCGTAGCGACTGTTGCCACGGAGGAAAAGGTCGAAGGCGGTTACGTGCTGCCAGTCTTCGGGGTATTCGTCGCGCATCTCGCGCCAGTGTGAATTGTCATGATAGGGGCAAATGCGGCAGCTTGATTTCTTGGGCACGGGTAGATTGTGGTCTTGTAACCAATTTATGCAGTCCTGGCGGGTCATTCTGAGTTCGATCAGGGGCCAACGGTGGATAAAGCGTTTGTTACGTGCGGGTTTCATGCGGGTGACTTCATCCAGGCTGATACCGAGCCAGGTTTCGATTAAGGTGTTTTTGTTTAGGGTGATGCCGCGTTTATCGCGGCGGGCGTGTCCGCGTGGTATGAGGTATTCGCGAATGGCTTTTTCTATTGGGTAGATTTTATAGTCGCTGGTGCATTGGCGTTTCATCCGTCCTGAACGGCCGTTCTTGTTGGTGAATACGGGTATAGCGGCAAAGCGTTTGCCGTCTGTCTGCAGGTCTTTAATGAGGCTGCCGGCGCTTACCGTTTGGAAGTCGCATAGGCTCTCTAGGCGGCCGTGTAGGTAGGAAATTTGATCGTAAACGTACTGCGGTTCGTCTCCTGTGTCGGCAAAGAGGACAAGATCAGGGGCGGGTAACTCTCCGACGGCGATCATCTCGGCGATTGTGGATGATTGCACTCCGCCTCCTAGCGATAGTGTTGTGATGGTTGGCTCGTTCATCGTGGCTCCTTGGTTCTCCTTTAGTCGAATAGTTCTTTGGATGCTTCGGCAATGGAAAAGGGCTCGTCTTGGGGCGGGATTCACGAACCGCCTTTGGGACGGTTCACGAACCGCCCCTACCTTGTAGTCGTTGATGGCTTTGACTAGCGGGTTTTTGTTTAGGGTGCGGGCTTTGGGGATGTCCAGGTAGGCGGCCAGGTCGCGCAGATCGGTTCGCGAGTGGTCTTGCGGGTTGTTGTAGTAGAGGACATATTCGGCGGGTAGTAGTACGCCGTTGACGTTGACCAGGGCTGTTTCGTCGGGTTTTTCTATCTCGTATGAGGGGATTACGGCCGTAAATTTGCGGTGGTCGGTGAGGATGACGGTGTAGCCTGGCGCGTAGGTGCTTGATGTGGCTGTGTAGATCATGATCTGGTCGGGATCTACTTCGAGGGTGGCGGCCAGGCCGGCGACTAGTTCTTTTTTGGTCTTGGTGGTCATTGGATCTCCTTTAAGAGGGCGTTTCACGAAACGCCCGTACAATACGAAGCGCCCGTACAAGTTCTGGTAAAAGCTGCAGGCCGATGAACTCGGTATAGGCGGGCGGGATGGCCTGGGCGAGTTCTGATCGGGTCATCCAGGGTATGCCCATGGCTAGACGGCCGTCTTTGACAAGGAATACTTCGCCGGCAACGGTGATAAAGGGTTGAATTTTTAGTTTGTGACGGTGTCCCATTGATCGCGGCATTTTGTATGTATGCTGGCATTGACCAGGGGGGAACCAGATCGGCGGATTGGTTTCAAAGAGGCGGTGACGGTATACGCGTAATCCGGGAAACATGGTTCCGCATAGTGTGATGGGGTTGACCAGGGGCGCTCCTGGTACGTTTTCGATTATGTACGGCCGTCCGGTGGCGATCAGGGCTTCGCGGGTGGCTGGGATTAGATCAAGGTGGTGATCGTGGGCTAAGTGTTTGGTTACGCTGTGTGACCTGGCAGGGTGGGCTGGCGTGAATGATGTCGTATTCACGGCCGTGTTCTTTGACGTATTCGATGGCGTCGGCCTGGATGAAGGTAAAGGGGTAGCGTTTTTGTGGTTTGTTGTCTACGCCGGTCACGTTGTAGCCAGCGCGGTGGTAGCCTGCGGCTGCTCCCCTGCTCCGCAAAAGAGGTCTAATAGGTTGGCCGGCGCAGGTCTTAGCCTGCGCCGGCTTTGGGTTTAAGGCCTGGGCGGTCTGTGTGGGGGTCGTTGCTGTTGGGTTAATACTCTTTTGTTGGTAATCCATTACATTGCACATTGCGCCCGGACCTGAAACTTCTACGTTTTGCCGGGAGGGTGAACGGAGTGGCAGGGTTAACCCTCCCGGCGCTGAAAAGGAGAACTCACGATGAGTGAGTTACGGCAACGGCCGATGAGCCGTCAGCCGTTGTCGTCTAATAGGTGAACCACAGGTCGAGGTTCAGATCGTCAACGTCGCCTCCTGCTCCGCCGTCGTAGTCGATTGTGATCTGTACGACTGTATCAACGGGGATAAAGGGGTATTCGCCGTCGACGAAGTCGGCGCGAACCCAGTCGGTGGGTACGGCCGTGGCCCCGGTTAGGGTTACGCCGTCGAGGTAGGCGTCGGTGTCGGCGGCGGTGCCTATGTCGATGATACAACTGGTGGTATTGGCGGCGTTGCCTGATACTTTGACTAGCTGCATGTCGAATGGCGCTTTGAATTCGCGGAATTGGTCGCCGGTTAAGGCTCCAAGATATTGAATTCCCATGTGTAGGTATGATCCTTGCATTGTATTTATCCTTTGAGGGTTTCCCCTCCTTGAGGCAGCAGGCGGCGGGCGGTGGCGGGCGGAAGGACTTCTGATACTTCCCTATTTCTTGCCTTTGTTGCCGCTGCTTTTGGCCTGCTGCCTCCTTTTGGGCGGTTCACGAACCGTCCCTACAATGGGCGGGTTGGCAACCCGCCCTACGTTAAGGTTTTTTAGCCGGCTACGTTGCGCTTGCCTATGCCGCGCGGTCCGTTGACGTTGACGGCGAACCAATCGCGTACTTTGATGGGCATGACATCATTGGTAAAGATTAATCCCTGGTTTTCGTCGGATACGGTGTAAAGTTCGGGGGCGGGATGTGTGCCGCCGCCGGGGCTTTGGGCGTAGCTGATCTGGATGACGGGGTAAACCATAGGGTCTACGAGGTAGGCGTAGTCGGTCGCGTCGGTCCAGTCGGGCACGATTAAGGGTACGGGCCGGGGATCGATCATGCTTCTGCCCTGGGCTTCGGGTGTGTAGCTTGTGGGTACGCCGTCGCCGTAGCCAAAGATAACTAAGGCGGCGTCGTACAGTTCAGCGGGCAGTAGGGCAAATTTGGGGAATACGCCGAGTACTTTGCTGCTGTTGACTTCGGTGTGTTGGAAGCATTCGGAACGGATCACGCGCCATTCGGCCTGCGCCAGTGCTGTGGTGCCTACGTTGTTATGATTGGCGTGAAACAGGGCGGTGCTATCCTGGGCCAGGGTGGGCCCTACGCCGGCGTTGGCGGTGAATAGGGCGGAGACGGCGGCGGAGCGGGTGCGAACGGCGGCGATTGCCAGGGCTTTGGGTACGGCTTGAATTTCGACGATGTTGGAGTTGCGGATCATCTCCATGGTGATACCCACGTACCCGCCTTTCTTGGTGAATGTTGCTGTTTCCTTGACGTCGTCAACGGCAAGTTCGGTATAGGCTGCTCCCTCAGCGACTGTGGGCAGATTGCCAATGCCGCCGTAGGTGATTAGTTTCATTGATTGGACGGATCCGTCGTTGGGGATGGGGACGGCGACTTGTTCATACCAACGCCAGAAGGAAAGATTGGAGAACTGGGTCATGATGACTTTGTTCATGGCGTCGACGGCCATGTTGGCCAGGGTGCTGGTGGTTGCGCTGGCGAGCATGACGCGATCAGGGTGAAATACGCCGTGGAACTCGGTGTCTCCGGTTAGGGCGACGTAAAGCTGATCGATTTTGCGGTAGTTGGACGGCGGGGCTTTTGCGCCGGCTACGCCAAAGAACCAGTCTACGTGACTTTGGATGTTGTCTTCGGGGGCTTTGGTGTAGATCCAGGGGCGGTCTCCGAGATCGATTACTTCGGCCGTGTCGAGGGCTTGCAGTTCTTCGCGGGCTTCGCGGATGGCTTCGTACACTTCGTTGGGGGTCTCGTAGCGGGATGCGGGCCAGGCGGGCGCGGACTACGTCGGGCAATCCTGAATTTTTGAGGATTGTCTGGATGCCTTGCTGGGCGACTTCATCAAGCCAGGCTTCGGACTGTTGGGCGGCGGCGCGTGCTTTTTCGTGGTCAATGGCTTGATCCCATGTGGCTACGTCTTTAGCGGCGGCCGGTGCGGTGGGCGTGATGACGGCCGTTTCTTTTTCTTGTTCGGCCGTCTCGGTCAATTTGTCAGTCATGGTATGGTTACCTCCGTTTGACTGGTTGAGTGCCGACAGGGCTTCTAAGATTCGGCCGTCTGCGGCGGGGAAAAACACAATATCCGCGGATTCAACTTGTAGGAATTGTTTGATATTTTGGGTTCCTGGCTGATACTGCGGGTAGAAAACTAAGGATATGCCTATATCGGGGGCGGGTGTGCCGTTGGATAGGATTTGATCAAGCCGGTCAATTATCGGGCGTGTTTCGTCGGTGTCGTATGCTGTTAGCGTAGCGGTGACGGCCTGTGTGGATGGGTGATAGGCTGCGTTGTGCCAGGCGCCAAAGAGGTTATGAATGGACGGATGTCCGAGGGGGTTGGTGTGATCGATGAAACAAGCTAATCCTTCAAATTGACCGGCGTTGACGGCGTTCTGTAGGGCTTCGGGGGTGACGAATAGTTCTGTTGGTTCGTTGAGCAGGTTGCGGGTGTAGCCGGCGCGAATGAGGCGGGCGTGAAATTGTTTAAGGCCTTGTTTTTTGCCTTCTGCTCTCATTTCCAGGGGGTGTAGGTTGACGGCGGTGTAGGGCGGTTCACGAACCGCCCGTACATCGCGAACGGCCGTACGTCGCGCGGCCTCTAGGTTGTCGTTGTAGGGCTGTGGCGGTGGTTCCTGGGTGTTGTCTGGTTCTGGCATGTCTTCTCTCTTTTTGTTTTCGGCTGCGGCTTCTTCAATAAGTGGTATGAGCAGCCAGGGTATGGGAATCATCATGCGGAGCAGGTAGGCGACAAAAAGCATCCAGGCGCGGCGTGTTTTTCTGTTGGTGGTGGTCCATATGCTGCGGGTGATTGGCGGTATGCCGGTATTGTCGGGGTGGTCGGGTTCTCCTTCGGTCACGAGGGTATAGGTGCAACGGCAGCTCGGATGGGCGGGTACGGGCAGCTGCCTGCCTATGGTGTAGATTTGGCCGATGAAGGGCCTGCACATATGGAGGCAAGCTGCAGGCGGGTCTGGATGGTCGCGGCGGAGGTAGTTCATTTTTCATTGGTTTTCTTTTTGCCGGTTATGGCTTTGATGCGTGCTTTCCATTTATCTTTGGCCTTGGTTTTTTTGCTCATCGTATGTAGCCTTTCCGTTGGGCTTCGGTGCGGCTGATTACGATCAGGTTTCTTTGTTCGGTCACTTTGTAGATGTCTGTTCCGTATGCGGTGGCAACGTTGCCAATTTGTTCTCGCGCGTTTTGGAGGACGGCCGTTTTATTGGTTCCTCTGCACAGTTCGTGGTATCCGTTCGTCTGATAGTTGGTGGTTGTCAGTGCTATGTAGGTGTGTTTGCTCATTGTGTGGTCTCCTTTAAGAGGGCGGTTACGAACTCGCCCCTACGGTTGGGTTTCCTTTACGGCCGTCTCGGTTAGATCGTCCCATTCCTGGGCGATTTCTTCAGCGGTCATGCCGGCTGGATCGCCTTCAACGATCCAATCGTCGAGGTGGGTTTCGTTTTCGGGGTAGGGATCTGTTTTGACCAGGCGCTCTACCTGGCGGATAAGTTTTCTTGTTTTCTTTTTCATCGTGGGGTCTCCTTTAATCTTCCAAATAGCGGCGTACATAGTGGGCAATGCTTCGCCTTTCTCCGTCGTAGTCGGTCAATTTTAATCCGTGGCTTTTGAGGAATTCTTCGACGTCGTCTGCTGCTTCGTTTATTGATGTGTAGTTTTTCGGGTCGAATCCTCCAACAAGTTCGATCAAGTCTGCTCCTATCTGGTACGGGTTGTCTTTTCTGGTGTCTATGCGGTGTTTGCTCATTGTGGGGTCTCCTTTACGGCCGTTCCATTGGATGACGGCCGTGTAGCGGGGGATACCGTTTGTGTGCTGGGCTCTACGGTTTCCTCCATGATTGCATCGAGTGTTTCATCGCTGGCGACTTCGCCGGCAAAGTTAAGGACTAGTTTGAGGAGGATGCGGCGCAGTGTGTCGGATTGGGGGTACTGGTCGCGGATAGATTGGAAGGCGTTGGCCAGTCGTTCGGCAGCCTGGGCCAGGGCGTGGTTATCGCTGCGGGATACGTCGGGGGCGGCGATATTGAATAGCTGGGTGTAGTTGTTTGTCTTGGGCATGGGCCAGAGTTCGGGGCGGAGTTGGTTTGCTCTGGTATAAGCCTGGTAGATGATGTCGGAGAGCATCCATATGAAGTAGGTCTGGCGGCGGAGTAGGTGCCGTTCGGCGGGTTCCTGCATGGCCTGGGCGGTGGCCAGGTTGACGTCTTGCGCTTCGCCGCGCCAGTGCGGCGGGTATCCGCTGCCGGCGTCGATCATGTTACGTACGGCTTTGAGGTCGGGCGCGGCGTCTGCTCCGCGGAGTACGGGGCTTTTGGCTTCCCATGTTTCGCTTTCGTCGTGTACGATGACGGATCCGGCTTCGGGCGGGTTGCGGTACTGGTCGGCTTTTTCGGCTACGCGGTTGCGGGGGACCTGGACAAACCATAGGAATAGGCGGGTGGCCCAGTGGAAGCGCACGCGGTCTTCGAGCATTCGTGAATAGCGGAGGAGCCAGGGTAGGATCGTGGTGAGGTCTGATTCGCCGAAGATGGCGCCGATCGGCCGGTTTATGCTGTAGTGCATGATCACGTCTTTGTTGCGGAAGGATCGGTTGTAGTGTGGTGTGCGCCAGGTTTTGGCTTTGGTGGGGTCGCTGGATTTCTGCTTGATGGTGATTTCGCGCTCCCAGTCGTTGGGCGCGGTTTCTATTTCTTCGATCTGGTCTTTGGTGATGAAGCGGATCAGGGATACGCCGTCCTGCCGCTGGCGAAAGAGTACGGGGAAAAGATCTCCTGACCTGGCGAGTTCATCGGACATACTTTCGAGGCGGGTGTGCATGTGGTTTTCTGGATGCTGCCAGAAGGCGGTTATAAAGCGCTGCATGTGGCGGTCTGGGCTGCTTACCTGGATGCCTGATGCTATGGTGTAGTCGGTGGTGATCTGAATGATGCGCCAGGCCATGGGATTCTTGCGCCAGGCGGTGAGAGAATCGGTGTACTGCTGCTGGATCTCGCCTGCGTCGCGGTCGTGGCGGGTGTGTCCCAGGCTTGACCAGCCGCTGTCGGTGGCCAGGTTGGGTGATATGGCCAGCTCGGTACGGCCGTTCAGCAGTTTATCAAAGTAGGTGATCAGGCGTTGGCGGCGGTTCATCGAGCCGGCTTTACTCTCGATCTCTTGTATTTTGATGCCGACACGGCCGTTGATGTAGGATTGGTTGATGATGGCCAGGGCAATGGGGATGACGGCCACGCCGATGGCCTGGGCGAGTGTCAGCCACAGGGTTTCGGCTTCGTGAGCGATCAGGCCATAGGCGGATAGGATGGCCAGGATGGCGCCGATGATGTTGGATACGGCCGTGAGCCAGAACTCGGATGTGTGGATGCCGGGGGTGGGTGGGGTCATGGGAGATCAGCTCCTTTTTGCCAGGGTCACAGAGGCGACACAGCTTTCGATCAACCCACGAACAGGCAGCGCGCAAGAATGCAATGATAAGAATCGGTGATGGAGCGGCCGTCTGTTCGTGGGCCTTGCTCTGAGGAGGAGGCTCCCTTTACCCAGAGCGAACTAAATCATTCAGCATTGTAATTAGAACATTTGTTCTTGTCAACAGGCAAAATGATCCAATTTCGCACTTCTTTGGCATCCACATCTACACCCTAGAGGGGATCAAATACGAAGCGTAATCCGTTCAATTCGCTTAGCATGGGGGAGGGGGAATGCATCTCCCCGTCAAACTCATCAAACTTCAAATCCAACCCAGCGTAGATTCGATTGCTTGGCGCGGCATGAAATCTAAAGAGCATCGAGGCATTTCTTTCAAAAAGGTCTTCGTCCAAAGTTCCCACAGAAAGATGGAGCCTCACCGGCAGCTCCAACGCCGCCAGCGCAAACTCTCGCTCAAGATCAAATAAGAGTTCATCATCCCATCTCAACTCTGGGATTCCAATGTCTACGCTTCTTCCCCATGCTGGCCAAAGGTATCCATATGCGCCAGCATATCATTTATCGTGGCGATCACATTCTCGTCAACCACGGTATAATCGCAGATATCACACACCCACGTTGGCACATCTTCCAGCCGCAGCTCCTGGCCATCCTCCAGCCGCACATCATATGCCATCTCTTCTTCAATCATTGGCGCTTTGCAATACGGGCACTTCATTTCCAGTTCCAATCCCTCGCCACCACTTCCCATTCACACTTCTATTCCATCAAAGGTTCCATCAAACCAAACAGATTTCCTTCCGGATCAGCACAGTAGGCGTGGTTTCCCGCACCAGGCACCACGTTCGGCCCGTGCACCAACTTCCCGCCCGCTGCTTCCACTTTCTTCAGCGCATCCGCCAAAGAGGCTACTTCGGCCGTATTGATCACAGCCTGCTCAAAAGCCCGGTGCATAATGCCCCCATTAATCCCCGGCGTCCCCTCCTCGCCCGTCGTCACCATCCAGTAAGATGGCTCCCCTTCTCCCCAGGTCGCAATCTTCCAATCTAAAACAGCCTCATAGAACGCTCCAATCCGCGCCGGGTCATTAGCCAAGATCTCAAAATGTATCGGTCTTTTCATCACAAACTCCTTCAAGATGCGGTCGCTAATCTACTCTACCAGTTAGTACGTATGATAGCATAATAGTTGCCGCAAAGCATGCCGGAATGTCTCAACTACTACTCCAGAAAGCTGTTTCGCTCGCCAATCGCTTCAGATCAACAGCACGCGCAGGATTCGTTTGCGATGTTTTCACTAGGCTCCCAGAGAGTACTTGCTTGGCTAAATTTAGTAAGTATCAATCCACACGCTTGCCCGGACCATCATCAACAGCTAAAATCAGCCAGTCGAAACGCTACAAGAGATGATACAAGCTGCGACAACTCATCTAGAATGATTCTGTTGAAATTCCCAGAGGAGCAAGACTGCATTCATCAACCCTAATCCATATCCCATTTTCAGAGAAGACTGCGCACGCCAACTATCTTTATGGCTGAAAGCTGACAACTGACAGCTGACAGCTATTTACACAGGAGCTGCTCATGCAAGACCACTCACCCAAACACCAAAGCGAAAACTTACCCAGGTACCAATGGTCCTCATTCTTCGCCGATCTGCTTGACAGCCGCAAGCATCAGCTGGTCAGCGTCCTCCAAGGGGGCGATCTCCTACTACTTGAGCCCGATGAGGATACCGCTCCTTTGCTCGGAATCGATTATACTTCTGCCCACAAGGGCACGATAGCCATCACAACCGGCGGAGATAAAGCGGAAACGACAACCATATCGGCACCAAATATCGTCTGGGTTGTCCGTGATCCTGATCGCACTGTTGTGGCACTCGAAATAATCGATGAAAAAGACCACAAAGTCAATCTTCGCTTTGCCTAGAGGAGCTCACATACACCCGGGCAGACCACCGTGGCTAAAAAGATTTTCCGGCAGCTGATAGCTGATAGTCCTTGGTTGCCCCCTATTCACAGGAGACCCAATCTTGAAAATCGCCATCTTCGCCAGCAAAGGCTATGACCGCGAAACCCTACCCGCCGCCAACGCCCAATTCGGCCACGATCTTGTATTCTATGAACCACGTCTGACAAAAACTACGGCCGCACTCGCCAATGGCTTTGAAGGTGTATGTGTCTTTGTCAATGATGAAGTGTGTCACGACACCATCTGCCAATTGGCAGAAGGTGGCACAAAAATCATCTGCACCCGCAGCGCGGGCTACAACCAGATCGACCTCGAAGCGGCCGAAGCATGCGGCATCACCGTCGCTCGCGTGCCTGCATACTCGCCTAATGCCGTCTCAGAATTCACTGTCGGGCTCATCCTTACACTCGGTCGCAAAATCCATCGCGCCTTCAACCGTGTTCGCGAGAACAACTTTGAACTGGACGGTCTGCAAGGTTTTGAGATCCGCGACAAAACGATCGCTGTTTTCGGCACAGGCCGCATCGGCGCCTCCGTGATAAAGAACTTAAGTGGCTTCGGCCCGCGCCTCCTCGCTTTTGACAGCTACCACAATCCGGATATCGACCATCTCGTCCAATACGTAGATGATATCCAATCGATCGCTCGCGAGGCCGATATAATCACCTTGCACATTCCGCTCACACCCGAGACCTTCCACATCATCAACGCCGAAACCATCCCTTTTCTGAAAGATGGCGTCTTCATCGTCAACACCAGCCGTGGCGCCCTGCTCGACACCGCCGCCGTCGTCGAAGCGCTTAAATCAGGCAAAATTGGCTACCTGGCCATGGACGTTTATGAAGAAGAAGGAGACCTTTTTTTCCAAGATCTCTCCAGTAAAGTGATCCGCGACGATGTCTTTTCACGCCTGCTCACCCTGCCCAATGTCCTCGTAACAGGACACCAGGCCTTCCTGACCGATCGTGCCCTAAGCGGCATCGCCCAAACAACCCTGTCCAACTTCGCCGAATTTGAATCCAGTGGACAATGCACCAACGCCCTAACCAGCAAAGACACCCGCGGCAATTAATAATTTACAGTTCACAATTCACCATTCACAATTTAACATGCTAGCCATCACCAACGCCACCATCTACACCCCCACACTAAACCATTCCGACACGGCCGTTCTCATCCACAACGGCCGCATCACCCTACTATGCCCCACAGCCGAACTCTCCATCCCGCCAGACGCTCAACGCATAGACGCCACCGGCCGCCTGCTCGTCCCTGGCTACATTGACTTACAGTTCAACGGTGCCTTCGGCCACGATTTCACGGCCGATCCCGCGACCATCTGGCCCGTGTCCGCCATGCTGCCCCGCTACGGCGTCACCTCCTATCTCCCGACCATCATCACCTCGCCACTGGAAACCATCAACCATGCACGCCGCGTATTATTGCAGGAACGGCCGTCTACCTACCGCGGCGCCGAACCCTTAGGCTTACACGTCGAAGGGCCCTTCCTCAATCCCTTAAAGAAAGGTGCGCACAACCCCATCTATCTGCAAACCCCCGACCCGGCGCTCGTTGCCGGTTGGTCGCCAACCAGCGGCGTGCGCCTGGTCACCTTGGCACCGGAACTACCGGGAGCGCTTCCCGTGATCGCAGCGCTCGCCTCTCGCGGCGTCGTCGTCAGTGCCGGCCATTCAATGGCCACCTACGACCAGGCATTGGCAGGATTCGCTGCCGGCCTGCGCTACGGAACCCATCTCTTCAACGCCATGTCGCCCCTTGATCATCGCCAACCCGGCCTGCCCGGCGCGCTGCTCAGCGACCCAGGCCGGTCACCGGGCTAATCCCCGATGGCATCCACGTCCACCCCGCCCTGATCCGGCTCATCTGGGCTGCCAAAGGCAGCGCGGGTCTCAATCTGGTCAGCGACGCCATTGGCGCTCTGGGCATGCCCCCCGGCAAGTACAGGCTCAAAGATTTCGAAATCTTCGTCAGCGAAAAAGACAGCCGCCTCGCCGACGGCACCCTGGCCGGCAGCGTGCTGCCCATTGACCAGGCCCTGCGCAATCTGATCAGCTACACCGGCTGCTCTCTTCCCGAAGCCCTGGCCACCATCACCACCACCCCCGCCAGACTCCTGGGTATCGACGACGAACGCGGTCGCATCGCCCCCGGCCTCATCGCCGACCTGCTTCTCCTCACGCCCGACCTGCAAGTCACCACAACCATCGCCAACGGCAGTATCGTCTTTCAAACATGAAAACCAGATTGGTCCAATCTTAAGGATTGGACCAATCTTTCCTCGAAATCAGGATATAATTGACCGCTGACGACTGATGACTAAAGACTAACAAACTATCCGGAGCACACCATGCCACAGCAATCACTCCTATACAAAGAAATCCACGACCAGCCGCACGCTCTAGCCGCCCTGCTTAGCGACGAACAGGACCATGTCGAAGAGATCGCCGCCCGCATCCACCGCCAGGGCATCACCCACGCCGTCATCGCCGCACGCGGCACGAGCGACAACGCCGCCCGCTACGCCCAATACCTCTTCGGCGCCGCCAACCGCCTGCAGGTCGCCCTGGCCACGCCCAGCCTGTTCAGCATCTACAAACGGCCGCCCCGATTCGACAATGCCCTCGTCATCGGCATCAGCCAGAGCGGCAAAAGCCCCGACATCGTCTCCGTCGTCGCCGAAGCCAAGCGGCAAGGGGCGATCACCGTGGCCATCACCAACACACCCGACTCCGACCTGGGCCAGACGGCCGATCACGTCATCAACCTCCACGCCGGGCTGGAACAATCGGTAGCCGCGACCAAGACCTACAGCACCTCCCTCGCCGCCATCGCCCTGCTCAGCGCCACTGCCGCCGGGGACGAGGAGATGCTGCAGCCGCTGGCGCCAGGTCCCCGAGCAGATCGAGCAGACGCTGGCCCTTGCCCCGCAGTATCGCCCAGGCGGCCGAACGCTATCGCTATATGCGCGTCTGTGTCGTCATCGGCCGCGGCTACAACTACGCCACCGCCTTCGAACTGGCCCTGAAGATCAAAGAACTCAACTACGTCATGGCCGAACCCTACAGCAGCGCCGACTTCATGCACGGCCCGGTCGCCGTCGTCGAAGAAGCCTTTCCCACCATCGTCATCGCCCCATCAGGGCTTCATGCTGCCCGAAATGGACGGCATGATCGCCGACCTGAAAGAACGAGGTGCCGAAGTCATCGCCATCAGCGACGACGATCAAGCCCTCTCCCTGGCCCGCACCCCATTCAAGCTGCCTGTCACCGTACCCGAATGGGTTTCGCCCCTGATCAGCATCATCCCTGGCCAACTTTTCGCCATGAACCTGGCCCACGTGCGCGACTATCGATGTCGACCGCCCGCGCGGCCTGCGCAAAGTAACCGAAACAACTATAATGGTCCACGGAATGGTAGCAGTGGAGAGACAGGTATTGGGCGTTCAACTTACAGGAATTGACCAGAGCCCGGTCAGCCTAGAATCTGTCTCGCCCGTTCCCCAGCATTATGCCAGTGAGGAAAACCTGGCGCTAAAACAGTTATCATATGGAACACTTTTGAACAAGGAGAAAACCATGACACTTAAAGAATACAAGTCAGGCACAACTTTTCCCGGCACAATCGGCCGTACCTTCGATCAGTCCTCCCCGGCCTGGCCCGAACCCAATCGGGCCACAGGAAGATGCACCCAACGTCCTCTTCATCATCCTCGACGACACCGGTTACGGCCAATTGGGCTGTTATGGCAGTCCCGATCGCGACGCCCAACCTGGATGCGCTGGCCGGCAACGGCCTGCCTATACCGTAACATGCACACCACGGCGCTATGCTCGCCAACCCGCACCTGCATCCTCACCGGGCGCAATCACCATTCCAACCATATGGCCGGCATCACCGAAGTATCAACCGGTTTTCCCGGTTACGATGGCTACATCCCACACGAAAACGGCTTCCTTTCTGAGATGCTCCTGCAGCATGGCTACAATACCTTTGCCGTTGGCAAGTGGCACCTGACCCCCGCCGATCAGATATCGGCCGCCGGCCCCTATGACCGCTGGCCCCTCGGCCGCGGTTTTGAACGATTCTATGGTTTCCTCGGCGGCGACACGCACCAATATTACCCCGATCTGACCTACGACAATCACCGCGTTGAACCGCCGAAGACCCCGGAAGAAGGATATCATCTCAACGAGGATCTGGCCGACAGGGCCATCGGCTTCATCGCCGACGCCAAGCAGGTTGCGCCCGACAAACCTTTCTTCATGTATTACTGCACCGGCGCCATGCACGCGCCGCACCACGTGCCCAAAGAATGGGCCGACAAATATGCCGGTGCATTTGACGACGGTTGGGAAGCATACCGCGAAAAGGTCTTTGCGCGGCAGAAGGAGCTGGGCGTCATTCCCGCCGATGCCGAGCTTTCGCGCCACGATCCCGACGTCAAACCGTGGGACGACTGCTCGCCGGAAGAGAAGAAGCTCTATGCGCGCATGATGGAAGTCTTCGCCGGCTTTCTGACCCATACCGACTACCATATCGGCCGTGTACTCGACTTCCTCAAAGAGTATCGGCCAGTTCGAGAACACGCTGATCATGGTCCTTTCCGACAATGGCGCCAGCTCCGAAGGCGGGCCGGAAGGTTCCGTGAACGAAAACCTCTTCTTCAACTTCGTGCCCGAGTCCCTGGAAGAAAACCTGGCGGCGATCGACGAATTGGGCGGGCCAAAACATTTCAACCATTATCCCTGGGGCTGGACCTGGGCCGGCAACACCCCCTTCCGCCGCTGGAAACGAGAAACCTACCGTGGCGGCACCAGCGATCCTTTTATCATCCATTGGCCGCAGGCATCGAAACCAAGGGAGAAGTACGCTCACAGTACGGGCATGCCATCGACATGGTGCCCACAGTCCTGGATGCGCTGGGCATTGATCCGCCGCAGAGTATCAAAGGCGTCACCCAATCCCCCATCGAAGGGCGTCAGTCTGGCCGCGACATTTGACGATGCCCTCGCGCCAAACGAACATCACGTGCAATACTTCGAAATGCTAGGCCATCGCGCCATCTACCACGACGGCTGGCGGGCTGTTTGCCCCTGGCCCGGCCCCTCATTCAAGGAAGCAGGCATGCCTTTCGGTACGCCCATACCGGCCGAAGAATTAACCAAGCTCGACGCCAAAAGCTGGGAGCTGTACCACGTGGCTGAGGACTTTGCTGAAAATCACAATCTGGCTGACGAAAACCTCGAATCGACATTTGGTGCGCTAAAGACCTGGCTCGCCGACGGCCGTGACGTGCGCGCCGAGGTTAGGGCCAAGCTAATCGAAATGATTGGCCAATGGTATGTCGAAGCCGGCAAATACAATGTGCTGCCCGTCGACGGCCGTGGCCAGCAGCGTTTCGCCGATCAACGACCACAGATCGCCGTTGGACGCACCAGCTACACCTTCTATCCCGGCACCCAGGAAGTGCCCGTCAACGCCGCGGCCAATGTCATGAACCGCCCCTACAGCATCACCGCCGACGTTGAAATAGCCGAAGGGGACGAAGGTGTCCTCATCTCCCAGGGCGGCATCGATGGCGGCTATTCCTTGTATGTCCAGGACGGCCGTTTGCAGCACCTCTACAACTACGTCGCCCGCACCTATTTCCATGTAGCCTCGCAAGAAACCATTCCCACCGGCCGCCACCAACTGCGTTACGAATTCGAACTCATTGGTGAGCCGCAAGTCTTGCAAGGCAAAGGAGCGCCAGGTCTTCGGCCAGTTGTATATCGACAATGAGCTTGTCGGCCAGGTCGAGATCTCAGTCACCAATCCCATCATGCTCGGCCTGGCCAGCGGCGTCGCCATCGGCCGTGACGAAGGATCCCCCGTCACCATGGAACATTATGAAGGGCCATTCCCCTTCACCGGCAAGATCCACACCGTCACTGTCGACGTCAGCGGCGACCTGATCGTCGATACCGAAGCGCAAATGCGCGCCATCATGGCCCGCCAATAACAACCAACCAGTTGCCAGGCACTTTTGTCCCCCATAAAACAACCGGACAAGCAGAAGTGCCTGGCAACTTTCGACCCATCAAGAATTCACCATACACCAATCACAATTAAGAATTCACCATTCACAATTAACCATGATTTACTCCCATCTCCTCTTCGACGCCGACGGCACCCTCTTCGACTACGATCGCGGTGAGGCCAAAGCCCTCGCCGCCACCTTTCAGGCAGCCGGCATCCCCTTCATCGCTGACTACACGAATACCTACCGCCTGATCAACGCCCAGATGTGGTCCGACTTCGAGCAAGGCAAAATTAGCCAGCAGAAACTGCGCAGCGAGCGTTTCGGCCATCTTTTCCAAGCCCTCAACATCCAAGCCGATCCCCTGGACTTCAGCCGACGCTACCAAACCAACCTCGGCCAGGCCACCGACCTCATTGACGGCGCCCTGGAGCTCCTGCAGGCACTGTACAGCAGCCACCACCTGCACCTCATCAGCAACGGCATTCCCATAGTCCAGCGCACCCGCCTCTCCCTCTCCCCCATCCAGGGTTACCTTGAAACCATTACCATCTCCGGCGAAATCGGTGTCGCCAAACCCCATCCCGCCATCTTCGACGCCGCCTTCCAATCCATGGGCAGTCCGCCCAAGTCAGAAACCCTGATCATAGGTGACAGCCTCACCTCCGACATCCAAGGCGGCCTCAACTACAACATCGACACCTGCTGGTACAACCCCCACCAACAACCGCCCAACCCCGCCATCCCTGCCACCTACCAGATCCGCTCCCTCTCCCAACTCCCACTCCTCCTCGACCGCTAACACCATTCACAATTCGCCATTCACCATATACCATTCGCCCTTTCCTCCCCCCCCGCAATTAAGCGATAATCCAATTCACTCACCAGAAGGAGTTCACAATGGAAATATTGCGCACACCAGAAGAACGCTTTGCCAATCTGCCCAGCTATCCATTTACGCCACATTATGTGACCGTCGACGGTTTACGCATCCACTATATAGACGAGGGGCCGCGCGACGGCGTGGTATTGCTGCTGCTGCATGGTGAGCCCAGCTGGTCATACCTTTACCGGCACATGATTCCACCCTTGGTCAAAGCGGGCTTTCGCGCCATTGCCCCCGATTTAGTTGGCTTTGGCAAATCCGACAAACCAGCCCAGCCCGAGGATCACACCTACCAGCGTCATGTCGACTGGATGAGCCGCTGGGTAGAAAAAGTTGGGCTACACGAAATCAATCTCATCTGCCAGGATTGGGGCTCGCTGATCGGCTTGCGTCTCGTGGCCGAACATCCCGATTGGTTTACACGCGTTGTGTTGGCCAACGGCGGGCTGCCCACCGGAGACCAATCCATGCCCGAAGCCTTTATAAAGTGGCAGGAGTTCTCACAAACCGTCCGCAGATTCCCAGTAGGCATGATCATCAACGGCGGCACAACGACCAACCTGTCAGATGAGATCATTGCCGCCTATGAAGCGCCATTTCCTGATGAATCATACAAAGCGGGGCCGCGTATCTTCCCTTCACTCGTTCCCACTACACCCGGCGATCCAGCCGCATCCGCTAACCGCAAAGCCTGGAAATCCCTAATACGCTTTGACAAACCATTTCTAACCGCATTCAGCGATGGCGATCCCATCACCAGCGGCGGCGACCTCCCCTTTCAAAGACTAATCCGCGGCGCAAAAGGGCAGCCGCACACGACCATCACCGCTGCCGGTCATTTTCTACAAGAAGACAAAGGCCCCGAGCTGGCGCAGGTAGTCATTGACTTCATCTCATCAACCTAAGAACGGAGCCAGGCACTTAGGAAAGTGCCTGGCTCCTGCTGTTGATCCTCCGGACACTAACAATTCACCAACTGATTATTTACCTATCCCTGTGCCCAATACCGGAACCTTCTCCCCTCTTCCTCCGTCTTACTAAGTGAACGGCCGTCTCAAGGAGAACAATCATGACTTACAAACCCGCCTTTTTATCTGCATGTGCCCTCATCCTCCTCACCCTCGCCGCCTGTACGGCCGAAGTTTCAAACCCGCCCTCTTCCCCACCCACCAGCACTCGTACGGGCGCGGTTTCAAACCCGCCCTCTTCCCCGCCCACCAGCACTCGTACGGGCGCGGTTTCAAACCCGCCCTCTTCCCCGCCACTCGCCACACCGTCACTCGCCCCTCCACCACCCGCCGTCCAAACCTGGATCAACCACGCCCAAAAAGACCTCGCCCAGCGCTTGGGCATCGCCACAAATGAGATCGAGCTCGTCTCATTTGAAACCAAAACCTGGCCCGACAGCAGCCTCGGCTGTCCCCAACCCGGCATGCGCTATCTACAAGTCCTAAAAGAAGGCTACCTGATTCTCCTTCGTGCTGGCAATGACCTCTACAACTACCACGGCAGCAGCGGCACCCCACCCTTCCTCTGCCAGCAGCTCGCGCTCTTGAAGCCTCCGCTTACTCCAAAGGTTGACGAGTTCGTACCACCGCCCGGCTCCGATATTGACTAACGGCCTTCACCAGGCGCATCCAAAACAAAAAGCTGCCCCCGGGCTTAAGCCAAGGGGCAGCTTTTACTAAACGGATAACCAATTTAGCTAGTAACTAACGGTTGTCCACATCAACCAGGGTCAGACCTAATACACCTCCTGCGTCACTGTGTGAAACAGCGCCAAGGTGCCATTGGCCAGCCGTCGCCCCTGTCCAGCTAATATCGATTGCTTCCGTCGCGCCAATCGTCGCCGAAGTTGGCGCTGAATCAATGCTCAAGTTGCCACCAGGAGTAGCTGAAACATCCCAACTGTACATAACGTAGTCTGCGGAAGGCTCAATGGTTTGCCAGCCATGAATATAAACGCTCCAGGTACCATCTGCAGGCAAAAGAATGTCGACCAATTCATCAGTACCACCATTAGTGCTGGTAGCCACCAAAGCTCCACTCGGATCATAAACATACATGTCAAGATCTACGTCTGGATTGGCAACCGACCCAGGTGGCAACGTGACGCGGAAGAATGCAGAGCCAGAAAGGTTGAAGTCATGCCTGTTGCTATAGCCATCGTTCGGATCGAAGTTCTGATCAGGATCCTGGACGACAGTATCTGACGTTACAACTGCCGGTTCCAATCCGTGTGCTGCAGCAGTGTACTCACCCGTGTAACCGAAGCCCACATCAAAGCTTGCCGAACCGCTTTCGCCACTACCCGATATTCCAGCTGGTGCACCGAACAAAGCGCCGCGAACGGCAATTGGGCTGTAAACATCGTAGAGTCCATTCTTTCCCCAGCTCAATGAGCCAAAACGCCACTCGCCGACCGGCGCGCTGACGTTGGATATTGTCACCTCATAAGTGGCCGACATGCCTCGCTTCAACCTGAAGCTCGAGGGTGAAACAGTCACCTCATACCCCTCTGGGGCATCTACTGTCACTTCATAATTGCGCCAGCCATTTTCCTTGGCAACGCTGGTGACCGTACGGACTACCGTCTGGGTGCCCGCCAGTTCGGCTATACCGATGGACGCCAGATTCAGATCGCTGGCATCGGTAGGTACGCCAATCGACTCCAGGAACGGGCAGGTAGTCGGGGCTAATGCGCTTGGTTCTGCATCGCACAGGAAGCCAAGATAATCAAAGAAACCGGCGTCGTAAACAAGGCCTGGTTCAAAAAGGGAACCTTTGCCCGCTTTGCCGCCAGGGTTGACGTGTCCGGCGCCCATGTCAAACGGATCAGCCGGCGTAACGAAGTCCTCCTTCATGACGCCCTGGTAGGCCGTCGTCATCAATGCTGACTTAGCCATGGCCGGGCTCCAATCTGGATGTGCCTGCTTCATCAAGGCGAAGATGCCGGCCACATGCGGGCTGGACATGGAGGTTCCCATGATAGACTGGAAGTATTGGCCCTGTGCTGCGCTGCCTCCATGAATTGGGCTGGCGCCGGCCAGGATGTTGATGCCGGGTGCGGTGACGTCAGGTTTGATGATGTCCTCAGCAACCGGATCCGGACCACGCGAACTGAAGGAAGCCATGACATTCGGTACGGCGCGCGGGTCATCTTCAAAATAGCGAGATTCGCTTTGGTTGAAGCTAACCGTCACCTGACCGGGGTTGGCGACCAGGTAATCCTTCAGCGGCTGCCCGACATCGTTCAACATATGAACGGTAGGCAGTGGGTGATTGTCCGTAGGCGTCATGTTCGGATGCAATGAGGATACGTTTTGGAAGATGACCGCCCCGCCGCCGCCAGCGGCAACGTTGGCCACACGCTGGGTGCGGGCGGTGCCGAAGTTGTAGCGGTTACAAAGAACGGCGTCATCCGCCTGGAAGGTACCGGCCGGGAAGGGGTTTAGACATTCCCCATTGGCACCACCTGCGACACTATCGGCGTCAATCAGGTTGTAGTTTTCTATCCCGCTTGTGACGGAGCCGCCCCATACGCCGCTAGGCGGTGTGCCTGGACCGCTGAGCGTGATGTCGCTGATGAAGGCCCGGCTTTGTGAGCTGGCCCCAACAGTGGTCAGCCACGGCACCGAAGCCGGTCCCCCAATGGTGCCGGGACCAGGGCCACTGTTGCTGGCCGAAGTAGCCACGAAGACACCAGCGTCCGCGGCAAACAGGTAAGCAAGGTCGTCGGCACCCGTTAGGCTGGCACCTCCGCCAACCGAGTAATTGATAACATCCACACCATCAGCCACTGCCTGATCGATGGCCGCAGCTAGATCGGAGCCAAAGCCCCCCAATTGACCCAATCCTTTGTACGCGATCACGTGGGCACGCGGGGCAATACCAGATACCGTGCCCCGGGGGATACCGAATATACTGGCGAAAACGTCACCATTGCCGGCAGATGTAGATGCCGTATGCGTGCCATGCCCATCATCATCGCGTGCGGAATCATACTCTTCCGGCTCAGCGCCAATAAAAAAGCGATAGGTTGACAACATCTGACGCGCACCGACCAGCTTATTATTGCACTCAAAGGGCGCGTCGTCAGTGTTGTGCGCTGTATTACCAAAATTACAGGCCGGGTTGTCCGCCGTATCTTCAAGGTCAAGACCCGGATCGGAGTATGAGCCATCATCGGCAAAGCTGGGATGCTCAGGCCAGATACCGGTGTCAATAACACCGACAATTACCCCTTCACCATCAAAGCCTGTCTGCCATGGGCCAGCAGGATCGGTCAGGCTCAGGAATGCTGGGGTATTGTCCGTTTGGGCCTGGCGCCACTGGTCTTTCATGACGAGCGTCACACCAGCTTGTTTGCCCATCTCTTCCGCTTGCGCTGCAGTCATCACGGCCGAAAAGCCGTTGAGGGCTACCGTGTAGGAATTGGTCTGCGCATTCGTTGAAACGCCGGCATCGCGCATTGCCTTGTTCTGATTTTTCTTTAGATGCGCTTCGTATTTCTTCGCCGCGTTGCTATTAGGATTAAATTTCTTCCCTTTTTCCGGTTTTGTGGCGGATAGACCACTCACGTCACCCTCATAGGCAACAAGCGGCAAACCTTCCATCACAACAATATAGCTCTGCACATCTTCACTTGATTGCATTGCAGCAGGGCTCGCCTCAGGTGCGGCTCCCAATGATGCAACCGAAATGGCCAGCACGAGAAGCACTCCAACCAACAACAATATTCGATAGGGGCTTGAACTTTTCTGTTTAGAGGTCGACATACCTTATCTCCTTATCTTAGTGTCAAAAATTCCGCCATACATCTTGACTGTCTTATGCCTAGATAACGTATATAGAATCACCTCCCCACCAGCCAGCTGGCCTCGTCAATCTGCACAATTGGTGAGACCAGATCCATAAGTGCCATCGGTGAACTTCCGGTAGACACACTACCGTTGTTACCCACGGCAAAAACAGATGCAGCCCGCACACCTCGCAGATTAACTATTATTCTAAATATACACGAAAAGAACTTCCACCTCCCGGTGGCTGAACTTGAAAAGACTCTTGGATACAATCCAGAACCGTGCCAGAATTATATCGGAGATAAATACTCCCGCAATACTGCCATACATAATCCTCGCACTATTTTAAGGTTCTCCCCATGATTGCTGCTTACTAATAATATATGCGTTGAAACCATGCACGACGGATAAAGCCCGGTTCTCACTACCCGTCACCACCAAAGCCACCTTCCTACCCACAGTTAGAAATTACCAAAGAGGTCAGGCTTGAATTTGTTAAGCACGATGAGGATTGGCTCCCGCAGATTTCTTCATTGACATCCCCGATGAAGAAAGTGGCTCCACTCCATCACGTAAAAACAATATACACAATAGCCGTACGCTTCTCAAGATCAACAATCCCTATCGACAAAAAGAAAACGACCCCCAGGCAAATTACTTGGAGGCCGTTTCATCAGCCTGGTCAGCGCGATACACACCCAACATCCTAGAAACCGGGTTTCTCCAACAAACCCGGTTTCTATTCAACGCTGTCTACTGCACGAAATTAAACCGCACCACTTCCTGCACACCGCTGTCATACAAGATCAACTGCGATTGACTAATCACAAACGTCCTCGCCGCCGCCAAGGCAGCCAGATACGTCTGCTCCTGCGCGTCAACCGACTGGCCACAGCTCATCTGCGTCCCCGCCAACGGGCCAATCGCAACAGCCCCATTGTTCTCGGTATAACTGCCCTGATACGTATTACACCCGCCATTGGCGCTGAAACCACCATTATCTCCGAAATACGCCGTCATCGTCGTCCCCGGAATCGGCACCTGGTTCACATACAGCGCTGAAACAACCCAAGAAGTGCCCGCCGTCGTCTTCGGATTCACCGTGATCGTCACCGTGCGGTATTCCAGGCTGCCGTTCGTATGTTCTACGCGCATCACATACGTCGTCGTGCTCGTCGGGCAAACAGATTGGCTTTCCTGCCCCGTAACCGGATACTCCTGCCAGTTCGCATACTGCGGGTAAACCCACACCGCCTGGATATTCTCCACACTCCAATGCAAACCCGTGCACGCACCCTGCTCGATAACAGACGCATCAGCCCAAAACTGAATCTGCGGCGATGGCGGTGCTACCGCTGGCGGTGCAGGCGTCGGCGCCGGCAAAGCGGGCGCGGTGAGAACCGGCAAACCCTCAGTACCTTCCGCCGCAACCAACGAGGCCAACACCCAGCCCATCTTGCTGGCCGATTGCGGTGTGTCAGCCGCCCACCATTGCCCGTCCTGGCTCACACCAATGATCGTGCCCGTCGTTCCATATGGGGCGACGCCAATACTCGGATATCCAGTCCCCGGCCCCAGGCGAATATTGGCCCCGGCCTCGGCGATCACCGTGCCTGTCGCCTCGCCCGCTTCCGGATCTGGCAAGTCGATTTCGAAGGCGCCCGCCTCGCTCAAGAGCAGCGTTCCGCCGCCGCCCGGCAGGAGCAGCTCCAAAACCGTCCCGCCAGGCTGCAAGCCATAATCCTGCACCGCCTGCAAATATCCAAGCCATTGGTCGGCAAGAGACTCCGGCGGGCACGCTGCCGCCGTCATCGGTCCAAATTGCATCGACAATTCGCCATTGAAGCCCCCGTTTACCGAATAGCTGCCACCGCCATTATTGCAATCAGCCTTGAACTGGAAACTGCCGTCCACGTTGAAAAACAACTCGTACGCCGTCGGATTCTCAATCGGCTGCACTTCATTGCCCGAAGGTTCAAAACCTGTCCACTGCCACAACTTCTCCTGAACGCCCGACGCAACCATGCCTTCAATCTGCAGCGAACCGACCAGTGCATCCAACGTCGCCAGATCAGGTTCCCAATCCGCCGTCGACAATCCATTCAGCATCGCCGCCTTCTCGTCGATATGCGCCTGGTAATCACTGTTGAACCGATCCATATCCTCTTGCGAGACATCGCCCGCCGTTGCCGGCAGCTGCGCTGTACTCACCGGATAGAAGAAACTCACCAGGTATTGGCCATCATTACTGAACCCCTGGTAGACATAGAACAGATTCTGGTTAGATACTGGGTTGGCATCCTGCGCCCAACGGCCGACATAACGAAAACCATTCTTGCTGGCGCTCTGTTCGTTTGCGATCGCCCGCCCGACCTGAACGGCCAGATCATTAGCGCCACCCGCCGGCGAATAAGGAGCCGTCGGCAAAACCGGATAACCCGCTGCCGGCGCCGGCTCTGGCAATGCGTAGGTCAATTCGGCGATCCGGTCCATCGAGTTGGTCACCGACTGGTTCTCATTCGCCTCGTACATCGCCTCATAATTATCAACCGGGATGATGTAAATGACTGGATCGTTCGCTGCTCGCTGTGCCGGATCCGTCACGCCAAAGAGAATCTCGATATGTTCCGGCAAACCTTGCGGTCCCGGCGGCTGGCTCTCATCATACGGCTGCAGCGGGACCACCACCGCCTGCCACGAATAGGGCAGGCCTTGCGTGTCCAGACTAATCTGGCTGGGGTCGATCCCCACGCTGCCCGGGGCTGGGCCGCCATTGGCAAAGCCCATCGTCGCTCCGCCGCTGGTAAACATCTGCAAGCGATCCCCATCTAGCGCCCAACCATTCACGCTGCTCAACAAACCCAGGAATTGCGTGTCCAGCGACTCCTCACCGCAAAAGGCCAGGGTTGACGGGCCAAGCATGTTGAAAGTCAGATTGCTGCCATTTAGCGTGTACGTAACCAGCACCTGGTTGCAGTCCGCCTTCAAACTGGCCCTGCCATCCACATGCAGCGTCACCGTATAGTTTTCCGGATTCGGGACAACCGATTGGCCGGCCGGATTACTCTCCACCAGGTCTGACCACTGCCAGACGATATTGCTGATCTGTGCATCGCCGGCTGCCGCCGTTTCTTCGGCCGTTCCGCCTATGGCAACCACCTCGCTGGCCGTCACGCCGTTCGCCTCCACCGTGTACCGCCCTGGGGCTAAACCACTCGTATCCAGCACCACTTGTTCGCTGTAAGGTGAGAGCGCCTGCGTACACATCATATCCGCCGGGCGCTGTGTCTCCACCGTGATCCTGATCGTGCTGCCACTCACACCCTGCGAGGTACCCGCTATCTGCGTGCAGCCATCCGGCAGCGCGCCGCTGACCGTCGCCACATATTGATCCCCCTGCTGTTCCACCGTGACACTATCCACAACGGCCAGCCCGCTCTCCATTTCCAGTGGAGCTTCTTCCGCCGGCGCCCCGGCTGCTTCCTCCGCCGGAACCTCAGCAGGGGACTCTTCACCAGAAGACGCTTCCTCCGGGGCCTGCTCAACCGGCGCTTCCGCACCCTCCGGCGCCCCTTCATCCTGGTTACTACAAGCCGCCAGCGCCAACATGAACACCACCAGCAACAACGACAAAATCACCATCCTATTTTTCATTACTCTTTCCTCAAACTAAATTAACAAACAAAAATAGTGCTCAGCAACCAGCCAACAGGCTTCAGCATCCTCAATCGTCTCCAACAACACATTTCAACATGCTTCCCAGCCAGCCGCGAAATTAATTCCGCGCTGCGCTTCGCGGGCGACCGGTTGTTAAGGCTTCCGCAATCGACTGGCTAGCTCCATTCCGCGCACAAAACACGCGCGAAGCACAGACCTATCTCCTAAAACGATCATGACACGCAATTGGTTCCCCATGAAAATTGTGAACTCTTAATTCCTGATTGTGAATTCCTAATTCACAATTAGCCATTCTTAATTCACCATTCACCATTCACCAATTCGCCTAGGGCGCCACAAAATTCATCACCCCGTTCGTCCCATCCAACAACCGGTAATAAAGCGTCGCCGCCGCTACTACGCTGCTGCCGGCCTGCTCAAACTCGAAGCCATTCGTTCCCTGCAGAGCAGCCAGAAACGCCGTTTCCTGCTCCATAATCCCTGCCGGCTCCGTGCATTCCTTCTGTGTGACGTCCATTTGCCCGATAGTAAAATAACCCTCCTGCAGCTCAACATCCGCCAGAAAACTATTACATCCGGCCAGTCCCGTCATCTGCAAATCGCTTACGCTGACGATGATCTGCGTGCCTTCCACCAGCGCCTTATCAGCACCGGCAGGCCCAAACGAGGCCAACTCCAACAGCGTATCCTGCCCGCTAAGGAGCGATTCCTCTTCCTCTTTCGCTGCATCTTCCGCTGTTTCTCCCGTTACCGCATCCGTTTCCTCTCCATCGCCAGCTTCCGCCTGTTTCGCCGCAAAATCCAGCGAAGCGATCATCTCGTCCAGCAGCAGCAGATCCGGTTCCCAATCCGACGGCCCCAACGCGTTGAGCTCGGCCCTGATCGCTTCCCAATATTGCTCCGAGGTTTCCGGATTACTCGACTGCTCCAGGATTTCCTGCGACACATCTTGCGGCGCATCCGGCAAACCATCCGTACGCACCGGCCAATGCAGCGAAACATACAAACGGCCGTCCTCGGTCAGGCCCTCATAATAATACGCCGTACCCTCATTCGTCCACGCACCCAAACCTTGTCTGTTTGGCGCTTCAGACACATAGCGCACCCCTGGCCCGACTTGCGTATTCAAGTCCAAAAACTGCACCCAGCGCCCCATAAAACTTAACGGTGGTGGCAGCAGGGGCATCGGATCACCTGGCTGCTTCAGCCTTTCATCTGCCCCCGCAATCAACGCCTGCAATCGATCAACCTGATCGATCACCCCATCCCCGGCCAAATTCTCATACGCCGTAACCGGGAAAATATACATATAGCGTCCGTCATCAAATAGCACCTGGTCCGGATCTTCCTCATCAAACGTCAGTAGAATATGGGGCGGCATCCCCACACCGCCCGGTCCAGGTGACGGTGGGGAACCTTCCAGGATCGTCCATCGATATGATTCCGCCAGCGATCCCAGGTCAAGCTGGACCGAATCCGGCGCGATCCGCTTAACTTCATCGCCGCCCTCGCTGCCACCCGCATCACCGCCAGAGCCAATAATTACCACCTCCACGGCCGTTACCCCATTTGCTTCCACCGCGTACTCGCCATCCGCCAATCCATTCGTATTCAGCAGCACGTTAATCTCATACGGCGTGACGACCTGCGCGCATATAAGATCCTGCGGTCGCGAGGATGCCACAGCGATCTTGATCCTGCTTCCCTCCACCGTCTGTTCTGTATCCGAAACAAAACTGCAGGAGTCAGGCAAATCGCCCGCGACCAAAGCCTCCCATACGCCGGTTCCATGCTTTTCTACCACACTGACCCGGCTCACCTCAGCCGGCCCCGTCGCCAGCTCCACAGGCTGCTCCTCCGCTGCTTCCGTCACTTCCGGCACAGCCGTCGCCTCCGCTTCCACCACTTCCGGCGCAGCCGTCGCTTCCGCTTCCACTACTTCCGGTGCGGCCGTCGCTTCCACTTCCACCACTTCCGGTACGGCCGTCGCCTCCGCTTCCGCCTCATCCGCCGTGTCTGGCACCTCCCCCGGCCCATCACAGGCCACCAACACCAACAGCAGCACAGACAACCCCAAAATCACTCTATTCCGTAATTTCACCATCATTCCCTCTCCCTAAAATGCTTCTGACACCCTACCCCCTTCCACCTACGACCTACCACCTCCCCCTCCTCAACGTCACAACCACAATCTCCGGCGGACAATTAATGCGCAGGCGCATAGCATGAGTCCCCACCCCATTACTCGTATACTGCACCATATCCTTAACCTGATAACGGCCCGCAGGATATTTCTTGAAATAACGGGCGCGCAGCAAGTGCCTCGCGCCAGGCAGCCGGATCTGCATACCATGCGAATGGCCCGATAGCTGCAAAAAAAAGCGCCCCGTCGCTGCCGTTACGTCAGCAAAATCCGGCTCATGCACCAAGATCAAAGCCGGCCCCGTTTCCGGCATTTTCTCCATCACCTGATCCAGCCGGTCCGCCTCTGCAATCACATCATCCACTCCAGCAATATGCAAATTCGCCTCCCCCCGGCTCACCGTCGCCACATCATTGTCCAACACCCCAAATCCGCCCGCCCGCAGCATCTGGCGCACTCCCTCCGGATCCAACGAATGATCATGATTCCCCAGAACCGCCAGCGCGCCATCCGTAGCCTTAATCTTACGGAAGGAAGAAATCATCTCCGGTGCCAGCTCATCAAACACATAGGACACAAAATCCCCTGTGTTCACCACCAAATCCGGCTGCTGTTCATTGATCAGCGAGACGATGCCCTCCAAACGCTCACTCGTAACCCAATGACCAAAATGAATATCCGTAAAGTGCACAATACGATATCCGTCAAAAACGGGGTTCAATCCTGGCACAATGACGTCCAATGGCGTGATCAGAAAATCGCTGCGCCGGAAACTACTGCGGCCAAGTTTGTGCATCGCTGCCGACAAGGTCCGCTGCGTTTTCTCGTGTATACTATGGCTATCAATCATACTTTCCTTATGTTCGAACCGGGATACTAATGAAAACAGCGCCATCTGTCCAGCCTCAGCCCCTATCCCTACGTGTAATCTTATCCAGCCTATCCTTGGCACTGATCATCGGCATTCTGCTGATCTTCATCGCCGTGTCCTTTGCCGCCCTCATATTTTCCGGGGAGCTCGATCAGTTCGTCTCACAAGGCGTTGGCATCCTCCTCTTTGGCGCTGCTGTAATTGGCTTCGTTGTCGCCTTAACCACCTCTATCCCCGGCGTAGTTGCCACGCTGCAGGATGCCCCAAATGTGATTTTGGCCGTTGTCGCCGCAGCCATCGCCGGCTCGATGGCCTCGGCCACCCCAGAGCGCGTGTTCGCCACCGTTGTCGGGGCCATGATGCTCTCGGCCGTTTTGGCCGGCCTCTTTTTCTGGCTGCTTGGGCGTTTCAATTTGGGCCAACTGGTGCGCTTCATCCCCTATCCCGTTGTTGGCGGTTTTCTCGCCGGCACAGGCTGGCTTCTCGTTACCGGCGCCATCGGCGTCATGACCAACGTGCCCCTCGGACCAGCCCTGTTCCAGCCCGAGGTTCTGCTGCGCTGGTCGCCGGGGCTGCTGTTTGCCATCCTTCTCCTGCTGTTAATGCGCCGCTACTCCCACTTTTTACTCTTGCCGCTTTCTCTTCTGGCAGGGATCGGCTTGTTCTATCTCCTGATTTTTCTGAGTGGCGGCTCCTTTTCGTCAGCCATGGCCGGGGGCTGGTTATTGGGTCCCTTCCCACAAGGTTCCCTATGGCAGCCAGTTCTCGGTCTCGTACTGGCCCAGGCTGACTGGGGTATCGTATTCGGTCAGGCTGTCACACTAAGCACCATCCTCCTGGTAAGCGCCATTTCGCTGCTAATGAACGCCAGTGGCCTGGAGCTGACAATGCACCGCGATATAGACCTGAATCGCGAATTGCGCTCGGCAGGAATCGCCAACTTGCTGGCCAGTCTGGGAGGCAGTTCACCCGGATTTCAATCGGTCAGCCTCTCTAGTTTAGGCTACCGCCTTGGCTCTACCAACCGTCTCGTTGGGCTGTTTGCGGCCGTCCTCTGTGCAGTGGCGCTTTTTTTCGGCGCCCAGACCCTGTCAGTCTTTCCTCGCATCATCATTGGCGGGTTCTTACTGTTTATCGGTCTCTCCTTCCTGGTAGAATGGGTTTACGATGCCTATTTCAAGCTTTCCAAGGGCGACTACCTGCTCATCTGGCTGATCCTGATCGTCATCGCCATTGTGGGCATCCTCGAAGGCGTGGCTGTGGGTATCGTCGTGGCCGCGATCCTCTTTGTCTACAACTACAGCCGCATCCAAGTTGCCCGCTATGCCATCACCGGTGCCGACTACCCGAGTCATGTCATGCGTCCCCCTGCAATCCAACAACTGCTGCACGAAAAAGGCAGTGATCTCTACATCGTGGAATTACAGGGCTACATCTTTTTTGGCACTGCCTACACTTTCATAGAGCAGATCCGCAAACGGCTTGAAAACCCTGACCTGCCCCCACTGCGCTTTATCCTGCTGGACTTCCGTCTGGTCACTGGCATTGATTCCTCGGCCACATTAAGCTTCAGCCGCTTGCGACAA
The DNA here is from genome assembly GCA_963697305.1 of uncultured Chloroflexia bacterium. Classification (GTDB taxonomy): domain Bacteria; phylum Chloroflexota; class Anaerolineae; order Promineifilales; family Promineifilaceae; genus JAACFF01. Next base: position 139,509 of record CAVONO010000017.1, read on the forward strand.
ATGGTGCAGGGTCATGAGGTTCAACTGATTTTCACAAATCTCTCAGCTGAAGTGTCGCAAGAGTGGGAGCAAGAAGTGTTTGGCAGCGCGAAAGACAAAGAGAGATTTACCTTCGCCAATCTTGATCAGGGCGTCGCCTGGTGCGAAGAACAAATGATCGACGACTTCACCGGCAGCGGTTTCATAACAGAACCAGTAACCTTATCACAGCAGCTAACAACCATTCTTTCGTCGCCAGCAGTCAGTGACCAACCATTGGCAGAACGACAGGAAACAGGAATCGCTCTGCGCATGGATAAATACATGCGGCGCATAGAATTCGATGCCGGCCAATGTTTCTTGCGCGAGGGCGAATCCGTCGCCGGGCTCTACTTCATTGAAGAAGGACAGGTAATCGCCAAAGCGACTGCCGAGAGTGGCCAGGAATCAGAACTCAGAAAGATGGAGTCCGGTACCGTATTTGGCGAAATCGGCATCTATACCCACCTCACAGCTACGGCCGATGTCGTTGCCGCCACGCCCGGCGCCCTGCTCTACCTTTCGGCCCGAAACCTGAAACACATGGAGGCCGAGGACCCTCAGCTAGCTGTCGCCTTCCACCGCCTGATCGCCGGCATCCTCGGCGAAAAACTGGCCCAAACCAGCAGCACCGTCCGCGCCTTACAAAACTAGATCCCCACTCCATATTCACAATTCACAATTCACAATTCACAATTTTCCAACCCCCTCAATCTTGACCCAATGGTGTACAATTGAACAAGTCATTAAGATATTCCCTAACAGACAAGGAGAATGAGACATGGCAGAAGAAACGACCGATTTGGAAACGCTTCAAAAAAAGTTGGAAGCGGCGCTCAAGGACGCAACAACACTGGAAATCACGACGATCATTGGCGATATAAAGATGGAAGAGGTTGAGGGAAAACTCAGGCCCAGACCAGAACGGTCAAAGACAATGTATACGAAAATCGATCTGGTTGATGGCGACATCGTTACCATGATTGACAACGCCTTTGTGACTGGAGACCTGGCCAATATGCGCGAACACCACGAATCGGTGGAGGCAAAGGCCAACAAGATTATCCAGGATAATATTGCCACCCTGCAGGCGCTGCTCAATGCTGTAAAGGATCTCCTAAAGGAGCAGTAAGGCGGCGGCAATGAATCCAACCATGGACTCTGCTGACTAACTGGCATCCATCGACATGCCCGAACCAGGCTTAACAAACTATTCGTAAGCAAGGAGAGTTGCTCCATCATGGATTTCAACCGAGAACTGTTTGCACCACTATTCAGAGACCTGCTGCACCTTGAAATCACCCTGGTCAGTCAGTCATTCACCGATCGCGCCTCTGCCCCTGAGCCGGACGCCCAGGTTAAAGACATAATGGAAAGCTATGCAGCGTCACTCCTGGAAGCTACTCCGCCGCCAGCGCGATCCGCCGTTATCGTTGGACCAGCGTTCGAAGCCCTGGAAGATGTCACCTCCACGCCCGGAACTGAACCAGATCGACCTCTAACCTCATTCGCTGGAATTGCCGATTACGCTGACAAGTCCCTTTCAACAATTCAGAATCAGCGACCAGCGCCCGGTGCCGCAGGTCCGGCCCTTGAGCTGTTTGGCGCCGAGGCTGCAGACGAACCGCAAGGTCAAGCCAATACCCGTCCTCGTAACGCTGAAGTGGACCCGCAGCAGCTAAAAGTGATGCGCATTCGGGACAACGCCAGGCACATAGACCAGTTGCTAAAAAATATGGGATACCAACCGCCCCAGTCTCCCGAAATTGGACAGCCGCTTCCCTCGGCTGAGGCTTTGGAGACCCTTGGAACGCCCGCAAATGGGAATCAGGGAGGTGATACCAAAGGCACGCAATGGACTCCCGAGGGTGTCATGCAAATTCGCAAGTACTGGGAAATACGTCCAGGGGACGGCGTCCTCATGCGCACGGTCATCGGCATGGATGGCGATGTTGTCGCCCATATAAATCCGGCGATTGTCGGGGAGGATTTTAAGAATCTACACCAACTCCATGATCAAAGCGTTGCCACGAGCGTGCAATTTTGGAAGGAACTTGTCGGTATCCTTGCTGACTTTGTCAACAACGCGATCAAATCGCTGGTTACGAAATAGATTATCAACTCCATGTGTAGTTCGCATCCTCAGATGCGAACAGTGGCTCTCAGATGCGAACAGTGGCTATCTCAGATGCGAACGGCGGCGATCTGAAGATGCACGACTCTTCGGTCAAACCAACTTTGTCACTCTACTAGTGCATTGTTAAGTTGATTCCTGCAATTGTCATTCTGAGGTCCTCCGAAGAATCTTTGTGGCTTTTCTCGAGTACGGCGACAAAGATCCTTCACTTCGTTCAGACTTGTCCTGAGTAACGCCGAAGGAATGACAGGTTCGAAACCTTTAGCTTAATAGAGCACCAGCTTGTGAGAGAAGGTCCGCAGTCTGGCTGACCATGATTGAGTTCCAATTGGCAAAAGCAAAATGAGCGCACTGCAGCTTCTGGTCGATATGTTTGCCAAAGGTGGGCTTGAAGTCACCACTTTCAATGCGGGTGATGATCCCGAAAACGGCCGTCTACCCATCATTCGCACAGTCATTCAACCCAATGCCAACATTATCACTTGGGTACAACCAGGCGTGGAAGACCCAAAAGCATGGGAAGAACACTTTGAAAAGTTAGACAACCAGATCCGGTCGATACGGCGCATTCGCCATCTACTAAATTACAGCTCGATCGCTGTCATGACGGCCTATATCGTCGCCTTCAATCTTGTTACGCAAGATCTAGTTAACTGGTTCATCAGATTGGCCGTAAGCATAGTTGGCGCGACTCGTGCTTCGCTACACGCTTAAACTCGTTTTACGCTGGTACCTACGAAAACAGATAAACAAATATCTGAGCTTCTGATCATAAATTCCCGCGCAACTTGAAGGGTAGCCAGTGACACATGCACCATCAAATTAAATTCCATAGACAGCTCGTCCCAAAGCCAATCCTGCGTAAGGCAAGAGCTTTCGATCCGGCCAATTATTGACCTTTGCCAATTTCAATGACCGATGCAAGTCATGCAACTATAAATACCATTAGCAGCATGTTTTCAACATGTTTTCTCTCTGGACGCAGAATTCATCCGCGCGCAATCGGCCTCCGACGCCGCACGATCTCTTGTAAATCGATTTGCCAAATATACGATTTACCAAATCGCGCTGCAATTTCTCCTCATGATGCTGCGCGCCATCATCTGACCTTCCTAAATTGCCAGCTTTCCCAAAGACCGGATTGCTGAAAACAGTGAACGCAAGGAATCAGCAGCGAACATGATTAGAACACGATGGCACAAAGTGCTCCTCGACCTATGGAGCAATCGCGGGCGCACCATGGTCGTCGCCCTGGCCATCGCCGTCGGCGTCTATTCTGTCGGCGTCATCATCGACGTCCAACAGATCTTGCTGCGCGAATATGGCAGCGACCAGGAAGGGGCGCTCACCGCCACCGCGACCCTAATCACCACACCCTTTGACGACGATCTTGCCGGTCGAATCTCTCAAATTCCGGGCGTTGCTGCCGCCGAAGGTCGTAACCCGGTTCGCGTCTACGTCTACGACGATCATGGCCAGCGAAAAGATCTCCTCATAACGGCCGTTCCCGACTTCCAAAACATGCAGGTAGACGCCGTCACGCCCCTGGCCGGCGCTTGGCCTCCTGCCGGCGGCGAAATCATTCTCGAACGGCTGGCGCTCGATTATCTCGACTGTCGACCTGGGTGATACGCTCTTCTTTGAGCTAGAAGACGGGGCCCAGAAACAACTAACCGTCACCGGTACAGCCCACGATCCCCAAGAGTTCAGTCCCGACCTTTTCAAACGAACCACCGGCTACGTGCTGCCCGTCACTATGGCCAAGCTCGGTTTTACCCCCCTTTATCCTCAAATGCATGTGCGCCTCTCTCCCGAGATCGAAGAGAAGACGCAGATTAACGCCATCATAAAGCAAGTCGAAGATCAGATTGAGCGCAGTGGCCATCCCCTTTTCCAGACCCTGGTCAGCAGTGACAGACCTCAAGATGCCATCCTGGACACCGTTATTCTTATGCTCTCCGTCTTCGCCGTCATCATCCTGCTTCTTTCCGGTTTTCTGGTAGTCAATGCCATCTCAGCTTTGATCACCCAACAAGTGCAGCAGATCGGCATCATGAAACTGATCGGAGCCGGCCGCCTGCAGATCATAGCCATGTACATCGTCACCGTACTCGTTTACGGCATCATTGCTGTGATAATCGGCATTCCCCTCGCCATAATCACCGCCCAGAAGCTGATGACCGGACATCGTAGAGCCGCTGCTCAATGTAAATTCCGAGACGCTGATGGTCTCCTTTCCCCTAATCGCCGCCCAAATCGCCATCGGTCTGCTCCTCCCCCTGGCCGCGGGCGTGATACCTGTGCTCAACGGAACGCGCATCACAACACGCAAAGCGCTCAGTAGCAGCGGCATGGAAACCAACATCCGTGGCCAGGGCATGACCGAACGCGTACTGTCCAGAATCCAGACCATACGGCCGATCCGTCGCCCCGTTCTACTCTCCGTCCGCAACACCATGCGCCACAAAGGACGGCTCGCCCAGACCCTTTTCGTCCTCATCATCGGCACCGCCCTTTTCATCTCCGTCTTGAGCATCAACAGCTCCGTTGATGCCACATTACAGAGCTTCATGCGCCACCACCAGTATGACGTCTCCGTCGAAATGGCACGGCCGTATCGCATCCAGCGCCTGGAGCGAACAGCGCAGCAGCTGCCTGGCGTTGCCGCCGTGGAAAGCTGGTCAATTGACAGCGCGACACGCTTAAGAGACGATGCCACAGAAAGCGACCCCCTCCGCATCTATGCGGTCCCCTTTGATACCGCCCTCATAGATCCCCAGTTGGAAGACGGCCGTTGGCTCGACTCCACGGACAGCAATGCCTTGGTACTCAACTCAGATCTGCTCGACAAAGAACCAGACATCGCCCTCGGTGACCCATTGCGAGTTGATATTGGAGGTCAGGAATTGGCAGGGCAAGTCGTGGGCTTCATTCGCACCGATTCGAAGGGCCCAGCCATCTACATGGATCTGGACGACTACGCCTACCTGACCCGCACTCCAGGTCAGGCTACCCATCTGCAAGTGATTGCCGCCGATCGCGACCCCGCCCAACAAGATGTCTTGAAAGGTCAATTGTTCCAGCATCTGGAAGCCGCCGGCTTCGAAGTGAGCGGCGCCCAAACCGCACAGCAGATCAACACCAGCAACGAATTAATGTTCACCATCATCGTCGCCGTCCTCGTACTCATGGCCTTATTGCTGGCCGCCGTCGGCGGTCTGGGACTGACCACCACCATGAGCATCAATATGCTCGAACGCATCCGCGAAATTGGCGTATTGCGCGCCATTGGTGCCTCCAATATGTCCGTGCGCCAAATCGTCCTCGCCGAAGGGCTCGTCATCGGAGCACTCAGTTGGGGCATAGGCACCCTGCTTTCACTACCCGTCAGTGCTTTCCTCAGCGACCAGGTTGGCCTCGCTTTACTCAAAGTACCACTAAACTACCAATATTCGCTCGTTGCTGCCGTAGTCTGGTTCTTCGCCCTGATGCTCATCGCCATCGCCGCCAGCCTCGGCCCAGCCAAAAATGCCGTGCGCCTCACCATCCGCGAGGTCCTCGCCTATGAATAACCAATCCCAATCCCAATCGCAATCGCTATCGCAATCCCAACTCGGACGACGCCATCCAATCCCACAAATCGGCCGTTCCCAATTCCCAATTCACAAATCGACGAAGTCTTAATCGAGCTCAACAACGTCCAAAAAGCATACCAAACCCCCGCCGGACCCTTCTACGCCCTCAAAGACATCAACCTGCAGATAAAAAAGGGCGAATTCGTCGCCGTCCAGGGCAAATCCGGTGCCGGCAAATCCACCTTGATCAATATGGTCACCGGCATCGGCCAACCCAGCGCCGGCCAGATTCGCGTCGGCGATCAGAACATACACAACATGGGCGAAGAACAGATCGCCAAATGGCGCGGTTACAATGCCGGTGTCATCTTCCAATTCTTCCAGCTCTTGCCCATGCTCACCTGCGCCCAGAACGTCATGTTGCCCATGGACTTCGCCAATCTTTACAAGTCACCAAAAGAACGCCGCCTGCGCGCCCTATATCTACTAGATCAGGTCGGCATCGCCGAACAGGCCGACAAACTACCATCGGCCGTTTCCGGCGGACAGCGTCAGCGCGTCGCCATCGCCCGTGCCCTGGCCAACGATCCCTCCTTCCTGGCCGCCGATGAACCAACCGGCAACCTCGACTCCAAAACGGCCGATTCCGTCTTTCAACTGTTCGAGAATTTGGTCAGCAGGGGTGTGACCATCCTCATGGTCACGCACGACAAAGAACTTGCCTCTCGCGTCTCGCGAATCCTCACCATTGCCGACGGTGAACTGGTCGGCAGTCTGACCGGCCACCTTCCCCCTGTTCAAGGACCAGACCATGTTCAACTGGCTGCGTAAACCAGACTCAAATCCGGGCCCGAATAAAAACGGCAGGCTGGTTATCCCGCCCCGCCTCCAGGACGGAACGCCTCCCAATCCCGAGGCCATGATCGATCTACGCGGCATCAAGAAGGCCTATGCAACCGCTGCCGGTCCCTTCTGGGCTTTGAAAGGAATCGACCTCCAGGTTAACAAGGGCGAGTTCATCGCCGTTGTCGGCAAATCAGGCAGCGGAAAATCCACCCTGATCAATATGTTCACCGGCATCGACCACCCCACCGAAGGCGAGGTTGTGGTCGCCCAAACGCCGATTCGTCATCTGAATGAAGGGCAGATGGCCGAATGGCGCGGGCAGAAAATGGGCATCGTCTTTCAATTCTTCCAGCTGCTGCCCACCTTAACTATTCTCGAGAATATCATGATCCCCATGGACTTGGCCCAGAAATACAACGAAAGCGAGCGTTTTGAACGGGCCAATTATCTGCTAGATCAGATGGGCATGGCTGCTGACGCCGGCAAATTCCCCACGGCCGTTTCCGGTGGCCAGCAGCAGAGAGCAGCCATCGCCCGTGCCCTCGCCAACGATCCCCCCATCCTCGTCGCCGACGAACCCACCGGCAACCTCGATTCCCGCGCAGCCGAATCCATCTTCCAGCTCTTCGAATCCCTCGTCGCCGACGGCAAAACCATCCTCATGGTCACCCATGACAACGAACTAGCCGCCCGCGTCCCCCGCTCCATCACCCTGGCCGACGGCCTCATCGTCAACCATTAACCATGCCCAATTCCCAATTCACAATTCAAACCCTGGCAGCATATTGCTGTAACCGGCTGGCCTCCCACCCCACCAGCGCCCGCTTGCGTGTCGAGCCCCAGCGATATTGGTGAATCTGGCCGCTCTGGCTGATGACACGATGGCACGGAATCAGATACCCAATGGGGTTTTTCGCGACGGCGCTGGCTGCAGCGCGAGCCGCACTCGGACGGCCGATCGCGCCCGCCACGTCCCCATAGCTGACCAGTGACCCCTCAGGTATTGCCAGCAGCGCCTGCCATACCTGCACCTGGAAATTAGTACCCTTCAAATACAGGTGAAACGGTTGCTTGCCCTCGCCGCCGGTCGGCGCGAAGAGCCGCTCCACGACCGTCCCCGTTCCTTCTCCATCGGCAGCAAAACTTGCCAACGGCCACTCTCTCTTCAATTCGGCCAGCGCGTTCTCTCGCTCGCCAACGCCCACAAAGCGTAGAGCACAAATGCCACGCGCCGTTTGCGCCAGCAAGCAGTCGCCGAACGGTGTCGGATGGAAACCATAATGGATAGCAACCCCCTCACCCCGCCTCTTGTACTCGCCTGGCGTCACCGCTTCAAACGTGACAAACAGATCGTGCAGCCGGCCGGCGCCGGAGAGGCCCGCATCCAGCGCTGTCATAAACACGCTCTCCGCTTCAGCAAGCCGCTCCTTGGCATACTCAACAGTCAAGTAGTGCAGGAATTGTCCAGGAGTGACCCCTGCCCATTGCTTAAAAAGGCGCTGAAAGTGGTATTTGCTCAAGTGGACACTGGCCGCGATCTCGTCAAGGCTCGGCTGGCTGCGGAAATTCTCTTCCACATAGCCAATTGCCTGCTCAATGCGCCGGTAATCAACAGATGTCTGTGCATAAAATTCATTCATGCCCAAAGTATAAACCCAACCAGCTCCCCCATCGACCCGAATCTTGCGCCAAAAAGCCCGCCATTTTCCCTAAAATCGGACTTCTCCCCTCAACCGGTTGGCTGGTTGGCTGTTGGCTGTTAGCCGTTAGCTCCTTATCAGCCGGTAAACCTGTTTCACGATCTCAATCAGCGACACAATCAAAATAAACACCATCACCCCCTTAAACAGCCAACCAAACAGCGGCCAAAGCTCCTCGAACACTTCCATGATCTCGGTAGGATAAGATCCACTGCTCCACTCGGGGTTAAGGCCAAAAAACGTCCCGCTCGTAAATAGTTGGTACAGGATAAACAACCCCAACAGATTGATCCCGATCTCCACCAAACGCGTACCCGTCTGCCACCGCCCCTGGCGCAAGATGAAAGTCCTCAACACAATAAGCGAGATCCCCCACACATTGATCCAGGGCATGAAAGCAGCATACCCTTCCTGCAAGAGCGAGATAAAGCTCCATCCCTCAGCGTCATCGTAGAAGTAAATCCCCACCCGCTGCGGCAAGAAATTGAAAAAGATCAGCAAGACGACAGTGAAAGTAATGCCCAGAATCAGCTCCAGCCGGTTCACCCGCGCCGGATCATCCACCTTGGGCAATTTAGTCGGGTCCCACGACTTCACTCATCATCTTCCCACTCCAGAGGTGGAAGCACCCGCTCCAGGATGGCGAAGACGATCACGATCACGCCCAGTGCCCCGAACAGGGTAGAAATAAATTCAGAAACCCTGCGCACCAGCACATCCAGCACCGCCTGCACAAAATCATCCGGCCGCCCAAAAGTCGTGACTATCCCGACCAGGAATAGAACAGACATCACGCTCACAAAGACAGCAAGAACGATCTTGAATATGGGAAACAGTTCCGGACCGACCAGATACTGCTTCCCGCTGCGATAAGAAGCCGCCATCTTCTCCGGCGGGCCAAACTCACACAGCACCTCGACAACCAGCTCCTCGTCGACATCGCTGCCCTGTTTCTCAGCATAACCATCCAACGTATCTTCAATAGTCGAGCGGATTTCCGTTTCAATATCTGCCCGCGATTTACGCGGCAGGTGGCGACCCACCTCATGTACATAACGATCTACCAGTTCCATCCTAAACTCCTACCACCCTATGCCAACAGACCATCCATTCCTTCTTGAATATGGCGCCATTCCGCAATCAATGCGCCTTCAATCCCTTTGCCCGCGGCGCTAATCTGGTAATAGCGGCGCGGCCGTCCTTCCTCTACCCGCCATTCGCTCTCCAACAACCCTTGCTTTTCCAGCCGGCGCAGCAGCGGGTACAGCGTCCCTTGCTCAATCTCCATGCCCTTCGCCATCAGAATCTGCATCAGGGAATAACCATATTGCTCGCTGTGCAGTTGGCTCAGGACGCTCAGCACCAGCGTCCCCCGGCGAAGTTCCGAAACAAGTTTCTCAAGCTGTTCCTCATTCTTTATCATGTTTAACATTATACTGTATATCACACAGTATTGTCAAGCAACGAAA
>CAVONO010000018.1:0-207766 GCA_963697305.1 uncultured Chloroflexia bacterium
GCCAGTTCGGCGCTCAAAACGCGGGTCGCCCAGTTCTCCCAGCGCCTCCGCCGCGCTGATGCGCGCCCGCAAATCCGCCTGATCGTCGCCAATGCGCTCAATGAGCGCCTGCTGCAAGCCGGCAGCCAGCCGCGGCGAAACCTGCACCTCCACCGCCGCCGCGCAGCGCGCCGCCAGCGGCAGATTAACCGGGATTAGACCGGCCACAAACTGCTCTGCATCTCGTGTCATGGCCGCGGCCAGGATCGTGCTCTCCTCCCACCCCGTCGCCGGCAGCGCGGGCAGTGGCTCGCTCGCCTCCAGCCCGGCTACTGTCTCCTCTAGCGATGGTGTCACCTCTTTGACCCGCCACGGCACCGCCACCCGCTGCGGTTCCGGTTTCTGCGCCAGAATGCGGGCCGCGAAATATTCCTGGATGAGCTGGTGATAAAAGGAAAGCTCAAGCGTGGCCAGCTCCTTATCCAGCACATTGAGCTGGATGCCGGCGGCGATGATCTCCCGCGCCTGGCTCTCTCCTAGCAGCTCCCGCGCCGTACGCTCCGGCACGCGCACCTGGCCCGCCTCGCCCGCCTCCACTCCATCCTGCATGCTATAGGCCAGCCGTGCCAGTTGCGGAATGAGGATGCCATCCTCAGGCAGCGCAAAGGGCCCGGCCCAGGCTTGCTGCAAGATTCTGCTGCACATCATCCTCGCTGAGAAGCTGCCCAGGGTCGAACCTACGGTGGCGGTGTTCACCTACCTCGCGTTGCAGCGCGCGGCGCACAAGGCCTGTTAGCAGGGCGGCACGGCCCGTTGGCAGTTCGCCCGTTGCGCCAACCTGTTCGGCCAGCAGGCTCAGAAAGAAGGGGCTGGAATACAGCTCCAGCTGCCCTTCCTCATACAGCGCTTCCCACACATGGTTACCCTCATCACCCAGGTAAGCTGCAAGGAATGCTTGGATTTGAACCGTCGTCAGCGGCTCCACCTGCACCTGCCGCACTGGCACAGCTTCGCTGCCCAGCGGCGCGCTGTAATCGAGGCTGCGGCAGCTAAATACGGCCGTGTTGCCAAAATGCATCGTGCGCTGCAAGAACGCCTGCCACTGCCCGATGCGCTCGCGGTAGTCCGCTTTGTCACGGTGCGGCATCTCGTTCAGCCCATCGAGCAGCAGCAGCAAACGGCCGTTCTCAAACAGCGTCCCGAAGGCGGGCAGCTTGGGATGGTGAACCTGCCACAACTCCGCCAACCAGGCTGCCGGCTCCGGCGGCGGCGCGCCGCTCACCGCGCCGCGATAGGCATTAAGCGGCACGAAGAAAGTCGTGCGCCCGCTGATCTCAGCCAGTTCCTCCCAGGCCAGCTCCAGCTGCAGGCGGCGCAGCAGCGTTGTCTTACCGCTGCCCGGCCGCCCCAACAGAACCAACGCCCGGTCGTCGACCTCGGCCAGCAGCCGCTTCAAGCTGTCATATTTCTCGCGCTGCTCGTCGGGCGTGAAGCGCAGCCCTTGCGCCTGCGCTCCATGATCCAGCAGCAGCGTCAGTTGCACGAAGCGCCGGTCTATCTGGTAGCGCGGCGCGGAGAGGCGCGCCACCGTTTCCTGGTGATAAGGTTGCAGCAGTGCCGCCACGCTTTCCGTCCCCCCATCCGCTCCTTTGCCGCTCGCCAGTGCCAGCGCCGCGTCGACGCGCGCCGCCAGACCTGCCGCCTGCCGGGTGCCCTCGTAGCCCGTGATCAAGTGCAGCAGCACCCCCTGCAGCGCATCCCCTGGCAGCTGGTAGATCAGTCGCGTGCTGAAGCTGCGCGCGCTGCCGCTCCAATCAATCTCCGCCAACCCCTCCCAGCTGCTCAAGATCGGCAGGAGCTGCGCATCCCGGTCGCCTGGCAGCCGGAAATGGGGCTCGCACAGTCTCAAAATCTCATCATAAAGGTCGGGTGGAAGTGCCGGCATAGCCTCAGCCCCTTGTTCACTGAATAGACAGGCGCACAGAAATCTGCCTGGCTCAATTGAATGCTCATTTTAACCGCTCCTTCTGTCAGGGCGCGCATCCGCAAACGACCATGGCCCGCTGTAAAATCGGCCGCGATCCGCGCTGCGCGCGGAGCCTTCTCCGCTACCGCTGCGCAGGTAGGACAGTGGTCGCTCGCGCGCGGTTCAGCGCCCATTTTGAGATGGGGGACGACGCACCACCAACTCCTTGACTTTGGCCAGAAACGCTTCTTCCGCGGGCAGATTCATGGCATCATTCTTCTGCGATGTCATAGCGACTCATGATCGAAGGACTTTGCTAAGATTCTAGCCGCATGCGCAACAGACTCAAAATAAGCTGTCCCGCCTATTTAGTGCAATTGAAACCTACAGGAGGTGCATGGTTTCTTACGCAGGGCGATTCCAAAGCCGCTTTACAACCGTCATGCCCGCAGCCTACCTACCCCCGCGAAGGCGGGGGGCGGGAGCCCCTAATAAACCTGAGATCCTGACTTTACAATAACCGTAAAAAGCAACAAACGAGCGTTGACTGAATAGAACAAATGTTTTATAATAGGGGCATGCATAATAACAAGTGGATCAATTCGGCCGTCTCACCAACCCAAGCCCAGAAGCCCGTCTACCCACCTACCCACCTACCTGCCTCTAAAATCGACTTTGACCCCAGAATAAAAACATCAAAAGGAACAAAGAAACAAAATCGCCAATAGATAGTATCATACTAATCAAGAAGGGGTGTGCCTTCCATTTGTAATTAGATCACTATGGCGAGGTTTCGTCCATTCCCTCAATCAACGCCATCGTTGCCTCTAGATCTGGCGCCACCCGTGCCTGGGCCGTCTGTTCATAGGCAAATCCAACAGCCAACAACTGCAGTTCCGACAAGAAACCACCCCCAAAGACAATCTGTTGTGGCGATCCAGTTTCATCATATCCGGAGGGCGCCGTCAAGGCTGGATAACCGGCCGGCGCATGCACAGGTTGGTCCCTGTCGGCATCGGGATACTGAGCCGCTGTCTGGAGCTGGGACATTTGACCTTTACACTCCCGGCGCGCTAGAAGCGCTGTTTGCGCTTGCTGGGCTAATCCTGTTCCCGAAATAGGCTCTATATAATTGCCGTTTTAGGGTATCCGCTGCTTTAAGTATCTCGATTGTGGCAGCAGCTGCAGGCGCAGCGCGGTCAAACTGGTGCGCGGCCCGGCATTAATTCGTCGCAGTCGCAGCCGGTCGGCCGTACGCCAATCATTCAGCCCCCGCCCGGTGGTGAAGGCCAATTGAAAACCCTCTTGCGCCAGACCCTGCACAACTTCGTCGTTAATGCCGCCGCTGGGGTAGGCGAAAATAGGCGGGACGGGCCCGATGTTTGCCTGCAAATCCTGCAGCGAGCCCAGCGCTTCCGCGCGCGCTTCTTCCAGGGAGATGCGGTTCAGCAGCGGATGCGTGCGCGTATGCGCGCCCAGGGTAACACCCTCTGCGGCCAGGCGGCGTAAGGCATCCCAACCAAGGACGGCCGCTTCAGGCGGCAAGGCGTCCAATTCAGCGCACACTTCTTCAACCCAGGGCATCGCTGCCGCATGGGGCTGTGTCTTGATGTAGTCCCGTAATGTCAGTAACGCCTGCTCCCGTTGTCCGGCCGTTTCCAAGGGCAGATCCCCAACCGGCGTAGACAAAACATCACGGCGTGGCGTCGTGCGCAGCGCCTGGTACAGGCGATCCCACCAGAAAATACGTTCCGGGTGATCCGGAAAAGCGGTGGGCACAAACAAAGTTGCCGGGATATGGTGGCGCTGCATAACCGGCCATGCCTGTTCGGCAAAGTCACAGTAGGCGTCGTCAAAAGTGACCAGGACCGCCCGTGGGGGCAGCGTTAGTGGCTTGTTGTTCGGAGTATCCAGCAGTTCCGGCAGCGAAAGCGGATGGTAATGCGTTGCCAGAAACTGCATTTGTGCCGCAAACGCCTCCGGCGTCACCGTCACACGTGGGTAAAGCGAAGGGCGCGATTCAGGATGGTCCACCCTGTGGTAGGTCACAACACGCAGCAAGTTGGGCTGCTGCTGGTCTACACCTTCCAGCAAGGATACAAGCCCGCTAACAGCCGGGCTATCGACCAGTGAGCGTGCCAGACGCTTCGCCGCCTGCTTCAATGGCCTTCCTCTACGCCGTATCCGGCACCTTGTCCTGCAAAAGAATCTTGTGTGCGCGCCCCTTTCCCACTCTGCTTGGCGTGAAAATTCAAAATGATAGCGGCCGTTTCTTCAGTTACCGCTTCCAGGGACTGTGTGGCATCGACCAGGGCATAATGCGCCACCGCCTCACGCAGACGCAAATATTCCTGCCGTCGCGCTTCCAACATCGCCGGCGAGCCCTCACCTTTACGGGCGAACAGTACGTCGCCCGGTGCATCCAGACAGATGAGCAGATCAGGCCGGGGATAGTAACGATCAAGCATCGCCCCATGCACGCGCCTGGCCAGCGGCAATTGGGAACGATCGACAGCAATATCATGCGCATAATAATCACAAAAGAAGTGGCGATCTGAAAGCACAATATAGCCATCAGCCAGATACTTTTGCACGATGCGCTGCCGGTACCATTCCTCTGCCATCAAGTTAGCCAGGCGCAGGCTCATCTTCACTTCCCTGGCCAGCCGCTTGAGTTTATTCTTTGGTAAAGTCTTGACGCGCGTCGGATCGGGCGGTCCCGTCATATCAGGCCGGCCGCCGCGCCGCTGCTTCAGCTCCAGCATGATTCTCGTCGTGGGCAAGACCACGTTGCTCGATTCCAGGTTGACCCCCATATACACATATTTCACCGGCAGCGGCAGCGTCTGCTGCAAACGCTGTGTAACGGCCGATTTACCCGCCCCATCGGGGCCTATTACCGCAACTGTAAACATAAATACCTTACTCAAATCCTTCGCATTTAGAAACCCGGTTTTTCCACTTGAGAAGCCGGCTCCTTTGGCTAAAAACCGGGTTTCTCATTAAGAATAGCCCGGATTTCTTTCAATCCAGATGACGATTCTGCATTACCAGCGCAGCTCGTCAACATGCGTCACCGCGTAGCGCCACATCTGATAATAACGATTCTCTCGCAGCCACACGGCCGTTTCCGCACTTAACGCCCCCGAGCCTTGCGGCGCTTCATCCAAACGGTCCAGCAAACTCGCCGCATAGCGCAGCCAGGTCAGCACAAAGAGCGCCACCGGCGTGCCCTCAGGAAGCTGCAGGCGCTCGCTATAACGCTTGATATAGGGGATTGTCCAGGCCGCCTCGCCAAAAAAAGCGTCGCGGAAGGCCGGCAAATATTCCCCGCTGCTGCGCGCCTTGTGTCTGGCAAAAGCCACATAGCTCAGAAAGAAAAACAGATCGAAGCCCGGCAGGCCGCGCGGAGCCGCCAACTCCCAATCCACAACCCCTGGTTGGCCGTCGTGCAGCCACATGACATTTGGGTGGCTGAGATCGCCATGTTCAAATACCAGGGGCAGATCGGCCGCTTCAAGTGGCGCAACCAGCTCCTCTGTTTTGGCCAGCCACTGCCTCTCCTCTGTCGTATCCGCCACCTTACCCGACAGCGGCAGCAAATCCCTGAAGCGCCGCAGTGGCCCGGCGACCAGGTTTTCATACCAATCGTCATCCTGCAAAAGGACCTTGTCCCCCTGAGCCGTTTGTTTCGTCGCTTCTTGCAGATCTCCCAGCCAGTCGAGCACCGCCTGGCAGCAGCGATCGGCATCGCTGCGCACAGCGGGGGGATCCATCGGCTTGCCGGTTAACGCCGTTTCCAGCAAAAACTGCCGCGACGCGTGCTCCTCAAAAGCGATCACTTGTGGAATGGAACTGAATCCTGCGGGACGGCTGGCCTGCACAGCGCGCAAATTGGCCACCTCCCGCCTTATACTGGCGCTCGGCCCGGCCAGGCGAGGCACCTTGGCCACCATCACCGGCTCTGCTTGCCCTTGCGGCAGCAGCAGGCAAACCACATGGCTGGATGCCCGGAAGCGCGGTGTAATCAGCACCGTGCTCAACTGCCTGGTGGGACTGTATCGCTCCAGCTGCAGCCGCTCCCAATTATCATGCAGGTAGGTCAGGATCATATTCATTGCCGGGGATGGGAAGCAGGGGGTAGGGGGTAGACCCTATCTCCTACGTTGTTTAAGCGGGCGACGATGCTGAAACGGGGCACAACCTGCTTCAACAGCCCGCTCCAGAGCAGCAAACGGCCGAAACGGGATTGCAGCCTCGCCTTGGTGCTGCGCCCGCCACGCACAAAAGAAAAGCGCAGCGCGCCGCGATCGTCGAGCGGAATGATCCGCGTACAGGCAGCAAAGTTAGGCCAATGCCACTGCGCCTGCACCTCTGTGAAACCTGCCTGGCCAACGGCCGTTACGCAGGTTGTGGGCAGCGCAAAGCGCCAATGCTTCCCGCCCGACAACAGGCCATCATTCTCAGCATACAGATAACCGCCTCGCTTAAGCAGGCCTGCCGCCAGCCTTAGCTTATCAGCCGACAAGTGACGTATGACCACGACGTCAAACTTCCCCGCCTCAGCGCTCTGATCCCCTTCCAACGCCAACATTGTCAGCGAATCGCTGAACAGGCGCAGCGAATCCTGCAATTCAGCGGACACCACGCCCAGGCAGGCAACGTGCCCCAGCTCCGGATCAGGCAAAAGAAAGCGCCAGTCCAAACGCCGCGACGCCTGCAAGGTAGTCCAGTAGTCTGGTAGTCCAGTAGTCTGGTAGTCTGGCTGTTGGCTGTTGGTTGTTGGCTGCTGACCGTTGATTATTGACCTCCTACAGCACAGGCTTGATCGCCTCGTACAACGCCGGGATCGACACTGGATACGGATGGCCAACCGAGAAGGCCTGCTTACCCGCCAGAACTTTGCCTAAAATATCCCGTTGAATCGCTTCCGCGTTGTCAATGAGCGCGTTGCTGGCTTCCGGGAAGGCGAAGCGGAACTTCAGATAATAGGCCATAAAATCGAGCCGTTCTTCCTGCAAGGAAAACACCATCCGCCGCGCAATTTCGCCTGGATCGATGGGTTGTACCGTGATCTCGGCCGTTTCATGGCTGGCGACAAAAAGGATCGTTTCCGGCTTGCTTTTCATGGGCCCTACACCCTCCTGGCCGAACAACTTGCGCGGAGGTAGCTGCACACTAAGCTGGCGTTTCAGGATCGGGGTTAAACGCTGCATCATCTTTACCGGGGCCGTCCCCCGGCCAATTCCACTGTCTAGCGTACGATCCATTGACCGCGTCAGAATATCAAGGCTGCGCAGCCTTGCCCGGTCGCCTCGTCCCACCGCCTTCCAATATTGCGGCATCTCTTGCAGATGCCATTCCCAAAGTCGAATCGGTTCAGGGATGCCATACATATGCTGGCCGTCGGCGCTTAAATAGACCCATTCATCGCCCACATAAGTGGCACCCTGGGCCATAAAGGCCAGCAATGTTTCCGTTTTGCCCCCTTTGGCCCAGCCCGTGGCCAGGATGCCCTTGCCTGCATAGTTAAACGCTGAAGCATGCATGGGTAGGGCGCCTTTTCCCAGGACGATCAGGTTCAAAATGGCGATGAGCAAGGGCACGGCTGCTATCGCATGCTCGCAGATGATTTCACAGCCGCTGCCAATATCCTGGAAAGGGATCTGTACTTTGGCCCGCGACTTGTGCTTGCTGCGCAGGACCAGGAAAGCATCATCCGTGAAAGCGGCCTCGTCCACACCTAAATAGCGCAAGCGTGCCGGCAGTTTCAGATCCTCTACAAAGCGGATGGTTATATCCGGTTCGCGGTCCAGGGGCGCTTGAATGGGGCCGAGCTGGCGCGTCACCGTGGCCACATCCTTGGACGTGGCGTTTATTAGCCGCACACCGGCCAGGCCATGTAGATCGAAGTCAACGGCCGTTGCCATTGACCCTTTCTCAGAAAGTGTTGTCATTGTTCTCCTAGAAGGGCGGGTCGGAGACCACGGCCCTACGCGGAATGTTCAGCCGCCAAAGAAAAGAGGCGACTGAGCGTTGCTGAGTCACGATGTTCCCGGCACCACCAGATTAGATTGACAAAATGCCCTTGTCCTAACTTTGCCGGCTCAAGGCGCATCGACTCTTTCAGCGCGCGATGCATCCAACACGTGTAAAAGAGCGGTTCAAGCAGCCGCCCATCCAGCCCCGTCCTCTGGCAGTAGCGGGCCATCGTATGGACATACAGGCGGCTGAGCGCGGTATCGTCGAGGAACTGCTGCTTAAAACCAACCAGCCGCTTGTTCATGCCCAGCTTGCGCGCCGCGTCCAGGCTAAGTGAGCGCATGAGATAAAATAAATCCCAGGCCGGCATACCGGCCGGCTCGGCCGCTTCCCAGTCGAGCACCGCAACGCGTTCACCCGGCGTGACCAGCATATTCCAGGGGCCGGGATCGCCATGCTGGAACACGAGCGGAACGGCCGTTTCGCTATCACCCACTTTCGCGATTTGTTCCGCGAGAAAATCATGCTGCTCGGCCGTGGGCCGGTAAATCTCGGCAAAACGCCCCAACAATTGCGTCAAAGCTGCGCCAATCTCGCTGGGCGGCGCCGCTTGCGTATCGGCCGTTGCCGCGCCTAAATCTACAAACCAGTCCAACGCTGTCTGGCCATACGGGCAGTCGGCCGTCGCCTTGGCTTTTTGCCGGAAAGGCACGCCTTCGATAACGCGCTCGCCAACAATTGAAAGTCCGCCATGATGGCCGCTAAACAGCACCTCCGGCAGAATCTCCGGGTCAAGGAGACCTTTTTTATCCAGCAGCTGCAGGCTCTGCGCTTCATTCTCCAGACGATAATTGAAAATTGGATCGCGCACCATCTTGACGATAATATCCGGCTGCGCCCGGCCTGGCTCCTGCTCGCGATCAAACAAGAAAAACAACATCTTGCGCGAGCTGTACTCGCCGCGCGCCGACAAGCCCCAACCATAATTATCCAGATCAATCCCTGCTTCCTGCGCGATAGATCGCAGATAGCGTGGAGGATGCGCCCCTAATTCCGCTCGCGGACCCCCGTAGAAAAATCCAACCCGTCGCACGGGACGTTTTTGGTCAACCAGCTCTTCAGCGCGCTGCATGGTTCCTAGCAAGCCAAGCCCGGCCCCACGCAACGAACGTTTAAGCGACGGCCGTGGCTTAACGGGCTTCACGGCTGCGGCCGTTGATGGGGTAGGGGCAGCGCCCGGTTTTTCATTGCGCGCAGCGGCAAAACGCTTAACTCGCTTAGCCAAAAGCGCCGGCAGGTTGAGCAGCGGGCTGGTGAGCTTGTTTTGCAGGAAATAAGCGCTGGTTGCCGCATCGTCCAGGGGAACGGCCGTGTGCATTTCCCCATTTAAGGGCGTTTGCCAGAAGCGGGTCGCCAAACCTGGCCCACCGTCTGCTCCCTCCCATTCCGCCTGGCCCGTCCGCGACAGAAAATATTCTCGCCCCTCACAATAAATAATCCCATCCGTGGCCAACAAGCGTATCAATTCAGCACGCTGTCGTTTATTCTCATTAAATTGCCGGATGTTCTCTGCACCGCTCAACAGAATCAGGTCGGCGTACCCATCCTTCAACGGCAATATGCTGTCGTAGGCAAACGACACCGGCACGACCCCATTTGTGCCAGCCCGCCGATCTAGTTTGGGTGACTCCAGGGAGGTTGCCAATATGATTTTCTGGCTGAAACTTAGTAGCGCCTCTAGCGTGGAGGGCAAGGGGGCTCCCACGCAAACCACCCGTCGCAGGTCGATACTGGGCAGTAAGAACAGCCAGGCGGCACCGGCGACCTTGCCCTTCAAATTGCTGCCAGGTATAAAATTTGTGGCCAACGTCATTTCTAGCATGGAGAGCAGTTCCTGTTTTACCCTAGAAGTCTGCGCACCAGTGGCAGGCGCAACAATTCAGGGAACATCTCCTCGACATTGAGCAAATGACGATTGAGCCGGAAAACTAACAGAGAAGCGATCGCGGCCAGACCAATGCTAATGTAAATTGGGGGATCCGCCAGCACTTGCAACAGGGTCATGCTTACGGTCGCGATAATGATGATGAAGTAGACCCGGCGGTAACGCGGATCGAAGAGGCTGATACCCGTCCCCATTCGCAAGCCGGCCTGCTTGAGTATATTGTGCAGAACCAGGGTGGTAGTTGTTCCAATGGCCGCACCTAACGCACCATAGCGCGGAATCAGGAAGTAATTGATGCCCAAATTAAAGAAACCGGCCAGGATATTCAATGTGACAGAGTAGCGCAATTTGCCGTAAATCTTGAGTGTGATTCCGTTCTGCCCAAGGGCGGCGTTGAAATAGTATCCAAAGGAAAGCAAGGCCAGGTAAATTGCTGAACCGGCATAACGTTCCCCAAACATCAACAGGGTGAGAGGCTTGGCCAATGAAAATGTCAGTGCAAAAATGGGAAACGAAGCGACCGCGATCCAGATCGCATTTTGCCAATACAATCTGTTAATGCCCTCACGATCGCCACGGGCAAACATGCGTGCAGCGAGGGGGGTGAAGAGCAGGCCAAAACTGAGAAGTACCGTTTGGTTCATCTTGGCTGCTGGCTGAATGGCACGCAAAGCGGCGACGTCCAGGACCCCCTGGAAATATTTCAGCATCACAACATCCATCTGATTCATCAATAAGTACATCAGATCGGACGAAAGCAGCGGAATCGTGAACGGTAACACCTCACCCCACGGTACCGACATGGACCGTAACTTGAAATTCTCGCGCACGGCCAGGGGGCGCAGCAAACGGAAAAGCAGCACGACATAAATAAGGACGACAAGCACGCCGATCCCCAGTTGTCCCCATGCTAGAATGAACACATTACCGCCACCTGCAATGAGCAGCAGTACGACACCGAGCTTAAGAAGTGGGCCGAGGACGTTCTTGCGAAAGAAAATGGATTTCGGGCTGGCGAAGACGGCAAACAAACCAATGATCGATTCGTCTACCGCCTCTACCGGAGCCAGAAAGATCAAGATCAGCAGCAAAGCAAGCGCTTGTTGGTCAGTAAAGAAAGCCTCGGCGGCATAGGTTCGCAAGCCGTTTAACATGAGCGCCATAGCCAGACCGATCGTCAGCATCATCGCCAGGGACATGAAAACAGTGCCGAACATTTTTTTGTACTCTTTCTGTTCCTGGTAGATGGGCACAAAGCGTGTAACTGCGCGGTCCATACCAAAGATGGCTATGACCTTGACAATGGCTACGATTGAAAGGGCGTAAGCGAATGCGCCGAATTCCGCCTGCGTTAGATTGCGCACGATCAGAACGTCCACCAGCATATTGATGCCGCGGGAGAGGAACTTGCCGCCAAGGAGCAAGCTTGAACCACGGATCTGTACCCGAGTCGCGCTCTTTTCTTTTATTGGCTTTAAAACCGTACCGGTTTCTGAATCCATGAATGTTGCTCCGAAATCTCGGTTTTTTTATCTAGAACAGGCCCTAATAGAGCACATCAATAACCGGATTTCTTCTGAACTCAAACTATTTTTACTTGGGCGGGTTGCACATGGGCGGGTTGCACATGGGCGGGTTGTAAACCCGCCCCTACGATGCACTTGCGAAACCCGTTTTTTAGCTATCCTTTTAAGACATTAACTGGCGTCGAACAAGGGCCAGACCTATCAGTATGACAGCCAAAACAGCAAAGGCTGTCCCATACAGTGGCAGCGAATCGGATAAGGGTGATGACCCTTGATCGTCAGAAGCACGAGAACGGGAATCGAAGCCCGTGGCCGAAGCTCCCGTAACCACAAGCACTGTCGCCGTTGGCGTTGGCGTTGGCGTTGCTGTGATTGTGGGTGTATTCGTGGGCGGCGGTGTGTTGGTCACGGTTGGCGTCGGGGTTGTCGTGGGCGTTTCGCTGGGTAGCGGAGTCGGGGTCGGCAGGGGGACAAGACCCGTAACCGTCGGATCGCCGAAAACGACATCCACGTAGCGGGCCAAAAGCACAAGAGACCCGCTGAGAGAAGCTGATGCTTTCGCCTGGTATGTCACCTGCCATTCGTCCGGCTCAGGTTGGCTCTCGACCCACGCTTTCACGCTGTATTGCGCTCTCTGATCAGGTAATGTCTCTGACCGTAACTTGAACAGATAAGGCACACCGATTCGCGGTTCGAAAGGGATTTGCCCATTATGATCGAATTCCAGCTTTGTAGTTTTCTGCCAGTGCCACCAGGCGATCGCCGTATTGCGTTGAAATGCCGATCTTGGTTGTTCTTCACTATCTGATTCAGAAGCAGTATGCCCGGTCCAGCGCATGATTACTCCTAGCGCTGGTGATAAACTATCAACGTTGTCCTTTTGCACGCGACGAATCGTCATCGGTACAAGAACTTCATAATCTGTCCAGACCAGATCGCCAATTGCCACCATCCGGTCATTGCCGATTTCGGCCGTGCGTAGCCCTTCTGGGCCGGTAGTCCACTTGCCGTCGACAACCTGGGCCACATCCTGGATGTTCTCGACTTCACTCCAAACGATTTCATACGGGAATGGCCACATATTGCCGCTGTGATGTTCGATCGTCACCGCAGCGGTTGCCTGGTTAGAAAATGTGTCACTGGCTGAGATGATTAGCTCATTTGTGCCGTCCAGCAATTCCCCGCGCCAGAGTTCGACGTTGAAGTCACCCTCATTCGCGAGCCTTTTGCCATCCGGGCCGATTGAGAGCGGCCGTTCTACACCCCCATTTAAAGAAAAAACCAGGGTGTCGATACCGTCTGGATCTGATACATTGCCGAGGATGTTCACCCATTCCTGGGTTGTCCCAATCTGCCCGAATAGCTGGTTAGTCCCGTACCAAAAGTCAATGATTGGCGCCTCATAATCGGCAGCAGCGGATTCCCCTGCGGCGCTAACGGCTGTTGCCACAGGCGTGGCGTCCTGGGCCATCACCTCTTGGGAGCTGACCAAACAAATTACGGCGGCCAATAAGACGAGCAAGGCGCTCACCCTAAAAGCGTACCTTTTCTTGCCAGGGTTTGGCATAAGCATATCGTTCATATCGACAACTACTTTGAGGCACGCTCCCGCCCAGTCGCAGTCGCTAGAAGGGATTGCATCGCAATCGCCTCCTCTGTCTCATCTTCCTGTGCTTGCGTACGATAGACTTGCACAAAGGCCGCCGCGAAAGCCAGCAAGAACCAATAATATCTCACGTATGACAGGTGCAAAAACATCGCTGTGGCCAAGTATGCCATGATAGCCATGAAGAAAGCAGACGCTGTATAGATAATTTGCGGCTGCTGTTTTGCTATCCCGTATTGGCGCACCCTCCACACCTGATACATGGTAATCACTATAATGCTTATGAAGAGGGTAAAACCGAGCGCACCCGTATCCGCTAACTCCTCCAGGAACATATTATGTGCCCTGCGCGTACTATCGATGGCTCTGTAAAAGGTGCCGATTTCGTTGCCGTAGGCAGAAGTATATTCGTTGGTTTGTCCTGGCCCAACGCCAAGAAGAGGATTGTCAAGAAATATATTAAATGTAGCCAGATTGACATTGCTGCGACTGCGAATAGAGCCGCCCGCGTCTTGCACATTTCCTTCAGCAATGGATTCAAGGTCGACAACCGTTGAGATGCGGTAGATATACTCGGGTATGATAGCGATAATGACCAGATACCCCGCTAAGACCACCAACACAAAATGCCATGGCTTAACTATGCGTAATAACAACATCATCACAATAGTGAAAATGATCGCGATACCGGTGCCGCGCGAAAACGTAAGCAGGGCTCCGGCAACAATGGGGACGCAGGACGCAGCAGCCAGTAAGCGCAGCAGCCAGTTGCGCTCCGATCCAATCAGCATGATCGCAAAAGGCAACAAAACAGTCATCACTTGTGCATAACGGTTCTTTGACCCCAGTGTTCCGGCCAGGCGCCTGCGCTTGATATCGTTGCCAAATTCATCGACCTCGCCCGTTTTTACCTCTGATGATTTCACTTTTGCCAGGCCGCCAAAGTCATTGTCATAGTCTCCGGTGATCTCTTGGTAAAGTGAAATGCTGCCCATAAAGAGCCCAGCCAAAACGATAGCCCAAATCCCCCAGCGCACCATGGCCGGCGTGCGTATCGCGTTGATGATCAAGAAGTACAAGACCAAACCCTCTATCGCAAAACTCACGATCCGCTCCATCGAATTACTTGGTTTTGCGGAAAAAGCAGCTGATACCAACAAAACGGCCAGGTACAACACCATCAAAAAAAAGATGCGATTTGTCACTATCCCTTGACGACGGACAATGACATAGTTTAGGAAAGGTAGACCAAGCATGACAAAAAAGGCTGTGGCCAGAATTTCCGGCACGTTGTACGAGTTAATCGCTACGACGCTGAGATTAGCGTACAAGATAAAGAGCACGACCACAGTCGTTGTTTCGGGCTTGGCGAACATCATCGTTCCCAGTGCCACGAAAACTGCCGCGGCCAATGCCAGAAGGACATCATGCCCCAGGTAGTACAACGCGCCCACCATAAGGGGCGGCAGAAAAAGAAAAAGGATAATGGCCATCCTTCTTACCAGTGCAAAATTATTTCCTTCAAAGGTGGTGCTGCGGTTTACCATACGATTCTTAGCCCTTAGGGTATAAGCTTAACTCTTTTTCCCTGCATTTTGCTTTATAAGCATTACTACTATTCCAGCGCATGATAACGATTCGCCTTAAGATGAGAGCACTATCAGGGGATATGAGGTATTTCAGCGCCGATGCCGTGCCTAGCGCTTTGTTTCCCAGCGATCGATTCGGTGACCCCGTATGATATTCAAAACCGCTTTCAAAGATGCCAGATTGACAAGAGTAAAGAAGAAGGGGATAGAAAACAGCTTTGCACGCCCTATTCGCGTTTCCGTAAACAGCGCACCCACAAGGGCACAGCCATAAAACAATAATTGCGCGATTGCCGCCACTTTGTAAATGAGACCTCGCCACCAGAGCAACAGGCTGGCGAGCAATACAAGAATCAGTGGCAATACAACCAGCCGGCGCAGTACCTTGTGTGAGAAAATCTGTATGGCATAAAAGCCGTAACGGAATGGATTCAGCAGGTCGCGATTTACCCATACCGACCCCAATCCACGGGTTATAATCCGTACTTTGCGCCCGAATTCCCTTCCGCTAGACTTTGCCACCGGTTCATAGGCGATAGCATCAGGCGCAAAAACGAGCCGGTAACCCTGCAATATGACGCGCGTCGAAGTCACAAAATCATCCGTTACGCCGTCTGGTACCGATTGGAAGAGCGAGCGTCGAATCGCATAGATGGCACCGGTTGCTGAAATAGTATTGCCCGCCTGGCTCTGTGATTGTTTGAGCTTGCGATCAAAACTCCAGTAACTTTTCTCGCCAGCATCGGCGCCTTCTTGCTCCCCCTTCAAATAGGTTTGATTGCCGGCTACGCCGCCTACTTCAGGATCTGCAAACGGCCGTACCAGGGCCCGGATTGCATCAGGGGCGTACATGCTGTTGGCGTCGGAGAAGACCAGGATTTCACCGGTCGATGCAGCAACGGCCGTATTCAGCGCCGGCGCTTTGCCTTGTCGTGGCAAAGACAGCAGCATTACCCCTTGTTCGCCATAACCGCGCACAATTTCATCCGTTCCGTCAGCAGAGCCATCCGAAGCGATGATGACCTCAAGGCACTCCTTTGGATAATCAAGCGACAAAATATTATCTAACTTCGGGCCAATGCTTTCAGCCTCATTATAAGCCGCAATAATCATGCTCACCGGCGGCGTAATATCGGCGCTGCGATAGGGCTGCGGGCGTAGCTTGCCGCGCAACACCGTCAATAAGGGAAACACAAAATACGTATAAACGATTAACCCTACAGAGCTCCAAAATAATAATAAACGGATCACGATCAGTGCTCCTCACTAAAATGCCTGGACAGAACAAAAGCATTCTTATCCAGATCGAACTCATCCGCGACTTTTTCCCGCCCGGCCTGTGCAAACTGCTGCCGCAAACCTGGATCGTTGTACAGAAATTCAAGGGCATCGGCAATAGCCGGCGCATCGCCCGGTGCCGTCAGAAAGCCATTGCGCTTGTCTTCCACCAACTCAGGGATTCCGGAAATCGCGCTGGCGACAACCGGCAAACCACTGGCCATCGCTTCCATTAAGACAACCGGGATGCCCTCACGCCTCCCGTCCTGCGTCGGCACACTTGGCGAAACAAGGACAGAGGCGCCTTGCAGCAATTCGGCGACTTCTTGATGGGTGCGGCGTCCATGAAATTGAACACGCTCGTTCAAACCTGCTCGCTCCACCTGTTCACTCAAATCAGCCAGATCCGGCCCGTCCCCAATGAAGTGGCACGTAAAATCAACGCCTCGTTTTTGCAGCAAACGACAGGCCTCAATCAGATAAGTCTGTCCCTTGACCTCATGCAGTGTCCCCACGCAAAAAATGGCGAAGCCATCCGCTGATCGTTCACGTCTTTCCGCCTGTACCGGCTGGAAAACTTGCATGTCGACTCCGCAATGAATAACCACAACTTTTTGCCGGTATTGTTCACCACAACGGGCAACAATCATTTCCTTGAAGAAATTGGAAATAGGCACAACAAAAGATGCCTCGGCAACCTTCTCGCAAAGCATATGTTGGTCGCGATTGAGATCCGAGCCATGCCCCGTAAAACTATAGGGGATGCCTGTCATCCGCTGGATGATGAAGGCAGCAGCGGCTGGATGGCTGGCAAAATGAGCGTGTACGTGCTCAACACCATCTTCCGCCATCAAATAAGCAAAATGAATCGTTTTAGGGAAGATTCCTAAAACGCCACTAAAGAAGCGTATGCTTCCCCAATTTGCCCGCAGTAACGTCCAAAGTGTGCGCAGATAAGCGCGTGGCTTGCGCCGCAAGAAGTGTATTTGTGAGCGTAGAATTGGCCAGGAGAAAAAAGGTTGAAAATGCGCCCTTTCGACATAAGCGCGTGCCTCCGGATGCATCACATCCGTCTTTTCACGCAGAAGAGGATATAACTCTATTTCTATGCCTTGTCGTTCAACGGCCAGCATTTCAAAGAGTACAAAAGTCTCAGTTAGCTTTGGGAAACGAGACATGATGTAGGCTACTTTGAGCTTGCCGCCATGCCGTCTTTCACCTACTTCGGCGCTACTTCGGCTGCGCTCAGCACAGGCTTGGCCGCCTCGGTTACCCTTACCCCTGCCTGCTCAGAGGGCAGGTTCTGGGGGCGCATTGCTACTCGTAACGTTATTCTTTATCAACATCAACTTCCAAATTGCTGGGCATATTTTCGCCAGATTAAATCGGTTGCTTCCTGTCGCACCGGCTCTGCTCCACGCGAGGCATCCACAATGACCATCTGTGGCAAAGTGGATTGCAGTCGTAAATACTGCTGGCGTTGTGCCTCAAGATCGGCTGGGTTTCGCTCCCCTTTGCGTGAATACAGCAACTCCCCAGGTGCATCTAGAAACAAAATCAGATCGGGGGGCGGGCAAGAGTATGCCAATAGCCAACGCCGGAAACGGCGCAGCTTGCCTTTCAGGGTAGGGCGCGGGGCAGATGGAAGCAGTGCATCATAAGTGTAGCGGTCGAAAATAACCAGCTTTCCACTGGCCCGATAATGGCGTGAAACTAAGTAGCGCTGCCATTGCTTGATCAGGTTCTTGGCCAACCCCAAGCCCTTTATCCCATTTTCTTCAGAGCCACTCTTATTCTGATAGAGACCCATATAGAGTAGGCGCACCGGGAAATAAAAATTCTCCTCAAGCCCATGCGCCAATGTCGACTTGCCCGCTCCATCTGGAGCCAGCAAAGCGACGGAAGGGGTTTTGGGCCGCAAATAGCCGGCCCCACGTTGCATCTTGCGCAGCAGGAGATCCCGCATGCGGCGGCCAACTGTGGCCACGGGCTCCCGGCGAGCCAACCGCTCTGCAACCGCTTCCCGCTGAGCAAGCAAAGCTGTCCAATCACCTTCCTTAACGAGATCGGCAACCGCCGGCCAACTTGAAGTGGGAGACCCATATTGCTGCAATAATTGGGCAATATAATCCTTGTCCTCAATCTGCTCGCAGAGCGCCTGTAAGCGAGCACCGCGATGGGCCGCGATAGTTCCCTTATCAAGCAAACAATGCAGTAACAACGTCACGAATTCATCTGCCGGAGCAGGAATATAAACAGATCCACTTCGTCGTCGATATTGCAGGCAGTTGTCTGCCAATGTTGTGTGTAGGGCATGCGCCGGGTTGCCATAGGCCACCTCGGTAACCACGTCCAGCTTGATCCAGCAATCAGAGTTGTTTTGGTAGGTGACAAAAAAATGGTGCGGAGAATGTCCCCATGCAGAAACTTTTGCGAACCCGAGGCGGTAGAGCAGCTTTTTTAGCTGCTTACTATGCGTTGCTGGAACAAGGAGATCAACTTCCCCACCGTTCGCATACACATGCATGCGATCCCCGTCGCGCAAGACACAGTAAGGGATATTCTCCTGCTCCAGAGATTCAAAAGTATGCAGTAATAACTTGTGCATAGTCCACCGAAACGCTTAGTTTTTAGCCGGTGGTATGCCTAATCTTCTTCTAAGTTGAATGCGTGGCATACTTGGAAGGAAACTTCTCTTTCCCAGCTTATTCCTATCGCTCTCGTAAGCGCTGTTGTCATCTTCATAATAGCGGCTGTGGACATCCTTGGCTGACACCGCGTTAAGCACGCAGCCCATGAGGTTCGCATTAACTTCACGCAGCTGCTCCGCCGCCCGCTGCAAATTGATCTTACGGCTCTTGCCGGCCCAGGCAACAAGCAGGGTCGCATCGGTGTGCACACTAAGAACCGCGGCATCAGTCGCTAGAAGAACTGCGGGGCTGTCGAGAATGACAAAATCATACGGGTCGATCAATTTGCTCAACAGCGCTCTCATTTTTGTCGAGCCGAGCAATTCTGACGGATTAGGTGGGATAGGTCCACTGGCTAGCAGTTGCAGCCCATCTATTCTTGTCACCTGGACGACATCATCTATTAGTGTCTCTACTTCTTCGTCTGTTTTGGTGGCATCAAACTCCAGCAGCAGACTGGTAAGCCCTAACGAGGATGGTACATTAAAAAGACGCTGTTGGTTGGGACGTCGCAAATCTGCATCGACCAATAGAACATTATGCCCTGCCTGCGCCATGACGATAGCGAGGTTGGCCGCCGTGGTGCTGCGTCCTTCTCCAGGAATCGAGCTGGTGATTAAAATACTGCGGCTGGGTGTATCGACCGAAGAAAACTGAATACTTGTCCGCAGAGAGCGGAATGCTTCTGCGGTTGGCGAGCGAGGATCGGCAATGGTTATAAGCTTATCGTCACCCTTGATTTCGCCGATCCCGGCCAGTGTTGGCAGGTTGGTTAAACTTTCTATGTGCTCGGACGTTCGTACAGTAAAGTCATCCAGGAATTCGAAGGTTAGAGCAATGACGATGCCGATGATAAGACCGGCAATAGCTCCCATCAGCACGCTAAGCTGGGTCTGAGAGGGCAACGGTTCGGCCGTTATGGCCTTTTCGACGATTTGAACCTGATTCGTAATAGCGCGCTGTAGCGAATCATATAGAACTGCTAGTGTTGCGTGAGCACCAGACAAACGCTCGCGCTCTAGAGCGATTTGATCATTGATGCCCCGCCGTGCGTCTATGTCCTCAGTTGCCTGCAAATCTGTTTCGAGCAGCGCGATTCCTGCTTCGATATTGGCAATATTGTCCTCGATCTGGGTTGTTTGCTCGCGCATTTGAGTACGCACCACGGCCGCTCCAGATTCGCTATCACCGGTAGGGCTGAGTCGCACCAATTCCTCGGCGAGGACGTTGGCGATTGCCGTTGCCCGATCCTGATCGCCGTCTTGTACAATAATAGTCAGAAACTGTGTTTCTATTGTGGGTCTGACCGTGAGCAGCTTGTCGAGTTCGTCGACCGTAAGATCAAGTCCAAGGTTGTCGACGACCGTCTGCAGTACCGTGCGCGTGGTAGCAAGTTCTGCATAGGTCTGCATCAAACGCCCACCGGTCTGAATGTCCTTTTCGTCTGGGTTAAGGCCCTCAATACCTGGGCCAATGATCAGGCGGCTGCTCGCCTCATAAGTGACTGCTTGCTGGCTGCTTATCCAGTAGGTGATTGCACCAGCGCTAAGCGTAGCCAAGACGATCAACCATAACCAACGACGAATGAAACTGATGTAACGCTGTTCCATTTATTTTGTACTCCATGTTGGGGCGGGTTTGAAGCCCGCCCCTACTAATCTTCACGATACGGCGCTTTTGATCGGGGCCGAAGTGAGGTTTAATTCATTTTGATCCGTGGAAACCACTGAGGCCATTGCTTCTTCCGCATTCTGCAGCAGCGTTTCGAATGTGACTGCTTCGTCAGGAAATGTTGCAACCCCAATTTCAAGTTCAAGACCGAGACTCTCTTGTCCAGCACTCCTTAAGCGCTTTATAGTTTTTAGCGCGCCATCTCGATCAGCCTCGGGAAGAAGCACGATGAAATGATCGTCTCGTTGCAAGATAATGTTCAGGTCTCCTAATTCTGTAGAAAGGAATTCCGCAATCCGGGCCTCAACATATCTATCGATAATTTCACGTTGTGCATCAATTATGAAACGATCCAGCGATTCTTGAATTTCATGTTGTTTCGCACCAATGGCTAGAAGGGTTGCTGGTCGCTGGTAACGGCGAGCACGCCGGATTTCTTGGTAGATCTGACTTTGCCCCGTATCAAAAGGATCAGCCTCTTTCCCTAAGCGACCAACTGTCAATTTCGTTATCGACTCGCGAAAACCTTCTAACCCGCAAGCCATTTGCTTTACCAGGACAATGGTTATCCATATCGCGCTGATCTCAGTCACCGCAATAGGCAGGCCTGGTCCCGTAACAGTCCGCCCTGCATCTATTTTAAGAATAACGTATGGCAGTAAAGATAACAACAGGAGCCCATATAGCGGCATTTTCTGTAGCGGCCGTAAGAGTATGAGCAAAATAGCATAAACGAATACAAGCACATAGACAAAGGTGGCGATGTTAACAACCCCAAACAGCTTTTCTATGTTATAGAAAAAGAAGAACCAGGCGCAAATAGCGATGAAACTGTACCGTAGATTTTTCATTTTACTCGAATATAACTATAAGCCGGCAAGTGTCGAAGTGAGGCAATGTGCTGATTTATGAGATTATTGTGCCTTGCTCCACTGTTGCGGCATGACAAAAGCTAGGAACAGTTCATTCAGTGGCGTACTCACGGCTTGTAAATCAAGGGATCGTGGGCGTGCGCCTTCAGGAACCATCCTGTAATGCCCCATCTGCGGGAGAAAACGAACAGCGTAGAACATGATGCGCCCTGCGAAGCTCGTGCCCCTTAGTATGCGCCACGCTGGGTGAAAATGGCGGCAACGGTATGGAATAGTATCTGTATATCCAGCAAAAGGCTCTGTCGCTCAATATACTCAATGTCCATACGAAGGCGCTCGTCAAAATCGACGTCGCTACGACCACCTACCTGCCAGAGACCCGTGATGCCTGGTAGCACTTCTAAACGCTCAGTGTGCCAGAGAGAGTAAGTGCTTACATCAAATGAAGTCGGACGCGGACCAACCAAGCTCATGTCGCCTTTGATAACGTTAATGAATTGTGGCAGTTCGTCAAGACTGGTCTTGCGCAAGATGCGCCCAACGCGGGTTACGCGCGGGTCGTCGGTAATCTTGAAATCTGGCCAGGTTAACTCATTTAGATGCGCATACTGCTGCTTTAGCTCTTCAGCGTTTGTGACCATCGTGCGGAATTTGTACATCGCAAATCTCTGGCCACCTTTCCCGGTACGCATTTGTCTGAAGGAAATAGGACCGGGATCGTCAATCCAGATCACCACGGCTGTTATCACCATCACGAGCAAAATCAGCGGCGCAGCCAATAAGCATAGCGAAACATCAAAGACACGTTTGGAAATCTGGTAATTTCTTTTTAGCAGTAACACCTTGGGTGTTTCGATCATTTGCATGTCTGTCATCATCAAGTGCCTCTTGTGTTTTAGAGCCTGGTAGCTGTGGTGCCGCGCAATTTAGCAAAGAACTCGCATGGCCCTCTTGTGTATGTATTATGTGCACGTACACTTACGAACTGGCTTAAGAGATTTATCGAGCGGAAAAGAGGCGAAAAGCCAAGGCAAAACTGCTTAGCGTGGCAATATTGCCAACGACCGCAGGCTGGACAACTAGAGTCGCCTACCTAGGGCATATTGAAAAAACCTTCTGTTGCAGGAACAAGCTTGTAGGTAACAACGACCCTATGGTTAGCAGACCCCATCGTCGTATCGTTCGTTGCCTGGCAGGTCGAAGTAATCAAAAGGGGCGATCAGCTTGCTGATCGCCCCTTACTAACTCTAGCCTCACCAATTGCCAGCGATTGCAATTAGCGCTAAACTACTGTTCGGATTATTGTATGACTATCGGCAGGTACACAGACGGTATATCCGCGCCGGTAATTGCCACTTCTGCAGAGGCTGGTATTCCAAGCGCAGCGCCATCAGGATCGCTCAATCCGACGTTGAAGGCTTCGCCTTCATCTGGCAGTTTGTCATCGATTATTTTTACGTCGAAGCTTTTAACCGTTTCCCCTTTGGCAAACGTCAAGGTACCGTTCGTCGGCTCGTAATCGATTCCTGGCGTCGCACTACCGCCACCTGTTCCATACTTAACCGTCACTTCTCGTCCGGATTTACTGCTCAGTCTTACCTCAAGGGTTACCTTTCCCCCCGCCTCGTCGACGCTGTATTTGCTAGAACTGAACTTCACACTGGGTTCCGGATCATTGTCAAGGATAATCAGCGTGGCCGGGCTGTTTGCAATAAGCGTAACGCCGGGGACTGGATCAGACAAGATGAGGTTGACCGTTTCATTCAACTCGTTGAGATTGTCTTCCAGGATTGTCACCTGGACGGTTTTGCTTGTGTCACCGGGGGCAAAGATGATTTCTTGATTAACAACGGCCGTATAATCCTCACCCGCCGTCGCCGTACCATCTTGCGTGCTGAACTTAACCGTTACTGGATCCACTGACACCGGCGATAAGGTCACTTCAATCGTCGCCGTACCATCGTTCTCGTTGACAGAGTAGGTGGCGTTTTGGAACCGCACCGTCGACGCCTCATTATCAAAGATACTTAACAGCGCCGTGGAAGGCACGCCAAGCGTGGTGTCTACCGGATCAAACAGCTCCAGGCCCACATCTTTTTGCCCATCGACAATGCCATCAGGCAGCGTGGTCACGTTAAAGGTTTGGCTGGTTACCCCTGCTGGAAACGTGAGTGTTGCCGAAACAGGCGTATAGTCTGCTCCCGGCCCCGGCCCCGGCACCGCTCCGCCTGGAATGGCCACAGTTTTGTAACCGACCATCACCGGCTTCGGAGATGGACTTTGCAAGATTACTGTAATCGTTGCAACATCCCCTTCGTTCACCGTATAGCCCGTGTTATCAAACTGCACCGGCGGGCCTGTTGTTTCGAATTGCCAGCTCTCGCGTATTTCACCCGTTTCAATGCCTTGATTCAAGCTCTTGCCAGTCGTATCTTGAATAGCCTGGGTCAGTTCCACAACATAGGTGCCGTTGGGTGCGAGAGGCTGGTTTGCTGCGAATGTCGCCGTCTTTGAGGCGGCATTATAGGTTACCGTGCCGAGCACCGGGCCGCCAGGCCCCGTTACCTTAAAGCTTCCCGTCGTCAAGGTCCCCGCGACCATCTCTTTGCTGAACGTGGCCGTAACCGTACTCGTCAACGCCACCCCTACCGCATTCCGTGCCGGACCGGTCGCATCGACGACTGGTGGCGGATCGCCCATAACATTGTGCACATAAACCTGATTATTAATATCATCCGCGGCCAGGATCACGATGCCGGTGAGATCATTCACATTACCCTTCATCGACGTGGCATCGTTGATGTTCTTGTAGATATTAGCTTTATCTTCAATAAACGTGGTGCCGCAATCGCCGGCTGGGAAATCGCCCATTCCTGCAAGCCCCCCAGGGCCTGGAATAGCAAGCGTCTTATAACAGATCTTGCCACCACCGGTGGTCTTTCCAGTGACAAATACATAGAGTGTGTTGGTAGCGTCGTCTATGATCAAAACAGGCCGCGTATCATTATCGGCCGCTGTGCTGTACTCATGAAATGAGAAGGTCCCATCCGTATCGAGCGCGAACACACCAATTTCCGGATCGTTAGGGCCATCACCATGCAGCTTAACGGCTATAAATAGCTGGCCGTTGGAACTGGCGGCGATAGATTTTGCGCTGAGATGGTCGTCCATATGAGCGCCAGTCGGTACGGGCGTTGAAAAGTATTGCCATCCGCTTTCTGGACTACTCGAATCGGGATGCAGCGCCAGGTGCAATGTGCCCGACATCGTCTCAGTTTGATTCGTCCAGGCGACCGCTATCTGATTCTTGTAAGCAACCAGCGTGGAGACGTCACCCGTAAAGACCTCAGTTGCTGCCACCGGCACCGGAGACGGCAGGGAGAAAGGGGTTCCCCAGCTGCTGTCATTAGCGAGCCCGCCACCAGCGCTTGCGTTGACAAAAACCGCATTATTGGTGCTGGACGTAGCAGTACGCCCTGTATAGGTCGTCCATAACCGGCCTGTTGAATCTTTATCCAGTATCAATGTCTCCGTCTTGGCTCTGTTCACAGTCACATAAGGTGGGCCTTGGAACTCGAGGTCCAAACTATAGGTTTGGCCTAAGGCATCGTAACTGTAGCGGTACAGGCGCCCGCTGTTGGGTTCACTGACGGATCCTGGCGTTTCTCCATAATCATGGGACAAAACATATAGTTTTTGGTTGACGTCATCCCACAGCGTATCTGCCTTCACATTTTTGGGATTAAGCGGATCACGCGTGTCGTCTAATTGTACGCCCGTGTTTACCCAGGTCTGCGTGCCCCACTGCAGCCGGTGAATAAAGAACGCATTGGTGCCCGGAACGTACATGCTGGCCCACCAATAACCATCATTCCACCACAATTTACTTTCAGCCTTCGTGCTGGTAGGATCTTTGATTATTTGCTTGCCATTAAACTGATCAAAATAGCTGAAATCAAGATAGCCCTCACCCGGTATGAAGGGCACGCCATCTTCCTGGGCGGTAGATAGGGTGCTCCACATTAAGACGAGTGGTATTATCGTCAGACCGATCGCCAATAACAGGTAAATCGGACGTAATTTCTTGTTTTTAGATTCGTTCATTTTTTCTCCTCACCATCCGCAACGGCTTGCCCTGAGACTTACCGTTGTGCACCTTCTCCCTAAACGCTGATCGTCTCGTCGATGGGCATTTTTCCGGATGGAAAACTCTAATCTGAATATATAAAATTTGGACTAATCACCACGATTGGCCGGACTTCATTGTTTTTCCATAAACTGTTCTTACCTTTGATCTAAGTAATCTACAAAAAGCTGTTCAATTCATACTTCGGAGGTCCCGAAACCTCCGCGGTCTTTCGCTACGCTCATCTGCTCAAGAGTGGTAAGAAAATGACCTTGTTCTGCGAAATCGTGAGCACGGCCGTATCTTGCACTCCCATTTCAGCCAGCTGTGGGCTGCTTAAACTGAGGTTGATCGTTTTTCCCGTTGCGCCGGAAACAACCCCTTTCAATATAGGTACCGTAAACGTCTGGCCTGCCGTTCCGGGCTGGAAAGTCAGTTTCCCATTCGTTGCTATGTAATCGCTGCCTGCACTTGCCGTGCCATCGCTTGTGGCAAAGTTCACCGTCACGGGTTCTTCAGCGGGCGCGCTTAACGTCACTTCGATCACGGCCGAACCTGCGCCGTAAATATCATAGCTGCTGCTCATGAATTGCACTGCCGGTCGATCGTCATCGGTAATCGTCAGCGTCGTATTGGCCCCTACGCTCGACAAAGCCGCGCCAGGGTCGCTTAGACTTAGGATAACCGTTTCATCTTGCTCGTTTTTGCTGTCATTGATGATATTCACCGAAAAATTCGCGCTGGTCTGGATATGCTGAGAAGGTTAACGTGCCGGACTTGGTTTCGTAATCATCACCGGCCGTCGCTGTACCGTCGCTTGTGGCATAATCCACCGTAATTTCCTGGCTGACCGGCCGGCTAAGCAGTGCCGTGATTGTCACCTGCCCCCCGTTTTCCGCCGCCGTATACGACGTCTCCTTAAAACTGACAGTAGGGGGTAAATCATCGTCGACGATCGTGATCGTTGCGCTGCCTGGCGTCCCGATCACCCCGTTTTCCGCGGCGCTCAGGGCAAGGCTAAAGGTTTCATTTCCTTCTTCAGACGAGTCATCTATAACAGTTAGGAAGATTGTCTGGCGGGTTACGCCAGGGGCAAAGGC
Organism: uncultured Chloroflexia bacterium; assembly: GCA_963697305.1. Taxonomy (GTDB): domain Bacteria; phylum Chloroflexota; class Anaerolineae; order Promineifilales; family Promineifilaceae; genus JAACFF01. Next base: position 26,331 of record CAVONO010000018.1, read on the forward strand.
CACTATATTGCTTGCCGTCAAATAATCTCTTCCAGCTTCGGCCGTACCGTCGCTGGTCGCATAGGTGACTCTAACCGCCTGCCCTGCCGCGGTATCCAGGTTAATGACCACCGCTACATCTCCGCCGTTCTCATCAGCATCATAAGTCGCCGATTCGAGCGTGATCGTGGGCACGGTATCATCATCCAGGATCGTCAGTGTGGCTGTGCTCTGTGTCCCAAGGTACGCATTGGCTGAAGGAGAGCTCAGTATGAGCTGCACAGTCTCGGACGGTTCCGTCGTGACGTCATCACTAATGAATACGTTGAAGCTCTTGTTAATCTGGCCCGGTGTGAAAGTCATCGTCGTGGGTAGAACGGGCGCATAATCACTGCCGGCAGTGGCCGACCCATCCGCTGTCTGGTAGGTCACCGACACGGCCGAAGCAAATGCATGAGTAAGCTGCACGTTAATCAAAGCGCTCGTCCCATTTTCGCTCACCTCGTATGTAGCGCTGCTAAAAGCGATCCCCGGCGCTACATCATTATCATCGATGGTTAGCGTGGCTGTGCTCTGCGCCCCAAGCGAGGCGTTGGCCGATGGACTGCTCAAGCTAAGCAGCACCGTTTCCTGCAATTCTTCAACATCATTGTCGATAATCGGTACCAGGAAAGATTTGCTAAACTCACCTGGCGCAAATATGAGCTGGGTGGGGGGGATCGCCGTGTAGTCACTCCCGGCTGTAGCCGTACCGCCAGTGGTCGTCTGATAAGTTACGCTAACGGCCGTGCCAAAGGGGCGCGAGAGCAGGACATTGATCGCTGCCATGCCCATATTTTCAAACACATTGTAAGTGGCACTCTCAAAAGCGACCTCCAGAGGCGCATCATCGTCGAAGATACTCAACGTGGCCGTACTTTGTGTCCCCAATGAGGCATTGGCTGATGGATTGCTCAAGTTAAGCAGCACCGTTTCCACCGTTTCTTCTGCGGCGTTATTAATCAGCGTGACGTTGAAAGATTTGCTGAGCGGATCCCCTGGGTTAAACGTGAGCGTGGTGGGGGGAATCGCCACGTAATCCTGTCCCGCGACGGCCGTGCCATTGGCCGTCGCGTACTGTACGCTTACGGCCGTGTCGGAGCTGTTAGAGAGTGTGACGTCAATCGTCGCCTGGATCCCATTTTCGATCACGTTGTAGGTTGCACTGCCAAAATTGATTGCCGGCGGCGCGTCATCATCCAGGATGGTCAAAGTGGCTGTATCCTCCGCGCTTAGGCTGACGCCTGTGCCGGTCAGATTGCTCAAGGTTACATTAATCGTTTCCGGGAGTTCTACCTCAGTATCTTCCTTGATCTGAATGGTGATCTTTTGCGGAGTCGTGCTCCCCGCTGCGAAGGTCAGTTGGCCATTTGCCGTGGGCGTATAATCCAAGCCACTAGTGGCCGTACCGGCCGTTACCGCATAATCGACGGTCACCGCTCCGCCCACGCTCCCGGTTAATTCAACGGTCACTTCTGCTAAAGGAGCGCCATCTTCTGAGACCTGGTAGCTGGGCTGGCTGAAGCGTACCTCCGGAGTCGGGTTACCCGTTAGGCACTGCGTAGAAGTTCCGCCAGCCAGCCGTATGCAGTTATGGAAGTAGTAACGCGCGCTCGAGTCACTGGCCACGACCACGATCCCTGTCGTACTATTCACATTTTGTTTGGTGGTTGTGGGGTCGTTAATACCTGTGTATGAGCTGCTCTTGATGAACGGTTCGCCCGTACCGCTAGGAAATGAGATATTGTCCATGTCGCTGCGTTTATAGTAGATATCATCATTTACCCGAGCGAACAGATAAAGATCCCGGTTGCTGGTATCCAGCAGCAAAGCGGGTCGTGTGGGACTGCCTGGATCACTTCCCGTATAGGCTATATGCGCCTTCCAATCGTTTGCAGAGGTACAATTGCCGCTGTCGCAAACCACCAACAGGATCAGCACGGCACTCTTCGACGTCTTGATCGCCGCAAATATCTTCCCCGCGCCATCGGAGCTAAGCGTCTTTAAGTTGATATGATCATCCCCGGAAGTCGTATAGGACGCGACACTTTGCCATACCTGATCGTCCGCACCGTCGGCATGTGCGGCGAAGAACATCTGTACACCGCTCGCTTGGTTGCTCCACATGATGCCGACATGCCCGTCGTAGGCCACAATCGAGGACAGATCGTCGGAATTCACATTGGCGCTGCTACCGACGGGCAGCACATAGGGCCCCACCCATGAGCTGTCATCTCCCAGCACGCTGTGATTGACGTACACTTTGCTGTCCTGGACATAGGTCACCCACAGCATCCCCGTCGAGTCTTGGTCGATGACCAGCGCTTCCGAATTGCCGCCACTCACTTCGACCGGAAAACCGCTGTCCAACGTGTAGGTTCCGGAGCTGTAGCTGTAACGATACAACTCGCCTCGTTGTCCGGCAGGCGCAGCGGCGCCATCACCAGACCAGATATGAGATACAACATAAAGTTTCGTTCCATTCCAGAGCGCGTCAGCCTTAGAACCTGTGCGATCATCCAGGGCGGTTCCCGTGTCTGCCCAATCTTGTGTAGACCAGTTGAGCTTGAAAATATGGTATGCATTGCCGCTGCTGCTCCACATGCTGGCCCACCAGAAACCGTCGTTCCACCATAACTTGCTCTCCGGCTTTTCGGCTGTCACCTCTTTATTGCCCAGGTTACTCGGAAACTGAAAATCGCTATAACCAACCTCTATGGGGGTAGATGCCTCTGCCGATGACCTGCTACTCAGCATGAAGACGCTGAATAAAAATACCCCAAACAAAACAAAACGTACCATTCTCATAATCAATTTCCTATAATAATCGTTTCCAAACGCTCTGAAGCGTGGCAAATTTGAGGATGCATCACTCTTTAGGTACAAATCCCGCGCACTATGATCTGGCTCTGCAAACGCCTTACCTGGGTGGTGCAACAACCGGCGGGTCTTGTGGACTCTCGTCGGCGGCAAACCCATGGGTTAACATCCCAAAACATAGATGATTAAGACAACGTGCGCGTCTCCTATTAAGCTGTTCAAACCATTGCTCTACGCCGGGCATCGTATGGTGGTTGAAGTAATAGTGGTAAGCAACCTCGAGTGCCGGATCCTGCTGCCAGCTGATCCCGGCATCTACGATGATGGCATTAATGGCGCGTTCAATAGAACCGCGCCCCGGATAAAGATGCGTTGTTCTGCTAAAACCAAAAGCATCGCTATAGGTGTAATCGGGGATGTCGCTGTTATCGACATTGTCATAACAGGAGCGATCGCCGCGGCGCAGCATCAATTCACATTGTTGAATGTTATTACCCAGGTGTAATTGGGGGTAGCTGTGCTTAAACGCGTTGTCATATTGCGGGATATTACAATACTCCTTGCGCCGCGCATCCTCAGGAATGATACCCTTTTCACTGATTTGCGACTTAACCGGCTCCCACTCAGAGCTTTGCTTCGGATTAAGCGCAAAGCGATCGCAAGACCAAACGCTGGCGTATTCCACGCGATAACCATTCATACGCTCGATGGCTGTTTCATTAGCAAGCGTGTACGCTTCGGCCGCTGTGAGGGCGTATTCCTCGCCGTTATTGATCTGTGAGGGATTGCGATGTGCTAACCTCACGTCGGGACGATCCCACAGATAATCGGCTATATGAGCTGTGCTGTTCGTGGCTGCCGCCCCCCAATTACTCGTGGTAGCTTGGGCTGTCTCCGACACAATATAATAAGGGTTCTTGACCAACCAGTTCTGAAAAAGCGCCTTGCAGTTTCCGGAACCCAATGTCGTATCGCTGTATAGGGTTGATACCGGTCCCGTACACTCCTGATCATGCCAATACCCTTCAATCAGATCCGCCGACGCAACCAGCTCCGGCGCGCCCCAGGCGAAATTAAGCGGGCATTGCTCGTCGTCTACGTCGATCGTTTCGACTTCGGTCATGATACGCTGTAGGATATTTTTCACTTCCTCGGCGTAAGCTTCTTCCCCACTTAACTGATAAACCAGCGCCTTGGCATACAAAATAGAAGTGCCGGCCTCATTGTCATTCCACGCCGGATTGTGCGCATCGGGGCAAGTTTCCTGCGCTTGCAGCTCGAAATCCCACCCTTTCCGGGCCTCTTCAAAAACCAAATTAACGGCCGTCTTGTACGGTTCTATACCCGCATCCGCCTTGCGTTTAATCTCTTTCAACTCGCCGGGTGTGGTTTGATATCCGCGCGATTGTCCTGGCTCCGCTATTGGCAGAAGATCCTCAGTCGTCGTGACCACGACCTCATCAACCGTTGTCGTCTGCGTCCCATCCCCCGTGTCCGCCACGGCCTCGCCGGCTGGAGAAACCGCAACTTCATCTGCCTCAGTTACCTCCGGCGCGTTCGTCGTGGCCACCGGGGTAGGGGGCAAGGCCGTGTTCCGGCTCAATTCTGCGGAATCGTTTTGACTTGCCATAGTAGGTGGGGTGTCAGCCACTGCCGGTCTGGAATCTAGCTGGACTCCGCTGCTACAAGCGAACAGTAAGCACATGGTACACCCTAACAAAATAATTGTGACGACTCGACGCCCATCCTCAGCATACATTCAGGTCCGGAAAGTAAATATGCAACAAAGCGCTATAGCGCAGAAACTATACCATGATTCCAATAATAGCTTGATTGTGCCCTGACAAGATTAAGGTTTGGCTTACGGGGCATTGTGAAGCCTGCGTCATTGGCCTCCCGCTCTTTCCCGATCCCTGGCGTTTTGCACCTGATACCCCCATTCACTCAGCAAGAACCCAGTAGTAACTGCCACCTCCTCCCTACATAATAGAAGCAGACTACCACTCCCCCATCGCCACCAGCATAAAATTAATCTGCGCAATCAGCGTAATCCTAGATTCCAATCTATCACATCCCATACTCAAAAAAATATGCTTATCTGCGTAATCTTTGATTATTCTCTTAACCCCCGGCCTCTAGGATCCTCTCCACAATAGTCTCCACATTATTCTCAATATCCACAATTATTGCTTCATCCGCGTCCGGTTCCTCCAAATCCGCGAACTGGCTGTGCAGCATTTCAGCCTTCATATAATGCCCCGGCCGTGCCTGCATCCGCCTCCAGATAAGCTCAAAATCCCCCTTCAAGTGCACAAACTGGATGCCGTCGTTTCCTTCCCGGAGTTGGTCACGATACCTCTTCTTCAAAGCCGAGCAGGCCAGAACGGCCGTTTCCCCCTTTTCCAAGTGTGCGGCAATCAAGTTTCGCAGCCGTGCCAACCACGGGATCCGGTCTGTGTCATCCAACGGCTTCCCGCTCGCCATCTTCGCCACATTCTCAGGCGGATGATAGTCATCCCCGTCATAAAAAGGAGATCCTAATCGCTTTGCCAGCGCTTCGCCCACCGTCGACTTACCGCATCCGGAGACCCCCATAATGACATATACCACCGCCATTCAATCACCTTGCCTAGTCGCGTACCCGGTACAGCATCTCTCCCGCCTTCGGCACAAACAGGATCCCTTCATCCTCTCGATTCTGCCATTCCAGTGGGTCGATATCCGCCGCATTCCGGTATCCAAGCGCCAGCCTTGCGCAATCTTCCTCCCCTAACTTCGTCGCCAGCGTCACTTGAGCTCGTGGATACTCAGTACCATTCTCATAACGGCCGTCGCCGCGTACATGTGTACTATGTGCCAGGACGCCCAGCGGAACATGCTTAAACTGCTCCCACTGCTTCAAGAAATAAGGTAGAACATGATAACCAATTTCATAAATATAGCTGCCATGTACATGACTTACTACATCTAGATCGGGCGCGTAAATAATAAGCTCTCCACCCTCAGCCAGCGCTGGCTCCAGCTTATACATCGCCTTACCCGCCGTCCACAACTCATCATACATCGGCGGTGCTTTTGACAATACCCGTTTGAAAGGCTTATCTACCCAGATGATATGCCGTTCTGAAGACAAATCGGCCGCTGAGCTCCAGGCGCTGTGCATGTCGCCAATAAATAGGCCGGCCACGCCCTCGCCCACCGCTACCAGGCCGATCAATGTCACCGGGGTAGGTACAAATTCGGCCGCGGCGTGGATCATCGCCCGCACCGGTGTATCCTTGATGCCAATCGTGCCCCGTACCCCCGCCAACGCCCCCAACCAATGCGTGACATTGATCATATCTGCTCCCGAAATGCCTGGGAATAAGTATTTAGCCCCGCCGGAGAAACCTACCACCTCATGCGGGAACGTTGGCCCCAGGATCAGGATATGGTCATACTCAAAGATGCGCCGGTTAATCAACACCGACACATCCCCCCCTAAAGTTGGATGCCACCGCTCACCGGCAATCTCCTGGATCTGGCTCTGTGGCAAAATACCAATCTCGCTCAACGCATCCGCCACATCCCAGGTGTGATTCAACAGACCCACGTGCTCAAACAGCGTAGATTGCTCTTCAGCGCTGATCCCCACCAACCGCCTGACCTGCTCCTCGCCCAAAGGGGGGTGGGTGCCCAACGCCACCATAAAATCCACCTTTTTCACATCATACAACAGCTCCACCAGCATGCGGAATAACAGCGGCAGCGGCAGCGTTCGTGTATGATCTGGGATCAGTACCAGTACCTTCCCTCCGGTGAATGCCCCCGCCAATCCCGCGGTTAAGGTCTCCCGTATCCTATCCACGCTCAACAAACCATCATCCGCGGCAACCGCTTGCGCCACAATCATAATACACTCCTAAACACCACTATAAGCCGCAAACCCACCGTCAATAGCCACTACCGTGCCCGTCACAAAAGCCGACGCTGGAGACAACAACCATAATACCGCACCAAGCAAATCTTCAGGACTGCCAAATCGTCCCATCGGCGTGTGGTCGATAATTTTCCGTCCCCGTTCTGTCAATTCACCGCTCTCCTCATCAGTGAGCAAGAACCTGTTTTGCTTCGTCAGGAAAAAACCCGGAGCAATGGCGTTCACCCGGATGCGTGGCGAATACTCCTGTGCCATATGCACCGCCAGCCACTGCGTGAAATTACTCACGCCCGCCTTCGCCGCCGAATAAGCCAGGACACGTGTCAGTGGTGTGAACGCGCTCATCGAAGAGACATTCAGAATAATGCCTTCTCCTTGCTCCGCCATAAAACGCCCGAACACCTGGCTCGGCAAGATCGTGCCCACGACATTCAAATCAAAGACGAAACGCAGAGCCTCCTGCGGCAAATCGAAAAATGATAGCTCTCCTCCCGTCGTGGCCTGCGGTTTGTTACCGCCGGCCGCATTGATCAACATATCAACCCCGCCAAAACTTTCCTTGATGGTCACGGCCGTTTCCAGCAGACTCTCCCGCTGCAAAACATCCCCATAAGCCACCATATACCGTCCCGGCCCCGCATCCATCGGCCGTTTCAATTCCTCAGGCAAATTGGGATTGCGATCGACGACAGTGACATTCGCGCCACACCCCACCAGCGCACAAGCCATCTCACCCCCCAGTACCCCCGTTCCGCCCGTGATCACCACGCACTTCCCCGAGAAATCATACCAAGCGCAAAGCTCTTTTAAGTTCATAGCTTACTTGTACCCCTAACGCCCCATTAATGATTCACCAATTCACCGCGCGCCCCACGCTACACTTGACAAGCAGACCAAAATCCGCCTACTGATTCCTCACCGTTAGCGCTAACGCAATCCTAGTAGAACACGATAGACCTGTCAATATGAGCTTGCATCCACCCCCAACCAATCCTACGCGATTCCACCCCCTCAACTTGTTTGCGAGATGCCAACTTGAGGCGAAGTTGGCATCTTCTGCAGTGTGCCTCTGCGCAGCATTCCTGCCGCCGCTCAACTAATTGCGCTTAAGCGGTTACTACAAACAGGCCTTTTATTTGTCGTTCATGAGCGCTAGCCCGTGCTGCCCCCGCAAAAAATGGTCAGAAAATATCCCAGGAAGACCCTACCAGAGACAGATTTTCCGCATTTGGCGGAGCTTCCGGACCGCTTTCTCTCAATTGACGCTGAAACTCCTGGAAAGACGGCAATTCGCTTAGCGTTTTTTGCGCTTCGTCATTAGCCCGCATGACGAAGTGTACAAACGATTTGCCATCGTCGAGCAGAAAAGCACTGTATTGGATATCCGGACTGTTGATTTCCTTCAGGTCGGTCATGACCCGCTGGATATTGGCCTTGTTGGTTTCCACATACTCGGCCTTGACCGTGTATTGAACTTTGACTGCATTCATAACCAATACTCCTTACCGCATCAATATATAGTCTAATATTACGGTCGTGATCTTAAGAGTTATACTGTACAGAAAGGATCGTAATTAGCCAACTGCATTAATCCTATGCGGTAAAGTCAAACCTCATGCCAACGATTCTTGATTACCTTAGGCCAAAGTAATGGGCTGCGGCACGTGCCGTTGTTTAATTGTACACTGAATCAATTGGCGGTTTTTAATTGCGCATCGAACAACGCCAATGCCCGGTTGAGCAAGTTGTCCCAGTTTTCCCCTGTAAAGAAATGCCCCTGTCCATCATATCTGTAGTAAGCAACGTCCCCGCCGGCAGCCTGCAAAGCTGTGGCTAGTTTGCCAGACCATTCCGGTGGAGTTTCTGTCAAGAACTGACCATCGGCCGTTCCAACGTGAATTTGTACCGGTGCTGTTATATTCGCCACATGATACAGTGGCGCCACTTGCTGCAAGAACTCCCTATCAGCAGTGGCGTACAGATACGCTTCTATCAGGTCAGGTGGGGTATCCAGGGGAATAACTTCGCCTGGATTACAATGATCGCCGGCCGCTTCCGATTGTCCTTCCAGACAGCCGGGACCCCATCGTGCAATCAGATCAGCATCGTCGGCGCTGTTGGGTGCGTATAAAACGGCCGTCTGTACCCGATCGTCAATCGTCAGGACTTTGGTGGCAATACCACCACCCATACTGTGCCCCCACAAACCCACATGGCTTGGGTCTGCTGCCGGCACAGAGGGCAAAGCACCGATTAAGTTTAGCACATCGACAACCAGCCCCATATGAAAAAGGCTGAGGCCGGACTCTGACTCTCCCCAACTGCGCAGGTCGGGTGCCAGAACCAGATAGCCGTGCCGGGCAAAAAATTCGGCCGCCTGCGCGGTATCAGCGCCGGCATAATACTGGTCGCGCTCCATATAACCGTGCAGCAGAATGAGAACAGGGAAAGGACCCGTACCAGCGGGAACGTGCATAACACCGGTAATCGCCAGGCCATCGCTGCGGTAGTCGATGTAATAGCGAGAAAAGGCCTTATTTTTTTCCAGAACAGATCGAATCTGTACCGGCCCGCCGGAGAAATCTTGCATCCGCAATTCGGGAATGGTGTAGGGGAAAAGTGGATGTGGCGTGGGTGTGGGTATCGGCACGGCCGTTTGCCTGGCAGCGGATGCCGGTGGGGCAGGGGCCAGAATCATGGCCATCTCCTCAAACCCACGCTCGCGGGCATGTTCAAGCGGAGTAACACCGTTACCGTCAGCCAGATTGACATCTGCACCTGCTTCGACTAATAGGCGTACAACCTCTGTGTGACGTGGGCCACCGTCACCCAGGATAATAGTCTCCAAGAGTGCGGTCCAACCGAGCCGGTTTACATGGTCGATATCAATATCCGTCTTGAGCAGTTCTTCAATGATCTCGACATGCCCACGATCCGCTGCCCGAATCAGACCCGTGCCATCGAAGCTGTCCAGGCTATGCACATCCGCTCCGGCTGCCAGCGTCAGTTGCAGTAGTTCAAGAAATCCTTCCGATGTACTGATCAGATAGGTGCTCTGTTGCGTCTCATCCTGCACGTTGACGTCCGCGCCGGCGTCGATCAACAGCTTGGCCACCTCCACATGATTCTGGTATGCAGCCCCGATAAGGGGCGTAACGCCGCTGGCATCGGATATGTGTACATCCGCCCCTTGTGCGAGCAGGCCCGTGACCGTTTCTACGTTGCCACGTGCAGCGGCTGCAATTAACGCTATGGTAGCCTCCGCATCCTCTGCCGGTTGTTCGCTTGCTACCTGCTGCTGTTCGTCGGGTACTGCGTCATTGACCGCTGGCGTATCTGGCCCACAGGCAGTGACAATCAGAGTAAATAGAACAAAGATAAGGACTATGCTTGTCTTTGGCAAGGCCGGGCTCTGCTGCAAAAAAAGTTGTATCGGATAGTTTCCATAGTTCCATTATAATACGAGAGAGGGGTGGCATGGAAACCCTATTCATATGGCGCAACAATGCCACGTCTGCCTTATTAGAAAAGGAGCAATCAACCATGATCATAGGTGAAACTGTTTTTGAAGTTGATACCCCGGCGCTTTGGGTCGATCTGGATATGATGGAACGTAATATCACCCTCATGGCGGCATACATGCAGTCCGCCGCTGTAGGCTGGCGTCCGCACACCAAGGGCATCAAGATACCCGCCATCGCTCACAAACTGATTGATGCCGGCGCTATTGGGATAACCTGTGCCAAGCTCAGCGAGGCAGAGGTGATGGCCGCCGCCGGTATCAAGGACATTCTAGTAGCCAATCAGGTTGTCGGCGCAAAAAAAGTCGAACGGTTGATAGCCCTTCGAAGCCAAGCCGATGTCATGGTTGCTGTGGATAATCTGGACAATGCGCAAGCGATCTCGTCCGCAGCATCTGCCGCAGGAACCCAGATCAGGGTCTTGGTTGAACTAGACATCGGTATGCAGCGCGCCGGGATCAAACCTGGGCAGTTCACGCACGAATTTGTTAAACAAATCCTGGATATGCCCGGTATCGAGTTTGCCGGTTTGATGGGCTGGGAGGGACAGGCGGTGGCGATTGCCGATCCGCTGGAGAAGCAGCGGGTCGTGGAGCAATCCATACGGCTGTTGTTGAATAGCGCGTCGCTGATCAAAGATGATGGCATACCGGTGCAGATCATCAGTTGTGGCGGCAGTGGTAGCTTCAGGATAACGGCCCAGATCCCGGGGGTTACAGAGATCCAGGCTGGCGGAGCCGTCTTTGGCGATGAAACCTACCAGAAGTGGGGCGCGGCTACAGAATCTTCACTTTTTGTAATGACCACAGTTTCCAGCCGTGCCGTTCCGGAACGTGCCATCGTTGACGCTGGCCGGAAATCGTTGAACAACGAGATCAGCATGCCGAGACCGCAGAACCTGGAGGGCGTAGAGCTCGTCTCACTTTCATCCGAGCATGGGGTTTTAAAAGTCAGCAACATGGACTTGAAGCTGGGTGTGGGCGATAAGATCAATTTTGTGGTCGGTTATGGTGATTGGACGCTCTTTCTTTTTGACAGGCTTCTCGGCGTGAGAGATGGGAAAGTTGAGATCATTTGGGACATCCTTGCCAGAGGGAGGTTAACATAGCTGTCTCTGGTTCTAGTCGGTAAAAACTCCGTGTGCCAGCAGTGCTACGGTTTCCTTGACATTGGAAGGTGAGCATTGTACTATTGTGGTCAGACCAGCAGACAAGCATATATGAATACCAGATGATTCTCTATGAAAAGCGAATTGATCTTAACCCCACCTCAAAAAACAACTGTCGTCGACTCGATAATCGAACAGATCGTTACGAAAATACGCGATGGCGAGCTTCGCTCCGGCGATAGGCTTCCCTCCGAGCGAGGGCTCATCGAAATGTTGAATGTGAGCCGTTCATCTGTCCGAGAGGCGCTTAAGGGTCTGGCTGCCATGGGATTGGTGGAAACAAGGCCGGGGGAGGGTACCTTTGTCAAGAAATATAGACCGAATTTTGATGTCTATGAGTCCAACATCGAAACCTTATCAGATACGCTGCAAAAAGAGATGCGCCACTATATGAACCAGGCCCGGTTTTTTCTGGAAACGAGTATCGTCACCCTGGCCGCGGAAAATATGACGCAGGAGGCCGCCAATTCGATTTACAAAGCGTGGGAAAATCTGTCCGATTTTGAAGACGATGCCATACTAAATCAGCAATACGTGAATTGGGAAACTCACGATAGATTCCATCTTTCGATTGCGGAAGCGAGTGGTAATCCATTTCTTACACAGCTGCTCAATCAATTGCTTGGCAGCATTCCGGAATCGTTGAGAGATAAAAATCTGAGATTTGGCGACATCGCGACCAGACGACGTGTATTGATTGCCAATCATATCATCCATGAGAACCTTGGCAAAGCTGTTATCCACGGGGATGCTCCCTTAGCCCAAAAATGGATAAAACAGCATGCAGACTTCGAAGAATTGAATATCAACCAATCCTACGGCGATGAAGTGTCGGCAATGCGTAAGGCATTTGAAGATGCGCTGCATGAAATGCAAGAAAGCGCTGCCTGAGAATAGTTTTTTACACTTACTGGTCAGATCATCTGATTGCCCAGCCAACGCGAAGAGGCCGTCCCAGTCATAATTATTGCTAGAAGATCAAATCCGGAGACCGAGGATTAGATTAATGCAAAAACATGAAATACCTACACCGGCGCTAGTCGTTGATTACGACAAACTGAGTAGGAACATTACTGAAATGGCAGAGAGAGCAAAGAGGGCTGGCAGGAATCTGCGCCCGCATATCAAGACGCACAAGACGCCAATTATAGCCCATCTGCAGATCAAGGCCGGGGCGATCGGAATTGCATGTGCGAAACTCGGCGAAGCGGAGGTGATGGCGGCAAGCGGAATCGAGGATATTTTCATAGCCTATCCCCTTGTGGGCAGTGACAAAGTCGAGCGCCTTCTGAACCTGGCGCGCTGGGTCCCCCAAATATCCACATCAGTCGATACATATCCCGCCATGCGTGCATTGAATCAAGCTGCACAGGCCAGGGCTCAGATTCTGGATGTTATCGTAGAAATTGAAGCCGGCTATAAACGAACCGGTGTGGCAACCGGGGAACCGTTGTTGCAGTTCGTGCAAGAGATCATCGCGTCTCCCGGTCTGCGCTACAAAGGTTTGATGTATATGGCAGGGGGGATTGGCGAACATTTAGAACGGGAAAAGCAGCTGCAAGCTGAAGTGGCAGGCTCTGAAATAGCCGCCGGAGCCGCTGCTTACTTGAAGAAAAGCGGGATTGATACAGAGGTGATAGGCGGAGGTTCCACACCCGGTGCGCGGTTTATGGAATATATTGACGATGCAGTTACAGAATATCGCCCAGGTTGTTACGTTTTTGGCGATCAGCGCTACGCTGATCTAGGCGCACATACTCGCCAACAAATGGCGCTGACTATCCTGGCGACTGTGGTTACAGTTCCTGAAGTCCCAAACCCGGACCGCATCGTTACTGATGCAGGATCGAAATCACTTTCCCATATGTCCGGGATCGTAACTCCGGGGTATGGGACCGTGGTTCAGTATCCTGACTTGCATCTTAGTTCGTTGAGCGAAGAGCATGGGGTTGTATATGGCATACCTCCCGCAGCCAGGCTGCCAAAAATCGGTCTGAAAGTGGATATTCTGCCGAATTATGTATCCGATGCAGTGAATTACTTCGATCAGATGTGGGTTGTGCAAGAGGACGAAGTGATTGCTACCTGGGATATCCAGGCTCGCGGCAAGAATGTTTAGCCACAAGGAGTTGTGGAATGAAAACCATCGATCTTAGGAGTGACACGGTTACGAAGCCGAGCAAAGAAATGCGTCAGGCGATGTATGATGCAGAAGTTGCAGACGATACCTACGATGGGGACCCCACTGTGAACAGGCTGCAAGAACTTGCAGCAGAAAAAACTGGAAAAGAAGCGGCTCTATTTGTAGCTTCTGGCACCATGGGCAATCTGATCGGAGTTCTGTGCAACACGCAGCCCGGTCAAGAAGTTATCCTTGGCGATAAATCCCACCAATTCTTGTGGGAGGTGGGCGGCATAGCTCGCGTGGCTAACTGTGTCACGCATACGGTTCCTTTTCACAAGGGCTGGCTGGATCCCGATGAAATCGAAGCAGCTGTCCGGCCAGTTGGACGGGAAGCTACTTCAACTGGGTTGATCTGTGTGGAAAATTCCAGCAACTTTGGTGGGGGTGCGGTGATTGGACCGGAACATTTGCAGAACATTGCCGCGGTTGCCAAACGAAACGATCTGCCCATTCATATGGATGGAGCCCGGTTCTTTAATGCAGTGGTTGCTTCGGGTCGTCCGGCAGAAGATTTTTCGCAGCATGTGGATACACTGTCGTTCTGTCTCTCGAAAGGTTTAGGTGCACCCTTCGGTGGGCTTCTCTGCGGTACGCAGCAGCATGTCAACCAAGCGATAAAATTCCGGCAGCTTTTGGGCGGTGGAATGCGGCAGGCTGGCGTGATGGCGGCTGCCGGTATTGTTGCCCTTGAGTCAGGTCTGGCTCGCTTGGGGCAAGATCATGAGAATGCCAGGGCACTGGCAAATGGGTTGGCTGATTTGTTCCCGGGTAGTTGTGAACCAGAGATGGTGGAAACCAACTTGTTCTTTATCAACGTGCCCGCTTTTGGGGTGAGCGGATCGGAATTGAAGCATTACTTGGAGAAGCAGGGAATCTTGGTTTTTCCGGGGGATCCTACAATGCGCATCGCAACGAATTGTATGGTCAACAGAGAAGATATCGATTTCGTTCTTAATGCTTTCTCCAGATTATGAAGCGATTTGATTCCCTGAATTGATTGTTCACAAATAAGTTGTAATGAGAAAGATCAACTTAGAAGGAGGTTTCTATCGCAAGATAAAACAGGCAAGTTACTGACAAATCGGTGAAATAGTCTGAACATCTAATGGAGATAAGGAGAACCTAAAATGCGTACGAAAGCAATGAAACTGTTTACCCTGTTTATTTTGATGCTCTTGATAATCAGCGTGTTATCAGCTTGTGGATCCAGTGAAGAACCCGTGGCAGAAGAACCTGCAGCAGAAGAACCTGTGGCAGAAGAACCTGTGGCAGAAGAACCTGTGGCAGAAGAACCTGCTCCTGAAGAAGCGGCACCCGCCATCGAACCGGGCGAGCTGGAAGTGGGTGTCTTATGGGAAGAGGGCTCGCCATCGTTCGATCTTGTGAAATCGATCGGTGATTCACTTGAAGCAGACTTCCCTGGCACCAAGGTGATCTACACCTTTAACAATACTGCAGCCCGTCCGCAGATCGAAACACGTATGATGGCCGGTGATCCATTGGACATCGACTTCATCTTCGAGGGTATGGATCCCAATAGTTTCTCATGGGTTGAGGATGGCCACATTATGGACATCACTGCAGCTCTGGAAGCGGATCGTGGTGATGGAACTGCGTGGAAAGATGATTTTAACCCGCTCTTCTATCCGTCCATGATGTATAATGACAAATTCTATGGTGTTCCTGAACAGGTGTTTATCTGGGCATTGCACTATAACAAGGGCATGTTCGATGAATGGGGCCTTGAGCCTCCAACCACCTGGGACGAGTTGATCGCGGTTAGCGACCAGATCGTGGAAAAGAGCGGCGGAGAGGTCGCCCCAATTGCAATCTCCGGACAGGTCAATTTCTATGTTGGTATGTGGTTTGACTCGCTTGCCCAGCGCTACTGTGGCAGCGAAAAGGTTATGGAATACCTGTATGGCGATAGCGGAACGATGCTCGCTGATGATCCTTGCTTCCTGCAGGCTGCTGAAGAGACAAATCGGCTGATGGAAAATGGCTACCTGATTGACGGTTGGGAAGGAACAGACTTCACAACCACTCAGGTGTTCTTCTTCCAGGATAGAGCGGCCATGATCCTGATGGGTAGCTGGCTCATGACCGAGATGAAAGACTCCATCCCCGAAGGATTTGAATTAGGTGTTGTACCATTCGTAACGACGGAAGGTGGTGAGGGAGACCAGACGGCGGTATTTGGTCGGGCTCTGAGCTGGAACATCCCTGAAAAGAGCGACGTTCCAGAACTGGCCATCGAGTTCATGAGGAGATTCACCAGTGACGAAGTAGCCAATCAGCGCGTCTCTGAGCTCGGCGCAATCTCGCCGAACGTCAATGTTCCGCCACCATCAGCGATCAGTGGAGCGGATGAGCTACTTGCCAATGCGGAAACTGCTGAATTCATTCTGTATAACTATGGGGTGAATTCGGCAAAGTTCGGACTTGCTTCGGCCTGGTATGATCCCATGGTCGAGATGTGGCTGGGTGATCTGACACCTGCTGAGGCATTAGCAAAGATTGATGCAAATGTCGCAGCCGTACGCGAACAGCGTGCCACGGAAGGCGGATAACCGCAATCCGATAAGTAGAGGTTAAGAAACGCGGGGTGGTTCGCCACCCCGCGCTTTTCTAACTGCAACACCTCGGCTCCAGCACCGCAAATTATCAGTAGAGGAGCAGCCAAATGTATTTGAAGTCCCGCCAGAAATTGATCTTTCCTTTCCTCCTTCCAACTTTCATCGTTTATACGATATTCGTCCTTGTGCCGCTATTGCTCACCGTCACCTATTCTTTCACCAACTGGCAGGGACATAATCTGGATCGACCCTTCTATGGATTAAGAAATTATCTGCTCATCTTCAAGGACCCTCAAATCATCAATGCCATGCGAAATACGGCCGTTTTCTCAATAGCCGGTGCTTTGATCATCTTTATCCCGGCACTGTACATCAGTTGGGCATTAACACAGAAGATCAAATTGAAGGCACTTTATCGTTACATCATCATCGCGCCACTTATGCTCTCCGTTGTTGTGGTGGCATTGATGTGGAAACTGCTTTACAACCCTGTATTTGGGCCCATCAATAATTTACTCGAAGCAATTGGATTGGACATACTGGCAATACCCTGGCTGGGCGATAAGCGTACGGCGCTGATCGCGATCGTCGTGGCCACTGCCTGGCAGCAGCTCGGCATGTGGATCCTGTTGATCTCGGCCGGGTTGGAGCGCATTCCTTCTGAAATCCTTGAAGCAGCTAAAATCGATGGGGCCAGTGAATGGCAAGCGTTCTGGTACGTAACTATGCCCTTATTGTGGGGCATTCTACGTTTGTTGTTCATTCTATGGATAGTCCTTTCCCTTCAAGTTTTCGGCCAGGTATGGGTGATGACCCCGCACGGGGGTGTGGGCGGGTCCACGGAAGTGTTCGCTACCCTTATTTACAAGCGAGCATTTGAAAGCAATCAATGGGGTTTGGCCTCCGCGATGGCCACGTTATTGATGATGGCCATCCTGACGATCACGCTTATTATGAACAGGGCCACCAGACGTGAGGTGATCGAGTTTTGAGAGAAGCGAGCGAAACCATGACCACGAATTCAACCTATCAAGATCTGGAACCTAAGCGGCTTCCTCGCCGCGGATTTACGCTTGGGAAAACCATGATCTATCTCATACTGTCATTATTTGCGCTCAGCACCATTTTGGCATTCTTGTGGATTATCATGATTTCACTCAAGACAACAACCGAGTTCCTGACGACCAGCCCCTGGGCGCTTCCCGAGGTGCCGCAGTTCAAGAATTACACGATCGCCTGGGAGCGGGCCAGGATTGGGACCTATTTCGGAAACAGCATTGTCGTTTCACTGACCGGAGCCTCAATATCGGTGCTGGTGTCTGCTATGGCGGCTTATGTGCTCGCCAGAGTGCCGTTCAGGCTGAACGGCTTTTTCCGCGGTTATTTTCTGGTCGGTTACATGGTTCCCCTTTTCCTGACCTTTATCCCTCTGTTTTTTATGATGAACAGTATTGGGCTTTCCAGTGGTTTGATACCGTTGTTGTTACTTTACATCGCCTCTGGCGTCCCGTTTAACACCTTCATCCTGAGAGGATTTTTCGAAGCGCTTCCATCTGAATTGGAGGACGCTGCCGCGATAGATGGCTCCTCACCTTTCCACACTTTTTGGGCTATCATGCTGCCGCTTTCATGGCCTGGGTTGGTAGCTGCATTCCTGATCAATTTTATGAGCCTCTGGAATGAATTCTTCCTGGCACTGCTGTTTCTGAATAAAGAAAATGCGACCATGCCTTTGGGGCTGTTCTACATGGCCCAGCGAGCTGAATATACCGCGCAATGGACAGACCTTTTTGCAGGCATGATCATCTCCATCGTACCCATCTTGATTGTCTTTGCCCTGCTTCAGGACCAAATTACGAGCGGAATGACCGAAGGTGCCATAAAAGGATAAATAGTGAATCGGGCCATCAATTTATTTCAAGGAAACTCCATGTGGAGATGATAGACCGTCATCTGGCATTTTGGCGAAACGATCCGATTGATCGCCCCTTGGCCGGGCTCTTTTTGCAGGAATACTTCGTGGAAGATATTTACCGGATTGCCAGAGAGGGTGACATTGTCACCCCGGAAATGGTGAAGGCAGATATGTTCTTTGATCTGTTCGCTGAACGCCATATCGCCCTCGAAGCGTATAAACAGGATATGGTCCGGCCGGTTGAACCACTAAATTGTATGCCCTGGCTGGAAGGGATCCTGGGGATGGATTTGCGCGTCCACGGGCAATCAGTTTGGGCAGAACCGTTGCTGGCAAAGGATAAGAGTATCCAATCTTTCCAACCTGGATGGTGTGACGCCTGGTTTGAAGTTACCGTTGCCTTTGTACGTGATCTGGTTGAACGATTTCACCCGCAAACACCTGTTTCAGGGCCGTTCCTGCGCGGACCCGCAGATGTCGTTGCCGCAATGATCGGCACGGGACGGTTCTGTCTTGAACTTGTAGACCATCCGCAAGAGATCGAGCGCCTGCTACATATTTGCGCTAGAGCCTGGTCTGAGATTTACAACGAAGTGATCAAAATTATCCCGCCTTGGAATGGAGGGTACATACTCGGCGCGAGGTGGATATTTACACCGGGAGAATGTGTTTATGCTTCGGAAGATGCCACCGTGCTGCTCTCGCCCAAAATGTATAAGGAAATCATCCTGCCGGTCAACCAATCTATGGCTGCTCGTTTCCCGTTTGGTTTCATGCACCGCCATTCAGCTTCCATGCAGCACTTGGATTTACTGCTTGAGATGCCGCCAGGATGGGCGCTGGAAGTCACAATGGACCCGACGGGCCCAACTGTGAGTGAAATTCTTCCTGTCCTCCAAAAGATCCAGGCCGCAAGACGGCCGTTGATCCTCTTTGGCATGAATAAACCGGAACAGCTCCGCAATCTCATACATGGCCTAACACCGGAAGGGTTGTGCCTCATATCTCAGGCAGATACAGCCACTCAGGCAAAACAGCTTCTTGCTGAAATAACGGGGGAAGAGGCAGGACGTATATGGGTCAACGACAAGTGACCAACAAGGTAGAGGAAAATCATGTTGAAGTTCTTTGATATCAATACGTCTATCGGAGTTTGGAAACACCCCAATTATGGTGGTTTTGAGCGTGCAGATGAGCTAGAGGCCGCTCTGGATCATTTGCAGGTGGCATCTGCCGTCGTTTATCACGCACAGGCGCATGAAACACATGCACCGCTCGGGAACCAGATGCTGGTCAGTGAACTCAAAGGCCACCCGCGGCTGCTGCCCAGTTGGGTGATCTTTCCACACCATACAGGTGAGATGCCTGAACCAAATTTACTTTGGAATGAGATGTCGGACCATGGTATTAGGATCGTTAGATTGTTACCAGGTTTACAAGGGCATCGTTTTTCGCTAGAACCCTGGTGTGCCGGTCCCATGCTGGAAATGCTTCAGGTGCACCGTATACCCACCCTGATTGACTTCATGTTCTTCCGGCGCGATGACCCCGATTGGAAACTGCTTTATGATCTCTGCTTGCGCTATCCCCAGCTCCCCATCATCTTGACCGGCTGGTCGGGCCTGGCGAGTAGATCGTTTTTCGCCTTATGCCATGTCTGCCCGAACCTGCATCTCGACACTTCACGCTACGCCCTCTTTAGGGGAATCGAGATATTCTGTGAAAAGGTTGGTGCCAGTCGCTTGATCTATGGCTCCGGCATGCCACGCATTGCCCCTGGAGTGGCCATGACAACTGTTACCCATGCATGGGTAAGTGATGAAGAAAAGCAGCTTATCGCTGCAGGAAACCTGGAAAGACTGCTCAGTGAGGTGCTTAAATGAGTTCAATCAAGAGTCTCGAATACGAGGGCGTACCGGTCTGGCAGCGTGTTTCGCAGAAGGACTTGCGCAGCCTGCCCTGGACGTCATGCTCCTGGCAACAGCAGCTCAGAAATGGAGAAGCTCTGCAAGAAATTGCCATTATCGATGGGCACGCGCATCTTGCTGAGTATGCCGCCTTTCTGATGAACAAACCCGATGCTCTCAGCATGGTCGAGGTGATGGACCGCATCGGGATGCAGGCTGCCATTCTTTCATCCAACCCCGCCATTAGTTCAAATCCGCGTTATGGGAACCGCGTGACTCAAGACGCAGTGCGCCAATGCCCCGGCAGGCTCTATGGTTATGTTGTCGCCAACCCCTATTACGCAGAGGAGATGGAGGCCGAATTAAACCATTACCTCGATCAGCCAGGCTTTGTAGGCATAAAACTCCATCCCGAACTGCACGACAATTATCCGCTCCGCGCTCCGCGCTACGAACCTATGTGGGCTGTGGCCACAGAACGAAAAACACCCGTTCTTTTTCACACTTATTTTGGCGGTGACACGCTGGAGGATCTCCATTGGATAGCCGATAAGTATCCTGATGTGCCTATTTTGGTGGGGCATATGCTGCAGGATAAGAACATGGAAGCCATGGTCGAACTGGCAAACTCATTTGAGAACATCTACGTAGATTTAACGGTTCCCGAAATCTACGGGTCGGTTGAATTTTTCGTCGCGGCGTTGGATGATATTGGAAAAATCATCTTCGGTACAGATTTCCCCTGGGGGAATTGTCATTTCCGTGTCGGCGCGGTTATTTACGCCCGCATATCGCAAGAAGAGAAACGTAAGATACTGGGCCAAAACGCCGCAAAACTATTTGGGATTTCAATATAAAACGAACCAAAAAAGAGGGTGAAGAAAATGATCGTCTGGGATGCCCACCTTGATCTGGCCTTTAACGCATTGAACGCAAATCGCAATTTATTAAACCCAGTCTCTCTGATTCGTGCTAGGGAAGCTGGTATAGAGAATTCAGTCCCCGCTAACTGGGGAAGGGCGCAGGGGACAGTGGCATTCCCACAAATGCGCCAGGGCCGGGTGGCGGTGAGCTTTGCCACGCTGCTTGCCGGTGTGGATGCTGAACCAAGAGCATATGTGGATTACGAGACAGTTTTTCAAGCACATGGGGTTGCCCTCGGTCATATGGCCTATTACCGGGCCCTGGAAAAGGAAGGACATGTGCGAATTCTCACCGAACTAAGCGCGCTGGATGCGCATATGGCCGCATGGGAAGCATGGGATGCGGATGAAGTGGCAAAACCCGAAGACGCTCCGCCGCTTGGTTTTATTATTGATATCGAGGGGACTGACCCGATCCTCAACCCCGCTGAATTACAGGAGTGGTGGGATTTGGGTCTGCGCGTCATTATGCTGGGTCATTTTGGCCCTGGCCGCTATACAGGCGGCACAGGCACAGACCTGCCACTAAATGACATGGGGGTGGAATTGTTGAAAGAGGCCCAACGCCTGGGAATGGTTTTCGACATCAACCATCTTTCCGATCAGGCATTCTGGCGATCACTGGAAGTCTTCGAAGGTCCCGTCATTGCCAGCCACAGCAATGCCCGCGTTTTGGTACCCGGTCAGCGCCAGTTGAGTGATGCGCAGCTACGTGCCATCGTGCAGCGAAAAGGTGTGATTGGTATCTGTGCGGACGTGTGGATGCTGGATCCGGACTGGATCGCCGGAGTGGGAACGAACGAGAACGTCACACTAGCTACAGTGGTCGATCATATCGACTATGTCTGCCAGTTGGCAGGCGATAGCCTGCATACGGGAATAGGTACCGATTTGGATGGAGGCTACGGCTATCTGCAATCTCCGAATGACCTGGATACCATAGCCGATCTGCAAAAGATCATCGGATTGTTGGCCGGTAGAGGTTACAGCGAGACAGATATTGCCAATATCATGTACCGAAATTTCCTGACAGTCATGCGTGAGGCTTGGAAATAGAAGATCATGGTTCGGGAGGCCAGGCTATATCGATCAGGATAGGAAAAATGATGCCAATTAACGCAGATCTCAATAGCAAAGATGTACTTGATGTGTTATACGATAGTGGAAAACCTCTACATGAGTGGGGAAAAGCAATTGACGGCATGCCCCTGCTCTCCGCCAGGATGGGTGGGCAAAAACAGCCCGCGATATTTATCACGGCTGGATCACATGCCACTGAAACGGCCGGTGTCCACGCCGCGCTGAACATGCTGGAAAAACTTGAAACGGAACACGAAGCCCATATCCTGCCCTTACGCGATCCGTTTGGTTTCGCAGGAGTGCAGTACTGCCTAAGTTTTGCTGCCCACCGGCCCGTTGTTGTTTCAAGTCATCAGGATGTTATTGAATATCTGGGCGCCAATGCCACGATGCTGTGGCAGCATGATGCTGTGCGCATATTCAGGCTGGGTAGAATGGGTTTTGTGTGCAACGAACACAAAGCAGGCCTGGATAGCTTTTGGGATATGTTTGTTGCTGTTGGAGATTTGGCAATTCGGCGACCTGATATTCTGTACCCATTACGGGGTCAGAGTATCATGCTGCTCAATCCTTGTATGGATGTAGAAGGCGCTGGCGAAAATCAGCGCTGCTGGCACGGGTATTTGAGCGCCGATGGCGAGTGGCTGCATTTGAACCGTATGTTAGGTAGAGATGATGCTGCGCCGGAAGTAGCGGCAGTGAATGCTTTTATGCAAACAATCCGGCCTGGATTGACCAACGATCTGCATGAGGGAAATGGGTCTGGGTTTTGGCTGCCGCTTGTTAAACCCAAGGAAAACCCGCAGCGTGTCTTCAACATGGCAAAAGCCTTTTTTGACTATGTAAATTTGTGTGGTTATCCGGTGACTGATTTTGCAGAATGGCTGGCCACAGATAGAACCCCTCAGACCACTGTTGAGCCAGATTGGATGAAACCTGAACCGAGGTTGCCAGGACTGTTCTGGATGGACACGCTCATAAAAGGAGAAGGCCATAACCTATCAACTTATGCACATCTGTTTGGGACCGCATTTGGGACTGAAGCACCTATGATCGCCCCATTGGAGATGAGAGTGGACGCGATCACAAACGGCACCCTTGCAGCTATAAAAGTGTGGGAAGAAAATGATATAGTCAATTGATAGTGTGGGGAACCAAACGATGACCGCAGAAAATAAACCGCTGTTTGAAAATGTAATAAAACAGGTTGTTGCAAAAGGCCTGCAGTCACCCGAAGGACCAAGCTTTGATCGCAATGGCGTATTGCATTTTGTGGATTGGGATGCCCGCTCTGTTTACCGCCTGGATCAGGCAGGGCATCTGACAGAATTCGTGAACACAGGGGGTGTACCCACCGGGTCGAAATTCCATAAGAACGGAAACTTGTATGTAGCGGACGGCGATTTGGGAATCCTAATCATCGAACCGCATGGAAAGATGTATGTGGCAGCTTCACAATGGAATGGGCAATACTTCCGTGGACCCAATGATCTGGTATTCGCACCAAACGGTGATTTATATTTCACTGACCCAAAGGGTTCTGACCCCGAGCATCCCATCGGAAATGTGTTCATTTTGAGACAGTCAGGTGAGGTGGAGCTTTTTGCCGGGGGTTTCCAATTCCCGAATGGAGCAGTCTTGTCTGATGATGGACGTACGCTTTATGTGGCTGAGACTTTTCCAAACCATATTTTGGCTTTTGAGCTTGATGCGCAGGGTTACGAAAAATCACGTCAAGTTTTTGCAAAACTAGAGGGTGGTATAGGCCCGGATGGGATGGCGTTTGGCGAGGATGGTAACCTGTATGCTGCCCATTTTGGCAAAGGAGTTGTCTCCGTGATCGATCCGCATGGCCAGGTTTTTGCAGAACTCGAGCTTGGGAGTAAAAATCCGACCAATGTGGCGTTCTGGGACGGGGATCTCTACGTCACTGAAGTGGAGCGTGGACAGGTGCTGCGCTTAAGCTTGGGTGTGGAAGGGCAAATCTTGTATGGCTTATTTTGAGCAAAAAGAATAAGTAACAGCTCGATTAATATCAAAGCAATGAATGCTCTATGCGAGCAGAGGAGAAAGGGATGAGTAAGCTAGATGACAAGGTCGCGCTGGTCACAGGAGCATCGCGAGGTATCGGGCGAGGAATCGCTCTCTGTTTGGCCGAGGAAGGGGCGCATATTCTTGTGAACTATCGTTCACGTCAAAAGGAAGCGGAAGAGGTTGCACTTGCCGTCCAGAATATGGGCCGTAAAGCGTTCATCTACCAGGCGGATGTGGCCGACCGGCACGCGGTGCAGGATATGTTCGCTGCCGCCGTGGATTTCTTCGACCATATCGATATCGTCGTCGCCAATGCAGGTATGAATATCCCTGGACAGGTGATCGATATCAACTGGGAGGATGCGCTGCGCGTCTTCGAAGTCAGCCAGTTCGGCGTTTTTCACACCTGCCAATTTGCTGCCCGGCAAATGGTCAAGCAAAACAACGAGGGTCGCGAAGGGGGCAAGATCATTATAATCAGTTCCATTCACGAGCAGATGGCCGTGCCTGCAAGTGCAGCATACAACATGACAAAGGCTGCCATCAACCATCTAGGACGGACCCTCGCAATGGAATTGGCTCCTTATCGAATCAACGTTAACAGCATCAACCCCGGAAGGATCGATACGCCTTCGACACGCTCATTCTTTGATGATCAACAACATATGGAAAGGGCGAATGTCCATATTCCGTGGCGGCGGGTAGGAACTTCGGAAGAGATTGGAAAGGCAGTTGTCTATCTGTCTAGCAGTGACGCAGACTATATCACGGGTGCTAACATCTGCATCGATGGCGGATTTTCTATCAATCTCAACCTTGCGATGGACGATCTATAAAGGCTTAATTGGGTAATAGTTTGGCTTCATGGCTCCTTAAGAATTCAAACAAGCTGGAGGTAAAGATGATCGGTGGCTACATGGGGAAAATATTATGGGTCAACCTTGAGGATGGGCAGATAAAGGAAGAGGTGCCGGATGAAAAGCTGCTGCGCGACTTTATTGGAGGTTATGGGCTAGGGGCACGCTTGCTATATGATCGCATACCAGCCAAAACAGACCCATTGGGACCTGAGAATATACTGGGGGTCACGACCGGCCCGTTGACTGGTTCGACCGCACCAACGGGAACCCGCTGGACGATGGTTGGAAAGTCCCCTCTCACCGGCGGTTGGGGTGATGCCAATGGCAGCGGCTTCTTCGGTCCTGCCCTCAAACGAGCCGGCTATGACGCATTGTTTTTCGTAGGGATTTCGCAGCGACCCGTCTATTTGTACCTGGAAGAAGATGGCCCACAACTTAGAGATGCTGGCCATCTCTGGGGGATGGATACTTACGAGGTGGAAGATTGGGTAAAAACCAATCTGGGAAAAGATTTCGAAGCTATCTGCATCGGGCCGGCAGGTGAAAAGCTCTCCTTGATTTCAGGAGTTTTCCATGCGAAAGGACGGACCGCTGCCCGTTCTGGTCTAGGCGCAGTGATGGGCTCCAAACGCTTGAAAATGGTGGTTGCCGGCGGCAAATTGGAGTTGCCATATGCAGATAAGGACGCTGTGAAGCAAGTGCGCAACAAAATCGTCAAGGAGATTTCTGACGGGGTGGGCTCCGCAATATTCTACTCGACAACAGGGACACCGGGTTATACAGCGGCCGGTGCTAAGAATGGCGATTCGCCGACTAAGAATTGGTCAATGAGCACAGATCATTTCGAAGGGGCGGAGAAATTGACCTTCGCTGAGTTGCTCAACTATCGCGTCAAGAAGGGGGCTTGCTGGCGCTGCCAGATCGCCTGTTGGGGAACAAGTCGTGTGGAATATTCTGGCAAGTTTTATGAAGCACACCAACCCGAATATGAAACGGCTTCAGCATTTGGTACGATGACAATGAACAATAACTACCCCTCTCTGATCGTGGCCAATGATATCTGTAATCGTTACGGGCTGGACTCGATTTCCGCTGGGGGTTGTATCGCTTTTGCTGTAGAGTGCTTTGAGAATGGCTTGATTGGGCTCGAAGAAACTGGAGGCATCGAACTCCGCTGGGGCGATCATGAAGCCATGAATGCCATGCTGCAAAAAATCGCATGTAGAGAGGATTTCGGTGATATCCTGGCAGACGGAGTCAAGAAGGCGTCTGGGATACTTGGCCCACTTTCTGAGCCCTTTGCAATCCACATTGGTGGGCAAGAACTTCCAGCGCATGATCCGCGCTTTGAACCGGGATTGGGTGTAATCTACAAAATCGATGCGACCCCAGGGCGGCATATTCAGGCCGGACAATATAACAACCCACCAGGTTATCCATCCGCAATGCCGCTCTTTGGAGAAGGACGTGAAAAGCAGATCGGGCGAGGAGCATTTGTGAAAGATGCTGCCTGCCTGGTGCACACGATGCAGGCAACCGGTTTCTGCCTCTTTGGCTTTTTCTCAACCCACTATACACGTGTGCCCGAATATTTGAGCGCATTGACTGGATGGGATTTTACTGTGGATGAAATGCTGAAAGTTGGCGAGCGGATCGCCAATATTCGCCAGGCGTTTAATGTACGTGAGGGGATTAATGCAATTTCGCAACCAATCCCGGCAAGAGCCTATGGGCGCGGGCCATTGCCAGATGGCCCGACTGCAGGCATCAAAGTACAGGTGGAGCAAATGCTGCAGGAACACTTAGAGAATATGGGCTGGACACAGGATGCGGCCATACCGGAACGTGAGACTCTACAGGCATTGGGCTTGCAAGATATCGCAGAGGATTTATGGGGTAAAATGAAGAGCTAGGTGCATCTAGGCATCCAGTCAAAATAATCCAACAGTAGTAGGTGCTTTGGCTGGCGTTGTTGGGCAATCCAGGAGCGCCGGCAGAAAAAGAGAGTCGTGAATACAGCAAGGATAGAGCCGGCAATGCCGTACGAATGGTTCAAGATAACCGAGAACGCGGCGTTCGCGCCCCGTGACGGAGCTGGCGCCGTTGTTCATAAGGGGAAAATGTGGCTCCTTGGGGGATGGAATCCAGAAGACAAAATCCACTTCCCGCTCATATGCAACAACGAAGTCTGGAGTTCAAAGGATGGAACCGCGTGGACCTTGGAGAAGGAGAACACCTTTTTGTCGCGCGAGTTTGATTCCAGCAGGGACTGGGAAGGCCGGCACACGGCAGGATACGTGATTTTCAAGAACCGCATGTGGATTGTTGGGGGCGACCCGCTCCAAAAGCATTACCAGAACGATGTGTGGTCCTCAGAGGACGGCAAGCTCTGGCAGTGCGTTACCCGTGAAGTTCCGTGGGGACCACGCGCGCTTCATTATACCGTGGCATTCAAAGATCGTATCTGGGTCATGGGTGGTCAGACAATACCGCAATTCGCGCCAGAACAAGAGCGCTTCTACGACGACGTGTGGTCCAGCACGGACGGCCTGACCTGGGAGAAAATGGATGTGCAGCGCCCTGCATGGCCCAACCGCGGAATGATCGGCGGGAGCGTGGTTTTCAAGGAAAGGATGTGGATCTTGGGCGGAGGCACCTATGACACGCCGCAGACCCCTGAGCGAAAGTTTTACAACGACGTCAGGAGCTCAGCCGATGGTATTCACTGGAAATGCCATCTAGAGGGCGCTCCATGGCATCCCCGACAGTATCATGAGGTGGCGGTTTTTGACAACATGATGTGGGTGCTGGAGGGGTGGAATAACGGCAATCGCAATGACGTTTGGTATTCTGCCGATGGCATCGAGTGGCATGAACTGCCCGGCACTCCCTGGCCCCCACGACATGCCGCGAGCGTGTTCGTTCACGATGACGCCCTGTGGCTAGTTGCCGGAAATAACATGACCAGCGACGTCTGGAAACTGGTGCGCACAACTATCAAGTGAACAATGCTCACCCGTTCCCAGGGCATCCCCCTTACGGCTCGGTGGGTAACACCTGCGTTTTTGAAATCGATACCACAAAACAACACACTATCAACAAAAATGTAATTGGAGTGAAGAGAATTTTCTCACCGCTGCTTTGTGAAGTTAAATTGCCCAGCGTGTTGAGAACCATGAAGGCTGTTATTATCCACGATAGGATCTTGATCATCCCCGACGGAGGAGTTTTGCCAATGAGGCCCGCACGGCGGCGGATCACATAAGCAAAGAAAGCCAAGATGGCTACGGCAACCAAACTTGCAACCCGCAATCCTGGCGTAAGAGCAGACTGCCGGCCGCCCCAAGCCATCGTTATTGGCAAGATACCCATAGCAAGTAGGAGTTGAAGAATAATTATTACAGCAAATAGGACTGTCGCGAGATTCGCCGCAGCCCTTGCTGCAGTTCGGTCTGTTGATGACATAGTTCCTACACCTCACGTGCCGAATCCTTGTCGATCACGCGCTTTACACGCCGTGCAAGCTGCTGTTGGTCAAACGGCCGTCCCTTGGGCAGAAATATATCCACTTTGAACATCGTTTCTAGATGAATGAGATTAAAGCTGGTGCGGCATGAGATTGCCCTGCGGATCATCGCTTCATCTGAAAAAATCGACTCACTCCTCCTCCCTTAAGTCCGCTGGTCCTTAAATCCTGCGTATTCTTTCCACCACCTCATACAGTGCCCAAATATTCTCATCCGGCGTCCCATAATCCATGTTGATACAGCAAACACCAACATTCTCAAGAGGCCCGGCCGCTTTTAATAATCCTTCCGTATCGGCCGTAATCTCCTCAGCAGTCGCTTGCAGCATACGCACCGGGTCCAGCCGTAAATTCAGAAACACACCCGGCAGCGCTTCGCGCACGGCCGTCACATCCGATCCCCATCCCACATCAACCATCGTCAATGGCAGTTCCGCATAAACCGGCGCCATGCGATGCAGATTATCCCCGCAATGATGGATGCCGTAGGGCTGGATGCGTTCAGCCATACCTTGTTCGACAGCCAGATGAATTTCCCGGTAGCTTCGTGGAGAGATCATCTGTACTGAGCAGTTGGCATGGAAAAACAGCAGCGGGTCGACATGTTCAACCATGCGGTTAACCGCAATCGAACAGTCGCCAGTCCGTTGTCGTATATAAAGCGCGACATCGACAATCAAGTCGCCGATTAGCCGCAATAGACGCCGGACACGATCGGGAGCTTCATAAAAATCCACAAACAAATTCTGACCATAGAGATGATAGGCCGCATTCAACAGCCCGTCCGTATTCATCCCTCCTACCACATAGCCCCACTCCGCTTCCAGGGCATCCATCTGCGCGATGAACACATTCATAGGCCAGGTGCTGCGAAAATCAGGTTTCTCAAACGCTTCGATTTGCCCGACGTCCATCGTCATGGGCAAAGGTTGCGGAGCCGCATCCTTTGCGAACTGGATCTCCGCTCCCAGCAGCGCCGGGATCACGAAGCCCCCGGCGACATGTTGTGATCCAATAATCGGCCGTGGTTGTGGATCAGACTCGCCCATCCCCATTTCGCCAAAACGTTCGTACAAAACACGCCGCATAGTCACGTCGTTGCTGATGCGCGTTTCCGCATCAAAGTAGAAAGATCTGTCGAAAGAGATACCCGCCGTCCGGTACCACCAATTCGGATTAAAAACCAGCTCAATAGGAATGAATTGATCGGCCGTTATTGCCCGCATACCCTGATTACCACCGTAGGGGCGAGACGGTTGGCCATGGCCTCACAAGGCAACCAACCATATCCCATCCAACCGTTTCGCCCGCACACCCCAAAATCGCCGTCTCGCCCGCGCTCCTAACCCTTCGGAAAAACCGATTCGGCCGCAGCAATAATGTCGTCAATCAGTGCATCCACCCCTTCATCCACCACCTGGCGCGCCGCATCGGCCGTATACCAGTCAACAATCTCTCGCGCCCCCCACGAAAAAGGGATCGAGCAGGCGAAATCCGGCACCACCCGTTTGATCTTGCTGTTGTCGAAAATCATGCTGTTTGCCTTATCGCCCAGCAATCCCGCTCCGATCCCGGCATCGAACGCCGCAATCAGATCCGATGGCGCATGTACCAGCTGTGGCTTCACGCCCATAGCTTGACCAAAGATTTCGTAAATCTGATTCCAGTTCAGCCACTCATCAGAAGTGATATGAAACACCTCCCCGATCGCCCTGGTATTACCCAATAAAGGCACGAACCCTCTGGCAAAATCCTTGTGATGCGTCAGCGTCCACAGCGAAGTGCCGTCCCCGTGCACAAGCACTTTCTTACCCTGTTTCATGCGCGCCAACGTTGTGAAACCGCCAGTTAATGGGATCGTGCGCTTGTCATAAGTGTGTGAAGGACGCACGATCGTCATGGGGAATTTCTCGTCCCGGTACGCCTGCACCAGCAGCTCTTCACAGGCTATCTTGGCCTGCGAATAACCCCAGAAAGGGTTGTCAAGCAGCGTGGATTCCGTGACAGGAAGGTTGCTAGGCGGTGTCTGGTACACAGAGGCTGAACTGATGAAAACATACTGCCCTGTGCGCCCGCGAAAGAGATCGATATCGCGCTGGACTTGTTCCGGCGTGAAAGCGATCCAATCTACCACCGCATCCCAACGGTGATCAGCCAACAACGCGCCGATCTCTGGATCTCCAATATCCCCGATCAAAGCGTTTGTGCCTTCCGCCGCGGCACGCTTGCTTTGACCTCGATTCAGCAAGGTCAGATCGATCCCTTGCTGCACAGCCAACTCGGAACAGGCCGAACTAATAATCCCCGTCCCACCAATGAATAGAACCTTCATAACCAGACTCCTTTGTAACTCAAGCTTTAAAGCTGCTACCTGCCTATCAATCAGCCTTCATCATTCTTCTCACAAACAATTCAATCTGCGTAATTATTGATTCAAAAGGCCCTTACCCATAGGCTCCAAATTCCCGCAGCGCCTCCCACATCGCCACTATATTCTCTGCGGGCACATCTGCCTGGATATTATGCACCGTGTTAAACACATAGCCTCCCCCAGGGGCCAAAGCCTCAATATTACGCCTGACATCATCCCTGACCTCCTGCGCAGTTCCCCTCGGCAGAATGCCTTGTGTATCCACGCCGCCGCCCCAAAAAACCAAATCCTGCCCAAAGTCGCGCTTTAGATCGACTGCGTCCATACCCGTGGCCGTTGCCTGCACCGGATTAAGGATGTCCACGCCCATTTCGATGAAATCAGGAAGTAGCGGCCGTACATTGCCGTCGGAGTGAAAAAGCCGTTTGGCCTGCGGCGCGAGCTGCGCTTGCAGCTCGAAAACCTGTCGCACGCGTGGCTTGAGCTGCTTGCGGAACATAGCCGGTGAGATAAGCTGCGACTTCTGCGTGCCGTAATCATCGGCGTAAGTGACGACGTCGACCAAATCCCCTAATTCCTGCAATGCCGTTTGCCAATAAGCCAGCTTCAACTCCAGCAGTTTATCGAATAGGGCACCGGCCATCTTCTCATCCATCGCCATCAAAAGCAGCAGGTTTTCCATACCCACGACGCGCTGCGCAAATTCAAAGATCCCCGCGAAAGCATCCTTGAGCACAACGGCGTACCCCGCCGCGCGATATCCCTCAGCCTGTTCCCGCAAACCCGCCACCCTCCAACCAGCGCCCATATCCGGCCAGGGAAAGGTTTCGATGTCCGCTTCCGTGATGTCGAACTTTGGCAGCGGCACGTCGACGATACTGAAGTAAAACCCCTGCTCTTTGGGCCGGTGATGGGTGATACCCCACTCATCATGATAAGCCCAATAGGCGCCGGCATCTTTTTCCACGATATGCCAATTGTGGCTGTTAAGCGGATACAGACCACGAACATCAATCCCCAGCCGCTCGGCTACATCATCTTCGACCGTCGCTAACTGCTGGATCGTATCGCACAGAACAGGTTCCGTTTCCGGCAGTCCCAATGCTCGCCGCAAATGGCGGTAAGCGATGGCATGAATACCTGAAACCTGAATGCTCCCCAAGTCAAATGGGATGCGATCTGGTTCTCGATGATCCAGGGTGATTAATAGCCGTTCCCGTGAGTTCATAGCCCTGGAAAAGCCTTCGCCGCGGCGTCAGCATCAAGGTAAAGATGCACGTGAGATCTGTCTGTCGCAAAATCGAAGCTGGACATGCTTCACGAATCGGGCCATTCATCGCTTGTAATACAGCATCCGCCTTCCTTCCTTCCGGTACGATACACAGAACCCGTTCTGCAGCCAAAAGCGCTGGAATGGTCAAGGTGATGGCGTGCGTAGGAACCTCATCCAGGCCGCTGTAATGCCCCTCTCCCACCTGCTGCTGCCGCGAAACCTGATCCAGGCGCACGACCTTCACCCATACCGGGTCATCAAATTCGGCGAATGGGGGATCGTTAAAGGCGATATGCCCATTCTCGCCAATACCCATCGCGCACAAGTCCGCCGGGTGTGAATGCAACAACTCGGCATATTCAGCGCAGTCACTTTCCAATTGCCAGTCCCTTGCGCGCACCGGATAGAACGCCGCCGGTGCCGGGATGTAGTCCAGAAAATGGTGCTGCAAAAAGGCCGGGAAGCTGGCCGAATGGCCTGCCGGCAAGCCGATGTACTCGTCCATGTGAAAAATATGCACCTTCGACCACTCAATCCCGTCTAGGTCTCTCAGCGTCTGTAAAAAGGTGAGCTGAGAGTTACCGGTGGCGATGATGATATTGGCCACGCCTTTTTCACGCACGGCCGTCTTGATAATCTCAGCCGCTTCAAAAGCAGCAGCCCGGCCCATATCCTCGTTGCTCTCATAAATGCTGATCTTCAGCTTCTCCACATCAAATGCACCAATCATATTGGGATTCATATCAATTCCTCTATACAAAAAACAAATAATCAACAATCAATGATCCGTTAACTGTTGATTGCTAAAAGTTAGTTGTTGAATGTTAATCGCCCGCCGACCAACGTTTTCCAGGCCGTGAAATCATCATTAAAAATAGCGATATCGGCATCTTTGCCTGCTGCAAGGCTGCCTTTGCGATCGTCCACACCAATGACCCGAGCCGGAGTCAGCGAAGCCATACGTATGGCTTCTGGTAGAGGGATGCCAACATGCTCAATAAGAATCGGTATCATATCGTTGACCAAGGTTGTGCTGCCCGCAAAACAGGAGCGATCGAACATCATGCCCACGCCGTCGTGCACCTCATACTCCATCTCCCCCATGCGGAACCGCGATCCCTCCGGGAGTCCGGCCCCGCTGGTTGCATCTGAGATCACGCACAGCCGGTCCGCGCCTATGCACTTGTAGGCCAGCTTCATCAGGGTGGGGGGCAGATGTTTATTGTCGCAGATCATTTCCACCGTCAGCTCGTCTGATGCCAGCGACACTTCCAGCAGGCCCGGTTTGCGCCACGGCCCTTCCCGCACCGTCGTCGATTGCGCGCTCCAAATGTGAATGATGTGTCGCAAGCCCACCGCTATCGCCGCTGCCACCTCATCCTCTTTCGCCGAACTATGCCCTGCGGCGGGCACGATGCCCAGCGCTGCCAGCCGCGCCGTGAGTTCCAGGGCCCCTGGTAACTCCGGCGCGTAGGAGACCATACGAATGACATCATGATGCTCCAGCAGCTGGTCAACCGTGCCATCGTTTGGGTTGCGAATATTGGCCGGGTCTTGTGCGCCTGCCTGTGACAAGCTGAAATACGGCCCTTCGAGGTGAACGCCCAGCACTTGTGCTCCTACCTGAGCTTCATCCATCCACTGGCGACTAAATTCCAGGCACGCTACCAGGTTAGGGATGGGGGCCGTGGCCGGTGTCGCCAGCAGCGACGTCACCCCGCGCCGTGCGTTCTCCTGTGTGATAACTCCAAAAGCTTCGGCCGTTGGCTCATTAAAGGTGTGGCCTAGCGCGCCGTGTGTGTGGATGTCGATTAGCCCAGGCGCGATCAGGCGTCCGCCGGCATCCACCTTGGCTATCTCTTCGCTCAACTCACCGCTATTGACGATTCCGGATATGATTGAACCATCCACGATCACCGCTTTACCAAGTTCGACTGTTTCGCATAGTACAACCTGGCCGTTGACCAGGGCGAAGCGCTTGTCAAATTCCATCATGAGATTTGTCACCTATCTGATTCTGGCCCCACTGGAGCAAAACGGAACATGCCGTACTGCGCCTGGGTCATCGTCGAGTCGCCGGTCTGGTGCATGATTTCCCACATCCTGGCCGACATACTTTCCAGCACCGGTCGCTGGGCAGGATCGCTGGCCAGATTATGCATTTCGTGTGGGTCAGCGGCCAGATCGTACAGTTCGTCCTCGTCGAAGCCGTTGAAAATGTATTTGTCGTCTCCACGCCAGAGTACGCGCTGCGTATAATTGAAACGCTGTCCATGACATTCGGCAAAAGCTTCAGATCGCCAATAGTTTTCCCTGCCTTGCAGCAGGGGAAGCAAAGAACGGCCGTGCCCAGGAAAAACATCGCCCGTCGTCAGTTGCACTAAGGTCGGAGCTAAATCAAGCAAGCTCACAACTTCCCTAACTTGCCGCCCGGCAGGGATACCTGGTCCGCTGAGAATCAAAGGTACACGATAGACGCCTTCAAAGGCGGGAATGCCCTTAAGCATCAGGCGATGTTCGCCCATGTAATCCCCATGATCAGAGGTGAAGACGACGATCGTATTTTCTGTCATATTCAACGTTTCTAACGTGGCCATGATGCGCCCTATTTGCTCGTCAATCATCGTGCAGTTGGCATAATAGCACGCTGTCGCCTTCGCGAAATCCTCCCACGTCAGATCATCCCAAACATGCTGGATGCGCCGGTAGATACCGGGCCGATCAGCCAGATCATCGTCAAAGTTTGCCGGCGGAGAGATGTCGTTGAGATGATAGCGCTCATAATAGCGGCGTAGGGCCACATAAGGGTCATGCGGCGCTTCTGTACTGATAAACAACGCCCACGGCCGTTCCCGATCCGCCGCCGCTTGCTGCAAAAAACGGATGCCATCTGAGTACATTTGGTATTCTGGCAGCGTTTCCACCCCGGCATCGCTGACGCCATACAACAAGAAATCCCGGTAACCCTTCTGCTGTACCAGCCTCTGCACAGCCAGTTCGCCTTCCACTTCCACCAGCCCCAGCTTCTGCTGGTACTGCTCGACCTCATACGTCTCGAAGCCGAAATTTTCCAGCTTGTTGCTGCGCTCCACGTGCCACTTGCCGAAATAGGCCGTACGGTAGCCTGCCTTTTGCAGCGCCTGTGGCCAAACGGGAAGCTTCGCATCAAAGCTGGCCCGGTACGTGGGCACAGCATGGGTGACGTCGACCATGCCGTGGCTGTGCGGCAGCAGCCCTGTCATCAGGCTGGCCCGTGTCGGTGAGCAGATAGGATTGGGTGTGTAGCAGCGCAAAAACTGGCTGCCTGCAGCCGCCAGCTTGTCCAAATTGGGAGTCTGGCAAGTGGTATGCGCCTCAATCGTATCGGCCCGTTGTTGATCGGTGATCAGAAAAAGAAGATTAGGGGGGCTCATGGGCAGCTCATGCCGGCGATTCGCCGCTCAATCGTTCCAGGACGTCGATGCAGAAAATCAAGGCGCGTGGCAGGTGGAAAGGATCTTTAACCGGCAAGGCCACGGTCTGCGTAAATTTCTTGCCCTGGCGATCCAGTTTCTGAGTCCATTCGCCAAACGCCGGCACCGGGTAGTGGCTGAAGGCGTAGTCGTGCACTTTTTCGAACCACGCCAGCGCCCACGCCTCGTTCGAGAGTTCGTGGGCCAGCAGCAAGGCATACAGCGCTTCCGTTTGCGGCCACCATAATTTAGCATCGGCAAAGGACCACCACGGCTCTCCTCCCGCTGCGTCACGGGATAACAAAATCCCACCGTATTCCTTATCCCAGCCATACGCAATATGCCACTTGATCGCCGCAACAGCTTGTTCTATTCTAAGCGCATTGCCCCAATGTTGGTAAATGTGAATCATGAACCACATCGATTCGATAGCGTGGCCGGGGACGATGGCCCGCCCCTGCGGCGAATCAATCAAGGTGTTATCTAGATGCACATACTCGTAAAGCAGCTGTAGTTCCGGCCGTAGGAAAGCGGTCATCACCTCTTCGGCGTGCTGCAGTCCCGCTGCCAGGATCTTTTTGTTCTCTAGAAGTAGGCCCAATTCGTGAAACACCAGCGAGAAGATCATCGAGACGCCGTGCGCTTTGACTCCTTCCGGCAGCGGATAAGGTGCGGTCTCATACGAACCAGGGCGGGCCAATCGCCGCTGCACGTTTTCGTAGCTCTCCAGAGCCAGGTCGATGACCTCCTGATCGCCCGTGGCCCGCGCCAGTTCCGTCAGCCCGTAGATGGCGAATCCATCAGCATAGATGCTGGTCGCCCCTTGCAGCACATTTCCTTGCTTGTCTACGGCGAAAACCCAGCGCCCTTCTTCATCACGGCCGTACCGCTGCGCAAAATAAAAAATATGCCGCGCCACATCCAGCCACTCCTGCCGTGCTTCGATGCGATTGTATAGCGCCGAAAAAGTCCAGATAGCCCGCAGCTGCGACCACATGTATTTGTCGCTGCTCAACACCTCCCCTTCATCTGAGATGCAGCTGTTGATGCCGCCATGCTGCCAGTCGACCGCCCGCTCCAGCCAGAAAGGAACCGTGCGCTGCAACAATTCAGCGCGGTAGATCGCCAACAAGTCGCAGAACCGGGCGTCGATGCGCACGTCACTTCTCCAGGACTTCGTCATACTCCCATCCTTGCAGCCGGCATACTGCTTGCACATGGGAATCCCAGGTCGGCTCAGCATCTGGCCGGCCTGCGGGGAAACAGTCAATAGCCAGGTAGCGCAGATCGGCCGTTCCCAGGCAGTGAATACGATGCGGCGTCTCCGGCGGGATGCGCACCACATCTCCCGGCCCAACCATAAAATCCTCGCTCTCCCCACCAATCTCCAGCCGTCCCTGCCCCTCCAAGATGTAAAAAATCTGCTCCGTATCGTCATGCTGGTGCAGCGGAGGCGCTCCTCCGGGCCCGATCACCACGATAAAAACTTCACTTGCAGAAGCCTGCGAACGATCCATCACCAGATCATTGATGTGCGTAGGGAAACGGTAGCGCTGCGGCTGTTTTGTCGAAAACACGTAGTTCATAGCAAGTCCTTCAATATTAAGTTTATGGTAATCTGAACCGCTATAGTGAGAGCGATAACGGTTGACTGTTGGCGGTTGATTATTGGCTGTTGACTATTTTCTATACCCCGCCAGCATCTGGTCCATCACCCAGGTCGTCCGCGCCCCGCTCTCTCCACGACTTGGACAATGCCCCACACCCAGCAAATCATCTACCACCGTTTGGATCAGCGGCTGCTGGATATGCGGCGGGTAGTCAATCGCGAATTCGGTGTTGCCCTCGCTCGTCGTTAGCAAAACAGGTTCAGAGCCAAAAGTCGAGTAGGTAATGCGACCCTTGCTGCCGACAATCTCGGTGCGATCAACTGCCTCGAAAGCGGTGAAACACCAGTTCCCTGTACCCTGCACGCCGGACTCAAACCGAAATGTGCCCGTGACAACATCTTCGGCCGGGTAGTGCCCGGCTTGATTGCCGGCAAAACCGTGAGCGGCCGTTATCGGACCCAGAACAAAATCGAGAAAATCCAGCTGGTGGGCGGCAAGGTCTACAAAAAGGCCGCCTCCGGCAAGCTGCGGGAGCACACGCCAGGGCAGGTCGGAGGTATTCAGCTCCTGCGGCCGTACCTGCTGGTAAAGGGCGATAGAAACGAAACGGACAGCGCCGATGGCCCCAGAATCAAGCAGTTCCTTGATCTTTAAGAAGCGGGCCAGGGAGCGCCGGTAGTAGGCGACAAAAAGAGAAACACCCGCTGCACGGCAGGCGTCGATCATCTCCTGGCACTCGTTGAAATTGAGGGCCATCGGCTTTTCGACATAGACCGGCTTGCCTGCCTGTGCCGCCATGAGCGTGTACTCTTTGTGAGATGAG
Source organism: uncultured Chloroflexia bacterium (assembly GCA_963697305.1). GTDB lineage: Bacteria > Chloroflexota > Anaerolineae > Promineifilales > Promineifilaceae > JAACFF01. Next base: position 64,312 of record CAVONO010000018.1, read on the forward strand.
GGCGGCGTGGCGATGTAGACAGCGTTTACCTGCGGATCATCGATCAAAGCCCGGGCATCATCATACCATCTGGGCACGCCGTGACGCCGGGCATAATCTTGCGCCAGGTCGCCATTACGGCGCATCACCGCCACCAGGCTGGAGTTGTTCGCTCTTTGCAGCCCCGGCCCACTCTTCACTTCGGTGACATTCCCACAGCCAATAATGCCCCAGCGAATTGTTTTCATCCAGCCTCCTCCCTTTCTGCGGCGGCCCTCAAGCCTAAACGGCGTCGCCGACGCCGTCTAAAGTTAGTTCATGCGCCCGGTGACAGCTGACAAAATGATCCGGCCTGAGTTCCGTCAGCTGCGGCGGTTCCTTGGCGCAAATATCAACGGCGTATTCACAGCGCGGGTGGAAGTAGCAGCCGGAGGGCGGATTGGCAGGACTCGGGACGTCCCCTTCGAGCTCGATCATGGCCGAACGTACGCGCGGATCGGCCACAGGCACCGCCTTCATCAAAGCGGCCGTATAAGGATGGAGCGGCCTATAGAACAGCTCGTCGGTGGGCGACATCTCCACCAGTTTGCCCACGTACATCACGGCCACGCGGTCGGAGATATGCTTCACGACACTGAGGTCATGCGCGACAAAGAGGTAGGTCAGATTCAGTTTGCGCTGCAGATCCAACATCAAATTCAACACCTGGGCCTGGACGGAGACATCCAAAGCGGAGACAGGCTCGTCAGCGACGATCAGGCGTGGATTTAAGGCCAGAGCGCGGGCGATGACGATGCGCTGCCTTTGGCCACCGCTGAAGGCATGCGGAAAACGCTGCATGTATTCGGGACGCAGCCCGACCAGCTGCAGCAGTTCTCGTCACACGCTCCTGCCGTTCCGCGCGATTGGTCATCTGCTGGATCACAAAAAGCGGCTCGCCAACAATGTCGAATATATTGTGGCGCGGATTCAGCGAGGCATATGGATCCTGGAAGATCAATTGGATCTCGCTGCGCAGCACACGCATATCCTCATCGGATAGGGTGGCGATATCCACTTTTTCGCCGGAAGAGGTCTGGAAGAGAATCTCGCCGGCACTGGGATCGACAGCGCGCAAAATGCAGCGAGCGGTCGTGGTTTTACCACAGCCGCTTTCACCCACAAGGCCCAAGGTTTCACCTTCGTTGATGAAGAAGCTGACATCATCAACGGCCCGGACCTGGCCTACGACGCGCTTGAAAAAACCCTTTTGAATAGGGAAAAATTTCTTGAGGTTGTTAACCTCAAGGATAACGGGCTTACTGTTGGTTGATTCAGTCATAGGATCTGCCCAAGCGTACAGTTCGATTTTATGTTCATCCTGCGGCACTCCTTACCGCGGCAGTCTCTTCTTCGGAGGCACTGTGGTGCAGAAAACAGCTAACCGACTGCCTTTCATTGACAACCTGCAACGCCGGCGTCTTTTGGTCGCAAGTGCCGGGCATAAAGGATTCACAACGAGGATAGAAAGGGCAGCCGGACGGCCGGTTAAAGGGATGCGGGATAGAACCTTCAATCGTCGGCAAGAATTCTTTTGATTTGGAATGAATCGTGGGAATCGATTCCAGAAGCGCGATGGTATAAGGGTGCTGCGGATTGTGAAAGATGTCGTCTACGGGTCCCGTCTCCACAATGCGGCCGAGGTACATCACCACCACATAATCTGCTATCTGGGCGATGACTCCCAGATCATGGGTGATGAAGATAATCGACATATTATGCTCTTGCTGCAAGCGTCGCAGGAGGTTCAAGACCTGGGCCTGCGTCGTCACGTCGATGGCCGTTGTCGGCTCATCGGCAACCAGCAGCCGCGGGTTGCAGGACAGAGCCATAGCGATCATAGCCCGCTGGCGCAGGCCGCCGCTCAGCTCCCACGAGTAGGCATCGAGACGCTGCTCAGGACTAGGCATGCCAACCTCGTGCAGCCGCTCGATAGCGATCTCCCTGGCCTGCCGTTTGTTGACGTCCATGTGCAGCCGAACCGCCTCGATAAGCTGGCTGCCTACCGTATGGACGGGGCTGAAGGCGGCCATCGGTTCCTGCGGGATCAGGGCAATCTCGCCACCGCGAATCGAACGCATCCTTTTGCCCTGCGCGTCCAATTGAGCCAGGTCGATCAGTTCTTCCTGCCCATCTTCCAGCTCGCGCCACCAGAGAATTTCGCCGTCGACGATCCTGCCCGGCCTCTGTACGATGCGCAGGACCGACTTAATGGTGACGCTCTTGCCACAGCCGCTTTCGCCGACGACACCAACAACCTGTCCCTTATGGACATCAAAGCTGACGCCATCGACAGCCTGCGCCGTGCCCTCGTCCATTTCGAAGTAAGTCTTCAAATTCTTTATTGAGAGTAAGGTTTTTCTATCGTTATCCATACCGTCCTGTTAGAAACCCGGTTTTTCAAAAAACCGGGTTTCTAGGTTTTCTATTGCTTACTAATGGCTGTAAGGATCGGCCGCATCCCGCAGACCATCGCCCATAATATTCATAGTCAAAACTGTGATGACGACAGCCAGGCCTGGTAAAAGCAGCCAGGGCGCCAGGGCGATAGACTGGAGATTCTGCGCTTCTTGCAGCAGAACACCATAACTAATGGCCGGCGGGCGCAGACCCAGGCCCAGGAAACTCAAGAATGTTTCGCTGATGATCATGACCGGAATAGCGAGCGTCACGGCGGCGATGATGTGGCTGTACATCGTGGGCATCATGTGGCGAAAGACCACGCGCGCTTCCTTTGATCCCGAGAGCTTGGCCGCGACCACAAAGTCCTCTTCACGCAGGGATAGGAAGCGGCTGCGGATCTCGCGCGCCAGCGTCGTCCAGCCGATAAGGGCCAAAATAACGGTAATGGCCAGGTAGGTCTGCTCGACGGACCAGGTGCGTGGCATGGCCGCCGACAAAGCGAGCCAGATAGGAACGGCCGGCAGCGACTGCAGCAGTTCGATCATCCGCTGGATCACCATGTCAACCGAGCCCCCGTAATAACCGGACAGCCCGCCGAGGATAATGCCCAGGATCGTGCTGATAAGAACGGAAATAAGACCGATCGATAAGGATGTTTGGCTGCCATAGATCAGGCGCGACCACTGGTCCCGCCCCAGGCGATCCGTACCCAGCAAGTGAAAATACTCATCTGACTCAGTATCCTCCAGACCGATGAGGTGGCGGTTGGTTTTAATCAAGCCCAGGATCTCGTAAGGATAACCTTCGGCAAATAACTGCAGGTAGACCTTGCTCTCGGTCGACGTCTGCCACTCCATGCGCAGCGTCACCGGATTGCGCACCCCTTCTACGGCAAAAACGAAGAGCTGCAAACTCCCCTCATCGATAAAGTGCAGCCGCTGTGGGGGGATGAACAACTCCGTCGCTTCGGATTGCTGCGGATCCTGGGTGCTGAAAAATCCAGGCACCAAAGCCACGACGGCGATTAAGATAACAATCAGGGTGCTCACTACAGCCAGCTTGTGTTTCCTAAAACGCCACCACACCAACTTCCAGTTAGGCGCAACATAAATGGAATCAACTTCTTCTTCAAGCAGCGGTAAGTCTTGCGGGCGAGGTGGTTGGATGGCGATCTCAGGGCCTGTTTGAGTGGGATTGGGATCGGGACTCATAGTATGTTTCTCAATGTTACACGGTTTTGTTCATACCATTTTCCCGGAAACCAGCGTGTTGTGACTGCAGTGTGGGTTGCGGAATAAGTTTCCGGGAAAATCAGCTTTCAAAGAGTTACTCCATGCGAATGCGCGGATCCAGCCACGCCAACAAAATATCGGAAATAAGGGTACCAATAACAGCCAGGAAAAGATAAATCATGATAATGGAGCCGGCCAGGAACATATCCTGGCTGATCAGCGACCGCAGCAGCATGGGGCCAATAGTCGGTAAATTGAGCACGGTGGCGACGATCACGCTGCCGGAAAAAATCAAGGGCAGGTACCAGCCAATCGTGCTAACCAAGGGATTAAGGGCCAGGCGGACGGGGTACTTCAGGATCAGATTCCACTCCGACATCCCTTTGGCCCGCGCCATTTCCACATAGGGCTTGTTCAGTTCATCCAAAAGATTGGCGCGCATGATGCGCGCCAGCCGCGCCGTGCCATCCAGGCCGAGGATGATCATGGGCAGCCACAGGTGGCGCAGCAGATCGTTCACGCGGTCGATGCTCCAGGGGGCATCAATATATTCGGGCGAAAAGAGACCGGTCACGCTCACCCCAAATCGGGAGAAAGCGATCCACATCAGGATCAGGGCGGTCATGAAAGTTGGCGTGGCCACACCAAAATAATTAAATACGCTGAAAAAATAATCGAGGAATGAATACTGTTTGACGGCCGATATGATACCGATGGGCACGGCCAGCAGCCAGGTGAAAGCGAACGTAAAAAGACCCAGAATGATAGTCAAGGTGATGCGTTCGCCGATCAATTCCTTGATCGGTTTTTGCCAGTCAAGCGAGAAACCAAGATCGCCCGTGACTATGCGCCTCATCCACCTGATATACTGAATATGCATCGGCTGGTCAAGACCATACCGCTCCTGTAAAGCTACGATCTGCTGCTGATCGACGGCCGAACCGGAAGCAGCCAGTTCGGCAATATAACTCGTGACAAAATCGCCCGGCGGCGCCTGGATAATGAAGAAAGCGAAAATTGAGAAAATGACCAGTAGAAAAGGCAGCAGCAGCAAACGCTTGATGATGTATTGAGACATATCGTTTACCTTGGCAAGGGTAGCACCAGATTGGACCAATCTTGAAGATTGGTCCAATCTTCACTTATTTTTGCACTAGATTGGTTCAATCTCGAAGATTGAACCAATCTCAGTCAAACGCTATTGGGCAAAGAAGTACTGCTCGGGACGGGTGTCGCCGGGCGTACGCAGAGGCCAGTCGTTGCCGGCAACCTCAGGCACGTTCATGAGCTGGTCATTGACGACGAGCACACCCTGGACCATCGGTGTCAGGCCAACCGTGCCAATTTCATAGAGATTGTCGACCCAGAGCCGGAACAGCTCCTGCGCCAGTTCGATCTGGCGATCGGTACCGGACACTTTTGCCTCGTCGATGATCTCTACCATGCGCTTGATGTCGTCCGGCGGTTCAAGGCCGTCGGCACCATCGGTTTCGTACCAGACCCGATAGAGGGGACCCCAGGTCAAAGCGATATCGCTGCGGATATCCTGCTTGGGCTGCCCGCTGAAGGGGAAACCGGTGGTGTCATCATTCCAGATCTCAGACACGAGCTCGTTGTTGGGCCGCATCGCGAAATGTGTGTTGCGTTCGCGGAGCTCAACATGGGCGCGGACGCCCACATCAGCCCAGTCTTCGACGATCAGCTGGGCGATGTCGGGCCAGTTGGCAAACTGCGGCACCACGCCAACTTCAATGTCCAGTCGCTCACCGCTGGACAGCGTACGGAATCCTTCATCGTCGCGCTCGGTCAGGCCAAGACCGTCGAGAAGTGCATTGGCGGTATCCAGATCGAGCTCTGTATACTTGTGGGCATATTCATCCCCTGGGTAGTAGGGATGGAAAGGCGCGGGCACCGGCTGCCGGGCCTCGCCGATACCGAAGAAGGCGGATTCCTTGATCGCTTCGCGATCAATGGCGTGCGAGAGGGCAATACGGAAGTCGAGTTCCTGCAGCAGCGCACCCAGCTCCGGCTCATTGGCGATCCAGGTCTGGTTGAACATGACCACGGCATCAGAGCCGCCAAAGGTCGGCCAGGTGACGACGTGATAGCTGCCGGCTTCTTCATTTTCCTTGAGCACCGGGTAGGAGCTCATATTGATGTGCCGGCCCTGCATGTCAATTTCGCCGGCCACGGCGGCCAGGTTCAGGGCCTCCGGGTCTGAGTAGAAGGTGAAGCGTACCTCGTCAAGATAGGGCAGCTGGTTGCCTTCGGGATCGACGGCGAAATAGTAGGGGTTGCGGCTCAGCGTAAAGACCTGGTCGGCTACGGAAGTACCCGTGGGCATCCAGGCCGCAGTGCTTGGCCGCGTGCCGCTCATATGCGGAAAAGCCTCCACGGCAAAGAGCTCTACCCAGGTGTCAAAGCCTGCTGCGTCAACTTTGGCCTGCAGATCCGCCTCGTCGGCGAAGTCCGGATGGAACTGCTCCATGTAGTGGGCCGGGACAAAGGCCAGGTTGGAGATGGCGCGATCGGCGCCATCTTTGTTGGCCAAATCGAGCAAGAAAGCGGTGTTCGGCTGGCTATAGACCCACTTCACCGCGTAATCATCGACCTTTTCGACCGAGGCCGTCGTGCCATCGGCGTTCTGCATCCAGATAGGTACGGTGGGATTGAGATCCTCGTTGAGGAGAATGTGTTCGTACCAGAATATGATGTCATCGGCCGTGAATGGTTGGCCATCTGACCATTTCATGCCTTCACGCAAGAAAACAGTCCATTCGCTGAAGTCGGCATTGGACTCCCACCCTTTGGCGATGTGCGGGATAACCTCACTGCCGTCGGGTGCAAAGCGTACCAGGGCATCGTAGACCACACGAGTGTAGTTGTTGTGGTCGCCAGGGCCAAGGAATGCGCGGCGCAAGGTGCCGCCATATTGGCCGATCTCGTCTACCACCTCTTCAACCAATGGTTCGAGGGGCAGACGCTCTTCAACCGGCGGAAGGTCGCCGGAGACGACCCGGGCTGCAAGCATGGGCGGTTCATGGTACATTGAATCGTCCATCGCTTCTTCAGCCGGGGCTTCTGGCTCTACGACGCGCGTCACTTCTACTAATTCGGTGACGGTTTCGCCCTCCACTACGCGCGTAACTTCTATTTGCTCCGTGACGGTTTCCGTAACGACACGCGTGACCTCCACAACCTCTGCTTCAGGCGCTTCTGCTGGGGCTGCGCCGCCGCAGGCAACAAACAATAGACTGAAAACTAACATTAAGCTGCCTACCAACAGCAGGCTCCAAATCGATTTTGATCTGGTCTTCATTTTCGTCCTCCGTGAAAAACGTCCTTTGCTCCAAAAACAATTCCGAAACCATTCTCTCAACCGTTGAAGACAATGCTTAACCAGCGGGAGCATAAAAAATGGCCTCGTCGTGCAAGTGCTGCTTAGCGACTCTGCACAGCGCATCTTCTTATTCTCAAAGTTCTCCGATCAATCACCTCCTCAAAAGATGTAGGACGATTTGGTAAATCGTCCATCAACGATCACCATTTTCATTTACCGCCACGCTTTCATATACAGTCAAAGCCTACGTAAAACTCGCAAATTTCAACTATTCCGAAAACCAGTGGCCAGCTCTGCCACCGCTGTGCTATCACGAATAACAAGTTCCGGTTTGATCACAATTTCGCCACACCTGTCCACTTCATCGTTGATGCAATCAAGTAGCATCGACACAGCCAGGCATCCTATCTCTACGCGCGGTACGTGGCAGGTTGTGAGCGCAGGCGACACGACTCCTGCCAGCATGATGTCATCAAAACCAGCGACGGCCGTATCTGCGGGTACGCGTCGCCCTAAGGCGGCACATTCTCTCAGTGCCCCCAAGGCCACCAGATCGTTAAAACAAAATAGAGCTGATAACTCCGGATTGGTGCTCAGCAGCGAATGCGTAGCTTCTTCGCCATCGGCCGTAGTGGGCAGGCAATGTTGCACCCAACGAGATTGGAATTCAATACCCGCGTTGGCCAGCGCTTTTTTATAGCCCTGCAATCGTTGGCTACCACTGTAAGAAGCAACCGGCCCAGCGACAAAGCCAATAGCCCGGTGTCCCATTTGTAGTAAATGTTCGGTTATCATAGTGCCGCCCGAGGCATCATCGACCAGGACGGCCGGGATCACTTCCCCTTCTAAACGCCGGTTCACCAGAACGACAGCGTTGAACTGGGAAAGTGCCTGTTTCAGAGGTGCATCTTCTTGACGTGATCCGCAGACGATCACGCCGTCGACAGTCCGCTCATGAAGCAAGTTTAGTACCTCAATTTCACGCGAAGCATCTTCCCCTGTATTGCATAACAGAATGCCGTACCCTTGTTCAGAAGCAACTTCATCGGCTCCCCGGGCGATGGCGGAGAAGAAAGGATTGGAAATGTCAGGAACCACCAGCCCAATTGTCGCCGTGCGCGCGGTAACCAGGCTCCTGGCAATGTTACTGGGCCGGTAGCCTGTCTCTGCGATTATTTCTTGCACACGCTGTCGCGTCGCAGCGCTTACATTGGGATTGTTGTTGGTGACGCGTGAAACCGTTTGGTAAGACACCCCCGCTAATTCAGCTACATCGGAAATAGTCACGCGCCGTCGGCTCATAAGACCTATTACTGTTCTGTAGCATCACTGTTGCGCACACGATTGTGAACGCTCACACCGATTCTGCGGATAGGATACTTTATCGGTCAGTGCCTGTCAAGATAGCCGCAAGCCAATCATGTTCCTGCCCCGAATTATTGCGAAGATACCCAATATTCGAACGAAACATCTCTCAAGTTCAACGCCGTCGAGGGCTCCGTTTTCTTCGTGTACGGCTCTCATCGCTCCCGGTTCCAGAGTTTATAGCGGCAGCTTCCTGCACCCTCTCCTAAATCCGATCAGGCGCTGGTTTTGTCCACGTGCGCGCTGCTTTCAGCATCGCATCAATATTTTCTGCCGGCATCCCCGGCGAGACCCCTCCGCCAACAGATAAGATCATCCCACCGCCAGGCGCAGCTTTATCCAGGCAAGCTTTCGACCATTCCGCCACCACCTCTGGGGATTCGCGCACGCCAACACTCAAAGGAGGCACATTACCCATCATGGCCACCCGGTGTCCCATCATCGCTTTTGCTTGGGCGATGTCTACTTCGTGCGTGAAGTTGAATACATCAAAATTAGCTTCGGCCAGGGCCGGGTACAGATGGGGACAGGGCGTGTCATTGTGATAGACACGAATCAGCCCCTCGAATTCATCAAATATGCGCCGCAGCCGTGGGGCGATGAAAGCATCGTAATGTTTCGGGGAAACCATGCCTACGATATCATCCAATAGCATAATCCCTTCAGGTTCGCGGATCATTTCCAATTGGGCATGTAGCCAGTTGATGATCGTGGTCGTCACGGTATCTAGAAACTCACTAATTTCCTTGGGGTGGGTGGCGATACCCATCATCAAGTTGGTGATGCCCATCACCCAGCCCGCCGTCACCATGGGTCCGCGGGCAGCGACCATTTTAATGCTTAACCCTTCCGCCTGTAATCGTTCCTCGGTGTGCTTGTAAAGACGCAGAACCAGCGGCATAAAGCCATCCTCTCGAACATTTGGCAGCGGGGCGCCGGCCCAATGCGCAATATCGCTGACCACGGGCTCGACCGATGGTGGGCGATCCTGGTGGAAATGAACCCGCGCCCCAAAGGCCGATGGCTCGGCGGCCATGCCGTATTCGACCCAAAAGCCGGGAATCCAGACCGCGTCCGGGAACCGATCCAATAGCCTCCGATGAATCTCATACCACTTATCCGCATAGAGGAAGAAATCGAGCGTATTAATGCCCGCATAACCCGGCAGCCAGGGGCTATCCACAATGAAAGCTACCGGAACCGAATCAGGCTCTTCTAAACGCGCCGCCTGCTTAAATCGTTCCCACGATGTTGCCATTCTATTTTCCTCTGTGATAATAACAAGGTTGGACATGAACAATGCTAGGAGAATTCCCCCAATTATCCATTCTTGTGCTGAGCTTGTCGACGTATCAACAAGTCAACCATTTCCCTCTTCCTCATACCAGGAGAGTTTCCCCAATTAACCATTCACAATTCAACAATTCAAATTCATCAATTTTCCTCTTCCTCACCGGAGAAAACTAACATGCACACCCCCCCCAACATCATCTACATCTTAGCTGACGACATGGGCTACGGTGACCTTTCTTGCCTCAATGCCCAATCAAAAATAAATACCGTCCATCTCGATCAATTGGCGGCAGAAGGCATAATCTTTCCGTGACGCCCATGCCAGTTCGGCCGTTTGCACCCCTTCTCGCTACAGCATTCTGACCGGACGCTACAACTGGCGATCCACCCTAAAGGAAGGCGTGACCTGGGGCTACAGTGGCCCGATCATTGAACCGGACAGAATGACCGTGGCTTCATACCTGAAGAAGCATCATTACCAAACAGCCTGCTTTGGCAAATGGCACCTTGGCTGGCACTGGGCAAAACAAGGGCCGGCCGATGAGGCGGTTGATTATGCCAAACCCATCAAGAACGGGCCGACCAGTAGAGGCTTTGACTATTTCTTTGGCATTGGCGCCTCTCTGGACATGCCCCCCTACGTCTACATTGAAAATGATATGTGTACGGCCGTTCCCGATCAGCATACCCCTGGCCGTCAAGGCAAGCAGCTCTGGCGCGCAGGGCCAATCGCCCCCGATTTCAAGCATGAAGAAGTGCTGCCGGGGCTGACTGCGCGCGTCGTGGCCACCATAGACCAAATGGCCCAAGAACCGGCTCCTTTCTTTGTCTACTTTCCCTTGCCCGCCCCCCATACACCCATGTTGCCCGCTCCCCGAATTCCAGGGCAAATCCGGCACAAACGAATACGGCGATTTCTGTCTCCAGGTTGACGACGTCGTCGGCCAAATCATGAAAGCGCTAGACCATAATGGCATAGCTGGTAACACAATCCTGCTCTTCGCCAGTGACAACGGCTCCCCGCCAAGCGCTGATTTCCAGGAATTGGCCGCGCTTGGACACCATCCCAGCTATATCTTCCGTGGGCACAAGGCTGATATTTACGAAGGCGGCCACCGCATTCCCCTACTGGTTCGCTGGCCGGACAAAATTAAAGCCGGCTCTGTATGTGACGAAACCGTCTGTTTAGCCGATCTATTGGCCACTTGTGCGGACATCGTGGGCGAAGAAGCTGCCGTCCAACGCCGGCGAAGACAGCGTCAGCAACCTGCCCCTCTGGCTGGGAGAACCTTTCAGCTACGCCCTTACGCGAAGCGACCGTTCACACTTCGATAGATGGCTCCCTCTCCATCCGCCAGGGACGTTGGAAGCTGGAAATGTGCCCCGGCTCAGGCGGCTGGAGCTTTCCCCAACCCGGCCCCGAAAGCGCAGGCCTGCCTCCCATCCAGCTCTACGATCTTCAAGCTGATATCGGCGAACGTCACAACCTTGAACAACAACACCCCGGCATTGTGCAGCATCTCCAGGCCCTGCTCACCCAATACGTGCGCAACGGCCGTAGCACCCCCGGCGATCCCCAAGAAAACGACGGGGGACCTATCTGGAAACAACTTTGGTGGATGAGCATCTGAATTGTCGGTGGAAACGGCCGTGAACAGGGCAGCAGGGAAGAGATTGATTGCCCATTCAAATGGAAAGTCATTATGACATTGAGAATATGATGATGATAATAATGATCACCGCCAGAATGATCCCGCCTATAATAAGCATTGTTCGATTTGCTCGGCTCGTGTCCTCACTTCGAACCTCTGAGGGAAGATCCATGGACAATTCTCCCGAAACGCCATCAACGCCAGCGGTGAGAACCTCGCCTGCGAACTCGTAGGTGCCATAGAAGACAGGATACAGCCAGCTAAATACTTTGACCTTCTCGACCTGGACATTCGTGAGATGCAAGTTCCCTATCTCGCCACTCAGCTTCTCGGCAGAGAGGTATGCACTCCTTTCAACAAGCGTTTGAACCTGGTCCTTGGCCTGCGCCACAATTACCGCTTCGTTGACCTCCGCAGGCTGCAACAAACTGACATCATCAGGAAGGGGCGACTGCAGTCGCTTTCCCGCCGGCGTGTGTTTGTTTTTAACAAACATCGTCGGCAGCCCTTCAGCCAGATTAGCGACAACGTTTTCTTCAATGCTCCCGGAAGCCAGCCCCTCCTCGAGCCTCATTTTCTTTATCTCCTCGATCTCTTTGCCGCCGCCCTGGCAATCGGGGCAGGTTCCCTGGGGAGACCCCAATTGGCCCGTACCATTGCATGTATAGCAGGGGCCGGCCTCCCGGTACTGTATCTCAACTATTTCGGCCTTCCAATCCCCTTTCGCCGCTGTGCTGTAAACCCAGTGGGCAATGAACGCTGGTTGCAAGCCTGCGAAGACAATGTCAGCGGTTAAAGCTGCAGGCCAGTACTCCTGACGCCTTTTCCTCATGGCGCCGATCTGTTCCTGTACCTTTGCCAGGAGTGCATTCTGATCGAGTTGGTGTTCGACTATTGTGACCGTGCCCGAAAGTACATTGATTGGGACGAGCCCATACTTCGTGCCTGGAATCGAATCAACTGGTGTGGGTTGGTGGGGTATGGATGAGGCACTTTCTGGAACCGGAACAGCGGCAGGCCCTGCCTCTTCAAGCATTTTGATGAAAGCGACCAGATCAGGGTTGTTTGGGTTGATTTCCTGGGCAGCCTTTATGAGCTCATCTGTGCGGCCTTCACTCTCAGCCCATTCAATCAGCTCAAAGCTCACATCATCGAGCGGTCCCGAGCCGGCAATAGCTTCTAGGTTCTTATCAAGGCCCCAGGCCACCATGCGCTCCAAATCCCCTCTGTCTGGGAAGGCACTTAAGAGCGCTTCTTGAAGTTTTTTCCTCAGTTCGCCGTTCAGTTTCACTTTGCTTTCTCCATTCAAGGTGTTGGGTTGTGTTTAGCCGGGAGTAACGGCGGGAAGCAATGGGCACACTTATATTACTCACTGGCAAGATCGACTTTTATGATTATACAATAAGACAACGAAGTAGTCAACTACAATGTCGAGAAGGGGTCTACGAAAAACTTGTCAGAGATTGTCCGTGAAGGCAGAAGTCGAGGAAGGTGGATGCTGCTGCGGGTTCGGCGATCGAATGCTACTCCCTACTTAATTTGACCAACCTTCATCATTCTTCGCAACATACTCGTTCCCCACCAGCAGGTGGCGGGTGGGCAGCATGATCAACTGCGCTGAGTTCTATCTCATCTGCTCCGGTGTATGGGACATGCCATTGTCAAGCAACCGCTCGACCAAGGAAAAAGTGGAGGTGATCAGATGATTAGCAACCAACTCGTAAGGGATCTTCTTTGTGGCATAAATCAATAGGGATTAATAAACTTCTCGCATGAATGCAAACAAGTGCGTAGACAAGCAGTAGAGACGGGAGAACTTGATCATGACGACGAGCAAATTATTAGAGCGCAACGATGTGCCGCAGGAGAGCAAATGGAATGGCGAAGCGGTCTTTGCTTCTTGGGATGAATGGCGGGCGGAGGCAGAAGCGCTAACGGCCGATCTGCCCCAACTATCAACCTTTGACGGCAAACTGGCCCAGGGACCAACCTTGCTTGCCGCCTGGCTAACCTTGCTGACAGCCCTCGACCGCCGCTTGATGCGCCTATATGTTTATGCCCGCATGGCCAATGTTGTCGATGCCAACGATACGACGGCCAAAGAGTATATGGGCCAATTAGTGGGGCTTTATGCCCAATATAAAGCGGTGATCGCCTTTGCCGAACCAGCCATACTTGAACTGGGGCAAACCTTGCTCGACTGGTCCCAAGAAGATCCCCAGCTTAATCAATATGGGCATTACTTCGCTAACCTCTTGCGCCAGAAAGCCCATCACCGTTCGGCCGAAGTGGAAGCGGTTTTGGGATTGGTGGAGGAGCCTTTTCAACAGACTTACCAAACTGCCATGGAATTGACCAATCTCGATATGACATTCCCCGACGCCCTGGACAGCAAGGACCAGAACCATCCACTGGTCCAGGCCACTATGCAATCCAGCATTCAAAGCCCGGATCGGGAATTGCGCCGCACCGCCTGGGAAAATTATAGCGACACTTATCTCAGTCTGAAAAATACCTTAGCCAGCAACTACATCGCCAGTGTCAAGCAAAATCTCTTTCTGGCCCGTGTGCGTGGCTACAATTCCGTATTGGAAGCCCAATTAGCGCCCTTCAATATGCCTGTTGCCGTCTTTCATAACCTGATAGACACTTTCAAGGCCAACATCACCGTCTGGCATCGTTATTGGGAGGCCAAACGCAAAATATTAGCTGTGGACGAGCTGCACCCCTATGATATTTGGGCCCCCATTGTCGAGAATCAACCGGCCGTTCTCTATCGCGAAGGGGTCGACATGATTTGCGAGGGCATGGCTCCTTTGGGTGATGAATACGTGACTGTGATGCGCCGCGGCTGCCTGCAAGATGGCTGGGTGGATTATGCACCCAATGCCGGCAAGGCGCAGGGCGCAGCTTCGAACCCCAGCTTTGATACGCCCCCATTCATTTATACCAGCTATAATGACACCTTGATGGCCATGAGCATTCTGGCCCATGAATTGGGCCATTCGATGCACAGCTATTTAATGGACGCCAACCAGCCACATATCTATAACGGTTTCAATGATCTCTCGATGTCGGCGGCCGAGACTGCCTCTAACTTTAACCAGGCCCTCGTGCGCGCCCATCTGCTGCAGACCAGGGCCGCTGATCCCGTTTTCCAAATAGCCTTGATTGATGAGGCCATGTCCAATTTCCATCGCTACTTTTTCATCATGCCCACGCTGGCCCGTTTTGAGCTTCAAGTTCACACCAGGGCCGAGCAGGGCAAGCCATTAACGGCCGATATCCTCAACAGCATCATGGCCGGCCTCTTTGCCGAAGGCTATGGTGACACGTTGGCCGATGATCCCCAGCGCACCGCCATCACCTGGGCGCAGTTCAGCCACCTTTACGAGCCTTACTACACCTTTCAATATGCCATAGGCATCAGCGCCGCCCACGCCCTGGCCGGTCAGATCCTGGCCGGCAGCAGCAGCGCTGTAGACAATTATCTCAATTTTCTCAAGGCCGGCAGTTCACTGTACACAATGGATCTATTTGAACTGGCTGGCGTGGACATGACCAGGCCGGCCGTGACCGAAAAATGCTTTGGCGTACTGGCTGATCTCGTAGATCGGTTGGAGAACCTGGCCGCTTCTGCATAAATCGCCGCGGCTCACGGCCGTCACCCCCTACAGGCGGCCGTCTTGAGGGGATCTGCGAAACGGTTATCGGGAATCATTTTCGAGCCCTCAAATTGCCAGCGCCTGGAGATCATCGCCCAATTCCGCCAGATATCGGCTGGCTTTCTTGCTTACCTGCCTCAGCTTCTGGTAAAGAGCCACGTTTTCCGGCACCGGTTCACTGACACTCTCAATCTTGTGGACTTCGTCAATCTTTTCGAAACCATGCCACAAACCGACACCCACGGCCGCCAACGCCGCTGCTCCCAAGGCCGCGGCTTGCTGATCAATATTCGTTTTCAGGAGTGTGGCCCGGCAATGATCCGCATGGATTTGTCGCCAGAGAGCGCTGCGTCCGCCACCGCCAACCACAACCATTTCATCGCCAACAGGCCATAATTTACGCAGTTCATCCAGCCCTTTGCCCAATTCCATGGCCACACCTTCCATGACCGCTCGAATCATCTCTGCCCGGGAATGCCCCAAATCCAAACCAAGGAATGCGCCGCGAATATGGATGCTGGCATCAAGAGAAGATCCCCCCGCAAGGCTGGGATTGAAGATCAAGCCATTGGCCCCAGGCCTGACAGTGGAAGCCAGCCCCGTCATCAAATCGTATGCGTCCACACCTTGCTCGGCAGCTTGCTGAACCAGATCCTGGCAGAGACAATCCCGCATCCAACGAAAACTTGATCCCGTGGCAAACACACCAATGGCCGACGTAAATAGCCCTGGCACAACATGTGCGAAAACATAAGGGCGCACCTGGTTGTCCAAAAGCGGCTTACTCGAAGCGACCGCAATCCAACTCGATGAGCCTTGGGAGTTGTACATGCGCCCTTCCTTGAAGCTGCGCGCACCCAGGGCCATGCAGGAATTATCGACACCACCAGCCACAACCTGCACTGATTTTGGCAGACCCAAAGCCTCGGCCGCTTCATCAATCAGCGTACCCAGAACCGCAGTGGACGGATAAATAGGCGGAAATAGGCCGGCAGGCAAACCGGTAGCCGTCAACCAATTTGTCAGAATACCGCCCCTCAACCAGGTTATAAACACCACTGCCCGAGGCGTACGAATAATCGGTGGCGATCTGGCCGCTTAGCTTGAAGTTGATGTAATCCTTGGTGCCGATCACCTTGTCGATTTTTGCGAACATCTCCGCTTCATGATCGCGATACCACATGATTTTGAAGGCGGAATAGAGAGGGAGGGGGAAACCATTCCCGGTTAGGTTGTACCATTCCTCTTCATCTACTTCATTGAAGAATGATTTGACCTCATCGATGGGCCGGGAATCAGACCATATGGGCGTGCTTTCTCGCAGAAGATTTCCACCCTTGTCCACAGGGACAACCCCAAGACTGTGCCCGGAAATGCCCAGCGCGACGATCCCTTCCGCATCGATATGGGTCTTTTCCAACAGCGAGCGCGTGCTTTCGATAACCGCGCCCCACCAATCTTCTGGTCGCTGCTCGTGCCAACCTGATTTTGGAAAATAAGTCTGATAGGCGACAAAACTTTCCGCGATACAGGCTCCTTGCACGTCGTATAAGGAAGCTTTGTTGCCTCCTGTGCCTAAATCATAAGCGAGAAGATATGGTTGCATCTTCCTCTTCCCCTATATCCCACGACTACATCAAATTTCTGAATTTGCGGGCTGCTTTGCCGCAACTGTAGGTCGGTTTGGTAAAGGGGGCGTTTCAAATGAGTTGGAGTAGTAGGCATCCTCAGATGCCGTCCGGTTACATTCTAGAATGCGACCTCCTCCATTTTAATCGAAATGGAACACACCCTTTGGTAAATCAACCCCGCGATTTCACAAAATCGCGGTACTGGGTTCGATTACTATTGCATTGCCAGGGAGCGCGTAGAGCGCTTCAAGGATAGGAACAGCGCTGCTTAGCCCGATCCCGAATCGTGTAGCGCCGAGCCGGTACAGTTCTAGCATCCCTTCCAACGACCGGATCCCGCCAGACGCCTTTATCCCGATTTCGTTCCCCACAACAGACTTTATCAGCGCAATATTATGAGCGCTTGCCCCCGTTGGGGCCCACCCACTGCCCGTTTTAACGAACGCTGCCCCGGCCTCAAGACACAACTCGCACCCTTTCCGGATTAGGTCGTCAGACAAATAATGACACTCCAGGATGACCTTTACGGCAATCTCATTATTGACAGCGACGACCGCTTTAATATCCTCCAACACATAGCGATAATCTCCAGACAGCAGCATGCCGATATTCAGAACCATGTCTAGCTCTGCGCATCCCATCGCGATTAACTCTTTGGCTTCAAAGACTTTGCTTTGGGTCGTATTCCCGCCCGATGGAAAACCTACATTACCGCTCACGCGAATTGCAGTTGTCCCTTTCAATAAAGCGATCGCCAAAGCAGTCTGGCTGGGTAGTACCGTGATAACGCCGCATTTGTATTGGCGGGCCAATCTGACCAACGCACGGACCGCATCCTCACCGCTGAAGGCTTGTACGCCACTGAGGTCGATCATGCTGGCTATTTCGTGCTTCGCAAGTTTCATTTCTATCTGGCAGCTCAACGTTCCAGGGCCACGCGCAAATAAGTTAGAGTAGTAGGCATCCTCAGATGCCGTCCGCTTACATTTGAGAATGCGACCTCCTCCACTCTTAACTGAAATGGAACACACCCATAAAAAACCTTGGCCCGAGCCCACTCTTCGCAAAACCCAACCGTATAGTACAGCAAGCCGCCCTAGCCGTAAATACCACCGCATATGCCCGCTGCGGCCGTTGCAAACACCCGCTGCTCAATCAGTTTTCCATATCACGCCCTTTCTTGTATCATGAAGGAGCACTGGACGCTGTCCAGCACAGATATTACTTGCAGCAGAAGCGAGGCGAACAACGATGAGCAGCAAACCCGGCCAATTCCCTATGCGAGCAGTGCCTGGCTACTATTCGAGCACCGAAGGCATCCAGATCGCCTTCCAGACCAGCGCCGCTGCCAGTGACGAAGATTTGCAGTTTTTTCAGCAGCTTGGTGTCGAGTGGGCAATGGTGAACATCGACAATGCGGATCAGCACACGCTCGATTATTACAAACATCTGGTCAAGCGTTTCGCTGAATACGGCATCAAAATTTATCGTATTACCAACCTCAGCGTACACAACGTGCCCGAGATCACGCTCAACCTGCCCGGTCGCGATAAAAAGGTAGAGGAATTTAAGCAGTTTATCCGCAATATCGGCGCAGCAGGCATCAAATACAACACCTACGCGCACATGGCCAATGGCATCTGGTCTTCCGCACGGACCGAAGGGCGGGGCGGCATGAGTGCCCGCCGCCTCGATATCAACGACGCTGTAGGACACTGGGATGGCAAAATCTACGCCGGCGAGCTGACCCATGGGCGTTTATACAGCGAAGAAGAACTATGGGACAACTACACCTACCTGATCCGTCAGATCGCGCCGGTGGCCGAGGAGGCCGGCGTACGGATCGGGATCCATCCCGATGATCCGCCAGTCTATGCGCTGGGTGGCATTCCGCGCTGTATGTTTGGCAATTTTGCCGGCTACAAAAAGGCGATGGAAATTGCTGGCAGTCCCAATATCGGCGTCTGTCTCTGTGTAGGCTGCTGGCTGGAGGGTGGCGAAAGCGGCATGGGCGTGGGCGTCGTGGACGCCATCAAACATTTCGCAGCGCAAAATCAGCTCTTCAAAGTACATTTTCGCAATGTATCCAACCCAATGCCCGAGCCATGGGTGGAGACGCTGATCGACAATGGCTATCAGGATATGTACGAAGTAATGAAAGCGTTGCGCGAGGTACAGTTCGACGGTTGTATTATTCCCGATCACATTCCGGCGATGTTAGGTGGCCATCGGGTAGGCGTGGCCTATTCGATCGCCTACATGCGCGCGCTCGTCCAGGCGGTGAACAATGAATTTGGCGGGGCTGCGTAGAGCGGAAAAATGTCTGGCCGCATATCAGGCACCATTGGGTAACATCATTACCTTTTTTACATCCTCTAGGCCGCCTTCCAGCAGTTCAATACCGCGCTGAAATTCCTCCAATGGCAGTTTGTGAGAAATTAGACCTTCTAATGAAATCCGATTATGATTCAACAGTTCAAGCGCCTGGTATGAATTTCGCAGAGATGTAAACGATGAAAGGATAGTCAATCCCTTGCGGAAAATCGGGAAGGCCGGCAGCGTCATTTCAGCACCCATTGCTGGAACGCCGAAAAGCAGCACCTTTCCACCATGACGGGTGAACTCAACGCAGCGGCTCATGACCCCAACAACACCAGTCGCATCAATTACATAATCATAATCATGGCGCTCAAGTTCATCCAGGCCGGTAAACACGAGATCGGCACCCATTCCCCGTGAAAAATTCGCGCGACCTCGGTTTTTATCCACCATCGTTATCTCAGCAGCCCCGGTCAGTCGAAGCACCTGTAGGAGCAATATCCCAATTGGACCGGCACCCAAAATCAACGTACTGGAGGCTAGATCCGGATCCAGCCTCTCTACCCCGTGCAGTACACAGGAGAGCGGCTCCACAAAGGCGCCGTATTCAAAAGGGATATCTCCAATATCAAAAACAGCCTTTTCAGGAGCTGTGACATACTGCTCCATGCCGCCAGGTCGGGTGACCCCGACGGCCGACCAGTTGAGGCAGAAATTGTGGCGATTATTTAAACAATTATAACAGTTGTCACAGGCGATATTGGGCTCCACAGCTACCCGGTCACCGGGCCTGAAACGCATCACTGCCTCGCCAACCTTCTCAACAATGCCCGAAAACTCATGGCCTGGAATGACGGGATAATCACCCATATATTCTCCACGATAGATATGAATATCTGTCCCGCATATTCCGCTGGCCATGACCTTGATCAAGACCTCATTCTCTCCTGGCTCTGGAATTGGAATATCGATGATTTCCAGTTGATTGGGTGTAGTAATCTTCAAAGCTTTCATTGCTTTACTTCATTTCACCACTTTCTGTGGACCTGCTCCGGCCCACAAAAACGGCCGTAAGCGCTGCTGTTTGACCTTATCTCGCTGAACCAGCCAATTGCACCGCTTCACACGGCCGTAAATAACAACCTCCCTAATTCATGACCAATGTGGGCACGTATATCTTATAAGGATCTACAATGATATACGCCGCTTTAGACAGGCTGTCACTGCCGCCTGGCCCGCTCACAAGTAATGAGACAGTGTAACTGCCGGAAGTCGTATAGGTATGGCTGGGAGCAGCACAGTCGCTACTTGTCTCTCCGTCACCGAATTCCCAGAGGCAGGTATCATAATCGCCGCTGGAAAGATTCGTGAAGTTCACCAGAAGCGGCTTGGGTCCTTCAGTCGGGCTGGCGCTGAAGTCAGCCACAACCGGCTCATAGACGGTGATTAGATCCGTTAATGTGACTGAATCTGACCCTGCGGGCCCATCGACTGCGAGCGAGACGCTGTACACACCGGGTGTAAGATACGTGTGGCTGGGATCATTACACTCATTGCTGCTGTCGCCATCGCCGAAGGTCCAGGTGCAGCTGCTGACCTCACCAGTCGAACTGTTGCTGAAGTTGACCGTCAGCGGCGCGGCACCACTCAAGGGTGTGGCGGAGAAGGTCGCAGTTGCTTTGCCCACGGTGATGTAGTCAGTGATGCTCTTGCTGTCGTTGCCGCCCGGACCGCTCACCGTTAACGTGACTGTGAAGATGCCCCCTGTCAGGTAGGTGTAGCTTGGGTCAAGGCAATCACTGCTGCTGCCCCCGTCGCCGAATTCCCAGAGGCAGGTATCGTAATCGCCGCTGGAAAGGTTCGTGAAGTCCACCTTGTGCGGTTTGGGTCCCTCGGTTGGGCTGCCGCTGAAGTCAGCCACAACCGGTTCGTAGACCGTGATCAGATCCGGGTATGTGATTGAATCAACTCCCCCTGGCCCATCGATCGCCAGGGTGACACTGAACATACCAGTTGCCGTATAGGTGTGGCTGGGATCATTGCATACGCTGCTGTTGCTGCCATCACCGAAAGTCCAGAGGCAGCTTGTGTACCCACCAGATGAACTGTTCGTAAAGTTTACCGTCAGCGGCACGATGCCGCTCGTGGGCGTGGCCGAGAAATTCGCCTGACCCGCGAAGTTGGCCGTAATAGTTCGGTCCTGATTCATCGGAACCATGATTGGATTTGATGTGCCGCCGGCAACCCCAATATCACCACTCCAACTGCTGAAATAGTGGCCGGGATTATCCTCAACGGCCGTTAACGTAACCTCTGTTCCTTCATTATATTGACTCCCGGCACAATCGGGCGGCGGGCTGACGGTGACGCTTCCTGAACCAGGCGGATTCACACCTGCCGTCAAAGTATAGCAAACCGGGGGGACCTCGGAGATACTCAAATCCAACGAGCCGCCGCTGCCATTACCAAAGCTGAGCACCTCAATATAGTAAGTCGTCCCGCTGTTAAGAATAACATCAAGGGACGATAGCAAGCCCATTCCGCCATCATCGTCACAGGCGACATTGGACAGCGAGCCAAAAGAGCCCCTCCAAACGGAAAGCACCGTGTCATAATCAGAACCATTTGTATTGACATTGTACAGTGCCGACAACCCTGGCCTGAATCTATACCATACGCTGCGTGATTGTTTGGGCGTGGGCGCGGAACCGCACGGGTGGCTGGGATCGTTGCCCTGTGTCGTTGCGCCGGCAGTGTTCCATTTACTGACTGAAAAGGGTAGACTGTCGACACTGATACGGTTGGCAAAGTCATCGTTGGACGGCCCATTGCGATAATCTATCGTGCTTTGATACAGGCTCATCAATGGCCCGGCGCTGGAATTGTCGTATCCATAAGAAATCCACGCCAGCCAATACTGGTTAAAGGTATTATCGTTTTGATTGTAAAAAATGTTCCAGAACGGAGTGAAACCTGCCGGCTCTGTATATTGATCATCCCCTTCATTATGGGAATCATAAATATCCCATAGCGCGCCGGCCACGCGACCTTCAACATCATCACCATCATCCCAACCCGAAGTCGGCCAGGTGGGGTTTTCCAGGTTGAGCGAAGCGCCGCTGGGCCAGCGGTACGTCGGATCGTTATTAACAACAGAGGATATAAAATCAGCCCATCCTTCAACCCAGGCACAGCCCGTGCTGCTTTGGTCCTGGACTGTATGAGGATTACAATTAGGTGTAGAAGGCATGATGCCCCCGTATACCGTATACATAATGTTCTTGCTGTATTCGTGAATAACGACCGTGTCCGAAATTGGGTCTTCGCCTTTGAGATGCACTTCGCCACCCGGGCTGTAATAGGTACCATCTGTGCTGTCTATTCTCCAAAGTACGGTACTCGGACCAGGTGTACTACCGATCACATCGCCGTTAAAGAAGATAAAGCGCCACGTGTCTTGCAGGTCGCGCTGCGCCCAGTAGGCACGTTCAACCGGGCCCCCGTTGGGAACCGACCAGGCGCCGATGCTTTGTGTTCCATCACTAAATACGGTTACATCTGTTTGTACACGATAAGCAGCGTCGGGATCCGTGCCGGCTAAATCCGGATTCTTTACAATGAGCTTATCCGCGTTGGGATTGTAGAGGGTGTAGCTGTGAATGACCGATCGCACACCGGCTGCGTCCGGGTTGGTAAAAGGACCACAAGAATAGCTCCCGTCAAGAGCCGTGTAACACCAGGCAAGGTGACTCCCATCATCACCGCGCACTATCTCCACCAACTGCTCCATAACGCCCACTAAGCTGTCGTTACGATCGTAGTAACGCCAACTGCCGGTAAGAGTTAAGTTCCCTTGCACAATTTCTTCATGAGTCGGTGCAGCCTTCCTTTCGCTGAGAGAAGGTTCGGTCGGCGGTGGGGGGGGGACCGCGCGCGCTTCATCATTCCACTTCCATTGGCCGGCTGCTTCTTTGGCACGCACGCCATCTCCTGGCTCGAGCTGGACGCCCAGCCCAATCTGGGCATTGGCCGCGGCTGGGGCAAACCTTTCCAGGCTGTATCCCTCGCCCACAGCCAGATAGATAGTGGCCAGGTCGCCAACAGAATTTTCAGCATCCAATTGTTTGTGGACCCGGCAAGAAACGGAGCTGTTCCCTTCCGCCTCAAATTCGGCCGTTACCGCAAAGGTCACCGGCTCGCCAATCGTCAAATCCCCTTGCCAGCTCACATCCCCGGATACGACCTTAGCCGCTGCCGGCAGCTCGATTTGCGCTGTCGTATCTGCTGCGTCAACAAAACTGGTCAGTGTACAGGATATCTGCACCGCTTCACCAAGCAGCGGTATTTTGTCCATGGCTGCCAGGGCACGAATGGGTGAATTATTATCATCCTGCCCGTTTGAACCATCACTGGTAATGGCTGGCCCTTCAGCTGCTTGAGTTGCCAGCACGGCAACAAACAGCATGATCAGAACCATCAATATTGAAAAAGAGACAACCTTTCTGCTTACTGGCAGCTTGCTATACATCATATACCTCCCGGAAAAACGAAAAACTTTGACTGGTCAGGACGATAATGAATGAAACGGTACTGGATAAAGCCTGCTCAGCGAACAACAAACAGCAGCCCAATACAAAGTAATAAAGACTTTCCCCAACCAGACCATTACATTGTAGCATAAGATTCTTTACATGCCGCCATTCCCGTGCAGGCGGGACACCGTTTTTCAGACTAAAATCCCTGGCAACACAACCAACAATGTTGCTAAGACCCACGATCTGCATAACAATTGATGCTTGCTAATGAAAACAACACTGATTTCGCCGTTTCTCCAAAATAATCTAACCACTGTCAAGCCAGCTGCGATTGACGGCGCTGAGATAGTTCTGCCTGACTTCAATAACAGCCTGATGGAACTCTCGCCTATTTCTGTTCTTTCGATCTGGTCTGGTACCATCCGCAATCGGCGACCGTTTTCGTCGCACTACGCAGCAGCAGGCCGTCACCCAGGCACTGCCACTCAATAGGATAACCCAATGGTAAAAACAATGCGTTTTAGTCTGTGTGTCATCGCTGTCGTGCAGTTCTTTTTTGCCGTCGCCTTCTTTATACAACTCCCCTTTGCCGTCAACCTATGGCCTTTCCCGGGAACCACGCCGCTGACCTTCATCTTCATTTCCTCCATCTTCGCCGCCGCGGCCGCGCCCACGCTTTGGGCTGCGCTTACTGAGAATTACGGAGTCCTGGCCGGAATCGGCCTCGATTACATGGCCATATTGTTGCCTGTAGCCCTTCTCTCATTTCAATTGGGCGCAGCGGGAGACTCCGCGATGATCATGTACGGCATCGCCTGTATCTTCGGAATCCTTTTCGGATTGGGTCTATTCTTGTGGAGCCTGCGCTTTCCAGTAGACCGCTCATTGCCCATGCCTGGTCTCGTACGCGGATCATTCGTCTTCTTCATTATCGCCCTGGCCATCGTCAGCTTCCGCTTGATCACCAAAGCGCCTAACGTCATCCCCTGGATGATAACGCCGGAGCTCTCGGTCGTCATCGGCTGGATGTTTGTCGGTGCGGCCTTGTATTTTATCTACGGCCTGCTTCGCCCGAGCTGGTTGAACTCGGCCGGCCAACTGATCGGCTTCCTGTTCTACGATCTGGTCTTAATCGTGCCCTTCCTCACCCGGCTTTCGACCGTGTCCGATGAGAACCGCCTGGGCTTGTATGTCTACACGGCCGTTGTCATCTTTAGCGGCCTCTTGGCCATCTACTTCCTGTTCATACATGAGCCCACTCGCGCCGCGACCTGGAGGCGGTCCGGCAAAGTTTGAGCAGCCTTTCACGCGACCAGGGCGAAACGGGCAAACCTTATCCTTACTAGCTGCCCTGCGCGTGCGCACCATGGTCGGCCACCTGCTGATCAAACCAGGCATGCAGCGCTGCTACGAGGGCGGCATCTTCTGTCGTAAAGAGGATTTGACCGCCGTCATCCAGATCGCTGTAGACAATACTGATCTCGCCGGCACCCATTACCAGCTCATGAAGCCCGGCCATATCTTCGCCATGAATCATCGACGGGTCGTGAAAATCCCCCTCGCTGAAACGCGCGGCCTCCTCTGCCAGGTGGGCGCGAATGAGCTGAACCTGCGCGCTGTCTTTGTCATCAGAAACGACCTGCTGCCGGCCGCCGTCAGCGAGCTTTTCAAAGATGTGCGTCGTGCGCTCTAGATCAAACGGCATCACCTCAGCGCCGCGCTCGGCTACTTCCGCCTGGCGATCGGCTGCGGCAGGCGTGCAGCCTGCGGCAAGCAAGAGAATTAGCAAAAAGAAGAACCATTTACGATTAAGTGGCATGTACTGCTCCTGGCTGGTCTAATCCGACCTGAAATGACTCCAACACCTTCATCGACATGCACGGATAGCCGCTTCTAAAGGACGCGGGACCGTATCGTGCATGCATAGCCGTTTCCATGTGCTGCAATCTTTATCCAAATACCTAGCTCTGGCGTTTTTGGTTTTTCATAACCATGCAGCCCCAGCAACCAAGTTGAACACTCCCCTGAACATTTGTATCTACAGCCACAAATTGCAGAGTGCCACCCCGTTTTCATGCCATTGGTCGAGAGCGTACTACATAAAATCAAGCGTCTCTTCAATACGGTCGGGAGGCTTGGGAACCATGTAGCGGGCGACTTCGGAACTAAAATTCCGGAATATATCTCTGGCATACTCTCTTCCAGAGATTGGCTTAAGGGCGATCCGATTACCGACGATCTCCACTTCAGTGCAAACGAAGGCATGATCAGCTTTTGCCTCGAAAAGGAGCTGCGGACGCACTTTTCTGTTCCGTATTCATATAGAATTACTCTCCCATGCAATATCCTGTACACTCTTTCCTTCAGGATACACGACAGGGTGTGTTCATTTCAGGATATATGAATGACTATTGAACATCGAGTCGCGGACTTTGAGTTTGAGATTTGCTCAATCTTAGCCCAGCTTTCCTATTACATCCACTCTAAGATGTAGGATGGGGATGCCAGGCGAGCAGGTGGTGGGATGAGCCCCAGCACCTCAGCAGCGCGATTTTACAAATTCTATAGTTCGCATCGTGTGCACAATCATGGGTACACTGAGTTGGTCCTATTCCTGTCATACGCCATGGCAAAACATGTATTGTTCTAGTCGGAGACCAGGAAAAACCAGGGGCTACCTCTAGTAATTGATGAAGATTGAAAAGGATCAGCTCTTCTTTTACCTGAGGTAACTTTCATTTCTGCTCGATACCCTCTATATTTTCTTGCCCCGTTTTTTCCACGATTGGAAGGCATGTGACTGAATGCTATAATCGCGCTTTTTATGCTACTTATATTCGAGCATCGGTAAAAATAGTCAGCAATGCAACAGTTCAAGAAAAACAGAAATCTTTGGGGCGGTATCATAACGGTTGGTCTTATCCTGCTGCTGTTCACACTCTTCTTTCTTTTGAGGGATGACCAACAAATGGTACCGGTCGTCGTAGGCAAGGGTAGCAGGCTGCTGGACGATACAGCATCCTGGGAAACGGTCGTCGATCAGGCCAGAGCCCGCGAGTTGGCTTTGGCGGATGAGGGCGTTGGATCCCTATTGTCGGGCAAGGATTTCGACTTTCTGGCCGCTCTACCCTTGACCAGCTCGGAATCACAACGCTGGTTCGACGCTGGGTGTGCGGACAGCGACGTGAAAGGCGCCTGCGCCCGGGTCAGCTTCTACGACTACTCAGACGGTGGAACGGTCGATGCCATTGTCAATCTAGAGTCGGGCCAGGTAGTTAAAAGCACGGTTCAGCGTGACGCCCGGCCAGGAGTCAGCTCACAGGTCATGCCTCGAGCGCTGGCTATTGCCGCGGCCGACCCGCGCGTGACAGAGGTGCTGGGCGATATACGAAAGGCTGAACCCGTTATGGGGCCCATGTCCGCCTGGCTGATGGATGACGACTGCCGCGAAGATTGGTGCGTGGACCTTACCTTTGCCGCCCCTGATGGCAGCCGCCGTACTTTCCACACATTTGTCAATATGGAGCGGGAAGAGGTTGCCCGGGTCTTCTACTCACGATCGCGACCTGACAGAGCTTATGATCAGCCGGCCGAACGGGATCGCACCTGGAATAACGGCTGCCACGAAGCGTATGGTTGGAGCGTATGCTGGGAGATGACCGCCCACGACGGCGTCGAATTCCGTGACGCCACTTTTAATGGCGATTCCATTTTCTCCAACGTTAAGATCGCCCAGGTGGAGGTCTATTATCCCAGCTGGCCTGGCGGCTACCGGGATGAGGTCGGCTATGCCGCCTCGGTGCAGCCGGCGGATGGCACCCATGTCACCGACCTGGGCGACGGATTTGAAGTCCGCCAACTTTTCTCCGAATTTTTGAGTTGGCCCAACTGCGTTTGCTGCTACCGCTATGAACAGATCCTGCGCTTCTATGATGACGGAACCTTTGATCTGCATTTCATCTCTCACGGTCCGGGCTGCGATGATCCCATGATTTACCGCACCTTCTGGCGCATCGACCTGGACCTCGATGGCCTAGAAAACGAAGAACTGTTGATCTGGGAAAACGAGCAGTGGGTAGAGGCGGAAACGGAAACGAGTTTATCCGTGTTCGATACTCTCTCTCCGGATGGCGAAGTCCTGATTACCGGTGCCGGTAAATACCGCTACAGATGGCTCCCGCTGCCGTCGGATCCCTTGGGTGATGATGAAGGTAGATTGTACTTGCTGCGTTGGAATGAAGACGAGGGTGAGGGCGAGATTGCTGCCGGCCCGCCCGACTCCTTCTGGCCGCCTGGCCAATGGCTGACTGACGAGTCGCTGCCCGATGAAAACATCGTCATCTGGTACATTCCTATCCTCAATGGCAAGAAAGGCAATCCCTGGTGGTGTGCGCCTGAACCCGCTCCCGACTTTTCGCCATGCGATGCCGAAATGCACATCGAGCGTATCATCGAAGTGCCACCCACGGCGACTCCCACGGCGACGCCCACAGCGGAGCCGATTGGTACAGGTGCAGCATCGACTCCGCCTACAGCCTCGGCAACGCCTACCCAAACGGTGCAGCCAACAGACACCCCTACGGCAACCCCCTCGGTGGAGTTGACCCCGGCAGCAACTTCAACACCCCGACCGGTAGCTGGTGATACTGCGGAGGAAATTGCCCGAGTCAGCGGCTGCGACAATTGTCACCTGATTGGCGAAATAGGCGAAGCAGGCAAAGTTGGCCCAGACCTGTCATCCATCGGTATCTTGGCTTCTCAGCGAGTGCCAGGGGAGTCTGCCTCCGATTACCTGCACACGTCCATCGTCGATCCTGGAGCATACCTCGCCCCTGATTGCCCCAACGGACCCTGCTTGGCTAGCATCATGCCCGGCGACTACGCCAACCGCTTGACCGCTGAGCAGATCGACATGCTGATAGATTTTCTGTTGGAACAAAAAGCGGCCCCTGCCTCAGAAAGTGGATCCGGCGCAGTCCAATTACCGGCAGATTGGATGTCCCCGGCGGTAATCGCCTTGGCAGTTACCTTTGGCATCATCCTTATCCTGATTGTGGTAGTCGGACTCCTCAGACTGCGCAGCAGAAGGGGCGATTCGTAGCACTGCCGGCCAGATTTGTCAACCAGCACTTGCGCCAATGATCACTATAGATAATGGCGAGACTATTTCAAACTGCGTGCTGGCACCGGAAGATCTCAATATTTACTAAGGGTTTCTTGTTCCTTTGCACCGCAGAGCCATATTTGAACGACCTGTTTATGGCTCAAAACCGTACCTTTCTGCGCAATTGCCCTCGCTGGTCATGTTGCGATATATTGAGATACATTACAATAGTTCCTGCCGGCTCAATAAATAGTTGTCTGGCTAAGACGAGTCTTCTGATTATGATTTTTCTTTTAGGCGGTGCTCCACGGGTTGGAAAATCAATTATCTCTGGTGAGATTAGGCAAAGATATGCTGTCAGCGTTGTTTCAACAGACACTCTCGGCGCAGTGCTGGAGAATACTCTGAGCCCTGAAGCTGCGCCGGACTTGTTTGTTTTTTCCCGTTTTAACGAAATGTCTGCGGCCGACCGGGTGAAGTTGATGGTGAACGATCCGGCTGAGCTTGTTGATTATGTGCGAAGGGAAAGTCGTGTCGTTTGGAAAGCGGTAGAGGCTTTTATCAGGAGAGAAGAAGATGAGGGTCGAGATGCACTCATTGAAGGAGTTGCGGTTCTTCCTGAGCTGGTGAATCAGCTTGAGGATATCCCTCATCGAGTCGTATTCATCGGGAATCAAGGCAGTAAGCACAAAGAGACCATCAAGAAGCATGCTGAGGAGAATGAGCATGATTGGATGCGGGGTGTAAGTGACGAATACGTTTGCGCTTTTGCGATGTTTGTAGAGCGGATGAGTGCCTTCATCGAGCAAGAAACGAAGAAGTATGGCTACGAGTATATCGAGATGGACGAAGAGCTGCTTGGGAATGTAACGGAAAAGGTTGTGAAATCATTTGGCTTGAGAGCTAGATAACCATTATCGTGATATTGACCGTGGGAGCAATCGGAAACAGAAAACTTTACACTCGCTGGGACCGGTCTGCTGACCGAGTCCCCCTGGCACGGCCGTATGGTGACGCCGCGCCGCATCAGGCCAATGAATTTGCTGCTAGGATAGGTCAATTTTACAGATCAGCAAGCGCGGGACTGTTGGGGCAGTGGATAGGGTGTTGCAGGCAGGAACGGCCGTAAGCGCTGCTATTTGAGTATTCCTCGTTGACTAAAACCAATCAATTACACCTGATAATCAGTAACGCGATCTGAGTTTTTGCATAGTACGCCCCGCTGGTCCAACTTGCTACTCGCCTCGTTCGCCGATCGTGAACGATGTCACGAGTCCGTCCAACTTCTCCAGTTCCGGAAATTCTTCACCCACCAGCGGCCAAAACAGCGACAGGTAGTAGCGATCCCCTTCGCTCAAGCCTTGATAGTAATAGGTAAGCACGCCCGAGTAGTCGCTCAGAAAGCGCACGCCGCGCCCGCTGGCAAAGTCGACATCGGCGAACTGCTCCCACGTCTGCAAACGGCCGTCTTCCACCAGCGGCAGCAGGGGCATCCAATCCCCAGGCGGTAGGTTTGCGTCGCTCGTCCGCTCCTGCGCCGTATCGATTAGCTCGCCCAGCCGCGCCACCTGGTCACCGACATCCGACTGCCCCTCAGTGACATACAGCGCCAGATACGGCCGCACCGGAAAAAGATACATGCGGCGGCTGTTCTCGGTCATCATCTCCTCAGGATCGTCATCGTCGAAAGTCAGCAAAATATGTCGCGGCAGTGGATTCACCACACCCTCTGAAATAGGAACCGCTAGCCAGGCATAGGTTGCTGCCAGACCGGTCACATCGAGCGAAATGCCGCGCTCCACCAGATCGGCCGTCGTGCCTGAATTGCCAAACACCGCACCGGTCACCGCCTCGTCCATGGGCGCGTCTATAGAAGCAGGTGCTTCCTCTTCACTGTCCTGCGTTTCCGCGGCCGCCGCCGTCGTCACCGTGGCTCGCGGCGTAGGCGCCTCACCGGTCTGCGTCACCACGATCTGCGGCGTCGCCGATGGCGCTGCAGTTGGTTCTTCGGTAGGCTCAGGGCTGGGCGCCTCGGCCGTCGGCCGTTCCTTAGCGACTTCCAGGGCAGCACCCGAATCGCCCCCTCCGGCCACCTGCTGCTCCGCGGCCGTCGCTGGCTGCGGCGGCTCCGCCTGCGTACCGGCCTGTGTACAGGCCGGCAAAAGCAGCAGGAACAAGCAGGCCATGATCTCGATAATCTTAGTCAATGCGCTCAAATTGCCTCCATAGACCACCCGGAACAACGCTACCTAACGGCATTATCCCAGAACATAGCATAGCGAGTAACGGCCGAACAAGAGACGCTTTATCAGAAACATTAAGCTAGTAGAGGGGTTTACGTAGTAATTCGGGGTTGCTTAACAAACATGGCACCAGTGGCCACGCAGTCGAGGTATAATGCGCAAAATCATCGTTTTTAGCTGCCATTTGTGGCCACTCTAGCAATATAAGGAGGCTAAAGTGATTCACTTCAATCGACTTGGCCTATTTTTGTGCAGCAATCGAAGGTGATCAGATATTTTTTTACAGCAATTCCCCATACACGAGTTAAAATGGGAGGTGAAATAGCGACAAAGCGCTATTTTTATTTCAATCTAACATGAGGCTTGGCCACGTATGGTGCATTTGTTAAACACGGGCCTACAATAAGCGCGCCGGTGTGGAGGGAACAATCTCCCAAGGTGTAAGGGCCTTTGGATTACGAAAAACGCGTTATCGAGGCTTGACTAAAACACATTTACAGCATATCGTCACCGCGGCGGCCATCAATTTTGACCGGTTGGTGGCCTGGTTTGATGGGGTTCCAAGAGGTCAAACTAGGACATCAAGATTTGCAGCTTTGGCACCGATTTGACTTCGCCAACAGAATCCGGAGGTTTTTGTTAACTCATCGATTTCGATACCAACCGCAATCCAGAAGCCATCGCGGAGCGCATGAAGCAGTTTGGAACCGTCCCCCAGACGGAAAAGGAGTGGCTGACCCTTATCGCGGCCGTGCAGTCATAGCTTAAGTCCCCTCCAGGCCGTATAACTCCATCACCCAGCCGACGAATCCGGGAAATGCGCCTTCCGGTACGTGCACCCAACCCTCCTCCACGCGCAGGAAGTGGGACCACGCACCATAGCCCCGTGGAGTAGGTTTGCCGTCCGCTCGCTGATCGGCGAAGACCCAGGCCCTCACATACCAGACGCGCGGCTGGCTGCTAACTCTGGCGGTTATTATCTCAACCCGCTCCACCGGGTATTCCCCCGCCCCCTTGATAACCGTTTGCGTCATCCCTTCCTCGGGCGTGGCGTAGATGCCTATTGCCTTAGCCAGCGTCAACTGCGCCGTGACATAGACCCAACTCCCCGCAAAAAACAGCGGAATCATGAGCAAGACAGCCAGTGCGGCGAGCCCAACCCGTTTTCCGTTTTCCGTTTTCTGTTTTTTGTTTTCTGTTATATCACCCTGGCGCAGCAGAAGGAAAAGCGCCAGTCCGGTGATCGCAAAGGGCGCCAGGATGACGAAAAGGATATCCAGGATAACGAAAAGGATATCCAGGATGACGAAGTGGAAATCCGGGATGGAGATGAAGGAGCTAAACGCACCCCGCGCCAATAAGCCGTAACCGATTGTGCTGGCCAGCACCCAATACCCGGCATGATCGACCATCCGGCGCAGGTACAGCCATTGCGCCAGGCCAACCAGCGCGCCAAGTAATGGTGGCGCGAAGGCCGGCAGCCATTCATTTGAGGTGGCTTCGATGACTGGCCAGACCAGAAATATCAGGAGTATGCCGGCCAGCCAGCCAACGGCCGTCAGCGGGATCCAGACGGCGGCGTTTTCTAAATAGCGGCGTAACAGAAGCCACTGCAGCACGGCCGTGACCAGGATCAGCATGGTACCATACAAGATAGCTTGCGATATATCCAGGGGCGCCCGCACGGCCGTGACCAGGATCAGCATGGTACCATACAAGATAGCTTGCATTATATTCAGGGGCGCCTGCCCATCGAACTGTATCAGCGGCCTGGCAAGCACAACCAGTGCCATGGCCGCCAGAATGGCCAGGGGGATGGCTGCCAGATTCAAGACCACCCACAGCGGCCAGACATTCCAACTCGCTTCTCTTTTCATAACGATCACCCCCGGATATATTGGTTTCTGCCAGTAGGCATCGGCCAGATTGGCGGGGAAATCGGCCGTTTCTTGCAGACAAATGACCGCCACGGCTCTTGTTCCTTCTTCGGCAGCCTCACGAAGGGCCGAAGCAAAAACCGCCTCCATTTCATCGCCAAACTCTGCCCGAAACGCCGCCGGATATAGGCGCAATAGATAGTGATAAACCTTTTGGAGAGGAGACTTAATCCCTGGCTTCACGCAATATCCCCCAAATCTGAAAAGCTTTATGCCTGTACTCCGGCCGTTGATTCTCGCGCCACGGTTACGATGGACTCCAGGCGCGCGACTTCCGCTTCAAAGATGTGTCGCCCTTGTTCGGTGAGTTCGTATTCTTTCTTTTGGCGGCCGTTTTCCTCTGCCTCCCCATTCTCGACCCGCCGGATCCATCCCGCTTCCAGCAGGCGTTTGATCGCCCCGTACAGCGTGCCTGTGCTCAAGGTGACACGGCCGTCGCTCAGCCGCACCGTGTCTTTCATGATCGCGTAGCCATGCCTGGGCGCCGTGGCCAGGCTGAGCAGAATAAAAAAGGTCGCTTCTCGCAGGGGGAGGTGTTCCTGAGCATCCATATGCATGACTCCAGATGATGCATAAGTCGTTTGACAATACGTCGCTTAACGACATATTACTCGATCTTTGGCCCCGCTGTCAAGGGCTTAGCATTTCAGCATGGGTGTTTTTGGGTTCTGTTGCAAAAAAGCTTGAGCTCAGATAACCTCCGCCGCTTCTTGCCTGAATCATAACATATCAAGGCGGCGTGCATGGAAAACCCATTCAAATGTAGTATCCACTAGTTTTGATAAGCTGCCATTGGGACCGTATCGGTTTGCCAGCAAGCTCGTCTATTTTATTGTCAGCGGGTTTGACCAGGATTAGTCAGCTCCGTTGCTTTTTATTATGAGACACGGGTTAATGGACGAATTACTTGAGGTAGTCAGTACCATAACTAACGAGTTCTGGGACTCCCGCAAAACGGCGTTTCCGAGACAGGGGGATTTGAGGGCCTAGAGAGGTGTTATCAGCTGCGATTTATTGCTCAAAAGCGCAACTTTCTGCTCGAATCCCCCGCTGGTCCTAGTTGGAATCTATAATGCAGCTCGCTGATGGATATGGTAGCTGAAAAGTTACTTGAGCAATGGAGGATAACATGATGTCTCACGGACAGGAATGAATCAGTGAGAATGTTTCCTCAGCTGTTTCCCAAAGGGCGGTAGAATTCCAGAAAATGCAGTAATTGTGTCCAGACCCTTTCGCCAGTTTGAACAAAGAGCATGATCTTAATAGCGATCAGAATCAACTGCCCCCAGTGCTTTCAGTGAATCCTTCTGGGCTTCGGTCAGGCCAGTCACTCCGGTGATGTCCATACGCTCATAAGGTCGATCCATCCGCAGCCGTTTAAGCTCTTTCCCCTGCTTTACATCCCACAAACAGATGCTTCCCCCTTCGCTGCAGCTGGCCAAGATCGCCTCCTTGGGGCTGAAAGCTACCTGAAAGACTGGTTTTGTATGTCCCTTCAGGATATGCTGGCTCTGGTTGACCTCTTTTCCGCCGGGACTGTCGATGTCCCACAGATATACCATATTGTCTCCCTGCCATCCACTGCTTGCCAGCTGCCGGCTATCAGAGCTAAAAGCGATGTAGGCAAGATAACCTGTGTGTCCCCAAAAAGTCCTGTACAACTGCTCAGCGCGCAAATTTTCTGGATCAGCATAGCGCCATAAGCGGATCGCGTCATCAGTGAAAGCGCCGGCCAGCATGGTGCCGTCCGGGCTGAAGCAAACATTTTTACACTTGCCGGGAAAGCTCTGTAAGGTATTCAGCAGCCGGCTGCTGTCAATATCCCATAGGCGGAGTGTACTGTCCCAATTGGTGCTGGCCAGCGTCCGGCCGTCTGGGCTGAAGGCCAAAGACGAAAAGAAGGAGCCTTTGCCTGGCGACAATATTCTTTGGGTCTGTCCGGTCTGCACATCCCACAGGCGGATTGTAAGATCTTGACTGGCGCTGGCCAGAGTGGCGCCATCCGGACTGAAACAAATCCTCCAAATATCGCTGGTATGTCCACGTAAAGTCTTGAGAAGGCGGCCGGTCCCAGTATCCCATAACATGATACTCTGGTCCCAACTGCCGCTGGCCAGGATGCTGCCTGCCGGGCTAAAACAAACAGACAGGACTTCATCTGTATGCCCTTCTAAAGCCATGAAGGGTTGGCCGGCGTCCGGCCCATGCCGGGATTGCCCCATATCCCACAGCCAGATCGTCTTATCCGCACCGCCACTGGCCAGGGTTTTTCCGTCCGGACTGAAGCCAATAGACCAGATCCGGTTCGTAAAACCCTTGAATGTCTTGATGTTGCGGCCATGGC
Organism: uncultured Chloroflexia bacterium; assembly: GCA_963697305.1. Lineage (GTDB taxonomy): Bacteria > Chloroflexota > Anaerolineae > Promineifilales > Promineifilaceae > JAACFF01. Next base: position 99,393 of record CAVONO010000018.1, read on the forward strand.
TTACCCCCTCGACGTTGGTGGCCACTTCCCACAGGCGCACGCTCTGATCATCGCTGCCGCTGGCCAGCAGGTTACCGGCAGGGTGGAAACAAACGGAGGTGACTTTTTTGCGAGTGTGTCCATGCAGGATGCTCAGCAGCCGGCCGGCATGAACATCCCACAAGCGCACACTTTGGTCCTCGGCGGCGCTGGCCAAAATGGCGCTATCAGGATGGAAGCTGAGGGAGCGCACCCAATCGGTATGCCCCTGTAATGTTTGCAAAGGTTGGCCGGGACCCGACTTGACGACAGCGGCTACATCCCACAACTGCACGTTGTGGTCATCCCCGCCGCTGGCCAGAAGGGTTCCATCTGGACTGAAAGTGACGGCCTGGACCCCCCCCGGTGTGCCCATCTAGCCTGGACAATGACCGGCCAGTGCTCAGATCCCAGAGGCGCACCGTGTTATCTATGCTGCCGCTGGCTAGGAGATTGCCATCCGGACTGAAGTCAGTAGACTCGATCCCATGACTGTGCCCTGATAGTTGTTTGAATGGTTGGACGTTGACCGAACTGACGGCTTGCTGCACATCCCAAAGATAAACGTTGGCGTCACTGTTACCACTGGCCAGCGTCCGGCCGTCCGGGCTGAACGAGACTGTCTGTGGAAAACTGGAGTGATTTGTCACTTGCATTTTGGCTAAGGCCTGGCCGCTTTGGACATCCCAGAGCGCTATGGTCCCACCTTCTTCCCACTCGCCGGTGCTGGCCAGGAGCCGGCCGTCGGGACTTAAGCAAATGGATTCGACCCAGCCGGTGTGGCCTTCAATTGAATGCAGCAGTAAGCCGTCGGCAAGACGCCAGATCATGATTTGGCCATCCGCAGACCCAGCCGCCAGCAAGGCGCCGTCGGAGCTTATCGCTACATCCATCACATTGCTGAATGTCTCGGTCAGCAGGGCCCCGCTCAGATCCACCTCGCGTAAATTGATATCCTGCAGCGTTTTCCCCTGCAAAAAAGCTTGCCAGATTGCAAGGCCTGAAAAATCCACCTTGCTAAAATCACTGCCTAAATGCATGAGCAGGTTGAGCATATTGCCCGCGGCATAGCCAGATTTGACCGCCATCTCAGCGCGCATGGTGTCGCGCATAGTAGCCAGGATCGCTTCCAGCCCATCCTGGCCTAATCGGGCAACCAACCGCTGGGCGACAGGCTGCAGGATCAGGCGGTGCTGGCTTTGCCGGATATGGGGTTTGGCCTGGGCTTTGAGCAGTGCATGGCGGTTAAACCCCTCGACCTGGCCGTCTTCAATCGCCAGGCAGACCTGGTTGATCCATCTTTCCGTTAGATACTCGGTGACCACGTTTTGCAGGGTGAACCCCCGGCCGCTTTTTTCCAGTAAGGAGCGGCGCTGTAGTGCGCGCAGCGCTTCGAGAAAAATGCGGCGCGACTGCGGCTGCAGCAGGTCCTGCCACAGCTCTTCGGGCGAGAGCGATTCTCTCTCGATAGCCAGCCAGAAGAGCATATCGCGCTGCATATTCGAAAGGCGCTCCACCTGCTGCTGCAGTACGGTTCGAATGTCATCGAAGATCAGGGTCTCGCCGGAAAGAAAAGCGCTGACATCACCGAAGAACAGGTTTTCAATGGTGTCGGCTACCAGTTTCAATGCCAGCGGGTTGCCGGAATAGGACTCAATCAGCATCGATCCGGCATCGGCTAGGCCATGCTGCTGCAGGAGCTGGCGGCCATCAGCGGCGGATAGCCCACCCAGGTTGAGCAGCTGCACGTAGGGGCTGTCTTGGGCTAAGCGGCGGAACGCCTGAGGGGCTTCGCGGGTGGTGAGCAGCAGACAGCTTTGGTGGTCGTACTGCATGACCCGCAGGAAAAGCTGGGCGTAATCTTCAAATCCATTGCGAAAGAGACCTGCATCAGATCCTTCCTGGAGCAAGCATTCGACGTTGTCCAGAACCAGCAGGCAGCGCTGTTGGCGCAGGTAATCCAGGAGTAAGTCAAGGCGCCGGTCGAGGCCAGTTGGTATTTGGGATAACTGCTGGCGGGAGAGAAACTGCAGGATTTCGGGAAGGAGGTCAGAGAGCGGTGGGGCATTAAGAAGTGAGCGCCATAAAATCTGAACGAAGGGGGGCGGATGTTGGCCCTCGGCCAGTTGGTGGGTGAATGTGGCAGCGAGCGCAGTCTTGCCCTGGCCGCCGATGCCCAGGATGGCCACCAGGCGACAGCGATCTGTCAGGATCCAGGATTGGAGCTGGGTAAGTTCTTCAGCCCTTCCAAAGAAAGTGGGCACGTCTGGGGCTTCGCGGCGGTCAATATTGTGGGCGATGGTTCGTTCGGGAATAGTAAGAGATTGTTCATCTATAGGAGCCGGGATGGGTATAGCGACATCAGCCATATATGGTTCATCGCGGGCAAAAGTGACGAAGGTTTCCTGCTGCTCTGGGGGAATTTCCAGGTGTTGGGCAAGAAGATTGGCCAGCTGGCGGGACGGCCGACGTTCATCCCCTTCAATCTTTCGAATCGTGCCCACGGAACAACCGGCCTTGTAGGCCAGTTCCTTTTGCGTCAAATCCAATTGCCGCCGGCGTTGTTTGAGCCAGGCGCCAAAGGTGATATTGTTGTCCAAAATCCCTCTTGTTGCCGGAGATGTGATATCTTGGGTTCTGTTGCAAATAATTCTACCCGCTAACTTGTAGGCAGGAAAATACTAATCGACAGCCACTGGCTCACACGGCTAAACCAAACAGTCCCGCCACGAACTGGTTTTGAGCTCCAATATTTCCCTTGTCAGCCCCTACTATTTGCCCCTTCCTAATCATGTTCATCACTTCATATCCCTGAATCGCCTTGTACGCTGTCGGAAATGAACCAAATCCCAATCCGGGTCGAATCTGCCATTTCATAAATCGGTGGTCTTGCTCGATCAGATTGTTTATATATTGGCTCTGCCTGAGGCGACACCGTTCAGGCAACAGCTTGGCCTTTTTCAGATCACGAGTGGCACCAATATAGGCTGGATGCTTGTCAACATTGATAACGCGAGGAATGGTCAGATTGGGTCTTGTCGTCACTGTTTTACGAAAGAATTTGGCTGCCGCTCTCCTGGTTCGTCTCTGGCTGAAGTAGAAATCCAATGTTTGGCCTGTCGAATCCAAAGCTCGATATAAATACATCCACTGCCCCTTGACCTTGACATAGGTTTCATCAACGCGCCATGAATAGTTGGTTTGCTTCAGATAAGGGCGGCTACGTTTATCCAATTCAGGCGCATACTCTTGAACCCAACGATAAATGGTGGTGCGATCGACTGACAAACCACGTTCAGTCATCATTTCTGCTAAGTCCCTATAGCTGAGGGAATATCGTAAATACCACCGGACTGTTAGAAGGATAATTTCGGATTGGTAATGCCGCCATTTGAATGGATTTTCCATGCCGCCGCCTTTCTTGCATTATTTTGGAGTGCTGGAGGCTATCCGACACAGAAGTTTTTTGCAACAGAACCCGTCAAAGACATGGCAGTCGATGAACAAGCCGTCTGAACCCGAGCAGCCAGGCGTTTTTTCCGCAGAGCCCCTTGGCGTGTTGGTTCGTGGACAATAGCTGCCTGAGCCAGAACGGCAAACAAGGCTTGGTGAACTTGTTTGCGCTAGTTCACTGTGGCTGCTAGATCGCCTATGGTCACCAATCATTATTATGCTGGACCTCTTTCCACGTTTGCGCAGGCCGTTTTTCTTGCCACATTCGTTTATAATAACTCTATGTGCAAACGATTGCCCGCTAATCGCTGGAACAAGGTATGGAGTATGGTCGATGAACAGCCTTGAACACCAATCCGTTAATCCCAGTACCGCCCAATCTCGTCAAAATCACGCTACAACAACATCCAGCCAACGCTGTTCTAACTGTAAGATGGCGCTGCCGGCTGGAGCACGCTTCTGTCTCAATTGTGGGCAGCCGCTGGGCGAACGAACCGCCACCGACCAAACCCATCTCATCAACCTTGTCGCCACCGCTCCCCCGCCGCTGGTTGAAAAAGTGCGTGCGGCGGCAAATCTGACCGGCGAACGCCGCTTGGTGACGGCCGTTTTCGTCGACATCGTCGGCTCAACTGCATTATCCGAGCAGATTGGCTCTGCCAGTTGGTCTGCAATCATGGGCAAATCGTGTGACTGGTTTTGCTCGGTAATCTATCGTTATGAGGGGACCATCGCCCGCTTCGTGGGTGACGAACTCCTCGCCTTCTTCGGCGCGCCGGTAGCCCACGAGGACGATCCGGTTCGAGCGGTGCACGCTGCGTTAGAAATACTGGATACCGTAACCCAACGTGCGGCGAACATTCGCCAGGAATTCGAAGTTGATTTTGGAGTCCGCATCAGCCTCAGCACCGGACCGGTAACCATCGGCCCGGTTAGCAGCGATCTCCAATTCGAATACTCAGCGCTGGAAGGGACACTCAACTTGGCGGCTGAGCTGGAAGCCACCAAGCGATCGATGGCTGTGCTGCTGTCAGAGGAGACCTATCGACTCGTTGCCCCTTTCTTCAATTGCGTTGACCTCGGTGCAATGGGCGTCAAAGGCCAGGCTGAGGCGGTTCACATGTATCAGGTACGCTCTGAGCGAAGCCGGAGCGTAAGGGGGGCTGAGGCGGATTCGAACCGAGCATGGGGGGCTGGTCCCCGCCTGCGCGGGGAATTGGAAAGCCCGATGGTGGGGCGAGATTCCGAACTGCAAGCTTTACTGCAGCTTACCGAGGCAGTGGCGGCCGGGCTGGGCCGGGCGGTGTTAATCGTAGGCGAGTCGGGCCTGGGCAAAACGCGCTTGATCTCCGAATGGAAAACGGCCGTTGCCCAGACCAGCCACCAACCCCCGCGCAGGGCCGCTCCCCGCGCAGGTGTGGAGTGGGGATCGCTGCAATGGGCCGAGGGACATTGCCTCTCCTACAGCCAGAGGATGGCCTACCATCTCCTGCGCGACCTGCTGCGCTCTCTCATCGGCGTTTCAACAACAGCCAGTGAACCCGAGACTCGCGCTGCCCTCCGCTCACTCTCCGCTCAGTTATTTGGCGACTCAGCCCTCGATGTGTATCCCTACCTGGGACACCTGCTTTTAGTAGTGCTTGAAGATGAGGCATTGGAGCGCATACAACCGCTTGACCCACCGGCCCTTCAAGCTCAATATCTGGCCGCGTTCAAACGATTAGTAGCTGTATTGGCCGCCCGCGGCCCGCTTGTGCTGCTCCTGGAAGACCTGCAGTGGGCCGACCCATCGTCGACCGCGATCCTCAGTCAATTGCTCCCGCTCGCGGCTGCCACGCCCCTGTTGTTTTGTTTGGTTACCCGTCCTCATCGCGACACACCGGGTTGGAAACTGGTCACCGCCAGCCGAGAGACCATGGGCGGGCGTTTCACCGAATTGAGACTTAAGATCCTCACCCAGACCGACAGCCAGCAGATCATCTCCAACCTGCTGCAGATCGATGCCCTACCTGAAAATGTGCAGCATCTCATTCTAAAGAAGGCTGAAGGCAACCCGTTTTTTATCGAAGAAGTGCTGCGTATGATGATTGACCAGGGTGCAATTCAACGCCAGAATGGAGGCTGGGCCTTCGGGAAGGAGATCGGCACCATGGGCATCCCCGATAGCTTGCAGGGCTTGCTGTTGGCGCGCCTGGATCGGTTGCCCGATGACGCCAAGCAAACCTTACGGGTGGCGACGGTAATTGGCCGCCGTTTCCCCGTTCGCGTATTGGAGCAGGTTCTTAGCAATGGCCAGGGAGGGATGGCGCTCATCAATCATCTCGGCGATCTGGAATCCAGCGGATTGATTGATGTGTTTCAGGTCAAGCCGGAGCTGTCCTATCGCTTCCGTAACACCCTCCTGCAGGATGCCGTCTATGGTTCACTGTTAACGGCCGACCGGGAACGGCTGCACCTGGCTGTAGGGGCGGCCATGGAACATCTGTACCCCGAAAAGTTAGAAGAGATCGCCCCTCAACTCGCGCACCATTTTTTAGTGGCCGGTGATAACTCCCGCGCCTTAAAGTATTTCTCGCTGGCCGGTGACATGGCTCTGAACACCTATGCCAACCAGGAAGCTGAAAGCCGCTATCGTCAAGCGCTAGACCTTGTCCCTGCACTAGGCTCCGGCAAGCTCAGCACAAGTTCTGAGCGAGCCGCCCTGCTGTTTAAAATGGGTCAGGCATTATATTGGCAAAGCCGCTTCCAGGATGCGATCCAGGTCTGGCGCGAGGGGATCAATCTGTACCAGACGTTGGGAAACAGCGATGGCGTTGCCCGGCTGTACGCTCGCTCTGCCCGCGCTGCCTGGAACGCTGGTGACACACCTGGCGGATTGAACCTGTGTCAGGAGGGATTGGCAGCGGTCACTGGTGCACTGGAAAGCTCGGGACTCGCCCTACTCCTGCACGAGGCAGCCCGCGCTCACCTCTTTAACGGCTTTTCGCTAGAAGCCCGCCAACTTTGCCAACAGGCTTTAGAGATGGCCGAACGTTTAGGGGACATCACGGTCCAGGCGGAATCTTTGGCGACGCTGGGATTGTTATCCGATCAGCCACCCGAAGCAGCATTTGCCGCGTTGAGCAAGGCGGTCGAATTGGCCGAGTCGGCCGGTCTGTTGAGCCAGGCCGCACGTGCCCACGTCAACCTGGCGGCGCTCATGGCCACCACCATACCTGACTTCGAGGCTGCGCGGGATCATTATCGGCGGGCAGCGGAGTTGCAGCGACTGCGGGGAAATACCGCTGGGGAGCTGTTGGGACTGGGAGGTATGGCCGGCGTGTTGCTGGAGTCGGGTAACTTTGAGGAAGTGGAGGCAACGCTGCCGGTCATGCGTCAATTACTTGACGAGCTCGCTAATCCTGGCCCGGAAGCATTTCATATTCGCATCAGCGAAGCGCTGCTTCGGCGCTACCGGGGCGAGCTGGAAGAAGCCGCCCAAATGTTACAGGCAATGCAAACTGAAGAACGTCAGCGCGGGAATCTCCAAAACCTCGTGGATATAGACAACCATTTGGCAGAGATCGTGTTGGCCTCCCGTGTTTTGCCCGGCCAGGCCAGGATAGGTGAATGGGCGGATGCGCAAGTAGCTTTGGCGGAAGCCATTGAGATTCGCGACCGTTGGTCGGCGCGTGGGATGCGGTCGCGTTACCTGTTGAGCATGGTCTATTCTGGCCAGGGACAGTTTGCAGACGCGCGCCGTCTTTTGTCTGAAGCCCAGGAGCGGGTTGGCCCCCAACCAACCCCGCCTGACGAAGGGTGGCGATCATTGGCTGAAGCCCGATTAGCAGCCGCCGAAGCGCGCTGGCCGGAGGCTTTGGCCCTCTTTGAAACTGCTGCCGGAATCTTTGCTCGATTGGGTATGCGCTGGCAGCGGGCGCGTGTGCTCCTGGAGTATGCCGAAGCACACAGTGCCCGCAGAGAACCAACCGGCTTGGAGCAGGCTAGAACCCTTCTCCAGGAAGCCTCATCACTGTTTGCCGGGATGGGCATTTCCTTCTACACAGATCTGGCAAAAGACAGACTTCAGGCCTTGGAGGTTGAATCATACGCTCAGGCTTTGGCTTACCAGAAAGTGGACCAGGAAATGGTTGCGGCTAGAAAAATCCAGATAGGCTTGTTGCCTGCAAAACCACCCCAAATCCCTGGCTGGCAGTTGGCAGCAGCGCTGGAACCAAGCCGCCAAACCTCAGGTGATTTTTATGACTTTATCCCACTACCTGGTTCTCGTTTGGGCATCGTGATCGCTGACGTGGCCGATAAAGGCGCGGCGGCGGCTTTGTTTATGGCCCTGAGTAGTTCCCTTATCCGCACGTATGCCGTCAACCACAAAGCTCACCCTGAACGAGTTCTTCGTGAAACAAACCGTCGTATCCTGGCCGATACACACACGGATCTATTTGTGACTGTTTTCTACGCGGTGCTCGATCTGGACTCGGGCACGTTACTCTATAGCAATGCCGGTCATAACCCACCCTATCATTTCCAAAGCGATGGGGGCACTGTGCACCCACTAATGCGGACAGGTATACCGGTGGGGATTTTGGAGGATTCAACCTGGGCGGTGCGAACTGTACAACTTTCTCCTGGCGACGTGTTGGTGCTTTACACGGACGGCGTCACCGATGCTCAGGATGGACAAGGGGCATTATTCAGTTCAGAACAGTTGCTGTCAACTGTACAATTCAATCTTACACCGTTCCGCCCAGGAGATTCAAGAAGCCATTCTAACGGCTATTCATCAGTTTGCCGGTGGCGTTCCCCAGTTTGATGACATCACCCTGGTTGTTCTTGGTCGGAAGGCAGCGTAATTTATAGTATCATTATTTTGATTGGGAAAAAGTAACAACGGCCGTGATCGCTGCGCATAATTGACTCCAAGGCTGCCCGGGAACCCTCCCAAATAGCATACACCATTTTCCTTGGCCGTGGCAAGACGCCGGACACTGAATCCAACGAGCTGCTTGACCTCATCTGGCACCATATCTATACTATACTACGAGATGGCTAATCATGAATAAAGATGTCAAGCGCGATCCGCATGTAGAGGAAGTCTGGCGTTCCTACTTCACCACGGGCAAGACGCCGGAAAGCGTCAAACTGGCCTGGTACGAATCACCAGGGTGGCGGACGTTTGCCCGGCGTATGCCGTCCGAGCCGCGCTGCCAGATCTGCTACTATCCCTTTGGTGGCCTGGGCGGCAAGCTGGTCCGCTCCTTCCTGCGCCTGGAACCTTCAAAGATGAATCCTTACCTGTGTAATGTCTGCGAGCGCTTTGCCAATACCCATCCGGGCGGCGTGGAGCTGGAACTCTCCCTGCTCTTTGCCGACATCCGCGGTTCAACCCAACTCGCGGAGACGATGGACCCTTACCAGTTCAGCCAATTGATTGACCGCTTTTACCAGGTTACGACCAATATCATCTACGAGCATGGCGGCATGGTCGAGAAACTCGTCGGCGACGAAATCACCGCCTTTTTTCCGCCGGCTATGGTCAAAGACCACAACCATGCGCGCGCGGCCGTCAAGGCCGGCCAGGCGATATTAAATGCCACGGGGCACGACAGCGCCCAGGGTCCCTGGGTTCCGCTGGGCGTGGGTATTCACACGGGAGAAGCCTTCGTTGGCGCCGTGGGCGAGCCGGGCAAGAATATCAATATCGCCGTGCTGGGCGACAATGTCAATATCGCCGCGCGCCTGACCGGTCAGGCCAAAGCGGGTGAGATCGTGATCAGCAGCGACACTTGCCAGATAGCCGGGCTGGATCGCTCTGGCCTGGAATCCCGCAATTTGCATCTGAAAGGAAAAGAAACCCCAATCGACGTCTGGGTCTACAAGTCGGCCGCCGCCGAAAGGTAATCCTAGATCACCTCAATTGCTGATTACGCCTCAACGCGTGCTGTGTTGTAAACAATCTTAACAAGATTCATGTTGGCAAGGTCAAACGAATTGAGAAGGGGCTGCTTGAGCCTGAGATTTTGCAGCAAAGCCCTGGCCACTGCCATCCTGCTGTGCCTCACTCGCCAAAGCCGCGACCCGCAAAATGGCCTGTGCTTAACATCTGTGTCACCTGCTGCTACTTGGTGAGCCAAAGCCTGCAATGAAGCCGCATTTTTCATCATAATCATCGTCTTTACTTTTAGAAGGATGGGGTCAAGGGAAAACCACTGCCCAGCCCAACACCCTGGCCAGAATCCGTACTAATCTTCTTGTCTAGAACTGTCAGACTCTCTAGTAATCTTGCTCGACCAGGCACGCAGACCGACAAACACACCTAAAGCGGCAATTGGCAAAGCAATGCCAGCCCCATATTGGAGCAGGTTATCAGTACTCCCCACAAAAATGGTCCCCATAAAATTGACTGCCAGCACCACTACCGTTACCCCTATGAGGTTGGTTTCCAATTCTTCCGTACTGTCAATCTTCAGCCAGCTAGGAAAATCAATTTCCTTGACGAAGAGTTGGAACAGCCCAACGGCCGTTATGTAGAGCACCGTACCCACCAGGAACGTATGCACATATTCCACTACTTCAAAGATGATAAGACCTTGTCCCACATCAGCCGATTCGTGGCCATAGCCAAATGCGCCAAGGAGCAGTTCAAAAAGCAGCCGAATCAAACTGATGCCGCCGAAAACGAAAAAGAAAGCAGCAGCAATGCCTAGCCCTATGATGGGTATAATGATCAAATAACGTGTTCTAAGTAGCCAACGTGACATCTGTTCTCCGTTTCCTTACTAAAGATCGGGGCGGGAAAACCCCGTCCCGCTGAGAGTATCCCCTCAAACAATAATGCCTTTCCTGTCGAAGCTATCTCCAGATCTGCTCGAATTCCTGCAGCATGCTGCCGCCAAGAATCTTACTGCAGTTTTCCTGACTGTGTTGCAAAAAATCTCTGTGTCGGATAGCCTCCATCGCTTCTACATAATACAAGAAAGGCGGCGGCATGGAAAATCCATTCAAATGGCGGCATTTCCAACCAGAAATAGTCCTTTTATCAGGTCGGTGGTATTTGCGATATTCGCTCAGCTTATAGAGATTTAAAGGATCATGCCCGGTGGTCTGGGGTTTGGTTCGTACCCGACGGCCTGGCGAACAATTCAGGGCTATGAAACGCTGCACATGATTAGGAAGGGGCAAATTATGGGAGCCGGCAAAGGAAATATCCAGGCACAGAATCAGTTCATCGCCGGGCTGTTTAGTTTGGCCGTGTAAGCTGGGGGCAGTCGATTTGTCTACCCCTAACTCTTACCCAATCGACTTGACATAATGTAATAGCCTGCCCCAATACGCTGCACAATGGGCTTGTGGAAAAAGTCATTTGTTGCTTTGCTGCCGGCTGACAGCGGATAGCTGATAGCCGGCAGCTGTCAGCCGCATTTCAATCTGCGCAATCTTTGATAACCTCATTGATACAATAACCCAGATCAAGTATCATCCCCATCGATGGCAAACAACGCACCAGCAGCGCACCGGCCCACATTCGATCTCAAGCAGACAGTAACCGACAACCGCCTGCTCGGTTTGTGGCGCATGCTCACCGGCTACCGCTGGCTCTTCATCCTTGCCACAGCCAGCATTGGCCTCGCCGCCGTATTCCATACCGGCTTCTTCTACCTCCTGCGTTACTACACCGACAACGTGCTCGGCGATCCCGAAAAAGTAGACCAATTGATCTGGGTTGCCCTCGGCTTTGTCCTGCTGGCCCTGTTTCAAGGTATCTTTACCTTCCTCAGCGGCCGTTGGGCCGCCGCCGCCGCCGAAGGAGCGACCGTTCGCCTGCGCGACTACCTCTACGATCACATCCAGCGCCTCTCCTTCGCCTACCATGACCGCACCTCCACCGGTGAGTTGATCCAGCGCGCCACCTCCGATGTCGACGCCATGCGCCGCTTCTATGCTGAACAGGCCATCGGCGCCGGCCGTATCAGTCACCCTTTTCATTGTCAACTTCATCGCCCTGCTCACCCTCAACGTGCAGCTCGCCTTGATATCCATCGTCATCATCCCCTTCGTGCTTGTTGTCTCCATCTTCTTCTTCAGCAAGATCAGCGACCGTTACGAACGATTCCAGGAGCAAGAAGCGAAACTATCCACCACCTTGCAAGAAAACCTGACCGGCATTCGTGTCGTGCGCGCCTTTGCCCGCCGGCAGTACGAAGAAGATAAGTTCGAAGCCGACAACCAGGAACGTTTCCAGCGTGGCAAAAGATTGTTGATGCTGCATGCCATATACTGGCCCTCAACCGATATCCTTGTCGGTGCGCAGATGGTGATCGGCTTCTTCATCGGCGCCATGATGGCCATCAACGGCACAATCACCATTGGCACCTACCTCGCCTACATCGGCCTCCTGGGCTGGCTGCTCTGGCCCATGCGCAACCTCGGCCGTCTCATTGTGCAGATGTCCATGGGCATGGTCTCCTTCGCTCGCGTGCGTGATATCATCAAAGAAGATCGCGAGCCGCTGTACGTCGGCACCATACAGCCCGAAAGCTCCCCTGCGCGGCGAAATACGATTTGAACACGTTGGCTTTGAATATGGCAGCGAAGCCACTGTATTGCATGATATCAGCTTTCACTGCCCCGCCGGCCAATCCGTAGCCCTCATCGGCGGCACCGGTTCCGGCAAGACCTCGCTCGTCAATTTGCTGCCCCGCTTCTACGAGTACACCGGCGGCCGTATCACCCTCGACGACATCGAATTACGCGAATATCCACGCCACTATTTGCGCCGCCATATTGGCATCGTGCAGCAAGAACCCTTCCTCTTCTCGCGCAACATTCGCGAAAACATCAGCTACGGCGTCGGCCGGGAAGTTTCTGGCCAGGAGATCATAGCCGCCGCGCGCGCCGCTTCCATCCATGAGGTCATACTCGCTTTTCCCGATGGCTACAGCACCATCGTTGGCGAAAAAGGCGTGACCCTCTCCGGCGGGCAGAAGCAGCGCATTACCCTGGCCCGCACCCTGCTCAAAGACCCGCGCATACTCATACTCGACGACGCCACCTCGTCCGTGGACATGGAGACAGAAGCCGCCATTCGCGACGCCCTGGAGCAGCTCATGCCCGGGCGCACTACCTTTATAATAGCCCATCGCATCCAGACCGTGATGAACGCCGATCTGATCCTCGTTCTAGATCACGGCCGGATCGTGCAATGCGGCGCGCATGAAGAACTGCTGGCGGCCGAAGGACCCTACCAGCAAATATTTAATTTACAGGCACGTATTGAAGATGAACTCGCTCAAGATCTGGCAATGGTAATCTAGGAGTCCACTAGTCGCGTAGCCCATCTACCCGGCTAACGACTAACGACTAACGACTAATGGCCATCGACACCTTCGACGAAGAAGAATTCGAAACCCAGTTTAACGGGCAAACCGTACTGCGCATCTTGAAGCAGGCCTTGCCCTACTGGCCCATGCTCGCCGGCTTCCTCGTGGCCATCAGCTTTGTGGCGCTCAACGACGCTATCCTGACCTACCTATCGAAGCTTGTCATCGACAACGCCATCCTTGGCCAAGATCCACAGTTGCTGGTCAGATACCTCACTATCTACGCCGGGCTGTTTTTCCTGCAGGCTGGGTTCGTATTTGCCTTCATCTATTCCGCCGGCGTCTTGGGCGAACGCATCCGTTACGATCTGCGTCGCAGGATGTTCAGCCACCTGCAAGAGCTCTCCTTCTCTTATTTCGACCGCACACCCGTCGGCTGGATCATCTCCCGCGTCACCTCTGACACTGAAAGAATCGCTGAACTCGTCTCCTGGGGCCTGCTTGATGTCAGCTGGGGCGTCCTGAGCGTCACCATTTCCATGATCTTCATGTTCTTCATCAATTGGAGGATGGCGCTGATCATCCTGGTCACGATCCCCATTCTGATCGTCGTCGCCTTCGAATTCAAGCGCCACATTCTGACCGAGTTCCGCACGGTGCGCATGATCAACTCCAAGATCACCGGCGCTTACAACGAAAACATCCAGGGTGTGCGTGTCACCAAATCATTGGCCCGCGAAGAACAAGACCTGCAAGAGTTCCAGGGACTGTCCATGGACATGTACCAGGCTTCTTACCGCGCGGCCTGGCTCTCTGCCCTCTTCTTGCCTGTTGTGCAGTTGATCACCGCCATTGGCGTGGGCGCGGTCGTCTGGTATGGTGGCCTGCAGGCGATAGTTGGCACCATGTCCGTGGGTGATATCCAGGCCTTCATCGGCTATGTCACCTTTATGCTCTGGCCTGTGCAAGAAATGGCCCGCGTCTATGCCCAGATGCAGCAGTCCATCGCATCCGGCGAGCGCGCATTTTCACTCATCGATGCCGTGCCCGACATCCAGGACAAGCCGGACGCCCGCCAGTTGGATAATATTCGCGGAGACATCTGCTTCGACCACGTCGATTTCTATTATGAAGAAGACAAGCCGGTATTGCAGGACTTCAACTTGTTTGTCAAGCACGGGGAGACCATCGCCCTGGTTGGCTCCACGGGGAGCGGCAAGTCGACCATCGTCAATCTGCTATGCCGTTTCTACGAACCACAAAACGGCCGTATCCTCTTCAACGACACCGATTACACCGATCTCAGCCAATACGCGGTGCAGTCTCGTGTGGGCATGGTCCTGCAAACGCCGCACCTCTTCTCCGGCACCATACGCGAGAATTTACGTTACGGCCGTCTCGATGCTGCCGACGAGGAGATAGTCGCCGCAGCCAAGCTGGCCGGCGCGCATGATTTCATCATCACGCTGGAGAATGGATATGATGAAGAAGTGGGCGAGGGTGGCAACCTTCTCTCCGTGGGGCAAAAACAGCTCATCAGCCTCGCCCGTGCAATCCTGGCTCAACCTGATATCTTCATCATGGACGAAGCCACAAGTTCAGTGGACACATTAACCGAAGCCTTGATTCAACGGGGCATGGAAGTGGTGATGGAAGGGCGTACCAGCTTTATCATCGCCCACCGCTTGAGCACCATCAAGCGCGCCGACCGCATCCTGGTCATCGAGAACGGCCGTATCGCTGAATCAGGCTCCCACGCCGATCTCATCCGCGCCCAAGGCCATTATTACAACCTCTACACCCGCCAATTCCGCCGCGAGCGCGAAGCCTCCTACGAGGTCCAAGACCTGGTCAAAACCTGGTCCGCCGAGCAGTAACTAACGCCACCTCGCTGCTTCGCCTACTCACTACTCGCTCTCTCTACCTCTACGCATACGCCGCAGCATGCTCGTGCAATACCGCCTTGATTTCCAGCGTATCACGGCGCAGATCCGCATCCCGCTCCACCAGCTTGGAGATCTTCTCATAGCCGTAAAGTATCGTCGTATGGTCGCGGTTACCCAGCCTGATCCCAATCTGCGGTAAAGAAGCATCCGTTTCCGTGCGTGCCAGGTACATGGCCACCTGTCGCGGATAGGAGATCGTCCGGCTGCGGCTGGAGCTGAACAACGCCTGCTCCGTCACCTTATAGTAGTGGCATACGGCCGTGACAACCTCGTCCACCGTAACCTTGTCCCGCTGCTGCATTAAATCCGACAATGCCATATTAACGATATCCATATCAACCGCCTGGCCAGTCAATTGCGCATAGGCCATAACCTTGTTCAATGCCCCTTCCAGTTCGCGAATATTCTTGCGTACGCGATGGGCGATAAGTTCTGTGACATTATCCGGCACCTGAACGCCCAGATCATCAGCCTTCGACTGTAGAATCGCCTTGCGGGTCTCAATATCCGGCAGCTGGATGTCGGCCATCAGACCCCACTCAAAGCGCGATTGCAGCCGTTCTTCCAGCGTAGCCATAGCCTTGGGCTGCCGGTCGCTGGAAATCACCACCTGTTTACCATGGCTATGCAGCTCGTTGAAGGTATGGAACAATTCCTCTTGCGTGCTTTCCTTGCCGGCGATGAACTGAATATCATCGATCATCAGCACATCTGGCGTGCGGTATCGCTCCCGGAACTCAGACATCGTCTTATTACGGATCGATTGCACCAGGTCATTGGTGAAAGTCTCCGACGAGATATAGCAGACGTTTTTGCCGTCAGCCAGGCATTTCTGGCCGATAGCGTGCAGCAAATGCGTCTTGCCCAGCCCCACGCCGCCATAAATGAACAGCGGGTTATAAGTCTGCCCAGGATTCTCTGCTACGGTGAGCGCAGCAGCATGGGCCAACCGGTTGCTGGATCCCACTACAAAACTGGCAAAAGTGAAGCGGTAGTTTAAATCCGCGCCAGCACCGTCAGCCGGCGCGATCGGGTATCGTGCTGCCGTTTCTTGCAGCTGGCCGTTGCTATATTGGCCCTTACGCTCGCCGGCTCCATTCTTCAGAACCTTGGCCGCGGGCGCAATGATCTCATCTGACCAAACGACAAAGCGAATAGTGGCTGGCTGGCGCGAGATCGCTGTCAGAGTGCGCAGGATTGTGTCATGCAGCCGGTTTTCCAACCAATCCTTAGCATAATCATTGCGTACGCCAATGACAAACTCATTCTCTTCTTTTGCCAGCAGTCGCGCATCCTTCAACCAGGTATTGAAGGTGGCTTTGGTCATCTGTAATTCTAGCTCTCCGAGTGTGGCTTTCCATGCGGTTTCAGGTGACATATCTTCCATTACACAGGTTACGTGCCTTCCGGCAACAGGGCGCATTTAACAAACAGTAGCAAAACTGCGCGATCGCTTATTCTTTTAGTGGGATGATGCTGTTTGCTGCAATAGGTGGATATGGACGGTAGCTCTGTCCTTGTAAATCCTGTTGATTTCCCTATTCCAAGATCAAGGATTGCTTTGCCACTTTGGACTGAATACTCCCACCTTAGCGACCAATTCCTTGTGGCAAATCTTGATCAAATCTTCCTCTCAACTCAATTGCAACGGCATATTCATTCTAACAAAGGGAGGGCCTTGAAGCAATGGGAAAAGGGCCGAATTTGTCTTAAAACCTCGCGCAATTCAGGAAAAAGCCTAACCTTAAAATTTGCAATTTTTTTACCTTACGGCCTTGACACGTTCCCAAGACACCCAAATATAGGGGGTGAATCCCTGTTTTTGCTGCATATGCGGGCATATCTTGGAGTGCTGCCCGAGCTGGTTTTCGCTCTGCTGAACGAACAATGCGGTACTATCCCATATTTTACCCAGGCCATTCGGTCGTATAAAACATTAGGGATCTTTTACTCCCGGCACACCCTATTTTCAACTAGACAAGCCGCCCCTGAGGTCTCGAAACGCGCTGCTTTTACGGCCAAAAACGCCCAAAATGAGAAAAGCCTTCCGTTTCCGCTCCCCCACAATTTCCCCTATAATCTCTATGTGACCGATACACTCCTGCAGACCAAGCTTTATATCCCGCCAACCCGTCGCAGCCTCGTTCCTCGCCCCCACCTCGTCGAAAAACTCAACGCTGGGCTAGACAGTAAACTCACGCTCGTCTCCGCCCCGGCCGGGTTTGGCAAAACCACCCTGTTGAGTAGGTGGGCGAGTGGCTGTGAGCGGCATGTCGCCTGGGTTTCCTTGGATAAAGGCGATAACGATCCCACTCGTTTCCTCCTCCACTTCATTGCGGCATTACAAAAAATAAGGAAAGGCATTGGTGAAGAGCTCACGCTCCAATCGCCCCATCCCTTATCTTATGCAACAGTGCTGACCGGCCTGATCAACAACATTGCAGAAACGGCCGAACCCTTGGTTCTAATCCTTGACGACTTCCATCTTATTTCAGATCGGCATATCCATGATGCGCTCAACTTCCTACTAAGCAACCTGCCACCCTCAATGCACCTGATCATTTCTGGCCGGGCCGATCCTCCCTGGCCGCTGGCTCGCCTGCGAGCGCGCAACGAAATGACCGAATTGAGGACCAATGACCTGCGGTTCACGTCTCCAGAAGCTGCAGCATTCCTAAACGAAGTGATGAAGCTAAACCTCTCGTCGGAGGATGTGGCAGCGCTTGAAGATCGCACCGAGGGTTGGGTTGCAGGACTGCAAATGGCAGCCCTCTCAATGCGAGGGCGAGAAGACGTAGCCGCATTTATTCGCGCCTTTACCGGCAGTCACAGGTTCATCCTGGACTATCTGGTAGAGGAGGTTCTCGAACAGCAACCCCACAACGTTCAAGAATTCCTGCTTAAGACCTCTATCCTTGAGCGGCTGGCAGCTCCCCTGTGCGATGCGCTTACAGGAGGGTGTGACAGCCAGGATATTCTGATCCGGCTGGACCAGGCCAACCTGTTTCTCATGCCCCTGGACGACGAGCGTCGCTGGTACCGCTATCACCATCTCTTTGCCGATCTGCTGCGTAGCCACCTGGAGCAGAACCATCCCGGCCAGGTACAAACGCTGCATTTCCGAGCCAGCGTGTGGTATGAGAAAAACGGGCTGCTCGCTGAAGCAGTGAGTCACGGATTCATGTCCGGCGATGTTGAGCGGGTCGGGCGCCTGGTCGAAGAGCATGCCCTGACCATGGTTTATCTGGGGGACCTGGCAACCCTGGCGGATTGGCTGGATCGATTCCCTGACGAGGTGCTGGTCTCCCGGCCCTGGCTGTGCATTGCCCAGGCGTGGACACTGGTTTACACGGGTCAATTGGAGGCTGTTGAATCACTATTGCACGATGCCAAAAAGAATCTCGCTGCCGAAGGACAGCGTATTCAGGGCCACAGCGCTGCCATTAGAGCCTACGCCGCGTTTCTTAGGTGGGATGGTTTGCGCGCTACGAAGTTCGCGCGTGAAGCATTGGCTTGTTTGCCTGAAGATGATCTTATGGTGCGCGGCTTAGCGGCAATGGTACTGGCCATTGGTTACTACGGGAGCGGTGATCTTATGGCAGCAGAACAAGCCTTCGCCGAAGCTATCGCCGCCAGCCAGGCAGCAAAAGACCTCTATGTTGCCATAAACGCGCTTTGCGAACTGGCTGATTTGCAGATGACGCAGGGGCAACTTCACAAAGCGCTTGCTACTTGCCGCGCTGCATTGCGGATGGCTGGCGCATCCAGGAGACAAAGTGGGAAGCAGTTGCCGATTGCTGGATATGCATTGGGTCGGTTGAGCGTCGTCTTGCGCGAGTGGAATGACCTGCCCGCCGCGATGAAACATGCACAAGAATGCGTCGAGCTCAGCAAGTATTGGGGCCAGGCAGACGCTCTGATCCTCGGCCACACTTTTCTGGCCGGTGCGTTGTTGGCCAACGGAGATGCAGATGGTGCATTGGATGTGATCCGCGAAGCAAAGCAAATCGCGAGCGACGTATCACCCAGATACCGGGACTTTATTACTACCAGAGAAGCAAGAGTGTTACTCGCCATGGGCGATGTGGCCGCAGCAACGCATTGGGTAAGAGAAAGTGCGTTGAGCGTTGAAGATGACCCCTGCCGGCCTATACCCAGATATATCTTGTTTGCCCGTATTCTCATCGCTCAGGCGCAATTTGAGGAAGCCATGAGGTTGTTGGCGCATCTGTTAGAGATGGCTGAGGCAAGCGGCGCGATAGGGTATGCGATTGAAATCTTGATTTTACAGGCGCTTGCTTTACAGGGGTCAGGCAAGGGTGGCCAGGCCCTAAAGTCTCTGGAGCGCGCGCTCATCCTCGCCGAACCGGAAAGCTACGTGCGTATCTTCATAGACGAAGGGGCGTCGATGCGCCGGTTACTACGCCAGGCGACTGCGAATGGCATTGCGGTCGCTTACGCCGGCAGATTGCTCACAGCCCTGGAAGGGGAAGCAGAAAAAAAGCGCCGGCAGGGGACAGCAGCCCAGGCGTCAATGGTCGATCCTCTCAGCGAGCGTGAGCTTAAGGTTATGCGGCTCTTGACCACCCACTTGTCCAGCAGCGATATCGCCCAAGAGCTTACCATTTCCGTAAATACCGTTCGTACTCATATCAAGAGCATTTACAGCAAACTAAATGCCCACAGCCGCAATGAGGCTGTGCAAAGAGCCAAAGAGCTGGATATCCTTTAACCGGCTCCTATAAGCGCCCAGGTCACACCCGCCACGCCGCACGCAGGATTCTTCTTCCCCTCCCAGTTAGGAGCTGATCTGCGAAATCACCTACCCAAATCACCTACTTCTGGTGATGACAGATCACCCAATCTACCCCTATTCTTTACATAGCTGATTAACACAAAGGGTAAGGCGCGGAACGCAGCGCTGTGAGCCAGACCTAGTCGAGGAGCCGGTACCCATGAGATATGAGCGTGAATCCGGTGCCATCTATCAGATCAGGGTGAAAGGACATCTTGACAGGCGCTGGTCAGACTGGTTTGACGGTTTCACTATCATCTATCCGTCCGACAATGAGACACTGCTGTACGGTTGGGTCGTGGATCAGGCCGCCCTGCATGGCCTGCTGGCGAAGATCCGCGACCTTGGGTTATCACTGCTGTCTATAAGACGGGTAGACAAGACGGAGTGTGAAGCATGAACACAAAAAGCAGAAAACTCAGCGCCTGGTATTATGGCTTGGGCGCGCTTGTATTTGTAGCCGGTTGTTTGCTGACGGCCGTAATTCTCTTTCAGGGTGCAAAAGAGCTGCCAGGCTTGATCAAAAAGGCCTACGACTTGGATCGGCTGGCGCAGGTTGTTGTTCCCGGTTCCACTGAGCTTACATTGACAAGAACTGGTGTCTACGGGGTGTACTATGAATACCGGAGTAGCGTAGATGGTGTGCAATACATGGGTGGTCAGACGCCCCCCATCCTGACTTGCTCCATAATTTCAAATGCTTCGGGCAAGGAAATCCCGGTTGTCCCCGACTTCGTAGATACGAATCGATATTCCGGTGGTGGAGGAAGTTATAAGGAAAGACGCGAAGGGGTATTGGTCATGAGCACTACAATCGCAAAGACCAGGAAATTATACATTCTCGTGCCAATATCCGGGTGGAAAAGAGCAGCCCGAGATCGTTGTGTCCGTGGGGCAGAACATTGCATGGGAGGTTATCCAGGCATTATTGGGGACAGCTAAGCACGCCTTTTCTGGTCTCGCAATCATGTGTGCAGCGAGCATCGTCGCGATTTTCACTTCCGCCGTCATCGCGATCAAAAGACATCAAGCAGGCAAATACCAAGTTTGAATGTCGCTTATAAGGAAGAATTTCGATGAAAGGAACTATTGAATTGAGCGCGTTCGTTTTACTGATTATCGGTACGCTGGGTCTTGTAGTGAATGAGTATATTTTCGACTGGGGAAGTTTTGCTGCACTGACGTTCGCCGCCTTAAATGTTATGGGATTGGCTATTTTAAGTTTGGTCCATTGGGGTGTGAAACATTAGCGAGCTTTTGCTCCAGGCACACCCGATTTTTAACTAGACAAGCCCCCAAAAGGCCTCGAAGCGAACTGTTTTCATAGCCAAGAAGCCCTTCATTCTTCGTCTCTGTTCTCAATTACACTACCTGCAGACTAAGCGGCCCGTAACCATACAGGCAATATGCCGTCGCTGGCGGAAAATGATCTAAACTGCCGGTTCTCACTTGACTGAGGGATACTACAACGCCAAGACGCGCGCGCAAGACCTGTGGCATTATCACCACCTTGTCTTCGCTTTGGAGATCAATTCATAACGAATGAGAGATAAGAAGAATAGGTTGGATCGCTCCTTTGCGTGACCACAAGAACAAATACATTGAACTCAGGGCCAGTCTGCTCTGAAGGCTCGATCCTCCCCGAACCAATAGGCTGAGCTGCCTCTAGTCCCGTCATGGGAAGGGTTACTTGTCCACCATTGTAAGTCCCGCTCACAACCGGTGGCGCGAAGTAGTTCTGCCCGTTGCGGACTTCGTACGCGTCTCCGGGATTGAGCAAGCCGCTCAAGTCCACATTTACCATGTTCGCCAGGCCCCAGTTGTAGACCACGATGTGCGCCCGGCCCTGCTCATACTGGTTGGGCCGGATGAAGACTTGGGTGCCCGTAGGTCGTGTTGTCAAATAGAGGTTATTGGGGAATTGAGTTGGGTCGAAATTGGTGCCATTACCAGGGCTCATAGAGTAGAAGGTGTTGCCGGTCATCTTCACCGACTGCCACGTATTGTAAAACTTCGTATCGCCTGCCAGGTAATTGTCGATAAGCGTGATATCCTGATTCAGGTCGCTGTAACGTCCCAGAGCCACACTGCGCTCTGATGGGCTGAAAGCCCAGCCCATGTTCTCCTGAAGCAGGATGTTCGAGCTGCCATTGACCCCTCCGACTAGGACATTGTCTTTTCGATCCCCTACCGTTTGGGCTGCGCCGCTGTTGAACCAGACGTTGCCAATCATGTGGATCCCGTTAAGCTGGCCAACACCACCAGAGTAGGCGTGCAGCCCAAAGGCAAAGCCGTTGAAAATTATGGAATCAACGATGCGTGACGGCTGGCTGGCATCGGCATTCTGTATGTAGAGTTGGTGTTCCAGGGTACTACCGTCGGCACCGTTGTTATACAGAATACTGCCATAGATCTCATTCGGTTCCCCAAAAGAACTACCGCCCATGTCGTGAATGATCAGGTTGATAAACTTGTTGTTCCGGCTTCCGGCAAACACGATACCACCCCCTCTGTCCGTGGTACGAGAATTCATCAATTCGAAATCCCAATAATATGTCCAATGGCTCCGGATCACAACGGCATTGCTGTCAGTTGCTGTGGCTTGGGTGTCAATGACCGCCCACTCACCTGGATAGGAGCGCAGAATGATGGGCGTACTTGCCGTGCCGGTCAGGGTGCTGTTATAAAGACCGGTGTAAGTGCCGCCTCGCAGCCAGATGGTGTCACCGGGCTGAACCACCGCTGGATGGGAGAGCGCCGTCTGCAAATCCCAGGGATTGGCCAGACTGCCATCACCACTTGAGGAACCACTCGGAGCAACGTAATACGCGGACCCTGTTACTGTTTTGGGCTTCACCCCTATCGACGCAGCATCGGTTTTTGACACTGCTTCTGTAGGCAGCAAACCCAAAAAGGCGACAATAGCCATTGCTGCTATTGTCGCTATCAGGAGCTTGAAGCCCGAACGCGATCTTTCTTTCACTTGTTTCCATCCTTAGATGATAGAACTCGATGTGCGATTCTCTAGCTATAAGGTCGCTTTCTGCATTCTCTACTTTACGCCTTAAAACCTATTTTCTTGCCTCGCTTCTGAGCGCGTTTCATCTGCATTCTATGGAAATCACGCTCGCCCTGATCTGCTTCCGGTTCGCGCAGCGCATAGTGCCCTTCGGCATCGACCTCCCACGCCAGCCGGTTGTCTTCCAGGGCATCTTCCAGGATCTGGATCAACTGTTGCTTCAGCCGTGGATTCTCGATAGGCGTGATAAGCTCCACACGGCGCTTCAAGTTACGGTCGCGCCAATCAGCGCTGCCGATGAAGATCAACGGGTCCCCATTGTTGTGGAAGCAGTATATGCGATCATGTTCCAGAAAACGCCCCAGGATGCTGACAATGCGGATGTTTTCGCTGTAGCCGGGCAGGCCAGGGCGCAGTACGGTATGGCCGCGGATGATCATGTCGATCTGCACCCCAGCCTGCGAGGCCTCGTACAGCCGCCGGATAATGCCTTTGTCGTCCAGTGCATTCATCTTGGCCACAATACGGCCGTTGCCAAACTGTTCTTGGTTGCGAATTTCCCGCTCAATTAACTCGTAGAACTGCGAGCGCATATTGCGCGGCGCGACCAGCACCTTCTGGTAATTCTGTTGCGGCGCAAAACCGGTTAGAGAGTGAAACAAGTTGACCAGGTCCAATCCCAGCACCGGGTCACTTGTCATTAACCCTAAATCTGTATACAGGCGTGCTGTCGTAGAATTGTAGTTGCCCGTGCCAATATGGCAGTAAGTGCGCACACCGTCCCGCTCTTGGCGTACAATGAGCGTCGTCTTGGCATGCGTCTTCAAACCAACTAGCCCGTAGGCCACATGCACGCCCGAGTTTTCCAGCATGCGCCCCCATTCAATATTATTGGCCTCGTCAAAACGTGCTTTCACCTCCACCAACACCGCGACCTGTTTGCCGCTTTCTCCGGCCCGCATCAGCGCTTTTACAATGGGCGAATCGTCAGAGGTGCGATATAGTGTTTGCTTGATAGCCAGCACGCGGTCATCCGCCGCCGCTTCCTCGACCAGCCGCTGTACGCTCACCCCGAAAGAATCATACGGATGGTGCACCAGTAAATCTCCCTGGCGGATGATGGCGAAAATGTCTTGCGTATCTTTGGTTTCTCCTTCAAGTCGCAGCCGGTAAGGCACAATCGGGTCCCATACTTCATATTTATGCGCAGGAAAATCCAGGTCGGCGATCTGGAAGCAATCTGTTAGATCGAGAAGGCCGTCGACTTCACAAACATCCTTCGCGCCCAACCCCAACCCGCGTATGAGGAGACTCCGGTCGTACTCTGGCATTGCTTTGGCTACTTCCAGTCGTACCACGGAGGCGAAGCGGCGCTCGCGCAGCTCCTCCGATATCATCGACAACAAGTCGTCGGCCACCTCTTCATCTCTTGCCACGTCGGCATTGCGCGTGATGCGGAAGGGATGCACACTGACAACGTTCATGCCTGGGAATAACTCATCCACATGGCGGGCGATCAGTTGCTCGACCGGCAGCAAGCGCAACGTGCCCCCGTTGTCGTCCTGGGCCGGGCACGGCAGCCAACGCTTGGTGGGAATCTTCAACCGCGCGAAATTGGTTGTGCCTAGCAGGGGGTGCTCCAGAATGACGGCCAGAGAAAGGCTCAAATTAGAGATAAAGGGGAACGGATGCCCGGGATCCACCGTCAGAGGGGTGAGGATGGGATAGATCTGCGTTTGAAAATACCCGTGTAAATACTCCTGCTCTTGCGAGCTGAGCTGATCGTAATCACAAATGTCAACATCCACTTGTTCGCGCAGGGCTGGCCTCAAGCTTCTTTCCCAAGTGTCCGTCATTGTCTCGTGCATGAGCAGGATGGCTCGACGCAGGAGGGCCAACTGCTCGCTGGGCGAACGGCCGTCCACAGACAACCCCCGTACGCCGGCCGCTTCCTGTCGTTTCAAACCGCCGACTCGTTTCTGTGCGAATTCATCCAGATTGCTGGCCGTAATGGCCACAAAACGCACCCGTTCCAGCAGAGGCGTGCGTTCGTCAAGTGCTAAATGCAGCACGCGCCAGTTAAAATCTATCCAGCTCAGCTCCTGATTGAAGTACAGAGAATAATGTCTCAGGTTTGCGCCTTCCGGCACAGGGCGGGGTACGGTCGCTTTCGGCAAGGTAAAGCGCTTTTCGCTTTGGAGTAGATCGCCATTACTTGACGGTTCCGAAAGGGGTGTTACCTGTACCTGACTCTCCGTGAGGGTGCTGTCTGAGGATATCATTGTTGCCACTGTTCCCTTGCTAAGATCGCCTGACTCCTAGCAGACATTATACTGTCTTACCTGTCCAATTGGAAGATCAAGCCTGTCAAGCCCTGTTTTCTGTTTAATGTTGCTTGTTGGTTGTTCTTCTGCCCCCATAAACGCCATAGCCGATATGCGTGAAATAATCTTTTGGCATGCTGCCCATAGCCGAGCGAAAAACTTGGCGGTATTGTGGCTTGGCTAGCACCTTGAAGAAATTGCCAAAGGTGCGCAAATAGTCGCCGAAGCTGATACGTCCGTATTGGTTCTTCGACTCCTCCCGCGCATTGATCGTGTACGCTTCGGCGATCACCTGATCTAGGTCACTGGCAGCCATGATCGCCCGCCATCCCTCATGGTTCAAAATACCATGCGGCATTCCGGATGCGCGGGCCATAAAATTTGCCTTGCCTTCTGGCGGCGGCTTGATCCAGATTACCTCCGTAAAAGCGATCATGCTGCCCGGCTTCACGACACGGACGAGCTCATTGACCACATGCGCTTTATCTACGCTGAAAGTGAGCACTGACTCGGCAATGGCGGCGTCAAACTGGCCGTCCTCAAATGGCAAGGCGTTCATATCGGCAATGCGAAAATCTGTTAGTTCGGCAACCCCCTTACGTTCCGCCCGTTCCTGGGCGCGCTCGATCATACGCGCTGTGATATCGACCCCTACGACACGACAACCAAATTGTCCGGCCAAAAAGACGGCACCAATGCCTACCCCGCAACCAACATCAAGCACCTCATCGCCGGGCCTGGGTTCGATGAGTTCTACCAGGCGCTGGGTCGCCGCCAGCCCGCCGATATGTTTCGTGTGCCCCATCTCAGCCAGCAAATTGAAATAGGTGCTTTGCTCCTCGTCAATCTTTTGCGAATCGTGTGCCATAGTATTCATGATTGGCTACCTTCATCCTAACTCCAAACCTATCGTATCTCCCCAAAATGTCAATAATACTTTGCCAACCTCTCCGTCCATCTAGACCCGCGAATTGCGTAAAATGAACGGCAGCATAACTCCCCACGGCCGTTCGCGCAGATTCTAGCCTGGAACAGATGGGAGGCCCAGCCACAAATGGAGGCTTGACGAATATGATTCTGTTCGTATAATTCTTCACAATCACATAACTTTGCATAGATTTTTAGCTTGATAACTATTTCGCAATATGCCCAATACCGATACCGATATCGAACCCAGAACCTGGTTACCCCTTCGCTTAGCCGCTGCTCGTTTAGACATCCATCCCACTACCCTGCGCCGCTGGGCGGATAATGGTGAAATCCCCTTTCTGCTTACACCAGGGGGCCATCGCCGCTTTGCCGTTGCTGACATTGATCAGTTCGCTTCAGCACGAAGCCAGCGACACGCGCTGGTGCCCGTCGAGCAAGTGTGGGCTGAAAAAGCCTTGACCCGCACACGCCGCGCGCTGTCCCAACCGGTGCCAGAAGAATGGTTCACCGACATGACCGAAGATCACCGAGCGCGGCACCGGCAGTTGGGCAGGCAGTTGATGGGGTTGACGCTCCAGTATATTTCCAGCGAAGACGGAAATGGCCATCTCCTGGAGCAAGCGCGGGAAGTAGGATACGAATACGGCAAGATCAGCATCGAAGTTGGTTTACTTTTGACAGATGCTTTGCAGGCTGCTATCTATTTTCGCGACGAACTGATTGAAGTGGCCTTACAATTGCCTGGATCGACCCAGATCCGTCCCGAAGATAACCTGCGTTTGATGCGCCGCATTAATAGATTGTTGAATGTCGTACACCTGGCCGTAGCAGAGACGTACGAAAAGAATCAGGCAGTTAAAAAGAGCGATTACGGACCGCCGGCTTCCAGCCGGCCCTTTTAATAAAAGAGACCTCATAGGATCCCCTACCACAAATGAATGGGCCTAAAAAAACAGCTGCCAACTGACGGGCTGCTGGCTGACACCTATTTACGAGGAGAAAACGAGTATGCAAACATCCACACATCTAGTGGTTATCGGCGGTGGTATTTCTGGATTGGCTACCGCCTATTATTTGGAGCGTGATGCGGCAGAACAGCAGATCCCGCTTGCTGTGACTGTCGTTGAAAAGGCGCCTGTTTTGGGTGGCAAGATCGCCACCGATCGCGGTGACGGCTTCGTTATCGAAGGCGGGCCGGAGTCATTTGTCACGCGCAAACCATGGGCCTGGGAGTTGTGCCAGGAACTCGGCCTGGGTAGTCGCATGGTCGGCACCGCCAATGGCAAGAACTACATTCTGCACGACGGCCGTCCTGAGCTTGTCCCCATGAATCCCGTCGCCTTTGCCCGTTCACCATTGCTTTCGACAGGTGGAAAACTGCGCCTGCTAAAAGAGCCATTCGTGCCAGCCCGCCGTGACCCCAGCGACGAGACCCTGGGCAGTTTCATTCGCCGCCGCCTGGGCGACGAAGCGTTGGAAAACCTGGTTGGTCCCGCCGTAGGCAGCATTTACCTCTCCGATGCGGACCAGATGAGCGTGCAAGTCTCCTTTGACCGTTTCGCGGAATTAGAACGCCAGCATGGCAGTTTGGTTAAGGGCATGTTTGCCATGATGCGCACGCGCAGCGGATCCTCTAGGAGCAAAAGCAAGCAAGAAAAGCCCCCGGCATTTGCCACCTTGCGCACTGGTTTGATGGAGCTGGTGGAAAGCCTGGCCGATCATATACAAGGCGATATTCTGACAGACACGGCCGTCACGGAAATAGAACACAATCCTACTGAAGCCTCACCCTACACGCTGCATCTCGACAATGGCCAGACGCTGCACGCCGCCATTGTCATTTTGGCCTTGCCTGCTTATAACATGGCCGATCTGCTGGCCCCATACAATGACGGGATCGCCAGGCAGCTGCGCAGCATCATTTATAACTCCGTAACCACGGTAACCGTTTCGTTCAACGCATCAGAGGTTGAAGCGCCTTTTGACGGTTTCGGCGTCGTTATGCCCGCCAAAGAAACAAGCCAACTCCTGGCTGTTGAGGGGATGTCAGTCAAGTTTCCCCACCGCGCTCCGGAAGACCAGTTTGTCTTGCGTGCCTTTATCGGCGGGAACAACGAATCTCTGAGCGATCTGCCAGATGAGGAGCTGTTGGCCCTCGTGCGCCGCGAACTGGAATCCATATTTGGCATTACCGCCACGCCAACCCTCCATCGTATCTTCCGCTGGCTGCGGGCCAATCCCCAATGTGGCGTTGGCCATCTGCGCATGATGGATGAGATCGAGCAGCAGCTACGAGAACAATTGCCCAACCTATACCTGACGGGAAGCGCATTGCGCGGGCTAGGCATCCCCGATTGCGTGCGCCAGGCGGGCGACACGGCCAGCCAGGTGCTGGCGCAGATCGCACAAACGGCCGTTGCACCCGTGTAGCCAACTTCAACAAGCGAAAACATAGACTGAGGGGAAAGAGGAACTGTTTGTCGTGGCAAAAGAAGCAGCTACGCAAATACTTCCAGTGATTACCCGACTACCCGACTTATGACTAATGACCCCAAAGCCACCCCCAAGCATTTCCCCTCCATAGGCGTTCTCTTGGTGAACCTGGGCACGCCGGAAGCCCCGACCAGCAAGGCCGTACGGCCGTACCTGCGCCAGTTTCTCAGCGACCCACGTGTCATTGAATTTCCGCGCTGGTTTTGGCTGCCGCTCCTGGAGGCCATTATCTTGCGCGTCCGGCCACGCCGCTCGGCACGCCTCTATGAGACAATCTGGACCGAAAACGGTTCGCCGCTGTTGATCATCTCGCAGCATATTACCGATCGCTTACAGGAAAGCCTCTCGGACCAAGGCGAGATGCACGTCAAAGTTGCCCTGGCCATGCGCTACGGCCAACCCTCCATCTCCGCCGCCCTGGATGAGCTGCGCCGTGCCAACGCACAGCGTATTCTGGTCTTGCCGCTCTACCCCCAATATTCAGCTACAACCGTGGGCACCATCTTCGACGATGTATTCGAAACCCTAAGTCGTTGGCGCTGGGTGCCGGAGATTCGTACCGTCAATCATTACCATACGCACCCGCTCTATATTGAGGGCATCGCCAGCAGCATTCGTCGCTACTGGGCAGAAAACGGCCGTGCGGAACGGTTGCTCCTCTCTTTCCATGGCATTCCCCTTAGCTACTCCGAGAAAGGAGACCCCTACCGCCAGCAGTGCCAGGAGACGGCCCATCTTATCGCGGACGCTTTGCAGCTGGACGAGAAAGAGCGCTTCTTTACCTTTCAATCCCGTTTTGGCCCGCAGGAATGGCTGCAGCCTTACACCGACAAAACCCTGATCAGTTGGGCTCAAGAAGGTGCCTCGCGTGTAGACACAATTTGCCCTGGCTTTGCTACCGACTGCCTCGAGACCTTACAGGAGATGGGCATGGAGAATCGCGATCTGTTCCTCGAAGCCGGGGGCGAAAGTTATTCCTACATCCCGGCGCTAAACGATTCCCCCGATCATGTGCGACTGCTGGCTGATATCGTGCGGCAGAACTGTTTGGGATGGTGACTTTCTTCACCCTGGATACGGCCGTCCCTCCCCCCACATCGCCCTGTACTGCCCCTCCCCGCGTGCGCTGACATGCCGTCTGAATCATGGCGGCAAAAGCGGCCGTTCACCCAGTCGAAAACCACAAAAACCTACCCCAATCCGACCCGATTCATGCTATACTACATCCGACCATAAACTGCCCGGCTATTGGACTCTGAAGATCCAAAGTTGTGTAGTGCGCTTCCTCAGATGCGCACGGCGATAAGCGACGACTGAGGATGCTTGAGCACATGTTGAGATTTTGGATCGACTGGGACTAATAGACTAGGGGACTACCCGACTACAAGACTTACACCCGGAGGAAGCCATGAGCAAGAACGACTACGATGAAAAATCAGAAAGAGACGAAAAAGATCTGCGCAAGCACGAAGAAAAATCAGTTGAGGAGAAGTGGCGGCGCGATACGCTGGGTTCTGTCGTCTGGGCCTTGATCCTCATCTGGGCCGGCTTCGTCCTATTGGCCGGCAACCTCGGCCTGCTGGATGCCTTTAATGCCCTCGTTGAGCGGCTTGGCTTCCAGTTCGCCGAACTACCCATTAAGATTCCCTATCTCCAGGTTTCGGCCTGGTCGCTCATCTTTCTCGGCGCAGGCATTCTCCTTCTGGCTGAAGTCGTCGTAAGGCTCTTGTTCCCCACCTACCGCCGCCCTGTTCTGGGAACCGCCATTCTGGCCACTGTCTTTTTGGGCATCGGCCTCGGCAGTTGGGGATTGATCTGGCCCCTGGTGCTGATCGTCGTCGGTTTCGCCTTGCTGCTCGGCGGCCTGTTCCGGCGCAAATGAGATTCAGCACTGAATTCCTTCCACGCCAACTTTATTCCCTGGCGAATCCCTGACATAGACCGTATCTCACGGCCCGTCAGTCACTGTGTCACCAGCCTTTCCCTGCCATTTGCCGCTTGGCGTCACTAAGCATTAGCGACGCGAGGCATTCGTGTCGATTCTCGGGCGATCTCAGCTTGAACAAAACGATGCAGCAGATCGGATTTCGTTTGTGCAAAGTCTGGATCAGCCCAACGATTGTGGATTTCAGTAGGGTCTTCATCTAGATCGAAAAGTTCACCATAGAGCCCATCGCGATAAACCGTTATCTTGTACCGTTTCGTGATCAAAGTCCGCAAATGTACGCTGGTAGGGTTGTGTCGATTTTCAACAAGAACATCATCGCGTGCTGTGCTTTGTTCTCCGCGCCAGACATCCAATTGATCAACCCCTTGCATATACGCTGGGCTTTTAATGCCGGCGGCGCTCAACAAAGTTTGCGGCAGATCTAGCAGACTTTGTAGGGCATCACAGCGTTGGCCGGCTGGCACGATGCCAGGGTAACGTACAATCATGGGAACTCGCAGTAAATCTTCATAGTGGAAAGCCCCTTTGGCGATTAAGCCGTGGTGCCCGATAAAGTGACCATGATCACTGGTAAAGACGACGACTGTGTTGTCCGCAACCCCCAAACAGTCCAGTGCTGCCAAAATTCGCCCGATCTCTTCATCGATCAGACTTATCATCCCGAAATAGGAGGCCATGCTGCGCTGAATCTCTTCTTTGTTATGCAGATGCGAATGGAAACCATGTAGCGCTTTGCCCCCGGGTTCAGCATACGCGGAAAAATCGGGGTTGGCTTCTTGCGTTTTGGAAAAATGAGGCGGCATGTCGTCAAACTCACCCGGGGTATGATGGCCTACGGGCATCTCAGCTGGGTCATACATGCCGGCCCAAGGTTCAGGAACGATATAGGGCGGATGGGGGTCGAAAAAACTGGCCCATAAGAAAAAAGGTTTTTCGTCCGCTACGCATTGCTCAATGTTCTCAACAGTACGTTCACCGACCCAGCGAGAAGGATGAAATCTGTCGGGCAGCTCCCAGGTGTAAGCATCTTTAGCGTAGTAGCCGTAATATTTGTCTTCCGGGTTGGCGGGGTGTACTGCGAAATATTTGCGCCACTCCGCCAGGCCGTTCTCTTCTAGCCAAAGCGCATAATGCTGCCCGGCCCACGCTTCATTGGCATGCATACGGGCCGTTTCGATATGATTGAAGCCATACCAGGGTCCGTGAAAACCTTGCCAGAAATCTAGATTCCAAAGGGTGGGTGGGCATTCTAGTGATTCAGATCCCGGTTCAGATGCTAAAGGTTGGAAATGGGCTTTCCCGATCAAGATGGATCGGTAATCATTGCTCTGAAAAATATCACCTAGCGTTGGGACATCTTCAGGCAGCTTTACACCGATCGCCCAGCATCCATGTTGCGATGGATATAGCCCGGTGATCAAGCTGGCGCGCGTCGGGGAGCAAGTTGGATTAGGGCAGTAGGCACGTTCAAAGATGGTACCATCGGCGGCCAGTTTATCGAGAACCGGCGTCTGCAAACCAGGCGTATGCACGCCAAGCGCAGAATAATGCTGTTGGTCGGTTGTGATAAGCAATATATTGACTCGTTCCATAATTGATTTGTGGCTGGAAAGGATATGGATCCTCTGTTAAGCAAGAAGTTCAACTTTTCCAGTCATACACTTTATCCGAAATATTCGCTAAAAAGTTGAACTGCTATTGGGTGATCGCCGAAAATGCTTTTAGCAATTGTTGGTTAACATCCACGCCAAGACCTGGGACGTCAGGAACATCCACCATGCCATCAATCGCTTGAAACATGGGAACCGTTAGGAGATCGCGCAAGGGGTTCTCCGTACGATCCATTTCTAAAATCGGTTCAGATTCTCGCATTCTGCCGGGAACGAAGTCCAAGGTACTGGTTAGATGTAGCCCGGCTGCAAAGGCAATCCCGGTGCCCCAGCAATGCGGAATCACATTGACTCCGAAAGCATTGGCCAAAGCGACGATTTTTTTTGTTTCTGTCAGCCCGCCCGCCGCACAAATGTCCGGTTGGGCGATGTCAACACATTGGTTCTCCAGTAACAGTCGGAAGCCGTTGCATAGGTACTCACACTCACCGGCAGCGATAGGAATATCGCTGGCCTGGCGTAAATCACGATAGCCCTGATAATCATTGGGCGAGAGCGGTTCTTCAAAGAAGGTGATATCCAGCGGCTCTAGCTTGCGCGCCAAAGCCCGCGCCTCGCTGCGGGAATAGGCATGGTTGGAATCAACCATCAATTCGATATCCGGGCCAATCGCCTCGCGAACGGCCGTAACTGCTTCCAGATCGGTATTTATTCCCAGTCCAACTTTCATTTTGATCGCTTGATAACCCTGAGCAACATACATCCGTCGCTTCAACTGCCAAATCATCGGGAAAGTTCATATCCTTCGTGAAATACAGGCCGGTGGCATACACCTTTACTTTGTCACGCCGCCTTCCACCTAATAGAGTGGAAACAGGCTGTCCGATTAGTTTTCCGCGCAAATCCCATAAGGCGATGTCAAGGGCACTTAGGGAAGCCACGAGGACGCCACTACGTGCATAATCAAAGGAGCGCCGGTACATTTTTTGCCAAATCGTTTCCACATGGAGCGGGTCTTCCCCGATTACCAGCGGCGCGAGAAAATCGATTCCGGCGCTGACAACACCCGCCGGCCCATACCCTTCTCCCCAACCGTAACTCCCATCCTTGGCAATGACCTTTACCAGGCAAACCCTGCGCGAAGCATATTCCCACTGCGAAAAATAGAATGGTTTCTCCAATTGCTGTTCAACTATGTAGGTTTCTACGCTTTCGATTAACATATTCACACTCGATTATGGTGAATGCTTCAAACCGTATGATTATCGCGGTTATGCCGAATCGTTACAATGTCAAAGAAGCGCCAATTTACGGCCGATGTTGGGCTATACAGAAGGCATGGTCGAAAGGTGCCAGCTTTTCACTCTATCGCAAGTTGAACACAATGTGCGAATACAGAAGCCGGCAACTTTTTCTTAGGCGGAAACGGCTGTCTCATGATATGCTGCTGGCAGCTTAGGCAGCATTGCCGACAGCTTGGTAATCGAGAAAATACGGTCAGGATAACCAGGCCAAGCAGCAGGACTACCATCGGGATGGTCAGCACCAGCGCCAGCAACGCCGTCAGCAAGGCGCTGATCAAGCCAAGCAAGACGACAAGCGCCATGAGCTTAATGTAGGGTGCCGGTCTGGTTTGTGGGCCAATCACACTCTATCCCTGTGGATAAAGGCTGTAGAGCATCGATGACCGGTTCATTCTTTCGCTTTATTTTGCACAGCTATTTTCTCTATTAGCTGGCGCAGGGAAGCCAGTTCACTTTTGATCTCAGCAATATCACCCTCGATGGTGGATGCTGCCCCCGCACCGGGTGCTTCTTCCTCTTCGGGATCAGACGAAGACCCGACCAGGAGGCTGGCGAGAATGCTGGCCAGGGCGCCAATGATCCCGACGCCCGCGAACATGATGAACATGGCTGTAACCCGCCCCCAAAAGGTAACCGGATAGAAATCGCCATAACCCACCGTGGTAATCGTCACGATCGAGTACCAGAACGAGTCCCAACCCGTGGAAATATTCGCATCAGGCGACTGGCTCTCGAACTGGAGCACGAGCACGCTGGCAATGGTCAGGACCAGGATCGTTAGCAAGATGGTAATAAACATCGCATACCGGCTGCGGTTCTCGAGGACATCCTTAACCAGCGTCTTTTTGTTTTCACCACGCATCAGTCGAGTGATGCGCGCTAATCGGCTCAAGCGGGCCAGGCGTAAGAGGCCAACAAGCTTACCAGAATTTGTTATAATCCCTAACGAAGGGATCGAGCCGAGCAAGTCGAGCCAGCCCCGTTCCCGGATAAAGTAATCGGATTTCTTGGATGCCCCTATCATGTTGAGGGCGAAATCGATGAGGAAAATGACGCAGATCAAGTTGTCATAAAATGAAAGCAACTTGTAGGTTGCGTCTGATAGAGGCAGCAGTAGGACCACCATCACTACCAGAGAAAGGACAGTGAGGATAAGGATAAAGATGTTGTAGGCATTACTGGTTTTGCGGAGTTTTGCTGTTTCCTGTGTCATATGAATGCTCATTTTTTTCTCAAATCTCTAACTAAACACACTTGAGTCGATCACACTTGCTGAATTAAGAACCCCGGTCTTTCCCAATAGAGAGCAATGGGTGATCCATTCTTCAAAAACCGGGTTTCTGTTCATGTGAAAGATGCCAACTTTCTATAATACAAGTTTGCCATCTTCTAGAGTTGAATTGAAAAGTTAGCATCTTTGGACCTTTAAGTAATTAATGTGACGCTGTACTGTTTACCTTGTCAACCAAATAGTTCCACAAATGTCATTCCGCGGAATCGAGGAATCTGATTCCCTGGCCGAGCCCAAGAGTCCTCACATCCGTTCGGAATGACACCTTTCAATGATTTATTTAACAGTGTACTCAATACAGTGTCAAGTAAATATTGCGCACCTGAAAGTTGCCAACTTTTCTCCTACAATTAGGCGAATATCATTGAGCTGGAAAGTTGGCAACTTTTTCTTAACAGAGTACTCAATCGTGCTAGTTCTAAATATCTATTCTGTTAGTCTCCTCGTGGGTTTGCAGCCATTTTTACGCCGCTTCCCAGGCCTTTTTCCGGAGCCAGCCCGGAGATGGTATTGGGCACCATGCCCTGGCGCTGCGGTTTTGGGCCTTGGTCCCGCTGTTTACCTTCACTGGTCATGAGAACTTTTCCCATAACTTACAGAGAACATAGATGGAATTGGCGCAGAGGATATCACGGTCATACTACGCTTGCCGCGACTTTAATCCGGCCGCTCTCCTTGGCGGCGGCAAGTGCCTGGTAATCGCGCTCGTTCTGATCAGCATACGCGACTGCAAACTCAGCCAGCGCTGTATCTACGACATCGCTCTCGCCAAGATAAGCCGAGATCGCGATACGGTCGCCAGAGCGGGCATGGGCGCGGGCGAGCGTCCACGCACACATTTTCCCGTAAACCATCATCTCGTCCGGCTCCATGGTCTCGACGTTTGCCGATACTTTCCAGTCCCATAACTGCCTTACATAGAAATCATGGCTTTGACCATCAAGCCCATCTATTATATGGTCCCAACCCAAGAAGATATCACTTGTCGACTGCATCAGCCACTGCCCCTCGACCACACGACGGCCGTGATTGGCATACGCGCTCTTGCCCAGGCAAGGCTCCAACACCGAAGCCTGGGCTTCCTTGACTTGCAGAAGAAGAGGATCCGTCTCGTCACGGCCGAGCAGGAGCAAAACCCAAGTACGTGTTCCGACGCTGCCGACGCCGACAACCTTGCGTGCCATGTGCACATATTCGTAGCGCTCCAATAGGCGGCGGCGGTCGCCGCGCAGATTTGACCGGTAATTGCGGATAAACCGGCGGATTGTTTCCACGACTTGATCTTTTTCGTCGGCCGCAACCAGATCCTCGATCGGCACAATCAGCGGTGGGGAAGGGGCAATCCGCAGTTGGCCGTCCACGCGCTGCGTGAGTTTCTCAAGCGCCCGCTTATTATCCTTGTGGTGCGCATGAGCAAGATCGGCATCAAGCGCCTTCATCGTCTTGTGCTTTACCGTCTTCCCCCAGCGTGCCTCCATCCCAACCAGATCTAGATGCAAATACCAAAGGTCGAGATTGCCCATGGCTGCAAATTCCTTCATGGACCGGCGATACTCACCCACGGTGCCGAGAACAAGACGCTGGTTAGCTTTGGCGTCGAAGCCCCGCCCCCGGCCGGCGATCTCAACACTGGCGGCCAGGCGTTTCACATCCCATTCCCAGGGACCAGGCAGCGTCTCATCGAAGTCGTTGACGTCGAGGACCAGCTCCCGTTCCGGTGAGGCAAAGCCGCCAAAATTCGACAGGTGCGCGTCACCGCAAAGCTGCGCGCTTAACCCCGTATTGGGCATTGTCGACAGGTCCATGGCCATAATCGCCGCCGCGCCTCGATAAAAGGCAAAGGCTGAAACCAGCATACGCTCGTAGCGGATGGGCACAAGCTCCGGTATTCGCGTCGTCGCCTGCGCTTCAAGTAGGTCTACCGGATCCGGCCGGTCGTCCTGCGGGTTCCAGGCTGCATGGACCGAATGAGGACAGCTTTTTTGGGCCGCCTTGCCCCGCTCAACGCGCTCTTGAACCGCCATATGTGGCACCACCCTGGATTCAGTCAGGGTGGCTGTGTCTTGCTTATCAGCCATTTTCGCTGCTTTCTGCCTGCTGTTGATAGGCTGCCACGACATCTTCCAAGCGTTCGAAGAAGCCATCTTCCCCGACCAGTTCGGCAACGCCAGATACATCAAGCTCGGCACGTACATCCTCACTCACCTCGGCCAACACAAGCCGTACGCCGCGGCTCTGGAGCTCTTTATACCCTTCGCGCAAGGTTGCCGCAGCCGAGAAATCCACATCATCGACGACCGCCATATCAATGCACAACCAGGATAAAGGTGCCGGTCCGGCCTGGAGCAGAGCGAGCATCTCCTGTGCCAGCAGCTCAGCATTGGCGTAGTACATATCATGGCTGAAGCGATACAGCACGAGCCCGGGCAAGGCTTCAATCGGTGCTGTCACCGGCGAAATCCGCAGATGGCCATCCTCTTGAGCTAACACGACGTTCTTCGGCTTATAACCGTGCCGCACGTGCAGTAGGAGCGAGAGAACGATGGCCAGGAGGATGCCCTGCTCCACCCCAATAAAGATCACGACGACGGCCGTGATCAGTGCCACCCAAAACTCCTCAGGGCGTTGGGCATAGATCGTGCGCATCCCCTTTACATCCACCAGTTCGACGCCAATCAGGAAAACGACGGCGGAGAGAACTGCCTCTGGCATGTAGGCCAACGGGACAGTCAGGAAGAGCAAGACCACGACAACGATGACCGATGTGGTGAGCGTAGCGAGCTGGCTGCGACCGCCAGCGCTGTCAACCATCTGCGTCTTGGTCGGGCTGCCGTTGACCACGAAGGTCCCGGTCAGACCGGCGCCGATGTTAGCCAGGCCCAGACCGACAAGATCCACATTTTCGCTAAAGCTTCTCGCCGTAGCGGGCGGCGTAGGCGCGGGAGGTTGCCGCGCTTTGGGCCAGGATGACCACGAACATGGAGAACGCGGTGGGGAGGAGCTGTTGGATGAGATCCCAACTAACGGTCACAGCCGGCAGGCTGAAGCTGGGCAGACCACCAGGCACCGTTCCGAGTACCGCTACGCCGTCTGCCTGGAGGTTGGCGAAATAGCTGAGGGCGATGGCGCCGATCACGGCGATCAGCGCCCCGGGGATCTTATCGTTGATGCGCCTTGCACCGAGGATAACCCCCAGAACGGCAAGCGAGACAGCCAACGTATAAAGGTTCGTCTGCCCCAGCTGCTGAACATCGGTGATCAGCTTTTGAACCGGACCGCTGCCTCCGCCGGGGATGCCGAGCATCCCCGAAATCTGGCCAACGGCGACCTGGATGCCAACGCCGGTCAGGAAACCGATCAGGACGGTGCGCGACAAGAAATCAGCCAAAAAGCCCAGTTTGATCAGCCGGGCTAAGATGAGCAGCGCAGCGGCAATGAGGGCGAGCAGTCCGGCCAAGGCCACGTATTCTGACGAGGCGGTGGCCGCCATTCCCGCCAGTCCTGCCGCCATTATCGCGGCCGTAGCTGAGTCCGCACCGACGACCAGATGCCTGGATGAGCCGAAGATAGCGAACAACGCCATCGGGATCAGGATCGTGTAGAGTCCCGTGACCACCGGCATCCCGGCGATCTGAGTGTAACCCATCACCTCGGGGATAGCCAGGGCGGCCAGCGTAATGCCGGCTACGATATCCAGGGGTATCTGCGCCCGGTCGAGCGGCAGAATGCCCTGCAAAATGGGCAGACGGCGGTCTGATTTCTTAACAGAGTTTGTGGTCATTATTTTTTCCTCCTAACTATGGTCTTCGAAATGAAAACGAACAAACGATAGCGATTACTCAGTTGCGTCTGGTTGTTTTTTCTCACCGCCAGCGAACAGACCCAATCCTTGAGCCAGCGAGAAGGATATCAATGACGCCATAATAACGGGCAGACTGTTCATCGGTGAGAGGCCCACGACAAGTATTCCGATTACTGCCAGAGCTATCGGAATAGGCACAATGGCTGCTGGCACTGCCACCATCATGCAGCCTACGGCCAAACCCAGCGGAATCTGGGGAAAAAGCAGATTGACAGCCGAGCCCAACGTCGCGCCAACAAATAAGAGGGGGAAGATCGGGCCACCAATAAAACCGAAAGACAATGCCCCGCCCAATGCCAATAACTTGGCCAGGGCAAACAAGATGAGCAGGCCAAGACCTATTTCTGCTGCCTGTTGAGTTGTTATAGAGAGACCGTCTGTTCCCAGAAAAAGTGTCATGGGCAGGGCCATGCCCAGTAGACCGAGCAGAAGCCCACCCAGTGTACCGCGTATCACGGGCCGGCTGTTAAGCGGTGCGACCAACTGCATCAAGAGCTTTACGATCAGCATAAACAGTAGCGCCACAGGAACAGCGATGATCCCGAAAACGATACCCAACCCTATATCCCAAACTCTCAGATCGTAAGGTGGTGGCTGTACAAGGCCCAATAAACTGGAGAAAGAATCGCCGCCAATCCAAAAAAATAGACTAAAACCCAACGCCCCCGCGAGACCAGCAATCAGCAAAGTGCCATAATAGGCGGCAGTTTGCATATGGGCCGATTCCAGAATCATCACCAGTAGGGCAGCCGGGGATGAAAACAGGCCTGCATAGGCGCCCGAAACGCCACCAATGACATTGGTCCGGGTTGTTTCATCGTCCATTTTGCGTCGTTCAGACAGCCAGGTGCCAAACCCTGCCGCCAGCATCCCGGTGGGCACTTCGGGACCAAGGCTGAACCCACCCATCAATGATACCAGAGACGCCAACAACGAAGCCGGGACAGGTCGCGGATCTAAACGGCCCTTATCCACCGCCGCAAATACATCCAACTGTGCAGCCGGAGTAAATTGATGAATTAATCCAACCAGGAACCCAGCCACGGTCATGATAACCACAATCGTCCAGGAGCCGGAGAAAGGTTCCCAGCTTGGGGGAGTGGGCCAGACCAGGCTAATGCCCAGGTTCATCAGACCAATGAATATAAATGCCCCAATCGCACTGAGTAGCCCTACCAAAACGCCCCAGCCCAAACGCTGCCAATAGCTTCTTGATCTTAAGTCAAAATCTTCAGACACAAAGATCCTCCTCTAAACAATCCCTTCGCCAAAAATGGCATGAGATGAACAATCATGTAAGAGTCGTATTTTTATCGGCCAAAGTGAAAATTTGGAGGAACCTAATCGCTCATCATGGAAATCTCAGCACTTTTACGACATTTGAGTCCTTGTCTGGAAAAGACAACCATACCGCAGATGAGCCGGATATTACTTGGACCACAGATGTTTGGTTTCTTTCGACTCCTACAACCGGCCCAAATTAAGCGTCATGAACTCGCGCCAACCGTACTGTAGAGGCGTCCACCACTGATCACGGCCGATACAGCGGAAGTAAGGAGGCTTAAATGCGCGAATGATATCTCCGATCTCATAGCGCGGCAATATCAGCGTCGAGACAATCAACTTGCCCATTTCGCCCGCTCGCATCTCGTGCAGCATCTTTACCCCCGATCGTGTTTCCACTTCAAAAAAGAAGAGATCGTAATTGGGCACCCAGGCCCGTTTCTCATCCCGCTGCTGGCCAAACATGCCTTCCGTCGCCCCGTAAATTTCCCGTATTGCCACCGGGCCGTACATAGCCCTTAATGCCGCCGGGTGGTAGGTGTTGATGCCCGGCGAGCTGCCCAGCGTCATGATCTGCGGCTGCCATAAATCCTTTGGATAGCACCTATGATTGCGGTGCAAATAACGGCCGAATTCAGCAGCCGTCGTATTTACCCCCCCAACCAGCGTCACATTCTTATCGCGGCATAGCTCCAGCGCCTGCTCAAAACGCTTTGCCCAATCTCTCCTCGTTTTCCCACCGCCCAGGGCGTCAATTTCCTCCTGCGCTGGAACAGAGCGGATAGGTGTCATGCGCGAAACATGGCGAGCATAAATGCCGGAACTGTAGCCATACTCGATCTCCCGCCCACCGGTGCTCACACTGCCCACCACGGACGGGAAGTTGAGATTCAGGTTTACGCCGTCAAAGAGGTCGAAACGTTCTGTGCTTAGCACATAATTCATCATCGCCCGCCCGGCACTGATCCGCTGGCGAAGATCCGTTTCCGTCATGGGGATGAACTTTGATTCCCCCTTCGTCGTACCCCGCGTAATCGCCCAGCCAACCGGCTCTTCCTTTAACAAGAGATCTTCCTCACCGGCCATTACCCGGTCAATCAGCGGCTTGTACCCCTCATACGTTTTGGCTGGAAAGGCGCGCCGGTAATCAGCAATGGTTTCGATAGTGGCCGCGCCATGCTCCTGTCCATATTTCGTCTGCGCATAGTCCAGCAGCAAAAGGTTTAAAATCTCCTCCTGGGCCGCAGCCGGATCGGCCACAGCGTCAAACCAGGGCTGCAACAGTGCCGTCAGCATCCGCTTTCCCGCCTCAGGATTAATCGTCATGGGTGTCTCCTATGTAATTCGATTTGGTAAATCGCGGAGCGATTTACCAATACCACAAGGGCACAATGATCGCGCTACGATTTATCCTCATGGTGGTGCATGCCACGCATACTGTCTCCTTCGAAATCGGTTTGGAGTAATCGCTTTAGCGATGAGATGACTGAAGTCATAACTCCTTACCAGTTTTCATTTATGGTGGTGAGCACTCCACCGCGCCAACATGTTTTCACCTAAACACCGTCTCCAGAAAACGAGGGATGAGTTCGTCTGCTTCGGGGCTGTCGGCGAAGCGATCGAGCACGGCCGTTATCTCTGCGGCGCTATAAATAGCCGCATATTCATCCACATAACGGTCGAAACGGATACGATTTTCCGCGCCGGTCATTTCCGGGTGGAACTGTGTGGCCCAGATCGGTTTGCCAGGGACGCGGAACGCCTGGTAAGGAGCATTGTGACTGGCCGCCAGGTTGAGCATTCCATCAGGTAGCTGTTCCGCCCGGTCTTTATGGCCTAACTGGACGTTAAAACGATCCGGCAAATATGTGAACAGCTCATCCGCACGGCCGTTTTTCGTTAAGAATAGTTCGTAGGTGCCTACTTCCATGCAATCCGGATCATAAATCACCCGCCCGCCCAGCGCACCCACCATCAGGTGAAAGCCAAAGCAGGAGGCAAAAGTTGGATGGCCGATTTCTACCACCTCCGCCAATACATCCATCACCGCCGCTTGGCCAGGCAGATTGTTCTTAGAGACCGAGTAAGCGCCGCTGCCGCCGACCATCAGCGCATCATACTGGCGAATCTGGGCCAGGGTAGGTGGGCTTTCCAACATGTCATGAGGCACGATCTGCTCAATATCCAACCCGGCACGATCGGCGAATGATTGCCGCTCCTCCTGGCGCGCCTTGTCCTGCTGATGTCGCGCCTGCAATAATAAAATCCTTACCTTCATTTACTCCTCCTGTGAGTATGCGAGTTTGCGGGTTGCATGTGGCGAGTCTGCAACTGATTACTGCTCACAGATTACTGCTCACTGACCATTCTGTTCTTCATACACACGGCCGATCTCATCTCTCTCCGGGCGCGGCAGCGGCTGGCGGCCTGACCTCGTTTCCTGCCAGACGAGCGGCGCGCCTGCTTGCACACGGCCGATAATGGCACAATCGATGCCCGCTTCCGCCAGCGCCTTTATGATGGCCGGGGCATCCGCCTGTGCCGTGGTTAGCAGCAGCGCTCCGGAAGCGATCGTCGCCAACGGATCCAGGTCAAAAGCGGCGCAGATACGGGCGGAGAGAGCGGAAATGGGCACGGCCGTTACATCCACCACCAGCGTATGCGATCCCGCTTCCGCCATTTCCCATAAAGCAGCCGCCAGACCTCCTTCGGTCGGATCGTGCATCGTTGTCACCCGGCCGGCCCCAGTGGCAATTTGTGCGTCGCGCAGCACGCTGATACCCGGATCGGTCAAATACCCTTGAGCCTGCTCCAATTCTGTGTTGCCCAGCACACCGCGCAACTGTTCAGGGAATTCGCGGGCCAGGAGCGCTGTGCCTTCGATGGGAATGCTCTTTGTGATCAAGAGTTGATCACCTGCTTCCATGCCCTGTGGCGTGACCAGCTTCTCCCTTTCCACCTCGCCGATGAGTGTGCCGGCCAGGATCGGCCGTTCTAGTCCATAACTGATTTCCGTGTGCCCGCCAATGACGGAGATGTTCATTGCCCGGCAGGCGGCATAGATCTGCTCGCTGATTTCGCTTATCAACTCAGGGCTTGTTCCCTTTTCCGGCAGGAGCATCGTCACCAGCAGCCAGCGCGGAATCGCCCCCATCGTGGCGATGTCATTGCTGTTCACCTGCACCAGGTACCAGCCACTGTCGGCTGTGGCGAACGTGATTGGATCCGATTTTAGCACCAGCAGGCGTTCGCCCAGATCTAGCACCGCGCAGTCGACGCCGAGTTGTGGCCCAACCAGCACGCGATTATCCAAAACTGGCGCGCCAGCCAACAATGACCGCAGCAGTTCCGCCGGCAGCTTGCCGACCGGTAAGGGAGTAGCCATGGGGCGATGATAAACGGAGCTCGCCCATCCGGCAACAAATCACCCCCTTGCCCCTCAAACGCCAGCCGACAGGTGACAAACGGCCGTCTACTTATTATCATCCTACAATCTGTAGCGCTGGCGACACGGCGGGCATTTTGGTACGAGCCAGCCGCCAGACGGAGAAAAACAATGGCTGATAAAAGGAAGAGCCGGCAGCGACCTGACAAAAGACGCAAAGCGTTTAACGCGGGGAT
This sequence comes from uncultured Chloroflexia bacterium, assembly GCA_963697305.1. Taxonomy (GTDB): domain Bacteria; phylum Chloroflexota; class Anaerolineae; order Promineifilales; family Promineifilaceae; genus JAACFF01. Next base: position 142,608 of record CAVONO010000018.1, read on the forward strand.
CGCCGGCGTTTTCCTGGCTGTGTTGCAAATTTTCTGGTTCTGGTTGATAGCACCCTAATGGCGAAAATGGACAAAAATTCGGCCAAAGTTTTTGCTGTCTTTCTCAACGCGATGGTAAAGCACGCGAATGTCGGGCTGATTGAGAAAGCGGAGGACGCGTTTTTTCAGTTGGCCGCTTCCTTTTCCAGGAATGATTTCCAGCAGTGTAATGCGTTTATCCACTGCCTCTTGCATAACCCTGTTTAATTCTGCCTCGATTTTTCCGCCACGATTATAAATATCGTGGAGATCAAGCTTCAATTTGGCCATAAGTGCACCGTCTAACCATCCTTTGCCAGCCACTGGTTAATGATCCAATCTGCAGATGACGGACTCTTTGGATATTATATAGCGATTCTTGGGGAGGGCCGGTAGTGCCTAAAGTGGCACAAAAAAGACGTATTACGAATATGGGTTGTGTTGCAAAATTTTTTTGAACGGATAATCTCCTTCACATCATCTTCAATCAAGGAAGTAACCACGTGGAGAATCCGTTCAAGGGCCGCCACTTCCAGGCAGACATTATATTGATCTGTACCCGCTGCTATTTGCGCTATGCTCTCAGCTATCGTGACATCGAAGAAATGATGACTGAACGTAGTTTGTCTGTCGATCACACAACTATTTATCGTTGGGTTCAAGAGTATGCGCCTGAATTGGATAAACGTAGCCGCCCTTATCTGAAGCAAACCAACGATTCTTGGCGGGTTGATGAAACCTATGTCAAAGTCAAGGGCAGTGGATGTATTTGTATCGAGCTTTGGATTCGACAGGGCAAACATTGGATTTCTACTTCGGCCAGAGGCGCACCAGGAGAACGGCAGCCAAATTCTTTCGTAAAACAGTGACGACGAGACCCAATCTGACCATTCCTCGCGTTATCAATGTTGACAAGCAGCCAGCCTATATTGGTGCCACTCGTGATCTGAAAAAGGCTAAGCTGTTGCCTGAACGGTGTCGCCTCCGGCAGAGCCAGTATATGAACAACCTGATCGAGCAAGACCACCGCTTTATGAAATGGCAGATTCGACCCGGATTGGGATTTGGTTCATTTCCGACGGCGTACAAGACGATTCAGGGATATGAAGTGATGCACATGATCAGAAAGGGGCAAATGGAGGGAATTGAAAAGGGAAATATTAAAGAGCAAAATCGGTTCATAGCCAAGCTGTTTGGTTTAGCCGTACAGGTCAAAAAACTGCCGTTTCGGTCCACTCTGCTTGCTCAAGAATCAAATCGAAATTTTGCAACACAGCCCCAAATAGAGGCCCGCTTCAAGTGCCCGGCTCAGTTCAATGAGGATTATGCGGCGGCTCCGAAGACTCCGCGCCGCACGAATCCTTAATTCAATCTGCGTAATCTTTGTACGCGAAGCGGTCGCCTAGCGACCTTCTAAACGCTGATAGCTGTCGAAACCGACATCTCCAGCACTTCCTCGGCCGTTACCTCTCGCCCCAAGCGCTCCGATAAATAAATCCCCTCCGAAATAAGCATCGTATTTAAGGCAATTTCGGCCGTTGGCAGCAGTGGCACCCGCCCTTGCAATGCGGCGATCCAATGTTGTTGCGGGCTGTCATACGCGTCCCCATTCTCGCGCACGTTGTGTATTCGCCAGGAATAACCATCTAGATTGGCGCTTGCGTCAAGGTCAAGATCGCCCAAGCTGCGGAAGAAACCGAACGGGTTTAGACGTACGCCACCCTCGCTGCCAAAGATGCTGGATCCTTCAAAAGAACCCATATGCACCGCCCAGGACTCGATGATATCCAGTGTCAAACCTCCGGCCAGGCGCACAAAACCGAGCCCCAACTCTTCCACATTGTAGCCGCTATTGGCTAGCCGCTGCGCGTCGATCGCTGTTTCCTGGTACGTCTTGCCCGATATGCGTTCGACTGCTGGATTCCCGATCAGAAACAGCATGCGGGCAATGTGGTAGACGCCCATGTCATACAGCGCGCCGCCGGCGGAGTGCTCTTTCTGCACAAAAGTGGGGCTGCCATAACCGTCCACGTACGGCCGTCCGCGCCGCCGGTGACCGGTGGAGCGAGCATGGTAAATCTTGCCCAATTCCCCGGCCTCGATCAACGCTTTGGCCGCTTTCGTTTCAGTCACAAACAAAGTGCTTAGTTGGATACTCAGTTGCTGGCCCGTGGCCTGCGCCATATCCAGCATACGCTTGGCGTCGCCGTATGTGCCGGCCATAGGCTTTTCGCAGTAGACGTGCTTCCCCGCCTCCAGGGCAGCCACCGTCACCGGCATGTGATAATTGTTATGCAGACAAACGTCGACCGCGTCGATATCGTCCCGTGCCAGAAGCTGGCGGAACTCTTTGTAGCTATGCGGAACGTTAAAATGCTCCGCCACGCGCTGCACTTCTGCTTCGTCGATATCAACCACGCCTACGACGTCCGCTCCCGGAATCTCCTGGTAACTTTTTAGGTGAAATTTACCGATCTGGCCAGTGCCGATCACTCCCACGCGAATACGGTTTGAGGGCTTATCCATTACTTTACACCTTTACTTCTATGCTGCGCTTTATCAGGGCTAAAGTTTGCAGCACTATCACGCGTTCGTTGCCGTCCTGCGATTCAACTTAGCTATCCATCTCCCCGGGCTCAAAAGCACGCGAAAACTGTATAGAAGACCCCTGAATCTCATGGTTAACCCCGATTCCTATAAAATAGCGGTTAACGTTGATGACAATTGTATCTGAACTGCAATTGGCCGGGGAGTATGAAAAGGGCATGCTTAGGTCACTAGAAATCCGCTTTTCCCCCTTCTCGCCTGGTGTATTATAATCTCGCGACCGTACTTTCCCGGTTTCTTATCATTTAGCAAAGGGTGTGTTATGGGTGAAGCGAACCTGACTTTCTCGACGATGTCCAACCGCACGAAAGTTATCGTGACTGTTGGGCTGGTTACCGCGATTCTGTTTCTCGTTAGCAACAACGCTTGGATAGAGACGATCAGTAAGCCAATTCCAGTACTCTGCATGGCATTTTGGATAGTCACCCAGCCAGGGAAGGGGCGCTACCAGTTGGCCGTGATCACCGGTTTGCTGCTCTCAGCAACGGCCGATGTCGTCATGTCTATCCACTTTGTCGCTGGAGTAGTCGTTTTCCTCCTGGCGCACCTGGCCTACATTGCCGCCTTTCTGCAGGATAGCCGCAAGCCCTTTCTCTGGCGCGCACTGCTCGCTTATGGCTACGGTGCCGTTGTATTCACTTACCTGACTTCGGCTGGCGATCTAGGGGATCTCACCATTCCCATATTGCTATACGCTGTTGTTATCACGACCATGTTGTGGCGCGCATCTGCCAGGGTAGGGCCATCAGGCATAACTGAGCAGTCAGGCTGGTCCGGTTTCCTTGGTGCCGCCTTTTTTGTCCTCAGCGATACACTGCTTATCACAAAGATGGTTGTCGGGCCGATTCCGCTGGAGGGGATCATCGTCATGCTCACATACTGGCTGGGACAATTAGGCATCACCTTGTCCGCGGTTTGGCAAAGAAGCGAACCCTCTAAGGTGGTTGAAAACTGAAAAGTAGGATTAGGCTTATGATACAATACGTACATGGCGATGAATATGACCGTCTATGTTCAATTGAAGCTGCAAATCGGGAGTAACCATGAGGAATCAAGAAAAAAGTATCAGCAACGCCTTTCTGACATTCCGTGATGAAGCACCCCAGCATGCCATGGCCTGGTCTGAATTGGTGCAGAAATTAGGGCAGGCCAGCGCCCTGGATGGCAAAACGGCCGCTCTGGCATATCTGGCAGTTTTGGCCGTTTTGCGTCTGGAAAGCGGCATTCCTTTTCACGTCCAGGCCGCCAAGCAGCAAGGCGCTTCCCGCGAAGAGGTGATCAGCGCTGTCCTGATCGGCCTGCCCGCTGCCGGTCATGTCGTCACCCAGGTATTGCCGGCTGCCATCTCCGCCTACGACGCTTCGTAAAACAGCATAATTAACGAAATCAGGAATAAGGCGGCAGCTTCTGCTAAGAAAGAGAAACCCGGTTTTTTGAATAATATCGCCAAATATTCGCGAAAGGAAAAACCCGGTTTCATAAATCGAAAACTGTGATCCACTTAGAATATCGCTGTGTCTGACATGCTGCTGCGAACGAAACTGAGCATCCCACTGCCACGGCCGTCACCGGTTGCACGTCCTCGTCTTTTCCAAAGGCTAAACGCCGGTCTGGCCGGGAAGTTGATCATCCTCTCCGCTCCGGCCGGATTCGGCAAAACCACACTCATCGCAGACTGGATTCATGGCGCATACTCCAAAACTCCCCACCCACGATTCTCCTGGCTGACCCTCGATGAAGGGGATAACGATCCCGTTCGCTTTATAGCCTACTTGACCGCCGCCTTAACCGGCAGTCACGTTGATCCTGACCCTTTAGCACCCCCAGTATCGCCGCCTGATCCGTCGACGCCTATCACAGTGGCCATAACACTGTTGATCAACGAGATGGCTGCGTTTCCCGCAGAGCATGTCCTGGCTCTAGATGATTACCATCTCATAGAAGCTCCACCTGTGCACGAGGCTCTTGATTTCTTGCTCAATCATCTGCCGCCGCAAATGCATATAGTCATCACCACCCGTATTGACCCACCTTTGTCAATTGCCCGTCTGCGCGGCCGTGCGCAGGTGATGGAGCTGAGACAGGATGATCTTCGCCTTACTTTGGATGAGACTGCTGCCTTTCTGAATCAGGTTATGGGTTTGGATCTTGCGGCCGTTGATGTTGCTGCCTTGGCCTCTCGTACCGAAGGGTGGGTCGCCGGTCTGCAAATGGCGGCCGTTTCCATGCAGGGACGTGAGGATTTGCCCGCTTTCATTCGCGCTTTTACAGGTAGCAACCGCTATATTCTGGATTATCTGGTCGAAGAAGTTTTCCAGCACCAAACTGAGCAGGTGAAAACCTTCCTTTTGCAGACGGCCGTGTTGGACCGCCTCAACGCGTCACTCTGTCAGTTTCTGATTTCCGGTACTAGCCTAGATCCTTCTCAACATTCGCAAACGGCCACTCAAGTTCAGCAATCACAAGCATTCCTTGAGTATCTCGAACAGGCCAATTTATTCATCATCCCCCTTGATGAGGAGCGAGGCTGGTATCGCTACCACCGCCTATTTGCCGACCTCTTGCGCAATCGTCTGCAACAGCTGCAGCCGGATAGAGTACAACTATTGCACGGCCGGGCCGGCACTTGGTTTGAACAGAACAACTTTGTGGACGATGCCATACACCACGCTTTTTGTGCGAAGGATCTGCAGCGCGCTGCAGACCTGATTGAGCAGCATGCCGAGGTTGCTTTGAAGCGAAGCGAATCTGTCACCTTTATGAATCGAGTTGAGGCCTTACCCAATGAACTTGGTTCGTGCCCGGCCTTCTCTTTCTGTTTTCCACGCCTGGGCTATGATTTTGCACGGCCGTCCTGCGGATCGAATTGAATCCCGTCTACAAGATGCGTTGTCACATGACCAGAATAAGACTCCCACAGCACTTTCCGGTAATATAGCTGCAATTCGTTCTCGTATTAGCATCTTGCAGGGCCAGATGGCGCGCGCCAACGAGTATGCGCACCTGGCATTAGAGTTGCTGCCGCAAGAGAATGCCTTCTTTCGCGGCATCGCGCTTTGGGACCTGGGCATGGCCAGCCTGGTTGGTGGCGATATTGCAGCCGGCAGCCGGTTCTTGGAGGACGCTGCCAGAACGAGCCGCGAAACGGGTAATATCCTCGTTGCTGTGACGACCCTCTGCCGCCTGGCCGGGTTACAGATGCTGCAAGGGCGGCTTCACCAGGCCAGGGACATCTACCAACAGGCGTTGCGACTCGCCACCAGCGACCGCGGCCTGCTGCCTGTTGCCAGTGAAGCGCTATTTGGCCTGGGGGAATTGGCGCGGGAATGGAACGATCTCCAAGCCGCCAAACGTTATCTCGACGACGGTATCCAACTGAGCAAACAGTATTGGGAAATGAGTGCTTTGGCTGGTTTCCTCTCCCTGGCGCGTATAAAGCAGGCGCAAGGAGACGAGAACGGTGCTCAAGGGTTGTTGTGGCAAGCTCGAGAGGTGGTAGCGGAATTTTCCGCCACGGAAGCGGATGACCGTACCGTCGCCCTTGCCCAGGCACAAATCTGGATCCGGCAGAGAAATTTCGCAGCGGTCGAACGCTGGGCCGCGGAATTGGGGCTGGACAGTGATACCGCATTATCTGAATTTCTGGAGCCAACATCGACCGAAGGGAGTTTTAGTCCCGAACAGCATCTTCACAAATATGAATTGGTTGTGCTGGCCCGGCTGCTTTTTGCCCAGAAGCGCTTTGCGCCAGCCTTACAGGTGCTTGATCCGCTCTTGTCACTGGCTGAAGGACGCGGCCGCACGAAGGCCACCCTTGAGATCCTTGTTCTTCAAGCGCTGATTTATCAGGCACAAGGTTTTGTCCCTCGGGCAACAGCCGTGCTGGAGCAAGCTGTAAAACTGGCGCAACCAGCCGGTTATGTGCGCGTTTTCCTGGACGAGGGTCCATCGCTTGAGCCGCTCTTGCGTCGTGTTGCCTCACGCGATGTGGCACCCACTTATGCCCGTGAACTGCTCGCTGCTTTTACTGCCCCGCACGAAGAGCTATACCCTTCTGCCCAGCCGCTTGTCGGCCCCCTCAGCAAACGTGAGTTGGAAGTGCTGCACTTGCTGGCCACCAACGCCACCGGCCCGGAGATTGCAGACAACCTCGTCATCGCCATCAGCACCTTTCGCTCGCATACAAAAAGCATCTATGGCAAGCTGGACGTCAACAGGCGCAGCGACGCCGTCACTCGCGCCAGGCAGCTTGGACTGATATAGGTCGAAAAATCGGGCACGATGATCTCTCGATGATCCTTACTTCTGGCTATACCGGCCAAATCCCCACATGTGGGGATGACGCCTCCCCAGGTTATAGAATATCCTGTTGTAGAACCGGAATAGTTTGGCCAAAAAGCGCCAAAACAGGATCCCGGTTGTAAGATAAGGGGCGTCTGGTGATGAACGAAAAGCAAGTGAGCAAGGAACCACAGATTGTTCAAATCAAGGTGCAGGGACGACTGGACGGCAGTTGGTCCGACTGGTTCGAGGGTATGGCTATTAGCTGTGATCAAGACGATAGCACCTTGACCGGCAGGATTGTCGATCAGGTTGCCTTGCGTACGATCCTCAACAGGCTTTGGGATTTGAATCTTACCCTGCTTTCGGTCAATCTCATCGAGACCGCCCCCGAGAAGAGGTGAAAAAATGGCAGAATGGATCCACTCTTTTAATGAATTGACTGGAGAAAATCTATCCTCGGCCGGTGGCAAAGGAGGTACGCTGGCTCAACTTTATCAAGCTGGTTATCCCGTGCCTGATGGCTTTGTTATTTCGCCCCAAGCGTTTACAGATCAGGGGCTACTGCCTGAAGCTTGGTCCCAGGTACAGACATACCTTGGGCAGATGCGTTCATCCGGCAATAGCGACGGCTTCGCGGTTCGTTCCTCTGCTCTGAGCGAGGATTCGGCCCAGGCTTCGTTTGCCGGCGAGTTCGAGACGGTGCTGGCTGTACATACGGACGAGGCTATTATGGCGGCAATTGATGTTGTACACCATTCACGCGCCAGCGAGCGCGTCAAAGCGTATACCCGGGCCAAGGGAATCGCAGCGGTGCTGCCAGAGGGAGGCCATGAAATCGCCGTTGTTATCCAGCGTATGATCCCGGCCCAGATCTCAGGCATATTGTTCACCGCCGATCCGGTGACGGGCAGTTTTGATTTTATGATCGGCAACTTCATCCATGGCTTGGGAGAGCAACTGGTCTCCGGGGAAGCCAATGCTGAGACATTCACCCTTTCCCGCCCCAAGGGTAAATACGCCGGACCGCCGGAGCTTAAACGTTACGGCCGTAGCCTTTACAAGCTGGCTGCACGCCTGGAGAAGGAGCTGCAGAGTCCGCAAGATATTGAATGGTGTGTCGCCGAGGCTAAGCTGTTCTTGTTGCAATCCCGCCCGATTACGACCATGCAAGGGGTAAATCTCGTTACCGGCGAATGGAATGACAGCTTGCGCGGGGATTTCTTGTGGACCAATGTCAATATTGGTGAGGCGCGACCCGACGTGATGACGCCGTTGACCTGGACGATGGGCCAGATGTTACGCAGCGAGAACCAGCCCTTGCCCGGAAACTACCCCTGGGTGGGCAATATCGGCGGCCGTACCTACATGAACATCAGCATGACCCTTTCCATGTTCCGCGCCTTTGGCATGAATCCCAAGAAAATGCTGAGAAGAATGGAAGCCTTACTAGGTCCCGTGCCAGATGGGATGGATGTCCCGATGTTCCCTTTCCCAATATCGAGCATTTTTGTAGGACTGCCGGGATTCCTCAAAATACGCCAAAGAGAACGGGCGGCTGCTAAGAACATCGACACTTTCCTGACTACAAACGCGCTGTGGTGCCGCGACATCGTGCGCAGATGCCAGGAGGCACAAACCAAAGAGGAGCTGCTTGTTCTTTGGCGAGAAGAGATAAAGCCCTATTTTGTCGATGCTGGATTTATGATGGGCGCCAGTTTACGGCCGATGATGAAGGCTACCGGCAAGCTCAGCAAACAACTGGTTGAGTTGGTAGGTGAGGCGGATGCCAATTCATTACTCTCCAACCTGAGCGATGACGAAAATCTGCTGGCCAGTCTTGGCCCGGTGCAAGGCATATGGAAAGTTTCCAACGGTGAGATGAGCCGCGAGGAGTACCTGTTGCGCTACGGGCACCGCGGCCCACACGAGATGGAACTCTCCATGCCGCGTCCGGATGAAGATCCCGGTTGGCTGGAGGAACAGTTGGAGATATCTAATAAATCCCCGGTGGATGTTGATGCGCTGCTGGCCAGTCGCCGCGCTGCTTTCGCTGCGGCCTGGGAACGCTTCCAAGAACAGTACCCACGCAAAGTGAAATCGATGCAGCGTCGCCTGGATCAAGTGCCGCCGGCCGCTCGCCTGCGCGAATCATTCCGCTCAGAAGTAACCCGTGTCTATGCCGTGGCCCTTCGCGGTTGGGCGCTTCGCATCGGGGACTTGACCGGTCTGGGAGATGATATTTTCTTCTTGACCTACGACGAGCTGTTGGATCTCCTATCCGGAGAAGAGTCGGCTACCCAGTTTATCTGCGTTCGCAAGGAGATGCATGCCAGGTACGACGCTCTGCCCCCCTATCCAACGACGATCCGTGGTCGCTTCGATCCCTTCTCTTGGGCTGCCGATCCCGACCGGCGCGGCGACATATTTGATGCACAAGCTCCCCAGCCAGTGACGACTTCCGATACTATCACCGGTTTTGCCGGGGCAGCCGGCCGTGTTGAAGGGATCGTGCGCCGTCTGGTCCGTTACGAGGAGGGTGACCAGCTTCAGCCCGGCGAAATCTTGGTGGCCGTGACCACCAACGTTGGTTGGACGCCGCTCTTCCCGCGTGCCGCGGCCGTGATCACAGATGTGGGTGTACCCCTCTCTCATGCGGCTATTGTGGCCCGCGAACTGGGCATCCCCGCTGTCGTCGGCTGCATGGATGCCACGACCCGCTTGAAGACAGGAGATCGTGTGCGCGTAGACGGCGGCAGGGGTGTTGTCGAAATCTTGCACGACTGATCCCTTTTGCATTTCCAGGTCACGGGGATATTGGTGTAAAATCAGTCCGAGGTAGCGCAACGGCCACAATGACTGTAGCTAGATCGGACAATGAACCGCACGACCCGGAGAATGGGTCTCAGAATAAGCGCAAGCGCGCGCTGAGACCCGTTCTCTGGCTTGGCTTGGCTTTGGTCCTGTTACTAGCCACCTATTTTTACAGTTTCATTATTCCACTAACGCCGGGACGATTGGCTAGGCCAAGTGTTGCGTTAATCCCGGAATCACCTCTATGGTCCATAATCGTTTCGCTTCCGTTTCCACTCCCTCAAAATAGTTGGTCGGTTGCCGCTGTGCTTATTTTTGTCACCGCGATTGCATTCGCCGCCTACGGTTTGGCCGTATTCATTAGCTGGAACCGCCAGGCAGGAAGGCGGACGCTCACCCTCATATTTCTTACTTCCTATCTGTTTTTCTTTCTATCAGCGTTTTCTCTGCCAAATACGAGTACTGATATTTTTAATTACATTGTCAACGGCCGTATCGCGGCCATTCACAACAGCAACCCCTACTATGTGACCGCTGATGAATTTCCGGATGATCCCGTTTATCCTTACGCCAGTAAGAACTATACCGGCCTGGCGGTCGATAAAATGCCATTTTGGGTCTTGACCAACGTCGCTTTGGCCGGGCTAACTGGGGACCATGTCATTACAGACCTGCTTATCTATCGTCTGGCCTTGATGTTATTCAACATGATGAACCTTTTGCTTGTTGCCGTCATAGCACACCGGCTTAATCCCTTTTTCGTGTCGTCAGCGCTTATCATCTATGGTTGGAACCCGATTGTTATCGTTCACGCCCAAAGCAAAAGTGATACATTGATGGCTCTGCTACTATTGTTGGCCGTGTTGTTCCTGATCAGGAAGCACAGGGCTTATTGCTGTAGGTGCTTTGGGCCTTTCAGTGATGGTTAAGCTGATTACGCTGCCTCTGGTGGTCGTATACATGCTGGGTAATTTGCGGCTGCAAAAGTGGCGTGCGCTGATCGTAGACACCCTCATATTTGTCTTTTTGCCTTCGTTGCTTCTTCTTCTTTTTTGGCAGGGGACGTCGCTTGCAACGCGATTAATAGCCCTGTTTGGGGTTGCCGGCGCCTCGGCGCCTGGGACGTTGCAACTCCTTCTGGTGGTTGCTTTCTGTTTGCTGATTCTCGCTGTTAGCTATCTTCAAGATGGTAGTATTAAGAGGTTGCTCTTGGGTTGGGCGTTGGTGATGCTATATTTTTCTTTCTTTCTTACAAAGTTGGGCTTGTCTTGGTATTTAATAACTCTGCTGGCAATTGTAAGCCTGGTTTTCGATTGGCGTGTCGTTCTTGTTACCGGTGCGTTGTCTTTTACCTCTTTCTTTATCAATGCCTGGTATGGTACATTTACCAAAACGTTCCCGTCGCCAGAATTATCGTCGTTGCCAACCTTTCTCGTCTACATCTTGTTGCCAGGATTAGTCGCGGTGGGCATTGTTTTGATCGTCATAGGCTTCAGGAAGCTGCAGCTCTGGTGGTCAGGTACCGCAGTGTCATGATACGAAGTGCCGTAATATGAACAGCCGTAATATTCGCCTACGCTCTGTAATGTAACCGTGCACCTACGAGAACTCCCACCGGTGTGGTGGCCGGATAATCCCCCTTTCGTTGCCCTCCCTTGACACTGTCAGCGGGCAAACATGCCACTGATAATCATAAGCGTGGGACCAATCCGGCGTGAATGCCCCGACATCCACAAAATAATCTCCCCCCGCAAGATCAAGCCGTTCCAGGCCAAGATACAAAGTTCCCCGGCCGTGGACATGAGATTTGTTTAGGCCGCTAGATGCGCTTTGCGCTTCATAATAGACAAAGCCATCCCTTCCCGAGATAGTTACAACAAAGTATTGGCGTCACAGTAGTCTGTGGTGCGTGGAAGTCAATCTGTACTCTCAACTCGTCGCCGCTCGCGATCATGGCTGTTTCCGCACCAGTTTCATTCAACAGCCTGACGCTAGTGATGTCCATTTCTAGCGAGCCAAATCGTTCTTCAATTAAGAGCAGATCGTCTCCCTTGGCAGATGACTGTGTCGTGGCCTTTTCAGCTATCTTGCGCCGGCTCTCAATTTCTATTGCTGCCCGGTATTGATTAACGACCGCGCCGGCTTCCCCTTCTGCTACGACACGCCCTTTGTGCAACCAGATCACCCGGTCAGATAATTCTTCTACCATGTCATCGTCATGTGAAACGAGCAATACTGCACAGCCTTGTTCCTTGAATGAGCGAATACGTTCGAGACATTTCATTTGAAATGCGAGATCACCGACGGCTAATACTTCGTCGATCAGCAGAACTTCCGGATTTATGTGTGCGGCCAACGAAAAGGCCAGGCGCATTTGCATGCCCGTGCTATAGGTGCGCAGGGGGTAGTCGATGTAGGATTCTGCCTCGGCGAAGGCAACAATTTCGTCGAAATGGGCCGTAACCTGGTCTCTGGTCATGCCGCTGATTACCCCACCAACATAAAGATTCTCCCGCCCGGTGAGGTCAGGATGAAAACCGGCCCCCAGGTCATAGATGGCTCCAATTCGTCCCGAGGTGTGGATGGTGCCTTCGTCCGGACGGCCGACACCGCCAAGCAGGCGCAGCAAAGTGGATTTCCCGGCCCCATTGACACCGACCAGGCCGACCATTTCTCCTGATCTGACGTGTAGATTTATGTCGCGCAAGGACCAGACCTTCTCCAGTGGCCGCATATGGCGCCACCTTTGCTTGAACACTTCCACAACGGTTTTCGGCCGTTGCTTGTGATAGACAGCGTATTGTTTTCCCAGATGTTCGGCGACGATGTCAGCCACTAAGCTATAGCTCCTCTACGAAATGGTCACTGGCACGTCGTAATAGGCGATAGCCAATGATCGTCATCACTGTCGATATCACGCCGATTATCAATAAGGGCGTTACCGGTGGCAACTCCCCATACATAAGAACTGCACGATACGCATCGACGATATGCACCATTGGGTTTAGGGCATACAACATGCGATACGGCTCGGGTATCATGGCGGTACTATAAAAAATCGGCGTCAAGTAAAACCAGAAAAATAAGGCAACACCTACCAAATGCTGCGTGTCGCGAAGGGTGACCTGAAAAACGGCCAGATATATACAGATGCTTAAAATGAAAATATATTGCAGGGCAATAATCGCTGGCAGCAAGATGATCGTTAACTTAATCCCTACTCCCGAAAGCAGGAGCATAATCAAAACGATGGGCAGTGAAAGCAAGAAGTGGATCAGGTTTGATGTGATCGAAACAAGCGGCAAAATGCCGGACGGAAATCCAGGACGGCGAATGAGATCTCTATTATCCACAATGGACGATGTGGCAATTGTTAGCGAAGAAGATAGCCATATCCAGGACAGTAGGCCTATGAAGAGGAATAAAGTGTAGTTCTCAATGTCCAGGGGCAAAATGAAGCTAAAGATGAGGCTAAGGATGACCAACTGTAGCAAGGGATTCAATAGCGACCAGAGGATACCCAAAACAGAACGCCGGTAGCGTAATTTCAGGTCACGGGCCACAAGTTCGCGCAGTAGATCGCGCCGCAATATGTTTGACAATGGTGAGTTTGAGCGACGGGTAAATGCAGTATGACGTGCCATTCTCTTTTATCCCTTATTGTCAACCGGCAAAAGCAGAACCAGACTCACCCAAATCGCGAAAAATAATCCACCAGTCGCCAATACCAGCGCCGACAAAAGCCTAAATGACAACCAGGGATAAGGGGTAATCACCAAGATAACATCCTCCTCTTCGACAAGTAACTCATCATGTCCAAAATCCCAACCGAAATAATATGGCCGGAGCCATATGGGTCTGCCATTAACCTGAAAACCATATTGCAGTGAAGCGCCCGGTGGGATTTGAACCCGTGAAACAAATGCGTCAGATTCGGGTATCATTGGGCTTTTCATTCGCTCACCCTCAATAACCGTGTCTGCCGGACGCTGCTGTTCCGGAACTGTTTGCCAGCCACCAATCCCCCAAAGCAAGAAAACCTCCTGTGCCTGGGGAAATTGATAGCGCAATTCGACCGCGGGCCATGAGCTCGTTACCTCTTCTACGACTACAGCAGCAGGTTGGAGATGACTGTTTTCCTGCGACACTAGAATGGACGGTGCATCGTCAAAGGGAGGAAATCCCCCATCTTTTAGCCAGCGCAAATTCTCCTCCAATTGTCCCGGGGCAGCCCATGACCACAAGTGGTCCCGGAATTTCTTCGCAATATCTTCTGTTGATGCACCCGCACGTATTTGTGACATTATCTGTTCATCCCGCTCAGAGGTTGAGAAATGCCAACCATACGCGATTACGGTGTTGAGCGGCATCAGGAGTAGGAACAAAAGCGCTACTGAGGTCGCCGCCGGCCTGGCATACCTACTTGGCAAATAGAGTAACCAGACGAAACAAGCTGCGAACAGGAGGGGTGCGACAAAATGTACATATCGAATTGGCCACAGTTCCCATCCAGGCCCCGAGCCTATAACGCCGGCGCGGCCAAAGCCTATGGCCAGAGCAAAAAATACGCCGTTAGCTAAAAAGGCCAGCAGCCCAACGACCCGCATTTCCTCTTTTGTCCCCAGGAACCGGTAGCTGGCGCGAGCCAGGATGATAGCTGTTGGCACAAAAACCAGCAGCATGACCGCTATAGATAGGAACCAGATGTTGCGAGCAAAAATACCGATTCCCAAGGCCATGAACTGCATCGCAGCGTAGAGGGAAGGCAAAATTCCTGGATTTGGTGGCATCCATTCGGGCTGGCGAAGACCCACCGGATACAAACTGGTGATAATCAAAGAAACGACAACCGCCAACAATAGGAATTCGGCAGCCCGGCGCGTACGACTACCCTTTGGTGCACCTTGCCGGCAATGCCAACCATAATAAGTAAAAAAAAGGAGACTAAAAGGCAGCCACAATAAACCGTTGGTTCCTGAAAGTGGTAGGAGAATCAAAACCGCCCCCGCACTGATCATAGCAGCAGGTTGCATTTTCTCATTAATGGTCACGATCAGAAGTAACAATATGCAGGTCATGGCAATAGTTACCACCTGGGTCACTTGCCAGCTCCAATATAGATTCTCCCAGTTTCCTAAAGACAAAAGGGCGATCGGGAAAAGGACATCGGCAAATATGGACCGTCCATTACGCAATTTGCGGGCCACCAGGATAAACGCTGCGGCCAGGATGCTTAAGAGGATAATGTTGAAAAACATACCACTTCGCCAATCGCCGCCCGTTAGCTTTAATAACCCCAGTAAGGATCAAGCGCGGAAATGGAATGCGATGCTCATTGTTTGGTGCCCACAACCAATGGGCCAGATTAGGTTCGTTATCAGTAAGTGGTGCAACAAGCCACCAATCTTCACTGACTGGAATTTTCCGGCCGGATATGGCGAGGACCACAAGATCGATGAGCGTAATCATAACCCAGACTGCCCACACGAAAGCAGTAATGCTGCGCTGCGAGGTCACTACTGCCCACAATCCTCGCTGGCTTCTTATCGAATGCTTCACTGTACGTACCCTAAGCCCATTATGTGACAGGCTGATTATTGCCTGACACGGTGTTCTCCAGCGTTACCTGGACGAAGTTTGCCAATTCGACGCGCCCCCCCAATTCATCCCTTACTCCGCGCCAATACCAGTATTCGCGAATTAGACCATATAGACGAACCCAGAAGCCGCGCATGTGCAGCATTTCAAACGGTCGCAACATTTGCTCTAAGAGGTTAACCAGAAAATCGCCCATACCTGGTCGATCCAGGGCCAGCCTTCGCACCAGGCGCACAACGAATAATGCCGGCTCCTCAAAATTAGCAAGTGGCAGCGAATTGCGTAGCTCGTTGTGACGGCGACCAATCTGCACATCTGCTCGCCCTTCCTGACGAGAACGTTCCATGGCACGGCGTACATTCATGGTTTCGTGTTCGTAATGGTAAGCCAGCGCATCCACAACGAAAAGGATCGGTATGTTTGACTTGATAGCACGAATCCCAAACTCATAATCCTCATGCGCTCGGTCCATATCTGGGTCAAATCCACCGAGGTGCTGAAACACGGACTTTTCTAGCGACAGATTGCCGCTCAATAGATCTTGATAAGTGGTACGGTGGCTTTCATTTTGCATGGCGTCAAACTTGGTTGCCCACCAGAGGCGCATTTGCATATTAAAAAAGCTTGCCCGTCCACTGAGTGCCGTCGGATAGGGTCCCACAATAATGTGGCCTGGTCGTTGTTGCTGAGCCTGCACGTGAGCACGAATAAGGTCAGGCTCGGGAACCACATCGTCATCTAAGAAGAGCAATAGATTTCCGTCGGCGTGTGCGCTTCCATAATTGCGCGCCGCTCCTGCACCTTTTCCAGCTTGCTCCAAAATCTGCAAACAAAACGGTGCTGAATAGCTCCGCAACATCTTTATAGTATTATCTGTGCACCCGTCAGCGACGACAACAGCCTCAGTCTCAGTAGCAGGGTAAGTTTGCTGCGCCAAAGCATCCAATGTTCGCTGCAAGGATTTGGCTCTATTATGCGTAGGGATGATGACGCTAACTGCTGGCTTTATAGCGCTCAAGATCTATTTCCCTTGAGATTGCCCAAGCGTCCATGTATTTGCGATTTTTGCTCCATTTTATTATTCCCGTAAGTAATCTGGGCCCAACGTATTTTCAGCCAGACCTACTCATACGGCAAGAATGGTACAATTGTTTCCTGACGAAACAGCTTGCGATCCGTATTCTCGGTAAACTTCTGCTTGCTGTTGCCACTATTCTGTTAAACCAGTTGTTATGCAAAACTGGCGTTCTTAATTGAGGTCTGCTTTTTGCCGGACGCAAGCAAAACAACTGCAGTCTTGTTTGAACGTTGGTGGATATTGTCGAAACGTATTACGATGGCGAAGGCAGTAGTGAAAGGCAATCTGTAAGATATTTCGGGAATAATATGCGAACTGTAGGTGTACCAATTGTTAGAGGCGTTGCGTGTTAGCCATCTCTACAAGAGTTATCTTCTAATCGAACCTTGATTTTGACTCCAATGGCTGCTACAGGTCTGTCGAATCCCATATTGCTCATCGTCATTATTATCCTCGTTAGTTTAATAACGGCCGCTGCGCTGCGGAAAATTAGCAAGATAACGTTGGCCTTGTTGATTATTCTTACGGTTGGGATGGCGCTTCGGCTGCGGTGGATAGATCAACCGTATATCGATACCTTCTCCTGGCGCCAATCAAGCACCGCCATGATAGCGGAGAATTACTTCAAAACGAACGCGAATATCCTTTATCCGGAGGTCAATTGGTCAGGTCCTGGCCCAAACTACCAAGGTCGTGAGTTTCAAACTGTCACATACATAGCAATGGTTCTTTACCGGATCTTGGGCCAACAAGACTGGATCGGCCGTACGGTGGCTGTTGCCTTCGGGGTTTGGGGAATTTTTGCCTTATACAAGCTTGTTGCATTGGCTTGGGACAAAAAATTGGCGCTTGTATCCGCTGCGTTCATGGCTATTCTACCTGCCAGCGTATTTATCGAAAGATCATTCTTGCCCGATCCAGCAATGGTAGCTTTGATGACCACGAGCCTCTGGCTCTTTATTCAATACCTTAAAAATGATCGCTTATTGTTCTTGGTCTTGGCTGGCCTAACGGGCGCATTAGGCGTCTTGACCAAACTGCCGGGATTAATAATCGGCTTGCCGGCCCTTTATGCATTGGTAGTTTTACTACCCCAAAAACAAAACCCGGGGCAGCGGTTGCTTAAAATCTGCTTGACAGGGCTATTGTCGCTACTACCCGTAATCCTATACTATCTTTGGGCGCGGCGACTGGCTCTTTTGCATCCTCCGCACCATTTTGCCGGAAGTGGGAACTGGATTTGGGATGTATCAGTAACCGAATTGTTGGATCGATATTACTTTGTAAAGACGCTTTTCCGAATTTCTGCTAATTGGCTATGGACGATTCCAGTTTTGGTTCTTACTTTGATAGGCTTTGGTTTCCTTGGTTTTTCCTGGTGGGCAAATTACCGGCATGGTAAGCCAACGCTTAAATATGAACTTCCATTGCTATTTCCCTGGTGGCTTATTGCCGGTGCTATTTATTATTCGATTGGGGCTAAAGAATTAGTAAAGAATCCTTGGAATTTGCATATTGTTACGCCCGCTATTGCTGCCCTTTCGGCACTAGCAATCGCTATCATTTTGGGCGTTGTTCAGCGGCGTACATGGAGGCCGGCTGCAGTGGTGATTATTACGGGCATTTTGATTTTGCTTTGGAGTATCGGGTTTAACCAAAATTTGAGAAGGCTCTATAGAGCCCATGCCAACGATGACTATTTATTAGGGATTCGGTTGCAGGAGCTGTCTGAACCCGGTGACATGGTCGTGACGATCAGTGATGCCCTTGGAGAACCTACAGCCATCTATTATAGCCAACGTCGAGGGTGGATATACCCGCCGGCCCGTCCTGGCGATTGGGCAGATCTGCTTAACAATGAAAACGAAGCGATCCAAGAAATGGCTAGGCTTCGCGGCGAAGGCGCGGACTGGCTCGGTATCGATGCCGAGCGCAAGGAACAGTTCTGGGAAGCGTACCCGCAGCTAGCAGCATATATTGAGAGTGCCAGCACCATGGTTGAAGAGCATGATGAATATGTGATCTTCCGCTTTAACGATGCTCTCGATTAGGCAACCCAGCCTAAGCTAACTTTGGTCTGCCACTGTGCCATTTAACCTAAAAGTGACTGCTTCCCGCCTTGCTTGGACCAGTACCCCAATTTGGCCCGCAGCCAGAAGAGCCGCAAAAGCCAACACCAGCAGATAGGTAACGAAACCCTGGGGTCCATTGGGTTACTATCATGCCCGTCACTATCCCTACTATTGCTAAGATCTGCGGCCAGATCCAGGCTACATTGGGGCCTTGACCAGACGCTTGTTTAGGCGTGGAAAGGAAAGACACTGGGAGTCTCAGCAGGGCCATCAGCCACGCTAGGACATAGACGGGCCATGTACCCAGTACCAAGAGCAATGGTTTCCACTGAGTTACGCCGCCTTTGCCCATTACCTGCTTGAGTGTAGGGTGGGCATGATGGCGCAGGACGACCATGCGTATCAATGCCGTAGCCGCTGCCAGCGGGAGCAAATGCAACAGATAATCCTGGAATTCCCCTAGTGTCGCTTCTGATTGGCTAAATAACACGCCTATCGTCGTCAACAAATGTAGGGTAAAGACGAGGCCAATCCAGTAATAGGTCATGCGCACGCCGTAAAACAGCTTTTGACCAAGCGTTAGCTTACCTAACTTGCGCCAGTAGGTAGTAATGAATAGTTCAAAAACACCGCGCGCCCACTTAAACTGCTGACTGAACCAGGCTGTGAGATCGGGCGGAGCCAACCCCGGTGCCAGCGCTTTGTTAATGTAGACAGAATGCCAACCGGCGGCGTGCAAGGCGATTGAAGTGGCCAGATCTTCGGCTAATCCCGGTTGGTAGCCACCGATCGACTCCAGGGCCGTACGGCGTATGAGGGCGTTGCTGCCCACCAACGTGGTTGACCCTAAACTATCTGCGCCTAACGAAGCAGGGTTGTAATAATCAAGGCTGCTGTCGGAGGCTGCCTTGGCTACCCACTCGTCGTCGGTATTGCCGAAGGTCAACATAACCTGCACAAAACCCATTCGAGGAGCGGCAAAATAGCCCAAGGTGCGCTCTAGAAAACGCACGTCGGGTACATGATCGATGTCGAAGATGACGACTATATCGCCTTGCGTACGAGGTAGGGCGGCATTGATATTGCCCGCCTTGTGATCGAGATTGCCCGTACGGGACAGGTAACCTGAGCCGAGTCGTTCAGCCAGTTCAGCCAGTTCCGGGCGACCGGCATCGTCTAGAAGCCAGGTATGGTGTTTAACGCGCATGTTGCAGGCAGCCACAAGACATTGTTCCACAAGGTCTACATTTTCATTATAGGCTGTGACGAAAACATCTACGGTTAAAGACGACGGTATTGGCAGTCGGGCGCGGCGTGGGCGGTGATTGGCTGACAGGTATATGATCCAGGTGCCAGCTAGTTGGAACGCACCATAAAAAAGAGCAAAAATAAAGGCTAGCAGGAGCCATGGTGCATAAAGTCGGCCGTCCCTAAACCACCAACTGTAGTAAAAAAGTAACGCTACCAGCCCAATGAAAACAGCGATATAACTGGCAATCCTGCCCTTGCGATACAGTCCTAGTTCTACTAGTACAAGCTGCAATCTTGCCATTTGCCATCTTTTTGGGGCAACAGGACCGTTTCCGGTCTTGCTAAATCTGTTCACGCTCTATAGACCCCCAAGATGTCAAGATCAATTCCGCAAATGGGGTTGACATTTGTCATCAAATCGTATGATTTTTGCAAAGATATTTACTTATCGACCAAAATAGTGAAAATCATGGTGATCGTGGCACGTACTTAGCTGGCAGGAACACGTAGGCCAGCAACACGAAATCATCCCACATAAGATCGGCCCTTTATCAAGGCTTTTGCTTCACACTTCTGTCAATCAGCAACGTTCGATTCTTTAAGACAGTTCCAACAAGTTTTTCCAGAGTCCAGTTCCCCAACAGAATTCTGCTGCACCCTTCAAGGGTTATCCTGCCATGTATGACATCTGGATAAATACTACTGCTTCAACCTTTCGGGGAACCTTACGCGCAGCTTTGGGAGGCGATCTCATCATAGACTGCAAAAGGTTTACGGATTCACCTGCACAAAACTGCTGTCAAGATTGTCATTTTCCTGTGCTGGAATTTCCGCTATAGCATTCTCGCTATCGATATGAACCCAAAACTCGTGTAGGCCTGTCCCCAATCCAGGCCATTCCACGACGACCGTTTCCAAGTCTGTCGCACACCCTCGAAGCTCAGGGGATACCATGACTGAATCTATCTCTTGCGTCAGCGCTTCATCTTTATAAAAGGTAACTTTGAACGGGGAGTAAACGGCCGTGTTTCCATTGTTGCGAAACTTGACAGATAGTTCAGCTGTGGCCGTTCCGTCCTGACCAATCCTAACAACCGACGGCGGCACATGGTCAATGACCAAGTTTACAGAGAGCGGTTTACTTTGTACGTGGTCGCGGTAGTTCTCCCCAACCTGCGTCAATGTCTTACGATCGTCTTTCATAAGATTGCTCGAACTGCCTGCACCCCCGTAATTTATTGAAAACCAAAGCCACTGCTGCACGAGACGATCATCATCAAGGGCATAACCTAGGTTTGTACTCTTTGCATTTTCGAGATAAGCAAAAGTGGCGTCCATGAATTTGTTAACCCGATTCGGATCGAAACAATTGCCATATTCATCCTTCATATAACAGGAACTCCCACTACCGCCATAGTAGATGAGGATTGAATATTCACTTAGAATCAGGGGTTTTTGCTGCTGCCCATGATCCTTCATCCATTGGCGCATCGCCTGGACTTGCGCAGCGAAAACGGATAGGTCATCATGTTCCGCCATACAATACACACCAGGATCAGAACAGGCGCTTGATTTCCCTCCGCTCCCTCGTATACCCAGTGCGGGATCCGTACCCACCGCAACATTGGCCCAGTCATTAGGATCACCATTTGGCGTTACTTCAGGCAAGATATAGATGTGCATATTCCACAAATCTACCGGCATGGGGACGCCATATTTGGCCAGATACGCGTCCCAAGTTTTGTCCAAATATTGCAGACGTCCGGGTGTTACCTCGACCAACCCTGATAGGGTGACACGGGCCGTGGGATCGTTCGCCTTAATAAAGGCTTGCACATCGTGATAGGCCACGGCATAGATTTCCGGGAACATATCCCCTTGGCCTCCGGAGATCTCGCCCGGTCGGGGACCGCGGTCCACCTCATTGCCTATCATCCATAATCTGCCTGGGTGATTGCTGATGTAGCCCGCTAACTCCGCATCCAACGGTACATTGGTATAGTATCCTGGTAAATACACACCGCTGTCCGTTTTCAACTGGTGGGTCTTGATCACGTGCACTCTCTCGGCATCATTCGCCGGTGCTGCCTCCGGCCAGTACGGGTTGTTAAATTGTAGTATCCAGCCGGCTCCCAAGATCGCCACGGCATCAAACGCCGTAGGTTCGGCAGCCGTACCATAGCGGCAGTTGGCTTCCGGAATTGGGGTGGGTATTGGTGTCTGCGTGGGTGTGCTTGTCACCGTTGGAGTAATGTTGGGATCGACGGTGGCGGTTGGCGTTCTCGTACTGTCGGGATCAATGGTGGCGGTTGGCGTCGGGGTCTGGGTGGGCGTGGCTGTCGATTCGTGCGGCTGATCCCCTCGGATAACAGGTAGGTATATCTGGCTTAAGGCATTCAGCGCAGGTTTGAGCACCAGCTCTGCATCCACCGGCTCTACCGCAGCCCGTACCAGAAAATAACCCATGATATTGAGGGAGACAAATACCAAGAGATAACGCAGTTTAGTTGATGACATGTGTATACTCCTCGCGTGCAGGGAAGTATGGCTTAACTGGCACTGCTGGCGATTTTGTCCAGCATTATACTCCTCGCGTGAAGGAAAGTATGCCACAAATCGGGCATGATGTCACGCGAGATTAATTAATAGTATCACAGTTCGCGGGGAATCGTCGAGTTCCTACAGGGCTGATCTCGTTCGTTTTTCGGGGCGACAGGGATTCTGGTGTAAAATCAGCCCAAAGTAGCTTGACAGCTATCACGAATGAAAAAATAACAAGCTGAAGGCTGACTGCTGAAAGCTGACAGCCATCTCGCAGGATACCGATGATGAAACAGATATTGATCACAGGCGCCAATCGTGGCATTGGCCTGGAACTCACCCGCCAATTGCTGGCTCGTGGCGAGCGCGTACTAGCAACCTGCCGCCAACCAGTCCAGGCTGCTGCCCTGCAAGATTTGAGAAACCAATTCGGCGACCGGCTTCTGATCCTGCCGCTGGATGTCAGCGATGATATCTCTGTCCGAGCTGCAAAGACGGCCGTCAACAATGTGGTCGACCGTCTCGATATGCTCATAAACAATGCCGGTATCTTGGTGAGCGGCGAAACATTATCCAACTTCGATCCTGCTAACATGCAGCGCAGCCACGACGTCAATGCCGTCGGCGTCATGCGCGTAGTCACGCAGTTTGTTGACTTGTTGCGTCTGGGCGAAGAACCTAAAGTGGTCAATATTTCATCCCAACTAGGGTCGCTGCAGAAAGTGCGGCCTCAATGGGGACGTTACAGCTACAACAGCAGCAAAGCAGCGCTCAATATGGTCAGCCGCATGTTATCCTTCGATTTGCAGGAGGACGGCATTGCCCTCGTCGTGCTTCATCCCGGCTGGGTGCAAACGGATATGGGAGGCGCCCACGCCGCCGTGACAGCTCAGGACTCCGCCGCCGGTATTTTGCAGGTCGCCGATAACCTCACCCTGGACAACACGGGGATGTTCTACACCTATGCCGGGCAAGAACACCCCTGGTGATCCGGTATGAAACCCACCATGGCGGCTATGAAAATATCAGGGCAGCTTTCCCTACCAAGTCCCCTTCGCCCTGTCTGGGAACCGGCCAGAGCAAGAATCAATGCTTGAGGTTGTAACAGCACTTGTTGGCAGGATTGAGGGGCTTCTAGATTCGGAATGCAGAATGTCAACATTAAAATGAGTTAGCTGCTTATGAAATTCACCATCAGCAACAGGATTAATAGTATAACCAGCAAGCCCAACAGCCATAACTTCAAAAAGCTTAACAGCAAGGCAGCACCCACTAGGCCAACAAACATCATCATCATCTTCCGGGATTCCATATCCTGCGTATGTAGCGGGTGACGGCCCACTCCCCACAGCAACGCCCCAAAAATCAGGAAAATCATGCTGGCAAGCAAGGTGGCAACAACAATTTGGCCGCCGGTAATGCCTTTTACCGGAATAACCAGTACCCCACAGGCTGCTCCTACTCGTTGTGGATACGGCAGGTTGCGCACTGTGCCTACCCGAACCAGAACAATGCGATTCCATGCGGCATCATCAGCACTGATTGGCCATTCCACTAGCTGCGCGTCGCCTGGCAACAGCGTGAAGCGAGTTTCTTCCTCCCGTATCAAACTTGCCCGCCCCAACGAAATATGGGCCCATACCATCAGATTTTCAACCCGGTCGCGGTCATTTTTCAAGTTTGCTTTAATAAGCGCCGTCTTCTCGTCAGCCGTAATCAATATCGGGCAGCTCAGGCTTGTGAGTGTGCGATCCGGCTTTGACAACACGTCAAAAAGGGATGCTTCCAAATCACCCCAAATTGCCAAAATTGCCAGAATCAACCCTAGCAGCAGCCCCAAGAAATAAAGGAATAGACCAATACGCCGGCTTCTTTTTTCATGGTAAGTGGTAGGTTTCTCTGCCATGGTATGATTGTACAGAATTCTCTGTCCCTTGTAATACCTGCGCGGCTATCTTTCCTTTTTCTTGCTGGTTCTGGCGGGCGTAGTGGGTGCGATATGAGAAACCGGGTTCCTTGAGTCAAACAGTTGGCGGAGGGAGTTTAGCAGCAACCCGGTTTTGGGAGAATAAGCGCCAATGCTTGCTCCCGGGTCGATCTTTGTTAAAATTGTACCGTTACAAGTGGTACAATGATGCGAGCGACTGGATCCCACCTCTACGAACAAATAGCCGAATCCCTGCGGCGGCGTATTGCCCAGGGCGATCTAAAGCCGGGCGAGCGGTTGCCCACCGTGCGCGATTTGGCCCAACAATGGGATTGTACACCCAGCACGGTCAGCCGCGCCTATGCCATCCTGGCTGACGAGGGTCTGGTCAGCGGGCACAGGGGAGGGGGCACCCGCGTTACGGAAAGCGCCCTGCCTCCGGAACATGCTTCACTGTATTGGGCCAGCCTGATCAACCGCGCTGAGCGTTTCTTGCTGGAAGCCGTCGGCCAAGGGTACACACCTCCTCAAGTGTGGTCAGCCCTCTCAATGGCCCTGGCCCGCTGGGAAACGTTGCAAAAGACCCTTCCTGCTGCTATATCCGGATCCGCCCAACCCCAATTGCGCTTCGTCGGTAGCCATGATCTGGCCGTGGATCTGCTCGCCCAGCGATTGGCTGAGGAGGTGCCACCACAGCGATTGGCACTCGCCTTCCGCGGCAGTCTCGGTGGCCTGATGGCCCTGGCGCGCGGGGAGGCGGAAATAGCTGGTATCCATCTCTGGGATGAAGCCACCAACAGCTATAACACACCTTTTGTGGAACGGGTTCTGCCAGGGCAGCGCGTAGCGCTCGTCACCCTGGCAGAACGTTCCCTGGGTCTGATCTTGCCCCCGGGAAACCCACAACAAATCTATGCTCTTGCCGATCTGGTCCATAAAGATCTCCGCTGGATAAACCGGCAGGCGGGCAGCGGTACGCGTGTGTGGCTGGATGGGCAACTTCGCCAGCTAGGCATAGAAACGGCCGCCATCGAAGGTTACGATCAGGAAAAGACAACCCACCTGGAAGTAGCGCAGGCGGTACAGTCAGGAGTAGCTACGGCCGGTCTAGGAATCTACGCCGCCGCTGCCGCCTATGGCCTCGACTTTGTGCCCCTTACCCAAGAACTATACCAGCTGGTGATCACGCAGGCGGTTTGGAAAACTGCCGTCTGCCAAACCCTGCTGGCAATTTTGGGGTCCCGGTCCTTTGTCGCTGCCATTGATGCCCTGGGCGGTTATGAAACGGCCGCTACAGGGGAAACTGGTTGGATATAGCCTTTACAGTAGAGAAAACGCGATATAACACCTGACACCAGAAAGCGGTCACCTGTTTACAAGGGGGTTATCATGATGCAAACAAAGCCCATTGTGCTTTTAGTCTTAGCCGTAATTTTGGCAGCTTGTGCGGCCAGTCCATCACCTGTTGCCGAACCAACTGCACCCTCTGCTGCGCAAGGGAAAGCCGCCACCCAATTTATCCTCGCTACGACCACCAGTACGGAAGATTCCGGTCTGCTGGCCTTTATCTTGCCTGATTTTGAGTCTAAATATGGCGTCACCGCCGAAGTGGTGGCCGTCGGCACCGGGCAGGCTCTGAGCCTGGGTGAAAGTGGCGATGCTGATGTGCTGCTGGTCCATGCGCGTGCCCGTGAGGACGCCTTTATGGAAGCGGGACATGGCTCGCGTCGTGAGGACGTCATGTACAACGACTTCGTCATTCTTGGCCCGCCCCAAGATCCGGCCGGCATCCGTGGCCAGGGAGATGCCGCGCGCGCCTTGCAGATGATTGCTGAATCAGAATCGCCCTTTGTCTCCCGTGGCGACGATTCCGGCACCCATACCAAGGAAAAGGCGCTTTGGGCTGCAGCCGGCCTGGAGCCGGCCGGCGATTGGTATATCTCAGCCGGACAGGGTATGGGCGCGGTGTTGACCATGGCCAATGAAGAGCTGGCTTATACGCTCAGCGATAGGGCCACCTATCTCAATCGCACTTTGGAGGGGACGGATCTGGAGATTTTAGTCGAGGGTGATCCCATTTTGTTCAACCCTTACGGCGTAATGGCTGTCAATCCAGAGAAGGGGGATCATATCAAGGCCGATTTGGCGAATCAATTCATTGATTGGATTATCTCTGTGCCCACCCAGGAAATGATCGGGCAATTTGGTGTTGAGGAGTTTGGCAGCTCGCTCTTCACGCCTGATTCTGAAGCATGGCGGGCCACCCACGGCAGGTAAGTAAGTAGATACAGAAGTTGGATTTCTAGCAGAAATCCAACTTCTCACATCCATAGATTCCCGAAGGTATACGCCTGATCTGGCCAGTGACCACGACGGCCACTGCAACAACCACACTTAAGCCCTCGAACGCGCCTCATTTTACAGGGTATAATAGTTTTGTGACTGACCCGCTGCTGCGCACGAAGCTATTTATTCCCCAGGTACGGCCGTCCCTGGTTCCCCGCCCGCGATTGTTCCAGAAATTGGATAGAGCATTGCACAGTAAGATGTCGCTTGTCTCCGCGCCTGCAGGGTATGGCAAAACGACGTTGGTAGCAGATTGGGTAAACAATTCGCCATCGGCAGCGCGCCATTCCCGAATTTGTTGGCTCTCCCTTGATGAAAACGACAACGACCTCGTCCGTTTTCTGGCCTATGTCACTGGTGCACTAAATGCTATAAAAACTAATAGTGGCCAATCCGTTGTTGAAATGCTGCGCTCGCCGCAAATGCCGCCTACCGAATTGATGGTTAGCGCTATGATCAACGACGTCGCCCAGAGCGACGAACTTTTTGTGTTGGTCCTTGACGATTATCATGTGATCAAGAGCGAGCGCATTCATGAAGCGCTGGTCTTTTTGCTCGACCATTTACCGCCGCAGATGCACCTGGTCGTAATCAGTCGTGCCGATCCGCCACTGCCGCTAGCACGTTTGCGTGGGCAGGGGCAGTTGCTCGAACTGCGGCAGAACGACCTGCGTTTCAGCGCGGCTGAAGCGGCTGGCTTTCTTAACCAGGTGATGAAGCTGGGCTTGGCCGTTGAAGACATTACACGACTCAATAAGCGCACGGAAGGCTGGGTGGCAGGCCTGCAAATGGCGGCCGTTTCCATGCAGGAGCGTGAAGAAAGCAGCAAATTCATCCAGGAATTCACTGGCAGCAACCGTTACATCCTTGATTATCTGCTGGAAGAAGTGCTAAACAGACAGTCCCCACCTATCCAAACCTTCTTGTCGAAAACGGCCGTGCTCCATCGCTTCACTGCGCCCCTCTGTCAGTTTCTGCTTGAGGCCGGCGGGCCGCAGATGGCCGGCGCTGCGCAGCCCACGAGCACGGCTCCTAGCGCACAGGAGATCCTCGAACAATTGGATGCTGCCAATCTATTTGTCGTGCCTCTTGACGACCAGCGTCGCTGGTACCGTTACCATCGCCTGTTTGCCGATCTCCTACGCCAGCGCCTGCAGCAGGCCCATCCACACCTGCTTCCCGTTTTGCACCGCCGCGCGAGCCAATGGTACAGGGAGCACAACCTGATGGATGAGGCGATCGAGCACGCCATGGCGGCGCAGGATTACGCTACGGCGTTGGAACTGGTGCAGCAAACGGCCGAAGCGTTGCTGCGGCGCAGCGAGGTTTCTACCCTGATCGCCAGAGTGCAGGCCTTGCCGCAGGATCTGGTGCGCCAACAACCTGATTTGTCTCTCGATTTCGCCTGGGCCCAGATGTTGAATGGCGCTTCCTGGGAGATAGTCAAATCCTATCTGCCACCGGATTCCGGCGACGATAACCATGTCGCTCGCAAGGTCGCTACCATCCATGCTTTTCTCGCCTTAATGCAGGGCGACTTGCGGCAGGCCCGGAGATTGTCTCGCCAGGCATTGGTAGCATTCGGGCCAGACGAGCCCTTCTGGCGCAGCCAGGCCGCCTGGATTTTAAGCGTAACCTATCAAGGTAGTATTGAAAGCCAACCTGAGGATGATTTTTCACTGGAAGAAGCTGTTAAGATTGGGCACGATACCGGCAACCTGATGGTGACCGTGGCGGCCACGTGCGAACAAGCGCATAACCACCGGCGGCGTGGCCGGCTGCACCAGGCGCAGGCCCTTTACGAGCAGGGCTTGGCCTTGGCGGTAGATAAGGAAGGACGGCCGTTGCCTATCGCCGGTGAGGCACTGATGGGACTGGGTCAATTGGCGTTGGAGTGGAATGAGCTTGATTCTGCCGAGAACTATCTCATCAAAGGCATTGAAAAAACGCGACAGTGGCGCGAGATCGCCGCTTTTCCTGGATATATTCTGCTGGCGCAGCTCCGGCAGATCCAAGGGGATACGGCTGCAGCCGATGCCGCTATGGAAGAGGCGCGGCAGCTAGCACTGCGCTTTGACGCTACTGAATACGATGATTTGATCGTGGCTGCCTACCGGGCACGTTTGTGGATCGTCCAGGGTCACCTTGAGCCAGCCAGGCAGTGGGCCAACGAGCGCGGATTGCTGGCCGAAGGCTCCCGACCGGAAGTCCCTCAACTTGGCAAGGAATACCAGGAGGTGTTCCGTTGTTTTGAAGAGTTGATGCTGGCAAGACTGTGGTTGGCCGAGGGACAAGCAGAAGCTGCGCTGAGCTTGACAGACAAGATCGTACCCCAATTTGAGGCGTGGCAGCGCGTAAGATTGCTCATCGAGACACAACTCCTGAGAGCGCAGGCTTTCCTGATAGGCGATGATTTGCAGGCGGCACGAAACACCTTGCAGCAAGCCCTAATCCTGGGCCAACCGGGGGATCATGTGCGTGTTTTCGTAGACGAAGGCGAGCCGCTGGCCCAACTCCTCAGAAAGTTGAATAACCAAGGATGAAGGGCAGAAAGTTTATATTGGCCGATTACTAACTGCCTTCATCAATCAATCTACGTCCGCCGATACTCGCCCCTCTCCGCTTGTCACTCGCCCCTCTCAACCCCTGATTGAGCCTCTGAGCGAAAGGGAATTGGAGGTGCTGCAACTAATGTCTGAAGGACTTTCTAACCGCGAAATCGCCCAACGGCTGGTGCTCTCCTTGCCCACCGTGAAGTGGCATAGCAGCAATATCTATGGCAAGTTGGGTGTAAAGAACCGCACGACGGCCGTCGCTACAGCCAGGGAACTCGACATCCTCCATTCTAGCTGAGCAGCCCTTTCTTCCATAACACCCATCCCCTATGCCTATACCAGCGCCATACTTTTGTATGGTTACAACCTCATTGCAATATGACATACTATCTGCAAATGAAACAAAATGACCTTGATCAAAAAGCGAATTCAACTATGCACAATAGTGTCGCAGTTTATCAAATCCGCATTGAAGGAGAACTTGACCAGCGATGGTCCACCTGGTTCAGTGGATTGAAAGTATCGCTAGATGAAGGACCAGAAGGGTTTCAGACCACACTGCTTACCGGCGAACTTGATCAGGCTGCATTGCGGGGTGTCTTGAACAAGATCTGGGATTTGAACTTGGTTCTGATCTCGCTTAGTCAGATTGATGAATCTGAAATAAATTAACCAAGGGGGAAACCATGAATGAGAGCGTTAAGTCATTTTCACAATTAGAACAATCGGAACGGGGATCGGCCGGCGGTAAGGGTGGGACACTGGCTTACCTCTACCAGAAAGGTTACCCCGTACCGGATGGCTTCGTCATCATGCCGGACGCTTTTATCGGCGATGAATTAAGCAGCGACGGTTGGCAGCAGGTGCAAACCCACCTGGCGCATTCGCGTAATGGCTCAAATGGTACGTCGTTTGCCGTTCGTTCTTCGGCGTTGAGTGAAGATTCGGCGCAGGCTTCATTCGCTGGTGAATTCGAAACGGTTTTGGATGTGCACAGCGATGAGATGGTTCGCGAAGCGATCTACACCGTGCGCCGCTCCCGACTGAGCGAACGGGTGCAGGCGTACAGCCAGGCCAAAGGTATGGATTTTGCGCACGAAGTCGCCGTTGTTGTGCAGCGACTGGTGCGCGCCGAAATATCAGGCATTCTGTTTACGGCCGATCCCGTGACCGGCAGCCATACCTGCATGTCCGGTAATTACATCTACGGCCTGGGTGATGAACTTGTTTCCGGCGAAGTTGAGCCCTTCACCTTCACTCTTGCCCGACCGAAAGGAAGCTACGACGGCCCCTCTGAACTGCAGCGGTATGCCAAAAAACTGTTCATGATGGGGAGGAGACTGGAGAAGGAATTGGGCAACCCGCAGGATATTGAATGGTGTGTGGCCGATCGCAAACTGTACCTGCTGCAGTCGAGGCCAATCACCACCCTCGTTGCGCACGATCCGGCTACCGGCATGTGGAACAGCAGTCATGCGGGTGACTATCTCTGGTTCCGGCATGAGGTTTTCCCCGATGTCTTGACACCCAGTAGCTGGTCGATCTGGCAAGAATTCCAGCAGTTTAATGTGCTGGAAACTCCAGGCCTTGGCAATATTGGCGGCCGTCTGTACATGAATTACACGCTCATTGAAACGCTCATGCGTACCTTTGGCAGCAGTGAAGAGGATGTTGTGGAACAAATGTCACTCACGGCGGGGACTATTCCCAAAGCTGTTACCAAGCCAAGGCTCCCGGTAACAAAGTGGGCGTTGATCAAGGCGATGCTGCCGGTCATGATTGAATTACTGCCGATGCAAATCCGCTTGATGCGGAAGTATAAGCAAATTCTGGACGCGACGCCGGAAAGATGCCGGCAGTTGCGCCAGAAGATCCAGGAAACAGAAAGCAAGACTCAATTAATTCATCTCTGGCGCGATGAAGTTTTTTCCAGCTGGAATGACTACTTGCAGCTGCAAGATAAAGCAAATGAGGATTATTTCAACCCCTATCGAGCGCTGAAGAAGAATCTCGCGGCGCTGGTGGGGGAGACAGAGGCCAATGCTATTCTCTCATCTTTGTCCGTGGGATCAGGTCAACTGGCCAGCATGGGCACTCTGGTGGGACTGACCAGGGTATCCTCAGGGGAGATGAGCGGCCAGGAATACATGGAGATGGCCGGACACCGGCCCGCACAAGAAAACGAACTCGCTGCTCCGCGTCCCTACGAAGATGCAGATTGGCTTGACCAGCAGCTGGCGGAATTCGAAAAAAACCCCATTGATGTTGCCACAATGGCCGCAAAGCGCGCGGCGGATTTTGATGCACAGTGGCAAGAAGTGGTGCGAGCGTGCCCCAAAGAAGCCAAGAAGATGGAGAAGCTGATCGCCAAGACAACGGCGGGGATGGAAAAGCGAGAACTGATTCGTTCCGAGCTGACCCGCTTTTTCGGCGTGCTGCGCGAATGGTTCTTGCGCGCCGGCGAGCTAACGGGTTTAGGTGAGGAGATTTTCTACCTCTCTTATCCGGAAGTGCTCGACATCCTG
This sequence comes from uncultured Chloroflexia bacterium, assembly GCA_963697305.1. Taxonomy (GTDB): domain Bacteria; phylum Chloroflexota; class Anaerolineae; order Promineifilales; family Promineifilaceae; genus JAACFF01. Next base: position 174,221 of record CAVONO010000018.1, read on the forward strand.
GCTGGTGGTGATGGGGTGACAGCTGCGATCCCCGCCAGACGGGAGACTTACGAAAAACTGCTGGCCCTGCCCCCTTACCCGACATTCATCAGCGGTCGCTTCGATCCCTTCCAGTGGGCGGCCGATCCGCAGCGCCGAGCCGACGTATTTGATTCCCATGTACCCTACCAGGCGAGCGAATCAGATGTGATTAAGGGGTACCCGGGATCGGCGGGGTGTGTTGAGGGTATTGTGCGTTACCTGACAAGTCCGGATAACGGAAACCAGCTGCAGGAGGGGGAAATTCTGTTGACATCAACGACCAATGTAGGCTGGACGCCGGTCTTCCCGCGCGCGGCAGCGATCATAACTGATATTGGCGCGCCCTTGTCCCACGCAGCCATCGTCGCCCGTGAGTTGGGTATCCCCGCCGTCGTCGGTACCGGTGACGCCACCATGCGCTTACGCACCGGCGACCGGGTGCGCGTCGATGGCAGCCATGGGATTGTGGAGCTGCTAGAGTAACCAGGTGCCAGGCACTTCAAAAGTGCCTGGAACCTCCCTTATAAGAGGTAGCCATGACCACTACTGCCGACCGCCGCAGCTTGATCATCCTCTCCTTCACCCTGGTTGTGGTCATGCTCGGTTTTGGCCTCGTCATTCCCATCTTCCCCTTCTTCGTCGAGAATCTAGGAGCAGGTGGCAGAGAACTGGGGCTTTTGGTAGCCACCTCTGCTCTCTTGGAATTTGTCTTTGCCCCCGTCTGGGGCGGGATCTCGGATCGTATCGGCCGTAAGCCCATCCTGATGATTGGCGTGGTGGGCTATGGCCTCTCTTCGCTAATGTTCGGACTTTCCACCCAACTGTGGATGCTCTTTGCCTCCCGCGCTCTGTCGGGCCTGCTGTCCTCGGCTACCATGGTCACTTCCTTGGCCTATGTCGGCGACACCACGGCCGAAGACGACCGGGGCAAAGGAATGGGCTATCTTGGAGCGGCCATGGCTCTCGGCGTTATACTCGGTCCAGGTCTTGGCGGCTGGTTGGCCGGGGATTCTCTGTCACGCCCCTTTTTTATCGCCGCTGCCCTCTCTCTTGTCGCTTTGCTGCTCATCTTCCTCCTCCTTCCGGAATCCCTTACTGTAGAAAACCGCCAACAGGGTGGGGGTAAGATCGGCACCATCAACCTTCGTGACCTATGGCAGGCGCTCTCCAGCCCTATCGGGGTCTTGCTGCTTATGGTCGCCTTGTTTAGCTTCGCCCTAACCAACTTCGAAGCGGTGTTTGGTCTCTATGCCTTGCAGAAATTCAGCTATGGGCCTGAACAGGTGGGCACTATACTCATGGTAGTTGCCGTTGTGTCCACTCTGGGAAAGGCACTTTTGACTGGCCCAACCACCAAACGCTGGGGCGAGCCAGCGGTCATCAAGGTCTCCTTGCTAGCCGGATCGGCCGGCTTTTGCGCCCTATTACTGGCCAATACCTACGCCACCATTTTGCTGGCCACCGCCTTCTTCATCCTCTCCAAGACCTTGCTGCGCCCCGCGGCCCTGGCCCTGATCTCCAAACGGGCCAGGGTCGGGCAGGGCACCGCCATGGGACTGAGCAATTCTTTCGTCAGCTTGGGGCGCATCGCCGGCCCCATCTGGGCCGGTTTCGCCTTCGACGCCAATGTGAACTACCCTTATCTCAGCGGCTCCGCGATCATGTTCATCGGCTTCCTACTCGCCCTCGCTCTGATATCGCCTCGGCAGACCGAATCCCCGGTGGAGAGTGTGGAAACGGCCGTTCAATGAATAATGAACATCGACTTAGCTGGAAACGGCCGTTTTGACGAACCGCGCGAGATCTTCTTTGAGTTGGGCAAGTGACGGCAGGTGCACATACATCATGTGGCCTGCCTCATAATAGGTCATTTCGTAATTCTGCTGCAAGCTGGCATCTAGTCCTAAGTGGCTGAATGTATATCGGGTTGCCAGATAAGGGGTTGCCAAATCGTAATATCCATTCGCTACCAACACCTTTAAGTGTGGATTGATGCTCATCGCCTGTCGCAGCGTTTCGGCGACATCGACGAATTTGTTTTCAAACTTATCATAGCCCCAGTTCTCGTAGAGATTGGCCAGAATTTCATAGGGGATGTCGTTTTCAAAATTCAGGTCGCGGCGCATATAATCATTTAGAACGGCCGTGAAAGCGCCTTGGATGGCAGCGTGGCTTGGATCATATTCAAATATCTCACCCGCCGTATCCTTGTCGATGCCGGTGAATCGTGTGTCCAGGCGTCCCACCGTCACGCCTTTTTCGCGCAGCAGCTCTTTGGTGAAGCGAAAAATCTCAATGCGTAGATTGGTTTTTTCAATATAGTCGCGGAGAGACCGGTGTAGCGTGACAACTTGGCGGTAATGGCTTGTCGTTCCTCAGCAGGCAGGGCAGAACCTTGCATCAGCGCCAACGTATATTCCCCAACGCAAACGCCTCTACTTCGGCCAACGTGGCCTGTAAGTCTGCTTGCAGCTCGTCGTCCAGCTGCTGGTGATACCAGGCCGTGGCGCTGTATGTGGGCAGGAATAGAATGTAGGGCAGGTCGTTGCCGTTGGTGAAGCGGGCGGTCTGGAAGTTGAGGATAGACGAAATAAGCATGAGACCATTGAGATACATGCCATGCCGCGTCTGCAAGTAACCTGAGAGCCCGGCGGAACGGGTGGTGCCGTAGCTTTCACCAGCCAGAAATTTGGGTGAATTCCAACGCTGGTAGCGGGTCGTATAGAGTCGAATAAAATCGCCGACAGATTCGATGTCTTTGCTGAAGTTGTGAAACTCTTTTGGTTTTTCGCCGGGAACGGCGCGGCTGAAACCGGTGCTGACTGGGTCGATGAAGACCAGGTCGGTGACATCCAGCAGGGAATATTCGTTTTCGACAAGCTTGTAAGGAGGTGGCAGGATGTTCGTATCGTCCATGTGCACGCGCTTTGGTCCCAACAGCCCCAAATGTAGCCAAACGGACGAAGAACCGGGACCGCCGTTGAAGGCAAAGGTGATTGGGCGCTTGCCCTCATCTCTCACATCATCTTTCGTGTAGGCAACAAAGAAGATAGAGGTTTCGCTTTTTCACCTGTCAGCCTTTTCATCTTTCTCTCCAAGCGTTACGCTAAGATTTTATCGCAAAAGATGACGCAACTTTATCTTTCCGGCACGATTATAGCAGGATCGTCTCCAGGGCGTCGCTACCGCCCTTTATAGCAAAAACTGGAATATGCTGATCGCTACCCTTGCCAGTTTCCCCCCTTTATGCACTGCCCACCCCAATAGATATAGATCGGTTACTGAGTCGTCTCTTTTGTGCAATGGTGCATAGGTTCTGTCACTCAATTCAGACTGGCGATTGCTCGTATCAAGGAACTTCATCCTGTTGACATTGCCTACCAACTAGTTTATGTTGTGTACAATCGGCATCTTTATTTCTGATTCCTCAAATGTATTTTTTCAAAAATGTTAAAAGGGATTGAAGAAATCCTAAAAATAATGAAGAAAACATTTCAACCCACCTGGAATTCCCTGAGAACCCATCAAATCCCGCAATGGTTCCAAGATGCTAAATTTGGCATTTACACACATTGGAGCGTTTATTGCGTCCCTGCCAATGGGCCCAATGCTACCTGGTATCCCTACAACATGTACCGGCCTGATTCTGGACAATATGAGCACCATGTCAAAACGTATGGCGGGCCAGAAAAGTTTGGCTACAAAGATTTCATTCCCGACTTCAGCGGCGAAAAGTTCGACGCCGACGAATGGGCTGAAATTTTCAAAGGCGCTGGCGCGCAATATGCCGGTCCGGTCGGAGAGCATCACGACGGCTTCTGCCTGTGGGATTCGGCTTATACAGAATGGAAAGCCACCAAGATGGGCCCCAAACGGGATGTGGTTGGCGAACTGGCCAAAGCGATGCGCCAACAAGATATGCGTTTTATGGTGGCTCTACATCACGCGGAAAACTGGTGGTTTTTCCCCCATTGGATTCCCGAATATGACACCGCACACCCCGCAAGATTTTCGCTTCACCACGAAGGATGACACCATTTATGCCATCTGCCTGGGACGGCCGTCGCGCGAAGTGACCATCGAATCGTGTAAAGCTTTATACCCGGAGGAAATCAAGAATGTATCTATGCTAGGCGTCGAGCAGCCTCAAGAATGTATCTATGCTAGGCGTCGAGCAGCCTCTGGATTGGATCATGGCTAATGAGGGATTAATTATCACAAGCCCGACAGATTTACCCAGCGAGAATGCGGTTGCCTTCAAGATAGAACGCCAGCATCCGTTTGGACAAGAATAACTTTCAAATCAGGTCGGGTAATGACAGAAAACAGGCAATACCCGTTGAACACCACTGAATTCTTAGAAAACGGAGATTGAAATGTTGCAATCAATCATGACCGAGCCAGGAAAAATTGTTTTCCGTAACATCGAAAAACCAACAATCAATGATGACGAAATCCTGATGCAAACGAAACGGATTGGAGTTTGCGGATCTGATATTCATGTGTTTCATGGGCTGCACCCCTATACCAGCTATCCTATCGTCCAGGGGCATGAAGTCTCCGGGGTTGTCGCTGCCATCGGCAAAAACACGGCTGGTATCCAAGTAGGGGACGAGATTACCTTCACGCCTCAGGTCACTTGCGGAGAATGTTATCCCTGCAAACATGGGAATTATCACATCTGTGAGATGCTCAAGGTGATGGGGTTCCAAACAGGAGGCGCAGCACAAGAGTTCTTTGTGCTGCCGGCGTGGAATGTGTTTAAGCTGCCAGCAGGTTTCTCTCTCGATCAAGGCGCTTTTGTAGAACCGGTTGCCGTAGGCGTCCATGCGGTCATGAAAGGGGGCGATGTTACTGGAAAGAAGGTTTTGGTATTGGGTGCTGGAACAATTGGAAATTTGGTAGCTCAAGTTACCAAGGCGCTTGGTGCTCAAGTGGTGATGATCACTGATATCAGTGATTACAAACTAGAAAAGGCCAAAGCGTGTGGGATTGACATCATGGTCAATACAGTAAAGCAGGATCTAGGCCAAGCCATCGCCACCCATTTTGGCTCTGATAAGGCTGATCTGATTTTGGAGTGCGTTGGAGTTCAGACTACGGCCGATCAGGCGGTGGCGAATGCCCGCAAGGGTACATCTATCGTGATAGTGGGCGTGTTTGGTGAAAAGCCAACAGTTGATCTCGGATTGGTACAGGACCGGGAGCTAAATCTGATGGGCACATTGATGTATCAGAAAGCAGACTATGCTAAGGCAATTGATTTGATTGCAACAGGGCAGATGCAACTTGACGATCTGATCACCCACCGCTTTAAATTCGAACGATATCTGGATGCCTATCACACCATCGAAGAATCAGATGGCAAATACATGAAAGTCATGATTGAATTAGACTGAGGTCAGTAAGATAAAGAAAAGAGGAGAAGGAAAGTGAAATACACAAAACTTGGTAAATCAAATTTGACCGTCAGCCGGGTATGCCTGGGCACCATGCAGTTTGGACACCGGACGTCTGAAGCTGAGGCCTTCAGCATTATGGATAAAGCCCTGGAGATGGGGATCAACTTTTTTGATACCGCCAACGTTTATGGCGGCCCGAACAACAAGGGCGGTTCAGAAACTATCATCGGGAAATGGTTCAACAAGAATAGCAGCAACCGTGACCGGATTGTCCTGGCTACTAAGGTGTACGGGCCGATGAAGGATTCCTCTATTCCCAATGAGGAATTGGGGATCTCAGCTTACAAGGTTCGTAAACATGCAGAAGAATCTCTGCAGCGCCTTCAAACAGATCATATCGACCTGTATCAAGTTCATCACATCGACAAGCGGATTACAGCGGAAGAATTTTGGGGAACCTTTGATCGACTGATCGCTGATGGAAAAGTGCTTTATATGGGATCCAGTAATTTTCCCGGCTGGGGTTTGGCTAAGTTCCAGATGCAAGCCTTGCAGCGCGGGTCTCTAGGTTTTGTTTCTGAGCAAAGCATGTTCAGTCTGCTATGCCGCTATCCAGAATTGGAGGTGTTGCCCGCGGCACATGATTTGGGGATTGGGGTCATTCCCTACATGCCTTTGGCGGGTGGCTTGCTGACAGGAAAGTCGCGATCGGTGTCTGGCTCCAGGACAAGTGAAGTCGAGAATGAGTACGGGATTGCGCTTGGAGATACAAACCAGCAGATGCTTGCCTATTCCCAGCTTTGCAAGGATATTGGTGAAAAGGAACATGTTGTCGCCATCGCCTGGACGCTAACTCATCCTGCAGTCGCTTCCCCAATTGTGGGGATTCGTACTTTGGAGCAATTGGACGGTTTGGATCGAGCGGCAGAGTTAGAGCTAGACGGAGCTACCTTGGAGAAACTGGATGATGTTTTCAAACCGAATCTCGGCCGTCCGCTGCGGGTGGGCTCGGCTCCGGAAGCTTACGCCTGGTAGCGATTCTTAATAGCTTAAAACTTTCCTGGCATACCTGCGATCCAACGAACCCAGTCAAAGTAGGCGATTAGTGGGTAATTGGTGGTACGGGAAAAGCGGCTTCACAAACCTATCCATGTGGCCTAGAAACCTGGTATATCATTCCCAGTGAAAGTCTCGTACATCGTTACGCAAAACTCTGCTCATTTTATCGCCGCGCTGCCAATTGTCGCCTGAAATCATCACCTTTATCCGAGTTGGTGAAGCTTTCCTGACGGTAAAAAGTAACATTTGACACCCCATCATACCGATTGTATAATTCTTCACAATTACATAGATTTACATAGATTTTTACAACTTTATCCATTTTACGCCCTTGTCGTTGGTTCCGATTTCATATGTTTGCCTTTGCCGGCACTGAAAACCATGCCGGCCTGGTTTTGCTGTGAGAAGAAGAACAGATGACATTTGGACATGTATGAATACAACAGACCTGCTCGCCAAATATGATGTCCCGGCCCCGCGCTATACCAGCTATCCCACCGTGCCCTATTGGACCGACAATCCCACTTCAGATCAATGGCTTGCCGAACTAAACCAGACATTCAATTCCTATCCGCAGACCGGTTGGTCGATCTATATCCATATTCCCTTCTGCGAATCCCTCTGTACATTCTGTGGTTGCAACACCTTTATCACCCGCAACCACAAGAATGAAGCCACCTATACGGCAGCGATCCATAAAGAGTGGGAAACTTATCTGAACAGCGTTCCCTTATTACAGGAAGCCCCCCTGCGCCAGATCCATTTGGGCGGCGGTACGCCTACCTTCTTTTCTCCCGAAAGCCTGCGCCTATTGTTGCGCCCTCTTCTTGACGCTGCACAAATAGAACCGGCCTGGTTTGAAGGATCCATTGAGGTCGGCCCGCGCTCGACCACCCCCGAACAACTGCAGGTCTTGCACGAATTAGGCTTCCAGCGTATCAGCATGGGCGTGCAAGACTTCAATCCGCAGGTGCAGCGGCTGGTTAACCGTATTCAACCTTTTGAAATGACCCGCGACTTGACCTTGTTGGCACGGCAAATGGGCTTCGAGTCAGTCAACTACGATCTAATTTATGGCTTACCGGCGCAAACCGAAGCATCATTCCGCCAAACGGCCGCAACAACCATCGCTTTACGCCCTGATCGCATCGCCCTCTACAGCTTCGCCTTTGTGCCCTGGATCAAAAAAGCGCACCGCCTTTTCACTGAAGATGACCTGCCCAAAGGAGCGGACAAACGCGGCTTGTACGAATTGGCGCGCGAGATGTTCTTGCAGGAGGGTTACGTAGAACTGGGTCTGGATCATTTTTCCCTACCTTCCGATACCCTCTACCAAGCCTATGAAGCGGGCAATTTGCATCGCAACTTTATGGGGTACACCGACCAGCGTACCGAGGTAATGATTGGCTTGGGTGTCAGTTCCATTTCAGAAGCGCCAACCTGCTTCCATCAAAACGAAAAGGGATTGAACGATTACAAACGCCGCGCGTTGTCCGGCGAAATCCCCACTTTGCGTGGGCACTTGTTGAACGAAGAGGATCGCTTACACCGCGAGCAGATTCTGCAATTTATGACCCAACAAGTCGTGGTTTTACACGATGATGTGCAAACGGCCGATGTCCGCGACTATCTGTCGGAACTGCTCGACGATGGCCTCATTACCTTTGAAGGCCGGCGTATGCAGCTAACGGAACAAGGACGGCCGTTTCTGCGCAACGCGGCCATGGCCCTGGACATGCGCTTGCGCCGCCACAAACCGGAAACGCGTACCTTTTCTCAGGCAGTTTAAAATGCGCACGGTTCGATTTAGAGACTATTAACTGATTACTGGCAACTGGCTACAATACTCATGGAAACGCGACAAATCGCCCTTATTGGCCTCAGCTACCGAAATACACCCATCGTCATTCGTGAGCAGTTGAGCTGTTCCGTGGCCGATTTGCCTGTTTCGCTCCTTGGGCCAAAAGGTCGTTTCCCCGCGGTCACTGAATTAGTTATTCTTTCCACCTGCAACCGGGTTGAGCTTTACGTTGCTGTCGAGCCCCATCTTGTCGAAACGCAGGAGCTGTTAGCCGCGTTATTGGCTGAGATCACCGGGGTCAACACCACGGTATTTGCTGAACACTCCTACTTCCATACCGGTCAAGAAGCTGCCGAAAATCTGCTGCGCGTAGCTACCGGGCTGGATTCACTGGTCCTGGGTGAACCCCAGATACTGGGCCAGGTGACCAATGCCTATATGTCGGCCGTGGAAGCCAAAACTATCGGCCCCGTACTCACCGAGTTATTCCGCGCTGCCATCCGCAGCGGCAAACGAGCGCGCACCGAAACCAGCATCAGCCATAACCCGATGAGCACCAGCGCCATGGCTGTTGCCCAGGCGCAGAAGCTCGTCGGCGATCTCTCCCATCACAATTGCCTCATCATCGGCCTGGGCGAGATGGGCCGGCTTGCTTTCAAACGTCTGCAGGCGCGCGGTGTGCATAATATCAGCCTCGTCAACCGCACCTACGAACGCGCCGCGGGCTTGGCCAGGCAGAACGGCTATCGTGCATATCGCTGGCAAGATTTACCGCTTGCCCTGGCCAATGCCGATATTATCGTCAGTGCTACCGCTGCATCCCAGGTCATCATTACCGCGGACGATATACGCACCGCAATGGCTGGTCGCCCCCAGCGCCCTCTTATCTTGTTGGACATCGCCGTACCGCGCGACATAGCGCCTGATGTTTCCCAGATACCGGGCGTGACGCTTTGGGACGCTGACCAATTAAGAGGTAGTCTGGACGAGGCGTTGGCTGCCCGCCGGCAGGAAGTCCCTAAAGTTGAGCAAATCATCGCCGCAGAGAACGAAGCCTTGGTGGCTCAATTACGTATGTTGGCCGTGAAGCCAGTTATCGTGAACCTGCGCGAGAAGGCGGAAAACATCCGTCAGCACGAACTGCAGCGTATGCTCAACTATCTCGGCGATGTAGATGCAGAGACCTTGCAGCAATTGCAATGCTTCTCCCGTTCTTTAGTGAACAAGCTATTGCATGATCCAACAATTCGACTCAAAATCAGAGCAAGCCATGACGAAGCAAACATGTACGCCACTGCCATAAGCGACTTGTTTGACCTGGATCAACAACCGGCGGGTGAGCTTGAGAACTCATGACCCATTTGCAAACAGTTATCATTGGCTCACGCACATCTTCGCTTGCCATGTGGCAAACCCGGCACATCATCGCTCTACTGCAAGAAGCTTGGCCTGCTGTGCAATGCCAGGTCGAACCCTTTGTCACCAAAGGGGATAAGACGCTGGACCAGCCATTGCCCCAGATTGGCGGCAAAGGCTTGTTCACCCTCGAACTGGAAAATGCCCTGCTAAACCACCGCATCCACCTGGCTGTCCACTCGCTGAAGGACCTGCCTGTGGAAGATGCACCTGGGCTGACCCTGGGCGCGATCATCGGCCGCGCCGATGTCCGTGACGTGCTCATCTCCGCCGCAGGGCACAACCTTGGCTCTTTACCGCTAGGAGCGGTTGTTGGAACCAGCAGTTTACGTCGCCAGGCCCAACTGCAATATGCTCGCCCTGATATACAGGTGCAATCCATTCGTGGCAACGTCGGAACCCGCATTCGCAAGGTTCACGAGGGTTTGTACGACGCCACCATTCTGGCTGCCGCGGGGGTGACGCGATTAGAACTGCAACACAACATTTCACAATGGCTGCCCTTAGACCTGATGCTGCCTGCGCCAGGGCAGGGAGCTCTGGGTGTGCAATGCCGCGCCGCAGATGAAGACACCTTGGCGTTGTTGTCCGCCATTCACCAGCCGCGTGTGGCAGCAGCCGTAACTGCCGAACGTAGTTTTCTACACCGTCTGGGTGGAGGCTGTGCTACGCCGGTGGCTGCCTATGCCGCACAGGAGAATAACCACCTGCATCTCACCGGCCTTGTGGCTGCGCTTACTAGTGGAAAGCAAATCCGCGTCGATGGCCATGGTGCAGATGGCCGGCAGTTGGGCGCCCGGCTTGCGGAAGAGGCGTTAGCACTGGGCGCACGGGAGATTTTGTCCGATGCCTGAGCCCTCCTATGCCGCTCCGCAGGGCGGGTGTCCGCGTGTCGTCGTCACGCGAAGGGTTGAACAGGCACCTCTCTTTTGCGACAAATTGCGCGCTGCCGGTTTTATACCGCTTTGCTTTCCCACCATCCAGCTAGAACCATTGCCGGCGTTAGCCTTGGATACTGCCCTGGCCAAGATCGAGACATTTGATTGGCTCCTCTTCAGCAGCGGCAACGCCGTTGACTTCTTCTTCCGTCGCTTGGATGAATTAAGCTTAACGCCGCGCCTGCCGCGCACGGCCGTCGTTGGATCAGCGACCGCGCAAAAATTGGCTGAATATCATATCCAGCCCGATTTTATGCCGCAAACCTTCACTGGAGAAGCACTAGCCGCCGGATTGGGCGATCTGGCCGGCCAACAGATCTTGCTGCCCCGTGCTCGCCTCGGCCGTCCGCAAATCGTGGCCAAACTGCGCGCCCAAGGGGCCTTGGTTACAGAAATACCTCTCTACGATACCGTGACGGCCGTTCCTGAGCCCGGCGCACGCGACCAACTAGCTGCCGGTTTTGACGCGATTACCTTCACCAGCCCTTCCAGCGTGCGTGGCTTTTTGCAGATCGCCGGCTTGAAACCAGTTGAATCGGCCGTCATCGCTTGTATCGGTCCCGCCACGGCACAAACGGCCGTCGAAAACGACCTGCCCGTGACCTTGATGCCCGATGAATACACCCTGGACGGATTAGTCCAGGTATTGGCCCAACATTTTGGCAGGCAAACCTTGTAAACTATGATAATGGACGCTGGGTGGAACGGTTTTCACCATTGAAACAAAAAAATCTGCGAAATCTGCGAACATCTGCGCCCCCCAAAAAACGTTCTCCTGGAGAAATGAGAAAATGAATGATGCTCAGATCCCTGTACCAACCATCCGCCCGCGCCGCCTGCGCGCTTCCCCGGCGCTGCGCAGTATGGTGCGGGAGACCCATTTATCACCGGCCGACTTCATCTACCCGCTGTTTGTCACCCACGGGGAAGGAGTTCGTTACCCCATCCCCTCAATGCCCGGCGTTTTCCAACTGTCCATCGACCAGTTGGCGCGTGAAGCGCAAGAAACGAAGACGCTTGGCATTCCCGCCGTGGTTTTATTTGGCCTTCCCGCGCACAAGGACCCGGTGGGCCTGGAAAACTTCGCCCCGGACGGCATTGTGCAGCAGGCGATAAGGGAACTCAAAACGGCCGTTCCCGAGCTGATCGTTGTCACCGACGTTTGCCTTTGCGAATACACCGATCATGGTCATTGCGGCCTGCTCAATACGCACGATCTCCATCCCCACCTGGAAGCAGGATACGTGCTCAACGACGAGACATTAGATATCCTGGTCAAAGTTGCCATCTCCCATGCTGGGGCAGGAGCGGATATCGTCGCTCCCAGCGGCATGATCGATGGCATGATCGCCGCCTTGCGCGCGGGCCTCGATGCCCAAGATTTTGGCCATATTCCCATCATGTCTTATGCCGTCAAATACGCTTCCGCCTTCTATGGCCCTTTTCGTGATGCAGCCGACGGCGCGCCCCAATTCGGCGATCGCAAAACACACCAGATGGATCCGGCCAACAGCCGTGAGGCGCTGCGCGAAGCGCGGCTCGATATTGAAGAGGGGGCTGATTTCTTGATGGTCAAACCGGCCCTGCCTTACCTCGATATCATCCGCCAACTGCGCGATCGCTATCCCGAATTGCCGCTTGCTGCCTACAATGTCAGCGGCGAATACGCAATGCTAAAAGCGGCCGCTGCCAATGGCTGGCTCGACGAGGAACGCGTCGTTTTAGAAACCCTTACCGGCATAAAACGAGCCGGTGCCGATTTAATAATAACCTACCATGCCCAAGAAGCCGCCAAATGGCTCTCGTAGGGGCAAACCCCCTGTGGTTGCCCTCTTATGGACCCCTGTGGTTGCCCTCTTATGGACCCCTGTGGTTGCCCTCTTATGATCGCCCTTACGAACGAAGCCGCTTCGCATAGAGAATATATAAATGGAACTAGCTACTAAAAATACACTACAAAAGACTTCCCCCTTTCTCCTTGCTTGCCGCCGCCAGGAGGTGCCCCATACGCCTATCTGGTTGATGCGCCAGGCGGGACGCTATATGCCTGAATACCGTGCTATCCGCGCCCAACATGGCATGTTGGAAGTGATGCGCACGCCGCAACTGGCCGCCGAAGTGACCCTACAACCGATCAAGGCCTTTGACCTGGACGCTGCCATCATTTTCTCCGACATTCTCCCACCGCTCATCGGCATGGGCCTGGACCTGGAATTCGAGAAAGGGGTGGGGCCGGTCATCCATAACCCCATTGGCAGCACGGCCGATATCGAAAAGCTGCGCACCCCGACCGCGGAGGAAAATATGCAGCCGACGCTAGACGCCATCAGCCTGGTTTCGGCCGAATTGACGCCGCGGGGTACCCCGCTGATCGGTTTCTGCGGCGCGCCCTTCACCCTGGCCAGCTACGCCATTGAAGGGGGCGGTTCCAAAACCTACGCCAAAACCAAGGCCTTGATGTACACCGAGCCGGCAGCATGGGATCAACTCATGCGCAAACTGGTGCGCGTGCAGGTTGATTATCTGCTAAAGCAGGCAGAAGCAGGCGCGTCGGCCCTCCAGGTTTTTGACTCCTGGGCCGGCCTGGCCTTGGGCTTACAAGATTATGTGCGCTATATCCAGCCTTACAACACCCTGCTCTTTCGCGAAGTCGCGCGCTCCGGTGTGCCCACGATTAACTTCAGCACCGGCACGGCCGCTTATTTGGATGAAGTTGCTGCCTGTGGAGGGGATGTGATCGGCGTCGATTGGCGCTTGCCGCTGGACATGGCCTGGAAAAAGATAGGCTTTGATCGCGCCATCCAGGGCAACCTCGACCCCGTCGCCCTACTCACCCCCTGGCCCGAGCTAAAAAGCCGCGTAGATGATGTGCTAAACAGGGCAAACGACCGTCTAGGCCACGTCTTCAACCTCGGCCACGGCATCTTCCCCAACGTACCCGTCGATACAGTACGCCGTTTAGTCGACTACGTGCACGAAAAAACCAGCTAACTAGAACCCCGGTTTCTTCCTGGCACGTCTCCTGCGCCTTGAATGAAAAAAGTAACCGGGTTTCTTGTCATACAAGAGGCTCCTATGAACATCCCAAAATCAATCCAACTCTTCAATCAAGCCCAAAACCTCCTCCCCGGCGGCGTCGATTCCCCCGTTCGCGCCTTCCGCGCCGTTGGTGGTCAGCCCATTTTCTTCGATCGCGGCTCAGGCCCCAACCTTTTTGACGTCGATGGCAACCGCTACATTGATTACGTCCTCTCCTGGGGCCCCCTGATCCTCGGCCATGCCCACCCGCGTGTCGTCTCTGCCTTGCAGGACGCCGTGGCCAAAGGCACCAGCTACGGCGCGCCCAGCCCTCTGGAAAACGAGCTCGCCCGCCAGGTCATGCAGCTCATGCCCCATATTGAACTGGTTCGTTTCGTCAACTCCGGCACCGAAGCCACCATGAGCGCCCTGCGTCTGGCCCGTGCTTACACCGGCCGCAGCAAGATCGTCAAATTCCAGGGCAATTATCACGGTCACGCCGACATGCTGCTCGTGCAGGCCGGCTCCGGCGTCGCCACCCTGGGCTTGCCTGACTCGCCCGGCGTGCCCGCGGCCACCGTGGCCGACACCCTCGTCGCCCCCTTCAACGATTTGCAGGCGGTGCAGGAACTATTTGCCCACTTCCCTGGCGAGATAGCGGCCGTCATCGTCGAACCAGTCGCCGGCAATATGGGTCTGGTGCCGCCTGTGGAGGGATTTCTTCAGGGATTGCGCCAGGTGACGGCCGAGTCCGGCGCTTTGCTCATTTTCGACGAAGTCATGACTGGTTTTCGTGTCCACCCTGGTGGCGCGCAGACCCTCTACGGTATCAAGCCCGACATCACCGCTCTGGGCAAGGTTATTGGTGGCGGTCTGCCCGTCGGTGCCTACGGTGGGCGGCGCGAGATCATGCAAATGGTCGCCCCCTCCGGCCCCATGTACCAGGCCGGCACCCTCTCCGGCAACCCTCTGGCCATGACCGCTGGCATCGAAACACTGAAGATCATCCAGGAGCCTGGCCTCTGGGAAGGAATGGAAGCGCATGGCGCACAGTTGCTAACTGGACTATCAGACGCCGCCTCCGCCGCCGGCATCCCCATCCAGGCCGCCCGCGTGGGTACCATGTTCGGCTTCTTCTTCACCGAGGAGCCGGTCACCGATTGGAACAGCGCCAGCAAGTCCGACACAGCCCGCTTCGCCGCCTATTTCCAGGCCATGCTCCAGCGTGGCATATATATAGCGCCGTCCCAATTTGAAGTGGGCTTTATGTCGGCCGTACACGGAATAGAGGAAATTGAAACGACCATAGCCGCGGTGGCCGAAGCTTTCGCCACGCTAGCCAATTAGATGCAAACCCGCTGGGTCCGCATCCTCAAATGCGGGGCCAGGCACAGCACAGATTCACTCGCGTAGAAATGCCCAGTTATCCACGATGATCAGCGTGGTCCGTCACTGGATTATGGTCATGGTAATAGCCTAACTCGTGCATCCGGTTATGAAACTTGCGATGCGCACCCTCAAGCACCAGGCGCATCCGTTTGTAGGCAATCTCGTCCGCTCGTGTGCCGATCGTGTCCAGATAAGCCAGCGCGCCTTCGATCTGCTCCAAGATGGTCACCGCATCCGCAGCGGCCGATAGTGGCGAGCCCTCGACATCTATCATCACCGGCGATGAATGGGCCGTGATAATCTCCGGTTTATCGGCGTAGTGCCCGCGCACCAGCAGCGCCAGCCATGAACTCTTATCGACTTTGATCGGCCACTGCCCACTACCTGCTTCAGGGCCAACAGCGACACTTTCTCGAATCGCACCATTCACAACCAATTCGACGCGCGACATCGGGATGGTCACGCTGGCAACCTGCCAGGTCACGTCGACGGTTCCACCGCCCCCTGTCATCTTGATGCGACTGCCCATTGGCTGGCCATCAACGTTAAATTCAAGCAACGGTCCATAGGTGGCAAAGGTGTCGGCCCGGCGTACCGCCTCCATCCATGCGTTATAGGTGAATGGCTTGTCAACAGCGATCCTGGCATAAGTGCGCACGGCACCAATCGGGATGCTGGCCGTCATTTTGTCCGTGCCTCCAACTATGGGAACCAGGTAACCGCAGTTGAGAAAGCGATACCAATCGGCCAGGGAGTAGGGATCGATCCCCCCGTAGAGATTTCCCCAAGATGTCATTTCAATCGCGTCAGCATCGTCAGTGACGATAGTGGCCGCTGGCTCTAGACGCGGGTTAGGAAAGTGGGGGATGACGACCAGTCCGCCCTGTTTATTGCATTGGCGCGCCCATTCGGTCAGCAAAATCTCGACAGGGTCGCCTAGAGCCGACTCGTCTGGGCCGCCGCTGGTCATCGGCGCGATAATTTGCCCCTCGTACCCCAGCAGCGAGATATGACCCAATACGTGCTGGCGGTTCTCTGTGCCCACACGCACCAGGTATTCGCCATCGCCGCCACTTTCTAGCGAGCCCCATGTATTCTTGCCGTCGAAATCGCCCACATTGGTCATCAACTCGCCCCATTGGCTGGCCAGCAAGTTAACCACGTTGACTCCTTCGGCCGCACCTTGTAACAGGGCGGTCATCGGTGACGGGAAATGCACGTGGGTATCGGCGGATACCCAGCCCGCTTCACGCCAGGGCAATACCTTCTCGATTTCGATACTGATTTCTTGCGTATCAGGCGTGACCTCGACGATCTGCCGTACGGGCCGGATCTCAAATCCCTTGGCCACCTCGATGAACACCTGGCCCAAGGGTAAATCAATGCTTGTCTCGCCTGGGATATAGGTGCAGAAGTGTGGTGTTTCCCCATTGTTCTCCCACGTCGCCCCATGAACGAAGTCTACACTGTAATCCTCAAACCAGGCCGGGTTGGGGATGCGGTGGCGATCAACCGGGGCCAGGTACTCACCCGCCGCGCCATGCACATGCAATTTGACCGGCACAGGCCGGCCGCGTTCCACGGCACGCAGTTTGACACGCCGTGTGGCTGGAGCAACTGCTTGTATGGGGCTGTCTGCTTGCGCGTTTTCAACCTGGGCAACGGGAATGGCTCCGCCGTTTGCAAGATAGAAGCAGGCATCCGGGTGGGCCGTATATTCAACCAGAATTTCACGTTCCGACTTTCCTGGCAGTTGGTTGTTGTAGGTCCCGGTCCAGTGCTCATTAGGGTAAATCAGGCGCGGCGCTGCCGAGATGACCTGGCCCAGATCGAGTTGAATTTGCGCAAGCAAACCCTGTTCGTCCAGCTCAGACAAGAATATTTCTCCCTCCGCCAGGGAAACAATGGCCTTGTGCCGTGTCTGCCAGCGCAGCGGTTGGCTGGCTACACTGCCTGCAGATATCGCCAAGATGATGACCACGCCCGCTACCGGTTCAAAGCGGATCCCACTAATTGCTTTATCTGGATACGGATTCTGCCACGCCCACAGCCAGTTGACCCACGCCCCTCCGTCAGCGGCCGAAACCCGAGTTTGGCTCCAGCCCCAATGGCTGACCATTTGCTCGTGTGAAACGGGTCGCGGGTGCGGTTTATGGAGCGCCACCGCCTCAACACAATTTTCGCCCCAGCGGCGCTGAAAAGCGCCGAGCTGAAAACGCCGTCGAATCATTGCTCGTTCTTCCGTGCCGTCAGCATACAGAATCACATAATCAGCGGCGTGTTCACCCAGTTGGCCTTCGCCACGCATGGGCGAGATAAAGCCTCCAGGAGTAGCTTCGTTGGGCCGTAGGTCAGAGGTGTGCATAAAGATCAACCACGGTGCGGCCGTGGTAGGGAACTCAATGGAGAGTGCCTGATCCGTGAGGACCAGCATATCTTCGATTTCAAAGGGGATGCCCCAGCCGCTGCAAAGCCCTGTTGGCGCGTGTTCGACTGCTGCTGTCATTTCTGCGGAGAGTCCAATGTCAGCCAACTCCGCCACAGCGACATTTCCTTTGAAGGGTAAAGGGGTAAACAATGTTGAGACAGGCCCATCTTGTATCGTTGGCATAGCTAACTCCTTTCCTACCCACTATAACTGAATTACGTGACTGCCGCACCAGGGCGGCACCTAATTCACCTTTGCTTCCCCTTCAACATGCTCCTTTAACCCAGCCAGCAGCGCCTCCATCCCTTTCTGATACGATTTCCGCACATACACGCGATCCAGCATCTCACCCATCACGCCGTACCTCAACTTGTACAGAGGTGAAACCGTCACTACCGTGCCATCATCTTCTGGGTGCAGCGTGAAGCGGATATCGGCCGTTTCAAAAGGTAAATTCGTCCCTGTAATGCGCATCGTCAGCTTCTCATTCGGCTGCCAGGTCACGACCTCCTCATCCAAATAATTCTTGCCCCCCAAATCGCAGTAGCGCGTCGCGCCCAAGCCCGCTTCCTCTTCTGAAGTCGTGTGCGAAGCCCGCACACCGGGATTCCAACGATAAATATCCCCGATCTCCCCCAACGCCCGCCAGACCTCGCCTACTGGTGCCTCAATTCTTGTTTCAGTGGCAAAACTACCCATCAATTAATCTCCTTTAGCAAATATTCCCTATTTTATACCGCAGCATCGCCCGCCAAGTCTATGAAAAGCAGTGCCATTCACTGCCAATTTCTAATACCATCTGCTATAATCACCAACTTCATTCCTGATACCGTATTAATTGTTAGGACGTGGCATTATAAGCGCAGAAACAGGGTTCCCATCTGGTCCAACGACCCAGACCATAACGCTTCCCGACGGCCGTCTCTTAGCCTTTGCCGAATATGGCGATCTTGCCGGCAGCCCGCTCTTCTTCTTTCACGGCGGCAATGATTCCCGTTTGGAAGCAGCTATTCTGCACGAAACTGCCCAACAAATGGGCATACGGGTCATTGCCCCGGATCGCCCCGGCTACGGCCGTTCCGACTTCCAGCCTGACCGCACCTTCCTCAACTGGCCCGATGATGTCGCCCAACTGGCCGATGCCCTATCCATCACCCAATTCGCAGTAGCCGGCCATTCCGGCGGCGGCCCGCACGCAGCGGCCGTAGCCTATACCCTGCCGGAACGCTTAACAGGCGTGGCGCTGATCAGCAGCGCTGCCCCACCGGGAAGCAGCAACAAAGGCATGCACCCTCTGTTTCGCGCGGTGAACTTCTTCATGGGCCATTCTGCCAAATTACACCGGCTAATAACACAGCAAAATGCCAATCAAATTAAAAATACGCCTGACACCTTTTTCGCCCAATGGGGCAAGATGTCGCCGGCAGACGGCCGTTTATTCCAAACGCAGCCCGGCGTCACGGAACTGATCGCCGCCGAGATGCGTGAAGCGCTGTGCCAAGGCATTGATGGGATACTGCAGGAGCATCCTTTGTATAAACGGCCGTGGGGTTTTGATCTGGCTGCGATCAAGCCGCCCGTCCACATTTGGCATGGCTTGGCCGATACGCAGGCGGCGCCGGCCTGGAGCGTTTACCTGGCCGAGCATATCCCCAACGCCATCACACACTTCATCCCTGATGAAGGTCATTTCTCGATACTGGCCAATCATCACGCAGGCATTCTCGAAAACGTGGGCAAATGATGGCACCCCACCATGTATGAAAATCTACTTCTTAGAACAAGTAAATGCTGGCTGG
The DNA here is from genome assembly GCA_963697305.1 of uncultured Chloroflexia bacterium. Lineage (GTDB taxonomy): Bacteria > Chloroflexota > Anaerolineae > Promineifilales > Promineifilaceae > JAACFF01. The sequence continues at coordinate 193,492 of CAVONO010000018.1, forward strand.
CGATTCTGGCTCTTTTGGGTAGTCATGGCCAATATCGGCTTTTTTTCTGGTTTAATGATGGGTGGCCTTGTTGCCAGTTTCATTAGCGATAAACTTTTGCAGGCTGCTGTTACAGCCATCTTTATTGGTCTGTTAACCAGTCTGGCACAGGGCATTGTCTTGCGCAGGCATCAGATCTCCGGCTTAGGCTGGACGGTGGCCACGACTGCCGGTTGGGCCATTGGTATCTTAGTCGCTGGACTCATCATCTTCAACCTGGACACCTCCACAGCAACCAATGACTTTTTCCGTTGGGTGGTGCCTGCGGCGTTCATTGCCGGCGCTGTCGTCGGCATTCCGCAGATGTTTGTCTTACGGCAGCGTTGGCCCCACAAAAGCTGGCAATGGATTGTGATCAGTGCCTTTGGCTGGGCAATCCAAGTTCCGGGCATGCTTCCTGGTTTCTTCCTTGCACGCTGGATACGGCCGTCTGATCAAATACCACATTGACAACATCACGACACAAACCTTTCGCAGGATGTCGCCACCTGGAAGATTTTGCGGATGAGTACAGATAAGCAAACGGCCGTGGCCGAAACCCAATCGAAACCCCCAATAGAGTGGCCGTTTCCAGCACACGTCATCCCGCTCCACAAAAAGCCCCATCCCCATCAAATCATTTTGCAGATTTCCCCCTTTTGACAAAAACAGACTTTGCCAGCCAGGCGATGACGATGTTATTACGCTTTCTGCTGTCGTTGGTAATGGCGGTGCGCCTTGGCCCGGTTGCCACACGATTCCATCGAGCACCAGCGGCGACTGCGATTGCGACTCGTATCCACAAAGAGATAGCCGCAGCCGCGGTCATCGGCGCATTGGCGCACGCGCTTCAGTTTATCGGAGATCAGCAGCTCCCCCGCCGATCGGGCGACAGGCCACAGAATCTGATTGAGGCCCACCGGACTTTCTTCCCAGCTCCAATCAAACCCTGCAGAAGAGGGCACAACCTGCAAGTGAGATAACGCTTCGCTCAATGCTTCGTTCAAGAAGGCCAAATCTTCGGAGTGGAACGCCCTCTGCTCTGAAACGTCAACGAAAAGGCGATAAATCGCCTCTCGCAGCCGGATGGCGCGATCAAAAGCCGCCCCTGCTAATTTCGGTTGCATCTGCGCCATCTGCCGTGAACGCTCCGCGCGGTCTGGCGGTAGAATAGCTGCCGCTTCCGCCCAGGCAATCAAGTCAGCGTAATTGTGCAGATTATCGTTGGGATGGTCACTGGCATGCCAATCCACGGTGTTGGCAAAGTCGAGGCAAAGCGCCCCGGCGTCAAGATCAAAAGTAGGTGCATCCATAGTTCAAGTCATTCAGTACTGATGTTTGTAACCTCTATAAATACTTTGACAGGTTATAATTTCTATGCTATACTGTAACCAGTATAAACATTATAGCAGGTTATATTTCCAAAGCAAAATACATTGTTAAAGACGAGGCCAATCTCCCCATCTGGTAGTCACCCCACTTGCTCGAGCACGCCAAGATTGGACTAATTTATCGAGAGAAGAGACATGTACGACAGAAATGAAAACACCGTTGACATTCTAGCCAACAGAGATTACGAGCACGCTCGGAGAAGAGCCTTCTGGCGCAAAATACGCGCTTTGTTGGGGCGAAAGTGCAATGATTTGCTGTCTATGCAGCGTGTTCTAGATAATCTGCTCAACCAAGAATCGTGTACTCTTGGCCTGCAGCAGGTTCCCATAGAAAGGATTGTTGGCAGCAGCGGCCGTAATCGCGATTTCGACCTGGCATTCCTTCCGCTCCGTCAAGAACACGACGGCCGTTGGCAAAGCATAGCCCGCGCGCGTCACCAGGGCATCAACTTACCCCCGCCTCTTTTGTATCAGATTGGCGATGCTTATTTCGTGGCGGACGGCAATCATCGTATTTCCGTGGCCAGTGCCAGCGGGCAGGAATATATTGAGGCCAATGTAGTCGCCATTGACACCTCAACATTAAAAGCCGAACCATCCTGCACCCGCCTCGGCTACAAGATAGCAAACAGCGAGCCGCAAAATGCGACCGCATCGTGCTCCGCATGAGCTTCTTGCCTCAAATATTGAGACCGCACGCTTTGGTACCCTAGGTATAGCAAGATCTGGGTTGCATCTCTCCGCCGAAATAGCTAATGTGTAAATTAAGAAGGATCTTTTCCATGCCTAACAACCTCATACAATCAGATAGGAAACACGCTATCATAATCATTCTCGCCTTTGCCGCGATCTACATAATTTGGGGTACGACCTATTTCGCCATTCGCGTCGCTGTGCAAACCATTCCTCCCTTCTTCATGGCCGCCGCGCGCTTCCTGTTCTCCGGAATGCTGATCTTCATTATTCTGCGCCTCCGCGGTGTGCCCTTGCCCAAACGTTTTCACTGGCGTTCGGCCGTTATTGTCGGCGCCCTCTTGTTGGTCGGAGGAAACGGGCTGGTAACCTGGTCGGAACAGCAGGTGCCATCGAGCACGGCCGCTTTGGTCGTGGCTACGGTGCCCCTCTGGATCGCCCTGTTCGACTGGCTGATCTTCAAAGGAACACGGCCGGGAAAACGGGTAACGATTGGCTTAATACTGGGCCTTTTTGGCATCAGCCTGCTCATCGGGCCGGGGCAAATTTTGGGAACGGCCGGCTTCAGCTTGACCGCCCTGCTGATCTTATTGCTGGCTCCCATATTGTGGAGCCTGGGCTCGCTCTACTCCCGCCACGCAAACCTGCCGGAGAACACCTTCATGGCCACGGCCATGGAGATGCTGGCCGGCGGCGCGCTGCTATTGCTGGCCGGGCTGTTCACCGGTGAAGCGAGCCGCCTACATATCGTCGAGTTCTCGACCCGTTCGCTGCTGGCCATGGTCTACCTCACCATTTTGGGTTCTATTGTGGCCTTCACCGCCTATATCTGGCTGTTGAAACATGTTCCGGCGACAAAGGTAGCGACATACACCTATGTTAATCCCGTCTTCGCTGTAATCTTGGGCTGGCTGATCTTGAGCGAAGCAATCACCGTCGCAACGATCGCCGCCGCGATCATCATTATTCTGGCCGTGATTCTGATCACGACCGGGGGGCGGGATAGAGCACTGGTGCAAAGAACAACACCTGGACAAGCAAGAAATCCGGCACTTCCGTCGCGCTTTATGGCAGAAGCACCAAAATCTGGCCAACGCGGACCGCTAGCATCCCCGCCATCCAACTTGATCGCATCGCCAGCACAAATAATCCCACCTGGTGAATAATCTTTGACGAGAACGCTTGTTCTATAGTACAATGACTCTATGTAGACACGCTTACCTTTAGCCAAACCAGCACCCTTCCTGGTCCACCTCGGGTGCCGCAGTCAGACCTGAACCAGGTGAAATCGATACCGTTTCCGTAATAAAAAAACAAAAGGAAAATAATATCGATCAGGTTGTTGATTATATATAGTACCATACTAACAAATGACAAACCTTCTCCTAAGCGTAGACACAGTTTTTCAGTAATCGGGTTTGTAGCCGCGATTTCACAATCGCGTTTTACTGAAAAGCCCTGTCAGCGTAGCCTAGACCCCCTGTCTTTTCCTCCTTTTGCTGCCCAAAAGCCATATTGTACTTGCAAAATATCAATATTTTGTTATGATGATATTAATACTTTTTGCTTGACTAAGCCACCGGCTCGGACTGCACCTACGAAGGGCTTTTTCCCAGCCGGATCAGCGCTGCCATAGTCAGCTAGTTTCTCAAGCAATTCGACAATTTATGTTTTGTTGGCGGTCTTAGGCGAGGGACCGGAATCTCACCAAACGCACATGTTGGTGAATTTGATCGTGCCAGTTAAAAGGAGTTCAAAATGAGCAAAAAAACAACGAAGCGTCTGATAACATTGATCATCTCGTTTTTAGCAATAATCTTTCTGCAATTTGCATTCTCGAGCCCGGGTGCGGCGGCGCAAACGGATGTCATAAAGGAACCCGCGCCGCTCCTACCCTCGGATAATCAGGACGGCACCCCGGGCGTGCAGCAGCTGCCTGCAGATTGGGCAGCCCATGCAGTAACCGGGGAAGCCCAACCAGGCGGTGAGCGGGCACCGTCCGTGGGTCTGGCACCTGAGGGTTGGGAGACGATCATGACCCAAGGGTTTGAGGGCGCGTGGCCCGCGAGTGGGTGGTCCTTGTACGGCGTGAGCGAGGGTGTGTACGAGCGATTATGGGGCGATGATAACTACCGGTCTTACAGCGGAAACTGGTCCGCCTGGCCGGTCGCCGGTGGTCCTGATGGCGGTCCCGCTTCAGTTCACCTGACTTATCCTAACGATACGGAATCGTGGATGATTTACGGGCCATTCGACTTGAGTGATGCGTCTGCGGCGGAGGTCCAGTTCCAGCTCTGGCGCGAAATAGAATTGGGATACGACTGGGCATTCTTTGGCGTTTCTGGCGAAGCATTAGGACCCTTTAACGGCTTTTACTACGATGGTTTTCAAGATTGGACTCAGTATACATACCCACTTAATGACTATGTTGGAGACAATTCTGTCTATGTAGCGTGGGAGTTCTACAGCGATTCCAGTGTCTATTATGGCGGCCCCTTCGTCGATGACATTGTCATCAGCAAGTTTATAGACCCGCCCGTGGCCGATTTCAACGGCACGCCGCGCTCCGGAACCAGGCCGCTGGCGGTCAACTTCAGCGACCAGTCCACGGGCAGTGTCAGCAGTTACTCCTGGAGCTTTGGCGATGGCGGCAGCATTAAAATGCGACCGCATCGTGCTCCGCATGAGCTTCTTGCCTCAAATATTGAGACTGTCACGCTTTGGCACCCTATGTATAGCAAGATCTGGGTTGCATCTCTCCGCCGAAATAGCTAATGTGTAAATTAAGAAGGAATTCTTTTCCATGCCTAACAACCTCAACCAAACAGATAGGAAACACGCTATCATAATCATTCTCGCCTTTGCCGCGATCTACATAATTTGGGGTACGACCTATTTCGCCATTCGCGTCGCTGTGCAAACCATTCCTCCCTTCTTCATGGCCGCCGCGCGCTTCCTGTTCTCCGGAATGCTGATCTTCATTATTCTGCGCCTCCGCGGTGTGCCCTTGCCCAAACGTTTTCACTGGCGTTCGGCCGTTATTGTCGGCGCCCTCTTGTTGGTCGGAGGAAACGGGCTGGTAACCTGGTCGGAACAGCAGGTGCCATCGAGCACGGCCGCTTTGGTTGTGGCTACGGTGCCCCTCTGGATCGCCCTGTTCGACTGGCTGATCTTTCAAAGGAACACGGCCGGGAAAACGGGTAACGATTGGCTTGATACTGGGCCTTTTTGGCATCAGCCTGCTCATCGGGCCGGGGCAAATTTTGGGAACGGCCGGCTTCAGCTTGACCGCCCTGCTGATCTTATTGCTGGCTCCCATATTGTGGAGCCTGGGCTCGCTCTACTCCCGCCAGGCAAACCTGCCGGAGAACACCTTCATGGCCACGGCCATGGAGATGCTGGCCGGCGGCGCGCTGCTATTGCTGGCCGGGCTGTTCACCGGTGAAGCGAGCCGCCTACATATCGCCGAGTTCTCGACCCGTTCGCTGCTGGCCATGGTCTACCTCACCACTTTGGGTTCTATTGTGGCCTTCACCGCCTATATCTGGCTCTTGAAACATGTCCCGGCGACAAAGGTAGCGACATACACCTATGTTAATCCCATCTTCGCCGTAATCTTGGGCTGGCTGATCTTGAGCGAAGCCATCACCGTCGCAACGATCGCCGCCGCGATCATCATTATTCTGGCCGTGATTCTGATCACGACCGGGGGGCGGGATAGAGCACTGGTGCAAAGAACAACACCTGGACAAGCAAGAAATCCGGCACTTCTGTCGCGCTTTATGGCAGAAGCACCAAAATCTGGCCAACGCGGACCGCTAGCATCCCCGCCATCCACCTTGATCGCATCGCCAGCACAAATAATCCCACCTGGTGAATAATCTTTGACGAGAACGCTTGTTCTATAGTACAATGACTCTATGTAGACACGCTTACCTTTAGCCAAACCAGCACCCTTCCTGGTCCACCTCGGGTGCCGCAGTCAGACCTGAACCAGGTGAAATCGATACCGTTTCCGTAATAAAAAAACAAAAGGAAAATAATATCGATCAGGTTGTTGATTATATATAGTACCATACTAACAAATAACAAACCTTCTCCTAAGCGCAGACACAGTTTTTCAGTAATCGGGTTTGTAGCCGCGATTTCACAATCGCGTTTTACTGAAAAGCCCTGTCAGCGTAGCCTAGACCCCCTGTCTTTTCCTCCTTTTGCTGCCCAAAAGCCATATTGTACTTGCAAAATATCAATATTTTGTTATGATGATATCAATACTTTTTGCTTGACTAAGCCACCGGCTCGGACTGCACCTACGAAGGGCTTTTTCCCAGCCGGATCAGCGCTGCCATAGCCAGCTAGTTTCTCAAGCAATGCGTCAATTTATATTTTGTTGGCCGGTCTTAGGCGAGGGGACCGGTCAACAAACGCGCATGTCACTGTATTTGACCGTGCCAGTTAAAAGGAGTTCAAAATGAGCAAAAAAACAACGAAGCGTCTGATAACATTGATCATCTCGTTTTTAGTAATAATCTTTCTGCAATTTGCTTTGTCGAGCCCAGGTGCTGAGGCGCAATCCGGCATCCCGGAAGGAGCCAAGCCGGTCCTTAAATCAGGTATCCAGGATGGCCTCCCGGGCACGATGCGGCCGCCGGCAAATCTGGCAGGGCAAGTCGTATCCGGCGCAGAGCAGTCAGGCGCTGAACAGACGGCATCCCCGACAGCGCTGGCCCCGGGGTGGAATGATATCCTCAAGGAAGATTTTGAGGGCGCTTGGCCAGGTTCTTGGGACCTGAGATACGCTGGATTAGAGCAGCTGTGGGGCCCTGATAATTATAAGCCTCACATGGGCAGTTATTCCGCCTGGCCAGCCAAAGGTGGTGCGCAGGGGATCAGCGCGGGGTATAACCTTTATCCGAACAATATGAATTCGTGGATGATCTACGGACCGTTTGACCTGAGCGATGCGACTAAGGCAGAGGTCGAGTTCTGGCTCTGGCGTGAAATAGAAGAGGGACCAGACCCTTCAACATACTACGACGCCTTGTTCGTAGGTGTATCGGGCGATGGCCAAAACTTTAATTTCGGCGATGGCGGCTATTGGTGGGGCTTTCAAAAACAATGGACCTATTATCTATTAGATTTTGCTGACCTTGATACCAATTTTTTTGGAGACAGTTCTGTTTATTTTGCAATAGCCTTCACCAGCGATAGCGATATCAATTATGAGGGTCCATTCGTTGATGACATTGTCTTACGCAAGTATATACCGGACCCGCCTACGGCCGATTTTAGCGGCACGCCAACTTCCGGCACCAAGCCTCTAACTGTCAATTTCACCGACCAATCCACAGGAAGTATCAACAGTTGGCTATGGGACTTTGGCGATGGCGGCAGCAGTACACAGGCCAATCCCAGCCATTCTTATACGACGGCCGGCCAATATACGGTTAAGCTGACGGTCAGCGGTCCTGACGGCAGCGACAGCAAAACGCGAACCAACTACATCAATGTGACCGAGCCCGCGCCCGTGGCTGATTTCAGCGCTACACCTTTGTCCGGCACCAACCCCTTGGATGTCAGCTTCACAAACCAATCAACGGGCGTTGTTAGTAGTTATTCCTGGGACTTTGGGGACGGCGGCAGCAGCACGCAGGCCAACCCCGGCCATTCTTATACGACGGCCGGCCAATATACGGTTAAGCTCACGGTCAGCGGTCCCGGCGGCAGCAACAGCAAGACGCGGACCAACTATATCAACGTTTCTGAACCTAACCAACCACCTGTGGCCGATTTCAGCGCCACACCCCTTTTTGGCGGCCGGCCCTTAAATGTCTCATTCACCAACCTCTCCACGGGGGATATTAGCACTTATGCCTGGAGCTTTGGCGACGGCGGCAGCAGCACGCAGCCCAACCCCAGCCATGAGTACACGGCCAACGGCAGCTACACCGTCTCGCTCACGGTCAGCGGCCCTGGGGGCAGCAACACCAAGACGCAAACCAACTACATCAGCGTTACGGATCCCGAGCCGGCACCTGTGGCTGACTTCAGCGGCACGCCCGTCAGCGGTCTGGCGCCCTTAACCGTCAAATTCAGCGACCTCTCTTCGGGCAATATTACGAGTTGGTCTTGGGACTTTGGCGACGGCGGCAGCAGTGCGCAGGGCAGCCCCAGCCATACCTATACGACGGCCGGCGATTACACCGTCAAGCTCACCGTGACCGGCCCTGGCGGCAGCAACAGTAAGACGCGAAACAATTACATCCATGTCGTTGACTCCATTGCGCCGCCCGTGGCTGATTTCAGCGCCTCGCCCCTCAGCGGCATTAATCCGTTAATAGTCGGTTTCAACGACCTATCTTCGGGGAATATTAGCAGTTGGTTGTGGAACTTTGGCGACGGCGGCACAAGTACGGAGAGCCGCCCTGTCCATAAGTACGAAACGGCCGGCGACTACACAGTCAAGCTGACCGTCACCGGCCCTGGCGGCAGCGACAGTAAAACGCGAACCAATTACATCCACGTAGATGACCCCACCCCGCCACCCGTGGCCAACTTCACTTCAGACCACCGGGTCGGTGACGCGCCGTTCACGGTCAAGTTCACCGATCAATCTTCCGGAAATATCACCGGCTGGTCCTGGGATTTTGGCGACGACGGCTCCAGTGCGCAGAAAAACCCCAGCCATACCTACACCGTGCCCGGTGTCTATCGTGTCTCCCTTACCGTCAGCGGCCCCACCGGCAGCAACACCAAGCTGCAAAACCGCTACATCCACGTCATGGACCCTACCACGACGTTGGACCTGATGACCAGCAGGTTTTCTGGCCTGGAGGTGACCCAGGGCATACAGGATTTGACCAACAGCGTGCGCCTGGTGGCCAATAAACGCACCTACGTGCGCTTCCACACCTCGGCGAACTATGGCAATCATGTGGGAGAGGCCGTGCTACTTGCGCAGCGCGCGGGGTACGCGAACAAGTTCCTCTTTCCCATCAATACTTCCACTGTCGGTGTTTTGGAGTCGCCCAATCGCGGCCATATCGACCACTCCTTTCTCTTCGAGCTGCCAGATGGCTACCGTGAGGGCAAAGTAACCCTGACTGCTGAACTGAATTTCCGCAAGAAGACAAAGGAAAGAAGCTACAGCAATAACACGGCCACATACGAGGCCGATTTTGAAACCGTTCCTACGCTGAATCTGGTGCTCTATTCAGTCGGCTATGGTTACGGGGAAAAATATCTATCCGTCCTGGATTCACCGGGAGAAAATAGAAGATTGGTTACGACGCGCCTATCCGGTGAGCGATATCAAAATCATTCATCGCGTTATCGACTACGGCGACAGTATACCTAAGTGTGAGCAAGTCCTTAAACTTCTAACGACACAGAGATTGAAGACGGATGCCAATAAGCTTGTCCCGGCCAACGCGCACTACTTCGGCATGGTTGATGACGGCGGTGGCTTTATGCGCGGATGTGCCTACGTGCCCGGCTTTGAGGGCACGGGTCCCGTGGGTGTTGACGCGACCACTTGGAACGCCAAACATGCTTGGGATACCGACGGCAGCTACGGTGATTGGTACACTGGGCACGAATTGGGTCACAGCTATGGTCGCCCGCACATCGCCGATAGAAAACAAGAGATAGAGAATGACGATGGCGTCAAAGTGATAGTGGATAGCGGTCCATGTAAGGCTGAGGGTGGGCAATCCTTTCCCAACCCTGATGGGCGTATCAGCCGCTGGGTCGGTACCGGGAGTATGACTATTTACGGCTTCGACATCCACACAAAAGCAATCTACACACCTGACTGGCACGACGTCATGAGCTTATTGCGCCAACCAGTGGATCAGCGAATGTGACTTACGAAGCATCTGATGTCCTATTTCCAGAAACCAACCCTAATTCCTTACACGGCTAACCGTGAAATAGCGTTAGTGGACCGCTTATTGGTGGTGGGCACGATTGATCCCGCTACCCAGGAGGTTGATCTTGCGCCCCTGTTCATCATTCCCAATGCCGAAGACCATCGAACCAGCAACCCCAGGACCGTATGCAATTGTCTTACGCAATGCGGGCGGTGTTGAATTGGCGCGCTATCCGTTTACACCCGACGAAGTGGGATCTGGCCCCGGACCTGCTGGTGAACCGGACATCAACCTGTTGAGGATTTCGGAGTTGGTGCCTTACGTGGGCGGGACAACCCGGGTAGACATCGAAGGACCGGTTGGTGTTGGCCACCGTCACGGCCGGCGCGACGGCACCTACGGTAACAGTTACATCCCCCAATGGCGGCGAAACGTTAGCGGCGGACACCATCCACGTGACCTGGACGGCCAGCGATCCTGATGGCGATCGACTTGTTTTCAACGTGCAGTACAGCACTGATGGCGGGCAGAGTTGGGAAATGTTGGCGCATTTCTTAACCGGGAAAGAGGTCGATATTGACGCGGCCAATATCGCCGGCAGCGATCAAGCTCTCTTCCGGGTAGAGGTTAGTGACGGTATTCACACCGCACACGATGAGTCCGACAATGCCTTCACCGTGCCCAACCGCATTCCGGTCGTGGCCATAGTCGAACCGGTCAACGGCGCAAACGTTTGTTATCGACCAGACAGTGGGCTTGAGACGGCAGCGCCTTTGATGTGGATACGGGCACGATGGATGACAAACTGCTCGAATGGTCTTCAAATAAGGATGGATCGTTAGGCAGCGGCCAACAGTTGAGTGTCGCCGATCTCAGCCACGGGCAGCATACGATTACCTTCCGTGCTGACGATGGCCAAGGCGGCGTGGCCGAGGAAAGCGTACAGATCACTGTGGTCAGCGAATCAACGCCAGTACCTGACATGCTGCTGGTCGGACCGACGGCAATCATTTTTGAGCCCAACAGCGGCCAAACGAGCACGACGCTCTCGATTGCTAATCAGAACGCCCAGAGTGCAATCGGTTGGACAGCAACGAAGAATGCCGCCTGGGTCAAGTTGGATGCCAACTCGGGCACGACACCGGACACCGTTGGCATATCGTTTGTCGACACCGGTTTGGACGTTGGCTCATATTCGGCAAATATTACTTTCAGTAGTCCAAACACACCGGGACAGAGTTTCGATGTTCGTGTTTCGCTGACGGTTGTGCCTGACAGCGGCAACCAGGTCTATCTGCCGGTTGCTATAAGGTAAGCAGCATAGCGACGGCCAACCGCAACCATCTTGGGTATGTAGTTTGTCGCCCTTTTGCTGCAAAGGCCCCCATCGATCGTGGCGATGATCGATGGGGGAACAAATTCATAAACCGATGATCCTGCTCGATTCGGCCCACGGCCGTTCATTTTCAAAAAAGGTCAGATTGGCCGGGTAGCGCAGCGCATAGCGCTCATTGCGGAAGCGCTGCGCCGCCTGCGGCTCAAATTGGAAGCTGTCCAAAAAGCGATCATAAAGCCCCCAATCTTCCTGGTCTCCCGTATGCAGGATGACAATCGTGTACAGTTGTCCAGCATGGGCGAAAAAGTATTTATCGTAGGCGTAAGATTGCTCGCTGCGTTCGAAGCGCGTGTGTACGGCCGTTTCACCGCCAATCTCCCGCTCCGCCTGCCGTACTTCTGCCACCTGAGCCTCATCCTCCGCCGCCAACAAGCCCTGTTCCACCAGCCACTGAGCCAGGTCCACACCCTCGGGCGGCCTGTATTCAGCTCGATCCTGCGCATGGCTGATATAAAAGATTGGCCAATATTCATCTTCCACCAGCGAGCCTACTACCGTCACCGTCTGCTGCGGATCATGGCCGGGTTCGATCGTCGCCTCCGCCGGGTAAAGAAAACGGTAAGCCGGGACTTCATTCTCGTAGATCTGCCAGCCATCCTTTGCCGGCGCCGCCGTCGCTGTCGCTTCTGGCGGGGCAGTTGGCAAACCCTGGGCAATCCCCGGCTGGCACTCGCCCCGAAAATAAGCCCATTCTTCGCATTCGCTGCCATCGGCAAAGATACAGACGCCATAGCTGCCCCCGTCCCCCTCGCGCATCTCCCACACATTGCCCTCATCTTCACAGAACGCGGAAGCTGGATTAGGCAGTGCGGGCTCTACAGCGCCATCACCCTGATCATTCTGCACCTCAGGCTGTCGCGTGATCAAGGCAGCCGTTTCACCGCCATTACTTGGGACAGTTTGCTGTCCGGCTTGTGAACCCGGCGCGGCCGGCTGGCAGCCTGCCAGAGCCAGATTCATGACCCCCAAAACCACTGCCACAGCTGCACGCCATAGCCAGGGGTGCGCCAAAGCGCTGCCGCACGATCGCTTGCCGCTTCCCGTCCTGTTTTCACTCGCGCTTCTTTCAACTCGCATCTTCATCCTCAAAATCTAATCCACAAACGCCGATCTCGGCCGTGCGTTCTTCATGATAACTGATCCACCGCTGCCGGACATGGCGGCGGAAGCAAGACGGTTCCGCCCGGCATGTCCAATTCCGCGCTATTCTCGCTGTCAAGATCAAAGATGAGGTTGCTGCACATCTGATCAGCGTCGCAGTCGGCGTAGATCAATTGGCGCCGGTTCAGCCAGTGCGGATTGCTGCCGCTGCCGGAGACACGCCTCGCGGTACTGCCGTCGACCGCAAGCAGCCACAGCCCCGACTCATCAACATTGTCAGCCCAGATTTCTGCAGCCAGCCAGGCGCCATCGGGACTCCAGGCCGGGGTTGGCGCGAGAGCGCCAAAGCCCTTGGGCCGCCACGTGAACAGGCTTTCTGCCGTTTGCAGGAATAGATCAAAAACCACGATACTGGATAAGCCTTCTTCTGTGCTCCACTTCCAGGCCAGCTGCCGGCCGCTCGGCGACCAGGTCGGATTTGCTAGATGCCACGGAGGGTCACTCGCCAGACCGCTAAAATTTGCCAGCGCGAACAGCTGGGAACCGCGTGCCGGCGCATATAAACGGCCGCCTGTCTCAGCATCCTCGTAAAAGGGTGAAATATCATAAGCGATGGTTTCACCACCCGGGACCATGTCCGGCACGCCGATTGACAGATGATCCTCATCGAGCACCTTCAGCTCGCCGCTTTCGACGTCAAGGACGGCCAGATGACCGGTACCGTTACCTTCTGCTGCCTCTCCCGGCAGCCACACACCAAGAAGCAGCGTTCGCGCATTGCCCCAACCATACAGACTGGCCAGAGTGAACCCCTCTGCCAGCTGGCGCTTGCCGCCGTTTTCAAGGTCAGCTATCCACAGCAGACCTTCGTCATCCATGAATGCCGCATTTAGTAGATCCGGCGCCGGCAGAAGAAAACGATAATTCGCGACTGCCAACAGGCGCTCCGGCTCTCCGCTTTCAGCCACGCGCCACAAGCCATCAGCGGTGCCGTATACCAGGCCCGCCGGCGCTGCAGCGGCCGGCACGGGTGATAAACCAACATCTGCTTCAGCGATCGGCCCGTCCAATAACCCACCTTCCGGTTCCACGTTCAGCGACATAACCATCGCGTCCAACGAAGAGAGATCTGGCTTGAAATCCGCCGGCGACAGGCCATTCAGCTTGAGCACAATCTCATCCAGATACGTCGAGAAACCGGCATTGAAAGCAGCGTCATCGGCCGTACTTGCGTCAGCAGGTAGTAGCTCGCTGCTTAGCGGGAAGAAGACGGCCACGTAGAATGCGCCGCTGTCGGTCAAGCCTTGAAATGTGTAGAACAACTCCTGGTTATTGACTGGCCTTGTCTCCTGGGCAACCTGGGTCAGGTAACGCACGCCTGAGCCATTGGCGAAGTCCAGGTAAACAGGCTGAATTTGCATGACTTGCGCAGCATTAGCGGTTGGCAGAAAAGGCGCGCTCTCCCCGAAATCTACTGGCCGCTCTTGGAGGACGCGCCGCAGTCCTTCAATTTGCTGCTTTGCCAGGTCGTTCATAGACTTATACGCGTCACTAGGAAAAACGACAATTTGCGGCCCGGCATCAAGATTGGCCGCTTGCCGGTAAAGCGCTTGACCGTCGCTATAACTATTCATGAACGAAAAAACAAGATGCTCCGGTATCACCATTTGTGTGAAGCCAGAGCTCTCGGCAGGAGAAACACCGGGTAAGACTTCACTGACAACCGCTTCGGCCAGGCAAGAATCATAGGTGAAGCTGACGCCAAATGCATCGCTGCCGGCTATGCTGCATGGTTCAGGAGTGCT
>CAVONO010000019.1:0-28936 GCA_963697305.1 uncultured Chloroflexia bacterium
GGCCGTATACGACTCAACCCCCGGAAACGCAATCACAACCTCACGATCAGACAGACCCTGCATTGAAATAGCATTATCCGGCGCCTCGATAACCTCCGCCCCCTCAATCGGATCAAACAACGCACGAAACTCCTCCGCGGCCGGCGAGTGCTGGTTGACAACCATTTGAAATCGAACACCCCGGCTGGCCGCTTCAAGGATCTTCGTTCGCACTTCGGGCGTGAAATCAGTGCAACGAATACACTGTGCCCAGATGACGTCGCCAGCCTTGGCCTGGTCATACATCTCCAGACAGGTATTTGATCATGGCTTCACGTGAAAGGAAGAGGCCTGCTCGCCGTCCATCTTCGAGGATCCGCTCCACACGCAAATCGTGTTCCAATCGCTTATAACGCAAGGCAATCACCGAGGTTATCACCGTCGTGATGCCGAATATGATGCTGATGATGTTTTGACTTAGAATGGCTCCCATACATGGCCGGACGAATCCGTATGTATTCACTTATACCATGCAAAGGATAGTTATCACAACCCATTTGTAACGTGGCCGCCGCTGACCATCGTACGTAGCTGGCCATGTTGTCATTATGTTCTTCGTCTGATGCGGCTGCGCATCAAGTTGGTCGGCGAGACATCAAATTCAAGCCGGCAACAATGGTTGAGGAAAGAGACATCCACATTCGCATCAAATTCCTCTGGTCGGCTGGCCTGGAACAATGTATCCAAATAGCTGGTTTCCACCGCCGTTCCCACGTACCGCCCTTCCCCATTCATCATCGCCACGCGCTCTATCAGCTGTCCATGCTGCGTCAATATCTGAAAGAACATGACCGCCATTTGGTCGTTGCTGAAATGGCCCCACACCCAATCGGAGACAAATTCTTGAATCAACAATGTACCCCATTGATGATCCTGGTACGCCGTGCCGCTCAATCGGTGGATCGTACCATCCAGCTGTAGGATGCCGGTGAAGGTTGCATGCGGTACTTGAACAACCCAGTTACTCGAACGGCCGCTATTCTGGTTCTTGATAGAGAATCCCATCCTCAATCATTAACGGCGGCGCCAGCTTGGTGATTTCAGCACGGAAATAACCGCGGTCTGCGAAAGGGAATATCCAAGCATATTGCCCGGTCATTCTCAGTAATAATCCCCTCCCCTACTCTCAGATAGGGTCCACCACGCGCGATGGCGCTGTCTTCCAGATCATGCCGTAGATATTGTGGCTGCTGATCAGGAATAAGAACCGTCATTGATATATATGGCGCCTGCTGCAATCCAAATATATCTGTCTCGTGCAGCACTAGGTTCAAGGCCACTCCATCGGCCGTTACAAAATGAATATAAAACCACTCAAAATAGGGCGGCGGCCGGTGCGAGCTGTTTAATAGTGGAGTGCTTATGGCCTGTTGCCATCCCATAATATCACCGTGTACCAAGTCAAATTCCTATGCGAAGAGCTAAAGTGCTCCTTATTCTATTCCGCAATTTTCCGGTCCATCTACCTTCTCGACGGCATCATCCTGAGTAAACAGGTCAATGAATGCCTGGTGCAGGGCCGGATCATCCGGCATGACATCTACCATGGTGATCTGCAGTCCGGCCGGGGTGGCCTCAATCTCCAAATTGCCACCCTCTTGCACATACATGCTCAAAGCGTGTGAACTTATATGGAGTAAATTATCCTTGCCCAATGCTTGTTGACTCATATTGCTTCCTCCGAGCAAAACGCCGGCTGTTGCGGCGATACTGTTCCAACCGTGCCGGATCCGGCAGCTTGTGCAGCGCGCCCCCATAACGACCCCGACGCCTGCCACTACTCATCGTAAGCCGGTAAATCCAGTGAAAATTGAATGTGCCATCCGGCCGTTTGCGCCGGTTAATCTCAATCCGCCAACCGGTAATTCTCTCTGGTATGCCACTACCAGCAGTCGCGGTTCTGCCACTACCATCCCCTACTCCGCCTCGTGCGGCTTGCCTGCTAAAAAATCTGGCTGACCATTCCTATTGCCTGGGTCATGCTGACCAACCGTATCCCCATCCGGCAATACCAGGCTGCCTTTCTCCAATTGAGACAAGACCGACAGCGTTGAGAAACGAGCCGCCAGTTGCCGCGTCAGCTTCTGCGCATTCGCTTGCGCCAGGCCTGGGATACGCGCTTTGAAATAATCGTCCGTCAGCTTCAGCATCTCATCAGTAGCTTCGGCCATCATCCCGGCCGTTTTCTCTTCAATCCTGGCACTGGTATTCTTGTACTGGCGCAGAAAAACCAGACCAAAGTGAATGACGATGATCGTCGCCATAAGCCAGATCGTGGCCAAGAACAAGTTTTCATTGTCAATCAACGGCTGTTGAGCCGCAAACAGGATCAGATAAGCATAGCTGGCGGCAATACTACCAACAACCGCCACCAGCATACCAAAGGCGGCGATTGCTCGCGTCGTGTTATTGTCACTATCACTCAGGTAAATCCACAGCCAGGCAAAGGCAGCGCCATCGAGGACGAGTACGCCCAGCAGGCCGTTAATCAGCAAAACCAATGGGCCGCTGAGAAAGCCTTCGCCAAAGCTGAAGACATTTATAAAGAACAAAAAACTCGTAGCCGCGCTCACCAGGGCAATAGCCGTGACAAATGCTCGGCCGATACCGGTAGCAAATGATTGTTTCATGGGACACTCCTTCTACTAGATAAAGAATCTGTCATTAAAGTAACCTCTCCCAAAACTCTGGGAGAGGGAACCAAACAGCCCATCCCGACAACAAAAAAGCCGCCTCCCAAAACCGGGAGACGGCCGTTGCTGTCAAGGCCATGATGACCAATTACCTACCAAAGGCAAGCACTGGTAAAATGGTTCGCAGCCCGGGACCTGTTGTCGCAGGTTTCGGGTTAGACGACGGTGAGGTGTTTCCAGCACCTTGCCGTCGTTGCTTTATGGGCTATTTAGTTGTTGAGCATTATACGTCGACTGGCGACTTATAGTCAATCTATGTTTATATCAGTACGATAAACTCCTCGTTTTTGTCGACTTCGAATATAATCCTCAACAGCTTGAGGGGTAGTTACCCAACTGTTACCAACTTTTTTGGCGTCCAAACGGCCTTTCTGAGCAAGCGCACGAAGGTAGCTATGACTTAACCCATAAATTTCAGATGCCTCAGGAAGCGAGATCAGTTGAGATTTGTCTTCAGGGAAAGTCGATTTCATAGCGAACCTATAATTCTCGAAAGCTTGCCAGCTGTATGAAAAAATAATCATTGCTCGATCTGGTCGATTTCGATTTGGTCATGACGGTGACTGCTTCTGGAAATACCGACTCCCAACCTGAATTAAAGCGATGCATTTGACGCGCCTTCGCTGATAATATCTAAAAGTCTTTGCTCAACCAACCGCCACGGAGAAGCCAGGTTAACACACTCAATTCGAATCAGATGCCTCGGTAGATCGATCTTTTCAGCCAGCTCGACAGTGACTGTTGGATACAACAATACCCCTGACGCCTGCTGATAGTTCTCAGTAAGATGCTCCTGTGTTTTGAGATATGCATACATTTGGTAAAGATGGGATGAATCAAACATCTCTTTTCCCCACCGATTTTCAATTAAACTCTTTGCAGTGAATTTGGTGTCGAGAATGATGGTACGTCCAAATGATCTTTCTTTGAGTACCAAGTCTGGCTTCATTGTTGGCAGATATTGATTGGAAGATTTGTCATGCCAGACCAGTACCTTTTGCGGCGAAACGTGCCACTGGCTCAAATGATGGCGATAGAAGTTTGCCACAAAGCGTTCATACAGACGATGGAGCACAAACCGGTCACGTTCCAATTGAGATACATATTGCTGACCCGCGTATTCGGTAGGCATTTGTCTTTGCAGAATGAGGTCGCAGATAGCCAACATGACTCGATAATCGTGATCGTGCCGTTCTGCTTGTTGTCGGTGGATGAAATCTGCCGTTAGTTCGATCAGATCGATTCCATCCAGTGTCTGTACCAGCTTACGCAGGCCGTGACGAAGTTCTTCTGCTTGTTTTTGATATGGGCCAAATTCCCCTACTTGTGCCAAATGAAACAATGTGGTGCGGATAATTTGGTTCTTGGGCGCGTTGATGCTGTAGTTTTCAAACTCGCAAAGAGCTTGACCCCGTTCAAAGGTACGCAGTTTTAAGCTTTTTGTGAACTGAACACGACCACGAATCCCGCGCAGTGTCTGCTGTTCGACCATATAACTGCACCCCAACCCAATGCGTAGGCGCTGCTGCACCAGCTTGATCAAGAAGGATGCCAGTAACGCATCTAGCGAAGGTGCCTTTTCAACATCTACCATTTCCCAGTAAGGGGAGCGCGGAGTCTCGTTCCAGGCATACAACAGCATATGCCAAAGATTGCGGATGGGTATGCCATATGCTGTTGTTTGGACAGGTGTTGTCGAAGAAAAATCGGTCATTATGTGGATACCTTAATTCAAAAGGTTCTTAATCGATTCATCTGCTTTTTGGGCATTATCGAACCAATACTCTTTCAATAAGGGTGCAATTTCAGTTTCCACAATGCCTGCATACCAGGTATGATCCAACTCGGCGAAATTGTCGCCTTTGGGGCAGAAGTAGCTGTGACCTATCTGGTAATTCTCGCCCAACAATGGATCTTCTTTGATTTCACGATTGAGCGTGGACATTCGTGAGGCGATCAAATCAACGATTTCCTTCGGCAATGACCGGGCAAGCAGCCATTCCTGAAAGAGCTGGCTTTCGTATTGTGGGCGCAGAGTGATAAATGCAAATCGTCGTCGCAAAGCATAATCTACCATTGCCAGAGAACGATCTGCCAAATTCATTAAGCCAATCAAATACACATTGGAAGGTATGAAAAACCGAGGCTCACCTTGATTGCGATAAACCAAAGGCACTGCAAATTCAGGGCCTCTTTTATCGGCTTCAATGAGCATTAACAGTTCGCCAAAAATCAAGCTCAAGTTGCCACGATTAATTTCGTCAATGATGAAGACATATTCGCGGTCAGGGTCTTGAGCTGCTTGGTGGCAAAAGTCATAGAAAACACCATTTTGCAGACCAAAACTACCTGCCTGCCCCGGCAACGGCCGATACCCGCGCACAAAGTCATCATACGAATAGGATTGATGAAATTGCACCATTTCGAGCCTTTTATTGTCTATCTCTTCCATCAGTGCATAAGCCAGCTTTCGGGCGATGAAAGTCTTGCCTACGCCCGGCGCCCCCTGCAAGATCATGGCTTTTTTGGCACGGAAGCGATCTAAAATCGTTTGGATCTGCTCCTCTTTAAGGAAAACACCGGCAGCGACAATATCTTCAATACTGTACGGGGGATTGCTTGTTTCCGGATCATCTGGCAAGGGTGGTTTCCCCTCGTTTTCACCCCACCATTGTTTACAAAACCAGTCGTAATCTTGCTCTTTGTTGCCCCAAACAAAGTCAATCAGCTTTTCGCTGTACTGTCTGAGGTTGTAGTTGTTATCTGTGCGCAGCCGCCAGATGGTGTTTCGGTTGGTATAGAAATACCAGGATCTTTCCTCAAAATCTGCTTCCCACTCGACTTCGATGGTACGGCCGTCACCGCGATTCGCCACAATCGTCCCCACAGCCTTAATGTCCATGCGTGAGACAGTACGATCCTGGGCATCGAAGGGTAGGTTTTTGCGCTGGGTGGTGGCTGCTTTGATGGCGATTTTGTCGTTGACCTTCATTGCCTTGACATCTTCCAGATAGCGGTCGAGGTAACCGTTTTCCCAGATACCTTCTTGCAGAAAACGGGCTGTTTGATCGCGTGGATCACGGTCATCCCAGTAAGCGCCGACGAGCCAGTAAGTGTAATCTTTTTCTACTAGCGGGACAGGTGGGGTTACTCCATGTTCCCCCGGTTCCACTTTCGTGGCCTGCTTCCCAGGCAAGCTGGGACAGCTCTGTAAAAGGCCGATTCTCTGCGGCAAACTTTTGCACAATCCCGGCATAAAACTCAGCGGTTAAGCCACCTTTGGGCAGCTCTATGCCCAGATAGGCGCGGTTCTGTTTGTCTAGGCCCAAAAAGGTATACGGACGTACCCAAAACAGGCCCATCGTTAAGTTGATGTTGACCCTGTTAATATCTAGAGCCTCGTCAAACGCCTGCAGGAACTGTGGATTTTGCAGGGGGTTATCCTGTAAAGCCAGCCGAAAAATCTGCCATAGTTTCGAAATGTCATTCGGCTTTCTCGATTTATGATAAGCAAAGAACCAAGATGACTGGTTATTCACCACTGGTATACCAGAAAAATCAGAAGGCATCGGACTCTGGAGTTGAAAGTGCTGTTTTATCTGGAGCAGAATGGCCAGGCGGTTTTCCTCTTTTATTTGCCTGTTAAAGACGCCAAAGAAAGTGAAGGGATCAATCTCCGTCAGCAAAAAACGCTCGTCATCCCGATTCTTATCTTGCATGGAGGTGACGGTATAGCCCTCTGTGTATAAATTGTTCAGGAAGGCAATCAGTTCGGATTGCCTGTTTTCCCAGTCTAGCAACGTCGTGGCAAGCTCCTGGTAAATATCAACCCAAGTAAACTGGTTAGTCATAAATCACCTTTTTTATCTTGTTTCGTCTGTAGTCGAACTTCTGCCTTGATTGCCTCGTCATCACTCATCCCCCCGATCATTCCCAGCACCTTCAGCGCCTCTCCCTGGGCCACCTCGCCGGGGCTGGTTTGCAAATAGGCGGCGAGCATATTCACCGTCGCCAATCCCCCCAGCCGTGCCAGCAGTGCCCCGGCCAAATAGCGGATTTGCCCGGTTTCATCCCCCAGTGCGGCGATCAGTTCCGTGAGTTCCAGTTGGTTTTGCGGTTGACCGATGGCGTTGACCCGCTTCAGCCGTTGGGCAAAGCCCCCTTGCGGCGGGGTAAAGTCGGTGACGAGAGCGGGCTGGGCGGCGAGATCAGGCTTGGGGGCCGGTTTGGGTTTGGACTTGCGTGCAGGCGGCGACTGGAGCTTGAGTGGTCCGGCCGGTTCTGCTTTGGTCGTTTTGCGTTTACGCGGCTTGCCCTGCGCCACGACCGCTTTGGCTGCCGCCGCTTCTTCGGCGGCGCGTTGGTGGTTGAGGGCCAGCAGGCGGCGCAGCACTTCTTTACGCGCCTCCGGGCTGATGGTGTAGCGCACGCGGTCATTTTCCGGCAGGGTTTCGACTTCGTGGAAGTCGTGGCCGAGGTCGAGATCTTGCCAGCCGTAGGCGTCGCGGATGGCGTGGTCGAGGGCGACGTGCAGGCGGCGCAGTTCGAGCAGGCCGTGATAGCCAGCTTCGGCGACATCTTCCGGCTGTTTGCTGACTTTGGCGACGAGGGCGGGGGTGAGGTCTCGGGTCGTGGAACAGGTTGTAGATGGGGGTGAGGCCGAGCCAGAGTTGGCGCATGAGGGCGCGGCGATGTTCGTGGTACTGCTCACCGATGGCGGCTAAGGCCGGATTGGGTGTTTGCCACAGGTCGGCGGGAAAGGGAAAGGTGTCAAAGCATTTTGATGGCGAGTAGCGCAAGTCTTGTTTCAGCGCACCGCTGTATTTCCGCGCCCAAACTTCGTGCAGCGTGGATTGCACAACGGCATACAAGTCCCATCGGTCGGTGGTAAAGACATAAAGAGCATTCGGTGAAGACATCAGATTGGTAGGTGCTGAGAAAATTCAAGATATTTTGTTGTTGCTGAGCTGCAACGAAGCAACATCCAATGAGCTTGTAATGTTTGTAATAGCACTTCGATTGTAGCGATAGATATTGCCACCAATTCTCGCTTGCGTGCTTCGTTTATTCTGTCACACGAGATGGTTTAACCAGTCTTGTAACAACTTGCAGAAGGTCGGGATATTCTTGTGCGTCATCAAGATTTGACCAATCAAAAAAATTGATAATATGCCGTCCTGGCATTTGTTCAGGGTGATTATTTATTTCCTGTCCATTAATTACGGGAAAGATGACTTCTTGATTCTTGGATTCGTTCGCATCAATTGCTTGCTTCTTCCTGAGTCAGCAGAAAACCATCTCCAAGAAAAATCGATCCTTGAAAAATCCGATCAGCGTTTTCCTCAAATCACTTTGGCTCACCTACATCCAACACTATCCTCAAAATAGGCAGCTTATAACGGGCACTTCTTTGCCATCAAGCACTCGTTTCCCATGCCACTCACCTTTGTGAATAGCAACCAACGAAACGACCAGATTGGCCTGTCCTGGCCATTTAATGCCACGCACAGCAAAGTTGATTTCACCGCCTTGTGCCATCACCTGCTCAAGCCCATCCTTGCGAATGTCACCATCTTTAATGGAATTGGTGGTAATAAAGGCAGTAAAGCCACCGGGTCGCAGTAAAGGCTAAAAATGCGGCGCACAAAATAGACCACCAGATCGCTCAATCCGGCAGGCGCATATTCCCATTTCACATACTCGCAGAATGGATAACCATACGTGCCGCTCAGATGCTGTGCCGCCCAGATACGGCGGGTTGCCCAAGATGCAGTCAAAGCCACCCTGCGCCATGATCTCCGGGAACTCCAGGAACCAGTGGAAGAAGCGCTTGCGCATGGCCATGCCCCACGCCTCGCCCGTCGCCTGCCCCTGCGGGGCGCGGTCGCCGCGCCAGTACGGCCGGAATTCGCCATCGGTAATCAGCTTGTTCTGGTTGGCGGTCGTCTTGGGCAGGTAGAACTGGGCAATGGGGATGGCGGCGATCTGGTTCAGCAGCCAGGCGTCGCCGCTCTGGGCAAAGGCGGTGTACTGCTTCCTTCTTGGCGTCAATTTGCGCCGGAGTCTGCTCCGGCAGGGCGGCAATCTCCCGCCAGCGGCGCAGCACATCGGCCAACTGCTGCTGCCGCGCCGGGGCAAAATCAAAGGCCAGTCTGGTCCTTTCTGCTTGCGCTCCGCTTTGTTGCGCTTGCGCAGGGCGGCGGCCACCTCCTTGTCGTCCCCCGGCATGCGTCGTAAAGGCCTCGTCCGGCACGCCCGCTCGCCCACATCCTCCGGGCGCACGAAGCCGACAATGGCATTGCCGCACTTGATGTGGTGGTCGAGGAAGTTGAGCGGCTCGCCGGGGTTGTGCGCCTCCAGCCACAGGGCCACCTTGCACAGCTCCACCGCCAGCGGGTTCAGATCCACGCCGTAGATGCATGCGCGGATCACGTCGCGCACGGCGGCGCGAAAGGCGGTCGGCGACGGCTGCTCTTCGCCGGTGCGCACCGTGGCCAGCTCCGTGGCAATGCGCCGCGCCGCCGCCAGCAGAATGTGGCCGGAACCGCAGGAGATGTCGGCGACGCGCAGCGAGAGCAGCGCCTTCTCCGGGTCTGGCTCTTTCAGACTGTCGGCAATCAGGTAGTCGAGCGAATGTTTGATCAGCGGCTGCACCAGATCGTCGGCGGTGTAGTGAGCTCTGGGTAGCACGCTCGTCGCCCTGGCCGAAGCAGGAAACTCGGCTGGCTCGCCGGCGGTATCAAAAGCCGGGCTCGAACTTGAGCAGCCCTTCGTAGACCGAGCCGAACTCCTCCACGTTGAGGGCGGCATAGTTGACGCGGATCATCTGCCGCGTATCGGGATTGCGGTAGAGGCCGAGCGAGCGCAGGCAGCCCAGCAGCACGTCGTTGCCCAGGGTGCAGTCGTCCAAGCGGGCCAATGGCCGTCGGGGCCAAAGAGATCGCCGGCCAGCGGCGCCATGCCCAGCTTGTCGCCCGGCACCGTCGGCCTCAAAGAGCCGGAAGGTGGCCTGCAGCGAGAGCCAGAGGTCGTGGCTGGCGACGGTCGGCCAGGATAGCGCTTCTCCGAGAGGCGGCGCAGGCGCTGGACGCTGTAGTACTGCGTCGTAGATTGCCGCTGCTTGGCGTGGCGTCTGCGGCGGAAAGACCAGGTCGCGCTCCTCGATCACCATCAGGAAGAGCAGCCGGTAGATGAGGTCGCAGCAGGTGCTGGTAGTAGGCTTCCGGCGTGAGTCGCCCGTCGCCACCGCCTGCGCGCAGCGCTTCGTTGGCGGGATGGGCCAGAAAGCCGTTGCCGAAGTCGCGGATCGCCTGCTCGACGGCGCGGCTCAGCCCTTCGCGGATGCGCGCGCCCGAGTCGAGCGAATCCTGGTGATAGCGCTCGATCAGGCTTTCGGCGGCCGGTCTCTGGTCGGCCGGCAGGCGAGTGGCGTGCAGCAGCCGGTAGAGGACGGCGAAGTCGGCAAAGAGACCGTCGGTGAAGATGCGGTCCAGGTCGAACTCGAGGTAGGTGAGCTTGACCAGCCGGGAGCTGTCGCGCAGCAGGCGCAGCACGCGGCCGTTGGTGACCAGGCCGTAGAGCTCCTCGTGCAGGTTCAGGAACTCCTGCACCAGCGCGTGGGCCGACATGCGCAGGGTGGCATTCTCGGGCTTGCGGTCGAGCCCGGCCGGTTCGCGATAGCCGATGATCTGGACCGGGCGTCTGCCCGCGGTTGGTGACGCGATGGGAGATGGCGTAGATCTTGCCGTTCAGCTCCACGCCGCGCGGCTGGTACTCGAGCTGGTAGCCCAGCAAACCCAGCAGCGGGACCATCCACAGATTGCGCGTTTCGGTGGTGCCGGGCTGCCTGCCTTGACCGCTTCCAGCTTGCGCTGGAAGATGCGCCAGTAGTCCTGAGCGTCGGCCCAGGCGCGGGCGATCTCGTCTTTGACCTTGCTGCTGCGATCAAAGCCGAAGTCGGACGGCCTCTGGCCGACGGCATCTTCCAGCTTGTCCAGGATGTCGGGCGAGAGGATGGCGCCTTCGATGCGGATGGACGGGTAGTTCATCAGCTACCCCTCCGGCAGCAGGATGTAAACCCCCATCAGGTCCATCGGCAGCACCGGGTAGACGACCTGGAAGCGGCGGCTGCCGTCCACCAGGGCACTGAAGCGTTCGTGGGCGCTCGACCAGCCGTTTGGACTGCTGCTTCGGCCACCTGCGTCGAAGTCCGCCTCCAAGCGAGCGAGCAGCTTCGAGCTCGTTCTCCAGGAAACTCGCCCGCGCTTGCGGCGAAAGCTCGGAAGCGGCGCGGGCGTGGCCAGCAGCGCTTTGGCCTCCTCGTGGTCCAGAAAGTTCCGTTGCTGGGGCGTGCCGCGCCAGCCCCAGAGGAGCATCTCCTCGGCCACAATCTGCTGGTCGCCCTGCTGCCGCTCGATGACGTTGCGGCAGCGGAAGAGCAGCAGCGTGGTCTTGATCGTGACCTGGCGGGTGCGGATGACGGCGGCGCGGGCCGCGCGCTTGCCGCTGCGCGGCCAGGGTGTTGGCCATGACCAGCTGGCAGAGCTGCTCGACGAAGCGGTGGTTGCGGCCGAGGTAGTGATAGCCTTCCGGCGTCGGCGAATCGAAGCTGACCCTGACAGCATCATGACGGCGTCGCCGGCCGGCAGCAGATCGCGCAGCTGCGGCGGCAGATTGCCCGGATACGAGCCGGTAGCCCTTCTGGCCTCGCGGCATGACCTGCACGCCCAGCAGGTTGTGCAAGGCATCGGTGACGAAGTCCTCGACGGCGCCGGGTCGCCGATGGCCTCGTCCACCGTCGCGCAGGTCCTCCTCGATCTCCTGCGCCTTGATGGCGTTCTGGGCAAAGATGCTGCGCGAGGCCTTTTCGCGCTCGGCGGCCTCGTCGACCTTGCGCGTGACGTTCTCCTTGGCCTGGGCGGCCTCGTCGAAGTCGCTCAAAATCAAAGGCGAGCTGGCGGTCGTCGCTGGCCGCCATTCGGCGCGTCTCGATCTTGCGGTCGGGGTTGAGCAGCAGCGCCTGGGTGATGGTGTCGATGATGCTCTGCGAGTCTTCGGGGAAGGGCACGTTGATGCCGGTGGCCCGCTTGATCTCCCGCACCTTGCGCAGCAGCACGTCGAGCACGATGCCGTCGATGGGGTTGTCGGCGCCGTAGAGCAGACACGCCTTGACCTCGGGCGCCATCTGCCCAAAGCGGTCGACGCGCCCCTCGCGCTGCTCCAGCCGGTTGGGGTTCCAGGGCAGGTCGTAGTGCAGCACGGCGGTGAAGTGCTCCTGCAGGTTGATGCCTTCGCTCAGACAGTCGGTGGCGATCAGCACGCGCAGGGGCGCCTTGCCCATCTCTTCGATGCGCTGTTTGCGCAGGTCGTCGGGCAGTTCGCTGGTGATGACCTGCAGATCGAGCTTGGGGAATTTCGTTTGCAGCGCCGGCGCCAGCTGCTCGCCCACGTAGTTGGCCGTGGCGATGTAGCGGCAGAAGACGACCGGGTTGAGACCGCTGCTTGAGCCAGTCTTCGAGAATCAGTTCGGCGTAGGCGAGCTTCTGATCGTCTTCGAGCGTTGGCCAGCGCCTCAAGCGGCCTGGCAAAGTCACGCAGCTGCTGGCGCTGATAGCTGCTCCAGTCGTTGCGCTCGACGACCTGGGTGGGCGTGTTGTCGCTCTCGAAGCCAAACTCGCTGTCGTGGACCGGGTTGTCGTCAGCCTCGACCAGTCCGTCCAGGCGAGTGTCGGCGCGTCGTCGCCGTCGCAGCTGGCCGCCAGCTTGGACAGGCGGGTGTTGAGCATCTCGACGCCGGCGGCCGGGCTGGACATGACGCCGCGCAGCAGGCCAGCGCGGTCCAGTAGTGCACGCGCTGGCCGGCCGTCATCATCGGCCCGGGCGGCCACGAATCTTGCGCGGAAAGGTCAGAGATGTCGTTGAAGAAACGGCACGTAGTCGGGCGACAGGTCATAGGGCCACTCGAAGGCTTCCCGCTCTGGGAAAGGGCGTCTCCTCGTCCATCCACTTTTCGACGTCGGCGCGCTTGCGCTGCACAAAGTAGCGCGCCAGATCGCGGCGCTGCGCCTGGTGTGGACGCAGGCAGGTCCAGCGTCTCGAAGTCCGGACGCAGCAGGCCCAGCAGCGACTGGAATTCTTCCGGCTTGCCGCTGTGCGGCGTGGCGGTGAGCAGGATCGAGCTGCTGATCGCGGCTTCTTGGCAATGCGACTGACCAGGTGGTAGCGCTGCTGCTGGGCTGACCGAGGCGCCGGCCGGCCGCGCGCAGGTGTGCGCCTCGTCGACGATGACCAGTTCCGGGCACTGCTCGATGAAGACATCCCGGCGCGTGTCCGACTTGATGAAGTCGATGCTCAGATGACCTGGTAGGGGTAATAGTCGTAAGACGCTGGTGTCGCCCTGAATCTGGCGATCCAGCCGCGCCTGGGTGTTGGAGCGGATGATGACGGCTTCCAGGTCGAGCTTGGCGCGAATCTCCGCCTGCCACTGGTCGCACAGGTGCGGCAGACAGACGACGGCAAAGCGCTTGATCTTGCGCCGCTCCAGCAGCTCTTTGACGACCAGCAGCGCCTCGATCGTCTTGCCCACGCCCACGTCGTCGGCAATGAGCAGCCGCACCGTCTCCTGCCGCAGCGCCATGACCAGCGGCACCATCTGATAGGCGCGTGGCCGAAACGAGAGCTTGGCCAGAGCACGGAACGGGCCGGCGCCGTTGCGGAAGGCCAGCCGGGCCGCGTCGTAGAGCAGCCGTGCCGTGCTGATGTCGCCCAGATCCTCGCGGCGTCGGCGGCGCAAAGGTCGCATCTACGCGGCATATCGCTCCGGCATGTGCAAGCGGCAGGTAGATGCCGGTCGTCTCGTCATCGGAGCCGCCCAGCGGCTTGACGACCAGCAGATCCGGGTCGTCGGACGGCAGCACGATCCAGTCGCGGCCGCGAAGCGAAACCAGTTTGCCGGGTTGGAGGGAAACAGTCATCGCACCTTCCTGAAGATTGATCCGGACGATGTCAGGCCTGGCAGCAATGATTTGCGCCAGATCGTCTTTGTAGTAGTAGACCCACACCTCGTCGCCGCGCGCCATGATCGCCTGCCGTTTCTCTCGTCATCGGCCTGCACCGCTGGATCGTCATGCGGCGTGCCGTCGCAGAAGACCCAGATGCGCGGTTCGTAGTAGAAGTCCGGCTTGCACATACAGACCGTCGACCGCTCTTCTGCGCGGCATCGGGCAGGCGCAGGCCGTTCTGGTAGAGGTAGTCGAGGAACTTGCGCTCGGTCGACGAATTGGGATCGAGATGGCGCAGCAGCGCCTGGTACTGCTCTTCGTAGTTGCGGAAGCCGGTGTTGGTCTGAATCTCGACATCGCAGATACGCAGCTTTTCCAACGCGTCCCGAATCAGGTGGCGGTCGATGATCTTGTGGTCGCGCTGGTTGTAGTAGCTGAGCAGGTCGTCGTAGGAAGCCGGCCCCTTGTAGTCTGGATCGTCATAGCGGCAAAGCGCAATGGCCGTCTCGATGACCTCGTGGAAAGACCTCCGGCTCACTGGTGAAGCGCGACAGGATGCCGAGGCTGCCTTCCGCCGCCTCATAGAGCAGAATGTTCGGCGCCTCCGGATCGCCAATGGTGATCACGCCGATCTCGTTGGATTCGACCTGGAAACAAAGTTCGATCGCTCGCTTCAGCGCATACTGCAGGGTGATGACCCCTTCCGGAGTTAAGCCCAACGGCTGGATCGGCTCGATGTACAGCGCGTCGGCCAGATTGGAGGTCCACAGCTTCACCAGATGGAACTGCTCGTTGACCTGGCTGTCGGGCCCAGGCAGGGAACTGCGCCAGTCGCCGGAGATCATGCCGATGGGAAAGCCCTTCATCTTCTGCGTGCGCCATTTCTTGTTGACATGAACGAGCCGCGCCGCCGGGATGTAGCGCAGGTTCAGCAGCTTGTTCTCGCTGGTAGAGACGACGGCTTGCGTGACACGAGTCCATGTCGCCGCCATCAACCGAGAAGTAGGTCTGGATGTCGTAGCCGCGAGACCGCCGTTCTTCTTCTTCGCAGGAAATCCGGTCCATCTCCTCGGCGCGGGATTCGGCCATCTCCAGCAGATCGTGTAGGTGAGTTTTATTGGCGTTGTCGCCCAGATTGAGGCCGGAGAAAGGGCAGATCTCCAGGTCTTTCTGTTCCCCGCTAGGAAATAGCCGGCTTTGTTGCTGATCTTCGCCTCGGTCAGATTCGATTCAGCATCCTGCACCACAAGCTGATTGACACGATACTTGCGCCCGTTGTGGTAGATGATGTTCTGCGGACCAAACTCGCGCAGGGCAATGGCCCGGGGACGAGAGATGAATTCTCCCGTGGTGTCTCCGGTGGGCAGGAAGATGCGCAGCGGCAGTCGGGTGAAGTTGTAGCCGGGCAGAAAGCCTTCAGAGGCCAGGTAGCGATAGGGATAGAACTCGGAAAGCTCAATGGAACCGCCCGCTGACTCATTGCGCAGCAGATCTAGCTGCCGCGTGGCCTGATCCTGGTTGCGCTTGTTTTTGCGGTATTCGTCGCTGCTCAGGCTGTATCGGCCACTTTCGATCTGCTGCGTGGCGTTGGTAAGAATGGTCCGTGCCGACAGGTAGAGCTTTCGCCAACGATCCAGCGAATTGTCCAGATGTTTGGCAACCGCACGCAGGTTTTGCTCTATCCATTGGTAGAATACCATTGGTCAGCGCTGGTTGTCAGTTCATCTTCAAAATCAGCAATGACCTGTTTGAATAACGCTTTTAGTTTATTGAACTGGCTGGCAGACAGCTCGAGACCCGCATAGATTCCCTCTGCCAGCGGCATTTTGTCGTTGTCGTTTACCACCAGGCGCATGAGAGACGGCCGTCCACCTTCTGTATCGTCCACACCAGGCAGCCCGATTTCGGAAGCAACCATCGCGTTTAGATGCGAAAGCAGCAGTTCCTGGTTCGCCAGATCAAGGCGAGGGGCCATCACCGCCCCGGCAACCAAAGCTACCTGCTCCTTGAAGTAATGGCGATCATGTGGTGAATAGCTGGAACAGTATGTGAATACCAGTGCAGCCTGCCCACTGCGGCCGGCTCGTCCAGAGCGTTGGGCATAATTGGATGGATTTGGCGGGGCATTGCGCATGTGAACAACGCTCAGGTTGCGAATATCAATGCCCAGTTCCATCGTTGGCGAACAGAATAGCGCACTGACTTTGCCTTCCCGAAAGAGTTCTTCGCGCACAATCCGTACGTCAGTTTGCAACTGACCGGTATGGTCTTCACCCCGCAGCCGTTTCATTTGAGCAAAGTCACGTTGATATAAAGTTTGGAAGAATTCATTGGGTTGCGGGGCGAGGCTCTTGTAAGAACGCTGCTTGATAGCATCAGGCTTCATCGTTTTGCCGTCACCAAGACACCAGATGATTTTGTCCAGACCGAAGGCGATAGACAGGGATTTCTTCATTTTTCTGCGTTTTGGCACCTGTGATTTCAGGTAATCGGCATCTTCCAGTTTGGCCATCAAGCTGAGAATAAAGATCCGATAATTATCTCCTTTCAAATCTATGGGCAATCCACGTTGTTTCACATATAGCTTGATGTATTTCCCCAAGGCACTGGCTGGCCCCATGCTCTTCGAAGAAAGCTTTGCTGTCCGGCTAAGTGGCTCGTAATCGGATGACAAATGGTTCTCGCAGGTTTTCATGTTGATCCAATGTCCACGGGGGACGGAGCTGTTCCCGAAACTGCTTTTCGTATTCTTTGATCTTCGATCCTGTTAAGTAGTTCTCGCTATGAATCGCATTTTCGAGCCGGAAGAAATCAAGGATGGTCGCAAGAAATTCTTCTCTGTCCGCATGATTGAGACCATTAAGCAATGGTAGCTCTTGCCAAAACTCATCCGCCGCGGCAACGTCTGACAAGTCGGCATACTTGATCGTCAATAGAGCACACTGTTCCAGGTTGGGCAGTACAATCCGCCAACTGCGGCGCAGATCAGCGATGGCTCGATACAGCAGGTAATCTTGAAAACATTGCTCGTAGTTACGTCGCACATGCGGCAAGGACGGTTCTTCATTCCGATCGGCAAATTCCAGGAAAGGCAAGCCCAATGCTTGAAACACAGATTCGCCAAGGTTTGTGTAAGTCAAGGTTTGGGTCGGCGAATTGGCCAACGCTTTGTAAATACCGGCACGCAACTGCACGACTTGGACAAAATCGTTGAAATGCCCGGCCTGCAGAGCGGCATCTTGCCGATTGTCGGTAAAGCTAAGAAGTTTTTGATCTTCTTGTCTGTACCCAGCATGATCAAGCTGGTTGAGAATAGAAAAAGCCGTGATAGTCGTTGATGTGCTGCGTCCTTCACTGCCCAGCTTGGTTAGCTTGGTGCCTTCATTGGTCTTGGTGTCGTAAAAAACGCCGCCGGTCGGATCAAACAGCAAAGGCGCTTTCATGAACCAGCCCCACCATTTCATGGGCGTGGTTTCTGAGCAATTGCCAAATTCGTCAAAGTAGAGCTTGAGCGGGAAGAATGCTTTCTTTTCAGTGCGCGGCACCAATCCTGCTTTGGTGACCCGCAACCAGGATTCTGGAAGCAGTTCGCTATCTTCCATGGGATCCCATACATCGTCACCAATGATGAGGTAGCCATCATCGAAATCCGACTCTTCTTCGCTGCTCTCGCGAAATTCGCGCGGCTCCAGGCGATTGCCTACTCGGGAAACACAAATAAAAGGATGGCCACTGGCGCGGCTAAACACATTAGGAAAGATGGGTTTATTGTCACTGTCGTCTTGTTTAAAGACACCGGGTTCCAGCGTGATGAATCGATTTTCATCCTGATCGAGTGTCGTATAAACCGAACCGGTTTGAGAAATAAACTGGTGTAGCTTAAACGGCAGAATCGTGTATTGTTGTCCGCTTTCCTGAAGTTGCTGATTAACTACGCTGATCCATTCCAGCAACTCTTCTAAAAAGAGACGGCATTCTGGCGGGGACACACCAGCGGTTTCAGCCAATTCCTGAACAATGTCACTTATTCGTCTTGGTTTGCCGCGCACCAGGTATTCATCACGCTGTTCCAGAGCCACCCTGTTTTCCAGCCAAACTGCTACCGGATGCGACTTTAGTTTTTCTACACCATCAGTTAGATTGATGCCAGCGTGGATTGCGCTTGCTAACTCCAACCTTGACGGTAGTTTACCGGCATAAAAAAGAGAGCGATCTAGTTTTTCATACACTACTTGCTCTGGAGTAAATGGCTTGCCAAACAACTTGGTCGCCACCTTTGCCACTTCACTTTGCTGTTCAGCTAATGAACCTCCAGATATCATCGTAGCGGATGTGCCAATACAGACTACAGGTTGGGCGCAACGGGCACGGATACGACGGATGAGCATAGCGACATCCGCGCCCTGACGCCCGCGAAAGGTGTGGAGTTCATCAAATACCAGGAAGCGCAAATTCTCATAGATCCCATCGCGCAAGGGACGTTCACGCATACGAGTCAGGAGCAACTCCAACATCATATAGTTAGTCAGTAGAATTTGCGGTGGGTTTTCGCGCATCCCGGCACGAATATGTTCTTTTTCTTGTCCCGTGTACTGCCCGAAGGAAATGGGGAAGTTTTTTCCAGTGGCTTGTTCATAGTTGTCTTTGTAGCGGTTAAACTCCTCCGATTGGGAGTTGATTAAGGCATTCATAGGGTAAACAATGACGGCCGTCACACCTTTTGCACTGGGAAAAGACAAGAGATGGTCAAAAATAGAACCAATGTAGGTTAGCGACTTGCCAGACCCTGTGCCGGAAGTGACAATAAAGTCTTGAGCAGAGGTACCTAGCCGAATGGCTTCGACCTGGTGCTGATAAAGGGAATAGCCTTTGAAGATGTGACGGATGTCCGGTTGCACAGTACCGGCAGCGACGAGATTGTCCACACCACCATACAATTGGTAAGCTGGATTGAATTGAAGAAGTGGTTCTGGCCAAAGTTTGCCCTGGTCTAGTTCTCCCTGGACTTTTTCGCGGATTTGAGGGTCTGAAATACTGAGAAAGCTGCGGATATAAGTAGCGTAATCGGATACGATATCGGCGTGAGTCTTGAAAACATTCATGGTAGATGTCCTAATAGGGTTGTTATCGAGAGAGTTCTTTCCGTGCATTCGTTCACGTAGCAACTGCTATTCATCCACATTTCTCACCCCGGTATCGAAACTGGGAATGCGTATAGAATCAGTCATAGCCACCTTAGCCCGATTCGCTGGCAACCGCATATAGCCTGTAAACACTGAAGCCCGCCTTTTCTAATATCTGGCGGGCTTCCTTCCATTGGCTGCCATTTTCTGGGCTTGCGACTTCGCGTGCTTGCTCGTATGCGGATTTCTGGGCCGCGTCCAGTCCCGCCATACCACCAGACACATAGCGGCCATGACGCATCAGTGTTACTTCTCCGCCTGTATCAGTCATTGCACGGAAACCCTCACCTTCTCGCGCGGGCACATAGTCCCTGTCAACCGCTTGCTGCATCAATTCGATGATATATGCGGTCCGGGTCTTGCCCTGAGTCTTCGCTAGCTCATCAAAGCGGCCGATTAGTTCATCATCGTCAACGCGCAAAGTGAACTTGACCATTTCACCACCCTTAGAAAAGAGCCAAATGCGACCGGTATCATTACGAAGGATATGATACCTTTGAAACATCTACTCCGCCAGAATACATGGGTACTCTTCGACAGGGCTTGAGCACCGAATAATCTGCAGAGATGTTGACCGTAGCATGAGTATCTACTTGACAAAATCATGTGTCGTCATGCTTTTATTGAATCAGTACAAAATTCACCCCAAGCATGGCCCAAACAGGAACCAACAACCAAATCAAAAAGACTACACTGAAAGTTGTCGTGCCTGAGGATTTGAAAGGCGCTTTACAGCTGCTGGCAGACGAGCGGAATATCACGCTTATCGGCGTTACTCCGCTTGATTTCATCAGAGTATGTGAAGCGTCAACAGACCACATGATCATCTCCATCGCCAATCAAAAAGGAGGCGCGGCGAAAACGACGACGGCCGTTAATCTGGCAGCAGGTCTGGTACTGGAAGGATACAAGGTCCTTCTGCTGGACATGGATCCACAGACGAACACGACCCAGGTTTTCTTGCATCCCAATGTCGAAGTGGAGTTGGAACAGTCACTCTACAGCTCCCTGATTCACTACTCGCCTATCACACCCCTTATTCGCAAGACAGCGCTCGAGAATCTAGATTTCGTCCCTGCCCATATCCGCATGTCCGGCGTAGATCTGGAGCTGGCGAATGTCTATGACAATCGCGGCGCACGGCTCAGGCGCGCTCTAAATGGCATAGATGACAGATACGACTACATCATCATCGACAACCCACCTGCACTGGGATTACTGACAGTGAATTCGTTTGTGGCCAGCGATCGCTTGCTTATCCCAGTTTCTACCGGCTTCTTTGCCCTTACCGGCCTGGTGCAGCTCTTGGAAACTGTGGAAATGGTCAAGCAGACCCAGCTCAATCCCAGCCTCGATATCGTCGGTGTTCTGTGCACTTTTTCAGAGCGCACGAACGTTTCCAGGGACGTGGAAAGGCAGCTTCGCCATCACTTCGACGCCCTGGTTTTCAATACTTCGATTCCCAAGAATATCAGCCTTGAAGAAGCCCATTCGAATCACACACACGTATTCGATTACGCGCCCAACAGCGCCGGCGCTCGGGCGTACGAGCCCTGGTGAAGGAGGTGTTAGCGCGATGAAGAACTCTGGTCTGGCAGATAGCCCATTCTTTTCAAGAGATCTTTCCGAACCGGAATCGGTCAAAAAGCAACCAGCATTGGAACCAGACTTAAAGGTTGAGGAATTTGATCAGACCACGGTGCCACCAGTGGCACAAAGGAATGAAGAAACCAACCACAATGTAATAGATGATACCGTGATACCACGACACCATGACACCACGGTAGAAACGGTGCGCCTGGCAGTTAAGGAGATCGGCAAAGAAGCAGCGACACATCGCTTTACCATGGCCGAAAAGGAAGCGATCGCAGCCATCGTTTATGCTTACAAACGCCGTGGTATCCGCACCAGCGAGAATGAGATAACGCGCATTGCCGTCAATATTCTTGTGCAAGATCACCAGGCAGAAGGTGATGGGAGCTTGTTGGAGAGAGTACTACAAGCATTGAATGCATGACACCGTGATACCATGACACCACGGTGTCATGCTCTTGGAAGGGAGAGCATGGCAAAATAACATTTATGCAGCCAAAGAAGGATGAAAGACAATCGAATAAACCATTCCGTTTTGATGGGTTTAGCACCCCACAATATACCCAGGTTCCGGACCAGCTTTTTGATGAACTGTTGAGCCTATTGACGGGAGCAGAATTGAAGGTGTTGCTCTACATCTGCCGGCGCACTTTCGG
This sequence comes from uncultured Chloroflexia bacterium, assembly GCA_963697305.1. GTDB lineage: Bacteria > Chloroflexota > Anaerolineae > Promineifilales > Promineifilaceae > JAACFF01. Next base: position 21,165 of record CAVONO010000019.1, read on the forward strand.
CTTCAAAAAAGAGAGCGACAATATCTCCCTAAACCAGATGCTGAACGGCATCCGCAAAAGGATGGGACACGTCTTGACTCCGGCACCGGACTAAGCAAGCCGACATTGCTAAGAGCTCTGAAAGGCTTAAAAGATAAGCATATTATTATCGCTGAACGAAGAAGTGATCTAGATGCAGGGAGCTTAGCAACCAACTACCAACTCCATATAAAGGGTACCCCTGGTAAAAAAATGAACCAGGGGGAGGTACAAAACTTTGCCACGCCCCCAGGCTCAGATTTTGACCACCAACAAGAGACAGTTAATCAACAAACAGAAGCGGCGCTGGCCGCCGCGTTATTGGATTTTGGTATCGACAAGCCGACCGTTGACCGGCTTGTCAAAAACCATGATGCAGCGTTGATCGCCCAGAAAATCGATTACGTCATTTTCATGCAGGAAGAGCAGCCGAACCTGGTCCGCAACCCTAGAGGTTGGCTGCTAAAAGCCATCGAGTACGATTATGGTCCACCGGCCGGTTATCGCCCGCGGGCCGAACGCGAGATGTTGCAGGCACGGGCAGAGAAGCGGCAAAAAGAAGCTGAAGATAGGGAAGCTAAACGTCGACTGGCAACGGAAGAAACCATAAGCCAACATCAAACTGTGCAAGAAAGTATCATAGCCGCAGCACAGGAAGCCTACCAGACGACGGCCGCTGAAGGGAAACTTTGGCAAGAGGTATTGCACCATCTGAGGCTTCTCACCAGTGACGTTACATATGCTTTGATCAGAGACGCTCAACTGCTGACAACCAATGACGGCACAGCCATCATCGGCACAGTCAACCCGTTGAGCGTCCGCTGGTTGAGGAATCACCTGGGAACAGATTTACCTGCTATTTTTGAGCGCTGTGGCCAACCGGTTGAGGCGATCCAGGTGCTTCATCTGACCCCGAAAGAGCAATGAGCTTTCTCTCAAACCGTGCTTTGTACCCGTGCTGGATAGGTGTGTTCATTGAACAGCACGGGTATTTTGCTTAAGCAGTGATCTGCTTAAGCCCGGAAGAGGCTGGCTTTCCTTGGGAGGACCGTGCATCCTTCCCCAGTTTCTAGACCGGAAGAAACTGGATGAGGAGCAGGCCCCCCGCCGGACAAGCCAGGGCGTGCGGGCTCGTTCCGACCCCGACCACCCACCCTGCTGAACCAAGTGTATTTGAAGAGGATCGTGTCATGACTCAGGCACGCATACGAAGTAGTGCCATTCTCATTGACTTAGCTGGACCTTAACGGATAGATTTGAACTCAGGATTAGTCGCGATACCCTGTATGCGGCTGAGTACATGTCACTTCGTGTTTAACCAACGCCTGCCGTGAAAGGCAAATGTTGATTGTTTCCTATTTTGATTGAGTCGGCTCATTTGAGATATTGCCATGATCGAAGTATTGACCTTTGCCTTTCACAGGCAAGCTTATTCCTTCTGTTGACAACCAAGAGTGATTTCTCGACGCGGTTCTACGCGTTGGCGGAAGTAGGGGTACTATGCAACGGGATAGCCAAGCGAACGGAGATGATGTTTGTTCATGGTCTTAACGCCTTCCACCACGCTAACGCAGTGTGGGTGGTCGGGCTCTGCGAGCACCGACGCCTGCGGTCCCTGACATCTTCCGGACCTTCTGTCAGGAACCTGGAATGGAAGCGCCGTTGGCGCTGCTCCTATTGATACGCCTGATTCGGAGTACCATCGTCTGCTACTGTTTTCCTATTGCTGGATATATTTCAAAATAATGTATTGTGATTCGCAATCGAAGGATAAGGTACTCAGCCTTGCCTGGCTGAGTGCTATTTTTCCCGATCGCCACCAAAATCCGCTTGCCTGTCTCCCCAGGGTATCCGCCACCTTCTCGCGTCAAGACCCTCGCAAGTTGCCTGCGGCAAGTCCTGACCCGCCAAGGAATCCGGCGGCAGTTGGATGGTTACAGGCAAACGTAATTCGGCCTGTAGAAAGGAGGTGAGTGCCATGAATCAACTCAAGCACCAAACAGATGAGATCAAACGCCAGCGGCAAATGCTGGTGTCACAGCTGTACAAGTTGCTCGATGAGTTAGAAGGTCCGCGAGCAACGCGACGCAGAACCAGCAGGTTCCCGTTCAATCTGCTCGAGGACGCCATCAGCTCATTGCTGCTGAAGCTTGAACGACTCGGTAGATAAGCTGGTTGCTGCAGCGCTTAACGTTCGTAGCCGCCGCTAGCCGACAAGAGGTCGGGAGTTCGCTCCCGGCCTTTTTTGTGGTGGCGATTGCCCACCCACCCCTTCGATTGCTAGAAGATACGCTCAAGCGGAGTCGGTTCACCTAAGCTGTCATTGGTCTCTCTGGTGCCCAATCGTTCAACAAGTTCAGGCCACTTTTCAGAGATGATTTCATCAATTTGCTCTTGTTCAAACCCCTGGCTTTGAGCCTGTTCGCGAAAAGAGTGGGCCAGTTCCGCTGCGGCCATCTCGCCTTTACGTCGAACCAGATAACGTCGCCAACTGCGCTTTAGTTCAGCGACGAATGATCGTGCAGGCGCGGGATTTGCAGCAGCCCAGGCATAGATCGCGAGAGGTATGAAGATCAGTATTGAGGCAGTTTTCATGGTTACAGCATAACATGAAGATGGGGGATTCCTCAAGCAGATTTTACTCCTGATCTTATTGAATGGGACTGGCACAGGCGCTTTGCTTGTCAATGGTTTGCAATGCTCCGCACTCGTCTGAACCTCGCCATGACTACGCGTCGCCGCCTGCGCAATGCGACCGATATTGGAAGCAGCGGCTGCTTCCAGAAACAGTATCAAGTTTGGAGCAGACGGAAAGGGGGTGCTGAGGATGAAGAGTAATGATCGACAAATTGGCCAGCACATGACCAAGGTATTGGCTGATGACGATGATATTACGAAGGTGGTTTACCACGATACGGCTGTAGTTACGTTTAACGACGATCATATCATTTTGGATACGGGAGGTTGGTGGACCCGCACGACCAAGGCCAGGATGAATCAGGCCGCACAACAGTTCGGCCTTGGCTATTATGTGAAACAGGTTCAAGGCGATTGGGTGGTGACATTCCTAGACGAAGACCATTTCTTTGAAGCAAATCGCATAAGGCTAGATCGCAAGTCAGGATTTGTTTCAGTGCCCAATTGAGGCAGGTTTTGCGGCTGGTTGGACAGGCTGCCGGCCGCGCCAAGCTTCACGGAGACCTTGACAATATGCACCTCTCTGAGGTCCTGAGATCCCCCAGGATCGATTTTGATCAATAGATGATAGTTAGTGCCTCCAACATGCAAATGTCACCTTAGAGAGGCATTCAGAGCGTTCTAGAGCATACCTTGCTGTGCTTTACATCGCTTCAAAAATCCGTCACCAGTCATACCTAGCGGGTCAGTTGCCTGCAGATTCTCGGGCGATTTTTCGGCCAGGCGACTCATTTCGCTGCGGGCAGCAACAGCGCTGCGCTAGTGCTGCCTGGCTCGTACTGCGCCTGGCCTCCACTTGATTACCTACCTAATGTCGCATGTTCAATCCGTGGAGAAAATTGGTGCTCATAGTCCGCAATATTATTGAACGGATCCTTTGAAGAGGTATCACCACTGAAGCCTATGTTCACGTCAAGGATTTGCCCCGGCACAGGTTCTGGGTTCCTCCTTGACGCCGGCTTCATTGGTGTGGATATTTCAGTTAAGGATGCAGCAGCATCCGGCAAGACAAAGTAATTTTCGTGCTGTAGAAAGGGGGTGGAAAATCATGAACTACCAGAAAGTCATTCTATCGGGCAACGCCACGAACGATGCGCAGAAGAAGACCTCTCAAAACGGGGAGGTAACCTACGTCACGTTTAGCTTGGGCGTAAGTGATGCCAAGAATAATACAACGTTCTTTCCAGTCGTCGTGTTTGGCAACAGCGTCGAGGCAGTGGCCAAGTTCGTAACAAAAGGGCGTTTGGTGCTCGTCGACGGACGCCTAGAGGTTAACGACAAAAATCGCTTCAGCATTGTCGCCGATTTGGTCAGGTTCGGTCCAGAGCCAGCTAAATGCCGATAACACCGGCTAACGGAGCTTTGCCAGGGGGCGATGTGTCCCCCTGGCAGCAAATTACTATAACGCCACGATGGCCCAATCTGTTTCAACCGCTAAGAGAAAATTATGGGCTTGCAAAACGGATCTTGTTATGTTATGTTAACTTATCATCGAAAGTCGAAATGCTTTTGACGACATTGCGCGAGCAATGAAAGCCCTTTGAAATAACAACCCCAAGCACCTAGCAGTCCCTGTAGAGATCCAATCCCTACCCAACCCAGTTCAATTGAATAGTTTCGCAAGCCTGAGTTCTTCACGGCCGTCGGTAACGACTGCCTGTCGTCCCTGATGCCAGACTGTGCAGATAACAGCGCTTCCCGCCCTGATCCCATGACAAGAGAAACAACCCAATACCCTAGTAAGGAGAATCACTGTATGCTACCTAATGTTAGCTACGAGAGAGAGGTTCGCCAGTATCAAGTCCTCGACCCTGATACAGGCGAAATCGAGTCCTTCCCCGCCGGTCAAGGTGGTCGCCGAGACGCCATGCGTCGGGCCGTGCATTTCAGCCACCCACGCTTGTACCGTATCGTGATCGAGATGGTGCAGCGTTGGCCGCAGCTGGAGGCACGAGCCTGGCGAGCAGCCAATCTGGTGATCCGCGGAGAGGTGAAGAGACCACCTGATGATGAGGCGCTAGCCAGTGTCACCAGCAGCAATGAATACGGTGACTATCTGGTGAAAGCTAGAGGCGGACTCATCATCTGCGATTGCCTGGATTACATGGAAGGCGGCGCTCCGTTTATCAGCGAGAGCGGTCAGCGACTATGTAAGCACATCTTGGCAACCCAGTTCACGTCGCGTTTGCAGTACCGACATTGTGGCTCATGTGGTCGCAAAGTTAAGGCAGACCTGATGGATTGCCCACACTGCAAAGGCCCAGTTACACCTTTTTAATGTCCATTATGCGTCGTGACAAAGATCGCTACGCAACAAAACCAATTCAATAAAGGAGAAAAACAAATGTCAGATTTACCAACCGTAGCATATGCCTTACCTGGCAATACACCCGATAAGGCGCCAATGCCGGATTTTGATCCGAAAGAAGCCAACTACTTCGACATGTTTGCACCCCAGTATTACAACCTGGAAACGGTGCAGGCATTGATGAAGGAAGGCGGCGGTCCGTTGCTGCTTCAGGTTGAGCAACGTGGATGTCGAGTATGTCTACAATCCGGAGCACGGTGAAGACAGTGGCGAATGGAAACCTGTTGTTCACTTTGTGGGCAGCGGTCCGGCACTGGTTCTGAACCAAACACGTGCCAAGGTGCTGATGAAGGCGACCCGCTCGATTCATGTCGACGATTGGCAACGGGTGGGCTGGCTTGAATTGCGGCCGGTATTGAGAACGGGAAAGCACAACTCGTAATCGCACCGGCCGATGCGCCAGGCGAAGCAACATAACGCAAGTGCTGTTACGAGTCAGGGACAATGGAGGCAAAACGGCAATCGACGATTTAAACGAAGAGCTTTTCGGATAAGGTTCGGCTGTTGCCAACCTTGAAACACTATCAGTCGTAGGGATTAGGGCAAAAGGGAACTGGCCAGGGTGTGTGAGATAGAAAAGAGTGCAGCATGTTGCACATTGTATTGATAAGGAGGTGATGTCTATAAGACAACAATTGTTGACGGCAGAAATCAGGAAGCAGCTACCTAAACTTTACGCCAATGAAGCGATTGGCCTCGATGCACTGGCACGAGTGAAATTCTTCACGCCGGACAGTCATTTCACATGGTATGCTTCAGAGTTTGACGGTGAAGACTTGTTCTTCGGGCTGGTCATCGGCCACTACGTCGAACTTGGCTATTTTAGCTTGGCGGAACTGCAAGCGGTTCGTGGACCTCTCGGACTACCGGTGGAGCGCGCGCTAAATTTTAAGCCGACTTCGCTGGGAAGCTTGAGAGAGCATTACGAGCAGCACGGCTGGGCATTATAGCCTAGCCTATCAGGGTCAGAATCATTCTGTTTACAGATGGTCCTGGCCCTTTTTCTTTCAAGGGGTTGATATTTATGTTTCGAATATCTGAATGTCAGCATTGAATATGCTGACGATCTTGCCTATGTTTCAACGTGGACGAAAACAAAAAATAGTACTTGGAAAATCTGGAAGGTTCGGTCTGTCCCGCCTATGGATTCATGAATCTGAGAGGAGCACACATACATACGTGGTTGGAATTACGGGGAAAGGAAAATCGAAGCTGCTGGAGCACATCCTATTTCAAGACATCGTTCACGGCCGTGGCTGCGGCGTTTTAGATCCGCACAGCGATCTGGTAGAAGACCTTTTACATTATCTGCACAGTCATCCGAAGAAATCCCAGGCACACTGGGAGCGCATTATCTACTTCGACCCCTCCCGCCAAGATTATCTGGTCCCATTCAACGTACTAAATACACCCTACTCACCCTATGAAACGGCGCAAAATGTCGTCGAGGCTTTTCAACGCACCTGGCCCAAGGCACTCGCAGAAGCACCACGGTTTGCCAACATCGTCACAGCAAGCGTACTTACGCTGATAGCCAACGAGCTGACATTGATTGAACTCCCTAGACTACTGACGGATCCTGCTTTCCGAAACCGGTTACTGCGTCAGGTTGAAGATCCAGAGCTGGTCGCTTTTTGGCGAGAGCGGTACGAAAAGTGGGGGCGGGATACACCGGTGATGATTGAATCGGTGCTGAACAAAGTAACGGCCTTTACCTTCAACCCACAACTGCGCCTGATCCTTGGGGCCATCAGAAAACCACTTGAATTTCCGTCAGATCATGGATGAAGGCAAGGTGTTACTCGTTGATCTGGGTCGATGTGATGCCGAGACAAGACGTTTACTAGGCAGCCTGATCGTCACTGGCTTGGAGCAGGCTGCACGGTCCAGGAAGAATGTCGAAGGGTACAGGAAACCCTTCTACTTCTGCATCGATGAGTTTCAAGACTTCTGTGCAAACGACGGCGCCGCCCAAACCCTTGCTCAGATCCTATCGGAGTGCCGCAAGTTCGGCCTACACCTGACCCTGGCCCACCAGACGCTGGCTCAGATCAACGAGCGTATGAAAGGGGCGCTGGGCAATATCCAGCTGAAGATAGTCTTTGGCGTTTCACGTCAGGACGCAGAAATCTTGACACGTCACCTTTTCCAGGTAGATGGGGAACGCATTAAGCACATCGTGCACGATCCCACTCAGCAGGATAGAAGCCATCCTATCTTCTACACCCTGCAGGAAGAGTGGGAAAAAATGGTCCAAGCGTTACAGGTTTTGCTGCCACGCTCAGCCTATATAGGGCGGCCAGGACAATTAGGCGCATGCCGAATTCAAACGATTTCGATTTCTTATAGCAGACGTAGTACGGAAACTGGCGTTCAGATTCGACAACGCCTGATCCGGCAGGTGGGAGTAACAATAAATGAGATTGAAAAGCAAATCCAAGGACGGTTGAGGGGTCAGCAAAAGAATAACATCAGGCCACAGATAAGAGTCAGGACGCCAAAGAGTTAATGGTGCAGAACTTATTCCTCATCCTCGATCATAGTTATATGTTCTCGTACTTCGGGCCAATCGTTGACGTGAAATCTATCTTCCATGTTAGTGTCAAAATCAGCGGCAAACAAAATGTCACGGTTGGATTCACCAATCTCATTAAAGAACTCCTCGGCTTGGCGGTTAATGCCGTTCCAT
>CAVONO010000020.1:0-33781 GCA_963697305.1 uncultured Chloroflexia bacterium
AGTGAATCGTTACTTCATTACAGATCATATTTGTTCAATAAATCATTTAACTATATGTTATTATTGCTCTTTTAAAAACTGATGCCACCACGTTGTTTCATAAGCTATCATACCAATCAACCTTTTCTGTGTACCAAACTGTGTACCAAATTCCATGCCGCTAAACCACAAACTCATCGCCAGCCTTCAGGCAACCGGAACCGTTTATGAACAAGCGGACAGGGATGGCCTAAGTATTCGAGTATCCCCCAAGGGCCAGAAGACCTTCCAGTATCGATACCGGCTATCAGGAAAAGCTCGCCGAATGAAAATCGGGGTATTCCCGGAAACGGGCCTGAAAGATGCCCGCGCTAGGCACCAGGAAGCGCGCGCACTGCTCGACCAGGGCATCGATCCCATAGATGAAGCCCGAAGACGGCATTGGGCGCAGACTGTGGCACTGAATGTCGAAGGACTTTGCGATAAGTGGATGACATCGTACGCAAAACGCCAGCGCAAACGCCCGGAAATTCCAATGCAAATGATTAGCGCGGATATAGTTCCTCGAATCGGCGGAATAATGCTCCAGGAACTAAACCGCCGGCAAATCAGTCAAAAATTGCTGGACCCCATCGTCGAGCGAGGTTCTTTGGTTCAGGCCAACAAGACTCTCAAGCTCTTGAAGCAAATCCTGAGCTACGGAGTCGATCACGGTTATATCGACGCCAATCCCGCACTACCGATTAACGCCCGCAATGTGGGTGGGACGGAGAAACCGAGGGAGCGTCACCTGTCGGAACAGGAGATTCGGGTGGTCTGGTCCACACTTGAGCATACAGGTATCAGCCAGTACGTCCAGATAGCGATCAAGCTACTGCTCGTGACCGGTCAGCGACGCGGCGAACTGACACTGGCGAAATGGGATGAAATCGACCTGGCCGAAAAGGTCTGGACGTTACCACCGGAAAGAACCAAAAACGGTAAAGCCCACAGGGTCCCGCTATCAGACTTGGCAACTGCCCTCTTCGTTGAACTCAAAGCGCTCAGCAGAGGCAATGAATATATTATGCCCAGCAATACGGGGGAACCCAGGCCGATGAACGAGCGCGCCATCACAAAAGCCGTGCGCCGCTACCAACCGGAATTTGGCATCCCTCAATGGGTACCCCACGATTTACGGAGGACGTTTTCGACCCATGTAAATGCGTTAACACAGGCCCCGCATGTCGTCGAGAAACTGCTGAACCACACAATGGAAGGCGTGATGGCAACCTACAACCGGCATGACTACTGGGCCGAAAAAGTCGCTGCCATGGACGCGTGGGCTGAAAAACTGGACGAAATCCTTGGTAAGGAATTGTGTTAGAGGGGGGGGGGGGGGGGATTGCTTGACGACGGTGCAGGGTTACTTACGACTACTAACCAGACAATTGCGGTCATTGAGGCAGCATGCAGTTGGCTGGGAATATCAGCCGGTAGGTGCCACTTTCAGACATCGCGGCCCTAAAGAGTAAGGGTAGATTGAATTTACGATTAAAAAATGATAATTTCTAAAAACATATTGAAAATATAAATAAGGTTCGCGCGGCTCACACAATCTATTATTAATCGTTATCTCTCACGCAATAGCAGAAATGGCAAATTGCCATGCCCTTGATAATATAAGGAAAAACTGGCGAAAATACGCCTTCCGGAGTAGAATAACCAAGCAAGTGCCGCGATGTTCAGTAAAACGGTAACCCAGAAAATAGTTCGGAACGGTTGTTTTCTCGATTTGTGTCGCAAACGGTTTTGCGCAATTAGTGCGCCTGGCCAACCACCAACGAGAGCCAACAGATGCAGCGTACTCTCACTCGTACGCCAAGCCCCTCTTTTAGCCGCCGTTTTATCAAGAGCATATGCAACAAACGTAGCGGAACTGACAACAAGATAGAGCAGCATGATCGGCATCGGAATCGCCGACACCAAAACTGCGCCGACAACCACCAGTAAAAAAACTACCGCCATCACATGGGACAGGACGCTTGATGATTGCTTGGGCTTCGCGGCTTTTGGAGTACCCGCAATAGTGGCCTCTTTGGCGCTATGCCTACCACGCGCATCGGTGGACACCGAATAGGTTACAGCGTCACCGACCACCGGCCGGCGGCTTCGATTTGGTGCCATAAGCGGTCCTAGCATCATGCTGGAATTCCGCACTGAACCACGATCCGGCTAATACCGCTCGCAAAGGATTTGATGTGTACGAATGCTATCGCATATGGCTAACAACCGATCTTACCGCACTTTTGCGGCGGTCACCGCCCGCCATGGGATTTTCACGCTAGCAAGGCTAGTCGCGATATAGACTGCAATGATTCTCACTCCCGACTTACTTTTTATTCATATTCCCAAAACAGCGGGAATGTCATGCACAGACTTTCTCTGTGAGCATCTTCGTGGGCCAATTGCATACTTTTCTATAAAGGCAGATCTTGGCACGAGTACGTATCGTAATGCTCAAGTATTCCCCGGTTTCAATCACGAGACACTGGAAGAGATTTATGCGGATAGAGAAAGAATGCTTAATCTCAGTGGAATGGATGTCAGGAAAGTTAGCAAAATACTCACCATTATCCGGCACCCATATGACCTGGAGCTTTCTACCTACCTTTTTTTTAGGAACGGTCACAACAATTACCTACAGGTTTTCAAGGATTCGCCAAACATTGCCGAGCGAATTGCACTCGCGCAATGTTCATTTAGAGAGTTTGTAGTCCAGTCGGGATACTTTCGCAAAGAAAGTGAAACTTCAATCGGCGGCAGACCTTATCGCATGGAGGACTATTTTCTATTGAACGGTGAAATGCCGCCGAATGTTCAGATACTAAAATTTGAGTGCCTTGCGGAGTCTTTGCCATCAGCCGTGAGAGCCTTCTGCGCATCAGATTTCCAGGACGGTTTTCCTCATTCAAATCGCTCGCTAGGCAGAACAAAGAATGACGGTTGAAATAGATGACGACGTAAAAGCCTTGATCATTGAAAAGCATCAGTGGGTGTTTGAGCATAGCTACTATCAGCCTTAATCATCCCGAATATTCACTCTGTCACGATCAATGGATTGAACGTCGGCCGCTGGTCTCAAAGGGGAACGGAATAACTGCCCTATTGACTTACCCAAAGTAATCCCCTGAGGTGGAAGGAGGCATGACAGCGCCACTGAATTTTCTGATTGATGCAATTTCCGTTATGGCCCTTGTGGGGTCGTCTGCAGTCTGAAGCACCGGCCCAGGGCTAACGACAGCTTTCTCGATGATGCAGCCAGTGAGATCAGCTGGGAAATCGCTGCAGCTAATTCGGGCTATGTGCCAACTACGGACGGATAACGCCCGGTTCAACGGCGCCGAACGCGCAGTGGATTGCTGCGATAAAATGCCAAAGGCATTCGCAGCAGGCCGCGGAGTGTTTGGTGTCTGCTGGAACGACGTGTTAGGTTTCTTTCTGCACTAAACATTTCGGCGACAACTCAACCCAATAGTGCTCACCCTTATTTATAAAAAAGAGCATGGTGCGCAAATTTGGGTTCTCAAGATTAATTGGCCCGGAGGCATAAGTTCTTCCAGCTCCGCCACCTGGATGGCCCGGCAATTTTAATGAGCGCGCCAGATTTTTGAAATTCTGTAGGTACTCATCAGTTTCTTCGAAGCTCCTATGCAGGATCACTACAAACTGGCCATTTTTGGAGGAAACCGGCTACCTCACTTAACGTTTCATCATCCAGACTGGAGAAAAATTCCGTTTGTTCTCACGGGCGTTCCTTGAACGGCTAACTGATTCTTCACGTTTGCTTTTGTCCAGACCGCAGCAATAATTATCGCCTGCACTTTGTCAACGACGGTAGCTATACGGAAAAAGAACTTCGATTAACTTAACCTGCTCTCGGTGCTCTAAATCGGAGCTGACGTGCCATTTGGCGAATAGCCTGCTTTTTCCTCCAATTCGGATCGCCGATCAGGCTTTGCCTGATTTCTTTGGACAACGCTATGTGACATTGACCAGATTCATGGAAACTCGCCTTGTAACCCTGGGCTGTATACCTCTCCGAGATAGCAATCGTTGCGGACAAAGTACAACTTATTCAATCACCTGACAATGCAATCCGGAATTATGTTAACTGTTACTATGTCTACTTTAGCTCCAATTCTCCGTGAACAGTACTTCAGGAGCAAGGAACGCTCTGGGTCGGGTAAAGCCTGATAGCCCTGTCGCGGGTGAACGGCCGCTTTCAAGATTAGCTGCCATTACACCCAGGGTGGATTTGGCAGGGAGTATCAGCTGAAAGGTACCAACTTCGGACGTAGGATGATGAGGATCGTGTACCACCGCAAGCGCGGCGAATTTACTCAATAGTCGTATTTTTTATATGCTCAGAGGCCCACCTTCGATGCCAGCGCCCCATGTCTGACGTCTTCATCTCATACTCGCGAAAAGACGCCGCCTTCGTCCGCCGCTTGCACGATGCCCTCAAGGAAGCCGGGCGTGAAAGCTGGGTCGACTGGGAGGGCATTCCACCCAGTGCGGAGTGGATGGCCGAGATCCAGCGCGCCATCGCCTCCGCGGACACGTTCGTCTTCGTCGTCAGCTACCACTCTGCTGATTCCACCGTTTGCCGCAATGAGGTGGAGTACGCGGCCGAGCAGGGCAAGCGCATAATTCCCGTTGCCTGCGCTGAGCCCGATACTACTGCCGTCCCCGACGCAGTCGCGCGCCTGAACTGGATCTTCTTCCGTCCTGACGATCCGTTCGGCGAACGCTTCTCGACGCTGCTGGAAGCACTAGACACCGATCTCGAGCACGTCCGCGCGCACACCCGCATTCTGGTGCGCGCTCGCGCCTGGACGGACCGTCAGGAAGACTCGAGCTATCTGCTTCGCGGCAACGACCTGGAAACAGCCGAGCGCTGGCTGGTGGCGAGCCAGGGCAAGGCGCCGCCGGTCACCCCCTTGCAGTCCCGATACCTATCCGAGGGCCGGCGCACGCAGGCCCGGCGGCAGCGTCGCCTCCTTGCCGGCGTCGCCATCGCGCTCGTCGTGTCCGTCACCCTGGGGGTGCTTGCCTACGTGCAGCGCAACGTGGCCATCGCAGCTCGCGACGAGGCGGAAGCTCAGCGCCGGCTAGCGGTTGCTCGGGCGCTGGCGACGGAATCGGAACTGGCCGTCGGCGGCACCGGCGATCGTCTCGAATTGGCGACGCTACTCGCTGCAGAGTCCCTGCGGACTACCGCGACGAGCGAAGGCAAGACCGCCTGGCAACGGCGCATGGCACTGTTGCCGAAGGCGCCCTATCTTGAAAGCGAGCTGTTAGGCGATACGCGGGCCGGGGTGTTCAGCGACGACTTGTCGACGTGGGCCGCCGGGACGCAGCAAGGAGAAGTGATCGTCGGGCGGGTCGCGGATGGCGCCGTGCTGGCGCGCTGGCAGGCTCTCGATGCGCCGATTCGAAGCCTCGCGTTCCATCCTGGCGGACGCCTGCTTGCGGTCGGCGCCCGACAAACCATTGCCGTTTGGGAGGCAAACGGCCAGAACCGGCTTGTCGAACTTGGTGACGAGAACACCCATCTCGACACACTGGGCTGGGTGCGCGATGTTGTCTTCTCCCATGACGGGCGGTATCTATACGCCGCCGGCGAAGGCTACGGCGTCGAGGTCATCTCCACCGAGTCCTGGCAACGGGAAGCGCCACTGATCTTCAACACGTCAAGGGTGTTCGCCCTCGCCCGCCATCCCGAGCGCGACACGCTGGCGATCGGCGGCTTCGGATGGGCAGCCGCGGATGCGACGACCGGGCGCCTGCAGATCATCCCAGACCAGCGACGCGAAGAGATCGCGGCCATGCGTTTCTCGCCCAGCGGCTACGAACTCGCCATTGCCGATCTTGCTGTTCGGGTGTGGGACGTCGCCCTAAGCAACGATGGCACACTGGAAACACAGCCCGCCGATCGGCTAATCGTTACCAACGATCGGGTGCACGATCTCGACTTCGACCCGGACGGCCGCTACCTCGCGGTAGCCCGCGACGACATGGTGCAGGTCCTGGTCGCCAAGACCGGTGAAGAAGTGCAGCGGATTCCAACGCCTGCCCCCGTTATGCGGGCAACCTTCTTGCAGGATCGTGCAACGCTGCTGACGGTAGGCACGCGCTTCCTCGCACGCGACCTGTTCGATGCGCACCGGCGTTACCGCTTGAACCTTGCAGCGGACGTGCGCGAGGCTTACTTCATCGCCGGCGGCAAGTGGCTCGTGACCGTCGATGACGAGGGGCAGCTGCGCATCCTTGATCCTGACGGACTCGAACAGGTCATGACCAGCGCCCTCGGCGAGCGAGCGGTGACAACGACCAGCCCCAACGGATTTTGGCTGGCAGCCATGGGGCAGCAGGCGGTGCTGGTTGTCGATGCCGAGACATTGGAACCTCAGACTCCAGCCGACCGGACTCCCGCCAAGGCCTCGCCGAGACTCTCTTTCGACCCGACCTCACGCTATCTGCTGGCGCTCGGCGCCGCGCAGCCCTTGGTGCTCGATATAGAGCAGGGGCGCTGGATCACCCTTTCGATTGGCAGCAGCGATGCGGCGTCGAAGGGCCGCTTCAGCGACGATGGGCGTTGGCTGGCGCTTACGTCCCGCAGCGGCACGGTGTTGTTCCCGACCGACACCTGGGAAGCCTGGCCGGCCATCGTCGAAGGCGAACTGGCGGCGCTCAGTCCTGACGGGACGCTGGCCTGCACGCTTACCGGGGCCCAGCGCGGCCGGCGATCCGCGATGCGCCACGTATGGCGCCTGTCCACGGGCGCGAGGATTGCTTTCGGACCTAATCCCGACGGCGTGCACGTCGCCGGCGTCCCGGACGAACGTGGAGGCGATGAAGCGCTGCTCGAGGCATGTGCCGAATGGGCGCCGCTGGTGTGGATCACGCCTCGTGCGGGCGGCCCGCGGCAGTCGGCGCGGTGGACAATGACCACCGACGCTGCGACGGTGATGGTCTATCCACGCGCCGTTCCCGACATGATCGCCGAGGCCTGTGCTCGCATGTCGAGAAACCTGAGTGTAGAAGAATGGAACCGCTACTTGCCCGACGAGCCTTACCGCGCCACCTGCGATAACCGGCCGCTGCAGGCGGCGACGAGCCCGACCATGAAAGGGGTCAGGCCCCAATCGCCCCAAACAACTGGACCCAAATCGGAAGCGCTCTCTACCCAATCTCCAGAGTAATCTAACCCCACGAGTTTTTTTGTCTTCATTCCTACCCCTTTTGACGGCCTGGTTGCTGGCCTGTTCTCTGCCCTGGCTGGATGTCAGTTTGCAGACCAACCCTCTTGTTCAAGCTGTAATGATGCTCTCTCAATAAAGATAAAAAAGGAGTCTGGTTCTAGCCAAAACTCACGGGCTTCCTGCCGTCTGCCGCCCCCGGTGCCATTCTCGCCGTTGCCGTTTAGGTTCTATCAGGCATAATATGCACCCCCACCGTCAAAGGCTCTCGGAGGGCGAGGATATCAATGGCGGAAAAAGACGAAATCAAAGCAAAAAACAAGGTGGCGTTGCATGGCGATGAAAGCAGCAGTGCAATGCTTGACCCGATGGACGACTTGCCCAGTCTGGATGTGATACGTGCTGCGATCGAAGACACTCGAAAACCCAGGGCGGTGCATTACAGTCGCAAGGAGGCCGCTGATTTGCAGGCACTGGATATCGATCACTCGCGGTGGTCTGCGGAAGCAGACAGTGTGCTAAACCAGCTGGACTGGTTCAGTGACCGAGCCTGTTTCGAATGGGCCTACGAGGCGTCCAGGGCGGATAACGAGGCGTTAAAGAAGGCGGACCCCCAAAAGTGGCGAGCACTCTTCGAACGGGGCGCGATTGAGCCGCGGGATAGCCGAGGCTTCTTAACCGCGAGGTTTACCCAGTGGTACCACGAATTTTGTACATTTGACCCCTCAAGCGGCTATCGAGCCTATTCGGCTGAGATGTGGGCACGGGGAGACTTTTTTGGCCATCAGGACCCCGCGGACAAAAAGCCTCGTGGCGGAAAAAAAGGCTCTGAAATACAGACCGAAATTGTGAAATGGCTGGCATCGCGCATAATCGATGCGTGGTCTGGCCGCCCGGTTGCCCCTCCAAGTCCTGCGGCTATTTGGCGAACAATAAAGTCCTCGGTCGACCAGTATTCGATTGAATGTATTGATGAATTTGGTTACGAACTAGTATGGGAAGATGATGATAAGAAAAAAGATAGCAATGCAGGGAGGTTAGTCTTCTATCCGGCAGCTGATGACACTAAGCTTCGCTCCATCCAGTTTGAAGCCTTCAAAAAGAAGGTGCTCGCTTTTAAAAAAAGGGCTGGCATCAAGTAGCCGCGCTCCTTGCCGAACCAACCACCCTCCAATTCTGCCTCTTTTGAATTATGAGTGGTGATCAGGTCACGATTTCGGTCGTTCAGGAGTCAAGGGCGGGCGCAGCCCGGCGAAGCACACCCTTGACGCCCGATATGGACAAGTATCCTGTAGTCGGGTCGAATGCGGCACAATGCCGCTTTCGGCCTGATTACGGAATCACTGCCATGAACCAAGAACTCTTTGAAGCCGCGCTCGGTGTTTTCTCAGCCCTGGTTCATCGACGGTATTGATTTTGACAAGGCGAAATGCGTCTTGACGATCCAGATCAGTTTCACAAGAGGTAGTCGGTTTACTTGCCAAAGCGTCGACGGAGAGCATCCCGTACACGACAACCAGATCAAGCGCTACCGTCATTTGAACTTCTTCCAGCATGAGTGCTTCCTGGAGGTGCGAGTCCCACGCGTCAAGCTGCCCGATGGACGTGTCGTGTTGGTCGATCCGCCCTGGGCTGGCAAGCTCTCCGGATTTACGCTGTTGTTCGAGGCCCTGGTGATGGCGTTTTGTAGCGAGATGCCATTTGAGGCCGTAGCCAGACTGGTGGGCCTCTCCTGGCATCGGGTACATGCGGTCTGCTTCCGCTATGTGAAACTCGCCCTGGAGCAGCTTGATCTCTCGGGTCTCCAGAGCCTGGCCATCGACGAGACTTCCCGTGCTAAAAGGGCATGACTACATCACGGTAGTTGCGGATGCAGTGGAGCGCCGTGTCGTTTATGTCACCGAAGGGCGCAGCGCTGTCGCTATCGAACGGTTCGCCCATGACCTGGTTCGCCATGGTGGGGATCCTGGGGACATCGAGGCCGTCTCCATCGACATGTCGCCGGCATTTATCCGGGGTGTGAGCGATCACCTGCACAATGCACAGATTACCTTCGACAAGTTCCACGTAATTGCGCATGCATCCATCGCAGTCGACCAGATGCGACGCGGGATCCGCATGCTGCTTAACCCACTCGAAATTCAAAAGAGCCTTAATTCTCTTCGCGAGCCTGCGTATTACAAACAAACGTCAGCACAAAAAAGCCAAGTGGCTGCGCTTCACCAGCTTTATTAGCCTTTTCTACTATCCATCGGTTCATCCGCAATAAGACCCTGACAGCTAACCTTGGGGCTGGGGTAACTCCCCAAGGAAAAAAAGCGCAATCAGTGGGTATGTTTTGGGTATTTACCCGACAACCTTACCCAGCCCTTTGTCTCAATACTCATATCGATACGGCGTGAATCACACCGTGACGATCTGAGTATTTGTGGGGTAACTGTGGCGGGTATCGACAAATTACGCACACCGAATCGCCTGAACCGTGCTCGCGGTTAGATGACGTTCCTGCGCTAGGCCAACCATTTTGAGAACTTGAGAATACTGCGCTCTGGGCTGCCCATTGGAGCGTGGGATCTTAAACTTGTGCATGGTGGGCACATGCTTTTAATAGCCCGAAAAATTCATAAAAAGAGGCAGACCCCGCCTAACCCATTGATACAATGGATGTTACTCCAATAACGCTTCGGAAGAAGCTAAACAAGGTCTGCCCATGTCTGATTCTACGCCAAAGCAATTGCGATTTCCTGCACTCAATGGTTACACGGTGCGTGCCGACTTCGACGGGGGCGCACTGTCCTCCGATTTTGGCCCCTTGTTGCTACGCGGAGTCGATCATCAGATCGGCCTGATTTCCCGCTTGAGTGCCGCGATTAAGGATCAGCGTCACCCCTCGTATATCGATCACTCGCTGGATGATTTGCTGTCCCAGCGTGTTTTCCAGATGGCCTGTGGCTATGCTGACGCCAATGATGCCAACAGTTTGCGCAATGATCCGCTGTTCAAGATGGGCGTTGGACGCACTCCGCTCGAGCCCGATGAGGACCTGGCCAGTGCACCGACCTTTTCACGCCTGGAAAACGCCGTAACACCTCGTGACCTGTACCGCATGGCACAAGCCTTCGTCGACCAGTTCATCGCCAGCTATGCCGAGCCTCCGCAGATGATCGTTCTCGATATGGATCACTCGGAAGACCCCACGCATGGCCAGCAGGAACTGGCTTTGTACAATCACTATTACGGGCATCACTGCTACCTGCCCCTGTTTCTTTTCGAAGGTCTCTCCGGGCGATTTATCGCCGCGGCCCTGCGCCCCGGCAAGCGACCCGCCGGCGCGGAGAACGCCGCCATCGTCAAGCGCGTCTTACGACAATTACGCCAACACTGGCCAGAGACTCGCATCCTGCTGCGTGGCGACGGTCACTTTGCCAATATCGAGCTGATGCAACTGGCTGTGGATGACCCGCATACCGATTTTATCTTCGGGCTCACCGGCAATGCTGTTCTGCAACGATTGGCACGCCCGCATCTAGTCGCCACACAGGCCGCTCATGATACGCGCTGCCACAACGCCGCTCGCCATCAACGCCTGGAGCCTCACAGCACTCGCACTTTTCACGCTATCGATTACACCGCCGGTTCCTGGCCTCAGGCGTTTCACGTGGTACTCAAGGCCGAGGTGATGAGCCAAGGTGAAAACCCGCGCTTCATCGTCACGTCTCTGGACACCACGACACCCGATATCCTTTACCAGGATATCTATTGTGCACGGGGTCAGGATGAGAACTTTATCAAAATGATGAAGAACGACCTGGCCAGTGACCGGACGTCAGACCAGCGCTTTCTGGCCAATCAACTGCGCCTCTTTTTCGCCTGTGCCGCCTATGTATTGCACCATACACTGAGAACCGAGACGCTGGCCCATACGGAGCTGGCTAACGCACAGCCTTCAACCGTCATCATCAAATTATTCAAACTCGCCGTGCGCGTGATTCAGCACAAGGATCGTATCAAGCTGCACTTGCCCAGTAGCTGCCCGGTAAAGCACCTGCTGCATCGTGTCACCGAAATACTGTATTGCTCCAAGGCTCCGCTCAGCAATACATCCTGATTTCTGGTCTGTGTATCTCGCCAGACACTGTCATTCCTGCCCCGGGAGAGTCGCTCCTGCCTGCCCGAGTCGTACGGGGCGCTTGGTGGCGATCCTCAAGACAGATTTACTCTGAAAAGCGCTAAAAAAGACTGCAGTCCTGCCGACTGATTGAAATTTGTTGCATCGGTGAGGCCTGGCTTCAGGGAAAAGAAGGCCGAAAACTCCGTTTATGAAACATCCGGGATAGGTACAAAAAATGTTAGTTAACAAACACGATCGTATCCTGCGGATGCAGGACGTGGTCAAGCGTACGGCGCTTTCACGATCGACCATCTACCGAATGATTGACCGCTGTGAATTCCCGCCACTCCTGCAACTGAGCCGCCGGAGCGTGGGCTTTCGCGAATCGGAGATCGAGCAATTTTTAGATAATCGCCTTACGGCGAGAGGGGGACGTTGAGATGACACAGTTAACGATGAATCTTGAGGAAACCCGCAAGTTCCTTAATATGCTGGATGGAAGCGACAGGGTTTACGACTGGCGTACCCTACCCAAAGCGAAAGGCTTCCCTCGCAATCTCCGTGGTACGCTGGACCAGGTAGAGAGTGCGCTGCAGAATGCCAATAATCGCGGCGACGGCATTTATATCGTGGTCAACAAATCGGATGGAGCTGGCCAAGCAAAAGAAAACATCACGGCTGTCCGTGCTGTTTTTCTGGATCTCGATGGCGCGCCACTGGACCCCGTGCAGCAATGTACGCTACCACCCCATGCGGTGATCGAGACGAGCCCCGGCAAGTATCATGCGTACTGGCGCGCCAACGACTGCCCGCTGGAACAGTTTAAGCCATTGCAGCTAGCCATCGCCGAGCGATTTGATGGTGATAAAGTCGTCAACGATCTGCCCCGCATCATGCGTGTGCCCGGCTTTTATCACCGGAAAAGCGAGCCGTTTCTATCGCATATCCTGGAGCTGAATGACGCGCCGCCCTATTCGGTGAACGACATCGTCGAGGGGTTAGCACTCAATCTTGACAGCGAACCCCAGTCCCCGAACCGCGGTGCGAGGCCCGGGAAGCCCAGGGCCGATATTACGCGGCCTTTAGGAGACGGAGAACGAACCCCAGTGCTCACAGAGTTATGCGGGCGCCTCATTCAGCGGGGTCTGGACGACGACGAAATTTTGCTCTTACTGCAGGTTTGGAATCAACGGAACCTGGAGCCGCTGCCGGATGAAAAGCTGGTCAGTACGCTGGCGAGTATCCGCCGCTGCGACGAGCGAAAAAATGCGGCGAATGATCCCGTTGTGGAGGATTTCAACCAAAACCATGCCGTCGTCATGATGGGGGGTAAGACGGTGGTAGTGCGCGAGGATCCCGATCAGGTAGTGCCGATGAGTATCGCCAGTTTCAAGGACTACTATAGCAATATGCCGCGGGTAAATGGGCAAACGGCTGCTAACTTCTGGCTCTGCCATGCAGAACGCAGGACGTATCGACAAGTTGTATTTAACCCGGCGGGCAAGGCGGCGAACGACGAGCTCAACCTGTGGCGAGGGTATGCGGTAAGTCCGGAGGAAGGTGATTGCAGTCTTTACCTGGACCATGTCCGGGAAAATATCGCTGCAGGTAACGACGCCGTCTACCAGTACCTCCTCGATTGGATGGCCGACGCCGTGCAGAACACGCACCGCCTGCCCGGTGTCGCCATCGCGTTACGAGGACGGCAAGGAACCGGAAAGGGTGTGTTCATCTCGCAGTTTGGGAAGATCTTTGGCCGCCATTTCAAGCACGTCCAGACGCCTGACCAACTCACGGGGCGCTTTACCCAGCATTTGGCCGATGCGCTACTGATATTTGCCGATGAGGTAGTCTGGGGCGGCAATATACAGCGGGAGGGTGTACTCAAGGCGCTGATCACGGATGAGCGGCGGTTCGTTGAGCCGAAGGGGGTCAATGCCTATGAGGTCGACAACTATGCCCGCCTGATGATGGCCACCAACAACGACTGGGCAGTGCCGGCCGGAGGGGAGGAACGGCGGTTTTGTGTGCTGGATGTCGGAGACAACAGAATGCAGGACGCGGAGTATTTCCAGGCGATCGTCACCCAGATGGATACTGGTGGCCGCGAAGCGCTTCTGGCGATGCTGCTCCAGCGCGATATCGCTGATGTGAATATCCGCGCGTTTCCCAGGACGGCAGCGCTCCTTGACCAGAAGGAGCTGAGCCTGGACTCCGTGCCAACGTGGTGGCTCGATTGCCTTCGCCAAGGCTATATCGTGGGGAGTAACTCAGGTTTTATTTCAGAGAATATGGTTTGGCTGGATTGGGTTAGCAACTCGGAATTATACGAAGCCTATCGCTACGCTACGCAGAACGATCGGCACTCTAGGAACCGGGCACGCAATAGCAGTCAATTTTCCAAGGCTCTGAGAAAATGGGCGCCGGTCCAAGCCGTGAGAAAGCGTGTCGATGTGGTTGAATCGTGCCGGCATGAGCGTCAGATTCCGCCGCATAACGATTGGCTAAAAAATTTGGCAAACCAGTTTAGAAAAGACATTGACTCGGGCCTGCACGAGCCTTCGATCCCACAACTTGACGAATGTGAAAGGGAAGCGTTCGAAGAGGAGCTTACCCAAAGCAGTGGTTCACGCCTGCGTGGGCTTGCGATCCCACCGCTCGCCGAGTGCAGGGAAGCGTTCGAGAAAGCGTTCGGCCAAAGCATTAACTGGGAGGATTAACGGAAGGAATATCGGGCAGCCCAACCGCAGGGAGCAAAGGGGTCCTTCGCAAGGACTGCGACACACGACCTGGTCCGGGTGGTCCACCCTGACCGGGTCTTTTTTTTTGTTTAGACACCACCCCCTACCTACCGTAAGTAGATAGTTTAAATAAAATATATTTTACCCGGACCGGGTGGACCTCAAGGACCTATGCGGCCTCCAGCCGATATTCACCCGGACCCTACCCGGATCACGGTGGACCGGCCTATGACCTCGGCCCCAAAAATTCCCTCAAAAAAATTTCAGAAAAAATTTTCCCTTGCGCTTTTACCGGACTCCTTGCCTGTGTGCGGTTTTACACTCCCCGGTTTGGGTCCCATACCCTCCCCGGATCGCAACCCCCAACCCCCGTTTCCCGATCCGCGGTTTGGGACCCCTATTGGCCCGCAATCCACAATCGGCGAGCCATGGCCGCGGTGCAGGACTTCTGACCGGTGATC
Source organism: uncultured Chloroflexia bacterium (assembly GCA_963697305.1). Classification (GTDB taxonomy): domain Bacteria; phylum Chloroflexota; class Anaerolineae; order Promineifilales; family Promineifilaceae; genus JAACFF01. The sequence continues at coordinate 14,537 of CAVONO010000020.1, forward strand.
GGGGGCCAGATAGCAGCTTGTGCCGCTGTCCCCATTTAACAGTACATTATCCCCGGTGCCCGGTGCCCGGTGCCCGGTGCCCGGTGCCCGGTGCCCGGTCCGCGATTCGCGGTTCGAGGGTCGAGGGTCGAGGGTCGAGGGTCGAGATCCGTGGTCTGAGGTCTGAGGTCTGAGGTCTGAGGCAGGGTTTGTTACCCGATCATGGTCGGGTTGATGCAGCCCCCTGCAACCAGCCCCCAGCCATCAGATTAGCTATTGAAGCGTCGCCGGAAGTATCGATATTGCGCAGTGATGCATTGAAGGGGGGCAGCAGGATAGATTGGTTACTGGCCGCTTTAGCAGGTATTGCGGCCGGTAAAATTGGCTCGTTGGGCGGTGCTAGGCCGGCTCCTTCGTGCCAAGTTCGGTCATAAGCGTAATCAGGTTTCTGGCCCGAACAACGAAAATGTCAGTGGCTCTTGTCACCTCATTAGGGACGTTGAGGCGAGGGGAATCTGTCTCTTTTTACGTCCGCTATGTGCCGCGACTCAACCGGTCGATGCAACAAAGGGGGGCGTTAGGCCGTTCCAGCGACTGTAAGGGGCGGCTTTATTCCTCTCGTTATGAGGCTTAAGTAATTTTATTTACGCAGAAAAAACCCATCACGAAGATGGGCTTTCGAGTCATGGATTGCTAATCCGAGCTTGTCCTAGCCACACGGCGCGACGAGTCATGGGCAGCTAGTACTCGTCGAGGCAACAAGGATATCTGCCTCTTCTGGAGTCATTATCCCCGCGTTAACAAACGCATCGATCTGATTCATCAGAGAATTGGTATTACACTTATTGAGTTTGGCAAGCAAGGCAGTCAGCTGGCCATCGTTAATAACCCCCGAAGCCAGCAACTGGCCGATGTAATCGGTGGGGTCAGGTAGGCAGGGGCCTCCGGCAACAATCTCCGCCGGTGTGGGATCCGAGGCATTGTCGGAAATGTAAATGTTGCCAGGGCCTGGGGGGGTGCCTTCACTAAACAGAGGATAAAGACTACAAAAGCTGGCCAAGGCAGGGTTTTTCCAGATAGAAAGATACGAACGGCTTCCATATGCGGTAAACGATCTCAGTCCCTCCAAGCCTTTCAAGCTCATGAGTCTGGCATTATCATAAATCTCCACGCCACCCAGAGAGGTTAATTCTTCCAATCCCTGAAGGTTGATTAGCATGGGGTTGCCATAAATTGTTAGAGATTCAATATCGCCGTCTTGGCTTTCTAGTCCGTTTAAAGTCTCCAGTACGAGATTGCCACCAATTTCAATGATGGCATCAAGGCGCGTCAGCCCTGACAGGCCATCAAGATTCTTGAGTACAGCATTGTCATAGATACCCAAAAAACTGCCCACGTTTGTAATTTCTTCAAGGCCGCGGAGGCTCTCGAGCTGACTATTGCTCTCCACAACAAGATTGACACTTCCAAACTCCACTTCCTTTAGCGGTGTGAGGTCGACAATATCACCCGGTGTGGTTTCCTCAATGAATAAATTCCCAGAGAAACTGGGGCATGTGGTGCTGAAATTATTGATATCGGCCTGAGACCTTAAAGTAGCGCCCTGGCAACTACTCTGAGCCTGGACGGATGTCGGCCCAGTAACAAACCCTATGACAAAGAGAACGCCGCAAACGACGCCTACTAGGTTGAGGAGTATTTTTTTCATCTCAGCTTCCTTGATTTTTTGTTAGTTTTACTCATCCCGTTACTTTTTAAATGAGACGTCCGGGATGCTACATAAGTTAAATTGAGAGCACTTTTTCGAAAAATTACTTTTACCAGAAAATCGCCATATAAGCTAGTTAAAGGTGCATCATAGCTATAAGAGTCTTAGGCGGCTATAACCCACGGATAAACTCGGACTGGCTTGCCAATGGACTGATGGCCTTAATGCGTGGCTATCGAAAGCGGTCATCGCTTGAACTTACCCGAAAGGTCTCAAAGTAGGCGATAGGGGGCATTGTGGCTCCGCCAGTTTTGCAGACTACTGGAATTCGCGCTAAGTCTCTTCAGGGTCGTCTACTGTCTGATGGGCTGCCTCACTGCGAACGACAGCTTTTGAGGATAGGAGCCAGTCAGGGGTAGCCAGAGTACGGCGCTGGTGATTTCGGCTAGGTGCCAACTTCGGTCGTTTACCTAGGCCGTAGAAACGGCTTCGACTTCATGAGAATAGAGGCACTCCCTGATACAGAGAGCGCCGTTGAAATCGGTTTCTACCGGCAGGGCTGCTGCTCAGTTATCCTTCGCGGCCACAACCGCACCCCACTCCCTCAAGGCGACAAAGTGGGCGTAAAGTCAATTTTATCGAAGCGGCCATATTCATACTGGTTAACGGTGCTTTCCAAGCGAATTTCATCACCGGTTGAGATCTCGATGCCGGTGGCCACCACCCGGCTTCGCAGGGTTTTTTCATTCGGGCTGGCGCAGTCCCGACAGGCGGGGTTTTCATCGGCGAGCCACTGCGCCAGCAACTGATCGTTAAGGTAGACCGCAAGAGTGCTGATGCCATCGTACTCATCAAAGTACGTCACCCTTATATCGTAAGTACCGGTAGTGCCCATGAAGGCAGCGCTTGCCTGCCCCGGAACGGAGTCAGCAGCACGGTTGCCACGTATGATCTGGCCACCGCTGGCCGCGGCATTGGCTTCCACCACAAAGCCATCGTCGAGGGTCATCATTTCTGCTTCTAGCGTGGTGACACCCACGGGAGCTAGCGTGATTTTGTCGAAGCGCGCATATTCGTAGTGTTCGCCGGTACCCTGCAGGGCGATTTCATCACCGGGTGACAGGCGCACACCCCTGGCTACCACGCGCGTTCTCAGGGTTCGTGCATTGGGGCTGGCACAGTCCCGGCACCTGGGGTCTTCGTCGGCAATCCACTGGTCGAGCATCGCGCCGCTCAGCAGGAAGGCCAAGCTGCTCTGGCCGTCCAGCTCGTCGAAATAGGCCACCTCGATATCGTAACTGCCTGCAGCGCCGGCGAACACGGTGCTTGCCTGGGCCGGGTAGCCACCGGTTTCCCGCCTGCGAATGATCTGGCCACCGCTGGCGTCGGCATTGGCTTCCACCACATAGCCGTCGTCCAGGATCATGTCCTCGGCTTCGAGCGTTTCCAGGCCCACCCGCGACAACGTGATGTTGTCGAAACGCGCATATTCGTAGTAGTCCCCCGTTCCCTGCAGGGCGATTTCATCACCGGGTGACAGGCGCACACCCCTGGCTACCACGCGCGTTCTCAGGGTTCGTGCATTGGGGCTGGCACAGTCCCGGCACCTGGGGTCTTCGTCGGCAATCCACTGGTCGAGCATCGCGCCGCTCAGCAGGAAGGCCAAGCTGCTCTGGCCGTCCAGCTCGTCGAAATAGGCCACCTCGATATCGTAACTGCCTGCAGCGCCGGCGAACACGGTGCTTGCCTGGGCCGGGTAGCCACCGGTTTCCCGCCTGCGAATGATCTGGCCACCGCTGGCGTCGGCATTGGCTTCCACCACATAGCCGTCGTCCAGGATCATGTCCTCGGCTTCGAGCGTTTCCAGGCCCACCCGCGACAACGTGATGTTGTCGAAACGCGCATATTCGTAGTAGTCCCCCGTTCCCTGCAGGGCGATTTCATCACCGGGTGACAGGCGCACACCCCTGGCTACCACGCGCGTTCTCAGGGTTCGTGCATTGGGGCTGGCACAGTCCCGGCACCTGGGGTCTTCGTCGGTAATCCACTGGTCGAGCATCGCGCCGTTCAGCAGGAAGGCCAGGCTGCTCTGGCCGTCCAGCTCGTCAAAATAGGCCACCTCGATATCGTAACTGCCTGCAGCGCCGGCGAACACGGTGCTTGCCTGGGCCGGGTAGCCACCGGTTTCCCGCCTGCGAATGATCTGGCCACCGCTGGCGTCGGCATTGGCTTCCACCGCATAGCCGTCGCTGAGCACCATGAACTCTGCTTCGATAAGAGCATCGCCCTGACAGCCTACCGTGGTAATGGAATCCGTGCCCGTGATTTCTGTTCCATCATAGAGCTCACCCACCAGCGTGGCTTGTGCATCAGCGCAAGCAATACCGGCTTCCTGAATCCTGAAGTGCAGCAACAGGTCCTGGTCGCCGTCACTATCCACATCTGTAACGGTATAACGCTCTACTGTTGCCTCGCCGGGTCCAAACTTTGCTGTATCGGGATCGAGTTGCAAGGCATCGAACTCGCCTCCAGTGAGGATAGCGACGGCTACCAAGCCATTAGAATTGGGGTTGATATTATTGGTTTCTGAGCCCGGTTTGATGTCAGTGGTGACTATCGTCTCAGTGATTACTGAGAAGACGTAGACCGCCCCACCACTTACAATGTCATTGTCCACATCATACCCGTACCTTGATCCGACCAAGGCTGTATCACCGTCTAGGGCAACTGAACCGCCAAATAATTTATCACCTATTGAGTCGCTTGCATTGAGCTTCGCCTGCTGCGTCCATGCTCCTGCGTTGCGGGTAAAAATGTACGCCGAATCATTATTGCCGGTAAGGATGCTCCCGTCACTAGCGCCGATCAGAGCCGTATCGCCATCCAAAGCAACCGACTTCCCGAATCCGGCAAGCCTTACTGCGTCATTTTGAGTGATCTTTGCCTGCTGCGCCCAAACCCCTGCCCTTCGGGTAAAGACGTAGGCCGAACCGCTGGAAATGCCGTTGTCGTCATCAAACTGGACACCAAGCAGGGCCGTATCACCGTCAAGGGCAACCGAAAGCCCGAAAACATCATCTCTTGAACCGTCACTTGCAGTAAGCTTCGCCTGCTCTTTCCAAACTCCTGCGCTGTGAGTAAAAACATAGACCGAACCACTGCGACTGCCCTTGTCGTCGTCACCAGTGGCTCCGATCAGAGCGGTTTCACCGTCAAGGGCAACTCCCTCACCAAAATTGTCAAAAGGTGCAGCGTCACTCGCGGTAAGCTTGGCCTGCTCTGTCCAAATCCCGGCACTGCGGGTAAAGACATAAACCGAACCACTGTCATCGCCATTGTCGTCGTCATAATGGGCGCCGATCAGAGCGATATCACCGTCTATGGCAACCGAAAGCCCGAAATCGTCATCTCTCGAACCGTCACTTGCAGTGAGATTCGCCTGCTGTTTCCAAACCCCTGCGCTGCGGATAAAAACGTAGGCCGAACAAGTGTCGCGACCACAGGTGCCGATCAGGGCCGTATCACCTTCCACGGCAACCGAAGCCGAAACCCCGAAAAAGAAATCACTTACAACGTTACTCGCAGTGAGCTTCGCCTGCTCCGTCCACACACCTGCCGTACGTGTAAAGACGTAGGCCAAACCAATGCGAACGGCGGGGCCGCCATCTCCACTAACCCGGGCGCCGATCAGCGCCGTATCGCCGTCCACGGCAACCGAGTACCCGAAATTGTCATAAGGTCCACCATCACTTGCGATAAGCTTCGCCACTTCAATAGGCGTTAATGCCCAGGCCGGTGAAACCAAGGCCATGAGGAGTGCACTAACTAGCCCACGTGATAAGTGTTTTACTGATGTAATTTTCATGATGCTCCCTTAAAAAGGTCCGTTCCTCCATGGATATACAATTATCAGTACCCGTTGTTTGCGTTTAGTATTCTTTACATTCTTCAAGCAAACGTGCTAACCGCTGACTAAGTATTTTCCAAAGGTCTCGAGGGCATTAGCGTCAGCCAAGAAGCTCGCTTCCCAAGTTAAACCCCAAATTTGAACACAACTTACATCCCCAGAGTATCATGAGTAACAGCGTCCGAGAGTTGGCTCAAGTCAAGCAGACGAAAGATAACGCATAGAATATAGGGTTTTTACTTGAGAGAGGTTGACGCCCGGCGATAGCCGGCATTTGTGACTCCGTCGGTTTTCATCTTATTAGAATTCGCGGAATTGTCTCCATAGGGTCGTCTGCCGCCTGAAAGCCGGCCTGGGGCTAACGACAATACCAAACTCGTGCCCCGACGTGACGATTTGGGTACTGGCTAGCGTGCACGATCAAAGATCTACTCTCGCCATAAAAATCCTAACCCTGAAGTAAGAACCTACTTTACGTGTTTAAACTATCACGAGTATCTGGTTTCGAGATTTGACTGAAATCAAGCAGTTGATCTAAAGACGCAATATATTTGAGTCTTTAAGCTAGAGGGGAATTGGTGCTTGCATATTGCAGGTACTTTGGCTGAGAAGGTTTTCAGCCGCCTGATGAAGTTGGCGCAATGCCGCCTTTGGGTCGTTCTGAGATGTTCCAGCGCTACAGACTCCAATGACCGTTGACGAGATTAGGGGGTCATTCAGGCTCTGAGAGATTTGACTGCTGAATCAAGCGGCCGGGTGCCCAGTGGGTGATGGCCGACGATCGGTACGGTGACATGTGCGGTTAGGCACCCGTCCGAGACCTGGACCGTGCCCATCGAGGGAAGTTTCTTGATTTTGCCTTTGGGTGGAGCATCCCCATGATTCTCACTATTCGGAACCCGGCCCAAAGCCAAATGATGCGCCTGCTGTGTGGTGGGGACGTCTATGCCGTTGCCGGCGACCTGGGGCTGCTGTCAGGGATTAAGTGTTTTTGCAGCTGCATTCGTACAGCCCATGCAACAACCCCAGTTCCCGGACCGCACGCACGATCTCCAGGGGCTGCGCCTCCGGTGACTGACAGACCGCGAGGAGCTTGTTGGTCAACTGGTCCCGGTCCACGGCCCGCTGTTCGCGAATCGCGTCTCTGCCCTGTTCGATGCGGGCCTTGACGGCGGGATGTTTCAGCAGCTCACAAGCCGTCACCTTGGCGCGGCGAGTCGAGTAACCCGCACGTCTGGCAGCTTCAGCGGCGTTGGCGGGGCTTGCCAGATATTCTTCGGTAAAACGTTCCTGGGCGGTAGTCAGCATACGCTCGGACAATTCTGAGTTACAACAAGTTACCTCTATTTTACCGCATCGGGTCGCTGGAAGAAAAAGCAGGGGCGGCCGCTTATTTTTGACGTTAAATAATTAGTTTTGTACGTCATGCCGGGCCGATTCCTCGACAAGGCCAGAACGATTTTGTGTGGGGACGGCGCCCAAGCGTACCGGTGCCTCGGACCGGGGCCTCGGATCGACTGCCAGATAGCAGGGTGCTGCCCGGACCCCGGGTTCTTCCAGCCCCAACCTACAGCCCCAGACTCGCCATTCGCGGTCCGCGATTATTACCCCGCGTCGCAGATGGGGCATTGATGCCTCGACCGGATCGCCACCGGACCTTGGTATTCGCGTCGAGATAGACAGAATCACTGCCGCTAAACCGCCGTCAAAGCCCCGCATCACCCCATTCGAAGTACCCGGCCTGCAGTTCACTGTCGCGGGCCAGTGACGCGTGGCCGGCGCTCAGGCTGCCAGACTGTCCGGCTCAGCCCCCGATCAGCAACGCCCTTTCCAGCGACCCAATTGCACTCGCTCGGTTCCACACGGCCGGGCTTGCTTGTGCTGTTTTAACCAGCCCCGCAAGGGGCTCACCCACAGCCGGAAGGCTGATCACACCAGGAGGCAACACCATGGCAATTCAAATCGTAATAGGTACTCTTCAATTCAACACGCAGACCAAAGCGCTGGCCTACTTCAAAACCATGCTGGCAAGGTACCGCGCCGGCGACAGCATCAGCGCCACCGATGCTGCCCATTTACACAACCTGATAGAACGCCACCCCCAGGCGCCTCAGAAGATCGGCTGCGGCATTGCGGGTTTTTATGTGGAGCAGACGGACAAAGGCACCTGCTGCTTTTGGCTTGAGCGCATCGACGGTTCCCGGACCGACTTTTCCTATATCAGTTGCGTCAAGGCCAAGCCCAAAACCCTGTACCAGGAATTTGCGGAAGCCTGTCGCGAAGCCGTCGCCGACGATCTCAAGGCAGCCAAAAAAGCATTTTTTGATACGCACGGGGACGAGACAGGGCGAGTACCCTGTGATATCACCGGTGGGCTGCTGCTGCCTCATGAATCACATCTGGACCATGCCCACCCGATGACGTTTGAGGTCATTGTCCGGGGGTTCCTGGCCGCGGAACGGGTCACGCCCAGCCGAAGCATTCTGTCGGGCTCCCAGGACCAGCAGTTCGCCACGACTTTCTCAGATCCTGACTTGGTGCAACGGTTCAGGGGCTTCCATCACCGGGTCGCCCAGTTGCGGATTATCCAGAGCGGGCTCAACCTGAGCCTGGGCGGGGCGATGCGAATGCGGGCGCTGAGGCATCCCGTTAGGATTCGTTGACGGTAATCTTTTGCGTTCATTTTGCAAAATGAAACAGTCGTTGCCGGCGCTATAAAAAGGGCTAGCGAATGCATTAGCCCTTATACCAATAGTGTTAAGCGTTTGCGGCCATGTTGCTATTCGCTGTTTCGCTTAATCGACTTTTTACCACTTGCATATCGTGAATGTACTTAATCACGTCCATATCGCTACCCAGATAATGCTGGTGAAGTGATCGACTGCGATCTTGCAGTTCTGTTGACCCTATGGTTAATTTTCCTTCAGCCAGCTCTTGTCTGAGTATCGATTCAATGGTCATATTTTTTACGTACTGGGAAATAAAATCGACGCTTTGAATGTACTTATCGATTAGCCGCGCAACTGACTCCCATTGATAAGATACGATGCTTTCACCATTAAACTTTTGCCTAGCAATATCAAGAAGTCGGTACTGCACGTGAATACTAGCGCCCAGCATGTAGATCGGAAGATTGTGTTCAACATATTTGAATTCGTTAGGCTTTTCTTCGTTGTATAACAGCGCAAGGCCTTCCTGCAGATTTGAATTAGGGCCAATCGCGTCGTTAATGGCTTGGTCTATTTGTTGCAAATCGCGTTCAGAGAGATTTTCGCCGGCTTTTGCTCGGTTTACGTAGTCTTGATAGTAGTGAAATGGTGACTGGATTTTCGCCCAGGCCGAAGTGGCTACATGCTCAGCAAAATGGGCGCGTAAAAGGTCTTTTACTTGATCTTCAGTAACCGGCTCACGCTCATCTTCTTTAACACCAAAATTAGCCAACATCACCCCAAGCGTTGCTGACAATATAAATGCCGGAACCCCTGCAGGCCCCATGGCCGCTGCTGCACCGCTCATAATAGACACAGCGGCAATTGAGATTTCATTCTTGTCCATGCGTTGCTCCTTGGAATATCTACACGCTAAATGAGTTGATCCTTTGTTGCGGCAATCTAACTTTGCAACCCCTTAATACTAGCAAGCATGTACTACGAAACGCCTTTTCAGATAAAACTCAACTACCAAAACAAGAGGAAACGCACTTTATAGCCCTTCTTCCGCGCGCTGGGCTGGTACCCAGTGCAGTCGGCAGATGGACTTTTCCGGTGCCAATGGACACGGGGATATCAAATTTCCCCATCACTCAACAAAGGTCATACCGGCAAACTCCTGAACTCGGCCCTGGGTGCTCTGTGGCGCAGCATCGAAGTCGAACTCATCCAAGGTTTTGCCCACAGGCAAACCCCTGCCAACTTACCGGCCGGGTAACAAAGGGATGAAAAGAAACTGCTGGCGATAGAGTCGATATGCCTTGCTACCTTGCTGTTGGTTGTGAGGGAACTGGCAGGCAAAGCCCGGGGGCGATAGCCACAGTCAGCAGCGAACGACCATCGGCATCGCTCCGGGTTACAACGGTCTTAACGTGAAGACTTTAGAAGAGCGGACTTTTGCCCGCTACTATGTAGGATCATTCTTCCTCGAATTCCGCTGAGCGAAACCTCAACACATTACAATTCTCTTTCACGGTTCGCTGCATCGATTCATTAAATCCGTCCTGGCTACTGGCCTCAATCTCCACGGATATCGTGACATTCACCCCCAACTTAGTAGTGAACTGCTGCACCACTTCATCCATGATGGTGGCGAAGTCCATTTTGGCTTTGACCGGATCGAGCGAAATGGTGCCGTAGAACTGCTTCTTGGTTGCCGCCTGTGGGGGTATGCTGGCGGTTTCTGACCCACCGGCTGCGGCTTGCGTTCCCGTGCCGCCCTTTCCGCCAGCAGGCGTTGTTGCAGTGCTCCCCGGTTTGCCGTCCGGAGTACCGGGCTCCGGGTTTGCTTGAGGGGGTTGCTGCGTCCGCTCGCGGTAAGCGACCGCGGCCTCGCGATCTATCAGCAGCGAGGACTCGTCCAACGGGGCAACGGAACTGCGCCCGAACGTAAACCCGAGGTAACGGTCGCCTTCTCTGCCGGAGGCGAAAGCAAAGTAGTCTTCACTTTCCACGCCCTGTTCAATGGCATTGCGGAAAACACTATCGTTAATCAGCCGCGGCAGGTACAGGTAATGGCTGCAGTCCTGCCAGACCTTCAAGGCGCTCACGTCGGCTACGCCTTCTTTCAGGTACCACTGTTTGAGCACATTGCGCAGGTGAATGGGCGACCACTCGTAAATCATCCACTCCTCTTCGCGCAATTTCTCTTCGATCGCCTTAATCAGGTGGGGCGCAACGGGAGAAACTGATACCACTTCCCAATGCAGCGTCGGCTTGCCCTTGACGAAGTCTTCGACGGGTGCGATGAGCCATTTGTAGGTTTCGCGCACCAGTTGGGCAAGCGACTGATCTGCACCATCACGGTTGCGCTTGGCCTGATTCAGATGTGACAGGTCCTGGTTCAGGTGGCCATTTTCAATGTCTGCGGCAATGGATTGCCACGCCAGGAAAATGCGACGCCTGCTCTTTCAGTCGGCCAACCACATCGTAGTCCGGCGCCAGGAAGATCAGGCGATTTTGTTTCTGCCGTGGTTGATCGCCGCGGTTGCGCAAAATCTCTTCTGCGGCAGAAAATGCCTGGTTGGTCTCACTGCGACTGTAGGCTGTGTTGGTCGGCAACACGACCAGTCGCGGGCCCGTGCCGTAGTCGTCCGGGACATCGACGGACGGTGTAAAGACATGCACGCCACCAAACTGATGATTGCGCCCGAAAACCTGGGTGACTCGGGTTTTTAACAAGGGCAGGAGTTCATCACGTTCGTTGATGTTCTGCTTGCGGCTCTCCATTTCCCGGCGCAGGTTGGGTTTGGTATCCAGCCAGAATCGGTCTTTGTCGGAATAGAGATAATGCAGTCGATCGCGTAAGCGCTTGAGCACGTCTTCAAATACACCGAGCGTTTGGCCGGGTTGTGCCGCGCCCAGCAGGATGCGTTCGACCTGAACGCCGCGAATCATCTGCTCAGTGGTTGATGGCGCGCTGCCGAGGAAAATGGTCCGGGCAGTGCGGCGTGCAGCTTGCACGCTGCCGAACAGGGTGTGGTGGCCATCGATGTCATAGGGCGCCGAGCGGGTGCCATCCACTTCCCGTTCAATCACGGGTTCCCACCCCTGAGGCAGGTAGTGAATACTCTTGTTGCGCACGTTGCCATCTTCCAGCGGCAGTGAGCCGGGCATGATCAACGCGTCTTTGTTATCTGAATTCCACAGGCGGTGGATAACAATGGCCATATACTGCAGTACGCCACGGGTGCGCTGGAATTTTTCAAGCGTGGACCAGTCCTCGTACAGGCGGTCGAAGATCTCCGGATGAATCGGGTACGACCGGCACAGGCGCTCAAAGTATTCGTTGGATTGGGTTTCAACCGGAAACTTCTCAGCATTCTGACGATAAAAGTCAGAGAACTGACGGCTGATACCCTCCACCTCGGCGCGTTCACCCGGGTTCTCAAACAATCTGCGACGCACAATCTCGAACGCTTCCTCCGTGCCTACTGGCTTCCAGACGGACTCAACCCGGGCGAAGTACTTCTCCAGCGAGTTAAGAGCGCGTTGACCTTGGGTGCCACCGACTTCCAGCTCCGACTCGGGCAGCGAGGCCAATAGAATGGCATTGGGTACCGCCTTCAGCGCTTCGGTGAGCGCCTGGATAAAACTGACGTTGCTATCGAAGGTGCCTGCCTTGTATTGCTTGCCAAGCTCCAGTTGGCGAATAAACGCCACCAGCTCATCCACCAGAATCACGCAAGGCGCTGCCTTACTGATCAGTTCGGTGAGAACCTCTTTTCCGGGAGAGGTGCCGTCAGCATCGCTGTCGGCGACCATCTGATAACCCTCATCCCCCAGCAGTTGCCAGGCCAGTTCGCCCCACAGCGTGTTGGCCGTTATGCTCCCGTACTTCCTGGGCTGGCTGGGCGACAGTTTGATGCCATCAATCACCGCCACTCTGGCCGAGGGAAGGCTCTGAATACCTGCTTCATCCAATACCGGAGGAATGCCCGTGAGCTTGTCGGTGCCCACCTTGCGCGAAGCCAGGTGAAACACGGCCAACAGGGTATGGGTCTTGCCGCCACCGAAAGCGGTCTGCAATTGAATGACCGGGTCGCCACCGAGCCCGGCCAACCGTTGCGCGACAGAGATCAGTAAGAGGCGCATGCCCTCGGTGATATAGGTGCGGGAGAAGAACATCTCCGCATCCTGATACTCAGCCGTGGCTGTGCCATTGGCTACCTGAGTAATGTCAGCCGCAAACTCGGACTGTTTGAAGGTGCCTTCCAGAACATCCTTGTGCGGGGTGGCAATTTCGCGCCAGGGTTTCAAACTCATGGTTTAGTCCTCAAAAATCCAGTCCGAGCTCGGCTTGCGAGCCACTGTGGCCAACCTCGTGGGAGGCGGTGACAATGGCGTGCCAGGAACCGATCAATTCGTTGTAGGCGCGGGCATCTTCGGCCCACTTCTTGCGTTCGCACAGGGTGTAGAGGTGATAGGCGAGTTGACGGATGGGTTCGCCTTTCTCCGGCATCTTGGCCAGCAGCTCGCCAGCAGCAGATTCACCCTGGTTGTTGAGACTGCGAATCATCTGGTGGCAGGCTTCCCAGACAGGAGTGCGGTTGTCTGTAGTGGGATCCCAATCGGCTTCGTACTCCGCCCATTTCAATAGACGAACCTTGCCGCCGCCGGATTCGACGACCCCAGCGGTATTCACGCCATCTACCGTTGTGCCCTTTGCTTGCGCCAGTACGTTCGCTTCACCAAAGGGGCCAGTACTCCATCCGTACTGATCGAACCAACTGGAGCAGAACTGGGTGTCGGCATCGAAGCTGCCAGAATCCGGGCTGAGATATTCGGTGATAGCGCGGTTAATCAGGATTAGCGCATCATGCACGCTCATGCGTGAACCATCCTGATTCAGCACGGCCTCGTATTTGGAGAAGATGGCCATCCCCGGGCCAATCGCGGCCTGGGCTAAATCCACGGGAGCGATGGGTGTGGTGCCTGTTTCTCCGCCGATCATGGTTTCTAGTGCTTCGGGCATTTTTTCGCGCAGTTCGCGTTGGAAATCACGGCGGGAAATGGATTCGGCATCTAGCTTCTCGTTTTTGGCAGACTAGAACGACTGACGAAGCTAAAGCATTTGTCCATGCGCCAATTATCCGTGCTTTCATTTCCGTTCTCATAGGCCAGGTGCCATCGTATTGCAAAGCCCGCATTTAATTACTGCTTCAAAAAAAGTTTCCCAACCCAGTGATTGTAGTGTCACCTGTCTTTCGTTTCTGATTGCTTGAAAGCGTAATAAATCGTGACAGGAAATGCTGGATGTGCTTGTCTAGCATATTTGCGTATATGCCTGTGTCATGCCATCCATAAAAGAAGATTTCAGCTTTTTCTTTTGCCTCCGTGTCGATATGGCGTTGCTACCAATTCCTCAGCTTTTGGAACTGCCATTGTTCGAAAATAGATCTGGATAAGAACGCTTAAAGTGATCGACTCATCCACACATAAAAAAAGTCTGAAAGATCAGCATAACCAATATTGTCGTAGTAGGGAGGGTCAGTAGAAATGACTTTGTTCTGTACTCAATGTCTGTGTAGCTGCATCTGCTTGATTGCGCGCACCCTGAACACCAGGGTTGAACCTGATATTGCTCAGCGATTCCCTTACGAATCCAGTCCATACAAGTCAATCCAATTGCCCGTGAACTTAGAAAATGGATTCGTTTCAGCATAATCCCACACCATAGGAATTGCTTGCGTGCCAAACGATGATGCAATTGTTCACTCCCATGAGATCCCAAGCTGCATATGTATGACCAATAATCGGCTAGCTTTGATAACGGCAAATCCCAAATAGACGCTAACGCATCGCCATAAGCAGTCGCACCTTGCCTCCGGCATCAAGACCTATTCCATCGTCTGCCATACCTGCTGCTTTGGCATCAGCGATCGACTTTTCGCGAGCTTCCTGAACCAAATCAGAGAAGGTAGTTAAGTGCTACCAGTTGGCGGGGGGTAAATAGGTCGCCAAAAGTATTCATGCCGTACATCGGCGGATTGAGAACCAGCGAGGATTATCTGGCATTTATGCTTCAGGACTCCATACGAGTGAGCATCTTCGCATCCTCCATGTCTAGGCGTTGGCGCAAGATAAACTCGCCCTGTTTTCCCTTCCAGCAACAATCGCCATCAGGCGTTGCCCCAAACGTCCAGCTTGAGCTTGCTGCGTAAATGTATTTCGAACGGAATAGGCGTATCCGATAACAGACATTTGAAGTTTGCTCCATCGACCTAGTTTTGTTCCTTCTTTCGCTCCGCTGGCGGGAGTCCAATATGACACTTTAAAGTGATAGCTATCACCCTCACTTACTGGTTCGACATAAGCTTCTTTACCTTTCTTTGGTGGAAAGCACGAAAGATTGAAGCTAAAGGAACATCTACATGACTGAAGGCCGGATTAGGACTTTTTACAGTTCTAGCCCAGAGCCAGGCGATAACAGTCAGTTCTGTCGCCTGCATAAGGTTTCAAGTCAGGTCGTTCTGCAACCATCTCTGGCGGTGATTTTGACCTTAGGGTAGAGATGACCAATACGCTTAAATGCTTCCTCCCGCATCCAGTGGCCGTAACGACGTACATCCTCGGCCAAGCCTCGTGGCGCCAGACCAGTCATCCATCAGCTTGCCTTGCTTCTCGCCTTGGGGCAGAGGACCTACTGGTCGTTGCCCGGCAAACTTCGGTGGGATCTCGATCATGGCTTTGTTGATCATCACCGCTACTGGATTCAGGTCACTGGCATAACTTTCCAATCCCAATCGCTGCGCTTCCAGTGGGATCGCTCCTCCGCCGGCAAATGGATCATGAAAGGCCGGGAGTTTATCCGGATTGAACAGTTCTGCTGCTTGGGGATGATTGCGGTTTAGATGACAAGTTTCACGCCAGCTTTCCCAGATCGCCTCACGTGCCCGATTCAGCACCTCCTCATTATTGGTGTTTTCCCACTTCACCAGGTCACGGATTATCTGAAAGAGCTTCTCGCGTTTGATCTCGGCTTCTTTCTTGTTCACCCCATACTTGAAGCCTTCGCTCTGCTGGTATCCGGGATCATTGACCATTTGCGCAAACAATACGGCCCTTGCTGCTGCCAAAGGACGGCGAGCCCACCAAAGATGCAAGGTGCTGAGGGATGACCGTGCCGAATAGATTTCTCTCGCGCTGCCGCGACGTTGATGTCGTCCAGCGGTAGCGCGACTTCAATCAGTTTTTTGGGTGTTTTTATTTCGGCCATTGAAAAACCTTAGATAGTCAGTTCCGGTGACACTGCCTTGGAAAGCAGATCACTCAAGTCATAGTTGATACTGGCCACGCCAAAGTCGGGCTCAGTACTGAAAGGGTTGCGGATGTAGTGCGGGCCTTCGTGGTTGTCGCCATCGACGATCACAACGGCCAGCAGGAATTTATCCGTCTGGTTGAGGGCATAGATGATTTCATTGCGGCTGACCGTAATGGTGCTTTGCCCTTTTGCGCGGCCTTTCACTTCAATATGTCGATCCGGCTTAATCGAGCCATCAGGGTTGGCGGGTGGGCGGGCGGTGACATCCCAGCCGCATTTTTCGGCAGAGACATCTTTCACGTCATAACCAAAGCCCTGTTCCACAGCCATGACCGCATTCATCGCCACCATTTCTACGCGTGCGCGGGCCTCGGCGTCGGCGCAGAAGGTGGTCTCGCCTTTGCGTTGCGCCAACAGACCCTGCGGAATGACCAACGCGCCACCAATGACCACGGGCGTACTGGAGACTACGGCCTTCATGGCCTCCAGTTCCCGCTTGCGCTGGTTCAGGCGTTCAGTGAGTTCATCTACCCGGCGGCGCGCCATCTCAGGCTGCATGCGCGGTTGTTTACCGGCAGCGACATCGTCACTGAGTTTGATGTAGCGGTCGGACCAGTAATTGATCTCCTTGACCAGCCGCTCATTGACCGCTGCCAGCACCTTGTCGGCCTGATGTTCACGGCGGGCTTTTACCTCCTGGTAGTGTTCCGGCACCAGGTGTTGGGATGCATGGTTGAGTGCCAGGCCTTCAAGGTCTGCACTGATCCATGGGGCATTGAGAATGTCCTGCACCAGTTTCAGGTCGTAATCATCAATGGGCTGCAGGTCGAGGTGCGGTGCCCAGCCGGCGTGAATAGCCTTGCCATGCTGGTCGATCTCCACGAACTGCAAGCGCCGGGAAGCGACTCTGGGCTTGTCGTGCTGACCATTGGCTGACGCTTCACGAACGCTGTGATCCACCATAAACAGTATGCGTGGCTCTACGCCGTCATCGTTGGGATCCACCAGAACCGCACCTTGCTTGAGCTTGCTGCGGTGTGCTGAGAGGATCAGGTCGGTGGTGGCATGCATCAGCGGATGGCCGGGGTGGATCAGGTCCGCCATCGGCTTGCCTTGGGCGCGCACCAGGTCTTTCTCGAAACAGATCCGCTCGTACTTCTTTAATACCGGGGTGCGGCTTTCACCAATGATCCGGTCACGCTCACGAATAGAGGCCGGCACATGCCGCACCTCGTATCGACCGGCCTCGCGGGGGCGCATTTCGCCGGTGAGGTTCTGAAATGCCTCGGTGAAAAAGGCACGGATAAAGTAGGGCTGCAGCTTGCGAGCCTCGGCTTTTTCCATCTCCTCTTTGACGGCATAAAGATCTTCCAGGCTCATATGCTGTTCAACGAGAGCATTGCGCCGGAGGATTTCCTTCAGGTGTTCAGTATCCAGGGCCTTGCCAAAGAAACTTTCCTGATAGGCGTGACGTGCCTCATCTGATTCGCTGGAGCGGATTGCCTCTACCAGCAAATCTTTTAATGATTTCCCCTCAAATACTTCGCCCAGTATGTCAAAGACCTTACCGCCGAGAGCCTGTTTTTCGATCTCGATTTTGTCGAATAGTCGCTGAAAGACTTCACCTTCTCTCGTTTCACTGGCGATCAGATTCCATAGATGGCACACCTCTGTTTGACCAATGCGATGGATACGGCCAAAGCGCTGTTCCAGGCGGTTGGGGTTCCAGGGCAGATCGTAATTGACCATCAGGTTGGCGTTTTGCAGGTTGACACCTTCACCAGCGGCATCGGTGGCCACCAGCACCTGCACATCACGATTGTTACGGAATTCTTCCTGGGCCTTACGCCGATCATCACGATTGACGCCACCGTGAATGGTGATCACCGCTTCGGGATTGCCCAGCATGCCGCGGATACGGCCAACCAGATAATTGAGGGTATCCTTGTGCTCGGTGAAGATGATCAGCTTGCGGCGGCTGCCGGACTCTGTGTACATCTCAGGCCGGTCCTGCAGCAGATGAGAAAGCTCTTCCCATTTTTTGTCATTGCCGGACTGCACGACGCCCAGCGCCTGGTGTTCCAGATCCTTCAGAATCAGAATTTCCGCTTCTAACTCAGGGATGGTTTCGGCCGCGGTGGCCTGGTCGACGACCTGGTCAGCATAGAGTTCATATTCTTCTGCGCTCAGCTCTTCATCTAACTCATCGAAATTGTCCGGCAGGTCGATCTGTCGTTTTACCGTGTATTCACCAAGGGTTTCTGCGACACCTTTCTGAACACTGTGGCCGCGAGCGACCAACTTCATCTCTTCCAGGCGGGATTCAAGACGTTTGCGCCTGCGCTTCAGGGATTGGTAGATCGCTTCTGGACTTGAGGCGAGGCGACGCTGCAGCTGCGTGAGTGCAAAGCCGACCGTGCCCCGGCGTTTACCATCCAGATTGTCGGCACGGTTCATCTCATTGCGGACGTAGTCGGTTACGGCGGCGTACAGCGCTGCTTCTGCATCGGACAGTTCATAGTTGGCACTGTAGGCACGACGTTCAGGAAACAACGGGGTGCCGTCGAATTTGAGCAGCTCCTCCTTCACCATGCGGCGCATCATGTCGGAGACATCCACCTTGTGCGCGCCTTCGCGAAACTTGCCGTAGAAGCGATCGCCATCCAGCAGCGAGAGCCAGATCTGGAAGTCTTCTTCCTTGCCGTTGTGCGGCGTGGCTGTCATTAACAGAAAGTGGCGGGTGATCGAGCCGAGCAACTCACCCAGTAAAAAGCGCTTGGTCTTGTTGACCTTGTTGCCGAAGTAATTGGCGGAGAGTTTGTGGGCCTCGTCAACGATGATGAGATCCCACTCAGTGTTTTTCAGCTTTTCCTGGTACTCCTCATTACGCGATAGCTGATCCAGGCGGCAGAGGAGTTGATTCTGTTCGTCGAAGTAGTTGCCGGATGCACACTGTTCCTGCTTCTCACGGCTGAAGATCTCGAACTGAACGCCGAATTTCTCCAGCAATTCGTCCTGCCACTGCTCGGTGAGACCGCCGGGAGAGACGATCAGGATGCGTTTGGCATCGGCCCGCATCAACAGTTCGCGGATCAGCAAGCCAGCCATAATGGTCTTGCCGGCGCCGGGATCATCAGCCAGCACAAACCGCAGTGGCTGCCGGGGTAGCATGGCTTCGTACACAGCAGAGATCTGGTGGGGCAGCGGCTCTACGTTAGAGGTGTGTACCGCCATCATAGGGTCAAACAGGGCGGCCTGTGAGATACGGTACGCCTCAAGCCCGAGTTTGAAATCTTCCCCTGGCGCATCGAAGGCCCAGGGTCGACCTGCCTGCGCCAGCTCAAGCCGTGCTTCGTCCGAGCGAAATAGCATTTGTTCGCCCAGACGGCCCTGGTTGTCTTTGTAGTAGACAGTGATTGCACTATCGCCGACCGGCTCGACCTGGACGATGCGGACGATCTCATTGCCCTGTATGCCTAAAACCTGCGCGTCCTTTTTGATGTCTTCGAGTTTGATCATGAGCCTTCCTTGGTAATCTGATTGCTGTGGCCGTATCCGGCGCTATGAGGGGGTTCTCAACGCCCGGAGCCCCGTGGCGACATTGGCCGATGCCAACTCGCCAAGCCGCGCAAATAAAGCAATTCGTAACAGGCTAGACCGCTGCCAGCATTACGACAAT
>CAVONO010000021.1:0-81127 GCA_963697305.1 uncultured Chloroflexia bacterium
CTGCGTTTCTTCTTCGTTGAAGCGCAGTTCCGCTAATCTGATTTCGTTAACCTGGTTTTTGGCGCGAAGTTTGCCAATATCGAGAGAGGGATCATGCCGGGTGATGAGCACCAGATGTATGCGGGCGGGAAGATATTGAATGAAGGTGTCTATAAGCTGATTGATATCCCGGTTATGGATCAGGTGGTAATCGTCAAGAACGAGGAGGCAAGGTTGGGGTAACGTGAACGCATCATTGACTAGACTCGTGGCCAGGATATTCTGCGTGGGAGGTTGTATGCCTCTTAACAAGTGCCCGGTTTCGGAATAAGATTCAGGGAAGATGGTGCGAATGGCGCCGATGAAGTAGTTGAGGAATAGATCCAGATTGTTGTCGTTTCTGTCGAGCGAGAGCCAGGCCCCGGGGCACTCACTTGCCTCTAACCAAAGGCTGGCCAGGATGGATTTGCCATAACCGGCCGGAGCGGAGATGAGCGTCAGTTTGCGATGACGGCCGTTCTCCAAGCTCTCTATCAACTGGGTTCGTGGCAGAATATCTGGACCGATCACCGGTCGTTGTAGTTTAGTCCGAATCAATGCATCCGTGTTCATGAAGTCACTTTTCCACAACTCGCTTTTGCCGCGGGAATTATAGCATGGATTAGTGATGAACAACCTTCAACCACTCTCCTGCGAGCCAACTTAAATAGTATCTTGCATACTCAAGCTATTAATAGCTATCCAAACACTGCTCCGCTCCGACATTGGCGACCGAGACTACAAAGGAGTTTTGAGCAATTCGGCGTCTGCTTTTGCTGCCATAGATGGTTATAATCAAGTGTGCTGTTATTACTTTGTTCAGAACAAGAGTGGCACAAGGAATGGAGGGACAGATGGCAGCTACCGCAGAGTCTATGAATGAGTTGAAAAGATTCTCCTACAAGAAGACGTTCATCGTCGGCTTCGGTTTTCTGGGTATCAGTATTATCTGGCCGATATTTAATCAGTTTATCCCCATTTTTCTACAAGCTGGAAATCCTGAGTTTGAGCGGCAATTGCTGGAAGCGGGGCGCGAAGTTCCGCAGGTTGTCGGCTTTGGCCTGACGCCAGCGCTGGCCTTGTTTATCATGACCTGGGATAACCTGATCAACGTCTTTTTCCAGCCATGGGTCGGTGCTAAAAGCGATAGTACATGGACCCGCATTGGAAGACGCAAGCCTTGGATCATCCTGGGTGTACCGGTCGCCGTGATTGGGTTCACGCTGATCCCCTTTGCACAAACGGCCGTGGCTATTGCTGTCTTCATCCTGATCACCAATTTTGGCATGGCTCTTTTCCGTTCACCAACGGTGTCCTGGCTGGGGGATCTCTTTTTGCCCAACGACCGCAGCAAGGCCAACGGCATCATCAATCTAATGGGTGGTGCCGGCGCTCTGCTGGCGTTTTTTGGTGGCGGATATCTATTTAATAACTTCGGCCGTGCGGCCCCTTTTGTCGGCGGGGCGATCCTCCTGGTTGCGGCGATGGCAGTCGCGCTTGTCGGGGTGAAAGAACCGCAGCAGATCGACGAGGAACAGCCAAAAGATGAAGGGGTCGTGGCCAATTTGGGCACAGCCTGGCGCAATCCGGATAAGCGTGGGCTATTTGTGCTGCTGGGTATCCTGCTCTGGTTCATGGCTTTTAACGCCTTGGAAGCGGGACTTTCCTCCTTCGCCGTTTTTACGCTGGGTATCGCACCAGGCACAGCCTCGATCTTCGCCGGTTCTGTAACGATAACGTTTATCCTGGCGGCGTTGCCGGCCGGTCTTCTGGGCACAAAGTACGGCCGTAGCCCTGTCATTCGCATTGGGCTGATTGCTTTGACCATCATCTTTTTGGCCAGCTACTTTATCATCCAGGACACCATTACTTTCGTGCTAGCGCTGGTATTAACGGGGATATTTTGGGCGCTGGTGAATGTAAACAGCTTGCCGCTGGTTTATGATCACGGGGATGAACGCCGGATCGGAGCGTATACAGGGCTGTACTACTTCTCATCACAGCTTGCGGCCGTGCTGGGACCTACTATGGGTGGGGTCGTGGTTGATACGCTCGGCGACCAGTACCGTTGGCTGTTTATCTACAGCGCGCTATTCATGGCGCTTGCTCTGCTGGCCATGACCCGTGTCAAACGATAAAAGGGCAGAGATCAGCAAAGATTACGCAGAACTTGTCCTGAGCCTGCCGAAGGATTACGCAGATTGAAATATATGCGTGTGCAAAATTTTGGATGGTGAGGGAACATGCTGCAATCATGTTAAGCGTGGTGGATGGAACGGTTGATATGGAGGAATTCGCAGGATGAGTGAGCTTGTTTATACACAACAACGGGAAGCGATTTTTGAAATCGTACTGAATCGACCAGAAAAGCGCAACGCGATCAACATGGATTTGTACACGGCCTTTGATGCGGCCGTAAACGAAGCTGGGCGAGCATCTGGCGTGCGTGCTGTCCTGATACGCGGCGAAGGCAAGGCATTTTCTGCCGGCATTGACGTCAGCGATTTTCTGATGCTGCCGCAAAAATACGGTTCGAACTGGCAGCAGCGTGGCCGGCGTATTACCGACGATTACCAACGCGTCCTTACGCGCCTGGAAAGGTTGGAACTGCCAACTATCGCCCTGCTGCACGGGTATTGTCTCGGTCTGGCTATGGAATTGGCCCTGGCCTGCGACATGCGCATTGCTGCCGAGGGAACGATGATGGGCTTGCTGGAGACAAAACTAGGCCTGATCCCTGACGTAGGGGGGACGACGCGCCTGGTACGCCTGGCTGGTCCAGCGCGAGCTAAAGAGTTGATCTTTACGGGCCGGCAAATTAACGCGAGCCAGGCGGAACGATGGGGCATTGTCAACAGCGTGGTACCGGTTGCGGATCTATTGACCCAAGGTGAAGAACTGGCGGCGGAAATCAGCGAGGCCGCACCTTTGGCGGTTGGGATGGCTAAACGCGTCATTGATGGCCTGGCGGATCTCGACCGTGGTTTGATGTTGGAAGGTTGGGCGCAAAGCCAGCTATTCAATACGGAAGATTTTGTGGAAGGAGCGCAAAGCTTTTTAGAACGGCGCAAGCCGCAGTTCAAAGGCAAGTAGGTGTGAAACAGACAGGGTGACAAATATCACCCTGTCTGTTTCTATCTCAGGCGTAACCGTCAGGATTCTGTGACTGCCAGCGCCAGGCATCTACACACATGTCGTTAATGTCTCGCTCGGCCACCCAGTCCTAATTCGCGCTGGGCTTTGCTGACGTCGGCATATGAAACGGCCAGATCACCGGGACGCCGATCCAGTATTTTATAAGGGATCTTCTTTCCAGACGCTTCTTCGAAAGCTGCAATGACTTCAAGAACCGAATTGCCCTGTCCTGTACCGAGGTTGTAGGTCACGGTGCCGGGATTTGTAGCCAGCTTTTCCAGAGCCTTAATGTGGCCAACAGCAAGATCGACTACATGAACATAGTCACGAATGCCGGTGCCGTCAGGAGTTGGATAGTCATCGCCATAGACACGTACATAGGGATGTTTGCCCACCGCCACTTGCGCGACATAGGGAAGAAGGTTCTTGGGAATGTCGTTGGGGTCTTCACCAATACGGCCGCTTTCGTGGGCGCCGATGGGGTTGAAGTAGCGTAATATGGCGATATTCCAAGCGTTGTCAGAAATGTAAAGATCACGCAAGACATCTTCCATTATTTGTTTGGAACGGCCGTAGGGATTTGTCGCCGGCAACATGGGAAAATCCTCCAACAAGGGCATTGTTTTCGAATCGCCGTATACGGTTGCCGAAGAACTGAAGACGATGTTCTTGACCCCATGATCGCGCATCACCTCACAAAGCACCAGCGTTCCGGTCACATTGTTATAGTAGTAATGCAGCGGCTTTGCTACGGACTCGCCTACAGCTTTCAGAGCTGCAAAATGGATTACAACATCTATTTGATCGGTCGCAAACACCGCCTTCAGACTGTCCTTGTTCGTAATATCCACCTTGTGGAAAACCACGGATTTACCGGCAAGTTCCTGGACCCTTTTTAGCGACTCTTCACTGCTATTTGATAGATTATCAACGGCGACAACTTCGTAGCCGGCATTCAATAATTCAAGTATTGTGTGACTGCCAATGTAGCCTGTTCCACCTGTAACCAATATTCGCTTCATATTTAACCGCCTGTCATAAATAATTCAGATTCAATAAGAACAGCTTTGCGCCATTTACGCACGGAATTTATCAGAAATAGCTGTGGGCTGCGCTGCAAATCAGCAATAGTGACGGTATCTTCACGGATAAGAGCTTGTTCAAGTAGAGACCGCCTATATGTCCCTGCCAACAGCCCGGACGTCACTGACGGCGTGATCAATTGACCATCCAGCTCCAAAACGACATTGGCGCTGCTTGCCTCCGTGATTTCGCCGCGCTCATTCCACAATATGATCTCATCACAATGTGGACAAGATTCGCGGGCTTCGTCATACACCCGGCGATGGGTTGTCTTATGGTATAGCCAAATGTCGTCCATATTTACCGGTGCTGCCGCCAGACCCACGCGCACAGGTTCCATTTTAGCTCCAGCGGCTAACGAACTAACTTTCGACGTCAATTCGCCGTCGCTCGCAAGCAGAATCCGTATTTTCTTGGGGCCGGTAAGCGTCCTAGACAGTTCCATTAAGTGGCGGCGAATCGACTTCTCTTCAAAAGGGTAGCCAAAGTATTCGGCCGACTCAGCCAAGCGTTGCAGATGCAAGTCTAGGAGGAAGAAGCCTTCCTCAGGCATCCACAGCAGGGACTCGAGCAGATCAAAAGATGGCCATCTTTGTACTAGAACGCGCGATTTCAGGTGACATTCCGCATATTCTTCGGCCGCCTGTGAATCCCAGACAATACCGCTACCTACCCCATAATCAGCCTGACCCGTGTCCCTATCGATCACGATAGTGCGAATCGCCACATTAAAGGACGCTTGACGCTCTGGTCCGAAATAACCAATCGTACCGGTGTAAATACCGCGCGGTTCGGGCTCTAACGCTTTGATGATTTGCATGGTACGTACTTTTGGCGCTCCGGTAATTGAAGCGCAGGGGAACATTGCGGCCATGATATCCGGTAGCGCAGCTGTACTACGTGCCTTCACGGTTGACGTCATCTGCAGCAAGGTTGGATATCGTTCAACTGTGAAAAGCTGCGGCACCTGGACAGTGCCTATTTCTGCAATGCGTCCGAAATCATTGCGAATCATATCTACTATCATCACGTTTTCGGCACGATCCTTCACCGATGATTGCAGCCTTCCGATCTGCAGCTTGTCTTCGGCCAAGGTACGGCCGCGTCCGGCTGTCCCTTTCATCGGTCGCGCCGTGAGCAGATCGCCATCTAGCTGGAAAAATAGTTCAGGCGATGCAGAACAGATGACATGCCGGCCAAGGTCCAGATAGGCCGAATGAGCGGCTTGTTGTACCTGGCTCAGATCATGAAACAGCGCCCAGGCGTCGCCCGTAAAGTGAGATCGCAGGCGCATGGTAAAGTTCACCTGGTATGTGTCAGCATTGACTATGTGGCCTTTAATCTGTTCGATGGCAGTAAAATAGGCTTCCTGATCCAGGTTGGCACGCCATTTACCAAGATGGTAAGCTGCATTTCCTGGGCTGGCGGGCGCTATTTCATACGGCCGATCATAAAGTCCGAACCAAAGCAGAGGAAGGCCATCGGGATCAGCGTGGTGTACGGCAAGTCCGTAGGCAGCAGACGCTTCGTAGCTCATAAATCCAGCAGCGTACAGACCATGGCGCGCAACAGCATTTTCGATTGTGCGCAGAGCATCTGTTACGTCTTGCGCATCGCGGGCTACAATAACGTGGACCGGATCGGCAAAACAGAGCCAGTGCCGGCCATTCTGCAGCACTAACCGGCCATAGGAGGTTGACCTTGTTTCGATTTGTGCCGTTATCCCGGCAGGCATGCGTACGTTGCCCATGGCTATTGTCAGACCGGACGCCTTCTTATGAACCGGGATCTTTTACGTCCTCGCCCTGGCCTAACTCCACAGAGCGTTGGTACGCCGCCCAGATACCGCGCGATATCACGGTGCGCAAGCCCCCTTTTTCCATATGGTAAAGGGCGGCTGCCGTCGTTCCTCCGGGCGAGGTCACCTGGTTTCGCAGTTCGGCCACGTGTTTGCCAGATTGGCTGGCGTACTCTACCGAGCCGCGCATGGTCTGGAAAACCAATTGCCTGGCCACATGCCGCGAAAACCCGAGATGTACGCCAGCATCTATCAATGCTTCCATCATCATGAACACATAGCCTGGACCAGATCCGCTCAACGCGGTTGCCATGTCGAGATAGGCTTCTTGCTCAACATAAATTTCTTCACCTAATGCACCCAGGATTAACTTGGCCTTCTCTTTGTGATCCTGGCTCACTTGTGGGGTAGATGTCCAGACTGTGATACCCATACCGATCTGGGCCGGCGTATTGGGCATG
The DNA here is from genome assembly GCA_963697305.1 of uncultured Chloroflexia bacterium. Classification (GTDB taxonomy): domain Bacteria; phylum Chloroflexota; class Anaerolineae; order Promineifilales; family Promineifilaceae; genus JAACFF01. Next base: position 6,496 of record CAVONO010000021.1, read on the forward strand.
GCTCGAATTACAGAGGCATGAGCAGAACCATCAGCCAGTTTCTTGATAGGCGCCCCGGCGATAATGGATAACAGCAGGTCCTGACGGCGCAAGTGACCACGTATATCGGGCAAGACATAGGGGATGCTCTGCGGCTTGATCGAAAGGATGACGATCTGGCCAACTTCGGCTGCCTCACGATTGTCTTGTGTGACATGGATATCATATCGTTCCGCAAGGTAGTCAGTACGATCTACCCAGGGATCAGCGGCCAAAATCTGATCTGGCTTGACGATCTCTAGTTCCAAGAGGCCCCGAATCATGGCCTCACCCATCGTTCCCGCGCCGATAAACGCGATTTTCTGCTCTTTAAACATGATTACCTCTTCCAGAAACCGGGAATTCCCGCGGATCGCCTTGTGACCGGCGGCTTTCCGGCAAAGCGTACGAGCGATTGTTTACTAGACAAAAGATTGTCTGCGCCGGATAACCGCTGCCAGCTGCGCCATATTAATCTGCACTCCAAGACCCGGTCCCTGAGGGACGTCAATGGTACTATCCTCAGCGTTCAGCAAAAATGGCGCGGTGATATCGGGATCATAATAACGTTCTGTGGCCGAGATGTCACCAGGTAGTGTAAAACCTGGCAGTGAAGCCAACGCCAATTGCGCGGCACGGCCGACTCCTGTTTCCAGCATACCGCCAACCCACAAATCAATACCTGCCTGGCGGCCTAGATCGTGAATCTTGCGGGCTTCAGTCCAGCCACTGACGCGAGTGGGTTTGATGTTTATGATGTCGCAAGCGCCTATCTCGAGCGCAAAGTGCGCCAGATCGGCCGATGTGATGCTTTCGTCCAGACATAGCGGGGTCTTGATTTGAGGCCGCAATTTGCTGTGGTTGTAGATATCCTCGTGGCCTAGTGGTTGTTCCAACATAAGTAGATCAAACTCGTCCAGGGCCTGTAGAACAGCGATATCTTCAAGCGTGTAAGCTGAATTGGCATCAAGCATAAACGTAAGATCGGGGAAGGCCGTACGCACAGAACGTGCCAGTTCGACATCATAACCGGGTTTAATCTTGAGCTTGATACGATCATATCCCTTTTCCAGATGCTCTTGGATAAGGTCCAGCGTTTGTCCTATGCTGGGCTGAATGCCAATGCTCACGCCGACCTTGACGCGAGGGCGCGGGCCCTCCGGATAGGGGCTGGCCAGCTTTTCGGCGAAGGAAACGCCATCGCGCTGCGCAGTCAGATCCCAAACAGCCTGATCAAGTGCAGCCTTGGCCAGTGGATGGCCGCGCACTGCGCGAAACAGGGGCTGCAAATTCTGCGGTTCTTGAATATCCTTGCCGATTAAGCCAGGGATCAGAAAGTCACTCAAAATATGCCAGGCTGTCTCGGCCGTTTCGTAACTATAGCCGGGATCATTGGTGGCAACGCATTCGCCCCAACCCGTCAGTCCCTCGCTGTGTATCGCAACGAGCAAGCAAGCTCGCTCCTGCTGCGACCCAAAACTAGTGGCAAACGGCCGGATCAGTGACTGGCTGATGGTATAGAGATCAATGGCTTCGATTTTCATGGTTTCTCATTGCTCCAGATTGGTCCATTTCCCGTAATGGGTTTATTTCAGGCGTCCTGATAAGTTAACAGATAGAAGCTGCGACGGCGATCATCCTCGTCAGCGTAAGCCACAAAATCAGTAACCAAAAATCCGCTATGGAAAAGTTCCTCGAATAAAGTGCGTGAATGGGTACGCCAGCGCAATGCCAATGGGAAATCGCGCCGCTTAATTTCCTGGAAGTCAGCGGGTATCTCCACAAGCATCAAGTTTGCGGGCCTGCTGACGTAGTTTGCCGGGGGAACAGGCAATCCGGCGGCATTGAAGATCGCCTCATTTACAAGAAGCGCACCCCCATCCAGGAGCGCCTGAAGCGGCAACGGCTGTCTCTGCTGATTTGCACGGCTTTTGACGCGGTTACTCGTCACCCACCATTCAACTTCAAAGCGATCTGTTTCCAGTCCGGCGTTGATGCCAGCCATTTCACCATGAAAGTTCCGTAGGTAGCGATGACATATAGTCCCCAACTTACCAATATTGAAACGGGCGTTGCGGCTCTCTAGAGGATCGTATGTCCAAGTGATCAAGCGCACGCCAATACGTAAAGCGAAGTCGCGCTGCGCCATTTTTAACATATAACCTACGCCGGCGTCGCGATATTCGGGTAATACACCGGCGATCACCGAGTACATTTTCAAACGGGCGGCGGCCACCTGGTCAATTCGATCCCTCAGCCCCTCTACCGTCGACAAAACAGCCAGGGTAAAACCAACAAGTTTTGAGCCATCAAAAGCCCCAAGCAACGCGGCACCATTGTGCTGCAAGGCGTGACAGAGGTGTCCTGGCATTATCTCACGCTCGTCCTTGCCCCAGACGATCAATTGCAGTTCTTCAATATCTTGCATATCGGCTATGCTTTGCAGAGGCCGTATTTCAAATTCAGTCATAACAACCATATATTTGTCCAGAGCAGCATAAAAATACCGGCAGCGGCCAGAAATGCCCCATAGGGTAGTGTGTTCCTGCGACCGGCTCGACCCGCGAAAAGGAGCAGGAAAGCGGCCAGGCCAGCTAGAAGAATACCCAGGGCCAGCGTGTGCAGTATATGCTGCAATCCTAACATCGCGCCAAGTAACATGGCTAGCTTGACATCACCAAAGCCCAAGGCGCCTGGTCCATATAAACGTCCTCCCAGCCAAAATAGGGCATAGAAAAACAAAAACCCGATCAAGGCTCCAAGAAGGGCGAGGAAGAACGTCTCCCTTCCAAAGGCAAGGCTAATTGCCAGCGCTACCAACGTCGCCGGGAGCGCTATCTCATTCAAGATCCGGCGCTGTTGCAGATCAATGACCATGATTAGCAGCAACACTATGATATAGAAACTGGCGATTAAGACCATGTGCAATGTGTTGATCATCCTGTTCATTATAGCTTTGAAACCGCAAACAGAAAATGCGTCATAAATATTTTAGGTTTAGCTTCATTAGTGTATCATAGTCGTGTGGAGCAAGAATGAGTCACGCGTAAACCTTGGCCACCTGGAGGAGAAAATGAAACGCTTGACACGCATTGCCATAATCATTTTGGGTATCATTGTCGTGCTGGTCATGGTAGCGGGTATTGTAGCAGGTGGTGGCGCATATTACGCAACGCGAAAGTCGTTTCCAGTAACAGAAGGCTCCGTGACTGTGCAAGGATTGCATGACGAAGTGCACATTTATCGCGACGAGTACGGCATTCCGCATATTTACGCCAACAACCAGGATGATCTCTTTTTCGCCCAAGGCTATGTACATGCCCAGGATCGTTTCTGGCAGATGGAGTTCTGGCGTCACATAGGCCAAGGTCGCTTGTCTGAAATTGCCGGTGCAGCAACGGTCGATAATGACAAATTCATTCGCACAGTTGGTTTTAACCGCATGGCGGAGACGGCCGTTACATATTATCAGCAGGAGCAACCAGATTTCATGGCGATCCTGGATGCCTACAGCGCCGGCGTGAATGCTTATATCAATGACAACCGGGATGACCTTTCAGTTCACTTTGACATACTCGGTCTGGTGAAAGAGCCATGGGAGATTGAACCGTGGACACCGGTCAATACTGTTTCCTGGGGCGTGGCGATGTCCTATGATCTTGGTGGCAACATGGCTGACGAAATTGACCGGGCCAGCCTGATCCAGGAGCTGGGCGAAGCTACGGTGGAGCAGGTATGGCCAGCCTATCCCTATCATAACCGTCCGGTGATTGCCCCTACAGAGGAACAATCGAACGCACTGAACGATAAAACGAATGAATCTAAAGAAACCGGCAAGGAAGCTCACATTGATTGGGAAACAGTCAATCTCGATCTCGCCGGCGAGATCCCGCAGCAAGGCTTTGCAGTAGGCACCGGCCCTTTCGTGGGTAGTAATAACTGGGTGGTCGGAGGGGCGCATACGGAAACAGGTTTGCCGTACCTGGCTAATGATATGCATCTGGCGGTGCAAATGCCTTCTATTTGGTACGAGGTAGGCTTGCACGCGCCGGAATGGGATGTTACTGGTTTCTCATTTGCCGGCGTTCCCGGTGTTATTGTTGGTCATAATGACAAAATCGCCTGGGGTGTGACCAATCTCGCTCCCGATGTGCAGGATCTGTTTATCGAGAAGGTCAATCCTAGCAACGCCAAGCAGTATGAGTTTGAGGGTGAATGGCGTGACATGGAGGTCATCAAAGAGGTCATTAAGGTAAACGGAGGCGAGGATGTTGACCTGGAGGTGCGGGTAACCCATCATGGCCCGATCATCAGTGACATCAGGGATGATGTGCATGATGTTCTGGCCCTGCAATGGACACAGCAGGAACCATCACGTATTCTTCAGGCAGTTGTATTGTTGGATCAGGCCCAGAACTATGAAGCGTTCCGCGACGCGCTGCGCTATTGGGATGTTCCTTCGCAAAATGTCATTTATGCTGATATTGAGGGCAACATCGCTTACCAAACGCCTGGTCTGATCCCGGTGCGCAAGAATGGCAGTGGAGAGGTGCCTGTACCTGGCTGGACAGGCGAGTACGAATGGGAAGGTTGGATACCTTATGAAGAGCTGCCTGCTCTTTATAATCCTGAGCAAGGATATATTGTAACGGCCAACCATGCCGTAGTGGATGAGGATTATCCACATTTTATCGCACGCGATTGGGCCGACGGCGATCGAGGGCAGCGAATTGAAGATATGATCGAAAGAGAAACCGCCAACGGGGGCAAAGTCTCGATCAATGATCTGGCGCGCATTCAGTTTGATAGCAAGTCGCTTCCTGCTGAATCTTACGTACCTCTTCTAGAAGGGTTGTCCAGTGATGATGCAAATGTTCAAGCGGCTATTGAACGGCTGCGCGGTTGGGATTTATATGAGACTCAAGAGAGCGTCCCGGCGACGCTATTTGAAATCTTCTACATGCACCTGATTCGCAATGTGCTAGCTGATGATATTGGTCAGGAAAACCTTGATAAGATTAGTCTCACTGCAAAAAACATCTTCATGCACAATCTAGCGGATCAACTTAATGCGAGTTGGTGGGACAATTCCAATACGGCCGAAAAAGAAGATTGGCAGGATATTTTGCTGCAATCATTGGCTGATGCGGTTCTATGGCTGGAGAAGAATCAAGGTGGAAATATGAACGCTTGGGCCTGGGGCAAACTTCACACTACCACCTTTGAAGACGCAATTCTGGGTGCTAGCGGCATTGCCCCTATCGAAGCCATTTTCAATCGTGGGCCGTTTCCCTTGGACAGTGGTCGGGGCATGGTCAATGCCCAGGCGTGGCAGGACAGCGAACCAGCAAAGGTAACTGCTCATGCCTCCGAACGGATGCTGGTCGATATGAGCGATCTGGACGCCAGTCGCAGCGTCATTCCCACTGGGAATAGTGGCCATCCGTATAATGACCATTACGACGACCAGATGCCGCTTTATTTGACTGGCCAGTACCATCCGATGCGCTTCGGTCGTGAAGCTGTGGAAGCAGCGGCCGTCGAACATCTTGTCTTACAACCGCAGCAATAGAACAAAATTGGGCTGTTCTCGGAGAACAGCCCAATTTCCGGAAATATCAAGGGGGTTGGCTTCACCTCAACTGAAGAAGGCTGCCCGCACCTCAGTTCGCAACAGGTATAGTACAACAAAAATACCAATGGCAATGGCTACAAAATCTATGCCAATGCCGGTGATCCAATCATACAGGGCAAAACCAACGGCAACAAATTGCAGCATGATGGTCCCAATCCAGGACCATGACCAAAGTTTCCACAGGCCTAAGCTCAACAAGATGGCACTCGCCCCCAAAGCGATCACCAAAGGGCCTGCCTGGAAGCCCAGACCGTTAGTTATGGTCAAAATACCGTTTAGGGCCATTACGACGGCCAGAATGCTTACGACCAGGGGGCGTTGCGTTGGCTTCCCCGCATCAATTGTTTGTTCATTAATTGCGTTTTCGTCCATCTTTCCTCTTATTCCTCTGTGATAACTCCTGCGCTGGACCTAAGTACGCGAACGTGCCCCAGTTGGCTCAGCATCTCTGCGGGGTGAGGTGCGACATCAGCTTGATCCATCAAGGCCGGTCACAGTTCAATCCAGCGAAGCTTACGGAAATGACCTTGGGACAGCTAGAAACATTTAGCTTTCGGTTTGACGGTGGCGTCTTCGTCCTGCAAACCATACTACTAAGGAGCCGGCTATTAGCACGCAAGTTACGGCAAGACCCCCTTCAGGCCCAAATGATCCGCCAGTTAACCAGTCGGGTCCCACTTCCATCAAATTAAAGAGTATACCTGCGCTATTGTCCAGACCACTAACTGGCAAACCAAACAGGTTGCCCTCAGCCCAATTCCAAATAGCATGAACAGCAAAGATGCCCCATAACCCTCCTTCGAAAAGCGCATACAACGCTGCAAACAGACCAAACAATGCCAGGTTGAGTAGACTGATCAGGCTAAGATGGGGATTAAAAAGATGCAGCAAGGCGAAAAAAAGAGAAGAAACGAGAACACCGGGCAGCGGCCCCCAACGTACGCCGAGGACGGGAAGCAATAGGCCGCGAGCCAGAAGCTCTTCTGCTGCACCCTGGATCATCCAACCAAGAAAGATGAGTGCTGAGGCACCCAAGGTTAGCAGGCTGATCGGCTCAGGAACGGTCGTTTCTGCGGCTACTGAGTCCACTAGGGCGAGGGCAATGATCGCGACCGTGAACACAAGCAGACCAATAATTAGCCCGCGCAGATATTTTCTCAAAAACGGCCGTTCCAACCCTGTGGTCCACAACGGACGCTGCTCCAAGACCCGCAGCCACAGCCAGACTAGAAAGAATAGAGGCAAGAACGACCCAATCAGCAGCAAGAAGAGGCCTGCGGCAGTCTGCTGAATTCCCGGCAGCAGCAAGGCAGCGGCCTGTAATGGCAATCCTAGAACAGCGCTCAGCAAGGGAGCTAAATAGGCAAAGAGCAGGGCGGCGGCTGGATAGAGGGCCTTGTCGATCAGGGCCGGGTATTTCTCCAGCCACGCTTCAGGTAAGCGCAGCCGCCCTGTCCGGGCCAAGTGGAACAGGTGATTTTCTGGGGATACGAGAGAAAGGAATGGTTTCAATAAAACGCAACGTTTCGCTTATGATGCTGGGCTGCAGTAGGTGCTTGACTGGCTAGGGCATCTGATAAACCAGTACTACGTCCCCTGCTTCATTAACTAATTGAAGTGTGTTGTCTTGAAGTTGAAAAGCGGCCACAGTTGTTAGATTGCCAAGATAGCTCGTCTCTTGAAGCATCAGGCCATCCAGCTCGGCGCACTCCCTGCGTGTCATGGCGGGCAGACTGACGCTCAGGGTATCGCCGTCGACCTCGAACAGGCTGACATAGTCGTTGCAGCCAGCCGATCCGGAAACTCTGCCGTCGGCTGCAAACACGGCCGTTATTTCCATCCCAGGCAATACATTCTCAAACTGACCGGTCCCATCGTCAAACATGGTCAAATGCCAATTCGTGTTCATCAGATCAGTAGATCCGGCGGGACTCTCTTCACCCGTCTCTGCCTCAGTTTCATCTGTCTCAACTATATCGATCTCAGCAGACTGCGGATCATCAGCTATGATGGCAAAGTTCTCAAGCACGGGGAACAAGATAGTATCCTTTTGGTCTGTTTCCACAAAAAGGCTTACCACGTAGACCGTTCCATCTTGTGCAGTCATGGATACGGTTTGCACCAGGCCAACTTCAGGATTATCGATGGCGTACATTCCCCAAGCATAGTTACCGATCTGTTCCTCCCAGTAATCACCTTCTATTGATCCATCAGCCAGCTGATCGGGAGTGGTGCTTAGGAGTTGGGCCATCGCTGATTGTACATCTTCACCGGGCACTGAGTGAAAGGCCACAAATCTATACTGCCCAGAACCCCAGGCATCTTTTAGCAATGGATCACCTTCGATCCTGGGCCAATCAGACGGAGCAACAGTCGTAATGCCCAAGTCTTCTGCAATAATTGACTCAAAGGTTACTTGCGCTGGGGGTTCCTCGGACGATTCAGCCTCGGTACCAGAGGGATTCGCTTCGGCCGTTTCCCCCGTGCTACCGCCGGCAACCGGAGTCTTACTTTCAGGCTCCTCCTGGCCAAGCTGATTACAACCAACTAGCAGCAAGACAACTAGTGGAATGACGAGCCACAATAGGACCTTCTTCATGATCTTGCTCTCTTTCTGCGCTTGTCGGCGCTACCTTCTAAAGCGCTCAAGCCAGGAACTAGACAGGCAATCGCGTTTTTGAGGCAGCAATCACCGGCAATGGCCATTGTTAGTTTCGCGCCCAGCCAGACACGATGACTTCATCCGCGCAACTGAACGCTTCCTGTTGCGGCAACATAGCAGGCAGGCTCAACACGTTGATAACTCCCTCCCAATCAGCTAAAAATAGCACTTCGCCAACAGTGGTCGGGATGACATTGCTAATAAGTAAGAATTTTACCAGTAGTTACTTGCTTGTCCACCGCCTTCGCGGGGGCATCCAATCACCTGGATTCCTGCCTGCATGGCAATGATACTCTCTATTAAGCACGTTGGGTCACCAACGATAACTGTTTTCTTTGTGAAATTCAATTAACGATCGGAGCGGGAGCTTGGTTGGTACCGGCACGTAAATTCAGCCGGGCAGATGGCCTGCAAGAACCAGAAGTCCTAAAGCTAACACGATGAGGTTAAGCAGCAAGAGAAAGAGAATGACCAAGCGTTGCCATAGCGGCATTTTTGTCACGGTGCAACCTCGAGCAGGGTGACATCTCCTGCGGTCACCGTATGCAAACGGCCGTTGTCATCGCGGATCAACAGCTGGCCCCATTCTCCCGTGCCCTCGACCATGCCCAACAGTGGCACAGTCTGGCCCACAAAGTCGATTTTCACCCGCTTGCCAATGGTAATCAGGCGCTGTTCCCAAAAAGGCTTCGGTGATTTCCCGCGATCCGCTAAGTCATAGCGATGCTCAAGGCGGCGCAGTAATTCAGCGAGTAGGGCTAATCGTGAAACAGCGTGCCCGGTCGCCACCAACAAACTGGTCGCAGGCTGTCGTGTAACGGGCAGCAACTCGGCTGGGATATTGACGTTAATACCCATCCCCAGAACTGCGTATTCCAGACGTTGTTCGCCTGATATGTGTCCTTCGAGCAAGATGCCACAAACTTTGTGCCAGATACCCCCGCGGTTGATCAGCACATCATTGGGCCATTTAAGCGATATGGGCAGGTCAGTTTGCGATTCGATCGCTTCAGCGACAGCCAGGCTTGCCAACATGGTCAACCACGGCAGATGTTCAGGGGGCCAGTGCGGGCGAAACAAAACAGAAAGCAGCAAAGATGTGCGAGCGGGCGCTTCCCAGCGGCGATCAAGCCGTCCACGCCCCTGTGCCTGATATTCGGTCAAAAGCACCGTACCAGTCGCGGGATGGGTTGGGCTGCCGGCAGCGACTTGCTTTTTGAGCAGGTCATTGGTCGATCCGGCACTTTCCAAGTATTGATAATGATGCCCTATCCACTTACTGCTCAGGGCAGCTTGGACGGCCGTTTCTGTTAGTTCATCTTCCATTCTTGCATAGAAACTTGTTAAGGGCTGTGTTTCATTTCAGTTGAAGATAGAGTGGTTCGCACAAGGTGCCCTTTTTGGCGTCTCAAATGCGACCGGACGGCATCTGAAGATGTCTACTCCTCCGACTCATTTGGAACCCAACCCTTGTTAAGTCGTGTGCTGCACGTTTCGGTCAGTGCGTTGCAATCTTGATTATAGCATCTGGTTTGACAGATGAGAATCTATGTTTATAATAAGCGTGAGGGGAAAATTCACGCTTTTTTCACGCCCTCATTCTGTAAGGAAGTACCGAAAATAATATCATGAGCAGGGAAGAAAGGGATATCATGACCCCAGCAAGGAATGAAGAGGCCTATTGGTCTGCACTTTTCCTTCAGGAAGAATTTCTCGTGGATTCTCGCCCGGCGGTAGAAGAGAGATGGCTAGATGCCAGTCATGTACCCACTTCTCTCGGTGACGACGGAGAGGGTCATGCCATATGGCAGCTTGTTGTCGAGGCATATGCGTCGGAACAATTATTGCATCTGCCAGTCATTGGCTTTAACAAAGGGGGCTTACTCGTAGCATGGCACGGCCTACAAGGCTTTGTCCCCGCGTCGCAATTGATCGACTTTCCACTACTTCATGTCGCGCGGGAACGCTTACGGGCCTTGGCCAGCCTGCAAGGCAAAACGCTAACTTTAAAAATCATCGAGCTGAATCCACAGAAAGACCGGCTGATATTATCTGAACGAGCAACCCGGGTAAAAGCGGAACAAAAAGCAGATCTACTGCAGCGGGTTTATGCGGGTGATCTTGTGTCCGGTCGCGTGACCAACCTGACTGATTTTGGCGCATTTGTCGACCTCGGTGGCGTAGAAGGATTGATACATATTTCGGAACTATCCTGGAGCCGGGTCACCCATCCCAGTCATATTGTGCAGCCAGGCCAAGTTGTTCAGGTGTTGGTCCTCAATGTTGATCGTGATAAAGAACGGATTGGATTGAGCTATAAGCGCTTAAAGCCAGATCCGTGGAATACAGCTGAAGACCGTTATAAGCCCGGCGATCTGGTGAGCGGCGTAGTTAGCAACGTGGCCAGCTTCGGGGCATTTATCCTGCTGGAAGAGGAACTTGAAGGGCTTGTTCACATCTCGGAACTGGCAGAAGGTACTTTCTTACACCCGCGGAATGTCGTTCGGCAAGGGGATCAAGTCACGGCTCGAGTTCTGCAAGTGGATGGCCAGAAGAAACGGCTTGCACTCAGTTTAAGGGGATTGCACAGCCAATAAGCGATCTGCAGCTAATCATTAAAGTAAAGAAAAGAGTCAGGGCGTTGTTATGGCGCTGGCGAGCGAGTACAATGGTGAGCGTAGGCAACTGATTATTCGTCGTTGCAAGTTATGCTCATGGCCCGTACGAAATCTTCTTCAAGTCCTTCCAAGAAACCATCTTCACCTCCCCCAACTTGGGATGAGCGCCTGATCAGCAAGTTGATGCCCTACCGGCTGGAGTTGGTTGGTGTGCTTTTGTTTTTATTGGCGGTCATCACCTTCCTGGCTCTACTCGGTATAACTAAGTCAGACTGGTTGGTGTGGTGGACGAGCCTGTTATATCAGGCTTCTGGCTGGGGAGCATATGTCTTGAGCTTGCTGCTGGCTGCAACTGGGATCCATATGATCTTGCGCAAGGTAGAACGGCCGTATCACATTCGCCCCGCCCAAGTGATAGGTCTGGAGCTCGTTTTATTGCCGGCGCTGGCCTTGAGTTATCAGTTTTCTGGAGCGACCCTCGTTGACGCCTACCAGGGCAAGGGAGGCGGGTTGATAGGCTGGGCTCTATCGGAACCGCTGCTTGAGTTCCTCGGTCCATTTCTGACCGGATTTCTCCATTTCACCCTTCTTGCCTGGGGTGTAGCTTTGTTGGTCGGCTTACAGTGGCATGCAGTTCACCGGGTGTTATGGCGCATTTCGCACCGGTCGGGGAATTGGGCGGCTGAAGTCGCGCCTCCAAAGCGAGAAGAGAGAACGCCAGCAGAGACTTCTGTTGCGATTGCGGCTCCGGCAGCGGTCCAACAAACAGCTCCGCTCACAAATCTTACACCTATCCCAGTAGATGTGAGGAAGCAGCGGGACCGGCGCCTACCCCCGATAACGCTCCTGGAAAGAGGCACAAGCGGCGCGGTTGATGACAATGAAGTTAATTACAAGAAGGAAACGATTGAGAGAACGCTGGCGGATTTCGGGATTCCGGCCGAAGTTACACAGGTTCGCCGTGGGCCCGCCGTGACCCAGTATGGTGTGTTGCCAGGCTATATCGAGCGCATTGGTCCAGATGGAGAGATAAAACAGCACAAGGTTCGGATCGGCCAGATCGCTTCCTTGCGGCGCGACCTGGCGCTTGCTCTGGCGGCCCCTCGAATACGCATTCAGGCTCCTATCCCCGGACGGGGTGTCGTAGGTATAGAGGTTCCAAATGACGAGGTCAATCTAGTACGCCTGCGAGATGTTATTGAGTCAGAGGAATTCAGAGGGATGAAGGCTACGCTCGCGGTTGGACTGGGGAGGGATGTCTCCGGGGAAACTGTGGCAGTCGACCTGGCGAAGCTGCCGCACCTGCTCATTGCCGGGACGACCGGGTCCGGCAAGTCAGTTTGCATCAACGCTTTTGTATCTTGTCTCGTTTTCAATAATACGCCTGAGCAATTGCAGCTGATCATGATCGACCCAAAGAAAGTAGAGTTGATCCGCTTCAATGGCCTGCCGCATTTGATTGGTAACGTAGAGGTGGACGCGGATCGTGCTGTCGGCGTACTTCGTTGGCTTACGGCCGAAATGGACCGTCGTTATGAGGTGTTTGCTCAGGCGGGAGCACGCAATCTAAGCGGCTACAATCGTAGAAAAAGGGAACAGGATATTGATGCGGATCCGTTACCACAAATCGTGGTGTTCATCGACGAATTAGCGGATCTGATGTATATGTATCCAGGGGATGTAGAGCGCACACTATGCCGCCTGGCGCAGATGGCTCGGGCTACCGGAATTCATCTTGTGGTCGCTACGCAACGGCCGTCAACAGATGTCATTACAGGACTGATCAAAGCCAACTTCCCATCCAGGCTCTCCTTCTCCGTTGCCTCGGGCATTGATTCACGCGTTATCCTGGACTCAATTGGAGCGGAACAACTTCTCGGCCGGGGGGACATGCTCTTCCTTGCTCCAGATGCCAGCGGTCCAATGCGTATTCAAGGGGTGTTTGTCACGGATATGGAAACAGAGCAGCTTGTGACTTTCTGGAGGAAGATGAGACCGGAACATGTGCCAGGTAATCCACCATGGGAGACGCTGATAGCCAAGTATGCCTTGCTGGATGAGACAGATACCTTGCTGGAAGCGGCCATCGACCTGGCGAAGAAAAACGATCATCTGTCCGCCTCCTATTTGCAGCGCCAGCTGCGCCTAGGTTATCCACGAGCAGCGCGGCTCATGGAACACCTGTACGAGATGGGGCTTGTCGACGACCCTAAGAGCGGCGGTCAAACACGCAAGACTTATACCGACGAAAACGACAATCCGCTGGATCGCATTCTATCTGAACGGGAGTAACACCAAAGGGCGGTTTCCATCTATTGGCAATAAGCCTTCTATATTTTCTATGGTCGAGTGGTATCTGGGCACGATGGGCTTCAATTACAAGCAATGGATGGGACCTTTCTATCCTGACGGCCTACCAGCACGCCTGCACCTGACCTACTATTCTGAACGTCTCAACGCATTGGAAATGGACTCCACGTTTTATGGCACCCCATCGTCGACCGCAGTTCAACGATGGGCACATATGACCCCAGTCGGTTTTAAGATCTGCCCCAAGATGCCGCGACTCATCACTCATGAAATGCGCTTGGTGAATACGGAGGGGTTGACGGCGGAGTTCCTGGATCGCATGCGTTTACTAGGCGACAAACTGGGACCCATTCTGTTGCAGTTCCCACCAGATTTTACGATGGCTGAGGTCAGCGCCTTGATTCATTTCCTGCCAAAACTGCCGGAAGATTTGCGCTATGTGTTGGAATTCCGGCACCGTTCGTGGGACAAACCGGAGACGGCCGTGCTTCTGCAAACACATCATTTATGCTGGGCGGCTGTGGATTATATCTATACGGCGCGACGAATTGTGGTTACGACTGATTTTCTATACCTGCGATTTCTTGGACCGCGAGGGCGTTTTCCTGATAAGGATCGGGAAATGGTGGACAGAACGCCCGATATGGAACAATGGTGGCAGCGGCTCCAGCCTCATTTAGATCAAGTCCAAACTGTATATGGCTATTTCAACGACGATTTCAGCGGATTTGCGCCGCTGGCCTGCAACCGGTTCAAGGAGATCGTTGGTGCAGATCCGGGAGAGATTCGACCGATGCAGCAGGGCCGATTGCTTTAATGGCTGGCGGGAAAGGGGCACAGCGAGCATGAAGGAGCGCAATCACTTGCGCTATCGGCAAATGGAGTAAATTATGTCCGTAAAAATTAACGTACAAGTGGGGCGTGACCGGGTGGAACGTCATGAGATGGGCAAGGCGCTGCGAAAAACGGCGCCGCGCAGCAGCCATGGAAACTGGCAGCCGGCGGACAACCGGCCTGATCCGCTCGATCTTCTGCAGGAACAGGACCAGGGGCGGATAGAAAAGCTGTTGCCGATCAAGTACGGCCGTATGGTAGCCTCACCCTTTGCCTTTTTGCGCGGTTCGGCCGTCGTTATGGCCTCTGACCTGGCAAAGACGCCCGTATCGGGCTTGGATGTAGTTTTGTGCGGGGACGCTCACCTGGCCAATTTTGGCCTCTTCGCCTCGCCTGAGCGCGATCTGGTTTTTGATGTCAATGATTTTGACGAAGCTTACCCGGGGCCATGGGAATGGGATCTGAAGCGCCTGGCGGCAAGCATAGTCGTTGCCGGACGGGAAAATGAATGGAGCGAGAAAGCGTGCCGGGAAATGGCTGTCTATGCGACAGAAACCTATCGGGGGGCGATGGGACGTTTTGCGGAGGCAAGTACGCTGGATATGTGGTACTTCCATATCGAGGCGGATTTAGTCATGAAGGCCTTTGAGCAATCATCGAAGAAAGGGCAGAAAAGCGCTGCCAAGGTTATTAAGAAAGCGCAATTCCGGACGCAGGAAGAAACGCTGGAAAAGCTCACGTATATGCAAGACGGCCGGCGGCGGATTATTAGCAATCCGCCACTGCTCATACCGCTGCGTGATATAGACTTAAGCAAATACGCGAGCGAAGCGAAACTGCGTGAGATGACGGAAAAGTCTGTGGAGAGCACCTGGAGTGGATATCTGCACAGCTTGCCCGACGAGCGGCGTTTTCTCTTGCAGCGCTACCGGCTTGTGGACGTTGCTCTGCGCGTTGGCGGTGTCGGCAGTGTTGGCACCCGCTGCTTCATCGTCCTGCTCGAAGGGCACAGTGAAGATGACACGCTGATTCTGCAAATGAAAGAGGCTGGCCCGTCATCCCTGGAGTCTTATCTGCCTGAACAGGAAAATTATGCGGAACATGCGCGGCGCGTGGTGACTGGGCAGCGCCTGATCCAGGCCGTCAGCGACATCTTCCTTGGCTGGCATACAAATGAACAGACGGATGTGCAATATTACTGGCGTCAGATGAAAGATATGAAAGGCTCATTCGACGTGTCTACCTTGGATACAGAAGGCTTCAAGACTTATATTCGTGTCTGCGCCTTTACCCTTGCCCGCGCCCACGCCAGAACCGGGGATCCATCAGGCATCTTCGGTTACCTGGGCAGTAATGACACCTTTGCTGAAGCCCTAGCCGATTTCGCCGTGTCTTATGCCGACCAAACGGAGCGCGATCATCAGGCGCTGACAGCGGCCGTAGAGTCAGGCAAAATAGTCGCCGAGATAGGCATCTGAAATAAAATCAAGGCGTGAACCTGACGCGGGATCATTCATGCTGCCTGGATTTGTTCAGGCAGACTTGAGCATCTGCTGCAATATTCGGGGATAATACCGGGGAAAAGAAGGATTGTTTGGAATTTGATATGCCTCAGCGACGTTGGGTTTACCGGTTTATTGCCCTGCTTTTATTCCTCATAATCTGCGGGTTAATCCAGATCGGCCCGATCGATGCTTCAGATGCAAAACAGGATCAGGAGCCTCTGCGGGTGGCGACCAAGGTGATTGAGCCATTCGTTTTCAAGGATGGGGATAGATTGACCGGATTTAGCATTGATCTGTGGGAAGAAGTCTCCTTGCTTACTGGCTTGCCCTTTGAATTCGTGGAAGTGCAGTCGGTAGACGACCAACTAAACGCCGTGATAGAGGGTAAGGCAGATGCGGCTATCGCGGCGATCAGCATGACGCGCGAGCGGGAAGAAAATCTGGACTTCTCTTATCCTTATTACCGCTCTGGCTTACAAATCATGACCACCGGCCAATCCCCATCGATCTTCGCCAGCTTCTTATCCTATATCCTCTCATCACGTTTTCTGATAGGGATGGCGGGTGTGTTGGTGATTCTAGTTATTGTGGGCCATATCGCCTGGCTGGTAGAGCGCAAAAATAATCCTGATATTCCGCAGGCGTATTTGACGGGTATTTGGGAGGGTCTGTGGTGGGCGGCCGCTACCGTGACCACGGTTGGTTACGGCGATACCAGGGTTATGGATAAATGGGGCCGGCTTTTGGGTATCTTTTGGATGTTTGCCGGCTTGTTCCTCATCGCTAATTTCACGGCCTTTGTAACAGCCGAAGTAACAGTTAACCAGTTGGAAACTTCGATTTCGGGCGTTGAAGATTTGCAGGGGAAACGGGTTGTGACCGTAAACGGGACGACATCGGCCGATTTTCTACACGAACGTAGAATACCCTTTCGCAAGGTGGAGACGATTGAAGAGGCTTACGAGCTATTGGAGAATGAGGACGTCGATGCGATTGTCTATGATGCGCCGGTTCTGCAGTATTATGCAGCGACAGCCATAGGTTCAAAGGTGCAGGTCGTCGGGTCCCCGTTTCAAGTGGAATATTATGGTATCGCTCTGCCAACAAATAGCCCCTACGAAGAACAAATTGACCAAGCGCTGCTCGAGATCAGGGCTAATGGCACCTATGATGAATTGACTGCGAAATGGTATTTTACGGAAGCTGAGTAAACGGCTCTCCCGGAGTACCTTGTCGGTGAGATCCATTGGGTTCTTCATTCAGGGGAAAAGATGCCCTCTATCGGAAGCTCAAAGATCTGCGCCAGCTTAAAAGCCAGAGGCAGGCTGGGATCGTACTTTTCCGTCTCAATAGCATTTATTGTTTGTCGCGATACACCGGCCATTTCGGCCAACGCTGCCTGCGACCACTCTCTTTCCGCCCTGAGCACCCGGAGCTTATTCTTCATCGATACCGCCACCGGGTCCAGAGCTTGCCAACCAACCAGGCCCCGATCATGATCGGTATCACCATCAGCCAGTCCGGTTGACTCATTCCCACCAACCCCAGCAAGCCAATGGCCAGCACAATCAGGCCTGTGATGCCGAAGCCAATGGCGATAGCCTCTACTTGAATCCTGCGCTGCAGTTCATCCAGGGTTGAAATGGCGTAGCCAAGGGCTGCGGTAAAAAATGCGCCGAACAGTACAGGGACTAGGGCTACCATTACGCTGAACTCACTCCTGCTTTGCTCGCCAATCAGGTAAAAGAAAGCCAGCAGGGAAGCGAAGAAGAGTATGCCCGAAATGACCAGGTAGCGGACGACGCGTGGCGAATACTCCATGAGATGGAAGCGCCCCGCGCTACGATAACCAATCAGCACGCCCAAGATCATACCGGCAACAGTAGCAAAGCCGTAATCCCCTGTGAACGAATCCACTAGCCCGCCTAGAAGCATGCCCATCAAAAAACCAATTGCGCTGTTGCGCCCTGCATGCCCCTTGTTCAACTGTTCTCCATCTGTCAGCTTCTTCATAATTTGATCCTCCGCCTTAAAATGTTTCACAAATAGTGTAAAGCATACATTACATATTGTCAAGCACACTTTACATATCAAGGTGTCGTGCACATTCGATTCTCCCTAGGAAATAGATTCCATTTTCATCTCTTTGTGGTGAACCCCCGTTCATGAAAACTGTTGGTGAATTCTCCTGAGAGCGATTCTTTGGGGAATAAACAATGGTAAGGAGCAGCGCATGTTGAGTGCAATTCGCGGCCGTCTGCTAGAGGGGAAGGTTGAAGCCATTCTCCTGGAAAAGCTGCTAACCACCTACCGTGAACTGGAATTGGTCAAAACTCGGGACAACCAACGTACTGATGCCATCCATGTCTTGATGTCGATTCGGGTGATGAACCGCCTGGGCAAGTAGCGGAAAGGATGCGCGCCACCTTGGAAGAGTACGCTACCGAAGCACCCATCTGGCTGCAAAGTGTTATGCTGGTAGGGTGGTACAAGCGCTACGGTCGGCGCATTGAGGATAGAAGACTACCCCAAAGCAAAGGAGGCTGCGAAATGTATTGAAAGACTATAGGCGGTGATGGTCTGTTCGAAGAGATTGTTGGAAGCGAGCGTTATCCGCCGGCCAATAGAAATTGGGCACTGCTGATTACGGCGTCTCGGGCGAAGTCGTAGCCCCAGGCGGGCAAGATGCCAAGGAAGAGGGTGGCGATGGCAGTGATCCAGACAGCCGTGACCAGGGCAGGTTTTTTGATCAACTCTGCTTCGCCATCAAACATGTACATCAGGTAAACGACACGCAGATAATAGAAAGCCGAGACGACACTGGTGGCAACGCCGATGAGAGCCAACCAGACGAGATCAGCTTCTACGGCCGTGCGCAGCACATAGAATTTGGCCGCGAATCCACCGGTCAAGGGTATTCCCGTCAGAGATAACATGAAAAAGGCCATGGCCAGAGCCATCCAGGGATGCCGCTTGGCCAACCCTTTGTAGTCATCGATATGAACCCCCTGACCTTGCTGGCGTTCCATGGCGATGACGATAGCGAATGCTCCCAAATTGGTGAACAGGTAGGCGAACATGTAAAAGAGGGCCGCGCTAATACCGTTTGGGCTGCCGGCGCTGGCAGCAACGGCGATCAGGATAAAGCCGGCGTGGGCGATACTGGAGTAGCCCAACATACGCTTGATGTTCTGCTGCATGATGGCCGTCACATTGCCAACGATGAGTGTTAGGGCAGATAGGATAGCGATCGCCGGAACCCATACATCACCTAGATTGGGCAAGGCGCCAAGCAAGATGCGCAGGAGCGCCGCAAAGCCCCCAACCTTAGCCCCTACAGACATGAATGCGGTAACTGACGTCGGTGCACCTTCGTAAACGTCAGGCGTCCACATGTGGAAGGGAACGGCGGCGATTTTGAAGCTAAATCCAACCAGGAGGAAAGCGATGCCGGCGAGAACCAAGCCGTTAGGTTCGCCAATTGCATCCAGTACCTCGGGGAGAGCGGTCGTGCCCGTGGCGCCATAGATCAAGGCGATGCCGAACACGAAGATACTGGAAGAAAATGCTCCCAGAAGGAAGTATTTCATGGCCGATTCTTCGGAATCCGTTCGCGGCCAGGCGAGGCCGGCCATGATGTAGAGCGGAATTGATAACAATTCGAGGGCCAAGAAAATCAAAATCAGATCATTGGCCATGCCCATGAGCATCATTCCCGTAATGGAAAAGAGCATCAACATGTAATATTCTGGCCGGTCGAGTTCCGTACGTCGCAGAAAATCGACGGAAATGAGAATGGTCAGCAGGCCGGTCAGCAGGAAGATCACATTGAGGAATACGGCAAAATTGTCAAGTACGAGCATGGCTGAACCATCGGCTGAGACAAAGGTTGCTCCAGGTTGGCCCCATTGGCGCACGGTCAGCAGCAGGGCAATGGCCAGGCCAATCAGAGCCATCCAGGCAGACCATTTCTTGACGAATCTGGGGACGAACAGCTCCAGGAGCATCAGAAACATGCCTGTGACGGCAACCACGATTACGGGTGCAGCCAAAACGAGGTTTATTCCGGGGGGTTGAAACTCCATGATTTATCGACCTTTTCGGTTTGTTCTACTTTTCACAATAATACCACACTTGAGGGCCAGAGCATACGAAATCCAACTTCAAACAACAGCGCCAAGGGTTGTCCTACTTGACTCTTCGGATGTCGGTTTTTTTCGCAGCCAGACACGATTGCTGTGGAAGGTGCTCTGGCCAGCCATGTCTCCGAGGGCATCTGAGGTGGTCCAGTTCACGTTACGGCCGTTGCTCATTTTGCTCCAGCGCCCTTTGGGGGAAACCAAGACGCCTGGGCGAACACTCTCTGTCACCAGCGCACGTGATTCGAACCAGCCACGGCCGTTCTCCAAGAGAACCCTGTCACCATTCTCGATATTTCTGGACATTGCATCTTGAGGGTGGATCTCCACAAAGGGATCACCTTCGCGACGCAATAGACCTGGCTGGTTGGCGAAGCTGCTGCTGACAAAATGATGGGCAGCACCACTGATCAAATAAAGCGCCTCTTCGGGCAGGAATCGACCATTGGCGGTTCCATTGGCAGCCAGGCCATCATCTTCCTTCTCCAGCCAGCCGGGCAAGGGGTCCAACCCTTGATCGGCGAGCAACTGGCAATATAGCTCCACTTTGCCACTGGGAGTAGGGAAACGGCCGTCAGAAAAGGGAATCTGCGGCTCAAATTTGAGCCGGACAAAATGGTTCTGCTGTAGGTGTTCAAGGGTTAAGCCTTCCAGCGCCGGATTTGAGACGGCCGTGGCAGCTAGCAGCTCCGCGATCGCTTCGTCGGGGCTCTGATGGAGCCATGGTTCGATAAAACCCATTTCCTGGGCCAACAGCCCCATCAATTCCCAATTGCTCTTGGCTTCTCCAAGAGGGGGAACGGCCTGCTGGTTATAGGTCAAGATAGTGTGCCCGTACGCCTTGTGCAGGTCCGTTTGCTCCAGTTGGGAAGTCGCGGGCAGGATGATATCTGCATAATCGGCCGTGTCGGTCATAAATAGTTCATGAACTACGGTGAAGAGATCTTCCCTTTGCAGACCGGCAACGACGCGGCCCGCATTGGGGGCTATCGCAGCCGGATTGGAGCCAAAAACGAATAAGGATTTGATGGGCGGATCGTCAACTTCGCCCAGCAAAGCGGCTCCCAGGCGGTTCATGTTTACTTGACGGGCAGGGGGTGGGCATTGGTTCCAATGATTGACGGCCGCGGAATCCCAGTTTAGATAACCGCTAGCGCTGTAGGACAAACCGCCCCCAAGACGGCCGTATTGCCCGGTCAACGCAGGCAGAGCGCAAATAGCGCGTACCGTTTGACCGCCATTAAGGTTACGTTGTAATCCATCGGCGATCTTGATCAGGCCTGGCCGTGTTTTGGCATACAAACGGGCCAGTTTGACGATATCTTCAGACTCAAGTCCGGTAATGGCTGCTGCGCGTTCAGGGGCATACTCCTGCAGCCTATGCTGCAGTTGCGGCCACCCTAGCGCATGTTCGGCCAACCACGCTTCATCGTGCCAACCCTCCCGGGAAATAATGTGGGCGATCCCCAGGGCCAGGGCGCCATCGCTGCCTGGTTTGGGGGTTATGTGCCAATCAGATCCGCGGGCTGTGCGCGTACGGCGCGGGTCAATGACCACAAGCTGGCAGCCATTCCGTTGCGCTTTCTTTAAAAAGGGCATGAAATGGGGAGCGGTAGATACGGGGTTACAACCCCAGATAATAATCAAGCGGCTGTGCAGCACATCTTCATAGGCGGGGCTATGCCGCGCGCCAAGGGTGGCATTAACGGCAAATTCCGCAGCCGCACCGCAAATAGAGCGCTCAAGTCGGCTGGCGCCCAGCCGGTTCCAGAAACGCGCGCTGGACAATGTCATCTGCACCAATCCCAATGTGCCGCTGTAACTGTAAGGCAAGATAGCTTGTGGGCCATATTCGGCGATAATCGCTCGCCAACGAGCACCAATTTCGGCCAGGGCTTCCGGCCAAGATACCGGCTGCCAGCGCCCGCTGCCCTTGGGCCCCACGCGCCGCAAAGGATGTTTGAGGCGGTCGGGGTGGTAAACGTGGTCGAGATAGGGCCGCACTTTGGCGCAGAGCCAATCTTGGGTTATTGGATGGCCCTCAGCAGCATGGAAGCGCAGAGCACGGCCATCTTGAACTTCGGTGACAACGGCGCACGTGTCAGGGCAATCATGTGGGCATGCGCCAACAACTCGTTTGACTGTCATACTTTCATTCTCAGCTTGATCGTCAATGTTCATCGAAAAAACTGCACACGGTCAGGGACGTGGGAAGGTGTGTTGGTGAATAATCGTCTGCTGCGGCAGGAGATGAACGAAATTATAGGCGGGCATTGCTTGTGCATCGTAATCAATGATTTCATCGTTCGGCCAGGCCGTAAACTGGGCAAACGTACTGCCAACAGCTGCGTAAACGATGCCATCCCGTATGGTCTGCATAGAGCGGTGGACATGTCCATAAAAGACAGCACGCAGTCGCTGGCGAGCCGGCAGTAAGGCCTGGTGAAAAGCATCCCCGTTGATAACCAACATATTCCTGTCCATCCATGGCGAGTCCATGGGTAAGATAGGGTAATGAATGAATATGATCAAGGGCGGGCCATCGGGCTGGGCTTCTCGCCGCACAATCGCCATTTGCGACTCAGACAGATAGCCTTGCGGGTCAATTTCTGCGGGGCCTTGGGCATCAAGGATCAGGAAACGATATCCTTTACGTTCGAAGGCATAGGATAGCACACCAGGATCGGCCGTCACTTCTTCTTGGGGGCCCATTGGCAGATAATCCTTAATATCTTGGACTGTATCATGATTGCCATTCACAAAATAGATCGGCATACGCAAGCCGGCGAATGTTTCGGCAGCCAGCGCGTAAGACGCAGGATGTGGCTCGGTGACGACATCTCCCGTGTGAATCACGAAATCAGGCTTGACGGGCAAGCTGTTGATAAGATCGACAAGCCTCTGCGCAGATGGCAAGGAAACCTGACCGTGGCGACTATACCCGGCTGTGGGGCCGAAATGTGTATCGCTGATATGGACGAAATAGAGTGTTTCCAAGGCACCTAGGGCATGGCGATTACGCTTGAACCAATGTCCGACACCAATTGGGATACAGAGGTATCCATCAGGTTAAAGTATGGTGTTGGGGCAATGCCGATCCAGAAAATAAACAGGATGAAAGCGAGCATGATAGCCAGTTCGCGGACATTCAGGTCGCGCAGTTTCTTGGTATCCGGGTTGCTTACCGGACCCATAAATACACGCTGGAACATCCACAACAGGTAGACAGCCGCCAAAATGACGCCGGTCGTAGCAAAAGCGGTATATATCCACGCCGTCGGCGCCAGAGAAGCCGCACCCATAGATCCGAGCAAAATAGTGAATTCACCAACAAAACCATTCAAGCCCGGCAAACCCATGCTGGAAAGGACCACAATTAGCGAAAGGATGCTGAAAACCGGCATGATCTTCCATACACCACCATAGTCTGACATCTCCCGCGTATGGCGCTGTTCATAGAGAATACCTACCAGGAAAAACAAGGCGCCGGTGCTAATCCCGTGGTTGACGCCTTGAAGAATAGCGCCTTGAATACCGGCGCTGTTTAAGGTGAAAATTCCAAGCGTCACAAAACCAAGATGGCTGATACTGGAGTAGGCAACCAGTTTCTTTACATCCTTCTGGGCGAAAGAGACGATGGCCCCGTAAATGATACCGATAATAGCCAGGACGGCGATAAACGGCGCGAATTGGAAGGAGGCATCTGGAAAGAGAGGTAAGTTAAAACGCACGAATCCATACGTGCCCATCTTCAGCAAAACACCGGCCAGGACAATGGAACCGGCTGTTGGCGCTTCCGTATGCGCATCGGGCAGCCAGGAATGGAAGGGGAAAACAGGCACCTTGATGGCAAAGGCGATGAAGAACCCGAGGAACAGCACATTCTGCACATGGGCAAATGCTTGATTTTCGGCAATTAACTCCGGCAAGGCGAAGGTGTGAAGGGTTGTGCCCATATAGAGAATGGCCAATAACATAAGTAGCGAGCCGGCCATTGTATAGAGGAAGAATTTGATGGAAGCGTAGACACGGCGCTGGCCACCCCACATACCAATCAGGAAATACATGGGGATAAGGGTGAATTCCCAGAAGACATAGAACAAGAACAGGTCCTGGGCGAGGAAAACTCCCAACATGCCGATTTCGAGCAGCAGCATAAAAATATAGTAAAGCTTGACCTGCGTCGTGATGGCGCTAAAGGAAGAATAGATGGCCAGCATGGCAATGAAGCTGGTTAACAGCACAAAGAGGATGCTGAGGCCATCCACACCCATAAAATAGGAAATGCCCCAAGAGGGGATCCATTCAACGCGATCGACAAGCTGCAAACCAGCCACATCTTTATTGAAGCTGGCCAGAATGACGAGCGTGCCCAGGAAGGTAATCACGGATGTGCTGAGAGCGATTCGTCTGATCAGGGTGTCACTTTCACGCTTCAACGGTTTGAGCAGCAAAATAACCGCAACACCAATCAGGGGTAAGAATGTAACAATTGTTAGAAGAGGCATTTCTCTAGTTCCCGTTTATCTTGCGAAATACAAGAAATAAATCAGCAAAGCGACTGTGCCCAAGAAGATGCTCAGCGCATAGTTGCGTACGTGGCCTGTTTGTAAGCGGCCTAGTGCAGCGGCGAAACCACGCGTGACTTTGCCGGCGCCGTTTACCGCGCCGTCCACACCTTGCGCATCGATGATATTGGAGAGGAAATCGGCGAAGCTGACAAACATATCCCGAATAAGATTGTCATGAACGAAGTCGTGCCAGAAGTTCCAGTCCACGGCGTAGGCCAGCCAGGCGGCGAAGCGATTAAACCAAGGCACAAAATATTTCATATACAGTGTATTCAGCGGCAAGATGCTAAACCACCATAGTGGCGTACGCTGTAGGGGATCGGGATCGGTGGCTTCTTGCGGCCGTTTGCGATAGACATAGAATCCGAGAGCCAAGCCACCCACAGCCAAAAAGAGCGATAGGACAGCAACCAAAGGGGATAGGACTACCGGTGTTTGGGGTAGCTGAAGCAATCCTTCTTCCGTCAATCCGTAGGATTGAATTGTATGCTCGAGCCAGGCTTCCAACCCCAACCAGATGCCTGAGGGATGGTTGTGCGCTGCTTCCGCCCAAATCCTGGTGAAGAAGGGTAAATTAAGCAAGCCGCCAGTGATGGTTAGAAAAGCGAGGACGATCAGAGGCCGTGTCATAAGTGCCGGGCTTTCGTGGGCATGTTCGGCCGCTTCGTGACGCGGTTTGCCGAAAAAGACCAACTGCATCATGCGCCCAACGTAAAATGCCGTGATTAAGGCGGCAATTGCCAGCAAGATGTAAACGAGGAGCAAGTTTTCGCTGCCATGGGCCAGGATCTCGTCCTTCGACCAAAATCCGCCGAGGGGGAAGATACCGGCCAAAGCGAGAGCACCGATCAAGTACACCCAAAAAGTCGTCTTCATTTTGTGCCGCAGGCCACCCATGGTACGCATGTCTTGGGGATCAAAGTCATCATCATGACCATGGGAAACTTCATGATGACCATGCTCCATACCATGAATGACGGAACCTGAACCCAGGAAGAGCAGCGCCTTGAAAAAAGCGTGGACGATAAGATGGAACATAGCGGCTACGTAGGCGCCCATGCCGGCGGCGGCGACCATAAATCCGAGTTGGCTCACGGTAGAATAAGCGAGCACTTTCTTGATGTCGGCTTGGGTAATGGCGATCAAGCCAGCCAACAGCGCGGTAAAGGCACCCACATAGGCCACCAGGTCAGGGGAACTAACCAGGCCCAAGATCAAGACCCCACTTGCTCGCGCTATTTCGAAGAGAACGTCGCTGCGGACGATAAGGAAGATACCAGCCGTGACCATTGTCGCCGCATGGATGAGCGCCGAAACGGGTGTCGGGCCGGCCATGGCGTCGGGCAGCCAGACATAGAGGGGGATCTGCGCCGATTTACCGGCAACACCCAAAAGGAAGAGCGCGGTAACGGCCGTGATGATGACGCCGACTGGTATGCTATACGGTCCAAACTGAACCAATTGACCCGTAGCGAACAACTCGACGGCTGACGAAAAGAGGGGCTGATAGTTTAAGGTACCAAAAGTCCAGAAAAGCAAAATGATGGCCAGGATCACGCCAAAGTCGCCGATACGATTGACAACAAAAGCTTTGCGCCCCGCGTTGGCATTCATGGGAACGCCATCTTTATCGACCCGGTCCCACCAGAAGCTGATTAGCAAATAGGAGCAAAGCCCCACACCTTCCCAGCCCACAAAGGTGACCAGGTAGTTATTGGCGCTGACGAGGATCAGCATGAAGAAAATGAATAGGCTAAAGTAGGCGAAAAAACGGGAAAAGTTGGGATCGCCGTGCATGTAGCCGATGGCGTAGATATGAATGAGCGACCCGACTCCGGTCACAACCAACATCATCGTCACGGAGAGGGTATCTATCTGTAAGGCCCACGGTATGCTGAGGTTCGCCGCCGGAATGTTGATCCAAGTGAAGAGGGGTACAATTTCAGTGTGAAATCCGTTACTCCGCAAACTAGACAGTAACAAAATGGAAACGAGGAACGCAGCCAACACCATCGCTGTGGCAAACCACCCTGACCATTTTTCACCTGTCTTGCGGTTGGCCATCACGAAGCGACGGCCGACCAGCCCGTTAAACAGGATCCCTATGACCGGTAGCATTAAAATGAGAGGAGCCAGACCAAAAGCATTCATACTCAGTTGTGGAGATCAGGGAACAAGTTCCCAGTCATCCACCTCCTCCTTACCCCTTCAATAAGTTGATCTCATCAATATTGATGCTGTGCTTCGTGCGGAATATAACCACGATCAGGGCCAAACCTACAGCCACTTCCGCGGCAGCTACCGTTATGACAAAAAAGACGAGCACCTGCCCATTAATGTCGCCGAGGTAACGGGCGAATGCCACAAACAGCAAGTTAGCTGAATTAAGCATCAACTCAACAGACATAAAAATGATAATCGCATTGCGGCGCAGCAATACCCCCAACGCACCGATAGTGAATAAAATGACGCTAAGCGCGACGTACCATTCGATAGCTACAGTGCTAGGCATCTTCACCTCGCTTCTTGGTCTTGCCCAAGACAACCACGCCAATCATGGCCGCCAGGAGCAAAATGCCGGTCAATTCAAATGGCAAAAGATAACCGCCAAACAGCGCCAACCCTAGGGCCACAGGGCTGCTGTCGATCAAGGGGATCTCGCCCCCTGGGGCGTTGACTTGCAGCAAGGAGAAGATTGTCACTCCAACCAAGGCCAGGGCCAGCAAACCGGCCAGAACACGCTGCCATCGCTCACCACCGCCTTCTCCTGCCAGAGCCCGCAGCCGTTCTGCGCCCAGGAGCATGATCACAAACAGGAAAAGAACCACGATGGCCCCAGCATAAACGGTTATCTGCACCATAGCGATAAAAGGTGCATTTAACACGATATAGAATACGGCGATAGTCGCGAAATTCAGTACCAGGAACAGCGCGCTGTGGACCGCGTTGCGGCTGAAAAGCATACCCAACGCCGCAGCGATAGCTATCGCAGCGAGGAAAATAAAAACAAGTGGACTACCCATAACGTCGCCTGATCTACCCTTTCTGTCGTGTCTACTTGACGCTGCATTGCCCCCTACAAGGCTTGCAGCACCAGGTGCCTATTTCGGATCCTCCATGTCAGGAATTGCACGGTCGAAAGCACCCGGTTCGACCTGCTGCGGTGTTACCTTTCCGTTTACCGGCACGTCAACTATCAACATCTCTTTGGTGTAAATGGCGCTGGCGCGATCATAAAAGCTCAACTCGTAGCTCTGCTCTAGCACAATCGCCTCGGTAGGGCAGGCATCTTCACAATAGCCACAGAAGATGCAACGCAACATGTTAATTTCATAGGTGCTCGCATAGCGCTCACCAGGCGAGTAGCGCAGCTCATCGTCATTCTCTGATGCTTCTACAAAGATAGCGTCAGCAGGACAAGCAGCGGCACAAAGTGCACAGCCTATGCATTTTTCCAGACCATTGTCGTAGCGCTTGAGTTCGTGGCGGCCCTTAAAACGCTCGCGTACGGGTCGCTTGACCTCCGGGTATTGAATGGTAACCGGTGGTCGCAAAAAATGCTTAAAGGTTATCGCCATTCCCCTGAGTAATTCACCAATCATAAATGTCTCCCTGAAGGGAAATTAATGCTAAGAGCACATAAAGCCCAGCATCACGGGAGGTTTAGACCTCAACCGATAAAGAATCTCCTTACGGCCTCAACGATAGGTTGTAAGACACCCTCCTCATACAGCACGATGAAAAAGGCTGTAATGATGAAGTTCAATACTGCAATCGGTAACAAGGCTTTCCAACCAAAGCCCATTAACTGATCGTAGCGGAAGCGTGGCCAAGAAGCGCGAACCCAGATCATAAGGCAAAGAAAGAAAATGATTTTTATGCCCATGTAGAGGAATCCTAAAGCCGGGAATTGATCTACGAAGGGGCCAAGGTAACCACCAAGGAAGAAGACGGCCGCTAAGGCACTCAAGATCACCATCTTCATGTATTCAGCCATGAAGAACATGCCAAAGCGCATACCGCCATATTCCACGTTGAATCCTGCGGAGAGCTCTTGTTCCGCCTCCAGCAGATCAAAGGGATGGCGCTGCAATTCGGCTAAGGCGGCGATGCAGAAGACGATGGCGGCAATAGGCTGCAAAAACACAAACCATCCACCGCGCTGTGCATCCACGATCGAACCCAAATCCATTGTATTGGCCAACATGATCGGAATCAGCAGCGTAAGTCCGAGGGCCAATTCATAGCTGATCATCTGTGCCGAAGCACGGACTCCACCTAGCACCGCATATTTGCTGTTTGAAGCCCAACCGGCAAGAAATACCCCGTACACGCCCAAGGAGGTCACAGCCAGAATATATAGAACACCGACATTGACATTTGGCGCAATGGCGAAATACGGTGCAAACTGCACACCAAAAATGTTAATGGCCGGCGCCCAGGGGATCACGGCCAATAACAGGACGGCTGAGATCACGGCCAGCATCGGCGCCAGGTTGTAAACAGGGCGGTCCACCTTGGCTGGTGTTGGATCCTCTTTGAGGAACAATTTGACCGCATCAGCACCCGGCTGCAAAAAGCCACCGAGTAGTTTCCTTTCCTTGCCACCACGGCGCGGGAAAGGAATATAGCCGGCACGGTTAGGGCCCACACGGACCTGCAGTCGGGCCAATACTTTGCGTTCCAGTAACGTTGTGTAGGCAAAGCCGGTGATAACGACGAGCGACATTATGAAACCCACGATCAAGGCACGTAGGGCAATTTGACCTGGCGTCATGCTACCATTTCCTTTTCGCGATCTTCAATTTTAGTGACTTGAACTCCGGACGTAACAGGCATAAAGGGCACACCACGCAGCAGCGCCACTCCTTCAGGTGTTTGGCTGCTGATCTTGGCTGTGGCTGCGATTGAACGGCCGTTTATCTGGAAAGTCACCTGATCCCCGCCGCTCAAACCTAACTCATGTGCATCCGCAAGGTTCAAGAACAGCATAGGTGGAGCAAAGCGGGAAGCTATGATTGGCGACTGGTTGAGCAGTGTACCCGGTGTGTAAAGGGCAGCTATTCTTACCACACACAAACCGTCCGTCTGCGCCAGGAAGGGGGAGTCAGGGGCATCAATGATTTCAAAACCCCCGGCGCTGCTGGCGGGCCACTGTTGGCCCAGTCCAGAGCGATTCTCATAGGCGTTGCCGCCATAATAGAGGTCATCACCTCCAACAAAGGGCCACTGTTTTTCTACTTGGGCCAACGAACGATAATCCATACCCTTATATTGTGGCACCGCTTTCACCAGCTCGCCGAAAACAAGACTCGCGGCAAATGGTGGCGCACCCAGTCCAACCCGCTCGTTCAGCAGGGCCAAGATCTGCCAGTCGGGGCGGCTCTCACCTACGGGCTGTATGGCGGGATAATAACGTTGCACCCGACGCTCAGCGCTTGTAAAAGTGCCATCCCGTTCAACCCAGCTCTGGGCCGGTAGCACGACATCAGCAAGAGCGGCCGTTTCGGTTAGGAACAGTTCCTGTACAACCAGAAAGTCTAGTTGATCTCGCCCTAATAGAAGGCCATCGCCAACCGGATCGGCACCCAAAACAAACAAGGCTTTGATCCCACCGTTGGCAGCACTCTCGTAGATGGCTGCAGCGTCCATGCCTGCTTCTGCGAGCGGCCTATATCCAGGGGCGAGCGCCGGATGAACGCCCATATCCCAGGCCCCCTGCGTGTTGTTGTGCGGCCACACGGGGATGAGGCCATTATTATCGCGCGCGACATGATCCCGGTCACCACCATTTTTCACAAGCAGCAGATTGCCTAGCAGGCGAGCCAGCATCTCTGTCTCAGCATAGGTCAGCCCTTCATAACCATAAAAGATGGCCAGGTTTTCAGCTTCGACAAGCACGCGGGCGGCCATGGCCACAGATTCTTGCGACTCCATGTCCACCTTAGCCGCTGTCAGCAATTGCCTTACGACTGTTAGCGCCTGACCTGGCACGTACTGAATGGTGTGAGTTGCGTATTTATCGAGACGGGTTGGGCGGAAATTGAGAATCACCAAGGAAGCACCTCTCTCCGCAGCCTGCTTGACACGCAGCCACCAGATAGGTTCTTCCTCGTGTAGGTCGCTGGCCACAACCAGAATCGCATCACCGGTGCCCAGCCGTTGGGGATCACCAGCGTTACTGTCGCTGCGGAAACCCACCTGGGCTACCACTTCACCACCGCCCAGGCGACGATGGGCGAGATCGACATTGTTGCTCTTCAGCCCCTTGCGGAAGAGCTTCTGGAACAAGAATAGATCCTCGTTGCTGAGACGGTCGCCGCTTACGCCTGCCACGCTTTCTTTATGCTGCAGCATTTTACCGGCAACGAGATCGAGCGCTTCATCCCAACTCGCTTCCTTCAAGTTACCATCCTTGCGTATAAGGGGTCTGGTTAAGCGATCGCCGGATTCGGCAAAATGATAAGCAAAGCGATCTCGATCAGAAATCCATATTTCATTGACCAGTTCATTCTGGCGAGGCATGACACGTTTGATAACGCTGCGGCCACCCGATTTGGCTTCGCGCCTGGTGCTGAGGGTCATGTTGCTGCCCGCCGGGCCGTGGACAGAGATGGTAGGGGCAGAGTTTAGCTCCCAGGGACGTGCACCAAAGCGGAAATCGGCCGTGGTCAAGGCTCCTACGGGGCAAATATCGGTTGTGTTACCACTCCAGTAGCTATCAAAACCGGGATCGGACATGGTCACGATCTCCAAATGCCGGCCACGATTGTGGAAATCGATTACCGGGTCATCGACAATCTCGTCTTGGAAACGAACGCAGCGGGCACACTGTATACAGCGTTCACGGTCGAGATAGATCAAATCGCCCAGGGCAACATTCTTGTCTAAATGCAGCTTATCACTGTAAGCCATACGGCTCTGGTCGCCCTTGCCGTAACCCATGGTCAGATTCTGCAGCGGACACTCGCCCCCTTTGTCGCAAATAGGGCAGTCCAAGGGGTGGCTGGTCAACAGGAATTCTATGATATCTTCCCGGGCATCTTTCACACCTTGTGTTGCGGTGCGTACAACCATACCTTCACTGACGCGGACGGTACAGCCCGTCTGCATTCCAGGGCCAAAATTGAGGCTAGGCGTGCCATCTTCGTTGAGCAGCAGTTCGCCGCTAGACCGATCACGTATCGGTCGCCCAATCTCGACCAGGCACATGCGGCACATTCCTACCGGCTCTAACTTGGGATGGTAACAGAAAACGGGGATATCAATGTCAATTTGTTTCGCGGCATCGACCACCAATGTCCCATTCGGAACACTGACCTCGACGCCATCTATTGTCAACGAAACGAGATCACTCATGCTGATCCTCATGCCGGTTGTAGTTCATCTGTTTGTACTTTAGCCTTGTACTCATCCAAGAAGTGAGCGATTGTCGACAAAACTGGGCTCACTGCAAATTCGCCTAATGCGCACAAGCATTTTCCTTTTATCTGGTTGGCAATGTTTTCAAGAAGTTGAATATCTGCCTCAGTGCCATGGCCATTGAAGATGCGATGCAACACCTTGTCCATCCAGTAGGTTCCTTCGCGGCAGGGCGTACACTTGCCACAGGATTCATGGCGGAAGAAATGAATCATCTTGGATGCAGCCCACACCATATCGGTCGTTTCATCCATGACAATGACGGAAGCAGAGCCCATGACGGAGTTAAAGCTGTCCAAACCTTCATAGGTGAGAGGCGCATCAAGGGCATCGGCCGTGATCACCGGACCGGATCCACCACTTGGTAACAAAGCTTTAAATGCTTTGCCGTCGCGCATACCACCGGCCATTTCGATAAGCTCGCGGTACGTGGTCCCCATCACCACTTCGTAATTGCCAGGATTTTGGACGTGGCCGCTCATGCAGACGATCTTTACGCCGCTGCTTCTGTTGGTCCCCATGCTGGTATACCAGTCCGCCCCATTAATCAAAATAGGAGGGACATTGGCCAGCGTTTCCGTGTTATTAACTACCGTGGGCCTGCTGTATAAGCCCTCGACTGCAGGAAATGGCGGTTTGGACCATGGTTGGCCCAGGTCTCCACTAAGAGAGTTGATCAACGCCGTTTCTTCGCCACAAATATAGGCACCAGCCCCATAGTGACAGTAGAAATCACAGCTAAAATCGGTGTCCAGGATATGGTCGCCCAGCAAGCCATTGGCGTAACATTCTTTCAGCGCGTCTTCGAAAGGATAAGCAGCATCCATATACTCGCCACGAAAATAGTTGAAGATCAACTTGGCGCCAACCGCATAAGCTGCTATCAAGGCACCCTCAATCACCTGGTGCGGATTGTATTCGACCAATTCGCGATCTTTAAAAGTGCCGGTTTCCGACTCATCCGTATTGACAATGATGTATTTGGGACCAGGTGCGTTAGGTATAAAACCCCACTTGATGCCGGCGGGGAAGCCGGCCCCACCACGGCCGCGCAGGTTAGCGGCCCGGACAATGGCTGTGGCTTCTCCAGGCGACATGTTCAAGGCCTTCTTCAAACCATCGTAGCCGCCATTGTCAAGATAAACGTCTAGTTTATGGATACCCGGTATGTCCCGGTGACGTAGCAAGATATATGCCATGACTCAGTTCCACTTAGAAACGGGCCATCCCGTTCTTATTGGTAATCCCTTTTCGGCGTCCTTCTGGTGTATGCGGCAATTCGTTGGACGACCGAAGGTTCTGTGTCGCCTGACTCAGCTTGCAAACGAAGCTGGGCGATTAGATGGTCAAATTTCTCCGCATCGAGGTTTTCAGCAAATTTCAGATTGTACTGGAGCATCGGCGCGCGATCACAGGCGCCCAGGCACATGACGGTCTTAATTGTAAATAGGCCATCCTCCGTCGTACCATCTACCGGGATTTCTAATTTCCGGCACGCCATGTCTACGAATTCATCTGCGCCACGTAGAGCACAGGCAAGATCATTGCAAATTTCTAACACGTACTTGCCCGTAGACTGCTCATGGAAGAGCGAGTAGAAGCCGGCTAATGAGAGCACATGGGTTGGATCCAGATCGAGGATGCTGGCGACTTCGCGTTTCGCTTCATCGCTCATGTAGCCATATTCCTGCTGTGCCAGATGCATCAAGGGCAAAACGGCCGATTTCTTATCCGGATATCGCGCCAGAATCCCCTCTATTTCTTCAGCATAAGTTTCACTTATCAAAGCAATCTCCATGAGTCGTGTGGAAAATACAGCACTGCCGCTGCTGTCCGCAAAAAGACAACCACCCTGGCAGAGATCATCATCGATCGATATCTCCCAACACAATGTCAATCGATCCGATAACCGCCACCACATCAGCCAGAAATCCACCTTTGGACATCTGTGGCATCGACGCCAGGTTGACATAGGAGGGAGTGCGGAAATGCGCACGGGCCGGCTTCGACGTGCCATCGCTACGCAGATAGCAAGAGAACTCCCCTCGCGGCGACTCTACGCTTTGGTACACATACCCTTTGGGTACCGTAAAGCCTTCTGTCCACAGCTTAAAATGGTGAATTACCGCTTCCATACTGCGCCCCAGTTCAGAGCGAGGTGGGGGAACAATCTTGGGGTCAGCAATATTAACTGGGCCATCAGGCAACTTATCCAACGCCTGTTCGATGATGCGCATACTTTCCCAGAATTCCTGAACGCGGCAGCGATAACGAGCGTACACATCCCCATCCGTTTGGAGGGGTATATCAAAATCGTATTCCTCGTAATTTAAGTAGGGCTGCGCCTTACGGAGATCCAGGTTAACGCCGGAACCACGCAAACTCGGTCCGGTCAGCCCCCAGGCAATAGCATCCTCAGCGGACATGACGCCAATGCCCTTGGTGCGCCGCAAAAAGATGGGGTTGTTTTTTAGCAGCGCCTCGTAATCGGCAATTCGACTTGGGAAAAAATCCAGGAAATGACGCACGGCCGGAACAAAATCCTCGGGCAAGTCACGCCATAAACCACCGGGGCGGAAATAACTGACCATCATACGCTGCCCGGAAACCATCTCAAAGAGGTCCAGGATATACTCGCGTTCGCGGAAACAGTACAAAAAGACCGT
Source organism: uncultured Chloroflexia bacterium (assembly GCA_963697305.1). Lineage (GTDB taxonomy): Bacteria > Chloroflexota > Anaerolineae > Promineifilales > Promineifilaceae > JAACFF01. The sequence goes on from CAVONO010000021.1 coordinate 40,876, forward strand.
CATAGCCGCCAGATCTAACGCATGTGTGCCCAACCAAACCAGGTGACTGGCAATACGGGCTAACTCGGAGAGGATAACGCGAATGACTGTCGCTCGCGGCGTCACTTCCACATCAAGCAGCTTTTCGATGGCCATGATATAGCCCAAGTTATTGGACATCGGCGAAAGATAGTCCATACGATCCGTAAGCACCAAGCCCTTGGTGTAGGTCTTGGACTCCATGGTCTTCTCGACACCTGTGTGCAAGAAACCGATATCAGGGGCCAAGTTGATTACCGTCTCCCCGTCCAGTTCAAGGAGCAAACGCAGCACACCGTGCGTACTGGGGTGTTGCGGCCCCATGCTAAGAAGCAAATGCTCTTCGGGATCGTCGATTTGCATGCCGGTGCCAAATTTGGCCCGGAGCTCTTCTACTGTGAGTTCCTGGATACTGTCTGCACCAGATGTGGGTGGGGTTGCCAATGTCATAGTGTCACTTTGCGCCTGGCATTCCTACTCAGTAGGATGTGGTTTGCGTCCGCTGATTTCCTCCCAGTTAAAGGAAAACTGTACTTCTTCATAACCCAACGGGTAGTCCTTACGCAAGGGATGTCCCTGCCAATCCTCGGGCATGAAAAGGCGTCGTAGACTCTTATTACCCCCGAAGCGCACTCCCATCAGATCCCACACTTCCATTTCCAGCCACGTAGCGATAGGCCAGACAACAGCCATAGAGGGGGGTCCTTTATCAGGATCCTCAACCCGAACACGCAAACGCAAACGATGGCTATATGGTATTGAAAAAAGATGGTAATTCACAGCAAAACGGGGAAAGTCGGGCAAGAGATCATCGGCGCAAATGTCGGAAAGCAGGTTGTACTGCAGTTCCTCATCATCACGCAGAAGCTGGCACACTTTCTTGAGCCGTCCCGCTCTTACATAAAGCGTGCGTTCGCCGCGAAAGTCCTTGACCTCTTCAATCGAGCCGGAAGCAAACTCGTTTATCTTGTCGACAACTAGTTGATCGCGATCCATTATGCCCATTCCTTCAACTTCTCGCCGCGAACTTTTTCGTGCAGGGTCATAATGCCATCAATCAACGCTTCCGGGCGTGGCGGGCAGCCAGCCACATAAACATCGACCGGCACAATCTCATCAACTCCCTGCACAATAGCGTAGTTATTAAAAACACCCCCACACGAGGCGCAATCACCCATGGCAAGGACCCATTTGGGCGCGGGCATCTGGTCATATAAACGACGCACAACCGGAGCCATTTTGCGCGATACGCGACCAGAAACCATCATCAAGTCAGACTGGCGCGGCGACGGCCGGTTTAGCTCCATGCCAAAGCGGGAGAGATCATAGCTGGCGGCCTGCGCGCTCATCATCTCAATCGCACAACAGGCCAGTCCGAACAATATCGGCCACATGGAATTGCTGCGCCCCCAATTGACCAAATCCTCCAGCCGATAGGTAACGACTCCCATGTTGCCAAGTTTCTGTTCTACTCCCATTCTAGAACTCCTTTTTTCCAAACCCAGATATCGCCCAGAATAAACATAAACATGAAGATCAACATGGCCACCAATCCATAAAATCCCAATTGACGGAACGAGACAGCCCAAGGAACCAGGAGAATAATGTCGACGTCAAAAAGAATGAACAGAACGGCAATACGGTAAAACTTCACCGGCAGGCGTCGTTGCGCTTCGCCAATGGCCGTCATACCCGATTCGTATGGGTTCAGCGCACGTCCCTGGCTCCGTTTCGGACCGAGATTGACCGATAAAATCGGTAACAGGATGGCAAAAAACAGGGCGATACCGAGCAAAACGGCGATAGGGAGATAGGTGATGAGTATTTGATTCATATCTTAAGAGTTACTCTATGGTGATTTCGCGCCTCGTTCGCATGTGTGCATTTTATCACAAGCGAAATGCCCCAGCAAAGAACGTGGCTGTTCTAGCTCAAGTAATCCCGCAGCGATTTGCTGCGGCTGGGGTGGCGCAATTTTCGAAGGGCTTTGGCTTCGATCTGGCGAATACGTTCCCGGGTTACGCCAAAACTTTTACCCACTTCTTCTAAGGTATGATCCTTGCCATCTTTAAGTCCAAAACGCATTTCTAAAACTTCCCGTTCGCGGTCAGTCAGGAAACCCAACACGTCTCGAATTTGCTCTCGCAACAATTCTTTGGAGGCAGCATCACCAGGTTCCAGGATACTCTCGTCAGGCAAAAAATCGCCTAACTCAGTGGCGTCATCATTGCCACCTACCGGTGTTTCGAGGGACATGGGATCCATGGCAATACGTAGAATGTCGCGGATTTTACCAACGGCTACACGCCACTTGTGGTTAAGTGTCGGATCGACTGGTTCTTCGTTTTGCAGTGCTTCTTTGATAGCCGCTGATTCCACGGGCGTTAGATAGTCTAGTTCAAGAGCCAGTTCTTCGACTGATGGCTCGTGACCAAGCTCCTGCACCAGATCACGTTGTACTTTGACGATCTTGTTGATGGTTTCGTACATATGCACGGGTATGCGAATTGTACGCGCCTGATCGGCAATGGCCCGGCTTACCGCCTGCCGAATCCACCATGTAGCATAAGTGCTAAATTTGTACCCCTTGGTATGGTCGAATTTCTCAACGGCGCGCAGCAAACCCACATTGCCTTCTTGCACCAAGTCTAGCAAGTGGATCCCACGACCCATATAACGCTTGGCGACACTGACAACCAGGCGTAGATTGGCCTGGGTCAGGCTGCTCTTGGCTTCTGCAGCCATATGATAAACCATGAAGGCATTATACTCTAGAGCGACTTCATTCTCATCCATCCACTCGCGGAAGGTCGCCAGATCTGGCGCGCGCTCAAAGGCCACGTAATATTCGGTGGTTCGCTGGACCAGTTCGTTAGGTATCAAATACAAGCCGGTAAACATATTGAATACGCAATCGGCAAGATCGGTCCACGCTTCATCCTGGCCCCAATGCCCTTCATTCAGGTATTCGCGCACATAGGATTCGTTCGCGACACGCCAGTCCTGACGCAAGAGGCGGGCCTCATCAATCATAGAAATCAAATCAGGCGGTTCTACTTCGAGCACGCCGCTGGCCTCTCTTGCGCAAGCCCAGTTTTCCAACAGGGTAGCGTAATTGGTGATCATTGCCTGGGCACGGACCAGATCCTGATCGTTTTCATTAAGCTCTACGATCGCATCGCTTGTCAGGCGATCAAGAACTTTTGCGGCCAACATCTGTGTTGCCAGCCAAATCTCTTGCTCGGCCGCCAGCAACGGTACCCGCCCAATTTCCTTCAAATAGGTATGGACCGGATCATCTTCGACAATGTAGGCTTGCAGATCTTCGACGATATCTTTCTCTTGGAAATCGTCGGCAATCATGTCCAGCAAGCCGGTAGATTCCCCGGGATCGGCCAGTAATTCGCCGTTTTCGGCGACAACACGAATATTTAGCTGCTGCAAACGATCGTAGAGTAGTTCAGCCTCGTCATCGCTGGCGGTGGCCAGGATGGCTTGAACATCCGCTTCGTCTATCCTACGGGATCGACGCGCTTGTCTTACTAGGGCTTCAAAATCAAGGTTCTCAGAATCCATGATGTGTTCTTTTTCCCTATTACAATGCCACTAATTGCGCCGTAGAGTTTACGGACCTGTTATGCCCGCCACGATGAATGATTACGTTGGATTGACAGTTTACTGGCTTGCCGCTTGATTTGCACTAAATCATCTGCCTTCTAATAATCAAGCTATGTTCAAAGACAGTCTTGCGATCCAGGAGAAAAATCAACGGCCGTTCCCTTGTTCAGCACGCCGCTGTCCGCTGGCCGATATGGCGTCTTTGGCTTTGTTGATCCTTTTAATTTTCAAGAGCAATGCACTAATCCGAGGGCCATACAATTGGGCCACGTTTGCTGCTTCGTCCTGTTGCCTATGGGCTTCTCTAACAAGTTGCTGCAACTGTCCAACCTCGGTCTGGGCTTGAACCAGCCGCCAATCCAACACCGACATGGCCAGCCGGTCAGCTTGGCGCGACAATTCTGATTCCGGTGACGCGGGCAAAACCAGCAGCGTCTCAATCCGTTCCAGAAGCACAGAGTCCAAACTATCGCACAATTCTTCTATCGTGACAACCGCCGCCTGATCCGCACGATCATAGATTATAGCCAGGACAAGTTTGTCTTCAGGAACTACGAGATCCTTCCCGCCAATCGCCGGCTGCCCTTGTCGCAGCAAGGATTGGTTCACCTGGATGATCAGGCGCGGATACTCTAGACAGTGGCGCAAGAGGTTGGCAGCACGTTTGTCGCCGCGTGCAACAGGACGCGTTTTTTTCGTTTCTTGTGCTATCCCATTCGCTTCCGCGGGAAAATCTTCCCCTGGTGGCGGTGGTGGAGGGGCTGGCGATTGCGGCTGGAATCGAGGCGATGGCTGTGGCAAACGCACCAAGCGCAACGTGCGTTCATCCATGCGCAAAGCGCGCGCCAACTGCTGCAGATAATGCTCTCGTTCGACAGGATCAACGATGTCTGCGATCAGAGGGAGTACCTGTTGGGCAATGGCTGATTTAGCCTTGGCATCGTTCAAATCCAGGTCCCGCGTGACAACGCCAATCACATAAGATACGACGGGTTGTGCTTCTGCCAATAGCTCTGGCCAGCGGCCTGGATCACTGCTGATGATCTTGTCCGGATCGTATCCTTCCGGCAAAGTGACAATATGGATATCAGCCTGTAAGCGGCCCTCGTGCTGTACCAAACCGCGCGCATGAAAACGTGTGTCAGGTTCACGGTCCAAGGTGTCACGAGCAACTTGCAGATCGCGCATGGTCGCCTTCGCTCCCGCTGCATCCGCATCCAGAGCCAGAACAAAACGTTTGGTGTAACGCTTGAGCAAGCGCAGTTGATCCCCGGTCAAAGCGGTGCCCATTTGGGCCACGATATTACGGAACCCGGCCTGCCAGCCCTGCATGACATCCATATAGCCCTCAACGATGACTACCTCCCGCGCTTCACGGATGTAGCGCTTGGCCGAATCCAGACCATATAGCAGGCGTCCCTTGTCAAAAAGGGCGGTTTGCGGCGAGTTGAGATACTTCGGGACGTCATCTATCTTCAACGTGCGGGCACCAAATCCCACAACCCGGCCTTCCACATCGCGGATAGGAATCATCAAACGATTGCGAAAGCGGTCATAGCGGGTACCACGTTCCGGGTTTTCAGATAGCAAACCTACTTCTAGTAACTCTTGATCGCTGTAACCCTGGTCGTTAAAGTGGGTACGGCAGGCATCCCAGGACTCTAAAGCAAAGCCCACGCGAAAGGTGCTGATGGTTTCTTCATTTAGCTGCCGGTCGGCCACATATTTACGTGCAGCCTCGGCTTGAGGCGCGAAAAGCAGCAGCTGGTAAAAATAATCGGCCGCCGTTGATAATAGATCGACCAGTTTATCTTCAGATTTGTGGCGTCGTTTCGCTTCCGGATCGGGCTCTTCCAGCGTCACCCCAGCCCGTTTGGCCAAATTCTCCAACGCCTCTCTAAAATCCCACCCTTCCTTTTTCATCACATAACTAAACAGATCCCCCCCTTCGGAGCATTCTCCGAAGCAATGCCAGGTTTGTGTCTCTGGAAATACATGGAAGGCAGGGGTGCGGGTATTGGTGTGGAAGGGGCAAAAGCCGGCGTAGTTTCGACCTGATCGACGCAAGTTTACATGCTCAGAGACAATGTCTACGAGGTCGAGTCGGCTTTTTATCTCTTGCGTAACACTCATCGCAAAGTGGTATCAACCTTGTTACTACCCGCAAAGAAAAGCGGCGGCAAACGAAAAGTCAGCGTGGCTCAATGTGGATGCTGATTATACTGCACATGAAGCGAATGTTCACCAGCAAACAACCCGTTGGGCATACGGACAAGTTGTCACGCCCTGGTGACGCCCATTACCACAATTCACCCTCTCTCCACTCTGCCGACAATGAGACATTCATATCTAGGGCAGGCGTTTTGGGTAGGCGCAAGATCATAACTTGCTCATCGCTTGGTGTCGGGATTAACCCTGCTCCAGTCCGAATGTACAATGGACCTCGCCAAGGTTCCCAGCCCAAACGTTCATAATATGCCACACTAAAGGGGGACAGGCCTCCGAGTTCATAGCCCTGAATCTCTTCTTCCACTCGTTTCATAATCGCCGTGGCATAGCCAAGCCCTCGAAAAGCCTTCTTCGTCGCCACCGCTTCGACATAAGCGGTATGCAATAGCGGGCCGTTGCCAGCCCGCAACCAGCGGGTCACCCATAATGCGTGGCTGACAAGCATACCATCTAGATAGCCCAGGACGTGAGTCGGGTCGGCGAATGCACTGAACAACCCTTCTAGCTCTTCTTCAAAGGCTCGATTACAAAATGCGACGATGGTTTTCTGCTCGTCGCTCGACAAATCTTTGCCCTTGATTACTTCAATTCGGAGCGCTGAATTCATGGCCAGTCACCTTCTGCTAGGAAACCTTCAAAACCAGGGGCTAACCAGCAAGGGAAGCCTCTCCATCCTTACCGTCATGCCGCGGTAACCGCGGCAGTATAGGACATGCCGTTGGCACAAGCGCTCAGCGGACAGGGAGATGATGCGGCCGGATTTGCAGCGCTAAAAGCCAGGCAGTTGGGAAAGGTCGGCCATTCCCTTGGCTAGATTGGCTATATGCTGCAGCAAGGCCAGGCGATTTTCACGCGTTGCCTGATCTTCAGCCATGACCAGCACATCGTCAAAGAAACGGTTAATGGCCGGCAATATCTGGCGCAAGGCGGCAACAAACGTGGGCAGCGTGCCATCAATGACCGCCGTCGCTTCCTCGTAAGCTGCAAAAAGTTCTTGCTCGGCGTCTAAAGTGAAGTCATCCGGGCGCAAATTGTATTGAACGGGCAGCTTACGGGTGATGCGTACACAGCGGGCATATGCATTCAGCAGGTCGGGCCAATCCTCGGCCTGGATCGCCTGCTGCAAATCGGATGCCGCCCGTATGGCCATCATGGGATCCTGGTCTAATTCGGCCAGCACCGCTTTGACCACGGCGGCAGAATAACCACGCTCACGCAAAACAACTGCCAAACGGCCGTTGATGAAGCCCACGACCTCTTCGACTGTCCCCTCGTCGCTCGGCAGGGGCAGCAAAGAAGCCGCCGCCTGCAAGCCCAGGCGCAAGTCAAAGGATTGTTCATTGGCTACCAGATTCTCAATGATATGGATTGCCGCACGGCGCAGAGCGAACGGGTCATTGGACCCTTTCGGAGCAAGTCCAGCAGCAAAGAGTCCCATCAAGCTGTCCAGGCGGTCGGCAAGCGCAAGGGCCAAACCTGGCCCCGGCGGGCTGATCGCATCGTACTGCCCGGCGATGGCCGCTGATACAGCTTGCGCTTCACCGCTCAGCTGCGCGTAATGGCCGCCCATGATACCCTGCAAAGAAGTCATCTCGATCACCATGCCGGTTGCCAGGTCCGCTTTGGCCAGGGAGGCGGCACGACCAGCTACGGCCGTCTCTTCTGCATCCAAAGCCAGCATGTCGGCTACTGCTGGAGTCAGTTTTTCTAAGCGAATGGTTTTGTCCAGCATGGATCCCAGCTCGGCCTGGAAAGTGAGCGTGTCCAGTTTGGGCAGGAAATCAGTGATCTGATGTTGGATGTCATTGCCATAGAAAAATACGGCATCGGCAAAGCGGGCACGGATGACATGCTCATTACCATCAGTTACCACGTCCAAATGCGCGGCATCGCCATTTCGTATGGCGATGAAGTAGGGAAGCAGGCGACCACGCTGGCTATAGACCGGGAAATAACGCTGGTGTTTACGCATGACGGCCACCAACACCTCATCCGGCAGCTTAAGGAAATCCTCCTCGAACTGTCCCATGAATGGCGTCGGATGTTCAACCAGATTGGTCACCTCTGCCAGCAGGTCAGGATCGTCGGGAACGGTGGCCAGCTTCTGCGCGGCCAGGGCCGCGACGCCATCATGGATAATCTGCATACGTTCGGCCGTATGCAGGATGATCTTGTTTTGGCGCAGCGTGGTCAGGTAGCCGGCTGCATCAGCGATTTCGATCTCCGGCGAACCATAAGGGCGCAAGCCGCGGCTGGTGCGTCCACTTGTCACCGCAGCATAGGTGAAAGGCAGCAGATCAGCGCCAAACAGGGCCACAAGCCAGCGTAAGGGACGGCTGTAGCTGATATTGCTCTCGTTCCAGCGCATGCTTTTCTCAAATTTGATCCCCGCTACCAGATCGGCCAGATTCTCGGCGAGCACTTCTCCCGTGGGCCGCCCCGCTTCGCGCACCACGGCCGTCACGTAACGACGCCCCTCTTCTTCCACTACTTCCAGGTCGCCGATAGCAACGCCCCGACTGCGCGCGAACCCGATTGCTGCTTTGGTCGGATTGCCGGCAGCATCAAAGGCACGGTCAGCCGGCGGTCCTTTGGCGACCGTCTCCAGATCGGTCTGGCGCGGCTGCAATTGGCTGACGATAACCGCCAGCCGGCGCGGTGTACCATCCACGACGATGTGGCCATACGGCAAACGAAGGCCATCCAGGAATTCGGGGACCAGGGTACGCAGCTGGCTAACAGCAGACATCAAATCAGTAGACGGCAGCTCTTCGCTGCCGATTTCGAGCACAAAACTCTGCGCGCTTTCGTAGGGCGTCCAGGTTGCTGTGGCAGCGGCCGGCCTCTGCCGCGTTGTCTGCCAGCCGGGCACTTCCATAAACGGGTATTCGAGGCGTTGCCGTTGTTCCTTGTAGGCTTCGGCAATCTCGCGCGAGATGTTACGCATGCGGCGGAAGTATTGCGCCCGTTCGGTCACGCCGATGGCGCCGCGCGCATCCAGAACATTAAAGAGATGGGAGCATTTCAGGTTGTAGTCATGCGCCGGGAGCACGAGATTCGCTTCCAGGCAGCGACGCGCTTCGTTTTCATAGGTATCGTAGATAATCTTCAAAGCATCGACGTCTGCTACGTTGAAGTAGTACTTGCAATGCTCAATCTCGGCCTCGAGCAGCACATCCCCATAAGCAACCCCGGCGCCAAAGTCCATTTCCCAGACGCTGTTGGTTCCCTGCAAAGCGAGGGAGATACGATCCAGCCCGTAAGTGAGTTCCACGGAAACGGGATCAAGTTCAGCCCCGCCTCGCTTGTTGGAAGTAAGTAAACTGGGTGATTTCCTGCCCATCGAGCCACACTTCCCAACCGAGGCCCCAAGCGCCAAGCGCCGGGCTTTCCCAGTTGTCTTCTACAAAACGAATGTCGTGCCTGCGCGGATCGATACCGATCGCTTCCAGGCTCTTCAGATAAAGCTCCTGTGGATTACCGGGATCCGGCTTGAGGATCACCTGCAGTTGGAAGTGCATTTGCATGCGGTTGGGATTGTCGCCAAAACGGCCGTCGTCGGGGCGGATGCTCGGTTCAACGTAGACGACATTCCACGGTTCAGGCCCCAAAACGCGCAGCGATGTGGCCGGGTTCATCGTCCCCGCGCCAACCTGCACGTTGTATGGCTGCTGGATCAAACAGCCCTGCGCTTCCCAGTAGCCAAGCAAGCGCATGATAATTTGTTGAAAGCTCACTATTTCGCTCATTAAAACCCCTGTCGCATCCAAGACCCTCCACGCTTGCGCAACCCGAAAGGCCTCTCAATGCTTTGATTTTGTTCAGCCGCGGATTATAGCATGGGGGAGAAAAATAGGAGAACAAGCTGCCGCCTGTTCATGATTGGCCTGAAGTAGTCGCTTCGATACTGCCTGGAGTAATCGCTTCGAAACCGCTTGGAGTAGTCGCTTCGAACTTAGCTTGGAGTAGTCGCTTTAGCGACAAGATGATTGAAGTCATTCACTACTCCTTATCAGGTTTCATTCATGGTGGTCCGGCTGGCTATTCCTCAGGAGCTGCAAATAAATCCGCCTCGCGACGCAGGCGCTGCAAGAAATCAACCGACTTCAAATCCCGTTCGAGGATAAACATGATATAGGCGTGCATCACCTTTTCAAGCTCATGCAGCAATGGTTTCTTGAGATGAAGATGCTGCACCACGTCCCAGGAGCGCGTTTGCAGATAACGCAGGACCTTCACCGCTACGGCCGATACCGGCATGGCGTTACGATCCGCGTGCCGGCTGTCAGGGCACAACAAACCGCCTAATTCGGCGCTGAAGAACTGATCCTGTTCCAGGATGGCCTCGCCGCAGGCCACACATTGATATAAGCGCGGTTGGAAACCGGTTAAGGATAGCAGGCGCAGTTCGTAATAGCGGGCGGTCATGAACACATCTTCGGCCGTGGCAAACCAACCCAGCGCGTTGATCAAAAGATCATAGATATCTGTGTGTTTGTCTTCTTCCACAGTAAACCGATCGAGCAGCTCCACGGCATACGAGGCATAGGTCGTACGTACCAGGTCGGAGCGCAGGGCGATATAAGGCTCAATGATCTCCGCCTGGGTGATGATGTCCAGATTACGCCCTTTGGCAATAAAGAACTTGCTGCGCATGAAAAGCTCGACATGCCCCGTCTTGCGGCTCTGCGGCTTGCGTGCTCCCTTGGCTATCGCCTTGATCTTGCCATGCTCGCGACTGTACAGGGTGAGCAGGCGATCCGCTTCGCCAAAATCATGGCGGCGCAGAACGACCGCCTCGCTGCGATAAGTTCGTTCTCTAGACATGGAACAAGTGTACCATGCCGCTCAAAGATTCGCAGCAGAGGTGTCACAGATTGCGCAGATGGGTTGATTTCTCATTCGGAGTAACGACTTTAGTCGCTAAACCGCTGCAGCGCTTACTCCAAACCTGTTTGTTGAGTTCTCATTCGGAGTAACGACTTTAGTCGTTGAACCGCTGCAGCGCTTACTCCTCAACTTGGAATTGGGGTGACCCGGAATTGCCTCGAAGTTTTGGCAAAGGGCGGGTATCATTGTAATAGTCTGCCGCCACAGGAAGTGGCTGGCCACTCGAGGCGGCAGATCAACTTTACGAAGAGGAAACGCCCCTTGGGGCAGCTGTAATTAAGGAGATTTGGCAATGAAAGTTGGATGCTTTGCGCTTGTCGATCCATTCTCAACGATGGATCATCAATTGGAACGGGTAGCTGGACTGGGCTTTAAGTACGCCGATGTGACCGACAATCACCCTGGCGGCTTGTTGGGAAATGAGTTTGGTTTTACGGGGGCAGTAAGCCTGGATTCCAATCCGGCTGACGTCAAGGCGATGTTCGCCAAACACGGGCTGACCATCACCAGTGTGTGCGCGCATGCCAATTTGCTGGACGCAACCTCACCAGCGGTTTATGGCACGACGGAAATCTTGAAGGCGGTGCGCCTGGCAGCCGGCATGGGAGTGCAGGATGTGGTCACGACTGAAGGAGATCCAAAAACGGATTGGGGTCACAATCTCTCCGATCAGGAACGGGTCTTCATTGTCGCCGAGAAGTTAGCGGAACCGCTACGCCTAGCCGAAGCGATGGGTGTGCGAATTTTGCTGGAACCACATGGTGTTCTCACCGATTCAATCGACGGCATGTCGGCGATATTGGAAAGATTGGGCAATCCGGCGAATCTGGGCGTGAATATGGACACAGGTAATTCGTGGCTCGGGGGCGCTGATCCGGTAGCCATGGCCAAAGCGTTCAAGGCGATCACCTGGCATGTTCATTGGAAAGATTTACCGGCGGATTGGGAAGAGAAACGGGGCACCATGTATGGCTGCGGATTTGGGCCGATCGCGCTGGGCCAGGGTGTCATTGACATCGCTGGTGTCTATGATGTGCTGCAGGATTCTCCAGCTGAGTACAGTACGCTGGAGGTTGGCGGGGACGAAAATGTCCTGCAAAGCTATGCCTATTTGAAAGCGCTTGGCGCTGAGTAGACTAATAAGGAGTGCACAATTTTCCCGGAAACAAAGTTGCGCTTGGTTTCCGGGAAAATAAAGTGTTCATGCACTCCAAGTTGAAAAAATCTGCGAACATCGTACATGATGTTTCCGGGAAAATCGGTGGTTTTAATCTAGCCCCAGGGCTGATTCAACGGCCGTCTTAATCGTCCCACTCTCCACCAAGCGCCGCACCTGCTCAAAGTAGGGAGCCAGCACACTGTCTTGCTCCAGGAAGGGCACCTGTTCGCGCAGCAGCTTATAGGCGGTCCCCGTACCGTCGCCTAATCTATCCACCCCCATCTCCCGCCGTCGAAAATCAATGCCTTGGGCGGCGCTCAGCAGTTCGATAGCGACGATCGTTTCCACGTGTTCCAGAACGCGCGCCGTATGGCGCACGGCCGTCGCCCCCATGCTCACATGATCTTCAACATTGGCGCTGCTCGGTATGCTGTCCGCGCTGGCCGGATGGGCCAGCACCTTATTCTCCGAGGCCAGGGCCGCGGCCGTATATTGGGCCATCATCAAGCCGCTCTCCAGGCCGCCCTGCGCCGTCAAAAACATGGGCAGGACGCCGCCATTGCTGTCGGCATCCACCAGCCGTGACACGCGCCGTTCACTCATGTTGCCCAAATCGGTCACGGCCAACTTCATATAATCCATGGCCAGGGCAATCGGTTCGCCGTGGAAATTGCCGGCGCTGACGACGTCAATAGCCCCGCTCTCCTCATCGACAAAAACAATCGGGTTATCATTAACGGAGTTTAATTCGATATTGATCACCCAGGCCGCATAGGCGATCGCATCGCGCACCGCGCCGTGAACCTGGGGCACACAGCGCAAGGTGTACGGGTCTTGTACGTTATAGGGATCGTCGCTGCGCAGCAGTTCGCTGCCGGCAATGAGGCGGCGCAAGAAGGCGGCACACTCAATCTGGCGCGGGTGCGGGCGCAGGGCATGAACCCGGGCGTCATAAGCGCGACCGGTGCCGTATAAGGCCTCTAAACTAAGGCAGGCGGCTATGTCGGCCGTCAGGGCCAGGTTAATCGCCCGCCTGACCAGCAGCGCGCCCATGCCCACCATTTGCCCCGTGCCATTGAGGATGGCCAGGCCATCCTTGGACTCAAGCACGACCGGGGACAAACCCGCGCGAGCGAGGGCCGTTCGGCCGTCCAACAGCTCATCCTGATAAATGGCCTGCCCCTCACCGATCAGCACCAGGGCCATATGCGCCAGAGGAGCGAGATCGCCGCTGGCGCCCAATGATCCTTGGGAAGGGATGCAGGGATGCACGCCTTTGTTAAGCATGTCCAGCAGCAGGTGGATGATGTCCGGGTGGACGCCGGAATACCCTTTGGCCAGCGTATTCACGCGCACGAGCATCATCGCCCGCACAGTCCGTTCATCCAAAGCTGGCCCCACGCCGGCAGCGTGGCTTCTGACAAGGTTGACCTGTAACTGCTTGACCTGGTCGGCGGAGATGAGCTTATCCTTGAAACGGCCGAAACCGGTCGTGATCCCGTAGGCGATACGCCCTTCGCTGACCAGCCGCTCAACGGCCGCCTGCGAGCGTTCGATAGCGGGCAGGGCTGCCGGATCGAGAGCCACCGCACGGCCGTTGGCCACGGCAACCACATCATCAACTTTCAAGTCCTGCGCCCGATAGGGTCAACGCTTCCATATTTCTTCCTCTTGCTGCCAAAATCGTTCCCTATAATCCACAAAAAACCTAGAAAAATCCTGCCTTCCTAATTATGGTAGGGGCGAGACGGTTGGCCATAGCCTCACAGGATAACAAACCATTTCCCATCCAACCGTTTTGCCCGCCCCCTATACCATCATTCATTTGCCAGCGGCGAGACAGTTGGCCAGAGCCTCGCCGGGCAGCAAACCATTTCCCATCCAACCGTTTCGCCCGCGCCCCAATATCTCACCTCAAAGGGATGGAGATTGTATCACGTATCGGCTCAGAATAGCCTTGCGCAGCCCGACACTGTTCCCGTAACGGCCGTTGCTATATGCCCGGCCCGCTAAACGCGGGCGCGGCCGGGAACTGGTCCCGCCATTGCTCAACCCTCGACCGCCAAGTGATCACCGCGGCGGTATTGCCGGGTGGGATACCCCAGGCGAGTAACGTGGACACCACCAGGCGAAATCCGATGTTGTTGTTCCTGTTGTTCGGATTGTTCCTGTTGCGGTACGCGCAGCGCGCTGTCTGGACCAGTCCCCACAATCGCGACGCCGCAGCGCCACAAGTTGTCAATCACTGCTTGTCACCTTTTCCAGCCGCCCAGCAGCCGGCACCTCGGGCCACCATCTTCGCCGCATGTTGCATACTGCCCCGGCCGTTGCTATATGCCCGCCCCACTAAACGCAGGCGCGGCCGGGAACAGATCGCGCCAGCGCTACCCTCGACAGCCAAGTATGACCGGGCGGTATTGCCGGGTGGGATACCCCGGCGGTCACGTGGCCACCTCCAGCCGCTCGCGCAGGTCGAAGGCGGCATTGAGCAGGCGGCTGGTCGCCGTAAAGCGGTGCGCGCGCGGAAAGTTGTTGGTTACCGGCAGCAGCCAGCTCAAAAGATCAAAGGTGCGGCTGAAAATAGGCATTTCCTGTCCAGCCATAAATCCTCCTTCATAAGACGGGATCAGGCGCTGCGCGCCCGATCAGAGATCCAGAGATCAGAGGCATCAGCGTTCAGAGGTGAGCAATGGGGACACCACCAGGCGAAATCCGAGAGTTGTAGTGCCTGCCGTTCGGATAGTGCCAGAAGCGGTACGCGCAGCGCGGCCAACGGGTCTTATCGTCATAATAGCTGCCTCCCTTAATAACGCGCCAGACATTATCGCCACCGCCCAGTTCCTCACGGCCGTCATCAAGCTGGTAAGGCAGCGGGTACTGTTGGCCTTTCTCATCACGCCAGCGCGTCTGGCACCATTCACTGACATTGCCGGCCATATCCAGCAGGCCATCCTCGCTGCGATCGCCGGGAAAGATACCTACAGCGCACGGCCGTTCCAAGCCCACCTCTTTCGTATTGGCGATGCCGTCCGGCCAATCCTCACCCCAGGGGTAGGTACGGCCGTCCCTGTGCCGCGCCGCCCGTTCCCACTCCGCTTCCGTGGGCAAGCGGTACGGCCGTCCCGTCTGCTCCGCCAGCCAGTTGGCATAGGCTGCAGCCTCATACCAGCTCACGCCCAGTCACCGGCTGGTTGGGTAGATTGAACCCCGCCCAGTCAAATGATCGTGGCATTGTTACGTCGCCTTTTTTGCGCCAGGTCCACCCTTCCGCCGTCCAGCAATGACGCCATTTTTCGCCATAGCCGCCATCTTGCCAAAAACGACGAAACTGGCCATTGGTCACCGGCGTACGGCCGATGGCGAACGGTTCGGCGATATGGATCTCGTGCAGTTCGTCACCCATCAGGAAGGGGCCAGCAGGGAGTGGAATAAGGGCCGCTTCCAGGGTCACAACCCCAGGGCGCGGGTCACCAAGTTCGGCCAGCCTGTCTGCAGCAGCCGCTCGTTCGCGCGGGGCCAGTTGGCCCCGCGTGACTAACTGCGCCAACCGATCCTGGACACGGGCCAGCAGTTCGCTTCCCCAGTCGTCGTCCTGCACGCGCTGCAAGCCGATTTCCCGCAACGCATCAGCGGCCAGCCAGCCGTTGCGCCAGCCGCTCTCTTCTTGCGGCTCCTGCAGCCGTACAAAGCCGGTTGACCGTACCCAAGGCCTTCTCCACATCTCCCGGCGACATGCACCAGGCGGCCCGCGGCCAGCAGGATCGCCTCACGCCAGAGCGCCCCGCCGGCTCCCAGATCGGCCGCCCGCAGGCCAAAGTCCGTCTGCGTCGACAGGTACGCCCCGGCCAGATACTCCTGGAAAGTGCGGTGCGGGAAGGTGAAAACCCCGGGCGCTCGTTCCAACAAGAGGCCGGCGCGTAATTTCATCGCTTCAACCATCGCGTGCGCCCACTGCCAATCCTCCCGTTTCAAAGCCAGCAGCGCCCGCGTGAGCTGCGCCTCGCTGATATCGCCCAGCCCCTCTTGCCCCTCTCCGTCATCAGCGGAGTGGCCGTGCGCCTCGTAGGCCAGCCGCCAGAGCAGCCGCTTCAAGTCCAGGTCGGCGCGACCGGCGTCCAGCAAGAGCTGGCGCAGCGTTGGCGTTTGCCCGCCGCCGCTGCTCTTCACCTCTTCCCAGCGCCAGAGCAGCATATCCACGGTTCGTTCATAGAGCAGGGCGCGCGCGTCCGGCAGCCGCCCCTCATGGGCATGCACCAGCGACATGACCGTCAGCAGCAAGGGGTTGGGCGCCAGCCGCCACAAATCCGGGCGGCGCACCGCCTCCTTCAGCCGCCCTGCCAGCCGCTGCGCATCTTGCGACGGCACGCTGCCGATGCGCGCCAGTTCCGCGTACCAGGCAGCGATAAAGCGGTCGATTTTCGCCTCATCAAAGGGCGCGATTTCATAGATCGGAAACGCATTGCGATCGAGGCGCAGGTCTGGTTCGGGTTCGTCATCTTCGTCATCAGGCGGCTGGTAGGAGAGAATGCGGCAGGTCACCAGGAAGCGGTTGCCCGGATAACGGTCAGCAAAGGCGGCCACCGCATCACGCACGAAACGGCGCTGCTTCGTTCCCGGCACCTCATCCAGGCCATCCAGAAAAACAAATGCCCGGCCATTGCGCAGCTCCCCTTCAATCGCTTTGGCGGCGAAGCCCAGATTCTGATCGTCCAGCTTTGCGCACAGAAAGTGCCAGATGTCTTTCGGTTTGGCCGCGCTCATTTGCCCTTCGTCGATCTGAGCCGCAAAATCCCGCAGCGTAATAACCAGTGGCAGCAGGCCCGCCTCTTGCCCTGGCCAGCCGGGCAGATGCTCCAACCACGCAGCGTCCGGCTGCAAAGAATGCGCCGCCAGGCAGAAGGCCAGGTGGTTGACAAAGGTCGACTTGCCGCCGCCAGGCTCGCCGGTCAGAACCAGCCAACGCTTGTCGATTGTCGCTTCCATGGCCGTTAACGGCCGTTCCTTTTCGCCCCGTTCCTTCATGATTTCCCAAAGCGCAGCATCGCCGCCGGCTGTGCGGCCTCGTCCGCCGCTGCCATCTTCATCTGCGCCAAGAAGGACCTTGCTGGTCGTATCCAGGTCAATATACACATTGGCCAGACCCAGCTTTCTGGCCGTTGCCGGATCACTGGCGCCCACATCAACGCCGCGCAAAGGCAAATTGGCGCTGCTGTGCAGCAGCACCTGGCGGTAAATACGCAGCGCCTCTGTTTGGATCGTCAGTCGGATCGCCGCGTAGACATTGCCAACCACGGTGAAACCTGGAATGTTGACGCCTCCCGCCGCCACGGCGGTGACTGTGTGTCTGGGCCGCAGCGCTGCCCGCAGTCGCTGCCGCGACATGAGCTGGCGGGCTGCTTGATGCCGGCTACGGCCGCTTGTTTGTCGCTTCGTCCAGCAAACCCGCCTCAAACATCTGGCGCAGCTTGGCAATCTGTTGCTCCTGCTCGTTATTCATAGCGCCTCCCAGCTAAGATAGAGACCAATCTACATGCGGCCGTTCGACCTGGCAGCGGCGGAGTAATTCCTCCAGTTGGTCACGTTCATAACAAAACGTCACCAGGGCCTGGACCAGCTCGCTGCGCGTTTCACCCGGCAAATCGTCATGGGCGACTCCCAGTGCAAAACAGAGCCCCTTCAACTCGCCACGGTTGAAATAGCGGGCCATTTTGTCGCGCAGCGGCGCCAGTGTAGGCGGCAGCATCACAGGGGAGCCCGGCGATTTACCGCCATAGATGACGTTGCCACTGCCGGTGATAATCGGCCCGCCGACGTTACCGCCGATATTCACCCCCCGCTCGCCGACGGCCGTGGCTCCTTCTCCCTGGGCAACAGCGCCGCCACCTTCCATGCTCGCTTGGTAGCTGCTGCCGCCAACATAAGCTTTGGCAGCCTCCTGGTACTCGGCCCAAAGCTTATCCAGCCGGGCGGCAAAATCAGGATCGATCTGGACGGCCGTTTCCAGTTCCTTGGCCAGCGGCTTTTCATAGGTCTCCGGGTCTTCCTCGAAACCGCCGGCGACCAGTTCCCCTTTGGGGCTGCCGCGCAGAGTGTCCAGCGCCGTCTGCAGCAATTCGCCCGCTTTTTTGGCCGCCGCCGGGCCCACTTCCTTGATCAAGCCCGCCCCCTGGTCGATAGCATATTTGCTTAACACAACAATGATGCCGGCTGTAATGGGGTCCGTCATTTTTGTTTCCTCCTAGATGATGCGCTGAACACATCATACCACAAATAAAGCTGGGCATTTGGAAACAGTATGAGAGCACTACTGCAGCGCTCGGTAGGAGTTGGAATATATCGAAACAATGCCGCTCCTTGACGACTGTTGAAACCTGTGCTATTTTATATTGAACAAGCGCTCAATCAATGGAAAGATTATGCCTCGATCAGTAAAACAAAACGAGCAAATGCGAACAACCACGCAGACGGCTGTGTTAAACAGCGCCATGACATTGTTTGCGCAAAATGGGTACACATCCACGACCACGCGCAGCATTGCCAAGGAAGCGGGGATATCTACTGGTCTGATGTACCATTATTTTGACAACAAGGAAAGCTTGCTGCGTGCCGTCTTTGATAACTGCATGGCTATTCTCAGTGAGGCGTTTAACTCGGCATATGAGCAAAGTGCGCCAGAGGAACGCCTTGCCAATCTTCTGCGAGCAATGTTTGAAATGCTGGCCCGCGAAGAGGCGTTTTGGTCGCTGTTTTACATGCTGCGCTCTCAACCAGCCATCATGCGTGTGCTGGGGGATGATTTCCGTAAGTGGACGGAGCAACTGCGCAGCTTGTTTGAAGTAGAGCTGCAACAACTCGGCCGGGCAGATTCAGAGATGGATGCGCTGATGCTATATAGCTTCATTGAGGGAACGATACAGCAGTTTTTATTGAATCCGACAACTTATCCGTTGGACAGAATGGTGGAACGAATCGTTGTCCAGTTTAGCAAACAATCAACAGATTGAAGGAGATAAAAAATGGGCATATATCAGGTAGAAGAATCAGCAATTATTGACGCGCCGGCTGCGCATGTTTTCGGGATTATTTCCGATTATCACGAGGGCCACCCGGCCATTTTGCCGGCTCGCTATTTTACCGAGATGCGGGTGACACAGGGCGGCCGGGGGGCCGGAACAATGACCACGATAAAAATGAACGTTCTGGGGACCGAGGCAATTTACCAGATGACCGTGAGCGAGCCTGAGCCGGGAAGGATACTCCGTGAAGAGGATGCGGCAGCTGGGGTAGTAACGACGTTCACGGTGGATCCCGCCAATGGCGGCGCACAATCGAAGGTGACGCTTTGCACAAGGGCCAGAACCAGCCCAGGCTTAAGAGGATGGCTGGAGAGGTTGATGACGCCAACTATCACGCGGCGCATTTATCGTGAGGAGTTGGCACAATTAACGACTGTGGCGACAATGGGAACGAAGCAGTAAGAAGTGTGGCAGAATACTCAAGCTCATCACCACGTTTATGCGTTCAGGTCCCAGTTACTTTCGTTACCACGCGCATCGCGCCCACCGTTACCCCTGCTGTGGATTGGCCTGGAAAGATGGAATCGCCCACCAGCCACACATTGGGTATGCCGGTCGCTGGGCCTTGCGCGGCGAAGAGTGACTCCTGAGCGAAACCGCCTACCATTCCCATCGGCCGTCTTGTAAAACGTTCAAAGGTCACTGGTGTGCCCGGCAAGCAAAGGCGAATCGCCTGTCGTAATCCGGGAATTGCCCGTTCCGCCGCGGCCACCATGCGTTCTACGTATTCAGCCCTCCGCGCCTCGTAAGCTGTGAAATCGTTCTCTTTGAGCTGCCACCAGGGCGTGATCTCTGTATGGGTGGACAATGTTGCCGCCCGATGGCCTGCCGGTGCACGACTATCGTCCTCTGCATCTGAAAGCGAAATGAACACCGAATTGCCTTCGCCCAACGGCCGTCTCGGATCCACCACCACCTGGTGGTGGTCGGCGCCACCCTCGGGCAATGCCTCTATCTTCCAAACCCAGGTACAGAGTAAACGCGCCCCACGTTGGCGGCGTCTCCTGCACCGTCCTCTGCAAGGACGGCGATGTAGAATCACCCAACAGCTTCGCCAATCCCCACGGCGTCAGATTGGCCAGCACGATGTCTGCTTTTATTTCCATGCCCTTGTTCGTTCGAACCACTGCCGTACTGTCCGCGCGCGGCGCCACTGATTCCTACCTGCTGGCGAAAATAAAGCACGCCTCCATTCCCACGAAACCAATCTACCAGCGTACCCGCCAGGTTGCCGATTCCCCCGTGCACATGATTAACACCTCGTCGCGGCAGATCCAGCGCTGCACTGCCGTAAAGCGCGTTCGCCTTATCGGCCGTCGTCTGTGCTGAGATCAGCAACTGCGCATCCAGGAAGGTCTGGAATGCATCATACTTTTCTGGGGACCTGCCGTTTGCAGAGAAGTGAGAACGGGCCACGCTGCCCATTGTCCGGGCCAGATAAGGCGCAGCAGTCATCGTCGCCGGTCTCAGGGCCCGGGTTAGAGTCCACAGGTCACCCGCTGACTGTGGTGGCCAGGGAAACGGCCGTGCCGAAATGTCCCAGGAGATTGCTGCCAGTTTCTCCTGCGTGCGCCAGAACTTTTCCGTACCTGGCAGCTTCTCTTGTCGCTCCACCTCCCAGCGCGCCTGATCCGCCCACTGCGTAATCCGCTTATCTGGCAAATGGACTATCCAGGCTGGGTCTACCGGGTGCACGGGCCAGGTCAGGTCCAGGATTTCTGCCACTCGCGCGTGCGGGCCGCCAGGCGAAAAGCCGCCGGCCAACGTTGCCCCGGCGTCAAAACGGTATCCCTTATGATAAAAGGTGCCGGCGCTGCCTCCCGCATAGACATGCGCTTCCAGTACCGTCACTGGAAATCCGGCTTTTAGAAGTAATGAAGCGGCCGTCAATCCTCCGACACCCGCTCCAATCACCACCACATGTTTCTCTTGCTTGGCCAATCAAACCTCTGTTTTTTAGTTATGCCAGTTTCAACGGTATTTGCCTCAGCCGCTGGCCGGTCAGGGCAAAGACGGCATTGGCGATCGCCGGCCCGATGGGGCCGATTGGCGGTTCGCCCACGCCGGTGGGTTCCTGTCCACCTGTGTCCACCAAGATGGTCTCTACCACCGGCGCCTCTTTCATGGTTAACAAGGGGTAGGTATCGAAATTATTCAGGGCCACACGGCCGTTTTCGATGCGCACCTCTTCTTGCAACGTTGCGCTCACACCCCACATCGCATTCCCTTCCATTTGCGCCTTCGACTCCATCCGGATTGACCACCAGCCCGCAATCCATCGCCGAGGTGATATGGTGTACCCGAATCCTCTTCGTTTCCTCGTCGACGGAGACCTCGGCTACTGAAGCCACGGCCGCTGACAAACCTGTCTCTAACTCTGTCTCTATCGCCGGCAGTAACGCCGTAAACGCATCCCCGGCGAACACCGTGATAAACCCGTCCTGCCCGTACACCGCCGCCACCAGCGGTCCATAAAACGAGCGCATAATCGTGGCCAGCACTTCCGCCCCATGCTGGCCGTGGCCCATCAATGTCCGGGTGAGGGTGCTGAAGCCGGCGATGTCGACGAAGAGACAGGCCGCGGTCAGGTCGCCGTGGTCGGCACCGGCGATGTATTGGTCGAGGATGAAGGGGGAGACGAGTCGATGCATGATTGTTGTCCTTTGCCTGCGCTCATCTTTCAAATTCTATTGTGTTCGGCTGTACCTGCCGGTGCGGAGACTATGGTGCGCTGTTTTAGATATGGTCGCCTTATTCGCCGCTATCTACTTTGTTCCAATAATCTTCTAACTCCACACCCAATCCATCGGCCAGGCGGTTGACAAAAGCGTAGTAGCCGGTGACCTGGTTGATATCCAGAACGGCCGTGTCGGAGAAACCGGCTTCGCGCAGGGCCACAACGTCACCCTTTACCATATCCCACGGCCGTAACGTCAGCTTCTCCGCATAATTCAACATCGCCTGATCGGCGTCGCTAAGCGCAGCCTGCCGCCAGTCGCTCGCCAGTTGTTCCACCAGTTCGGCATCATTGGTCAGTCGACGGAGACCCGCTCCGTGATGTTGAATTCAGTAGTGGCAGCGATTAACGGCCGAGACGACGACGGCGATCATCTCCCGTTGGATGCGCGTTAAGGGCGAACGGCCGCGCATCAGATGAGCGTACAAATCGTAATGCGTCTTAACTGACTTGGCATTCAGGCTGTGAATCTTGAGAATATTATCGACGCCGCCCCAAGATTGATCAGTGTAAGCGTCGTACAATTCCTTCAGCCTGCCTGTGGCCTCATCTTCGGGGATGATTTCAATCCATGCCATGCCATTTCTCCAGTTCGCTCTTTTGTAGCGCGATTTGGTAAATCGCGTCTCGATTTGCCAAATCGAGCTACATTTGAAGCTTGCTCCAACTCATCTGGAACACATCCTTCGACAAGTTGTCGCCTGCGATTATCCCTACCGCATCATCGGGATCTTAACCCCCCGTTCCTTGGCCACTTCCACCGCCCGTTCGTAGCCGGCATCAACATGGCGCGCCACGCCCATACCGGGATCGACGGTTAACACGCGCTGCAAACGTCTGGCCGCTTCTGCTGAGCCGTCAGCGACAATAACCTGCCCGGCGTGCAGGCTGTAACCAATGCCCACGCCGCCGCCATGATGAAAGCTGACCCAGGTGGCGCCGCTGGCTGTGTTGATTAGCGCGTTCAGAATGGCCCAGTCAGCAATGGCGTCGGAGCCATCCTTCATCCCTTCTGTTTCCCGGTTGGGGCTGGCCACGGATCCGCTGTCAAGGTGATCACGGCCGATAACGATGGGCGCTTTCACTTTGCCGGACGCTACCAATTCGTTGAATTTTAATCCGGCCCTGGCCCGTTCCCCGTAGCCCAGCCAGCAAATGCGCGCCGGCAAGCCTTGGAATTCGATATCTCGCTGGGCCATCTTGATCCAGCGCCCCAAATGCTCATCCTCAGGGAAAAGTTCGAGGATAGCCTGATCGGTCACATAGATATCCTGCGCATCACCGGAGAGCGCCACCCAGCGGAAAGGGCCCTTGCCTTCGCAGAAGAGGGGCCGGATATAAGCGGGGACAAAGCCAGGGTAATCAAAAGCGTGCAGCAAACCATTGTCATAGGCCCTCTGGCGCAAGTTGTTGCCATAGTCAAAGACAACCGCCCCCTTTTTTTGCCAATCCAACATCGCCTGCACATGGGTTGTCATCGAATCAACCGCGCGGCGCAAGTATTCGCCCGGCTCATTCTCACGCAGAGCCGCTGCCTCTGCCAGGGATAGGCCGGCCGGAATGTAACCGTACATGGGATCGTGCGCTGAGGTCTGGTCGGTAACCACGTCGGGCACAATATCCAGAGCCAGCAGCCGCGGCAAAATTTCCGCGGCATTGCCCACCAAAGCCACCGACTTCGCTGCTTTCGCCTCTACCGCTTCCTCAACCCAGGTCATCGCTTCTTCCAGATCAGCGGTCATGGCATCCACCTGGCGCAGTTCCAGGCGTCGTTCCGCTCGCCAGGGATCCACTTCAACAAACAAGCCAACGCCACCGTTCATGGTCACGGCTAACGGCTGCGCGCCGCCCATTTCACCCAATCCGGCCGTGAGCACGAACTTGCCCTGCAAACTACCCCACCCCTCCTGGCGAGCCAGGGCCCCGAAGGTCTCATAGGTGCCTTGCAGGATGCCTTGCGTGCCGATGTAAATCCAGCTGCCGGCGGTCATCTGGCCATACATGATCAACCCTTCCCGCTCCCATTTGTCGAAGTTCTCCTGGGTGGCCCAAGCGGGCACGATATTGGAATTGGCAATGAGAACACGGGGCGCATCTTCATGGGTGCGAAAAACGGCGACCGGCTTGCCGGACTGCACCAGCAGCGTTTCATCAGCTTCCAGGTCGCGCAGCGATTGCAAAATGGCCTCAAACGCTTCCCAGTTGCGGGCCGCTTTGCCCCGTCCTCCGTAAACGATCAAATTGTCGGGATCGAAGGCCACCATGGGATCGAGATTGTTCTGAATCATGCGATAAGCGGCTTCGATCAACCAGTTTTTACAGGTCAGTTGGGTGCCCCGTGGGGCGCGTACTATTCTAGACATCGATTGCTCCTTGTATGAGCCGGCAGCTTTCAGCTTTCAGCTACTCTATGTGAACCAGGATTTCGTCCAAGGGTTTTTTACTGATTAGCGGCACCTGCGCTTTTTCTGCGGGGTAGCCTACTGGAATAACGACATAGGCGCGCTCGTTGTCAGGGCGGTTTAGGACCTTAGAGAGAAAGCGCATGGGGCTGGGGGTGTGCGTCAGGGTGACTAAACCGGATATATGCAAGGCAGCCAATAACATGCCCACGGCGATGCCCATGGACTCGTCACTGTAGTAATGTTTCACTTTCTGCTCTGCGCCGGTTTCCGGGTCAATCCGATAACCAAATGGCTGCCGGAAACAAACGATGAGATAGGGCGCGTCAGTCAAATGGGTTTTAATCTCATCGGTTCCCAGGTGGGCCAGCGCATCCAACCATTCTTGCGATGCCCGGCTCTGATAAAAAGTGCGCTCTTCTTCTTCGGCCGCTTCCCGGATTTGGCGTTTGACCGCCGCGTTACTGACGACGACAAATGTCCATGGTTGTTGGTTGGCGCCGGATGGGGCGGTGCCGGCCACGGCGATAGCGTTGGCGATCAGTTCAAATGGTACCGGTTCGCTGGAGAATTGGCGTACGGTACGCCGCTTCCGCATTTGGGCCAAGAAATCACGCGAGCGTCGAAGTTGGGTTTCTGTATCGAGCTGCTCAAATTCTAACGGCTGGTAGTGAGCTTCCGGGGTCACTGATTGTCTCCTTCGCCAATAGCTGACAGCTTTCAGCTAGAGCTGTCAGCCGACCATCGTAATGAGCACAAATCGTAGAAGAGAGCTGAGAAGGCAACAATACGTCAAATTGGCTTCTCATTAACACCCTCTCTTGAACCATTTTCTCTGTTTCCGGAGAAAAGTCACCCCCAGTATATGATCTTATTCACTAGGCAGCGGGGCATCAAATCCAGTATGCTACCCAAAACACTCCTATTGGCGAGGGTAATTCATGAACAAGGAAAATACAAATGACAGCTAAACTAACATCTGAGCAAGTGTGGCAAGCTCTCGAAAAGGAGCTGTTTGCCGTCATTGGCATGGTTACGGCCAATAACGAAGCGCGCACGGTTGGTATTGTCTACGTCGTGCGTGAGCAAAAATTGTATATCGGTACAGGTAAAGATACCTGGAAGGTAAAGCATATCGCGCAAAATCCGCACGTTTCCTTGACCGTGCCCATCGCCAAACGCATCCCCTTGATGCCCTGGTTTAAGGTACCGGCAGCTACAATTACTTTTTGCGGCCGAGCGCGCGTCTTGTCAGCGGAGGAAACACCTAAAGAAATTCTAGAAGCGGTGTTCCGCGGTATGGCAGCGGATCCAGAGCGGATGGCCAGCTCCTGTTTAATTGAAGTGATACCAGAAAAGGATTTCGTCACCTATGGCGTCGGCGTTTCTCTTATGCAGATGCGGGACCCTGAATTAGCGCGAGGGCGTGTTCCGGTCAACACAAACTGAATTGACGCTCGAGGAGCTAACTAGTTCGCGGCCGGTTGAAAGAAAAATCAACCGGCCAGTTTTGCTATTCCAGTTATTTCAATCAGCCCCATACACACTGCTCAGCGCAACCTCTGCTGTCTGGAGCGATCAGCCTTACATAGGTTTCGATATCTAGCATATGGGCTTGAACAGCATCCTTAGCGATGCCTTCCGGCGCCATAGACAGTGAAAAGCGCGCGCTGCGTTTCGGCCGTGATACAGGTGCGGCGGTCCGGGCCGTAGAGTATGCTGGAAATAATCCCCTGACCATCGGCGATCATCATATCTGCCGGCTTTGTTGTCTCTTCTCGACCGCTGATACCTGTATATTGTTCACCGCCTTCAGCTACATCAATACCAACCGGCATCTGTATCTTATCCAAATCATGCCCCGCTGTTAGCAGCTGGTTTTTTAATTCGGCCATGAACATTGCTTCCACCAGCGCAGCCGCTTTTGGGATTGGCTTCCCTTTCAGAGCAACGGACTCTAACTGCTGCTGAACGTGGTAGGTCTTCTTGAAACGTTTGTAATAAATGTGGTATGGCTGAATGGAGGGCAGCGCCCTCAAGGCGGCGCGATCATAGCCTGAGAAACGGTTGCGCAGCTCAGCTTCAAGCGCCTCTTTCTGTTGGTTAAGGGCCACATTTTCGCGCGGATTGGCGACATGGTGCAAGGCCAGCACACCGACAACGGCCGTGGGGTAGCTGTTTTTCCAGCTCTCAGATAGGGTGAACATGTGCGGTTTGCTCCTTGTAAATAGCTGTCAGCATCAGATCGGCAGCCGGAATTGATAGTGATGGTAATGAACCAAGACTCGAGATAATTTCTACGTTAATGGGCGTGCAACGGTAATTGTTGCATGCGCCGGCAGAGCAAGCTGTTAGCCCCACGATCAAGTCCATCTCTGCCTGCAATTCGATACTGTCCCCGGCTTTGGAGCGCGGGGGAAGGATGCCTAACTCGCCTTGCTGCGAAATGGACACATTCAAGAATATGTTGAATGGAGCGGCGATATGGTGAGCATGTAGGCCGTATACGGCAAGGTTTGTGTTCAGGTTGTCCAGGCAGTTCGGATGTGGTCCGCTTGCGCCATAAGCAATCTCAAACATCTCCTGGCTGCAGGGGGCATAAAGGCAGGGGTGGTTGCCAACCTGGTCGGCGACAATGGTCAGCATCGGCCGGCTGCGATTAGAATAGAGCGTATCTCCCGTGGTTAAGAACAATTTGCCGTTGTAATCAATGGTGCGTCCGGATGAGAAATGTTCATCCGTATCGTTCTGGGCAAAACAAACCAGGTCTGAAACCTGTTCACCCTCTACGTCAATCACCCTGATGCGCTGCCCTTTTTCTAAAGTGAATGCAATACCAGATTGAGGTGGTAGATGGTAAAGGGTATTCTCTAACGCCTTCATTGAGCTGCCTTTTCTCTTTTTCTTTTTGCCAGAGTGTCTCTCATTCTATAGGATACGTTATGGTTTTCATGTACGCTACAGAATCAGGAGCTAGGCAAAGGATAAGCTAAATGAAAACAGGTGACGACTTATTGCAGGTGGGATTGGCGCAAATAGCGCCTCTTTGCTCACTGGTCACTATCACGCCGCAAGGCGAGATAGGCTCTGTCCACCGCAAACTAATGCCCACCTACGAAGAACGGCTCACCTGGTCGCCAGGCGATGGTCACGGCCTGCGAACGCACAGGCTGGGCGCTTTTACCGTTGGCGCTCTCAACTGCTGGGAAAACTGGATGCCGCTGCCTCGGGCAGCGCTCTATGCCCAGGGCGAGGATTTACATGTCGCTATTTGGCCAGGGAGCGTTCATAATACGCAAGACATCACCCGCTTCATCGCCAAGGAATCCCGTTCCTTCGTCATCTCTGTATCCGGCTTGATGCGCCGTGAAGATTTTCCACCTGAGACACCACATCTTGAGACCATCTTGAGCGGCTGCCCACCTATTCTGGCCAATGGCGGCTCATGCGTGGCTGGCCCGGATGGCGAATGGCTCATTAAACCGCTGGCGGAACAAGAAACGGTGTTGGTCGCGACGATAAACCAGCAGCGTGTACGCGAGGAACGGCAGAACTTCGACCCTGCCGGCCATTATTCGCGGCCCGACGTGACGCAGCTAACTGTCAACCGCCAAAGGCAAACCACGTTGTTGATCGAGGAGTAATATGTCCCGCCGCTATCCAATACCTGCTGCAGAGACCCGCACGGAGATCCGCGTATCTAATTCGCGCTTTATCGCCACGGCCGCACCCGCCTTCACTGTCGAGGAAGCGAAGGAATTTATCAAACGTATCAAAACTGAATTCAAGGACGCCTCGCACAATGTCCCCGCCTATGTGATCGGCTACGGGCCAGCCGTCACCGCTCACTGCAACGACGATGGTGAACCCTCAGGCACAGCGGGACGGCCGATGCTGGCCGTGTTACAGGGCAGTGGTTTGGGAGACATCGTCGCCGTCGTAACCCGCTACTTTGGCGGGACAAAACTGGGCACCGGGGGCCTGGTGCGCGCTTATGGCGATGCAGTCAAAGAAGTGCTGGCTATCCTGCCACGGGCGGAAAAAGTCGCTACACACACGGTGATGATCGCTCTGCCCTACAATCTATACGAACAGGTGAAGCTGCTGCTAGGCGTATGGCACGGCCAAATCCTGGACGAGGCGTTCGCCGCGGATATCACCATCACTGCCCGCTTTGCCGTGGAGCATTTTTCTCATTTTCAGGATGCGCTGCGCGAACTGTCTCATGGCCAGTTGGAGGCGGAGATCATCGAAACGGATCCAGATACGATCATGCCCCTAAAAAGTGATGAGGGATGAACTGATTATTCATCCCTCATTCTGTAAAACCTGTTCTTAGTTGAGGATGCGTCCCAGGGCATCAAGCAGCAAGATGACGTTTTCACGGCGGCTGTTGAAACCCATTAATCCGACCCGCCACACCTTGCCGGCCAGTTTGCTAAATCCACCAGCGATTTCGATATTGTACTCATTGAGTAACTGGCGCGCGACCGCCCCGGCATCTACGCCATCAGGTACACGTACCGTGGTCAGGGCAGGAAGGCGCAGCGCTTGATCCACATGGCATTCCAGGCCAAGGTCGGCGAGGCCCTGCCAGAAGAATTCCGCATGCTTGCGGTGCCGCGCCCATCTAGCTTCCAAGCCCTCTTCCGCAACCAGGCGCAGCCCTTCGCGGATAGCGTAATTCATGTTAATGGGCGCTGTATGGTGGTACGATCGTGTCTCTCCATCCCAATATTTGGATAGCAACGATAAATCCAGGTACCAGCTTCGTACTTCGCTCTGGCGATTGTGCAGTTTTTCCAGAGCGCGTGCTCCGAAGCTAAGCGGCCCTAAACCGGGCGGGCAGCTCAATCCTTTTTGCGAACAACTAAAGGCGACGTCGATATGCCATTCGTCAATGAAGAGGGGTGCGGTGGCGAAGCTGGTGACCGAGTCTACCATGAAGAGACAATCAAATTCGCGGCAAAGATCGCCCACATCTTCTAAAGGCTGCATCACCCCGGTCGAGGTTTCGCCATGGACAAGGGCTAGAATCGCGGGACGATGTTCTTCCAGGGCAGCATACAATTCCCCAACTGCAAAGGCTTCTCCCCAGGGTTTCTCGATGACGCGTACATCAGCGCCATAGCGGCGGGCCATTTCCACGATCCGTTCGCCAAAGTAACCAATAACGCCAATGAGCACGACATCCCCTGGTTCAACCAAGTTAGCAATTGCTGCTTCCATAGCCGCGCTGCCGGTACCGCTAATTGGCAGCGTGAAACCATTATCTGTCTGCCAGGCATAACGTAATAATTCCTGCACCTCATTCATAACGCCGATAAAAGTGGGATCCAGGTGCCCGACCTGGCGCATGGCGATGGCCTGTAAAACGCGCGGGTGCGCATTCGACGGGCCTGGTCCCAACAAAAGCCGGGGAGGCATATCCAGTTGTGGGGTATTTATGCGGTGGGTTTCATTAATGGTACGTAGTTCTATCTTCATCGATTGATATCCTCTTGTGTTCTGTTTGCGAAAGAAGTTACAAGAGAATCATATGCTTCCAGGAACAAAAATACAAGGATTAGATTGCTGCAGGCACGGCTGTTCCAAAGCCGTGTGGCGCGGTGGCGCGGGCTGGAGAGCCGGCCACAGCGATAGAAGGCAGGCAAAGATCTAAAAATCGGGTTTGCGGAGTGCTACAAAGCCGATCCAAACGGCCAGGGGATTAACTCAACGCCAAATGTGACGACGAGCAGCAGGAAAAGGAAAAGTACAAAGAGCAAAAGCAGCAGCCACACAGAGATAAGCGGGCTGGACAGCAATTCCCCTGTCAGCGTATCCAAATCATGAAAACCGGTATAAACATGCATGGTGAAGGGCAGCGCTTGCTTACGGCCGATTAACGGCCGTTTCTGCGCTTCCAGGTAAAAATCGACCACCCCTTTCTGCCCCGGAGAGAGCGTGACCTGTTTGCTGCTCGCGTCAAAATACAGACGCCCCAGCGGATCACTTCCCGAGACTGTGATCACGGTTCTTTGATCACCTTCATTGAGCAGCAACAGGCGACAGATGCCCGATTTTTTTAGTTGCTTCGGCCGCATATCAACCGCGATATGCTCAAGAGGAGAAGAGGGGGGAGGCACATAAGCAGGAACATCCTGCTGAAACGGGGCAGCCTGTTCGGCCGGGCGCGGGGGAGACTCATACGCTTGCAGTACGGGCTTGTGGTCAACAACCGGCGTTTCCAAGCGCAAGTAAAATGGTCCAATACGCACAAGCTGATCGTCGCGCCACACTTGAGCAATATCCTGCGAAAGCTTCGTTTCATTCAAGAATGTACCATTTGTGCTGCCGGCATCTGCGACATACCAGCGGCCAGATTTATATTCCAGACGCGCGTGCCAGCGAGATACATTACCGCCTACCAACACGATGTCATTGCTTTCACTACGGCCTATGGTGAAACTACGCTTGTATAAGCTGTAAATTTCTGGAGGTTCCCCTTCACGGCTGATTTGCAGGCGATCATAACCTGGAGGTTGCACTTGTTCCTCGCCCAGCCAACGAGATGTATCAGCCAGGTTAGGGTCACTGTCAAGTTCGATAACCATGCTGACCACACTGCTTTGCGCGGAATCGGAAAGCACAATGCTTTCCTGATCGCCCAATGCTGTTGCCTCTCGCCTTAGATCGGCGGCCAAAGCTTCACTGGTCTGGTAACGCTCGGCCGGTTTCTTGGCCAGGGCCTTCAAGATAATTTGCTCTAAGCCGCTGGATAGGGCCGGCTGCAATTCATGTGGCAGCGGTGGCAATTGATGCACATGTTTCTGGAGCGCCTCGGACGGCGTCCTGACACTAAAAGGCAATTGACCGGTTGCCAGTTGGAAGAGCACAACACCAAGCGAATAAATATCAGAACGGCCGTCGAGTGATCCTTCCAAGATCTGTTCCGGCGAGATATAGGCCAGGGTGCCCATAAACTCCCCTGATTTGGTCTCGATGCCACCTTCCATAATCTTGGCCAGGCCAAAATCCGTCACAACTGCTCGCAATGGTGGCTCATCAGGGCGTTCGGCCTGGTTTAGCTGTTTAACAATGATGTTGTCCGGTTTGATATCACGGTGAACCACACCTTTGTGATGTGCATAGCCTAAGGCATCGGCAACTTGCGCCATAAGCAGGATGGTTTCATCCAGGCGAATCATCTGTCCACGTGCTATTAATTGTTTCATGTATGTGCCCAGGCTCAAGCCGGGAACCAATTCCATGACGATGTACAGCAGACCCTGCTCGCGCCCAAAATGGTATACACTTACGATGGATGGATGTTCAAGGCGTGCCGCGGCCTGTGCTTCCTGCTGGAATCGCTGCTGGAAATCCGGCTGGGCAACATACTGGGGGTGCATAACCTTTATGGCCACCGGCCTGGCCAGGTTCATGTCCAGGGCACGGTAGACGGTGCCCATACCCCCTTCACCAATCACGCCTTCAAAGCGATAATGTTCGATTTGCTGCCCGATTATCTCTGCCGACATTAGATTCTCATCCTCAACCATCACATTTTTACGCAACCTGCCCAATAAGGCAAGAATTCGGAAAAAGAAAAATGGGCCGCAGGTTTCGCAGATTTATTAGGATTCAACGGTGATGAAACCATCTTCATCTACTGTAATCAATTGGTTATTCTGGAGTTGAGCATAATCGGCCGCATCCAGGACAACAATTGGAGGCGCTTTTTCATACATCTCGCGGGCCACAGCCGCACCCAGGGCTAAAATAGCGTCCGGCTCAGCAGTGATAATGGCTGCGGGAGCTGTTCCCTGGCGCACCGCCTCTAATAAAATACTGCTGGCGCTGCTGGAGCCACGCCCGGCAGGAAATACCAGCACACGTCCCTTTACATTTTCCCCTGAAGCGGGGTGGCGCCGGTCAATGATTTCCCCGGTATCTGGATCAAGGCCGCCCCAGAGACTGAGCCGCTGCGGCAGCACCAGGGCCAGGCCCTGCCCGCTGCCGGCTACGAGAACGGAGGCGTGAAAGACACGGCGCATTATTGCTGCCATAATCCTCTGTCTCGCCACACGTGACCCAGCGATCCGGATCTCACACATTCTTCCAGGCTGCCGAAGATGACGTGCAGACCAATATTTCCGGGTGTGTAATGGGCGAACTTGCCTGAATTGGTCATCAACACGCCTTGCCGCGCACGGACGATAGGTGTAACAACAACACAGGTATCGACAACTACCTGCACGCCGGCAGCTCGCAATCGGGCTAACCAGCCCCGTTTTTGCAAAGCAGCCAGAACCAGCCTGTGCGTACAGACGATAAATTCCACCTCCGGATGGGGCGGATATAATTCCAATAAAGGCATTAACAAGGCAAATTCATCTAGCGAATAATGGGGGCTTCCCAAAGCCACAACGTCTATCGGGCCATCGGGAACTGTCCCCAATTGATCAAGGGTCGCCCGCAGACGGGCCAGGGTTACTGGAATTACCTGCTCTGGCGGCTGGTTGTGAAATGCCTCGCTAAAAGTAGCTGCTTCCGGCGTGACGCCAATGGCGTGGAAAAGCGCTACGGCCCCAGATGAAGCAGTCGCAGCCCCAAGGGCTTTTAGTTGATCTTCCGTCGTATCCGCTAAAAGACCTTCAATGACCGGAATCTTTGATCCCGCCTGGGCTCCAATCAAATAACCCAGAACGGGGAAGAACGCATCCTGGCGCAGTAAGCGTTGGGGAATATCGACCAGGCGGAACAGTATTTGTCCGCGGCGGTTCTCGGTTAAGTGTAAGCCAACAGCTGGGGCCCGTCCGGTGATGGCGGCACAAATATCAATGAAGTCGCCATAACGGTTGGTACGTGCGCCGAGAACGGAGTTGGCAAACACGATGGCGTTACTTTCTGCCCAGGCAATCTGGGCACCAAAAGGGGGGCGCTGCGTCGTCTGGTAAGGGGCGCAGGTAAAGATAGGCCGGCAGCCCATCTTTTCATAGGCTTGCATGAGTTGGCGCGCGCGTTGGCCATGTTCGGCCGTTCCCTGAAAATGCTCCGGATGCAGCAAATCAATCGCACCAACATTCAAGGTAGCCGGCACTACCACCTGCGCACCGCCATCGACCAGACGCATGGCGAACTCGAGACCTGACAGACCATGGTAAAGACAGCCATCAATATGGGCTGACTCAATATCAAGCAAACTCGGCGCACCATATACCCCGGCCATCGTGGCCAGAATACGCATGGCCATTTGAGCGGCTTCGCCGAATTCACCATTTACTATGGCCTGATCACGGGCCGAGAGCGTCACTGTCATAAATCTTATGCTACCCCGCCTGCAAATTGACGCAAATAATTCCATCTCTGCGCATGATTCGGCTCGAAACAGTAGAAATTAACGCCCCTTTTACGGCTTCTTCATGGCAACAACTCTATCCTGGAAAGTAGAACATGCGTTCTCAATCCATTTTACTTGCCTTCTGATAAGGCAGCGCGACTAAACATGCATGACGGATAATAGGAAAGAAAAACTGGCGCTGGCAATTTCTGCCATCCAAAAGCGATGGGGGGTACAGGCTATCGGCCATTCCGCAAGCCAATCTACGCGAGAAATCCCCTCCATCTCCACCAGCTTCCCGAAGCTGGATACGGCTTTGGGGATCGGTGGAATTCCGCAGGGACGAATCAGTGAACTGATCGGCATCCCCACTTCGGGAATGTCCACCCTGGCCTTAAAAATCACAGCCCAAGCACAGGAACGGGGAGTGACGGCCGTTTATTTAGATCTGGAACGTACATTCGATCCCGATTATGCCCGGCGCTGTGGTGTACGACTCTCTCATCTAACCGTGATTCACCCTTATAACGCATTACAGGCTCTAGCCATCCTATCAGACTTTGTGATCATCGGGCAGATTGATTTGCTCGTTTTTGATATGCCTGCACACTTGCAGAACGATCCTCAAATCGCGCAGAAGCTCTCAACCACGCTGGGACGTTTGTTGGCGCCGCTGAGTAAAAACAGCAGCACATTGCTATTTATGACCAATCTGCCACCACAAATTTCTCCAACTTTATCTGCTTATCCAAACCAGGCGATCTTACCTTATTTTGCCACCATCCGTTTGCTTCTACAGAAAGAACGGTGGCTCTATAAGCAGCGAGATGTGCGCGGGTACGAAGCCCAAGTTTGGGTCGTTAAAAATAAGCTAGCTCCCCCAGGGCAGAAGGTACGCATCGGTATTACGTTCAACGGAACAGTAGATGGAGACGGGTTATGATCGCCTGTTTATCTATCCCTTATTTTGCCGCGGCTGTCGAACGACGCAGTGATGCGGAATTGGCCAACAAGCCGCTGGCTATCGGCGGGCAACCATGGGAAGCACGTCCCATATATGCTTTTTCGCAAGAGGTGGCACACAAGGGGGTGGAGATCGGTATGTCCTTGCGCCTTGTACAGGTGCTTTCACCATACTCCCATTTTATGCCCGCAGCCCAAACGCACTATAGCCAGGTCTCCAGCGAGGTAATTGACGTGTTGGTCGATTTTTCACCCCTGATCGAGCCACAGGAACTATGGCATCCGTTGACGGATATCGCGCAGCCTATCAACAGCAACGGCCGAAATCTACCAGCTCGTTATTGTCTCGATTTGGAAGGGCTGCCGGAAGGAGAGGCGCACTCCTTTGTACAGGAAATAGGGAAAAGTGTGCGCCAAGAAACGGATCTGGAGCCGGCCATAGGGCTTGCCGCACACAAATTTACAGCTCAGGTAGCTGCTACCGTCTGCCACGTCAACCATGCCCTGCCGGTTAAACCAGGAAAAGACGCGTCCTTTCTAGCTTCGCGCTCGCTGAGCTTTTTGCCCTTAGAAAAAGATATGGCGCGCCGCTTAAACTTGTTGGGCATCCGTACATTAGGGCAATTGACCGCTCTGGCTCTACCCGCATTACGCGAACAATTTGGGCCACAGATTATCCCTATTTACAAGCTTGCACGAGGAGAACCGGGAGAGCCGGTCCAGTCTCAAACTTTCGAGCAGCAGGAAGAAGCACAGATTGTATTCGATGGTCCGGTCGAGGATAAAGAGATGATAACGGCCGCGGCTGATCGCCTGGTTGCCAAATTGGCTCACCGGCTGCAGAAGGGCGATTTGCAAGGCAGTAAGTTAAACTCGTTTTGGGAGATGGAAGACGGCACGATTCAACAACAGGTGGTGACCTTACGCCGGCCCGTGGCTGATATCATGCACTTGAGCGCGGCTGTTCAGGAATTGATCGCTAATAAACCGATCACCTGCGCCGTCGCTAGCATGAAAATTGTGTTGTCGGATCTGGTCCCCGCAGAAGCGGAGCAGTTGACTTTGTTTAACCAAACGGCCGCGCCAAATAAAACTCAGCGTACTATCCGCAATCTGGCAACCAAATATCAGAAGAGCGGCTTTTACCAACCACAAACGGCCGATAGCGCGCACCCCTTGCCGGAGCGACGTTTTCACCTTCACTCCCTGTCCTATGACGCGCTTGTGGCCTAAAGGGGGCCTGATCCAGGTTTTAGGAGAAAAAGAGGGCGTGCCGGATCGTTTCGTCTGGCAGGAGCAAACGCACTCCATAACACAAGTGACCAGGCGTTGGCGGGTACAGCTAGAATGGTGGCGCGAACCCATCTGGCGTGATTATTTTAAGCTGACGACTGAAACGGGGTTGCTGCTTATTATTTACCACGATCTGCATGAGGGTCATTGGTATGTACAGCGGCTTTATGATTGAGCCACCCGGGCAAGACGGTTGGTAACCGGGTTTCTTCGTGATACCCCCAACCCTCTTGCCCCCTTCCCAGGTTCTGAGTTGGACGCGCCAGCTTACATCGAACTACACTGCCATTCCAACTTCAGCCTACTCGATGGCGCTAGTTCTGTAGAAGATTTGGTAGCTCGCGCGTCAGAGTTGGGTATGGCGGCGCTGGCATTGACTGATCATGATGCGGTTTATGGTGTTGTGCGCTTTATGCGCGCTGCCAGGCAATATGCTATTCAACCCATTCTGGGCGCTGAACTGACGATACACCATGATCGCAAGCCAGATGACAAGTTTCATTTAACCTTGCTGGTGGAAAACCAAACAGGTTGGCACAATCTCTGTTATTTGATCAGCCGGGCGCGACACGCAGCAGCAAAAGGCAAAGCTGCTCTATCTTACTCTGAATTGGTTGGCTGTACGGATGGGCTGATCGCTCTCTCCGGCTGCCGCCAGGGAGAAATCGGCCGTGCATTGCTGCACAGTGACGGCCGAAAAAAGGCGGTCGAGATAGCCCGCCGTTATCTGGACTTGTTCGGCCGTGATCATTTCTGGATCGAGCTTCAACGCCACTTTCTGCCCGGTGAGGAGTTTTTAATCCCGCGCCTGGTGGCCCTGGCCAATTACCTGGGATTAGGTTGTGTAGCCAGTAATAATGTGCACTATGCCACCCCGGATCGCCATATGCTGCAGGATGTATTGGTTTGCATTCGCCATCTCACAACCCTGGATGCATCCACACACTTGCGGCGGCTAAATTCCGAATATTATCTCAAATCGGCGGTCGAAATGGTGGAGCTGTTTCCCGACTATCCTCAAGCGCTGGCCAACACCCTGGAAATCGCCGAGCGTTGCCGCTTTGAATTGGATTACGGTTTGCAGGACTTGCCCCATTTCTCTACACCGCACGGCATGAGCAGCAGCGCTTACCTGCGTCGCCTGTGTCACGAAGGTATCCCGCAGCGTTATAAGGATCCGCCGGTTCAGGTTACGCAGCAGCTAAATCATGAACTGCGCGTTATCGAGCAGGCTGGTCTGGCCAACTACTTTTTGATCGTGTGGGATATCGTGCGTTTCGCCTTGCAGGAAGGGGTTCGCTGCCAGGGAAGGGGGTCGGCTGCGAATTCCCTGGTGGCCTATTTGTTATGTATCAGCCCCATTGACCCTATCGCCCACGATCTCGTTTTTGAACGATTTTTGTCGAGTGAACGGCAGGTCGTCCCTGATATTGATATTGATTTTGACGCGCAGCGGCGCGAGGAGGTGATTCAATACATTTACAAGAGATATGGCAGCGATCATACGGCTATGGCCTGCACCTATGTCACTTTTCGCACACGGAGCGCCATTCGTGATATTGGTAAAGCCCTGGGTCTTGCGCCGGATGTGATCGCCACGGCCGTGCGCGCTCTAGACGACCAACAAGTGATCCAATCCGCTGATCCAGAAGACCAAACGCCGCTGGCTTTGCTCCTGAATTTGAGCGAGCAGATTGAGGGATTTCCCCGGCACCTGGGGATTCACTCCGGGGGCATGATCATCACCGGTACGCCTTTAATGGGCAGGGTACCTACCGAACCGGCGACGATGCCCGATCGGGTTGTCGTGCAATGGGACAAGGAAGCACTGGAGGATATTGGTTTGGTAAAGATCGACATCCTCGGTTTGCGCATGTTGTCAGCCATTAGCGATGCGCTATCCCTGGTGGCGGAAAGCACAGGAGAAGCACCAGATTTGGAAGCATTGTCGTTCGACGATGCGGCCGTCTACGACATGATCGGCGAGGCGGATACGATCGGCGTGTTTCAGGTGGAATCACGGGCTCAGGCGCAGATGCTGCCCCGGCTAAAACCGAAAGCGTTTGCCGACCTGGTTGTGGGCATTTCTCTAATCCGCCCCGGTCCAATTCAAGGGAATATGGTCCATCCCTACTTGCGCCGCCGCCAGGGTTTGGAACCGGTCACTTATGCGCATCCGTCGTTGGAGCCGGCTCTGGCTGAAACGCTGGGCGTGATCTTATTCCAGGAACAGGTGCTAAAGGTGGCCCGCGATCTGGCCGGCTTCACAGCGGGACAGGGCGAGCAATTACGTCGGGCCCTGGGAGCCAAACGGGCGACAGAAGAGATCGAACGCTTTCGCCATATTTTTCTCAAGGGAGCAGCGGAGCAAGGGGTACCCGCCAGCATCGCGGAGTTGGTTTTCACGCAGTTGCTGGCTTTCGGTGGCTACTCCTTCGCCAAAAGCCACGCCGCCGCCTTTTCGGTGCTGGTTTACCAGTCCGCCTGGCTAAAAAAGTATCACACGGCAGCGTTTTATACGGCGCTGTTAAACAACCAGCCTATGGGATTCTGGAACGCGGCCGTATTGGTGAATGAGATCCGGCGGCAGGGCAAAACTGTCTTGCCGGTGAATATTCATTTGAGCCAGGCAGGATGCAGCATCGAAGAGGTGGGGATCCGGCTGGGATTTAGTTACGTGAAAAATTTGAAGGAGGATCAAATCGCTCGCATCATCGAAGCACGGAGTGCGGGGCGTTTCAACTCCTTACTGGATTTCTGCCGGCGCACGCGCATCGGCCGTTCAGGAGTTGAAAACCTGGTGATGGCGGGAGGGATGGATGATTGGGGTTTGCCACGGCGCCAACTGCTTTGGGAACTGGGAACCTTGCAATACCAGGAAGCAGGGTTGGATCTCATCTTTACCCCCGAGGAAGTAACGCTGCCGGAGCAAACCATCGCCGAGTCGATGCTCGCGGAACAGGAAATTATGGGTCTGTCAGCAGGGGATCACGTGATGTCTTTATACCGGGCACACATGGTGGAAAGGGGGGTTTTAGGCAGTAGGGAGTTGGGAATCGTTGGCAACGGGCAGCGGGCGCGGGTAGCAGGACTGCTGGTCGTGCACCAATCACCGCCGACGGCTAAAGGATTTCATTTTCTGACGCTTGAGGATGAGGATGGGATGATCAATGTGATTGTCCAGCCTAAGGTGTACGGCCGTTACCGGAATATTGTGCGCTCGGCACGCCTGCTGCTGGTGGCGGGCGTTGTGCAGCAAGAAGGGAATGTAACCAACCTGTTGGCCCAGAGTATCACCCCGCTGCAGCAGTGAGTAGGCGGTACGGCTGCGGCTAGTTGCTGTGCAAGGGCAGTAATTGTTCCAGGGCTGATAGGAGAGCGTCAATATCGGCCTGGTTATTGTAGCCTTGAACAGAGATGCGGATGAAGTGACGGCCGTTCCATTCGATCAGGGGAACCTCTACTCGATGCGTCTTCGTAAAGCTCTGTTTTTAAGGCAGGCAGATCTTTAATCTGCGGCAGTGGAGCGATGGCCATCTGGTGGAAGGTACCGCTGTTTTCATAGAGTGATGGCAATCCTGTTAGCTCGCAGATACGCTCTACCGCCTGGCGGAGCAGATCGTGGCATTGTTGGCGTACGACGGGCCAGTTGTGTTCTTCTTGGAATTGAATGGCCGCGGGAACCGCCAGGTATGCTGACAGGTCGTTCGTACCCAGCCACTGCAAGTAATCAAGATAATCGGAACCATAGGTGAAATTGCGGTCAGGGCCCCAGCCCCAGCCGACAACCAGCGGTTCGACAAGATGCTGTTTGTCCCGCCTGGTGTAGAGGAAAGCAGAACCCTTGGGACTACAAAGCCATTTATGCCCATTGCTCATATAGAAGTCAGCGTCCAGGGCTGATAAATCGAGAGGGATTTGACCCAAGGTGTGCGCGCCATCGACGACAGTAAGGATGCCGGCTGCTCGGGCACGGGCACAGATTTCTGCGACGGGGAAGCACACGGCCGTTGGCGACGTAATGTGACTGATGAAGATCAGTTTGGTGCGGGAGGTGACATGCTGCCAAAATTGTTCGAGGATCTCTTGCTCCGTTGTATACGGCAGTGGAATGGGGCATTGAGCGTAGCGAAAGCCGCGCTTCTGGCTGAGGAAGGACCAGATGTTGTTACAAGCGCCGTATTCATGATCGCTGGTTAATACCTCGTCGCCAGCCTTTAGATTTAAGGAACGAGCGACGATATTCATGCCGAAGGTGGCGTTGGGGATGTAGACAATATCGTCTGGATGGGCATGCACATGGGCACCAAGGGCGGCGCGTGCTTTTGCCAAATGTCCAGGCAGCTCATTGACAAGAAATTGCACGGGCTGCCGTTCCAGGCGCCGCTGCCATTCTTGATAGGCTGAGAATACAGGGCGTGGGGTCGCGCCAAAGGAGCCATGATTGAGAAAGATCATGTCTTCGTCTAGGAGAAATAAGTTCTTTAGATTTGTCATAGGTTCTCGTCTTCAGGAAGTAAGATATGGTAAGGAACTCATCGCACA
>CAVONO010000022.1:0-567868 GCA_963697305.1 uncultured Chloroflexia bacterium
TCGGCTTTGAGAAGTGGGCGGTGCTAGGTCATTCCTTCGGCGGAATGGTGGCCTTGGAGTATGCACTGCGCTATCCGGATAGCCTTTCGCACCTGCTGCTAATGGACACCTGCGGCGATACGTACTGGGTGCGCGAGAATGCGCCGGAATTGCTGGCAAAACGCGGCTACAGCCCGGCAGCAGTAGAGGCAGCGCGTCGCTTCTTCAACGGCCAGCTGGCGCCAGACGAGGTTTTCTTGGTCGCGATGAAGTTCGCAAGGGCTTACTACTATCGCTCCAGCCGGTTGGCGCTGATCCGTGAGGTGCCGGCTGGATTCAAGGTGAAGATGCAGCCAGATGCCCAGATCTTTGGCTTTGGCCAGTTGCTGGCCGGCTGGACAGTGATGGACCGGCTGACCGAGATCCAGACGCCAACACTGGTGCTGGCCGGCCGGGATGATTTTCAATTCCCGCCGGAGCACCAAGCCATCCTGGCCGACCGGCTGCCTAACGCGGAACTGGCCCTGATCGAGCAGGCCGGACACAACGCGCCGATGGAGCGACCGAAAGAGGTAATGGCTATCATGAAGCGGTTCATTAACCGAACCAATGGGGGAATTGATGACCAAGCCCGGGCGTCCGTGAACCTCTAGGAGTAGCTACAGTGCGGTACACTTTTAAAAGCGTGGCCCGGTAAACCTGAGGGGACAATCCCGACGCAGTGCCCACGGCGCGGTTCACATCTGGTCCTCTATCGCTAAGTGATCGGCGGAAGGGGTAGACAGGCTGTGATTGGCATCATCGCCTGTTCTACCCTATTCCGTATCCGTTCTCCAATAGTATAAATAAAAGGTTCACATCCGTGAGGTCGATGGTTCGAGTCCCCGCGCGCCCACTTTTCCCCTTTTTGTCTGCACATCAGCCTCAATGCTAAATGTTCTCACCAGAGTTAGTGAGGAAGGACTCACGTTCGCCCGCACGTTTCATGTCCCAGCGGATGCGAACCGTACTATAGGGAAGGATAAACACCTTCGCCGTCAAGGGTAAATGGCAGCTAGATGGAACGATTAAATCGAAAATCATGGCGATGGCATTTGCCACGGCGGTAGAAATTTAACGCGATCTCATCAGTCAACGCACCAAGGAGGCACTGACAGCACGCAGACGGGCGGGCAAGAAGTTGTGGTGGCCGAAGGGTACCGGCAAGAGCAAGCTGGACAAGTACCGGCTGGAGATTGAGGCTTTGATAGCCAATGGCGCGACACAGAAGTTCATTGCTCACTGCTACAAAACGACCGAAGCTAATCAGAGCTGATTCCATCTTATCAGGGGTCACAGAGCACATCGACGGTTTGACGTAAATTTCCTCTTCTGTGTGAAGTTAGAGTACTATCCCTCATGGAAAGTCACGGCCGTTTCCCTCCAACCTTCTGTGCGAAACGGCCGTTTCCCCAACCAGCTACTTAAACGCTACCGCTGCACCCCGAATGGCCCGGCATTGCCAATCGCGATATCCGGCGGGCCGCCCCAGCAGACCATGTACAGAAGCCCCTCTTCTACATAAAGACCTTTATACGTCTGGCTTTCCCCCGGATCCAATTCCTTCAGAAAAACCGTATCTGCCCAGGATGGCGGGCCGGGATTGTACGTCGATGCCATGAGATCGATCAGGTCCTTATCCTCCGCCAGTGTGAAGAAGGTCAGCGCGTACTTGTCAAATCGGTCATCTTCCACGTCCACATTGATAACCAATTCCCCTTCCTGGAAAGTCATTGGACCGTCATAGGCGCAGGTTTGGTCTGTAATGACGACATGAACCTCGCTGACCGGAGTCTCACCAGTTTCGGCCGGGGTCTGCACGGCCGCAGCCAGTTCCGGAATCGCTTCGAAAATGACAGGTTTGAAATTAGCCAATGCCTCTTCCGTAATTGTGGAAACATACAGCGTGATCCTGCCGTCCTTTACCTCGAAAAGCTCATGCCAGCTGTTCGGCGCCACGCCCAGCTCGCGGGTGAAATCCATCCAGGTTTTACTTTCGGCATAGACCACGCCGTCCTCCACCCGTTCCGGAACGACTTCCCACTCAAAGTTCTGGCCCGTACAACACTCATCCAGAAAGGTTTGGAACTGTTCCTTGCCCCAATAAATCTCCATGCCGGTCGGCGGCATGCCAATGAAATAAGCCATCATGTCGTCAGCGACTAATTCGGCTGCCCCGGCATAATCTTCCGCGTTGACCCGCTCGATCATAGTCAAAACGACAGCCACGGCCGGATCGACTGTGGGTTCAGGAACGGCCGTGGGCACTTCAGTTGGCGCCTCAACCGGCTGTTCCACAACTTGCGGGGCTGGCTCGGTTGTCTGTGCAGCCTGGCTCGCTGCAGGGGAACAGGCAACAAGCCCTATTCCCACCACCAGACTCAATACAACAAACGAAACAAATCTGGTATTCATGGTTCACACTCCTTTTTAATTAATCAAACAAGTTGTTCACGTTTAACGATCTGCAGACGTTATTACCTTCAGTTTACAAATAAAACGCCTGCGCAATTTGACAAAACTTGCCAAAATTCCCCATTCCACCTGGAAAAAAGCTATACTATCCCGTAGTACATGATTGCATGGGGAGCATGCGCATCTCGCCTAAATTTACCGGCAGCCATCCTGGTTTGCTGCCCTAGCCGATACCTTAATAATGTTTTCTCTGCGTGTTGTGTTTAAATTCTTTTGCAGGAGGCATCTATGTCAGTCTCAAGCACTCATTTCGCGCTCGAACATTTCACCACCTTTGGCGATCTGCTTAAATATCTGCGCCGACGCGCCGGGTACACCCAGCGCGAGCTTTCCATCGCGGTCGGCTACAGCGACACCCAGATTTCCCGCCTGGAACACAACGAACGCCTGCCCGACTTGGCCACCCTTACCGCCCGCTTCCTGCCCGTCCTCGACCTGGAAAACGAACCGAAGGTCTCGGCGCGGCTTTTGGAATTGGCTGCTGCCATGCGCCGGGAAGACGCACCCGCTTCCGGTCTTTCGCCCTACAAAGGGCTCCATTACTTCGATGAAAGCGACGCCGAACTATTCTTTGGCCGCGATGCGTTATCGGCGCGGCTGATAACGAGGCTCACCAACCGGACCGATACTGTCCAACGTTTTCTGGCCGTCGTCGGCGCCTCCGGCAGCGGCAAATCCTCCGTCGTCCGCGCCGGGCTGATTCCGGCACTGCGCTGGCAGCCGCTAACCTCTGGCTGGCCCATTTTCGTGATGACGCCAACCGCTCGCCCGCTGGGAAACCTGGCAACTGCTATATGTGGGGAATCCTTATCCACTTTGCCCGTCAGGAAACTGGCAGATGAACTGGCCCAACAGCCAGACAGACTCGGCCGGGCGCTGCAAGACGCCGCCGATACTGTAGCTGCCGTCCACACCCTCCTTGTTGTTGACCAGTTTGAAGAGCTGTTCACCCTCTGCCGCAGCGAGGCGGAGCAGGCCGCTTTTGTGGACAATTTGACGGCCGCCTGCCAGGATGGGGGAACAGCCGTAATCCTGCCTATCCTCCGCGCCGACTTCTACGCCCACTGCGCCCGCTTCGA
Organism: uncultured Chloroflexia bacterium; assembly: GCA_963697305.1. GTDB lineage: Bacteria > Chloroflexota > Anaerolineae > Promineifilales > Promineifilaceae > JAACFF01. Next base: position 3,573 of record CAVONO010000022.1, read on the forward strand.
TGGGTTTCGGCAGTTACTGGCCCGGCACCAAGAATACATCGGTCCCATGACCGCCGAAGGGCTGCGCTGCGCCATCGAAGAACCGGCGCGGCAGGGTCATTGGGAAATCGAACCGGGACTGGTTGACCTGCTGCTCCACGACGTTGGTGCTGACACCGGGCGCGCTCCCGAACCGGGCGCGCTTCCCCTGCTGTCCCATGCTTTGCTGGCCACCTGGGAACGGCGGCGTGGTCGCACAATGACCCTGAGCGGCTACACCGCTTCCGGCGGCGTGCGCGGGGCCATCGCCGAAACTGCCGAATCTGTCTTCTACGACCAGCTAGACCGCGACCAACGGCAAATTGCGCGCCACATTTTTCTGCGCCTGACCGAGTTGGGCGGCGATAACGCTCAGTCCGATACCCGCCGCCGCGTCTGCATTGACGAACTGCCCTCCCGGCCGGAAGAGCGGGAAGCAGTCCACCAGGTGCTCAGCGCCCTGGCCGACGCTCGCCTTGTCACCACCGATCAAAACGCCGCCGAAGTCGCCCATGAAGCGCTCATCCGCGAATGGCCGACTCTGCGCGGCTGGCTGGAGGAAGATCGCGAAGCTTTGCGGCTACACCGCCATCTCACCGAGGCGGCGCAGGAATGGGAGGCACGGGGGCGTGATCCCGACGGTCTTTACCGGGGCGCACGGCTGGCACAGGTGGCGGAATGGACAGTAGCTCATCCGGACATTCTGAACGAACCAGAGCGCATCTTCCTTGATGCTTCCCGAGCCCTGGCCGAAAAAGAGGCGCGGGAACGAGAAGTACAGCGCCAGCGGGAACTGGAAGCGGCCTGCCAGTTGGCCGAAGCAGAACGGGCGCGCGCCGAGGAACAGACCTACGCTAACCGGCGGCTGCGGCAGCGGGCACTGCTGCTGGCCGTCGCCTTATTCATTGGTCTGGTCCTAAGTGTGATGGCGTTTGTCTTGGGTCAGCGGGCAGTGCAGGCGGAACGATTGGCTACCTCCCGCGAACTGGCGGCAGCTTCCGTGACCAATTTGCAGGTAGACGCCGAACGCAGTGTCCTGTTGGCCCTAGAAGCCCTGAAGCAGTCCGACACCCTGGAAGCACGCAATGCACTGCGCCAGGCGCTACCGGAACTGCATCTTCTCCGTACCCTGCCGCCCCACAGTGGTGGCGCGCCGGATGTGGCCTTCAGTCCGGACGGTTCACGGCTGGCCAGCATCGGCGCTTTTGATGATTTTGCCATTTGGGAGACGGCTACCGGGCAGCCGCTGCTCCAGTTGCAAGATGAAGCGCTCGAGTACGGTAACAGTATCGCCTTTAGCCCGGAAGGCCGTTTCCTAGCCACGGCCGGGGTCACCCAGGTCATTCTTTGGGATTCGTCCACCGGAGAGAAACTTTTTACGCTGGCGGGAGAGTCGGTGGGGACAACGGTAGGTTACAATCTGGGCGTGGGGCAAATCAGTTTCAGCCCGGATGGGCAGCGGCTGGCGGTGGCTAACATGGACGGTGTTTCCAAAGTATGGGACCTGGCGGCGCAAGAAGAACTGCTGACCCTGCCGCCCGATGGCCTGCCTGCCAAAGCGATTGCCTATAGTCCAAACGGCCGTTTCCTGGCTACCGGCGGCGATGAAGGCATAGTCACCCTCTGGGATGCCATTGAGGGAACACAAATTTTAACAACGACGTTGGGTGGGATTATTCACAGCGTCACCTTCAGCCCGGATGGGAGCAGCATGGCCGCCGCCAGTGAAGACGGCCGGGCCAAAATCTGGGATGTGGCCACCGGGCAGGAGTTGGCCAACCTGCCTCGATCCTCCGGGATGTATGACGGTGTGATTTTGGCAGACGGCCGTTTTGCCACCGCCGGTCAGGATGGAGTTACACGTGTTTGGGATCCCGCCACCGGCCAGCAAGCGCTGGCCCTAGCCGCCTCAGCCAGTACCGTCATCGGCGTCGCCGGCAGCCCGGATGGCTCGCTGATTGCTACCGGCAGCTATGACGGCAGCGTGCGGCTGTGGGATGCCGCACCCGGCCATGAACTACTAACCATTCCCGCCCACGATGGCATCGTCTGGAATGTGGTCACCTTCCCGAACGGCCATCAATTCGCCTCCGCTGGGGTAGATGGCACTGTCAAGATTTGGGAGGCTGGCACGGGTCACCTGTTGCGCACCTTAACCGGTGACGAAGAAACTGCCGCCGGCTTTACAGGGCTGGCCCTCAGCCCAGATGGAACACGACTGGCCGCTGGAGGGATGGATGGCACGATCACGATTTGGGACAGCAGCACTGGAAACGTGATCATGACTCTGAACGGTCATGCCGGGCTAGTCACCGGGCTGTCCTTCAGCCCGGATGGGCTGCGCCTGGCAACGGCTAGTTGGGACGGCACAGCCAAAGTCTGGCACCTCTCCGAAGGGAAAGAGGTCACTACGTTCCTCGGCCATTCTCCAGCCGGGGTTGTGAGCAGCGTTTTCAGCCCGGATGGCCGTTTCGTTTTCACCGGCGCTGGCGATTATTTTGTTCGTCAATGGGATGCCGCCACCGGGGAAGAAATCCGCGCTTTTTCCGGCGGGGAAAAGGAAATTTATGGCGTTGCTCTCAGCCCAGATGGGAACACGCTGGCGATGAGCGATCAGGATGGGACAATCACGTTGTGGGATGCGGTTTCTGGCAGCAAGCTGCACACGCTAGCAGGACATGCCGGGCTGCCGCTGCGGCTAGCTTTCAATCAAGATGGCTCACGCCTGGCATCCGCCAGTTTTGACCGCCTGGCAAAAGTCTGGGATGTGACTACTGGCGAGGAGGTGTCCAGCCTGTACGGCAATCTGAGCAATGTGTTTGGCGTTTCCTTTGGTCTGGACGAAGACCAATTGGTCACGGCCGGAGCAGATGGCACCGTGCGCACGTACACGTTGTCATTGGATGAATTGATCGCTCTGGCCAAGTCCCGCCTTACCAGAACGTTAGCTGACGAGGAGTGCCGTAAGTTTCTACATGTAGCGGCCTGTCAGTAATTGTAAGCGGTGAACTCTGCAAAAACTTCATCTCGACATATCCAGCGACAGATAGTGTTTAATCATGAATTTCTGTTCAATTACTACGAAGATCTTGCCTAATTGACTCGTTTCTCGTAGGCTAAACAATATCGAAAATTATCGACAAGAAGACTTTAATAGGCTGATTTGCTGGAACGCTGCAGATCAGACCCCACGGATTCTTAGAAAATTACCTAACCTTTAAGAATCTTACCTCTAGTAGAACGGCATTAGAAACGCCTTTTTCGCGTTTTTCTGTTTGTACGGTTCACATCCGTGAGGTCGTTGGTTCGAGTCCAATCGCGCCCATACTTGCCCCTATTTGTTTCAAGCCAGCCTCCATGCTAAGTGTTCCCACCAGAGGTGGGAGGTATAATCATCTTGTCTGCACAGTTCATGTCCCAACGGATGTGAACCGTGCTCCAGATAGGGACACGGGAAACGCGTTCCTTTTTCACTTGCTCCGGATAACTCCAGGAACTCAGTACTCTTTTGGATCCACTTTAGTTTGGAGTCAAACGGTGCCTCGCGCTGGCTCACCCCTCCCACAGGAACCAGCTATTACGACCTTGTCTTAGGTTGAATTTTGCACCATACTTCGGTGATAGTAGTCGGCCGTTCACCGACCGCAGGGAGGTAACTATGAAGAAAATCTATGTGCTGCAAGGACTTGTGATCATTGGTGTTGTCTTGACCTTGTTCGTCAACTACCTGGCGACAGCGGGCGTATTGAACGGCGTGACGCCGCCCGAAATCTCAGACGCGCTATTGACCAAATTCACACCCGCCAATTATGCGTTTGCGATTTGGAGCATCATTTACACGTTCGTGATCGGATTCGCGATCTATCAGGCGTTACCATCCCAACGGGACAATCCGAAATTAACAGGCGTGCGCGAACTGTTCATCGTGAGCTGTGCCCTCAACATCTTGTGGACGTTTGCCTGGCATTATGCGTTCTATTTTCTGTCTCTGGTCTTCATGGTTGGCATCTTGCTGACGATGATCGGGATCTATATGCGGGCAGGCATTGGCAAACCTGCAAGCAGTTGGGGAGAACGTCTGTGGGTTCACATCCCGTTCAGCCTCTACCTGGCGTGGATTGCGGTAGCGACGATTGCGAATGCGGCGAGTCTGTTGGTTTATTATGGCTGGTCGGGATTTGGCATCAGTGATTCGCTGTGGTCGGCGATCATGATCCTGATCGCGGCGCTGGTCGGTGCGGCAGTCCTGTGGAAGCGAGCCAACGCGGCGTACGCGGCTGTCTATGTGTGGGCTGTTTTTGCCATTACAGTTCGCTATGCCAACGAAACCCCCATCACCTTCGCCGCCTACGCAGGTATCGTCATTGTCGTCGCTGCCGCTATTCTCGGATGGTTCCGCTTTGTCAAAGACGGTGGTAATCGTCCTGAGGATCCTGCATAAAGCACGCCGGCAAGTGCTATGAAAATCTTTCGTTGGCTGTTAATTGGTATTCTCGTCATCTTCCTGATTGGGACGATAGGGCTGGTTGGTTGGGCAACCGTGAGTGACTCAGGAAGCGACAGATCGTGCAGTTGCGATATTGCAGGAAAATGGTGTTCAGCGGGAAGATGGGCAGCTCGTATTTCGGCCGAGTTCCCCCACAGATAGAGGTCTGATTTACTATCCGGGTGGACTGGTTGATCCAGAAGCATATGCCGTTACTGCACAAGGTATCGCGGACGCGGGATATCTGGTTGTGATTCCCAAAATGCCCCTCAATCTTGCGTTTACCGGTATCAATCGTGCTGACGGAATCCGGGCAGACTATCCGGAAATTGAGTCATGGGTCATTGGTGGACACTCCCTCGGTGGGGCGATGGCGGCTGAATACGCCAAAAACAACGAGGACAGCCTTGACGGGCTTATCATGTATGCCTCATATCCCGCAAACAACGAGGATTTTGTTGATTTCCCCATACCAATTCTGACGATAATAGGTTCAAGAGATCCAGGTGCTCCTCAACAAGAGGCGTTCTATGAAGCGATTGCCGATTCGGCCAGACGCTTTGTCATCGAAGGGGGCAACCACCGCCAGTATGCCGACTACAGTTTTCAAAAAGATGACGGAATCGCCACGATTTCGGTGGCGGAACAGCAAGATCAAATCATCGCTGCCACAGTCCAATTCCTAGACACATTGGAATAGCCTGTTACGCACTTGGCCCCAGTACTGAGGCGTGATGTTAACAAGGGGCATAAATAGGGAAAGGCGAACCAATATTTCTGGGGCGGATCGCAGTCTGGATGAGGTTTTTGCAAGGTTCGGTTTTTGTAAGCTCAAATTAAGATGATTAGAGTCCTGTCTGGATGAAGTAGTTGCCACACACTGGTAGATAATCTCATGTCACCACCTATTTGAATGTCTAAGAAACCGGACAGCAAATCGAAACTTCTCAAAAAACAGAGCCTTAAATTTCCATCCTTACTAGCATTTGAGTCATTTTAAAGAACGCGAAAAGCTATGGAGGCCACATGAAGAAATATCTAAAAGAATATAAATGGTCTAATATTCGCGCGATGTTAAGAAACCTAAAATTGGATCCCGAAATATGTACAGATGATTATAGTAACCGTCTAGTTGTTATTACCGGAGCAACTTCAGGTATAGGTTATGCAACTGCAAATAAATATGCTTCTCATGGTGCTGATATCTTATGCATCAATAGGAATGAAAAAAAATCAAGAAAAGTATGTGAAACGCTAAGAAGTCAATTTTATGCAGTATGTTCCTATATGGTTGCTGATTTTTCTAAATTAAAAGAAGTCCATGCTGTCGGGAGGCAGTTATCTGGGTTGGACAGAAAAATAGATGTTCTAATACATAATGCCGGTGTTTATCTAACAAAAAAGACTCTCTCGGCCGATAACCTGGAAATGGTATTTCAAACAAATTATCTTAGTTCATTTATATTGAATCATTACATCAGAGACAAGTTCATAAATCAAAAGAAGGGCCGAATATTGTTTGTAAATTCTGAGGCACATAGATTTGCTGTGTCTGGCTTGTATTTGGATGATCTTTCCTGGGATAAGCACCGCTATTCAGGATTGAGAAGTTATGGCGCAGCAAAAACGGCGCAGTTGCTATCGATGATAAAACTCAATGAATATTTTGCCGGAAGCGGAGTAACTGTGAACGCAATGCATCCGGGAAATGTAAAGACAAATAGTGGTCAAAACAATGGTGAAATTTACAAACTATTCAAGAGGATATTTGTTGATAGAACGGCGAGACCTTTAGATATTTCTGCGGAAGCCCTATATTACTTAGGTGTTTCCAATAAATTGGATAACATTTCTGGTAAGTTTTTTAATCTCACCACTGAAGAAGAGCCCGCACCTCCGGCACTAGACAAGGACGCGGCAGAAAAATTGTGGGTAATAAGTCATGAGCTAGGCGGACTAAAATGACACTGAACAAAAAAATTGTGATTGTGGGCGCTGGTATGGCGGGATTAACTGCGGGGGCTTATTTGGCCAGGGAAAATTACAATGTTCTGCTATTGGATAAAAATGACAGAAGCGGGGGATTGCTAAATACGTTTGAATATGATGGATTTTACTTTGATGCCGGTCCAAGGGCTTTTGTAAATTCCGGAATTGTAAAACCAATCCTAAAAGATTTAGGAATTAGTTGGGATATTTTAGAAAACAAAATTTCAATAGGTGTTGAAGACCAATTGTTCCGAGTCGATTCAATGGACGCTATAAGGGAATATAAACGTATACTGCTCAATTTGTATCCTGAAAACATTGGGGATATCGAACAAATCATATCAATAATTTGTGAACTATCTGAATACACCAAAGTCTTATATCAATTTGACAACCCCAATTTTGTGGATCTTAGGAGCGATAAGAGATTTGTTTTTAGAAAACTTGTGCCCTGGACAATCAAGTTCCTTAATGCTTTGAGAAAGTTTAGCCAGTTCAATATGCCAATGGAGGTTTTTCTTGAGCGCTTAACTGATAGTCAGTCACTAATAGATATATTGACCCAACATTTTTTCCGGGAGACACCTACCTATTTCGCATTGGGTTATTTTTATGTTTATCTAGATTACTTCTACCCAAAAGGCGGAACCGCCGTTCTGGTTAATCTACTTGAAGAGAAGATTGCGGCTTGCGGTGGAGAAATAATACTCAATAAGAACATTGTAGAAGTAAATCCATCGGAATCGATAGTTACTGACTCAGAAGGCAATATCTATAACTACGATCATCTGATATGGGCAGCAGATTTAAAAACGCTATATCGGAATCTTAATCCTGTAGGACTGGATTCAAAATTGACTAACAATATTGAAACTAGGGCCCAGAGCATCTATTCTTCCAAAGGGGCTGAATCTGTCTTCATTTTGTTTATTGCCGTAGACCGTCCGCCATCATATTTCCAAACAAACGGTGGAGAACACATGTTTTACACTCCTTCAAAAAAAGGATTAGGAGAGACTAATCGGGGGGAAAGACAGAGTCTGATAGAAGATTTTGACAAGAAATCCAAGAGAGAAATATTGGATTGGTTAGACAATTTTTGTACTTTAAACACTTACGAAGTTTCAATTCCAGTTCTCCGGGATCCTGCCTTAGCACCTGAAGGACAAACAGGATTAATGATAAGTTGTCTTTTTGATTTCAGTATTATTGAAAAAATTGAAAAAGCTGGCTGGTATGATGAGTTTAAGGAAATGCTGGAAAATCGCATAATCAGAATTTTTTCTCAAACAATATATAAGGGCTTAGATGATGATATCCTATTTAAATTTTCATCTACGCCACTGACCATAAATAAGGTATCTGGGAGTTCTGAAGGAGCGATTACCGGCTGGTCATTTGAAACAGAAATACCTGTCGTAAATGAATTGAGAAATATTCCAAAATCTGTCTTAACCCCTATTCCGGGAGTCTACCAAGCAGGTCAGTGGGCATATGCTCCTTCAGGAGTGCCCATAGCAATGTTAACAGGTTGGTATGCAACCAGAGAGATTAATAAACGATCCAAGAGATAAAGAATTGGTAATTAAACTATTTCTTACCCTTAACCCTGCAAAAAACTTATTCGACAAATCCAGCGACATTTACATCATCTTAAGTGCCGAACCCTGAAATGGTTTGTATAAAGAGCGGAGTTCTGCGCGAGAAACGGGCTCTACTTAGTGTTTTTAGGCACAAACTAGCGGTTAATACGTTGTCGCCGTCTTGACAAAGCTTGTCCCAGCGGATGCGAACCGTACTCCAAGATCGATTCCGGCAGCACTGGTTTTCCCCTTCCCGTTGCTTCATGGAGCTTCGTATTTGAGCTCCCGAAACCCATGGTTTTCCCTTATAATATGCATATGCCTGAGGCCCTGCTGCGCACGAAGTTATTTATCCCCTCATTACGGCCGAACCTTGTCCGCCGGCCACGGCTTATAGCGCAACTCAATCGTAGTCTTAGACAAGACTGTAAACTCACCCTCATCTCCGCTCCGGCAGGCTTTGGAAAATCGACCTTGGTGTCCGGTTGGTTCGCTGACAGTGGTGTTCAGGCCGCCTGGCTTTCCCTTGACCAGGGTGACAACGATCCAGTGAGATTCTGGACCTACCTGATCGCTGCTATTCAAACCGTTAATAAGGAAGTAGGCAGCGAAGCGTGCCAGATCATCAGCGCACCTCAATTTCGCAGCACCGAACCTGTGGCGATCAGCCTGATCAATGATATTTCCCAACTTACGAAAGATATAATCCTGGTGCTGGATGACTATCATGCCATCGAGGCAGAGCAAGTTCAAGAAGGCTTTGGTTATCTCCTCGATCACCAACCCCCCAATCTGCACTTGGTTTTGATCACTCGTGTCGATCCTCCATTTTCCCTTGCGCGTCTGCGCGCGCACGGCAGGCTTGTCGAGATCAGGGCCGAGGACCTACAGTTCTCATCCGATGAAGCCGCGATCCTGCTCAACGATGTGGTGAGCCTTAAGCTCAAAACCGAGCAGGTAGAGGCATTGAACCGGCGTGCAGAGGGTTGGATCGTTGGCCTGAACCTTGCTGCCCTGTCCTTGAAAGGACAGCCCGTATCCGAAACAATCATCGAGCGATTTACAGGGAGCCAGCAGTTCATCCTGGACTATCTGACTGAAGAAGTCCTGGAGGCGCTGCCCGACGCGCGCCGCCAGTTCCTGCTGCTGACGTCGATCTTGGATAGGTTCTGCGCTGCATTATGCGGTGCCGTTACCGGCCATCCAACCAGCCAAAAGGTGTTGGACGAGCTCCGCAGCGAAAGCCTGTTCCTGATCCCCCTCGATACCGGCGGTACCTGGTTTCGCTACCATCATCTGTTCGCCGAAGTCCTGTATGCGCTGCTGGAGCGCGATCATCCCGGGGAGATAGATGCTCTCCATCTCAAAGCAGCGACATGGTTCGAGAGTGAGGGGTATTCTGGCGAAGCTGTGGACCATGCGTTGCGTTCTGGTGACATGATCCGGGCCAGGGAACTGGTCCTCAAGCACTGGATGCCGGTTCTGCATAGGGGAGAGGTTGCCACGGCACTGCGTTGGCTGGATGCGCTGCCCGAAAGCGTAAATGGGGCTGATCCATACGTGCCCCTGGCGAGATGTTGGGTGCTTTTCATAAGCGGGCAGAGTTCGGCAATCGGGCCGTACCTGGAACAGGCCAATAACGCGTACGAGCGGCTGGTGGGTGATGGCGCCTTGAGCGGCGCGCAGCAGGATCAGGTCGCTGCGCAGCTGGCAATGATGCGTTCCGTGCTGGCACGCGGCCGGGGTGAGCACGCCAGGTCCGTGGCTCACGCTGAGGAAGCTACTCGTCTTATACCTCAGGAACTAGTGGAGGGCATCGGTACATCGTGGAACATGTTGGCCGCGGCGCGCGCTGTCAATGACGACTTAAGATGTCCTAAAATTGCCGACTTAAAATGTCCCCTTTTTAACGACAAAGAAGTCCCTTTTTCAGGTTCTCTTATTCCTCTTGAATAACTACCTCCTTTGGCACCTCGGCTGACTGTGGTGCCTGGCCGAGCAGTCCCGCCTTACGCTTCTCCTTGAGTCGATAGCTCTCGCCTTTGATGTTCAATGTCGTCGCATGGTGCAGCAAGCGGTCCAATATCGCCGTGGCCAAGATGTGGTCGTTGAACACTTCGCCCCAATCGAGAAAGCTCTTGTTGCTGGTGATGATCATGCCGGCGCGCTCATAGCGCCGGACGACCAGGCGAAAGAAGAGACTGGCCTCGTCTCGCGTTAGCGGCAGGTAGCCGATCTCATCGACGATCAGCAGCTTGGGATAGGTCAGTTGTTGTAGTGCACGTTCGAGCCGATTTTCGTGACGGGCCTTCGCCAAACGGGTCATGAGCGTTTCCAGGGTCAGAAAGAGTACCGAATAGCCGGCCTCCACCGCCTTGACGCCCAAGCCGATCGAGAGATGGGTCTTGCCCACGCCGGGTGGGCCGAGGATGACAACGTTGTGGGCGCGTTCAACAAAGCTGAGCCCGGCCAGTTCGCGGACCTGCCGGTTGTCAAGACTGGGCTGAAAGTCAAAATCAAATTGTTCCAGGGTCTTGACCCAGGGAAAACGAGACTGCCGCAGTCGCGCCTGGATCCCCTTCTGGTAGCGGCCGTTCCATTCCGCTTCCAATGCCTGGATTAAGAAGCTCTTGTAATCCAACTCCTTCTGGGCAGCATGTTCACATACGGCATCCAGTTGAAGCTCCAGATGGTCCATCCTCAGTTTTTCCAGTAGCAAAGTTAGTCGCTCCATGCCGCCGCCTCCTGGTAAGTGGCCAGCGAGCGTCGTTCCACTTGCAGTGCCTCGCGCCACAACTGAGCGTGATGTTCGCCAACAGTGACCCAGCCTTCGCTGGCATTCCGCAGCCGATGCGAGGCCACCAAATAATCGCCGGCGAAGATGCGTAAATGATCGTCAAGGCCAATCCGCACCGTGACCGTCCTCCCCACGAGGTCACCGGGCACGCTGTAGCGGTTTCCCCGGACCTCGATGTAGCCGTCCCAGCTAACCTGGCGCGTTTCGAAGTAGGAGGTGTCATAGCGCACAGCCGGTGGTTCTAGCAGCAGCGGCTGCTCACGCTCGAAGCGTTCGGCGACGACCTCCTTGACCGTGCCATGCAGCCGCTGATCTGCTTCTGTGACCAGCCACTGCTCGGCTAGTTGGTTTAGGTGAGCCCAGCTGTCGAAGGCGCGGTAGCGTACAAAGAAATTGCCCTTGATGTAGCCGACCATGCGCTCATCCTTGCCCTTGGTCCGCGCCCGGTATGGCCGGCAGGCGCGTGGTGTGAAGCCATAATGCCCGGCCAGATCCAGAAAGCGCTCGTTGAAGCGCACCTGGCCGTTCGAGGGATGCACGAGAACCGTCGCCTTTTGATTGTCCACCAATACCTCTTGCGGAACGCCGCCGAAATGCTCCAGGCTGCGAATGATTCCTTCATAGGTGTGTTCCGCGTCTTCGCGCTCACAACACCAGAAGTGAAAACGGCGCGAGTAGCCCAGCAGGTTGACGATGAAGTGTACCTTCGTCTCCCTGCCCGCGATCTCTGTCGTCAGATTGCCCCAGTCGCTCTGCAGCTGCCGCCCTGGTTCTGTTTCAAAGCGCACCGTTGCTTTGCCGTTGCGCAGCGCACGCATCGGTTTGATGTAGTCACGCAAAATGGTCGACTTGCCCACATACCCGCGCCCTTCGAGCTCCCGCAAGATAACTTGCGCATTCCATACCCCAGCGGCGAGTAGTTCATCGATGAGCGGCTTGTAGGGATCCAACTTGCTGCCCCGCTTCTTGCGTTTCCTTTCAGGGGCGCCTTCCCGCCGCAGCGCACGGCTTACTGTTTTCGGGTGAACGCCCAGCTGTTCGGCGATGTCTTTTTGATAGACACCACGTTCCTTTAATGCTTTAATCACGATATAGTCCTCCATTCGCAGCATGTCTTGTACCTCCGTTTGTGCTGATTCGGAAGGTACATTTTATGCGGCATTTGGGGGACTTTTTAATCCGGCATTTTAGGTACTTTTACACCCGTTACTGACAGCGCTGGGGCAGGTGATTTTGAGGGCGCCATAGAGGCGTATAAGCGCGGCATAACGCTGTCGCTTGCAGAGGGCAATCTGATTGGCGCATACGGATGTACCTATGAGCAGGCCATGTACCTGCTTGTCCAGGGACGGCTGAACGAGGCTGAGGGGCTCTGCTGTCTGGCCATCGATCGTGCCGCGAGCGAAGGTCATGGAGATTTCCCCGCCGCGGGATCACTGTATACTGCCATGGCCAGGATCGAGCTGGAGCGGGATCGCCTGGACGAAGCGGAGACATATCTGAATACCGGCTTGCGCATCGCCCGCCCTGGTGGTTTTGGCGAAGCGGAACGCACAGGCCGCTACCTTCGTGCGCATCTGGCCGCCGCACGCGGCGACCTGGTCGCTGCGACGGATATCTTCCAAAACTCTGAGCGTATTGTGAACGCCCTTGATGATCCCTACCTGACGGGTGAGCTCAACCGGGAGTGGGCCATTTTGTGTCTCATAGCAGGTGACCTGGCTGCTGCAGGTGCGAAGCTGCACATCCTGGAAGAGAAGATCGCGGTCACACAGCACGCCAACCTGCTGCTTTGGCGGGGGTGGTTGTTTCCACGCCTGCTTTGTGCCGAGGAACGCTTTGAGGAAGCACGCTCAGCGCTGGACGAGTCTATCCGCCGCGCCCGGGTAGTGAACAGCAATGGCGAATTGATCCACCTGCTGGCGCTGCAGGCTGTGGCCATGGACGCACTGGGAGACCGTATGCCTGCCCGAGCTGCGCTGCGCGAGGCCTTGGCGTTGGGTGCACCTGGAGGCTACATCAGGCGATGGCTGAATGTTGGCCCGAGACTCGGGCCGTTGTTGGGCGACCTGAGGGGTAATTGCGACACGCCTCCGGCTTCCTACCCCTACCTGGATGCCTTGCTGGATGCATGCCGGGCTGCTTTTGGGGAATCGGCACGGCTCCAGCAGGGAGAGCTGCTTGACCCGCTCACCCCTCGTGAACTGGAGATCATGCGCCTGATCGGCAAAGGTTATTCCAACCCAGAGATCGCCAGCGAACTAATGGTTACTATAAACACGATCAAGAAACACACCAGCAACATCTATGGAAAGTTGGGGGTTCGCAGCCGTACCCAGGCAATCGCGCGTGCCCACGAATTGAACTTGCTCTAATTACCCCGATCACCCCGATCACTTCTCCACATACTACCTTTGAGTAATACCCAAATCTAAAGTAATTTGCTGAAGATTACTCAACAGCATGGCGATAAAGCTGCCCTGGATATCTATACTTCAGGGTAGGAAAGGACAGCAAGACCAGCGATAGAATGGAGATAAGATCATGATAGAGACTTCTGGAACCAAAATCATAAGGATTGGTTAGCTATGAAAACCCAACGAGCAATGAACGCCCCCGAGATGTACGAGATCTGCGTGGCGGGTCATTTGAGCACGAACTGGTCAGCGCGGTTTGAAGGAATGTCCATACAGCACCAGCCCGAAGGCGAAACAGCGCTCTCCGGTTTGCTCGATCAGGCAGCTTTGCATGGTGTCCTGGCGAGAATTCGCGACATGGGCTTGAAGCTCAATTCTGTCAACCGGATAGGTGAAGACAATTGCGCTCAGTCAATGGTTCTTAATTAGAGGTGATCATGATTATTCTAGCTTATATCCTCTCAGGGTTATCCCTTCTAATGAGTGTCCTATTCCTTATTAGACTAAAGGAGCCATCTCCCGTAATGTTTGCAAAATTGTACGCAGGAGCATTGTCGCCGTATTGGGCCATCATAGGCGCAGTTGGAGCCATAATTGGGTGGGTGTATCAGGCTCTCTGGGCTTTACCGATAGGGACTGTTGGCGCTGGTATGATGATCTGGTTTATATGGCGATGCACCCGTGGCCACGATGGTTTTGAAATAGCATTTGGTGCCGGCTGGCAAGACCAAATACCCCCTCGGCAAGCAAGGCGGATGGTTAAACGACGCTGGTCAATTTATTTAAAGATGAAAGCCTCGCCGGAGCCTTCTTTGGACCAGGATATCGCCTTCTGGAAAATTCCTGATACGGATCGGGAATTACTCTGTGACCTCTGGCGGCCGTCCGATGGAAACGTTTCCGGCCTGGCATTCATATTCCTTCACGGCAGCGGTTGGGGCGCAGCGGATAAGGATTATATGACAAGACCTTTCTTTCACCACCTGGTTTCACAGGGTCATACCGTGATGGATGTAGCTTATCGCCTTATTCCTGAAGCAGACATTTACGAAATGGTCGGCGACGTCAAGCGCGCTGTCACCTGGATGAAAGCCAATGCGCCCCGTTATGGTGTAAACCCAGAAAAGATCGTATTGGGTGGCGGTTCGGCTGGGGCACATCTTGCTCTATTGGCAGGGTACACACCGCAACATCCAGCGTTTACACCAGAAGATGTGAAAGATATGGATCTATCAGTTTGCGGCATCATCTCCTACTATGGTCCCGTAGACTTGGTGTGTGGTTACGATCAGTGGATGCCATCTGAGAACATGAACCGTCCCGAGGAATTTCGGTATTTAGGCCGGCTGGATCTCTTGTTAGGTGGTAGTCCCCAGGATATGCCTGATATTTATCAATTAGCCTCCCCAACAACTCACGCTCATCCTGGCAGCCCGCCGACTCTGCTCATGCAAGGAGACAAAGACCTCCTTGTTCCCCTTGATACCACTCTGGCCCTCTACGCAAAGCTGGTTGAATCAAGTGTGCCGGCAGTCAACGTTGTTTTTCCGTGGACAGAACACATGTTTGACCTAATTCTTCCACATACATCCCCGCCAGCTCAGTCGGCACTGTACGATGTGGATCGCTTTCTGGCACTATTGCTAAACGAAGATTGAGGACCATTCAAAGGAGATGGACAATGAGTAACACCTCTGCTTTCAAGACTGTCGAAGGTGAAACTGCATATCTCGCGGCGTATGATGCCGCCATGGAATTGTGGCCCGTTCCGTATGAAGAGATCCAGATTCCAACTCGGTTTGGGATGACGCATGTTGTCACCAGTGGTCCGGAGAATGCCCCACCATTGGTGCTCTTACATGGGATGTTGGCTACGCTGACGATGTGGTCACCCAATGTCGCCGATTTCTGCAAGGCATATCGAGTCTATGCCATCGACACGATGGGCCAACCAGGCAAGAGTATCCCCGATCCCGATGAACCGATACGAGATGCTGTAGATTATGCTGCCTGGTTGAGCGCGGTGTTGAATGTGCTGAACCTCGACCGCATTTTTCTGATCGGCATGTCCTACGGTGGGCGGCTAGCCCTTAACTTTGCCTTGAACGAACCAGAGCGTGTTCGAAAACTTGTGCTTCTTTCTCCAGGGGCGAGCTTCCAGCCGCTTACCAGACAGTTCATGCTGCGCGTCGGGCCGATGACATTGTTCCCGACGCGCCTGACAGTAAACGCATGCTTTGGCTGGATGGGACTCAAAGCTACTCCCGATGACAAGGATACTGGGCGCGTACTTGACTTGATGTATCTCGGCCTGAAGCATTTTCGATTCCCGTCCAAGACTGCGCGGATCATGCCCAGTGTGTTCTCTGATGACGAACTGCGCGCAATGAACGTGCCCGTACTGCTGCTCATAGGCGAGCACGAAGTCATATATGACCCAGCAAAGGCATTGGCCCGGGCGCAGGCGCTCATTCCGAATTTCGAAGGAGAATTGGTGCCGAATTGCAGTCACGAGATGAGCTCAAGCCAATATCAAGTTGTCGATGGATGCGTGCTCGATTTCCTGAACGACAAATGATGATAAGATAAAAATGGAAGTAATTTCCAAATCCTAGGGTATTCCTTTCGGGTTTCAACGAGCCAACTGCTGACTATGTATTTTAGGAACCTAGATGTACATTAGCAGATCTTCCGAATCCCAATGGGCAAAGCATTAATTTGCATGGGTATAAACTCAACGTGTGGCGGAAAGACCGAGACGAACAAAATGATTCTACTAGAAGACTGACGTACTTCAAGAAACTGTAGCTTGAAAGATGGCTCATTCAAGATATTAATTTTACTTGTTGTTGGACACCTAATTATTATACCTTTTTAGCTCTGGAGGCTGATTTGCAATAACGCTGCAGATCAGCCCTCACGGTTCCTTTGAAAAACGCTCAGCCTTAAAGAATCCTACCTGTAGTAGAACGACATTAAAAACGCAATTTTCGCGTTTTTCTGTTTGTACGGTTCGCATCCGTTGGGATCTAGACTCTGTCGCTCATCTGGCCGATTTCCTTCCGCCTGGGTCTGGTAGTCAGGACTTTTCTAGATCCTGTACATCTGCTAACCACAAGGTTTTCACAATGGCTGACCTATTTGTGCGGGTACTTTACATTGTTTTGGATCGGACTGGATGGTTAATCCCCGCAGTCTTGAATTCTCATTTATAATGTGTGTATGCTTGAGACACTGCTGCGTACTAAGCTGTTTGTCCCGCCGCTGCGGCCGAATCTGGTCCGCCGTCCGCGCCTGCTCGAGAAGTTATCGGCTGGTATGGAAGGCGCACTCACTCTTATCTCTGCCCCTGCTGGATATGGCAAGACCACATTGATTGGCGAATGGCGGGCTGGACCTGGCGCAGAAGTGCCAGTTGCCTGGCTTTCCCTCGACGCAGGCGATGACGATTCTGCGCGGTTCTGGCCTTATGTCCTTACCGCGTTGAACACGATCCAGGAAGGTCTGGCAGATGAGGCGCTTTCGCTATTCAAATCCTTCCAACTGCCGCCGATCGAGACCCTGTTGACGATCTTGATCAATGACCTGAGTCGTTTCTCGCAGGATTTTGTCTTAGTGCTGGACGATCTTCACGTCATCACAGCGCCGGAGGTTCACCAGATGCTGGCTTTTCTGCTGGACCATCTCCCCCCACAGATGCACGTGGCGATCCTCACCCGGGCCGATCCGCCTTTACCCTTGGCCAGGTTGCGCGTAAGCGGTCAACTTGTCGACATCAGACAAGACGATCTCCGATTCACACCAGTTGAAGCTGCTGTTTTCTTGGTTGATGTGATGGGATTGAGTTTAGGGGCAGATGATATAGAAGCGTTGATGGTTCGGACCGAAGGCTGGATCGCCGGCTTGCAGCTCGCAGCTCTGTCCCTACTTGGGCAAGAGGATCCCTCCAATATAATTGCCACCTATGGTGGTGGATATCATTACATCGTCGACTATCTCGTACAGGAGGTTCTCAGCCGGCAAACTGAATCGCTGAGGATGTTTCTCCTTCAAACATCTATTTTGGACAGGTTGCAGGGACCATTGTGTAATGCACTTACGGGGCAATCCGACAGCGGGGCTATGTTAGAAAGGCTCGAACAGGACAACGTCTTCCTGTTGCCGCTAGGGGGCGAATGCTGCTGGTATCGCTATCATCATCTTTTTGCAGATGTTACGCGAAACCTGCTGAGGCAGACTTATCCCGATCAAATACCTGAGTTGCACCGTCGTGCTGCCATTTGGTACGAGCAAAACGGCTTTGTTCCTGAAGCCATAGAACATGCCTTAGCAGCTGAAAACTGGGGGCATGCTGGGTCGCTCATAGATGATTACAGCACTATCGTCTGGCGGAGCGGTGAAGTTACCAGGGTGTTGGATTGGGTCGAGAAACTACCTGAAGAGGTGGCCTTTGGCTTTCCAAGACTAAGCGTCAATTATGGATGGGCATGCGTGTTAACCGGGAGATACGAAGATTGCGAGGCAGCTTGTACCCGGGTCGAGCCCCTGATACAGGATAATCCTGAACTCCAGGTCGACTTGTTGACGGTCCAAGTATTATTAGCCCGTGCCAGAGGACAGCAAGAACGTTCAGTCGAATTGGTCCTTAAAGCTCAAGAGCAATCTGAGATTGGTAGTGTCGAAACACGAGCTCTCTTGATGTTAAGCCTGGGTATATCGCTATGGGACTTGGGAAGAGTAAGCGAGTCTACATCTGCTGCAGATGAAGCTGCCTATCTTGCAGAGCAAGCGCAAAACTGGCATGCCTGGGCTGTCATGCAAGGTTTCTTGGGTTTAGCCCAGGCAGCATTTGGGAACTTGCACCAAGCAAAAGAGATCTATCAAAGAGTTACCAGACCAATGCAGGGAATACCCAGGTGGGCAGGTGGTGGATTTGCCCAAGTTTGTCTGTCAGCGCTGTACTATGAATGGGGCGATCTGGATCGGGCGAAAAAGTATGCGTTAGCCGGGTTAAAATTTAGTCAGATTACAGGCCACAGCGAAATTCAGATGAACTGCTATCGCCAACTGGCTTTCATATATCAGGCCCAACGCAAACCGCAAAAAGCATGGGAATTATTGGATGAGGCTGAACAGGTCATCCGGAAACACCCCTTACCGCGCTTGTGGGGTCCAGAGCATATCCAGATCGCCCTTGCTCAAAAGGATCTGAACAAAGCTCTGCAGTGGAGCAAGAAGGTTCACGGAGAGTATGGTGCGGCTATCCATTACCCGGCCATCCCATTGGAAGGTGCCAAGCTCGCTCTGGCGCAAGAGGATAGATCAGCAGCGGCCGATCTCCTTGCCACTCGCTTCTCGAAGGCATCTCGTGATGGAATCCGCTACGCTCAGATTGAAATTCGAATTTTGCAAGCACTGGCGTCAACTGATGAAAAGCAAGCAATGACCCATCTCTGCGAGGCCCTGGCGTGGGCTGAACCAGAAGGTTTTTGCCGCATCTTTGTCGATCAAGGAGCGGCGCTAGTGCCCCTCTTGCAAAGAGCTGCACAGATGGGCTTTTATCCCCGCTATGCCGTCCAGTTGCTGTCGGCAATCGAAAAGGATACCGGCTCCGCTCATCTGGTAGCTCAACCTCTGGTCGAACCACTTAGCGAACGCGAATTGCAGGTCCTGCAACTGGTTGCGGCCGGCAAATCGAACCGGGAGATCGCCGACGAATTGGTTATTGCCCTGGGTACTGTGAAGCGTCACGTCTACAATATCTTTGGTAAGCTGAACGTCCGCAGCCGGACTGAGTGTGCGGCACGAGCCCGAGAACTGCACTTGTTGAACTAGCCAACCTCTGCGTACCGAAATACGGCGCCGGTATTCAGTGATCATTTGAAGTTGGCGTCTTTTTTGTAGGGTCGATCTCCCCCGGTTTCAATTTACCGTCGTGTCGAGAGTCTCTCCGTCAAATCTATCCCGACAACTCTTCAGACCAAAATAAACTCTGAATACAACTTTCAGTACATGACGCTTCCTATGGTTTACGGCTAAGCTTTTTTGTATACGAACAGGCGAAAATGGAGGGCTTTGGCTGGAGGATTAACATGTCGAAAACTGTAAAAAGCCGTCAACCGGCTGATGACCATGCGGAGCATTTCAGGATTCAGGTAATGGGACATCTTGGCCCATCCTGGTCTGAGTTTTTTGGAGGTCTGAAAGTGACCAATAACCAGAGCGGCGAGACCACCCTGGTGGGTCCAATTGTAGACCAGGCAGAGTTACATGGCATTCTGGCCAGAATTCGTGATTTGAATCTCATACTAATCTCCGTAACCCGTATTGAATCTGAATATCTGCCAAATGATGATCACAATAGCGATATGCAATAAGAGGAGTTAAAAATGAACGGGAAAATGATTCTTGTCTTCACTGGTAAATTACTTATTTGTAGCATCACTTTCATCATAGGCAGCATTATCGGGGGCATTGTGGCCACACACCTGGGCTTGCAGCAGCCGCCATTGCCGGAGGGTGTGGATAGCACCTACGCTTTCTTTCTGCTGATGCTAGAAAGCCCTCTAATGATGTTTGCCCTGGCCCTGATTGCCAGAGGGCTCGGTGGAGGTTTGTTGCCACGTGGTCTGGTTCTATCCTTTTTTATGTGGGTGGCCTATACCCTCAACACGGCCATCGAGACATTGGCTTTTACAATCACTACGGTGTCCAGTGCATTATTCACAACCATCTCCTTTCTTGTACCCAGCCTGCTCTGCGGGTTGGTGATAGTGTGGCTCTTTCCTTCTGGCGAGCAGCCGGAAAGTTTGAGCCCTCTCGCCAAAAGGTTTGTTGGCCGCCGGACGGCCGGAGCATGGCTGTGGCGAATTGGGCTGGCGACCGTCATCTTTGTGCCAATATACATCCTTTTTGGTTCCATCGTTGCGCCGCTCACGGCAGAGTACTTCCAACAGAATATGTATGGGCTGAGACAGCCGTGCCAGAGCGAGATGCTGCTGGTGCTCATGGCACGCAGCCTTCTGTTCTTCTTAGCCAGCCTGCCCATCATCGTTCTTTGGGAGCAATCCAATCGCGAACTTTCTTTAAAACTGGGTTTTGCCCTGTTCATCTTGGTCGGTTTCCTATACATGCTCGGAGCGTACTACATGCCCCTGGATATCCGTGTTACGCACACGCTTGAGATATTGGCTGGCTCGTTTGCTTATGCTGGCATGCTGGTAGTTCTCCTTGCAGGTGGTAGGAGCCGTCCCGAGCAGGCGTTCAAAGCACGCGCGAACTCCTAGTGGATATGTTGAGAATGGATACAGTGCAGTCTCCTGGAAACGATTTATTGAAAGGAGGGCCGAAATGACCCAAAATGCGTCTGTTTCATCCGCCGCAACCCGATACTATGACGTCGACTGGCTGCGCGTCTTTGCTACGCTCGTAGTTTTTCTATTCCACGCTGCAAAACCCTTTGCCGACGATCCCTGGCATATCAAGAATCCTCAGATTGACCCATGCCTGGATTTCATGGTTGGCCTCGTTGACGTATGGATGATGCCGCTGCTTTTTGTGGTTTCCGGCATGAGCATTGCTTTTTCTCTGCAGTCACGTACAGCAGTGACATTTGTTCTGGAACGCGTCAAGAGGCTGTTAATCCCCTTCCTCTTTGGGCTTTTCTTCCTCTCGCCTATCCAGGTGTACATCGAACGGCTTCATTACCATCAATTCAATGATTCTTTTCTGCAGTTCCTCCCTCATGCCTTTGAGGGGCTCTATCTCGAATATGCCGGCGAGGGGAACTTTGCCTGGTTTGGGCTTCATCTGTGGTACCTGGGGGCCTTACTGATCTATTCGCTGCTCATGTTGCCTTTGTTCTTCACTCTTTCAGGCAAAACGTGGCAAGGGCCTTTAATCCGTCTGGGCGCCAGACTAAAGAATCCAGGACTGCTTCTTCTTACAGCATTGCCGTTGATGTGTCTCTCCACTCTCAACCCGTCGGATCTCGGGTGGCGTTTACTCGGCGGATGGAATTTCCCCATCTATCTGGCGTTGTTGATCTATGGTTTCTTGATCAACCGGACTCTAGAGGGATATACGGTCCTGTATCATTACCGCTGGCTTACCTTACTTGTCTTTTTTATTGCTGGTCTTGTCGCAGCGCCTTTGGATGGGGCTGAATACGGCACGATGGGTTTCTTCATCGGCCAAGCGGCTCGTGGCCTGGTAATGTGGTGCTTCATCCTCTTCCTGTTGGGTGTATTTTATCCGCTGCGTAAGATAAATTCCCAGCTGCTCCGGTACACATCCGAAATGGTGCTTCCCTTCTATATGTTGCACCAACCCGTCATCATTGTCGTGGGCTATTTTCTGTTGTTGCCGCTCAACCTTCCATCTATCGCCAAGTACAGTCTACTTGTCGTTATATCCTTGCCGATCACCGTTGCTATCTTTGAGTTCCTGATTCGCCGTTCAAACCTGCTGAGAATCCTATTTGGTCTAAAATCGTCATTGCGCTCCAGTCGGGAAACCATCGACCGAGAACAAACAGGGCTACTGATGTGATTTCTAGGCGTATCTGATGATTTTGGGGTGTCCTACCATAACTACCATGCGTATTTCACCGCGGTCGCGAGCCATTCTCCAAGCACTCTTTGTAACGTTTCTTTGGTCCACTTCCTGGGTGCTGATCAAGATCGCCCTCCATGCCATTCTCCCGCTGACTTTCGCAGGCCTGCGACACACCATTGCCTTTTTCATCCTGCTCCCCACGATGTGGAATCAAAGAGCGGCCGTCCGCGCCCATTTTCCCCCCTTATTGGATCTCATCAGCCTAAATGTTTAGTCTTCCTACCACAGGTAGCGAGGAATGATAATTGTTCTCCCGTACGATCTGTGTTCCAACGAATGTGAACCGTGCTCCAAACAACTTCGCGCCATTACCGATTCCTTTGCTGCAATCGCTTCGCAAAACTCCCTTAATCCTACCGAGGTTTGGCTCTACATCCTTGAAGTCAAACAATGGCCGCACCATTGGCTGAGCCGAAAAGAGCAGCTGGCCTTGGTGCGAGCAGTTTGGCAAGGCGAGAACCAACGCGACCTGACCAGCATGCAAATGAAGTTGGGCGCCGGCCTACGGATTTCGGAGGTTGCGGCGCTCAAAGTGTTGGACATAGAAATGAGTGAACGCTCTGTCTGGGTTCGAGCTTGCATGTTCAAGGGAATGAAATCTGGAGCAATACCCGCCATGCCATGATCCATGTACGTAGGGCGTTGCAGGCCGCACTGAAGATACCAGCAGTTTGGGATGAAGAGTATCCATTTCTCGGCCGGTCGCCTTGCCCTTGCCGCGTGTGGTGTTGTGGCGGCGATCAATTTTCCCGCCACATTAATCTTGTTGACGAAATCACGGCATTTCTTAGGACTATGAGATATCATGATATTGTCCCATACTGTCCCGCTCCTGAAATCGAATACCCGGACCAGTATCTGTCGCAAGTTGGTAGTGATTTGATGCATGACATATGCTGTCGGTTGACGATATCAGGAAATGGCGCGGGTTTTGGGGGGATACGGCCGACCATCAGAGCAGCATTGGCCATAGGAAAACGTCGCCGGTTGGATAAGTCTATGAAACTACGTTTAGGAGAATTGAGATGTCGAAAGCTGGTGATATTTATGAGAACCCCGTTACAGGTGAATCTGGGTATGTCCGGGTTGGAACCGAAGAAACAAACGGTGAACTGATTGTTTCCGATCTGCGCGTCCGTCCCGGCGGCGCTGTGCTGGGCGCGCATATCCATCGGGATGCTGACGAGCGATTCACAGTTCTGAAGGGGGAAATCGGGTATATGTTGGGCGGTCAGAATGGAATCCTCCAGGCCGGAGATTCCGCGGATCTTCCACGGGGCATACCACATGACTGGTGGAATGCAGGGGATGAAGAAGCCAGAGTCATCGTCGAGATAAGACCGGGCACGCGCATGGAACTCATGATCCGGACGATGTTTTGCCTGGCCCGCGAAGGGAAGACCAACAGCAAGGGCGTGCCCAATCTGCTGCAGATGGCTTTGATCTCCCAGGAGTTCGAGGATGTCTTTCAGCCTTTGAATCCGCCCGTGTGGGTGCAGCGCGTCGTCTTCGGCATCCTTGCCCCCATCGCCCGGCTGCTGGGCTACAGGGCGATTTACCCGCACCATCAAGATGTCAACCTTGGAACGACAGAAGTGGAGCCCTTGCCAGATGGCATCGTGATTCCAGTGGCGTAAGCCGGCGAGGCGTCGCTGCTGCAGATGATAGGCCTCGTTGTAAAGTTCCCGGCTATGCCATAGCTTCCAGAGCACGGCGAGCCAGCGATTGGCCAGGCGACGATAAGCATCATGGTCGCTGGCACAGCGGGGTCGAACCTGTTGCCAGTAGGCTACGGCCCAGACAGACTTACGCAAAACTGATGAATCCGACGCGAGCCCGAATCTGGCGGGTGAGCTGACTGTCAGGTCGCCAGGGCTGCAGCCGGGCGCGATCTGTGCGCAGCAAGTCTGCCAGAAGTTGGGCATCGAGCGTATCGTCTCGTGCTCCACTGTGACTGTAACGCCCCCGACTGCTCTTGACCACCCACGGTGGAATGACATAGATGTGCTGGTAGCCGTGGTCCCAGAGGAAGTCTAGCAGCAGGTTGTGGGCTGTTTCCAGCCCCACCAGGCAGTCGGCTGCGGTCACAGCCAACTGCTGTCGAGTCGTTTCCAGCTTACGGAAACCATCTGGTTGATGGGGGATCGTCAGCCGGGCTATAATGGCGCCAGCTGCGTTCATGAAGGCAACATCATGTTTATCTTGGCTCCAGTCAATACCGATGTAGATGCTCATGGAATTCTCCTTGAGCTCATGACTGGATGCCCTGGCCGGGTCCAGGCGACCGTAAACCTCTTAGAGCACTCGAAGTGCGATACACTCTGAACGGTGTGGCCTGGTAAACCTGGGGGGACGATCCCTACGAGGCGCTCGCAGCGCAGTTCACATCTGGTCCTCGATCCCCAGGTGACCGGCGGAAGGGGTAGACAGGCTGTGATTAGCATCATCGCCTGTTCTACCCTATTCCGTATCCGTTCTCCAATAGTATAAACAATAGGTTCACATCCGTGAGGTCGTTCGTTCGAGTCCAATCGGCCCACTTTTTCCCTTTTCTTATTGCACCAGTTTCACTATAATGACTTCTGGGTACATTTTGATGACTGAAGGTTATCCTATTATCCGAACCAAACTGCACCGGCCGCCGCTTCCCAGGGATCTGGTGGTTAGGTCTCTCCTGACCGACTTGCTCGATTGTCGTCCGCAACGCCCACTTACCTAGGTTTCCGCACCGCCTGGGTACGGAAAAACAACCCTCATTTCTCATTGGGCCGAAACTTTGGACTATCCGTTAGCCCGGGTATCGCTAGATAAACATGACAGTGATATCGTAGTCTTTGTCAGCTATCTTATCGCTGCGCTCCGGACCATTTTCCGGACATAAGAACGGACACGTGGGCGTTGATCCAGCGCTCAGAAATACCGCCCTTAAGGGCAATTGCCCGCACGCTAATCAATGAACTCCGTCAGATTGGGGATCATTTCGTACTGGTTCTCGATGATTATCACCTTGTTCGCTCAACCACCATCCATGATCTTATTGAAGAACTGCTGATGCACCCATCCCCGTATCTGCATCTTGTTTTGGGCACACGCGTAGACCCGCCAATATCATTGAACGAAAAGCGGGCTCGCAGCAAGATCACCAAGATCCGCTTACAAGATCTGCGCTTCAGGGAGGCGGCGCGGTAGTTCTATTGGAAAATATCATCGGTGCACCCCTCGCCGCCTCCGCTCCTGCCGTCGAGAGATGGCGGTGGCGACGCCCCTGGAGGAGGGTGCGCCGCCACCGTGATTACACAACTACGCGAGCGTCATTACCGGCAGGCCCGGCCGGTGCCGTTCGCGCAGGCGCCCTTCAGGATCCACAGCGACGCCAGGCTCTCGTCGGTGATGTAGACGTGGTTCCCCGCCGGATCGGTGGTGATAGCGTCGAGCTCGACCGCTCCCGGAATCTTGAACGTCGTGAGCGTCGCGCCCGCCTTCTTGCCCGCTTCTTCCACTCGATCAGGGTGACGGTGTTCTGCTCGGAAACGACGTACAGCTTCCCTTGTCCCTTATCCATGTAAGCAATGTTGTTGGCGGTGTTCCGGAGCACCACGGGCGAGTCGTCGGGGACCGTCCGCTCGCAGTCGTATCCGGGAATCTCCAGCACCTCGACGACGGCACCGGTTTTGCCGTCGATCTTGGCGACACGATAGCGGTCGTCGATGATGTAGACGTTGCCGGCCGGATCAACCGCCATCTTGTCGGCCTCCTCGGCCTCGTCGTCGATTCCGTGGCAGGCCGAAATCTCCGGCCACAGCCACAGCTTCAGATCCTCTTTCGCTCCGCAGTAGTTGTACTCGTCACAGGTGGGTTCCCACCAGCCCTTGACAAGCTTCCCGCCCATGATCGTGCCGATCACGTAGGGGTCAGTGATGCTGCCGTCAGCGTTACGGACCGCACCCTGGGCGACGGTGACGCTGCCGTCGTCCTCGTTGGAGGCGTACACCTTGCCGGTGGCCGCGGCGAACACGACCCCCTCCGGATCATCGCCGGCCATGAAGTGCGAGACGACCCGGTTCGTGAAGCCGTCAATGACAAAGACCGGGCCGGCGTGCCAGCAGTCGAGCTCTTGCTCGCCGTCGGGAGCCTCATCCGATGGCAGTTCTTGGATCGCCTTGCACCTGTACTTCCCATCCGCATCTGGGATCAGGGCGTATGGCTCGGGCTCGGGGGACTTGGACCCGACGTAGATGAGGTTCTGGGCTTCGTCGATGGCGATCTGGTACGGCATGTGTGGGCCTATGCCGGAGATGGTCAGGTCGATGAAGGCGGACACGGTGTTGGTCGAGCCGTCAATGACGGTAACCTCCCCCGTGCCCTGGCTGGCCTGATAGGCGATCCCGGTCGTGCTGTTGACGCCGATATACTCGCCTGCGCTGTGCACGACGATTTCCCCGATCACCGTCTTGTTCACCGGGTCGAGGTGGAACACAAGCGCTGGTTCAGGGGGTCCCGGCAGCTCCACCGCCGGGATGCCCGCCTCGGCAGCCTCCGCTGCCGCGTTCGAGGAGGTGGTGAACAGGTTGTGCGTGCTGAGGTTGGGGCGAGGCCTTCGGGCGCTTCGCCGACATCGAACATGACCTGGGTCAGGTCGCTGTCCCCCGCGGTCTTCAACAGGGTCACGGGAATGATTTGGGTTTGCTCACCGGAAGCAATCGTGAGGTTGGCGATGTGCATCCCGGCGCCCACGCGCGGATCCACCGAGACGCTGAAGACGGCAGGAGCCGTGCCGCCGGCCGGGGCCGCGGACAGCCATTTCGCCTCGCCCGTCGACACTGTGTAGTCCAGCGCCTCACCGCCGCTCATCACCAGGATGGATTGCGCTGGTGGCAGGATGCCGTCGTTGACGTTGTAGATGAAGTTCAGTGTGCCGGGGAAGACGCCCATCACGCCTGGGGCCGACGTGTCAACCACCGTTAGGGTCACGAGGGCCGTTGCGAAAGGCCCGTCCGTGCCGGCGGATGTGACGAGGACGGTGCCGGTGTACGTGCCGGGGACCAGTCCGGTCGGATCGACCGAGACGCTCAGGTCGCCCAGCGTAGGGCCGACATCGCCGAACTCCGGAGACACGTCGAGCCAGTCGGCGGTGGTTACCGCCGCGTAGGGTATCGTGTCGCCGAGCGTTCTCGGCGAGAAAGTCTGCAAGGGCGGTACCGGGCCGCCGGGCGTGAACGCGAACGCCAGGTTGGCGGGCGCGTCGGGGCCGGGCGTCATAATCGAAGTAGCGATCTCCACTTCCAGGGTGAAGGTCTGGTCGATGATCCCCTCCGAGCTCGTTGCCCGGATGGTGAACGTCCAGGTGCCCTCGGCCGCGTCAGGCAGGAGCCCGAGGCATTCCGGCGACATTCCTGGCCAGCTGATCTGGCAGTCGCCCCCGAAGGTGGCGGTGCTGTCGCCGTTGTCGATGAAGGTCACGCCGGGCGGCAGTGTGCCCTCAACGGACAGTTCCGGCGTGGGCGAGCCGATGCTCGTCACGGTGAACGGGTCTGGAGCGAAGGGCGCCCCGATGACTTCCCAGGTATAGGTGTCAGCGCTGGTGATTTCGGGTACTATCGCTGTCTCTGGATCGTTGATAATCAGCGTGAACAGCTGGGTGGTATCATCCGCATCCGTCAGGAACCCGGTGTTGGCGCCGATGGTGAACTGATACGTACCCGGGGTTGTCGGTGTGCCCTTCAGGCTGGCGGTGCCGTTCTCGTTGTCCACGAGCTGCACGCCGGGCGCCATCACGGGTTCTTCATCCCACGTATAGAGGATCGGTGCTGTCACCGCCGTCGCCTCCACCGTGAACGAGCTGGCGGAGCCGGCGGTAAAGGTGGCTGTGTCTCCGGTGATGAACTCAGCCGGTCCATAGACGGTCATTCCTAAGGCCTGGGCGTAGACCCCCTGCGAGTTCGTCGCCACGAGGGTATATGCGTAACCGTCGCCCCCGGTTGTTTCGCCAAGAGTGCCGCTTATTGTAGCGGTGCCGTCGCCGTTGTCCACAAAGGTCAGCCCTTCAGGCAGCTCATCACCAAACAGTTGGAGCGTCGGGAGGGGATCTCCGGTGGCCATCAGCAGGAATTCGCCGCCATAGCCGCGGTTCCAGTTGATCTCCTCGGAGCTCCAGATCCTGGGCGCCATTGACGGCCGAGCGAAGGGTCCGAAGATGGCAATGCTCGGCGTTCCATTGGCCACGTAGGCGTACTGCGTTTCAAAGTCCGCCGACACGGATGACGCGCCGAGAACTTCGAACGTATAGGGCACCGTCCCAAGGTCGGTATCGATCAGCACAGCCCTGCCCGCACCGGCGGCCCACAGGGCGCCGTGGTCAACCTGTCCTGGTTCGACGCCGGGGATGGCCGTCCTGAGGTCGGAATCGAGGCTCAGCGAGGACGGCGTGAAGTCCAGAGCGATGCTGCTGGCCGTGCCACCGCTGACCTTGATCACCCCACCGGCTGCAGCCACGTAGATATCGCGATCGGCCTCGACCGCGACTTGCCCGAAGCCTGATCCGGTCAGTGGGGCTCCCTCCGCGTTAACCGCGTTGATCCCGATCGCCGTCTCGGCCGGTCGCTCGTTGGGAGGCTGAGGCTGGCCCGCCGGCTGGAGGATCTGGTACAGCTGCCCGCTGTTCGGGTCGACGCCGATGAACTCGAGCGTCATGACGGCGGGTTCGGTCGATGGATCCTGGTACTTTTCAACCTGGTGCCAGGCCAGGCCCGAGATGCCCGCACCTTCGGGCAGCGCATTAAAGTTGTACGCCCCGACCACGTATCCACTGAAGACAATCGGGATGCCGGGGTAGCCGGTTTCCGTGAAACCCGGCATCGTGAATTCATAATACTCGCCGGCGATCGGCGCCCTTCCCATCACGATGCAGCCGTTGGGAACCGTTTGGATGTCGACCCAGGCCGGTGCCCCAGTGAGCGTGCACGAACCCGTTCCCTCGAGCTGGTAGGCCACCGGGACCCCGGCGGCAAACTGGGCCTTGATGGGCAGGTACTCGGCGGTCGGGTTTACCTGCAGGTGAATGGGGTGCCAGTCGGACCAGACGCCGTATTCGTCATCGAGGTTATGCACCCTGGCCTCGACATGCCAATCACCGGTGGCCGGCGGGGTGCCGTACAGGATGCCATCCGGCTCGCCGGTCACCTTGTCCAAGTGCACCGTCAGCCAGTTGCCAAGCGGGCCGTCATCCTCAAAGTTCCTGAACTCCCATACATACTTATATATCTCCCGATCCTCGAGCTCGCCAAACGCGCCGACATGCTCGTTATCATTGATGGGGTGATAACCGGACGGGTCGTAACAGGCATAGGCCTGCGGCCTGCCGACCGGGATGCCGACTTCGGGATGCTGGGGTCCGCAGCGGATCACGGGCTGGCCGATCCCGGGGATTTCCCTTTCCTCCGCCGTGACCGTAGGCGGAATGCGGTGGATCACGGACACAAACGAAGTGAGGTCAACGAGCGTTGGGTCCTGGGACTCCAGGGACATGGACGGCATGTTGCCGACATAGACATTTCCGGTCGAGCGGTCGTACACCGGCTGGCCGGCCTCGTGGCCGAGGATGGCGCCGGCGATGTGCGGCTCGGAGGGGGCAGCGGCGTCGCGGCTCGTTGAGAACGACGGGTCGCTGACGTCGATCTGGATCAGCAGAGACGACTCGTTGTCGGGGTTGGGGGGCACTTGTTTCACGAGAGTGTCCCGCACGTTCGGGCTTTGTAAGAGATCTGAATCCGGGTCGCTCGCCCACTCGTACCCCGAGTGCGGCATCACCACGTACACGAACGTCCATGGGGGTGTCAGATCAGGGATTTCTTTCACCCGGTTGGCGATTTCCACCTCTGTGGGGTACGAGACCGCCATTCCGACGGGATCTCCCCAGCCGCCTGCGGGTTCGAAGATCTCCGTGATCGTGCCATCGGGCAGTTCGATCCAGAGGCTCTCCGGCCAGGGCCAGGTGCCCACGACCTTGTTGTCGTTGAAGCGTGTGATTGTGATCCCGTTCTCATCCACTGAGTACAGGAACGGGCGGGCAGGCAAAACATCGCCGAACATGCCCCACGCCAAGGGATCGACCGCTGTCAGCTGCGGGCTGGCGGGCGTGACATCCACGCTGCCCATCGCCTCAACTGCGGCGGGCGCGGCATGCACGCTGCCCTGCGCCCCATACTGCGGGATGGCCGAAGCGGCAACCAAATAAACCACCGCAAGAGCGACCACTGCCAGCAGATACTTCACTCTGTATTTCGAGGTATTCATTGCTTTTTTCTCCTATTGCATATCAGGTGTCAAGAAGATGGAATCGGCGGATGTGTCGGCAATGGCTCCCTGACACCACATCTGCCCGGTCGACGGTCGTGTCGCTTGCCGGGCCTTTCGTAACCTGCTCAGATTTTGCTTTCAAGAATGAGTATTCCAGTTCATCCCATCCGGTTCACCCCCCCCCGTGGCCAGCTTTCTGCCTCCGCATTTCGGCTTGAACCACCTCGTATAGCTCTTCCAAATTGCCAATGACACGTTGATAACCACCCAATACAATCACCCGGCTGCAGTCCAGATCCAGCCCAATCATCGCCAAGCCCGGCCGTCGCTGTAGCAGCCCTATGACCCGATCCGAATAAGGTTGTCCCAGTTCAAACAGGATCAGATCGGGTTTCAGAAACTCAAACTGATCGCAGACGCTGGAATAAGCAGTCCGAAGGGCCCCGGAAACCCGCCTAACAGCCAGACACTCAGCCACGCTATCCATCAGGATAGAATCGCCTAACAACACAATGCGTGGTCCGCTTTCCATTGGTGGCTCCTAAAGGTACAGCTTCCGCACCTATCATTTTAAAGTGTGGCGTGGCGCAGCTCAATCGCTCGAACCGTTATCACGGGCTGAATAGAGAGGCATTTTTCGGTTGACTTTTGGCTAGGGGGGGTAGCTCTTTGGCAGGGGCGAACTAGCTCTTAGAGCCAGGCCGCCTGTCACCTGGCCTAGACGAACACCGCGTGGGCTAGTTGGCGGATCTGCGGTCGTTTTGGTCTAGGTATCCAAGTGTGGGGGAATTAAACCCTGGCGTTGGGCGTAGGAAGCTGCCTCATGGCGCCGCTCCAGGTGTAGTTTGGCCAGGATCTTGCGCATGTGGCTTTTGACCGTATGGATGCTCAGGTGAAGCTGTTGGGCGATCTCATTGTTGGTAGCACCTTCCGCTACCAGGCCGAGTACCTCTTGCTCCCGGGCCGTCAATGCCACCGGGTTGTCGGCGGGAAAATCGGCTGCGATCTGGCTGACCCGGCGAAACTCCTCTAACAATCGGCCGGCCAATGCGGCCGTGATAGCCGCCTCACCGCAAACTGTACCGCGCAGCAGTTTCAGCATCTCCGCGGAGCTTATACTCTTTAATAGATAACCTTGAGCCCCGTTCCGGATCGCTTGATACAGTTTCTCGTTTTCATCACGCACCGTCAACATGACGATGGTTGTGTCTGGCAGTTCCGCTTTGATCCGCTGCGTAGCTTCCAGGCCATCACAGACGGGCATGGAGACATCCATCAGGATCAAATCTGGCTCCAATTCCTGGGCTTTGATCAGCGCTTCCAGACCGTCGTTCGCCTCGCCGATCACCTCAAAATCAACCTGCTGGTTGAGAATATACGCCATTCCTTCGCGGAAGAGGCGGTGATCGTCGGCTATTAGAACCCGAATCTTGCCCATTATCCTCTCATCCCTGAGAGCACCGGCGGCAGCGAAGGGATCGCCGGCTCAAGAGCCGGAGAAGCGACATGGTGTTCGTCACTTTTCAATGGCCAACAGAGCGAAATACGCGTGCCTTTTCCTGGAACGGAATCCACCTGCAGATATCCTCCCATACGAGCGGCTCGGGCGCGCATAATTCTCAGTCCAAAATGCCCTTTCTGATCTTCTCGAGAGCGATTTGTTCTAAAGCCCTGCCCGTCATCTTCCACCAGAATCTTTATCTGATTGTCGTAACTTTGCAAGATTACATGGATCTGGCCGGCCTGGGCATGGCGGCAAGCATTCGACAAAGCTTCACGAACCACGGGTTCGAGTTGCTCTCCCTGACTGCCGGGCAGGATGAGAGGAGCCGGAACATAGCTGGTTAGCGACCAGGCTATTTCAATATTTTCCTCTCTGAACTGATCCACCAACTCGCCCAGCAGATCTTGAATCGACCTTCGCGGCTGCGCGCCTGCCTGCAGGTTGGCAATTGAAAGGCGCGCCTCATCGGAAGCCTGGGCCACGATAACGCGCAGCTGCCGCAGTATTTGCGCGGCAGGCAACCAATCTCCCTGAGTGATTAACTCGTTGGCCTGGTCAACCTTCAGCCCAAGAAAACTCAGAGTTTGGGCCAAACCATCATGCATGTCCGCAGCGATGCGCTGTCGTTCCTCAAGGGCCGCCGCCACTTCACGTTGATGGTATAAATTTGCACTAATTAAGGCGACTGCAGCCCGGTTCGCCAGACTTTCTATCTGCTCTATCTCTGGCTCGAGCCAACGTCTGGAAGTGTTCGTTTCCAGAACGAATATGAACTCGTCTGGGTTCTTTGAGGTCCAAATGGGTGTAATTAAGATCGCCGACAGATCCAGTCTGTCTCGAGCCCCATCAGGCAGCCGGTGATCAGCCAGCGCATCAGGTACGATAATGGTTTTGGGTTGGGTCATAATTTCGGTGAGAAAAGCCCATCCTGGTAAATCGTCTGACAAGATCTTTTGCTGATCTTGATCTAATCCAAAATGGGCCGCTAATTCAAACTGGCCATTTTCCCTTGCCAAACGGATGACGCCTGCCTTTTGGCACCTTAACAGCCAGGCAGATTGGCGGGCGATCTCGACCATAGTCTGATCTAAATCAAGCGTGGAGATCAGTTGAGAACTGGCTTCATGCAAGCGGGTGAGCCGCTCGAGAAGCTGCGCCTGGACACGCTTCTGCTCCGTCACATCACGCAAAAGCAACAGGCTGCCCACTTCCAACTCGCGGAAATCCTTCAGCACTGAGTTCGTTAACATGTAATAGCGGAGGCTTGTTCCTTCCCCATTGCCCAGTTCAATTTCGGTCTCGCCCGAGTCAGCCAGAAACTTCTCTGGATAGGCAGGCAACAGTTCCTTGACCAGCTTGCCCTTGACCTGCTTCTCGGATGCGTTCAGAATTCTTTCCGCGGCCGGGTTCAAGCTAATCACACGGCCCCTAAGATCCAGCGCCAGCATGCCGGCCTGCAACTGCTCGATGACCGTCTGGCGCGCCAGGGGAATTGGGTCGAGGATGCGGAAGCCAAACAGGGCGATAGCGCAGGCAACAACCGGAATGGTCTTCCAGGGCACGTAAAGCAACGAGGCTTCTCGAATGAACGGCTCCACCACGAGCAATACACCTACAACTGTTTCGGCCAACAGTATCACTACTGCGGGCCAGCGGTGCTGCGGCGAGCGCACGAACAACCAGGCTAAGGCGATGACACTGACGACTCTTAATCCCCAGTTATAGGCCATAAAGGCCCAGCCGGCTGGACCGTACTGCGGGTCGATGTCTCCATCAAACCCATAACCGCGGAATAGCAGATGATGGAAATCGTTGGAAAGGGTAAACGCCAAGCCCAACAGCGGAACTACGAACGTCAAGGCAAGGGTACGACGCGTAGTCCAGCGCCTGGGCCAGACATAGGCCAGGATAAAGCAAGTCAGAGCGGTGGTGCCCGGCAGCCACCATGGATACTCGACATTGAACCAAAAGATCTTCGTCTCAAAGTCAACCGCGAGATATTCAATGAAATGAAAGGCGAGAAAGGGCAAGGCAAGCAGACAGTATATGACAAACCACAACACGCCCGGTAGGTTGCGCCTGGGCCAGGCATAGACCGCCAGCACGGTCAACAAGATGATCGTGAGGATCGATGGCCAGATGGCGGGGGTGTATGCGTACTGCCAGTTCATGTCCGTGCTCTGGTGAAAGCCGATTGCGAGCCTTGATCAAGCACAAATGACAGCGAAATGGGCTTCCGAAAAACGATTTGGGATATTTGCAGGATAAAGATGCCAAGCTGATTGACTGACAGAAAAGCAATTGCGGCTACGATCATGGCAGCCATCGCCGGATCATGCTCCAGTAGACCGAAGCGAACCAGGTTGTTTTCCGGCAGTCCAGGCTCACCGGCGAACTGCTGCAGAAGCAGCAGTAAGAACTCCCAACTCCTGTTCCAGATGTCACTCATTGTTCGCAGCCCAAACAAGCGGCCAACACAAAAGGCTGCCAGCCGACTGCCATTCATCAGAGACCCGGTATGATGAAATGGCATTCCATACCCGATCGACCGTGGCAGCCCTCCTGATTACCGGCAAATGAGCGCTTGCTGCCAATACAGACTCACTCGATCAATCAAATCATCTGGCTCGCCAGACAACTTGAAAAATGATGCCGATTTGCTGCCATTTGTGGGCAAAGTAGCTGGCTTTGGCCTAGCAAGCCAAAAGGCACCCGACCACCTGAAAATATAGCTACATCATAGCATCTGCGAAAAGGGGTGTCAATCGCTGCACCAAAGAGCCACTCTCTGCACAAATGAGCCACCCCCTTGGGACTGACACCAAGTTTGGTGGCTGTAAATATCAAGAAGAGTATCAATTAGGCTCATAGAGCCTCAATTACAACAACATTGCAGATCAGCCCTCACGGTTCCTTTTGAAAAATGCTTAACCTTAAATAACTATTCCTCTAGCAGAACGACATTAGAAACGCCTTTTTCGCGTTTTGCTGTTTGTAGGGATACACTTTGTCAAGCCCCAATTTTGAGTGACAGGCAGGGGGCAGCCGCAGCGCCATCATGAAAAATCGGCGCCGCTGCCAGCCAAAGACATCTGGATGCCATCCCTGTCAATCCAATCACGAGTAACTAACGATAATTGTTCAATAAAGTCAGCAGCGTGCGACTACGCAACCGGTTGGCTACGGAGGCGTCGCTGCTGCAGATGATAGGCCTCGTTGTAAAGTTCCCGACTATGCCATAGCTTCCAGAGCACGGCGAGCCAGCGATTGGCCAGGCGACGATAAGCATCATGGTCGCTGGCACAGCGGGGTCGAACCTGTTGCCAGTAGGCTACGGCCCAGACAGACTTACGCAAAACTGATGAATCCGACGCGAGCCCGAATCTGGCGGGTGAGCTGACTGTCAGGTCGCCAGGGCTGCAGCCGGGCGCGATCTGTGCGCAGCAAGTCTGCCAGAAGTTGGGCATCGAGCGTATCGTCTCGTGCTCCACTGTGACTGTAACGCCCCCGACTGCTCTTGACCACCCACGGTGGAATGACATAGATGTGCTGGTAGCCGTGGTCCCAGAGGAAGTCTAGCAGCAGGTTGTGGGCTGTTTCCAGCCCCACCAGGCAGTCGGCTGCGGTCACAGCCAACTGCTGTCGAGTCGTTTCCAGCTTACGGAAACCATCTGGTTGATGGGGGATCGTCAGCCGGGCTATAATGGCGCCAGCTGCGTTCATGAAGGCAACATCATGTTTATCTTGGCTCCAGTCAATACCGATGTAGATGCTCATGGAATTCTCCTTGAGCTCATGACTGGATGCCCTGGCCGGGTCCAGGCGACCGTAAACCTCTTAGAGCACTCGAAGTGCGATACACTCTGAACGGTGTGGCCTGGTAAACCTGGGGGGACGATCCCTACGAGGCGCTCGCAGCGCAGTTCACATCTGGTCCTCGATCCCCAGGTGACCGGCGGAAGGGGTAGACAGGCTGTGATTGGCATCATCGCCTGTTCTACCCTATTCCGTATCCGTTCTCCAATAGTATAAACAATAGGTTCACATCCGTGAGGTCGTTGGTTCGAGTCCAATCGCGCCCACCTTTTCCTTTTTTGTGCACACCAGCCTCAATTCTATTTTTCTTCCAGAGGTAATTTGGCGTAGCGGTCGTTGCGTGTGCATGATTCATGTCCCAACCGATGTGAACTGTGCTCCAAACGTATTCACCCCAGCAAAAGATGATTATCGCACAGTTCGAAGACTGCACGATCAATCTTGATATCGTAACGGCCGTTTCACCCCCCAACTCGCTTCCCTCTTCACGGCAATGCGGGGCATTGACTTTAGGAGTCACCTTAATCTATACTGGTCTTCATATTGGCCGTGCGCTTCAGGCTTTTAAGCTCATTTGCGCATTCTGGCAAAAGAATTATGGCGACAAAAGTAGGGTAAAGGAGGTTTTTGTGGAAGATTCGATCAAACGCCAACTTATGGTATTCGGGCTGTTACTTCTGTCTGGGCTTGTGCTCGCTGCTTGCAGCCAAAATGAACCAGCTCAGGTTGAGGTCACCCGAATCATTGAACTGCCCGTGGAAGTTGAAGGTCCAACGGTGGAGGTAACTCGAGTTGTAGAAGTGGAAGTGGAAGTGCCTGGTGAACCGGCGGTCGCCGTGCCCTTTGAAGAGGAATGGGCTGGTTCTGCGCATGCCGCTGCTGAGGCTGAGGCTTTTGTTCATTGGAACGAGGATGATCCCCAAGAGGTGCCAACGACCTGCGCCAAGTGCCATAGCACTACTGGCTACCAGGATTATATCGGTGCTGATGGCTCCACGGCGAACGTTGTCGATGTGGCCGTGCCAGTTGGCGAAGTGATCGCTTGTGAAGCCTGCCACAACGATGTGACCCTTGAAATGGATACGGTGTTGTTCCCCTCCGGTGTTGAGCTCTCGGGCCTCGGTCCACAATCCCGATGCATGCAATGCCATCAGGGCCGTGCCTCGACGACCAGCGTCAATGCCGGCCTCGCGGAGGCTGGGATGGATGGCGAAGAAGACCTGGATACCGTCAGTGAGGAGGTTGGCTTCTCCAACATCCATTACTATGCGGCGGCCGCTACACGGCTTGGCCACGAAGTGATGGGCGGTTACGAATACGAGGGCAAAGCATACGATCCGCGGTTCGATCATGTGGCGACCTACGACACCTGCATTGGCTGCCACAACCCACATACCTTGGAATTGAAACTCGAGGAATGTGCGGCATGTCACAGTAATGTGACCGGAAAAGTGGATCTGGTCAATATCCGCATGAATGGCTCGTTGGTCGATTATGACGGCGACGGAGACACCGAAGAAGGTATCTATTACGAGATCGAAACCTTGCGCGAGATGCTGGCCACAGCTATGTTGGCCTACTCCACCGAGGTGGCAGGGGCGCCTATCGTTTACAACGCTGAGGCTTACCCGTATTTCTTCACTGACACCAATGGCAGCGGCGAAGGGGATGAGGGCGACGAAAATTACGCGACATGGACCCCGCGTCTGGCCAAGGCGGCCTACAATTACCAGGTATCCCTCAAGGATCCCGGCGCCTTTGCCCACGGTGGCAAATACATCATCCAGCTGCTCTATGACTCGATTGAGGATCTAAACCAGGCCGTCGGTACACCAGTCGATCTGAGCAGCGCCCAGCGCATTGACAGCGGCCATTTCGCGGCGACTGAAGAACCCTTCCGTCATTGGGACGAAGACGGGGCTGTGCCGGCTGATTGCAGCCGCTGCCATTCGGCGGCCGGTCTCCCGCTCTACATTGAGCAAGGCACTTCAATCGAACAACCGTATGCCAGTGGTTTGAACTGTGCCACTTGTCACAATGACCTGACCACCTTCACCCGCTACGAATCAACCGAAGTAGAGTTCCCAAGTGGTGCTGTGCTCTCCTTTGGCGAGGATGCGCTGGATGCCAACCTTTGCCTGAACTGCCACCAGGGCCGGGCGTCAACCAATACAATCGCCCAGGCAATTGCTGACAAGGAAGATGATGTGGTTGACGAGGCGCTGCGTTTCGCCAACATTCACTACTTCGCCGCTGGCGCCACGTTATTTGGCACACAGGCAAAGGGTATCTATGAGTACCCAGATCAGGTCTACGTCGGTCGCAATGAGCATGTTGCTCGTTTTGATACCTGTATCGAATGCCATGACGGTCATGCGTTGACAGTGAATATCGACGGTTGTGTCAACTGTCACGAGAACGTAGAGTCAGAGGAAGAATTGATGAACATCCGCGTCAGCGAGGTAGATTATGACGGTGATGGGGATGTGACTGAGGGTATCTACAGCGAGGTCCAGCATATGGGAGGTGCCCTGTATGCGGCCATGCAGGCCTATGCCGAAACCAGCGAAGGGACTGCTCCCATTGTTTATGACCCGGCGGCCTATCCGTACTTCTTCAATGACGCAGGTGAAAACTACGCCACCTGGACACCACGCCTGTTGCGAGCGGCTTACAACTACCAGTACTATCAGAAGGATCCCGGCGCCTTCGCCCATAACCCGAAGTACGTAATTCAGATGTTGTACGATACACTGGCTGACATTGGTGGATCTGAAGCAGTCGCTGGTATGACGCGGCCTGAGATTCCACCGGCTGAATAGGCCAGATTGACCACAGGCCTCGTTCTGTAATCAGCTAAGAAAGCCGGTCGCGGGTTCACCCGCGACCGGCTATTTCTTTGTGATACGTGATGCAAGGTTGAAAATGCGGCTCAGGGGCACCGTATGCGCCTGTCTGGCCCAAAACTTTCATTGGATGCTAGTTATCTGGGGCACCTGCAGCGATCCAGTCCAAAATCAGTTGAATCTCGTCTTCTGTCAGATCCCGCTTGGGTGGCATTTTGTCACCTTCGGTCTGTAGATTGAGCAGTTTCAGGGCCAACAGACTATTCTCCGTATCCCCCGGAATGATGACTGGTGCGTTGTCGCCGCTGGTCATAACTGCTTCGTAGCTGGTCCCATTCCAACCACCCTCGGCATCCTCTTCGTGACAGATGTTACAGCGGCGGTCGAATAGGGGCAGGATGTTTAGGGCGAAGGATGGAACAGCCGGTACTGGTTGTTCTTGCGTTTCACCCGAATCCGCAGGTGCCTCTATTGGTTCTTGCACCGGCAGACTGAGGATAAACTCTACCAACTCGTTGATCTGGTCAGCACTGAGAATTTCACCCCAAGCGATCATTGGCGTTGCTTCGTGCCCCTGATTGATTGTGTCAAAGATATCCTGTGCCGTATTGTTCTCTCTAAAATCTGGTTCACGTAACGTAATGCCCTCAAAGTTGGTACTAAGTGGATCATGACACTGGGCACAGACTTCTGCGAATATTTCCGTTCCAGTACTGGCCACGGTGCTGGATGGAATATCGGGCGGCAATTCAACTGGTGGGTTGGCTTCCCAGGAACGTATGAATTGGACAATGGATTCGATTTCGTCATCGTCAAGCGGACCGCCAAATGGGATACCAAATGGTGACATTCCAAAATTGGGCTGACCGGCGGAGATGATTAAGCGTAGTGTAGCATCGTCGCGTGTTTGCAGATACTCGGCCGTACTAATGGGGGCAATAATATCGCCATCGCGCGCTGGATTGGCCCCGCCTTCGCCAAAGTCGCCATGGCAGTTAACGCAGTTCTCAGCAAATAGACGCTGACCGAGCTCCAGTGAAGTGCCGCCAGCTGCGTTCAGCGTATATTGCACCAAGGCATCCAACTGTTCGGTGGTAAGCACTTCGCCCCAGACCGGCATCGTTTCATGTGCTCCGCCAGTGGCAATTATGTCGCGGGCTTCGCGCCAAAGATCAGCCTTGGGTACTCGTTCACCGTGGCACTCTGAACAGTGCTGTTCGAAGAGGGGGATCGCGCTGGGGGCGGCCGCGGGGTCGAGTACATAGAGGGCTAAACGATCGATTTCGCTGCTCGTCAAACGTTCTTGCCAGGGTGGCATCTCCAGGTGCAGCCCACCTTCGACAATCACCTGTCGCAGTTCGTCCGCGTCGCCATCAAAGGAAATTGACTGGCCATGACAGGCGGCGCAGTTGGTTTGAAACAGGCGCTGGCCGTCTGGGGCGATTAGAAAGTTCAGTAACGCTACGCGTTCGCCTGGCCTGAACGCTTCGTCCCAGTCCGGCACCTCAACATCAGCATGAGGAGCATAATCAGGTCCCTGGTCGAGCGCTATTTTGAGCTCCGCTGGGTCGCTGGCCACGAGTTCAGTTACCTCATGGCACTCGCCACAACTTTCCGTGAACACGGTGTTGCCAGTGGGTGAAAGTATGAACCCTGCCAGCGCATCAATCTGGTCGTTAGTCAGATCTGCACTCCAAGCGGGCATGCCTTCGTGATTGCCTTCGGCAATCACATCGTGCAGGTTGGCACTGGGCGGCACGTTATCAACCGAACCATGGCAGCCGGCACAGTTTCGAGCGTATAGGGTAGCAGTCTCATCGCCAGCGGCGGCTAGCACTGGTGGTGGCGCTTCACTTATGGACAAATAAGTCAGCAATAAAAAGCCCAAGACCGACAAAATGACCACGATAGTGATGACCGGCCGGTTCAAAAAGTGCCGCTTCGCGCTACGGTCGATGAGGGGCAACAGAAACAGACCCAGGATAGCCAAGGTCGGGATGATCACGACTCCTATGACTTCATAATCACCGGGGAAGTATTTCAAGAGCTGAAAAAGAAAAAGAAAATACCATTCTGGCCGGGGTGTGTAAGTTCGCATCGGCTGGATCAGCCCGCTGATCCAACGGCAGACCTATGAAGTAGGCCAAGGCGACCAGGATCAAAAAGATGATCAGTGATGCGACGGCGTCCTTGAACAGCGCATCCGGGAAAAAAGGGATGCCATGTTCCTTGGCTTCCTTGTATCTCTTGAGATATTCCCTTTTCTCTTTTTCAATCATTGCCCTGTTCTTCCTTACGCCGCGGTACGGCACTAATGCCGATACGGATAACCAGGTAGAGATGAAATGCGACTAGACTTATTAACAGGACCGGGAGCACCCAGACGTGAGTGCCGAAGAAGCGAACCAGGGTGACGGCCGACAAATCTTCCCCTCCACGCATGATACGTAAGATGCCCTCGCCAATTACTG
This sequence comes from uncultured Chloroflexia bacterium, assembly GCA_963697305.1. GTDB lineage: Bacteria > Chloroflexota > Anaerolineae > Promineifilales > Promineifilaceae > JAACFF01. The sequence continues at coordinate 44,411 of CAVONO010000022.1, forward strand.
GCGTGACGCCAGCGATGCGGGTGCCGACAGTTGTGGCCCAATAAGCACGCTGATCCCAGGGCAGAAGATAGCCGGTGAAACCGAAGCCAAGGGTTATTAATAGCAGGAATACACCAGAAAACCAAGTGATCTCTCGCGGGTATTTGAAAGCGCCATAGAAGATGACTCGCAGCATGTGCAGAACAACAACGATCACCATGGCACTGGCACCGTAATGGTGCAATCCGCGAATAAACCAGCCGGCCGGGACTTGAGTCGTAATGTATTGGACGCTGTCGTAGGCGTGATCAGGCGTAGGCACATAGTAGATGGTCAGCAGAATGCCGGTGACCACCTGATTGACTACCAAAAAAAGCGAGGCGCTGCCCAGAGTATAGAGCCAGTTGACCTTCGGTATCTTACGCTTGAAAATGGCGTTCCAAACCTGGCGCCAGCCTAACCGTTCATCGAACCAATCACCAATTTTTGCACTCATGGCTAGCTTACCTTGATATACAGCTGATCTTCCTCAACCTTGACTTCATAACGATCCAGTGGGCGCGGCGGTGGTCCGTCTAAGTACGATGCCGGCTTTATCGAAGATTGCGTTATGACACGGACAAAAGAACTGTTGTTGATCATCAATCCATCGGACCCGACAGCCCAGATGGGTACAGATGTTCGACATGGCCACATAGTCACGGCCGTCGTCCGTCAGTACGTACACCGAAATATCTTGCTGGTTGATGATCCAGCCTGTCTGGCGTTCAACCGTTGTCTTGAATAGGGTGGGTATGCCAATCTCTACTTTTGAGACCGAGCCCAACAGGATCCAGTTCTGTTCCGCTGATACCTGCAGAGACGGACCAACAATATAGGCCACGGCTGGGACCGCTATTCCCAGGCTGATGAATCCCCCAATAGCAACTGTGGCCGTGCCCAAGAATTCACGGCGGTCAATAGTCTCGTTATCCTCACTATTTGAATCGCTCATAAACCCCTCCTTCTACACGTGGCTTCACTGGCCTCATATTCAATATCTCAGCAAATAGAAACTTGTTGTTCTGATTATCGCTAACGACCAAAGATAAACCTTTCGCATCTGAAGATCTGAAAGCTACTTTGAGGTATGCAAAGAGACATGAGTTGACAGATATAATATTGATACGATGATGGATCCACAGCCCATATTTTCACAGATTATCTGTTTCGTGTCAAAGGTCGCATCTCACAATGTGGTGCGGACGTGCTGGCGGCTCGGTTCCACGCCGTATTGGCTTGCAGCGCCGCCTCACCATCCCGGTAGCGATATAAAAGATGACCACGTTCGTCACGCATGTTTGCTAAAATAAAATCGGCAGACTCCTGACCAGCCCTTCGGCACTGAGACGCGACCACAGCTACCCTCGATACCATCAAATCTTTCGCCCACACCGGCCAATACCGGCCCTTGACAACGTCTATCTATTTCTCTACTATGCGCATTGGTGATATGTATCACTCCGAGGGAGAAAGGAATGCCCTCGAGCCAACGCGCCAACGAATCGCCTCGCTTGACCGTATGACAAGGGTGACAGCCGCTCCGTGTTCGGCTACACTAGGCTGATGCCGCTTGCCTGTCATTTCTATGTCTGTTTGTCACCCATGCGCCGCAAAATGGGGCGCGGTGCAAACGCGATGCCCACCCTTTTTCTGGAGCCGGGAGATGCTGGATCGCGGCAGTCGCATCTGCCGGATAGAATACAGTTTGCGTCAGCAGCAGCGCCCACCCGCAGCCAGGAGCACCACTTGCAGAGTGAAGACAAAGAACGGCCGTATCAGCGCATCTTCGAAGCTGCTGGCGACGGGCTGATCCTCAACGATCTCGAAACCAGTCTGATAGTCGAGGCCAACCCCGCAGCCGGCGCTATGCACGGCTATACTCGCGAGGATTTCATCGGCCTGCACCCAATCACCTATATCCAACCCGATAGTTATGCTCAGTTCACCAAGGGGGTAGAGGAAGTTCAATCCGGTAACGTGTTTGAAGCGACAGCAGTCCACGTGCGCCGGGACGGAGTGCCGTTTACCGTTGAGGTACGCGGAACAGGCTGTATTTATCGGGATCGGCCGTGCCTCCTGAGTATCGTCCGCGATGTCAGCGTGCGGGTCCAGGCTGAACGACTGCTACGGCAGCAGGTGGAGGACCGCACGCGCGAGCAGTCCACCCTATTGGAAATCTCCCAAACGCTGGCCTCCGCTCTGGAACTCAAACCGGGTCTGATCCTCGACCAATTGCGCGTGATTATCGAGTACACGCATGCTGTGCTCTTTGCGTTGGAAGAGTCGGACCTGGCCGCCCTGGCCGTGCGTGGACCGCAGTGGCTGGAACAAGCCATGCCCTTCCGCATCCGGCTGGACGATCCGCAGACGCGGGCGGCGCTGCTAAACGATCGGCTACCCCAGCGAATTGCCGATGTGTGGAGCGCCGAACCGGCGGCGCTGCTGCTGCGATCGATTCTGAACGATCAGGCGGCCAACCTGTTAGAGGGAGTAAAGGCGTGGATGTGGGTCCCTCTGGCCGTTAACAGCCGGGTAATCGGCGGCATAGGTATTGCCCACGCGGAACCAGACTTCTTCACAATTCACCAGGCCAACCTGGCCCTGACGATGGCCAACCAGGCGGCCATTACGATGGTCAACGCGCAGCTGTACGAACAGGCACAGACGCTGGCCGCGCTGCAGGAACGGCAGCGCCTGGCGCAAAACCTGCACGATGCCGTTAACCAGTCACTTTTCTCAGCCGGTCTGATCGCCGAAGTGCTGCCGCGCCTGTGGGAGCGAGACCCGGCTAAGGGGCGGCGATCGCTGGAAGACCTGCGCCGCTTGACCCGCGGCGCTCTGGCCGAGATGCGCGGGCTGTTGGCCGAACTGCGGCCCCAGGTCTTGATTGACAGTGAATTGGGCGACCTGCTGCGCCAATTGGGCAGCGCCTTCACCGGCCGGACAAACATCCCTGTCGTGGTGACCGTGTCGGGCCAAGGGGACCTACCGGCCAATGTGCAGGTTGCATTCTATCGCCTGTGCCAGGAAGCGTTCAACAATATCGCCAAACATGCCAGGGCCAACCAAGTGGCAATCCACCTGCAATTCGGGACTGATACCGTTGAATTGCATCTCCGCGACGACGGACGGGGCTTTGATTCGGAGCAAATACTGTCGGGCCATTATGGCTTGAGCATGATGCGCGAGCGCGCTGAAGCTGTGGGCGCTCAGCTAGTCATTACGAGCCGGCCAGGGAATGGCACGGAAATTGTCGTCCGCTGGGTGGAAAGTGAGGAACAGAAAGGCCTATGAACACCTCCGCACCGATTCGCGTGATGCTCGTCGATGATCATACGATGGTCCGCCGGGGACTGGCGACCTTCTTGCAAGTTTTTGACGACCTGGAACTGGCCGGCGAGGCAGCCGATGGCGGCGAAGCCATCCAACTGTGTGCCCGCCTCTTGCCTGACGTCGTGCTCATGGATTTGTCCATGCCGGATGTGGATGGCGTGACCGCCACACGTGTCATTTGCCAACGTTTTCCCAAGGTGCAGGTGCTCGCCCTGACCAGTTTCACAGAGGAAGAGCTGATCCAGAACGCGCTGCAGGCGGGAGCCATCGGCTACTTGCTCAAGGACGTGACAGCCAACGAACTGGCCCAGGCCATCCGCGCCGCCCACAGTGGCCAGGCCACCCTCTCGCCAGCGGCCGTCCAGGCCATGGTCCACGGCGCCACCCAACCGCCAACGCCCGGCCACGACCTGACGGAGCGCGAGCGTGAAGTGCTGGCCTTGATGGTCGAAGGTTTGAACAACACCGAGATCGCCGCAAAGCTGGTCGTCAGCCCGTCTACGATCAAATCCCACGTCAGCCACATCCTCCGCAAGTTGGATGTCGCCAGTCGCACAGAAGCCGCCGCGCTGGCTGTGCGCCAGCACCTCGTCGACTAAACGGCCGTTCGCAAAATCGCCTCATCGCCAATCATTTATCCCCCAAGTGGCGGACTTAAATACTCCCTAACTGACCGATGTCGTTGGGAAGCCTTCCTTATATGATTGATTCGCGGGCCAACGTCATTTGTAGGCGGTTGCACGCGGTGCCTGTTTGCTCTGATATTGTGAACAGGAAGAAGGAAGGAAAGATGGTAGAGTCAGAGATAACATTCCACAACAAGACAGAAATACGGGTGCAGGCGCAAATATTCGCGGGACGCACACTGATCAGCACCTGTGTTGTCGCCCCTGGTGAAATTCGTATCTTACCAGCTAAGTCATTGGACTATGATATCTTTTTCAAAAACAGTGTTACCGGGTGGGAAATTGCTCGCAAATTGGGCAGCGATGCTAATACCTTTACGCTGAGCCAAAATAAGAGGCGGTACACCTTGCATGAAGCGAAAGAAAACAACCCACTTGATTCAGTCACGAAGTCCGAGTTAGCTGTCAAACGTTCAACGAAATAAGGTGAAAGTGATGTTTCTAAAATTCGAGGAATGGCTCATTATCCAACAAACCCGCGAAGATCTCATCGGTGATCTGGCTCGTGTTCTGAGTATGCAGGATGCCGAAAATAAACCCTCAAGGGGTAGGTTCGATGAACATAAAAGCTGGGTTGATATCGTTATTGGAATCGCTGAACCAGAATACATCCCCGTTTTCAACGACGCCTGGCAAGAATTTGTCTTGGCAAAGCAAGCAGCAAAAGACTCCCTGGATGAATTTCGGTTTCTAAAGAACGGCCGTTCCGGTATCAGCTCACCCCCACATCCTTTCGCCTCTACAGATCTCCCCCAACTGGTGGAGCTAAAAACCCCCTGACCAGCCGATGACACCAGGGGACTGCCGAAGGTATGATTAACTTATGACTAGTGTGTTAGTAGCTGCTCCCCAAGCTGATGTACGCGCAGCCCTCCGGTTACTGCTGCTGGATTTAGACATGGGGGTAGTCGGAGAAGCAGCCGACTGGCCCTCCACCTTAGCCCTTGCCCCAGAAACTCGGCCAGACATGCTGCTGGTGGACTGGGAATTAATCCCCCTAGATTCCGGTAACACTCTGACCCAACTGCGGGCAGCCTGCCCGGCAGCCGTCGTCATTGTTCTCATCAGCCAACTGGACGCTCGTCAGCAAGCCGCTCTCTCCGTCGGGGCCGACGCCTTTATTAGTAAAGGCGAGATGCCGGACCGGGTAGCGGAACGCCTGCGGATGGCGGCTGATCGAATTCATTCGCTATGAAATCCTTTAGTTTGCCATGCATATGTTGCTCATGCAAGCGACCACTTGACAACAGATGCGTTGATCAGAAGCCTGAGACACACTATCTGGTTGCCCAAGCGACTAGACGACAGACTGCTTCGCAGCAACGGTGGAGCAAGAGCGAAGTTGAAGAGCAATCCAGTTAACTACGCATCGCTATTTGTTAAGGACCAGGGTTGGGCCACGATGCCGGACGAGACATCTCCCGATAATAAGATTGCGAGTGAATGTGCCAAGCAGCTCATGCTCATCGCCCAGTAAGTGCCGTGAATGGCCGAGGCAGCCCCCTCGGCTGCCTTAATACTCTAATGGAACATTATATAAAGATTGATTTGATCCTTCACTTGAAGAAGATGGCCACAAAGGAGAGATAACATGTTTTTAGGCAAAGATATCATAGGTAACCCGGTGATTACGGTCAATGATGGCCGCTCTATTGGTCGAGCAAAAGACATTTACCTCAGCGCTGATTGCCGATCAGTAGCGGGTATTTTCCTAGGTACAGAAGGAATTTTCAGCCGCAAATCATTTCTTGTTAAAAGCGAGGATATCACGACGATTGGCCAGGATGCCATTTTAGTCAAGCACGCTGACGTGATTCACGAAGAAGGGAATTTAGCGGAAACAGAGGAGACCTGGCTGCGGCGCGATGAGTTACAGGGGCGGCCGGTAGACACGGCGGGCGGCACCAAAGTCGGCAAAATTGGTGATGTGCTTATCAATGGAGAGGGCCAAGTGCTGGGCTTCAGCCTTAGCCAAGTGTATGTTGCCGGACCAATCGCCGAGAATCGTTCCGTTGCCATCCACACCGTCCAGGATGTAGGTCACGAAGATGGCGCGATGACCATTGACCTGCAGCGCGCCGAGGATCAAGAGCTCAGCTTGACTTAATTGAAGTGGTTTTTGATACAGGCGAACTGCACGCCATGCGCCCTGATAGTGAAGAGCTTGCTATTGTGACATTTTTGCACGGCGCTCCCGAAAAACAATGACGCAGGGATCTTGATACTGGCCAATTCGTCCGTCATTTTCTGGAGACCCAGTTCACTTAAGCGTATAGTAAAAGTATGGCACCCCATCCATTACCTTCGCAAGCCTATAGCTGGACGTTCTGGCGGGTTGTATGGGCCACACTGGTCCTTGTTGCCGTTGGCCTGAGCTGTTGGCTTCTCTATCGCTTTAATCAGGCCATTTTTGTCTTGTTCGTGGCAATCGTCATGGGCACGGTAATTAGGCCGCTTGTCCTCTGGCTGCAGCGGCGAGGACTGACGCCCAAAGCAGGGGTCATTCTTGTCTATTTACTGCTGCTGGCCTTGTTCACTGGCTTTGTGCTGCTGCTGTTTCCATTGATTGCCGAGCAAAGCGCCACGATTACGGCCGCCGTGCCCGGTTATTCCCAAAGCCTGCGCGAGTGGATGCTTGACCATCCCAATCAATTGCTGGAGAGTCTGAGTGCGATTCTGCCGGCCACACTCCTACCAATCCCAGATACAGACCAGCAGACGGGACAGGAGATGCTGGATTCAGCCGGGCAAGTGTTGGGTTACGCGGCCACGGCGGCGAAAGTTATTTTTACGGCCGTTGTCATTCTGTTATTGGCCTCTTACTGGACGCTCGATGGCCCGAAAACCATCCGATCCTTACTGCTGCTCGCGCCCAAGGATCAGCGAGAGGGCATTAGCGAACTTATTTCAGCAATGGAAACGAAGGTTGGCGCTTACATTGCTGGACAGGGCATCCTTATGCTCGTTGTAGGCATCATGGCCCTGGTTGCCTATTCGCTCATCGGTCTGCCCTATGTTCTCGTTCTGGCGGTTGTGGCGGGCGTGATGGAGGCGGTTCCACTCATTGGCCCGCTGCTGGGGGCCATTCCGGCAGCGCTGGTGGCCCTGTCCCTGGGTCCAGACAAGCTAATCTGGGTCATTATCGCCACTGTTGTGATTCAGCAGTTAGAAAACAGCATCCTGGTGCCGCGCATTATGCGCAAGGCGGTGGGCGTCAACCCATTCGTCACGCTGCTGGCGCTTTTTGCTCTTGGTTCCTTGCTGGGTGTTGCCGGCGCGCTCATGGCGATTCCGATAGCCGCCATATTTCAGATCCTGCTTAATCGCTATGTCTTTCGTCCGGGACCTATGGCGTCGGAGATCTCGGATGGTCGTGATTATGCCAGCCGGCTGCGCTATGAAACGCAAGAGCTGGCCCAAGACCTGCGCAAACAGGCACGGCTGGCGAAGGAAGGCTCGGATCAAAGGGTCATGCAGACCGATCAGATGATGGACGAGATTGAAGCGATTGCCACCGACCTGGATATGCTGCTGGCCGAGGCCGGCTTATCGGGGGCAGAATGACGAAGCAGATAGTGTGGATGGGAACGGCCGTTATGGCTACACTGCTGGCGCTGGCTTTGTTGTGGCAGTTCCGCCTCGTTGTCGTTTACGTCCTATTCTCGCTGGCACTGGCCGCCGCCATACGTCCCCTCGTTAAGCGCCTGGCCGGAAAAAGCCTGGCCGTGCGCCTGACCATGATTTTGCTTTCCCTGCTTGCCCTGGGCGGTTTCGCGCTCCTGCTTGTTCTGAGCGGTGGGGCTGTAATCCGTGAAATTCAGCAGCTAACCCGGCAGGTGTCGGTACAGGACACATGGCAGCAGCCGGCATGGCTGCAGGGCAGTGCGTTCCAACAACTGTTGGACACGCGCCTGCCCCCTCCGAGCGATCTCTTCGCCGCCCTTATCGGCGACCAGGGCCAGCTTGTGCTGCCCGCCGCGCTGGGTTTTACGCAGGGAGTTTTGAGCGTCTTAAGCGGCGGGCTCGTCGTTCTGTTCTTGAGCCTCTATTGGAGCATGGATCAGATCCATTTTGAACGGCTCTGGCTCTCGCTGCTGCCACCTGAGCAGCGTTCACGGATGCGCGATATTTGGCAAACCGTTGAGTCCGACCTGGGCACTTACATCCGCAGCGAGGTCGCGCAAAGTCTCCTGGCCGCGCTGCTGTTGGGCCTGGGTTATTGGGTGCTTGGGTCGCCATACCCGACCCTGCTGGCCTTGGCCGGCGCGCTGGCCCTGCTGATACCCCTGGTTGGGGTGGTCCTGGTGGTGCTGCCGCCCCTGCTGTTGGGGCTGCTGAGCGGTGTGCCGTTGAGCCTGGTGACGGCCGTCTTTGCCCTCATTGTTGTGGTTTCCCTGAAAGTGTGGGTTGAACCACGCCTTTCCAGCCGCAGACAATACGATCCTATGGTGACCATCGTCATCGTCATAGCCCTGGCAGACGCTTATGGTCTCGCCGGCATTATCGTTGCGCCGCCTTTATCGGTTGCCTGCCAGATCTTGTGGAGCCGCCTGGTCAGCAATCGTGCTGTTTCCGGGGCTGCGGTCCAGGTTTCAGACCTCAAAGAGCGACAGGCACAGGTCTGGGCCACCATCAAGGCGATGGATGAACCGCCGCCATTGGTCACCAGCAGCATGGAACGCCTCAGCGATCTAATTGAGCAGGCCGAACCAACGCTGCAAATGGCGACTGAGCAAGCTGGTTTGCCTGCCTTCACCGGTCATTCCTGACCGTTGCCTCTAATATAAGCAGCTGGAAACGGGAGATTGGCTGTTATCTCCCCCACTTGGGGGAAGGAAAAACCCGCTGACCAGCCGATGTAGTCAGAGCAAGTTGGTTGTAACATTAACATATGACCCGAGTATTCATAGCCGCTTATGATGATTGAAAGAAGGATTACAGCAATGAATGATCAACAACCCTGGAAGTTTACCTGTAAAACATGCGGCGCCCATAAATTGACGGTTACTCGAGTTTGGGAAATCCTCGCCGGGCCTGATAGTGAAACTTGGCAGGAATGGGGACCACTCGAGGCTAATCATCTGTGGCGCTTTGAGTTCAAGGAAAAGATAGAGAAAAATAGAGAAGATCAAGAAGATCATGATGATCGAACAGACTATCGACGGGACTTCGGCAAGTATGCAAATGATGACTCTATTTCTAAGCTGGCAGATTATGAAATATACGAGCCGCAGAACAATCCGGGCAATGACATATTTTATGTGAACTGCGCAGGCTGCGATCGTGAGATCGAGTTTGGCTGGTCACAACCTAATCGCAGTGGGCTCATATTCCCTACTGAATGCTCTGACTTCAATCCTAAGGGAATCTGGCCGGAACCCCGATATTTAGATTCCTGGCATAAGAAGCATTGGCTTTGAACAGGAACTGGCTAGCCATAGATTTATCGTTATCATGCGCGATCCCGCGCTGATTTTTGACAAAAGAGAAAGACGGTGCGGGCTAACACAACAAGTGTTCGACAGGGATGGGACAAGGTACAACCGACGAAAACAATTGTTTTCTGGATCGTTATCGGAGCGATTGTCCTCACGGTTGTTCTGGGCTTTTCGCGAGGTGGCTGAAAGACGGGGAGCACCGCCACGCATATGGCCACAACATCCGCACAAAGTGCCGTTGTCGCATGCCTGGTACCTATCTGTGTTGCCCAGTCTAATGCAGACGCCCAACGGGCGGTGAAGTTAGAGGAATTGAAGGCAGCCAGTTCTTCGCAACGCACCAAGTATGTGAAGGAACAGGGCTGGGCTGCAAAAGCGCCATAGAAGGACTATCGTATGAGGCCAAGTAATAATTTAGAGCGGCAAGCCGTTTCTGCTGGCTATGTTAAGAAAACCGCAGCCGACTTCATGCGCTGGTGCAGGGAGCAAGACGCTCTCAATAAACAGGCGGCCGAAGAAGCCATCACTCAAGCAGACCACGCCATCTCGCGGGCGTTGATGGTTTGGGCTGATGATGGCGGCGCAGCAGCTTAATTGAAGTGCCCGGCGGCCCGGACAGCGCGCGCGGCATGGTCAGTTCGCCAGTTTTGGCGTAAATGTAAATGCCGCGAAGGAGCGCACGCTAAAGGGTAACCAAACGACCAGAATTTAATCAAAATGGAGAAAAAACATGAGTAGGGATCAGAAAAGTAAAAAGAAGGGCAATAATCAACCTTCAAAAACCGCCAAGGAAAAAAAGCAGGCTAAACGAGAGAAAAAAGAGAAGCAGAACGAAAAGGATAATCCTAAGATTTTCGATTCATAAAACAGGCTGAAGAAGGATAACAACACGGCCAGGGTAACGAAGGGCGGCGGCAGCGCGTGCCGACATCGTCGCCATCCGCCTGGCGTACGAGGTGGACGGCCGTGCCAGGGGGCTGCGGTCAGGAGACCGGCCCCGCGAATATACAGAAACTTAGTTATCAAAGCATTCGGCAGCAACGGAGAAAAGAACGTTAGGGAAATCAGATGGCTCAAAAGAAAATTGCGATGGAGCAGGACAAAAAGATCGCTCTCATCGCACACGACAATAAGAAACGGGACCTGGTGGAATGGGCTAAATTCAATCGCACTCTCCTGGCCCACCATCAAATATATGCCACCGGCACAACGGGCGCCCTGCTAGAACAGGAGCTAGGCTTCGAAATTACGAAACTCCAAAGCGGACCGCTGGGTGGCGACCAGCAAGTGGGGGCTAGGATTGCGGAAGGCGAGATTAATTTCATGATCTTTTTCTCGGACCCGCTGGAACAACAGGCCCATGATCCCGATATCAAGGCGCTTTTGCGTATGTCGATTGTGTGGAATATTCCGATTGCCTGCAATCGAGCCTCCGCCGATTTTATGATCTCATCGCCATTAATGGATGGAGAATATGACCGTCTGATCCCGGATTATGATGATTATCGTACCCGCAGGCTAGACACGGACGGCCAAGATACAGCAGATCTAGATACAGAAGAATTTAACGCCCAATAGGAGCTTGCTTGGTTATGGAACACAATTTAACCCATTCAACCATCAATCGCATTGGCTTCATCGGCAACTATTTGCCGCGCCAGTGCGGAATCGCCACCTTCACCACCGACCTGTGTGAGGCTATCGCCGCCGATTATATTGACACAACCTGCATCGCCCTGCCCGTCAACGACATCGAGGCCGGCTACGCTTACCCGCCCCGCGTTCGTTTTGAATTGGTGGAGAAGGATATCGACTCCTATCGCCGCGCCGCCGACTTCCTCAATATCAACAGCGTCGACCTGGTCTGTTTACAGCACGAGTATGGTATTTTCGGTGGGCCGGCTGGCAGCCACATCCTGGCGCTGTTACGTGAATTGCGCATGCCCGTCGTCACTACCTTGCACACCATTCTTCAAGATCCTAACCCGGCTGAGCGACGGGTGCTGCAAGAAGTAGCAGCCCTATCCGATCGGGTGGTAGTGATGAGTGAGCGCGGTGTGGATTTCTTGCAGACGATTTATGGGATCCTGCCGGAGAAGATTGATTTCATCCCCCACGGCATCCCCGATGTCTCCTTTGTCGATCCCAGCTTTCACAAAGACTTGTTTGGCGTCGAGGGCAAAATGGTTTTGCTCAGCTTTGGCCTGCTCTCGCCCAACAAAGGGATCGAAATGGTCATCGCCGCCCTTCCCGCGATTGTGGCTCGTTATCCCAACGTGGTTTACATGATTGTCGGCGCAACCCACCCTCATGTGCTACGCCAGAACGGAGAAACATACCGGTTATCGCTGCAACGGTTGGCCCTGGAGCAAGGCGTGGCCGGACATGTCATCTTCTACAACCGCTTTGTCAGTCTGGAGGAACTCATTGAGTTCATCAGCGCGGCGGACATTTACATCACCCCCTACCTCAACCCGGCTCAGATCACCTCCGGCACCCTGGCCTATACCCTGGGCGCAGGTAAAGCCGTTATTTCGACGCCGTATTGGTATGCAGAAGAAATGCTGGCCGACGACCGGGGCGTGTTGGTACCGTTCAGCGACCCCGTGGCGTTGGCCGTGCAAGTGATTGATCTGCTGGACAACGAATCAAAACGTCACGCCATGCGCAAGCGAGCTTATCTATTTGGGCGTGACATGATCTGGTCGCAGGTGGCGCAGCGTTATATGGAAAGTTTTGAACGTGCCCGCGCCGAACGCCGGCATTTCATTCCGGCCGGCTTCGCGATCAAACCCCTTGACCAACGCCCGGCCGAACTGCCGCCCCTCAAACTTGATCATTTACACCACATGACGGACGACACCGGCATGGTTCAACATGCCAGCTTCACGATACCCAACTATCACGAGGGCTACAGTATTGACGACAACGCCCGCGCCTTGATTGTGAGCACCCAACTGGCAGAATTGGATTTGGACGGCGGCAAAGCCCTAATTCTGGCTTCTCGTTATCTCGCTTTTATTGCATATGCCTTCAATCACGAGACCGGCCGTTTTCGCAACTTTATGGATTACCAGCGCAACTGGCTGGAAGAAAGCGGTTCAGAGGACAGTCATGGCCGCACTTTGTGGGCCTTGGGAACCGTGTTGGGCCGCTCCAATACGCCTGCCCTGCAGAGTATCGCCGGCTGGCTGTTTGAACAAGCCTTGCCTGCCATTCTCGAAACGACCAGTCCGCGGGCCTGGGCCTTTACCCTGATCGGCATCCACGAGTATCTGCGACGCTTTGACGGAGATCGCCGGGCCAGCCAGGTCCGGGATGAATTGGCCGGGCGCCTGCTCGCCTTGTACCAGCACAGCCGCTCGGATGAGTGGCGCTGGTATGAAGCGGGGCTGAGCTATTGTAATGCCGTGCTGCCGCAGGCCATGTTGATGTGCGGCCAATGGATTCCAAACAAGGCCATGACTGAAGCGGGGCTCGAGTCGCTCTCCTGGCTGGCCGATGTGCAGCACGCTGACTCGACTGGGGGCCATTTTGTACCGATTGGCTCCAATGGCTTTTATGAGCAGAACTGGCGAGCGGGCCAGGTTCGATCAACAACCGGTTGAGGCCCAAACGATGGCTTCTGCCTGCCTGGAAGCTTACCGCAGCACAGGCGACGAGCGCTGGCGTACAGAAGCGCGGCGTGCCTTTGAGTGGTTTTTGGGGCGCAACGACTTAAACTTGCCCCTTTACGACCCGACAACGGGGGGCTGCCGTGACGGCCTCCATTCAGACCGCCCCAATGAGAACCAGGGCGCGGAATCAACGCTGGCTTTTCTCCAGACCTCACTGGAGCTGCGTCTGGCTGAGAATCCCTTACTATCTATGGAGACCCAAACCTAATGAATCAACAACATCCCGAGCTTTTCCGCCGCCATAAGCTGAATCCCATCTTAACGGCTGCTGATTGGCCTTATCCGGTCCATACCGTTTTTAACCCCGCCGCCACGCGGCTAACCAATGGCGTCACTTTGCTCTTGTGCCGAGTGGAGGACCGGCGCGGGCTTTCCCACTTGTGTGCGGCCCGTTCCACCAACGGCGTGGATGAGTGGCAGATTGACCACCAGCCGACCTTCCTACCCGACCCTGACCACTTTCCGGAAGAATTATGGGGCATTGAAGATCCGCGCATCACCTTTGTTCCCGAATTAGGCCGCTATGCCATCGTCTATACGGCGTTCACCCGTGATGGTCCCGGCGTGGCCCTGGCCTTAACAGAAGATTTTCAACAGTTCGAACGCTATGGGCTGATCATGTCCCCAGATGATAAAGATGCAGCTCTACTTCCTCATCGGATTGGCGGCCATTGGGCCATGATCCATCGCCCAGTCAGTTCTGCTCGCGCTCATATGTGGATATCCTATTCGACTGACCTGCGGCACTGGGGCAGCGACAAGCTAATGATGGAAGCGCGGCGAGGAGCGTGGTGGGATGCCAATAAAATCGGCCTGTCGCCGCCGCCCATCGAAACCGAGCAGGGGTGGCTGGTAATTTACCACGGCGTGCGGCAGACAGCGGCTGGTGCCATTTACCGGCTGGGACTGGCCCTGTTTGATTTGCATACACCGGAACTTTGTCTAAAGCGCAGCGACGAGTGGATTTTTGGACCGGAAGAACCCTATGAGCTGCAGGGGGATGTGAGCAGCGTCGTCTTTCCTTGTGGCACTACTCTTGCCCCTGATGGCGATACGCTTTACCTGTATTACGGCGCGGCCGATACAAGCATTGCTCTGGCTACCGGCAGCGTTCGCGCTATGCTTGATTGGCTTGAGCAACATGGATAAAGGGAGGAAAATAAAAGGGCGCGATGGTTGAAATATCTAAGGTGAAAGCAGGGAGATAGTGGTAAAGATAGTATTTTTCTCACTAGCTGACCTCCGCCTCGAACGCATCGCAAACGAAGCAAGAACTCGAATCCCGCAGCCAGACCTGCAACGGCCTGCTGCTAGCGAACCTGATCGTCGGCGTGCTTTGGGCGGGGTGGCGCACGCCGGTGTTGATTGGGCAGGATGACGTTTCCATCTTCTTTTTCTCCTTCTATGCTGTAGAGATGCTCGGCAGCAATTTACACTTATCAGAAAAAGAGGTAGAGATGACCTCATCCGGTATCTCGAACAAGGACACGTCCGAGGACAAGTCATCATTTCTAGGTGAAGGGTTATCTGAGAAACAAGGGTTCGAAGAGGGGATATTCAATGCTCGTTCCAATCATCGCAAGTTCCGTGTTTGTTCTCGCAGTGATAATCCTCTGACTGATCAAGCCAAATGCAGGGCGAATATTTCTTGGCCTCTTTTTTCTTGTTGTGGCAATTGGGGTCAATGGTTCATTCGTGATCACCAATCCACAAGCCTATGTTAAGTATCGTTCAGATTCCATGGTTGGGACTAACCGCCGGTGAAGGATATTTGCACAGGAAGGGGATGGCGTACAATGGCATACGGACCAGTTGTCACTAACTGTTGATCAGAAAATAACTGTGCTCCCAGCCCGGTGGAGACAAAGTAATTCTCTCCCAGTTCCAGTCTGCCCCATAGCAGCAAAGACATGCCGGGAAAGTATAGAAGCGAACCGGCGACCAGCATCCAGGCGCGGAGAGCTGGAGAAATCGTTATTGGTAGTGGAATCCATCCAAGGTAAGCGAAGCCGAAGAAAAATAACGACGAAGCGAGATAAAACCACCACGAACGGAGCCAGCTTCCGGTTCGTCCAGTTGTCCTGCCTGCCTGGCGTTGGGTACCGCGCCAAACACCGTAGAGCACAAACCCCAATGCGACAAATGCCAGCAGTCCGCCGATCCATTGAACGATCAATCGGTTCGATTCTAGGTGCATCGCTTTTACCCCTTCCTGACCGAAATTACCCGGTCAAGATTTCGACAATCCCGCGTCCTCCATCCACGCGGACGTGGTCACCGGTTTTGAGAAGCATGGTGGCATTGCCGCAGCCAACAACAGCCGGGATACCCATCTCGTGCGCCACTTGATCACGAAAAGCATCTGGTTTCATGACAGCCTCCTTACACTCGTCCAATCACAATACCATAACCACCAACCACTGCCCCACCCGCATTTTGCCCGGTAAAGTAGGCGGCCTTTAGGTCATCTGAATTAACGTCTATCACCTGCCGGAAACCGCGTTCGTTCAGAAATGTTGTGACAGCGCCTTCGGAGATGCCAAAAATCAGTCCTTCGCCGGTCATAAATCGGTAGCGGCGCATATTTGCCCCTTTATTTATCTTCCCGATATATTAGCTTTTGTATGGCCTTTAACTTGATGCCTTCCGCAAAAAGAATGCTGCTCAACCCTGCCAAAAAAGCACTGCCAACTCCCAGCGGTGGACTGGAGCAAACTGGAAGGTGCTCATCCGAGCTGGTAGTGGAAAATACTCATGACCTTCGACAAGAAGGGAACATGGCGCATCCACTGCACAGAAGCAAGTCTCGGTTCTGGTTCATCGAAGTAACTCCACTCGTCGATCAGGCGAATCCCCTGGCCCCATTTTTCCAGATCTTTGCCCCGTTTCAGTCCCCAATAGTAACGTGCACCGAATTTTGTCATAGACAGGCGCAAGTTGTTCATGCGTACCAGATAAGGCGTAAATGCATCAAAAATCAGCTCTGCACCGGGGAAATTTTCCTGCAAGGTGAACACCAACGACTTAACCTGCGCTTCGGTGAAGTACATGAAGACCCCCTCTGCCATAAAGAGAAAAGGCCGGCCCGGGAAGGCAATCACCTTGTTTATCCAGGCATTGTCCAACGCCGAATATGCCAATAAGTGATAACGATCTTTTTCATCGCCGATGTATTTCTTGCGCAATTCGATGACTTCCGGCAAATCAAGATCGTACCACTGGACGGCGCCATTATTAACACGCTCGAAGCGTGAATCAAGACCACAGCCTATATGCACGATCGTTGATTCCGGAGAATGCGCCAGAAAATCCTGTGTGTAGCGGTCAAATGCCCGGTTGCGCAGGATGAGCGTAACCTGGTCTGTCTCATCCATCTTGATCTGTTTGATCCGTGAGAAATCATAATCCATTGATTTGACGAGGACCACGGCCTTTTCGTCGGTAATTAGGGCGTCAGAGCGTTCTGTCTCCTTGGCGCGTATAAAGAGCGTTATGAGTAAGGTTTCAGCTACATCTTCTGGCTTTTGTTTTGGACTCTCGGACATCGTCATTCTCCCCATAATCAATTATGAAACTTGCGATTCTTAAGAAGTTCCGGCGGCTCAAATAACTAACAACGGGATGCCCCAAGGCAGCAGATCCATTTCCCTATATTATAAAGGATTATCAGTATAAATTTCGCCTTTTTGAGGTGCAAACGGCCTCGATTGAAGTGCAATAGAGGAAATCCCTTCTCTTTCTTGAATATAGCCTGCCCTAGCACCAAGATGTGGTATTCTGTACCAGTTGTGCGCTGATTTGTAGGAACGCTGCAGAGCAGACCCCACGGTACTTTTGAAAAACGCCGAACCTCAGAATATTCTACCTTTAGTAGAAAGACATTAGTACTGCACTTTCCACGTCTTGCTGTTTGTAGGGATACACTTTGTCAAGACCCAATGGTGTGTCACTGGCAGGGGGCAGCCGCAGGTTGTGAGCTGTTTCCAGCCCCACCAGGCAGTCGGCTGCGGTCACAGCCAACTGCTGTCGAGTCGTTTCCAGCTTGTGGAAACCATCTGGCTGATGGTAGATCGTGAGCCGGGCTATAATGGCGCCGACCGCATTCATGAAGGCGACATCATTTCTATCTTGACTCCAGTCAATACCGATGTAGATACTCATGGATTGCTCCTTGAGCTCATGACTGGATGCCCTGGCCGGGTCCAGGCGGCCGTGCACCTCTTAGAGCACTCGCGGTGCGGTACACTCTGAACGGTATAGTCTGAAAGACCTGGGAGGACAATCCCTACACGGCGCTCGCAGCTCGCGCCCACCGTCTACAGGGATAGCACAGCGTCAAGTTGTGTAGTCACCTTTTTTGTCCGTATAGACTGTTTCCCTTTTTGGCCGTTGATCCTTCAAGTGCCTGTTCCAACGAGTAGTGGAAGGGCATAGCCATTATCTTTGCTTGCAAGTCATCGTCTCACAGCAAACCTTGCTCGACGATCGGCATTGGCACCCCTATCATCATCTTTTCACGGATTTGCTACGGCAGCGACCGCACAAGAGCGCCGCCTCGTATCTTATGGATGAAGAGCCGACTGTGGCCGAATTGCATATACTTGCCAGCGTATGGTATGAAGACAATGGTTGCTAAGCGCTGGTTCTTCCGCCGGTATGCCTGAAGATAGCAGGGAGTTACCAGGCCACGATTCGGTTTTCTTTGACGCCAGTGAGTTCCACCCGGCATTTTGGCTTATCTCAAAGAAATGTCGGACTATTACACCCGTGTCAATGTCACTGAACTTGAGGGAGATCTGCGCAAAGCATCTAGAAGCGAAGATGCGGGAAAACTGGCTCGCATCTACAAGAAGTTGATTATTACTTGGGCAGTAGTGAGCGAGTGGGGAAAATCTCAGGCAGAGGAGATATCCCAGCGACTGAGTTAGCCTCGGCGTGGTTGGCTACGCAAACGGGGCTGGCACAATTGCAGAGTGAACGAAGCTGCTGGTTGAGAACCGCCTGTCGGTAACATCACCATTCGTTACCATATGAGCGCGGGGATCAGCCAGGTATCTCCACGCTCTTCGGATAGGGTTGTCACTTTTTAATGCAACTCTACCATAATTCATGGTTTCGAATAGTTCGAATTGGAACCACTTGGGAGCCCCTGAGGAGACTCATCTCAAACAATAATAAGAAGAAGAATCGGCAATAATATTGTTGCTTTCAAGGATGCGTTCAAGTTCGATAATCGTCGCCGTTTGCCGTCTAATTCGGTGGGACATGGTTTCAACCAGGCGGAAAGCTAAGGCGGGATCTTCGTGAACTCTGCGCATTAGGTTCTTTTTGTCCACCGTGAGTACACGAGCTGGGCCCAAAGCTCGCACCGAAGCAGAGCGAACATCCCGGTCGAAAACGGCCATTTCGCCAAAGAACTCTCCTGGTTTAAGTAAATTTAGGCGAATCTTATCTTCGCCACTTCCAACAAACACTTCCACCTGACCCTCCTGAACAACGAACATGCAATTACCTACTTCACCTTCAGAGATGATCACTTCACCATCGGCAAAGGCCTCACCCAAATCCCCTGCACTCATTATTATCTCCCTCCGTTGGACCCCGTTTGACGTTCAGTCAAGAGAAAAGAATTTACCCACGTGTAGTCAACGATATGGCCAAATCTCCGCATATGCGGACAATAAATTTCGGACCAAGCGTACGTAGGAGAATTTCCCAATATGGCGCGCTTCCCGTAAAGGTATCCCAAAGAACCATGCTCAACCTTCGTTCTGATGGATCTCCCATTTGTTCGTTTGTTGCCATGCGCAAGACGGCGCGACGGGAAAAACGTCGTCTTTGAATTTGACGGGTCACAAAGAACACAAACCTGCCAATGAGGTTATCGGTTTCGATTCTCCGGCAGGCGGATTGATAATGCCTGGCAAAGTCTCGGGAAGAGATGCCCTGCAAGGCCGCTGTCATGGCCGCCGCCTTGGCCGTCCGGTATGCAGCCCCGATCCCATCTTTGTACAGACGAGTTACACCACAATCTCCGACAAATACAAAACGATCACCATAGGGATGCTTAGCACCGGAAGTGCTTATTCGCGGCGAGCAATAACAAGACTTTTCATCTGGTTTCCAACCGGCCGGGAAGCAAGCCTTAACTTCCGGCGAGTTCAGGAACTTCTGGACCAGTTCCTTGTCAACTTCTTCCCCGAGCAAACAAACAGTAACATAGTCCCCTTTGGGGATAACTGCCGCGAACTCCAGGCGTGGGATATCAAGCAGGAAGACATGCATAGAGGAACCCAGGACTTCGGCTATCGTTTCTTCACCAAGATAATATTCCTGAATGAACGTTTTAGTCGTCTGTGGACATTCATAGTCGATTTCAAAATTCTCCAAGAGCTTTTGTGTGGAGGAATTTACTCCCACGGCAAATACCAAGAGATCGTAGGCGTCAGAGAATTCTTTACCGATCTTCAAACGTGGACGCCCATTAGTCCAGGCGATTTCACGAACACGTTCATTGATGACGTGTGCCCCTTTATCGATGGTCAGCTTTTGCAAATAGCCATCGAAACTACGCCATTTCACCTCCTTAAGATCGCGTGGTCCGGGACCTCTGGAAATGGCGGCAATTCGTTTCTCTTGCAAGGGAGTGTTAATGCGCACGCTGCCCACATCCATGTGCAGCATATATGAATCAATTCCTCTTTGTACGACGGTGGGTGGAAGAATGATTCCTTCGGTGGCAAGCATCTGCACGAGAGACTCTGATATTATTCCCCCACACATATTGCATCCAATTGGACCAGGACGGGAGAAAGTCACGTGGTTCATAGATATCTACATGTATATCCAGATCGACTCTTTTAGCTGTATCCAAGAGGAAGAAACTGAAGAATGAACCCGCCGGTCCACCTCCAATAACCCCTACGCGAGAACCGTCGTGCAGTTGAAAATCTCGCTCTTCCATGGTCTCCCTCGCCGTAGACTGCATTTCTCCGGTGATCGGTGAAGCAGTATAATTAGAGCTTAAAAGAGTTGTACCAAAATGTCAATCAGTTGCAGGAGTGTTTGGCACATATAGGAAGGTGCTTCCCTTTATCTATTTTCATTTCCATAGAACAACCACGATATATTATAAACAAGAAGGTAATGAGCGGCAATGCCCAGAAGTCTATCTTCGTGGCTGGTGCCACCGGTCATGTTGGTGGTCGCCTTGTGCCACGACTTCTGCAGGCCAGCTTTCGAGTTCGGGTCTTGGTATAGAAACGCTGTGGAGCGACGCCCTCGCCTCCAGCCAGGGAGATATCAAACCGGTCAATTTAACAGAGGAACGTGGTATGCTGTTAGAGGGGCGACGTAAGGTAGTTGATGCGCAACCGGCGGCCGTTTTTCGTGCGTTTTGCGGCCTGAGCGGTGACAGAGGTTGGCCGCCGTACAACTGGCTGCGGCAAATACACGAGACAACGGATCGCCTGGTAGGCGGCGTAGGCATGCGTTGCGGGCGTCGTCACCCGGATCATTTGCGGCAAGGAGAGGCTCTAGATTTCTGGCGCGCGGAAATGAAAGAAAAGAATCACTTCTTTGATGCGGTCGAGTTTGATGTTCGCTTCAGATTGCGAGTGTCAATCCTCAGCGGACAGCTCAGTACAGGCATTTCTAGATCTTTGTCATGACCAGACATGCGACCTATTTGTATCAGTTCGAGTAGTCGAGAGAAAATGTGTACATCAGCTGACCAGATCAATGATTCCTTATGTCAGCTGGAGATGACCTAATGCTAGCAGAAGCAAGAGTGCAGACAGGTTTGGAAAGCTTTCTTGAGCAGAATCCGGTTCAATGAAGTTTTTACACGCTACAAGTTTTGCAAGGTACGAGATAGCCATTTCACCAAAGATGAATACCACAGTTTCGAGGGGAATTACATTGTACTTCATGGGCTGTTTGGGTAAGATTAGGTATCGAAAGGTAGAATTTTGCCCTATCTGCGATTACTTCAATGAAACTGATCTGAGCGAAATAGCGACGATTTATCCATCATATCGTAGAGCATGACCCGCCCCTAACTGAGTGAGGAGCAAGCTAATCCGTGACTGAGGGAAAACCAAAGACCGAACGGGAAAAGCTGGAACAAGCCATTGCCATACAAGAGAGTATGCGTGGCACGATACCGGATGATGTCATTGATGTCGCCATCGCGGCCATACGCGAGCAGTTGGCCGAACTGAAACCCGCCCAGTCTATTGAACAACGCAAGCAAATCACCGTTCTCTTTGCTGATCTCTCCGGCTTTACGCCGATGGCGGAGAGGATGGATGTCGAAGACGTGGGTCAAATCATGAGCGCCTACTTTGCCGCCGTTACCCCGGCTATCAGCAAATATGGGGGCATCATTGAGAAGTTCATTGGCGATGCGGTCATGGCTGTCTTCGGTCTGCCCCAGGCTCATGAGAACGACCCTGAAAACGGTGTCAGGGCTGCCTTGGAGATGCAGCAGGCATTGGTTGAGCTAAACGAAAGGATGACGGCCGAATGGGGCTTTCGTTTGGGGATGCGGATTGGGGTCAATACCGGTCCGGTTGTTGCCAGATATTTGGGTGGTGCGCAGGAGCGGGATTTCACGGTTGTCGGTGACACTGTCAATTTGACCAATCGACTGGAAACGGCAGCGCCTGTGGGTGGGGTCCTCATCTCCCACAACACCTACCGGCATGTGCGCGGGGTGTTCGACGTGCTAGAGCAAGAGCCGCTCCAGGTCAAGGGCAAGGCTAGGCCGGTGCATACCTACCTCGTCCAGCAAGCCAAGCCGCGTGCCTTCCGCATGTTGACGCGAGGTGTGGCGGGCATCGAGACGCGCATGGTCGGTCGCGACGTAGAACTGCTGATGCTGCAAAACATGTTCCGCGACGCGATAGAGGATGCCGAGGTCCACGTCGTGACCGTCGTGGGCGATGCCGGGGTGGGCAAGAGCCGGCTGCTGTACGAGTTCGAAAAGTGGATCGAACTGCTGCCGGAGGATATCTGGTATTTCAAGGGACGCGCCACGCCGGAGACGGAGGCGATGCCCTACGGCCTCATTCGCCACATGTTCGCCCACCGTTTCGAGATCCTGGAGAGCGACAGCGCGGCGGAGGTGCGGGAAAAGTTTCGCGCCGGGATGGCTGCCACTCTCAATTCTGACCAGGCAGACCTGGTTGGGCAGCTGCTCGGCCTTGATTTCTCCGCCAGTCCAGGCAGTCCAGGCCCAGTTGGGCAGCGAGTCTTTCGGGGAGCTGGCAACAGCCTATCTGACCAAGTATCTGCGGGCCATAGCCAGCGAACCAACGGTGATCTTTTTAGAGGACATCCACTGGGCAGACGACAGCTCCCTTGACCTGCTCGATCACCTGGTGGCGGCGGTTCCCGACACGCGGCTGCTGGTGGTCTGCCTGGCACGCCCGTCGCTGTTTGAGCGCCGTCCCAGTTGGGGCGAGGGACAGGAGATCCACACGCAGATCAATCTCAAACCTCTCTCGCGACGGGCCAGCCGGGCGCTGGTGGGGGAGATCCTGCAAAAAGCGAGGGACGTCCCCACTGATCTGCGCGATCTGATCGTTGAGGGGGCTGAAGGCAATCCGTTCTACGTCGAAGAGCTGATCAAGATGTTGATTGAGGACGGCGTGATCGTGCACGGGGAGGAACAGTGGCGGGTTGAGCTGGAGCGACTGGCAAAGGTGCATGTGCCGCCGACGCTGGTCGGGGTGCTCCAGGCCCGCTTGGATAGTCTGCCACCCGAGGAAAAGATGCTTCTGCAACGAGCTGCGGTGGTGGGACGGCTGTTCTGGGACGCGGCGGTGGTTGAATTAAAGGCCAGTGAGGGAAGCGGGCTTGACAAGGAGGAAATCGCTTCGCTTCTGGAGGCTGTTCGTGATCGCGAGTTGATTTTTCGGCGGGAACGTTCTGCTTTTGCAGGGGCAGAGGAGTACATCTTTAAGCATGCTTTGCTGCGGGATGTGACCTATGAGACGGTGCTGTTAAAGCTGCGCCGGGTGTATCACAGACAGGTAGCACGCTGGCTAGAGTTTGCCGCCGGGAAGCGAATCGGGGAATATCTGGGATTGATTGCCGGCATTACGAGTTGGCAGGAGAGGGGGAAAAGGCGGTAGAGTACCTGCTGCAGGCCGGCGACCAGGCCCGCCTGACCTATGCCTGCCAGGAGGCGAGTGGCTACTACCAACGGGCGCTTCCACTGCTTGAGGAACAGGGAAAGCATGACCAGGCGGCGCGGACGTTGATGAAATTGGGCTTGACATACGATCTGGCTTTTGACTTTCAGGGAGCGCGCCAGGCTTACGAGCAGGGCTTTGCCCTGTGGCAGCGAGCAGCGGAGGCGCAGGAGGAGGACCTGCCGCCTGCACCCCATCCCTTGCGGCTCCTGGCGGGCGATCCGACGACCCTGGATCCAACGATGGCTGACAATGTGATATCGAGCGCAAAGATCTTCCAGCTCTTCAGCGGGCTGGTGGAGTTGAGGCCAGATGCGGGAGTCGTGCCCGATGTGGCCCAGAGCTGGGAGGTACTGCAGGACGGGAAAAAGTACCTCTTTCACCTGCGGGACGATGTGCGCTGGAGCGACGGCAGACCGGTGACGGCCGGGGACTTTGAGTATGCCTGGAAACGCGTGCTGGGAGACCATACCACCTTTTCCATTCCCCGGCTGCTGTACGACGTCATGGGAGCCAGGGCTTTTCATCAGGGGGAGGTGTCTGACCCGGACAGTGTGGGGGTGAAGGCCTTGGACGAGGTCACCCTGGCCGTCGAACTGGAAGGTCCGACTGGCTATTTCCTCCATCTGTTGGCCAACGCTGTAACATTTCCCGTACCGCGGCATGTGGTGGAATTGCACGGCAAGGCCTGGGCGGAGCCGGAGAACATCCTCACCTGCGGCCCCTTCAGATTAGAGTCCTGGCAGCCGGGAGAGCAAATGACGCTGGTGCGCAACCCTGACTATCATGGCCGGTTCACGGGTAACCTGGAGGGTGTCGAGCTGCTCTTATCTGATTTGGAACCGGCAGCCCGTTTGGAGATGTACGAGGAGGATCAATTGGATGTGGTGGACGTCACGGCATTTGAAGTAGACCGAATACAACAGAGGTATGCCGGAGAATACCGTAAGGTCCCGCGACTAATAACCATGTACCTACAATTCGACGTCAGCCGTCCACCCTTTGACGACGTTCGCGTGCGGCGGGCTTTTGTTCTGGCCACCGACAGGGAGGCGCTGGTGAAGGCCGCCAGACCCGACTGCTTCCCTGCCACGGGTGGGTTCGTGCCGCCGGGAATGCCGGGCCACTCGCCGGGAATCGGCCTGCCGTACGATCCTGAGCAGGCGCGTCAACTCCTGGCCGATGCCGGCTACCCTGATGGACAGGGCTTCCCGGTTGTGGAGTGTCTGACATTGCCAGATCGGGTTGACATAGCAGAGAACCTGCAAGCACAATGGAGAGAGAATCTGGGGGTGAAGATCAAGTGGGAGATGATGGAGAGGCATGCGTTCCTCGCCCGGCTGGATGAGCACGTGCCGCATCTTTTCATCTTGGGCTGGAGGGCCGACTATCCAGATCCTGACAACTTTTTGAGGGCGCGAATCGGTGATATGCAACGACAAAGGTGGCGGAACGAGGGTTACGACAGCCTGGTAAAGCAAGCTCAGCGCAGCCTGGACCAGGGGGAGAGGATTAGGCTGTATGGAGAAGCGGAGCGGATCCTGGCGGAGGAAGCGCCGATCATGCCTATCTTCCACCGGTCAACCCGGCTGCTGGTAAAACCATGGGTTACAAGGTTTCCCACGACGGGACTGAGAGAGTGGTTCTTCAAAGATGTCATAATCGAGCCACACGAGCGGCATTGAACCCGTGTGGCGCCTTAGATGGAGTTATGATCCTGGTTTTTGAATACAGCAGATCATCAGCAACTCAAAGAGCAGAATCCTTTATTCTTCAGGCAACTTGCGTCGTAAATAAATAACGTAGTAAACGACACCCACACCCACAGCACCGCCGATAATGTTACCGATTGTCACCGGAAGCAAATTGAGCAAAAGGAAGTTTCCCCAGGTCAAGGTTGCATAATCCGCGGACGAGTTCCCGATGCTGCTCCAGAACATTTCCCCGGCGAACTGTTTGATAGCCAACCCCATTGGAATGAAATACATATTGGCGATGGAGTGCTCAAAGCCAGCGGCGACAAATGCCGTGATTGGAAAGATGACGGACAGGATTTTGTCGGTCGTCGTTCGCGATGATAATACCAGCCAGACAGCCAGGCAAACCAGCATATTACAGAGACTTCCAAGGAAGATAGCCTGGATGAACCCATAGCCAACCTTTGCTTGTGCGATATTTAGGGCGTTCAGTCCAACGGCGCCATTACCAAATGTGTACTGACCTGAGAGCAGCACCACAACCACCGTGAGTATGGCGCCAACGAAATTACCGACGTAGACGATCCCCCAATTCCGTAGCAGGCTAAAGGTGGAGATCTGCCTGCCGGCCCAGGCCATGATTATCAGATTATTACCGGTAAACAGCTCCGCCCCAGCAACGATTACCAGAATTAGTCCCAGACAGAAGGTAAATCCGCCAAGGAGTTTCGAGATGCCAAACGGCAAATACTTCGCTAGCGGTGCGCCGGTTGCCGGATCCACACCCATGGTAGGAGCTGTCACAGTCGTGGCAAAGACCGCTCCCAGTGCAATGAATATCCCGGCTAATACCCCTAGAGCGAACAAGGTAAAGAGGCTCATGCGTGCCTTTGAAACACCAATTTCTTCAGCACGCAATGCCATCTCTGCGGGAAGTAAGGCGTCAACTGTCCAATTCTTCGATTCAGCCATTCTGAATTACCTCCTAAATGCTAGTTACCTCTCGACAAACATCGACCAGAATTTAGCGATTATACGCGGCATGGTCTTCGCTGGCTATCGTGTGGATTGCCTCACCAAAAATGGTACCTAAGGAATCCCGAAGCGTGCAAAAACTTCATTATCAAAAAGAAGGCCTCTTAAAATAGGGGCCATCATTGGCCAGCGTCAACGCCTTACTGGCTCCGCTTTGGTCAACGAAATGTATCGGCGCGTTATTGGTGATTTGCTGACGCCAACTATAGATTTGCAGGAATATGCGGACGCTTTTTTGTATGGAAGAAAACCTCAGTCTCTCTGAATCAGGTGAGGAGACATGAAGCTTGGGTTCCATGATAATCTAGTCAAGAACGTTGCGAGGCCCGTTCTGGTGGCCAGGCTCTGGCGCGGATTCGGACACTTGTGAAGGGGAATTTGAAGCAGAAAAGCGCCATTCTTGCTCTTTTTTGGATGATATCAGCCTCAATGTTAAATGTTTTCACCAGTGGTAACGAGATATGATAGGCGCTTTCCTGTACGATTCGTATCCTCGGGGACAAGAATCGAGCGGCTATTGGACTCCAGAAAATGTGGGAAGTACGCTATGCTATTACCACGTGACGTTGGCCACTGGCTGATATCGACACAATCCGCCTTGTTTATACACAGGACCACGTTGAACAGGCAAGATCGGCACAATGGACCGGTTCGCGTGCAGCGCAAGATTCAATTCAATAGCCGGCTTCTTGAGATCCGTGTTAGCAAATAGGTCAGGACCCATTTTGTGTCATTTGCTGTTATAGTTTGGTAGCACATATGACGATTGAGGTTTCGATGAAGATATACGACTTAAACAAAGCGGCCTGGGATCAGGCCGTAGACGAAGGTGAAAATCCATATACGCAAGTACTCTCTTCTGAAGATATCGCCGAGGCCAGAAACGGAACATGGTCCCTCTACCTAAGTGATAGTAAACCGGTTCCAAACGATTGGTTCCCCGATTTGGGCGGACTTAGTGTCTTGTGTCTGGCTTCAGGGGGTGGCCAACAGGCTCCTATCTTCGCTGCCCTTGGTGCCGATGTTACCTTGCTTGATGCGTCGCCCAGGCAATTGGCTCAAGACCAATTTGTCGCTGAGCGCGACAACTTGACAATTGAGATCGTTGAAGGCGATATGGCGGATTTGTCAGCCTTTAAAGATGGAAGCTTTGATCTTATCTTTAACCCGCCGTCAACCATGTTCGTTCCTGACTTGGATCCTGTCTGGCGCGAGTGCCACCGCGTGCTCCAAGTAGGGGGCATATTGCTGACAGGCTTTATGAATCCCGATGAGTTTGTTTTTGACTCTGAAGCCCTTGACGACGAGGGTGCTTTTGTCGTGAAATATCCTTTGCCCTATGTTGAGCATGAAACGTTGAGCCAGGAGGCGCTCAAACAGCGCGTTCGCGATAAGGAGATGTTCCATTTCAGCCACTCGATGGAAGCACAGTTAGGGGGCCTCACGAAGGCCGGCTTTTGCATCACAGGTTTTTATGAAGATCGACGACCGGACGAAGATGGCAATCCCATCCGGCACTATATGCCCAGTTATTATGTAGTTCGAGGCCAGAGATAATGTCCTGGGCGCGGAGTATACAGAACTGTTGCGTGTCCTGCGTCTACAATATTTATGTTTGACAATCAACTGAACCGAGATCAGTAGGGAATGGAAGTGAAAGGCAATGATAACGTTCGAGAATAAGATTGTACTGGTGACCGGCGCTTCAAGAGGTATTGGCCGGGAGATCGCCCGGCAATTTGCCAGGCACGGGGCAACCGTGATTGTTCATTATCATCGCAATCAGAGCGCGGCAGAGGAGACGCTGCGTAATCTGGCCGGCGATGGACATATGATGGTGACGGCCGATATGCAGGACAGTGAGGCAATTGCCGAAATGGTAGAGACGGCCGTGGCCCGCTACGGCCGTTTAGACATTCTGATCAACAATGCCGCTGCAAGTGGGAAGCATCCTTTAGCCGACGTGACCTATGAAGCGTGGCAAGAAGAGTGGCGACGAATCATTGACACGAATCTCATTGGCGTGGCCAATTTATGTTGGTGTGCGGGCCGGCAAATGATCAAACAGGGACACGGCCGTATCGTCAACGTCTCATCACGAGGAGCCTTCCGCGGCGAACCACTCGCGCCGGCTTATGGCGCCAGCAAGGCCGGTTTGAACGCGATGAGCCAATCGCTGGCACAATACCTGGCGCCATACAACATTTACGTGGGCGTAGTTGCCCCGGGATTTGTGGATACTGAAAGGGTTAGTGAGCGTTTGAAAGGGGTTGAAGGAGAAGCCATCCGTAACCAAAGCCCGCTGCAGCGGGTTGCCCGAGTGGAAGAAGTCGCCTATCCCGTTCTATTCATGGCCTCCGAAGGCGCAGAGTGGGTAACCGGAGCGATACTGGATGCCAATGGCGCATCTTACCTGAGAACGTGAGTTATAAAATTTCCTCTGTAATGTGCGTATGTCGGAAGGACAGCGCTATCGAGATGGCCGTTATCGGTGGCTTGATCACCCGCCAGCAAGATCCCCCGCCTCCGCCTGGAAAAGCGGGCTGTGAAATCATGCTGCATGCCTTGGCCGCGAAGCTGACGGACGATAGAGACAGCCAAGGCAAGTGCGATCTCACTTTCAATTAGCCGATTTTTCGCTACCGTTCTGATTTTGCTGCTGCATGAGGACGGCCTTGTTTAAGGTCTCCATGAATTCATCTAAGGGTACCCGATGTACACGTGCGGCTGTTTCAACCGTAATGGCCTTGGTAATCATACGCCGTAAGGAATAACGGCCGACACGCTTAACGCCAAACACCTCCATCACATCGGCGATGTCCCCATACTCCTGCAAGATTGCTGACACCTTGGTATCTTTTGTAATTTCCATTATTCGAGTTCTCCAGTTACATTATTTGTGGGAGTCAATCACTCCATCTGCTTATAGGTTAGCAGAAGCACGGAGTGCAGTCTTCGACTTTTGTCGGAAACGCCTAAAAGTTGCCATCTTTTCTGCTACCGCTGGTCGAAAACAGTGTTTGAACTCAGAAATATGGCAACTTTTTTGTCTGCCAAGTTTCAAGCAGCCAGTTTCTCCAATTCCTCACGGTTAATGATGCGGATTTGCTGGCGTTCGACTTCGATCAGGTTATCGATTTCCAACTTGCGCAAGGAGCGATGGATAACGTCGGCCACCGTTCCTAACCTGGCCGCAAGTTCATTTTGTGTATACCAGGACGGCCGTAGGAGCGTGTCACCGTCTGCTTCATCAAGAATCAGTCGGGATAAGCGGTTTATCACTGGACGAAGGGACAGGTCTTCAACCAGGTCGACGGAATGGCGCAGTCGTTCAGACAGTACATTTATGATCAATTGCGCGAAACTTGGGTCCTGTCGAATCAATTGTCGAATTGCATCACCAGGAATGTGCCATACTTAGCGGATTCCAAGGCCACTATCGACGCCGGATTGGGTAAAGTCGTAAAGGCGCCAACCTCATTAAATGTCCGGCCTGGTTGGATTAAATGTAAAATCTGCTCCCTGCCTGATGTTGAATATTTCACTGCTTTCAGTGTACCGGAATGCAGCCAATACAATCCTTGAGAGGGTTCTCCCTCCCAAAATATCGTCGAGCCGGCTTGATAATGGGTTTGCCTGGCCTGGCTCCCTAGAAATGCAAGATTTTCGGCACTCAGGGACACAAAAAGTGGGCTGTCTCTCAAGCGTTCAAGGAACAAGGCCAATGGAGCATGCGGAACAGACATAAAAGGACATTATAGATCATGGGCTATGACCGTGCCACAAGGAGATAGATCGGCAAAGAGCCGCAGGCGGCTGGCATGCGCTGATAGAGAGGGGACGCTAAGGGCGCCAGCGTACCGCAAACGGCCGTACAGCTCACGTAATCCCTGTATGTAAGCATCGTACTTCCGGCAAGGTCATAAAGGAAGCCCTCAGTTCGTCTGAACTGGCGTGGTCAGCAATGTTGCTGACGATTTCCTGTGCTTGCCGGCGTTATCCGCCTGGGAACTGTTCTTTATTAGGATGCATAGTAAAATAGTCGCGACAAAATTCGAGAAGAGTTTACATTTGCCACAGTACACCACCATGAGTGAAAAAGGGTTTCTGACAGCTGGGATGGCTGACACCTATTCCAAGGAAAATTCTTATGAGTATTCTAGATAAATTCAAGCTGAATAATCGCGTGGCCTTGGTGACTGGCGGCAACAGGGGATTGGGCAAGGCGATGGCTCTGGCCCTGGCCGAAGCTGGGGGGCGTGTGGCCCTCACCAGTAGGAATGCGGAACGCGCCCTCACGGTTGCGTCTGAGATAGAGACTTCCACAGGGCAAACCTGCCGCGGATACGCCTGCGACGTGACGGACCCCGACCAGGTCGAAGCCGTCGTGTCGCACGTGGTGGCTGATTTTGGCCAGGTCGATATTTTGGTCAACAACGCTGGTATCAATATCCGCGGAGCTATTGATGCGTTGACGTTAGAAGCTTTCAAGGCGGTGCAAGAGACCAACGTGAACGGTGTATGGCTGATGTGCCGCGCGGTCGCGACACATTTCAAAGAGCAACGCTACGGGCGGGTTATCAATTTGGGTTCAATGCTATCAGTGGTGTCGATGGCGGAACGCACGCCGTATGCAAGCAGCAAAGGCGCGGTGCTGCAATTGACGCGTACCCTGGCTTTGGAGTGGGCCCCATTTGGAATTACAGTTAACGCCATTTTGCCGGGGCCGTTTGGTACAGAAATGAATCAGCCGCTGTTGGATGATCCGCAGAAGTATCAGGCATTCGTTTCTCAAATCCCCTTGGGCAGGTGGGGCGAACTTGATGAAATCGGTGGATTGGCCGTGTTTTTGGCCAGCGATGCCTCCAGCTTTGTCACCGGAGCTGGGATCTTGATTGATGGCGGATGGGCGGCTCAATAAGGAAATGATCTGTCCTCGATGACCTGCGCCCGCGCGACCGTGCCACGGCTCCCGAGGGGCTGCCGGGACCCCAGAAGTGTTGCCGGATGCGCACGTGATTTTGGTTCGCACCCGGATACGTCAACCGCGCCTGATATGTTACACGCGCTGCTGTATGATATGCACGCTGTTGTGCGCGAGGTTGAAAAATCGGTTTAGCAGTTATTGCGAGCCAAAATCCCAAGGAATTTGCATGAGCTAGCGCTCACCAATAAGTATCGCATCAGCTTGGGCTGCCTGGGGGCTGTTAGGCGTCCTCATCTTTTTCCAGGATTCTTCTCAGCCATTCCGGAATCCTGAAATCCTTCACCACTAGCAGCTCTTGTTCCCAGTCAGGGTACGGCTTTATATCCAAAATAGGGGTCTCATCATAAGCATCAAGACCTCTCACCCAAAGAATGTTCTTTTCTCGTTTGACAAGCTCTACCAAAGTTAAGCCAATCGGATTAGGATGAATAGGAGACCTTGCTGCATAGATGCCGAGACCGCTATGCGGATGATGCAAAACAGGTTTTGCCTTATGCTCAATTCTGTCCAACCAGAAGATCACATAAATGTGTGACCACTCCTCTATCCCGTCCAAGGCTGGCGTGAGAGCCTCGTCAAGGACGATTTTTGCCTCAAGGCTCCTGTCTTTTTCGTTCTCTCGCTGTGAGCTTCGGCTCACAAAGCCTACGGGGCTGATTGTGATTTTCTTGAGATAACGAACTTCCATCTCTTCCACTCCAAATGAATTATTTCTGCAGCTTCGTAATGATTCTATTTCGTTTTCTTATCTGCTTGCCAAGGCTTTCTTCCTCAAAGGTCACTTCGGCTGAATATCACTTTGATCATGGGGGTCTAACAATTCTTGATTCGTGCTCAAAACTTTGAAGAGAGATGACCAGGTGTCACTCATGATTTGATTCGCTAACTCGGGTGGGCTTTCCCCACTGTTTATCAGCCACGCTATGGATTTGCCGTAGTCCGGCAAGTATAGGGCCGCCCCAGAGTAGCCCAAAGATGAACCCCGTGTCCAATTACCTGCGCACCAAGCCTATCTGTATAATCAACAACACCCAACCCATAACGACCACCTTCAGGATCACGATCTGTTGTGTCTGGATAGTTCAACATTTCACTTTGTGATGCGGGGCTAAGTACGGTACGATCATGATAGAGAGCATTCATCCATCGCGCCAGATCGTTTGGAGTAGAAAAAATCACTGGATGCGTCAGAGTTGCTTTCCAAGTTAGGGGTATTCCATAGAGGTTATCAAGATTTCCATCCCGATCAATATCAACCCATGGATGGGCAACAGAATACCTTGCTGGCGGTTGTTCGCCCATCCTAGCGAAGGTATGCTCAAGCTGCATTGGCTTCAGAAAGCGGCGTTCAATTTCATCAGGCACAGAAGCTCCTGTTACCTCTTCGATTATTGCGGCTAGAAGCAAATAGTTGGTGCTAGAATAATGCTGAGCGTATCCCGGAGCACCATATGGTTCAAGAACGAATTGACTGAAGACTTCCTCAACTTTCCAGCTCTTTGAATAATCGACACCAGTTCCTACCCAGGGCAGCCTCAAAATTCTTCTCGATGCTTCCACCATCGAACATCATATCTACTGTGATCAGAACGCCCGGATGAGAATTTCCAGTTGCTCCTGTCCAGGTTCTGTAGCCTGGTACGATTACTGCTGCCGAAATACCCAGCTCATGATCGTTCCGATTAGTTTGCAGAGCTTGGTCGATAGCATCTTGCAATGCATAGGCGATTGGCAGCTCTGGAAGATCCGGCTCTCTGTGGAGAGTGAATGACCTGCATGAACTGATTCCCGTAGTGCAAGCGACGGTTATGATTACAACTCTGTAAATAGACTTCCAGCCTAACATGGTGCTTTCCTTTGCTAATGATTTTTTTATAAGCGAAATGGATATCTTTAGCGCAGTTTAGGCAGGCGTGCCAAGGGGCATAATCGAGCCTGGCCACATGCCAGCTCCCTTCGCGATGGCTGTTGAGTATAAATTCCTGGCGCAGAAAGTCGCGCATTTGCCAGTAATCGCCAACCCATCAGAAGAGATGGGCATAATTGATCGGGCTCCTAAAATCATTATAAACGAACACTTGCCCAATCAAGCTTAAAAATCTACAGTTGGCTGGCCTAATCAACTCTTTAATTGTCACAGCATTGGATAAAGAGACCGCAAACTATTCGAGCTCAACTTGCTTGCCGGCCATCATCAAACCGATTTCGTCGATCAGTTCTCGATCTGGGGGGAGTTCGCCAACGATCTTGCCTTCGTACATGACCAGGATGCGATCGCTGAGGTGGAAGATCTCTTCCAGTTCGGTGGAGATGAGCAACACGGCCGTTCCCACATCACTTTGCAGCAAAATCTGCTGGCGTACAAATTCAGTAGCGCCGACGTCAATGCCACGGGTGGGTTGGTTGACCAGCAGCAAGCGGGGATTGCGATGGAGTTCGCGGGCGACGACTACTTTCTGCTGGTTGCCGCCGGACAGGCTGGAGATGGGATCCTCCAGGCTGGCCAGGCGCACATCATATTTCCCTACCAACTGGCTTGAATGCTCCTCAATCGTACCGAACTTGAGAAAACCTCTTTGCGCAAAAGGTTGATCCTTGAAATCGTGCAGGATGAAGTTTTCAGACACGGCAAAGGGTAAAACGATGGCCATTTTATGCCGGTCTTCAGGAACGTGGGCAAATCCGGCTTGGCTCAATTGGCGGGGTGTCAGATTGGTCGCGTCTTGCCCATCGAGGTGGATCGTACCGCCGGCAATAGGCGTGAGTCCGGCCAGGGCCAGGGCCAGCTCAGTCTGGCCATTGCCGGAGACGCCGGCGATGCCCACGACTTCGCGCTCGAAGACGTCGAAGGAGATATTGTCAACGGCCGTTAGTCCGCGCTCGTTCTGTACGGTTAAATCACGTACCGATAGCACGACGTCACCTACTTCGCCACGCCGTTCAGGCAGCTCCATGAGCACGTCACGCCCGACCATGAGGCGTGCTAATTCACGCGCGCTGGTATCGGCGGTGTTCAACGTGGCCACATCTTTGCCATCACGTAGCACGGTCACCCGGTCGCTTATCTGCATCACCTCTTCCAGTTTGTGGGTGATGAAGATGATCGTTAAACCTTCCCCGGCGAGATCACGTAGGAGGGTTAACAAGTGCTCCGTTTCCTGCGGTGTGAGGACGGCCGTTGGTTCATCGAGAATCAGCAAATCCACCCAATGATAAAGCGCCTTAAGGAGTTCCAAACGCTGCTCCTCACCTACCGATAGGTCACTTACCATCGCTTCAGGGTCAATCTGGAGGTGGAATCGATCGCTGATCTCGCGGATCTTGGCCGAGACCTGGTCCATGTCATTGAGCACTTTCCATGCTTTGTCTTGTCCCAGGATGACGTTTTCGGCCACGGTCAGCGTGGGTACCAACATGAAGTGTTGGTGGACCATGCCGATGTTGTGCTGGATGGCGTCTTTAGGCGAATGGAAATGTACGGGCTTGCCTTTGTAGGTGATCTGCCCGGAATCGGGTTGGAACAAGCCATATAAAGTGCTCATGAGCACGGTTTTGCCGGCACCATTTTCTCCTAAGAGACAATGGATTTCTCCCCGGCGCACTTCCAGGTTAATGTTGTTATTGGCGATAGTTCCCGGAAAGGTCTTGACCATGTTCTCCATACGCAAGATGAGGTCGTTGTTGTTATCTGTATCCATAATTCTGTCCGGCTACCTTGTCCTTCACCAACCTTGCGTTTTCTATGGTTCATAGGGCACGGCCAGCGCGGATGGCGCGTGCGTTTTTCCGCGCAGGCTCAATAAAGCCACAATGGTGGCTACATAAGGTAACACTTGTAATGCCTGGTAAGGAATGGCTAGTTCAGGCATCGCCTGTAGCCGTAATTGCAGAGCGAAGAAGATACCAAAGAGCAAAGAAGCCCAGAAGGCGCCTTTGGGTGACCAGCGGCCGAAGACAACCACCGCCAGGGCGATGAAGCCACGACCGGACGTGATGCCTTCAACAAACTGGTTGGTATGAGCGATGGTCAGATAAGCGCCGGCAACGGCCGTTAACGTGGAGCCAATGATCACGCCGGCGTAACGGGTACGCGCTACGCTAATGCCCATCGTGTCGGCCGCCTTGGGATGCTCACCCACGGAACGGACGGACAAGCCAAAGGCCATTTTGTACAGCAAAAATGAAGCGATAGGGATGAGCAGCAACGTGCCCAGGACCATCAGGTTTTGGCGAAAAACTACCTCGCCGATGATGGGCAAGTCGCTCAATGCCGGCACATCTAGAACAGGAACGGTCCTGACGGCGTTGTCGGTGCCTACAAATAGGGCGCGATATAGAAAGCCGGTCATGCCCAGGCCAATCAGGTTAAAGGCGACGCCGACGACGATTTGATTGGCCTTGATGGTCACCGTGAAGAGGGCGAACAGCAAACCCATCAGGATGCCCACGACCAGCGTAGCGCCAATGCCGATGAACAGATTGTCGGTGAACAAAACGGCCGCAAACGCCGTAAATGCGCCGGTTAACATCATCCCTTCAAGCCCTATGTTCAACACCCCGGTACGTTCGGTAAATAGTTCGCCGACGGAGGCGTAGATAAGTGGTGTTGCCATACGCCACGTTGCAGCGAGGATACTGGGCAAGATGGCAATAAAGGCTACTGATTCCATTAGCTTTCTCCTCTTCAGCGGTTAGCGAACTTCATGCGGTAAACGCCAAAGGCGGCCACCGACAGAATGACCAAGCCTTGAATGGCGATGACCATAACCGAAGGAATTCCGGCGCTGATTTGCATCACTTCAGCTCCGGAGCGTAGGGCACCGAACAACAATCCGGTAAAAATGGCGCCAAGCGGATTGTTGTTGGCCAGCAGAGCCACGGCGATGCCTGTAAAACCATAGCCCGGCGAGATTTGCTGGTAAAGGCGGAAGGTTAGTCCCATCACTTGAATCGCGGCGGCGAGTCCGGCGGAACCGCCGCTGATGCCCATGGCTAACATGATGTTACGGCTGACGTTGATGCCGGCGTAGCTTGCGGCTTCCGGGCTGTGGCCAATGACGCGGATGGCGAACCCGGTACTGGTTTTGAAGAGCAGCACCCATAGTAGGATGGCCACGGCTATGGCAATGAGAAAACCAATGTGTAGCCGTGTAGGTGGCAAGAAACGAAATAGGCGCGCCGTTTCCGAAACTTGGGCTGTCTGCGGGAATTTGCCAACTTCTTCAATCATCGGACCGGTGACCAGGTAACCGGTGGTGATGATGGCGATGTAATTGAGCATGATCGTGGTCACGATCTCGCTGGCGCCAAAGCGCACCTTGAACCAGGCGGCCAGCATGGCATACAAAGCGCCACCGGCAGTGCCCACCAGGAGTATCAAAGGTACAAGGATAATGGCCGGCAGATCGCCCAGGTAGATGCCCACGGCGGCGCTTACCACCGCGCCGGCGTAAAATTGGCCCTCCGCGCCGATGTTCCAGATATTGCAGCGAAATACAACCGCCAGCCCTGCCCCGATGATGATCAGTGGCGTGGCCTGCAACAATACTTCGGTTATCACACGCAGGTCGCCGAAGGCGCCTTCTACCAGGGTGACGAAGGCTTCGATCGGGTTGTATCCGGCCAGCAGGAGAATGATGCCGCTGACCAGGAAAGCGGCAACGATGGCCGCTAGTGGCCCGATGATGCCCCAAAGGATCTTGCTGGAACGGGAGGCCCTTTTGTGACCCAGCAGTTCCGATTCCGATGTGGATGAGGTGACGGCCGTTTCTGTCGGTGTGGTCGGATTCTCGGCCATTTGACCTCCTTAAAGCCGTTATACATAGATTTGCCGTTCTTAGTTGATGGTCAGCGTAAGCCGCGAAATCATTTCCGCCTATGTTTTACGCGATAAGGATACCGCGGCTACGCTCCGTGCGTTAGGGAAATCGCGCTTACTAGTTACCTGGTAAAGTGTCGATCGCGCCGCTAGCTATGCCTTCCTTGGCTTTCTCTACGGCCGCCATGACATCGTCCGGCAAGGGATTGGTCTCGCTATATTCTATCCACATCACGTCCTCATCAGCCAGGCCAAACTCGATATTGCCCGTCGCCTCAAAATTGCCGTCACGCACTTGCTTGGCGATGTTGACAATACCCTGGCCATAGTTGGCAAAGTAGTTGCCCAAGATATTATCGGGTGCATTTTCGGTGAAGTCGCCAAAGGCGCCAAAGGTGCCGATCTCGGGACCGGATTCGGAAACCCCCTGAAAGACACCCAGGCCGGCTACATCAGCATCGGGCACCACAAATGTCGCACCTTCAGCAATCATGCCTAGCGCTGCTTCTTTGGCCGCGGCCGAATCAGTGAAGTTTCCAATGAATGTTTCGCTGACAGGGAAGTTGGGGTCGACGCTTTTCGCGCCTTCCTCGAAACCAATGTACGCCTCGCGAATGGGGGGAATTTCCATGCCGCCGATAAAGCCGGCACCCTCACTGGTCAGCGCCGCTATGACGCCCATCAAGTAAAAAGGCTGGCTGGAATCGGTATTTAGGCCGACAACATTTCCCTCATGGACGCGGCTACTGGAGATAAAGAAGACGGTGTCCGGGTACTCCTTGGAAACTGTCAGAGCCGCATCCTGGAACTCGAACCCATGTCCAAGGACCATGTCGTACCCCTGGCTGGCGTAATCACGGAATGCTTTTTCAAAGGAAGCGGGATCTTGTTCCATTTCCACATAGCTTATTTCCGCCCCTAGTTCACTCTCAATGCGTTGCAGAGCACCATAGGCGATGCTATTCCAGCCGTCGTCATTTACGGATCCCGGGCTGAGCAAACCCACTTTGAATACGTCATCTTCCGCGGGAGCCGCTTCCTGACCGCCGCAAGCAACCAATAGCACGCTTATGATCAGCACCAAAACCAAAACTTTATTTATATTTTTCATCGTCTCTCCTCAAGATATTTTATACACCAGGTTATACAAGGATTGTTCTCACTTGAATCTGCGTTCGTATGCAACCACTGCATACTTCTGGAACGTATCTGTTTTCCGAAAAACATCTTACCCCATCTTCACCTCCATACTTATACTGATCTGCCTGACTCGTCATTTATATCTATCTGCCGCCTAGTTCAGATGCGATTTACATCATGGGAATGGCTTTCACGCACGCCGGCAGGGGATATTTCGATAAATTCGGCCGTTTCTTGCAGCGCTTTGATCGTTTTTGCGCCACCATAGCTGAGCCCGGAGCATAGACCGCCAACCATTTGCTGGATCAATTCTTTGACGTGCCCGCGGTAAGGCACAACTGCCTCCACCCCTTCAGGAATCACTTTGGCCCAATCCTCTTGACTTTCGGCACTTTCGCCTTGCTCTTCCTGGGTCGCTTTGCGGCTGATGGCAGCGCCCAAAGAAGCCATTCCACGCACGACTTTGAACTTTTGCCCATTGCGTATAACCGGTGCGCCAGGGGCCTCTTCGCAGCCGGCAAACAGGCTGCCGATCATCACCGTGTCAGCGCCGGCAGCCAGCGCTTTGACCATATCTCCAGATGTTTTGATACCGCCGTCGGCAATAATGGGGATACTGCGCCCAGCTTCGCGGATACCGGCGGCACTGTCCATGATCGCCGTTAATTGAGGCACGCCGAAGCCCGTTACGATTCGTGTTGTACAGATGGAACCTGGCCCGATGCCGACCTTTATACTATCGGCGCCTGCCTCTGCCAGTTCGCGGGCACCGTCTTTGGTGGCCACATTACCGGCGATAATTTGCGCTTGTGGGAAGTTGCCGCGCAGCGATTTGACCATATCGATGCTGTGATCGGCGTGCCCGTGGGCGATATCCAGTACCAATACATCGGCGCCTGCCGTCAGCAGCAATTCTGCTCGTTTCAGATCGGCCGGCTTGACGCCAATGGCCGCACCCACGCGCAAACGCCCCTTTCTGTCTTTGGTTGCGTTGGGGTGTTGCCTATGTTTGATAAGGTCTTGGGCAGTGATCAAGCCCACTACCTTGCCCTCAGCGTCTAGCAATGGCAGCTTTTCCAAGCGGTTTTCATGCAGGATAGCCCGGGCTTCCGACAAAGTGATGTCTGGTGGCGCACTCACGAGACGG
Organism: uncultured Chloroflexia bacterium; assembly: GCA_963697305.1. Lineage (GTDB taxonomy): Bacteria > Chloroflexota > Anaerolineae > Promineifilales > Promineifilaceae > JAACFF01. The sequence goes on from CAVONO010000022.1 coordinate 83,589, forward strand.
TCAGGCGGGGTCATGACTGAATGAACCGGCGCATCACCATCTGGTGCCAACAACACGTCGCGCTGCGTTACAAGCCCGACGCAATCGGTACTGCGGTCGTTCACGATCAGGCCGCCAATGCCATAGCGTTGCATCATCTGTTGGGCTTGAGTAACCGTGGCGTCTTGAGCGATAGTGTAAGGTTCATCAATCTGGGATGCCTCGGCGCGTTTGACATTCACTACCTGCTGCGCTTGTTGTTTGGCTGTCATAAACCGATGGATGATCCCAATGCCACCTACCCGCGCCATGGCGATGGCCATATCCGCTTCTGTGACCGTATCCATATTGGCGCTGATGATGGGCACAGCTAGCTTTATTTCCGCTGTGAGCCAACTTGAGGTGTCCACATCTTGGCGCGAAGAAAAGGGCGAAAGCCGGGGGACAAGCAGTACATCATCGAAGGTCAAACCCTTTGTCGATCGAATTTTCATAACCGGATCCTCACTCCCTGCTGCAAGAAGCAGCCAGGGGCTAGCTAACTGCTCGCCACTTATCCAGTATCCTCTGCGCGGTGGCGACCGCTTCTTCTGGTAAGGAGGTACGCTCTACATTCCAATCCATCGGCGCCGTGGCGTCAATGCCCAGTTTTGCCGACATGCCGTCTACCGACGAGGGGTCTAGCCTGTTGCAGAACACTTTGGGCACGACAAACATGTCGCTGTCGGCCTGAAAGCGGGTGGCGAGCGCCCATAACACCTCTTCCTCGCTATACACGTCAATATCTTCATCTACTGCGACGGCCAGCTTGATGTAGGAATCAAGGCCAAAGAGGAGCATTAGGGCGTGGCGGGCCTGGCCTTCGGCCGTTTTTTGGAACGACATATAGGCGTGGAAGTGTGTGCCCGAATGCGGATAATTAAGCGCCTTTAGGGTCGGGAGGACCTCTTTGAGACGCTCGAAAACGTGTGCTTCTTTGGCCACGCGCCCCAAAAGCAAATGTTCATTGGAATAGCCGGGGATGATGTCCAGAAAGATGGGCTTGGCGCGGCGGGTGATCGCTTTGACCACAAACACGTTGCGGGTTGAACGATAAGTGGAGTAGCCGGTATATTCACCAAACGGCCCCTCATCCTCATGAACATTGGCCAGCAGTTCCCCTTCCAGCACGATTTCGGCATTGGCCGGCACTTCCACGTCAATCGTATGGCACTTCACCAACTCGACCGGTTGCTTGAGCAGGCCGCCGGCGATGTCCAGTTCATCTACTTCCATGGCTACCTTGGCCGCGGCTGCCAGGTGCACGGCGGGATGGGCGCCAAGAACAACGGCGACTTCCAGATTTTGGCCACGCGCTTCCGCTCTTAGCAAATGATCCCAGATATGGCCTCGTGAGTGCAGGCTGGCGCCAAAGCGGTTCTTGCCTTTCATTTGCAGTCGTTGGTAGCTCAGGTTACGCACTCCCGTATCGGGGTCTTTACAGATCAAGATGCCGGAACCGATATAACGGCCTGCATCCTGTTCGAAGTGACGACTGATGGGCAGTAACCCGACATCAATGTCGTCGCCGGTGATTATAACTTCTTGCACCGCTCCTGAGTCGACGACAATAGAAGGGATTGCGTTTAATTCCGCTTGCAGCCAGGTTTCGTTAAATTCAGCCGGCGAGGCTGCACCTATCATTTGGGCGATACGGCCGCGATCCGCGAAGAGATTGGACAAGACCGGCATGTCAAAACCCTCAGGCTTTTCAATGTACAACACAGGAAATTGTTGGCGTTCTTCTAGGCCCAGGACCATGGCTGTGGGTGTATAATCCAGCTCCAATGGCTTGTCCACACGTAAAACCTGGCTTGCGGGCAGCGAATCTAGAAATGTTCTCAGGGATGTCATCGTATATACCCTTTGGGCTAACAACGGCTGATTGATCTCTGCAAATTAAACAGGTGATTAACCCGCCTTTCGTAACATGTTTTCAACATATTTTCTCTCTAGCCGCAGAATTCGTTCTGCGCGTCCGGCTACGAACCACGAACCCTAGATCATCAGAAGGGGATCCTGCAGAGTTCAGTGGCGTTGCCGCCGATCATCTGGTAGACTTCGTCTTTTGAGGCGCCGACGCCCAATGGGGCGGGCAGGTGCAGGTTCGTCACCAGGCGCAAGGCTTGACCCAGCGCAGCGGGCGAACAATCGCTTTCGTAAATAATCTTACCTGGCCCGAGAGCATAATACATTTCGATTACTTCCGGCGTTTGCACCCAACTGGTGCCCAAATACACGTTGTCGTGCGTTTTAGCCAGCAGAATGGCGTCCAAGGCGTTGCTGGGGACGTTGTTAGCGCCGGAGTGAGCGCAGATAATGGGTACATCAGGAAATGCTTCGGCAACGGGGGCGATTTGGGCCGGGAAGGAGTAGGGGGCTTCGCCCATGTGAATCATCATCGGCAAGTCGAGCTCACGCGCCAGTTCAAAAATGGGGTAGATCATTTTTCTGCTGGCATCTCCCGGAAAGGGACGGTACGTGGGCAGGTAATAGTTGTGCATGCTGGGATGGATTTTTAGCATGACCAGGTTGAATCCATCTTTCCAGCCACGGATTGTATCTAACTGGTCAATAATCGAGTAACGGGGATTGATCACCGGATTAAAGTATAGCCGGTCAGGATACTTCTTGATGCTCTCCAGCACATACTGGTGGGATTCTTCAATGGAACGGTGGCCGACGGATGTCAGGCCCAGGCCGGTCATAACGACCGCTTTTTCGACGCGTTTGGTTTCGCCCATTACGTCATAGCCGCGGTCCAGGGTTTCGATCAGTTCCTCGGCATAAAAATGGGGTCCCCAACCCCACACGGGTTCGCGATGGGCGATAATGTGACAATGTGGATCTACAACTCTATAGTTCATTTCGATTTTTCCTCTTCATTATCCTTCTAAGTCGCGTAATGCTCCTGATTTATGAAACTCGGTTTTTATTTTGGCAGCCGGTTTTTCTCAATCGGAAGAACCGGGTTTCTCACACTTAAGCTGGTACCAGATTGATTAATTTTGCCAGGTTACTACCCATTACTTTGCGGGTATCGTCCACGGACAACTTCATGCCGACGGGCGGATCCAGGGTCAGGGCTTCTTCTACATTTAGAAGCTGCTGAGTCGGTTCTAGCGGCGGGCAGTTGCTGCCAAAGAGGACCCGTTCCGGGCCTACGGAATGGACAGCCTCGATGAGCATATGCGGCATGGCAAAGCTGGATTCAACATAAACGTTGTCGTGGCGAGCGGCCACCAGGAGCGCTTCGATAGTGAACATTTCCCCCTGGGTACCCAGGTGGGCGATGATGATGGTTACGTCGGGAAATTCGCCGGCCACAAAGTCGACTGTGGCGGGCAGGGAATAGGGCTGTTCACCGGTGTGGATCAGGACTGGGATATCCAGTTCGCGGGCTGCTTCAAAAAGCGGATAGAGCATCTGCTTGGAGCCTTCACCTTCGCTGGGTGTTTGAATAGGTAGCCAGTACTTGTGCAGCGACGGGTGAATGTACATCATGCGAAAACCATATTCATGTACCAACTGTCGTACTGAGTTGTGGACCTCATCATTCCAGAGGCGGGCGTGCATAACGATGCCGCCAATCAAGCGGTCTGGATACTTCTGGACGCTTTCCAAGACATATTCGTGCTGCTCGTTAAAGGAAAGGGTGGAAGTAGGCACCGTGTCACCCAAGGATGGGAAAACGATAGCCTTATCTATCCGGCGGTTAGCTTCGCCGAGTACGGTGCGCGGCGCATCCATTTGGGCGATCAGATCTTCCGCCAGAAAGTGCGGGCCCCAGCCGATCACGTTGTCCTCTGAACGGCCGATATGGGTAATACAATCAATAATTGGGGTGGTCATAGTTGTTCTCCTTCATAAATCAAGCTTTCTAGCTTGATCGCAACCTGGACAGTTGCTTTACATAACTCAGCAATCAGCCGGCAGTTGGCCAGCTACTCCCCATCCTTTGTTAACTCACTTGCCCTTTTTCTTCTAGGGCTTTTAGTACTCTCTCCGGTGTAATGGGCAAATCACGAATGCGCACGCCGATGGCATTGTAAACCGCGTTGGCGATTGCGGGGCCAATTGCGATGATCGGATCTTCGCCGACTCCCTTGGCGCCAAAGGGGCCACCCAGGTCAGGTTCTTCCTCTAGGATGATGGTTTTGATGGGCGGCATATCCATTGACAACGGCATCTTATAGTCGACAAAACTGGCATTAAGCGGCCGTCCCGTCTTGGGATCGATGATCAAATCTTCAGTAATGCTGTGACCCAGGCCCTGCTGGATACCCCCTTCAATCTGGCCTTCGACGCCCTTACGATTGATTGCTTTGCCCACTTCGTGGACGGCGACAACCTGCTTGACCTCGATCTGGCCTGTTTCCGTGTCTACGTCCACTTCTACGAAGTGGGCGGCGAAAGAGTAGGCGACTTTGGATTCATGGGTGACCTGGCTGACGAGGGCGCTGGCCGGCGTCCCTCGATCGCCGCCCACGAGCCCTTTAATGCTCAGGGTGGGCTGGCCGCGCAGCGTGATTTGTCCGTCGTAAATGTTCAGGTCGGAAACGGGAACCTCCAGTTTTTGCGCAGCAAGACCCAGCAGCTTTTGCTTGAGACCCGCGGCTGCCTTTTGCACCGCCTTGCCGCCAATATGTGTGGTGCGGCTGGCATAAGCGCCAATATCATAAGGGACCACGTCCGTATCCCCAGAGATCACGGTGATACTTTCCAGTGGTGTTCCAAGCTCCTCGGCGGCGATTTGAGCCATCACCGTTAGAGCGCCGGTGCCCAGGTCAGTCACGCCAGTAAGCAAATTCAAGGTGCCATCCTCGTTCATTTTCAGAATAGCCCCGGATGTCTCCTTGATGTCCGGGTAAGCGCCACTGCTGTGCATTTCCGTGCCGACACCCAGGCCTCTGAGAATACGACCGCTTTTTCCCTCTGGAGGTTGCCATGATTCAGTCCAGTTCACCTCTTCCGCGCCGCGCTGCAAGCATTTGACAAGTGAGTCGCCATGCAAACGGTGGCCGGAGGGGCTCAGATCTCCTTCGCCGACGGCGTTCTTCAAGCGGAAGGCCACGGGGTCCATACCGACAATTTCGGCCATTTCATCCATTTGCACATCCAGCGCGAAGAAACCTTGTACGGCTCCATAGCCACGATAGGCGCCGGCCACTGGGGCATTGGTGTATATCGATCGCCCTTCAAGTCTCCAGTTTTCACCGCAACGGTAGAGCGAGGAAAGATCAATGGTGCCGACGGCCGTTATACCTGGCCCGTGCGAAGCGTAGCCGCCCGTATCGGAAATATACAGCGCCTCCCGGGCAGTAAGGGTGCCGTCTTTCTTCAAACCATGTTTCAGTTGCACCGTCACCGGATGGCGCGTTTTGGTCGCCAAGAAAGTCTCCTTACGTGTATATTCCATCTTTACCGGGCGGCCCGTTTTCCTGGCCAGAAGCGCGCAGACAAATTCATGCTGGTAGAGATCCTGCTTCGAGCCAAATCCACCGCCCATGTGCTCAACAATCACCTGGACTTTGTGCAAGGGGATGTCCAGCACTTCACTCATGATCCGGCGCACCGAAAAGGCGCCCTGTGTCGAGCTCCAGACAGTGAGCTTGCCGTTCTGATCAAAGCGGCAGACGCAGACGTTCGGTTCCATATAAGCGTGGGCAGGACGGCCGGTGGAGTAAGTCCCTTCAAAAATATGGTCCGCCTCTGCAAAACCAGCCGCCACATTACCACGTTCGACGACGATGGGGGGCATAACCTCGTTTCCTGCGGTGCCGTGAATTTGCGGCGCGCCCGACTTAACCGCTTCGTTGACGTCCAAGATCACGGGCAGCAGTTCAAACTCGATTTCGATGAGATCCAGAGCTTCTTCCACGATCTCTTCGGAAACGGCCGCTACGGCAGCAATACCATCGCCCACAAAACGGGCCACACCTGTCAGGATATTCTGATCCACCGCCAAAGAACCTGTGCGCGGTACCGGCAGCCCGGCATGTTTTGTGCGGGGCACATCTTCGAAAGTCAGGACCGCCTTAACGCCGGCCAAGGCGAGCGCCTTGCTGCTGTCGATGCTGACCACACGGGCGTGGGCGTAAGGGCTGCGTTTGATTCGGCCGTACAAGGTACCGGCCCAATTATAGTCGGCTCCGTACATCGCTGCGCCGGTTACTTTCTCTATGCCATCTACTTTGACGGGACTGCCGCCTACGACCGTATACGCTTTTTTCATAGATGTTTCTCTCTTTCAGTCACGGGCCTTAGTGTATTGTTATCCAAACCCTTGCATCTAGAAGTTCAACTCTTATCGCCATTGCTCGCGGAACTCTATGATTCGAAAAGTTGAACTTCTTGGTTAACAGAGCGCCCGGTCTGCAATATGGCTTCCACGATTTTTGCAAATCCGGTGCAACGACAAATGTTTCCGGCAATCGCAAAACGCACTTCCGCCTCCGTGGGCTGTGGGTTTTCGTCCAGCAATGCCTTGGCAGCCATGATCATGCCCGGTGTACAAAAGCCACACTGGGCCGCTGCGTACTTCAGGAAATTCTCTTGCAACGGGTGAAGCTTGTAACCATCTTCACTTCTCTCAGCCAACCCTTCAATCGTCTCGATCTGCATCCCGTCAGCTTCTACACCCAGCACCAGGCAGGAATTGACTGGCAGGCCATCCAAAATGACGGTACATGCGCCGCAATCACCGACGTCACATCCTTTCTTCGTGCCTGTCAAGCCAATTTCGTTACGTAAAACGTCGAGCAGGCTGCGATAGGGCACAACAGCCACCTCTTGGGTTTCTCCATTAACTGTCAGTGTGATTAGTCGTTTCATGGGTCGGCACTCCTTAGTCGAGTAGCCGGCAGTCGTCAGTCTGGTAGTCAAGGAGTTTGGTGAGCTCGGGACAGGGCCAGGGTGATTGCGCGGCGGGTTTGGATGTGGACCATTTTGCGGCGGTAAGCGGCGCTGCTGCGGACGTCGCTGATGGGACGGGATTCCGCCATTGCTAGAACGGCGGCTGCTTCGATGGCTGCCTCGCCGATGATATTTCCACGCAATATGGCTTCGGCTTCGTGGGCGCGCATGGGTGTTGGCGCCACGGCGCCGAGTACAATACGCACCTCGCGACAGATATGGCCATCCAATGTTAACGTGACGCCGACGCCCACGGTGGCCAATTCCATCGCCTTACGACGGCCGTGTTTGATATACGCTTTGCCCGTGTGCGGCGCGGGAGGTGGTACGCCAATCTCCAACAGGATTTCATTTGCGCTTTTCTGTGTCTGCCCTGGTCCGGTGAAGAAAGCGCCCATGGGCAGGTTGCGTTCTCCGCCTGGCCCGTATAATTTTACGGTGGCTTCGTCGGCGATCAAGGATGGCAGCGTGTCGGCCGAAGGCGAAGCGCGGCAGATATTGCCGGCAATCGTAGCCCGGTTGCGTACTTGTATAGACCCTAATTCGCTGGCCGCCTGGGCCAATCCGGCATATTTATCAATGATAACGGGCGATGTTTCCACAGCGCGCACCGTGGTTAACGAACCGATGGTCAGGCCATTTGTATCATCGTACGTAAGTGCGTCCAGACCTTGGATTTTCTTGATGTTAATGACGTAATCAGGGGTACGCAGATGTTCCTTGATTTCTACTAGCAGATCCGTGCCACCGGCCAGTAGACTGGCTTGCCTTGGGTAGCGGTCTAGCAGGGCAACTGCCTCGTCGAGAGTCTGCGGCTCGAAATATTCAAAACTTCTCATTTGCTTTCACCTGCTGTTGGCTCAATCCTTCGTTGCCAAAACTCTTTAACCCGCGTGGCCACGCTTCCCAGATGTTCCTTCATCGCCTGGCTTGCCGCCAGGCTATCGCCCGCTTCTATCGCTGCCAGAATCGCGCGGTGGCCGTTGACGATCTCCGGCAAAAGTTCAGGGATATTACTGCTGTCATAGCGCATATCGTGCAACAGATCGACGAGGCTGTCCATCAACGCGGCCAAGGTATTGTTGCCCGTGGCGATGATAATCTGGCGGTGAAACTCGACATCGGCCGTTGCGATACCGCGCGCATCTTCGCGCAGCACGAGGGTCTCGATCATCTGCACCCAACGCCGCATCTCGGCGATTTGGTAGGCGTCGGCGCGCTGGGCAGCGAGTGAGGCGGCAGCGATTTCAATGATCCCGCGCGTCTCAAACAGTTCTTCAAGTTTTTGCTGGTCGGTAACGACATGGGGGGCGAGTGATGTTTGCAGAATCCGGGAGCCGGGGTCTTTCACGAAAGTGCCCAGACCCTGGCGCACTTCAAGCAAACCAACTGCCTCTAAACGGCCGATTGCTTCGCGGACGGAGGTGCGACCAACTTTTATCTCTTTGACTAGCTGGCGTTCACTGGGCAGCTTGTCACCAGGAGTGAAATTGCCATCACGTATCATCTGGACGATACGTTCGGCCGTTTCCTCTGTTACGGACTGTTTTTGCTCCGAGCGAAACATTTATGAAGCACCTCAAGCTAACAAACTGTGTGGTCAGACCTGTCAGACCACTACAATTTAACAGAAACGAGAACCGATGTCAAGCATTTGACAAGAACTGTGTTTGACAAGAACTGTGATAGATTGGTCCAATCTTCGTCTCCAGAGAACAAGGTCAACGGCTTCAATTTCCAAATCTTGTCAGGTTAGGAGCTGACCGGTTTGAGACAGATACAAGCTCTCTTGTCAGCGAAGCAATGATGACGGAGAATCAGACCAGCGGAGGCATAAACCATGGACTATCGATTATTTGGACGGACCGGGGTGAAAGTAGCGCCGCTGGCGTTGGGAACGGCTAATTTCGGACGGCCGTCGCCCGAGGACGAAGCGGAGCGCATTATCAATCGGGCGCTGGACGCGGGGATCAATTTGATTGATACGGCCGACGGTTACGCGGATGGCGAGAGCGAACGCATTATTGGACGCGTTTTGGCGCGCAACGGGCAGCGAGAGCAGGTTTTCCTAGCCACCAAGCTGCATTACCCCACCGGGCCCGGCCCCAATGACCGCGGCAATTCACGCTTGCATGTGATGCAGGCTTGCGAAGCATCGCTGCGCCGCTTGCAGGTGGACCATATCGACCTGTACCAGTTGCACCGGCCCGATCCGCAGACGCCAATAGAAGAGACGTTGAGCGCGTTGACAGACCTGGTGCACCAGGGCAAAGTGCGTTACGTGGGCTGTTCGACTTTCCCCGCCTGGGGCGTTATGGAAGCGTTGATGGCCACTGAACTGCGCGGCTTTGTCCGCTTCGTTTCCGAACAGCCGCCTTATAATCTGCTAGACCGGCGCATCGAAAACGAGCTGGTTCCCCTGGCGCAGGCGTATGAATTGGCCTTAATTCCCTGGTCGCCTTTGGCCATGGGCATCCTTGCCGGGCGTTACGACGACGAAACAACCTACCCGGCCGGATCGCGGGCAGCAGTGCAGGGCGGGATATACGCGGAACGGGTAACGGCGCGCGGTATCGAACTGGGACGCGCTTTCAGCCAGGTGGCCAAGGAAGCGGGCATGTCCGCGGCGCAACTGGCTATCCTATGGGTCAAAGAACAACCAGGGATCACGGCGCCCCTTGTGGGGCCGCGTACGCTGGAGCAGTTGGTACATCTGCTGCCGCTCTTGGAGATGTCCTTGCCTGAGGATGTGCGTGCGGCATGCGATGCGTTGGTGCCGCCGGGCAGTGCGGCCGTCAATTTTCATAACACGGCGCCGTGGATGAAGATGGCAGTCGGGTAGTTGTCGGTCTAGTAGCCGGCCAGATCCAGAAGTAGAATTATAAGGGTCAAGCACCGTTAAATTAGGCTGGTTATGATAGATCGCACGTTGGGAGCGTAGAATGACACCAGAGAAATACTTAGATGAACTGTTGACGCTGCCCTGGATCTCGCCCTGGCTGCGGCCTCAGGTGTCCAGAGATGGAAAATGGGTTGCCTGGACCTGGTTCGGAACAGGGCCGGCAGGTGATGTTTTCGTCGCTTCGACTGGCGGTCTGAACGGGCCAATAAGACTTTCAAATAGTGCGGACCATACCCTCTTGGTGTCCTGGGCACCCGACAGCAAGGCGATTATTGTCGCTCAGGACAGAGGGGGAGATGAACGCTTTCAACTCTTGCGTATCGACCTCGATCGGCCGTTGCAGATGGTACCCCTTACCGAAGCCGGCCCCTCCTATTTCTTGCGCGGCGGGGATCTGCATTCCAATGGTCGATGGCTGGTTTATGGCGCCAATTTTGATTTCGAAAGTGGCATGGAGATCGGGCCGACCTGGGTTTACCGTCACGACCTCGAGAGCGGCGTGCGAAAAGTTCTGGCACGACCGGAGAAGGCGTCCTACCTGCGGCCTCGGTTAAGCCCAGACGGCCGTTTTGTCCTGTACACAAAAAAGGACCTTCACCCTGCCGGCCAACAGGTATGGCTGGTTGGTATAGAAGGCGAAGGGAATCGTGAGATCCTCAATTTTGGCGCAGCAGTGAAGAGCTCCGCTTTTTGGTTCCCTGACGGAAAGAGCCTGCTCGTTATTTCCGAAACCAGCACACATAAGCGTGTCGGCATCTGGACCTTAGCCGATGAATCTTTGCAATGGCTCATTGACGATCGCAGCCGCTCAATTGAAGAGGCCTATGTGTCCAATGGCAGCGACGAGATCGTGATCATCGAGGTTCACGAAGCTCGGGTACACTCATCCCTGTTCAATCTAGGGACAGGTGCGGAAACAAAACTGGCGCCTCCATCTGGAACTATCATTCCTTTAGCTCCCACCGCGGCTGGCAAGTGGGTGGGCCAGAGCTACAGCTCGCGACAGCCGGACGACATAGTCAGCTTCGAGGTTGAAGATTCAGGCCCTAAAGGCTTATCCAGCATCTCCGCTGTGTGGCAGCGAACCCCGCTTAGCGCGCAGGATTTGACCGAGGCGCAGGCCTACCACTGGCAGAGCGTTGATGGTCTCCAGATTCAGGGTTGGCTTTACCGACCCCAGGGCGAACCCCAGGGAATGATTGTCTATGTCCATGGCGGACCGACCAGCCACAGTATGGACAGGATCAATGTGCAGCTGCAGTTGTTTGCTCGTGCGGGCTTTGTTGTGCTCGATCCGAACTACCGCGGCAGCACCGGTTTTGGTCTCTTGTTTCGAGAAGCGATCAAAAAAGAAGGTTGGGGAGGGGTGGAACAAGAGGATATCCGCAGTGGAATCGAGGCTTTAATCACGGATGGTATCGCACAGGCGGGAAAAGTTGGCATAACGGGCACCTCTTATGGCGGCTACTCATCCTGGTGCGCGATTACACGTTACCCGGTGGAGATTGTAACGGCTGCCGTTCCTATCTGCGGCATGACCGATCTGGTGATCGACTACGAGACAACACGACCAGACCTGCGACCCTACAGCGAGGAGATGATGGGTGGCAGTCCTGACGAACTCCTTGATAAATATAACGAGCGATCGCCGATCAACTTCGTGGCCAACATCCAGGGCAGTTTGTTAATTGTCCAGGGTAACCGCGACCCCAACGTCACACCGGAGAACGTGCGCGCGGCCGAAAATGCCCTGGCAGACGCCGGGATCGCCTATGAAATCTTGACCTTCGACGATGAAGGACATGGCATCTCCAAGGTCAAGAACAAAAAGACTTTATACCTGGCGATGCTGGAATTCTTTAATCGCATCGTCAAGTCCGGCTCCAGTTTTTCGTCAACCAGGCCCAAATTCCATTCCGACGGTGTCCCGTGATCACACAGACGGAATCGCTGGTTCTGTTGCGGCAAAAGCGGATACGGTGATAATAACCCTTACGGCTCCCGCTTAATGTCGAGGCTGCCTTACTGTATCCTAATACCCACCAACGAGAGATGACTTAATGGACCCTATACGCGACCCGGAAGGGAGAGAGATGGAAGCTTTGCAGCGGACTGGTGCAATTGACGGCCGTAATGTGCTCGAAATCGGCTGCGGAAGCGGCCGTCTGATCTGGCGCTATGCCAGCATGGCCGCTTCGGCCGTTGGCGTCGATCTTGATTCCAAACAATTGGCTGAAGCCGTTACAACGCGACCGCAAACAGTGCAAACACAGGTGGCCTTTTTGCTGGCTGGCGCCGAGAAGCTGCCCTTCCCTGACGAGACTTTTCAGTGCGCTATTCTGGGCTGGTCATTGTGATGAATTGAGCACGAGGGCATGGTCCATGCCCTATTGGAATGTTGGCGCGTCTTAAGCCGGGAAGGGAACCTGATTGATCTGCGTCCGCTTCACGCCAATCCAGAAATCGAAGTGATAGCCGCCGCCTCCCGTTTTGTGCCCGGGCATCTGGTTGACGAAGCGGGTGTAGCCGACGATATGGCTGCCGGTGAAGCGATGAATGAGGTCGTCCGTCGTGGACAGTTCGCCCTTCAGATGAGTGATGCCTTCAAATTTACCTCCTATTGGGATACGCTAGAAGGAATGCTGGCGTATAATGAGAGAAAATGGCGTGACACAGAGCGCTTGCCGGCGGAAGTCCTGGATAGGGCCCGAAAATACATTGCCGGCACTGATGGCCGTTACCGCATATGCATTCATAACACCATGCACCTTGCGTTCTACAGAAAGCAGGAAACTCCGGCGGACTAACTGGTGCCTGTCTCGCAAACCACCACAGGATCCGTAAGATAAACACGTATGATAAGACATTCTCAAGCCAGCTACCAATTAGCACTGCGTGATTTTCATCGCGCCAGGCAGCAAGCAGTAATGCAACAACTTCTGGCCCGCTTCCGCGGAGACGGTGCCGGTCTCCTTCCATTTCACGAGATCCGGCAGCAGCTTCGGTCAACTGGCGAAACGATTGAACATGGGATGCAGGAGATTCCTTTGGATAAGATAGTGGGCAGCGTTGCTCGCTACGAGGATTTCACCCGCAGTTTTCTACCGAAACGAGATATTGATCAAGAACGATGGGCTGGGGTGCGAGCGGCGGTCAATGACATGACCGGCATCTCGCCGATTGAAGTTTATCAGGTCGGGGATGCTTATTTTGTGCAGGATGGCAATCATCGCGTCTCAATTGCGCGCCGTCTAAATAGCAGGACGATTACCGCTTTTGTGGTCGAAGTTAAGACCAGGGTGCCCTTTTCTGCTGCCGATGATCCTAATGAGATTATTTGTAAAGCTCACTACGCTGATTTTCTGGAAATTACCAACCTGGACAAATTACGCAGTGACGCAGATCTATTGTTAACCTTTTGCGGCCAATACCAGATGTTTCTTGACCAGATAGAAGCCGGATCGATATCCCATGCGAGCGCTCAAGCGTTGCCTGGAGATCTGGATCGTTGGGACCAGGCCGTGGTCGATTGGTATGACCAGATCTACCTTCCGATCATACACATCATCCGTGAATTAGGCGTCTTGCACAGCTTCCCCGAAAGGACGGAGGCCGATATGTACCTGTTGCTCTCTGAACGCCGGGCTGAGCTAGAAGAGGATTTGGGTTGGCAGGTGGAAATGGAAACCGGCGTTTCCGACCTCATCACTGCTCAGAAAGAGCCGCGTGGCCTAATTGAGCGTGCTGTGCAGTCGCTCTCCCCTTTACCAGCCAGCGAGCCTGCATCCGGATTGTGGCGGCAGCAACAGCTGGCACGCCAGCGTTACCATCACCTGTTTAAACACATCCTGATCGAGCTGGACGGCTCTGACGAAAACTGGCTTCTATTTGATAATTTCTTGCAGTCTTCCTATTTTGACCAGGATCATATCCTGGGATTACATGTCGTCCCCGATAAGGCTGTCTTGGAAAGCGAAGATGTGCGCCGCATGCAGGCGAGATTCCATGAGGGAATTCAAGCGGTCGGGCTCCAGGGAGAATTTGCCGTTGAAGTAGGCAGCAATCCGGTTCAGGTCATCAACAAGCGGGCGGCCTGGGTCGATCTTGTGGTAATTCGTGGCACGCGCCATCCGCATAAACAACCGCTGTTGCAGACAAGCCCGGAACTAAAGCTACTCGTTCAACAATGCCCACGCCCTATTCAAGTGCGGCCAGATGGTTCTCAATCCGACGGTAGCCGGGCCATATTGGCCTATGATGGCAGCCCAAAGGCGGATGAGGCTCTATTTATTGCCACTTATTTGGCCTCACGCTGGCCAAAGACGTTGACTGTCGTAACGGTGGAAACGGCGTACACAAATGTGGCGGCCATGGAGCGCGCCCAACGGTATCTCAGCGAACACGGATTGACTGATGTGAACTACATCTTGAGGAAGGGACCTATCGCCGACATGGTGTTGGAAACCGCTGATTCTTATGACTGCAACATGCTTTTTATGGGTGGTTTCAGCTTCCGTTCCCTGCGGCATTTAACCCTTGGCAGTTCCGCAGAGCGCATCTTGCTCGAGTTCCCGCATCCGATGTGGATTTGCCGTTGATTCAGGCCTGTTGCAAATAACTCTACTCTCTAGATCTCGATAGCTAACCTAAGCACCCTGGAGGAATTATGCTTGAGACAACTCCGCAGCACTGGTCAAAGAAGCCGCTGGTTCGGCCGTTTATCCCAGCCCTGGCATTGCTAGCGGCGCTAATTGTTGCCCTAGGGATTGCCCTGGTATTGAAGCCCGGGCAACGACTTGAGACGCTGCCAATGGAGGCTTTGCAGGTATTTAGCGGGTCAGCAGCAGCGCCGCTGCCGGCACCTCCTATTAAGCAGGCTGTACAAGCGCTGTCGCCAAGAAACGAAGCGGCCGTTACATCTTTTTTCACCCCGGTTATCATGCATGGCTATGAAAATGTATCGTGTGAGGGGGCGAATTCCGACTTAACCGCGGGCACCCGGGTGGGCAGTGAAGAACCTCAAGCGCAAAGTCAAGTTGATATTGCAGGCGAGCGTTTGAAGTGGCATCCGCTTACGGTCAGCTTCAAAGGGCCTTTGGCAAGCGAAAGCGACGTTAACCCCAACCCCTTCCTAGACTATCGTTTACAGGTGCAATTCCTTGGGCCATCAGGGCAATCTTATACGGTGCCCGGGTATTTTGCTGGTGATGGGCAAGGTAATGGGGATGGAGATGTTTGGCAGGTGCGTTACGCTCCCGATGAACCCGGCTGGTGGCGCTACTGTGCCTCGTTTCGTTCCGGTCCAGATGTGGCTGTCGATCTCGATCCGCAAGCGGGAGAAGGGAGTGCGTTTGATGGCGTTACTGGCGTATTTGAAGTCGGAGACCTGGATCCGGCCGCGCCAGGTTTCCTGAAATGGGGTCGCCTCGACTATGTCGGCGATCATTACCTCAAATTTAACGATGGGCCATACTGGATCAAGGGTGGGACCGATAGCCCTGAGAATTTCCTGGGCTTCGCTGGATTCGACAACACATTCGATCAGGGTGGCATTTTACCCGGTTTTTTGCATAAGTATGAAGCGCATGTTCGCGATTGGAAAGCGGGTGATCCAAATTTCGTCAGCAGTGAGACGGGTAAAGATGGCCAGGGAATTATTGGTGCGCTGAATTACCTGAGCGAGCAGCACGTCAATTCGATCTATTTCTTGCCAATGAACTTGGGTGGAGATGGCCAAGATACCTATCCCTTCATTGCACCAGGAAAAACACGCACCAATAAAACCCATTACGATATCAGCAAGCTTGCCCAGTGGGCTGCTGTCTTCGACCATGCCCAAGAAAAAGGAATAGCGATTCATTTTGTCCTCAATGAGACAGAACTTGAAAATCGAGAGTGGTTGGATGACGGACTTCTCGGTATCGAGCGCAAGCTCTTTTATCGCGAGCTTGTCGCCCGCTATGGCCACTTACATGCCATAAAATGGAACCTAAGCGAGGAGGTCGTATTCTCGCATGAACTACAGCTGCAGTTCGCCGATTATATCAAGGCACTGGACTGGAATAAACACCCGATAACCATTCACAATCCTTCAAATTGGTTCCAACCTTATGAAGACATACTTGGCGATGCAAGATTCTCGACTACCGCTATGCAATATGATCGTGAGATCGCGGGTGAACTCGTCGAGACATGGCGGGCAAAATCTCAAGACGCTGGCCACCCTTGGGTTATTGATATGGACGAGAATCAATCTGGTCTAAACCCCAGTGAACGCCGAAGAATTGCGCAAGAAGGTTCTCTATGACGTCTACTTTAGCGGCGGCAATATTGAGTGGTATGCAGGTTATCACGATCTTCCAGTTGGAGGCGATCTGAACCTTGAGGACTTTCGGACACGTGAGTCTATGTGGAAATATATGTGGTACGCCCGCCGCTTTGTGCAAGACAACGTGCCATTCTGGTTGATGGAGCCGGCTGATGACTTACTTATTGGCGAATCTTCCGAATATGGTGGGGGAGAGGTGTTTGCCTTGGATGGTGCTATCTATGCTCTGTATCTACCCGCCGCCAACCCCTCTGGTGTATTAATGGTTGAAAACGACCGCCAATATCAACTGCATTGGTATAATCCAAGAACCGGAAAATTCGAGGGTGAGAGCCCGATTTTGACGTCGGGTAACCAAGGCCTGCCCCTTGGCGCACCACCCGCCCAACCCGATGAAGACTGGGTGGCGCTGGTCACCGCGCTGGTCGACACGGCCGGAACTACGCTGTCCGCATCTGATTAGATCCCTTTCTAGCAATCTGTCGGCAAGAAGACAAATAGGACGCAGATAGTGAGGGATTGATTCGGCCGTTTACCCTAATCTTGTTCCTGTATAGCTTGGAGAAGCGCATCTAGCCGGCCACGACGTTGCATGTATTGCACAAGTTCGCGTGCTTTTGCCTTCCTCCCTGTCCCGCCGAGATCCTCGAAATCAACCCCCAGATCAAAGCACAGATCTTGCAGCTCTTGGAGGTTGAATCGCTGAATAAGTAGCTGGTAAAGTTCGGCTACGTCCGGATCCTGGCCGCCACGGCTTATTCTTCGGGCTGCATCGGCCGGGCCCTGCACTACGGATGCGGATGACGATCGGCCAATGGCTATCCCTTGGCTGTTGCTGATATCCCCTACCGAAATATCGTCACCCTCTATTCTCTTAATCGCCCTGGATGTAATCACCGGTAACAATAATAGTCGTGGGAGGAGTCAAGATTTCTGCAGGCTGAACAGCGCCTTGCGCAGCCGCAGGTCTATCCTGGTCGTTCGCCCCATCGAGCGTTGCCATGAATGCCGCCAGATCGGGGTTCGTTGAGTTGGCATTTTGCGCTGCCGCCAGCAGATCTTCTACGCGGCCACGGCTATCAGCCCATTCAATCAACTCAAAGATCACATCCTCGAGTGCTCCCGTGCCGGCAATCGCTTCAAGGTTCTCGTCGAGACCGAAGGTCACCATCTGCTTCAAATCACCGCTACGCCGGAAGGCGCTTAACAGCGCCTTCTGCAGGGCTGCCTTCTGACTGCCGCTCAGTTTCATTGTACGCTCTCCTTGCCAGCCGGTATGTTAATCACGTTAGGAACAATAGGACGGAGTGACGGGTATACGCTCACATTACTCGATGGTCTGGCTGAACCATTTGATTATATGGCAGGAAGAGTGAAAAGTGAAGCGCAAATCTGGCATAAAAAACTGTGTGCGCAGGTTGGCCGGCTGCGAAACGCTTTGCCGCCCAGCCAAAGCGAAGAAGCCCTCGGGTTTAGCGAGGGCTTCTTCCAAACTGCAGTCGTTTATCCAGCGTACCCGCGGCTGCTATCGGCCGTTTCCGCTTCACCCGCCAGAATTCTCAAAAACTCATGATGATCGACCGGATGGGAGAACATCGGGTAATCTTTTTCGATGGCAGCCCGTTGTTCTTCCTCACTGGTCGCGGCCACGCAGTCCGTCAGCGTATAAACCTTAAAACCTTTTTCGTACGCCGTGCGCATCGACGATTCAACGCAGCAATTGGTCAGAAAACCACCTAAGGCAACATTTTCAATGCCACGTCCACGCAGAATGAAATCGAGGTTGGTGCTGGCGAAGGCGCATAAGCCCCGTTTCCCTTCAACCACGAGATCCCCTTCTTGCGGCTGCATTTCAGCAGCAAAGTCAGCGCCCCAGGTTCCTTTGCGGAACGAGCTGCTATCGACCACCCCTTTGAGTATGCCATAGGGTGTGTCGCCCAATTCCGGATATCCTGTGGCAAAAGTAATGGGCGCATGGATGATCGTAGCACCCAATTCGCGCGCCTTGGCAACCGTTTCTTGAGCATGTTCAAGCATATTGCTGCTTTCCATCACCCCACTCACCGCGCCGTGTAATGTCCCGCCTTCAGTCGTGAAATCGTTCTGGAACTCAATCATGACAACGGCCGTTTTCTTTGGATCTAGTTTCATTTGTTCCTCCTTCCAGGAAGTAAGTCAGAATGCGGACAATCATGTTCATTATACAAAATTTCTGATCGTCACCGCAACAGGAAGTTAGGGGATGGGCATCGTTCGTTGGCACTAGGAGACGCGGCCAAAGCTAAGATTGGTCCAATCTCGAAGATTGGACCAATCTAATTCGTACACCTATTTATGATGCCAATCTTCCTCCGTCCAGGCGAAGTAACGATCAGTCTGAGCCGTCAGAATACAAAGAGAGAAGCTGGCCGCGAAGATCAACACGCCGGCCACGTAAAGCATGATACGGGTTATAGGCAAGATGGACCGCTAATTATTAGGAGGCATGCATTTGTTCCTCGGCACGAGATTAGCGGGCAGCATACGATCTTGTGATGCTCAGCGATAGCCCTGTCAACTGACTTTCGACCGCTTAAGGATTAGCGCCCTTGACGTACGTGTCAAAGAATTCCAGCGAGCGACCCATCGCCGTGTAGAAGTTGACGGCGATATTGTGATTGTCACCGTTGTACAGAAAAAGCTCGGAGGGCTTGCCCGCCGCTTCCATCTGTCTCTGCAAAAGTTCTGAAACGGCCACGGGCACGACCTCGTCAGTCGTGGCATGGTGCAGTTGCAAGGGCCCCGATATCTCATCCAGGTAGGCATTGGCCGAAATCGAATTCCAAAAGGCGGGATTCTCATCCGGTGAACCGTAGGTATCGAAGAGACTGTTGCGCCAGCGATTTGGCCAGCGCGTGCTCGCCGGTGTGGGCCTGGGGGTGAAATCGGCACCTGCCGCGCTTATGGAGGAGCGCGCGAACAGGTCAGGATAAGGACCGACGACGCCGCCCCAAATCACACCAGCCTTGATTTCATCGGAAACGACCATCGCCCTGAGCGTGATGTGCCCGCCCATGGAGTGGCCCCACATGCCAATGCGCGCCGGGTCGGCGTCCGGATAGGTCTTGACAGCAGCCATGGCGTTGAGCACGTCGATGGTGTAGTTGGGCGTCGCATAGCTTCCGCCTGCTTCCCCTTCAGAGTTCCCGTGGCCGCGATAGTCGGAGCGGAAGACGATGTAGCCGCGGCTGGCCAGGTAGTCGATATAGTCGAGGTAGCGTTCAGTGGTGCGGTATTCATCAGGCGGAACGTAACCGTGGTTAAAAAGGATCACCGGCCAGCCGCTCTCCGGCTTCAAGCCCCAGGGCACCGTCAGCAAGCCGTAGATCTTGTTGCCTTCTGAAAGATAGGAAGCGATAAAACGGCCGTAATTCTCACCCGCCTCCAAAGTACGCTCGATGATTAATTCACTGCCGGGATAACTCTCGCGACGCATAACTTCGATCATCAACGGATGCTCGGGCGTCGAGGTCGCTGTGGCCGTAGCCGTCTGCGTTGCAGTGGCTGTAGCTGTCGCTGTATGGCTCGGTGGCGGCGTTAAGGAGGGCGTGATTGTCGTTGTCGGGGGAACGGCCGTTGCTGTGCTGACGGCCGTTAGCGGTTCCGCGCTGCTGGAAAGAACAGCAGCCACGGCCGTGCCGTTTTCCGTCGCTTGGATCGCACGTTCCCGCTCGCCGCCGCAAGCGATCAGAAATAGCGCCAGTGTGGCCAGGAAAAACCAAAGGGTAGACCATCTGCCCTGGAACTTCATCTGCTGCCATTGCTCCATAGGCGTTGATCATACCAGATGGTCACCGCATCTTGCTAGTAGTAGAACGAACTCATACGTTCACACGCATTTGCCTGCAGCAACAGCATATGGAACTTTACAAAACATATGGAACTTTACAGATTAACTAGGGTGTTCGTCCACCGCACCCATATGTTTTCGACATGTTTGATTCTCTAGCCGCAGAATTTATTCTGCGCTAGCCGTAGGGAGCTGTGAGTTCCAGTTGAATATTATCCGGGTCACGGACGGCCATGACGTAAAAGCCGAAGCCTTCTCCCAGATCCTTGATTTCACCGTGCGTTACCCCGTTCTCATCCAGAAACGCCGCTGCTGCTTCCAGCTCAGCCAGACTGCCCACGCTGAGACTGACATGGTCCAGACCGATGCGGTTTTCATTAAAACTATCATCTTGGATCGCTTGCGATGGATCAGATGGCGGCGTCAGCGCCACGAACACGCTGCCATTGCTGAGAATGGCTCTGGGGCCGAAGTCAACCACGAACTGAAAACCTAAATAGCGGGTATAAAAATCTCTACTGCGCTCGACGTCTCTGACCGTCAATGCCATATGATGTACAGCAGCGGTCGCAATTGAGTCACTCATTTTAGTAGTCCTCCAAATGGTTTTGATGATTAAACAAAATACGGGAATGAAAGATTATATCAGATAATATCAGATTATAGGCGGTTTGTCTACCTCATAACTGCCAATCCTAAAATTAGCACCTTGCATTCCTCCGCCGTTCGCCCTTCCGTATAGACAATATGCTTCGCCAACGCATAGTTGGCCGGATGCCGCACAAAATGCGTGATAAAGTCGAAATTGAGTTCAACGGGCTCCCCAGCCAGGCGATCGCAGAGCACACGGATGCTGCTGTTCATATCCGCTGATGGCAGAATAAGAAACACGTTGGCATAAGGCGCGAGTGCGCGCTTGACGCGCTCAAGCGATTCTCGATTTTCGTACACCGTGTGTCCGCCGCCCAAATCCATCACGCCCCCGTCATGATCAGCGAGAAATCTCTCCACAACATGCGGACCAAAGAGTTGCCAATAAAGAGCACGGGCCAGAAATCCCCCTTTGTGGCGAAACTCCTTATCCAGGTCTTCATCGTAGCCGATCTCTTTCATATAGGGCCAGCGCAGATCATCCAGGCTGTATCTGGGCACCTGTAACTCCGCCGCGAGCAATTTGGCCAGTGTGGTCTTGCCTGCCATCGGCGGCCCAATCAGGATAATGTCGGATTTCATAAAGCGCCGTTGCTAAACCGGGGACACGATTAATTCTTGGTAGAGCGTGCAACCACACGCACAGAGACGGCCTGGCCAGCCCGGTATAATTCAATCACGTCGCCATGATTGATATTGCCAATGACATCGGCATCGAAGCGGTAGGCGTAGGGCAAACCTTCCAACGAGCAGGCCGGAGCGCTGTGCTGGTCGATATCCGTGTTGACGATCGCCAGCGGCGCCTGGCCACGATAGATCAGCTCCAAGAGGACGTAGGGCGCTACGGACGATCCACTGCCCTTGGGGTAGATGGCGATCTTGCCGGCCATGCTTTGCCCGTCTCGCGGGTGTCCCGCCTCCTCGATGGTCCCCGTCTCACGATTGACAAAACCGAGAAAAGTAATCGGCGCTTCGCTGACGAACGCTTCCCCTTGAATGCGAAAGTCTCCTTGGGAGGGGAGGCCATGGCCGGAAGAATGGAAGGGGCCAGTGGCGAGGGGTGAGTGGCTGGTGGCGGCTGAAGCGGGGGGCGTGGGCAGTGGCGAGGGGCGATGGACGGGGAGAGTAGGATGTTCCGGTTGAAGCTTTTGCTGGCCGGTGGCTAGGCCGATGCAGTCGGCTAGGGTCATGACCGAGGTGGGAATGCCATTGAGTCCCGATTTGATGTAATGTTCCGCTTTCATGGAATTGGTCAAAACATGCTTGACCCATTCCTGATCATAGGGCACGACTTCGGGGCAGGTGTTCTCCAGCAATAATGCGCCGCTGCTGCGAATGATGGTGGCGACGCCCGTTTTTTCTGCGATCGCTCTGTTGGCGGATGAGGTAAAAATCCACAGCGGCGGAGGGTCTCCCGGCACTGCCGGTTCGGCCGTTACCTTCTTGCCACGTAATAAGCCGGCCGTCGCGCGCAATTCGCCCATCGAGGCTTGCGGGCAGCCAATGGTAACCAGGGAAACGGATGTTTTGGGACGCAGCTCCTCGTAACGCTGCGCCAGTTCAGACGCCCCGAAAGAGAGTTGGGCCTGGAACTGGGCTGGTGGATGATCTTCCAGGTAGAGCAGCGGGCAGCCGTAATTGGCCGCCGCAGCCGAGAGCGCCTTCTTCTGTTCGTGCGTCATTTCCGGCGGCAAACCCTTAATCGCCGGAATGGGGCCGTAGGGCATTCTCCAATGGGGATGGCGCTGTTTGCCAATCCAGTCGCCGAGGATGGAAAAATCGGTGGGCTCCTCAAGGTCGGCCGTGACCGTCACTTGCAGATTCGGACTCCTCGCTTTCTCTGTCAGCAAGCCATAATAAGGAGCATAGCCCGTCAGCGCCGAGGCCAGTGCCGACAACCCCGATTCACGGTTCGTATGCAGATCGCAGTAGGAGTTGCCAAAACAGATCGCATTGGATTCGGCCCAGGCGGCTGTGCCCTCGGTGACGACGCCCTCCCACTCATAGGGAATACAAGATTGGGTCGGCCGTACACCCAATTGCGCATAGTACGCGACTATCTCGTGGTTGTGTTCTAGAAAATGGGGCGCGGTGATACGCATGGCCTCAAATTGCGCCTCGTCACAGCCGGCCGAGTTCAGCGTCGTCGCTATGGCCACGCTCGCTTCTGAATCGCGCGTCAACTTGGCCAGAAACTGGCGCAGGCCAAGGCCGCCTGTGAGTGGTGAGACACCGGATAGGTGGGCGCTGCGAATAGGAACCAGTTTCGACGCTCCGGCGGCAGCGGCCATATCCAGCAGCAAGCGCATGCCCATCTGCTTCGCAAGCCCACGCTCTCCATGCAGCATGGCCTGCTGTTCGCTGTTCAGCGGGATAGATCCTGTCATGGTTGGCTCGCGTCTCCAGGGCGTACGACCCGTACTTCAACACCGCTGTTTTCGTAGATTCTGTCCGCGAATAGTTGAACGACATCCTTACCAGACAGTTCGGCCGTGGTGCCGCGCGGTGCGCCCAATAGCAGAATACTGGCATTGTGCTCGGTCAGATAGGTACAGATTTCATCCTGAACATTACCCACGCGAGTAACGGTTGCAGCGTTCAGACCGGCATCATGCGCCCGTTTTTCGGCGACGAACAGCAATGCCTTGCCCAGCCAGATCAGTTCGTCACGAACGGACGCTTGCAGCACAGGCGTTACCTCACCCAGGGTGCCAGGGGAGGCGACATAAAGAAATACGAGCGGATTCCCAGTACGGTGAGCAAGCTCAATAGCCGCCAATTGTACGGCCCGGCTCCCGGCGCCACCTCGTGTTGCACAAACAATATCATTCATGGTTGTCTTCAGCAGCCTCTGTTACCGGGGTATGCGGTCTGCGGCTCTCTCTGATCAGTTCCAGCGCAGCCATACGGTTGTCGGCTGCGTGGATCAATTCCTCGTGTACCTCGTTAGAAATCAGGTCGCGTTGCATGGCATCCGTAATGGCCGAACGTTCGGCGCGCAGGGCATCGGTACGCGCCTGTAGGAACAATTCTTGCTCCAGTTCCGGATGGGCTTCCATGTGGTCGCGTATGGCCACTCTGGCCTTGCCAATCTCTTCACTATAAACGGCACTTGTCGCGTCCCAGATATCGCGAAACAGCATGCCTTCCTGGCGCAGACGATTCAGTTCATGCAGACCGGCGCGTTTGGTGAAGAGGCTCGCCTGTCGCCGCTGGTGTTCCAAAAGGTGTTCAGGCCGTTCGGCCAATCCCAGGCGACGGATCAAGGCTTCAATGGTTGTGCCTTGAACGAGCAGCGTAAAGAGCACAACGCCAAAGGTCATCACCTGCAATTCCTTGGCAAACGTTTTGCCGAAAACTTCGCCGGTCAGGGTCAACGCCAGCGCCAAACTGATAGCGCCGCGCAATCCGCCCCAAAACATGACGTGTCGATATGAACGGGGAATCCTTTGCGATAAAGGTGCAGAGCGTGAATAGAGACCGGTTATCCCGTATACGACGATCGCCCGGCTGAACAAGACCGCCAGCACGGCGACGATAATCGGTATGATGTTGGGCCACATCTGCACGATCTCAATTTCCAGGCCGATAAACAGGAAAACGAGTGAGTTGGCTACGAATGCCATAAACTCCCAAAAATTCTCCAGGGTGAGTCGTGTGGTGGGTGAGGTATTTTGCATGCCGATATTACCGACCATCAAACCTGCCGCTACCACGGCCAGGATGCCGCTAACATGGAAACGCTCGGCGATAACGTAAGCGCCTAGGGCCAGAGCCACGGTTGTTGTCGTTTCGATTAGATGGTCGTCGAGGTTTTTCAATATACCGTAGGAAACCACGTAACCCAAAACCAATCCGACTGCCAGTCCGCCCAGAGCCACGCGGAAAAACTCGACTAAACCCTCTCCCAATATCGACATACCTTGTTGGGTGGGATCTATGCCGGCGGCGGCAAATCCAACGGCCATGCTAAAGAGAACAATAGCCACACCATCGTTGAGCAGGCTCTCCCCTTCCAAGAGCAGTCCCAACTTCTTGCTTACGCCAAGGCTGCGGAAAAAGGAGATTACGGCTACCGGATCCGTGGCCGAGATTAGCGCGCCAAAAGCGAAAGCCGCCAACAAAGGTATGTCAAGCACCCAGGTGATGATCTCGCCGACAATCACGGTACTAACCAATGTGCCAGCAATCGCCAGGAGCAGGATCGGCACCAAATTCCGGCGCAGTTTCTCCCACTTGATCTGCAGAGTGGCCTCAAATAATAGCGGAGGGACAAGGATGGCCAGGATTAGATCACTGCTGATGTCGATCAGAAACGGGTTTGGGAAGAAGGAGAGAAAAAGCCCCATAATGACCAGGGCGACTGTGTACGGGACACGGATACGACGGCTAATGATGGCTACCAGCGCTGCGATGGACAGCAGCACAACAAGGCCCAATTCCTGTTGAACCAGCCCGCTTTCTTCAGCTAATAGCATTGCGAAACCCATACCACCTCCCGCTATGAAAACTCACCGGGGAAGAGCAAGGCATCCTCAGATGCCGTCCCCCTATTAATTACGGAAATATTCTCTCTCCCCAAGATACGATCTGCATAATCACGACGCCCGAAGCACATAGTCCGACAGATCGACAGCCCCGTATCTGCCCTTCCGGAATTTACTTCGTTCTGCTCCCCAGGGAATTGTGCAGTCGAGTCCAAGTTTGGCGGTTAAGCTCTTTTGGCCAGGAACGTGGATGCCCGACGGGTCAAGGGAGCTGCCGGGCTGGTCTGCGAATAGATAGAGGTCCTCTGTGGCCTGGAATCGGGTGGCCATAGCCCATTGCACTTCGAGAGGATTATAGATATCGATATCTTCGTCGACGATCCAGACATGTTTTAGTGAACTGTGACCACGGAAAGCGGCATCGATGGCCAGACGGCCGTCTTGCGCACCTTGTTTGTCTATCTGGACTACAGCATGCAGCCAAGACGCGCCGCCAGGCGTGATCACCACGCCCGTACACCTGGTCACTTTGTTCACCTCGGCATAAATCGTCGGTTCGCGCGGCATGCCCATCAACAATTTATGTTCCAGACCACCTGGCAGCAAAGCATGGAAAATCGGATCGCGCCGGTGCGTAATGAGGTCTATTTCAATGACGGGTTGTTCGCGGATGATGTCCATCGTCTCCGTCAGGTCCATGAACGGCCCTTCCGCGATACGCTGTCTTGTAATACGACCCTCCAGCACGATTTCCGCATCGGCCGGGACTTCGAGGTCCTTAGTCAAGCATTTCACCAATGGGGTAGGGGCAAGCGCGTGCGCCACCGAAAGCTCGTCTACGCCGGGTGGAGGCGACATCGAAGCCGCCAGGTGCACTGCCTGGGAGACGCCGATACAGATAGCGATGGGCAAATCCCCCTCTGTCTTGCTTAAAGCCGTGTGCGTTCCACGCCGTTCCACGATGCGCACCGCAAAATGGTTTTTGTCCAGGCGCAACAATCGGTGGTAGCACATATTGCGCCCGAGATCGGGGTCCTTGATAATGGCCACATTGCTGGCGATGTAACGGCCTCCATCCTCTGGCAAGTGCAGCAGAATGGGCAGTTGAAAAAGATCGACATCTTCTACAATCACTTCCTGGCAGGGGCCCCGCTCCACTAACGGTGGCAGCTGCGGATTGGCAACGGCAAGCGCAAGATGGTGCATCAGCTCCGGCAGCGGCACGTCCAGATCCATAGCGAAATATTTGCGATCAGAGCACAAGCCGGAACATACGCGCCAGCCGGGATAATCTTTGATCTCGTTGAATAACACAAGATTTCCCTCCAGGGCATGGGCGACGTTAGCCAATTCAAATGTGGTATCCACCGGCTGGTCGACGACGACCAGATCACCGCTTTCGCTGGCCTTTGCGATAAAATTGCGGAAGCTCATAAGATCCTTTCCTGGCGCCGTGTGCAAAGTGGGAAAAACTTGCTCGGAATTCACCCTGCCGGGCAGCGCTTCATGATATAGTTCAGTAGCGTCGATTATCCAGACTATTGCGTGAAGAGGCAATGATCTACACTGGAGGAATTTACAGGAGCTAGTACATCAAGTTTCTGAATTTGCGGGCTGCTTTGCCGCAACTGTAGGTCGATTTGGTAAATCGACCCCGCAATTTCACAAAATCGCGGTACCAGCGTTCACCAATAAGCAATGAAAAGGGGCACGGTTTGTATGATCCTATCAGCGTTAATCCCCGTCCTATTTCCAGGAGCGAATGATGGTTCACCATAGAGCGTTTTGGCTGACAATCGCCACGCTGATCCTGGCCTCGTTAGCCTGCAACGCTTTCGCCGGCGCCCGCGAATCCTCCCTGCCCCCCGTACCGACGGCCGTAGCAGGAGCCCCAAGCGCAGCAACGGCCGAGATGGTAGCTACGGTTACCTTGCCTGCGAACGCATCCGCGACGACTGCAACCCTGTCAATCCTCGTTGATCTGAATGTGCGCAGCGGTCCGGGTGTGCAATACGATCGTATTGGTTTTCTCTTGAAAGGGGAATCGGTGCCCATCACCGGCGTTCATTCAGAAACAGGTTGGTGGAAGATTGAGTGCCCGGCGATCATCTCTGGTACGCAGTGCTGGGTATCAGGCGGCAGCCAATTCTCTCGTTTAGAAGGGTCGGAAACGGTGCCGGAAGCCAAGGCTCCGCCTCTGCCGACGCCGGTTCCGCCTGAGATTGGCGATAATAGGGGCGTACTGGCCTTTGTTGACGAGGGCCATCTCTACGCAGCGCAGCTGGATCTCGCTCAGAACCCCCTGCTCCTGGCCACAGATCCGCTCCAGCTCGGTGACGCGGCCAATGTGCAGGCGCTGTCCATCTCACCCGACGGCCGTCGGGTTGCTTATGTCACCGGGAACTCGGAAGCCAACAGCCTGAGTGTTGTCAATATAGATGGCCAGGATCAACGTCTGCTACTCTCCTCCCTTGATTTGCCTTTGGGTGTTGTAGAAAACGCGACCGGAATTCGTAGATTGGTGCAACAGGTACAGTGGCTTACGGATAGCAGCGGTTTGGCATTCAATACGGAAGTGCTCGATTCTACCGCTTCCAACGTTGGCGGCTGGGAGGATTTATGGACTGTGAGCCTCGAGGGCGAGTTAAGCGAAATATTTCGGCCTGGTACTGGAGGCGGGGCATTCGTCATCGCTCCTAATGGCAAGGTTTTATTGAGCCGGCCTGACCACATTATCCGCGCCAATCTCGATGGATCGAATGCGGAGACCCTCATCGAATTCGCAGCGATCAATACGGCCAGTGAATATGTCTATTACCCTTTGCCCCAACTGACGTCAACAGGTGGCATCTATGTAGCCATTCCGGATGCCCAGGCTTTTGAACCAGGAGCCAGGACACTTTTATGGCAAATACCGGATAGTGGACCGGCCCGACAGCTGGGCACGGTCGAAGGGGCCAATTTGTTCGACCCGCTTCTATGGTCACAGGATGGTAGCCGGCTGGCATTCATACGGAATTCGACAGATCAAGAGGCTCCACAGGCGTCACGATTACTGATTGCCGATGGCAACGGGATTGACGCTGAACCCTATGCCGGTGGAGAAGCGCTGCTTTTACATGGCTGGGGACCCGGTCGCACGAATTTCCTCTATTCTGGGAATGGTTTCTATGCCGTCGGACGGCAAAACGCTCCCGCGGTGCAAACAGTGCTCAGTCCGGGACAGACGGTTAGCAATGCTCAGTGGCTCACAGACCAGGCCTTCATTGTCTGCGTAGGATTCCCTGAGAGTAATACATGGGAGCTCAGCAGCGCCAGCAATTCCGGCGATCGACTAGTGCTCACTACGCTGCATGGATTCGATGCGCTGTTCGATGCCTGGCAGCCCTGATCCTGTGCCCATGCGCGGAAGATCTGTTGCCATCAGAAGCAACCTGGTTGGAACCAGTCACTTTCCTCCCGTCCCCGACAAGACGAACCATGCCGCAGTTCGCTGCAAAGCAAGACTCCCCCTGCGAAACAGGGGGAGTTGACAGAGGGGATGCTAACGACCAATTATTTGGTCAGTAACACAAAATTGATTTACCGCCTACGTAGAAAAGCAGGAATATCCAGGTTGTTTGGCGAGAATCGGGATTCCACTTTGGCCGGTTCTACAGCGGGAACCGCTTCCTGCTGTTCACGTTGTGGCTGTCCGTTAGGCTTGGCAACCGCGGCCGGATCTTGCTGCGGCCCGTTCGCCTGAGCAGCGGTTGGCGACGTTTTCCGTCTCGTCGATTCTGAGCGCGTGTATTGTGGGATTAGCTGACGCCGGGTTTGATTGTTCTCAAAACCGGTGGCAATCACCGTAATACGGAGGTCGTCACCCATGTTTTCATCGACGACCGCGCCAAAAATCATGTTCGCATCGGGATGGGCTTTTTCACGAATGATGGCCGCCGCCTGATTTACTTCAAACAGTGTCATCCCCGGTCCACCGGTGATGTTAAATAGTATGCCGCGCGCGCCGTCAATGGTCACTTCTAGCAGGCGAGAGCTAATGGATTGTTCGGCGGCAGTACGAGCCCGGTCGTCGCCTGTACCGTGGCCGACAGCCATCAAGGCCGAACCCCCTTCAGTCATGATTGTCCTGACGTCGGCGAAGTCCAGATTGATTAGACCAGGTGTCGTAATCAGTTCTGTTATTCCTTGAATACCTTGCCGCAGTACGTCGTCCGCCAGTCTGAATGATTCAGTCAAAGACATCCGTTTGTCCGTCAGTTCCAACAGGCGGTCATTTGGGATGACAATCAATGTATCTACGTGTTCCCGTAACTGTTCAATGCCTTGTTCGGCCGAGTTGGCCCGTTTGCTGCCTTCAAACAAGAACGGCCGGGTCACCACACCAATTGTCAACGCACCCTGCTCACGGGCTGCTTTGGCGACGACTGGCGCAGCGCCCGTCCCTGTGCCGCCACCCATACCGGCTGTGACAAAGACCATATCGGAGCCTTGTAATACCTGGTACAGTTCATCCAGAGTTTCGCTGGCCGCCTTTTCTCCCCGTTCGGCAACGCCACCGGCCCCCAGACCGCGCGTCAGTTTGTCTCCGATACGCACGCGAACAGGCGCATCCGACATCAACAAGGATTGGTTGTCCGTATTGATGACGACAAAATCGACGCCGCTAACCCCCTCGGAAATCATTCGATTCACCGCATTGCCACCGCCGCCGCCAATACCAACGACGCGAATGACGGCCATACTTTCAAGTGTGGATGCTCTTTGCATGTTCTTTATCCCCTATTGAAACAATGATTGCATGAAGGGTATCGTAATACTCAAATTGTTTGACACCAGATCTCATAATAAGGTCGCTTTATTACCAGGGCGTGGATCGTAGTACCCTGCGAACTGCTCCAGCGTAGCGCGCTCTACCAGCCATTTATTGCCAAATTTGATTGCTGGCAGCTTGCCTTGACGAATCAGGCGCCGCACCGATTCCGGATGGATCTTCAGGCGCTTGCTCACATCATCAACGCCGGCATACTGTTCCAGCAAGGACTCTTTACTCATTCAATTGTGTGTACAATACATAAAGGGACGATACGATTCAACTTGACGTAACGATACACGAAGAATAACAATATGTCAAGTATTACGGTAAGTTAATGGCGATTTTTGTGAGGTGTTTGACAGTGGCTTGTTTCGCTGTTGGCGTCAATTGCTCCTCATCTCCCATCTTCCATCTTCACTTCTTCTACCATCCGCCGGGCCTCTTCTACTAATTCTCCTCCTGAGTCATGTGTCTATTTTTGCTGATCGCTTTGGTCATTCTTGCTGCGAGACTTCACTGATCGTTCACTATCATCGGCAATCCGCCGCGACTATATTCCAATCTCTCCTATCGGCCGGAATTCATAGGCCATTTCCTGGTACGCGAGCACAGTTTCTGCTATAATTAGCCTGATTTTGAGAGTCGCAATCTTAAAAATTCTCGGTAAAAATGGTAGCGGTGGTAAACCCAACTTCTGGCAGAAAGAGATGGCCAGCCAATTTGGGAGATCTCCTTAAAGCTTTGGTTTTTCCATACTCAAAGCGAACGGGCTCTCCCGTCGATTTCAAACCCAGAACTGGCGCACCGCGTTTATCAGTAAAATTGTAGTCAAGATTAACAATATCACAAGGTTGCGTGTGCTATGATCAGTATTGCCAGTGCTGAATATTGCCGGGCGGCTTTGAACTGCACTGGCAGCGTCTGATTGCGTGCCTGGGGACTTATGAGCGGCGAACAGATATTACCCGACGTTCTTCACACCATATTCGATAGTTCATCGCGCGCCGGCGGCGTGGTGCCGAGCCGCCGCGCCCGTTTTCGCTGGTCCAGCGGGTTGCGCTGGCGGCAATGGCTGGTGCTTTTCACGATGGGCGCCCTGGTGATCGGGATTGAAGTGCGCAATCACGCTCACATGTGGCAGGAGCATCACAGCGGGCAGACCGTTTTGACTGATCATGAGCTTCTCTGGGAGATTTTTCTCTTTGGCCTCGTCCTCCCGATCCTGGCTGGGATAGCCCTTGAACACATGGAGCGTACCGCAATTGCAAGGGACAAGATGGCCAGGGAACTGGAATTTCGCCGGACGTTGGTGGGCCAGATGTATGCGGCGCAGAGCTGGCACGAACTGCTTGAGTTAGTCGTGACTACGCCAGGCACCGTCGCCTCGGCGGACCGCGCCTGGCTTTTGGCCCAACGATCCCACGAGGAGGAGTTTGAACAAATTACTTATTGGGAGCGTCTTGGAAGTGGGTTGTTGCCGCCTTCGCCGCTGGTATCTCCGGCCGTCTGCGAGCGCTGTGCAGCCGGCCAGCTTGCTGAAGGGGAACAGGATCTTAACTTGCGACTTCCCGGACTCGGAGAGCAGCGCTTTTCGCGGCAGCAGGTATTGTCTCTGGCTGTCATCTAAAGGCATGGGAAAGGCAGCCCTGCTTTTTGATGTGCCCTTTGATCGGCACCTGGACCCGGCCCAGATGAAAGTGCTGGCTGATCTCGGCGACGAGATGTCGCGAGCTATTGTCAACCACAATCTCCATTACAAGGAACAGCGCCAAGTCGACCTCGCCAGGAATGAGCGTTTGCGCATAGCCCGCGATCTGCACGACACCTTGGGCCAAAACGTCAGTTATCTGCGCCTGAAACTGGAAAATTTAAGTAATGCCCGGCTCGCTTCTGACGGCGCCCAGTTCCAGAACGACTTAACCAACATGCTGGCCGTGGCCGACGAAGCTTACGAGCAGCTGCGCGATACGTTGGAAGAGTTGCGGACCACGGAGCAGCGCGGTTTGGAGGAAGCCGTCCGGCAGTACGCCGTCCAGGCTGCCGCAAGGGCCGGATTCACCGTGCGCGTTCATTCCAGTGGACAGGCCGGAATGTTGACACCGCGGCAAAGTCGCCAGATGGTGTACATTGCGCGTGAGGCGCTAAACAATGTTGAAAAACATGCCGCCGCCCAAAATGTAGCTATTCACCTGCAGTGGCGCGATGCTGAATTCGCTTTGACTGTGCGCGATGATGGCCAAGGCTTTCAACCGCAAGCGCTCAACGGAGCGGATGGATACGGGTTGGCTATCATGGGCGAGAGGTCGCGCGCGATCCATGCGAATCTGGAAATTAATTCGGTGCCAGGTGCTGGCACTGAGGTCACGTTGAGCCTGCCGCTGTCGAGCAGCGCGCTCGCCGCGTCGAGAAGTCTATGAAACCTATCCGAATCGTCATCGTGGACGATCACGTCATGCTCCGCGATGGCATCGTCAGTATCCTGAGTGAACAGCCCGACTTTGAGGTTGTGGGCGAGGCTGGTTCGGTCGCCGGGGCGTTGGAGGTGGCGCAAACCGCCAGCCCCGACCTGATCTTGATGGACTATGGCCTGCCTGATGGCACCGGCTTGGAGGCGACTAGAGAAATCCTGGCTGCCAATCCTCAGATTGATATCGTCCTGTTGACCGTCCATGAGGAGGACGATCTGCTCTTTGAGGCGGTTCGCAGCGGGGCGAATGGCTATCTGCTTAAGAATATTTCGGCGCAGGATATGCTGGCCAGATTGCGCGGCCTGTCCCAGGGTGACATCGCCATGGAGCCCACCGAGAGCAAGCGAATCCTGTCAGAATTCGCCAGGACGGCATCCCCGGCAAGGACCGATCAGCAGCAAGCGTTTCCCTTGACAGACAGGGAGCTGGACGTATTACGCCTGATCGTCACCGGCGCCACCAACAAAGAAATCGGGGCCCAATTGCATATTTCGCAGCATACGGTGAAGAATCACGTGCACCACATCCTTGACAAGTTGCAGGTCAGCAGCCGTCGCCAGGCGGCCGAACTGGCGGTCAAGAGGCGGCTGGTCAGCACCGGCAAACGTTGAGCGGCAGCCAACCTTTCTAGTACCAGGGACTATCTTCAAATAGTCCCTTTTTTGTTTGGCTGGGGGGTGTCCGCTGCCCGCTTGCCAGGGAAGAGCGCACCATTTCACAAGAAGAGCCTGACTCCAATTGAATCTCCAGGCGCGGCTGGATGTGGTCCCCGGTCTATTTGAGAACCATCCTAGAACCAGGCCGGTCATCGCCAAAGATGGGCCTGGTTCTGGTCCGTTAATGGTGCCAGGATGCATTTACGGCGGCCATCCGATCTCTTATCCTATATGTCATGATTATCTGCCATCTTCGCGTTTGACTCCGTCCTGGCTTGAAAAGGGAAAGGTCACGTTTTGACTCATCGAACACAGATCCTGGTACTTGAGAGCAAGAAGCTGCTAATTGCTTCCATTCTCAGCCTGCTGGCATCACGACCCGAGTATGACGTGACCAGCACCACCTTCAGCGCGCTCACCTGTTTAGACCAAGCCAACGGACGGAAGCCTGATGTGGTCATTCTGGATGAAGATCTGGTGACGGCCAATATTTCCGACCTGGTGGCGTTGGCCGATCGCCATCCGAAGCTGCGCCTGATTGTGCTTGGGTTGGCCGACAACCAGTTGCGTGTCTTTGACAAACACATCGTACAGGTGAGCCAGGTCAATGATTTCTTCGAGCTGCTCAAGAGCTCGTCAAGTTACTGATAGTTTATTAGCCAGTAGGGGATTGCATTTAAGGAGAAGTGCCTATGTATGGAATTAAAGTGCCGGCGATCTCACGATCGCCATTTTGTCGTCGTTCACTGTCAAAAATGATCAACTTAGGAGGTTAATCATGAATTACCGTAAGTTCAAGTATTTAGGGTTAATGTTACTCATATTTGCGGCCGTTATCCTTCTTGTCGGAGGAAGTGGCCAGGCCAACGCGAAACCGAAAGACCCACCAAATGAGAAATGGGGATTGCACTGGCAATAATGGCAATGGCCAGGGCCAGGGCAAATGCAACAAACCTAAGCATAAAGATCGCGAGGCCGCTGCCGCCCGCGCCTTTCAACAGGGCGCTCTGAACCCGCTGATGGTGGACGCGCAGGCGGCGCTGCTCCCGAGGCGCGCCACATTACTTCAGCCACCCGAACTACGCCAACAGCCCGCTGCCGACGGTCGAGGGCGCGTCATCGATGTTGGCAATCCACTGATCGAGCGGCACGTACGCCACGGACTTCGCGGCTGGGATCGCCGTCGGTCAACTGGCTCCGGTGCTTCGTGGTCCTGCCCACAGCGCTACCCGATGGGATGCTGCAGTCGTTCCAGACCTGGAACCAGGCGAACCAGGGCACAAGCCCATTCCCGTCGGCGGGGAATGTATTTCACGCCTATCGTGCTGCGGCCGACCAATATCAGCGCCGGATGAGTACACGGTGGTCTTCGACAGTGGTCTGCTCACCGTGCCGGCCTTGACCGCCGCGGGAACGAGCGAGATCGCCACATTCCCGGTGGCGAATCTGGCCGTCCAGGCCGGTGACAGGCTGGCCTTCTACGGTCAGGGTATCCCGGCTCGATACCGGCTCCGGCTCTGATGTCTTCGTCTTCGACCCGATCGACCCCGTTTACAGACCGTTGCAGGATTCGACGATCACGCTCGGCAGCGCCGAGTACCCGATTTACACCGCAGGCACGTACGTACTCCTTCGGAGCACAGGTGGTAGACCTCTCGGGCCAGAACACCGTGATCAATGGCGGTATGAGGAAGTTCGTCAACGAGCTGCCGGGCCTGGGCGCAGGCGCCGCCAATAACCTCGGCCAGTACATCCCGGTCGCCGTCCCTGATCAGGACTACCTACCCCGGCACGGACTACTACGTAATTGAGCTGGTCGAGTACACCGAGCAGATGCATTCCGACCTGCCACCCACCACGCTGCGCGGTTACCGCCAGGCCAATATGGGCGGTACCCCAGCCAATTATCTTGGCCCGGCCATCGTCGCTACCAAGGACAGGCCCGTACGCATCCTCTTCCGCAACCTGCTGCCCACCGGCGCAGGCGGTAACCTGTTCATCCCCGTCGACTCCACGGTAATGGGCTCAGGCATGACCCCGGCCGGCCACGAGTGGGCGATGATGAACACGGACCAGGTCGACCCGCAGAATCCGATGTGCAGCGGTCCCGGCAAGGATGCGCTGGTGGCGCAGGGTCTCTGCTTCGCCGACAACCGGGCCATCATCCACCTGCACGGCGGCATCTCGCCCTGGATCTCGGACGGCACGCCGCACCAGTGGATTACGCCGGCCGGCGAGAACACGGATTACCCGCAGGGTACCAGCGTGCGGCCCGTGCCGGATATGAATGACGACGGCAATCCCACCGACGGCGAGATGACCTTCTACTACACCAACCAGCAGAGCGCGCGGCTGATGTTCTACCACGACCACGCCTGGGGCATCACCCGCCTCAACGTCTACGCCGGCATGGCTGCACCCTACATCATCCAGGATGCGACCGAGACAGGCGCTGGTCGACGGGGGTATCATCCCTGGCCCCGCGGAAACGATCCCGTTGGTCGTCCAGGACAAGACCTTTGTGCCCAACGATGCGCAGCTCGCCCTGCAGGACGAGACCTGGGACACTGCCCGCTGGGGCGGCGAGGGCAGCCTGTGGCTGCCCCATGTTTACTCCCCGGCGCAGAACCCGGGCGATGCCTCGGGCGTCAACGAGTACGGCCGTTGGGCCTACGGTCCCTGGTTCTGGCCGCCGACAAACGCCATCGATTACGGTCCGATCGACAATCCATACTATCGATCCTGCCTGCGATCCCGACCTGACCTGGTGCGAGCCGGCGCTGATGCCGGGTGCGCCCTACAATTCGATGGGCATGGAGTCGTTCAACGACACGCCCGTGATCAATGGCACGGCCTACCCGACGCTCACGGTTGACCCGCAAGTCCTACCGCTTCCGCATCCTCAACGCGGCCAACGATCGCTTCTTCAACCTGTCGCTCTACCAGGCGATTGACGCCAACGGCGTCCTCTGCGATGCCAACAATCCCAACCCGGCACCCGAAAGCACTGGCGTGGCCTGCACCGAGGTTGCCCTGAACCCGGATGAAGTGGCGGCAGCTCTGCTAGACGCCACCGTCTTCCCCACCCCGGTCGTGGGTACCGAAGGCCCGGACTGGATCGACATCGCCAACGAGGGCGGCTTCCTGCCTGCACCGGTCGTCATCCCCGCCCAACCGACTACGTGGGTCACTGACCCGACCGTCTTCAACGCCGGCAACGTCGACCTGCACTCGCTGCTGACCGCCCCGGCCGAACGGCATGACGTCATCGTCGACTTCTCGCAGTACGCCGGCCAGACGCTGATCCTGTACAACGACGCCCCGGCCGCCTTCCCGGCGCGTGACCCGCGCTATGACTACTATACCGGCAACGGGGATTACCGCGATACCGGTGGTGCGCCTTCCACGCTGCCCGGCTACGGACCCAACGTCCGCACGATCATGCAGATCAAGGTGAACGGCGGCACGGGACACGGCCTTCGACCTGGCCCCGCTGCAAGAACGCCTTCGCCCATCAGGCCGACGGCTCGGGCGTGTTCGAGAGCGGGCAGAACCCGATCATCGTCGGGCAGGGCGCCTACAACTCGGCCTACGGCACGACCTTCCAGAACAACGGCCCAGAGGCCGGCCTGGTGCAGATCTACGATACCTCGTTGACCTTCGGCGGAGATACCGGCTATGGGCAATCAGATACCCTGACCATTAATCTCAAGCCGCAAGATGATCCAGGACGAGATGGGCGAGGCCTTTGAAATGGAGTACGGCCGTATGAGCGGCTTCCTGGGGGTGGAGACACCCAACGCCCAGGCCGGCCTGCAGAACATGATCTTACATGGCTACACTTACCCGCCGGATGAGATCCTCGACGGCATCGAGCTGCCGCCTGGCGTGGAAGTGACGCCCATCGCCACCACCGACGACGGCACGCAGATCTGGAAGTTCACCCACAACGGCGTGGACACGCATCCCATCCACTTCCACCTGTACGACGTGCAGCTCATCAACCGCGTCGGCTGGGATGGCATCATCCGCAAGCCGGAGGCCAACGAGCTGGGCTGGAAGGATACGGTGCGCATCAGCCCGCTGGAGGACACCATCGTCGCCATGCGGCCGATCATCCCGCAGCTCCCGGAGGAATGGGGCGGTCTGCCCAACAGCATCCGCCTGCTGGATCCGTCGATGCCCGAGGGCGTGTACCTCGACGGCGCCAACACGACGCAGCGGGAGGCAATGGGCCTGCCGATCATGGCCTTCAACCCGGATGGGGAACCGGTCGATATCGTCAACCACTACGTCAACTTCGGTTGGGAGTATGTCTATCACTGCCATATCCTCAGCCACGAAGAGATGGACATGATGCACGCCCAGGTCGTAGGTGTCGCGCCCGTAGCGCCAGCTTTTGATCCGGCTACTGGAGCAGTTCGCAGCGGGAACGGGCGGAACCAGCAGTACCTCGTGACCTGGACCGACAACTCCAAAAACGAAACCGCCTTTGTCATTGAACGGCGAGTTGACGGTTCGGCCGATGCCTGGAGCGTCGTCGCCACCGTTCCGTCCGACAGGCTGATCGTCGGTCCTGGTACGGGCGCGAGGCAGTACATCGACCTCCTCGGAAACGATAAGACGCTGTACGAGTACCAGGTGTACGCCATCAACGTGGTCGGAGATACCTGGGACTACTCCGATCCGGCCTTCAACA
The DNA here is from genome assembly GCA_963697305.1 of uncultured Chloroflexia bacterium. GTDB lineage: Bacteria > Chloroflexota > Anaerolineae > Promineifilales > Promineifilaceae > JAACFF01. The sequence goes on from CAVONO010000022.1 coordinate 121,358, forward strand.
AGATCCCGCCCGGCGGCGGCTGGCCGACGCTGACGCTTGATTCCGGGAGGGAGGTAGGACCGCCCATTAACGCCATCCTGGCCCCTAGCGGCCTGGCCGGAACCGCCGTTGTGCAAGAACAAAAAGACGGCGACCGTCACCCTGAACTGGACGGACAACTCTAATAACGAGACCGGGTTCCTGATCCAAAGGGCTTATGACGCCGGCTTCACGAGCGGCGTCGTGAATGCTACCATCGCGGCTGACCTCACCACCTTTTCCGAGACCGCAGCGCGCGGCACGACCTTCTTCTACAGGGTCCATGCCTTCAACGACACGACCCAGTCGGCTTGGTCGAACACCGCCACAGTAGCCACGCCGTAACCTACGGTTCTAATTACCTTATTGGGGGGAGGGATTTTTCCCTCCCCCCAATATACAAAGGCAGTTGCTTTCGAAAAATAACAAGTAATATCGGTTCTGTGATGAAGGAAGAAGTGCGAGATGGCACATAAGAGGTTCGCCTTTACCGTTCTGCTAATCCTCCTGGCTGCGCTAGTTGCCGGCGTCTCCGCCTTGGTGCAAGTCGTGCCCGGCTGGCAGCAGGTGAACAGCAACGGCTTCGGTGACCCGCTGGCCGGTGAGGTCAGCGCGCTGGCATCCTTCAACGGCTTCCTTTATGCTGGCACCTACAACCCGATTGATCCCGGACCACAATTGGATGGCGCGCAGATACTCCGCTCCGCAGACGGAGCGACGTGGGCCCCGGTTACTGATCCGGGCTTCGGCAGTGATCACGACACCGCGCCCCCCGCCATCCTCGCTATGACGGTCTACAAAGGGTATCTCTACGCCGGCACCGGCCGCGGCAATGCCGCCCAGATCTGGCGTACCGCGGACGGTGTGAACTGGGGCAAGGTGGTCAACGCTGGTTTTGGCGATCCCGATACCGTTGATTTCACCGCCCTCGCCGTATACGATCTTGGCTACGATCAGGCGCTCTATGTCGGGGCTACGAAACAGGACAGCGGCGCCCAGATCTGGCGCACTTTGGTCGGGGATGGGAACTTAAGTAACTGGTCGCAGGTGGCGCCAACGGTGCCCATGACCGATACCGCCAGCGTCACCGGCCTGGCCGTTTTCGATGATGTCTACGATACCGGCTTGTACGCCGCAGTCTCTTACGCGGCCGGCGCGCCCGCGCAAATCTGGCGCAGCTATGGAGGTGATTGGGAGACCGTCTTAAGCGACGGTTTCGGCGATAGCCAAACCATGGCGACCGGCGGCATGGCTGTCTTTGCTGCTGATCTCTATGTCGGCGCCGGCAATGCAGACAGCGGCGCCCAGCTCTGGCGCAGCAGCGATGGCGACAACTGGGTCCTGGCGACCCCTGCTTTCGGCGACGCGAACAACGAAAAGGTTGAGCAGCTCTTTGTCTTCCAGAATCAACTCTATATCGGCGTGACCAACACGGTCACAGGCATTGAGATCTGGCGCACGGCGGATGGCTCGCTCTGGGAGCAGGCCAACCTGGATGGTTTCGGCGACCTCAACAACACCACGACCAATGGCAGCAATGCCACGGCCGATTTCCTCGGCCAGCTCTATGTCGGCACCTCGAATGTCACCGCTGGCGGTGAGCTGTGGCGCATGCAAGAAACCTATAGCCTCGGCCTGTCACCCGACCAGGCCCTGCAGGGTCCGGCTGGTCAGACCGTCACCTACACTCTGTCGCTCACCAACACCGGCACGATGACCGACAGCATCAACCTCTCCGCCGGCGGGCAAACCTGGACCACCACCTTGTCCACGGCGCTAGTGAGTCTGGCGCCCTCTGCCAGCGCCGACTTCACGGTCACCGTGGCTATCCCGCCCGGCGCGGCCGGTCAGGAAAGCGACACCGTTACGATCACGGCCACCTCGCAAGGGGACAGCAGCAAAACAGCCTCGGCCGTCTTGACCACAACCGCGGTAGCAGCGCCCGTTTACGGCGTCACCCTATCGGCCGATCAGTCCCTCTCCGGCCCGGCCGGTGGGCAGGTAATCTACACCCTGACTGTTACCAACAGCGGCAACGTCGTGGATACCTTTGATCTGCTGCCCACGGGAAACAGCTGGACGACGACGCTGTCCTCGCAAGTTGTCACCCTGGGCGCTGGCGGCAGCCAGGTGCTGACCGTCACGGTTTTGATTCCGCCTGCCGCGGCCGTTTTAGCAAGTGACCAGGTTTCGATCCAGGCCACTTCCCAGCATGACAGCAGTAAGCAGGACACGGCCGTCCTGACCACAACCGCGGTAGCAGCGCCCGTTTACGGCGTCACCCTGTCGGCCGATCAGTCCCTCTCCGGCCCGGCCGGTGGGCAGGTAATCTACACCCTGACCGTCACCAACAGCGGCAACGTCGTGGACAGTTTTGATCTGCTGCCCACGGGAAACAGCTGGACGACGACGCTGTCGTCGCAAGTTGTCACCCTGGGCGCTGGCGGCAGCCAGGAGCTGACCGTCACGGTATTGATTCCGCCTGCCGCGGCCGTTTTAGCAAGTGACCAGGTTTCGATCCAGGCCACTTCCCAGCATGACAGCAGTAAGCAGGACACGGCCGTGCTGACCACAGTGTCTAGCGGCCAACCGGCCTGGAATTATTTACCTGTCGTCCTGTTAAACCCAGCGTCCTAGGCTGGGTTCTGCCCCGGTCGCGGCCGGGACGGCTCCAGATAGGGGAGGAAATTATGTAGTTCGTGCGATGAAAGGCGATTGATATAGCAGTGTTCAGGAAGGATTTCTGATTCCGATGATAGTTAAGGGAAAGGAATTCTTTTAGATGGAATCATTAGTTTTTTAGGGAGGACAACCATGGCAATTAACAAACATCCTATCTCAAGACGAACATTTCTCAAGCTTACCAGTGCTTCAACACTGGCGCTCTTTGCCTCTACGAAATTTGGTGGCATCCAGCGCCTGTTTGCTGCCCCGATTCCGGGAGGCACACTGGATCCCCTAGCTGTCCCCAAATATAAGACGCCCATGCTCATTCCGCCGGTCATGCCAATGGCGGGTACGATTAAGCAGAAGGGGGGCAAGCAAGTTGACTACTACGAGATTTCGATGAAGCAGTTCGACCAGCAGGTCTTACCAGGAGAATTGCACTCGCCTGCGCTGTTCTACCCGCCAACGAAGCTTTGGGGCTACGGTGCCGTCTCGGCGGAAAGCAAGCGAGGGATTTTGCTGCACAACGCACCTTCGCTGACCATTGAGGCTAAGCAAGGCAGACCGGTGCGCGTCAAGTGGATCAATGATCTGGTGGATGGGGAAGGCAAAGCTCTGCCGCATCTGCTGCCGGTCGACCAGACTTTGCACTGGGCTAACCCACCCGGCGGAACGGCGGGACGCGACACACGCCCAACGTTCACGTCTACACCCTCAGCGTATACCGGCCCGGTGCCAATGGTCACCCATGTTCACGGCGCCGTCGGTGTCGGCGACGAGAGCGACGGCTACGCCGAGGCCTGGTACTTGCCTGATGCCAACGATATCCCAACCGGTCTACGCCACAGAAGGCACCTGGTATGATTTCTTTGCAAACAAGGCTGCAGCGAACTTCGGCGAAACCTGGGGGCCTGGCTTTGCCACATTCCAATATCCGAACGACAACCGCGCCTCGACCATCTGGTATCATGACCATACGCTGGGTATGACCCGGGTCAATGTGTATGCCGGTCCGGCCGGTTTTTATCTCATCCGCGGCGGGCCGGACGATACGGTTCTCGACTCGCGCGACGGCAGCGCGGCCGTGCTGCCGGGTCCGGCGCCGAAAGCGAATGACAAGTTCCCGCCGAATAAAACCTATTACGAAATCCCCATTGCCATCCAGGATCGCTCCTTCAACACGGACGGCTCGCTCTTCTACCCGGATACGCGCGAATTCTTCGACGGCATTGTCGGCGAATTCATCCCCAACGGAGAGTTTTCACCTATCTGGAACCCGGAGTTCTTCGGCAACATGATCATGGTCAATGGTAACACCTGGCCTTTCCAGACGGTGGAGCAGCGGCGCTATCGCCTGCGCTTCCTCAACGGCTGCCAGTCGCGCTTCCTGATCCTGGACTTCAGCGCCATTCCTGGCGTGGAAGTGTGGGCTATCGGCAACGGGGGTGGCTTCCTGGCCGCGCCTGTGAATCTCACTTCGACCAACGGCAACCGCCTGCTCATGGGGCTGGCGGAGCGCTCTGATCTCATCGTCGACTTCACCAACGTGCCAGTGGGCAACCATGAACTGCTTAATGTTGGTCCGGATGAGCCATTTGGCGGTGGCGAGCCGGACGGTGATTTCGATGCGGCTGACCCCGACAGCACAGGCAAAATCATGCAGTTCCAGGTTGTGCCGTCGCCAGCACCCGATCCTACGACGCCGCCGCAGTTCCTGCAGTTACCGGCTATTACCCCCTTGCCGCCTGAAAGTGTCACCCGCCCCTTGGCGCTCATTGAAGTAATGGGTGAAGGTGTTGATGCCTTTGGTGCCGCTGTAGAAGGCCCCGTGGAAGCTGTACTTGGCACTGTAGGTCCTGATAGCATCGATGATACCACTCCAGCAGGCATTTGGACGCAGCGACTTTGGATGGAAGCGGTGACTGAGAATCCGGCTGTTGGTGCTACCGAGGTTTGGGAATTCTACAATACCACTGGTGATGCGCATCCTATGCACATCCATGAAATCGTATTTGAAGTGGTGAACCGCGAAGGTTTGGTTTTGGACGTAAACGGTGATGTAGCACAACCAATTGTACCCGACGGCGTTGTTACACCGCCTGAATCGTGGGAGACTGGTTTCAAAGACACCGTCACAGCGTATCCCGGCACGGTGACGCGCGTCAAGGCGCAGTTCCTCAACCCAGGTCAATACGTGTGGCACTGCCACATCGTCGAGCATGAAGACAATGAGATGATGCGGCCGTTCCGCATCGGCCCCGTGCAGCCTGGACAGCCTGGATAGTACTCCGGCGTCGTATGTCGAGAATGCTCTCAAGGACATGGTCACGGCCTTATGATCTGCGTAACGCATGTTGGTCTGGCGCTCGATCGACATGCTTTAGGATAGAATCATTTGTTGATTCGAGAGAGGGTCGTCGATGGCGACCCTCTTATCGTTCTTGAAAGAAAATATCTATGTAAGGAGCGATATGTCTGGTAAACGCGTATTGGTTGTTTCATCAAATGGCTTATTCCGGGAAGGGTTGAAACACCTCCTGTCCGATGTGGCTGATTTAAGCCTGACCAGGCAAACTACCTCCCTGCAAGAGGCTGAAGAATTGGCGCGGTCGAACAAGGTGGATGTCGTTATCCTGGACCAGGCGCAAGAAGCAGAGGGCCAGGAAAGCCGTTCTGAGGTCGTCAAGTTATTGCTGGCGGTGCCTCGTTTGCGGGTGATCACGGTCGGCCTGGATTCAGGTGACTTGTGGGTCTACAGGCAGGATTACGTAGAAGAGGCATCCGTTGAAAACTTGCTAGCAGCGCTTGGGGCATAATCTGTTAATCTAACAGCAGGGCTGCCCCATCAGTGGCTTCACAGATATACACGTGAGGCGTCAGTCCGCTTTCATCTTCGTACTGGCGGGCCACCGCCTCGGCAAAGCTCTCTGTATCCTCAGCCCGCACGAGCGCCACTGCGCAACCGCCAAAACCGGCGCCGGTTAAGCGAGCGCCGTAGCAGCCAGGCTGGACCAGCGCGATTTCCACCATCAAATTTAATTCCCTGTTCGATATCTCAAAATCATCACGCATGCTGTTGTGGCTGTCTACCATCAGGCGGCCCAATTGGATGGCGTCACCTTGTTGCATAGCCTTGGCAGCTTCAAGCGTACGCTCATTTTCACTGATGATGTGGCGCGCACGGCGTAAAGTTAGCGGATCCAGGCCGGACGATCTGGATTCAAATTCCTGCATGGTCACATCACGCAGAGCAGGAACGCCAAAAAACGCAGCGGCCGTTTCGCATTGCTGCCGGCGCTCATTATAAGCTGAGTCAACCAGGCCGCGGCGTGTGGCCGTATCCAGGATCACGACGCGAGTTGCCGCTGGCAAGGGCACCAACTCCGTAGCTAGCGAGCGACAATCGATCAACAACGCGTGTCCCGCTTTGCCTACCGCGCTAATCATCTGATCCATGATGCCACAGTTGACGCCAACCCACTGATTTTCCGCGCGCTGGGCGAGCTTGGCCATTTCAACCCCATCCCAGGCAAACCCGCTGACGGCCGCAAAAGTCCGCGCTGTGGCCAGCTCCAGCGCTGCTGAAGAAGAAAGGCCCGCGCCAATGGGAACGTCGCCGCTCATCACCCCTTCCCAACCCGACAGTCCATAACCGGCTTGCTGCAAAACAGAGGCCATCCCCTTAACATACTCAGCCCAACCGCCGTCTGTATGGGTGAGATCGTCAAGATCAAAGCTGGCGACTTCCGCCATGTCCAGCGCATAAAGCGAAACTTGCCGGTCTTGTCGCGCTCTCGCGGCGATAGTCACGGCGCGATTAATAGCCATGGGTAAGACGAAGCCATCATTGTAGTCGGTGTGTTCGCCAATCAAGTTCACCCGGCCAGGGGCACGCACCATCACATCTGGCGTCGCGCCAAAACGATCCACAAAATCCGCACTGACTTTCTTCTGCATATTGTTCATGAAGCCTCCGCTGGCGAGTATATCAGAAATCAGATCATGGCTCGAGAAAAATGGGCATTAACCAGGGCTTTTCAGTTGTCGGGTTTACACGCGTTCCTGAAAACGGGGATTAGCTACCACCGCTGACAATCAATTAAGAGTTGGCATCTATTCGCATTCATGAGCAGCATGCCTTATCATAAAAGCAGACGATGACTGTATTACTATTTGCCAATGGCGATTTGGAAGAGATGGCCTGGATCCGGCCCTACTTGGCGGCTGCCACGGCCGTTATTGCCGCTGATGGCGGTTCGCAGCACCTGTGGCGATTGGGACATCCTCCTGATTTGGTCATTGGCGATATGGATTCCCTGTCACAGACGGTTCGCTCCTGGTTGGCCGAGTTTGAGGTGCCCCTAAGGACTTATGCGCCGGAAAAGGACGAAACCGACCTGGAGCTGGCCTTGCTGCACGCGGTTGCCTCTTATCAGGAAGACATCCTTGTATTTGCCGCCTTTGGCGGTCGGCTTGACCAGACATTGGCCAATATCTTGCTTTTAGCCCATCCGGCCTTGGTGCAGCGCCGCATCGAACTGCTGACCCCAACTGAGCGCGCCTGGCTGGTAACGGCCGAAACAAACATCCACGGCGCAGCCGGCGATACGATTTCACTCATCCCCCTGGGAGGAGATGTTCTGGTGCGCCAAACGAGTGGCTTGACATACCCCTTGAAGGATGAAGTTCTCGCATTTGGTCCCGCGCGCGGCGTGAGCAATACCATGACGGCCGAATTGGCTACCGTCTCCGTCGAATTGGGACCGCTGTTATGCATTCACACCCAAAAGCGCTGGCAGCGATAGCAGTTACCCATGAAAAGACTATACCCATTGCAAGATCGGTCTCTGATATATTACAATGATGACGCCTGACACCATATTACTGTATTCAAATGAATCTCCAGGTGGCAACGCATCTTGAGTAGAGGAAGTAAGATGGCTCAAAAGACAATCGGCCGTTACGAGATACGCGATCAGCTCGGCGAAGGTGGCATGGGCACCGTTTATCTGGCCTATGATCCCAAATTGGAACGAGAGGTTGCCCTTAAGGTGTTACAACCTCAACTATACATGCAGGAACCGGATTTCTCAGTCCGGTTCGAGCGAGAGGCCAAAGCGGTCGCTTCCCTAGAACATGGTAGCATAGTCTCCCTTTATGATTTTGGTGAGGAAGGCGAGTGGCTTTATTATGTCATGCGCGTGATGAAAGGGGGAACCCTCAAGAAACAAATTGCTCGAGGCCCCTTAAGCCTTGACGAGACGCTTACTATATTGCGGCGCATTGGCGGCGCGCTAGACAAAGCCCACAGTCATGGCATAGTGCACCGTGATATAAAGCCAGGGAACATCCTTTTCGATGAGGATGGAGATGCCTATCTGAGCGATTTTGGCATTGTCAAGATGGAGGATTCCAGCGGGCTGAGGACGCGAACAGGCCAAATCTTTGGTACGCCGCAGTATATGAGCCCGGAACAGTTGAATGGCAAAGACATCGATGGCCGCAGTGATATCTACTCGCTGGGCGTTGTCCTCTATGAGATGCTAAGTGGCAGCAAACCATATGACGACGAAAGCGATAGTCAAGTGATCACGATGCATCTACGGGATCCTGTACCCAACATCGCCGAAGCCAATCCTAATTTACCGTCCAGCCTGCAAACGGTTATTGAGAAAGCAATGGCCAAAGATCCTGCAAAACGATATGCCTCTGCCTCCCAGCTAACGCAAGCCGTATCGGTCATAGCAGCGGCCCAGTTTGCGCCCCCACTTGAACCAGAGCCTGTTGATGCTGGGGCCCAAAGCGGCCGTCTTTCTAGGTGGGTCTATGTCTTGGTTGTCTTGGCCCTGATTTTGTTCATGGTAATTGCCGGCTTAGCAGTGGCGAAATATGTCGGCCCACAACCCGGTGACGGAGATAGTGCTGCATCAGAGGGTGAGGGGCAAGATGGGACATTCAGGGGTACAGAAGCTGGTACCATTGCTGAGGCTGCTGCTCCGGAGGCAATTGCTGTTACAAATGAAGCCGCGATAGCCGCAGCCATCGCCGCCACAGTTGCTGCTGATCCGGAAATTGACCAGGGTACAAGCGAAGCCGCGATAGCCACGGCCGTTGCTGCGACATCTGTTGCTAAATCAGAAACCACGGCAGCTACAGACGAAGCCGCCTCCGCCATAGCCGTCACAGCCGCAAATTCTGCTGCTGAATTAGAAGTAATAGCCGCTGCGAACAAAACCGCAACCGCCGCAGCCGCAGCCGCCACGGCCGTTGCCTCTGCAACAAATGCTGCTGAATTAGAATCCAGATGCATTTCTGACAGTACGTGGACGCCCAGCGGAGCTGGTTCATTGCATACAGACAATAACAATTGTTGGGACCTTTCCTCTTGGGGTATTGAAATACAAGATGGTGACTTTATTATTGACGCGGCCCGACCAAACAGCGAAGAAGTAAATGGACTCTTCGCGCCGATTGATGGGGATGTCACGATCGCGTTCGATGTAAGAGTTGATCGATTGACCTCGCCAGGCGATGATATATTGACCAATGTTTCTATTGGTATCTTGCCAAGTCATCTTCCGCAGAATTTCGGGCACATCTATTATCAGCAAGAAAGCCCTCAAGCGGGCTATCCGGTGTTTGTGAAACACAAGGAGAGGGGTGGTTTTGACCAATACATGACCAAGGGTGGCGAGTATATTACATACCCGCTCGGTACGGTCGATCAGTTTAGATTGGTTCTGGTTGGGGATGAACTGAACATTTTCCGCAACGGATCTAAGGTTGCAGGGCCGATAAATATAGACTTTACTGATAGATTGTTTTGGATCGGGTATCGGTTGCCGGTGGACGGGGCGATAAAAGCCACGATCTCAAATCTGATTATTGAAGAGTAAGGACTGAATTTACACCAAACACAAGTGACTCCATTTCTTGAGCTGAATCAACGGCCGCGTTGGTCGAAATGGAAGTTGAATGTTGCGAGGGTAATTTATGGAGAATGAAAGAGCAAACCCACCTGAAACTTTGTGGCAGGCGGAGTTAGAGCAGACCGTAATCCAACCACCACAAGTTGTTGGCGAAACGGTGCTCATTGCCACCCAATCATCCGCGCAGCGCGGCAAGCACACCGAACTTACGGCGCTCAATCTGACCGATGGAACGGTTCGCTGGCAGCACAGCTTCGAATATGGATTGGTAAGCGGGATGCAAGCGTACCGTTTGCTGGCGGAGGGCCAGGATATCGCCGTCGTCTCCACGGGCAGCAGCAATCTTTTGCGTGGCCAAGGGGGCGTCTTTGCCTTTGACCAGGCTGGTGCGATCATCTGGCAGTGGCAGGGAGAACACCAGCATTATTCAGCACCGGTCGTCATCGATCGCCAGTTGCTGGTTACCGCCGGAGCCCGTACGCTGGCCATCATCAGCCCCGAGGCGGAAGGGGACAGTGAACGCCATATCCCTCTAGAGGTTAGTGCATCTGGGGACGTCCCTGCTGTGCACCAGGGGATCGTCTTTATCCCCTGCCGCAGTCCGGAATTGCTGGCTATCGATTTGAATGGAACGGTGCGCTGGCATTTTCAGTTTGAAACGGTCAAGCGCGATTGGCTCAATCAGACCCCGTTGGTCACAGACAAGTTTACCTACGTCGTCAGCAGTATGGGTAGACTCTTTTCCCTGGAAACGGGTTCGGGTTCTTTAGTGTGGCAGGCGGAGATTGGCGACGGACGTGCCCTTAGCACACCAGCCTTCGCCGGCACGCGTCTCTTCGTCGGTTCCCGTTATGGTCTCTTGGCGCTTGATGCTGCCAGCGGTCGTGTCGACTGGAAATTTGAAACAACACGCGCAATCATAGCCAAGCCCCTTATTCACCATAATACGATTTATGTCGCCGGCGAAGACCATCACCTCTACGCTCTCGAAATGGATACGGGTCAAGAACAATGGCGGCTGGCGATGGAACGCCGCTTGGAAATGTCCCCCGTCTTGGCTGACACTGCTCTGCTGCTGGCCGATCGCGGCGGGGCGGTGCTGGCTCTGGCCCGCCCCGTTGTTCCTGAAACTGAAGAAGAGGTCGTTGAAGTAGAACCTCTGGACCCGGAGCTCATCCTGGCCCAACAAGAGGAAACGGCCGTGGCCTTGGCTGCAGCAGGCGATCATTTGCAGGCAGCCAATTTGCGGCGCGAGTTAGGTCACCTGGAGCAGGCCGCCGAAGAGTACCAACTGGCCGGCGAATGGTTAATTGCTGCCGATCTGTGGCTGCAGCTCGACCGCTTCGGCAAACGCGCCAACGCCTACGAAAACCACGCCCGTTTTCTCAGCAAGCAAGCGATTGATGACGAAGAGAAAGCCGTCGCCTGGGAGCAGGCCGCTCGCGCCTATGTGGAAACGGGACAAAAAGAAGAACGCCTGAACTGTGAACGAGAAGTATCACGCTACCGGCGCCAACCAATCATCATCCTGGAAATTGAGCCGGAACCAATGACGCTAAACACGTGGTCCTCGCTTAAGTATTCGTTGCGCAACGATGGATTCGGCATAGCCCGTTTTGTCTTGGTTAGTCTAAAGGATGAGCGCTACAGTGGTAAATCGGGGCATACTCGAACCACACCGACCATCACACCTGGTAATCATTTTGAGCATTCGTTGGATCTTTGTCCACGCACGCAAGGCAGCAGCGTTCCTTTGCGATTGGCTGTTGAATATACCGACAAAAGCAATCAAATCCACAAATTGGAACGTACTTTTACCTTGGAGGTCGCCGGAGAAGCAACGACACCTACCACCTCCCCCCTGTTGCCGACGCCTGGCTATTCACAACTGGAAACCATGCCGGCGGCAGGTATTCAGTTAAGTCGCGAGGACTTTGACCGGCTGGCGAGCATCCTGGCGCAGATGCCGGAGTTTAGATCGATATCCACCCGTTCTGATTTTTTCCTTGATGTATTTATCGGCACGCCGATCCACGGGCGTGTAATGAGCTTGCTCGACCTGGATGGTTCTCCACGCCTGGTTGCCGTGCGCGCAATTACGCAGCTGGCCCGCTTTGGCCAGGATAAGCCGGGCCACGAAACATTGGCCTTGCTGCTCAATAGGCTCCTCGACTACATGGGCGGCGGCCCCAATGCCGATTTCCTGCGCGGACTCTTTGATCGTTATCATTTGGGCGAAGAAGGAAAATAGACCACAGAATGATTCCTGCCACCTGATATTTCACTCAGTTTTCTTGACAGAGACAATGGCAAATGCTACGATCTTGGCCAGATGAACGAAAGATCGAACTGCATGTTTTTTGGCTTTAGCTTTTTATTGACCCCTGATGCCGTGCGCGCGGAGGAGGTTGGTTCTGCTTAGGTAAGGCCAGCAGGAACAGCGAATTCGAGAGGACGCGGCAGCAAAACCGCGTTCTTTTTGTTTTGGCGCGTGGCGGTGGGTATGATATGCTTCTCCATTGTGATAATGTCTCAAGTGCCCGATGGGATGCGGAAGATCAGTTACCAAACGCACCGCCTAGACTGGAAGGTAATCCATGGAACCAGACCTAGATCTTATCTATGCTGAATCATTAGCGAGCTTACGTTCAGCCGCGAATACGGCCGAATTGGAGGCGTGGTATCGCGACACGCTCAGCCGCAAAGGGCGCGTTTATTTGCTCACGCGCCAAATGGGCCAACTGCAGCCAGAAGCGCGGCCTGTTTTTGGCAAGCGGTTGAACGAGATCAAGCAGGATCTGCAGACTGCTTACGACGGCCGTTTGGCGTATATCAAAACGACCGAATTGCAGGCGAAATTGAGCGCCGAAACAATCGACGTCACCCTTCCTGGCCGCCTCGTGCCACGGGGCGGGCTGCACATCATCACCCAGACCCTACGCGACATCTACCGCATCTTCGGCGACATGGGCTTCCAAATCTACCGCAGCCCTGATGTGGAGACGGATGAATACAACTTCGAGCTGCTGAACTTCCCGCCGCACCACCCGGCGCGTGAGATGCAGGACAGCTTCTATACAGGTCAGCCGGACGTTATCCTGCGCACGCAGACCAGCCCGGGCCAAATCCGCGCCATGCGCGAGTATTACCCCGAGCCGATTCGTGTAATCGTACCTGGCATGTGCTACCGTAACGAGCAAGTCACCGCGCGCAGTGAAATCCAGTTCACGCAGGTCGAGGGGCTCGCAGTGGGGCGTAACATAACTTTTGCCGACCTGAAGGGCACCTTAACCGAATTTGCGCGCCGCCTCTTTGGAGAAGAACGGCAGACCCGTTTTCGCGCCAGCTATTTCCCTTTCACAGAACCGAGTGCTGAAATGGACGTCACTTGTTTTCTCTGTGACGGTGACGGCTGCCAGGTGTGCAAGTACACGGGCTGGCTCGAGATACTCGGCTCCGGCATGGTTCACCCAACTGTGCTGCGTAACGGCGGCTATGATCCGCAAAACTATTTTGGCTTTGCTTTTGGCTTGGGGCCGGAGCGAATCGCCATGCTTAAATATGGTATAGACGACATTCGCCAGTTCTGGGCGAATGATTTGCGCTTTTTGCAGCAATTCTAACTAGAGACGCCTTGGATCAGGCGCGGTCAGGAGACCGGCCTGCAAAAGCCCGCTGGCGCGGTCGGGAGACCCGTCCACAGCGTGTGCGTCTAAACGGAGATTTCCCATGCTTGTTCCCTTGTCATGGCTTAGTGATTATGTAAACATAAAACTCGCGGTGAGCGAGGTTGACAAAATCTTGACCAATGCCGGTTTGGAAGTGAAACACACGCTGTTGACCGGTATCCCAGGGGCTGATCTCGTCTGGGATCGCGACAAGATTGTGCTGGCACATATCCATCAAGTGCAGCAGCACCCTAATGCAGAACGGCTTGTTCTGGCTTCCGTAGAATATGGTGCTGAAGCCCTTAAAGTGGTCGTGACCGGCGCTCCCAACTTGTTCCCCTTTGTGGGACAGGGGGATATTAGTGCGCTAGATATTTACTCGCCCTTGGCCCTGGAAGGGGCGACCCTATACGACGGGCACAAAGAAGGACGGACCAAGAGCAAACTGAAGGGGCGTGCCTTGCGCGGTATATACAATGATGCCATGCTCTGCTCGGAAAAAGAGTTGGGTATTAGCGAAGAGCACGAAGGCATCATCCTTATGAGTAAAGATGCCTGGTCTCCCGACTACGTGGCCGGCACGCCGCTGCAGGATGTATTGGGTGATGCGGTCTTGGAGATTGACATCATTCCCAATATCGCCCGCTGTGCTTCGATCGTGGGCGTGGCGCGCGAGTACGCCGCATTGACCAACCAGTGTGTCCGCTATCCCGATTATGATGTGATCATGCAAGGTGCGGCGCTGGACGGCCGTGTCGTCATCAGCACCGATGAGCCTGAACTCAACCCCCGTTTTGTCGCCCTGGTAATTGAAGGGGTAGAGCAAAATCCCAGCCCCTATTGGATGCAGCACCGCCTGCGCTTGGCCGGACAACGGCCGATCAACGTCGTCGTGGACATCAGCAACTACGTGATGTTGGAAATGGGGCAGCCCAATCACACTTTCGACTATGATTTCCTGCGGCAGCGGGCCGCACAATACGATCCCGATGGCCCCATCCATATTCACACGCGTTTGCCTTACCCTGAAGAGACACTGACCACGCTCGATGGTGTCCGGCATCAGTTGCCGCCTCACGCCATTTTGGTGACCGACCCGCTCGGCAACCTCAGTGTGGGCGGTATCATGGGTGGGCTCGACAGCGAGATCAAGCCCGAGACAAGCAACGTATTATTAGAAGCAGCCGCCTGGAACTTCATCAATATCCGGCGCAGCGCCAGCGCATTGGGCATTCATACGGATGCGGCATTCCGCTTCAGCCGTGGTGTTCATCCCAGCCAGGCATTGCTGGGGGCGAAGCGCGCGGCGGAATTGATGCGCCGTCTGGCCGGAGGAACGGTTTTGGACGGAATTGTCGATACCTATCCTCAACGGCCGCAGGAGGTGACGATCGAGCTTGACCCGGTTTACGCCAGGCAATTAAGCGGTCTGGACCTGAGCGCCGAGGAGATGGCCGTTACTTTGGAGAGGCTTGAGTTTAGGGTGGAACCATATGGTGACCACTTGATGGTTACCGTGCCCGATCACCGCATGGATATCGAAGGCGCGCATGATCTGGTAGAAGAGATCTGCCGCATGGTTGGCTATGACAATATCCCCTCGACGATCATTGCCGATGCCTTGCCGCCACAACGCGGCAATCCTGACTTAGAGCGCGAAGAGCAAGTTCGAGACATCCTGGTGCAACTGGGATTGCAGGAGGTCATAACCTACAGGTTGACAGCGCCAGAACGTGAAGCGCGGCTTATCCCTGCTGGCAGCGGGGTTCCCGTCGATGACCGTCCTTACGTGACCTTGACCAATCCGATATCGATCGACCGCAAGGTGATGCGTCACAGCCTCCTCTCATCGCTAATGGAAATTGTTGCCGACAACAGCCGTTTCCAGCAGAGGATCGCTCTGTTCGAGATTGGTGACATCTATCTGGCTGGCGAAAATGATATGCTGCCGGATGAACTGGCCCGCTTGGCCATTGTACTAACCGGGCCGCGCTTCGTCGAACATTGGCGAGAGTCGGTACGGACGGAGCTGCTAGATTTCTATGATCTAAAGGGCATCGTCGAAAGCTTGTTTGCCGGACTGCACCTGGACGTGCATTTTAAAGCGTCGAACCACCCCACTTTCCGCCCTGGCCGCACGGCGCGACTGAAGCACGATACGACGGAGCTGGGCGTCATCGGTGAACTGCATCCGCTAGTTGTAGAAAACTTTGGCGCGCGTATTAGCCGCGACCAGCCCGTGCTGGCTGCCGATTTGGACTTGGCGACCATTCTGGATCATGTGATTTCCACGTATCAATTTGACGCTCTCACCCCGTACCCCGCCGTTCGTGAGGACCTGGCCCTGGTTGTGGATCAACATGTCCCGGCAGCCGATGTGGCCGCTGCGTTGCAGCAGGCGGGTGGCTTCTTGCTCAAGCAGATTGAGCTCTTTGACGTCTACGAGGGCACGCAGATTCCGGCAGGGAAAAAGAGTCTGGCTTATCATTTGACCTTCCAGGCTCCCACCAAGACTTTGACCGATAAAGACGTATACAAGCAGCGCCAGCGTATCCTCAAGCAGCTGGAAAACAGCCTGGGTGTTAAGCTGCGTGAGTAGGTTGATGGGTCCCATCTTCGAGAGTGGACCCATCAAAAAACTGCACACCCCTTATGTCCGGCGATTGAAAGTGGTGTCCATTTCAAGTATCATCTGATCGTAGCAGTTATGGATATCGAAAAGGGACGTGTTTTCCACGATGTGACCCTGGGCGATCTAGGCCAGATCAGGAATTATGTTCGTGAAACGGCCGTCGCGCGCGGTTGTGAACTGGCCGCCGTAGACGAGTTGATCGTGGCCGTGAATGAAGCGCTGGCCAATATCGTCCGGCACAGCTATCAGAACCAGCCGGGGGAAATCAAGGTGACCGTTATTTGCAGTAGGGATGTGGTCCAGGTGATCCTGCTTGATGAGGGTCCTGGCTTTGACCCGACCAAGGTGCCCAGCCCGGATACGACCCGCCCCCTGGCGGAACGGCCGTTTGGCGGCATGGGTGTCCATATGATGCGCAATTTTTGTGATGAATTGCGCTACAGCAGGCATTCGCGTGGCGGAAATGAGTTGATCTTGCTCAAGCGGATTGCGCGCTAAGGGAGTAGCAGCGTGAGCGGGAAAGGGTTCGTTCGCGCCTGATTGGCTCGTCCAACAACTTTCGTCTGGCCACATGGCAAAGGATTACCAGTTCTGGCTGACCTGTTGGTCAGGCAGCCACCGGCGCAGTTAATGCCGCAAGGATCGTAACCATCAAGGAGATGATTAATCATGCTTAATGTAACAGTTGATAAGGTAGAAGGTCGTGTTCCCGTGACGGTGATCCGGCTGGAAGGAGAGCTAGACGCCTCGAATTACGCCTCGTTGATCACGCAGACGCAGGAGCTTTATGCGGGCGGAATGCGTGATTTGCTGCTCGATCTCGAGAATCTGAACTTTGTCTCCAGCGCAGGTCTGGTCGCCCTGCACCGCATGGCCTTGATCATGCGCGGCGAGACACTGGAGGATGCCGAAGAGGGCTGGGGTGCGTTCCACGCTATCTCTCGTGACTTGGATAGTGCGGGTGGGCCGGAAGCGCATTACAAGCTGCTCAAGCCGCAGCCTCTGGTTCGCAAGGTGCTGGATACTTCCGGTTTCAGCAACGTTATGCCGCTCTATGAGGATGAAGCGACGGCCGTTGCTTCATTTGCATAAAGCACGGTTTTTGTCCCATTTCTGAATGGTGTACGGCGTTTGGGTTGGATGACGAAAAAGACTACCTTGCATGGCTTTGGCCTATTTAATGACGCTGCCGGCCGGGAGACATATGCCGCTGGCGAGGTCGTTTTTCACGCTGGCGACTATGCAGATAGGATGTATGTCGTCGTAGAAGGGGAACTGCTGGTTACCCTGCATGGCAATGAAATCGACAGGTTGACCGCCGGGGAATTGTTCGGTGAGATGGGCATGGTGGAAAACCGCCCGCGCACTGGTACTGTAACGGCCCTTACCGGCTGCACTTTGATTCCCATCGATCGCCTGCGCTTTGCTGCCCTTGTGCGCCAGCACCCGGGCTTCGCCACACGGGTCATGACGATTATGTCGGCCCGGCTGCGACGGCGGACAGAAGGGGAGGTGCTGCGGCGGGCGCTTCAGCGCGAATTGGCTATCGGGCGCAAGATGCAATTGCTGTTGCTGCCCCAAAGTACGCCGCAGATCTCAGGCTGGCAGTTTGCTACCCACTATGAATCAGCATGGCAGGTCGGGGGGGACTTCTATGACTTTATTAAGATAGAAGACGACCCGCAAAAGCTCTGCCTGGTGATTGCCGACGTCACCGGCAAAGGGGTGCCCGCGGCATTGTATATGGCCGTGGCGCGCACACTGATCAGGGCAGAAACAGAGAAAGGGCATTCAGCAGCCTATGTATTGCAGCGGGTCAACGAGTTGATTCTTAGCGATAACCGCTCGCCTCTGTTTTTGAGCGCGCTTTATGCTATTTTGGATGTGGACTCAGGCGTGCTGCGCTATGCCAGTGCCGGGCATAACCCGCCCTTTTGCCTGCGGCGGGCGAGTGGCGACGTTGAAGAGCTGCCCGTACACGGTTACTTGCTGGGCGCATTTAGGGACGTATCATTCAGCGAGGAGGAGACGCTGCTCGCAGTTGGAGATGCCCTGGTGCTCTATACCGACGGTGTCAACGAGGCAAGGGATGCAGAGGGGCGATTTTTTGGTGAAGAGCGCTTGAAAGCGGCCGTAGCTGCCGCGGGAGACTGTAGCGCAGAAGAGATTGTGCAGGCGATAGTGAGCGCTGTTGATAAGTTCACCGCATCGGTGGCCCAGGCAGATGATCTGACCATTTTGGTAGCCAAGAGAGCTTATCCCTAACTTCCCCTCCCTTGCCTCAAAACAAGAAAACCATACCCGGCCAACCTGATTTCACCACCAACCGCTTGCCCTGAGACGGCATCAACAGCTTCCGGGACGTCCAGTTTGAACGTTTGCGACAGCGGTTCAAAGTTAAGCAAGAATATAAACTTTTCCCTATCCGTAAAACGAACTTGAGCAGTGACACCGCGCGGTAATGGCTGATTGACGGCCGTTTCCAACCCCAATGTAGTGACCAGCCCGCCATAAAAATCGGCCAGAAACCGATCGTCATGGCGAGCCGCAAGATAGTAAGCCTGCCCACTCCCAAATTGGTTGACAGTAATGGCTGGCGAATCCGCATAAAAATCCTGCTCATAGACAGCCAGGGGATCGGCGCCCTGCAAATGCACAATATCCGCATACTGTTTGACCGCGTAATTTGTGCCTGCAAGCGTGCCTTCAATCAGTTGTACCGTCTGCTGCTGATGTTCAAACAGCACATCTGTTTCTTCAACCCAAATGCCCAACAGCGCTTTGAGCGGGCCAGGCGAGCCGCCCAAGTAGACCAGATCGCTTTGATTTACCATGCCTGTCAGATAAGTAGTAACAAGAGTTCCACCGCTTCGCACATAGTCGCACAGCCGCTCAGCGACGCCTTCTTGCAGCAGGTATAACATCGGCGCGATAAGTAGTTTATAATTCGATAGGTCGCCAAATGTGCTGTCAATAATATCTACGGTGATACCTTGCTGCCAAAACTGCCGGTAATGAGCCTGGCACCGTTCCTGATAATTCTTATCTACATTGCGCGGCAACTGGGCCATATCAAGTGCCCATTCGCTTTGAAAGTCATAAATGATGGCCACTTCAGCGCGGTTGACGGATTTCACAAGGGGTTGAAGCTGAGCGAGTAACTCCCCAACCGCCTTTACCTCTTGAAAGGTTCTCGTTTGTTCATGCCCGGCATGGCTGACCACTGCCCCATGGAATTTTTCCGTACCGCCCCGGCTTTGCCGCCATTGAAAATATTGCACACCATTGGCGCCATGTGCCACCGCCTGCAGCGAAGACAACTGGTGCAAACCGGGCCGTTTAAGGCGGCTGATCCCCTGCCAATTGGTCACACTTGGCGTGGATTCCATCAGCAGAAATGGCTGCTGCTTGTAAGCACGGTGCAAATCATGAAAAAACGCTGTGCTTGATGCCACCTGCAAATCATCAGCTTCGCTGTGCCACCGTGGATAGCTATCCCATGAGATCACATCCACGTGCGGCGCAAACGCCCAATAATCCAGCCCCACATCCGGCCGCATAAAATTGGTGGTAACCGGAACATCGGGTGTCGTTTCGCGTAACGGCTCAATCTCGGCCAAGTAGAAGTCCAGGACTTGATCAGAGACAAAACGCTTCCAATCCAGCATCAAGCCATGCATAGAGGGATCTACCGGTTCGATCTGTGCCCAGTCCGAATATTGATGGCCCCAAAACGTTGCCCACCACGCTTTGTTCACTGCCTCCAACGATCCATAACGCACCTGCAGCCACACTCTAAATGCTTGCAAGCAAAGCTCGCAGCGACAGTCATGATTGCCATATTCGTTGGAAATATGCCACATCAATAAGGCAGGATGTTTGGCATATCGCTCAGCCAGAAGCGTGTTGATTTGACGCACTTTTTCGCGGTAGACTGGTGAAGTCGGGCAGTGATTTTGGCGTAAACGTTGTGGCTCGCGACGGCCGTGTTCATCCACCAATCTGATTTCTGGGTACTTCTGTGCCATCCACGCCGGTTTTGCCGCGCTCGGGGTCGCCAGAATGGCCCACATCCCATTTTCAGCCAGCCTGTCCATCAGCCCGTCCAGCCAGCCAAACTCATAGGCTCCTTCGGCAGGCTCCAGCACCGCCCATGAAAAGATGCCCACACTCATGACATTGCACTGAGCCATTTTCATCAATTCAAAATCACGAGCCAGCACGTCAGGATAATCAAGCCACTGGTCGTAATTATAATCTGCACCATGCAGCATAGATGTTGCTTCAAAGATATTCACAAGTTAATCCAAACTTTAATTACTCGAGTATAGCAAAGAACACGCCACTTGCTTACCTTCGCCGAGCTCTATTGCTTATTGGCAAATACCTGTTTCTACTTTACAATTGAGTTATACGCACTGGACTGGATAGTGGAGGTGATGCCATACGTAAAGATTAACCAGACTCAGAACGACTCCCTTTTTACCCAAAATCGCTGAACTATATATTGTGAGGAGAAAGATGAAACACAACAGATTATTATTACTCGTAATTGTTCTGCTCTTAGCAGCCATGGCGCTCAGCGCTTGTGGTGGAGGAGCAGAGGAAGCCGCGGAGTCACCTGCGCAGGAAGCAGCAGAGCAGGTGGAAGCTCCAGCACCAACGGAAGTACCGGTGGAAGAGCCAACGGACGTACCCATGGAAGAGCCGACCGCAGAGCCCGAGGAAGCCGCCCCCGCGGAAACAATGGCTACATTGGTGATCTTGGCAGATGAGACGACCGGCCCCATTTTGGAATCGTTTATTCCTGACTATGCCGCCGCGGCCGGAATTGAAGTTATCGTGGAAAGTGTCGCCTTTGATGACATTGGCGAGCGCGTGCGCAATGCCATTCCTGCCGGCGAAGGTCCCGATATCTTCATCTCCGCCCACGATCAGATTGGCAACTACATTGAGGGTGGCCTCATTGCCCCCGTTGACATCAGCTCGGTACGGGACAATATCATGGATAGCGCTGTTGGCGCCTTCACTTACAACAGTGAAGTATATGCATTGCCCTATGCCAGCGATCATGTAGCCCTATTCCGCAACGCCGATTTGGTACCCGAGCCCGTGGAGACCTGGGATCAAATGATGGAAGTCGGAGCCGCTTTGATGGAAGATGGTACTGTTGAGAACGTCACCATCTTCCCCAACACGGGATACCATATATATGGTTTGAACACCTCTTTTGGCGGCTATATTTTCGGCCAGGATGAGGACGGCAACTTCATTGCTGAAGACGTTGGCTTGGATAGCCCCGGCTTTATCGCCTCTGGCGAAGCCATCCAAGAGTGGGTAAATGCCGGCTATGTGCCATCGACGGCCGATGGCGCCGCCGCCGACGCGCTCTTTTCCGAGGGCGGCATACCGTTTGTCATCAACGGCCCCTGGGCACTAAACACTTACCGCGACGCCGGCGTCAATTACGTGGTCGACCCGCTGCCGGCCGGTCCCGAAGGTCCGGGTGCACCTTTCCTTGGTACACGTGGCTTTATGGTCAATGCCCAGAGCGAAAACCGGCTGCTAGCCGAGGCTTTCTTGACTGAACTGATCGCTTCGGACGAGTTCATGGCTGAAATTCAAGCAAAGGATCCCCGTATTCCCGCCTGGATCCCCACGTATGAAGCCATGGATGATGTGGACTTGGCCGGCTTTGGCGTCGTCACACCCTATGCCCAGCCAATGCCCAATATCCCGCAGATGGGTGCCGTGTGGGGCGCCTGGGGTGATGCGATGCAGTTGGTTATGAATGGCGAGGACGTGACGGAATCGCTCACCAACGGCGCGGAGCAGGTTCGCGAAGCGATTGCTGGTGGATCATAAAGCAGTAGATTGCCGTAACTTTATGAAATAAGTTTAGAAGCCGGGGTTGGACAAAGTCCTTCTCCGGCTTTTGTCTATCAGGAGGTATGAGTGATGAGTAGTACAGCAGCGGTGGTAAATCCCGAGGAACCGGGCAAGAGCCAGCCCTCGTCTACATTGGGCGGGATGATAATCCGGCTCATTTTGTTGGGCATCTTTGATATCCTGGCAATCTGGGTAATTGCCAACTTTTTTGCGGACGGGTATTGGCCCCTGGCAAGTATGCTCGTTTTAATCACCATATTCGCTAATGTTGTCTTATTGCGCGAAGGGATGTACCCCTTGCGCTGGATGGTGATTGGGCTGTCACTGATGGCCCTCTTATCAGTATATCCTATCTTATACACTGTCTGGATCGCCTTCACCAATTATGGCGACGGCCATTTGTTAACCAAGCAGCAATCTATCGAAACATTAGAACGGCAAACCTATCTCCCTGAGGGGGGTGTCACTTTTAGCTGGTATGCGTTTAAAACGCCAGAGGGAGAGTACGCCTTGTGGCTAATCGGCGAGGATGGCACATCAATGCTGGCCAAACCGGGCGAACCGGTGCAAGTCGTGACCGATCCGGCGCAGTTTGGTCCGTTGGATGACGATGGCATCCCAGTGGAGCTGGAGGGGTATACACGCCTGGCGCGCCTACAGACCGTGGCCATCATCGATCAATTGGGGGCCATTGAGTTCGGTGTAGGTGAGAACATCATACGTGTCAACAACCTCGACAGCGCATCGGCGACCGAGCAGCGTTATTTCTACAATAAGAATAATGATACGATGGAGGATGCGGAAACAGGGGCCGTTTATGATGACGTCGAGGGCATCTGGACTGCTGCCGATGGCTCAACGGTACCACCCGGTTTCTGGGTTGGCGTTGGTTTGCAAAACTTCGGCCGTTTCTTCACGAGTGGAGCTCTCGACGGTCCAATTATCCTGGTAGTCATTTGGAATTTCATCTTTCCTCTGGTTACCGTCGTCACCACTTTTTTCCTGGGTCTCTTTACAGCTATGCTCTTCGTCGATTTACCGGGAAACAAAGTTATCCGCTCGCTGTTGATTATTCCATACACCATACCCAGCCTGGTAACTATCTTGATTTGGCGCGGCATGTTTATTGAACCAATCGGCGTCATTTATCAGACGATGGTTAATATCTTTGGCTCATCACCCGCCTGGTTCCAAAGTCCCTTCTGGGCCAAAGTCGGCATCTTGATCGTCAATCTTTGGCTGGGCTACCCCTATTTCATGCTCGTTTGCAGTGGCGCCTTACAAGGTATCCCCCAGGATATTTACAGCGCCGCCGCTGTCGATGGCGCCAATGCCTGGCAGAAGTTCTGGTGGCTCACCATGCCTTTGCTGCTGGTTGCGGTGGGCCCGCTGTTGGTCGCCTCGTACGTCTTTAATTTTAACAACTTTAACGTAATCTTCTTGTACAATCAAGGTGGCCCGCCGATTGCCGGCGCGACGACGCCCATTGGCCACACGGACATCATGATCAGTTATGTCTTTAAGTTGGCCTTCCAGGGCGCGCGCGGCGCTGACTTCGGGTATGCGGCCGCGATCAGTATCATTATTTTCGCTGTTGTCATCTTGATTACCTTGTTCCAATTCCGCTATACCAATATGTGGGAGGAGGCAAAATAATATGAGTACTGTAACTATGAGCAAGCCGGCCCCAAGTGCCACGCGCAGCCGTCGCATTAGTAAAACCATCCGCATGATTGTCGCTATCGTGATGATCTTCTTTGCTTTATTTCCAGTGGCCTGGGCCATTTCCGCCTCCCTTAATCCCACTGGCAATCTGGCCTCCCAGACCTTAATTCCCGCCAATGCCGGGCTGGACAACTATCGCAAACTGTTTACTGATTATAAGTTTACACTCTGGATGTGGAATTCCATGAAGGTCTCCGTGACCGTGACGCTATTGTCTGTCTTGATTACAACGACGACGGCATTTGGCTTCTCACGTTTCCGTTTTTATGGTCGCGGTACGCTTCTAAAGAGCATTCTTCTCATCCAGGTCTTCCCCGCCATCTTGGCTATGGTGGCCATCTTTGCTCTTTTGCAGCAGCTGGGATCGGTTCTGCCTTTCCTGGGTCTTAATACGCTCACCGGCCTTGGTTTTATCTACCTGGGTGGGGCGATGGGTATCAACATCTGGCTTATGAAGGGCTTTTTCGACACCGTGCCCATGGACATCGACGAGTCGGCCATGGTCGATGGCGCCACCCACTGGCAAACCTTTTGGATGCTGATCTTCCCCCTGGTGCGTCCAGTGGTCATCGTCGTCGGTTTGCTGACTTTCATCGGCGTTTACGGCGAGTTTCTCCTGGCGCGTATTTTGCTCACCAGCAGCGACAAGTACACCGCTATGCTTGGTCTGTACCAAATGCAGGCCAACCAGTTCTCGACCAATTGGGGCGTCTTTTGCGCTGGCGCTATCCTGGCCGCTATCCCCATCGTGATCCTCTATCTCATGTTACAGGATTACATCGTTGGCGGTTTGACATCCGGGGCTGTGAAGGGATAGCGGACGGCCGTGGCGTGATCCGGCTGAAGATTACCAAGAGCGCAGCGTGGCGCTGCAAACGGATAATCCTGACTCGCTGCTGAGCCATTACCGCTCGCTGATCCATCTGCGTACTGATCATGAGGCGCTGCGTGTTGGGCAATGGATCCCTGTGCAGACAGATTCGCCCGGCGTTTACGCCTATCTACGCGCCACTGACTCTGAACTCCTTCTTGTGCTGATTAACTTTTCAGAGGATGCAGCATCCGGCTATGCGCTCTCATTAGCGCAAGGCCCGCTGAGCGAAGATGTTATGCCAAGGCTCCTGTTTGGCACGGCCGAGCCAGCGTCAATAAGCGTCAATGGGGCAGGCGGGTTTGATTCCTACACTCCCCTGGATACGCTGCCGCCACAAAGCAGCTTCGTATTCGAATTAGCTGTCTTAGGAGATGCTCGATAGCAATCGCACATCAGTCTCACTGTTTACCAATTTTCGCACCAAAGGGCCATCGGCCGTTATCAGCGGCAAATTAAGTTCTTGGGCCAGGGCTGCATAACAGGCATCGTATGCGGTCAGAATATGGGCGTGGGCGAGATCGAGTGCAACTGTTAGTAGATCGGCCGTGGAGATTGTCCGCAGGCGAAAAGCCTGTAGGTCAAGCACGTCCTGCCGGGCGCTTTCGAACGGGTAGCTGAAGAGACGCGTATATTTCCCCAAAATGTTGGCGCATTCGACAAAGAAAAGATCCGGTACATAAAGCTTGGCCGGGGGATTGTCTGCCAGTTGGCTAAATACGCGTTCGGCCATATCCGATCCCTCTTCATCTAGGAATAACTTGATGCCTACGCTCGCATCAACCACACAATCGCCAATCATCGTTCCCGATCCTGTCGAAGCAATGTGGTACTGTCGGGCGCATTGGCATCAGCAGGGTTATAGAATCGGCGCCGGCGAATGTTATCAAGCAATTTGGCTTGCGAATCGTGCTGCTCGTCCAGGGCGGAATCGAGGAGCATGATCACTTCAGCGCTGAGAGATCGGTTTTGCTCCTGAGCACGTTGGCGAAGTCTGCGGTACAGCGTATCGGGAACATTGCGCACATGTAAAGTAGGCATAGTGCTCCTTGCTTCAATGGGTCATTCATTTATGTCTTTCAGCGATTATAGTTGTCTTGGTTGCATAATGCAACACAATTAGCAACCCAGCTTCTGACGCAATTGATCACCAAGTTCTTCCTATCATGAGATACATACTTCGCTACTTAGAAGCTGAGTTTCCGGCAAATAGCGATGATCGTTTTCTTGCCTAATTTGAAATACGCATTAGTCTATACGCTCTATGGGGACGAAAGCCAATCAGTTGATCAAATTTACTGGCCCGCTGGCTGTCTTGTTGCTGGCTGCTTTTCTGCGCTTGTATCGCCTGACGACAGTTCCCTTTGGCTGGCATCCGGACGAAGCGACAAAGGCTCTCCTGGCCCGCGGCGTCCTGGCCGCTGAGTATTTCCCCCCCTTTTTCTCTGCCTTCACCGGACGGGAAGCCTTATTTGTCTACCTGGAAGCGCTGCTCTTCTTCTTCCTGGGCGAAGGCATTTTCAGCGGCCGTTTGCTTTCCGCCTTTGTGGGCATCCTCACCGTCGCCCTGACCTATGCCACAGGCCGTGAACTGTTCAACCGCCGCGTTGGTCTGCTGGCCGCGGCTATGCTGGCCGTTTCGCTTTGGCATCTCATCGCCAGCCGCAACGGCTATAGGGCGGTCATCCAGCCTCTAATCCAACTGCCGGTGATCCTGCTGCTATTTCGCGGGCTGCGCATAAGGGGAACAGAAAAAGAAAAGCGTTCAAACAGTTCTAGGATTCGCTTTTTTGCCCGTTCTTCTGCTAAAAAAGCACGTTCCAGTACTCGCTCGCATCTGAGGATGCGAACTACACTATATTTCATTGCCGCGGGCGTCTTTCTTGGATTATCGCAGTATACCTATACGGCCGTGCGCCTTTTCCCCTTCCTGATCGGGATCATTGTTCTGCTCATCTGGCTTTTCGACCGCCAACGCGCCAGGGATAACTTTACCAACTTGGCCCTTATGGCGCTGGTGGCATTCCTCGTCTTTTTGCCGTTGGGCTATTACTTCTGGCAGAATCCGCTCGACTTCTACGGCCGTGCCGCCCAGATTTCCGTCTTTTCTCCAGAATGGGCTGGTGGCGATGCCGGCGCTCGGCTGTGGCAGAGCGTCAAAGAAACGGCGCGTATGTGGACCCTATGGGGCGACATCAATTTTCGCTTCAACATTTCCGGGCAGCCGGTCTTCACCCTGCTCGAGGGTTTGCTGTTTTTCGCCGGAATTCTGCTAACACTCTTGCGCAGCATTTGGCGTACTGGCCTGCAGCGCGTTATCTATCTCTCGCTGCTGATCTGGATCGGCGTGATGTTGCTGCCCATGGTGCTGTCGGCGGAGTCGTTACCTTACTACCAGCGCGCTATTGGCGTCCTGCCGGCGGTGTATGTGCTGCCGGCGATCGCCCTGGATGCTGCCGTTACCTGGGTTGGTGGGCTCACCGCTGACCGATATCAGCGGGTGAGTACGGCCGTCTTGATCCTCCTCCTTGGCTGGCTCGCTTTTAATACCTACCAGGATTATTTCAATGTCTGGCATGAAGCGCCGCGCAATGATGATGATCGCCGCGTGGCCATGGTCTATGTGGCCGGCTACCTGAAAGAGAATGATCTGGACGGCGAACTGTATCTTTCCACGCAATACATGCAGCATCCCACGCTGGCCCTACTGGCCCCGGAAAATTATGATGGCATCCACTGGTTTGACGCGCGTCAGAGCTTGCCATTGCCCGCGGCGCAGGACGAAGCCGTTTATGTGCTGCTGGCGGAAAATCAGCCCCAACCATGGCTGCTCGAAACCGCCGCTGATCTACAGAAAGTATATACAGGTCTGGATCGTTTCGGCCGTCCCGTTTTTACAGTCTACCAGTGGCGAGGGGGCGCGTATCCAACACCTCAAGACGTTTCTCCCGCATTCTGGTCTTGGGAAACGAGCTTTGAAGCAGGCGATCCACAAGGCTTGCGCCAGGCGATCGAGCTACCCGTCGACTTTGCTGGCGTATTGCAGTTGATGGGACACGACCGTAACGCGGCCAAACTTGCGCCAGGTGATACATTGGAACTGATTCTGCATTGGCAGTTGCTGGACAAGCCGGACCGGCAGTACACGATCTTCGCCCACCTGCTCGATAAAGAGGGCCAGGTAGTGGCCGGATTTGATGCCAATGAATATCCGACCAGCTTCTGGCGTGAAGAAGGCGGAGAATGGTTAATGAGCTACATGCGGCTGCCCCTTGGCACCAATCTCGCGCCCGGAGAATACCAACTAGAGATTGGGGTTTACAACCAGCCATCTGGAGAAAGATTGCCCATATTGCAGGAAGGAAAGGCGGTTGCTGACCGTCTATTGTTGGCCCCGATTTATGTCGAATAAATGACTGCACAATTTTCCCGCAAACTTCGTCGTGTTTGGAAGGTGCGTAATCAACTTTCAATTGCCGGGAAAATGGCAGAAAATGTCGATGGAGGTTAAGGTTTGATCTTTAGGGCTGGAATTGGCCCGCATCGGTAGGTTGTTGGTTTGGCGGCTGCGGGATTGAGAAGTAATGGGTCAGGCTGAATTCTGTCAGGGGACCGACGATTGCTTCTACCTGGTCAGAGATGTCCCCATAGCAGCAGCCAATACCCAGATTCCAGATGGCGGCCCCTTTTACTTGCGGATAAGGGGCGTACAGGCTGGATGCCCACTGTAAATCGCGCAGTGCTTGCTTGACGTGGGGGATATTGTTGTGCTCCCAGCCCCATTCGGTGATTAAGACGGTTGGCCGGGGGAAGCCTTGTTCGTCGGCGATGCGGAAAAGTTCCAGGAAACGGCCGACCTTGTATGGGTACTCGTGCGTGATGTCGTCCTTCAGAAAACTATACTCATGCAGCGCAATCGCCAGTTGCTCCGGATTCTCGCCCGCTACTTTCAGGAAGGCCAACATCGAGGGCGTCTGCCACTGCTCCGGTTCCGGTTCCCCCGATGCCCAACTGAAGGCCGCCCAGCGGTAACCGTCGGCAATCGCCAGGCGCGCCGTTTCCAGGGCAAACTGGCCAAACCATTCCGCTTTTGTACGGTCAGGTTCGTTCAGCGTTTCGATCCAGACCAGGCTGGGATCGAGTTCGGCGGGGAACTTGTCCCGGTGTTCCTCCCAATGAACCTGGGCAGCCATGGCTGG
The DNA here is from genome assembly GCA_963697305.1 of uncultured Chloroflexia bacterium. Taxonomy (GTDB): domain Bacteria; phylum Chloroflexota; class Anaerolineae; order Promineifilales; family Promineifilaceae; genus JAACFF01. Next base: position 149,956 of record CAVONO010000022.1, read on the forward strand.
TTCCAGTTCATAATGGGGCACACCACCCGTCGAACGATAGACCAGGGTGTGGGGAATGCCGCTTGCCTTCATCAATTCCTGCGCCCGGAACAAGGGTTCCGCATTGTCCACCGTCTTGATGAAAAAGGGCACGCCGGCCTGATCAAGGCGGACCATCCAATCATCCAGCAGATCGCGATCTTCCATCAAAGTAACATGATAACCCATCTTTGCGAACCCTAACTCCTGTCCGGTGGTTCGTAGTTCCGCCTGTACGGCGGCGAAGTCCACAGTGGGTAGCGGTATCGGCGTCGCTGCCGGAGGCGGATCGGCAATCTCGGACGATCCGCCGGCAAAGGGCAAGAAAACGTCATTGCTAACGGCCAGGTCCCTTGACGCCTGTGCATTTGGTGTGGCCGTAAGAGGAGCGGGGTAAGGATAAGGCTGAGGCGTGTCTGTGGGCGCGCCCTCCACGTTGGGGGCAGGATAGGGCAGTGACGTGACAGCGGCGGTACTGGAGGGAACGGATTCTGACGGTTTCATGGGGTCAGAGGCGGCCGAAATGGTGGTCAAGGCTGCCGAATCTTCGCTGCCGGTCGCGCCTGCCGCGCCATCAGTGGATGAGCCCTGGCAGCCGGTCAACAGTAATAGAAGAAAGGTGGCTGCCCATAGAATGGTGGAATGTCGTGTCCAGTTACGCATAAAAGTTGGTCAGCAATCTGCATTCAGGAACGCTAACGCTGAATAATGATTGCTGATAACCGAAGCGCATCATACGGTTGGAAGGCAATAAGGTCAATCGTCACGGCCGTGTTCACGGTAAATACTAACGTCCAGCCCCAAGATCCGCTAAACTCATGGCACTATTTTCTAGGATGGAGCATGATTAATTATGAGCGAGTGGATACAAAAAGAGATAGCGCTCGCGCCAAAAAGGCGCGGCTTTCACCTGGTTACCCGTGAGATCGTCGACCGGCTGCCGGAAATCGGCAGTTTCAAGGTCGGCCTGGCCGTAATATTCATCCAGCATACGTCAGCCTCGCTGTCAATAAACGAAAACGCCGATCCCACGGTGCGCGGGGACATGGAATCCTACTTCCACAAAGCCATTCCCGAGAATGAACCTTATTTTGACCATAACGATGAAGGACCTGATGACATGCCCGCCCACATCAAAGCTGTCCTCCTCGGTAATAGCCTAACCATTCCTATCACAAACGGCCGTCTGAATCTAGGCACGTGGCAGGGGATCTATCTCAACGAGCATCGCGATCGCGCCCGTGGGCGCGGCTTGGTGGTCACTCTGTTTGGACAACTCAGTTGATCAGGCAGACAAAATAGCGTCTATATTACGTATGTCATTGCCCGTCACCTGGTGATGTGTCGGTAAAGTCAAAAGACGGCGGGCGATCGCTTCCGCTCCTGGAAAGCTTGCCTGTTTACCTGGAGTGAAGATCGCGGGCAAGCTCTTTTCATAAAGGCGACCGGCCCCAATACCGGCGGCCCACAACGCTTCGTAAAGCGACTCGCGCTCTTCTTCGCTTGTGGCCAGGAGGGGGTAGCGTAGGAATATCGGTTGGGCCTTATTGTCTATGGCGATGGTACGCACGTCCTGTGAGCGGCTGGCTGCCGCTTGTAGCAGGACTGCCTTACGCCTGCGCTGGGCGTTGATCGCATCCAAACGTGGCAGCAGCGCCATACCCACGCCGGCCTGGCTGGTCGTCAACCCTTGGACCTGGTAGCCCCAACTGCTTTCCTGGTTGCCCACGCGATGTAAACCGACTCGGGTCGCTACCCACCAGCCGCGCGGGTGAAAGGCGAGCTGGAAGGCCGCCTGTCGCCCCCAGGCTGCTGCCGAGACCACGCTTGTCGGTTTAGGCAAATCAGCCCACCAGGAGTTCAAAGAGGCAATGCCTTGGGCATGGTTGGCTATGGCGATCCCGCCCCCGCCGGTAGAGATCGGTTTGCCGGGACCCAGGCTAAAGAGGCCGAAGTCGCCCCTGGTGCCCACCGGCCGGCCATCCCATTTCGCTCCCAGGGCTTGCGCCGCATCCTCGATGACCACAGCGCCCGCCTGCTGTGCTACGGCGATGGTTTCCTCTGCCGCCAGGGGGATGCCGAAGGGGTGGACCAGTACCACGGCCAAAGTTTCGTCGCCGACGGCCGTTGCCAACCCTTCAGCTTCGTAATGCATCGTCTGCGGCGTGAGGTCGACAAAGATCGGCTGTAGATCGAGATCGATAACGACCCGCGCCACCGCAGGGCAGGTGTAGGCCGGCATGACGACTTGTGTTCGAGTCCCCCGTTCCGACTTTAATCCCTGTAATAGACAAAAAAGCGCGCTGCGACCGGAGGAAGCCAGGCGGCAAGACTCTACGCTGACACCAAGATACGATGCCAGCGCCAAACGGAATTGCTGCAAGGTGGCCTGGGAACCACGCAATCCGGCAAGCAAATCGGCTGGCGTGACCGGAACGGCGGCAGGCGGCAGGTGGCTCAAGCGCCGTTTCTTAATCGGCGTCATGGTAGCCTGCGCACTTTGGGCAGGGCAAAATTAAGCGTCACTCCAAACAAGAGGGCCACAATCCCACCCAGCGTAAGGGCCGTCGTCAGACCCAAGGGCACAGCCAACGTGCCGATGACCAGATTGCCTCCTGTATCTGCCCCGGCGTGCAACATACTGTAAATGCTCATTACACGACCGCGCACCCGGTCAGGTGTGTTTAGTTGCACCAGCGTAATCGCCAGGCTTTGCAGAATCAGCAGCATAAAGCCGAGGGCGATCAGAATCAGGCAGGCCACCCACATATTGGGAGCGTGGGCGAATAAGACAACCAGTATGGAAAGTGCCATAGCGGATATGACCAGATTGCGGCCCCGCTGCTCCGTTCCCAGGCGCACCGATCCCACGGTTCCCAGAACAGAACCCAACGCGCCGGCTGCCAGCAGGATACCCAGGCCCACCGAACCAACCTGCATGACTTCTTCAGCATACGCGGGCATCAAGCCGAAAACGGGGTATGCCAACCCGCCAACCACGGCCATCAAGCCGATCACGCCCAAGATAGCCGGCTGTTTCCAGAGTGTAATAAACCCTTCAGACAGCGCAGCCGCGAAGGCTCGCCGTTCCTTATCCTGAGCTACATCGGCCACGCGTACGAAGGCCAGGGCGAACACAGGAACGAGGTAAGTAAAGGAGTTGATCAGCATCGTGCTGCCCACGCCAATGGTGGCGATCAGAATGCCCCCGATTGCGAAGCCGATCAAGCTGGAAATATTGTAGATCGTGGCATTGAGCGCTACGGCGTTCGCCAGGTCTTCGCGATCGACAATATCTACCAGGAAAGCGCGCCGGGCGGGGTGGTCGATGGCTAACAAAGCGCCAAACACGAAATAGAGCACAAGGACTTGCCATAATTGGATGCGACCGCTAATGGCCAGTAGGCCGAATATCGCGGCCTGCAAGAATAAGCCAAACTGGGTAGCCATGATTAGCTTGCGGCGTGGCACGCGATCAATCAGCACCCCCCCGGCCAGGGAAATGGGCACGACGGGCAGCAAGGCGATAAAACCAACCGCGCCCAGCCAGAAGGTGGAATTGGTGATGTCGTAAATTAGGTACCCTTCGCCAATGACTTGCAGGGCTGTGCCAATGGTCGAGATGATTTGCGCCAGCCAGAAGAGACGGAAGTTTCGTGATCGCAGGGCGGGCGCAATGGCTTCCCAGCGACTGGCCTGGGAGCCGCTTGTGGGCTTCTCAGGAGTCAACACAAACTGCTGCTCAAGTCCAGTAAAAGGGGTCGAAAATCAGGCAGAGTTACCCCGCTGCTTAGCGCTGTCTTCGTTTTCACCACAATGAACAGTTCCACGGACTTACTGCCCGATCTGCTTCTCATATCTTTCGCAGTCGCTTCAGCGGTTCACGACGAGGCTCTATAATGGACGTAGCCGGCTCCCAGGGCAAAGCCAACGATTAAAGCGATCGCTACAAACAGCCAGGTAGATCCAGTGCGCTGGTTGGCTTCAGGAGTGGAAAGTGGCACCGCGGTCCTGATGACTTCATTGTTATCTTCGCTCGCGCTTGCGCTGCTCTCGACGACGTTACTGGCCGTACTTTTTTGCGGACTATCTTCGACATCCAAGACGGCCGCTACGATCGTAGCCGGCAGGACTTCGTCAGCGGCATCGATTTCCTCAATGGGGCCAGCACTTTCGCTGGACGGCTCCTCTGCTTCAAACGGCAGCGCTGTTGGCACGACCGGCACGGCCCGCAGTTCACTCACCAGCTCCTGGGCAACGGAAACCGTTTCGTCGCTGGTAAGTATTGAGATGCCGTCAAGCTCATCGTGCAGCGGTTCCAGCATTTGCAGCAGCTCATCTATATCCCCTTCAGTACGAATCTGCACGCTTGCCTTTATGTCCGGATTTGCCCGGCGCACCTCTTCCAGAACGGGCAGCACAAAATCGTAAACGGTATCCGGTTCAGTCTGGACCTTCTGAATCTGCAAAATGATGTAGTCCGCATACGGGGCCATGGCTGTGGCGTGGCTAAGAGCAAAATCATGATCTGGGCCAAGGGCCACCTCCAGATCATATTCATCCGCGACTTCGCGCAATCGTTTGATGCTCTCAACAGGGTTCTCCTGTTCGTTAATGGGGTTGGCCGGGCCATGTTCCAGGTTGTAGCCGACAATATCAATTTCTTCGTGCATGTGCGGCAATAGGCGGATTGCGTCATCCGCGGACTTGAAGACGACCAGCTTCTGGCCAGTGGTGACCTCTTTGAGTAAATCGAGCTGCGAAATATGTTCAACTCTGGCAACGTCATTCGCTTGAGCCTTCTCGTTGAACAACTCCACCAGAGGGGGACCCAGGCTCAGGTCAATCCACAAATCACTCAGATCGCTCTTCTTTTCTGCGGAAGTTGAGCCGGCGAGCGTTACTAACAAGGCGGCAAATGCCAGAAAAACGGCCGTATTTAACCGCGATAGGGACAAATGAACGATTAATCTTTGCATACTGCTCTCAAGCGCTTACTGATCGGCCGGTATGATCGGCTCTTCCGGGCGGACGAGTCCGCCCGGTTCGGCCTGGCGGCCCAAGTCGTTCCAATAGACGACAGCGTCACGGTTTTCCGCTTCACGGGCTAGGGTAGCCATGCGCAGATAACCAGTTGGCACGCCGGGCATCACCTTGGCAGCTCTTACGTAATACGCTTCCGCGAGGAGATCATCCCCCCGTAGTCGAGCGAGGTCCCCCAGCGCCACCAATGCTTCCACCGTAGCTGGTTCGATAGCCAGTGCCGCTTCTAAGTCGGCTTGCGCCTCGGCCAGCATCTCCAATTCCGTATAAATGCTTGCCCGCCTGATCAGCGTCGCCGCCGTGGGCGCATTCTCCACGGCCCTGTCCAGGAAAGCAAGCGCCGCATCCTGTTCGCCTTGAGCTAGCTTAAGCGATGCGTATTGTGTCAGCAGCTCTCCCGATGCAGGGGCAATGGCCAGGCCTTCTTCAAGTGCCTTGCTGGCTTCGGACCAGTTCTCTTCGGTCTGGAATAACTCTGCGAGATTTAAATAGCCATCGACCAGGGTTGGCGCGGCGATCAGGGCTTGGCGATAGGCGTCTTCAGCCTGGGCTGAGCTCCCGGCGGCCTGGAAAGCGTCGCCAAGGGCGAGATAATGACCCGGTGTGGCGGGATCGATAGAAATCGCTGTACGGTACTGCGTAATGGCCCCATCGAGATCTTCGGTCAAAACGTAGAGATCGCCAAGGGCAGAATGAACGTCTGCCACATCAGGCTGTGATTCGAGCGCCTGATCAAACTGATCCTTGACCTGATCGAAGTTGCCACGATTGACAAAATAGTCGCCCATGGCCAGGAACATTTGCGTGCTTTCGCCCAGCTCACTTAGACCTGTGTTCAAGAATTCAAGCGCTTGTTCCGGCCGTCCTTGCTGCAGTTGTAAAGTGGCCATCGTGCTGTATAGTGCTACCGGATCGGAAACTTGCCCTAGACCCCCACTCAACAATTCCTGTGCCCGCTCAGGCTGTCCCTGGGTTGCCCATAATTGGCTGGCCGCCACGCGATAGGTGGCTTCCGTGGGTCGCAGGGCGATGGCCTGTTCGTAGGAAGCCAGGGCGCCATTTACCCGTCCCTCTGCCAGATACAGGTTGGCCAATTCGACGTAAAGACGATCGTTGTCAGGATCGTTTACCTGTGCATCAGTATAGGATTCCAGGGCTGCGCTGTATTGGCCCTTAATGCGCTCGATGCGGCCACGTCTCAAGAGTAATTCAGAGTCAGTCGGCCGTTGTTGTAGCGCCTGCTTGGTGTAGCCGAGCGCCGTCTCATAATCGCCGTAACGAATGAGCGAATCAATTAGCGTTAAGTTCAGTGCCTGATCGGCCGCCGGAAGGGTGGCCGCACGTTGGTACCAACCCAGCGCGGCTTCGGCGTCGCCACGCCGCTGTTCCAGTTCTCCAAGGCGGATGTAGCTGCTGACGTTATTGTAATCGATAACCCTGGCCTGCGTGAGCAATGCTTCGGCGTCTTCGAATTCGCCGGCATCTATATTTATTTCGGCCAGACCAACATAGGCATCAGCCGAGCCCGGATTCTTGGCGATCGTTTCTTTGAAACTATGTTCGGCGCGATCTGCGCGACTGCGAGCCTGCCATGCTCGTGCCAGAGCCAGGTTCGCTTGCCCGTTGCCGGGATGGTTCCTGGCCGTGTTCACATAGATGGTCATTGCTTCTGTTGTTTGGCCCAAATCGTCCAAACTATTGGCCAGCGCGATCTGTGCTTCAACGGCCCCTGGCGAGAGGGAGACTGCCTTCTCCAGGTGCTCAACGGCCTCGTCAGGTTTTTCCTTTAATGTTAGTGCTTCAGCCATTCCCAGGCGCGCAGCGGGCGACCAGCTGTCCAGGCGAATGGATTCTTCATACGCGGCGATGGCTTCGTCCAGCCTATATTGGACGAGATATAAATCGCCTATCTCTTTATGATAGCGGGCCATTAAGGTCGGGGATTCACCCTCTTTCTGGCCTTGCTCCAGCCGCTGCAGGTATAGTTGAAGGGCCTGATCGCCCTTCGCCTGGACCTGGTAGATCTGCGCCAGGGTAAAGACATCGCTCGGGTTCATCACGCTCACCAAAACGTCTTGCGCAGCATGGTTGCTAGCCGTTTTGGCCTGAATTGTCGCCAGGTCTTTGCTCGGGATCAGCGTCTCATCAGAAATGAAAACGGCGTCGAGCGCCGGCGTCTGCGCTGCCCAATTGACAAAGGTGTGCGCCGGATCCGCTTGCGCCAGCGAAGGATTCGTCAACTCTATGGCACGCTGATACAGAGATTGAGCCCGCTCCGATTCTCCCGAGGCGGAATACAAATCGGCCAAGCGGATATAAGCTTCAGCAAGATTGCTATCCAATGACAGAGCAGATTCGTAACTCTTAATAGCTCCCGCTACATCGTTCTGGCGTCGCAGCGCATCGCCCAATAACAGCCTCGGCCAGGCAGCAACAGGAGCAGCAGCCACGGCCGAATGGTAATAATTCATGGCCGCCTGCGTTTCGCCTAAGTCTTCGTATGTGCTGGCGATACGCGAAAGGGCAAATGCCCGGCTATCAGCCGAGGCCAACGGCCGCGATCGGCTTGAACGACCGTAAGGAACCATCTGCTCCGCGGCCGATTGGTAGGCGTCAATTGCCGCTCTCGCGTCGCCCAATCTTTGCCATTGGTCGCCCAGCGCCAGGAGCAGCGTGGACTCTTCTGAATCCTGACGCAGAGCGATTTGCAGCAAGACCATGACGTCACGGGGCGTACCCCCGTTCTGACGCAACTCCTCGCTCAAGGCGACATAAACGCCGACCTGTGTTGGATCGAGTTCAAACGCGCGCTGGTAGGCGCGAACAGCGGCGACCTGGTCCTCTTTCGCTTCGAAAAAGTCTCCACGCAAGGTATGTCCATTCGCCGTATAGGGATTCTGGCTTACCGCAAAGGCGATTTCGTCCCCGGCCTCATCGATTCGACCGGCTTCCAGCAGAACTTGGGCCAGCGTCAGATGGGTTGCGGTCGATTCCTGAACTTGTAATTCTTGCAGCCAGATTGCGTGGCGCAGCAAGCCCACGGCCGTGTCGTAAGCTCCCTGTGCCTCTTCCAGATCAGCTTGCACGATGATCACTTCGGCCGATAGGGGGTACAAAGCGCGCATCGATCGCACAAGCTTGATCGCCTCGTCATAGAGCCCGAGTTCGCGGTAGACGCTGATTAGAACAAAGAGATTGTATTCATTGGTTTGCTGCTTGGCTGCCTGCAAATAAAGGGGCAGTGCTCGTTCAGTGAAGCCTCGCTGGCGCCACAAATCAGCTTCGGCGATAAGGCGGGAAGCTTCGTCGGGCCAGCTTTGCAGCTCCACCGCTTCCCGATATTGTGTCGCTGCGCATTGTTCTAAACCATCGCCAAGACAGGCATCGCCCAGAGCCACGTGATAAACCGCAACTGTCGGAGCCGCCTTCTGGGCAATATCAAACTCTGCAATACTCTCATCTGCATTACCCTGTTGTGCGTATAGCTGGCCTAGTTTGTAATGCAGGACCGCCACATCCAAATCGGCGATCGTTTGTTCCAACAACGACAAAGCCTTGTCGAACTGACCTTCACGCTGCGCTATTTCCGCCAGGCCAACTCTGGCCAGCAGTTCTTGCTCATTATCTTTCAGGGCGGATTCAAAATGATGCCGGGCGCCTGACCAATCTTGCGCTGCCATGGCCGTGTTGCCCAGAATCGCCGCGGTAGCGACTGGCGTATCACCCAATTTGATAGAGTGAGTAAGCCTCGTCCTCTTCTAGCCAGGTGAACCACTCTGGAACTGCACGGAGCTGTAACTCCAAATCGCTGCCGCTTTGCACAATAACGTATCCGACATCATAGTTTTGCAGGGTGCCGATCGAAGTCTCCGTGAGGTAGGGCGTGCGGAAGAAACTATCCTGGTCTAGAAGCCGTTGCAGCGCAATGTCTTGCTGATCAGCCGGGAAAACTTCGCTGGTGGTCGGCATGCGATGGGCAAGGACATGGGCATTGGCTACATAAGCGGGAAGGGTGACGCTCAAATCTTGTTCGGCCAGGACCATCGCGGCGCCATTGGCGGCTAATTCGGTGCTCAACCTTCTGAATATCCCGTTAGGGGTCGGGTAGGAATAGGCGAAAGCGACACGGCCGTTGAGATTCTTAATGTTTCTCAAGATACCTGGGCTGAGCAATAAAACCGCCAGCAGAACGAAAATCAACGTTCCGAACTGGGTCATGGCCCTGGCGCTGGCTTCCGCATCCCCTACGCCGCTCATTTTTTGCAGACGGGCGACGACACCAACGGCGGCAGTCATGATCATATGGGCCGCCAGGGCAAAGATCAACGCATAAGGCAATATCCACACAAAGCGCCACAAGATCCAGGGCATGACGAACGATCCGATCAGCGGTGTAATCAGCGGGCTGAACATAACAACGAGCACCCCAATCGAAACACTGACCACGAACTGGGCAGAGACGTCACGCCGCAAGCGGAACAAGAACATGGGCAGGAGCAGCAGTGCCAGGAAATAGGGTGGCTCCATGATCAGACTGGGATCGGAGATATATTGATCCAGATCGAATAGTATCAACCGCCGCCGGTCCATATTCAGAGCGAAGCGCCACATCAGGAAGGGGTTCGTGCTTTCATAAACATCGCTCGCTTCCATTTCATCGATTTCCGGCAAATGACCATAGAAATCAAGACTACCGGCATGCACAAAAGGCAGAACTGGAACCTGTTTTTCAGCAATATCCCAGCCTTCAAAAGAACTGGGATATGAGGCGGCTAGCTGCGCTTCTCCCTGCGAGAGAAACAACTGCACCAGTGGCAAGATCATCGCCAGAGCGATAAGGCCATAAAGCGCTGCAACACGCAGCCAGGCAGAACTACGGCGCAAGTTCATCAGCAGGTGCAGTGCACCGAAAGCGCCAATAGCCAGCGCCAGCATAGCAGCAATTAACGGGTGGATTGTGGATACGGCAAACGTGGCCACCGCCGCTGCCAACCAGACTCGCCACCCGCCGTCACGAATGAAACTGATGGCAAAGGCGAATATGACGGGCAGCATGGTTACGGGGACCATGAATTTGTCGGCGTTGATGCGCTCGAAAAAGAACAAGCTCACATTATCGCCGCGGATGAACGGTGCGGCCATATAGATTAGCAGCGATAGACTTGCCGTCAGCAGCCCAAAACGCCGGCTACCGCCGCCGGCTGCTTTGCCCAACGTATAGGATGCAAGAATAGCCCACAAAGCAAGCATTGCTTTGGACGCCGCGGCAACAAGTGTGTTGGCGCCAATAACTGAGAAGTACGACCACAAATAGAAAAGTGACAGCGATTGGTTAAATACCATGCGCACGCCGGGACCTAGATCAGTGCCGAAGATCGGCTCCTTTTCATTGAGCGGTAGACCGGCCATCGCGTCCGCCGCAAACGAATTGACAGCAAAAGCGTCACCATCGATTTTGTATAGATTCAGAGTCGGCAAAATGGCGATAAAAGCGATTACGATTAGACCAAATAGGATAATCTCATCAATTTTCCAGGGATTCTTCCCAGACGGCCGTCTACTGAAAATAACGGCTTCGTGGAAGAACCAGGCTACGATTACGACGCCGCTGACAACCGCCCAGCCCAGAGCAAGCTCGTGGATGTTGGCATGGGTCAACAAGGAGATAATGCCGGGTACGGCTAGAATCGCGGCTCCAAGCGGGAGCGCCAGCGCCAGCCGCTCCACCACATCCAGGTCCAGCTTCCAGGTGATCATATCTCCCAGGAGATAACCGGGCGTGATAAGTAGCGCGAGAAATGCCAGCCAACTGGCAAGCTGCAAGGGTAGGAGTGCCGGCAGCGCGGCGAGCACCATCACCCATATGGCGATCAGGCCGGCGACCATTAAGTATTGAGGGGTAAGTAATTTTCGCAATCGCTGCATGGCTAATACTTAAGCAAACGGTACGTGCCAGCGCAGTTTGGGTCCTAAATATCGGGTGAGCGACAAGGGTAACCTGGGCCAAATCTGCGTGAACAACCGGAATCGTTCATCCGATTGTACCTGACTTGTCATACTTTGCGCTTTTTTATGTCCATCCTTAAGGATGGTCATCTGATATATCGGGTGAGACGTACCACCCCATTGACCTTTAAATTTTGAGGCGTTTGCCCCTGCCGGACTGCGCCCCATGTCCAGGCATATGCACTTCCTATTGGTTGCGTCGCGCATAATTTCCCAAAGCGCCAGATAGGCGGGACGCAGCTCCAGAGTCGCCGCCAACGCGGCTCCCCACATACCGTACACGGTGTCACCCATCTCCAACTGGAAATAGCCGGCAATGGGTTGTTGCTCGTGGCTGACAATGGCGATGTTAAACCCATCCGGGAATGTGTCGACGACGTTCTGCAGAAAAGCGCGGCTAAACACCGGTGTGCCTGCTTGATGCGTAAATTGGCTAAACATCTCATAAAACGGGTCGATCAGGCTTGCACTCCGTCCTATTTCTGCTTTCAGACCGTTGCCTTTGGCCTTGCGAACCTGGCGGCGAATGTTTCCGGCCAACTGCTGCCACAACGCTTCTTCTGTTTGCGGCAGATCAAGCAGCCAATAAACATGCTGGCTCTCTGACTGCCAATGATCCGGCCACGCCTGGCGAGAGTCTTGTACAAGCAGCCGGTTGACACCTTCATCACCCGCAAGCTGCATTCCATGTTCAATCAGGGACACGGCAACTTGTTCGTTGTCCGCGCACACGCCGCCGGGCATGGTCATCGCCCTTTTCCCGGTGATACGGCTCGGCAGCAAAAACAAAGGCAAGACCCCAACGACCTTATCAGCCGCTTGCGCCATAAGATATTTCGTCTCGTAACCGTAACTGTTGCGCAATACGCGCCGCCAGCCAGAAAGATGTTGTGGCAGCCCATCCTGGGCGGAACGGACGTACGCGTCCCACCTCTCACAGCTATCGTCGCTGAGTTCGACGATAACAAAGGGGCTTTCGAGCGCTGATTTCCTCGACTAGAGTCACGTTGAAATCACCCTAGATTCTTCCGCCCTGCTGGCGCCGGGCGTTGCCATCTGTGCTTGCAGCTCACGCAGCGTGCCGAAAGGAAATTCGCTCAATAGCTGGCCTAGTTTTTTCTCCAGGCCGCGACGGCCGTAATAGTGCGTTATACGTTCTCGGAAGGTTACCTGGTCATACTTCTGCCCCGTATCCAGTTCCCAGGGATGGACATAAACGACGGCTGGCTCCCCCGCTTTGTTGACCTGTCGAATACCGTGCCGGATCACGCTGTAGGGTAGGGCGCGATTGTAGAAGCCGCCCGCTATGGGCAGTTTCATACCGGCAAAGGACATCGTCGTAGGCGGGAATTCATAGAGCTGCTGTCCCTCCACTTTGTAAGGGAAGCGAGGAGCATCGGGAAATCCATACAGCATATTACGTGTAGGGAAGACGCTGCTGTCATATTGAAACCCACGCGATGCAAGAATTTCAAAGGCCCAAGGTGTGTTGGCATTGAGCGAAAAATAGGGCGCCCGGTGCCCAATGGGAGAGTCACCCGTAATTCGGTAAATTGCTTCGATCGTCTGATCCAACTCTTGGGCGAACGCATCCGGAGTCAGGCGCGATACAAATCGGTGATAATAACCGTGGGCGCCAATTTCGTGCCCCTGGGAACAGATCGCTTCGATTAGGCCTGGATAGCTATCAGCAACGTAACCCAACACAAAAAAGGTGGCGCTCACTTGCTGCTCGCTCAATAATGCCAGCAAGCGTTCTGTGGCCCGCACGACGCGGCTTTCAAACGCCGGCCACTGCTCCACCAATGGATTGGTGCTCGTGAGACCTTGGAACCAATCTTCCAGGTCGACTGTGAAAGCGTTTAGCGGTCCCTTTTTACCCAACATATCCCAACCCGCGCAAGCGATCGGCGACAATCTGTTTCTGTGACTCGCTGAGGCCGCCACCTTGGCCATTCTCTGACTGTGACCACTCGCCACGGGTCGTTAGCGGCGCGGGTCGATAATCAGCCTGGAAAATGCCCTCCAGCACACGGCCGTCCATCTCTTCGGGAATGGGGACACTCATCATATGCAAAATTGTCGGCGCCAGATCGATCAGTGACGCCCCTTCGATTTCAACACCTGCTTGAATGGCCGCACCATAAGCCAGGAAAATGCCGTTCAACCGATGGGTGCCCGATATACCGCGCTGCATCGACTCGATGATCTTATGGCTGCCAAACTCGTACTCGCCGAATCCGAAATATTCAAGACGCGTGGGAATGAAAACGATATCGGCTGCTCGATCCAGCTGGTCACCAGAATAAATCTCCTCGCGACGGTAGATCGTTTCGACCACTTTTTCTCCTGTAGCCGGATCACGTAACTCTGCCAATCGATCCATGATCTGTTGGCGCACCTGTTCATAATCCTCGCCAGGTTGCACGACGCCTTGTGGTTCTCTGCCCGCAACATTAAGATAGATTTGCCCGACATTGCCCAGCGAATAAGCGACGGTGCGGCTCCAATCTACATCGGCAAAGGAGAGAAACAACGTTTTCAGCAGCCCTTGTCCCTGGCCGCGTACGACCTCCCGTTTCAGTTTGCCGAAGCCAAAGCGCATTAAGCTGTTGTATACATTCATAGGCGAAAAGCCCATGTCAAAAGTGGCCTGCTTAAAACGCGAACGTAAATCTGGCTTGATGCTCATGAAATCCTGTTGAATCAGCCAATTATTGACATGGATGAATTTGTGGAAAGGACCAAATCCATGGTCCGACATGATGATCAGCGTTGTATTTTCATCCAGGCTTTCCACGATATCTGCCAGTAAACCATCAACATGATGATAGTAGTCACGGATGGCGCTGCCATACTTATCATATTGGCTGGGATCGTGTAAAGGATGTGTCTGATCCATAAATTTCCACATCGCATGGCTCACCGTGTCCGTGCCGTTGAAAACCATCATGGCGAAATCAGGCGTTTCGCGCTGGCAAAGGTAAGTAAATGCCTGCATCCGCAAATCAGCGCTGCGATACAAGCGTTCGAGGAACGAATCTATGCCCGAATCTGAATACGCTTCGCCCGGATCAGGGTATAAAATATAGTCGCCAACCGCCTTCAAAATTTCCTGATAGGCGCTGTCCGGATAAGTGAAGGTGACATCCGTGCTCGGCGTCGGCATTCCTGAAACCATAACACCGTTCACCGGCACAGGTGGATAGGTCATGGGAATATTCAGGGCCACGACTTTACGGTCGTAGCTACTTAACATCGTATACAAGGTGGGAGCTGTTCCATCCAGCGCGGTTACTGGTGTAAATCGGTAGCTGTCCGCTTCACGAGCGATCCAGTCATAGAGACGATGCTTGCCTGGATTGCACCCGGTAGCGAACGAAGTCCAGGCCGGTGCCGTCATGGGCGGCACCGTGCTGTTCAAGCTGCCATACGCGCCCTCACGCATGATGCGCTGCAGCACCGGAAGATGCCCTTCAGCCGCCCACGGCTTGATTAAATCAAATGTCGCACCGTCAAGTCCGAGGACCACGATTTTCCCAGGTTTATCTGTACTCATATTATGCTCGTCCCCTCAGCTAACCCTGGCTACACTGTCTGCCAACCTTTGGGCATCAGCTAGCCGGATTGGGCGCCGGGGTCTCATGTTCGTTCGTTTCCCCTTCCAACTGGCGCAGGCGAAACTCCAAAAGGGCCATCTCCTGTGCCAAATCGCGGCTTTGATTGGCCTGACTTGACAGAGCAACGCTCTGCGAAAGCAAGACCGCAAGCGCAAACAATAGCCCTGCCACCAGGGGCAGTGTCGGCGAATAAGCTATATTGAAGAAATTGGCCAGCGCTTCGACAATGCCGCCAAATACGGACAGGATCAGAATCGATAACGAGGCAATCAGCCACAGAAGTGCGTATTCTTCACGTAGTTTGTGCTTCCGTATCAGTTGAACGGTCACTAGCAATAGCGTAAGACTGACCAGAATAGCGACTATTCGCTGGATAATTGGAATGGTTACCATGTTCGAGCTCCTTCTGCACAGCTGGAACAACCTTCAAAGCACCGATCAGTGCGGCTACACTGACTTTGGCCGCATAGTAAATGGATCGCCAGCTGTTGATTGAACTCATGCCGGCGATGCGCGAGCGCATCAAGGCGGGAAGTTCCAGAGTTGACAGTCCAGCTTTGTGCAAAATGATCCGCCCTTCAACTTCGGGGAAGTCCTGCGGCAGAAAGTCTGCAAGTACCCCGACCGCGTAGCGGTTCAAACACATAAAGCCCGACGTTGTGTCTGTAGCACGCTGGCGCGTCAGCACTGTCACCAGGAAAGCAAAGGTCTTGATTCCCAGGCGACGGCCGATCGGGATATTCATATCACTGTCCTTACCGATGAAGCGCGAACCAAATACGGCGTCCGCTTGACCGGACGTGAGCGCGGCATAAAGGGCCGGGATCTCTTCAGGATCATGCTGTCCATCTCCGTCAAGCCGCACGACAATGTCGTAATGATGTTCACGTGCAAATTTAAAACCGGTCTGAACAGCGCCACCAATACCAAGATTGCAGGGAATACAAACCACCGTCGCACCGCTGCTGCGGGCGACCTGCACCGTATTATCTG
Organism: uncultured Chloroflexia bacterium; assembly: GCA_963697305.1. GTDB lineage: Bacteria > Chloroflexota > Anaerolineae > Promineifilales > Promineifilaceae > JAACFF01. The sequence goes on from CAVONO010000022.1 coordinate 165,636, forward strand.
TAGAGCAATCGTCGATTACGACGATCGCCGCCAGCGGCAATACCTCGCGCACGCCCGCGATCACCTGGCCAATGGCTCCTTCCTCGTTATAGGCTGGCAGCAAAACCATTATGTTTTTGGCGCGGATTGTACCTGGTGACATGATCAAACCTTCTTCTGAAATTCTAGTGATGGCTGGTTAGCTGTTTCATCTCTATTTCGACTGTAACTTGACAGTTTTCTGCACCCACATGTGCCACAAAAAGCGCCACACGAATGAAAAACCCTTCACATTATAACATTTAACACACTGTTTGTAGACCTACTACCCCTACAGCATACTCCACTACAAAGAATAACACCGCAAATAAGCGGTAAAAACACCCTGCACCGTGCTGTTTTACTACCGGTAAGAAGGCTGTCCCGCCAGGGTCAGGCCCGGATTTCCTGGCGCAATTGATCCAGGTACTGAACCATAAATGCCGTGCGCCGCAGCGCTTCCTCTCTTCCGGCATTCGTTTTCATTGTCCTGGCCAATGTCAACAGTTTGACGTAAAAATGGTCAATTACATTGGCGCTGTCATCTGCCGGGCGCGACTGCGGAAAAGGCTCAAACGGATCATAGAGTCGCGTACCCAACGCGCCGCCAACCACAAAACAACGAGCGATTCCGATCGCGCCGATGGCATCAAGCCGATCCGCGTCTTGAACCACTCTGGCCTCCAGCGTCTCCGGCTCCACGCGCGCCGTGAAACTATGCGCGGTGATGGCGTGAACGATGGCTGGGATATATTCCGCCGGAAAAGCGCTCTCCTGCAAAAACTGGCCCGCTTTTTCCGCAGCCAGCCGTGAAGCCTGCGAACGATCTCTGTCGTTCTTGGGCACTGTCACGCAATCATGCAGCCACGCTGCCGGAATAATGACTTCTAGTTGTGCGTTTTCCTCGACGGCCAAGAATCGAGCATTGGCGACCACGCGCTGAATGTGGGCATCGTCATGTGCCGCATCGGAGTCACGCTGCTGCTCCAAAAAGCGAGCAAAGCGCTGTTCCCATGAAGCCCACTGCTCGATTCTTTCTGCTTGCATCAACTACCCTGCGCGCCCAACTTTCCATAATGTTTCCGAATCATAAACCAGAACGTGACATAAAGCAAGGTCTAGGGCAAAAATTAGCTGAACCAAAGAGTCATATCAGAAGAAAGCCAATTTCGATCGCATCTCCCAAGACGCCGTGGTCATACCTTGTAGTGGGGATTGTCAAAGCCAAAAGGCGGCCGTTTTCATCTAGCGGCAGCAGCCGCCCATCAGGCAGCAAGAAAACCTATTCGTAAAAATCCACGCCTCATTGCCTTGTAGGACGCCTGCCCAGCCAGATCAGCAGCGCAAAAACGGCCGCACCAAGAACCAGCCACAACAACAATTTGAACAACCCCGAAGGCGCCAGGATCGCCACCAGGCCAAAGGCGATAGCGACCACATAGTAACCAATGACGATATGGCGTGTCGGCAGCCCGCCGTCGGAAAGGCGAAAGTGAAGATGCCCGCGGTCACCTTGCAAAGGGTTTTGCCCGCGACGCAGCCGGTTGATAATCTGCCAGGCCACATCCAGGATCGGAACGGCTAAGACCAGCAAAGCCGTTGACAGTTTAGCCGGAGACAGTATTGACAGCGTGGCAACTTGATAACCCAAAAAGTAGGCGCCCGCTGTGCCCAAGAAGATGCGCGCCGGGGCGAAGTTAAAGGGCAAGAAGCCTAGCAATGCGCCGGCTAAAGCCAGGGGGAACAAGGCCACGCTCGTTTGGCCGAGCCGGTAGCTGTGCCAGGCGAACAGCAAAGCGGCAATGGTGCATACGCCGGCGGCCAGGCCATCCAGACCATCCAGCCAGTTGATGGCATTGATCATACCCACGACCCAGAACACCGTAAAAAGAATGGCCAGCGGGCGCCAAATCCAAACGAGATCACCATCCAAGGTCATCAGCCAGGAGAAAGGTGGTGCAAGCCAGAAAGATGCCGCGCCAAAGGGGCTGGTGAAGACCTCAATAAAGATCAGGTGGCTGACAGCGATCGCCGCCCCGATAAACTGAATCAGAAACTGAGCCCAAGGCTTGAGATCGCGCCAGTCATCAAGCAGGCCGCCGGCTGTCAAAACCAAACTGCCTAAGACAACCCCGCGTAGACGCAGCGCATCATCCGCATCCAGAGGAGGCAACAACCAATAAATCAGGATAATGCCGGCGGCCCACGCGCCAAAAACCGCCAAACCACCCAGCTTGGGGATGGCGCCGCTGTGTTGGCGGCGGCCACCCGGCTCGGCGACGATGCCCCAGCGCAGCGAAAGCCGCCGCACCAGTGGCGTTAAGAAAAAAGCCGCAACGAGCGCGGCTAAAAATACGATCAAATAAGGCATAGCCTGTGCGCTTTATCGCCCCGGAAACGATGACTTGAGATTTGTGCGCGGAGCTCCTATGGGGTTTCCGGGGCAGTGCGGCTGAGGTTTCCTATCCTGTACCGAATTGCCTATCTCCGGCGTCGCCCAATCCGGGCACAATATAGCCAATCTCATTCAAGCGTTCGTCAATCTGCGCAATATGGATCGGCACATCGGGATGCGCTGCTTGCAGGGCGTAAATCCCTTCAGGGGCAGCCAGCAAGCCCACGAACTTGATGCGCTTCGCCCCCCAATTCTTGAGTATGTTTACGGTGGCCACGGCCGAACCGCCGGTGGCCAGCATGGGATCGAGAACAAGGCATACTTCCACCGATGGGCTTGTGGGCAGCTTGTTGTAATAGGACACCGGCTTAAGCGTTTGTTCATCACGGAAGAGGCCGATGTGCCACACTTCGGCTCCCGGCATCATCTCCCAGATACCTTCGACCATGCCCAGGCCGGCGCGCAATATGGGAACCAGTCCGATCTTGTCCACCAGTTCACTGCCGCCAGCCATGCCCATGGGTGATTCCACCTGGATAGCTTTCAGCCCTAAATCGGCCGTAGCCTCGTAGCACAAAAGCATTGCCAGCTCACGTACGAGTTCGCGAAACTTCTTCGGTTCGGTTGTGACCATACGCAACAATGTGAGTTTATGTTTGACCAGCGGGTGTTTAGATTCAAAAATCATCCTCGTTCTCCATGCGCATCAGCTGATGTCTGCTTCCTCTACGGACGCCAGCTTAACAACAATCTTTTCCTACCCTTGAAATTGTACCTGACGACGGGCTGATTGCGAATACACTTGTGCTCAGGTACGCAATACCCCATTAAAACTGTATAATCCCACGGAACGGAGTTGGCAGCAATAGACGGATTATGGACGGAAAGCATACGCCAGAGCGACAAATCTCTCCCCAGGCAAAAGCTGGGGACCAGAGGCTGGATAGCCTGTTACGGCCGCAGGTTCTGTCCGAGTTCACCGGTCAGGAGCGGCTCAAGGCAAATCTCTTCATCCTGATCGAAGCAGCACGGGGGCGAAAAGAACCGTTGGATCACGTCCTCTTTCACGGACCACCCGGTTTGGGCAAAACGACATTGGCGCAAATAGTGGCCAATGAAATGCAGGTCAACATTCGCAACACCGCCGGCCCGGCCATCGAGCGCGGCGGCGATCTGGCTGCAATCCTTACCAATCTGCGTGCCGGTGATATTTTGTTCATCGACGAAGTGCACCGCCTGGGCCGCGCCGTGGAAGAGATCCTTTATCCAGCTATGGAGGACTTTGTGCTCGATCTCATAGTAGGTAAGGGCCCCGGGGCCAAAAATGTGCGCCTGAAGTTGCCGCGATTTACGGTGATCGGCGCCACAACCCGTCTCGCTTTGCTGACCGCACCGTTGCGGGCGCGATTCGGCGCGGCTTACCGCATGGATTTTTATGAGCAGGAAGCGATCGAGGCCATTGTGCTGCGCGGCGCGCGTATCATTGATGTTCAAATCGATGCGCAAGGAGCCGAGGAGATCGCCCGCCGCGCTCGTGGCACACCGCGCGTGGGGCTGCGCCTGCTGCGCCGCGTGCGGGATTATGCCCAGGTTCGTGCCGACGGCTACATAAGTGGCGAGATTGCCATCGCTGCTCTCGACCTCTTGGAAATTGATGAGCTTGGTCTGGATGATCTTGATCGCCGCGTGTTGTACGCCATTATCGAAAAGTTTGGCGGCGGGCCGGTGGGCCTGGACACCATTGGCGCATCGATCAGTGAAGAATCAGATACCATCATGGATGTCGTCGAGCCTTATCTTTTGCAGCTCGGTTTTTTGGAACGAACCGCACGCGGCCGCATGGCCACGCCTCATGCCTACAAGCATCTCGGCGTTCCCTTGCCCAAGGATGAAAGTGAAAGCGGACCTTCCCAGCCAAGCCTGTTTGACCCGCGGGCAACATAAGAGAACATGATCGCCTTCGGCCGTTTGCTCATCATCATTGGGCTGGCAATCGCCTTTATCGGATTGTTGTTACTCCTGGCCACCCGCTATATCCCCTGGCTGGGGAATCTTCCGGGCGATTTTCGCTTTCAGAATGGGAATACGAAGGTTTACATCCCCCTGGCAACAATGATCTTGGTCAGTATATTGGCTACCATCCTGCTCAACATCTTAGTTCGCATCTTCCACCGTTGACAGGCACCTCGCTAATTGGAGAAACTCACGGGATAAAGTGACTGGCACCACAACAAATGATGAAAACGAGTGACTTTGATTACCACCTGCCTAAAGAGTCGATTGCCCAACGGCCGTTGCCGCAGCGAGACGCCTCGCGCTTATTGGTGCTGCATCGGGACAGTGGACAGATTGAACACCGCATGTTCACCGATCTCGCAGCCTATCTAGATCCAGGCGACATCTTGGTGGTCAATGACAGCCGCGTTTTCCCGGCGCGGCTGTTCGGCCGTAAAACGACCGGTGGTCGAGTGGAAATACTGCTGCTGGAGCGACTGGACAGCAGGCGTTGGAAAGCCCTCGTAGGCGGTAGGAAGCTGGTCGAAGGCAGCGAGATTCTTGTGGATGCGGTCGACGGTTCCCCTTCGCAGTGGACAGCAGAAGTGGCGGCCGTACTTGAGGGCCCGCTGCGCGAAATTCAATTTGACCAGCCTGTTGACGAGGCACTGGCTGGCTTAGGCCACATGCCGCTTCCCCCCTATATTCACGAATCTCTGCAAGAACCGGAGCGTTACCAGACAATCTATTCGCGGCCGGTCGGTTCCGCAGCCGCGCCGACCGCCGGATTGCATTTCAGCGCGGACATGCTTTTTGCCTTGCGCGAACAGGGCGTGCTGTTTGAAACCAGCACGCTGCATGTCGGTCTGGACACCTTCAAACCCGTGGAAACGGAGCAGATTCACGATCACGAAATTCACACTGAGTGGGCCAGGTTGACGCCGGAGACAGCCAGGCGCATAAACGAAGCCAAGCTGGCAGGGGGCCGCTTGGTCGCCGTAGGCACAACGGCCGTGCGTACCCTGGAAACAGGGGCATTGCGTTCCGCCGGAATCAAGGGCCCGCTGCAGACCATCAGCCAGAGAGATGCCGCCGGCGAAACCAGCAACCTGTGTCCCTGGAAGCCGGTATCCGCCTTTGAAGGAGCGACCGACCTCTTCATTGTGCCCGGCTATAAATTCCGCGCCGTAGACATATTGGTCACCAATTTTCACTTGCCTAAGTCAAGCTTGATCATGCTCGTGGCAGCTTTCGCCGGATTTGAAAATACACTGCGTGCCTATAAGACGGCCGTTGCCGAAAACTACCGTTTCTACTCCTTCGGCGACGCGATGTTAATCATCTAGAGAGGTGATTCCCGATTTCTCCCAGAATGCCCTCTCTGACTAAGAGATAGCCCAGTTATCTCTTACAGCATTCTTAAGTGATTGACCTTTACATATATTCTCCTGTATAGTGATCTCAACAGATTATCAAGACTGATTTGGTGCACGGCGTGCCCTTTGCCAAATCATTCAACATATCCGGAGGGCAAAACTAGATGGCGCCTACAACACAAAGTTTCCATGAAGAAGGTGATATTCTTGTCGTCGACGACGAAGCGTCCGTGGTCGAAGTTGTGGCGCTTTACCTGAAAAGGGATGGATTTCAGGTGCGCGTGGCGCGAAACGGCCGTGAAGCGCTGTCGGCTATACATGCACAGCTGCCCTCACTGGTGGTCTTGGATGTGATGCTGCCTGAACTTGACGGGCTGGAAATCATGCGTCGTCTGCGTGCCGACCCAACATCCGACATACCAGTCATTCTGCTGACAGCGCGCAGCCAGGAAATGGATCGAATATTCGGCCTGGAATTGGGGGCAGATGACTATGTCACCAAACCTTTCTCGCCCGCGGAATTGGTCTCGCGTGTTAAAGCGGTCCTGCGCAGAACGCACCGCGCTTCACAGGACGCACAAATGCAGCGGCCGCTCGACTATGGTGCTATCAAGATCGACCCGCAGACTCGCCTGGTTACCGTGCGCGGTGCAGAAGTAAGCCTCACAGCCACCGAGTTTGACCTGCTTTGGTTCCTGGCCAGCCGTCCGCGCCACGTTTTCAAGCGCGACCAGTTGCTGGAAGATGTATGGGGTTATTCTGAATATTTGGACCCCGGTACGGTGACTGTCCACATGCGTCGCCTGCGCGAAAAGCTGGAAGCAAACCCCAGCGAGCCGCACTGGTTAATCACCGTCTGGGGCGTCGGCTATAAATTTGAACCAGGTCAAACCAATTGAAATCGCAAACTAATTTTATGTATATCCCAGTAAGGGCGAGACGGTTGGCCAGAATCTCGCAGGACGACAAACCAGGGTAAATCCAACCGTTTCGCCCAAGAACGCCAAGGTAGGGGCGGGACAGTTGGCCAGAATCTCGCAGGACAACAAGATTATGGTACAAAGTAACATGCAAACACCCTATCCAAACCGGTACCAGCGAGCCCCCTGGCTCATCCTGGTCACCGGATTTGTCGTGGCCCTGGCTGTCACTGGCTTGCTCTTCATGGTGCTTATGCAGCCGCCCACGGCCGAGATTTGGGCACTCATATCGACGCTGGCCCTTACCTCTCTGCTTTCTCTTGCGTTGGGTTATTTGCTATACAGGCGTGGCTGGGCTCGTTCCACCTCTTTGCTGCGCACCCTCAGTATGACCTATATCTGGGCCGCGCTGCTCACACTATTTAATGTAGGAATCCTGCAGCAGCAAATGTTCGTCAGCCAGCATGATCTGATCTTAGGCGGCGTATTGCTGCTCTTCGCGGGGATCATCGCCGCAACCTTCGGCATTTTTGTGGCCACGAGCGTCACCGATGATTTGCGCCAGATTTCCAGCACCGCCCAAGACCTGGCAGAAGGCGACTTGTCCGCCCGCGTGCGCGTCGGTGGGCGTGACGAAGTGGCACAGGTAGGCTTCGCCTTCAACGAGATGGCGGGACAGTTGCAGCAGGTGGAGAAGCAGCGAGAAGACCTGGATCGTTTGCGCCGCGATCTGATTGCCTGGGCGTCCCACGATTTGAGAACACCATTGACCAGCATTCGTGTGCGTGTGGAAGCGTTGAACGATGGCTTGGTAGAAGATCCCGCCTCCCAGGAACGCTTCTATCGGGGCATTCTCTCTGACATAATGGCCCTGGACACGCTCATTGACGATCTATTGGAGCTGGCCCAGCTCGAGGCAGGCGGTTTACAGCTGGAGATGACCCTCTCCTCCCTGGGTGAATTGATCACCGATTGCCTTGACCGTTTCCAGCCCCTGGCCGAGCAGCGTGAGATCGAGATGAGCGCGGCTGTCAATGCCGCTGTGGATCCGCTGCCGCTTAACGCCACAAAGATCAGCCGTGTGCTCGATAATTTAATTAGCAATGCCTTGCGTTATACCCCGCCAAGGGGGCAGGTACGGGTCACGGCCGAACGTCTCGAGGATGGCGTCCAGGTGTCCATTGAAGACAACGGACCCGGCTTTGATGCGCATGATTTGCCGCGTCTATTTGAGCAATTCTATCGCGGTGAGTGGGCGCGCAGCCGCGCTACAGGGGGTGCGGGTCTTGGCTTGGCCATAGCCCGTGGAATTGTCGCCGCGCATGGCGGTCAAATCTGGGCCGAGAATGTCCCAGGAGGGGGCGCGCGTATTAGCTTTATACTGCCAGGAAAATCAGCCTCTGTGTAACCACTGTTACGTCACGGCTTGGCCGGCTGTGCTACCATGCCCAGCATGGTCAAATTGCAGGTATATCTAAATGAAGATTGCTGGGCCTGTGCCGAGTCGCGACGCATCGTTTCCGATATTGCGCGACAGTTTCCGCAGCTCGCGGTCGAGTTGTTGGATTTGGAAAGCGAAGATCGACCAGAGAATGTCTTCGCCGTGCCCACTTATGTGCTGAACGGCCGTATCATAAGCCTGGGAAACCCTTACCGCGAGCAGTTGCGGCGGGAAATCCAGGATGCATTGAGCGGTCGCCAGATGTAAGATTTGCTGCGCTGGCTGCGTCTAATGTGTCCAACCATGGTAAGGAATGACAAGCTGATGCAAGACCAAAAACTGAACTATCTTTCCACTATTCAGGTTTTCCGCGATCTAAGTCCTGATGAATTAATGGAGATGGACCGGCAGATTACGATGTCTACCTGCAGTCCGGGCAAGATTTTCTACATGCCTGAGGAAAGTGGGGAAGTTCTGTTTCTCCTTAAGAAAGGACACGTCCAGATTTACCGGCTTGCCCCCAATGGCAAGAAACTGGTTGTCGCCACTTTAGGACCCGGGGCCATATTTGGCGAGATGTCACTGGTAGGGCAGGGTATGCACAACACATTTGCTGAGGCCGTCGACGACTGTTTGCTCTGCGTCATGAGCCGTGCCGACGTGGAACGCCTGATGCGTGAAAAACCAGACGTGGCTTATCGCTTCTTCGAGACGATGGGCGACCGTGTCTCGCAATTGGAGACAAGTCTTGAGAATATCGCTTTTAAGAGCATTCCCGCCCGCCTGGCCGGCCTTCTGCTGCGTCTGTCCGTTGAGCGGGGAAGCAACGAGATACGCGGTTATACGCACCAGGATTTTAGTGAAATGCTCGGCACTTATCGCGAAACGATCACCCAGACCCTCAACGATTTCAAAGCGCAAGGTCTGATTGATATCGGCCGCAAACGCATCCTCTTGCTCGATTGTCCGCGGCTGGAGCTCTTGGCGAACTCCTGAGTCTAACCCTACATCTCTTCTTGGAAAGTTAGCTTTTGATCCTTACGGGCGTCGCGCACGGCACGGCGCAAGATGTCGGATATTTCTTGCGGCTCCTTGACGTTTATAAGCGAGATTGAAGGCGTGTTGGGATCGGCGCTGCGAATCATAATATCGCCCAAATTGAGGAGTCTTTCGCTAAATGATTGGCTGAAGTCCACGTCCTGAATGCGCACCAGATCGATGTTATGGTGCGTCTTCCCAAACATCCCTTCGGAAATGTGCACGCGTTCGTTCGTGAGGGTATAGTGCATGGAAACGGATAGAAAGGGGCGACCTTCCCACAAGATTTGCTCTGTCTCGCTGTCTATCTCTTCATCCGTTATGGATGGTTCCGCAGCCTTGCTGCCCGCCCACGATTCTCCCAACTGATCATCCATCTCGACCAATGCTTCGGTCGTAACAAGATCTACCAGCGATTCCAACGTATCTTTATTCAGAGCGCTCAAGTCCAGATCGCTTTGGGCGATCGACTGCCAGATGCGTGCTTTTATTCGTGCTTGCGCTTCGCGTGGAAACATGAGGTACCGTCCTTTTCTATTATTCTTTCGCCCTGGACCTTGACTATAGTGCCAGGTAACACAAGTTTCTTTACATTCTGTAATTCCCGCGCAGGTGGGAGTCCACTCTGGCTTGGCAAATGGACGCCCGTTTTCACGGGTATGACAGACTTCAGAGCATTTCCGTTACAGTACAATTAGTCGCCTGCCAGCAAAACGTTTATGCTTCGCCAACTCTATACTAACAGAATATTGCTAACATAGTTCGTATTTGTCAAATGATCAGCCCGTCGCTACAATAGCGCATTGCGTTCACAGTGGCGTAAAGACGGAAATTTAGGATTTAAGGATGCCAACCTACCAGTATAGATGCAAGAAATGCGGTCACGAATTTGAGAAAATTCAGCGTATGAGTGACGAGCCACTTAAGGAATGTCCCCAATGTGGCAGTAGTGTGCAGCGCGTGCTTGGCAGAGTGGGGATCGTGTTTAAGGGCAGCGGCTTTTACGTCACCGATAACCGCAGCTCAAACGGCAAAGGCCGCGTCAAAACGACTGAGAAATCTTCCGATTCATCTGATAAACCCAAGGAAGACAGCAAGTCCGATGAAACGAACAAGCCCAGCAAATCTGACAAAAAAAGTGAATAAGAGACGGCCGTAGGTCTCAGGCGCCTGCTGACCTGTGCTAAATCTGGAAGCCACGTGACGCGGCAACGACTTTGAGATCGAAATCGACGACGTAGTTCTGCAGCTTGTCGCTCAAGACGATCCATTCTTCGCTCCGCAGAATCGACCGCATCTGATCCACTGATTCCGTCGTGCCTTCGGCCAGCTTTTGTTCGCAATCACCGTAAGCCGTGTACCAAACCAGAATGTCTGCGATCCCCAATTTGTTCATAACTGGAATAAATTCGTGAACAAGGAATTCAAAATATTCTGATTCCTTTTCAGGCCGGATATCCCAGCGCATAATTAGTTTCGCGCTCATTCTCACCTAGACCCGTGGCAGCAAAATGACGGTTTCCGTTTCTTCCGGTAAACCAGAGGCTGTCACTTTTAAGCTTGCCTCTTCTTTGACATCGGTGACACCCATTTCTTGCAGAAAGCGATCGACGGTTTCCAGTTCCAGCTTCAGACCTGGTAGCTGGTAATGCATGGGAATAACAATATTCGGTTCTAGCATGGACACCACTTCCGCTGCCTGCGCCGCGTTCAAACTTTTGCCGGCGCCAACGGGAACAAGTAAGATGTTGACTTGCTCCAGAGCCTCGATCTGTTTCTGAGTCGGCACCTGCTGCATATCGCCCAGGTGAGCGACAGTCAAACCATCGAAGTCGAGAACATAAAGGACATTGCGAGAGGAATTGCTTTCGTCGAAAGTGGCGATTCCAGTGATAAATACACCACCCATCTCGTATTCACCCGGACCGTCGACAACATGTTGTCTGGGGGTTACGGCAGCGATATTGTTGTGGCCCTTCGCCTCGTGGCTCACGGTGACCACATCCCCTTTCAATTTAAGAGCCGGCAAGCCGTAAGCTGCGTCAAAGGGATCAGTGACGACGGTTGCCAGTTTGCGTTCCGTAATGCGGAAACAACTTAAACCATACCAAGTAAGTTCCATAGAGAATCTCCGATAAAGATGCAATTATACCCGATAATTGGATAATTAAAATATGCGCCTTCGTCGCTTGGAACTCAACGGTGGGCAGGTACGCGCTGATCCTTTTTGGTCGTTGATTCTACCCCCTACGCCCAAAGGGTACGCGGATGCTCAAATCGATGACTACGGCTTTGCCGGCAGCGGTCGCGGCCAATATTCGTGGTCTCCAGGAACGTTGCTGCGTCTGCGCGCCCGATTCTCGCACCCCGCTGAGCAGTTAATAGGGACCGCCGGCTTTGGTTTTTGGAATGCCCCCTTCGCTGACCCGACCGTACGCCGTCCGGCATTGCCCCAGGCCTGCTGGTTCTTCTTTGCCTCAGCGCCTAGCGATTTGCCACTGGCCGCGGCAGGGCCAGGACGGGGCTGGTTTGCAGCCACAATAGACGCAGCGCGTAGCCCTGCGTTGGCCTTGATCCCCCTGGCGCCCGCTCTGTTATTGCTGAACCAGATCGCTGCCTTGCGCCGCAGAATATGGCCGGCAATCCGCCGCCGTCTGCTGATCAGCTACGCCCCTGTGCCCGCCTCACTACAAGCGTGGCACGAGTATACGCTGTCCTGGACCGCTGCTGGCTGCTCGTTTACTGTGGACGGCGCGCCGCTGCTGCAAACCCCTTATAGCCCGGCCGGACCCTTGGGCTTTGTCTGCTGGCTGGATAACCAGTATATGGTAGCCACCGCCACGGGGCGTTTGCGTTGGGGAACCTTGCCCACGACGAGCGAGCAGCGGCTGGAAGTAGACGGGCTGAACATCACGCGCCTGCCATAAACGGCGCATAAAGGAGCTATGATTGCTTTTGACAGCCCCCTGGGGCCATGCTATACTTTTTGACGCTCTTTTTGAGCCCCTCTGGTTGCAAGGAGGGATGGCAGAGTGGACGATTGCGACGGTCTTGAAAACCGTAGTGGGTGTAAACTCACCGGGGGTTCGAATCCCTCTCCCTCCGCTCGCTGGCTTCTCTGCTGAGAGCCTACATTAACATTTGTGACCTTGATAGAGTGCAAGGGGAGGTGCCAGAGTGGACGATCGGGGCCGCCTGCTAAGCGGTTAACGGTATTAAAGCCGTTCAAGGGTTCGAATCCCTTCCTCCCCGCCTTAACCTCTCCGGCAGCGATAACTTGCCAAAATTATCTTGTTAAGATATTGTTGCGGGTAAGAAGTAGAACTGCGCCCTTAGCTCAGTGGATTAGAGCGTCTGGCTACGAACCAGAAGGTCGGGGGTTCGAGTCCCTCAGGGCGTACTTGGTAATACGGGTAAAACCCGATGAAGACCCCATAGTGGGGGTCTTTTTTATTTGGCAAGAAGCGCCTGTCAAAATGATTAGAATGAAGCAGTGTGCTGTGCAAATTGCCACTGCAGGAAGACACCTGATGATGGAAGTTAGTTCCAGGGTCGACAGCACCGTCGCTCAACTCGACACTTGATCCTCCCGCTGGCTTCTTCTTAATGTGTTAATCTCATCTCGCTTCTTATTCCAGTCCACTACCTGGTCTAAGCTTTTCCAAAACTCCTGCCACGAAACTTCCCCTAGCAGCCTGCGGTGGTCCTTCGTTTTCTCGCCGAGGCTGTGGCGTTTATCCTGTGCATCCATTTTGATACTCCCAGGGACTTCTTTTAATATTTTACGCGCTGCTCGAGTTTATACCCCGCTCTGGCAATCCTCTTGGGGCGGGGTTTTAAATAGCATAGCGCATTATTCTTACTCTCTATCTTACGAAAAAATGCCCAGCGGGAGTTTCTTTCCATCATAAACTTCTTCAGCTTCTGGGACGTTCATCAATAGTTTTGACACCTGCTGCTTACTCGCTTATCATAGCCTTCGCTTACCTCAAGCGGAAGGTGTTGCACCTGTGAAAACTTCAGATTGCTGACGGTGCCTGGTTGTTTTGTAAACTCTGTTTTTAGATTTCCCCGGAAACTGTGACCCGGGCGTTTTACAAGCTACAAGTGTGGAGTTTCCGGGGAAGTTTATGCGGCCGTTTTGTTCATGTGCTACTGGGTAGCTCCAAGGAATTCAGTTATGATTAATCCCGCCGGCCAGGAGTGCCGATTTTATTACCAGGATTTCCATCGCGGCCGTTCAGAACAAGAATGCCGTTTAGTCGAAGGTAACGCCGAATCGGCCGCCTGGCGTGAGCAAGATTGCGCGCTCTGCCCGGTTCCCGATATATTGCGAGCCAACAGCAGCCCTGATCTTGTGTTAACCGCGACGATTAAGAAAGGCGTCCTGGGCGTGAACCGCCATATTAAGGTCACTGCTTTCTGTAGCCGTCATTTAGTTGATGTGCCCAAACCCCATGTTGGTTGTCCGGAATGCGCGAAAGAGAGACCAGGATTGCAGGAGCTTTTTGGCGGCTGATCCATGCTGATGACACGAACCTTCCGCGAACCATGAAGATAAATACCGTTCTCTTTGATCTCGACGATACCTTGCTGGGCAACGACATGGAAACATTTCTACATGGTTATTTCAAGCTGCTGGGCCACTATGCGGCCAGCCACCTGAATGAAGAACGCTTCTTGCCCGCTGTCTTGAAAGCCAGTGAACTGATGACCCACAATACAGATCCGGCCGTCACCAATTGCGATGTTCTCTGGCAAGAGATAGAGCAGCTTACCGGTCTAGATCCCGAGAACTCGCAAGCGCTCCTCGATGAGTTCTACCGCGTGGAATTCAACCAGTTGCAGCCATTAACCCAATCTTATCCTGTCGCCGCCGAATTGCTGCGCGCCTGTTTTGCCCAAGGGCTGAAAGTCGTCATCGCCACCAATCCCATGTTCCCTCTGCGGGCGATTGAAGCGCGGCTCGCCTGGGCTGGGGTGCCAGTCACTGAATTTCACTACGAACTGGTGACCAGCATAGAAAACATGCACGCTACCAAGCCGCATCAAGCCTACTACATGGAAATCCTGCAAAAGGTGAACAGCCAACCTCATGAGACGTTGATGGTGGGCGATGACTGGCAGCGTGACATTGAACCGGCAGCCGCGTTGGGGCTGTTTACCTACTGGATTCAGCTCCCCGGAACAAGGCCAGTCGCAGAGACCCTGCCCACGGCATATGGCTCTCTGGCCGCTTTGCTGGCGCGCGTCCAATCAGACTGGCTGCGACAACCGGCGGGCCTGGTTTGATTACGCCATTGAATATGCAAACCACACCGCCCGTGCCCGTCCTCTTGCAGGAATTGGCGTCGTTTGCTGCGGCCGTAGAGACGTCGCTTGCTTCCGCTGAAACGGATTGGCTTTGGCATCCCGATTCCGTTTCATGGTCGCTTACGGAGCTGATGTGCCACTTGCGCGATGTCGAAGAGGAAGTTCACCTGGTGCGCTACCAGGCCATACTCGCCAGAGAGAATCCATTCCTGCCCGGAGCCGCAACCGATGAATGGGCCGCCATCCGCCATTATCGGATGCAATCGGGTCCGGCGGCACGGGACGCCTTTCTATCTGCTCGCCACAACTCACTGGTCCTGCTCTCGCAGCAAGAGGAACCAAGCTGGCAGAGGAAAGGACGGCACGCTTTCTTTGGCCCGACCAGCTTACAGGAGTTGGTCAACCTGGCGGTTCAACACGACCAGGTACATCTGCAGCAAATCCAAGAGCTCTTAGCAAAAAAACAGGATTAACAGTCATCAGTCAACAGTCCTGACGCCTGGCATCTGACCACTACTTCACCGGGCATATACTGCCTCCTCGAACAGAGCCGCTAGATCGCAGTCACAATGCGCTTCGGCCAGGGCTAAGAAATCTTCGGTCGTAGCGATCTCCCAGCGTAAACTCTCGCTGTAATCGCGCAGGAAAGCGTCGAATGTCTCCTGACCCATCTCCTGCGCCAGTTCGTTAAGAAAGACAGGACCACGGCCGTACACAATCGCACTATAATCCTCAGAGCTGTAAGCTTCCGCGGGAAGGCCAATTGGAATATCCGCAAACTCATTGCCGGCCCAGCGCCCTTCTAAACTGTCGTAGTAACCCTGTGCCGCTCGCGCTCCATAACGATCAACATAGTACATCCAGGTGGCGTACTGCGTCACCGACTCGTCCAGCCACGGTTCGTTGAGCTGATCATTGCCTACCAGGTTATAGAACCATTGGTGAGCCGTCTCGTGCGCGGTGACCGATTCCACCATGACGGCGTTGGGCAAGCCGGATGCGTAATTCTGACTAAGATCGTAGATGCGAATGGCATTGGCAAATATCCCCGGATACTCAATGCCCAGCGCCAGCGTCGGCGTGCTGACGATGTCCAGTTCACTATAAGGATAGGGACCATACCGTTCATTGTAGCTGCGCAAGGCGTGACTGGCGCTTTCCAACGCCAGGCTGGCCCCGTCGAGCAGTTCCCGCGGCGCATAGCTGTTGATCTGCACCGCGCCAACATGATCCGTGACAACGTCATAACGGTCGCTCATCGCCAGGTAAAAATCGCGCATAGGCCCGGCGGCGATGGTAATGCTTTGTATGCCGTCCATCTCCACGCGCTCTATCTCTACACCGCTCGTCACCACACTCTGTGCGGCTGGGGCGTTGACTTCTACGAGGAAGAAGCTCATGTCTGCATACGTTTCATCTCCATGCGGCGGAGATGGCTCAATATGCCACCCATCATCGTCATAAACTGCGATCATGGGGTAGAAGTGGGCCAGGGCCAGGATCTCTTCGTCATGGCCCAAAACATTGTATTTGCTGCCCGCTTCATCGGGCACAGTTGTTTCAAAATCGATCCCGAAAACCACCTGCTCTCCCACGTCGATGGGTGATTCCAGTAGAACTTGCAGCGAGGTCTCTCGACGATCAGTTTGCACCGTCTGGCCATTCAAGGTGACATCATTGATGACGATCGAACCACCCAGTTGGTCGGGGAAAAGATGAAAGACGACCGTCTCCAGGGGGACCCCTTCCTGATTCGTATAGCGCACTTCCATCTGGCCGCTCACGGTTGTTGGCTCATCAATATTCAGCACAAGATGGTATACACTTGCCCCAGCCATCGCATCCAGCACATCCTGCTGCTCGGCGATTAACCCGCTGCGAAATAGCTCCCAGTCATCCCACGACGTCTGGAACAGGGAAGGGGCCGGCAGCGCGACCGGCCCATCAGGCAGCGATGTAGGGGAGGACTCCGGATCAGGAGTCGGCCGTAGCCAACTGTGAGGCAGCTTCGGGGGCGGTTACAGTCTCCACAGGAACGGGCGTGAACACCTGCGCCGTTGCTTGTTTCGTCGCCGTGGCCGGTGCCCTATCTTTGTTAACCTGGCAGGCAGGCAGCACAAAGAGCAGTAAAAGAATTAAAAACGGCCGTCTATTTCTCATGATCTTAGCTCCTTCCTTCAATCGTAGGGGCGAGACGGATGGCCAGGGCCTCACAGAGTAACAGACCATTTCCCATCCAACCGTTTCGCCCTTCCAAACGTTGAAGCGAGACGGTTGGCCAGGACCCCATAGAGTAACAAACCGTCCTTATAATTGTTTACGAAAAACAAGAGGGAGAGTTTCATCTGCCCCTGACATACCCCGCAGCGAGGGCACTTTTCTGTGAGCAAAGAAACAAGCATGGATCATTCAGAACGGAGCCTCTTTATTTCTTGCTTTGATCTAAAAAAAGCGCTGGCCCGGCCTCCGGGACAGCGCCTAACGCAAATGGGTCCACCGCATACACGATGGACCCATCCTAAGTGCAGAAGGAACGAGGCTGGCAAGTCGCAATCATCCGCGTTTGGACATACTTTTCCCTGCTCGCCCGCGGCCTACGCACCCAATCTCTCAGCGACACAAGAGCGTACCGCGCTGGCATCGCCAGCCTCCATTCCGCAATCCACAAAATCGAAAGCTTCCTGCAGGCTGAAAGCCGGACCGGTATTTGTCGCTCTACAGGGGGCGTCACCACCCGATACGAGGGAGACTTGAACCTGGCCCAGATCGGCATCCTCATAGAATATCGGACCGCCCGAGTCGCCGTTGCACGTGCCGTTTTCGCCCTTGGCGATATTCATCGAAAGCCTGAGAACGTCATTAACCGGGTTGTGTGCGTTATAAGAAAGGCTGTCGGCGATAAACCGGATGGCAAACGTGTCATAATTCGTCCCGGCTGGATTAGCGGGTCCAGTTTCTTCCCCTGGAATCGGGAATTTCTCACCGGTCCCATAGCCAACGGCCGTGAAAGACAAGGAATCCTTTGTGGTGCGGTTACTTTTTATCAATCCTGGCAGATAAGTCTCGTCAGGGGGCAGTTGAACAGGGGTAAGTGGCCCCCACCGATCCTTCAATCGATTCACCCATAGGTATTGACAGCATCAATGGGAAATACGACCAACCCGTAGTCGAACTTCTCGAAAGGCGCATCCTTAGCCGGAAAACTGATCGGAACGCCCCCTCGCACATAGTAAGTCGCATCGCTGAACGACCCATTAATCACGTTGTTTTGATCGAAAGAAACGCCGACCGAATCGATTTGCCCGGCCGCAATTAGCGCAGTCCAGTAATCGGTACAATGTGCGGCGGTCAGGATCACGACCTTTTGGTCATCAGCATGCAATAGACTACCACTACAACTTCCACGCGCGGAATTCGTCTCTTCAACTATTCCCCGCACGGAGGCGACATTCGGATACTCCCCATCCAAATCTTCCCTGCCCCACGTTATTGCTTGAGCAGTTGATGAAACGGCGAAAGCCACAAGAACAACAACAAACAATGCCAAAATTCTGGTGCTCATTTCAGGAACTCCTTTTAAGTTGGTTGATATTTTGCTTGCCAGAGCTGGCTTCCAAATCTGATTGATAACACACCTCCTCGCGCTCAGATATCCAGCCCTGTCTGTAACAAACGCGGGCAACAGCCGGCTTCCGCCATATTCTGTCGCCCGTCTGACCCATCGCGCAATATATAGTATTGTACAGATGGCGAAACTGGAGTCAAGATCCCATGAAGGTGCTTTTACACATCCCACCGATTCCTTCATGCAATCATGTTCATCACTTGAGATTGCCACATCACCTCTCCGCGACCCAATTCGTGACAAATAACACCTGACAGCGTCAATAGAATGCGGTACTGTATGTGCATTATGTTGCGATGCGGGCGTAATCCCAGCCTTGTCGATCATCTTATGCGCAAGGATCGGCCGTCCCATCGTCGCCTCATGTTTTGCACCCCATGTGGCGATCTGCTGTTTTGATGATCTAGTTTTGTACTTGTTGGAGAGAAAGATGACAGAGCAAGAACAGAATCAAGTGAGGTGAAAAACAAGACCACCAGCCGCCATTTCCATACAACAACAGCCCGGTCACAGTAACGATCTCCGAAGCCATAGGCATCATAGCCATGTCCATCATGGCCCTGATCCTGCTTATTGCGCTGCTGCGCGCGCAGGCTCGTATCCGGGAACTACAGGAAGTAGCAAGGCAGCAGGAAGCTGGCTAGGATTGTTCCAGTTACTTTTGATTGTGGCGTAGGCGGCGATCCGGGTTGTTGACGGAGGATTGATACGTGGCTGTAGATAAACTCGGCCGTTACGAAATCAAAAAAGAGCTTGCCCGTGGCGGCATGGCTACCGTCTACATTGCCTACGATCCGGTAACCAAACGCAATGTCGCCGTCAAAGTCCTTCCGCCCCAATTCACCCATGACCCCAAGTTCTATGATCGCTTTCAAATTGAAGTCGCAACCCTCGCCCTGCTGGAGCACGCCGCCATCGTGCCTGTCTACGACTATGGCGAAGATCATGAATTCCCCTACCTGGTCATGCGCCTCATGTTGGGTGGCACTTTAGCGGCGCGTATAGACGGCGCCCCTCTGCCCCTGGCCGAAGCGCTAACCATAACCAGACGCATCTGTGCCGCCCTTGATAAAGCACACGGCAAAGGCATCATCCATCGCGACATCAAACCGTCGAATATTCTCTTTGACGAAGACGGCTACGCCTACTTGGGCGATTTCGGCATCGTCAAAATAGCTGAAGCCACACGGACGACGCAAATGATCGGCACCCCGGAATACATGGCGCCTGAGCAAATAGAAGATCAGCCCCTGGATCGCCGCACCGACGTCTACCAGATGGGCATTGTGCTCTTTGAAATGCTAACCGGCCGGCAGCTCTACACAGCCGAGAGCCCCATCGCACTCCTCTTCAAGCATGTCCAGGCGCCCATTCCTGCACTACAAGAATTCAATCCGTACCTTCCCGCTTCCTGTCAGGACGTCATCAACAAAGCGCTGGCCAAGAATCCGCAGGAGCGCTTTGCCACGGCAGGCGCGTTAGCATCTGCACTGAAGCAAGCCGTCTTACAGCCTGATTTGCCGGCCGTACCGGCGAAAGAAAAAGAGCCGGCAGCAGCTGTCAGACCAAAGCCCGCCGCTGAACCCCCGCCAGAACAGGAACAGCCTGGTTCCCTTGCTGAGGGTCTCCCTGCCAAATCCTACACCGACGACAAAACCGGCCTGGAAATGATTCATATTCCGGCTGGCACGTTCTTATATGGCGACAACAAGCAGCCCAGGGATCTGCCTCAGTTCTGGATTTCCAGGACACCGGTCACGAATGCGCAATATGCCCAGTTTGTTAGTGCAGACGGGACACGATTCGCCGAAGCATTGGCAGGGAAAAACACCGAAGGCAGAGCTGGCCAACCATCCAGTTACCAGGGTCAGTTGGCATGATGCCCAGGC
The DNA here is from genome assembly GCA_963697305.1 of uncultured Chloroflexia bacterium. Taxonomy (GTDB): domain Bacteria; phylum Chloroflexota; class Anaerolineae; order Promineifilales; family Promineifilaceae; genus JAACFF01. The sequence goes on from CAVONO010000022.1 coordinate 185,646, forward strand.
CTATGCCGGCTGGGCAGGCATGAATTTACCCACCGAGGAAGAATGGGAAAAGGCGGCACGCGGCACAGATGGACGGGTATACCCCTGGGGCGACGAGTGGCGCGCTGGATACTGTAACACGAATGAAGCGGGCATAGGCAGCACAACCCCGGTCGGTCACTATTCACCCCAGGGGGACAGCCCCTATGGCTGTGTCGATATGGCGGGCAATGTGTGGGAATGGACAGAATCCTGGTATGACAAGGATGAACAAAGGCGCGTCGTGCGCGGCGGCTCTTGGGGCAACGGTCAGGTACTTCGCGCGCGCGGCCTACCGCAACGACAACGATCCAGACGACCGTTACAACAGTTACGGTTTTCGGGTGGTGGTGCGTCGTCCCCCATCTCGATGAACACTGCTCACTGCTTTGGCGTGCGAGCGGTAGCGGAGCACGCCCGCAGCGGCAGCAGCGCGCCGCTAATAGTCAAACAAACATCTCTTGTGTAGTTCGCATCCTCAGATGCGCATGGTGCCCATCTGAAGGCGCTCTACTCCTCATCCATCAAACGAGCTTTGCCACTCTACCAGAACAGCGGACACCTTCTCAATAGTACCTCAACAAACTAGCCAGCCCATCCACCGCGCCCAACATCTTTTCAACACGTTTGCCTCCCCAGCCGCAGAATGAATGCTGCGCGTCCGCTCCACAATACTTGACTAGAACATATGTTCCATAGTATAATGCTTCATAATGAAGACAGGCATCCGCTCGCCCCAACCGCCACCCTCCCAGCCCACCTTCGGCCGTATCTCCCTACCCCCTACTCCCTTCTTCCCCCTATCTGCCCCAAAGAATCGACTTTGTTCCCGGAATTAAAAAAACAAAAGGAACAAAGAAACAGAATCAGAAACCCGGTTTTTTCCCCAATCCAGGCCCCAAAACAATCAAAAACCGGGTTTCTAGTAGAACCAGGCAAAATCACGTTTGACACAGCAAGCCGCCCATGCTACTATTCTACCAATCAAATAATTAACGACGTGGAATCGGAAGAGTATCCTGCGAAGCGAGTCGTAGAGAGTTGGCCATTTTGCTGGAAGGCCAATGTCAGCGCAGCAGGTGAATGGGCCGAGGAGTCGCCTGGGAGAATGCAGTTGATAGTAGCTCAGGTCGGAAGCCCCCGTTACCGGGCGCAGGTCTCGTTATCTTCCTAACTAGGTAGACAACCGGACTGAAGTGAAGCTGGCATGGAACGCGCATTCACGGCGCGTTTTTCGTTTTTCTAGATAGCCGGCTTAAGTAGGGTGGCACCGCGGGAATGATTTTAGACGCTCTCGTCCCTGACCAGGGATGAGGGCGTTTTTTTATTTTAGCTGACAGCTATCAGCTGTCAGTTCTCAGCAAGAGATGAAAGCTGAGGCCAAAGGTTGAGGTAAGGAGAAAAAACATGAGCGAACAAACGAAGTATCTGTTGGATGAAAGCCAGTTGCCGAAGGCGTGGTACAACATCAATGCCGATGCGCCGTTCCCACCGGCGCCCGTATTGCATCCAGTCACCCATGAGCCGGTGACGCCCGATTTCCTAAGCGTCCTCTTTCCCATGGCCCTGATCATGCAGGAGGTGAGCACCGAGCGCTGGATTGAGATACCGGAACCGGTGCGCGACGTGTACAAGCTGTGGCGTCCGACCCCCTTCTTCCGCGCCCGCCGTTTGGAGCAGGCCCTGGATACGCCGGCCCATATCTATTACAAGTATGAAGGCGCCAGCCCGGTAGGGTCGCACAAGCCCAATACGGCCGTACCCCAGGCCTTCTACAACAAAGCGGAAGGCGTCCAGGCTTTGACGACCGAGACTGGGGCTGGCCAATGGGGTTCGGCGCTCTCCATGGCTTGCAGCTTCTACGATCTCGATCTGGAAGTATATATGGTAAGAGCTTCCTACGACCAGAAGCCATACCGGCGCATTATGATGCAAACGTTTGGTGCCGAGGTTTATCCCAGCCCCAACGAACGCACCCAATACGGCCGTGCGCTGCTGGCCGAAGATCCCGACAGCCCCGGCTCGTTGGGTATTGCTATATCCGAGGCGGTTGAAATGGCCGCTACCTCAGGGGGCACGAAGAAATATAGTCTCGGGTCTGTGCTCAACCACGTCTTGTTGCATCAAACTGTGGTAGGGCAAGAGGCGATGGCGCAGTTGGAGATGGCCGGTGAATATCCTGATATCCTGATTGCCTGCACCGGTGGCGGATCTAATTTTGGTGGCTTTGCCTTCCCGTTCTTGCACCAGAACTTCACCAACGGCAAGGACACGACCGTCATTGCCGCCGAACCTTCCGCCTCGCCAACCTTAACCAGAGGCAAATATACATTTGACTACGGTGATACGGCCAAGATGGCTCCCATCATCAAAATGCACACCCTGGGCCACACCTTCGTGCCGCCCAGTATTCACGCCGGCGGTTTGCGCTATCATGGCATGTCACCTCAGGTCAGCGCCCTGGTCAATCACGGCTATGTCGAGGCCCGTTCTGTACACCAGCTAGCCACCTTTGAGGCAGCCATGACCTTTACGCGAGCGGAGGGCATCATTCCCGCTCCGGAAACAACACATGCCATTGCCGTTGCCATTGAAGAGGCGCTGAAATGTAAAGAAAGCGGCGACGAAAAAGTGATTGTATTTAACTTTAGCGGGCACGGCTACTTCGATATGGCGTCGTATGATGCTTATCTGAAGGGCGAACTGCGTGATTATGCATACCCGGCGGAAGCGATTGAAGAAGCCATGCAGCTCTTACCGCAGATCGATTAAGATTAGCGGTCTATTTGATGCTCAGAAGCCAGGCGTTTCAGGAAAGATGACGACGGACATGACACGCGCCACCCATGAATGAAGAAGGTTTTCAGATAGCTGATAGCTGATAGCTATCAGCTATCAGCTATTCCGGCGGAGTAAATTATGGAAGTATATCAACCAACGTTAGATGAGTTCCGTTCCCTGGCCAGCGGAGCGGCCAATCTGATTCCCGTTTATCGCGAGTTTGCCGCCGATTTGGAAACGCCGGTATCGGTCTATCTCAAGCTCATGACCGAGATAGGCCCTTCCTTCTTGCTGGAATCGGTAGAAGGCGGCGAACAGGTCGGCCGTTACTCCTTTGTCGGCGTAAACCCGCGCGGCATGATCGCCCTCAATGGGCGCTCCGTCACGACCATAACGCCCGATGGCAGCGAATCGCGCGATCTTCTCGCCGATGAGGATCTGTTGGACGTGCTCAAGACGGAACTGGATCAATATGTGCCCGTTGATATGCCTGGCCTGCCCCGCTTCAACGGCGGTGCCGTAGGCTATCTCGGCTACGATTTGGTGCGCTTTTTTGAACGGCTGCCTGCTTCGGCCGAAGCGGTTCTCGACGTTCCCGACGCCGTGTTTCTGCTGGCCGATACGCTGGTCGTCTTTGATCATGCCCGTCACCGCCTGATCATCTTATCCAATGCCCATGTCGGGCAGGATATTGAGGGCGCCTATGTCCAGGCCATCCAGCGCATTGAGCGCGTTAGCGAGAAATTGCTGCGCCCTCTGCCTGCGATTCCACAGCGCCGTTGGGGTGCGAAACATGACGGCCGAACCACAAGCAACATGCCCCAAGCGCGTTATGAAGAGATCGTGCGCCAGGCCAAAGAATACATCACTGCCGGTGACATATTCCAGGTCGTTTTGAGCCAGCGCTTCAGCCGCAAGAGCAGCGCCCATCCCTTCGCTATCTACCGTGCCTTGCGCATGCTCAATCCTTCGCCCTACATGTTTTACTTCGACTTCGGCGAGATTGATCTGCAGGTCATTGGCGCATCCCCGGAGATGCATGTGCGCCTGGAAGACGAGGTGGCCAGCGTGCGGCCAATTGCCGGCACCCGTTGGCGCGGGGAAACGGCCGCCGAGGATCACGCCCTGGAGTCAGAACTACTGGCCGATCCCAAAGAGCGTGCAGAGCACGTGATGTTGGTTGATTTGGGGCGCAATGATATCGGCCGTGTCTGCGAGTATGGCAGCGTCAACGTGCGCGATTTTATGACTGTTGAGCGTTACAGCCACGTCATGCACATCGTCAGCCACGTAGAGGGGCGCGTGCGGCCCGGCATGGACGCCTTTGACTTGATGCGCGCCACCTTTCCCGCTGGGACCGTTAGTGGCGCCCCCAAAGTGCGTGCCATGGAAATCATCGAGGAACTGGAAGGGCAGCGACGTGGCCTCTATGCCGGGGCGGTTGGTTACTTCAGCTACGACGGCAGCATGGATACCTGTATCGCCATCCGCACCATGTTGGTTCAAGATGATCACGTCTACGTGCAGGCTGGGGCTGGTATTGTGGCCGACAGCGATCCGGCAGGCGAACATCAGGAGTGTGTGAACAAAGCCCAGGCCCTGCTGGTGGCCGTCGAACGCGCCGAACAAGGTTTGATGTAGGTGAAATAAGGTGCGCAAGCGCATCTCTCTTTTGGGGTCCACGAAAGACTCGTCAGAGATTGTCATTCCTGCGAAGACAGGAATCCAGGCGGATGGCTGCCCGTCTTCGCGGGCAGGACAACTTCTCCGTGCACCCTCTCTTTTGGAGTAAATATTATGACTAAGAAACGATTGTTGACAGGAGACCGGCCGACCGGGCCGATGCACCTGGGACATTATGTAGGCAGCATCAAGAATAGGCTGAAATTGCAGGATGAGTATGATAGTTACTTCATCATTGCCGACCTGCATGTGTTGACCACCAAGAACACCAAGGAAGATATCTTTGAAATACGCACGAATGCGTACGAAGTGGCCATCGCCAATCTGGCCTGTGGTCTTGATCCCGACAGATGCACCATCTATCTGCAAAGTTCTATTCATGCTGTTTATGAAATGAACCTTCTCTTTGGCAATCTGGCCACCGTGCCCCGCCTCAGCCGCCTGCCGTCTATCAAGGATATGGCTCGAGCGGCGCATTTGAACGAGATGCCCTTTGGTCTCTTAGGCTATCCGGTCTTGCAGGCAGCCGACATTTTGATGCCCCGCGCTCATATTGTGCCCGTGGGCAAAGATAACCAGGCCCACGTGGAAATAACACGCGAAATCGCGCGGCGCTTCAATTATCAGTATGGTGAAGTGTTCCCCATCCCCGACTACCTGGTTGAAGGAGAGACACTGATCGGCACCGACGGCAGCGCCAAGATGAGCAAAAGCCTGGACAACACCATTTTTCTCTTCGACGATCCGCAGACAGTTGCCAAAAAGGTAAATGGGATGTATACCGATCCCAACCGCATCCACGCCAATATTCCCGGCACGGTGGACGGGAATCCGGTGTTTGATTACCACGATCATTTTAATCCCGATAAGGCCGAAGTCGCAGAACTGAAGCGGCGCTATCGTGAGGGAACTGTTGGTGACGTTGAGGTCAAAGAGAAGCTTACCGCCGCGATCAATGATTTCCTGCGGCCGATTCGCCAGCGCAGGGAAGAACTCGAGGCGGACAGCGGCTACGTGGAACAAATCATCTACGAAGGCAGTATGCGTACCAGCATAATCGCCGATGAAACCTTGATGATGATGAAGAAGGCCATGGGTCTGACCGGCGTATGGAACAAGATCAGCCGCAAGGGGCGCCAGCGTATGGAGAAGTTGCAGAAGGCCGCCGCGGCGGCTGACAGCAGCCAGTAGCAGTTCATGGCCGCACAAACAGGCGCCCATCGCCTGCGTATCGCTGCCTGGAGGTTGTATGATCCTCATCATAGATAATTACGATTCTTTCACTTATAACCTGGTTCAATATCTGGGTGAACTTGGCGCGGATATCCGCGTCGTGCGTAACGACGAAATAACCTTGGAAGAGATTCGGGCCATGAATCCGCAGCGTATCGTTATAAGCCCTGGACCAGGCGATCCCGATGACGGCGGGATTTCCAATGATGTGATCCGCGAATTTGGGCCAACCACGCCGCTGTTAGGCGTTTGCCTGGGGCACCAATGCATCGGCCAGGTCTATGGTGGCATTGTGACCAACGCGCCGCGCCTGATGCACGGTAAAACGTCGCCCGTGTATCACAATGGAGAAGGTCTCTTTAGTGGGGTTCCCAGCCCGTTTAATGCCACGCGTTACCATTCGCTGATCGTGCAAGAGGAACCGATACCGGATTGCCTGCAAGTGATCTGCCTTTACCAGTGAAGGGGAAGTGATGGGCCTGCGCCATAAGGAGTACCCCGTGGTGGGCGTGCAGTTTCACCCCGAGAGCATTCTCACCGAACACGGCAAACGTATCCTGGCCAACTTTCTAAACGGCCGTTGAGGTCGTTATTTTCACGTAGCGGCGAGACGGTTGGCCAGAGCCCCGCAGGAGTACAAACAATGTCCCATCCAACCGTTTCGCCCTATTTGCAAAAAACCTTGAAGATCCCTATTTTCTTGGTAGCGGCGAGACGGTTGGCCAGAGCCCCGCAGGAGTACAAACAATGTCCCATCCAACCGTTTTGCCCTCTATCTCCTGAAATATGAGACAGATTGCCGGAGTTGCCGGTCATAGAGTAAGTTATGCTGAAATTTATCAAAGCACAGTCTGCCATACCTCCCAGCGCTGCGTCGCTTGGGGAAGAAACGGCACCCACAAAAGAGGTTACAGTAAATGACACGCACCTATGGATTTGAGCTTGTGCGCGACGAGCGGATCGATGAAGTCGACACCCGCGCGCGCACCTGGCGCCACGTCAAGTCTGGCGCCGAACTGCTTTCCCTGCAAAATGACGACGAGAATAAAGTCTTTGGCGTCGCATTTAGAACGCCTCCCGCCGATTCCACGGGAGTAGCGCACATCATGGAGCACGCCGTACTCGGTGGTTCGCGCAAGTACCAGGTCAAGGAACCCTTTGTTGAATTGGTCAAAGGCTCACTCAATACTTTCTTGAACGCCATGACTTTTGGCGACAAAACGATCTATCCTGTAGCCAGCACAAATCTGCAAGATTTCTACAACCTGGTTGACGTTTACCTGGATGCCGTCTTTTTCCCCTTGATCACGCCCCATCATTTGCAGCAGGAAGGTTGGCATTACGAACTGGAAGACCTGGATGATCCCCTCACTTTCAAGGGGGTTGTATTCAATGAAATGAAGGGCGTCTATTCATCGCCGGACAGCATGCTGCAGCACTACTGCCAGCAGACCATTTTCCCGGACAATACCTACGGGCTGGATTCCGGCGGCGATCCGGCGGCGATCCCCGATCTGACTTATGAGCAATTTAAGTCCTTCCATGATACCTACTACCATCCGGCCAACGCCCTGATCTACTTCTACGGCGATGATGATGAGCAGGAACGGCTGCGCTTGCTGGACACGTACCTCTCCCAATTTGAGCAAATCGAGATTGACTCGGCCGTTACCTTGCAGCCTTCCTTCGAAAAACCGCGAAAGTTCACCTTCCCTTACAGCGTCGATGCCCAGGGTAGCAACGGCCGTGCACCTAAGGCGATGATGCAAATGAACTGGATGCTGCCGGAATTTGTCGATCCCAATCTCGTCATGGCCCTCTCCGTTCTTTCCTACTCCTTGCTTAGCACGCCGGCATCCCCTCTGCGCAAAGCACTGATCGACTCTGGCCTGGGTGAAGATGTCACCGGCGGCGGTTTATCAACCTACACGCGCCAGATGACCTTCTCTGTGGGTTTGAAGGGCATTGAGTTAGCCAACGTCGATCAGGCCGAGGCGCTCATTTTGGATACGCTGACGCTTTTGGCAGAGCAAGGCATTGAGCCGGAGATGATTGAAGCGGCGCTGAACAGCATCGAATTCTCTCTGCGCGAGAACAACACCGGCTCCTATCCTCGTGGCCTTAGCCTGATGATCAGCGGGCTGAATACCTGGCTGCACGGCCGTGATCCCCTGATTCCCATGCGCTATGAAGCGCCGCTGGCGAGCTTAAAAGCGACCCTGCAAGCCGATGGCAGCGCTTTTCAGGCGATGATACGTGAGTTTTTGCTCGACAATCCCCACCGCACCACGGTCACTTTGCAGCCCGATCCGCTGCTGGCGCAGCAGCAAGAGCAAGCGGAGAAGGCGCGTCTGGCTGAAGCACGCGCGCAGATGAGCCGCGCTGAGCTGCAGCGGGTGATCGACAGCACCCGCGAACTCAAGCGCCTGCAGGAGACCCCAGATTCGGTGGAAGCATTGGCCACCTTGCCCATGCTCACCCTCGATGATCTGGACAAAGAGAGCAAGACAATACCCCTGGAACTGATTGAGACGCAAGGCAGTAAGATCCTGTTCCATGATCTGTTTACCAACGGCATCGTATACCTGGATGTAGGCCTCAATCTGCACACGTTGCCGCAGGAACTGCTGCCCTATATTGCGCTCTTCGGCAGCGTTTTGCTGACCATGGGCACCGAAAGTGAGGATTTTGTCAAACTGTCGCAGCGCATCGGCAGTAAGACCGGTGGCATTTCGCCAGCAACCTTCACTTCGGCGATGCAGGATGACGCTGCGGGTGCGGCGTGGCTCTTCTTGAGCGGCAAGGCCACCATGGAACAAACCCAGGATTTGCTCGATATCCTGCGTGATGTGCTGCTTACCGTCAAGTTGGACAATCTGGAACGCTTCCGGCAGATCGTTTTGCGGGCCAAGGCAGGCCGCGAGTCAGGCCTTGTGCCCGGCGGGCATCTGGTGGTCAATTCCCGTCTGCGAGCGCGCTTTAACAAGGGAGATTGGGCCTCTGAACAGATTGGAGGGCTGGATAATCTCTTCTTCTTGCGCGAGCTGATTGAAGCCATAGAGAATGATTGGCCCGCGGTCCTGGCCAAGCTGGAAACGGTGCGCCGGCTCTTGCTGAATCGCAACAATATGCTCTTTAACGTGACCGTGGACGCCGCAAACTGGTCCATATTCCAGCCGCAGCTGGAGCAGTTCCTGCAAGCTTTGCCGGCCAATTCCGTATCTTATCCTGGCTGGAATCCCACGCCATTACCGCCAAACGAAGGTCTGACCATACCGGCCCAGGTCAACTACGTGACGAAGGGGGCCAATCTATATGAAGTGGGCTATCAGGCACATGGATCAATCAGCGTGATAACCAACTACCTGCGTACAACCTGGCTTTGGGAGAAGGTTCGTGTCCAGGGCGGGGCCTATGGCGGTTTTTGCCTCTTCCGCAAACAGTCGGGCGTTTTTAGCTACCTTTCTTATCGCGATCCCAATTTGACCGGCACCCTGGCTAATTATGACGGTACGGCCGATTTCCTGCGCAATCTTGAACTCAATGATGATGAATTGACCAAAAGCATTATTGGCGCCATCGGTAGTCTGGACCCGTATCAGTTGCCGGACGCCAAAGGGTATACCTCCTTGCAGCGTTACCTGCTCGGTACCAGCGATGAAGAGCGCCAGCAGTACCGCGATGAACTGCTCGCGACTGGCGAAGCCGACTTCAGAGCCTTCGCCTCCATTCTCGACCAGGTCAATCGTCATGGCCACGTTGTCGTCCTCGGTTCGGCCGAAGCGATTGCCAAAGCCAACGAAGGGCAGGAATGGTTGCAGGTATCCCAAGTAATGTAACAAGGAGATGGAGATATGCCGCTTAAGTGGGCTATTGCTGAAGTCATAAACGGCCGTGATCTGAGCCAGGAACAAGCGGAATCAGCCATGAACATCATCATGGATGGCGAGGCGACACCGGCACAGATTGGCAGCTACCTGACAGCCCTACGTATGAAGGGCGAATCGATCGACGAAATTGCCGGCAGTGCCCAATCGATGCGCCGCCATGTCGTGTCTGTCCCGCTCCCCGTCGATCTGTCAGGCGGGATGTTAGTAGACACCTGTGGCACCGGTGGAGATGGAAAGCATACTTTCAACATCTCGACAACGGCCGCCTTTGTCGTCGCCGGGCACGGGGTTAAGGTCGCCAAACATGGCAACAGGGCCGCCAGCAGCAGGTCCGGTTCGGCCGATGTGCTAATGGCCCTCGGCGGCAATCTTGATCTTACACCAGAGCAGGTCGCCGGCTGCGTGCAAGAGGTTGGCATTGGCTTCTTGTATGCCATCAAGCATCACCCGGCCATGCGCCATGCCATTGGCCCGCGTCGCGAGCTGGGACAGCGCACGATCTTTAACGTACTGGGCCCTCTGACCAATCCCGCCGGGGCGACTCACCAACTGATAGGCGTCTATGATCCGGCGCTCACCGAACCTATCGCCCGGGTATTAGGTGCATTGGGCAGCAAAGCGGCCTTCGTGGTCCATGGGGCCGATGGTTTGGATGAACTGTCCACAACGGGTGTCAGTCGTGTTAGCCAATTACGCCAGGGAGATGTGACTACCTTTACGCTCGATCCTGCGCAATTGGGAATACCACGAGCTGCGCTTTCAGACCTGCTTGGTGGCGAACCACAAGAGAACGCTCAGATTATGCGTGATATCTTGAGTGGTGCGGATCACGGTCCACGGCGCGATATCGTCTTGCTCAATGCGGCCGCGATATTGAGCGTTGAGCGCAATGATTGGCAGGCCGGTCTCGAGGAGGCGCGTAAGTCGATAGACAGTGGTGCCGCCCAGCGCTCATTGGACGCCTGGATCGCCAAGACCAACCGGTATTGATATGAGTGTCAGCAAACAGGCCAGGCGTCGAGGTGCCATCCTCAACGAAATCATGACCTATAAACGGCAGGAGCTGCCTAGACGTCAGCGAGAGATACCTCTGGCAAGCTTACGCGCCTTCGCCAGCGTAGCGCCGGCCCCGTTGGACTTCTTCGCGGCCCTAAAAGCGCCCGGCGTTTCCCTTATCGCCGAGTGCAAAAAAGCTTCACCCAGCAAGGGGCTTCTGGTCCCGCGTTACGATGCGGTCGCCCTGGCCGAGATGTATGCGCGTGCGGGAGCCGCGGCTATTTCAGTGCTGACCGACAGCCGCTTTTTTCAGGGATCTTTGGCCGATTTACGCAGTGTCAAGGAAGCGACAATCGCTATGCAACCCTTCGGCGGACCAGGCAGAACTTCTCCGGCAAATCCAAACAAGGGTGTGCCCATTCTACGCAAGGATTTCATTTTCGATCCTTACCAGGTTTATGAAGCGCGCGTGGCGGGTGCGGATGCATTGTTGCTCATTGCGGCCGTCCTGGAAGACGGCGAAATTCGCGATCTGTTAGCGCTGACGCGCCAGTTGGGTATGCAGGCGCTCGTCGAGGTCCACACGGAGCAAGAACTACAGCGCGTTTTACCGCTCGGTGCCCGCATCTTAGGCGTCAACAATCGTAACTTAAACACATTTGAAGTAGATTTTGAAAATACGGCCCGCTTACGCCGGCTGATCCCCAACGAATTTGTCGTCGTGGCCGAAAGCGGTCTGAAAACAACATCCGACGTCGAGCGGATGCGCGAACTGGGCGTAGATGCTGTGCTGGTTGGCGAAACCCTGCTCAGAAGTCGCGAACCGTTTGAGACGGCTAAGGCTTTTGTAAGGTCAGGACGGCCGTAGTTGGCGACGGGTTCATTCCCGGCTGCCCCCTAATATAGCCGCTGTCAGGAATGATGGCCAGGGACACCAGGGTACCATATAGAGCCGAGGTCGAGAAGCCACGCAAAAGCACGGCATCCGCTCCCAATTCCTGCGTCATAGCGCGCTGGCGCAGCGTGTTGGCGATTACAATATAGCGTGTCTCTGTGTACGTAGAGAACATTCGTTTCAGAGAGGGACACGCATTCTCAAGCCGCTCGTCTCCATCGACGATCACCACAGACGAGAATTCGAAAGCGAGTTGCTCAAAGGCAGACTCGAAGCCATCGACGGCGCGCACTTGCATGATCCCAGGAAAAGTACGTAGGATGGTACATAAACCATCGCGCAAGCGCCCCACGCGACCGATAATGAGCACTGTTGCCGTCATCGCCTTACTCCGCCATGGATATCAGCAAGACAAAACGGGCCTGCCAGAAAATGACAGACCCGTCCAATCAACTGGAACAAACACCTGATACTAAGCTGCATAACCTAGTGACTGATTATTGTATCAACTTGCGGCCAGGTGAGAATCCGCAATTATCCTGAAATTTCCTGACTGCGTGTACGTCATTATACGTACCTGATTCTCTACGTCTCTTCGTCGAGATCAGCCAGCCCAGTTCGCAGTGCATAGAGCGCGGCCTGGGTGCGGTTCTCCAACTTCAGTTTGGCCAAAACATGGCCGACATGGGTGGAAACAGTGCGCTCACTAACCCCGAGTTCAGTGGCGATCTGCTGATTCGTCTGCCCCTCGGCGATCAATCTGATGACGTCGATCTCACGCTCCGTGAGTTGGTCGGGACGGGATGGAGGGGGCACCACAGGGCGATTCAGTTCACGGACCACCGTGTTGGCTACGGAAGGATCGAGCGGCAGATCCCCTTGATAGACGCGCCGAATTGCTTGCAACAGATCATTAGGCATGGTCGTTTTGAGTAGGTAACCATTGGCGCCGGCGCGGATGGCCGCGATGACGCGCTCGTCATCCGTGTAACTGGTGAGGACCAGGATTCTGCTTTCTTGTTGTTCCGCTCTGATTTCTTTGATGGCTGCGATGCCGTCCAGGCGCGGCATCTCTAGATCCATCAGGATAACATCGGGACGTTGGGCCGCAGCCAAACGTACAGCCTCCACACCATCGGACGCTTCGCCAACCACATACACTTCTGGTCGAACGCTCAAGAGAGCAAGCAAGCCTTTGCGCACAAGCGCATGATCGTCAACGATGAGCACGCCAATTGCTTCCGGCATAAGATCTCCTTTGCGATATGGTATGGTGTGACCGCTTCAGCGGTGCAACGACCAAAGTCGTTACCAAAAGCGCACTTTCGTCATAGCAGACTGCAGTGATACGCAACAACGCTTTGGCCAAAGCGCTGTTTGAATTTTAGCTATCAAGCGGAACACGGGCGATAATCTTGCTGCCCTGGCCCGGCACAGAGTTGTACTCGATACTGCCATTCAACGCCTCAATTCGTTGGCGCATATTGGTTAGGCCCATTCCCGCATCGTTTTCAACTGCATCCGCTTCAAATCCCTGGCCATTATCGCTGATTGTCATAGCAATCCAGGCGTCTTGCATTTGAATATCGATCTTGACCGAATCTGCACCGGAGTGCCGGAGTATATTGTTGAGCGCCTCATTGGCCACTTGATGCAGGGCATCATCTACTACGGCCGGCAGGTCATGAGGGATGTCGGCTGTGATCCGGCTGCGGATGCCGCTGCGAACTTCGACTGCCTGCGTGCGCTGGCGCAATGCGCCCACCAGACCCTCTTGGGCGAGTGTGCTGGGCCGCAGCTCGTACAGCAAAAGGCGCATCTCTTTGTGGGTTTGGTTGGCAGTACTGCTGATCTCATCCAGGTATTCCTCGGCCCGGGCCAATTCTCCGCCGCGCACCAATTCGCGCGCGGCTGCGGCGAACAGGGTAAGGCTGAATAACGACTGGGTAGCCGAATCGTGCAGATCGCGAGCCAGTCGCTTTCGTTCCTCGACGACGGCCGACTGTTCTGCGTTCTGCCGTAAACGGGCGTTTTCAATAGTAACACCAAGCTGATCAGCAATGGAGGTGAGTAGGGCAATATCCTCGCGAGTTGGCGGCTGCGGCCTCACAGTGGCTATACCCAGGATACCCAAGGCCCTTCCTTTGACACGGATTGCAGAGGCAACACTGTAAGTGGTGGGAGCCACGATAGGGACTTCCGCTAATCTGGGGTCTGTCTGAGCCTCTTTGAGGATATAAGGTTCGTCACCCTGCAGGACTTTCTCCATGAACAGATTATCGACCGGCATCGCTTGCATATAGTCGACCATTGGCGGCGAGAGACCCTCATAGCCGGCCAAGCGCAGCATGCTGCCACTTTCGTCCAGAATCTGGATCGTGACCGTCCTGCAATCCATGGCCGCTGAGATCTTAGATATCACTCCTTCTAAGGCTGTTTGTAGATCGAGATATTGGCTGGATACGGCCGTGATGTCATATAAGGCGTTCAGGTCCTTTGTACGCGCCTCAACCTGCTGCTCCATTTGCTCCGCGTAAGTTTGCGTCTCACCGTAGAGGCGTGCGTTTTCGATGGCAACGGCGGCATGGTTGGCGAACGCCATCGCCATAACTGCGTCCTTTTGCGAATAGGAATTTGGTTGTGCGTGGTCCAGCGTCAGTATACCAATGAGTCTTTCCTTGACCATCAATGGCGCACCTAACCAGCTGCGGATAAATTCTTCACCGGGAAAGACTATCCATTGCGGATCGCATTTCGTATCGATGATGATCAGTGGTTCTTGCTCGCGTAATAGCCTCGCAATATTGGGCGGAAGACGCTCTAAATCTGCGAAAGTTTCACCCGAGTGCAGCTCCACACCCTTGTGCGCTGCCACGACCAGAGAGTTCTCACGATACAGCAGGATTGACGCACTATCATAGGGCAGCACGCGCTCCAATTGTGTAAGGATCAAATCCAACAACTTGCCCCGGTTCAGGCTGGTATTTATGTTGGCCGCAATCTCGCGCAGCGTTTCTGCCTCGCGGCGGGCAATCTGTTCTGTTTCCAGAAGCTGTGCATTGTGCATGGCGACGGCAACGGAGTCGCCAATATGTTGGGCAGTCTCTACGTCTTGTGCGCTAAAAGCACCCGCCTGGTCGGATGTCAAGGTCATCGTGCCGACCAGTTCGCCCCGCGCAAGTAAGGGAATCGATAACAGGGACCGCTTGCCATATTTGATTGCCAACTCAGTTCCCGGCGTTGGCTCCGCAATGGTAGTTAGGTCTTCGATCAAAAAAGGTTCATGCCGTTCTAGAGTGTCTATTGCCTTCCAATCTGCAATGGGAGTCTTGGAGTTAATCGCCTGCGATGTGTTATATCCGGCCAGTAAAATGCTTTGCGCGCGGGGTCGATCAAACAGGGAAACCGCCGCCGATTGGCAGGGGATGATCCTTACCAGGTTCTCGAGCGCAATGTCGGCGATCGATTGTGCGGATTCCGCTGCCAGAATTCCCGACTCGATCTTGCGCAAGGTTTGCAGCCGTTCGGTCGCGAGTCTCAGTTCGTTTTGCTGGCGTCTCAAATCATCGTACAGCGTTTGCAAGGAGCTCACGTAAGAGTGGCGTATTGATGACTGTTCCTTTAGTATCGTGGTCGTGGCGCGTTCAAAATACCCATTCGCGATGACCCCTAATAGTGCAGACAATCGGGGTTGTAGAGCCTCGACCTGATTAGCAGATAGGCATTTTAACCAGGCTGCGGACAATACTTCTATTGAACTGCCAAGTGCATCCCCTTCTAAGTACTGCAGTCCAGCCAATGCAGCTCCGACGTCACGGGCCTCTTTTGTCGAGAATGTCTCGGCCAACAACAACGACGTTGCTTGTCTGGACAATTGCGTGAGCTGGTGGCGTAATCCCTTGGCGCTGAAGGAGGCAGAGGCTGTTGGCGCCATCCTTGCATACCATTCCTGAGCGACAGCCTCATGGTCTACAATTGGTTCGTAGTCGTAGGTTGAATCCATCAGATCAACTTCGAGCCGATAGCCGGCCTGTTTCCCCGAGCGGCGATCGAGCGTAGTTCGCTTCCTCAGATACGAATGGCACCAAGCAGCGACCGAGTGAAGTTCGCCTCCTCAGATGCGTATCGCACTAGGCAGCAACTGAGTGTAATTCGCCTCCTCAGATGCGAATGGCGATATGTGACGACTGAGGATGATTGACCACACTCTGAGATTTTTAATCTACTGACTCTGTAAGCCCTATTGTCAATGAATGCTGATTTGTGCTTAATAGCTTACCGGCTCATTATACCATGCTAGGGTGGTTTGTGGGTGAGGGTGCAATTCGTCAATAACTGATTGGCCATGCCAATTGCAACTGTTTTAGCCCACGAAAGAGGACTCCGGAACGCCATTGTAGTTGTGAGACCGGAAGTGCCAGACTCAAACCGGGAAGTCTGCAAAAGAGGGTTTGCAGAGCAATACGTCCCTCCAACCGGGCCAGCGGCGCGCCAAGGCAATAGTGAATGCCCAGACCGAAGGCGAGATGTCTATTGTTACTGCGCTGAAGGTCAAATGTGTCCGGGTCTTCAAATTGGATGGCATCGCGATTGGCTGAAGTCAAGACGACGCGTACCAGATCTCCGCGCCTGATCAGCTGCCCGCCCATACTGACATCCTGGCGTGCCCAGCGGGACGTCGAGGTTTCCACCGGGCCATCATAGCGCAGTAGTTCTTCTATCGCCTTCTCCCACATAGCAGGATCCTTTTTCAGGCGGTCGAGCTGATCTGCGTGCAGCAGGAGTGTTAGGGCGCCATTACCGATCAAGTTCACCGTTGTCTCGTGACCGGTAACCAAGAGCAGGGCGACCATACTGGAAAGCTCAGCGTCATTGAGCTTCTCTCCCGCTTCTTCCGCCTGTACTAGGGCGGTTACCAGGTCGTCGCGGGGGTTTGCTTGCCGTTCTGCGAACATTTTTTCCAGATAGGCGGTAAAAGCGCGTACGCTGCGCTTGCGGGCGCTGTAATTGAGGTTGCGGCTGCCTGGTGAAATGATGGCCTGGGACCAACCGGCGACCTGTTCGCGGTCCTTCTCTGGAACGCCCAACATCTCGCATATAACGAACACGGGCAAAGGGAGGGCATAGGCCGCAATCAAATCCATCTCGCCCAAACTATGTACCTGATCCAACAAATGATCAGCAATCATCTGGATGCGAGGTGCGATGCTTTCAACCCGGCGCGGCGTAAAGGCTTGGCTGACGAGAGCTCGCAGGCGAGTATGATCCGGTGGGTCAGAGAAGAGCATGTTTTCGTTGATACGTTGCTGCGCGACTGTCTTGCGTGAGGCAGCGCTTGGAGCGTCTGCAGGACGCGCATTGCCGGGGTCCTTGCAAAAGTTATCGTCGTCTCGCAAGACGGCCGTTACATCTTCATAGCGCGTGATATACCAAATAGTTGAGCCGTCAGGCGCCTGGTGCGCATGCAACGGCGCTTCTTGGCGCATTTGGGCGAACGTGGGGAATGGATCCGCTTTGAAGCGCGGGCTGAAGAGATCGTATTGGGCGGAAGGTGGAAGCTGCGAGTCTAGTTTTTCGCTCATTCGCTTACGTCGGAAAAGAACTCGACTCTCTCAAAATCGATCACGGCCGTTTCGCCAAAACTCTCGCCAAGTAGGCCCACATTACCGGCCAGGGCGCTTATCTCCCCTTCCCACAACCATTCGCGATTGATGCGCACAGCAGCCCGGTCGCCACTGACGTCGAGCCAGATCTCATTACTTTCGCTGCCGGTATGGACATGGGGCCAGGTTTGCCAGTTGAGCAAGTAGGAATCGGCAGTCGTAACATCTTCTTCAGTCGCTTCCCAGATCGCTAAATAGCCGGTAGGAGACACAGCGACGGCCAGGTACGCCGTTTCATCACCGAGAACCAGACCGTAACCGCTATCCACTTCGCCGCTTTGGTAAGCACCGTTCAATCGGAATGTGAAAGGGGACTGCGGTAGCTTTTCGTCAAGCCACTGAATCTCCCGCGAGTCTCGGGCTACGGACATCGGTGATAGGTTTCGCGTCCACCGTTGTGAACCCAATGGTGCCGGATCAAAAACGCCGCTGGCGATGAGAATCACGGCCAAAACCGTAAGTGCCAGCATCAAGACAGCCCCTCGATTCAACCACCGGATATGGGCAGCAGGCATCAACTACCTGGCTTGGAAATCTCTGCGCTGTCCGCATCAGGCGCTGCCGGTACCGTGAAGCAGAAGCGCGCCCCACCTGTTGGCCCATCTTCAACCCAGATTTGACCCCCTTGAGCCTCAATCGCCAAGCGACAAAATGTAAGGCCCAGCCCCAACCCCGCAGACGCGGAAGCCGTTCTTACGCGCTGGAACTTCTCAAATATAAGTTCGCGATACGGTTCAGGAATCCCCTGACCTTGATCGGTCACACTAAAAAGCACCATTTCCTCATCGGCAAATCTGCCTGCTTCGATAGTAATTGATTGGCCTTGCCGGCTATGTTTCAGGGCATTGCTCAGCAGGTTGATCAAGACACGCCGTAACATGTTCTCTTCAACCAGGACATCAGGAATATCGGGACTGATGTGACGATGGGCAGTTATGCGCCGTTGCTCCAAGTCAGGTTCTTCAACAGCATAGACGTAGTCAATGAGCGCGTCAGCGCTCACACTTGTCCGATTTTTGATTGGAAAACCCGCTTCCAGGTAGCTGATATCTAGTGAAGAATCCACCAGGACCTGCAAATGTTGGCTGCTGCGTACGGCGACATCTAGCATGGTCCGCAGAACTGGGCTGCTGTTGGCCGGAATTTCGCCCTGAACCAGCTCCAGGCTGGAGATGACATTGCCCAACGGGCTTTGAAGATCATGAACCAGCATGGCGGCCAGGTCCTGGCGCAGTTTATCCAGTTCGACCTGGCGCGTGATGTCATGATGAACCCACTGCACTATCGCACGATCATCTAGCGTATATCGCTTGGCATAGACCTGGGCGTGCAGTTGTTTCCGTTCTCCGCCAACAGGTATTACACTATCGAATACCTGCACTGCGCCGTCTGTAACTGGTGCGAAATCTGGCAAAAGCTGCCCATCCTGATACAGTTCGGCGATGTTTTTGCCAACAAGTTCTTGGCGACGATAACCAAAAAGTTCAAATGTGCGCCGGTTGGCTTCAATGATCAAACCGGACACATCGGTCAGGATGATGGCGTCCGCGCTGTCCTGAAACAGGTGCAAGGCTGCACCTTGGCTAAAATGATCGGAGAAGTTATTTGAGGAGCGCTTCATAATCTACGGGTCAAGAAAACCTAGACGAGCTGCAAGCTGGGGATAACGTCCATGTTGAGCGAGTCGCGACGGCCGTTGATAAAATGCCAATGAGCCGCTGCGGCGATCATGGCCGCGTTGTCCGTACACAGTTCTGTTGGAGGAACCCGCACCGGGATCTCAAGCGCCTCTTTCATCGCCTTGCGCAAGGCGCGATTGGCAGAGACGCCACCTGCCAGATGGACGGCCCTGGCCCCATTATCTGTGGCGGCCCGAACCGTCTTGATGACCAGGGCGTCCACCACAGCGGCCTGGAAACTGGCCGCCAAATCATATACCGGCACGCGGCCAGGTTGGAATTGTTTGGTCTGTCGCAGTACGGCCGTCTTCAGCCCGCTAAAACTGAAATTATAACCATGTTCCTGCTGCAAGGCGGCTCGCGGGAAACGAAAAGCGTGATGGTTTCCCTTTTCCGAGGCGGCGTCAATAGCTGGTCCGCCCGGGAAGGGTAAACCCAACAGGCGACCTACCTTATCAAACGCCTCGCCGGCCGCATCATCCATGGTGCCGCCCAAATGTTGGTAGCGCCCGTGATCGAGCATCAAATAGAGCTCCGTGTGCCCGCCGCTGACCACCAGGGTTAGGACCGGGAACTCTATTTCCTGCGCCTCTTCGCTCAGCCACAGTGAGCAAATATGGCCCTCGATATGATTGATGCCTAATAACGGTTTGTTGCGCGCCATCGCCAGGCCTTTGGCCATGTTGACGCCGACCAGCAGCGAGCCGACCAGCCCCGGACCGCGAGTAACGGCAATACAGTCCAAATCGTCATAGCCAATAAAAGCGTCGCGCATCGCCTGCTCGATGACCGGGTAAATGACTTCTATATGTCGGCGGGATGCTACCTCAGGGAAGATTCCACCATATTCGGCATGTAAACTGGTCTGGCTGGCGATGACATTGCTGAGTATCTTGGTTCCGTTGTCGACTACGGCTGCAGCCGTCTCATCACATGAGGTTTCAATGGCCAGGATTCGTGTTTCGCTCTTTGTTGATTCGTTCATCATCAAACACAGACTTGCAGCAGAGTGTGCATTATCGTCTCACCCTGGTCGGGTAAAACGGTACGCGGGTCGATCAAAAAGCGATCGTCTTGTAAACGCCCAATGACCGGCGGGCTGGCCAGTCGCAAGCGGGCGGCCAGGCGCTCACCGTTTTCATTTGTAATGGCTACCAGTTTAGTGGGAAGCGTGGTTCCCGGCAAACTACCACCGCCCACACGCGAACGGCCGTCGACCACAGTGGCGTTTATGCCGTGCTCCTGAAGGCGTGTTGCCCATGTTGTCGCCTCCGAGGCGATGCTCTCCAGGGTACGAGCGATCATCTGCCATACCGGAATTTCCAGCAGCGCATCCCCTTTGATGTAATGGGTTAATGTGGCGCTGAGGGCCGAAAGGCACAATTTGTCGGCGCGCACCGCTCTCGCCAGCGGGTGTTGTTTTAGTCGGGCGATCAAATCTTCCCGTCCGCACAAAATGCCGGCTTGCGGACCGCCGAGAAGTTTGTCACCGCTGAAGGCAATGACATCCGCTCCGGCGGCAAGCTCATCTTGTACGAGCGGTTCCGCTTCCAAGCCGTAGGCTGTGACATCAAGCAGGGCTCCACCGCCTTGATCATAGAGCAGGGGGATATTGTGAGTATGGGCCAGCTCCGCCAGCTCCGCCAGCGATGGTTCGCTGGTAAAGCCGATGATGCGGTAATTCGAGGGATGTGCCACCATGATTGCGGCCGTTTCCAGGTTAATAGCGTTTTTGTAGTCGCGTAGATGAGTACGGTTTGTGGTGCCAACTTCGACGAGCTTGGCTCCGGACTGGGCCATCACATCCGGTACGCGAAAACCACCACCGATTTCAACGAGCTGGCCGCGGCTGATGATGACCTCTCTGCCAGGGCAAATGGCGGTGAGCATTAATAGAACCGCTGCGGCGTTGTTGTTGACGACGAGCGCTGCTTCAGCGCCAGTGATGCGCGTGAGTGCTTGCTCGGCGTGTACGCTGCGAGAGCCACGTTCACCGGCTACGAGGTCATATTCCAGAGTCGAATATCCAGGGGCCACGCTTTTTATGGCGGCCAGCGCAGCCTGGCTCAAAGGGGCGCGCCCCAGGTTGGTATGTATGATCACACCGGTAGCGTTGATGACGGGTAGCAAGGTGGGTGCCAGGATAGTCGCCATTTGGTCACGTGCGTCGCCGATCAATTGTTCTGCAAGCGGCGCTTGTGTAATTTCGCCAGACAGTATCTGTTCGCGCGAATTATCCAGCGCATAGCGCAGCCCTTCTACGGTAAGCGGACGGCCAAAATCTGCCAACAGCTCTTGTGTCTGCACTTGCTGTAGCAAGCTATCTACACTGGGAAGGTGGCGCAGCAATGTCTGTTTGTCCTGCTTCCCTTGCGGCGGCACGTCAGGCGCTCACTTTGGTCGCTCGCGTACGAATTTGCAGGAGAAGCTCCAAGAGGATGAGAACTCCTGCTACCAGGATCGCTACCGCCAGGCCCAACAGACGGTTCATTTGCAGCCACATGCAAAAGGATACCCAGAAGCCGACCCACATCGCTTGGCGCAGAACGACCAGGAAATGGGGCGCCGGACCTCCTTGTGACTGTCCAAAGCGCCAGTTCAAGAAATAGGTTACCGGTAGGGCCAGCCCGGTGGCGGTCATGATAACGGCCGAAAGAAAGGCGAAAATAATCTCCGTGTTTGCGGCGCCCATCAACGAGGCGGGGTCCATTTGATCGAGGGCTGTCGCGCGCACCAGGTCTATACGCTGTACATCAAAAGGCCACCAATTATCCACGATGTGGTTCATGGCCATCATGCCCAGGAGCAGCAAACCACTTCCAAGTATCAGGTAAGGGATGACTCCAAGACTCTCGAACATCTTTTTCATAGGCGCATTATACCTCAATTATCAAGTTTCCAACTTCTCCTACATCCCTCCGATTGATCTTCTATTTGTTCACAAAAAGTAGGCCGCATTCTACGCTCTGACCATCCAAATTTGTATAGTTTGCAGCCTTAAAATCGAATGGCGGTAAGTGGTGACTGAGGATGCTTGACGACAAATCGAGATTCTGCAACTTCTGACTCTATAGAACGCTACTCATGGCTCTGCCTGTTAAGGAAATGAAGCACGGCTTTCCCGTAGGCATCAGCAGCTATCGGCGCGTCAAAGTGAACTGTTTCCATTTCCAATTCAACGGCGCAGCGATAGCTCCGTCCGTCATAAGTGAGCTGAAATGATCTCAGGATCTCGCTGTTCAGTAGATTTAACAGCGCTTCCCTCAGTTGCGATTCAGTTGGCAGCCAGACTACTTCAGCGGTTAAGATGTAATCCAATGCCCATTCGGCCGAGCCATGAAATGTGACGACCGGCCAGCCACGGAAAATATCCAGGTTTGCCATCAGGTCGGTAATGACAAAAACACGATCATCCATGCCGCGATCAGGTATGGCGAAAAAATCGTTGATGGTGGCCGGCCATACCAGGCCGGCTTGCTTTAATTCTATGGCTAGCGGTAATGAAATCATGTCTTGTTCCTGCCTGTTGGTTTCGGGGAGGCCCGGCTTCTAAGCAAAGAAGCTGACTGGGTCACTTCCTGGCTATGATTGCCAGGGAGTCTCCATTGTCTGAATGAACAGCGGTCGTCCAATCTTGATATTGGAACAGCGCGTTAGTAACCAAAGCACCAAGTTGGCAGTGTCTTGCGCCGATTCCACTGCCCGCTCCCATAACAGTTGCCGTTTTTCCCGATAATGCACCCATGGCTTGCTCCGATCCTTTGAACTGCTTGCGCGCAATGGCGCATATTCTTATGATCTCCTGCTATGATACCTGTGCCAGATGGCTTCACACACCTTGAAGTACACTCCCATTATACCCTGTTAGGCGGCACGATGACGGTCGAGGATCTGGTGCAGCGCGCAGCGGCCGATAAACTCGCGGCTCTGGCATTGACAGACAGTAACAATCTCTATGGGATCGTCTCTTTCGCCCATACCTGTCTCGCCGCGGGTATTAAACCAATCCTTGGCATGGCTGTAGATGTCGCTGTGCCGGCCGGCGCGATCTCCCCGGACACGGCCGTTCCCGGTAGATTGCTGCTGCTGGCCGATGGCGAGCAGGGATATCGCTCGCTCTGCCAATTGTCGTCATTCTTGCAGCGCCAACAGCAGCGAGAGCGGATGCAGCAGCAAGGGCTGGCCTGGGAACTGCTGCACAACCACGCGCAGGGGTTGGTTTGCTTGACCGGTGGGCGTTTGGGTTGGATTGAGCGCTTTCTGCGTGCGGGTCGTGCGCAGACAGCAGCCCGCTTTGCAGCCCGCCTGGCTGGACTTTTCGAGGAGCGGCTTTATTTGAGCATCTGCCCGCAAGGTCCGGGCGATCCCCTGGTGCAGGAGGCGATAGACCTGGGCCAGCGCTTTGGCCTGAAACCGGCAGCAGTGCAGCCGGTAATGTGTCTACAGCGTGCGCAAATACCGCGCCTGCGTCTCCTGGCGGCCATAAACCATAATTGCCGTCTGGACGAAGTACAAGATGAGATGCTCCCGGCCTTGGGAGACAAAGATGTGCCTCTGTTCTGGCCCACTCACCACCAAGTAGCGGAGCGGTACGCCGGCTATCCTGAGGCGCTCGCCAATGTCGCCGCTATCGCCAGCCGCCTGGAGCCTGGTCTACCTGATGGCCGGCCTATCTGGCCCATTCTATCGTTGCCTGGCGGGCAGACACCGCGCGAGGCGCTCGCTGTCGCCGCTCGCAAGGGTCTGCGCGAAAAGAATATTCCTGGGCCGGAGGATGAGATACAGGCCCGTTTAGAGCAGGAGCTGCAGGCGATCGGCCGTCACGGTTTTGCCCCCCTATTCTTGATTGTGGCCGATATTGTGCGTTTTGCCCGGCAGGAGGATATCCCGGTCAATACGCGTGGGAGCGTTGCCAATTCGCTGGTTGCCTACTGTGTGGGCATTACCCACGTGGACCCGGTAGCCCATGACCTGTTGTTCGAGCGCTTTCTCAATCCGGCCCGTTCGACATTGCCCGATATAGACCTGGACTTTTGCAGCCGCCGGCGGGACGAGGTGCTGGAATATGTGCGCCGTACCTATGGCGAGGATCGCGTGGCGCTCGTAGGCAGCATGAGCACATTGCAGCCACGATCGGCTCTGCGCGAAACCGCCAAAGCATATGGCTTGGATGCAGCACAGATTAAGAAACTAGCGGCAAAGGTGCCGCACCATTGGCATCCCGATCCGCGCCGCCGCCAACAGTGGCAAATCGACGAAGTCCTGGCTGAACTGGATGATGAGTTGGCCAAAAGTGTCATGTTGGCTGCCCTTGAAATCACGGGCCAACCCCATCATATGAGTGTTCACCCGGGGGGAGTGGTCGTGACCCCCGCTGCCCTGACCGATATCTTGCCCGTCCAAATGGCGCCCAAGGGATTTCTGATCACGCAATATGATCACCGCGACCTGGAAAAGGTAGGGCTGCCGAAACTGGACTTGTTAGGCATTCGCGCGCTGACCGTTCTGGCCGATGCGGAGCAGCTGGTACGCCGTTTTCATGATCGCCAATTCCGGCTGTCGCAGATCCCTTTGCAGGATGAGAAGACGGCCGTGCTGCTGTCCAGTGGCGAAACTATCGCTGTATTTCAATGTGAGTCGTCCGGCGCGCGTCGCACACTGCGGCAGTTGAAGGCGCGTACCATCCGTGATCTGGCCGTGGCCAATGCTTTCTTTAAACCAGGTCCGGCAACGGGTGGCATGGCG
The DNA here is from genome assembly GCA_963697305.1 of uncultured Chloroflexia bacterium. Lineage (GTDB taxonomy): Bacteria > Chloroflexota > Anaerolineae > Promineifilales > Promineifilaceae > JAACFF01. The sequence goes on from CAVONO010000022.1 coordinate 210,229, forward strand.
GCTTCATTTGTGCGCCGTTACCGGGGAGAAGAAGCGGTTCGATTCTTACATCCGGCCTTGGAACTGATTCTGGGCGCAACACGCGGGGTTCTGCTTTTCCAGGAACAGATCCTGCGTATTGCGCGCGAAATCGCCGGGCTATCCTGGGCGCAGGCTGATGGTTTGCGCAAAGGCATGAGCAAATTCCAGGCCGGAGAAATGGCTGCGTTGGAGTCGGCGTTTATTGCCGGCTGCCAGCGACTACCTCCGCAAGGTCCCGGCTTCACGATCGATCAGGCGCAGACATTATGGGAACAAGTATCAGCATTCGCTGGCTACGGCTTCAATCAAGGTCACGCTACTGCCTACGGAGACGTAAGTTTCCGCTCAGCTTATCTCAAGGCGCACTATCCGGCCGAATTTCTCTGCGCCCGCCTGGCTGATCGCGGCGGTTTTCATCATCCCGCAATCTATATGGCTGAGGCGCTGCGGCTCGGAATTGCTGTACGGCCGCCGCATGTGAATTTCAGCGATCGTGCTTTCACTTTGACAACGGCCCAGAGGGAGCTGCTGCCGGAAAATGAGCAATCTGCACAAGAGACTGAAGCCACGCTCTGGATGGGCCTGGGGCAGGTTAGAGACTTGCGACATAACACGGTATGCAGCATCGTGAGCGAACGGAACCAGGCCCCGTTTGCCGATCTGTCTGATCTTGTGGCGCGGGTTCCGATGCAGGATAAGGAGATCCAACACCTTATCCGTTGTGGGGCGTTGGACGGGCTGGGGAAAAATCGAGCAGCGCTGCTGGCAGATAGTATCCATCTGGCGCGCGCCGGCAGCAGCCGTCAATTGGCCTTTGATTTTGCCCGGCAGACAGGGATCGCGCCTGATACCCCTGAAGAGCGCTTCCAGTGGGAGTTGCACATCCTGGGCTTGCCCGTAAGCGTGCACCCGCTGGATCTCATAGGTTCGCAGGAAGAGAACCTGCCACTTCGCCAACTGCCGCGGCGCAAGAACCAACCAGCTCGTCATTCTGGGCACGCGGCTTCCCGGCTGGACAGGCGGAAAGGGATTCTACCTGGGAGATGGCGACACTTTTATCATCGTGCAACCGGACCAACGGCTCAAGCTCCAAGACGATGAACGCAAACCATGGCGGCCGTTGCGAATCAGCGGACGCTGGCGCGAGGATGAGTGGGGCGGCGGCTGGTTTCAGGCCGAAACCATCACCTTACTCTCCTAGGGCGCTCACCGCCGTTGGTTTCCAGAGCAGCAAGGCAGCAGCGGCGATCAGGGCCAGCAATGCGCCAAAGAAGAACGGTGCTGACGCTCCCACGCTTTGCCAGAGCAAGCCGGCGATTAGCGAGGCGGGGAAGTCAATCAACCCCAGGGTAGCGTTGTAGGTTCCATACGCCGTGCCCCGTAGGGAGGCGGGAACCAGATCGGCGACCATCGCCTTGGCCGTGCCATAAGTCAGCCCATAGTAAGCGCCATATAGGGCATAGAGCAGCCAGATATTCCAGGCCGCCTGTGCCAACGCGAAGCCCAAGTAAACGGCCGCATAGAGCAGCCAGCCCCCAATAAGAACACGCCGTCGCCCGACGCGATCTGAAAGGGCGCCGGCCGGCGTTGACAGCAGCGAATAAACTAGGTTGAAGATCAACAGCATGCCCAAGATCCCGGTAATACTTACCCCCCGATCCTGGGCACGCAGAATTAGAAAAGCATCGGCCGAATTACCCAGATCAAAGATAGCGATGATGGCCAAAAAATCAGAAACGGCTTGCCCAGCCCACGCAAGCTGAATTTGGGCAAGGTCCCCTTTCCTTTAACCGGCACGTCTTTGGATACTATCGCCAGGATTAATACGCCTAACACGGCGGGGATCAGGCTAACCAGAACCAGGGTCTTAAAGGTGGATTCACTTAGGCCGCCGGCGCTGCCTTGGACGCTCCATACGACGAGTATAGCTATGAGCAGACCGATTACCGCTCCACCTGTATCGGCCGCGCGATGAAAGCCGAAAGCCAGTCCACGTTGTTTCGGCGAAACGCTGTCTGCGACCAGGGCATCGCGCGGAGCCGTGCGTATTCCTTTGCCAACCCGGTCAGCCCAGCGCACAGCCGCGACCATCTGCCACGTATTGGCCACAAGGTAGAAAGGTTTGGAAAGAGCCGAGATACCGTAACCGGCTACCGCGACCCATTTACGCCCGCCCATCCTGTCGGAAAACCAGCCGGAGAATAACTTCAAGAGGCTGGCCGTGGCTTCTGCAATACCTTCAATGAGGCCGATTACGCCCGCGCTAACGCCGAGAACATTGAATAAGTACAGGGGAAGCAGATTAATGACCATTTCCGAGGAGATATCGGTCAAAAAACTGGTGATACTGACGGCCCAGATATTGCGCGGTAGATCACGCCAAGATGTCTTTATGATCTTCTTTCTTATTCATTGAATGCCCCTGAATCTAGGCTAAAATAGAGAAATAGGCAATAGGACCTTGCCGGCAGAATTATATTTGCAGCGTTTAGCAGGTCAAATATCACGACGGGAGTTTGTCTGCACGCTGACCGGATGAGAACGGGGTGCTGATAGTTTCTCTGGAGAAAAAGAAATGGCAGAAATCGGAATGAAAGTAATGCTGGATATGGATTACGAATCGGCGCTGGAAAAGGTAACCGAAGCCTTGAAGGCCGAGGGTTTTGGCGTCTTGACCGAAATTGATGTTAAGGCCACCTTCAAAAAGAAGCTGGATGCAGATTTTCGGCCGTACAAGATCCTGGGTGCCTGCAATCCGCCGCTGGCTTACAAAGCGCTGACTGGTGCGCCGGATGCGGGCATGCTTCTGCCCTGCAACGTAACGGTCTCGCAGGAAGCAGACGGTCGAATCCTGGTGTCGATCATCGACCCCTTGGCGATGTTAGGTTTCCTGGTCGATCCGCATCTGGAAGATGTCGCTCAAGAGGCTAAAGCACGGTTGGACCGCGTAGCGCAAGCGCTGACTGAGTCATAAAAAAGAAAAACCGGAAGCGTTGGCTTCCGGTTCTGGAATTTACCTGCGCACGACGTTGCGCCGCTTCTTGGGCAGGCGCATCGGCAGTTCCGTACGGCGCTCTCCGTCAAACTGGTAGAGCGCATTGGCTACGGCCCCTGCCGTGGGGACCAGACCGATTTCACCGACCCCTTTGGCCCCGTAAGGGCCGTACGGATCGGGCACTTCCACGCCGATCACTTCTAACTCAGGCATCTCTTTGGCGCGCAGGACGCCGCAGTTGCGCAGGCGTGTGCTCTTGGGACGGCCGTTTTCGACTTCCAGGTTCTCGCTGATCGCATATCCTAGGCCCATGTGCAAAGACCCTTCTAGTTGCCCCTCAAACAGCATCGGATTAAATATCTTGCCCGCATCATGGGCGGCGGTGATCTTTGCTATATTTCCATCTTCATCCAGCGTCACCAGTTGCGTCGCGTAACTGTAGGAATAATGGGTATAAACTTTCTCCACCATCGCTCCCGGTTTGGTGGTCCAGTCGACGATCCAGAATCCGCGATATTGTTTGCCCACCAGATCAGCCAAAGAGTGGTTTTCCAGGTCCTTCTTGAATTCTTTGCAAGCGTCGATCAACGCGTTGCCCACCAACGACGTGGCTCGCGAAGCGGTGGTCATGCCCGCCACCTGTTCGGCGGCGGTGTCAATCCGTACCTCAATGATGGCCGGATCGATTCCTGTCTCCTCACAAACGACCTGGCTGGCGATCGTGTTGACCCCTTGGCCCATTTCAGTCCAACCATGGTCGATAATCACCTTGTCCGCCGCAACGATACTGATCAAGGCCGAGGATTCATCCGGCATGCCATTGCCGATGCCCGTGTTTTTGAGACCACAAGCCAGCCCGGCGTACTTGGCTTTGTAGAATTCCTCTTTTACCGCCAGTAAGGTCGCGCGCGCGCCCGCGCCGCCCTGAATGACTTGTCCGGTCGCCGTCATATCGCCATCGGTGAGCGCATTATCATAACGGAACTGCCAACGATCAAATCCGCCTTGTTCGCATAGTTCGTCAATTAGGATCTCTAGTCCGAAGATGGCTTGATTAACGCCGAAGCCGCGCATGGCACCACCGGGCAAGTTGTTGGTGTAGACGGCCGTGGCTTCAACGTCGGTCACCGGAAAATTGTAAGCGCCGGTGGCGTGTCCTGCCGACCGTTCCAGCACCTTCATGCCCACTGATGCATAGGCCCCGGTATCACCAACAAACTTGACGACGACGAAGGTCAACATTCCTTCTTTATTGCAGCCGATACGGTAGTCCATCCAGATCGGGTGTCGTTTCACGCTCATGAGGATCGATTCATCACGGTTTAGCCGTACCTTGACCGGCACCTGTGACAGGTAAGCAATCAACGCGGCATGCCCTTGTACGCTCAGATCCTCTTTGCCGCCAAAACCGCCGCCGTTGGGAACAAGTTTCACGCGCACTTTCTCCTCGGGCAGGCCCAGCAGCTTGGCGATCTGCTGCCGATCATCGAAGATCCCCTGTCCCTGGGAAAGCAGCTCAACACCCTCTTCTGTGGGGTAGGCGACGGCCGCTTCCGGCTCCATATAGGCATGTTCAATTCTTTGCGTCTGGAATGTGCCCTGGGCAATATAAGCAGATTCGGCCCAGGCCAGCTCGACGTCACCGCGGCTGGTGGCTGATCTGGAAAGTACGTTGCCCCCTTCGTGGATGCGCGGGCTATCTTCTTGCAAAGCGACGAACATATCGGTTAGCGGTTCCAGAACCTCGTATTCAATTTCGACTAGTTCTGCGGCTTGACGAGCGATCGCTTCTGTTTCGGCCACAACCGCGGCCAGCACATCCCCTACGAAACGGGTCGTTTCGCCCACGGCAATCATTAGCGGCCAATCCTGGCGGATGAGTCCTACCACCCGTTCGCCGGGCACGTCGTCGGCCGTATAAATGCGGATCACACCTGCTACCTGCTCAGCCGAATTGGTGTCTATGCTGAGCACCCTGGCGCGTGGGTGATCGCTAAAGCGCAAGTGCGCCATATTTCATGCCCTCCATGCGGATATCATCCACATAGCGGTGCTGCCCTAACACGAGATCGCGCGCCTGATACTTCGGCTGGCGGGTTCCGATTCTCCCATCGCCGGTTGGAACGGGTATCTCCTCCTCGCGACGAATTGCACCAGCCGCCTCAATGACGGCATCGACAATCTTCTTGTAACCCGTGCAGCGGCACAGATTCGGCGTCAGTGCCTGCTCCACGTCGGCCCGGGATGGATTAGGATTCTTATTAATCAGGGCGTTAGATTGCATGACAATGCCAGGAATGCAAAAACCACATTGGACGCCGCCATTGGCGACAAACGCGTTGGCAAACACCTCTTGCCGGTATTTTCCCAATCCCTCTATCGTTGTGACTTTGCCCTCGCTCACCTTCTTCATAGGCGTCACGCATGAGAGCACAGCCTTACCGTTCAGATCGACGACACAAGCGCCGCAGGCCGCCTGGGGTGCACAGCCATTCTTGGGGGAGATGATACCTTCACCTTCTCGTAGATAAGTTAGGAGAGGCAGTTCAGGATCGTCATCGAATTCTTTTACCTGACCATTGAGCCAAAATTTCATCATAGTCCTCCAATTGAAAGCATTTCTTTTTGCCAGCCGTTTTGAAGAAGAGGGTTGGGAAAACCATCTTCACATCATCCAGCGTGAATGTTGGGGTAGGCTATCAATGATAACACATGACTCGGCGAGTTATAAAGTGAAAAATCAAATCTTCCCCCAAAATGCTGCAATTAGAACTTGGACCATAGCTGCGCAAATGCAGAATAAATACCGCTTACCGGCAAGATTAGGTGACAAATGTCACTTGGCACTACCCACGTTCAACGCTAAAGTATACAATTAGTGGAAGAGAGGAAAAGCCCTACTCCCTGTAGGATGGTTGATTTTACAAGATCTCAGATGGTGCTTTGTTGATAACCAGTGGCGTCATCTTGCATTGAGTCTGTATACCCTTATCAAGCGGACTGCCACGGCATGTCGCTCTGGGTTAGTACGAATTAGCGAGGAGACCTGTGCAGAAAGAAAAAAGTACCCGTGACCGTTTTGACCGGCTCGTCGATGCATTATTACCCATCGTGGCTGTACTGCTCGCCTTTGCAGTCGGTGGCGTGATACTTCTCCTTCAAGGAGTGAATCCCCTCGAAGCATATAGCGCGATGATCACCGGCGCGTTTGGTAGCAAGAATGGCCTGGCTGATACACTAGTCAAAGCAACCCCTTTAATGCTGGTAGCGCTGGGCATTGCAATCGCTTTCCGCGGCGGTATGATCAATATCGGCGCTGAAGGCCAGATTATCGTTGCCGCCTTGATGACTACTTACGTCAGCTTGCAGCTAGGTGATCAGTTGCCGGGCTTCTTGGTCATTGTCATTGGTCTGCTGGCGGGAACACTGGCTGGGGGCGTGTGGGCTGCCATTGCCGGATACTTGAAGGCCCAGCTATCTGTGAACGAGATTCTGAGCACGATTATGTTGAACCAGATAGCTATCCAGATTGGTTTCTTCCTGTTGCGTGGCCCTATGATCGATCCAGCCGAACTAGAGGCAGGCACCAATATCCCGCATTCAGCCCGTTTGCCAAAACCGGTTGATATGCCCCGCTTTACGGATGTGGCTGAGTGGCTGGGTTTTAGCAGGAGTGCCGGCGAGATGGGATTAGGCGGGTATCTGGGTGAATTGTATGGGGTGCTGGTTGAGCCGTCCCGTCTGCACACCGGTTTTGTCTTTGCCGTTATTGTCGCCATTATCGTCTATATCTTTCTGTGGCGCACGACAATCGGCTACCGTATTCGTGCTGTTGGTCTGAATCCGCACGCTTCTCGTTACGCGGGTATCGATGTCAAGAAAACCATGGTTCTGTCGATGACGCTGAGTGGAATGTTGGCAGGATTGGCTGGCGCCGTCGAAATTCTGGGATTGCATCACCGTATGTTTGAGCCCCTGGCCGTGTCCGCGGGTTACGGCTTTGCTGGCATTGTGGCCGCCCTCTTTGGTAAATTACATCCACTGGGCATCATCCCCTCCTCCATTCTTTTTGGTGGCTTGTTGGTCGGTGGTGACAAGATGCAGCGCGCCATACAGACACCACAGGTGTTAACGCAGGTCATTTTGGGATTGGTTGTGCTGTTTGTCGTCAGCACCGATTATTTTGTGCGTAAGCGAGCACGTCGTCGCGTTTCAGGTGATACTTCCGCAGATGACACCCCCCCAACTGAAACCCCGACCACAAATTCAGCTCAGGAGGTGACCGCATGAACGAGCAACTTACGGTAATGGCCATTGTTCTGGGTATTCTCCATTCGGGAATCAGGTTAGCCACGCCCTATCTTTTCGCTTCCATCGGGGAAACCTTTGACCAACGTTCAGGGGTTCTCAACCTGGGTGTGGAAGGTATGATGCTGATGGGCGCCTTTTCCGGATTCTATGCCGTATTTGTGACCGGCAACTTATTACTTGGTTTGCTTGCGGCGGGCGTGGTTGGCGCCTTGTTTGGCCTTATCATGGGCGTTGTCAGCATCACGTTTCAGGCAGAGCAGGGGATCAGCGGCATTGGGCTGTTCATGTTGGGCTTGGGATTGTCCAGCCTGTTGTTCAAAACCATGTTAGGTACCGTGGAAGGGGTACAGGGCTTTCCGGAGCTGCAATTTTGCTTGTCCAGCCTGGGCATAAACTCCGATTATTGCCTGGCTGATGTTCCTATCCTGGGCGACCTGTTCTTTAGTTATAGCATTCTGACTTACGCGGCATTTGCCCTCGTTCCAATCTCGCGATGGGTCTTAAATCACACAACCTGGGGCCTAAAGATTCGCGCCGTAGGTCAAAACCCGGAGGCCGCCGATTCCCTGGGCGTCAGCGTTAATCGCATGCGCTATATGGCGGTGATACTGGGCGGCATTCTGGCTGGAATAGCCGGGGCCTCGCTCTCCATTTCCCTGCTGAACATCTTCCAGGAAAACATGACCAATGGCATGGGTTTTATCGCCGTGGCTCTGGTTTACTTCGGTGGTTGGTCGCCTGTAGGAGTTATGGCCGGCTCATTGCTCTTCAGTACGGTCAGCGCCTTACAGTTATGGGTGCAGGTGTTGGCTCTCAACATCCCTTCCGATGTGGCCGTGATGATGCCCTACTTGCTGACGATTATCGCCCTCGCTCTGCCACTGCGGCGGGCTGCTCAACCGGCGGCATTGACAAAGCCGTATGAGCGGGGGGAAAATTAACTGCTGTAAGCGGATTGTCATTTTGATCCGTTAATTAGTTCGCGGAACGGTTGGGGTCTGGCCCCAAAATATAGACGTTCGTGGCAATGTTTTACTTTTAAGGAGAAGGAATGAACAAGAGATACTTATTGATCATGATGTTGTTACTAATCGCATTGTTTGCGGTTGCTTGTGGCGGGACTGCTCCCGCTGAGGTGCCTCAAGAAGAGGAAGCCGCTCCTGCTGAAGTTGAGGAAGCGACTGAGCCCGAGGTGCCGGCCGAAACAGCAACAGAGGTGGTACAAGAGGAAGTCTCGGCCGATGCGGATGCATCCGGCCTGGAATCAATTCGTGTCGCCATCGTTATGCCCAGCACCGTTACCGATCTGGCTTGGAGCCAGGCACTTTACGATGCTCTGGTACGTATCCAGGAAGATGCAGGTGGCGAAGATGTGGTGGAGATAGCTTTCACCGAAAATATGTTCAACGTCACCGATGCCGCGGCAGCTATTCGTGACTACGCAGCAGATGATTACGACCTGGTGATTGCCCACGGCACACAGTACGGCACATCATTGTTTGAGATTGCCCCTGATTTCCCTGAGACCAGTTTTGCCTGGGGTACGGCCGTTGATGTGGGGTCAGAGCAGGGTTTGGAAAATGTTTTCGCCTATGAAGCCCGCGCTGAAGAGGGTGGTTATGTGAATGGCGTTCTGGCCGCCAACCTGTCGGAATCCGGCGTTGTCGGCGTTGTCGGTCCTGTCGAGGCGGGTGATGCCAAGTTATATATCGATGGTTTTGTTGCTGGGGCGAAAGCAGCCAATCCAGATATTACGGTCAATGTGTCCTACACCGGCTCTTTTGGTGACACAGCCCTGGCCGCTGAGGCGGCCAATACCCATATCCAGGCCGGCGCAGATGTGCTAACTGGGTCTGCGCAGCAAGTCGTTGGCGCTATTGGTGTGGCCAGCGAGAAGGGTGTGCCATGGTTAGGCACCCAGGCAGATCAAAGCCCCATTGCGCCGGAAATTGTGGTAGCCAGCCAACTATATGATTGGGACGGGGTGTTACTCGACATGATTGAGAAGCATCAGGCCGGCGAGTTCGGCGGCACCGCCTACGCGCTTACCCTGGAGAATGGCGGCCTCGTGATGGATTTCGCCGAGGGTCTGGATCCTGATGCGGTTGCTGCGGCTGGGGATGCACAAGCAGAGATAGTTGCCGGCAACGTCGACGTGATGGCGGTGATTGAAAGTGGCATGGCTGAAGCTCCGGCTGAAGAAGAAATGGCTGAAATGGAAATGCCGGATATCGAGCCAGTTCGTGTGGCCCTGGTAATGCCCAGCACCACAACCGACCTGGCCTGGAGCCAATCTATGTACGATTCATTGCTGCAATTGCAGGAGGTGTATGGTGAAGACAACTTCGAAATCGTCTACACCGAAAATATGTTTAATGTCACCGATGCGGCAGCAGCTATTCGAGACTATGCGGACAGCGGTTACAATCTGGTCATCGCGCATGGTGCACAATACGGTACTTCTCTGTTTGAGATTGCACCTGATTTCCCGGACACCAGCTTTGCCTGGGGAACGACTACTAACTTTGGCGAAGAAGAGGGTGTGACCAATGTCTTTGCCTATGAACCACGCGCTGAGGAAGGCGGCTATGTCTCTGGCGTCCTGGCTGCCCATCTAACTGAGGCCGGCGTAATTGGTCTTGTCGGTCCGGTAGATGCAGGCGATGCTAAATTGCATGTGGATGGTTTTGTGGCCGGTGTGCGTGATACCGATCCCGATATCCAGATGAACATCTCTTTCACCGGCTCATTTGGTGATACCGCCCTGGCTGCCGAAGCAGCCAACACACACATCCAGGCCGGTGCTGATGTTTTAACCGGTTCCTCGCAGCAGGTTGCTGGGGCCATTGGCGTGGCTAAAGAAAAGGGCGTGCCCTGGCTGGGAATCCAGGCCGATCAAAGCCCGCTCGCTCCGGAAACTGTCGTGGCTACCGTGCTCTACGATTGGCGTCCGACTTTGTTGGAAATGATCACCTCGCTTCAAGCGGGTGACATGGGTGGCCGAGTATTGCAGCTTACCTTGGCCAATGGTGGACAGACGATGATCTATGCTGATAGTTTGCCTGAAGACGCGGTTGCCGCCGCCCAGGCGGCCGAGCAAGGGATCATTGACGGCTCGATTGAAATTGTGGCTGATCCACGATAATAACAGTTGCTTGATCAGGAGAGGCGCAGACAGCCGTCTGCGCCTCTCCTAACATCTGTTTTGGCAAGGCCCCGTTTGAGGTTATCTGGCAATGAGCGAAAATAACAATCTACTTCCCTCCGGCTTACCACGTATTGAGTCCCTGGAGATGCGCGGCATCGTCAAGCGTTTTCCCGGCGTGCTGGCCAATGATCATGTCGATCTTCAAGTTAGAACGGGGGAGATTCTTGCCTTGCTCGGTGAAAACGGAGCTGGCAAGAGTACGCTGATGAAGATCCTTTATGGTCTGTACCAGCCAGATGAGGGGGAAATCTTCCTTAACGGCGAGAAAATCAGCATCCATTCGCCGCTAGATTCCATCAACCACGGTATTGGCATGATACACCAGCATTTTATGCTTGTGGATAATCTTTCTGTGGCCCAAAATGTGGCTTTGGGTCTTAAATCATCGCGCGAACCACGCGTGGACCTGGACGTTGTTTCCGCGCGCATCGAGGAACTGGCCCAAAAATATGGCTTGGAAGTTGATCCACAGGCCACTATTTCCGATCTGGCGGTAGGTCAGAGGCAGCGCGTTGAGATCATCAAGGCCTTGTACCGCGGAGCCGCCTTATTGGTCCTGGATGAGCCAACGGCCGTGCTCACACCGCAAGAAGTAGATGATCTATTCCTTATCTTCAAGCAAATGGCCGCGGATGGCCACGCTTTGATCTTTATTTCGCACAAGATGGACGAAATATTCGCCCTCACGGATCATGTGATGGTGCTGCGCGATGGCCAGGTGGTAGGGACACGCTTGACAACCGACGTAACAAAACGCGACCTGGCCAACTTGATGGTCGGTCGTCCAGTCTCATTAGAGAGACATCGCCCACCCGTAGAGATTGGCGAGGTAAGGTTGGAACTGAAGAATGTCAGCGCTGTCAACGATGATGAATTTCCGCTGCTGCGCGATATTAGCTTTGAGGTTCGCAGCGGGGAAATTCTAGGCGTCGCCGGTGTGTCCGGTAATGGACAACGGCCGCTGGCAGAAGCTGTCGCCGGGCTGCAAAAAGTGCTTAGTGGCGATATCTTTCTAGAGGGCCAGCAAGTGACCAATCTGGCACCATCGGAAATGTTCGACAACGGGCTGTCCTACATTCCCGAGGAACGGATGCACGATGGCGTCGTTAAAGACTTCACCGTGGCCGAGAATTTTATCTTGCAAGATCATATTCGCAGCCCCTATAGCAACGGCATTTTCCTCAATTTCAAGAACATTGCCAAGCGGTCGCAGGAACTAATCGAAGCCTATAATGTGAAGACACCTAGCCAGGCTACGCCGGTCAAGAACCTTTCCGGCGGCAATATCCAGAAGCTCATCTTGGCCCGTGAGCTGGCCCGGCAACCACGTGTGCTCATAGCCGCTCAACCGACACGCGGCGTAGACATCGGTGCCACCGAGTACATCCATGCCCAGTTGTTGATCCAGCGTTCTGCAGGTCTGGCCACGCTGTTAATATCTGAGGATTTGGATGAAGTCAAAGCCATGTCCGATCGCATCATGGTTCTGTACGGCGGTGAAGTGATGGGCATCGTCAACAGTGATGAGGTAACGATCGCCCAACTTGGTCTGATGATGGCCGGCGAGCGCGTTGACCAGGTCATGGGCCAGGAAGTTGCCGCCAGTGAACCCGGCTAATGAATTGCTAACGAATTCGTGCTAAAATTCCATAATTCGTAATTGAAAAATCCGATCTCGTGCAGAAATCGGATTTCTTAACGATATCAATCGAGAAGCCAGGCTTCTGTATATTTCTTCGTCGCTACTTGCAGACGGTGAAAAAGCCCGACTTCTTAGGAATTTGTTACTATGAGGTAATAATGGCTGGACAAGCTAACATCATCGACGTATCGGATGCATCTTTTGAATTCGACGTTATCCAACAATCCCATGACAAGCCCGTGGTAGTTGATTTCTGGGCTCCTTGGTGCGGGCCGTGCCGCATGTTAGGGCCAATTTTGGAAGGTTTTGCTGCCGATCCCGCATTTGATTTCATTCTGGCCAAAATCAACGTAGATGACAATCCCAACATTGCTATGCGCTATCAGGTGCAAGGGATTCCAGCGGTCAAGGCGTTCGTTGATGGCCAGGTGGCGGACGAGTTTGTCGGTGCGTTGCCGCAGCCACGCGTGCGGCAGTTCATACAAGGGCTGATTCCCAATGAGGCCGATCTGGCTTTCCGTTCCGCTAGCAGCTTTATGGCCACGAGACATTGGCCGGAAGCGGAAGAGGCTTTTCGTGATTTGCTGGATGAGTATCCCAACCACCCAGGTGCGAATCTTAATTTGGCCAAGGCGCTGTTGGCCCAGGCCTTAGGGTGTGAAGCCCAGTCGCTGCTGGAGGAGTGTCTGAAAAGCCCGCAGATGCTTCAAGCGGAACGCCTTTTGCCGCTGGCTCGTTACTTATGCCGCATCGAGACAACGGAGGAGCACATTTGATATTGAACCGATCGAAGCGCAATATCTCCGGGCAGCTCATCTGCTGCAGCAAGGCAACCTGCAGGCGGCCATGGACGGCTTGTTGGACGTGTTGCGCCAGGATAAACGCTATCGCAAGGGGGAGGCCAAGGATGTGCTGCTGGCCCTCTTTGAATTGTTGGGGGATGAAGATCCGTTGACGCGGACCTATCGCAGCGAACTGGCTTCGGTGTTGTTCTGGCGAAATTGCTGCTCAAGAAACAAAGCAAAGGCTACAAAAGTCATTAGGACTTTCGTAGCCTGTTTGTTCTAGAGCTTACAACGGTAATGGTTTGGACAGCAGTTCGACCAGCAGCTTGACTGAGTTCTTCACGTCGTTGACGTCTACAGTTTCGCTTTGACTGTGTACATAGCGACAAGGGATGGAGATGCAGCCGGCTGCGCAGCCAGGTCCGGCGATCTGCATGGAACGAGCATCGGTTGAGCCGCCATCCAGCACTTCCAATTGGTAAGGGATACCGGCCTCTTCGGCACGCTCACGCATTGCACGTACCAATCCGGCGTGAGAGATCATGCCCGAATCCTTAACCTTGATCGCCGGCCCGTCACCCAGATTGACAGCCATCGTACGCGCTTCCGGCATATCGCCGGTTAAGGTCACGTCGAGGGCGATGCCAACATCGGGCATGATCTTATTGGCAGCCGCCTGTGCCCCTCTCGTTCCAACTTCTTCCTGTACGCTAAAGACGAAATAGAGGTCATGTGGCGATGATTTAAGCTGTTTCATGGCTTCAATAGCCACGACGCAGCCGATGCGATCATCCATGCTTTTTGCAGTGAGGCGGTCTCCCTGGGCCAGAAAATCCCGTTTGAAACCTGCGGCATCTCCCACATTGATTGAGCATTCATCTTTGCTGCTGGCGCCTACATCAATATAGTGCTTATTCACAGGATGCACTTTGCTGCGATCCTCAATACGGTCGCTGTAGATGAGACCAACAGTGCCGTCGGCGAACTGCACACGGTTGCCCAGCAGGGTATGTGCAGGTACCCCGCCAATATTTGTGAAACGCAGGAATCCTTCTTTGGTGATGTGACTCACCATTACCCCAATCTCATCCATGTGCGCGGCGAGCATGATCGTCAGACCCTCACCATTCCCTTTCTGAAAGGCGATCAAATTGCCCATGGCATCGACATGTACCTCATCGGCAAAGGATTCGATTTCTGGGCGGATCAGGTCGCGCATCTGGTCCTCAAATCCAGAAGGGCCGTACGCTTCAACAAGCTTCTTGATCAGATTATTCATGTTTTTCTGTTCCTTCTTGTATTTTCCAGAAAACTGAAATGCCATTGCTATAGGCTGATTCACCATCAAGTTTCCGGGAAAACTGTATCTATTTCTTAGGAAATCCTTGCATAGAGAAGTTCAACTTTTTGTCGATATTGCCGGCGGAAGCGTATGATTTGAAAAGTTAAACTTCATGGCTCCAGAGCTCTCAGACATCTCGTCTGATAATATCTGGTGTCAATGTCCGCAGCGTCGCTTCGGCCAATTTCACAACATTGGCATAATCATCCAAATTGATCATCATCGCTGGTGTATGGGCATAGCGCCCCGGCACGGCGATGGTTGCAGCGGGTATACCCCCGTGTAGACGTTGAATAACGGCCGTGTTGGTGCCACCGCCACCCGGCTGCCGAATCTGGAAAGGAATGTCTCCCTCGGTTGCAGTGCGTGTAATGTGACTGACCAGGCGCGGATCCTGGATCGTACCACGATCCATTACATAGATCGACGGACCCTGGCCCAAAGACACATTAGGGCTGACGTCATCTTTGTTGGGCAGATCATAAGCAGGTGTACATTCGAGCACCAGGGCAGCATCCGGCTTTTCGCCATAAGCGGCCACTTCCGCACCGCGCAAACCGACCTCCTCCTGTACCGTAAAAGCGGCAACCAGATCAAAAGGGTAAGGATCGGCACGTAGCAGCTCGATCAGTGCCGCACAGCCTGCACGATTGTCAAACGCTTTACCAATCGCAGTTGGTCCTAGCTCTTCATATTGGGTTACAAAGGCGGCAACGTCACCGATCTTAACCTTACCGCTTGCGCTTTCCTTGTTCGTGGCACCGATATCGATACGCATCGCATCCCGCTTGACAACAGCGTCGTATTGTGTGCCCTTCAGCAAGTGAATTGGCCTCGCTCCAATAACGCCGGTAAGCTTCTTGGGACCAACCTGAACCACCTTACCCAAGAGGGCGCGATCATCAAAACCGCCAACCCCCTCGAACTTCAGCATACCGCTGCTGTCAATCTCGGTGATCATCAGACCCACTTCATCCATATGCGCGTCAACCAAAACCCGTAGATCGAACTGGCCTGTACCTCGCTTGAGCGCGATGAGGTTGCCCATCGTGTCTACGCGCCACTCGTCCACGCTTTCGGCGATCAGATCTCTGATGAGCAGCCGTACTTCTTTTTCTACGCTGGATACGCCAACGGCTTCTGTTAATTGCCTAAGTAATTCATTCATATTTTCAGTTTTCTCTTTTTTGTAGGACCATGCCTGTCTTGGCTTTTTCAAGCGTCAGCGCTCGCAGCGCATTACGCCGCGATACGATGGTCTACTCCTTCCCCATCATCCCCTGGGCCAAACCTTCCAGGAACTGATCGTCCAGCAGAGCTATAAATTCACCCAGTAAACGGCCTGCGCGTTCGACATCAGTTTCATGGATAGTTTCCACCATGGTGTGCATGTAACGTAGAGGGATAGAAATCAGGCCGGTGGGGATGCCGGCGCGGGCTACTTGCAGGCCAAAAGCATCGGTCCCGCTGGCGCGAGCGTGGGTGGATATCGAAACTTTCATCTCCAACGCCTTGGCTGCTTTACGCAGCGCTTCAACCATGCCCGGATGCACATTGGGACCTATTTCGATGGCCGGGCCACTGCCCAACGCAAGCTGGCTGTCGCTGAGACCGGCTCCTTTGGCGAAGGTGACGTCAATGGCCACAGCAGCGTCGGGTTGCTGGGCGAAGGCGCTGGTGAATGCTCCCAGCAGGCGCGTTTCTTCTTGCGCAGTAGCAACGGCGATCACATCCCAGTCAAAATGACGGCCGTTAAGGTATTCCAGGCAGACTGTGACTGCGGCCACTGAAGCCCGGTTATCCAACGCTTTCGCCGTCACTGTTTTACCCAACATCTTGCGCATTGGTTGGCGGAAGCTGATAGAATCCCCTACGTTAACCAGTTCGTTTAACTCACGCTCTGGAAGACCAACATCAACCACCAAATCTTCGTAGCCAAATGCTTTTTCCTTCCGATCTGCGGGCAGCATCGAACTGGGCAGGGATCCAATCACACCGACCAAGTCGCGCTGACCGTGGACCACGACCATCTGTCCATACAGGTGGCGGATATCGACGCCACCAAGTTTAGTTACGCGCAGAAAACCATTGCCATTTTGGCTGGCGATTTTCGTGACCATCAAGCCAATCTCGTCCAAATGGGCAGCCAGCAGCAAGCGCGGTCGAGGCTTCGCGCCTTGCCCTCGCTTGACGGCGATCACGCTACCCAGACGATCCACGTTCACCGAATCGGCGAAAGGTTCCCACAGCTCGCTCACCACGGCGCTGATGCGTTGCTCAAAGCCAGAAGGGCCGGGAGTTTCACTCAATTGTTTCAGTACTTCGAAAATTTCCATAGATCCTCTCATTGTGAACTGGGTTCAGGGGTAAAGGTCGCCGTGACAAAAACCAGCGTCGCTGTTCCATCAGGCGTTGTGGTCTCCGTCTCTGTCGCCGTTGGAGCTGCCACCGTATCCGTGGCCGTTGGCACGTCGCTGCTTGTCGCCGTAGGTAATAACGTCGCCGTGACCGTCGTCGTAGATGTCGCCGTGACCGTCGCTGTTGACGTCGACGTGGCCGTGCTTGTTGTTGTTGGCGTCGTTGTTGTCGTAGCTGTTGCCGTGGGAGAAGGCTGCGTTGCGCTAGGTGATGGCGTTTGGGTAGCAGGTTGTGTCGGTAGTTGCGTTGGTGTCAAACTTGGTACGGCCGTAGGTAGCAGTGTTGCCGTAGGCAAGAATGTGCTGGTCGGGAAAGCTGTTGGTGTGGCCGGTATTCCGTCATTAGAGGGAGTTGCGGTCGGAGTCGGCGATAAGACAGCGGGTAGGGTGGGAGGGATGATCGCCTCGTCTGAGCGAGGCGCGCTGGAAAGCAAGAAGATACCGCCACAATAACAAGGCAACGTCAAAAGAATGATTCCGATCAAGATAGTGTAAGTCCAACGGCGCGAGTCCATTGTCAGATCATAATTGACAATTCAATAGATGACAACTACCGAATTTACCCCCATATATGGCACCTATACTTGAAGCTTTCCCATTTGTTGCTATATTATGTCGCATAGCGAGTTGCAGATAGTGGACACGATAGTTGCATTGGTAGTGATAATAGAAGGCCTTTGGCCAAAGTAAGCTGTAAAAGAGGATTATGCCTACTGTTTATTGGGGACCAGCTGGCAGCCTAAATGTTGTCTGGCCAGATACCATAGCGGCATGGCTGCTTCTATTTTGCTATGGGTTCCTGTTTTTGGCGCTGCTGTTTCGTGGCCGCGCCAAATTGAGTCGCCTTGACAGTATGCAATGGTTCTTTCTTGTCGTTCTGAGCGGATTGGCGATCGTTTTTAGCCGGTCGCTTACCTTCACCAATTATCTCCTGGTCCTTACAGTTTTCCCCCATCAATCTCATTGGCACTCAATCGCTGACTATTTCGCTGCTTTCCGCCGTCCCCTATATTCTGGGGGGCGTGTTCCTTGGCCCTGTGCCCGCTCTAATCATCGGCTTTTTCACCGGGATCGGCCGTACTTTTGGCCTGACACACCAACCCTTCGATCCCTTCTACTTCGCTTTCGCTGCTTGGATGGCCTCCCAACTTATGCAGCAGCGCTACTTCGGTTGGTTTTATCGTTGGTTGCGCCTTCCGCTCATCAGCGCCATGCTTTGCCAGATCAGCGCGGCCGTTCTTGCCGCATTCACCGCCTTTGTGAGCGTTTCTGGGAATCTGTTAGCCGCAACTTATGCGGCTTTGTCTGCTTTTGAGGCGCAGTTTTGGCCGTTACTTGTGGCGGGCCTGGTGGCCGGCTTGATCGGTACGCTGTTCGTTATTTTGGCGCCACCGCGGCGGCAGCGCAGCCGGTTGGTCCCTTCCCCTGCCCAACGCAGCGTTCGTAGTCATTTGCTAGCCGATTTTTCACTCTTTGGCGGCGCGATGATTTTGTTGACTGTGATTCTTGTTTTTATCTTTGCTTTATTCCTGTCTACGCAATTGCTGATCGCCCAAATGGCTGCTGCAAGCAATGCGGCAGCGGGAGAAATAGTCCAATTCCGCGCTAACCTGGAGAATGTGTTAAGCCAATT
Source organism: uncultured Chloroflexia bacterium (assembly GCA_963697305.1). Lineage (GTDB taxonomy): Bacteria > Chloroflexota > Anaerolineae > Promineifilales > Promineifilaceae > JAACFF01. The sequence continues at coordinate 228,583 of CAVONO010000022.1, forward strand.
TGGCGATGAAGAAGAGCGGCTGCGGCGAGACAAGGCGAGTGCTGCCCGTGCTTTGGGGGATTTTTACCGAACGGCCAGACTTTACGAGCGCGTTTTGCTGCTGGACGACCAGATGTCGGTCAGCGTTCGCTATCCCGACCCAAAACGCCCACTACCTTGATGGATCCAGAGCAAAAGGCTGTTTCCCGGGTATTGGAAGCAGGAATAGAAGCGACGGTACTGGTTGACATTCCCAACCAGGGACGGATGCTCAGCGTGGTTGCGCCGGTTCGAGCCGGCATAAACAACCAGCGGCAAGTTCTCGTCGGGCGTGTGCCATTGGCTGAACTGGTGGCGATACCCAATGAACTCTTGATTACCAACGGCCGTGCGTTTATCGTTGACGTGCAAGAACAATTGGTTACCTCTACCGGCAGTGACAATATTCCTTCCGCGTGGACGGATCCGGAAACGAACGACGCACGAAGCCTGTTTATGACCACTTATTCGGGCGGGCAAGCTTTCCTGAGACAGAACCAAGACCGGTCACGGGACTTGCTTTACCTGACGGCCCGTAGGAGAGCGGATTGGCGCGTGGCAATGGTAGTTCCTTTTGAAAACGCTCTTAACCAGGCTCTACTCGGTACGTCTGCTGTAGCCTTCATCCTCATGGCGCTTACTGCCGTTTTTTATGCCCGCTTTGCGCATTACGGAAACAGTCTGGCTCGCCCGATTTCCGACTTGGCCCGCGCATCCAGATCGATCGCTGCCGGTGGCAACTTGACCACGCATGTAGATACGGATCGCCGGGATGAGATTGGTGAGCTTAGTCTTGCCTTCACCGGCATGCAGCGCGCTCTAAAAGGGCGGCTGGACGATCTTTCTCTGTTGCTGGCGGTTAGCCAGGATATCTCAACCAGCATTAACATCAATCAGAGTATGCCCGTCATCCTGCAAGGTGCCTTGCGCGGAACGGGCGCATCCGCTGCGCGTGCTGTCATTCTGAATCCAGCCGGCCGGGTTCCAATTTCCTTTGCCGAGGGGCCTGCCGGAGCAGAGGTGGCGGTCTTGGATCGCTTCCTGATGGCTCAAATGCGCCAGGAAGCAGAATTGGCCTTGGAATCCCCACGCCAACTACGCGAGTTCCCAGCACTGGTTGGGGCCATGAATTTGCCGATCAAGGCACTCTTCGCCATTCCACTGCGTTCGCAAAACAAATTCCAGGGAGTTTTCTTCGTGGGCTACCGGCAAGCGCGAGACTTTAGCAACAGCGAACGCACCCTCTTGCATACTCTGGCGGGGCAGGCCACTATGCTGGTAGAAAACGCGCTTCTTTTTGCCAATGCTGAGGGCGGGCGACAAAGATTGGCTGCTGTGCTGGCCAGCACAACCGAAGCGGTTATCGTCACTGACCAAACCCAACGAGTCGTGATCATCAATGGCGCTTTGGAGCAGGCATTCAAAGTAACAACCAAGGAACTCATTGGCCGTTCCGTGGTCGATGTTATTCCATCAGAGCAGTTGGTACTGGCCCTAACCCAGACGGACAGTACAAAGCGGAACCTGAAAATAACTGGCAAAGACGGGCGTGCTTACCACGCCAACGTTTCATCCATTGTCAGTGAGGCGGGGAAAGTCATGGGACAGGTGGCGGTGCTGCATGACATCACCCAACTGAAAGAAATAGACAGCATGAAGTCAGACTTCGTGAACAATGTGTCGCACGATCTACGAACCCCGCTGACCGTCGTGAGTGGCATGGCAACGGCCCTGGCCATGTCGGATGACTTATCGCCGGAACAGAAGGAATATACAGACAATATCGTCCTCAGCGTGGAGCGCATAATTGGCTTGGTGGATAATCTGCTGGACCTGGGACGTATCGAAGCAGGTGTTGATCTACTGTTTGAAGAAGTCGATGTTGCTGAGTTACTCAATGAGTTGGCAGACGAACATTGGCTGTTTGCCCACGATAGCGGGGTCAAAGTGAGGGTTAAAGTCGCCTCGGATTTACCCCATGTTGATGCGGACCGGACGTTGCTGTATCAAGCTGTCGCCAACCTGCTTTCCAATGGCTTTAAGTATGCGCCAGGCAGTGGCGATGTGCTGCTAATGGCTGATCGAAAGGGTGAAAACGTTGTGATCAGTCTAAAAGATAATGGACCGGGAATTGCCCAAAAGGACCAGATACACTTGTTCGAAAAGGGGTATCGGGTCAAGCGCCACGGCTCCGCTAAGGTCAGGGGCTCAGGCCTTGGTCTGGCTATCGTTTATTCCATAGCCCAGCGGCATAAGGGGCGCTGCTGGTGTGAGAGTGAGCCAGGAGAAGGGAGTACCTTCTACATTTCAATACCGATCAATGGGCGAGATCAGAAGGAAACTGCCGGCTGAGCAACTCCTCCGCAATTTTGTTTGGAGTAACCGCTTCAGGATTTGCCCGACTGAAATCGTTACTACAAACGAGCTTTTGTTTGATTGTGTGTGACCCGGCGCGTGCAGTCACGCCAGTTGATCTAGAATGGCCTGTAATTCCTCTGGGAGTTCGGCCGAAAAGGTGAGTTCCTTCTCGTCTGAGGGACGCCGCAAGCTCAATTCCGCGGCATGAAGGAAGTAGCGCTTGAGATGCAAGCGCTGCTTGCGACGGCCATATACCGTATCCCCCACAATTGGATAACCCGCATAAGCCATATGCACCCGGATCTGATGCGTGCGACCAGTGTGTAAAACACATTGTACGAAGGAATAATCTTCATACAGTGTCAACGTCCGGTAACGCGTCTGTGCCGTGCGGGCTCTGGAGGAGTCTGCGCGGGGAGTGCCCGGTACAATTACACTCATTTTCTTGCGCTGACGCGGATCACGGCCAATGGGTGCGTCTATCAGGGCCTCAGGGGGCTGAATTTGCCCATTGACCAACGCCAGATATTTCTTATAGACGGTGCGTTTCTTAAACTGCTCTTGAAGCATACGCTGTGCCAAATCGTTCTTAGCCACAACGAGCAGGCCCGAAGTGTTCTTATCTAGCCTATGCACGATACCTGGCCTTTTTGTATTGCCAATGCCGGATAGATCCGGGCAATGCGCCAAGAGCGCATTAACCAACGTGCCACCATCATGGCCGGTGCCCGGATGGACGACCATACCTGCTGGCTTGTTGACGACCAAGATGTCACCGTCCTCGTAGCGAATGTCGAGTGGAATAGGTTCGGGAGTTAAGTCACTTTCGACCGCCTCCGGGATATCAGCGACGACCTGTTCATCCCCGCTAAGACGCTGGCTGGGCCTGGCGTTGTGACCGTCAACCAGTACGCGTTGTTCCTTGATCAGCCGCTGCCACTGCATACGCGACAATTCCGGCATCGCCTCTGTCAGGGCTTTATCCAGTCGCTCACCAGCGAACTGCTGCAGATTCAGCTCAACTTTTTGAGCTTTCATCGATCGGTTGGCTTCTTGCTTTTGATTGGCTGTCCAGCTGAGTATTCGGCTCCGATATGCTTTCCGCTTGCTTCTTTTCCGCTCGCTCTTCCCGGTACATGATCCATACCAGTAGAACCGTGCCGCTGACGACTGCTAGGTCGGCGACATTCCAGACTGGCCAGGGACCGAAGTCCATGAAATCAGTCACGTAACCCTGCTGAAGGCGGTCGATTAAGTTGCCCAACGCGCCACCAACTTGCAGGCCAAGAGCCAGGCGCAGTAGCCGGTGTCCGGGTGTCAGTCTGAAGTTGTAGACGATAATCACGATGGACACAATCAGGGCTACCAGCGTAAATAGTAAGTTTCCGTCAGGGAAAAGTCCAAAAGCGACGCCTGTGTTCGTGACGTGTGAAATCCGGAAAATGTTCTCGAGCGCTGGGATAGGCGCGTAATACGTATACAGCGCCAACGTCGATTCGACTACAGACTTGCTGCCTTGATCGAGCAAGATGATGATTGCCGCGACGACAAAGAGAATCCAGCGTTCACTGTTCGATGGGGCTTTCGTTTCAGTTTCGACCGATTCTACCGCTTGAAGAATCTTGTTTTCGTCTAATTCACTCATATGAATCTTGTCTCAGCATGCGCTTCAAAAACAATGTTACCTAGTTGTTGCGTCATGGGGCAACTTGTTCTCATCTCAAAGGTGCGCAGATTTTCTCTCAATACGAAAAGAAACTCGGCTCTGCCTGCATAGAACCATGACTTTCCTCCCTAAAGGCAGGTTTTGGCTACCTCAAAAAAGCGCGATTTCTGAACCAGCGCACGCCACATTGTACCAACCGCAGATTGAATGAGCGAACAACTTTCCGGACGCTCCTGGTTAGTTCTCCGGTGTGGGCGCCGGCGTTGGCTCTATGGCGAATTGATAGTTGGGAATCAACTCAATCACCCGATCTGCCGCTTCCTGGATCGTCTTCGTGGTGTTGAAATAGCCGCTCAGCATCTCCTGCAAGACGACGGAGAGAGTCAGATTCTCATATAGTTTGCCCACAAGTGCGCCTTCACCTTGCTGAAATCCCCAGCGCTCTGTCTCCGTAAGCCCATCGCGCAACAGATCAACGATGTCCTCGCCATATAGTTCGGCCAGGCTCTCCCCGTTCACACCAGGAGAAGTGCCCCATGTCTCAATAAACAACCCCGGGTTCTCCCTTGTTCCCAAACGCATGGGCACTTTCCGTTCAGATTCTACCGCCAGCCATGATGGATATCCCTCATTAAACCAATAAGTGGCGAAGGCGGCAGCGGCTGCCGGATCGGCTGCCGGTGTAATTCCCAGATAAGTGATATTACCGAAGTTAGCAGGAGTTGCTTCCGGCCCATTCCCGGTCAGCGTGGTCAAGATGCCGGTGTTCTGGTCGAGGCGGTTAGCGTTTGCCAGATCGGGCAGAATGCTTGGCGACGTCACAATCATACTGGTACGGCCGTCCAGAAAGGCGTTACGCGCGCTGGTATCTGTTTGCACACCGGGCGGACTGTACTGGTTGACAATGGAAAAATAGAAATCCAGAGCTTCGCGGCAAGCAGGATCGAGCAGACGTACTTCCCCCTTGCTGTCTATGAGGCGGCAGCCATTGGCCGTAGCCAGATGCTCAAAGGCCCGATGCGTATTGATAAGGTTGGATTCGGTAGGTATCACCAGGCCGGAGATGATGCTTTCGGAATCGAAGTGCGTCTCGGCCATGGTCATCATGCTGTCATAATTATCAGGGATTTCCAGGTTCTGTTCCGCAAGCCAGTCAGACCGGTAAAGCCAAATCTGCTGGAAGCCATCGCTAGGAATGGCCGATGGCTGCCCATTGACCGTTACCAAATCAACAGCGCCACGATTAAACGTGTCACGGCCGATTTCCTCCATGATGGCATCGGTTTGTTGCGGATCAAGAACCCCTTCTTCGCGCCAGGCCATTGTGTACTCGATCGGATGCAATACCACGTCCGGTAAGGTATTAGAAAGCACGGCCGTATGCATCAAGTCCGGTAATAGCATCGGAGAGACAAGGCGCAGCGCGACATTGACCCCGCTTTGCGCCGTGAAATCCTGCATCATACTTTGCAGCACCGCCTCGTGTTCAGCTGATGTTTCATCGATCCATACATCGAGCGCCGGAGCCGATTCGAACTTTGCTTCGCTCTTGCGCGCGGGACTGGCCGTGGCGGTTGGCGCTGGTAAATAGAGCGGTTCGGCCGTCTCCGGCATATTTGCTTCAGCCACAGGCGTCGCTGATGCCAGCCGTGGCGGCGTAAAATCCTGCGCGCCGCAGGCGACAAGAAACAGAAGCATCAGGAGCGCCACCACGCCTGAGTGAGCGCATACGAGTTGTAAAGGCCGTAGACCTCGTTTGAAGTTCATTGATTGGCTCTCTCAGATATGACGCGTAGCCCGGTAAGCGTCAGCCACGGATCGACAAGGTCGATGATCGTCGTGTGCGGCGTGATCAGCTTAATGAGCCCCCCGGTGCCGATAATGTGGACCTTCTCTTCTCTGTCTGGGTGTTCTCGCAACAGCCTTTGTATCATGCCTTCGATGAGCGCTACATAGCCGAAGATCAGGCCAGACTGCATGGCGTGTATCGTGTTGCGACCGGTGGCTTGCGGTGGGGCCTGAAGGGGTACCTGGGACAATTGCGCGGCCCGGTCGATCAGGGCATCTGCGGCCAGCCGCAACCCTGGCGCAATGGCTACGCCAAGCAGTTCGCCCGCCGCCGAGACAACATCAAATGTCGTAGCCGTACCCATGTCAATCACGATACATGGCCCCTGGAAAAGATGAAATGCAGCGACGGCATTGACAATGCGATCAGCCCCTACCTCCGCGGGATTGTCCGTGCAGATCTCGATACCTGTATCCGTCTGGGAACCGACTACAAGCGGTTCGATCTCCAGGACCTGCCGGCAAAGTTGCCGGAAAGTTTCGGTCAGAGAGGGGACCACGCTGGCCAGGACCACGTTGTTGATCGCCGCATCCAGTTGGGCATCTCGCAGCAGGCCGCTCAACAAAATGCCGAATTCATCGGCCGTCCGTTCCCGTGCAGTTTGCAGGCGCCATTCACGTTTCCAGACACGGCCGTCCCATACGCCAAGTGTGATATTTGTGTTGCCGATGTCAATTGCCAATAACATATTCTACTACACTCGAAAGTTGCCAAATTTCCCTGCGCCCGCCGGATGAATGCCGAATGCCCTTTCTGAACACAAAAAGTTGGCAGCTTTTGCTTTACAGAGCACTCCTGCTTGCCAGCGAGCGTTGGCGATTGTATAGGGGGCAAGCGGCTTGGGCAAACCTCCTTATGAGTCTCGTAGTAACCGCTTCAGCGGTAATGCTTCTAAAGCTGCCCCGCCGCTCGCATTTGCCACCATGAATATGACAGACGGCGTCTTGGCTCATTACATTCGTCACTTTACCTCACCATAGCCGGCATGGTACAAACTTAAGTTAGTTGTTGGCATTATGTATCGGCTGTCGCCAAGTTGAGCCTTAATCTTACAGGGCAAGCTAATTACCAGCTAGGATCAACTTTGTACCCGTGACCAGCAAGAGGTGTGCCGTGAATAGGAATCGTCGCCTTCAAGCGTCTGTCTTATTTTTCTTTTCGCTTATTGTGTTGTCGCTGCTCATAGACGTGATACCCAGAGCAGGCATTGTCTATTCCGCAGAGAAACCAGCCGCGGAGCGTCAGTATTTGCCGCTCATTATCCAGGCACCCAATGGGGAAGTAAACAATAAGGGCCAGCTAGAAATTGAAGAGTTGACAATGGGCGCCTTGAATTCCGGGATGATCGATAACTGGACGATAAGCCTGGATCATGGTGACTACGTTACGGTAACCGTGGCGCCTGGGGCTTTAGTCAATATTACGCTATCTGTATTGGATGATACCGGGGTCCCGATAATTGATGGGCAAGATCTGGCGCCTGCCGGAGAAGTTGAAACAATTTGTGGCCTGTACTTGCCTCAGCCAGGTCTGTATCAGATATACATCACGGCCGAACCAAATGACTATACCAACTACGCTTTGATGGTTCTCGACAGCAAATCATATAGTTTTATCTTCAAGGGTTCCCTGCGTGATTCCTCTCCACGAAGTGAGTTATTGGCAGGGGATAACGATCATTTTTGGTTCTTTTCGGCCTCAGATGGCGATAGCATCAATATGAGTGTGACTCCGAGTGGGCTGGGTGATCCTTATCTTGAACTATATGGTCCAGATGGAGCTCGGCTACTTACAATTGATAATACTGGAAATGGTGAAACAGAGACATTAGAAAACTACAGCATACTCGCAAATGGTATGTATGCAATAAGGGTAGGAGAGTTCGATTTCGCTGAAATGTCTTACCAGATCGCCTTATCCAAAACTTGATTTAATTGACCCTGCTTCCACTCCATAGTTTCCCCTTCACGGCCGTCCCCGGTTATAATATCGCGAACTCCCATGACTGGGGTTGGAGCTGTGAGGAATAACTATGCAAATGCCTGTAGGGCGCAATGCGATATTACTGATCCTATCAGTTGCACTTTGTTTGATCGCGATTTATCTCATTACCCTGATAACGACAACCGGCGGTCGTCCGATAAGCCCGCTTGATGACGCATATATTCACTTTCAATATGCAAGGCAGATCGCCCTGGGAGAACCGTGGCGCTACAACAGTGGTGAGCCAATCTCAACCGGGGCGACCAGTTTCTTATACCCGTTTTTGCTGGCGGCTGGCTACCTTGCCGGCTTTCAATCCGAGCGGATTGTGTGGGTAGCCCTGCTGATTGGTAGTATAAGCCTGTTCGGTTCGGCGCTGCTGATCTACCGCATTACGTTGGCGCTGCTTAAGTCGATGGCGCTCGCCGATGCGCCTTTGCTACCGATCACGGCCTTATCCGCTGCCCTCCTCTTTCTCCTCACCGGTGCCGTGCAGTGGACCTACCTCAACGGCATGGAGAGCGGCATATTCACGCTGTTTGTACTGGCGGCGCTAGACGCGGCGGTTAGGAGGCAACTGTGGCCCATGGCCCTCTTTTTGACCATTTCCTCCTTGCTGCGCCCTGAAGGCTTGTTTCTGGCGGGCGTGGCCTGGGCCGTGCTTGTTGGTTGGCAGCTTCTGACCAACCGGCAGCAGCTTGGGCGCGTTTTATGGCCGATGAGTACGGCCGTATTGCTCTCAGCCACCCCCTATTTCGTCAATCTTGCCCTGACCGGCACGCCCGTAGCTACTGGTGCGCAAGCCAAATCGTGGCTCGGCAACGTCCCCTTCCGCTTGACCGACATAATTGGCTCGATGGCGCGGATGGCGCGTCATATTACATTGCGCATGAGTGCGGGCATGCTCGCACCCAAGCCCTGGCCCGTCGTCCCACTCATGCTGCCCTTGGCCCTGGTCGGGGCAGTTGCCGTCTGGCGGCGTGGTGATCGCCCAACCGTGCTATTGATTACTGGTTGGGTACTCACGGGCACGATCGCCACTGCAACCTTGATCACTGCTCTGTGGCATGTTGGCCGTTACCAGGTTCCCTTTCTTGCCCTGATGGTACCCCTGACCATAATCGGCATCTTCGCCCTGCTGTGCCGGATCAATGAGTCTTTGCGCCGGCCAGTTGCCGCAGCCACGCTTTTTCTGTTCCTCACCCCGGCACTTTATTCGACCTTTCAGGCGCAGCAGAGTTATCATTTTGCCTTGGATAGTGTACAAGTGCAGCAAATCGCCATAGCTGACTGGATTCGACAGCACTTACCAGATGATGCTCGCATTGCTGTGCATGATGCTGGTGCAATTCGCTACGTGGGCGATCGCCCAATCTACGATCTGGTTGGATTGGGGACACAAGGGGCCGCTACAGCCTGGCGACACGGCAGCGGCGCCCAGTTCGAGCTAATGGAACGGTCGGCTCAGTTTCCCGATTACTTTGCAACCTATCCAGATGTCTCTGCAATCCCATATTTCGCCGATACCGACTTGTTTGCTGAACAGCTTTTTGAGACCGAAGTGTATCCCCGCCGAACGGCCCCTACAGCCGGTCCGCTGCAAGCCATCTACAAGGCCGATTGGCGTCTCGCAAACAGCGGAGACACGCTCTACCAACCCAATTTGGTTCAACTCACGGTTGGACTGCCGCTCGTTACCACGATTGATGTGGCCGACCTCGAGGACGAGAAAGTCAAGGGATTGACCTGGTCGGAAGGGGTCATGCTGCCAGGTTTTGCAACTGAAGTGCGGCAATATCGATATCGGGCTGATCCGCAATCGGAAGTGATCGATGGGGGTCGCATGATTACCGGGGAGCTTGCATTTCCGGTCCAGGCACAGCCAGGACAGCCGTTAACTCTGGCGACACGTTTGCATCCCGTTGCACCGGGCGTGCTGCGTGTGCTGGTCGATGGGCAGGATGCTGGACTCTGGAACTACCCCGCCACACCTGGAGAATGGATCGAGACAGCGTTTGTTGTGCCGGCCGATTTGGTGCGGCAGAGCCAACCGCTGATTACGTTGCAGGTGCCGGAGGATCAGGCGCTGGAACATGCCTATCCGCTCTACTACATTTGGGTATGGCAAGGCGCACCGGTGGGCACGGCCGTGACACCGCAATACGACGAATCGTTCGAGTTTGCTGTTGGGCTCACGCTGCTCGGCTACGATCTGGATCTGACGAGCGCGACGGCCGGGCAAGCCATCCCGCTAACCTTATATTGGCAAACGGATGTCCCCCAGAGCACAGATGCCAAGCTGTTCTTGCACCTGTATGATGCCGACGGCAACCTGGTCGCGCAGGTTGATCAACGGCCGTACCACGGCATTCAACCTCCATACGCTTGGATTCCAGGCATTCCGATCATCGACCCTGTCCCGTTCATGCTGCCGGCCAATCTCGCACCTGGCAGCTACACATTGGCCATCGGGCTCTATGAACCGCTTAGCGGTGAGCGCTACACCGTGTCTGGCAATCCCGATCGGCTCCTTCCAGATAACCGAGTCTGGCTCGCTGACTTCACGCTGCCATAGATCTTAACCTGCACCTGGAATTGGCTTTATTCTTACTGGTGCGGTGACAAGTGGAGCCATTTTGGCGCTAGAATGGCGCTCTCATATCTGTTGTAATGCGCCAGCCACTCTTAAGTGACTGCTTCGATCAGTTCGCTTTAATTTCTTCCCAGGTGACGGCATTGTTACGTGCCGCAACCGTACCCAGCCGCTCCGGCGCGGAGCCGGTGAGCGCTTTGACGATCTTGCCAACATGATCGTGGCTGGTAGAGATAAATTGAGTGAAGCGTGACTGCGTACCGCCGGTGGCCGTCCCTGCTACATAAATTCCGGGCACATCAGTTTCCATGGTTGCCGGGTCATATGCCGGAGCCTGTTCCTTTCCCAACAATGTGACGCCAGCCATCCTAAAAAGCCTCATATCGGCCACAAATCCGGTACATAACAATACGAAATCTGTTTCCTGCTGAAATGATCCCCCATTAGGTGCGGTACCATCCTGTGTGGCAGCCAGAACGACATGGGATGGCGTGATCTCGGTGGGTATCGTCGATGGGTGGAATACGATCTCACCTTTACGCAGCCGGTCGCCCATATCCATGGCCAGGTGCGGTTTGATGGTGTCATAGTCGAAGTCAGAACCTCGGTAGCTGATGGTCACGCGTGCGCCGGCCCGCCAGCAGCGCAGCGCCGTTTCCAAAGCCGAGTTGCGGCCGCCCACCACGAGCACCCGCGTGCGGAAATAGGCATGTGGGCCGGGGAAGTAATGTGTGACATGGGGTAGCTGCTCTCCCGGAATATTCAGCAAACGCGGCCCGGCCATGCCCCCGCTGGCCAGGACGATATGACTGGCGTGGTATAGCCTCGGACCGGTCAAGTGCTCCGTGCGCAATTCAAAGCCCACGGCCGTCTTCTGGATATCGTCCACCGGCTCATAAAGGCGCAGCTTCAAGTCGTACATCTCTACCAACGTTCGCAGATAGGTCAGGTATTGCTCCCCGCTGATCGGCAGCTGGTCCAGGTTGTGCACCGGAATACCGGCCAGCGCAACGTGTTCCGGCGTACTGTAAAAATGTGTATTGGACGGCCATGTCGAGAAGGCGGAACCGATCTGCTTCGCTTCGATGAGTAAGTAATCCGCCCCTGCCCGCTCTAGGGAGATGGCCAATTCAATGCCCACTGGCCCGGCGCCAATAATGGCAATGTCTGTTTTGGTAATCCAATTTTCCATGTTCCTGCCTTATTTGAAACATCATGGATCTTAGCACGATTACCCCAACAGGAAAATCGATCGTGTTACAAACTGCATTATTGGCACAGCGGCAAACCACGTTACAATGGATGTTTGAATAGGGTGCGCTAATCAATGAGTAGTTCACAGATAGAACCCGTCCGCACTACGCGAGATAAGAAAGAGCGCTTACAGCGGGAATTGCACAAGGCTCGCCAGGCGCAATTGGAAGCGGAAGCAGAGCTGGCCCACGAACAAGCCGCGGTTAACGCCTTCCGTATGCACTGCCGTTTGAAGCTAGATCTCCTGGTAGATACGCTGATGGATCTGCGGCTTCAGAAACAGGCCTGCCTGACACGCCTGGAATTGTTGCGCCAGGGGGTTGATCCGGCCTGGCTAGAAGACGATGATTTTCTGGGGGAGAGCGGCGAAGAAGCAGATAGTGAGGATGAAGAGGATGAGCTGCTCTTGCCAACGCCTACGCCACGGGACAAGGCGGCCGAAAAACGCCTCTATCGTGAACTGGCCCGCCGCTTTCATCCCGATTTGGCCAGAACGGTCGTCGAACAATCCTACCGCACAGCCATGATGACCGCCGTAAACACGGCCTATGCGGGCAACGATTTGCAGGCGCTGTACGACCTGGCGGGTGAATTGGAACCGGCGGAAATAGCTGAACTGGCGGCTATCGACAGCGTCGCCATACGTGGGCTGCGACAGGAGATCATGAAGGCGCACCTCCAAAGGCGCAAGGCGCGCCGCCAGCTAACGCTCTTGCGCCAGGAGAATACGGCCCGTCTTTGGCGCAGAGCCCAACTGATCGAGGAGCAAGGGCAGGATCATTGGAGCCTGATACGCAGCGAATTAGAAAAGGTGATTGACCGTCTAGAATTGGAGGTAGTCGAGTTGCAGGCAGAACTGGGACGGCTAGAGCAATCCTAGACATCCTGATAATCCAATTGGGTAAGTACATGGTAACACAAGTTTCTATACATTCTGTCATTCCCGCGCAGGCGGGAATCCACTCTGGCTTGGCAGATGGATGCCCGTTTTCACGGGCATGACAGATCTTAGATCATTTCCGTTACTGTGCAGTAAGCTTTGGAGCCGCGAAATCACTTTTGCGTTCCTGAAACGTGACTGAGAGCGCGGCTGCGTTTTCCCATCTGTTTTATAGATTTTCATCAGTCGCAAACCGGACGTTGATTCGATACGGTTGTCACTTGCGCTCTACAGTATCGATGACTTGTGAAGCCTGGTTCAACAGCGTAGCGGCGGCCTGTGCCCCCTTTTTCGACGCCTGGAGCTGGTCCAGGCGGTCATGCCAGAAGGCTGATCCGGCGCTGGCGGCAAAGGCGGTTAGGATGATGCCTACAGTCACCGTTCTATCGACGGGCAGCCACGATCGCCAGGTATGCAAAGTTTCACCGTCGACAATGACGACATTGATACTATCCAGGACACCGGGGAATGCCTCGCCGAGTAATCTGAGTACATCAATCTGCAGCAAGTAGGCCAGCAAAAAGCCTATGGCGATGGCCGCGACGCGCAAGATACGCAGCCGGGAGGTTTCTTCATCGCGCTGCTGATCGCTGCGCTGCATAACAAACTGGGCGGTTGTTTCGGCCGAAAACTCAAAGCCTGGCTGGCCATTGATAGTTGAGAGTTCCTCGAAGCTGGTCACTGTTTCCGCCTTGTCGAAATTCTTGGGATCCACTTCTGTTACATCAAAGCCGTGGCGCAGCAGATTCCAGAGCGTCTCCACGCGGCTAAGCACGGTAGCCCGCTTCAACAACTGCTGGTCCTCCGCCATCCGGCCATCGGCGACGGCCGACCGTACCAACCTGTCATAGATAATCTTGCCGATTTGTCCAGCAACAAGCAGCAAGATTAGGATGACAACCGTCAACAAAACCAACCAGGACCACCATGGTTGTGTCCAGGCAAAAAGATCTAACTGTCCCGAAGTGCGGCTGGCGCTGGATGCCTGCAATAGCCACAGGATCAGAAGCAAAAACAGGCCGGTAAGCAATGACAGCGCCGTCGCACCGTACAGACCGATGAAATATGGCTGGTCAGCGCGGCCGCGCGCCTTTCTAATCAGGTAAAGTAACAAAACTGACACGTACGAGATTGCGTTAAAGAGGAGATACCAGAGCAGCCAAGGAAATGGTTCAATACCTGGAATCTGATTGGCTATGTACTGTGTTACCGAGTTTGTGCTGTCGATCACGTGCGCCAGCCAGGTCCCATAGAGCGCAAGCGCTGCCAGGACCATGGATGGAATCAAGACATTGCGCATGCGCATTGGCGGAAATACGCCACCATACCAGCTACGCAGAATGCGCCACACCTTGCGCGCCGGACTTTGTGTTTCGTAACGACGCAGTTCCACGGCGTCGAGCACGTTCTTTACGCTGGCGACGAAGATATCTGTGTTCTGGGAAATGCCTGTTTCGACGATTCTCAGACGCGAGGCCAACTCCCTTTCCGCCAGACTCGCCGAATCCGGCGAAAAGCCGACCCCTACCAGCATCGGCCTTACATCGCTCTCAAAATTGGCCAGGACCCGGGTGCTGCTTTTGTCAAACAAGATTTCTTCTTGTTCATTGAGCCATCCATCCGTGATTTGCACCGACCAGAATTGTACATCTTGCAGAGTATCAAATAGGCTTCTGAGAAAACCTCCCGGATTCTGGCCATCAAAGAGACTGATCTCCTGCGCGATCTGGTCGCGCATTGGCTGCACGGCCTCAGCTTTCAACTGCAGTTGGTTTTCTGCACTGTTTGCCATACGATTGGTGAAGGAGAACAGCTGTTTTTTCAACTGGTAAATGTCCTCCTCTGCTACCGCACCAGTTTGGGGCAGCAAATCTTCCGCTTTGCGGAAAGCCTCGCCAAATTCACCGTTGGCTACTTGTTCGCGCATAGCCGAAAAATCCGTCGTGCTCTGCAGTATGGCGCTCAATGTTGTGCGCATCTCACGCGACATGCGCTTGAATTGTTCGCGCGAGGCGGCGCTGACGCTCAGGCTGGATAGCTCTCCCGGCAGATATCTCTCCATGCGCTCCAACGCTTCCATGGTTGTTACTTTGCGCTTTAAGCCTACGCCGACCTTGACACTGTCAATAACTACCTCAGTCCCTGCCGAGACCAGGGCCATGACGGCGAAGAAAATCGCCAGGCCGGCGAATATGCGCGCTAGATTGCCCGGCAGAAAGCTGTCGCTAACGACAGCAACCGGAAGCAATGTGCTCAGCCCGCCATTATTACTGCCATCCACGTCGCCAATGATAAGATTGTATGGACCGACGGGTGCTTCTTGTTCATTCTGCACGAATTCAGCTCTCACGAGATGGGTGTTCGGTTCTTGCAGGGTAATCTTGCAGTCGCGGAAGGTTACCCTTTGCGGTCCGTCGCTGGAGGTCAGACCCGCTGTATCCGCTGCCTGGCGGCATCGTTCAACTAGCTGACCCGTCTGGACATCAGTTACGGTCACGACAAGATCCAGCGCTACGTCCGGCGGCACGGCCGTTGCCAGGAGATTCTCGTAAGTAACCGTGAAGGTACTCGCTGACCCGGCGCCGGCCGAAGAAGGGATCGCTTCGATTTCACTGATGGCGAGATCGAATTCAGTGCCACTATCCTGGGCAAAAACCACCGCGCCGGCAAAAACGACGAACACGCAGGCGAACAGGATGGATCGGAAAACACGGCCTTTCTTCATTTTGGGTACTCCATCTGATCAATACAGGGGACTGGACGGATATCCGGGAGCTAACCAGGCAGCAAACCTGATCAAAGCAACATCCGGACTAAGCGCAAAATTCTCGATTCTGCCCCGACAATGGCGTGGTCAGGAGACCGGCTGCACCTCGACACAGGCCAAGGTGTGGAATCGCACTTAGTACCGCAGTCCCATAAGTGCCTATATTATGGCGGAGTTTCTATGACTATGTCAAGTAAATCGGGGTATTGGCGTGCAAGACGGTAACGTTGAAGTTCAGAATACCAGTTACGATCTAACCAGAACCTGCCCCCAAAGGGCGAATGCCGGCACATCTGTTTATCAAAAAGCGGGTGTCTTCTCCCGCCGACCTAAGAAGCTCGCCAGCAGAATCAGCGCTATACCCAGGATCGTAAACCCGACCGCAAGCCAGGTTAATGACTGCCCTGCCTGTTCGAACACGGCACCTAATATGCTCGCGACCGGAATCTGCAAGATTAGCGGTAACGGCCAACCGGCCAACTGCGGTATGATGGCAGCTAACCACCAACTTACAGGAACGAGGCTCAAGAGAAAGGTCAACAAAGCGACGACCAGCAGCGACCAGCCCAACCAACGGGGGACGCCGTCGCGCGTCTGCCCGCCGACAAATGCGGCGATGACAAGCAGGAAAGCAAAGGGCAGCCAGCTCCAATAAAGCGCACCCTTAAGCAATTGCAGGCGACCTTTCAGCTCCGCCATGGATTCAGGCGTGGCCTGTATCAAGTTGTTTAAGACGATAGTTTGCGGGATGGTGTTCAACTGTTGCCGCAGGAGTTCGCCGGCAGCCGGGGCGATGGTTTCAAGAGGTATTATGGGAGGCAAACACGGAGGGATGGATTCCAGGACAAGCTCGCCGGATAATGCCGCGCCAATAAGTGTGGCGGCTAAAGTTAAACTCTCTTCAGCCGTGCAGATTGGAAGCAAATCCAATGCCCCTGATACTAAACTGGTGGCATTGCGGCTCAAGTGGGACTTCAATGGTTCCATATCCAGCGCCAAAACCGGCATGGGGTCCGCTCCCTCAAGCCATGCGTAGAGACTATTGAGCCCTTGCGCAGCGTATTCCAGTTGCAGTTCCGGTGGCAGCAAAGTTCCATTTAGCTCTGACTGCGTGACTATAGTCGCGAGAGCCTCTCCCAAGACCGACGCTTCGTCAATCCCCAACTGAGACGGAATTGTGCGCAGCAGGGTGTCGGTCAGCACATTTGACGACGATGGGCCCACGATTTCGCCGGCAACAAGGTTGAGCATGGATTCTGGAGAATAGAGCATCTGACCCACCTGGAGGCCGAACAGGGCCAAGGGCAGTAGGACAACGGCGATCAATGTGATCAAGGCGGCGATAAACCGCAGAATATTACGCATGGAATGCTCCGTAATAACACCTGCAAGCGATAGGCAATCTACTCTCTACGATCTCACAAGAGCCGCCTTTAAGCAAATCTGCCGATTTTAGGAACTTTGCACAAGATCGGCCCTGGCGATTTCGTCAAGAAACGCCTCCAACTGCTTGAAATGTGAACCTCTCCAATAGATTTGCCTGCACGTTTCACAGATCTGAAATTGATCGTAGTATAGTTTTGTCTTGGGCTGCAAGCGATCCAGGACAAGTTCCTTATCCACGGGATGCAAACGGCCGTTGCAGCGCAAACAACGGCGCCATGGATTCATTTGATCAAAAAGCTTGTAGCGATGCAAAACAGCTAAAACCTGTTCTTGTGGATCTCTGCTGCGTAGGCAGTAGCCGTGGATAACCTGACTCCGTTTCAATAAGCCTCGATCCCTGGTTAGCAAGACGTGTCCTTCATCCTGGGCCAGTTGGGCCAGTTGGGCGTCTTCATAATCATTGTTGAAGTATCGCGCGTCGAATCCGAGCAGACGTAGGTAGCGGGCCAGCTTTCCCAGGTGATTATCCAATAGAAAATGTACCGGGTTGGGCAGTGGCGGACGTAAGGAGATGGGCGGTCTGATATCTGTCGATGTGAATGCAGGATAGACGCTGATCTGGTCACCTGACTTTACAAGATAGCTGAAGTCTGTGGGCTCTCCATTGACCAGGATCAGTTCAGCTTCTGTATGCGGTACACCAATGGATTCTATCAGATGTTTTACGGACTGCGTGCCATCATAAGCGGGATAGTGGAACCTTTTTTGCCTCCAAATTGCCGGCAAAAAATCGTTCAGCTCAGCGTAAAAGCGAAAGGTGGCCAGAGCCATCTCGCCGGACGTCAGAGTTCCTTCTCCTGCGGCCAACCGAGGCTGATCCGGCCACGCGCCTTGTCGACCTTGAGAATCGATACTTCGATCGTGTTACCTACGTCGAGACGAGTGCCGCGTGGAATCTCACTGCGGTGCAGTAAACCATCTTGCTTGACGCCAATATCAATGAACGCGCCGAAGTCGACGACATTGCGCACAGTGCCCACAAGGGACAAACCTGGCAGCAAATCGTCCATTGATAGCACATCACTGCGCAAGATAGGTGCAGGCAGATCAGAACGCGGGTCTCGGCCAGGGCGCACAAGTTGTTCGAATATGTCCTCGAGTGTAGGAAGCCCGATTCCCAGTTCGCTGGCCAATTCGGCCGTAGGTTGCAGTGTAGCCAGGGCCGCTTCGCGCTGCTCAGGGCGCGTCTCGTTGTTTAGTCCTACTCGTTGCAGCAGCGTGGTAGCTGCCTCATAACTCTCCGGGTGAATGGCGCTGGCGTCCAGCGCATTGTCCCCGTCAAGAATACGTAGGAATCCGGCCGACTGTTCAAATGCTTTGCTTCCTAAACCATTGACCTTTAATAGTGCCGAGAGATCGCCAAAACGGCCGTTTTTGTCGCGAAAAGCCACAATGCGATCTGACAACTTAGGCCCAATTCCCGATACATGGGCAAGCAGGGCGGGGGACGCCGTGTTTACATCTACCCCAACGTGATTGACGACACTCTCCACAACACCTTCCAGCGACTCTGAAAGATGCTTCTGGTTGACATCATGCTGGTATAAGCCAATGCCGATCGCCTTTGGGTCGATCTTGACCATTTCTGCCAGTGGATCTAGAGCACGCCGCCCAATCGAAACGGCTCCCCGCAGGCTGACATCCAGATCCGGTAGTTCAGCGCCAGCCAACTTGCTGGCGCTGTAGACACTGGCGCCCGCCTCATTGACGATTAAATAGTGTACCGATTCTAATTTGCTGGTCAATTCGGCGGCTAATTTTTCCGTCTCGCGCGAGGCAGTCCCATTGCCGATGGCGATCAGCGTGACCTTGTGACGCCTGACCTGCAGAGAAAGCGTCTTGAGCGCGTCTCCCCATCTGCGCTGAGGCTGGTGCGGATAGATCGTAGCTGTCTCCAGAAGTTTGCCTGTGGGATCCAGAACAGCGACTTTGCATCCGGTACGATAGGCAGGATCGATTGCCAGGACCACGTGGCCGGAGAGTGGCGGCTGGTTCAGCAATCCACGCAGGTTTCGGGCAAAAACTGTGATCGCGTGCTTCTCCGCTTTTTCGCTCAGGAAGCGGCGAATGTCCCGTTTAATGGCGGGCAGTAATAATCTTTGCGCGGCGTCATTGATCGCCAACTGCATTTGCTCAGCCAGTGGCGAGCGACGATCGGGGCGAAAAATGGTGCGGATAGACAACAACCAGTTTCGCTCATCAATGTCGATGTCCACACGCAGAATCTTGGCCGACTCGCCACGATTGATGGCCAGAATCTGGTGCGGTTTTAGGCGGTCAATACGCCCCTCATAAGCATAGTAAAGTTCATAAACATGTTTGTTGTCGTCACCCTTTTCTACCTTCTGGCAGGTCAAGGTGCCCCACTCCAGCGCTTTCTTGCGAATCATTTGCCGCACGCCGGCATGGTCGCTAATCGTCTCAGCCACAATATCGCGCGCGCCAGCCAACGCTTCTTCGACCGTCGCAACATCCTCGCCGGCGAAAGGAGCGGCGATTTGAGCAGCGGTTTGCGACGAAAGAGACTGGGCAAGAATCAATTCTGCTAGGGGCTGTAGTCCCATTTCACGGGCCATGTCGGCACGTGTCCGTCGTTTCGGTTTATAGGGAAGGTACAGGTCTTCCAGGGCGGTTAGCGTCGCGGCCGCCTCGATGAGCTTTTTTAGCTCTGGCGTCAGATTGCCCTGCTCCTTAATGGTGGCCAGGATACTCTCTCGCCGCTCATCGAGTGAGCGCAGTTGTTTGAGCCGCTCTTGTATCTGGCGCAGCTGCTCTTCGTCCAAACTGCCCGTCGCTTCCTTGCGATAGCGGGCGATGAAGGGCATCGTGTTGCCGCTGTCTAGCAGTTCAATAGTGGCATCCACTTGGGATGGCCGTATATGAAGTTCCGATCCAATTTGTTTCGCGTAAATAGCCATCTGCGGAATTATAGACCAGAGTGTGGTTGTCTTCCAGATCTGCTTGTCATCTCCTGGGGTTTACGTTAGGATTTCGGCATTGACGTTAGTGCTACATTACGCTTCGAACAAGGACGGCGATTATGCAAATGAGTATGACATCTCTGCTGGCAAACGACCGCTATTTCGACCCCGATCCAGGACAAAAGAAGGTCGCTTTGGAGCTATACCGGTCCATTGCCGGCCTGCCGCTCGTCTGTCCCCACGGCCATGTAGACCCGCGCCTTTTCGCCGCAGCTGATTTCCAATTTGACAATCCTGCGGCATTGTTGATCGTTCCCGACCACTACATCTACCGGATGCTCTACTCCCAGGGAATATCCCTGGAAGACCTAGGCATTCCACGCTTGGATGGTGCAGCAGTTGAAAGCGACCCGCGCCGTATATGGCAGCTGTTTGCCGACTACTTTTTCTTGTTCCGTGGCACGCCAACCGGGATGTGGTTGACCCAAGAAATGGTGCAGGTTTTTGGCGTCACGGAAAAGCTGACCACAGAATCAGCGCAAACTATTTACGATCAGATTGAGGCGAAGTTACGAGAACCGCAATTTAATCCCCGCCAGCTTTACGAGCAGTTTAATATCGAGGTTCTATGCACCACCGATGCAGCTACGGACACGCTGGAATATCACCAGGCGATCCGCGATTCCGGCTGGCGGGGGCGCATCCTGCCCACCTTTCGACCTGATGCGGTGGTAAACATCGACACGCTCAACTGGCGCAGACATATTGAAACATTGGGCGATGTCACTGGAATCACGGTCCGTGATTACGCAACTTTCATTCAGGCCCTGGAAAGCCGGCGCGCATTCTTTAAGGAAATGGGCGCGACAGCCACCGATCATGCCGCTCTTACCCCGTATACGGCCGTGTTATCGTCGCCGGAGGCCGATTCGATTTTGCAGCGCGCTTTCAACGGTGAAGCGACAGCGCAGGATGCCACGCGCTTCACCGGCCACATGCTCATTGAAATGGCGCGCATGAGTGTTGAAGATGGCCTGGTGATGCAGCTTCACCCCGGCTCCTATCGCAATCACAACCAGGCTGTTTTCACTCGCTTTGGCCTGGATAAAGGCGCGGACATTCCTATGCCTACCGAATACACGCGCCACCTAGAACCTTTGCTAAATCGATTTGGCAGTGATAGCCGCTTTGCTTTGATTTTATTCACCTTGGACGAGACCACATACGGCCGTGAGCTGGCCCCGTTGGCCGGACATTATCCCGCTGTGAAGCTGGGACCGCCCTGGTGGTTTTACGATAGTCTCGAAGGGATGAAGCGTTATTTTGACCAGGTGATGGAGACTGCCGGAATCTACAATACCGCCGGGTTTAATGACGATACGCGCGCCTTTCCATCCATACCCGCCCGACATGACTTGTGGCGACGTGCCGCCACGAACTGGTTGGCGAGCTTGGTTGTGCGCAGCATCATCGATATGGAAGATGCCGACCAAATGGCGCATGATCTGGCCTATGGCCTGGCAAAACGTGCATATCATCTTGATTAGGAAGTGTGAAAACCATGCAGACTAAACTCGATAACATGAACATCTATGACAATTCAGCGGTAACCTATGAAGGGACGAGCTATTTCATCGGCAGACAGGAGTATACTGGCCAGAAATGGCTGGGCGTAAAGGGCGATGCCCAAGGATTCAGCGACGGTGAAGAAGAAGGCAGCGTCGTTTTCTGCCCCCTCACGCCACAAAATGCGGTTGAAATCCGTTCTCGCCTGCCTTGGCTTAAGCCGGTACCGCTGGGTCGAGAGACATCTTTTGGCTTTGGCGATCGGCTTGGTTCGGCAACCCCAGGCCACATTCAGGCCATGCGGATCGCGCTCAAGGAGAATAATTCGATAGCCCCCATTTTTGCCCAGCAGTCGGTTCGTGAGAACAGCCGTACCGGCCGCACGCCACAGCAAGTGATGGATGATGCGATGTGGGGCATTTTGCAGGAAGGATGGCGCGATCCCTGGGGTGCGGACGCGGATCACGTAAAAGATATTGATGATCTGCCCCCTTTTGTCAAAGCCGGTTATACCTTCTACACCATCGATCCCAGTGATCACGTTGATAATAATGCTTCAAGCGACAGCTTTGAAACCCTGACAAGCAAAGCGGCCCAAATCCCCTGGGATAGCTTGGGAACGACTTATGAAGATCTGCTCGATGCCTATTGCCAGACACCGTTGCAGCTAGGAGGAGTCGATCTCGAATTCGATGAAGAAGTCTTGCTGCGCGCCCTGGTGAAATACGGCCGTGCAATCATCCATACGGCAACCGTTGCCGCGGCCCTTAATGAACAAATGGCTGGCCAGGGTTATGATCTGGAAATGTCGGTAGACGAAACGGACACGCCTACCTCCATCCAAGAACACTATTTCATCGCCAATGAACTGCTCAGACTTCGCGTCCCGGTCGTCAGTTTGGCTCCCCGTTTCGTCGGTAAATTTCAAAAAGGCGTCGACTATATGGGAGACTTGGCTGAATTTGAAGCAGAGCTGGCCAAACACGTCGCTATCCTACATCATTTTGCTGCCTACAAATTGAGCGTCCACACCGGATCAGACAAATTCAGCATCTACGGTACCATCAATAAGCACGCTCATGGCTATGTGCACGTTAAAACAGCGGGGACCAGTTACTTAGAAGCCCTGCGGGTCATCGCCTACCGGAATCCTGATCTGTTCCGCCCCATGTTGGATTTGTCTCGACTCCGCTTTGAGCATGACCGCAAGACCTACTACATTGACGCCAAATTGGATCGGGTGCCAACAAGCGCTGAATTAAGTGATGCCGATTTGCCTGGCCTTTTTGAGCAGTTCGACGCCCGGCAGGTGATGCACGTCACTTTTGGCTCGATTCTGGATGATTTCGGTGCTGCGCTGCACAGCTTTATCGCCAATCATGAAGCCGATTATCGCTCTGGACTGGAAAAGCATTTTGTGCGCCACTTAGCGCCTTTTTGTGATTAAGTGTAATTTTCCTGGAAACTGGATCGTAATTGCTCTGTTGCAAGCCACAGCAAAGTTTCCGGGAAAATCGTGCAACCCAAAGTACGGGGACTAATAGCCGCTTATCAAGTCTACTTTATTGGGTATCGGCTTTCCTTCGTGGGCACTGTTGAGCAGGTCGGCGAGGTGAGTCATGCGTAAACGCCCGGATTCCGCTGTATCTCCGCCGCGATGGGGACTCATCACGACATTGTCGAGTTCCCGAAAGGGGAAGCCGGCGGGTGGCGTGTTTGAGCGGGACTCCTTATCGGAAGGATAATTGTACCAGACGTCGAGGCCGGCGGCGTGGAGCTGTCCATCACGCAAGGCGTTATAAAGGGCCTCCTCGTCAACAATAGGCCCACGGCCGACATTGACCAGCACGCTGCTTGCCGGCAGCATGGCCAGTTCCTTTGCGCCGATCAGGTTTTCGGTTTGTGCTGTAAGCGGTAGACAGATCAACAGGGCATCAGCTCGTGACAGCAAGGCATGAAGATCTTGCGGGCCATGGATCTCATGCGCAGCGTCGTCGCCTACCTGTTCCGCTCTTCGCTTTACAGCCAGGACCGTCATGCCCAAGGCCCGGCAAGCTTGGGCGACCCGTTTGCCTATGGCCCCATATCCGAGGATAAGCGCAGTTTTGCCATCTAGAAGCCGGGCTGGACCGTGTTCAAGGTAACGCATGCTCCAATCATTTTGGCGCAGCGTGCGGTCATAGGGGATTATAAACTTGGTTGCGGCAAACAGAAGGGCGATAGCCAATTCTGCCGTTGGGGCGGCATTGTGATGCAGGTTATGCACGGCGATGCGCGGATACTCGGCCAGCAACTCGCGCGTATCCACGGGTATCCCAACCCAGGGAACGATCAGCGTGTGAAGATCGGGGCTGGCCGTCAACTGCTGGCGATCGGGACGCCCGCCTACAAGCACGTGGTAATTGGACTCGTCTGCAATCTCTTTGCCAACCGTGAGCATGATGCCTGGCTGGAGTTGGGATCGCAGGAGTTCCATCTCTTGTTGTCCATAATTGTTGAGAAAATGAACGTTCAATGTTTGGGCCGCGTCGATCTCTAGAGCAACGACGCCTAACTGCTCCTTCTCAGGTGGATAGAGGGCACGTATTTTGTCCAGCAGCTGATCAGGAGCGATGTCGGGAGCGATTGCGCCTGGATTTTCCTTATCTAGCATCTCGGCAAAGTCAGCGTAACGGCCGATGCGTCGGATGACATAGAGGTGCTTTTCGTTGAGCAATAGACGATCACCCACTTGCAGCAGGGTAATATTGTTGTAGGCAACGCGAACTTCGACCGTTTTTCGCCCATCAAGTATCTGTTTCAGATAGGCTTCCTTGATCCACAATGTCTTTGTGCGCATCTTTAGCGATGCTCCTTTTCGCTGATTTGGCTGATGGCTTAAGATCGGCTTGCTTCTTTTACGGCTGGAGAAAGACTTTTTCTGCGGCTTACCCACACCGCCTCAAAGCTATACACCAGCAGCGCCATCCAGATCAGACCGAATCCGACCAACTGCTCTTTGCCGAACGCTTCATTAAAGACATAGATTCCCAGCAGAAATTGCATTGTTGGCGCGATATATTGCAGCAGGCCAAGATTGGTCAGCGTGATACGCCGCGCCGCCAATGCGAACAACAACATGGGGATCGCCGTGAGAACCCCCACACCAATCAACAGCAGTGTGGTCTGTGGATCGCCCTGTCCAAAAGAGGAAGTCCCAGTACGTTGTAGAAAGAGCATGTACAAGATTGCCGGAAGGAAGAGCACGGCCGTTTCCAGCGCCAGCCCTTCGGTAGCCTCAAGCGAGGCCGTCTTGCGCAGCAATGCGTAAAAGGCAAACGAGAACGCCAGCGTTAGCGCGATCCAGGGAAACGCACCGTAACTGAACGTCAGGTAAACGACGCCTAATACAGCCAGGCTCAGAGCTGCTACTTGCCCGCGGCGTAACCGTTCGTGCAGAAAGACGACCCCCAGTGCCACGTTTACCAACGGGTTAATGAAATAACCGAGACTGGTTTCGATAACGTAGCCGGCATTGACGGCCCAAATATAAGTGAACCAGTTTATGGCCAGAAGCACCGCTGTCATCGTGAAAGTCAGTAAAATCCTGCGCTGCCGCAAAGCAGGCCGGACCCAGCGCCAACTTCTCTTATACGCAAGCAGGCCGATCACAAAAAGTAACGACCAGACGATGCGATTGGCTAAAATCTCAGCAGCAGGAACATCCTGCAATGTTTTCCAGTAAAGGGGCATTAAGCCCCACAGGGTATAGCAGGCAATGCCGTAAAGAATGCCGCGATTCATCTGCGCATCACGCTATTTCCCTTGCCACTTTGCTTGGCGCTTATTGATAAACGCATCCATGCCTTCCTTCTGATCTTCGGTGCTGAACAGCATGTAAAACAGCCGGCTTTCGTGAGCAAGTCCTGACTGTAGCGGCATCTCGTAGACAGCATTGATCGCCTCTTTGGCCAGCCGCAACGCAGCGGGGGCGCGCGCCGCGATCGCGCTGGCGAACGCGATGGCTTCCTCCAGGTAAGTCGCGACTGGTACGACCCGATTAACGAGGCCTGCCTGTTGGGCTTCCTGGGCGCTCAGGCGACGATCGTTGAGGATGATCTCCATGGCCAATGCCTTTCCTACTGCTCGTGTCAGTCGCTGCGTGCCGCCCGCGCCCGGGATGACGCCCAGATTGATCTCCGGCTGCCCGAACACGGATGATTCGCTGGCCACAATCATGTCGCACGCCATAGCCAACTCACAACCGCCGCCAAGGGCAAAACCGGAAACAGCAGCGATGACCGGCTTGCCGATGTTCGCCAGCCGGCCCCACTGTGCGATTAGAGGGCTGTTCAACATATTCATCGGCGTGGCCTCACTGGCCATTGATTTAATATCTGCACCGGCGGAAAAGGCTTTTTCATTGCCGGTCACCACCAGGCAGCCGATCTCAGGATCGGCATCAAACGCCTCCAAGGCCGCCATCAATTCTTGCATCAGCGTCGGGCTGAGCGCATTATACGCCCTTGGCCGGTTCAATTGCGCAATACCGACGCGACCTTCACTGCGAGTCAATATGGTTTGGTACGACATTGTGAATCCTCCAAATTACTGGACAAGTCTGCGAAAGCTGCCTAAATTTTCCCACAAGCTCCTTGCCTGTTCCTCGCGCAAATCTCAGCTTTAAGTTTCCGGCGAAATCCATCCCAATGAGGGTTGCCAACTTTTCTCGCTACCGACCGCTGGACGCTCTGTTCGAATACAGAAAGTTGGCAACTTTTTATTTTACAGGTCGCTCGCGCTAATCCTACAAGCGGTAATCATCTTTCTGTTTAGGCCATAGTCGCCAGATGATCATCAAATAGGCGACTGTGGCGAACAGGTATAAGCTCTGTAGCTGTGATGGTTGTGGTTCCGGATAAGGAGGGAGCGCCACCCATGCGGAAAAAGTCAGCAGCGACTGAATGAGAACTACTCCCAGGAAACTGCCTGTGCGTAAACGTATGATACCGTACAGAATGCCCCACATGATGAAGTAGATGATGCTAAACTGGCTGCCGGCGTACGATTCCTGAAACAATAGAGCGGCTACCAGGCCGAAAAAAATGCCGCTGCTAACGGCGGCGGTGATCGGCCCGCGCCACTCTGCCACGGCACGGAACAACAATCCGTAAGTCCAGATTTGTGTTGCAAACGCTTCGAACAGAAGCAAATAGAAGTAGGTTCTTGCTGTATTGCCTGGCCCGACCGGGGAAATCTTGACGAAGAAAATCCGCAGAGCCAGGAAAACGATCCAGCCTAGAGCGGCAAAACCGATGCCGGCGTAAAGCGGGCGCCCGCCGCGCAGACCCATACCAGATGTGCCGTACCAACGCAGCCCCAAAAGCCAGGATACCACGGCGATACTGCTCAGGAGCACGGCCGTTGCCCCTTGGCTGGAGAGCTTGCTCATATCAGCAAATTTAGTAACAGCCATGCCGCTGATTACCGCAGCCGCCACTGGCACTGCTATGGCAAGAATCACGCGTTGCCTGGCCCGCGCTTCTGATAGGGTCACTTCACTTCCATTGGACATAAGTTGGAATTTTAGCACTGAATCAACCTTCGGTGAAGAAGGTCGTTCAGACAATTTGTCAAGTCTGCTTCCGTGGGCATCCAATCAACCGGATTCCTTCCTGCGCATAGCCTGCCTCCACGAAGGCGCGGGCAGGCTTTGACAACACGTTTGTATTCCCGCTGCAAGGTGCCTTCTCGCACAGTTCCCTACTCTCGGTTAGACTTCTGATCCGTGGAGAAACAAGAATCACATTCCCTCGCCCGGCAGCTAAGCGCACTGACCGTGGCCCGTCTGTTTTTGAACACAGGCGTGCGTATGGTATATCCATTTGTTCCAGCCCTGGCACGCGGCCTGGGAGTCGGCCGGACGGATATTACGCGGCTGATCACGCTGCGTAATGCCACCGGTTTCCTCAGCCCCCTTTTTGGACCGCTTTCAGAACGATATGGGCGTAAAGCTGTCCTTGCCGGGGGCATGTTCCTCTTCAGCCTGGGCTGCCTTATCGTCGTCATCTGGCCCATGTATTGGGCCCTGGGAATCGCATTGGCCGCGACGGGTGTGGCCAAAGCCATTTATGATCCGGCGATGCAGGCTCATGTCGGAGACGTAGTAACCTATGCTCAACGCGGAAAGGCGATTGCCTTTACTGAATATTCCTGGGCACTGGCTTTGCTGCTTGGCGCCCCTGCGGCCGCCTTTGCAATTCAAAAATGGGGCTGGCAGTCTCCGTTTCTCTGGCTGGCCTTGCTAGGTACTGGGTCACTGTTCTTATTGCGCTGGGCCATTCCTGGTACGCGTCCAAGAACCAGGGTCCTAATCAGCCTCCGTGGTTCACTGTCGTTTGTCCAAAACCATCCGGTTGTCATGTTCGCGATGCTATACATGACCTTGATCACTTTGGCCAATGAGATGCTGTTCATCGTCTTTGGTAGTTGGATGGAAGATAGCTTTCAACTTAGTTTGGCCACGCTCGGTGTTGCCGCAGCGGTCATAGGGGGGGCAGAATTGGTGGGAGAAACTTTTGCGGGCTGGTCCGTGGATCGTTTCGGTAAGAGGCCGGTGATAATCATTACAGGGCTGTTTACTGCCTTGTTTTACTTGATCTTGCCCTATACAAGTGTAAGCTTAACTTCAGCGCTTGTAGGCCTCTTTTTTGTCTTCCTTTGTTTTGAGATCACCGTGGTTGGGGGCATGCCGCTGATGACGGAACTGGTGCCCAGTGGGCGCGCTATAGTGATGTCCATGGTGATTTTTGCCTCATCATTGGGGCGCACCCTCGGCGCCTTCCTGGGGCTGCTGGTTTGGGAAGCGATCGGTCCTGTATGGAGCGCGCTCATATGGGCGCTGATTATGGCCACGGCCGTGCTCGTCCTGGCCCTCTGGATTCGTGAGGGATAGTGAATTTAACGCCTGACAGTTGATAGCTGTTAGCTTTTACGTAGGAGGATGTTGTGCAGAAAGTTGATCTGATTATCCATTCAGCCAGCCAATTATGTGTTGTGCCCGGTGCAGAAGGCCCGCAGCGCGGCCTCGGGCTGGGCGAACTCGGCATCGTCGAAAATGGGGCCGTTGCCGTCGCCGACGGCATGATTGTAGAGAGCGGAGAAACGGCCGAATTGCGCGCTTTCTATTCGGCCAGGACGACGATAAACGCAGACGGCCGCTGTATCATTCCCGGATTTGTCGATCCGCACACCCACATTCCCTGGTACGGCGACAGGGCTGCTGAATTTGAGCGCCGCCTGGCCGGCGCAACCTACATGGAGATCATGGCTGAAGGTGGGGGGATCATGTCGACCGTGCGTGATACGCGCCGCGCCCGGCTGGATGAACTCGTGGCGGATAATTTACCACGTCTGGAACGTATGCTGCAATACGGCACGACCAGCGCCGAAGCCAAAACGGGTTATGGCCTGAACACGGCAGCCGAGCTGAAACTCTTGGACACAATCATGGCCCTGAACGCACGGCAAGCGATTGAACTTTCGCCCACATTCCTACCGGCTCATGCTGTCCCCGAGGAGTACGATGGCCAGACAGAAGCGTACATTGACCTGGTGATCAATGATATGCTGCCAGCCGCAGCGGAGTGGATGGCTGAATACGAGGTTCCTCTTTTCTGCGATGTTTTTTGTGAACAAGGTGTTTTTGATCAGGATCAGACGCGCCGTATCTTGGAAACGGCCGCTTCTCTCGGATTTCGCCTAAAAGTGCACGCCGATGAATTTGCCGGCTTAGGTGGAACCCGGCTGGCGGTGCAATTGGACGCGATCTCGGCGGATCACCTGGTAGAAACCCCGCAAGAAGACATTGTAGCCCTGGGACAGGGCAGTACCGTTGCGGTTGGCTTGCCAGGCACGCCCTTCGGTCTGGCCCATCAGAAGTACACCCCGGCAAAAGCGATCTTGCAGGCCGGAGGCGCGCTCGCTCTGGCGACAGACTGTAATCCCGGCACGAGCTGGTGTGAATCCATGCAAATGGTTATTGCTCTGGCTTGCCGTTATATGGGCCTGACTCAGGCCCAGGCACTTGTCGCTGCCACACTGAACGCTGCCCACGCCATTGGACGTGGTAGGGAAATCGGAAGCCTGGAAAACGGGAAACAAGCGGATATACTTATTCTGGATACGGCCGATTACCGGCAGCTTGGCTATCGCTATGGCACGAATCTTGTGCATACCGTCATTAAGCGGGGCCAGGTGATTAAATGAGGTAGGCTCATGAATGCGCTTTTGGACGCACTAAACAGTGGAGGGTTAATGTCCTGGTTAATCCTTCTTGCAGCCCTTGTCATTGGCATTATACTATTGCGAATTGTCTTTCAACTTGCTTCCGCGGTCATTCGGATTGGCTGTTCTATTCTTTTTATCGCGGTTGTAGCTTTTCTTCTGTTCACATTTTTTGGCGGATCGTAGTTTACACGGTATTACAGAGCGCAAAGCGAGGATAGAAGATGTCTGCTATGAGACGGGCAGCGATATACAAACTGGCTGCGGCGGCCCAGGAAGTTGAATTAGAAGTGATGTCTGGGATCGCGCGTCTGGATGAGAACGGCCGTTGGCTCATCGGCGATCATGAATTATTGACTTGGTTATCTACCCACGAAGGGGAAGAATTGGTGCTGGTTATTGGTTCACTGGCCGATGAACGTCCATTGGAAGAACGCACCTGCCGCACTTGCGGGCGAGATTATAGGGACTTGGAATGCCCTACCTGTCGCGCCAATCGCATCCGGCTTCGTGGGCACGCCTAAACACGCCTGGTTGCGTGAAATCTCTGATTACTTTCACACCCTATGAAACTGAGAATTAGACACCCATTACTCCTTGTTTTGTTGTTGGCTCTATCTTCTGTGTCCTTGATCAGGGCCCAGGCGCCGTCCACGGCGCTTGATTCTTTATTTATCGCTTTCTGGCCCGATTACGACGATCCATCCGTACTGGTTCTGATGACCGGCACATTGCCCGCGGATGCCTCGTACCCTGCAGAGGTGACCCTTCCATTACCCCCACAAGCCGAGGTCAACGCCGTCGCACGCATAAATGATGAAGTTGGCATGGCTGATGTTGAGTATCAGATTGTGGGCGATAATTTGACATTTACGACACCGGACGAAAGGTTTCGCGTGGAATACTATACCCCCTACGTAGAGGACGGGGAGTGGCGGAACTTCGATTTTGCCTGGAATGCCGACCTGGATGTGCAAGAATTTACGGCCGAAATCCAGCAGCCGGTCAACGCCACAAGCCTGACCACACAACCACTGGCGGCCAACGTAGGCACGGGCCCGTCAGATGGATTGACTTACCATGCGCTGCCGTCACAACTGATACCGTCCGGCACCCCTTTCGAGATGAGCTTTCGCTATAAGATGAACTCACCGGAATTGACCGCAGGAGCATCATCCCCAGCGGGATCAAATACAAACTCCCTGCCAAACAATACGGTTGAAGCTTCTTCCGCAAACAATTGGCTGCTGATCTTGGCCGCTGCGGCTGGGTTGGTGCTCGTCGTGGTCGTTACCTGGTTTGTAGCCACCAGAAGTAATGCCAACGGAAAGTCTCGTCGCTCAAACAAATCTCGTAAACCGCGCAAACGCAGTTCTAAAGAGCGTTCTGCCCAGCAAGCTCAATTTCAATTCTGTCACACTTGTGGCACACAAGCGAGTAAAGGGGATCAATTTTGTCGTAATTGTGGCACAGAATTGAAGCAGTAGAAAACTCTCCAACCAACTTTCATTACGAAACGGTCATTGGATTCTTCAGCCAGCTTGGGACAACCTGTACCCAGCTGTTGCCAATCTTCAGCGGAAAAGGCTGGCCTTCGCTGTCGGTAAACGTAAGTGAATCGCCGCGACCCTCGCGGTGCCATATAACATGGTAAAGCTGCCCGTCGCGAAATACGCTCGCGCTGCCGCTGCCCCATAACTGCACTTCCACTGAATAGGCTGCACAAGACCCATCGGCATTGAGCTGTTCGCAAATGTTCCCATCAAAAGCGTGAAAGGGCGAAATAACGATAACATTGGCGAAGGAGACCTGTTCACCGCTGTTGCCGTCAGCATGGATCTCGCCATCAGCCCAGCGTAGGTAACGGCCGCTGGCGAGGTCATAGCGCCAGTTGACCAGCGTCCAGTTATAATCGATATTGATACCGTATGCCGGCGTACCCCCAGGAGGCACTTCATCGCTGAAGACATTGGTTGTTGGCAATGTTGGCGGCACATTTTGCCCCTTGTCCGTTAGCGCCTCCCACAGCAAATCCGGATTCCCATAGAGGGTATGTTCAGATCGGTTTGTCCTCGCCAGTGCGGTAATATCCCTTTTCCCAGGCGTAAAGGATGCGTTCGCGGAAGTCGGAGTTGCGCAGTCGATCGGTGACGCCTTTGCTGGAGCCGGAATAGGCCAGCGCTGCGTCGTACATGGCAGCCAACTCCAGATCGATCAATCGTGCGCTGCGAACCGGGCCGATTTTCTCCGGTGTGTTGCCATAGAAAATGGCCGTGAAGCGCGTCAGGTTTCCCTCGGTTGTGTGTTCGAAGATGAGATCGGCATCATTGAGACCGGATTGGGGGCGCGTGTACTTGGCCGGCGCGTTAGATAATTTAACCGCTATCGGCCGTCGTTGCAGATTGGCCGGATTCTTTACCACTTCACCGGTCAGCGGATTACGCTCTGTGCCGAAGTTTGCGGCGCTGATGATCCCCACGACCTGGGCCGTAGCGTTGCCTTCTGTTGTGCTTGTTGGTAGCGGCGCTATGGTAGGGGGAGGCGCTGCAGTAGCCGCTGCGTGGGTTGCCGCGGGTGCCGCGGCAGTTGGCGCGGGCATAGGGTTTTCCACCGCCACGATGCCCACCTCCTCTAACGGAGTGGGTGCGGGCGGGATTGGCGTTGGCCCAACGCTCTTGCAGGCGACCAGCGCCAGACCACTCAATAAAAGTGCAACAATGATCCCAATCCTCATTATTTTCCTTATCGACAAACCAAGAAGTTCAACTTCTATCGACATTGCCGGCGGCACTGCTTCACTTGAAAGTTGAACTTCTTTAGGTAGGATGCGCTTCCAAACGCCAAGGGTCTACTATCTTTACATGCTTCGGACCGGACAACGATCCCAAAACAAACGATATTGTCCGCCCGCCGCTCAAAATGTCAAGAACGGTAAGGCATCGTTCAGCCAACGGGTCAAAGGCTTTCGAGCAGGAAATACTTCTCAAGCGGATCAACCCAGTTAGCCGGAGTATATTCTCCGCTGCTGCGCTCAAGCAGGTATTCACCCTGGTAGTCACCTCGTGAGATGCGCTGCAACATCTCTACCAGGTGGTCTACATCATCGCTGTTGTTATAGCAGCCAAAGCTCATGCGTACCATGCCCGGCATATTGGATTTGTCTCCTTGCAACATCTGAGCCTGCCAAGTGGCCGCCTCCTGTCCGTTCAGCTGGAGCAGATGAACCACATAGGGATGGGCGCAGAAACAGCCACTGCGCACGCCGATGCCCCCTTCATAGCCCAAAATAGCCGCCAACAAGAAATGTGACATGCCTTCAAGATTAAAAGGAATCGCCCCGACCTTTTCATGAGCTTTCGCAGGATCGGTTTCCCCATATATCTTAACCCCTGGAATCTGCCCCAGGCGCTCGAGAGTATAACGGATCAATTCCTCTTCATGAGCGGCGATATTGTCCATGCCCGCTTCCATGAGCACCTGGATCGCGGCGGCCATGGCCACAGCACCAACGACGTTGGGACTGCCCGCCTCGTCCCGGTCAGGCATTCCGGCCCAGGTTACATCGTCCAGGGTGACGATATCAACCGTTCCGCCACCACGATATTCTGGGGGCCCCTGCAAAAAGAATTCTTTGGGTCCGATCAGCGCGCCTGTGCCAAACGGGGCATACATCTTATGCGCCGAAAGAACCACAAAATCGAGATGCTCGGGATCGTCATCCTCCTTCATGTTTATCTGGCGGTGCGGGGCCAGTTGGGCCGCATCGACGAGAATCTTTGCGCCAACGCCGTGTGCTTTGCGCGCCAGGCGATGAATGGGCGTTATGAAACCGCTGACATTGGAAGCGCCAGTAACCGCAACCAGCTCTACACGTTTGCCATACTTCGCCAATTGGCGATCAAAATCATCTTCATCCAAACGGCCCTCCGGGGTGGCTCGGACGTGAACCACTTTTGTCCGCCCGCGCCAGGGAAGATCATTGGAATGGTGTTCCAGCTGCGTCGTAATGATCACTGAATCAGCTTCCTGTGGAAAACGAAACGCCAATTTGTTGAGCGCCTCGGTGCTGTTTTTACCGAAGATGCAGATGTTGCTTTCCGGGTCGGCGCCGACAAAACGGCCGATGATTTCATGCGCCTGGTCATAAGCGACAGTGCTCAGCCGTGACTTGAACCCCGTTCCTCGATGGACGCTGGAATAGTAAGGTACAAAGCGTTCAACAGCCTCCATAGCATCGCGAAATGCTGGGGTGCTGGCCGCATTGTCCAGGTTGGTGTAGGGTACCAAACGGCCGTCCAATAAAGGCACCTTCTGATCCAGTCCAACGATCCGCTCCCGGAGATTGATTGATGATGATAGACTGCTACACATAGAAAAACTCCTTCGCAAGAAGCTGACAGCCGTCAGCTAGCTTTCATTTGACGCGTAAGCATATCCGCTCTCTGAACCTGTGGCAAAATCTCGTTGGCAGCAGGGACCACGAAAGACTAGTCAGGGACGGTCATACCTGCGAAGGTAGGAATTCCAGGCAAGTGGCTGCCCCCGCGAAGGTGCGGTGCGGGCATGACAACTTGTTCGTACACCCGTGGCAAAAGGCACTTACGATAAGCCGCAAAGCCGCCAAGAAAGCTTCGCCCTATTGCGCCCTTCGGCTCCGCTCAGCACAAGATTGCCTGAAAATTAGTGACAGCATCTTCGCGCACCCCCGGCCGCGAAATAAATTGACAGGTGTTGGTCAGGCGCTATAATAACGGCGCAATTAGCCCAGGTGGCGGAATTGGCATACGCAGCAGGTTGAGGGCCTGTGCTCTTACGGGCGTGGAGGTTCGAGTCCTCTCCTGGGCACTAGCGCCGCGGTTTCTATACCGCGGCGTTTTCCGTTTCTGCAGCCGACACAAGGTAGGGGCGAGACAGCGCGGAGAGGCCTTGACATTGCAGAAGCGCCATGTCCCCGCGCTGTTTCGCCCGATGGCTAGCGCGGGCGTGACCGACCGCCGGGGCCGTGAATGAAAGCGCCTTTCACCTGCATTGTGAACGGCCGTCCCTTGACGTATAATCCCCAGGCATCACAAAGCCAGCGTAAACAGGAGCGGAAAAGCGTGGCGCAGCAGATCGGCCGTTACCAAATCGAGCGTGAATTAGGACAGGGTGGCATGGCCACCGTCTACCTGGCGTTTGACTCGCTTTTTGAGCGGCAGGTGGCGATCAAGGTGCTGCCGCGCCAGTTTACGGAAGATCCCCGTTCTTTGCAGCGCTTTGAACAAGAGGCAAAAATGATAGCCGGTCTGGAAGACCCGGCCATTGTGCCCGTGTACGACTTTGGGGAAGACAACGGCTGGCCATACCTGGCAATGCGCTATATGTCCGGAGGCACGCTGGGCGAGCGAATGTCCGGGCAGCCGCTTGCCTTGGAAGAGGTCAGCCGCATTCTGAACCGCCTGGCTCCCGCGTTGGATTTGGCGCATGAGAAGGGCATCATCCACAGTGACCTGAAACCAGATAATGTGCTCTTTGATGAGAAAGGACGGCCGTACCTGGCTGATTTCGGCATCGCCCAATTGGCCGAAGCCACGCATACCGTGACTTTACGCGGCACTCCCGCTTACATGAGTCCGGAGCAGGTGCAGGAAGATCAGGATCTAGACGGCCGCAGCGATATTTATGCCCTGGGCGTAATGCTGTATGAGATGTTGACTGGACAGCAGCCCTATGTAGCGCAGACGACCGTGAAACAGATCATGATGCACGTCACTGAGCCGGTGCCCGATGTGCTGCAGGCCAACCTGGATCTCCCCGTGCAAACGCAAGCGGTTATTGATCGGGCGATGGCTAAGAATCGCGAGGATCGCTACCAGATGGCCGTGGAGCTGGCGGAGGCCGTGCAGCAGTTGTTAGCAGTGCCTCCAGCAAGAATCGAGCCGCCACTGGTTGCTTTGCAGCATGCAGTCCAGGATGAAACGGTCCTGGATACGCCACCGCAGGAATTGGCTGCCCAAACGAGTCTGGTTTCGGCCGTCGAAGAGAAAACTCCAGATCCCGCTCCGGCTCCCCTTTCTCTTGATCAAGAGCGGTCGGGGCCGAGGGGGCAATTGCCGGCTTGGGCCTGGTGGGCTGGGGCCATCGTGGTGGTTCTCTTTCTTACCTTTGGCATCCGTTCAATGTTAGGGGGCGGTAGCGAAGCAGCACCGAAAGCCGGCAGAGGAAAGTGGTGGCGCCATCGTGGCTGCTAATTCCCACAGCAGCCGCTACGAGAACGCCTAAGCCACCGGCTCTTACGACGCGAGATCCAAACGTGCCACCTCCTGATCCGACGTTGGGCACCGTGTGGGAACGGCCGCAAGACAAGATGATGATGGTCTACGTGCCACCGGGCACCTTCCCGATGGGCAGCACTGAAGGAGAGGATGACGAACGGCCCGTACATGATGTTACGCTCGATGGATTCTGGATCGACAAAACGGAAGCAACCAATGCCCACTACGCACAATGTGTGGATGCGGGTGAATGTGCAGCTTCAAGCTATGCGGATGACCCAACTTACAATGGGGATGATTATCCGGTCGTGGGCGTCTCCTGGAACGAGGCCGATGCGTATTGCCGCTGGGCGGGAGGGCAGCTGCCGGCGGAGGCGCAGTGGGAGTACGCGGCGCGAGGGCCTGATGGTAATAACCATCCGTGGGGTGAGGAAGAACCCACGTGTGATCTGGCACAATATAGCGATTGCGGTGGTAGGACGGTTCCCGTAGGCAGCTACCCGGAAGGGGCGAGCTGGGCTGGCGCGCTGGATATGGCGGGTAATGTATGGGAATGGGTGAACGACTGGTATGATGACGATTATTATGCCAATTCACCGGCTGAAAACCCGGCGGGCCCGGAAAGCGGTAGCAGCAAGGTCCTGCGCGGGGGTGGGTGGATCTACTCTTCGGTCTACCTGCGTGGCGCCTCCCGCGACTACGACGTTCCCGTTCGCAGGCTCAACTATGTCGGTTTTCGTTGTCTTTTGCCAGGCGGCTGATCTGCTGGATTTCTGCGTTCTGGATTTCTGAGAGGGGAGTTTGAGGGGGGCAAGCCCCCCCTCAAGAACGCCAAGTAGACTTCGTGTAGAGTAGCTGGATGCACAACTACAAGCAAGAATGAAAACCTTTAAGAAATTGTATCCACGGATCTATAGTTTCGAGAATTTATACCGCTCGTTTCGTGCAGCGCGCAAGGGCAAGCGCGATCGCATGGCGGTTGCCGGCTTTGAATTGGATCTTGAGCAGAATTTGTTGGCATTGTCAGATGAACTACGCTTTTTGCGTTACGAGCCGGGTTCATATACCAATTTCACCATTTTCGAGCCAAAACGACGGTTGATCAGCGCCGCTCCATTTCGTGATCGGGTCGTGCATCACGCCTTGTGTAACGTCATTGAACCGATCTGGGAAAAAAGGTTCATTGATACGAGTTATGCTTGCCGGCTGGGTAAAGGAACACATAAAGCGTTAGATCTATGCCACGCCTGGGTACGCAAGTACCGTTATTCATTTCATGGGGACATTGTGAAGTATTTCCCGTCCATTGATTATGAGATTCTACGTGGGCTGCTGACCAGGCGCATTGCCGATAAGCAGGTGCTGTGGCTGATTGACCGCATCCTAAACAGCAGCGTGGGACTGCTGCAAGGCGAATACCCGATGACCTACTTCGCGGGGGATGATCTGTTTGCCGCTCTCCGCCCGCGCGGTTTGCCCATCGGCAACCTAACCAGCCAATTCTGGGCCAATGTATACCTGCACGAACTGGACAAATACGTTAAACATGAGCTGCATTGTGACGCTTATTTGCGATATATGGATGACTTTGTCCTTTTTTCGGACGACAAGAAGCAGCTTCATGGCTGGAGAGAAACAATCGCTGATTTTCTGGCCAGACGGCTGCGCCTTGTTATGCATCCCAAGAAGTGTGTCGTTGCCCCGACGCAAACTGGCCTGGATTTTTGTGGCTTTCGCCTTTACCCGACGCACCGCCGTTTGCGGCGCAGCAGTGTTCGCCGTTTTGTGCGTCGTTTTCGCCGCCAAAATGTCGCTTATCGAGAGGGAGAATTGGCGCTAGAAGATTTGCATATTTCGGTCAGAAGCTGGATTGCGCATGCCGCCCACGGGGATACCTGGCGCTTGCGACAGCGCATTTTTGCAGATTACCCGCTGCAAGCGCCACGATGAGCGAGCCGAGACCACAATCACCGATTTTTATCAAAACGTATGATTATCTGCTGTGGTTGATTCCATTGACGCTCAAATTTCCGCGCTCACAGCGCTTTCTATTGGCAGAGCGGTTGAGCAAACTGGCGCTGGATTTCTATGATCAGATTCTAGAAGCGGTAATGGAGCCGGAAGGTCAGGAGGATAGGCTGCGCCAGGCTGACCGGACCTTGACCAAGATTCGTCTCTATACGCGCTTGAGTTATGATGTACGCTGCATCAGCTTGAAGCAGCTTGAGCACAATGCCCGCCGGCTGGATGAGATCGGCAGGTTGCTAGGAGGCTGGCGGCGAAAAGTAGAGCGGCATTGACAATAAGGTGGTTGACATCGCCTTTTTGCTTGTGTGGGTATAGGTCACAAAGGTCCTGCGCGGGGGTGGGTGGAACAACAAATCGATCAACCTGCGTGGCGCCAACCGCAACAACAACGATCCCGATAACAGGAACAACAATATCGGTTTTCGTTGTCTTTTGCCAGGAGTGTTCCTCAACGGCCAGGTGCGCCGGATCTACGGATGTGGGGCTAGTGCCTAGAGAGAATATGCCAGATCTATTCCCGGTTGTGCGGAGAACGGGCGGCCGTTTTAACGTCAACCAAAGATGAATTCGCTCCGCCTGGTGTGGTAGTTTTGTGGCGAAGCTCCGGGCGGGGCGAGCCGGCACGGTGGGCTGTTGGTTTTGCAGAAGCGCCATGCCTCAGCGCTGTTTCGCCCGTTGGCTTGTACGGCTACAACCGTTCGGCCGTATACAATCGAAATCGCTTATCCCGTTCCAACATCAGTCGAATGCCATCCGCCAGGCCTATTTTGGGGTCTAAAATTCAGCAGGGCAGATCGCCTGGCTGATGTCGGCGACCAATCGCGGCACACCGCCCGCACCTCGCGGGATTGTAGATGCGGTTGACCGAAAGTCCGGTGACTTGCTCGATGTGGTCAACCAGGCTATTGATGCTGACTTCCACACCACTGCCGATATTGATAATGCCGCGGTTGACATTGCCGGCCGTCGCCGAGCTGATCAAGGCATCGACGACGTCGTCCACGTAAACGAAATCGCGCGATTGTTGGCCATCGCCGAATAAGACGACGGAGCCGCCGGTTAGGGCCTGCTGCAGGAAACGGGGCACCACCGGGGCATGGGAGAGGGGCAGGCTTTGGTTGGGTCCGTAGGCGTTGAAAATGCGTAGAGCGACCGTTTCAATTCCCCACAATTCGCCGATTGTGTGGATATATTGTTCAGCAGCCCACTTGCTCACAGCATAAGGGGAGTCAGGATTTGGCTGGTCATCTTCACGTATGGGCTCGTGCAGCAAACGGCCGTATATCGCCCCCGATGACGTGAAAACAACGCGCTGCACCCCTGTGTCGCGCATCGCTTCCATCAGGCTCACCGTGCCGCCTACATTGACGCGGTTGTAATCGCGCGGATGTAAAACAGACTCGGCCACAGAGACGCGCGCCGCGAGATGGTAGACGCAGTCTACCTCATAGAGCAGCGACCAGAGTAATGGGATATTGTCAATATCCCCTTCGCTAAAATCGATCGCCGGATCGAGGCGCTCTCGCTCGCCGTTGCTGAGATCGTCCAGAACGGCCACATCATGCCCTTCGCTGAGAAGGCGATTGGACAACGCGGATCCCAAAAAGCCGGCTCCTCCAGTTACCAAAAAGCGCATTTACCCTCCCCGTGCTACCATTCTGAAATCTCCACAAAACGAACGTCTCGACTCTCTAGATCAACCAAACAAACAGTGCGCGCGCCATAACGCGCCCCTCCCAGGGCTCCAGGATTGATGACTCGTGTTTTGCCTATCATCTCATCCCGCTGCCTGTGCGTGTGACCGGTGAAAACGAAAGCATGACGGCGCGAGCGCAGCAGTTCTTCCAGTTTACCGGCTAGATGCCCATGCGTGACCCCGATTGCTACCCCAGCCAACTTGCTGCTGTAAACTGCACCGGGCGTTTCATTATTGGGATTTAACATCCACAAGGTATCGTTGACAGCCTCGGCTGAATCATCCATGTTGCCATTGACGTAAATGACATCAAAGCCGGCCATCTGCTGGGCTGTGGTCACATTCACCATATCACCACAATGAACCAGCGTCGTGATGCCCTCCTCTTTAAAGAGCCGTAACGCCTTCAACAAGTTGCCAATATGATTGTGTGTATCTGAGAGAACACCGATGCGCATAAGCTCGATTCTATGACAAGCACACCTTATCGCCAATTTCTCCAGGTGCGATTACACGGCCTATGCCGCCAACGAACGTGTTTCAGCAATGACCTCAGACTCCTGCTCAACTGATTTCCCTGAGAGTTTTCTCTTTTTCTCTGCGTCCTTTGTGTCTTCTCTGTGCCCTTTGTGTCCTTCTTCTCACCGTCTAGGACGCAGATCACGCTGCTCCCGAAAATGCCGCATCGACGCTGAGTGTCATTTTTGATCATAAGCCAGATTTTGCGCCAGCCAGCGTTCGGCCGTAGCGACGGCGATGCCTTTGCGCTGCGCATAATCTTCAACCTGATCGCGATTGATACGGCCGATCCCGAAATAGGCGGACTCGGGATGGGAAAAGTAGTACCCGCTCACCGATGCTGCCGGGAGCATAGCGAAGCTCTCAGTCAAAATGATACCCGCCGCCTCTGACGCGTTCAGGATGCGAAACAGTTCCGCTTTCTCCGTATGGTCGGGGCAAGCCGGGTAGCCGGGAGCCGGCCGAATACCGCGATATGCTTCACTTATCAAGCTGCTGTTTTCTAAAGGTTGCGGATCGGCGTAAGCCCACAGCTCCTCGCGTACGCGCTTGTGCATATATTCGGCCAGCGCTTCCGCCAGGCGGTCGGCCAATGCCTTAGCCATGATGGCGCAATAGTCATCATGTTGCGCTTCAAAGTGGGCTACGACCTCTTGCAGACCGAGCCCGGCGGTCACCGCGAACAATCCGATGTTGTCCTGCTTGCCGCTCTCCTGCGGGGCGACAAAATCAGCCAGCGAATAGTTCGGCCGTCCCGGTGGTTTTTCCATCTGCTGGCGCAAGCAGTGGATCACGGCCGCTTCTTCTTCGCCGTTTTGCAGCAGGATATCATCCCCGGCACTCACGGCGGGGAAAAGCCCAACGACCGCTTTGGCCCTTAATAGCTTTTCGCCGATGATGCGATCGAGCAGCTTCTGCGCGTCATCAAATAGCTGGCGCGCCGCCTCGCCTACCAGCGGATCTTGCAGAATGCGCGGGTATTTTCCCGCAAGTTCCCAGACGGAGAAGAAGGGGGTCCAGTCGATATACGGCCGTATCTCCTCTAAGTCTATCGATTCAAATACCTTGATCCCGCTGAATACCGGTACAGGTGGCTGGTAGTTCTGCCAGTCCGCCTGAAAGCGATTGGCACGCGCGTCCGCCAGCGAACGCAGCCGCTTATGGGCTGTACGACCGGCGTGCTTAACGCGAATGGCCGCATATTCCTCTTTTACATCACGCGCAAGACCGTCCCGCTGTTCCGGGCTGAGCAGCTGCGAGGCAACCCCTACCGCCCGTGAGGCATCGACGACATGGATCACGGTACCACTTTCATAATTGGGATCGATCTTAACCGCGGTGTGTATTTTCGAGGTCGTCGCCCCACCGATGAGCAGTGGCAGGTCAATACCTTGTCGCTCCATCTCTGCGGCCACATGGCGCATCTCTTCCAGTGAGGGGGTGATAAGACCACTCAGCCCGATGATATCAACCTTCTCCCGCCGGGCAGTTTCCAGAATCTTTTCCGCCGGGACCATGACGCCTAGGTCGATAACATCATAATTATTGCAGCCGAGGACCACGCCCACGATGTTCTTGCCGATGTCATGTACATCCCCTTTCACCGTGGCCATCAGGATCTTGCCGTTGGAGCGAATTTCTCCTGCGGCCGCCTGCTCTTCCTGAATAAAGGGCACCAGATAGGCGACCGCTTGTTTCATCACCCGCGCACTCTTCACGACCTGCGGCAGAAACATCTTACCGGAACCGAACAGGTCGCCGACGATGTTCATGCCGTCCATCAACGGCCCTTCGATGATTTTTAAGGTTTCATCATATTGCTGGCGCGCCTCTTTCACATCCTCGACGATGTAGTCACCTAGACCCTTAACCAGCGCGTGGGAAAGGCGTTGCTCCACCGTTCCTTCCCGCCATGACAGGTCCACCATTTGGCTCTTCTTACTACCTTTTACCGTTTCGGCGTAGCTTACCAGGCGATCCGTGGCGTCCGAACGGCGATTAAACAAGACATCTTCCACCAGTTCCATGAGCTTGGGTTCGACCTCTTCGTAGATTTCCAACTGTCCGGCGTTGACGATGCCCATATCCATGCCCGCTTGCACAGCGTGGTAGAGAAAAGCAGCGTGGATCGCTTCGCGCACGCTGTTGTTCCCGCGAAAGGAGAAGGAGATATTGCTCACACCGCCACTGACCATGGCGTGCGGCAGATTTTTCTTGATCCAGCGTGTGGCCTCGATATAGGCGAGACCATATTCGTTGTGTTCTTCAATACCGGTGGCAATGGCGAAGATATTGGGATCAAGAATGATATCTTCCGCAGGGAAGCCAACTGTTTCTGTCAACAGCTCATAGGCGCGTTTAGAGATGTTGATCTTACGTTCAATACTGTCAGCCTGGCCATCTTCGTCGAAGGCCATGACGATGACGGCCGCACCGTACTTACGAGCCAGTTTGGCCTGGCGCAGAAACTCAGCTTCACCCTCTTTCATGCTGATCGAGTTGACCACCGCCTTGCCTTGTACACATTTCAGACCGGCCTCGATCACAGACCATTTGGAGGAGTCAATAACGATGGGCACGCGAGCGATATCCGGCTCCGTAGCCACCAGGTTCAGGAAGCGGGCCATGACCACTTCGGCGTCTAGCATGCCCTCGTCCATGTTGATGTCGATCATCTGCGCGCCATTTTCTACTTGCTGGCGGGCCACGGTGAGCGCTTCTTCGTAGTTTTCTTCGACGATGAGGCGCGCGAAGCGAAGCGATCCGGTGACATTGGTACGCTCGCCAATATTAACGAAGTTGAGTTCTTTGCTGAACAGCAAAGGCTCCAACCCGCTCAAGCGACAGAGGCGTTCCTGCTGCGGTATCTGGCGCGGCGGAATTCCTTCAACAGCTTCGGCAAACATCTTGATGTGCGCCGGTGTCGTGCCGCAGCAGCCGCCAACCAGGTTGAGCAATCCCTCTTCGGCGAAGGCGCGCAAAACAGGGGTCATGCTTTCCGGCGATTCGTCAAAT
The DNA here is from genome assembly GCA_963697305.1 of uncultured Chloroflexia bacterium. GTDB lineage: Bacteria > Chloroflexota > Anaerolineae > Promineifilales > Promineifilaceae > JAACFF01. The sequence goes on from CAVONO010000022.1 coordinate 271,721, forward strand.
TCGCCAAATTCGTTGGGCAGCCCCGCATTGGGGTAGACGCTGACGTAAGTGTCGGATAGTCTCGCGATGGCGCTGATGTACGGCCGTAATGCCTCAGGTCCCAAGGAGCAGTTCAGCCCCACGATCAAGGGCTCCGCATGGCGAATGGAGTAGTAAAAAGCCTCCATCGTCTGCCCGGAGAGCGTTCGCCCGCTGGCATCCGTGATCGTTCCCGAGATCATGATCGGCAGCTCACTGCCCAATTCTTCGAAAAGCGTCTTGACCGCGAAAATGGCCCCTTTCGCATTAAGTGTGTCAAAGATAGTTTCAATGAGCAAGATGTCCACACCGCCTTCAATCAGGCCTCGCGCCGCACCCGAATAAGCATCGACAACTTCATCCCAGCTCACATTGCGATAAGCCGGGATCGTTAACGTCCGGCGAGAGAGACAAAGTGCGATTGAGGGGGCCGAGCGACCCGGCCACGAAACGGGGTTTGTGTGGCTCGCGCGCGCTGACCACATCGGCCGCTTCACGCGCCAATTGCGCCGCTGCGACATTCATTTCATAGGCCACATCAGAAAGATGGTAATCCGCCTGCGAAATGGCGTTGGCGTTGAAAGTGTTGGTGGTGATGATATCGGCGCCCGCTTCCAGATAGGCGCTATAGATCGCTCGGACGATATCTGGCTGTGTCAGGCTGAGCAAGTCGTTATTGCCACGCACATCATAGGCAAAATCGGCGAAGCGCTGGCCTCGAAAACCGGCTTCATCAAGCATGTACGCCTGGATCAGCGAACCCATCGCTCCATCCAGAACTAAGATCCGTTGATCGAGCAGTTGTTTTAGTTTAGCGGTCTGGTTCATAACAATATCCCATAAAGTCAAAAAACCTCTCACAATTGAGAGGTTATCAGAAATTGGCAATCTGCTCCTCTCATCTTCCAGGTCATAATGATACCTGCCGGATTTAGCACCGTTAAAGGGCGATCGGTTCCCAGTTTTGCGGAGCATACCAGGAACCAAACTTCTTAACGGTTGCTGAGGCTTCGCAGGGCCGATCCCTCCACCTCTCTTGATGAGTTTCACCTAATTATTGTAGTTTCTGGATTTTAAGGCAAGTCTTTCCCTCTGTTGTTATAATCGGCTGAGCGGCGCAACGGGAATCAAGTTGATGCGTAAAGCTATTATAAACCATCCACTTTCTGCAAGTTTGGCGGTGCGCCAGGAATGAAAGGAATGGTGACCGTGGCAAGGTAAATGAATCATCTTGCCAACGCCGGATCGAGTTGTAAACCTGACCAACATCATTAAGGACATATTATGAGTGAACAAGAGCCGATCAAGATCATCATCTCTGTTGAAGAAGAACCGCCGCTGAAGGCAGAGCGGGTTCCCTCTGGCCCCGGAACAGTGGCCAGAGACAGCGGACGTAGGGCAGCCGTCGTAGCCAAAGCGTTGGCCGAAAAGGCATGGAATAGCGATGCTGGCCGCAAGGCGGCGCGAAAACTACAGGAAGCCTCCGATCGTGGCGTGCGTTATGTTGGCACGCACGCGGCGGATGCGGCCGAACAGCAAGCGAAACAGACGGCCGCCGCTGTGCAGGAGCGCATCAAAGACACTGATTGGCAGCAGGAAGCCAAGATTGGCCTGGTCGGTGGTCTAAAATGGCTTAGCTCGCAACTTGCTGAGGCCGCACAACGCGTTGGCCCTGGCGAGCCAAAAGAAAAAAGCCCGGCTGATGTCGATCCGTCGGGTGAGGCATAATTAGGGCGCACATTGCTGCGCGCCCCATATTGCTCTGACTATCTATCGTCCAGCGCGGCAATACCAGGTAGCTCTTTCCCTTCCAGCAACTCCAGACTGGCGCCACCACCGGTACTAACATGCGTCATCTTTCCGGTCAAATTCGCTTTGCGTACCGCTGCGGCCGAATCACCACCACCGATCACCACCTGAGCGCCTTGATCCACAAGATCCGCTAGGGTCAACGCCAATTGATTCGTGCCCGTGGCAAACTTCTCAAACTCAAACACCCCCATCGGACCATTCCAGATTACAAGCGCTGCTCCTTCCAATTCACTCTCAAATAGCTGCAAGGTCGCCGGCCCAATGTCCAGGGCCATCTGATTGGCGGTAATGCGGTCCACACGGACCGCTTCACTTGGGGCATCGGCCGCAAACGCTTCAGCAACAATAACATCAACCGGTAAAATCAAGCGCTCCGCGTCGGCCTCCAGCAGGCTCTTTGCTTCGGCAATCGCCTCTTCTTCTACCAATGACTTGCCCATGTTGTAGCCCAAAGCAGCCAGGAATGTGTTAGCCATACCGCCGCCTATCAAGATCTTGTCTGCTTTCTGCAGTAAGTTTTCAATCAGCTTGATTTTGTCGGAGATTTTGGCCCCGCCCATGATGGCTACGTAAGGGTGGGGCGGGTTACTCACGGCCGTCCCCAAAGCCTCCAGTTCCTTACCCATCAAAAAACCGGCTACGGCCGCTCCACCCTTGGCGCGCATCGCCTGCGCAACACCCTCTGTGCTCGCATGGGCACGATGCGCTGAACCAAAGGCATCGTCGACATAGACGTCAGCCATTGCCGCCAATTCGGACGCCAGATCCAGGTCATTCTTTTTTTCCCCGGCTTCGAAGCGCGTATTTTCGAGCAGCAATACCTGGCCCGGCTGCAAATCGGCTGCGGCTTGGCTGGCCGTATCACCGGCCACCTCGTCAACCTTGATCACGGGACGTTGTAACAATTCTCCCAGGCTTGTGGCCACCGGGTCCATGCAGAATTGCCTGTCTGCGGCTGAATTGGGACGGCCCAAATGGGAGCAGAGGATCAACGCAGCGCCGTGGTCAAGCAAGTAATTGAGCGTTGGCAGCGCCGCGCGTATGCGCGAGTCGTCGCTGACCTTGATATCGTCGTTCGGATCCTTGCTGCTGAGGGGTACGTTAAAATCAACGCGTACCAAAACCTTTTTCCCCTGAACATCAATATCGCTAATCGTTTTTTTATTCATTATGGACTCCTGAAAACATCGAAAATCATCCTATCCTTATGCAGACTGCTCTGTTAAGTAAGAAGTTCAACTCTTCAATCTCTGTACTTCTACTGACATTGGCGCTAAAAAGTTGAACCTCTTTGGTCAATATGGTCTTGAAAGTTGTGTGCCTTCTGGAATAGGGTGCAGGCAATAGCGTTCAACGGAAGGAGAAGCGTCGCCGTCACGCTTCATGGCCAGATCCCCAAAACCCAAGTTTTTAAGACGCAGGCTGCAATTATACGCCGGATCGGGGACGGTGTCATAACGATCACTCATGCCCCTGATAACGAATGATGCGTACCTTTTCCATGGTGATCAGACCTTCGCCAATGACTTCGTCTAGAAATGGCAGCAAACGATTGATGTATTCCTCGCTGTCCACAATTTCAATTACCAGGGGCAGATCTTCTGAAAGCCGCAACAACTTGCTGGTGTGCATACGACTGCTGGCCCCAAAGCCCATGATACCCCGCAGCACCGTGGCACCGGCCAGATCCAACTCTTTGGCCTTGTATACGATTGCCTCGTAAAGTGGTTTTCTGCCATATCGATCTGACTCGCCAATTAAGATGCGCAGCAAAAGGCCTTCTTCCGGTAACTTCATGATAAACCTCCATTAGGCCCAAGAGATTGGTCCTAAAATAGCCTCTGGAGCCTAGAAACTGACCATCGCCCAACTGCGTAAACAGTTTAACAATGGCTGTGTTTCATCTCAGTTAAGGTCTGCAACGCGATTTGGTAGATCGCGTCTCGATTTGCCAAACTAGCTGCATGTGAAGATTGTTCCAACTCATTTGGAACACACCCCTTATCCATTCAGCCATTATTTATTTCCCCCTTCTAATCCCAATTGGGCCACGCTTAACCCAATAGTGACGCGGCCGTTCTTCCCAGTATGATCCCCAGCAGCCCTAATAGTAAGCCAAATACGTCCATCAAGAGAATGTTGGCCACGCCAAGCGAAATGTCGCCATCTCTGAATAGGTTCAGACTTTCAAATGCAAACGTGGAAAAAGTAGTAAAGGCGCCTAACCCTCCTATGAAGATAAGGCTGCGCATGTTTGATGAAATGGGAACATACTCAAATAACTGCCACAGGAAGCCAATCAGGAATGAGCCTAGAATGTTGACGACCAAAGTCCCCCACGGGAACCCGGTGCCCAGCAATCTGTAAGACCAACCGGAGATCAAGTAGCGTAAGACGGCTCCGGCGGCGCCGCCCACGGCAATAAATAGGTATTGCAAACTTTTCCTCCTGTCTCTAAATGGGAATGACGAGGCTTGGCCAATCTCGCGGATAGTAAGTCAAGATTTCGATGCCGTCGGCACGGATCACGACCGTATCAGAATGGCGGAAGCCCCCCACATCGGGCGCATACAGGCCGGGTTCAACTGTGAACACCATGCCCTCGTCGACGACTCGGTCGTCACCCGTATCAAGAAACGGGCCTTCATGATAGCGCAGCCCGATGGCATGGCCGCTATGATGTTTCCAATAGGGCATCAGATTGTGCTGGTCGTAGTAAGCGCGTACGGCCGTATCCACATCACGGCAGCGCACGCCCGGCTTGAGCGCCTCAAATGCGACTTCCTGCGCGGTTTTGGCGTGGTTGAACAGCTCCTTCTGGCGCTTGTCCGGTTCTCCGACAAACATCGTGCGCTCGAGCTCCGAATTGTAGCCCCACACAGGACATACGGCTCCGGTAATCAACACGTCCCCAGGTTGAAATGTGATATTGTTGGCCAGCGCATGGGGAATAGCAGCGCCGCGGCCGATCTGGCCGCGATAGTACGCGCCGGGACCACTGTTCCACATATCTTGCGAGCGGTAGAGCGGGCCAATCGTATCGAGCATGATTAAGGTCGCCTCTTGGCTGGCGCGCAAGCTGACCACCGTTTCAGTTTCATTGACCGCCGTATACCGTTGCAATAGCACATGGGCCAAATGGGTCCATTTACAGCTTTCCTTGATCAGGGCCACTTCCGCGGCGCTTTTTATCGCCTGCATACGGTTGATTTGCCCTTGGACGTTCACAAATACCATGCCCGTTAACGCCTCCAAACTTGCACCTTCGTAGCCGAATATCCAGGGATAGCCATTCATATCAGCGCCAAGGCGACCACCTGCGTCCATGATCTCCATGTCGCACAGCAGTTGCTTCAGAACGGCCGTCGGATGTGCGTCGCCGGGATACTCAAGGTAGTGGGCAACACGGTCAACTTCTGCTTCCGTTTGGGCATGTTCCAGTTCCAGCCGCGGCACGACCAGGGCACGTTCTCCGACTGCGTTCACCACGCAGGCGATCAGCCGCTCAGTTGGCATAAAAGCGAAGCCGCTGAAATAGAGAATATTGATACTGTCGAACAGCACGACGCCGCGCAGGTCGTTAGCCAATACGAACTGCCGCAATTGCTCGGCACGCTGCTTGAATTCGGCCGCTTGAATACGGATGGAGTGAATTGTCATGGTGGATTGGGTACACAGATGACGTCGGTGACGTCGAGGCGGTAAGCATCGCCAAAGCCGTTAATCTGTTTCAATGTGGCAACCGTGGTCCCACACTTGATGGCGATAGTCGAAAGCGTGTCTTCCTCTTGAACGACGTAGGGGAATGTGCCGGGACAATAGGCCGGGTTGGCCACGGGCAAGGGAACAATCGTGCCTGGAACCAACCTGCTGGCGCTGATGCCATAGCGGGCCATCAGCGCAATGGTCGTATTCCGTTTTGTGGTAATTCCATATAACGTATCGCCCTGTACAACCTGGTAATTCTCGATGATGACTTGACTCGGGCGCGGTACGGCCGTTGGCGGCGGTAATGTCGGCGACAACGCTTCCGGGAGTGGCGTGATGATGATTTGCGTAGCCACCGGCGGGACGACCGTGGCGGTTATGACAGTTCCGTCAGACTCGGTGCCACCTTGCCCTTCAGCAGGCAGTGTCAATACGGGAGCAATAACCTCCTGCACTGGAGCGGGTGTCGAGATAATACGCACCGCCAATCTGGGATCTGATTCAACCAGCACGACTTGGTCCTCGACATTAACGGTATAAGTACCCTCTGGGTATTCAGGTCTATTGCGCAGGACAAAATAAGCCAGGGCCGCGGTCACAGCCAATATGATGGCCATTAGCATAATTAGAATAATAACTTTGGCGTCTGCTCGTTCGAACATAACGGTTCTTTCGCACACCCCTGTCTTAGGCCATCTTAGCTGGCAATTATTGTTTATGTTACACTTGCCTTAAGATTATGGCAAGTAGCGCAACGGGGTCTGGTATGATCTACGGTCGAGAAAAACGAGAAAAACTGGAGGAGCTCACAGTTGCTCCCTACGCTCTCTTAAGCGCAGCATCGCGCGGTCGCGTCTATCCTGAGGAAGAAGCGACCACGCGCACCGCATTTGAGCGCGATCGAGACCGCATCATTCACACCACGGCCTTTCGCCGCCTGGAATACAAGACGCAAGTCTTTGTGTTTTACGAAGGTGACCACTATCGTACGCGCCTAACGCATACCTTGGAGGTGGCGCAACTCGGCCGTTCGCTCGCTCGTGGTCTAGGAGCAAATGAGTTGCTGACGGAGGCTATCTGCCTTGCCCACGATCTGGGCCATGCTCCTTTTGGTCACGCTGGAGAACATATCCTCAACGATCTCATGCGCGATCATGGCGGTTTCAACCACAATACTCAGAGCTATCGCGTAGTTACCGACCTGGAAACACGGTATCCGAATTTTCCGGGCTTGAACCTGACTTACGAAACACGCGAAGGCATGATCAAGCATGAGACGGATTACGATAATAGTGACGCCTTTGGCTACGAACCGCAGAAACGGGCTTCCTTAGAAGCGCAAATCGCTAACCTCGCCGATGAGATGGCCTATAATGCGCATGATCTGGACGACGGGTTGCGCGCAGGGCTGTTCGCACCTTATGATCTTGAGGAATTAGCCATCTGGCGGGAATTGAAGGAACATGTTGGCTGGAGCAAGCACGCTCATTTTACATCGATTTTGCGCCATGAGATCATCCGTGAACTTATCGGCTGGTCTGTTGCCGATGTCTTGGGCAAGACGGAAAAGGAGTTAGTCGCATTTGCGATCGATTCGCCAGAGAAGGTGCAGGCGCACAGCAGCAATGTAGTCGGTTATTCGGCCGAATTTGGCTTAAAGATCAAAGCGCTGAAAAAGTTCTTGTTCGAGCATATGTACCGGCACTATCGCTTGGTACGCATGCAAGAAAAAGCAGAGCGCTTCATTACGGCCATGTTTGATGCCTATCTGAAAGAACCAGAGATGTTGCCAACGACCGTGCAGGAACGGTTGCAAAGCCACTTGTTGCCCCGTGTCGTTACGGATTACATCGCGGGTATGACAGATCGCTATGCTTTGGATGAGTGGCAAAAGTTGTTTGATCCTTATCGTCGGTTCTGATGCCTTGGAACAATAAAAAAAGCCCCGCAGCCATTGGCGCCGGGGCTTTAAAGAACCATATTTGACCCTAGAATTCCATCAGGTCGTCTACTTCATCACTTGCGAAAACTTGGCCGTCGCCGCCATCTTTTGACCAGACAGATAGACTTATCGTAATCCTATCAAAAATACTCTTGGGTGGAAGTGCGCTGTTTGACCCGTATTCCATTTCCGTGATCTCAGCATTGATGATCAAAGAGGCAGTCTCCAAGACGATGGTCTCTGTTTCTCTGGCCAGGACAGGCTCCCCTTTGGGAGCCAGTTTCGCCTTAAGAGCATCATCAAAGAAAGCATGATCGCTCATAATGACCTTGGTGATGGTACGAATATCGCTCTTATCGAACAACCAGATCTCCAGGGCTGTTACGTTCTTGGGAGCTTCCGCGCCCATCGACTCGGCAATTCCAACGCCGCACTCGCCCAGGAACTCAGCATGACTGTTTTCTATGCTGAAAGAGTCATCGTAGGCATCATGGCCACGCGTGTATGTGGTATGGAATCGGGCAATAGGTATGGCTGCCCCGCCATCCTCTTGCGGTTCGCCGGTCGCAGCACGCGCTGTCGGCGGTAGTTCTTCATAGGTTGGCTCTTGCGACTCGGGTGCACTAGCGACCTGACTACGCCTGCTGAGGAAGTAGAAGATCGCGGCAACGATCAGAGCCAAGAGCAATAACAAGCCCAATGCAAGCAGCAAGGTGTTGCTGCCACCCCCGCCATTTTCGACAACGTCCTCCGCTGAAATACCTGCACATCCTGCGCCATTGGTAACCGTTGCTACCGCCTCCAGGCGTGCCCGTTCGGAGGAATCTGTGCTTGATGCGGCCAATTGGCAAGCGGCGATATCGCCACCCCAGCCACCCAGCGCCAGCTGTACCATTTCGGCGTTGCCATTTAATGCGTATAGATCCGCGGTCATCTTTACATATGCATCTTGGTAAACCTGGTCAAGCTGTGCTGGAGTCGCGTCTGTCCATTCAACAGGCCACACGTACCAACCCAAAACAACCAGACCGATGAACAGGCCTACGAAAAATGCTGCTGCCACTAGCCAGTACTTGCGTACTATGTCCATATGTCACCTACCTTTGTAAGTTTTCTCTTGTACTGCATTCAGTGACATCCCCTCTGTCATTGTTTATCTTACCATAACTAATAAATGCGTACAAACTCTTAACCGGATTTATCGTTGTAAACGCCAGTCAAGGGCGGTATGGCGCTTGGTGACCTTATCGTTCTTGACAGCAATGGCCAGGGCGCGGCGCGTACCAACCAGAACAACCAGCTTCTTGGCGCGTGTCACGGCCGTGTAGAGCAAGTTGCGCTGCAGCATCATGTAATGCTGGGTTACGACCGGTAAGACGACACAGGGATATTCTGCCCCCTGGCTCTTATGGACACTAATAGCGTAGGCATGCACCAATTCGTCCGTTTCTAGAAAATCGTAAATAACAGGTGCGCCATCAATGTTAATCGTTACCGTTTGTTGGATAGGGTCCAAAGCGGTGATGCGGCCAATGTCACCGTTGAAAATATTCTTGTCATAATTGTTGACAGTTTGCATCACCTTATCTCCAACGCGGAATGTACGGCCCCCCAGGTTACGTTCCTGCCGTTTGCCAGGAGGATTGAGCGCCGCCTGTAAGTCCAGGTTGAGCTGTCGCACCCCGGCATGCCCATTGTACATGGGCGACAAAACCTGGATATCGTCCGAGGGGTCGAGGCCGAACTTGTGTGGCAAGCGGCGCTGCACAATGTCTACCAGAAGGGTGGCGACTTCTTCCGGTTCTTGTTTGATGAAGAGGAAAAAATCCGTTGCATCCTGGCGTGTCTCCGGCATCAGACCCTGGTTGATGCGGTGCGCATTGTGGATAATCAGCGAGCCCGCGGCCTGGCGGAAAATAGTCTGCAAACGGACCACGGCCGTTACACCAGAAGCGATCAGGTCTCCCAAGACGTCACCTGCGCCAACCGAGGGTAACTGGTCAATGTCACCCACAAGCAGCACATGACGATCGGAATGAATAGCCTTAAACAGATTGTTGGCCAGAGCAAGATCTAGCATGGACGCTTCGTCGATGATGATCATGTCCACGTCGAGCGGATTTTGATCATTACGCCCATACCCTTCACCCGGATTGTATTCGAGCAGGCGATGAACCGTCTTCGCTTCCCGCCCGGTCGCTTCCGCTAGTCGCTTGGCGGCTCTGCCGGTGGGCGAAGCGAGGGCATAACTGAGCCGGGCGCCATCAAGTAGATCCAGCAGCGCTCGCAAAGTTGTGGTTTTCCCCGTACCTGGCCCGCCTGTAAGAATGGTAACCTTGTTCGTTACGGCCGTTTTGATCGCCAAAAGCTGTTGCGGAGCGAGCCGCAGCGACTCCTGCCCCTTGCCGGCTGCAAAGCGCGCGATCTCTTCTTCGCCCGCGTTTCTCAGCTTGCTCAGGCGGCTGGCACGATTTTGCACCAGAAGCTGCACGCGATTGGTGAGACCGATCTCGGAGTAATACAACTGGGTGAGGTAAACAGCACGTTCCTCATGGACGCTGTTCGCGGACGCCTCGCTGCTTGAAAGGTCGTCGGGGGCACCCTGGAGCGCACTGTGGCCGGCTGGCAGTCCCACATCGTAAATCAGCGTTTCCCGCTTTACAAAATCACTGCTTTCAAGTTGGTCGATTACCTGCGCGATCTTTTCCGATTCCAACTCCAAGATCTCCGCAGCTTCAGGTTCTAGTTCCTCTTGCGGCATATAAACATGCCCTTCCTCGGCCATGCGGTTCAGCGTGTAGGCAATTCCTGCTTCAATGCGATTGGGATCGTCATGTTCAAGACCAATGGCCTGGGCGATCTTGTCCGCCGTCTTAAAGCCAATGCCATAAACATCTTTCACCAGCCGGTACGGCGTCTTTTGCACGACTTGCAGTGACTCATCACCATACTTTTTGTAGATCTTCACCGCCAGGTTGGTGGAGACGCCGTGCGATTGCAGAAATATCATCACGTCTTTAATTGCACGCTGTTCATCCCAGGACTTGACGATATTGTTTACACGCTTATTTCCGATTCCCAGCACTTCCCGCAGGCGTTGCGGCTGATCATCAATTACTTCCAGCGTGTCGTCGCCGAATTGATCGACGATACGCTCCGCCATGACCGGTCCGATGCCGCGTATCAGGCCCGATCCCAGGTAGCGTTTGATGCCCTCGGTCGTTGCCGGCAGCGATTGTTCACATTGTTCCGCCTGAAACTGACGGCCGTGTTTGGCATGGCTCGCCCAGCGCCCGGTCAGCTTCAACCATTCGCCAGGATTCACTTCCGGCAAATTTCCGACCACAGTAATCAGCGACTCCCGGCCGCCGGCATACTTGAAGGGCAGCATACCTCGCGTATCCGGCTTCAGCCGGATGACTGAGTAACCGTTTTCCGCGTTATAATAGGTGACACGCTCCACGGAGCCGCTGATTTGCGCGCGTTCGCTCATGGCCCTATTCTAACGCACAAGAGGCATGGCGGTCATCTGACTTGCTTGAGGATGGGTTTCATCTCAGCTAAAGACTGCAGCGCGATTTGGTTAATGGCGTGCTTCAAACGAGTTGAAGGAGTAAGCATCTTCAGATGCCGTCCGGTCGCAAACGAATTGCAGTAGTAGGCATCCCAGATGTCGTCCTGTTGCTAACTCATTTGGAAGCTACGCGTTGCCAAATTGTTGAACGGTTGAAGAGTTAACGGAGTTGTGCGATGTTCACCTATCTTGATAATCCAGCATATGAAACCTGGACGACCTTCTTATTGGCCCTGTGGGCGCTTCTTCTTTTCGGTGGTTTCCTCTTGGGTTCCAACAAAGATGGCCGGCGAATGCCGGCCTGGACGCGCTTGGCTTCTTCGCTGATTCTGGTTGTGGCTGGTTTTAGCTGGTCCTTCATCAGTCGAGATTTCGCCACTTTGAGCTATGCGCTTTTGTTGGCGATAGGTATGTCATTTCGGTTTTCTTGGCGATCTGTTTCTGGCGCATGTATTTGGCTCAGGCAAATCCGCCAATATGGGCGGCATCGTCGCTTTCGCCGTGGGGCATGTTTTCTATATCTCGGCAATCTGGCGGCTGGGCGACCAGTTGGGGGCAAGCACATTTGCCCCGCGCATCGCTGCGCTATTCTTCTGGTGGTCGGTCGCCGGACTGGGCTGGTACTTCGTGGTTTTTCGTGGCTCACAAGCGACATTCTTGCATTGGTTCGTATTGCCCTATGCCTTGTTGTTGGCCACGACGGCCGGAGCGGCCATGGGATTGGCTCTGCAGGTTCCAGATTTCTGGTCTTTGGTTATCGGCGCCGCCTTATTTCTTTTCAGCGACACCTTGATCGCTGGCAGTTGGTTCAACGATTTGGATTTCAACTATCTGCATGATGTGATCTGGCTGACGTATGGTTCTGGACAGATGTTGATTGTCTATTCTGCAGGTGTGGCGATTCAGCAGTTTATTTAAAGCGGTAAGAATTGGTATAACGGCCACATCTTATAGAGTAGTTGGAGATTGGTCCAAGCTTCAAAGATTGGACCAATCTATCGTATTGGGACGAGGCTTGACAAGACAAGTCGGATAGTTATACTTTAACAGTAGTTTGATTCTGAGTTATTATCGTAATAATAGTTTTGAACTAAGAAGTTCAACTTTTCAGAATAGATTTTTGCACTGAAAATAGCGATAGGTTGTGCTTCTTGTATAGTAGAGTAGTTATTGACATGGATGGATTGAATATGTGGCAATTTTGTAGGTGTATGAAGCGAGGGTGCTAACTTCCTTTGCTTCATACCTGAAAGTATGAATTGCGGACAATAATTCTGTCCGGCAGCGGCAAACGGTGGCGACCTCCCTCGCGATGCAATCAAGTATTGCTCGCTGATACTGCTTTGGGTAGTGTTGCGACCGTTTTTGTGTTGTCTTGGGGACTATTGTCCCTCAGAATCGAATTCAGAAACCATTATTTCAGGATAGGTAGAACCTATGTTGCCGACAGTTGAAAAAATCAATCGATCCGCTTCCGGACTAGATTTCCGCTGGCCTGGAAGGGCAGATCGGAAACACACCATTATTAAGATCTGAAGCGCACGGCCGTTGCCCATGGCGTTGCTGACACGGTACGCCTGCTTGCCAAGGCGGAATGGTTCAACCCCGGTGGTTCGGTAAAAGACCGCGCCGCCTTGAACATCATTCGCGAGGCGGAGGAAAATGGCCTGCTGCGGCCGGGCATGACTTTGCTGGATTCCACGTCAGGCAATACAGGCATCGCCTATGCCATGCTTGGCGCTGCCCGTGGCTACCATGTGCGGCTAACCGTGCCCGCCAATATCACTCCCGAACGCCTTTCCATTTTGCGCGCTTATGGCGCTGAACTCATCCTGACTGATCCACTGGAAGGATCGGATGGAGCATGGCAAGAGGCGCGGCGCCTGGCAGCCGCTGATCCAACCTTGTTCTATGCCAACCAGTACAACAATGCTTCCAACTGGCGGGCGCACTATCTGACGACGGGTAAGGAGATTTGGGACCAGACAGAAGGGACGCTGACCCATTTTGTGGCCGGCCTGGGTACGGGAGGCACATTCACCGGCACAACACGGCGCTTAAAAGCGTTGAACCCGGATATCCTTTGTTACTCAGCCCAACCCGATAGTCCCTTCAACGGTCTGGAAGGTTGGAAACACATGGAGACGGCGATCAAGCCCGGCATCTATGATGAGACGCTGGCTGATGGTGATTTAATCATCCATACCGAAGATGCCTATGGCATGGCCCGTTTCCTGGCCCGAAACGAGGGGCTGTTTGTGGGTATTTCCTCCGCTGCCGCCGTCTGTGCCGCTGTTCAGCTTGCGCGGACACTCACAACGGGGCTCGTTGTTACGATATTGCCGGATAGTGGGATGAAATATCTCAGTGAGCGATTCTGGTCTGAAGCGTAAAGCAAGATGCCAGGCACCTCCGAGTTGCCTGGCATTTGTAGACAAGATGTTAAGAATTACAACGAACCTACTAGATCAAATCAAAACTCATGGCATAGCGTCCTACCCTTATGAAGGCTGCGGGCTGCTCCTGGGACTTGTAGAAGATGGTGTGAACAGGGTAACGGCCGTACGGCCGTTACCCAACATCTGGCCCGACGAGGAAGAGAAACGGGTTCGTTTTCGTATCGCCGCCAATGATTGGCGCGATGTGGAAATAGAAGCGTTGATGCAAGAGCTCGATGTGCTCGGCATATTTCACAGCCATCCTGATCATCCCCCGCTGGCTTCGTCTCGGGATCTGGCCTGGGCTGCCTGGCCCGGTTACTCATACCTGATAACAGAAATTCGAGCGGGCCGCCCTGTCAGCAGCCGCTCGTGGCAGTTGCTGGACGATCGCTCCGGCTTCGTCGAAGAAAAAATAGATGAAAAATAATGGAGAGAGAACAGTGACGACAATTCGTATTCCAACCCCGTTACGGCCCTATGCTGCAGGACAGAGCAAGGTGTCTGTGTCCGGTGCCACAGTTGGCGCTGCACTGGATGATCTGACTGACCAGCATCCCGATTTGCGCCAGCACCTTTACGAGGGAGATAATCTGCGTAGTTTTGTGAACATTTATTTGAATAAGGAAGACGTTCGCCAACTCAATGGAGCGGACACGGCGATCTCTGAAGCTGATACGCTGATGATCATTCCCTCCATTGCCGGCGGATAACGGACAAATAACTATGATGAAAGCAATCGATCTCATCAATCCGGCAGCGATAGATCTGTCTCACGAGGAAGTTCAACGCTACAGCAGGCACCTGATCATGCCCGAAGTGGGTATGACCGGCCAGAAGAAACTGAAGGCGGCCTCCGTTCTGCTCATCGGAGCAGGCGGGCTCGGCTCTCCGTTGGCGATGTACCTGGCCGCCGCCGGTGTCGGACGTTTAGGGCTGGTCGATTATGATATTGTCGACTATACCAACTTGCAGCGACAGATTATCCACGGCACCAGCGATGTCGGCCGTCTCAAATTGGAAAGTGCGCGCGATCGTATACACGACATCAACCCCCATGTGCAAGTAGATACCTACGAACTGCCGCTGACCTCGGATAACGCCCTGCAAATCCTGGAACCCTACGACATCATCATAGATGGCACCGACAATTTTCCAACGCGCTACCTGACCAATGATGCCTGTGTGCTGCTGGGCAAACCCAATGTCTATGGCAGTATCTTCCGCTTTGAGGGGCAGGCCTCCGTTTTTTATGCGCAAGAGGGGCCATGTTATCGTTGCCTTTTTCCCGAACCGCCGCCACCGGGGCTGGTTCCCAGCTGCGCCGAAGGGGGTGTTTTGGGGATTCTGCCCGGCACCATTGGCGTGATCCAGGCTACAGAAGCGATCAAGCTCATTCTGGGCCAGGGCCAATCACTAATCGGCAGGTTGCTGCTCTATGATGCCCTGGATATGACATTTGACGAAGTGCGTCTGCGCAAAAACCCGGACTGCCCAGTATGTGGTTCAAATCCCACGCTGACTGAGCTGATCGATTATGAGCAGTTCTGCGGCGTGCCTGCGCACGACAACAGCCTCTACCTCGCCGATCAGGAGGAGGGTGCGGGTGTGCCACAGATTACCCCTCTGGAACTCAAAGCGCGCCTGGATCAGGGAGATGATCCGCTCATTTTGGACGTGCGTGAAGCGCATGAGTGGGATATTTCCAATCTAGACAGCCTGGGGGCCGTTCTTATTCCCCAGGGGCAGGTGATCGAGCGCATGGGCGAATTGGACACCGCGCGCGAGATTGTTGTGCAGTGCCGCACTGGCGCGCGCAGCGCTGCCGTCGTACGCGAGTTGCAGAATCACGGTTTTAAGAAACTGTATAATCTTGACGGGGGTATCAACCGTTGGGCCAGGGAAGTTGATCCTAGCCTGCCTGTTTACTGATAGTAGCGTCTGCAAAGCTGGTTACTGCAAAGGTCATTCCGAACGCAGTGAATGAAATCTTCGCGGCCATCCACGAAATGGCGAGCTTTCTGCTGCCCTTTAGTCGCCGGAGCTTTCCCTAGCCTCCAGCACCAGGGTGACAACCGAGTCGGTAGACATAGCGTACCCTTCAGCCCATAACTTGTCTAGTTCGTGAGGCGTCAGGCTGCTCTTCATGGCAGCCAACTCACGTTCGTACTCCTCTCGTTCCCTACGCAGCATATCCTGGCCAATCTCTTCACGTATTCGTTGGGCCGCACCAAGCAAGGTGGCTGCCAGGACCGGCCTTCCCAACGCTCTCTCTACAAAAGCGGTATTCTCCAGGATATTGGCTACGGCTGCGCGATTTCCAAGCTCGCGCCATTCGACCAACATGCGCCGGTAGATAGCCAGCGCTTCGTCGAGCTCGCCTGCGTGACGCATCCTGTGGGCCCAATCACTCTCAGCCATGGCTGCCATACGGTTGCTGTGGCTTTGACGCAGCCTCCCAACTACTTCTTCATAATGTTGTCGGGTCACTCGAGGATCTAGATCCATCTTCAGCACTATTAACAGGCGCGCGTACTCAAGCCAGGGCAAGAACGTAATGTTGACCGCATTTTCGAGAACTGCTGCCGACTCGTGAAAATAGCGTTCGACCATTTCTCGATTACCCTTCCGAGACTCAGACTCCGCCGAGAGCATGAGTACTGAGTGCAGCACCCACTCTCTTGCCGGATGATCGTTCATCCTCCGCAGTACCGTCTCAGCCTGGTCTATGATCTCGTCCAAATCTGCGCCTTCCAGGAAATAGCCGGTTTGCGCCCGCACGAACAGCGTAATCGCCAACATAATCGGTTCGGAGTCATCGCCCTGCAGCGGCTCGATAAGTTCGCCGGCCATGCGGTAGGCTTCGTCCAGTTGACCCATGAACATCTTTAGCAAACTGATCGTAACCAGGCCCTTGTAGCGCGATTGCTCCCGCTGTTGGCGGGCCTCATCCGTTACCAACTCCTGCAAATCCAATCGCTCTAAAGCCGAGGATATCCAGTTGATGGATTCCGATCCTGGCAGTTGGTCTGCCAGATAGAAGTTTAAATTCCAAAGAAGATCAAGGGCGCGCTGCGGGTACTGTTCGATGCCCCATTCTACGGCCGTACGCAGATTGTCTTGTTCAAGAAGGATCTGACCCCCTAGCAACACGGCAGCGCCGGGGCCGGTACCAAATTTGACAGTTTCGGCCAGGGTCTCATAATAGACAAAGTGTTGGTCGCGAGCCTCTTGAACTGTGCCCGACTCTACCAACCGGTCGCGTGCATATTGGCGAATTGTCTCCAGATAGAAGAAGCGGGGTTCCGGAAGTGGGACATCTTCTGGCCAGGATTCCAACAGCGCATCCGCCTCGCGCGTTACCAACGACTTGCCGACCAGTTGCGGCAGTAAAAAGTAGGCATCAAGCTGATCAGCGACGCTTTCGGCGGCATCAAACGTCCAGCCGCCCACAAATACAGAGAGTCGTCTGAAGAGTTCGCGCTCCTCTTCGTCAAGCAAGTCATAACTCCAGTCGATCAGGGCGCGCAGTGTTTGCTGGCGGGGCATCGCGGTGCGGCTGCCGCCAGTCAGCAAGCGGAAGCGCTGGTCGAGACGCGCCGCAATCTGCTCAATGCTGAAGACTTTCAGTCGCGCCGCTGCCAGCTCGATAGCCAGGGGAATGCCGTCCAACCGCCGCACGATTTGGGCTACAGAGCGGGCATTGGCATTGCTTAATCTGAAGTGCGGCTGCGCGGCAATTGCCCGCTCGACGAACAACTGCACGGCCTCGGACTGACCGGCAGTCTCAGCCGTTGCTTCATTTCCGGATGGTAAACTCAAAGTCGGCAAATGGTAGGTCAGCTCGCCGTAGACGCCCAGTCCCTCGCGGCTGCTGGCGAAAATGGTCAGACGGGGGCAGACGCTCATAAGATCAGCCGCCAGTCGCGCGCAAGAGTCGATCAGGTGTTCGCAATTGTCGAGAATAAGCAGCAGCTCTTTTTCACGCAGATAATCGAAAAATGTCTCCTCGGTCTGCTTTCTTGTCTGGCCGACGAGGCCAAAGACGCCGGCCGCGGTTGTGACGACCAGTTCAGGGTCGGTTACGGGAGCCAGTTCCACCAACCAGGCGCCGTGCTCGAATTCATCCTGCACGTCGACGCCCACCTGAAGAGACAACCTGGTCTTGCCGGTGCCACCCGGGCCGGTTAGCGTAAGCAGGCGCGTTCGAGGCAAGGCGCTCCTGATCTCGGCCATTTCGCGCGTACGGCCGACAAAGCTGGTGACATGCGTGGGTAGATTGCCGGCACGTGTCTGGCCCGACTGTAATGGCGGAAAAACACTTTCCAGATCAGGTGCAACCAATTGGTAAATGTGTTCTGTCTGCTGCAAACCACGCAAGCGATGATTGCCCAAATCGCGCAGGCTCGTTTGTTGTGGCAGCACCTCTTGCAGCAAAGCGGCAGTAACGGCCGATAACAGCACCTGGCCGCCATGACCCAGCGCCATAATACGTGCGGCACGGTTGACGGCCGTACCATAATAGTCGCCATCCCGCCACTGCGCCTCACCGCTGTGCAGCCCCATGCGCACGCGCAGCGAATCGGGGGCGATTCCAGCCCATGTCGCGGCGTGCAGTCGGCGCTGAGCGTCTAGCGTCGCTGTTAAGGCGGATGCGGCCGTCTCGAACACGGCATGCAAACCATCGCCGGTGGTTTTGACCACGCGACCTCCGTGTTCCTCGACGGCCGCACGCAGAAGAGCATCATGGTCAGCCAGTACCGGACGCATCAGTTCGCCATGGAGTTCCCAAAGCAGGGTGCTTTTCTCAATGTCAGTGAAAAGGAAAGTGATTGTGCCGCTGGGCCAGCGCTGGTTGGTTGTCATATCGTCCTTATATTGCCTCGCACAAAAAAATATGCAGCACAGCCGATTTCACCTCGATTACTATAGCTTATTCCCGTTAGAAACGCTCTCAGGAGATTTCGCCAACAGAATCGGCTCCTTCACGCTAGCTTGTCCTGAGCTTGCCGAATGGGTTCAGGATGACGCTTTCTGAGCCAACGCTTTTTTCCACTCCTGCCTGATCTCTTCTGGCGTCAGATTGGCATCAAGCATCCAACCAAGCAAGGTTGCACAGTCCGTGCAGAACTGGGCGCTGCTTGCCGTGTCTATTTCAGATGGTTTTTGCCCAAGTTGCGTGTTCACGCTCTTCGCTGGGAGCCAATACCAGGATCGCGTCATGAATCAAAGCGTTCATGTTAGCGATATGAACCGAGATAGGGTTCTCAGAATGAACCACATACCGGTTGAGAAGCGTAAAGCCGGCCCCCTGCAAAGCGACGGTTAGCTGCTGCCCAGGCTTTTGGATTCCAGTGGTGAAAAGTAAATATCAGACGGCCGTGCGTCTTGTCTAGTACACGATTACATTCGGCGAAAATCTGGCTGATGAGTTCACGTGTAGCGGCTTTCGCGGTCGTTGTTGTGCGGGTCAACGGCCGAATCATTGACGTCGAAAGCCCAATTCACTTTTGCTTCTTCTGCTAACATCAGGCGCAGCCACACGCGAAAAAACGCCGACAAATCGCTATATTGCACGCTGTCAAAGTAGGGCGGGTCGGTCACGATAGCGTCGATACTATCGTCAAGTAAATCGAGCTTCGTTGCCGAGCGTTGCATCAGCATGAATCGGCGTGTCCTGTCGCCCAGAGCGGCGAAATCTTCTACTTCGGTGCCGGAATCTCTTTCCTCAAGGATCGCAACAAAGGATGCTTTTTGCTGAGCAAAGGAGCGCTCGCGGGGTTGGCCGGCCCAAAGGCGAGCGCGACGAATTCGGGCGTGGAATAGCTTCTGCAAAGTGCCCGATGCGCTTCGACTGTACAGCGGGTTGTTTTCCAGGGCGGTGTAAGGAAAAGAGTAGGCGTGATGCGCAAAGGCGTGCCTTACAGCCCCTGGACGGCGCTTGCTCTTACCCTTGTATCCGCAGAGCATCGAGTTGAACTCCAGCGATGTGGAAAGTAAAAGGGCCAGGTTCAGGCGTGCCGGCGCTTCGATTTGCGGTAGCAGTGTTATGGCGCGATCCATAGACCAATAGCTGCCGGCTGGAAAAGAGGTCCAGGTAATTGTTTATGCCACGCTGCAACAACTGTATTGATTTCCGGCCTGCGACTACATTCGAAGTTTTCCACGGGAAATTACAGATCTTGAGCGACAGATGTCAGCCTGATCTAAAGCATACCGGGTTGCTGGGTCCAGGGTTCGCAAGAACAGTCCATGCTCCGGACAGTGTCCAGACACGACCAACGGTTCGTATCGTTCGTAATAGGGCTCGCTCAGATCTTCACTATACGGCTGCTGGCAATCCGGGCAAACGGTGCTGCTGCGCTCAACAAGCGGCGCATCATTTTTCTCAGCGCAGGGACACGAATCATTGTCTCCTACTACCTGCCGGCAGTCGGCACAAAGTCGGAGGGTGGAACCGTCACTCTCCATCCGTAAAACAAGAGAATCAACCACCAGCACATCACCGCAGTCGCAGCGACGTCGAGCGCCATACAGGACGTACCAGCTCTCCGTAACAATGTCACATTGCGGGCAAGATGTTTTGAAATAGTCGCCCAGATCGCTTCGCAGCCCGTCATAGAAGGTTGTGAACGCCTTCTCTAGTTCCGGCAGCGGGACATTCGTCAGCGTAGCTCTGGCTTGTAAGACAGGGATGGGATCCAAATCCATCCCAATCACGTTAGCGCCCAAACGCAGCGCTTCATGCAGCGTCGTACCGCCACCCATCATGGGATCGAGGATGATTCTGCCTTCCAACCCACCTGGAGCATAGTAATCTTTTTTCTGCGGAGACGTTACCAACTGTTTGAGGATGAGACGAAAGGTGGTGCCGCACCTGCGCGCCCACCATTTGTGCAGGTAGGTATTGGGCCGGTAGTAATGTTTGTTGTACGTCTCCAGGCGCGCCAGCCGGTCGGCAAGTCCGACGTCGAAGGCTGTGTCAATCGGAAACTCAACATGGGTTCGCTGATTGCTCATCGGCCGTATTTGTAACGCATTCTTGATCATCACGCTACAGAGGATGCTTCGTATTCTGGTAGCCGATATGGTAAGATTTGCTGTGTTAATTGCTAAGTGTCTGTAGAAATAGAAGTTCAACTTTTCAAGTCGAACGCTTCCACGGGTAAACGTCGATAAAAAGTTGAACCATCTATGAACTGAGATGAAAGAAATTCAGGAATTCGCCCAACAGATTATTAATAACGTCGAGAAGGTTATCATCGGCAAACGGGATGCAATTGAGTTGCTGATGGTTGCGCTGCTAAACGAAGGGCATGTTTTGCTAGAGGACGTGCCCGGCACGGGCAAAACGATGTTGGCCCGCGCCCTGTCCATCAGCTTGGGGATCGACTTCAAGCGCCTGCAATGCACACCCGATTTATTGCCCAATGATGTGACCGGCGTTTCCATTTTTGACCAGCAGAAACGCGAATTTACCTTCATTCCCGGACCGGCATTCAGCAATATACTCTTGGCCGATGAGATCAACCGCGCGACACCTCGTACCCAATCAGCCTTGCTGGAGGCAATGGGCGAGCGGCAAGTCTCGGTTGATGGTATAACCCGCAAACTGGAACGGCCGTTTTTCGTCATCGCCACCCAAAACCCCATTGAATATGAAGGCACATTCCCACTGCCTGAAGCCCAACTTGACCGCTTCTTCATGAAGCTAACGCTCGGCTATCTGGATCTGGCAACAGAAAGCCAGATGCTTCTCAATCTCGGCGGTGTCCACCCCATTGAAAATCTTGAGCAGGTCGTGGATGGGCGCCGGATTCCTGAATTAGCCCCTCTGATCTGGGGCGTACACGTCGACGATACGATTAGAGATTATATCGTGCAGATTGTGATCGCGACGCGCCAGAACCCAGACCTGATCTTGGGAGCAAGCCCTCGTGGAAGTCACGCACTATATCGCGGCATCCAGGCTTACGCCGCCTTGCAAGGCCGGGACTATGTCCTTCCTGACGACGTGAAGCACCTCGCACCAGTCATTCTGAACCACCGCTGTTTGCTGCATCCGGAAAGCGCACTTCGCGGCAAGTCAGTCGATAACATACTGGACAATATTCTTGCCGAAGCCCCGTTGGAAATCGGGGAACTGTAATGATGTGATGGGTCTGACCAGCTTAATCATTGCCCTTCTCGTTGTAGCCTTTTTACTTCACCTTGACTTCATCTATTACATCGTTTATGTCTGCATCGGTATCTATGCCTTGAGCCGTTGGGCTATCCCGCGGGCTATGCAGCAACTGCAGCTCAGCCGGGAGTTCACTGATCACGCCTTTCTGGGTGAAACGGTGACGATCCACCTGCGCTGGCATAACTTAGGCCGGCTGCCTTTGCCCTGGGTGGAATTCAGTGAAAGCATTCCGCCCGCCTTGCGTATTGGGGAAACATTGCAGCAGGTGTTCACGCTCGGTGGGCGGCAAGAAAGGGAGTTCACTTACCAGGTTCAGGCCGGAAGGCGTGGTTATTATCGTCTTGGCCCGCTGCGCCTTACTACCGGTGATCTTTTTGGCTTGGTAACCGGCAGAAGCGGATTCTTGGAGGCAGATTACCTCACCATTTACCCGCAAATCATCGCTCTGACCAGCCTGGGATTGCCATCGCGCCTGCCCTTTGGCACTGTCGCCAGCCGCCAACGTCTATTCGAAGATCCGGCACGGCCGATGGGCGTGCGCGATTACCAATCGGGTGATTCGCAGCGACATATCAACTGGAAAGTGAGCGCGCATACCAATCATCTGCTCGTAAAACGATTCCAACCGGCAATTTCCTTGGAAACGGCCTTGTTGCTCAACCTGCACAAACCAGACTACGAACAGAAAGATTGGGATTACCATACGGAATGGGCCATTGTGATTGCGGCGTCGCTGGCCGTCCATCTCATCGACCAGCGCCAGCCTGTTGGCCTGATCAGCAATGGAATCGATCCCCTACAAAGTTCTAACACAGACGACGAACCATTGTTTCATGAGGATAGCGGTCGCCTGTTGCAGCAACAAAGCACCGCAGACTCATCCGCCACCTTGATGCCGCCTTCCATAGCGCCCCGTAACGGCCGTCCCCATTTAATGAAGATCCTGGAGCATCTGGCCCGCATTGAGAGCGATCAGACGCTGCCTTTTGACGAATGGGCGGTGCCCGCTTGCTTGAACCTCAGCTGGGGTGTCACGATTGTGGTTATAACGGCGCGCGGAGACGAGGCTACCTGCCAGACCTTACATCGTCTCGTACGTACCGGCTTTAATCCTATTTTGATTACGGTGGAGCCAGATCGCAATTTTGGCCCGGTACGAGAGCGAGCGCGACGACTCGGTTTTCGCGCCTTTAATGTGACCAGAAGTTCCGGGCTGGACCTATGGCGGCGCCCCAGGCGCCAGGTAGTGACATGAGCAGATTGCACAGTTCCAACCTGGCCAGGACAGCGGCGAGCATAGATGAAGAATCATTGCTCATGTTGCGCCGGCGATATCGGGCCACTCAATGGATGCGCTATGTGATACGACCGTTATTACTGGCCATCTTGGTGCTTTCCCTGATGGTCGGGATAATCGCCCTTATCAGGGCGGTGACTCTGGACGAACGTTGGTCGGCGCTGACGATATTCCTCCTCCTTGTGGCGCTTGAGGCAATCTACACGACAAATTGGCTGAAACACCCCGACCGCCTGCGGCTTGATCATACTGCCTACCGCGCCGCGGAATTACTCCTGATCGTGCTCTTCGCACGCATAGTGAGCGGTGTCGTATTTAACGAAGGATTTCCCAGTGGAGCACAGCTCCAACTATACCTGGCCAATCCCCTGCCCTTTTTCATGAACACCTCGTTTATTGTCACGTTGCTCCTGGCTCTGATCACATGGCGAATGGCGGTTGTGCTCAGCAAGATTTTCGGCCACCTAGAAGTGAGCGAGTTTGAACTGCGTTATTACAGTCGCCCCCTGGCACAACGAAAGGCGCTCTCCGATGATCAGCCCATCCAAACTGGCCGTGGCCAACTTGTGCGCGCTTTTGGCCAGTATTGGGTGTGGGGTGGCATGTTGCTTGCCGTTACCGTCGGTTTGAGTTCGATAGAGATCCAGTCCTATGATTTTCTTAAGAACCCTCTGGCCGTGGATCGTCTTGGCCTGCAACCAGCCTTGCTGATCATCATGCTGCTTTATTTTGGTATCGGTTTCTGGTTGCTTAGTCAAGCGAAGTTGATGGAGATGAACGCGCGTTGGCTTGTCAATAACATCACCAAGGATGAACAGCTGGAGCGCAGCTGGCAGCGCTCCAGCCTGCTGATACTGGTCTTAGTTGGCTTAATTGCCGCCTTTCTGCCTATTGGTCCAACATTGGCGATCAGCCGTATCCTAAATGCGCTGATTTTCGCTTTGCTCTTCATCATAAACTTCCTTGTCTTCTTAATATCCCTTCCAATAGCCTTGCTGTTTGCGCTTCTTGCAAATCGGTCTATAGCGGAGGTCGCACCAATGCCGCGGCTGGCGCCGCAAGCGTTGGCCGACAATGTACCCCCTGGGCTATCCTCTCTAGGCGAGACGGTGGCTATGGTTCTTAGTTCCGCATTTTGGAGCATCTTCGCTGTCGCCATTGTACTAGCGCTCTTGTTCTTCTTGCGTGAACGCAAGAACCTCAGCCAAGAGAAATCCGTAGCAGCCCTTTGGCAGCGGTTCGTCGCCTGGCTGGAGGAGTTTTGGTGGCGATTTCGAATGCGGGTCAATGCAGTACGCCTGCAATTCCCAGTTCACTTAACAAAAGAGAAGGGGCGCGAAAAGGGCGGCGAAAGCGGGAAAGGTCACTGGCGGTTTATTCGCTTGAGCGGGCTTTCCCCGCGCGAACAGATCCGTTACTTTTACCTTTCAACTGTGCGCCGCGCTGGTGAGAGGGGTATCAAGCGGGAAACGGCCGAGACACCGCTTGAGTACGCAGAGGACCTCAAAGACAACTGGCCGGAAGTGGAAGAAGAAGTTGAAGCCTTGACAGATGCCTTCCTCAAGGCGCGCTACAGTGACAAACCGATAACCAGCGATGATGTGCCGGATGTGAAAGAGACCTGGAAAGATGTACGGCGTCAGCTCAAGAAGCGCTTATCGCCAGATGAAGATGAACCACAGCAATAAACTGCTCTTTGTGAACCACAAATGAGGGACAAGCACATTCTAGTTTGCGTTTCTCGATCTGTTTGATAAAAACCACAGCTTGGTTGGTGGTCAATGGCGGGCAGATTCTATGAGGAGTTCACATTGGTGACGGAGTACTACCTTGAATGCAAAAGAAGGATTAACTGGCGGCTGAAAGCTGTTCGCGAAGCGGTCGCTCTGCGACATTTCTGATAGCCTAATACCAAGGAGTGAGTTTCATGCAGCAAATAGTTGAATGTGTCCCTAATTTCAGCAACGGACGTGACCCGGAGGTCTACAACGCGATCGCCGATGCCATTCGCAGTGTGCGCGGGGCTAAGGTTTTGGACGTAAGCGCCGATGCGGATCACAATCGTTCAGTCATCACCATAGTCGGCGGACCGGCAGCCGTGGAGGAAGCGGCTTTCCAGGCCATCAAGCGAGCAGCAATGCTCATAGACTTGGAAGTACATGAAGGAGAACATCCGCGCATCGGCGCTACCGATGTTTGCCCATTTATACCCGTAAGAAACATGAGTACGGCCGACTGTGTGGAAATTGCACGGCGACTCGGCCAGCGGGTGGGTGAGGAACTCGACATCTCCGTCTATTTGTATGGCGATGCGGCGACCCGGCCGGAACGCAGGGAACTGTCCGCCATCCGCAAAGGCGAATATGAGTTGTGGAAGGAAAGGGTTGGCGTTTATCCAGAGCTCTTGCCTGATTTTGGACCAGCCGCAGCACGGCCGTGGGGTGCAACAGTCATTGGGGCACGGCCGTTCCTCATTGCCTACAATATCTATCTGAACAGCGACAATGCCGGCATTGCCGACCAGATCGCGCGCAATGTGCGTTTTATTGGCGGTGGCTTGCGCTTTGTACAAGCGAAGGGTTTTCTGGTTGAAGGTCAGGCTCAGGTTAGCATGAACCTCACCAATTTCGTCAAGACTCCCATCTATCGTGTGCAAGATATGGTGCGTCGTGAAGCGGCTAATTATGGCCTGACCATCACCAAGGCGGAACTGATCGGCATGACACCGCAAAAAGCGTTGATCGATGCCGCCAAGTATTACTTGCAGCTGAGTGATATGAAGGATGGCCAGATATTGGAGCATAGACTGCACGAGGCAGGAGACGAAGAAACGGACTTGACCCCCTTTGACTTTATAGAAGCGACAGCCGCGGCAAGACCAACACCGGGTGGCGGGTCCGTCGCCGCACTGATCGGCGCACTGGCGGCGGCCTTGACTCAAATGGTGGCCGGGCTGACTGCCGGCCGCAATAAATATGCCGCCGTAAACGACCAGGCACAAGAGATCCTGCAGCAGGCAGATGAATTACGCGAATCTCTGACAAGAGCGGTTGCCGAGGATGCGGCGGCATTTGACGCCGTCATGAGCGCCTACCGCAACAAGACCCTCACTGACGAGCAAAAAGTGCTGGCCGTTGAAGAAGCGACCATCGCCGCGGCGATGGTGCCCTTGCGCGTTGCCCAGCTTAGCCTCCAGGTCGCCCAATATGCCGCTACAATGGCCCAACTTGGCAACGTAAATGCCGTCTCCGATGCGGCGGCAGGCGTGATCATGGCCCAGGCCGCGGTGAAGGCGGCTTCTCTAAATGTCAAAATCAACGCCGCCAGCATCAAAGATCGAGAATTAGCTGCCGAGTTGCGGACAAAGGTGTCCATAATCGAGAGCGAAGTAGATGAGTTGGCCGCTAAAACCAATGCTATTGCGTCTGAAAGAGGGGGCTTCTAGTTTTGCACAGTCTCAAACGCCGGAGGATGTGGGGCCCGCTTGGTGCGACAGCGCTGCTGCTGCTTGTTATGATCACGTCATGTCAGTCGACGGCCGAACCTGCAGCGGTTAGCTCGCAAGATATCTCGCTGCAACCAGCCACGGCCACGACCTTGCCCACGGCCACGCTGCTTAGTCCTGTTATGGATACAGTGGCCGCGCCGACGGCCGAACCATTAGATTTGCCGGCATTTTCGCTTGTCGACGTACCGCCTTCATTCACACCGCCGATCCCACCCACGGATCCCCCAAAGGAGGAAGCCGCAGTCGATGCCGAGGTTGCACCGACCGGTACCCCGGCGCCAACTGAAACGCCATTGCCGACTGAAACGCCGTCACCCACTCCGCAGCCAACATTCACGCCGCCGGCCCTGCCGTTTACTTCGCTCAATGAGCATTACTGGCTGCGCCGGCCCATTGCCGAAGGCGGCACGGTTTGGACTGATAAAAGCTATCCTTACGGCGGTACACGAGGAGGTGCGCTGCGTCCTCACCATGGCGTTGAATTCTATGTGCCAACAGGGACTGAGATCCTGGCCGCCGCCAGTGGCACGGTGCGCGTCGCGGGCAGCGACGACGAAGTAACCTACGGCCCGCATGACAACTTTTACGGCAGGCTCGTCGTCATCGAATTGGATTCTACATTCCTCGGCCAGCCAGTTTTCAATCTCTATGGCCATCTCTCTGAAATATTGGTCAGCGAAGGGCAGCATGTAGATGCGCAAGAACTTATTGCCCTGTCCGGAGCTAGCGGCGTCGCCGATGGCCCACATTTGCACCTGGAGGTGCGCGTAGGACAGAACAGCTATACCAATACGCGCAATCCGTTACTGTGGCTTTACCCCTTTCCCGAGCACGGTACCGTCGCTGGACGGGTGGCCTGGCCCAGTGGTGAATTGTTGCACGGCGCGCAAATCTTTCTGCGACGCATTGACGCCGGGTCCAAGTATGCGGAAACAAGCAGCTACGCCAACTCCAGCAGCGAGCTAAATGCGGACGACGGCTGGGGGGAGAATTTCGCCTTCGACGATGTTGAGGCCGGTTATTACGAGATTGAGGTACGAAGAGGTAGCAGAAAAGTCAAGAAAGAGCTTTGGGTTTACCCCTACCTCACCAGTTTTGTTGAAATCGCGGTGAATTGGTGACAGATATTTTTCTTCCAGAAGCCAAAACCATGGGGCAAATCGTGATTCCTTCAAGGAAACGGCTAGCATCAATAAAACCAGAATGGTTCTCCTCGATTGAACTTGGCTGCATATTCTCTAGCAATTTGGGCAGTCTTGGTTGCCAGAATTTCCTGAGCATGGGGATTAGTTACCCAATGGGAGAACGTGCCCACTATGCTCCCAACGAAGAAACCCTCAATCAGTCTTTGATGGTCATCAGGAAGCGGTCGCAAACTTTGGTAACCTTCTAGAAAAGCCTGGTGCAACCTCTCTTTCATATCTGAGAAACAGATTCCAACGTCAAACATGAAGTTTCCAAACGCACAAAAAGAAAAATCGATGAGCCGGATTTTGCCTTCATGATAGAGCATATTGCCCTTATGTGTATCAGCATGCATTATCCCGTGGGTTTGCCGATTCTCATTCAGTGAGCGCAACGTCTCGGTCAATAGCGCAATAGATGTATCAAATTCGGAATAATCTGACTGGCTGATCCGCCCATCTTTCAATGCTGGTTGAACACCCCTTAATGCCCTTTCAAAGTATCCTGAGTCTCGTTTTGGACGGTTGAAGCTTTCCGGAATCTCCCACTGGCTCGCATGAATGTGCAGCCTCCCCAAGATTTTCCCGATTTGAGAGGCAGTCTGCTCCGATTCTAGTTCACGATGGTATGGGTGCCCATCCAACCAGCGCATGAGTGTGCAGTTGACAGGAACGGTTGAATTCTCGGCAAGGACTTGAGTGACCAGGGATAGCGCCCGATTTCTTGCCGGCTTCTGCAAAACCAAATCTGTGTCCTGGCTTAGAGCTTCTAACCACAAGAGTTCCGATTCCACCTGGCTAGAATCAGACCCGTGTGTTCCCATGGCGCTGCTGACTGGAATATGAATTCGAAGGAGATATGCGCCTAAATCAGGACCTTCCACCTTGAAGGTCACGTTATCGCTGTGTCGGATAAACATCAAGGTATAACCTTTAATATCATATTCGGCCAGCGCACGCCTGGCAACATCAGTGAAAAGGATTTGTCTTTCTTTCATGCGCTGTTTTACCAATCGCAGCGTTTGGCGACAAACAATCAGCGGGTCAAGCCAAGCTGCTTGGCTGTAAGACGATCTAGCCAACGGTCAGGAAGCCAGCGCGGAATCAGCCAGCCTGTCAGCCGTTTGCGTGGCACTGCATAACGCGTTCTGGGGCGTTCACTTTCTAACGCCTTACAGATGGCATCGACCACCTTTTCAACCGGCAGACCGGTTTGCTCCCGTTGCGCCAACTGTTCTTCCAGACCGGCAAACACCGCCCCATAATCCGTTTGCGCATAGTGCTGAATCGCCTCCTTGAACTTGTCCTTGATCGGAGTACTTGTCGTTCCAGGCTCAATGATGATGACATCAACACCATACAGCATCAGTTCGCGCCGTAGAGAGTCGGACAACGCTTCCAGGGCGTGTTTCGTCGCTGCGTAGGCTCCCATAAAAGGGTAGGCGATCTTGCCACTGACTGAACTGATATTAATCACACGACCTGGGGAATGGGGCGGGTTCTTACGAGCACCCAACAACGGCAGGAATTGTTGGGTGACATCCAGCAGGCCAAATACATTAACCTCGAACTGAGCGCGAAAATCTTCCAGGGGAGTAAGCATAAGCGGGCCAGGGATCACGATGCCCGCGTTATTGATCAGGGCATAAAGACCATGCTCTTCCACGCTGTTTTGCACTTGTTTGACGGCCGTTCCAATCGCCTGGCCATCAGTTACGTCAAACAGAAGCGGTGTAAACGTCTCACCAAATTCCTCTTGCAGCCGTTCTGCGTCTTCTGGTTTACGTACATTGCCAAAGACATGATAGCCGCGTCGTAGCAGTTCGGCCGTTGTTGCGAAGCCGATTCCGCTTGAAACACCGCTGATAACGACATGCTTCATGACCTTAATTCCATCCTTTGCTCAGCATATAACCGATAAGGGCCAGGATGATGCCCTCCAAGAGGATCAATCCAGTCCACAACATACCAAAATCGAACCAGAATTGTTCCGGAAAGAGGCGGATCAGCGAATCGCTGTAGGAAAACGTCCAGGTGCCGGAAGAAAAGAAGAGGTTGTGGAAAACGGTGAAGGCGAGACCCCAGGCCACACCCATAAAAACCATAATCGCGACTACAATAATCACCGCCAGCAGTCCACCCTGTTGGATCGCCTTAGCGCCCAGAGAGCGGGTCTCTGTCTTTACCAGTAAAAGGATCAAGCCGCCAATGACGATGATCGCCAGCACCCACAAGACCGACTTGAACGCATCGGCTACGACCTTGACGTCGAGCATATGACCGACTTCACGCGCGTTGTAAAGCGGCTGGTCACTGCCCGGCAGCCGTAGGTCCTCCAGCAAATAAATGACTTCCCCCGCCGCTTCAGGCCGCTGCAAGTACTCCAGCGTCGCCTCAGCCAGTTGCAGACGTTCTTCCATAGTGAAGCCAAAGGCATCAGGTGCGATACGGCCGTACTCAAACTCAGGATAGCTCGGACTGTTCCAGGAAATTAGTAGCCGTACCGTTCCCAACGTGAGTAGAAAAGGGATAGCCAGGACGACCAGCCAGCGAATGATCGAATAGAGTGTTTTATTTTGCACAGTTTTCTTCTCCAAATGAGTGCCGCAGCATCATGTTTGCAGTAACCGCTTCAGCGGTTCTTTTCTAATCGTAGGGGCGAGACGGTTGGCCAGAGCCTCACAGGGTAACAAGTCATCTTCCATCCAACCGTTTTGCCCCCTCACACTCGCCCTTGGCTAACTACCCAGCCCGGGCAATCCTGCCGGGCCCTCTTCGAGCAAAAAGCGGATGACCAGCGAGTCGATGATCGTCTCCACCGGAGCGCGTTCATCGGTGAAGATGACATCACCGGCCACAGTGGGCACCAGGTGCGTCACCGCCGTTCCCAGCGCTTCGCGCAATAAGGGATCAGCCCCTGGGTCCAGTTGCTCGAGGCTGGCGCGCAGATTTTCGGCCGTTGTTGGCTGCACCGTAGCCACCAGAATCGTATTGAGCGCGCCTGGGACATCAATGGCATGGACCGACGGGAATACAGTTTGTAAAGTCGCCGTGATCGCCTCCACCAGGCGGCGATCGTGTGGAGCGCGTCCCACATTGATAGCCAACACACCTTCATTACTCAGGTGCGCTCGTACCTCCTCGAAAAACTCCTGCGTCGTCAGGTGCCAGGGGATGTAAGGCACCTTGTACGCATCCAGGGTAATCACATCGTACGCAGATTGTAGCTGATTTAACTCGTAACGGCCGTCGCCCACTATCACATTAATATTGGGATCATCAAGCGCAAAATACTCCCGGCCTGCCTGCACGATAGCCGGATCCAGCTCAATACCGTCCACGGGGATCGGACCGAAAACCCGGGTATATTGCTTAGGAATAGTTCCTGCGGCCAGGCCGATAACACCTAGATTGTCGACGCTGGGGGTCCCTGGATTAAAGAAAGGAGCGGCCAACATAATGCTCCACACCGAAATGCGCGGCACGCGCCCGTCATCGCAATAAAAGGAATGGTACGCCTGCCCTTCATTCAGAAGCAGATAATTACAATCTCCATTACGGATAACCTGCACGTAGTTGTACGCAGATTCCGTTTCAAACAGCTGCCCTTCATACGCCTTGATGCTTCCTTGTGTCCATGTCCAGACGAAAGGTGCCAAGATCAGGGGCAACAGCAGGGCTATCCCTCCCGCACGCCGGTCGCTGCGCCATATGCCGATCAAGCCCACGAGAAGAAGCAGACCACCAAAGATAACGGCCGTTACCCGCGAGCCGGCCATAGGGATTACCACTAACACGGGCAGGTAAGTTCCCAAGATACTGCCCAATGTAGACAGCGCATAGACGCGGCCGCTGATACGCCCCGCTTCGTGTACGTCCCGTACCGCCAGGCGAACGGCATAAGGAGAGACACAACCCAGAAAAGTTATTGGCAGCGCCAACGTAAAGAATACGCCTACCAGTGAACTAAGGACCGCACCCACGTTGACGGCCGCCAGCGCGGAGGCCGATGTACGCAGCAAGATGCTGGTTAGCAGCAGAAAGAAAACACTGCTGAAGCCGGCCGCGCTGACCAAAGCATAGAAATTGGCAGAGTATGGATAGCGGTCGGCCAGCCAACCCCCGAGAAAATAACCCACGGTGAGAAAGAGCAGAACCAAACCGATTACATTAGCCCATACGAGATTGGATGTACCATAAACGGTTTGCAGCATGCGACTTGTTGTAAACTCTACGGCCAGCGTGCTCATCCCGGCCACAAATACAGTGAAGAAAAGATACTTGCGACTAGAACCGCTTGACGACGTGGATTCAACTGTGGGGATTTTCATTTCTCTAACAAACTATCTGCACGATCGAAGGCCGAAGCCCATTTCCTATGGCAACAATCAGGTTTCATCCAGGGTGAAACCACTGAACCCGCTGCAACAAACAAGCTGATAACTTGCGTGCACCAACCTTTGAAAACAGATGGTACCGATTATAGCCGTGAGCGAAACCAGAGCTAATCTGTAGAGAAATATTGGCGCATTTCGCCGGCTGTTTTACCTTCAATGTTCTCGAATATGATGACCAGTGGTTGGTCGTACACGGTGAAGCTCTCGTCGAAACGTCCGCCATTTGCTCCTGGCAGATTGTCCAGGTATTCCGCTACCAATAATGGAGGCTGCAAATCCGGCCAGGCGAACGAGTCAGGTTTTAGGTGCAAGCCCAGCAGGTTTGGTGATCGCGTGTTGACGAAGACGGGTTGGTACCCCAGCGTGCCGTCAAACAGGAGCTGGTGAAACTGGCTCGATAGCGGATAACGTTGCTCCAAACGCGGCACGACGCCGTAAATGCGATTGGACACGATTGTGACATAATCGGCTCGCTGCAGCAGGTCGAGATTTCGATCCAGTTTCTTCTTCGAGTCCTGTTCGTCCGGCCCGGTGAGCCAGGTCAATTGATCGTGGTCATATTCCCGTTGCCGCCGCAGCTGGCCGTCAACGACCATAGTCGTGGGCAAGGAATCATCCCATTGTTCGCCGGCGAAAAGCGCGTTGCCGTCCACATTGGCGTAAATCCAGCGCGAGGCGGCATTCCAGGGATGCTCGCTGCCATATATGTTCACGAAACTCACCGCGTAGACGGCCGTAACCGCCAGCACTGAAACGGCAGCAAGAATACGACCCTTGCGGCTGCGCCATTGCCAGATCAGCGCGGCAGCATAGAGCATTAGAAACGGCGTCAAGGGAAGTAAGTAACGCATGAACTTTACGTAAAAACTGCCCGTAGTCAGAAAGAAAGGCAGCGTCCAGGCCAGCAAGACGAGAGAGGCGTCTCCGCCAGGCGTGATAGCCCGTGGATCATCATAAGACCTGGCATTGTGCCGGCGTCCAGTATAGAGAATACCCTGCCAGATTGCCCAGGCGAAACCGGAAAAAGCCAGCAAACCGAGCAGCCAACCCATACCCCAGCGCAATTGCATCTCAATAGGATATAGGTAGGGCAAAGTCCCTGCATATTGGCGGGTAAAACCAAGATCGGCATCGCCTTGCACCATAGATCCTTGTTTGAACATATTCTGCAGATAACAGGAGCGCCAATCCAGGGCGGGGATAGTGAGCGGGCCGAGATGTACAGCCTCTGTCAGCGTTTCACAGCCAAAGTCGAGAACGGCGAAGGGGTTCGTAATGAAAAATACCAAAAAGGCAATAACCACTGCTGCACCCAAACGCCACCAACGTCGCTGCGAACTGCCCAGCCAGATAGCCGTGGCCAGCGGCAGAAACAGCATGGCTGCAGCGAATTTAGAGCCAACGGCCAGGCCGATAACGGCCGCTGCCAGGAGCATATTGCCGGTTTGTGGGCTGCAGCGCAGGAAATCTTGCAGGCTCCCTTTTCCAGTTGTATTGGCCCCCGTGATGTGCTTTCCCGCTTCACCGGTCACACTGCGGATCATGAAGTACAGAGCCAGAACGACGAAGAAAGCCAGGTACGGATCAGAGGTGAAGAAATGGGACAACTGGATGTGCATCACATTCAGAGCCAGAAAAGCGGAGGCCAGCAATCCCACCTGCCGACTGTAAACCCGCCGTCCAACTAGAAAAAGCACCAGGATCGTGGCTGCATCAAACAGGCCAGTCAGCGCACGCGAAACGGCCGTCAAGTGCCGGAACTCGATAGCGCTGCGGCTGTTAAGGATATCCGTTGTCAACAGCCAGTCTTCACTCAGAAAATGACGCAGACCTGGGCCAATCCATTCTACGAGGCGAGTGGCGGCTACGCCGAGATAAAGAGGGAGGTGGCCATAGGCAAAATTACGTGATTCCCCTTGCAACACTTCGATGCCATCGCTCTGCGCGTCGGCAGGCCAGTAAAAGGGGTTGAAAGAGCTCTTAACAGGATCCAGCGCATTGCGCCAGTCAGCAGGCCATTCAATGGAGGTTGCCACCCAGGTGATGTACCGTTCATCCGGTTGGTAATGGTTGTAATCATCCCAATCGAGGCCACTCCAACGTAACGTCAAAGCAATGGTCAGGATCGCTCCTAGAAGGAGCCATTGTAGCCAGTCTACGCATACCATCGATTGTAGCCTGGCCTGAATATTGCGGCACACAAATAAGAAGCGATGCGTGCATGAAAGCACACCACGCTGGATAATAACCGGCCTGGCCATGTCATTCCGAACGGCGTCTTCGAAGTGAGGAATTCCTACGGTCTAGCAAGGGGCCAAGGACACGTCCTGAGCAAAGGGCTAAGGACACGTCCTGAGCAAAGTCGACAGCATGACATCTGGAACTGTCCTGTTTTAGATACGACCAAACAAAAAACAGGCTGGAACAAAAATTCCAGCCTGCTGTCGAAACCAAAATAGAAAGTGCGTACTTCTTACTCGAAATCTTCCTCTGATTCTTTACCGATAACCTCCACAACCCCGTCGCCGAGTTCAGCCAGATCCTCTTCTTCACCTTCCTCGATCGCAGCGCGCGTCGACTGGAAGCGAGCGATTGTGGCATCAGCATCCGCCAGAAGCGTTACACCTTCCGGCACATCGAGATCCCTGACATGAATGCTGTCGGCAGGGGTGACAATGAGCGCAAGATCGACTTCAATCACAGAGATCAGCGCATCTGGCAAACATTCGATCTCTACACTATACATTGTCTGCGAGATCATTCCCTCTTCTGACTCTAATGCGGGCGACTCGCCAACGGGCACCAGCTCAGCTTCTGATCTGATCGTCACCGCCATGTCCACTTCCATGAAATCAACATGTAAGAAATCACCACGGGTCAGGTGCTGTTGGATCTCGCGGGCCAGCACTGTGTACTCTTTACCGTCCACGTCCAATGTCGTCAACTGGGTCATGCCGGCGCTTCGCAATGCGCGGCGCAACTGTTTTCGTTCCATTTGCACATTTACCGGCTCAGATTGGCCATAGATGACACCAGGCACATAACCTTGGCGACGCAATTGTTTCACTTTCTTGCCGGTTACCTTGCGCTGTTCGGCAGCAATCGTTATTCGATCAGACATCTTTCTGTTCCTTTGCTTGAAAACCCCGCTTGTGGGAGGTATGGTTTTATCGCAATCATTAATTCGGCTATAATTCCATTGCCCTGAAAAAAGACACGAAAGTATACCGCTTCACACCAAATCGTCAATTATCTCGTGGTAAGGAAGCCAGTTTATTATTGTAGACTTATCGGGCAAAGAAATCAACTAGTGGAGATAACCCATGACGCAAGCCAACGGATCTGATTTGAGCGGCTATTACCAGCAAATACAGCAGAACGGTCTCCTGCCTACAGTGGCTGTTGCACGACGATGGAATGAGGCGGTCCTGCGTACGCTTGGCCTCAACCTGGATCGCCGGACTAAGAAACGTCTGGGAAAAGCTTTGCCGGATGAACTCGCCTATTATCTGGCGCGAACATTCTGGCTGCTCCGTTTTCGCAATAGCAACAAAAGCGAGGAAGAATTCCTCAAAGAGGTAGCCAGGCGCAGTGGCAACAGCGACCCCAAGTTTGCTCATTTTCCGACGACGGCCGTATTTCACGAGCTAAAAACCGGCCTTGAAGACGAGATTAGTGACGCAGTGGCCGGCTCGCTCGCCCCAGAGATAAGCGAGCTTTGGCAGCAGGCGTAAACCGGATGGCTGCGCATCGGCCACCTCATCTGCGGGACCTGCACTCCAAGTCTGGCCCGCAAACATGATTGGGTCAGCGAAACCAGATTTGACAAGAAAACTATTTCTTTCACTGGCGCTGCTTCTCCTGGCTTTCTTGGCCTTCCTGGCGGCTGGCGCCTTATCAGCTCAATACGCCTTCCTCACACGCGGTATGGTCGCGGATCTACCAACCCCAATCGGCCATGGTGGATCACATCTGGCCATAAATGTCTCCCTGGAGCAATATGGAGATGCTGCGCTGGACGAGACATTGTCCCAGATTAGAGGCGCTGGGCATCGACACCGTCAAGCAAAGCTTCTTCTTCAGTGCAGACTTTGATTGGCCGGCGACTGATTATCTCTTCGCCGCGCTCGTCGCTCAGGATTTGGTGTTGGTTCCTGTACTGGACGGAAATCCTGCTGACTACTTTTCTCCCCCACCTGATCCCACAGATTTTGCTGCCTGGGCTGCTCAGTTCGCTGCCCGCTACGGAGATGCAGTCGATGCCTATATCATCTGGGATGAACCCAATCTCTCCAGCCATTGGGGGAATCAGCCGGTCAACGCCAATGAGTATGCGGCATTGCTTTCCGCCGCGTCAGCGGCCATCCGCTCCGTTGATAGCGATGCCGTTATTGTAGCTGCACCATTGGCGTCTACCGTTGAAACAGGCCCAGAGAATCTGGCCGATGATCTGTATTTGCAGGAACTGTACAACGCCGGCGCAGCGCCATCTTTTGATGTAGCCTCTGCGAAACCCTATGGCTTCGACACGAGTCCGCAAGATCGCAGCGTGAATCGCCAGACGCTCAATTTCAGCAGGGCAATTCTTCTGCGTGAGGTTATGCAGAGAAACGGCGACGCGCACAAGGCCCTCTGGGCCGGCAACTGGGGATGGAACAGCCTGCCTGCCGGTTGGCAAGGTTCACCGTCAATTTGGGGACAGGTGAATGAAGCGCAGCAAGCGGCGTGGACTGTAGGTGCGCTGGAGCGTGCCAGGCGAGAATGGCCGTGGATGGGCATGATGTTCCTGGAGAATTGGGAAGCTGAAGGGGAGGCGGGAAATCCCCTCTGGGGTTTTAGCATCGCCGGACGCGAAACAGCTGACGCTTTGCAGCAATACCAACAATCTATCGATCCCGCTGTCGCTTATCCTGGCTTTCACCTGGCGCAGCCCGCCGACCCAGCCCAACTCTATCAGGGAGGTTGGCGCTTCTCTCCCACCTACGGGGCAGACATCAGCCAGCCGGAGGAAGGGCAAGCGCCGGATAGCGTGACTTTTACCTTCTGGGGTACCGACGCCGGGCTTAGAGTCCGCCGTGCGGATTTTCGAGCAAGACTCTATATCACCGTAGACGGCAAGCCCGCCAATGCGCTGCCAAAGGACGAAAATGGGGCCGTACTGCTGCTCACCTCTCCCGATCCGGCCGAAGACTTTATAGTCATCGAACCCGTAGCTAACAACCTGGATGTCGGCCAACATTCGATGATCGTCACAGCATCACGCGGCTGGGACCAATGGGCCCTAAACGGCTTCAGCGTTGGCTATATGCCCTATCATCGCTACGGGGTAGCGGGCCTTCTGGCAGCATTCGCCATCCTGCTGGTTCTGGCCATTGCCGCTGGTCGTCACGCTGATTGGGGGGTTCAGGGAAAACGCATATGCGATGCTTATGGTCGTCTTGGCGATCGCGGGCAATTGCTGGTCACAACCGTTGTCGCCGCCCTGGTGTCACTGACAGGGTGGTTAACCTGGGGAGAACAACTGGCCGGCATGTACCGGCGCCTTGGAGACGGGAGCCAACTGGCCCTTACCGCGGCGGCGGCTTCGGTCTTTTATGTAACCCCCGTATTCTTCCTCTACGCTGTGGCCCTGTTCACTTTATTCTTGCTGATCGCGTTGCGACCGGCTTGGGGCTTGGTTCTGGTTGCTTTCTCATTTCCCTTTTATGTGCCGCAACTGGCGAAACCCATCGCTGCCTACCGCTTCTCGCCGGTTGAGGTATTCACATTCTTAACAGTGGCTGCATGGTTATTGCGCTGCACTATTGCCGCCATAAAGCGCCGCCCGGCAGATCCCCAGGCCGCATACTTCTCTGGGCCATCCCGTTTTCACGCCGCTGACTACGCAGTAATGATTTTTGTTGCTGTTGCCACCCTCTCACTCTTTTTTACAGCACGACTGGACGTGGCTACCAATGAGTGGCGCACGGTAATAGTAGCCCCCGCTCTGTTCTACTTTGCTTTTCGCGCTATTTTCCCTAAAGAAAAAGAGATGTGGCTCATCCTTGACGCTTATGTGCTTGGCGGTCTCCTGGTAGCCCTCATCGGTCTATGGCAATATGCTACTGGGCAGAACCTGATCACCGCTGAAGGTGGGTTATTGCGTCTGCGTTCCATCTACGGCTCACCCAACAATGTGGCGCTATATCTTGGAAGAATGTTACCGCTCTTGGTGAGTATGGCCCTTCTCGGTGCCTCGGCGGGTCGGCGTCGCCGCTGGCTGTACGGTGGAGCGATTATTCCCCTCGGTTTGGCTCTACTGCTTACATTTAGCAAGGGTGGCCTGTTACTAGGCGTACCGGCTGGGTTGCTGGTCGTCTTTTGGATCTGGCAGCGGCACAACGGCCGTTCCCCGTGGCCATGGGTGGTCGCTTTTGCCGCGCTGAGCGCCATCGCTCTGTTCCTGGCTCGCCAGGTGCCGCAGTTGGCGCCGCGACTGGATCTATTCGGTGCAACTGGCGTTTTCCGGGTAAATCTTTGGCAAGCCAGCCTGCAAATGATCCGCGAAAACCCAATCCTGGGTGTGGGCTTGGATAATTTCCTCTACGCCTATCGTGGCCGTTATATACTTGACGCAGCGTGGCAGGAGCCAAACCTCAACCACCCGCACAACATATTCCTTGATTTTGCTACGCGACTCGGTTTGCTCGGATTTTTGGCCGGAGGCTGGATGATCTGGGTACTGGCACGCACGCTCAAACGTGCACTTGCCAAAATGACCGTACAATGGCTGCCGGTCGCTGCTGGGTTCATGGGTGCCTTGGCCACGATGCTTGTGCACGGCCTGGTTGATCACAGTTTCTTCCTGGTGGATCTGGCATTTAGCTTCTATCTGATGATGGGCACCGCCGTATGGCTTGACAAACTACCTATTGCCCCTAAAATTACCAGGCAATCATAGCGAATCCTACGTAGAAAGAGAGAAGGAGATCGTACCTTGAGCGATACACAAGAACGTGTAACAGTAATAATTGTTGACCTGCTAGGGGTTGACGAAGATCAGGTGGTGACTGAAGCGCGCTTCAGAGAAGATTTAGAAGCTGATTCACTCGATCTGGTTGAACTAATCATGGCTTTTGAAGAAGAATTCAACGGCGAAATCTCTGACGAAGAAGCACAGAAAATCACAACAGTTGGTGAGGCGGTAACCTACATTAACGAGCGCATGATCTCCGTGTAAGCAACCGGTCATCAACAGATAGTTGGAAAACAAAAGACGAGAGAGTTGAAACGTAAAGGGTCTTAAACGACACTTTACGTTTTTCGCGTTGGTACGGCAGGTACGGACCGCACAGTCGTCGAGATTTGCAGCAAGCTGACGCCCGTGACCAGTAGGTGCCCCGCTCCACTCAACCATACTCCCAGACCGACGCCAATCGAAACGCCCATGATTTCGCTGGCAAACGGTCGGACCATTAAGTAGATCCAGGTCGGTAACAGAGCCCCGATAATGCCTAGCGCTGCCAGGAGAACCCAAGGCAGTCGTTTTCGCTTCGTTGAAGGACTCCAGACTGCGCTCAGTAGCGCCGCCAGAACGACCACGCCGATCAAAATGATACGTAAGATATACTGCTCTCTTGCGGACCCGGAAATATCCTCAATGGCTGGAAAAGCCAGCAAGCTGATCAACACGGCCAAGGTACGCACTGCCCACGCCTGCCATCCTTGGCCAGTCCAGGTCATCGTCCACACAATTAACATTAGACTGAGTGTGATCGGCGGCAGGTAGAATAGATCGCGCCGTGCTCCCAAACCTAGGAACTTGAACCATTCACCCATTTCGATGCCCAGAAAACTCAGCCCTGCTCCCGGTCCTGGTAGCCAGACGCTGAAATAGCCGGTGAATATGGCTGTGAAGCTGAGAAGAAGTACTGCCTGCCTCTGCTTCTGTTTCATGATCGTTCTCGCAGCCGGCGCTCTTGTCGGGCCAATCCTCTCTCAAAACGTTCTTTCTCTTCATCTGTTTCGCAAATCAGGGGCGGCACCTCTGTGGGACGGCCGTCCTCACCCAGAGCGACATAGACGAAGTAAGCGGTGTTGGTATGAGTGATCTCACCGGTCAGAACGTTTTCGGCCGCGACCACAACACGCGTTTCCATAGACGTGCGGCCGACCCATGTCACCTCGGCCGAAAACGTCACCAGGTTGCCAATGTGCACCGGCGAATGAAAGGTCATCGAATCAACCGTCACGGTGACGGCAGGACGGCACGCATGCCTTATGGCCGCAATTCCGCCTGCTTCATCGCTCAATTTCATCAGTAGACCGCCATGTACGTTACCCAGTACATTGGCATCTGTGACATTCATAACTTGTGTGAGGGTGACTTTCGAATCACCAGCCCGCTTGCCTTTCATAGCTTAATCCAATCTAGATGATCTGTTTATTGCTTTTTCGCTCACTGATCTGGTTGCTTGCCAACTGGCCGGTACCGCTCATATGCTTCCTCTTCGTCAATATCTTGCAAGACAGCATCTGACGCCACCGGAACCAGCGTCACTTGATGCCGTTTCAATAGATCGCGCGGCGCAGCCCCAATTGGCAAGGCCAACAATTCTTCAAAGTGCCGCCGGCTGATCAACACCGGATTCCCACGCCGCCCTTCAAACGCTGGAGCAATGATGTCCCCTTCACCCCGCGAGTATGCTTGCAGCAGCGGGTCGATCTCTTGTACGCTGACCGTAGGCTGGTCGGCCATCATCACCAGTACAGCAGCCACGTTTTGTGGAACACTCGCGATCGCCGTTTGCAGCGACGAAAGCATTTCTCCTGTGGCGTATCGGCGATTATAAACCGTGGGCACGCCTTGCGCACGGGCGATAGCTTCTACGCTTTCGGCCTGCGAGCCCGTTACCACCACGATCTCATGAACGGCCGTTTCCTTGAGGTTGCGCAGTGTTTGCCCCAAAAGCGTTGTATCTCCCCAGGCCAGCAGCTGTTTACTGCGTCCCATCCGTTGCGAACGGCCCGCTGCCAAGACAACCGCCGTTACCCGTTTATGGACCTCAATCACGGGACTGGTAGATAAGGCGTTGCTGATGACAACCTGCTGCAGGCGTGATTGCTGCAAAACCAATCGAGCAATCCGTCGCGCGGCGGTGAGTTGCGTGGATGTTGCTACTTTGTTAATGATCGCGATCACACGCGCCGTTTCGGGCACACCTTTCAGACCAACCTCTTGATCGCTCAGCAATAATGCCAGATCTTCCACCAGCAGCAAATCACCATCTTTTTTCCCCAGCCGTTGAGCTACAAGCCCTGGACGGTGCGCCACGGTAAGTATCTGGCCTCCGAGGGCATCGATGCCAATAACCGGCAGCGCCAGCGTTGTCTCGTAGGGGTATGCTGGTTCATGCTCGGCGGGCGCCTTCACGGGCTTCATTTTTGCGCCGTCCGCTTCCACCAGAACGTGATCGACATCTGGACGGGCGAGCAGTTGTCCCGGCAAGTCCAGCGGCACCCCGCTCACTTTGTCCCCTTCAGGCGGGCCAGTCAGCAGCAATATACGTGAACTACCATTGTCCACGACTATTGGCGAAGGGTAGCGGTGTATCGCGGCAGGCAAGTCCGCGGCCGCCGTTTCAATTTGGGCGGTGAACATGTGGGTTGTCGTCGTAACGATCAATCGCCCCGGTAGGCGTCGCGCCAATGCCATCATCAGCGTGGTTTTACCGCCGGCACCTACGAAGGCCACCAGCTCTGGTTTTTCTCCTATATCAAGAGATTCCAGCAGTTTATATTTGCTGTTCATGGTTCAGAGAGGTCTGCCAAAGGGATCGGCTTTTTGCCGCGGCCGGTTGCCTGTTCCTGCTTGAGCAGTTGGTCTCAACAGATGGCCGTCTACGAAGCATCTACGGCAGCTTGGCGCGTCAGATGGGAAAGGAGCGCTTCCAGAACACCACCGCCGACGGAGAGCGCCTTATCGGAGATGGTAAAGCAAGCGGAATTATCAGCGCGCCCATCAACGTCACCGATCTTCGTGCCCCTATTCACCGCTGTTCCCGGCGCAATCAAGCCGCGAACGACGCCGTCAAAAGGAGCAAGTACCGGTTCGCCGGCGACTGAACCAACCAGCTGGTTTTGCTTGACCGATTCTCCAATGTTGAGTTCCCATGCTACCTGACCCTGGGACGGTGCGCGTAACACGCGCTCCGCTCCTCTACCGCCTATAACACCCGGTGTGCCACTGTTTGGCAAGGCTGGCCCCTCCCAGATGACGCGACCAAGCCTATGCCCGCGCTTCGTCTCAATCACGGCATGGCAATCCTCCCCGGCATAGAATCCAGGTCCCAGACCGATCACCAGGGGTGCCTGGCCAATGTCTGTATCGATGTTGCGTTTAGCCAAACGGGCATCCACGACGGCGCAAACAGGTTTTGAAATACTTTCTACGACCGGCCCCAGGTCAGGGGCAATAAGCACTGGAATGACACCTTCGTAGGCCAACTGTTGCGCATCTGCGGCCGTTTTGACCAGCCGTCCGTGCAGTTCTTCGATGAATACCTCGCCTTCCGTTACGGCCGTAGCCAGGGCAACGCGACGGCGCACAA
The DNA here is from genome assembly GCA_963697305.1 of uncultured Chloroflexia bacterium. GTDB lineage: Bacteria > Chloroflexota > Anaerolineae > Promineifilales > Promineifilaceae > JAACFF01. The sequence continues at coordinate 314,373 of CAVONO010000022.1, forward strand.
CCAGGGGGTTGGGCAGTTCCAAGACGATCAGTGGAAAACCAGATCGATGCAGCCGGTAGGCCACGCCCGTACCCAGATCACCGCCGCCGCGTAAGACGATCAGACATTCGCTAATGCGCATCAAGGCGATTTAGAAACGACCGTTCCTGAATCGGAATGGCCATTTTTTTGCAAAGGCTGAACATCAAAAGTCAGCCACCAATCTTGTTCTGCCGCAACTTGGCGACAACACGATCCGGGGTGAGTGGAATCTCGTCGAACCAGACACCTGTCGCATCATGTACGGCGGCAATGACAGCCGGGGCCAGCGTGATAAAGGGCATTTCAGCCATGCCGCGAGCGCCCCAGGGCCCTATCGGATCAGGGATCTCCATAATCACAGAATCGACCAGGGTCGGGATATCCTTAATGCCCGGAATCAGGTACTGGCTGAGATAAGGGTTCAGGATATGGCCACCTTCTAGCTGGAGATTCTCCATCAATGTATACCCTGTCGCCTGCACCACCGCGCCCTCGATTTGTCCTTCAATCAGGTTGGGATTGATCGCCTTGCCCACATCATGAGTGCTTACCACCCTATCTATCCGGATGTGCCCTGTCTCTAAGTCCACTGTCACATCGGCCGCTTGCGCCATGTAGCCATAGCTAAAATTGGGGTTGCAGACGCCCGTCTCCTCATCGTACGGTTCCGTCCGCGGCGGCGTAAATCGTACGTCTCCAATCGCGGGCCGGTCTTCGTTAGCCCATGCCTCCAACGCTTTTTCGGCCGCAAGTCGGATAGAGTTTCCCGCCATCCAGGTCATGCGCGACGCCGAGACCGAACCTGAATCACCGCTAGAAGCGGTATCGCTCAGATCAAGCTCTACCAAGGATATATCGACGCCGACGGCAGCAGCCGCCATCAGTTTCGCGGCTGTATGCGAACCTTGCCCCACCTCAGCCAGGCCATGATACAAGACAACCTTTTCAATTTCCAAAGCGCCATGAAGCACTATCTTCGCATCGCACTTCTCCGGGGCTCCGAAAGAGAAGCCCACGTTCTTAAGCCCGCATGCGAAACCACGGCCATGTCGCACTGCCCGTGGCGCGGATACGACCGATTGCAGACTATCGAAAGAGAGCTCCTTGCTGCTGCCCACTGCCGTTTTGCCAACCTGCCTCGGCCGCACAGCGTTCGACGACTTCGACAAGGCTTACCCCCTTAGGAACCGGCGTCTGAGTCGTCATCAGGCTGCCTTCGCGCAAGACATTCTTGAGGCGTAGCTCAACAGGATCCATGCCTAGCTTCTCGGCCAACTTGTTCATCTGAGTTTCGGCGGCGAATGCTCCTTGCGGCCCGCCAAAGCCGCGAAAAGCGCCGCCCGGCACATTGTTTGTTGTAATCGCGTAGCTGTCAACGGTGACGTTGGGCAGTTCGTAGGGTCCGGTGACCATCAGATTCGCGTTGCCTAGGACCTTGGTGCTTGTATACGCGTAGGCGCCGCTGTTGAAAAACACTTGCGCGGAAACGGCCGTCACCTTGCCGTCACGCGTCGCTCCCCATTTCGTATTGATCACCGCCGGATGGCGCTTATGGTGGCCGATGATACTCTCCTCGCGAGACCAGATGATACGTACTGGCCGCTCAATACCCATTTCCTGCAAGCGCTTAACGGCCAGCGCCAAAACAATCTGAATGGACATATCTTCCCGGCCGCCAAACGCGCCGCCAATGGCCACATAGCGCACGCGCACTTTTTCCACGGGCAATGCCAATGCGTGGGCGATTTGCTCCTGTTCCTCATATGTCCACTGCCCACCCACATTAATGGCGATTCGCCCCTCTTCGTCGATCCAGCCCACGCCCGCTTCCGGCTGCAAATAGGCGTGCTCCTGGTAAGGAAGGTCGTAGCTGCCTTCCACGACGACATCGGCCGCGTCCCATCCCGCTTCCATATCTCCCTTGCGGATTTGATACTTCTTCAAGATGTTGCTGCCCAGCTCGGGATGGATAATGATTTCACCCTTCATCGCTTCGAATACATCCGTAATGACAGGTAGGAGCTCCCACTCAATCTCGATCAAATCGCACGCCCGTTCCGCAGCCAGCTCGCTCTCAGCGACGACGAGAGCCACCTGATCACCTTCCCAACGGCTGACGTCGCTAAACGGCATATCACTACCCAGGCCGACGAGTACTGGTTGGTCGGATATGATAAGCCCATACTCGTTTACCGGTACGTCTTCGGCCGTGAGGATGGCGACCACGCCAGGGAAGGCCAACGCTTTGCTCGTATCCATCGCCGACATGCGCGCATGTGGCTTGCCACTAAAAAGAACCTTGGCGTGCAATAAATTCTCCGGCGTCACATCGCCCGGATAGGGTGCTTCTCCGGTGACTTTGCCTTGAGCGTCCACTCGTGGAATATTCTGAAGTTGGTATTCGTTTTTATTGCTCATCATGTTCACCAGCCACAGCCGCCATTTTGACGGCTTCGATGATTTTGTAATACCCTGTACAGCGACATAAATTGCCTGAGTAAGCCTGCTGGATCTGCACTAGGTCAGGGCGGGCATGTTCTTCCAATAGCTTTGCCCCAGACATCAGGAAACCAGGAATACAGTAGCCACACTGCACCGCGCCCTTTTCAATAAATGATTGCTGTAAGGGATGCAAGTCGCCGTTTCTTTCGCCGCCCCACCCAGGCAATCCCTCGATCGTCGTGATATCGGCTCCATGAGCGCGCGGAGCCGGCACCAGGCAAGACATGACGGCCATCCCGTCAAGAAAGACTGTACAGGCGCCACATTCTCCTTCAGCGCAGCCTTCTTTGGTCCCCGTCAACAAGCCCTGTTCCCGCAGCCAGCGTAAGAGCGTCTTGTGTGTACCCCCGGTTGCCGTTACTTCCTCCCCGTTGATGGTTGCCGTGATTGTTGATTGCGGGCCGTGTGTCGCGGCGAATCGCGGACCGGTTGGATAGCTGCCCCCTGTCTTGCCCCAAAGCATGGCCGGCTTCTCAGGCCACCGCTCGCGTTCACGGCCGTCGCGTAAGTTTTCCAGCGCGCGCCGCGCTATGACCCGTACCATTTCTGTGCGGTAGCTTGCCGTGGCGCGGATATCGTCGATAGGTGTCGCCGCGTCCGCCACCAGTTGCGCCGCTTCGGCAATCACCCCATCAGTCAACGCTTTGCCTTTGAGGAAGGCTTCTGCTTGCGGCGAATCTATGATCACCGGCGCTACGCTTCCCTGCGTTATGCGCGCGGTGCGAATCTGCTGCCCACCCCGATCGAAATAAAGAATGACGGTCAGATTCACGACTGAAATAGCCTGCGAACCACGCAGACCCAACTTGACGAACACCCCGCGCGCCGTTTCCGGCAGCGGCCGAAAACTAATATCCACCAGCATCTCGTCCGCGCGCAAGACGGTCTTGCGCACGCCGCTGTAAAAATCAGACAGCAGAACGACACGTTCACCCTTCAAGGAGCGCAAGGTTACGCTGGCCTCCAACGCGCGTAAAGGTGAAATGGTGTCGTTAGCCGGGCTGGCTGTGACCAGGTTGCCGGCGATCGTGGCCCGGTTTCGCAGTTGCGGCGAAGCCACTTCCCAACACGCCTGCGCCAGAGGCAGCGCATGTCTAACCAATAGATCGGAAGCAACAACCTGGTTATGTGTCACCAACGGGCCTAGGTGGATGGTGCCCTTTTCGTCCTGGGTGATCTGGTCAAGACCAGAGATGCGCGTCACATCAATGAGGCGTTCGACATCAGGCCTGAGCCCGCGCTCCAATTCTAACAAAATATCCGTTCCGCCGGCGACAAGTCGCGCCGCGCGGCCGTATTGATCTAGCAGCGCCAGCACATCAGATACGGTCGCCGGCGTCTCGTACAGTTCAACGAATTGTTTTTCTTTTTTCATGATACCTTCTAGGTACTACCTTCGTTCCCTGGTTCGCCCATTCGCTCTCCAGTTCCACCGCGACGCACCAATATGATCTCTGCCATAATACTGACGGCGATCTCTTCTGGTGTCTCGGCGTTTAGCTCCAGCCCTATGGGCGAATGATAACGCTGGATCTCCTTCTCACTCAGTCCGTCTTCCGATAACAGCCGCTTCGTCTCTTGCCAGCGCCGGCGGCTGCCAATGACGCCAATATAAGGCGCATCGCTCTTTGCCAACTGGGGCAGGATCTGGCGGTCGAGCAAAACATTGCGCGTCAGAACGGTGATAAACGTGTTGCTGTGGATGTTTGCTTGCGCCAGCACATCTTCGATGTCACCTGGCAAAAATACGTCCGCCTCCGGGATGTTTTCCGGCGAAGCCAACTCGGCACGATCGTCGTTGACCAGAACCCGGTAGCCTAAACTGTGAGCCAGCGATGCCACCGCCTTACCCACGTGGCCGCACCCGATTACCAGGACCGTCGCCACGGGAGCATAGGGTTCCAGGTAAACTTCAACCTCGCCGCCGCATACGCCGGGATCGCCCCGCTGCGGATCAACCAGCGAATAAGGCACAATACGCGTGTGGCCATCATTCAAGCTAGCTTGGGCTTCTTGAATGACGCGTGACTCCATTTCACCACCGCCTATGGTGCCGCTGATACGGCCGTCGCCATAGATCAGCATCTTGGCCCCGCTCTGTCGCGGAACCGATCCCCTGGTGCGAATTATCGTGGCCATCACAACAGGCTCCCCTGTTTGCTGCGCCGCCAGCAGTTCCCTAAGTAGCTGCTGCGTATTATTACCGTCACTCATATTATGGATGCTGTATACACCAGTCCGCAAACCAACCTGTCTTCTGAATATCTCCGATAGAATTGCGAAATTCTACGCGAGAGAATTGCTGGTCAAATTGCTTGCCGTTGGCCTGTTCCATTTTCTCACTGCGGGTTTCCTTGACTTCAACAGAGGCCCCGGCCACGATGAAGCGATCGAATTGCTCGGGTGCAACGACAGGACCATCAAGCCCGCCAAGAACGACCGCGACTTGTGGAGCTTCCACAGTGCGGCCACACTGGCCCCTGTCGGCACATTCTGAATTACACTCCAGCACGACGACTGTACCAACAACTTCCTCATCGTCGCCGCCGCCAAAGAACTGAGTCCACACAAAGTAGACGACAGCGGCTAATGCCACAATCAGGAGTATCCACAATATCCAGGTAAGGATACGCCTCATGAGGACTCCTACATGTAACCGTCGCTAAAAATATCGATCATCAACTTGGCATCGCCAAGCGGGTAAAGAATGGGGCAGGTAGCGCCATTATCAATATACTCGCGAACCTTGGCCTTGACCTCTGCCGGTGAACCGCTGGCCGTGCACATTTGCACGACATCATCCGGTACTAGGTGCATGGCGGCTTCGATTTGCTCCTCCGTCGCCGGCCAGCTTAAGACCTGGTGTATGTCGTCCAGCAGTTCCTGGCTCACGCCGCTCGCTTTCATCAAGTGCGGCTGCTGGCCCAGGTACTGGGTGATCATCTTGCGCGCACCATTCAATGCAGCTTGCCTATCCTCTCCGACAGAGCAGATCATCAGCTGCGGCCGGTCGATCTCGTCAATAGAGCGACCGGCCTTTTTGGCCCCTCTCTCCAGCGCATCCATCGCCTGCAAGTTGTAGGTCGGATTGACCAGGTAATTCAGCACCGCGCCATCGGCGATTTCACCGGTCATCTCCATCATTTTCATGCCCGTCGCCCCAATATAGATCGGAACATTGCGTGGCTCCGTACGGCCGTGAACCACATCCAACTGAATGCCGTCTACATAGCAAAACTCGCCATGAAAAGTCACATTCTCCATGTTCAACAGTCGACGCAGAACTTCTACCGTCTCGCGCATGGCCGTGAGCGGTTTCCTTCGCGTAATGCCGACTTTGCTGGCCAGCGGGTCCCACCAGGCGCCGATGCCGCAGATAATGCGATCTTCAGCCAGATCATCCAGCGTTAAAAACGTGGCCGCCAACAGACCAATGTTTCGTGTCCAATTATTGGTAACACCGCTGCCAACCTTGATTTTGCTTGTCGTTGCCGCAAAGGCGGCCATGGGTACAATGGCGTCGCGTACCAGGCGGCTCTCCGCCTGCCAAACGGCCTCGAACCCGTTGGCCTCTGCATATTGCACCAAATCGATACCGTCCTGCAATGAATGGGCATCCTGCAAATAAAGCGCTACACGGTCTGTGGACATGGGAACCTCCTAATGGTCAATGGGTATCTCTTGAACTTATCAAGCCCGAAATTAAAAAATAGTCGCTACCTGTTTACGGTTGAACCCTGGTAGATGAGCCAATCCTCTTCGTTGTCAAGGTCAAATTGCAGTCCGGGTGTGGATACAATACAAACGCCTAATCCTCGCCGCTCCGCTTCCTGCATATGAAGCTGGTAACTTCCCGGTCCATAGTGAAAAGTGAAATCCATTCTTGGATCGAGGAACAGGGCATTGGTGCCCTCACCATCTTCATCCGCAGAGATGGCCAACAATCGGCTGCCGCCTTTGCGGCTGTGTGCGCCATTGCCTTCTGCTGATAGCAGCGCATCTTCTGCCCCCCAATCCGTGCTTCTCTTGCCCAGACCGGCCTCAACCATCATAGTCACCTCTGCGGCTGTGACAAACGGGAGATCGACAGGCAACAACAGCGCACCTGAAGCGCCATTCGCAGCAGCAATCGCCACTCCACGACTGACCGCCGCATTTAGGCCCTGAGGTTCTGGTTCTTCTTCCACCAGAGCCCCAAACTGCCTTGCCAGGTTCCACACGACGGGATCAACACTAATGACCAGTATCTCGCTGATAGCAGCCATCTGGCTTAATATCGCCAGTTCCCGCTGTAGCAATCCGTATACAAGTTGGGCACGCTCCTCGGCCGTCAGCAAGTGCGCCAATCGATTTTTGCTTCTACGCAATGATTTTACCGGAACAAGTACCCAGATGTCCATGTTTATTCACGCCGTTCCGAAACCCGGGTTTTGGGTATCAAGAACAAACCCCTGATAAATAAGGTCTTGCATTTACGCTCATAAAATCCGGGTTTCTCCTGTTTGCCTGTTTCCTATTCAGCGATCGACAAGGCGAACCGCAATACTTCCGCCGCTAACCGGGCCTGGCTGATCCCGTCAGTCATAAGGGTGTCACTCATTAGCGTGGCGCAATCGAGGTTTTCACATAGTCCCGCATCTTGTTGATCATAAACAAAACCGTCAATAAGATCGTCGTAGTAGCGGGCCACGGACTCAGATGTTACGCTCATGTCCAATTCGGCCATCATCTTCGCTGCCGGCCCTTTCACTGCCTTCCCACCAATTATAGGGCTAACGGCCACTACTGCACGTGGCAGATCCATAATCATTTCGCGGATGGGGTAGGCGTGCAAGATGGGATCGATGCTGACAAACGGGTTGGAGGGCGCAAAAACGACGATGTCCGCCTGCTCCAAGACGCGCATAACTTGGGGAGTGGCTCGTACATCTTGTGGCAGGCAAACTTCACGGACTGCAGGTTGCCAGCGCTCTTTCACAAACCAGATCTGGAAAGGAAGCAGCTCCTTACCCGTGGCGATCATCGTCGGCGCCGGCAGGTCGCTCATGGGCAATACTTGGGTCAGAATGCCAAACTGGGTGCAGAGGTGGCGGGTAACGGCCGTCAAGCTTTGCCCATCCGCCAGAAGCTGCGACCGCACCAAATGAGTCGCCAGGTCGAGATCTCCGAGCTTAAACCACGCCGGACCACCCAGCCGGCTGGCTTCCTCGATGGTGATCCAGGATTCTCCAACACGACCCCAACCCGTCTCCGGATTGGCGACGCCACCCAGCGTATAGACCACCGTATCCAGATCCGGGCAGACAGTTAGTCCCAGATGCTGGAAATCGTCACCCGTGTTCACGATGACAGTCAAGCGTTCAGGCGGCACAATTTGCGCCAAACCCGCAGCCAGTTTGGCCCCACCGACGCCGCCGGCAAGGCAAACAATATTTAACGATGCGTATTGTTCTGCTAAATCAGAAATCATGAATCATCTATGTTAAGCTTAAGTCGCTGAGAATCAATTATAGCAGAGTTGCGAACCCCTCTTTAGATTGCTGCCGGCTTGTTATCCTGCGCACGAGGATCCCACACCAATGACTCATACTTCGGATGAACATGAATATAACCAGCCACAAACGGGCACTGAGGAATCACTTTTAGCCCATTTGACTTGGCATACTCCAGAGCGAAGTGCGCCATCTTGCTGGCTACGCCATGGTGTTCAATGGCAGCCGGTACGATAGTATGCGTGTAGATGATAGTGTCCTTGTCCAGGATATAGTCAATGCGCGCCAGATATTCACCTACCTGCGCTTCGATACGGCGTGCCTGGCTGTTATTGACAACCTCTATGTTTTCATAATCTATCTCTTTCATTTATGCTCCCAAAAATGGTGAACGATTTGCTAAAGGGTCTGTTTCAACTGGGTTGGAGTAACTCTCAGATGCCGATCGGTCGTTACTCAATTGTTGGGGGCTCGCGCATGATCGTCTCGTCTTCATAACAGTACGCCCATTTTTCTCCAGGTTCAACCGACTGAATAAGAGGGTGGCCCGTCTCTCCATAATGCGCGCGCGCGTGCTTATTTGGCGAATTGTCACAGCAGCCCACATGGCCACATGTGAGGCAAACACGCAAATGCACCCACCGTCCACCTATCTTGAGGCAATCTTCGCAGCCCTCTACACCATCCTCCGGTCTGACAACCTTGACCTGATCTGCATGCGTACATTTTTTCATCGTTCGTTCTCCTCAGAATTGTTCGTAGTAACCGCTTCAGCGGTTAAACGGCTTCAGCCGTTACGACGAACGGATTTGCCAATCACTGGTATTGTAACATGATCGCGCCAAAACGGCCGTATTCTTCACCTATCCAGTATCGGGTGCCAGGCACATTTGTCGATGTATTGCTCTAGCAATCAGCCTGCTAAGTGCCTGGCGCCTGGCATCTCCGTGAACCGTACGGGCAATTAATTGATCTGAGAATAGTTGTCCGAAACGAACGATAGGGGTAAACAAGGGCAGAGATCGGACTCGGAGGTGACGATATGGCCCGCTATTTTGAAGTTTCGGCAACTCTCGTTTTGCTTATTCTTGTTGCTTTGCGCCTTGGTCCTTTTTGCAGCTTGTACTGATCGAACTGAAGTTGTGCCCGAACCCTCCGAGCAGATTGGCACCGTGACACCGGATCTGCCTGCGACCTCTACGCCGACGACCGTGCCGTCGGCCACAATCACAGCGCTGCCCGATCCCTCGCCTACAGCGACGGCGACAATAATACCGGCGACAGCTTCACCATCTGCCGCCTACTTCGACGCCTGCTGATAAATCGCTAACTTCTGATCAGAAGCTAGCGACTTCTTCATCACAATCGGCCGATGGCCGTTGGCTGGCTGAGGGCTGGCTGGCATTCATTGTCGAAGATGGCATCCTGATGGGGTACGATACCAAGCTCCAGGTCAGCCAGACCGGCGGTTCCATTAGCTGGACCTTGACAGATTACGTACAGAACGCGGGGCTCGGCGTGGCAATTCCCGAAATCGTTCACTGGTCAAGCGATGGCCGGCATGCCTATTTCACCAACCGTACTATTCCGGATGGCTGTGGGGATTTTGTCAACGGAACCGATCTGTTCCGGGCAGACCTTGAAACTGGCGAGGTGGTTGAGCTAATGCCACCCCTGGCGCGATCGCTCTCCTTATCGCCCGATGAATCTACAGTCGCCTATCTACCCTGGGGACCCATGCCGGATCTGGTGCTGCGCAGCGTGGCCACCGGCTCGCAGCGGACCTTGGTTTGGGATACTCCGTTTGACGTTGCCGGTGACATAGTGTGGTCGCCAGACGGGCAGAACCTGGCCCTGACACTCTCTAGCACTTCCTGTCCATTTCCCGATAGAACGCATACCATTGTTTTGGTGGATGTGCAGACATTAACACCATCGGTTTTGCTGGAAAATGATCGACGCCAGTATGTAACGGCCGCTTGGTCAGAAACTGGCGATTTGATTCTGCAGGATCTGGATGGAGTTCGCTGGGCCTTGGATGTGACAACGGGGGAAATCATGCGGGAATGAGCTGCTCCTAGCGCTTCCATGGCTCCTAGACGACCACGGTGCATCCCGAAAGCTCAAAGTCGCCGCCAATTGATGATAATATTCTCGCGATACCCAGATATTTGCGCCCAAACGAGTCCTATCATAAGATAGGCCCTTGACCATAGTTTTACCAGCTTCTTCGGCTTCCACTTACCTTGTATTCTACGGCGTGGTGAAAATCTATTGCATGACAAACCGCTTGCAATAAGACTCCTTGGGACTCCTGAAATAACGTGGAACGATGCACCTTTGACCATACCGCGGCGGCAGGCGCGCGCGCTGCTGTATCGTTTGGCAGCGGAGCAGCAGCCAGTTACGCGCGATACTTTGCTGCTGCTCTTGTGGCCCGATTTAGCCGACAACACCGCCCGCCGCAACCTCACCCGCCTGCTAAGCTACCTGCGCGGCGCCTTACCCGATCCCAACATTCTGCAAACGACCCGCGCCGGCATCTTGCTTAACCCAGAGCTAGCCAAAAGCGATGCCCTTGACTTTGCCCGGCACATCGCAATGGATGATGAATCTGCCTGGGAAACCGCGGTCAACCTGGTACGTGGGCCGTTCCTGGACGGTTTTGCATTGCCCGGCAGCCACGAATTCGACGGCTGGCTGTTTGCCATGCAGCAGCAGATCGAGCGGCGCTACCTGGCCGCCCTCTCCAAGCTGGTGACTGCAAAAACGGCCGTTGCCGGCTATCCTAGCGCCATCCGTTACGCCCGCCAATATCTGCGAACAGACGATCTGGCTGAAGACATTCACCAGCAGCTGATCGCCCTCTACACGGCAACCGGGCAGCGCAGCGCCGCCCTGCGCCAGTTCGAGCGCTGTGTGGTGGTGCTTGAGCGCGAGCTGGGTGTGGAACCTTTGCCGCAAACCCGCGCAGCCTACGAAGCTGCACGGGATGGCACCCAGCTCCAACCACCGCTGCCCTACCCACAAGTGCAATGGACAACGCTGCCCGGCCTCGATCTGCCCTTGATCGGGCGTGAAGTGGCGTGGAAAGAGATTGCACAGGCATACGGCCGTTTCCGTAACGGTGGCGTGATCATGATTTCCGGCGCAGCGGGCGTAGGCAAATCCCGTCTGATGCAGGAATTCGCTCTGGCGCAAAACGCATTGGTCTTGACCGGCAACAGCCACGCCGGTGGCCAGGAATTGCCCTACCAACCTCTCGTGCAGGCCCTGCGTCAGGCTTTGACCCTGCATTTGCGCTGGCGTCACGCCGCGCCAATCTGGTTGGCCGAAGCGTCACGACTGCTGCCGGAACTGTCCGCTCGATTTCCCGGTTTGCCCCAGCCGCTTGAAGTGGAAGCCCAGCAAGCCCAGGCCCGTCTCTTTGAGGCGCTAACCCAACTGTTCCTGAGTCTGGCAGCCGATACCCCTGTACTGCTCTGTCTGGACGATATCCATTGGGCGGATGAAGCCACGCTCGGCTGGCTGCAATACGTAACAACGCGGCTCGCTGGAAGTAAACTCTGTATCTTGGCCACCTTCCGGGCGCAAGAGAGCGCTACACTAGGCCAATGGCAGCGGTTACTCAGGCGCGGCGATCTCTTGACGGATGTTTTTCTGCAAGGGCTTTCAGAAGGAGCCGTTGCCGATCTGCTGCGGCAGGCGGGGAACGGGCGGGCAGTCCCACAAGCGCTGGCCGCGCGCATCCAGGCGTCCACGGGCGGCAACGCCTTCTTCGTTCTCGAAACCATACGCGAACTGCTGGCGATGAACCGATTGGCTGATCCACCAGCCGATTTGCCGCTGCCGCCTACGGTGCGCGACGCCGTTCTGCGGCGCTCCGGACGCCTGACGCCGTTGGCTCAGCAGATTCTGGAGATAACGGCCGTTCTCTCTCCCTTATTGACCTTTGCGGCCATTCGTGCCGCAGCCGGTCGCGATGAATTGCAAACGGCCGGAAGCCTGGAGGAACTGGCGGCGCACCAACTGCTGCTGGCTGACGGCGATCGCTTTCGCTTCCACCACGAACTGGCGCGGGAAGCGATCTACCACAATATCAGCGCCTGGCGGCGGCTGCTGCTGCACCGGCGGGCGGCCATTGCGCTGGCAGAATTGCCAAACCAGGATGACAGTGGTCTGGCGGCGGCGATTGCCGCCCATTTTGCAGCAGCAGGCGATAACGCACAGGCCATTGAGTATTACCGCCAAGCCGCCCAGGCGGCCACGGCTATTTATGCGCATCAGGAAGCGATTAGCCACCTCAACCGTGCTGTCGAATTGGCGACCGGGGCACCAGAAGCAACCGCCGTCTTGCCCCACCTTTACGAAGCCTTGGCCGACAACCTGAGCATCACGGGAGAGTTTGCCAACGCTGAAGAAGCATATCGCGCCGCGTTGGCCCTGGTCCCGCAGGGCGAACCGTTACCGGTGGCGGAATTGGAACGCAAGCTAGCCGCAACGCTAAATCCCCAACAGCGGATGGATGAAGCGGAAACCATTTACCGGGCGGCTCTGGCCCGCCTTGATGAACCGCCGCCAACAGCCGATACTCGCAAGTGGCAATCCACTCGCCTTAATAGTCTATTGGGTCTTTTGGACACGTTATACTTCCAGCACCGTCCGGATGCGATGGCCGTGCTAAACGAACAGACCCATGCCCTGCTAGAAGAAGCGGGCACAGCCGGGCAGCTATCAAGGTACTATTCCCGCTTGGCCCAGATGGCATTTATCTGGAACCGCTATCGAATAGCGGCCGAAAACGGTACTTTAATGCAAAAAGCGCTGGCCTATGCTCAAGAATCAGGCAACACCAGCTTGCTTGCCCGCCAGCAATTTCACCTGGGCTTTCACCTGCTGTGGCACGGTGATTTGGACGACGCTGAAAAAATGCTCCGGCACGCTCTGACAACGGCCGAAGAGCTCGGGGATTCCTGGTTACAAAATCAATGCCTGGTTTACCTGACCATTTTGTACCGCTTTCAGGGCAATATCGCCCAGGTAGCGGCCCATCTACCTCACCTGGTGGAAATCTCGCGGCAGATTGGGAACAGCATTTACACCGGCGTCAGCCAGGCTAACGGCGCCTGGCTGCATTTTCGCGCCGGAGACTGGCCGCAAGCGCGGGACCAGGCCGGTGCAGCTTTGACTAGCTGGGCCAAGGTGTTGTACCCATTCCAATGGCTGGCTCACTGGCCTCTGCTGGCCATATCCTTGCGCCAAAACCGGCTGCCCGACGCTATCGCTGCCGCCCGCGCCATGCTGGACCCCGGACAGCAGCAGCTCCCGCATGAGGTAGATACGGTGTTGGGCACGGCCGTTGCTGCCTGGGATGCGGGTGATGAAACGGCCGTGCGCACTCATTTGGCAACGGCCGTTGAATTAGCTGCTCATTACGGCTACCTCTAACCCCAGAAACACCTTCAAAACGCACCAATTGAATAACGCACACTGTTAGTGGACATTTTGTGGACATTGCTTTGCTATGATGTTGACTTGGCTGGATGCGGCAGTCCTCTGAGCCTGAACTTGGTGGCCTGTAACCTGTAAAATTCGCGGAATTCGGAATGCAAATGGCCCAATGAGTGACATAATGAAGTTTCTTGGGAAAACTGTGTTTTTGCTGAGACGGGTCTCTCGACTTAGGCCACGTGGCAAGGTCAGGAGACCATCCAGAGAAAATTTCAACAACTAGATTTACGAAGCACTTAAGCTCTGAGTTCACCACTGCTACCGTTAAGAAGGCGTAAGATTATGGCTACGATTATTAGACCCTTTCCGCCGACCCCCACGATCTCCAACCGGACCGTCGACAAAAGAATCACATCTCAGCCCGCTGAAGAAGAGCTCCTAGGTTTATTGGGCCTCACAACGCTGAAGGCGCTTCTTGAATTTGAACCGGTGATAGCGGCCCGGGCCGTCCTTGCTATATCGCTTAATGGTCGCCCAACTGGCGACCTCAAACGCCTGGTCACCGAGAAGTTTCTGGGGGAGGATGTAACGAAGGCAGCATCGTGGCCAATTGCTGCTCTTTCCTCTGTCCATGATAAGACGGCCGCAATTCTTGTGCGCTTTGGCATCGTTACGATCGCGGCGCTAGCCAACTTTGGCCCTCGTATGCGGGCCGAGGCGCTGCTCGACGGCTTTGCGGAGCAGCCATTTTACCAGTCACCACCTTCAGCGCCGGACGAGTTGATGCCCAAAATGACAGGTGCCATCACCTCTCTCTACCGCTATAACAGCTTTATCCGCGATCGCGACTTGCGCAATCTGAGGATTTTCCTCGATAAGGCATGTGCACCGGAAACAATCCTGACCCAAATCTTCGAGGAGTCAACGCTGCCATGCCCGGTGCTCTACCTCGGCCGTCTCGCCGGTTATACTCAACAATGGGTTCTTCAAGGAACCTATCTGGGTGAGGTGATGCACAGTCTGTCGTTAGCGCCAGGGGAAAGCAGAAACATTGCGATCGTAGATTGGCGTCGCGCTCAGCGGACCGGACGCGATGAAGACACGGTCGGAGCGGAGGATCTGTCGCATTTCGCACGACACAACCGTTCGCTCGACGAAACGGCCAGCGGGGTCGCCTCAGAGCACCAGTGGGGACAAACGGAGACGGCCGCGGTGACGGCCGCTGGGGGGCTTGCCGCGGTGGCGGCCGCTGGTGTCGTGGGAGGTGTCGGCGGCGCCTTGGGGGGTGCCGCGCTCGGGTCAATCGTCGCCGGTGTCGGCGCCGTCCCGGGAGCGTTAGCAGGCGCTGCTGTGGGGGGCTTTGCCGGTGTGGCCAGCGCCGGCATAGCGGTTGCCGGGGCCGGCGCCCTGGGCATGATCAGGGCTGACACCAATGGCGATCGTGATGTAGAAGGCACAACCGCTCAGGACATCATGCTCACAACCCGGCAGAAATCTTCTGTCGAGCGTTCGCTGCGTTCATCGGTTGTTCTTGAGGACGTGCAAGAGGAGCGAGATCATCTACAGACGAGTACGGTCACCAACTACAACCACATGCACGCGCTCACGATGCAGTACTATGAAATCCTGCATCGGTATGCTGTCAGCATTAAACTGGACTCGCTGGAACCGCTGCTATTCCTTCCCTTCGGCACTTTGCCGTTTGACGCCAAAAACATCAAGAACTTGTGGCCTTTCATCCGCATTCTGTTCGAAGACGGCGAGATGGTCCGGCTTATCGATGAGAAACTAGGCTACGCGCAGATGAAGATCGAGAAGATCGAGGTCGAGGTGCCGGAGGAACCGCTAGAGCCGGGCTCGCCGAGCAGCCTTGAGATCAAGAAAGTGGAAGTTGCGGTAAAGGTCAGTCAGGGTTTTAATGCTGTGAGCGCTCGCCTCTCTTGGTGGGATGACATTGGCGCAGCCCGCATCGATGATCTCAAGCACATTTCCACGCAGGCCCCGCGGACTCTCAACTTTGATTCATCAGAGCTCACTTCGTTGCCGCTGAGCGGCACGCAGATAAAGGGAATTGACGTCACACTTGATCAGGCAGTCAACATCGAAACGGACGTCGAAGTGCTGGTCCGTGCAACACAGAAGCTTGAGGGCCAAGCAGGCGAGGACACAGCCAGCATTGTGCTGACGCAGCAAACCTTTTTCCCGGCGAGCAACCCATCCGACAGTGACCGCACCAAGCACTTCCCCTGGAATGCTACGTCGGGCCTTAGCGCAACATACGAGGAATATCTTGAAGCCAAAAGGGTGTACGACGAAGCCGTAGAAGCTGAGAATGAAGCCCAAAAGGAGTACGAGGAGGCCGTTCAGGAGCGCTCGGAGGCACAGGACGACGCCCTGACCAACCTGCTGCTGTTGGCCAACGGTCGCCGCTTCGCGTTGACGCGCGAGTATATTCAGCGAGCTGAGCCGGAAGTTCTGGCGATCCTACTCGACGCGATCGTCATAAGCGATGGCAATTACGAGCTTCCGTTGCACAGGATTGCCCATTCGGTGCCTATTGCGATAGCGGGATCGTTTCTCATTCTCAGAATGAAACGCCATTGGGACCGGGAACTGCCATTCTCCAAGGTTCCTGATTCACGTACCATACAGATACGTGTGCTACCGGATCTCGCCAGGTTGATCGAGCATCCCCAGTGGGTCATCGATCGCTGGGAGCGATTGCACGACCGTCCCTTGTCCGCGGATATTGTCGACTTGCCGACCTCAGGGCTCTTTGCGGAAGCGATTCTCGGGCGCTCCAACGCTGCCGAAAAACTCGACCTAACACGTCATGTGGCCTGGCACGAAATGCCGATTCCGCACCAGCCCCCGGCGATTGCGCCGTTAACTTTGGGCAGCCGGGTACAGTCGCAAGACGCAACGCCTAGCGCGCTTCCAAATACAATTAACATCGTCAACCCGCCGACCTTCCCAGAGCCTACCGGCCTTGCCGAGGCCTTCGCAACCCTACGTACCTCGGATATGTTCCGCGACATGTCCAAGGCCGGGGAGCTTGCCGGCATTATCGGTAATTTGACCCAGCTTGCCGGTAGTTTGGGCCAGGCTGCAACCGAAATGACCGGCGACGCCGCGGCCCGTGCTCTCCAGTCGGCCGGTGATATAGGCGAGGTCGCCGCGGGTCTGGCTAATCAAGCGATGATTGAAGGCGCGCGTTCGCAGTCAGAAATTCCCTCCCAGACCTCTCTTGGTTCACGTATCAACGCGTTGAAGGAACAACAAAGCTTAGCGACGGAGCCAGAAGACAAAAAGGTGTATGGAGACAATATTCGCGAATTACTGTCAAATGGTGGCTATAAGTTCGCTTCAACCGCAGCCAACGGCAGCCGTGACGGCGGCTCCGGCGGAAGTCAAGAATCGCCTTCTAAAGGTCTTCTCGATTTTGCACTGAAAACGGCCGGCGCGCTGGGAACCGGTCTGCTAAATTGGAGCTCAGACCCGGAAGGGGAATTATCAGACGCGCTAAAAGAAGCCATGCTGGAGGCAGCCAAAAAGGAGATAAAAGATCAAGGAGAGACGTTAGCCAAACGCATCATTCCCATGGGAGGCGCGTTTCTCGCATTTGCCAAGCTGTCGCTGGCATTTGGTTATGGCGCCGGAGAAAAGCTGCAACAGGTGAACAGCGAGCTTAGACCCCTCTATGCCAAGTTGGAAAGCAAGATTGATCTCGATGATACGGATGCACTTTCACAGGATGAAATTGACGCTCTGCGGACACTGACCGGCTATCAGAATATTGCGGTCAGTAAACTGCCGCGTATCGTCAGAGCAGGCATCGACCGCGCAGGCACCAAGGCGATTGAGATGGGCGCGGATGCAGTAAAAAAACTACTTGGTGACAACGTCATGCATATCGCCGAGGAACTTGCCGAAAACAAGGAGGTGATTGCTCTGTTCTCGGCCACGGTTGAAGAAGGCCGCAGCCAGATTCCTATGGCTCGCAAGACAATCGAGGAGCGTCTGATCAGTTTCATGATCACAGCCTTTCTAAAGCAATTGCCTAAAAGCAAATTTCAGACTGCGCTTGGCGTCATCGTGGAACCGGTGCGCAATTCGCAACCGGTAGTAATCGAAATTATGGGCGGACTGGCTAACGCATTGGTACAAGGAGCATTGCAGGATCTTGGTCCACACGAAGAGACCGTTAAGAAGCTCATTCTGGATTACGCCGGCAATCCAAATGCCAGTCGCAACTTCAAAGATGGTCGTAGTTTCAAGGAGGCATTCGATGCGGTTGGCACGCTCGAACCAAGCGGCGGCAACCATGTCGAGATCGATGGCACAATTGTCCGCGCGCCGCAATCGGTGATTGTCTCCATCAACAACGCCGCCGGTACTCCAGATCAAACGTTGTTCGAAGTTCGGGCAGCTGGTGACATCTTCCGCGTGCTGCGGGACATGGTCGAGATGGCGATTCAGGCGCGCGCCTTCGAGCTGCAACGCCAATACAACTACGACCCAACGCCGCAGAAGTATAATAATTTGGAGGATAAATTAGCGACCGAGATTGGGAAAGGAGCACAGGAGATAAACAGCGGGTTTGTCAAGCTTCAGATCGCGGTGCGTACTATCTTTGAAGCCGCCGGCGATACGACACATTCCGAACCCAACGCCCTACAAACATTCATTCGGGACGAGCTTTATCTCGAAAATAAATTCCAAGTTTGGCAACTTGTGCGCTCTCAACCCGGCATTCCTCAGGCTCGCAACACCAAGCCGCATAACCGCGGTGGTAGGCTACACACTAGACCTTTCTTGCCGCAAAGCCGATAAACATGAAGTGCAGCTACACAGACAAAAAAGGATAGAAGAGTGCTGCAAATAGATCGCCAAGGTAAGGGAATTACTCAATGAAAAAGAAAGTGCTGCTTATTCTAACCTTGCTCTCTCTGCTCATGCTGGCCTGCAATCTGACAAGTCAGCCTGCCAACAACATTAGTGAAATCGAGGTTGAAGAAGCCCCGCAAATCACTGTTGCAGAACCAGAAACAGCATCAACTGGAGAAGTGCCGCAAATCAGTACTGAGCAACCAGAAACCGCCCCAGCCATTCAAGATGAAGCGCCTCAACTTAACCTCATAGCTTGGCAAGAACCGCAGACGGCCGCTTTTGCAGCACGGGTTCCCGCCGGCTGGCTGGTCAATGGCAACGTGAGCTATTCGATGGGCTTTCAGCACCCCTGGGTAGAGATGGCCGCTCCTGACGGCCGTGCAGCCATCTTCTACGGTACTCATGACCTGCAGATGTTTTTACTACCTCATTCTGAACTGACCGAGGCAGGCTATCCTGAAGGGAGCACTATTCAAGAAAATGGCCTGATATTCACCATAAAATCCCATGAGAGCGGGGAGCAAGCGGCCGAGAAGGCGCTGCGCAATTGGGTTCAACCCATTTGTTCCGGCCTGACGGTTGATTACGCTCGTAATCTCAACACATTCCTAAGTGAGGACGTAGAGACAAGTGAAGGAGTGGTAGGTTTTCGCTGTTCGGTTGAGGGAAATCCAATGACGGGCGAATACTATTTGGCCACGCACAAGATTGTCGATCCCGCGACCGGTGCCGGCGTTTGGTTTAACGGGAACCCCACCAGCTTCGTTTCGCTTGAGAGTTTCAAAGTACAGGCAGAAGAAGCATTTTTATCTTTTCGCACGAGTCTCACCTTTGACTCTCAATGGCAAGCAGGGCTTGTCCCCGTCCCTGGCGCGCCTGGTTTGTACTTCAGCGTGCCCAAGGGAGACAATGCACAAGCTGTGCCTTTTTTCGAGGATATACAGGCCGACTTTTGCGCGCGTCACGGCGGCTGTTAGCGGATTGGCAACTCTATAGGAGATTTTACGATGTGGAAAGATTCACCCGAGGAACGCGAACTAGTGACCAGTGCCTCCTATGACATAGTGGCCCAGATTGCTCCCGAAGAGCTTGATCTATTCGACGAATTGATGGCGGATTACTATGCTAAACCATCTCCCGCCAC
This sequence comes from uncultured Chloroflexia bacterium, assembly GCA_963697305.1. GTDB lineage: Bacteria > Chloroflexota > Anaerolineae > Promineifilales > Promineifilaceae > JAACFF01. The sequence continues at coordinate 333,873 of CAVONO010000022.1, forward strand.
AAAGGGCCACGCCACTGATGATGACCCATTGGCCTTTGGCATTGAAGATGTCATGGTAGTTGCAACGCCGGCCGTTGCAGCGATGCTAACCACAGCGATTGGTTTTGTGATCAAAGAAGTGATTAAAGCCACTCAGGAAGAAAGCGCCACAGTTATTACGGCCAGAATCCGATCGCTTTTCCATCCCGAAACCGGAACTGCCATGCTTGCCAAAGCTGAGCTGCAACACATTTACGATATTGGACTTGAAACGGCCGTCGATTTTGGATTACCTGCTGAAGAAGGAAAACTCTTGGCGCAGGCTCTGCTAACGAGGTTTGCTTTGTCAACTTGACGGGCGCGCGCAGATGGTAACTCGTCAATCAACACCCGCACAACCCAATCCGTTCGCTCTACCTCCTGAGACAAACGCGCGCTTCGTACTCTTGGTAGTCGCCTCATTGTCATTGGCTTTCATGTCAGGCCTGGCTATCGCCTTTGCCGCCGGGTTGACGGGCGTGACGCCAGAAGTTCCCGTCATGGTTCCTAACAGTGCGGATGTTAGTTTTCTCTCAAATGCCGGAATCATAGGTTCAACTTCCTCCTCATTTCACCTCCTGCGCATAACCTTGCCGTTAACCATGATCGCCATCGTTCTATTAGCCGCCATCTTGCACTATCGACGACATCCGCAGCGTGTCTGCAGACAGGAAGAGTTGGTGCCAATTGATCCTGTCAAAGGACGAGAACTTGAAGAGGAAGTTCTGGGAAAGGCGGCTGTTGCTGGCATTGCCCCGGCTCCTGCAGTTGTTACAAATCCAAGCCTTCGCTCACAGAGCGCCCAGGTGTTCGGGCTGCCCAAACGGTACATCATGCGTCTGGACGGTTATTGGCGTGTGGTAATGGCCAAAAAGCCGGTAATCTTGCGAACCGTACTATTACACGAAATGGGTCACATAGCCAATGGAGATGTGGGTCGTTACTACTTTACCGAGGCTCTCTGGTATACGACACATTATTACGCCCTTTTGCCCATGATCGCTGCCCTCAGCTTCCTACTCTTGCAGGCCTTAGGTGCCCGATTGTTGAGTATTAGCAGCGATTGGGGTTCGTTTCTCACCCGAAATATACCGGCTTATTTGGCCGTGGGGTTCCAGCTAAGCGTCGTTTGGCTGATAACCAAAGCCGCCCGCGCGTCTGTTTTGAGAGTGCGGGAGTATTATGCTGATGCGCGCGCCGATTTGTGGGGCGCCCAGCCGGGTCTGCGAATGATCTTACGGCCAACAGAAAGTACCGAATCCCCTTGGAAGCGGATACGTGGCTGGTGGAAATTGCACCCTACGGCTGCGGAACGCCTGGCAACAGTTAATGATCCCGGGCGGCTCTTCAAATTTCCCCTGGATTTACCATTCCTGGTCGGTTTCTTGATGGCTCTTGTATCTATCAACGCCTTTGCCCTTTTTAGCGACCTCACCGCTGGTTTGGGTTTCGCTTTTGTGTCCGGCGCGGCAAATATGATGGAAATGGCTGAGGCCAAAACGAGTTACTTGCTATTGCTGTTGGCACTGGGCCTCCTAATTATGTTTGTTATTCTAGCGGCCGTAACCTTGTTCTTGCCCGTTCTTGCCATCAGCTATCTCATGTCCAGTGTCTTGGGGCTGCAACTAATTCGCGAGAGCTTGTACGACCAGATGACGGAACGCGCGGGAAACGGCCGTTTCAGACAACTTGGTCTCGTAACTGTACTGTGGTTGCTGGGTCTGGAACTTGGATTTCTTGTCATTCCTGTGTATAGCGCCATGTCACCCTTTGTCTCTGTTTACCCAACGGGCGAACTCTGGCGTGGCTTTGCCATGATAGTTTGGTGGGTAGGCAGCGGCATTTTGGTTTGGCTCTGGCTGTTTTTTGCTCACCGTGTTGGAACCCAGTTGCTGGGTCATTATAGCGGAGTAGAGCTACCTCGATTGCGACTGCGAATCATTATGATCATCACAAGCGGCGTACTTTGGCTGTTCTTGATTCCTATGGCGGCAGGTCGGGTGCTGATCATGTTTGGTTCTTCATCAGATGCAGGACCATTTATTGTGCTGACTCTACTTAGCCTGGTAGCCGGTCTATCAATATATGCAATGGTCTGGATCGGCACATGGATAGTTGCTTCCCGTCGTGTGCGTTGCTCATCTTGTAAACGGCGGTTTTCTAAAACCAATGTTTTGAACCAACGGTGTAACCACTGCGACATGTTGATGACGCCCTGGCTGTTATATCCCTCGAACAAGATGATGCCGAGCGCTGAGGAGCAAACGACCGTTGGCGTCAAATTGCCTGAGTCAGGTAGGAACACATGAAACACGAACCGTACTACTCCTATTTAGTGCGCTTTTGGCAGGAGGATGGCGACGGGGAGTCGCAGCTGAGGTGGCGCGGCGAGGTGCAATCGATCCAGACCGGCCAAAAGCGGCAATTTAACAGCTTGCCAGCCATGGTACGATATTTACAGTTGCAGGTGGAGTTGTATTTTTCTGACAACCCTAGACAGAATGGAGGTCAATCATGATTCTTGTAGTTGGAGCAACAGGCACATTGGGAGGCCGCATAACACGCGGCTTGCTGGAGAAAGGAAAGAATGTGCGTATTCTTGTGCGCGATCACTCTCCTTCGGCTGAAATGGCACAAGTGGGGATGGCAACCGCGGCCGATTCCCTCATCGCCGCCGGCGCGCAAGCCGTCAGCGGGGACCTCACCGACCGCGGCTCACTCGACGTGGCGTGTGCAGGCGTCGACACTGTTATCACCACCGCCACCGCTACCAAGCGTGACGGCGATCTGGAAACTGTGGACTTGAACGGTACCCTCAGCCTGATCGCCGCAGCCGGCGAAGCAGGCGTGGAACACTTCATCTACACGTCAGCACGTGGCAGCGCGATCGACCACCCTGTGCCACTCTTTCACATCAAGGCCACCTGCGAAAATGCACTGGCAGCGAGCGGCATGACGTGGACGGCGTTGCTACCAAGTATGTTCACTGAGGTGTGGGTGGGTATGGTCATAGGCATTCCGTTGCAGGCTGGTCAGCCGGTGACCCTGGTCGGTGAAGGCAATCACAAACATCCGTTTATCTCCGAAGCAGATGTGGCTGCCTTTGCCATTGCCGCAGTCGACAATCCAGCGGCGCACAACGCCCCTATTGAGATTGGCGGGCCTTCGTACTCATGGACGGAAGTGGTGGCGGCCGCGGGCGAAGCGATAGGACAGAAGCTGCCCGTTAACTACGTGCCACCCGGGACCGTTGTGCCCTTGGTCCCTCCAATAGTGGAACCGACCCTCATTGCGTCCGAGACGTATGAGTCGTTCGTCGACATGGGCGACACGCCGGCACAATTCGGGATTGAATTGACGCCCCTCACGACTGTTTTGCAGCAAATGTTTGGGGCGAATTAGGGTCAACCTCACTAAACACCGCGCCGCCACCTTTGTACTCGTAGTTGTGCCCGGCACACCGCTTATATTTTTGGACTATCCAGAACTATTTGCGCTGTGCCGGGCATGGCTAGGGCTGCGATTCCCCCATCTACCAAAGTTACCACCCACGATACGTCTCCACATTGCCCTCATTTGTCAACAATACCACTGTCTTGCCATCGCAGATAAGGCTTGAGAGTGTCACCGGAAACCACGCGAACGGCCGTCGTGAGTTTCGGATTGACTTTGGTTCACCGCATACCAGTTCAGGAGTATAATACTCGCTAAGATGTAAATACCCTTCTCGGGCATCCGGCAAACTGTCATGGTGATGGGCAGTTGCTTCAATGCGAAAGAGCTTGTGAAAGTGCAGACTGAAAGGTGAATATGTCACCTGATACCTTGGACGCGGGCAGCCAATTTAGTGACCAACAGCTCATTGGCTCGCGCTATCTCCTTCTGGAAAGGGTCGGCCGTGGTCAAATTGCGGAAGTGTATCGTGGCCGGGACCAAAATACAGGAGAGATCGTAGCTATTAAGCGGGCTAGACGTGACGAAGCAGTAGCGCTGCTGGACATCGACGAACAGATCCGCCAGGAGGGCCAGGTATTGCGGGAGCTGGAGCATCCGAATATCGTCAAACTGCTGGATATTGTCGACGAGGACCAGCGGGTGGATCTAATCCTGGAATTTGTAGAAGGGGGTTCATTAAAAACCCTGATCGCGAGTCGGGAGCCTACGCCTCTTGATCGCGTTTTGGAAATATCCTTGGATATCGCCGATGCATTAACCCGTGTCCATCGTCTCAATATCGTTCACCGCGACCTGAAGCCTGCCAATATTCTCATAGCCGCTGACGGCTCACCCAAGATCGCCGACATTGCCTTTACTTATGGATTTCATTTTGATCGCCAAAGAGGAAACCGCATTGTATTTGGTACACCGCCCTACCTGAGCCCGGAAGCATTGGCCGGAGAAACTCCGTCTATATTGAGCAATATTTGGTCTTTTGGCGTGCTGATGGTTGAAATGCTGGCTGGACGGCGGCCGTTTGCAGGGAATACTCCAGGCCAGATTCAGGCGGCTATAGAAAACGGGCCGCTGCCGGATTTCTCACAGTTCCGCCCCGACATCCCGCCGGCGTTGATCATGCTCATTGGTCGTATGCTGCAAATAGATCCCCGGAAGCGCCTGCCTAGCATGCGCCTCGTTAGCGCCGAGATCGAGGCTATTCGCTATGGCGGGCGCTCTACACTGCCTTCGTCACAGGCTGAATTTGCCCAATCACCTCGCCCAATGCCCCAGCCGCAGCTGCTGGCCGGCCGCTTCGCGCAGCTAGACCTCCTGTCCATAGGCGGGCATAGCGAAGTGTATTACGGCCGTGACGAAAAAACCGGGCAGCATGTGGCCATAAAGCGGCTCAAGCCGGCGCTAACCTTGCAGGATCACGCCGTAGTCTCGCGCTTCTTGCGCGAGGGTGAACTGTTGGGCCAACTCAACCATCCCAACATCGTGCGCGTTCTGGCGTCCCTTGCATCTGATGGTGAGTACTACATCGTCATGGAATATGTGCCCGGCGGCAGTTTGCGCAATTTACTGGATACGCGACCACAACTGCCCTTGTCCCAGGCGCTAACAATTGGCCTGGAACTCGCCGATGCACTCGCCCGTACCCACCACATGGGCATCATCCACCGCGACCTCAAACCGGCCAACGTGCTGATCGCCGAAGATGGAACCCCGCGCCTGACTGATTTTGGTCTCGCCGGCCTGATGCGTAGTGATGTGCGCCTAACCCAGGTCGGCACCGTGATGGGTAGCCCGGCCTACATGAGTCCCGAAGCGTGCAGAGGGGATGCAGTCGACAGCCGCAGCGATATATGGTCACTGGGCATCGTCTTGTATGAGATAGTTGCCGGCTTTTCTCCCTTTTATAGTGACCAGATCACGGCCGTGCTGATTGGTATCCTGAACAGCCCTACACCTGATATTACCCGTTATCGTTCCCCGTTGCCGCGGGCCCTGATTGATTTGCTCAACCAGATGCTGGCCAAGAACCCTGCCCTGCGCCCCGCCACGGTTCGCCAGGTGGCGGCCGAGCTAGAGAGTATTCGTTCCACTATTTGATGAGGGGTGTGTTCCATTTCAGTTAGAGAAGGCGAAAAATGGTTAATTTGTGAATTGTTGGATGGTAAATCGGGCGCGGCATCTCTTCATTAACCAATCGCAAAATCAACAATTCCACGATTAATCATTCTCCTGTTTTCTAACTCATTTGAAGCGCGCCCTTTGATTAATCATTATTGATGTGTTTGTACCAACGGCAGGAAGATCTGTTCCGCCGCCGTCTCAACAGGCGCTAGTATTAGATCAATCACAAGGGGATCATGTCCGGACGAACGGAAAGCGTCGGGTGTGTAGAGTGCCGGCTGGTTCATCATCCGATAGTCGAACGCCTGCGGTTCGTCGGCGTTGATATGCCATGGAGCGGCCCTTTTTGTCTGGGCAGCCAGGGTGGGGGAGCCGAAAGCGTGGATCAGTGTGCCCGACTCGCCGCCGGTATTCGATGTATAACCACTGCCGGGACTGTGCGCGGCCAGGTTACCATATCCCGCCGGCCCCAAGATTTTTAGCGGCTCTTCACGGCTGTAAGCGTTCAAATTCCCAACAATTAAGATATCAGCGTCTGCACTGCCGGTCGGATCTGTCTCCAACCAGGCGGCCAAGGCATTCGCCGCCTGCTTGCGCAAAACGTTCCAGCAGCCCTGGCCATCATTTTGCTCCGCATTGGGATCGCCCGCCGCTGGGCAATTATCTCTTTCTTGCCAATGGGTGACGATTGCCACAAATCGCTCGCCGCTCTCTGCTGCTGCGAACGCTTGCGCCAGCGGCCGGCCGTTGGGCGTGTTGAAGGGTAGATCGTCCAGGGTAACAGCCGTGCCCACGGGAGACACCGTCTCCTGGCGGTAAACAAACCCAACCGCGATTTCGCTGCTGCCTGACGCTTCGCTGCCCGGATTGATGAAGGCATAAGTTGTGCCCGCTGGCGCTGCCTCATTTAAACCGTCAACCAGGTCATGCAGCGCGCTGCCTGTTTCGTAACCGTCATTCTCCAGCGCTAGCAGGCCGAGGACGTCGGCATTGAGATCGACGATAGCCCTGATGATCTTGCTGCGCTGGCGGGCGAATTCGGTTCCCGTCTCTGCCCCGCGTGCGCCAGGGAATCCTGCTCCCAGGCCGTCACCGTTGAAGTAATCGCCCGTGTGCAAAACGACCACGCGCAGCCCGCCGCTGACCTTGGCCGGTGCCGCTTCCCGTTCGTTAGTTCCTGTAAATTGCACCGGCTGTGTTGGATGAATACGATAACCAGAACCATCCTCCGCCAGGATGCCTTTAAGGTTTGCTACCGTGTCACCAGCTCGCAGCCTGTTTTGAGGTCCCAGGTAAGGCGGCAGCGGCAGCGGAGTCTCTATCATACTGCCATCATCCAGCGTAATACGCCTGCGTTTGTTCAAGCCGGCCGTGGCCAAGGCCGCTTCTCCTGCTTCCGCGATTTCAGTTGGAGAGAAAAGACGGCCGTCCACTGACAGATCGATCGACCCAGCCCGGCCTAGATCCGCGCTGCCCGTAACGGCCAGTGTCTGTGGCAGCGACAACAACATCCCTTCCACCGCTTCCCACTGCATGAGATCCGGAACTGGCAGCATGAGTGTCGTGGCGGCTGTCGCCGCTCCAGATCCACAAAAGAGCAAGTCGCTTACATTTCCCAGACTGGTCATGCCCTCTATCTCGCTTACATCTCCCTGGGCACGCACCCTCTGGCCCTCAGTCACATCCGTCGCCTGACCCCTGTCCTGGATGAAGATCGCCTCAGAAGTGCGCGGGTCTGCGTCTTGATCAGCCGCTTCTTCTTGCACAAAGAAGCCGCCCAGCGCTTCCTCACCCTGAAAATCACCGCTCACAATACCTTCCACAATCACCGCTTGCGCGCCGGCCAGGGGGCTGGTCTGCTCCTTACCCTGGATGGCTGAGATAGGCGTGGCCGGATCACCACAAGTGCCAAATTCGGGAACACCGGTGGCGAAGGTCCAGGAATAGTCCGCGGCCAGGGTATCGGGCAGGCCGTCAAGGTCCGTGATCTGCTCTCTGAACAAAGTGACCGTACATGCTTCGGTCGTTGCAAAGTCAACCTGCGGGTTCAGTATGAAGTCGCGCGGCCCTCCCGAGATATCGGCCCTATGCACCAGACTTTGGCTGCACGTGATGGCGAACCATTCGCCAGACAACTGCACAGGCTCGCTGAAGCTAATAGTCACATCGCTGTTCAGGGCAACATCACTTGCGCCGGCGCTGGGTGTGGTCGCGTCAACCAGCGGCGCTGTGTCCAACTTGCAATCATTGATTGCCCCCGGCGTTGGCGGATTCTGTAAATACCCCGCTGTAATGCGCTGGCCCCCGCTCCCGTTGGGGCAGCGTTGGTTGGAGTCCAACTCCCATTGGCCGCGCCCTGCTTCGTTGACTTGCGGTTGCCCCCCTTGCACCAGGGCAAGCAGCTCCACATCATCTAAATCGTCCGTATCATAAACGAGGGCGTCGAGCAGTCCGCTGTAGGTAACGGCCGACCCACTGGGGAAATCGCTGCTGCTGGCCGCGTAAATAGCCACTGCATCGGCCCCATTCTGCATAACAGCGTTCGCAAACACGAGATCGACGTTGGGCACAGCACCATTGCCCGCTACGAAATAGCCTGAAGCGCCAGTCTCGTAACCATCCAGGTCGATTGCCCGGTAAGACGTGTCGCTGCTGCCGTTGAAAAGAACGATTACAAGTCCATCCAGCATCGTTCTACCACTGCCCCCATCGTACAGTTCGATAAACTCGGCCGTGTCCGCACCGGGCGTGTCACTGTCAACCTCATTGATCAGGATATAGGAAGCCGGCGGCACTTCCGCTACCGTAAAGCTCCACACGAAATCCGTCATCATCTGATCCGGCGGATCGGCCGTATCCGCGTCGCCAACTTCAGCAGCTACCACCCTTGCCGTGCATGATTCGCCACCTGTGAAACCGGCCGCCGGCGTCACTGTGTACTGAATTGGTCCCCCGCCACTGGCCAGGGTGTGCCCGCCGCTGTCGCTGCAATCAAGCTCGAAAGAAGCTGGCGTGACGTTGACAGCCTCGCTGAATCTCACTGACAGGACGGCATCGCGCGCCACATTGCCGGCGCCGTCCGCTGGTGAGGTTACTAGGACCTGCGGCGCAGCGTCGAGAATGCAATTGTTTGTTGCTTTGGGCGTGGGCAGGTTCTGCAGGTAACTGCTCGTCCGCCGTTGTCCGCCGGAGCCGTTGGGGCAGCGCTGGTTAGAATCGGCTGTTGGGCTGCCCCGTCCAGCCTCGTCGATCTGGGGCTCTCCGGCGTACAGCAGAACCAGCAGCCCACCATCATCTGCATCAGACGTATCATAGACCAAGGCGTCGAGCAGGTTGATCGCTGTGATGGCCGTCCCCTGCGGGAAATCACCGCTGCTGCCCTTGTAGATAGCGATCGCGTCTGCGCCATTCTGCATCGCGCCATCGGCAATGATTAAATCAACCCCGTCTGACCGCCGCGCTGCCCAGTACAAAATAACCCTGATCATCCGTCAACTGCCCATCAAGATCAATGGCCCGGTAGGAGGTATCGTCACCGCCATTATAAAAAACAACCACCAGCCCGTCCAAGCTGGTCGACCCCGCGCCGCCATCGAACAGCTCCACAAACTCGGCCGTGTCTGTTCCCGCGGTGTCGGCGTCAACCTCGTTGATCAGCATCTGGCTGGCGACAGGACGGGCACTGGTCGTAAAAGACGATACGAAGCTCGTCGCCATCTGGTCCGGCGGATCTTCATTGTCTGCATCTGTCACCAACCCCGCGCTGAAGGTAACCGTGCAGCTTTCGTCGTGCATGAAGTCCGTTTGCGGGTTGAGGCTGAAGAGCGTACCGTCCCCGGTCACGGCAGCAGCATGACTGCCGCTGCTGGAGCAGCCGATGTCGTACCAACCCGCACTGACAATGACTGCTTCACTGAAAGTCACAATGATGTTCGCGTCAACCGTTACGCCCTGGGCATTATCCTCGGGCGAAATGGTCAAGACCTGAGGAGCATCGTCGCCGGTTATGGGGCAGTTGTTGCTGGCCTTGGGCGTGGGATATTCTTGCCAGTAGCTTTGCGTAAGTCGTTGGCCACCACTGCCATTTGGGCAGCGTTGGTTAGAGTGATCTTCAGCGAAATCACGGCCGTTCTCGTCAACTTGTGCTTCGCCCGCTTGCAGCAAAATCAGCAGACCAGGATCGTCGGGATCGCCTGTATCATAGACCAGGCCGTCGAGCAGATTGCTCGTGGTTACGGATGTGCCGTTGGGAAAGCTGCTGGCCGTGCCTACATACAGCGCCAACGCGTCCGGCCCATTCTGCAAAACATTATCGGCAAAAGCCAGATCCACTCCAGGCACCCCATTGTTACCCACGATGAAATAGCCATCACCATTCGTGCTTAAACCGGTGAGATCAAAGCTGCGATAAGAACGGTCATCCTGCCCGTTGAAGAAAACGAGAACCAGCCCGTCCAGGCTCGTATTGCCGCTGCCCCCATCGTACAGCTCCACGAATTCAACGGTATCAGTGCCAGGTGTTTCGGCGTCGACCTCGTTGATAACCATCTGATCGCTGCTGTAAGCCAAGATTGCATCGTGGTCTATGGCCGATAGATCGCAGACTACCGCGAGCGCATTACATCTGTTTTGGGGCCCTATCGCTGCATGGAGGGGAACAGCCGTTTGCCAGAGATAGGCAGCCAGCGCCACCGCTCCCAGGAACGGAGTCAACAGTGCCACAATTCGCGACACCAGGCTGACACGTAACACAACGCACTCCCCTGTGCGCACCGGCATTTTCTGCCGCGCCTACGCAATCTTCACCGTCAAACTCTAGCAACATACTAGAACAATATCCTCTGCTTGACAAGCCGAATTTCTGCCAATTTCCTGGATTGGTCCAATCTCTGCGATTGGACCAATCTTCGGTCACCCAACCAACAAAAGATCTCTTGCCAATTCGAAGAATCGAGGAAGATTTGTATTGACAAGAACATATGTTCTATTGTAGAATACAGGCAATTCATAACAAACCTTCGCGCAACAAAACACGGCCGTCCTCTCCCCCAAGCAGCGCGGCCAAGAGATAAATCATGAACCATCACGAAAGCAAACAACATCTCCCTACTCCCCACCTCCTCTCCTCCTCAAAGAATCGATTTAGTTTCCAGCAGAAAAATACAAAAGAAGCAAAAGCGGTCCCCACTTTTATGTAAAGTCATTCATTAGTAATCCACCATTAATAATTCACAGTTCACCATTTACTGTTTCTCGCTTCTCCAAAATCGTACACAATCCGCTTCGTATAGACTGATCTGAGTTGAAACGAAAAAGCCGCGATCATTCTCGCGGCTTCTGATATCGCACAACTCCGTTAACAACTCAGCAGTTCAACAATTCAACCACTAATTATTTCCCCGTTTCTACCCATTTGAAACGCGCCCAACGGCCGAATCCATTACTCCAAACCGCGCATTTACCCCGCCAAGTAAGCTTCCATATTCGCTTTGCTGATACGATAGGCATTGCCGATCTTGCGTGCCTTGAGATCACCCGCTTCAATCGCCGCCACCACATCTTCTCTTGAGACCTGTAAGATAGCTGCCGCCTGTTCCGGTGTCATCACATCCGGCATGCCGGCCGCTTCAGCCGCCTGGCTCGGTTGCTCGGCTGCCGCCTGCTGTTGCATCTGCTGCTGCTGCAGCAACTGTTGCTGCTGCATAGCGCCAATGCCCATCGCCCCGATGCCCACTTCCGCCAGGCCGCTGCCCGAAGGATTGGAAGCCGCTTCTACCAATGCATCCGCCTGCTGTTTGGCCACATAGCTGGTGCCGTAGCCCATATTGGTCACGACCTCCAACGAATTGGGATGCAGCCCCATGACGATGTTGAAATCGATCAGCGTCATGCCGATGGAATCGAATTCCTCCTGCAAGAGACCGATCAACAGCTCGTTTAGATCCTTGGTGAAGGATTGCAGCTGTGCCGGCCCCAGACCCTGGGAGATGGCCAGTTCACTGAGCTTGTCCTGGATCATGACTCCCAACATCGGATCAAGACGAGACTTGATGTCATTCTGCTCCACGCTGACACGGAAAGCGTCCATCGCATTGAGGAAGCGCCACGGATCTTTCACCTTGGCGACATAAGTGCCATTGCCGCGCATCGCGCTGGCTCCCGGCATACGTAGCGGGTGCTCGACGATGATCGGATTGGCCGTACCCCAGCGCATTGTCATGTCCGTCGTCTTGACGAAAAACACATCGGCCGTAAAAACATTCTTCCCGCCGAACAAACCCGCTTCAAATAAGTTGGTCAAAAACGGGATATTCTCTGTGGTCAGCGTATAGCGACCCGGCTCAAACGTGCCCATCGCTTCGCCGCCTCTGACAAACACGGCCGTCTCGCCCGGCTGGACGATAAGCTGTGATCCGAGCTTAATATCTCCAGGGCCACCGCGCGGGAACTTCTGCACGATCTCACTCTTTCCCCATGAATCCACTGATACGACATCAAATACTTGTGGCATGATACTCTCCTTATTTATGAGTCAATGATTGGTGTAGATACTGGAACAATCTGTGAATGGTGAACGCTGAATGTTTAATGGTTAATTGGGCATGTTGCCATTCACAATTCACAGTTCACAATTCACCAATTAACAATTTCCCCAGTAGCTACTCTATTCCCATCAACACTTCATTCCGCGCGTTGAAGTTCTCACCGGCGGCGGCCAGATCGTCGTTCAATTGCCTGATACCCGCGCTGATATTGGCGCCCTGTGAGACCGCCTTGTTCAGCTCGTCCACATCGGCCGAAATTTGGTCGACGTTGTTCAGCATCTGCTCGTCAAAGAGATAGACGCGTGCCAGGTCTTCCTCTTTAACCTTGATCGCGTCAAAGAACCCGGCATACCCCTGCGGTGCATCCTCGATCTTGCCGATCAGACCCATCAGGCGATTATCCGCCCGGCCCAGATCTTCTGCATAGCGCATCGCCAGCCCAATGTCACGGCTCAATTCATGATGGACGTTGCTAAGACGCAGACGTATCTCTTCCAATCGCTTGGCAATCGTGTCACGTAAAATCTGGTCCGCATCGCGACGACGGCCGCGCTCCATATAACCCGACAAACCGGGTACCTTGCTCAACAGATCGCCCAGAGAAGTGGACTCCTCGCCCGCAATCTGTTCATAGATATCATTAACTTGTTCTTTCATGATCTAAATCTGCTCCTTAGCTTAATATTGCGCTGCTTCAGTAGGAATTCCGTAGGAAACAAGCGTTGAACTCTACAAGTAAATGAGAGTGCCTGTTCACCCGTTCACCGCGCTCAACATGTTTTTAACATGTTTGCCTTTCTAGCTGCAGAATTCATTCTGCAGCGCGTCCCACGGCCGAATCCTGTTACCTACTTCAACGATCAACTACCATTATTCTCCGCGATCAACTCACAATTATTTCAATCTGCGTACAAGGTCCTCTTGTAGGAATCTTTGATTCTCCTGCTCTTACTCTAGAAAATACTCTGTCCCACAAAAAGGGCAGCGGATCACGCCTTTGCCGGCCAATTCTAGCTGGCCACCACAATGATTGCAGTTTGTCAGTTCGCGCAGTTGGCTGGCCTGGCTCGAATACAATACACCTTCATCCCAGTTGATGTAACCGGAAAAAAGACCCATGCCCACCAGATCGTGGATCATGTCATGGATTTCATCTTTGCTCGTTTGCATCTCAATAGCGATATCACGGATGTCGATCTGGCCACGTGCTTTGACGATACTTAACAGTTCGCGCTCTTTATCTGCTTTTTCCGCAACGGCCGCATCCTGGCCTCCCTTCCACAACAGAAAGGCGCCGATTCCCAACTGCGGCAGGACCAGAACGGCGATACCGAGTACCCAGCCCAGCACGGCCGCGCCCGACGTCAGGCTGCCTTCCCCTCTATAAACCACCATCAAGGCCGTAATGATGACGCCCACGATGATGCCGCCGGCGACCAAGATAATGCCCAGTATACGTCCCATGATCTATCCTTTCTTTATCGCTGTGACCAAAGAAATCCGGTTTTCCCGTTCAAGAAAGACAGGCCACCCATACGGAACCCGGTTTCTCACCCTTAACCAAATCCTGCACTGCCACCGCCGCCCGCGGAAAAACCACCACCGAAGCCACCGCTAAACCCGCCTCCGGAGCCGCCGCTGCGCGTGCTTGGGGGTGTGCTCTTGAGCACAGTTGACGTAGAGTTTAACATGCGCGTCAAGCCGGAGGACATCCCGGCCAGGCCACCGGTCACGCCGCCGGACATGCCCTGCAAAGTGGGTGGTTTTAAGCTTCCGGAACCCCCGGAACTGCCGGATGCCCCGCTGCCAAACCCGCCGTAGTGACCACCATAGTAAGGGAAGTACCAACCCGGAATCGGTGTGGACGGGACAGAAGAAAATTTGCGAATCCAGGTGCGTTCTAGACCGAAGGCCACAGCATAGGCCAGATAGTCGGCGAATATTTCGCTGCTTTGCTCCAGGTCTGAGTAGTTTTCGATGTTTTTTAGATAAGCTTTGAACGCATTCCATTTCGCGGCTGCCTCTGCGCCTTTCGCTGTCTTGCGCGGCATGTAGCGCGATGCGACCAACATGAAGACGCCGGTGACGGCCAGAGCCAGGGCCGGGCAGACCACCGTGCCTACCGTTTCGGCGAAAAGAGCGCTAAGTCCGAAGAAACCGATGACGGCGACGCCAAATAGTAATCCGGCGAAGCAGCCATACGATTTACGCACCGTGTCCGGAGAAGTGGATACCAGTTTTTCGTCGACCATTTCCTGGTACACCTTGCTGCGCAGCCCAGGCAGATTATCGGCAAATTTATAGCGTAGACTGCTTAATGAGCGTTCGTCGTTACGGCCGAATATATCTTTCACAAACTGCTCTTCAAACGGCCGTAAATCTTTGGTACTTTTCTCCGTGCGCGAAAACAGGTGATCGTCATCCTCTTCCGTCATCGTCAAATAGCCGCGCCGCGCCAGATCGATAAGCGTGGATACGATATCCTGCATATCCGCCTTTTCATCGATTAGCGTGCCCACGACCGCCGGAGGCAGGTCATCCGGTGGTTCGCTTATATACTCTGGAACCACAACGCTCAATTGCGGGTCACGCCCGCGCACGTACCAAAGAACCAGCACCAGTAGCGGCCCACCGATCAATAACAGGAGGGCGATGACAAATAGAACCAGGCCGATCGTGTCCCCGATTTGTTGTTGCTGCTGCCATCTGGAAGTGGGGATATCCAGCAATCCATGGGCGAACTGTGTGCGCACGGCGAAAGAATTGCCGTTCAACAGCGGTTCGTTGTTTTCGTAGGTGACAATACGGCCGTCTTCACTAACGCGGGTCAAAATGTCGTTGCTCTGTTGATCATTGCGATAACCGGCGACGATATAGTCGCTTGTACCCGTGTATTTCTGGGGATTTACACCCTCCGGAAGGCGCACCGTCGCGCTGCTGCGCATAACCGTAGCCGGGTGATCATCCGGTATGATCGTCCAGAAAATCTCATCACTAAGACCTTCTTGGCCCGAATCTACGATCACACCCCCGTCCACGGTATAACTGAATGTGTAGGTATGGCTGCCCAGCGCAGGCTCAAAATACCAACGGATCGTAACCTCGTCACCATTATCTGAGACCGTATACGTATTGGGCGATTTGCCGTTGGACTGCGTGTAGATCACATCTCCTTCGCGCACGGAGATATCTCTAATTGCATCGTTGTTGCCGCTGGCCCCCGTCTTGATCGTCCGGAAGCCGAAGGTGAATGGCTCGCCGCTAAAGTCCAAGGTATGAGTCTCTTCGACCAGAAATTCGCCATTTTCAAGCAGCGTGATATCCGTCTCCCAATCCTCCCAGCGGAATTGTTTGCCTTGCGCTTGCGCCACCTGGCTAACCAGGAGGAAGATCGTGAAGATTGCTGAGAGTAGAAGAATCAGGCGTGATTGCTTTCGAAATCTTTTCATTGCTTCTCGAGTACAAACCCTTTTGTTAATAAGAGAGCAGGCACCTTCATTATAAGAGCATTTGCTGGAAAAATGAAGGGGCAATCATCCACCCAACCAGCGGCTGATAATCCTGTCCAATTCACCGGTGGCCGTGAGAGAAACGATAGCCTCGTCCACCTTATCTAGCAACATTTCATCTTCTATACGCACAACCACGGCGTAAGGTTCTACCGTTACCGGCTGAGGCAAGCGTTTTATCAACGTTTGCGCGAACGGCCGATCCTTCAAGAAGAGCCGTCCGCTGATATTATCCACCAGGGCGGCATCTGCTTGGCCATCGACCACGGCCGTCACTGCTTCATTGGCGCTGCCATAAGGTTGGATCGCCAGATCCGCCAGCTGTTTGGACCATTGTGTCGCCTCAACGTGCCCTTGCGCCCCCAGCTCCACCGCCAGGCGGCGGCCGTCCAGATCGGCCATCCCACTAATGTCGTCGTGCCCGGCCGGGATCACAAGCATCTCGCCGGCGTTGAAATACGGCTCGCTGTAGGCAAAATCGCGCCTGCGTCCCGGTACAACAACCAGGGCTGAAATAAGCACGTCAACCTGCTCCGTAGCCAACGCATCGTACAGGCCATCATAACCAAAATAGATAAACTCACTGCGCAGACCGAGTTCGTTGGCAAGCGCCTTGGCCAGATCGACGTCCAAACCGGAGACGCCCGCTTCGCTCGTGACTTCAAAGGGTGGGTAGGTCGGATCCAGACCGACGCGCAAGACACCGCTT
Source organism: uncultured Chloroflexia bacterium (assembly GCA_963697305.1). Taxonomy (GTDB): domain Bacteria; phylum Chloroflexota; class Anaerolineae; order Promineifilales; family Promineifilaceae; genus JAACFF01. Next base: position 350,228 of record CAVONO010000022.1, read on the forward strand.
TGCTCGATTCGTTCCCAGGAACCGAATTTTGTCCGGCAGCCGCTCAGGGCCAACAAGATGACCGTCAAGGCCACGGACCACAAGAAAATCCGCTTAACCTTCTTAGGCATCACTTCCTCACCTTCATTCATTTCCCGCATATTGCTTAAGGGCATCGTAGAGCGGCTTGCTCACAAACTCGGGTGTGACCAGCGTATAGTAATCCATATAGCTCTTGGTGGCTGCTGGATAGCGGAAGGCCCATACGGCGATCATTTTCACAAAGGGCCAGTTTTCTTCCGCATAACGCAACGCTTCCACCGTATATTCGATGCGCTGCCCGGGACGTACGCCCATGGTCCAGCGCGGGTGATCGTTCCAGCCCGTCTCCGTGATGAATATCGCTTTATCCTCATCTCCTTGGGCCACCATAATCCCACGCACCAATTCCACGCGCCGGAAATTCAGAATCTCCGGGTCCGGTTCCGCAAGAGCGGGGAAGGTGAGACCATAGGCGTGGACCGCCAGGCCGTCGAAATAGTCGGCCGCACCCGCTTCGTACATACCGCTCAAATAATGCAGATCGCTCATACCCCAAGGCGATCCTTCCGGTTCCAGAGTTGGGGCCAGGGCTCCGGCCAGAATCTGCATATCCGGATTGGCTGCCTTGACGGCGGGATAGACTACTTTGAGCAGGTTCACGTAATCATCGGACGTGGTGGAGCGGTAACCCCACTCGTAGCTCAAGTTCGGTTCGTTGCCGATGATCAGATAATCGACCTGATCGCGGTACCGTTCAGCAAAGGCTGCGGCAAAGGCGGCGAAATCATCATACGCTTCTTCATCCAGGTAGGTGAGGGGTGTGTCGGATGGCCGTGCCCAATCCGGCGTCAGCCCCAGGCGGGCGATGATCGTCAACCCTTGTGCCTGCGCGTGAGAGACCACTTGGTCGGGGTGCTCCCAGGCGATATCCCCATCAGATCCCTGGTAGTAAGCCCAGGGAAAGAACTCCACGATCCACGGAGACCCCATTTCGCGCACCATCTGCAAGCTGCGCTGAATCTTCCATTCCTCTACTTCGTCCGTCAGCCGCGTATGGACCCCAACGATAGGATGCCGCGTGGTGACCGTTTGCTGCGGCCCAGGCGTGATCAGAAGGGGAGCGGGCAAGAGCAATCGCAACAGGATCAATAAGAGAAGTGCGCGCAGCAGCCAGCCATTCCAGCGCCGAATTTGTGCTAGTGACTGGGAAGCCCACTCTTGCCGTAAGCGCCGATACCAGCGCCTCGTCGCTCCCTCCGCGCTTTCCATGGGTTCATTATACGCCTCGCGCGGAAAGCGGCGAAAATTCTTATTAGGTTAGGTGCGCTGATTTTCCCGGAAACTGAAAACTTCTTTTTCGATTGCAAAGCAGGGCGAAGTTTCCGCGAAAGTCGATGGCTGCAACATGTCCTAGATTCCACTGCGATAATCCAATTTGAACTATAGCACATGAATCTCCCCCTTATTGATAGAACATGGACGCAACTGGCACATTTTGCGGCTCAAGTTTGAGGCCACGATGACGCTGGTATGGGCGATGGCCGTTACGCAAAGGGAAATTACAGCGCGGCTTGGTAAACAAGACGGCCGATTTCACCAATCAGACGGCGACCATCTTCATTGGCTTCCAGTTCCTTCGTCAACACGGCCACGATCACCTGTGTATCTTCAAGGTTCAAGATGCCCACATCATGCTCCACGCCTGGCAGTTCCCCTGTCTTGTGTGCCCATGAAGTGCTGGACGGGGTCCGCGCCGGGAGCTTGTCGCGCAGGCGTTGTTTTTTCAAGATGGCCAGGATACCGGCCTGGGAAACGGCCGCCAGTTTCTCGCTAGACAGGAAGATCTGCAGCAATCTAGCCATGTCAGCAGGAGAAGTAAAATTCTCAAGCCCTATTTCCTGTGCTTCCCAGTCAAACATGTTGCGCTGCAAGATTGTATCCTGGAGCTCAAACGCCTCAATAGTCTGGTTGATATTGGCCATGCCCAAGCGGCCAATCATCATGTTGGTGGCTGTGTTGTCGCTGACAATGATCATCAGCGTCACCAGGTCTTGCAGCGTGAGCCGGCAGCCTGGCGTTAGCTCCTGCAAGATGCCTGTATCGCCGACGATCTGGCTCCGGTTTAGTTCCATCCTCCCCAGCGGGTCTAGCAGGCCTCGCTGCACCTGCAAATAATACCTGAGCAGGATCGCCAACTTGATCAGACTGGCTGCCGGGAAAATTAGGTCCGCATTGTGATTGAACAATAGGTCACCCTCAGTATCCCGGATCACGATTCCAGGGGTGCCAGCAAAACCTTGGAGAAGGCGACCAATTTCCACGGACAGATTATCTTGCTTCATCATGGCGGGATAGTACCACACAATTTGAGCGCTCCCAGGATTCAGATTGATCTTATGCGCAGACGGGGAACCGGCGAGTGCGGATATCGCCCGGGAAGAGCTGACTAAGGCGGTAGCTCCTCCACTGAATCGACGCGCTCAAAGGCATCGTCGTAGCGTTGACCGCCGCCCGCACCTTACGGCCCAAAAGTGCCCGGCGTTATATCTGTGCCACGCCAAGCGTATCACTGAAGAAAAAATCACATCCACCGTGATCAACATGTTTGTAACATGTTTTCTCACTAGCTGCAGAATTCATTCTGCAGCAGAGAAGGCGAGAGACTGCATTCCGGTGACATAGCAGGTATAATCAGGCCCACGAATAATGCAATTCAGGAGAACGCATGCGCATTTTTTTAACGGGAGCCACAGGCTTCGCCGGGTCTCATCTGGTCGAACGCTTATTAGCAGACGGTCATCAGTTATTCGCCCTGGTACATGTTGCCACAAGTCACCAACAGTTACCGGTTCATCCCCTGGTGCAGGAGATCCCGGGTGACTTATTAAACCTGCCTTCTCTGAAGCGCGTGGTGGCCACGTCGCGACCTGACGTGATATTTCACCTTGCTGGACAGGCTTCCCCGGCCGTGTCCTGGCAGGACCCCGCCCTTACCCTGGCGGTGAATGCCGGCGGGACAGCCAATCTACTGGAAGCGGCCGTCGCCTTGGGTCGTCCCCGCGTTGTGATTGTCAGCAGCGCCGAGATCTACGGCCTTATCGGTGCTGATATGTTGCCTCTGACCGAAAACAGCGTTCCCCATCCGATGCACCCTTATGGCATTAGTAAAGTAGCGGCAGGCCAATTGACGGCCGTTTACTGGCAGCGCTACCAGTTGCCGGTTGTCGAAGCACGGCCATTTAATCATATTGGACCGCGACAGACCCCTGGGTTTGTCGTCCCCGATTTTGCCAGCCAACTTGCGTCCATCAGATTAGGGCAGAAGAAAGCGATCATGTCCGTGGGCAATCTGGATGCCCAGAGAGATTTTACAGATGTGCGCGACGTGGCTGCTGCCTATGTCGATCTGGCTGAAAATGGACGACCGGGCGAATCCTATCTGATTTGCTCCGGGCAGGCTGTCTCAATCCGCGATCTATTGTTTACCCTCATTGACCTAGCCCAGGTTGAGGTGGAAGTCAGGCAAGATCCGGCCCGCATGCGTCCATCTGACACACCGTGTCTTTACGGCAGTTATGCCAAGATCGAAGAACATTGCGGCTGGCGTCCTAAAATCGCGCTTCGCCAATCATTAGCGGACGCGCTGGACGATTGGTTGCAGCGATTGCGTAATGACTAATTAGCACCCATGGCCAAGAGAAAAGAACGCATTGATAGGCTGCTGGTCGAGCGAGGATTGGTTTCCACGCGCAGCCGCGCGCAAGCGCTGATCATGGCCGGTGAGGTACTGGTCGATGGTCGGCATATCGACAAGCCGGGAACGGCCGTCCTACTGGACGCCGATCTGCAGCTTGTCGCGCCATTGCGCTATGTCGGCCGTGGCGGACATAAATTGGCTGGTGCCCTGCGAGCTTTTGATCTGGACGTGACGCGGCGATCTTGTGCGGACGTAGGGGCATGCACCGGGGGATTCACCGATGTGTTGCTGCAAAATGGCGCGGCCCGCGTTTACGCTATTGACGTTGGCTATGGGCAGCTGGATTGGAGAATGCGCCAGGACGAGCGTGTCGTGGTCATGGAACGCACCAATGCACGTTATCTTGAGGCCTTGCCGGAGCCTGTAAGCTTTGTTTGCATCGACGTCTCCTTTATCTCCCTGAAGCTGATACTGCCGGCGGTTCAGCAGTGGCTTACGCCCGATGCCGACGTCGTTGCCCTGATCAAACCACAGTTCGAGGCGGGTCGCAAGCAGGTGGGGAAGGGTGGGATCGTCAAAGATCCCGCCGTCCATCGCCAGGTCTTGAGTGAGTTGCTGGCCTGGGCGCTGGAGCATGGCCTAAAACCGCAAGGACTCACGCGCTCTACGATCCAGGGTGCGGATGGCAATGTAGAGTTTCTGGTCTGGTTGCGCCCTGATGGGGTGCGAATCGAGGACCCCGCTATCTTGGTCGCCAGCGTGCTCAGCAACGATCCTGGCGAACCTGAATAGGTATTCTTCTTTGGTTTTCGCCAATAACCAGTTCGCCGGGCGCGCCGGCAGATCCCTGTGCCTGGCCCATCTCAAGCGTCTTCACCAAGTGATTTATGCGCGGCTTATAACTTGCTTAACCTAGCAGCATGCATTCTGCTATACTAGCCGCTATGGATCAGAACTTTATTCGCAACTTCTGCATAATTGCTCACATTGACCACGGCAAGTCAACATTGGCTGACCGCATGCTCCAGGCGACTGGTACCATCTCCGACCGCGAGATGCAGGATCAGATCCTGGATACCATGGATATAGAACGCGAAAAGGGCGTTACTATTAAGGCTTCGGCCGTACGCATGACCTACGACGCGCCGGACGGTCAAACCTATGAAATGAATCTTATTGATACGCCGGGACACGTAGACTTCGCCTATGAGGTAAGCCGCGCCCTACAAAGCTGTGAAGGAGCGGTGCTTGTCGTCGACGCTACCCAAGGTATTGAAGCTCAAACACTGGCCAATCTCTATCTGGCCATTGAGTCCGATCTGGAGATTATCCCCGTTGTTAACAAGATCGACCTGCCGGCCGCCATGCCAGATGATGTGGCCGAGGAGATTGAAAGCATCACCGGTATTGCCGCCGAAGACGTTATCCTAGTCAGCGCCAAACAAGGGATAAATATCGAAAGTGTTTTGCAGGCAGTCGTAGCCAACGTGCCTGCACCGGCTGCCGATTCAGAAGCGCCTTTTCGCGCACTGGTTTTTGATTCGCACTACGATTCCTACAAAGGTGTCGTGGCCTACGTGCGCGTGTTTGAAGGCGCGGTACAGCATCGGGAGTGGATCAAAATGATGTCCAATGAGGTAGTCGTGGAACCCATTGAACTGGGTATTTTCAGCCCGGATATGCAGCCAGTCGAGGAGTTGACAACGGGCGAGGTGGGGTACATCGCAACAGGGCTTAAAACGGTGCGCGAATGTCGTGTTGGCGACACGATTACAACGCGAGACAATCCCGCCACAGAAGCTTGGCCCGGTTTTCGAGCTGCCAAGCCGATGGTATTTGCCGGATTTTATCCCACCGAGGGCGAAGACTACGCCCTGCTTAAAGAGGCCTTGGAACGCTTGCAGCTGAATGACGCCGCTTTGGTCTATGAGCCGGAAACGTCCAATGCGTTGAACTTTGGCTTTCGTTGCGGATTCTTAGGCCTTTTCCACATGGAAATTGTGCAGGAACGATTGGAACGGGAGTACGGAATTGACTTGGTAGCCACGGCCCCCAGCGTAAGATATGAAGTGGTTATGGCCCATACCGCCGAAGTCAAGATTATCGCAAGCCCAGCCGACTTGCCAGACCCATCCACCATTGAAGAAATTAGAGAACCTTGGATGCACCTCCAGATTTTCACGCCGGACGAATATTACGGTGTGGTGATGGATTTATGTATCAAAAGGCGTGGAGAATTTACCGGCCAGGAGCACCCTACACCGGGGCGCGTTGTGCTCAAGTTTGACCTGCCGCTGTCCGAGATCATCATCGATTTTTACGACAAGCTCAAGAGCGGTACGCGTGGCTACGCTTCGATGGATTATGATTTTGCCGGTTACCGGGCTTCAGAATTGGTTAAACTGGACGTGCTTGTGGCCAAAGTTCCCGTGGATGCCCTGGCGATGATTGTGCATGAGGATGACGCCTACTACCGCGGACAGAAGCTGGTGACCCAGTTGCGGAAATTGATTCCGCGCCAGATGTTCGAAGTACCGATTCAGGCCGCCGTCGGCAATCGCATTGTCAGTCGTGCCAATGTCAAAGCGCTGCGCAAGGATGTTCTGGCCAAATGTTATGGCGGCGATGTCTCGCGTAAGCGTAAATTGCTGGAAAAGCAGAAGAAGGGTAAGAAGCGCATGAAAATGATCGGCAATGTAGAGGTGCCGCAAGAAGCGTTTATGGCTGTTCTGAGATTGGGAGATGATTAGTTCGCATACCAACGTTTTTGCATAGCGAATTGCCTGGAGTATAATCGCCTAACTGGCTTGAGAGTTCGACGTTTTCGGCACGACGGCTTGCAGGCTGGAAAAACAAATTAGTAGTTGGAGGATCAAAACATGCCTTTAGATGTGGCAGAAAAAGCCGATTTGATGGAAGAGTTTGGAACGCACGAAGGTGACACCGGTTCACCTGAGGTGCAGATCGCGATCTTTGATCGCCGGATAAAGCAGTTACAGGGGCACCTGGGCATGCATAGGCATGACGAGAGTTCGCGGCGCGGACTGCTCAAGTTGGTTGGCAAGCGACGCCGCTTGCTATCTTACTTGCGCAAACGCCACCCGGAACGCTATCGTGCGATTATTGCGCGCTTAGGCTTGCGCCGGTAGGGTGCAGAAATTGAAGTTAGATGGGGTGAGATGGTCTCGCCCCTCTTGTTAGGGGCAGTAGCGGCGTGGATTAGGAATTGGGAACTGGCTCATACAGTTGGAACCGTATGAGCCAGTTCCCAGTCCCTAACCCTTTTTTGGCCCCATTGTATTTGAGAAACGAAATATCTAGACATTGCTTGGCCCAATTCATGCGCTGGAGTTTAACCTCCTATCGTCTGATTATGGTAACCCATTGCGCAAAGGCAAACTGAGTCGCTTGGTTTGGCCGTTGTTTGGTGCTATGCGGGCATCAAGTAATGACCGTTTATGGAGAGGAACATAATGTTACCTGAACACACGTTTTCCACGACTGTGGGCAACAAAGAATTAATCATATCGACTGGCAAGTTGGCTGAACAGGCTGGCGGCGCGGTCACTATTCGTATGGGCGACTGCTTGCTTTTGGCCACGGCAACCATGTCCAGGAATATACGAGAGGGGCTGGACTTTTTCCCCCTTAGCGTTGATTTTGAAGAGAAGATGTACGCGGCCGGCCGAATTCCCGGTGGTTTTTTCCGCCGCGAAGGCAGGCCAACAACGGAAGCCATTCTGACGTCGCGCTTGGCTGACCGGCCCTTACGGCCGTTATTCCCCGACGGCATGCGCAATGAAGTGCAGGTCATCATCACCACATTGTCATCGGACAGTATCCACCACCTGGATGTTATGGCCGTTAACGCAGCCAGTGCCGCGCTGATGATATCGGACATCCCTTGGAATGGCCCGATCGGGGCTGTTCGCGTTGGACACATCAATGGTGAGCTAATTGCTGCGCCGACTATTCCCCAGATGGCGGATAGCATCCTGGATTTACGTATTGCCGGAAGCAAAGACGCTGTCATCATGGTGGAAGCAGGTGCTGACGAAGTCACCGAGGAACTCATGATTGAGGCGCTGGCCTTCGGCCATCAAGCCATTCAATCGATCATCAGCGTGCAAGAGGAAATGCGCGAGACTCTCGGCAAGCCGAAGCGAGAAGTTGTGATCGAAGCGGGCGATCCGCAGTTGGAAGCGGCCGTAAAGGCGCGCCTCGGCGATCGCATTTCGCAGCTGGTAGCCACCAATACTGACCGCCATGACCGCAACGCTGCCATGGAGGCGCTTCGTGAAGAGGTTGTCGAAAGTTTCCTCGCTGAAGATGAACTGGCCGACGCCAAAGCCATACGCGGCGTCATCGGCCAAGAACTGAAAAACGCGATCCGTTCTCGTATCCTGTACGATGGCATTCGTCCGGACGGACGTGACTACAGCACCATTCGCGAACTCTCTTCTGAAGTAGGCATAAGTCCGCGCGCCCATGGCTCCGGGTTATTCCGTCGAGGAGAGACCCAGGTCTTGTCCCTGGTGGCCCTGGGTACACCGCGTGAAGCGCAGAGGTTGGAGGGATTATACCCTGAAGACAGCCGGCGTTATATGCACCACTATAACTTTCCGCCATTTTCCACAGGCGAGACTTGGTTCCTTCGTGGCCCCAAGCGCCGCGAAATCGGACATGGCGCTCTAGCAGAGCGGGCCTTGCTGCCCATGATTCCTTCGGAGGAAGAATTCCCCTATGCGATTCGCGTCGTCTCCGAAGTCTTATCCTCTAATGGCAGCACTAGCCAGGCCAGTATTTGTGCCTCCAGCCTGGCTCTTTTGGATTGTGGCGTGCCGCTCAAGAAGCCGGTTGCCGGTGTAGCCATGGGCCTGGTGACGGATGGAGAAAAATTCGCCGTTTTAAGTGATATCCAGGGTATGGAAGATCACCTGGGTGATATGGACTTCAAGGTCGCAGGTACGGTTGATGGTATCACTGCCCTGCAAATGGATATTAAAATCAGCGGCCTTTCACAAGAATTGATGGCTCGGGCCCTGGAACAGGCTCGTGCCGGACGTCTGGAAATCATGGCCTCCATGCTTAAGACCATTGATGCTCCGCGAAAAGAGATGAGCCCGTATGCTCCGCGCATGCTCAGTGTGGTTATCCCCTCGGACAAGATCGGTGCTATCATCGGCAAAGGCGGATCCACGATCCGCAGTCTGGAGGAAACCTACGAGGTGTCGGTGGACATTCAGGAAGATGGCACTATCTTTGTGGCCGGCATTGATGGAGCGAAGGCCGAGGCGGCGGTTGAGCAGATTAAGAACCTGGCCCGTGAACCTAAAGCCGGCGAGATCTTCACTGGCAAGATAGTTCGTGTCACCGATTTTGGCGTATTTGTGGAATTTGCGCCGGGCGTGGACGGCATGTGCCACATTTCGCAGCTTTCAACCGAACATGTACGCAGTGTGGAAGATGCGGTGCAGATGGGTGATGAGATCATGGTTATGATCACGGATGTGAGCGGCGAAGGCAAGATTCGCTTGTCGCGCCAGGCGGTCATGGAAGGGTGGACTTTGGAAGAGGCGCAGGCCAACGATAAGCCCCGTTCCAGTAGTCGCGGTGGATCGCGCGACGGTGGTCGTGGCCGCGGTCGTGGCGGGCGGCGCTAAGCCATTTACCCGCTAGTTTAGAATATAGTAAGCCCCAGGTGTTTCTAGCCTGGGGCTTTTTTGCTGAGAAAGGCTTGGTAGGGCAGAGATGAAGACATCAAGAAGAGCACGCAGCCATCACCACCTTACCATTGTAGACGGATCAAGACCTTTCTTTTTCCCAGCCCATCGACAGCGCCTCATCCAGATCCACAGATGGAATCTGAAGACGATAGTGGGCGCTGGTCGGCGAACCACACGAAGTGGCGACCGCCAATTCTATCATTTCTGAGCCAGTCACAACCATGCCGGCAGCAGTCAAGGTGACGATAGCCTCATGCAAATCGCCATATCCTTCGGCTGTACCTTCTTCACATTGAACCCCGACAGGGCGGATAATCCAGACCATGCCGCCGGGATAAGGATCCTCGACCGCCATCAAAGTTGGAGGTGCGGGATAATCGGGACTAAGCGTCGCTAGTTGCGGAGCCTCTTGGGGAGGTGGGGGATTGACCTCAGGCAGCGGTTCAGCGGTGGGCGCCGCGACGGTTGTGGCGTCAGCTTCTCCAGGTTCTACAGGCTCCACCGGCACCAGGGCAGGCACCGCGTCACTCTCACCCGGCGTGTCAGCAGGGGCAGAAGTTGGCTCTGCGGGCGGAGCTGTGCCGCATGCTGCGATCAGTAAAACGGTTAGTATGAGCAAAAAACTGTTAATCGGATGATGTTGTTTCATGGTACTTTATCCTCCGGTGATGATTTTACCGCTTACTGTTTGAACGTGGTAGAATGCGCCGCAAATAATTATTTAGGAGTGAAGTAAGCATGCGTAGACTATTGCTATTACCTATCATATTGCTGTTGGTAGCTTGCGGCGCGTCAGGAGCGGAAGATACCGCGACGGATTCCGCAGATGCGGCAGGGGCAGAAAGTACAAGTCCAACATCCATGTCCGAGACGGTGGTCGAACGTGCGCCAGTGGAGGTGTCAGGGGACCCGATTACTGTCGCCAATTCGCCACAAGAGGCGGGCGTTGTTCGTGACCGGGACTGGTCCAAAGGGGCTGAAGATCCGCTGGTTACGATCATTGAGTACGGCGATTTCCAATGACCGGGTTGTGCAGGGTTTGCCCCCCTGCTTGGGCGTCTGGTAGATGCCTATCCGGATCATGTTCAAATTGCATATCGCCATTTCCCGTTAAATGAGATTCATGACAACGCACAGAAAGCGGCCGAAGCCTCTGAGGTGGCTGGTGCGCAGGGTTCTTTCTGGCAATACCACGATAAACTGTATGAAAACCAGGGCGAATGGTCTGGCCTCGACGAAGCGACGGCGCGCCAGTGGTTCATTGACCTCGCTGGCGACTTGGGGTTGGATGTAGACCAGTTCACGGCCGATCTCGATAATGGCGTGTACGCGCCCTATGTAGCTTCACTCGAGCAAGAGGCTGTTGGGCTAGGATTGCCCGGAACGCCTGCCGCCTTGGTCAATGGCGAGATCGTTGCTGGACAGGGCTTGCCCATCGATTTTGAGGTCTGGGACAACTTCATTAGCAACACGATCGCCACCGAGCAATTGGCCGGAACGCAGTATGATGCACCGCCGCCGATGGCCCTGGAAGAAGGTAGAACATACATGGCCCGGGTGACGATGGAAAATGGTGACCAGTTCCTGATAGAACTCAACTCAGAAGCGGCTCCGCAGGCGGTCAACAGCTTTGTTTTCCTGGCCAACGAAGGCTGGTTTGATGGGGTAACCTTTCATCGTGTGTTGCCTGGTTTTATGGCTCAGACGGGTGATCCCACCGGCACGGGAATGGGCGGGCCAGGATACGAATTTGCCAACGAAATCGATCCGAGCCTGTCACATGACCGTGAAGGTGTGGTGGCGATGGCCAATCACGGACCGGATACGAATGGCAGCCAATTCTATATCACGTTGGCGCCGGCTACGCACCTGGATGGTGGTTATACCATATTCGGCCGTGTAGTGGAGGGCATGGATGTCGTGGCAGGTATAACTCCGCGTGATCCATCCGTCAATCCACAGGCACCGCCTGGAGATCTTATCAAGTCTATTACAATTGAGTAAAGACTGAGGATACATGATGGCCGGGTTTTTCGACCAGCCACGATCAGACGCGGTGCGTAATCGCGGAAAGTGGTGGAACCGTAGGATGTTGGCCGTCGTCATGGAAGTATGAAGCGCAATAAGCGTGTTACACCTTCCAACCTGTTAAACAAACGGATCTGGACGTTCACCTTCCTCAGCTTTTTGCTGGCACTGCCTGCTCTGGCATGCACTGTTCCCGATATCCCGTTTAACTTTTCAACTCCGGCGTCCCCGACGCCGGAGTTGGCGCCTACCCCAGTAGGTGACACACTCTCATTTTGGATTCCGGCGTATGCCATTACCTTGCAGCCCGGAGAGTCCGTTCCAGGCACACAGCTGGTGTATGTCAGTCGTTCCGGTGATGCCCACGAGGTCAGCATTGATGGTGCAGCGGTGCCTAAACGCCTGGGTGATTCATTTTTCTGGAGCGGCGTGGTAGCGCCAGGCGTATTTGGCAACTACAATTTGCGCCTAACTGCTTCGCTTTTTGGCGGATTGCCGGTTGCCGGTCCGGTTGAGTTGCTTGTTCTGAACCCAGACGCTGTTGAATTGGCAAGCAGTGACGATTTGAACGCGCGGCTGCACTACAACAATATTGTTTTGGACTACCGGGTGCCGGCCGGCAGGCATATTCCGGGCACGACGCTGAAATTTGAGGGCATAGAGACACAAGGAATTGGAGACCGTGCCAATGAGCTGGCCAATTTAAGTGGTCGGAACGGTTATCCGTATGTCGCTGTGGGAGACTCCCTCGTTTGGACAGGCAAATTACGCGAAAATGTGGCGATACGCTACAATCTTCGTGTACTCTCACTCGATGAGAGCATTATTCACCTGGTAGGAACGGGTGAACTGTGGATTACAAACTGACAATGCCTAATCCAATCTTTCCCCGTCCGACAGCATCGCTGGTTGAGAAGAACCCCTTCCGCAGCCAGAGTGTTCAACGCGAACAAATCACACCATTCATTGAAGCAAAGCAATGGTTGCCGGTGCCCATTCTTCCCGATCATCCGCAGTGGATAGAGTTATACTGGCGGGCGTGGGAAATGGCCTGGGCACACCTGCAGCGCCCAAAACGATCCAGTGGTCTCATATCCCGCTTCATAAGTCCTGCTTCCAATGACCATATTTTTATGTGGGATAGCGCCTTCATGGTGCAGTTTGGCGCGTACGGCCGTCGTGCTTTCCCATTCATCGACACGCTGGATAATTTCTATGCCAAGCAACATGATGATGGCGCCATTTGTCGTGAGATCGACGCCGTTGGGGGATATGACTTTTTTACTCCCTTTGATCCAGACGGTACCGGACCCAACATACTGGCCTGGGCGGAGTGGCGGCATTATCGCTTGACGGGTGATGATAGCCGTCTGGCTGCGATATTCTGGCCTCTGATCGCCTTCCATCGCTGGTTTCGTGCCAACCGCTCCTGGCCTAACGGTCTCTATTGGGCTACCGGGCTGAGCAGCGGGATGGACAACCAGCCGCGCATCCCCGGCGGGAAGCGGCACCACCAGCATTGGTCATGGATAGATGCCAGTATGCAAGCGGCCTTGGACTGCTCTGTCTTGGAACGACTGGCCAACCAACTTGGCGAAAGCGACTATGTACCTGAGCTGGCCGAGGAGCATGGGGAGCTGAAGCGACTGATTAATGAGCATATGTGGAATGCGAAAGCCGGATTCTACCAGGACGTTGACGCCCACGGCCGTTTTAGCACGGCTAAAAGTATAGGGGCCTACTGGGGATTGCTGGACAAGACCTTAATACCTGAAAAGGTGCTTGCGCCGTTTTTGCGCCATCTGCGCGAAAAGGGTGTATTTAAGGGTGCGCACCGGATTCCAAGTCTATCAGCCGATAGCGATGGCTATGAGCCAGAGAGTGGTAATTATTGGCGAGGCGGCGTTTGGTCGCCGACCAATTTCATGGTTCTTAAAGGGCTGCGGATAGTGGGACAAGACGCTTTGGCGCATGAGATCGCCTGTAACCATTTGGAGAATGTATCGGACGTCTTTCAGCACACGGACACACTCTGGGAGAATTATGCTCCAGAAAGCACCGCCCCTGGCGATCCTGCCCGCCCCAACTTCGTTGGTTGGACCGGCTTGACGCCGATTGCTATGCTCATAGAAGATGTCATTGGATTGTCAGTTGACTGGCCCTTGCGCCGCGTGGTGTGGCACCGCTATATGGATACCGACCGTCATTATGGTGTGCAAAACTACCCCCTAGGATCAAAGGGCACACTGAGTCTTATGGGCGATCGAGAACAGGTTGTGGTGACGACAGATGTGCCTTTTACGCTCACGATTTGTGACCATTCAATGAATTTACAGGTTCCCGTGTCGGCCGGTACTATGGAGATTGATCTGACCTGATCCAGGCCAGAAGTGCAACTTCTACTGCCCGCAGTCAGGATCAGGCTATGGTTGGGTGATGACGACTCCTGTGAAAGTGGCCACGATCAACCTGCATGGACGCGCCGATCGCTGGAAGGAGAGGCGGCACCTGCTGACAGAGCAAATTGTCGAAACGGCTCCAGATCTTGTTGGCCTGCAAGAGCTCCATCTGCCCATCCGCCAGGGAAAGTGGTTGTGCAAGCAGGTCAACCTTCGTCTTACCGGAACGGATAAAAAGCCATACCGGCTGGTTCAGAAGCGTTACCAACATCTAGTTAACGGTTACTTCGAAGGTGTCGGCGTGCTTAGCCGCTTGCGGGTGCTCTATCACGATGGCATTGGACTAGGAAATGGAGGGCGTGTCGCCTTGCGAATTCATGTTGAGTTGCCCTCCCACCAGACAATGGATTTCGTCTGTACGCACTTACACCATGTCGCTACCGATAAGGAGGCACGCCTCGAAGAAGCGATGAAGCTTGTAGGGTGGTTGCACAGCCACAAGCACGTGCCGATTCAGGTTATTGCTGGCGATCTCAATGAGACGCCTGACGGCCTGGCCGTTCATTACATTAAACAGTCATTTCGTTCTGCCTATGAGGTAGTTCATGACCGCGATCCGTTGGCAACGTTTCCAACTGCTTTGACCATTTCAAATAAGCCGGCGGTTTGCCTGGACTATATTCTCGTCTCTCCGGCCGTTCGTCGTGTGCCATCTGCCATGCTATTTTGTAACAAGCCGGATCGCGAGGACGACACCCTATTTCCCTCAGACCACGTTGGCATATTGGCCACGTTAGAGGTATGACATATGAAACCAACTATTTCGATAGTCGCGCCTGTTTACAATGAAGAAGATGTATTGCCGGAGCTGGCCAGGCGCGTGCGCGCTGTTATGGACGATACGGGCGAGTCTTGGGAGCTGGTCCTTGTCGACGACGGGAGCCACGATCGGTCGGCGCAGATTATTCAAGAATTGCATGAAGCTGATCCGCGTGTTACCGGTGTAAGTTTCTCGCGTAATTTTGGCTTCCAAATTGCCGTTACGGCCGGATTGGATCACGCGCAAGGGGATGCCATCATATTGACTGACGCAGATTTACAGGATCCCCCAGAGGTTTACCCGGGCATGATCGCCAAGTGGCGCGAGGGGTACGATGTCGTCTATGGAATCCGGGCCAGCCGCGAAGGAGAAACTTGGTTCAAATTGGTGACAGCCAAGCTGTTTTACCGCCTGATCTATCGTATAACGAGCGTAGATATTCCTCTAGATACTGGGGACTTTCGGTTGATTGATCGGCGTGTGGTCAATGCTATCAGGCGTATGCCAGAACGAAATCGTTTCTTAAGGGGTATGGTGCCCTGGGTAGGCTTCCGGCAAACCGGTATCGAGTATGAGCGTGTTGCCCGTTTTGCCGGAGAGTCGAAATTCAGCAGCGTTAGTAAGATGTTGCCCTTTGCCGTGGACGCCGTCACCAGCTTCTCCTATTTCCCACTGCGCATTGCCACGTATCTGGGTTTCATCATTGCCGTGATCAGTATGTTGGCTATCCTGTCTGTCGTTTTCCTGCGCCTTTTTGGGCCGGATACGCCGTTGTTGGGACAGGCAACGACGCTTGTTGCTGTCTTGTTTCTGGGGGGAGTGCAATTAATCTCACTGGGAATTATCGGTGAATATTTGGGTCGTATCTATGACGAGGTCAAGGGTCGGCCGTTATACCTGGTGGACAAGAAGTGGGGTTCAGAAGAGCCAACGCAAAACGAGGAGTCCGTTCAAAATAGCCGTACCTGAGCGCTGAGCTCAGCCCCCGATTTCAGACATCACACGATTCAGTGGGATCATGTCGTCGTTTAACTGGTGTCCCCATGGTTTCCACCAGATGGCTTCAGTGATAGTCTCTTTGAGCGCTTCATCGCTAGCGCCGTCGCGCAGGGGTTTCAAGAGATTTACTTCCTTTTCGCGCAGCAGGCAAAGTCGTAAACGGCCGTCCGCCGTAAGCCTGGCCCGTGTACAACTTGCGCAAAATGGCTGTGTCACCGAACTGATAAAACCCAAAGTGCCTAGCGCACCGTCCAGCTTGTATAGCCGGGCTTCGCCATCCAACTGCCCATTGTTAACCAGCGCCAATTCACCAAGAGATGTGGAGATGGTCCCTCGCAAATCTTCTTCAGTTACTATGCCTGCTTGCTGGAAATCGGCCACATCCCCAAAAGGCATCATTTCAATAAATCGAATCTGCCACGGTTGGTAGAGCGTAAGTCGCGCCAGATCGACGACATCGTCACCGTCATTGTAGCCGCGTACCACGACACAATTCAACTTAACGCCTAAGCCAGCTTGCTCGGCGGCGCGAATTCCGTCCAGTACTTCGTCTACCTTTCCCCATCTGGTAATTTTCTTGAATTTCTGTGCGTCAAGGGTGTCTATGCTAATGTTTACACGTTGCAATCCTGCCTCAGCCAGCGGGGCGGCAAGTTTATCCAGCAGCAGGCCGTTGGTCGTCATGGCCATTGTCTTTACGCCGGGCATACTACTCATCTGGCGCACAAGTTCGACGAAGTTGGCGCGCACCGTTGGTTCGCCGCCGGTTAGACGGAACTTCGTAAAACCTAGCTCACTGAAAATGCGCACCAGGCGCAAAATCTCGTCATCTTGCAGTAGCTCCTGGCGTGGACGGAAGGTCATGTCTTCCGGCATGCAGTAGACACAGCGTAGATTGCACTTATCAGTCAAGGAAATACGCAAGTAGTTTATGGTTCGGCCGAAACGATCAACGCTCATAAATGTGTGCCCTTTGATAGGATTTAGCCTTCGTCTATGGTTACGGCGAAGGACAGCCTAAAATGTAACCGCAGAAATGAAGTGTGTCAAATGGTTTTTTATTAATATTCTCTTTTTTATTATACTTGGTCGTTTATTGACTTGGCTTGTGTCATTTTCCCGAAAACTGAAATGCTCGTGCCCCGGTGTAAGACATGCTGGAGTTTCCGGGAAAGTTGTGTAATCACGGATGCAATGGCAGGGACCTAATCAACAGCCCGCAGCGTGTTTTCGACCGCGGATTTGCGATTCGACTAAATGGTTGATAAATAGTAGGCTTTTCAGCGCGTTACCATTCAGCATGATTCGACGACATAGGTATAATTGGTGCAATAGGCCAAGGAGTTATCACGGGCTGTGGCCCGCCACCGTAGACCAAATTGCGACGGAGACTACTCGTGCGGCGCATCATCATAGATGAGAAGATTTAACTGAAGGGCTGGCAGCTGCTTGCTGACAGCTATATTTCAAGGAGTATGTTTTGTATAAGTCTCGGCAACCTGTATTACCTGCCTGGCTAAGCTTTCTATTGGCGGTTACGTTTGTGATCTCCGCAATCACCGTTATCATATTTGCCTACCTTACGACTCAGGTTCTTTGGACGCGTTCGGTGAATCCGGTGGAAGCGGCGGCTGCTGACGTGGCTGAAATTGAATTGCAGCTAGAACAAGAGGGACCGGCCCTGGTTCCGGTCCTCGTGCCCGGCGAGCCAACGCCGACGATTATTCCTACCAGTGCCGCCTTGGTCAATGATCAACGAACCAATATCTTGGTCATGGGTATTGACCGGCGGCCAGGAGAATCGTTTATTTCGCGCACAGATTCGATGATGTTGATCTCCGTCGATGCGCAAGACGAAAAAGCATCCATCCTTTCCATTCCGCGCGATTTGCTGGTTATGATTCCCGGACACGGCCGGGATCGCGTCAATACAGCCTACGTATACGGTTCCGCGGGCAACAACCCGGCGGGCGGGGCTGCCACGGCCATGCGCACACGTGGAATATAATCTGGGCGTCCAAATAGACCATTATGTTCTAGTGGACTTCAGCGCTGTGACAAAGGGCATCGACACACTTGGCGGAATCGATGTGTACGTACCTGTTGAGATCAACGACCCGACGTTCCCGGACATGAATTATGGTTACGATCCGCTTTATATTCCGGCGGGATTGCAGCATATGGATGGTCAAACGGCGCTGAAGTACGCTCGCACGCGTCATTTGGACAACGATTTTGGCCGGGCGGCGCGCCAACAGCAGGTGCTTTTGGCGGCGCGAGACAAGGCCTTGGGCCTGGGTATAGCAAGCCTTCTCGCGCGAGCTCCCGATTTGTATCAGCGGGTGGAGCAAGGTATACGCACGGACCTCAGTTTGGAACAGCTGGTTGCGTTGTCGCGAACCGCGAGTGATTTATCCTCAGATAATATTCGCAACGAAGTCCTTGATGGCAACTATGTCAGCCCGTTTGTAACTGACCAGGGAGCCCAGGTACTGGTACTCGATTTGGAAAAAGGGGCACCGTTTATTCGCAGCCTTTTCTATGATGAGTAGTTGGTGCTTTGCGCGACCAAGCAGGATATGCTTTGCTTTCGGCTGTTAGTTGACAGCTGATTTCTGAAATGAAACGTGCGGAATTTGAAGAATACTTAACGCGCGGCCCTATCCTTTTGGATGGGGCTTTTGGCACGTTGCTGCATAGTAAAGGCGTGCCTATTGACCAGTCGTTTGATGCGATCAATCTTTCCAATCCTGGCGTGGTGGCCAGTATTCATCGGGATTACATCGATGCCGGGGCGGATATCATTGAGACCAACACATTCGGAGCCAATCGCTTCAATCTCGCCGATCATAAACTGCGGGATCAAGTCAAAGAGATAAACCGGGCAGCCGTAGCGGTGGCGCGACGGGTCATAGCCGCTTCCTATCGCAGTGTACTCCTGGCCGGGTCGATCGGGCCTCTGGGGGTGCGTCTGGCCCCATTAGGACGTGTGTCGGTTGAAGAAGCGGAAGAGGCATTCTCCGAGCAGATTGAGGCCTTGCTTACGGCCGAACCGGCTGGCGTCGACTTGTTGATAATTGAGACGATGTCTGATGTCAAAGAGGTGGAGGCGGCTGTTAGCGCGGCCCGGCGCTTAGCGCCCGATATACCGATCATCGCCCAAATGAGCTTCACGCGTGATGATCGCACTTTGTTGGGCAGCGCACCTGACGCAATCGCGGCGCGGTTGGCGAAACTGGACGTCGATGTCATGGGCGCAAATTGCAGCGGCGGACCGGCCCAGGTTTTGCGTCTTATTTCTGTGATGCACCAGGTCGCGCCTGATATGCCCATTTCCGCCGCACCAAATGCCGGCTGGCCGGAGCAAAAGAACGCCGGCCGGGTGCTATATCCGGCGACCCCCTCCTATTTTGGAGAGTATGCGCGCTCTTTTGTCGCTGCCGGGGCGGCCGTCATTGGCGGCTGCTGCGGCACAACTGCGGCGCATATCTCAGAGATGCGTTTCGCTTTGGATACGCCGGGCGAGTTGACCCGGCCGCTGCCCATGGTAACGATGGTGTCACAAGAGGCGCGACAAACGGCTGTGGTCGATCCGCCGACGCAGCTTGCTCAGAACCTGGACGCCCGTCGCTTTGTGGTGACCGTGGAGATGAGCCCGCCAAAAGGGGTCGCTGCCCAACGCTTGCTGGCCGGAGCCAGGATGCTCAAGGAATCTGGGGCCAATTTGCTGAATATCGCCGACAGCCCGCTGGCACGCATGCGTATGAGCGGTTGGGCCGCCGCCTACCTTGTGCAAAAGGAGATTGGCCTGGAAACTGTGCTGCATTTCCCAACGCGTGGGCGTAACCTGTTGCGCATCCAGGGGGATTTGTTGGCCGCCCACGCCATGGGCATTCGCAATCTGTTTGTCACGATGGGCGATCCGGCGCGCATAGGCGATTTTCCGGAGGCGACTGATAGCTATGACATTGTGCCCACGGGCCTGATTGAACTGATCAAAGCGTATTTTAACAGAGGCGTGGACAAGGCCGGTAATGCCATTGACCAGCCGACCAGCTTTGTTGTAGGTTGTGCTCTGAATCTTACACCCAGCAACCCGCAGAGAGAAATGAGGCTGCTGGCTAAGAAGATTCGAAACGGAGCTGATTTTGCGATCACCCAGCCTGTTTTTGATCCGCAGGCGGCGCGAGCGTTTCTGGAAAGCTATGAGGCGCAGTATGGCGCAGCGATGATACCTATTGTGGCCGGGATTAAACCTCTTTTTAACGGCCGTAATGCGGAATTCTTGCACCACGAAGTGCCGGGCATTGTTATTCCCGCTGAACTTAGAAGGCGTATGCAAGAGGCCGAAGAGCCGCAGGCGGAAGGCGTGCGTATCTCGCGGGAGATTTTGGTGGAACTCCGGCCGTTTGTACAGGGTGTCTACATGATGCCCGCCTTTGGTCGTTATGATTTGGTGGCCGATGTGTTGGATATCTTAAGAGATGGAGAAAGCAATGATGGAAAGACGCGCCATTAACACGGCCGAACTGCAAGCTGCCCTGGACGATTTGCCCGGATGGGAGGTCATAGACGGGAAATTATCCAAGATGTTCCTTTTCAACTCCTTTGCCGCAGCGATAGGCTGGATGGTGAGCGTGGCCATCTTTGCCGATAAGATAGATCACCATCCGGAGTGGAGCAACGTGTACAGCCGCGTGCAAGTGAACCTCGTTACGCATGATTTGGGCAATGCTATCAGCACCTTCGACCTCGCTCTGGCGCGGAAGATGGATGAGCTTGCTGCTGATTGAAGCACATCCTTCATCGACCGCGTTGATTGAGTATTGCCAGTATCTGGTGTTCAACTCGCCGTCTGAACGGCAGGTGGCGATCAAGGGGGCTGCCACTACTTTACGGAAGATCCCAGGACGCTGAAGACCAGCTATCTTGCCCCAACCAATAAAAAAAGAGGGGCATTGCTATATGCCCCTCTTTTATATTACAAGCTTAAGATTCTTACTCTTAGCCAGCTACACGGCGAACATCCTTAGCGGCTGGGCCTTTACGTCCTTCCCCAACTACGAACGTGACGCGGTCACCATCTTCCAGAGCCTGGGTTACAGGCTCAATGATAGCTGAGTAATGCACAAAGATGTCGGTGCCATTATCGCGGCGGATAAAGCCATAGCCTTTGCGCGTGTCGAACCACTTCACGGTTCCGTTTTCTTCTGTTTCCATTGCTAGGTTACTCCTACTATTTGCTTACCCGGCAGTACCGCACAAAAAACCACCCAGGCTTTCGAAGTCCGGGCGGTAATGTTGTTTGAACTTATCCGGTGTTGACTTACGATAGTTAAAGCATACAACAATTGGCATCATACGTCAATAAAGATGGGTGGATTCTCTAAGGAAAGAGGGAGGGAGTGGGGGGGGGGCGAGGGCGGGTGGGGGTGGCGAGTGGCGAGTGGGATTAGGTGCGGTTGTTGCGCTTGATTTGGACGAGAAGGGCTCCGAAGGTGGCTGCGGCGAGGCCGACTATTTGCAGCCAGGTCAGGGTTTCGCCCAGGAAAAGCCAGGCGAGGAAGCTGATCTGGATCAGCATGGTGTTGTTGATGACGCTGGACTCTGTCGCCGAGAGGGTACGAAGGGTGTGGTTCCAGAGGGTGAAGGTTGCGGCCGTGTTGACGATTGCCAGCCAAACGACAATGAGCCAGCCGGAGAGATCGAGGCGTGGTGGTGCTTCGACCAGGAGACCGATCCCCAGCAGAACGATGGAACCGACGCCCATGCTGACCACGGTCACGGTCAATGGGCCCAGCCTGCGCTGGCGGTTAATGCCACGGCCCATGATGCTGGATAGGGAGGTGGCTAAAATATGAATGGCGGCGATCAAGTAGCCGATGGCCAGCCCGGCGGGGATGGCTGAAGGGGTAGAAAAAGAGCGCCGCACCGGCCAGAAAAACGATCATGCCGGCCCACTGTAACCAGGTGGGAATTTCACGCAGGAAGATGATGCCCAGGATGGCCACGACGAGAGCGGTGCCGTTGAGCAGAAGACTGAAGGTGATGGCCGGCAGATAGACCAAGCCCAGGAATTGCGAACCCTGTGTGATGGTGTAGAACAACAAGCCTAACAGAATCAGTGCGCCCCAGTCACGGCGTGTAAGCGTTCGAATTTCTGCTGACTGCCGCGAGAAGAGGTAGAATGGTAACAGGGCCAGGAAGGCCAGGAAATAGCGCAGCCCGGCAAAAGTCAGCGCCGGAATATCTTGCAGGCCGATCTTGATCAATACCCAGGAAGTGGACCACAGGAATGTGACCAAGAGGGCTTGCAGAACGGCCGTCAGGTGGGGATTGAGTTTTTTATGCACAATGGCTGGCATTATCCAGCAGGAAATGCAGTCGGGCAAGAACAGTTAGCGATTTTGTTTCTTTGTTCCTTTTGATCTTTTTATTCTGGGTTCAAAGTCGATATTGTAGGTGGGCGGGTAGAAGGTAGGCGGGCTCCTGGGATTGGGATGTTGAGACGGCCGATTTGATGCGCTTGTTGTTGATCATGTCTGTAATTATAAAACATTTGTTCTATTCTGTCAACGCTCGTTGAACGTTGGTGCCAGTCACTTTGTTGACACTGTATGGCATGGTCTTGAGACCTGGCCACAGTAAATTTCTTATGCGTTTAAGAAGGACACAGAGGGCAGCATGGGATCGATAGCGATTAGGAAAGCGATTGGGGGCGGGGGGAGGCGGAACGTGTTACAGTTCTTCGGCCGAAAGATAATCCTTGATACGCTCTTCCAGGCGATCAAGATCCCAGTGGCCTTGATCGCGGACGATGGTGCGCAGCATGGGATCGATGCCCTCTACTGTGTCCAGTATGTCGGCCAGTAGTTGAACTTGTTCGCGGGAGCGCAAGTATTCTTGCGGATCATCGCTCATATCGCGTAGAATGGCGTTTTCTGAGCGAGAGGCGACAAACGGCTCGAGCTGGCCTTGGACGAAGACAAACGTGCGCCGGCCCGGTCCACGATCTTCTTCGATAGGCAAAAGACCTACAATGTAGTCGGATCGGAAATACTTGCCATAACCTAGCGGCACCATGGTTGCGGTTTGGGCTTTCATTTGATTTGCTCCACCAGGTACAAAAAAAGCCAGGCTTGGTTAAAAGCCTGGCTTGGGGCTGCTCTTGCTAAACCGC
Source organism: uncultured Chloroflexia bacterium (assembly GCA_963697305.1). Lineage (GTDB taxonomy): Bacteria > Chloroflexota > Anaerolineae > Promineifilales > Promineifilaceae > JAACFF01. Next base: position 373,098 of record CAVONO010000022.1, read on the forward strand.
CGGTAACGCTTCTTCGACGGGCTCTTCATTTGTTTCGCTGCCGTGTTTGAGAACGATTTTGTCCTCTTCGACATCTACCAGCACTGTTTCCCCATCTCTAAACCTGCCCGACAGCACGGCGTCGGATAGCAGGTCTTCAACTTCCGTTTGAATGAGACGGCGTAACGGCCGTGCTCCGAACTCGGCATCATAGCCGTTCTTGCCCAACCAATCACGGGCTGCATCTGTCGCTTCCAACAGTAAGTCATGATCTTCGAGGCGTTCATTAACTTCGCCCAGAATGATGTCCACGATTTTACGGATATCTTCCCTCATTAACTGGCGGAAGACGACGATATTATCCACGCGGTTGAGGAATTCCGGCCGGAAGCTGCGCTTCAGCTGTTCCATCAGCGATTTGTGCATTTCCTTATACTTGGCCTCCTCCTCGACTGCGCCATTGCGCTGAAAGGCGAAACCAAGGTTTGGACCATGCTTGATGGTGTCGGCGCCGACATTGGAGGTCATAATGATCATCGCGTTGCGGAAATTTACCTTCTGTCCCTTGGCGTCAGACAGGTGACCCTCTTCCATAATCTGCAAGAGGAGATTGAATGCTTCGGGATGGGCCTTTTCGATTTCATCAAAAACGACAATAGAATAGGGTCGCCGGCGTACCGCTTCAGTCAACTGACCGGCATCTTCATAACCGACATAACCTGGCGGGGAGCCAATTAGCCGGGCCACGTTATGACGTTCCATAAACTCCGACATATCTAGTTGCACTAGCGCATCTTCGCTGCCAAAGAGGAAACGGGCCAAGACTTTGGTCAGCTCCGTCTTTCCGACACCGGTGGGTCCCAGGAATATGAAGGAGCCGATCGGCCGGCGCGGATCCTTCAGACCAGCGCGTGCGCGGCGAACCGCCTTGGCAATGGCCTGGATGGCGTCATCCTGGCCGACGATGTGCTTGCTCATTTCTTCTTCCATGCGCAGAAGGCGTGTAGATTCTTCTTCTGTAAATTGGTAGATGGGAATACCGGTCCACATGGATAGCACTTCAGCGACATCTTCCGCGGTCAGGCTGTTTTCTTCGGGGTTGTCCGCACCGCCGGCGCGCATCTGGTCCAGTTCGTGCTGAACTTCATCCTCACGTTCCTTCAGTTCAGTGGCGTATTGATACTGTCCCTCTTCGACGGCCTGGTTGCGCTCTTCGCGCAGGTCGCGCAATCTGTCATATGTCTCGCGTACATCAGTCGCGTGGGGGATGCGGTACATACGCACACGCGAAGCCCCCTCATCGATCAAGTCGATGGCCTTGTCTGGCAAATGGCGATCGGTCACGTAACGGACGGACAGATTAACGGCCGCTTCGATAGCTTCTTCCGTTATGAACAAGTTGTGGTGCTGCTCGTATGCTCCCTTGATCCCTCTCAGGATTTCGACCGTTTCGTCCGGTGATGGTTCTTCCACATACACCGGCTGGAAACGTCGTTCAAGGGCGGCATCACTTTCGATGTGCTTGCGATATTCGTCCAGCGTTGTCGCACCAATACATTGAAGTTCACCGCGCGCCAGAGATGGTTTGAGGATATTGGCCGCGTCAACGGAACTGCCGGCCGCACCGGCGCCAACGAGCATGTGCACCTCGTCAATGAACAAGATGGCGTCGCTGGACTTGAGCTCCTCAATGACCCGCTTCAAACGTTCTTCAAACTGGCCACGATACATTGTGCCGGCCACCAGGCTGCCAACATCAAGTTGCAGGACACGCTTGCCTAGCAGGTTGTCAGGCACGTTACCATCTACGATCCGTTGCGCAAGCCCCTCGATTATGGCTGTTTTACCAACACCAGGCTCGCCAATCAGCGCCGGATTGTTCTTGGTCCGTCGCGACAGAATCTGAATCACCCGTTCAATTTCCGTATTACGGCCGATAACCGGGTCAAGGCCCATATCCTGGGCCAAGGCGGTCAGGTCAGTCGCCAACTGGTCGACCATCGGTGTCTTGCTCTTTTCTTTCTTGTCCGCTCTTCGCCGACTTGGAGAAGGGCTTTTTTCAGTCGTGGCGACCGGGCTCTCTTTCAACATGCGCTTGGTCTGGCGGCGTATCTGTTCGGCACTGATACCGAACTTACGCAAAACGTCCATAGCCAGACCTTCGTTCTGGCGTGCAAGACCCAAGAGTAGGTGTTCGGTGCTGATATAATGCTGGCCCATGCGGCGTGCTTCTTCAACCGCCAGTTCCAGGATGCGCTTTGTGCTAGGCGACAATTCAGTTTTTGTAAATGGTGTACGGTTACCTGGTCCGCCGGATAACCTTTCAACCATGGCCTGGACGCGGACGGAATCGAGCCCCAGTTCACGGAGAACCCGGCCGGCCACTCCCCCGTCTTCTCGCAACAAACCGATCAGTACATGCTCGCTGCCGATATAACTATGGTTAAGCCGTTCGGCTTCTTCCTGGGCCAAGCTGAGCACGCGGCGTGCGCGTTGCGTAAATCGTTCCCAATTCTTTGAGTTCACCGCATAATCCTCGGTTTTAACTAGTTGCCCCGGCCCCAGCGAGTTCTGGCCGGCGGTCTCGCTGTCCTGAAAAGTCTTTCCCTAAGAGTAACGATACTGGATTGTTCAGGATGTGCAGCCAATTCCGTACCATTACACCCTAATTAAACAACACGCCTTTGGCGAAAGCTAATGTTTTCAGCCAAAATTCAGCAAATATGCGCTATCCAAGTTACCGTACTGCTTTTACGCAGAATCATACATCGCCAGATCGGATTCCAAGAACTTCTCCGACGAGACCTGCTTCAGGCTCAAACCAAGTTGCCGTTGCTCCGAATCCACCCGAATGATGCGTACCATCACACTGTCGTCGACTTTGACTACATCGCGTGGATGTTCCACCCGATCCTCAGCCATCTCTGAAATGTGAATCAATCCTTCTAATTCGTTATCGTCATTCAACCGGGCGAAGGCGCCGAATTTGGTCAGGCGCGTGACAGTTGCTTCCACAAGCTGACCGACCTGGTACATGTTCTCAATGAGCGTCCAGGGATCTGCTTCAAGACGTTTGATGCTGAGCGCGATACGCTGCCGATCATCATCAATTTTGAGCACAGAAACCTTGACCGAGTCGCCTACCTTCAGGATATCGGAAGGTTTTGTGACCCGTTTCCAACTTAGCTCTGATAGGTGAACCAGACCCTCGATCCCACCAATATCTACAAAAGCGCCAAAATTGGCCAGATTTACTACACGGCCATCAAAGACGTCGCCCACCTCAAGGGTAGACATAATTTCAGTTTTCTGCGCCTCGCGGATTTCTTTGCTTGCCGCGGTTTCGGACAGGATGAGCCTGTTGCGCTCGCGGCTTACTTCGATAATCTTGGCCCGTATGATCTCGCCGATCAGAGCCTGCATCGTGCGCTGCTGATCCGATTGCTCGTCTCCTTTCATACGGCGATCACGGCGGAGCTGGGAATTAGGGACAAAGCCGCGAATACGGCCAACATCCACCAGGATGCCGCCGCGGTTAAAGCCAACAACTGCACACTCACAGACTTCCTGACTTTCCAATAATTCTACTGCATCTGCCCAGTCTTCTTCCTCTTTGGCCTTGGTGTAGGAAAGGATGATATTCCCATTACTGTCTTCCGGGTTTACCACATAAACCTGCACCTCACTGCCTACTTCAAGAGAAGCCAGCGTGTCAGCGCTCATAGAGCCTACTTCACGGCTATCGATGACACCCTCTGATTTGGCGCCAATATCAACTAAAATTTCGTTGCTACGCTGAGTAACAACATGTCCGGTACGAATTTCACCTGCTGACGGCAAATTTAATTCTTCGTCGAGCAGGAAGTCCATGGGGTGGCTGGGATTGCCACTTGCTACATCTGTCATTCTTTAAAACATTCCTATCGTTCCCAACGGTTTTTGACACGTGGGAGTATTTTTTCACGATTATACAGTCTTTAGGTACATAAACAAGAACTCCTTATCTGCCGACAGGGGCGAGCGGGAGCATGGCTGCCGTCCAGATCCTGGAGAAGATTTTCACACGCTCAATCATAGGTAGGTTTTGAGGGATCGCCGTGTCCGTTAATGTTGGTTGAACGCCACCAAACCTGACAAGTTTCTGGTGTGGATTTGCTCGAATAGAATGGACCGGCGTGACGTAGTAAGTTGAATTGGCGTGCACATAGGATATTATTGAGTCCAAATCATGAAAAACTCTGTGCGCGCATCTTGGTGGGACCCTATATTTCGGCAACCTTTTCTTCTCTGCGTTGCTCTGTTTGCTGTCGCCTTTCTGCTGCGGTTGCTGGCCCTGGAGAGATATGTCACGCCGGATGAGCTGATCTGGGTCTATCGCTCGGTGCTTTTCAGGGAGGCTTTGCGTGCCGGTGCATGGGCCGACACGTTGGTGGCCGGCCATCCCGGGGTTATCACAACCTGGTTAGGGAGCTTGGGCATAAGCCTGCAACTGCTGCTAGAACCGGGTGATCAGGAGGTTTACAGTTGGATTACCCGGGTTGCTTGGCTGACACCGGATAATATGACAGCCTTCCAGAAGTTGAGCGTATTTCTGTCGGCGGGCCGGACGGCCGTAGCCCTAATCAATAGCCTGGGTATTGTATTGGTTTACTGGTTGGCCAGAAAACTGCTGGGCAATGGATTTGCCTTGCTCGTGGCGCTGCTTCTGGCCGTGGATCCTTTTCTGGCCGGGCTTTCCGGTTTGCTGCACGTCGACGGCCTGGTTACGACTTTTATCATGGTCTCGCTGCTGTCATTGGCGCTGGCCGCGGATAGCGGAGAGCAGGATGAACGACGGCTGTCCAGACTATCCTATGCCATCCTGTCGGGAGCTGCTGCGGCCCTGGCCGTACTCACCAAATCACCTGCGCTGCTCCTGGGTCCGTTCGCGGCTTTGATATTCCTTTTGAGCCTGTTTCGTGACCGCAGCAGGCCTTTCCAAGTCCGGGTAGGGAAAATGCTGCCTCTTGGCGCAGTATGGCTGGGCAGCTTCTTGCTGGTTACTTTCCTGCTCTTCCCCGCCTTGTGGGGCTCTCCAGGCGAGGTGCTGCAAACAACGGGGAGCAATGCTAACCGGCATGTGGTAGAAGCACTGCGGCCGACATTCTTCCTGGGCAAGGTAGCCTATGATCACGGGCCGCTTTTCTATCCGGCGGCACTGGCCTGGCGATTGGGCCCGGTTGTTTCCGTGGGATTGATCCTATTACTGGTCATGTTAATCCGGCGCGGCCAGCGGAGGGGCGCTGCGCTGCCGCTGTTTGCGGTTCTTCTGTTTGTTTTGTGGACCGTTCTATTTGTGGGCTTGATTACGCTGGCGGCTAAGAAGTTCGATCGCTATGCTCTACCTGTCATTCCGGCCCTCACATTGCTGGCGGCCGTGGCCTGGTCTGTATGGCTGCGACCGGCAAAGCGTGGCAAGCAATTCCTATTGGGGGGACTTTTGGCCGTGCAGATTTTGGCCATGTTATGGGTATTGCCTTATCCGTTGGCAGCTTACAATCCCTTGCTCGGCGGCCAGTTTGGCGCTCAATATGTTTTACCAATGGGTTGGGGTGAAAGCATAAGTACGGCTGGGCGATGGTTGGCAGGGGAGCAAGGATCTGAAACGCAAACGGCCGTTTCCGGAATCGCCCCCTCGCTGGCTCCCTTTTTCCCAGGTGAAACGCTGCTGGCCGAGGCAGGTGGTTATGAAGCGGCCGATTTCATCATTTATACAGCGAACAGCCGCCAAGTTGATGCCCCAGGAGTCGCTCAAGCGACGAAATCGCTTGAGTTACAGCATACGGTCCGTTATGGTGGGATGGATCAGTCCTGGATTTATAAGAACCCGGCGCCACAGCATGAAGATGTCATAGCGCTCGATTTGGCGGATCCGGTTAACTTCGGCGGGCAGATGCAGCTCTTAGGGCAGGGGGTGCAGGTAGAACAGCGTAATGTGGCTTTTAGCGCACGATGGGAGCGCCGGCAGCGAGACGGCCGTTTCCTGGTCAAGCTGCGCTTGGTAGACGAGTATGGACATGTCTGGGATCAGTTGGAGACCGCTTTGCTGAACGAGGTTTATTTCTATCCGGAACATTGGCAGGAGGCAGAAACGCCTGTTGTGACATACGTGCTGGGATTACCTCTCGCCATCCCGCCAGGAAACTATGCCTTGGAGCTGTCGTTGGTGGACGAGGTCTCAAAGGCACAGTTACCGGTTTTAGCGCAAGATGGCTCGTTCCATGGCGTGAATTATGATGCGGGTGATGTTGTTCTCACCATGCAGGAGAGTTCGATTGATCCGGCCAAGCTGGACATGATCGCCGCTGAAAACGGCGCCTGGCTTGATGATTCATTGCTGTTATTGGGTTACCCGCAACTGCCGGAGCGCATCGTTGCCGGCGCTGACCTCACCCTGGATCTCTTCTGGCAGGCTGCAGATAGTCTGCCGAATAATTTGCAGCTCGCGGTGCAACTGGGCGAAGAGGCGCCGGTGGTACTACCCTTGAGCAGTTATGATAGTGGTTTGTGGCGACCTGGGATGATCGTCCAGGAAAAATATCGCGTAGCGGTTCCACCGGAAATGGATGCTGGAGACGTAGCGCTTGCGGTGCGGCCATTGTTTGCGGATGGCGGTCTGCCAAAGGGGCCAGCAGTCATATTGGGTCACGTGCAGGTTACAGCCATCGATCGCCTCTTCACGTTGCCGGAAGAGATAGCGGTGCCACTGTACGCACGTTTCGAACCGGGCATTACGTTGCGCGGTGCGAACCCAAGTGAGATTAGCATCGCTCACGGCGATCCGTTGGACTTGACCCTTTTCTGGCGGGCGGAGGACGGAACAGAGGAGCCGGTCACAGCTTTCGTACATTTAGTCGATGACGGAGGCAACATTGTGGCGCAAGCGGACCGCTGGCCGGGTGGGTTGCCGAGCGACATTTGGGCCGCCGGGCAGGTCATTGTAGATGCGTACGAATTGGAGCTGCCGCCCACTGCGGAAACGGGGAACTATCAAATTGTCGTTGGACTGTATACCGCGGCTAATGGGCTGCGCCTGCCGGCAAGCAACGAGAGTGGGCAGCCTTATTTGGATGACCAGGTGATCCTGCCGCTGGTGGTTACGGTCAGACCGTGACCCGGAACTCTTGTTTGAAAAGGTTCCCTAACCAGTGATGACAAGATATTTGCGATTTACCAAATCGCATTACATAATCTGGCTTCTAATGTTGCTCCTGTTTGCCTTTGGCCTGCGTCTTTTCCAGTTGGATGGGCAAAGTATTTGGTGGGATGAGGGGATCAGCTTACACCTAGCCACATCCTCTCTCAGGGAGATAGTCAACGACAGGCTAAACAACATTCATCCGCCGCTTTATTTTTTCTTCCTGAAGAGCTGGCTGTCGCTGGTGGGGGTAAACGCATTTAGCGCACGCTATCTTTCCGTCCTGGCCGGCTGGCTGCAGGTGACGGCCGTTTTGGCTGTCGCGCGCCGCTGGTTTTCCTGGCGCACGGCTGCCGCTGCAGGTATGCTGGCTACGTTTTCGACCGTATCGGTTGTCTATAGCCAGGAGATCCGTGTATACGCCATGTTGGCGCTGATCTACCTCGCCTTGTTGGCCTTGACCCGTGAATTAACAGGCCCGAGGGGTAGACGGGCAGGTCGAGAGACGGGCAGGTCAGAGACGGGCAGGTCAGAGACGGGCAGGTCAGAGACCTGCCCCTACGAGCGGGAAAGGGCGAACGGGGCTTATGGGTCGCCCTGGGTCTGGTAATGTGGATCGGCTTGCACCTGCACTATATCACGCTTTTCGTCGTGGCTTATGTGTCGGCCTGCGCAATGTTAATCTTCTCTCGCCAGCGGCGCTGGCGTGAGCTTCGCCAATGGCTGGCTGTGCTTTTCCTGACCGGCCTGGCCAGCTTGCCCTGGTTTCTTGCCTTATGGCTAAACTGGTCTGCCGTGCAGGGTGAAGCCAATGCGGGAACTTTCGTTGCCGATGCTGTGCCTTTCGATTTCCTGCTAGCCCAGGTGTGGGTGTTTCATCTGACCGGTCTGGCTGGGGCGCTGGCCAGACCGGCTGTGCGCCTGCTGGCCGAGGTAACGGCCGTTTCGCTTCTGTTGCTTGTTCTCGTACGACTAATGCAGAAAGGGACGCGCCGCGATACGGTCGTGTTGCTAGCCGACTGGTTAATTCCTCTAGGTTCCGCCCTGGTTGTGTGGGCGGTGCGCTCCTTCTCACATCCGCGCTATGTATCTATGTTTGTCCCGGGCCTGATTCTCCTGGCTGCCTATTTGATGCTACCGCCAAGCGACCGGTCAGGGCAGCGCTGGACACGATCAGCCAATCTGTTCTCAGTTACGCTGGCTGCGGCCATGATCCTGTCCTCTTTGTGGGGATTATGGCTGTATTTTGGAGATCCGGGCGTTGCCAAGGAAGACGTTCGTGGCGTCGCCCACTATTTGGAGAAGACGGCCGTGCCAGGGGACCTTATCCTCGTCCCCGATACGGATTGGTCGTTGCCTTTCGAGTATGAGGGTCCAGCCACTGTAGCAATGCCGGGATTGGATGATGCGGAAAGTGGGTGGACAAAGCTAACGCTATTGACGGCTGATACGCGGCGTATCTTTGTGATGGACTATCGACGCGGTACGCGTGATTGGCAAGGAGCGCTGCCCTTTGCGTTGGAGAAAGCCGGCGCTAAGGTCGCGGAGGTGGAATTCGACGGATTGGTGCTGCGAACCTTTGAACTGGACGAAGCGATCTCAGCGCCGGACATGACGCCGGAAGAAGCCCAATTTGGACCTTTGTTGCTGCGTGGTTCCTGGGTAGAACAGGATATGCCTAGCGGTGGACCAGTGACGATGGCGTTACGTTGGGAGCTTAATGCGCCTTTTGCCGGGGACGCCCAGATCTCCTTACGCTTGCTGGACGGTGAGGGCTGGCCAGTGGCGACCGGGGATTTCTTGCTGCTCGATCGCCAGGGGACGCCCTACGAGCCAATGGGCAGCCGGCGAGGCGGTCACTACCTACCATCGACTTGCGGTCCCTGTGGCCATCGCACCTTTGACTTACGATGTGGGATTGCAGGTTTATGTGACGAATGATGGTGAGGTACGGCCGTTAGATTTGTTGGACGCGCAAAACGCACCTTGGGGCCAGGAATACCTTTTCGCCAAGACCCGACTTGCTGCTTGGTCCGGTAGTTCGGCCAGGATTCAAGGGGAGCTACCCATCACACCATGGGCCCAGCCGGCGCAGGTTACGCCGGGCCTGATGCTTCTGGCGGGGGAGATTTCGACCAGGTCAGTGGCGCCCGGACAGCCGGTGATTGTGCGATTACTGTGGCAGGCCACGGCCGTTCATTTGCCGGATTTGCGGCCTGAGCTGGTGCTGAAACAGGGGGAAGTTGAATTGCTTTCAGATGCTGCAGCTCCGCTTAGACGGCCGTTACCCGACTACCGTTTGGAGCAAAGGCGAACAAGTTTTCGAACGCCGGCAACTGCGTGTTCCAGCTAACGCCGCCGGTGTAGCAGACGTTTTGTTGAGACTTGGCGACAAAGAGCTAGACCTCGGAAAGGTGGAAATCGCGGCAGGGGAGCACAACTTCAACCAACCCCTGGTCGACACCCCGCTCGACGCCCAATTTGATGAGGTGGCCCGGCTTGTTGGCTTCGATCTGTCACAAGATATCATTAAGAGCGACGAAATCGTGACCATAACTTTGTACTGGCAAGCTCTTGCAACCGGGACCGAAAGTAATTATGTTGTCTTTGCCCATTTGCTGGACGAGGAAGGGCGTCTGGTGGGCCAACATGACAGCTCACCGGCCAACAGCAGCCGGCCAACAACGGGCTGGCTGGCTGATGAGTTTGTCGTAGACAGGCATGATATGTCCTTGCGTGATAAGGATTACCGTGGCCAGGCATTTATCGAAATCGGTCTGTATGACCCAACTACCGGGACCCGCCTGCAGCTTGCCAATGGATCGGATCAGTTGGTTTTGCCAATTGCGTTGAGTATAGAATAGATGCGAAACCTGACAGGTTTTCAGCAGAAACCTGTCAGGCTGGGGTAATTTCGAACTGTGGTTTATTTAGGAACTGGGACCACTTCGGCGCGGACTGCGGCGTAAGAACAAAGCTACAAATACAGCGGCGATAACCAAGACCAGCCCAGCTATGGGCAGCAGATTTGGCGTTGGTGTCGAGGAGGTCGGTACTTCGAGAGGGCGAGCCGCTGCGGCGAATTGGCCGCGCGCCTCTGTTGACGCATTGCCGTTTTCAGTGGTCTGTGCAGATTCAGATGACACCTGCCCGTTATCCGTATTTTGTGCATCCTGCGCATTTGCCACAGTGCTGCCATCGTCGAGGGTTCCGCTAACCAGCGCAGTGTCGCCTGTCGGGGATGGAGCCGGCGTACAAATGGGGGCAGGCGTAGGATCCCATTGCGGGCCCGGCGTCGGAAACACGCCATTGATGGCCGGGGCTATGATGATGGGTACACTCCCTGTGTAACCCTGTACGGTTCCCGCTTTGTCGCTGATCCATCCTTGGGTGTACTTGCTATCTAATTGAATGAGCCACCAGGTGGCAAAGGCCGCCCGGCCGACGATGGGCCTTACTTCTTTTGCACCCAACGTTTCGCTTACAGGATAGTCGCTTCCTGGACCCAGATAGACGTTGGCGGTTGTCAGGGCCGTGAAGGTTGGGGGTTCGCCGCAAGGCCCAGCTGCGGGAAATGACGATTCCGCGGCTGGGAAGGAAATTGGCGTCGATCCCGGAGCGAGTGCATTGATTTGCGGGCGTGATATGGTTGCGGAAGGCGCACTTCCAGTAGCGGGAGTATCTGTACTCCCGGTTTCAGGCTGCTGTGTTGTGCCGGCGGTTGATGTAGCCCTAGCAGGTGAATAGGTCGCAGACGGCGCGACTGTATTACGCGCTGACGGTGTATTCGTTGGCGAGGCCTGCCCACCTCCACCGCCGTTGTCGCTGCCGCCACCATTGCCGCCGCCACCACTGTCACCGCCACCGTTGTCGTCAGGTGGTGTGTCAGTAGGTGAATCGTTACCGGGGACGGGAGTACGTGTGGGAATGGTCATTTGTCCGCGCACGTCGCCCGGATTGGCAAGGACGAAAACGACCGAGAAAAGTAACGAAAATAGTAAAAGGGTGAATATGAGCCGTTTACCGTTCATGATTATATCCTCAGGAGCTCCCAACTGCATGAGAGACGAATTTGTGGAACCATTATACCATCTAGGTAAAAAGCCACCCTCAAGATTTAATTTTGTTCTTTATATTATCATCAAGGCGGTCAGTTGCTCCCGTTCTGAACATCTACTGCGCCGTACCAGACAAACTTGTGCAATTGCCTGAAACGCGACAATAGTTTCTTGTCTAGACTGGAAAGCAAAGAATAAGCGGGCGCGAATATCTTCTCACCACCTGGAATTATTCTGAATACGTAGGCTAGAGGTGCCAGGAGATAGTAAGTTTGCAGATTCTGTTTTTCAAATCTCTGCCCAAAATTTTCCAGATCGCTCAACTCCATGGGGCGTTCGTCTTTAGTTCTGAGTTTTGGCGTCAGTCGTCTTCCTAGCCAAATAATAAAGTGCCTGGCCAGCGGCTCTGCAAATGTTGCCCGCCCATTTGAACGAAGAAGACGTTGTGTCTCCCTTGACGAAGCATCAAGGTCGAGATGATGCAGAATCGCTTTGCCGTAAATTATGCGGAAGCAGCTATCCGCAAAAGGAAGCTGTTCTGCGTTGGCTTGAATAAGACAAAATTTGGCATCGGGCAATTCCTTTTTGACCAACGCACGGGCGCGTGTTAATTGGGTATAAGAAAGATCGGTACCAACGACGTAAAGACCTCGTGACGCCAATTCAAGCGCCTCTTTGCCTTCGCCACATCCCATGTCAAGTACGAGCTCATCCGGATTTCCTTGCAAGAAATCGATGGATTGCTGAACAACGTCATCAAAAGCCGGTGAATCATAGAGCAAGGAGTCCAGCCTGTACCGTCGATGATTTTCTTGTTCATGCCACAGAAGTTCGCGCTGTATTACCTGCTTTCGGTCCATAATTACTGCAGCATCTTAGCATCTCATTGTCATTTTGACAACGGAAATTCAACCATTTAGCCAGGGTAGACAGGTTGCGTGACGGCGAATTGCGGTCACTTGATCGACATTCATTTGGCGCGTGGACCATGGTCCATGGTAAATAACCTAACGATAATTGATTGTGAGCACCTGATCGCTATCCAGGTCGACGGTGAAATGCACCGTGTCAGCTTCCTGTGCCGTAGGCTCAGGCGCCGCCGATACGAGTTGTGCGCCATCTGGCAGAGTCACGGCCACTTGCACTGGATACACCGGTGCACCCGCCTGCCTGTACAGATGCAACTGATACTGCTGCATCCGGCCATTGTTCTGTGTTATGGTTGCCGGGAGCTGGTAACGATACTGGCTGGTCAGTTCAGAATCTCGAGGTACAAGCATAAAATTGGCGAAGGTAGAGAACCCGGGCAATTCAGCGCTTACTTCCGTGGGCTTGTCCCAGTCGTAACCGCCAAACCAGGTGTCGCCCGGCACCACATGCTGTGGGCCGCTTATAAGTTGGCTGTTTTCAGGTACGTACACGCGGAGATAGTTCCAATAGCATTTATCCGCTAGTGCTTGATAAGGTTCACCGTCTTCATACTCTTGCAGCGTGCTTTGCCAGCACGGTTCACCAGTGTCTTCGGCTGTGTGCAAGTGGGTTACGGACAAATCTGCTTGACCACTACCATCCTCGGCCAGGCGCACGTGATAAGTGGTTTTGCGCTCAATAAAGATATTAGCCTTGTTGTAACCCATGTTGCTGTCAACGATCATCAAGGCATCATGATTTGTGGCCGGCTCAAGATGGCCATCCCAGCCAACTTCCGCAAGAACAGGTGAGACCTGTGGATCGCGAACATATAGTTGCAGGTGCTTATTTTGCACCGCCGCGCCTATCGCTTGCGCGAATGTGACTGGATCTATAGTCCAAAGCTCATTCTCTAGACGATTATGAATGGCAAGAGCAAAAGTGCCAAGAAAGGCTTTGCGATTCGCCAAACCCTCTTCGAGTGACCAAGCATCCTGCAAGCTGGTAATAGCATTATTCTCGCTAATTACCTCACCGGAATCGGGAACAAGCACCGGACCCGTGCCGGAGAGCAGCAGCTTGATGAATTGTTGATCGATGGCGACAGCGCCGTCCAATGGCGCGATGTCTTGCCCGTAACTGTAAAGATCCATGGCCTTTTCCGCAGACACGGTGAAGTCGGGCCAGTAGTTCGCATCGCGAAAAAGGAATAGATCGAGAAGCATAAAATCCGAAAGCGCCTTTGGTGGGGCACCGTATGGCTTGGTAAGCACAGAGGGCTCACCCCATGCATCAACCAGGCTGGCGTCCTGAAACTCCATCTTGACGATGCGGCCGTTATCGACCTCGATTAATCCTGCGCCGCTAATGTAGCCGCCGGTGGCGCGCAACTCGTCTTCGTTTTGGGCCATTACGAGATAGCTACGGGGGGCCTCGTGACCCATGAGCTCCGGCAGAACCAGGGCTACTTTCATTCCGTCCTGGCCCAGTGGCAACCATTGGTCTGCAAGCTCTAGCAGGGTTCGGACACGCCATGGCAACGCTTCCGTGTCCCCGATTTTGTTACGGGCAGCCACGACTTTGTCCATGGCCAGGCTCGCTTGTGCCAGATCAGGTTTCGCTTCATCCAGGATTGTTAGCAGTTGGGGAATCAATGAGTCCTGATAGCTTTCTTCTTCCCGGAGAAGCAACAGGGCAGGCTTTATGCCCCGGAATGCGAAAGCGGCCGATTCCGTGCCGGAGTCTGCCATGTCCATAAAATGAGGGGCGGAGGAAGCTAATGAGCCCACCTTTGGCAGCCAGCCAAGGTAAGGCAAAACGGGCATAATAAAGTTGACTTCCTGCTTTAGGTCGACGACGTCGCCTCTCAGACCGAGAACGAGCGCTTCGGCTGCTTCAGGATCGATATTCCCCGCTCCTCCTGCCAGAAGCTGTTGTGCTTGTGTTCGGCGGGCCAATAGTGAATTGGCGATCTGGTAAGTGCGCCATGTTTTCAGACCGGCCCATGTTAACAGAAGGATTAGTCCTGCCATAAGCAGTATCCATACTATGCGCCGCCGATTTTGGGATTCGTGTTTGCTCAAAGATTCTCCTTAGACATAGCTGTTGCCAATTTTGCCGAGCGACCGATTCGCGTACAGGTGTTAGCCACCAGCCAATCCGTTGCTATTTTCGCAATGTTCAATCAGTGTTGTCAAATCTCGTCCGGATGATGCGACAGAGATCGTGCACAGCGGCCGTTGCCTGGCGTTCAGGGTCTGAAACTTGGTCAGGTCATCGTGCGCCAATCCTTCCAGGACAGGGTAGCGCACCGCCAGCCGCTCGCGATACCAGTCAAAAGCAAGCAGATTGGCGTCTACCAGGATTAAATCGGGTCGCCGTCCTTCCACGTGTTGGAAATACCACAGCATGAATATCGTTTGATCGCCCTGCGTGAGCAGAACAGCATTTTGCGGGGCTTCACGTAGAGTCGCTTCCAGCAACGGTCTGATTGGCTGTTCATAGCGCAGGTTTTGAGTTTGGAAATTGAGAATCAGCAATACCAGTGGTAGGAGCAAAGCGTAGCGCCCGATTCGAGCCAGCCCGGCAGCGAGAAGAGGGGATAGCAAGAGTAATACGGGCAGCAGGATGACGCTGGCGTCATCCGTGCCATAGGCCAGGGTAAAGACAGCATAAAAAGCGGCCGTAGCCAGCAGCCAGATTGTGCGACTTGACCCCAACTGGTTTACAGCGACACCCATGATCACGAACAGCCAACCAAACAAGGCAAATTGGCTCATCAAATAGCGGCTCCACAAAGAAAGGTGGGGCAGAAAATGGGCAAATTTCGGCAGACCTACGTTGGCGCGGTAGATTTGCGCGCTTACAAGCCACCACCACCCAGCCCAAGTAGTGGGGTCGCCCCATATGACAGGACTGCCTTGCTGGGCTAACAGAGGCAGGATAAGAAGAGGCAGCAGGCCTAGCGCAATGCCGACACCCAAGAAATGTCGCCGGCCCTGATTTGTCAGAGTTAAAGCCATGGGCAACATGAGCAGGGAGGTCAGGTGCGTCGTGATGGCCATGCCTAGAAAGAACCCTGTCAGGACCGGGGAGCGCCGGCCTAGCAGCGCCCAGAGGAAGATGGAGAGGATGGCGCTATTGAGAGCATATACTTCCGTGACGACGGCCTGGCTCCACAGCAGCGGAGTGAAGGCAAGTGCCAGCCCTGCGGCTAAAGCGGCTGGTTTGGCTGATCTTTCACCACGCAGACTCGCATAGGCCGTGGCGGTTACGAAAGCAGTGGCCGTGGCCATAGACAACGCCGAGAATAGGTTGAAGCGGTAGGCTATGTTGCCTATGGGCAGTAAACTGAACAGCTTGCCCAGTAGCACATAGGTGGGGTAACCAGGCGGGTGGGGAATACCTAGGGTCACGGCGGCGGTGATCAATTCGCCGCCATCGCTGCCAAAATTGGACGTAGTGAGGTCCGGCGCTAAGGTCAGCATGTAAACAAACAGCGCCACGGTTCCGGCCAACCCGCCGATTAGCATTGAGGTAGAAATGCGCTTCACAGCTCTACTGGACATTTGCCAATACCAGAAAGATACGGGTGGACCAATCAGAAAGAGGGATCGCCCGGTCACAGCGTACTCAATGTGCTCCTTCTCCACGAATGACGGCAGGCACAGTAGCCAACAAAATGGCGACATCGCGCAACAGCGAGTAGTTTTCAATATAAGCCAGGTCCAATTGCACGCGAGCATCCAAAGTCAGGTCACCCCGGCCTTTGACTTGCATTGGACCGGTCATCCCTGGTTTTACTGCCAGGCGACGACGATGCCAGTCATCGTATAAAGCCACGTATTGGGATTCTTCTGGTCGCGGTCCAACCAGGCTCATTTTTCCCGTCAGAACGTTCCAGAATTGGGGGAGTTCGTCCAGGCTCCAGCGGCGCAACACGCGACCTACACGCGTCAGGCGCGGATCATCTTTTCGCTTGTAAACGGGTTCCCGCAAATGCTCAAAATCGACCAGCTGGGCCAATTCCGCTTCGGCATTGGCATGCATGGACCTAAACTTATAGAGTGTGAAGGTTTGTCCTTCCTCGCCAACCCGTTCTTGCTTGAAAATTACGGGGCCAGGGGTATCCAGCTTAATGGCCAGGGCAATAAATGGCGCGGAAATCATGGTCACGATCAATCCGATCAATCCACCGATTATGTCCATGGTGCGCTTTAGAATGTAATTTAGGCCATCAATCGTATGTTCTTTGCCAATGTCAGGCTGCGCTCTTACTAGTCCCCAGGCAGAGCCAAAACCGAGTGCTGCTGCCCTTGCGGCCAGTAAAAGTGGAGCCGCAAAGGTGACGACTCGATCTTTTGACCATGCCTTGACCAAGAAAGGAATCGTACTGGCGAAGAAGGCCAGAAAAGTCACCGCCAGCGCAATAGCACTATAGGGAGTCAGGAATGTGCCCACGGCCGTAACCAGTATCAATGCCAGAAGCAGGATCTGCGCTTTTAGCACTTGCGGCGTATGTGAATCTTGTACGGCACGCCCTGGGAAACGACGCAATATCTGTGCTTTCCAGTAGCCAATCATAAATTTCTTGCGGAAATAGCTGGACAAGGTGTGACTGTGCCAATGATAGACTGTTGCCTGCGGCTGAAACACCATTTGGTACCCACGGGCTGCTAGTCTGAAGGACAATTCCTGGTCCTCCACATAAAAGACTTGTTCGTCAAAACCATTGTTAGCCAGCAGCACCGGCCGGCGGTAGGCGGCAGAATAGGTGTCGATGAAGTTTATCCGATCCTGAGTGCGAAGTAGATCATACTTGTCTTCATATTCGATCTGTACGAAACGGGCGACCAGCTCTTGTTGTTTTGTAGCGTAGGTTCCCTTGGCGCCGATGATCTCTTGATCGGCAAAAGGTTGGAGGATCTGCTGAATCCAGTCTTCCTTGGGCATGCAGTCGGCATCGGTAAAGCAAATGATATCCCCTTTCGCGAGGTCAATCCCACTATTGCGGGCTGCCGCAGCTCCTCGTTTCTCGCTGTGGCGGATGACCTGGACTCCTTCGGCCTCGGCCCGGTCGGCCGTATCGTCATCGGAGGCATCGTCGACGACGATTATCTCGTAAGGCAGGTTGATCTCCTGCTTCTGCAAGGATTTCAGACAGGCAGTGATGGTCCCAGCCGCATTACGTGCCGGCACGACCACCGAAATTTGTACGATATCCTTTGAACTATTTTCCGGCATCATAGGTTTGGTACATCATCCAGATTTTGTTGCCAACTGCTGCTGCACCGATTTGTGCCAGTGCCAGTCGGTGCGCGAGGCGGCAATGGCGCCCAGCGCGATTTGAGGCACGACGGCAACCAAATAAAAGATAATGGAATAGCTGACAACGATGGCCTCATCCGCCAGACCTAAACTGATTAGCACGAAGGCTACAACGCCGTTGATCACCCCGATCTTGCCCGGTGTACTCGGTGGGGTAGCAGCGATGGTGACGGCAACGTGAATGAGTGCAGCCGAAACCCATCCCAACGAGAGGTCAAAGGCCAAAAATAAGACATAAGGTAGAAGAACTGAAAGCAAAGCTATGAACAATGAAGACAGCACCAACAGCAATGACAGACGGTGGCTGCGCAGGGCAGCCAACCCTTCCAGTCCGGAGATAGACCATCTTAGCAGCCGCTTGCCAAACCTGGTTGGAAATTTGTCAGCCAGTGCGTTGAAAAAACGTGCAACCAATGCGGTTTTGTAGGCGAGCAGGTAGAGCACGAGTAGCGCGCCAAGCGGCAATATCCACAGAACCCATCCCGGTTCACCTATAATTTCCGGCAATATCACGAGCGGGAGCAACAACGCAATCGTCAGCGCAAACATGATCATGTCCAGAACTTTTTCGACCACCAATGTGCCCAGCGATCGCGCCATTGGAATATCCGTCTGGCGATTGAGAGCGTAGATCCTGGCGATTTCACCGAGACGCATGAAGGGCACAATCAGATTCACGTATTGCCCCAACGCCAAAGCCCAGAACCATGGCGCAAAGCGAGGCGAATCGTCCGGTGTCAGAAACATCAGATGCCAGCGCCAAGCCTTGAGCAAAAGTGTGGCAAACACAATTAAAACACCCAACAGGATATACAGTGGCTTGGCCAGGAGCAAGGCCTGAACTATCTCCTCGAGGCTGACCTTATCTGCCAGATACCAAATACCCAAGGCGATCAACACAATGGCCAGTCCCAAGTTTATCCAGGGTAAGAGGCGACCTGTTCGGCTCGATGGCCCAGTTTTTTCAGAATTCTCAGCGATCACTTCACTCCCCCCCATAACCCGTCGAACTCTTAAGGTCGTACCATAACGGTGCTGGGATCGCCAAACAAGGCAAAGGCATCACTGATCTCGCGCAGACCGTCTGCATCATTGGCGTACCCGGAAGTCCCGCTTCCAGGACATAAGGCTGATTGTTTGTATAGCGACTATCCGGACTCTGACCGCAGAACACAAGGTCATTATCTATGAACAGGAGTGGGACTGATTCATCCCCTTTGCTAAGTCGAAGCGAAGAGCCGCTCATTTCAGGCAGGTCTAGCCCTGCTTGGACGAGTGTGCGCTCGGTAACTCGGAACATGCCATCTTCTTGAATAAGCAACTTGATGCGGTTGGCGGAAGGATCAGCTGGTTGGGATCCCCTGTTATTCGCCGAGCCGCCGCCACGGCAGGCGCTGGCAACAGACGCCACTATGGCCAGTAGCAATCCGAGACGCCGGGATCTGCCAGGTGTGCCGGGCATCTAGGATCTATTCCTTGCTACGCTGGCGGGTATAAATCAAAATGGCGCCGATTATGGCAGCAACAAAGATCACCAGAGCAGCAATGAACGCCGCCCACAAGTAGATTCTTCCCGCCATTGAACTGATTGGAGTTTCCGTTTCTGCGTCCTGCATCTCAGGTGCAGGCGAGGAGCTGTCACTCGGGTTTTGTTTCCGCGTTATTACCAACGGCCTGACAGGATCATCCTGGATCGCGACTTCTTCTGCCACACGAGGACTGGAGCCGATCACTGTGTAGTTGGCATATAGCAGGGCGTCCTGAGTATGTGCGATCGTTTCCGAATCGGGGAAAAGGTTGGATTCTTCCATGGCCGGTTCTTCTTGTGCAAGGGCAACGGCGACCCCAAAACTATCAGCCTGGCTGGATTCGTCGCTGACGTTAGGCTGGAATGGCTCTTCTATGGGCTGCGCCAAAACTCCAGCAGCCGGATCAGATTGTGGCGCGGGTTCTTGACCAGGGGAAGATGGCGCTCGCGTAGCGGCAGCAGGTAGTGCAGGGGCCGATGTGCTCAATGGCGTGGTTGTGGGAACGACCGTATTGGTTGTCTGGGGCGTTGCCGATAGCATGACGGTTGGGGTAGCTGTAGGCTCAGTGGTGTTTGAGGTGGGGGTGTTATTGCTGCCGCCACTAGCGCCACCGGAAACGACGGTAGATGTTGCTGTGGGTACAATGCCGGCAGTTACGGTTGTATCCGCCAGAGGGATTTCGCTGCCGTCCACATCAACTTCGACGAGCTGGTAGGTGTACCTTTCGCCGTTGACAGCCGTATTGTCCGTGTAGGCGTATTCGTACCCCTGATTAGGACCCCCCTCGCTGCCAATAAACAAGTCTGCGCTGCCCCCTGGAGCGGCCAGGTACGCCAACGCGTTGTTCTGATCACGTTTAAGCTTGTATCCGGCTATGCTCAATTCCGTCTCCGTATCCCATTCCAAGCGAACGGCGTTATCCAGGGGGATACCCTCGAAGCGGACCAACCTAACGTTCACCGTTTGATGCGGTTCAAGCGCATTGCCGACCGTACTCCAGGTCGTACTAGTAATAATAGCCAGAAAAAGGAGGAAGGATAATCGTCGTGACATGGTTGTTTTGTTACTCGCGCTGGTCCTCGTTATGCGTTTTTTACCAAATCGCACTGCAGATACTTCCGGTCGCACCTTCATCTTGAGTCCGCGTCATTACCAAGCGCGATTTACCCAATCGTACTGCGTGCTATGGAGAGATCATAACCGGCAGTAGAACGTCTTCAAATGGCAACAGTTTCATTGCCGGATCACCCAAGAGGATGAAACTAACCAATTCGGAATCGTCTCCACCAGATTGATAATACTCGTTTTTGGCAAAATTTACCGCATCTCCCATGGAATTCAGATGTTTACGAAATACGCCGTCGGAAAAAGCGCTGTGCAGGATGCGGTGCTCGTAGGTGAAACCGAGACCTGATGAAGACCAATGGGCCACGGATCCCCGATCACTGAGACGCATGAAGCTTTCGCCCAAGGCTGAACTGTGTGAATTTAGGAAGTAGCCATCTAGACAATCCGCGCCGAGAATAACCAGTAAGCGGCTGATGATTTGCCAAAAGTCCGTACTGCCGGCGGTCAGGATTGGAGGTGAACCACTTGTGCCAGCCCAGTTCTGATCAGATCCATGACCGCGATAATTAAGTATGGAGGCACCGTGATCATTTACTTGCTTACCCATCTCCACGCGCAGAGCCTCGGTATCTTCCGGCGTCGACTTGGGCAGGCAGAGGTGATTTTGAGTGTACGCGGAGGGCACTCTGCTTGCGGTGAGCCGGTTTTCGCAGCAGAAGTCACCGTTATCATCCTTATCGCCGGCTGCAAACACGAATTTTCTTTGCCAATCTGCCAATTTTCCCCGGCGCTGGTTTTCGTAGCGTATGATTTTCTGCACGATGTAGTTGGCTTCGATCAAGGTGTTTGCCGGTAAACGGCCGATGGCGACATCCGGGATCAAGTCGCTGCCAACCAGAAGGCTCATGCTGAAGTCTGAGGGTACCATTCCGGCGTAACGGTCGACGAAGGCAAAATCGGTGACGACCGAAGTTGGCGCGTTTTTATGCCAATAGAGCGATCTCTTCGGCCGTTTTGAGCTCGCCAGAGCCATTGATGGTGATTTCCAGTTTGCCAATATCGGAGGCGATAACATCCATGCGAGACTGCCAGGTGGCGATAGGCTCAGCGTAGCGCAGGCTTTCCCGCACCTGATTCTGATTAATGAATACCTCACCTATCGTGTTGGCGATGTCCGCTGCCCGGGCCGGATCCGAATCCTCAACGTCGATAACCAAGATTTGGGTGTCAGGAGGAGCGCTTATGGAAACCATACTACGCAGAGTACTCACCCTAAGCGGCAACCCCAGGCTCACTATTGTTTCCTCAAGCACCGGACTTGCGGCGGCAATCTCGACCCAGGTTTGGGCCAATTTCTGCTCCGTCAGCAGCTGTGAATACTCGTTCGAATTGCTGCTCCCCGGCGCTTCATCAATGAGTTAACGTGCGAACGCAAAATAAACTGGCGTTATGCTGTTGCTGATGAAGTAGGCTATACCACCGGCAAGAATTGCCCCAAGATGATGAGCAATACCCGTCGTTTCAGCACCTGCAAATAACGTTTGAGTTCCATAACCTATTCCTGCTTGATAATTCACTTTCTGAGAAGATCGATGAGCATTACCAGGGCAATAACAGTCAGGACAATCCAGATCACCAACTCCCAATTGCGCTGGCTGGTGCCGGCCAAACCGATGCCAACAAAAACCATGGCCAACCAAAAGGAGCGCAGGAACACACGTCCAGCGAACTGCATCCGCAACGAGCGGCTTTCTTGTTTCGCCAACCAGTAATTGTAGCTAAACGCTGCGAGCATAATGGCCAAACCCAGGATCCAAAAACTATTGAATATGACAGACTGCCAGTTGATCATTATGGAAAGTATAGCACAGGCAAAATTGCGCTGACAGAAAAATGACGTGAAAGCGTTAAGGCGCCGCGGTTGGCTGATGCATATCAATTTCGAGGGCAGCATGTATCGCAAGGCCAGGTTGCAGAAAAGTCGCCAACTGGGGATCTCGTTGTATACTTTTGGGGTCAGTCGGGAGCGATGAGGTGGTGAAATGACGAAACGACGCACGCAGTTTGAATGCCAATCTTGTGGAAGAACGACTCCGGCCTATATGGGTAAATGCCCGCGGTGCGGCAAATTCGACAGCATGATTGAACAGCTGATAGATGAGCCGGAAGCGGCAGGCAAGCGGAGACGACCGACTGGCGAGCTCAGCCAACCAACGCGCCTCACGGAGGTAACGGCCGATGGCATCGATCGTTTAGATCTACAGCTGGCAGAATTTTCGCGGGTGTTGGGCGGGGGGATGGTCCCAGGATCATTGGTGCTGGTTGGCGGCGACCCGGGCATTGGCAAATCCACGTTATTGCTCCAGGTGGCAGCCATGGTGGCTGAAAATCATGGTTCGACGCTGTACGTTTCGGGCGAGGAAAGCGCGCGGCAGATCAAGATGCGCGCTGATCGACTGGGAGTTCATGCGCATGACCTATTTCTAGTGACGGAAACAAGTTTAGAAGTTATCCTGGAGCACGTAGCAGCTATTAAGCCGCGCCTCTTGATCGTCGATAGTATTCAGACCACTTATTCCGAAGATTCACGATCTTCCGCAGGCAGCGTCAGCCAAGTCCGGCAATGTGCAGCTCGCTTTCAGGAGCTGGCTAAAGAAGCGGGTGTTACCGTATTTCTGGTCGGACACGTGACAAAGGAAGGAGCCATTGCCGGTCCGCGTGTTCTGGAACATATCGTCGACACGGTTCTGTACCTGGAAGGGGATCAATTCCACCGCTATCGCTTGCTGCGCAGTGTGAAGAACCGTTTCGGCGCGACAAGCGAGGTGGGTGTGTTTGAGATGGTAGAAAAGGGGATGGTAGAGGTGCCAAATCCCTCTGAGGCTTTTCTGGCGGAGCGACAAGTAAATGCACCAGGGTCGGCCATTGCCGTGACTTTGGAGGGAACAAGGCCGCTTCTGGTGGAGATTCAAGCGTTAGCAAGTTCGACAACTTTCCCCAATCCGCGCCGTACGGCCAACGGTATCGATTACAATCGTCTTTTGTTGCTGACGGCCGTTCTGAGCCGGCGCGTGCGCATCCCTTTGCATGACAAGGATGTTTTTGTCAACGTCGTAGGTGGCTTAATGATCAAGGAGCCGGCAGCTGATCTGGCTGTTGCGCTGGCAATCACCAGCAGTGTGCGCGATAGGCCAGCGCACGCAGATATCGCGGCCGTTGGCGAAGTGGGCTTGAGTGGTGAACTACGGGCGGTTAGCCAGCTGGAGGTTCGACTGAAAGAGGCCCAAAAACTGGGCTTCAAGCGCTGTGTTATCCCGCGTTCACCAGGGCGCAGGGCTTTCAATTTGCCCGACGGTCTGGAGATTATCGCTTGTCGCTCCTTGCTGGAGGCAGCGGACGCGGCATTATTGCCGCGCTGAGCTTCATGTCCTGTTGGGTGGTGCGGTCTGCAAAGCAGCCGCGCGGGACTGAGATGCAGCCCCAGCGTTGGCACGGCCTGGAGGCCGGCCCCGGCATTATCCAGGTGGGCCTATGAACCTGTAGCTAGCTTCTCAAGTACAAGAGCAAAGCACCGGCCAAGACCAGGAAGCCGATGATTCCCAAGGCCAAGGGCAGCTGCGTGCTGCCCGCTGTAGGTGCAGGTGCCGTTTCAGTGTCTGTAGCTGGAGCGGTTGGCTCGTCAAGCGGAACCTGAACTTGTACGGCCGTTGGCGTTACGGGTTCTGGCGTGAGTCGTAGGTGAAGGCGTCAATGTCGTCGTGGGTGTGGGGGTTAGTGAAGCCAATTCAGCGGGCGGATTGGTGGAGCCGCCGACTTCTTGCGGCTGGGGACGGAAGCCGACGATAACCTCCTGGCCGATTTGCAGTATGCTGTTTTCATCCAGCCCGCTCACCTCGTAGAATTCTTCCAGGGTCAGATCGTAGGTGACGGCTAGACCCAAAAATGAGTCTCCCGGTAACACCGTATGCGTGATCGTGCCGTCCGGACTTACTTTGGCTTGGGGAAAGCCTGGCAGCGGCAGCGATCCGTCGGGCAAGATACCATAGCCGATGAGCAACGGCTGGCCGACTTGAATGATCGATTCGGCCGTTATGTTGTTGAATGAGTACAGGTCGCTCAACGACAGGTCGAAGCGATCCGCTATGAGGCTCAAGGTATCACCAGCTTGCACGGCATAGATGATTTGGCCGCCCGGTTGGGCAGTCGGCGATGCTATGGGCGTGCTGGTGGCAGCGACGGTCGGTGCCTCTGTGGGCAGGACTGTGGCCGGAGGTGTGTCGCCAGGAAGTGGCGTCGTGTTGGGAGTCTGAAGTGGCGTACCCGACGGCAGCGGTTCAACCAGGGTGTTGTCACCAGACGTGGTAGCCACCTCTGACGGCGCTGGTTCAGGTGGTGGCGGCGGTGGCGGGACGGCGATATTGCCGCTCTTATAGGCGGCACTCAATTGAGCAGTCAGATCGAGATACGAACGGCCGAATTCAACGCTTGGCTCAATACTGCTTCCTTCCGGCCATTCGTTGTAGGAGGTAATAATTAGCATGTCAGGTGCGCTGGCCGCGGCACCTCCGAAACTGGATTGATAATAGGCACCGCCCGCCCGATCGCGATAGAAGGTGCGATCCCCTCGTCCCAACAGTGAATCGTCCCAGCCAGGCATAGCCGTGGCTACCCAGTATTTGAAACCCCCGTATGTACCGGCGGCAGCACGTGTGTTGGCAGCCCATGTGGCTGCTGTGCCCGCCGGATCAGAGGACCAAGCTGTGTTATACAGGTGCAAACCATCAAAAGCGCTCAAATAAGCTGTGTTGGTTCCTTCGGCGATCCAGATTGTGTTTCTTGCCGGATCGACTGTACTGCGTATTACGTCCCACTCGCCGGGACTTATCAACCAGTTGGCCCAAAAGAAGATCACCGGTTTGCCGTCCACGCGCAGATAGGCGGGGTGATTGACATGTGTAGCCAATAGGGTTTGCAGGGCGCTCGTGCGATCGGCGTTGCTGGCGAAAAATGGACTGCCAGTCTCAAAATCGACGGCGGCCTTGAAGCCGCTGCCGCCCGCGATGTTGAGCAGTGTCTGGAAATTCGTCTCCGTCTGGTTGTTCTCCGTTTGAGGTCCATACCAGCTTTGTACAAAGCCATTGATGCCTGCGGATTGCGCTTCGTTTACTTGTCTTTGTATGGTTCCGGCATCGCTTGAGTAGTAGGGGGCTGGAGGTTGGTAGGGCGTCTTGCCCGGTCCAAATGAATCGGGATTGAACCAGGAATAGTAAAAAGCGAGAACCAGCCCGGATTGACCCTGCGCCTGCAATCCAGGCGAAAAACCGCTGCTTGCTGACAAAAGGAGCGCGAACAACAGCGTGGCCAACAGAAGTCGCCAAAAGAGCCATTTGATTGCTTTCCGGCCGTTCATGCCGGCTTTGGTCATTTCAGGCATAGAAAATTAGTAGAACTTGAGTGAAATCTGTTTCCGCATCTCATTTTGACGATTGTCCCCCGATTTCCTTGATGAAAGCGGCGATTGTGTTATTATCCTCAACTCGTTGCACAGTAACATAACAATTGAATACTTGTTAATGTTTTCTGTTTTCCGCCTTTGGCGCGACCAAGGGCAAAACTCGCCAGAGTAATTCCAAGGAAAGGAGGTTATTGCAGCGTGCGAGAATACGAAATCACCATCATTATTCAATCACAGTTAGAAGCAGAAGAGCGTAATCAGCTCATCGAACGCGTCAGCGAATTGCTGGTGCCTGGAGCCGAAGAAGAGGCAAAGCCCAAAGTTAATGAGTGGGGTATGCGTCGTTTGGCGTATCCAATCATGAAGCAAACTGAAGGTTATTACGTGTTGTATGAATGCTCTCCGGATGCGGATCGCTTTCCCGAGATTGAACGTAGTATGCAGTACATGGAAGATGTGCTGCGCTATATGATCATACGTAAAGGGAGCTAGGAGTTGAGGTAGCGGAGGCATGAATAAGGGTCTCAATAAGGTCATGCTTATTGGCTGGCTTGACGCTGACCCAGAAATTCGGCAAACGCCAAAAGGCCGTCAAATCGCCTCGTTCACCCTGACCATACCCCGCAGTTGGGTTTCGTCGCAAGGTGAACGGCGCGAAGAGACGGAGTGGTTTAATGTCGTCGCCTGGGGCGGCCTTGCTGACATTTGCGAGCATTTCCTGCTCAAAGATCAGCAGGTCTATGTCGAAGGACGGCTGCAGACCCGGAGCTGGCAAGATAGCCAGGGGCGAATGCACTTCCGCACGGAAGTGGTGGCCAGCAACATAATTGCGCTTTCTGCCTACAGTGATGAAGTTTTTGAAGACGAATTGGATTGATACGGGTTGAGTGAAACATCTCTGAGGTTTGAATGATGAGCTTGCTCAAGGGAAATTCTCAAAATCTCAGGGGTGTATGTAGAAGTACTTTTGTAGTTTGCTTACCAATAGAGCAAATGATGTTTGGATGGGGCGAGGTTTTGGAGAGCGCGGCCGTTCTGCTGGACGACGTTGTTTCCCAAACACCTTTTTCTAACGGTTTCTAGGAGATTAACCGATGCAAAGAGAACAACAGGATGATGGACCAAGAGGTAGACGGCGATCGAGTAACCGGCGGCGTATTTGCGCTTTCTGTGTTGATCACGTCGATTATATTGACTATAAGGATCAGGAAAACCTGAAGCGCTATGTGAATGAGTTTGGTCGAATAAGGCCGCGGCGCCAGACGGGAACCTGCGCTAAACACCAACGAAGCTTGGCCCAGGCAATTAAACGGGCGCGACATATTGCGCTGCTGCCGTTTGTCTCTGAGTAAGATAAGGAAAGCTTGGGTCACTTTCTGCAGCTAGCCCAATCTTATTTGAGTAACATGGCAAAAAAGCAAACAAGTACAGATCAATCGGACGAGAGTCGCCGCCAGTCGCGCAAGGAAATTCTGCGCGCTCGCAAACAAGAAGAGCAATTGCGGGTCATTCGTATCGCAGCCGCGATTGTTGGTGCGATTTTATTGCTGGTTCTGGCGATTGCGATCATCAACGAGTTTTTCATCACCCCCAATCGGAGTGTGGCCACGGTCCAAGGACAGGAGATCACACTGAGCGATTGGCAGGATCGCGTGCAGTATGAGCGAGCACAGCGCATCGTGGCTTTGGAGGGACAACTGGAGAACTTCAATGGTGATGTGGGCCTGGTACAGCAGTTTTCCGGCCAAGCTATTGTAGAACTGATTAGCGAGAACGCCGAAAGTTTGGGCGGGGCTGTGTTGGATCGCATGGTGGAAGAGGAGATCATTCGCCAGGGAGTCGAGGAACGGGAATTGCTGCCATCTGAGGAGGAGGTTGACGAACAAATCGGCGCCAACTTCAATTACTTTGGGGGTGATTCACCGACGCCGTTTCCGACGCCGACAGAAACCGTAGCGCCTACACCGTCTTTGACTCCGATCCCGGCGGCGGGCGCAACAGAAGTGGAACAGCCGGTCGGCCCGCTTGCTCCCCAAGTTGATGGTCCTACGAGCACGCCATTTCCGACGGCAACACCTGTATCGCAAGAAGCTTTCCAACAAGAATTTGATGATTTCTTAGCCCAGTACAAAGCTTTGGGTGTGAGCGAGCAAGTCTATCGTTCGGTATTTGGCAACGCCTTGATGGCCGAACGGCTGGCCGACGCGCTGGCTGAGGAAGAGGAACTGCCTAAAGAAGATGAACATGCAAGTATTTATTTTCTGTCCTACGGTGACGAAGATGAAGCGAATCAGGCGTTGGAAGCGATCAAAGCAACTGATTATCTGACGGTCTGGAACACGGTTCTCAGCCGCTCTTCTGATCCTGGGCAAGAAGATGCGAGCACGGCTACGGCTGCCGAGGTTTTATGGCGAACACGCGATACCTATGCCGGTGGCTTCAATGATGCAGTGGCAGAGGAGGCTTTCACCCTCGAACTAAACATGCCCAGTGATGTTATGGTGGTAACGGGGGCGGACGGAACTCCAGAATACGTCATTATTATGGTCAGCGGACGTGAAACGCGCGATCTGGCAGAAAGTGAACTGCAAAATCGAAAACAGCAGTTGTTGAGAGATTATCTGGACGAACGGAGCTTAGAAGCGGAGACCAATGAATTGTGGCGCAGCCACGTCCCCACGGTTCCATTGCTGGATCCGAAGTTCCGCCAGCCGCCAACGCCAACACCTGATGCTGGTGTCGATGGTGCCGGTGCGATTGACAATGGTGGTGTGGAAACACCTTAGTTAAGCTGACATCTAGCTTGAAATGACTTATCCTCCCGCAAGTGAAACTCTACTTGCGGGAGGATTTTTGATCCAACCTCAATGTGGAGTTGCCTGGCGAGAATCGAATATGCGATATCCAGGCCAATGACCCGGAGATTTGTGACACCATGAAAGAGACAAGCCAAACAGGAGAACTTAAGAGCACCAGCTACGAGATCTTTATTCTGCTGCTTTCACTGCTATCGATATTTGATCTGGCAGTGTGGCTGATACCCGGCATTGATCCGGTTATCAAGGAAGTTGTCGCAGCGACTGATCTTTTCATCACGATCATCTTCATGCTTGACTTCCTGTATCGATTTTTCACCGCCAAATCGAAGCGCGCCTATGTTTTCAGAAACTGGGGCTGGGCTGACTTTCTGTCGAGTCTGCCGATTCAGCAATTGAAGATATTGCGAATCTTCCGAATGGTGCGCGTGATTCGACTACTGCGCGTTGTCGGCGGGCGTAGGCTATGGCACGAGATACGGTACAATCGGGCGGGCAGCGCCTTGTATCTGACCGTATTCCTCGTTTTACTGCTGCTGGAGTTTGGTGGCATTGCGATTGTGTATACTGAAGCCGGTGCTCCTAACGCCAATATCAAATCGGCGGCAGATGCCATCTGGTGGGGCTATGTGACGATAACAACCGTAGGGTATGGCGATCGCTACCCTGTAACCAACTCAGGGCGCCTGGTGAGCATGTTGGTAATGACAGCCGGCGTCGCGCTTTTTGGCGTTATCACCGGCTTCTTAGCCAATGCGTTCCTGACGCCGGAAGCGGAAGAGAATGCCGAGAGTGAAACCGCGCTCAGCGAAATACACCTTGTTGAAATCAGAAGATTTCTGGAAGAACAAGAAGGGATGAACGACGCACTCTTGACCCGGCTGGAGAATATTGAGAAGCTGCTGGAAACAGAGGGGCAATGAGGCTATGACGGAATCGATATGGCTTGAAGGCCAGATAGCGGTGATGGCGGCGATTCGTGGGCAAAAGCGGTCTATCGAGGCGCTGTACGTAAAACGGGCGAAATGGGATCGGGGCATGAGAGGTTTGGTAAGAACAGCAGAGAAGGCAGGCATCGCGGTTGAGATTGTAGATGAAGCTTTCATCGTTGAACATGCAGGCGGCCAGAGCCATGGGGGCGTGCTGGCGCGGGTTGGGCCGCGCCGCTTTAGCAGTCTCGACGACTTGCTGGCGGGAGCGCCGAAGCCGCTGGTGGTGATGCTGGACGGCATAGAGGATCCCTTTAATTATGGACAGGCAATACGCGCCCTGTATGCGGCCGGGGTCACGGGACTGGTGGTACGGCCGCGCAATTGGCACTCTGCTGCGGCGGTTGTGGGGCGCGCGTCGGCGGGCGCCGCGGAGCTCATGCCTACGGCCGTGGCCGAGACCGCACTGGAAGCTGCGGCGTTTTTCCGTGCGCGGGGATTGTTGGTGGCCTGTACGGCGCGAGAATCAGCCGTTTCTATTTACGAAGCTGATCTGGCGCGCCCCATTTTTCTGCTCATCGGTGGTGAGAAGCGCGGTATCACACGCTCGTTCCTGGATCAGGCGGATATGCGGCTGCGCATTCCCTACGGCCGTTCCTTCCCATATTCGCTGGGCGCTGCGGCTTCAACGGCCGTGATCGCTTTTGAGATTCAGCGGCAGCGCTTGACTTGATTTCAGGCAAAGACGCAAAGGCGTTTGCCAAGGGTGGATGAAAGGCTGTCCGTAGGAGTGAATTCCGCTGAGTGTCCTTGTTTAGCACACGGATTACACAAGGAAGTTCCGGAGATCACAGAGCTATGGGGTGGGGTTTCTCAGAATGAGAAGGGTATTTACCAAGAACGACAGAGCAGCCCTTTGAGATAGGCGGATTCGGGGAAGGTTAGGAGGATGGGGTGATCGGCGGCCTGGCCGAGGGGCTGGATGATTTGCACGTCGCGATGGGCGTCGACGGCTGCGCCGAAGAGGATCTTCTGAAAAAGATCGGCCGAAATTTGGCCGGAACAGGAGAAGGTGGCCAGAAGACCACCAGGACTTAAAAGGAGCAGCGCCAGCCAGTTGAGATCTTTATAGCCGCGACTTGCTTTCTCTACATCCCCCTTGCCGTGGGCGAATTTGGGGGGATCCAGAATGATCACGTCAAATTGCTGTGCGCGATCGCGGTAATAACGCAGGATCTCGAAGGCATCCCCGGCAATGTATTCGTCCGAGGGCCTGGCGAAGCGGTTCAAGGCGATGTTCTTTTCGGCTAATTCCAGAGCGGGGATGGAGCTGTCTATATTGACGATCTGCGCGGCACCGCCAGCGGCGGCGTATACGCCAAATCCGCCGGTATAGGCGAAAACATTTAATAGGCGCTTGTTTGCTACGAGATGAGGCTGCCTGAGCAGGGCACGGTTATCGCGCTGATCCAGGTAAAAGCCGGTCTTGTGCCCCTGCCAAAGGTCAACGAAGAACTTGAGCCCGTTTTCGCAGATTTCCAGGTCGGGGGACGGCTCTGTTCCCCAGAGTAGTTCTTTGTGAGGTTGGAGGCCTTCCTTGCTGCGCACGGCGACATCGGAACGCTCGATGATCCCTTCGGGCCGCAGGATCTCGGCCAACAAATCGACGATTGTCTGTTTGCGCCGGTCTATGCCCAGGGTCAGGCATTGCAAAACCAGGAAGCGGTCGTAGCGGTCAACGACCAGGCCCGGCAGGCCGTCGGCCTCGGCGTTGATCAGGCGGTAGGCGCTGCTGTGTGCTTCCAGTCCCAAGGCGGTACGGCCGTTAATGGCTCTATCTATGCGGCTGCGCCAGAAGGATTGATCTAGCGCTTGTTGTGGGTCCCAGGAGAGGAGCCGGGCACGAATCTGGGAGGCTGGGTTGTAATAGCCGGTGGCCAGAAAACGGCGGTGGTTATCGTGAACGGAGACCAGATCTCCAGGCGCAGGATTGCCTTCGATGCCTGATATGGCACCGGAGAAGATCCAGGGATGGTGGTTTTTGACGGGTTTGTCGCGCCGTTCTTTGAGAATAAGTTGGCCGGTGATACCTTCCATACGTTGGTCCTCGTTGAAAAATGTGGCCATGCAATTCATAGCCAATGTGATTCATTTCGGTTGAGGAAGGGGAAGAAAATAGCTAATTGTTGAATTATGAATTGCTGAACGGTTAACACTTCTCTCTTCCAAATCCATTTGAAATGAACGCTTTAAGGCATAGGCGAACAAAAATTGGTTGTTCTCTGCGTTGCGGTGCAGTGTAGCACCTGTGGGTTAGTGGGGCAAAGGGGCTGGTGTTTAGTCGAGCAGTGCCCTTTCCAGCCAGTCGATGGCACGGCCGTCGCGGATCATTGTGGGCGTAACGCGAATTATGGTCCAACCGTAGA
The DNA here is from genome assembly GCA_963697305.1 of uncultured Chloroflexia bacterium. Classification (GTDB taxonomy): domain Bacteria; phylum Chloroflexota; class Anaerolineae; order Promineifilales; family Promineifilaceae; genus JAACFF01. The sequence goes on from CAVONO010000022.1 coordinate 404,772, forward strand.
GCGCTGCTTCATTATACTTTTCGCAATCTTGCTCGAAGCGTTCGGGGTGGGCGTGCCCTTTGCTGTAGCCGGTATCTGTCTTCATCCAGATGCCACCTTCAATTTCACAGGCTACGAGGTGCTGCTTCCAGCAAATATCGAAGCGCCACTGGCGACTGGCGTGGAAGGTGTATTCGAGCTGCGGCTGCGGAAGTTTGGCGAGGCGGATTTGGTCGAGGAGGACGTTGTTCCAGTTGATAAGACTGCTGCGCTTTTGACGGAGGGAGGTGCGCTTCATGAGGGAGGGTTAATTGTTAATTGCTATTTGTGAACGGTGAACGGTGAACGGGGAATGGGGAATGGGGGGCTTTACATAAGATTTGGGCTTGATTTTGTTTCTTTTGCTTCTTTTGTATTTTTCTGCTGGGAACAAAGTCGATTTTTGGGGGAGGAGGAAGGAGGGAAGAGCTTGTTCCTTGAATGCTGTTTGGTCTGCCAGCTTGTTGGAGTTCATGTTTACCTCTTGGCCTCGTCGCTTGAGAAGGTGGGCTGTGTTTTCTAATGCGTTTGCTTGTATTCTATGATAGAACATATGTTCTTGTCAAGTGGCAATTTGGTACGATGATGTGCAGAATCAGGCGGGCTGGCTGGCGCAGTTTGGGACGACGAAGACGGCTTACGTGTTTGAGGTAGCGAGTTGACGACGTTGTTGGTAAAGCGAGGGCGAAACGGTTGGACGGAAAGCGGCTGGTAATCCTGTGAGGCGTTGGCCAACCGTCTCGCCCCTACCAAGGAAGTCCCGGGTCTCGAAGCGAAGTTTCCAGGAAAATCGAGGAGCGAGGGCAAACGGTTGGATGGAAGGTGGTTGGTAATCCTGTGAGGCGTTGGCCAACCGTCTCGCCCCTACCAAGGAAATCCCGGGTTTCGAAGCGAAATTTCCGCGATCCGCTTCGCGGAGCAATCTTGGGGGGGAGCCCCCCCAAACCCCCCGTTACAGAAACCAGAAATTCAGTAGACAGCGGTCAGAACACGGGGGAGACCACCCGAAACCCGCGGTGGTAGTTCGAGAGTCCGGGTCGGAGTTGAAGCGGCCCGCCACGCGCGCGAAGTCGCGATAGTAGAGCCACGCGCCGCCCCGCACGCGATAGTACTTGTTTTCAACTAGAGTCTGTGTCCATTCCCATACATTGCCGCTCATATCCTGGGCTCCACATTGCGCCGCCCCGCGTGGGAAAGACCCCACGGCCGTGGGGCGGTTGATCTGCGCCTCGCTGGAATTGATGATCCCATCCTGCCACGTGCCGCCCCAGGGATATTCCCGGCCGTCGGTGTGACGCGCGGCTCGTTCCCATTCCTCCTCCGTGGGCAGGCGATACTCCCGCCCGCTCTTTTCCGCCAGCCAGGCACAGTAGGCGTGCGCCTCGTACCAGGAGACGCCGATAACCGGGTGGTTCTCTCCGTGCCAGGGAGGCTGCAGCCAATATCGCGGCTGTATGACCGGTTCCGGACCGCGATAATCGGGGTGCGCGTTCAGTCGCCAGCGCCAGCCCGCGCTCTGCTTACCGCCCCAGTAACGCATGTCCTCGTAGCCCCCATCTTGTAGGAATATAGCAAACTGGGCCACGGTCACCGGGTAGCGGGCAATGGCGAACGGCCGCGCAATCGTGCGCGTCTTTTTTTTGTCGCCATAGAGAAAGTCGCCCGCTGGAATCTCTATCAGGTCCGGCTCCAGCGTGCAGACCCCCGGCCGCGGATCGCCCAGCCGGCCCAGGGCGTCTCCCGCTTCAGCGCGCTGCTGCGGTGTCAAGGCCGCTATTTGCAGCAAGTCGACGAGCCGCTGCCGCAGGCGGGGCAGCAGTTCAGCGGCGAAGTCGCTCTCCTCAATGTTTCGGCGGCCGGCGACGTCGGCCATCTCCCCGGCCAGCCAGATGCGATACCAGGCGGGGCTGCTGGCTGAAGCGGGTGGCTCATGGGGCAGCATACGCTCCACGGCGAAGAGCACTTGCTCAAAATTGTTGTTGTTGTAGACGAGCGCACCGGCGGCCAGATTGAGCACTTCGCGCCAGGTATCGCCAGCCTCCGCCAGCCGCGGCGCTTCCTTCAGCAAGCGCATGCCCGGCGTGAGGTAACAGGCGGCCAGGTACTCCTGGAAGGTGCGGTGGGGAAAGGCGAAGACGCGCTCGCCCAGGCCGCCGCGGCCCACCAACAGGTGGGCGCGCTGCTCGGTATAGTTGAGAAACTGCTCCGCCTTGTCGTAGCTGCCGAGATGTCTGGCGGCCAAGGCCATAATCTCGCTTTCCTTGATGTCGGCACGCTCCTGGCGTGACATGGCCTGCCCGTGGGCCTGCCAGGCGATCTCCCACAGCAAGCGCTCCAGCTTTTGCTGACTCACACCGAGCGCGGCCAGCATATCGGGCAGTGCCTGGCCCTCCTCTGCGGATTCCTTGGGCAGCTGCCAGCGCAGGAGCAGCGTTTCTACGCAGGCCTGGTAGAGCCGCGCGCGTTCCTCGGGCAGGGTGCCGTAATAGGTTTGCACGATGGCCATGATCGTCAGCAGCATGGGATTGCGGGCCAGCTCCTGCAGTGCCCCATCCTGTGTCTGCCCCCGTAGATGGCTTGCCAGGCTAAGGGCGCGCTCGGCGTTCAGCTCGCCCATCTCGGCCAGAACGCTGTACCAGCAGCCGATGAAGTGTTCGATTTGCTCTGCGGTCAGCGGCTGCAAGGTACGTTCAGGCACGCCGCCCGGCGCTTCGTGGGCGTCAAAGGAGAGCAGGCGACAGGTGGCCAGCCAGCGGCAGCGGGCATAGGCGCCATCAGCCAGGGCGGCAATGGCACGCCATACGGCAGGCCGCTGGCCAGCCGGCACTTCGTCCACGCCGTCCAGCAGAAAGAAAGCATTGCCGGCGCAGGCCTGCGCGGCCAGCGGCGCGGCGGCCGCCTCCAGGCCACGCGCGGCCAACTGCTGTTCGACGTGGTCCCAGAGCGCCAGCGGCGAGTGCGGATCGAACTCTGTACGGGCAAAATCGCGCAGCTCGATCAGAATGGGCAGCGGCGCGCCGTCAGTCCAGTGCAAATCCTTGGTGCTCAGAAGCTTCTCTTCGGGTTCGCCTCCTGCCCGCGGGCCGCCTTCCGCGGGGGGACCAAGTTGTTCGCGCTGCCATTTAAGTTCGTGCAGCCAGGCGGCCTGCGGCTGCAGCGCGGCATGGGCCAGGCAAAAGATGAGGAAGCGCAGCAGCGTCGATTTACCGGAGCCGGGATCGCCGAGCAAGATGAGCTGCCGCTCGGCGTGCACCGCGGCCAGGGCGGCGCGCTCACGCTCCGTGAGCGCCGGTTCTCCGGGCAGCGACCACTCGCGCGGCGTGACGTGCAGGTTGATAAAGACCTTCTCCAGCTCTACCCTGGCCGTTTTGGAGCCGCTGGGGTCGAGCAGGCTCAGCGCCAGGCGCTCGCTGTGTTGGGCCATCCATTCCAGATAGGGGATTAAGCGGGCGTCGATTGGCGGCGGAGCCTGCGCGCCATAGGAGGTACCCTGATAGAAGGCATGGCCCGCGGCGGTAATGGCGGCCAGAATGGGTGGTACGGTGGCTTGTAGCTGTGTATTGCCGGGGTTGGCAGCCAGGGCACCTTCGGCCAGCTTATCCAACCAGCCGTCGCGCACGGCGTGGGCGATGACATCATCGACGATCTTGAGGAGTTCCTGGTTTCTGCCTGTCAGATGCTCAAGTTCTTGTTCGCAGTGAATGCGCAGCATGCGCTCCAATCGGTTGACATTAAAGGCATGGAGCAGGGCATTTCGAAAGAGGAGGTCTAGTTCGTTCCAGTCAGACATGATTCATGCCGCCGATCAGGGCAAGCAGCGCGATTTTGTGAAATCGCGGGGTCGATTTGCCAAATCGACCTACAGCTGCGGCAATGCAGCGCGCATATTTGGACATTTGACGGCCTGGTTGGATATGGTGGCGACTGCCAGTGCGATCGCCGGCGGGATAGTGAGGTTGCGGGTGCATAGTCGCCATTCCTTTTAGGGTATTTTTGCACGACCCTGCCAACACGGATAGTTAAAGGATTTTACAGGAGTGTCTGATAATTGAGAAATAACGCCCAGGGAAGCCGCTGCCAGGCAGTTAGCAGGTTGTCTTCTGGTGAGGTTTGCTGGTGGAAGCGCCTGGCAGCTATATTGAACGGTGTTGGCTTTCACTGCCTGGGGAGTTGGCTAAGAGTTCGAGGGCGTGGGGCAGGATGGGCAGGAGCAGTTCCAGGTTTTCGCGCACGGCTTTGGGGCTGCCGGGGAGGTTGATGATCAGCGTCCGGCCGCGCATGCCGGCTACGCCGCGGGAGAGCATGGCGTGGCGGGTGATTTTGAAGCTAGCGGCGCGCAGGCCTTCGGCGATGCCTGGCGCTTCGCGATCGATGACCTGGCGGGTCGCTTCGGGGGTGATGTCACGAGGGGCGAAGCCGGTGCCGCCGCTGGTGAGGATGAGATCGAGGCGCTCAGCGCTCCAATTGATGAGGGTTTCGACTATTGTGTCGAAGTCATCGGGGATCACGGCGCGACAGCCGATCGTCCAGGAACTGTTCTCTGCGATGAGTTGGGCCATCAGCGGGCCGCTGCGGTCCTCGTATTCGCCGCTGGCGCCGCGGTCGCTGATGGTTAATAGACCAATGTTCATGATTGTTTTGGATTAATCGGAGAAGGCTTTAGGATATGTTTGTGTTTCAGTCAGAAGTGGAAGAGGAGAAGAAGAAAATTGGGAAATTGTTGAATTTTGAATGGTTAGTTGGGTAACGTTAACAATTCACAATTCATCAATAAACAATCTTCTTTATTCTAACCCTGATTATGCCCTCGCTCTTGTTTATGAATTCTCCCCGACGAGGGCCAGCCACGCGTCGTTGAGGCCGCTGTCGGTGACGCCGTAGTAGATGTTTATCTGGCTGCCTTCGCGCAGGGCGAGGTCGTACCAGATGTTATCTCCCTTTGAGCGCTGCTTGAGCACGGCCATGTTGTTGTGCCACTGCACTTTTTGGGCATCAAGCGGCCCGGCTTCGGCCTGGGTGATGGCGTAATGCCACAGTTTGCGCGCTGAGGATTTGGTCACGTTGTGGATCAAGTTGCCGTTGCGCAAGTCACGCACGGTGTGATAGATGGTGCCTTGCCGTTTTTCGCTGCTTACCACTTCCACGCCGGTGCGCGGCGGTTCACCCGCCCGCTGTTTACGGCCGCTACTCGTTTTTACTTCCGGCTGGGGCACGGGCACGGGCGCAGGTGTGATCAGCGGCGGGGCCTCCGTCGTTTGCATGACGCCCTGACGCACCAGCCCTAATTCAACCATACGCACGATCTCATCGCGTACGGCCAGATTTGTCTCTGATTCGTTGCGCACATAGAAATTGGTGTTGTCGATGGCATAGGGGACCTTGGTGCCTGGTTGGAGACTGATGCGCACGATGGTCTTGCCCTGGGATGATAGGCTGTCGATCTGGACGTCCGGTTCGGGACTAACGCGGTTGGTGATGGTGGTGTATAACCTTTCGATAACCTTCTTAGGCTCGCGCACGCCAACTGGTTGTGTTTTGGGATCGGATGACATACCCACGTAAATGGTGCCCCCGTTGGTATTGGCCAGGGCGCAAATGTCGCGCAAGATGTTGTCCAGATGCCCGCCGCGCTGGGTTGTGCTCTCGTGGAAGGCTTGCACGATGGATTCTCCTTCTTCGCGGGCCAGCTGCACAAAGTCCATTGGCTTGGCCTGGCCGGTATCGGGGCGGGTCAAGGAGAAATCATTGCCCTTCAATACGTTGGCCAGCGCGTCGAACGACACATCCTCCAGGAGGATTTCAGTCACGCGGTCGCCAACGCCCAGGTTCTTGGCCTGTGGGGAATTGCGCTGCAGGAGGTGGGCATCGGAGCCTTGAATGCAGCGCATGGGGCGTGGATATTCGGGTTTGGAGCCATCGAAGAAACGGCGCGTGGTATAACGGCTGCGCTTCTCCAGGTCGGTGACTTCCAAGACATGCAGGTTGGGGTCTTGGGTGTAGGCGATACGGGTTTGCCCGCCAAAGTCCAGCCCGCGCATGACTACGCCGTGACTGCTGTTGGCGTGGGCGGCGATCACAAGGCCACCGGCATCGTTGATGATGCGATAGGCTGTGAGTACGTCGCTGGTCGCGCCCACTGTCGAGCTGCCCAACTGCAGTTGGTCTGAAGGGATATTTAGGGTCAGCAGCAGATGCTCCAGGTAGCTGACCGGCGTCTCTGATGGGAAAATGCCCAGTATATGGAAGCCAAAGGTGGCTGTAAATTCAAAGCCAGGCAATACGAGAAGTTTTTCCAGTATGCGCCGGTATTCGTCCAAGCGTCGTTTTTCTTCGGCTTGAATACGGCCGAAATCTTCGAGCCACAGTAGTTGTTCTATTTCTTTCTTCATCGCGGCGAAGCCGGCCACGGTGTTGTGGTCAGTAAAGGCGATGATGTCCAGGCCGCGCAATACGGCCTGGCGCAGGATATCAAGATAGGATACATCGGTCTCTTGATAGTCATTGGAGCCAGGCGTGTGCAAATGTAAATCCATGCGCCGCCATTGGCGTTGTTTCGTGTTATTACTTCTTCGTTGTGAAGAAGGTCTTTTTGTCATTATGTCCTCAAAATGGTTTGCAGGAGCAGCTAAATGCCGCGTAACAGGCTCGATCGGATGAGCGGCCAGAGCGGCGAACAATAATTAGTGATCAGTATTCAGTAATCAGTGATCGGTTAAGCTTGCCCTACAGACTTCTATTAAATAATTCCCCTAACAGCAACGAAGCCGCCGCATCCAGCAACGGCGACTTCGAGTAAATTCATGTTCGATAACGGCCGTGAAACGCCGTCAAATCCCAGTCCGGCCAATTAGTTGCCCAAAGCAGCGATGCCACGAACGAGGCCGATTACGCCCACGCCCACTTTAAGGACGTCGCCGGTCGATACATGCGGTGGGCCGCCATCACGCTCATCTGAACTGCGCGCCAGAAAAAATGCGGCGCCTAAGCCGATCACAGCACCAGAGACGGCGCCGATGATATATGCTTTTGTTTTCCAGCTACTATCAAATTCCACTTCCATCTGGGTCATGGTTTATACTCCGTCTAAATGGCCTAACCAGGATATTGAGCCAAGCTCCCAGGGCGGCCAGCAAGACATTAAAGTCCGTTACTGGTTTGGCTACCTTGGGCGCTATTTCATCAGTTTTAACCTGGGTCCGGTCAGTAAAGTATTGTATCCGCCACAATAGAACCTGGATGCGGCTGCGGTATGCTAGGGGACCCGTTTGCGGGTTAAGTTTCCGCTTTTGCCGCCGGTTGACCAGGTAGGCTACATAGCTAATGGGCAGAATGGATATCAGCAACATCATGGGCGGGATCCACAAGATCACGATGATGTCGGCTAATGCAGAGATAAATGCTTCTGTGCCCACCACACCGGGCGCAAAGAGGCCAATCAATATGAGCACGATGAGCAGAATGGCGATGAAGCTCACGATGCCCAGGGGCAAATATATATAGAGCCGGGTGCGCCGGCGCAGGATCCGGTCGCGTTCCAGTTGCGCAGCCGAAGGCCTAAATGTTGGTTCGTGGTAAGGTGGTGGATATGTTGACATTGGTTCTATCTTTGACGATATCGAATTATACCACAATTTTGGGTGAGGCTAAATGTGTACATTCAATTCATAACTCGGGACTAATATACAGCCAACAATCAACAACCAGTAACCAACAGCCTGTGTCAAGTCCTGTCGTTTGTTGCGTGTTGAATGCTATTTGGCGGTTGTTTTCAGGCGAGGTGTGCTCCTCTGGTTATGAGCCAATCTGTAAGTCGCGGGAAGAGGCGGTTGAGATGGACGAAGAGCCAGCCGTACCAGGTGACGTAGACTTCAGAACGGCCGTGCTTGATGGCGGATAGGATCTTGGCGGCAACCCGTTCTGCGGGAACTCCTTGCAGGCCAAAGCGGTTGACTCCTTTCTCGCCCAGCCGGGCCTGGCCGAATTCCGTTCTTGTTAAACCGGGGTAGACGGTTGTGACTTTGATATTGTAAGGACGGCATTCTATGCGCAGGGAACGGCTGAGGAAGTTAACGGCTGTTTTGCTGGCGCTGTAGAGGGCGCTGTTGGGTAACGGCCGTTGTCCGACTATGGAGGATATGTTGATTATCTGGCCAGAACGCTGTTCTTGCATGATCTTCAGAGCGGCCTGGGTGATGAAAAGCAGGCCCAATATGTTGGTCTCTAGAATCGTGCGCATGTCATCGGGCGGCATGTCGACCAGCAGGCTGCGATGGCCGAGGGCGGCATTGTTGATTAAGATATCAAGACGGCCGAATTCGGCTACTGTCTGCTCTATCAGGTGAGGAGCGAAGCTCTCCTGGCGGATGTCACCGGCTACGACGAGCCGTCTCCCGGGAAGCGCTGCCAGCTGCTGCCGCAATGTTTGTAGACGTTTTTCACGCCGGGCGACGAGAACGAGGTTGGCCCCGGCTGCAGCCAAAGCGACGGCCGTGGCTTTGCCGATGCCGGCTGATGCGCCGGTTACGATGACGACTTTGTTTTTTATAATCATGTGTTCGAGGAGCGCGAAAGTGATTTCGCGGCTACGGGGAACCCTTTTAGGTATAGCATAGAACTCAATTTTAGACTTGATGTCTAGGATGTCCAGAAATCGGGCGAATGTGACGAATGACTGTGCCTAACGGTGTCTTTTGACACTGTTGGTTAAGTGGGTGTATCTGGCATAATTGGGCGAATGGAAGTATCTTCATGAGAGTGTGATCCGCGGCTGGTAGGTATGACTTCGGTCGCTGCAGCGCAGAAGCGGTTACTACTAGCAAAGGAACTACAAACCTTGGGAGCATGTGATATGTCTGCAACTATTAAGAATCGCGCGAGCGGCACATCGTGGCAAAAACGTTATGACGCCAAGGCGCCAAGAGCGGGAGATTTGGCGCCGGATTTTGAGTTAAGTGATGTGGATGGAGCCAATCCGGTACGCTTATCCAGTTTCAAGGGGGAGAAGCCGGTTGCGCTGATTTTTGGCAGCTTCACCTGACCCCCTTTTGTAAAGGGGACCGTGAGTCTCCACGACCTTTACGAGAAATATTCTGAGCAGGTGCAGTTCTTGTTGGTCTATATCCGTGAAGCGCATCCGGTAAATGGATGGTGGCTGGGTAAGGGGCTTTTTGGCCTGGCTCTCAAGCTCTATGGTTCTGAAGCAGCTACCGATGTTTATGATCCGGTAACTATGGAGGAGCGCCGGGCGGTCGCAGGTCGCTGTGATGTTGCGCTGCAATATGGTATTCCCACGCTGGTGGACGGGATGGATGATGCCGTGAATAAGGCGTACGCGGCATGGCCGACGCGAATGTACCTGGTGGGGCTGGACGGCCGTGTCGTTTATGGCGCGGGATTGGGTCCTTTCGATTTCAAGCCGGCTAAACTTGGGCAGGCTATGGAGACATACCTGGGCCAAATAGAACAGCAGGCGGCTTAGGAGCGGGCGAAACGGTTGGATGGGAAGTGGTTTGCTGCCCTGTGAGGCGTTGGCCAACCGTCTCGCCCCTACCAGGTTTCCGGGAAGGTAGAGGAGCGCGGGCGAAACGGTTGGATGGGATGTGGTTTGCTGCCCTGTGAGGCATTGGCCAACCGTCTCGCCCCTATCAGGTTTCTGGGAAAGCAACGACGAGGAATGGCGCTGGAAACTGACTCGCTGAGAAGACAATTCAAGGAGGCCAGCTTCAATCGGGAAGATCTGCGGCCGAATGCGTTGGATCAGTTTGCATTTTGGCTGCGGCAGGCGGAGGAAGCGGACCTGCCTTATGCGCAGGGGATGAGCCTGGCGACAGCTTCGGCGGCGGGGGAAGTTTCCTCGCGCATTGTTTTGCTGCGTTATTTTGATGAGCGGGGATTTGTGTTCTTTTCCGGTTTGGACACGAAGAAGTCGGCGCAGATCGGCGAGAATCCGCAGGTGGCGCTGATATTTCCGTGGTTGATCCTTGAGCGACAGGTGAAGATATTGGGTACGGCCGTGAGAATTCCGACAATGGAAGCGGTGCGATTTTTTGCGACTCGCTCCAAGGAGAGCCAGATTGGTGCCTGGCTGTCGCAATCGAGTGGGGTGGTGTCTTCCAGAGCTGTTTTGGGAGCGAAATTAGAGGAGTTGAGGCGCAAGTTTCGCGACAGGGAGGCGACAGTGCCGGATCTTTGGGGCGGGTATCGTGTGGTTCCTAAGAGTATCGAATTTTGGCAAGGACGCGCAAGTGGATTGCATGATCGTTTTGTTTACTGCAAGGTTGGGGAAAGTGCCTGGGAGATTCAACGGCGGGCGCCCTAGGTGGATAAAGACACAAAGGCCACAGAGGAGACACGGAGGGCGCAGAGAGACAGAAGGATGACATTTACTCTGGCTCTGCGCATCTGAGGGTGCGCACTACACGCGGGATGGGAGCGTTGATTGGTTTTGGTGAATTGTCAGGATTTAGAACAGACCCCAATCGCCTCCGGCTCCTTCTTCCATCATCGACGGATCCCACATTTCTGTGCCGATTTGCACGGATATACCGCCTTTCATGACGGTGTTGCCGGCCACGCGCACTTGCTCGATTAACGCAGGGCCGTAGGGGCAGAAGGGGGTGGTCAGGATCATGGTGATGTCGGCCGTTTGTTCTTCCTCGTTAATGTTGACATTACGAATCAAACCTAGTTCTACGATGTTAAGACCGATTTCCGGGTCGATTACGGAGCGCAGTGACTCGATAAGCAGTTCGTCTTTTTCTGTTACCATTTTTTCTCCTACCGTTTATCTGTAGGCTATCAGCCAGCAGCATGTTTGACCATGAATTGGCAGCAATCGCCTCCGTCCAGCATACAGCTGTTTTGTTCCACGGGCACCTGCAGGACGTTGACGATTAGTTCTTTGTCTATCGTGCAGATTTCGGTGTGGGAACGGCCGACTGATATGTATGGACAACTGTATTCTGTTAAAATGTAGCCTTCGTCGCTGTCTTCCCAGGAGGCCAGGAAGCCTTCATCAGCCAGCAATCTTACCAGGTAATCGAGGCGATCTTCAAATTCCAGGTGCTCATACTCGCCACGGTGCTCGTCGACGACTCCCAGCACCACATTGTCAAACACTTCCTGTACCACTTCCTGCGGCAGGCGGGCTTTCATTTCATCTATCAAGCGACTGGTCAGGCGCACATATCGCTTGGGGAAGAGCTCATGGCCCTTCTCGCTGAGGCTATAGACGTAGTACGGCCGTCCTACTTTGCGACGTATACTTTCTGACTCAATCAAACCATTTGCCTGGAGCGCATTTAAGTGATGGCGCACGGTTACTGGTGATACATCGGCCACTTCCGCCAGCGCTTCTACGTTGACTTGTTGCGAAGACTTAATGGTATGAAAGATAATGTCTCGGGTGCTCATCTTGCTGTTGCTGGCCATGGTTTACACGCTACAATTTCCTTGCCCTACTTTAATGCAATTGATCCGCTAAGTATAGCAAAATCAGCGGCTTCTGTCAATTCTTGTTATTTTTATCATTATTATGATAAATATTGACGCCCTGTGGGCGCTATGTTATAATCTTGCCACTCAAGAACCTTTAAGGAGTAGGGCATCTTCAGATGGTCACCGTTCGCATCTGAGGATGCGAACTACACAAAAGATGTACTAGTTGATTCCCTGGAGTTATTACGAATTTGGTGTGCACTTTGCGGTGGATAAGGAGCAACCGCAGTTTCTCCTGTAAGATCTCTGTGCTCGCCATGTATGAATCGGTTTTACATTGAACGATTAGCCCAATCGTTCTACATTTTCAAAGGAGAGGTGCACACAATGACTGCAGCCTTAGAAATTAAGAATTTACATGCCAGCGCCGGCAATCAGCCCATTTTGAAGGGTATTAATTTGCTGATCAAGTCAGGTGAGGTCCACGCGCTGATGGGCCCCAACGGATCGGGTAAGAGCACATTGGCCTATACCCTGGCGGGACATCCGGCCTATGAGGCGACTGCCGGCCAGGTTGTTTTTGACGGGGAGGATTTGCTGGAGATGGCAGCAGACGAGCGCTCGCGGGCTGGTTTGTTCCTGGCTTTTCAATATCCGGCCGCTGTGCCCGGGGTGACCCTGGCCAAATTCCTGCGCCAGACAATTAACTCGCGCCGTCAAGCTGCTGATCCTGATGATAAGGGCATTTCGATTCCCGCCTTCCGTCGTTTTTTGACGGAAAAAATGGATATGCTGGGCATTGACCCCAAGTTCGCCGGTCGTTACCTGAACGAGGGATTCTCCGGGGGCGAGAAAAAGCGCGTGGAGATCTTGCAGATGGCCACGGTAGAACCGAAAATCGCGATTATGGATGAGACGGACTCCGGATTGGATATTGATGCGCTACGTATCGTTTCGGAAGGAGCCAACCGTTTAAAGGAAGAGCAGGATATGGGATTGCTGGTCATTACTCATTACCAGCGCATCTTAAATTATATTCAGCCAGATTATGTTCACATCATGTTGGATGGTCGCATTGTGGAAAGTGGAGGCCCTGATCTTGCTCTTAAATTGGAAGAGCGTGGTTACGATTGGATCCGCGAAAAGCACGCCGTCTTAGAGGAGGCGTAATATGGAAGTCAATAACGTAGCACAGCAGGAGCTGAGCGAGGATCAGATTCTCGCGACCGTAAAGCAGGGCGATTATCTCAGCAAATATGGTTTTTCGGACGCTGAGGATTATGTTTTTAAAGCTGAAAAGGGGCTGACTGAAAATACTGTGCGCTCGATTTCGGCTATGAAGAGTGAGCCGCAATGGATGTTGGATATTCGCTTGAAGGCTTACGCGCATTTCCTGGAACGGCCGATGCCCAATTGGGGTGCCGATCTCTCCGGAATAAATTTCGACGAGATTTTCTACTATATCAAGCCTTCGGAGCGTGATGAAGATAACTGGGAAGATGTTCCGAGTTATATCAAGGATACGTTCGACAAACTGGGCATTCCTGAAGCGGAGCAGAAATTCCTCTCCGGTGTGGCGGCACAGTATGAATCAGAGGTCGTCTACCACAATATTAAGAAAGAGCTTGAAGACAAGGGCGTTATCTTCCTGGGTATGGATGAAGGGTTGGCCCAATATCCAGACCTGGTGCAGGAATACTTCACCACTATTATCCCCTACAACGATAATAAATTTGCAGCCTTGAACACGGCCGTCTGGTCTGGCGGCAGCTTTATCTACGTCCCACCAGGGGTGCAGATTGAAATGCCCCTGCAGGCATACTTCCGGATTAATGCCAAGAATGTTGGCCAGTTCGAGCGCACTTTGATCATCGTCGATGAAGGGGCTTATGTGCATTATGTAGAAGGGTGTACAGCACCGATTTATTCTTCCGATTCGCTGCACTCGGCCGTGGTGGAGATCATTGTCAAGAAGGGCGGCCGCTGCCGCTATACTACGATCCAGAACTGGTCCAACAACGTCTATAATCTGGTGACCAAGCGCGCGGTTGCCTATGAAAAGGCGACGATGGAATGGGTAGATGGCAATCTGGGCTCCAAGGTGACGATGAAATACCCGGCGGTATACATGATGGGCGAAGGGGCACATGGCGAGATCCTCTCCATCGCCTTCGCCGGCGAAGGGCAACACCAGGATGCCGGAGGGAAGGTTGTGCATGTGGCACCCAACACTACCAGCCGCATTGTTTCCAAGTCTATTAGCAAGGACAGCGGTCGTGCTTCGTATCGTGGTATGCTAAAGGTCAACAATGGCGCGCACCATGTTAAGTCTAATGTCGTTTGTGATGCCCTCTTGCTGGACGAGAACAGCCGTTCCGATACCTATCCCTATATTGAAATTGACGAACAAGAAGTGGATATCGGCCACGAGGCCTCGGTGAGCAAGGTAGGGGAAGAGATCCTCTTTTATCTCATGAGCCGCGGCATCAATGAGCAGACGGCGACCTCCATGATCGTCAATGGTTTTATTGAACCTCTGGTCAAAGAACTGCCGATGGAGTATGCGATCGAGTTGAACCGTTTGATCCAGCTGCAGATGGAGGGTTCGATCGGCTAAGAGGCGCGCGAGCCAGACGAAAAAGCAATTATGGCACAATTTACACGAGAGAATGTAGAGAAACTTTCCGCGGGTTTGAACGAACCGCAGTGGATGCTGGAGTTCCGGCTCAACGCGTGGGAAGTGTACGAAAATACGGCCATGCCCAAGACCAGCGATGAGGAGTGGCGGCGCACCGATTTGCGTCGTTTGAAGCTGGATCAGATTGGCCCGTCGGTCAATGGCGATGCGGCGACGGACGTCAATATCCCGGCTTTCCTCGGCGGACAATTGACGACGGATGAAGCCGGTGGCAACATGCTCCAGGTTGACGGCGTGGTCGAGCGTTATGAACTGAGCCAAGCCTTGCAAGAACAGGGTGTGATCTTCTGTGATATGCATACGGCCGTGCGTGATCATCCGCAATTGGTTAAGAAGTACTTCATGACCGAGGGCGTTCCGGTGACGGATGGTAAGTTTGCGGCGCTGCATGGCGCTTTCTGGCGGGGCGGCACATTCCTTTATGTACCTAGAAATGTGCAGGCAGCTGCACCGCTGCATACGGTGCTCTGGTCGGCCAAGGGCAAGACCTTCACGCATACGCTGGTTGTGCTCGAGACGGGCGCTGAAGCGATCTTTATGGACGAATATGCCTCTGCTGATGGTCCGGAACAGACGTTGCATAATGGCGTGATCGAGTTGTTGGTGGGTGATAATGCCCATCTTATTTACGCGGGTCTGCAAGATTTTGGGCGCAATATGTGGCAGCTCAATCATGAAAGGGGCCGTGTAGGACGTGATGGCAAACTGGATTGGGTGACAAGCATGATGGGAACGCGCTTGACCAAGGCATTCCAGACGTTGGAGCTGGACCAAATGGGCGCGTGGGGACGGATGTCTGGTATCTTTTTCACAAACGGCCGCCAGCACCTGGATCTAGATACGCAGCAGAATCACAACGCGGCGGAAACGGTGAGCGATCTGCTTTATAAGGGAGCGCTTAAGGACCACTCGCGAACTGTATGGCAAGGCATGATCAAGGCTTTGCCGGATTCGCAGCGTATCAATGGCTTTCAGGCCAATCGTAACTTGATGTTGGATCGCGACGCGCGAGCGGATTCGATTCCCGGTCTGGAAATCATGGCTGATGATGTGATCTGTACGCATGCTTCAGCGATCGGCCGTTTGGATGAAGAAGAACTGTTTTACTTGATGAGCCGGGGCATCCCGCGCAAAATTGCGATTGAGATGTCGGTGCAGGGTTTCTTTGACCCATTGATGCGGCGCATCCCATTCGAAGGGCGTCCGCAACCGTATCTTCGACCGTATCGTGGAGAAGATCGGATAGAATAGTTAATTGGTGAACTGCTGAACTGGTGAATTGTTATCGCAAGGGATACCTGATGAGCCAGTTCAGCTTTTCACAAGTTCGACAAGATTATTGTTTCTTCGTTGTCCTCTGAAAATAGAGCAGGTCGCATTCTCAAATGCGGCGGGTCGGCATTTGAGGATGCCTGCTACGCTAACTCTTTTGAAACACACCCTTTACCTAATCGTTCTACATATTCAAGAAGGAATCCATTATGAATAATCAAGGTTATGTGCACCCCGAGGTAGTTGTTAGTACGGAGTGGGTGGCGAATAATGCGCACAAGACGGACTCCATTCGCCTGGTGGAATCGAACGAAGATCTGCTGCTTTACAGCACCGGCCATATAGCCAATGCTGTGCATATCGATTGGGTGGCGGATCTGAATGACGCTATCAGGCGTGATTACCTGGATGAAGCGGAATTCGCGGCGCTGATGGCGCGTCATGGCATCGGCAATGAGACGACGGTCGTCTTTTATGGCGATAAGAATAACTGGTGGGCTTGTTATGCTTTCTGGGTCTTCAAGTTGTTCAGCCACGCTGATTGTCGCATCATGGATGGCGGTCGCAAGAAGTGGATCGATGAAGGACGCGAGCTGACCAAAGAGAAGCCATCGTTTGCAGCGGCCGATTATCATCCCCAGGCGCGCGCCGACTACAAGATCCGCGCTTTTCGGGAACAGGTGCTGGCCCATGTGGCCGCGGAGCAACCGTTGGTGGATGTGCGCAGCCCGCAGGAGTTCAGCGGTGAGCTATTGCACATGCCGGGTTCGCCCCAGGAAGGGGCGCTGCGTGGCGGACACATTAAAGGGGCGGCGAACGTGCCCTGGAGCCGTGCAGTGGCCGAGAATGGCGCGTTCAAAACGGCCGATCAACTGCGCACCATCTACGAAGAGGAACAAGGATTATCTGAGGATAATAATGTGATCGCCTACTGCCGTATCGGCGAGCGCAGCAGCCATACATGGTTTGTGCTTACTTACTTGTTGGGGTATCCTAGCGTACGAAATTACGATGGTTCCTGGACGGAGTGGGGTAACCTAGTTGGTGTGCCTATTGAGAACCCGTCCAAGGCAAAATAAGGAGAAGCTACGAGAGCCGGTAGGGCTTTTGTGATTTTCCAACAATGCTAGACGTACATTCTATTCGCGCCGATTTTCCAATCCTGGAACGAGAGGTTTATCCAGGAGTGCCGCTAATCTACCTGGACAGTGCGGCTTCTACGCAGCGACCGGCGGTCGTCCTGGATGCCATGGACGACTATTACCGGCTGCACCATGCCAATGTGCACCGTGGTATTCATCGTCTGAGTGTAGAGGCTACTGAGCTCTATGAAGGGGCACGCGAGCGTATCTCGGACTTCATCAATGCCTCGGGCTCTTGCCAGATTATTTATGTCCGCAATGCCACGGAAGGGTTCAACCTGGTGGCTTACAGTTGGGGACGATCCAATATCGGCGAGGGGGATGAGATCCTGCTGACGGAGATGGAGCATCACGCCAATCTGATTCCGTGGCAGATGTTGGCCGAAGAAAAAGGGGCGGTGATACGTTATGTGCCTTTCCTGAACGATGGCACTTTGGATCTGTCGACTTTGCCTGAGCTTTTGACGGAGAAGACGAAACTGTTTTCGTTTACGGCCGTATCCAATGTTTTTGGCACGGTAAACCCGGTCAAGCAACTGGTAGATGCGGCTCACGCCGTCGGCGCGCTGGCGATGGTCGACGCGGCCCAGGCTGTGCCCCATATGGCGGTGGACGTGCAGGAGTGGGATTGCGATTTCTTAGCATTTTCCGGTCATAAGATGTGCGGCCCCACAGGGATCGGCATCCTCTATGGCAAACAGGAAATACTGAATGCGATGCCGCCTTTCATGGGTGGCGGAGATATGATCCTGCGCGTCAGTTTCGAAGGGGCTACCTGGAATGAACTGCCATGGAAATTTGAGGCAGGCACGCCAAGTATTGCGGAGGCGATTGGTCTGGGTACGGCCGTTGAGTATTTGACCGGCCTGGGTATGGATGAAGTGCATGCTTACGAGCAGTTCATCACCGGCTATGCTCTGGAGTCGTTGAGCGAAGTGCCTGGTCTGCGCCTTTATGGCCCGAATTCGGCCACGCAGAAAGGGGCTGTAGCTGCCTTCACGCTGGCAGGCATACATCCGCATGATGTGGCTGATATCCTGGATAAACGAGGCATTGCGGTCCGCGCCGGACATCACTGTGCGATGCCCTTGCATCACCGCTGCGGGATAAGCGCAACCACACGGGCCAGTTTCTATCTGCACACCACAACTGAAGAAATTGATAAGCTTGTTGCTGGTTTGCATCACGCGCGGCAGGTCTTTCGGCTATAATGTGAAAACCAGGCATTTTTAGCTAAGCAGAACCGCTATTGATGATACCCACTGCCTGGTGTATATGATTATGGACAGCAGTATCTACCGGGAACAAATCATCGATCTGTATGAGCGTCCGCTCAACTATGGCGAGCTTGATCCGTATGACTTTAGCTATGAGGAGGACAATCCTCTCTGCGGTGATGTTATTCGCATAGATGTGCGCCTGGATGATCAGAACCGTATTGCCGAGGTTAAGTGGAGTGGGGACGGGTGCGCTATCAGCCAGGCTTCGGCCTCCTTGCTCACGGAAGCGATCAGGGGCAAGACGCTGGACGAGGTCAAAGCATTTCCGAAAGAGCAACTGCTGGAGCTTATTGGCGTGCCTTTGAGCATGGCGCGCGTCAAGTGCGCGCTGCTGTCGCTTAAGGTTCTGAAGGCCGGTGCGTATGGCTTGCCCGATAAGGATATTATGCGTCACGCAGATGAGTAAGCGGATACTTTTCTCCTGTGTAAATCGATCCGCGAATTTCCAATCCACAAGGGCACAATGATCGCGCACCAATTTTCCTTCATGGTGGTGCGTGCCACGCATGCGTCTCTTCAAATGTAACACAACCTTTCCGGTTTGTGGGCGCAAGCTGGAAAGCATGCGCTACGGAATGCGATTTTCCTTGATGGTGGTGCGTCCGGGCGCATGTGCACTCCTCTTAAAATGGGACACAGATTAATGCTGATGATCAAAGATTGCGCGGCTTCCGTGATTGGTAAGAAGAAGTCTTTTTGACCCTCTGTATCTTCTTAATTCCCTGAGTCCAGCTAGCGATGACAAACTTTGTTGAAGTAGCGCATACGGCCGATATCCCTTCAGGTTCTCGATTCTGGGTCGAATTTGAGGAAGAAACGGTTGTGATCTTCAATGTTAACGATCAGTATTACGCTATTGCGGATCTTTGTACTCATGATGACGGTCCTCTCGAGGATGGCGAGCTGCAGGATTACGAAGTTGAATGCCCGCGTCATGGAGCGCGATTTGACATCCGCAGTGGCGCCGCCCTTTGCCTCCCCGCTACTTCGGCCGTGCCCACTTACCGAGTAAAGGTGGAAGGGGATGTCATTTACGTAGAATCTCCCGACACGTATTAGAGCCAATGTCTGATTATTTCGTTTGTCCAGTATGTGGCACCGATGTGGATGTCAACGCCGTTGTTTGCCCTGAGTGTGGCTCCGATGACGAAACGGGCTGGTCGGAAGATACGGCTTATGATGGTTTGTACCTGTATGGCGACGATGAGGATGATGAGATTACCAGGCGCAGCGCAAAATCTCGGCCCTGGATCAAGTATCTGATTTCGCTGATCATTATCATTACGCTGTCAGCTTTCCTGGCGACGGCCGTGACTTGGGGCATTTACCTGGTTCCAGTTATTCTTCTGGCTGCCGGCCTCGCCTATTACTTGATGGAAATCGCCCCGAAAAGGCAGTCCAGCCGGGAGAAGATGCTCTATCAGACTCTGCTGACCAGGGCCAGGGGGGATCATGCGCTGGTCGAACGTTGGATCTCTTATGAGCGTACCCGAGATCCGGATGCGGACGAATATCGATTGATGGAAGCAGCGTTTTACCGTTGGGAGCGGGATAATCGATAGTTATCCGGTCCTGATTACCCTTGACATCAATTATCTGATGGTTGATCGTTATGTAAAGCATAATGTGCCGCGGCAGGTCAATATTATCCAAATTCAGAGGCGGCCGATCATGATTGTAGAAGCAGATTGCCCAGGCTAGGGAAGCGGGCTATATTATGAATGTTCCGTTGGGTTGGATCTAGCGTAAGGTATTCTATGGGTTTAGCATTCTGGACCCTTGAGGCAACTTAGAGAGGGTAAGCATGACCAAAAAGACGACCAAGTTCTCAAGGCAAACAAGCGGATAATACGGCCGAGTCGACTACGGCTGACCTTATGTCCAATAGTGAGCAACCTGTTGGCAGTGATCTGGAGACGCTGCGAAGCATTCTCTTCGGTCACCAAGCCCAAGCTACCGAGGATCGACTCAACAATCTGGAAAGGCAGTTGAGCATCGTGCAGCGCGAGCAGAGCAATGCGTTGGAGGAGAGCATTGGAGCCCTACGTGAGTCGTCAACCTCCCACCTGACTACCACGCGCAAGGAATTGGAAGAACAGCTGGAACGGCAGGATGGCAAGCAGAATGAGCAGCTGCAAGCGGTAAAGAGTGAGCTTACGGCAGCGCTGGGCAAGATGTCTGCTGATCTGGAAACGCAGTTGCAGAGCGTACAAGCGGAGCTAAGCGCCAAACTGGACAGGCTGGATACGAGGCTTACGGATCGTATGTTGGAAATGCAGCAGGAACTGAGACAGCGCGACGATGATTTACGCAAGGAAGTGCTTACTCTTAGCGCCTGGTTGGATGATAAGAAGACCTCGCGGCGCGACCTTGGCCAGATGTTCACGGAAATTGGCCAACAGTTGCAGCAGCTCGGCAAAGCTCCTGCAGGCAACCAGGAGAATGAGTAAGCCCACTGACCAAGCGCCCAGTTCGCGGTCATCATTGCCTGGTCCACCTCAACTGAACGACGATCCACACCTTGATTCCGTCCGCAGCATTCTCCTGGCCCAGGAACGAGAACGGATCAGGATTCTCGAAGAGCTTGTGGCCGCGCTCGGCGAGCAATCGCAAGAGCATAACGACGCGTTTTTACTGCGGATAGCAGCCCTCCAAGAAGAGATCGACGGCTTGAAGGAAGCGAGCCTTTATCACCAACAGCGTGCAGCAACATTAGAAGCTGAATTGGAAGTGCAGCAGCAGCAGCGTGCGGCCGAATCGGCAAGCTTGATTCCGCGGATGGTGCAAAATATCAGCCTGATACTTTCCAGCGCCGCTGTAAAATCACGAAGTGCCTTGTCCAGCGCCCTCGGTCCGGTGATGGGTGATGCCATCCAGGTACAGATTCGGGATTCGCAAGATGAGATGGTGGAGGCGCTCTATCCGATTATCCTGGCAACGGTGCAGCGCGCTATTGCTGAGTTTGGCCGCGACTTGCAGCGCAATATCGATGCACGGCTTAAGGCGACGCTCGGTCCGCGCGGCGCATTGCAGACTTTTTTTGCGCGCCTACGCGGCGTTTCTGCTTCTGAGCTGGTTCTACGTGAATCACTACCCTTTTACATTGACGAGCTTTTTCTCATCCAGCGTGATACGGGCTTGCTGATGGCCCATAGCTATGACAAGGAAACGGAAGCGCACGATTCAGATTTGATCGGCGGCATGCTCACGGCTATCCGTGATTTCACACGTGATTCATTTGGCGATGGGACGCTGGGTGAGGAGCTGGATGAAATCCAGTATGGTGAGGAGCGCATTATCATCGAGAGCGGCGCATCCGCCTATGTGGCGGCCGTGGTGCGCGGTGTGGAACCGCAAGGATTTCGCGGGCGGCTGCGCACGTTCATCACGGAGTTGCACGGGCAGTACGGCCAGCAATTTGCCGATTATGATGGTGATATGGCAACGCTGCCTGATTTGGCGCCAGCGTTGGCCGGCTTTGATCATGAATTTAGCAGTATTGCTACGGTGGAACCGCAAGCGATGCCGCGCAGCCAGCGCCTGATGCTTTGGGGAGCAGGCCTGGCTGGTTTATTGCTGCTCGCTTGCAGCTGTTTTTATCTGCAATTCACGGTGGCCTTGTTGCCAGCAGCTTTCGGCAATACACCAACAATAGCAGCAACGGCCTTGCCAACGGAGACAGTAGTAGCCAGCGCTACGCCGACAGCGACAGCAACGGCGACCGCAAGCGCCAGCGCAACAGTACCGCCATCTCCAACCAGTACGCCTGCCCCAACAGAAACCGCGATACCCAGTCCCACGGCCAGCGATACAGCAACGGCCATAGCACCCAGCATCACGCCAACGGTTGTCCTGCCGGTGACAAATGCTCCTGTTTGGACGCGGTTGATAGCGGCGGATGATGCGCCGCTAGAGACGATCATTGCGGCGCAAACGGTGGTGACGATTCTGGATCGTGATGGAGACTGGGTTGAAGTGTCTTGGGATTCAGATCAAGGTCCCAGGCGAGGGTGGATAGTTAGCCGATTTCTTGACCTTAACGGAGAAGCGCTAGAGAACTTGATCGTTCCCGCGCCGGGTGGTTAAGTGGGAAGCGTTGACGGTATGCGAGTCGTGAAGAAGAAAGTGTGTTTGTTAGGCGATTTTGCCGTAGGCAAGAGCAGCCTGATACGGCGTTACGTAGAGGGTCGTTTCGACGAGAAATATCTGAGCACGATTGGGGTCAATATTTCGCGCAAATCGCTGCAGCGCGACGAGTACCGCCTGGATTTCCTCATATGGGACCTGGCAGGAGGGGATGAATTTTCGCACTTGAGCGATTCGTATCTGCGAGGCGCTGCGGGTGCTCTGCTGGTTTGCGATGTCACCCGCCCTGATACGTTGGATATGCTCCAAGCCTATGCAGACCAGCTGCGCAAACTAGATGCAGGTGCGTCGTTGGTTATGGCGGGTAATAAAGCAGACTTGGCGGACCAGCAGGTGATAGAAAGCCTACGGCTGGAAGCGGTTGCCAATTCTCTTGCTGCTCCCTGGCTTCTGACCAGCGCCAAGACGGGCGAGCAGGTAGATGAGGCTTTTCAGCAGCTGGCCGCGGCGCTCGAATCGGGCAAATGAGTGCCGTGGAAAAGAATAGCGACGCGCTTTTGCCGGGTCATGTGACGCGGGCTCTTGGCCAAAGGCAGGGGCTGTCCTATGCGCTGCTAGACCATAAGCTGGTTTTGCAGCAGGTAGCGCCTAACTTTGATGAGTTGAGCGGTTGGCGTGAGGAATCGGCTGTGGGCCATCTGCTTACGGACGTATTCCAGGAGTTTGTGGGCGCTGAAGATGCGCTACGGGCGATCTTACAGGGGGGGCCGGCGACCTACCGGCTTGACCATGTAAACCGCATGCAGACGGATCAATCGATCCGCTATGTTTCCTTTCAGGTGACGCCTGTAGGTGAAAGCGGAGGTGCGGACGGCCTTCTGCTCTTGATCGAGGATACGACTGAAGCTGGCAAATTACAGCAATCCCTGGTGCAAGACCGCAACGAACTGCGATTGGTGCGGCGTGAGTTGGCTTTGGCCAACGAGGAACTGCAACAACTTAACCGGCTGAAATCGCTTTTCTTGTCCATGGCCGCCCACGATCTGCGAACACCGCTGGCCAGTATTCGGGGTTTTGCGGAGATGTTGCGGGACGATTTGCCTGGGTCTGCCAGCCAGGAGATTGACATGCTGGAGATCATTCTGAGCCAGGCTCATCGACTTCAGCACTTGATCAGCGACTTGCTTGATCTCGATCAGGTGGACCGGGGCCAGGTGACAATTAATCTCCGTCAGTGTGCTCTGGATGAGGTTGTATCGGAAGTTGTGCACTCGATGCGACCACTCTCCGAGCGCAGGCAGGTCACTATAGAGATGAATATCTCAACCCGGCCGTTGCAGCTGCAGGCTGATCCCGACCGGCTGGCACAAATCGTGTACAATCTGCTGAGTAATGCGGTGAAATACACGGCGGAGGGAAGCCGGGTAGAGGTCGGAGCGTGCTACAGGGGGGACGATGTTCTCTTGCATGTTGCGGATAACGGCCGTGGTTTGACGGCGGAGCAAATTGGGCAGCTTTTTACCCTTTACTACCGCACGGAAGAGGCCAGGCAGAGTGCAGAAGCGGGCACAGGGATTGGCTTGTTTATTGTGAAGATGCTTGTGGAAGCACATCATGGCGAGATTACGGTAGAGAGTGCAGCAGGGCAGGGTACGATGTTCTATGTGCGCCTGCCCGCCAGTCAGAAAGGAACAGGAGACGGAATTGGACGGTAAGAGAGTGCTTGTTGTCGAAGATGACGTCTTCGTCCGCGAGATGATCGAACTGGCGTTTGCTCGTGCAGGGGCTGAGGTCACTGTTGCATCTGACGGGAGCCAGGGTTTGCAGCGTTTCTATGAACTGCGGCCCGATCTGGTGATTTTGGACATTATGATGCCGCACACGAGTGGCTGGGAAACATGCCGCCAGATTCGCCAGCTGTCTGACACGCCGATCATTATTTGCACGGCGATTATCGACGAAGATGCAATTGTTCGCGGGCTGGACATGGGCGCCATTGACTATGTAACTAAGCCGTTTAGTACCAAGGTGCTCTTGGCCCGCGCGAGAGCCGCCCTGCGCCAATCCACGGCTCTTGTAGCGGATGAAGCGGCTTTCTATGAGGACGAGACTCTGTCCATCGACATCGCTAGCAGGCGCGTCTTTAGGCAGGGGGAGGCGCTAAAACTGACTAAGACTGAGCAGGAACTGTTATTCTGTCTGGTAAAACATCGCAGGCAATTGCTTACTTTCGACCAGATTCTGGACCAGGTGTGGGGCGTGGGATATAGGGGTAGCGCGGAATATGTGCACGTCTATATTTCTCGTTTGCGCAAAAGATTGGAAGCGGATCCTAAGAATCCTCGTTATATTCTCTCCGAGCACGGCATTGGCTACCGTTTTGGCGGCTAGTCATTCCCTGTGTCACCCAATTGTAGAAGCCCGGTCCCTCCGGCTTGGGCAGATATTTAGTAATTATCAAGATTCTGTTTAGAATTCTGCAAGAACTGTTCCCTATAATCTTCAATATGCACAGCTTGGTCAGGCAGGGTTTCTACTTAATCTGACGATCATCATAGTCCGGTCTTGCCCACAGTGCCAGCCGGCGAAGGCAAATTGCCAATGCCGAAAGTCATCTGAGGGAAGACCCACACAGCCATAGACCTCCCAGAGCTCGGTTCTAGTTCGCACCTTCGCCGGAGCAATGGGAGGTCTATTTTTTTGCCTAGTGGCTTGGCGGCTACTGCCCCTCTGGGCCACATCAGAAGAATCGCCAAAGGGAGCCCGGCGGACGGCTGTGTTTGAAACGGCCGTATGACCAACATAAAGGCCACAATATCACCAGCCCCAATAACCAGACCGGTATCATACGGGGGATGCCAATTCCCGCCGGATCAATCCACCGTCCCCAAAGGCCGTAAAGGAATAGATGGCTGATGTAGAAGAAAAGGGGTACCTGGCCGAAGACGGCCAGTGGCCATAGGATCAAATCCGGCAGTTGTGAGAATAGCGCCAGCAGAAGTAGATTCGCGCCCAATGTCAGCAGGAGGAAGGCGATGCTGGGTGGGTACTTGACCACGTTAAGCATGGCGATCCAGTCTTGTCCGGCGGCAGGGCGAATATTGCCGAAGCCTCCCAGATAGCGCAGCGGAATAAAGAGCAATAAGGCGGCCGTGCCCAGCCAGAATGCATGGCGGTATGCTTGTGCTGGATTCTGTTGCAGCAAACGGCCGTAAACCATACCCAGCCCGGCCACGCCTAACCAGGGCATTATGGGATAGAGAACCAGCACGGGACCGCTGAATCCTGGTAACAGCCACATGCGCAGCGGAACCGGGTAGGCAACGAAGCCGGTACGAGTCTGCGGGAGCAGCAGTTCAGTGGCGATGATCAGTGACCCGCTCACTGTTAGCAGCCAACGCTGCGGAAGGCGCAATAGTAATGTGCCAATGATCATGACTCCGCCCAGGGCGTACAACACCCCGAAGTAGATGCCGAGGGGCTCCTTGAGGCTCCATGCGAAGTTCTCCAAAGTGAATTGTAGCAATATGAGCAGCGATCCGCGCAAGAGAAAATGGCGTGTGGTTTGCCATTCGCTCCATCCCTGACGGCGGCGGGACTGGGCCAGCAAGATCATGCCGGCACCCATGAGGAAGAAGAATCCGGGGGCCGCCAGGTGGGTGACCAGGCGGGTCAGAAATGTCAGCGGTGGGTGACCCTGGTAACTGGGGAATAGATCGGCCCATAGTTCAGGTTGTAACTTGGCATGGGCGATGAAACCGTTGGCATGATCGAGGGCCATAAGTATGATGATGAAGCCGCGCAGGGCATCGAGGGGCAAGTGGCGGGAGGCGAGTGGCGCGTGGCGGGAGGGAATAGTCATTTAGTCTTGTAGTCTTGAAGTCGGGTGGTCTGTTGGTTGGGTCCTTGTTATTGGTTGATAAGACGGCCGTCTGCCCTAGGGGCAGGGCGTTAACGATTGCCCATTAGCAAGACGGCCTTGAACAGGCCGGGCGTGCCGTCGGACAGGTTGCGGAAGGCGCGCTCTATCTCGTCGAAATGGTAAGCGGTCACCAGTGGTTTGGTGTTGATGTAGCCTTGCTGCACCAGTTGCATCCCCTGTCGCATTGCCGCTACTTTTTCGTCTTGACGGCGTACATGGCCGTTAATGACGTCGATCGCTTTGAAGTTCCACTGCTGCATGTTGACGGTGCGCAGGCCGTTGTTGGACTGATGATAACCGACGAGGATGATACGGCCGTGCTGGGTGACCAGGGTGGTGCAAAGATCGACGGCGCTCTGTGTGCCTGCGGCCTCGATGACGACGTCAAACTCACCGTGCTCAGCAAGGATAGCGGCGCTGCTCGTCTGAAAAGGATCGTAGTCGGCGTCAGCGCCAAACTGCCGGCTCATGACTCGCCGCTCGGCCAGGGGATCGATGGCGCATATGAAGCCGGCGCCCTGGTATTTGGCCAACTGCAGACAGACGAGGCCCATGAAACCACAGCCAACGACGGCCACTCTGTCGCCGGGACGGGTGCCGAAGCGGTTGGCGGCGTGAACGCAGCAAGCGACTGCTTCGCCGAGGGCGTATGTGGGGTCGATGTCGGGCGGTAACTTGGCGAGGGAAACGGCCGAAGCGACGAAGTAGTCCGCGTAGGCGGGCAGGGCTAAGGCAGTGACGATGTCGCCGGGCTGAAAGTCTGTGATATTACGGCCGACAGCGGCCACTTCGCCGCTGGCCTCGTGCCCGAGCCGGCTGTAGGTTGCTACGTATTGCGCGCGGTTTTTGTAGACAAACAGATCGCCGCTGCACACGCCGCAGGCCAGGGTCTTGACCAGCACTTCGTCGTCGCCGATTTCCGGCAGCTCGACTTCACGAATTTCAAAGCCGTCTAAGGTCAGGATTGCTGCTTTCATGCTATGCTCCTTAAGGTAACCATGTCGCTGGGCGACCGCTTGGCGTACAAAGATTCCTACAGAAGGACCTTGTACGCAGATTACGCAAATTCAAAGAATAAAGCAAATTCTGCCGCTAAAAATGTCGCTGGGCAACCGCTTCGCGCACAAAGATTGCGCAGGAAAGTTATTGAACTGCTGAATGGTTAAGAGGAATCTGATTGCGCAGGGAGGACGTAGAGGCAATCTTCGAGAAAACTTACTTGTACGGCTTCGCCAGGCTGGTGAATGGTGACATGGCGCGGGTCGCTTTCGACGAGGGCCAGCGACTGTCCTTCGACTTCCACTACATATTCGGTGACGTTGCCCAGGTAGGATGCCTGGCGGACTACACCTTGGACGTGGGCCTCGCGGGGGTTCAGGACCATCATTTCGGGGCGAACGACCACTGTCACTTCGGCGCCAATTGCGTAATGCGCTTCGGCGGCGGGAACGGTCATGGAATGGCCCAGGAAATTGACGTCCAGACGGCCATCGCGCTGTGCTTGTACGATTCCGGTTATAAAGTTGGCCCGTCCGATGAAGTCAGCTACAAACTGGCTTTGGGGGTGGCGATAGATTTCGGTTGGGGTGCCCACCTGATCGATCCGGCCCTTGTTCATGACCACGACGCGGTCGGATATGGTCATGGCCTCGACTTGATCGTGGGTCACGTAAACACTGGTGATGCCCAATACTTTCTGGATGCGCCGGATCTCACCGCGCATTTGCTCACGCAGTTTGGCGTCCAGATTGGATAACGGTTCATCCATGAGCAGCACTTTCGGTTCCATGATCAGGGCACGCGCCAGGGCGACGCGCTGCTGCTGCCCACCTGATAATTGATGCGGGGCGCGGTTTTCGTAGCCAGCTAACTCGACCAGGTCAAGCGTGGTAGCGACACGCTGCTCAACTTCTTTTTTGGGCAGGCGCTGCACTTTTAGGCCGTAGGCGACGTTCTCATAAACACTCAGATGGGGGAATATGGCGTAGCTTTGGAAGACCATGGACATGCCGCGCTTGTGGGGAGGCAGGTCGTTGACGGTCTTGCCATCGAGGTAAATCTCGCCCGATGTTGGAAATTCAAAGCCGGCGATCATGCGCAGGTTGGTGGTCTTGCCGCAGCCGGAGGGGCCGAGAAGGGTGACGAGTTCGCCTTCTTCTATATCGAGGGAAACGTTGTCAACGGCCGTTACCTCTCCCTCACCGCCGCGTCCAGGAAAAACCTTAGTCACATTGTATAATCTCAAATACATGCCGTCACGCCCCTAATGTCAAGTCAACATCGTCCCGCCCTTTCATCATGCGGTTGATCAATAAATACATAATGCCGATCGCTATCAGAACCAGCACGATAATCACCGTTGCATAGGCCGCGGCCAGGCTGACGCCACCCTGCTCCCACTCGCTTAAAATAGACGCTGTAACGATGCGCCAACGGGGACTAACTAGAAAAATGATCGCCGAGAGGCTGGTCATGTGGCGCGTGAAAGCAAAGATAAGCCCAGCCAGCAGCGCCGGGGTGACCAGCGGCAGAGTCACCTTGCGGAATGTATATTGTGCGTCTGCCCCAAGGCTGTTGGAGGCTTCTTCAATTGCTGGATCAATTTGCTGCAACGAAGCCACGCCGGCGCGCACAGACGCGGGAAGGCTGCGCACGGCAAATGCGAAAATGATGATGAATGCAGTGCCGACCATAGCCAATGGATCGCCGGTAAAAGCCAATGTGGCTCCTAAGCCCAGGAAGATGCGTTCCCAAAACCAACCTGGCGCGCCCGGTCACATTTTCAACAAGTATGATCCCGCCGAATATGTAAGGAATCATCAATATTGTCTGCGGAATCTGGAAGAAAACCTGGATGTAATCGGATAGTTGGAAAACCGCGTCGCTCCAAAATGAATTGTCTATCTGGCGGCTCAGGTCGGCGATGGGTTGGGCAATGAACCAAATGAGATTGGCCATAATCAGGTAAGAACCCATACCAGCCAAGATCTTGCCTGAGCGCCTTTCTCTGGCGGCCGAGGAAATAGTACGCTGCCAAAACCAGGTAAAGCGCGCCAAGCAAATACATCAAGATTTCTTCGCTTAACTCAATGTCCCATAAGG
The DNA here is from genome assembly GCA_963697305.1 of uncultured Chloroflexia bacterium. Lineage (GTDB taxonomy): Bacteria > Chloroflexota > Anaerolineae > Promineifilales > Promineifilaceae > JAACFF01. The sequence continues at coordinate 433,728 of CAVONO010000022.1, forward strand.
TGGGCAGCAGGAACAGCAGCAGGGCGGGCAAAGAGCCGATTAACAATACGCCCCATTGCTGCCGGCGCGTCTTGAACAGCGTGCGTGTCAGAAGCAAGGCCATGACGATGTACAGTGTCCAGACCAGCAGCCAGGGCGACACCACAAAGGAGAGGACAAAACCGATACCCAATATCGTGCCAGGAACCCCAGCGCCTAGATTGGAGCCAAAATCGAGCACATCTTTGCCACTGAACATTTTACGCACAACGAGGAAGGCGATCATCATGCCCAACAAACCGGCGATGGGCGTGGCCATGATGCTCAAGAAGGTGGTGTCCATGATCGCTTCGTTGCCGCGGTTTAACATCATTTTCCAGTGAGCCAGAGTCGGCGTGTAGTTGATGCCCCAAACCTTGCTAAATGATCCGACCACTATGGAGATATAGAGCATCAGTATCAAGCGCCAGGACCGCGTAAGTGATGAGGATAAAGGTCCAGCGGGTGACGGGTTCTTTCACCAGAAGCTGTCCCGATTCCGGTTTGCCCGGTCACCGAAACATAGGAGCGCCGGCTGACATAATAGCGCTGCACGATAAATACGATCAGTGTGGGTATTAGCAAGATGACGGCCAATGTCGACGCTTTCTGATAATCAAATTCACCGCTGACGGCCAGAAATATTTGCGCCGACAAAACATTGACATTGCCGGAAATGAGCAGCGGATTGCCCAGATCGGCCAAGGATTCGACAAATAGCAGCAGGAAAGAGGCTGCCAAGCCTGGAATGAGCAGCGGCAAGGTAACGGTGCGGAAGATGTGGAATTTGGAGGCACCCAAACTGTGGGCAGCTTCTTCCATGGAAGGACTCAGGCGCTCCATCATGGCGCGAATAATCAAGTAGGCCACGGAGAAAAAGGTGATGGTCTGCACAAAAACCAAGCCATCCATACCATAGATGTCATTCATACCTTGGGTAAACTCCCAGCCGAAAAACTTGGCTGTGATGAGCCCATTACGGCCGAAAAGCAAAATGGTCGCCATTGCAATGGCAAATGGGGGCGAGACAATGGGGATCAAAGCCAGGATATGAACCCACCGTTTACCCGGAGGACTGCAGCGCACGACTGTGTAGGCAAACACAAAGCCCAACAGCGTGCCCATCGTCGCCGTCGAAACGCCCATGATCATCGTGTCACGCAACTGAACGCCATAAATAGGGGGCATAATAAGGATCAAAATAGCGGGCGAAATACTCAACGCTGAACTCCCCATCGGCGTCAAAGAAGGCGCGTATCACAACCCTAATAATGGGAAAGAAGACGAAGGCGAGGATAAAGATAGCCGGCGACCAGCAGCCCAATCAGCAGCACCGGATCGCGCGCAATGAGCGAATACTCACGATAGCGATGGGCCAGATTATCCCTAAGCGATGATCGGCTGGCTGTGGGCACAGACATGTTTGCCTCTCTCGGTGATGATGATGACTCGGGCAGGAGGCTATGAATCACCACCTGCCCGAGTCATTTAGTTTGTACTGACTATTCTTTCAATGCATCAGCGCCGGCGATTTCGTTCGTGAATTTATCGACGAACGCTTTCTTGTTTTCACCAGCCCATTGGAAATCATAATCGATCAGATTGACTTCGAGAAGTTCAGGATAGGATAGACTCCACGCCGCCGACGGTGGGCGCCTGGTAGGCCTTATACTTCGGTCCCAGCGCTTGTGCCTCAGGTGTCAAAGCCCAATCAAACCACTTTTGGGCTGCATCGGGATGCTGCGCATCTTTGACGATGGCCATGCCGCCAATTTCATAGCCGGTCCCATCTTCTGGGAAGCTTAAAACTAGAGGCATACCCGGCTTCAATTTGCTGAACGATATCATGTGAAAATACGACGCCAACGGCGCCTTCACCTGCACCTACAAACTTGGCAGGTGCAGCACCGCTCTTGGTGAACTGCAGCATTTGTGCCGCATAGTCATTGAGATAGTCCCAGCCTGCTTCTTCACCCTTCAACTGCAAGACAGTGGCCAGAGCGGTATAGGATGTGCCTGAGGTTGACGGATGGGCGACAAGCAACTGGTCAGTAAATTCTGGCTTGAGCAAATCATCCCAAGAGGTCGGTGCTTCCAGGCCAGGATTAGCGGCCAAGAAATCCTTGTTAGTGGCAAAGCCTAGGGAACCGACGTAGATGCCAGCCCAATAGTTGTCGGGATCGAGATACTTATCCTTGTCCAGCAGATTCTTTGTATTGGGAGAGTCATAAGGTTCAAAAACGCCGCCATCTTTGCCGGAGATGTAGGTGTCAATGGGGCCGCCCCACATGATATCAAACTGGGGATTGTCTTTTTCTGCTTCCAGGCGAGCCAGCGCCTCACCGGTGGACATGCGCACGTAGTTGACGGTGATGCCAAATTCTTTTTCAAACTCTTCTTTCATGCCCTGGCACCACTCTTCCTGTGGGACACAAAGCAGATTTAGCTCTTTACTTTCTTGTTGCTTGTTGGCAGGCGCTCAGCACGAGCCCCAAGAGCCAATATTACCAGTACCAAGAGTAGATTTCGTTTGCCGATCATGTTTCCTCCTCCAAATTGGAATAGCCGCAAGTTTCCAAACCTGCAATATTCTTAAAGGCGGGCGTTAGCCCATGTGAAGTCAATAAACAGGGAATTGGGGTAGTGTTTCAGGTAGTTGCTATAGGCCTCCTTCAAAATTAGCTGTCAGGAATGTCGCTGAGTGACCGCTTCGCGTACAACTCTCAGCCGACAGCCAATGGGATCTCTTTGCATCTATTTTCGGCGGGCTGCTGCCCGCGAAATGCCCTCTTTGAGAGATAGCATTCTACCCCGCTCTGCAAAGGTTTCCAAATCCCGTTACGCGAAAAGCGTGTTGTGTTATGATCAAGCGAATTGGCTGTCTATGACTTGTCTTCGAAATGGAGGTTCGGTAGTGTGACTGTAATCGAGGTTATGCAGCAGCATCGTTCAATCCGCGCGTATAAACCGGACCCGGTAGCGGATGAAGTGCTCAACGAGATACTGGAAGCAGGCGTTCGTGCTTCATCATCGGGTAATATGCAGACTTATTCGATCATTGTGACCCGAGACCGGAATTTGCGGGAACAACTGTATAAACCACACATGGAACAGAACATGGTTCTGGATGCCCCGGTATTGGTAACTTTCTGTGCTGATTTCCACCGCATGCGTCGCTGGCTGAAGTTGAGTGATGCTCCTGATGGTTTTGACAACTTTATGAGTTTTATGGTTGCCGCTATTGACGCGATACTCGTATCGCAAAATGTGGCCCTGGCCGCTGAATCGAAAGGGTTAGGCATCTGCTACATGGGGAGTACGCTGGCCAACTGCGACCAGATCGGCCGTATCCTGCAATTGCCTCGTGGTGTGGTTCCTGTGGCCGGCTTCTCTTTAGGATATGCGGACGAAGATCCTGCACCGCGCGACCGGTTGCCGCTTGATGGGTTGGTTCATTTCGAAAGATACGAGGAGTATACGGACGATCGTATCAGGGAAATTTACCGCGAGCGGGAAAAGAAGGGTTGGGAACGCTATATGACCTACCCCCGCCTGCGTCAAATGGTGGAGGAATCTGGTGTGCAGAACCTGGCTCAGTTGTACACGGTGGTCAAGTACACGCGCGAGACGCACCAGGAATTCTCGAAGACAGTGCTAGAGTACCTGGCTGAAAAAGATTTCATGCATAATGCTTAAACACATACTACATTGCGCTGTCCCGAAAACAAGCAATCGATCGCGCAGATTAGGCAGAACTCGCCCTGATCCCGACGAAGGATTGAATGGATTAACGGGTCATGGTCGTGGGCTCATTTGATCTTGCCCTCGTTCGCCAGGATCGTGCCGCTCCAGAATCGAGATCCTTGCAGCTAAGGAGACAAAGGGTTAGGGTTTAACCTCCAATGGAAGTTAAATACGTTCAACATTTCTCGCCTGCAGATTGGACCAGGCGTAACTGGATCTGGATTGCCACCGCGATTAGCGTCGCGGTTGGCGCTGTCCTGCGTATCAGGCAATATCTGACCGGTCGCTCATTGTGGCATGACGAAGTCATGCTAGCTTCCAATATCCTTGGCCGTTCCTACGGGGACCTGCTCAAACCACTGGATCACGCCCAGGGCGCCCCATTAGGTTTCTTGTTGATTGAGAAAGCAGTAGTCAATTTGCTGGGGCAAGATGAATTCGCGCTTCGCTTGTTTCCATTTTTGTCGGGCATGTTAGCGCTGCTCATTTTCTCACACATTTATGCTGATAATGGGGCTAACGAGGAAGTGCTAATGGTCCGCTATCTGGATCGGATTGGTGGGAAGCAAATTGCCGAATTTCGGGCATCAGATGCGGCAATTTACCTTTATGAATTCTCGATCGACAGTCAGCTGAATGCATTGCGGTAGATTGAGTAAGGCCAACAGCGGTGACTATTTGACATATCGGAAATGTGTCTCCGGTAATTGCTAGAAGGATGAGATAGAACTGCGTTTTCAATCTAGGAAATCACGGATTCTTGGCTGGACGGCCGTAGTCGTTCTCGGTTTACTGGTGATCGTTTCGATTGCGCGGTCTGTTCAGTTTACCTTCATGACGCCCTATGGTGGGATTGATTTCCATTCATACTGGTATGCCGGGCTTTTTGTGCGGCAACAGACTGATCCCTTTGCTGCCTATTTGTCTGGCAAAGAGCCTGATTTAGCGATCAAGTTCATCGGCGGCGACAACGAAACGCCCGTGCCGCCACGGGGTGGCCCATTGGCCACAACGCCGGCAAATACAACCCCCATCGTCCTTTTACTGACAATATTTTCCTGGCTGCCCTGGCCCGTGGCCAAGAGTACCTGGTATATCTTTAATCTCCTTCTTGTCTTGATCTTGCCTTGGTTGGCAATTCGTTGGCTTCCACGTTCGAATAACTTGAGCATCTTTGCGGTTACGCTGTTTTTTCTTGCCTTCTATGCATTGAAGGGGACACGCGCAGCGCTGGGCACAGGACAGACGACGCTGCTCGTACTCACATTGATGCTGCTATGTTTGCTTACATGGGAGCGTTCCTGGCTTCTGGCTGGACTGTTTTTGGGCGTGGCGCTATCCAAGTATTCGATCGCTTTGCCCTTGCTTTTGTACGCCCTTTATCGACGTAAGTTTAAGGTTGTGGCTGTGGCTCTGTTGGTTCAGCTGTTGAGCCTGGCCCTATTATCTGCTCTGACCGGCAGCGGGCCACTTGCCATTTTGCAAAGCAATTATAAGATTATGCAGATTCATACTAATCTGCCCGGGATTTACCTGGCTGAGTTGTTCGATCATGGTTCGGCTATGCGCCTTATTGCTCCGGTTGCAATGAGTGCGCTCATGCTGGCCTACCTGGTCTGGACCACCAACCGGCAACCACGCCCAGCTCGATCCGCGGCAGGAGAATCATTTCGCGACCGACATTTGATGGCCGCGTTTGCCCTGTGGACCTTGCTCGTCGCCTATCATAGGCCCTATGATGGTGTCCTGGTTATTTTCTTCATGGCGATCGTCTTGTATGGGTTCAGCGAGGCGGATTCCTGGCGGCTTCGGCCGTCCCAGCGACGAGGCCTGGGTTGGTTTGTCGTTTTCGCCATGGTCATGCTCATTGTCCCTTACGAGCAAATTGGCGAATTTCTTCCCGTGACATTGGGCGACAATGTGTTAGTTTTTTTTGCGAAGGGTGTTGTGGTAATGTTGGTCGCCATGTTGGTTGTTGCTCTGTGGTTAATGGCCCGGGCGGGAAAGGATGACACTGTTGATACTTGAGCGTCGAGGTTGATTTTGAAGAAGAACTATTGGGAAGCATGGATCAAATACTAACACAATGTAAACCAGTGGTAGGCAAGGGTTGGCTGTACTTAACGGCCGGACTCTTGTGGACGGCCGTGGGCGTCATGCTCGTGAGCCTGGCCTATGGGTGGTTGAGGCCACTTGGGCTTGTTTGCCGCTCTGCCTTTTGCTCTGGCGGGGGTATTGTTGGCGTTGGCCTTCTTTCGGTTTAGTTTTTCCAGGCTGGCTTGCAAGAATGTCGGCCGTATTGACCAAATCGACGGCGAGAAGAACGTGCCTTTTTGCTTTCCAGGCGTGGAAGAGCTATCCGTTGATACTCTTTATGATCGCCCTGGGCATTACGCTGCGCCATTTTACGCCGATCCCCAAGCCTTATTTGGCAATCGTGTATATCGGTGTTGGCGGTGGTTTATTCCTCTCAAGTTTGCGTTATTACCGGCATATCTGGAATGGGCGTGCAGTGGGTGGGGATGGTTGATGGAGGGAGCGCAGGGCAGCGGTGCAGTGGTTTCCTCGCCGCCGTGCGAGAAGTCACGCTGGATAACCCTACTCATATTTCTAGCTTACGCCTTATTGGCGCTGATCATGACGTGGCCGGTCATCAGCAGACTTGGGACGGAACTGGCCGGCAGTCATTCCGATATCTGGATCCACCAATGGACGTTCTGGTGGATTAAGGAAGCGCTGCTCAACGGACAAAACCCGTTTTTCACACCCCTGCTTTATTATCCATCCGGCGTTTCGCTCACTTCACATAATATCGCCTGGTTCAACATTGCTTTGTGGCTGCCGCTACAGGCTGTAGCCGGCAGCGTGGCGGCTTACAATCTGATTTTCGTTACGGTCTACGCGCTCAATGGGTTCGTTTTCTACTTGTTCGCCCGTGAATTGACGAACTCGCGCGCGGCATCGTTCATCGGCGGCCTGGTATTTGGTTTCTGGCCCTACACGATGTCCCATAATGATCATCCCAACATGGTTGTGCTCTTCTGGGTGCCGCTGGCGATGCTTTTCTTACAACGTACCTACGAGCAACAGAAGCTGCGTTATGCGCTGATGTCGGCCGTGGCCCTGGCTATGATCGGCATCACGCGCTGGCAACTCCTGGTTATGAGCGCCCCGATATTGGGTGCTTATGTGTTGTATCTGTTTCTGACGGATAAGAACGGCCGTACGCAGCGCAACGTTGGTCTGTTTCTACTGGCCGGGGCTTTGGCTGTCATCTTGATGGTCCCTCTGGCCGCTCCCCTGGTCAGGGATCAGCTGTCGCGAGATGATACGGTCGAGGTCACTGTCGATGAAAGGGAGGGTGTTACGGATCTGCTTTCGTATGTAATACCCCCGGCCCTCTTACAACTATTATTGGCGTGATGCGCCTTTCCCGGTGTGGTTCCTGGAACCCTATGAGAACATAGCAGCCAGCGTTCATTACATACCGTTTATCGGCTATTTGACCCTGCTCCTGGCACTCTACGGGGCAATTAGAGAATGGTCTAGAAGCTGGTTCTGGTCGCTGTTGGCGCTGGCGATTCTGCTGCTGGCCCTGGGTCCAACCCTTACGGTAAATGGACACTATTATGCAAACGTGCCTATGCCCTATCGCCTTTTGGGCGACTCTTTGCTCGATGCCCTTATTCGACGGCCGCACCGGCTCAATTTGTTTCTCAGCTTGCCGGTTGCCATGCTGGTCACCTGGGCTGTGGCTGATTTGGTGCAGCGAATCGATCAACGAGCCGCAGGGCGCGGAGCAGTTGTGGCTACTCTGCTCGTGATAACAATTGGCCTGATCATCCTTTGGGAAAACCCGGTGGCTCCGCCCTTCCCAACAACGTCCACGGAGATCCCTGAATGGTACCGGCAATTGGCCAGCGACCCGGATGAATTCGGGATTCTAGAACTGCCGACTTATGAGCGTGGCTTTGACAAACTGTATATGTTCTACCAGATTCAACATGGCAAAGCGATCAGCGGGGGTCATGTATCGCGCCTGCCGGCAGACGCGGACGCCTTTCGTGAAAGTGTCCCTTTTTTGCAGCCAATGCTGAGGCAAGATTCCTGGCTGGTGCAGCCGGAGGATTGGGTGGATTTTGCCAATGTAGACGTCACGAGGCAGTTTCGGCAACTCGCGGCTGAAAATATCCGCTATGTCGTCGTGAACAAGAGTCTTGTTGAATGAAGGAATCCTCGGAAGGTGGATAGATTGGGTGTCTCTCAAGCCAATTTACGAAGATGAGATTTTGTTGGTTTACACAACTGATCCACAAGCGGGGCGCGAGTTTACTGTTGACCGGCTGATGGCAGATGGTATTGGTCTGATAAGAATGACGTATAACCCGCAAGAGGCGAACCAGGCCGGTACGCTGGCGGTCGACGTTCGCTGGGGGAGTGTGGCGGCGCCGGCGAAGGCATATCAAGCCTGTTTTTCATTAAGGGATGCCCAAGAAGTGAGCAGGCCGTTGCTGTGTACGGAACCAGCTCCAGGCTGGCCTACTTCGCAGTGGCAGGCCAACGAGATGGTGCGTGGATCGTATAGTCTGCCGATCGCCGCCGATCTCGAGCCGGGAGATTATGAATTGGAGCTATCCCTGGTAGAGGATGGGCAGCAGGTAGCCGTGGGGGAAACGGCCGTTCTGGGCAGCGTCCATATTCATCCTTTCCAGCCTGAAAACAGCTCCGATGTCTGCTGGGATGATCAGATCTGCCTGCTTGGATATGATTTGCAGCAAAGGGGAGAGACGTTGGAATTGACGAACTTCTGGCAAGCGCCGCACGAATTGGACACATCCTATAAACTCTTTGTCCATTTGGTCGACGCTGCCAGCGGAGAGGTGGTAGTCCAGAGCGACAGCATTCCACGTAATTGGACTTATGCCACGGATATTTGGGAACCTGGCGAGGTGGTACGTGACGCTGTTTCTCTTCCTCTAGAAGAGGCGCCACCTGGTCAATATGAGATTTGGTTGGGCTGGTATGATGCGGAAGGCAGCACACGGCTTGCAGTTTGCCCCTCGGGCGACTGTCGTGTGGAGATGGCGGAATCTTTGAAGCTGGACACAATTCTTGTAGCCGCAAAGGAAAGCTGATACGGATTAGGCTGGAGGCACGAGAAGGCTGCAAGCGACTTCCACGGCATGGAAAGCCAGCCTGAGATTGGTCCAATCTATAAACTGAATGTTTCTTCACCTAAAGTGTCGCAGATTGGATCAATCAACAATGGAGAGCGCGGAGCGCTCTTGATTCGCGTTTGACAGCCCCTGGAAAATTGCCTATATTTGGCCAATAATCGCTAGAACAAATTTTCAATTTCTCCTCGTTGGGTCCTGCGGAACCTTTGGGAGGAGAGCAACTCACGGGCTACAAAGAACATGGAAGTAGGATTAGTCAAAAAAGTAAACATTGATCACGAAATGCGTGATTCGTATCTGAGCTATGCGATGAGCGTTATCGTTTCACGCGCGCTGCCTGATGTGCGCGACGGTCTCAAACCGGTGCAGCGCCGCATTCTTTACGCTATGTACGACATGGGTTTACGGCCGAACACGAGCTATAAGAAATCGGCGCGAATCGTGGGGGAAGTGCTGGGTAAATACCATCCCCATGGTGACCAGTCGGTATATGATGCCATGGTACGCATGGCCCAGGACTTCTCGATGCGTTATCTCCTGGTTGATGGACAGGGTAACTTCGGTTCCATTGACGGCGATCCAGCCGCGGCAATGCGCTACACGGAAGTGCGCATGGCGCAAATGGGGCACGACATTCTGGCTGATATCGGCAAGGATACGGTTGACTTCTCAACCAATTTTGATGATTCCCTGCAGGAGCCGGCCGTTTTGCCTTCGGTCATCCCCAATTTGCTGGTCAACGGTTCATCGGGTATTGCGGTGGGAATGGCTACCAGTATCCCGCCGCATAACCTGGGCGAAGTTATAGATGCCTTGATCTATATGCTCGATAAATGGCGCTGGATAGACAACATCAAGGTCACCGATTTGATGCAATTTATTCAGGGTCCTGATTTCCCAACGGGCGGGCTGGTTTTCCGCCACAAGGATATCAAGGACAAGGGGACAGACGCCATTGCCAGCGCCTATGCCACGGGGCGTGGTCGCGTCACGGTACGGGCCAAAGCGCATGTAGAGCAGATGGGCAGAAACAAGTCACGGATCGTGATCACGGAGCTGCCATACCAGGTGAACAAGACGAACCTGCTGGGACGCATCGCCGATCTGCATCGTGACGGTAAGATCGAAGGCCTGACCGACCTGCGTGACGAATCGGATCGCAATGGGATGCGCATTATCCTGGAAACGACACGCAATGTTCAGCCCGAAGAGGTGCTGGCGGAGTTGTTCCGCCTGACCCCCATGCAGAACACGTTCAGCATAACGCTTCTGGCCCTGGTTAATGGTGAACCGCGCGTGCTCACGCTCAAGCAAGCGTTACGTCTGTACATTGATCATAGGCTGGAAGTGATCCTGCGGCGCAGTGAATATGATTTGGCCCAAGCGCGCCAGCGGGCCCACATTTTGGAAGGCTTGCTGGTGGCACTCGATCATTTAGATGAAGTGATTGACATCATTCGTCGTTCGCGTACCGTGGAGACCGCCCGCGCCAATCTGCTCAAACGCTTTAAACTGAGCGAAGTGCAGGCACAGGCCATCCTGGATATGCAGTTGCGCCGCCTGGCAGGACTAGAACGGCGCAAGATACAGGAAGAATATAAAGAAAAGCAGACACTAATCAGCCAGCTAGAGCGATTGATTTCACAGCCGGAACTAATGCGCAAGGTTGTGAAAGAAGAACTGCTCGAGGTGCGCGAAAAGTATGCGGACAGCAGGCGAACGCAGATCATTGAGGGTGAACAAACGAAGAAGATAACCGCTACTGATTTGCTGCCGGACGAGAAGGTTTGGGTCATGATCGGCGAAAAAGGGACGATTGCCCGTACTACGAGCCCGGAATTGGTGCAGCTGCCACTTAAACCGGTGGAACAGCCGGTGGCTTTGCTGGAAGCGAACACACAAGATATTCTTTACCTTCTTGCGGCCAATGGCCAGGCGATCAGCATGCCCGTGTACCAGCTGCCGCAGTCACGCGAAATGGGAGTTGGGACCCATTGGGCGGACTTGACGCCGTTTTCGCGACGCAATCATTTGGCGACAGCTTTGGTAAGACCGAAAGGGGCCGCAGAAGGATATCTTTTCCTAACTACGATTGGCGGCGTGGTTAAAAGGGTTAGCCTCGATGATTTGCCTGGTATCAGCAGCGAAACATTTTCAGTGATCAATGTCTCTGACGAGGATTCACTAGGCTGGGCCGCCTTGACAAGTGGCAATATGGAAGTGCTGCTGGCTACCGCCTCTGGGCAGGTAATTCGCTTTGAAGAGGAATCTGTGCGACCGATGGGTCTAAATGCTGGGGGAGTCATGGGCATCAAGATGGTGGATGATTCAGATGGCATTGTGGCCATGGATCTGGTCCGGCCAGATACCTATGTGTGGAGTATCACCGACAATGGGCTGGCTAAGGCCACGGCAATCAGTGAGTATCCGACGCAAGGGCGCTACGGTCAAGGGGTAATCAACATGCGATTGCCCAAAGAGGCGTCTGAAGTGGCCGCAACGGTTGTCGGAGATGAAAATACGCTTATTATTATAACGACTGCTATTGGTACAACGAAGAAAACACGTTTAAAGGAGACATATACGGGCAGCCGGTCGGTCAAACCACGTAGTATAGTAGCGGTAGGTGAGCGCAACAGGGTGATCGGCGCTGTCAAAGTCACATCTCGTCCGGATGTGGCTGAGGATGAAGAAATAGCCACGGCGCAACAGCTTTCGTTGTTAGACGCGGCAACAAAGAACAAACTTAAGGGACGTTCCCAGACTGAGAAAGCGAACTAAATGTTAATGGAGAGTAAGACAATGAATTTCAGGGATCGATATGTGACTGATGAAGAGGGCAGCCAAATCCTGTTCACAGTTGAAATGCAACGCCGATTGAGCAAGGCCGGGTTGCCGGTGGAGATTGCCTATCTGGATCAGATTAAGCAGTCAGCGACCGCCGCCGCCAAGACGGGAACCAAGCCCAGCGCCAAGTGAGGAGAGGTCGAGCAGTAGGGAAGATGTGCCGGAACCCAGTTCTATCCAGATTGATCCGATGACCGGGAAGTACATCGGCCGTATCAAATGGTATAACAGCCGCAAAGGATATGGATTCATCTTGCGTGGAGCAGGGGAAGAGATCTTTTTCCATCGTTCGGCTGCGGGTGACCATGCCGATGCTATGGAGGAGGGACTGTGGATTCTTTATGATGTAGAAGAGACCAATAAGGGCCCTGAGGCGATGGACATCGAGCCTTATCAGGGCGAAGCATTAGAATAAACGAACCTCAACCTGTTCTCCGGCCAACAAACCACCCTTGTTCAACGGTATTTTGATCAGACCATCGGCATTGATCAGGGTATAGATCAGGTTGCTCTTGCCAAATACCGGCGTGGCTGTCAGGCCAGCAGTCGTTTCTTGCAGCCGCGCCGGAACATAATCTTCGCGCCCGCTTTGGCTGGCGATATTTTGGCTTACTTTGGCCCACACGAGGCCGCGCCTGGGCCAAGTTCTTAAGCCCTGCAACCAATAGATGGCGGGCACCCCAAACATATCAAATTGAACCATGGCCGATACCGGATTTCCGGGCAGACCCAATACGGGTTTGCCATCTACGACGCCGACGATTGTCGGTTTGCCTGGGCGGGTGGCCACGCCGTGGAAGAGCACACCCGGCTCTCCCATCTCTTCGATAACCTGCACCGTCATGTCGCGCACGCTGACGGACGAACCAGCAGACATGACCAGCATATCCGCTTTGGCCAAGGCATTCCTGGCAGCATTGTTCAAGGAACTTAAATCATCGGGTACGATTCCGCCCACGAGGGGGATACCGCCTGCCTGGCGCACCTGACCGGCTACCGTGTAACTGTTAATATCGCGGATCTGGCCTGGTTCTGTTTGCTGCTGCGGCGGTACGACTTCGTCTCCGGTGGCGAGGATGGCCACGCGCGGGCGCCGGGTCACCGTTATGGCGGTGATGCCCAAGGCCAGCAGGCCGCCCAGATCTTGAGGGCGAAGCAGGTGACCCTGGGGCAGGATTTGCGCCTCGGTCTGCACATCTTCTCCTACTTGCAGCACATTTTCGCCGGAAGCCACGGCTTTGAAGACTTCAATTTCAAACGGGGGTAAAGCGTGAGGAGTTGCGCCAATGATCTGCGTTAGTTCGACTTGCACGACGGCATCGGCCGTTGCCGGGATCATGCCGCCTGTATGCACCAACGCCGCCTGGCCAGCGCCCAGTTCCACTGCGGCCTCACGCCCCATCAGCACTTCGCCGGCCACGGACAAGAAGGCAGGCAGACTGCCGCTGGCCCCATGTGTATCGGCGGCGCGGACCGCGTAGCCGTCCATGGTGCTACGCCGGAAGGCGGGTAGGGGATGGGGGGCCAACAATGCAGCAGCCGTCACCCGCCCAAGTGCCGCTTCCGTGGGCATTGTTTCAGAAGGAAGAACGGCCGTTAGGTGCTGCAATAGAAGGGCGCGGGCTTCATCTGGTGGCAAGACGTTAAAAAACTCTGGCATGCGATTCTGATTTCCTTTGGCAAATACTGCAACCCATCCGCAGTCTCCTAAGCTAATCAGGGGACAGCAACGTTTCCAATATGGGCGGTACAGAAGGCCATTCGTTGGCATCCTCAAGCCATTTCTTTTCTTTAAGCAGCATATGATAAAAATGATGGTGTTGCTCGCGCAGGGCCCGGCTCTTTTCGTAACGCTGCAATATGGCGTGAAAGTTAGCCAGATAGAACTGGGTGGCAGTCACTTGAGCTAGTCGTCGCTTAAAACCTTCCTCGTCCAGGCCCCATCTGGCATTAAACCTCGCAAGCATTACCTCCGTATCGAAAGCAAACTGGTCGGCGGGGCTCTCTAGCATCTCGTTTACTGCCAAAATAGGGGCAGGTGAGCGGAGAGAATACACGGATTCAGTGGGAACCGATAGAGCTTCCAGTGAGCCGCCGAAGGTGAAGAATTCAACCTCTTTCAACTTACGATCACGCAATATCACTCGCCCTGGGCAAACAAACATAGATTTTTCGAAAGCAGATTTTAATCCAAGTGTTCCCCACCGCGCTTGTTTATCCTGACGGAGCCGTAAATGCAGGGTTACGGGATCAAAGTGCATTCCTGTTGGTTTTTCGCGTATGGCAACAAGCAGCCCGGTGTAACCGAAGCTATCAGGGTGCGACTTGGGGAGAAGATAGTACCCCCAGTGTTCCATCTGCTGCAAAAGCGGTAGTTCGTTCATGATTTGGACCGTGACCCTTATTACCCGTGCTAAGGTCATACTATCGGTGATGTTAACCGCGTCTATGACGCTTTCATGACACCAAGCGAAAAATACAGATTCTTGTTGTATTCCGTTTGCTTTAACGGCAAACAAGTTGCGTAAGTCTAGCACGCCGGCCAAACGATGTACAGCACTCTCAGCAGCGGATGTGTATTGGGGCTCGGCCCCCTAAAAACTTCGTAATCCGCTATCTGTAGCCGGGGCAAAACCTACGCCGATAGCGGTGCCGAGCAGCAACACGGCTGTTTGTGGCTGGCCGGCATAAACGAGAGCGGCGGCAGAGCCGTCGTGTACCAGAAGCAGCTTAATAGTCTGCCCAACTACTGCGCTGATGCGATCGGACAGGTATGCCTGCAAATGATCGGCTAGTAACTGCAAACGGCCGTAGTATCCCATCTCCGAGGCCGGAGGATGGCCATCTATCAAGTAGCAGGCGAGACTCACGGCGATGGCCGGCGCTACGGGCCAATTCCGCCGCCGAATCTCCAGCCAACTATTGGCCGCCAATTCGACAATTTTATCTGCCGCGTTTTGTGCGATTTCTACGATTGGCGCTGCTTGATTTGCAGGTGGGATGGCGGCTGGTGCTAAAGGCAGCTCGCGCAGTTCCACGATCCTGCTATCTTGATAGAAAGCCACCGCGCGCTTTACATTTGTGTGGCCAAAATCAAGCAGCAGCATCGCTTTGACCTCCGCCGGCGCGGTGCGCGCCAGACCGGCTAGTGGAAGCGCTTGACCAAAAGGGGAATGCTTGACGGTAACTTCCGCAAACCCGCAGGCGACAAGTTCCTCTACGGCGCAAGCAACGACCAGTGGACCCATCGCCCCTGAAAGAAGCCCTCCGCCAATGTAGAAGTGGGCAATGTCTTGCCAGAAGGCCCAATGCTGCTCCTGCCACGCAGGGCGGGCGAGGCGATTGCTTTCATCAGCACGTTTTAGTGTCAGGAGCAAGATGGCGAGACGACGGCCGTAAGTTTCTGCTATCTTGCTTGCCGCTGCTTGTATACGTGGTGACGAATCGTTGAAGCAGCCATTGAAGGCGCGCAGAAGATCGGGCGCATCTGCTTGCAGTTCCAACTCATCTGCCTGGGCAGTCACCAAGGCATGCAGAGAGGCGGCGGAAAGCAGATCGTATCCGCTTAACCCGCGATAGGCAGCGGGGAACCGGCATCCAGGGAGATCGATGAGGCGGATGCGGTTGAGCGAGGGAGATACGAAAGCTGCGGATGTGAGAAATGGATTGCTCATGTTAACAGGTTTTGAAGAAGGAAAAATTGTTGAACTGCTGAACTGTTGAACAGCTGAATTGTCAATGTGCTGACTCTGCGACAACCCTTGTCGCAGGGTCACTGGCGCAAGCATTCATATTGCCTAGAGATCGATGTCTCATTAACCGTCCAACAATTCGCAGATTGACAAACTGATTATTGCTTTCTCTTCCTCAACCGGATTGAAATCCACCCCTTACTTTAGACATCGCCGGACTGGCCAGGGCTTGCAGGGCCGCTTCGTCCAGAACTTGAACGCCAAGAGACTGCGCTTTGCTCAATTTGCTGCCGGCATTCTCGCCAGCCAATAAGTAGCTGGTATTTTTGCTGACTGATCCGGTCACCCGGCCGCCATGAGCTTCGATGAAAGCCTTGGCATCAGCGCGGCTCTTCGTGGGCAGCGTTCCGGTGATGACGAAGGTAAGGCCGGCCAGAGTATCAAGCTGCTCTCCTTGCGACTGCTGCGCGGCGAAGCTTAAGCCGGCGGCTCGCAATTTCCCCAGAATCACCTGGTTTCGCTCGCGGGCGAACCAGGCGCGAACGGAAACGGCCGTTTGCGGGCCAATGCCCTCAATTTGCTCCAGGCGCTCCTCATCCGCGGCTGCGATCTGATCGATGCCGCCCAGATCATTGACGAGGAGCGCGGCAACGGTACCGCCCACAAAACGGATGCCCAGGGCGGTCAATATACGTTCCGCGGATTGTGCTTTGGCGGATTCAATTCCGGCAAGCAGCTTGTCGACTTTCTTATCTTGAAACCCTTCCAGATCGAGCAGATCCTCTTTACGCAGGCTGAAGATATCGCCGACATCATGAAGTAATTCCTTTTCAACGAGCAGAGCGGCCGTCTGTGAGCCGAAGCCGTCGATGTCCATCGCCCCGCGACTGACGAAATATTCTACGCGGCGCGCTAGCTGCTGCGGGCAGGCAGGGTTGTCACAGGTTACGGCCACTTCACCTGGTACTTGAATGGCAGGTTCAGCACATACCGGGCAATGGGTGGGGCGCTCTATTTTCCTTTCGGTGCCGTCGCGCAGGTCGACGACTGGACCGATGATATAGGGAATCACATCACCGGCGCGTTTGACCAGCACGGTATCGCCGATGCGAATGTCTTTACGATCGATCTCGTCGTAATTGTGCAGTGTGGCATTGCGTACGATAACGCCGCCAATTTCCACTG
Source organism: uncultured Chloroflexia bacterium (assembly GCA_963697305.1). Taxonomy (GTDB): domain Bacteria; phylum Chloroflexota; class Anaerolineae; order Promineifilales; family Promineifilaceae; genus JAACFF01. Next base: position 450,391 of record CAVONO010000022.1, read on the forward strand.
CTTGCAACACCGCCGCCGGGGCCAAGATGCCGGTACGACCCACGTTAACCTGTACGTCCAGCAATTTTGTCGTTTTCTCTTGTGCCGGGAATTTTATGGCGATGGAGCCGCGCGGGTCCTTGCCTACAAAGCCCAGCGCATCGGCCAGGGGGCGATCGTTAATCTTGACGACGACGCCGTCTACTTCATAGTTGATCTCATTCCGCCTTTCGATCCAGCGTTTGTACACCTGGATCACACAGTCCAGGTTTTGACAATGAACATTGTCTGGCGAAACAGGAAAACCGAAATGGCGCAATAAGGCGAGCCGATCCCACTGTTGGTCAGGCAAGTCGATGCCCTGCCAGGCGATGAAATCATAGCAGTAGAGGGTGAGTGGCCTTGCGGCCGTCTTGGCGGGATCGAGTTGGCGCAGCGAACCGGCGGCCGTATTGCGTGGATTCATGTAGAGGGGCTCGCCCGCTGCGGCACGCGCTTCATTGAGAGCCTCGAATTTGTCCAGTGGAAAGAACATTTCGCCACGAACCACTATATAGGATGGGGCAGCCAGGTCGCTGCGCGGATCAACAGGGATGCGACGGGGCAAAGCCGTTACCGTGCGCAAGTTCTGGGTGATATCTTCGCCCACCTCACCATTGCCGCGTGTGGCTCCCTGTACAAACAGGCCGTCACGGTAGGTTAGGACAACGGTAAGACCGTCCAGTTTTGGCTCGGCCACATAGTCTAGATGCATTTCGGGATCGGGAAGCAGACGGCCGATGCGTTTGCGCCAGGCGCGCAGATCTTCGCCATTGAAGGCATTGGCTAAACTGAGGATAGGAACGGGATGAATGACCTTCTCGAAAGCATCCAATGGTTCGGCTCCGGCGCGCTGCGTGGGAGAGTCTGGCGTCACCAGATGCGGATGGCTCGCTTCCAAGGCTAACAACTCGCGATAGAGTTCGTCGTACTGCGCGTCGCTAATGACCGGGGCGTCCAGGACATGGTAACGATAAAGATGAAAGTTGATCTCGTCGCGTAATTGGTTGATGCGTTCTTCAGATGTCATGGGATCTGTCTCTGCCTTGTTGGTGGGTGCGTATCACGGAGCGGCCGCGGGCTCTAGAAAATTGGCTGCGACCCATCCTTCAGTGCCATCGGCGAGCTGAACCTGCCACCACTGAAAGCCATCACTCTCCTCAGGGCCGTCAAGCACCAGAAACAGCGTGCCCTCTTCGGCCACGAGCAGAGGCACATTGCGGGTGCTGGGACCCCCACGAACGGTCACGCCCAGGCCATCGGTATTGGCCACGACTGCATAAAAGCTTATGGTTACCTGTGGTGGCGCTATGGCCGAGTCCGGCGTCGGGATGGGTGTGAAGGTGGGGATGGGCGTAGGCGGCAGCGCAGAACCGGTTGGATCGGCCGTTGGGCTGGGCGGGGCGGTAAGCACGATGATCGTTGCCGGTAGCGGTTCAGCCGTCTGTTCAGGCATTTGGGCCAAAAAGGCGCGCAGCAAGAACAGGCTGGTGATGCAGCCGGCGACAGCAATCAGCAGACCCAGCCCCAGCCATTTCCAGGGGATGGGTTCACGGTCCCCCTGTTCAGCGGATTCATCCTTCATTGGTTACCCCTTCCGTTCCTACAACCTCCACGAGGAGCAAAGTCAGGTCATCAAAAGCGGCTGTTCCTTGCGACCAGTTGTTTACGCTGTCCACGATGGCCTGGACCAGGTCATTGGCCGGCAGGTGAGCCGCCCGCGCAAACGCCTGCACCAGCCGGCTATTGCCGTAGGCTTCATCGTGCTGGTTTATGGCATCAGGCACACCATCACTGAATAAGAGCAGGCGATCATTGGGCCGCAAGCGGATGGTGTATTCCTGCAGCTGGAGGTCCGGCAGCATACCCAGGAAACGCCCTTCGCCAGGTAATTGTGTTGCCGGTTGGCTGCTCCGTACGAGCAACGGCCGTTCCTGGGCCGCGCGCACGTAGGTCAGTTTTCCGCTGGGCCGGTGCAGGACACCGTAAAAGGCTGTGACGAAACTGTCATGATCAGGGGCGATATCCAGCATGCCATGGTGGACGGCAAGCGCTACTTGGGAAGGAGACAATGTTTGCTGCGCTTCACGCCGGAAGAGGGTACGGGTTACAGCCATGATTAATGCCGCGTGGAGACCTTTGTCTGCCACGTCAGCCAGCAGCAGACCAACATGCTCATCGCCCAGGTCGATGACATCGTAGAAATCGCCGCCGACCAGCCGCGCCGGCTCCTGGTAAGCTGCAAAATGATACGACTCATGTTTTGGCAAGGTGCTGGGCAGCAGATTGCGTTGTGCCTCGGCTGCCAGCGCTAACTCATGATCCAGCCGTTCTTTTTCGATCAATCCCGCCTGAGCAGCCTTCAATTCTACATAGGCGCGCTCTAATTGCACATTCTTCTCGTGTAGATCCTGAATAGCCATCCGATCCTGACTGCGCAAGTCACTCATGACGCGCCGTAAGAAGGCGTTAGCAACTGCCGGGCTATTTTGCAGCAGGCGATCGAACACTTCTCGGCTGAATTCCAGCAACGTTGCCGGTGTCGCTGCGCTAACGGTGGCCATGCGCGGCGCATCATCAATCAATGCCATCTCTCCGAAGTAATTGCCTGGATGCAAGATGCTGAGCAAACGTTCTTCACCGTCTTCGGTCAGGCGCGTGGCGGTAAGATGTCCCTCGACGATTACGTAGAAAGTGTCCCCCCTTTCGCCCTCGCGGCAAAAGACGGTGCCACGGGGATAGGAGCGCTGGTCAGCCGCCAGGCGCAGGGTATCGAGCGTACTTTCTTCCAGCTTCTCGCCAAACGCCTGGTGCAATATATTAGTCGAACCTCTGTGCATGAAGAATTCCTTTTAGTCGATGCCAAACCCGATCGGCGGCGAGCAGTCTGGGTTCATCAGCGCTGGTAAACCGCAAGCAGTTTTTCGCCCTATACTTCTGAGGTTTTGCCACTGTCCCCGATGAAAACTCCTCCTATAAACCTCAGAAGCAACAGTGAATCCGCATCCTGTTTAGAAAGCAGAACGGCCGTTACCCGCTGTTCTTTAGGGTTTGCAGTAATCTGGCGGCTGTCCACGTATTGACGATCTCATCCGTCTCTGCCCAGCCGCGTTGGGCGGTTGCCACGCCATAGTGCAGGAAATCAAAATGGTCGCTGTGATGCGCGTCGGTGTTAATGGCGATCTTAACTCCCAGCTCGACAGCCCTGCGCACGTGAATATCGCGCAGATCCAGGCGGCTTGGATGGGCGTTGATTTCCAGGATTGTGCCGGTGGCAACGGCCGACTCCAGGATCATATCCATGTCGAGATCGGCGCCAGGCCTGTCCGGGAAAAGGCGGCCGGTGGGGTGGGCGATCATATCGACATGCGGATTCCAGATGGCGTTGAGCATCCTGTCCGTAACTTGCTCGCGCGGTTGGCTCAGACTGGTATGCAGGCTGGCGATCACAAAATCGAGCTCAGCCAGCAGATCATCCGGGTAGTCGAGGGTGCCGTCGGCTTTGATCTCCATTTCTGTACCATGCAGTACGCGAAAATCTGGCCCCATTGTTTCATCTGCTGCGCGCACTTCGATCGCTTGCGCTTGCAGCCGTTCTATGGAGAGGCCGTTGCCGATACCGAGGCTGCGAGAATGATCCGTGATCACAATGTACGCCAGACCACGTGCCTGGGCGGCCTGGGCCATCTGCAAGATAGTCATACGGCCGTCCGACCAGGTGCTGTGCACATGCAAGTCACCCAGGATGTTCTCAACCTGCACCAGTTCTGGCAACTTGCCAGCGATTGCTGCTTCGATTTCGCCGCGGTTCTCGCGCAGCGGCGGTGGTATATAGGGCAGCCCTAAGGTGCTGTAAACTTCTTCTTCGGTGGAACAGAGAATTTCGGCTCCTCCGTTCTCAGGGGTGAAAGCGTGCTCATTAAGACTCAGCCCCTGCTTGAGAGCCAATTCGCGCAAGCGCACGTTGTGATCTTTGCTGCCGGTGAAATAGGAGAGCAACGTGCCCCAACGATCAGCCGGCAAAACGCGCAGATCCACGCCCAGCCCGTTTAGCAGCACCACGCGAGATTTCGTAGGCCCACGAGCTGCCACGGATTCAACATTATCCAGGGCGCAGAAACGCTCCATCACTGGTTCAGGATCGTCCGCGGCGACCAATAGATCTACATCGCCAATTGTTTCTCTCATGCGGCGCAGTGATCCGGCAACGGCCGTTTGGGTAACCCCAGGCATTTCACGTAGCAGGGCTAGAATATTTTGTGCTGCGGGCCAGACCTCTCCGATCGGCGTGCGTTCGTCCCCGTGGCGGTGCAGCGCCTCGATGGCGCGCAGCAAGCGTTCTTCGGATTTTTTACCCATGCGAGGCAGCTTGCTCAGCTCGCCGTCGCGCGCGGCGATGGTCAACGCTTCCAACGTTGTGATGCCCAGGGTTTCATGAATCTGTTGGACACGCTTGGGGCCCAGCCCTTCCACACGTAACAGCTCCAAGAGGGAAACAGGTATCTCCTGGCTCAATCGCTCGTGGAATTCGAGCCGGCCGGTGGCCAGCATCTCTTCGATTTTGGCAGCCAGGGTCTCGCCGATACCAGGAATTTCGGTGAGCGTTCCTTCGGCGGCGACCTGGTTGATGTCACGGCCCAGCGCGGCGATACTCTCCGCGGCGCGGCGATAAGCCAAAACGCGATGGATATGATCGCCGCGAATGGCCAGCATATCGGCCACCTGCTCAAACATGTTTACAATGTCACGATTGTTCATAGCCTATCATTATACCTGAAAACTGAAGGATGTAGTTGACCCCAAAATGACCCTGAGATGACTCTCTGCTGATATATTTCTTGTCCTTGCCCCTGAACCATGCTAACATTGCGCGCAATGCCGATCCTATGAGTTCGGCTCGTTGTTTTATTATCTCACCAAAGGAGAAGAGATATGAATAAGCAAAGATGGTTTTTGATGTTGGCCATGCTGGCAGCGCTACTCATGGTGCTTGCAGCCTGCTCGCCGGAGGCGGCACAGCAGATAGAAGAGATGGCGCCCACGGTTCAGGCAGCCGCAGAAGCGGTAGCCCCGACTGTGGAAGCGGCGGTTGAAGAGATGGCCCCAACGGTGGAAGCGGCGGTTGAAGAGGTTGCTCCGACGGTAGAAGCGGCCGTTGAAGAGGCAATGGAAGAACCTACCGAGGAACCTGTTGAAGAAGCGATGATGTTTGAAGGGCTCTCAGTAGCCGCGGAGAACTGCGACTACGGTGGCAAGATTTCTTCTATTGAAGCAATAGATGAGTTTACCGTGCAGTTTAACCTGTGCGGGACTGATCCGGCCTTCATGTCGAAGATCGCTTTTACCCCATTTGCCGTTCAGTCACAGGAGTGGCTAGAGTCAACTGGCGGTACCGGCGAACTGCTGGAAAAACCCATTGGCACCGGCCCATACATGGTTGAAGAATGGACACGTGGTGACCAAATTGTCTACAAACGATTTGAAGATTATTGGGGCAAAGCGGCTCCGGCAGAAACGGCCGTCTATGCGTTGGAACCAGGAAGGCGCAGCCCGACTGGTTGAACTGCAATCCGGCACGGTGGATATGATCACGGATGTCAGCCCCGACGATTACGAGGCTGTCGAAAGCGATCCTAACTTGCAATTGATCCCAGTGGAAGTGCCGAACATATTGTACGTCGCCTTCACCAACACCTTTGCGCCTTTCGACAACCCGGACGTACGCAAGGCCATCGCCATGGGCATTGACCGCGGGCGTATTGTCGACACGTTCTATCCGGCTGGATCTGAAGTAGCCACGCACTTCACTCCTTGCTCCATCCCCAATGGCTGCCAGGGTGAAGAGTGGTACGAGTTCGATCCAGTAGCGGCCAAGCAGATGCTCGCCGACGCCGGTTATCCCGGATGGCTTTGAGACAAGTATCTATTACCGCGATGTCTTCCGTTCCTACCTGCCGGAACCTGGCCTGGTAGCAGTAGATATCCAGGATCAATTGCGCGAGAATCTGGGCATCGAGGCTGAGGTGGTCGTCATGGAATCGGGTGAATTTATTGCCGAATCGCAAGCCGGCAACCTGGATGGCCTTTACTTGCTCGGTTGGGGTGCGGACTATCCGCATGTGACCAATTTCCTGGATTACCATTTTACCTCCGAGAATCCGCAGTTTGGCGACCCCCATCCGGAGATTTATGAGCCGTTGAAAGAGGCTTCGCAAATTGCCGATCCTGAAGAAGCGGCCCCGCTTTACGAGCAGGCCAACAATGCCATCAAGGAACTGATTCCTATGATACCTGTGGTCCATGGGGCTTCGGCTCACGCCGCTCTGGCCAGTGTTGAAGGTGCGTACGTCCCGCCTTTCGGCGCCACGCAATTCTACAACGTGGACCCGGGCAAAGATACCCTCGTCTACATGCAGAATAACGAACCGATCAGCCTCTACTGCCCGGATGAATCCGACGGCGAGTCCCTCCGTCCCTGCCAGCAGACGGTGGAGACGCTCTTTGAGTATAAGTTGGACTCCGGAGACGTGGTGCCGGAGCTGGCGACTGCTTGCGAGAGCAATGAAGACCTAACCGTTTGGACTTGCACCTTGCGCGAAGGCGTCTTGTTCCATGATGGAACGACCTTTGATGCCAATGATGTAGTTGCGAGCTGGGCTGCTGGTATCGACGCTGCCAATCCGCTGCATGTCGGCAATACCGGTACTTTTACTTACTATCTCTTACCTCTGGGATGGTCTCATAAACGCTCCTGCTGAAGAGTAGGGCTTAGAATAGATTGGCCCGCTTGAAATAAGTGGGCCAATCTTGAGTCATCAAGAGTTGTCTGATTATGTCCGAAGCGGCATAATCATTAAATACAGGATGGCCGGAGACGGCGCAAAGTTAGTCTGGGCCGTCCTGTATTCTTATAAGCGGTCAGCCGTCAGGGGTCAGGCTGACGTTTGAAAGCTGATAGCTGAAACCTGAGCCTCTATGATTCAATATACCATTCGCCGTTCAGTTCTGGCCATCCCCGTTCTTTTTGTTGTCCTTCTCGTTACCTTCGTGATTGCCCGCTCAATACCCGGCGATCCGTGCCATTCGATTTTGGGTGAAAAGGCTACCCAGGAAATGTGCAATCAATTCATGGAGGATCAGGGCCTAAACGAGCCGATCTATGTGCAATTCCTCATTTTCCTGCAGGGTCTGGCGCGAGGCGATCTCGGTGATTCCATACGTTTCAGCAGGCCGGTAACATTGATTATCGTCGAGCGTCTGCCAACGACAATTGAACTGGGTTTTGCGGCGATGATGCTGGCGGTACTGATCGGGCTTGCCGTTGGGCATTCTATCGGCCGTGCGGCGCAATTCTCTCGCCGATGTAGGGACGATGATCGGGGCTAATCTGGGAGTTTCTATCCCGGTTTTTTTCCTGGGACTGATGTTGATCTATATTTTTGCGGTGCTCTTGCGTGATACACCATTTCAGCTGCCACCGTCGGGTCGATTAACGGCCGGGCTGTCGCCAACGCCTTTCTATGAAGTTTTTGAAATGGATCCGGGCGCGGAATCCTCATTGCGCTTCCATGTTTTTGAATTTATAGCCAAACTTTACATCGTCAATTCAATTTTGACCCAGAACTGGGTGGTTTTGAAGGATACACTCACCCACCTTCTTTTACCTGCTATCGCACTGGCGACGATTCCTCTGGCGATCATCGCGCGCATGACCCGCTCCAGTATGTTGGAGGTGCTGGGGCTGGATTATGTTCGGGCGGCACGGGCCAAGGGGCTCAGCCAGAACAAAGTGGTATTGAAGCACGCCTTTCGTAATGCCTTGCTGCCGGTGGTGACCATTGTCGGCCTGCAATTGGGAAGCATCCTGGGGGGCGCTGTTTTGACTGAGACTATTTTCGGATTATCCGGCGTCGGCCGCAGCGTGGTGGAATCGATTTTCTCACGGGATTTTCCGGTTTTGCAGGGTTTCGTTATTGTTATCGCGGCCATCTATGTTTTGAGCAATTTGCTTGTAGACTTATCTTACGGCTTTCTTGATCCGCGCGTCAGGCTTGATTAGCTTTGCTTAGGAACCCGGTTTTTTCAGGGGGTTCGAGATAGTCGGTCAGCCAATAAAAACCGGGTTTCTATATTGAGAGTAGAAAAAGTATGAGCAGTGTAGCAGAAATACCGACCGACGATATCGCCGATATGGGCGACTACAAGGCGAACAGCCTCTGGCGATTGACTATGCGCCGGGTTTTGCGCCAGCGATCGGCCCAGGTTGGCTTAGTCGTCTTTGTTATAATTTTTGTGATGGCCATTTTTGCACCTGTGATTGCTCCCTATGATCCCACGGAAGTGTTGATCGGTAAAGAAGACGTCAAGAAACGGCAAGCACCCTGTATCCATTTGCTCGGTTGTCCGGAAGACCAGCCACAGCATATTATGGGAACGGATGGCAATGTTCGCGACCAGTTCAGCCGAATAATCTACGGTTCGCGCGTTTCTCTGCGGGTAGGTTTTACGGTGGTGCTCTTTGCGGCAACAGTTGGCACTATTTTGGGCGCCATCGCTGGCTATGCAGGCCGCGGATGGGATAATGGTATCATGCGCATTTTGGATGTGGTGCTCTCCTTCCCGGCTCTTCTGCTGGCCATTGCCATTGTCTTTGTAATGGAAGAACGCAGCTTGACCAATGCCATGGTTGCCATCGCTATTGTCAGTATTCCTGCCTATGCGCGCGTCGTGCGTTCGTCGGTCATCACTTTGCGAGAGGCGGATTATGTGGAAGCATCGCGTGCTTTGGGAGCCAGCAGCACGGACATATTATTCAGGCGCATTTTACCGAACGCGCTGCCGCCGCTGATTGTGCTGGCGACGCTGGGTTTTGCGACGGCTATTTTGGATACGGCCGCGCTCTCTTTCCTGGGTCTGGGAGCGCAGGAGCCTACGCCGGAATGGGGCACGATGTTAGGACGTGAGCGCAACCAATTGTTTAGCGCACCGCACCTCGTTTTTTCCGCCGGTATCGCGATCTCCGTCACCGTGCTGGCTTTCAATTTGCTCGGGGATGGTCTACGCGACGCGCTTGATCCACGGTTGGTCCAAGGGCGCGGCGGGACGAACGAGTAGATCAAAAATCAAAGATTTCGCAGATTACGCAGATTAGAAGCATTCGGTTTGTTGCCTGAAGTGGCTAGCACAAAAATCTGAAACGAGAAATCTGTGACCCGACCCCTTAAATGGATCGCCGCAATTGTTATAATTGCCCTGCTTTTTGGAGTTGGTTACCTCCTCTGGCCCCAGCTTGATCCATCCCTTAACGTTTATGACATTGATGTTCCGTTGGAAGGTGATCCTACCGACTGCGAGGGGAGGGTTCGATTTGCCATCTTGGGCGATTTTGGCGAAGCGGGCGATCCGGAAGCTGACGTGGCGGCTTTGGTAGACGGTTGGGAAGTGGACTTTATCGTCACCGCCGGCGACAATAATTATCCAAACGGCTCAGCCGCGACGATCGACGAGAATATCGGGCAGTATTACCAGGGCTTCATTGCCCCTTATGCCGGTGCATATGGGGAAGGGGCTTCAGAAAATCGCTTCTTCCCGGCGCTGGGAAATCATGATTGGCGGACAAGCTCGCTTCAGCCCTATTTGGACTATTTCAGCCTGCCGGGCAATGAACGTTACTATGACGTGACTCTGGGTCCAGTACACCTGTTCATTTTAGACAGCGATCCGATGGAACCGGACGGCCGTTCCGTCGATTCCATCCAGGCTCAATGGTTGCAAAAGCAGATGGAAGCTGCGATCGCTCCCTGGAAAATTGTCGTCTTGCATCATGCCCCTTACTCTTCAGGCAGCAAGCATGGGAACGATGTAGAGATGCAGTGGCCTTTTGCGCAGTGGGGGGCAACGGCCGTCGTTTCGGGGCACGAGCATATATACGAACGGCTGCATGTTGATAACATGGTTTACTTCGTCAATGGGCTCGGCGGACGCAAAAAGATTTATCCGTTCGGGCCACCCAAGGATGGCAGCGCCTTGCGCTATAATCAGGATTATGGGGCCATGCTCGTCAATGCGGGTGAGAGCTGCATCAATTTCAGCTTTATCGATCGGTCTGCTACATTGATAGACAGCTATACAGTAGCTGACAGCTGAAGACTGTCAGCTATCAGCTGTTTAATGGTGACTGTTGTTCTGCTTTCTTTCTGTCACGTAGAGTGGCATAGATATAGACCGGGCCTCCTAAGAGGCCTGACAGGCGTTCCAGGGCGAAGACTAGCAAAGTGAGGGCAATGGCTTGTTCAGGGGTCACTCCCGCGCCGGAGAAGAGCATGGGGGCCAGGAATTCGCGCACGCCTAACCCGCCGATCGAGGGCATTAACATGGCCAGCGAGAGAATAGGCACGACTAACAGCAGATAGCTATAGGGGATCTGCAGACCCAGGGCCCAGGCGGAGGTTGTCCACCAGGCGACTTGAATCAGGTTGAAGAGCACGGAAATAAGCATAGCGCCGCCGATGGCCCGCCAGCCACACTGATGGACGGCCGTAGCTACTTTGAGCATAAAGCCACCAGCGGCACCGAGTAATTTCTGTGGCAGCCAGCGGGTCATCGACCGCAGCACGCTGCCCTCCAGAAGCGCAAAACCGCCGATCAGGCCTCCGACACAGATGATCACGATAGCCAACAACAAACTTTGGGGAAAATCTTCAGGCCGAAAAGGCAAGGCCGCCAGGGCCAGGGCGAAGAGCATCATCAGCCCGGTCAAACGGTCGATGAGGACAGTGCCGGTAGCGATGTCGACCGGAATATCACGGGACACTTCCAGGATGCGCACCACATCTCCGCCAAAGCCGGATGGTAGAAATACATTAAAGAAACTTCCTACGTAGTAGAGCTCAACCAGCCGGCCAAAGGAAACCTGGGCGTGCAAGCCGCGCACGAGCAGCAGCCAGCGGTAAGCGCGCAGCACGACGCTGGCATTGACCAACAGGAAGCCTACCATGATCCAGACCAGGTCTGTCTGCTGCAATGTCTGAGCGATATTCCTGATGTCGAAGCGGGTTAAAACGAAAACCAGTCCGAGTAGGGTGACGCCGATTTTGAGTAAAGTAGTTAATTGTTTTCGCATTTAGGAGAAATTGTAGTGTATTCTTGCTGCGCAGGCACCCACCCGTAGGCGGCCAGTGACAAGGCGTGGGGCTGCCGGCAGCTAAGCTTACCAGGGCGCGTTTGCCTCACCCCACCACTGGCATATAATCCGCCCACTATGGCAAGTGTTCGTCGTCAACGGTGGCTGGTGGTCCCGGCCACTCTTCTTTTCTACTTCCTGGCTCTAAACAGCCTGGTCGGCGACAGCCCGACGATGGACGAACAGAACCATATTGCTCGCGGCCTGGCTTATTTGCGCACGGGGGATCCGCGACTCAGCGTAGAGCATCCGCCGCTGGTCAACGTGCTCAGCGCGCTACCACTGCTAACCATGCCTGAAATTAGTTTGCCGACTGCTGATCCCAGTTGGGAAAGGCAGCCCCCGGATGTCTTTTGGTATGTTTTCGCAGAGAAGTTTATGTGGGAGGCGAACCGCGGCCTGGATATCCAACGTATTCTCTTTCTCGCGCGCCTTCCTGTGCTCTATTTGACGATTGGCCTGGCGCTGGTGGGCTGGCATTTCGCCCGTGAGATGTGGGGGCAGCCGTCCGCGCTGCTGGTTTTTTTGCTGCTCCTCTTTGACCCCAATGTTCTGGCTAACGGCCGTTACGTGACCACGGATGTGGGGGGAACGTTATGCGCCTTTCTGGCCACTTTCTTGCTCTGGCGGCTGTGGCAATCCAGGGGCTGGAACTGGCGGCGCTGGCTATGGGCGGCATTCGGCATTGGATTGGCCTTCAGCAGCAAACTTTCCACCCTGGTTTTCGCGCCTATCTGGGCTATTCTGGCCTTGCTTCCGCTTTATGGACCCGCCAAAAGATCTTGGCTGGCAGGCCGCTGGCAAGCGTCTGCTGCAACTATTGCTTGCCGGTTTGGCAGCGCTGCTATTGGTTTGGCTCGTCTTCGCTTTTGAGTGGGGCCATTTTCGTTTTCTCGACGAGCGCCTGGCAGACCTGACAAGCTTGCAGGGGCCAATGCCTACTTTCTGGTCGGGCGTGGAAAGGATATTGCTTCTCAGCGGTGGCGGCCGTCCCGGTTTCCTACTGGGCCAGTATTCAAATCAGGGGTTTCTGCTTTACTTTCCAGTCGCGCTTTTGGCCAAGACACCGCTGCTCACCCTGCTTCTGTCCGTTGCAGCGGCGATTACGCTGCTAACGCTGCGAAGAACTCGAGCGCATACTGTTTTTCTGTTGGTACCTATGGTTTTTTATTTCAGCGCCAGCCTGTTCAGCGCCCTCAACGTGGGTTACCGGCACCTGCTGCCCCTGCTGCCCTTCATCTACCTGCTAATTGGCGGTCTGGCCAGCCTGCCGGTGAGAGCATGGGCGTGGCGACATTTCGTTGGCCGTGATGAGGATGGAAGCGGCGTTTCTTTGGCTCCCGTGATCCCGGTACTGTTCCTGGTGCTCAGCTTGCTGTTGATCGACGCCTGGATTCATCCTCACTATTTGAGCTACTTCAACCTGGCGGCAGGCGGACCAGCTAATGGACACCGTATTTTGGTTGATAGCAATATTGATTGGGGTCAGGATCTTTTGCGTCTACAGCGTTGGATGGCGGAAGAGGAGATTGATCAGGTAAAATTGGGCTGGTTCGGTACGGCCGATCCCGAATATTATGGCCTAGAGTACGAACCGCTACCGGGATTTCCGCGACCTGAATTTATATCCCAGTGGACAGAGCCGCCCTTCAATCCGGCCGCTCCGGAGCCGGGTGTTTACGCTATCAGCGCCAGCAGCTTATGGGAATTGCCGTTGGCGGACAAAAACGTGTATCCTTGGTTCCGCGAGCGCGAACCGGATCAGCGTATCGGCTATTCAATCTTGATTTACGAAATTCCTTGATTGGAGCGGAATTAGCGAATATAGAAACCCGGTTTTTGGATACAAGTTGGTTGTTTCCTAAAGCGGAAAACCGGGCTCCTCAGATTTGAACGGAGGCGTGATGGAAAATCTGTTAAATGTATCGGCAGCCCCACTTTCGCTGACCGCCCTGGCTATCAACCTGCTGTTAGGTATTGTTTTAGGCAGCCTGGTGGCCTGGTATTACACAGCCTATGGCAAGTCGTTTTCCAACCGGTCCAAACTAGCGGCAACGATTCCGGTTTTGGTCATGATTACAGCGCTGATTATCTCGATAGTGAAGTCCTCTTTGGCGCTCTCGTTGGGGTTGGTGGGCGCGCTCTCTATCGTGCGTTTCCGCACGGCTATTAAGGAACCGGAAGAATTAATCTACCTGTTCCTGGCGATCGCAATCGGTCTGGGCCTGGGCGCTGACCAGCGTTCGGCTACTGTCCTGGGCACGGTGATTATCTTGGGCTATCTGCTGATTCGTACCTTGATCAAGCCACGCCCAGCCAAAAGTAATCTCTTCTTGAATGTGGTTACGAGCGATCAGGAGGAAGGTTTTCAGCGCATTAATGAGCAGCTAGAGCAGCATGTGGAGATGGCTGAGCTGCGCCGGCTGGATCACAATGAGTCCGGGCTGCAGGCTACGTATCTTATCAATGCGAAAGATGGCCAAGCATTGAGCAAGCTGATGGATAGTCTGCGAGCTGACCTGCCCGGCTGCGAACTAAGTTTCGTCGAGCAGGATAGTGCGTTAAATGGCTAACTATGCTTTATGAACTGTGTCATTGTCATTTTCCCGGAAACTGAAATGCAATTGAGCTCGTATCAGCCAGGACGAAGTTTCCGGGGAAATTGCGCGTAGAAGGTTATTCTGGCCGGGCTCACGACTGGGCCAGTGAGCGCGGCTCACGGGAGCAGCCTTTCGGGACTGATATGCGGCCTCGGCGAACAGAAAATTTGTTATTTATGTTGCTATGAAGATTGTAAGGAAACAGTCGCAAAGGGCAAGGAGCTCTCCTCTGCTGTGGATCGCCGTCATTGTCATTCTGCTGGTTTTGGTTCTGTTATTCGATCGACCGCGAATGGGCACGTTTTTGCCTGCCACCTGGAACGAGGCGGCCGCGTTCTTGCGTCTCAACGGGGCCTCAAGCGAACTTCCGGCTCTAACAATCGACATGGCCTTTGCCGAGTACGAACGAATTCTTAGCCAACGCGAGGAAGCACTGGCTTCTGGGGTGGTGTTGAGCGGTGACGCGGATTTTGTAACGGCCGAGATACGCTATGAGGACCAGGTTGTGCCTGTGCTGATGCGTTTGCAGCAAGGTCCGGCCGATCACCTGGGCGAGGACGAAAAGTGGAATTTTGACGTGCGCAGTGAGGCGGGCCAGCTGCTGGCCGGTATGCAACGCTTCTACCTCATCGATCCAGCGGATAATAACTGGCTAAACGAGTGGGCCTTCGCCGAAGCTTTAAGGCGCGAGGGTGTGATAAGCGGTCGCTACCAGTTTGTGCGCTTGTTCCTAAACGGCGAAGATTGGGGCATCTATGCCTTGCAGGAAGGTTTTGATCCGCAATTGCTCGCTTTTAACAACCAGCCGCAAGGGGTGATCGTGGAATTTGACGCCACGCCCTTCTGGCAGGCTATTGCTTATTATGGTGGCGATCGCCAAGCGGCTACGGCCGATCCTGTCGCCAATCTGACCGTCAATGATTTCCAGTTTTTCGAGGTGGACACATTTCGTGATGCTACTATAGCTGCTGATCCGGTATTGGCGGCGCAGAAGAATCAGGCCGTCGGGCTGCTGCGCGGCCTGCAGAGCGGCGATCTGGCTGCTTCTGAAGTATTCGACGTGGAGAAATACGGCCGTTTCCTGGCTCTTGCCGATCTTTGGGGTGCGACGGAAGGAACGTCGCCGCTAAATCTGCACTACTACTTCAACCCAGAGTCCGGCCGCCTCGAGCCGATTGGCTTTAATGCCAATCCTCTCAGTTCGTCGCAGCGACTTTCCTTATCAGCCAGCTATTTTGATCTGGCTATACAGGTAGCCTATGCGCAGGCTGCGGCCAGAATGAGCCAGCCTGAATATCTGGCTGATTTTAGGGAGATGCTTCAGCCGCAGATGGAAAAGCGGCAACAGGAGTTATCGTCCGCGGCGGATACCTCTTCGCCTTGGGCAATGCTCGCCGAGCGTCAGGACCAAATGCGTCGCTCATTGAACCCGTTGCAGCCGGTATTCGCTTATCTAGGACCACCAACTTTAGCACAGGAGGGCATCATTCGTGTCGATGTGGCCAACGTCCTCAATTTACCGTTAGAGATTTTGGGATTTGATATTGATGGGGCCACGTTTTTGGAAGTCGATCCGGCCTGGATTCAAGATAATCAGGATGAGTTGATCGCGAAGCGGTCGCCCAGCGACACCGGCAGCGAGAATGGCGAGGTGATCTTGCGCGCCACGGCGAATGATCAATCACCTACCGTGGGTTATGTGCGCTTTCATATTCCTCTCGCGGAGATTATTGCCCAAGACGACGAACTGGACTTTCTGCAAGATTTGGATATTCAAGTTGCCACCCGTATCCTCGGCTTGGACGACGTGCAACTGACCTCCGCCCGTCCCGGCTATCCTGATCCAGTGGCCCGCCAGGTGACCTCGAACGAAAACAAGTGAGTTTGCTGCCGATGATTGAATCCTTGTTCTCACTCTTCCCGCGCACGACATCCCTCTCTTCTACTTTGCGTTACGAGTTCAAACTGGCAAGCCAGGACACCTCGCCGGCGCAGGCGCGCAGTTGGATCCGCCTTCACCCAGAGGGCTTCCGTATGGCTTATCCACCACGCGTGGTGAACAATTTGTATCTGGACACCGTCGAGTTAAGGAGCTTTAACGATAATCTGGCCAGCGTGAGCGCGCGCCAGAAATTGCGCCTGCGCTGGTATGGTTTGCCGGAAGGAACCGCGATCACGAATCCCGTTCTTGAATTAAAGCGCAAAGACAACTTGTTGGGTGACAAGAAGCGGCAGGAGTTGGCTTGCACAGTGGATCTGGCACGGCCGTATGTGGAGATCCTAAAGTTCGTAGAGGTACACGCGGATCCCGAATGGCGATCATGGTTGCAGGTTGCCACGCAGGCGGTGCTCATCAATCGCTACCGGCGCGAGTATTTCGTATCGCCGGACAAAGCGATCCGGGCCACGCTCGATTATGCGCAAGTGGCATTTAATCAGCGGCTGAGTTCCCGTCCAAATCTTACGCGCCCCTTGCCATTGCAAGCGTTGGTGGTGATTGAGGTGAAAGCAACGCCGGAGCATTTCGAACGGTTGGAACGAGCCATGGGATTTTTCCCCATGTTACGCACGCGTAATTCCAAGTACGTGAGCGGGGTGACGGGTGGGCTATTCTGATTGTGATTGCCGAACTTGGTTCGTAGCGATCCAGGCAAGGCATGATTCACCGGCACTTTGCTTCGAGGGTAAGATCTCCGCATGTCTGCTGCACTGAATAAGATGCGCCAGTCAGCCTGGTTCAGCATTGTCGTTTTCCTGATCTACGTTCTACTCACCATCTTGATGACCTGGCCCCTGGTAACCCGCTTGAATGCGGCACTTGCCGGCAGCGGAAGCGACGTATGGGTTCATCAGTGGACGTTCTGGTGGGTAAAAGAGGCATTGCTAAACGGCCAGAATCCCTTTTACACGACATTGCTTTACTATCCCGAGGGCGTATCGCTCACTTCACACAATATTGCCTGGTTTAACATCGCCGTATGGCTGCCTCTGCAAGCTTTCTTGGGAGCAGTAAGCGCTTATAATCTTGTGTTTATTCTCGTGTTGGCCCTCAACGGGTTTGCTTTCTATCTGTTTGCTAAAGCGGAAACTAGGGTAGCTACAGCGGCGTTTCTCGGCGGCCTCATTTTTGGTTTTTGGCCCTATACGCTTTCTCACAGTGATCATCCCAATATGATGGCCACATTTTGGGTGCCTTTGACCATGTATTTCATGCTGCGCATCTTTCGCCGAGGGCGCTTGAGAGAAGCCATTCTTGCCGGCGTGTGCCTGGCGCTGATTGGCATCACACGATGGCAACTTCTCATAATGAGTGCACCCATTCTATTGGTCTATGGAGTTTATCTTTATTACCGTGAAACGAGGTCTCGAACATGGCGAACGAGCGCATTGATCTTGCTGGCTTTGGGCCTGGGAGCCATGCTCATGGCCCCCTTGGGAATGCCCCTTGTGTTGGACCAGTTGGGCCGAAGTGGACCGGAAGCAGTGGCCATTGAAGAGCCTGATTATGTGCTGACGGATCTTGTTTCCTATGTCATACCCCCAAATGTCTACAGAGCCATCTGGAATGAGATTCCCGATCCGCTGCCATATCCAGAATGGGAGCCTTACCATCGCATTTCTGCCGGGGTATTCTACGTGCCCTATATTGGACTGGTGACTTTAATTCTGGCGCTCTATGGAGTATGGCGCCGAAGTTCGCAAACCTGGTTCTGGCTTCTCATGGCACTTGGTGTTGCACTGTTTGCCTTAGGGCCCGTACTAAGCTTCAATGGCCAGCGATATCCTGAGATTCCACTGCCGTATCGCGCCCTATCCGGTTCGCTGCTGGACGCCTTAATCAGACGCCCCCACCGGCTCAATATTCTACTTGGTATTCCTGTTGCTATGATGGCCACTTGGGGAATGGTGGACATTTCCTCGCGAATTCAGGATCGTTCAAATGTCAATCGCGGAATATCTTTATGCCGTTCTCATTATGCTTATCCTGGCCGTTCTAATTTTGTGGGAGAACCCGATTCCCCCGATTCCCAGCACAAATACGGCCGTGCCTCTATGGTATAGAAATCTTGCTGAAGAAGAGGAAAGTTTTGCGCTGCTGGAGCTCCCATTTCATAATCGTGGTTTTGATAAGCTCTATATGTACTACCAGACGACTCACGGGAAGCCTTTGCTAGTCGGCCATGTTTCCCGTTTGCCGCAAGAAGCGTTTGCTTTCATAGACAGCGTGCCGTTTCTTGAGCCCTTCAAATCCAATTTCATGTGGGATGTCGCAGAAGATAATTGGGTTGACTTTGAGGACGTGGATATAACGAGGCAGTTCGACCTGCTCGCGGAGAAAAATGTGCGCTATATTGTTCTGAACAAACCACTTATCCTTGAGGGGTTTATTGAACGCTGGCGTGACTGGGTAACGTTTGAACCTGCCTATGAAGATGACGAGGTGTTGGTCTATAGGACAAGGCCACTTGCGGGCGAAGATTTTGATATTGAGTACACCTTGGCTGACGGAATTGGACTGTTGCGTGCTTCGCTGGCGCCGCAGAGGGCAAACCAGTCAGGGGCTGTCAAGGTGGATTTACGTTGGGCAAGCAGTGCACAACCTACAGGTGATTATGATGCGTGCTTCTACCTCAAGGACGATCAAGGCGCTACCAAAGATACGCTTTGTGTGCCGCCGGTCGTCGCCTGGCCAACTTCCGCCTGGAAGGCCAACGCCGTCGCTCGCGGATACTATGTGATTCCTATCGCAGAAAGTCTGCCTGTTGGAGCGTACACGGTCAACCTGGCGCTTGCACCAGTGGGAGAACAGACGCCTGTTGGTGAGATCGTTACCGTTGGTGATATTCTCGTCACACCATTTGAGCCCCAGCAGCTGATCACTCTTTGTTGGGAGGGCAATCTCTGCCTGCGCGGGTATGATGTTGCTCAGGATTCAGAATTACTGGATCTGATTCTATACTGGCAGTCGGCAATGCCATCGGAGAAGTCCTACAAACGATTTGCACATCTTGTCGATACACAAGACGGCCGCGTTGTAGCCCAGAGTGATGATATTCCGCGCGATTGGACATATCCAACCTACATCTGGGAGCCAGAAGAAGTAGTTGCTGACCACCTGTCTTTAGCGCTTGAGAATGTCACTCCCGGTATTTATGACTTGCGAGTTGGCTGGTATGAGATTGATGATGAACTGCTTCTCATGGCATGTCCGACGGGCGATTGCCGGGAGCAAACGGCCGATTTCCACGTAATGACTAGAATAACGATTCATTGAAACAACGCAGCATTGCCCATCACGCTCCCTGAGCGATATAATATCTAGTGGCCCGATTCAGCTGTGCAGTGCTTTCGTTCCTTGAGTGCAAGTTAGAATTAGACAATGATCTTGAAGAAACCTTTCTACTGCTACACTGGCTTCCGGCGAATTTACAAGCCGTTGTCTGCTGATTCCCATTTAGTTCTGCGACTTTTATTCCTACCATCCCGGGCTCATGGATAAGTACCTGTCCTACAAAATAGTGAGTGCAGTCTTCTTGTTTTTTGCTGTTTTCCTGAGACTGTCGCTATATTGGGCAAATCCAGCCGACAATGCCTTTGATGATCATTTTGAACCGATTTTTCTAATTATGGAAGAGGGGGCTATCCCGCCCAAGCAAGCCTGCTGGGAATGTTTTCAACCGCCCGTCTTTTATCTGATATCAGCCGCTGTCGGGAATGCTACCCATTTTGACGTGGGCAATGAGCCGGCACAACAGTTGAAACTGTTCCAGTTTCTTCCCTGCCTCTACGGCATTTTGACCGTTTACATCGTTTATCTGATATTGAAAAGGGTAAAACTCTCCAATTTTGCCAGAACGCTCGCCTTTGGAATGGTATGTTTTTTGCCGCGGCACATATACATGTCGGCAATGCATACCAATGATACGCTATCTTACCTACTGGTGACTTTGTGCGCCTATTTGATGCTTGTTGCCATTGACTATAAGTTTTCCTCTGCAACGGCAGTAAAAGCTGCAACCTTGTCCATACAGGGGCCAGAATCCCACAATTTGCATACAGGTTGGAATGCGTCGCTTTTGAAGCGTTCTTTGCTAATGATTACGTTAATGCTGGCTATTCTGCTGGCTTTGTTTACCAAGTCCACGGCGCTTGTGCTCATTCCGATGGTGGCCGCTATCTTTGCTATCGCCTATGCACGGCGACTTATCACCCTTGGTCGAAGAAGTGCTGCTTCTTTCACGCTGCTTCTTCTGGTGCCAACGGCCGTTGTGGGCAGCACCGTATGGTCAGATTTGGAGAATTATGGCCAAGTCCTACCGTTGAATATTGAGCTTCTGGATGTAACTCTCCAGCAACCACCTGGCGCAGAAAAGCTGTCCTTTTTTAGCTTTAAGCCGTGGGCAACGATAAAAAGCCCCATTTTGGCGCCGGATAATGTGGATTCATTCTGGACCCTGATCTATAGTCGCATGTGGTTCGATATGGAACCGAAGTTTCTGCAATACAGCGATCCTGACGATGATTGGTGGAAGGCCTATGACTATTATCTTAACCGGCATGACAGGTATGGCTGGCCGGGCACCCTGGCACTGTCTCCATTCACACGTCTCAGCGGTTCGGCGCTGATTGCCGCGGGTCTGGTGCCCCTGGTATTGATTCTTATTGGAGTTGCGCGCTCGTTGTTTGGGAAATGGGCTCTCTGGTCAAAAACAGAGGCGACAGACGTATTGAAAGTACAGTTGTTCCTGGTGCTCTTGTTGTTTGCCCTGGCTGGTGTCATATTACACGCGTTCAGGTATCCCTATTACAGTTTTATGAAAGCGGCGTTTGTTCTGAATTCTTTATCTGCATTTGCACTTTTTTTGGCCCTGGGCGTGATGCTGGTGGAGAAGTATAAAGTGATCAGGTGGGGAATCTCATTTGTATTCGGATTTACCTTCCTGCTCACGACGATCCACGTGCTTCATATTGTTCAATCGCTAGGTTTCGGTGTGTCATAAATTGCAGGGCAACCGGAAAGCGCCATATTATTAGGGTTGAGGATATCATAGACGATGCGGATCTGGGAGTGGTTATTATTGTTGTTTTGCCTGACTCTTTTTGGCACACAAGCAGCGTTAAGCGCCCGATCAAAATCAGCCACTTTTGACGAACAATACCATATTACGCGTGGGTATGCCTATCTACGTAGCGGCGATTTTCGCATGAGTTTCAGTCACCCACCGCTCGCTAATGTTTGGAGCAGCCTGCCCTTGTTGTTGCTCCCGAAGATCAATTTGCCAACGGAACATTCCTCCTGGGAAGATGGCAATTTGCCTCTCTTTTCCGATGAATTTTTGTGGCGGAGCAATGAGAATCCACAGCAGATAGTCGCCCTGGCTCGTCTGCCGGGGATTGTTCTGGGTGTCATACTCGTTGCGACCCTGTTCTGGTGGACACGACAGCTCGCCGGAGCGGCTGCGAGCTGGGTGGTGCTTCTCCTGGCTGCCTTCGATCCCAATTTGTTGGCTCACTCTCGCTTCGTAACGACTGATTTGGGTTTAACCTGTTTCTTGCTGCTAACCATATGGCGTCTCTGGTGCTGGTTAGAACGGCCGTCGCGATCAAATGTCATTCTGACCGGTCTTTGCGCCGGGGCAGCCATGGCGACCAAATACACCGGGCTTATGGTGTGGCCCATCATCCTTTTTATTTTGCTTCTCTATCCCACGTACACACATCGCCGCCTGCTGGCCTTAGCCAGCATGGGCCTCGTCGCTCTGGCCACGCTATGGGCTGTTTATCGCTTCGATTTTGGGCCTCTTCCCGACACAGACTGGCTCATCCCTATTCCCGCTCCTTTCTATTTTTCTAGCCTCTGGAGCACTTTTGCGGATTTCGAGGCGGTGTCGCGACCGGCGTTTCTACTCGGGCAAGTCTCAGATCGCGGCTGGTGGAACTATTTCCCGGTTGCTCTGGTCGTGAAAAACAGCATTCCACTCTTGCTGCTTGTCGGCCCTGGGTATTTTTCCTTTGCTTCGCCTTTAGCGGTCCTCGCCGTGCTTCTGTTCTCTGGCTTCCCTTCCTCTTTTTTCTGGCATTAGGTATGACAGGCCGTCTGAGTATTGGCTTTCGCCATATCTTGCCCGGCATTCCCTTCCTGATCATGATCGCCGGTTATTCTGTCTTGTGGGGAACCAGTCGGGAGCCAGATAAATCACGCCTGGTTATGCCTATTGTGGTTTGCTATTGTTCTGGCACGTCTTTAGTACTGTGAGCCTGTTTCCTCATTACGAAGCGTATTTCAACGAATTGGTAGGGGGTCCGGCTAACGGGCAGCGCATCCTCGTTGATTCCAATCTGGACTGGGGACAAGATTTGCCGGCCTTAAAACAACTTTTGGATGACCGGGGCCTCGATCAGGTATATTTATCCTACTTTGGAACTGCGCCTCCGGAGCAGTACGGCATCAATTACCGGCCTTTACCTAGCTTTCCACGTTTCGTGAAAGGCAGCGAAGTAAAGGCGTTCAATCCATACACGCCGCCACCAGGGTGGTATGCAATCAGCGCAACCAGTCTGCGACTGGGCCTCTATCTGCAAAACAGAGAGTTATACGCCTACTTCAGCTGATAAGGAACCGGTGGCCCAGGCGGGCTACTCTATCAATCTGTATGAAGTACAGTATGCGGAGGATACAACGGTCAAACGTGAGGTCGTTATCGATCAGGCGGTCTGGGATATACCTGAAGAGCAGTATGCGCTCCTGCCAAATCAGCGCCTGATTGCCAAATGGACGCAGTCAGCCAATACAACCATCACCTGGCCAGAACAAGAGGCAGAATTGCCCCCCGATTTTCAAATCGTGGGGAGCTGACTTTGATGATGCCTTTTCTCTGTTGGGATTTGCGATGCCGCAGCCAGAAGTGAAGACGGGAGAAGCTTTGGCTGTAACATTGGTATGGCAGGTGAAAACGGCCGATATTGCTATGCCTTCGCCCACCACGGCTGATCCCCTGGCAGCGTTCATTCACGTATCATCCGCCAGCGACCAGAGCGACATTGTGGCCCAGTATGATGGTTGGGAGACAGCTTTGACCGGGCTGGAAACAGGGGACATTATCACACAGTCTGTTCAAGTCCAGGTGCCGGAGGACACACCGCCGGCCGTGTACCAGCTGCGTGTTGGTCTTTATTCGCCCCAGTCCTGGCAGCGGCTTCCCGTAGTCTGGTCTGGAGAGGCGACTGATTCGGTCACGCTCGGGCCAATAACTGTTGTAGAAAAGGATGGGCAGTAAGACCGGCGCTTGAGTGGGTATAAAATCGCCCCTCGCTTAGCGACAAATCAAATTCTTGCAACCACTCAGTGCCAGCTATAAAATTCGCCCAATTGAGGCTGTAAATTCTTGAGAAAGTCTACTGAACGTGAGATCGTTTCTTTCGTAAACAAATCCTATTGGCTGTTGCTTTTTGCTCTCGCTTTTATATTTTTTCTGACCGTAGCCATCAGCGTCACCTGGGGCCTGCCCGATTTGTGGAACATAGACGAGCGTCTCCATAGAGTCATTCCTGCCTTAACTGCAGGTATCAGCACGCTGCCGGAAGACGTGACTTACCCGACACTTCCCTTCTATATCATGTTGGGTGTGGGCAAGCTGCTTTCGCTGTTCACAGCCGACATGGTCAAGATCATGGCCGCCATCAGGGCTGTATCTGCGTTGCTCGGTGCCTTTGTAATTATTCTAACCGCTTTCATGGCGCGAACGGCCGTTCCATCTCATATCTTCGCTCTCTTCGCCGCCGCTTTAGCGATGGTATGCAGTGGCTTTGCCACTATCGCCCACTATGCGCACGTCGACATCTACCTTACCTTTTTCGTAGCCCTTTCCTCTTTTCTGCTGCTGAAATTTGTCGCCACAAGAAAAGATATCTGGCTCTACCTGGGCTTCTTCGCCATTGGATTAGCCTCCTCCAGCAAGTATAACGGCGCGACCCTCCTATTAGGAGCCACGTTGATCGCGCTCGCCTTTACTCTTTCCAATTGGCGGAGCGATCTGCTATCAACTATAGGTAAGCTTATCCTGGCCTATTTCTTGACCTTCATGGGGTTTTTTATCGGCACGCCGCATGCGATTCTCGCAGCCGGTTCTCATTTTGGGCAACTTCTGCCCTTCCTTGAACGGCAACAGGCTTATGCTGGACCGCGGGCGATTGGACTCGTGGGCCAATGGAGCAATACGCTGGAAGGATTGGGACTGGCCCTCTTTCTGCTGTTTGCCCTGGCGACGATTTGGGCGGTTTTTCAAGCAGCACGTTTTATCATCGACAAGAACCAACACAAAGAGGCGGAGCGGAACGGCCGTTTTTATCTCGCTATTTTGCTGCTCCTCTTCTCCTTTGAGCTGCCCATCGCCCTTTCCAGGTTTTATCCCATTCGCTACATGGTTCCCGTTTTTCCTCTCTTTGCGGTGCTCTCCACCTGGATGCTAGACGATTATTGGCGCTATTTCCAAAGGACGGGCAGCAAGCGCGGCCAATGGTCGATCGTCCTAGTCGCTTTGGCCATCATCATCTTCTCCGCCTTACGGGTTGTGAGTGTGACTTTGTACTTTGAGAATGACGGCCGTAACGTTGCTGCCGAATATCTCAAAGATGCTATCCCCCCTGGCACGCGCACCGAGCATACCTCATATCCACCTCAGTTGCCCCGTGAAAACAGAGTCATTGATAATTATCCCATGGTTGTATTTAAATTTGCAGAGGATATCGCTCCATACACCGGCGCAAATCAGGGTGAAGAAGGAGTCGAAAAACGCAAGCCAGATTATCTGATCATCGACACGAAGACATCTGACCGATTTGAAGATGAACACGTCTGCGACTTAAACCCTGTCGAATGCCGGTTCTTCGCCAGGCTGCTAAACGAAGAAACCAAGTACAAACTATTACAACGATTTGAATACCGGCTTCCTCCCTATTTGCCCCAAGTTCTTATGGACTTCGTCAATGTCGACGTGCTTCTCTTTAAGAGACAGGAGGATTTTGCAGAGAGGCAAGTGGAGAAATCTTGGCAGAATCGTTTGAGCGCTGAATTTGGCGAGAATATCCAGTTGCTAGGTTATGATCTCACCAGTTCTGATCAGAATCAGCTTTCTATCACGCTCTATTGGACGGTTTCGGCCAGGGTGGCGGAAAACTACAAGGTCTTTATCCATTGCTTTGATTCCCAGGGCCGGCTTATCACCCAGGATGACACAATACCTGGATCTGGGGCGTACCCGACTGAATATTGGACCCGTCACGAGATCGTTATCGACGAGCATATCCTTAACTTACCGGAGGGAAACAAGCCAGATGAATGTAATCTTAAACTAGGATTATATTTGCCCGAAACGGCCGAGCGACTCCCCGCCAGCTCAAACGGCTCGCCTGTGCCCGATGGAATCATCCATCTCGAAAACAGGTGACGAACCCGCCGCCCGCATATGAAAGTGTGGCAGCAAGATCAGCCTTTCATCAAGTGCTAAATCAAGCCAAGTTTAGCGTTCTTTTCTTTCCAAGCAGCCTGGCGGACAATTGGAGAATAAGGTGGGAATTGGATGCTCTCAAATAGTCTTGCGCGCGCCCATCGCGGATGGACCGGCAATCAGGTCAAGTATGCGTGAACGAAAAGTAAGGTGGCAATGGTTTGGCCGAAAAGGGCACCTTGTGTGGCCGGTAGTTCTGATCGTCATTGGAGCGCTGCTATGGCGAGAGCAGCATGTTTCTTCGGCCAATAATCTGTCGCTTGTTCCTTTGTTCTCGCAGCCCGCGGGTGCCTATGATCAGGATCTGCAATTGAGCATTGAGGTGCCGCATCCGCAGGCTGAGATAGTTTTTACTCTCGACGGCCGAACCCCTGATCGGGCAAGCGCCACACCCTATACGCGGCCCATTCCGCTCAGCGCCGATTCTGCACAGGCTGTTGTCGTGCGCGCGCAGGCATTCCTGCCAGATGGTACATCCGGTCCGGTAAGCAGCGCCACTTATTTCATGGGCATGGATACGAGCCTGCCCATGTTATCGCTTATCGTCGACCCGGATGATTTTTGGGATGATGAGCGTGGCATCTACGTCAATCATTGGCAGCGCGGTCGCGAATGGGAACGCCCGGTCGATTTGACCTACGTGGCGGCTGACCGTGAGACAGGATTTCAAATTGGCGCCGGCGTGCGCATACATGGTGGGTGGACCCGCTATTTTTCCGACAAGAAATCGTTGCGACTTTATTTTCGTGATCTGTATGGCGCGCGAAAGCTGATGTTCCCCTTATTTGGCGCAGAAGGGCAAATCGAATTTGACGATCTGATCTTGCATAATAGCAGCAAAGATCTTCTGTTGTTTAGGAACCAATTGGTTGAGCAGCTGGCGAATCAGATGGGCGGCTACACGACGCGCAGCCAGCCGGTGCTGCTGTTTATCAACGGCCGTCCTTGGGGCATTTATCAGGTGCGTGAACGCATAACCGAACGACTGCTCGAGCAGAACTATGGCATGCCCAGCGCGGATATTAGTGATACGCCAAACAATCGCGGAATGCAGTCTGAGGAGCAACTGGCGGTTGATACGGTGCATTGGGAAAATTTCATGGAATTCGTGCTGGAAAATGATCTGAGCGATCCGGCGCACTTTGCTTATCTGGCGACGCAAATAGACCTGGCTAATTTCGTCGATTACTACTTGTTACAAATGTTCGTGGCCAATACGGATTGGCCACATCACAATGTGCGAACAGTTCCGGCCCCGTACCCAAGGGGGGCGCTGGGAGTGGATCGTCTGGGATAATGACCTCGCTTTCGAACGGGTGGACCGGCAAATGGTGGATCATGTGTTGAATGTGGAGCACCCACTCGGCGAGCGCATGGTCATTTTGCTCAATAAGCTGCTGGCCAACCCGGAATTTCGCAACCTTTTCGTCACGCGCGCCGCTGATTTGCTGAATACGACGTTGGCGACGCCAAATGTCCTGGCGAACATTGACGAGCTTGCCGGCGAGTTGGGGCCAGACATCAGTTTTGAACAGGATCGTTGGGATCTTAGCGGTGATTGGGAAGGGGCAGTGGCGCATATGCGTGATTATGCTGAGCGACGACCGGATATCATGCGCGAGCATATGGTGGAAAGCTTGGGTTTGCCGGGTACGGCACTGCTTTCCTACACGCAGGCTGAAGGTGAGGCGGGATGGATCAGGGTCAATGATACAGCGCCGCAAAAACTGCCCTGGCAGGGCATCTATTTTCTGGGCAGTACGATTGAGTTGCAGGCGGTTGCGGCGGCAGGATATGTGTTCGCCGGCTGGGATGGGATTGCGGGGCTTGAAGAAGCCGCTTCCAACCCAATCTCCATGCAGGTCGAGGGGGATTTGACGATCACGCCGCGATTCGATGCTTTAGCGACGGCCGCGCCGCGCTCAGGGGAGGTGCGAATTGTCGCTATCCATGTAGATGATACGGGAGAGATTGAGGGGGATTGGTTTGATTTAGAGGTGCAAGGGGATAGAAGCGTGGATTTGCGCGGCTGGCGCGTGACGGACAACGATACGGTTTTGGCTGGCGATGAAGGATCGCTCGTTTTTATGGATGATCCCTTGTTGGCAGATTTATCTCCAGGCAGTATCGTACGCGTGATTGCCACAGAAACGCCGCGCAACAGCGAGCAGTTCGCAGACGACGGCCGGCAAAATGGGGTGTTGCTGCTGTATGTGGGGAACGGCCGTGTCGACAGCGAGCGCGATCCCTGGTTCAACCTGGTAGCACGTGACAACCTTGTGCTGTTGGCTCCTGGCCAGACTGCTGAGCTGGGCGACGATATCCCGGTTGCGTTTTGGAGTGGTGGTTCGGAGGTGACGCCGGCTTCTTTTGGTCTACCGCCCGATATCCAACGAATTAGGCCGTAAGGTGCCAGATTTCTGCGCCGAGTCTTGTCTCAACCTGATCGTTGAAAGTGCCTGGCACCTGAAACTGTTATGGCCAGTTGATCGTCGTCAATAAGATGGCACTGTCTTCAAGAATGGTTCCGCCGGCGGTTGTTGCCGCGAGACGTTGGCCCGTGTCCGGCGCGTAGAGGCCTGCTTTGAGCAGATAATCCCCGGCCGGTAGGTCTGGCGGCAGGGCAATGGAATGGGTGTCGGGTATGGTGATCCCTGGCAGCCAGGCGCTGGTTGGGAAACGGCCGTTGCCAGGAAGACCATCATGGCTGGCCACCAGCTTCCCGTCGCTATTTAGCACGTGAACAAAGACTACATAGTCTTTGTCGATAGGCTGCTCGGCCTGCCAGAGCAGCGTTACATCCAGGGCCTCGCCTGATTCGGCTGTCGATGTTGTGAAGCCCTCAAGGCGGATGCCAGGGCCAATGGTGGCTTCCAGGGGTTGAATGTTCTGCAGATCGCCTTCCCAGGGCACGATGATCTGGCCGATTGGGACCCGGTCTAGCTGGTTGTAGTCGTTGTCCAGCGAAATAGGCCACAGAT
The DNA here is from genome assembly GCA_963697305.1 of uncultured Chloroflexia bacterium. GTDB lineage: Bacteria > Chloroflexota > Anaerolineae > Promineifilales > Promineifilaceae > JAACFF01. The sequence continues at coordinate 478,679 of CAVONO010000022.1, forward strand.
TTTCGGAAGCTGGACCGAGCAGGGAAAGGTTAAGTAGGTAGGCACCTGCCTGCAAGTCGTCAGGCAATGTCAAGGGAAAATCTTCGACGATCACCTGGTTTGCTTGCCAATCGTCGGACGAAATGGTCTGGGGTAGATCGACAGTCCACTCCTCGATTGTGCTGTTGTCGTATTGCGAGATGAGGCGCACGATAGCTTGGAAGGGTGTTGGCGGCTCGAATGTGGCTTCAGGAGCCTGCATTGTCAGCGCCATCTGCACCGACTCGCCCGCTTGTGCTTGTTGCGGACCAATCTGGTAGCCGAGGAGCCACAAGCGATCCGGCACGCGGGCGTTGATGGTGTGACGCGGGCCCAGGTTGCCTAAGGGCTGCCGGTAGGCCCAGATCGTTAATGGAGCCTGGGGCAGGTAAGGGGCGTCAAACTCCATTTGCGGCTCGTAAGCCAGGCGGAACCACACCGATTCACGCAGCTGCTGCCAGGGTAGGACATTGCTGGTGACCAGATAATCAACGGGAAACGCCTGCAACTGCTCCTGTACGGCCGTTGCAGCTTCGAGTTGGCTGAGGTCAGGTAGTGCTGCCGTGGGGCGCTGGGCCAGATAAGCAGTTCTTTCATTGGCCAGCAGCGTCGCTCCCGGGCCGGTCTCTGTGCGCAGCCAGGAGGAGATCTCCTCCTCTACTTGCCACCATGTTTGCGGTCTCTCCTGGGCCAGCTGCCACAGCTTGAGCCCTTGCCAGGTTCCGAGCACAATAAAGACCGCTACCAGCAAAAAGGTGGTCATTTGCGCATGCGTAACGTGGACGAAGTCTCGAGCGACTAATTCGTCGGCGAGCCAATCCGCCCCTACCCCGGCGGAAAAGAGCAAGATGCTCCAGACTATAGCGCCGCTATATGCGGTGAGGTGTGACCAGTCGCTGCTGAGAGGCCATGGCAGGAACAGGGTGACCAGAAGGATGACGGTAAATGTGGCGAGCAGGATGTGACGCCTCAGGAGCAGGGCGACGGCCAGCCAGCCCAAGGCGATGAGCCATGATGTGGGGCTGCCGAGGGTTGTGAAGATGGCTGGATTGAAGCAAAGCAACAGAGCGGCGACCAGAGCGCCACGCGGCCGTTTCACGCTTTGCCCGGCGGCCAGAAGAGCGAATGCGGCCACAGTCCAGCCTGCCGCGCTCACGATCATTGCCGCCAACGCCGGGTCAAAGCCCAGGCGCACGGGTATACTCACGACAAAGGCAAAGAGCAGACTTGTCACGACGGCAGCCGGGAATTGGCCTACAGGGCCCAGGGTCATACCGGCGTTTGCAGCCACGCTCTGCGCAAAACGCAGGAGCGTATAAACTTCAGCGCGAAGGTATGGACCCCAGGCCAGGGCCAAGCAGCAACGGGGCGAGAATCAGGACAGGCCATAGCAGCTTGTTGAGGTGTTCTGAACGAGGGGCTGTCCTTGAGTGCTTCATGAGTTGCTTTACAAAAAGGATATGCAAATTTAGAATCGAAGGCTGATGTTAGCATGAGACAGGCTTTATGGGAAATTCATTGATGGAAGGGCAAGCGGCGGCTCGCAGCTCGCGTCATGTCGCTGGGCGATATCGCTTCCTGCTGTGGGCGACGGCCGTATTGCTCTTGGCGGCGTTCTTGCGTTTGGCTGCCTTAAGGGATGTGCCGCCCGGCCTGTCGCAGGATGAGGTATTGAATGCTGATGTCGTTGTCTTCATCCGCCAGGGATACCATGCGCTGTTTTTTCGCGAGGGATATGGACACGAACCCCTCTATCATTACTGGTCGGTCCCGTTTCAGCTTCTGTTTGGCGACAACGTGCTTTCGATTCGGCTGCCGGCCGTTTATCTCGGCCTGCTGCTGGTGGCGGCGACGATGCGCTGGTCGAGGCGTGAATTTGGTTGGTTAACGGGAGTCATAACCGGGCTTGGTCTGGCCATCAGTTGGTGGCCGATCATCTTCAGCCGCGTCGGGTTACGGCCGATCTTGGAGCCGCTGCTCCTGGTGATCTTCGCCTGGTTCTGGCCGCGACGGCCCTGGCTGGCCGGATTTTTCCTGGGGTTGAGTGTTTACTCCTATACGGGGGCAAGAGCGGTTTTCCTTATTCCGCTTCTGCTATTTTTCTATTGGCTCGTGGCCGGGAGTTGGGCGGAGGCGCCACGTCAGAAGCTGCTGAAATGGCAACTTCCACAACCCTCGGTCTCGGCGCTCACTGTGCTTCTTGCGTCACTGCTGATTGTTTTGCCACTGGCGATCACCCTTTGGGCCGACCCGACGCTGCAGCAGCGTGTCCAGCAGCTGGAAGGACCCTTAGCGGCTTTACAGCAGGGGGATATACGACCGGTTCTGGCCACGACGCTGGCAACATTAGGGATTTTTAGTTTCGGCGGCGATCCGCGCTGGACGTATAGCTTGCCCGGGCGCCCCTTGTTCGATCCCATCACAGCCCTTTTTTTCTACGGCGGGTTGTTGCTCTCAATCCTGCGTTTTCGCCGGCCAGCCTACGCCTTCGCCCTGATCTGGCTACTTGTGGGCCTGATACCCAGCGCGATAACACCGCAGGCGCCCAGCACGATTCGCATGATTGGCGCGCTGCCTGTTGCTTACCTGATACCGGCCCTGGCTGTTACGTGGCTATGGCAACAGATCGAAAATCGCCAATGGTCAGGTGACCGGCGCAGGCGGCAGCTGGTGAAAGGGGGCGTGGTAACGGTTTTTGTTTTGTTACTTGTGGGCAACCTTTTCCTAACTCTGCGTGATGGATTTATACGCTGGCCTGAGGCCCTGGAGACGAGGTTGAGGTATCAGGCTGTGTGGCAGGATATGGCTGCCTATCTGCCGGAAACGCCGGAAGGCGGCCTGGTCTTTGCGGATGGTTTTTATCGCCCGATCACGGTTGACTCCCTGCGGCGAAATTTGGCCCGCCCCGTGCAAGCAGCACGCTGGGTGCAGACCGGCGCCGACGTGGCCGGGGCCATTGTGCTGCCACAGGGAGGGGGCGCGCAGTTTTTTGTGCCTGAGTTTGCCGCGCCGGATGCGCAATTGATGCGAGCAGCAGGCATAGATGCCATGCCCGTCTACCGCAGCGCGGGAGAGCCTTCCTTTGCTGTATATAATTTGCCTGGTGCACCTGAGCCGTTTCTCTTGATTCAAAACGCTACTTTTGGTGGCGTGATTACATTAGTGGGGTATAACACTTTACTGGCCTCTGACCAGGGATCGCTACAATTGTTCACTATCTGGCAAGTGGAAGACTCGCTTCCCGCAGACCTGGCTTCATTCGTCCATTGGCTTGACGAGGACGGCACAATAATTAGCCAGCACGATGGCTTTGATGCCGCAGCGCAGTATTTGCAGCCTGGGGATCTGGTTGTGCAAAGACATATATTGCCGCTGCCCGGGTCGCTTCCACAAGGAGAATATGAGCTCCATGTGGGGCTGTATACGCGGGAGGATGGGAACAGGCTGGTGCGTGAAAAGGGTTCGGCTGAGGAGCCCGATCGGGTCATACTGCCCGTTAGCAATCCTTTTGACAGGTAGTAGATTGACAGAATGGATTTTGAGATACGCTCTGAGTGACCCTGAGAAGCCTGGCCTCTTTTGTCCTGCAGTCGGTGACTGCCAGACAAGACCTTCGGCCTGGGGCATTGGGAGCTGCTCGTTTTGCGGAGGATAGATAGATGAAATTAGACAAAACCGTTGTTGGACCGCGCAGGTCCTTGTTCTTGCTGCTTAGCGCCTTGCTGGCGACGTTGTTCGTTCTTGGTTCGGTGCAGTGGATTGCTGCTCAGGAGGGCGAACCATCAGCAGGAGACGGGCCTGCAAAGCTTATGCCGGACAAAAGTGCGATCTATAAGGATCGGATGCTGTCGGCAAACGAAATTGAGCGGCTGCAGTCTCCTGTCGAACGATATATTGCTTTGGAGTCGATCAGTGGCGACCAGCTGCTAGGCAGTGACCTAAGTAACTCCAGCAAAGAAGTGAACTTTGCTGAGGTTGTCGCCGGCAGCCAGGTGCAGTTTACGATCGTCATAAGCAATAGCGGCGATGCCGATGCACTGGTGACAATGACGGATACCTTGCCGGCGGAGTTGGTTTACCGCAGCCATGAACTGCAAGACTCCTTCAATGCCTTGTTAGTACCCGGTTTCACCGTCGGTGGCAACCAAGTCACCTGGTCAGGTACCGTAGGGGGCGGAGGCTATGCACAGATCGCCATTGTCGCTGAGGTCAAGGATAATGTCCCGGCCGGGACGATGGTCAGTAATGCGGCCCAAATCAGCGACGGAGGACAATCTGTTTCTCCCGTGGCCGGCTTCCGCGTTCTGGCAGCGCCTGAGACAAGTGATTGGAGCCTGCCCCTCGTTGTTTATGGCATCCAGCCCGATCCGCCTGATGTAGCCAACCTGGCAGCGACGCGGCCTAACAGCCAGAACCAATTTACACTGTCTTGGACAGGCGGGCCCAATGCCTCTCGTTACGAAGTGCAGATGGACCAAGATCCTAGTTTTGGCTCCCCGGGGGTGCATGATGCTGGACTGTCTACCTCCGTGGCGTTCAAACCGGAGCCCTCTTTCCACAATGATTTTTACTTCCGCGTGCGCTCTTTTGAAGGGCCTATCGCCGGGAAGTGGTCGGATACGGTGAATGTCGTTGGCGCGTACCGTGACGACTTTGAGGACACCTCCAGTGGCTGGAAGATCGTGCGTACCACCAACCTTGATCATGTCAAATCTTTTTACGAATTTCCGCCGAACAATACACGCTGGCTTATCATGGATGTAGGGGATAAATGGGACTGGGGAATTTCCAGCCCTCTGGCAAAAGCGCCAGAACCGCCTTATGTGATCGAATATGATGGCAAGTTCGCCCAGACACCCAATGAAGTTGCCATGGGCATCGTCTTTGGCGCTGACCTAGTGGATGAAGCTTGTCCGGATACAACCAATGCTGATACGATGTACAGGCATGAGAATTGCTTCAACCACTTCTACAATCCCCAATACTATTGGGCGGGTGAGGCGCTGCATTTGCTCTGGTATCGCACGGACGAACTTATATGGTGCCGGGAGTGTAGTGGCAGCCCGATGAAGCGACGCGGTGATTCGGTAGCCTTAGGCGAGATGTCAGGCGTGGACAATGATGACTGGAACCGCCATCGCATCGAGGTGCGCGAGGGCAGCATTAAGTACTTTGCCGGAAGACCTTCTGATGCAGAGCTGAAGCTGCAATATGAGTACCATGATACGCGGTATATCCACGAACCGTACTTCGGTGTTTTTGCCTATGCAGGTGAGTACACAAGTTCCATTGCAAGATTTGAATATTTTGCGATTACGCCGCTGGATAATTAAACGAATACTCCAAGTTCCAGAGAGATAAGGCAAAGTCACACAGAGATTTTTCTGTGTGACTTTGTGCTTCTGAACGATCCTCGATGTCCCAGGTGGCAGCAACAACAGTCCCTATCAGTACACCCACCCGTTCATTGGTGTTGCGTGTAGAACGCAAGGCTGTCTGGTGGGGCACGGCTGTTCTGCTATTGATGTTTGGGCTCGCTCTGAGCAGTATGGCCCAGAAGGCGCCCACGTTTGACGAGCAAGGCTTTATCGTGCGCGGATTGGCATCTTTGCGCGGCTATTCACAGATCCGCGTTGGGCACCCGCTGGGCTTGAATGCGCTCAATGCTGTGCTGCTGGCCTCCGACGAAAGTGTGAGCTTGCCTGTTGACGATCCTTCATGGAGCGGTACGAGTTTTCACCGTCCCGCGGAGCTTTTTCTGTGGGAGACGGGTAACGATGTGCAGCATATCATCTTCCTGGCTCGGTTGCCTTCTATCTGGCTCGGCATATTGCTGGCGGCCTTAGTTGGGCGCTGGGCGTGGCGACTGTCGCGGCGGCGCTGGGTGGGGCTGGTGGCCCTGCTCTTTCTGGCGCTTGATCCCAACATCCTGGCCCATACGCGGCTGGCGACTACCGACCTGGGGCTGACCGCCTTCTCTTTATTAGCCGGGTATACCTTGTGGCGATTTCTTTGCTGCCGCTCCTGGAAAAGGGCCATTCTTGCCGGTGTCGCGTTTGGTCTCTTGCAAAATACGAAGTTCACGGCCATGCTCTTTATTCCTCTGTTTGCACTCGTGATCCTGGTTGGACTGGGCCAACAGTGGGTCAACGGGCGCAAGAGCCAAGATGCCGGCGCTTCTCTGCTGGAAGCATTTCCCTGGCGTCTTGCCCTGATGCTATTGCTGGCTTTCCCGATCGCGGCATTGTTCACGCTTTGGGCCGCATACGGCTTTGAGATTGGAACGCTGCCCGCGGAGCTGCCAATGCTTGGTGGCCTTTCAGGCAGGACACTGCCTCTGGCGCAGCACCTGGAGCAATTGCTGGATATCGGCGGCCGTCTGCGTGTCGGTACGCCCTCTTTTCTGCTTGGCCAATACAGCGATCGCGGCTGGTGGTACTATTTCCCAGTCGTCTTCTTGCTCAAAACGCCGCTGCCGACGCTGATTCTGCTGGCCTGGGGCAGTGTTGTCTTTATTCTAGGCCTCTTTCGACGGCGCGAAACGGGTCTGAGCCCCTTGGATGCTGCTGCGCTGCTGCTGCCGGCCCTGGGATTCTTGGCCATCTCCCTGACCACGGATATCAACCTGGGCTACCGCCATATCTTGCCGGTTCTGCCGTTTCTGCTTGTTTTTGCCGCGACATGCGCGGTTAGCGGAAGCAGGCGCCAATTTCCGCTTCGCCGGTTTTACGCTGCCGCTACCCTTTCGCTTTGGTTGATGGCCCTGACCCTGGTCACCTATCCTCATTATCTGGCCTACTTTAACGTTTTCGCTGGAGGTCCCGACAATGGCTGGCGCAGCTTGGTGGACAGCAATCTTGACTGGGGCCAGGATCTGGATGATCTTGCCCCCTGGATGGCCAAGAACGATGTGGATGAGGTGTGGTTGAGCTACTTCGGCGAAGCGCGGCCGGAGTATTATGGCATCGCTTATCGTGGGCTGGACAGTTTCCCGCCACGACTGATGAATCCCCAGACACGGCCGTATGCGCCCTCAAATCCTGCGCCAGGTGTTTATGCGATCAGCGCTACCAACCTGCAAGGGGTGCATTTCACGAACCATGATCAGTTTGCCTGGTTCCGCGAGCAAGAGCCACTGGATAAACTGGGATACTCCATCTTTTTGTATCAGGTGCCGGCTGCCGGCGAACCGGTGGCACTCCTTTTGTCAGGCGTGCAAATGGATGAGCTAGACAGTGACGATTATGCGCTTCTTGAAAGCAACGACGTGACGCCGCGCTGGTTCGACCTTTCACAAAGCTTGATCTACCCTTCCGGCAGCAATGTCTGGTTGGCTCACAAGGCAGGCCAGAGGCCACATGCAGCGCTTGCTCCTTATTTGGCAGGAGGTGTCGAGAATGTGGCCCAAACAGGAGATTACGAACTGGCGCGCTTCGAGGCGCCCTCGTCCTCGCCCGGTTCATTGGCTGATTTTCGCCTGGGTCCGGGCCATGTTCAACTGCAGCAGGCGGAAATAGTTGATGGGGATGAAGCGGAGTTAACGGTTGTGACCCGCTGGAAGCAGGAGGGTGAAGCGCAGCCGTTGAAACTCTTCGTTCATGCTGTGGGAGCGGACGGCCAGCTGCTGGCCCAATGGGACGGGCTGGGCGCGGATTGGCAAGGTTGGCGAACTGGAGATACACTGGTACAGGTGCATACTTTGCCCTGGCCTGAAAATGCGCTGCCTGAGTCCTATCTTCGTAAGAATAGGGCTATATAATCCGCAATCTGGCGAGCGCTGGCTGACGGAAGAGGGATTGGATCACGTCCAACTGCGAGAATAGAGCCAGGCACAGCGAAAACTAGCAAGATAAACAAGCAAAAAGTTGCCAGCTTTCTGGGTTCTAACAGAGCGCTCATCCCGCGACATCCAAAATAGTTGGCAACTTTCAAAGGATTTTTATGATCGAACCACGTTCAGATATACGGAATATCGCCATCATCGCTCATGTCGATCATGGCAAAACAACCTTGGTGGATGGCATGCTGCGCCAGACCAATGTCTTTCGCAGTAATGAGGAGGTTACCGACCGGGTTCTCGATTCCAATGATTTGGAACGGGAACGGGGCATCACGATCCTGGCCAAGAATACCAGCGTTGTCTACGAAGGTGTGACGATCAACATCGTGGACACGCCGGGCCATGCCGATTTTGGCGGTGAAGTGGAGCGGGTAGTGAATATGGTCGATGGCGTGCTGCTCCTGGTGGATGCAGTGGAGGGCCCCATGCCGCAAACCCGTTTCGTTTTGCGCCAGGCGCTGCAGAAAGGGTGCCAGGTGGTCGTGGTCATCAACAAAATCGACCGCCCCGCTTCGCGGCCCGATTATGCGCTAAACGCCACGTTCGACCTGTTTGTTGACCTGGGCGCGACGGACGAGCAGGCTGATTTTCCGGTCATATTTGCCAAAGCACTAAGCGGGCAAGCGGGTTATGCGCCCGACGAGTTAGAGGAGGATTTACGGCCGTTGTTCGACACGATACTCGAACATCTGCCGCCGCCGTTAGTGGACATGGATGGGTCCACCCAACTGCTGGTGACCACGCTTGAATACAGCAGCTACGTGGGCAAAATCGCTATCGGCCGTCTTAGCAGTGGTTCGATCAAGAGCGGGCAGAATATCGCCCATATCACGGCCCAAGGTGAGCTGAAACCAGGCAAGGTGACTCAGGTTTTCACCTTCCGTGATTTACAGCGCTTTGAGCAAGGCGAAGTTCGCGCCGGTGAGATCGTGGCTGTAACCGGCATCCCCGATGTCGGGATAGGTGATACGTTGGCTGATCCCGATGATCCACGACCGCTGCCACCGATCACGGTAGAAGAGCCCACGGTGCGCATGACCTTCGGCGTCAACAACAGCCCTTTTGCCGGACAAGAAGGGAAATACCTGACCAGCCGCCAGATTCGTGACCGGCTACTGCGTGAACTGGAAGGCAACGTCGCCCTGCGTGTGGCCGATACGGATATGGCAGGCGAGTTTCTGGTTTCCGGACGCGGCGAATTACACCTGGCCATCCTGATCGAGACGATGCGCCGCGAGGGATACGAGTTTTGGGTCAGCCGTCCTGAAGTCATCTTCCGCGATTCACCGCAAGGTTTGCTGGAGCCGGTGGAAGAACTGTTTCTGGAAGTGGACAAAGATTACCTGGGTGTCGTGGCCGAGCTGCTCGGCAAGCGGCGCGGCCTCTTGCGCGAAATCAGCTATGGTGAAGACGGTACCGTCTACTGCCAATACCATGTGCCTACTAGAGGAATGTTGGGTTTTCGCCAGTTATTTCTGACGGCAACGCGCGGCGCGGGCATTTACCACACCCTCTTTCATGACTATCTGCCCTATCTTGGCGATATTGACACGCAGGAGAATGGATCGCTCGTATCGCTGGAACAAGGTAAAGTGGCCGCCTATGCCTTGCAGCATTTAACGCAGCGCGGCGCGTTCTTTGTCATGCCTGGCGAGCAGGTATATGCCGGGCAGGTCGTTGGGCAGCATATCCGCAACGAGGACCTGGTGATCAACGTCTGTCGCACCAAGCATCTAACCGGCCACCGTGCCGTGCCCACGGCGATTATAGAAGCCCTATCTACACCGCGTTTGATGTCGCTTGACCAGTCGATCGAGTATCTCAGTGGAGATGAACTGCTGGAAGTGACGCCTGACTCTTTGCGCATCCGTAAGAAGGAACTGCGTCATGATATGCGTATGAAGGCGGACAAAAAGGGGAAAAAACAGTCAAAAGTCAGCAGTTAGCAGCTAACAGTTTGTTCGATCCTGCTTATTGATTTTTGATTGATTTCAGCCGGGCGTGGGACTCCTCGCGGTTGAGTTTCAGCCGGTGCAATGCCCCATACCCTTCGATGATGCGTGAGGCGGAGACGAGTCCCATTTGTGCCGCCTGGAGTGGATCTGCCGTTATAGCCAGGCCTACCATGAAACCGCCGCAAAACGCGTCTCCCGCGCCGGTTACGTCGATGACACGCGGGTCAGCGGGGGGATGGTAAGGAGGCAGGTGCAGACGGTACCCGTTTTTCCGTTCCAGCAGATAGACCCCGTCAGCGCCGACCTTGATCAGCACAAGGGGCGCACCCCACTGACATAATTGTTCGGCGGCGTGCCAAAGATCGACGCCGCGACCAAATAAGGATCGCACTTCCTGATCGCTGGGCAAAAAGGCATCAACGAGCGGCAATATCTGGCGGACATAGCTGAGTCGCTGCGGCACCATGTAGCGCTCCCCGGGATCGACGGTGATCTGCTGTACCCCTTGACGGCGCAGCTCAGCGGGAATGTGTAAATGGGTGGCCAGGGGTGAGGGGGAGAGATGGACGGCCGTGGCGTTGTCAAAGGCATGTGGCCAATCCCCGGGACGTAAACTCAGCGGTTCGTACTGTTGCGGATCATCTTGCTGTGGTGTGCTGTGTATATAGTCTCGCAGCGCCTCGGGCAGTGGTAATCCGGCGCGGGCGTAATGGAGGGCAGGATTGGTGTCATCGCGCCGGCCATCCGCCAGATAAGCGAAGAAGGTGCGGTGATCCTGATCGCCGGGGACGGCGATCAAACCGCGTGTGTCCAGTCCCAGGCCGGCCAAATGTTCAAGCCAGGCAACGGGGTAATTGTCTCCGTAGCGCGCCCAAAGGGCCACACCATCGGCCCACATTGCAGCTCCAGCCGCCGCGTAGAGGGCATTGCCCCCCGGCTGCTCATTAAAAGCCTTGCCCTCCGGAGTGATCAGATAATCAATGCGTAGTCCGCCCGCGGTGACAAATTTCATCTTGCATTCTGCGCTAATTTATCTTCTATGGCTGTCGCGAATGCGCGAGATGCCGCCGCCGCCCTCCGCGCTGCGACCGCCACCAAAGGCGCGGAAGTATGGTTCACCCGTGGACTGCGCGCGGTAAGCGGCGAAGAGGATGCCGGGCAAACAGGCCAACAGGGGGGAGAAGCATTCGCGTGTCGGGGCGGCTAAAGGAAAGAGGAAATCTGCTTTCGCCTTTTCTGCCAGGGTACTTTCGCGCGGGGCAATGATGGCCAGCTGACGGCCGATCGCTTTGGCCGCCGTGGCGATTTCCAGACTGCGATCTTCATCCCGATCCGCGGCGCTGATCAATAAGGTGGGTGTTGTTGCGTGACGGGCGAAATAGTGCAGATGGGCCCACTCTTCCATGTCGCAAGCAACGGCCGAATCTCCGCTCGCTTCCAAGAGTTTGGCCGCGCTAAAGTTTGCTGTGCCAAAGTTGGGGCCCGAGCCGCAAAAGACGAAGTTGTCTTCATCTTGCCAGGAAATTGCCGCCTGCCGGGCCAACGGGTCGCAGGCGGCGATGGTTCCTTCCATCAACTCTGCCACCATTCCCAATTCGCGGCGCAGCTTGTTGGCCTCAGTTTTGCCCAGGTGCCCGCGCTCATTTCCCAGATGAATGGCCAGCAGATAAAGGGCCAGCTGTGAAGCGACGTAGCTGCGCGACCCAGGGACGACCAAACCGGCCATCTCAGCCGGCAGCGGTGGTACAGAAGTTTGCAGGACGCGATCGGCGACGCGGGCCAGCGGGGAATTGCGGCTGCCGGTGACAGCCACGGTCGTTGCTCCCGCCTGGCGGCCCAGGTCCAGCGCTTCAATCGTGCGGCTTACCTGCCCGCTGACGGAGACGCCCAGCAGCAGGTTGCTGCCTTTTCCTGTATCGGGCAGAAAGCCGGCCGTGTAGCGGCTAAACTGCATGGCCGTCGGCGACTCGCAGGGCAGTCCCGCGAGCTGCTGCATGGCCAGTTGCGCATTGAGCGCCGCGTGGTGGCTGTCGCCACAGCCGGTGATGAAGACCCGCTCAACTTTCTGGCACAGCGATAGCGGGAATTTCTCTCGGACATGCTGCGCGAGATCGTCGATCATCTCGCGCAACATGTCGGGCAGGGTGTCTACTTGTTGGTGTAGGGGGGATCGTTCCATAGAAAACATTCAACAATTAACAGATAACAACCAACAACCAACGATATGGTGAGCGCTAAGGATTTACCGGAACGGATTGTGTTCCTCAGCTGTTTTGAGAACCGCCGTAAACGACGCTGACGCCCTTAAGACGGCCGACGATGTATTCCAAGAATGCCAGAATGAGCATAAAAAAGAAGTCCGTTCCGATGGCCACGGAGAAGGCGATGCCCAGGTAACTAAACAGCAACACGACCGGCCCGATCAGGCTGTTGGCGACTTCTAGCTGCACGCCCAGCAGGTAAACGAAAGCGGTCAGGATGATCATGGCTATGACAAAGGCCGGCCAGGCGCGGCGGTCTGATTTGCTGGGCATCATGGCGTTGCTAATGGCGAAGATCAAGTAGATCCAGAGTAGGATAAATCTGGTTTGGAAGAAATCGCCCAGGGCTATCGTGACCGTGTCCATGTCACCGGATTGCACGGCCACAGCCAGATCGGGGATGCTAAAGATTTTGTAGCTTATGAGCAGGATAACGGCCGTGCCTACGATCAGCGGTGCGCCGCCAATCAGGCTTTCGCGCACCGGGTCCAGCGTCTTGCTGCGATAATACTCGACATAGCCTAGTTGCAGGGATCCGTCCGCGCCGCGACGGGGCAGGAGGGAGAGCGAACCCGTGCGCACGCCCAGCAATTTTGCCGTCACCCAGTGGCTCAGTTCATGGATCAACACGCCGGGAAAGAGTATGATGGCATAGAGATACATCGCTCGCTCCGGTTTGCCGGTCAGCAAGAGGCTGATACCGTGCAGATGTGTTTGGATCCAGCGCTGCATGAGCAGCAGGACGGGCAGAGCAATGGTCACCCAGATGACAGGCATCAGGCTTTCATTCATGTCGAAGATTCAACCTGATGGCCGGAGAAGTTCTCGTGCATTCTGTTGCTGGCATTCACGTCACCAGTTTACACATTCGCCGCTTGGCGGACAAATAAAAGGTTGACTTGCGCTTGGTTTGGTCAATGTGCAGCCCGTACCTGCCTGTCGATCGCAGAGTTCGCCGGTTACTTGATTTCCGGCTTCCAGGGCCATTTTACACAGGCAGTGACTTCAGGAAACAGGACGTAGTCCGCCTTACCTTTGAGCACCAGTGTGGTAACGTGATGCTCAGATAGCTGGGCTTTGGCGAGCCCCAAGGTGGCTCCGGACACGGATACGTCATCTACAAGCAGGATTCGTTGTCTTGTCGCCAATGGTGGGACATCGTCTAAAAGCCTTGGTTGATCGTGACGCGGGAAGTTGGCTTCATCACGAAAGCTAATAGTCAACACAGTGAACGGTTTGTGCAGCTGGTGTGCAAGCATTGCGGCCGGCACGATGCCGCCGGTCCCAATCCCCACAACGCTATCTATTTGAGGCAGCGTCAGGTTTTCAAGCCTTCGACTGATTTCGGTAAATGACAATACGACTTTTTCTTGCATAGCCCTCATTGGATTATTGGATATGGTCGATGTTGATCGACTAGGAAAATCAACAGCTCGGTATGTTTTGTGCATTGGTGCCGTTTGAAGGGCAACTGTAACGTTGACTTGCCAATACGTCAATGTAGTTCAGGGTAGCGGATCCACGAACAAGCTGTCAGGCATTTTAGGCGAAGAGTGGACCAATCTCGAAGATTGATCCACTCTGCTGACAAGTCGTTCGTGCACCGCAGTGTACCTCGACCTGAGTTGATTGATCTTTGGAGAATGGCTGGTCCTGATGCGTGACAAACTGCTGGTAAAAGCATTACATTCGTTACTGGTAGAACATTTGCGCGCCGATCATACTCCCTATTATGATGTTTATTCAGTTTGGTTCCGAGTATCCAATGCATGCTGACTTTAACATGATCTATCGTGGCCAATCTAACAGTTAGGGAGAATCAAAGATGCGCAGACTCGTTATTGCCACAGGTCTTCTCTTCTGCTTCGTGCTGCTCAATGTAGCGGAAGCCATTTCATCAGCACCAACCCAAGTCAACTATCGATTCAGAGATCGCAAAAACGGAATAATGTTTGATGTTCCGCATGATTGGAAGGTTCAAGAGGCAGGTCTAGAAAATGGCGAAAGCGATCTGGCTCTGGTGTCCACAGACGCGGGCATAATGACGATCGCGCAGATTTCAAGCTCCCTTTCGCCAGATCAGTGGTTCGCGTCACGGCGACAATTCTATCACGCGGATTTAATCACAGCGATTGCTGAGCTTTCCATCCAGCAGTGGCCAGTCCTTGTAATCGGACAGCCGGATACGTGCGTAACAGCGCCGATGTTGGTTGCAATACTCGCTCGTGAAAACGAGATTTACCAGATTTCATACTATGGAACTGGAGTTGACAGTGATGCTTCTGCCTTCCGCACCGTACTGCAAAGCTTCTCTTTTGAAGGCGAGCCGGCTAACAGACGGGACTATGCGGCTATCGCCGGAATTGAGTTTCCAACCCAGCCACGCTCAATTGGCTGTTCTAGTGAGGGCGCGGACAATGTTTCTCAGCGCAGAATCTGTGCCGACGCAGCGATGTTTATTCCCACAGAAGGGTCGTTGGCAACGCCATTTGGTTGTATTGACGAGGCAGTCTGTTACCCTTACGAAAGCAAGTCTGTCAAGGCGTATTACCGAGAACCACATCGCGGTCTTGTTATTGTCGGGAGCAAAGGCGATCCGGTATATGCTCCTTACGACGGTGTGGCTATACATCTCTATCATCCAGGCGACACGTTCCCTTATTCGCTTCGCCTTCAATATGACGCCCCCTATGACACGGTGGAATCCTACTTAACGCACATGGGCGACAAGATTGGGCGTAGCAGCACTATCACAGTTCCTGATGGCGCACGGGTTACGGGAGGCGTCACCCAAATTGGGTACCAGGGTGATATGGGAACTGTGCACGCCCGTCTCAATATATCATGGTACAAGTCCGGCACCGAATGGGATTTTGCCAATACCTATGATCCGACCCAGTTCTTGCGGGCCAAGGATCTGAAGTTCATCTCCGGCTGGCAGCGAGAGGGCCCTCTTTCTTGCATTACCCCACCGCCATTTCCAGCACCCCCTCCCTCGGTCGATTTTTTTGATGAAGAGATTGGAAGTAGCCAGTTGCAGTCCGACATCGAGTGGTGGTTCCCGTGGTACGATCAAAAATCGGGGCAATATGATGTGATTCATGTGGCCAACCCTGGCACGTCGACGGCGACAGTCGATGTGTATATTGGAGGCTCAAGAAAAACACAGGGCGCCTCTATTGCTCCCGGCGGAGAATGGCACGTTACCTATGATGGACTGATCGGCGGCCCCGTCCAAATCGTAAGTACCAATAGCCAGCCAATTGTGGCCAGCAAGCGAACAGTTTGGGAAGAAATCGGGCCTGTGGATAATGTCTCTCTGCACTTACCGAGCAGCAGAGGAAATGAGCCTGGTAATGCTTCTAGCACGTGGTGGTTCCCGTGGTATGATTCGCGAGGAGACATTCGCAATTGGATACTTGTAGCGAACCCAGGTCCCAACTTTGCGCAGGTTGAACTACGGATTGCCGGCAACCTGATGGCTGGCTCACCCCATGTGATCCCCGCCGGTGAGGTATGGACCCCGAACTATAACGACCTCATTGATGGCCCTGTAGAAATAACCAGCCTTAACGAACAGCCCATATTTGCCAGCCAACGTGTGCTCTGGCCGGGACGGCGCAGCTTTAACGAAGTACGCGGGATGCCGCTGCATTTGGCTTCGCCTTTATGGTGGGCCCCATGGTATGATGCGCTAAACAGCAGCGTGGATATGGTTCATGTCGCCAATCCCGGCCCTAACGCTGCTGAGGTTGAGGTCTATGTGGCCGGCTTGAAACTGACCAGCACGCCCGGGATAATTCCTGCTGGTGGTGAATGGCATGCAAGCTATGAAAATGTTGTCGGCGGACCGTTAAAGGTTGTTAGCAAAACCGGCCAACCGATCGTCGTTAGCCAGCGTGTTGTCTGGCCGGGTAGCATTAGCTTTGATGAGACCATGGCGATTCCTTCTTCGCAGCTTGATTCAACCTGGTGGTTCCCCTGGTACGATTCCAAAGGGGGTGCACAGAACTGGATCTTAGTAGCCAACCCTGGCAGCTCAACAGCGATTATTGACGTCTTTGCGGGTGGTATTAAGATGAGCGCCGGAGTTGAGATCCCTGCTGGCGGCGTCTGGAATACAAAATATGAGAACCTCCAGGATGGGCCAGTAAAGATCGTCAGCAGCAATAATGAGGCAATCATCGCCAGCCAGCGCGTTCTGTGGGACGGAGATGGCGTCTTCAACGAAGTAATGGGGGTGCCACAAGCTCTGGTGGCCTTGCCAAAAGCAGACAAGCCTTTGGCGATAGGTGAGCTGGCGATTTTTGAACCAGTTGAGGGCGATCCGCTTGAGCCGCTCCCTTATTTGCAGTTGGGCATCGGGGTTAATAATCAGCTTGGTACATGGCAAGACACGACTTGGGATTGGATCGTGAAGAACGATCACGGCACAAAGATCCAAGAGATGAGCCGTGAGAATGTTTCGCTTGTATATTCCAACGGGCGAGGGCCACCTCGTGGGCGTGGCAGTTCCAGATAATCTGGTGGCGGGCGCCTATACATTGACCGGAAAGGTTTCGGCCAAACTGGGCCAGGCAAGTGATGAGATGACGGTTCCTTTCATAATCAGGAACTATGACCCAAACAACAGGACTTACTTGCCGATGGTGCAACGGAATTGAGTTTTTCGAGCGTATGGGTAGTCATGTGAATTCGCCGGCGTCTGAATACTTGATTGAACTGCGGCAGATTGAGAAGGTGTATCACAGCACGGCCGGGGATTTTTGGGCGTTGAAGGGTATCGATTTGCAGGTTCAGCCTGGAGAGTTTGTGGCTATTGTGGGCAAGTCGGGCTGCGGAAAGTCGACCCTGGTAAATATGATCACCGGAATGGACCGGCCATCGTCGGGGGAGGTGTGGGTAGCGGGCACGGCCGTACACACGCTGCGCGAACGACAACTAGCCCCCTGGCGCGGCCTGCGTCTGGGCGTCATCTTCCAATTCTTCCAGTTACTGCCCACGCTGACCCTGATGCAGAATGTGATGCTGCCCATGGATTTGTGCCGCACCTATCCCATCCCCGAACGGCGAGAACGGGCCATGGGTCTGCTGGCGGAGGTGGATATGGCTGAATTCGCACACAAGTTGCCTTCGGCCGTATCCGGCGGTCACCAGCAACTGGTGGCCATCGCCCGATCCCTGGCCAATGATCCACCCATTCTTATTGCCGATGAACCGACGGGGAACCTGGATTCGTCAACGGCCGAATCGGTATTGCAGCTATTTGCCAAGCTGGTAGAAAGAGGCACGACGATTCTGATGGTTACCCACGACGAGGATATCGCCCGGCGCGTTACACGGGCTATCACCGTGGCTGATGGCTTGATCGTTGGCGAGGTGGCTAACCGGCAACAAGATATTGTCACGTCGCTCACTCAGATTCGCACGGATTTGGCATGAACTTAAAACCACGTTGGAAGAAAATTGGCGTCGATTTGTGGGGCAACAAGAGTAGGACACTGCTTGTCGTTCTGTCTATCGCCATTGGCGTCTTTGCCGTGGGCATGGTGGCCAGCGCTTACTTATTGCTGGATGAGGCGACAAACAGCGGC
Source organism: uncultured Chloroflexia bacterium (assembly GCA_963697305.1). Lineage (GTDB taxonomy): Bacteria > Chloroflexota > Anaerolineae > Promineifilales > Promineifilaceae > JAACFF01. Next base: position 496,347 of record CAVONO010000022.1, read on the forward strand.
TATCAGGTTACCAACCCGTCCAGTGCGTTTTTGATTGTCACGCCTTTTGACGCGGATTTGGTGGATACGATACGGGATATGCCTGAGGTGCTGGACGCGGAGGGCCGGATTGTGCTCGACGTGCGTATGAAGCTGGGGGGGCGCTGGTACACGGCCTCGCTTTCGGCTTTGGAGTACGACGAGGGCCGGATCAATCTGATCGATCCGGTGCAAGGCGCACCCAGGCCGGGGGAGCGGGAAATACTGATCGACCGCACGGCGCTGGCCTTGACCGACTTCACTATGGGCGAGCAGGTGATCGTGGAGATGGGGGACGGCCGTCGCTATGAGATGCCCATCGTCGGTGCTGTGCGTGATCAAAATGCGAACCCATCAATCAACAGCGGGCATATCAACGCCTATACCACGCTCGATACTTTTGAGTGGCTGGGAGAAACGACAGAGTATAACCAGCTTCTCTATATCGCCGCCGAGAATAAGGGCGATCCCGACTATATCAAGGCGCTGACCGGCAAGGTGAAAGATAAGATTGAGCGCAGTGGCCACCTGGTATTATTTTCGCTGGTGTTTGCCGAGCCGGGTGTCAGTCCGGTCAAATTCATCGTGGAGACGATTCGTTCCGTGCTGGGTATCCTGGCTCTTGTCTCATTGGCCTTGAGTGCCATTCTCGTCTTCAATACGATGTCCGCCCTGATCATGCGCCAGGTCAAGTTCATCGGCATCATGAAGGCGGTCGGTGCTAAAACGAAAGACATGGTTCGCATGTACCTGATGCTGGTCACGGCCTATGGTCTGTTGGCCTTTGTACTGGCTGCTCCGGCTGCGATGTGGGCAGCGTACAAGTTTGCCCAATTCATCGCCAGCCCAGCCCTGATTGATTTGTCCTTGCCACCGCTCTCTGTATCGCCTCCGGTCTTGCTGCTGGAACTTGCCGTAAGCCTGCTGGTACCGATCCTGGCTGCGATTCCCGCCATTTTTCGGGGCACGCGCGTGACCGTCCATGCGGCGCTCAATTTTCAAGGATTGAGTGAGGAGGACTTCAGCGGCACCCTGCTGGAACGGGTGATCGAGCGCGTTCGCTTTATGACGGGACCGTGGCTGCTGTCACTGGGTAATATCTTGCGCGATCGCCGCAGGGCCGCTTTGACTTTGGGGACGCTGATCCTGGGTGGCGCCGTGTTTATCGGTGTACTCAGCGTCAGCGCCTCCTCTGACCAGACGGTGACAGAGATGGGGCAGGCGTACCGTTTCGACGTTCAAGTAGATTTCGAGCGATCCTATCGTTTACCTGTAATTGAGCGGTATGCCCTGGATATCCCTGGTGTAGAGCGTGTAGAAGGGTGGGCATCGGCCAACGGGGCTATTGTCAACGAGTTGGGCGAGGAGGGTAACAATATGAGCATCCTCGCGCCGCCGGCGGGGAGTGTGCTGACGCGTCCCAAGATCATAGACGGCCGTTGGCTGCAACCGGGTGATGAAAACGCGCTGGTCATCGATACGAGTTTGCTGCGCGAAGATCCGAGCCTGGCCGTGGGCGACGAGATCGTGCTCAAAATCGCCGGGCACGAAGAACCGTGGACGATCATCGGCGTTTACCAATCTCTGGGCGTCAAGGTGTGGTATGAATCTTATGCCAATTATGAATACGTCTCAAGACTGACCGGTGAAATCGACCAGACGCGCCATGTTCAGCTGGTTACCAGCTACCATAACCCGCTCTTTCAAGAGCAGATGGCTAAAAATATCGAAGCGGCTTTTCGAGAACATGGATTGCGGGTAAGCAGCATTGAAACCAGTTCCGCCCTGCGTGGCATCCAGCGAGACCAATTTGATATCGTCGTTTCCGTGTTGATGGTCATGGCTCTGCTGATTACCCTGGTCGGCGGCCTGGGCCTGGCCGGCACGATGAGCATCAATGTGCTGGAACGGACGCGCGAAATTGGGGTGATGCGTGCTTTGGGCGCAACCGACGGGACCGTGGTGTGGGTGGTCTTGATGGAAGGGGTATTGATGGCTCTGTTTAGCTGGCTGGCCGCGATCTTGCTGGCCGTTCCCGTGGGCAAGCTCTTGAGCATCCAGGTGGGATCTGACTTCGCCAACGGGCCGCTGACGTTCGTTTACTCTATACCCGGGGCCCTTTTCTGGCTGGCCCTGGTCCTGGTGATCGCTGTTGTAGCCAGCTACCTCCCGGCGCGGAATGCATCCCGTCTGACTGTGCGCGATGTGCTGGCTTACGAATGAAGCGAGCGGCAGGCTTTGCAAATACGCCGCACCTGCTGCCATGCCGGAGGCGAAAACAAAGACTGTTTCACCCCCCTCAGCGGCAGCCAGCGGTTCGTCCAAACGAGCCTGGTTGGGGGTTGTTCTCACGTATGGAAATGAAACCATGCGGGATCTCTCCTGCGGGTCCATGTTAAAAGGTTGTAGAAAGATGAATTGGCGACGCCATAGCGCGGGTTGCTGAATCGGGCTCGGCGCCGGCGTTGATTAGGGTGGTCTCCAATTTCATGCGTATTCTCATTATGTGAAGGTGACAGCGATCAGCCGCCAGAGGTTAGCGCTGAGAGATGAACGCAGCGCCAGTCAAAATGGTTCGCTGGCAGCGTATTTGGCGTTTGTCGTCTAGTAACTGCGCCAGATGATTTGCCAGATCTTCCAGGCTGGCCAGGTTATGAACGGGAAGAAAATCATCAATGGCGGGCAGGGCGGCCTGCATGCCGCGCGTAAGTGGTTCGTAACGTGGTGAGCCAAGCAGAGGGTTGAGCCAGATCAGCCGGTAACAACTGCGCTGCAGGCGTCGCATTTCCGTCTGCAATAATTGCGGGTCGCCGCGATCCCAGCCATCGCTGATCAGCAGGACGATTGCGCCACGCCCTAAAACGCGCCGCGCCCAATCGTAGTTGAATTCCTTCAAAACGTCGCCAATTCGCGTCCCTCCAGCCCAATCATGAACGGCCGTACTGACTTCTGCTAGCGCCCGTTCCACGCTTCTATGGCGTAGTTTGCGCGTTATACGTGTCAGCGCTGTGCTAAAGACAAAGGCTTCTACTGGCTGCTCCAAGCCTTTGGTCACGCTGTAGATGAAGTACAGCAACAGGCGCGTGTAGCGCTCCATCGAACCGCTGATGTCGGCAATGATCACCAACGGGCGCGGCTTCACCTTCGGCCGTCGTGTCGGCCATTCCAATGGTTCACCTCCGTAGCGCATATTGCGCCGGAAGCCGCGGCGTAAGTCCAGATGTGATCCGCGCCCGGATCGCTTGCGACGTATGCGCCGTTGGTCCAGGTCCCAGATCATCTTGGCCATGAAATGTTTGATGGCATCTTCTTCGTCGGCCGTTAAGTCGCCGAAATCCTTGTGTCGCAGCACTGCGCGTTCGCTGTAGGTGGTGGTCAGTTCAATAAGCAGTTGAGATTCCTGATCTTCGTCATCAACAGGATTGGCGTTTTCTTCTTCACCCGCCTCGTCAAGTCGCGTGTGCGTGATCAATGTTTGAGCAGGTGCTTCAATTGGATTGAGCGTTGCTAGAGGAATTGTATCGGTTCCGCGTTTGCGCCAGAAAAGGTCGAAGGCGCGATCAAACAAGGGGAGATCATCGTGGCTATGTACCAACAAGCTGCGCGCTGAGTGGTAAAAATCGGAGCGCCGGCCAATTTCTACAAAATCCAGAGCCTGCACCAGGTCGATCATCCGTCCAGGGTTCACATTCAGACCCGCCGCGCGCAGCAAACGGCCAAATAGAACCATGTTCTGCAAGAGATAACCAGAAGATTCTTGTTGGCTCATATGGACGCCTTGACACGCATCAGAATTTGCCGCGCCGTTTCCCCGTCAATCTTGGCGATGTCGTCCTGGTATTTGAGCACCACGCCGAGCGTTTCTCGAACGATTTCCAGGGAGAGAATTTCTTGATCGAGGGCGACGAGCGCGGCCGTCCAATCGATGGTTTCCGCCACGCCGGGGATTTTGTAGAGGTCAGCCTGGCGCAACTCTTCCACGAATCGCGTCACTTCTTGTGCCAGACGCTGCGGCGCTGCGGGCACTTTGGCGCGGATGATCTCATACTCTTTTTCAAAGCGGGGATAATCTATCCAGAAATAGATGCAGCGTCGCTTGAGTGCGTCATGTACTTCTCGTGTGCGGTTGGAAGTGAGGATGACCACCGGTTCTCGCTCGGCCTTGATCGTGCCGATTTCCGGGATGGTGATCTGAAAGTCGGAGAGGATTTCCAGTAGGAAGGCCTCGAATTCCTCGTCGCTGCGGTCGATTTCGTCGATGAGCAAGACGGGTGTGCCACGCTCTGTTTCTTCTATGGCTTGTAACAACGGCCGTTGCAGCAAGAACTCGCGGCCAAAAAGCTCGGTGTCGTTAGCGTGCTCGCCTCGGGCTTCCAATAGGCGGATATGCAGCATCTGGCGCGTATAGTTCCACTCATAAACGGCCTGGTTCAGATCTAGGCCTTCGTAGCATTGCAAGCGGATCAGCGTGGTGCCCAGCACACTGGCCAGCACCTTGGCGATTTCCGTCTTGCCAACACCGGGCTCTCCTTCCAGAAACAAGGGGCGTTTTAGCTTCAATGCCAGATACAAGGCGGTGACCAGGCCGCGGTCAGCCATATAAAGCTTCTCTTGTAAAGCCATCTGTAATTCGTCAATCGAGTAGAAATCCATTTATACCCCAACCATAGGAGCCTGGAAATCACCAGGCGCTAATCTTGCACTTTGCCGCGTGGATACGGCCGTTCCCGTACATCTTCCAGCAATCCGCCGTGACCCCAACTGAAAATCTCTTGTCCCGCAAGTCGATCGCCGACCAGCAAGCGGGGCAGTACTATATCTACGATATTGCGCTTGGGGCTGCGGACACAACCTGGTGCGCCAAGTAGCGGCACATCATGTACATAGGCGAGCAGCAGCAGGTTGCCCGGATCAACTGGCGCACCAAAACAGCTTACCTCTCCGCCCGCTCGTTGGACTGCCCTGGGAGCGATGTCCTGGGCATCCATGATCGCCGTTTCGCCGGCCAGGATGATCAAATCAGCGCCCGCGGCGACTTGATGCTCTATGTGCTGCGCCAACTCAATTTCACCTTGTGCGTCCTCCAGGGGTACAAAATCGACGGTCGAGATCGTGGCCTTTAGATTTTCCAGGCGGGCGCGCAAAGGCGGGTCGAAACTCTTTAAGATACGCTCTCGAGCCGATGGAGAGCCGGACAGAATCAAGGCCACGCGCCGCTCGGGCAACGCATCCAGGCGTATGATCGGACCCATTTCGGCAGCGACTTGTTCGGCCGTCACGACCGTCGCTTCTGGCACTGCGAAGGGCAAAACCTTAACCGTAGCCACCATTTTGCGAGCCTGGACGGCCGTTTCTGAAAGCAGTGTGGCCAAAGTGATTCCCGCACAACCATTCAACCGTGCCAGCCGCTCGGCATCCACACGCAAGACGCCTGTGTCTTGGGCAAGGATGTTGACGCGCCCGGTCGCGGCGCCGGTGAGGCGCAAACCAGCGCCGGCCACAGCTTGTGCCACGCGCAGCGCAGCAACATTCTCGCCGACATCATCCAATTCCAGGGCTGCGACATAGACCAACGCGCGACCCAGATCACGCAGCAACTGTATGTCATCGCTTGTCAATGTTTTACCCTTGCGCAGCAGGCGCTGTCCGTCCGTTCCAGCGATATTATGGCCCAATATTTTGCCTTCGGATTCGGTCAGCGGCGTGGGCGCAAAATTCATGTGCGAAATATACTCTAAAAGCAGAAAGGGGTGAGATGTCAATTGCACAATTCTATCGGAAACTGTGTCCAGACTTGAGGCGGGCAATAGCACATCGGTTTCTGGGAAAATGACGGAAATTAATCAACAGGTATTGTGGGCCACCCTATGCGCTATCAGCGGATGATGAAACAAGGGCCGGAAGATTTCTATCAACCGGCCCTGCTCTTCATCGGACCGCAGCCCGACTGAAAGCCGCATACTTGGATTAGTCTAGTTCCGGCCCAACTGGCAGTTTACATCACCCAAAGACATCTCCAGTCAGGTCTTTGATAGAAGCGCCAATTTTGGCGACCCAACCAGCTCGCTGGCTGGCCTTGTGCAGCGCCCGTTCGACGTAAACGGCGGCCATCTGGCGCCGGTATTCTGCTCCGGCATGGATGTCACCAATCACGTTATCACCCAGGTCTTGCAGAACAGCGCGCGAAGCCTTGGCTATGCTCTTGTCGTCGAGCTTGTGGCCTACAAGGCTTGCGCTCACCGAAGGCACCAGCATGGCGTGGGGCGTCAGGCCGCCAACGGCTACGCTGCAAGCACTACACTTGCCATTCATACTCACAGTCACCACGGCGGCAGCGCCAACCATGGCGTAGCGGGACGCGGGATTGGGCATCTTGGTGTAGGCAGAACCGGTCTCGGCCGCTTCCGAAGGTACTTCAATCCCGGTCAGGATTTCGTTTTCGTCCAGTGCCGTTTCAAACAGATCGGTGAAGAAGTATGATGCAGCCACTGAGCGTGATCCATTTGGCCCGGTCATGTGGAATATGGCCCCCAGCGCCGTGAATACGGTTGGCAAGTCCGAGGAGGGATCGGCATGGGAAACATTGCCGCCCACAGTGCCCCGGTTGCGTACCTGGGGATCCCCTACTGCAGCGGCTGCCTCTTTCAGCGCCGCAGGCAAGCTGTGGTGATCGGAAGCAGCGACCATGGCGTGGGTCGTCAGCGCGCCAATCTGATAACTGCCGTTTTCCCTGCTAATGCCTCGCAGGCCATCGATACGGCCGATGTCGACCAGGGTGCCTGGATCAGCAAGGCGCAAATTCATTACTGGGATCAGGCTGTGCCCACCGGCCAATAACTTAGCCCCTTTATGTTCCTGCAATAGAGAGACCGCTTCTTCGACCGAGTTGGCGCGATAATAATCAAATTTTGGTGGATACATTAGTCACCTCCTCCATTGCTACTTGCCTGAATCGCCTGCCACACTTTTTCTGGGGTTAACGGCAAGTCGATGTGCCTGACGCCTAGCGGAGACAAGGCATCCATCACCGCATTGGCGATCGTCGGCGTAGCGGCAATTGTGCCCATTTCACCTGCGCCTTTGACGCCCAAGGGATTATGCGGGGACGGTGTTACGTTGGTGGCAACCTGAATTGACGGGAACCCATCAGCTCGGGGTATCGCATAATCCATCAATGAACCGGTCAATAATTGGCCGTTGTCATCATAGACGGCTTCTTCCCATAAAGCTTGACCAACTCCCTGGGCGATACCGCCGATAATCTGGCCTTCCACAATCATGGGATTGATTATCGTGCCCACATCGTCGACGCCGGCGTACCTTAGGATCGTGATTGCACCGGTATCCTTATCAACTTCTACCAGGGCGATATGCGCGCTGTTGGGAAAAGTGAAGTTATTGGGGTCATAGTAGGCGTTTTCTTCCAGGCCCGGCTCAACATCTTCTGGTAAATTGTGTGCTGTATAGGCGGCAAAGGCAATCTCGCCAAAACCCTTGGCCTGATCGGGTGCACCTTTTACATGGAAGTTGGCTGACGCGGTATCGTAGACGAGATCTTCTTCAGCCGCTTCCAGCTGGTGAGCGGCGATTTTCTTCATCTTGGCAATCACTTTTTGCGAACTCACAACCAAGGCACTGCCACCGACAGACGTACTACGACTGCCGTATGTACCCATGCCATTGGCCACAATGGCAGTATCACCATGGGCGATATCGATGTCATCCAAGGATGCCCCAAGCTGATCGGCTACGATTTGGCGGAATGTTGTTTCGTGCCCCTGGCCATGGGTATGCGCGCCAGTCAAGGCCGTCACCTTGCCTGTGGCGTGAACGCGAATGCCACCGCTTTCCCAAAAGCCGGTGACACCACCCAAAGCTCCGGCAATGGCCGAAGGCGCCGGACCGCTGGCCTCTATAGAACCAGTGACGCCGATGCCAACCAGCCGTCCTTCGGCACGCCCCTTGGCTTGTTCCGCTAATAAACCCTTGTAGTCAGCTAGCGCTTCAACGGAGTCAAACAGCGCCTGATAGTTGCCGCTGTCGTAAACAAATGCTACGGGTGTCTGATAGGGGAATTCATTCACTGGAATCAAGTTATGCCGGCGGAACTCAAGCCGGTCAACACCCAGTTCATTCGCGGCCAGATCCATCAACCTCTCGACGACATATGCCGCCTCCGGGCGACCGGCACCGCGGTAGGCATCGACCCAAACGGTATTGGTCAGGGTGCCATAGACCTTGCCATAAATCCCCGGTATCTTATACAAGCCGGATAGAAGCGTGACGTATAAGGCCGTGGGGATCAATGGAGCCACAAGGGACAGGTAAGCCCCATTGTTGGCCCACGTCTCGACGCTCAGTCCCGTGACGGTACCATCATTGTTGAAGGCCAGCCGCGCCTTCGTGATGTGATCCCGCCCCTGTGTATCGGACATGGCTGACTCGGTACGCGTTGCTACCCATTTCACCGGACGATTGAACTTCATCGCCGCCAACGGTGTGATCACTTCCTCGGGATAATTTGGTATCTTGGTGCCAAAACCACCTCCCACATCCGGTGAGATCACGCGCAGCTTTTGTTCCGGCAAGGTGAACGTAAACGCGCTCATAACCACCCGCGTCAGATGCGGATTCTGGCTGGTGGTCCAAAGGGTCATATCCTCGCCAAACGCATTCCACTGTGCCACACAGGCGCGGGGTTCCATCGCCGTGGCGATTAAACGCTGGTTGACGAGTTCGAGCTCAACGACATGGTCGGCTTCAGCAAATGCGCGGTCAGTCGCTTCTTTGTCTCCCAGCTCCCACTCATAGCTGACATTGTTTGGGACGCTGTCATGCACCAGCGGCGCCTCGGGTTGCATTGCTTCGCGAGCGTCTACTACAGCCGGAAGCGGATCGTAATCCACTTCGATGAGATCGATTGCATCTTGAGCAATAGCCGCGGTTTCGGCCACGATGGCAATTACCCGGTCGCCGACGTGGCGGACCTTATCTACCTGGAATACGTCGTTTTGCGGGACATTGGCCCCGGGCACCAACCAGCCACACGGTAGGGGACCGCAAGGACTGGCTTCGGCTAACATATCTTCCTTGGTGACGACACCAATAACGCCATCAAGCGCTTCGGCGGCCGACGTGTCTATACCTTTAATTCTGGCATGTGCATGCGGGCTGCGCTTGATGGCCAAATAAGCCATATTTGGCAAGGTGAGATTGGCAACATATTTACCGCGCCCCTGGATAAACCGCGGATCTTCGTAACGTCGGATGCTTTTTCCTGTATACGCATTCATCAGTCACCTCCTTCCATCACTTCAGCAGCCGCTTTAATCGAGCGGACGATGTTCTCATATCCGGTGCAACGACACAGGTTTCCTTCAAGGCCGTGACGGATTTCAGCTTCAGTGGGCTTGGGGTTATTCTCTACGAGCTTGACGGCCGACATGATCATTCCTGGCGTGCAATAGCCGCATTGCAGGCCGTGATTGTCCCAGAAGGCTTGCTGCATAGGGTGCAGATCGCCGTTGTTGGCCAGCCCTTCAATTGTCGTGATTTCCGATCCATCCGCCTGTACGGCCAGCGTTGCACAAGACTTGACGGCCAGCCCATCCATGTGAATGGTACAGGCACCGCACTGGCTTGTATCGCAACCGATATTGGTGCCGGTGAGGCCAAGCGCGTCGCGAATGAAATGAACGAGAAGTGTGCGTGGTTCCACATCTCGCTCGTACGCTGTTCCATTGACGCATATATTCACAATCATAGATACCATCTCCTTTCTCGTTTATGGTGGCCTCGAGCCCGATAGCCGGATTTTCAACTGGTCCGCACAGTGGGTTTCCTTGGGATAGCGGGATCGTTTTGCCTGTTGTCTGAATAATCTCTAATGGGCCTTTCTTTTCAACGCGCTTTGGGGACCATCACACTGTTAGTTGCTGCTAGAAAGGCAATTACGGCCGGTTGTTCGGATCAGATTAAAACATTAAAGCATATTTGTAAGGTACGAGTCAAGATTGGGAAATTTTTCACGGATGGCTGTGTGGTTGCCTTATCTTGTTTGATTCTGCCGGCAGACTGCAAATGGAGAGGCAAAGGATGACAAATGGTATGCAATACCATCGACAATGGAATGCGCGTTGCCTTGGTGATCGGGGCGACCGGGGCTATCGTCAAAGCCGTCGCCCGCTGGATGGCCAAGATAGAGGGGCACGAGATGGTTGTTCGCTGCCGCAATGAGCAGAAAGGCCGGGAAGCGGTTCAGGATCTCATGCGTGCCAGGGTCAACTAGAACGTACGCTATGAATTGACCGACGGGACCGTGGTGTGGGTGGTCTTGATAGAAGGGGTATTGATGGCTCTGTTTAGCTGGCTGGCCGCGATCTTGCTGGCCGTTCCTGTGGGCAAGCTCTTGAGCATCCAGGTGGGATCCGACTTCGCCAACGGACCGCTGACGTTCGTCTACTCTATACCCGGGGCCCTTTTCTGGCTGGCCCTGGTCCTGGTGATTGCTGTTGTAGCCAGCTACCTCCCGGCGCGGAATGCATCCCTTCTGACTGTGCGCGATGTGCTGGCTTACGAATGAAGCGAGCGGCTGGCGTTGCGGAGGCCACCGAGCAAACGGCAGCAGTGGAAGTCTTCCAGGCGCTGCTCTCTAGCCCAGCGCCTGCTGCAAGTCGGCGATGAGGTCCTCGACGGCTTCCAGGCCGACGGAGACGCGTATCAGGTTGCCGGGCACGGCCGAATTGGGACCCTCGCTAGACGCGCGCAATTCCAGCAGGCTTTCCACGCCGCCCAAGCTGGTGGCATTGGTGAAAAGTCTGACGCGTGAGGCGACTTCAATGGCCCGCTCTTTCCCGCCTCTGACCTGGAAGGAGAGCATGCCGCCAAAGGAAGCCATCTGCCTCTGGGCGATCTCGTGTCCAGGGTGCGCTGGCAGGCCGGGGTAATGCACGCGCACCACCTGGGGTTGGCCGGCAAGCCATTGGGCGACGGCCAGGCCGTTGGCGCTGTGACGATCCATGCGGCAGGCCAAGGTGCGCAGCCCCCTAAGGACAAGCCAGGAATTGAAGGGCGAGGCGACTGCGCCCAGGATCTTGCGGTTACGAGTAATCTGCTCGACGGTCGTTTCTTTGTCGCCGAATACAAGTACACCCATCTGTACATCACTGTGCCCACCGAGATATTTCGTCGCGGCGTGCAGCACCACGTCGGCGCCCAAGGCTAACGGTCGTTGCAGCACAGGGGTGGCAAAAGTTCCATCGACGACAAGCTGCGCGCCGTTTTCGTGGGCGATCTCAGCCATGGCGGCGATATCGATCACTTCCAGGAGGGGGTTGGAAGGGGTTTCCAACCAGAGCACGCGCGTGTTCGGGCGCAGCGCCGCCTGCACACGCAGCGGATCTTTCATATCCACCACCGCGTGTTCGATTCCCCATCTGGGAAAGAAATTGGCGGCCAGTTTACGGAAAGCGAAATAGGTATCTTTATGAAAGATAACTTGCGCATCGGGCGGCAGGCTCTGCAAATACGCCGCTCCCGCTGCCATGCCGGAAGCGAAAACAAAGGCTGCTTCACCCCCCTCAACGGCAGCCAGCGCATCCTCTAAACGGGCCTGGGTGGGATTGTTCTCACGTATGTAAATGAAACCGTGTCGCAGTTCTCCTGCCGGCCCATGTTCAAAGGTCGTAGAGAGATGAATCGGCGGCGCAACGGCGCCGGTTGCCGGATCGACCTCGGCGCCGGCGTGTACAAGCGTAGTCTCTAGTTTCATGTGATTTTTCCTCATTACCTTAGCTTTCAGGTGTTGGCTCGCAGTGGTCAGCCAATAGCGCCCAATCCGCTCTAAAGAAGCGTGGAAAACCAAGCACTAATCTCTCACCATATTTTTGCCTTCGGAATCTACGAGCGCTGTGGAGCTAAACTTCATGCTGGAAATATACTCTAAAACAGATAGCGGAGAAAGGCACAGACCACGCCCGGCGAATTCAGCCCGCCGTGGCGACGTTTATCAACTTATTTTGTATAATTTTGTTAGTAGACCGGCAATGGGGAGAATAAGGATAGCATATGACAAGCAATAAGATCGATAACGGAAACCGCGTCGTCCTGGTCAGCGGTGCTACCGGGGCCATCGGCAAGGCCGTCGCCCGCCAGATAGCCGCAATGAAGGGGTACGAGGTGATTCTCTTGTGCCGCAACGAGCAGAAAGGGCGTGAAGCGGTCCAGGATATCAAGCGCGCCACCGGCAACCAAAGCGTGAGGGTCGAACTGGCTGACGTCTCCAGCCATGCTTCAATCCAGGCTTTGGCCAGTCGCTGGCAGGGTGGGCTGCATGTGTTAATCAACAACGCGGCCGTGACGCCGCGCCGCCGCCAGGAGACAGTGGAAGGGATCGAGCTGCAGTTCGCTACCAACGTGCTGGGCTATTTTTGGCTGACCCAGGCGTTTGCCGAGTTCCTTAAGGAGTCGGCTCCGGCACGGGTGATTAATGTCGTCAGTTATTGGGCGGGGGACCTGGAATTGGAAGATCTGGAATTCAAACGCCGCCGTTATAATAATGGCACGGCTTATAGGCAATCGAAGCAGGCCAATCGTATGTTGACGGCCGCTTTTGCCGAGAGATTTAGACCTTTCCAGGTGACGGTCAATTCCTGCCATCCTGGCGACGTCAACTCCGCCCTGAGCAATGACCTGGGTTTTGGCGGGCATGAGAGCCCGGACGAAGGAGCGAGAACGCCGGTGTGGCTTGCTACCAGCCCGGTTGGCGCGCAGGAGACGGGCAAATACTTTGAGCATATGCGTGAAGTCCGGGATCGTTTTACGACCAATAAGGCGGCGATGGAAGCGCTTTATGCAGCATGTGCGAGCTACTAGCAAAACCAAGAAAGATGCCAACTTCTCCGAAAGCTGGCATCTTCCTACTCCAGGAGCGCATCTTGAAATTGCGCTTGGGCAACGGCCGTCATGCCCAGGCCATCTCGAATATAGCCCTCAATTGAGCCATACCGATCCAGAATAGTTTCCAGCGCCGCCTGCAAATAGGCGCGTCTCGCCTCTAGCAAGGCCGCGATGGGTGAAATGTCAACGCTTTCCGGTGCAGCGCCATTAGAGGCAGCTATCATCTGGCGGACCATATCCAGGATGCTTTCGTTGTCGGCCGCGCGGCAGACATTGGTGACCAGATAATCAGCAAAAACGGTCTCTGTGGGCACGCCTAGGGTCCAGAGTAGGATCGCTGCGCCCAGGCCGGCGCGGTCTTTGCCGGCTGAACAATGGACGACAGCAGGGCGGGAGGCAACGGCACTGACATGGCACAGCATCTGTGCATACTGCGGCGTAAACTTCTGCACAAAGAGGCGGTTGCTGCGCACGAGATAGCTCGTATCGATAGCGGACATATCCCCGCCACTGGCAGCCAGGTATATCTGCTCCATGGGCAAATCGCCGCCATCAATGGGCAACCAGATGGGCCGAGTGCCTTGTGGTAAGCGATCCGGGCTTTGCTCGACCTCGTAGCCCTCTCGTAAATCGATGATGAGCTGAATTCCCAGCCGCTTTAGGGTGACGAGATCGGCAGGACTGAGTTTGCTTAAATCGCCGGAGCGATAGAGCTGTCCGTACTTGACGGTACGGCCGTCAATGGCCCGATACCCACCCAAATCACGGAAGTTCTTTTGCCCATCCAGGGGCAGGCAGCGATCGGCGACGCTCATAGCGTTGGCCAATTTTCCCGGAGACGCCGTCGCGTCCCAAAACTGGGGAAACAGCTTTCCAGTTTCCGCGAAAATGACAGAGACTTTGTATTTACCGGTCAAACTGGCCCTCGACAACCAACTCGTGAATCTTCCATACCGGTTCCCAGACCCCATCTTCCATATTGGACAGCACCACGACGTTCACGTTCCGCGCCGGAAAGTGGCGTATGATGCTGCTGACGCCGGCATTGATGCCATCTTTCTGGTAGCAGACCACCTGCCCCGCTTTGTCCAGGTAAAACATCAAGCCATAGCCAACCATTGTGGTCCAATCATCCGACTCACGGTAGTTGACCTGCGGTGTGAGAAATGCCGCCGTTAGCTGCGGTGAGAGCAACTTGCCTGCTTGTACAGCGCGCATAAAATGATCGAGATCGCCAACGGTGACCAAAGCGCCGCTGTCAGGTGATCCTAGCGGCGGGTAGGAATAGATATTTTTCTTCCAGCCGGTAACAAGACCCGTTTCGTCCCGTATGGGATCGCAGCCCTCGGCGATATTTTCGTTTACCCGATCCATGTGATAGAAATCTGAGCGGGCCATGCCAGCCCGATCAAAAACGCATTCACGGATGTAATCGCGGTAAGTCATACTGCTGACCTTTTCGATGGCCAGGCCCAAGAGGATAAAGGCGCAGTTGTTGTAGCGGCACCCTTGCCCAGGCGGAAAGTTGGGAGGTTTATGGATAAACTGCGGCAAAAAGTCGGCCGTCGTCGTCACGGTATAATTGGGTCTTGTTTGCCACAATTCTTCGTAGAGTTCGCCTTCTTCTTCTTCGACATCGTCCCCAATCCCGGAACTGTGGGTTAGCAGATGAAAGATGGTTACCTCATTGGAGATTGTGGTATCTCTCAAGTCTAGAAAGGGGATGATGGCCGTGTCCAGAGCAAGTAAGCCTTTGTCAATCAATTGCAGGGTCGCGATGGCGGTGAAGAGCTTGGTAATCGACGCCGTGTCGAAGCGCGTGTCCAGACTGGTTGGAACCTTCCAGGCGCGGCTGGCATAGCCATAAGTTCCGGCGTAAAGTTGTGATTCTCCCTGCGTGATGAGCACCGCACCGGAGAATTTGTCGTGCTGCTCGAGTTCCTGGAAATATTGATTGAGTGAATCTGTGGCAGTCAACAGATCATACCTGTAATTGTGAATGGTGAATTGATTGGGGGTGACCCCATTAATCTTTCACCATTCACAATTAGTCATTCTCCCCGCTCTTCTTCTAGCCCAACTAAAATACCACCATTAAAGCACCGAGTTTCGCACCAATTCCACGAAACTGGCTTGCAGCGAAGCGCCACCAACCAACGCTCCATCAATATCGGGATGGGCCATTAATTCGGCCGCGTTGCCCGGCTTGACGCTGCCGCCATATTGAATACGAACCTGCTGCGCCGTTTCTTCGCCGAATAGTTCGGCTACAGTGCCGCGCACGGTGACGCCGATGATGCTTCCAGCCTGGGCTGCCGTGGCTGTTCGGCCCGTGCCGATGGCCCAGATAGGCTCGTAGGCGATGACGCATTTGGCCATCTCTTCGGCCGTAAAGCCGGCGAACGCTGCTCTGACCTGCCCGCTGACGAAGTCGTGCGTCTCACCCGCCTCGTTTTGCTCCAGACTTTCGCCCACACATACGATGGGCGTCAGCCCATGCTTCAATGCAGCCTTGATCTTCTTGTTGACACCTTCGTCGGTTTCGCCGAAAAAGGCGCGCCGTTCTGAGTGGCCGAGAATGACATATTGGCAAAATGGGGTAAGCATATTGGGCGCGAGTTCGCCTGTAAAAGCGCCGCTCTCTTCATAGAACATATTCTGAGCGCCAACGCCGATCTTGGTTCCTTTTAGCGCGTCGGCCAGAGCGGGAATAGCCAGGAAAGGTGGGCAGAAGGCGACATCCACCCCTTCGATCTGATTCAGTGCATGGCGCACTTCTCGTACAAAAGCGACGGCTTCATCGGCCGTTTTGTTCATTTTCCAGTTGCCGGCAATAAATGGGGTACGCATCGTTTCTCCTTTAAGAACTAATCAAAGATTTCGCAGATTACGCAGATTTAGAATTGGCCTCATGGGAAGGCGCAAGGAACGCTTGTGGCGATTATGGCGGTGTGTGTAATCTCCTAAAATAAAGTGTGGGGAAGGGCCAAATCAATCAGATAGCCGCCCCCATTTCGCGCTCAATTATAGCACCGATCGTTTTTCGGCACTGCTACATGAGGCAGCCAGGCAGTAAACCCATTCCCGAGCACCCATATATCTTCTGCCCTAGCAGGCTGCTGGAGAAGGTCCTTGTCGTTTGGTGAAGGCGAGGCCTAGGGCGCAGGCTTGTATTGAGCTTATCGAACTATTACCATTGAAATACGCTGATTTTTTCTCTTCTATCATCATCAATCTGCGCAATCTTTGATAGATCCTACCAACTGTTAAAGCAACTCTTGCCGCACGTACTCTTCAGGCCGGATGGAGATTACCTGGCTGGCGCTGTCGGGCTGCATGCTCACGCCATAGATCGTCTGCGCTGCTTGCACGGTTCCACGGTTGTGGGTGATGACAACAAACTGGGTATTCAAGCTTAGTTCACGCAGGATGTCGCTGAAACGGTTGATATTGGCCTCGTCCAAGGCTGCATCCACTTCGTCCATGACACAGAAGGGGGTAGGCGAGACTTTGAGCAGTGAGAATATCAACGCCGAAGCGGTCAGTGAGCGTTCACCACCGGAAAGCAAGCCGAGCCCTTGTTCCTGGCGGTTGGGAAGGCGGGCGATTATGTCCACGCCGCTGATGGTTAAATCATCGGGATCAGTCAGCAACAAGCGTGCCGATCCGCCACCGAATAGTTGGGTGAAGGTGTCACCAAAGACCGCGTTGACCTTCTCCACGGTGTCAGCAAAGGCGCGTGAGGTTAGTTCATCAAGTTCGCCAATCACCTGTCGCAGCTGTTCCTCGGTCACGTTGAGATCTTCTACTTGCTGGGTCATAAAATCAAAACGGGTCCGTGTTTCTTTATATTCTGCCGGCGCGTCCGGGTTAACCCCACCCATACGATGCAACTGGCCGCGGTACTGCTGGATGCTCTTTTCGATTCCTGAGGGCAGTTCGTCGACCTGCGGTAGTTGTTCCACTACATCGCTCATAGGCAGCGGCGTCGGACCGGTCTGATCCTTGTCAAAACGCAAATTGACCAGGCCCAGGTCGGTGTGGATGCGTTCCTGTAAGGTTTCGATTTGGCTTTGTTGTTGGGTCAAGCGCACCTGGGTTTGGGTGTAGCGCGTTTCAGTCTCGTGTGCCTGGCGTTGCAGGAGGCTCGACCGTTTCTGGATCGCCGCCAGTTCGCCGCGGTTCTCATCGAGCCGCGTCTGCAGCGGTTTTATCGTGGCTTCCAGCTCTGTCCGCTGGTCTTGTAGGCGCTGCTGCGACACGGCCGTGTCATCTTTGGCCAGCAGCTCTTGTTGGCTGAGAATGGCGTTTCGGCGCTGCTGCAAGCGATTTTGCTGTTGCTGTACTTGCCTTAATGTCGTGCGCCGGCTGTCTACAACCGCAAGACGCCCGGCGACAATTGTTTCTGCGGCCGTGATTTGCTGCTGCAAAGTTTGTTGCTGCTGCTGCGCTTCGGCGACCGGTAGCGCCTCAAGCCTGGCTCGCGCTTCGACTACCGCTGCGTCCAGGCTCTTGACCGCTGCCCGGCCTTCCTCAATTTGGGAAGACAATAGCTGGACCTGCTGCTGAAGGCGCTCGATCTGCCTCATCTGGCGTTCTTGCTGTTCCTTCAGGAAGGTGTGCTGCTGGCCAGATTGGTCGACGCGCCGTTGGGCAACGGAAACAATCTGTAAGCTTTCATTTTCGGCGCGGCCCAGGCGGCTGTCTTCATTCTGCAGTTGGTCTACCTGGTCTTGCTGCTGCTGAATACTTTCTTGCAGCTGGTTAACGGCCGTTTCACTGCTGTCCACCTCTTGCCGGGCAGCTTGCAAAGCTTCCTGTGCTTCACGCCACGACGCCTCGCGCGACAGGATATTCTCCCCTTGTCCAGAATGGCTGGTTTGCACCAATCCGCCGGCATGGGCCACAAAGCCATCACTGGTCACGGCCAACGCGCCCGGCGGCAAGGTAAGCGCCAACCGGTAAGCTGTCTCTTGTTCACGCACCACTAAAACGGGACCGAGCAGTAGATCCAGAGCGATTTGCCCCGCTTTCTTGCTGCTTACCAGGTCGCTGGCCCAGCCGAAAACGCCGCTTTCGTCTGGGGCAGGGGGCAGGGATGGGGGCCGGATATCAGCCAGCGCGGCCACCGTGATCCCCTGCTTGTTCTTGGCGCCAACCAAATTCCACAGACTGCCTGAGTCGGCGACGACCAGCGTCGCCAAACGCGAGGCAAGCGCCGCTTCGATGGCCGGCTTATGCTCGGCGGGGATTTCAAACAAGCTGGCCAAAGAGCCGACCAAGGCCACATCTTCACCGATAGGCACTTGCTTATGCCGCAGCTGGTCCAGCAAGTCCACACGTGACTCCAGGCGCGCCAGTTGGTCCCGCTGCCGGCGCAGCTCCTTCTGCTGCTCGTTAACTTCCTTGCGCAACTTCTTTAGGCCGGCGATTAGAGTGCTGCGCTGCTGCTGCAAATCGAGGCGCTGCCCGCGCAAGTCCTGCAAATTTTCCCGCGCAGATGCCAGAACGGCCGTTTGCGTTTGTTGTTCCGCTTCCAAGCGCGCCAGTTTGTCTTCGCCGCTTGCCTCGGTCACGGATTCTTGCAGCCGCTCTTTTACCTGGCTCAACTGGCCCTCCGCCTGCGCCAGGCGACGGCGCACCATACTCTGTTCGTCCTCGGACGTCGCCAACGTCCTCCTGCCAGGTCTTGATTTCTGCGCGCTGTCCCTGGAAGGATTGCCGGAAAGTCTGCAGCGTATTGCGCATGCTTTCCAGATGCCCTTGGGCAGTAGTCAGGTCATCGGTCGCGGTTGCCAGTTGTTCCTGCGCTACGGTATGTTGTTCTTCCAGCGCCGGCAACTCAAGCTCGATATCGCTCAATTGGCGACGAATCGCCTCCCTCCGTTCTTGCAGAATCGCCGTCTCGCGCCACGCTTTCTCGAGCTGCTCGCGAACTTCCTCGCGCTGCTCCTGTAATTGACCGATTCGCTGCTGGGCGTGGTTAATCCGCTGCTGCAGATCATCGACATTTTGTTGCTGTACCAGCAAAGCACGGCGACTCGTGCGCCACTCTCTTTCCGCATTCAAGGCCTCCGCTCGCACCCCACGCATCTCGGTGCGTACCTGATCCCACTTGAATCCGTACCAGATGCGCAACAAGTTGCGCAGATCCCGATTGATCTGATCATAGTTTTGCGCGCGCGTCGCCTGTTGTCTAAGCGAATTTAGACGTGGCTTAATCTCGGCCAGAATGTCATGCACGCGCTCCAGATTGTGCTGGGTCTCATTAAGGCGGCGCAGCGTTTCCGCGCGCCGGATTTTATAATGGTTGATGCCTGCTGCCTCTTCGAAGAGGGCGCGTCTCTCCTCCGCCCGTATTGACAAGGCCTGGTCGATCAAACCCTGGCCGATCATCGTATACGTGCGTTGGGACAGACCGCTGGTGGCCAGCAAATCCATGATGTCTTTCAAGCGTACTTTCTGGCCGTTGAGGATGTATTCATTCTCGCCCGAGCGGAATGCGCGCCGGCTGATCTCCACCTCGCTGTAATCGATGGGCAGCCAGCTGTCAGCATTATCCAGGGTTAGGGTAGCCTGAGCGATACCGGCGCGCGGCCGGGTCTGGCTGCCGGCGAAGATCATATCTACTGTTCGCCGGCCGCGTAATGTGCCGTAGCTCTGTTCGCCCAGCACCCAGCGTAGAGCGTCGGCGATATTGCTTTTGCCGCTGCCATTGGGACCAACAACGGCCGTAATACCTTCGTCAAAGAGGAATTCCGTCTTGCTGGCAAATGTCTTATACCCTTGTAGTGTCAGCTTCTTTAGTTTCATACCAATACGTTGCCCAGCCAGGCTCAAGCTCGCTTTTCAGCGACGATAATATGGTGGGGTGAAAAAGTTGGCAAATGTGGATCATCCCCGTCGTTCGGCCGGCAAACTTCCGGGCGCAGTATAAACAGAAGAATGGGAGTTGGCAAGTGCAGATCGTCTTGCCACATCTTGAAGATGTCTGGGCGCATTCCTGCTGGTAGATTGGTCCAATCTTTTGTCCTTTCGGTGGAAATCTCCTGTCTGTAAATTGGACCAATCTGCATCCCACTTTTCTTCTTGCGACAAATGGCTAGTCCGCGATCACGGTCATGTTGTCCTGTAGGGGGGGCGTGCTATAATCGCTGGGTTCTTTCATAGTGCAAATAGAGGCGAACCGGGCGTGTTCGCCTTTCTGTTTTATTTTTCACTAATACAAGGAGAGTTCAGTGAACCTGCACGAATACCAGGCAAAAAGGTTATTTGCTGAACACGGTGTGCCTATCCCCGATGGGAAGGTGGCCCGCAGTCCAGCGGAGGCGCGGGACTTTGCACGCGAACTGGGCGGCCGAGTTGTGGTCAAGGCCCAGGTCCACACTGGCGGTCGCGGAAAAGCGGGTGGCGTGAAATTGGCTAACAGCCCCGATGAAGCGGAAGAAGCTGCAGCCCAGATTTTGGGCATGGATATCAAAGGGTTCACCGTGAATAAGGTGCTTGTTGACCAGCAGGCGCCAGGCATCGATCAGGAGATCTACCTGGCCGTGCTCATCGACCGTGGTCGCCGTTTGCCGATGATTATGGCTTCGGCTGCCGGCGGTATGGACATTGAAGCGGTTGCCGATTCAACGCCGGAAAAGATTTTCAAGGTCCATGTCAAACCCGATCTTGGCGTGCGTGGCTACCAGACCACCTATATCGCCGATGGCATGGGCCTGCCCCGTGAACTGTGGCGTGATTTCCACAAGCTGGTCGTTGATCTGTATGATTGTTTTGCGGCCAACGACGCTTCGCTAACTGAAGTCAATCCGTTGGTGATTACCAGTGAGGGCAAATTGTTGGCCGTGGACGGTAAGATGACTGTTGACGACAACGCCTTGTCCGGACACCCGCGCCTGGCCGAGATGCGTGACATTGAAGAAGAACCTGAGTCAGAGCGCGAAGCGCGCAAAGCGGGCCTCAACTTCATCCAGCTTGACGGCAATATTGGCTGCATGGTAAATGGCGCTGGATTGGCGATGTCGACCATGGATATCATCAAGCTCTTTGGTGGCGAGCCGGCTAATTTCCTGGATATTGGCGGTGGGGCCAAGGCGGAGCAGGTGGCGACCGCGCTGCGTTTGATCCTCTCCGATGCCAATGTCGAGGCGGTCCTGTTTAATATCTTTGGCGGTATCACGCGCGGCGACGAAGTGGCTCGTGGCATCATCAGCGCCTTGGAGCAGATCGACACTGACGTACCGATGGTCGTGCGCCTGGCGGGCACCAATGCTGAAGAAGGACGCGAAATCCTGGCCAGTGCCGAGATGGAAACGGCGACAACGCTTTCCGAAGCGGCCCGCAAAGCCGTCGCGGCGGCGCGAGGAGCGTAGGAGCAAGTCATGAGCATCTTAGTAGACAAAAATACACGATTGCTGGTGCAGGGTATCACGGGTCGTGAAGGGACTTTTCATACCAATCATATGATCGCTTACGGCACCAATGTTGTGGCAGGTGTTACTCCTGGCAAAGGTGGCCTGGTCTTTGAAGGAGAAGGCGCGCAGGTGCCTGTATTTAACACTGTGCAGAAGGCAGTGGAGGTGACCGGCGCCAATGCCAGCCTCATTTTTGTGCCGGCCCGCTTTGCCGCGGATGCCATTTACGAAGCGGCCGATTCCGGAGTTGAATTGATCGTCTGCCTGACCGAGTACATTCCCGTCCTGGACATGATCAAGGTGCGCAATTATCTGGACACCTTGAACACGCGTCTGGTTGGCCCCAACTGCCCGGGTCTGATCACCCCAGGAGAGGCCAAGGTGGGCATCATTCCTGGTTCCATCGTACTGCCGGGCAATGTCGGCGTCGTCTCCAAAAGCGGCACCCTGACTTATGAAGTTATCTTCGCCCTCTCTGAGCGGAACATAGGCCAATCTACATGCGTCGGTATAGGTGGCGATCCGATCAAGGGTATGAACTTTATCGACGTGCTTGAACTATTTGAAGATGATCCGCAGACAGAGCAGGTGATCCTAATCGGCGAGATTGGCGGCAATGCCGAGGAGCAGGCGGCCGAATATATAGCCGAGCATATGAGCAAGCCGGTGACGGCCTTTATCGCCGGGCGAACGGCACCTCCTGGACGGCGCATGGGCCATGCTGGGGCGATTGTCGAGGGAAAGAGTGGAACGGCTGAAGGCAAAGTGGCTGCTTTGCGCGAGGCCGGCGTGCCCGTGGCCGAGCATCCTGACCAAATTGTGGACCTGATACGCGCTTGAGACGTGGTGTAATCAACGCTTTGTCGTTGGTCGAACGTGAAGTGTAAAGCGTGAAACGTGGTAGATTTATCACATTTCACGCTTTTTCTGTGAAAAGGTAATGCGTAAAGTAATTCGTCGTATCGATCCCGGCTTTGTGCTTGTGCTGGCGATCAGTTTCATCGCCATCTGGCCATTCATAAGCCGTGCCAGTTTGCCCGAAGGGACTGATGCTGAATTGCATATCTTTCGCCTGGCCGAGTTAAGTTATCTGCTGCGTGGTGGCGAGATTTTTCCGCGCTGGGCACCCAACTTCTACCACGGTTTCGGCTACCCGATCTTTAATTATTACGCGCCGTTAACTTACTATCTGGGGGTTCTGCCTGAACTGACCCCGTGGGCGGACGCGGTGGCCGCGGTAAAGGTCGTGTTTATTCTGGGCATGCTCCTGGCTGGTTTCGGCATGTACGGCTTTGTACGTGATAATTGGGGCAGGCGGGCAGGCTTCGTGGCGGCAGCCGTTTTCCTTTACGCGCCCTACATCCAATATATCGATCCGGTTGTGCGCGGCGTGCTGCCGGAATCGTTCAGTTTTGGCGTCTTTGCCGTGGGCATGTGGGCTCTCGATCGCTTGCGACGCACCGGTGGGCGCTGGCCGTGGATCGTTTCCGTTCTCCTGGTAGCCGCGGTCATCCTCTCGCACAACCTGATGGGATTGCTCTTCTACGCCTTGATGATCGCCTGGGTTGTGTGGTTGTTGATCTTTGAATATCGCACAGCTTCTGAACGACGGTCGTTTGCCAAGCGACTATTTCCGGCACTGCTGCTGGGTCTGGGGGTTGCGGCCTGCTTCTGGCTGCCGGTTATTCTGGAGCGGGACGCGGTCAACCTGAACACACTCATCGGCCAGCAGGACAATTACGACTTCCATACGCATTTTTTGACGGTGCGTGAACTGTTATCGCCTTCACTATTCCTGGACTGGGGAGCGACGAAAGCTGACTTCCGCTTCAGTATGGGCATAGCCCAATGGTTGTTAGGCGGCCTGGGTCTGCTGATGCTTTTGGCGCGAAAAGTGAGGCAAGGACGTCATCTTGCCTTTTTTGCCCTGGCTTTGGTCGTGCTCTTGATCCTGATGTTGCCCGTTTCCACTATCATCTGGGAAACTGCACCTTTCTTGCCCTATTTCCAGTTTCCCTGGCGTATGCTGGGCGCGGTTGCGGCTATGTTGGCTATCCTGGCCGGCGCGGGGACAGCAGCCTTATGCAGGCTTCTTTGGGCCACATCTTCTGAGGAAGAGAACGTGGAGGTCAAAAGCAGAAGCCTTCTAAAGGGCAAGTGCGCCTGGCTAACGGCCATTTTTGTCACTCTACCCATTCTTCTAGGTTTGCCTCTCAGCCAGCCACAGCCCTGGCCTGATTTTGGTGAGGTGAACCACCTGCGTATGACTCTGATCGAGAATACAGGACGCTGGCTCGGGACAACATCCACGGCCGACTATGTGCCGGCCACGGTAGAAACGCTTCCGCAGCGCAAAGGATCGGTCGTATCTCCTTTTGGCGTTGGCCGGCCGCCGGACCGCGTCAATTATGCGACGCTACCTGACGGCGCGACCGTGGAGACGGAAACAGTACGGCCCTTGCTTACCCGCTACACGGTCAAGACACCGAAGCCAATGCCGCTGCGCCTCTTTCAGTTTGACTTTCCCGGCTGGCAAGCACGTGTTGATGGCCAGCCGGTTGAAAAGCAACTGGGCCGGCCGGAGGGATTTCTTGTGGTACCGGTGCCTGCCGGCGAACACGTGGTGGAGGTGGAATTTGGCAGCACGCCGGCACGGAACCTGGCCTGGGTAATCAGCTTGCTGTCTTTGGCCATTACTGCGCTTATCGCCTGGCGGCGGCCACGGTCGCCCGGTTTACAACCCGATACGGATTTCCGTGACTGGCCTTCATTGGTCGTTGTCCTATTCTTGATCGCTTTGCTGCTTTTTGTCCTCGAACCGGCAGGCGTCTTACATTACAATTCGAGTGGCAGAACGGCCGAACCGGCGCAAGTGCCTGTATACGGTGACTTTGGCGAACAGGTTGCGCTGTTGGGCTATGACGTTTCCAGTACAGTTGCCGCCGCGGGCGAAACGGTTTACCTGACCCTTTACTGGAAGGCTCAGCAGCCGTTGGAGATCAACTATCAGGTGTTCGTCCATGTGTTAGGACCTGATGGCATTATCGCCCAATCGGACAAGTTGAATCCGGGCGACTATCCAAGCCGGCGCTGGCCAGACGATAAATACGTGCGCGACGAACACGAAATCGTTTTACCTTTGGATCTTTCGCCCGGTCAATACGAAGTCACAAGCGGGGTTTGGGTGCAGAGTGACGGATGGCGTTTGCCTTTACTGGATGAACAAGGTGTGCAAGTTGGCGATAGCTTTACCTTATTCAACCTGGAAGTGACCGGCGAGTGAAGCACAGAAGTTCAACTTTTCTAGCTATACGCCGCCGGCAATATCGACAAGAAGTTGAAATTCTTTAGGCAACTTCTTCAGGCAAGGAGTCAGTGAAGTAATAATGCGGGTAATTAGTGGCAAGGCAAAAGGGCGAAAACTGAAGCGGGTTCCCGGCGACAGCACACGGCCGATCATGGATCGCGTCAAGGAAAACCTCTTCAATATTCTGGGTGCTTTTGTGCCTGGTTCGCGCTGGTTGGATCTCTTTGCCGGAACGGGCCAGGTAGGCATTGAGGCTCTGAGCCGGGGAGCGGCTGAAGTTATCTTCGTGGATAACGTCCGGGCAGCTATTGGAACGGTGCAGGATAACTTGCGCCACACACGCCTCACAGAAAACGCTGTCGTCTTGCAGAAGGATGCCTTCCGCTACCTGGAATCCCCAACGGGCGCCCCGTTCGATCTTATTTATGCAGCGCCGCCGCAATACAAGGGGATATGGGAAGCGGTGGTTGTGACTCTGGACGAACGGCCGTCTGACTACTTGACCTCGGATGGTTTGCTGGTCGTACAGATTGATCCCAAAGAGTATCGTGATTTGGACCTGGCACAGTTGGTTGAGACGGATCAGCGACGTTACGGCTCGACGCTGCTTTGCTTTTACGAGTTGCTGGTCATTGTTACCTGAATGACGCATTGCCCGGTGATATTTTCCCCAATATCTACGGTCGTGAGACGGATCAAATAGGGGCCTGCTTGCCACGCACTCAGATTGGCATTACCCAGAAAACCTTCACGCACGGGTTGGTTCACGTTCCTACCCAGAAGCGACGCCCACCGCCCATTGGTTTGCGGGCCATTGGTCTCCAAGATGTAGTATTGGAAATTTTCGGTATCGGCCGTGCCAAAGAACGAAAGATCAGCGGTCACGGCCGCCCCGTTGCGCGGATCGCTGATATTGAGATCGGCTGTACAGCGACGAAGGGGGTTGGTGGTACGAACGGTGTGGCGGTGGCTGTGGAAATGCCTTCCTCGATCGTGGATTCACCGCCGGAATTTGGACCTTGCCCGGGTAAGGTGACAGTCGCAACGAGCGCAGGAGTGACTACAATGGGTCTATCATCCGCGGATCCCAATGGCGTCGGCGGGGAGAGCGGCGTGGAGAAGATATTAGGTGTTGGTGTTGCAGGTTTTAGTAGTTCTTGCGGCAGGAAGGGTGCGATACGCGTATTGACAAAAAAGACGATGGCTATGATGGCGGAGAAAAGGGCGATGAACAGTAGCGCGTTGTTGCGCATGCGGGTGCCCTGTTCCCTTTCGAGGCCAAACACAGCCTGGCGCAAACTGTTTCGCGCACGCCATAATTCTGTAGCGTACCAGAACAATCCCAGGGCCGAGAGAATGTATATCCAAACATCATTGTGGATCAGGAAAACAAGTAGCCCATCCATCGTTGGGTGTCAATATAGCCGGCGAGCCAGTTGTTACACTTTCTCGCTTTTTTCCTCTATTTGCCTATATATCTGCGTGGTTGAGATATTGGCGTGACCCAGCAGCTTCTGCACTTCCTCCAAGTCGGAGCCACTGTCCAGTTTATGCGCAGCAAAACTGTGGCGCAAGGTGTGGGGCGTTACAGAGGAACTGAGTTCCGCCTCCTGCGCATAGGACTTGATGATTAGCCACAGGCCTTGGCGCGTAAGCTGCTGCCCGCGATGGTTCAGGAAGAGCGCTGTCTCGTCGGGTCTTTTGACCAGATACGGCCGTCCATCTTCCAGGTATATTTCCAGGATCTCGTGTATCTGATTATCAAGCGGGACTTCGCGCGACGTGCTCTCTCCTTCGCGCACCTTGACCCGCAATATTCCCCTATCCATATCAACATCGTCCATTTGCAGAAAGACGACTTCCGATACTCTCATGCCGGTGGCGTACAACATGTTCAGTAATGCGACGTCGCGCAAGTGTTTAGGCGTGTTGCCCCTGGTTGGCGCCTCCAGCAGTTCTCCAATCTCTTTCGCGGCCAGGGTTTTAGGCAGGCGTTTTTCGACTTTAGGTGAGTCAATATTCTCCGTTGGATTTTGTGACACAAAACCGCGCGCGTGCAGATAGTTGAAGAAAGATTTTACCGCGGCAACTTTGCGCGCGATGGAGGAGGGGGCATAGGGCTGCTTGCGATGCTTAAGATTGTATACATATTCATCAATGGTCTCAGGCGTTACCTCGGACCAATCTTCCAGAGTTGCGGAACGGTCATTGTGCAAGAAATCATAAAATTGGGTCAGGTCGTTGCGGTAGGCAGCGACGGTGTTTTCTGCGTAGCGGTATTCACTCTTGAGGAAATCCAAGAAGGTCTGCAGCACTTGTTCCATTGTGCGGTACTCCTGTACGGCCGTATGTTTGCGTAAAACCGATAACTGCCAATAATACAAAAAACCAATACTGTTTCGTGTAGCTGACGCTAGAGGGCCTGTTTAAGATCGGTTGAGAGCACTCCAGCTCAGCTGCGGCTGAGCCAATATGGGGTTATTTGCGGTTGGCGGCCCGCACCCTAACAGAACCTGTTAAAGGATTATGTCATTATGACTGCAAGAGCATTATATCATTACTTTGCATAAGATCAATGACTAATCGACATAATCCGAGGATTATCACGTTATGTTTACGTGATTTGCGGCCCCCGATTGGTCGCCATTTTTCGTGTAGCGCGGCACGCCCGGCCTTACTATGGATGGTTTGCCACAAAGGGCTGTTTTGCTGTATGATGCACTGGCGCAAAGAACCAACATATCTTAACATCCCATTATCCCACGAGTTGATTTGAGCAAACGCAGACCGGCAAGGAAAGCAGCGAGAGATTTGCGCCACCTTGTCAAGCCTATTTTCTCCCACGTTGCGCTCAGTTCAACTTTCTTAGGAGAGAGAAATGTCTTTTAAGAGTCCCCAAAAAGTGCTGCTGGCCGGAGCAGCCGGTCGCGACTTTCACAACTTTAACACCTATTTTCGCCAGAACGACGCTTACCGCGTCTTGGGATTTACGGCGACGCAGATCCCTAATATAGAAGGGCGTCGCTACCCCGCGGCGCTGGCCGGGCCACTTTATCCCGATGGTATTCCGATACATCCCGAAGCTGAACTGGAAGAACTGATTAGTCGCCACGAGATCGATGACGTCGTGTTTGCCTATTCTGATGTGGCGCACGAAACCGTCATGCACCTGGCGTCGCGCACGTTGGCTGCCGGAGCCGGCTTCCGCTTTCTGAGCCCTTTGCAGACTATGGTTGAATCTAGCAAGCCAATTGTTTCTGTGTGCGCCGTGCGCACAGGTTGTGGCAAGAGCCAGACATCGCGGCGCGTTCTCAGCATCTTGCAGGGTGAGGCCGGTTATGAGCGGGTGGTAGCTATCCGGCACCCGATGCCTTATGGTGATCTGGCGAAGCAGGCGGTACAACGTTTTGCTACCCATGAAGACATGAGACGGCACAACTGCACCATTGAAGAAATGGAAGAATATGAACCATATGTTGAGCGCGGGGCGGTCGTATATGCCGGAATAGACTATGAAGCTATTCTTCGCCAGGCTGAAGCAGAAGCGGACATCATCATATGGGATGGCGGCAATAATGATCTGCCGTTCTATCGCTCCGATTACCACATTGTCGTTACCGACCCGCACCGTCCTGGGCACGAGCTGAGTTATCATCCGGGTGAGACCAATTTGCGTATGGCGGATGTGGTGGTGATCAATAAGGTAGATACGGCTGATCATAGAAACGTGGTTGCAGTCCAACGGAACGTCCGCCAGGTAAATCCGGGAGCGGTAATCGTCAAGGCAGCTTCGCCTATCTTCGTCTCTGATCCCGCCGAAATTCGCGGCAAACGGGTGCTGGTTGTCGAGGATGGTCCAACCTTAACCCACGGCGAAATGGCTTACGGGGCGGGCGTGGTGGCGGCTGATTATTATGGCGCCGCTGAGATTGTCGATCCACGGCCGTACGCAGTGCGATCGATCAAGGCCACTTATGAGAAGTATCCGACGACGGGGCCCGTATTACCGGCCATGGGCTATGGTGACGAACAAATCGCTGACCTGCAAGAAACGATCAATAACACGCCGGCTGACATCGTCTTGGTTGCTACTCCGATTGACCTGGCGCGCATTGTGGACATCGGCAAGCCGAGCCAACGGGTGCGCTACGAGCTGCAGGAGATCGGCCGGCCTACACTTGTCGAACTACTTCAGGCGCGCTTCGGCCGTTTCTAACAGCCAAGCTGCAAAACCCGGATTATTGGCAGCCCAGACATCTCTGTAAAATGGAGAATATGGTACGTTGCAAAACCGGGTTTCTCTGTAAGCCAATGACGTATCGAAGCACAAGAATTTTGTGTATAATGTCTATATAGTTATTGGCTTTGCCACAGGTTTGAGGTGAAGCTTTACAGGGAATTGGTCTGAGTTAGTGAGTAAGACTGTTTCTTGCTCATCGGGGGTATGTATAAGATTGACTTGACCGACCTTCTTGAGGGAGTTTCACGCGCCACGGCGCGCCGCCAGGAAAGAAGACTTTTTCGTAGAAACGATTTCAGTCGTTTAACGACTGAAGCGGTTACTACTAACTGGGTTTTAGAGGAGAATTATTATGCAAACGGTATCGCAAAGTTTTAGCTTGCTATGGGATGCCTTGTTCCTGCAAAGCCGGGCTTATGCCGCGATGCGGGATAACAAGAGTCCGGTCAAAAAGGGGTTGATCATCCTGATTATCCTCGGCCTGGCGTTGGCCGTGGCCGGGATAATCAGCACGACACTGGAGTGGGCGAGCAGCCCTTCCCTAAACGCAATCCGCGAGATCATACTTGAAAAATATCAGCAAAGTTCATGGTGGCAATTCATCGAGGCAGAGCCCCAGGCGCTTGCCACGTTCCAGCAGATTTGGGACCAGGTGTGGCAGGTCATGGGCTTCGTGATTCCTACTCCTGCTTCCTCGCTGACGGGCATCATACTCACACCCTTGAGCCTGATTCTTAGCTGGCTGATCTTTGGCCTCTTTGCTCACCTTTTCGCCCATCTGTTAGGGGGATCAGCCAGCCTGGGCCAGACCTTGGGTGCGACGTCGTTGGCCGCTGCGCCGCAGCTGCTTGCTCTATTGACCGCCCTGCCCTTTGTTGTCGTAGCTGGCATCGCTACCTGGACACTTTTGTGCCGCTATATGGCCATTCGCGTCACGCATGAACTCTCTTGGGCGCGGGCCATGTGGTCAGTGTTATTGCCCCTGGTTGCCCTATTGATCCTGGTAGGTATTCTGGGTGGCCTGACTGGTCTCATTCTGGGGTCGCTATTTGCAGGAGGGTTTTGAGATGAATAATTTGACCGCTACGATCAAAGGTGTCTTCCTGCTTGATCAGAAAACTTATGAACGACTATTTGCGGCTGAGAACAGTATGAAGGTTGGCGTTTTCTACCTGCTGGCCTGCTTCCTGTTTGTGGCCATCCCGTCATTCGTCACGGGCACGATCGACAATGTGCAGCCCTTTACGGCCGAACGAGCCGATCAGTTCCAGAAAGAATTTCTACAGGGTATTGAGACGGCCACGCGGTTCATGCCCGGCGGGGGAGAAGATTTCGAGATCTTCATGGAACAATTCAAGGAAAACTTCGCCATGGGTACGAGTATAGCAGTGGGTATCGACGCTTTGCCGCGGCCTTTACCCAGGGCCGTCGGCGGATTCCTGCAATCCTTTGGCGGCTGGCTTAGCAGCCCATTCACGCATCTCGCGGCCTGGATAGGATACGCCATTTGGGTGCTGCTTTTCGCCAAGATCTCCGGTGGCCGGGGCGGCGCCAACCGTTTTCTCGGTTTGACCGCCTTCTATGCGGTGCCTAACCTCTTGGGCTTCCTACGTTTTATTCCCTTCCTGGGATGGGCCATCAGCCTCGTGGGCATAATCTGGGGTTGGGTTGTTTACGTGAAGGGTGTACAGGTCAGCCAGGAGTTTACGCCGGGCAAGGCAATTCTGGTATCCATATTGCCGGTTTTCGCACTATTGGCAGTGGTATTAATCTTTACCTTCCTGCTGGGTATCGGCATAGCCAGCCTGGCCGGCAGCGCGCAATAGTCGCACGACAGGCATAGCGCCACCGTCAATGTCCAAATCGGGCACGATTGTGCTACATTCTAGATGCCAGGCATTTGTCTCAGAGGCCACATGAACATGCTGAATCTGATAATGCCTGGCATCTTTCAAATAATACTCTCCATTTTTATGCTTATCTAATAGGGCCGGGGTATGATTACGCAGCTAAGGTTAAACAGCGGCCGTTACGGGTTTGTCTGCGCCCTGTCTGGCTGAAGCAGATCTGTATTAAGAGGAAGACTCAACAAAAATGAACGAAGCAATAAACGAACAGCCCCCCCAAGAAGCGTACCGCTTCAAAGCGGAAATCAAGCAGCTGCTGAATATTCTGGCCCATTCCTTATACAAGGATCGCGATATATTCTTGCGTGAACTTATCTCCAATGCCTCCGATGCGTTGACGCGCATGCACTTTGAGAGTCTAACCAACCGCGACGTATTGGATGTGGATGCTGAATTGGCGATCCACATCGACGTCCCGGAGGTGGATGAGGGCGAAGCGAAGCGCATAGTGATTCGCGATAGCGGTATTGGCATGGACCAAAACGAAGTCATCCAGAATCTGGGCACTATCGCCCAGTCAGGCGCGCGCGAATTCCTGACGCGGGTTGGCGAAGCGGATTTTGACGCCAGTGATGTGATCGGGCAGTTTGGAGTCGGTTTCTATTCTGTTTTCATGGTTGCGGATGAAGTGCGGGTTGTTTCGCGCAGCTATAAGCCGGAAGCCCCGGCCGTAGCCTGGATATCCGACGGCAGCGATAGCTTCCGTGTGGAAACGGCTGGAAAAGCGGATCGCGGCACCGAAATCCATCTTATCCTGAAAAGGGACGCTGAGGAGTTTGCCAGCGAATGGAAATTGAAGCAAATTGTCAAGAAGTACTCTGACTTTGTGCGTTATCCGATCTTCACCGGTGAGGATCAGGCCAATCAGCAGACGTCACTATGGCGTAAACGGCCGTCTGAAGTTGAGCCTGACGAATACAAGAATTTCTACCGGCAGATGACCATGGACTTCGAAGAGCCGACGTCCACCATTCATTTCTCTTCTGATGCTCCGGTGAATTTGCGCGCCCTGCTGTTTGTGCCTTCCAAGCGTGAACCGGGCATTCTGGCCATGCGCAAAGAAGCGGGCGTGATGCTTTACTCACACAATGTGCTGATCCAGGAGTACTGCACGGAACTATTGCCGGACTGGCTCAACTACGTGGATGGGGTGGTGGACTCTGAAGATTTGCCGCTGAATGTCAGCCGTGAAACGGTGCAGCAAAGCCGCATCATGCGCCAAATGGCACGCACAGTGCGTAAACGGGTGCTCAAGGAATTAGGCCAGCTGGCCGAGAAAGAGCCGCAGAAATATGCTGATTTTTGGCATGAGTTCGGCCGTTCCTTCAAAGAAGGACTGGCGACCGATCCCGGCGCCAAAGATGAGATCCTACCCTATCTACGCTATGCTTCCTCGGGCAGCGAGGGTGAATTGACCTCGCTGGAAGCGTATATCGAGCGCATGCCGGAATCGCAAGAGGAGATCTACTACGTCTTGGGAGATGATGAGCAATCGGTGGCGCGCAGCCCACATCTCGATCCCTTCAAGGCGCGCGGCATTGAGGTCTTGTACTGGGTTGATCCGCTGGATGCTTTCCTGGCCCCGATGGTGCAGGAGTTCAAAGACAAGAAACTGCGCAATATCGACGACGCCGGCCTGGAACTGCCGCAGCTGGAAGAGGAAGACGTGGTCGATTCGACCCCGATCTTGGACGAGAAGCCCTTCAATCTCTTTGTCGGCCGATGTGTATCCACGTTGGGTGAGCGCGTCGTGGAAGTGCGCGAATCCAAAGTGCTCAAGGACAGCCCCGTGCGCCTGGTGACGCCGGAAGGGGTCCAGGACCGCGACACACAGCGCTTGCAGCGCTTTTTGGACCAGAACTACGTGGTGCCGAAGCGGATCATGGAGGTGAACCGCGGCCATCCTCTGATCTCCAACCTGGCGCACCTGCTGGAAGAGCATCCGGATTCGGAGCTGATCAATCTCTCCATCGAGCAGTTGTACGAAAGCGCCCTGGTGCAGGAAGGCTTGCATCCCAATCCGCAGCATATGCTGCCGCGGATCGAAGCGTTAATGCTCCTGGCCGCTGAAGCGGCAGCAAACGGGAAAGAGTAGATTGGCTCCCTCTGGCAGGGACTGCGCCTGAAATGGCGTTTTAAGCAGACGTTGATTTAGTCAAACATTATATGACGGCCGGGTTCAGCGGTTCAGCGGTGAGCCCGGCCGTTTGCATCCCCGCTCCCAAAAAATCGCCAAAAAACCAACAACACGTCGCCCAGGCCATTGCCAAGCGTGCGTTGACATGGTTATAATGTGGCAGTGTATTGTGACCTTGTTCTCAGAAAGATTGCTGATGAATTTCGCCCACATGGAGGGTAATCATGCTTAAAGAGTTTCGCGATTTTCTAAACAAAGGCAACGTGATCGATCTTGCTGTTGCCGTAATCATCGGCGTCGCCTTTGGCGCTATTGTCAATTCGCTGGTGAACGACATCGTTATGCCGCTGATCGGTATTTTGCTGGGAGGCCTTGATTTTTCACTTGCTGACGATCACCGTCGGCGATGCTGTTGTTGGTTACGGCCTATTCCTGCAGGCGATCGTCAATTTCCTGGTTATCTCCTTTGTCGTCTTCCTGGTAGTTCGCTCCTATAATCGGTTGCAGAAAAAAGAGGAAGAAGCACCGGCGGCGCCGCCCACACCTTCGGCCGAAGAGGTGCTGCTGACCGAAATCCGCGATTTGTTGAAAGATAAATAGGCGCAAGATCTGTTCATACGGGTCTAGACTAGAATTGAAGGAGCCGGCTATCCTCAGATGCAGTCGCCTGCAAAGCCGCACCTGAGGATGCTGAGTACTCACTCTGTTCCCGCGCAAATCTGTGAAATCTGCGTGCCAAGACTCTTTTGCCAAAAAGGGCACTTTGTTCGACATAGTGCTGGCTTAGCTGGATTGTTCGACCACCGTCAACGCACCCCGCCCCACATCCTGCGCCTGTGCCTCTTCATCGCCCCCCTCCAATACGACAACGACCACATAATCGGCCGTTTCTCCGGCCAAGATGCCCACATACCAGGAGTTGGTGCTTCCTGCCGGTCCTGAGATCACCAGAGGGTTGAGCTCAAGGAAGCCGTCTTGCTGCGGCAGGGCGCGGCGGATCGCTCGCGCTGTCCCGGCGGTTGTCGCCTGGGCGATCTCTGCTTCCAGAGACAAGGC
The DNA here is from genome assembly GCA_963697305.1 of uncultured Chloroflexia bacterium. GTDB lineage: Bacteria > Chloroflexota > Anaerolineae > Promineifilales > Promineifilaceae > JAACFF01. The sequence goes on from CAVONO010000022.1 coordinate 530,329, forward strand.
CCGCCAGTTGCCTTCTTCATCTTGTAGCGCATGGGCCAATTGGGGCTGCGGCCGGCGACCATTCGTGGCCAGGGAGGCCATGGCCAGGCCGATCTTCAAGGGTGTGATCGAGAGATTGTCTTGCCCAATGCCCGCCTGCAATGGATCAGCCAGACGGTTGTCGGGTGCTGTCGTCGTATCGATCTCCAACAAAGGATCGCGGTCCAGGCCAAAGGCGGCGAAGGCTTCGTCCAGACCGCCAACGCCAAGTTGGTCGGCCAGCTCCTGCATCGGACCCGGGCAGCGATGGCGCAGCACGTCGGCCCAGGTAGCCTGATCAGGTGGCGGGCTGGCGCAATGCGCGAGCGTTCCGTTTATGGATACGGCGCGGTCCGCTTCCTCAACCGCATCATCCAGACGGATCAATCCTTGTTCAACGCCCTTGGCCAAAATCAGTGGTTGCAGCAGCAGGCCGGGCTGGTATTGGCCCTGCGTGACCCGGTTCAGCAGCGGGGCGCGTTCGTCTGCGCCTAGTTCGTCAAATTGCTCATCCAAGAGGTTGGGATCGTAGCCAGGATGGCTGGCCATAAGGCGGATCCAGGCGCGATCGCCACTGTCGCGCGGCATTTCCAACAAAAGCACGGCTCCTTGTTGATCGCCAAGCAGCGTATCGGCCGTTTCTTGCAGCTCCACATCCAGCGCTAGCTGCACGTCATAGCCTGTTTGTGGCAAGTGTAGCGTCTGCTGAACCGCAGCGGGCCAGAACGCGGATGGTTCGCCGCGTAGATTGTCATCGAAGCCGGCTTCAATGCCGGCTGTGCCATGGATGAAACTGTAGTAACCGATGGCCGGCCCGACGAAAGGGAAGGGATAGCTGCGTTCCTGTCGCTGCGGCGTACCGGTGTTCTCGGCCAACACCTTGTTGCTGCGATCTAAAATGGAGCCGCGTTGAATGCGCAGCTCAGCTTCCACCAGGCGCGGATTATCATCGCGGCTTAAAATGGCTGCGGCGCGCAGCACGCCCCAGAAGACCAGCGCCGCGGCAACCAACATAAAGGCCGTAAGTAGGAGCTTGCTCAAAGTACGGATTTTGTCGCGATCCGGCGTAGTAGCTAGTCCGTTGTTCATGAGCCAGATCGCCGGCCCCTTACCGCTAATCCTTGGCGGTCCGGACTATCTTCTTGCGACATATGCAGTAACAATCCCAACATGATGCTGCTGATCAACATGGAACTGCCGCCGTAGCTGATGAAGGGCAAGGTTACGCCGGTAAGAGGCAGGAGTTTGGTGACGCCACCCATGATCAGCAGGGCCTGCACGCTAAAGAGAAGGGTAATGCCCGTGATCAGGTAAACGCGAAACGGCCGTCTATTGAACATGGCCATGCGCAGCCCACGGTAAGCCAAAAGCATGAATATGGCCACGAGGCTGAGGCTGCCGACAAGTCCCCACTCTTCAGCGACGGCCGCGAAGACGAAGTCGGAATGGACCACGGGAATATAGATTGGAAAACCCTGGCCCGCGCCCTGGCCGAAAAAACCGCCGGCGGCCACTGCGTACAAGGATTGCACGATCTGGAAGGCGCGTCCGAGGGAGTCGGGCCACGGGTTCCACCACGCCTCCACGCGCAGGGCGACCACATCAAACAGGACGTAGGCGAAAATAGCGGCCAGGAGCAGCAAGAGTGAACCGGCGGCCACATAACGTCTGTCTCCCGTCGCCAGGTAGAGCAGGGCCAGAAAAACGATGAAAAACAGCGTCGCTGCGCCGAGATCGCGCTGCCAGACCAGTAGTAACATGCAGAAGCCCCACATCAGCAGCAGGGGGGCCAGATAGGGGAAAGTGCCGCGCAATCCTTTGAAGTGGCTCTGGCGTAGCAAAGCGTCTCTTTCGGCGAAGTAGCTGGCCAGAAAAACGACCAGCAGCAGCTTGAGGAGCTCTGATGGCTGGAAATAGAATACAGGCCTGGTGTAAGGTAAAGGTATTGGCAACCAGAGAGCGGCCCCGTAGCCGGAAGGGTTGACGCCAAAGAGCAGCGTGGACGCCAGCAGCATAAGGCCGGCGATCAGCAAAGTGTAGCGATAGCGACGCAAGATGCGCAGGTTGCGTGGCAGAATCGTCACAGTCAGGAGTACAGCGGTCCCCAATAGAACCCACATCACCTGCCGTGCCAGGAAATTTACGGCCAGGCGGTCGATCAAAATGATGCCCCATCCGCAAAGTAATGCGAACATGGGCAGCAATAAGGGATCATGCTGCGGCCGAAATAGAAAGAGCAGCACGTGCGCGGCGACAATGGCCAGCAACCAGACGATCGGTCCCCACAAATGTCGCCAGAGTAGTTGCCCATCCACGGCCAGGCTCAGCGCAACGGCGTTCACAAAAACAAAAACGGCCACGATGAGCAGCAGCAAGCCCTCGCGACGGCCGTTTAGTTCATGGACATCTTCTGGCAGCCAGGTGTACATAATCGGGAATCATGTTGCCAACTTTCTTGTTCTACAGAGCCTTTATAGGTTGGTTGTGAAAAAGCTGGCAACTTTCACTCTATCCCAGATACTTGCCCACAATAGGCGCCAGATCTTCTTGCGCCTGGGCCGGGATGCTGTTTCTATCGGTGATCAAAGCGTCCCTCATGCCCTGGTGCGCCGCCATATCCACAGCCCACTCCACCATCTGCTCTGCCATCAGGGCGATAGCGGATTGCGCCACTTCGGTATTCTGCTGCAAGACACGAATCACCCTCTCCACCGTCACCGGATCTTCATCTTCGTGCCAGACATCGTAATCGGTCACATGGGCCATAACTGCATAAGCTATCTCCGCTTCGGCCGCCAGGAATGCCTCGGGGCTGGTGGTCATGCCGATGATGCTCATGCCCCACTGCCGGTACAGGTTGGACTCCCCCTTGGTGCTAAAACGCGGGCCTTCAATCGTAATGAACGACCCTCCTTCGTGCACCGAATTTGTGAATGCTTGCGTGGCCTTGGCCACCACCCGCCCAAGTTCGGCCGAAAAGGGCATGGCGGGTGAGACATGGGCTACCAGTCCCTTGCCGAAAAACGATTGCTCGCGATGCATCGTGAAATCTACCAGCTGGTCGGGGATGACGATATGGCCTGGCGCATAATCTTCACGCAAGGAGCCGCAGGCGCTGACCGCAACGATATACTTGACGCCCAGCTGCTTCAGGGCATAGATATTGGCGCGATATGGGACTTCCGTGGGTGTAAGCAAATGGCCACGGCCGTGTCGCGCGAGGAAGGCGATGCGCCGGCCGTGCAAGCTGCCCACAATGATCGCATCCGAGGGATCGCCAAATGGTGTTGTCACCCTGATTTCTTCAATGTCTGCGAGCCCGGCCATGTCATAGAGGCCACTGCCGCCAATAATGCCTAATTCAATCGTTGCTCATATTGTCTTTCCCCGCTAGATCTTGTCCAGCTTGTTCGCTTAAGATACCGATTCAAACAATCTTGCCCACTACTAGTTACAGGTAACTTGCCAGAAACAACCGTCCTTTCCCTTTACTTAACAATCCGCTGCTCCATTATAGCAACGGAAGCAGTTGATGTATAATTGTGTTGTGACAGAACTAAGCTACAAACAAGCGTTGCAGGACTTTCGTCGCGCCCGACAGGAAGCCGCTATGCGCCAGCTTCTGCACCGGATCACGGGAGAATTCGATGATCTTCTGGCCTACCATGAGGTTACCGATCAGCTAGAAGTCACGGCAACGGTTGAGCACGGTGTGCGCGAGATTCCGCTGGATGCTATTGTGGGCAGCGTCGGCCGCTCTGAAGATTTCACGCGGGAATTTCTTCCCAAGCGGGATAGCGACGCCGAACGTTGGGCGCGGGTCAAGTCGGCCGTCACCGATATGAAGGGCTGGAATCCGATCGATGTCTATCAAGTGGGGGAGGCTTATTTTGTCAAGGACGGCAATCATCGCGTTTCCGTTTCCCGCCAGCTTGGCAACAAGACGATCTCCGCGCGTGTTACAGAGGTCAAGACTCGATTGCCTATTGGCGTCGACGCCGATCCTGTTGAGATTATTTGCAGAACCAATTACATTCGCTTCCTGGAAATGTCCTGCCTTGCTGAATCCCGTCCCGATGCCGATCTCTACTTGACCTTCTGTGAACAGTATAAATCCTTGTTGGCGCAGATTGATGCCTACCGGCAAGAGTTTGTCAGCGCAAAAAGGGCTGGAGATCGCCTATGAAGAGGCGGCAGCACGCTGGTACGACGAGCTGTACTTGCCGGTCATATCTCTCATCCGTGCCCAGGGTACGATGCGCAATTTTGAGGATCGTACTGAGGCGGATATTTACCTCTTGCTGTCGGAACGACGCGCGGAACTGGAAGCAGGTATCGGCTGGGAGGTGAGTCCCCGATCCGCCATTGCCGATCTGACAGCAAAAAGGGACAACCGCTTGGGACGCGCTCTCTCCCGACTGGGCGAAAAGCTGCTCGATGTGGTGGCTCCGGCGTTGGAAAAAGGGCCGCCACCCGGCCAATGGCGCCACCAGATGGGGGCCTCTCAGCGCGACAATGCGCTCTTTGCCGACATTCTCGTTTCACTACAGGGCACGCAAGCTGATTGGAATCTCCTCGACGAGACGATCCGCGTCGCCCAGAGGGAAAACGGCCGTATTATGGCCATACACGCCGTAGACAATGAGGCCGGACTTGAAAGCGATGAAACCTACCAGATTCGCGACATTTTCTGCGACCGTTGTGACGAGGCCGGGATCGAAGGCCAGTTCGCGGCAGAGGTCGGGGTTGAAGGCGAACTGATGATCGAACGCGCGGCCTGGGTTGACCTGATGGCCACCAATCTCACTTTTGCCACGGACACGACGGCCGAAAACGGCTTGAGCGCAGGCGTGAAAACGCTCATCAAGCGCTGCCCACGTCCCATCTTGGTGCTGGCTGGCGATCCCCATTCACCCATGGATCGCGCGCTGCTGGCTTACGATGGCAGTCCCAAGGCGGACGAAGCATTATTTGTAGCAACTTATCTGGCACTGCGTTGGAATACGCGTCTGGCTGTTGTGACCGTGCGCACTGAACATACTTCGCCGGCGGCTCTGGAGCGCGCGCGCCTCTACCTGGCCGGTCACCAACTCATAAATATTGATTTTCTGCTGCGCGAAGAGCCAATAACCGAGGCGATCATTGAAACGGCCGAATCGGTAGGCAGCAATCTGTTAATCATGGGCGGATTTGGAATTCGCGAAATGCGCCATTTGATGTTGGGCAGCTCAGTAGAAGGAGCCCTGCGTCTCTCCCGCCAGCCAATCCTGATCTGTCGCTAGCCCGTAATAAACCAGCTTCCCCGACTGAGTTCAAATCTCGTGTAGTTCACATCCTCAGATGCGAACTGCCTGGGCAAGCGGCCCTGCCATACGCTGAGACTTGGCAGCCGATGAGACCACTCGACTAACTACCCCGCGTAGGCGATATAGACAAAGTACCAGAGCGGGATGAGACCCAATAAGGCGATAAGAGCGATGACGCCGAGACCGATAGCCAGCCAATCATTACCGCTCTCCTGCGGTGGGACAGCGGGCGTAATAGCGGCCGGCCTGGCGAACGCTGCGGTGGCGATTTCCTGCCCGCTACTGGAAGGAATGGTTGGCTGCGGTCTGGGGAAAATTTGGGTCACTTGCTCGCTGACCGGCATCCCTGGTTCGGTTATGGCGGCCACGGCTGCTATGGGCACGATTGGCCCCGTTTCAGCCTGGCTGCTGCTGCGATAGCTGCTCAACACCTGGCCCAGCTGCCCCGCCGTGCGGTAGCGGCCAGAAGGCTCTTTAGCCAACACTTTGTCGACAATCAATTCTAGCTGTTCAGGCACGGCAGGATCGAGATCGCCTACCTTTGGCGGCCGTTCCTGGATGTGCTTGAGGGCCAGGGCTGTTTGCGAATCGGCCGTGAAGGGCAACTGCCCGGTCAACATCTCAAACATCACTACCCCAATGGCATAGACGTCGGAAGCGGGGGTAGGGGGTTCGCCGGAGGCCTGCTCAGGGGAGAAATATTGCGGCGTGCCCCACATACCCTCATCTTGCACTTGGCGGCTGGCCTCGCTCATGGCGCGGGCGATGCCGAAATCGGCCACCTTGATCCGCTCATCACGCGTGACCAGCACATTCTGCGGCTTGATGTCGCAATGGACAAGATTGGCGCGGTGGGCGTATCCGACACCGGCGCAAATCTGGATGGTCAGGTCCAGGACGCGGCTGACAGGAATGGGTCGCCCGTCCTGATTATGGCGGCGAATAAGCTGCTTTAAGGTTCGGCCGTTCACGTACTCCATGACGATATATTGGCGGTGCCCATCCTGGCCGATGTCGTGCACAGTAACGATGTTGGGATGCTGCAATCCGGCCGCGGCCGTCGCCTCCTGGCGGAAGCGACGCAAGAACTCTTCGTCTCCGGAGAAGATTTCATGCAGCATCTTCACCGCCACCAGCCGCCCCAGCAGCATGTCCTGCGCCCTATAGACCACAGACATACCACCGCTACCGATGCGTTCAAGGAGTTTGTAACGGCCGTTTAGCACTATTTCTTCAGCAGGCATGACCAAATTGTAGACCGCTTTACGCTAGGCAACAAGAGTGCGAAATTGTAGATAAATAAAGGTGAATTGTGAATGGTTAATGAAATGGCGTCCTATTCAGCATTCACCATTCACCAGTTAACAATTTTCTTCAGCCCACTTGCCCACCACTCCTACTTATGATAGCATTTCCCTCACAAGCATCTATGGCGGGTGTAGTGTAGTGGTTAACACGTCTGGTTGTGGCCCAGAAGATCGGGAGTTCGAATCTCCTCGCTCGCCCCAAATCATAGGACCTCCCAGCCAATATGTGGGAGGTCTACATGATTCTGGCGCCCGTAGCTCAATGGATAGAGTATCTGGCTTCGAACCAGGCGGTTGGGGGTTCGAGTCCCTCCGGGCGTACTTCTGATCACAAAGTATTTCCCCTTTGAACCCCCCAATATTTGGGGGTTCTTTGATCGCGGTGATTACTACCTGCGTGGCTTGAGCGCTTGCTCGAAAGGGAAGTTGATATGGTTCACTTTCACAATGAGCCATCAATGGATAGGCAAAAAGTGCTTTTGCTTATCATTGATGTGCAGGTCAGCATGTTTGATGATGGCCTGAAAACCCGTAGGCGGAAAAGTCAACAGCAGCCGCTGCGCCTCTTTTGATCTTCCTGCACAATCCCAATGGAAAAATAAGCGCGCAAAGCGTTGTTCACGCATGCTTCACCCTTGATTAACTGCGAATTAACCAAAACATCAGGCCTTGCCACCTATAATTCTTAAAGAAGAAGGCAATGTCTTCAGAAAACATGCCGGCTCTGCTCACCGGATCCCGGTATTGTTTGCTCTGTACTGGTCCGCCCGATAGTGCTAATACGCCCTGTGATAGCGGAGTTAACCACAATTTATTCATGGGTGTGTTTTGTCTCAGTTGAAGTTTGCAGCGCGATTTGGTGAATCGCGTCCCGATTTGCCAAATCGCGCATGTGAAGAAGGTGCTAAATTGAAAAAAGTAACTGGTGCCGCAAAGTGGTTAAGCCGTCTACGAGCGTACGGTTATATCAATCCCGATGATGATGGAAATCATGAGATAAAAAACGGGCACGTTGATGTCGAATTGGCCAATCGTGGAAAAGATCCCGAAAGAAAGAACGACGATCCTCGTCGCAATTAAAACAACTACCTCTTCCTTATCTCCGTATTAGCGGCACGAAGATCATGCCGCGCAGTTCCCTCAAGCTATGAATCGTCCCCGCTTCACGCTGCGCCAGGAATAGTTCCCCGGCGTTGTCCTCGCCAAATGTAGGCAGATACTTGTCGATTTTCGTCACTGAATAGTTCTGCCACGCTCCTTGCCCGTCGCTATGCAGCGCGGAGATTTCCCCCGTACAATAATCGGCGTATAGATAATAGCCCTGCAACGCGGGTATGGATGGGCCGCGATAAACATAGCCGCCGGTAACGGAACATCCTTCACTATGGCTGTATTCAAATATGGGGTCAGTCAGGCCGCCCGGGTCGCATCCTTGCTCCGGAATATAGCAATGGTTGCCCTCTTTCAACCGCCAGCCATAATTTTGCCCGCCAGGGCTGGCCGCCGGCTGGAAATCGATCTCCTCCCAAAGATTCTGCCCCACGTCGCCAATGTACAGATCCCCGGTCAGGCGGTCAAAGCTGGCGCGCCACGGATTGCGCAGGCCCACAGCCCAGATCTCGTCCAGAGCGGGCGCGCCTATGAAGGGATTATCGGCCGGGATGGCGTAGTTTTTTCCGGGAGCGGTGCCGTCCACGTCGATGCGCAGCATCTTGCCCAGCAGTTCCGCTCCGTTCTGAGCGCGATTGCCCGGGTCGCCGCCCGCCCCGCCGTCGCCTAAGCCGATATACAGATAACCATCAGGGCCAAAGTTGAGGCTGCCGCCATTGTGATTTGAATATGGTTGGGCAACTTGCAGCAAGATTAATTCGCTGGAGGGATCTGCCAGATCAGGATCGGCCGTTACCTGGAAACGGGAAATAACCGTTTCTAGATTCGCGCCCACGGTGCGCGTGTAATTGACATAGAAATAACCATTCTGTGCGTAGTTGGGATGAAAGACCAGCCCCAGCAAGCCCATTTCGCCGCCGTAGGTGACCTGCCCCTTGATATCCAGGTACACGCTGCTGTTGGCGGCAGGGCCACGGCCTTCTACAACGCGAATCACGCCCGGCTGCTCGACAATAAACAAACGCTTGTCTCGGGCGTGGGCGATGGCCACCGGCTTATCGAAGGTGAGATTGGGAAAAGGGTTGATCGGGAATAATGGGGGAGGCCCCTGGTCCTCTGGAGTCGCCTGAACCCCCGACGCCGCAGCGGCGATCACGATCACAATCATCCCCACCAGCAAAACTAGAAAAAAATAAATCGGCTGTTCTTACTCGGCTGCAACATGATCTAAACCTCACTCTAAGTGTGCTTGTTAAGGTGACAGCCGATAGCTGATAGCTGTCGGCTGTTACAAAATCGCCAGTTTTACTCTTGTCACTGCATCGACCTCGGCCAACGCTTCCAAAACGGGGGCCGGTGGCACGCTGTCCAAATTGATGAAAGAGAGCGCTTCACCGCCCGGCTCATTGCGCCCCAGCCGCCATTCGGCGATATTGACCTTATAGGCTGCCAGCAGCGTACCTACCTGACCGATAACGCCCGGCACATCCTGATTCTTGAGCATCAAGACGACGCCATCCGGTCGCGCCTCCAGGCGGTACTGGTCTACTTGCACGATACGCGGTTCACCGTTGCCAAATAGAACCCCACCCAGGGTACGAGCGCCGCCATCCCAACTGGCGCGGCAGGTGATCAGGTTCGGGTAATCCAGCCCTCTGATCCCGCGCGTCTGGCTGATGGTGATGCCCTGCTCTTCGGCCAGGATGGGGGCGTTTACATAATTTATGGGCACGTCCACTTTATCGCGCAGTAGTCCGATCAGGATCGCGGCGGCGATGGCGCGGACCAGGCCCGTTACTTCAACTCCTTGGACTTCAACTTCAACCTGGTGCACCGGCCCGTTGGCCAGTCCGGCGTGTAGTGCACCCAGCTTCTCGGCCAGCGTCATAAATGGTTGTATGCGGGCAAAAGTGCCTTCGCTGACCGGGAAAGGCATATTTATTGAATTGGCGAAATCGGTGCCGCGTAGCGCGGCTACAACCTGATCGGCGATCTGCGTCGCTACCAGACGCTGCGATTCCAAGGTACTGGCTCCCAGGTGCGGCGTATGCAATACATTAGGCAGCCCCAGCAGTGGATTGCTGGCTGTTGGTGGCTCCTGGCGGTATACATCAATGGCAGCCGCCCTAACATGCCCGCTCTTCAAGCCGTCTGCCAGCGCATTATCGTCAATCAATTTGCCGCGCGCGGCATTGATGATGATCACCCCTTTCTTCATCAGGCTGATGCTTGCGGCGTTGATTATACTCTCTGTCTCGGGCAGCAAGGCGGTGTGCAAGGAAAGGTAGTCGGCCACAGGCAGCAGATCTTCCAGGTCAACCAAGGTAACACCCAGATCGAGGGCAATTTCCTCGGAGACAAAGGGATCATAGGCGAGGACTTCCATGCCGAAAGCGAGCGCACGTTCAGCCACGAGACGGCCGACAAGGCCGAAGCCAATAAGACCCAGCGTTTTGCCGTACAGTTCCGTTCCGACATAGGAAGCGCGTTTCCATTCACCTGCTTTTAGCGCAGCATGGGCCACGGCCGTATGCCGGCTGGCGGCCAGCATCAAGGTCATGGCTTGCTCCGCGGTGGCTATGCTGTTGGCCCCCGGTGTATTCATGACGACGATGCCCGCCCTCGTCGCGGCAGGGATATCGATATTGTCCACACCCACGCCGGCACGGCCGACCACCTTCAGCTTGCTCCCAGCTTGCAGCACATCGGCGTCCACTTGGGTGCCGCTGCGTACGATTAAGGCATCATACTGGGGAATAATGGCCAACAGCGCTTCCTTGCCCAGGCCCGTTTTCACATCAAAACTGACATCTTCCGCCTGCTCCAGCCTTTCCAGCCCCGCCTGGCCCAATTTGTCAGCCACTAGAATTCGAAACATCTTCATCCTTCCCGCTAATAATAATCTTCAATCAACTGACGCTACACGCGCCGTGTTCACGACTTGGGTAGGTGGCACGCAATTGCATAGTCAGTTACCTCAAAAACAAACAGCGCGCTTCTATTCATCGGTTGCGTCCGGGTCATCAGCATCTGCAAGCGCATCTCCGCCGGGACGGGTATGGAATGCCTGATAGACAGCATCGAATGCCGCGCTAAATTTCGCATTGAGCCGTTCATCATTAAACCGTATTGCTCCGGCGTGGATTAGTTCCAGTGCCCTACGACTCAAAGCTTCATGGGGTGTCCCGATTAGGCGACGAATGGCTGCCGGTCCTGCCGCAATGACCAACAGAGGTGCCAGGCTCGCGCTCTGCACGAACAGCGGCGCCTGCTGCATGACGCGCTGGCGCTGCACCACGCCGCCAAAACCGGCAAATAGATTGACTGCCCGGCCAGCCAGTAAATCGCTGTAGCCGTCACCAACCAGCAGGGAACGGCCGTTTTTCCCCTCCAGCAGCTCCTGCACAATCTCCGCCTTGCCGTCGCTGACCGTTAACGCGCCCTCCTCGTAATCCAAATATTGCTCGCTGCCCTCCAGCCACCATTGGCCGGAAAGCTCATCATAAGTTATGTCAACGGCACGAATCTGTTCTGGGGGTACGCCCAGAAAAACACCAAACTCGCGCACCGGCTCGAGCAGGCCACCACTAATAATATAGACCTGGTGACCGAGTTCCTGTAGAGCGGCGATCAACGGTTTAGCATCCTGCACCATATGTCTTTTGTAGGCGCGACGGATGTCGCGGATCTGTTGGTGGGTTGGTTTGACCGCCCGCAAGCGCCGGGCGAAAATATCTTCCAGATCTAGCTCGCCATCCATGGCAGCCTGGGTCAGGACCTCAACCCGCCATCGTTTGCCAGCTGATTCAGCCAGAATGTCTATGCCTTCGACCGTCGTGAGCGTGGAATCGCAATCGAAGAATATGTGTTCGTAGTGTGGCCAACGCATAGTTGCGCCTCTGCTGTTTCACTCGCTTAGTGCTGACCTTATTCTTGCTTAAATATCTGCGCCGGCAAATAAGATAACAACTTTTCATGCAAACGGCCGTTGCTGGCCAGGCATTCCATATCTGTTTCTGCATAGGAGACTGCCTGGTTTGCCAGATCGCTTACCCATCCCCCGGCCTGGCGTACAAGCAGACTGCCCGCGGCTACGTCCCATGGTTTCAAGCTGAAATTAAAATAGCCATCCAGGCGACCGGCGGCAACCCAGGCCAAAGCCAGGGCGGCCGAGGAAAGACTGCGCAGGCCGTCTACATCGTGGGCCAAGCGGGCGACGGTGTCCAAGGTTGTCTGGCGCAAAAAGGGGGTGTGGTTCCAATCCAAGGCCACTTCGGCCCGTCCCAACCTCTCATGTCGACTGGCGCGCATAACACGGCCGTTCAAGCGGCTCTCCCCATCTGCTGCCGCGCTAAAAAGCTCATCCTGCATCGGATCATAGATGACTCCTGCCAGCACATCCTCATCGCTCAAGGGAGGACGGTTCAAAACGGCGGCGATGGAGACACAAAATAGAGGCATCTGGCGGCTGTAATTGGTTGTGCCGTCAATGGGATCAATGATCCAGATCACCGGCCCATCAACAGGTAAAGTGCTATCTTCCTCTTCGGTCAAGAAACCGTGATCCGGAAAAGCATCGCGGATAGTTCGCGTAATTATATCTTGCGTAGCCAGATCGGCATCGGTGACAAAGTCGCGGAAACCTTTGTTGCTGACCTGCAGCGGTTGGCTAAATTTTCCACGGGCTAGTTTGCCGCCGCTGACGGCCGCTTCTACCGCAACTTTAAGCAGGTCATTCGCATTCAGCGCGCGCATGTCAATCCACGAGCAAGCCCATGAAGGCGGCTTCTTCCTCTGCTTTCATGGCGTAGGTGTGTTCTTGGGCTGGAAATCGGGAAGCGCGTACATCCTGACTGTAGGCTACAAAGGCGTCAATGACAGTCTGGCGCAGTGAAGCATATTCTTTGACGAAGCGCGGCTGCAAGCGATCATACAAACCCAGCAGGTCATGGAAGACCAATACCTGGCCATCGCATGCTGCTCCAGCGCCAATGCCAATAGTGGGGATTTGCAGACGCCGGCTGATGACTTGAGCCACGGTGGCTGGAACCGCCTCCAATACGATGGCGAAGCAGCCGGCTGCTTCCAAAGCCAGCGCATCCTGGAGGAGTGTGAAGGCTGATGCGGCCGTTCTGCCTTGTACGCGATAACCGCCCAGTTTCGATTGGGACTGTGGGGTGAGGCCGATATGACCCATGACAGGAATGCCCGCGGCCAGGATGGCTTCAATTGTGGGCACTATTTCCTGCCCGCCTTCCAGCTTGACGCTGTCCATACCGGCTTCTTTCAGGAAGCGGCCGGCATTGCGCACCGCGTCGCTTATCTCAACCTGGTAGGACATAAAGGGCATGTCGCCGACGAGGAAGGCGTGTTTTGCTCCTCTGGCCACAGCCTTGCAGTGGTGTATCATTTCCTCCATGGACACAGGCACGGTGCTGTCATAGCCCAGGACGACCATACCCAGGCTGTCTCCAACGAGAATCATGTCAATTTCGGCCGCATCTACCAGGGAGGCAGAGGCGTAATCATAGGCGGTCAACATGGTGATCGGTTCGCCGTTGTCCGCCATCGTTTGCAGATCAAGGATATTTACCTTTTTCTTGTTCATTGATTTCTTACTTCCCAAAGTGAGCCTGTGATGAATTGGCCTATTAACCGAATACAGAGTGAAAAACAATAGCTGCACCAGGATTTACGAACCTGAGTATACAATAGCTTCGTCAATAATGCCGCGTGACGAGCGAATGCGCTAGAAACCGAACGATCACGACAATGTTGTGTGTCGACCCAACTGCTCATGACGGATAATCTGATGTCAAGGCAGCATTTGGGTCCCTATCTTGATAGGAGGACAACATTAGTGGGAGACCCGCTTCCAGCGACACGGCTGTCTCCCAACCTGTTAACTCTTTGCTGCGCAAAACGTCCGCTTGCTGCGCTGCTTCTTCTCCGGGACGGGAGGGGACAGCTCCGAACAACGGCCGTCCTTTCCCGCCGGCCAGAGCGTAGATGCGGCGCACCACGCTGGCTACACTGTGCAATTTCCCGCTGCCCAGGTCTACTGTTGTTCCCGGAATCAGGCCGGCACTGTGGACCGCCAGCAATCCTGCTACGACATCAGCCACATAAATCCAATCTCGCTGCTGTTGACCGGCTGTCATAGGGAAATCCTGGCCGTCCAACGCGGCGCGTATGGCCGAAGGCAGCAAGCGCCGGACCGCCTGCCCTGGTCCATAGGCCTGAAAGATCATGGCTCCGACCACCGGCCATCCCCGCGTACGCGCATACATGCGGCAGAACTGCCACGCCGCCGCTTTACTGGCCGCATAAGGGTTCATTGTGCTGTATTCGCCCGGTGTACGGCTGACAATCAGCTGCCGCGGCTGGGGGGTGCCTGGCCCCGCTTCAAATACGGCGCGTAGTAAGTTTATGGTTCCGTACAGGTTGTGGCTCAAGGCCGTATCGACGGGCAGAAAGGGGTCGCCGACACCGGCTGCGGCCAGGTGAAAGATGGCGTCAGGCTGGGCTTTACGCATGGCCAGTTTCGTTTGTTGAAGATCGCGCAGATCCGCGTAAATAAGGTTGATTTGGGGGTGAATGGTTTCCAAGGGTGTAGGCAGTTGGGGTCGGGTATGACGCTCCCGGATGAGGACGGTAACGGCCGTATCCTTTTGTGTTACCAGCCGGGCTACCAAAGAGCGACCGATAAAGCCAGTTGCGCCCGTGACCAGTACATGCATTGCAAATCAGGGTTCTGGATTCAGGGCCAGGAAATCACGATACCAGGCCATTGTCTTCACCAGGCCGCTCTCCAAACTGTGCTGCGGTTGCCAGCCTAAGCAGCGCTGCGCCTTTTCAGCGCTCAGATATTCGTCCCGGATTTCGTTGCGCACCTCGTCCAGGATGAGCGGCAACAGATGCGGGTGTTCAGAAACGCGGATAATCGTATTTACAACTTCCAGGGCCGTGGCCGGTTGGCCCAGTCCAAAGTTGAACCCTTCGCCGCAGACGCCCGGCTGGCCTGCCCTTTCGGCCAGAATCAGATAGGCCTGCACGGCGTCCTCGACATAGACATAATCGCGCTTGAAGGAGCCATCGGAACGGATTACCGGCGGTTGGCCGCGCAGTACACTGCGAATGGTGCCCGGTAACAAGCGGTTCCAGTTCAAATCGCCGCCGCCATATAGATTTGAAAAGCGGCTGATGGCTACCGGCAGCTGGTAGGTATGGGCGTACGTCTGGGCGATGAGATCGACCGCACTTTTAGAAACATCGTAGGGGTGATTCCCATGCAGAGGATGCCCTTCCGCAAAAGGCAGGAACTGCGGCTGCCCGTAAGCTTTTTCGCTGCTGGCTACGACAACCGCTTGCACCGTTGGATTGCGGCGCGCCGCCTCAAGCAGCAGCCATGTGCCCCGGATATTTGTCTCAAAGGTCGAAAGCGGCGAGCGGTTGGCGATGCCGACGATAGTCTGTGCGGCCAGGTGGAAGATCGTATCAATTTCATATTCGGCCAGGGCGCGTTCCAGCAGTGCATAGTCAGCCAGTTCGCCTTTGACCAGTGTTAGATAGTCGGCCGTTCCGGAGCGGAAGAGCTGCGCCTGGGGCACGTGGTCGCGTACAAGACCCACCACGTCGGCGCCAAGCTGGGCCAGAGCGGCTGTCAGCCAGGAGCCAAGAAAGCCCGTACAACCGGTGACGAACACGCGTCTATCCTGCCAAAAACTACAGCCCGACGTCTCCACGCTGCTTTCTACCACGACTTCCACGGCGCCCCGGCCTGCCAGAGCTGCTCCAGGTCAATGGCGTCCTTAATGGTATCCATTGAGCGCCAAAACCCTTTATGCCGGTACATCATCAGTTGCCGGTCGGCGATCATTTTTTGCATCGCGCCCGTTTCTAGTGGAATCTCCTGCCCATTGCGCATGTAGGAGAGCGCTTCCTTTTCAAATAGCATAAATCCGCCATTAATCCAGTAAGGTAGAGAAGGGTATTGCTCGAAGCTGGTTACGACGCCGGGCTCACTTGCTTCCACAATGCCATATTGGTAATGGGCTGGTTGGACGGCCGTCAGTGTGGCCAGGCGACCGTGTTCGCGGTGAAAGGCCAGCAAATCGTTGATATCGATGTCGCATAAGCCATCGCCATAAGTCAGGAAGAAACGATCTCCAGTCAAGTAATCTGCCACCCGCGCGACGCGGCTGGCCTTGTTGGTGCGCAGCCCCGTATCCACCAGTGAGACTTCCCACACCGGATGTGACTCTTCGCCATGATAGGCGATCTCATTCTCCGGCCGCCCGACACGAACCGTAAAATCACGTGACATCGCTTCATAATTAAGAAAGTAGCGCTTGATCTGCTGCGCTTCATAGCCGAGAGGAAGCACAAAATTGTTGAAGCCATAGCTGGAAAAAATGCGCATGACATGCCAGATCATCGGCCGTCCGCCAATTTCCACCAGCTCTTTTTTGGTCAGCGTACCGCTGCGCATGCGTGTGCCTTCTCCGCCACAGAAGATCACGACCGGGATATTTGCTTCTGTCATGTCATTGGCGAACAATCGGCAGTTCCATTCCACCATTCGCTGTGGTCTACCAATCGACTTCGCTGCTCCTTGCAGGTAATGTCATGGCGTGCGCACGCCACTCCATAGGGCGTGTGATGCCAACCACTGATCATAGCACAGGGACAAAACGCCTGCCACTTGAGCGCGGCCTCTCGCTTTGACGCTAGGTTACGCGACTGTTACAATGACCCAAATGCCAACTCTTGAAAGTTCGACTATTTCCACATCCGACTCTGCACAACTGGCCGCTCCCTCCCGCGGCCCGCAATTGGTGGCTATTGGTGGCGGCACAGGGATGCCCAGCCTGCTGCGCGGCCTGACCCGATATACGAGCAATATCACGGCCGTTGTTACCGTGGCCGACGACGGCGGCAGCAGTGGTCGTTTGCGACGAGGATATGGTCTTTTGCCTCCTGGCGACTTCCGCGCCAATATCGCGGCCCTTTCGAGCGACGAAGCGTTGATGACCCAGCTGCTGCAATACCGTTTTGGGGCCAGCGTTGTCGATGGTGACAGGGCCGATCAGGAACTGCGCGGGCACGCCTTCGGCAACCTCTTGCTTGCCGCGCTCACGGGCATCACGGGCAGCTTCGACGAAGGGTTGTTGGCCGCACAGCGCGTTCTGGCCATGCGCGGCCGGGTGGTCCCTTCCACGCTAGCCAATGTTGGCCTGGTGGCAGATATACTCGTGGGCCAATCGCCGCAAACGGCCGAACTGCAGCGGATTTCCGGAGAGTCCTCAATCACCAATGCCGGTGGTCGTATTCAGCGTGTGGCCCTTGAGCCGGCTGCCGTGCGCGCCTACCCTCCTGCACTAAAAGCTATTTTCCAGGCGGAATTGATATTGATCGGTCCCGGCAGTCTCTATACGAGTATCTTACCTAATCTGTTGGTACCCGATCTGGCTCAGGCTTTGCAACATGCCCGCGCGCCCAAAGTATATATTTGTAATCTTGCCACACAGCCCGGCGAGACGGATAATTATGATGTTGCCGATCATGTATCGGCCCTTTTACAACATCTCCCCACCAATTTTCTAGACACGGTGTTGGCCAATGACAACGTTTCCATAGCGCCGGAAACACTGGGCCAAACCGTATTTGTGCAGAATGCAAAGCCACCTGCTGTTCACCTGGTGACGGCCGATCTTGTCGACGAAGAGAGGCCGTGGCGTCACGATAGCGCCAAGCTGGCCCAGGCGGTAATGGACCTCTTGGCGGCGTCACAGGCGCAGAATGTCATGCGAAAAACATGACAATCTGCGACTGTACCTTATCGAGATTCGGCGTATAATTGAGGGGAGTAGTCTATTGACAAGCAGTCAACACGAGCGGGGCGCACCACGACGGATGAATAAAGAGTTCTGCTGGACCCTGGCGTGAAATCAAAAAAATCTGGTCTGTTTGCAGGTTGACCATTGACCTATCAACGATCCAAGCTGCAAACTACCATACTGTTTTGAAAGGAGAAAAACATGACAGTAAAAATCGGTATCAACGGATTCGGCCGTATCGGCCGTCAGGTATACAAGAGAATCTACGAAGAATTCCAGGGCGTTCTGGACGTAGAGGCGATCAACGACCTCATGCCTGTTGAGACCAACGCACATATGCTTAAGTACGATTCGACTTACGGCCGTTTCCCCGGCAAGGTTGAAGTAAAAGATGGCAACATCTATGTTGATGGCGAGAAATTGAAAAGCTACGCCGAGCCCGATCCCGCCAAACTGCCTTGGGGTGAGCTGGGTGTGGACATTGTCCTCGAGTGCACAGGCTTTTTTAAAGATCGTGAAGGCGCGGCAAAACATCTCGCTGCCGGCGCCAAAAAAGTGGTCATCTCCGCTCCTGGTAAAGGCGTTGACGGCACCTTTGTCTTAGGCGTCAACGAAGAGACCTACGATCCTGCAACGATGCACATCATTTCTAATGCCAGCTGCACCACCAACTGCCTGGCCCCCGCGGCCAAGGTGCTGCATGATAGCTTCGGCATCGAGCACGCGCTTATGTCAACCATTCACGCCGTGACCAACGGACAGAAGATTCTGGATACGGCTGCCAAGGATCTGCGCCGCGCGCGCACCGCTCAAGCGAATATCATCCCGACTACAACTGGCGCAGCCAAGGCTGTCGGGCTCGTGCTGCCTGAACTACAGGGAAAGATTAATGGCATGGCCTTCCGCGTGCCCGTCGTGACCGGCTCAGTCGTAGACTTAACGGCTATTGTCTCTAAAGACACAACGGCCGAAGAAGTCAACGCCGCTTTCAAAGCTGCGGCCGAGGGTGGCGGTTGGCTGGGCAAAGTCTTTGAGTATACCGAAGATCCGGTGGTCTCCACCGACTTCATCGGTTACGAGGTTTCGTCGACCATCGATGGTCTTTCTACCGAGGTTTCCGGCGGCAATATGGTTAAGGTTGTGGCCTGGTACGACAACGAATGGGGTTACTCCTGCCGTCTGGCGGATCTCTGCGGTCTCGTTGCTGAACAACTGTAATTCGTTCGCCTTTTAGTTGAGCGTATTGCGCGTGACAGGGGTCCTCCGACCCTTGATCCGCGCAATGCGCTCTTTTTGTCCCGACTAGCTGCTTGCGAGGTCTTTTATGCAATTGAAGGAATTAGAAGAGCGCATGCACGCGTTTGTCGCAAGCAAAGGTTGGTATGGTGCAGATTCCCCCAAACCGCAAACCCCTCGCAATCTGGCTGCATCCCTGGTCATTGAGGCCGCTGAGGTGCTTGAACATTTTCAGTGGCGAGAAGCGCCGGGCGATCAGGCGGACCTGGCCTCCGAGCTTGCCGATGTGGCGCTTTACTTGCTGCAGTTGGCCAGTATTTCCGGCATAGATTTGGAACAGGCTATCCTCGACAAGTTGGAACAGAATCAAACCCGAGAGTGGCCCGCGCCATGAAGATCCTGGCCGTCAGCGATAGGGTGATGGATACCCTCTATTCCAGCAACGTGCGGGCGAAATACCCAGACCTTGATCTGATCATAGGTTGCGGTGACCTGCCTTACTACTACCTCGAATTCCTTGTCTCCGCCCTAGATGTCCCGCTTGTCTATGTATTAGGCAACCACGATGGCGATCCGCAATACGCCACGGACAAGGGGCAGATAAGCGGCGTGCAAGGGGGAAGAGATATTCACGGCAGCAGTCTCAACATCGACGGTCTGATTTTGGCCGGTCTGGGCGGCTCTATGCGCTACCGGCCGCGCGCCCCACACATGTACACCGAATTGGAAATGCGCGGACAACTGGCTCGCCTGGCTCCCAGATTGCTGTGGAACCGCCAGCGACACGGCCGCTATTTGGACATACTCGTCGCCCATTCTCCCCCATTTGGCATCCACGACCGTAATGATCTACCCCACACCGGCTTCAAAGTCTTCCTCACCCTGATGCAATTGTTCAAACCACGTTACTTGCTGCACGGGCATATTCATATCTACCGCCAGGATTACCAGCGCGTAACCGAATTCCAGCAGACTACCGTGATTAATGTCTTCCCCTTTCGGGTTATTGATATAACGCCGCTGTCTTAGCGACTGTTTGAAAAACGACCACCTGCCGCTCAATCTTTCCGAGGACTTTGTGCTGGCCAGGGACAGAGCGCAGAATGGAGTGGTGTTTTTCCCGTAAAGGTGCAATAATCAGTGATGGAATCAAGGATTGGGTGGCCATCGTGGGCAAAGAACAATTGCCACGTCGTTGACTCCCGCCAATGGATAGATCGCGATGCGTATCAGGAAGGGTTTTAGCTTCCACTTCACGATTTAAGAGCTGTAAGTAGCAGTGCGAAACTCGCCGCTTATGCGATTCGGCCAACTTCCTAGCGTTGTAAAAGGGCTTAAGCCCTAGGAATCGTTCCAACGCATATGGCCCGACGGATTCGACCCCAACGAAGCCGGAGCAATTGTGGTCGATGAGGAAGCCAATCCAATCGAGAATTCAGAGTGACCCACTGAACGGGTGTCATATGAAGAACTGCCTGACACCAGCGAATCGCTGGTCTATCCGGCAATGTCTCGCCTCATGCTGCGAAGGTTGGTTGGAACCAATCATTCTGAACAGCAAGCTTATTTTTCATACCGTTTCCTAGAAGCGATCACACTCTGACACCAAGATTGTTCCACGGCGCTTACGTGGAAGCCATATAGACATTATTTCCCACTCCAGGCGGCCGGCCATATTGGGTCGCGACCTATCTCTTAGCCATTCTGTAAAATACCTTACAAACAATTGGTGAGATTCATTTCGCCAAAACCTTACATTCTATGATACAATGAATCAGTGCAGTTCGTTAGCCAAAGGAGAAACCTATGTTACGAAACGGAAATTTCATGGAAGGCTGGCAGAATATGCCACCCGCACCTGGTTTTCTGGTCAACCAGCAGCCCAATGGCTGGCACCTGGAATGGATCGAACCGGGGCAACCGCTCTACGACGATCCCAACACGATTAGCAAAGGTGTGCCCGAATGCGTGCATAAGCTGCACACGCAACTGCCGCCACATGAACAATTAGGCGCGCCAAACGCCTTAATCCTCGATGGTGACACCACCTA
The DNA here is from genome assembly GCA_963697305.1 of uncultured Chloroflexia bacterium. Classification (GTDB taxonomy): domain Bacteria; phylum Chloroflexota; class Anaerolineae; order Promineifilales; family Promineifilaceae; genus JAACFF01. The sequence goes on from CAVONO010000022.1 coordinate 551,196, forward strand.
CAAAACATTTCACTTTGGCTCCCCTTTTGGCGTCACCCTCTCGCAAACCGTCGAAGGGCTACAGCCGGGCACAAAAGCTACGCTTACCGTGCCCATCCAGGTCCACTTGCACGGCGAGACGGATGCTTTTGGCGCGGAAACGAGCGTTTGGATCAACGACGAAGGGCGTTGGGTCAATGGCTTTGAGATGGGCGACCGGCAATGGTTCAGGCACAAGGTCGATTTTACGGTGCCGGCGGACGGCCGTGCCCAAATCGTGATCCGGGTCAAGAGTAAGTGGTCCCGGCCCAAAGACTTTTTCTTCGACGGCATTACGCTTGAGGCGCAGCCAGCCACAGGCGAGCCACCGGTTGACACGGGCGAGCCAGCGGTTGGCGGTCCCAAGCCCGAACCAATACCACCCGGGGAAGTGAAAGTCGTACACGTTCAGTTGCCGGCAGGGGTGTCCTTGCGACAAGGCAGTTGTGACACACCGGGCATTATCGAACTAAACATCCCTCCCGGAGTTGAAATCAAGCTAGTTTAAATTGGCTATCGACGCCTGCCGGCGGCCTGTGCAAAGGAGAATCAAATGTCCATCGATCTAGGTGACCTGTTCAAAAAAGCCCTCAAAGACGAACGCAAATTGTTACGGCCGTATTTCTTTGCCGACAAACGGGCCGAACCCACCAAATTGGTTACGGAGGAGGTATACCTGCGCTTGCGCCTGGCGCGTATGTTCCTCAAGCACCGCCGAGTTCTTTTCCAGACCAAGTATCCTGTTGTTAACGCGCTTATGCGCTTTGCGGGGATGAACGGCAAAGTTGAAGTCAACTTTGTGGCCAAACCGAAGTTGGCCGGCGACAGCGACGAATCTCGTCTCGACGATATCGTCACCCTCGACCAGACCATACTCGGACCGATCCTCTATCGCGGCGGTGACCTGGAATTGATGCTTGGTCTCTATTCCGCGCCGGCTGACGATTGGGCCAAACGCTTCATCTCCCTGGCTGAAGGGATCAGCCAACTTACGCTCAATGCCACCCTCACGACCGCTATTTCCATGGCCAGTACGATCAAGACCTCGATCGAAGACTCGATGTCCAGCGACGGCCTCGACCTCAAACTCGGCCTGGACAAAGAGCTCCAAGAAAATGTCTGGTTGGCGCCAGGCCACCTGGTCATGATTGCCGCGCCAGATGATTCCATTGATACCCAGTCGCTGGTGATTGATGGAGGCGAGTTATTTACCAGCAAGGGAGAGATCTACACCGACCATGATTACATCGTGCTGGCTATTGAAGTTACCAGCCAGCGCAGCGACTGGCAGTCCCTGGGCTATGGCCTTCTATGGCAAGAACTGCTCAAGACGGCCGCGGAGGCTGATGATATCGAGACCGTCAAAAGCGCCTTTGTCACTTTCAGCGGCGCCGTCTTGGCCAGTCCGGATCTGAGCTGGTCTGACCGGAGTGGCATTGTCTCTCTGGCCAAGGAACGGATCAAGGCGATCCGCGAAGCGCGCGCCGGCACCGACTTCCTCGAAGGGCTAAAAGATGCAGATTCCTTCCTGGAGCTAGAAATGTTGCTCACCGAAGAAGCTGCGCTGCCCGCTGAAGTGGATGTGACACTGACCGCAGACAGCCTTTTGCAGACCGACTGGATAGAGTAAAGGAAGGCCCAACCATGAGCCAGATTATTACCCGTAACCAGGCAGGAGCAGGCAGCGTTGCCACATCTAGCGATCTGGAGCAGTTGGAGCCAGGAGCGCCGTTTGATGTGACCTGGTCGTTTCGCAATCGGGGCACGGCCGTCTGGGATGCTCAGTATCAACTCGTCTACACCGACGAAAGCTACCCTGATACGGCGGCCTATCCCCACACCAATCTGGCTTTGAGCGAGGCATTTTCTGTCGCTGACCTGGGTGGGTCCGCCCGAGTCGAGCCTGGCGATGCGGTCTACCTCACCCTCAACTTTACTGCCCCGCTCAGCCCAGGTACTTACCTCACCGCCTGGCAATTGCAGGCCCCGAGCGGAGAGCGCTTCGGTCCTGTACGCGAGCTGCGCGTAGTGGTCGGAGAGCTGCTGGAGAAGGGGCTGGGCGATTTATCCTACGAGTTGGTGAGTTTTGAGAACAGCGTTGAGAGCTACAACAACATGGCTGCCGGCCAAGCATTCAGCGGTACATGGATCCTTAAGAATACAGGCTTCCAGACCTGGACTGGTGATTTTCGCGTTGTCTACCACGACCAGGCGACCGGCAATACGCTCGATGCTCTGCGTGACCGTATGGGCACCGAGCCAAGCCACACGCTGCGCGCAGTGTCCGGACGCGATCGCGTTGACCCGGACGAAAGCGTTGTAATCCGCGTCAATTTTACCGCTCCCCAACAGCCAGGCATTTATGCTTACCATTGGCAACTGGTCAGCGATGACGGGGTGCCCTTTGGCGGTGTACGCTGGATGCGCATTGTCGTTGCCAGGGCGGATGGTACGGCCCCTCCAGAACCATCTGATGGATTGTCTTTCACGCACACCGGGCCAGAGGTAACCTTTTTCACCGGCATACACGGTCCGGCGGATGATTTCGTTTGGGGGCAGCAACGATTCCAGGACATGATCAAGCGCCTCAGCATGCCCGTATTCTTCATGTCCCACGGTTCCAATCCTGATTTCTCCGCTTTAGGCGATCCGCAGCGGAATGTTGTGCGCCTCTATTGGAATCCCAGGCCGGTCACGGCCGATGAGGCTTACGAGGAGGTGCGCGACGATCAGTTGCGGCGCTGGTGGGATCGTGGGTACCGGCGCTTTGTCTTTTTCAACGAGCCGCAGCTGGACGGCAGAATCACGCGTTCAGAGGAAGGATTTGGCATCGCCTGGAAGACAAAAGAAGAGTTCGCACGCTTTTTGCAGACGAATCTCGCGCGGGCGCGCCAGGAATTTCCGGGAATACAGCTTTACACAACGCCCATGACCTCCAACGAAGCATTCGATCCCTGGGGCTGGCGGCACACGATGTGGGCTCACGTCCAAGGGCTCGTACACGGTTGGTGCATGCACGCTTATACAGGCGACAACAACGACGCCAACGCCGCCGCGCAGGACATTGCCAACCAGGTTGTTGAAGTTCAGCGGCGACTGCAACTGCAAGTCCCGGTCATTGTCAGCGAAGCATCGGTCAATCGCGGCGACAATGCGGCACAGAAAGCAGAAGTGGCCCGCCTGCTGCCGACTAAACTGGCTCATATTGGCGGGGTCGAAGGTGTCTTCTGGTATGCGGCCGATTGGAATCCTGACTTCGACACACATCACGAAGGCTGGTTTCGTAACGGCATTGCCGACGCCTACTTGCTCTAAGATCAGCTTCCGCCCGACAGGTGACTGGTGACCGGCACACAGAAGGAGAACTTAAATGGTCAAACTTAACGTACCTTATCGCTCACAATGGGATAATGACGCCAATACGCACAATGCCGACTGCGGACCGACCTGCGTGGCCATGATCCTTAACTTCAATGATGTCGATATCACTCCCAACGAGGTCTATGACTTCATTCCGCCCAAAGATACGTTCGCATTTACAAACTTCAGCGAACTGATCAAAGCTACAAGGCAAAATAACGTGGCGATGGATTATTGCCCTCCCAACCGCGTGCCTTACCAGGATCAAAATGACGCGTTCAACCATCTACGTGCCAATTTGGACGCCGGCAATCCCATCATCGCCCTGGTCAACTACAAACATTGGAAAGAGTCCCTGGGCAACGATTTCGAAGGCGGTCACTTTGTCGTGGTCACCGGCTACGATGACCAAAACATCTATTTTCACGATCCGCTCTTTGGACTCTGGGTGAAGCCGCGCGAAAAAGGCGCCCATGTGACCATGACCTATGCTGCCTTTGCTGCCGGATGGGGCGGATTCCCTGCTAATGAAAACCCCAATTGGGCCTGCACCGTAGCAGGCCAAGCGGCGGCGCCGGCCCCGGTGGCCCCAACCCCAGCAAAGCCACCCTCTCCACCAGCGACTGCACCGCCCGCGACGCCAGTTACGCCTACTCCCGTCGTGCCCGATGGCCAGGCAAAGACGATGCCGGATGTCAATCTGCGAATAAGGGCCCTGGCGGCATATCGCTGGGCAGAGCAACCTGACTTTGACAATCCGGCTGAGGTGCAGTTGTGGATGGATCATCTCGGCGATTGGGGATGGCAGTATGATGAACATGTCGTGCGCGCGGGCGATACGCTGGCTGGTGTGGCGGCGCGCGTCTATGGCGAACAGCATCGTTGGCATGCCATTCAAACTTACAATGATCTGCAGCGAGACGGTCTGTGGCTGGGAGAGACGCTGCTCATTCCGCGAGTAGGCCAAAGCGGCGCACATGTCGACCCCGCCTTGCCCCATGACACGACAGATTTTGCCAAGTCCCTGGAATTGGGTATGCTGGTCGATCCCGATCTGCCCGCCCAGGATTACAATGCCCTTTCCGCTAAGACTGTCGGAATCGGTTTTGTCGACTTGTGATAATCAGTCAGGTGCCAGGCAGTTCCGAAGTGCCTGGTACCTGGTGCAAAGAAGAAAGACTTAATCCAATGATCTATTTGCGGAGGATAATATGAGCGAAATATTCGAAAATGGGTACGCAGTCGTCATCGGCGTTGATGCCAACAAAATCCCGCGTCTGGCTCTAGAGGCCGTGGCTAAGGATGTAACGGCCGTGCACGACGTCCTCATCCACCCTGAGCGCTGTGCTTACAATCCGGACAACGTTAGACTGCTCCAGGGTGAAGAGTCGACCGGCAAGAATATCTTGGAGGCCTTCTATTGGCTCAAGGAGAAAGTACAAGCCGATCCCGAAGCCACGGCTGTCATCTACTATTCCGGTCATGGCATGGTCGACAAAAAGACGCAGCAATACTACCTGATCCCCTATGATATCCAGGCCCTGAGCCGTCTGCGCATTGATGCCCTCAAAGCTGAGACCGTAACGGCCGAAATCAGCGAAATCCAGGCCAAACGCACCCTGGTCGTCCTCGATTGCTGTCACGCCCAAGGTATGGATGTCAAAGACGTCGATTTGGACAGCGGCCCTGAACTTGACGCGGTCGCCTTCCCTGACGATCTACCTGAGACCAAGGCGGTTCCTGCCTATGAGTCCGGCAGCAAAGATGTAGCCGAATTAGCCGAGGGTGACGGGCGGGCGATTCTTAATTCATCTACCGGTGCAGAATCCTCTTATGTGCGTCCGGACGGGAAGATGAGCGTCTTCACTTATCATTTCATCGAGGCCCTGACCGGGCACGCGCCGCACGGGGAGACGGATACAGTCGTCTACGTCACTGATGTGATGAGTTGGGTCACCCGTCGCGTTAAAGAAACCGTCGCCCAAATGGGCAGATCACAGACTCCAGTCATGCGCACTGATGGGGTCTTCCCCATCGCCCAGTTGATTGGCGGGAAGGGAGTTGCCCTGTCCAAGGGCGAGCTGGCGCCCGATCCGTTGGAGCCGCTGCCGGAGGCGTCAGTTTCGATTGTAGGCGACCATAACGTCGTCGCCGGTGACAATGCGCAGATCAACCAGGCCGGGGGTGACATTGCCGGCGGTGACATTGTCAAAAAAGAAGGGGGCGTACATTTTGGCGCAGGGGATGTGACTATCAGCGGGCCGGTGGCCGGAGGTGACCAGCAGGTGCAATATGGCGATGTGGTCCAAGGCGACAAAGTTGATGGCGATCAGGTTGGGGGCGATAAGATTAGCGTCGGCAATATTTCAGGCTCTCAAGGTGTGGCCATCGGCCGCGGCGCCAGCGCCAGCGTGAGCATTCAGCAGGGCGGTAGCGGCGCCCAGCTCGCGCCGCTATTTGCGCCACTACAATCTTTGGTAGCCGGACAAGCGCCTGAAATGGCCGGCAAGGTTAATGCTCTGAAAACCCAGGTGGAAATGGGCACTGGAGCAGACGATACGACTATTGCCAATCTAATTCAAGACATTGTCGATGCAGTGCCTGAATCCAAGGGGACGATCGTTGCTTTGTTCGCCAATCCAGCAGTATCTATGGCTGCGGGCAATAACTCCAAGTTTGTTCTTGGACGTATCAGTTCGCGTTGACGGGCGGACTCTGAGCGTACATATAACTAGCAAGCGTTTCATGTCATTTGCTGATGAGCACTATTCGGAAAGAAGCCAGTTACAGCATCAACGCGTGGAGCACGTATGCTCTTTGACATTGTATTTGAAGGAGGAGGCATGCGCGGCGTGGCCTTCGTTGGCGCTCTTGAGGCGTTGGCGGATAGTGGGCATGAGTTCGGCCGTGTCATGGGTTCGTCCGTTGGTGGATTGGCTGCCGCTCTCCTGTCGACTGGCCATGACTCCCTGATGATGCAGCTGGCTCTGGCTGGTGAATGATGAAAGATTCTGGATTATAAAGGAGTTTGTATTCTTTTAAGCAAGAATTTCAACTTTTCAATCTTTGTATTTTCACTAGCAGCAGCGAAAAGAAGTTGAACTTCTCCGTGTAACAATTTAATCAACAATACACTTAGTAAGTATGGAGGTTGTGATGAAATACGACATGGTATTCGAAGGCGGTGGGGCTAAGGGCATGGTCTTTGTCGGGGCGATGCAGGTGTTCACCGAAGCAGGACATACATATGACCGGTTAATCGGCACGTCGGCAGGGGCCATCACGGCGACTACCCTGGCGGCAGGTTATTCGACCGAAGAGATGCTGGACGCGCTGTCCGAGACCGTGGATGGCAAACCAGTCTTCACCACATTCATGGGCGAGCCGCCGCCGTTCGACGATGAACACGTCCGAAAGAGCGCCATTCGGGCGCTGCTGCGCGACATCGATGTGCCCCTGGTGCCAAGCTTTGCCGAAGATCGCATCGATGACGCGATCGCTAGAGCTATCGCATCCAATCCGACGACGCGCCATCTTTATTCGTTTGTAGAGCGTGGGGGCTGGTACTCGGCGCATGAGTTCGTGGCCTGGCTGCGGCGCAAGCTGGATGAGGGGATGTATAAAGGCAAACCGCGCCAATTTAGCGACATGTCGATGGCTGAAATGTTCGCCGCGACAGGCACGGAGCTTACGCTGACCGGTTCCGATACAACCTCCGGGCGGCTTCTCATATTTAACCACCGTACCGCTCCCGACTTGCCGCTTGTCTGGGCGGTGCGTATGTCGATGAGTGTGCCGCTGCTCTGGCAAGAAGTGATCTGGCAGGAGGAGTGGGGCCTCTATCGCGGTGATTCAATCACCGATCATACGATTGTTGATGGCGGCCTACTGTCCAATTTCCCCATCGAGTTGCTTCTTTCTCATGAGGCTCCTGTTACGGCCGTGATGGGTGAGAAACGGAGTGAACACATCATCGGTTTCCTTATTGACGAAACGTTGGAGGTGGCGGGTGCGCCGGCGGTCGAAGGCGGCGCGTCAGGGGCCTCCGCCCTGGCTGAATTGCGCACCGTCGGACGTTTGAAGGGCTTGGTCGAGACGGTCACCCAGGCTCGCGACAAAATGGTAATCGATACCTTCAGCAATCTGGTCGTACACCTGCCGGCCAAAGGCTACGGCACTACCGAGTTCAATATGACTGATGCACGGCGTGAAGCCTTGGTTAAAGCAGGTCGCACTGCGACTGAAGCGTATCTGTCCGACGATAATTTGGAAATGGCCAAAGATATTGATCTGGAGGAACTGGAACGGGCCTCAGAGGAGGCCAGCCGGATCGCTTTGGGCATCTTGAGTCGTTGAGCACAGTTGCCTTGTCGTGTAAGATTGCTGCTTGCGCTTTTCTGGACAAGTTGCCAGCTTTCCGTGTCAAAACGGGGCGTTCATCACGAGAAAAGTTGGCAACTTTTGGTCCGCGAGCTTTGTTGATTGTATTTAGGACAGCGAAATGGATAGTAGTTTTCCTCATGGATATGCACTCATCATTGGCGTTGACGCCAACCAACTAGCGGAACTGGTTTTGCCCGCGGTCGCCAACGACGTCACGGCCGTATATGACGTTTTCATTGATCCCCAGTTCTGCGGATATCTGCCTGGTCATGTGAAACTGCTCAGCGGGGAACAGGCCACGAGCGGTAACATCATGCAGGCCCTTACCTGGTTGCAGGAAAAAGTGCGGGCCGATCCCCAGGCCACGGCCGTGTTGTATTATGGGGGTCACGGCCTGAGGGATAGAGCGAGCGGACAATATTACCTCATTCCTTACGACGTCCAGTCCTTGCGAATGCTGCGCACTTATGCCATCAGAGCAGAAACCCTTACGGCCGTTATCGACGCCATCCAGGCCAGCCGCTTGCTGCTCCTGCTTGATTGCAATCATGCACAAAGCCTCGACTTCGACGAATATTCAGTCCTGGCAGCCGAAGCATTCCCTGCCAATTTATCTGAAATCGATGCTGTGCCCGCTTATGAGGCGGGCAGCGAGAAAGCTGCCAAGCTGCCAGATGGAGCAGGAAAAGCCATTCTGATATCCTCGATGGAGTTTGGTTCCTCTTACGTGCGCGACGATCAACGGATGGGCATCTTCGCCAACCACCTGATTGAAGCGTTCATGGGAGGAGCGCATTACGGAGAGGGCGATAGCGAAATCCATGCATCCGCTGTTCTAGACTGGGTTAGCCGTCGCGTGCAGGAAACGGCCGAATCCATGAGCCTGTCGCAGACGCCAGTTTCTCGTGCGTCAGGCGATTTCCCTGTCGCCCTGTTGTTGGGCGGGCAGGGTGCGGCAAGCGTGGGCAGTGAGCGTGCCCCAGAAACGTTGGCGGCAGCACCTGAATCGCCATCTATCACCGTCGAAGGGTTTGCCGGCGTTACCAGAGATGAGGGTCTGGAGTTTTAGTGAGGCTGAGCCTGAAATCGCGTTCGCTGAGTTTGCTCCAGGCCCGGATGATTTATTCGATGGTGGAACCATTGAGCGCAGTGGGGAAGCAGAAGAAAGCGATACGGGCGATCTCTTTGAGCCGCTAGAGAAAAGCGTGGATGCAATTGAGGATCAACCAGAAACGCGCGAACTGTTTCGCCCTGACGAAGATGCAGAAGCCAAGAGCGTACCGCCTGGTCAAAGTACGAAAGGTCTTGGAGAGCTTGAGCCTGTTGAAATGACGAGGCAAAACCGTCGATTTGAAGCGGCGATGCCAAACACGATTCAGGCAGGCGTGACTACGGAAATATTGGTTATGATTCCGCTGGCAAGCGGGCCAGGCCTCAGCAAGTATCTGCCACTCGAAACAACCGCCGGTGACGTGATTGACATAGAGGATGTGGAACGACGAGAGGTAGAGCTAGAGTTCACAGAACCTGGAAAACCATTGTTGGCTTATATCCACATTCAAGCATCCAAACGCGACTTTGAGATCGAGGAGTCATTTAGAGCGATCCTCGTTTATCCGGATCGGGATGGAGACTATGAGAGCTTTTTGTTAACCCCCTTGCGGGCGACATCGAGAGCTCCGGTGACCGTCAAGCTCTACGCAGACAAGGAGCGCACTTTTTCGCTTAGCACCATCCGATTGTCGGTAGCGATAGAGAGTGATGATGAGGTGAGCCAACGTTTTCTGGCGCGCAACGATCTCGATCGCACCGTGGGCTACGCAGCGGCGACGGGAAACGTAACCATTAATGTGGTTGGAGGCGATCAGATCAGCGCCACCATTAGTGACTCTTCCGGTGTGGCGCTCGGCCGTGATGCGCAAGCGTCCGTGCGGACGCAGACTACGTCCCCAAGCAGTGATCTTTCCTCGTTTTTTATGCCGCTTATGATATTTGTCGTTCAGGAAGCGCCAAGAGGGCTTCAAGTCCAGGCTATAAGTTTGGTTCAATCTTTGCAGAGTGAGGTTAGCCAGGCTATGGGCGCCGACGACGCAAAAGTAGCGGGGTTGATCCAGGATTTGGCTGATATGGTGCCGGCGGCTGTTGAAACCATTGTGAGTCTCTTCAGCAGCCTGCCCTTATCTGTGAAAACAGGGGGGACTACCAAGTTTGTACTCGGGCGTATTGGCCGTCCCTCATAATCAACCGCACGCTCGTTAGGCTTAACCGGGAGATGCCAACTTTCGGGAGGCTGTCAACTCGCTGCCGGCAAGAATCAAACTTGACGCGCCCTAACGGTCGACGTAAACTGAAGTATGGTACCAACAACATTTGAGGAAGACGTAAGGACGCCGATTACCGTTAAGTCGGTCTTTGGCCCTATCGGTCATTACCTGGCCGAGCCGGCTCGGCTGATACGCGGCTATGAGCGGCCTAACTTTCGTCCCGACTTGATCGCCGGCGTGACAGTGGCCGTAATTCTTCTGCCGCAGGCCATTGCTTTCTCAGTGATTGCCGAATTACCGCCGCAAATGGGCCTCTACGCCGCCGTTATTGGTGGATTGGTCGGGGCGCTGTGGGGCTCCTCCAACCAGACCCACAATGGTCCTGCCAATGCCATATCTCTCATGGTCCTTTCAACCCTCTCAAGCACGGCAGTTCCCGGCACGCCAGAGTATCTTATAGCTGCGGGAATGTTAGCTTTGATGGCGGGAATATTCCAGTTGTTTCTGGGCCTCGCCCGTCTGGGCGTGCTGGTTAACTTCGTCTCTCATTCCGTCATTGTCGGTTTCGCCAGCGGTGCCGGTGTGTTGATCCTAGTCAAACAGGTGGCCCCTTTGCTGGGCATCAACGCCGGCGGGCAAAATACGCTTGATACTGTCGTGGGAATCGCCCTTCATGTCCCGGAATCCCATTGGCTCACAGCAGCTATTGGCATCGGCACCGTCATTTTTCTACTTGTCCTGCGCCGTGTCAACCCGGACCTACCCGCGCCCTTGATGGCTATGGTGTTTGCTTCCTTGTTGGTCTTTCTGTTTGGTATGGAACGAAGAGGTGTGGCTGCTATCGGCAGTTTACCCAGCGGTTTTCCTCCCATGACCGATTTTCAATCTGTCGATCTGGCGCTAATCCGCCAACTCATCACAGGAGCCGTTGCGGTGGGCGCAATCGGCCTGGTGGAAACCACGGCCATCGCCAAGTCCGTGGCGGCGCAGACGCGCCAGAGACTGGACAGCAACCAGGAATTCGTCGGCCAGGGTATGGCCAACGCCCTCTGTGGACTCTTTTCCGGCTATCCAGTAGCCGGCTCATTTTCGCGCACGGCTGTCAACTTCCGCGCCGGCGCAAAAACACGTATGGCGGCGATTATGTCGAGCCTCTTCGTCCTCGTAGCTATGCAGGCGCTGGGCCCATTCGCCAGGTATTTACCCCGTTCTGCGCTGGCTGGCGTTTTGATTGTCACAGCCTACTACATGATCGATCGTGAGGAGATCAGCCGCATCCTGCGCGGCAGTACGGGCGACGCGGTAATCATGGTAGTGACTTTCTTTGGAACGCTCTTCCTGGAAATCGAAACAGCCGTATTGATTGGCATCGTGCTCTCTTTTATGCGCTATGTTATGCGCAGCAGCACGCCTCGCGTCCACGCCGTCGTGCCCGATGAAAGCTACAGGCACTTCGGCCATGATCCCAGCCGTAATGATTGTCCGCAGTTGGGCGTGATCGAAATTCTGGGCACGTTGTACTTCGGCGCTGTCAACTACGTCGAGGACTTCATTTTAGATCATGCGGCGCGACATCCGGAACAGCGCTATCTGCTGATCCGGATGCATAACGTCAATAACTGTGACTTCAGTGGTATTCACATGTTGGAGAGCGTTTTGCGCACCTATCGTGAGAGAGGTGGGGATGTATTCCTTGTACGCGTCAGTTTTCGCGTGCGCCAGCGTATGGAGAAAACGAATTTCAACGAGTATCTCGGCCAGGATAATTTTCTTGACGAAGATGAGGCAATTAGCAACCTTTTCTATCGCGTTCTTGACCCTGCTGTATGCATCTACGAATGTCCTGTGAGGGTTTTTAAGGAGTGCCAGAATTTACCGAAGCGGCTCGACCTGATTGGTCTTCTCCCGGAACAGACAGAGCTTCCGGAGGATATGGAATTCATTGCCCCTTCTGATCTCTGGGCACAACTGCACGATAAGTCGAATAAAGAGCCGCCCGTAGTTGTCGATGTGCGCGAACCGCGAGAATTCCTGCGCGGTCACATCCCTGACGCACGATCGCTGCCCTTACCCTTGGTGCTTACCCACCAGGAGTCGTTGGCGAAGGAGGGCCGCATCGTCCTGGTTTGTCGCAGCGGCCGTCGCAGCCGTCGGGCGGCTTGCGCCTTGATTAGTGAAGGGCATACGAATATAGCCATCCTGGATGGGGGGATGCTTGGCTGGGAATCCTCCGGGCTTCTGGAGGCGATTGATACCTTCCCATAGAACGGAGACAATGAAATGGAACTGCAGGAGTCATATCGCAACATCGGCCTGGATCTGGTGCGCGTAACCGAATATGTTGCCCTGGCTGCCAGCCGCTGGATAGGTTCAGGCGATTATAAAGGCGCTCACCTGGCAGCTGATGTGGCTATGCACGAAGCCTTAAACCGGGCGAAAATTAGGGGGTTCATCGCCGTTGGCGAAGAAAAACGGGTTGAAGGGCAGGCGTTGCTGCATGGCGGGCAGGTCATTGGTGAGGCGAAGGAAGCGGAAGTGGACCTGGCTGTCGATCCGATTGACGGCACCAGACTACTGATTAAGGGACGATCGGGTGCAATCTCGGTCATAAGCCTTGTTCCGCGTGGAGCGATGGTATCGTTACTTCCCGCCCGCTACATGGATAAGATCGTAGTCGATCGTGAAGCCGCCTCGGTCTTGGTGCCTGAATGTATGGATGCACCAGCGGCCTGGACCCTGGCCCTTGTCGCCCGCGTCAAAGGCATAGCGGTGCGTGATCTCTCTGTGATCGTTCTGGCCCGTGCCCGCCATCAGCATCTGATTGACGAAATCCGATCTACCGGTGCTCGCATCATATTGCGCGAAGAAGGGGATGTATCCGGCGCGCTAAAGGCGGCGCTGGTAGACTCCGGTGCCGATATCCTCATGGGCGTCGGCGGCGCGTCACAGGGAGTTTTGACCGCAAGCGCTGTAAAAGCATTGGACGGCGCCATGTTGGCTCGCCTAGCGCCGCAGAGCCGGGAGGAGCGCGATGAGATCGAAGCTGCGGGCCTTGACGTCAAGCGTATTTATACATGCAGCGATCTGGTTGAGACAGATGACATCTTTTTTTCCGCCACTGGAATTACCGACAGTTCTTTGCTAAATGGCATCAAGATTCGGGGTAATTATGCCCACATTGATTCCCTGCTCATCCGCGCCGAGACGGGTGTACGGCGCTTTATTCATGCCGAGCAGCTGCTTACCCATGAGGAGGAAAACGTTTAGGTGGGCCGATTTCAATCGGTGCGGATGCCATAAGCCAGCAATGTCTTGGGGTGGAAGAGCCAGAGCAGGCCGAGCACGGGTTGGATGAGGGGAAAGAAGGCATAGTCGATGCCAAAATAACGCCACGCGGTACGGCCGATTGTGTCGGGCATGATCAGGCTCAGCGTGCCAATGAGTAATACCATGATCATTTCTACGGTTAGTGCGGTTACGGATACACGCCAGGCCCATTTTTCGCGCACCGCAAAGCCGACGGTAGCGATCAAATACAGCAAGGCGGCAACCAGGCTCAGGATGGGAGCCAGGTAATTCGTCACTCCTTCCTTGAAAAAAAGCTGGTAGATAGCGCGAACCCCTGTCGAGAGGGCCAGTACCGGGTAGGAAATCGCGAGTATGACACCTGCAGCGGCGATAAAGCCGGATAATCCTTTTTCTTGATCAGCGGTTTCTGCGGCTGCTTCCGTTTCTTCAATTTTCTCGTTCATGGCACAAATTCTAGCACAGATCGTCTAAACGTTACGTAAGTAGGCGCGTTCACAGGCGGTCAAAATGTTAGAATGAGCGCCAAATCAAGTTATCAAGAGTCGTTTGTCTACCGGAGTACCTACCATGTCCGTGCCATTTGAACCACTTCCTCCAGATGAGTCGCCGCATGAAAAGCGCAAGAGCTGCCTGTATACCGTAATCACGGTTGTCCTCGTGATCAGTTTACTCGTTAGCTCCGGTATCGGCTTCGTTTGGCTCGTAACCCAGCAAGCAGCAGAAACGGCCGAGACGCCAACCCCGGCTGTCGATCAAGCGCCAGTAACGGAAGCTTATACGGCCGAAGCAGCCGAACAGCTCGTAGAACCGCTAGAAAGCAATACGCCGGAGGCTCTTGATACCATTGCTGTTCCTAGCACGCTTACTTCTCCAGAAGTGCCGCGCCTTAACCGTATTGTCTTCGTCAACGAGGAGCTAGGGATTGAAACAGTGGCCCCTGATGGCAGCGAAGGCCGAACGCTAACTAGCGACAGTCACGTATTTCAATTTCCGGCCTGGTCGCCTGATGGGCGACAGATTGCGGCATTGGGTGGCAATCGCAGTGGGGGTGGCATTTTCCTTTTACAGGATGAAGATGCTTCTGCGGAACCGATGGAGCTTTACTTCAGCGACAATCAAAACCCCTTTTACCTTTATTGGTCGCCGGACAGCGAGCAGATCAGTTTTCTGGCTAATAATCCCGGCGGTGGTATCGGCCTCAATGTCATTGAGGCCGAGGCGGGCAGAGAGAGCCGGCTGATCGCCACGGGCAGCCCATTGTACTGGAACTGGACGGCCGATAGTAAACAAATGTTGATTCACTCCGGCGAGGAAGCCGGCGATACGCGCCTGGTGTTGATTGACAATGAAGGGCAAGACCAGGCTCCGCAGATTCCGGCTCCCGGTTATTTTCAAACGCCTGGAATCTCGCCCAGCGGCCGTTACTGGGCCTATGCCCAGCTGCAGGATGGCGGCATGAGTTGGCTCACGATCGATGATCAGATCAGCGGTGAGCAGCAGACAGAACGACATTCCGGATCGGTGGCCATGAATTGGAGTCCGGTGGCGGATAAGCTGGCGTTCATCAGCGGGGATTCTGAGAGCCAGTTCGGCTCCTGGGGCCCGCTGCGTCTTCTGGATGCGGCCAGCAGTGAAATGCGTGTTCTTTCCTCCAATCAGGTACTCGCTTTCTTTTGGTCGCCGGACGGGAAGTCGATCGCCACCATAAGTACTCCATCGCCTAATGGGCTGGATGGCGGCGTTGAGGTACGCGACGTTAAGCGGGGGCAGCTGGCACGAAATAACCCGACGCGACTGCCGGTGCAGAGAGTACCACACCAGTTTATGCTGTCCGTCATTGATGTGGAAACAGGCTCCGGTCTTGAGTTGGCGGATGTTGCGCTGTCTACTACCTTTCTTACGCAGTTCCTGGTCTTCTTTGACCAATATGGGCTTAGTCACAACCTCTGGTCGCCAAGCAGCGACGCACTGGTGCTGCCAGTGATTATCAATGGTGAAAATCAGATCGTGGTCATATCAACCCAAAGCGGCCGGATGACCCAGGTAGGCAACGGACATATGGCGTTTTGGAGCAAGCAGTAAATAAGCAAGCTGGCAACTTGAGGGCCTAGCGCGTCATTTGGTGTTTGGCTACTCTCAGCCAGCCGCGAAGCTGGATCCCCGCTAATACCAATCCCGTCAACAGGCGTGGGTACTTCTCGCTGTAGAACTTGCGATAAAAGATCTTCATCGCGCGCACTGACTCGCGGGCCACTTTGACCCGCGTTTCTTTGGGCGGCTGGGCGATGTCCGCCGATTCCTTGCGCAATCCGGAACTGGCTCCTTTGTAGTGCAATACTTCTACGTGCGGGTAGTAAATAATCTCGTAGCCGGCTTCATGGATGCGGTAGCAGAGGTCGATATCTTCACCGTAGAAGAAATAGGTTTCATCCCAGCCGCCTAATTGATCGACCAGGGCGCGTGGCATCATCATGAAAGAACCGGCGATGACTTCGACGGCGTGCGTACGGCCGAAATCGGCATAGGATTGAAAATAGCCATTGAATTGTGGCCTATGGGGAAAGAGGCGGCTCAGCCCGCTGAAGTGGCAAAGCGCATTCCAGGGTGTGGGGAAGCCACGATGGTTGTCGGGGTCCCTTTGGCCGTCCGGGTAAACGAGGCGAACGGTAATTGCTCCCACCTGCGGATGGTCCTGCAAATATTGCAGCGGCTGAACGAGCGCTTGCCGGCTGAGGCACGTGTCGGAATTGAGAAAAAGCAGGGTGCTGCCCTGGGCGACGGCTGTGCCCATGTTGTTGGCGGCGGAAAAGCCCTTGTTCTCCGCGCTGGCCAACAGGCGAACTTGCGGGTACTTCGCGCGAACCATGTCCTGGCTGCCGTCGCTAGAAGCATTGTCGACGACGATGATCTCCATCCCTCCAAGGGGCTGATCGGCCTCTACGAGTGAAGCGAGGCATTCATCAAGCAGTTGGCAAGTATTGTAGGAGACGATGACCAGTGAAAGATCGGGCATGGGGCCAATTTTAGCATGGGAGGCGAGCGGGTAAAACATTTGTTAATTGTGAATGGTGAATGGTTAATTGTGAATGGTGAGTGGCGAGCGGCGAGCGGTGAATGATTAGGTTTACATAAAGATTGGCTTAGGGAATTGGTTACCATAAGATCGAAAGCCTTTTGTTTTTTTCTGCTGGATTCAAAGTCGATTTTTGTAGCCGCACAATTGAGCAATCTTAAGGTTGAACTTCTAGATTTAGATTGGCAAGACGGCCGTAACTGTGACCGTTGATGAACCCTGTTGTAATTATACAACAGAACAAATGTTCTTGTCAAGAATCATTA
>CAVONO010000023.1:0-93053 GCA_963697305.1 uncultured Chloroflexia bacterium
TGGGCGAATGTGCGGTTTACTGGGGGCGCGTCAGGACGGTTGATTTCCGGTGAAGGATATGATGGTGTCAGTGCGGCGCGGTTCACGGCTGTTACTTTAGCATTTGCACGGGCGAAACCGAATTTTGTGGGTTTTGTGATATAATTTATGGATTAAAAGGATTACTAAGGTGGTCACGGTTGGGATTAGCCGTGACTGTTTTTTGTGTTTAATTGCCTATGTCTTCGAATGGAAATCTGGCTGAAAATATTGCTACACGGCGCACATTTGCGATCATCTCGCATCCCGATGCTGGGAAAACAACCCTGACGGAAAAACTGCTGCTCTATGGCAACGCGATTCACCTGGCGGGGGCGGTACGTGCGCGCCGCAACCAGCGCAGCGCTACTTCCGATTGGATGGCGATGGAGCAGGAGCGTGGCATTTCGATCACGTCCACGGTTCTGCAATTCCCGTACCAGGGACGCGTGGTCAATCTGCTGGACACGCCGGGTCACCAGGATTTCTCGGAGGACACATTTCGCACCTTAACGGCCGTTGACAGCGCGGTGATGGTCCTGGACGCGGCAAGAGGTGTTGAAGCGCAAACGCTCAAGCTATTCGAGGTTTGCCGCCAGCGCGGCCTTCCCATCTTTACGATTATCAACAAGATGGACCGGCCCAGCCTGGATGCGTTGGAGCTGCTGGACGAGGTGGAACGGGTGCTGGGGATGCAGGCTGTGCCTATGAATTGGCCCATCGGCGACGGTGAAAACTTCATTGGCGTGTATGACCGGCAGACGAAGCATGTCCACCTGTTCGACCGCACGGTGCGCAACCAGACGATCTCCCCGGAGACAATCACCACTCTGGACGATCCGCAGATTGCAGCGCGCCTGAACGAGATGCAGTTGGATGATCTGACTACCAATGTTGCTCTGCTGGACGAGATGGATCTGGAGCTAGACCCTAAGCTATTTTTGGCGGCGCAGCAAACACCTGTTTATTTCGCCAGCGCGTTGACCAACTTTGGCGTGCAGCTTTTTCTGGATGATTTTGTACAATATGCGCCGCATCCGGGGCCTTATCCGAGCGACAGCGGCCCGGTATCTCCGGAACAGCCTGATTTTTCCGGGTTTGTCTTCAAGATCCAGGCTAATATGAATCCGCGGCACCGTGATAGTGTGGCTTTTGTACGCGTGTGCAGCGGCCGTTTTGAGCGTAATATGCCGGTCAACCACACGCGTACGGAAAAGACGATGCGTTTGCCACGGCCGTACAAGTTCTTTGCCGACTCACGTGAAGTGGTTGAGGAAGCTTATCCCGGCGATATTATCGGTTTGCCCAATAAGCGTGATTTCCATATCGGGGATACGATCAGCGCCGGCAAACCATTCAATTTTTACGCCATCGCACGCTTCCCCACAGAGCATTTCGCGCGTTTGATCAACCTGGATATCAGCAAGCAGAAGCAGTTCTTAAAGGGATTGCAACAGTTGGAGACGGAAGGCGCCATGCAAGTTCTTTACGAAACGGACGTGCAAAAACGGGAACCGATCCTGGCTGTGGTCGGTATCTTGCAGTTTGAAGTGGTACAAGCACGGCTGGAAAGTGAGTATAATGTTCAGACGCGCCTGAATATGCTGCCGCATACGCTTTGCCGTTTAGTGGAAGGACCGCAGGAGCAGATTGATGCCTTGCCCTGGCGCTACAGCATGATTCGCGCCAAAGATTCGGACGGCCGTCTCGTGGCGTTGATGAATTCGCCGCATGAGTTGAGCTTTTATGATGATAAATACCCGGAGTTGAGCTTTAGGGAGATTAGTTGAGCGGACCGCAGAATTCATTCTGCGTCTAGAAAACAAACATGTTGAAAGCATGTTATTGTTTGCGTATTGATACCTGATTGATTTTGTGCAGCTCTGTGAATGAAAATTCTGTTGACAGGCTGACGGCTGAGTGCTGACAGTTATTCAATAGGGAGGATCGTTTGGCGACGGAACCTTCGATGCCGATTTTTGTGCATCCGATCGAAGAAGAATTTGCGCGCGTTCTGGATTATTACGGCATGCGCTGGGAGTATGAGCCGCACACTTTTGATTTGCAGTGGGACGACAACGGTAACGTTACCCAAGCTTTTTCGCCTGACTTCTATCTGCCGGATCAAGATCTTTACGTGGAACTGACGACGGCACGGCCGAAACTGGTGACAATCAAGAACCGCAAGATACGGCGCATGGCTAAGTTATATCCGGCGGTCAATGTGCAGTTGTGGAAGCGGGCCGACTTGCGCAATTTGATGCTCCGCTTTGGCATGGATGGTCAAGCGGCAGGCATCATGGGCACGGCGGCACAGAAGAAGCAAAATGAGTAGTTTTCCTCCTCCAGACGCCTACGGCGAATTAGTAGAAGGGATCAGCGGGATCCTCTTTACGGCCGACGAAATTCAGGAGCGCGTTTTGCAGTTGGGGCAGGAGATCGCGCGCGATTATGAGGGCTGCCATCCTTTGCTGGTGGGCGTGTTGAAAGGGGTGTTTCCTTTTATGGCTGACTTGCTGCGGGCGATTACGATCGCCGTGGAAGTGGATTTTATGGCCGTCGCCAGCTACAGTGCCCAGACGCGCGACCAGGGTCTGGTGCGCCTGCAAAAGGATTTGGATGAATCGCTAGACGGTCGTCATGTGCTCTTCGTTGAGGACGTGATTGATACCGGCCTGACGCTGAACTACCTGCTGCGCAATCTCAAGGCGCGTGGCCCAGCTACTTTGAAGGTTTGCACGCTCTTTGACAAACCGCAGCGGCGGCTGGTCAAGATTCCCATCCAGTATAAGGGGTTCGACCTGCCGGATCGTTTTGTGGTGGGGTATGGGCTGGATTATAGGGAGCTGTACCGCAATTTGCCTTTTGTCGGTTTGCTGAAGGCGGAAGTCTTTCAGCCAGGGCAAACATAGTACGAAGTTGCCAACTTTTCTCACTGCCAGCGGGTGCGGCTTTTTTTGAACACAGAAAGTTGGCACGGCACTGTGATAGCGTTGGATGCCAACCCAATCAGGTCCACAATCGTCAGCCAGACAATGGCACTGACCATCCCCGTATCAGACATCCAACGGATGGAAGCCGACGTTGTCTTTCTAAAGCTGGACAAACATGCAGTCAGCGGGTTAGCTGATTCCCGGCGACGCTAAATGACCAGCAGAAATTTGATTTTCCAACCTGGACCAGAAGGAAACGAGTGACCTTCGTTCAAGCCCGGCTAATCGGACAAGATTGGCAAAATCATTTTGAGGTAATGACATGAAACTGCTAACCTTTCCCAAACCATTTCCCCATGCGCATCCGCCCGTACAGGATGTGAATGAGATTCTGGAGGAGCAAGCGACGGTCGGTGAGCGCGCTGCCGATTGGGTGGTCACGGCCGTTGGTTCCTGGCGTTTTATCATCGGCCAGAGTATTCTAATCGCAATCTGGTTGGTTCTAAATGTCGTTGCCTGGTTCCATCATTGGGACCCCTATCCCTTTATCCTGATGAACCTTGTTCTCTCTATGCAAGCAGCCCTCACCGCGCCGGTAATTATGATGAGCCAAAACCGGCAGTCGACACGTGACCGCCTTGAAGCACGCAATGACTTTCTCATTAACCAGAAGGCAGAAGAGGAAATCCGCGCTATATTGCTCCATTTGGACGCCCAAAATGACGCGTTAGCGGTAATATATCAGTCGCTTGCGCAACAGCACAATGGTCAGGAATCAGCATGACGGAAACCGACGCGTTGCCGAGAGAGTTAAAACCGCAACACATCGGTCATCTCAACATTTGCTGGCCGCGCTTCCTCTTCCCGTTGCTCATGAGACATTATGCTAGGGTGGGCGGTGGTCAAAGGTGAGGTTATCCTGCACCCATAAAAAACGAGGAGCCCCAAGTAACCTTCCAGCCTGTTTTCCTCGCTTCCAGCTTCTTGTTGTCCTATTGACGCTAACAGGTTAGCTGCGTCAGCAACAATCTGCTTTCCGATCTCTGGCGGCTTCTTCTGAATTCTGGTGTTCAGGCCATTATCTAATGCATTAAACTAGGCCATCTCAGTTTTCAGTTTTTCCGCTAAAGCGTCTTACCAAGCGCCCCTACCAGTATCCCAGTAGTTATTGCGTTTGCTTTGACCTTGGAGAACAGCTATCCAATTTCTCGGAGCTTCCTCACCTTCAGAAAGCTTGTGTTGTACGAGCTTCCTTCCGGTACTTAACATGGTAGCAGAAATCATGCCCTTGCGTCAAGCGATTATGAGCCGATTTGGAAGATTTTAAGAATGTAGATTTTATTTAGGAAAAATGCGCACACGGCGGCGATTGCCTTCTCCGGTGCTCTCCGTCTTTACTTCAGGCGAATTACGTAGGGCCACATGGATGATGCGGCGTTCGTGGGCCGGCATCGCTTCCAGCGTTACCGGGCTTCCGCGTTTGACTGCTTTATCGGCCATGCGCTCGGCCAGCCGGGTTAGGGCCTGCTCGCGGCGCTCGCGGTACCCTTCGACGTCGATGACGAAGTGCGCCCGCTGCTGTATTCTATGCCCGACCATCAAGCGCGAAATATATTGCAGGGCGTCCAGTGTTTCCCCGCGTGGGCCGATAAGGGCACCTAAATCGTCGCCATGGATATCGACGACGGTCAACTGCCTGCCGGTCAAATCGTCTGCTTCCGTAAAATGAAAATCGATGGTGGCCTTTACCCGCATCATGTCCAGCAACTCGCCCACGAGCGCGACGGCAGCATCTGTTTCGTCGCTCGATGACGCCGGTACCGACGGAATTTCAACTTTTTCTGCTGCCGGTTTTGCTGCCGGCGGCGGCGGTGTGACAACGGCCGTTTCCTGTGGGGGCCGCACAATCTCAACCTTCTTGACCGCTTGCGGGGCGATGGGCCTGGCTGCGGGTTCGATGATCGGCTCAGGATCGGAGAGAACGCGCAAGCGCACTACCGCCTCGCGACCGCCAATACCTAACAAGCCGCGCCGCCCTTCATCGACGACGTCGATCTCGACCTTATCTCTTGTTACACCAAGTTTGTTTAAACCAGAGGCAATAGCCTCCTCCACATCGGGACCACGTGCTTCAATTTCCTGTTTTTTCACTGGCATAGCTCTTTTTTTGTTAGCGTCTGGCCGACTTGCGCCTACGCTTCGATTTTGACTTACTTGATGATCCTGTGCTGCTGTTCCCAGATGACGTTCTAGACTTCAACACGGCATCTGTTCCGACTGTCTCGGCGACAGCCTGGTCGGCACTGCTGGGTGGCGGCAGCGATGATTTCTTAGCCTGCAGCGCTTCCTTCTCTTTGATCGTAAGACGGCGCGTGTAATATCCCTGTCCAATACCGATAATATTGGCCAGGACGAAATAGATGGACAATCCGGAGGGAAAGGAGAGGGAGAAGAAGCCAAACATGAGCGGCATCGTCGTCTGCATCGACTTAGACATAGCCGCTGCCGGGTTATCATCCTTTCCTTTCTTATTCTTATCAGGTTGTGTCTGCGGCGTCATCAGTTTTTGCTGCAGCCACATGGTGGAGAAGACCAATACGGGCAAAACATAAATCGGATCCGGTTGGCCCAGGTTGAGCCAGCAGCCTCCATGCAGGACAGGGATGGAATTCATGAATGGCAGGCAAAGGAATTTGTTAGCCACCGGCAAGAGAGGTGTTAGATCGATGAATGGATAGACACTCTTTGTCAATTCAAACAGAGACTGCGGCGTCGAGCCCAAGGTGACGATGATGGCCCGATACAGACCGAAGAGAACTGGCATCTGAATTAGAAGCGGCAAACAGCCCATGATGCTTTCCGTGGGCTTATAGCCAATTTTCTTAAACTCTTCCTGCATGCGCGCCGGATTGTCTTTGTATTTTTTCTGGATGGCCTGAATCTGTGGCTGAATCTCCTGTGTCTTCTGCATCGACTTTTGCTGGCGTATATTCAGCGGCAGGGTGATCAGGCGGATGACGATGGTAAAGACAGCAATGGCCAATACGTAGTTGTTGCCCAATAGATCATAGAACATCAACAAAGCATTGATCATTGGTTCGACGATAAAGGTATTAAACATAAGAATCCACTTCTCTTAAGCGCGGGTTACCTGGTAATGGTTACGTATCCCCGGCGCAGCTACCCCTTGACCGGCGGGGCTATGCTCCACAGCTGGCCCCCGGTCTCTAAGTCATAGGCGATCAAGATAGACGACTCGCTTTGTAAAGCGACAATGACGGCATTGTCGACGACGACGGGTGTTGTAAATAAGGGCGCAGGCGCTACTGTCGTCCACAGTTCGCGCCCATCCTCCACGGAGAAGGCGCGCAAAGCGCCGAGCGGAACTTCGCTCGATTCGCCTTCCGAGGCGACGTAGACGATATCACCGGCTACTACCGGGCTCGTTTGTGCGGAGCCGGGCATCTGCTGCCGCCATTTGGCAGCGCCGGTTAAGGCATCGACGGCAAAAACGTTGCCTTCGACATCAGCATAATAAACGACACCATCTGCATAGGCGGGCGCACCCCATACCCAGTTGTTTGCCGGGGCTGCCCACTGTTCTTCCCCTGTGAGGATATCCAAAGCATGAATCTGGCTGTCAAAATCGGAAACGTAAACCAGGTTTTCGTTCAGGACGGGACCGGAAGCGATGGCGCCGGCAAATGATGCCTGCCACATTTCCTTGCCGCTTTCGGCGTCAAGGGCGCGTATTGAACGATCCATCGAGCTGACAAAAAGCATACCATCGCGGTATGCGGGCTGGCCCCAAATGCTATGACCCGTCTCAAAACTCCATTTCGCCTCGCCCGTTGTGGCGTCGAGCGCATATATGAAGTTGTCGGCCGTACCGACATAGACTGTGTCCCCCACCTGCAATGGAGAGGCCACAATTTTATCGTCGAACTTGGCGTTGTTGATCCAAAGTTCAGAGGCTGCGCCACCGTTATCGGTGTCCTCTAGTGCGTAGACGGAAACGATGACACCAGGCGAGAAAACGCCACCGGCAGCACCGTAATCGCCTATGATGACGCGATCTTCTTGCACCGATGGCGCAGCATAGAATTGTAAACTGGCCTTCGCTTCGGCAGGATATTTCCAGGCCAGCTCCTGAGTATCGGCAAAATAAGCTTTAACTTCGGCGCCATCGGCCAGGTATAACTTCTCTCCGTCCGTGGACAAGCCGGGCCAACTCTGGTTGGCGACGCTGCTGCCACATGCCGTGAGAAAAAGCGTGGCCAGGGCTATGGCGATTAAAGCAGGCCGTATGTTCGGCCGTCTTTTTAAGTGCAAAGGTAGAACCTCCGTTAAGGAACCGGGTCGTAGCCGCCCTCGTGAAAGGGATGGCAACGGCCGATACGCTTGATGGCCAACCAACCCCCCTTCAACAAACCGTGTTTTTCTATCGCTTCATAGCCGTAATGAGAACAGGTCGGTGTGAAGCGGCAACTCGGCGGCGTCAGCCGGGAAAAAGTATTCTGGTAAACCCAGATTAATAGCAAGGCAAGCCGCTTGGGGATCTCTACTAGGAACGTCGCTACCTTGGTCATTGGCTCAACTCCTGGGGCTCCCTTCGCGGTGTGAAGGATATGAAACGAGACGGGCTCGCGAAAGCAATTGGCTTACGGCCGTTTGCACATCGAGATAGCCGGCAGCGGCCGCACCGGGCCGGGCAATCAGCATACAATCCCAACCGGGCTCTATGTCGCCCAGATGGAAGCGAACGGCTTCGCGCAGCAAACGCTTGGCGCGGTTGCGCGCAACCGCCGGCCCAACGTGACGACCAGCCGTAAAGGCGAACCGTGATGGGGAACGGCCGTTTTGCTGTGAGACCTGAGACTGCGGGATCATCTTACTTTCGGCTGGCGATACCAGCAGAATGGCGAGCGGATGGCGCCAGCGCCGTCCATGCCGTCTGACCCGCTGCAAATCGGTTGCGTGCCGCAAGCGGTAACGTCGTGGAAGCATAAGCAGCCATAAGCGGCGACTGCCTTATTAGCCTCCACCAAATCGTTTTACGGAACGGTAGCCCGTGGCCGATGTTCCATTCCAGTTGACACGTTTCACATGATTGTTCATGCTCACTGTGAGGCTGCTGCGCCCCTTTGTGCGCCGGCTCTGCAAGACGCGCCGGCCGCCAACGCTCTTCATGCGACTGCGAAAACCGTGCACGCGCATGCGGCGGCGGATTTTTGGCTGATAAGTACGCTTAGGCATCCAATTATTCTCCTAAAAAAACCAGGGCTCTATGCCCTGGGGATTCTGCGATGGGATTGGGGCTGTTCCTGGCAGCACCAGGCTCTTCAGCACCAAATCTCAGTGACAATACAGGTTGCAAGTCAAATCAGTTGCTCGGTGGTTGAGCGACGAAGAATTATAGCTTATGCGACGCAAGGTGGTCAAATGGATTAAGAAACAGGCAGCCGTTGTAGCGGCCGAATAACTGGTGTACTTCGCTGCGCACGAGTCCTGTATTGCTAGTCCACGCGCTCTATCTGCGCCCCGAGCGCTTGCAGCTTGTTTTCGATGTTTTCGTAACCACGGTCGATCTGTTGGATGTTATGAATCGTTGAGGTGCCGCCGGCGCAAAGCGCGGCGAGGACCATGGACATGCCGGCACGAATATCTGGGCTGGGGACACCGTGCGGGCTGGCGTATAGCTGGCTTGGCCCCTGCACCAGCACACGGTGCGGATCGCAGAGCACGATGCGCGCGCCCATAAAGACAAGATTGTCGACGAAGAAAAAGCGGCTTTCATACATCCAATCGTGCAGCAGGATTGAACCGCTAGATTGCGTGGCAATGACCACGCCGATGCTCATCAGGTCGGGTGGGAAGCCGGGCCAGGGCATTGCCTTAATCTGCGGTACACGACCACCGACGGCCGATTGGATACACAGCGGCTGGCCGGCCGGGACAATGATGTCATCTCCGTCGTCCAGCCAATGCACGCCCAGTTTTTCATAGACGAGGCGCACCATGCCCAGGTTTTTGGGATTGGCATTTTTGATACGCACTTCACCACCGGTTACGGCTGTGGCGCCGATGAAGCTGCCGACCTCCATGAAATCAGCGCCGATGGTGAACTCGCCGCCATTGAGGCGATCTACGCCGTGGATAGTCAGGCGGTTGGTGCCGCCGCCTTCGATCTGTGCCCCGAGCTGGTTGAGAAAGTCGCACAGGTCGCGCACGTGCGGTTCGGATGCGGCATTGTAGATGACGGTCACGCCTTTAGCCAGCACAGCGGCCATGATCGTGTTCTCGGTGGCGGTGACGCTGGCTTCAGCCAACAGCATGTCAGCGCCGTGCAGGTCAGTTGCGCGCATGTCAAAGATGCCACGACGATCGTATTCCACCTGTACTCCCAAGCTGCGAAAGGCTTGGACGTGGGTGTCTAACGGCCGTCCGCCGATGACATCCCCACCAGGAACAGGCAGCTGAATTTGCTTTAGCCGGCCCAGCATAGGTCCGGCGAAGACGAAGGAGGCACGCGTGCGGCTGGCCAGGTGGCTGTCCAATTCCGTCTTGTTCACATTCTGGGCATGAACACGCCAGCTACCTGAGCCAAGATCGGTCACTTCCACCCCCAGGTCGCGCAAAATCAGAATCGTATTTTGCACATCCTGAATATTGGGAATATTGTGTAGGACAACTACCTGGTCAGTTAACAAGCAAGCCGGCAAGAGCTTAAGAGCGGCGTTCTTGTTGCCGCTGGCGGTGATGGTTCCACGTAACGGGTTGCCCCCGGTGATCAGAAATTTACTCATGGGTAGCTCCTTCGAAATAGGTGTCAGAGGTCAGGTGTCAGCTGTCAGCTAACAGAAAACCTTGTTCATTCATGGTGGTACGTGTGAACTCAATCGAATATCGGTCAGGGGGAGGGTGGCCTTGAGGCCGATATCGGCGGAGCGGTTGGTCGTCACTTGTTGTCCGTTGTCCGTTGTCCATTGTCCGTTGGCTGTTGTTATGCGCTGATTTTATCCAGCGGGTGACCTGGCGACAACCAACGAAAACCCCACGGATAGGCAGATCCTGGTCTGCAGCGAGGTGACGACATGAAAGCTCATTCTTGGCAATATTGTCCTGGCGAGATGGCCAGTTGCGGGAGCTTTCGCAGCAACTTCTTCTCCACAATGACCAAAGACAGGCGCAGATCTTGCGCTACCGCGGCGAACTCGCAGTCGTATGCGGAACTGTTGCTGTTTGAAGCAAGCGGTGTCGTCAAGTATCTGCTTCCGACTGATTGTTCTTCTAGGATCTTTCTGATAAGAGGCTCAATAGCCTGTATTGCACGACCACGATGGCTGATGGCATGTTTCTCAGCGGGGAGGAGTTGGGCCATGGTCTGCCGGCGCTCAGGCAGGTAAAACACCGGATCGTAGCCAAAGCCGCCGCTGCCTGTGGCTTCCATGGCGATCATGCCCTCGCAAACGCCAACGGCCGATCCCAGCAGCGTCCCATCGGCGCCAGCCAAGGCGATGACGCAGCGGAAGCGTGCTGATCGCAAGGGCCAGGGCACGTCGTGTAGATTGGCTAACAAGTATTCATAGCGCTGCTTTGGCGTAAGACCAGGGCCTCCGTAGCGGGCAGTGTAGATACCAGGCGCACCGTCCAGGGCGTCCACTTCCAGGCCGGAATCGTCAGCCAGCGTCCAGAGACCTGTTTCAGCGGCGTAGGTTTGGGATTTCAGAACGGCATTGGCCTGAAAGGTGTCGCCAGTTTCTGCAACATCCAGGGCAAGGCCGGTATCATCAAGACCGAGCCACTGCACATTGAGAGCGGCGAGCATTGCGGAGTATTCAGTCAGTTTGCCATGATTGTGCGTGGCGACGAGTAATTTTCGGATCATTTTTATTTTCTCTTGGTTATAAGCTTGCCTTAGGAATCATGATCACCGATGGGCAACGTTGCCTTCTTTATGCTATACTCAATAGCATAAATTTCCAACTAAGGAGGGTGAAAAATGAATAAATCACGCCCTTCCCGGCTACGCTTCAATTTCGGCTTCTTATTAGAAGCACCCATCGGTACCTTCCGCGAGGTCGAACTTAATTATCCTTCAGTCCAGGTTGTACAAGATATGACACTGGTCCCGCTAACCGGTAGCTTTGTGGCGACGCGCATATCGGAAGGGGTTTATCTCAGTGGCACTTTGCACAGTAATATCAGCGCGGAATGTGTTCGTTGCCTGGAAGCTGCTACGGTAGCGCTGACGCTCGATATTGATGAGCTGTTTTATTATCCGCCACACTCTGCGCCGGAAGGTGCCTATGTGATCGGGGAGAATGGCTACATGGATCTGGCACCGCTGGTACGCGAACTGGCCTGGCTTGGTGTACCGATCCAAGCCTTGTGCAAGCCGGATTGCCACGGACTGTGCATGGAATGTGGGCAAAACCTTAACCATGGCGAGTGCGGCTGCGAGGTGGATGGAATTGACCCGCGCCTGTCGGTGTTGAAGCAACTATTGGAGTAAGTGGAGTAAAATCCCGATATAAGAAACCCGGTTTTTGTTTGAAGAAGCAAACGTTCGTTAAGCGGGAAAACTGGGGTTTCGCACACTTAATATGTTTTACGATCGAGCAAAAATACACGTGCGCAGCGGTGACGGCGGCGATGGGATGATCAGTTTCCGTCGCGAGAAATTTGTGCCGCTTGGTGGCCCCGATGGCGGTGATGGTGGCAAGGGTGGCAGCATCATTTTTGTCACCAACCCCAATTTAAACAGCCTCATTCGTTATCATCGTAACAATCATTTCCGGGCTGATCACGGAGTACATGGCAACCCGAAACGACAGACCGGCGCCAGCGGTGCTGATGTTATCTTGGAGGTCCCGGTTGGCACCATTATCCGCAATGCTGAGAATGAGGATCTACTGGCCGATTTGACGCAGCCGGGCCAGGAAGTTCTTATTGTTGGCGGTGGCCGGGGGGGACGCGGTAATATCCGCTTTGCCAACAGCCGCAATCAAGCGCCACGCATAGCGGATCGGGGTGAGCCAGGTGCTGAGCTGTGGTTAACGCTTGAACTGAAGCTTATTGCCGATGTGGGTATCGTCGGTGTGCCCAATGCGGGCAAATCCACATTGCTCTCCGCTGTCAGCGGCGCTCGCCCTAAGATTGCAGACTATCCGTTCACCACTTTGTTCCCCAGTCTGGGCGTGGTGACTGTGGGTGAGTACGACACGATGGTTCTGGCCGATATCCCGGGTTTGATTGAAGGGGCTGCGCAGGGAACCGGTCTCGGTCACGATTTTCTACGCCATATAGAACGCACCCGTGTGCTAATTCATCTCTTGAATGGGGCAGCTACTGATCCCTTGGTGGATTGGGCAATGATCAACCAGGAGTTGGCCCTCTACGACGTCAGACTTGAAGAGAAACCGCAACTTGTGGTTCTCAATAAGATGGATCTGCCTGATGCTGTGGCTTGGGAACCTATCCTGAAAGAAGAGATTTTGAAGGCAGGTTACTCCTTCTGTTCGATTTCGGCCGTAACTGGGCAGGGTGTGCAGGATATGTTGTACCGGGCCAAACAGATGCTGGATGAAGCGCCTGTTCCTGAGATTGCCCTGGACGAAGAAATTGTCATTGGCCCTCCGGAAGATGAGAGTTTTTCTATTGAGCGTGAAGGAAATATGTGGCGCGTGCGCGGCCGGAAAATTGAGCGCGTGGCGGCCATGACCTATTTTGAGTTCGACGAAACTTTGGTTCGCTTCCAGCACATCTTGGAGCGCATGGGCATTTCGCAAGCGCTTGAAGAAAGGGGCGTCCAGACTGGTGACAGCGTGATGATCGGCGATCAAGAACTGGAATGGGCCGAGTAAACAGTAAAAAGTAAACAGTTTTCAGTCGACGGTTGACAGTCAACAGCAAACCGTTTGTCAGCAGGATTAGGCTGCTGACGCCTTGACCTCTATTAAACTTCCCTAAGAAACTACCCTTACTCCCCGACGTTCGCCTACACTTTCATAGATCATCCTTTAGAATCCTCGCCTGGGAAGCGGCTCGTGGTGCAGGCTGTTTGGGTCACCTGCAAATCGGGCTAGCGAGTTGACCGATAACTATGATGCAGTACGAACCGGTATTTCTGGCTGATGTGCTCAAGGAGAGCACTCAGCAAGGCACGACGCCAAGTCTGACCGTGGTCAGCAACAGTATGTCCCTGGACGACGATGAATTGGAATTGGAGACGATCGACAAATCGAACACATTGTACCGGCAAAAGGGCAGGAAGTTGAGTGCTCGCCTGCTGCGCCGCGCGAACTACCTCTGGGCTTCAATTCTGGCCTCTTATGTGGACAGCTTTCTGTTTAGCGCCGGACAAGGATGATGATGGGCAGCCTAATGTCTTTCACCAATAGCCACGGGAATTCGAGCAAGTTGAAGGGCTATGCGTATTAGTCGTAGTGCCATTCTGTTTATCCTCGGTGGGCTCACCGTTTTCTTTTTGGGATCCTCCTACACGTTGTGGTTCAATGACGATCTAATCCCCTTCCGAGTGAACATTGGCGGTTCGCCGACGCCCCTGGCGGCGGCTACTGCCGGGGCGACTGGTAAACTGTCAGGTTCCGTGCGCTTGACGGTACACGAAACTGGGATTGCGGCGGTAGCTGCCAGCCGGCTACACGACGCCGGGCTGGATTTCGCAGAACTTTCTAGCGCAGAGTTAAGCCTGACGAAAGATGGGAATGAGGTACCTTTTCTGGTTCGCGGCGAAAATGAAGACGCAATGCTTTATTTCTATGCACAGGCGAGTGACAGCCCCTGGGAAGCATTGTCCGTCTATGTGCTGCGTCTGGGACAAGGCGAGGAGATGGCACAGCGGGAAGTGCAACCTGATGGCGCGGGATCGCCTTTAGGACAGCAGCAATTCTTCTGGGAAGAAAATCGATTTTTCGTGGATTATGCCTACGGTGATGACGTCTGGATGGGTCCTCTGCTGATGGCCTCGGACACATGGACATTCCTGCTGGATGACATTCGGCCGAGCAATGGCCCGGCAGTTTTGACTGTGCGTCTTTTTTCAAATGCTGAAGGAGCCGGCTATCCCGATCATCATGTGGAGATTTTGGTTAACGGCCAGACGGTCGCCGACCATACCTGGGATGGGATTAAGTATGAAACGATCACGGCTTATCTCGAGGCCGGCCTCTTGTCTTCTGATGAAGTAAATAGATTAAGCATCGAAGTTCATGACGATACGGGTGTAACGGCCGAAACTGTCTATGTGGATGACCTGGAACTCATTTATGAAGGGCCGATCAGCACAGATGGCGAGCAGATCACCTTCACCAGCGATGCCGGTAACATTCTGATCAATAACGCCAACCATGACTTGATGGTATTTGATATCAGCAACCATGAAGCACCCGTTCATTTGACTGAAGTGCGAATTGACGGTGGCATCGCGCAATTTGCGGGGGGTAGTGAGACAAGGCAGTATATTGCCCTGAATCAAACAGAATCAACGCAGCCGGTCGTTGAGCCGGCCCCCGCCTGGGCAAAATCATTATACGAGCGTGATTGGGGGGCGGACTACATCGCCATAGTAGCTGATGTGCGTGGCTTTCAGGAGGCCCTGGATCCACTGCTTGCTCATCGCAAGGCTCAAGGCCTGCGGGTTGCCAATATCTCGCTTGCGCAAATATACGATGAGTTTGGCAATGGGCGACGGACTCCGGAGGCCATCAGGGCTTTCTTGTCGTATGCGGCGGTGCACTGGACGCCACCGGTTCCCCGTTACGTCTTATTGGTTGGAGACGCCACCTATGACTTGACGGATCAGATGCCGGGCAAGAATCGCAATCATCTGCCGACGGCATTGGTGCATTCAGACCGAGGCGGCTATGTGGCGAGCGATTCCTGGTTCAGTCGTTTTGACGACGCCGGCCCGTTGATGGCCACTGGGCGTTTCCCCGCACAGAATGCCCCCCAGCTGCGCGCCATGGTTGATAAGACAATAAGATACGAACAGTCCGCAGCGACAGAAGAGAGTATGTGGAGACAGCGAGCGCTGTTGGTGGCCGATGATGAGCCACTCTTTGACGACGCTACCGTGGACCTGGCGCAAGATCTGGGCGGCAAAGGGTATCATGTTTACCGCTTGCAGATGAGCCAGAGCGAGAATATCCACTACAATATCATCAGCGCCATTAACCAGGGGGTGGCTTTGGTTAATTATATGGGTCATGGTAGTAAAGGGGCCTGGGGAGATGAGGCGGTTTTGCAGAACAGCGATGCTCAAGCTTTGTATAACGGGTCGCGTTTACCTATTCTTACTGCTCTGACTTCCCAGAATGGCGCATTTGCCGAGCCGCAAATTGACTCTCTTGCTGAGAGTTTGCTGCGCACTAATGATGGTGGTGTCGTCGCGGCCATCGCCCCTTCCGGAAGGGCGAACAGCAACCAGAACCTGCCGCTGGCTGAACAGTTTTATGACCAACTGCTTAATGGTGAAGGTGACACGGTAGGTGATGCGCTGTATCAGTTGATGAGGGAAAGTGCAAGCGATCCCGATGTGCGAGATGCACTGGTAGCGATTAACCTGCTAGGTGATCCGGCGCTTCAATTCTACGCTCCGTAATCGAGGCTGCTCCCTCCGATAAACTCACGTAAAACGGATGTGGCCGGTATTGGAGAATCGTCTCGTACGGGCACAACCTCAGCCAGCATGCGACGAACCCGAAGCGCACGTTCATAAGCATCTTGCCGCAAAGGATCGCTCTGGTAAAGCTCTTCCCATTGCTCAAATTGGGACAAAAGGCGGGGGCGGTAAAGACACAATTCGTAAGGCATGGCGCTATTTATTATGAAGTCGGCCGTGCTGTGATAGGGAATAATGTTTCGCATTTCGCTGGAGCGGACATAGTGCCAATGCTCGATCGTCTGTTGTGGGTTCCAGGCGCGGTGGACGGCATCGCGCAAAATGCGCCGCATCAGTCGTAGATCGGTCCAGCGCAGGTAACGGCCGTCTTTGTCTTTCATCTGTAATAAGGGTTCCAGGTAAAGCTTGAACTTCTGTTCGTCAGGTACACCGGCGGTCATTGGTGGATACAGGCCGTGCAAACTGTCGATGAGTAACATCTCGTTCTCGGCCAGCAGCATAGGGGTTTGGTTCAGCAGGCGCTTGCCGGTTTTGAAATTGTAATGAGGAAGCAGGACCTGGTCTCCATTAAGCAGGCGTCGCAGCTGTTCGTTGATGAGCGGCAAGTCTAAAGCCTGGGGCGTTTCATAGTCATAATCGCCAAATTCATCTTGCGGATGTGCTTCCAGATCGTGAAAGTAGTGGTCCACGTTTAAGGCTTTGAAGCGCACGCCGGCACGGCTGAGGTGCTGTTCAAGTTTGGCGGTTGTCGTCGTCTTTCCGGAGGAGGATGGCCCGCAAACCAATACCAGCCGGATCTCGTGGCGACGTGCTGCCATTAATTGGGCTGCCGCGGCCACATCGTCTTCATAGGCCGCCTCTGACTCGTGCACAATGTGAGGGAACTCCCCGTGCGCTACCCGTTCGTTGAGGGCGGCTATGGTGTGCAGCTGGTGATTTATGGCCCAGTCTTGCACTTGCCACAGTTTGGCCCAGGGAATGTTTTCGGAAGGAGAAGCTGACCGGCGACCTTGTGCTTCCCGGCGGCGCGCCGCTTCATCACGATAAAGGATATATGCCTTGGCTACGGCCGCGTGCCCATTTTCGATGAGCACCTTTTCGACGGCGTCTTGAATTTCTTCGACGTGCGGTATGTGATCAGCGACTGTGGTTTGCTCCAGGTAGTTTACGATTTCAGTGGCCAACCAGTTTGCCCGCTCGCGATCCCTACCACCAACGGCCACTGCCGCGCGGTAGATGGCGTTGCTAATGCGTTTCTCGTTAAAGGGGACGATTGACCCGCTGCGTTTGATGACGTGTGTGAATCGTGTCATGGTACTGGGTTGTGGTTTACGGCCGCTCTTTGGCGCGGCACTATGATTTGTTATCTGGTGCTGCGACGAGGAGCATTCTGGCCTGGTCAATCCATACGGTCGATTCCTCCCACGTAGGTAGACCGGCGAAATGAGCCACGCGAGCAGGGGTTTGGTTTGCCAGGTCGGCGATGGTATGAATGCCGGAATCATGCAGCCTTTCAACGTATACAGCTTCCAGCCCTTCAATCACCGACACGTCTAGCTGCTCCAAAGAATTTGACGCGTACTGGAATTGCTCACCAGAGAGCGGTTGAAGATTGGCCAACTTTTGCTCCAAGTCCTGATTGGAAGTGTGGGTTTTCTGTAATTGACTCGTAGCAAAGAGTAAGCGGCTGCGCAGACGTTCAACTTCTGTAAACTTGTCCACGGTATTCGTGAACTGGGCTGCCATGCGCTCTTGATTGAGACGTGACTCCTCCAGCCTACCTTCGTGACGTAAGCTATCCGCTGCCAACGTCTCTACGCGCTCCTGAAGTCGTGTCAATTCAGCACGATTGCGATCCAATTCGCTGTTGGCCTGTTCGTTGGTGCGATTTTGAACTTGCAGCGATTCGCGCAGCCCTCTGTTGCTCTGTTTCAGCGCGTTTCGTTCATCAGTCAATAAGTCAATGCGGTGCATCAGGCGCTGGATCGTGGCGCGCAAGGCTGTGACCTGGCGCTCATACTGCAATTTTAGCTCTTTGCGATGCTTTTCAACCTGCCTGCCGCCGAAGAAGCCAACGATCAACATGGCTGGGATCATGCCGGCTAAAAAGCCAACGGCGATAATAAGCGCAGTTTGCAGGTTCACGATTGCTTGGTTGATGCCTCTGAAAGGGTTTGTGCCTCGGCTATCCACTGCTGCGGATCGGCCGCATGCCAGGTCTTGATGCCGACAATTTCGCGCAAGTTGCCTGGCGTCTGCTGAGCCAGATCGGCAAAGGAGCGTACATTTGCCTCCTTAAGACGGCGTTCGTAAGTTGGGCCGATACCGCTGATCACTTTCAAATCGTTCTCTATGACTGCGGGCGGCGCCTCTTCTTCAGGGGAAGATTCCTGCGCTTCTTCAGGACCCGCCTCCAAACCCCAAAGATCGGCCAAACCTGAAAGGACTTCCGGTTGTTTGGAGACACTGTGTTTCTCTTGAGCCAGGCGCAGCCGGCTTTCCAAATCGCGGACACGCGCTTCGGCCGACGCCAGCCGATCAAGGACAGCCAGCGCGCCATCTTCGGCAGAGGTGCTTTTTTGCCAATACCAGATGATCAAACCAATCGCTGTACCAATGATCAATCCCGCGACGAATTTGGGCAGTTTCATTTCTTTCGATACCCTCTCTGTACTGCGCATGCCATGGCAAATGCCATGCCAAGTTCCCAAAACCCATCTCCTGCCATTTTAGTGAGTTATGTCATGCCCCGCAAGTATAACGCCACTCAAGTTGTCAGAACAAGCCATATGGCGAAAGCGGGTACACGAACAAGCTGTCAGGCAATTTTATGCGAAGACTGGACTAGTCTCCATAGTAGCGGCTGCGATGCATTTGTTTCTAAAGATTGGTCCAGTCTGCTAACAAGTCGTTCGTGCACCCGGAAAAGTTAGCGCTTGTTCTGAGCGCAATCAGTCTGCTCCCTTATATCTCTCTTAGTCACTTAGCCACTGCCCATGCTTTCTGTTATACTGTGAATGAGGTAGATCTTGTAACCCTGAAATGAGGGTATTGTTATTATGGAGAATCCAACAAGAGTATCGCGACTTGTCGTCTATGCGCTAATCGGTATTGCCGCTATTGCCGTGATCTGGAGCCTTAATCTTAGGAGTGAACCCGCGGAGTATTTGGCGGTCAGCGAGCTAGCACAGCAGATCAAGGACAATGAGGTTGCTGAGTTGCTCGTTTCGGGAGATGGTCGCAATGTCACGGTGAAGTATGATCAGGCCAACCGGGCACCGACGCAAACTCAAATCAGTGACGTTAGTTCTTTAGAAGAGATTCTCAGTTCATACGGTGTGTCCGAGACAGATTACGCCGACGGTGAACCGGTCATAACTTATGAGCAGCCGAGCCCTTGGAGCACCTGGCTCAACCTAGTCGGTATTTTTCTCCCTGCCTTACTGATTCTTGGCTTTTTCTACTTCATCTTTCGCCAGGCACAAGGCAGCAATAACCAGGCCATGTCTTTTGGCAAGAGCAAGGCTCGTGTGGTCACCGGAGACCATCCCACCGTCACCTTTGACGATGTTGCAGGGGCTGATGAGGCAAAAGAAGAGCTGCAAGAAGTCGTCGAGTTTCTGAAAGAGCCGGAGAAGTTTGTTACCTTTGGCGCGCGGATTCCCAAGGGTGTGTTGATGGTAGGCAGCCCAGGAACTGGTAAAACCTTGCTGGCCAAAGCTGTTTCCGGTGAAGCGGGAGTGCCGTTTTTCTCGATCGCCGGTTCAGAATTCGTTGAAATGTTCGTCGGTGTGGGGGCCAGTCGTGTTCGCGATCTGTTCCAACAAGCGAAGCGCAGCAGCCCTTGTATCATCTTTGTGGATGAAATTGATGCTGTCGGCCGTCAACGCGGCGCTGGTTTAGGGGGTTCCCATGATGAGCGGGAGCAAACGCTTAACCAGATCCTGGTGGAGATGGACGGCTTTGATACTGATACGCACATTATCATCTTGGCCGCTACTAACCGTCCCGATATCCTCGATCCGGCATTGATGCGCCCTGGACGTTTTGACAGGCGGGTTGTTATTGACCGGCCAGACATGCGTGGACGCGAAGCGATTTTCAAGGTGCATATGCGCGGCAAACCGATCAATACGGACGTCAACATGACTGTCCTGGCCAAAGCAACGCCTGGTTTCGTTGGCGCCGATATTGAAAACACGGTTAATGAAGCCGCTTTGCTGGCGGCGCGTCGCAATGTGAAAAGCATTGGCATGTCCGAATTTCAAGAAGCTATTGAGCGTGTCCAACTTGGCCCGGAGCGCAAGAGCCGTATCCTCAGTGATGAAGAAAAAGAGATCACCGCGTATCACGAGGCGGGTCATGCTCTGGTCAGCCATATGCTGCCCCATGCCCAGGCGTTGCGCAAGATTTCCATTATCCCGCGAGGTATGGCTGGTGGTGTGACCTGGTTCTTGGATGATGACTCGATTTTCTACAGCCGTTCCAAGTTCAAAGCCCTCATCGCAGCAGCGTTGGGTGGGCGTGTGGCCGAGGAGATTATCTTCGGCGAAATTACAACGGGGGCCAGCAATGACCTGCAGCAGATCACGAGCATGGCGCGGTCGATGGTCACTCGCTACGGCATGAGTGATGAAATGGGTCTACGCGTCTATGGAGACCGGCAGGAGATGGTGTTCTTAGGACGCGAGATATCTGAGCAGCGCGACTACTCCGATGCTGTGGCTGAGCAGATTGACGTGCAGGTGCGAGCAATCATTGATGATGAGTACAAGCGGGTGCGCGAGATCCTTGAGACCAACCGCGACAAGCTGGAACTGATTGCCAAGACGCTGTTGGACGTGGAGACCTTGGAGGCTAGCGAGTTTGTGGCGTTGATAGAGGGTAAGGATCTGCCGGTCAAACCGCCTGTTGTCCAACCGGATAGATCGGAGCCGGCAAAGGCCAAACCGAAGGCAGAAGCTGAGTGGAATAAGCCGCCTTCATTAGATTTGCCACCTTCGCCGTCGCCGGCGTAATCGGGAGCTACCGCCTTGAACTGGCCTGAGTTGACAGGAGAGTTCTTGCCATCCCTATGAGCAGCGCAACAGAAACCCTCGCCCTTATTAACGATATCATCCAGGCGATCATTGTCATTTTCGGATCGGCGGTAGTTCTCTATAACAGCAATCGCCTGCGCCGCGCAGAAGTTACGCGCGCTTTCTGCCTGCTGATAGCTTTTGTCGTCCTCGTTTACCTGAGCGAGCTGCTGGTGAGTCGCATTCTCGAACCGGACTCCGTCGAGAGCTGGCTGCGCATCGGTTGGGTTGGTATCGTCATGGTTCCGGCCGCCCAGTTTCATTTATCGAGCACGCTTTTGGCTACCACCGGTAAACTCCCACATTATCGCCGTATTCTGGTTCCGGCCGGATATGTGGCCGGCTTGGTCTTTGCCGCGTTGGCCTTGTGGACGGACTATCTGGCCGCTGATTTGGTGATTCTAACCCATACGTCACGGCTCTCCGCGGGTCTGCTCTTCCCGCTTTTTGCTGTCTATTTCTGGTTCGTGGCTGCCAGCAGTATCTATAATGTTTGGCGTGCCCGCCATCGCTGCATGACCAGCACAACCAGGAGGCGCATGACCAACACCTTGATCGCCTTTTTGGCTGCACCTCTGGCTGTCTTTCCCTATATGTTGTTGGCTGGCAACCCGCAACCGGCGGTGCCGTCCTGGCTGTGGATGGTGATTATCATTGGTAATCTTTTGGTGGGCGTGATGTTCGGGGTCCTAACGGCCGAATTGGCCTATTTCGGAACGGTGTCCTCTGAGCGTGTCGTACGCGTACGCCTTTACAAGTTCATGGCTCGTGTACCAATGGCGGCGACGATCGTGCTCCTGGTATATATCATCGTCAGCCGAAAGAGTCCCATTCTAGGTTTGCCGTCGGAGGTAGCGCTCGGTTTTGCTTTGGTGGCCACGGTCATGCTGGTTGAGTGGGCTATCCACGCTTACAAACGGCCGTTGGAGCGTTTCTTTAATCTAGATGACGATCCTGATGTACGGCGGATACAGACTTTGGGTGAGCGTCTCTTAACCACCAATGAGCTCAGGCAGTTTCTGGAAAGCATCCTGGCCGCGACAGTCGAGGCGATTCGTACGCCGACAGCATTTGTGGCCGCGATCACGGCTGAAGGGCCAAAACTGGAGTCTGTGGTTGGCCCGCTGACTGCAGCCGAGTCCATTTTGCAGGACACTGACCTGCGTCGCCTGACGCATGAAGGAAATGGAAATGCCGCCGCCACCGGTTTGCAGAGCGTAGACAGCTTCATCCTTTGGCATGATTATTGGATCCGAACGCTTTACAGCCGTCACGGTGACCTGGTTCTGGGCATTTTTGGTATACGGGCCAGGGCAGCGCTCCCGGATCTGTCCATGCCTGAGCGGGAAATCCTGGACCAGCTGGTTGCCCAGGCTGCCAGTGCGTTGGAAGACCGCATCCTGCAACAAGAAGTGTTTGCCGCCGTGGAAGGTTTGTTGCCTGAAATCACCGCCTTGCAGGAACGTCGCCGCGCCGCCGTTTTCGGCGGTTTACCCGTATTAACGGCCGACAATCAGTTGGACTCAGAGGTGATAGGTGATCCTGCTTACAACAGAATGGTGCGCGATGCCCTGACACACTATTGGGGAGGCCCCAAATTGACAGAGAGCCCGCTGCTGCAATTAAAGGTCGTTCAGGATGAAATGCCGGAGCATGACAATAATCCGGCCAGCGCTTTGCGCGCCATTTTAGACAGGGCCATTGCCCAGCAACGGCCGGAAGGGCACCGTAATTTAACCACGGGAGAGTGGATTCTTTATAATATCCTGGAACTGAAGTTTGTGCAGGGCAGGCGGGTGCGGGATGTGGCCAGACGCCTGGCGATGAGCGAGTCGGACCTTTATCGCAAGCAACGCGTGGCGATTGAGAATGTAGCCAGTACTATCGGTATGATGGAACAGGAAGCGCGAATGCATGATGAAGCACCACCCGTTGCGACCGGCGCTTCTCTTTCAACAGAGCCCCAAAATTAGGACCCCAATAGAGATATGTTTCATTACCAAGAACAAAGGCTGACCTGTGAAAACACGTCATTGGCCGATATTGCCCAGGCGGTGGGCACACCGGTCTATGTCTACAGCAAAAGTGAACTATTGCGCCGGGCGCTGGCGTACCGCGCCTTGCCTGACGCCCTTGTTTGTTATGCGGTTAAAGCCAATGGCAATGCGATCCTGATGCGACTGCTGGGAGAGGCGGGCCTGGGGGCCGATGTAACCAGCGGCGGCGAGCTTTTCCTGGCACTGCAAGCTGCTATTCCTGCCGGGCGCATCATCTATTCAGGTGTGGGCAAGCGCCGCGACGAAATCGAAATGGCGCTGAAGGCCGGCATCCGCGCGCTGCATGTGGAGTCGGCGATGGAGTTGGAGGTTATCGCCGCTATAGCGGAGGAGATGGGGCAGGTGGCTCGCATTGGTGTGCGGGTCAACCCCAATATTTCCGCTGAGACGCATCCTTATGACAGCACGGGCCGGCATGACCATAAGTTTGGTGTGCCGCGCGAAACGGCCGTAACGCTCTTGCGCCGTGCGACCGAACACCCATTTCTGCAACCGATAGGCCTGGCAGCGCATATTGGTTCGCAAATCAGCAGCCTGGCCCCTTACGGCCGGCTGGTTTCTTTCCTGGTTCAGCTGGCAGATGAAATGGCAGCGCAAGGTATTGGGCTTGAATATCTGGATGTTGGCGGCGGGCTGGGCATCGACTACGATGGTAACGAGCCACCGCCAATTGCAGAGTGGATCGAAACGATCTCAGAGCCTGTTCGAGCGGCCGGTTATGATCTGGTCATGGAACCAGGCCGATCTATTGTCGGCCCCGCGGGCGCTTTGCTGACCAAGGTGCTTTACACCAAAGAGCAAGGTGGTAAAACTTTTGTTGTTGTTGATGCCGGTATGAATGATCTGATCAGGCCAGCGATGTACGGCGCTACGCATCCCTTGTGGCCGGTCCGGCAATCCTCCGAAACGGGGGCAGCGCTTGCGCCGCTAAATGTGGTTGGGCCACTCTGCGAAACGGGTGATTTCCTGGCCCGAGAACGGCCGTTGCCGCAAACGGAAGTGGGCGATCTGTTGGCATTGATGCAGGCGGGCGCTTACGGATTCGCCATGAGCAGTAACTATAATGGCCGTTTACGTGTCGCCGAGGTTCTGGTCGAGGGGGATCGGTTTGAACTGATTCGCCAGCGGCAGACGTATGAGCACTTGCTGGATGGGGTTCCGATAGTAAACAGTGAACAGTAAACTGTCAAGAGTGAACTGAGGTCGGTCCAATTTAGGGGACACACTTATTGGCGTTGTAGTCGTTGCTGCTGGAGGAGAGGATGCACGAATTCTTTGAAGCTTATTATGAACGTCTGCAATCGCTGCACAAGGATATCGCCCAGTCGATAAGTGGGCTTTCGACAGAAGCGCTAGACTGGATTCCAGGGCCGGGCATGAATTCGCTGGCTGTGCTGGTTGTTCATTTGACTGGCGCAGAACGCTATTGGATTGGGGATGTGGCGGCACAGGATCCATCTGCTCGCGTGCGGGCTTCGGAATTCAAGATCCAGGGGTGGGAGGCTGCCGATCTGCAAACGCGCCTCGACCAGACGTTGGCGTACTCACAAGGCGTTTTGTCTGAACTGACTTTGGATGAGCTGGATCAGATGCGCTATTCGTCGCGCGATGACCGCAGCTACAGCGCAGCCTGGGCGCTGGCCCATGCGCTGGAACACACCGCGCTCCATCTGGGGCACCTACAGATCGGCCGTGAGTTGTGGGATCAGAAGCCAAATCAAAGTGACTGAAGCTAGCTGCCCATAGGGTGCGGCTGACGTCCAGTATCAGACCTGTAACGCTCCGGTCAAAATGATCACTGCCTGACCGCGCAAAAACACCCTGTCACCAGCGGGACGCACTTCCAGCACGCCGCCGCGGGCTGATGCTTGAAAGGCGTGCAGGCTGTCCTTGCCAAGCTTCTCTGCCCAATAGGGCCCCAGGGTACAATGTGCAGAGCCTGTAACCGGATCTTCATCGATGCCCACCCAGGGAGCAAAGTAGCGGGAGACGAAATCAAATTCGGCCGTTTCAGCACGGCTGGTGACCATCACGCCGCGACCGGGCATCTGGCGCAAAGCGGAGAAGTCGGGCTGCATCTGGCGCACGATCTGCTCGCCGGCGACGACGATTAGCCGTTTGTCGCCAGCCAGACCGGCGTCGATCGCTTCGATGCCCAAGGCGGCGAGCAGATCCGCGGGAGCCACGGCCGTTGTCGCCGGCAAGGCCGGGAAGTCCATTTCTATGCCATCCCCAGATGAGACGGCCGTTATTGGCCCGCTGAGCGTTTGGAAGTGTGCCGCTTGCGAACGATCCAGCTGCCCTGATTCCCAGAGGACAAAAGCGCTGGCTAATGTGGCGTGGCCGCACAGCTTTACTTCGGTCGCCGGCGTAAACCAGCGCAGCGAATAGCCGCCTACTTTTGGCCAGAGGAATGCAGTTTCGGAAAGATTCATCTCTGCTGCGACTTGCTGCATCCAGCGCGCCGGTTTGGGTCCCGGCAGCAGGCAAACGGCCGCCGGGTTACCGGCAAAGGGGGCAGCGGTGAAGGCGTCTACTAGGTAAATGTTCGTGGACATGGTTCTCCTTCAGGATTAGCAATCAGCTTTCAGCTAACGGCCGTCAGAAATAGTGCTTTATGGGCAGGCGTCGTACAGGTACTGCCAGGTGTAGATCCCTTGCCAATGGCCGTCACTCCAAAGGATGGTCAGGGCGTAGGTGCCGACGGGCTCGATTTGGTCGATGCTCAGCTCCGGGTTTACGGCCGTGCGCAGCAAATGTTTGTCGGCCGGTCTGCCCATATTATTATGCCCGCCCTGGCATTCGGCGCAGGGGCAGACGGCGCGCAGCCCGGCAAAGGGGTAGCGGCATTCCTTGCCGTCATTCCAGGCGATGATCAGTTCGCGTTTGTTACGGTCAGCGGTGATGTTTGTTGGTTTGATTTTGTCCATAAGGTTAGTCAGATTGTCGAGTAGTTAAAGGGTGCTGAGCGAACACCTCAGAGGTCTTGCGCCATTCACTCGAGAAGCCTCTTCTGAAAGACCTCTGAGGTGTAGTTAGCTTAGAGTGTGTCTAGTCGTTCTTGAATCTCCGTGCGGCTGGATTGTAGACGGGCTAACTTGTCGCGTTCTTTTTGGACAACGGGCGCCGGGGCTTTGGCGGCGAAGGGACCGGACAACAGTTTTGAGACGCGCTTGATTTCCTGGTCCATGCCGGCCAATTCCTGGCCCAACCTTTTGCGCTCTTGTTTCAGGTCCACCAGGCCGGCAAGGGGTAGATAACAGGTTATGCTGCCCAGGGCGAGGGTGACGACATTTTCCGGCGCGGCGGCCGCCGCCTTTATGATCAACTGCTCTTCGTCGAGGCGCGCCAAGGAGGCCAGTACCGGCCTTTGCGCTTCATAGAATTCTGCTGCATCGCCGGCAACGATGGTGGCCAGGATGCGCCGGCCCGGTTCTACGTTGTGATCGGCGCGGGCGGCGCGAATGCGACGCACCATTTCTTTCAGCTCGCCGAAGTCTGCCGCGGCTTGCGGGTAGCGGGGGCCAGGTTGTGGCCAATCGGCGACGATCAGAGCCTCGCCCCATCCGCCGTCAGGCTCGATGGCCAAATCCGCTTCTTCGTAAGCGTGTTTCAACTGCTGCCAGGTCTCTTCGGTGACAAAAGGGATGTACGGGTGCAGCAGGCGCAGGCATTCATCCAGGACCTGGCGCAAAACTTTGAGGGTCGTCCAGGCATGGCTGCCGCCCTGGTTCAACTGCACTTTTGCCAGTTCGAGATACCAGTCTGCGAATTCGCTCCAGAGGAATTCATATACCTGGCGGCCCGCTTCGCCGAACTGGTAGCTGTCCAACAGCCGGTCCGTGTTTTCTATCGTTTCGCTCAAGCGAGTGAGTATCCACTTGTCGGCGTCGCTGTATGGCGGTTCGGTCGTCGCGTCTGATTTGCTGGCCTTGTCCAGACTGCGGGTCACGAAACGGGTGGCGTTCCAAATCTTGTTGGCGAAATTGCGGTTGCTGGCCACGCGATCCAGTGAAAGGTTGAGATCGTTGCCTGGCGTGCCGCCGGTAAGCAGGGTGAAGCGCAAAGCGTCCGTGCCGTACTCTTTCATTACTTCCAGCGGATCGGTGACATTGCCGTAGCTCTTACTCATCTTACGGCCGTTCTCATCGCGCACCAGGCCATGCAGATAGACGGTGTGGAAGGGGATATCGTTGGTGAACAAAGCCCCGCTCATCACCATGCGCGCCACCCAGAAGAAGAGGATATCATAACCCGTCTCCATCACGTCGGTTGGGTAGAAGCGCTGCAAATCGGCCGTCTGTTCCGGCCAACCCAGGGTGGAGAAGGGCCACAAGCCGCTGCTGAACCAGGTGTCCAGCACGTCCGGGTCCTGCTCGATCGCCGCGCCCCCGCAGGCCGCACAGCCGCCTGGATCCTGGGTGGTTACGGTCAGGTGGCCACAATCGGCGCAGTACCAGACGGGAATGCGGTGCCCCCACCACAATTGGCGGCTGATGCACCACGGCCGTATGTTCTGCAGCCAGTTGTCCCATACCTTCACGAAACGATCGGGCACGATCCGAATTTGACCGCTGTGCACCGCTGCCAGGGCCATCTTGGCCATCGGTTCGGCGTTGACGAACCACTGCTTGCTGATCAACGGTTCGATAATCTCGCCGCCGCGCTGGCTGCGGGGGACGTTGAGCGTGTGCGCTTCCGTCTTGATCGCCAGGCCTTCTGCTTCCATGTCCGCCCATAGCTGCTCGCGGCAGGCGAATCGTTCCAGCCCGGCATAAGGTCCGGCCTCCTGGCTCATGGTGGCGTCTTTATTCATGATATTGACGATGGCCAGGTTGTGCCTTTGCCCGATCTCGAAGTCGTTGGGATCGTGGCCGGGCGTCACTTTTAAGGCGCCGGTGCCGAACTCCATGGAAACGTAAGCGTCGGCGATGACCGGGATCTCGCGCTGCAGCATGGGCACCAAGGCTGTCTTGCCGATGGCCTCCTGGTAGCGGGGGTCGTCGGGATGCACGGCCACGGCCGTATCGCCCAGAATGGTCTCCGGGCGGGTCGTGGCGACTTCCAGATAGCCACCTTCTAGCAGCGGATACTTGAAGTAGTACATCAGCCCCTGTTCTTCCGTGTACTCTACTTCCAGGTCGGAGACGGCCGTTTGCAGGCCGGGCGACCAATTGACCAGGTATTCGTCCTGGTAGATCAGCCCCATACGATACATGCGGACGAAGGCTTCGCGCACCGCTTTGGACAGGCCGTCGTCCAGGGTAAAGCGTTCGCGATCCCAATCGCAGGATGCGCCCAGATGGCGTAACTGCTTGGTGATGTAGCTGCCG
Source organism: uncultured Chloroflexia bacterium (assembly GCA_963697305.1). Taxonomy (GTDB): domain Bacteria; phylum Chloroflexota; class Anaerolineae; order Promineifilales; family Promineifilaceae; genus JAACFF01. Next base: position 28,066 of record CAVONO010000023.1, read on the forward strand.
TACTTCCTTTTCCAGGCCCAGGTACGCTCCAAGAATGCTTCACGGCCGATTTCCTCTGGCGTCGTCCCTTCCTTGTTGAGCAGCTTCTCCACTTGCAGCTGCGTGGCGATGCCGGCATGGTCGGCGCCGGGCACCCAGAGCGCCGCGCGGCCTTGCATGCGCGCGCGGCGAATCATCAAATCTTCCAGGCCGACGAACATGACGTGCCCCATGTGCAGCTCGCCGGTTACATTGGGCGGGGGGATGGAGATGACAAAAGGCTGGGCGTCGGATGGCCGTGCTTCCGGTTTAAACCAGCCGTTTTCTTCCCACCACTGGTAGAGGCGTTCTTCCGTGTCGCTGAAGTTATACGCCTTTGGCATTTCACTCATAACTTTATCCTTCCAAGTAAACTATACCTCAGAGGTCTTGCTCGTTTGCTAGAGAGACTTCCGCTAGAAGACCTCTGAGGTTTTTTAAGAAGTTGAACTTCTGCACCCAGATAACAAAAAACCCTCTCATCCTTCAAGGACGAGAGAGCTTGCCTCACGCGGTACCACCTTGATTCCGGCACCAAAGCGCCGGCTCTCAAATCAGCGCTAACGGGCTGACCCGTCCCGGCCTAGGACTTGGAGTAACCGCTTTAGCGGTTCTTTCCAAACGTTCAACCGGAAAACTCCTGGGCGACCTTCGGTGATATCTTGCCTTGCGCCGGCTTGCAGCCTGTGGCCCGCGCTCTCTGTGGGCAAGCGGAGTCACCTACTCCTCCCATTCATCGTCGTTTTGTATCGTGGCGGGCAGTATAACATTTGGCCAGAAAGGCGTCAACCAGCGTTTAGCTAGATGGGTCCAATCTCAAAGATTGGACCCATCGATCAACCGCGAAATTTGGCCTGGATGTGGGCGATGTCGTTTTCAGCAGAGGTGGCGCACGGGAGCGGCGATTTTCTGCCAGGTCTGGCCAGGGCCTCTGGTTGTGTCATCGCAGAGAGACATTTCGACCATCAGGTCGGGTAACGGCCGATCCAGGTAGGCTTGTAGTTGGGGATCGGTGTTACTCATGGCGCGCCTCCGATTATCTGATTGGACTGGTTGGTAAACAAATTATAAAGGAGAGGAGGCAGGGATGGCAAGGGGAGGGAGGAGAATGACTAATTGGTGAATGGTGAATGGTGAATGGTTAACGATTGCGCAACCTTTTAGTGAAAAGCTGTCGTGGGTTATAATCTTGGCAATGATTAATCCCGTGACAAGCCGCAGCCCATTGATGCCCTTTTTGCCTGTCATAGCTGACGGCACTGCTTTTCTGGCGCTGCTGCTCTGGCTGCCGGCGCTCTCCTTAGAGCTGGTGCAGCCGTCGGGCTGGAATGCCTTGCTGCTGGTTGTGCTCTATGTCCTGTTTGGTGTTGGCGTCTATCTGATCCGCAAGTTGGAAGCGGAACCGGGAATCGGCCGTTGGTCGCCACCCGCCGTCCTCCTCGACAGGAAAGTGCGGGGTGTCCTGGCCTTCTTGTTCGGCTTGCTGATGATGACTACCGTGGCTTACCAGCTGGGCTACTTTGCTGCTATCCAGTCGCTTCGCGCCGCCGCGTTGAATGAGGGCAGCTCCTCCGCCCTGTTTGTGTACATGCCAGGGGCTCTGCTCGGTTTTTCTATGTTGTACATCCTGGTCCTGGCTTTCCCGGTGCAGGTCAACCAGCCACCAGGAAGCAACCGCTATGCAGCCGTGGCGCTCTTGGGCCTGGTTTTGGCCAATGGCATGCTGCTTTTCACCGCTTCGCAGGCGAGAGCAATAAGCGCTGCGTTGGGCCTGCCGTCCGGCGCCGGCCCTGCTCTGCTGTCGTTCCTGGTTTTGCTCATCTCCTTTGCCCCGCCGCGGCTGCTGTACCAATATAGGCAGCCAACCTTAGGCGGGGTGGTCTCTTTTGCGATCCTCTTGTTGGCTGCTGCCTGGCAAATCAGCTGAACCGTTTCTTGCGAATCAGCGACTTTTCGACCTGCGGGTTGATGAACTTAGCATGACTGTATTGCCCTTGAGCCTTGACACCTAGAAGGTGCGTTGCTAAAAATACACGCCCCTTTTTTCTTGTCATTGAGCCAAACGAACGGGAAGTGATGGAGGCGGAAGGTGGGAGGCAAATCGCGGATCGATTTGCCAAATCGATTTACATAGGAGATCTATCTTGACTTATAAACGAGTATTATGGTTGCTTTTGTTGATATTTGGGCTGGCTGCTTGCAGCCCAGCCGGCGCAGAATTGTCTGTGCTGCAGGCAGAGGAAGTAGCGGCCGAAGCTGAGGCCAATACGAAGCAAGCGGCCGGTATGGACATGGGCATGGGGCCGGGCAGCAATATGATGGCCCGCCATCACGCCAAGATACCGGCCGACTATGCCGGCTTGAATAATCCAATACCCTCCGGTGAGGAATCTCTGGCGCGGGGCGCTGAGCTTTTCGGCACCTACTGTGCTGCCTGCCATGGGGACGGGGGCATGGGCGATGGTCCGGCGGGCCAGGCACTCAATCCACGTCCAGCGCCGGTTGCGCACACCAGCCGCATGCTGGGCGATGATTATCTCTTCTGGCGCATCAGTGAAGGGGGAACGCACGAACCTTTTGCATCGGCCATGCCGCGTTGGCAAGAGGTGCTGGATGATGATGCGCGTTGGGATGTTATCAACTACATCCGCGCCCTGGGCAGTGGGCAAGTGGTGCCGGGGCAGCTTATGGGTGGCGCTGCCTTTGACGCCGCCACGGAGGCGGCTAAACATGAGCAGATGGCGGCTGAAGGGGTGCAGCAGGGCGTTCTTACGCAGGCGGAGGCGGACAGTTTCCTGGCTGTGCACGCGGAGATGGACAGCTTGATGGGGCCAGGAATGGAGGGACAAAGCGGCGGCATGGACAATATGCAGAGTATCATGCTGGACCAACTCGTGGGGGACGGCCGTATTACGCAGAGCGAGGCGGATGTATTCAGTGACGCGCACGAGCGTCTGTTGGCCGCGGGGATCATGCAGTAAGCGATGCCGAGAGTGGACCAATCTCCAAGATTGGTCCACTCTGTTGGCCACTCCTCTGCGCACGCTCAACCATTGATGTATAATAGGCATGTCACGCCGGTAGCAGAAAAGGGTCCCTCACCCGTACCCGGCTTAACAAAACTGCGGTAATTGTTCCGCATTTGGTACAAAGTAAAGGTTGTGTTTCATTTCAGTTGAAGATTGAGTAGTTCGCACAAGGTGCCCTTTTTGGCGTCTCAAATGCGAGCGGACGGCATCTGAGGATGCCTACTACTCCAACTCGTTTGAAACACACCCCAAAGTAAATCACGGTTAGATCATCCTGTATAGCTGTCAGCCGGCGGCTGATTGTTGTTTGCTGACAGCTGATGGCTGATTCTTGATAGCTATGACTTAGGAGAGAACAATGGGAAAAGTATACGATTTCAAGGCATTGGGCAAGGAAATGAGTGCGCCCACAAAGGAATTAGAGACATTCCCCAAGCCGGCTAACGTGACCGTGGTCACGTTCACAACTGACGAGTTGACCAGCTTTTGTCCGGTAACAGGGCAGCCCGATTTCAACAATCTTGTGATTGAATATCATCCCGACCGGCTCTGTGTGGAGAGCAAGAGTTTGAAGCTTTACTTGTGGACTTTTCGCGAGGAGAGTATCTTCGGCGAGGGGTTGGCGGGAACGATTGCCCAGGATATTTTCGACAGATTGCAGCCAACTTACTGCAAGGTGACACTGGCCCAGAATATTCGTGGCGGGCTGCAAATGACGGCCGTTGCTGAGGTAAGAAGGACGGAAACAATCGACCCGCGCAGCCGATTCGACTAGAATTGTGGGCGTGAGTGCCGACATCCTTCTGGCTATTGCCTTCTTCGTCATCGCCGCTCTGTATGGAGCCGTCGGCCTCGGCGGTGGTTCCGGTTATCTGGCGGTTATGGGCATTGCCGGTGTGCCACCAGAGATTATGAGGACGGCAGCCCTGGCGCTGAACATCCTTGTCACCTCTATCGGAAGCTGGAAGTATGTACGCGCCGGTCATTTTTCGGCGCGGATATTCTGGCCAATCGCCGCCGCTTCCATTCCCTTCGCTTTCTTGGGCGGTCGCATCAGTTTACCGGGGAATTTGTACCGGCCGCTTGTGGGCCTGGTTTTGCTATATGCCGCTTATCGTCTTTGGCGCAGCACGTTGAGCAGCTCACCCCGGCCACCGGCCCGTGCCAAGCTGCCCATCTGGATCGCCCTGATCGCCGGAGCACTCATTGGTTTGGTGGCAGGGCTAGTAGGTTTGGGGGGTGGCATAGTCCTTGGACCGCTCCTGCTACTGGCGGGATGGGCGGACACGCGCCAGGCGATGGGCATCACCGCCGCTTTTGTCCTCGTCAACTCCCTTGCCGGCCTGGCCGGACGCCTATCCAGCGTGCCTGAGTTGCCACCTAGCATACTCTTCTGGCTCCTGGTCGTTGGCGTTGGCGGATGGCTCGGCGCCGAATATGGCAGCAAACGACTCGATCCGCTCATCCTGCGCCGCTTGTTGGCCTTGGTGCTTTTGGCGGGTGGGATAAGGATGTTCATCCAGCTATCCTTAACCTGATCACCAGCTCCCCCGGCGCCGTCCACTTCGAGTGCAGCTAATAGTGCGCCCGGCTCACACTTGAGCGTAATCCATAAAAACAAAGCTTGCCAATCTAGCGCTGCAAGGTCAATAGAGGAAAGCTCATATCTTCAAAAGGTTTGCCGATGCTGTCGACCACATCAAGACGCTGGCCCGTTTCAGGAACGTAGAAACCCACAGTCAGCCTATACTCCCCCGGCGGCACATCGGTTACCGGCAAGGAGATGAAGTCTTCGATAGATTCACCCGCCTGCCACTGATACGTGGGATAGGTCCAATCACGTGATACAATGTCGGTCTGCGCCGCAACTTCACCGGTATCATCATACAACAGGTGAAGAAACACCTTATATGACTCCTCTGTCTCATCCAACGCCCGCCAGTTGAGGTCTACATCCAGTGAAGAGGTGTCGCTTTCAAGCCGCGATACGGTGTAGGATTCCAGAGAAAACATATCGTGCCAGGCCACTTCGGGCTCCTGCTCTTCACCGAAAATAACTTTTCCTAAGAAGACGCTTTCGCCCACATACTGCTGCACGCTGCTTTCGCGCAGAAGCAGGCGAATCTCGTATTCCCCGAGCGGCAGATCTCGATCCGGTTCGTAGGTCAACCGCGCGTTGACAACTTCGTTGGCCTGCCAGTTCGATGTCGGCCATTCGTCTATCAGCGCCGTGCATTGTGTATCGACTGTTCGACCGCCGGATTCGACGAGGCCAAGACAATAATCGAAATTCTTAGTGACGCCGGTCTGGCTACCCCAGCTTGTCGCGACGCTTATCGTGGTTGTATTCGACTCAGGCAACACGTGCGCCCGAATCAAGCCAATGGCCACGCCCCCCTCCCTGTCCATAATTAATTCGTCGCTGAAGGCAAAATCCTGGCCGTAAAGAGGATCGGTGGCATAAACCGCAACCACACCATCTTCGTATCTAGGCTCAACTGCCAGCCAATTCTGCCAGTCGCTCAGTTTCTGCTCGGTCAGCGAGCTATTATAGTGCAGTATGAAATAGCGGACATTTTGTGCCGCCAGCATTCGAAGTTGTTGGGATACATTGCCAACCTCAGGCGGAGACTCGGGATCAAGGCGCATACTGCTGAGTAGAGGCACGCTGTCGATGAAGCGGAAGGCCTCATTCAATGGACGGGAGACATGACCTTCCACCAGCGGCTTGCCGTGCGTGAGTTGGTAGGCCATATATCGCTTGTCTGCCCAGGAACGCGCGTGCATGGGAACGCCGACAATGCCATAGGTTTCCGGGTCATTGGCTAGTCGCTCGTACCAGGCGGGCGTCTGCATGCGAAAGGTCGGAAAAGAGACCACATACTCTGCGAGTATCAGGCAAAAGAACAGCATGCCAATAGCGTAAAAAGCCCGTTTGCGACTGAGGCTATCCCGCAAGACGACCATGCCCCATGAAGCCAGGATGGCTACCGGGATTCCCAAAATCACGTTGAAGCGATCGGGCCGGCGGACGATCTTGATCAAAAACTGCTCTTCAATAAGCTTGTATGGCAGATCCATGTAAAGAACGCCGTTGAAGCGCAGCTGCGGCCCGAGGGCGAGAACGATGTAAATCAGCGCTGCCAGCAGCCAAAAACGGCCGTCCCGCCAGCGTTTTGTAATAGCCAGAATTACAAGCACCAGGACCGAATAGCCGATGAAGGGTACAAAGTCCCTGTTGACATCGAAATTCCCGTAGAAGCGTGTGACGGCTTTTCCCCACAGTGGATGATAGCGGTTGGGAACTACGTAGGCCAACAGGTCGGTCTGGTCAATCTCTTCCTCAACAAACAGATCTTCTGGATTTTCCCGCGTCAACTGGCCAGCGATCACGGGCGCTGCCAGCGGCGCCATCAGGGCAGTGGCCAGCAAACCGGTCAGTGCCAGCAGTGCCAGCATACGAGGCATGCCCACCTTTCTCACGGTGAACAACAAGTATAGAACGAACAGGCCAATGAGGTAAATGCTCATGGCCAATAGCTGCCAGCGCGTGAGTCCCAGCAAGGCAAGGAAGAGTCCGGCCAGGAGTGCATCTCGTATCCTACCCGTCAGAAACATACGCCTGAGATAAAGTAACACCAGTGGCACCCAGCCAATGGCAATTAGATTTGGATGGTTGTATTGGGACAGTATGTACGGCCAGAAACCCAATACCAGGCCGGCGGTAAAACCGGCAAAGTGGGAGGTGGTCAGGTTGCGCGCCAACAGATAGGCGGTGAATCCATTAAAGATGAAAGTGCTCAGGAAAATGAGCCCGTAGGCAGCATTGGCGCCGACCAGCGCCTGCAGGGGCAACCAGGCAGCTATTTGAACCCAGGCGAAGTTGTGGTAGAGAAGCGACACGCCATCAGGAAAAAAGAGGAGATCTGTATAGAACGGGCTTTTCCCGGATGCCAAAGCCTGTTTCACCCAGTCAAACGTCCATAGATGAACAAAGGCATCGCCGCCGTTGCCCGGGATTGATGTTCCCAACCGTGCGGCAAGGGGCCACGTGACCACAACCGCCAAAAACGTAAGCGCCAGCAATACCAGTAGGGCGGGGTGTGTTTTTAGCCATCGAGTGGCAGGTGAATCAGACATTGGGCTTCAAATAGGACAGGTTAGTCAGCTAGCGCTCAATCACCGTCAGCGGTGCATACAAAGCAGGATCTTGCCCACGAGTGTTTTTCACTGACCCTGCCTGTAGTCGACGGGCTGCGCTACTCGCTCAGGCTACGCTCACATTGAGACTTACCCTTTGATGCTGACTGTTATAACCTGTAATGATAGTAAATTCAAGACATGTAATCAGCGTGCGTGCTCGAAAATTCCGTTGTTACTTGAAGAAAGCCAGTTTTTGGTGTGTATTGAGACAAGGAGCTCCTCTCAAAAGGCGCGTTCTAGAATTCGGTAGATCGGGTTTGGAACTGCAGCAGTAAAAGTGGTGCGCACCCTCTCGGAACCACTTTTGCCCAGGGTTTTTCAGTAGTCCGCAATTGGCATGCCATAGGCGCGAATTCTTTTCGCGTTCCTGGGTGGTCTGTAAAGCGCATTTTGGAAATCGCCGCTACAAACCCAACAACTGCAATGCCCTGCACTTTTGCCGGTACTTGGTGCAAGCGACTATCATTTTCGGATATAATTCTTGCTTGCTTTGTCAAAGTGGAGGTCTGGCAATGGCGGACAGGAAGGTTAGGACATCGGATGCCAATGAACTGGCTAAGGCGACATCGAATGAGAGTGTGTTGGGGGGCTTGGGACTGAAGTTTGAGCCGGCTGCGGAGTTGGCGGATATTACTCCTGACCAACTGGCGCGGCTGCGAGCGTTGGAGCAAGAATTGGGCGTAATATTTTGGCTGGCACACCGCTAGCATGGCTGTTCTTGGACTTCCCCGGAAGATAGGAGGCTATTTGTGCATGTCGTAATTGTGCAATGCTCGCGGAAATAGACGCACCAAACTATAAACGGTTTATGTTTATCTATACCACCACGCTTCTGACACGGTATAATGAGGCATATACCATCACGAGTTAATAGTTTGCCTATGATTGAAACGAGCACAGATTGGGAAGACAGCGGCTTCGATTGCGACCATTGCGGCGGCGAAATCCTCAAGCGCATCGACCATGAAACGGGCCGCGCGGATCAAATCTCTTATCAATGCGGCGAGTGCGGCTGCCAATGGGCGCTGGGGGGTGACGTGCTGCGCATCGGTGAGGGGACCTATTGTCAGGCAGCGGCGCGTGCGCGGTACAAGGAACGCGAACCCGTTGGTTTGCCCGAAATTTCGGTTGACCTTGAGCAGTGGTCGGGCCTGCTTTCCAAGAGCCTTTGGATTTTGCTGGCCCTGGTCGGTGCGGTCATTCTCTTGCGCTTTGGCGGGATTATTGTGCTGCGCTTGCTCTTGCCTTTCGCGCTTGTTGCCGTCGGGGCTTTCTTTCTCGTGCGTTATGGCCGTGCCCAGAGTTGGTGGTAGCGTTTACTCTTTCTGTAACCCCCTGAGCTCAATCGGACCAAACATCGTATCCTGTACGGCCGTTACTTCGCGTCGTTTAATCAATTCCAATACCGCCAGCAGCGTCACGGCAATCTCCAGCCGGGACGAATAAGACGACAGTAGTTCTTCAAATCGCAGCTTTGATCCGCCGCGCACCCGGTGGCGCAGCCGCTCAATTTGGCCCTGAATCGTAATGCGGCGCGGCCTTACCAGTGAAACACTGTCCTGCAGATCGTCGGCACGGCGCATCGCAGCGCGCACCGCGTCCATCAGCGAATCCAGGGACACGCCGCTCATGTCCAGTTGCCCCTGCGGCTTTATAGGCGGAGCAACGCGCAGATAGGTGCGCAGGCCATGCTCCTCACGTTCGTGCAGCCAGAGTGCCGCCTGCTTAAAACGGCGGTATTGATGCAATTGGCGGATGAGAGCTTGTGCCGGATCTTCTTCCTCTTCCCCTTCGCCCAGCGCTTCAGGCACATGGGGTAACAATGCGCGGCTTTTGATCAACACCAGACGGGCGCCAATGACGAGGAAGTCGATTAGCTGTTCCATGCGATGCTCTTTTAGTTGTTCGATTTGCGACAGATACTGTTCCGTTACTTTGGAAAGTGAAATGGCTGTGATGTCTAATTCGTCGCGATCAATGAGGTGCAAGAGCAAATCCAGAGGCCCAGCGAACGCGGGTGTATCGATCGTGTAGCGGCTATGTTGTTCGGCCGCTGCCGCTATGTTTCTGGGCTGGGGGATTCCCTGAACTTGAGGTGTAGTTGATTCGGAATTCATCGTTAGAAAAAGTTGCCAACTTTCTGTATTCGACCCTTGCTAGAAACCCGGTTTTTACTAAAGTGTCGCGAAATCTCCTCGAGGAGAAAAACCGGGTTTCTCATGCCTAGAAACGTATTGACATGCAGGATAGCCCACCATCCATCTTCTGCAATTCGCTGGTCTCTAATTCGAGGATCTCAAAGCCGGCTGCCAGCAGATTGGCCTTAGTGCGCGGAAAACCTTGCGGCGTTAGCAGACGGCCGTTTACAAGTAAGGTGTTGGCCGCATAGGCCTCTGCTTCATCAACCAGGATCTTGTCGTATCCGGCGAATACCTGCATATCAAACATGGGTTCTGTGAGCAGGAGCGTATTGCGGCCGATGTAGTTGACATCACTCTTGAGATGGAGGCCGCCGGCAAGAGGAACGGCCGTCCACTCATAACCGTATTTTTGCAGAATAAGCCCCAGTTGTGCGGCCCCTTCCCAGTTCGTGCGCTCTGAGAGTCCAATATAGCCATGTTTTTCTACCAGCATCACGTCGCCACCATCTAAGGTGCCCGGCGATTGGATGCGCTCGATTGGCCGGTATTTGGCCAGCGCAGCCACGATATGTTCGGCCTCTCCCTTGCGCGCCGCGGCGCCGGGAACTGTAATCACGGCAACGCCGGCGATGACCACGGCTACATCCTCTACAAAATAGGCATCAGGATAGCCGGGCAGTGCTTCCAGCACAATTACCTCCAGACCGAGCGATTGCAGGGCGTTACCATAAGCCGCGTGCTGTTGGCAGATTCGCGTGTAATCGGGCTTGCCGAGGCCGGAAGTCGTCAAGCCATTGGCGAAGTCCTGACCTGGTTTTCTAGTGACTGCATACGTAAACCTTTCATGCTTCATCGTCTAAACTCCTCGGCCACATGACACAGTATACAAACCCATTCATCTGCACCAACTCTTTTGTCTCATAGCGCTGGCCGAGAACATCCAGCACCGGCGGTGGGTAAAACTGGGCGCGCAAGACTATCGTATCAAATGCCTGTTCGTCCAACATGGCCAACATCTGCGTCAAATCTACAGCATTGTTGTTGTAAAGATTGAGCAGCTGGGTGGGATTGGTGATCACATCACGTCCCAAATAGAGGTTGAATCCCGCATCTTCAGCGAAAGCGGCCGTTTCGCCCGCGGAGATCAGTTTGACGATTTCCAGCCCCGCTGCCGTATCGGCGTGGTCCGGCGGGCGACCCAGCAGCGAAACGCCGGCGTCATCGACGTAGGGAATGGGTTCCGCTTCCTTGGGGGCGGAGCAAGATGTTTGCGGCGCGATCATCACCTGCGACGGCCGTCCCAAGACCCGGGCGATCGTGGCCAGAGCAGGTGTATGGGTTGGCATATGGAACACCTGGTTCGCTTGCAGTAGAAAGAGCAGGGGGATACTTGTCAATACGGCCGTATGCCAGGCCCACCCCTTGATATGTGACCAATCCAGCAAGTGGCCAAACGCCAGCCCGGTCAGGATGCAACTGGCCGCTATGGCTGTGGCGAAATAGGATTCACCTGCGCCCCATTTGCCGGCGGTCACGCTGTTGATCACGGCGAGTACAAACCAGATGGCATAGATGGACAGCCGGCCGAAATAGAGCTGGTAAATGGCATAGGCAGCGGCCACTGTCGTGATCACGGCGTGCAGCCGGAACCATTGGCGGAACAGACCTTGCGCCTGGCCGGGCACAAAAGGATTGATATTGGCCGTGACCGTGTTCAACAGCCACATACCATTTGTCGAACGGTCAATCCATAAAAAGATGGCTCCTGTGACCAGGGCGAAGGGAATCGCCCAGAGCAGCGCGCGCCAGGTTTGGCGTAGAAAGAAAAACAAAAAGAGTGCGGCGACGGTGGCGTAAGCAAGCTGCTTCGTATAGCCTGCGGCCAGGAGCAGCAGCATGACCAACAAGAGATGCCACGGCCGTTTGCGACCATCCTTTTCCTCTTTATCAATGGTCACGGCCATCAAAACGATGGCCAGGGTCTCGAACATGACCATAAACATATGCTGGCGGAAAAGCGGTCCCACGTGATAGACATAGTTGGAGGCGAGGAAGGCCAGGCCGGACAAGGTGGAAAGCCACCAGCGCTTGCCCTTGCGCTGCACGGCGAAAGCGATGGTCGCCGCGGTGATCAGTGTGCCTAAAAACGAAACAAGCCGCCCAGTCCAATATTGCGGACCGAACAGCCACACCAGGGGCACGGTTACCACATGGAATAGGGGTGGGTAGTTTGAGGAATAAAAGGGGTAGGTGTCATTGTCCCGATAGGGCCACTCGCCCTGGCTGAAAAGCACGGTGTCCATCAATTCGAAGCCTTCCCCCTGGTCGTAATCAAAGGGGAATTGGAAGAGCCTCCAGGCGTAGATGGCGTAGACGATGAAGTAGCCTACGAAGGCCAACAGGGCAAGCCCGATGAGCACGCGCGGCAACCAGGAGACGGCCGTTCGCCAGAAGCCAGACTTTTCTGCAAAGTCGGACTTCTCTTGGGCAATTACTTTCACGCTCACGCCGGCCGGTCTCCCAGGGGCCACAAGCTCAGACCCACCAGGAAGAGCGCCCCAGCAGCCAAGAGGGCCAAGCGCTGTGCCGGTCCGATGCCTTGAAATTGCCCGCCGCCAAGCAAATCAAAGGCAAATGAACCGAGCGCTGCTGCCAGACTGATCAGCATAAAACCGATACCCAATTGTCTTTTCGTAATCACGGGCGAAGTCTATCGTAAAGAGGCTTGTTGGAGCAAGTGAATAGGGTATTGTGGGCAGGCAAAGATGGGTCCAATCTTCAAGATTGGACCCATCCAGCAACAGATACTCTGTATCTGCTTGTTTGGGGATCAGCATCACATCAGGAAGATGCGTACGGCAGTGGCGGAGCGTGCAAAAGAACGAGTTGTTCTTGACAGCAATTTCTGATCGATCTACACTATGTAAGCGCTTACAGTAAACGCTTACATTATTGGATTTGGCAGATTGGAAGAGGAATGTGATTGACGTAGAAAACCCTTCGCGCGTGACGATCGCCGACGTGGCCAGGCGGGCTGAAGTCTCCACGGCCACGGTAAGCCGTGTTGTCAATAAGAGTGGAACGGTTGCCCCGGACACGGCTGATCGCGTCTGGAGCGTTATTAAGCTACTCAACTATGTACCACATATGGGGGCTCGTGTGTTGGCCAGCAATAGAACCCAGACGTTGGGCTTGATTCTGCCCGGTATTAGCGGCTACTTCTTTGCTGAGCTGCTGCGCGGTATTGAGGACGGCGTCGCCAATCACGGCTATGACCTGCTAATTTACGCTACCCATCGCGGTGACAAACGAGAGCGAGATTTCTACCTGCCTTTGAACGAGCATAATACGGATGGGCTGATCGTTTTCACGGAGAGCCTGGATGAAGGTGAGATAGCTCGCCTGGCCGCGCAGCGACTGCCTGTCGTCCTTTTACACCAATCTTCTCCGGCGGGGCTGGGTATTCCCTGTGTGACCTTTGAAAACAAGGACGGCGCGCGTGCCATCGTCGAACATTTGATTAAAGTGCATGGCTGCCGCCGAATTGCCCATTTGGCTGGTTCAGAAGGGCAGGAAGATGCTTACTGGCGAGAATTGGGTTACCGCCAAGCGTTGGCGGCGAATGGTATTCCCTTCGACCCCGCGCTCGTTGCCCTGGGTGATTTTGATGTAAAGAGTGCAGAAACGGCCGTGGCGAGGTGGCTGGCCGAAGGCCTTGAACTGGACGCCATCTTCGCCGCCGACGACGGATCGGCCACAGGAGCGATCAGCGCACTGCACCGGGCCGGCAAGCGCATACCGCAAGATGTCGCCGTGGTGGGCTTTGATGATGCGCCTTTTTCGGGTCACCTGACACCGGGCCTGACTACGGTGCGTGCTCCTATTGAAAAGGCGGGAAAAACGGCCGCGGAACAATTGTTCACTCTGATCGGCGGCGGCCAGGCGGACTTGTTTACGCTGCTGCCTACCGAACCCATTTTCCGCCAATCATGCGGGTGTTAGGCTAGATGCCTTACAAATGCTTTTTCGAACTACATCTTTGAGGTTTGGACGCAAGAGCTTGAGTAGGCCCATATTCATAACCTCAGAGGTGCCGGAATAGATTCATGAGCCAGCTGCCAGGCACTTGGCAAGAAGATGGGAGCAGGGCATCTTCAGTCGGCCACCGTTCGCATCTTAGGATGCGAACTACACAAAAGATGTTTGTCTGACTACTAGCGAGCAAAAGTGCCTGGCAACTCTATGAAAGGAGATGTTGAAGAGATGAAAGTAACTGTTATTGGGGGAGGGTCAAGCTATACCCCCGAACTGATTAATGGATTTTTGCAGCGGGTCGACGAGTTTCCGCTCAGCGAATTGTGGTTGATGGATATTCTGCCGGAACGTCTGCAAGTTGTGGGTGGATTTGCACAGCGCATGGTCGAAGCCAAAGGCGCGCCCTTTACGGTGCATCTGACCACGGACCGCCGTGAAGCGATACGAGGCGCCAAGTATGTCACAACCCAACTCCGTGTGGGTTGGATGCAGGCGCGACGCGAGGATGAGTATTTGGGCCGGAGACATGGCCTGATTGGGCAGGAAACAACCGGGGTTGGGGGCATGGCCAAGGCGCTGCGTACGATTCCGGTCATACTGGGGATTGCTGAAGATATACGCGAACTGGCTCCGGGTGCGCTGTTGGTCAACTTCACCAATCCGGCGGGATTGGTCACCGAAGCGCTGGCACGGCATGCTCCTGATGTGCCCGCGGCGGGTGTTTGCAATGTGCCGCTCACGGCCAAGATGCGTATTCTGGATAGTCTGCAAATAGAGGGTGGCGAAAGTATCACGCCCGACCGTGCTGAATTGAAAACCTTGGGCCTGAATCATCTCTCCTGGCATCGGGGATTCTCTATCGACGGCGAAGATATGTGGCCGCAGGTGATGGAACGCTTCGTCGCCAGTGTGGCAGAGGATGCGGAGGCGGAATGGGATTTGAGCACTATCCGATCCCTGCAGATGATTCCCAATTACTATCTGCAATACTACTATTACACCGGTCGCAAGCAGGCGGCGCAAGAGAAGTGGCCGCCATCAAGGGCTGAAGAGGTTATGGTTATTGAAGAGAATCTGTTGGCTCAATACGGGGAAGTCGATCGCACGGAACCGCCGGAGGGATTGATGAAGCGCGGTGGTGCTTATTATTCCACCGTGGCTACGCAGCTGCTCAATGCCCATTACAATGACCTGGGTGAGACGCACGTGGTCAATGTGCCGCATCGGGGGGCCGTGCCCGGCTGGCCGGAGGATTGGGTGTTGGAGATGCCCTGCCAGGTGAACCGTGATGGCATACGGCCGCTGCCGGCCGAGCCACTGCCACAAGTCGCGGCAGGTCTTCTGGCCCAGGTAAAGGCGTATGAGATTCTGACGGTTGAAGCGGCCGTTCATGGCGATCGCAATGCAGCTTACCAGGCGTTGTTGGCGCACCCACTTGGCCCGGCGGCTGACAAAGTGCAAGATGTGCTTGATGATTTGCTGATGACCAATCGGGCATATTTGCCGCGGTTTTGGAGCGAGTAAGATTAATTCTTAATTGTGAATGGTGAATGGTGAATTGTTGATGAATGCAAATCCTGTGATGAAGAAACTGGGCCTGGCTGACAACGACCGGGCTGTCATATTTCACGCCGATGACATCGGCTCCTTCCAATCATCCTTAGCTGCGTATGCCGACCTGGTAGACTTTGGCCTGCTGTCTTCGGCAGCGGTCATGGTTCCCTGTCCCTGGTTTCCGGCGGCAGCAGATTATTGCCGCCGTCAACAAGGGTTATTGGACGGCCGTCAGAACGTACGGTCTGCAGTGGATATGGGTGTACATTTGACCGTGACCTGTGAATGGGACAGTTATCGTTGGGGACCGGTTTCCACGCGTCAGCGGCAATCGGGTCTCATCGACGCCGAAGGTTACTTGCACAGGACGGCCGTTGAGGTGCATCAGCACGCCGATTTGGCGGCCCTGGAAGGGGAGCTGCGGGCGCAGATCGAACAAGCGCTGGCTTCCGGCATAGACGTCACCCATATCGATTCGCATATGTTGGCGCTGTTTCACCACCGTTTCCTGGACCTATATTTCGCGCTGGGTCTGGAATACCAGGTGCCCGCCTTCTGCGTGCGCCAGGATGTGAACGGTACCTGGCGTCGTTATCTCGACGAGGAAACCGCTTCTGCTATATTGGGGCAGATCAGTCGTGTCGAGGCTCTGGGCATGCCGCTGCTTGATAATGTTTACGTGATGCCGCTCGATAGGCCGCAGAATCGCGAGGAGCAGGTCAAACAGGTGCTGGAGACTATCCCGCCAGGCATTACCTACTTAATTGTCCACCCGGCCAAGGACACGCCTGAGCTGCGTGCCGCTGCATCTCCTGAAGATTGGCCCAACCGCGTGGCTGATTACGAGGTTTTCCTTAGCGAGAGCTTGCGCGACTATGTTCAACGATCGGGCATTCATGTACTCGGCTATCGCACTTTGCGCGATTTGATGCGCAGTTAGCGGGAGGATGAAGTGATTGAATGAGCGACTATTTTCTCGGCGTTGATACGGGAGCTACGAAGAGCCATGCGCTTATAGCGGACGAAAACGGCCGTATCCTGGGTTTTGGTGAGGCAGGACCAGGCAATTGGGAATCGGTTGGTTGGGAAGGCGCCCGGCGTACCCTGGACGCCATCACAGCGCAGGCGACGAGCTCGGCCGGTATCACGCGCGCTCAAATCAGTGGGGCTGGCTTTGGCCTGGCCGGTTACGATTGGCCGGAAGACCGGCCGCCGCATATCGACATTATCCGCAAAATCGGTGTTACAGCGCCTTTTGAGATCGTCAATGATGCCTTCATAGGACTACTAGCCGGGGCCAGCCGCCCTTGGGGTGTTGCCGTTTCTGCCGGTACCAGCTGCAACTGTTATGGCCGTAATCCACAAGGCCAGATTGGACATGTAGCGGGCAGTAGTCGTTTTGGCGAGTACGCCGGGGCCACGGAATTGGTCACTTATGCCCTCCAGGCAGTAGCCCGAGCGTGGAGTAAACGGGGTCCGGAGACGCGGCTGACGGAATCTTTTATAGAAGCTGCTGGGGCGCAAGATGCTGAAGATCTGCTGGCCGGTATCATGCGCGGGCGTTACAAAATAGACTCAGCCCACGCCTCCCGCGTATTTGACGTGGCGAAAACGGGCGATGCGGTGGCCCTCGAGGCTGTTAAATGGGCCGGGCGTGAATTGGGTGGCCTGGCCAATGGAGTGATTGGACAGCTTGCGATGGAGGAGTTGGCATTTGAGGTTGTCTTATCAGGTAGTCTCTATAAAGGCAGCAGGCTGCTTAAAGAAACGATGCGCGAGACTATCTGCCAGGTAGCTCCCCAGGCCAGGCTGGTACGTCTTAACGCGCCACCCGTCATTGGCGGCGTGCTGTTGGGTATGGAACAGGTGGGGCTCAGTTCCCAGGGTGTACGATTGGCTCTTATTGAGGCGATCAACCCATAGGAACGATTTTCCTGGTTTGCTAACTTATCTTTCCGATTCTGGCCAGGTACACGGCGAATTCTTCATTGCCATCCACGGCCAGGAGATTGTCGATTTCATCCTGCGCGAAAGCGCCGATGGCGCAGGTGCCGGCGCCAATGGCCACACTGGCCAGGTATAAATTCTGGCAGATGTGCCCCGCCTCTATGGCGATCATTTTGTGCGAGAGGATACCGTAGCGCCATTCGGTGCGATAGGGTACGGCCGTCCAGGCAAAGAGCAGCGCGTCCTCAAGGCGCAGCCATTCGTCATCAAGCGCCCGCGTGGCTAACTCATTGGCGGTACACAGGAAGCACAGCTTATGATCCAGGGCTAGATAGCGATAAAGCCCCGGCTGCAATCCAGACACCCGCTTAATTATTAGATAGGTCTCAAAGGGATGGCGTGCTCCCGCCGATGGTACGCTGCGATATGAAATACCTTCTTCAGCAACGGCATGAACGCCTTGCGTCGCCCAAAGTAGAAATGACAGCTCGTGCAGTGTCAACGGTTCGTCTGTGAATTCCCTGCAGCTGCGGCGACGGCCGATCGCATCGATCAAGGTCATGTTGATACCCCGCAAAGCTGCGGGTGAAACGAGATCGACGAGAGACGCCTCTGGGGAATAAGGCTGCTGCGAAGGAGGAGGCGGAACGCCTATCCTCTGATCCCGTTCTATGGTCTCCCATTGTCCCCATGCATCATTTTTGAGGAATGAGCGATGCGTCTTTATGGATTTCATTGGATGTCCGCCTGCCTTTGCTTCATAAGTCCTGTGACCAAATCAACCAGTGCCCTGGCTCTTTTACGCGGCTTCCGCGAATATAGTATTGGAACCAACATTAGCAGCGCGAAATAGAGCCACTTCGGCCGTGGATACCAATAGAGTTCGCGGGGAAGATTCAGCCGGTCGAAACTGATCACTTTTTGATAGGTCATCGATTCCAGGCCTTGTGCCCCGCCGACACGCCCTAAGCCGCTGGCCTTGATGCCGCCCCAAGGAACCTCAGGCGCGAAAAAAGGCCACATGTGATCGTTGACGGCTACCGTGGCCACCTTCAATTTGCGGGCAATGGCCCAGGCGCGATCATTGTCTCGCGTCCATATGCTGGCGGTTAACCCGTAGGGGGTATCGTTAACCTGCCGGATGGCTTCTTCGACATTGGCCACTTCCATCACCGATAACACGGGTCCAAATGCCTCCTCGTGCATGACTCTCATTTTGGGCGTGACGTCCACCAGTATAGTCGGCAAATAGACCGCTGCAGCGCAGCCTTCAAGCCGCTTCCCGCCGCAAAGGACGCGGGCTCCAGCGGCAACAGCCTCGCTTACCTGGCCATCAACGCGTGAGACTGCTTCTTCATTGATCAGGGCGGTTATATCAGCAGCGTTGGCGCGGACATCCGTAGAGACGGTCCATTTGGCGATCCGTTCTTGGAGCAGGGCGATGAATTCAGCCGCGATTTCTTTCTGCACGTAGAGACGGCTGATCGCCGTGCAAGCCTGGCCATTGGCGACAAAGGCATACGAGAGCGCTCCATCGACTGCTCGCGACAAAGGCGCATCGTTGAGGACGATCATGCCGTTCTTGCCGCCTAATTCTAGGGTGGTCGGGATCAACTGTTCGCCAGCCGCGGCAGCCACTTTGCGACCTGTCTTGCTGCTGCCGACAAACGAAATATGATCCACGCCAGCATGCACCAACTCCCAGCCCGTTTCACCGGCCCCGGTCACGACTTGAAACAGCTCACGTGGTAAACCAGCATCCAGTAGCAACTCTTGGATCCGCAGAGCGGTCAGCGGCGCATACTCGGAAGGTTTATGAACCACGGCGTTTCCGGCTATGAGGGCCGCAAATGCTGACTGCAAGCTCAGCAACACCGGAAAGTTGAAGGGCGATATGATGGCGACGACTCCCAGCGGCTCGCGCACGATCTGGGTGCGCTTATTGAAGTGCAAAAGGCCTGAACGTGACGGGCGGGTCCGCAGAACAGATTGCGCTATTTTGAGATAGCCGGCAAGACTGGTTAGCGTGATCAGCGCGTCACCCATGAAAGTGTCTGTTTCACATTTACCCATTTCCCGAGAGACTAGCGTGGCAATCTCCCCGGCGTGGTCAACCAGCGTTTCCTGTATCTGGCGCATGATCTTGATCCGGTCGTTTAGCGGTCGTGCCCCCCAGGCGGGCTGTGCTGCTCTGGCCCGCGCGACGGCCGATCGCACTTCTTCCGCACCATGTATGGCGACACTGCCTACCAATTCGGCCGTGTTCGGATTAAAGGAAGACAAACGACTCGGATTCTTGTACGCCAACTGTGGTTAAAGTGGGTTGCTGCATCGTGGACCTCCCGCAGATGTGCCTAGGGTGCTTGTTTGAAGAGAGCAAGAAGATGGCCAGAAAGTCAGGTCGTTTTGACAGTAGGATAATCCCATCAAGATCCCGTGATTGAATTAGGTGTTGAATGGCTCACCTAAATAACATTGTAGTCAGCGCAGCCATAAGTGTCAATGTGGACGCTCGGGTTGGCAGGGCAACTTCCTGCACGATCCGCTTTATTATGTTGAGCCTTTGAAACGTTGCGGCGAAACAACTTTGGTTTTGTATCTGGCAATAATCAACCCTATAATACAAGAGCTAATTATCCAAGACCTATCATCCAAGATTATCAAGGGGAATGTTTCATTTCAGTTGCGGAGGCGGAAGCAATTATCTATTTGCGAATTGAGAATTGGAAGGTGATTGCGGAGCTGGATCTGCTTCAATCTCGTCGCCTTTTGACCATAGCACAGCTTGGTTACACCTCAATTGGTCAAAAATACGGCCATAATCAATGTCCCATTTTCTAGCCTTTGCCGCCTAGCCGTAATCAAGTCTTGATCATATAGCCACTATGTCATCCACTGCACCGCTATCGGGCAAGCGTGTTGCTCATAAATTAACTCTGAGGCAACAACATTTAGTCGTATTTCTGACCTACGCGTTGCTTACAGCGGTAATGACCTGGCCGGTTGTTGGGCAGCTTGGAACCTACATCCCTGGTAGGATTGGCGATGCTTATGTGCACCTTTGGACCTTCGAATGGTTCAAGAAAGCCCTCCTGAACGGAACCAATCCATTTTACACTGACGCCCTGTTTTATCCGGTAGGGGCCTCGCTTGTTACCCATAATGTTGCCTGGCTGCACCTGTTAGCCTGGCTGCCATTGCAGGCAGTTGTGGGATCTGGCGCCGCATATTCACTGGTCTTTCTTCTTGGCTTTGTCATAAATGGCTTTGGGACCTATTTGCTTGTTCGCGATCTGACAGATTCCGTTCCTGCAGCATTTACTAGCGGGTTGATAGCTGCTTTCTGGCCGTACGCATTGTCCCATCACGGTCACCCCAACCTTGTCCTAGTTGGATGGATCCCTCTGGCGCTGCGGCATTTGCGGCGTATGCTGCGCGAGGGTCAGATTCGCGACGCGCTCTGGGCCGGTATTTTTATCGCTTTGATCGGCATTACGCGCTGGCAGCTTCTCGCTCTGTCTTTTTGGCTCATTGGCTTTTATGTACTGTACCAACTCATTGTCACGAAAGGGCTAAGCTGGGCAAGAAAGGTGAAACTGCTGCTGTTGTCACTGGGAGTTGCCATTCTGTTGATGCTGCCCTTTGGCGTACCCGTGATTGCCGGTCAGGTCACACGTGATAACCCAGATGGACTATTCTTGGATGAAGAATTGCCTTATGGGGCGGATTTACTGTCGTACTTTGTGCCGAATCGCTACCATCCACTGTGGGGAGATGCGGCGCTTGACCTGTACTGGAAATTTACTGGACAGATATATTATTCACGAACGATCGGTTATGTGACTCTGCTTCTTGTGCTGCTTGGTGTGTTTAAAGGGAGGCGACCAGCGCATTTCTGGACTTTTGCCATGCTACTATACTTCGTGTTGGCATTGGGTGATACCTTATATATCAATGGCAACGGCGTCGCTACTTTGCCATACAATTTGGTCGAAGATTGGTTCATCTTCAAGATTGTGCGCTTTCCAGATCGTTTCAACATCATCCTGGGAATACCGGCTGCCATCTTGGCCGGATTGGGGGTAACAGCAGTTCTCCGGCAGCCGCGATTAAGGAACAAATCCACAATCGTAGCCGTCGCGATCTCCGCCTTGATTATCATCGAATACAGCAATCGCTATGAAATGTTGTCCTTGCACGTTCCCGCATGGTACGAGATTGTTGCTGAGGAACCCGGGGAATTTGCCATTTTTGGTGTTCCTATGCATGAACAAGGCAAGCCGGATAAGACATACATGTATTATCAGTTACTTCATGGAAAACCACTTGCACAGGGTCATATTTCGCGTCCGACGGCAGAGTCGATGGCGTTCATAAACAGTATCCCTTTGCTGCGCAGTGTGCGTGGTGTCAAGGATCCACCGCTGGAGATCGTTAATGTTTCTGAACAACTCGAACAGCTCTGGAACGCCAACATTCGTTATTTCGTGCTGCACAAGGACGATTTGCGAGACAGTCATGAAGCAGCCTGGCGCAATTGGTTTGTGGGTCCACCGCTATACGAGGATGATGAAACAATTGTTTATGCAACAAAACCACGCATAGTGGGTAAAGATATACTCATTACACATCCGGTGCTTGTCGACGAGTCAGGGCGGGCCAGCTTAGGCGTTGTTGCCGGCTCTATTAACCCACCCACTGTACCGCAAGCTGCATGGACACGTATTGACAGCGCCTGGGCCACGACAGATGCGTTGTCAGAAGATTACGCGGAATGTATCGTGCTGTTCGATGAGCAGGGTGAATCGTACCTGGCCGACTGCCAGCCTTTGGCCCCTAAATTAAGCTCGTCTCTATGGAAAGCTAACGATATCATACATTCCCGTCACCAACTGCAGCTGAGCCCCTATTTAGCCGCAGGTGCGTATAAAGTCATGCTCAGGCTGCAAGATAGCGTAGGGAATCTTGTTGGTGAGCCTGCGCCCATAGGAGTTTTGCAGCTTGAGGCGCTGCCACGCACTTTTGCAAAACCAATGCCTTCGCAGGCCGTTCAATACCGCTGGGAGGATGCAATTGCTCTTGTTGGTTATGATTTAGATTCTCAATCTGACAGCAGTGAACAATCCAGCGCATCTTCAGTGACGTTGTACTGGCAGGCTTTGCGTCGCATGGATACGTCCTATAAATTCTTCCTGCATGTCATAGATCTGCCAACCGGCGACCCTATCGCTCAAATAGACTACCTCCCGGATAACTGGTCGTATCCGACGAATTGGTGGGAGGCGGATGAATATATCAGGGATGCGGTGACCATACCGCTCAGTGAGCTGCCACCCGGCAGTTATGAAATTCGACTGGGTATCTATGATCCGGAGAGCGGTGAACGCTTGACCGTCACCACGGCTGATGGCACGGCCGTACCTGATCAGGCTGTGCGTTTAGCCACCTTTGAGCGTTAATTTACGGGCTTGAAGATGGACTCATTGTGGGCCTTCGTGCGGCAGATTGGTGCCGGCAGCCCTGGCAGTTGAAAAGGTAATGCGTAATGCGCATCGGTAGATTTGATCATACTCACGGCACGGAAATAGTGCTTGATCGAGAACATACTCCATTAGCAGTCCATAAATCGGAGGTTGCCCTTACCTAGCTCACTTGGTATAATGTCATATTGAAAATTGAGCTTCGTATGAGCGATGCCGCTGAGCCCAGCGGTTTTTCTAGTTATTTAGGACCATTTCACATGATTGCAAGAAAACCAGCTTTGTTGACTCCAGAGGGTCTGCAGAAGTTACAGACTGAATACAAACAATTGACAACGGTAGGACGCGAAGAGGTTGCTGATCGTTTGCATCGCGCTTTTGAAGACGGACAGGATGATGACTTCGTCGATAACGCCGAGCTAGAAGCGGCACGCAATGCCCAGTCCTTCCTCGAGGGGCGTATCCAGGAATTGGAAGATATTCTCGGCAACTACCAGATTATCGTAGATAACGGAGACACCCCGGATATCATCAATATTGGTGACAAGATAACGATCGTCGAAGAAGGATACGACGAGGAAGAACGGTACCATCTAGTCGGAGCCGCCGAGGCGGATCCGGTTGAAGGCCGCATTTCCAATGAGAGTCCGCTGGGGCGGGCGCTGCTGGGCTCGAAGGTGGGTGCGACTGTTCAGGTTGACGCGCCGGGTGGCATTACCAGTTTTAAGGTGCTGAAGATCAATTAGGTTCGTACCTATTGCGATAGCACTCCTAAAGCCCGTGCAGCGCACGGGCTTTTTTTTGACCTCCGGCCGCGTTTTGGGGTGTGGTGAGGTTTGGTTGAAGCAAAATATGATTTAGGATCTGCGCACAAGGGGAATTTCATGGCCTGGCAACCTACGCAATTAGAAATACAACGTCTGGATAAACTGGAGCGGCTAAGGGAAGCGGGCATAGATCCGTATCCGTCACGTATTGAACGGACACACACCACGGTCGAGGCAATTGCTGCATTTGAGGCGGCCGGTGAAGGCGCGGCAATTGCTGTTACTGTCTGCGGCCGTTTGGTTAGTGAAAGGGATATGGGCAAAACGGTTTTTGCGCACATCAGTGATGAATTCGGCCGTATCCAACTATTTCTGCGTCGGGAAGAGATCGGCGACGAATCCCATCGCATTTTCCGCAAGCTGCTCGATTTGGGCGATTTCGTTCAGGCTAGCGGAATGCTCTTCCGCACACGATCCAACGAGATCAGCGTGCGCGTTCAGAGTTGGAAACTACTGAGTAAAGCTATTAGCCCTTTGCCGGTGGTCAAAGAGCAGGAGGTGGATGGCGAGATCGTGCGTTACAGCGCCTTCGCCGATGTCGAGGAGCGCTACCGCCAGCGCTACGCCGATCTGGCAGTTAACCCCGAGGTGCGTGACACTTTCCGTATTCGCGCGCGGTTGATCAATGCCTTGCGCCGCTTCTTCGATGAAAACGAGTTCCTGGAAGTAGAAACGCCAATCTTGCAGCCTCTCTATGGCGGCGCTGCTGCACGACCTTTTACCACCCATCACAATCAGCTTAGGCAGGAGCTCTATTTGCGAATTTCCTTTGAGTTGTACTTGAAACGGCTGCTGGTTGGCGGGTTCGAGCGCGTCTACGAAATCGGCCGTGATTTCCGCAATGAAGGCGTTAGCTTCAAACACAACCCTGAATTTACGCAACTCGAATTCTACGCCGCTTACTGGGATTATCGTGATGTGATGGATTTCACCGAGCGGATGGTGGCTTTTGCCGCCCAACAACTCTTGGGCACAAATGTGATCACTTATGGTGGTCACGCTATCGACCTGACGCCTCCATGGCAGCGCATAACGATGCGTGAAGCGATCAGGCAGTTCGCTGAAATCGACTATATGGATTATCCAGATGCCGCAAGCTTGGCCACAGCTATTCGCGCCATGGGCGGTAGCGCCCCCGCAGGAGCTAGTTGGGGCAAGCTGGTCGATGGCTTGCTTGGCGACTATGTAGAGCCGAGGCTGATCCAGCCGACCTTTGTTGTGGATTATCCACGTGACATTTCCCCGTTGGCCAAGGCCATACCAGGCGATCCCATACACGTGGAGCGCTTTGAGTACTTCATTTCTGGTATGGAGATGGGCAACGCTTTCACCGAATTGAACGATCCCCTGGAGCAGCGTAAGCGTTTTGAGGAGCTGCAACAGCTATTCAGCAGTGATGATGAAGAGCAAAATCCTATCGACGAGGATTATATACGAGCCATGGCCTATGGTATGCCGCCCAACGGTGGCTTCGGCACCGGCGTCGACCGCCTTGCTATGTTGTTCACTGATGCGCATTCAATTCGCGAAGTCCTTCTTTATCCCCACCTAAGAGAGAAAGATAAAGTTTGATCTATGAGGGATGAAAGAATATCTCTCTTTCATCCCTCACAAATCTTTAAGAATCTGCCTTTTGCACTATTAAGTTGCCGGCTCTCTGTGTTCAGACAGAGCGCTCGTTCAGCAGCAGCGGGAAGGGTAGGCAGCTTACACTCATGCATGCCGCTGCAGATGTTAATTTATATCCCTCAGTCGATCTTGAAGTAGTCAAATCGTACCTCTGCCGAATCGCCGTCACCGGTGCGTACTTCCAAGCCAAAATAGGGGTTATTGAGATACGCGGTGTCTTTGCCCTCGCCCACGAAGTCTCCATTGGCGGTAACCTTAATCTTGCCATCGGACTTGACATTCACATCCCACTCAACCCAGCCGTCCTCATCAACATATTGGTCCACATCGGTCCATTTAATGAGATCAGGTCCATAGTTTTGGTTGTTTGCATCGACTCCGTCGACGCGCTTCAACTTGAACTCCATATACTTCTTGCCGGTTTCACGGTAGCGGACGCGCATTTCGTAGTAGTTTGTGAAGCAGGTTTTGAAGTCAGTCGCAGGGCAAGGATCGCTGGTCTTGTTAGCACCGAAGATGACGGCGTATTGGTCCAGATCCTCACGTGGATCGCGAATCTTGGCTTCGATTTCGATATTGTACGGAGGTTGTTTGGATATCACCATCGGCGATACAATGACGTATTTGTCGCCGGGAGTAACTCGCAGATTAAGGAATCCTTGGCGACCACTGTCGCTTGCATTGTCATGAAAGAAGTTGTAAACCGCACCCAGAGTCCAAATCCGCGGTTCCCAAGGGGTGATTGTGTCGGTGAAGTCGTCTCTATATTTGCCATCAGCCGGTCGTGTTGGGGTTGGTGTGGGGGGGAGCGGCGTTGGTGTAAAACCGTAAGCTACCACAGGCAAGTGTGTTTTTAGCGAATATTCCACATGCAGCTTGACATTGTCGAGCAACAAGCCCAGTTTTGCGCCGCTGTTGGGGGTATTATCGCTGGTGAATCTGAAGAGAACCCAGACCTGTGGCTGCCCGGCGTAATTGCTCAGGTCCATCTCCGAGGCTGACCACGCTAGCGTGCCGCCGTTTTGTTCCGAACCTTCGAAATGTATGTTGTCTGTGGAAGCACCGACGGCAAACTTATCACCTAAGTCGGCATCGAAGGCGAATTCGAATGCGAGTTTGGCGTCGATGACATCGGAGAGGTCATAGGGTCCGGCGCGCAGCCAGGCGTCCACATTGATAGGGTAACCCTCTACAGCCGGGTCCAACGGTGGATTGCCGCCGGGGCTTGTGCCCACGGCCCAGGCCACGGCCGTAGAAGTGGCATCGAGCGGATTGGTGATGCCGCGTGTGCCGTATTTATACCAGTTGCCGGTCGCACTGATATTGGTCCAATCAGCGTCCCAGTTGACACTTTCGAAGTTCGCATCAAGTATCGTTTGCCAGCCTTGTTGCGGGACGGTTACTTGCACGGTTTCGTACGTGATCGCTTGCGGCTGATCGAGAACGGCCGTAAATGGCTCTCCTTTGAAATCGGGCACGTCAGGCGGCGGCGGGCTGGCGCTCACTTGCGGCTGGCGCAAGGATAACGCGGCTACTAAAAGGACGAGGAGTAATATGGCGGTAGGGGCAAGGTAATTGGCCCTAAGGCGGACGGGGAATTTCATGGGATATCTCCTTCAGAATGTGCTGTTGTCTGCCCGTGAACAGTGAACAGTGAACAGTGAACAGTGAACGGTGATCAGCAATCAGCTTATTCTCTTTGCACTGCCTGCTTAAGTCACCCTATGGTGACTTAGTTGAGAATGGCAAACGATATGCCAAATCATTTACAGTGCCATTGTAATATTTTCCTGCGGTTCGTCAATTGAGCGGAGGGTAAGTTTCATCGGCGCGTAAGAAATTTGCTGGGCTGTGGAAGCGACTAGACGCTTGTGCTAAGAGGCAGTTCTGCTGCTCCTTCATCTTACAGGAATCGAGTGGCGGTGGCACGCGGCTGCTCCTGCGCGTAAGTGGCACCATGCAGCCCACCTTGCTGCGCTATTTGAACCTCCCGCTTTTGATTACGGCCGATTATCTATTCACACGCGAGATGCTGCTTGGTATTAGATGGCGTGCCGGTGCTTAAATTGCCAAGGAGTTCTCATTCGCCCGGGCGTACAACCATGAGGGAAAATCACATTGCGCCCATAATCCTTGGGCAGGCTCTGGAAAGGCTGTGTACCATTTTCGAAGCAGTTGAACTTGCGTGCAGCAAAAATCATTGAATTGTTGAACGCGGTTGTTTTCGTGCTACGATAGGGTCTACGGATGAAAGGCCAGGAAGCGCGCGAAAGTGATTTCGCAGCTACAAGGGCTTGATTCTGGATTGTCGAGGGTAGTTACCGGAAGAAGAGGGTCTTCAATGCCAGCTTTATCATTAGCTCTGTTGGGACAGGTCTCCATTACTTTGGATGAGCGGCCGTTGTCCCGAATGCCTACGAAGGGCGCGCAAGCGCTGCTAGTCACCCTCGCTTGCCGGCCTGAAGTGCACCATCGCGAGTCTCTGATGACGCTGCTTTGGCCCGCAAAATCGGCTCACCTGGCTCAGACGAGCTTGCGGCAGGCCCTCTATCTCTTAAAAAAGGAAATCCCGCACTTGTACGCCGCAGCGGGAAACGGGGAAGTATCGCTGTTACGAGCCGATCGCCAGACGGTGCAGATCAACCCCGATGGCAATTATGAACTGGATGTGGCTAGATTTACGCAGTTGGTTGCGTGCTTGCCATTAGCTAGCCAACCCTTGTCCAGCCAAGCAGTTGAGAGCCTGAGAACGGCCGTTGCGCTCTATCGGGGAGATTTCCTGGCCGATTTTACCTTGCCGGACAGCGCGCCATTCGAGGAATGGGTTACGGTTCTACGTGTCACCTTGCGCGGCCAAGCTCTGGAAGCGCTGGAAGTATTGGCTGAAAACGCACTCAGCAGTGGAGACTATGATTCGGCTGAGCAGTTTGCGCGGCGGCAGTTGGAGATTGACAACCTGCGTGAAGCGGCACACCGTCAATTGATGCGCCTGCTGGCCGAAAACGGCCGTCGCGTCGAGGCTACGGCTCACTATGCAGCTTACCGCCGGCTGCTGCGACGAGAATTGGGCATCGATCCAGGGGCGGAACTGGTGGCGTTTGGCGAAAGTATCCGCGCCGGGCGCGTGCGACCGCCGCTCCCTATGCGCGGCACATTGCCCGATTTTTTAGGCGAGGAAAATGAACCACGGCTGGAAACATCCCCATTTGTTGCTCGTGAGCGCGAGCTAGATAGCCTGGACGGACAGCTGCGACTGGCGCAGAATGCTCAGGGCAAAGCCTTTTTTGTTACCGGGGAGGCGGGAAGCGGCAAGACAAGTCTGTTAAATGCCTTCGCCAATCGCGCTGTGCAGAACCATCGCGAATTGATCGTCGCCTGGGGGCGCTGCGGCGGCTACACGGGCGGGGGTGATCCCTATTTGCCGTTTCGGGAAGTGATCGGCATGCTCACGGGGGATATTGAAGCCCATGTACATGCCGGGGCAATTTCGCTCGAACATGGCCGGCGTCTGTGGAGTTTCACGCCCCAGGCCATCGAAGCGTTGTATTATCATGCCCCGGATCTAGCGGGGCTGCTTCTCCCTGGCAGACCGTTGGTCGCCCGTGCCGAATTGGCGGTTTCCGGAGCGTCGTGGTTGGCGGATCTGCGGCAAGCGGCGCTAAGGCCTAAACCCGCCCTAGGCGATCGCGAACAGGGCCAACTCTTGTCCATGATCAGTGATGTTTTGCTGGCACTAGCCCGAGAACGGCCGCTGCTGCTCCTGCTCGACGATTTGCAGTGGGTTGATACCGCCTCAGCCGATCTGCTTTTCCATCTTGCGCGGCGATTGGCCGGCAGCCGAATCCTCATTCTTGGAGCTTACCGTCCCGATGAAGTGGCCCTTGGGCGGGAGGAACGCCGGCACCCGTTGCAGCCTGTTCTTAACGAACTCCAGCGCCTGTCGGGTCAAAACAGGCTGGATCTGGATCAGGTGACGGCCGTTGAAGGCCAGAACTTCATCAATGCCCTTCTTGGCTCGCAGCCCAACCGGCTAGACGGTGATTTCCGGCGACTGCTATTTGGGCGCACCGGAGGCAACCCGCTGTTCACCGTGGAGCTCATGCGCGCAATGCGCGAACGGGGTGACTTGCTTATCGACGAGCAAGGTTACACCGTAGCCGGCCCCACCCTTGATTGGGATCAACTGCCGGCCCAGGTGGAAGGGGTGCTGAAGGAACGCATCGAGAGGCTGGATGCTCCGCTGCGGTTAATACTGCAAGTAGCATGTGTCGAAGGCGAAGATTTCACGGCCCAGACGGTAGCCCAGGTGCTGGGTGTGCCGGAACGGGATCTGCTGCTACAACTCAACGACGAGCTGCTGAAGCGACATCGTCTGATAGCCGCCCGTGGCAGGCGCCGTCTCAGTGACTTACGCCTCTCTCGCTTCGGCTTCCGGCATAATCTCTTCCAGCAGTATCTTTACCACAGCTTAAGCGAGGCGGAGCGCATTTATCTGCATGAGGATGTGGGTAATGCTCTTGAAACCTTGTACGGTGATCAGGCGCATTTGATGGCCGGGCGCTTGGGCCATCATTTCTATGAAGCTGGTCGCGAGAAGAAGGCCATCAATTACCTGCTGGAAGCGGGAGATCAAGCGCGCCTATTTTATTCTCACCAGGAGGCCATCGACTATTACCAGTTGGCGTTAAGCTTGCTCGAGCGAGAAAGTGATGACGATCGGGCAGCCCGTACCTATATGAAAGTGGGGTTGACCCATCACAATGCCTATGATTTTAAGCGCGCGCGCCGCGCTTACGAGCAGGGTTTCTTGCTCTGGCAGCGCATAGGCAGGCTGGAACTCACGGTCCCCCCTCCCCCTGCTCCCCATGCGTTCCGGGCGACAATAAACCGGGCGTCGTTGAGCCTGGATCCGGCGAAGGTGCGTGGCAACCACGAGGTTATGATTCTGGATCATTTGTTTAGCGGCCTGGTGCACCAAAGTCCGGAGTTGGACATCGTGCCCGATGTGGCGCACAGCTGGGAAGTGTTGGATGGTGGGCGGACGTATATTTTCCACTTGCGCGATGATGCAAGTTGGTCTGACGGCATGCCGCTGACGGCAGTAGATTTTGAATATGCCTGGAAACGGGTTTTGAATCCGGCAACAGAATCCTACGACGCGGGTCTGCTGTATGATATTAAGGGCGCGAAAGCTTACCATGAGGGGAAGACCGGGGTTGATAATGTGGGCGTCACTGCGCTGGACGGCGTCACCCTGCGCGTGGAGTTGGAAGGACCAAGCGGCTATTTTCTGCACCTGCCTGCGCTGGCACCGTGTTATCCTGTGCCGAGACATCTGGTGCAGCAGCTTGGTGATAGCTGGGCTGAAGCGGATAATATTGTGACCTGTGGCCCTTTTGAACTGCAAGTGTGGCAGCCGGGACGGCTGATGACTTTCTCTCGAAGTGAGTTTTATCACGGCCGTTTCCAGGGCAACTTGCAGCGGGTAGAACTGCTTATCCTGGAGGATGCTTCCAGCGGCCTGGAAATCTACGAGGCCGGCATCCTTGATGTGCTGGAATTCCTGAATCTACCACCAGATATGCGCGATCAAGCGCGGCGCAGGCATGCAGGCGAGTACGTTTCCGCGACTTGGATGGAGACCGACTATTTGGGATTTGACGTGAGCCGCGCACCATTCGACGATATCCGTGTGCGCCAAGCTTTTGCCCTGGCCGTTGATCGTGAGCTGCTGGCAGAAGTGGCCACCGGGGGGGACGAGTTTCCCGCCACGGGTGGGTTCGTCCCGCCGGGCATGTCCGGGCACGCGGCGGATGTTGGAACGCCCTACGATCCGCAGCGAGCGCGGTATTTACTGGAAAAAGCAGGTTATCCACAAGGGCGCGGATTCCCGGAACTGGCCTTGTTGGCACCGGAATTCGCCGCACGCACCTGCCAGTCGCTGCTGGCCCAGTGGCAGGAAGTCTTGGGAGTTGAGATCAAACCACGCACGTTAGAATATGAAAAATTTTGGCATGCCTTAGGGGAGGATCGCCCGGCGTTTTTTGTGCTGGGATGGGTGGTTGATTTTCCCGATCCCGACAATATCTTGCGCTCAGGCGTGCCGCGCCAAACGACGGGCTGGTTCAACAAATCTTTTGAAGATCTGGTCGACCGCGCGCGGCGGATCATGGATCAAAGCCGGCGCATGGCGCTCTACCGGCAGGCGGAGAAGATCCTGGTAGAAGATGCGGCGATCTCACCCCTGACCTACGGCCGGGCACATTTGCTGGTCAAACCGTGGCTGCGCCGTTTCCCTATATCCCCCTTTGGTCGCTATTCTTGGAAGGATATCATTCTTGAGGCGCATTGATGGTTCGCCGGGCGCCTACCCAACGCAAGGACATCAGGAGCAGCAAGGCAAACAAAAGGGCGTTAAGCCAATAGAGACCGGTAATCCCCCAAATTGGCAGCAAAGCGAAGGCCAACGGGGGACCGATGGCGCTGCCTAAGTCCCCGACGGTGTACAGCAAGCCAAGATACCGGCCGTGCTGCTGTCGTTTACCCAGATCGCCAATTAGCGCCGTGGACAGGACCTGGTTACTGCTGCCGGTGATGGCTGTCAAGGGAAGGCCCAGCAACATGGCCAGGGGTAGGTTGACAGCCAACAGCAAGAAGCCGGCAATGCCTGGTAGCAGGCCGCCGGCCACCACACGCCAGCGATTCGGCGCGCGATCGGAGAGACTGCCCAGAAGTGGTGTAAAAAGCATGCCCAGCAGAATGCGCGTGCCTACCAACAAACCGGTCAAGGTAGAGACGCCAACTAGATAGCCGTTTACGGCGACGGTGTCGCCGAGCATGGCCTTCAGGAAAAGGGCGAAGGTGGAGGTGAGTATGCCTGCCAGGACGAGGCGGTTGACTCCTTGTACGGCCGATGCCGACAGCAGTTCGCCCCAGCGGTTCTTGTGTTGTCGGTCAGGAGGATGTTCCTGGTGTATCTTTTGCGGGGAGCCCTCTCGATCTTGATCGCTGGTGGCTGCGCCAGGGCCGGCGGGTAAGAGGAGCCAGGCGATCAGCGCTCCGGCGAGCCCTAATAGAGCGGCTACTTGCAGCGCTTCATGGTAGCCGAAACGGTCGGTGAGAAAACCGCCCAGATAGGCGCCGAGGGCCGCGCCGAAGAAGAAGAAGAGATGGTAACGGCCAACCCAACGGCCGCGCTCAGCCACGGGCGCGGATTCGAGGATCAGCCCGTTGCCCGCGATCCAGATTCCGGACCATGCTATGCCCCAGAGCAAGCGGCCGATTAATAGTGGCCAGAATCCGTTGGTCAGAGCGTAAACGGCCGTTGAAAAAGCGCCCAGGAACAGGGAAAGAACAAAGACGAGGCGCTTGGAACGGCGGTCACTTGCCCAGCCGGCGACGGCATTGGCCAGCAGGCGGATGAAGCGGTTGGCTGAGAGCAAGATTCCGACGCTGACGAGGGCCACTCCAGCAACGGCCGTGTGCGTCGGCAGCACGGTGTAAAGGGATGAGTCCCCCACCAGGGAAAATGCCGTTCCGAGGCCGGCTGGCAGAATGATGCGCCAGGGAGAAGTGGGCTGAAATATCTGTTTCATCGGTGTCACTTTTGGGTGGTGACGTGAACGATGTAGTTTAGCGGAGAACGCCGGTGCAGGCATGTTAGCGCTTGGGGCTCAGAAATTCGGACGCAGAGGGCGCCGATAAGATGGTGCATATTGGCCAGACCAGTCGACGGTGGAGAGCGGGAGGAGGCGGCATCTTAAGAGGAGTTGTCAGCTTCACCAGTCGTCGTGAAAGTTGTGCAATGTGCCACCACGGATATTGTGTAAGTCAATTTGTATGCTAACATAGCGGGAAGGTTTGTAATCAATGGGCTTGACTTGAGCTCGTTGAACAGACTTGCCAGCTTTATTAGCCGTTTAGTTGAGGATTAGATGCTATCTGAACAACGTTTCTCTATTCGTAATTTTCGCACTATCGTTTTGCTCGTCTGTCTGATTCTGGTCTCGACGGGTGTCATCTATGCTGTGGCGGTTTATTCCGTTTCGGCTACGGTGGAGACGGCCGATACAAACCGTAATGCCGACGATCCTGCTGTTTGGATTCATCCTACTGATCCTTCCCTGAGCGTGATGCTCGGCACTTTCAAGAGTGGTGGTCTGGTTGTCTACGATCTAGACGGAAATCCACTGCAATTTGTTGAAGAAGATGGCGGGATGAATAATGTCGATCTGCGCTACAACTTCCAACTGGGTGATGAGAAGGTAACCCTTGCTGTGGCGACGGATAGGAACGCCCCGCGCAATACCCTGGCTATGTACAAGCTGAATCCCAGTACGCGCATGTTGGAGAATGTGACGGCCGACCCGCCTGTGGATTCAGCCATGGGTGAGGTTTATGGAGTTTGCATGTACGTCAGCCCGGTCAGCGGCAAGTACTACGCTTTTATAACCGGTCACAGTGGTGAGGTGGAACAGTGGGAGTTGTTTGACGATGGTGCCGGCAAGGTGGACGGCACGCTGGTGCGGAGTTTTGCGGTTAATTCGATCACAGAAGGCTGTGTTGCCGACGATGTTTATGCCGATTTTTATCTTGGACAGGAAGATGTCGCGCTTTGGAAGTATGGGGCAGAACCGGGAGATGGGGATACGGCAACGGCCGTGGACTATACGGGGACGGGGCACCTGACGGCCGACGTGGAAGGGTTGAGCATCTATTATACGAACGACAACGGCGGCTATTTGCTCGCTTCCAGCCAGGGCGCTTCTGAATATGTCGTCTATGATCGCCTGGGCGATAACGCCTATGTCACCACTTTCGATATCGTGGCCGGTAACGGGATCGACCAGACGTCTTCAACCGATGGTATCGACGTGACCAATGCTTCTCTGGGCCCAAATTTCCCGCAAGGCGTATTTATCGCTCATGATGGTAGTGATGACATCGGGACGACCAATTTCAAGCTGGTGCCCTGGCAAGCCGTTGCTGGAGGAGCCGAACCAGATTTGAAGATCGATACGAGTTGGGACCCCAGGCTGGTGGGCCTGCCGCCGGTGGTTGATTTCACGGCCACTAATCGCTTAGGACGAGCGCCTTTGACGGTGCAGTTCAGTGAGCAAGCTTTCGGCGTGCGGTCGTCCTGGCTGTGGGATTTTGGCGATGGCAATAGCTCCAGCGAGCGCAGCCCAAGCCATACTTACAGTGCAGAAGGGCAATACACGGTAAAGTTGACGATAACCAACGCCTTCGGCAGCGTTGAAATGAGCAAAATGGACTTCGTTAAGAGTGGGCAGCCAGCTCACGCCGGCGGCCGATTTTGCGGCTGACGTTACCAGCGGGGATGCACCTTTGAAGGTGACCTTCAGCAACTTGTCGGCGGGTGTTGTCGATAGCTGTCTGTGGTCCTTTGGCGACGGGGCGACGAGCAGCGACTGCGCAAACCCGGAACATACGTATGTCACTGCCGGCAAATACAGTGTTTCGCTCACGGTGACCAACAGCTACGGCAGCGACGAAGCGATTAAGCGTGATTACATCGTCGTTGGCGGCTCATTCGAAGCGACGGATTTCTCGTTCCTGCCGCTTGTACGAGGTAATCCTTAACGGCCGTGCGACATTTTGGTTTAATATGGGCGGGTGAGCATTTTCGAATGCGACCGGGCGGCATCTGAAGATGCCTACTCCTCCAGCTCGTTGTATACGCACCCGCGCCAGATTCTTGATGCGCAAAGCTTGATTGAAAAGTTTACATAAGTTTGAGGTTTGATTTTGTTTTTATTTTCCGGAAACAAAGTTGATTCTAGGGGGCGCGGAATGCCTTGTTTGAATGGGCCATGCCAGGTTGGGGGTAATGCCGCGTTTGCTGCATGATCGCAGGGAGAACTTATTGTCCTTCATGCCTATAAGTATAGAATATATGTTCTATTAGGTCAAGGCTGTTGGACGCCCTTTGGCTCCGTGTTCACCTTATCATTGCGCTTTTCCAGCAATCCAGCGTCCCTTATTAGCCAAACAAGCGCGGTTCCCGTAATTGCTGCGGCTATAGAGATGGAGAGTAGGCTGCTAACAACGATCTTCACGCTCTCCCTACTCTCAATCCTCCCCACACCCATAATGGCGCTTATGGATATGCTGCAGGCGTATCCTAAGGCCCGGGCTGGGATCCACCAGATAGCTTTGGCAATGAACGGTCTCAAAACAAGCCACTGTGGCAGACCAACTACGATCCCGGATATGACTGAGAGGGTAATTAAGTATAGGAGGAAAGCCGCTGACGCGGTATCAGCATTCGGGTCGTTCGAGATCATGCCCGCCGCTTGATTCGCGGCGATCCCTCCTAGGGCGCTGGCTGGTATCCACCAGATTGCTCTGGCTATATACGTTCTTAAAACAAGCGACTGGATCAGACCAACTACGGCCCCGACCACGATCCCGTTCACGATGAATACCCCGCCAATTTGACTGGGACCGAGGCCGTTTTTGACTATGTAGCTGCTGGCGAGAAAGCCACCGAACGCGGATACGGTGACAAGGCTTGCTGTGCTGGCTAAAACCCATTTTAGCCAGAGTACAAACCCAGAATGATTATAAATCCAATCCTTGGCACGGTCCCGCTCAGGGATGGCCTGTGCTTGAATCGCATCCGAATCAATAGTGTGTTCTGATCTTGAATTGGCAACTGAATCCATGAATTGCGCTGATGATTCCGCATTGAACTCTTGAGTTTCTTTGGTAGGCAATACCGGTACGGCTGGCAGATCTTTTTGTGACATTGCCTGTTCCAGTGTGGACGCTAGCGCACCCGCCGTGGCAAAGCGCTCCTGCGGTTTTTTTGCTAATGCTTTATTGATGACGCCTTGACAAGAAGCGGGAAGCTGCGGGTTGAATTCTTGTATTAGTGGAATTGGGTCTCGCACATGTTTGAAGAGAACTGCTGTGGTGCTCGTCGCTGTGTAGGGCTGCTGCCCGGTCAGCATTTCAAAGACAACAATCCCCATCTGGTATACGTCGGTTCGTCGATCCAGGGGCTGGTCTTCTATTTGCTCAGGCGCCATATATTCCGGCGTGCCGATCATCTGCGTCGTCCGTGTGGCTTCAGCTATCTTGACGATGCCGAAGTCCCCCAAGTAGGCGTAGCCGTCTTCATCAAAGAGAATGTTCGATGGTTTGATGTCGCGATGGATGATGCCTTTGCTATGCGCTTTATCAAGGGCTGCGCAAATGCGTTTGGTTATGGTTACCGTTTCTTGCATAGGCAGCGGCGTGTCGCCAACGCGTGCTTCCAAGGTCCCACCCAACATCAAGCGCATGACCAGGTAGGGGAATTCATTGTCCTCACCGTAGTCGTACACGGGCACGATGGCAGTATGTTCCAGCAGGGCGATGGTTTCGGCTTCAATTTGAAAACGGTCATAGAATTGGGGATCATGGGTGAATTGGGGCGGAAGGACTTTCACGGCGACTTTGCGCTTGGTTGTGGGGTCGTAGCCAATGTAGACGGTAGCCATTCCGCCACGGTCCAGCTCTTCTATGATTTCGTAACGGCCAAGCTTATTTATGCTCAAGTGATCAATCCTCCACAAGAAAAGCGGTTGGCCATGCTGGCTATTACTTGCGGTAAGCGGCCAGACATTGTCACAAGTGAATTACCCCTACTCTATCATAATGCTAAATCGCGATAAATGGTAGAGGAGCGGCAGCATTTTTGCAGGTGACAGCCAGACGGCCTGAATTGAAGAAAGGTGTCTTTCAATTCCACGTTGAAACGGCGTGCAAGAAAATTGATGAATTTTTGAACGGTTAATCTGTCCGGCGTCAATAATCAGCGCTGAAGCGTACCAGGTAGATGGGGCGGTAGCGGTCGTAGAGGGTGATTAACAGGCTGAGCAGGAGGATGAAGACCAGAATGTTGTTGAGGGCCAACAGGGGAATGCTGCCGTAGCGCAAGAAGGAGACAATCAGCATGACGGGCAGGTTGACGGCGAGCATGACCAGACCTTGTCGCAGGGCATAAGGCCAGGCGAAGCCACGGCGGACGATCGTTTCACTTACAACCGTGTTGACGATGATCACAACGGCCATGGCCAGAGCCAGTTCCAGGTCGCTGGAGCGGATGCCGGGCAAGATCTGGGCGAAGATGATGACCAGCAAAGAAACCAGGGCGGTCTTTTCAAGTAGTTCGCGATCAAAGAAACGGGCAGCCAGCGCGCGCATGGCGCTCAGCCGGCGCTGTTCTGGTATGGGTGACAGGTGTGCATCTGGCTCGAAGGAGAGTGACCAGTCGGGCGGCGGTAGTTTTGAGCGCAGCAGGCGCCAGATCAGATAGACAAGCAGCGCCAGGCCGAGGAAGAAGAGCAGGACAAGGCCAGGCCTGGCGGCCAAGATGACGCCCCAATCTGCTGTTGCCGGGTATCCCAAGAGGTTCTGTTTGACCATGTCGGTCACATCCAGCTGCGCCACATGAAGCCAATACTCCTGCGGTAATTTGATCACAATCCAGATCAGGGCGGCCACACCTACCAGAGCTGAGCTGGAGAGGCGGCGCGGATCCCAGCGCAGGCGGACGACCTCATAAAAGATGAAGAAGTATTCGAATACGTTGGGGAAGAGGAGCAGCAACCAGCGCAAGTGCAGTAGTTCAAATAAAACGACGCCCACCAGCCGGTAATAGAAGAGAAAGCGGCTGATGCGGAAAGCTGTATTGTTGGCCCAATTGCGCAAGGTTGAGATGTAGGCGATGGCCAGGTAATAGATATCTAGCGCTTTGTCATAGCCCTGGTAGCCATCCAGCTGCAAGTTGGTCAAGGCCTGGAATAAGCTCTGGTCGACCGCGTCCAGAAGTAGAGCGGCGATGATGCCCGGCAGTGGATAACGTGGAATTGTCAGCGGCACGAGAACCCGCAGCAGTACGACTGTCCAGAAGATGACGAGATCTGTGGAGATGGTCAATGTTACCCCCTCTGTTCATCCACCCGGCCCGAGATCACTGCCCACCGCAATTTTCCCCGGTGGAGGAAGGCTGTACCCTGTTGCCGTTACACTATAGCATATTGAGAAAGTGCGCGTCAACTGCGGGAATAGGACGCAAGAGCCCAGGGGTACAGCTTCGCCAGCCGGCGGGATAGTCCACTACGAAAATGGGCAGGCGTCCAGGTTAAGGCTTTATTGATCCGCGTGCCAGCCAAACCGGCTGTGATGCCAATGAGCGGTGGAAATAAGCCGCCACCGTAGAGAAGCAGCCCGACCGACAGCAGGATCAAAATCAGGCCCCCCCCGTTTCCGCCGTATAGAGAAAGCTGACCAAATGATCGTGATCAGGCCGAGAATGATGGCCAGGATACCGGTCACATAGAAATTGGGGATGATCGTCAGTGCGGGTTCACACCTATTCCAGACCCATTCCGGATGGCCAATAGAAGCGATGAAGAGACTGTCAGGCTGGGTGTTACCTTGTAGGAGTTCAAGGTAACCATGTTCGATACCGGCGATAGCGGCCGATAGGCCCAACGCTGATGCGGTCACTCTAATTGCTCTGTTCACTTCAGTTCCCTGGCAAGCTGGAATAATCGGATAGCAATCAGGATGTACCAGGCTAAGCGAAACGGAGCTGCGAGGGTGGGGGGCAGCCAAAGAATCGCCGGAGCAAAGGCGAGGGTGATGAAATAAGTGAGGTTGAACAGGTTAGCCAGAATGCCTGTATAGGCGGTTGCCCTGCTAAAGACGGCACCACGCAGCATGACGATTGAGATGAGCAGGCCCGCCAGGAGCAGTAAGAGCAAACTCAAATAGATGCCCGTACCCTGGTAAAGAGCGCCAGGATTATGGATAGCCAGCAGCGCTTCTCCGGCGGCTAAGAATATGGCCCGTTCCGCATCCGATGGCGCTGCCGCGAAACGGCCGCTGAGGGATAGCATGGCGAAAGCCTGATTGGAGGCGAAGTAAACGGCGATCCCCACAAAAGCAAAAGTCGCTGCCACCAACATGGCACTCTTATTCACGTTGCGCAGAGCGCCGTAAAGCGCTAAGAAGATCAAGCCTACCAGGGCGTAATTGAGTAGATCGAAGAGACCGAACAGGGCGAGCCCGACGAACCGGTTTTCCTGGAACAGCGTAAACCACTCTACAGCGCTGCTGGGCGCACTAGCTGGCACGCTGAAGAGGCCGAAACCCTTGAAGAGGATCAGCTCCGCGCTGAAGTTCCTACGAAAAAGCACGACGGCGATCAGGGCCGCTGCGCCACCCGCCAGGTAAAGCGCTTTCCAGGCGGTTTTTGCTGCTTGGGCGTCTGCATCTTGATCCATCATTTCGCTTGAGCTGCTCTACTGCATTGTTGGCAAAATCATTGCACGAAGAAATTCGATTTTTTATCGCTTTAGTCAGGGGCAATAGATGGATTGAAAAGCTGAACTTCTTACTTAACAACTCCGCGTACATAGAGGGCGAAGGGAACAAAGCAGATTAGGCCCATGACAAAGATCACCATAACGTCGATAAGGTCGAATGGTGCCGGCGTTAAGAGCGGCTGTAATAACAAGACGAAGATCAGGCCGACGAATAACATGCTGGCCTGAAAAAGCAGTCCTGTACCGCTCACATACCCCAAGGCCTGGCGGCGCCACAACAATGCCCCACCTATAATCCAGGCTGGGGAAACAAGGAAGTCAGTCAGCAGCAGTGCCAGTTCCATTCGGGCAAGGGGGGTCTGGCTGGCAAGGGCGCCGGCCATCACGGCGATGGTGCGCAAGATGAAAAGGACTCCAAAGCCGCTGAGCACGCCTCCGGCCAATCTTTCCGGCACACGGCCGACTAACTGCTCCTTCACCTTTGCGCCATCGATAGTGGCCATGAGTCCGATCGTCGTGTAGGTGCTTAAGGTGACAATCGCCAGATAGAGCATAAAGGCGGCGTTGAAAGGTATAGCGAAGAGGTAGATGGTGTAATTGTACAGCCCATAGAAGAGCGCCCCCGGCCAAAAAAGCAGACCGATGAGTTTTTGCCGCCGTGCCAGCCACATTGAGCCCAGCAGGATGGGCAGAGCGATCAAAAGATTGACGACGTCATTGGCGAGGAATGATTGCCGTAGTTCTGGGGTGGGGTAGAAAACGTCTGGAGACAAAAGACCGGCGATAGAAGCGATCCCCGTTAACAGGCCAATCAGCAGCGAAAACAGGTACGCCAGCTTCAAATTATGGGTCAGCGGCAGACCTGTGGAAGAGAGGCCGCTGCGCCCTGCGGGATCCGGTAATCCAGTAGTGAGCGATTCAGTAGGCATTGTTTCCTCAGCTTTGGTACACTGCAAACAGGACTTCTACCATTTTCCTGGATGGGGTCAAGAAAGCTTATTTCTCCACGGCAAGAAACGACGAATTTTCCGGGAAAACTGCGCCATCGTTTAGCGGCATCTCAACGGATACGCTGCAAAAAAGCGATCGTTTCGTCAACTGCTTGCGCGAAATATTGCCCTTCATAAATATCAAAATGACCGATTGGAAATGATTTCACGATTGCTTTGTCACCGAGCGTCTGTGCTGCTTGGATATGGGAGCCGGGCGCTACGAGGTTGTCATTTTCGCAGACGAGCAAGAGCACCGGGCACTGTACATCTTTGGCAGCTTCGCGGGGATCGCGAGCATGCCCCATAAAAAGTAGGCGAGCACAAACTTCATTCTTGAATGTATCTGAATCGCTCATAAGCGTGGCGTACCCGTCAAAAGCGCCCGGCGCAGTGAACATGGCCGTACTCCCTGGTAACCCGGCAATGGGTATCTTGTGCGGGGACAGGCCCAATCGCGAACGCCCCTTATCCCGCTGGGCGTGGATAAAGAGGCGGAAGAACCAAGCATAGCCTTCAAGTTCCATAAACATCTTGCTATCCGCTTCATGATCCAGTCCCGCACATTGACCAATAACGGCCGCAATGCTCTCATCCTCGGCGGCGATTATCAACCCGTATCCACCAGAAGCCGAAGTGCCCCACAAGACGATTTTCTGCGGGTCGATCTCAGTGCGTGTGCGCGCATAGGCGATCGCTGCTCGTAAATCTTCAAGCTGAGACAACATATCATAGAGCTGCCGGGGCTCACCTGCACTTGCGCCGAAATGGCGGTAATCATAAGTGAGAACGGCCGTGCCTGCGGCGATGAAGCGCAAGGCATATTGCTCAAGGACAGCATCCTTGGTGCCGCCGAATCCTTGACTCATAACGATGCAAGGAACTGGTTTGGAGGTGTCCTGGGGCAAGTAGAGCCAGGCGGAGATCTTGGTTCCAGCTACTGAAAACTGGATGTCCTGACGTGCGGACGGTGGTATTGGGCGTTCGTCACCTTCTTTTTTTCGTTTTGGTATTGGCTGTTTCGGCGAGGAGACGACCGGGGAAAAGAGAACAACGATCAAATAGAGAAGAATGGTGACGATGAGGATACAAAACCCGAGCACAATTCTTTTTGCCAGTGTCATCACGGATGGCTCCTGATTAGCAAACAACAATATGTTTGTTACAGTCTAGCCTGTGAATAACCCCCTGTAATCTGGCAAATGTCATCACTTGGATATGACAAAACTCATAGATCTGACCCAGACAAGCTAGTAGAGTGACAAAGTTAGTTTGACGGATGAGGAGTAGGGCATCTTCAGGTGGGCACCGTTCGCATATGAGGAGTAGGGTTTCTTCAGGTGGGCACCGTTCGCATCTGAGGATGCGAACTACACAGAAGATGTTTGTCTGACTACTAAGTACAAGCTTACTTATATTGATGGTTGGTGCCGTGA
The DNA here is from genome assembly GCA_963697305.1 of uncultured Chloroflexia bacterium. Classification (GTDB taxonomy): domain Bacteria; phylum Chloroflexota; class Anaerolineae; order Promineifilales; family Promineifilaceae; genus JAACFF01. The sequence goes on from CAVONO010000023.1 coordinate 69,696, forward strand.
CCGGTCTCCTGACTGCGCCACAATTCACCCCGCAGAACATTTTTGAATGCCCTTAGTAGAGTGACAAAGTTAGTTTGACGGATGAGGAGTAGGGTTTCTTCAGGTGGGCACCGTTCGCATCCTCAGATGCGAACTACACAGAAGATGTTTGTCTGACTACTAGGATCTGGCAGGCTCACTCCGGTGTTGCCATCACGCGCATGATTCTGTTGAGCAACCCAACCTGCGGTTAGCGAATACTCACTCCTCAACTTGTGCGAACAGATGGGTTCGGCCGTCGTCAACGTGCGGGCTGTTGTCCGGATGAAGATGAAGCGGTAATAGTGGGAGAAGTGATTAGCCCGAACCTGATCTGCGAGGGCCAATTATATGCCGTCAAGTTGACCTTGATCGGGCAAGCTTTACAGAAACTAACGCTAATTTATCTCTTGCTTTTTGTTTATGTTTTTCTAACAGAATTGTCCAAAAATATAGATATGTAGAGTGTAGAAGCCGTTCACAAAATATTGGAATTGCACCTAAGACCAAAATATGTTTATAGGAGGTAATGAGATGACTACTTTAGTACGTTGGAATCCGATGCGGGACGTGATGTCTTTGCGCAACGAGATGAACCGCCTCTTTGAGCAAGCATTCGACGAAATGCCGTCCTCGCGGTGGCAGCCGTCAACAAATTGGGGCTTAGCTGTGGACGTCTCAGAAAACGATGAGGCTTTTGTCATCACAGCTTCAGCTCCCGGTGTAAACCCGGATGATCTGGAAATCACCATTTCCGATAATATCCTGACCATCAAAGGGGAATTCAAAGCTGACGAAACCATTTCCGAAGAAAAGTACCATATCCGGGAACGGCGGTATGGTAGTTTTGGCCGCAGCATTTCACTGCCGGTTACGGTGAAAGCTGATGAGGTTGATGCCGGCTATGAGAAAGGTGTCTTGCGATTGGTAGTGCCAAAAGCGGAAGAGGTCAAACCGCGTCGTATCCAGATTCAGGCTCATACAAACGGCCGAAAGACGATCGAAGCTAAAACAGACTAGAACCTTTTGGACTTCTCTTCGACGAGAATACTTATTCTGCTGAAGGCGTTGGTGTATACCAACGCCTTTTCTGTAATGATATGTATCTTTCGCTGGCTACGGATAGGTTATTACTCACATTTGATGGACAGGAAAACGAAGCCCAGCCCGTGTAGATGGCGCAGCAGCCCGACGAGGCCGGACTGATCGGTGTGCACGGAAAATTGGGTTACGGCCGTGTCCATCCATTCCCGTTGCATGTGCAGTGGGCTCATGTCATTGATTTCCGCTTCATTTATTTCACCTCGAATCTGAATGTGATAAACGCAACTGTCCATCGTCACTCCACTAGGTGCCAGGCAGTTCTGAAGTGCCTGGCACCTGCCTTATCTACCCAATTTGACAAGGTCCCGGCCAAGCAGCACGAACCAGAACAAGTAGAAGACACCACCGATTGACAAAAGGGTCATCGCCAGTGCTGGTGCAAAAAGGGCTACAAAGACGTGAATGAGATCAAGCCCGTTGGACAGAATGCCTGTATAAGCGGTGCTTTTGCCGAATTCTTGGCCGCGCAGCATGACAAGGGAAATAAAGACGAAGCCCCCCTGCATGAAGATACCTGCCAGGAAACCGGCTGTGCTGTTCCACATATTGGCGGCGAGCACTGCCTCTCCGGCGGCCAGGAGCTGCTCTTGTTGCGCAGGATTGCTCGCTGCGGCATGGAGCTTGCTGAGATGGATCATGGAAAAAGTGGATTCGCTGGCCAGGGCGAGCAAGGTCCCGATGAGGATCAGCAGCATCGCCAGCAAGGCGTAAGCTGGCCGGCTGTTTCTGAATGCGGCGAAGAGAGCGACGGCGACAAGGGGGAAAAGGGCGACCATGATCATGGTTGCAAAGTCAAGGCGCAGCAGGCCTAACACGCCATCATTTTGCAGCGTCCGGTAAGTCTCTGCAGCGGTAGTTGGCAACCAACCAGCCAGCAGACCAAGCCCAATGCTGGTTAAGAGCAATGCGAGTTGTATCCAGGCAACCACGCCACCTAGTTTTGTTATTTGCTGCCAATCGGAACTTGTTGTTTCGACGTCAGAGACGGCTGTAAGTGTTAATTGTGTCATTTTTGTTCCCCTTCGAGAGTGGTCAGTAAGATTTTAAGCTAAGATTTCGCAGATTACGCCTATTAGACAATGGGTGTGGTTCACAGTGTTGCGCGGCCGCGCGCGGTGCTTGTTTATTCGTGGGCAAGCAAGACATTTTTCTGCCGGCGCAATTGGGCCAGGGTCAGAATGTAGATCAGCAGCCCCAGGATTAATGTTCCGTATTCACCAAGCGCGAGGCCTGCCAAACCCACGCCCAAGTGTGCAATTCCTGCCATCTTTGCCTCCAGAATTCGTGTATGGGGAGATTATAAGGGGAAACGGCCGTTGCCACAGCAGGCGAAAGTGTAATCTTTGGAGCAGGAAAAGGGGGAACTAGATTACTCGAAAGTGTAATTCACCAACATGATGCGAATGCGTTCTTGACCAGTAGTATAACCAGAGTTATACTCTAAATATGAAAACTGCAATTTCTATACCTGATCCGATATTTGAAGCTGCGGATGACTTGGCCAGACGCTTGGGTATGTCTCGCAGTCAATTATATACAACAGCGGTTACGCGTTTTCTCGACTCTTATGACGATGAAGCCGTTACGCAAGCTCTCAATGAGATCTATTCTGAATCAACCGATTCGATCGATCCCTTTCTTCTACAAATGCAACTTCAGACGTTACCTGTGGAAGAGTGGTAGTGAATCGAGGTGAAATATGGTGGGCCTCTTTGCCATACGCTGCCGGCTCATCTCCTGGATATCGACGCCCCGTTCTGGTTGTGCAATCTGACGCCTTTAATTTGAGCAAAATACATACCATAATTGTTCTGGCTATCAGCACCAATCTCAGACTGGCAAATGCTCCCGGCAATGTATTACTTAGCATCAAACAAAGCAGTTTGCCGCGTGATTCTGTAATTAATGTTTCTCAAATCATTACGGTAGACAAAAGATTTCTCAACGACTATATAAGCACTTTATCCGCCAGGACAATGTTGCTAGTTGAAGAAGGAATGCGTCTGGTTTTGTCATTGTAATGAATAGGTGGGCAGAGTGCCATCGGGTGCGTTTCAAGTGGGTTATGAGGAGAGAATAATTGATTGCTGTATTGCTGAACTGTGAATTGTTAGTTGTTAATGGTGTCGGCGGAGTACCGTAGTTTCCAGGTTAGTTTTGTTCACCGCTATCAGAACATTGGTAAAGAATTGGCAACAACCATCATGCTCATTTCATATTTGCCCTGGCTGGATTGTAGGGGAGAAGGGCAAGAAGGTGACAATTGACAAAGCCGATTAAAGGATTGATTGTTGTTCTAGGTTCTCCGAACTCCGCAGATGGCGAACTCTACAGCGTTGGCAAAGAACGTTGTGAGCAAGCTTTGGTGGAATATGCCAGACGACCTGACTGGAAACTTTTGTTGACCGGTGGGTATGGCGAACACTTTAACACAACAGATAAACCGCACGCCGCTTACGCAAAAGCGTATTTGGTCAAACGTGGGGTTCCAAGTCAAGCGATTGTGGAATTCGCAGCGAGCAGAAATACCTTGCAAGACGCATCACTTTCAAAACCGATCGTGCTGAAATACGGGGTGCCGCAGATAGTGGTGGTTACATCAGACTATCACTTTGATCGAGCACGCACCATTTTTGAACGAGAGTTTGCTGCTACTGAAGTCCGAATTGAGTTTTCGGTCAGTCAAACGGATGAGGAAGCGTGCGAGTTTGACCTGGAAGCCCAGAAAAGACATGAACAGGAAGCAGTTGCGAAACTACGGGAAAGGGACAGCGGTAATTCTTACAGCAGCCGAAGTTCTCGTGCCCTGGACAGCGCTTGAGTGCGGCTGCGAACCCCTAGTTTGCCGTAAATATTGCTGCTGTGTTTTTTTACCGTGTGCAATGTGATCATCAGCCGTTCGGCGATCTCCTGGTTTGTGCAGCCTTCATCGATCAGGCGTAGAATTTCCAGCTCACGCTTGCTCAGAGGTTCAAATAATGGACCGGCCGGAGGCAGCGCTGCTGGTGCGGAGATGGCCAGCGATCGCATGGGTTGGGGAAAAGCGGCCAAAATCTTGTTGACATAATCAAACTGGGCTTTTCCCGGTTGAGGATCGGTTGGCAAAGTGGCCAGGATTTGGGCCACGGGAAGCCCTTCTTCGAGGAAGATAGAGATAAAACCTTCCGGCTGCGCTAATTCCAAGGCGGCAGCAACATCGGCGCGGCTGGCCTGGTCAGCGGCGCGGACGGCGAACATTTGGGCACGGACAAGGAGCGTTTCCAAAATGATAGGGATGGCACTGCTACAGTGAGCTGCGGTTATCAGGTGGCCGGCCAGTTCGATTCCTTGTTGAAGATCCGCCACAGCTCCCCCGTTTTGCGCCTGATAGAGAAAAACACGCAAGGCGCTGATGGTCAGCAGGCCAAATGCGCGGCTGATAAACTGCTCCGGTTCAATGCCGGGCATGGACACGTTGGGTTGAAAAATGAATCCATGTGGGCTAAGCAGTGCCTGCGCGGCAGCGAGACGGTTCTGCGCCAGGGAAACGCGCACCTGCTGGGCGATCACCTCTTCGCGCACTGCGGCCGGCGCATCGCGCTGCATCAGTTCTGCCGCTCTGTCGATTTCTCGCGCTGCCGTTTCCAGATCGCCGTCGATTTGGGCCAGGCGGGAACGGATGACGTGGTGATAGATCTCGGCATCGCTGTAACCGCTTAAGGTGCTCACCTGGGACGACCTGGCCAAATAATGATGCGCTTTTTCAAGATGGTGCCATTGGTAATAGACCCCGCCAAGCTCGCCGTAAACGGCAGCGCTGATAGGGGGCAGCGTTCCCGAGCGCTCAACCTGTTCCACACCTTGAGCGGCGATTTCGAAAGCAAGATGTAGTTCGCCGCGCTGCATGGCGTATAAGGCCAGGGCAGAGATACCCATCAGCTCGGAAACGAAGCTGCCGGCAAGGCGGCCGTGTTGGATAAGTTTCCGGTACGCCTCTACCGCACGCGGATAATCGTTCATCTGCTTGTAATTGCCGGCCAGCCCCCCGTAGATGAGGCTGCGCACGTAGGCATCTTCTTCGGGCACAATCGCCAGAGCCTGGTTGTTCAAGGCCATGCTCGCGTCTAGCTGCCCTTGGGCACTAAGCAATGTGGCCTGCAGCGCTAACCATTCCCCTTGAAGCGCGCGCTCTTTTGCATCAAGTTGGTCGCTGGAAAACATGCGCTGCAGCTGTTCAATGTAGGGCAGCGCCTGGTTGAATTCGCCGCTGAATAAATGCATCCAGGCGAAGGCCAAGTTCGTTTTTGGGCTTTTCGCCGCCCATTCCGGAGGGATCAAGCGCATCCATGCTTTCACAGTTCTGGCATGCCAGGCCATGAGCATATCCATGGCATGGGTTTCGATCAGGGTAACGGCCGTTTCATAGTCTTGCGCATCGATGGCATGTTGAATTGCCGCACTGGACATCCCGGCTTGCGCGTACCAGCGGCTGGCGCGGCGGTGCAGCCCGGCCGTTTCATCCCAGTGCTGCGCTTTTTGGCGGTCACGCAGCAAGCCGGCAAATAGTTGGTGGTAACGATACCATTGCTGTTCATCGTCGAGGGGGATGAGAAAGAGGTTGTCGTTGAAGAGTTGTTCCAACAGGAAACGGCCGTTTGTCGCACCGGTCAGCGCGTCACACAGCTCACCCGTCAGCGTGTCTAGAATCGAAGTTTGCAGCAGGAAACTTTGGATCTCAGGCGGCTGCTGGTTGAGTACTTCTTCGGTAAGATAGCTCAAAATGTGGCGGTGACTGCCGCTAAGAGCGGCGATAAATGGGGTGGGATCAGCCCGATCGCGCATGGATAAACCAGCCAACTGCAAGCCGACAATCCAACCTTCTGTCTTGTCTGCCAAAGCGGCAATATCGGCCGGGGCAAGGGCAAGACCCATTACTTCAGCCAGGAAAACGGCTGTTTCCCGGTTCGTAAAACGCAAATCCGCGGCGCGAATCTCGGTCATCTGGTTATTAGCCCGCAGCCGGGCCAGGGGCAGCGAGGGCTCTTCGCGCGTGAGCAGGACGAGATGAAGCGCTGGCGACAGGTTTGTGAGCAGCGTCTGGAAGACCTGCAGGATGAAATTGTCCTGGATCAATTGAAAGTCATCCAGAACCAGTAAGAAACGGCCGTCAATTTGCAGGATATCGTTGATTAGGGTGGTAGCGATGATCTCGCGTGGTGGGAGCTGCCCGGCTCGTAAAACGGCCTCAATCTCGCGGCCCAGGTTGTTATCCACTTTTTGCAGCGCTGCCAGCAGGTAGGTGAAAAAGCGCCCCGGATCATCATCTGCCGCATCGAGGGAGAGCCAGGCAACCGGCAAGGTCAGGGTTTTCACCCAGGCGCTGACGCAGGTCGTTTTGCCGAATCCTGCCGGGGCGGAGACAAGGGTGAGCCGGCGGCCAGCATCCAGACCTTCTTGCAGGCGCCGGCTGAGAGACGGCCGCTGCACGGTCTTGGCTGGGACGGCGGGGCGGCGCAGTTTTGTAAGGAGCAGGGTCATCAGCAGGTGCCACCATCTAAATAGTGCCGGGCGCTTTGCCAGGTAAGTTGAATCTCTTGAGCAACTTAGCCATACTGGATCCCCTTAGGCACATCTTGAAGAGCAGCAGTCACCCATTGCTGAACAGTAAACGGTTGGGTGAGATGCGTTGATCTATGCGCATAACCAGAAAGGTGAGCCAGGGCGACGGCCGTTTTTTGTCGGCAAATGACCAATCTTGCCAGGCGCGGTACATGGAAGTAGCCGTATAACGGCCGTCTTTGTTTGCCTGCCCTGTGATTGTGCTTACCATTTCTAGAAAGCGCGGATCACCGTGCACAAAAGGGAAGCGGCTGAGAACGTCGGCGACATGCAGGATATCATACCAGACAAAGGGGTACTTCAGATTGCGGAAATCGGTGCCGGTTCCGAAGAGGTACAGTTTTTTCTCGTACTGGCGGGTCCAATGTCGTAGCAGAACCTCCACGCCTCGCTGAGCGGCCTCGCTGTTGAGCCGTTCCGGTTGTCGGGAAAGCACCTTCAGGGCGACTAGGTTGGCGATGGGGCAGGGGCCGTCGCGACGGCCAGGTCCGTGAAAATTACCCAATTCTGGCGCTACGGTGCAGCGCCATCCGTTCTCCTGCACCTGGTCTATGAGGTGACCGGCCGCCTGCTGCACCCGCGTATCTTCTTCCATGCCCATTGCCAGTAGGGCATAGGTCAATGTAGGGGCATCGCAGGCCATCCAGGTCCAATATTCGCCATCCAGACCCCCAAAGCGTTTGTACAATCGCACCTGGGTCTGAAACGCGCCTTGTGCAGACTGGTGCGCCAGTACCTTCTCCAGGGCCGGGCGCACACCGGGATCATCATGGCGCAGGCCAAAATCAGCCAGCGTGCTGAATACGTGGAGCGGATGTTTGGCGTCGTTGTGCCGCTGGAGAGGGTAACCGGGCCAGGAAACGGCCGTGTCTACCAACGCCCGCACCTGAGGATGGGCCAACATGTCCGACCTCGTCTGCAAAACATTGGGATCGCTTTCAGGTAGTTGCAGCAAATCTACATAGGTGCGGTACTGTGTCCATGGCTCATCTGAATCCAAGAGCCATTGAGAAACCGCCAGCTTTCCATTAAAGATCTTTGCCATCATACAGCTCTCAATAAGGATTTGTACTGACTATCCCTACTGATAGGATAGCAGGAAAGTTAGGGCAAGGGAATAGTGTAGAAGGGCCGAGAAAGTAATGATATTTGTCATGAATTGTTGCTGGGAAGCGGGTGAGACGGTGGGTGAGTAAGGCTCTGGATATCCTATAAGGTTCCGCCCAAACGTTTCACCCCTCCCCAATCTGGATTGCTCTTGGCGAGCGATATAGGTGGGTGATAAGATGTTGGTAACAAGCAGAAGGTCATGCCCCTACCCCTATGAATGAAAAGGGATTGGCTGACAGCGGTCAGCAATCAGACATCAGCCGTCAGAAATTCACCGAGGAGGTAACACATATGAGCAAGGTCATACTCTATATCGCAACGAGCATTGATGGTTATATCGCCAGGGAAAACGGGGCGGTGGATTGGTTGGATCTGGTGCATATTGAAGGTGAGGATTACGGCTACACCGCATTTTACGAGTCGCTGGATGCCTTGATCATGGGCAGCAAGACCTATGAAGAGGTAATAGAAGTGCTCAGTCCAGGGGTATGGCCGTATGCAGGAAAATTATCTTACGTGCTCAGCCGGCGAGATTTGGTTACGGATAATGCAGAGATCGTGATTTCGCCGGATAAGGCGCAGAATGTGGTGGCCAAGTTGAAGGGGGACGGCAGGCAGCGGATCTGGCTGTTGGGAGGAGGCGCGCTGACGGCTTCTATGTTGGCGTTGGATTTGATCGACGAGATTATCCTGTCGATTGTGCCGGTCACGCTGGGCAGAGGGCTGCCGCTTTTTCCCAGACAGGAGCAGGGGGAAAAGCGGTTTAAGCTGCTGGAAACGAAGGGGTATGCGTCGGGGTTGGTGCAGATTCGGTATGGGTTAGAGGTAGGGGCGGGTTAGAGGTAGGGGCGGGTTTGACGTAGGGGCGGGTTAGACGTAGGGGCGGGTTATAGGTAGGGGCGGGTTTCAAACCCGCCCCTACAATGGGACAGGATCAGAAAGATAGATTGTCGAGTGGATCGACCGGCCGTATCACGGCCGACAGCGCCCGCCCCATGGTAATCTTCCCCTCCCCGATCAAGCGGTCCGCCTCGGCTACGAGGGCGGCGGAGATGAGGCGGTCGTCGTGCACGGGCTTCATGCCTAAGGGAGTGGAGACACGGGCCAAGGGGGACACGTACCAGCGCAGGTCACGCTCAAAACGGCCGCCCTCGGGCAGATCGTAGGCGCAGTGGGCGGCCTGCGTCCAAAACCACCAGCCATCCGACCATTCTTCTTGGGCATCGTCGCTCCAATATTTAAAGCGCCCCGTTTCGACCAGGGCCAGGAAGGAGGCGCCCAAGGCGGCTTTGGAGGGGCCGGTGAATTTGAAGGGGGTTACACGGGCCTGGCCCAGGCGGGCGGCCAGCCAACTGTTCAAGCCTTCGCCTACGCCGGTGGCATCGCAAATAAGGTGATCGACCCGCCAATGCTCCAGGTATGCTAACAAGCGCCCGGCCAGCGCCTGCCGCCCGGCGAAGGTCTCGAAGTGGCGCGAGCCCTGGTCGGTGAAAATGTCCAGAGCGTGATAAATGGGTCCATGCTCACGATCGCCGTCCAGCGCGGCGACAATGGTGCAGGCGGTGTAGTCGCGCGCCGGATTGTTAAGTTGGGCAAAGGGAGTTGTGGCCGCTTCATCCTGGCCGCCGACGTCGAGCAAGGCGATTGTCGTCTCAGCGGCAGGCGTTCGCCGGCGGGCATGGTCGCCGCGCATTAGGGCCAGACGGCGGGGCGGGAAGAGGCCACCGCCGCCATCGATCGGTTCCAGGTAATATTCGCTGGCGATGATGGGATGGTAGCGGCCGTGTTTCTGCACCTGAGCGGCAAGAAAACGGCCGTACAGGGGGTTCTCATGTGTCACCTGCTGCGGTCCGGCGTAGAAGACGCGCTGCCGGCCATCGACCTGCGTCTGCTGCTCAAGTTCTTGCTTCTTGTGCCAGAGCGTGTCGTGGCGCGTGCGCACGGTGCCCAGGTAAACGGCCGTGGCATTATGGGCTGCGCGCATCGGTGTGAAGACGGCTTCGATGTGGGCACGTTCCTGATCTTGCAGTTCGTCTATGACCAGAAGGTAGTCGGCCGTTTCGCCCCTGGCTGCCGTTTGCGGATGGCTGGATACAAAAACAACGGCCATGTCGCCCAGGATTCTGCGTAACGGCCGCGCCGCGCCGCGCCACTGGGCCTGGTTCCAGGGGTTGTTCAGACGTTCTTCTAGACGGCGCAGGCCGCGGCCGATGCCATCGCCCGCCGCGGCGAAGACAAGATTGCCCTGTTTGCGCTGTAGGGTATTGAGCAGATAAACGAGCAAGTGGGCAACGGCTTCATTTTTTCCGCTCTGGCGGCTGAATACCAGCAGAAATTCTCGCCCTTCTTGCTTCCAAACGCTTTCAACGATGGGGTAGAGGGGCTGGAGTTGGTAGTTATAGAGGGGCATCCCCAGTACATGGCTTGAGAATCGGCCGATATTTCCCAGGATGCTGGAATCTTGAATATTGCGGTGGGGCATTTGGGGTGTTGATTCATGGGGCCTCCCCAGCGTCAAGTATAGAACATGCGTGCTGAATGGTCAATGATCGAAATTATTCAGGAGGTTCGCGCGCGTCGACATGAATCGGTGCAAAGGGTAGACTACTCTATAGCACGATCTCGCAGTCGTAATCGGATTCGCAGTCTCAATCGCTGTCGATCTTCTTCGATTACGAAAGCGAAAGCGAAGGCGGAAGCGATAACGAAAGCGAAGGCGAAAGCGATGGCGAAAGCGACGGTGAAAACGATTGAGCGCTAATCTTCATTGGCCATTATTAGGAGATTTCAGGTGACCAAGAAAATGACTCACTCTGCTCTTTCTGGCGTCCGCGTTGTTGATCTTTCTCGTGTTTTGGCCGGGCCGTATTGCACGATGCTTCTGGCCGATTACGGGGCGGAGGTCATTAAGATCGAACAGCCCGGAAGTGGGGATGGCGAGCCCAGCAAAGTGGCCAAGCTTTCGCGAACACCAGCTACCATACGCAGCGCCCCGCCGCTTCTTGGGGCTGATACAGAGGATGTTCTGCGCGAATTGGGGTATACGGCCGCGGAGAGGGCGGATTTGGCGGAGAAGGGGGTTGTGTGAGCCTGATTCAAACAGTGGCCGGCCGAGTTCGATTGACTGGGGTTCTGGTAGTTCTGTTGTTGGCTGCTTGCAATGCGTCACCTGCCGCTGATAAGAGCTCATGGGGTTCTGGTAGTTCTGTTGTTGGCTGCTTGCAACGCGTCACCTGCCGCTGAGGAGAGCTCGCCGGCGCCAGTCGATCTTGCCGAAGAACCTGGGCCACAGGTTACGGCCGTTCCAGAGCCAACGGCCACGTTGTTTCAAAGCGCGTTGCCGGCGACGCTTGCTGCTACACTTTCCCCAGTGCAGCCCACAGCAAGCTTCACGCCGCCTCCGGTGCCGTCTGCTGTTCCAACGGCAACGCCTACGCCCCAAGCGGAGCGCATTACTTTTGCCGTGATCGGCGATTACGGCACGACGAGGCAGGGGACAAAAGATGTGGCCGCGCTGGTGGACAGTTGGGAGCCTGATTTTGTGATCACCCTGGGTGACAATAACTATCCGGATGGCGCATACGAGACGCTTGCGGGCAATATCATGCAGCATTACGGCCGTTTCGTAGCAGAAAAGCGCTTCTTTCCCGTTTTGGGCAATCACGATATGACCACGGAAGACGGCCGTCCTTATCTGGAGGCCTTCGATCTGCCGGGTAACGAACGTTATTACGACTATGTGTGGGGAGATGTACATTTCTTTGCGCTCAACAGCGATTGGCGCGAGCCCGATGGCATCAATTCCGGGTCGAGACAGGCTGCCTGGCTGCAAGAGAAACTGGCCGCTTCCACGGCGGCGTGGCAAGTCGTCTATCTACATACGCCGCCTTATGTCTCCATGGAAGCGAAGATGGTCCCAGCCGCACGCTGGCCTTTTGCCGCGTGGGGGGCTGACCTGGTGCTCTCAGGCCACGCGCACCTGTACGAGCGACTGCAGATAGATGGTATTCCCTACGTGGTCAATGGTTTGGGCGGCGGTGGGATATATCCTTTTGACGAGCAACCCCTTGTAGCCAGCCAGATGCGTTTCAACGACAATTATGGCGCGCTGCTGGTGCAGGCTACGGCCGAACGATTGGTCTTGCAGTTTGTCACCCGTGAAGGATCGGTGGTGGACCACTTTACGTTGAGCAGCCTGGAATAGCGGTCAGCTGTCAGTTATCCGCCAGCCTGGATTTAGTTGTTAGCAGATAGCAGATAAGCTTATGCCCATCTTGGAGGAATTGAATGAGCTCATATCGCAGTATTGAATGGTTGGATAGTGGCGTCTTGCGCTTGCTTGATCAGCGCAAGCTGCCGCGCGAGACAGTCTATAACGATTACAGAACGGCCGGGGAAGTCGCTGATGCGATTCGCAGCATGGTTGTGCGCGGCGCGCCGGCTATTGGCGCCGCAGCCGCCTATGGCATGGTCCTGACTTGTGCCCACAGCGGCCAATCAGATGCCGCCGCGCTGCACGTGGAGCTGGCCGAGGCGGCAATAGTATTACGCGAGGCAAGGCCAACGGCCGTCAACCTTTTCTGGGCCATCGATCGCATGGAGGATCGTCTCGCTGACCCGGCGTTGGACAGCGTGATGGCGCTGTGTGCGGCGGCACAAGACGAGGCGGATGCCATCGCTGCCGAAGATGTGCAGATTAATAAGCAGATCGGCATCAACGCCCTGCCCTTGATCCCACAAAAGGCGACAATCATCCATCACTGCAACACCGGCAGCCTGGCGACGGTCGATTACGGCACCGCCTTGGGCATCATCCGTACGGCGCACGAACAGGGCAGAGAGGTTTTTACGCTGGTCGATGAAACCCGTCCGCGCCTGCAAGGGGGGCGGCTGACGGCCTGGGAACTGCAGCAGCAAGGCATTCCTTTCCAGGTCATAGTGGACAGCGCATCGGGTTACTATATGCGCGTTCATGGTGTGGATTTGTGCGTCGTGGGTGCGGATCGGGTGGCAGCCAACGGGGATACGGCCAACAAGATTGGCACCTACAACCTGGCGGTTGTGGCCCATGAGAATAATGTGCCTTTCTACGTGGCGGCGCCGACGACGACGATTGACATGCACACCGCGCATGGCGGCGAGATCGAGATCGAGGAACGGCCACCAGAGGAGGTGACGCACGTGGGTACATGGCAGATCACGCCCGACGATACGCCGGTAGGCAATCCCGCCTTCGACGTCACCCCAGCTCGTTACATCACGGCGATCATCAGCGAAAAAGGTGTGGCATACCCACCTTTTGAGCAGAGCCTGGCGCAGTTTATGGCCTCCGGGTCATGACGCAGGGCCTAAGGTTGGACCACCAGGGGCTCATATCCAAGCAACGCAAGGACCAGGTGTCGGTGAGGTATTGCTTGAATTCGGTCGGGCTGGCCGGAACTTGGGGTTGGATCAGAACGCGCAGCTCCGAAAATCCTCTTGCCTGCGCCAACAAACGGCCGTATCCTTGGTCGTCGAGGATCCCATAAGCCAGGCATTTTTGCCTGACTATTTGTGGGCCAACTATTTTCAAATTCCTGGCATATCGCCGCAAATGTAGTGATGAACAGCAACAGCAATTTACTTCTTTCAGCAGCAGACAACAGGGCCGAAACGGTCGCTTCTGATTTAGAAGGCACGCTTTCCGCCGGGACTGCATGGGAAGGCATGCGTGATTACCTGATTGATCAGGGGCGGGAGCAAGCGTATAAACGCTTCTTCCTGCGCAAAATGCCGCGCTATTCGCTGTTTCGCTTGGGCGTAATTAGCGCGGCAGTCAATGAAGCAAGATTGGATTATCAGTCTATTGCAGCTTTTTGCCGGCTATACAACCGAACAGATGGCAGAGCTGGGGAACTGGGTGGTCGAGAACGAGATTTGGCCCAAACGGCGCCAGGCTGTTGTCGACGAACTGCTGGCCCACCTGGAGCAGGGACGGCGCGTCTTGATCATTACCGGGCAGGCTGAACCGCTGTTGGCTCCGCTGTTGCCCAAGCTGGACGGTGTAGAAGGCATTGGCACGCCGCTCGTTTTTGAGGACGGCCGTTTCAGCGGCCGTACAGCCGGCCCGCTAAACGTTGGCGCACGCAAAGCAGAGCAGCTCGACCCGTTCGCGCGCGATGGCCAGATACTCTCCGCTTACGGGGACACCGGGCAAGATATCCCAATGTTGGCCAAAAGCGAAAAACCCGTTGCCGTCTACCCCGATCATCGGTTAAGGCGCGAGGCCGAGACGCGTGGCTGGCGAATCCTGGAAGAAGAAGACGCATGATTATTCTTGAGGGGCAGCTGCCTGACCAGAGAAAAATGTGGCATGTTCTTATCCCCAGGACGCCTGGCCGCGCCCTGGGCAAGTCCTGGCAGCTGGCTCTTCTGCTGGCCAAGGCAGGTGTGGGCCATGTGCTGCTGGCCGTGCCCATAAGCGAAGATAGTGAGGCGCTGCGCCAGGCAGCCCGTGAGACGATCAGGCAGGCTGAGGAGGAGAACGGGACCCAAGTCAAGATCTATGCCTTCATCGTCTCCTTGGATGAGTATATTGGCCAGGTATATGATTTCATCCATGAATGGGATGTGGATATCCTGGTCGACGACGTTGCCGATCCCGTGGAACACGATTTGAATCGCTGTCCGTGTGCGGTAGTCGCCGTACGGGGAGATTTTAATAGGGAAGAGACGGAAACGGTTAGCATCAACCGGATTCTTGTGCCCACATCGGGCGGCCCGAACACGGTTTATGCTTTAAGCACCTTGATGCCCCTGATCCCGGATGTGGAGATCGTCGCCCTATACGTGGCCCTGGAGCACCTGGGGAACCATGAAGAGGCGTTGGGGCGGCATCGCTTGCGCCAGACTCTGGAGTATATAGACGGCAAAGGTCTTGTCGAGACGCAGCTTGTTACTGCTGAAAATGTGACCGCCGGTATAGGTGAGGCGGCAGTAGGCAGCGACCTGGTGCTTATTGGCGCAAGCCGTGAGAGTTCTATCGACAAAATCCTCTTTGGCAATATCCCCGACGAGCTCGTGCGCGAGAGCAAGATAACGGTGGTTGTCATGCGCGAACCCAGGAGCCGCGTCGCCCATGTTCTGGGTGGTTTATCTTGGCGGATACAGCGCATTTTGCCACGGCTGAGCCTGAAAGATCGGGCCGATGCCTATGTGCGTATCCGGCGTGCAGCACGACCGAATATTGATTATTACGTCCTGATTACACTGGCGGCGATCATTGCCGGTCTGGGGCTCGTCGCCAACAGTGGTGCTGTGGTTATTGGGGCCATGCTCGTCGCGCCGCTCATGTCGCCTATCGTCGGCACCGGTCTGTCCACTGTTTTGGGAGACACAAGATTCCTGCGGTTGACGCTGGGAGCTGTCTTGAGGGGCGTTTTGCTGGCTATCTTCGTCGGCATGATCGTCGGTCTGACTCTGATAGGAAAACCACTGACGCCTGAATTGGCTGCGCGTACCCATCCTTCGCTCCTTGACCTGGCGATCGCCCTATTCTCGGGTATGGCGGCGGCCTTTGCTCTCAGCCGGTCGAACGCCGCCGGAGCGCTGCCGGGGGTGGCTATTGCCGCCGCGTTGGTTCCGCCGTTGGCTACGGTCGGCATTGCCTTCACCGCCGGTTACTATGTGGAGTCCATGGGCGCTCTGTTGTTGTTTACCACCAACTTTGTGGCCATCGGTTCGGCCACGGCCCTGGTTTTCCTCGTTTTGGGATTCCGGCCGGCCGCTTCGCAAAAGGCGCGCCAGGAGGTGCGCGCGCGCAGCGCGCGGGTTGCCGCTGTTTCCCTGGCGATCATCGCTGCTTTGTTGATAATCACCAGTTATCTTCTGGGATTGCAGCAGGCGCAAGTACGCCGCATTCACGAAGTGGTGGAACAGAAGCTGGACGAGGTGGCCGGCGCCAAGCTGGATGACATGACCATCGTGGATTTCAGCGACGGCAATCTCACGCTGGACATCATCGCCCGTTCTAGCCATGGCATAGCTCACCAAACTGTGCTGGAGCTGCAGCAGGAAATCGGCGCGCAACTGGTAGGTGAGGGAATTATCGATGAAATCGCCCTGACTTTAACGGTGATCAGGGTGACAGATCTCGATCCCCTCGTGCCGCCGACGCCCACGCCGGGACCATCGCCCACGCCGCAGCCTCCTGCCGTCCCTGAGGCAACACCTTTGGCCGGCGCGCAGTCCGATCAGACCGTAGCCATCGGGGCATAGCGAGCAATACGGTCAATGCGGACAACAACCTGCGCTCGTACGCGTCCCCATTTGAACAACAACAAAACATGCTTCTTGCAGTGGAAATCCGACAGGCACACGCTCTGCCCATTGAAGTCTGCCAGCTCAAAGTTGAGGGTTGACAGGATTGGTTGAAATACTGCGGACCAAAAGGTCGGGCCTACTGCCGGCGCCTCGGCTTTCAGCCCCACGACTTGCCGGCCGCATCCACTTGGCGCACAGCTATGGCACAGACCAAAGAGGAGTGGATGTTGCAATGCGCAGATGCCGTGGTCAGCGGCTTGATGACCGTCGGCTTGATACCCACCAAGTCTACCTTTCCCGCTGCTGCTGCTCCGGGTGTGGACTTGACCACCGACAGCCAGTTGGTGACTGCTCGTTCTCGCATGCGTTGTGCTTACCAATGCGCGGCCTGCTTCCTGCCTCTTCAGCAACGGCGTTGTGCTGCTCAAGCTGCCGGCAAAGAAGGCTGTGACTGTCTCGCTGATGCCTGTGCCGACCACTGTCGGCGTGCTGCCAGACGTGACCCGCAGGCTGCCTATGTCTACTATTCCGGCTCCAACCAACCGACTACCAGCGGCAAACAGACAAACCGCCCCTTAAAGAAGAAAAGAGGTCGTCACCATTTTGGCTACAAAGCCAAAGCTTTCAACATTGTCGATGACCGCCTCTTTACCTATTGGGTTCTCTCCGGCCCCTTCGTCCCCGCCAATCGTAACGACCATCTTCAGACTATCCCCGGTCTGGAAAGCATTCGCCGTCGCTTTCCCCATCTGCAGATCGCTGCTTTCCTGGGTGATGCTGGTGAAGGATTTGAAGATATCCTCGCCTATGTCTATTCCGAACTGCGAGCCCTGCGTCTCATCGGCTTGCGCCATCATGCCGCAGACGGGGACCCGCACTCCTGTCTCTCACGAGGCTACGACGAAAAAGGCATGCCGCTCTGCCCTCATGGGTATCGCCTCGC
Source organism: uncultured Chloroflexia bacterium (assembly GCA_963697305.1). Taxonomy (GTDB): domain Bacteria; phylum Chloroflexota; class Anaerolineae; order Promineifilales; family Promineifilaceae; genus JAACFF01. The sequence goes on from CAVONO010000023.1 coordinate 86,770, forward strand.
TTTCAACGGCCACGATTACACGCGCCATGACAGTAAGTGGGTCTGCCGCCAGCGTTGTCGCTCCTGTGCTCAACCGGATCTTGCCCCGCACATCGTTGACGATGCGGCCATTCGCGCCTGTCCCTATCGCCAACCTGACCGCCCCTGCGGCTACGTCGTCCGCGTCGGTCTTACTTTGCCTGACGGTTCTCTGCGCTTGGCTCGTGACTGGCGGGTCGATTCTCCCTCTTGGAACCTACGTCATGGGCGTCAATCCTATGCTGAGAGTCGTAATGCTACCCAAACACGCCTTGGCCTCAAACGTTCTCCCTGGTTTGGTTTAGCCAACAGTGCCAAAGCCAACTATCTGGGCGATATTCTCAGCAATTTGCTTAATGTTGCTCGTTTTGTCCGTGAGGCTACAGAAGCCCTGGTTACCTCTGTCACCGCCGGCGCCTGACTTAGGGGTAAGGAAGCGCACCCGTTTCCTTGCCCTTAATGGAACTCTATACCTGGTCCCGGCTATCGCTTTGGTAGCGATGGTCTCTTTCCCCCCGCCCGCCCGCCCTCTCCACCTTGTTTCTTGCCCGCCTTTCCATGCCATTTCCCCTCTCCCCCCCATGTTTCATTGCCTCATACCCCCGAATCTTGCCTCATTCCACTGACTTATTGCGTTCCAAGGTGATCTTTTCGACCCTCTACTCCATGTCAAACTCGCTGAAAACTGATTGCGCTTGACATGGAGCTGCGGCTTATGCTAGACTGTTCTGCGGCTGGTGAGAACGGCCGTTTTTTTGATACGAGTCCCTAAACAGGGCGTTGCCGTCGCCAAAGTGGCTGCCACAAGTTGGTTTGCCGGGCGACATAAGGAGTAATAGGATGCAAAAATTGAGCTATGAAATTGTCATCAAATCCGTGCAGCGTCGTGTGAGTGCGCCGGGGCTTTTGTAGAACAGCTTCTTTTTAGGACAGACTTCTTGTTTGTCCGTTTGAAAACCAATCTGCTATTCGTTCCGGCCACGGCTATTATCGACCCGTGGCTTTTTGCTGCCTGATCGCAGCACGGCCGTACCCTTGTGTTAACGGCCACCATTGCAGCAAAAGCCCTCGCTAATCTCCCTCGACGTTGCTCAGCACTGATCATAATCAGTCCGTCGGCAAAATTACTGCCCCGGAAAATCCCTTGCGTATTCTTCGCGCGTTTTTCAAGTTTAGTTTCCGGGGAAATCCAAGAACAAGAGCTGGAGATATGAATTCCGATAACCCATATTCTGACCCGTATGAGTCATACGAAGAGTTGTTCAACCCTATACAAGTTGACCGGCAGGCGCGACGCAAGCGCCGGCCGAAAGTAAACCATAAACCAAAGAAGACCGAGGAAGAGTTGATTTCCAACACGGCCGATGTCATCGGTGTTGAAGGGGGCCTGCAGATAACTTATCGCCCGTCAAAGCATGAGCAGCTATGGCTGCTGGAATCGTTACGGCCGTTCTTTGATCAGGAACTGATCAGTGATGTTGAGGCCCTGGTCAAGGGCGGCAAGGAAGCCAGCGTTTACCGCTGCGCTGCCCATCCGGCCACCGGTCAAAAGTGGCTGGCGGCCAAGGTGTACCGGCCGCGCATGTTCCGCAACTTGCGCAATGACCAGATGTACCGCCGCGGCCGAACAACGCTCACGGCAAACGGCGCGCCGGCCAAGGCCAGTGATACGCGATTGATGCGCGCACTGGGCAAGAAAACTGCCTTTGGCCAGCAGGTGGCGCATACCTCTTGGTTGATGCACGAGTACACGGCCCTGGATCTGTTGTACCAGGCCGGCGCTGCCGTGCCGCGCCCCTTTGCCTCCGGCGAAAATGCCATTCTGATGTCCTATATTGGCGATGAATTCAGCCCTGCGCCGGCACTGAACGAGATTCGGCTGGATGAAGATGAAGTGGCTGTGCTTTTGCAGAAAGTGCTAAATAATATCACGCTGATGCTGCGCTACGGCCGTATCCACGGCGATCTTTCCGCCTATAACATCCTTTACTGGCAGGGAGACATCACGCTGATCGACTTCCCGCAGATTTCCAATAGTCACGTCAGCAAGGCGACCCACTCTGTGGGCAGCGCGGTTAATCCGGACGCCGCTTTTATCCTGGAGCGGGATGTCACGCGCGTTTGTGAATACTTCAACGAGCAGGGCGCCGACTGTGATGCAGAGGCGATCTTTGGGGAGTTGTGGCAGCGTTATGTGGAAGATGACCGGCAGCAACGGCTGGCTGATGCGTCTATATGGCTGGACGAGGAAACAGAAGGTGCGACGGGATTCGCATAGTAGGTAATCGTATGACGGGCTTGACCGCCATCAAGAAAAACGTAAGATCGCGCCAGCATGGCAGTCGGCAAAAAAGGTCTACGTAAAGTCAAGGCGCACGGCAAACTCTTCTACTGGCACGTCAAAGATACAGAAATTGGCGTGCCGGAGCAGGGTTTTGTCAGCGATCCCGCCAGCCGGCGTATTCTGCACATTATTTCCGCGGACAAACGGTTTATTGTCCATTATTGCATCCCGCAGGCGGATGACGCGCACGCCGAATTGTACGTCGAGGGGCCTTATTTTCCGCGGGCGCCGGGCCAGAAGGAAATTGAGGTGCCGCGCTGGCGGCACGATGGCAAACGGTATCCGACGGCCGATTTTGTGCGGCGATCTGATTGATTACTGCCTGGAAGAAGCGGTAAGTTAACAGGCAACAGACAGGTGTGTCAAGGCCTGAATTAGCTTGGCGGCTGACGGCTGAGAGTTAACGGCTGGCGGCTGACTGCTGACTGCTGACGGCTATCAGCTATCAGCATGGGAGATTGTATTGGGGAACGACTCGTTGATTAAGCTTGTGGCGCTGGATTTGGACGGGACCTTGTTGGATAATGACGGCCGTCTGCCGGCGCGCAATGTGCAGCGCATAGCCGAAGCGCAGGCACAGGGCGTGGGCATCATGTTGGCTACCGGCAAAACGCGGCAGTCGGCGGTGTCCCTTATTGCCGAAATGGGGCTAAACATGCCCAGTGTATTTTCACAAGGACTTCTCGTCTGCGCTGCGGATGGCTCGATCATGCGCGAGGTCACGCTCGATTGGCGACTGGCCGAAGAGATTGTGAACTACCTGGATGAGCAAGCGTTACCCTACGTTGCCTACAACCGGGATGGGATATTGGTCCGGTGCGATCACCCTTACTTTGCAGACTTATATGCAAAATACGGCGAGCCCTACCCGCAAGTTCTGGACTCCTTGGCGGGCCGAACCCGAGAGCTGCGAATCCATAAGTTTCTTATTGGCGATCCGCTGAATTTGGCTGCGCGGCGGGTGGATCTTGAACAGCGTTTCGGCCGTACGGGGAAGATATATCAAGCTGTGCCCGAATATGTGGAAATAATGCCACAAGGACTCTCAAAAGGGGGTGGTGTGCGCTGGCTGCTGCAGCAATTGGGCATCTCTCCCGAGAGGCTGCTGGCCGTGGGCGACGGCGAAAATGATATTGAAATGCTGCAATTGGCGGGTATTGGCGTGGCTATGGGCAACGCCAACGCCACTGTCAAGGCTGCGGCTGACGCGATTGTCGGCAGTAATGACGATGGGGGCGTGGCTGAAGCGCTAGAACGATTTGTCCTGAAATAGCTGTCAGCTATCAGCTATCAGCTATTAGCTGTCAGCCTGTCAGCCATCAGCTCTACGGGATTTGTTCCCAGAAACCGATTCAACAGTTGAACGACTGAAGCCGTGGCTACAAACAGGCTTCCCGCCGTTATGAACTCCATTTAGTGACAGCTTAATTCCATGGCCGTCAGGATCCGATCCCAGCCGATTCCGGCTACGGAGTTGTCATCATTGACGGCCGTGAAGAGGCCTAAGGGGTAATCGGGCAAGGAGATCTGGGTTGAACCCACGCCATCTGTGTTTCCAACGCCAGACAAGCGCAAGGTTCCCAGGTGCTGCCAGCTCTGGCGATCGAAAAACTCGAAATCTGTTTCCGGTTTGCGCTGGTCGGAGACGACAAAAAAGCCATGGCCATTGTCGGCATCGTTATCCTGGCAAGCATAGAGAATGATCCCTTCAGCATCGCTTTGGAATAGTCCGGTGCCGAAACTGTTCGCGCCGTTGCGGGTGAGCGGCGCCATATTGGGATCATAGGCCAAGATGCCTCTCTGGCCCGTTTCATCCGGGATATAGATGATATTTTCGTATTCATCGGCCAGCACCATTTCAAGTTCGTGATCAAGCCTGGCCATATTCGTTTGCTCACCACTTTCCGTATTGTAGACGTGCACAGCCTGATCGGCGTCGGACGAGACGTAGGCCAGCGTAGCGGCGCCATCTTGGTGGTAGAGACCAATGCCTGGTTCTTTGCCCAGGCTGATCTCGTTGTCAACAAAAGATCGCTGAAACTCCAACGTTGGCAACGCAAAAACGGCGACTGTATTGGCCGGATCGGCTACGGTCACAAATAAGAGGCCGGCTTCTTGATCGACGGCCACGCCGTTCACCTGGCTAGCGCCAAATATTTCGTGCTGCAAAAACGGCCGTTCGTTGCCTATAAATGGGTACTGCCAAACTTCGACCAGCGAGTTTCCTTTGCCGGTGACGAACATCAAGGAGGCCTGGGGATCGGGCGCTTCCCAAAAGGCGATCGAATCGACGTTACTGCCGGCTCCGTTTATGTCGAAAGCTGCCGGCAGCGTTGTCTGCGGTGCCGGGGCAACGGCCGTGTCGCCAACCGCCTCGTCGCTGGCTGGACCTGCACAGGCGCAGAGGGTTATGGCAATCAGCAAAAGCGCAAGAAATCGGGGAATTATGATTCGCATAGCATATTTTCTTTTTTACAAAGTAGGTAGCGTGTCATCAATCAAAGTCACTGTTTCCATTACGAGTTGCGCGTCTTCAGCCTGCAATGCATCTTCGATCATTTGCGCGGTGAGCTCATAGAGACGAAGCCCCGCTACAACGCGATCGCGCAGCGTTGAGGGTTCATCCCCGGCTCCATATGCGGCCTGGCACAACCGCGCCCATTCCGTATCCTGGCCTATGCTGCCGGTCACTTCTTTGTAGAGAGCGTTGTCACCGCTGAGCAAGACGCCACGCTGTACGCAAATCACCCGTGCCAGACCCCACGAGCAGCCGAAATTGGCATGCAGCATACGGCCGGTATCATCCCGTCGCAGCCCCTCCAACCCTTTGCGCACTTCTTCGATCCAACCAACCATTTGCCGGCTGGCCCAGCGGTTGGCCTTCTCTTGCAGCGCTTCATCCCATGTAAAGGCCTGGGCTCTTTTTTGCAGGGCGGCAAAGAAGCCTTCTTTATCAAGAAGGGCGCGTCCCGAGCGCAAACCCTGGATCATTTCAACGACCACCTCTGGCTGGGCAAAGGCGGCTTCGACCTGGCTGGGTGTGACATCGCTGACGACTACCAGACGGCCATCTATCAAATAGCTGCTGATTCCCCCTAGAGTCGATTCTTCATCCCGCGTAAAGCGCACGAGATCGACATCGCTAAAGGTCCCGGCTTCCCCACGAGCGTAGCTGCCCATCAGGACAACAGCTTGCGCACCCGGATGATCAAATCGTTGGGCCAGCGCTGTGAAGTTGGGCTGCATAATCAGTGTCCCTCGGGGACGGCCGTGCGCAGTCGCAGCCGATAATAGAGCCACAGGAGATGGAAAGCGACGAACATTAACAGCAGCAGCCAAGCAACCGCAGGGCCGCTCACGGTGACCATGGTCACCAGGATGCCGATGCTTGCCGCCCCTGACCAGATGAGCTTCAGATTGAGCATTCCTGCGAAACTTTCCGCGCCGGCATTGCGGCCCAGAAGCGATTCCACGCCGATAGCTAGCAGTGCCGCGCCGACGAGGCGTGTGGCCAGAGGATCCACGGTTTCCCAGCCCAGCAAGGTCAGAAAAGCGACGGGCGCGATCAGCAGGGGGATCGCAAATATCATATCGGCCACAAAGTGCACGACGAACCATTGGCGTAAACTACTTGGTACCATTTTTACTCCTATTTGAAAAAGGTCCGGCCGTGGGTCGATATTGCTTCATGGAAGATTCTATTATGTTGTTTGAGGGAGTCACTCATCCAGTCTGGATCTTGCTGCCACAGGGGAGCTGCTGCCCTCGATGTCTGTGAACAGGAAAGTGATGATGCCTGATGGAGCTGTCGTTTCAGTCACGGTCTAATTTATAGCACAAGTGATCATCTTGCCGAACTCTGTTTCGGCCAAAACAGAAGTGAATGATTTCTTCAATATCCTTTGGTGCGTTAATTTTTTTG
>CAVONO010000024.1:0-61843 GCA_963697305.1 uncultured Chloroflexia bacterium
ATGTGTTTTGTGGTTGGGAATTAGGGCGGGTTACAAACCCGCCCCTACAGAATGAGATGCCGTACGATCCAGGTGAACACCATCGCCGTTCTATTCGTCTGAAGGGCTATGATTATGCCCAGGCCGGGGCCTATTTTGTCACGATTTGTGTCCGTGGCGGCCAATGTTTGCTGGGGGAAGTAAGAGAAGGGGAGATGCATCTGAACGCTCTTGGGGAAGTGGTTCTAGCGTGCTGGGAAGATTTGCCGAATCATTATGCACATGTGATTCTGGATGCCTTTGGTATCATGCCCAATCATGCGCATGGGATTATTGTGTTGGATGACGTAGGGGCGGGTTTGGAACCCGCCCATGAAAAGCGGCACGGGCTACCGGAAATTGTACGGGCATTGAAGACGTTCTCGGCGCGCCGCATCAATGTTTTGCGCCAGGCCAGGGGAACGCCTTTCTGGCAGCGGAATTATTACGAACACATTATCCGCAATGAACGGGCGCTGAATGCGATTCGGGAATATATTGGCAATAATCCTGTTAATTGGGAAGCGGATCAGTTGCACCCCGATGCGGCATCGAATAGGTTCAACGCGGAATGGAGGTAGGGGCGGGTTTTAAACCCGCCCGGTGTATTGATCCGTGACAGATTTGGGCAGGTTACAAACCTGCCCCTACGTGGGTGTGTGGTGGGAAATGGGCAGGTTGTAAACCTGCCCCTACGTGGGTGTGTGGTGGGAAATGGGCAGGTTGTAAACCTGCCCCTACGTGGGTGTGTGGTGGGGATTGGGCAGGTTACAAACCTGCCCCTACAATGGGGTTAATGTCCACCGCCACGGGCCAGGCCTGGCGCTGCGGTCTCTTCGCGACCGGCTCCTAGCCGCCACAGGGCCAGCAAGAGCAGCAGGGCCATGAGGATGCCGCCGAAAAAGAAGGGGGCGCGGGGGCCGATGGCCTGGAAAAGCGCGCCGCCGATCAGGGGCGCGATGGCGTTGGCCCCGCTCAAGAAAGAAACGGATATACCCAGCATACCACCCACTTCACTGATCTCGACCCGTTTGGTGATCAAACTGTTAATCGTCGGCTGCAAGATGCCCCCGCCGATGGCGATGGGGACCATGGTCAGTAAGATCCAGACCAGACCCAGCCAACTGCTGTTTGATTCGTCGGGCAGGTCGATGGCCAAATCTTGCGTTGGTGGGGTTTCGCCCAGGACCTGCCGCCCGCCGCTCAACTCTTCTGTCAGCTTCGCTTCCGAATACCAGGGCACGGCCTGCCGTGGGGTGAAGGCCAGCAGCAGTAATCCCACGGCCAGCAGGGCCAGGCCGCCATAAACCAGGCGCCGGTCGCCAAAACGCCGGCTCCAACGGCCGATCAATCCACCCTGTACGGCGACGACGATCACACCCACAAAGACGAAGATGATGGCGTTGCCGGAAGCGTTGATACCGAGGTTGGTTAGGGTGAAGAGGGCGAGGAGCTGTTCGAAGCCGCCGAAGGCCAGCTGCTGGGCGAACATAAGAAATAGCAGCAAACCAACGGCGGGGTGGGTGAGCGCCTGCAGCAGGGAACGGAACGAAAAACCGGGTTGATCCGACCCTTGACCGCGTTCCTCTTCCGGCAGCGTTTCCTTAAACCAAAAGGCAGTGAGCAAGATTGAGCCCAGCGAGAAGGCCGCGGCGATGTAGGCTGGGAAAGCATAGTTGTTGTTGCTGATGGCCAGGGCCACGAAGGCGATAACAGGGCCGATGATGAATCCGAGGCCGAAAGCGGCGCCGATGAGACCTAAACCTTGCGTACGCGTCTTTTCCGTGGTGCTGTCGGTGATGGCCGCCTGAGCGGTGGCGATATTGGCGCCCGAAATGCCGTCAATCATGCGCGAAAGAAATAGCATCGGCAGCCCATTGGCCAGGCCAAGCATGATGAAACCGACCAATGTACCTAGCTGGCTGATAACCAGGATCGGTTTACGGCCGTAACGATCGGAGAACCGTCCCAGGACAGGCGCGCCCAGGAACTGCATGACCGGATAGGTCGCGCCCAAGACGCCGATCATAGCCGGATTGGCGCCAAAGGAAGCCGCGTATAGTGGCAGCAAGGGGATGATGATCGTCAGACCCATCAGGTCGATCAGTACAATGACGAAAATCGGTAAGATGCGTTTAAAGTCTAGTTTATCTTCGGATACAGATTCTGCGTTCTCGATCGTCTCGCTCACTTATACCTCTTTACATGGTGCTAGTTCTCAAATCCAGCCTGGATCATAACCGAAATAGAAGCGATGGCACAACAAACGACCTGATGAGTCAGAGCAATCGCCTACTCCCGCTGCCATCCGGAGAACAGCGCAGGATCGCAACCACTGATCACCTCGGCCAGGGCGCGCAGCTGGCCAGGGGTCAGCGTGGATTCAAAAGCGTCCAGCCCTTGTGGATCGGTTAAGAGGTGTTGAAGCTCGAGATAGAGACGCTGCTTCGCGCTTGATTCCATACGGAAAGCGCGGACCATTGTTTGCGCCTGGCGCAGGCGATGATCCTCACCAGCCAGGAACGATTCTCCCTGGTGAACGGCCGTGATCTCCAACCTGTCAGCCGGACTAAGCTTCACGGGGGATAAGCGCAGAGACGTCGTTTTTTCATCATACCCGGCCTGGACTGCGACTGGACGGCTGTTCACGACGGCCGTTACACGCACATGGTTATGAACACCGCGCAGCAGCACCGCTATCGCCCGCTTTTGCGGCAAGTGATCGCGGCTGCCCTGCGCAGGACCAAACGTTATTCGCCATTCTTCCTCTGACCAACGCTGGCTGATAGGGGTCAGCGAGGATTTTTCCAGGTCGTCATCTTCATAAAGTTGGAATGCCCCATCTTTTCCGGGGAAGCAATGCACTTCCAGGCTTTGCGGATTAGAAACGGGTCCCCAACCGGCTTCAGCGGCCAAGGGCACGATCGCGCCTGCTCTGGCGAAAACGGGAATATCTTCCAGACGGCCGTAGACCGCCAACCAGCCATCAGCCGGAAAATAGCTGCCATCAAAGAAGCCAAACCAACCACCTGCCGGCAGCCAGAGGGCCTGGCGGCTGAGGCGCGTATCGGCGTCTGCCGGAGCGGTAAAGGGGGCCACCAACAGCTCGCTGCCAAAGAGATACTGGTCGGGGCAGTGGTAGGCAGCTTCCTCAGCGGCGTATTCGTGATACATCGGCCGTATCAGGGGCATGCTCTCTTGCTGATTGCGCCAGGCCATTGTGTAGAGGTAAGGGATCAGCTGGTGACGCAGGCGCATCGCCTGGCCGGTGATTTGCAGCACCTGGGCATCATAGCCCCAGGGCCGTCTCTCGTGGAAGGGGTTGTTGGTGCTGTGCAGGCGGAAGATGGGACTGAATACCCCGAACTGCACCCAACGCGTATATAACTCACGATCCTCGACGCCATACATATGCCCGCCGATATCGTGGCTCCACCAGCCATAGTTGACATTGGCCGCCGTGGCTGTGAAATAAGGTTGGTAGGCCAGCGATTCCCAGGTGACGTAGGCATCGCCGGAGAAGCCGATTGGATAGCGATGGTTGCCCAGGCCGCCCCAACGGGAGAATATAAACGGCCGTTTCTGTCCCCCGCGCGCCAGGTCATGAAAATGTAGATGATTCAGCCACCACAAAGGATCCAAGCCCGGCAGATCACTCAGCCTCCCTTGCTGCCAATCCATCCACCAAAAATCCACACCCTCTTTTTCATAAGGGTGGTGCAGCAAATCAAAGTAGGCCTGTGTGAATTTGGGATCGGCAATATTGAAGGGGATTGGCGCTTCCGTTTGCGGATCCAGGCCGAGGGCCCGGGCGAGATCGGCATACTGCGCTTCGTGAGCGTGAATACCCTCAGCCGGATGCAGATTCATCGCCGTTTTTAAGCCGCGTTGGTGCAAAGCCGCGATGAATGCCGGCGGATCGGGAAACAGCTCCTTGTTCCAGGTGTAGCCTGTCCAGCCCGTACTCTCATTTCCCGTATTGGTGAGATGCCAATCCATATCAACGATGCACACGGCCAGGGGGATCTCGTGCGCTTTGAAGTCATCCATCAAGGCCAGCAGCTCCTCGCCAGTATAGGCCCAGTAGCGGCTCCACCAATTGCCCAAGGCCCAGCGGGGCAGCATGGGCGCCGGCCCGGCAATGCGGCTGAAATCCTGCAGGCAGGCGGTATAGTCACGGCCGTAGCCGAAGAAATAGAGATCTCGATACCCGGACTCAATTGGTCTTGGCTCAAGCCAACCCTCTTGCGTGAAGAGCAAATTGGACGAATCGTCATAAACCGCCCAACCGCTGCGCGAGAGCAGGCCTTCTTCCAAGACCACTGAACCATCCACATTATCCAGAGTCCGCGCGGTGCCCAGTAGATTGCGATCATCCACCTGTCCAGGCCGCCAAACTTCCCCATTATCCAGCAACGTGATGGTGAGAGAATCCAGCGCGTCGTTGTTTTTATTGGGTTCATAGTGGAGGCGAAGATGTTCTGTTTGCAGCTCGAAACGGCCGTTTTGCCAGCCGTGCGTGTATTCAGGCACAGCCTGGTGCCGGTACCAGAAGGCCTGGCTGGGGCGGTCTTCGAATGTATCGCCGGGGCTGAATTCCAGGCGCAATAATCTGGAGGTCAAAACGGTAATTCGTAGACCAGCGATCTGAACCAGCGCTGCCGGATCAGCTAAACCCTGGAATTCAATTGGAAACGATTCTGTGTAGACCATGCTTAAAATACCCCTAAATCTCTGTGACCATGCAGGATGCTGTGACGCAAACCTTTTATGGATTGCGGATTTCAACTGTATAGCAGATAATGACCCAATCATATTGAAATTTGGCTATTGACACAAATAGGATGGCTGCAATGATAATGACTCACAAAATGGTATTGACCATACAATCTGTTCTCTTCTTTCTGGCCGGTTTGGTAACCTTAATAGCGCCGCAGCAGTTCATGGCTGCCTACGGCTTAACGCTGGGGCAGGGTGGAGTTGGCCTCGCTCGTCTTTACGGCGCGACGTTGATCATGCTGGGTGTGATCAGCTGGATGGCCAGAGAATCCGGCCCATCTGCAGCGCGCAAGGCGATAGTTCTCGGACTGTTCATTGGCAATATCCTGGGCGCCTTAGTCGGGATTTACAATGGACTGCTTGGCGGTTTTGGCACGGTGATTTGGGTCAGTGTGATCATCTGGCTGCTGCTGGCTCTTGACTTGGGGGTCCTCTATTTTAAGAAATCTGGCGACGACTAGTAGGCTAACAAAGTTGGTTTGACGCAGGAGGAGCCGGACGTCTTCAGATGGCCACCGTTCGCATCAGAGGGTGCGAACTACACAAAAGATGTTTATCTGACTACTAGGCGAAATATGGCTGTTTCTAGCATCTTTAATGACGTCATTGGCCCGGTGATGCGCGGACCTTCCAGTTCACACAGCGCCGCCGGATGTCGAATCGGCTTGTTATGTCGTGACCTGATCGATGCCGACATCGAAGAAGTCGTCATCGACTATGACCCCAACGGCTCGTTGGTTACGACCCATGAAAGCCAGGGAACCGACATGGGCCTCTACGGCGGCCTGTTGGGATGGCAGGCGCACGACGAACGCATGGAGCATTATCGCGAAGGCATCCGGGAAGCTGGTATCAAAATCCGGGTCAACTATCTGACTTATGGTGCCCAACACCCAAACACCTACCGGATCAAAATCTCAAACTCCCAAATTTCGCACACGATGACAGCCATCTCTAGCGGCGGTGGCATGATAGAAGTCCAGGAGATCGACGGAGCGGCCGTTTCTATTAATGGGGATTATCACGAGCTCATCATCTATGGCCAGGATCTATCGACCGCTCAGGCGACGCTGCTGCAAACGCTGTCCTACGATTTTGCCGAATATCATACGGGTTATCGAGATTTTATAGAAATCAAAAGCGCCACGGGGTTTACCGCGGCAGATCTGGACCAGATATCGACCTTCTCCGGTGTTTCCTTCGTGCGCTACCTGCGGCCGGTTTTGCCTATCCTATCGCGCAAAGATCTATCCGTCCCTTTCACTTACTGCCGGGAAATGCTCGACTATGGAGAGCGAGAGCAGCTAGCGCTCTGGGAATTGGCGCTCCGCTACGAAAGCCAACGAGGAGCTATCAGCGAGGCAGAAGTCTACGACAGGATGGGTGACATCGTTCAGGTGATGCTGAATTCCATTCAACAAGGCTTGCAAGGCACAATATATGAAGACCGGATTTTGCCTTGCCAATCGGTAGGCTTCAAAGAAAAGATGGATGCCAGCTTGCTCATTGCCGGGCAGTTATTAAACACGATCATCCTGTATATCACGGCGACAATGGAGATGAAAAGTTCGATGGGGGTTATTGTGGCTGCGCCCACTGCCGGATCCTGCGGTGCCTTACCCGGTACAATCATTGGCGCCGGCACTGTCATGGGAAAAGGCATGGATGAGATGGTGAAAGCGATGCTGGCTGCTGGTATGATAGGCGTCTTCATATCGGAGCATGCAACCTTTTCGGCTGAAGTGGGCGGCTGCCAGGCAGAATGTGGTGCGGGTTCGGCTATGGCCGCTGCCGGATTGGTCACACTGGCCGGCGGCACGTTACAACAGTCCGTCACGCGCATCCTCACTGGCATTGCAGAACTCCTTGGGCTTGATTTGTGATCCGATTGGCGTGCGCGTAGAAGCTCCCTGTTTGGGCCGCAATGTGATGGCCGGCTCCAATGCCCTATCCTGCGCCAATATGGCCCTGGCGAACTATGATGCGGTGGTCACGTTTGATGAGGTCGTGGATACGATGCTCGCTGTGGGGCAGAGCATGGCTCATGAGCTGCGCTGCACAGGTTTGGGCGGATTGGCGATAACACCTTCCGCCAAAGCAGTGGAAATACGATTGCAACGGGGCATGAAGTGCTGAGCACCCCGGTTTCTAGGCCGAGGCAAGCATTACATCCGTTTGTGGAAAATCATCCCCTACGCAAAGTAGCGGCATATTTGATAATCTTGCCATGGCATATGTCAGGCAATCTCCAAAATTGAGGCTGGCGGGGTGCCGCCCTTTGCCAAACTTGATCCAGGCTCCCACGGCCGTTCCGAAGTGTGCTTCTGTGAATGGAATGATGGTTATGTCCGATTCCTCGATAAACCGAGATAGAATGCCTCTGGCATCCCGTCCTAACCTCGCGCTCAACACGATTCCGCACTCTACAAGGGTTGGCGTGCCAATTCCTGTCTCATTTGACTGGAATAGCAACTGTGTGAGTTCTTCGTGTGCTGGCTCTTGAAAGATAATGGCAACGACTGCCGACGTATCCACAATCATATTCCTAACTCACCGTACCCAAGAATATTCTCCTCTTCCTCTTTCGTCAGGGTAGTGCCCAACAAGGCTTCAGGAATCTGAGCCCATATTTCATCTTGCAGAAAGGCTAAGAAATGTGCTGCATCCTTTGGATTCAGCTGACGCATAGAGAGCCGCTGCCGGCGCTCTTCCAGAGCACGTCTTACAGCCTCTGTCTTGCTTTCGCCGGTCATTTGCACAACTTCTTCCAGCAACCTGTCCACATCTTGGTTCTTAATGTTTAGTGCCATATTACACCTCTAATTGACAAGATTATAGATTGGCTTCTGCCATTCTACAAAATGTCTTTAATTCTTTATTAGAAAACCGAGGCGCTAAATCAGGTTACCAAACGGCCGTCCGGCAGCGTAAATATATCGTAGTGGTCGCACGAAATCGCTCTGGTTGGTTAGGCGAAGAAGTCCGACTTTCAAGAAAAAGTCGGACTTCCGAAAGCGGCTCGCCTATTCGGCCGACCTCTTCATGCTCCGCCGGCTCAATGCCCAAAATATAGAGATTCATCCACTCCAGAAGCGCCTCATTCTGAGCGCGGCGGGCGGAGATGGGGCCGGCGATGGAGCCGACATGGGAGCTGCCGGGCAAACGCAGCATTTCTACGGTGCAGCCGCTGACCCTCAGAACGGCATAGAACTGCTCCGACTGTTCCGGCGGGCAGCGGTGGTCGTTTTCGCCCTGGATTAACAGCGTGGGTGTGGTGCAGTTGTGGGCATAAGAGATAGGCGAAAGCCGGCGATAGAGTTCCGGGTTCTCATGGGGCAGTACACCGAACGCCGCCTTGAGCATCAGGAAGGGGCCGGAATCGCCGGCGCCGTAGATGCTGGTCCAGTTGGTGACCGGATTTTCGGGAACGGCCGCTTTAAAGCGATCCGTATGGCCGACAATCCAGGCGCTCATGTAGCCGCCATAGGAGAGCCCGCAGCAGCCGAGACGATCCGCATCAGCCAGGCCCCTGTCAATGACATAGTCTACGCCGGCCATTAAATCTTCATAATCCTGTTCGCCGGTGTGGCCAATGACGGCGTTGCTGAACTGTGCACCGTAGCCGGTGGAGCCGCGCGGATTGATGAATAACACGGCATATCCGGCGTCGGCGAGAAGGTGGAAATCATAGGAATAGGTGGCGCCGAAACCGCCCATTGGTCCACCGTGGATGTATAGAATCGTGGGGTAGGGAGCCTGGCCACTGCTGGGTTTCATCAGCCAGCCCTCGATTTCCTGGCCATCGCTGCTGGGGTAAAGCAGGTGTTCGACTTCAGGTGTGGACCAGGACTCCGTTTCTTCTTTGTTCAAGCTGGTCAATTGGCGCTCGTCGGCGCCGTCGAGCCCGGCGATATGGAGATCGATGGGGTTGTCGAAGCTGCTCACGGCGTACAGCAGATGCGTTCCGTCGAGGTCAAGCAGCATGCAGTCACGATCGCCGGAAACAACGGCCTGCCAGGACGGCTCACCGTCCAGGGCAACACGGTAGATGTGCACAGCGCCCCGGTCCTGGGCGATGATGTAGGCGTAACGGCCGTCCTCGGAGATTAACGTTTTGCCCCAGATCATCGCCGGCATGTCTCCTTGAAGCCCGTAACCAAAAGCGACCTGTTCATCTGGCGTGAGGCAGTGCGGCTGGCCACCATCGCGCTCGATGATCCACATGTGCTGCGGATCCCCCAATAGGAGATGGTCGGGATTGCCGGCGAAGACGATGTGACGGCCGTCGGGCGTCCAGGCGGGCGCAGAAGCGTGACCCCAGTCAAGAACCAGGTCACGCACCTCACCCTCCATATTGACGACTTTTAGAGCGGGGAAGATGCGGTAGCTGTCGGGAAACATATTGGATAAATAGAGGATTTCCTGTCCATCTGGTGACCAGAGCGGCCCGCTGTTCTGGTTTCTGTCGCGGGTCACCTGTTTGGGCTTGCCGCCTGCGGCGGAAATGGTGTAGATATCTTGGACGGCGTCTTCAACGTAGCCCATCTGGTCATAACGGTAAGTGCAGCGCGTGATGCGATAAGGTTTTTTAGGATCAGGGGGCTCGCTGGCAGGAACGGCCGTGAAGGCGATCTGCTTGCCATCTGGTGACCATTCCGGTCCGCCGCCGACACCCAGAGGCATTTCGGTCAGGGCGTGTGCCTCACCACCATCGGCAGCGATCAGGAAAATCTGTGGTTTGTCTTTTCTGTCGGAGATGAAGGCGATCTGCTTCCCGTCCGGTGACCAGCGCGGCGTTCCGTCCCGGCCATTGCCATAACTGAATTGGCGCTTTTCCCCCGTCTCCAGGGACATCAGCCAGATAGTGGAGAACTCTTTTTCTTCTTCTTGGCCGTCTTCTGCGACGCTCGCTATGTGCGAGACGACGTAAGCAACACGCTTCCCATCGGGAGAGAGTTGCGCATCCTGAAGAAAGTTCAACTTGAAAAGATCATCTGCTCTACGCGCTTTTTTTTCGTTCATGATTTCCTTTTGTCTGTTTTATTTACGCAGGCGGGGGTCGAGGGCATCGCGCAAGGCATCGCCCACAAAGTTGATGGCCAGCACCGTGATCATGATGGCCATACCGGGGGCGATGGCCATAGTGGGATGGTGGCGCATATATTTTTTGGCATCGCTGAGCATCGCGCCCCATTCGGCCGTGGGCGGTTGCGCGCCCATGCCCAGGAAGCTCAGCCCGGATGCGGCCAGAATGGCGACGGCCACTCCGAATGTGGCCTGCACAATGATCACGCCCAAGGTGTTGGGCAGGATGTGGTTGAAGATGATATCCAGGTCACCGGCGCCAATCGCGCGCGCTGCGGTGACGAACTGCTGCTCGCGTAGGGCGAGTACCTGGCCACGGACCAGGCGCGTGTATCCGATCCAGCTGACACAGCCGAGCACGATCATCATGTTGGTCAGGTTGGCGCCGACAATGGAGACGACGGCGATGGCCAAGACCAGGAAGGGGAAGGCCAGGACGATGTCTACGACGCGCATGATTACATTGTCGACCACGCCGCCATAGTAACCGCTGATGGCGCCCAGGGTGACGCCGATAGTGCCGGCAATGCCGACGACGATTAAGCCCACGGTGAGCGATATGCGGCTGCCGTAGATCAGGCGGCTGAGGATATCACGGCCGAGTTCGTCAGTGCCCAATAAATGCCCGTCGACGCCAGGTGGCTTCAAATTTCCGCCCAGGTTCATCTCATAGGGATCGAAGGGAGCGATTAAGGGAGCGAATACGGCCGTTAGGATGAGCAAGAAGAGGATGATAATGCCCAATACGGCCAGGCGATCGCGCAATAGCTGCCGCCGGACGTCCGCCCAAGGTGACATGGGTGGGTGCAAAATCTGGTTCTCATCTTCTAAATGGAGCCCCTGCGCCTTTGTGTTTGCCGGCAATTTGGCTACTTTCACACATGACCTCAATCAAAATTGATGCGCGGGTCGATAAGCGTGTAAACAAGGTCAACCAGCAGGTTCATAAGAATAAAGACGACGGCAAAGACGAGAACCGTACCCATAATAACCGGGTAGTCGCGCCGCCAGATAGCGTTGACCGCGAGACGGCCGATACCGGGCCAGGCGAAAATCGTTTCCACGATTACCGCGCCACCCAGAAGGCTGGCAAATTGCAGGCCGACAATGGTCACCACCGGTATCAGGGCATTGCGCAGACCGTGGCGGTTGAGGACTACAAAGGAGCGCAGTCCCTTGGAGCGTGCGGTGCGCATATAGTCCTGTCCTAACACCTCCAGCATGCTGGAGCGCATGAGACGCGTCGTCAACCCCATCAGGGCCATGCCCAGGGTCAATGCGGGCAGGATCAGCGCCTTAATTGAGCCCACGGTTGTGCCGTCTCCGCGACCACTGCTGGGCAGCCAGCCCAACTGGAGAGAAAAAAGGAGCATGAGCATGATGCCAACCCAGAAAGAAGGCATAGAAACGCCGAGCAGGGCGCCGCTCATGCTCAACTTGTCAACAAAGGAGCCGCGCTTTACGGCGGAAAGGATGCCCAAGGGAATCGCCAGAAGCAGTGAAATAAACATAGCGGCCAGAGTAAGCTGGATTGTGGCCGGCAAGCGGTCGGTGATCTCGTCGAGTACAGGCTTTTTTGTGGTCAGCGATTGGCCCATATCTCCTTTGAGTAGATTGCCAAGGTAACGCAGGTATTGCACCGCCAACGGGTCGTTCAAGCCCAACTCCTCACGGATAGCTTCGATACGCTCCGGTTCCAGGCGTTTCATATTCATGCCGAACTGCGTGGCAATGGGATCGCCGGGTGCCAGGTGAACCAGAACAAAGGTAAGCAAAGAGATGGCCAGAAGCAACGGTATGAGGATCAATATACGTTGAATGATGTAACGACCCATGAAAGGTCCCTCACAGGTGCCAGGCACTTACTTAAGTGCCTGGCACCTCACCGGGGTGACTGCCTACTTGTCTAGCCAGACGTTGTTCTGATCAGTGACGATGTTAGCGGTCCAGAAGATGCCGTTAAGATCGTGTACATAAGAGCGGGTCGCATCGTAACCACTGCGGTGGCGTAAGGGAATGGCCATATACTGGGAGAACATCAAGTCCTGGGCTTCACGCAGGATCTGGTCGCGTTCGCTCGCATCGAGGGTGACATTGGCTTGATCCAACAGATCGTGGACTTCCGGCATATCGTAGCCCATGGCGGTGGCGGTAGCCGCGTCACGGCCGAATACACCATTCAAACCACCATCCGTGCAGAAGCCGGAGGCCATCATCGCTTTTTGCGGACCGGCGAACATATCATCGATCCAGGTGCCGAATTCGACCGTCTGCAGATCAACCGGGAAGCCCTCTTCCTTTAACTGCGTAGCGATCGCTTCGCCGTAGCTAGGCATGGGGGCCATGTTCCAGATTTCCAGGGGGAACTCCATCGGTTCACCATCTTTGTCATAGAAACCGTCTCCATCGGAGTCTTCCCAGCCCAGGCCGGCCATCAACTCTTTGGACATGCCGGGGTCGTAATTGAAGTATTGGCAAAGATTGGGGTCGTACCCAGGGACGCCTCGTCCGGCGATGCCACAACCGCCGACATAATTTGCGCCGTCGACGTTCTTGCTGATCGCTTCGGCGTCAAAGGCATGGGCAAGTGCTTTGCGGAAATCTTCTTCCTGGAAAAGGGGCACGGCCATGTCGAAAAACATCCAGGGGGCACATTCAAAGCCGCTGGACGCTAGCACATAGGCATCATCCGCCTGGAGACGTTCGATATCCGCTTGCGGTACCGCAGCCAACCAATCGACTTCGCCGTTTTCAAAGGCAATGAGGGCGGTGTCCTCATCGGGGATCACCTTCCAGACGACTTCGTCCAGGTGGGGCTTGATGTAATAATCTTCGTTCCGCTGCAAGCGCACGAGCTCGTCGGGCAAGTATTCGACGAATTCGAAGGGGCCGGAGCCGATGGGATTGAGGGCGAAATCTTCACCCAACTGCTCAACAGCTTCTTTGGGTACGATGGCGATGCCCGACAAGCCGCGCCCCGGTGTAAGCAGCAAGGCGCTCGGCGCATTGAGGTGTATCTTGACCGTATAATCATCGACGGCTTCGGCCGATTCGAAGGTGGCCAGGAAATCGGCCGAGAGGGTAGAACCTTCCGTTGCGACACCACGTTCAATGGAATAAATGACGTCATCGGCGACGACTTCGCGGCTTTCACCTTCGGCGAATACCTCGTTGCCATCATGCCAGGTCACACCCTCGCGCAGATGGAGAACGAGTGTTGTGTCATCTTCCCACTCCCAGGAGGTGGCCAGGTCGGGGAATATGGCGTCCGTAGTGTTGCGGAACAGCATGCTGTAAACATTGGAAACAACCCACATGGAAGCGTCATCAGCTACCTGGGCGTAGTCGAACTGAATGACGCCCTGAGTGTGCAGGTTAAGCGTGCCGCCGTCCTTTTCATCGGCCAGGGGTTCTTCTTCGGCCGGAGCGGCTTCCTCTTGCGCTGGAGCCGCTTCTTCAGCGGCAGGTGCCTCAACTACGGCAGCTTCGGGTTCAGTGGCTGCTTCGCCAGGAGCTGTCTGTGCCGAACAGGCGGCCAGCAGCAGCGTGACGAGCAACAATAGGCAAACAATAATGGTTAGGCGTTTCATCTAATTCTCCGTGAAAAAGGTTTGCACAGCAAATCTGCGCAAGATGGTAGGTATTGCAGCGAACGAAGATAGTTAAGCCGTTTAAGCTTGGGTGTTCTTTTCATAGACATTCCTTTGGGGTCCGATCTGCCCCGGAAAGGTTGATGACCTTCGATCGGAAAAGTAGTAGCGGCGGCTGCCAGCCAGCGGATAAGTGGCTGGCGGCTGTGAGTGCCGTCAGGGTCGATTGCTCACTTTGCATACAATAGCAGAAGTTAATGCTTTTGGGAAGTGCCAACTGGCATTCGCGCTTTGCTTCAATAAGCACGATGTTATCGCTGCCGGTAGGATGCGTGCGCCGCGAGGGGCGGGCCTTATTCGCGCTTGACGACGAAAAGCACCCTATCATCCAGTTGTGGCGCTTCGCCCACAAACTGCAGTATATCGTGGACAATGCCTTGCTGTATTTCTACGGCCGTTCCCCCCATTCTGGCTCGGGTGCAATCCAGCAGACGGCCCATGCCGAAGGGAGAATCGGGGTTTTCCTCGGCCTCGATCACGCCATCGGTGTAGAGGCAGAGCACATCCTGTGGTGAGAGCTGGACCACACGTTGTTCCCAGGTACATTCCTCCAAAACGCCCAGGGGCACACCGGTATTGGCCAGCCAGCGTACGTTTTGACCCTTCTGCGGACCCAGGATCAGGGGAGGAGGATGGCCGGCGTTGCTGTAAACCATCTTGCCCGTTTGCGGATCGAGAATGCCGTAGAAGGCGGTGACAAACTGCCTGGCATTGGTATCGTGCAAAATATGATCGTTCATGACGTCAAAAACGCGCTGCGGCTCGCCAGGGAACTGCTGTGCGTAGGAGCGGAAAAGGGCGTAACTCAAGGCCATGAAGAGCGCAGCACAAACCCCTTTGTCGACCACGTCGGCAACGAGCAGCCCTAGACGGCCGTCTGGCAACGTAAACATATCGAAGAAATCACCTGAGGTCTCCTGGGCCGGCTGCAAAGTCACGGAAAACTGCCAACCAGGAATGTCTGGCATCTTGTCGGGCAAAAAGCTGGCCTGGACTTCTCCCGCCAGCGCCAACTCATGCGCCATCTTCCTATTGGAGCGCCGCAACTCTTTCTGCAGGCGGCGCAAAGCGAGATGCGTTTCAGCACGGGCTACGACCTCCTCGTAGCGGAAGGGCTTGGTGATATAGTCAACGCCACCCACCGCAAAAGCATTCACCTTGTCGGCGACATCATCCAGGGCACTGATGAAGATGACCGGAATGTTTTTCGTGCTGCGGTTTGCTTTTAGGGCACGACAGACCTCGAAACCGTCCATGCCCGGCATCCGGATATCCAGCAAAATCAAGTCGGGAGGCACGAGCTGCACCGATTCCAACGCGCGATCGCCACTGGTTACGGCGCGTACTTGATAATGGCGCGCGCTCAAGATTTGCGACAGTAATCGCAGGTTGTCCGGCGTGTCATCAACAAGCAAGATGTTCTCTCTGGAATTAGTGGACTGGCTGATATTCTCCATGTGCTTCGTTGTTTGCCCTGTGTA
Source organism: uncultured Chloroflexia bacterium (assembly GCA_963697305.1). Taxonomy (GTDB): domain Bacteria; phylum Chloroflexota; class Anaerolineae; order Promineifilales; family Promineifilaceae; genus JAACFF01. The sequence goes on from CAVONO010000024.1 coordinate 15,014, forward strand.
TCAGTCTTAAAATCTGTTCATGTTCAAATTCGTGAGCCAGCGCTGCCAACTCTGCTGCCAGCAGCGGGTCAGACGCTTCGGTCTCGCTGATCGTGCGTTCAATCTCGCTGATGTCTCCCAGAGTTGTCGCTTGTTCCAAGGCAACCACCAGATCTGGGGCAAGGGCAGCCATTCTGGAAACCAGGTCAGCCTCACCCATAGGCGGCAGGTTGCTCTCAAGTGCGGCTTCTGCACGGCCGTCTTCTCTTACCTTAGCCGCAATGCCCGCATCCTCATACACAAATCGCGTGCCGAGATGCTTGGCCAAGGCGTTGTAGAGATCTTCCTCGTAAAACGGCTTGCGCAGATAGTCGTCACAACCCTCTGAGAGAATCAAGTTCCGTTCTTCCTCAAGGCCGCTCGCCGTGAGGGCCACTATGACGGTTGCCTGTCCTTTCGTTGACTCCTTGATGCGCATGGTAGCTTCGTGGCCGTCCATCACAGGCATGCGCATATCCATCCAGATCAAATGGGGTTCCCAGACCTTCCAGACCTCAATCGCTTCCAGGCCATTGGCGGCTTCTCTGGTCTCAAAACCCAACGGCGCCAGCAGCTTAACCAGAATCTGCCGGTTGGCCGGCTCATCGTCGACAATCAGCAGGCGGTATGTTCTTTGACCGGGTTCGAGGCCCACGACGTGACGTTCGGGAACCGGCTTGCGCACGGCCGATTCGGCCACGATCTCACAAGGGAGATCAAAGCGGAAGACACTGCCCTGGCCAACATCGCTGTGCACCGTGATATCGCCGCCCATCAAGCGCACATGCTGCCGGCTTATGGTCAGGCCCAGGCCCGTCCCTTCTAGCGATTGGCGCCCGGCAGTCGCCTGGACAAAGGGTTCAAACAAGCTCACTTGTTCCTCGTAGGGGATGCCTGGGCCGCTATCTTCGACGACAAAATAAAGTCTTTCACTGCCTGTAGATTTGATTGGGTCAGAATTGCCCGTTGTTACCCGCAATAATACGTGGCCCAGATCGGTGAACTTCACGGCATTGCCCAGCAAATTCATCAATACCTGGCGCAGCTTGCCTTCGTCCATGCGCACATACTGCGGCACCGATGGCGTCAATTCAAGACGCAGTGTCACGCCCTTATACTCGGCGCGCAGCCGGAACATTTCTTCCAGACCAAATAACATGCGGTGCAAATCAAAGGTTGTTGGATTTAACGTCGCCCGCCCCGCCTCTATCTTGGATATTTCCAGAACGTCGTTGATCAAGCCCAGTAAGTGTTCGCTGCTGCGATGCACGATCTCAAGATTTTCCGTCTGGTCTCTACCCAAGGAGGGATCGCGCAGCATGAGCTGCGTGAAACCGAGAATCGCGTTGAGCGGCGTGCGGAACTCGTGGCTCATATTGGCCAGGAAGGCGCTCTTAGCGCGATTGGCGGCTTCGGCCGCATCCCTGGATTTCTCCAATTCTCCAAGCGTATCGGTCAATTCCCTGGTGCGCTCGTTTACCTGCAGTTCCAACTGTTTGCGCTGTCCTTCAACCACGCGCAAGCGGCCAGCGAAAATTGCGACGGCGACGCCGGCGATGGCCAGAACGGCCAGGATTCTGAACCACCAGGTTTGCCAGAACGGTGGGGGGATGACAATAGCGATCGCCGCTTCCGTTTCGCTCCAAACGCCATCGCTGTTGGTGCTCCTCACGCGGAAAGTATATTCTCCGGGAGGAACATTGGTATAACCGGCAAAACGTCTCGTGCCTACGCTGTTCCAATCTTTATCAAAGCCCTCCAAAAGGTAAGCGTACTGAATTTCTTCGGGGGTAGAATAATCTAAGGCCGCGAATTCAAAGGTTAGGAAGTCATCCGTATAGGAAAGCTCAATTTCTTCTGTTGACTCAATTGGTTTGGATAGAGGCGACTCCTCACCTGGCAGCACCGATTCGTTAAAGAGTTGGAAATCTGTAATGACAACGGGCGGAACGAATTCGCTGTCCTGGATCAGGTCGGGATAAAACACATTAAAACCGCTCACGCCGCCAAAGAACATCTCTCCGCTGGGACTCTTGTAAGCGGAGCCCTGGTTGAATTCAATGCTTTGTAATCCATGCCGCGTGTCAAAATTGCGGAAGGTTTCTGCCTGTGGATCGAACTGGGAGATGCCCATATTGGTGCTGAACCAGATCTTGCCCTGATCGTCTTCCAAAACGGCGTAGACGGTTTCGTTCAACAGACCATCTTCTTCACCATAATGGGTAAATGTTGCGCTTTCCGGTTCGAATTTATCCAGGCCACCGGCAGTGCCCAGCCACAAAGCACCATCCCTGGCCGGCAAGATTGATAAGATCATGTCACTGCCCGGGCTATTTGGATTCTCAGGATCGTGTTGGTAACGCACGAATTGTTCACTATTTGGATCGAATTTATTCAGGCCTCCGTTGAACGTGCCTATCCACAACGTACCGTCCTGCCCCTCGACGATGGCCATCACGCCATTATTACTCAAGCTGGCGGGATCATCGGCATCGCTAAGAAAATAGCGAAACTGGTCTGTCGCGGCTTCGTATTTGCCCAAACCGCCAAAGCCCCCGATCCAGAGTTGCCCGGAGCTGTCTTCAGTGATGGCCAGTACCCAATCAGGGGCATCATATGCCGTAAACTGATCCGTTGCACGGTCGAGACGGCCGATGCCATTGTCTGTGGATCCTGTCCACAACCGCCCTTGACTGTCTTCATAGATTTCTACGATTGAGTCACTGGGCAAACTGGTTGGGTCTTGCGGGTTGGAGCGGTAATAAATCCATTCACCCGTAGCAGGATCGTAGCGATTGAGCCCACCATCAAATGTGCCAATCCAGAGTAAGCCTTCGCTATCTTCGAGAAAGGCCCAAATAGAATTGCTGTTCAGCCCACCCGGTTCTGCGGGATCGCTGCGGAAAAGCGCGAACTTCTGCCTTGCCGGATCAAACTTAAAGACGCCAGCGCCAAATGTGCCAAACCAGAGCACACCGGCCCTGTCCTCATAGATAGAAAAAATCGGATAATTGTTGAGGTTAACGGGATCATTGGAGTTGGCCACGTAGTGGTTTGCCTGCTCACTTTCAGGATCGAGCATGCTGAACCCGCCGCCGTTCAATCCCAGCCACAGCGTGCCCTGCGCATCATCGTGTATGGCGATGATTTCATCGTCAGGGAGCGTGTTTGGATCATCTGGATCATTCTGGAAATGTCTGAACTGTTCCGTTTGCGGATCAAACCTGTCGAGTCCGGAACCATCAAGCGCAATCCAAATGGCCCCGTCGCGGGCAATGTGGACGACATTGACATTGTCCGCAGCAAGGCTGCCCGGATCGCCAGGATCATTGCGGTAAGCAGTAAACCGGTCGCTATTGGGGTCATACTTGTTCAGGCCGCCGCCAACGGTGCCAATCCAAAGCGAACCATCCTGCTCCTGGGCAAGTGACGTTAAGTTGTTGCTGCTAACCGTGTTGGGGTTTTGCGCATCGGCCGTATAGTGAACGAACTGCCCTAATTCTCGATCCAATTTATTCAGCCCGCCACTGTTGGTCGCAATCCAGACAGTATTATCCTGATCCACAAGGAGATCGTTGACAAGGTCGTCGTTCAGGCTTGTCGCATCATCGGGATCGTTCACGTAGCGGGTAAATGTTCCGCTCTGGGGATCGTAGCTGTTGAGCCCTGCGCCGTTGGTCCCAATCCAGATGATGCCCTCTTGATCTTCTTTCAAGGCGGTAATGAAGTCGCCGCTCAAACTGTTTGTGTCTTCTGAGTTATGGCTAAAAAGGGTGAATTCATAGCCGTCGAAGCGATTGAGCCCATCTTGAGTCCCCAGCCAGACGAAGCCCTGGCTATCTTGCAGGATATCGAGGACGACGCTTTGGGATAGGCCTTGCTCCAGGAAGAGTTGATCGAAGTGAAAGTCGTTTGTTTTGGCGTAACGAAGATCTTCTTGGGAGATGGCTCGCACTGCGGCTGTTTCCGCTGCTGTTTCCGGCTGAACAGCTATCTCCGCTTGCGCTGGATAGCCTGTGACGGCCGTGTACGATTCCCCGCCACAGGCTGCCAACACGAACAGTAGAGCGAATGCCAGGAGAAAACGGCCGTCTCGGACAGCTCTTTGGACTACTGATTCAAGTGTAGAAAGGCGCTGAGCAGCGCTCATCACAGTCCACCCTTATCCATGCCCTTTATTATCTGCGAGAAAAAGGGAATGCAACAGAGACTAAATGCATAGTTTTGCTATGTCAAATGTTATAGTTAGCGCGCCGCGGACGTTCTCTGCTCATTCAATGTCTGATCTGAGAGAGCAGCTCCTTTGCTGCGAATCCGAGGATCATCGTGTCAATTCCGACCGCGATTAACTTGTAGCCACGCTCCATATACGGCCGTACCGCCTCGGCCGCCAGGCCAAAACAGCCCAGGGGGATATTGGCCTGGCGACATACCTGGGTCACGTGATCTATGGCGGCGAGAATCTGCGGGTGATCTAGTTCGCCCAACTTGCCCAGGCTGGCTGAAAGATCGTAAGGACCTATGAACACGGCATCAATCCCTTGCACCTGAACAATCTTCTCAATATTCTCTACGGCAGCGATATGTTCGGCCTGGATGACCACTGCGGTTTCTTCGTTGGCCTTGTCCAGGTATTCTTTGAACTTCAGGCCATAACCATGCGCGCGCCCAACACCTACGCCCCGGCTGCCCTGGGGAGGGTACTTGGCCCAGCGCACGACTTGCGCCGCCTGTTCGGCCGAATTCACCATGGGGACAATGATACCGGCGGCCCCGACATCAAGCGCCCTTTTGATGGAAGTCTCTTCGCTGGCCGCAACGCGCACCAGGCAGGGCATGGCTTGACCAGCACCCTGTAAAACCCTCTGGATATCGCCGGCAGTCATGGGACTGTGTTCGGCGTCTACGAAAAGCCAGTCAAAACCAGCGCTGGCCAGGAGTTCGGCGATATCGGCCGACCCCTGGGTGACCATGGTTCCCACAAGCAGTTCACCCGAGTGCAATCGTCTGCGAAACTGATGATTCATTTGTTTGTCCTCTATGAAGCGACTTACTAACGGTTGTGTTTCATTTCGGTTAACGTTTGTAGCGCGATTTGGTAAATCGCGTCTCGATTTGCCAAATCGAACTACATCAGATGGCGGTTTTCCCGTTTCCGTTCACATTTGAGAATGCTCACTACCCTTTTGTAATCACGGTTGTTCCACTCATTGTCATCAATGGCAATCTGTTCAAACGTGCAGTCAAAACGGCCGTCTACCGGACTGCAGGCGTAGATCCCAACCTGAACCGCCTGCAGCGGCGCGTGCAAGTGCGTGATGCGCATCTGCAGCCACTTCTGGCCGTCATACGAATTCTGCAACAGGAAATCAGGCCCACGTTTACTGATGCGATACCAGATGCGGTGAATCGTAGATGATATTTCCGTCGTGGCCCAGTCGGAGTAACCGAGATTGGTGACCACCGATCCCAACTCGCTGCGATCCCCGGCGATGTATTCGCTTGAAGTCTTGATCCAGTTCTCCTCGTCCAGGCGCAAAAAAAGGCCACACTGATCATACTGGTTCTTTGGCTCAAACTGCACGCATGTCGTGATGCGGAAATCCCCGGTCACATTGGTCAGCAGCGCATGGCCGTTGTCATTGCGGAAGCCGTAATGTGTGCGCTGCCAGAAATCCGTATGTGGATCCGTTGTGATATGAAGACCCTTGGCGACCCTAAACTGGCGCGGTTCATTGAACCAGAAAAAATCGTCAGGAATCCCGTCATTGAAATGGGTGATACTTTTCATTGCTTACCTTCTTGATTCTCCATAGATTATGTTCTTATTGACTACTGCGCTACATCGCAACTAGGCATGTTTCTTAGACCGGTAAAATCCCTTTACCAATTCAATCCCAAACATGTCATTCTGAGCGGGCCATTCGGAGTGAAGACTCTTTCCAGCCATCCGCATATGCGAGCTTCCTGTTGCTTGTCAGCGGAGTCTTCGGCGTGAAGAACCTCTGCGGCTGGAAAAAGTGAATCATGTCGCAATTGTTATTGCTCAGGAACGAACAGGATCTTGCCACCGGTCATTTGGCTTTGATATTCCTGCACGGCCGTCTTTGCCTCTTGCAAAGGATACACAGCGCGGATTTCGCATCTAAGATCCGTCGCCAGCAGCTTCTGGGAGCGTCGCCAGAGCATCAGGCCTTGTAGAAAGCTCTTTTTGGCAAACCAGGTCGTGAGCCAGAAACCGTCGATGCTCTTGCTCTGAAAGATTAACTGGCCGGGATGAGCCTGCGCCGCTTCTGAGGATAGACCCCCATAGACTGTCACTTTACTATGTGCCGGCATCGCTTCTAACAAGCGCATGGTTAACGGTCCGGCAACGGCATCAAAAGCTAAACGGACCTTAAGGTGATGACAACGATCAAACAATTCCTGGTCAAAGCTAGCTTCACTGCTGTTCAAAACGATCGTCGCACCTTGTTGTTTGAGTAGTTCCACCTGTTCCTTTCGTCGAACGATATTGATGATCTGAATGCCCTCGCTTTGGCCTAAGCGGTTAATCATTTGTCCCAGGGCGCTGGCCGCGGCTGTATGCACAATCGCCTTGTGCCCGCCCTTTTTCACGATTTCCATGAACGCGATAGCGGTTAGCGGATTGACAGCCGACATCGCCCCTTGTTCCAGACTCACCGATTGATCCAAAGGCAGGGCATAATTGGCTGTCGTCACCAGATATTCAGCCCACACACCGTCCCCTTTGTCCTGACTGATACAGGCAACCCGTTTGCCGTTCAGATAGCGGCCCATCATGCCTGCGCCAACGGCAACAACGGTGCCCGACCCTTCAAATCCTGGAACGACTGGCGTCGGTTTTTTGAAGCCGTAGAGACCTTCGAGGAACATTAAATCGGAGGGATTTATCGCTGCCGCCGCGACTTTGACCAGAACTTCATTCTCTCCGGGCTTGGGAACTGGGCGCTGCTCTACCCTTAGCGCCTCGACTCCCGAATATGAATCCAAAACAACGGCCGTCATCTGATCAGGAATGATTTGTTTTGTCATGAATTTCCTCCACTACATGAGTCAGGTTGTGTTGTAGCATAATAGCAGAACGAATTCAACAAGAAACCCGGTTTCTATCTGCACAATCGCCATAATTTCGACCTAAAGACCGGGCTTCTAAATCACATTTGACAGGTGCACTTTGGCAGAGTATCCTTGATGCCCAGTCAACTAGACGAGGAATTTTTACGGTATGACGGATTAGATTCACCTTCAATTGGCCAAGCGCTTATTGACCTGACCAATGGCCCAACGGCTGTTAGGCCCATTTGCTGGACGCCAAGTCCAGTATTCTGGAGGTGGATATGTTTACCGTACATCAACTCGCGAAATCATTCGCCCTTACTACTTTATTCAAAAACGTAACCTTTAGCATGAACTCCGGCGACCGCGCCGCGCTTGTGGGTCCCAATGGCTGCGGCAAGACGACCTTGCTGCGCATTATCGCCGGTGAAGCGGAACCGGATTCCGGCCATATCGCCCGCGATGCCGGCCTGCGCATCGGCTATTTGCCCCAGGGCTTTGTGTTGGATGGTGAAACGGCCGTTGCCGAGATTATTGGCCAGGCCAGCGGTGACGCCGCGACCCTGGAAGCGGAACTCGCCACCCTGGCCCAAGCTCTATCCGCGCAGCCGGATAATGCAGAAGTTCAAAGCCTTTATGACGCTGTCTTGCAGCGCATCAGCACGGCCGATACTGGTCGCGCTGCAGCTATCTTAGCCGGTCTGGGACTTGATGCCGTCCCAGGGGATCTGCCCGTGAAACGCCTTAGCGGTGGGCAGAAAACGCGCCTCAACCTCGCCCTGGTGCTGCTGCAAGATCCGCAAATCCTGCTGCTCGACGAGCCCACCAACCATCTCGATATCGCCATGTTAGAGTGGTTGGAAAATTGGCTGGCGCAGTTCAGCGGCGGCGCGCTGCTCGTCTCCCACGACCGCACTTTTCTAGACCGCACCGTGACCCGCATTCTGGCCATGGACCCCGCTGCGCAGGCGGTGCGCGAATATGCCGGCAACTATACGGATTATATGGAGCAGGTGGAACTGGAACGGGAAAAACAGTGGGCCGCTTTTCGCGATCAGCAGCAGGAGATCCGCCGCGTCAAGCAGGATATTGCCCGGGTCAAGGCCCAGGCTGCCCATACCGAATATCAAGCCAGTTCCGCTCGAATCGGCGGTGAAATGATGAAGTTAAAGGGCTACAAGGATTACCAGCAATCTATCGCTAAGAAGGTGGCCAAGAAGTCGAAAGCGCGAGAACGCAAGCTGGAACGCTATCTGGACTCCGAAGATCGCGTGGAACGGCCGTCATCTTCGCGCCAAATAAAACTCGATTTCGCCACTATGCCGCACCTGGGGAGATCTGTTCTGCGTCTGAAGGATTTGAGGGTGGGGTACGACGAAGGACGGCCGTTGCTCTCTGACCTGAATCTGGATGTGCATCCCGGAGAACGGATCGTGCTTACGGGCCCCAACGGCAGCGGCAAGACAACCCTCCTGCGCACCATTGCCGGCCGCTTGGCCGCGCTGGGCGGCATTGTCGAGCGCGGACCAAGCGTTAAGCTGGGCTTCATGACCCAGGAACAGACGGGCATCGATCCCGCCCTGACCCCTTTGCAGACGATCCGGCCTGCCTTTGCCAATGACACCGCGGCGCGTACCTTCCTCTCCTACTTCCTATTTACGGGTGATGAACCGCTGCGCATCAACAGCAAGCTCAGCTACGGCCAGCGCGCCCGCCTTTCCCTGGCGCAGATGATCGTCGACGGCTGCAATGTTCTGCTGCTGGATGAGCCGATCAACCATCTCGACATCCCGTCGCGCGAACAATTCGAGCAAGCACTGGGCAGCTTTGAAGGCACGGTGCTGGCCGTCGTTCATGACCGTTACTTCATCGAGCGCTTCGCGACCGAGGTCTGGTGGGTTGAAGAGCAAGGTATTCGTCGCGAGTTGGTGGATACGGCCGTGTGACCATACGCGTTCAGGAAACAATTTTCAGCAAACTGAAGGGCGCCTGCAGAAGCGTTACATAAGACTGGACCAATCTCCGTAGATTGGTCCAGTCTGCGCACCCGCTTCGCTTCCAAAAACATAGGCAATTTGTAGGGGCGAGACGGTTGGCTAGGGCATCACAGGGAGCCCAACAATATCCAATCCATACATTCTCCATGCCCTCCGCGCCTACTCTGTGTCCTCACTGTCTCACTGTCCGCCTGCTTGCCAAGCGAACAAAAATACTTATAATGTAAAGTGTGGGGTTAACGAGCTAAAACCACGTTTTTAGGCTGGAACAGTGGAAAATTGATCCTGGATCGAGATTGGCAAGTTAGGTTTCCTTTCCGAATTCCGGCTGATCGAATTTGTGGCATCTTAGGCCAATCGAAGTCCTGGAATGATCGCTACTGTTCAATGGATTAGGATCCGTATTATGCGGATCAAAGGGGTAGAGAGTCATGACTCACACACTATTTGCTTCAGTGAACGATGATATAGTCGAAAGGAATGAACTGTTTATGGCCACCTTCGCTCGCCGTGATGCAGCAGGATTGGCTGCGCTATACACCGATGAAGGGCAGGTCTTGCCGCCAAACGGAGACTTCGTGACCGGACATGAGCAGCTTGAGGCCTTTTGGGGCGCGGTCTTTGGCATGGGCGTCGCAAAGTTGAAAATGGAAATCGTCGAGCTAGAAGCGTATGGCGATACGGCCGTTGAAGTCTCGCAGTACACCATGTTTGGCGATGCAGAGCAAGTGCTTGACAAAGGCAAGTACATCGTCGTTTGGAAGCAAGAAGATGACCAGTGGAAGTTACACCGGGATATCTTTAACAGCAGTATGCCTCCGCCAGGATAGCGTACACAGGATCAAAATGGCGAAAGAGTAGATCAGGACCGTTTCAATTTCTCCATCCCAGGCATCCAGTATGTCTAGGCGAATGGACGTATGCTCATCACGTTGGCCAGCATACGCGATCGCTTGGCCTCCAGTTCAAGAGGGGGCCAGGCGGTACCCTCTCAATGATTTTCAGCACAACCCGCTCCCAAGACACAAGAAATGTGACACAATAGTGCCCTATGTTACAATAATTGGCCAAAGGATGCCCCACAATAGGCGTGGCCGGAACCGCGCTGCACGGGGTGCGACCCGGTTGTTGGCAACGGCCGTTTCGCATAGGGTACCATGACAAATATCGACCCAAACCGTCAAAAACTGATAGATCTACGCAAGCTCTTGATCGAGCATTTCGACCTGGAAGAACTGCGCCTATTGTGTTTTGACCTCGGTCTTGATTACGAGGAACTGGCCGGCAGAACAAAGAGTACGAAGATGCAAGACCTCATCACCTACCTGCAGAGGCGAGGAGAATTGCAGCGCTTAATTGATGAGGCAAGTGGTCAGCGCCCCCATGCTGCCTGGCCCGACTTGTCGCCCACTACAGAAGAAACTGACGTCGCCACCGACACCGGCGCAGATTTCTACACCGACGCCAAGAGCGGCCCGGAGATGATTCGCATCCCGGCCGGCGAATTCATTTTTGGTGCGGACAACCGGCTTGATTATCTACCTGAGTTTTGGATTTCCAAGACACCAGTCACGAATGCGCAATATTTCCGCTTTGTTAGAGTAACGGGCTATGATCCACCTACGCATTGGCGAGGAAAATCACCTAAGGAGAAGCTGGCAAACCATCCGGTTACTTGGGTTAGTTGGTATGATGCCAAAGCATATGCCGGCTGGGCCGGTATGCATCTGCCGACCGGGCGAGAATGGGAAAAGGCTGCACGAGGAGAAGATGGACGCAGATATCCTTGGGGCAACAAGTGGCGTGCTGGGCACTGTAACACGAGCGAAGCCGGCGTAGGCAACACAACTCCGGTCGGTCAGTATTCACCACAGGGGGACAGCCCCTATGGCTGCGTAGATATGGCAGGCAATGTGATAGAATGGACAGAATCCTGGTTTGGCGAGAAGGAGAACCGGCGCGTGTTGCGCGGCGGCTCCTGGCTCGACAATCAGCGCGGCGCGCGCGCGGCCTCCCTCTTCGACTACTTCAGCCCAGGTTCACGTAGCAGCTTTTTCGGTTTCCGAGTGCTGGTGCGTCGTCCTGCATCTAAATGAGTACTGCTCACTGACCTGGCGCGCGAGCGGTAGCGGAGCACGCGCCCGCCGGGGCAATGGCGCGATGGTAGGACAGCGTACACGCAGGCCTGGTATGTGGGTAAAAGCAGATTGGCTGAAATGTTGAAAACCTCTGAGCTCTGAAAGATGGGACTGCTCTAAAGTGCGTCCAAAGCGCTCAGAGGTTGAGCTGGAATCGTTGAGTTATCCAGGCAACTCTGGGAAGTTCTCAGCCGCGTTTTTGTCCACATTCAGATAGACCGAATCATAGTCAATGCGATCAACGGCCGAAAGCGGCACCATTATATCTTTCTTACCCCACAGGTGACCCTTTTGCAGCACAATGTGGCTGATCTGCCCGCTTTCAGGCTCGATAATAAGTGCCCCGGCATTTCCAACGTGGCCGTCCGTGGCTTCAATTTCCACGCTGCGGTGGAAAGTGACCTCTCCCTCAGGCACGCGCTCTACTTCAACGGGCATGCCGTACGCTTCCATGGACATCTCAAAGCTCGAAATGTCGACGCCATCCTCCCACTCGCCTTCCTCTTCTGCCCAATCTCCGGACTGTTGTGCGGCGCGCTCGACAAACTCAGTCACCAAAAAGAGCGGCATCTCTTTAAGCTCAACCTCAGTGCAATCAAGCCAAATCTCGTTGTGACTGCTCTTCACCGCCACGTCTAAGGGTACGAGACGTTGGCTGCCGGAGCTGTCTTCAACGACGATATGGCTGATGACCTTGCCCTCGGGGCTAAAGGTGACAGCTACCACTGTGCCGCCGTGGCCGTCCGTGCAGGTTACTCTCGCATCAAGCGGTAATTCATACATAGGGTTTCTCCAATAATCGCATCTTGGTTGGCCAGCATTCTAGCCGGTCAACTATTATCCACAGTTTACTAAAGAACACGCCCTTTTGTCGAAAGCTTCTTTAGAAACCCGGATTCCGAATAACCGGGTTTCTTGCTTCTAGTGGACAATCACGGGCAGGTAAATCAGGAGTTCTTCCCCTGAGAAGGTCGCCGTGACCTGCTTGGCTTCCGTCATCGCCAGCACGCAGTCGCCCGTGCCGCTGCAACCGCCGCCGCTCCAGCCCGTGAAAGTCGAGCCGGCAGCGGCCGCTGCACTCAGGGTAACGGCTGTCCCGTCGCTATAGGTTTCACTGCAATCCGCCCCAGGACCATCAAAGCAGTTGATGCCCGCTCCGGTCACCGTTCCGCTGCCGTCGCCATCCAGGAAAACAGTCAATGCATACTCGATTGGCGGTACCAGCGTGAAGGTTGCCGTCACCAATCGCGTTTCCGTCATCATCAGCACGCAGTCGCCCGTGCCGCTGCAACTGCCTCCACTCCAGCCCGTGAAAGTCGAGCCGGCAGCGGCCGCTGCACTCAGGGTAACGGCCGTCCCGCCGCTATAGGTTTCACTGCAATCCGCTCCAGGGCCATCAAAGCAGTTGATGCCCGCTCCGGTCACCGTTCCGCTGCCGTCGCCATCCAGGCTAACCGCCAGGGCATACTCGTTTGGCGGTACCAGCGTGAATGCTGCCCTAACCGATCGCGCTTCCGTCATCGTGAGCACACAGTCGTTCAAGCCGCTGCAACCGGCGCCGCTCCAGCCCGTGAAAGCCGAGCCGGAATCGGCCGTTGCCGTCAGCGTAACCACCGTGCCGGTCGCATAGTTTTCCGAGCAGTCAGCGCCGCAGTTGATACCCGCTGGGCTGCTGGATATCGTACCGCCGCCGTTGCCGTCCAACCCTACTGTCAGCAAGTAGATAGCGGGTGCGTTGGTCAAGTCGTATGTCAGCGCCGCGCCGCTGTTGCCACTGGCATCAGCCAGCACCTGATACGAACCGGCTATGCCGTTGGCCGTAACTGGCAGGCTGGCCACGCCGCCGCTGCCTATCGTCGCTACCGTTTTGGTGAAGGTCACGCTGGGACCGCTGGCCGGCGCCGAGAAGGTAACCTGGCCCCCTTCAATCGGGTCACCGTAAGCACTGCTGGCAGTCAAAGCCAGTGGATCGGCGAACGGGGTGTTGACAACCGTGGTTTGTGGGCTGCCGCCGCTCAGGGCGAAGATAAATCCGCGTGACTCGAACGCGCCGCTGTCGCAGGCGCTCCCCTGCGGCCGGGTGATGCCCCGCTGGTCGCTGGCCACGCCGCAGCTGCCGCCGGCGTCTATTGCAGGACTGCCGGGCAGAAGGGCATGGGTCATGGTGTCTCCGCCGTTGCCGGCTAACGGACCGAGTAAGGGCAGTGTATTCGTCATATCCCCCGCAGCGGTAATAGAAGTGATATTGGCGCCAATCGCCCCAATGAGATTGTAGCCCCCGCTGCTGAAGCTGTCGCTAGAACCGTCATGTAATGCCAGATCATCGGCCGTCGTAGTGCCGCTGATGATATTGCCAGAGACAATCGTACTGCTGATGGTCGTGAACGTCGCGCCGTCGCCTTTACTGGAGATGCCACCGCCGCTCGTTCCGGCCTGGTTGTCACTTAGGGTGCTGCTGCTCACCGTCACGGTGCCGCCGTCCTGGTAGATGCTGCCGCCGTAGAGGTTGGCCGAATTGCCGGAGAGCGTGCTGTTGATCACCGTTACAATGCCGCTGTTGTAGCTGTAGATGCCGCCGCCGACGTGGGCCGAATTGCCGGAGAGCGTGCTGTTACTCACTGTCACACTGTCTCCGTCTCTGCTAGAGATGCCGCCGCCGTTGCCAGCCGAATTAGCGGAGAGGGTGCTGTTGTTCACCGTCATAGTTCCGGAGCTGCTAAAGATGGCGCCGCCTACACCGCCTTCGGCCCTATTGCTGGAGAGGGTGCTGTTACTCACCGTCACAGTGCCACCGCTGCCGCTAAAGATGCCGCCGCCGCATGCAGCAGGGATAACGCCGCAATCAACGGCATTGCCATTGGCAATAGACAGGCTGTCAAAGGTGACATCGAAGGTCGTGACATGGAACACCCGCACCGCGTTTCCGCCGCTGACGGTGATGGGCACTGTACCGCTAATGGTCAGGTTTTTATTGATCAGCAGTTCCCCATCGGGCGAGATGTCAATTGTACTGTTGGCAAGGCCATTATCGAAGGTGATCAAGCCACCGTCGCACACGCTGGCAATCGTCTCTCGTAGACTGCCAAATCCGCTGGATTGGTCATTCACAACAACCATCGCGCAGTTTCGTTCATAGGCGCCGCTATCACAGCTGTCGTCCTGTGGCCGGGCCACACCCCGCTGATCTGCCGCCGGTCCGCCGCTGCACTGCCCGCTATCAATGGCCAGACTGCCGGGCAACAGCGCGTGGGTCAATGTGCCACCGCCGTTATCGCCTAACGTGTCCAGCCCAGGATCGTTGACTCCAGTTTGGTCGCCCGGGCCGGCGAAGGTGATATTGGCGCCAATCGTCCCAATGAGATTGTACCCGCCACTGCTGAAGCTGTTGGTAAAACCTGAAAATAAGGCCAAATCATCGGCCGTTGTGCTGCCGCTGATGACATTGCCGGAGACAATCGAATTGCCAATCGTGGTGAGCGTAGCGTTGTCACCAAAACTGGAGACGCCGGCCCCGCCCGATGCCGCGCGGTTGTCGGTGAGGGTGCTGTTGTCAATTTTCACCGTGCTGAGGAGGTTGTGAATGCCGCCGCCGAAGTTGGCCGAATTGCCGGAGAGCGTGCTGTTACTGACGGTCATGGTAGCGCTGGATTCGAGGTTAATACCGCCGCCGAAGTTGGCTGAATTGCCGGAAAGGGTGCTGTTGCTCACGGTAGCCGTGAGAACATTGTGGATGCCACCGCCTGAAAGGCCGGCCGAATTGCCGGAGAGGGTGCTGTTGGTCACGGTCAAGCTGCCCCAGCTAAAGATGCCGCCGCCATAGACGGCCGAATTGCCGGAAAGGGTGCTGTTGGTCACTGTCACCGCCACACCGCTGTTTTGCAGGATGATGCCGCCGCCGCATTTGACTGCTGCACTGCCACAATCATTGCTTTGAACATTGCCGTTGGCAATTGTCAGGCCGTCAAAAGTCACATTGCCGGCCGTGACGTTGAACACGCGCAGCGCATCATTGCCGCTGACGGTAATCACGCCGCCGCCATCGATCATCAGATCCTGGCCAATGTCCAGGTCGCCCAAGGTTGGTGACAACACAATTGTGCCGGCCACGCTAAACGTAATCGTATCGCCGGCCGCTGACTCGGCAATGGCGTCGCGCAAGGAACAACCATCAACCACACAGCCATCGGCCACGTCATCCAGCGTATCGACGACAATGGCAGCCGGAGCAGCGTGAGCCGCGCCGCCAGGATTAGCGGCGGTAAATAACAAGTAGCCAAACAGTAGAGGGGCAAAAAGGGACAGGGTGAGAGTGGCGATTCGTCTGGTTACCATGATTTTACCTTCCTTAGCAATGTCAACCCACACTTGAACCACTATTCATTATGCCCTATTACGGTTCTGTTGTAAATAATCCTACCCATCCATTGCCGTTATGTAATATCGGCCACCGCTTTGTCGCCCCCATACGTTTCATTCTCAGACGCAGCCGGCATTGGTTGGCGCGTGGTGATGAGGATCACGGCAACGATGATGATCGCCACGGCGACGATCGTCGTTGCCGTGACCGGTTCGCTCAGGATCAGCCAGCCGAGAAAGACGGCGATTACGGGATTGATGTAGCTGTAGCTACTTACTTTAGAGGCATCAACGTTTTGCAGGAGCCAAATATAAGCGCTGAAGGTGATGATGGAGCCAAAGAAGAGGAGGTAGAAAAAAGAAAGCCAGGCGACGGGGGGAACTGCAGCCAGATCAAGGCGAGATGCTTCGCCGCTGAGCAGACCGGCGATGACCAGCATGATGCCGCCGGCGATCATTTCCGTACCTGAGGCCATGAATGTGTTTGGCGCCAGATCCGCCTGGCGTGAGTATAGAGAGCCAAAACTCCATAGGATGGGCGAAAGAAGCAGGATCGCCAAGGCTGTCCAACTGAAAGCGGGCGTTGCGGTAAACTGTCCTGGCCCGATCAGCAGGACGATACCCAACAAGCCAAGCAGCAGTCCGGCAAGCGCCTTTTTCCCCGGCCTGCCGCCTTTGAAGATAAGCCAATCAAAGAGGGTTATCCAGAGCGGGACGGTGGCGATAACCAGGGCCGCAATGCTGGATGGTATGGTTTGTTCAGACCAGTGGACCAGGCCGCTGCCACCGGCCAGTAAGAGCGCGCCGACGATGATGGCCTCGCGCCATTCACTGCGCCGCGGCCGCGGCGCCCCACGGGCCCGTAGAAAGAGGACTATAAGGAGCCCGGCACTGATGAAGCGCATGCCGGCCAAGAAGAAGGGTGGGATTGTTTCCACAGCAATGCGGATCCCGAGGTAAGTAGTGCCCCAGATGATGTAGACGGCCGCGAAGGCCAGGATGATCTTAAGGCGCCGAATTTTGTCTGCTTGCATGGTGGTCCACGGTAAACCCTATTTGGATTGGTGTTCTCAAATGCGCGCGGTTTACCTGTGCCGGCATCTGAGGCGTTCCCCAACTCTACTCCCATTGCTAAAATTAACCAATGCCAACGGCCGTTTCTGGCTCACGCAGCAAAACTGAACAGATCCAAGTATCCCTCGAAACATCACAGCAGCTGATTGCGCAACTGTGCGCATAAATTTGATTGAAAGTGATCGTTTGCTTGATCGAGAGGCGCGAATCTGATATTATGAACTCTGATTTGCGCATTTGGTGCGATTACAAGCAGATATGCTCATTTTTCACACCAAGACAAAGCCTGGCTCGCTGACCGTTATTATCTGCATCTAGTGAGTAACTAGGATGGAAATTTCCATTGTCACAGATGAAATAAGCGCTGATCCGCAGACCTCCATTGAATTGGGAGTTGCGTGGGGTGTCAGAGCGTTTGAACTGCGTGGCTTTGGTGCGGAGCGCGTGCCCCTCTTTACTCCTTTTCAGAAAAGCCGGATTCAAGAGTTGCTGGATGAATTCAACATCCGCATCGTTGCCATTTCTCCCGGATTGTTCAAATGTCCCTATCCCTTGAGCGCACGTGATCGCTTCCCCGTGCGCATCATCGATCAGACGCTCTTCGAATTGTGGCGCCAGCCCCGCGATCTGGTCAAATTTCAACTGCAAGAACTGCTGCCGCTTTCGATTGAGTATGCGCAATCGATTGGTTCAGAGAAGATAGTTGCCTTCAGCTTTGAGCGCGGTGAGCCGGGTGAAAGCAGCGTTCCTGATGAGGTTCTGGCGGCTATTCAGGAGGCGGCTGAGCAATGCGCAGCCGCCGGTCTGGAACTGGTCATTGAGGTTGAGGCTGGTTTCTGGGCGGATACGGGGGCCAACACGGCGGCTATGATGCGCGCCATTGCGCATCCCGCTCTTGGTGTAAATTGGGATCCTGGCAACGCCATTGTCGCCGGCGATACTCCTTTCCCCGCCGGTTATGAAGCTGTGCGTGATTATGTAAAGCATGTGCATTTTAAGGATGTAAGCTTTGCTGCCGATGGCAGCTATCGCTATGTGCTGCGAGGGGAAATCGACTGGGCCGGGCAGGTGGCTGCTTTGGTGGGTGATGGTTACGCCGGGTACATCTCCGTGGAAACGCATATGGAACCCAAGGTTAGCAGCGCAAAGGCTATGACCGAACGTCTGCAATTCCTGTTGGGCCAGAGTGAATCCACTGGTGATTTCGGTTAAGTTAAGAAGCAGCATTGGGAGGATTGATGAAAGAGATTAATCTGAAGGGGATGATTCCGGCAGCCATTGTGCCCATGACGGCCGACTACGAACCCGACTTCGATGCTTATGCCCATTACCTGGAATGGCTTATTTCCGAGAACGCCATCGCCCTGGCGGTTAATATGGATACCGGGGAAGGGCCGCAGTTGAGCGCCGGCGAACGGCAGCGGGTGGCCGAGGTGGCTGTGGCTGTGGCAGATGGTCGCTGCGCGGTTGTCGCCGGTGTGATGGGTGCCACGACGGCCGGCGCAGTGCAATTGGCTCAAGTCTACCGTGATGCCGGTGTAGATGGATTGGTCGTCTTTCCCAATGCCGCTTTCCGCAACGATCCCCTCGATCCCAGAATCCCGGTTGAGTATCACCTGGCGGTTGCGCAGGCGACTGATATGCCAATTGTGCTGTTCCAATTGGCACCCGTATTTGGTGGAGTCAATTTCACCCGGGAGACGTTGCTCAAACTGTTGGATATCCCCCAGGTTGTGGCCATAAAGGAGGCCTCTTTTGATGCTCAATACTTCGCCTACACCGCGCAAACGATAGCGCAATCTGGGCGAGAGGTGACTTTGCTGACGGGTAATGATCGCTTCATAACAGAGAGCTTCGTTATGGGTGCTGCCGGGGCATTGCTTGGCTTTGGGGCCATTGGATGTGGCATGGTCGCCGATATGATCGCTGCCTTTGCCGGCGGCGACATGGCGGCTGGTGTAGCCATGCGTCCCAGGCTGCAGAGGTTTGCTGAGGTCATCTATGCCGATCCGGTATTGGATTATCGCGCCCGCTGCAAAGTGGCATTGGCTCATTTGGGTGTCATTAAGCAAGACCAGACTTTTGTTCGTTTGCCCCTATTGACAATAGGCGACGAAGAGTCCGCACGCATCAGGCAGGCGTTGGTTGAAGTAGGTATGCTGTCGTAGGGGCGGGCTAAGTGCCGGATACGGCGTTCAAACCCGCCCCTACATCTGTCCACAAATTCCCGATCAGAAGGTGTCAGATGTTGAAATCGGCCAGGCGCACACACATCCACGAATTGATCAATGCCAACGGCCATGTCACCGTGCAGGAGTTGAATCAGCTCCTCGATGTAAGTGAAGCCACGGTGCGGCGCGATCTGGAAGCGTTGTCCAAGGCGGGGCGCGTGCGGCGCACGCATGGTGGTGCGTTGCGGGTTGACCAGGGCGTCAAGGAACTGCCCACCTTGCAGCGGCGCGGAGAGCAGCAGGAAGAGAAGCAGCGCATTGGGCGGCTGGCCGCTGGAATGGTGCGGAGTGGGCAAACTATCTTCCTGGGCAGCGGTTCTACCGTGCACGAAATTACGCGGCACCTTCAGGATATCCCTA
Source organism: uncultured Chloroflexia bacterium (assembly GCA_963697305.1). Classification (GTDB taxonomy): domain Bacteria; phylum Chloroflexota; class Anaerolineae; order Promineifilales; family Promineifilaceae; genus JAACFF01. The sequence goes on from CAVONO010000024.1 coordinate 34,268, forward strand.
ATCTGGTGGTCATCACCAATGCGCTGAATGTGGTCAACGCGTTGTTGGACCACGACAACATCGAACTGGTGGTCATAGGCGGCATGTTACGGCCGAATGAACTCTCAATGGTCGGGCACATCGCCGAAGCGGCAATCAAAGAGCTGCGCGCAGACAAGGTTTTTATGGGTATGTATGGAGTCGATCCGCAGCACGGCTTCACCGGCAATTACTTGCCCGAAGCGACCACCGATCGCACGATTCTGGCTATTTCTCCTTACAGCGTTATTGTCGCCGACCATTCCAAACTGGGAAGCGTCGGCCCCGTGTTCTTGGCTGATATCAATGCTGCCCAAGTCTTGATCAGTGGCAGGGAAGCCAGACCGGAACATATAAGCGCTTTACGAGAGTGGGACATTGACGTTCGCCTGGCTTAGGCACGCTAAATCTAAACGATGAAAGATATCACTTTACACGAGTACCGGCCGCAGGCGCGATTGGTAACAAAAACAACCATAGTGGCCAAGCCGCGCTTCCCTGTAATCGACGCGCACAATCACTTGGGGCAGCCTTTTGGCGGGGGTTGGGATGAACGGCCGTTGTCTGAGCTTCTTGACCGCCTGGACGAAGCCAACATAGCGACCTACGTCGACCTGGATGGCGGTTGGGGTGAGGATATCCTGCGCCGCCATCTCGATTATTTCAAACAGGGCGCGCCTGACCGCTTCCTGGTTTTTGGCGGCGTCGATTGGCAGCAGTGGCCGCAACAGGGTGACCGCTTTGGCGACTGGGCCGCCGGCCGGCTGCGCGAGCAAGCTCGCTGGGGCGCAGAGGGGCTCAAGATATGGAAGCCTTTTGGCTTGCATGTGAAGGACCCGCAGGGCCAATTGGCCGCGATCGATGATGCGCGGCTCGATCCAATCTGGTGGACAGCGGCCGAGCTAAATTTGCCGGTGATCATCCATGTCGCCGACCCCGTTGCTTTCTTCCTACCCCTCGACGCCAGTAACGAACGGTGGGAAGAATTACACGCCCATCCCGATTGGCATTTTCCCAGCCCACCTTATCCCTCCTTCATGGAGATCATGACTCAATTGGAGGGCCTGGTCGCTCGCCATCCGGAGACCACGTTTGTCGGCGCGCATGTAGGCTGCTACGCCGAAAATCTTGGCTGGGTGGCCCGCATGTTTGACAGCTACCCGAATTTTTACGTCGATATCAGCGCACGTATCAGCGAATTAGGGCGACAACCTTATACTGCTCGCCGTTTCTTTCTGCAACATGCTGACCGGATTTTGTTTGGTACCGATATGGGTCCCGATCTTGATGCCTACGGCAGGTACTATCGCTTCCTTGAAACAGATGATGAGTACTTTAATTACGGCAGTAGTGAGATTCCCGGCCAAGGGCGTTGGTCAATTTACGGCCTCTTTCTGCCGGACGATGTGTTAGAAAAAGTGTATCAGCTAAACGCGCGGCGCGTGCTTCATCTTGGGCGCGCAGCGGTCGTGCAGTGACATTAGGGAGTGATCGTGACTATGAAAGGTCAATTTACACGGGACGAGATTATGTCGCAGCCAGAGGTGTGGGCGGATGTTCTGGACGCATTCATGAACGAACAACCGCAAGTCGAGGAGCGTTGGAAGCTGCTGCGTCCAACGCAAGTGCTGTTCATTGGTTGTGGCTCGACCTATTATTTGTCGCAAACGGCCGCGGCGCTCTTTAAGGATCTGACCGGCATTCCCAGCAGCGCCACGCCATCATCAGAACTCCTTCTTTTTCCCTCGCTCACTTTAGATAACCCGCAGCAGACGCTTCTGGTGGCAATTTCACGTTCGGGAACGACGACGGAAACGCTGCAAGCGGTAAGGCAGTTTCGAGCCTGGGGCGGGCGTGCCGTTTGGACAATCGGCTGTTATGCGGAGAGTGAATTGATGCAGCTCAGCGATTTGAGCCTGGTGGCGGAGGCGGCGCATGAGCAGAGCGTGGCCCAAACGCGCTCTTTTAGCAGCATGCTGCTGCTGGCCAAGGCGTTGGCGGCAACGGTGGCCGGGGTAGGTTTGGATGATTTGAAGGTGCTGCCGGGACAGTTGCGCAAGGTGCTTGCGAAAACAGCAGATTTGTCAAAAACGCTCGGCCAACGCCTCGATCTGGATCGCACCTTCTTTTTGGGCTCCGGTTTCCTGTATGGCATCGCCAATGAGGCGATGCTCAAGATGAAAGAGATGTCTCTCAGCAACAGCGAGGGCTTCCACTTTCTGGAATTTCGTCATGGCCCGATGTCCATGGCCAATGAACAGGCACTGGTGATCGGGCTGATCGGCAATAAAAACCGCATGCATGAGCAGAGGGTTCTGACTGAAATGAGCGCTCTAGGCGCGGTAACCTTGGGCTTGAACACGACCGCAGAAGCTTGTTGTCTCTACCAGGTGGAGCTTGGCGCTGGTCTTGCCGGCTTGGACCTTGCCCGGTTTGTACCTGCCGCCGTTACAGCTGCTTTCCTACTACCGGGCCACAGCCAAGGGCTTGGATCCCGATAATCCACGTAATCTGACGGCCGTTGTTTCTTTGGATACGGCCGCTTTTGAAAAAGCATAGACCTGCTTCTCAAGTGGCATGGCAAAGGAGGTGAACATAGCAAAGAGTTGATCGTCCTGTACACACGTATTTCTGGTTTGTTGTGAAGAACAGTAAGTAAATAGGAGAGAAGTTGTCATGAAAAAGACCCTAATTATGCTCACTCTATTGTTAGTTATTGCGCTGACGTTGGTTGCCTGTGGTGGCACGACCACGGAGGCCCCTGCCGAGCCGCAAGAAGCGGCCCCGGCGGAAAGCGAGCAGCCGGCCGCTGCAGAAGAACCGGCTGCTGCAGAAGAAGTGGAGTTAACTTTCAGTGTCTGGGGGGATCCCGAAGAGATCGTCATTTTGCAGGAGATCGCCGATGATTTTACGGCCGCAAACCCCAATATCTCTGTAAACGTCACCGTGTCTGACTGGGACACATACTGGGATAAGCTGCAGACCACACTTGCCGGCGGCAATCCTCCAGATGTCTTCGCGATGGATGCCCCGCTATATCCCGACTATCAGAGCCGTGACGTCTTGATGAATCTGCAGCCGATGATTGATCGTGATGGCTTTGATCTGACGGCCTATTACGATGAAGCACTTGTCTGCTATGACACTGCTGAAGGCTATTATGGCCTACCCAGAGATATTCAGCCCAGTGTCATGTACATCAACACGGACATGTTTGACGAAGCGGGCATTCCCTATCCGGAGGATGGCTGGACTTGGGACGACATGATAGCGATTGGTCAGCAGTTGACTAAAGACACTGATGGAGACGGTACAACCGATCAATATGGGCTTTGGGCCGACATCTGGGACATGGAGTTGTTGTGGGGTGCCATGATCTGGCAGTTCGGTGGTGAGATCATCAATGCGGATTATACCAAGACGTTGTTGGCCGAAGGTGGGGCAATGGATGCCTGGCAGACGATCAACGACATGATCTTTGAGTATGGCATGATGCCCGATCCTTCTGTAGCCGAACAGTTCGGCGATCCTTTTGAATCAGGTAATGCGGCTATGACCCCGGCCGGCCATTGGGTTGTGCCCTATTACAGCAATGTTGACTTTAACTGGGATGCCGTACCACTGCCGCAGGCAGTGAAGCAGCAATCGATGGTCAACAGTGTTGGCTTTGTCATTGCCAAAGACAGCGCAACATCCGGAAGAGTCCTGGAAGTTCTTGCAGCACCTGGTCGGTGCAGCGGGTCAAGAGAAAGTTACTTCTCTCGGACTCGGCGTCCCCACACTGAAAGCCATTGCCGAAAGTGATGCTTACTTGAACCAACCGGTGCAGATCAACCACCAGGTTTTCTTGGACGCTATGGGATACTCTCGCGTCAAGCCTTGCTTCCGCGGCTACGATGAGTGGGCTACTCTATTCGGTGACGGGATGTTCTCTGTCTGGATAGGCGAAGCGGGACTGCAAGAGACATTTGACGACCTGGTTCCGCAGGCAGATGCTATTCTACAGGACGCTGCTAAGTGATTTAGAAGTTCGACTTTTGTCACTATCGTCGGTGGAGACGCATAGACCAAGAAGTTGAACTTCGTTGTGCTAATAGCAGAAACTTTGTAGACAGCGCTAATGAGTTGTAGGAGCCTGCAGTAGGGCAATCCATTGCAGGCTCCCGGATTCCACAATCTGGAGTGCAGAATGAAAAATAGAGGTTTGCGACCCATGAAAGGCGAAATGATCTGGGTTTGGATATTCCTGGCTCCAACGCTCTTCGGCCTGTTATTCGGTACGCTTGGCCCCGTACTTGGCGCGATTGGCATCAGCTTCACGGACTGGGATGTCATTACGCCGCCGATCTTTGCTGGACTAGACAACTACAAGAAACTAGTTGACGATCCGACGTTCAGCAAAGCACTGGTCAACACCCTCTACTACGTCGGTGTTATGGTACCAGTTTCCACCGTTCTATCCCTGTTTTTCGCCTTCTTGCTCAATCAAAAACTGCGCGGCGTGACCTGGTATCGCACAGCCTATTTTCTTCCGGTGGTTTCTTCCACCGTGGCCGTGGCCTTGGTTTGGTCGTGGATTTACGCGAAAGATTTTGGGCTGTTGAACTACATGTTGAGACAGGTTGGTCTTGAACCTGTAGGCTGGCTCAGCAGCACAACTTGGGCAATGCCCGCGGTGATCATGATGGCTATCTGGGGCAATCTGGGTGCCGGGATCATCATTTTCCTGGCTGGGTTGCAGGCCATCCCCGAGGCTTACTACGAAGCCGCCGATATTGATGGGGCAAATAGATTTAATAAGTTCCTGCGGATTACCATTCCGTTGATCACGCCCAGCCTTTTCTTCTACTTTATTATCACCATGATCAGCGCCTTTCAAGCGTTTGAAGCTATCTACGTCATGACCAGGGGCGGTCCGGTCAATTCGACCACGACCATGGTCTATTATATTTACCGCAACGGGTTCCGTAATTTCAAGATGGGTTATGCCAGTTCACAAGCCATCGTGCTCTTCTTGGTTATTATGGTTTTGACTCTGATCTACTGGCGTTTACAAGACAGATGGGTGGTGTACGATGCATAGCGATGATCTTGTCCAGCCCAACACGGCCAGCAAACAAAAGCTTTATCGCCAGGTTTAATGAAGATGTTTGGCAGAGCCAGCGCCTTCAAGAGACGGGTGACGCATTTTCTCAGCCATCTAATCCTTATCGCTGGAGCCGCGATGATGGTTTTGCCTTTCATATGGATGCTCTCCACATCGTTCAAGGAACCTGGCCAAACCTTTGTCTATCCTCCTAAATTCATGCCTGATCCGATTACGCTGGAGAATTATCCCAATATGTGGAATGCGCTGCCGTTCGGCCGCTTTTTCCTGAACAGCGTCAAAATCGCCACTCTAAACACAATTGGACAATTGCTTACCTGTTCTATGGCCGGGTTTGCCTTCAGTGTTCTGCTATTCCGCGGACGTGACCTGCTCTTCTTGCTGCTGGTTGCTACTTTGATGATTCCCTATCAGGTCACCCTGATTCCGACCTTTATATTGTTCTCCAAAGTTGGCTGGGTAGGCACGCATTTGCCGTTATGGGTGCCCGCATTTTGGGGCGGCGCTTTTGGCACTTTCCTGCTGCGCCAGTTTTATCTGACCATCCCCATCGATCTGGCAGAATCGGCGCGCATGGATGGCGCCAGCATTTGGCAAATCTATCGCCATGTATACGTACCGCTTTCTGGACCACCGATGGCTGCTCTGGCGATCTTCACCTTTATGTGGACCTGGAATGATTTGCTGAACCCGCTGATCTATGTCAACGATCTAGACAAATTGACGTTGACCATTGGCTTGAGCTTCTTCCAAAATCAATATGGCGGTAAATGGACGTTGATGATGGCCGGAGCGGTGGTCAGTATTTTGCCCATCATCATTATCTTTTTCTTTGCGCAGAAGTATTTTATTCAGGGAATCGCCACCACAGGCGTAAAAAGATAGGGGGAAAGGACCGAAGGTGAACGAAAAGAGAGCGATCCGTATGGCATTGTTTGGTCCAGGTGGATTTGGCTATCTGCGCTCCCAAGCGATGGCCAGCAGCCCCTTGGTGGACTATGCTGCCTGTTATTCGCCGTTTGAGGCTGAGCGGCTGGCCTGTGCAAGAGGAATTTGGCGTGATGCGCCGTCGCGAACGAGTCGGCGATCTGGGATGATCCCACGATCGAGGGCGTGGTGCTTGCGACACCAAACCAGCTTCATTTGCAGCAGGTTCGCGCTGCAGCGAGCAGTGGCAAACATATCTTTGTGGAAAAACCGCTGGCGCCTACTGTCGCCGAGTCGCGCGAAATCCTCGAGCTATGCACGGCTGCCGGGGTAATACTCATGGTCGGGCACAATGCGCGGCGCAGAACGCGCATCCGCACGATGAAGCGCTTCCTTGACGACGGCCGTCTTGGCCAAGCACTCGTTGCCGAGGCCAACAACTCTCATGCCGGGGGATTGTCTATTCAGCCGGATGATTGGCGCTGGTCTCCGCTTAACTGCCCGGGAGGACCGTTGACGCAATTGGGTATCCATCATGTAGATACCCTGCAATACCTGTTGGGACCGGTGGCACGCGTCTCGGCCTGGCAGAGGCGGCTGGCGGTAAAGGCTGCTATTCCGGATGTAAGCACCACGCTGCTCGAGTTCGAGAGCGGGGCGCTGGGTTATCTTGGCGCGCATTATGCCGTGCCGGATACGCGTTACCTGTTTCTCCTCGGTACGGAGGCCAACGTTCGCTGGGATCGGGCTCTGGGCCTGGTAGTGGAAAGCGAGGCGGGGTCTGAGTCGATCACGCTCCAGGAGATTGACACCATTCAAGAAGAGATTGATGAGTTCGCGCTTTGCATAGCGACAGACAGCAAGCCGGAAGTTGGTGGAGTGGAGGCCCTGGCTGCTGTGACCGTGATCGAAGCGGCCGTTCTGTCTAACCAACGCGGCCGGCCGGTCGATATTGCCGAATTACTAGGATGAAACGGATATGAAATTTGGCCTGATTCCCGTTGAGGATTCACGCTACTATGCGGAATCGCTGCAGCAAGTGAGCTGGCTGAGGCGCTCGGTTTCGACTCGGTGTGGCTGGAAGAACATCATGGCACGAGTGGACATTATCATCCCTCACCATTTATCTATCTGGCTGGTTACGCAACCAGAACGAAGCAGGATTACGCTGGGGACAAACATCGCGATTCTACCCCTGTACCATCCCACGCGCGTCGCCGAAGATGTCGCCCAGCTTGACGTGATGTCCAACGGCCGTGTCATTCTGGGCGCAGCCATCGGCTACCGTGCGCAGGAGTTTGACGCTTTTCAGACTCCTTTGGACGGCCGTGGGGCGCAGTTTGTGGAGATGTTGCAGCTGATTAAGCTGCTGTGGACAGAGGAGAATGTAACCTTCGCCGGCCCTCGTTATCCGCTCAATGATTTCACGCTGGAACCTCGTCCCGTGCAGCAGCCGCGACCGCCGATCTGGTTGGGTGGTTGGGGTACGTTGGCGATTAAGCGGGCGGCCGCTCTGGGAGATGCCTGGTTGCCTGGACCGACGGCCGATTTGACCAAACTGCTGGAAGCGCAGGGTCGTTACCATGCCCATCTCGCCCAGCTAGGGATTGATCCCTCCAGCCGCGCCAGGCCCTTAACGCGCGATGTCGTGATCGCCTCCAGTCCGGCCGAAGCCGAAGAACGCGCGCAGCAATATCTCCTGCCGGCATACCGGGATGAGTACAGCAGTTGGGATCATCCGCTGATCGGCACCAGCGACGCCACGGCTACGGATGTGCTGGCCGAACTGCGCCGCGATCGCTTCATTATTGGGGACCCTCAGCAAGTTATCGAGCAAATCAAGCGCTTCGAAGCGCAGTTTGGCATGGATCACCTGATCTGCCGCCTGCACTTTCCGGGAATGCCGGCGCAAATGGTGACCGAGGCCGTGGAGCTGATTGGTCACGAAGTGATACCGGCCTATGTGCAGCGAGGTGACGATGATTAATATCGGCTTCGTGGGCGCGGGAGATATCGCGACCGTTCATGCGCAGGCAGTCGCAGAGGTAAATGATGGCCGGCTCGTCGCCGTGACTGATGTTATTCCTGAACGGGCCAGGGCGCTGGCCGCGCAGCATGGGGCAACGGCCGTGACTGACCTGGAGCAGCTTCTGCGTTTTCCTGGGCTGGATGTATTGTACATCCTGACGCCGCCGCAGTTCCATGCGGCGCAAATAACCGACGCGGCTGCAGCCGGGATACCGGTCATGTGCGAAAAGCCGCTGACGGTAAGCCTGGCAGAAGCGGACCAGGCGCTCGGCGCGTGCAAAGAGGCAGGCGTACCGTTGATGACCGGGCTTTCGCACCGATTTCATCCCCTGGCGGCGCGTGCCAAAGCGCTGCTGCAGCAGGGTGAGCTGGGCCAATTCGTGGCCGCTTGGTCCCATCGCCTGATTACGCTGCCTGTTTCTCCAGATTCATGGCTCAATGTGCTGGCAGTTGGCGGCGGTCTGACGCTGCAATATGCGATGCACGATCTCGATTGGGAATGCTGGCTTGGCGGCGATGTGGTCCAGGTGGCGGCCTATGAAGCGCATACCAATCCGCAGCTGCAGATTGAGGACAACCTCTGGGCATTGCTGCAATTCCGCCAGGGTGGGAGCGGCACCGTTGGTGTGAGCTGGTCAGCTCCCCATAGCTGGACGGAGCGCGGCGTGATAGGCAGCCAGGGAAACCTTCGTATAGTACAGCAGAAGCGGCTTGTGGGCCAGTTGGCCAACGGCCGTGTTCTGGAAGAAGAGCTGGGCGATGATTACGACTGGCAAGATGTCTTTATCAGAGAGAGCCAGGATATAGTGGATAGTGTGAAGCGTGGACTGCCTTTTTCGGTAAGTGGAGAAGACGGCCGTCGCGCGCTAGAGATAAGTCTGGCAGTACAACGGGCGGCACATACGCAGCAGATGGTGTCTTTGCCCCTCAGCGATGCTGTAACCTAGGAGAAAACCATTGAAGCGATTTGATTATCTGGCACCAAACAGCCTGGATGAAGCACTGGCATTGCTTTCCGCACGACCAGAGGCGACGCCCTTGGCGGGTGGCACCAACGTACTGGTGCAGCTAAAAGAAAGACACCGCGAAGCATCGGCGCTGTTGAGTTTGAAGCGTATAGCGGAGCTTCACGAACTGCGGCATGGAGAAGCGCTGCACATTGGCGCGGCGGTTACCCTCCAACAGCTGGCCGGCGATCCCGCCATAAGGCGTGATTATGCGGCCCTGGCTGCTGCTTGCGCGTTAATTGGCTCTGTGCAAACGCGCAACATGGCCACCGTGGGTGGCAATATTTGCAACGCCTCCCCTTCGGCCGATACGGCGCCGCCGCTGCTGGTCTTGCAGGCGTGGGTTGTTCTGGTCAGCGCAGTTGACGCGCGAACGATTGCTCTGCAAGATTTCTTTAGCGGTCCAGGGCAGACTGTGCTGCAGCCCGGAGAACTCCTAAAAGAAATACGCATTCCGGCTCCAAAGGCTCGCGCGGGCTCATCCTATGTGCGCCATATTCCGCGCCAGTCGATGGACATATCGTTTGTGGGCGTAGCTGCCGCTCTCGAGCTTGACGAAGCAGGAAAGATCGCCGGTGCCCGTATCGCTTTGGGTGCTGTGGCTCCGACTCCGATCCTGGCGAATACGGCTGCGGCGCGGCTAATAGGCCAGGACCCAAGTGAGAAGTTGTGGCGTGAAGCCAGCCGCCTGGCGGCACAGGAAGCGGCGCCTATCGATGACTTACGCGCTTCGATCGCCTACCGGCGGCACCTGGTCGAGGAACTTACCCAGGACGCCTTACGCGCGGCCCTAAGCAACATACCTTAGCAGCAGAAAGGAAAAAGACGTGAACAGTTACCCATTACATTTTACCGTCAACGGACAAGCGCTCAATCTCGAGGTTGAGCCTCACCTAACGCTGCTAGAGCTCTTGCGCAACAACCTGGGCATGACCGGCACCAAAGAAGGGTGCAGCACGGGACACTGTGGGGCCTGTACGGTCCTGGTTAATGGCCAACCAGTCTCCTCCTGCCTGATGTTAGCCGCTGAGGTCGATCACCAGCAAGTCTTGACGGTGGAGGGTTTGGCGACTGAAGGCAAACTCCACCCCTTACAAGATGCTTTCGTCGCCAACGGGGGCTTGCAGTGTGGCTTTTGCACGGCGGGAATGATGATGTCCACGATTGCACTGCTAAGCGGCAACCACCAACCAACGGAACTGGAAATTCGCTCAAGTCTGGCCGGCAATCTCTGTCGCTGCACTGGCTACCAGAAGATCGTCGAGGCAGTACAGAACGCAGCCGAGGAGATGTACCATGAGTGAGCGCAATGTAATTGGCAGGGCGATCCCTCGCCTGGATTCGGTCGACAAAGTGACGGCAGTGGGTGCATTCGCAGCCGATATCCGCCTACCCGGTATGCTGGTAGGCAAGTTTTTGGCCAGCCCCCATCCCCATGCCGAGATTCTGAGCATTGACAGTGCTAAGGCAGAAGCCTTGCCCGGTGTGCATGCTGTGGTTACAGCCGCCGATATTTCGCAAGCGGTTCATTATGACCCGGTCTCGCGCTTCCATGCTTTTCTGGCCCGGCGCTATGTCGTGTTTGCCGGACAGGCGGTAGCAGCCGTGGCCGCTGTTGATCTGGCTACGGCCGAGGCGGCTGTCGAACTGATCGAGGTTACCTACCGTCTTCTGCCCGTGGTGACCTCCCTTGAACAAGCGCTGCAGCCGGGCTGCCCTGCGGTTCTTCACGGGCAGCAGCAGGGGCAGAGCGCTGGTTCGGCGCATGGACAGGTGATTGCAGCGGCCGATGATGATCAATCGGCGGCAAACGAAGTGGGTAGTTCGCCCAATGTCCTGGATGAAAATGTTTTTTCCTATGGCGATGTGGCGGCGGCCTTTGCTGCTTCCGACATCATCGTCGAAAACACATACACCGTTCCAGTGGTCCATCAAGGGTACATTGAACCACACGGCGTAACAGCCTATTGGGACCGGCCCGACCACGTGATTGTCTGGGAATGTGTTCAAGGGGCCTTTGCCGCACGCAGCTTAATAGCGGATGGGCTGGGCATTGCTCACAGCAACATCACCTTGAATACCACGGAAATTGGCGGTGGCTTCGGGGGCAAGGGTGAAGGGATTTTTGCGCCTGTTGCGGTGCTGTTGGCCAAAAAAGCGGCGCGACCAGTGCAGCTGATCTTGACCCGCGAGGAGGAACTGATCGGCGCTAACCCGGCGCCACACTCGATAATCCGCATAAAAACAGGAGCCAGGGCGGATGGAACTTTTACGGCCGTCGAAGCCGATGTCCTGGTTGATGCCGGAGCATTCCCCACCGGTTGGATCATGACCAATATCACGGCTACTTTGCGCAACAACTACCGTTTTGAGGCGTGGCATCTACGCGGGCGTGAACTGTTAACCAATAAGGCCAGCGCCACTGCCTATCGCGCTCCTGGAGCGCCCAACGCGCACTTTGCCATGGAATCACAGGTAGATGACATGGCGCGTGCCCTGGATATCGATCCCCTCCATATTCGATTGCACAACGTCATTCGTGAAGGAGATATCTTAACCACTAAAGAGCTCCAGGATCCAATCGGAGCGACGCAGGTGCTGGCGGCCGTGGCCGAGCATCCAGCGTGGAACGCTCCGCTGCCGCAGGCCGGGGCGGGTATGCTGCGCGGCCGGGGCATGAGCCTGGGCAGTTGGAGTGGAGGCACCGGACCGGCGGGCGCGGTTGTGTATCTGGAGGCTGGGGGCGTATTCCGCATCGTCGTCGGCACGGTGGACCTGAGTGGTTCCTATACTGGCCTGGCCCAAATTGCGGCTGAGGCGCTGGGCGTGTCTGTAGATAAGATTGTGATGACCAAGGCCAGCCCGGACCATGCGCCGTTCGCGCCGATGAGCGCCGGCAGCCAGACGATTTATGCCATGGGTGCCGCTGTTTTGCAGGCCGCCTGTGATATCCGCGACAAATTGATCAGGCATGTAGCCAGGGATTTCGAGGTTCGCGAAGCGGCGCTTGCCCTGGATGACGATGGGGTCTATCTCATTGCCCAGCCAGGCAAACGACACGCATTCTCAACTTTGTATGAACTTGGCACCGAGTGGTTCGCCGAATTCGGACCGGTCATCGGGGTCGGGTCGGCGGAACAACGGCGCCGGGCGCCAGGCTACGCCGCGTGTGTCGCTGAGGTGAGCGTGGAGCCAAGAACAGGGAAGATTTCCCTGCTGCGCCTGACGATGTTCCAGGATGTGGGAAAGGCAATCAACCCCCTGTTGATCGAGGGACAGATGCAGGGCGCGGCTGCACAGTCGGCAGCGATAGCTTTGTGGGAGGAGCTTTCTTATGACGAGGCGGCGCAGGTTCGCAATCGCAGTTTGCTCGACTACCGGATGCCGACGGCCGTTGATATGCCGCCAATCGAAACGATCATCATTGAGGTCCCGGGTGGAGATGGGCCATTCGGAGCCAAGTTGGTGGGCGAACCGCCGATGACCGTAGCCGTAACCGCCGTGGCCAATGCGATTACGGCCGCGATAGGTAGGCGTGTGTGCGACCTACCGATCACCCCGGAACGTGTCTGGCAGGCGCTGCGGGAACACGATTCCGCAGCAGAGCAATAAAGAGTAGTACAGTATGAATCAACTGCAGGGAAAACGGGCGCTCGTGACGGGTGCGAGCCGGGGAATAGGCTGGGCAATTGCCCTGCGTTTTGCACGGGCTGGTGCGGATGTGCTCATTGCTGCTCGCAGCCATGACGAACTGCAAGAACTGGCCGGAGAGATTTCGGCTCTGGGGCAGCGCTGCTTGGTCGTCCCAACGGATCTGCGCGATCCAGCGAGCATCATGGCCCTGGTACGCGAAGCCCACAATCAATTTGAGGGTATTGATATTCTGGTGAACAATGCCGGAGTCGGAGCGTGGGCGCCGATCGGCGAACTAACGTTGGCGCAGTACGATGAGATCTTTGATGTCAATATGCGTGCCGTTTTCTTATTGACGCAAGCGCTGCTCCCGGCGATGATTGAACGAGGAAGCGGGCACATTGTCAATATTGCCTCAACCTCCAGCCGTTGGGCCTATCCGGAAGGCACGATTTACTGCGCCAGCAAGTTTGCCTTGCTGGGCTTTAACGAAGCGCTGGCCAAGGAATTAAGAACGACGGGTGTGCGCGTAACGGCCGTCTGTCCGGGGCAAGTGAACACCTATTTGGGCGGTGGGGACCCTGCAGAGTGGGATGAGGAGATGTTAAACGGCGAGGATGTGGCCGAATTGGCCCTGCACGCCGTTACCCTGCCCCCCCACGCCATTGTTACCGAACTGGTGGTATGGCCGCGCGGAGAAGAATTCTGATCCTGCGACCCCGTCCCTGATCCACTGCAATGACACACAGCGTTGGGTAAGCATATGCCACAAATCATCGTCATCGGTGAAGCGCTGGTCGAGATCATGCGCCCAGACAGGCGCGCACCCCTGGATCAGCCAGGAATCTTTCACGGCCCTTTCGCCAGCGGCGCGCCGGCCATCTTTGCTGTCGCCGCTGCCCGGCTGGATCTGCCTGTAGGCTTTATCGGCAGCGTCGGCACCGATCACTTTGGGGGACTGCTGCAAAAACGCCTGGAAGCAGAAAGGGTGAATACAAGTTATCTGCAAGGAAAGCCGGATTACACAACCGGCATCGCCTTCATCGCCTACGCTGCCAGCGGCAATCGTGAATTTGTCTTCCACTTGCGCCACTCCGCCGCCGCCCAATTGGCCGCCGGACAGCTCGATGCCGCTTATTTCGCCGGTGTAGCATGGCTGCATATCTCCGGCTCGACACTCTTCCTCAGCGAAGCGTGTCGCCAGGCCTGCGCCACGGCGCTGCGCTTCACCAGGGAGGCGGGCGGCAAGCTCAGCCTTGATCCCAACCTGCGCCCGGAACTGATGCCCGTGGATGAGGCGCGCGCTGTGCTGGAGCCATACCTGAATACGGCCGATCTACTGCTGCCGACCGTCGAAGAGGCGCGCCTGCTCAGCGGCATGGAGGACGACAACGCCGCCGCCACGGCTCTGCTTGATGGGCAAGAGCGGATCGTTGTCTTCAAACGTGGGCCTGGCGGAGCATCCATCTTCACCCAGGACGGCCGTATAGAGATCCCCGGCTATGCCATATCCGAAGTCGATCCCACAGGGGCCGGCGACTGCTTCAATGCTGCTTTTGTTTATGGCCTGCAAGCCGGCTGGCCTGCTGCCCGTACGGGCCAGTTTGCCTGTGCGGCAGGCGCTCTCGCCGTGACCCGGCAAGGGCCCATGGAAGGCGCGCCCACGGTACAAGAAGTTAGCAACCTGATAACGACAACCAAGCCGTTATAGGCAAAGAAAAAAGGAGACAACTGATGCCCAAAATAGCCATTATCGGCGCCGGAAGCGCTGAATTCTCAACTGAGATCATCCGTGACGTGCTGGCCACGCCTGCACTTGATAGCGGTACCTTCGCCCTCGTGGATATCCACGCCGGACGGCTGGACCTAGCGCACCAAGCAGCCGAGAAGTTGATCCGCGAAAGTGGTCGCCGCTGGACGGTCGAAGCCAGCCTTGATCGCCGGGACGTGCTGGCGGGAAGTAACTATGTTATCAACACCATCGAAGTCGCTGGGCGCGAAAATGTGCGCCATGATTACGATATTCCGCTCAAATATGGCGTCGATCAATGTATTGGCGACACGATCGGCCCGGGCGGCCTGTTTAAAGCGCTGCGTACCCTGCCCGCCTGGATCGAGATTCTGTCCGACGTAGAACAACTCGCGCCAGACAGCCTGGTTATGAACTTTACCAACCCCATGTCGCTAACGGTGCTCAGCGGCGTTCGCGCTTCAAGCTTGCCGATTGTAGGGCTGTGCCACTCCATCCAGCATACCTCGCATACCTTGGCCCAATACCTGGAGATTCCTTACGAGCAGATTGATTGGCGCGCCGCCGGCATCAATCACCAGGCCTGGTTTGTCCGGCTCGAGCGCGATGGCGAGGATCTTTATCCGCTGCTCCGTGAGAAAGCGCAGGTTCCCGCGATATACGACCAGGATCCCGTGCGTTTCGAAATAATGCGCCATCTGGGTGCTTTCTGCACCGAAGGCAGCGGCCATGATTCAGAGTATGTGCCCTATTTCCGCAAGCGCCCCGATCTCGTTCAGAAATACGACCGCCGCGGCTACGTAGGCGAAAGTGGTTTCTATGCCAATAATTGGCCCACCTGGCTGGAAGAATCAGCCCAGGAACTGCGTGACTATCTGGCCGGCAAGCAGGAGTACGATATGCAGCGCGGTGAGGAGTTCGCATCCTACATCATCGAGGCGATGGAAACAGGGGTTCCCGCCGTCATCTATGGCAATGTGCCCAACACCGGGCTGATTGATAACCTGCCCCAGGATGGCGTCGTCGAAGTAGCCTGCCTTGTAGACAACAAAGGAGTCCAGCCGACACACTTTGGCCGCCTGCCCACGCATCTGGCTGCCCTGAATGCGCAGCACATGGCATTTCATGATTTAGTAGCCACGGCCGTGCTGGAACAGGATCGCGAAGCGGCCGTGCATGCCCTGATGCTCGATCCCCTGACCGCGGCCGTTTGCTCCCTCGAGGAAATACGGCAACTATTCGACGAAATGGCCGAGGCTCAAGTTGATTACCTCCCAGAATTTATCAAAGGTTGATCAGATTCTGGCCTCAGAATCGGTAGCAGAAGGTTCTTTTCGATCTGCTTCCAAATAGCGTGGCAAAGTGACTTTTTGGCATTTCTATGATCGGTCGCTGGAAAAGAGATTGAATTCCGACAGACCGAACAACTTAGCGACCGCTGTCAAAGTGGATCTGTAAGGAGGTGAACTCATAGGAAAACAGTGCCATGGTTTTTTACGTATATCAATTTCAGGGAGAAACAAGGATAAGAAAAATGAACAAAAGAATCCTAATTTTAATGAGTCTACTCGTAATCGCTTCGATCGCATTAGTTGCTTGCGGAGGGTCAGCACAACCTTCAGCTGATCAGGCAGAAGCGACTGATGATCCATTCGACCTAACAGTCTGGTATTGGGGTGAACAGGAAGCGCCAGGAATGAAAGATTTTATGGATGCCGCTGTCGATGTTTACCAGCAGGAAAATCCACATATCACCGTCAATGCAGTGCTGCAAGAATCTGACTCTCTCTATCCCGCATTCCGCGCCGCTGCCGAGGCCAAAGAGGGACCGGACATCCAGTTCTTCTGGGGTGGTGTCTTCACCTTAGAGGATGCCTGGTTGGGCAACCTAGCCCCGGTAAGTGACTACTGGAGCGCGGAAGAGTTGGCAAACATCCCTGCCGGACAGAGGGCTGAAACCTTCTGGGACGATAAACAGTGGGGCGTGCCCTTCTATCAAATTGGAACTTTCTGGGCATACAACAAGGAAATGTTTGCTCAAGCCGGTCTGGACCCCGAGAATCCGCCGGAAACTTGGGATGAGTGGTTGAATGCCTGCGATTCGCTCAGCGCGGCGGGTATTACTCCCATTGGAACTGGTTTCAAAGATGGCTGGTTGGGTGGTTGGATGGTCAGCTACCTAGGGCAGCAAAATTTCAATAGTGTCGACGATCTGATGGCTGCTGTGCGCGGCGATAAAAGCTTGACAGAACCCATGTATGCTGAGTGGTGGTCACGCTGGAAAGAGCTCGATGACCGCGGGTGCTTCAACAATGACGTTATGTCCCTTGACCTGTACCAAGGACAGGCGCTATTTGAGCAAGAAATGGCTGCTATGACCAATCACGTCCAGCCCTATATCGCTGTGCTGGAGCGCCAGATGGGGAAAGATGTGGTCGGCATTATGCGCACGCCAGTTTATGGTACTGGGGAATACAATAATGCCATTGGTGTTCCTGTCCAAACGCTGGCAATCACATCCTTCTCGCCCCATAAGGAAGAGGCTGCTGAATTCCTACGTTTCTTACATCGTGAAGACATCATGCAATTGATGTATGAGAAAGCTGGGGCTGTGACCCCAGATTCACGCTTCAAACCCGAGTGGTTCAATACCAATTCAGATGCGGCCGTCAACGAGTGGACTTCTGAATTCCCGCTATTCTGGTACCAGTACTTCTACCCACCCGTCTGGGAATCCGAGGGATCCATCGCTCTTGGGCAGTTACTGGTGGCGGGTGAGATCACGCCGGAAGAAGCTGCTATGAAATGGCAGGAAATCGCGGAAAAGAATCGTCGCGAGAACCCAGAGCAGCTCGAGAATTATTCGAAGTGGGGCTTGCCACCCGAAATGTTCGGAGAATAGTCGGTCTAGATCGCTAAGGGGCTGTTCAAATATTGCGTACTTTTTGGACAGCCCCCATCTTGGTTTCAACTATTGCCAATTCTGCTTATCTTTGATTTTGCTCTGAAGTGCGTGAAGCCTTATGAATCAATCGTTTCAGTCAAAATACACCCCTTATCTCTATCTTACTCCTGCGCTTATCCTTATCGTTCTGGTCTTTGTCTATCCAATCATTGATCTCGTCCGGCGCAGTCTCACCAGGGTTATCGATGGAGTAATAACCTGGGATGGCTTTGTAGCCTATCAGAATGCATTGCGCGATCCGATATTCTGGACTTCATTCTCCAATAACCTGCGCCTGTTGATAGCGGTTCCCATATTGGTCGTGCTTTCCTTGGTGTTTTCTTCACTCATTATGCAGCAGGTTCGCGGCTGGCGCACCTACCGCTCTTTGGTGTTTATCCCCTACGTACTGGCAATCCCGGTTGTGGGAATTGTCTTTAGTTATATCCTGCAGGCAAACGGTGTCTTCAATCTGATCCTCCGCTCTCTTGGCTTGGAATCTCTGACACGTGAATGGCTGGGAACATCTGCTACGGCGATCTGGTCAATTATGTTTGTCGTGATCTGGAAAGAGCTAGGGTTTGGGATCATTCTTTTTCTTGCGAGAATGAGTTCGATTTCTGAAGAGCTGTATGACGCAGCCAAATTGGACGGCGCTGGTTGGTGGCAGCAGATGAGATATGTGACAATCCCGCAAATGACCGCGGTGATAGAGTTTTATATCATCGTCACGATGATCACCATGCTAAGCTGGATATTCGCTTACATCCTGGTAATGACGAAAGGTGGTCCGGGAAATAGCACCTGGGTATTGGAATATTTTATTTATCAGAAAGCTTTTCCATACAGCCAAATGCAGATTGCATCTGCAGCCGCAGTTATGCTGCTGATCTTTGCCCTTCTATTGATGTTCTTGCAAGCCCGACTGCGCCGGCAGACCGAAGGAGCGGACGTTTAGAGTGAAAACACCCAGCCTCATCAGTGTTCAGCGTCTAAAACGCTTACCCGGCAAGACCGTCCAGCAGCTTGCCCTGATCTTCTTATCCACCTTGACCTTGTTCCCGCTCTACTTCATGTTAACCAATTCGTTTAAAGCGAAGAACGAGTTCTTTAATAACCTGCTTGGTCTGCCTCAAAGCCTGATGATTGAGAATTATACAAAGATACTCCAACACCCGAACCTGGGACGCTGGTTTGCTAACAGCATTTTGTTGACAGCCGGGGCTGTTGTGGTTTGTTCAACCATCGCAATCCTGGCGGCTTATGCTTTTGCCAAGATGAGCTTTCCTGGTCGCGATACTCTTTTTAACCTGATCACGCCTTTAATGGTGATCCCCCCCATCGTCATGGTTATTCCTATGTTTGTGCTCTTCCGCCCATTGCACCTCGTGAATAATCTAGGCGGACCACTTATTATCTACGCTGGGCTGATGCTGCCTTTTACAATATACCTGCTGCGCAACTTCTTCATATCCATCCCAAATGAAATCGAGGAAGCAGCCTACATTGATGGCTGCACTGGATTTCAAGTGTTGACAAAAATTTACTTGCCGCTCTCAAAGCCAGCGCTAATGACTGCTATGATTGTCAATGCTGTCTGGGTGTGGAATGAGTTACTTATTGCTTTGGTGTTCTTACAGACTGAAGAACGCCGCACATTGATGGTCGGCATTACCACATCAGTACAGAAACGCTTTTCATTGGACGTCCCCTCACTAATGGCGGGATTGACGGCCGTAACGATCCCAATGATCATCCTCTATCTCATTGGCCAAAAAGCACTTGTGCGTGGTTTAGTTGCCGGTTACGACAAGTGACTTTTTGAATTAACTTGATCGGGAGGATTAGATACTATGTCCGAAATCATAAGAGATTACATAGTTGGCATTAAGAGGCATATCCTTGAAGATATCATGCCTTTCTGGGATGAAAGTTGTCTTGACCGCGAGAAAGGTGGCTACATCACCTGCTTTGATAGGGAAGGGAACATAACGAGCACAAATAAGTACATTTGGTTTCAGGGGAGGCAGCTTTATACCTATGCTCTGCTTTATAACAGGATTGAAAAGAGGAGTACGTGGCTCGAGTCTGCGATGCTGGGTTATGATTATCTCTTGCGCCATGCCTATGCTGGGAACGGGAGATGGAACTATGAGCTTGATCGTGAAGGCAATGTCATCACAGGTACCAATTCAATCTATTCAGATTACCATGTGGCACAGGGACTGGCAGAGTATTTGCTTGCGACAGGAGGCGCCGACGATCGGGGGATGAGAGTGCTTGAGGACACCTTTTCGGCTGTCGAAACAAACACCATGAACTTGGAATTTAGAGATATCTTTGAAAACAGTTGGAGTCCCTCACTTATTTGGCATGATATGCATCTTACAGCGCTAAATACCGCTTTCATTGCGGGGCAAACGCTGGGCCGTAATAGGGTGCAGGCTTTTGAAGAGTATTGTCTCGACAAGATACTCAACTGGTTTCTACGGAATGAGAAAATGCTTGTTTTTGAGGCGGTGACCCGGGACAATGAACTTGACGCATCCCCTGCCGGCAATTTCATCAATCCCGGTCATTCTCTTGAATCCATGTGGTTTTGCCTGGAAACAGGTAGGATTCACAAGAACCCGGCTGTCGTAAAAAAAGCCTTGCAGGGGGTTGACTGGACATACAGTGTCGGCTGGGACAGTGTTCACGGTGGAATTTTCGCGTATCTTGACGCGGCGGGTCGGACGCCGCAACCGTTTGATTGGCACTTAGAAACGAATACCGTCTGGGATGACAAGATATGGTGGGTCAACTGCGAGTCACTTTGTTGTTTTGCCAATTCTTATGCCGCATCACTGGATTTGAAGTATTTGGCAATGTTTGAAAAGCAATACGACTTCTGTATGAATTATTTCTATGACCAAGAATATGGAGAGTGGTATGAGCGGCTCTACAGGGACGGCTCCGTCAAAGTCGCGGACAAGGGTACAAAATGGAAATGTGCCTATCACCTGGTTCGTTCACTTGTTCAAATAATAACCGCATTTGAGAGGATTATTTGACAAGGGATGGAGCCGGTTTTGCCTTGAAGGTAATAGAAATCGTAACTACATCGAGGTAGATCGATTACGATTGGGAGTGGAGTTAACGTGTGCTACAGCGCACCATGATGAGTCAGGGTTTCTGACGGCTGACATCTATCTTCAAAGGGTGCCGTATGTTACAATAACGGCCAAGCATGGCCCCACAATGGGCGTGCCCGGAACCGGGCCACAACCATGGGCGCACTCCTGGAGGAGGCGAGAATATGAAGAAGGTTTGTATCATAGGGGCATCCGGAAAACTCGGGCAGTACATGGTGCAGCACGCGCTGGATCGCGGCTACGAGGTGGTTGGCGTTTGCCGGGAGCGCAGTGTAGGTAAACTCGACCCGTTCAAAGGGCGGATCACCGTCATTCCCGGAGCAACAAACGACCGCGAGATCGTTGAGAAGGCAGTCGCAGGGTGTGACGGGGTACTCACTGTACTGGTCCCTTGGGGGGTTCAGCAGTACGCGTCGGGAACGGCCCAGGCGGTGCTCGACTACGCGCGTCCGGGCGCGCGCCTCATATTCTCCTGCGGCTGGCATATAACCCTGGACGGCCAGGACGTTTACTCGCGCTCCTTAAAAGTGCAGGAGAAGGTTTTCGGCCGCATCGGGCGCTTATTTCGCCTCGTGGATATCGACGACCAGGTGGAAGCGTGCCGGCGGGTGTTTGCCAGCGACACGCTGTGGACCGTCGTGCGTGGCAGCGACCTCGAAGAGGGTGAGAGCCAGGGCCTGCCGGTGTGGAGCAAGCACGTGGGCGATCCCATTCTCGAGAGCAACATGACGCGCCGCGTGGACTATGCCCTCTTCATGGTGGAGGCCCTCGAGAATGACGCGCTCATCCACGAGGCCCCGGCGATCGTCGGCTGCCAGACGCCCTCCGCGCTCGCGCACGCTGGCGGCGAATGAGCGGACCGCTAAGCCTCTGGCGATGAGTTCGATGGGTCCGAGATATATTTTGCAGGATCTGCCCAAAAGATAACGTTTGTGCAGGTTAGCGGGTGAAGGCTCAGCTGCTAGCCTGTTTATAAGCAGCGAGGGCCCGCTTCCGGGCAGCAGCGTGGTTCACAATCGGCCGTGGATAATCCCGTCCGATGCAGCAGTTGGCTTGTTTCTGAATATCGTCTGGCATGCGCCACGGTTCATGGATGTATCGGTCGGGCACACCGGCCAATTCTGGAAGCCAGCGACGGATGTATCCACCGTACCTGTCGAACTTCTTGCTCTGCAGCACGGGATTGAAGACGCGGAAATAGGGTGCAGCATCAGTCCCGGTACCGGCAGCCCACTGCCATCCGCCATTGTTGGACGCAGGGTCACCGTCGATCAAGTGCTGCATGAACCAGCGCTCGCCCCAGCGCCAATCGATGAGCAAATCTTTGACCAGGAACGAGGCGGTAATCATTCGCGTCCGGTTGTGCATCCAACCGCTCTGGACTAGCTGGCGCATGGCCGCATCGACAATTGGGTAGCCAGTACGCCCCTGGCACCAGGCCTCGAATGCTTGAGGATCGTTGTCCCACTCGATGGCATCAAATTGTGGCCGGAAATTTCTCCGGCGAACATGGGGAAAATGGTAGAGAATGCTGAGATAAAATTCACGCCAGATGAGTTCGTTTAGCCAGGTCTCCGCGCTCTGGCGACTTTGATTATCCGGCGCACGCCAGATCGCTTGGCCAGCCGCAATCACGGCCTGGCGCAGTGAAAGCATGCCAAAGCGAATATAGGGCGAAAGGCTGGAGGTGCCAGCCATATCGGGCCGGTTGCGCCCCTCTTCATAACGATAAATGGAATTGGCGCCAACAGCAGTAAAACTTTCCAGGCGCCGCAAGGCCTCCGCTTCACCTGCCTTGAAAGGCACCTGGCTCGAGATGACCGGTTGATCAGGTATGGGCAGCGAGGGTAGACCAAGCGGTGTGTTGAGCGACACAGGTTTGGGCAGGAGGTCGGATGGTACGGGTCGAGGCAAGGCTTGCCACGCTTTGTTGAATGGTGTGTAAACCGTGTATGGCCGGCCGTCCTGCTTGAGAACAAAATCTGGCGGGTAAACGGTCAGGCCACCAGTCAATTGTAGGGGCAGCACATCGCGCACTTGGGCATCACGACGACGAGCATAGGGCGATATGTCTTCTTCAGCAAAAATGGAAGTGGCGCCGCTTTCCGACGCCAAGGCGGATAATGTGCCGACCGGCTCTCCCTTACCGATGATTAGCCTGCTGCCAAGCTGGCGAAGATCTTGATCCAGGGAGCGCAAACCGGCAAATAGAAAGGCAGTGCGCTGGGGGCTGGCAAAAGGTGAAGCCAATAAGCGCGGATCCAGAACGAAGACCGGCACAACGCTCTCCGATTGTGCCACAGCCGCGCTTAGTGCCTGGTTATCAGCCAGCCGCAAATCCCGTCGAATCCACCAGATCGATGTGCTCATACTATGCTCCACACTAACAATGCTCGTACCATTGGCCAGCAAGGTGAGGGCGAGGATTGTTACCAACCCCAACTATCCGGTTCACCCTTGAACGGACCCACGATATCAGCGGTGATCCAACCGCCGTAAAAATTACCTGGTTGCGGTCGGGCTTTTTCACCATCAACCAGGCATGCTTCCATCGCCCAGGCATAGAAAGCAAGGTGATCCTTAATACTGGAAAATGTCGCCATGGGTTGTGCATAGCTCCACGCCGCCCGCCGCGCGACCTTTTCGTTCACCATTACATCATAGTATGATGCCTGGCCTTTCCACTCGCACAAAGAGCTTCCCTGGGCAGGGCGCAAGTAAGTCGGATTTATATGGTCCGGCGGGATATAGTAAACTGGCGGATGGCTTGTTTCTAGCACCCGCCAGGCTCGATCGCTGTCGGCAATGAGGACGCTGTTGAAGATCACTTGCAGCCGTTTGGAGGACCGCTCCAGCCGCGGCGGCCGGGGATAGTCCCAAACAGATTCCTGCCCTGTTCGGGGCTGTACTGGCCTTGGTTTGTTCATGCTCTTTCGATTAAATCCGCCCCCGTCAGAATTTGTGACAGCCAGCTAACTATGCACCAGGCCGTTTGGTCTAGGTGAATTTTCGCTGCCTGATGATAAACCAGGACGTATTCAGCTATTAAAGGTTTGGGAAGACGATAGCCCATCAGCAGGTTCTCGATCCAGCTGAAATCAGACTGCAAAAGCCGCATATCTCCCAGCTTGAGAGCCGCCTCGATGGTCTGAGCAATGTCACTGTTGATTGAGGTCAGGTGCTCGGTGGGCTTGTTGGTACTCATGAATGTTCTCCATACATAGGACTCGATCAAGACTCGACGTTCACTATATTGGATCAGGGCCCGCTGATAGGTGTCCGATGGTTCTACCCATTTTGAGATCGGCTGCGGCTGCATCATGATCTCAGAAACAGACTGAACCGCGTCTTGCAAAGATTCTCCAAGAAAATGTCCGGGAATCAGGCTGCGTAATACCGGTATCCGATTGAAGACCAGGCCACCAAAGGCCAGGGTGACACCGTGTACCTGCGCCGCTGTGGCCAAATCCTTCAGGGTAGCCGCCGTATGCAATAATTGGGCAGAAACGACGAATAACTCCGGTTTTATATGCTCGATTGTTAACTCCAGTTCATCAGCCGGCACATTGGCACCCAGATATATCACGTCCCAACCTCTGCGGCGCAGCAAAAAGGTCAATAAAAGTGGGCTGAATATATGGTAGTCTGCTGGAGCCGTGGCTACCATAATTCGCTCTGGGCGGGTGGGCGGGGGCGTAGCGGAAATCAACATCTCCAGCCGTTGAAGAGTGAGGGCTGAAGTAAAATGCTCTTGCTGAACGGTCACTTCACCGTTGTACCATCCGTTGCCAACTTCAACCAGTGCCCTCTGCAGCAACTCGACGCAGACAATTTCCGGGTCATATAGAGCAAATGCACTGGCCAATACCTGTTCGGCCATTTCTCTATCATAGGCAAGGCAAGCAGAAACCCACGCTTCTCGAAGCTGGTCAATTTGTCCGCCTTCGAACGCGGGAGCAAATCGCACCTTAGGCTTCTTAATGCCTGTTGCCTCAATTTGAAGCGGATCTTGCCCTTTATCTACGTAAGAGTGCCACAAATCAATGGAGTGGCTGATAGAGACACCATCTTCTTGTTGGGCAATCAGCCACTTCAATGTATCAACATCACTTCTAGAGTATTGGCGATGTCCACCAGCCGTTCTGGTTGGACGTGGCAGACCATAGCGGCGCTCCCAGGCACGAATAGTTGCTGGATTTAGCCCTGTCTTTGCTGCAACCGCCTTCATATTAAAAACCGGTCTGCTATCTCTCATCGCCGCATTTAGTTTGTTCATATTATCATTCAACTTCTTGTTTGATACCCATTACTTCGGAGGCTGAAAGCACATGCGCGTGCCATCCCGGAGAGTGCGCAATCGCCATGACCTTGACGATGTCTCTGAAATATAGACTTTATTTGAACAAAGTATATATATTATCTTGACAATTGTCAAGAAACATCGTATACTTTTCATATTGACGCCGGCACTTCAGTAACTAGGAGATGCGGCAGCTTCAGATGTAGAATCGAAGTTAATCGGCTGATCGTGATTCAGTAGGAATATCAAAATGCCAAAAGTTGATCTAAATTCACCTGCACCGGACTTCACCCTGCAGGATTATCATGGGAATGTGGTTAGCCTGTCCCAATTTGCCGGAAGGCAGCACGTCTTGCTGGTCTTTAATAGGGGCTTTACCTGACCTTTCTGCCAAGCGCACATGGCGCAGTTGCGCCAGGATTATGAACAATTTGTGGAGCGGGGTGTGGCCATCCTGGTTATCGGGCCCGACGATGCCGAGAAGTTTGCAGCCTACTTCTCTGATCACCAATTGCCATTTACGGGGCTTCCCGACCCAAAATACCGCATCCTCAAGCAATACGGACAGGAAGTGAAGCTATTTAAATTTGGACGGATGCCGGCACAGGTATTGGTGGACAAGACTGGTACAGCGCGCTTTGTACATTATGGACATTCGATGCGCGACATCCCAGCGAATGAAGAGCTTCTTTCGCTGGTGGATGGGATGAATCAGGAAGTCGCCCACATGAGTGAACAGCTACCTAACGCTTCTGCTAGCCAGGGCAAATCTTAGTTCCTTGGGGCGAGGGGGCGCCACCCATTCTAGCAGTGAAATTCCAAGTAAAGGTGCTCTGCGGTTCGAGTCGAATGGCAGCCTCAGGTCCCGACCTACTTAGAAGAACTCGGGCAAGCGGGTTATCGACATCGTCCAGATAGCGGACCAACAAGCGCTCGAGAATTTCTGCGCCCCGATCCTCGTCAATCTTTGCCAGCGCGCGTCCGCACACGCCGTAATAGGGCGGCTGACCGGCTGCACTTTCAAATCCACAGCGAGCTTCCTGCCTCAGATAGGTCGCCACGCGGGCGCTCTGCAGCGTCGCGCAATAGAATGCGCCCTTATCATATAAATACCAGAAGGATGAAACCACAGGCCAACCCGAGGCTGTGATCGTTGACAAGCGAAGTGCGATTCTTGGTTGGCCGCACAGGACACATTTCTCGACATTAGGATCAAGCTCAGAGCTAACCGTCGAACCGCAGCAGGTGATTGAGTAAAGGCCCCTTCTCCCAGGACCCGGTAAATAGCGCACAGCTATAATTGTGCAAATATTAGACAAACTTGAACGTTTCTGTCCAATACCTTGACAAAAGAGTAACAAGGGCCTATTATGTGCCTATCTCAGGCGAACAGCGAGCACTCACAACTATCGGATTGGGCAGGGCCTGTAGATAACGTGGCTGGCAAGTAGTTCAATTTTGACAATCAACTATTGTCTGCCTCAAAGGAGTTTTGTACATGAAGCGTTCGAATCAGCGATTGGGCTTTTTGAGTATATATCGTGAACACCTGACAGATGAGTTGAACCAGATGAAGTATGGTCAGGTATCGCAGATCGCAGCGAAGGAAGCTTTAGAACCGCTCGATCGTGTGAGTGGTGCAATTGCAGTCGCGACCATGATACTGGTATTCGCCAGTGTCTTTCTTGTTTAATAATGATTATTTTCGAGAATGCACATTTTTTCCTTCTTATCCCATTAGCATATTGGTAAAGATGAGGCAAACAATAAGGAAAGGGACCCGGCAAGAGCAGATGTCGAGCCGGGTCCCCGGAAATGACAGACGAAACTTCGCAAATGACATATTGCATGGAATGGCCCAATGAAGACATTTTTATTCTTAATCCTCTCAGTATCGATGTTAATCATGGGCTTAGCGCTAAGTTCTTGCAGACGGCGACCGAAGTTCTTGTCAGGTCAACATCGTCTTCAGGTGGATTAGTGGAAACAAGCTTTGTTGTAGAAGAAAACAGGTCAACAGTGACCCAATTATCAAAGGATGAGACCATCATGTTTGATAGAAAAGATACGGTTCCTTCAGAGATTGAATCCGTAGCCGGGCAGGAAGATGCAATGAATCAAAGGCCAGGCCGTCCGCTGTTTGTTTTTGATGGTGCCGAGCCATCCTGGTATACGGTCGATGACAATGTGATGGGTGGAATCTCAAGCAGCTCCGTCCGCGTAGATCCCGACTCGCGAAAATTGATTTTTTCCGGCAACGTTTCGTTAGAAAATAATGGCGGGTTCGCATCGACGCGGTCTGAATGGGCCAGCTATGATCTACGTGGCTATGATGGCATCTTGATGCGCGTGCGTGGTGACGGCAATGTTTACCGGCTCCGCACCCGGACAGAGAAGACCGGAGCCGAAATTGCATACACGGCCGTATTCGAGACTGAGATTGATACCTGGCAAGAAGTTGTCATTCCCTTTGCAGAAATGATTCCAACATACCGCGGATTCATCGTCGGGGCCGCAGGAGCACTAGATCCTTCATCTATTCGTTCCTTTGGACTGATGGTCGCTGACAAGCAGCAAGGGCAGTTTTTCCTGGAAGTCGATTGGATCAATGCTGTGGCCGTAAAGCGCAGTGAATCGTCCTTTGCCAGCACAGGGGCAGAATATCAGCAAGTCCCTAGTCTGGTTTATGCCTATAGTTAGCAAAGCCGCCAGTTCCTCAGTAGGAACT
>CAVONO010000025.1:0-487074 GCA_963697305.1 uncultured Chloroflexia bacterium
GGAAAATTCACAGGCAACGAACCATTGGTTGTTCGATGCCTATTTATTCGCAGGCAGTCATGGCTTTCTTCTCTCCTTGTGAATAGTGGATACGGGTTCGGCAAGGTACTGAGCCGAGCCTGTATTCACTTCACATAACGGAAATCGGAGCTTAGCAAGATATCTATAAGTACGGCCAAACAAGGTTTATTACAAAGCGTATTGGTATGCGCTGCCAATGGCAATACTCAGCAGCCGTAAACGGCTACATAAGTGAATAACTACTCGTCAGCTAATCATAAGCACAGGAGAAAATAACAATGAGTTCAAGAATGCGAATCGCCAAGGCTTCAATACTAGTGGCAGCCTTTTTATCGTTTGTGTTATCAATATATCTCTGGTTCAACGGGTCGACCGATCAGGGCATCTTCGTTGGCCTTTGGGTACCATCCATTCTAAGCTTTGGCGCATTGGTTTTCGCGGGGAGCAATAGCCATGAATGAAACCTGGATCTTTATATGGGGTATACTTGCATTCTTACTGGCCGTTGGGCCGTTGCTGGTAGCCGCCTATCTTGATAACAAAGATGGGAGACAAGAATGATTTCTTTTTGCAGCAGCAGGGGTAACGTGCATGAATGAACAGGGCGACATCAAATCGATACTGGTTACCGGCGTCACCGGATATGTTGGCGGTCGCTTGGTTCCTCGCCTCTTGCAGGCCGGCTACAAGGTCCGTGTTCTAGTTAGAGGTAGTGCGGCGCGTCTTGACGGCCGTGACTGGAAAGACCAGGTCGATGTCGCCATTGGTGATGTCTTTGCTCCCGAAAGCCTGGCTGCTGCCATGCAGGGCATCGATGCCGCCTACTATCTCATTCACAGCATGGGCGGTCACAGCGAATTTAGCGAACGCGACATCCGGGCGGCGAAGAACTTCGCCGCAGCCGCGGAGGGCGCCGAGCGTGCAGAACATCATCTATCTCGGTGGGCTGGGAGATGCCGGCAGCAACCTATCTGAGCATCTGCGTTCGCGGCAGCAAACAGGAGATGCCTTGCGACAGTTCGCAGTACCTGTGACTGAGTTTCGCGCAGGTATGGTTGTTGGCTCAGGCAGCCTCTCCTTTGAGATGATGCGCAATCTGACCGAACGATTACCGGTTATGATCGCCCCGCGCTGGGTCTATACCAAAACACAGCCCATAGCCATTCGTGATGTGCTCAACTACCTCATCTCGGCCTTGCAAACCCCGGACAGCCAGGGTGAGATTATAGAGATAGGCGCTCCAGACGTGCTGACCTACGCCGACATGATGATGAGTTATGCACGTATTCGAGGCCTACGTCGCCTGATCATACGCGTGCCCGTCTTAACGCCGCGGCTGTCCTCCTATTGGGTGCACTGGATGACGCCCGTTTCGGCCGGGGTAGCCACGCCTCTGATTGAAGGTTTGCGCAATGAGTTAATCGTGCGCGATCAGTCGGCCAGGACGCTGTTTCCTGACATTGATCCGATTGATTTTGCGACGGCCGTGCGCCTGGCCCTGGCGCGTATCGAAGAAGGGGATATCGAAACCTTGTGGAGTGATGCCTACGCTTCCAGCCAGGGGGATATCAAGCCGATCACCTTAACGCAAGAGCAGGGCATGCTCATCGAGCGGCGCCTGAAGCATGTCGATGCCCCGCCATCGGCCGTTTTTCGCTCATTTACTGCTCTGGGCGGGGATCGCGGTTGGCCGCCTTTTAACTGGCTGTGGCAGTTGCGCGGAGCCGCGGATCGCCTCGTGGGCGGCGTAGGTATGCGCCGCGGACGTCGCCACCCGGATCAACTACGTCAGGGAGAAGCCTTAGATTTCTGGCGCGTGGAAATAGTGGAGCCCGATCGGCTGCTGCGTTTACGTGCGGAAATGAAAATGCCAGGCCGCGGCTGGTTACAATTTGAAGCCAACGATCGTGAAGGCGGCGGCACTGATCTGGTGCAGACTGCCTACTTCGCCTCAAAAGGACTTCCCGGTCTGCTTTACTGGTATGGCATCTACCCGCTGCACGCGCTCATCTTCTCACGGATGATCGATGACGTCGCTCAGCGCGCTGCTGAACTTGCACATACTTCCCTATCGGTCAGTTAAGAACCAGTAGGACATCCTCCTCAACTCATGCTAGAATTGGAATGGTACGAATCAAGGCTCAAGGAGCGTCAAATGAAATTACCAGTCGTAAATGGCAGCAATCTCAGGCGCCAGAAAATGGTGTTTCCGGATGATTTTGCCGGTACGATCAATCTGGTTTTCATCGCCTTTTTACGCCGGCATCAAGATCTGATCGATGAATGGGTCCCCTTTGTCGAGCAGCTTGCGCAAGAAGATCCTCAATTCCATTATTACGAATTTCCCACCTTGCCACGTAGGGGACCCATCTATCGCACATTTCTGAATGAAGGGATGCGCGCCGGCATACCGAACCTTACAACTCGCGCGCGTACAATTACGCTCTATATAGACAAACGCGCTTTTAGAAAAGCCCTCGACATCGACAACGAGCAGAACATGTGGGTTTACTTGTTCGACAGATCTGGTGACGTGCTTTGGCGTGCCGAGGGAAGTTTCACAAAGGATAAGGGTGAAGCCCTGCTCAATGCACTAAACCAAATTGGCCGATAATCCAAACCTGGGCGATCCTCAAGCAACTTGACTTGTCTAGACGCCTACCACTTTTTCCCCATCTGGTAGGTGCCAGCTGCTCAAAACAGAACCGGCAATTCATGAATCTTCTCAAGTTTATGCTTAGCGTCCATCGACAACCGAAACGGTGTCACACCAGCATAAGAGAAATATGAGAGCTCACTCATATATTGCACAAAACCTTTACCAGATATGTACAAATCTTGTATATTATCTGCATCGCCGGTCAAAATCGCGTTAGCGGGCCTTCAAGAACCGGTTGCTAGAGATTACTTTTTATTTTTGTTGACAATTCACAAAGGAGAATATTGTCATGAACCGTGTAAGTAAAGTTTTGATTGTTGTTGTCTTGATGCTCTTAGTGGTTGTGCCTCTGGTAGGCGCCCAAGAAGAGAGTATCGTCGATATCGCCGTCAATGACGGCCGTTTCGACACCCTGGTAGCGGCCGTTGTTGCTGCTGGCCTTGATGGAGCCTTAGCAGAGGGCGAGTGGACCGTTTTTGCCCCCACCGACGATGCTTTTGCGAAATTGGGCCTCGATGCCAGCAATATCGCTTCTGCTTTCAGCAAGGAAGAGTTGACGGATATCTTGCTCTATCACGCGATCGCCGGCAGCGTTTCCTCGGCCCAAGCGAAGACCTTGCTGGGCGATGTGACCATGGCCAACGGCAAGATCGCCGGCTTGAAGTACTTCGATGATTCCCTCTGGGTTAACGATGACTCTCGCGTCATCATTCAGGATATTATGGCCGGCAACGGCACCATCCATGTCGTCGATACCGTGATTTTGGGCCCATGGCCGCGCGTCAGCGAAGATGCTGCCATGGAAATGTCAACTGAGACGGCTATGGTCGAGGAAGAGAGTATGGAAACGCCTGCAGAAACGACGGTAGCTGCCGAAGCGGAAGAAGCAGAGATGATGGAAGAAGAGTCACCCGCTGCAGTCTCCGGTAACTCCATTGCCGCCATCGCCATCCAGGATGGTCGATTTGACACACTGGTTGCCGCTGTGGTTGCCACGGATCTGGCTGGCGCTCTCTCCGGTGGCGAGTGGACCGTCTTCGCTCCTACCGATGATGCCTTCGCCAAACTGGGTCTCGATGCCAGCAATGTCGCTTCTGCTTTCAGCAAGGAAGAGTTGACCGATATCCTGCTCTACCACGTCTTAACCGACAGCGTTTCCACTGCGGAAGCGAAGGCAATGCTGGGCAACATCACCATGGCCAATGGCCAGATCGCCGGCTTGAAGTACTTTGACGACTCCCTGTGGGTCAACGATGATTCCCGTGTAATCATCGAGAATATCATCGCCGATAATGGCACGATTCATGTTGTCGACAATGTCATTCTTGGCCCCTGGCCTCGTGTCTCTGAAGATGCGCAGTAACGATTAAAGATTCACAATACTAGCAAGATGTAGCAAGCAGCTGCCAGAAAGCCTCTGGCAGCTGTTCTTTTTTAGTCGAACCAATAACTGTAAGTTGGGCGACCTCTTCAGACATCCCAAGTAAGGTAGAAGCTCATGCATCAATCAATCGTACCGGGCCTGGCAATCATCGTTATCTTGGGCATTTCCGCCCAATGGCTGGCCTGGCGCTTCAAAATTCCTGCCATTCTCTTGCTGCTCATTTTTGGCTTTATAGCCGGTCCTGTGACCGGATTGATTCACCCTGATGAATTATTTGGCGAGCTGCTGTTTCCCTTTGTTTCTGTCTCCGTGGCGATTATCCTATTCGAAGGGGGATTAAGCCTAAGGCTCAATGAACTGCGCGGCGCAGAGGGCGTGGTGCGTCTGCTTATTTCCCTGGGCGCACTGGTCACATGGGGCATTGTTTCCTTGGCTGCCTATTTCATCTTGCAGCTCGATCTGCTGCTGGCACTGCTGCTGGGTGCAGTCCTGGTCGTCACCGGTCCCACTGTGGTCATTCCTTTGCTGCGCCAGGCTCGGCCGAACAAAAGTGTCAGCTCGATCCTAAAGTGGGAAGGCATTCTCATCGATCCCATCGGCGCTACCCTGGCTGTCCTGGTGTTCGAGAGCGTTATTGAGGGAGGGGCCGATCATCAAATTACGATTTTAACCATTTTTGCGGGCATCATCGGAACGCTGTTGATCGGGACGGCAGTAGGAGCCATATTTGCTTTTGTGCTGGTACAGTTTCTAAAACGGAATTGGATTGCCACATTCCTAGAAACGGCCGTGGCCCTGATGGTCGTCATCACAGCATTTGCCCTATCAAATGAACTGCGTACCGAATCGGGACTGATGGCCGTTACCGTGATGGGCATCATTCTAGCCAACCAAAAACAGGCTGATATCAGCCATATTAGCTCTTTCAAAGAAGAATTAGGAGTCTTGCTACTCTCTGTTCTCTTCATAGTTCTGGCCGCCCGTGTAGATCTCAATGCATTGCTGCAAGTGGCATGGCAAGAAGTGGCATTCTTGTTGGTTATTATTCTCGTAGCACGGCCGTTGTCTGTGTTCGCCTCCACGCTTTTTAGCAAAATCTCGCGCGGCGAGAAATTGTTTATTTCAGCTATGGCCCCTCGCGGCATTGTAGCTGTATCTGTCGCCTCTTTGTTTGCAATCGAGCTGCAGGCAGCTGGTTTTGACGGTGCAGAGCAATTAGTGAATATCACCTTCACGGTTATAGTAGGGACTGTGCTAGTCTACTCGATCACCGCCCAGCCGTTGGCCAAGGCGTTGGGCATCAGCCAAAAGCAGCCGCAAGGCACGCTAATTGTGGGAGCCCATCATTGGGCGCGGCAAATTGCCTTGGCTATTCAGGAGGCCGGATTTGATGTCTGGCTCGTGGATACCAACGACCGGCACGTCGAAAATGCCAAGGCTGCCGGAATCATGGCTTTTCATGACAGCATCATGGCCGATGGTATCATCGACGACCTCTCTCTGGAGTGTACAGGCCATCTTTTGGCTCTTACAGACAATGACGAACTCAATGCTTTGGCTGCCCTACGCTTCAGCGAATGGGTGGGCAACGAAAATGTATATCAGTTGGTGCCCGGCAAACGCGGCATGAGTGAATCGATCCCCGAACAACTGCGTGGCGGCATCTTATTTAGCGCAGATATGCCCTTCAAAGAACTCGAAAAGCAGTATTACGCTGGCGCACAGGCAGCACTGCTCAAGGAAAACGCTGCCGATCGATTGGCCTCGTTTGAAAATGAGGGCAGATTCGCTCTGCCATTATTCATCATTTCCGAAGACGGCCGATTGCTGGTTTCCACCGCCGACAACCCACTCAAGCCGGGAGCGGATGAAGCTGCCATCATTCTGGAGGGATCGGTCGTCAGCGAACAACCGCCTGCAAGAATATATGAAACGGGTGCAGGGGGTGGGGTGGCGTAAAAGCAACCCGATATATGCATATATTGGACAATATCTATAATTTAACTTGACAAATGCTGGCGAAGGCAGTATACTACCGAACGAACGGTAGATAAGTTGGTATTCTGTTTCATTATGCAAGCATCGACAGCATCAAGAGAGCGAGTTTTGAACAGCGCTGAACAATTGTTTAGCACCAAGGGCTATTCGGCCGTATCCATGCGCGATATCGCCGGCTCGCTGGCGATGCGCCAAGCCTCGCTTTATTATCACGTTCCTGAAGGAAAAGAGCAACTCTACGTCGAAGTAGCGATGCGCAATCTACGCCGTCATCAAGATGGCATTGCTAGGGTAGTCGCGGCAACTAGGCACGTAGGCCTGGAGGTGCAGCTGATTGCCGTCGCCACTTGGTTCATGGACAACGCCCCATTGCGCTTGTTAAGTATGCTGGAAACCGATACGGCCGCGCTTTCTAAAGAGCATGCTAGATACCTAGTTGAACAAGCATACCAGACGCTGTTCGTACCCATCGCCAATCTTTTCGCGGAGGCGCAGAAAAGAGGCGAGATTCGAGCCATAGATCCGGCGCAACTGGCAGGATACTTCCTGTCCCTGATGGATGGCATCAGCTACTGCAGCACTTCTGGTTTCGCAAATACAGGGCCAGATGCGTTGACAAGGGATGCGCTGGACATTTTGTTGAATGGCCTGCGCGAACAATAAGAGAAAGCGCATAAGTTGGCTCAGAGCAGTAAAAACATACAGTAAGGAGATAGACAAATGACGATACAGTTGGACAGTTGGGAGAATCGCCTTTTGACACTGGCCTATGCTCCACGCGAAAACTTGGCGAGAACTGGAGAATCGGTTTTTGCCGATCCGCCGGCGCTCACTGGCGCCTATGCTCATTGTGCAGAAATCACGCAGGAACATAGCGCAACTTTCCACCTGGCATCCGCGCTTCTGCCAGACGAACAGCGGCAAGCGATTCGCGCCCTGTACGCTTTCTGCCGCTTTAGCGATGACCTGGTGGACCAACCGCAAGGAGAGG
Organism: uncultured Chloroflexia bacterium; assembly: GCA_963697305.1. GTDB lineage: Bacteria > Chloroflexota > Anaerolineae > Promineifilales > Promineifilaceae > JAACFF01. Next base: position 7,054 of record CAVONO010000025.1, read on the forward strand.
GGGCTTTGGCCGTTGTCGATGTGGCACGCTTCGAGCGTTGGCGGCAGCTTTCGTTGAGCAACAATCCCCGCGAAGATCAACTGGTGGCCTCTGCCTGGGCGGATACACGAGCGCGCTTTAATATCCCGCGCCAGTATGCTGAACAGTTACTGGATGGCGTGGCCAGCGATCTTACCGTAAATCGTTATGATACCTTTTCCGATCTGGCCGATTATTGCTATGGTGTGGCCTCAACGGTAGGGCTGATGTCGATGCATATCGTGGGCTTCAAAGATGACAGTGCGATTCCCTATGCCGTGAAGCTGGGGGTGGCTCTGCAACTGACGAATATTCTGCGTGATGTGGCCGAGGATTGGAAAAACGGCCGCTTGTATTTACCTTTGGAGGAGTTGGCGGCATTTGGACTGTCAGAGGTAGACATCGCTGCACGGACCAACGATCATCGCTGGAAGGCTTTCATGGCCTTCCAAATTGAGCGCGCGCGGCGGCTCTACGCCGAGGCGATGCCCGGGCTGGCGCTGCTGGAACGCTCGCGGCCGTGTGGCTGTGGCTGCCGCAGCGGAGTTGTACCGGGCGATTCTCGATGATATCGAGGCGCACGATTACGATGTCTTTTCACGGCGAGCCCATATCAGCAATCGCCAGAAAGCGGTGCGCATTCCTGGTATTTGGTGGCGAGCGATGGTAGGGAGCTATTGATCGGAAACTGGGAACTAAACATAAAACTAGAAAGGGAACTTGAGGATAAGGGAGCGGAGAATGATATGGCGGAGAAAGTAATTATTATTGGCAGTGGATTTGGCGGGTTAGGTGCCGGTATTCGCCTGGCGGCTCGCGGCTACGATGTGCAGATATTTGAGAAGCTGGATAAACCGGGCGGTCGTGGTTATACCTATAAGATGGATGGCTTCTCTTTTGATGCTGGGCCGACGGTGATTACAGCGCCGTTCATGTTTGATGATTTGTTTGAACTGGCCGGGCGCAAACGCGAAGATTACGTCGACTTTGTGCAGTTAGATCCCTTTTACCGCATCTTTGATCACACGGGCAAATCCTTTGACTACAACGGCGATTCGCAATTCATCTACGAACAGATAAAGCGTTGGAATCCCGCAGATGTGCAGGGCTACCAGGCGTTTATGGATACGACGCAGGCGATCTTCCAGAAGGGCTTCGTGGAGCTGGCGGATAAACCCTTTTTAAATGTAAGCGATATGCTGCGCGTGGCGCCGGACTTGATTCGTCTGGGATCGTATCGCAGCGTCTATGGCTACGTCTCGCAGTTTATCGAGAACGAATTCCTGCGCCAGAGTTTTTCTTTCCACCCGCTGCTGATCGGCGGCAATCCCTTTGACTCCTCGTCCATTTATGCCATGATCCATTACCTGGAAAGGGAATGGGGCGTTCATTTCGCCATGGGCGGCACCGGGGCGTTAGTGGATGCGCTGGCGCAACTGTTTGAAGAAATCGGCGGCCGTTTCCTTTTCGATACGGAAGTAGCGGAGATCCTCGTGGAAGGAAAGCGGGCAACCGGCGTCAGGCTGGCTGATGGATCTGTGCACAAGGCAGATCACGTGATTTCAAACGCAGATGTGGCCTGGACCTACCTGAATATGATCCCTTCGAAGGCGCGTGGTTTGCGCAACAGTGACACGCGGTTCAAGCACCTTACCCGTTACAGCATGTCCTTATTCGTGATTTATTTCGGTACGAAGCGACGTTACAATGACAGCGGGTTGGCCCATCACAATATTATCCTCAGCGAACGCTACAGGGGTCTGTTGCAAGACATCTTCAAGAATAAGGTGCTGGCCGACGATTTTTCGCTTTATTTACATATGCCGACGATTACCGATCCGTCGCTGGCGCCGGACGGCTGTGAGACCTTTTACGTGCTGTCACCTGTTCCGCATTTGGGCGCCGACATTGATTGGCGGCAGGCAGCGAAGCCTTATCGCGACGCGATTATGCAGTTCCTCGAGGATAACTACTTGCCGGATTTGCAGGAGAATATCGTAGTTGAGCACATGATAGATCCACTGCATTTCCGGGATACATTGAACAGCCATCTGGGCTCGGCCTTTTCGATAGAACCGACTTTGACCCAATCAGCCTGGTTCCGCCCGCATAATCGCTCGGAGGATTTTGAGAATCTTTACTTCGTGGGTGCGGGTACGCACCCGGGTGCGGGTCTGCCCGGTGTGCTTTCCTCGTCTAAAATAGCGGAGTCGTTGATCGCCGGCGATAGGGTGAAGCAGGAGCTTCCCGTTGAGGAGTTGGAAACACGTCCATCTGTGATGGGAGTATAAGATGACTGGTCAAGAAAACGTTGCACAGAATGAAAAGCCAGTCCCCACAGCCGACGGCCCTGCAGGTCTCTCAATTCTGAAAGGACTTGCCCGCGACCGCTCCTTGCTGACTGCCATGGGAGCGATGCAGCGAGAAATCGGCAATATATTCCAGATCACCATGCCGCGCTTCCAGCCGGTTGTGGTAGCAGGGCCTGATCTGAACCGGCAGGTGTTGGTCACAGAGCGGGACAAATTTAGCTGGCGTGGGCAGACAGACCCGGTGGTGAAACTATTGCGGCACGGGATTCTGGTTGAGGATGGCGAGGAGCACGACCGCCTGCGCGGGTGTATGGAACCGGCAATGCGTCGCACCCCATCACTGGAGCATATTCCGGCGATGATTCGCTACACGGACCAGGTACTGGCCGGGTGGCCTGACGAGGGAGAAGTGGACATGCTGGTGGAGATGCGAAAGGCGGCGCTACTCATTCTCCTCGGCACCCTCTATGGCACAGATTTCACCCCGGATATGGCCGACTTGTGGAAACCTGTTCTGAAGGCGATTCAATATATTTCGCCCGGTCCATGGATTTTGTGGCCCAATATGCCGCGACCCGGTTACAAAGCAGATCTTGAGAAGCTGGATGATTATCTGTACGCCTTGATTCGCCGGCGCCGTGAAGACGGAGGCCCGCAAGATGATCTATTGGGACGCTTAGTGCAGGCGCCGGATATGGATGATGATTTGATTCGCGACCAATTGCTGACGATGCTTATTGCCGGCCATGACACGAGCACCGCGCTGCTGGCCTGGGTGCTGTATTTGCTGGGTGAACATCAGGAAGTGATGGCCCAGGTGGAAGACGAACTGGGCGTGCGGGGGTCTGAAGGTGGAATACGGGAAGTGGTGCTTTTTTCGGATGATAGTGTGGAGATGGAAAAGCGTCTCAACCGTTTGACGTTCCTTGATATGGTGATCAAGGAGGCGTTGAGGTTGTTTCCACCGATTCATGTTGGCAATCGTTTCGCTAAAGAGAACATAGACTTGCAGGGGTATGCGGTGCCGGAAGAAACGCGTGTGATGGTGTCGATCTATCTCTCGCACCGTGATGAGGCGGTTTGGGAAGAGCCGCAGCAGTTTTGCCCTCAGCGCTTTGAGCGCCAGCAGAAGGGTGCAAGCGCGGAGCCTGATAAGCAGCGACCGCCATTGGCCTATATCCCTTTTGGCGGCGGGCCGCGCAATTGCATCGGAGCGACATTCGCGCAGATCGAGAGCAAAGTGGTTTTGGCCCGGATTCTGCAGCAGTTCGAATTGAGGTTATCACCCGGTCAGAAGATACGGCCGTATATGGGAGCGACATTGGAACCACGACCGGGGGTTAAGATGATCGTGAGACGGAGAACGGGGAACGGAGATCGGTGATCAAAAAACGGAAAACAGTAGTTGGGCCGGGTGTAGAAGTAATCGCCAAAATCTCGACGGCGTTTTTGGACTTTGGGCTTCTCGCTGTCAGTGCTGCCCTTGTTGGCGCGGGCGGAGCGGGTTTATCGTGATATGCCGCAGCTTCGTGCGCAGGTGCATACAAGCGAGCTGCCGTCATTGTCAATTATTGTCCCGGCGCGTAATGAAGCACAAAACCTGCGCCGCCTCTTACCCTCGTTGGAAAGGCAAGATTATCCGGGCAAGATGGAAATCATCGTTGTCGATGATCATTCGACTGACCGCACGTCGGCAGTGGTTGAGCGCAGACAAAATGACCTTGCGATAACGCGGCATGCGGATTGTGGCCTGAAGTGCGTTCCTGCGGCTTCACTGCCCGAAGGGTGGTTGGGAAAGCCGAATGCCAGCCATACCGGAGCCTGTGCCGCCGGCGGAGAGTGGTTGCTGTTTACGGATGCGGATACAGTCCACCAGGTATTTAGCGCGGCCAGCGCCGTGGCCTTCGCCCAGGCAAATAATCTGGACGGTTTGAGTATTCTCCCTCAACAAGAGACATCGTGGACGGCTGGATGGCGCGGTGCTGATGGTAGCCTTTGCCGGCTTGTTCGCCGGGCTACGCCGCTCAACGACAATGCTGAACGGGCAATATGTACTCGTCCGGCGCGAGGCGTACGAGGCCAGCGGGGGCTTTGCAGCGGTACGTGCTGAAATGATGGAGGACCTGGCTTTCGGCCGTTTGCTGGCAGAGCAAGGTTATCAGGTGCCGATAATGCGCGGTGAATCCCTGGTCAGCGTGCACATGTACAGCAACTGGCGCCAGATGTGGCACGGTGTCAACCGGCTGGGCTCCGGGTCGTTACGCTATAACGGATTTTTGGCCCTGATACCGGCGATCTTTGTCACCGGATTAATGATGCCGCTGTGGACCTTACTCTTTAATCGCCGCTACGTGCGTGAGATACCAAGCCTGTGGTTGATCTGGTTAACGGCCGTGGTTGGTTTCTTCCCCTGGGCGAGCAGGTTTAGCAGAAATCAAGAGACAGAGAATAGAAAAAGGACAACCGTGCTTCGAGCAATGATGGCTCCACTGGCGGCCGTTTTTGTGCAGCTCGCCTCATTGTGGGGCTTGTTATCGCACCTATTTGGCTGGGGCGTTTCATGGAAGGATCGCAAGGTTTAGCCATGACTTACTTTGATTTTCTTGGACTATTCTTGCTGATTCCTATCGGATTGCTGCTGATAGCCGCCGACTTGGGATCGAAAACGGGGGCGTGACATACCAGCCGCGATGCATGCCTGGTCACCAGCCGCGGCCATTTTTCTGCATGTTGTGATCGCCTTGATTTATACGACGATCTGGGACAATTACCTGGTAGCAACCCGTGTCTGGTGGTATGACCCGGCGCTGGTGACGGGTCTGACCATCGCTTATGTGCCCATCGAAGAATACACCTTCTTTATTTTGCAGCCGATCCTTGCCGGGCTGTGGCTGCTTTTCTTGCTGCGACACCTGAAATTGCGCTCCTGGAGCGCGCAGGAGACATGGCAAACATGGCCGTCTGCGACAACCTGGGCGGTTGTAGCGGTCTCGGCCGTAATCTGGTTGGGTTCGGTTTTTCTGTTAGCCAGCGGCTGGCAGCCGGGCATTTATATGGGTTTGGAGTTGGCCTGGGCTGTTCCACCAATTGCGATGCAGGTCGCCTTTGGCGCGGACATTCTCTGGCGCTACCGGCGACTGGTGGCCCTGGTAATTATCCCCTTGACACTCTATCTTAGCATCGCCGATGCCATCGCCATAGCCGGCGGTATTTGGACCATTAGCCCGCAAAAATCGGTGGGGCTGTTGCTGGGCGGCATCCTGCCGGTGGAAGAGTTTCTCTTCTTTCTGCTGACCACCACCCTGGTGACCTTTGGCGTCACGCTTGTTTTGGCGCAGGCCAGCCAGGAACGAATCCGGCGAAGTGCCCTTTTCGGCAAACTGAAAAACAGGCTGCGGGGGTCGGAAACGGCGAAACCTGACCTGATCCGCAAGTGACAGAGGGCTGCGCTTGCTGCTTGACCTGGTGACCAATGGATTCTTTAACCTTTCTAGTTTTCTATACCATCCTTGCCTTTATGCTTGGTTCTTTGCCCTTCTCGGTCTGGATTGGCAAGGCAACGACGGGCAAGGATATTCGTCAATACGGCGATCATAATCCTGGAGCGACCAACGTATTGCGTGCGGGCAGCCGCGCTGGCTTTCTTCTGGCGATGGCCCTGGATATCAGTAAAGGCGCGCTGGTTGTAGGTCTGGCTTACCAGGTATGGGGCATCCAGGATTGGCGCATTGTACCGATTACGCTGGCTCCCGTCGCCGGTCACGCCTTCTCTCCTTTTCTCGGTGGCAAGGGTGGCAAAGCATTGGCTACGGCCTTCGGCGTCTGGATCGGCCTGACGATCTGGAGCCTTTCTTTGGCAGCGTTAGGATTGCTGATTTTTTGGCGGCTGGTAGTACGCCCACCCGGTTGGGCGCTGCTGCTTACCTTGGTGTGCCTGGCTCTGATCATAGCCATCTGGTTCTCAGATCCAATTTTCATGATCGTCCTGGCCTTGCAGTCCATGATTTTACTCTACAGAGAATTGGCCGATTTGCAGCAACGGCCGTCATTGCGCCGGAGGACAGCGCGGAGCTGAATCTGCCGGGCATCTAATGCTTCCACTTCTTATTGCTTCGGGGCTGTTTCTGTTAACGTCTGTAACCCTGCTCTGGCTCCTGAGCCTACTCCTGCGCGATGCGGGAATCGTCGACGTTTTCTGGGGCCTCGGCTTTGTACTTGTCTACTGGCTTGGTTTTGCACTTATCTCCCAACCAACTGCAGCCCGACATCTGCTGTTGGGTCTCCTGGTGACGATCTGGGGCTCGCGCTTAGCTCTGCATATACTGCGTCGCAACTGGGGCCAGGGCGAGGACTTTCGTTATGCTCGCTGGCGGCAAGAAGCAGGCAAAACGTGGTGGTGGCGCAGCTATTTCAAGGTTTTCTTGCTGCAAGGAGTCATCTTATGGCTGGTTGCCTGACCGCTGTTGGCAGCATTGTGCGAATACCAATTCGCCACCGGTGATCTGGCTAGACGTCCTGGCACTCTTCCTGTGGATCTCAGGCTTCATCTTTGAAGCAGGCGGCGACTGGCAGTTGAGTCGTTTCAAGAAAGATCCAGCGAATAAAGGCGGCCTGATGACCAGCGGTTTGTGGCGCTACACGCGCCATCCCAATTACTTCGGAGATGCGTTGGTATGGTGGGGATTCTATTTATTCGCCGCTGCCGCTGGAGGCTGGTGGACGATCTTTAGCCCGCTGCTTATGACTTATTTGCTGCGGCGCGTTTCCGGTGTGGCCATGTTGGAGCGCACGCTGCGCGAAACGAAGCCTGGCTACGCGGCCTATATGGCGCGCACCAACGCCTTTTTCCCAGGGTTGCCGAAAAATGCCATTGAGAATGCGCAGGAGCATAATAATGAAGAGTTATCGACATAGTTTTATCGTCAATGCACCCTTATCGGCCGTGGCTGAATTCCACAAAGATGCGCGTGCTTTACGCCAGCTAACGCCACCGCCGCTGATCGTGCGATTCAATAAAGTGGAGCCGCTGGGGGAAGGTTCCGTGGCCGATTTCACGATGTGGGCCGGCCCGGTGCCGGTACGCTGGGTGGCCGTCCACAGCCAGGTAACGGAACAGAATGGCTTTGTAGATACCCAGAAACGAGGTCCTTTTCGCAGTTGGCAGCACCACCACTATTTCCACGCAGTAGATGAGCAGACGACAGAAGTAATCGATGAGATTGAAGCCGAATATGGCAATGTGATCAGCCGTTTTATGTGGCTGAACTTGCCACTGCTTTTTGCTTATCGTGCCAGGCGCACAAAAGCGGCGCTTGATATTGAGCAATAGAGCTATCAAGACAGACAAGAGTTGGAAGGAACAGAATAATGCAAAGTAATACCATGACAAGGCCTGATCTAGCCCAATTTGATGGCCAACAATTTATGAATTTGGAAACCTTCCGCAAGAACGGGGAAGGTGTTAGGACGCCGGTATGGTTTGTTCTGGACAAAAACATTATCTATGTGCGAACGGGCAAGGACTCCTGGAAGGTGAAGCGCTTGCGCAATAACCCGCAGGTGCGCATTGTACCCTCTGATCGCATGGGCCAGCCACTGGACGATTGGGTGATGGCGCAGGGCAAAGTGGTGGAATCTGAGGTCGAAGCGCAAGCGGTGAAAGATCGCTTCAAACGAAAGTATGGCATGCAAATGCGCTTTTTTGAATTGATGGGTCGGGTTCGGGGCTATCAGTTATTGACATTAGCCTTCACAGTTAACGGATCCGCCAGGTTGCGAACCAGAGACAGAGAAACGGAAATGGGAGAAAGATGAGTAGAAGACGATGGGTGATAAGTGCGCTTTCGCTCGTATTGGTCGTTCTGCTGCTGGCGGCAGCAGGGTTCGTGATTTGGGCACAGACACCGCTGGGGCCGATGCCGGAAGCGCTGGCAGCGTTGGAGACCGATAGTGCCGTGCGCGTGGAGATCGATCCATGGTTTGCTTTTTGGCCGCAGGATCGAGCGCCTACCAGCGGCGTGATCATCTATCCAGGCGGACGGGTAGACCCTCGTTCATATGCCCCAGCGGCGCGCGCCCTGGCCGAAGAAGGGTACCTGGCGGTGATTACACCTATGCCGTTGAACCTGGCTGTTCTTGATTCTGGCGCGGCCGCCAAAGTACTGGCGGCATACCCGGAGATCGAGACCTGGCTCGTCGGCGGCCATTCGCTGGGGGGCACGATGGCTGCCGGGTATGCGCAGGCAAACGCCGATGCGATTGATGGCCTGGTTCTTTGGGCCTCCTACCCGGCTGACGATAAGCTGGCGACACGAACTGATCCAGCCGTGCTGTCGATTTATGCCAGTAATGATGGCTTAAGCACGCTGGAAGATATCGAAGCAAGCCGCGCGGATCTAGCGGCGGATACACGCTGGGTGGAGATTAGCGGCGGTAATCACGCGCAGTTTGGCTGGTATGGCGAGCAGCCAGGAGATGGCCAGGCGACAATTTCTCGCCCCAACAACAGGAACAAATCGTGGCGGCAACAGCCGAATTTCTGGAACTGTTGGCCGCGCAAGCGGCTGGGAGATAAACAGAAATGTGGCTGGTGCATGAGTGGCCAGATCATGAGCGCACCTGCCCGCTGTCGACACTGCAAGAGGCGCCGGCGGTAGAGTCCATCTTGCTAGATACGGGGGCGCAAGAAGCGGCGGGCGTAGGCAAACTACCAGTCGGCCATCTAGGAGCTGCGATTGCCAACGCACTCTTTGCCCTTACCGGCCAACGGCCGAGGCAGACGCCGCTGACCCTAAAGTAACAAAAACAGAGTAGGGGCGCTTCGCAAAGCGCCCCTACTATCACCGAGGTTTGATTGTCCAAGAAAGAGAGACATGTCGTGGTGATTGGAGCCGGTGTCGGAGGATTGACGGCCGCTTCATTGCTTCTGAAGGCGGGATTCCCGGTGACGGTGCTGGAAGCGCATGTCTACGCTGGGGGCAGTGCAGGCACCTTTTTTCACAAGGGGTACCAATTTGACGCCGGGGCGACACTGGCTGGCGGTTTCTCGCCCGGCGGTCCGCACGCGCGGGTGGCGGAGATCCTGGGCCTGACCTGGCCGGTGCGCGCAGTGGATCCAGCTTGGGTGGTGCATTTGCCGGAAAATCAGATTGTGCAGTGGGCCGACCAGACGCGCTGGGAGGCGGAGCGGCAAGAAAAATTGCCGGGCACAGAAAGATTCTGGCGCACGCAGGAGAAGCTGGCGGCAGTTTCCTGGGATATCTCGGCTCGGCCGTTTCCCTGGCCACCACAAACGATGGGCGACTGGTGGACTCTGGCGCGGGCATTACGTGCATCAACCCTAGCCGCAGCGCCCTATCTGACCAGGACAATGGATGGCCTGGCCCGTTCTCGCTTCTCCGCAAACGGGAAGTTCCCAGAAAAATACGATGAATTCCACACTTTTCTTGATGCACAGTTACTAATCTCGGCGCAGACGACGGCCGATAAGGCCAACGCGCTTTACGGCAGTGCAGCGCTAGATCTGCCGCGGCGCGGTGTTAATCATGTGTCTGGGGGGATCGGCAACCTGGCTGGGACGCTGGCAGCTTGGTTCCGTGACAATGGGGGCGAACTACATTTTCGCCAGCAGGTGGAATCGCTTTTACCGCGCGCGGACGGCACGGCGGTCATCCGCACAAATAAGGGCATGGAACTGCAGGCAGATATCGTGCTGGCCAACCTGACGCCGTGGGGATTGGCGAACCTCCTGGGTGAATTTGCACCGGTATCGTTGCGGCGTACTTTACAGGAGACGCCGCCAACTTGGGGCGCGTTTACCCTCTATCTGGGCCTGGAAGACGAGGCATTACCTAAGGGGATCGCCGACCATCATCAGGTAGTTGTGGATCCAGGACGGCCGTTAGGCGAAGGCAATTCGGTATTTATCTCCCTGTCCGATGTACAGGATGATTCCCGTGCGCCGGCAGACAAAAGGGCGGCAACATTGTCGACTCATACGGCGATCGCACCCTGGTGGCAGCTCAAAGAGAACGATTTCCCAGCCTATGAAGCGCGAAAAACTGAATATACGGAACGCATGCTGGCAGCAGCGGAGATCGCGATCCCTGGACTGCGACGGGCGATTCGCCTTTGCCTGCCGGGCACGCCGCTGACTTTTGAACGTTTTACAAGACGACCAATGGGTATGGTAGGCGGTTTTGCCCAGGAGTCGCTCTTTGCCGCGCGCAGCCCAGCGACCGGCATACCCAACGTATGGCTGGTGGGTGATTCCATCTTTCCGGGACAATCCACGGCGGGCGTAACCGTGGGCGCGATGCGTGTGGTGGCCGAAGTAGCCGGAAACGGAGAACGAAGTTGAGACGATTGGCGGCTGCCACTGCCTATTCTCAAATGTGCCATTAGGGGGCGGGAGGCCGGCAACGACCTCTTGTTAACGACCCTATAGTTGCAAAGTGCTCTACACTTTCAGCTCAAATCGCTTGCCCAAATATTGAAGATAAAGTAAATTAGCACGTGTTAGCTAACACGTGCTATTCGGTTTACTATAAGGTAGGGCTCTATCGGTGAAGCGACCAACCCAGTTGGATGTAGCCAAGATAGCGGGGGTTTCCCGTTCTACCGTATCGCTGATCATTAACGATCAGCTAGATGGCAACGTGCGCATCAGCGAAGAAACGCGCCAACGTGTGCAGGCCGCTGTTGCCGAGCTTGGCTACCATCCCAACCGCATCGCCCAAAGCCTGCGCACACAACGCACCAACCTCGTTGCCCTGCTTGTCCCTGATATCACCAACCCTTACTACCCTCTCCTGATCCGCGGGGCACAGAACGCCGCCGATCAGCAAGATTATCAACTGCTGATTTATGATAGTGATGATTCCCCCGCCCGCGAACGCTCCTTTGTTGATACCGTGTTACGCCGCCGCGTCGATGGTGTCATCCTGCAATCTTTCCACCTGAGTGTAGCGGATGTCTCCAGGCTAATAAATGCCGGTATCGAAGTGGTCGCGATTGGCGATGCTCTGCATGCGGCCGGGCTGGAGGTTAGTGTTACCACTTCGGACCACTGCAGCGCCATAAAAGCCCTGATCAAACATCTTGTCGCAAAAGGGCATCAACGTATCGCCCATATTGCCGGGCCGCTAAACACCCCACCGGGCCTCGAACGTATGCGAATTTATCGCGAAGCATTGGACGAGGCAGGCCTGCCCTTTGATCCCGCGCTGGTCAAAGTCGGTACCTTTAGACGTGACGGCGTTGCTGACCTTGTCAGGTCCCTGGTCGTTGGCTTACCTGATAGTGCCAGACCTACTGCGATATTTGCAGCCAACGACCTCATGGCAATTGAGACAATACATGTTTTAAGGGGTCTTGGTTTTCAGATCCCCGCTGAGATAGCCGTCTGTGGTTTCGACGATATCCCTCAATCAACGTGGATAAGGCCGGCTCTTACGACAGTGGGACAAAATCCATATGAACAGGGTAAGCAGGCTGCCAGCCTGCTGCTGAAGCGCTTGCTAAGTGATGCAAAGGACCAGGTGGAGTATATAAATGTGCCCTATCAACTTGTCGTGCGTGGCAGTACGTAAGCTAAGATGAATGAAAAATGTAGCGCGATTTGGTAAATCGCGGATCGATTTGCCAAATCGATTTACAGAGGAGGTGAGGTATCAATAAATAGACCATAAGTTCAGCTTTTCAGGTGATTCAGTAATCCGTGATTGGTCAATTCTCGTTAGTCATAAGGATAAAGAGGTTAGCATGAAGAAGAAAGATTTCTGGAAAATTTTTGCGATACTGTTGGTTTTGGTCCTGATCTTGGCCGCTTGTGGTGGAGGCGAAGAGGCTGCACCGGCTGAAGGAAGAGGCTGCACCGGCTGAAGAGAGAGAAGCTGCGCCGGCTGAAGAGGAAGCTGCGCCGGCTGAAGAGGAGGCTGCGCGGCTGAAGAAGAGATGGCAGAAGAGGCGCCAGACCGGCAAGACAACCATTGAACTCTGGCTTGAACCGGATGATACTTGCACAATTGAGACCACTGTTGATACCTTTAACGCTCAAAGCGACACCATATTTGTCGAGGCGATCACTATAGAAGGTGACTGGGATGCAACCCGCACGGCTATTGCCGCAGGCGAAGGGCCAGACGTCGTGAGGACGCCGGGCCCATCTTTTGTGTATGAGTTGGTCCAGGCTGGACAATTGTTATCACTTGACGAGCTGTCTGATGTATATGGTTGGGGTGATAAGTTTGCCCCATTTGCGTTGAATCTGGGCTCTGTCGACGGCCAACTCTATAGTCTGCCCGACGAGATGGAAACGCTAGTCGTTTACTATAACAAGACCCTGTTTGAAGAAAATGGTTGGGAAATTCCAACAACCATGGACGAGCTGCATGCGCTGTCGGAAGAGATCGATGCTGCCGGCGTCATTCCCTTCGGACATGCCAACGCAGATTGGCGCCCGGCCAATGAATGGTTTGTAGGCGAATATCTGAACCACGTTGCCGGCCCGGATAAAGTTTACCAGGCGCTGACAGGAGAAATCGACTGGACTGACCCCGACTTTGTCTTAGCCATTGAGATGCTCAATGAAGCACAGCAGAACGGCTGGTATATGGGCGGCCTCGAATTCTATTACACGACTCTCTGGGACGACTATCATATCGCCAATGCGACTGGTGAAGCGGCCATGAATATTGAGGGCACCTGGGCTGCCGCTGATCTCAATGATGTTTATTTCGTCGAGGATACAGGCGGCAATGAATGGGATTGGTTCCCTGTTCCGTCGCTCAACGGTGATACGGTTTCGATGTTGGTATGGGCAATACCTCGTCAATCAATGGCAATTCGGAATATCCGGAAGCCACTGCTGAGTTTCTGGATTACTTCTTTTCACCTGAAGTTCAGGCCGAGCGCTTCGTGAGTTGTGGCATTGGCACCAGCTCCCGGTCAAGATACCGGAAGGCACCATCACCGGTGTTGACCCGCGAATCTTCGAGTATCTTCGAAGCGCTATCGGCCGCAGCAGCCGCAGGAGATTACGGCTATACCACGTGGACATTCTGGCCACCGAAGAGTGACGTCTATATCTATGAAGAGATTGAAAAGGTTTGGGCTGGGGACATGACACCGCAAGAGTATATGGAAGGGTTAGAACGAACTCTTCCAGGAAGAGTTTGAGCAGGTGAGATTCCACCCATTCCGGCACGTTAAGGGAATTGATTGCACAATTTTCACGGAAAGCTGAAATGCTATTGCACCGTGCAATGCTGAGAAGTTTTTTGGGAAACAGATGCTACATCCACCCAGTTGACAGTCACCTCTCAGGTGACTGTCAACTTAATCGGTGGTCGCAATTTTCGCAGCAAGGAAAGTATTATGAGTGAAAAAGTGGATGTGGAAGGAGTGCCTAAAGAGGTTACAGCATCTCGTCGACCGGCAACGGAAGGCATTGTGACTGAAAAAATGGATGTGGAAGCTGTGCCTGAAAGGACAAAAGCGCCACCTCAAAAGGCATATGTACGCTGGTATAATCGCCCGTTTTTTCGCAAGAAGATCGTGCCCTGGTTGTTCATCTTGCCGATAACAGTTCTCTATACGTTGGTTGTAATCGGACCCGCACTTTCGGCAATAGGGTACTCCCTGACAGATTGGTCAGGGATTGGCGACGCTAATTTTATTGGTCTGGAGAACTTTAGAAAGCTCATATTTGAGGACGATAGTTACCGCACAGCATTTCGTAATAATATCGCCTGGATGATCTTCTTCCTCACCGTCCCCTTTGCCTTGTCGTTAATCGTGGCCAGTTTGCTGGCCGGTATCAAGAGGGGGGCCATGGTTTTTCGCACCGCCCTGTTCGTTCCTTACATCTTGCCCAGTGTTATCGTGGCCTCTATCTGGGCCAATCTGCTAAGTCCACGGAACGGTGTTGGTGCACAGTTCGCAAAGTCATCGCTAGGACAATGGACAGAGGCACTTGGCGCCCCCACGCTTAATCGGGCATTTCTGGGTAATCCTGACACGGCGCTGATTTCGATTGCTTTTGTCGACAATTGGCATTTCTGGGTCTTTCTCGTCGTGCTGTTCCTGGCCGCGATGCAAGGTATTTCACCAGCGCTCTATGATTCGGCTAAAATGGATGGAGCCAATTGGTGGCAGGAGTTTTACCACGTCACCCTTCCCGGGATTCGGCCGACGTTAGTCTTTATGCTGATGATGGTGGCAATCTGGTCATTCCTGGTGTTCGACTATGTTTGGTTGTTGACGCAAGGAGGCCCGGCCGGTGCCTCAGAGGTCCTGGGCACCATCCTCTATAAAGAGGCGTTTAACCGCTTTGAGGCAGGCTATGCTTCGGCCATTGGCCTCACGATCAGCTTCTTTGCCATGTTAATCATGGGTATTGTTGTCTGGCTGCGCCGCCGAGGAGTAGAGATATGAGCACATTGCGACGATTATTCAAACCAGGGCGCGAAGCCAGTAGAATCCCTCACTACCTAGTCGTTTCTGTGATGCTTGTCTTTGCCCTGGGACCACTGATCATTCTCGCCTTCAATTCGCTCAAGGGCACGGCCGAGTTGGGCCTCAATCCCTTAGGGTTTCCCAGAACACTCGTCTTTGAGAATTATTCTAATGCCTGGGTCCAAGGCGAATTTGCCAAAACGATGCGCAACAGCGCGTTTCTGGTAGTCATGACGGTGTCGTTTACCCTGTTTCTCTGCGGCCTGGCAGCCTACAGCCTGGCGCGCTTGAAGCCGCCAGGCGGTAACGCATTTATGATAATCATGCTGGTCGGGACCACCATACCTATTTGGCTCTACATCGTGCCGCTCTTCATTCTGTGGCGGACGCTGGGCCTCATTGACAATCTTTTTGGACTGATCCTGATCTACACTGCCGGCGGCGCGCCCTTCGCCATTTTTTTGCTGCGCGCCTTTATGTTGCAGATTCACCCCGATTTCGAGGACGCTGCCCGGGTAGATGGGGCCAATGAGCTGCAGGTGTTTCGCCACGTTATTTTGCCTCTCACCTGGCCCGGTTTCCTGACAGTGGGGCTGGTCAGCGCGCTGGGAACTTGGGGTGAATACCAGCTGGCACTGATATTCATACACAATCCCGATCTATTCCCGGTCACCACCAGCTACTCGGCCTTCGTTTCCCGTTTTAGCCGCGATTGGGGATTGACCAGCGCGGGAGCGGTCATGATGATCTTACCGGTTTTGATAATATTCTTGAGTCTACAACGCCGATTTATCGACGGCTTGACGCAAGGTGGCGTGAAGATTTAGACAGCCTATACCTCAGAGATTAAGAATATCAAATCATTGAGGTGTTTCAATATTTAGTGGTGGAGCACTTAGAAAAGAAATGATGACATTACCTATAGATTACACGGAACGAGTCTACGCGGGTGTTTTGGGCAAACTAATCGGTGTCTATTTGGGACGGCCGTTTGAGGGCTGGCCTTATGAGCGCATCATGGAGCACCTGGGCGAAATCAACTATTACGTCCATGAGAAATTGGGGGTTCCGCTTATCGTCACCGATGACGATATTAGCGGCACCTTCGCTTTTTTGCGGGCGCTGCCGGACTATGGTCACAGCCTGGACCTTACCCCTGCTCAAATTGGTCAAACCTGGCTCAACTACCTGATCGAAGAACGCACCGTCCTCTGGTGGGGCGGGCTGGGGAACTCGACCGAGCACACCGCCTATTTGCGTCTCAAAAAAGGCATCCAGGCACCGGAAAGTGGATCGATTGCCCTGAACAGCAAGGTCGTGGCCGAACAGATCGGCGCGCAGATATTTATTGACGGCTGGGCAATGGTGGCCCCAGGTGATCCGCAGCTGGCCGCTGACCTGGCGCGTCGCGCTGCCAGCGTCAGCCATGATGGGGAAGCGATATATGGGGCCCAGGTTCTGGCGGCGATGGAAGCCCAAGCATTTGTCGAAAGCGACGCGAACAAGTTGATTGATGTTGGACTCTCGCTCATTCCCAAGCATTCGATTATCTATCAAATGATCAGCGAAATCCGCGAATGGCATGCTGCCGAGCCAGATTGGCGTATCGCCCGACAGAAGCTGGCAGCCAGCTATGGCTACGACAAATATGGCGGCAATTGCCACATGGTGCCTAATCATGGCCTGATCATCCATGCGCTGCTCTATGGTGACGACGACTTCCAGAAGTCCTTGATGATTGTCAATACCTCAGGTTGGGACACCGACTGCAATTCAGGCAACCTGGGCTGTTTGTTGGGCATTAAGAATGGCCTGGCTGGCATCGATGACGGGCCCGACTGGCGCGGACCGGTCGCCGACAGAGCCTATTTGCCCACGGCCGATGGCGGGCGCGCCATTAACGACGCCGTTACCCTCACCTATGAAGTGGTCAACACGGCCCGTGCTATGGCCGGCGAAGCCCCGTTGGCTCCCAAAAATGGCGCCCGTTTTCACTTCGAGCTGCCGGGCTCCGTGCAAGGGTTTGAGTTGGAGGACAGCGTCTTGGCCAAGGGGACCGCTACCCTGGAAAATGTCCCCGGAAACAGCCAAAAGGGGGCAAGAAGCCTGGCCATTCGCTGCCACCGCCTGGCTCCCGGGCGGGCTGCGCGGGTCGCCACGCCTACTTTCATCCCCTCGAAAGAGGTTGCCGACTATTTCGACAGACGCGGATATGCCTTGCTGGCCTCACCCACGCTCTACAATGGGCAGACGATCCATGCTGGGTTGATGGCGGATACGCGCAATGGACAACCCTTAACGGCCGCGCTTTACCTGGATATTTATGGGCGCAGTGATGAAATCGTGACCGTTCGCGGTCCGGAAATTGAGCTGGCTCCTGGAGCCTATCATGAGTTTACCTGGCCGCTTGATTTATCAGAAATGGGGCCAATCGTGTTTGCAGGCGTAGAGATAAGCAGCGGGCAAGCGGCTGATGGCACGGTCTACCTCGATTATCTAACCTGGGAAGGCGCGCCCAATGTGGTCTTACAGCGTCCCGATTATCCTGGCAGCATGTGGCGCAAAGCGTGGATTAATGGCATCGACGAATACAATCCCCGCTTCCCTGAAGCTTTCCGCCTTGTGCAAAATGAAGGATCTGGCTTGCTCATGCAAGGGACCCGGGAATGGACAGACTATGAGGTCAGCTCCGTAATCACACCCCATATGGTCAAATCCTGTGGCATTGGGGCCAGAGTGCAGGGGATGCGCAGGTATTACGGGCTTATGCTGGGACCAGAAGGTAAAGCGCAGCTCGTCAAAGCGTTGGATGGCGTGACGATTCTGGCTGAAACAGACATTGCCTGGCGGCTGCGCAGCAGTTACGACTTGCGTCTGCAAGTGACCGGAACACGCCTGCAAGGCTGGGTCGACGGCCGTCCGCTGTTTGACCTCCATGACGAAGACCGGCCGTTGGCAGGCGGGGCGATCGCCCTGATTTGTGAAGAAGGGCGGATGGCTGCGGAGCGGGTGACAGTCAAGCCGGCCGCTTGATACAGACCAGCGTCTTGCGCGACCACAGTTTATTAGCGGAGGAACCATGCTCAAGAAGCGTCATGGTCATCTCTTTTTGCTGCTGTTGATCCTTTTGACCTCTGCTTGCAGCGGCCGTTCGGGCAGCGAAACGACTCCGCAAGACAGTTCGGACAGCGAAACGAATTCGCCAGAGAACCGGGACCGTCTCCAATACAGCCAGCGCCTGCGAGCGATGTGGCTGGGCTCAGCCATTGCCAACTGGACGGGTCTTATTACCGAAGGGGTGCGCACCGAGCCTCCATTTTACACGGACGAAGACTGGGGGACCATGATGCAGTCGGACCTTGACTGGAAGGAAGATGCCCTTATTGACTTTGTCTTCCAAGATCCCTGGCTGGCCGATGACGACACCGACATCGAATATGTCTACCTGCACCTGATGAACCAACATGGTACCGGCCAGTTGACACCGGAGCAGATCGCTGCCGGTTGGCAAGAACATATCAACGATTACATCTGGGTTTCCAACCAAACGGCTCGCGGCCTGATGCGCCTGAACGCCTTGCCCCCTGTGACCAGCATGCTGGCGGTGAACGAGAATTCGCTGATGATTGATGCGCAGTTGACGACCGAGATCTTCGGCGCGCTTGCTCCAGGCATGCCAGACCGGGCCTTGAAGTTGGCCGATTTACCGATTCGCACGACCGCTTCCGGCTATGCTGCCCACGCGGCGCAGTTCTATGTCGTCTTGTACGCCTTGGCTAGCCAGGTTGACCCCGCTCTGGAGCGCAGGGAGCAAGTAGTCTGGCTGGTCAATGAGGCGCGCGGCTATATTCCCAATAGTTCCAAGACGGCCGATATTGTCGACTTTGTTCTGGCCGATTTTGAGAGCAATCTTGATATCGACGATTGGGAACGAACCCGTGACCGGGTCTATGAATCGTTATCATCTACAGGCCGAAGAGAATGGTTTCGTCTATCGCGACTGGACAGAATCCTCGGTCAACTTCGCCGCAGGGCTCATCGCCCTGTTGTATGGTGAAGGGGATTTCCAGCGAACGGTGCAGATTGGGGCGCTTTCTGGCTGGGATTCAGATAACGGGACATCAACGATGGGCGGGCTTTTAGGGCTCATGCTGGGCTATGATGCACTCGTGGCCCAATTTCCTGAGCAAGACCTTTCCGATCGCTATCATATCCTGCGTACGCGTGATGACCTGCCGGACTATCTGCCGACTGACCTGCGGGCTGAAGATACCTATGAGTTGATGGCCGCTCGTATGATTCCGCTTGTCGAGGCTGAAATCATCGCTGCCCGGGGACGGGTAGAAGCAGATTCCTGGGTTTTGCCATCTCTTACCACCGTAGGCGTTGAACAGAACCCGTACCAGCTATTATTCCAACAGAGCAACAACAACCAGATACGGCAGGCGGCTGGTATCATCACAGCCTCCGTCAACGGCGATTCTGTTGGAACCGAAGGCTCTGGTCGATGGCCTCGAATATGACTTTTCCGGGCGTGAGATCTTTACGCTGCCGGCAGGTTTGCGGATCAAGCCACAAGGGGAGCCCATAGAAATTGAGGTTAGTTATGACCGGCCGCTAACCGTCAAGACGATCCGCCTAGTGGAAGGGGGTGGGAGCGGCTTTACAGAAATCCGGGCCGAATTGCTGCTGGAATCGGAATGGGTGGCGGCACAGTTTGATTCCAGCCTGTCGGCGTCGCCAGACCCAAAGACCCCCTATGAGATTCTCGATTTTGTTTTAGCGGCGCCCCAAACGGTGACCGGCTTCAAGATCATCGGACAGCCTCCCGAAACTGGGCCAGAACTGGTATTGCTGGAGCTGGATTCGCTGCCTGACCAGCCTGATCGCTAAGGGTCACTGATGAAAATCGTATCCGTTGGCGAAATCACAATTGACCGCTACCTGAGGCAGAATCTCTCCTTTGTCGGCGGTATTTCCCTCAATTTTGCGGTGAACGCCAAACGCAGCGGGGCGGACAAGGTCTCGTTGGTGAGCTGCGTTGGCAATGGGCCCGCGGGCGCCTGGGTGCTGGAAACGCTTGCTCGGGAGCAAGTAGACAGTTCGCATGTTGCTGTTCTGGAAGGAAAGACGGCCGAAATTGATATCGACGTGTACGACAACGCTGAAAGGGTTTTTCCGGCTGGTGGTTATCGAGCCAATGTACTCAATCGCTTACGTCTCACAAAGGCCATTGAAGCTTTCATTAATCAACATGATATCCTGGTGATGGCTTATGATAGCCACAAGCCGGAATCCCTCACGAATCAATTGCTGCATCTACCGCTTGATAATGGCAAAAGAGTTGTTGACTTTGGCGATTGGACTACTGGCCACAAAAAGGAGCTTACAGCAGAAACGTTTAACCATATCGACCTCGCCTTTTTCAGTGGTGACGAAGCGACTCTCATGAATCTGCTGCCTCTAGCCGAAACGTTAGAATGTCTGCTAGTCGTCACCATGGGAGCAGCCGGGAGCGTTGCCTTCACGCCTCATGGGGTGTTAGCCCAATCTGCTATTCAGGCCGGCAAGCCGGTTGACTCGACCGGCTGCGGGGATGCGTTTCAGGCCGCATTTACGGTGAACTACTTCCGTGATGGGAATATAGCCGCCGCGCTAAGCCAGGGTGCCATTCAAGCAGCCCGTGTCCTTAATCATTACGGCGCTTTCAAGCAGATAACAATAAAGACCTGAGCAGCCGTTGCCGGACTTTTGCCGTTACTGCTGTAGGATAGGTGACGGCCGTGCCGTTTCGTTATGGCGCGACCGTCTCGCTGCGTCCGCCCAACCGCCTGGCCGTCGGTATCAAGATCAACGGCAAGACAATAGAAGCCACCAGCACATACGGCAGCGTCATGGTGCCCGCAAAATTGATGGTCGTGACCAGGATGGCGGCGGCCACGTTGCGCTGTGCCGTGCCCAACCCCAGCACGCTGCGCACGGCTGGATCGCGGCCACCCATGACCATCCCAATCAAGAGCGACCCGACGACGAATAAAAACAGCGCCAGGAAGCCGCGCGAGCCGATCAGGTCGATGATGTTGGCGATATTCAACCCCAACCCCGTCACCAGCAAGATGAGCAGCGCCACGCCAGACACTTTGTTCATAACCGGCGCCCACTGCTGCGCCCCCTCGGTCGAGTGCGACCTGTACATCAGGCCAAGCACGATGGGAATGAGCATGGTCATAATCAGTGACTTGGCGATATCCCAGCCATTCACCGCCGCACCCGGCAGCAGCAGGGGCAGGACGATGGGCACGTAGAAGATGGTCACGACCATGAGCAAAAACATCAGCCCAACGCCCAGCGAGAGATTCCCCTTCGCCGCCTGCACTTCCTTAACCAGGAATGGCGCGCCTGCCACCGTTGACAGCACGATCAAGCCAATCTGCAGTGACTCGTCGAGTGGGATCAACCGCGTGATCCCGTAGGCGAGCAGCGGCACCAGGATGAAATTCGCCAGTAAGGCCAGAATTACGAGGCGCGCGTTTTTCAGGGGTTCGACTATCTGCGCCACGGTCAGGCTCAGCCCCGTCGCCAGCATGCTGCCGACGACGAACAACAAGCCGCCAATAGTGGCGATAGCGGTGAAGAATGTTTCTAGCGTCATGTTTGTCCTTCTGATCGAGCCGGCACAAATCCTCCTCGATGATAGCCGTGTAAGTATCGAGCAGGACTTACACGGCTCGATATTGCCAAGATGGGACCTTGTCCAGGATCAGATATCTAGGGTGCTTCTAAGTATATCCATCTCTCCCGTAGAAGGAAGCCAGACCAGCTCGGGGTCAAGTAGGTAGGTCCAGGGAGCGGAGTTCTTCCAGCCATTGCGCATGCGCTTGCCGTGATAGATACTTTCAGGATCGTCCACCTTATCCCCTTCGAAACCATCAAGGATGTTGTGCACCTTCATAAAGCCCGCCTTGGCCAGGGCATTGACCGCCATAGCACTGCGGCCACCAGACCGGCACATGACCAGGATCGGTTCATCCGCTTGGAAACGCTCTTGCACATGAGCGATGAAATCGGCATTGACGACGACAGAATAGTTGCCCTTGTTGGCATCCCATTTGTAGCTGGGAAAGGCAAGTGGCACGTTCGCCGCCATCTCCGCGTGGCCAATTAATACGTACTCTTCGAAAGTGCGTACGTCCAGGACCTTGATTCGTTCCGGATCGGCTTTCCACATGTCGTAAGCTTCGCGGGCGGTCAGATAAAGCCCCAGGCTGGTCAGTTTTTCTTCTGGCACCTGGTGGCTTGAATGAGGGGTGGTTATTTCAACGGTTTTCATTTTCTAATCTCCCGTTCTATTAGTTTCAATATCCTCGGGATTCATAGTACGTTGCTGCATCGCCCCAGTCGGGCAGATGGCCACGCAGTAATCACAGTCGATGCAAAGTTCCAATCCGTTCTCGATGGGAACGGGGAAATCCTTCTTGGTAATCAAACGCCCGGACAGGCTCTGATACAAGCGCCGCAGGTGATGCACAGGCTCTCATCGACCTTTGATCATGCTGTCGAACGTATAGGATACGTCCATGGTTGCTCCAACGATTTTCGGGCGGGCGCCAAACAGCAACCCGGTGACGTTTGGCGCCCATCTTCGACTTAACTTCAGCGCGATTACCCGAGCCGCGTGCCTTCCACCTCTAGCCCGCCTCCCGTAGGAAGCTTGCTCCAGCTCCTTCTCTGCCATTCTTCCTTGAGTACTTCCGTTGCCGCCTTCTCCAGGAATTCTGGCGCGGCCCACTCGTCGACATCGAAGTCGTTCTGGATATAGCCGTGGCTGAACATGAAATCCTTGCCGATCTTAACGCACTGCAGGTTCTGCGCGCTCAGGCTCGGCACCATATCGACGTGCTTGATGCCCTCGTATGTATCCTCAGCATCCAGATAGAAGGTCTGCCGGTTGAGGATCGCCCCGGCGGCGCGCTTGTGCTCGTTTGCCCAGCGCCCGACTTTAATCATGGCCTTCATGTAGGCGATGACCAGCTCGGGGTGCTCTTCAGCCATCACGTCGGTGCAGGTGATGACGGCTGGGGTGTTGGCCACCTGTATCGTCCAGTCCGGGTAGCGGGACAGGTCCTCGATCATCTTGATCTGGCCCGTAGCCTCCTGAAGATGTTGGAAGACCTTGCTCTGGGTATAGATGGCATCGACGACGCCATCAAGCAGCGCTCTCTCCAGCGGGCGGAAGGCCAGGTCGTGCTTGTGGTCGCGGCGCATCCACAGCTCCGACGGGTTGTTCATTGGCGGGACCAGCATCTCAGGTTTGTCATACCAGTCATCCGGGTAGGGGAACTCCACCAGCTCTATATCGTCCATGGTCATGTCATTTATCTTCAGCATGTTTTCGATGCCCATGTGTTCCTGGATGCGCCACCAGTCGTTTTTGATACTGTTCAGGCTCTTTGAGATGCCGATCTTCTTGCCTTTCAGATCCTTCATGCGGAAGATCGGGTCGCGGGCGCGGACTGCCATGCAGCCGCCCTCGTAGACCCACGTCGCCCCAAGGAGCCTGGTCCGGCGGATGTCCGCGTGAACATGGATGGGGGGATAGAGGCCGCCAAAGCGGATCAGGTTGTCGAGGTTGTGTATGTAGTGCGGGTACCAGTTGTTTTCCGGTGCGTGGCGGAAGTAGGCATACTCGACGCCGATTTTCTTGAACTCCTCGCGACACCAGCCCAGCTCCTGGTCAACATTATTGGCGGAAACCATGGGGCAGTTGGTGAACCACACCTCGTTCCAGTTTAATGGTACTGTCGTACTTACTCTTTCAGTAGATGTCATTTCTGTTTCTCCTTTTTTCAACTGCACATCACTAGACCGGTGGTGATGGCGCGTTTGTTTCAAACCAGGCCCGGCGGCCTGGATGGGTTACGCTTCCTTCAGGTTTTCCTCCGCTTTTTCCGCTAACGTGGTCTGAAAAACTTGACATGATTCCCCACAATGTGCTTGCCTAATCCAACTACAGCCAGCTATGCTTCCTTCCCAGCCGGGCTTGCAGCCGCTGGCGTGGTAAGTAATCCTCTGTCAACGACGGGCGATATAGTTTTGTTTGCAGCAGAGACGTCGGGACGCCAACCGCGGGCATAATAACCTCTTAAGAACGAGAAATTATACCCGCGGTCAAGGTGCTTGTCAGGCAGGCAATGTAAATGGGTTCCACGAAAGGCTTGTCAGGAATTGTCATTCCTGCAAAGACAGGAATCCAACCGAGTAGATGCCCGCCTGCGTGGGCATGACAACTTGTTCGTGCGCCCATTTAAGAGAAGCTACTGCCTCAAGGGAGCGTGCAGCATCGGCTATTGGCCAAGCACGCTCTATTTGCCGTTACTCTCACGCTTTTCGCTGCTGGAAGGCGCGGTAAATGACAAAGAAGCCGCCAATGAAAGCCCACACGGCCGCTACCCAGAGCATGGCCAGACCCATCCCCGGTACCGTGTAGTTGGCGATGAGGATGATGCCGAACACGATGCCGATGACGCCCAGGACGCCGAGTCCCCAACCACCACCTTTGAAGGCCAGGACAAGGGCCACGGTGCCTTGCATCAAACCCCAGATGCCCAGGACGAGAACGAAGATGCGCGGCAGGGCAATGCCGGCGGCAATCGGATAGGTGACGATATAGAAGCCAGCCATAATGCTGATCAAACCCATAAAGAGCTTCCAGCCCCAGCCAGTATGGTCGGTAAACATGTGAACGAGGTCCAATACGCCGCCAATGATCCAGTAGATGCCCAATAAGGCCACTAGAATCTGGTAGGTATCAACCTTGGCCTTGGCCGGTGACCAGAGCAGGATCGCGCCAATGATAACCATCGCGATACCCTGGATAAGCAGGAAACCCCAGGGACGTGCCTTGCTTTCAAGTGCGGTTGCAGATGCTGTAGTTGTCATGATTTTGTCTCCTTAAGACAATGCAAAAAGATGTTTTTATAAAACTCGGCAGCAGCCCTTGTGAGCCTATTGCCGTACCTATTATCATCACAGGTGACAGCCGTGCATCTCGTTACGGCGCGGCGCCACCATTGCTGAACAACATACGTTGTTCGCCGCCGGCGTTCTCCAGAGCCAAACCGCCCGCTCCATCCGGACCCCCGGCAACCACTTGGCCCAACAACTCCAGGTATTCTTGGTCCAGGGAAAACTCACTACAGAACGCCATCGTAGATGGACCCACGGTGATGGTGAAGCCGGATGCCTGCGAATAGGTACCGCTGATGGAATTGCAGTCGGCTTGACCTTCAAATGTGCCGTCTGCATTGAAGACAATCGTGTAGTGGTCCGGGCTAGTCACCGTAGTTGTCTCGTTTGTCGTGCGGTTTGTTACGCTCTCCCACTGCCAGACGATGCCCTGTATCGAATCGGCTGGAGCAGGCTCAGCCTGAGGCGTGCAGGCTGCCAGGATTACCAATCCCAAACACATTCCAGTCAAAACAAGGATCTTGTTCATTTTTCACTCCTACAGTACACTGTTGAATACATATTGCACACCTGAAAGTTGCCAACTTTTCTCCTATAGCTAGGCGAATGTCATTTAGCTGGAAAGTTGGTAACTTTTTCTTAACAGAGTATGCAGTTCCATTTCTCAAAAAACCTCTTCGTCTACGATGAACGGCAATTCGCGTAAGTGATGGACATTGCAGAGGACGTGACCGCACTTATCGAAGGTGAAGTAAGGTCGCCAGATGATCATAATTAGAGCTGAATCCCGCGCTGGATATTTACAAACATCAGCCCAGCAGCAGTCCCTCTGCCGCATTTGATGGATCGAGATCAGGCAGTTTCACCATACGGAACGAATTAAGTAATCCGAGAAGGGCAGCCAGTAACGGTATGATCAAGGCGACCTGCAGACCGAAATGCCTTGCATCCGTATTGATGCGAATAATTTCCGCTTGAACATCGGCTGGCTGGCCAGCCAACTGCTCCTCGAGATGAGTGTCGCTCATGATTTGAGCATCTTCTTCCAATGCCTGTGACACCTGCTCCTGCTGCTCAGGGGTGAGTATCGTGCTTGATTCTGCCATGTTCGTAAAGGCCAATGCCATAGCCGCCATCATCATGGCTCCCGCAAATGCTAGCCCAAAAGAAAGACCGAACGATCCCGATGCCGAATTGACGCCCGCGGCTTCACTGACGCGTTCTTCAGAAATTGGAGATAACGTATAGTTATTAAGCTGAGAAACCAACAAGCCTAAACCAGATCCCGCAATTATCAATGGAATCACAAAGGCCAAACCAGATTCAGCTCGCGGAATAAGTGGGATCAGAAACAGTACGCCAACAAACAGGGTACCAAATCCAACCTGGATGATGCGGCTCGGGCGTCGCTTACCAACTTGGCGCCCCGCCAGGATGGCTATGGCAAATATACTAAGGGACAATGGCGCGATAGTAAGACCCGTTTGCATGGCCGTATACTCAAATACAATCTGGAAATAGATCGGCAATGCAATCATCATGCCACCCAGAGAAATATTCTGTAACATCTGATCAGAAATACCCAGTCTGAAATATATGGATTTGAACAGGTCAGGATCAATCAAAGTTGGCTTACCTTGCTTTTTGCGCCGTAACAGCCAACGGGCAAACATGAACATGGCGATCAATCCAACTACCATTAGCACACCGACTGCTTCGCCTCCCTCCTGCCAAACAAGGATACTTAACACGATACCGCCCATGCCCAAAATTGAGAGAATGGCTCCGACAATATCCACTTCCCTGGGACCAGTGTAGGGAATATCTCTAATTAATCTGACATTTGCTAGCACGATGACAATGATGACGAACTCGAGAAGGAATCCAACCCGCCAGGATAAGTACGTGGTAATGAAACCGCCTAACAGCGGCCCCACGGCTGCGGCTATTCCGGTGGACGCGCCAACCAAGGCATAAGCCTTTTTTTGGGCAGCGCCTTCGAAATTACCATGGATAAGCGACTGCATGGCAGGCAGCAACAGTGATGCGCCTAATCCACCGATAATTGCCCAAAAGATAACAACGGCCGTCATGCTCTGGGCTACTGTCATAGCAATAGCCCCAATTCCATATCCCATGAGCCCCACAACGTAGGCGCGTTTTCTGCCGTAAAGATCGCCAATCTTGCTGCCAATCAAAATGAATGCCGCCGATACAAGCGCTTCGAGCGCAATGGCTGATTGCAGAGTGCTCACGGTTGTATCAAGATCTTCGACAATCGCCGAAATCGAGACATTCATCATGGACGTATCGACAACAAGAACAAACATCGCCATCGCCAACAGGATTGCGAGTTTGCTATTGTCATTTGTTTTCTTGGAGACATTCTCTTCAGATTCTTCAGACATAGTTATTTTCTCCAACAAACTCCGTCATCTTCACTGGCTTGGAAGCCGGTCTCGTTAGCCTGGATGGCTTCCGGGTTTTACCCATGGTTATTTCAAATCCGCGGCAAGGATCGTGCGCGACAACATGCCTCCGGAGAGATTGCGCGCATCAAACCCGTTCTGCAGCAGGATGCGTGTCGCGTAGTAGGCACGCTGGCCGGAGCGGCAGATAACATGAATCTCTTGGTCGCGCGGCAGTTCGTTGAGGCGCGCCCGCAGCTCGCCCAGCGGGATGTTAACTGCGCCCGGCACCTGCTCTACCGTGAGTTCTGCCGGATGACGCACGTCGAGCAGCAGGCCGCCCTCCCCGGAGTTCCAGTGGCTCAGCGGCATGTCGCCGCTCAGGACATCGGCTGCTACCATCCCGGCAAAGTTGACAGGCGATTTGGCGCTGCCAAACTGCGGCGCGTAGCACAACTCAGCTTCTTCCAGATCGTAGATGGTTCCACCCAACTGGATGGCCAAAGCCATGGCATCGATGCGCTTGTCTACCCCGTCCTTGCCGACTGCCTGCGCTCCCAGGATACGGCCGTCTGATTTGCGGAAGATGGTCTTCATCGCCAGATACTCGGCGCCCGGATAATAGCCCGCGTGGGAATTTGGGTAGAGGTATATCTTTTCATAATCCGTCTCGCCGAGCCGCTTGAGCGTCTTTTCACTGAGCCCGGTCCAGGCCGCCGCCGCCCCAAACAGACCGATGATCGCCGTGCCTTGCGTGCCGCGGAAATGGGAGTCGCGCCCGGCGATCACATCGGCCGCGATCCGGCCCTGCCGGTTGGCCGGCCCGGCCAGCGCCACCAACGCCCATTGGCCGGTGCCGCTGTCTTTAACCTCGACCGCATCCCCGACGGCGAAGATATCCGGGTCGCTGGTGCGCATTTGGTCGTCCACGCGGATCCCTCCCAGTTCGCCAATCTCCAGCCCGGCATGTTTTGCCAGCCAGTTCTCCGGACGCACGCCGATGCCGAGAACTACAAGGTCGGCCGGATACACCTGGCCGGCCTGCGTGAGAACCTCCAGGGAGCCGTTTGCATGCTGCTTGAACCCACTCACATCCGCATTGAGCACAAGCTGGATGCCGTTGTTCTGCAAATGGCGCTCGACGTAGCGCGCCATTTCCGGGTCCATCGGCCCCATGACATGATCGCCCTTCTGCAAGAGTGTCACCTGCAGCCCGAGATGGACCATGTTTTCGGCCATCTCTAGGCCGATGAAGCCGCCGCCGACCACGACCGCGCGCTTCGCCGGCATCACCGTCTGAAATCCCGTGTACACATCCATGCCCGAAGGCAAAGCGGTATGTCCTTCTACCCACTCGCGGATCGCCCTCACATCCGGCACGGTTCGTACGCGAAAGACGCCCGGAAGATCGATGCCGGGCAAGGGCGGGCTGATCGGTGCTGCTCCGGGCGACAGGACGAGCTTGTCATAGGCCTCGCTGGTCACCTCCCCGGTTACGACATCGCGCAGCTCCACGGTTTTCTTCTCCGGCGCGATCGCGATTGCCTCACAGCGCGTCCGCACGTCAATCGCGAATTGCTCGCGGAACACCCGCTCATCCGCAACCAATAGGCTCGACTCACGTGGTATCACGCCCCCAACATGGTAGGGCAGCCCGCAGTTCGCATATGAAACGTAGGGCCCGCGTTCCACCATGAGAATTTGCGCATGTTCATCCAGGCGGCGCAGCCGCGCCGCACACGACGCGCCGCCGGCTACTCCACCAACGATGATGACCTTCAAGTTTGCTTTTTTGCTATTGGGACCCATTATTTTTACTCCATTCTCGCTTTGTCGGGCTTGGGCGTCTTTGCCCCTTGGCTCAGGTTCAACTCATCCCGCAAGCGCTGGAGCACATCCCGGCGAAGGAAATTGGGCACATAGGTCTTTATACGCACATTTTCGTATGCCGGCGCAGCCTCTATGAGCACCCGTCTGATACGAGAGCGAGACGCCGCCCCTCCTAGATCACGCCATATCTCTTCAATGAAGCGCTCTGCGCTCCATGGGGAAATCCCATGAACCAGCGTCTTTTCCAGCCGCTGCAATCCATCTTCATCCATTTGCAATCCTGACTCCATTTCCCTTTCTGCCCCATTCATATCAGTAAAACCCTTAAACTCCATATACCATATCTCGGGAGGTTACACCTGTCCAAAATCGCTGGTAGGCAGCACATTTGTCGGAGATTAGCCGAGATAGCGCCACAAGTTAAGGCTACAAGTTACTTCCAGCCTGTAGCCTGTAACTTGTAACCTATCACTTGTAACTGGTAACTCGCCCCATTTACAGCAGTTCTAAATGCCCGCTCCAAAAGCGTTTACACTACTTGGCAAAGGGTGTGATTCATTTCAGCTAAAGTCTGTGGCGCCCCCTTTGCAAACCGCGTTATCTAATATCCTTCATAACCGGGAAGGCGTTTGCGTCCAGCACCGCCGCCGTAAGAGGCAATATCCGCCACCAGCATGAGACCGATCCAGAACCAATCCCAGCCGACCACACCGCCGGGGGCGACGATGACATACATGATCGTTGTCCAGGGGACGAAGATAATGCCCAGGACTGGCCAAATCCACCAAAGAGAACCGCCGCCAAAGAAGCTGCTAAAAGCTAATTGCCAGCGCGCCGGCTGGAAAATCCACCAGAACGCACCGAAGACACGGGGACCAAGCAAGACAAGCGCTAAAAATGCACAACACATGGTTAAATCTCCTCATTTGATTTTGTTGTGAAGATGCCAGCCCATCTTCACGCCGAAAAACTAAAATCTGGCTGCTGGTCCAGAGAGTAAAACATCAAATACCAAGTATCTTTGCCTTTTGGGCTGCGAACTCATCGTCAGTGAGAATCCCCTGCGCATGGAGTGCGCCCAGGCGCTCCAACTGCGTGATCGTATCATCTTCCTGGGCCGGCGGCTCGTCGTAATACTCTTCGGGCGGGGCGGCCTGCTGCGGTGGCGGAGCCTGCTGCGCCATCGCAGATGAATAAGCGGCGGCATTCTTGTTCGCCTGGCGGCGGTTGACGGCACCACGGGTCGCGGTTGCCGTGCCGACCACCGCTGCTGTTCGCGCCATTCCTCGTACTAATCCTGGCATCTTAATCTCCTTTTATTCTTCTTGTGCGAGCGAAGCAAACGCTTCGTCAACGATGGGGGCCGGAACGCGGAAGTTCAGGGCCACTTCGACGCCTTGGGCATCGAGCACGTTCACCAGGTCGACTGCCCAGGTGTGCTCAATAGCCAGGGCGACAACGGCCGAGTCGGGGACCATTCCCTCCCACAACGTCTCGGCATCATCAGAGTCGAAAAGACCGCGTGTCTCCATTTCAATAAAGCCGACCGCGGCTTTTTGCTCTGCTGACAAATCCTCGAGATCCACACGCCAGCACTCTCCAGAGTCCGCCTTGAACAAAACCATTGCATCTAGCACCCGGATCGTCCCCGTTGCTGTCTGTCGTTCCAGTTCATTCAGGATACTGCCGTCAAAATGCGGCTCTCCCAAGGCCAGAACAACCACATCCACTGGTCCACGTTTTATCATTTGTTTTTACCTCATCTTAGTAGACTACAAAAACTTCTTCAAACCACGCCTCAGAGAGGTCTCTATTCAGACCTCTCTGAGGTTTATTATTACGCTGCTTACGCAGCCTGATGACTACGACTTCTACGCAAGAATATCTTGATGATCTCATCAACGAGCAGCAAAGCAATGGCGAAGCCAATACAGGTCAGCCACTGGTTGTTACTCAGCGATGTGGTGCCCAGCATGCGCTGCAAGAAGGCCAGCTCGGTCGGCAGGAAGGCGAAGAGTAGAGCCAAACCGTAGAGCAGTAACTGGTTCCGATCGTGGAAGATGTCACGATTGAAGGCACTGCCGGTCTCATTGCGAGCGCTCAGGCCCATAGCGACACTCATCAAGGAGAAGGCGACAAAGCCCATGGTGGCCGCGGTTGCGACGCTTGTCGCCTCGTGTACGCTCTCCAGGTAGACGGTCACGATGGCCGTCAATATGCCGATGAAAACAATGCGTACCCACTGTGAGCGGGACAGGATGGGCTGCTTCAGCGGCCGGGGCTTGTTCTCCATCAGTCCTGGAGGAGCCTTGTCGAAGCCCAATGCCATCGCAACCGGAACCGTTACCAGGAAGTTCACAAAGAGCACCAAGGCCGGTGTAAAGGGCACGCCGCCGAGGACGAGAAAGAACGCTGCCAGCAGGTAGGAAATGATAAACGCGACCAACTGGAACATCTGGTAGCGAACGAAGTTGAACAGGTTGTTGTAGATGCCCCGTCCGAACTCCACTGCTTTGACGATGGTGGCAAAGTTGTCATCGGTCAGAATCATGACCGCCGCGCCCTTGGAAACTTCGGTGCCAGTGATGCCCATGGCCACGCCGATATCGGCCTTCTTTAGGGCCGGCGCATCGTTGACGCCATCACCGGTCATGGCGACGATATTCTGCTGACGCTGCAAGAGGTCTACCATGCGAATTTTGTCCTGGGGCGTCACGCGCGCCACCACGGCGATGTCAGGCAGTTCTTTCATCAGTTCGTCATCGCTCTTGGCCGCGAACTGTGCGCCCGTGAGGGCTGTACCCTCGATGCCTAGTTTGCGTCCGATGGCCGCCGCGGTCACGGCGTGGTCGCCGGTGATCATGCGCACCTGGATGCCTGCACTGTGGCACTTGGCGATGGCGTCTTTGGCTTCGGTACGGGCAGGATCGACGATGCCCACCATGGCCAGGAGCGTGAGGTCTGTTGTCAGGTCGAGCAGATTCGCCTTGGGATCGAAGGTCTGGGGATCAAAATCGCGCCGCGCCACCACCATAACGCGCTCGCCTTCCTCGGCGATGCGCTCATTTTCATCGAGCGCAATTTGGCGGCTCTCGTCGGTGATGGGCAGCATCTCACCGCCCGGCATCCAGTAGGAGCCGCCGCGAGCGATGAGTACGTCCGGCGCGCCCTTGACAAACGCGCGTACCACCGGCTGGCCCTTCTCGTCGGTCATGTTATGGAAGGTGGCCATGAACTTGTAGTCGGCATCGAAGGGTAGTTCGGCCACGCGGGGGTACATCCTCCGCGCGCCTTCCAGGTCAATGCCGCCCTTAGCGGCCAGCACGATCAGCGCGCCTTCCGTCGGGTCACCAATCAGCTCCTCGCCGTCCAGGGTGGCGTCGGCGCACAGCGCCATCGGCAGCAGTACCGCATTCAGATCGACCTGGGTCCCGCCGGCATTCAGCAGTTTTCCCTCAGTGCTGTACCCCTCGCCCGTCACCGTGTAGCGGTTGTGGCCGGGAATGGTGAACTCAACGGCCGTCATCTTGTTCAGCGTCAGCGTGCCGGTCTTGTCGGAGCAGATGGCCGAGACCGAGCCCAGCGTCTCCACCGAGGGCAGCCGCTTGACGATGGCCCCCTGAGCCGCCAGTGCACGCGTGCCCATGGAATACATGGTGGTCACGACCGCTGGCAGGCCGGTGGGGATGGCTGAAATCGCCAGGGCGATGCCGGCAACGAAGACAGCGTCCAGAGGCTGGCCGTTAATCACCCCCAGAATTATCATGATGATGAAGGCGATGCCGGCCAGGCCGGCGATGATGATAGTCAGCTTGTCGAGCTGTTTCTGCAAGGGCGTCTTATCGGCCTCAGTCTTGTTCAGCAGTTCGGCGATGCTGCCCATCTGGGTGCCCATGCCAGTGGTGGTGACCATCATCTCGCCGCGCCCGCGCGTCACGCCTGTGTTCATATAGGCCATGTTGTGCCGATCGCCCAGGGGTACCTCGGGCTTGTCAATCACATCTGTGTCCTTGGACGAAGCGACGCTCTCGCCAGTCAGAGCCGCCTCCTCGATCTCCAGCGTGGCGGAGACGAAGAGACGTCCATCGGCCGGCACGCGGTCGCCCGCCTCCATCAGAACGATGTCGCCCGGTACCAACTGTTCGGCATCGATCTCGGCGGCTTCGCCATCGCGGCGCACGCGAGTGATGTTCTTCATCATGCTCTGCAGCGATGCCAGGCTGGCTTCAGCCTTGGCTTCGCCGCGCAGTCCCAACACGGCGTTGAAGACGGTCAGGACCAGGAGCACGATCGTCGTGGACCATTCGCCCGTGACCACGACATTGATCACGGCCGCGCCCACCAGGATGATCTGCATGAAGTCCTGGTACTGGCGCAGGAAAGCCTGCCAACCCGATTCCTTCTTCTTGGCGGCCAGCTCATTGGGCCCGTATTGACCCAAGCGCTGCTGCGCTTCAGCGGCACTCAGTCCTTTTGCCGGATCGACTTGCAGCTGCTTCGCTGCCGCCTCTGTCGTCAGGCTGTACCATTTTGTTTGGCTTTCAGTTGATGCTGCCATAATCATTCTCTCCTAAATAGCTGGATGCTTGAAATTAGCGTTTTGATTCGCAGACAAAGCAAGTATCCTTGATATTGCTGAAATTTGCCCGAAACTGGCCATGCTTATTCCTCCGTCTGTGCCTGAATCCGGCCATCGCGCACGGCTTCTACCATTGCCTGATAATCCTGCTCATTCTGCCTGGCATACGCCACTGCAAAATCAGCCAGAGCATCTTCAAACGCACTGCTTTTGCCCATATAACTGGTGAGCACCAGGGCGTCACCCGAGCGGGCATGTGACCGCGCCAGCGCCCGCCCACATAAACGAGCGTACCCACGCAGGTTGGGCGGTTTCATCAGTTCCACCACCGGTTTGATCTTGGCGTCACGCAGTTGGCGCATATAAAACGGCCGTTTCCCCTCACCCGCGCCCGTAGCCCAGCCCAGGAACATGTCACTGGCAGCCTGCATCAGACGCTGGCCAGCCACCACTCGATGTCCGGCATTGGCAAACCGGCTGGCGCCGGCATAGGGTTCCAACACCGACTGCCGCGCTTCTTTGAACTGGAGAAAGAGCGGTTCAGTGTTAGACATCAGCAGCATAATGCCGCACATCGTGCCAACACTGCCCACACCCACCACCTTAAAAGCGACATCATCTACCTGGTAGCGGTCAAGCAGTAAATGCAATGATAGGGGTAGAGATTTTTTATAGTCGGCAAACGTGCGTTCGGCCACGTCGCGAAACTCCTCATCCTGCATACCGCTTAAGTGGTATACGAGCGGGGGATGATCAATGATCCGTGCTGGCAAGCTGCCTGCATGTGCCAACTTGGCAAACTCTTTTTCACGGGTGCTTTGTTCCAGCGCCGCATTCAGTTTTTTGCGATAAAACTTCGCCATGCCTTTGTCAGGGCTGTTGTCCAAGGCCTCGTCAAGGTCAATGGTTTCATACCACGCCTCCAGCACCGACAATTGGCTGAATTCTGCCATGTGCTCCCGGTATGATTGGGCAGCCAGCCAGGCGGCTTCCCGGTTGTCGGCTGCCTTAAAGCCGTTCGACTGCCCGGCAATGACCATACTGGTCGTCAGGCGCTTCACATCCCATTCCCACGGCGCCAGGGATGTCTCGTCAAAATCGTTAATGTCAAAAACCAATTGGCGTTCAGGGGTGGCGAAACCGCCAAAGTTGAGCAGATGGCAGTCGCCGCAAATCTGCAAACTGAAGCCACTGTTGGGCGTGTGCGACAAATCGGAGGCCATGATAGACGCCGAACCACGATAAAATGCGAATGGACTGGCCATCATACGGCCGTAGCGGATGGGAACCAGGTTCTCTATCCGGCCAGCACTGCTGGCAATAAGCAGCTCTACGGGATCCGCCCGGTCAGGTGGGGGTGTCCATGTGGCCTGCATCTCTCGTGATACGCGCTTTCGCGCCTCTTTCCCCAAATCCAGACGCTCTTTCGTGGGCAGAGTATGGGTTTGGACGGGGAGCACAGGGATAACGGCCGTTTCGGGTGGACTACTTGCTTTTTCTGTCATTTTTCTCCTTGCCGGCACATTATTTACGGGTACGTCGTCCAGCAGCGTACCAATCAAATAACTGCGCAGCCAATAAATAACCTACCAGATATGAGGTGTGTTCACCACCCCGCCACAAAGTCATAAATCAGTTGACTCAATATACTGTCGGGACAAACCGATACGGGTAGTCTGGTTCAACATAGTCGCCTTTGTGCCCGCGTTTCGGGAATTTTACCGGCTCTCGCGGTACTTCTTCATACGGTATCTGACTGAGCAGGTGTGTAATACAATTCAAGCGTGCCCGGCGCTTGTCGTTGCCATCGACCACGAACCAGGGGCAGTCGGCCGTATCTGTCGCCGCGAACATTGCATCACGAGCACGTGAGTAATCATACCAGTGGGTGTAACTTTTCATATCCATCGGGCTGAGTTTCCAGATTTTGCGCGGGTCTTCGTCACGTGCTTTTAGCCGTTCCTCCTGATTCTCCATGCTCACTTCCAGCCAATACTTGATCAGAATGATCCCCGAGTGAATGATGGAACGTTCCACCGCCGGGGCGTATCTCAGAAAATAGTCCACTTCTTGCGGAGTGGCAAAACCCATCACCCGTTCTACGCCGGCCCGGTTGTACCAACTGCGGTCAAAGATAGTGACCTCGCCGGCTGCGGGCAGATAAGGCATATACCGTTGGAAATACATCTGTGTTTTTTGCCGTTCTGTTGGCGCAGTCAAGGCCACATGACGGAAGACACGCGGGCTGGTGCGTTCCGTAATACGCTTGATCACCCCGCCTTTGCCGGCCGTATCACGACCTTCAAATAGGATACAGACCTTGGCTCCGCTGGCCACGACCCACTGCTGCATTTTGACCAGTTCACCCTGAAGTTTCTCCAGTTCCTTCTCAAACTTCTTGACCTTCATCTTTTTAGTGTCCTTAGACATCTTGCTCTCCTCTACACAAATTACACCTCGGGGTCTCGCGCCATTCACTCGAGCAACCTCTTCTGCTGGACCTCTGAGCGGTTGTCATCGCCGCTACTTCCGCGCCCCTCGATCCGAACGCCGTTCTTGTCTGTTATCCCTACGTCCCACTCTGAAAATCCCCTTTCTTGGATTATCGACTGGTAACTATCTGCTAATGTAATTGATATTCATTTTGGACCATCGGATCTATCGCCAGTTCAAGCGCACGATCCAGGCCAAGCTATGCCGGCTGCCTTGGCAAACCACTGGGTGAAATCTTTTCCACGGTGATCAGCGCCTTATGCAGCTCGTGAAGTGAATAAAGGACGCCAGCCAGGGCTGACTGATCCGCTAGCTCGCCGACCAGCACCGACACGGCCGTGCCATCATCGCCGACCGCCTGGCTAATCGCCATCCCTTCCAGTCGATCCGAAAGGCTGCGAGCCAACTTGCCATGAACAACTATCCGGTAGGTAGCTGGAACGTCAAATGAAGCGGGAGGGTCTGGCGGCAGCGTTGTCACGATCACAGCTTACCACACTGTCGCGGGCACCGATACCACCCCAGCGGTGTATTTCTGGGTGTAGAACCGTTCGAGCGTTTCACGTCTTCTCGGCGCCGGGAACAACCACCGCCTCATCTTTACCGGAGGCCGGGTTGATTACAATATGTATTTTCATATAGGGTGCTTTGCTCATTTTCCTCCAAATTAAATTTCTAACATTCAATATCTGATCAGAATTTTGCTGTCTTGGCCAAAAAGCTACCAGACATCCTGGTAAAGCTCTTGCCACAAATCCTGATATGCTTTGCAAGCAGGGGAAGCGGGTGCAAAGGCTGGAACCGGCTGGCGATAGATTCCCATCTGCTCGACCTGTGACAGGTAAGGGATGGCACTCTGCAGCACGCCATCAATGTTGCGCCTGGCCCATGCTGACAGCTCGCGGTGCATTTTTTTTCGCCCATCTACGAAGGAGAAAAATGTATGCACGCTCTCTGTACGGTATCTATTTTCTTTGAGAAAGGCGTGCAATTGGGCGTATGTGCGCAGTGATAGCGTCGTTGGGATAAGGGGAACGAGCAGATGGTCGGCTGCGTTGAATATATTTTCAGCCAGGATATTGATGGTCGGCGGGGTATCCAGGATGATCAAATCATATTCTTTTTCGAGCGGTTCGAGGATGAGTTTAAGCCGCTGCTTGCGGCGTCTTTGGCTGTTAAATGTGATATCTAGATTGCGATGGGTGAAATCGGCCGGCAGCAGGTCCAGGTTCACGTAATCCGTGCCTTTGATGCTCCGGTCTAATTGTCTGCGTCCTCTGATGAGACCCCGCGCCTTTGGTTTCAGCTTTGGCTTCACCCGGAAATAAAAGGTCGTCGAAGCCTGCGGGTCAAGATCGCATATGAGTGTATTTAAGCCTGATTGGGCTGCCAGATAAGCCAGATTGACGGCTGCGGCCGTCTTGCCCACGCCGCCCTTGTTGCTGTAGAGGGCCAGGATCGTCATCGGCGGGCCTTCTTTCCCTTTGGTAGCAAAAAGCTGGCGGAACAGTTTCTGGTTGGCTGGGGAGGCGAATTCCGTGAAAGTAGCGGCAAAGTTTGCCTTTACGCCATTCTGCTTGTAGCTTAGATTCTCAACCAGGTACCCGGTAGCCACCAACGCCTTTCTGGAGCGGGGATCATCCATCGGCAGTGCCTCGGCCATGTGCATCAAATATTCCTGCTGGACCGACAAGTCGTTGAAATCGCCGAGGTTGTCCTGCAAATTCTTGAGCTGTTTGATCAGCCTATTCATCTTTTTTCTGGGAAAGAGGCTGGCGAAAAACTCCATCAAGTAGCGCAGCTTCTTACATTCGACTCTCAGGGCATGGAGGAGCTCATCTTGCGTATGGGTCAGGATGTAGTCGCCGTCTTCGAATGACTCGTCGATAGCGCTTGAAAATCCGCTTCCGGGCCAGGTCGATGATCGGGATGGCCGCGTTGGCCGCAGCGGCTTTTTTGGCGATGGGTTCATTCAAGAATTCCTCCCATTCTCCAAGCACCCCTGCATATTCAGGCGATGAAAGGCTAATGATCACCTCTTCCAGCGCTTTTTCACGGAGCGTCCGCAAGTAATCAAACAAGGGCACGATATCTTCGCGCATCCCTTCCGGGAGCAAAGCCTCGAACTCACTCTCGGACAAGAGGTAAACATCCAGATCGCGCAGCTCGTTTGTGAACTGACCCAGGTATCTGAACGACTGTCTAAAATACGCAGTTTCCTCCGCCGGGAACACATTTCTGATTTGACTCAGCGCCGACCGCGTGCGGCGGATGGCGATCCGGTAATCATGAAGAAACTCAGTGTCGATATCCGCCTTAATGCCGGCCTCATTGGCTCTCATAATCTCGAACAAATAGCGCAGAATCTCTTTTGCGGCTGCACAGGACCACATTTGAGGTTTAAGCTGCAGATCAAATTTACTAGAATAGCTGCCCGGTTTCTTGCCGCCCTTTTTGAGAGCGCCAGCGAAGATATCTTGGATCAAGGATGATACCTTTGGCATCCGATCGAGACGTTTGGCCAGCTTTTTTGTGTATTTAGGGTACCCGCGAACTGGCTGCAGGCTCAAATAGTTCACCGAGAAAGGTTCACTTGTCTTCGTCGACGGTCTGCACTTCGCTGTAGACGAGCCGGGCCACCGTTTTTTGATCATCGTTTAGAATTCGGTAGAGAATAAACCTTGTATCCACTTCGACGAGTGGTAGAAGCGCCCGCATCTTGATGATTGACTCCAGCCGTTTGCGTAATGGGCTTTCAGGCAAATCCCAGGCAAATTTGGGTGCCGAATCAGTTGTGAGGCCATTCAATGATTCACCAGAGGATAAGTTATCCAAGACAATCATTTGACCGGCGTGCCGCAGTACAAGCGATTTATTAAACAAGCGCCAGTCAAAGGTATCGTAAAATGTCCATTTCTCCGCGACAGGTGGATCGGCAGCGAAGGCGAATTTTCCGGCCAGAAATCGATCTAGCTGATCCTGCCC
Organism: uncultured Chloroflexia bacterium; assembly: GCA_963697305.1. Taxonomy (GTDB): domain Bacteria; phylum Chloroflexota; class Anaerolineae; order Promineifilales; family Promineifilaceae; genus JAACFF01. The sequence goes on from CAVONO010000025.1 coordinate 46,101, forward strand.
GTATTCCTTTGGTATTTTGACCTGCAAGTTGGTATCGAAACCCATTACTAACTGCTTTGCTTCTTCTTGCCTGACTTGCCCTTTTGACCTTGCTTTAGGAGATTTATTCTTCTTGGATTTCTTCTTCGGCTTTTTTTCTTTCTTTGCCTTCTTCACCTTCTTAGGCTTCTTCTTGGGTTTCTTTTTAGACTTCTTTTTAGATTTAGCTCTTTTCTCCGCTTGTGCTGTCTCATCATCAAGCGGCTTGGTCGTTTCCTCTGCGTCCAGCATTTTCGATTGAGCATCTCCCTCATCCTGAGACTGCTCGAGATCCTGACCATCTGGCGCATCATCCTGTGTCAGCGGCACTGCTTGATTCAGCAGCTCTTCCGGGAATATGTCCATTCCGTCTCTGCGGAACTTGGCAAGCCAGTAGTGCACCTGTCCCTGCGTGAGTCCGGCCTGGTGAGCGGCTTCAGCCTGTGTCGCGCCCTCGCCGAGGGCCAATAAGGCCTGTGCCCGCTGGCTGTACGGCGCTTCCTTGGCAGCGATCCGGTTAAAGATGTCTCGCTCTTCAGAGCTCAGCAATCCATATTCTTTCTCTGAGCTTTCCTGAACTGTGCTTTTTTTTGTCATCCACTATTTCTCCACAAACTGCTGAACTTCACGCGCTGGTTAAATCCCTGCCCTATGGCGGGAAATGGTAAAAGCGATCAAGCTGTTGGAATTAGGGACTCTTTCGTTTGCAGTTGAGCAACCGCTAAAGACAGAGCTCCATGGTTGTCATCACCAATTGGGCATTCGAATTTCCGATCTTACTTCTTGCCCTTCTTCTTGCCCTTCTTCTTGTCTTTTTTCTTGTCTTTCTTTTTGGCCATTATGGTCTCCTTTTACAGACTATTTTGACTGAGTGATAAAATACGCTTCTGAAACACCGTTCCTGGTATTCCTATTTGAACTGCCAACAGCTTGACCACTACTTAAAAGACTAACTGCGATCGACAACCCTTGAAGTCTTTTTTTCCATCTCTCCCTGGCCGCAAACGGCTCACTGGCAATAATGACTATCCTGTCATCTATTCTATCTCCGTTTATACTTTTTTGGTAATTGTCTACTGGGTCGAATCATCAAGGCCTAGAAGCCTCCGGGGTGGTAGGTTCTGCACGCCGGCCAGGGCCGACTGATCGGTCAACTCGCCGACCAGCACGGACAGATCCGCACCATCTTCACAGGTCGCCTGGTTGATTGCCATCTCTTCCAGGCGAACCGATAGGCTGCAAGCCTGCTTTCCATGGACGACTATCCGGTAGGTAGCCGGGTCATCAAATAAAGCGGGATGGTTTCGCCGCACTGCGGTCATGGTTACAGCGTACTACAGCGGCGCGGAAACGGCTACCACCGCAGTGGTGTATTTTGCGGTGTAGATGGGTGTGTGTTTTCTCTATCCAGCCGTAAAGCCGGCGTTGGACAAGGTGACTAGCGAGGGGGCAAGATACCGAGTTCGACTGCCGCGGCAACGGCCTTCCAGCGTGAATGCACGTCGAGCTTCTCGTACAAATTGACCGTGTGGCGCTTGGCGGTACTGTGGGCGATGTCCAAATGTTCTGAGATTTCAGCCAAGCTCATTGGTTCCGCCAACAGCGTCAGGATTTCCAGCTCGCGGGCAGTCAGGCGTTCTAACGCCACATGACCCGCGGCTGCAGACCCATTGCCGTCACGACCCGCAGAGCTCGTCGCAGCTTTTCCGATCGCGCCGGTTCCAGCAGCGGCTTCAAAAGCAGCCAGAATCGTGCTGACAGCCCTGGCCACGGTGCGCTGCGCGGCAATTTGACCCAGCAGCTTCTGCATGGGCGGCCCCAGATCGATATAAACCCGGATATGCCCGCTGCGGCGCGAGAGCTCGACCGACTCGATCAGGGAGTGTCGGGCAGCAATGACGTCACCCTGTGCCATCTGGGCCAGGGCGCGCAAAGCCAAAATCTCAACCCTTGAGCGGATGCTGTGGGTGCGCACGGCGATCTCGTCCAACGCATCCAGAGCAATATGCGCCGCCTTAATGTCCGCAGGCGTATTCCGGGCAATGAGCACGGCAACCCGGGTTAACAGCGGCCAATCCATCCAGGTCAGCAGCGGTCGATCGCTGGGCGGAAAAGCGACTTGTTCTGACCACTGATCCGCGCCCTCAATGTCGCCCTTCATCAGAAGCAAGCGTGCGCGGGCGGCGGCCGTCGAGATATCTTCTCGCCCGTACAACTCGAGGTCGAATTGGCCCAGATCGTCAATTATTGCCATAGCGGCGGCGTCCCTGCCCTGAGCCTGATAAACAGTCGCTAAGCCAACCGTTCCATTGCGCGCGACGAGTAGCTGCGTCGTGTAGCGCATATCGACTGTGGCCGCAAAATGCCGTTCGGCCGTCTCCAGGTCGTTCCAATGATAATGTACGTAGCCGAGAAAGTAATGGGACCAGCCCTGGAGCAGAGTAAAGCCATTTTGATTTGAGTGGCGCAGCATAACTTGCGCGGTTCGCTGGACGGTCTCGAACTGGCCGGACTGCAGCGCGTTGAGCGCCAGCGTCTGCAGCAGCTGCTGCAGGTAGCCGTCAGCCTTGTCCGGGGCCGCTGCGTATTGGCCCGCCAGGAATTGCTCGGCTTCGGCAAGTTGGCCGCCGGAGTAGAGACTCATGCCCAGGAAGATTGCCGCAACGCCGCGTACATAGTGCCATTCCTCGGGCATTACCGCCAGTGCTTCCCGGCAAAGGGCAGCGGCGCGATGCGGTTGATTACTGAAATAGGCGGCCTGGCTCTTCAACACGGCAATTTGGCCCCGCAGAACCACCTTCTTTTCTGGGTCGACCGAGGCCTCGCTTTCATCCAGCAGCGCTTCTGTCTGCTCAGCCGCGCGCAGCGCCTGGTCCAGTTCCCAGCGTAAAGCGTGGCCCCACGCCCGCATGATTAGCAGTTCCGGCTGCTGGCTAATAACCTCGCTGGGCAGCATCTGCAGCCAGCGTTCCAGCCTCGGCCGGTCTGTACGATTGAGCACGTCGCAAATACCCTGCTGCATGAACTTAGTGACCAGCGCCCGGTTCTTGCCTTCCAGGGCGTGGTGCAGCGCCTGATCCAGCAGGCCATGCTCGGCGTACCAGCGCGCAGCCCGGCCGTGAAGATCAGCCACCGCCTTTTCGCCCATATCGCGCCGCAGCTTACGCTGTAACTGGTCACGAAATAGCTGATGCAGACGGTACCATTCGCGCCGGTTGTCCATAGCGGTCAGGAATAGCTCATTGGCTTCAAGGTAATCGAGGCACTGCTTTACGTCGAGGTTGGGATCTTGGTCAACCAGCAGGGCAGCGCAAAGCGACTCGCAGAACTGTCTGTCGATCGAGACCGCGAGCAAAAAGCGCTGAATGCCGGCCGGCTGCCGCAGCAGAACTTCTTCGATCAAGAAGTCGGCAACATGCACGTCGCCACGGATCACATCCTCCGACAGCTCTAAAAGAGTACCCTGCGTTTCTGCTGAACGTGTGGCCAGTTTGAGGCCTGCAATCCAGCCTTCCATTTGTTGCTGTATGGTCGCCAGCTCAGGATCTTCCACAGCACTCCCCAGCACCTGGCCCAGGTACTCGGCCGTTTCAGCAGTGGTGAAGCGCAGGTCGCGCGAGCGGACCTCCATTACCTGGCCTTTGGCGCGCAAGCTGGTCAGCGGCAAAGGCGGGTTGAGCCGCGATACCAGTACCAGGTGCATAGGATGCGGCCAGTGGCGCGACCAGTTCGTCAGACAATCGAATACAGCCTGGCCGTGCAGTGTATGGGCGTCGTCCAGAGCCATGATGAAACGCGAGGGCAAACCTTCGATCTCGTTGCTCAGGGTGCCGGCCAGGAGGATCAGTGACGGCTGCTGGCGGGCGGTGAGCAGCTTCAGGGTCCTGGGGGCAGCGCCGGGAAAGAGCGTTCGCAGCGCGCTGATGAAATAGTGCAAGAAGAGGTTGGGATCGCTATCGTTTTCGTCCAGCGACAGCCAGGCGGCCGGCACCAGGCCAACGCCGCCGCGCTTGCCAGCTGCCAGCTCCTTCGATCCAGGAACTTACGAGCGTTGATTTGCCGAATCCGGCTGGAGCAACCACAACGGTGAGCGGCCTCGCCAGGCCGGCATCCAGCGATTCGAGCAGGCGGGGACGAACGATCAGCTCTCTTGTCACCCACGGCCGGTGCAGCTTGGCGTTTAGAATAGTGATACCCGATACTTTTGTGCTGCTCATGCACTCTTCGACGGCGCCAGAACTGGCAGAAGCATTGCCAGCAATCGCCATTGGTCTATTTCCCTCTTACAGTAGCCTGACTTGTCCATCTGAATTCTACCACCAAACCAAACTATTTGACAGACGCATCTACCTATATTTTCATTGCCAAAACGATGTCAACCGGCAGTCTGAACATTGACATTTCTGTAACACTTTCGGTCTGAAAACCTGCCTCTTCAACTGCCTGCTGGACATAGATCGGGCGACAATCCACATATTTCGTGAACTTATCGTGGGCCCATTCATAGAGCCTGACCACCAGGCCACTCTTTTCCTTTTTTGACATGGCTACGACACATAGGCGACCGCCAGATCGCAGAACGTTTTGGCACGCGTTCAGCACAAGCGGGATTTCAGGCGTATCGAACAATTCGAGGGTGAAACTCATGTAGATCGCGTCGAAGAAGTTCTCTCTATAGGGCAGTTCTGCGGCATCCCCACATATTAAATCCACGCTTCCCGACAATCCTGCTCTGTCAACCTTTGCTTGAGCGACATTGAGCATCCCCTGTGAGAGATCGATTCCATGGACCTTGCCTGAGCTGCCCACCGCTTGCCCCAAAGCCTTTAAGCATTCTCCAGTCCCAAAGCCCACTTCAAGTACACGCTCCCCGTCCCTAACCTTCAGCTTGGTCAACCCCACTTCCTTGTACTTTTTCTCGGCAAGCCCGGCAAGCAAATCATACCACCTGCTCATCATGTCGTAGCTGGCCTTGGCTTCTTCCCGCGTCCTCGTAACATTTCTTATTGGCGTTCCGCTGTTCATCACCGTATTTCACTCTAACCAGGCTAAAATTCCTGCCCCGTACCTTGGGCAGCCTACGCTTCAATGATTCTTGACACAGTTTCCGTTTCGGGTCCGTTTCACCGATCTGATAGGGTTCGCGCCGCGTGCTGGCGCTGAATGCGACCGCCCAAAGGCCGTGCGCCCGTTGATCAGCTCATGATCTCTGGTCCAACAGATCCCGTCACGCGCCAGGCGCCGGCGACCTGGCTCAATACATAAACCTTACCAATGCCGCATAACCCGCCACAGTTCATGAAGAAGGACATTTGGATCGTGCCGTCTTTCTGGCGGTGAATGTTGCCCACAGTGACGACGATGCCCTTTCCCTCAGCTACTTGCCCGTTACTCGGGTCAATCGGAGCCTCATCCACGTTGTCGATCCAGATTAACTCGAACGGCTGATCGCCCAACTCGGCCTGGATCGCTGCCTGCAACTCGGGCGTCAGATCCTGGGACGGCGCAAACGGTGCGTCAAGCATGACCAGATCCTCGGACCTGTTCACGACATAAACTAGAGGCCAGGCTGGCGGCTCGCCGAAAGAGTGGTCGACGCTATAAATCTGGCGGATGGCGGCGGCATAAATCTTGGCATCTTCGCTGCTGCTGGCCAGGCCGGGGTCGCCGGTCGATTCGTCCGCAGCCGTACAGCCGGCAACCGCGAGCAGGCATAGCAGGGTCACCAGGAAAGTTGTTGCTCTCATCATCTTCTATCCTCCAATGAGCGAATCTCGTGTGGTTCTTCTTGCCGCCGGATATATTCTGCCGCCCTGACCAGCGCCAGATAACCTTCCACCGGCACATAATCGGGGATGGAATTGCCTGATCCCAACGCAAAACCGCTGGCCAACTGCCGGTATCTTGTGCCGCGGTCCACCACCAGATCAAACACCGCCTGCGGGTCAGATTGGCAAATCAAATCTACATCAATGCCGCCGAGCAGTCCGATGCGGTCACCATAGCGGGCAATCCATTCCTCGAAAGGGGCAATGATGTCCTCGTTGGAATGTTTGGCGTTGATGCCCAGGGCGATAACATCATCCATTACAGCAAAAATCTTGCCGCAAGAATGCCACAGAAACGGTTTCCCGGCGCGCTTGATCAGGCCAATGATGCGCCGATATTGGGGAATAATGTGCTGGCGAATTACCTTTGGCGACACCAGGGTGCTGGTTTTGAAACCCAGGTCGTCGCCGAAGCGGCAAACGGCAAAGTGTGCGCCATACCGCCGCAGGAAGGTCGTCCAAATGTCGACAAACAGGTCGCCGATCTTATTAAATAGGTCCGCAAAGAGTTCCGGATCATCCGCCATCATATAAGCCAGTGGTTGGAATCCGACGAGGTCTTCACTTAACTCTAGAACGCCGTTGCCGACACCACCCAAAGCCTTCATGCCCGCTGGCATAGTCTTGCCCAGCGCTTCAAATTTGCGACCGGCGCCGGCCCAGTAGCGTTCTGGGATTTCATCCCAGGGATATTTAGCGAAGTCATCACGGCTTTGAATGGGACCGAGCATGCCGCCGTAGATGGCACCATGTCCGGGCAAGGCGCGGGTCAGTGTTACTTCGAATGAGATGGTATCGTAGGTCATTTGCCGGTAGAAACGGCCGTATCTCTCAAAAAACGCGGTCAAATCCGCAGCATCCCCATTCTCCAGGCCGGCAAATTTCTCGCCTGAGATCTGCTCCATGATGATTGGATCGATTTTGTGCTCGTATAGGGGCAGGCGGGACGGCCGTTTATTGGCCATCACATCCAGCATATGACGATAATCGGGCTGAAAAGTCATCAGTTCTATCCCTCTGATTCGGTAAAGGGTAGAGCTGCCAGTGCAGCATAAGCCGGTGCCGTGTCGGCAAGCAGTTCGGCATAAAAGGCCGCGTATTGACGGTAAAGCTGGTGCGCCGCCGGGTCCGGATCATAGCGTGTTGAGCGCTGCATAAACCGCTCCGATACGGCCGTCATATCGTCAAAAATGCCCAACGTAAACCCGGCCAGAATCGCGTTGCCTACAGCAGCTACGTCATCCCGGCCCAGGCAAACATAAGGCACGCCCATCACATCCGCCTTGATTTGATTCCACAAGCCGCTTTTCGAACCGCCGCCATAAGCCGTCACTTCTTGGACATCGGCTTCCGGGTAGGATTCCTGTAATGATTGGTACATCAGGAATTGGTCATAGGCGATGGCCTCCAGAATGGCGCGGTAGAAATGCTCCCGTCTATGCGTCCACGAGAAGCCGAACCACGAACCACGATAATCCGTGTTGTTGGGGCAGGCGCGCCCGCCGAGATGAGGATTAAAGAATAATTTCTCTGAACCAGGCGGCAGCGTTCGCGCCTTTTCATCTAGAACTTCGTAGACATTCGCTTTGCCTGCATCCCGTGCCGTTAATTCATCGGCATGAGCAAAGGTTTCCTGGAACCAATGGTGGGTTAGCCCGCCGCCGATAATATAGGAAACAGGATTCCAGTAGCCGGGAATCGGGGAGGGCAAGATTTCAGCCATTTGGTTCTTCATGTCCGGCTTGAAACTGTCAGTACAAAGCGCAATTACCGGGAAAGTACCGGCGTTGTCGGCCATGCGGTTGGGCTGGGTGATACCGGCACCAATGAAACCGGCAACCTGGTCAGCCATGCCGGCCACAATTGGCGTTCCAGCCATCAGCCCAGTTGCCGCAGCCATTACCGGGCTAAGTCCGCCGATGATATCTGAAGACCTGACGATGCGCGGCAGCTTATCCAAGGGAACAGTCAGCTCCCGGCACAATTCGCTGGACCATGCATATTGTTGGGTGTCGCTCAGGCCGGTGACCCACAGGTAGGTGATGTCCAGGAAGATCTCATCCACGGAAAGTCCCGCCAGTTTCGCCAGCAAATAACCGCTTATGGTGGCGAATTTGACCGTACGCCGGTAGGCATCAGGGAAGGCGTCCCGTATCCACATGATTTTAGGGGCGATGGTTGGCTGTCCGGAACCGGTGATGGAACGGATCTGATCGTGATGCCGTTCTAAAACACGGTTGAGGTAGGGGGCAAAGCGTAGATCGAGGGTGGTGGTGTAGGGGGTCGTTGGATTGCCGTCTGCCCCAATGCCGAGGACGCCGCTTTGCATGCCGTCGAGACAAATGGCGGCGATGCTGCCGGGGGAAACGGTTGTCTTCTCAACCAACTCGCGCACCGTCTCTACGACCGCGTTCAAGATCAGCTCAGGATCGTACTCAGCCACCCCTTGCGCCGGTTGGTAGGGACGTGTATCTCTTTTGGCCGCGCCCAATGAATTGCCTTCCGTATCATAAATTGAAGACTTTGTGAAACTCGACCCGACGTCGATCCCGACCAAATATTTTTGTTTCATAGCGACGTTATGCCGGGGCCAATTTATCCATATCTAATGGATAGCTGCCATATTCACGGATCGCATTGACCATTGCTGCATATAATTCCGGCTTCACCCCCGAATGGATCGAATTGCTGGACGAGCAAGCGTAACCACCCCCAGGCCCGGCTGAGCGAATACAATCTTTGACCGCCTCGATGACGTCTGCCTCAACCCCATTGGTCAGCAGCTCAGCACAATCTACATTACCTTTGATAGCTATCCGGCTGCCCCAATCTCGTTTGATGGCCGCCAGATCCATCCCGGCAATCGGATCGATGGGGTCAATACCATCAATACCCGCATCAACCAATGAGTGTAAAACAGCCATGATGTTGCCGTCCGTATGCTTCCAGTAATACATCCCACAGGCGTGAATCGCCTCTACCCAGCGCTGAAAAGGGGGCAGGAAAATGCGCTTCCACACTTTGGGCGAGATCAGCGTTCGCTGGTTATCGGCAATATCATCACCGGACATGACGATTTCCGCCCCCAGTTCCGCGGCTACCTCCACCAGGGCAATACTCTGATCGATACACTTTTCGACCACTGCCTCCACCAGCTCCGGCTCCGTGAGGCAGTTGACAAGAAGTTCCTCATAACCCATCAAGTCACGCGGGTTTGACCAGACATCGCGCAGTTGTACGAAGATGGCTCGCCTGCCTTTGTAGCGTTGAATGCGGCCGCGCATCGTGTCGAAACGTCCGGGAGCATACGGATCAGGCGGTTCCCATCGCTCGAGATCGGCCATACTTCGCATAGGTGCCAATCTGTCTACCGGCATGGCATACGCTTCATGGCCGGTGATGCGTGTAACACCCCACTCATCCAGAATGTAGCCGTTTTCAACCGGCCTCTTGATGTAGTCGGGGCCGCACATGACGGCATCCAGGTCAAATTTCTCGACGAAATCTTCGTAAGTGCCGCCCGAGGTCATGGTTTTGACCAATCCGGGGTCAATGTCCCACTCAAATGTGGGGATGCGGTCCGGTTCTTTCCGTTGGACAACAGTCAAGACCCGCTCTCTGCTGCTCATCTCACTGAAAATCATCATGTTACTCGCTTCGTCTTGCTGTCCGTATGCGTATAGCTGCTGAGATGGATTGTTTCATCTTGATCAGAATCGCTTCAATCTCTCCCTTGGACGTCACCGTTGGCCGCAATGGATGCCACCCGGTTCAAGCCGGCATAGGCGACGGCACATAACTGTGTGCGCACCTCCTGGCCAGGCTGCAGTTGGTACGCTGTTCCGTTGGCAACCGCCTCGTTCAAACCCTTGGTGGGATAACTTGTCCATGGTTCCAGGGCGGCGGTGTGCGTCCGCCCCCACCACGGATACCCTTTGGCTACATTGCCAAGCTGTTGCCAATACCAGGTGTAGCGAAAGAGATTGGCATCAAAGTTCAAACCAAAACCGATCTGGCGGGTCGGATTGGTTATGGCGAACCAGCCCTCTTGAAAATCGGTGACGTAGGCCATTTCTTGGGCCTCGATGGCCCCGAAAGGAGGAACGACACTGGCGTCGGCTGTGCTGCCGCCGGGCGCGGCCACATGCGGCCACTCGCCTTGTGCGCCGGGTTGGAAGCGGCGCGGTTCATAGCCATCCATCGCTTCGTGAACCAGTATACGCCGGGCGGGGGTGTCAATGAGCGTTTCGTCGTCGAGAAACGGCCGTCCGAAGGCGATATGATGTCCCCACATCAAATCCACTGTTTCGCCCCCTTCATTGACGAGGCGCTCCTCAATGTTGAGCACGGCGCGCCCCGCATCTAGTGACAATGTTTTTTCCAGGAAGAGGGGGGTTCGCAAGGAGCGCACCCACAAACGGACAGCTACCGTCTCGGCTCCATCAGCAGCGATGGCATAATCCCAGGGGATCAGGCTGATATCGCCATGTTGGCCCAGGCCAGCCCCTTTGTAGTTCACATAGGGACCGCCATTGGGCAAAATTTCGTTCCAGCCGCCACTGTAATAATCGAGAAACGGCGCGTCGGATGGCGCAGATGGCAGCCCGCGATTCGGGTTGCGGATGCCGCCCGGCATTTGGAGAAGAAAATCAAGGTCCAGAGGTTTATAACGAAACTCGACAATGTCGCTGCCCTTGTCCACCAATACCACGACGCGCAGCATTTCATTCTCCAAGATAACGGCACGCATCCCGGCCAATGACCATTGATCTGATATTCGACAACCATGATTGTTTGAAATACCACCTGTCATATCAATACCCTCCCAGATGAGTTAGCCTAGGTGGCATCCCGAGATGCCGCCTTATTTCCTCTACCATTCGCATTTGAGAATGGGTGTGTGTCATCGGTCTGTAGCGCGATTTGGTAAATCGCGTCTCGATTTGCCAAATCGAGCTACATGTGAAGATTGCTCCAACTCATTTGGAACACACCCTTTGAGAATGCGCACGACTCTCAACATGAAGGAGCATTTGAGAATGCGCACTACTCTCAATATGAAGGAGTAGTAGGCATCCTCAGATGCCGTCCAGTCACTACTCAAAATGCGGCCTCTTCCATTATTAACCGAATCGGGACGCTTCCCCATTCCTTGCAAAATAATGTGACGTTCATCTGTAGACCGAAATCCACCGATATCGTTTAGCTTAATCTTGAAACGAGGCGCTGTCAATTAAAAACGGCCGATTTTCGATCTGCTTGCGCGCAGCGAGCCCGACGGCCATTGATCGCCACCATGAAGCGTTCCAGGTTCCCGTCCACCTCCAGGGCTGTAGCAGCGGACAATAGCCGCCCGCTCGTCGATCACCCCCATTTGGCCGCTGTCGATATTATCGAAATCTCGACTTTGACTGCCACAAATCCGGATTGGGCCCTAACAGTTGCTTGAGATCATCTGTCGCCAAAGTCAACTCGTTCACATGCGCTTCCGAAAGATGCAGCTCGGCTGCTTCAGCATTGCGTCTAATCTGAGCCGCTGTGCGAGCTCCGCAAATAACCGAAGTAACACCGGGTTGTTGCATCAGCCAGGCGAGCGCGACCGCGGCCATTGACGCTCCAATTTCCAGGGACAGCTCACGAATTCTCTCGATGGCGGCGAAAGTTTCTGCTTCACAACCTGGCTCCCCGTGACGAGCCTGCGGCCGTCCGGCCGAAAAATGCCGCGAACGTGATCGTCCATCGGGTACATCATCTGCAGAAGCATATTTCCCAGTGAGCAAAGCTTGCATCAAGGGGCTGTAACAAAGAATACCGCAGCGGCATCGATACACTTTGGCCTGATATCAAACTCAATCGCCCGCCACAGCAGGTTATAGGGCAGTTGGTTGCTTTCTACATGGCCGGTAGCAAGCAATTCATCCAGATCCCGGTCACCAAAGTTGCAAACGCCGATAGCCCGGATTTTACCTTCCTGTTTTAGAGCGCCCAACGTTTCCAATGTTTCGGCCAGGGGCACGACCCGGCTCGGCCAATGGATTTGATACAGGTCTATGTACTCCGTCTGCAAGCGGCGCAGACTGCCTTCACAAGCTTTGCGCAACATCTCCGGGGCCAGATTTTCCTGGCTTACCTTGGTGGCAATGATCGCCTGATCCCGCCGCCCGACCAGGGCACGGCCGAGCACTGCTTCTGAATGCCCTGCTCCATATCCCTCGGCATTATCAAAAAAGTTCACCCCCGTCTCAAGAGCAGCATGAACGGTATTGATCGAATCAGCGTCATCTTGCGCTCCCCAAAACTGATCCCCTGCAAAGGCCCAGCATCCCAAGGCTATGACGGACACACGCATATCGGTACGGCCGAGTTGGATAGTTCTCATTTGTTGTCTCCAAGTCACCTTTGCAATTGTGCAATCATTCTCTGCGGTACAAGCGGATTATACGCTTTGCGTCTCATGATAATAGATACGCCCCCAATTGGAAGGAATGCGCTGCTGGAAGAGGCGGAAGCCCGCGACGTGCACATTTTCGTCGTTCAATAGATCCCGCCACTCCCCATTGGCGGGGAAGGGGACATCCACAAACTGGTCGTCATCCGTGAAATTGATCGCGACCATGAAGCGTTCCAGCTTCCCGTCCACCCCCTCACCATAGCGGTGAAAAATAACCACCCGCCCGTCGATCACCCCGTATCCGTCAGGGTGGTTGGCAGCCGGAAAATAGTTGGCGCTGCGCAGGGCCGGGTGCGCCTTGCGGATGGCGATCAGTTTTTGATAGACGGAATAGAGGCGCCGGCCGGCGTCGTCCTCGCCAAAGCTGTCCCAATGTAACGGCCGTGGCAGCACACGGCCGTCCCCACTTTCGGGCAGCCAATAATCCTCGCCAAACTCCTGGCCATTGTGCAGCATGACCATGCCTGGCGAAGTGAACAGGGCGATAGCTGCCGGCTGCGTCTTGAACCAGCGCTGCCGCCCGCCCGCCTCCTCGACGATCGTCGAGTGATCGTGGTTTTCGAGGTAGGTCACCGGTCCTTTGCCGCTGTTGAAATCCAGGTTGGCGTTTAATATGCGTAGCATTCCAGGATCGACACGGCCGTTACGCGCGTAATTCTGCGACTCGTACATGAACGGGTCAAACCAGCAGGCCGTGGCCCCCATCTTGTTGGTGTCGTCGATAGCCTGGTAACGATTGTCGGTTAGATGCTCGACGATCAGGGCCACATTCTCCCGCTTCTGCTGCGCCAGGTGCTCCTTGAGCTCGGCGATCAGCAGCGAGATGCCTGCGCTTGAATCCCCTGGCCGGAAAAAGCCGATCGTGAAATCAAATCGGATGCCGTCAAGCTGGTACGTGTCCAGCCAGTATAGACAAACATCGCGGATGAAATCCTGCGTGCATTGATTGTTGTAATCAAATTCCTCAAAAAAGCCACCCCTCTCAAAGGGGCCGATATAGGGTGACTCTTCCGGATTTTGGTAGAGCCAGACGTAGGGGAAGCCCTTGTTGGGATTGATGCCGGCGCGCACGTGGTTAAAAACGCCGTCCATAATGACGTGCATACCCCGTGCGTGCAGCGTGTTGATCAACCTTTTCAAGCGAAACAGCTTGTCCGCCGGCTGGTCATCGTCATGGATATAGCGATATTCGACGGCGAAAAACTGGAAGGGATCGTAGCCCCAACTGAAGTCGTTGCCGGGCCACGCTATCCAGGGCATAAACTCGATACCGTTCACGCCCAATTCTGCCAGATAATCCAGCTTATCATGAATCGCGTCCAGCGCGGCCCGCTCGCCGCGGAAGGCGTCCGTGAAATCATCGATCATCAGTTCGTAGAGGACCAGGTCGCCCGGCGGCAGCCGTTGGGCGATCGGTAGGACATCGGCCTTATTACCGCCGACGACGAAGGCAGAATTCTCGTCCCCGCCGCTGCCGCCATACTTGGTACAGGGGTCAGTCACCCAGCGCTGCGTGCCGTTCTCGAAGCTGACGAAATATTTATACTGGTAATACCCTTCGGCAAGATCGCCGTCCAGGGTGCAGCGCCACAACCAGCCATGGGCATGTTCTTCCCGCTTCAATTGCGGCGCGCTGTCCAACTCCCAATCGACGCCCCCCAGTTGATTCTGGAAATCACCGCGCACGTGAATCGCTTCGATCTTAGGCGTGCCCCCACGTGTGTACTGCTTGGGATCAACCCCGTTATCCGGCAGGAACAACTTAAAAGTCACTTTATTTCCGTCGACGCTCGCGCCAAATGTTTGGTACATATCATCCATAATTATCAGCCTCGTTAAATCTACTCCTTCTCATATCCGACATATGATAACCTTAATTCTGCTTCCCGCCAGTCAAACCGCGCTTGGACTCGATTACTGGGTCTTGGGGGAGAAAACGTTATGGAAATTTCCTGGGCATCCACATCCCGGCAGCTTGACAACTGGCAACTAGCAACTGAAAAAAGGCGAATCGCTTGCACTGGCGATTCGCCACGATTACTTGGGATAGGGGAGCCGACGCCCGGCTCTACACGGTGGCGGTTTTTTCCTGCGGTTGGGCTAGCTGGCCCATCAGATGCGCCGCGACGAGCTGCGCCCACCACGCCGTTAGCAAGATGCCGACGAAGCAGAGCACCAGGCCAAAGGAGGCGATAAAAGTCAGGACGAAGAAGATCATCAGCAAGACAATAATGTAATTGGCGCTGTTCGCCTTGAACAGATCCCACATCTCGTCGAAACGAAACATGTCGCTGATTTTGTCGCCCTTGGCGTATTGGATATAGAGCGCCGGATAGAGGAGCATCGGCAGCAAAGAGAGCAGAATCACCAGGCAGGAAATGCAGATCATGGTCATGGCCAGGAAATCTCCGGATCCGCCGCCGGAATCGGCAGCCATGGCAACGGGGATGATGATCAAGCTGAGCAGAATCACGGGGATCAAGTAGACCAGGTAGCCGGCCAGGAACTTCAAGCCATCGAGGAAGAATTTGCCGAAGTCGTCCCATTCCGGCAGCGGATCATCCTGCCCATCGCGCACATTCTTCAACAACTGAACCATATAGCCGTAGGTGGCAAAGTTGACAATGGGCACAAGGGTGATTAGCACGCCAACGGCAAACTTGCTGATCCATTTTTTGTCTTCAAATACAAAGGTGAATGATTTTCCATAGTCCATGTTTTCTGTCCTTTTCACTACAGGCACATTATGCCATGACGGCCGTATCGTTCTTAATTCCTATACGTCAAATACAGGCAAAATGGTTCAAGAATCAGCAGTGGAGGGCAGGTCAGCGGCGGATCCCGTCGAATCCGCCAGCTCGTGCTGCTCATTTGCCTCGCCATCAAAACGTCACTGCCTGGCGTTTCCGCCGCCGGCGGACAAGACCAACGATCAGCAGCACGGCTGTCGTCACCGCCGCTGCCCATGCCGCAGTCGAAACCGTGAGATTATCGCTGTGCTTGAGAGCGATGCCGGCGAAAGCCCAAATCAGGACGGCGGCATAAGCGATGTCGCCTCGGGAGAAGCTCATCAAACCGCCAACGGCCGTCGCGATGACCAGCATGATTAGCGCCCACGCTTCAGCGCTGATGCCCCAGCCGCTCCAATTCCAGAAGTAGAGCAAGCTGCTGACATTGGCGATGGTGGCCACCGTGATCCAGCCCAGGTAAAGGCTAAACGGCAGGTGCACAAACCAGCGCATGCCGGACGAGACTTGCTTGCGGCCGATACCGAGACGCAGGTAAATGGCGATCAGGCAAAGCAGCAAGATGGCCATCGCCACGACCGTCAGGGGGAACTGCTCATAGTGCCAGAGGAAAATCCAGGCGATGTTGGCCAGGCTGGAGAGGACGAAGAGCGCGCCAATTCCCCTCAGATCATCGTTGTTCGCCTGGGCCGGCAGCAGTTGGTAGATCGCATAGGCGATCAAACCAACGTAGATGAGCCCCCAGATGGAGAAGACATAACCGGCGGGCACAAAGAAGACGTCAAACCTATCCGAGATCTCGCCGGTAGTCTGGCCATTCAGCGGCAGCGCAGTGGCTAATCCGTTGACGATAATTGTGGCGATTACGGATAACAGAACGAGCAGTTGACGAACAGTATCTTTTCGCATTGGCTTACCTCCTATAACAAAGAACGTCACTAATCTTGGAATAGATGATATCCTGCCAGGGGTAATTGTCGAGTTCCCACTCGCAAGCGCAATCCCCATCGCGATCGATCGCGCTTTTCCGCTACTGACGGCAGGCGGGCACTGTTGAACTATCTTTGAAGACGATGCCGGATTGGCCGGCCAAAGATGTTGTGATTCATCTAGAGGTAACGCACGCCGGTTAACTCCCCCGAAACTGCCCAGAGCCTTTCGGCGACAGCCTGGTCATGAGAGAGAGCGGTAGAATGAACTCGCTTTGGATAGCCACGCGCCTCAGCGAAACCATTCGGCCCATAATAATCACCGCCCATCACGTCTGGCGCGGTTGCCGCGTACAAGGTCGGCAGCGCGCCTTGTTCCGGCTGCATGCCTACAAAGCGATTCATGAAGCGCAGAAGCGGCGAATATTGCTGCAGGTTGGTTTCCGTCCAGCCCGGATGCGCGGCCGTGGCTAGGGTCTGCACGCCGGCCGCTTCAAGACGGCGCTGCAATTCATAGGTGAAGAGGAGATTCGCCACCTTGCTTTCGGCGTACGCTCGTCCCGGGCTGTAGGATTGCTCCGCGTTCAGGTTGTCGAAATCCATCTTACCAAAACGATGCCCAAAGCTGCTCACGGTGACCACGCGCGCATCCGGCGTTCCGTTTAGCGTATCCAGCAATAAGCCGGTCAAAGCAAAATGCCCCAGGTGGTTGGTGCCGAACTGCATCTCAAAGCCATCGGCCGTTTGCAGGTGTTCAGGGATTTGCATGACACCGGCGTTGTTGATCAACAGATGCAGTTGGCTGTAGCGGTCGAGGAAACCCTCCACAAAACGGTGTATTGAAGCTAGATCGGCTAGATCCAGCTCTTGCCACTCGATGGCCGCCTCCGGTTGCTCGGCCCGAATCGCTTGCAGAGCTGCGCGCCCTTTCTCCTCATTGCGACCGGCCAGGATCACCTGGCTTCTTTTGGCCGCCAACGCGCGCGCCGTCTCATAGCCGATTCCACTATTGGCCCCGGTTACAATCGCGATTTTGCCACGCATATCCGGCATATCGTCTGTTGTCCAGTTTCTGTTTTTCGTCATAAGTGCCTCCTTCCATTCCTACTTGATGGCGGCAGACCAATGCTGCCATACTGGTGCCAGCGCTATCGGTGGGCGCGCTTCTAGGTGGCGGTGGCTGGGTGCAAGATCGTGCCCCGGACGCGCCCTTCACCGGCGGCCGTTTCTTCCAGCAGCCGCGTCGCTGCCAGCCGCCCCGACACCAGCGCCGTCGGCACGCCCGTCCCCGGATGCGTGCTGGCCCCCGTGAAATAAAGATTGCCATACCGCGCGTGGCGGTTGGCCGGCCGCAGATACCCAAGCTGCGTCAAGGTGTGGCTCAGCCCGTGCGTTGATCCGTTGACCAGGTTGTACCGTTTGCGCCAGGAGAGTGGGGTGTAGTTCACCTCGAACTTGATATGATCTTGCAGGTCGCCCATTCCCAGGCCGGCCAGCCGGTCAAGAATCCTGCTCCGCGCCCGGTCGCGCAGCGCCGGCCAATCTTGCTCGCCTGACTCGTCGAGATGACCCACGGGCGCGATGCCGATCAAGGTCTCTTGACCGGGAGGGGCCATGGCCGGATCAAGACGCGCCGGCGCGTGGACATAGAGGCTGGGCTCTTGCGGCAGGGTGAGATCATTGATGATGCTCTCAAAGTTAGCGCGGTAGTCATCAGCCAGAAACAAGGTGTGCGGCGGCAGCGAGGGGTAACTTCTGTCGATGCCCCAGAAGAAGCTGATCGTTGAACAGGAATAGCGCTTGTGCGCCATGCTGCGCGCCACCCTGTCTTCTGGCAGCAGATTTTGGTACACGTAAGGCAGGTCGGCGTTGGCGACAACGGCATCTGCCTGCAAACGCCGGCCATCCTCCAGCAGCACCCCCTGAGTCTTGTCCCCGTTAACCAGGATTTGCTCAACGGCCGTGCCGAACTCAAATTGCACCCCCGCCAGACGAGCGATTTCGACCAGCGCCTTTACAATTTGAACCATGCCCCCTCTGGGGTACCAGACGCCATGCGCCAGTTCCGAATAGGGCATCATGGAAAAGGTGGCCAGCGCTTCAAAGGGGCTCAAGCCCATGTACACATCCTGGAAAGTGAAGGCGGCCTTCAACCGTGGACTGTCAAAGTAGGAGTCCATATTGTCGTAATGCTTGACCAGCGGCTTCAACTTGGTCAGAAGTGGCAGATTGCGCAGGGAAAAGAAGTCACTTGCGCGGCGAAAGTCACGGTTGACCAGCCGTTCCAGGGCGAGGTGGTAATGGCGGTGCCCTTCATCCAGATAGCGCAGCAGCCCTTGAAAACTGCCCGGCTCTATCCGCTCCAACTGATCGCGCATGCGCTTCATATCGGAGGTGAGGGCCAGGCTGCTGTAGTCGTCAAAGACGAGATGGTAGGTTGGATCGACCCGGATTAAGTCCACCATCTCGCGCAGGGAAAAGCCAAGCGCGGCAAACTCGGCTTCATATAATAAGGGCATGACCAAAAGGGTCGGCCCGGTGTCGAACTGGTGGCCTTCCTTGCTAAAGCGGTCACAACGGCCGCCGGCGCGGGCGTTTTTTTCGATAACGGTGACATGCAGGCCGTTCTGGGCCAGGTGTGCGGCCGTGGCGATACCGCCAATACCGGCGCCTATAACAATGGCCGAACCCGTTTTCTTGCTGTTCATGAGGTGACCTTGATTATTCTTGAGCCGGATGTGGATCGGGCTGGCTGCCCTGGAAACGGATCAAATACCTGTGAAAAAGCGGACACGGCCATCTTCACTAAAGCGCGCTTCCCTTTCCGTTCGGGATAAGCATCGCGCAGGCGATAGCCGTCTGCTTCAATAGAATCGAGCACGACTTCAAAGCGGGCAATATAGGCGTACCCGGCCAGGCGGCAGCGTACATTTTCGACCTGGGCAATATGTGCCCGCCCTTTGCGAAAGAGATCACGTGCCAGTTGGACACGGCTCTTGACCCAGGCCCGGTAGGCGGGAGCGGCAACATCCTGCGCGGAGATGCCGTGCTGCTGCAAGTAGTCGCGCGGGACATTATAGTAGCCGTTGGCCGTGTCTTCGATGGCGTCGCGCAGCATGTGCGTGATATGGGCGGCGCTGACGGCGTAGATGCGGGCTTCACTTTGTGGGGCGTAGTCATCGTGGCCGATGCAGTAGTGCAGCGCTTCGCTAACGGCCGTGGCCAGGCAGCGCGTGTAGTTGTCGAGCTCGACTGCGCTAATGAGCCGTCCTTTGCGATCGACGTCAAAAGCCATGACAGCCATCATCTGCTTGATGTAAAGGGCGATGCCGCTCTCCTGCCGCGGATCGCTGCCGATCAGTTCGGAGACGAGTTGTTCTTCAGGGCATAAATCGGCCGGCGACGCGCCACGGGTGCATTGCTCGACAATCATTTGCTGGCGCTGCAGAAAGACGAGACGTTCTGTCTGCGTCGCCAGTTGGTCGTCGAGGATATCGTCGACCCAGCGGAAGTAGGCGTAGGCGTGGAAGGCGGCGCCGGCGTACGAACGGTCGGCCAGAAGCTTGATCGTGTAATAGGTCTGTTTGCTGGCATCCCTGGTAATCTGTTTGGCCAGCGCAGGACCAGTGGCGCTGCGATCATTTGCAGCGGGATGCTGCGCGCCAGGTGAGCCCCGGAACTCGGCGGCATCAAGCGTGCTTAAGGCGATGTTATTTGTCACCGGTACTAACCTCCCAGAAAGCTCCGATTATTCTGCCCAACTCATGTCATGGTTTGTGAAATGATTCACATAACTATTTACGTAGGATTTTCTGCAAGGTTGTAGGATTCACGCCAAATTACATTTCTACCAGGGATGATTTTCGCCGCTCCAGGTAAAGAACTGCCCATTTTCGGCCATCGTCGATGAATCGGCGACTTGAATAACGCCCGCCGCAGATTCTTGGGGAGAGATGTCTGCATTGGGGCCCCCCATATCGGTGCGTACCCAACCTGGATGTATGGCAATGACAATCAAGCCTTCGGTTTCAGCATCCCAGGCCAGGCCGCGCGTAACCATATTCAAGGCGGCCTTACTGGCGAAGTAATAGTAGCCGCGGTGTTTGGACATCGTAGAGATCGAACCCGCTTCGGAGGAGATATTCACAATTCGAGCGTGGCGGCCGTTTTTGAGCAGCTCAAGAACCCTTTGCGCCACCAACAGCGGCCCAATACTGTTCGTGTTAATAAATTTAAGCGCTTCTTCCGCCTGGAATTCCTTAATGGTTTCGTGCGCGGTAGAAATAGCGGCGTTATTGATCAGAATCTCCAGCCCATTTACCTCACGTTCAATGGCACTGCCGGCCTCGTCGATGCTTTTGGGGTCGGTGACATCCAATTGCAGGATATGTAGCTGGCCGGGGAATTGGCCGGCGAGCTGCTTCAAATCTTCGATGCTTTCTAGCGTACGGCAGCCTGCGAAAACATGTTCGCCACGTTCTAGATATTGCCGGGTCATTTCCAGCCCGAGCCCTCGGTTCGCCCCAGTAATTAAAATACGGTTCATTACGCCCTTCCTTATCTTTATTAGCGGTGAATTACTCTCTGAGCAAATCGTGATCGCGCGACAAGCGGCCGGCTGTCACTTCCAATTGGCCCGGTTCAACGACTGTCTGTACTAGTTCTCACCAAGCGTAATTGATTGAAGGGGGCTTCAAGTCGAACGGTTCTCTTCTCGCTTGGACTGAGTGTAACACGCTGAAAGATTGTGCTGCAAATATCCTGGTAAGATTCAAGCAGTCAGGACTAGACGAATAGAATAGGGAGCAATCAATGCCTGGTTCAAGGCATTGATAATACGTAGTGTCGCTTATAGTTGCTCAATCGTCATTACGCATTATGATAGGAACCTACATCTTTAGCGTCGCCAATGTGCAGGAGCTGTGGCAGCTGGAGACCATCGGCCGCGAGGTCATCCCGGCGGTGGCACAGTTCTAGCTGAGGAGCTGCGCACGAAAATAGAACAGGGCAGTTGATAAACGATTCGCGTTTTAGGAAAGATAACTTATGACCATTTTTAGCGTACGCATTTTCCTCTTTACCTTGTTGCCGCTGCTCATTGCCGGGGGCCAGATCTGGCTCGACAAGAGCAGTAACAGCCGTGACCGTCGCCTTGAAGTGCTGCTCATCTATCTCTTCGCCTTGAGCGTAGCGGGCAGTGGCATCGGCAACTTCTTTGCCCACTTTTTCATGTCTGACATCGTGGCTGAATCAATTGGCTGGCCGGCGGGCAATCCCTTTCAACTGGAAGTGGCCTTCGCCAACCTGGCATTAGGCGTTTTAGGAATCCTTGCCGTGGGCCGGCGGGATGGCACGCGCGAGGCGACGGTGATTGCGGTGACCATTTTCTCGTTGGGGGCGACGGTGGTGCACCTGATGGATATCGCGGCGACCGGCAATCTGGCGCCGGGCAACAGTCTGCAAAACGTGATTAATATCCTCAGACCGGCGCTGTTGATCGCGGCTCTGATCGCCAGCCGGCGTGCCCAACGCGCCCCAGGTTCGGAAGCCGGCACGCTGGCTTTCGATCAATGGCGCGAGCCGCGTGGCGCGGCAGCCGGCGTCTTGACAGCCGTTGTGGCTACCGGTTTTGGCCTGGGATTTGCTATCCAACAACCGTTTCTGGGCAGTGCGCTGGGTGTTGTGGTTGGGGTGGCCCTGGTCGCCCGCATCATTTCACGTGCGCCCGCCAAAGGTGAGGCAATATAGCACCACCTTCCGGACTTACTTGGTAAACAACACGGCCCGGCTGGCGCGCACTTTGGGCAGATCGATGACATGAAAACCAGCCGCCTCGGCCAGGGACACCGTTTCTTCAAAGGCTTTCCCTGAGACGTGGATGCGCGGTTCTGCCAGCAGGAATTGCCCATCAGGCTTGAGTATTTCATAGATCTGCGTCAAGAACGCTTGCGGTTGGCGTACTTCATGCACCATCCAAAATGCCAGCGCGAAATCAACGGGCTCACGCACCCCGATCTGGTCAGGCGTGCTCTGCTGCAGTTGAAACCGTTCGAATAGCCCGGCACGTTTAGCTCGCCTTTGGAGGCCCGCAAGCATCTGTTCTTGTAAGTCGGCGGCGATCACCTGGCCATCCGGGCCGACCAGCCTGGCCAGACCTAGCGAGAAGTACCCCATACCGCAGCCCACATCCAGGACTGTGTCGCCGCGTTTGACATAGGGTTCCAGAAGCCGCTCTGGGTTTTGGATTAGCCTGCGCAGGGGGTTATCAAAAGTGTAGATAAACCACCAGGGGCAGGTGTGCCCGCCAGATTTTGTCGTTGTCGTTTCCTGATTCATGAAATCTCCTTCTTGGCTGCAATAAGTTAGTTTGCCAAAACTAACTATATAAGCAAAAAAAGTTCATCCTGACGAAATTTTCTGCATCAGCACGGCCATTTGCTGAATCTCTGTCGCGGATAGATTTTGAGTCAACCTTGCCGCCAACATCTTGTGTGTGTTATCGTGCAGATCCGCTAGCTGTTCCCCTTTGGTGGTCAGGACGATGTGGTAGACACGGCCGTCTTCCGTGGAACGGACTTTGGTGACGTAGCCCAATTGAATCAGTTTGTGCACGATGGCAGATACCGAGGGTTTTGTCACCGCCGTCACTTTCCTACCCTCTCAGGCCAATGAAGGCCAGTCTTCTGTCGTATCCGGCGCCCATTTTCACCCCTGACGGCAATTACACGTTCAGCGTCACCGCCGAGCCGGGCGATCACCTCTCCCTGGACTCGATGCTCCTGCAATCAAATGATTGGTTCTACGGGCTGGACAGCCTGCCGCTCTTCGATGCGCCAGGCAAGCCCCGTACTGGTGAGGTGACCACCTCATTTAACCTTCACGCAGAAGTCGACGAAACGCCGGGATACGGTCCCAACCAGGCCCCTCGCCAGGCAGGAGCCAATACCGGCCCTTCCGAAAACGGTCTCGTGACACCCATCGGCGGCCCCGGCGGTCATATCCATGTCACCATCACACCAGGCAGCCAGCATCCCGGCTGGCAGAAACTGCGCTGCGCATCGATAAGATCACGAAAAGGGGTTTGTTCAACTGTCAATGAACAAACCCCTACACCTACTAGTTCTTATTGACTGGTTGTCTCGGCTGCGCTGTTTATCTCCAGCGCTGGCGTGGGTGAGATGGGGAGCTGGTCGTCGTTGTTTCCTTGAGCGCTTTTGCGTCGCTTTTTTTCAGACGCCAGCAGCAGGGAGATGTTTAGGTAATTATCAAGTTCCGTCGCGATATCCTCAGTTTTTGCACCGGTCACAATGGCCCACTCTTGAACCAGCCGTTCACTGAGGGTGCGAAACGCGCTGCGTTCCGAACTGTATAATATCCCCTTATCTCGTTTGCGTGCCCGCAAATCGCGAATCAGCCGGGCGATGGCGTTGGGCGTGTTACCAATCCGTACACTCTGGATCAAACTTTGCCGGATTTTCGTGTTGGGTGACATTTCCTTGGCTGGTTTCTGCAATGTGGCAATGGCCCGCTGCATTTCTTCAGGAGTAGACAACGGCCGTAAAACCTCGTTGTCCATCTGGTCCACCGGCACCCAAAAAGTGCTGTTGGCTGTCTTAATCTTGAAGTAGCGTGTTTCCTCGCCGCTAATGGCTTTCGTCTCGACGCCTTCGATTTGGCCAACACCAAAATGAGAATGGACAATCCAATCTCTTCTTGAGTATACGTGCGCTTCTTCCATCATTGGAGCTCCTTCAATTTCATTGTTACATATGCCAGGCGTGATCGCTCGTGTTTGGCGCATCATCTGAGGAATCAGGGATTGTGTTGGTGGGAATCCCCTTTTCGACGAAAGGCATTAGGTGGTGGTTTAACAGATTGTGCCAACAGCGCGCACAGAAATCGGCTGTTGTTCTATCTGCGCCGCCATTGATGTGATGCTCCAGGAGCAACTTGGTACCCTTCTCTTGTGGCTCCAGGATGATGTGAACATAACTGTCCGGAACAGACACGTTCGCAACTTGCTCGGTCAATTCCAGCGTCCCTTTCAGTCGAATTTCTTCATCTTGCTTGATGAAGGTGACGTTGGCGTACAGGATACCTTGCCCGCTGCCGTTGAACGCTTCGTAGAAACGGCCGTCTACGGTAGGTTCCAGGTATACCTGGGAGCCAGTCGAAACACGCCGGCTCCACCAGGCATCAATGCCAATCGTCAGCGCCTCAAAAACCTGGGACGGGGATGCTTGCAGCAGAATGCTCTGCTCAACGTGAATGGAGTCTGCCGGCGTGATTGCCGCTGGCGAGATAGGCCGGTGTCCAGGGAATAGGCCCAAAATATCTACCAAGCGGTAGGGGCCATCATCCTCAACCAGTTTATTACGCAGAAAGTGAACCAGATCGTCGTTAAGGATATTCCAGCGTTTGCGCCCTTCCCGTTCAACCTTGATCAGATTTGCCTGTTCAAGCACTTTTAAGTGCTTCATGACCGCATACCTGGAAACGTCAAAGGATTCAGAAAGTTGGCTGGTCGTCCGGGGCTTTTCTTCGAGCAGGCTAATAATATGGCGTCGTTTTGGATCGGCCAAGGCCGTCCAGATGGTCACATCATCACTCATATGTGACACCATTGTAACTTATTGGTCACATAATGTCAAAAATTGGTGTCATGTAGGTATGTATGGGGAGCGAAAGCTCAAATGCCCACGCCTCTGGGAATGGATCTACCCTTTGCGCGTAAGTAATCTGCTTTTCGTTTCGTCTGCAAAGAAGAGGTGTGGATGGGAACGGCCGTTTTTGCTTGGCTTCTCGACACGTTCCCTCTATCATCTGCCGTCATGTGCTGTCGAAGAACACATTACCAGCAACGAGGATTCTAGCAATATGATTGACTTTACTCCCATACGTGAAGAGGAACTAACCATAGCGGACCTGGCCGTCGGGCTCGATGCCGCCGATCTGCGCGATTTGACCAATGAAATGCTTGATACCATGAGCGATCTGATCAGCGAGAGCGTCGATGCCGACGTAGTTTTTGTGCCCGAGGATCCCGATGCCCACGATACCTACGCCGCCAGTGACGAGGAAGTCGGCCTCAGTTGGACATTGGGTCACGTGATTGTCCATACCACGGCCTCGGCGGAGGAGTCGGCTTTTCTGGCGGCCGAATTGGCGCGCGGCGTGGCCCGTCGCGGCGGTCGTTCGCGCTCCGAACGCCCTTGGGAGAGCATAACGACCATCGAACAGTGCCGCCGGCGCCTGGAAGAGAGCCGGCGCATGCGCCTGGCCAGCTTGGACATCTGGCCGGACGAGCCCTATCTAGAAAACAGCTACATGCGCAAACGCGGCCTGTACATCAACGCGGCGGCCCAGTTCTTATTCGGTTTGCTGCATGACGACAGCCACCTAGGGCAGATCGCCAATATCGCCAGGGCGGCCAGGCAGGCCCGCACCCTTACACCGGCTCAACAAGAATCCTGATTGGGTCCACGATCTGGCCCTGAACGATCACCGGCTGGCCCGTCATGGTGACATAGAGCAGTTGGCCGTCAGGATCCTCGATGCGCACCGTGGCCGTGTAGGTCATCCTCTCATCCACCTTTGCTTCGTCATACTCAACAAAGAAATTGAGCGGCGGCTGCCCTTCAGCCTTAAAAGAAGCCTGGGCCAGCGTTTCCACTTTATCGGCCAGTGAAGCATTGACGATCTGCACGCTGACCGTCGAACCGGGCGGCAGCACGCCGCCATCTTCCCAATAGATCTCCCCCTCCAGGCGAGTCAAACCGCTGCTTGAACCACCACAAGCAACCAATGCCACTGCCAAAATAGAAAGTACGGCAACAATCAAAATATGACGCATAGTTAATCTCTCCTGAAATGTCATTCCGAGGACTCTTCGACGAGGAATCTGACCCGCCAAGACTGCCAGAATGATGCTTCACTTTAAAGTTTATTCACAGAGAAGTCTAGCATGGGTGGGAGATGCCTGTCAAAACAGCGATGCCGGAGCACCATCCCGTTAACCATGCACCAATTCAACAATTCAACCATTAATTATTCTCTTCTCCTCTAAACCATCTAAATTACATCCTTTGGCAAAGGGCACTGTAGCCGCATCTCATTTTCTGGTATCATTTCTCCCATAGCTTGCAGGGGAAAAACCATGACCTTACCAGCGCAGCGTGACCTGATCGACCAACACTTTACCGCCGAAGAACTGCGCCAGCTTTGCTTCGACCTGGGCATCGACTACGAAAACCTGCCCGGCGACACGCGCATAGCCAAATCCCAGGCGCTTGTCGCCCATTGTCTGCGCCACAACCGCCTGCCGCAGTTGGGCGCACAATGCCGCCGGCTGCGCCCGGCGGTTGTTTGGCCCGACCTGGACCTCCTGGCTGTCGAACTGGTAAAAGTGCAGGAGGCGCTGGCCGCCCAGGAAAACCTGGCGGGTATCCTGCCTGACGACCAGTTGGCCGGCATGTTGGCGCCGCTGCGCCAGAAAGAGGCCGGCCTGCTGGCTCAGCTCACCGGCGGCGGCGCCATCGCCCAAGGAGAGGGCGCCAAGGCGGTCGGCGAAAGGGGTGTACTGGTAGACGGTGACGTGGGCGGCGACGTCATTTCCGGCCAGAAAACCATCGTCACCGTCGAAGAAGGCGCCACCGTCGTTTTCACCGCGGGCGGCGAAACGGGCGCCCCCTTTGACCGGGGCACGGCCCTCAGCCGCTATCTGGCCCATGTCATTGCCCACAACCGCTACTTACAGCTTCAGGGGGTACGCTCCGCTGGGCGGCTGGTGCACATCGAGCTGGCGCAGATCTATGTCACCCTGCGCGCCACCCAGCAGCGCACGCTTTCCGCCGAGCAGCAGTGGCTGGCCGCCGAGGTAAACATGGCCCCCGGTGAACGTCGCCGCGCACCCCACGCTGCC
This sequence comes from uncultured Chloroflexia bacterium, assembly GCA_963697305.1. Classification (GTDB taxonomy): domain Bacteria; phylum Chloroflexota; class Anaerolineae; order Promineifilales; family Promineifilaceae; genus JAACFF01. The sequence goes on from CAVONO010000025.1 coordinate 72,995, forward strand.
GGCGAGATACTCAGCGAGACGGTCACCGTTAACGTCAATGAGGCCTTATCCGCCCACCGCCGGCTGGTCGTCTTGGGCGATCCCGGCAGCGGCAAGACCACCCTGCTGCGCTATTTGGCGCTGCTTTATGCCCGCGACCTGGCTGGGCAGACGACGAGAACGGTGCAGACGCATTTAGGGCTGGAGGAGACAGGGCTGCTGCCCATTCTGCTGCCCCTGCGCCAGTTGGGCGCTTTTCTAAACCGTCACGCTGAAGCCAGTATTGAGGGCCACCGCCTGCTGCTGGAGTTCATGCAGCAGTATCTAGAGAACGAACGCATTGACCTGCCCCTCGAATTCTTCGACCCCTATCTGACCGGTGGGCAGGCACTGCTGCTGCTGGATGGGCTGGATGAGGTGGCCGGCAGCGACCTGCGCCGCCGCGTGGCGCGGCTGGTGGAGTCATTCACCCTTGCCTACCCGGACTGCCGCTATGTCGTCACCAGCCGCATCGTCGGCTACACGGACGCTGCCCGCCTGGGAGAGGAGTACACCACGACCACCGTGCAGGACTTCACCCTGGCCGATGTTGAGAAATTCCTCGGCTACTGGCACCGGCTGGTTTTTGCCAGCCAGATGGGGCCGGGCGCGCCTGCCAGACACGCCGCCCAGCGGCAGACAGAGCATCTGCTGGCCGCCATTCGCGCCAATGAGCGCATCCGCGATCTGGCCATTAATCCGCTGCTCCTGACCGTGATTGCCCTGGTACACCGCGATCGCGTCAAGCTGCCCGACCGCCGCGCCGAGCTCTACGATGAGGCGATAGCGGTGCTGCTGGGCAAGTGGGATGAAGCGCGGGGGGTGCTGCCCGAGCAGCCCATTCTGCCCGACCGCCCCTTTGACACCACCGACCGCCGCCTGCTGCTGCAAAGCGTGGCCCTGTATATGCACGAGCAGGGGCAAAAGGAGATTGAGACCGGGGCGCTGCAGGCGCTGCTGCGCCAGCTTGTTCCGCCCCTTGGTCGCTGATCAATCCCTGGCCGATAAAGCCGTTGGCCGCTTCCTGCGCCTGATTGAGGCGCGCACCGGCCTGCTGGTGGCGCGCGGCGATGGCGTTTACACCTTTTCCCATCTCACCTTTCAGGAATACCTGGCCGCGCTGGCGGTGGCGGCGCGCGACGATTACGTGGCCTATACCCTGGCCCGCAGCGGCGAGGCGTGGTGGCGCGAGGTAATTTTGCTGCAAGCGGGCCATCTGAGCCTGTTAAGCAAGGAGCGCACCGGCCGCCTGATTATGGCCATCGCCGATTATGAACCTGAACCCGTTCGCTATCATAATCTGGTGCTGGCTTCAGAGTGTCTGCGCGATGTGGGCGCAGGCCGGGTGGACCGCGCCGTTGCCGGCGATATATCCCGGCGGCTGCGGGCAGACCTGGAAGCACCGCTAACACAATCCGGCTGGAGCCGCCTGTTCAAAAAAGAGGAGCAGTTGACAAAAGAATGGATCCAGCAGCGCAGCGCGGCCATGAATGCCCTGGTGCAGGCCGGAGCAGGGTACTGGACCCAGCCCTATGGCGAGCCGGAATGGGTGGAGATTCCGCCCGGGGCGTTTACAATGGGCAGCGGAAATGAAGCGCATCAGGTTATTCTGCCTGCTTATGCCATCGCCCGCGTGCCCATCAGCAACGCGCAGTATCTGCTGTTTGTGAAGGCTGCCGGCCATCCGCCGCCGCATCATTGGCAGGAGAACCGTATTCCCAAAGGTTTGGAAAGCCATCCGGTGGTTAATGTAAGCTGGCATGATGCCATCGCCTACTGCCAATGGTTGAGCCAGGTGAGTGGCAAAACCATCACCCTGCCCAGCGAAGCCGAATGGGAAAAGGCGGCGCGCGGCGACAAAGACGCGCGGCAATACCCCTGGGGCGATACCTTTGACCGCCTGCGCTGCAATACCCAGCGAGTTAGGCCTGGGCAGGACGACGCCGCTGGGCATCTTTCCCGCTGGGGCCAGCCCCTACGGGGTCTTGGAGATGAGCGGCAATGTATGGGAATGGTGCCGCAATAAGTACGCTAACCCAGAGGATGACCAAATTGACGACAGTGGCGACCCTCGCGTCGTGCGCGGCGGCTCTTGGGACTTCAATCAGAACTTCGCGCGCGCGGCCTACCGCGTCAACTTCGATCCAGACTACCGTTACTACCGTTACGGTTTTCGGGGTGGTGGTGCGTCGTCCCCCATCTCAATAAGATCACTGAACACTGCTCTTGGCGGGCGAGCGGTAGCGGAGCCCCGCCTCCCGCACCGAAGGTGCGGGATCGCCATGTTTTGTAGCGCGATTTGGCAAATCGCGTCATCAAGATCACTGATCTCTGTTCTTGGCGGGTGAGCGCTAGCGGAGCCCCGCCTCCCGCACCGGAGGTGCGCGATCGCCATGTTCTGTAGCGCGATTTGGTAAATCGCGTCATCAAGATCACTGATCTCTGTTCTTGGCGGGCGAGCGGTAGCGGAGCCCCGCCTCCCGCACCGAAGGTGCGGGATCGCCATGTTCTGTAGCGCGATTTGGTAAATCGCGTCTCGAATTCCCAAATCGCCCCCACTCTTCGCATAGAACGCCTGAGAGCCTGTTCGTGCACCCTGACAAATTACCGCTCTCGACAAATCCATTCCAAAACGGCTCATCCGGCAAGAAGGCGTACCAGAAGCGGCACCGCTTAAGCAGTTTGTGCGCGAGGGGATGGCCGCCCACCGTTTGGATCAGGCGACTGCCGCCTGCCAACACTGCTTGGAGTAACCGCTTTAGCGGTGGGGCAGCAAACCCGTCACGACAAACTGTAGGCATATTTACGCCAAGCTGTACTGACTTACTAAAGTGCTCTCCTCTGTTATGGCGATTCGTATGTTTAACGCAGATCCGTTCTGTTTCCGCATAGCTGAGAAACGTCTTGCAAGCGCCTCTAGTTCGGCAGTTTTCAAGAGGATAGAGCGAAAGAAACTAAACGACTGTTGGCTAAATAACTGGAGTCTGGCGAAAATAATGCAAAATGGATAACAAAAGGCAGGCCAGGCAAGATTACGGTTGACAGACCAGAATCTCATACCTGGAGCAACCTCTTGATAAAACGAAGTCTAGGATGGCGTCGAAAGACAAAGGGGACAACAGCATGGCCTGAAAGGGAAAGAGAAGTGTTCCTGAGTGCGATCTTGACAAGGTGAAAGCTGGATTGCCTGAAGCCTAAGGTTAAGTGAGAATGTTAATCTTCAAATTGAGCCATAGTTGTTTCAAACGCCCGTGTATTCAACTCTTCCAATGACAGTCCAACCAGTTCTTCAGAAAAGACTTCAACCGCCCACGGGCCCGTGTAGCCCATTTCATTTACACACTTGATAAAACCCTTGATGTCAAACTCGCCTTCTCCACAGAATCTTCTGGCTCTGGACGGATCATGCCTGGGGCTTCCGGGCAGGGTTCCATCGTTTAGCTCCACATTGATCAAATACTGCAAGGGGATATTGCTGATCTCTTCATATGTTATTCCAAGATCCACCACGTGGACCATATCCAGTATCAAACCGCCATTCTTAGCGCCTGCTGTTTCCACCATTGTCAATGAATCCTTCAGATTGTCGATCATAGCTGAAGCCATAAACTCGAAACCGATCGTCGCACCGTAATCCTCCGCCTCTTTGCATAATGCTGCAAATGCCTCAATGATACGGGGCATTGGACACGCTGTATTATAGAAATCTCCGATTTTGATATGTTTTGCATGCAGCGCCTGAGACGCCTCCAGCAATCTTCTCTTGCGGCTATCCGATTCTGCTTTCCTTGCACCGGTGAGAAACCAGTCAGTGAGAAACTCAAGCTCGACGTGTTTAATACCGTTGTCATCAAGAATCATTTTCATTTCTTTCAGAGTTCTAGGCTTGGAGGATGTGTTCCAGATCAGTATGCCAGATTCCAATGCCTTTAAAACCAGCCCTGGCTGCGGCTTCTACCCTGTCTTTGAAATCAAAGCGGCTTATTTCACCGACACCTGGGAATACCCCTGCGGTTGTCCAATACAGATTCATCAATTCGACATTATTTTTCATATTACCCATGACCTTTGCTGCCTAAAATGTATTACCATACCTTGTTCTGTACAGGGCTTGAAAGCGCGGGAACGAATAAGCGTTTCATGCGGCGCGAGAAAAAACGGCCTTCATAAATTCAGATACAGTATAACTGGAGGTCAAGAATCAAGTCAATGGAAAAATCATCACCTTCCGGCAACTTTACGTCTTCCCCCATCTCATCAAGATCACTGAACTCTGTTCTTGGCGGACGAGCGGTAACGGAGCGCCGGCGCGGATCGCCATGTTATGTAGCGCGATTTGGTAAATCGCGTCACGACTTGTCAAAGAGTGCGCTTCATTTCAGTTGAAGATAGAGTAGTTCGCACAAGGTGCCCTATTCGGCGTCACAAATGGGACCGGTCGGCATCTTCAGATGCCGACGCCTCCAACTCATTTGGAACACGCCCATTGGCAATTCTTAAGTGAGGAATAAATTGATATGACCCTCGTGTTACAGATTTTTGGACTGGCATTGCTCCTGCTTGGAATGGGATTTGGTTATTGGCGCTGGATTCGACCGCATGAGGATTCGCTTGATCTTCAAGGGAAGGGCGCCAACTTCTCCGTGTCATTCTCGCGCTGATGGGTGGATTTATCGGCAGCCCGTTTTGGTGGGTTGATGAGGCGCGGAGTTTCTCCTGGGATCTACCGCTACTCACCGCTAAAGCGATTACTCCGTGCCAAATTCGAAGGAGACGACACGCGCCACGGCCGTGTCGTCTCCTTGCCAAAGCGTGGCGAGGCCGGCAGCTATCTAGCTGCGCTTCTTCTTGATCGGAATGTAAATATAAAGCCCCGTCCCCGCCTCCGCGTCGAAGTCCACGTCGTAGAACTCAAAGTCGACCCCTTCCCCGCGTTCATACCCCGCCTGCGGCATCCAGGTCTCGAAAGCGTACCGGTACGTTTCGCCAATCGTCGGTATTGTGCTGGGAAGGACGGCGTAGGTCTGTTCCGGCACTTGCCAGCTGGTCATGCCCTGCGGCAGTTCACCCTCTTCTTCGACCTCGTATCCGGCCAGGTAGTGGAAACGGCCGTCCGCTTCATAATCCGAGCACAGACCGTAGCAGAGATGGGGTTCAACCTTGTTCTGGATCGCGTCTCTCTGCAGCGACAATTCGCCCCACATTTGGGGGATCTCGCTGTTTTCATTTCTGCCGAAATAAGGCAGGCCGGTGACGGTGAAAGCGGGTTTCGTAATGATCTTGATTTCCATCAGTTTTTGCTCCTTATAAGATTGTATACTGCTCAAGAAAGGTTTTGGCTTCACAGGGAACTGCACCTCGGTGATCCCGTTGGCAGCCTCATCCGTTGCGCATGGAAGCTGCAAGAACACATCCCGGTTTGGCCCGGCCATCTGGTAGCCGCTGGTGTCCACCCAGGTCAAGAGGGCATTATACGCCTCGCGCAGGTGGGCAAGATCGCCGCGATGCAGCACGCAGGCCATCGTCTCCACGCCGGGAAGCTCGTGTACCTGCACCCTCTTGCTCGCCGTGACGGCCGTGTTGACCGCTGCGGCCACCTCCATGTCCTTGCCTCGTTCGCGGAAGACGGCGTCGTAATAGATGCCGATCGCCGGCGTGCTTGCCTGGGGCGTTATACCCTGGGCGGCCAGGTAACTTTGCAGTTCATTGAGCAGAGGCGTTATTTCGCCGAAGGTTGGCACCAGCTCCCTGATGCCTGCCACGCGCTGCGAGGGTACGCTCTTCAGAACCACTTCGTACTGGGGCAGCGACGCTTCCCGCTCGATCTGCTGCAAACGCGTCTCGATGCGTGCCAGCCGCGCCTGTTCATGTTGAATGTGCTGCTCCAGTTCCGCCCGCTTGAGACGGATCATGCCCCGCAGTTCCGCCGCCGCCAGATCGCCGCGCTGCATCGCGCCGATCTGATCGAGGGAGAAGCCCAAATCCTTGAGGGCCAGGATGCGGTTCAGACGCGCTAACTGCTCCAACGTGTAGTAGCGGTAGCCGCTGAAACGGTCGATCCAGGCTGGTTTGAGCAGCCCGCGTTCATCGTAGAGGCGTAACGTCTTGGGTGAGACCTGTGCCAGTCTGGAGAACTCACCTATCTTGAGCATTTGGTACGCTGTCCTTACCTAAACAAGTCGGCTTCCGGCCAGAAGTAGCTGTAGGGTACACCCTGCCCTTAGGGCAAAGTCAAGGGGGAAGTTTGCTGGGGGCGGAGCTAATCTTTCAGGATCTTGGCCATGTTCAGTTCGTCTACATAACGGCCGTCGACGCGCAGGGAATCAACGCTGACCCCCTCCTCGACAAAACCCATCTTCTTATAGAGGCCGATGGCCCGCTCATTATGGGCCATCACCGTTAGCTCCAATTTGTGCAGATCGCGCGCGCGGGCCCATTCCTCCAGGGCGACGAACAACCGGGTTCCTAACCCTTGCCCGCCATAAGCGTGCAGCACGCCGATCACCACGTCCGCTTTATGCTGGTTGCGGTGGTAGCTGCCACCCAGCCCGGCGATATAACCCACAAGCTGCTCATCCGTTTCGGCGACCAGGATCGTCCTGTTGATCAAGTTCAACGTTTGCTGGATCAGTTTCTTCTGTCCTTCCGCAGTTGTTAGCCGTTCTCCCGGCTCCAGCAGCATAAACTGCGTCTCTTCGTCCAGTTGTCTGCTCAGCGCCAGAAACTTTTCGGCGTCCTGGTCTCTTATTTCGCGAATTATGATCATCGTTTGAACCCATCAACGGCGCATTTGCAGATTGGTTTGCAGCTGGGCCGCCAACTGATATCATCCCAAATTGTAGCGATAATTTCAAGCGAGGGTGAAAACCTGTTGTAAATAGACGATTTGACGATGAGTGCGTTTCAAATGCGTTAGTGGAGTAGGCATCCTCAGATGCCGACCAGTCGCACTATGAGTGCGTTTCAAATGGATTCTAAATAGGGGCAAACAGTAAACCGCAGAATTTCTGAACAAAAATGACCCGCCCTGAAGAGCTAACGCTCGCCGGCAATATGCGAATAAGGGTGTTGAACCATATAATCTTATCTGCGTAATCTGCGTAATCTTTGATGTTCTTTGAGGAGTCTGCAAAATGACCGAAAACATTTATGGCCGGCGCCAGGAAACCGCATCGTACTTGCAGCGGGCTAAACGCGTGCTGGAGGTAGCCGAGCTTACCCAACAAGGTGGCTTTTTCGTTTCCACGGTGAATCGCGCCTACTATGCTTTTTTCTACGCCGCCAACGCCGCCTTGGCCAGCCAGGGTATGGCTCAGCGCGAACACGATCGCGCGTTTGATAGCTTTGAAGAGTATTTCGTCCAGCCCGGCTTGATTGAGGAATCGTTTGGCCAGCGGTATGGGCGGGTATTGGATGCCTGCAAACTGGCCGATTTCGAAATCCATGCGGTGCCGATGCCTGAGCAGGCCCGCGAGACCATCATATATGCCCGGCGTTTTGTGGACCGCGTAGAGACGATGCTGCATGATGAAGGATGGCTGTAAAATGAAAATTATTCAAATTGGCGTTGGCGGATTCGGCCGTCATTGGGTGCAGCTGCTGAGCGAATATCCTGGTATTGATGTCGTCGCCCTGGTTGACGTGGATGAGGAGACCCTTGTTGAGGCGGCTGCGCTTGCCAGGCTAGGGGCCGATCGTTGTTTTCGCGAGCTGCCGGCTGCATTGGAAGCGGTTACGGCCGACACGCTTATTTGCATCACGCCGCCGGCCTTCCACCGCCAACATGCGACTCAGGCCATGGAAGCCGGGCTTGACGTGGTGTGCGAGAAGCCGCTGGCTACGAACCTGGACGATGCCCTGGCCATCGCGCGCAAATCACAGCAAACTGGCCGGCTCGTTGCCGTCAGCCAGAATTATCGCTACCGGCCGCTGACCTGGACGATGCGGCGCCTGGTGCAGCGCGGTGAGATTGGCGAGATCGGCCAGGTCTCTCTCGACTTCTATAAGGGATGGTATTTCGACTCGGCCAACTTTCGGCGCACGATGGCCCAGCCGGCGCTGGCTGACATGGCCATCCATCATTTCGACCTATTGCGCTTCGTTACCGGCCTGGAGGCTGTTTCCGTGCGCGGCGAGTCCTGGAACCCGCCCTGGTCCAGGAACAGCGGCGATACGGCGGTGGCGGTGACTTTTACCCTGGAGAACGGAGCGCGTTTTGTTTATACAGCCAGCTGGTGCGCCCAAGGTGATTTCAGTGACTGGAATGGCAACTGGCTGGTTGAAGGTCAGGCCGGATCGCTGCACTACCGGCAGGAGGCATTAACGCTCAATCATACAACGCAGCGCTACCAGGTTTCCGATTCGCAGACAGTGCGTCAGGTAGGGCCTCCTCTGCAGGAACAGGCTTATGTCCTGGGCGACCTAATGGCCGCACGGCGCGAAGGTCGCCAGCCCCGCACCAGCGTCTTTGACAATTTGCGCAGCCTGTCCATGGTTATGGCCGCCATTGAGGCCGCCGATAGCGGACAAACGGTGCCTGTTCTAAAGAAAGAAGTAGAAGAGCTGGTCCAAACGCCTGGACTGAACTCTGAATAAACGGCATCAGAGGATGCCACCTAAACCTTTGTGTCACAGAGGATCTGGCAGGAGACAAATGATTCAAGTTACTATCTTTAACGAGTTTGTTTATGAACGGACTGATGAAAAGGTCCGCGAGATTTACCCGCAGGGAATACACGTCACACTGGCCGCAGCCCTGGGCCAGGAGGCGGATATCAACCCACGTGTGGCGACATTACAGGAGCCGGAGCATGGGCTGGCGGAGGAGGTTCTGGCCAACACCGATGTTTTGTTATGGTGGGGCCATTTGGCCCACAACGAGGTGGCCGATCAGGTCGTCGACCGCGTGCAGGCGCGGGTCCTGGAAGGCATGGGCCTGATTGTGCTCCATTCCGGCCATCACTCGAAAATCTTCAAGCGCTTGATGGGCACGAGCTGTTCGCTCCTGTGGCGTGAAGCGGATGAAAAAGAGCGCCTGTGGGTCGTCAATGCCAGCCATCCTATTACACAAGGTATTGGCCCTTTCATCGAACTGCCGCAGGCTGAGATGTATGGCGAGATATTCGATATTCCCGATCCCGATGAACTGCTCTTCATCAGTTGGTTTGCCGGCGGTGAAGTGTTTCGCAGTGGCGCGACCTGGCATTGTGGCCGCGGCCGTATATTTTATTTCCGGCCCGGACACGAGACCTATCCCATATTCCACCGGCCGGATATTCAGCGTGTTCTGATCAATGCCGTCCGTTGGCAAGATTCCGCGGTAACAGCGCGGCGCGCGGAATTGGAGCGGCCATTAATCAAAAAGAGCCCCTGGAGACGTTGACCATTGACGATCGAACCATCTGCGTCTTAAGTCCGGAGGTTTCAGTGGAAAAAGCTATCCGAGAACGTTATAACGACGAGATCCTGGAGGAAGTGAAGCGCCGCTATGGCATCGGCCGCGATCAGATCCGTTTGCTCGACGGTTTCGAGAGCTATATGTTCGAATTCGAGGGCGACGGCCGTCAATTGATATTGCGCCTCAGCCACAGCATTCGTCGTTCTGTCGCCCTCATCCAGGGCGAAGTAGATTGGATCAACTATCTTCATGAGGGTGGGGTAGGCGTGGCCATGGCGATTCCTTCAAAGCGGGGCGAACTGGTGGAGGTTATCCCTGACTGCCGTGATGGGCAATTCCTGGCCACCGCTTTCATCAGAGCGCCCGGCGCTCCTCCCTGGGAAAAGGACAAGTGGGATGCAGGTTTTTTCGAGTGCTACGGCCGTCTTCTGGGTCGCATGCACGCTCTCAGCAGAGTGTACCAACCTTCCAATCCCGCCTGGCGCCGCACCGAATGGGATGATCCCTCCAACTTGCAGGATATCCTGGACTGGATTCCTGAGTCCCAGACCAAGGTCAGGGAGAGGTCTGCGGCCTTGGTGCAGCATCTACGCGCTTTACCCAAGAATAATGACTCGTACGGCCTGATTCATCAGGACGCCCACGGCGGCAATTTTTTTGTCGACGAGGACGGGGAAATCACCCTCTTCGACTTCGACGATTGTGTATACGGCTGGTACGTTTATGACATTGCCATGGTTATCTTCTACGCGGTCACCAATGATCCGGACCCTGTGGGATCTGCCACGGCTTTTTCGGTCCCCTTTCTGGCGCGGCTACCAGCAAGAGAACGATCTGGATCCGGCGTGGTTGGCCGAGATGCCCGCCTTCTTCAAACTGCGCGAGATTGATTTGTACGCCCTTATTCATCGCAGCTTTGACGTGGACAACCTGACCGATAACTGGGTGGCGCAGTTTATGGACGGCCGTAGAGAGCGCATTGAGCAAGATGTCCCATATTTGGACATCGATTTCTCGCAGTTGGCATAGGGCAAATCATGGACATGCTAACGGAATTGCCGCCAGAAGCGTACGAAAAAGTTCGGCCGTTATTTGCTCCCCTCACCTACAATCTGGCCATAAATTCCATTCTGGCCGGACTCAGCCCTGGACCCATTTTCGTGGACAAACCAACTGATCCGCACTTGGCATTGGCCGGAACCCAAAGCCGCCTATTTCTCGGCGGGCAGGCGGACGAAGCGTGCGTTCCCGCATTGAAGCAGCTTTTTTTGACGCGTTACTATTCGCAAGCGTCTGGCTCTGATTGGGAAGGATACACGCTGCATTACACGCCAGGCTGGGAAGCGTATATTGCTAAGATCCTGGACGGCAAACATCCCATGTGCAGTGTCCGGCACTATTATTCCCTGGATGGTGGCCTCTGGATCCGCGCCTCGCTGCCGCCTGCCGGTTACGAGCTGTATCCCGTTGATGCGACACTATTGGCACGTACCGGCCTGGAGCGCCTGGATGGTGTGGTCGAGGAAATGCAGTCAGAGCGGCCATCTGTTGAGGATTTCCTGGCCGAAAGCTTCGCTCGCGCCATAAAGGATGGCGCGATCGTCGCCTGGTGTATGTCTGAGTACAACGTCGATGGTCGCTGTGAGATTGGCATCTGGACGCATGAAGATCACAGGCAGCGTGGACTGGCGCTGGCCACGGCTTCGGCCGTGATCGAGCGCGCGATAGCTGCCGGGATTTCCACTATTGGCTGGCACTGTTGGGCCAGCAATGCGCCTTCCATCGCCACAGCGCGAAAACTGGGATTCACGCTGGCCGTCAACTATCCAGTTTACTTCGCCTACTTCGACCCGCAGTTGAACCTGGCCGTGAACGGCAATATGTGCTTGAACGCCGGTGACGCACAGCGGGCACTGGATTGGTTTAGACAGGCAGAGTCTCTCGGCGAATTACCTGCCTGGGCAGTCGAACAAATGGCGCGCGCCCGGGAATTGAGCGGTGAATCTTCAGGATCGAATAGATGAACCTGGTTTTGTAGCCGCCATTTCTACAGCAAACGACCTCTTGTTTTTCACACCTACTTCCCATACACTTCACGCGATAGCCTTTTAATCAGGAGAATATTTCGTTGACTGAATTTGAAAAAACCGCAGCCAATCGCGTTCGCCGCGTGCCCGAGCGGGGCATCTATGACAAGGAAACTATCTACCGGATCATAGACGATGCTTTGATCTGCCACGTTGGTTTGGCGCAGGACTGGCCGTCCTTTTGTCATTCCCACTTTACACGCCCGGCGTGACGACGAGATCCTTTTGCATGGTGCGACCACCAGCCGGCGGATCCGCCATGTGCAGGAGGGCAACCAGGCGTGCCTCACCTTCACCCATGTAGACGCCCTTGTGCTGGCCCGTTCCGTCTTTCACCATTCGATGAATTATCGTTCGGCCGGTACTTTTTGGCCGGGAGAACTGCTGCAAGGGGATGAGGCTAGACGCAAGCTTTAGAGCAGTTCACCGAGCGTCTGCTGCCCGGTCGCTGGGATGACGCCCGTTCGCCCAACGCCAAAGAATTGAAGGCGACATCTGTTGTGGCCATCTCCATCGAGAGCGCTTCGGCTAAAGTGCGCAGCGGGCCACCAGGGGACGACGAGGAGGATTATGCGTTGCCGGTCTGGGCCGGGATTTTGCCGCTGCGTCAGGCGGTAGGCCCCGCTGAGCCAGACGGCCGTTTGGCGGATGGCATTGCCCTGCCCGATTACATCGACCACTGCATTCAGGAGCGCAACCGCTCGCGCTAAAGAGGTCCAGGGAAGTTGCAGGATCGGCGCAGTCCGGTCGATTGCTGATATGATTGATTCGCGAGGTAAGAACCGGCCAATTAGCTGCGTCCACAGAATGAACGACCGGAAACGGTTAATTTCCTCCTTTTTCTCCTCTTCCTCCTGAAGAAAGCCGCGCAATCGCGCGGCTTTCAGGGTGTCACTACCATTGGTACCGGCAACGAGGAGAATAATCCTATGTATCAGATTAATGTCAATCTTCGGCTTCCGCTACAAGACCGCCCAGCTCTCTTTCGAAAAGAAATTCTGAGCGTTCGCCCTGACACCTCGAAGGTTTGTTGTGCCATCTCGCGCGAAAACCTATAACGAAAACCTCTGAACTGTTTAGAATATCCCATGTAGATCACGTGCAGAGTTCCTGCATCATTGCCCTTGTGTTACAATAAAATATACCCATAAATCAAATAGGAGATTGATTATCATGCCAATAAGAACATCTAACGCGACCTGGAACGGTAACTTGCAGAAAGGCAACGGCACCATGAGGCTGGGCAGCGGGCTCTATGAAGGGCCTTACACCTACGCTTCTCGTTTTGAAGAGGGCAAGGGTAGTAACCCGGAGGAACTGATCGCTGCCGCCCATGCCGGCTGTTACTCCATGTTCCTTGCCGCGCTCCTTTCTGGCGACGGTCATGTGCCCAGAAGCGTCAATACCACTGCCAAAGTGCATCTTGGCACAGTCGACGGCGCGCCGACGATCCATACCATTGAATTGTTTTGCGAAGCGGATGTATCCGGCCTCGACGATGCCGCATTTCTGGAATACGCGGAAAAGGCCAAGGCGGGCTGTCCCGTGTCCAAAGCTCTTGCCGCCGTAAGTGTTATTGCACTGGAAGCAAAGCTGGCCGGCTAGCTCATCAACAAACGAAATTTACAGGTTTGTAGTAACGGCTTCAGCCGTTAGTTCGCTAAAGCGGTTACTACAAACCAATCATGGCCTAACTTCCCCCATCGGCGTCCATGTCAAGGATGCGGAGACGCCCCCTGGCACCTTTACAAAAGGAACCCTATGCCCGACCAAACGATGCCTACCTTGCACGACATATTTGCGGCCCGCCCCCATGTCAGCCGCTTCCTCAGGCAAACGCCGCTGGTTCATTATGCCACCTTGAGCGAGCTTCTTGGCGCCCAGGTATGGGTCAAGCACGAGAATCACCAGCCGATCGGTGCTTTTAAGGTGCGCGGCGGCCTGAATTTGGCCGCCAATTTGAGCCCGGCCGAACGGCAGGCCGGCCTATATACCGCCTCCACCGGTAACCACGGGCAGAGCATCGCCTATGGCGCACGTGCTTTTGGCACTGAAGCGACTATTGTCGTGCCCGAAGGGGCCAATCCGGGCAAAGTGGCCGCCATGCGTGCTCTTGGCGCGGAAGTGATTTTTCACGGTTCCGACTTTGATGTCGCCCGCGAGTGGGCGATGCACATGGCTATGGAGAAGGGAGGTCACTTCGTCGGCCCCACAGATGAGCCGCTCATTCACGGTGTGGGCACCTACGCTTTGGAAATCCTGGAAACGCTGCCGGATGTGCAGGCGATCATCGTGCCTGTCGGCGCTGGCAGCGGCGTTTGCGGTACGAGCATCGTGGCCAAGAGCATTAATCCCCGCATCCAGGTTTTTGGTGCCCAATCCGCTCAGGCCCCGGCCATGCAGCGTAGCTGGCAGGCGGGTGAACTGCTCACGGCACCTATGAATACCTTCGCCGAAGGCATCGCCACCCGTGTGCCCTTTGCCAACACGCAGCGCATCATGCGCCACTATTTGGATGATTTCCTGCTCGTAAACGACGAGGCGATCGAAGAAGCGATCTTGCTCCTCTTGCAGCACACGCACAACCTTGCCGAAGGGGCCGGCGCTGTTGCCCTGGCCGCAGCCCTGAAGAATAAAGAGCGCCTGGCCGGTAAAAAAGTCGTCCTTGTCCTAAGCGGCGGAAATCTCTCCCTGGAGCGCCTGCGCCACATCATGTCAAAGCACAGTGCTCCATAGCCATTCACAATTGAAGCTTCAAAATTGACCATGAACCCGGCTGGCATTCCCTGCGCAAAACGTGTAAACTACGGGTTGCGGGATATGATCCTCATTATTTGAGTTTCCTTCAGCAAATCTTTTGCAGTTCCTGGATAGGATACATAGTGGCACAAACCAGCGCTGGCTGCTGAGAGTTTCGTTCAGTGAAACTCGGTGGTCGTTATTCGGTGGTGCCCATGCCGCCAGGTTCTACGAATAAATAATCCACCAAAAAGGGAGGTGGTAAGGTTGCCCACAGTAAAACGAAGACCCGGTGAATCGCCGGAACAGTTGCTGCGTCGCTTCAAGAAAGAAGTGATGAAGAGCAAGGTGCTTTCTGATATACGCCGCAAGCGTTGGTTTATCTCCAAGAGCGAACTAAGGCGTATAGAGAAGAAGAAAGCGATCCGTCGTGTACAAAAGCCCAGAACTTACGATACCCAATAGCTTTCACTGAAGTCATTCCAAGAGCCAATGAAAATAGCCTGGCCGGTTACCCGTAACCGGCCAGGTTTCTTGTTTTTGGGAAGCAAGCCCGTTTGGGCACACGCCTGCCGGCCCAGGCGGTTTTCTGGTGCGGCCAAAAGTGCTGAACTAAAATAACCGTTTTCCGCTCCTGATACCCACCCGTGTAATCTGCTTTACACATACGCTGCTGCTTTTAGCACATATCTGAAGCCCCTATTATGATATACTAAATTTTGAGGTTGTGGCCTTTATTGCCAACTGGTTCCGTCGCCACTAGAAACGGATAGATGAGCCAGTGAGCAAGATAGGGACTCAAGTTTCTCGCCTGGGGAGCGCGGGCCGCCTACCAGCTCAATTACCCTCGTCCTTTAGCGCGAGTAGAGAATCAATTAGGGTGCTGGTTTTCATATGGTGAAGACGGTGCCAAGGAGCAGCGTGAAAATGCCTGAGAAGTATATTATTCTTCATGAGCCGGATACAGCCGATTTTGGTGATGAACTGGAAATGTTTCCTGGCGCTGAGTCGAAATCAGTCTCGCCTGGGGATGCATTGCCCAAAATTGAAGAAGCGGAGATGACGAAAGCAGAGAGCCAGGATGCAAGCAGAGATCCAAAGGTCCGGGCCATTGCTCCTGCTATGCCCATGAAGCTGATTGAACCGGTTAGCAACGAGGATGAAGAAGGGCCTGTTGCGGAACCGGCAGCAATGACCTGGGGCATCCATGCCGTTCGAGCCGATGAATCTCCATTTGACGGCAGCAATATTGTGGTGGCCGTTCTCGATACAGGTATTGACCCCGATCACCCGGCTTTTGCCGGCATGAATATTGTGCAGCGGAATTTTACGCAAGGAGACGACAATGACACCCATGGTCACGGTACCCATTGCGCCGGCACGATTTTCGGACAGGATGTAAATGGGAGGCGGATTGGTGTCGCTCGCGGGATTGAGAAAGGTCTGATTGGTAAGGTGCTTGGACCTGGTGGTGGAGGGTCGGAGACAATTGTCAACGCAATCATGTGGGCTGTGGAAGAAGGCGCGCACGTTATCTCGATGTCGCTGGGCATAGATTTTCCCGGTTGGGTAGAAATCTTGAAGGCCAATGGCTTGCAGACCAACGCGGCTACCTCAAGGGCACTAGAAGGCTATCGTCACAATATCAATTTATTTTCACAGCTTTCTGCCTTGATCAAGCAGCAGTCGGGAAAAACGATCATCGTATCGGCCTCCGGAAACGAGAGCAACCGGCCAGCCTATGAGATTTCAGTTGCTCCGCCTGCCGCCGGCACGGGAGTCATTGCTGTGGGTGCGCTGAGAAATTCCGTAGGTGGCCTTACCGTTGCCAACTTCTCCAATGATCAGGTCAACATATCTGCACCAGGGGTTTCCATCATTTCGGCAAGGAATGGCGGAGGACTCACAAGCATGAGTGGAACCAGCATGGCCACGCCACATGTAGCTGGTGTGGCGGCGCTGTGGGCGCAAAGACAATTTGACCAAACGGGCAGCGTTGATGAAGTGACGCTGAATGCACAGTTGATTACCTCCGGCAATTTAGCGCCATTACAAGCTGGATGGGTCAAGGATGATGTCGGCACGGGGATTGTGCAGGCTCCTCTTTGAGATAGAGAATGTGGTCATGCAGCAAGGATGGTAGGGTCGTTGTCTTGCTGCATGGAACCGCTTGATCGTTCACTGGAAATCGGCAGCAATCTGCCGCGGTTGATTTTCTCCACGTTCGGTTGGGCAGCGCTGATCGCAGCGAGTGCGCAGATCGTCTTCCGCGGTTGTTGCTCTCAAGCCATAATCGGCCGTTAACCCTTCTTTTTTGCTGCCGTCTCCTCCGCTGCGCTTTGGCCGTTCTTCATCTGCCGGCCAGGGTAGATCCAGCCGAAACCTGGCAGGTTCCACGCTGCTCTGGCAAAGGTACCCCCCAAACCAGAAGCATAATAATAATTCGGCAAGCGGTCTGAGGGCCGCCTGCTTTTTTCCTGCCCGCGAATGCCGTTCTGATTTCAATAGAGGCGGAACTGCCAACAGGCAACCAGGACAAGACAAAGCGCACGTTTTCAGCTAACATCATTGCTGCATGAATAGAGCGTCTGGCCTATGGGCCAAGCGAAGGGCATATTGCTGACAGGCAAGTGATGCGTAATGAGAAGATCTACGAAAGTATGCAGCCAAGTCGCCATCATCGCTGTATTGTTGGTCTCACTCCTATTAGGCGGCTGTGCTCCGCGCACGACCTCACAGGATGAGGTTGGGCGATCCCCACTTCCTACTCCCATTCCAGTTGGGTCAGTGACCACAAGCTCCGCGGAAGAGATAGGGCAGGAAATTGCCCTGATCTATAAGCGCAGCGGCGGGTTCGCTGGCCTTGACGAGCAATTCACCATCTATCGCGACGGCCGTATAAGCTCAAATGACGGCCGTGAAAGGCGGGTCGATGCGCAGGAAGTTGCGCTTCTGCTGCAAGAGATAGAGCAGCTGGGTTTCCTACAAATGGAGGCCAATTACATGCCCGAAGACTCCTGTTGTGACCGTTTCTTCTATGAGCTAACCGTGTATTCGGGAGATCAGGCCATTACCGTGAGCACGATTGATGGCGCCCCCAGCGCCCCCGACGAATTGTGGCAGGCCTTGGAGCTGGTGCAAGATTTTCTTTAGCAGGTGCTAAGTCGACGGCCCCAACCACTGCTTGGGGCCAATGGCCAGCGAGAAACTGGACCACCGCCTGTTACAGGCAACACAGCTTACGGCCGTTAGCCTGCTAGCGCTCATCTCTATTGACAACGGCCGTATAATGAGAAATAGGAGTCAACGTGAGCCGCGGCGGCGGGCTCAATTACGAAACAACAGAATATGAAGGGGGCAACATCATGACCGAGCCGGAAGGGGCAATCATAGTCGGCGTCTTGGGGCAGTGGGCTTCAGGAAAAAGTACGGCCGCCAAAACATTGATCAACCATTTAGGTGGCGAGAACGAAGTGCTGTTTATTACAGATAGAGAACTTCTTGCTGTTCAAGCGGTCAATCACATGCTC
The DNA here is from genome assembly GCA_963697305.1 of uncultured Chloroflexia bacterium. GTDB lineage: Bacteria > Chloroflexota > Anaerolineae > Promineifilales > Promineifilaceae > JAACFF01. The sequence goes on from CAVONO010000025.1 coordinate 90,766, forward strand.
AGACTAGACAATTCCAAAGTTATGTTAACTGTTGAAGATGATGGAAGACAGCGGCTAGATGGCGATTCAGTTACCGTTTGGCTGGGCCCAGGTGAATCTTTGAAAACGGTAGATTTGAACACGCTTCGGTTCGATCTCCCTGATGATGTACTGCCGGCGTGTCTCCAAAGAGCAAGAGTTGAGTTAGGATATCAAATCTGTGACTGCTCTGCCCAGGGAAAACCTATCGTTATTGAAGCTGGTTTTGGCAAAATCCCATGGGGACATACACTTTCTGATCTTTTTATGAATTTGGAAGAGGCCGGAGTTGGGTCCGGTAAATGGATTATTTGAGGCTGGTTTCGACAAAAGATCAAAGCGAAATGCAAGTCGGCGAGATAGCGTACCGGTCGAGGTATTTGCCAAATATGCTGCCGATGGGGGCGATCTAATCCAGATCATCGCCAAAGATTGGAAGAACAAGGAACCTTTGAACGCGTACATAACGATCATGATGATCTTGAAAAATTCAAAGCTGATATAATCACCGCGTTTGAAGAAATGTTTAGCGTGGTTTCTGTGTAACTTGAATCCGGGACCGCATGGGGTCCGTCAAATTGCCACAGGGTCAGGTCGCCGAACTATAGCCAGTGGCCGGGCAAAGTCCTTGAAGTATTTCCCGCAAGGGCCTCTCAAAAAGGGATATGCTTTTTGCAGATCCTGATTTATCAAACAAGAACAATGGCGAACGTTTTTTCTGACTGCCGCCCGGCAGACGTGATGCACGTAGCATAAACAATGAGCCGGCCCAACTGTTGGGCAGTAGTTAAATCAAGGGAATAGTTTCAAACGATGCGCGAAACAAGCAGCATAAAACGAGCCTTCGCTTTTCTGATTGCACACGCTCAAGAAAGAAAATTCTTCTCAGCAGAACAACTTGCTGCTGAGGCTGGGTGGACTATCGTTGAGACGCAGGAGAATATCGCCATTCGTCTCAGCGATCTTGTGGAGGAAGATGGCGAAAACTATTTGGCCAAACCCGAAATCCTTCGCGTGCGCCTGGATGATTTCAAAGAACTCTTGCATCAGAAAAAACGCTTGTTTGCAGATTACGTTTTAGAAGTGTCCTCCAGCATTTTGATCTATGAGTTCTTCATGCCCCTCTCCCGTGAAGACAGATTGCGCGAAGCGCTCGATAATCTATTCTATCGAGACACAATCGAACAGAGGATACAAGAAATCGGAATCTCCCGAATTCGTGATGGCCTGAACTTGTCCTCAGATTATTCTGAAGACAAAATACGGCAGCTTGTATTTGATTTTATGGAAAGCACCATCGGTGGCTACTCGATAACCCTGGTCAATGGACGCTATAGAGCGGATGCGCTTGCTTCTCGTGCAGAAGTAGCGACCCGGCCATTCGCCTATGGACCGTATATAGTCGACGAGACGACAGCCATTGTCAGGTTTATTCTTCCCGTAGAAACGGATGCTGGAAAGTATAAGTATGGCAAAATTTTGCAGCCTGCGGCAACGGCAATTGGGACGCAAAATCGTGCGCAGCTAATGAGCTGGCTGTTTCTGAATTTCTTTGCCGAAGCATTGGTTCGTGTCGTGCGCAAGGAAGATGAAATTTGGCTGCTTGAATCGGGTATGCGCAGCGCCTTCTACAGATGGATCCGCCGAGAAGAATAGAAGCTCAGCCGCACTGAAATAGGCGTTGGGCCTACCTCCCAATTGGCGCGACGAGAAAGGTAATCAAACGGCCGTCAAATTTTCGCGCTTTCCGCTGTCCCAACTGTGACCAAGCAAAATAGCGCGGTTGCATCTGCTGCGAATAGGATGCAAAATGTGTTCACCCGATTTACCCGGAGGCAGTATGACTTCAGACTTTCCCATGTCAGGCATGGAACTGACCCATATTCTAGTTGTTAGCGACCTGGATCGCGCCAAAAGTTTTTACAAAGACGTTCTGGGCGCTTCGCTATATGGGGAATATGGTGGCACATCCATTGTGTTCAATTTCAATGGTGCATGGCTCTTGGTCGTCACTGGAGGAGACCCGACCCGCGATAGACCTGGCGTTGCTTTTGCTGCGCCTGACAATCCTGATCGCGTCACGCATTCGATGACCATCCGTGTACCAAATTGTCAGGATACCTATGAAACCCTCCTTACACGTGGGGCTGATTTTTTGACTCCCCCCGCAAACTGGGGGCATGAAATCCGTGCATTCTTTCGTGATCCAGATGGCCATTTGTTCGAAACCAGCCAGGTGGACAACATCCAGTGAAAACAATCCAGACCCTGTCGATTTTACTTCGTGTAGTTCGCACAAGGTGCCCTTTTCGGCGCCTTAGATGCGAACGGCGTTGGACCGCGACCAAGGATGCTGGACTACATGTCGAGAATATTGATCTACTGAGACAAGATCATGAACTTTCACTCAACTGGCTGACGGCCGATAACTGCTAAGGGGATTGGAAGAACATGGACAAGGAACCTCCACCTTTGCGGCAAGCAACAAGGATATGACGAGATGGATTACTTTGATGATCGCAATAACGTTGACGAATACATAAAGATGGCAGAAGGGTACGACGGCCGTGATCTGATCGCCATTTTGCAGCTGCACCTGCCGGCTGGATCAACCGTTCTCGAACTTGGCATGGGGCCGGGCAAAGACCTTGATCTGCTGGCGCAAACATACGAAGTGACGGGATCAGATTATTCGAGCCCGTTCCTCGATCTATACCGCGAAAAACAACCCGCGGCCGATCTGTTGCAACTGGACGCAGTGAGCCTGGCAACGGAGAGAAAATTCGACAGCATCTATTCCAACAAGGTGCTGCATCATCTGCGGAAGTCGGACATTCACCGTTCCTTTTCGCGCCAGAAGGAACTCTTGGCCGCTAATGGCTTGTTGCTGCATTCCTTTTGGTTTGGCCACAAAGAGGAAACATTTCAGGGCCTTCATTTTGCCTACTACACGGAAGAGGAACTACTAGATACAATCGGCGCCGGGTTTGAGTTGGTGGCCATGGCGCGCTACCAAGAAATGGACGAGGATGATTCATTCTACGTCTTGCTGCGCAAGACGGAAGAATAGAAGACAGAAGACAACTTATGGCTCTAAAACGCAACGCAGTAATCGACCTGTACTGGCGAGTTCACCCCAAGCTCTATCGCTGGAGCGGCGGGCGCATCGGCGGTCAGATAATGGGTCTGCCCGTGCTTCTCTTGACCACTACAGGTAGAAAGAGCGGTCTAGCACGCACCAAAGCGCTGCTTTACTTGCCACGTGACCAGGATTTTGTTGTCATCGCATCTGTCCTCGGCGAACCGCGCCATCCCTATTGGTGGCTCAATCTTGAGGCCAATCCCAACGCCTCAATTGAGATTGGCAGCACGCGCTATGCCGTCCGCGCGCGTGAAGCAGAGGGTGAAGAGCGTGAGCAGCTATGGCGTGCTTTCACGGCCAAGACACCCGCCTATGACGAATACCAGGCCCAAACCTCTCGTCGTATCCCGGTCGTCGTGCTGGAACGACAGGCGCCTTGACTCAAAGGCGAGAGTGCCGCGCAATACTGCTCCCTTTCGGTTTAGAGGGCGGCAGAAGCGGGTAATCGGCAGTGAACAGAAAAACGCGATTTAGATCATTGCGAATCTGTAGCGCCAGGGCATCAATTCGGCCGCAAGTGCATCTTTTTACAAAACTTGCCTGAAATCAAGGAGTAAGAAGCCTACTATGATTAGCAATTCCGATAACCTTGCAACCGACCTGCGCGGCGTAGCAGGTCTAACGGTTGACGCCATTATCGGCGTTACCGATATGGTGGAATCATTACATTCCACGATTGCCGGTTACGCCGGCAAGCCTGGCACGGCGGAGCAAAAGCGGACTGCGGGCATCCCGGGCATGGTCTATGGGAACATACGTGCGATTACCGAATTTATGGGCGGCGGAATCGATGCCCTGCTCAGCCGGCTCAGCCTGACACTCGGAGAGGAAGGATCTACCCCCGGTCGCGAAGTCGTTCTTGCCGCCTTGAATGGTGTCCTCGGCGATTATCTTTTCGCCAGGAACAACCCGCTGGCCATTCCCATGCAGCTGCGCCGTGATGGGCAGCCAGTAGACGCACTAGCCCTGCGCGCAGCCATTCAGCAATCAAACGGCAGAGTGGCCATCATGGTCCATGGCTCCTGCATGAATGATTTGAACTGGAACCGGCGCGGACACGACCATGGCGCAGCCCTGGCCCGCGATCTGGGATTCGTACCGCTATATGTCCATTACAACAGCGGGCTGCACGTTTCTGAAAACGGCCGTAACTTATCCGATCTCCTACAAACCATCGTCGATAAATCGCCGCAACCGCTTGAGCTTGTCATCATCGGTTACAGTATGGGCGGGCTTGTCTCGCGCAGCGCCTGCCATTACGGCAAAAGGTCTGGCTGCAGCTGGCCGGATTATCTACACAAGCTCCTCTTTCTGGGCACGCCGCATCATGGAGCCCCTTTGGAAAGAGGCGGCAACTGGATCGATGTCATCATGGGCATCAACCCTTACAGCGCCCCCTTTTCACGTCTGGGCAAAATCCGCAGCAGTGGCCTCACCGATATGCGCTATGGCAATGTGCTGGACGAAGATTGGCAAGGGCGCGACAGATTCAGATATGCAGGCGATCGGCGGGCTCCGCTGCCTCTACCACAGGGCGTAAACTGTTATGCGATCGCCGCAACCACCAGCAAAGCATCTAGCAAGCTGCGTGACGATCTGATTGGAGATGGTCTCGTGCCCCTAAGCAGTGCTTTGGGACGGCACAAAAAGGCTGAACGAAACCTGCGGTTTCCGGATTCCCAGCAGTGGATCGGCCGTAATATGAACCATCTAGATCTGCTCAATCATCCAGACGTATACGCGGTTATCAAAGAATGGGTGAGCACCTAACGTCCTAAAGCGACCAATCCGCCCCAAGCTGCCCTCTTTTGTTGTGAAAGAGATCCTGCAAGATTTATCGCTACCTGCGTTGGTAGCGACCGCCATCGAAGCCAACCTATTCGAACGGTTCGCCATATGCCGCCACTGGCAGCGGAGTGAATTCCACGAAGACGCAGACATGTTATAGTCTATCATCTTTTCCAGACACAAATCGTCCGGCAAGCTTGGCGAAAGTTGAACTTCTAATAACTCGCCGTTTCTGGGGAAATCCAACGTACAGCTAGCGCAGCAACTGCCAATAAATAAAGGCCCCACTAATCACAAACCCAAGAATCAACGTCACCACAAACAAGGGGTTGCTGCGCACATTGCTCTTATGATTGAATACGATCCGGCCCAACAGCGCCCCCACAAAACCGCCAATCAGCGCCATCATATGCAGCACCATATTGGGAATGCGTCCCCGCGTCTCGTTTGGCCTGCATCTTATCAAAACCATACATGCCAAAAGCGACGACGCTCGTCGCCGCCAGCCAGTTCCAGTACCACCACCAGCTGGCCTGAAAAGAAAGCAGCAAGAACAGAACCAAACTGGCCCCCAGCCCCATAAGGACATATCGAACACGAATAGACGACATCATTCCTCCAAAAAAAATCGGCCGTTTACCCGGCCATTTTCACCACCTTCCACCGGCAGCCCACCCGGACCAGTATAACACACAATGCCACCGTACGGGCCGGATGCCCCATTAACGGTTCACCGTTCACCATTCACAATTAGTCATTACCGCTCCCGTCAAACTCCGCCCATAGAATTCCAGAGCACAGTATCCCAACAAATCAGCCGCCTGGCGCAACGCATCGAAAACCGTATTGGTCGTTCCTGAAAACGGGATCGAGGAAGTCGCGGTAGGAGCTGCGCAGGCCGAAGGAGAAATTGTACCACGAGCCCCCGCGCAGGATCTTTGTGCTGCTGCGCGCCGGACCTTCCGGATTCTGGCCGTTGATCTAGCGTAATACTCGCTGTCATACCAGTCATTTACCCATTCCCAGACATTGCCCGCCATATCCAAGGCACCGGTCCAACTTGCTCCTGCCGGGTAGCTGCCAACTGGTGCCGTCTGAGCATACCCATCATCAACCGACTCATCCTTCCAATCGAAAACACAACGCTTGTCGCAGTAATTCGCCTTCCCACCGTCAAATTCCTCACCCCAAGGATACTTCAGACTCTCCGGACCTCGGGCTGCGTATTCCCACTGTGCCTCAGTCGGCAGCATCCCGCCCGCCCACTCACAGTATGCCCTGGCATCATGCCAGGAGACCAGCACAACGGGATGATTGCCCAAGTCGCTCAAGCCGCTTTCCACTCCCCTTGGATGCTGCCAGTCCGCCCCTTCGGTAGCCTCAAAATCACCACTCTCAGTAACGATTACGCCGCTTCCTTTTTCCTCGGCCGTAGTCACATAAGCGGTATCAGCGACGAATTCTGCAAATTGATCATTATTGACTTCCACCATATCTATCCAGAAATCATCAAGCGTGACTTCGTGTATTGGATCCTCGTCGTTATCCCCCTCATCGCTGCCCATAGAAAAAGTACCAGCCGGAACATAGACCATTGCCATCTGGTCCTTCGGCCGTTCCCGCATACTGCCCAAGGCCGGATCAGACGGGGACTCGTCCGGCACAGTAACAGGAGCAGTCGCGACCGTGGGCACGGCCGAGGTTAGGGCAGCGCTAGGCACGATCAATTCCTGCCCGACCACCAAGAAATCGAGATCCTCACCCTCATTAGCGTTTATGATATCCGCAACTGGTATATCGTAGCTTTGCGCGATTCCCAATAGCGTTTCCCCTGCGCGCACGGTATGCGTGATCGTTACCCGATCCAATTGACTAGCTGTTGGCGTGACGATTTCCGCCGGCTCTATCACGACCGTCGCAACAGAAGTGGGCGGCACGTCTGCAGCAGCCAAAGTGGACGGTACGGCCGTGCTCGTTGCCGTTGCGTCGGGCATAACCGCGACCCCGGCATCGTCATTTTCCTTTGTAGGTTCCTGTGTTCCATCACCGCCTTCAGATATAGCGCGGATGCCAAAGACCAGCAGCAGCACGACAAGCCGCACCAACCCACCAGATCCAGCCCGGCATCGCACTTTTGGTCACAACCTCTGCAACTGGAGCGGCTGGCTCTTCAGATATTTTGGCCGCCGGTTTCGCTTCCGCCGGCGGCTCCATCTGCGCAGCCGCAACAACTGCGGCGCCAGGTGAAGCTTTCTTTGTCACCACCCCCTTCAACGCCTCCACCACCTCCCCGGCCGTCGCGTACCGTTCTGCCGGCTCCTTAGCCATCGCCTTCTGAATAATGGCCTCCAATCCCGGCGGCAAATCAGGATTGACTTCAACAATGCTAGGCACAGGGGCCGTTAGTTGCAGCACGATAATGCGCGCCGTGCTCTCACTCTCGTACGGTCTGCTGCCACTCAGCATCTCATAGAGAACAATACCCATGGAGTAGATATCGCTGCGGCCGTCCACCTCCTTACCTTCCAACTGCTCTGGGCTCATATACTGCGGCGTGCCCAAAGCCTGTCCCGTTCGCGTCTTCAACCCTGTGGCATCTTCTGCCTTAACAATGCCGAAATCGCTCAGAAAGGCTTCTCCGTCCTCGTCAAACAGGATATTCGCCGGCTTCAGATCGCGGTGCACGATGCCCTGACTGTGCGCTTTGTCCAGCGCGCTGCCAATCCGCCGCACGATGGCGATCGTTTCCTCCAGGCTCAGCGGTCCCTGGTCCAACCGCTCGGCCAGCGTCCCCCCTTCCATCAAGCGCATGACGATGTATAGCCATTCACCATCCTCGCCAAACTCATAAAGCGAGACGACGCTGCTGTGCTCTAAAGAAGCAATCGTTCTCGCCTCGCGCTCAAAACGATCAGCAAACTGCGGGTCCTGCATAAACAGTTGCGGCTGCAAGACCTTCAACGCAACCTCACGCCCCAAGGTTGGGTCAAAAGCACGATAAACCTGCCCATCCCCCCTTCGCCCAGTTCACCCCGTATTTCATAACGCCCGATTGTAAGTTCACTCATGAAACCACTTCGCCCCATGATGCCTGCCACTTCAAACCCATTCTTACAATGGTAGGGGCGAGACAGTTGGGCTTCAACTCCCAGGATAACCAGAACCTCACCCACCAACTGTCTCGCCCGTTCCTCGGTTGACCTTCAACTCAAAAGATAACCAGAACCTCACTCACCAACGATCTCGCCCATCCCCAGCCCCATGTAGCGATGCACTGCGGATCGCAGCGCCGCTCGATAACGTTACTAAAGTCAAGCTATCCGGATTATGTTTCGGCCGTTGCTTCTGGTGTCTGGCGTAGCTTATGCTTCTGGCGTCGGTGTCGCTTCTGCTTCCAGCGTTGGCGTCGCTTCTGCCTCCAGTGTCGGCTCCGCTGGGCTTTGCGGCTCAGCAGGTACGGCTGCCGCACAACCGATGGTCACAGCCTCGAGATCGTCGATAAATATCTCGCCGCTGCCGCTGTAAGCGGAATTGACGTCGTCGAGAACGATGGCCCGGAAGGTCAAAGGATAATCCACCCAACCATTATTTGGCCCGCTGATGTGGGACCAGGGCCAATCCTGGTTCGTGTCGATACAGCCCGTCAACTGCTTCCAACCCGTGTGGCTGACAACGCCCAAGGGCATCTGCCAGGTCTGGCCTTCGTTGTCTTGGATCCAGGCGTTGAGATGATGCCCGAGACCGTCACCATAAACCCAGACCCGTAAAGCGTCCGGTGACCCCGATATGTCGTTCAGTTGCAGGAAGACGACGAAATCATTGTCCGTCGACGGGAAATTATAGCTGAGCTTGCCCGAGCTTCCGCCACTGTGTGCTTGCTCGCCAGATTGGGTAAATGAACCGTTGTCCTGGTCGCCGCGCCGCCAGGTGCCGAAGTTCTCAAAGCTCATGGGCAGGCCGCCCCCCGTGCTTGCCACGCCTGTCTGGTTACTCGACGCAGCGGATTGCGTCTGGCTTGCCGAAACGGTGGGCCGGGGTGTTCGCGTCTGGTTTGCCGCAGCAGTGGGTTGTGCTGCTTCTGCTACAGCTGCTGGCAGGAGTTCGTCAAAGGCGATCTCAGTGTAAGTGTCTACAAATACATTGCCCCTGGCATTGCAGAAGGCCCCGAACCACTCCTGATCTGCCCACTCCTCCAAGGTCTGCCGGTATTCAGCAAAGTTAGCGGGATCGTCGCTTTCCCATACGTGAGCCACAAATTCGGCATCCTTGTCTACCGCCAGCAGCAGATCATACCCGGTATCGGGTTCGAGGCTCAGATCGCCCTCCAGGGCGCTCTCTTCAAGGGTCGATCGTCTGCTTACGACATGGAATTCAGGACTGTCGTCAACCATGTGTGCGCCCCACTGCCGGTAATTCGCGCTGCCAAATTCACCATTGTTGAAAAACATCTCAAAATCGGCATTGGGAACCTCGTCGTATGAAAATTGGACCAGCATCGCGGTATTTGCGCTCAATCCTCCCATACGGGCGAGGCATTCCGCTGTGTCGGCCAGTTCCAGCAAACCGTCGACCGTCTCGTAATCACCGGCGTCGCGCCAGTCTGAGGGCGACAGCTCGGAAAAGTCGTCATGAAAGATCGCTTCGGCATCTGACAGAAGTGTGCTGACTTGAGTAGGCAGATCAAATGTAATCGCTTCTATTGGCTTTGCCGTCGCCGTCACCGTTTCGGCCGCTGTGGATGGCAGCGTTGCCGTAACCGGACAGCCATCGGTGTCAGCTGATCCAGGCAGATCCGGGCACTGGTCATCGGCTCCAACCAGCCCATCGCCATCGCCATCAGCTTCTTGGGTTTCCGTAGGTATCTTCGTTGGCAAATCAGTTGGCGTGGGGCTGGATACCTCGGCCACAACCGGCACGCTCTCCGGCTGCGATGCCGCAGCCGCAGCCGGCTCTTCCTCGTCTGCGCCGCCGCCAAAAAACCCAAAATAACCCGCTCCAAGAACGAGCAAAAGGAGAACAACAGCCACGCCAACAACTGCCCAAACAAGACCCGATTTCCCCTTGCTTTCCTTCGGTGCCGCTGCCGGTTGCTGGGGGACCGTAGGAACGGCCGTCTGCCCAGGTTGTTGGCCGCGTTCCAGATCCGTCGCAGCCGCCGGGTCATGATACGGCGTAGAATCGACAACTGTCGCCTGCTGCGACGTCTCGATCAGGGTCGCCGCGCCGGTTAGCGTTGCGCCGGCTGTGGCAGCAGCGTTGCTGCGATCCGGCAGCAGCAATCCCTGCACGTCCTTCACCATCGCTTCGGCCGTCGCGTACCGTTCTTTTGGATCCTTAGCCATCGCTTTCCGAATAATGGCATCTAGTCCAGGTGTTACATCAGGATTTGCTTCCACAACGCTGGGTACAGGAGCCGTCAGCTGCATCACAATGATGCGCGCCATGCTCTCACTCTCGTACGGCCGTTTGCCACTCAACATCTCATAGAGAATGATACCCAAAGAATAGATGTCACTCCGTCCGTCAACCTCTTTGCCATCCAACTGCTCCGGGCTCATATAGTGCGGCGTGCCCAATGTCTGCCCCGTTCGCGTCTTTAGTCCCGTGCTGTCCTCCACCTTCACGATGCCGAAATCGCTCAGATAAGCATCCCCATCCTCGTCAAACAGAATATTCCCCGGCTTCAAATCGCGGTGCACAATGCCAAGACTGTGCGCTTTGTCCAGCGCGCTGCCAATACGGTGCAGAATGGCGACCGTTTTCTCCAGGCTTAGCGGCCTGTCATGGAGCCGGTCGCTGAGCGTCCCTCCTTTCATCAAGCGCATGACGATGTAAACCCAATCATCATCCTCGCCAAACTCATAAAGCGAGACGATGCTGCCATGCTCCAAAGCAGCGATCGTTCTCGCCTCCCGCTCAAAGCGCATAGAAAACTCCGGGTCTTCTCTATACAATTGCGGCTGCAGCACCTTCAGCGCGACCTCGCGTCCCAATGTTGGATCAAAAGCACGATAAACCGTGCCCATGCCCCCTTCGCCCAGTTCATCCCGTATTTCATAACGGCCGATTGTAAATTTACTCATAAGACCACCTCGCCTTGAAGGTGTATCGCGCCTGGCCGCGTAAACGATTCTAGCCAAATCAACAACGTCAAGTTAAGTTATTATATTCAACATTAGGCAGTTTTAGCAAGTTATCACCTCATAAAGGCATCGCGCCTGCTGCCCGATCCAGTCCCCAAGACCACAATCACCAATCTTGTACCGGCCCTGTCGAAGCATTCACCATTTTCCTGCCCCGTAACTTCAACCCACCTCAAACGTTTTTCAAGGCTCACCACGCACCCAGTTCTACGTTCGCGGTTCCCCTTTACCTGTCCCCTAACTCCTGACTCCTGACTCGGCCAACCTATTGGCAACCCATCAAAAAACTCCGTATACTATCCTTGTAGCTGCCAACCAGCAGCAGCAAACGTCCGTTGTCACAAAGGAAACAACCAGCCTATTATGAGAACCCGCCACAGCCCGCCCTACCATTCCCAAATCCTGATCGCCGCGCTGCTCCTTTTCCTTTGCGCCTGCGCCGGCAATGATGCCCAGATCGCTGCGCTTGCCGCCGGGCAAGCCCGTCAAGCCACTCAGATCGCTGATCAGGCCACCATGGCTGCTAAGGATCTCCAAATTGCCCAGCTGTCAATCGTGCAATCCCAACAATCGACAGAAATCGCCGGCCAGACCAGCCAGATTACCAGCATCGACCAGATAGCCCAATTGATGGCATTGCAGGCCCGACAAGCAACCGTGCAGGCTCAGCTAGCCATGCAGATCGAAGAGCAGGCGACTCGAATCTCCGATACCAGCCAAATCGCCCAGCTAACAGCCATGCAAGCGCAGCAAGCCACCCAAATCGCCGACCATATGGGCTGGATCTCCAATTTATCCACGCGCATCCCCCCACGAGTAGTCACTGATATTCCTACCCCGACCCCTTACCGCCCCGTTGAAGGGTCGGTCACCATCGAAGACGGCCGATGCTGCGCCGGAGGTGTAGCCGGTGAGACGATCGAAGTATCCGTCGCCTTTGGAGCCTACAGCCCATTGGCCGCGGTGACAGAGATGCGCATCTTAAGTGGCGGCCTGCAGTTTGATGAAGAGGACATGGCCGCCGCCGATTGGCAGCCCTTTGTCACTTTCAAACGCATGCCCGTTCAAGTCACTCTGAACTGGAGCGGCTTTAACGTCTCTGTTCAATTCCGCGACGCAGCCGGCAACCTCTCCCGCATCGCGCAGGATGATATCTCGATAGAAGGGCATCCGGCGCGCCCAACTCCCTAGCGAACCTATAAGCTTCACGATAAATAATTTGCGTACAAGGTCTTTTTGTAGGAATCTTGGATAAAAATCTCTTGATCTTCTTTCTAGGGGCACGACACAACCATAACAAACACAGAACGCTTCACCAATAACATAATCTGCGTAATCTGCGTAATCTTTGATAAAATCTCTTGATATAATCTCTGAAGGAGCACGACATGGCTATAGCAAGTTTTGAAATTAACACCTACGATATTAGACTCGCCAGACGACTCGATACCTTCGCTCAAGAAGACCTCGTCAGATACAACGCCTCCATCACCTGCCGCGGATCGGCATACACCTTGATCATCTACTTTCTGGACGAACAAAGCCTTGTGCCCAACAACGCCTATTTCCCCGATCAGAAACGAGGCACCTCTTACCTGCCGCAATCGCAATACCAATGGTATGTCGACCTGCTGCGCAACGAGAAACCTATCTACTGCTTCTTGAACAGCAGTTACCCGCTCCAGAACGGCATCTACACCGGCGCCGAACCTGTGGGAGAAAGCGAGCCATAACGAAACTAAAATCAATAATTGATTCGTCAATACGCGCCGGCCGCAATCCATATTGGCAATCTTGATCCTGCTAACCGCAGCTTGCGCCCCCACGGCCGTTGCCCGCGCCCGAACTGTAGTCGACGCTCAGGTGAGGTTCGAAGCCTCTTGTTGACTACCTCACCTATTCGATGGATTCTTTTTTCTGAGCTTTCAGGGCGAGATTACCGGCCTTGCGCTACAATTCCGCTAGGCGTCGCCCGAGTAAAGATTCTTACTTTCATTTGACCACCCTATGAATGCTTCAGGAACATTTACGCGCCCCGGCGCAATACCTTTGATCAAGATTCCAGCTGACAGCTGACAGCAATCCACACGGAGGAACCATAATGTCAAACGACAAAGTAGCGATAATAACGGCCGCCGGCCATGGCATGGGCGCGGCTATCGCTCGCCAACTTGCGGCGCATGGCTACGGCCTGGCGCTGATGTCCAACTCCGGCGGCGCCGAAGCCCTGGCCGCCGAACTAGGCGGGCTCGGTCTCACCGGGTCCGTGACCAAACCAGATGACTTACAGCGCCTGGTTGACCTGACCCTTGAGCGCTACGGCCGTATCGACGCTGTCGTCAACAACACCGGCCACCCACCCAAAGGACCCCTACTCGAAATCCCCGATGAAGCGTGGCACCAGGGGCTGGATATCGTCCTGCTAAACGTCGTGCGTATGGCGCGGCTGGTCACGCCGCTCCTGCAAAAGCAGGGTGGCGGCGCAATCGTCAACATCTCCACCTTCGCGGCCTTCGAACCCGATCCCGCCTTCCCCGTCTCCTGCACGCTGCGCGCCGCATTGGCCAGCTTCACCAAGCTCTACGCCGATCAATATGCCTCCCACGGTATTCGCATGAACAATCTGCTGCCCGGCTTTGTCGACAGCTATCCCGAATCGGAAGCGATTGTGCAGCGCATTCCTATGGGCCGCTATGCCAGTGTCAACGAAATCGCCAAAACCACCCACTTCCTGCTCTCTGAAGATTCCAGCTACATCACCGGGCAGAACATCCGCGTCGACGGCGGTATCACGCGCTCGGTGTGACCATCGATTTACACGCCAGGTGACCGCCCTGGCTGTTTTCCAGGTACAGACGGCCGTTCTTTCTCAAGAACGGCCGTTTTTCACAGTCCTCCACCTCCCATTCCCAACCTCTTCTTATCCGCATCCCATTTACCTGATCCGTGTACAAGGTCCTTTGGCAGGAATCTGCGAAATCCTTGATAGAAATCCACGATGATCAATAACATTGTCATAGTTGCCGCGACAATGGATAATTACTCGGCATTTACCGCGATTTCCATATAGTTGAAGACGTTAAGCACTATGAAAGATGAAAATGAACTTGAAGTAACCCTGCAAGAAATAAGCGAAGAAACCCTCTGGTCGGTGCTCGACCTGGAAGTCAGTGAGGATCAGAAAAAATACGTGGCGCCCAACGCCGTATCCATTGCCGAGGCCCATTTCTCACCCTACGCTTGGTTTCGCGCCATCTATGCCGGCCAGACGCCAGTCGGATTTGTCTTGCTCTACCTTGACGAAGAAGAAGCGGAATACGATCTCTGGCGCATCATGATCGATAAAGATCAGCAGCGCAAAGGATATGGCAGCCAGGCGCTGGATCTGGTGCTCGAACACGTGCAGACACTACCGGATGCCGAGGAATTGTCCCTCAGCTATCTGCCCGGTGAAGGAGATCCATCTGCCTTTTTCCGGGATTTCGGCTTCGAAGACTCCGAAGAGTGGGTCGATGACGAGAAGATCCTCCTTCTACCCCTCACATCCCAGTGAGACAATACCGCTTAACCCTATTGCCCACCGTAGGGGCGAGACGGTTGGCCGTCACCGCACAGGATGACCAACCCGCTCCCATCCAACCGTTTCGCCCGTTCTCCCACGCCCTGACGACCCCCGCAGGGATCGAGACGGTTGGCCATGACCGCACAGGATACCCAACCCGCGCCCATCGCGCCGTTTCGCCCATCCCGCAACCAAGGGCCAAGGCACATCCACAATGATTGAACTCCAACCATATGAATTTGCCGTCTGTCGCCCGCTTTTCCAAGATATTGAATACAGCCTCTCCATCCAGGCCGCCATAGAAGGCAACAATCCCGGCCGAATTTTCGTAGACGACAGATCACAGCCAACCACGGCCCTGGCGCTTACCGTTGAAGGGTATTTGCTTGCGGGCGTCGATAACAACCCAACAACAAACGAAGCCTTGCGGCGTCTATTCCAAGAGCGAATATTCACCGGGCAAGTTTTCATCAACGGCGATTGGTCGATGTCCCTGGCCGTCCAGCCTCAGACGTGGGAATCCAAGTTGCCCGACCTCATCCCTACGCACGAGATCGAAAAACTCGATCGCTATCACTATCTATGCCGCGCGCTGCAAGTTGACTGGCGCAGCCAAATCCCCGCCGGATACAGCGTCCGCCGGGTCGATCGTTCTCTGCTGAGGGATCCCAGCCTCACCTTTACCGAAACTCTGGACGACTGGTTTGACCTTGAAGAGATCTGGGGAACGGTAGATGATTTCCTGGACAAAGCGGTCAGCAGCTGTATCCTGCAGGGTGATCAGATTGTCTCCTGGTGTACACCCGACTGCGTGGCCGCTGACCGCTTGGACGTCGGGATCGTCACCGATCCAGCCCACCGCCGGCGCGGGCTGGCCACCATTGCAGTCGCCGCCACTGTGGAAATGTGCTTCGAGCAGGGATTTAGCGCAGTCGGATGGCACTGCAACGCCGACAACACCGCGTCCTGGAAAACGGCCGAAAAAGTAGGATTCCAGCGTCATTGCCACTATACCTACTATTACTATATCTACGATCCCATAGATCACTTGGCCGAACTGGGCTGGCACTACTTCAAACGCGGCGAATATGCTAGAACGGCCGCATATTACGAACGGGTACTCACTCAGCGAGAAGATAATCCGGACTACTACTATCACCTTGCGGCTGTGGCGTGGGCTGAACTGGGCAATAAAACAAAGGCGCTTGACTACTTGCACGCAGCCGTGGATCATGGCTGGGCCTCTGCTGAATACACCGAACAAGTAGAAGCATTCCACTCTCTGCATGGTGATCCAGCATGGAACATAGTTCTGGCTAGAATGAGGCGCTAAACTCCGATGAGACGCTACATCACCATACTGCGCGATCGTCCCCAATTCCGCAATCTATGGCTGGCAGCGGTAGTCAGCTTCGCCGGCGACTGGTTCAACACCATCGCCACCATTATTCTCGTCAGCCGTTACACCGATTCCACAACGGCCGTCGGTCTGTTATTCATCTTCCGTGCTCTACCACCTTTCCTACTTGGCCCTGCCGCCGGCGTCATCGCTGATCGCTACAACCGCAAGACCATCCTTATCGTCACCGATCTGCTGCGCGCGGGCATCGTCCTCGGCTTCTTGCTGGTCCAAAGCGCGAGCCAGGCCTGGTTAATCTACCTCTTGACCATCTCCCAATTTATAATCTCAGCCTTCTTCAACCCGGCGCGCGCGGCCCTTTTGCCATCCCTCGTCCAGGGCAGAGATGAGCTGTTGACCGCCAACACCCTGACCGGCATCACCTGGTCCGCTATGCTGGCCCTCGGCGCGGCCGCAGGCGGAGTGGTGGCGGGCCTGTTTGGCGTTGAGACAGCGATCATCATTGACGCCAGCTCCTTTTTGCTATCGGCACTCTTTGTCTGGCGCATCCAGGTCGCGCCTCGCGAGAAAAAACCAGGGCCCCGTGACAGCGGCTGGCGTGACTTTATCAACGGCGCCCTATACTTGCGCAATCGCCCGCGCGCCGCGCTGACAGCCTCGGTAAAGGGCTTGACCCAGATCGGCAGCCCGGACATCATGATTGCCGTCTATGCGGCATCAATCTTCCCCTTGGGTCAGGACGGCGCGCTGGCCTTAGGCTGGTTATACGCTGCCGCCGGTCTGGGCGCCGTCATCGGGCCACTGGCTGCCAACCGTTTTGGCGACGGTTCAAGGCGAACCCTGCAAATCGGCATCGCCGTGGGCTTTATATTGGTCACCGCTGGCTGGTTACTCTTCGGCTGGGCGCCCATCCTGCCCCTTGCCGCCTTGGCCATCCTGGTGCGCCATATGGGCGGCTCGATCAATTGGACCTACAGTGATGTCCTGTTACAGCGCAGCGTTGAAGATCGTTTCCTCGGCCGTGTATTCGCCTTCAATTTCGCCTTCTTCACCCTGGCCATGGCCCTATCCGTATGGTTAACCGGGCAAATATTGGACAACACCGCCATCACACCCCGTCAATTGGCCTACCTGCTGGCTGTAGGCAGCTTGCTGCCCCTGCTGCCCTGGATCTGGGCCAGCCGCACCACTCGCAAGTCGGTTCGCAAGCCATGACCCCCATTAATTCACCATTAAAGCATTTCCCATTGTCCAGACCGCAGGACCACAACCAAATGAACACAAGAATAACCTACACCCAAGATCTCACCCAAGTAGATTGGCAGGCAATGAAAGCCATCCTTCTCGCAGATGATTTCGACAACGGCCGTACACCCGAACAACTGCAGCGCTCCTTCGCCAACAGCTTTGCCACCAGCATTGCCTGTGCCGGTTCCCGTATCATCGGCACTGCCAGAGCATTATCCGACGGCGTCTGCAATGCTTACATCGTCGACGTCTGGACCTACACCCCCTATCGCCGCCAGGGCATTGCTCGCCGCATGATCCAGGATCTACTCGATCAATTACCCGGCCAGCACGTCTACCTCTTCACCGATGACATCCCTGACTTCTACAATAAAATAGGCTTTACCCCACGCGGAATCGGCATGGAGCGCCTCGTCGGTCGCTGGCTGGACAACACCCCTCAAATCGTACCGCCGGCATCCCTGCCGGCCTAATTCCCGCCAATTCTTAACCTGGCGTTGCCCAACGAAGCGGGTCAATACAACGACATTCTGATTGTCAACGACGAGATCATCAGCGCATGGCCTCACAACTTGCCTTCTTCCTGCACGAGCTCCCTAACATCCCGCTGGACATCTTGGGCGCAGACCTGTCCATCCATGAGAGCAGACAGGCGTGGACTGAACCATACGCCGAATTTCAACACCATCTATTCCGCCAAATGCACCTGACCCACATACGGCTGTGACAGACCAATTTAAAGCCTGTCTATCCACACTCCATCTGCACAACTTCAAACCAGCTCTGCGACACGGTGATAGTGGGCGCTCCAGCTTCACCTCTTTTGCCTTGCATCACGCAACTCATCTCATGGATGCGGCCGTCACATTCCGTCCCAATATCCCCTTGCGCTGAAAGGTGAAATCCTCATAATGCTAATAGACCGCTCGTTGCCGGAATGGCGTTTCAAAAGAGAGGCCACAAGTCACGATCCCAAGATATGAATACTTTTCAAGGGTTCCTGACATCATAACACTGGCTATGTTTCCAGATCACTGGCATCGCCAACACCAAGAGTTCATGCTTATCCAAATGGACACCTCAGATGAAGCGACAAGCGATGTGCTGGAAGAAAGGAACATACTTGCCTTTAGAGACATTTGGAAAGATGCCGGAGAAGAAGGGCGGGAATTGTTGAGCGCCCTTGCCGATGGTCCACAGCCGCTGAATGCAAGGCAAATCAGTAAACAGGTTTTAAGTGACCTGCTACACCGTCACGTCATCCATAAGGTACGTGACAACATATATGAGATAGAGATTCCCTTGGTCCAAATATGGGTGAAGCGAGAGGTCGGTTAATCAGAGTTGGACTTTATTGGACCCAATCTCGCATCGGCAACCTGTCAGGACTTTGCCTCCTAAGCACTTCACCGAAAACTGCGAAGCTTCCGAAGAAGTCCGACTTCTCAAACCTGAACCAATCTCCAGGACATATTAGGAGAAGTCGGACTTCTAGTCGTTAACGGTGCAAGTTTTGCGCCGCGATGAAGGAGAGATGATTCTCCGTCAACGCCCACGCCGTGCGGTTCGTGGAATCAAACTTGTCCAAATAGTTGGTCAGCAAATTCTCCCAATCGCCGGCTCTCAATCACCTCGCTCTTGTCGCGAAAATAATCGAGGATGTCCGAGGGATGCTCGCGCGTCTGTTCCACATCGGGATCGCCACCTTCATGTTTGGCCGAAATATTCGCTACGTGACCAGAGATTTCCACCAACTCATCGCGCCGGTTATACGGCTGGCGCACGATGCTCTTCCACGTCTCGGTTATGTGATGCTCGAAACGCACCACGTCCTCAAAGCCCAGCTCCTTGCGAAATTGTGCCGTGATTTCCATCGTTTCGTTGTTGACTGAGTTGCTCCAGTTGAAGCCAATTAAAGGTGAAGTGCCATCATCGCGCGCGAAGAGCTTCGCCCCAATCAGCGTCCATAGTCCAGCATACGGGTTGTCATTGCCCATAAACACGGAGATCTTGAACTCGATGTCCACTCCTAGACGGTGCAGCAAGTAACCCAAGAGAACGGTGCCCGGATTGAGATTCAACACCTGGCGTACACCGTACGTGGTATAGTAATAGAGGAACTCGTCCAGCCACTTCAGAGCATAACCATTAGGCTGTCCTACCCCGCCGAAGTAGCCGGTTATCGTCTCCGGACCACCCAAATGGACATTGGAGCCATCTGTGCCTTTGGTGTCCAATGTCTCCACATAGCTGGCTCCAATGATCTGCATCGCCGCGGCAAAGGCCGGCAAATCACCGTCCGCCTCCTGTTCCTTCATCTTGCGCACGCGGATAAAACGGCCTGGCACCAACTCCCGTCTTTCAATGGCGCGCTCAGCCATCACCTTAAGCCACGGGAAATATTGCGCCGCGCTGATCTCCAACGTCACCGCAAAATCGTCGGCGAAGGGCGTCGTATCGGCCGTTTCGCCCAGCACCTTGCGCCGGTAATCAGCCACGCTGATGAAAGCATCATTGTCCCTCTGCTCCGCCAGCCACTCCAAATCGGCCAGGTACTCAGGCTGTGTCGCCTCCACACGCTTGAGCAGCACCGGCAGCTCCCGCGCCGCGGCCGCTTTGCCGTTTATCTCTTCAGGGGTTCCATACTTCGCCACAACCTGCAGAAAATCATCAATCACCCGCATATCGGGATTAAGCAGGATGCCGTTCAAAGCATCCAGCCGGTCGGGGGAAATCTTCAGCCGTTGTCTAATGTCCTCGTTCATGCCTTGTCTCCTTAATAGGCAACCAAACAGGATGCTCTAATCCTTTAGAAGGGTCCTTCTTCCTTCTGCACCATAGCCAACAGTTCTTCGTATTCTTCATCCTTCATGCCGAAGTAATTCTTCTCTTCTGGAAATGACTTGTCGTTTACTTCAATCACATACTGCCTCAGGCCATTCAGGATAACCTCCCCAGCATTGCCATAGACTTTCGCCATTCGCGGCGTGAACTTGGGATAAAGACCAAACAAATCGTGGTAGATCAGCAGTTGGCCGTGAGCATCTGGACCGCAGCCCAGGCTCATAATAATCGTGTTCTGCGAACGTTCCGTGATTAGTTTGCATAAACGATCCGGCACCAATTCAAGCAATATGCCCACAGCTCCGGCCTCCTCCAGAGCTTTGGCATCATCAAGAATTTTCTTCGCCTGCTGCGCGCCTTTACCTTGCAGGCGAAAACCTCCCAAGGCGCTGGCGCTCTGAGGCGTCAATCCGAGATGGCCAAAAGCTGGAATGCCGGCGTCACTGATAGCGCGGACGCGGCCGGCCATTTCCGCCCCACCTTCGAGCTTGATTGCATCACAACCGGCCTCAGCCATAAAACGACCCGCATTGAGCACGGCCGTTTCGTTGCTCGCCTGGTAGCTCATATAAGGCATGTCCCCGATGAGGAACACATTCGGCGCACCCCGCCGTACCGCCTGCGTGTGGCGAATCATGTCATTCATCGTCACCGGCAAGGTACTGTCATAACCAAGCATGGTCATACCCAGGCTATCCCCCACCAGGATCATATCCACTCCCGCCTGCTCCTGAAAATAGGCAGTAGGGTAATCATAACAGGTCAACCAACTAATCGGCTCACCCTCCATTCTCTTCTTGAAAAGAACCGGCAAAGTCACTTTCTTACGCTCAGACATTTCTCTCCCTTTACTATTCACTGACAACCAATTGCTGCCTGCTGCCTACTCCATCGCCTGCAACAATCGATAAAGCGTCCGCTGCGCCAGGATGTCACTGCTGACAACACCGCAAACAGCACCGTCGTCGACGATAGGCACGGCCGATATTTCATGATATTCCAACTTGCGTACGACATCGAGGATGCGGTCACCTGGACAGGCTGAAACCACCTCGCGTGTCATTATTTCCGTCACCGCGGTATCCGAACTATAGGTTGCGGCCGAAGCCTCGGTAATATCCCGGTCCGTGACCACACCTACCAAATCGCCTCGCTCCGAAATCACGGCCAGCAGATCCCCTTTGGCCGTGATCAGCAGTTCCGCCGCTTCGCGCACAGTTTGTCGTTCCTGGATAGTGGGGATAGCGACCATCACGTCGGCGACGCTACGGCCGCTTTCGCTGGTGGCAATACGGTTGATGGCGATTTGTTCCGCCGCTTCACAAGGCAGCATATCCGGATCAGCAACAAGCAAGTCGATCAGCTCTCGCATATTGCGCCTAATGACCTCCACCAATTTCGCGCGGCCTGCAAGCCGCCGTTGCTCCGCCAGGGCAGCGAACTCCTCCTTGTGCCCCGTCAGCCAGCGATCGACCGCTTCCCGGTCCCCCAACATCTCTGGCGGAATCAGCAAATGCTCTGGAGCCCTGATCAACAGTTCCTGTGCGGCGAAAATGACGCCGCCCGAATTGACAAGGAAGTCAGTAGCGATAATGACCCCCTTCTGCCAATAGACGGTGCGCTCCATGCGGCAGCGCGCAGCCCGGCGATTAGGCGCTGGAGAGTACGTATTCGCACCTTCAACAATCAGAACCCATTCACCCATGCGATCGACCGTCATACACGGATTTGAAGCGGCGTCTACGTCCAGGTAATTGGCTGTAGGGGCAGCAGGAACCAGACAGTAAGCTGACTCGCGCAGCAAGTCATCACTAAAATTAGAAAACTTCGTCGGCGAATGGCGCATGCCGCTGAGATGCGCCTTATAGTACGGATACGCCGCGACCTCATGCCCTGCTTGCGTCTCTAGCAATTCCGGAACAGGCAATCCGCTCTCATTGTAGATATAACCGCTGGCATCGCTGATGCCAATTATACGCGGCGCATGCTGCGCATCTTCTTCCGTGAGCAGTCGAGCCACGTGTGTTCCCACCGCGCCAAAGCCTTGAATCAGGACCGTCAGTTCCTCACGCGCCGGTACGCGCAGATTGGCGCATTGCGGCAAAGACTTCAAACGATGAATCTCTTCCAGCAAAGTTTCTATAGCGACAACAACCCCTTGCGCTGCAGCTCCCAACTGGTCAATGCGGTTGCCGCCCATGTCCACCGTTTTTGACAATGCCCGATTCAAGCCATTTTCAATAGCGACTGTCTTCATGTCGTGATCGTTGGTGCCCACATCAGGGCCCGGCAGATAGATTTTGCCGTAACGCTGCAGAAGGCGGGCAAATCCGCGCACAACTTTGTTGTGTGCTTCAGGCGACAGATCCGCAGGGGCCACAATGCCGCTCTTGCCCCCACCAAAAGGCAGATCGGCCGCGGCATTCTTGAGCGTCATACCCCGTGCTAGATTATGAATAATAGCCGGAGTTATGTCTGGCATCATGCGGATGCCACCCATAGACGGCCGTCCCATGGCCAGGTTGTCCACCACCAGGTAGCCGCCAATCTCTAGCGCACTTTCCTCATCCCACATACAAACCACCAGGTGCGGGCCCAGGTTATCAACTTCAATTCCCATGCGCTGCAAGCGGTCCACATCCAGCGGCCCAAACTCCATATAAGCAAGAGGCCCCTTGTATTGCAGGCGATTCTTCCAAGTCTGCTCCGTCAAAGCATCCTGCAAAAAATCGTTCATTTGTTTTGGTATCATAAGCCGTCACTCCCTTCAGATCCCGCTCAAACAATCCCGTCAGCTCACCCTATTCGTTGATAGGTGCCGCTTAATGTACTTCACAAAATTGTTGGGTGATCCAGTTGCCTCGTTCAACATTCTTGTCACTCTAGCTGCAGAATTCATTCTGCGCGTCCGGCAGTCGAACGCCATTACCTACCTAAGCAAACAACATGCTTCACCGGTACTCGAAACGCGCCTGGAAAAAGCGCAAATAGGCCGGTTCGTAAACCATCTTCAAGCCACGCGTCTGTTCGCGCGTCTCATATACCGCTTTCACTGTTTCAGCCACCACATCCATATGCGCCTGGGTATAAACTCGCCGCGGAATCGTCAAACGCGTAAGTTCCAACGCGGGATAACGATGGTCACCCGTTTCCGGGTCACGGCCCGCGCTGGCGATGCCTCGCTCCATACTGCGCACGCCGCCCTCCAGATACAGTTCGGCCGCCAGCGTCTGCGCCGGAAAATGATCCTGTGGGATATGGGGATAAAAACGTTTGGCATCCAAGAAAACCGCATGACCCCCAACCGGGCAAACAATAGGCACACCCCACTCGATTAATAGTTTCCCTAAATACCTTACCTGCCTGACACGACTGCGCACATGATCATCTTCCACCGATTCCGCAATACCAATAGCCAGTGCCTCCATATCACGACCGGCCATACCGCCATAGGTGTGCAGCCCCTCATAGACCACCACCATATTACGCGCCAGGTCGAAGACATCGTGGTCATTAACCGCCAACCAGCCGCCAATATTAACCAGACTGTCCTTCTTGGCGCTCATCCAGGCCGCGTCCGTATAGTCACAGAACTCGCGTAGGATGGCCGCTATCGGAACTTCAGCATATCCTTCTTCTCGTTCTTGAATGAAGAAACAATTCTCAACCATACGCGTGGCATCCAGGTAAAGACGAATGCCCACCTTGTCGCAAAACTCCCGGAGCTCGCGAACATTGGCCATGCTCACCGGCTGCCCACCAGCCATATTTACGGTGCCGGCCAGGCTAACATAGGCGATCTTGTCCGCACCAACCTTATTGACGAGGGTCTTTAGTTTTTCTAAATCAACATTTCCCTTAAAGGGGTGCTCGCTGGCAGGATCATGCGCCTCGTCAATGATAACGTCCACAAAAGTCCCTCCGGCCAGTTCCTGGTGCAGCCGCGTGGTCGTGAAATACATGTTGCCCGGTACAAACATGCCAGGCTTGATGACCGCCTGGCTGATCAGATGTTCTGCTCCGCGCCCTTGGTGCGTCGGCACAACATAGCGATAGCCATAATAGGTTTGGACAGCTTGTTCAAGATGATAAAAATTACGGCTACCTGCGTAAGCTTCATCTCCCATCATGATGCCCGCCCATTGGCGATCACTCATGGCGCTAGTGCCGCTGTCTGTCAAGAGGTCAATGTATACATCAGCGGAACTCAGCAGAAACGTATTGTAGCCTGCCTCAGCCAGCGCCTCTTCTCGTTCCTCACGGCCGATCATATGGATTGGCTCAACCATCTTAATCTTCCACGGTTCTGCCCAAGATCGACGGCCGAACTGCTGGCCCATGGTCAAAGGTACATTTTCTGACATGATCTCTCCTCAAAAGGGTTGATAAACGCTTGGTTCAGTGGCTTGTTGGTTTGCTAGTTGGATCCGGAACCGAGCCACAGCGCCCTCTACCCGTCACCCAATGGCAGCGCGGTAGACGACTTAATCTCATCCAGCACCAGACTGGTATAGATACGAGCCACGCCGGGAATGGGAGTGAGCTTATGCTCCACAAATCGTTGTAGTTCCTTGCGGTTGCGAACGACGATTTTGAGCAAGTAATCAAATTCGCCGGTGACGTGATGGCAGTCCAACACCTCTCGCAGTTTTCCAACGCTGGCCCGAAAGCCCGCCAACTCTTCCGTTCCGTGCATACGTAAGCTGATGCTGACAAAACAAGTCATATCGAAACCCATCATTTCTTGATCGAGCAGGGCAACATATTTGCGAATATAGCCTTGTGCCTGCAAGCGCTTCAGCCGTGCATGCGTGGCTGGAGGCGAAAGTTCAATACGATTGGCCAGTTCTACATTACTAATACGGCCGTTTTCCTGCACCTCGCGCAAAATAGCGATGTCTGTTTCGTTAAGTCCTAACCCTTGTGAAATTTCTGGCAACATATTGTTCATTTCCTCAACGATTGTTCTGCTTATCAGTATATATTCCGAATCATTATCTGTCAATAGATGCAGTTCCATAATCTTCTTCTGATTACTTGCCACCGGGAACGGCCATATACAAACCAATAGCAGCATCTCACCTTGTTGTAAGCGGCATTGCAAGATATATCGTGCTAAACTGCACCCATGCTAAGACATTTCAAAAATGTCAGACGGGCAACAACAGTTTTTCCGTTCGATGAGGTTGGGCCTAATCCCCAGAAAGGCTCTGCCATCAAATCAGAAAGCAAAAGGAGAAAAGATGGCCTCTTTTATGACCTCTCGGGTCACTGTTCCCGATGATGTGCTCATGCGAGAGCTGGACGGCGAATCAGTAATTCTAAATCTGGCGAGCGAACATTACTATGGTCTGGACGAGGTTGGCACCCGTATGTGGCAGCTCCTGGCCACGCCGAAAACTATCGAGGATGCTTATGAAATCTTGCTCACAGAGTACGACGTCGAACCCGATCGACTGCTTCACGATATGCAGGAACTGATAGAGCAGCTTGTAGAGCACGGTCTGCTGCAAATTGAGGGTGATCAAAGCGCACCAACGACCTCCGGCGAATATCGCTGACCGATCACGTCGTACGCCCCGCAGGGTAAAATCAGTAGTTGGTCAGGCGCGTCACGGGCTGGTATGATCCGTTTCGATTCATAGGGTATCCAAGCCTATCTGCCGTCCATCGGTACGTACAGCATTGCTGCCGGCATGTGGGACTTATCTGCAAATAACTGATGTTCGCAAATCTAAAGCTCGTAGCTACCAAGCTGCGAGGAGCCTCCGACCAATTACCTTATCTGGCACGCGCCTTGGCGCTCGTGCGCAAGGCCGCAGGGCCGTGGACGATACTATGGTTGGTTCTGCTCGTAATTCTTGGCCTGCTGCCCGTGGCTACCGTCAAACTGACAAAAGCCCTGGTCGATAGTCTCGTGATTGCCATTGAAGCGGGCGGTGAATACGAAACTCTGCGTCTGCCTTTGTTTCTGGCCCTGCTCATGGGCTTGATCATGCTCTTGCAGGAATTGTTGCGTGGTGTCAGCTCTTGGGTGCGAACGAGCCAGAACGAATTGGTACGAGACTACATTAGTGCTCTCGTACATCGCCAATCTATAGCGCTCGATCTTGCCTTTTACGATTCGCCTGAGTACTTTGATCATCTGCATAGAGCACGATATGAAGCCAGCAGCAGGCCTATTGCGCTTCTAGACAGCATGGGCAGTTTGCTGCAAAACGGCGTCACGATGATAGCGATGTCTATCGTATTGATCGCTTATGCCTGGTGGTTGCCGCTCGCGTTATTGGCCAGCACCCTTCCTGCCCTTTACGTTGTGCTCCATCACACCATTCGTGAATATGAATGGGACATACGTACGACGGCCGATCGGCGCCGGACCTGGTACTACGACTATGTCCTGACGGCGCGTGAAGTGGCGGCCGAACTACGCCTTTTTGGCACGGGCGAACACTTCATCACTCGCTACCAATTATTGCGGTTGCGTCTGCGAGATGAGCGTCTTGCCCTCCTCAAGAATCAAGCCCTTGCCCGTCTTGCCGCCGGCATGGCGGCGCTGCTCGTCTTGGGCATTACCATGGCCTGGATGGTGTGGCAGGCGCTGCAAGGTCTGTTTACCTTAGGCGATTTGGCCCTTTTTTACAGCGCCTTCAGCCAGGGCCAAAATCTAATGCGTTCGCTACTGCAAGATTTGGGCCAGATCTATCGCAATATGCTCTTCCTGGGCAATTTATTTGAATATCTGGCGCTTGAACCTGGGGTAGTCAATCAACTTCAGCCGCAAGCCGTACCTGTACCTCAGGAGGGTCTTCGTTTTGTGGACGTAACCTTCAGTTACCCGGACAACGAGCGTACCGCATTGCAGAATTTCGAGCTAGATATTCCTGCCGGGAAGATGGTCGCCATCGTCGGTGCCAACGGAGCTGGCAAGACAACTTTGCTCAAGCTGCTCTGCCGCTTCTATGATCCACAGACCGGCCACATTGAACTCGATGGAACCGACCTGCGTGAATATGCTTTGGACGACCTACGCCGGGCCATAACCGTGTTGTTCCAAGAGCCGGTTCCTTATCAAGACACGGCTGCCAACAATATCAGCTTGGGCGATCTGCCGGCCGAAGCGGATGATCACACTATTCAGGCAGCGGCCAAAGCAGCCGGCGCGGACAGCGTTATCGCCAAACTGCCGCGTGGATATGAAACCCAGCTCGGCAAATGGTTCAAGGGAGGTACCGATTTAAGTGTTGGCGAGTGGCAGCGTATCGCCTTAGCGCGAGCCTTTCTACGCCAGGCGCCGATCATCATTCTCGATGAACCCACAAGCGCCATGGATCCTTGGGCCGAAAGAGATTGGCTGCGTCGCTTTCGTGACCTGGCCCACGGTCGAACAACCGTACTCATCACACATCGCTTCACAACGGCCAAACACGCCGATATGATTCACGTCATGGATAACGGCCGTATCGTCGAGTCGGGCAACCATGAAACCTTGCTGGCGTTGGGCGGCCGATACGCCAGCTCCTGGCAAGCACAAGTGAGCAGCCGCGTAGAACGGGAACCTTCGCCACAAGTCGGCAGTTGACTATCAACCAGCCTGTCCTGATTTTGCCGAAGATTGATTGTTGGGTCGAAATCCCATCGTGGCAAGGACTATGAGCCAAGAAAACGCCACCCCGGCAAATCTACCTCTCCGATTTATCCTCCTTTGCCTGCAAGGGCGCTTTGATCCTCGACCGCTGGCAATGGCTCACGAGCTTGCGCAGAACAAGGAGTTGGACTGGGAATTGGTGGAACAACTGCTTGAGCGCGAAGCTCTGGCCCCGCTGCTTCATGCCGTCGTACAGGGTCGTAATCTACTGCCCGCAGAGATAGAAAAAAGCATCAGAAAGAGCTATCTGCGCAATGCGTTTCGCAACACAATATATCTAACCGAGCTGGCCAAGCTTCTGGACAGCCTCAAGAAGGCAGAGATAGTGACCGTTATCTTGAAGGGCGCCGCCCTTGCGGAGTCAGTTTACCAAAACGTCGCCGAACGCTCCATGGTGGACATAGACATCCTGGTGCACCGTCAAGACGTTTCGACCGTGACCAGCGCGCTCGTTTCCTTGGGCTACAACCTGACAGAAGCTGAAGAACATGCCGGAATGATCACCGAATACGAAAACGAGTTAGCAATGCGCAAACCGGGATACGTCGACATTGCCCTGGAGATTCACTGGAGCCTGCTTGACTCCCCCCATTACCAACAAAAGATGGATATGGGCTGGTTCTGGGATACGGTCGTTCCCGCCCGCTTCAACGATAGAGAAGGGTTGGTGTTGGGTCCGGAGGCTTTGCTACTGCACCTCTGTTCCCACTTAATGCTGCACCACCGAGGCGAGGGCTTGCTCTGGCTGAACGACATCGCCGAAGTGCTGCACCGATACCAGGCACTGCTGGACTGGGAAACAATAGTAGCCCAGGCTCAAGCTTTCGATCTGGTGTTATCCTTGCAATGCATCTTGTCTCGCGTCAGCGATCAGTGGAATGCACCGCTCCCCGCAGGCATGCTGCAGCGAATCAACGGGCTGCAACCGTCGCCCCGCGAAAAGCAGCTGTTTGACTGGCTTACGGCCGAATCACGTCCCGTGGCCCAACGGTTTTGGGTCGACCTGGCCACATCATCCGGCTGGCGGTCGCGCCTGCGATACGCCTGGAAAAACCTATTCCCCTCGGCGGATTACATGCGACATCGCTATGAGATAAAACGGCCTTTTCTACTCCCCTTCTATTACCCCTACCGCTGGTTCCTGGGCCTCTCCAGCATGCTGAAAGGATAGCCCCTCCAGAAAAATAGCAGGCAAGCGGCGCCACTATCCGGCCGGATTCACCATTTTCCGCCTCCCTGGTGCCAACTTGCTCCCTGCAAACCAAGCGTCCTGGACAACTCCTCTTCAGCCGTTTTTTCCTCGTCACCAACGCGCACGGCGCCAATGCCCAAGAATCCACCTTTCCATCATACCCTTGAACATGCCTATCATATATTACATTTCTCACCTTTTTTTGTGACAAAGGTCACTTGTGATTTTCCAGCAATTTCGTCTATCCTGTTATGGCCTGTGTCAACGAACGGTTCATTATTGCCCAGCAGGGATTCATTCTTTGTTGGCCTGGGGAACTGGACCCCAACTGGATATACAACGGAATATGGAGGACAGCATGAGACGAGCAAGAGTTTTTCTACTGGTAGCCGCCGGATTAATGGCTGGCGTCTTATTGATTGGATTGATGGGATCGGCCGTTCCCGTCGCGGCCAACCCGGATATCAGGATCGATGTTAATTACGGCCATAATTGGGTGTACGTAAATACATCTCCTACTCCTTTCACCGATGTGACCATTACTGTGTCTGACAGCGGCGGCGTCAAGGGCACATACGATGGGCAAACAGATGGTAACGGGGAATTGTGGACACAGGGAGGGGGATGGAATCCGGATGGCGGGGTTCAGATCCTCCCCGGTGATATTGTGTTGGCTACGGCAGGTATCGACTCAACCACTGTCAATCCCGTTGGTACAATAAACGGAGCCCTTGACATCACCACAGATACAATTGTCGGTACTATCAATGCACCTTTCGCCACGGTCGGCGTTTCGTGTCAAATCTGGGTGGAGAATGGACCCCCCTCGATCGACATTCCGGACGTGAGCGGCAATGGCGGCAGCTATACCTGCGATTTCTCCGGTATTTGGGATATTGTAGCCGGCCAGAATGTTGCCGTCCGCTACGTGGAACCGGATGGCGATGGCGTGATCAACATGATGGAGCCTCCTGCGATGCGGGTCAATTATGCCCACGACTGGGTTGGTGGCAATTATCCTGCGGGACTTACGTTCAACATCACCGTCAAGGATAGTCTGGACGCTGTGAAAGCCACGGCCGTCGTCGAGAGTACTCCTGGCGGTGGTTGGGGCAGCGACGGTTTCGAGACCCAAGATGGAGACTGGGTTCCTGAGCGGCCCGACATCGTGGCCGGAGATTCAGTGCAGGCTGTGTCTGGCACTGTTTACGACAACACCGTAAAAGTAGGCGATATCGGCGGCACTCTGGATCTGGTTGGCAACAAGATCAGCGGCCCTATCAATGCGTCCTGGTTAAGCGCTACGCTGCCGGTCGATGCGAACTTTGGGTTGGTCCAGGAGGTCCTGCCCGGGAAAGATTCAACCGCTGCTCCGGATGGAACCGAACCCTATGAATGTATCTGGAATCCAATCACGGAATGGAAAATCCAGCCCGGGACAGGATGTAGCTGTATGGTACCGGGAACCGGATGGTGACCTGGTCATTAACGTCTTCTACGAACCGGCGCCCGATTTACAGGTTGAGAAGTGGCCAGAAGGGAATGGTCAATCGGCGCCAGGTTTGCCGCTCGTCTTTCACATGAGATTTGAAAATCAAGGTGAAGCCACGGCGCAAAGCATCGTGCTCAGTGATACCATGCCCGCCAATACCACCTATATCTCTGACAGCAGCGGCATCTCGCCGACCGTGTCGAGCGGTGAAATTGTATGGAACATGGGCTCGCTGGATGCAGGAAAGCGAAAGGAGTTCTTCCTGGTTCTGGGCAACAGCGCCATTGCGGGCGATACGTTGCTTAACAAACTTGAAGGATTCACCCCGCTTGATCCCAATGATGGCAACGATTACGCTGAGGCGGAGGTACAAATCGTTGACGGGCAGCCGGATGTATATGTTGATAAATGGGCTGAACCAGGCGATCCGGTTGCGGGCCAGACGTTTGAATATCGGATCAACTATGGCAATAGTGGGCCTGTTGCCAGCGAGAAGGTTACGTTGACCGACATGCTGCCCCCGGAAGTTGCGATTGTCGGCTGGACCTCGCAAGCAGGGTATAACCTGTGGCAAGAGAACAGCAGCGGCGGCAGTTTTATCCTGGAGGCTGAGAGCATCCCGGGGAATTGGGGCGATACCATCGACCTGCGTGTTCGCCTCAATGCGAATGTTGATGTAGGGACAGAGTTGTACAACAAGGTGACCATTGCCACGGCCAACGATTCCGATCCGGGTAATAACCAGAGCGAGCATTACCTTAACGTCGGCGAACCACGCTGGAACGGCCGTGCCGACAAGCAGTTCAATTGGGGCGTTCTCGCACCTTATGGTCGCGTTGAGTACAACCTGCATGTTAACAATGATGGCAATATGACCACCGACCTGACCCTCACCGACCTGATTCCTCTAGGCACCTCCTTTGACGAAGCGTGGTCGGAGGTAAATGGTGAGTGGGTTTCCTTCCCACCGGACGATATAGATGACCGTAAGCTCACCTGGAACCTCGGTTCATTTGAACCGGGCGAAGGGCAAGGAATCGACCTGCGCCTGAAACTGGATGGCGTGAAAGCGGGAGATACGATCATCAACTGTGCCGACGTCACCATAAGCGAAGACGATCAGCGACCCTATGATGACACCTCTTGTGTCACGGAAAGGATCCATAAGGCGGGCGCCAACTTGCGCGTTACCAAGAACCATTGGTGGGATAACGAAGACAGAATCCATTTCTCCATCCACGTGGAAAACAACGGCACGACCACATTAACCGATGTGGAAATCATAGACACCTATCCCGAAGATACGATCTTCAACGACGAATGGTGGCACAATTACTGGAGGAATCTCACGTTCGTCCATAATGCAGCGCAGCGCAAGCTCGTCTGGACGGCCGAAGAACTGAATCCAGGCAATTCCTTTGATATCGACTTTATGGTCAATGTGGACAGCAGCGTTGTTGGCAAACAAGGCCTGGCCTTTACCAATCTTGTGGAAGCTCCTGTTACCGGAGATGTTTTTCCCGCCGACAACAGCGACGAGGATACAGCATACAGTGGACCGAACCTCTACGTCAAGAAATGGTTGGCGACCAAATTGCCCTATCCCGGTGAGGTTGTGACCTTCGTCGTCGAGTTTGGCAATGCCAGCCATGGCTACTGGGGAACTTCGGGCGACACCAGCCTGGTCGACACGGTAGGAGCGGGAATGACCTTTATTAGTGCCACCGACCCGGACAATCCTGATCGATATTGGCTGCCTAAACTAAGGCCTGACGGCAAGCTGCTGTGGGAATGGGGAAACATGAATTCCGACAACCATTGGCGATTTGAGATGAAAGTGAAGATTAATGAAAATGTTGATCCGGTTTCCTTCCTGACCAACAAGATCGAGATCTTCTCCGATAGTCTGCAAGATATTGACCCGGTACCGGAGAATAACGTCGATGAGCATACCTTCCGCGCCGGACAAGTCCTTTACTTGCCTGTTGCGATAAGGTAAACAACCAGCCGGAGAGCAACAACCGGGTTTTTCAGAGAAACGACAGTTGCTCGATAGAAAACCCCGGTTTCACGTAAATGTGTGAATGGTCAATGATCTTGGTCATTGACCATTCACAATCATCAATTCACCATTGAACGATTGTTTATCGTCCCTTCTTCTCATAGGGTCTGATCCTGCCACGATCGCTCGTCTTCAACCGGTTCTACATGTACCATCACTGTGCTGTAGTTGATCGCATCTCGGATCTGCGCTTCAAGACGCTCAGCTAAATCATGTGAGGCCTGAACTGACCAATCCCCCGGAACCAGAAGATGCACTTCGATAAAGCGGCGCGCACCTGCTTGTCGCGTGCGCAGCGCATGCCACTCAATCCCGTCTGCGCTTGTTTTATCCAGAACAGCCACCACAGCCTCGCGTTCATCTGGCGCTATGGCCGCGTCCATCAGCCCGCTTATCGATCGCTTGAAGATTCGAATGCCCTCCCAGCCGATTTTCAGACCGACGATAATGGCGATCAGGGGGTCCAGCCATTGCTGCCCCGTCACCACAGCCAGCGTCACGCCGGCAACGACGCCAACAGAAGTCCAGACATCGCTCATGAGATGACGGCCGTTGGCTTCCAGCGTAATAGAGTCGTTTTTCTTACCGGTCCGGATCAGCAGCTGTCCCACCAGCAGATTGATCGCCGATGCCACGACGGCCAGCGCCAAACCAAGTCCTGCCTGTTCAAGCGGTTGGGGGTCGAGCAAGCTCCTGGCGGCCGCGTAAAGGATACTCAACGAGGCGATAATTATCAACGTGCTCTCAATGCCGCTGGAAAAATATTCCGCCTTATCATGACCATACTGGTGCATGTCATCTGGAGGCTGCTCGACGATCTTGAGCACGCTCAAAGCGACTGTCGCCGCGACGAGGTTGACAATCGACTCCAAAGCGTCAGACAACAAGCCCACTGAACCGGAAATGTAAGCGGCTACCAACTTGATCAGGAAGGTAACCGCCGCCGCACCTACCGACAACCACGCATATTTTGTAAGCGAACGTCTCATTCTTTCCCCATTAACTATTCACAGTTCACAATTTGGCATTTGCCTGAACTAACGAGGTCTAAGCGCGATGAAAGGGACGATATCGCGTCCCATGACGAAGTAGTCCTCGTCGCTGCCATCAACCTTGTAGCCGCAAATGGACATCAGATTCTTTGCCGCCGTTGGATGACGCCTGGCATATTCCAGCAAGACCTGGCCTGATTCCTCCGGCGACAGGGGTACGGCCGTAACCGGAATTTCCTTCCGCCCCAGCGTAATACTTACCTGCGGCTGCTTGATAATATTCCTATACCAGTCCGACTTCTTGCCGAAACCGGATGCAACGTAAAATGTATTGGTTGCTTCCTCATAATCGACAACTTCCAATACATTCTCGCGGGGCAAACCCGAAGAGCGGCCTGTGTGGTGCAGCAACAGCATGCGCTTCCCGAAGAGCCCACCCAGTCCTAAACGATAGAACCAGATCGGCGCCCGCCACAGCAAACGCCTGACTCCCTCGCGGCGGATTTACATTACCAACTTTTTCCGGCACAGGTATCTCCTAACCAATTAGCCAGGGAAGATCTGCCTGTAATTCCTTAGCGCACACTGTTAATGTAATCGATGAGGATCGGATAGACGAGACCGGGATTGCCATCTTCTCGGGTTGGTGTGATGAGGTCATGTGGCAAACCCAAGTCCTTGTCAAATTCGTAGGTGCGGATCAGCTCTTCGCCATGATTCACCCAGAGCTCCTCAATTTGGGCCACAATGCCATTGTTGATCGATTCGTCATTGGCATTGGTGATCACAATAAGCGAGTCTACCCCTGGTTTATTGCTCCTGGCATCTTGCTGCGCCGCGAAGCCGAGGCGCATGTATTCAGCCAGAGCATGCAAGGGATAGCGAGGATACTGGTACGATTGGGTGAACGGGTTATCCGCTTTTGTCTCAGGATCCCACCACATCCAGATATTGGGAATATTGTCGGCCACTTGGGTAAGGGGCCGGTTTAGAACTGTGGGGATGAAGCCGATGCCCAAAAAGGGCGCCACCATGACGGCTGTATCTACATCATCATGTTCCTGGGCAATCCAGGTAGAAATGGTGCCACCTCCGGACAGCCCGCCCACGATAACCTCTTCACCGAGGCCATTGCCGATGTCAACCGTATCCGCTGCAAAGGCCGCCAGTTCTTCGGCCGACGTATTCAATAGGGCGTCCGAAAGCTGATCAGCATACTCCATGGTGGGGCATGCGCGGAATATAGACATTGTAACCTTGTTCAAAAAACGTCTCGCCTAATTCCCTAAACTGTTCCGGGCAGCTTGTGAACCCATGATAAAGGATGAGTACCTTTTCTGTCTTTTCGCCGTGCGTCAGCACATTGGAAATACAAACCGGATTTATTTCACCGCTGGCCTTCTCCGCTTCCTGCACGGCCGCAATTCGCGCTAGCGCATCGTCGTGACCGTTTGCGGGATCAGAAACAGAGGTGTTGTCGACATGAAAGGGCAGAAAAAACAACAATACCAGCAGCAAAAAAAGCGCAGCGAAAAGGAGTAGTACCGTGGTCCAAATGGGATGCCTGCGAATCCAGGGTGAAGATGGGGAATCCATTTGATGCGTCGAATTTTCTGAACTCATAATATCCTTTCCTTGTCCTGCCTCGGCTGCTGGCTAAGCCGAGCCGTTCCTATCAAGGTTTCACTTTCTGCAAAAAGTGCTCCAATTCGCGCCGCTGTCGCGCTTGCAAATCGAAACTCTGTATGCCCTTGCCAATGGCGGCTCCGTTACGGCTGCGCCAGGCCCAGTCGTTCAAGTATCGACTCAAGACCAATAACAGACTCCCCCGAACATAGCGCCCAGAGCCAGCGGAATCGTGATCAGGACAACAAGTCCCAGGATGGGCAGCACGAATGTGCGCCAGCCACGGGTCTCGTGAGCTTCCGCGGCAGCCGTCCAGGTTGCCAGGAAGGCCACGACAGATGTGAGAAAAATAGCCAGTGGCGCGACGGGCGGGAATAGAGCCAGTAAGTCGAAGATGTAGACAACCTGTGCAAAACCGAGCGCTCTTAATGTTCTTGTGAAATATCCCTTATGGGTCAGCAGCCGCCCTGCCCAGAAAATGGCCAGTACAGATATCGGCCAGTCTGCCAAGCCCACCAAAACGGAGAAGGCCTCCTGGCCTGGCTCGGCTCGGACATAAGCTGAAAGTGCTGCAAAAAACAGTCCTAGCAGCAGCGCAGGACCGGTCATGCGCCTATCTCTTGCGATATCGTGATAAGCTGACCGGTCCAGCACCAGGGCCTGCATAGCATATCTCATCCAGGTCTTCACATCTTTCAGGCCACCCCATAGATAAGCCGGCGACCATTCATCTTTCGCCGGCGCCACTTGAGCCGGGTCCTGCAACTCGTCTGCATCAAGTGGCCGGTTGCGGTGATCATTGAGGATATGGAAAACATCCGCAGCATTGCGCGTTGATGGCACCTCCATGTTGGACGGGTGAAAGAGAAACGCATCCGTCTGTTCACCACCCAGACCCCCGTGATTGCCGATCAATTCCTCAAGAGCGGCCACTGTACCATCAGGGTAAACGGTGCTAATCACCATCAGATCGCCGGCGTGCGGGAAATCCATGACGCGCCGCACCTGCCATGCGCGCGTGTCAAGGGCAGCAGCGCCATAGGCGCCTGGATCTTGCGGCGCATAGAGCTTGAGTGGATCTTGCCCGATCACTTCGCCGCTGTGCAGATTGTGCTTGCCACTCTTGCCCAGCACGACAGGCGTACCATCCTCCTCATAGCCACAGACCATTCCGATTCCTTCATGCGCAACCAATGCGCCAACCATGCCCGGATATGCCTCATCTAGTTCGCCTAGCGTTATCTTACGCGGGAATAAATCGAAATAGACCTGGGCCAGATTGCCGCTGCCATAGGCTGTTACCTGCGCCACTTGATCATTCTCGCCGTCCCCCTTCAGCCTCCCCGTGTCGTTTTGCGCCGGAGTCCAGCAGTTTTTTCCCCCGTCTTGCCGCCGCGCGACCAGTGCGCCCGCCAACACCTGTTTGCTGGATATTATCCAATTCGCCGGATACGGCCGTCATCGACGTCACACCAGTATCGCCACCTATGGACTGCGCGACCGTTGTTCCCTGTGGAAGCTGTTCTTCAATAAACTCTTTCAGCGACACGCCATAACGCTGCTTAAAAGTCAGGCCAAATGATTGACCATGATCGGAAAGGATGATCAGATCGTAGGGACGTGACGCCTTATTTTTGATCGTATCGCGGACGCGAGCAATGACCCTATCGTACGTCGCCAGTACTTTAAAGGCATCAGGCGTCCAGGGGCCGGAATGGTGTGCCACCTCATCGTAGCCAGGCCACGTTACATAGATGGACGGAGCGCCGCGGATGATATCCAACATAGTAAGGTTGGCCGCGATGTCACGCATTAAAACAGTCATCGCGGCGCGGACAAAAGGATAACCATGGGCTAAGCGGTTAAGGCGCGGGGTGATGTCCTTCCTTCTCTGCTGCCAACCCTGCCACACTTCGCGCACCACATCCACCAGAAACAAGACAATCGTGTGGGTCAAAAAGTAAGGGTTGAGCAGCAACAGATAAACATCTTCAGCTCTGTTCTTTTTTTCGTCATCGCCGGCATCAAATAATCCGGCCAAGGTGAGCAGAGATTTCTGCGCATCGCCGTTCATCATGTTGTTAATACTCGATCCGCCGCGCATCAGGCCATTGCCGTGGGCATAACGAGCGTTCAGTTCACTCGCATCGTTCCCGGAAACGTAAAGCTTCTGTTTATCTTTGTCATACCAGCGAAACGCCGGAATATCGCTGTTGTCGCCAAACATGATCCCCGCCTGGCAGGCTGATGTCTGTGATGGGATGCCGCAGTCGACGCGACTGAGCGCATAACCTTCTTCATCCATCATTTTCCGCATCTCCGGCATACGGCCGTCGGCGAGCGCCTTCTTCAGATGATGGTAGCTCAATCCGTCAATTTCCATCATCACCAGGCCGCGACTGTCCGGCGCAGGATCCTCATAGCTCTGCCGCCGCGCCAGCCGTTCAATGACGCCCTGGTAGAAAGATCCTTCATCTTTCACTTCCAGAACGCCCGTGAGGAGGATGTTGATCGCCGAGAAGATTAGACCACCGACAATCGCGCTCAGTAAACTGCTGACCTCAAAGGATAGCAAGAGCCACGACGTGATCAGCAAGGCAATCGCATTCACAAAAAAACCAATGATAAAAACGGCGATGAAGCCTAACGGCCGTGCGACAAGCAGGAGCAGAGGGCGGATGAGCAGATTGACGATGCCCAGCAGGAACGCCGCTGCAAATGCATCCGCTATAACGCTTGCCGTATCCGTGGCCACAAATGAGATCCCCGGATACAAAAAAGCGGTGAGCAATAATGAGCTCCCGTCCACAAACCAAAGGATCAGAAAGCGAAGGATTGATTTTGTAACAACGGATAGTCTCTTCATAATGACAAGTTAGGGCCCAGTTTCTGGTTAGAAAAAGAATGATCGGACGCAGATACCAGAGAACTATGCAGATAGAGGCGAAAGATCGTTGCCACTATTTCGTAGCCAGGGAGCGGCCATAAATATCGTCCCCACGCTAATGACACGGTTCACCCGCCTGAAAATCGCTTTCACAATGCGCTCCAAGAGCAAAATTGTAATAGAAGCAATGGTCCAGTGCTGGAGATCCCGCGCTAATATTCTGTTCAACAGGCCAGCGGCTTGTTGCCTTACTTTTAGAATATGTTTGTCTATTCGACGGTAGGATCAGTTCAACAACAACCGCCTATGCCTCTGGCTGTTCTGATTCTTCTTCGACTACTACTGACTCTTCTACTGCAATATCCTCTTCAACCGCTTCAGCCGTTTCTGCCGCTTCACGATCTAGCTGATTCTTCATCAACGTCTGTACATCCGCATGCAGCTTGTCGATGCGATCGTACGTTCCTTGCACGGCATGTGTGTACCTTTCCTGCATTCTCATTCGATCCGCGGCTGTTTCGTCGACTAGCTGATGGCGCAATTCGCTGCCCGATTTAGGTGCGAACAACAAGGCGATGACAGCGCCAACGGACGCGCCAAAGACGAATGCGAATATGGTTTTCATGTAAATAACCTCCAATTTGTGATCGACAGCGGCTTGCTGCCCTCTAAATCTTGAAAGGAACTTGCCCTAAGCATCGCGAAAATCAGTCATGGGCTGATTACTCGCTGTTCCGATTACTCCAAGTATAGTAACAGCAACCCTCCGCCGCCATATTTTATCAACTCCAACTTAACCAATTATCGCTTGATTCGATTAGAGGGCAAGCCTCGCTTCAAGTTAGCCGGATTTTTCAGTAGAGCGCGATTGTGAAATTGCAGCTAGAAACCCGACAACTGAAAAACCCTGTTCAAGTTAGCAGGGTGATGTCGAAGTCATTGGTATGCAAATGGAGGACATACCCTTCTTGGTTAGTTTGGCTGCCTTTCGCGGCATTTGGAAGCTCAAGGCGACATGCTCATGCCAAGAACCTGGCTGTCCGCGGGTCGATTTCTTCGCCCGTGACTTCTGTTATGCGACCATAGAGCTGTGGCTTTCTGCCCTTACTCCACCTTCTCCCCGTGCATCGCTCCAGCAGACTCATGTCTAGTTGGGCCGTGACCATGTCGTCTTGCGCTTTCCACGTTTCAGATAATATCCTGCCGTAGCAGTCAATTATCATGGCATTGCCGGTGCGAACTTCATCGTCGTCGATACCAACCCCATTGCTGAAAAGTAGAAACAGCCCGTTATCATGCGCCCTTGATGGCAGCCAGCGCATGAGCCACCCTCTTCCACTGGGGCCCTTGAACTCCGCTTCTACAGCCTGGGGGTTGCTTGCGCGATCCCGCCACAACTCAAGATCGATGGCATTCATGGCATGCGGGCTTCGTGAGCGACAGCCACCAGTCTGGTGAGGAGCCAGGAGGATATCGGCACCCATCAGGGCCGTAATGCGCACATTTTCGATGATGTTGTTGTCGTAACAGATAAGTATCCCGACCTTGTGGCCAAGCGAAGTGTCGAACACGGTATAGCTGTCACCGCTAGACATATGTTCGCTGATAAAACAGTGGATCTTTCGATGGGAATGTATCGCGCCGTCACTATCGCAGAGAACATAGGTGTTGAATAAACGGCCGTCTTCCGTTTTTTCGATCAATCCCGCCCCAATCAACAGATTGCACTCTCTTGCGAGTTGGCTCAAGTATTGTGTCGTGGGCCCATGGGGGACCAGCTCGGCCATTTCTTCTATCTCGTTTCTGGGCAAGTTCCTGACATGCCAATAGCCGCTGACACACATTTCAGGAAATGAGATCAAGCGCACTTGCTGTGCTACGGCTTCCTGGCAGAAGTGATGAATTCTGGCTAGATTGTAGGCAAAGTCACCTGCCCTGTGATTGAATTGAACGGCGGCAACGTTGATCATAATTCTATCTCCAGGCTACAGGGGATCCGGCCTTTTTTGTCTGATCTGCTTGACCCACTTTATCACTCCGTGCCGTATTTGAAGGAACAGCATAAAGGAGAGGATCAGAATAGCAGCCAGCGTCAGCAGCCCTTTTTCACGCCGGGGACCATATTCGATGCGCACGAGGTGTGTACCTGGAACCACTTTCAAGCCCACATAACTGGGCATGAGCATGGCGGTCTCCGTTTCAACGCCGTCCACCGTCGCTCGCCAATTGGGATGATAAGTCGTCTTGAGCATCAGGCAGCTCGGGCGCTCAACAAAGACGACGGTCGAATATGCATTGTTTTCGACTTTCTCGGAAATGAGGTGGCTGTAGAAAGTATGAGCCGGTGTCTGAGCCGGCGGAAAGGTCTCGCACTCCTCCTTTGCGGCAATCGCTCGTCCCATGGCCGCGATTGTGCCCTGCAAAACCAGGATGGGATGTTCTTTTTGTTTTGGCTTGTCACTATTCAGCCAAGTCGAGACGTCCTTATAGAAGTTCTCATTGTCTATGGCTATCGGATCGCCTGATTTGATCAACTCAAAGTAGCCGCTGGTACGCACCTGGTACAGCCGGTGCCGGCCGAAGGAAGCCACCAAATGGACGAACTCTGGGAATTCCTGGCTGGCCGGAGCGACCACGTAGCGCACGTTAAAAAGTTCATAATGCTCTAGGCGGCTTTCGTCAAAAAGCGCCTCGATGTCGGCATTGAGCGAAAGGGCGTGGTAAAGATAGCCCACCATGTCCAATCCGGCGCTGTTGAGCAGCGCGTAGAGCGGCACGGCGCCAATGGTGTATGTTTTGCCCCAATTGGCGCCGTTGCCCGCGTATACCCTGCCCGGGGGCAAACTCTGCAACCTGGCCATAAGGGCGTCGAGGTCTGCTTTTTCCAGGTCAACGGCCGCTTTGCTCTCTGCCATCAAGCGCTCGTTCTGAGTCAGGTATGCTACGCGCTCGCTATAGACTGGGAAAAGGAGCAGCAAGGTCAGGGTAGCTACGGCCGTGACAGCGCCAAGTTTGCCTTTTGCAAAGGCCCACTGCCAGGGCAAAGCCAGGCCGATGCCCATGAGCAAGATCCCGCCCAAGTGTACGCCGGTGATGAAGCGGTGCAGATGCAAATTGCCGCCGAAGGGCAAGTAGTCCAACAACCCTGCCCAGACAGGCCACGCAAAATAGAGCAGCAGCCAGAGCAGCGCCAGGATCACGGGCGCACGATACCGAACTTCGCGCCAACGCCAAAGGCAGGTCAAAAAGCCAGCCGTGGCCAGCAGCGTCAAGGTAGGAAAACGGCCGTAATCGAACAGCTCTCCCCTGGCCAAGGCCGTCAAAGTCCGGGCCATCTCGTATGCTTCCATATTGCGTGCTTCATCCCAAATGCTGTGACCTATATAGGGACTGTCCAGCAAAAGCGGAAGCCAGAAGTAAGCGGTCGTCATGGCCACCAGGGCCAAAAGCAGCAGCAGACGCTTGCCTCTGCGCCAGAGGAGCCGCGAACGTTTTTCTTGCGGCGCCGGGCCCAATACAGGCAGAAAGAATAGGGCCGCCAGGGAGACAAAAGCCACATAACCAAGGGCCAAGTGCGAAAGCGCCGTTGCCGATAGTAACAGCGTCGCCAAAAGGATACTGCGTCCTGAGCGCAGGTAAACAGTGCTAGCGGCCAGGGCCGGCGGCAGCAGAAACATGCCCCACAGCTGCGTGTAGAGGCCATAGCCCGACCAGGTGTAGCTGCTGAAATCGAAGCCATAAAGCCCATTCGTGGCCAAGAGCGATGCGACGAATCCACTCGTCGCTGCTGTCAGGCGCTGGAAGCCAAAGCGCCGCATCGACCAGTAGATAGAAAGTGGGAAAAAGCTCAAGAGCAGGTAATTGGTCCAGCGGAGAAGATCTACCAGCGCGACCCTTTCCTGTAGCAACTGGAACACACCCGCTTGAAGGACATAGGGCAAGTGCTGGTAATAGTGAAAGAGCGGATAGCCGAGAGCGACGCCAGGCAGCCACAAATCAACGGCTATTTGCCCCTGATCCAATGCCGGCGCCACCCGCTGCAGGGCCAGCAGGTGCAGAACCCCGTCATTCAGCATTGGGGCTTTGATCGCCACCTCGGGATAGAGAGCGAACAGGTTGAAGGAGACGGCGAAAAACAAGAACAGGCCAGCCACAAGATCTTCCTGGCGCAGCAGTAGACGCGTGTGACCGGCAGCACCCACTGGACGGCGCACTTCTACTTCTGGTTGTAACTCAGGCCCACCGTCCCCGGTATTTACCGTAGAGCCAGCCATAGGAGACTCCCCTATGTTGAAATAACGAGACCTGCCCAAACAGTCGAAAGACAGCGACAGACTGAGATATCACTTTTACCGATGCCTAACTGTAATGGTGAGGCTTCAGCTTCCCGGTACCCATCTTTGCTGCTCCCGCCAAGCAAGGTGTTCCGTCCAATCAAGTGGACTGACCATAGTATACGAAAAATGAATGGTTGAGGTCAAGAAGGGAAAAGTCCAACTTCTCGGAGAAGCTGGACTTTTAAGAGCCTGAATTGAAGCTGTCTGCGCCTAGCGACCTTCTAGTGCTTGTAAGACGGTCTGAACCAGGCGCAGCTTATCTTGTACGGGGAGGCCGGCGCGGTCGCTGTAGCCGGGTAATTCAATGACGCGAATCTGTTGCGCCGTGGCCAGGGCCTTATGGGCGCGGGGCAGATAATGGCCGGTGACGATCAACTTGACCAGGAAATCACCCAGGTAATGGGGATTGCCAGCGGTGTCAAGCTGGTCGATGCCCGCTTTCTTGACGCCGGTCTTGGCCTCGATGATGCCGATGTTGTTGCCTTGGCGGACGATGAGATCGATCTCAATTTGCTCAGCTACCCCGGACGGCCGTACACCGGCCATGACTTCATCCATGTGCGGGGCAAGGGCATCGTATACCGCGTTCTCGAAACGGCCGCCGATATCCACTTGACCGTGCTCATCGCGGCTGAAGCCATCTTCCTGGAAACCGGGCAGATAGCAATGAAGATAATCGGTAATGCTGATCAGGCTCGGCAAGTACTCGTCACGGGTCATTGCTATTTGATGATTTCGAAACTCGAACTGACGAATACGATAGCGGTAGCCAACGCGTTCAATATCAGCCGCGGGGCTTTCATGGTCCTTGGCCAATTCGGTGGCGGCATAGAACATCAATTTGCCGCCACCGGAGAGATCAAAAAGCGTGTCACCCTTCTGCCAGCCCAATTTTCTCAACTTTTTGTTGATGGCCTTGATCATGGTGGGCGCATCATAAGGATCGAAAATCTCGATCTGGTGCACAATCGCCTGGCTACTTACCAGACTCTGTAAATGTTGGCCTATGGCGTGGGTTGCCTTGGTGCCGACGAACAAGATCTCCTGCGGCTGCAAGGCGCGGAAGGCCAGTAGATTCAGTATGGGTTGCGGTCCGAGCAGTCCTACGAGTTTCACGTCATCTCTTTTGGAACCAACCTACGATAGCCAGCAGGACAACTGCACCAACCAGAGCGATGAGGAATCCCGTTAGCGAAGTGATATCAAAGGAACTGAAGTTGAAGCTCAAACCTTGCCCTGTGAGCAGGTTATAACCCAGCCCACCAAGAACCGCGCCGACGATACCTACAAGAATATTGCCAATGCAGCCCTGCTGCCGGTTACGCCCCATAATAATGCTGGCGATCCAGCCTACGAGGCCACCTATGACGATCCATCCAATTATACTCATGACTTTCTCCTTTTGAGTGGCGGGTGGCGAGAAGCAAGTGGCGAGTACCGAGTGCCGGTCAGGCTTCTACAACCCAGGTAGCAAAGATATTATCGTACCAAGCTCCTCTATCAGTTGTTGGATGAGACGTAAGTCGTCTGTTTGGGTAGACGCGGGATGAGCCATGACAGGAAAGAGTCCTGGCTGCGGCTTTGGAGGGTCAATCGACCCGGGCCGGTTAACTCGACGACCAGGCCCTCACCGCTAAAGAGGGTGCTCTTCCAACCGGCCACTTTTTTTAACTCGAATTTCAGTTGCTCTTCGAATGTGACCAGGTGCCCCGTGTCGACCACATACTTTTGGCCGTCCGC
This sequence comes from uncultured Chloroflexia bacterium, assembly GCA_963697305.1. GTDB lineage: Bacteria > Chloroflexota > Anaerolineae > Promineifilales > Promineifilaceae > JAACFF01. Next base: position 134,847 of record CAVONO010000025.1, read on the forward strand.
CAGCTCCACAGCATGGATTGCGCCATAACTGGAAACTATCAGCGTGCCCGTACCGCTGATGCGCAGCATGATCAACCCTTCACTGCCGAAGAAGGTCTTGGCGCCAGACCACTTCGTTTCGACATTGATCCCCATCGAGGAGGCGAGATAGGAACCAGACTGGACCATCAACTTCTCTCCATGCATTTCGATCACTTCGACATCGCCAGGCAAGGGAGGCGCCAACGCGACCGAATCTCCATCAACTACGCCGGTGTAAGTGTTCAGGAAGAAGCTTTCGCCGCCGAACATTTTGCGGCTGAGCGACTTGAGCAATCCACCTGAAGCTCCCGTTTCCATCTCCATGTCGGCCGACATGCCGACCATTGCTCCGCCCTCAACCTGGATTTTCTCCTGGGCGTCAAGAGTGACCATAGCCAGCGCATAGGCTGGACGGTAACGAACATCAACTTTCATTGGTTTCCTCCGAATATGAATAGATTACGTCAAAGACGACGATCTGGTAGGTGATGTGTTTCATCTCAGTTCAAGATAGTGATTAGGTCGTACAAGGTGCCCTTTTCGGCGTCTCAAATGCGGCCGGCCGGCATGTGCAGCTAATTCTGTACTGGGATTGTATCAGAATAGGGCCACTTGTTCAGTATATCAACGGCCGTTTGGCCTCCCAGCTCTTCGGCGACAGCGATGAAGTCGGCCGTGCTTGCCGAGTCTCCCTGGTGACGGTCATAATACTCGCGTTCTACCTCCAACCCGGCCAGATCGAGGGAGAACCAGGTGCGCGGTTCAGTGGCAACGGCATCAATTTTGGTACTGCCGCCAATCGTGCCAGCCTCCATGTCCACAATCAGGTCCAGGTCGTAATGCTGGACGTCGATCCCTTCGTTGCCCAGATCCGGATAGATGGGATCGCCAAGACCGCTGATGGGAACAGGAATCACATCTTCTTTACCCGGGTCTGGGGCGGTTTCAGTGGGATCGGGCGCAGCCGTAGAAGAAGGCGGCAACGAGGATGTGGCCGGGGGTTCTTCTGCTTCGACTGTGGTCGTTTCTTGCGCGGGCAAGGTCGCAACGGCCGTGTCTTCAGGGCGCGCAGCCTGGCAAGCGACCAAGAAAAACAACAAGAAACTGATGATGGGCAAATGCTGCATGATTACCACCCGAAATGTAAGGGCAGGTTTGAAACCTGCCCCTACTGATCTGCGCGCAGGCGCTGGACCAGATCGGCGATGTCGGGATCGGCCGAGAATAGTTCGGCGGCCTCGAGCAAAACAGCGCTACGCCGGCTGTCCGCTGCAAGACGGGCGCTGTTGCTGACGAGGGAGATCAGGGCAGGCTGGCGGGAAGAGAGCATGGTGATTACGAGATAGCGGTAGACATCGAGGTCGGATGGGGAAACAAGCGAAGCGGCCAGGAAATCCAACGCCTGCGGGCCGGCGTGGTGCCCGATCAGGAATTCATAGAGGCCAACAAGAATCACGCCATCTTTGCTTTGGCCATAACGCTCGACGAGGCTGGGAACGAATTCTTCAGGGATGCCGGCGAGACTGCGCAAGCATTCGGAAAGAACCTCGGGCAAGTTCGTTGCGGCAGCGCCCATGGCCAACTGGTAAAGTGGCAGCAATTCATCCTGGCTGCTCAAAACGCGAACGGCCGTTAGCGCTGGTTCGCCAGACATCTTCTGTGTGTATCCATCCACCAACAGCCGCACGGCATGGAAACGGGCCAGCGAGCCATCCAACTCATTAAGAATGAGCAACGCGCCGCAGCGCAATAAGACGGCGTCCTCCTTAAAATCGGGCGGCAGGAATTCATAACTGCTGGCGGCGTCAAACAACAAGGGCACATCAGCCGGCAGGGCAACAGGGCGCAGAGCGTCGAGGATGGCGCGACGTGTGTGGGCGCCTGGGTCGCGTTTAGGGCCACTGGTCGCATAATAGTCGTACAGCCGCAGAAGCGGCTCCCGCGCTTGCGGCGCGGGCATTTCGGTCAAGGCCTGCAGAGCGGCCAGAAGTATATCCAGCCGCTGTCTAGGCTTCAGCAAGCTGATGGCGGCCTCTGCATAGGCCTGTGGATCGCCGGAAAGTGCACGGAGTTCTTGCAGTACAGTCATAGATAAAGGCTCTGCGGGGCGATCCAGGAAGCGGGATCGGGAACCTCATCGCGATCGCCAAGGCGCATTTTGCCTTCAGCCATCTGAACAGGCCAGGATGCCACCTTTCGAGAAAGGTGGCATCTCGTGGCGCGATTATTGCTTGATCCAGCCGGTAGCGGCGGCGAGCTCTTCATTGGAGAAGAGCTTCACCTCGCCAGGAATGAGAAAGCCGAAGGCCTTGATCGAACGGCGTAGCCATTTCAAATCGGAAACGATGGCGCACTTCTCAAAGTGGGTGAAGTTCTTAAGGCCTACTTTGGTGTCATCCCACATGGCTTCCGCTTCAAAGCCATCGTATTCTTCACCAAGTTGGACCAGAATGCGGACCTTATCGAATTTCTGCAAGGTGGATTCTATGGCGGGAATCAGCACGTCTTCGTAATCGTCGTCAGTAATTTTGCCTTTGGCCGTAACGAGAAGGATATTGGTATCGGGTACTTTTTCCAGTTCGTACATTGAACTGCTCCTTTGTGTATTAGGACTGCAATCTGCTGTCAGTTGTCAGTTAGCGAAAGTGAAGAATAAAAAGTCGATATCTCCTGGGGAACGGCCGTATTGGGTCAGCAGAACGGCCGCTTCGCTGCGGTGCTGCATACTGTGTATCAACAGGTGTGAAAGCATATGCCAGCGGATCACGTCCAACTCAACGCCGTCCCACCTCTTGATTGTCAGCTGCGCAGCCAGATCCGCTTCCTGCAAATGCGCTAGATAGGCGTCCATGTGCTGTCGTTCCTGCGTTTGAAAGGCCTGCATGGATTCGGCCGAAGGGAGCGACTCAGACGACGGCAATTGGGACGGTTCTACCTGCCCTTCCTGGGCCAATAAGCGCCATACGCGTTCAATTTGCACCATATGAAACAGGATCTGGCGCAGGCTGTGATCGCCAACGACTGAGGGCTCGTTGAACTGCTCTAGACTGACAAGCGCGGCCTGGCCAAAAACACGTTCGCTGGCCCAGGCGTTATAGGCAAACTGCGTTTTGAACATCTCTATTCCAAGCATAGATTACTCCTTGTAAATTGGGGTCAGGCATCAGCTGTCAGCTATCAGCTACAGTTTTCATTTACGCCGGAATCAGGGTCGCGATCGCGAAAAAGTGGCAGATGCTGCCGCCTAAGACAAAAAGGTGCCAGATGGCGTGGTTATAGGGAAGTCTCTCCCAGGCGTAGAAGATGACTCCAACTGTGTAGACTATCCCACCGGCGAAAAGCATGGTCACGCCCAGCGGAGGCAGATTGGACAGTATTTGTCTGAAGGCGAACACGCCCATCCAGCCCATGAAGACATACATCAGGGTAGCCAGGACTTCAAGACGGCCGAGGAAAAATATCTTCCAGAGGATTCCGGCCACGGCCATGGTCCAGACCAATGCCAGCAAGGTCCAGCCCGCCGTGTTGCGCGAGCCGATCAGCAAGAAAGGCGTGTAGGTTCCGGCAATAAGCACGTAGATCGAGGTGTGGTCCAGGGTGCGGAATACGCGTTTGGCTCGCGGGTGCTGCACGCTATGGTAAAGGGTCGAACCAAGGTAAAGGATGATCAGGCTGCTGCCGTAAATGGTGAAGCTCGCCACGCGCCAGGCGTCGCCATATATCACGGCCAACAGTACCAGGGCGGTTAAACCAGCGACCGCCAATGCGGCGCCGATACCGTGTGTCACGCTGTTGGCGATTTCTTCGCCGAGGGTATAAAAGGGGCTTTTCCAGGATGGTTTGTCTTTCAGCAGGTCCATGCGGACAGGTCTCCTTGGAGAATCGGTGCAAGGTGTAAGGCGTTAGGTGGTAGGTATCAGATGATAGCTGTCAGCACCATTTATAGCGAATTTGTGTGAAGATGCAATGACTTTCACTCCACGCTTTGCACGAATTCATCTTCTGAGCGGGTTATGAGGCCACGCCGTTTTGGGGGGCTGAAACGTGGCTGATTGGTACAATAATGTTTGGTACTGTCATTCCTGCAAATCGCGAGAATCCATTTCTCAACCAGAGATGGATGCCGCCAGCGTAGGCATGAAAAATATGCGGTCCAGAAGCTCGTACTTCTTGAAGAAGTCGAACTTTTACTTAGTTGAACACCTATGAAAAATCTTAAAGCATGGCTTGCGCTTCGATTCTTGCATCTTTTTGGCTGGCAGCTCGTGGGAGCAACCCCAACAGAGCCAAAATATGTGCTCATTGCCGCGCCACATACCTCCAATTGGGATTTCGTCTACATGTATTTGGCTGCGAAAGCGCTGAAGGTTGATCTATCCTGGATGGGCAAAGAAAGCTTATTTCGTGGTCCCATGGGTCCGATTTTCCGGGCGATGGGCGGCGTGGCTGTCTCGCGTGGCGGCCGTCATAATATGGTGGCGCAGATGGTGCAGACAATTAATGATCTGCCTGTGATCATGCTGGCTATCCCCCCAGCAGGGACAAGGGATAAAACAGCGAATTGGAAATCAGGATTCTATCACATCGCCGTGGGAGCCAACGTGCCGCTCTTGTTTGGTTTTGTCGATTACGGCCGTAAGCGAACGGGTATTGGCCCCTCATTGATGCCGACGGGAGACGTCACGGCCGATATGGATGTCATTAGAGATTTCTATGCGGACATCTCGGCCAGATATCCGGAGCAGGCGAGTGTGATTGTGCTTATGTCGGAAGTGCCGGAAGAGAACAACAACCAACAATTAACAGCCAACAGTCAGTGAACAACAGTGTGAGGTGAACAGAGATGCTCTCGTTCAGACAGGGTGCTTCGCGGTGGGTGAGAGATACCAGCGCTGGTAGGACAGAATAAGCAGCAGAAAAGCAAACTGAAACAGGGTCGGGAGCACGGCGGCGAACTGGTTAAGGTAGAACGTTATCAGTTGCACGGCAGTTAACGACAAAACGACCGAGACTACTGCCAGAACAATCCCCTGCTTTTCCTTGCCGCGTAGGATGAATACGAAGGCCGATAAGGCCACGGCGCCGATGGCGAGCTCTAGAATCAGGCGGATCACATGCGCGGAGAGGCTGCCGGCACTGTCTATTTGCGCGTCAGCCGCCAGATTAGCGAAAAAAGTTTGTGTCGTCGCCGCTGGCGATAGCGCAACCCAGATCAGCGTGCCAAGGGTGATTAGAGCGCCAAGGGCGGTAATGATTAACCCAACAAGAATCACTGCTCTATGCCAAGCACGACCCGGTTTCCTGGCCCAGGCTTCAAGCGTTGTCGTTAGGCGACGGATGAATCCTGGATCATAATCCTTGAATGGCACATTTCCTTGTTCAACATACACATGCAGAATTGACGCCATGTTGGCAATTTCCTGTTTCTCAGCCGTACGGGCAACGCTCAGGTTAACGGCCAGATCAAGCCCTTCTTGCTCATCCAATTCGCCGTAGATGGCGTCCTGAAGTTCTTCAAGGGCAAGCACCATGGCCCGGCGCGGATCATCTTCATCAGGCCGGCGAACCAAAAAATAAATGAGCACCGAGATCAGGAAAAAGCCATAGATGATCGGAGCCGCCGCCGGGAAAAAGTAGTCGTTGCTTTGGGTGATAAACTTACCGACTTCATCAATGAATAGGCCCATGCCAATCCCGCTGAGTATGGCTGAAAGAAGCAAGAAGCCGGGGTTGTCCCAAATCAAGACCAGCAGGACGGCCACAAATAACAGCAGCCCGCCCCACAAGACATGGGCAATATGCAGCGTGCTGTTGCCAACTTGTGGGTAGCCGGCGAGCTCCAAGAAGAGGCGCACGCCGATCACGGTGGCGGCAAAGGCGATCAAAGAGATTAGCAGGTAGTTTCCCGCTTCCTCTCGCTCAACAATTAGACGACGATGTTTGCTCATAGGTAATTCTCAACTGATACGATCAAAGATTACGCGGATTACGCAGATAGATCAAATTACTCATGCGGCAAACGATACTCCGCGCTTTGTTTTACAGCGCAATGATACGCAACTTGACTTCTTCCATAAACGATTCACCTATTCAGCAATTCAGCAACTAGATATTCTCCTTCTTGCCATCCCATTCCAAACGGACCATTTACTAATGGAGTCGACTTACAAGCCCACGCCCCAGGTATATTCGAGGCTGCCGAAGCCCTGGCCCATGCTCTTCTTGTTGATGACTTTGTCCCCGATACGGCCGCTAAGCTCGCGCATGCGGAACATATATTCATTGTAGTTCCAATGGGTGTCGATGCGCCCGTTCAAGATGGAACGATCGAATGTTTGCTGGGCGTGGCCGTAGCACTCAGCACGGAATTTGAGGAAATCGCCGTTTTTGAACCTGGCGTGTACGGCAAAATCGGGATGCGAGCCGTTGTCGAGGATGGGTTTGATGGATGCCTTGTCGAAGAACAGGCGTTCCGACGCGCCCTGAAAATCAATAAAGGCGGCAGATGCAATGGGGATGGTACTCCTCTCCATTCGCTGGTTGGAGAAAAACTTATAGCCCTTGCGAAATAGCTGCGGACCTACGTAGGGAACGTAGGACGAAAACAAGGTGCCATCCTCGAACAGGGCCCAGATCCACTTCCAGGGGAAAGTGGGCACATTGAGGCAGACGCGCTGGAAATAGCCGAGGCCTTCGAGCTGTTCCGTACCGGCGGGTGTGGTGAATTCCCCTTTGAAGTTGACCAGCCGCCAGGCGACGAAGTGCGTGCCGCCAAACGGGGTATTGATATTGAGGGATTCATCGGGAGAGGTATCGATGGTGGTCAAGTCGCCCCAGGTAGTGAAATGTCCTTCGCCTTCGGCGCCCTTGAAATGCGCTTCCAAGACCATGGGATCGTCACCGGAAACACGAATCTCGCCGCCGTGCTTTTCGCCATTGGGCAAATCGGCCCAGGTGCTTGAATGTAGCCATCTGAGGAGAGCGTAGCCAGGGCTTTTTGCCTGAGCAAAGGGTCGTATACTTGCTCACCGTCGCAGTACCAGCCGACGGTTACCACATCAAACTGGTCGTTACGGGGATCCTTGGGTCGCTGCAGATCGATTCCCGGTATTTCGACTCCAGTAATGCCCACTGTATCACCAACGCGGGCGGTGATGGCGAACATGATCTGCTTGGGGCCATATCCTTCTTCTCCTTTGGGAAATAGTAGAAAGAACCACCAGGATGACGACATGCGGTTTTGCATCTCCGGCATCTGGCTCCAGATGAGATTAAAGGCGCGTTGTTGTTCGGCGGGGGAAGTTTTGTCAGTCATAGATTTCTCCTCGGATAGAATCAAAGATTTCGCAGATTTCGCAGATTGGATAATCGGTGTCAAGTGTCGGCTTTAAGCTGACGGCTGAAAGCTGAAAGCTCAGTCGCAATTTCTTGCGGCTTTTCGTATTGTAGAAAATGTTTTGGGCCGTGGATGGTTTTGTAGCGGGCATTTTTCAGGTTGGCGGCGAAGCGACGGCCGTCTTCGGGGGCGAATACGGAATCGTGATCGGAAAAGATGACCAGGGTTGGGATATCCCAGGCGAGCACATGGTTTAGGATGCTGCGCAGTAAGGGATAGGTGGGATGTTCGGACGAAAAAGGAATCATCTTGGGAAAGGCGGCGATGGCGGCGCGCGTGGCTGGGCTGTGATTGGCGCGAAAATAGATCTCCTGATCCTGCGGGTCCATGATGGCGACGCCTATGCGCTGGAAAAGGCCGAGGCGCTTGATAATCAGGGTGGCAAGACGATCTGTCCGGCGCAAGATGTGGAAGGGGATTTTGTATGGGTTGGGAATGCGCATAATTGGTTCTGTTAGTGTATTGAGGACGACCAGGTGGGTGTAGCGATGTTTCTCTTGTGCGGCTGTGGCAAGACCGACCGGGCCACCCCAATCGTGGACCACGAGCAGTACATTGTGTAAATCCAATTCGGACACAAACTGGCCGATGATATCGATATGTCCCTGTAATGAATAGTCGCTCTCCAGGGCAGGCTTGTCGGACATACCAAAACCCAAGAGATCGGGGGCGATGCAGCGAAACTGAACGCGCAAGAGGAGGATCAGCGGCGTGTACACGTGAGCGGCTACCGGGTTGCCATGGAGGAAAAGAATGGTTTTATCCCCATGCCCTTCGTCGAAATAAGCAATTCTATGCCCTTCCAGCTGGATGAATTTGGGCTGGAAGGGGAAATCAGGCGGGTAGATATTCTCAACAGCCACCTATGCCTCGGAGAAGATGGTCTCGGTCTGGTCGGCGAGATCGGCTTTCCAAATCTTGCAGCCGCTGCTGGCGGTGCCGTCGCGACTGGCGGCCCTGAGCAGCAAGCGGGCAAAAGAGCCTGCAATAGGGCCGTTTTGCAAGGTGGCCAGGCGCGCCACACGCTTCACGTTTTCGCTGACGATACCATTGCTCTCTTTTTTCACCAGTTCAGCCGTCATCACCGTGTGATGATGGGCGATCATGCGGTCGAAGGTTTTGTGCGATTCGAGCAGGCCGCGCACGTAGCCTTCATAGGCCTCTCCCGCTCGCTGGGGCGACTGCAGAAACTGCGGGGCGATCTGCCCGGCGACCAGGGCAGCGCCGACGCCGGAGGCAGACGGGAACCATACCTGGCCAAATGAGGGGCCAGCCATGAGCCAATTGGCACCATAGCCGCGTTCGTGCATGAAGTATTGCTGGTGAGGCACGGACATGAAGGAACGCGGCTCGGAGAAGGTCCGCACGAAATCGAGACCGCGGCGGGCATACGCTTCTTCGACTAATTTCATGACTTCATCGTCGGCCAATTGATTGTCGTCCTTGGGCATGCTGATGCCGACGGAAATGTAGGAACCGAGCGGAATGGCCCAGGCGAGGCCGTTAAGCCCATCAATATCTTCATAGTGACGGAGAATATTGGTGGCGTGTTTCCAATGGTCGTCGAAAAGGCATTCGGTGGGGGTTCCTTCCGGGGCGTGGTAGTGCGTGTAGACGACGCGCTGCGGTTCACTGATGAATTCGATGGGTATATTCAGGCTGCGGCCCAGTAAGCGAATGTGATTGGTGCAATCAAAGACGTGGGACGTGGCCAGTGTCTCGCCGTTGGCCAGGTGCAGCTCTTCGATCCTATCTGTCTCTCGGTTATAGGAGATATCTATGACGAGAGAGTTGATCTGGTTCAGATAATCACTGGCCACAACTTTTTGATAGAGTGCACTGTCAAAGGCGACGCGATCGACATGGATGAACTGGGGCGGCGACCGGAAGCCGATCAAGGGTAGACCGACGATGCGCACAAGGTCCTGGTTGAAATTGCAGGAGGTTGCATAGTCGCCGAGGAATACGGTTATCCAGCTCTTCTTATAGTAGAGCTTGTCGTATTGTGGATAATAGCGCAGTAATTCCAGGGTGCCGGCCGGATCGATTGACTCGCCTAAGCGGGGTAGATCGTTGGGCGGCGCTCCGAGCATGATATGGGAGATTTTATGCTGGGAGAGTACATCACTGATGGCCATGCCGGAGAGACCGGAGCCGATTATCACGGGCAGGTTGTTGTTTTTTCCTTCCATGTCTTCTTCCTCGAAGAGCCATCAAAGATTTCGCAGATTAGATATCTTGTTTTGCCATATCTGCAAGAAAATTGTGGCTGCATTTTTGCAACCTCTGCTCTTAGGGCGCGATTCTGAGATCGCGGCTTCAGGGGTTGTTTTTGGTTCAGCATAACTATATTACCCAGGGCGATTGGGCCGTGCCAGAAAAAGGCACGCCATTCGGTAGCGATAGCGAAGGCGATTGCGACTGGGATAACCGTTTATTCTACGGTAATTTGTTCATAAACAGGGTACGCGACGCCGTCGAGGTCTTCGAAGATGAAGCCGACGATGTATTGGCCGGGAGCGCCGTCCAGCTCTTCCCAGGTGAAGGGTTCGGGGCCAAAGGTGAGGGTGCCGCCTTCTTGGGTGGAGAATTGCGCTGCCTGGCCGCTGGGTTGCAGATCGACCCACTGCTGCAATACGGTGAAGGTATCTCCTTGTTGGGGCAGAATCTCGCGCGCGGCGCCGGTGAAGCCAGCGCCGGTGAAGCCGTAGATCTGGTTCAGCAAGCCGTTGTCATTATTGAAGTAGAGGCGCGCATGGCGTTGTTCTCCGTCGTCACTATAGGTATAGATGCCGTCGACGGTGTAGATAGCATCCTCCGGATCTGCGCCATAACTCTCAGGCGAGAAGAGGGCCAGCGCTGTGTCGCTGCCGTCATTGATGGCGAACATGAGCGGCTCCCATTCGAATTCCATGGTGAACGGCTCTTCGGGCCAGGAAGGATAGGTGACGCCGTCCACTTCCTGCGTATCGGCGGTTTCCAGGTAATCCATGTCGGCAACAAAGATGGAGTTGGACGCTTCATCGAGGAAGCCCGTATAAAGGAAGGCGTAGCCCAGGTTCTCCCCGCTGACGTCGGTGCTCAACAAGACTGGCTGGCCGGCGGCGGCCACGCTGCCGGAAAGGGTGATCGGCGTGGTTTCGATCTTGCCGCTGCCTGGGGCGGTGACGGCCGACCCTTGCTGCGGAACGGCCAGGCCGCCTTCAGCTTTCTCAAAACGACGACCGGTATAATGGTAGGCGAGGAAATCGTCCCATAAGGATTCGGAGGCAAAACGGTTGGCGATTTGGGCATAGGATTGCGCCCCGGCGGCAGCGGATTTGTAAAGCTGGGAGTTGGGGAAGTAAATGGACATGCCGCTGGAACCGGCCTTGTTACGGCCGTGTCTTTCCGCTACAACGGCCTGGCCGATGTCGGCCACGAGCTGGTCGGCGGCCTGGGCCACCTGCGGGTCACCGCTCTCGCGCTTGAGCAGCTGGGCGAAATTGCCCAGGTCCAGATAGGAAGGGGGGACATTCTGGCCAAAGACGCTGGTATAGGATCGGGCGAAGCTGCGCGCCTGGGCGACAGCCGGCTGGCGGGCATCTTGCAGGGCGAAGGAGAGGTCGTTGAGGCTGTCCATGACCGCGGGGAAAGCTTGCAGATCGACGGCCGTTAAGGTGATGTCGCTTTGCATTTGCTCCGTTAACTGTCCGGCCGATACGCCGCCAAGCATGCCCATCAGGCCGCTTAAGGGGGAACCTCGCCCCGTAAATTCGGCGCGCGCGTCGTCGTCGACAATGCGCTGATCTTCATCAATATAGCTTTCGACGATCAGACGGCCCAGCTCGGCGCCGTCCATGTCTGGATTTTGGGCCAATTGGCCCAAGAAACCGGTATAAGCCCAGCCTAAGGCGGGTTCTGTTTCCTGTGAAGCGACGGCATAGCGGGCATGGGGAGCCAGCGCATCATAGACTTCGACATGGCTCATCAGGCAGGCATCCATGCCTATCAACTCGAATTTGTCGATGCCGGTTTGGGCGCGAATCTCGCCCAGGGCTTGATCCAGTTCCATCAAGAAGATCTCGTCGCCGATGGCGTTGGCCAGGGCGACATTGTCCGGCCCCTTGCCACCCGGCGCAGGATCAGACCAGCCGCCGGGCCAGCCCATGCCATGGTCAGACATGATCAGCACGTGTTTATCGGCGGGAAAGGTCTCCGTAGCCCAGGTAACGAAGTCAACGAGCGAATCCCCGGAGGCCATATTGACCTCGCCCATATCCATAAGCTCCTGCGAAGCGACGATTTTGAGATTAGCGTCTTGGGTCAGGTAGTAGCGCTTGGTCGAATCCCAGTTGCCGTCGCCGGAAAAGCCACGGTTGAAACGATCGACCTGGGAAACGATGTGCAGGCGATCGTTGGAGCCGATGCGTTCGGCCTCGTTGAAATCCAGGTAGATATCTTCTTCCAATATCTTGTCGTCGGCGTCCTGGTAGAGCATTACCAGCCAGGTCTGGCCATCTTCGGAGGAGGGAGAGGGCAGGTTGAAGGGTTCAGCAGGTTGGGGTGGTGTGGTGGGAACGACCGGGGCGGCGGGCTCAACTGATTGCGCTTGCTGTGCCGGGGCCTGCAGAACGGGCGTGTCGTCACCCCCCGAGCCGGGGAAGAGGTTGAAGATCATGGCGCAGAGGCAGACGATGACCAACACAGCAGCGAACAAAAGCAGCATTTTAGGGCTTAACTTGCCGCCGCCGAACGGCAAACCAGCGCCGCTGGGGGGCCGGGGCATTCCAGCGCCACTGCCGCCGCTGCCGCCGGGCGGGCTTGATTTGCCCTGGCGATCGGACCTTTCGCGCTTGGGCGCTGCGGCTTGCTTGCGATCGCCCTCTTTTTCCGTGCGGCGACGCCGCTTGACGCGTACGGTTTTCTTTTCTTCTTCGGGCATGATCTGCTCCCTTTCCCGTTATTCGCTTATGCCCAAGGCCTCCTTGAGCTCATCTAGAGCGGCTTGTTCTTTTTCACTGACACGCTTGCCAAAAATGCTTAGAGCGCTCTCTTTGCCGGCTTCGGCCGTTTTCTGGGCGATGTCCATGAGCCATCCCTGGAAGGCGGCTTGCTCTTCGGCCGTTGCTTTGGCGACGAGGATGGCCATCACATCGCGCAGATGGGGTAATGCTTGATCGCGATGGACCAGGGGATCGGCATCTTCGTCGTAGCCGGGCAGGTTTTCATTGTCTTCGCGGAACTTGCCGATATCGGCATACAAGGGGCGCATCAATTCCTTGGCACCGTCAGGAATTTCCCACAAGGTCACCTCGGCGACCATGGCATGCAGTTCTTTCTTCTGGTCCCGATGGTGCACGTCGGCGTATTGAATATAGGTCCCGGCGTAATAGGGGGCGTGCATGAAGGCTGTCCATTCTTCTGTGCTGTATTCGGTCTTGTATGTCATCTGTTTCCCCTTTGTAGAGTGAAGTCGATGTTGCTCTTTCAGGGGTATTTAACCACCAACGAGCATGATTTACAAGATTGGATTTGTTTATCAAAGATTCCTACAAAAGGACCTTGTACGCAGATTACGCAGATTGAATGATTTTTGGGGCTTGTGAATTCTTAATGGGAAATTGTGGATACTTAATGGTGAATTGTGCGAGAGGGATACTTTACATAATATTTTGGAGGAGGCTTTGTTTCTTTGTTCCTTTTGATCTTTTTTTTCTGGGATCAAAGTCGATTCTGGGGGGAGGAGGGGTCAGCAGTCAGCAGACATGATGGCTGATTGCTGATTGGTTTGTTGTTTTGAGATGGTTCATTTTCTTTGGCCTTGTTGCACGAAGAGTTGTTGTGTTTCTGTACCATTATAGGATAGAACATATGTTCTTGTCAAGTCTTCATTGGCCCGTTTTCACTGTCGCTGTCGCTTTCGTAATCGAGGAAGATCGATTGCGATTGGGAGTGCTGCGGATCCGCTGCCTGGATTAAGAAGGCGATGGCAATAGCCTCCTTAGCCAATCTCATAAAGTGTGATATAATGAGAATATCTTCAAGAATTATCCCTCAGAAATTACACTGTTAACGAAGTTTTCGTCATTTTCCCGGAAATTGAAATAGAGTTGTACAAGTGTAAAATGGCGAAATTTCCGGGAAAATTGTGGCATCATTTATTTGACAATGTACTATAGGGAAAATAACTGATGCGTATTAAGAGAACGCATTCCGTATCATAAACCATTTTAAGGAGATTTTTGAAAAGATGTCAGCAAACATACCAGAGTCACATATCGATTTAATTGAAGGGCCCGTATTTGCTATCTTAACAACTGTGACGGCCGATGGACAGCCACAGAACACGGTGATGTGGTGTTCGTGGGACGGCGATCAGGTTCTGGTCAATACAAGAGGGACCAGTAAGAAGGTTAAGAATATCAGATCCAATCCCAAAGTAGCGCTCATCGCGGTAGATCCGCAAAATCCTTTTCGCTGGGTTGATGTTCGAGGCGAGGTTGAAAGCATCCGAGAAGACATTGATTTTGAGAACATTAACAGCCACGCCAAGCTTTATATGAATGTGGATGAATTCTATGGTAATGTGGCTCCGATCGAACAGAAAGGAAAAGAAGATCGGGTTGTATTGCGTATTACTCCCAAACAGGTTTTCGCTTACGCGCCGTAGGGTTAATGTTCTCTTTCCGGGCGCGCAGTGGAGAACGATGAACCCCTGCCCCCCGCCGATGAACATCAGGTCGCGCTCCTTGGGCGCGAACATGGGGTAATCCCAATCCACAATAAACAGGCTTCCGCTGGGATCAATAAACAGGTTACCAGGATGCATATCTGAGTGGCAAAGTACAAATTCTATGGAGCGCGAGGCCATGTTCTGTGCCAGCGGCGGCAACCACGCGGTAAACGGCCGTACTCAAATCACCTCCGAGTGGAAGAAAGGTAAGCTGGGCGACGCGCAGGCCATAATCGGCCTGCAAGCAGGTGATCAGTTTTTCGTCCGGGAAGTCGGGTTTCTCAAGCATGGTGCATTTTTTCTCTGGGCAAGCAAGCAGGTAGGATGGGCAACGGTCGCTTATACGTCGTTTCATAGTATCCGATTTGGCGGCATCTGCGAGCTGAGTAATGATTAATCGCGGTTGGGGCTCCCTGTCGCTTTCGTAGTCGAGGAAGATCGATGGCGATTACGACTGGGATCGGGCCAAACTGAGGCGACCTGCACCAAAGCTTCGCCAGCCTTGAAGGTGCTATGTATCGCCTGTAGAATGCTTAATGGCAAAACAAGTTGTTGTCTGCTGCCAAGAATGGTTCGTTTGATTAATCAAGCGACCGACATAAGACAAATCAATATTTACCTGCAATCCAATATGGTACACGATAGCTCCATCACTCGCCGGGCAGTGGTACAGCTTCTCAGCCGAGACCTTTTCGCCTGGATAAATTTGACGCGTGCTGCCAAATATCTCGATGGGTTCTACCCATTCTAGCGGTTCTTCACCAGACTTTATCCTTCCTTCGGCAAAAGGGACCCAATGTGAAATCGATGCGCCTGGCTGGGTTTCGTGCTTAAGCACTTGGTATCGCCCTCTGGGCCTGTTTACCCTTACGCGAGAACTGTTTTCAACTTCAAATTTCACAATGAGATAGTCGTCATTTTCTCCCATCCATCGCGGGATTATCCGCAATGTAAGCGTTGGCGCGAATTGGACATATATGAAAACTGCAAGTAAGCCACCGACTGCCAGTACTAGAATCGTGATAATGTCCTTTATGATTCCTATGTTTTCTTGCATTGGGATTTCCTCAGTTTCTCAAATCTCTGTGATCACGACGGATCAATAAAATTGGATGATAGCGGCATCCTGCTAGCTGCCAAGCCCTTTCATGCTTTTCACGAACTATGGCCCGTTGACTGATAGACAATACCATCAGTTTGTCCGGCTACGTCATGTATCATGAGCAGGCTCAACTGCCGGCTAGTCTCGTATTCATGATCAGGTCATAAACTCTTTCGTTTTGACGACTCCACCACATAGGAGCGAAAACTAATCTTTAGGCAGATCGTTTTAGGTAAGAGAAACCCGGCAATTTAACAAAGTGACCTCAGCCAGAATCTCGACATGTGCTCCAACATCCACATCCGGCGCTGATCAACGTTTGCATCTGAGAATGTGAACTAGAGCATTCAGTTTTAGTCAACACGGATTAATGGTAGGTGGACAGAGTATCGTTCCTCGACAAATACAAAGCGGCTTAGATGACAAATTGGACCTGCCAGCCAATCATCCTCTGGATGTCGATTGTATGGACCACAGGCTGCATCTTCCCACATTCCTGTTTGCTCATTCCAATACGCAAGCAAGATTTCCTCTTCGTCAATCCCGGCGACGGCGGAAGCGGAATAGGAAATCATGATTGTTACCGGCGTGACGAAAGTGAACTGCTCTTCAATGAAGTTGCCATCGCGATAGGCGTCCAAATCAAATGCTTGACCCATGATTGAAAAACCCGAAGGAACAGTAGTTGTATCGGTGGGTGTAAATTGAATCATTACTGTCTCGGTTACAGCACCAGATGGTATCTGAATGATCGTTTCACTGCCCTGCGTGTCAGTATAGGTCAATGTGGTTTGGGTATTGGTGTAGACGAGAGGCCAATTGGGCAAAGATACATCTTCATCGGGGAAATATGCATCTACAGCGGATCTGTTATTCTCAAGTGTGCCATTTTCGCGGAGCGTCCAAAGTGCTTCGTTGATCATACGACGCCAATCTGTATCCCCTTGCTGAACAGCTATTCCAATTAGCGAGCCATCGCCGGCTTCTAAATAGGGAAGTGTAAAATCGATAAACTCTTCACGCTGTGGAGTAATAGTCACGGCCGAAATCACAGCATCAAGGTTACCGGCGACTAGTTCACCAAATATGACTGACCATGCAACTGGAACATATTCGACATCAGCGCCCAACTGCGCAGCGATGGCGTCCATAAGATCGATGTCAAAGCCAATAAGCTCCGTGCCGCTGATATATGAAAATGGTACGTAGTAAGGATCGACTCCGACGGTCAGTGTGAGCGCGGCACCTGCACCCGGCTGATCTGGCTCCGCTTCAGGAGCGGAATTGGGGGCTGCTGCCTGAACATCATTCAAATTTTGTAAGAGCAGGACAACGGTGGTAAGTCCAAGAAGCAATGAGAGCACAATCGCGGTGCTTCGTCCCAATAGCGAATCATGGTCCTGGAATTGCGTTAGCTTTCTGCTATTCACGTTTAACCTCCCCAGTTTGCAGGCATCTGCCTGCCGATAATCAAACGAGCCTTGTTGGAACTTGATGGCGAAATGGCGCTTTATGCAGCGCGGCCGTTACGGCCGTTTGGTGATCCGTCATGCACCTTATGAAGTTGTTAAGTCAGTTCGGGGAAAGAGGGTCGAATTGTCTTCGGGGAAAAAGGCATTCTGCAAATTAGCCTAACCCTAGAATGCAACCGACTCCCCTACAAAGTATAGATGGTAACGCGATTACGTGTCAATGAGATTTTCTGGATGGGGTCAGGGATTTCTTTCGCTGTCGCTTTCGTAGTTGGGGAGGGTCATTGTGAATGGTGAATGGGATTGAGAGATACGGGCGATTGGGAGTGGTTGGACGATGTGGAGAACACTGCGCTTTCGCAGAATTCCGTAAGCCTTTTTGTAAGATTTTCTGTTTAGACTTGACTTTGAAATCGCCTTGGACGGTACAATAAGTAATATTTGCATTTTGTAGTCAAGTGCGATAAATTCTCGAATCGTTGGGTTCTTATGTTCCTCCTATTATAAGAGGTGATACCTTCCGGTTGGTAGTCATAATACCCAATACCCACACAGCCAAAAACTGAAGAGACGCTTTAGATGTTTTGCGTAAGGAGATTGCGCCTGATGATTCAAAGCAATGATAAAGAGTTAAGTGTGCAGCAGGCTGCGGCGCCAAGCAGCCAACCACCCGTATTGTTGGCTCGAGATCTGTATAAGTCGTACGGCTCCCAACCAGGACTCAAAGGATTATCATTTTCGATGCAAGCAGGGCGCGTCTTGGGCTTTCTTGGTCCCAACGGCGCGGGGAAAACAACAACTATCCGTATCTTGACGACGATTCTGGAGCCTACGTCAGGCGATTTCACGGTAGACGGGATCAGTTCCAAATATCCTGAAAGAATTCGGCAAAGAATCGGGGTGTTACCGGAAGGTCTGGGGTTCCCCAAAGGCATTACGCCATTCGAGTATCTGACCTATTTTAGCCAGCTTTACGGCCAATCGACTGCTGAGGCTCGTGAAATCAGCGAGACGCTTCTTAAAGACGTGGGCTTGAAAAATAGAGCAAACTCGGCGATCGGCACCTTTAGCCACGGCATGCAGCAGAGGCTGGGGATCGCGCGCGCCCTGATCAATGATCCCAAGGTCGTCTTTTTGGATGAACCTACGCTGGGCCTGGACCCACGGGGACAACAGGAGCTGCTGGCCCTGATCCGGCGCATTGCGCGCGAACGAAACACAGGCGTCATTTTAAGCAGTCACCTTTTGTCAGAGATCGAAGGCATTTGTGACGATGTGGTCATTCTGAATGCAGGGGAAGTTGTGGCGAAAGGGACCGTGGCTGAAATCAGTGAGCAGGCTCTGCAGAATGTCGAAGAGCGCAGCGCCATCCGGGTCCGCGTGCTGCCGGGGTCAAGTGAACAGGCGCAGCAGATTTTGCAGGCACTTCCGGAGGTCATGCAAGCGGCCCCTGCGGATATGACCATGGGTTTGCTGGCGGTAGAATTGGCAAACTCAAATGGCCGGAACGTAGCAGCGGAACCGCTGGGCATGAATCATATCCTGGAGGCTCTGATCAGCGCCGGTATTCCCATCCTTGGTTTTGAAATCCTTGGCGGTCGCTTGCAGGATGTCTTCCTTAAACTGACTGCGGAGGCAATCGAATGAGCAGCCGTCAAGACGAATCAGGTGAGGAAATAGAAGGGAGGAGTTCAGCATCGCCTGTAGCATGGCTGGTCTTCAAGCAGGAGTTCATCGAGCTGTGGAGCGGGAGGCGGGTGTTTAATCTTCTGATCCTGTTCAGCGTGCTGCTGTCGCTTACGTCATTCCTGCTGGCAACCAACAATGAAGTAAGGCTGCTGGCTCGCAGCCAAACCGTGGTGGTAGCGCTGACGGCGGCCATCACGTTGGGTCTGTTCATAGGTCTGATCATCGCCGCAGAAAGTATCAGCGGCGAGCGGGAAAGGGGCACGCTGGAAGCGGTGCTGCTCACACCGGCAAGCCGGCAACAGATCGTCCTCGGCAAGTTCCTGGTTGCGCTAACACCCTGGCCGGTGATCCTGCTGCTGGCCATCCCCTACATTGCCGTCCTGGCACAAGGGGATGCGGTCCTTGGTCCGGCTTTGTTCTGGGGCGCCATTCTGGGCAGCCTGCTGGCTGTCATCTTCATTTGCCTGGGGATGTTATTGAGCATCTGGTCGAATTCAACGCGAGTCAGCCTGGCTGTAGGCCTGCTGATTTATGTCCTCGCACTCATTCCGGCACAACTGCCTGCTGAATTCCAGGCTACAGCGGCGGGGGCCTTTGTCGCAGCCATTGACCCACTAGAAGCTTCCCGCCAATTTTTGGAAAAGACGCTCGTAGTGGGACAATCGCTGAGCGAAGTATGGATCTATCTTGCCGCGCCGGTTTTACTTGCCACTCTCCTCCTTGGCGTGCTCATTTTATATGCTGCGCCACGACTTAGCCTGGAGGTAGGAAGCGCAAGCATAAGGTGGCGGATTTGGCGCCCTGTGGAGACAATCAAATGAGCATTCAATCAGGAGTGGACGATCGACAGAGCAAACGGCCAGAGAGCCTGGGAGCGACACGGGCTGTGTGGTGGTTGGTCCTCAAACAGGAACTCACCGACCTTTGGATAGGAGGGCGCGTGTTTATCCTGCTCATCTTGTTCGCCGTCGTGATGTCAATCACAACGCTGCTGCGACAAGCGGAAAGTCAAACGAATCTGATTCCTACGGCCGAGATGGTATTTTTGACCCTGTTGGGCAGCATCTCTTTCGGCATCATCATCGGTCTGATTCTCGGGGCAGACAGCATCAGCGGCGAACGGGAACGAGCAACGCTTGAGTCGCTGCTGCTAACACCGACCAGCCGCCAGCAGATCGTCTTCGGCAAGTTCCTGGCTGCCTTATCGCCCTGGCCGGTTACCCTCATCCTTTCCATCCCTTACATGGCATTGCTTGCCCAGGGAGATAAGGTTTTGGGGCAGGCGCTCCTCGCAGGCGCAATATTGGGGACGCTTCTGGCAGTGACATTCACCGGCTTCGGCATGCTGATGAGTATTTGGTCCAGGTCAAACAAGATGAGCTTGTTTGTAAGCCTGCTGGTCTACATCATCTTTCTCATTCCGACGCAATTCCCGGGCAGCGCCCAAAAAGGAGATTTGGGTTACTTTGTGCAACAATTGAACCCGATGCAGGCCACCAGCGGGTTCCTGGAGAAATTGCTGGTGAATAACCGGACTCTCGCCGAAATGCCAGGCTACCTGGTGGCAGCATCGCTGTCAGCGGTCGTTATCGTGGGACTGCTTTTCTTTTATGCCGCTCCCCGTCTCACACTTGAGGGAGGAGGACCGCGCCTGCCCCAGCGCAAAGGCAAGCGTGCCGCGGTCTTGCTTATGGTTATTGGACTGTTGGGTATCCTGGCTGCGCCGTCCGCTGCCGATGAACAGGCCCTGGAAGTAGGGGTTGACCTGGAGTACACGACCGTCAGCGTTGGGGACGAGGTTTTGTTCGAGTCAGTGGTGGCCAATCATGGCACAGAGGAATCCCCCGACTTATTTGTGGTGTTGAACATTGTCAAAGCAGGGGAAGGAGATCCAGTTGACCCTGAGGATTGGTCGCCGGAACGGACTCAAGAGCTGGATCCGCTGGCAGCGGGTGAGTCGGCCGAACTAAGCTGGACCGTGGATGCGATTTTAGAAGGCAACTACATCGTGTACTTGACTGCCATCCCCCAGCCTGACGGCCCGGAAGACACGAGCCAGCCCGTTTCCAGTTTGGGCATCAATTTGACTGTGGAGCCGTTTGAAAACAGCGATCCGGGAGGCATTCTGTTCGTTGCGATAGGTGTGCCAGTTGTGCTGATATTGGTTTCCTTTCTTCCACGTAGAAGCAAACGGTGGCGCAAGGGAGCCAGCGCCAACGGCGCTGATGGCAAGAAGGAAAAAAAGCGTTGAGGAAGCGCCTAGCGCCTATCGCGCCGTCCCCAGTAAGCGGCGCCGGCTTTCAGGACACAAGGCCACGCCTGGTTTTACAGCCACAGGTATTGGCCGGCTGGGCTGTCCGCCTTGAAAGAGTGGCGCAGGATGCGCGTGTCCAAGCGGCGTTGTAGATGGCCACGAGACGGCCGTTCATGAGCGGCTTTGGCTGCTGCGCAAGCTGCTGATGGCTGGCGCATCTTGGACGCCGGACCAAGCGCGGGCTTCGCAGCGCTCAATACAGTTGCGCTATCGGTGGTTTATGCGGATACTATGGTAACCCTTTTTTGCACAAGACACTTTTTCCAGATGATAGATCAAATAATGTCAAAATGAATTCCTGAAATTTTACGCAAATAATGGTGGAATCTGGAAATCCTCCGATATTTCAGCCGCAGCAAGAATTTTGAGCTGCACTCTTGCCCGGCGCTGAATATTGTGAGGTTGGTTCCGTGAAGAACTGGCGTTGGACCGGCGGTTCCGTTTTCCTGACGCGAGGCTCCGATTTGCAGACGGCCAACAGTGTCTCCTAGTCAATTAAGCTAAGGGGCATAAGCGTGTGGCGTGACGGCCGTTGCGCACACATCAGCTAGGCAAGCAACAATCATATTGACAATCTTACGCAGCGAGAATCTGAAAGAGGAATGCAATGAAAACCGTAACTTTGGGTAACACCGATGCCACTGTTAGTGAGCTTTGTTTGGGTACTATGTATTTTGGAACCCGCCAGAATAAGGCGAAGGCTTATTCTTTGATGGATAAGTATAAGGAGGCCGGTGGGAGCTTTCTAGACACGGCCAATATTTATGCCTGGTGGGAGCCTAAAGGAGAGGGCGGTGAAAGTGAGAAGATAGTGGGCGCGTGGTTAAAGGATCGTAGAAACCGGCATGAAGTGTTCCTAGCCAGCAAGGTCGGTTTTGGCTATGGGAGTGTCCCGGTAGGGTTGACGGCCGACTTGATCGAACGAGAATGCGAGAAGTCGTTGAAGCGTATGGGGGTCGAGATGATCGATCTCTATTACGCGCATGTGGATGATCGCAACACATCGATGGAGGAGACGCTTATTGCGCTCAGCCGCCTGGTGCGGGCGGGCAAGGTGCGTTATTTCGGGGCCAGCAACTTCACAGCATGGCGGCTGGAGGAAGCGCGTTCGGTTAGTGTGACGAACAGGTGGCCGGAATTTTGCTGTGTGCAACAGCGCTACACCTATTTGCGGCCTCGACCAGGGGCCAGTTTCGGTGCGCAGCTTGCGGTAAACGATGATTTGTTGGATTACTGCCGCAACCGGGATACGACGCTGTTGGCTTATTCGGCACTGCTCGGCGGCGCGTATACACGGGCGGATCGGGAGATCCCGGCGCAATATGCTGGGGATGATACGGAGGCGCGGCTGGCGGCACTGCGCGCTGTTGCCGAAGAGGCGGGGGCAACGGCTAATCAGGTGGTGCTGGCGTGGATGCGGGAGAGTGATCCTCAGGTTTTGCCGCTGATTGCGGCCAGTACGGGGAAGCAGTTGAAAGAGAATATTGACGCGCTTGATGTCAGGCTGACTGCGGACCAGATGGAACGGCTAAATGCTGCTGGAGGACCAGCTGAAGGGTAGGATGAAGGAATTTCTATCAAGTATTTGATTTCGACATGTTAGATTTAGCCAATTCACACCGCTCTATTCGATCTTATGCCGCGCAGGATGTTGAAGATTCTCTGCTAAATGAGCTCTTGCGCGCCGGCCTGCGCAGTTCGAGCGCTGGTAATATGCAGACGTGGTCCGTTGTTGTGACCCGCGACGAGGTGAATAAACGGCAGTTGTATGAGCTGCACGGGAAGCAAAAGATGATTCTGGAAGCTCCCGTTGTGCTGACCTTCTGCGCCGATGTGCGGCGCATGCGGGAGTGGCTGCGGATCAACGATTCGAAACAGAGCTTTGACGATTTGTTGGGCTTTCTAACGGGGACGGTCGATGCTGTGATCGCGGCGCAGACAATCGCATTGGCAGCCGAGTCAGAAGGGCTGGGTATCTGTTACCTGGGGACAACATGGTGGGCGGCCGATCAAATCATTGAGATGATGGATCTGCCACCAGGGGTATTTCCGGTTACGGCTCTTGTCGTGGGTTATCCGGCGGAAGATCCGGCGCTGCGCGGGCGACTGCCGCTTGAGGTGATGGTGCACCTGGAGAAATACCGGCGCCTTTCAGATGAGGAGGTCCGCGAAACGCATGCGGAGCGGGAACAAAGTGCGTGGGCACGGTATAACGCCATTGAACGGGTGCGCAAAAAGTTGGAGGATGCGGGCATTACACGTGTCAGCGACTACTACACGTCTGAGTTCAAATACCCCAAGGAATTACACCTTCGGGTGAGTAAGATGCTCATGGAAACATTAAAAGGACAAGGTTTGTGGCTCTGATTGGCGATAGATTATGAGGCGCGTGCTTTGTGGTTTGCCAGCCAGCGCTGCAAGGATTTTTGACTCTCGCCAGACGGCTGCCCTAATAAGAGGTTTTCCAGGCTGATATCCTCATCCAGGTCTGGCCAATGAATTCCAGCACCGCCACCGATTAAACGCCAATTCTCTTGTTGCTGCGGCGTTCCATGGGCTAAGCGGGGATACCATTCCACAGGCACTGAGATTGTCCGGCCATCGGCCAGGTTAACGGTCAGCGTGTCCTCTGTAACCCGTACGTTCTACGACCTTTGTCTTTTGCAGCTCAATGATCAAAGAACTCATTCCAACTTTCCAAAATCTCTTGCTGATTTTCCTCAACAAGCCGACGGATGCGATTGATTTCGTGCCTGTCATGCTCCTGCTGCCGAGGGCGCGATGCCCGTCTGCCATAGCGATTCTCCTCGCGCCTATTCATACATCAGGCCATAACCAAAGGGAAAGAGTGGATTTTCTGAATCGTAAGGGACATCCTCTTTTTGAGCGCGGACGGCGTCCATGGAGGAGGGCAGCTCGATGGGCAGTTTGGCGGTGGGCTTGAATTGTCCGAAGGCGACTTGCAGCAGCACATCGTCGGTGACGCCGAATGTGCCAAACAATCCTTTGGCTGCGGCCGCGATTTCAGGAAATACGGCGGCCCGTTCCAGATAGATGTCCACGATCGCAGGCACGGTGTTGAGGATAGCGAGAATGCGCTCTTTTTCGGGCGATTTGAAATCGAGATCACCTTGATGGAAGAAACGCTCCAGGAAGCTCTTGCCACGCGGCTTCTGGTAGGGTGTAACCAGGCGCAGGATAGCCAGATCGGCCTGCTCGGGTTTGGAAACGAGGTCACCATATTTTTCGGCGATTTCTGGCTTGATATTCTCGATGTAGAGTTGGGGACGAGAAGCAATGGGCAGCACATTCTGCTCGTTTTTCAACAACACCACGCTTTTAAGCTGCGCTTCCAGGCCGGCACGATTGAATTCGGCCGTTCCGGTCTTGCTTGGCAGCGCAGCAAGATCACAATAGGGATTATCAAACAGCCCCAATTTGAATTTGAGGCGCAGAATTCGCCGCGCCGATTCGTTAATTCGCGCATGCGAGATTTTGCCCTCTTGCACCAGCTCAATAATCTGCTGCGGGTTCATTTGCCCGCCAAACTGATCGACCCCGGCGTTCAAGGCCTTCTCATAACGCTCCTTGACGCTGAGATGCTCCACACCCCAGGCTGTCGCTTTCATGGGTTCCACAGTACCCATCAGCTTGATGCTTTCGGCGATCATCCAATCGGAGCAAATCACGCCCTCAAAAGCATACTTTTCACGCAGCAGGCCGGTGATGATCTCTGTGTTGAAGGCCATGCCTACATCTTCGCTGGTTTGGCCGACGGGGATGCCGTAGTAGGGCATCACTTGCTCGACGCCGGCGGCAAAGGCGGCCTCAAATGGGGGAAGATGGTAGTCGAAGTTATCGCCGGGATAAGCCTGATCCCGCCCGTAGGAAAAGTGGGGATCCCAGCCATCTTTTTGCGGGCCACCGCCGGGGAAGTGTTTGACCATGCAGGACACGCTTTCGGGGCCAAGGCCATCGCTTCCGTTCTGGAAGCCGCGAATGTAAGCGGCGGTCATCTGGGAGGAAAGCTGCGCATCTTCGCCAAAACAGCCACCCATTCGTGCCCAACGGGGTTCAGTGGCCAGGTCGGCCATGGGATGCAAGGCGGCCCGAATGCCGACGGCGAGGTATTCTTGGCGGGCGATGTCGCCAAAACGCTCGACCAGGTTTTCGTCGCGGGTGGCGGCCAGGCCGAGGGGATCGGGCCATTGTGAAAAGCCCTCGGTGGCGATGCTGGTGCCGGGCACATTGCTGGCTGAATGGCGGGGGTCGGTACTGATGGTGACGGGGATGCCGAGGCGTGTTTTTTCAGCCAGTTCTTGCAGGTTGTTGTGCCAGATGGCCATGTCGGCAATGGAGTCGCTCATGACGATGTTGAAATGTCTTATGTGGCGGTTGGCGACCATCTCTGAGGTGCCGGCGGGCGTCATCATGCCGGGCCGCTCGACCAGGCTGCCCCCTTTGCCAGCGCTGATCATGGGGTGCAGCATCAGGCCCACTTTTTCTTCGAGGGTCATCTGGCTGAGCAAATCTTCGACCCGCTCGTCGATAGGACGATCCGGATCTTCGTAGATGTCCAGACGGCCGTTGTGGTTGAGGTCGCGGTAGGAACGGCCGTTGTGGTTGATCATGGCCGCTGCGGGGGTCAGTTGGCCGCGAGCCCGGTTTAGGTTGCGCTTGTTTTTGAGCAGGAATGCGGCGATGACGGCCGTAATCAAGCCCTAGTAATGCCTTGAGCAGAATGCGGCGAGACGGCCGTAATTACCCAACAGCAATAAGATGGTGCCAAACGTCTTTAATAGTCGCATGGATAGACTCTCCTTCGATAATAGGTCGCAGAACTTGTACTGAACTCGTCTGAGATGTCCTTTGGAGTTGAAAACTCACTTATGGCGCTCTCTTGCTGTCTTGGTCTTCTATCGGGGTCTTTAGCCATGGCCTCGCGCATGATGGAGGTCAGCGGCTGGGCCCCGCTGGGTTCGCCAACCAGATGTGCGACCGGTTTTGATTTCCGATCGCCAAATTACACCGGTCTGGCGGCCGCCGGCGTGTTGGGTTCAGCGCGCCGATTGCCAACACCATAAAGGGCAACCTGCTCTGGTGTTGATGACAGGTACTTGTTCAGGTTCGATATGCCTGATCTGAAAACCAAATAAGGCATAGACAAAGGAAATGGCGACGTTAATGAGGTTGAATAAGCTGTATGGGAAATAGGCCATGGTAGCGACGCCCAAGGTGGCGGCCATATAGGCGCCGCAGCTGTTCCAGGGAACCAGGGGAGAGGTGATGGTGCCTGTGTCTTCGATTTCGCGTGACAATGTTTCGGGGGCAATGCCTCTTTCGTGGTACAGCTCGCGGAACATGCGACCGGGCAGCACAATGGCCATATACTGGTCGCCGGCTACCAGGTTCATGCCGATGGAGGTAAGTCCTGTTGCCGCAACCAAAGACCTGTCCCCTTTCGCGGCGTTGATGACGGGCTGCAGCAGCCTGGCCAGCAGGCCGGTATATTCAAGGACGCCACCAAAGGCCATGGCACTGATGATGAGCCAGACGGTACCTAACATGCTGGCCATGCCGCCTCGTGTAAACAGTGAATCGAGACCTTCATAGCCGGTATTGATGGCGAAGCCAGTGGCCATGGCCGACCAGACTCCTTTGATCATGGCTACGGGAGCGCTGAGGGAGGGATCGGCGGCAAAGTTAAGTACAATATCGGGCTGCAGAAGCACGGCCGTTAAACCTCCCACGAGAGCGCCAACCATAATGGTAGCGAAGGCCGATATCTTCCTAAAGGACATGAATAAAACCACCAACAGCGGTAAAAGCGTCAGCAAACCGACGTTGTAGACGTCTTCAATGATTAGCAAGACTGCGGTTAGATCGAGCGGCGCTCGTGGTTCCTGGCGGAGACCGATAAAGATAAAAACAGCAAGGGCAATGAGGATGGAGGGAACGGCCGTCCACATCATGCCTTTGATATGGGTAAATAAATCGGTACCGGAAACGGCCGGTGCTAAATTCGTGGTCTCCGAAAGTGGCGACATCTTATCGCCAAAGTAAGCGCCGGATATAATGGCGCCGGCGGTAATCTCCGGGGAGACACCCAGTGCATCGGCAATACCAATTAAGCCTACGCCCAAGGTGCCTACCACTGTCCACGAACTACCGATACTCAGGGCCAGTAAGGCGCAGATAATCACGCATGCTGCGTAATACCAGTTTGGATTGAGGAACTGCACGCCAAGATGGACCAGGGTGGCGATGGTACCAGACATCATCCAAGTTCCGACCAGCGCGCCAACTGCCAACAAGATAAAGATGGCGCCCATGGCGGTGGAGATGCCTTCGACCGCCGCGTGTCCCATATCCTCCCAACGATGCCCATTTTTGAGGCCTACCAGTCCTGCAATCATCGTACAAAGCATTAAGGCCACCTGGGTTGGCCCAGAGGTCGCGTCATCACCGTACAAAAAGATGGCGCCACCCAACAGAATGATGAGGGAAACGATCGGGATCAACGCATCTACCATAGATGGTGAGGTGATTTCTCTTCGCTTTTCTTCCTTATCGTTCATGGGGCACCGCGAGTCCTTTGAAAACAAGAGAATGATTGACTGCTGAGACCTCGACAGGCTCAGTACAAGATTGCTGAATTGAGGGGTAGGCATCATCAGATGCCACCCAGTCGCATTTGAGACGCCGAAAAGGGCACCTTGTGCGAACTATTCTAATTTACCAGAAAACGATTTGCCAAATCGTTCTACAGGTTGTATGGAATGGGCTAGAGCGGATCGCGCAAGACGGGGCAGGTCATGCAGTGGCCACCGCCGCGTCCGCGTCCTAGTTCAGAGCCCGGAATGGTGAGAACGGTAACTCCGGCTTGCCGCAATCTGGCATTGGTCCATTCATTGCGGTCATAGGCGACGACGACGCCGGGCTGCAGAGCAACGACATTATTGCCATCATCCCACTGCTCACGTTCCTGTTCGAATTCATCACCTCCTGTGGGAATAACACGCAGTTCCTTGAGGCCCATGGCTTCTTGCACGGCGTCCAACCAGCCTTTTTCCGGCACCGTCACATCCAGCGTGCCCTCTTTTTCCCCCGGACGATAGCTGATGGGATGGATACGATTGACAACGGGCTCAAAAATCGTCACCAGATCGCGGTCACAGAATGTGAAGATCGTGTCCAGGTGCATGCTGGCGCGGTCATGAGGCATTTTAGCAGCGAGAACCTGGTTAGCGGCCCCATGTTCAAACAACTGCATGGCGACTTGACTCACTGCCTGATAGGTGGTTCGTTCACCCATGCCAATGAGAACCAGCCCGTTGCCCACGGGCATCACATCTCCGCCTTCCAAGGTAGCAGCGCCATAATCTACATCGGGATCGCCCCACCAAATGTTGAAATCGCCCCCTTTGAAATCGGGATGGTAGCGGTAGATGGCGTTGAGGTGCAGGGTTTCCTTACGTCGCGCCGGCCAGAACATGGGGTTGACGGTCACGCCGTTGTAGATCCAACAGGAACTGTCGCGGGTGAATAATTGGTTGGGAAGCGGCGGCATGGCAAACTCGGTACCCGCGTAAGCCTTTTTGGCAAATTCGCGCAGATCTTGAGGCAGTTCATCAACGGTGACGCCACCAATCAAATGGGCAACCAGGGTGACCGGTTCCATGGCGTCCATCCAGCTGCGCATTTCGGCAACGCCACCTACGCCAACTTCGTTGGCTGTTAGCTTGCGATCGAGAATATAGGCACGGCCGTCGGGATCTTGCACCACTTCTTGCAGCAGTTCGTGAACGCGCATGACCTGAATGCCAAACTCCTCGTGCATCAGATCGACGAAGATATTATGATCCTGGCGCGCCTTTCGCGTCCAGATGACATCATCAAACAACAGTTCCTGGCAATTGGTGGGCGTCAGGCGACGCATCTCCAATCCTGGACGATGAACAATGACCTTTCGTAGGGTTCCAACTTCAGAATGTACGCCAAATTCAGACATTGATTTGCTCCTTTGAAGAAAGCTGGCAGCTATCAGCGATCAGCTTTCAGCAAGAATTTTCATTTGCTGCTGTTTCTCTTGAAATAAGCGCTCAGTCACCTAGTGTGGCCACCATGATGGCTTTGATGGTGTGCATGCGGTTTTCGGCTTCGTCGAAGACTATTGAGGCGGGTGATTCAAATACCTCTTCAGTCACTTCCAGCCCGTCAGGCATGTCAAACTTTTCTTCCATCTCTTTGCCAACTTCGGTATCGGTGTTGTGGAAGGCGGGCAAGCAGTGCATGAATTTGACATGCGGATTGCCGGTCATTTCCATCGCCCGCGCGTTGACCTGGTAGGGCTTGAGAAGGCTGACTCGCTCTTGCCAGACGGAATCTGGTTCGCCCATGGAGACCCAGACATCGGTGTAAAGATAATCAGATCCTTTTACGCCTTCAGCCACATCGGCGGTCAGGGTCAGGCGTGCGCCGGTCTGGGCGGCGATTTCACGGCATTGGGCGACCAGGTGGTCTTCAGGCCACAAATGCTGCGGGGCGCAGAGGCGAACATCCATGCCCAATTTGCAGCCGCCAACCATCAAAGAGTTGCCCATGTTGTTGCGCGCGTCTCCCAGATAGGTGTAGGCGATCTGCGGCAGATCCTTATAGCTATGTTCCATCATGGTCAGCACATCGGCCAAAATCTGCGTTGGGTGGAATTCGTTTGTCAGGCCATTCCATACGGGTACTCCGGCATACTCGGCCAATGTTTCTACGGTTTCTTGCGCAAAGCCACGGTATTCGATGCCGTCATAAGTGCGACCCAATACACGGGCCGTGTCTTTCATGGTTTCTTTCTTGCCGATGTGGGATCCACTTGGGCCCAAATAAGTTACATTGGCCCCCTGGTCATAGGCGGCTACTTCAAACGATGTGCGCGTACGGGTAGAAGATTTCTCGAAGATGAGGGCGATGTTCTTGCCCTTTAGGCGCTGCTGCTCATAGCCACCATACTTGGCCGCTTTTAGGTCAGCGGACAGTTTCAACAAGAATTTGATCTCTGCCGGGGTGAAATCCAATAGTTTTACAAAATTGCGATTACGTAGGTTGAAAGCCATTTTTTACCTCCAATGGTGAATAAGGTTGCTTGGTGCTTTGTTAAATAAATATTGTACAAAGAAGTTCAACTTTTATCGTTATTGCCAGTGAAAAACCATAGATTGAAAAGTTGAGCTTCTTGCCCAGCATTGCTGAAAAAGGTTGATTGGTTCAATCTTTTGAGATTGAACCAATCTGAAAATTACGAGCGGTCAGAAAATCAAGCTGCCTGGGAAAAATACGCCGATGCTCAGGACGAGGGCGTATAGCAAGAGCAAAGCGAGTAATAGGGGCCAGGTAAAGCGCAGCCATTTGTCATAGCGGACACGCCCTAGGGCCAGACCGCCCATGACGACGGCAAAGGTGGGGTTGACGATGTTGAGCAGGCCGCTGGCTGATTGATAGGCGGTGACGACCAGGCTGCGATCGACCGCGGCGGTGTCGGCCAAGGGGGCCATGATGGGCATGGAGACTGTGGCCAATCCAGAGGATGAGGGGATCAGGAAGCCAAGCGGCAGATAGAGCAGATGGACGAGGTTGATGAAGGCGACACCTCCCAGTCCAGCAACAGCGCTTTCAGCCCAGTAAAGTATGGTGTCGATGATCAAGCCGTTGTTCATGATGACGCTGATGCCACGCGCCAGGCCGATTACCAGAGCAACGCCCAGCATATCACGCGCGCCATTGATGAATGTTTCGGAAATACCAGCCTCTCCTAAACGGCCGATAATGCCTATGAGAATGGCAAATCCGAGGAAAAGGGCGGTAAATTCACCGAACCACCAGTCCCATTGAGGTAAGGGTAAGCCGATATCGCTCCAGGGAATGACGCCATAAATCATGATC
The DNA here is from genome assembly GCA_963697305.1 of uncultured Chloroflexia bacterium. GTDB lineage: Bacteria > Chloroflexota > Anaerolineae > Promineifilales > Promineifilaceae > JAACFF01. Next base: position 165,489 of record CAVONO010000025.1, read on the forward strand.
AGGAAGGCGAGAATAAAGAGACCCAGGATGAGCTTGCGACGGCCGTCGAACTCAGGCATAACCTCTACCCCGGCACCTTTGAGGAAGCGCCTTTCGTTTTCTTCTTTCTGGTCATAAACGAGGGATTTTGTGGGATCTTTCTTCACCTTGTCGGCATAACGCAAGACAAAGATGATGCCAAAAAGGGTGCCGACGACGAGGATGATGATGCGCGATACGAGCCCATCGGCTATGGAGATGCCAGCAAAGCCGGAAGCGATTCCGGTGGCAAAGGGGTTGACCGTAGAAGCGAGCACGCCGATACCCGCGCCGAGCATGACTACGGCCACTCCGGTGAACGCATCATACCCGGCAGCGATCATGACGGCAATGATCAAGCCATAGAAAGCCAGCGTTTCTTCGGCCATGCCATAGCTAGTACCACCCAGGGCAAATACAATCATGAGGATGACGATCATCCATCTTTCGCGCCCTTTCAGGGCCGTGGTAATCTTGCCAATGCCGGCATCAATGGAGCCGGTGGCCATCGTTATGCCTAGAAAGCCGCCAATGATCAGGACAAAGAGGGCGACATCAATGGCCCCATACAGGCTGCCTGAATTGTAAACGCTAATCGAGCCATCTTCGCCTTCTATGCCATACATGCCGTTGACAGGAGCCAAAAGGCCATCCCTAATGATACGCTGCGGGTTTTGCTCTACGGCATGATAGCTGCCGGGGATGGGCTCGCCAACTTCGTTGGTGTCGTACTGTCCAGCCGGAACTAACCAGGTGGCGATAACAACAAGGATGAGCAAGATGAACAATACGGTGTAGGCGGTGGGAAACTTGAAGCCAGACTTTGCCTCTGCCTGGGGTGATTCCGAGTTACTGTCTTGCGACACTTTATTTTCCTCCTTGTTGACGTGCTATAACTCTATGGGACAGGTAGATCGATAGCAAAAACCGGCAGGTCAAATGGCGATACTTTGACCCGTTATCGTTTCTTGACTTGGCTGCTATTTTACCATTTTATGAATTCGGCAGCGAATAACGGGGATGAAGGATGCGTCGCAGGATTGCAGTGATGTCATAGATAGATACCAGACGGAGAATTCGGAGTATACTAGATGGGCTTGAGTGGGAGAAGCCCGGTTGTTGACCGCAGATTGAGAAATCGGAGTATACTAGGTGAGCTTAGCGAAACGTGAACTCACAAGAAGGAGTTAAAATGGAATATCGATCCCTTGGACGTACCGGTGTCCCCGTCAGCAAACTTTGTTTGGGTTGTATGAATTTCGGTTGGAAAACGGAAAAAGCAGAAGCGTATGACATCATTGACAAAGCTATTGACAGCGGCATCAATTTTCTGGATACAGCCAATGTTTATGCGCGCGGCGCCAGTGAGAAGATTGTCGGCAAGGCGCTGAAACGTAATGGAAAACGAGACCAGATCGTATTGGCTACGAAGGTACACGGCCGTATGGATGATGATGATGTATTGGCCGAGGGTAACAACCGGCTGCATATTATCCAGCAATGTGAAGCCTCGCTGAAACGGCTGCGCACGGATCATATTGATTTGTATCAGATACACCGCCCGCGCTCCGATACGCCTATCGATGAAACGCTGCGGGCGCTGGACGATCTCATTCGAGATGGAAAAGTTCGCTATATTGGCACCAGTTCGTTTCCTTCCTGGCGTGTGATGGAATCGATCATGGTGGCCAGAGAGTTGGGGCTGAACCGGTTTGTGAGCGAGCAGCCCCCGTATCATTTACTGGATCGCAGTATTGAGCGGGAGTTGATTCCGCTGGCACAGACGTATGGTTTGGCAATTTTGCCCTGGTCTCCATTGGCGCGGGGATTTTTGACCGGCAAATATAAGCGCGGTGAGCCTATTCCGGGCGATACGCGGCTGGAAGGGGATCTACAAGGTCCTTTCAAGAAGAGAAGCCAACAACATTTCAGTGACCTGGCTTATGATTTGTTGGCTGTGGTGGAAGCGCTGGCTGCTGAGAAAGGTTGCACGCCGAGCCAGGTGGCCCTGGCCTGGTTGGTTCAACAGCCAGGTGTGACAAGCGCTATCGTTGGGCCACGGACGCCCTCTCAGCTAGCGGACAATCTGGGGGCATTGGCAGTGGAGATCAGCGACGAGGACCGCAGTCGACTGGATGAGGCTGCCGAACCGGAGCTGGCGATTGTGCCTTATTATCATGGCAGTATGATCAATTTCAAGCCGTCAGAATATAGCTGGATTTAGGTGGAAAAGGGTCAAAGATTACGCAGATTGCAGGACGCTGACTAACGCTGATATCTTCTTATTTATCTGCATAAACCTGTGGGACAAGTTCTTGCACTGGTGGGGATCTGCGTCCCATTGTTCTTTTTTCGACAAGCTGCTTGCGAACTTACTATTGGCCCAAATCAAGGGCGAATAATATGAACTACGCGGCGATATTGGAAGAAGTCTATCACGAAGTCAAACCGCTTGTTGGTGCAGGGCAGATCGCCGATTACATTCCTGAACTGGCCCATATATCGCCAAACAAGTTTGGCATGGCTGTGCAAACAGTTAACGGAGAACGCTTCTACATTGGGGATGCCGCGGAGAAATATTCCATTCAGAGCATCTCCAAGGTCTTCACACTGACCATGGCCATGCAGCTTGAAGGGGATGGGATATGGAAGCGGATCGGCCGTGAACCTTCGGGTACGGCTTTTGATTCGCTGGTGCAGCTTGAATATGAAAACGGCATTCCGCGCAATCCGTTTATCAACGCTGGAGCACTGGTGGTGGCCGACATTATCCTCTCGCACCTGGGCAACGCGCGCCAGAGTGTGCTTGATTTTATGCACCAATTATGTGGCGAGACGAGAATTGATTTCGACCATGCCGTGGCCCATTCTGAACGGGAAACGGGGTTTCGTAACGCGGCGCTGGCTTATTTTCTGAAAAGTTTTGGCAATCTGCATAATGACCCAACGGCCGTTCTGGATGCTTATTTTCATCACTGTGCTCTGTCGATGAGTTGTGTGGAGGTAGCGCAAGCCGGCATCTATCTGGCCAATGGCGGCAGGTTGGTCGGGAATGATGCGGGCATCGTCAGGGCCAATCAGGCCAAGTATATTAATTCGCTGCTGTTAACTTGTGGGACGTATGACTCGGTGGGCGACTTTGCTTACCGGGTGGGCTTGCCCGGGAAAAGCGGCGTCGGCGGAGGCATTTTGGCCGTGATGCCCAAGGAATTTAGTGTCTGTGTTTGGTCGCCGGGGTTGAATGCCAGTGGCAATTCGCTGGCGGGTACGAAAGCGCTGGAGCTTTTTACGACGCTGACTGGGATTTCGATTTTTTAAATGTGGAGGCGCTGGAGGTTTGAGTGAAGAAAATATGGAAAATGAAAAACAAGACGGCCGAAAGCGGGGAAATATCCAAATTGGTAAAGAGGTCGAAATTGTGCAGAAGCAGGATCAGCGATCGGGCCAGTTGACCAGGGGCGTTGTGCAAAGAATTCTGACCAAATCGGCCACGCATCCGCACGGCATCAAGGTGCAGTTGGAATCGGGGGAAGTGGGGCGGGTTAAGAAGGTTACATAGGGTGATGTTTGGGACACATTCAGGCCAACGAACGTGCCCCAAACGAATCAATTTATTCAAGCCCGGCAGGTTGTTCCAGATGTTGTTTTATCGTTTGCAAAAAGGCAGCGGCAGGCGCGCCGTCAACGATACGATGATCAAATGACAGGCTCAAGGTTATCATAGATCGTTGGGCAATTTTGTCGTTGTGGATGACGACTTTATCCACAATGCGTCCAACACCCAAGATCGCCGCCTCCGGCGGGTTCACTATGGGGGTGAAGGCATCGATATCGTAGATGCCCAGATTGGTAATGGTAAAAGTACCGCCGGTTAATTGGCCAGGGGTCAGTTGGTTGGACCTGGCTCGTTCAACCAGGCGGGCTCGCTCGCGCGCAAGGTCAGCCAGCGATTGTTGGTCGGCATTGCGCAGGACCGGCACAATCAGTCCATCCTCCAAAGCCACAGCGAGCCCCATGTTAATCTCCGGCAAGATATTGATCATTTCACCATCCAACGTGGCATTAAGGTGTGGATGCTGCCGCAGGGCAAGGGCACCGGCCTTCAGGATAAGATCGGTGTAGGTAACGGGGAGGCTCTCTTTGAGACGGTTGCGGAGGGCCACCAATTCGGTTACATCGGCTTCGGTATGCAGTGTGATTTGGGCCATGTCCTGCAAGCTCTGGTGCATACGTTGGGCGATAATGGCCCGCATGCCCACCATTGGGATCGAGTGGCTCTTATCTGCTGTCGTTGCAGCGGCTGCCTTGGGTTGGGCCTGTTGGGTTTCGATGGTTGCGCGCACGTCCTTTTCGGTTATGCGTCCCTCTTTGCCACTGCCGTTGACGAAGGCCAGGTCGATGCCATGTTGGCGGGCCAACCTTTTGGCAATAGGCGAAGCTCGTACATCACGCGCCGGCGAGGGTGACGAAATGGCAGCAGGTTCTGGTTCCGCCTCAATAATTGTAGTGATGGTTTCGGAATCAGCCCGGCTACCCTCGATCCGGGCCAGAGGTTGATCCTGTTTGGCCACTTCGCCTTGCTGCACCAGAATGGCGATTAGCGTGCCGGTTGCCGGGGACGGTACATCAAAAGATACTTTTTCAGCCTGAATAATGAGCAGGTCATCCCCTTGACTGACGTGATCTCCTTCCCGTTTGAACCAGGCAACAACTACACATTCTTCAACCGGGCCCATTTCTGCGGGAATAAGAATGTCGGTTAATGGCATAGAGTTTGTCCTTAATATACAGACAATCTTGAGCCACGGGCCCGATGATGTGGGTTCCGGGGCTCAAGATTACAGTTAGCTTTCTACCAGTTCTTTAGCCGTGGCGACAATGCGATCGATGGTGGGGATAACGTACTGTTCCAGCGGGCGGCTATAAGGAATAGGGACGTCGGGGATGGCCAAGCGTTTGGGTGGAGCGTCCAGATAATCCAGCGCGTTCTCGGCTACTGTAGCTATCAGTTCGCCCGACATACCGTAACTCAGGTAGTCCTCATCTACTACCAGCACCCGGTGAGTTTTCTTGACCGAGTTGACAATAGTTTCGCGATCCAGCGGGACCAAGGTCCGCAGGTCGACAACTTCAGCACTGATGCCCTGTTCAGCCAGTCTATCGGCAGCATCCAGGCTGCGATGCACCATCAACGAGACGGTCAGGATGGTCACATCGCTGCCCTCACGTTTCACGTCGGCCTGGCCAAAGGGGATAGTGTAGGGTTCTTCTGGTACGTGGCCTGTGGCGCGCGGGTTAGGAGTCATCCAGCCAAGCCCTTGCACGCCCTTGTGGAAAAAGAACATCACCGGGCTATCGTCGCGGATGGCCGCGGTCATCAAGCCTTTGGCATCATAAGGGCTGGAGGGCACCACAATTTTGATGCCCGGCGTGTGGGCAAACAAGCCATACAAAGATTGTGAGTGCTGGGCAGCATCACTGTAGCTGCCCCCGATAGCGGTCATCAATACCATCGGCACTTTGGTATTTCCGCCGGACATATAGTGGATCTTGGCCATCTGGTTGTAAATCTGGTCCATTCCGGCACCAAAAAAGTCGACGAACATCAGCTCAACAATGGGACGCATCCCTTCGGTAGCTGCCCCTACGGCCGCGCCAATGAAGCCCATCTCTGAGATGGGGGTGTCCATAATGCGTTCAGGCCCAAATTTCTGCAGCAGACCTTCGGTGGCCCCAAAAATGCCACCATAGGCCCCAATATCTTCACCCAGCACAAACACGTTGTCATCACGTTCCATTTCCTGAGCAATCGCTTCGGCGATCGCTCTTGAGGTGGTCAATAATCTTTCTGTCATTGTTATTTACTCCTTGAAAAATAAGCGTCGGCTATCAGCCGTCAGCTGGCAGGTGTCAGGTGTAAATCATGCTTTCCAGCTTGATCGCAACCCATTCGGCAAGCTCTGGAAAGATTGCTACCCATTACGCCTGGCTTCTAGGCAAATACATGCTCTAGTGCTTCTTCGGGCGCAGGATAGGGGCTTTCCCGTGCGAACATTTCGGCCACCGAAACGCGTTCACTCATTTCAGCCTGAATGACTTCCGCCTCGGCATCGGTTAGCCAGCCCTGTTCTTTGAGCTGATCACCTAAAATGTTGATGGGGTCTTTTTCTTTCCACTCCGACTTTTCACCTTCGCCCAGGTAGCCCTCAGCGTCGCCTTCGAAATGGCCGCGGTACCGATAGCAGATGGCCTCGATCAGTGAGGGTCCTTCGCCGCGGCGGGCACGATCGATGGCTACTTGAGCTGCTTCGTACACGGCGATCGCGTTTTGTCCGTCAACCTGTACTGCCGGGATGCCATAAGCGGCACCACGTTCGGCATTGCTGCGGACCGAAGTAGACGCTTCCTTTGGCACAGAAATAGCATATAAATTATCTTCCACAACAAAAATGACCGGTACCTTCCAGACTGCTGCCAGGTTCACCGATTCATGGAATGCCCCAATATTGGCGGCGCCTTCACCAAAAAAGGCTACCGCTACCCGGTCTTCCTTCCGTTTCTTGATGGCCAGGGCCGCGCCAACAGCGTGGGGAATACCGCCGCCGACAATGCCACCGCAGCCAAAATGAATGGCCGGTTCAAAGAGATGCATATGCCCGCCCTTACCCTGGCAGAGGCCGGTTTTTTTACCGAAAATTTCGGCCATCATTGCGTTGAGGTCACCACCTTTGGCGATCATGTGTCCATGTGGGCGGTGAGTGCTGGTGACCGGATCATCGCGACGAAGGTGAGCGCATACGCCCGCGGCCACCGCTTCCTGCCCGCTGTAGAGGTGCATTTCACCAGGAATAGGTCCGGCAGCAATATCAAATGCGGGGAGCTTGTCTTCGTAATACATCTCGCCCACTCGTTCTTCAAAGGTGCGAATGAGAACGATATTACGATATAGATTGAGCAGAGTTTCTTTATCTAACGCCATTGTTTATCTCCTTTGTAGTCAAACCATCATTGAATGGAATCTTATCACTGTGGGGCCAATACTGTATTCGAAACGTCGTAGTCTTATAAAAACTCACCTCCTTCCATAACTTGGGCATTCTTGGAGCGGGACAAAACTCGATGATTGGCGTTGTGTCTCTTTTTTTGTTTACCGTTCTGCTTCATCGCTCATATTCCAGGAATGCTATACCTTGTTGTTTGTAACAAACACACCATTCCGACTAGCAGCCCTTAATGCAGCGGTTACATCAACCACATGAGGGCCATTCTGACTGAGCCGTATCTCAATCTTTTCTCCAGTTTTAATGGGTATTTCTCGTTCGCCGTCCAGGGCTAGCACAGCCGGTAAAATTGCAATCGATCCATGCTCACCAATCTTCAGCTCACGCCAAGATTTCACTGTCAATTCTACAATCAGACCGGGTGCGATTGGGGCCAAAACAGGTTGACCGCCTTCACCCAACTCCAGCCACATACCGACCTCTCCGTTAGGCGGGGCTTGCGGTAAATAGCCACCGATGGCCGAGGCTCCGATGGTGCCTGGCCGCGGATGGGCCAGCACGACGGTTTGGATTTTTTGCGGATCCCAAATGGCCCCACTGGCTACAAATCGTTCAGCGTAGGCGACGATGTCAACAAGGGCGAAGTCTATCAGTTCGCCGTTGCGAATCACGTCCAGGCGGCGGGCAAGCCGAATGCCTTCTTCTCGTACGCCGGGTACACGTTGGGCTACCACTGCTGCTGCCAGCCCGGCGAGTGTCCCTTCCACCATGACCGGAAAGGTGTTGTTAGTGCCGGTTGAAATAGGCACCAGCGGCACATAGCCACAGCCTTTGGCTACTGCCCGGTTGGTGCCATCGCCTCCCAAGGTCACAATACAGCCCACGCCGGCTTTAGCCATCATGCTGGCCGCAAGAATGGAGTCGGCAGCACTATTCTTCAGCGGGATGTCCAGCATCTCAATCGCGAACGACACTTTAGCTTTATCCCCTGCCTGCAGGGCCAGTCCAGAAATATCAGGCATTGCCAGCACTCGCCTAATACCCAACGCGTCCAGCCCCAACAGCACCCGCTGGATAATGTTGATTTTTTCATTGTTGTCGAAGACAGAACCGTGTGCTACAAGACGTCGAATATCTTTACCCGAAGCAGGGTTTGCAATAATGCCAACAGACCCGCTCATTCCAATCCTTCAAATGGTTCGGCCAGACCGACATACCCCAAGATAGCGAGAAACCGTGAAGCGGACTTATCGACTTGTTTTACCTGGGGAGTAATCAAAGGATTGTTTTTCCAGAACGCGTTGAAGGAAGGGAAATGGTGGTAGGCGCGGTGAGATTAGCGTGAGCATCAAGAATTGGGGCGCTGATACAATGAACCACGAGCATAAATCCTTCATAATCCCGCGCAGGCTATGATGTTAGACAAAAGAAATTCTTGACCATCCTGAAGGGATAGAATGGCTGTTTCTCCCGAAACTTCTTGAAAAATCATAGTAAACGCATTTCTGGAAAATTGCAAATCGTTATTGTTTTAAAGAGCGAATAGACTGATATGATTACCCAATCTTAATGATTAGCCCGGGTGTACACAAGAGCGGTTTTCGCAAATGGTGAAATGCACACGCTGTTTCTAGATGACAACAAGTTGACGCCCGTCACCACGTTGATTAAACTCCCCATCCTGAATCTATAGACGGGAGCGGATGCATGGTCAAATCTATAAGTAGCCTGGCAATGGCAAGCAATTGAAGAATAAATTACCGGCCATGGTGGTTGTTCTGCTGCTGGTCGATAGTCTGCACTTCGTCTTTGCCAGATTGCTGTCCCCTTACCTGCCACCGACTGCGTCTTCTTTCTATTACATGACGATAGCAACGGTTCAAATTGCTTTGTTTGCGGCTGTGCGGCGCGAGATCAATTGGCGCGTTTTCCGGGATAATGCCAGATTTTTTCTGATCATTGGCTTTTTGATTGCCATCTCGACGACGATGAGTTTCGCGGCCGTGTTTTATATTGATCCGGGCACGGCCTCGTTGATCGCGCGCATGAGTACGATTTTTGCGCTGGGATTTGGCATCTTCTGGCTGAAAGAACGCCTGGTGCGTGGGGAAAAGATTGGCGCGGCTCTGGCGGTCAGCGGCGTTTTTATCATCAGTTTTCAACTGGGTGACCGGAGCAGCGGCTTGTGGCTGGGTACGCTGTTGGTGTTGGCTTCTACTTTTTGCTACGCGCTGCACGCGGCGATTGTGAAGAAGCAGGGCGGGGAAATAGACTTTACGAACTTTTTCTTGTTCCGGATGGCGTCTTCCTGCCTGTTTTTGCTGATTCTTGCGGTCGGCCGCGGCGAGATGGTGTGGCCGACAGGGCGCGAGGTATGGTTGATTTTGCTGGTTACGGCCACGGTTAATGTGACGATCAGCCGCTCCTTGTATTACATCGTTCTGCGCCGTTTCAAGTTGACGATTATGACGATCTTATTGACGCTCAGCCCTGTGCTTACGATCTTGTGGTCGGTAATGTTGTTTGGGGAACGGCCGTCGCTGCAGGGGTTGTTGGGGGGAACGGCCGTTATCTTGGGGGTGATCCTCGTCACCCTGAGTAAACGTAACGGTAAACGAGCCGGTCGCTAGCTACTTAGAAACTGTAGCAGCAGAGGGTTGACCAAATCTGGCCGTTCATAATGGGACAAATGGCCTGCTTCTGGCAATAGGGTGAAACTGAATCGTGGGGATAAGTTTTCTAAAGATTTCGCTTGTTTCAAAAAGAGCCAATCGATCCTCTTCACCCCACATGAGGCAGGTCGGAATGTCTAGCTGCCGCATCTGGAAATAAGTTTCATTCAGAAGGGTGAAATTGAAATCAATCATGGTGGACATGAGCGCTTGTGCAAAGCCTTTGTAATCCAATTGTGCAGTGAACTGCTCTTCAAAATCAGGGAAATCTTCATAGCGATAGAAATTGTTTGGCAGGCCATCAATTACGTTCTGGTCTATGCTTATGGCCAAGTATCTGAATTTTACGATTGTCTTCCAGATTTTGGAGGGGACAGAAGGCATATCCGCCGGGTGAACAGGATCGATGAAGCAGATTCTTTTTACCAGATGCGGGTAATGAATTGCAAAAGTGGCGCATATCGCCGCACCTAAAGAAAAACCAACCAGATTGATTTTTTGTCCGGTCAATTCCAGGGCTTCTAGCAATTCGATTAATTGACTGACATATAAGTCCACATCGTATCGAACATGGGGACGATCAGAGTAACCACGGCCGAAGAGATCGTATCTCAGAACACGAAACCCTTCTTTCGTTAGCACCGCGAACATTGGGTCCCAAACCAATAACGGTATGGACATTCCGTGAATCAATACGATAAGTTCGCCATGTTCTGGTCCCTCTAGCTGGTAGTAGACTGAACCAGCGGCAAGCTTTACACTGTTTCCTGGCTGCGAAGCGCGAATTTGATCCGTTATTTCTTGTGTTTCAAACACGATATGTTTCTTTTCAAGCAGTGGTTATTCTTATGTTTCATATTGAATGCAAGGCTTCTACCGGTTCTAATCTGGCCGCGTACCAGGCGGGGTAAAGGGAGACCAGCGAGACGACGACCAGCAGCGCGATGGAGAGGATGACGAATTGTTCTGGGGCAAACCCGCCTTTCAAGGTGGTCCCAAAGGCGAAACCCTCTACCATGGAGGCTGTCTCCGCGGGGATAGAGAAGCCTACGTATGTCAGATAAGAAACGACGCCCAGGCCAAGCACCCAACCAAGGGCGATACCAAAAAGGGCTAACAGGGTTCCTTCAAGGAAAAACAGTAACATAATTTGGCGACCATTCATGCCCAAGGAAGCCAGTATTCCGATCTCGCGCGCACGGGCAAAAACGGACATGAGCAGTGTGTTGGCGATGAGGACCGCCACGGCCAGGAACACAATCCCGTATAGGATGTAATAAAAGAACATACCGCTCTCTACACTTTCCAATAAGAGTCTGTTTAAATCTTGCCAGGTTACAACTTGCGTATCCGGCCCCTGATACATGGCAGCTACGCGGGCGGTGTCCTCTTGATCGGCCAACATCAGAATCAAGCTGCTAAAGCGATCCCCGACCCCGCTGAACGCTTGCGCCTGCGCCATGGGCAGAATAATCCGGTGCTGGTCGATGCTGGGATATCCGGTATCGACCAGTCCGGCCACGGTGAATATCGCTTCCTGGCCCTGGCCATTGGCATCACTGGCAGCCACGCTGACGCGCTGGCCCACGGTAATGCCCATTTGACCGGCCAGTACTTTGCCGACCAGAATGCGACCCCGGTCTGCGCGGTTTAGGTACTCCCCGGCTACGATTCCGTCTCGTATCTCGGCATGAAAAGCATCCTCGGGATCAATACCCATGATTTGTATGCCGGTCGATTCCTGAGATGTGCTGAGCAAGCCGCTGCTCCACAATACCGGCGCAGCTGATTGGACTTCGGCTAATGATTCCGCCTGAAGGGCAAGCGCCTCCCCGTCTTCGAGTAAATCTTTGGCCAGCAGGCTCGCCTTGTCAGCGTCATAGCTTGCGCTTCTAATTTGCAGGTGGCCGGTACTCAAGCGAATATTGTCCACCAACATACTCTCCAGCATTCCATCCAGGAGACTGCTAAAAGCCATCACCACAACCAGGCCCAGGGCGACGGCCAAGGCTGTTAGCGTTGATCGACGGCCGTTGCGCACCAGGTCCCGATAAGCCATGACAAGGAATTTAGAAAATGCCATTCCATCTCTCCTTAAACGAAGTGCAGCGACTCGGCCGGCTCCTTGCGAGAAGCTTGCCAGGCCGGTATCAGTGCAGCCAACGCGGCAACGACAACAGCCGCGAAGCCGTAGGCAATGATTGTTGTGGCGGAGATGGCGGGATAAAGGACAGTGCCCATCATGGCGTAAATTTCACCGGCATCTTCGAGATCGGTGACCATAGAAGAAAAATCGATGCCCGTCCGGCCAACCCACATGACCAAGAGCCAACTGAAGAAGCAGCCGATGATGGCGCCAACCAGGCCAATGAAGGCACCCTCCAATACAAACAGTCCCATAATTTGACGCCCTTGCACCCCCATTGCCGCCAAGACACCCATTTCCCGGGTGCGTTCAAAAACGGCCATGAGCATCAAATTGAGAATGCCAATACCGCCCATTAAGAGCAAAATGCCACCGAGCATCAAGCCCATCGCCCGATCGGTGGCCAGCGCATCCGCAAATTCCGGCCGCAGCGTGTAAATAGAGTCGACCTCATGGTTGGGAAAATCGGGCGCTACGCTGCTGATCAAGGCATCTTCCTGGCCAATCTCGTCCAGCATAATAGCGACTTCAGTCACTTCACCGCGCAGGTTGTACAACGTTTGCGCCGTGGGCAGATTCATATAGACAAGACTTTTTTCTGCTTCCCCAAGCCCTAAGTCAAAGATACCGACCACAGTCATAGAGCGCTGGCGCATCGATTCATCTTTGCGCCGCCCCAACAGGGAGACGCGGTCGCCGACGGCTACATTTAGGTGATCGGCCAATGCCTTGCCAATCACGATACTGTCGCCATCCTCAGCCGTCAAAAAGCGCCCGGCAACCAGGTTCTCCGCTGCCAGGCTAACGGGCGCTTCAATCTGCGGCTCAATGGCCGTGATATTGACGGCCTGCGAGGCATCCCGATTGCTGATCAGGCCGCCCGTGTTGATCCTTCTGGACGCGGCGCGGACGTTGGGCTGGGTGCTAACAGCAGCAAGGGCGGCATCGGCATCTTGTACGGGCAGCATCGGCAGCCTGGAGGATTTTTCGCGGTAGCCGGGCGCGTGAATCAGCACGTTGCCGCCATAAAGCCGCACCATGTTGCCGTAGATTGCCTGATCGGTGCCGTCCATAAAGGCTTGGAAAAAGACGAGCAGGATCATGCTCAATATGATGGTGATGGTAGCGATAAGGGTTCGCCGCCAATTGCGCCACGTATTGCGCCAGGCCATTTTGATGAATTTCAGCATAGCATCAACATCCTTTAGCGGAATCAAGCCATCAATTCGTTGACAGCCTAACCCGCATGCGGTAACCAATTATGACACAAGATGCAGAACAATGGCAGTACGTGCAGCGGCGTTTCGCTATTGAACTAGGATCAAATGGCAGGGCAAAAGTGAAGAAAAAGCCGGTAATGCCATCAATCATGATCCGTTTATAGTGCCTATCTTGAAGTATACTTGACACGCATGTTACGTGATAATTTGTAGGGCATGGCCAGACGGCCGTATCATAAGGAAAGATAGAGAGGTTGCAGCTGTTGGGCCAGCCTCTGGGGGTAATTGGATACAGGGTCGTGACACGTCTGGCGCTTAACCAGCCGGTCCATGCCTTAGGCTATTTGGTAAGTGAGAAGAAACCATGGAAAGCAGAACAAAAGTGGAACTGTCACGCGCCGACATTCAACGACTCGTGCAGCATGCGTTTGGCGATATGCCCGTCGTCTCCGTGCAGGAAATGACCGATGGCTGGTTTAATACCGCTTACCATATCTTGCTGGGAAACGGCCGTGTGCAAACGGTTCTCAAAGTCGGCCCGCCGGCTGAAGCGGCTATTCTGGCTTACGAAAAGAACATAATGCGAGCTGAAGTGGAAACCATGAGATTGGTGGCGACAAATCAGGAAGTTCCTGTGCCCCGTATCACTTTCGATGATTTCAGCCGCAGCCAAGTGGCCTATGATTATTACTTTATGGATTTTGTCGAGGGCATTACCTGGGACAAGATTCGCGATTCCTTGTCCGCTGAACAGAATGAGCGCATTGAGTACCAGTTGGGCCAGATTACAGCCCGGATCAACGCTTTTGAACATTCAGCATTTGGTTATTATGCCTTTGGCCGGGAATTCGATAATTGGCCGGACGCTTTTCGCTGGATGTGTACACTGCTGTTCGCGGATGCCAGACAGTATCAAATTGCACTCCAATTTTCAGAGCAGGAATTCTTTGACAAGTTTGACGAACATCAGGCGGTTTTTGCCGAAATCACGCGACCACAATTGGTCCATTGGGATTTGTGGGCCGGCAATGTCTTTGTTACTTTTGATGGGGATACGCCAAGGATAGAAGGGATTGTCGATTTTGAGCGCGCCCTGTGGGGCGACCCGCTAATGGAGTCCTATCCCGGTCGCCTGGTCGGGATCCCCAATTATATTGCCGGATATGGGCACGAGATACTGGCCACGCAGGCGCAGCGTTTGCGCCGTATCTTCTATAATATCTATCTGGATCTGATCATGATTATCGAAGATGGCCCGCGCCAATACGACGACAAGAGGAGCGTCAAATGGGCGCAAGAACGCTTGCAACGGGATATTAAGATGCTGCGGCATGGTGATGTGATGTAAGCATTGTTGGATGGTGGCTTTGTTAATCGAAGTGCTGGTCTATTCCCAATACCTTTATTACCTTTGCGGCGAATTCATCTACTGATTCCATTTCAGTTCTTGCACAGACCGGTATATTACTTTCCTGGCATTCCTTCAGGATCGTGTGCGTGATTAGACCATCGAATTCAAGAAACTTTCGCCACGCTTCATCCCCTTTCGGCAGTTGATAGATCATCTCTCTCATGGCAATTCGCTGATCATTCTCCTCCCAGATTTCAACACTCGACCGTTCGGGTCTGGCCAGGCACACAATCTGACGTGCCGGAAGTACTTGGGCAAGGAGAGCTGGATTACATATCCCCCCATCAATTAATAAGTTGGCAGATGGATCAGCGGTTTCAAGGTCTTGGGCCAGCAAATCTACATATTCTGGGAGCGCTGCTTGATTGAAACTATTGAACTCGTCCCAAGACATATCAAGTAACCAGGCCAGCCCATCTGGAGCTTTTGACCACGCTTTGTTTACAGGATGGCGTTCTTGAGTAAAGCGATCGTGAAATGTTCCATAAATATGGGCGTCCATATCATAGACGGGACTGTCAAATCGCGTTGAAAGGGTCCGGCAGATGGTTGATTTTCCGGAGCCAGCTCCGCCAACAAACCAGTACAAGCCATTGCGCTTGGATAGGGAATCACGAGATTGGGTGAGCAAGTTATTGTCGATAGGGAAGCGCATCGTATCAGGTAACCAGCCAGTATAATTAAAGGTGAAAAATCGCAGAAGGAGCCGTATAGAAGCCCTGCTAAGCCATTTCTTGGGACAGTTCAATAATCGTGATGAGGCCGAAAAAACCGCTTAAACCTGTCCAATCATTGCCGCCGTGTAAGAGTATACGAAGCATTGTCTATATGATCAAAACGTCCGAGGTCTGTCACTATTGGGTTCGCAGGGCATCAGCCTGACCATGCGCTCTATGCCGCGCTCGGATGGCAACGTGAAGATGAGTTTTATTCTTGCGGCATCATGGTTTAGGCGGTAAGAATTTCCAAGGATCGATAGTTCGAATCTCCTTAGGGGCCCCTAAGGAGATTCATATCGAACTTTATAATATTACAAGAAACGAAAACATTACTTTAAGAGTCAAAGATACATTCCAAATTCATCGCAACAGCGAAGCTTATTTGTACCTTTTCTTGGAGAAGAGCATCCAGAAATTACTGAAACATCGTTAAGCTATCTTTTGAATACGGATAATGATCTATGGTATCGTATAGTTGGTGTTAATTGTGACATGTATTGTTGTCAGTAGGTTTCTGCATCAATGGTTGGATAAACCTATCGGGGACTTTCAAAAAGACGAACAGCGGTGATCCAACATTAATATATCAACCGGGGAGTATTCAGATGAATTCGTGCAAATTCTTTATGTTTGTTTTCCTGGTTATTTTGATATTCCTCACAGGTTGTCAGCAAGCAGGGGATTTGTCAGTAGAGTTCAATAATGGTGAATTAGCAGGTCGGGATGAAAGTATGACTGCTTCAACGGTAACGGTGGTTGTTATTGAAGAACTTTTGGAGCCTTGGCAGATCGCAAAACAATTATTATGCGCTCGTTGTTAGCAGGAATGGCGGGGAAAGTTTGGAGAATTTGACGCCGGAGGTTCCCAGTCCGGCGCCGCTGTCCCCGCCCTGGATGGCCAGGCCGCTCAGGTTGACCACTGCCGGGCTGAAGATCTGCCAGGCGCGGTCGACGCCGTTGGCGTCAAGCGTCGTCAATTCAGTTCCTGCGCCCTGGATGGTCACGCTTTCGAGGATATCCAGGTCGCCGGTCGCGGCCAGGTTTTCGCCTTTACCGGAAATGGTTACGGTGTAGCTGCCGGCCGGCAGGGTGATTGTATCAGCCCAGGACAGGGTATTGGCCTCCTGGACCGCGGCGCGCAGCGTGCACAGGTTCGAGGGCGTGCTGGCACATGAACCGTCCCCAGGTGTGGAATCGGGTTCATCTGCTGTGCTGTCGACGTTGAAGGTGAGCGCCGCAGGGCCGGCTTGGACCGGTCCTCGAAAAATGAATACGGTGCTGAGCAGCAGAGCAGCCAGCAGTACGTATCGTTTTATGTCTGTCACCAAGAGCTGCGGGGAGGGATTTATCCCTCCCCGCAGCATAAGCAGGAACCGAAGATCGTCTACTTGGTGGTTCCAGAGACCTCAGCCGTATAAGCTGAACACTCGATAGCGTTACAGGCCCTTACCTGGTACCAGTAGGTTGTCTTCCTGGTCAGGCCGGTATCCACGTAGGAGATAGAATTGGCGGGCAGCAGCGGCGCAATGTTTGCCCAGGTTCCAGGGGCACCGCCGACATCCGGTGCACGCTGCACTTCAAACCTCTCCTCGTTGGTGGCATTGTCCAGCCATCCCAGCTCAATTTCGGTTTTCCGCGTCCTGACGATTGTCAATTCAGAAGGTGCTTCCGGAATTTCGTTGGGTATGATCGCTGTAGCCACGTTGGAGTAGTTTGACACAACCAGTCCGGGCAAGATGAATGCTTGAACCCGATAGTAGTCGGTTTCGTTTGGTGCTACTGTATCGTCCACATACACGCCAGTTCCAGCAAAAACTGCGGTTGTGGCTATCACTGTCCAGGTATTTGGGTTTGGATCCTGGGCACGTTCGACGTAGTACCCGGATTCGTTGGCGGCATTGTCGCTCCAACTAAGATTTACCGAGGGTACACCGGCATCCCAGACCACGGTCGCCACCAGGTTGGTTGGATCCGCCGGCGCAGCAGTAGGAATCACGATCGAAGCCACATTGGAGGGCAAAGAATCGCCTGCTGCAGCATTGAAGGCGAATACCCGGTACCAGTAGGTACTACCTGCTACCAGCATGGAGGCGTCGTTGTAGCTCAGTACATCCGGGCCAAGCGTGGCAATTGCACTGAAAGTTGTACCATTGGCGCTGCGCTCCACCCGGTATCCGTCCACGGTGCCCGTGGACGCGTCCCAGGTCAAATCGACCGAGCCGGCCGCGCCGGGGGCAGCAACCAGGTTGATCGGCGCGCTGGGCGGGCCGGTGGTGACCGCCTGCACCGGCAGGCTCCAGGTGGACATGCCCGCATTATTGTAGGCAGCCACGCGGTAGTTGTAGGTGCTGCCAGGTTTAGGTGCTACGTAGTTCGGATCCCAGATTACATCGGCCAGCTTTTGGTCCCCGTCGATGAAATTATTGCCGCCAGTAGCCGCGCCAGCCGTTTGGCTGAGCATCGTGGCGATGTTGTAAAAGTCACCGGTCACGGGCACATCCTGACGCTGGATCACAAAGCCGTCCTCATTGTCAGCAATGTCTAACCAGGATAGGGCAACCAGTTTTTTGCTAGCCCAGTAGGCGGTCAGGTTCTCGGGCGGGAGCGGTACGTCAATGGGTGTCGTCGCAACGGTTGCTGCCGATAGATCCCCCGTCCCTGCCCCGTTGAAGGCCTGTACCTCGTAGCGATAACTTTTACCGACGTTAAGCGCTTCATGGATAAAGCTGGTAGAGTCGTAGACCACCGCCAGTTGATCCCAATCGGCCGTCGCGTCATTCAGGCCAAGGCTGACCCACACCAGATAGCCGTCCGCGCCGCCTACCGGATCCCAGCTTAGCTGGAGGGTAAATAGGTCAAGAGGTGCGGCGAAAACATTGGTAGGTATACCCGGTCGTGTCACCTGTGCCGTGTCGGCCACAGCCACCGGATAGGGGGCACCTTTGCCGGTCAGCAGCCAGGAGGCGTAGGCGATGCCGCCCCAGTTGTCGTTCAGCGGTATCGATCGGCCTCTGCGGTCCAGGTTATAAGGATCATCGATGGTATCCAGCCCGATCTGGTCGCTCAGATAGTTGGGCGTGAGCGGGTAGTTGGGTTCGAAGATGTTGGGTGGCCCCTCTGGCCGCACGGTGGAAGTATCCTGATCGCGCAGGTGCTCCATGAACTCACGCGTGTGCGTCTGCCAGTAGACTTCGGCGCGCGCATTGAGAGCGGTGGCGCCAGCCGGCGCGATGAAGCGATAGGTGACTTCGTCCCAATTCTGGCCGTCGGGATAGCGAGCCTGTTCCTCAATTGGTACCATTGTATCCGGGACGTAGTTCCAGAACTTGACCCCCGCCTCGCTCAATGCCGCATAATTGAAGCCCTTCGGCAGTATACGGTTGTCAAAGAGAATGAAGTTGTTGGTCAACGCGGGCGAAGCGGTGCAGCTTACGGGTTCGCCAGCGGTCGGATCGGGGAAGATCGCGGTGCCAGTGTCGTCCACGCAGGTGCCAGTGACCCGCTCGTAAACCATGACTGCATTGTCGGCAGGATTCGTCGCGTCGATCAAGGGTGCTAGCGCTCGGTTAAAGGCTTGTCCCGGCGCGGTCAACAGCTCGGCTTCTGCAGCGTCATAGTAACCAGATTGGTAGACGATGCCTGATCCATCGCTGACCTGCAAGTCGATCCAGAAACGTCGTCCATCGGGGTAACCAGAGGGAATGCGATGGCCGCTATTGTTGGTTACCTTTACTTTAACCTCCCAAATATCTCCGCTGACGGGAGTCGGGGGCTGGCTGATGGCGACATCAACAGCATCCAGCAACATTATCTCGCTGTTACGCTGGGCGCGGTCATACATTGGATCGCGCGTGGAAAGCATGCCAGGGAATATGCGCGTATCGTTGCCGGTAACGGCGCCGATTACCTCCAGGTCCGGTTCGGGATACAGTTCCTTCATCATCATCGGCAGGTCGCGGTTGGCGCCGGCGAACTTGTGGAAAGCGGTGCCGCCATCCGGGTTGCGGTCCTTGCCATAGGGGAACCAACCTGCCAGCGCTGGGTCGGGATTGAGCGAGACGGCCGTGTTATCGTCATACTCGTGCATTTGCGTCGGCATATGGCAATCCTGGCAGCGAACGTTGTTTGTGCCAAAGTCACTGAACTTCCACTCGGTGTAAGTGCGCTGCTCCGGCATGCCATGATTTAAGATCGGCACCACCAGATCGTGGCAGGAACCACAGAACTCGGACGAGCGCAAGAACTGATTGTCGTCCGGTATCGGCACAGGGTCCAAACTTGGACGATCACCTGCGGTGGGATGCTCCAACGAGATTCCCTGCGCCTGGTAGTTGTAAGTTCCATCCGGGTTGGTAGGGGGACCAATAGGTGCTTCAAAGTGAATTGGTACCGAGCCATCCGGACTAATCACAGTCTCGCCGGCATTCGGCCATCCTGGAGGATAAACACCATAGGTCTGGCCGGTATACGCGGTGCCAGGCAAAGGAGTGTCGCTGGTCCAGATATCCACGGAACCGGAGTACTTGCCGACATAGGTCATGCCGTCATTAAGCTGAAGAGTCGTATCGCCATATGGGTTGCCCCCGGCGATGGTCGGGCTACCATCCTGGTCGACATAAGGCCCGCCGGCATGCGGCCAGTCGCTAATGCCGGCCATCATATTCCAGACCGGGTCGTCGGGATCGAGATCACCGCGCTTGAACGTGACATTACCGATTGTACGGTGGCAAAATTCACAGAGGATGCCCTCGTCGTCGGTGGAGAGCAGGATGCTGTGAATCATCGTCCGGCCTTCGGCATTGCCGGCCAGCGTCGGGTCAAAACGTCCGGACATCCAGCCATTGGGGCTGTGGCAGCGCATGCACATGTTGCCGGCGCCATCTTCACCGGTCACACTCTTAACAATATTGTTCACGCCAATCTGGTTGGCGCGGAAGACCGGGTCACGGGCAGCGCTGGCCATGCTGGTGCCAGCCCAGTTGCCAAAGTGACCTGCGTTCTGATCAATGGTGCCGCCGTGGCAGGCGGCGCAGGTAACGACAAATTCAAAGACATTGTAAGGCGCCGGCGCTGTAATATTGGCCAGCTCTTGCTGCTGGGTTCCTGGGTTGGGTACCGTGCCCCGTGGTGGGGTGCGGTCAAGGACATCAGCCAAAACGGCCGTTACCGTGACTAAGAAGATCACCAGGATGAGCGACATAAGGATCGTTCGCGTTTGACGCCTGGTGAGAATAGAACGAACGTGGTTAGTTATGCTCTTCATGATTCCCTCCTTCATTTAGCCTCCGGCCAGCGATCAAGTTTGAGGAAAAGATCGCCGTCCATGTTGTCGCCGAATGTTAAGGTTCCCTCGCCTCTGCTCCAGCGTCCGGCGGCCAAAACCATAGGCAGCGCGGCCTTGCCGGTCCAGTTACCTTCTGCGGTAACGGGATTGGCGCTTAACTCGGCGATCAAAAACCCTTCTGCCTTGTCTGGATTGTGCTTAACCTTTACTTCGTTCTTGTCGGCGTTTTTATTAGTAATGGTCCAGTGACCCTGCACATACCAGAAACCCGCCTTTTGGCTCTCCATATCCTTGTAAGGTGAAAAGGCATCCAAGGTCAGGCGAAAGATGCCTTCCGGCACGACATTGTTTTGTTTTGCTTTGGCCCTGGCTTCGATGGTGTAGCCTTTGAAGAACTGCCCTTCGTCCATTTCTTCAATAGTTCCGGGATCGACCACGGTAGCCTTGCTTAATTCCCAGATCACCATCTCTTGCTCGATTACCGCTTCTTTGGCTCCAATTGAATTGATGGCCAGAAGAACAATCGCGGCCACCAAGATAAGCATGATAATTAACTTCCGATTCATTTGGTCCTCCTAACTTTGCTAGTTCTCCGATCCTGCAAAAACCGTGCAACAAGCCTCACCCATTACTGGCCAATACCTAATGCTTACAAATTCTCAATACACTTCTCCTTTTACTAATAACGCCGAACCTGCCCGCTGCATCTGCAGTTGGCACCTTTATCACTGAGGGTGTTCAGTTCACAGATATTCCCGAAAGGTGAACGTCTTTATAGGTGATCAGCAAACACAAGAATCATAATCAGTATAGAGCAGAGCGATGCGAGAGTTAACGGCAAAAACCCCTAGTGTTGAGGCGCCATTCTGTTGTTAATTACGCTGGAGAAAAGTACGAGGAATTAACAGATGACTCGTATTTTATACGAGTCAATTTGGATCAGTGGTCTATACAGGATGTAAATCGTGGAGGGCTCTGTCAAATTTCAGGTTAAGTTCGAACAGTTGTCAGAAATGAAGCCGCGCAAAGGGTCCAGATTAACTTGAAAAAATCCAGCAGAGGCGGCTGTATTTTAGCAGAGGGCTGCTGCGGTTTTCCTAAATCAAGCTTTGCAGCTCAGCATAGCGGACAAGCTCAACCCGCGTTCGCATGCCCAACTTGCCCTGAATATTAGCCCGATGGAATTCGACTGTTCGCGTACTAATATTCAGGATCTCAGCCGACTGCCTGTTGGTATAACCCTGGGCGATCAGACATAGAACATCGATCTCTCTTGGGGTAAGGATGTCACGGGTGGCTTCAGCCTCATCGCTGGCCGGTTCTTCCATCAGTAGCATGCGCGCAATGGTTGGATCGACATAAAGATCGCCACGCATGACGACATGGACAGCCTCGATCAATTGGTCCTTGACTGCTCGTTTGAGAATATATCCGGCCGCTCCAGCCCGGACCGCTTCCTTCAACAGTTCTTTATCCTCGTGAACAGTGAGAATAAGCACACGTGTGTGCGGAGAGACTTCTTTAACCTGCGCTGTTGCTTTGATACCGGTAGTATCGGGCAAGCTAACGTCCATGAGGATCAAGTCTGGGTGAAGATCGGCCGCCAGGCGCAAGCCTTCAGCACCAGTGGCTGCCTCACCGATAACCTCCATGTCAGATTCTGCGCTGAGCAGTACAGTAAGTCCGGCCCGGAGGATGCCATGATCATCTATGACCAGAATTCGAGTTGGCATATGGTACCTCCACCTGGATTGTTGTCCCTTTACCCGGAGCACTCTCAATGTTCAATTTTCCGCCCAGCATTTCGGCGCGCTCGCGCATACCGAGAAGCCCCAAGCTTTCCCGCTTTGATGTTAGTCCAGGATCAAAGCCACAACCATTGTCTTCTATGACGGCGATTAATGTGTCGTTCCGTCGGTGAAGAAGTATATCTACATCAGTGGCCTTTGCGTGGCGGACGACATTCGTCAATGTTTCCTGGATAATGCGATAAAGACCAATTTGAGCGTCGGCCGATAATTGATCATCGTCTATGTTCGCCTTGAATTGCATTTTGAGGCCATGCTTTTCAGCAGTCACTTCGGCATTCTGGCGTACAGCTGTGACAAGGCCCAAATGGTCCAAACTTGCTGGCCGAAGAGACATGGCCAGGCGATGCAGGTTTTCCTGCAGATTGATCAAGATCGCTTCTATTTCGGCCGTTTCCGCCAGGATCACCTGCGGCTGGGCTGTAGACTGCTCAATTCTTTTGAGGTTCATCATCAACGAGGCCAGGATCTGACCCGCTTCATCATGAAGCTCATGAGCGATAACGCGCCGTTCACTCTCTTGAACGTCGACCAAGCGGCGTGAGAGAGTCTTCATTCGCTGCCGCCCGGCCTGCAACTCCTCATTTGCTCGGGCCAGCTCTTCCGTGCGTTGTTTAACCCGATTTTCCAATTCGTTCCTCGCGTGAAGCAGGTCTTGTTCGACCTTCTTATTCCGAAAACCTATGGCCGCAATTTCTCCAAAAGCCGTCGCCATTTGAACGTCATTTTCCGTAAAACCACCAGGCTTATTGACCAAACCAATTGCGCCAGCAGCATTATGATCAATATTAAGCGGCGAAAGAAGAATATTGTGCAATCGAATATGCTCGGCCGGCAAAATATCACCCCATTCACTTTGAGAACAATCGTTATGATACACCGTCTTTCCCCAGGCAAAGGCTTCATCTTGCAGCCCGATCTTTAGCGTCGCTAGACTGGGATTCATCTTAGAAGTTATTACTCCTGAATCCAAAATAACGACTGTATGTTCGTCATCTTCAGTCAAAGCGAGATAGCTGGCTGTCGCGCCGGTCAACTGTTTGCAGTAGTCAAGGATAATGTTGGCTATTTCGCTAAATTCGCGATGTTCCCAAACCGCATGGGTACCCTTGAGTACACCTTCAAATGCAGACTGGCGCTGCTTCAAGGTTCCTTTTGTAGTTGATAATTCTTCCATCCGCTCTCGCACTCGAAGGGCTAATTCTTCATTGGCCTTCTGAAGTGCCAGTTGGGCGCGTTGGCGCTCGCTAATGTGAGAGAGCAAGGAACGAAATGCAAAGAAGTAGACAACGGGAAAAACCAAAATTGTCATGATCAGTGCATCGATGAATACTTCCTGGGCCAAGGTCAACGAGGCGTCGACAAAATTCACCGTCGTCATGGCTATCACTTCGGAAATGAATATGCTCAGGATCAAAATCAAGAGAATCCAGATGGGCGAGAATCGCTTCTGGAATATTATCGTTGAAGGGTGGGAAAGTAAGGGCCAAAATGAACTTTCTTCAAAAGGGGCAGCTTGTGAAATGGGATCACCATACCCGATCGAGAAATCCAACATGCCATCGCTTTTTCTGTTTTCCATCCTAGATCACTCCCCGATCTAACTGAACACTATGAAAATGGGTGGACAGCCCATTTTCTTAATAACCTAATCAACAAGAAAGACATAAGTTACGTGTCATGAATTAACCGGCAGCAGCAAGTACACATATTATAGCTGAAGTTCTTTATTTTTGCCGCTCATATTGTGCCGCCATAGAATTGAAATAGTTCCGAGGTTTCAGCTCTACCCGCTTTGGTGCGGAAGAGAAACGGACCGTTTGACAGCGATGTCAAGCGGTTTTTTTCTTTTTTGGCCTAAATATTGGGGAAAATCGAAGAATTTTAGCAGAATTCGTGGCTAGGTAGCACCACAATAAACCGTGGTTGAACATTAAAAACGGCAAGATTTGCAAAACCAGATTCATCGTGCATACTGGAAAGTTTGGGAAAACCAATACCAGTAGGAGGCACAATGAATCTGGAGCAACTATTTTGCCCCAATATCGACTGTCCGGCTAGAGGACAGGTTTGCCAAGGAAATATTGGAAGTCACAGTCAGAAAGAGAAGCGCTGCCTTTGTAAGGAGTGCGGCAAAAGTTTCACAGGGACCAAAGGCACGTTATTATACCGGCTGCGAACAGACCCCAAAACGGTAAGCGGCCTTCTAAAGAGACTTTACAATTGATTGAAAGGTGGTGCTAATCCACCACGATTAAATGGTGCGACACCGAAGATTTTGGGGACGGATTCTCTATTCTATGGCGCTTAGTAGATCGAATCTCCGAGCGTATGGAGTTGGAGGAATAGTTTAGGCGTTATGCTAAGCGACCAGTTCTTGTTTGAAATGCAGCTCGCTAGGGCGCACGTCCCGAGTTTTGGTAAGTATCCTTTTTCACTTCATGCGGTGAGAACCTAGATAAGCTGGCGCTGCACGGGTCGGTGACTTCCGCTATTGGCAAGAACGGTTCCGGCAAATCGACCTTGCTGGAAGCAATGGCGGTGGCCTGGAAAAGCGATGCCGGAGCGGGTACGCAAAACTACCGCCTGGAGATCAGAGCACGCCGCTCGCCCTTGCACGACATCTAGTACCGCAAAGCGTCGCTTCTCTCTCTTCAACTGATAGCAACATTGGGGATAAGGTCATTATGTGCAATCAATCCTAAGGCACACGCTCGGGCCACGGCATCCTCGCGTTTGGACACGCCCAGCTTGCGGTAGATATGGCGTATATGGGTGCGTACGGTGTTGATGCTGATGCCGAGATTGTCGGCAATGTCCTGATAGCGAGCCGGCTCTGACAGGTGTGCCAGCACCAGGCGTTCCTGATTGGTCAGTTGGGCCGCCCGCCGGCGAAGCGCTTCAGGTACTGTCGCGACCCACATTTCTGCCGCGGCTGGATGGTCCAAGCTTGCCAGCAACGGACCGAGAGCGGGGATGTCGAGGATGAAGCGAACATAGCCGGTGTCAACTGCCAGATCGAGGGCTCGGATCAGGGCATATTCAGCCTCCTCGCGCTGGTTTATCTGCAGATGGTCCCACGCTGACAGGGCGTATAACTCGGCAGCAAACAGCCGGCCACCGGTGCGTTCTGCCTGTAAGATAGCAGCCGCTATCTGTGGCGTGACGGCTTCGCGATCAATCCCCCTGGCGACGGTCACCTCTAGCAGAGAGACGAAGTCCGGCAAGTGGTTGTTGGTAATTTCGCCATCAACTTGTACGCCCAGGGCATTAGCAAATTGCCAAGCACGTTCGACTTGACCTTGCCGCACCAACTGGTGGAGGTGCAGTCTGTTAAGCAACGGAATCGAGCTCTTTCTGCCGATGGGCCAAGCATCTTCAACCTCGCCTGATCTGCCTGTGGCCCGCGCCATGGCGAAGAGCGCGGAGAGAGAGGCAATCTCGCTGATGAGCGCCGGTTCGGCTAGACGCTGGGCCAGGGCCAAGGCCGATTGCTGCTCGCGCTGCGCGCCTTCCAGATCGTCCATCAGGTAGCGGAGGCTGCTGGCAGTCAGAAGCGTTGAAATCAACTCCCGGATCGTAAAAGAATCGTCTGGTTGCGCGCGGTCCATGATTTCCTGAAACATTGCCAGGGCTTCTCGCGGACGACCAAAATAGGCCGAGATCCGTGCCTGCTCCCGACGGACCGAAATCGTACCGTGGTCAAAGGCCGCGTCTTGGAACGCCTCGATTGCCTGATTGCCCTTCGCCAACGCGTATCGTCCTTCTCCGTTGAACAACGCAAGATGCATTTGCAGGAACGCGAATATGCCCCGGGAAATGGGGTCCAAAAGCGCCACGTACTGCTGGATGTCTCGGCCCAATGCCCTGGCGCTTTCCAAGTCACGCTGGAAGTAGAAAGCCGCCATTTTGAACACATATAGTTCGGCTTGGACGCGCTGGCGCGCCGCTTCCGCTATCAGGGCGGATGCGAGGGCGGCGTCCGTGCGCGCAACCAAACTCATCAAGTAAGCCTGGTTGCGCATCATCGCGAGCAGGCACAAATTCAACAGGAGGCGCGGGTGCTGGTCGAGGGCGTTATTAGGGAAGAGCGCCAGCCAGCTCTGGGCCTGCTTGGTACCGCCGCGCAGAATCTCTGGGCGCACGGCCGCTTCCAGAATGGCGGCAGCCAGGGACAGATCGTCTACGGCCAATGCGTGCTGCACCGCAGCGGTGACCTGGTCGTGCCGCGCCAGCCAGGTCGCGGCGCGGCGATGCAGGGTGGCGACAGCCGCGCTGCTTTGCTCCTGCCGCAGCTGCTTCTGCAACAGTTCCTGAAAGAGGTGATGGTAGCGAAACCACTCCTGCCGGCTGTCCAGCTGCACCAGCGGCAGGCCAGCCCCAATCAGCGCCGAAAGCCGGATATCTGCAGCCGTTGTGCCGCTGACAGCCGCGGCGAGTGACCCGTTGAATTGGTCCAGGATCGAGATCTCTAGCAGGAATGTGCGCCTCGCGGGCGGGAGACCGTCCAGGATCTGGGTGGTCAGATATTCGGCCAGCCAACCGCTCCGGCTTTGACTGGCGGCCAAGAGTTCGTCGATGTCGCCCGTTTTCGCCACTGCCGCGGCAGTCAACTGCAAAGCCACAATCCAGCCTTCAGTTTGCGCCTCCAGCCGCGCCAGCGCCTCGGCGGTGAGCGGCAGAAAGCTGCGCTGCATCAGGTAGGTCTCCATCTCGTCCGGCTGAAAGCGCAGCTCGACCTCGCTCAGGTCTAGCACCTGTCCCGCCGCGTAGGGCCGGGCCAGCGGTCCATAGGTGGCCCAGCGTCCAAGGAGCATGAAGTGCAGCTGCGATGGGCGCCGTTCCAGGAACAGGGTCATCAGCGGCGCCAGGGCGGGTGAATCGACGTGGTGTAGATCGTCGAGCACCAGGAGAAGCGGATCATTGTCTGGTGGTTGTGGTTCGCGCTGGATTATGCTGAGCAGCACCTCCAGCACACGTACCGGCTGCACCTCCGGCTCATCGAGCAGGGGCTCGACGGCGGCAGCCATTCCCGGCACAACCACCTCCAGCGCGGCGGCAAGGTAGCGCAGGAACTGCAGCGGATCGTCGTCACCAGGGTCCAAAGAAAGCCAGGCGGCCTGCGCGTCCAGTCCGCGTATCTCGAGCCAGCGGCTGGCGAGGATAGATTTGCCGTAACCAGCCGGTGCGTGCACAAAGATAACCGGTATTGACTGCCATTGGTCGAGCCGGGCATAAATGCGCGGACGGTCCACAATCCGTGGCGGTGGCACGGGACGCGTCACTTTACTGGCCAGGATGTGCATGCAGGCGGACCTCATCTTTTGCCCGGTATGGCGGCTGTGCTGCTGACCGGGCCCAAAAACACGACGCCAATCTAGTTAGGGGAACGCACTCTATTGCCCCCGTGCGATGGCTGCGCCGTATTGTTCACTGGGGGCACAAGACCCATTTACGGCCCCTCATTGCCGCATTGTATCACATCATTCTGGCTTTTCATGCGATAGTTAGTTGTCTCGCCGACCTATATAATCCCGATAGAGCTTTTTCGCGTGATTGACAGATTGCCCTTTACAGCATCTTGCGGGAACAACGTGAGAGCTTGCGGCGTGGAAATGCAAATTTACAATCAAAAGATCTAGCTGGAAAAAGATAGTTTGTTTGCAATATCACGTTAGATTTTTTGAATGATAGCCCTGGTATACTTTCAAGCAAGAAACCTGTAACTTTTTGGAGATCGGAGGAAACTGACCATGAAATCTCGCATCACACTTTTATTATTATTCCTGACAAGCGTCGTTGGCTTATCATTAACGATGGCAGCATTAACGATGGCAGCGCCGCCGCCGGTGGCGGCAGCGCCAATGACCTACGTCGTCACATCCACCAGTTGCACCGGGCCCGGTTCGATTACCGAGGCCATGGCCAAGGCCAATGCCAACCCCGGTACTGACACCATCACCTTCACGCCAGGCCTGCAGATCGATGCGGGCCAATGCCTACCAGTTTCTAAGGACGCTAATGATTACTTCATGGTCCAGGCGACCGAGTCGGTGACCTTTGATGGCAAAGGCGCCAGATTGGTCGGAGCTATTGTATGGATTACATCTGGGGGGCTTATTACACCGATTGGTCCTAATACTGGCTGTCATGACGCTGTCGGCGACAAAGTTGATTCGCTGACGCCGGGTTTCATCAAGGTTGGAGCCTATGGCCAGGATAACTCGGCCATCACCGTCACCGTGCGTGATCTAGACATGTACGAACTCAACAGCGTGGCGCGGATTGAGAAGAATGCATCGCTTATCCTGGAAGACCTGACACTTAACCGAATCATCAATGGATACAGAGATTGTAACAGGCCTGCAATCGATGCCGACGAAGGTGCGAACTTTACGGCACGCCGCACCGCATGGGATACGATCTGGAATGGCACAAATGCATTTACTGCTCCCGACACGACTATTGCTGCAATAAGTGGCGTACAAGGTCCTCTGAATAATCGTATATATGCGGGCAATCTCAACATTGAGGACTCGTATTTCAAAGACGTTTATAAGGGAACAATCAACTGGGGGGGACAGGCTGGCGACAAGGCCAATATCGTCACCTCGCGCTTCGAAGAAGCGGGAGGAATCCACATTAGCGGCGCTGCTGAGACCAATATCGTTAATTCAATCTTGTCAGGCCAAGCAATTGGTCCTTCAAGGGTAACAGACCATCTTATCAATAGTTCCACCCAGGAAATGAATATCAAAGCATCGACTGTCTTGTTTCCGGATGTTGAATGTGACAGTAGTTGCCAACGTTTTGACGTTGGATGGATTTATCGCCAACCTGGAAGCGGGAAAATCAACTTCATTCAATCCGCGGTCGGCGTGAACTTTCCTGACACACTCCCATTCCCGGCCACCAGATTGCTGGACCCCGATACCAAGTTGCGGCCCTTTCCAGGCGTTCCGGGTCCTGGCTTCACCGCCGATGAATACACCTGGATTCAGCCCACATCACAGCAAATCTCTACTACGTTGCAGGCGGTCACCTCTCAACCAAACCTGCTCACTAACCCGCCAGGCCTGCTCATTGAAGGGTCGTACACGCTGGCCGAATGGGCGACCCCGCTCGATCCGGGCGAGCTCATTGACATTGTTCCCGCTGCCGTCTGCGACGACAGCAACGGCATTTACGAGCTCAATGCGTTACGCAATCCCATCAACGGCCTCTGTATCACGAAAGACGCCCTGGGCAATGACCGGGTGGATGCCAACGGCAAGCGCAACGCTGGCGCCGTACAGTTGGCCCTGGCGCCCTATCTGACGGTAGCCGGTACCGGCGACGGCACGGTTGACCTGAGTTGGACCAAGCCCCAGGCCTCCGGTTCCACCATCACCGGCTATGAGCTGCGCTACCGTGCAACCGGCGCGGCGAGTTGGACGACAGACCCCGGTCCCGACACATTGGCGCGTCAGGTCACCGGTCTGACCAACGGCACCGAATACGAGTTCGAAGTACGAGCCACCTACTCGCCCAACGGAGCAGGAGCAGGGCCCTATAGCAACACTGCCACGGCAACCCCGCTCGGCCCCATCGGCGCGCCGGTGGTGGACGCAACACCAGGGAATGGGCAGGTCGATCTCGACTGGACCAAACCGGCTGACGGCGGCCACGTGATTGATGCCTACTCCATCCTCTGGCGCGTGGCCGGCACTACGACTTGGACTGGCGCTACGGGCACTTATGGCGCGGGCGGGAATCCCCCCGCCACGCAGACGACCATCACCGGCCTGACCAACGGCACGGAGTATGAGTTCGCTGTCACCGCCAACGCGCTTGATGGTGCCATCGGTCCGCAAGGCCTCGCTACGGCCACACCGTACGCCCCGGGCGCAATTTTGATCAGAAAAAGTACCGCGCCTGCCGGTGGCACAGGATTCACCTTCACCCAAGATGTTGACAACAGCGGCAACTTCACCCTAGACCACCGGGGTATCAGACCCTTCTCCAACGTGCGCCCTGGCACCTACACGGTTACCGAAATCGATCCCAGCGGTTTGGGCTATGAGTTGGTCGCTATTAGCTGTTCAGTTGGCGCTGCAACCGTGGATGTGGCCACCCGGACCGCCATGATCACTGTTGGTTCCGGTGAGGCGGTGAGTTGTCTTTTCGAAAATGCTGAGGATGAGATTGTCGTCATCGAAAAGCGGACGGTGCCGCCGGGGGGCAGTGGCTTCACCTTCAGCGACGACCTCGGCACGCCCAACAGCTTCAGCCTGAACGACGCCCAGACCCGCACCTTCACCCATGTGCCGGGGGGCAAATACCAGGTCACCGAGGGCGCCATGCCCGGCTACGAACTGACGGCCATCGACTGTACCGTGGAGGGCGTGAACGTCCCTGGCGATCTGGCGTCGCGCACGGCCAATATCAGCCTGACCCAGCCCGGAGGCAATGCCCACTGCACCTTCACCAACAGTAAGCTGGGCACGCTCATCATGCGCAAGCAGACGCTGCCCGATGGCGCTCCGGATGCATTTGGCTATACCATCAGCGGGCCGAACACCAACGACAGCGGCTCCCTGACCGACGGTGGTTCGACCCAGGTCGACAACGCCAAGTCCGGCACGTGGGAGTTGACGGAGTCGCTGCCCGCCGCGGACTGGCATCTGGGCGACATCAGCTGCACGTCAACGCTGGGAACCAGCACGTTCGTCAAGGACCTCCCCAACGAGAAAGCGACGGTGGAACTGGCTCCCGGCGACACCATGGACTGCACCTTCACCAACGTGGAGGATGAGACCATCACCGTGGAGAAGAAAACGATTCCTGCCGGCGACACGACAACTTCCTTCGATTTCACGGGCAGCGGCTCCATCGGCGGTTTTGCCCTCAAGGATGGGGAAAGCCAATCCTTCAGCGTGGACGCCGCCGCCGGACCGTTCACCCTAACCGAGAGCGACCCCAGCGGAGCGGGCTATGAAGTAACCGAGATCCGCTGTGTCAACAGCCAGACGGGGGCGGTGACGTTGGGTGACGTGGGCACCCGCTCGGTTCTTCTCAATACCCAGCCGGGCGAGAGCCAATACTGCACCTTCACCAATGAGCGTCACGGTCAGGTCGTGATTCGCAAGGCGACCGCACCGGCTGGTGACACGACCAATTTGTTTGAATTCTACGGCAGTTTGGGCTCCTTCTCCCTAAAGGATGGGGAGGATCAAACCGTTGTCGATGTGGCGCCGGGTGCCTATTCGGTGAGCGAGGTTGACCCCGACGGCCTGGGCTACGGGCTCAGCGGCATTCGCTGCACCGACAGCGATCCCAACGGCACGCCCTCCAGCGGCGATTTGGCTACCCATACGGCCAGCATCAACGTAGATGCCGGCGAGACCGTGACCTGCACCTTCACCAACAGCAAATTTGACACCGTCTCCGTCCTGAAAGTGACCCTGCCGCCCGGTGGCACAGGCTTTGGCTTCAGCCAGGACATCGACGGCAGCGGCAACTTCGCGCTGGATGACGGCGATCTGCGCAGCTTCAGCAATGTGAACGCTGGCAGCTACACCATCAGTGAGGACGACCCGACGCCGGACTACGACCTGGCTCTGATTCTCTGCTATGATGCCTCAACGGGGCAGTTCTTCCAAGGGGATGTGACCAACCGCAAAGTGGATCTGAACCTGGCCAGTGGTCACCAAGTGCTCTGCGAGTTTGTCAACGTGCAGCGGGGGACCATCATCATTGAAAAAGCGCCGGGCAGCGGCACAGGGTATGACTTCAGCGGCGATCTGGGCGATTTCAGCCTGGATAGTGGAGACGAAAAGACCTTCATCAACCAGCCAGTGGGGCAGTACAGCGTCAGCGAGCAGACGCCGGCTGGCGATAGGCTCATCGGACTGACCTGTACGGACAGCGACGCCAACGGCGTCACCTCAACGGGCGATGTGGCGGCGAATACGGCCACGATTAACCTGGATCCGGGCGAGACGGTGCGCTGCACCTACACTAATCAGCCCGGCGGCAGCGTGGTTATCAAGAAGGCGGTTACGTTCGGTCCTACCGGCCCCTTCACCTTCCTGGACAATATCCAAACCCCGGCCACCTTTGATCTAAGGGACGGCGGCGAGAAGCGCTTCGACAATGTCCTGCCCGGCACCTATACGGTACGGGAGACAGCCTTACCCGATGGCTCGGACCTGACGCAGATCACTTGTGTGGATTCCCTTGCTAACGGCACGCCATCAGGCAGCGATCTCAGCGAGGCGACGGCCGTAATCCACCTCGATCCCGGCGAGACGGTCGAGTGTACCTTCACCAACCAGGGACCTTTCTCGGGCGGCATCTTCCTGCCGGTCATCGGCCGCCGCTAGGGAATAATGCCATGTGGCTCGGGCGCAGCCGTCCGGGCCACATGTACCCCGGTTTCCGGCCGCATCATTTCTAAAGATACAAGGAATTGCACAGCAAATGGATAAAATCCTTTTCAGATACCGCGTATTCACGTTGACGATCTTCATCATCGCCGCACTTTTAATGACCGCTTGCAGTGCCCTTGAGAAAGCCGAATTAGCGGGCATGGAAGCGGCTGCCGGCGCTGTCAACGCCGATACCTGGGATGACCTGCTACTGAACTTCACCAACAATCCACTCTTCTGCGGAGCGCCCGGTGCTGTCCTCTTGGTTGATTCACCACAAGGTCGTTTCCTGGAAGCCACAGGCCTGGCCAACGTCGAAGAACAAACGCCCATGCAGGTAAGCGATGCCCTCGAAATCGGCAGCATTACCAAATCATTTACCGTCGTTGTTGCCCTGCAACTGCAGGAGGAAGGGGTCTGGTCCCTGGATGACCCCCTGGCCCAGTGGCTGCCGGAAATGGCGGCACAGGTGCCCAATGGTGAGCAGATGACCTTGCGCCAGCTGGCCAACAACAATACCGGGATCTGGGACTACGGTGATCCAATGCTGGAGGCCGGCGTGGCTGATGCTACTTTGCGTCAGCAAGCTTTCTCCCCTGAGGAAATTATCACCTACGCTCTGGAGAACGGTGAGCCTCAGTTCGACCCCGGAGAAGATTGGTCTTACAGCAGCACCAATTTTGTCCTTTTGGGCATGGCCCTGGAAGCGGTGACGGGTCAATCGATGGCCGAGCTATACCAGACACGCATTTTCACCCCATTGGGGATGGCCAACACAACACTTCCGGAGGGCGTCCCCGAGAAGGGCCTGCTTGCCGATGGCTATTTCACGGCTGAAGGCGAAGATGATGAAGCGGCTGAACTGGTTAATGCCACCGATTGGAATGTCTCCCAGGGCTGGACCGCTGGGGCCATTGTCAGTACGGCCGAGGATATGGCCCTTTATACAGAAGCCCTGGCCTCTAGCGCGCTGTTCAGCGATCCTGATTCATTGGCCCAGATGACTGCGTTTCAAGAAGTGGATCCTATCAAATTTGGGTTGATGACCGGTTATGGTCTGGGGGTTGGAGTGATGCCCCTCGAAGCTGCTGAGGCCTGGGGGCATACCGGGGGAACCCCAGGCTATGCGGCATTGATCATGACCATTCCCGAAAAGGATACCCGTATCGTTTACCTGACTAACAGTTCGAACTGCAACGTCGCCCTTATGCCATCGGCCATCAAGGAACCGCTGCTCGATGGCTGAGCAAGAGAGCATTAAATGCATCTGCGCAGAATCGCTGCCATCAACGCCATCCTCTTTTTCTTCTTTTGGTTCATCGTCCTGCTGGCTGGGGCCGATTTTCCGCCGCCGGTCGGTTTCCTCTGGCTGGTCATCGTGATTGCGGCTTGTGCTTCCGTCGTTTATTGGCGCGTTCCCACTTATATCGACTGGGCACAAGCGCGGCGGCCGCGCCGTCTTGGGCGCGTTATCCTCGAAGGATTCGCCGCGGGGATCGTCGTCGCCGCGCCTTTCGTCCTCAATCGCAGCGGCCAGTCATCCGTCACGCCACAGTTGGTCGATTACGCCATCTGGTTTGCCATCGTTGGCTTTATGGGTGCCATCAATTCCACGGCAATCTACGCCATCAACACATTAATCATCAGGATCGTCGATCCTGTTAAGAAATCATAAAAGATATAGGAGAATTAGTTATCCCATGAAAAAGACAGCATCATTTCTTTTGATTTTATTACTCATTTTGCTTGCGGCCTGCCAGGACGAGGCCCCGGAAGCAACCGCCGTGCCTGAACCAACGGTTGCGGCAAAGGACACACCTTCAGAAGAAGCGTCACCAGAAGAGCCGGAAGAGGCAGCGGAAGCAACAGAGGCGCCTGAGCCGACTGCGGTGCCCGAAGAGATGCCTACGGATGAAACTACCACCAGCGAACTGCCTGGCGTGGAGCTTGTGGACGAATGCTTCATCGAGATGCCGAAGGTGCCGACTATGAGTGCGTGCGCGTCGAGGTGCCTGAATTCCACAATGAGGACAATGGGCGCAGCATCAAGCTGGGTGTCATCCGTTTGCCGTCAACGGCCGATACCCCCGCTGAACCTCTGTTCTTTGCTGAGGGTGGGCCAGGGGGCTCAAACGTGGACACCGCCGCTCAGATTGCCCAAAGTATGGTCGCTGGCGATGAAACTGTCTACACCGATCTCCTCTCAACCCGGGACCTGGTCTTTTTCACGCAGCGCGGCACCTTGTATGCCGAGCCGGCTCTGATGTGCAGTGAAGAAACGATGGAGCCGATGCTGGAAGCGTTCTATGCGGGTTTATCGGCCCAGGAACGAGAGCAGATTTCGACCGATGCGATCAAGGCTTGTTACGAGGAATTCGCAGACGCGGGCGTTGACTTTGCCGCCTACAACAGTGTCGAAAATGCAGCGGATATCAACAGCATTCGCGAGGTGCTCGGCTACGACCAGATTGTCTTGTACGGGGATTCCTACGGGACGGTGCTGAGCCAACACGTCATGCGTGACTATCCCGATACGCTCGCGGCCGTGATCCTGGATGGCGTCGACACACTCAATGCACCGAGCTGGGTAACCGGAGAGGACGCGGAGCTCCAGTCGGCGCTGGAGTACGCGATTGGTCTGTGCGCGGCAGATAAAGCCTGCAGCGAGGCATATCCCGATCTGGCCGAAGATGTGGAGGCCGTATACCAGAAACTGCAAGCAGAACCATATGTGGCCGAAGTGGATGGAAAACAGATTTACATTGACGAGAACCTGGCAGCTTCGGCCTTTTTCACTGCCCTGTACTCTCCGATTACCGCCTCATTTCTGCCGCTGGGCGTGGACACATTCCTCAATGAAAAGCAGGATGAAAGGTCTCTTCTCCTGTTGTATGGGGTTTTTCCCAGATTTGAGAGTATCAGTCTCCCGATGCATTATGCCATGGTCTGTTCTGAGGACCCCGTCACCTCTGTCGATGACGCGATCTCGCTGGATGAGGTCTACAGCGTGGTTTCCGAGTCTGCCCGATCGGAAGCCTCGGGTTACATAGAAATGTGCTCATACATGAACTTGCCTGTGCTGCCAGATGAGACAGATGTCCCCATCAGCAGTGACCTTCCCGTGCTGCTGCTCAGTGGCGCCTTAGATCCGGCCACACCGGCATCCAATGCCGAGGAAGTACTGGCCACCTTGCCGAACGGCTTCTCCTTCGAGTTCCCCTATGGCGGGCACGTGCAGTTCCTCACTGGGGATGCTTGCGCGGCGAGCATTGTGGCTTCGTTCATTGCCGACCCGACGACAGAGCCGGATAGTCGTTGTATCGCCGAGGCGTTGCCGCTGCAGTTCGCGCTGCCCGCAGAGCAATAAGGGTTGGACATTGATTTTCAAAACAGAGAATAACGCCCTTGAGCAACAGTTATTTAGAACGATTCAAAAAGAAGGAGTCTTACTCATCTCATGAAAAACATAGCATCTATTCTATTGATTTTATTACTCATTTTACTCGTGGCCTGCCAGAATGATTCAGCGCCAGCCACAGCAGTTCCTGAACCAACCGTGGCGGTAGAGGACACACCGCTAGAAGAAGCGCCACCAGAGGCAGCGGAAGAATCAGAAGCGCCTGAACCGACCGCAGCACCAACGGAGATACCGACAGAAGAACCTGCTGCAGAACCAACTGCAGAAGAACCTGCTGCTGAAGAAACCACAGAGGAAGAGCCAACAAAAGAAGCCGTAGAGGTTGAAGATGCAAGCACGGCTATCGCTGATGAGCAGCTGGAGATGATGGCCGCCATCGCCCCGCCGCCGCAATTGTCGGATAGAGAACCGGGTGTCGACTCAGTCTCTTGTTCACCAGGCGTATTATCGGGCAATAACCTTGTCGAAGGCGAAGATTACACCTGTGGCGTCTTCACTGTGCCCCAGAATTGGGAGGAGCCGGACGGCCGTAACCTTGACCTGAGCTATGTCGTAGTCAATGCGACTGGCGAGAACCCTGAACCAGATTCCCTGATCTACCTGGAAGGTGGTCCTGGCTCATCCGCGATCTTGGGAATGAATATCGATAAGTACCAGATGCTGCGGCCTGAACACGATCTCATCTTTTTCGACACACGCGGCCTCGGACTAAGCCAGCGCCTGGGCTTTGAAGAATGCCTGGTATTGGCCATGCAGAATGACGCCCCCGCAGAACAGATCGAGGCCTTGCGGACAGCGGCACCAAACTTATTGGCGACGGTCAGCGGCGAGCAGAGGGGTAGGAGCGCCAATTATTGCCGATCAAGATCTCCCGGTTCTCAATGAGATCTGCTGGGAGCAGTTCACTGCCCAAGGTCTTGACATCGATCAATTTAGCACGGCATCCAATGCCCGGGATGCGGTGGAGCTCGTCAAAGCATTAGGGTATGAAAGTTTCAATATCGACAGCGCCTCCTACGGCACGCGCCTGGCGATGACGATTATGAACAATATTTCCGGCTACGACGCAGCGCCGGAACTGCGCTCCGTCGTCCTGGACTCGGCATTTCCACCATCCGTTTATCTGATCAGAACGTTGGTGCGTTCTGACCACGACTTCCTGCCACAGCTGCTGGATGAGTGCGCATCAGACGCTGTTTGTAACGAAGCATATCCTGATCTGAGTGAACGCCTTTCCGCACTGTTGATCCAGCTTGAGGAAGAGCCGCTCACAACGAACGGGGAGACAGTCACGGTTGAAGATGTCGTCGAGCAGTTGAGAGATGTAGCGGAGCTTCGCGCTGCATATCTGCCCAAAATGATCGCCGAATTGGAGTCGGGTGTGTTAGATACCTACCTCGCTTTGCGTGATGGCGAAGTCGGCACTGGCAGTCCGGAAGCCGAACCGGTAGTGGAAGCTGAACCCTCGGCAGCAGAGGATCTGGATCCAAATGACCCGGTGCAGGCGTTTGTCGCCGCGGCTCTCGATCTTCTCAGCCCTGAGGAAGCGTCGGTTTTTCCAGGATACTTTCAATTTGTAATAGCCCAGGAAGATCCACTGGCTGTGCTGCAGGAGTTCATAGCGGAAAACTTCCCAGGCGAAACCGCGGACCAGATGTTGGCGTTATCGGGGACGCTGACCGCCGATGACTTTGCCAATTCTCCCTATGTCGCCCAACTACAAGCCGAGTTTGCTGCTGCTAACAATCCGGAGGCTCAGCTGGTCTCAATGCGCGAAGGCAATGCCAAAGGAGCGGCTCAGTTGCTGTATAGTTCGATTCACTGCATCGATGACATCCTGCATGAAAGTTTTGAGGATGCGGTTGACAGCTACAATTCTCTGGCGTTCCCGCAGCTGACGAACCTGGATAAGTCGCAAGTATTTGCTGACCGTTGCGAGAATTGGCTGGTTAACCCGGCGCCGATAGAGGTAAAAGGTCCAGTGACCAGCGATGTGCGCACCCTCATTTTACAGGGTGCCTACGATAAATCTACGCCTGTCTACATGGGCCAGACTGCTGCCAGCGAGCTGGCAAACAGCACCTACGTCCTTATACCGCAGCAAGATCATGGGACCTGGAGGAACACGGAAAGCTGTGTGGGGCAGATCGCCAACGCCTTCGTGCAAGATCCGGAGGCAGAGCTTGATCTGAGCTGCCTGGATGCGCGGCAGCCGCAGTGGGTGTTACCTGGCGATGGACAATAATATTTTTGTATCAAAATATGCAAGCAACTCATTTACCTTAGGAGGTTAATTATGATTTAAAAAACAACAAATAGATAATCGTTTTTTTTGGAAAAGACTATCGTGTTATTTAGTAAAGTTAGTTTATTTTTGATACCAAACTGAAAAATCAAAGGAGAAAGTAAAATGTCAATGGAAATGCAAATCATCGTCGCTAACTTCGACACTGAGGATGGGGCTAAGGAAGCGCTAAAAGCCGTCAAGGACGAAAAGATCAAACGTGGAGATGTTGCCATCCTCTCTAAGAATGAGAAAGGCAAGATTCATGTGAAAGAGACGAATGATTGGGGTGGTGGAAAAGGTGCCGTAGCTGGAGCGGTCGTAGGATCCTTTATCCCAGTTGTTGGCACAATCGCTGGTGCAGTCATCGGCGGCGTCGCAGCCAAGCTCCGCGATGGTGGCTTCCCCAATGATAAGCTCAAGGAGATGGCCGAATCTTTGGAATCGGATCATTCAATGTATGTTATGCTCACCGACGCCGGCTCAGTCGCAGCGGTAGAAGGCATTTTAGCGGGTGCTGGGGGGCAGCTCGTCAGCCATCCGGTCAGCGCTGATTTAAATAGCGAATTAGAACAAGCGGCCGAATCTGGTGAGGCGCAAGTTGAGGTGGCAGCTGATGAGGACGAACAGGCCTAACAGCTTGTTAACACCGCCTACGTCCAAGATCCAGAGGCAGAACTCGATCTGCGGTTGCCTGGATGCGTGGCAGCCGCAGTGGGTTTTACCCGGCGACGACGGGTCGTAATTGGAGCGTCCGGGGTGAGCGCGAGGTAAATTATTTGCTGCCCTGTAACCGAAAAGATGTCAACTTTCTCTTGGTCACTCAAAAAGTTGACATCTTTGAATAACAATGTATTTAGCTTGGGAGTTTAATTGTGATTTACGCAACAACAAACATATTGGAAGGGTATCAGATCGAGAAATATCTAGGGGTGATCGCCGGTGAGGCGATCATGGGTGCCAACGTCTTCAAGGACTTCTCCGCCGGTATCCGCGACATCGTCGGCGGCCGTTCCGGTTCTTACGAAAAGGAACTGCACCAGGCTAAAGAATTGGCCATGGAAGATCTGACGGCGAAAGCGGAAGAATTGGGCGCTAACGCAGTTATAGGTATCGATCTTGACTATGAGACGATCCGGGGGTCCATGTTGATGGTTTCAGTTTCAGGAACGGCCGTCGTAGCCAACAAGTAATCTGGCCGGGTAACGAATAAGGAGCATTAAAATGATAGTAACAACGACAGCAACCATCGATGGCCAACCTATTCAAGAATACCTGGGCGTAGCGGCCGGAGAAGCAATCATGGGCGCCAACGTGCTGAAAGACATTTCATCCAATATTCGCGACCTGGTCGGCGGCCGTTCCGGTTCCTATGAGAAGGTCGTCAACGAAGCGCGTGACATTGCTATGAATGACTTGATTGAACGCGCTAAAGATTTGGGCGCCAACGCCATTGTCGGCATAGATGTGGATTATGAAACCATCGATCGCCAGACGGGCGATAGTAAAGGAAGTAGGACCAGCATGCTCATGGTCTCCGTCAGCGGCACGGCCGTGCGCGTAGCTGAGTGAGCCGCCCGATTGTGGATCCCCAACAACAATTTGTGTTCAACTGGACCGTATGCCAACCAATCCCTGGTACACGGTCCGTTTTATAAACTTATTACCTTAAGGAGGTAAATGATGACTATTGTAGGTTTACTTATAGGTGTTGTGATTGGTGCTCTGATTTCCGGAGTTGTTATCTGGATTGTGAGTAAACTGGGTCTGGGGCTGGAGGTGGATGGTTTTGGCAGTGCCTTCATCGCGGCCATTATCATCGCCGTTGTCGGCGGTATCATCACCTGGCTGTTGGATTTGTTGGGCATTTCCATCGACGGCGGCTGGTTGGGGGCAATTATCCATTTGATCATCGCGGCAGTTGTCTTGATGATCAGTGACCGGCTGTTGAAGGGTTTGCGCGTGGCTGGTTTTGTGGGTGCCCTCGTCGCGGCTATCGCCATTGGCGTTGTTTACTGGGTTCTCGCCTGGCTGGTTGGTCTCTTGGTTTAGATTCTAACCTGTTAACCGTGGAGACACCGAGAATCCAGGGGACACCCAATACTTCGGCGACGAGTTTGGGACCATCCTGGCTGTGATTGGAACTGTAATTGCAGCAATCGTCTCTCGGTGTGTCCCTTAAACAGGGGGGAGCCGGAGCAAATAAAGGATTAGCAGCATCTTGCTGCCGCTTTGGGGTGAAAAATGTTGGAGGAAGTACGCCAGCAGGTGACAGACTGGCTAAACGATTTTCTAAGACGGGATCTACTGCCTGAGGTTATCGGCCTGCTGTTTATCGTAGTTCTAGGGCTCATCCTGGCCCGCATCTTAAGGGCCATTCTAAACCGTATCGATAAGGCAATCGGAAAAGGGAGTGCTTTCACTTATGCTCCTTGGCTGCGCTATGTGCTGGATCTGACCCGTTTGGTTTTGCTGCCGGTCTCGATTTGGCTGGTTGGCAAAGGGTGTCATTCGAATATTTCAACTGCTGGAGCAGCCCCACGGCATCATCGACTACATTTTGTCCTTCGTTGGCTTGTGGCTCGTTTATCGCTTGTTGAGCGGTCTCATCCAGATGTTGATGAAGCCGGAGAAGATACACCTCTGGCACGATCAAATTCTACGGCCGACTTTCATTTTATTGGCGCTGATGCATCTGGTAGGCATCTTGGACGGCATTTTGGCCTACCGGATTAATCTCGGCAAGGGCCTTGTTGTTACGGTTGGCGCCTTGCTGGGCGCCCTGGTCGTGGTTTATATTTTTGTCCTGCTCGGCCGTTATGTGCGCGGCTTGCTGCGTGATGTCATCCTGCCGCGCATGGACGCTGATCCCTCTCTTATTCCCATCGTGGCCACATTCAGCGGTTATATTGTGATTGTTTTAGGGCTGTTGGTCGGTTTACTCGTGGCCGGGGTGGATTTAACGGCCGTGGCCGTAATCCTGGGTGGTTTGTCCGTTGGGCTCGGCTTTGGGATGAAAGAGCTGGTCAATAATTTTGTCAGCGGCTTTATCCTGCTCTTCGAACGCAGCCTGGTACCTGGCGACGAAATTGTCACCTCGCGCGCCAGCGGTGTTGTGGAAGATATCCGTCTGCGCTCGACGCGCATTCGCACGAATGATAATGTCCAGCTTATTGTGCCCAATGGACAACTGCTCGGTGATGTCTTGGCCAATTATTCGGAAAAAGAGGGCAGCAAGAGAAAGCGGATCAATATCCCTGTCAACGTCAGTGCTAAAGATAACCCGCAGGAGATAATGGCCGCACTGCTGGAAACAGCGGGCAACCATGCACGTGTTTTGGAACGGCCGGAGCCCGAGGTCCTTGTCACTGACATCAGCGGGTCAAGCATCAGCTACATGCTGCATGCTTGGGTAACCAACACAAAACAGATGAGCAATGTGTCCAGCGAATTGCGGCTGCAAATCTTGGCCATGTTTGCCGATCACGATTTTGAGATGACTTGAGCATAAAAATAGGAGGCGCAATGGAAATAAATAATGAACCTGTCGTTCAAATGCGCGATGTTACTAAGCGCTTTGGTGACATTAATGCCGTAGACACTGTCTCGCTGGATGTGCCCCAGGGATCCATCTTTGGCTTTATTGGCCCAAGTGGCTGCGGTAAGACAACGACCGTGCGCTTGCTAATCGGCAACTATGGAGCGACCGATGGCACAATCAAGGTCCTTGGCAAAACACCGGCCCGTTTCAAGCGCGACGATCAGAAACGCATCGGTTACATGCCCCAATTATTCATCCTTTACCCGGAATTAACGATTTGGGAAAACCTCAACTTCGCCGCCTCCATCTACGGCTACACCATGAACCGGCGGGAACGGCTGGAGGAACTATTGGATCTGGTGGAGTTGACCGGACATGAAAAGAAGATGGTCCGCAATATATCAGGCGGCATGCAGCGCCGCCTCAGTTTGGCCAGCACGCTCATTCATAGTCCTGAATTAATTTTCCTGGATGAACCAACAGCAGGCATTGACCCGGTTCTTAGACGCAAGTTCTGGGACCATTTCCAGACTCTTAAAGGGCAGGGCCATACGCTCTTTGTCACCACGCAGTACGTGGGCGAAGCAGCCTACTGTGATTTTGTCGGCGTCATGCGCAATGGGAAGCTGCTCATGGTCGAAACGCCGGAGATGCTGCGCTATCGTGCTTTAAACGGGCATGTTAGTTGACCTGCGCACAGTGGAATTGATGGATGCAGAAGCGGTCGGTGCATTGCAGGATCACCCATTGGTCAAAGAGGAAGTCAAATTCCTGGATCCGCTAACAGCCCGCCTGACGGTGGAAAATGCCAGCACGGCCATCCCGCAGCTGCTGGATTGGTGTGAAACGCAAGGTCTAAGCGTGGAGTCCGTCAATGAATTTGTGCCCCCGTTTGACGATATATTCGTGATGATAATGGAACAGTCCGTGAAAAAGAGGAGATGGCGTCATGATCAGTGAATTCCTAATTCGGGTTTCATCTTTTGTGCGTAAGGAAATGGCGGAGATCCTGCGCCAGCCAAGGTTGGTGGCAACACTGATCCTGGGTCCATTTCTGATTCTGTTCATCTTTGGTATTGGCTATAACAACAGTTTACGTACTATGCGC
Organism: uncultured Chloroflexia bacterium; assembly: GCA_963697305.1. Taxonomy (GTDB): domain Bacteria; phylum Chloroflexota; class Anaerolineae; order Promineifilales; family Promineifilaceae; genus JAACFF01. The sequence continues at coordinate 208,528 of CAVONO010000025.1, forward strand.
ACGATCATGGTTATCCCAGCCGACAGTAAGATTGAAGAGGAGATCAAGGAAATAGCGGGTCGCCTGTCTGGTGCGGTTGACATGGTGGACATCGTCAGTACCCAAGAAGAGGCGACCGATCGGCTTGATGCCGGCAATATTGATCTGGTGCTTATCACCCCGTCCGACCCTTTCGGAGACATCAAGGCCAACCAACACTCTGAAATGGATATCATCCATCATGAGATCGATCCCCTTGAGCAGATGTTTGTTAACACGCTTGAGCGCGCTTATGTAGAAGAAGTCAATAGATTGATCACGATCCGCTCGTTGGATAAAGCGAAAGATGAGTCCGAGCATATCCTGGCCAGGGTTCAAGAAGCGCATGCAGATGCCATGAGCCTGCACCAGGATCTGGAAGATGGAAAAAGCGAAAAAGCGGCTGATGATATTGTCGCTCTCGCCCAGGATTTCGAGAAGATCAATCTGGCCTTGTCATCCAGTCTGGCCGCGTTTGAAGGAGTGCAAAGTATCGCAGACGAGGAGACAAATGAATCCCCATTTGAAAGTTTGATCAGAGCTGAGCAGATCATGGTTGAACTCGAAGAGTTTGATGCAGATAAACAAGATCATAGCGCGGAAATTGAGCAGGTGACCGCGCTAGAAAATGAATTATCGCAGCTGGATGAATTTTTAGCGCAGTTTGTCGATGTGGATTCCGCGGTCCTGGCACGGCCGTTTGCTGGGAAAGCCATTCAATTGTCTGATGTGACCTTTGGTCCCATTGATTTTTACGTACCGGGCGTCATTTCGCTGCTCTTGCAGCATATCGCCATCACCCTGGCTGCGCTGGCCATTGTCCGCGAACGGGTAGGCGGTTCCATCGAGCTGTTCCGCGCGGCGCCCATCAGTTCCTTTGAGACGCTCTTAGGGAAAGCCATCAGCTTTTTGATCTTTGGAGGCCTCTTAGCCGCCATATTAACCGCGCTGGTGATATTGGGGCTCCATGTGCCGATGTTGGGCACCTGGTCGGCATATACCGCCATTGTCCTGGCCCTGCTTTATACCTCCCTTGCCATGGGTTTTGCCATCTCCACGATATCACAGACGGACAGCCAGGCAGTACAATATTCGATGATCGTTCTACTGGCCAGCATCTTCTTCAGCGGCTTTTTCATCGCCCTGCACCGTTTGCTGGGCGGTGTGCACATCGTTTCCTGGCTGCTGCCGGCGACTTATGGCACAGCCCTGCTGCAAGACGTGATGCTCCGCGGCCTGCCACCCGAGCCGCTCTTGCTACATTGGCTTAATCTTGTATGGCGTCTTGCTCTTTATCTTTGCCTGGTGGCGTCTCAGGAGACTTATGGCTCGCGAGTAGTTTGCTATAAACGGGTTACCGGCTATGACTTATCAGATGGAGAACAATAAAAAATGAAGCAGCAACAGCTTATGCGAACATCCACAAGATTAATAATTATTGTCATGGTATTAACGCTCCTACTGCTTGTGGCCTGTAATGCCAATGACAAAGAGGAACAAAAAGAGACGGCCGAAAATGCAACAACCGTCAAAGAGGACGCTGCTGCGGACGAAACAACGGGCGATCTGCCCATCATTGCCGGCGGAACCGGCCTGCAATACAGCGAAGATGGTCTCGACATCGTCTTCTCCGGCGGCGGCGCTAAGAGCATCGCCCAGGTTGGAGCACTCAAAGAGCTGGAAGAGCAGGGACTATCTTATCGTCGCGTGGTCGGCACCTCGTCCGGTTCGATCATGGCCCTCATGGTTGCCTCGGGGTACAGCGCCGATGAGATGGTCGCGGCTATCACCGAGCGCACAGCTGACGGCAAGATAATCCTGGCCAAATTCATGGACGTGCCCACATCGTTTGAGGATGAAATCGTTCGTGAGAGTCTCTTATTTGCTGCCTTCGAACATTTTCTCGATACATTCTTGCCGCTGAATACGGCCGATCAACTGGATGAATCCGTCATGCATAAAGCGCTGGAGCACCAGGCTCTGCGCGAGGCCTTTTCCTTCATCGAGTTTGGCGGGGTTTATGCCGGTGAGGAATTTCTAACTTGGCTTGATGAGAAATTAGACGCAGATGGCCGTAATCTCTCCCAACTAACCTTGGCCGAATTTCACGAGCAGACAGGCAATGATTTGACGGCAATCATCACCGATGTAACCGATCACGAGATGCTCATCATCAACCACCGTACCGCTCCTGATCTGCCTGTCGCCTGGCTGATTCGTATGTCTATGAGCATCCCTTTCGTCTATAACCACGTGACCTGGCAGCCCGAATGGGGCACCTACTTTGGGCGAGAACATAAGCGGGCATGATATTGTCGACGGCGGTCTTGGCTCTAACTTCGGCATTGAAATGGTCGTCTCACAAGAACCGGAATTTATTGAGGCCATGGGCATCCAACCAGATCGTGAGCGTGTCGTCGGCCTCTTTCTGAACGACACCATTCCTGTTGAAGCCGCGGAAGGCACTGAACCGGCAGTCGAAGAGTTAGAAGATCCGCTGCACAGCCGCTGGTCAACTGTCAAAGAACGCAACCAGGCGCTATTGACCACTTTCCTGAAAAACCATGATCATTTCATCGTACGCACCCATCCCGATGTCGTTTGCCACCTCCCAGTAGGCGGTTTTGATACCCTCGAATTTGACATGAGTGATGAACGCATACAGATATTAATGAACTCAGGCCGGGAGGCAATGCGCGAATGCCTGGCTGAAATGGAATTGAAATAGTTCCGAGGTTTCAGCTCTACCCGCTTTGGTGCGGAAGAAAAACGGACCGTTTGACAGCGATGTCAAGCGGTTTCTTTCTTTTTTGGCCTAAATATTGGGGAAAATCGAAGAATTTTAGCAGAATTCGTGGCTAGCTTACGCGGCGTTTAAGCGTGGATATCCAGATGCCACCTCTCAAATCCGCAAGGCTACAGCAATATTGTTACCCGTTATTGTCCTTGGTGAACTTTGGGCTGGATTTGAGGCCGGCAGTCGTCGTGGAATCAACCGCGAAGAATTGGATAAGTTCCTAAACAGCCCGCGTGTTACCGTAGCGCCTATTGTTACCGCAACAGCAGAACGGTATGCTAGAATCTATGCCTACCTGCGCAAGAATGGCCGGCCAATTCCAACCAATAATTTGTGGATCGCCGCATCTGCAATGGAACATAGTGCCGTGCTGCTGACGGCCGATGCTCATTTTTCCCATCTCCCCCAAATCATTCTGCAACATATTTCGAGTAACGAAAGCTGACAGGGATAAGTACCCAAAAAGCTGTACTTGTTTACTTACAACTGAGAAAAAAGTAGGCTTAAGTATCCTAATTTCGAGATTGCAATATTGTAAAGTTCGAAATGGATCTCCTTAGGGGCAAACGCAAAAAGGATGTGACCATTGCCAGGAGTTTCCGAATGCCTGTGCTTTCGCTTATATGGTCAGCTGTTTTCTGGCGACGTTTGGCGCTGGCTTTGTTGACGGTGTTTTGACATCTTTCTTGAGCTAATCTGTAGTCGTACGTGTCGATTCTCCTTCTTTGATCATCAACTATTGATTGCATGTTTTTGGAAGTTATGGTTGTATCAAACTCAAATTAGCCTTACGGTTGATATCTACATTTGGACGCAGTTGCAGGTAAAAGGGTTATAATGCAGATGTACCCCCTTGTTAACGAGGTAGCAATGGCTGAAATCGTCACGTTTGGTTCGTGGCTAAAACGAGCCCGGCGACAAATGGATCTGACCCAAAAGGAACTGGCCTTTCAGTGTGCTTGTTCTGTGGGAACGATTCGCAAAATTGAAGCGGATGAGCGACAGCCCTCCCGCCAGTTAGCCAGGCTGATCGCCGAAACTCTGCATGTGCCTCCTGAAAGAAGGGATGATTTTGTGGCCTTTGCCCGTTCTGAACCTCATATAGATCACGTCTCATTCCCAACTTTAAATCCTGGGGTTGAGGGACTTAATATCCCTGCCCTTCCAACTCAAGAATCGTTTGGGGATTGGGTACAGTCCGGACGTAACCGGCTGGGCCTGACACGGAAAGCGATTGCTGAGCTTGTCGGCTGCACGCCAATGGCCATCCGGCAGATTGAGCGCAACGAAGGCCGGCCGTCGCTGGAACTTGCCGAACTCCTGGCAGCCCATCTAAACATTCCTGAATCCCAATATGAACAGTTCATCTTTGCGGCCTGGGGGGAGTTTGTGCCCCGTTATGGGCTGCTCAGTGAAATGTCTCTGGCTGAAGCACAGATGCCGGCAGCGCAAGAAGAGACACACAAACACAACTTACCTTTGCAGACGACACAGTTTTTCGGCCGTGAACGGGAACTCACGGAGATTGCAGCCAATCTTGGCAACCCAAACTGCCGCCTACTGACGATTCTGGCTGCCGGGGGCATGGGCAAGTCGCGCTTGAGTATTGAAGCGGCAAGAGCCCAACTGCCCGGCTTCACGGATGGTGTCACCTACGTGGAACTGGCGGCTGTCAATGCCGGCGGTTCCGGCAGGAGCATCAACCCTCTGGCAGCAGCGCTGGCTGACACGCTCAAATTCTCCTTTCATGGCGGCGATACCCCTGAACGCCAGTTATTCTCTCATCTCCGTCCTAAAGAGATGCTGCTTGTTTTGGATAACTTTGAACATTTGTTGGAAACGGCCGATTTTGTCAGTGAGCTCCTACAAAACGCCCCAGACCTCAAGATCTTGGTCACGTCACGGGAGCGCTTAAATTTACAAGAAGAATGGTTGTTTGCCCTGCAGGGTTTGTCTTTTCATGAGGCTGGTGCGTCTGATGCCGTTCAGCTTTTCACGCAACGCGCCACGCAAATATACGCCTCCTTCAATCTTGAGGCTGAGCTGCTGGATGTTCTGAAAATTTGCCAACTGGTTGAGGGCATGCCGCTTGGCTTAGAGCTGGCAGCAGCCTGGGTTCTGCATCTTTCATGTGCCGAGATTGCCGGCGAAATAAACTCCAAACTCGATTTTCTGGCCAGCGAAATGCGCAACGTGCCCGATCGGCAGCGTAGTATGCGCGCGGTTTTTTCTTATTCCTGGGAACGGATAACAAATAAAGAGCGGGATATTCTTAAAAAGCTTTCTGTTTTCCGCGGCGGCTTTGACCGCAACGCCGCAAAAGCAGTGACTGGGGCATCGTTACGCACACTTTCAGGGTTGGTGAGCAAATCCTTGCTGTCGATTGGGGAAAACGACTCCTTCGGCAAGCTCAGGACACCGCGTTACGCCGTCCATGAACTGCTGCGCCAATTTGCGGCTGAAAAGCTGGCCCAAAGTGGTTCGACGGTGCAAGAGGTGCGGGCAAGCCACGGCCGTTATTTTTTGACCATTGTCTGCGAACAAGACGAAAATTTGCATGGTCCTAAGTATATTAGGGCATTGGAAGCCTTAACCCAAGATATGGATAATGTGCGCGCTGCGATCCGCTGGACCATTCAGCATCAGCCCTTGATATTTGACAGCTCAATGAGTGCGGCATTGGTAAGGTTTTTTGAAATTAAAGGATGGTTTTTAGAAGCGGAAAAAACCTTTGGGCTAATTGTTGAGCGGCTCCGGCCTTTCTGCAGCAATCAGCCGGCCATAGAAAGCAGCGACGCCCAGGAAAACTGCGCCCGGTTGGTCACCTACCAACTGGCTTTGTCTGATGCTCAAATACGTCTTTATCGCTTGCAGGAGGCAGAAGAAAGCGCGCGGTTAGCCCTGTCGTGGGCCCCTCCCTCAGAAGAGCCATCTGCCCAGCAGCTTAGAGCCTCTGTTTTTGACCGCTTGGGTTTTACAAGCTTCATCCAAGGAGCCTATCCTCAAGCATTAGATCAGATACAGCAAGCTGAAGCGTTATTTCTCGCGGCAGGAGATAGACTAAGTTACGCTGGAAGTTTGTTTACCCGATGTCTTATTATGCAGCACACAGGTGTGTATGATGCGGCTGTTGATGCGCTGCAGTTAATCGAACCAATAGCTGCCGAATTCAATTTCCCCTATTTCCTCCCAGCCAAGTGGATCGAACTGGGAAAAATTGCAACAGTTCGAGGGTTGCTAGATGAAGCAGAAACCTGCTTTGATAAAGGTCAAGAATTGCTCGCCAAAATAAACCAGGGCTCACTGATCGCCTATGTATTGTTTTATCGGGGCGAAGCTGCTCGTCTGAAAGGGGATTTTGCCCAGGCCAAATCATATGTCCTACAGTGCATTGCTCTGGCCGAAGAGATCAATACGCCACACCCGGTCCTATTTTCTTATTGGCTTTTGGGAAATTTGTCCGTTGACGAAGGGAATTACGAAACAGCCCTGGGTTACTTTGCGGCATTTGAGAAAGCCAGTTTTTCGAAACAGGAACATATTGGTGGGCCGGGATGGGCCCTGTTGGGGCTGGGTCGACTTGAGGAAACAGGGACCTATTTTGCTGCCAGTTTGCAAACGATGCTCGGCAGTCAGGCGCGGCCGATTGGTCTTGATGCGCTGGTGGGGATGGCCAACATTAAGGCCCGCACCGGCCGGCTTGAGCAGGCCTTAGCGCTGCTTGCTTTGGTCAACGATCATCCGTCGAGCCATTTTGAGAGCCGGGAGAAGGCAGGCAGGCTGTGGGAGGAGTTGGTGGCTGAATTACCTTCCGAGCTCGTTTCCGAAGCTGAAGCAAGAGGACGAGAGATGGATTTGATGCAAACGGCCGAATCTTTGTTGGCCGAGGTAGAGGGAGCCAATTAGAATCATGAGCGTATTAAGCCAGGATACTTCAATCCACCTGAAGGTCGACCCATCTTTGTACCTGGATTCCATTGGTTGATGCTGACCGTGCTCGGTCCCAAAGAGCCTCCGACCTTGGCCAATCTGAGTTGGTGGATCACTCGCGGCAAACGTGCCACAGACCGGCGCGGCGTAGAAATTGGCATGATGGCCGAAGCCAGCGAGCACGGGTGCCACAGACATGGCGTTCGCCCACTCTACCCGTCACCTCAATAACCCAAATGCCAATCTTTTCATTATAATGTGTCTATGGCTGGCGACATACTGCAAACGAAACTGTATGTGCCTGGTGCACGACCGTCTCTCGTTCCCCGCTCCCGCCTCATCGAAAAACTCAACGGCGGGCTAAAGGGCAAACTCACGCTTGTCTCCGCACCGGCTGGTTTTGGCAAAACGACGCTGATTAGCGAGTGGGTTCAACAATGCGAGTGTACTGTCGCTTGGATTTCGCTTGACGAAGGCGATAACGATTCGGTTCGCTTTCTCGCTTACTTTGTTGCCGCCTTGCAGAAGATTGTGCCGGATGTTGGAGAATTTGCTCTGCGACAGTCCCGGCAACGGTCGTCGACTGAGTCTGTACTAACGGCCGTCATCAACAGCATCGCTGCCAATCCAGAAGAGTGCATCCTCGTCCTCGACGACTACCATCTGATTTCGGCACAATCCATCCACGACGCCCTCACCTTTTTACTCGATCACCAGCCGCCACAGATGCGCCTGGTCATCGCCACCCGCTCCGACCCGCCTTTACCACTGGCCCGACTGCGAGCACGTGGAGAAATGAAAGAACTACGCGCAGATGACTTGCGCTTTACAACTGATGAAGCCACAGTTTTCCTAAACAAACAATTGGGATTAGACCTCTCGCCAGAAGATGTGGCTGTGCTGGAGAAGCGCACCGAGGGCTGGATCGCAGGCTTGCAAATGGCAGCGATTTCCATGCAGGGGCGCAAAGATAAATCCGCTTTCATCGAGGTATTCTCCGGCGATCACCATTTCATCCTGGACTATCTGGTCGAGGAGGTTCTCGAACAGCAGTCCCGTAACGTTCAGGATTTCCTGCTAACGACCGCTATCTTAGAACGGATGACTGGCACCTTATGTGACACTATTACAGAAGGTAATAACAGCCAGGCGATATTGACCCGGTTGGAACAGGCAAATTTGTTCCTGGTCCCTCTGGACGACGAAAGGAGGTGGTATCGCTATCATCATCTGTTCGCCGACCTGCTGAAAAGCATACTCAGGCAGCGCAGATCGGCCGGACAGATTCGTGAACTACACCGTCGCGCCAGCCGATGGCACCAGAATGAAGGTTCCCTGGAGGAAGCGATGATCCACGCCATGGCTGCCCAAGATTTTGAGCAGGCCGCTTTGTTGATCGAAGAAAACATCGCCAGCATGTTCTCGCGCAATGAGGTACCGGTCTTGTTAGGCTGGATCGACAAGCTGCCCCAAGAGATTGTGCTCGACCGTCCCTGGATCGATATCTACCGGGCCAACACATTGGTCCTGGCCAGCCAACTGGATGAGGTAGACCCCCTGCTTGAAGGTGTGGCAAAGCGGATTAAACCTGGCGATCCCCAGAGCTCAGAGCTGTTAGGACACATCGCAGCCATCCGAGCCTACCTCGCCAATCTGCACGGCGATGCGACACGCGTCATCGAGATGGCGGCGCTCACAAAGAGACTCCTGCCGGAGGTACACCTGACCGCGCGAGGGATGGCTGCTTATGCGCTGGCGGATTCCTATTTCGCCGGCGATGACTTAAACAGCGCCAGTGAAGCGCTGTTGGATATGCTCAGGGTCGGTCAAAAGACGGGTCAACTGATGTTGAGCATACCGGCGATGTGCGATTTGGCCGCTATCAAGAAAGTACAAGGGCGGCTTCATCAGGCAAAGGAACTGTATGACAGAGCGCATCAACTGATGATGGAGCGGAAGGGATTGGATTCGCGCGTACGCTGCGCCTATGAATTCGGGCTGGCAGATTTGTTACCGCGAGTGGAACCATCTAGATGAAGCTTACGAACATGTCCTCACTGGCATAGAATACAGACAGCAGTTAGGCGGGTACCTGGTAGTAGGCGACATTCCCTTGATGCGCATCCTCCAGGCGCAGGGTGATATGGAAGGCGCCATGGAAGTTCTGCGCAACGCCGAAAAACTTATGCAGACCTATCACTTCCAATTGGCGACTAATATCGAGTTCAAAACAGCGCGGATTGTACTGTTGTTGGCAGTGGGTGACGTGGAGATGGCAAGCCAGTGGGCTAAGGCATGTGATGGTGGCTCGGAGCTGGAACAGATCGCGCTGGCGCGGCTGCGGCTGGCGCGGGGAGATGCGGCCGGCGCGCAACGGTTGCTTGCTCAACAACGTGTGCGGGCAGAGGCGGGGGGACGCAACGGCCGTTTGATCGAAATTCTGGGCCTGCAAGCCATCGCCCTGAAAGCACAGGGCCAAACGAACGAAGCCGCCGCACCGCTATCACTGGCCCTCTCTCTGGCCAGGTTAGAAGGATACAAACGTCTGTTTCTAGATATGGGGAACCCGTTACTGGAACTGCTGGAGCAGTCAACCATGCGAGCCGCTGCGGCAAAAAGCACATACAGCGCAGATGACTATGTGCATGACCTGCTGGGTGCCTTTCAGCAGGAGAAAGAAGTACAGAGGGGCAGGGCAATGAAGGCAGCTTCTCTAGCGCAGCTTGGCGGAGCGCTGGTCGATCCTCTCACCAACCGCGAGCAGGAAATATTACAACTGCTCGCCGAAGGTCTCTCGAACAAGGAAATAGCCGACAGACTGATCGTCGCCCCGAGTACGGTCAAACAACACCTGAAAAATATCTACAGCAAGCTCGATGTGCACAGCCGGACGCAAGCCGTGACTCGCGGACAGGAGTTGAATCTTATCTGAGTATTTCTCACACCATTGGCTGTCCGGCAGAGCTCCTTTTCTCCTCCTTTTCCCCCAATAGCAGCGCAAAATCCCCCGCGTTCTTCCCCGTTTGGGGAAGGACAATCAGCGGTTAGATCGCTATTATGACATCATAAGGTGCAAGGAGCCGTCGAAATGAAGGGACATATGCAGAAGCCGAAGGAAGTAGATTCATACCGTTTCTTAGATCGCATGACTAAGAAACTTGTTCAATCTTGGATAGGACTTGAGATGCCACGGGAAATCCCCTGGACGCCGCTTTCCAGGCCGCTGGCCGAATGTACTGTCGCCCTGATCAGTTCGGCCGGTCTTGCACTCAAGACGGATCGGCCGTTTGACCAGGAGGGGGAAATGCAAGACCCTTGGTGGGGCGACCCCTCCTACCGCGTCCTACCACGCACAGCGACCGGAGAGGATGTGAGACTCTATCACCTGCACATCCATCCTCGCCTCGCGGAGCAAGACCTGAACACGCTGTTACCTTTACAGCGCTTGCTGGAACTGGAGGCTCACGGTGAAATCTGGCGATCGGCAGCCAACCATTACTCTTTCATGGGCTATATTCTCCAGCCGCAGGCATTGTTGGAGCAAAGTGTGCCGCACATGATCCGACGCATGAAACGAGAAGGGGTGAATGTTGTCATCCTGATCCCTGGTTGACCGGTTTGCTGCTGGTCCGTAGGACTGGTGCAAAGGAAAATTGAGGCAGCAGGCATGAGTACGATCACATTGTCGTGCATTCCCGACCTGACAGCCGCCGTGAGCGTACCGCGTCTAGCAGCTATTGAATATCCGCTAGGCTACTTGTTGGGTCAACCAGGGGACCAAACGGGACAGACGGGCGTCCTACGGTCGACCCTAAATGCGCTGGTTGAGATAGAAAAGCCGGGCAGTGTCACTCATCTTCCATTCGAGTGGCCCAAATCGGCACGAAGGCTGAATGCCCACCCTCCGCAGTCACCGCCCATTGGCAGATACTTATTGCGTCACCCATGGCATATCCCCAATCTTTTCTCGCGCGAAATTCCGACGGCCGTCTAGCGGCTGCTGAAAGGAGAATGAAAAGGAGAATTTCGATGAAGAAAGAGTATGCAATAATCGCTAACGCACTTGTCTGGGGAATCGTTATGATCGCTTGTTCGATCGCCTTGAAAGATGTGGGTTTATTCCAGGACATCCAATTAGTTCTAGGCGGAGGAGCTGTTAGTTCGCTCCTGGTTGTTGCTACTGCCGGATTGCGGAAGGAATCGTATGGTCGCAAAACTTAGTGTGGTGGCTTGTGAAAATCGCGTTGACAGTCTGAGTACTCTGGAGATTCCTGATGATTAGTCAAAATTTACCATATGTTGAAAAAATTACCGGATCAATCTTAAGCGACAGTTTACAGTATCTGGTCTTCACTGGTTTATCTCTTGGGATTTTAGGATTTACAGGAATATTATATTTTTCCAACAAGCTGCTTTTTCAACGATTTTTTGGCAGAATAAACCCTTTGATAGTTGTTCTGTTCGCCATCATTCTGGGGTTTGTTCTTCTGTCTTTTCTTCTATCCCAGAAATGGTTCGCAATCTATGAAAAAGAAAGCCTGAATGCGCTTCTTCGCTCCTCCGGATTAGCAGTGCTATTTGGATTAATCATGATCTTGGTTGATGGCAAGATAGTTTTCCCTGCTGACATAAACATATTGTTTCCCGAATCTTTGCTGTTCTACCCCGTGATTGGCTTTGTTGTTGAAATTCTTTTTCATGTTTTACCACTTACTATATTGCTAGTTGTATTGAGTTCGACTTTAAAGAATGTAGATTTTGATACTCTTGTTATGATTTGCATTCTCACGGTCGCCTTGTTAGAGCCGATTTTTCATATGATGGATATGGCTTCTTCAAAGCGATTTCCCCTATGGGCTGTCGTATATGTTGGTATTCATGTGTTTTTGATCAATTTCTTCCAGTTGTTCATTTTTAAGAGGCTTGATTTCATCTCAATGTATCTATTTCGGCTTGTATATTATGTGTTTTGGCATATTGGGTGGGGCTATTTGCGACTGGAATTGCTTTTCTAGCCAAATGGGGTCTTGAAAGCGCGATTTGTTGGACAGAGATACCCGCCTACGTGTGCTCGAGGGCAAGCGTGACGATAACCATCAAAGAGTTCGGCTTCGGTAACGCGTGGATAATGTCTGAAGCCAACAAACCACTTTCCCGAGAAGGAGACCTTGCGCAGAAGGGATTGTGCCATCCATCACAATATTGACATTAAATGCAGTCGCCATATGATCCGTAATTATAACGGACCCAAAAAGAACTTTGGATCGCATATTTAATTGCCGGGTAATTCTTAAGATGATTCCACCCCAAGACCTGCCCACCGGCCTCGTTACGTTTCTCTTCTCCGACATTGAAGGCAGCACCTGGCTGTGGGAGCAGCATGGCCAGAAGATGCGCGAAGCCCTGGCGAGGCATGATGAGATCCTGCGCCTTGCCGTTCACGAGCATAGCGGCCACATTGTCAAGACAACCGGTGATGGCGTGCATGCCGTATTTATCGACGCCCTTTATGGACTCAGTGCGGCTGTGGCCGCACAAAGAGAACTGCAAGGTGAAGCCTGGCTCACTATTGAGCCGGATGCGATTCGTGTACGCATAGGTATTCATAGCGGTACAGCAGAGCTGCGCGATGGTGATTACTACGGCTCGACTCTAAACATTGCCGCCCGCTTGATGTCCGCTGGCCATGGCGGCCAAATCCTTGTTTCAGAGGCGACAGGAGCCATTGCGTCGCCTGAACTGCCAGATGGTTTCTCCTTACGCGATTTGGGTCGTTACCAATTAAATGGCATACGCGAGCCACAGCGCGTGCTGCAGTTGAACGCTTCTGATCTACCTTCTGGTTTTCCTGAACTGAAGGCGCGGAACACGGCCGTTCGCAATCTACCTGGGCAAACAACTCCTTTTATAGGGCGCCGGCGAGAATTAGCGGAGATCCAGAGGCTGTTGGTGGAAACCGATTGCCGCCTGCTGACGCTGACAGGGCCTGGTGGTATGGGAAAGACACGGACCGCGATTGAAGCTGCCCGATCCATCGCCGCTGAAAACGGAGATCTCTTTCCCGATGGTATTACGTTTGTTCCTCTTGCTCCCGTTGATGATCTTGAAACCGCCTTGCGGGCAATAGCCGATGCCTTGGACTACCAGTTTGGCAGCGACGAAGTACCGCAAGACAAGCAGCTGCTGACCGTATTAAGTGAGAAGCGTTTGCTGCTGCTAATTGATAATCTGGAGCATCTGCTAGCGGAGGGGCTGGCGACTTTTATTGCCAATATACTGCACGTTGCCTCAGGCGTTAAGCTGCTGGTCACTTCCAGGGAACGCATCAATCTGCAGGCCGAGACGCATTTGGCGCTTTCGGGACTAGATGGTGATCTACCGCAGTCAATTAACGACAATACCCTTCCCAAAGGGAACCGTTTCCGATGCCACGCAGCTCTTTGTACAGAGTGCCCGCCGGTCGGTGCCAGATTTTGGACTGACCGAGGAGAATACCATTGCGATCATCCAAATATGTCGTTTGTGTGAGGGAGTTCCTTTGGGAATCGAACTGGCCGCAGGCTGGCTTGGCGTGCTCATGCCGCAGGAGATAGCAGCCGAGTTAGAAAAGAGCATGGATGTATTGAGTACCACGCTGCGAGATGTACCTGAGCGCCAACGCAGTTTGCGCGTGGTATTCGATCGCTCCTGGCAGTTATTGTCTGATCGGGAACGAGAAACCTTTCTGTGCCTGAGCGTCTTCCGCGGTGGCTTTCAACGCGAGCAAGGCGAAGCGGCGGCGGGTACCTCGCTGCCCATCCTCTTGACCCTGGTAAATAAATCATTCATTCAACGAGAGAACAACAGACGTTTCGGGCTGCACGAGCAGTTGCGTTTTTTCGCCAATGAACTACTGCGCCAAGATAAACAAGCCTGGCAAGCCGCCAAGCAGGCACATAGTCACGCTTATGCCGCCTTCGTGGCCGGGCAACTACGGAAGCTGCGCGGCAGGGAGCAGATGGCAGCGCTGGGGGAAATCGAGCGTGAATTGGACAATATTCGCGTGGCTTGGGAATGGCTTGTGACTCAGGAGGATATGAATGTTCTCGTGGCACAGATGCTACCAGTACTCTATCGTTTTTATACGCTGCGCGCGCGCCAGGCGGATATGGAGCCTCTGCTGTACTCGGCTCTAGCAAAGGTCAAGAGTGCTGCTGGGGGAAAGGCCACTATCAACTTTTTGATTTTACAGACAGTGGTGATTGATCTTTACTTCCAACAATTGATAAGAATGCCATTTCTTTATCCAGGGGGCAGATCGCTGCTTCAAAAGCTGTGGCCCATTGCCGTGGCGCATCGACGGGACATGGGAGAATGGTTTGATCGCTTCATGCTGCATCACATTCTTAATGTCGGCGAAGAAGAGGCTTACCAGCAGTGGGAAGATCATATTGTCGATTTGCGCAGTCAAGGAGATGATTGGACACTGGCCTACTCACTTCAATGGTTTGCTGTCGCACTCCGTGTCACCGACCGAAACCGGACTCGCCCATTTGACTATCTTGAAGAGGCGCTCCCACTATTTATAAAAATTGGGGATAAATTCGAGATCGCCCAAACATTTTTCAGCCTTGGTTGGATGTCTGAATGGCAGGGAGACTACCTTCTCGCGGTTGAAAACTTTCAGCAGGCGCAGCAACTCCTCGTCGAGCAGGGTGGGGATGCTCGCCGAGGGCGGATAATTCACGTGATGGTAGGGCTATACATGAAAATAGGCCAGCCGCGCAAGGGATTTTCCCTTCTGGCCGAAGAACAGGCACTCTATCGCGGGCTCAACCGTCTTGATCTCTTGAAACATAGCTTGCATTGGGAGAGTATCATGGCTTCGCGACATAGTGATCTAGAGCACGCTTTTCGGACGCGTAATGAGAGCATGGCCGTGGGGCAAGTTATTGCGCGAGCGCTTGACCGTGACGAAGCCGAAACCCTCAATTGGGATTACTTTGAACTTGGTGAACTCTACCGCGTGGCCGGTGACCTTGTCCAGGCGAGCCGCTATTACGAAATGGCTGGAAAGATATTTACATTGAATGACGATGCAAAAGGTCACGCATTTTACCGTCGTGCGCTAGGCGATTTGGCGCTAACTGAAAGGCAATTTGACCGGGCCGAGTCACATTATCGTTTCTATTTGACGCACGCACGTGATACGAAAAGTTTTTTTGAAATAGCCGTGGCGACCATTGGTTTGGGGCGGGCACTGCGCGGCCTTGGCCGATATCAGGAAAGTGAAGAATGTTTGCGCGAGGCTCTGGTGTTGGTGGACAATCCGGCAATCGTAGACTTTATCATGTGGCCAATACTTGCCCTTGCCGAACTCAAGGCGTCAAAGGAAGAATACATGGGGGGTGCAATTTTAGCCGCCTATGTACTGCAGCATCCCCTCGCCTGGTTGGAGATGCGTTCGCTCGCAGAGGGTGTATTGCATGAAATACAGCCCCAAATCGATCCCAATTTTGACGTGCAAACGGCCGCGCAGGAGGCAGCGCGGACTCTAATACCAGACTTTGACCTGGCATACTTGCCCCCGTTGGGCTGATAGCCAACGGGTATCTGGACTATGAGCGTCCAAAAGAACGGGTCAGTTCTCGATTTGGGTTGCTGACAGAATTATGGGCGACCATTCTTAGATGAGGCCGTTGCCTTGTTCTTGCTGCAGTATGAGGGGGCAGCGGCAGGGTGTGGCGGGGTCAAGCTCTTTGGCACGGCGTATGGAGAGATCAAGCGCATGTATGTCCGCCCCCAATTTCGTGGCTTAGGGCTGGGGAAATTGATGTTGGATCATTTAGCGGCATATGCGCGGCAGCATCAGGTGGGTGTACCGCGCCTGGAAACAGGGATTTAGCTGAGCAGCCAATGCCTCAATGATCTGCGAGCAGCCTCTCGTGCGTAAATAGCCGGCATGGTCAGCAATATCTTCAAACTCATTACGAAGCTGAAATGGCTAAAATGGACCTGGCAGATCGTTTAGAAAGGGAAAAGAAGGTCTGTCTACTGCAGAGGTCGCCTATAATTGATCTCTTGTCTACAATACCTTCGCCAATAAATGGCATGAGATGAGCCGGATAATAGTGGCGATGTTGGCTATGATCGGCCCTGTTACCATGCTCGGTATTTCCCGCCGGGCAGAGAAAGGCGGCAGTTACCGGACCGTGCAGCGATTCTTTCAGAGGGTGTTGTTTATGCAAACATGTTAGCCAGAAGTCCAGGGCCAGCATCAGCAGAGTTTTAGAGCAAAAGGAAAACCTGTTTCGCAAATTAGCGTAATGAGTGTATAATAATATTCTCGTGCGTCCACGTCCATTTTCGCGGACAAATTGGTCGGTTGGTTCTATACTAATCATTCTCGATCGTAACGCAGGTCTAAATATGGATAATGCCACCCACAGCTCACTAAGCATGCTCACGCTGCCGCCATTGCAGCGCAAAATTATCGTCCATCTGGCTCGTGAAGGTCCTGGCGATGCCGGCATCATTGCCGCGGCGCTGAACGAGGACCCGGCCAAAATCCAGCAAAACTTGGACGAGCTGGCGACCATGGGAAACATCCAGCTCTCTGCCGCCGGAATCGCGGACGCCAGGCTCGGCCGTACCCGCCGCCGCACATTACCGGCTCGCCTCTGGCCGGCGCTCCTTGCTAGCAGCCGCCTCTATTCAACGCAAGAAATTGCCACGCTCAATACGGCCGTTCCCATCCTGCAGTTTGCCCGGGCCAAGATGAGCGAGTTTGCCGATCATGGGCCGGGCCACGTTTTGCGGGTGAAGTCTTTCGCGACCCAGTTGGGCACCATCGCCGGGTTAAGCGAGACGGAGCAGCATTTGCTGCGTGCCGCCGCCCTCTTCCACGATGTTGGCAATGTGATCGACCGCGGGCGGCATCACATCATCAGCGAAGAGACGATCGTACGCTTGACAAGCAGCGGTAAACTGCCGTTCAGCGCCAGAGAGTCCGAACTTGTCGGACTCTTGTGCCGTTGGCACCGCAAAGAATATGATCCGCAGCGTGTCGATGAACTGCATAGTGAAACGGTGCGTACAGGTTTCCTGGCCTCAATCCTACGTGTGGCCGATGCGATGGACATCGACCACAGGCGCTCCGATTACGGCGACCGCTTTTCCGGTGTGTTGGAATTTTTCTATCCGGACGAGATGCCCTTCTGGACCAGCCTGGAGGAGATCTTGGGTGTGCGCATTCAGTGCAAACCCAGCGTCAATCTGCAGGTCTTGGCCAGCCAGGAGCTGCAGGATAACATGCAGTTCAACATGCTGCGCGCTGACCTGGAGGGGACGCCCCTGCCCTGGTCCGTCGAGCAGGTCGTCCTATCGAATGAGCCGGCAGCGGACCTGTTTGCGCGTGGAGAAAAGAGGATCGCGACGGCAAGTCGTACGCGGCTGAAGGTGTTGTTAGCTTTTCCATTTGACACCCACAGTTTGATTATGGCCGCCATCAGCCGGCGCAGCCTCAAGCGGGCCGGCCTGCAGGTGGAGTTATTGTGCTATCCAGATACGGCCGGTGCGCCAGACTGGTTGTGGCGCGAAGCGCTGGCTCAGAGCAGACCCGAGGATTATAGTCTGCTCGTAGCCATCGGTGACCGGCCCGACCCTGCTGTTACGGCCGATTTGCTAAAAACCGTCCGGCGCTGGCGAACTGCTGGCGTCGCCGTCACGCTCTTGAACAGACACGAGGCCAACTGGTCGCGCCTGCCCGAGCTGCTTAAGCTTGGTGTGGAAGCGTTCTTGGGTGGAGACTGGGCTTACTTTTGGGGCAGCGACGTGCGATCAAGCGACCTCATCTGGGGGCAAATTGCCGCCCTCTGCACGCGCGACCCCACTCAAGCGGCGACCAGGTCTTCTGCGGAGCAAGAAGCGGTCGTTCAGGGAGTTCTGCGCTCGGTTTATGATCGGGCCAGACGGCCGGCCAATGATGTCGAAGGCTGGGTACGGTTGGCAGAAGCGATCATCAGCCGTATAGAGGCCGATGATACAACCTACTTCACGGATCAAGCCCGTGGTTTCATCGAAAGGTATGCCACGGCGCCGTCGCCGCCGTTGGTTAACGGCCGTGTACTGCGTTTTAACATGGCTCCAGGCGATTTGCCCCAGGCTTATTATTGGGCTCTTGAAGCAGCGATTGAAAGGATCGGCCGTGCGCCAGAAAGAGGCATTCAATTCAAGACCCCCTATGCCCTGGCCACTTGGGCTGATGGCCAGGAAGTGGAGCTGCTGGCAATCAGCCATTGGCGCGAGGAAGCGGCAGTTCCTATCCGCCTTCTTTACCCGAGCGATCTCGGTCCACCGCCGGAAGGCAACGAAAGCAGTATCAGGGTCCGTCTACCCGCTGCGCAAGCGGAGGCGGTCGTTCGCGCGCTGATTGAGGCATGCAACGGTACGCGCGATCATTAAGGAAGCAAGTGATCCATTGGCAGCAGTAAATGAGCGGTAAACAAGCGAAAAGAGGCAAGAAATGAGCAAAAAGTTGATTTCTCGTGACGAGGTTTTAGGCGGCCTCGGCGGCCGGCCGGCCAGGCAGGCGAATACCACCTTGACCCTAATCGAAAACCGCACGGCGCACTTGATGACCGAGTCATTCGTTCCTGCCGGCTTTGGCCTCACGAAAACGGGAACCAGTGCCAGCAGCCAGGCCTATCTTGAAGCCATCGCCATGGGCCGCGAGCGACAGATCCGGCCCTCTATTCAAGATCTCGAACGGTATGCCGCCCAGTGGGCCATTCTTGTCCCCCAGAATCCGCAGGTGCGGGCCATGCTCGCCAAGCTGATGAGCACCCGCTACGCCCTCTCGTTTCCCAATGCGCCGGGCATTCGCACAGCCCTTGGACTGGAATCAGAAGAGGTAAAAGCCGTCTACGCACGACTCTATAACGCGCCCATAGACAGCATCGCCGTTCCCAAAGTTGGCTTTGCCGACCGGCTGCGTTGGGCTTGGACATCGCTGGTCAAGCACCTGGACAGTTTGCCGCCAACCTGGATGGCCTTCATGTTCACGCTTATCATTGGCGGCGTGACCTTGGCCGTACCCATTGCGGCGGCCAGCATTGGCGCCATTCCCAGCATCATCCTGATCGTCGTTTTCTGCCTGGTTAGTATGGTCACGATCGGTGGCATGGCGGAATCGGTGACGCGCAGCGGGGGCATACGGTATGGCAATGCTTTCATCGGCCGTGTTGTGGGCGATTTTTTGGGACAGGGCAGCTCAATCCTGCTAACCGTCGTGCTCACCGTCTTCTCGTTCGGCCTGCTGCTCATTTTTTATATCGGCATCGCCTCCACATTGGAAGGCTCCACCGGGCTGCCGGCTGAATTGTGGCTGTTTCTTCTCTTTGGCGTCGGACTGTATTTCTTGACCCGCGGCTCGTTGAACGTGACCGTGGCTTTCACCTTTCTCATCACCATCGTCAACACACTTTTGCTGCTCATCATCGGCCTTCTGGCCCTGAGCCAGCTCAACCTCGACTACCTGACCTACACCAATATCCCGCTGCTGAATGGCGAGCCATTTAACCCCGCGCTGTATAGCAGTATCATCGGCGTGATCATGGGTCTTTTTTCGGCGCATATGATGGTCGCCGTCTTCGGCAAGATGATCCTCGATCGCGATCCCAGCGGCCGTGCGCTCGTTCGCGGCCATCCGGCCGGCATCGTCGCCGTCGGCATCATCAATATTTTCTGGGTGATAGCCGTGAACGGCGCGGTTTCACCACAGGATTTAGCCGGCGAGACGGGAACGGTTCTGGTGCCACTAACGGCCCAGCTCGGACAGGGGGTGGGCCTGCTCGGGTCGATTTTTGTCGTGCTTGGCATGGGCCTGGGTTTGATTCACTTTTCTATCGCACTCTTCAATCTCGCCGGGGAAAGGCTCAGCGCGCAGAGGAGCAAGTCTCTCGGCCGTCTGGGAACTTTCCTGGTCTCGCTAAGCCCCATTATCCTGGTATTCGCCATTGCTCTTTACTTGTCCATCACCGGTTCGGGTTCATTTGCCGGTATCCTTGGCTTTCTGGGCGTTGTGGTCGACTCGCTCATGATTGGCATAATCCCGGTGATATTGCTCTTGGCCAGCCGGCGCAAAGGAGAGTTGGTGCCGGGCGTCGTCCATCGCATCTTCGGCAATCGCCTGCTGGTGATCGTCATCTTTTTGCTCTATTTATTCATCCTCTTCTTCCACGGGCTCGTCATCTGGCAGAGCCCCCTGGCGAAAGCCGCGGGCGTCATCGTCGGATTGTTAGTGATAGTCCTCACGGTCGATATGCTGCGCAAGCACACTTTTGCGCCGCGCATGGTGGTCGAGCTGCGCGATGACCAGCGGGAAGATGGGCAGTCGCTTGTTTCGGTTGTTGATTGTGGTGAACTGGCAGCGGCCGATCTGATCTTGAAATATGAAAACGGCCGTGAAGAAGCAGGAAACGCCAACATCCCCCTCAAGGGTTTTGCCAGAGTTAGCTCCGTATCGCTGCGATTGCCGCAGTCAAACTCTCGAGAGCTAAAAATATGGGTTCACCAACTGACAACCGGAGGGAGAAATCGGCAACCTGCCGGCAATCAGCATCTTAAGATCGGGCGGGCAGCAGCAGGAATTGGAATTATCAGCCTCCCGCGACCAGGCGTTTGTGTCCCTAGACGACGAACCAGGTGAATTAGAAATCAGGTTGCAGAAATAGTCATAGAAATCGAGGCGATCGCTGCCCTCTTATGGAGAAGCAAGCATGAAAGTAAAAGAGAAGACAAAAGCGAAACAGGCAGATGCTGTCCATGAGTCGCCAGAAGGAGATGATCAAGCGCCGGCGGCGGACTTATCGGCCAGCGTTGAACAGCTTCAGCTCGCGCTTGCCGAAACCACACAGGCAAAACAAAGGCTGGATCTGGCGGCCCAGGCGCTGCGCAGCATTTCGGAAGCTGTATCTATCACCGATATGGAAGACATTGTCCTCTTTGTCAACGAAGCCTTTTGCAAAATGTATGCCTTTGAAGAAGATGAACTGTTGGGCAACCCCATTGACATTATTCGCTCGCCAAATACCCCGGCGGAGGTCGGTCAAGCGATCTTGCCGGCAACATTGGCTGGCGGTTGGCAAGGAGAATTATTCAACCTGCGCAAAGATGGCAGCGAATTCCCGATCGCGCTTTCTACTTCAGTCGTTCGCAGTGAGGAAGGCGAACCTATCGCCTTGATTGGCGTTGCTTCTGATATCACAAAGCGTAAGCAAGAGGAAAAGGCGTTGCAAAGGCAAAACGCCTATCTCGCCGCTTTGCATGACACGACGCTGGGGCTGATCAGCCGGCTTGAGTTGAAAGATCTATTGGAGACGCTGCTGCGCAGAGCGGCCGATCTTCTAGAAACTGAACATGGCTATCTCTATCTCGTCGAACCTTTTGACTCCCTCGATGGGGACGCTCGTGAATCAACTTTGGAGCGTCAAGTAGGATTAGGTGCCTTCAGTGGAACCGTTGGTCATCGTCTGCGCAAAGGCGAAGGGGTGTCGGGACAGGTTTGGCAGTCCACACAGCCGCTGGTAGTCAACAGTTACGAGACCTGGGAAGGGCGTGTTTCGGACCTGATCTATGACGTCAATATTCAGGCCTTGATGGGCGTGCCGCTTACGCAAGGAGACAATGACGAGCAAAAGCAGACGCGCGTGATTGGTGTTCTGGGCATGGCTTACGATGAGCAAACAGGCCGCGAATTTGGCGACGAAGAAGTTGAGTTGTTGAGCCGCTTCGCCCAGCTGGCGTCCATCGCCATAGACAACGCGCGGCTGTTTGCGACTGAGCAAATGGCTCGTGAAGAAGCGGAGCGACTGCAAGCGGCGACACGCGCCCTGAGCACTACCCTCGACCTGCAGCAGATCTTTGAGCTAATTCTGGAGGAACTGGGTAATGTCGTGCCCTATGACAGCGCTTCCGTGCAGCAACTTAAGGGAGATCGACTGGAGATCATAGGCGGCGTTGGTTTTCCAAACCCGGAAAAAATCGTCGGCCTGACCTTTGATCTAGACGCGTCTGACCAGCCAAACTCGCAGATCGTTCAAACACGGCTACCCTTGATTTTGGACGATGCCTCGGCACAGTTTGCCAGATTCCAGAAGGGCGCCCACGTTGAATTGCGGGTCGCTTCATGGCTTGGTGTGCCTATGCTCTATGGCGATCGCGTCATCGGGATCATTTCCCTTGATAAGAAGCAGCCAAATTTCTATACCGAAGCACATAAGCACTCGGCCATGGCCTTTGCCGCCCAGGCAGCCATTGCCATCGAAAATGCGACACTTCTTAAGCGGGAGCAGGAGCAGCGTGAACTGGCAGAAATGCTGCGACAGGCTACCGAGGAGCTAACGTCGGCTCTGGCCCTTGAAGATGTGTTGGAGAATATTCTAATCCAACTGGACCAGGTTGTTGGCTCCAACAGCTCCTGTATATTCCTGTTCAAGGGGGATCGCCAGCTTGCCGTGGCCGGTCGTGGTTTTGCCAATAATGAGGAGGTCGTCGGTATTGAGTATCCCGTTGATGATCCCTTGACCCTTGAGATCGTTCGCAGCAAGCAGCCTCTGCCCATATATGACAGTAAAGCCGATTCACGATTCGCCGGTTGGGGCGACACCAGCGACACCAGAAGCTGGATGGGCGTGCCAATGATCATTCGTGGCGAACCAATTGGTTACATCACTTTGGACAGCCACGAGGTCGGCACTTATGATATGACCGAGGCGAAGCTGGCCCAAACTTTCGCCAGCCAGGCCGCCATCGCTATCGAAAACGCCCGTCTGTTTGAGGAGATGGAGAAGGCAAAAGAATCGGCCGACACGGCCAACGAAGCCAAGAGCAGCTTCCTGGCGACGATGAGCCATGAGATCCGCACGCCGATGAATGGCATTATCGGCATGACCAGCTTGCTCCTCGATACCGATCTGCTGCCTGAGCAGCTCGACTATGTCAATACCATCCGCAGCAGCAGTGATGCCCTGCTGAATATCATCAATGACATTCTCGACTTTTCCAAGATCGAAGCGGACAAGATCGAACTGGAAGAGCAGCCTTTTGCCCTACGAGACTGTTTGGAAAGCGCCCTTGATCTAATGGCGACTATCGCCGCCGATAAAGGTCTGGATCTCTCATATGTGTTCGAAGCGGGCATGCCTGAGGCGATCATTGGGGATATCACCCGCCTGCGGCAAATCATCATTAACTTGACTAATAACGCCATCAAATTCACCGCAGAGGGCGAGGTCGTGGTAATTGTCAGCGGCAAGCGCCTCGACGAAGGGCCAACGCGGCTGGCGGATGGCAATGGAAGCGCAAAAGCCGGCGAAAACGGCCGTTCAGCGCAGGAAACT
Source organism: uncultured Chloroflexia bacterium (assembly GCA_963697305.1). Taxonomy (GTDB): domain Bacteria; phylum Chloroflexota; class Anaerolineae; order Promineifilales; family Promineifilaceae; genus JAACFF01. Next base: position 231,652 of record CAVONO010000025.1, read on the forward strand.
CGCGCTCTCTACGAGATAAAGTTCGCCATCCGTGATACAGGAATCGGCATCCCCCAGGATCGCATGGACCGCCTCTTCAAGGCCTTCAGCCAGGTGGACGCTTCAACATCGCGCCGTTTCGGCGGCACCGGTTTAGGACTGATCATCAGCAAACGGCTCAGCGAACTGATGGGCGGCGAAATGTGGGTGGAAAGCGAATTGGGAGTGGGGACTACCTTCTCATTTACCATGCAAGCCGTCTCGACCGCCAGCCCTGAGCAGCGTTATCTGCACGAGGCGCAGCCGCAGCTGCAGGGCAAGCGCGTACTGATCGTCGACGACAACGCCACCAACCGGCGTATCCTCTCCTCGCAGGCCCAATCGTGGGACATGTCCCCCTCGGACACCGCTTCCCCGGCTGAAGCGCTGCAATGGCTTAGCCAGGGACGGCGGTTCGACGTGGCTTTGCTGGACATGAAGATGCCGGAAATGGATGGCCTGGCCCTGGCCGCGGAGATCCGGCGCCGCCATGATGCCCAGACCCTGCCCTTGGTGATGATAACTTCGCTCGGAGTTAAAGAAGTGACCGATGATCCAAGGTCAGAGGCGTTACAGTTTGCCGCCTTCCTGAGCAAACCGCTCAAACCATCGCAGCTTTTCAACACGCTGATCGACGTATTTCACGGCGGGCCTGTGCTATTCTCTGCGCAGCAGTCGGGCGAGAAGAAAATATTTGACTCTGAGATGGCTCAACGCCACCCGCTGCGCATCCTGCTTGCCGAAGATCATGTAACCAATCAAAAACTGGCGCTCATGATGCTCAAGAAGCTGGGCTACCGCGCTGACGTGGCCGCCAATGGCCTGGAGGCGGTGCAAGCGGTGCAGCGCCAAACGTATGATGTGGTGCTGATGGATATGCAGATGCCGGATATGGACGGGCTGCAAGCCACCCGTGAAATTCGGAAGCTTCTGGGCAGTCCACTGGAGCCAAATATTGTGGCCTTAACCGCCAATGCCATGGCGGGTGACAGAGAGATTGCTTTGGCGGCGGGTATGAACGATTATGTCAGCAAGCCAATTCGGGTCGAAGCCTTGATCGCCGCTTTAGAAAATAGCAAACCAGGCACGCTGGATGCGCCCGCGGATGTTGTTGAGTCTGTCGCCACGGCTGCGGCGGGTGAAGCAGGCGCTGCTCTGGCAGATGATGATGTGCTCGATCAGGATGCCCTGGACATGCTACTGGAAGTCGTTGGTGGAGAAAAGGAGCTGTTGGAGGAGTTAATCGACAGTTTCCTGGAAGAGGCGCCCCCCTTGTTGTCCAGAATGCGCGCAGCCCTAGACAATGGAGACAGCGACGGCCTGCGGCTGACCGCCCATACCCTTAAATCGAGCGGCAATGATTTTGGCGCCGCTGAGTTCGCCCGGCTGTGCGCACAGCTCGAGAATCTTGGCCGGGACGGCCGTCTGGATGGCAGCGCCGAGCTGGTGGAGCAGATTGAGGGCGAATATGATCGGGTCAGGAATGCGCTAAAAGCTGCTAAGGGAGAAACATCCGCCGCGGAACAGGACACGGAATTAGCCGCGGCAGCGCCTGACCCCACCACGCTCGGGCCGCCGGCCCGATCGGGCATAGCCATGATTTCCCAGCCGGCGCAGGTTCCGGTCAAGCCGGATCGCAAAGAGGCGCCGGTCAGCATAGAAACCGTGGCCGCATTAATCGGTCGCCATCCTGCCTTGCTCGAAGAGTTGTTGGATACTGTTTTTGATGCCGCGCCGCAACGCGCCGGCACTATTCAAGAGTGGTTTCGCGCTCTGGAAACGTGGTCTCGCGCACGACCGGCACTAAAGAAATTAGATAAATAAGGACTACACGTATGGATAAAATCCCTGGACGTATTCTGGTCGTCGACGACCACAAAACCAATCGCTTGAAAATGTCATTTGCCGTCAAGAAAGAGGGCCACGAGGTAGAGACGGCCGAAAACGGTCTGGAAGCGATGGAAATGCTCTATGCCAGCCCGTTCGACCTGGTCCTGCTCGACATCATGATGCCGGTGATGGATGGCTACGAGGTATTAGAGCAGATGAAGAGCGACGAGCGGCTGCGCGATATTCCGGTCTTGGTCATTTCCTCGATGCAGGAGATGGACAGCATAGTTAAAGGCATTCAGATGGGTGCCGAAGATTATCTGCCGAAAACCTTCGATCCCATCTTCCTTAAAACCAGGGTTGACACCTGCCTGGAGAAAAAGCGCTTCCGCGACCAGGAAGTTGAGTATTTGCGCCAGGTCGATCGCCTTACCGACGCGGCAGCAGCATTGGAAAATGACGCCTTCGACCCGGATTCTCTATCGGATGTCGCCAGACGGTCCGATGCCCTGGGGCAGTTGACCCGTGTGTTCCAACGGATGGCGCGCGAGTTCCATGTGCGCGAGCGGCGCTTGAAGCAGCAAGTGGCCGAACTGCGTATTGAGATCGACAAGAGCAAACAGGCGCAGCAGGTCGAGCAAATAACTGGAAGCGACTATTTTAAGGCCCTACGCGGCCAGGCCAACGATCTCAGGCAGCAAATGGAAAGAGTAGATGATTGATCCTATCCGCGTTCATCAGCGTTAATCCGATTCCCTTAATAATAGGAGAAACAGACATGTCACAAATCATTAGCATTCATTCATTCAGAGGCGGAACGGGTAAGTCCAACAGTACCGCCAACATCGCCGCCGTTTTGGCCAGTCAAGGCAAGCGCGTCGGCGTTGTAGACACCGATATCCAGTCACCCGGCATTCACATCCTCTTTGGCATGGCTGGCACGTCAATAGATTATTCGCTCAATGATTATCTGTGGGGGCGTTGCGAAATCAACGAGGCGGCCCATGATGTTACCTCCGTCCTCGGGGAGGAAGGTTCTGGCAAACTTTTTCTCATCCCCTCCAGCGTGCGGGCCGACGAGATCGTCAACGTTTTGCGCGAAGGGTATGATGTTGGTTTGTTGACCGAAGGCTTTCGCAGCTTGATTAGGGAGCTGTCGTTAGACTTCCTTATAATCGATACGCATCCAGGTCTGAACGAGGAGACGCTTTTCTCAATCGCGATTTCCCATGCCCTGGCTATCATCATGCGTCCCGACCAGCAAGACTATGAAGGGACTGGTGTGACGGTGGAGGTCGCGCGCTCGCTGGATGTGCCGCGCCTGATGCTAATCGTCAACAAGGTCCCGCCAGCTTTTGACACGGCCGAGGTCAGGGCACGGGTAGAGCAAACTTTTGACTGTGAAGTAGGGGCCGTTCTGCCGCACAGCGAGGAAATGATGAACCTGGCCAGCAGCGGCATCTTCGCCCTCCATTACCCCGACCATCCGCTGACGGAACAGTACCGGGAAATTGCCAGAAAATTGACGGGCCAGTAGCTAACGACCGATGTGGCTGACGGATTACGCCTTTTGGCGCCTATCGAAGAAGAACGGTCTGTAGTGCTGTTGTAGAGAAGGATATATTCGTGAAGACCAATGTCCGGATTCTACGGCTGTGACCTACAGGCTGAGCAGCCAATGCCTCAATGATCTGCGAGCAGCCTCCCGCGCGTAGATAGCCGGCATGGTCAGCAATATCTTCAAACTCACGGCCGACTATTTGCGAACACTCAAATTCACAGCCGGTGCATTCCACAAATCTATCAATGACTTCCTGGAGTTCGGCGCTGTTGAAGAAATCCAATTTGCGGGAACCATCCTCGCTCCTGTTCATTGCCGTGATCCAGATCGCGGCGCCCAATGCCCCACAGGCGCCTCCACTTAGGCCGATACCGCCCGCAAATCCCGCCGCCATTGTCGCATGCATAGCGGATGCACCCATTTTCTGCGCCAGGACGGCCGCGCAGCTTAGCGGAGGAGCGATCAGTTCAATATCTTCTGCGGAAAGAGCGCTTTCTATATCATTCGCTGCCTGCGGAGCGTATCCTGCGGCCAGCCGGAAACAGGCTCCAACACCGATATTCCCCCCTTTCACGAAGAACTTCAGGATTGGCAGAAACTGTGCATTTTCCTGAAAGTTCAACTCAGTGATAGCGATACAGTTTATTTCGTTTTTTGTACGTGCCCTGAAGGATTCGAGAGCTCTTTGCGTTGCCAGAATTGCCCCGATTTCAGCTTGCGGGCCCGGACCAAAACGTTGATACGCCTCTGCGCCCGCGGCAAGCGATGCGCCCCAGAGCATGCCGCACTGGTAGCCATGGGTCAGAATACCACCCGCGAGAGGCGCGGCGGCGCTCTCTTCCAGCTTCAGCGGCTGATCGAAATAAGCGTCAACGACGCTCATGATAGTCTCCGATCAGGTCCCCTCCCTAAGAAACGTACGTACGGTGCCAATCGATGATATCTTGCCAGTTGCCCTGCTCATTTTGCCTCCTATTGTTGATCAAACTTTGTGAATCATATCATGTACCTCCGTCCAGGTGAAGCGGGAGGTTGAAGCTGCCAATTTGGGATTGGCTGAGGGTGCGTTTCATTTCAGTTAAGAATGGAGGAGGTCGCATTCTCAAATGCAGGCGGACGGCATCTGAGCATGCCTGCTACTCGTGAAACGCAGGCACTGGCAGATCGTTTGGAGAATGAGGCTAAAGTGTTGCCGCATCAACAGCTTGATAACTGCACGCTGCTGCGGTCAACGTGCCTAGAACGCTTACCCTGAAAAGAGTACGTCAATAAAAGTGCCCAGATCGTCTTTTTCGCCCAAGACTTTTAGGTTAAAGATTTCAGTATAGCCACAGTTCTCACAAGAAACAAATGCATACTGATGGTGTTGAATATCAAATAAACGCGATATGCCTACACCAGACATCGCAATTCTTTCGACAATCGCCCCCGAACTCTTGCAATGAGTGCAAACAAATTCATCGGCCAAAATATCTTCCATTCGCTTACCCATTTTGCCCCCAGTCTTTACGATAATAATCCTTGTTTGTGATTGCTCAGCCTCGACTGGCCCGGTCTGAAGACCGGCCAGAGCACGAGCAGTCACCCTTGTTCTATGAATATCTACGGGGAAGGATCTATTTTGGTTGCAGATAATTGCAGACTTATCCTACTGAGACTTCTCCATTCCCTCCGCTTCATGAAACGCCCGCAATGCACGTGCCCGGCAAAGTACGCATCTGACTAATGGTGCCACAAGATGTTTCGGCCGAATTGTGTCAAACTTTGGTCACAGCATTGGAAGCACGAATGGCCGCATACCCCATCAATCATTTATCAAGAGAGAAGGGGGGAGCAGTGACAGAAAACGGCTGTTTTGCCATAAATGCAGTCGATAACATGATGCGTTCAAAATGGAGCAGCCAATGGTTTACAATTTAGCAGCGATACGCCAATTACTCAATGACGCTTTCAGCAGCGGCGAAATCAAAACCCTGGCTTTTGATCGTTTTCAAGAAGTGTACAATGATTTTGCCGCTGGCATGAGCAAAAGCCAGATGATTGAGGCTCTATTGGAGAATGCACACAAGAACGGCCGTATCCCCGACCTCCTCGATTACGTCAAAAAAGAAAACCCCTACCAATACAACCAGTACGCACCTCAACTTGAGGCGGCTCCACTCGCTCGCCAACCCGCTTTTGGCGATGGACAGCGGCTGCAAGACCTGCAGCGCAACATCGATCGCGAAGCTGACCTGCTGAATAAGTACGAAGAGCAGTTAACCTACGAAGACGATCCGCGCCGCTTGCAGAAAATTCAATATGAAATCAAGCGACAAAAAGAAACCATCGCGGGTTACCGCCAGGAGGCCGCCCAAATCCAGGCCGCTCTGCCTGCCGCTGCTGCCTCGGATACCGGCGCGATGCAAAAACAACTGGGTGACATTAACCAACAGTTGTCGGCGATAAGCAAGCAGATAGATAAAGCCGAAAGCCGCTTGGTCGATGGACAAAGAAGCATTCGTGATGATATTCGCCAGCAGCAGGCAACCGTTTTGGCCCACATTGACGGCCAGCACCGCGGAACGGGAGGAGCTGTACGCCATCACCAATGGCAACCCGCTGTTGATCCGCTGGCTGGTGGGGCAGTTGGGGCGGCCGCTTAACCGGCCGCGCCTATGCCCTGGCGCTGGAAAATGGCTTTCAAAATTACGAACGCTTCCCGACGCTGGAAGCTGAGTGGCCGGCGATTGCCGCCGCGCTGCCGCTGTGGGTGCAGGGGAGCGGCGCCAGCGACGCGCACCGGCGATAATGAGCGCCTGCAAAGCGTGTGTGCTGCGCTCAATGATTTCCTCAACTTTTCCGGGCGCTGGGATGAGCGGCTGGCCCTCAGCCAGCAGGCCGAGGCAAAGGCCGAGGCCGTCGAGGACTTTTATGACGCCGGCTGGCGGGCGTATGACGCAGGCTGGGTTTACTATTTGCGCGGGCAGGCGGCCAACGTGCTGGCCTGTGCCGGCCGCTGCGCCGCCCACTGGGAAAAAGCCTCGCGCGCCGGGACATACGAGAAAGCCACCGCCATCCACCTGCGCAGCCTGGGTCACCAATTGGAGAAAAACTACGAGGCAGCGATTGAATTGTATCAGGAGGCGCTGCCGCTGGCGGAAAAAATAGGGCGGCAGGAGTTGATTGGGGGAGTTTGCCATCGGCGGGCCAAAGCGCTGGCGCGGCAGGGGCAGCCACAAGAAGGGCTGCCCTACGCCCGCCGCGCCGTCGCCATCTTCACCCACCTGCGCCTGCCGGACGATCTGGCAGAGGCGCAAGCCGCGCTCGAGGAGTGTGGCGGGTAGGGATTTGGGGGAGTCGCCCCGGCAACAAAAGACCGCCATTTCATGCAAGCGGCGGCTTTTCAGTTTATCATTAAAGCACAGGGATGATTAGGAGGAATAGCGCGTTATGGGCAGTTCAAAGCAAACGGCCGTGCTTCATTTGTACTTGTTGCATTTAAGCTTGCACGGTTCTGTGCGCACCCCGTGGAGATGTGGCCGCTGGCGTATCCTTTGCTAGAATGTGGCTCAGTGCGTAAGTCGGATTGGCAATCCGACCTACATAACGATCCGACCTACGCCAATCCGACCTCAGTGCGTAAGTCGGATTGCCAATCCGACCTACATGATGATCCGACCAACGACATGATTGAAGAATTTTACCATCGCAAACTGCCTCATATTCAACCCAAGGGGGCAATATTATTTGTCACATTTCGCTTGGCGGGGTCATTGCCCCATGCCATTATTGAGCAGTTACAAGCTGCTTATGAGGCAGAAAAGTTAGCAGCCACGACAGAAGACGACAAATATGCAGCCGATAAACGATACTTCGGCCGCTTCGATGAGCAGCTTCACCAATCAACTGGACCACCACACTACCTTAAACAACCCGCTCTTGCCAAACTGGTAGCTGACAGCTTGCACTATCGTGATCAGCGCGTTTATCGGCTAGACGCATTTACCATTATGTCCAATCATGTGCATGTTGTGTTTGCGCCATTGCAAGAGGGCGTTTATGCAGACGGTACGCCTAAATATTACAAGCTGTCTAAAATTATGCAGTCGTTGAAACGGCATACGGCACGTGAATGTAATCGTTTGCTCAGCCGGCAAGGGACGTTTTGGCAGGCGGAGAGTTATGATCATGTGGTACGAAATGAGGCGGAATGGCACAGAATTATGCGCTATGTGCTGGATAACCCTGTGAAGGCGGGGTTGGTTTCAGCATGGCATGAATGGCCTTACACGTACTGTGCATATCTGTAAGTCGGATTGGCAATCCGACCTCAGTGCGTAAGTCGGATTGCCAATCCGACCTACACGGCAATCCGACTACGGCAATCCGACCTACATGGCAATCCGACTACGGCAATCCGACCTCAGTGCGTAAGTCGGATTGCCAATCCGACCTACACGGCAATCCGACCTACGGCATGCGTTTCAATTTAAAACGTACTGCTGTGCCCTTCCCCACCCCCTCACGCTTTGCCGTAATCCTCCCGCCATGCGCTTCGACAGAATTGAGGGGGGAGAAACGGCCGTTACTTTTTCTTGACGACCTGCACCGAACCAATTCCCTCAAAATCTGCATCTTGCGTCCATAGGGTGGCGCCATATGCTTGCGTGGTCGCCAGAATAATGCTATCCGCCATGGCGATCTTGAGTTCAGATGAAATAGCGGCGGCATTGACGGCGATTTCCCGCGTCAAAACGGCGATAACCCCCAGTGACATGATCCCAACAGCTTGAAGTGCGCCTTCTTCACCGCGCTGGGCTAAGAGATGTTTGAACACTTCGTAAATACACACTGTCGGGACAACCAAAGTATCAATCTCCTTAATCAGCGGAGCAAAGAAACTTGCGTTTGTACCGCCGGCAAAATACTCCAGCCACCCTGAAGAATCGACCACGTTCATAGTTGGCGATCTTCCTTTTCGCGCAGGGGATCGGTGCCAATGCCTTCAAATATCCCTTGGGCTTCTTCGATAGGAGGCACAATTACCACACGCAGTGTGTCCTTGTACGGTATGAACATGATTTTCTGCCCTGGTTTGAGATTAAACTGCTCGCGAATTTGGCGAGGGATTACCACCTGGTATTTGGATGAAATTGTAACTGTATTCATGCTTTACCTTTTCTTATCGATAAATAGACGTAAAGTAATTATACCACGTATTCTCGACATTTGAATCGTATTGGCCAGTACGACCGTTTCCCCACTTTCAATCAGAACTTTTATCGCTGGTCGCTTGGCGGCGGCGTTTCCAGCAAACAAACCCAACTGCGGCAGGGATAACCAAAGCCAGCATGGCCCCTTTGCCGCCGGCGGATGGGATGTCGTTCTTTCCAAGTTCTGTGAATGGAATGATATAGGTCATGGACAAGTCTCCGTGGCGGTTAGGACAATATTCAGCAGTCAATACCTGGCACCGATCGGGTTATGCGTTCATTTCATACGTGTCGGCCAGCGCATAAGCGTAATGGCGCCAAATTCGCTCGAATCGCTCAGCATTGACCGCCGGCTTCTTAATCATCTTCAGGCAGTAGGCCATCTGCTGCTCGCTGCTGCTCGTTTTGCAGTAAACTTGCAGCGCAAACTTGGAAAAATCACGGATCATAAAATCAAATATCTGGTCGAGCAGATCCGCTTCAATCGCATAAATCCGCGCATTTTCGATAATAAGCTGGCCGTAGGCAACCAGCGAAAACAGCTCGCCCAAATTGAGCAGGAAGTCAATATCTTTGATCTGTTCTTCCGACGGCCGTGCGGCGAAGAGCATCTCCTTAAACGTCCCGATTTGTTCCTTGAAGATATGCACATTGGGCAGATCAACGCTGTCATAAGCCAGCGCGTAGTCATGGAACTGGATCTTACTCAAGCCCTTTGTCAATCCCTGGTCAAACAGAAAGGCGTCATTGGCCGGGTCATCGCGTTGGGGGATCTCCGGGAATTCAGCCGCAAAGAAAAAATAGTTGGGCATGAACTTAACCACAAGCGCCATATTGACGTGAACGGTGCCTTCTAGTTTGGGCAGCGCACGAATATCACGCGCGACCATTTCAAAAAACATGTCCTTTTCAAATCCTTTGGCGGCGATGATATCCCACAGCAGATTGACGACCTCCTCCCCCTGCGTCGTCACCTTCATTTTGACCAGTGGATTGTAAAGCAGGTAGCGGCGATCAGCGGCCGAGGCAGAGCGCATATAGTCCGCGGCGCGCAAGGCAAATAACTTCATCGCCAGCAGACGTGTGTAGGCATCGGTAAACAACTGTTTGATATGCGTAAAATCAGTCACGTAATGGTCGAAGAGACGACGGTGCGCAGCATGGGTGATCGCTTCGTAATAGGCATGGGTACACATGCCAATCGAAGCCCAACCGAGATTGTACTTGCAGACATTGATCGTATTGAGCGAGGTGTCCCAGGCGTCGCGCCCCCGTGAAAGGATGTCGGCTTCGCTGATCGGGTAGCCGTGCAGCGCGTATTCGGCAACATAGTTCTGCGAGTTGACGACATTTTTCACGCAGTCGAACTTTTCGTGCTGCGAGTCGACCACAAAGAAAACGTAATCGCCGCTGCCGGCCAGCTTGCCAAAGGTGGAAACGAGTGCCGCTTCATTGGCATTGCCGATGTAGTACTTTGAGCCATCGGCACGGTAGGCGTCTTCCGTTGGAGTCAAGGTCATGTCGCTGGCATATAGATCGGCGCCATGTTCTTTTTCAGAAAGGCCAAAGGCAAAAACAGCTCCCTCCTGCAAAAGCTGGGCGGTTTTTTGCTTGACCGCTTCATTATCGCTCATCCAGATCGGGCCCAGCCCCAACATCGATACCTGCCAGGTGTACCAATAGGCCAAACCATAGAAGCCGAGTATCTCGTTGAAGGCGCAGATGCGGAAGGTATCCCAGCGCGCGTCGGCAGCGCCATAGCCGGACGGTGTCATCAGGATGGCAAACGCCTTTTCCTTTTTGATGAATTCTACGAAATCGTAGTTCCAGCGGCGCTCATGATCATCTTCTTTGAGCTTTACCTTGCCCTTGCTCTCAAAAAAGGCGATGGTCTTCAACATGAGTTCTTTGGAAGCTGGGTCAAGGTAGTCGTAGGTCTGGGTATTTGGATTGAGGAGCATGGGTTTTCCCTTTTGCCGGCTAAGGCGTCTTTGCAGCATAGTCGCTGCGATTACAGAATTATACACCGTTATTTTGCAGCAAGATTGCCCTGACGCGCACCACAGCTCGCCCTCTTGGCTGGCGACGCTTCCCCAGAAGAGAAAGTGTTCATATCGGGCCAATCCTCATGATTCGGGACCGGCCGTCTCCTGGCAGCGTTGGGATCAACATCGCGATCCGGCATGCTTGTTTACGCGCTCGCCCTTCTCGTAAACTGATCTCTGGCATTAGTCGAAACAATTGTAAGACGATCGGTAAGCGGAGTTTCATAAACTGTTATTGAACAGGTGGAAAACCATGCTTTTTGAAAGATAAGGAGAACAACCATATGAAACTCATGGCGAAAATATCAATTCTTCTGGCAATACTGCTGGTCGTGATGGTGCCGGTTACGGCAGCGCAAGAAGATATGACAATCGTGGAAGTTACCAGAAACGACGGCCGTTTCACCACTTTGGCTGCTGCTATTGAAGCGGCGAACTATGGCAGCACCCTGTCCGCTGGTGAATGGACCCTTTTTGCACCGACAGACCAGGCTTTTGCCAAGCTGGGCATAAGCGCGAACAATATTGGCACAAAACAGAGCGCCGCTGAGTTGGCGGATCTAATTTTGTATCACGCGCTCACTGATGCGGTCAGCACGGCAGAGGCCAAAACTATGTTGGGTGATGTCAGCATGGCCAATGGCAGGCTGGCCGGGTTGAAGTGGTTCGATGACTCCATTTGGGTCAATGATGATTCCAGGGTGATCGACCGCGATATTCAGGCTACAAACGGCGTCATTCATGTCGTGGATACGGTGATTCAGCCTCCATGGCCGCGTGGCAGTGCGGATGCCGAGGTGGAAACGTCAACTGAGATGGCGATTCCTGTTAAAGAAACTGCGGGCATGCTTGCAGAAACAACCCCAGATGCCAATGCGGAAGATGCCACGATAGAAGAGATGCCTGATGAAGAGTCGCCCGCTTCTATCGTCGCCGTTCTTGCGGATCATCGGAAATTCGACACCATATCCGCTGCAATTCAAGCCGCGGGCTTGGCAGAGACCTTCTCCAGCGGCGAATGGACCCTTTTTGCACCTGACGACTCCACATTTAAGGAACTTGGTCTCAACGCGAAAAACATCGGCCAAGCCTACAGCAAGCAGGAACTGGCCGACCTGATCCTCTATCATGCGCTAAGGGAGGAAGTCACTATCGATAAAGCCAAGACGATGCTTGGTGACGTGATCATGGCCAACGGGCAAGTGGCGGGACTGAAGTATTACAAAGGAAAAATTTGGGTAAACGATGATGCCAAAGTCACCCGCCCGGACATAAGGGCCTCCAACGGCATCATTCAGGGCGTGAACCACATTATCTTGCCGCCCTGGCCCCGTGTTGATGAAGCGATGCCCCAAACAGAAGGTCAGTAGTCAAAAAGCCAGCCAATGCGCCGGCCTTGCCGATTCAGGATTAGGGCCAGGCGTTCCTGCTGCACTTCGAATCTGACATAAAAGGTGGCTTCTACGGCTTATCCAGCCTGGAAGCCACCTGTTTGATTAATCTTCCCCCGGCAGCCTATCTTATACCGTACTGAATCAGCAGTAGCGCGGTGTCCCGTTCCAGCGGCGGATGTGGGTTTGGAGAAGGTGGGCCTTTCGAGGGCTTTGGGATCGCTTCATTTAGATCGTCGCTGACGGCCGTCTGGGGGCGGCCCAAAATTGTGAGCAGTGTTGATTTAGATACTGCTTCGTGGGAAACGGCCGCATGGCTGGTTTTGGCCGGCAGGATGGGGGCGGTCCTTGTTTGGGTTACGTCTTGGAGGGCGGCGTGTTCTATTTCAGTTCAAAGTGGAAGAGTAAGCAAAGCGTCAAACTGAGACAACGCTTTCGTGACCCCTAGCGGACGATCCCCTGCAACTTCCTGGCCACAAAACCTGTATAATTATCGGTGGACAGCGCACTGTTCGCTGTATTGTGGCGATCGTTTTCTGGCAGTGACGTCGCAGCGGCTGCGAGCAGTTACGGCAGAATGATATGCACAGGCCAAGGAATGCGTTATGAGCGAGCCGATTATCAGCGTGGACAATATCCACAAATCGTATTTGATGGGCAAGGAGGCGGTCCCTGCCTTACGTGGTGTGTCTTTGGAAATCGAACAGGGTGATTTCGTCTGTTTGATGGGACCGAGCGGGTCGGGCAAAACGACGCTGTTGAACATTATCGGCGGGCTGGATGAACCAAGCCGGGGCCACGTCACGATTGACGGCGAGAACCTGGTAACGCTTTCTGAAAATCAACTGGCCAGGCTGCGCTTGCAAAAGATGGGTTTCATCTTCCAGAATTACAATCTGCTGGCCAACTTCACGGCTCAGGAAAACGTGGAAGCGCCGATGGTGCTGGCGAAGGTCGGCCGGAAAGAGCGCAAAGAGCGCACCATGGCCCTGCTCGAGAAAGTGGGGCTGGCTGATCGGGCACACCATTACCCCGGCGAATTGTCGGGCGGGCAGCAGCAGCGCGTGGCTATCGCACGGGCGCTGGCTAATCTGCCACCGATTCTGATCGGCGACGAGATTACGGGGGATCTGGACAGCGAATCGGGTTTTGCGATCATGCGTTTGATCGCCACGCTCAATGAGGAAGGCACGACGGTTGTCTTTGTGACCCATGACCCGCGTATGGCGGATTTTGCGCAGCGCTTGATTCACATGCAGGATGGCAAGGTTGGGAATGGTGATCAAGGGAAGGAAACGGCCGAAGTGGTGGACAGAGTGAGCAGCACGGGCCAAACGCCCAAGGTCTCCGGCGACGCATGATCTTCAAGTACGTGCTCAAGAATTTCAGGCGGCGTAAGGTGCGCACCTTCATGATGGTGCTGTCCTTAATCGTCAGCACCGGGCTGATTGTGGCTATGAGCGCCACGGTGGAGACGATACGGCGCTCCAACGTGGATCTGATCGCAGCGGCGACGGGGCGCTATGACCTCACGGTACGCCGCAGCGAAACGAGCCCGGAGCCGTTCATCGCCGTGAGCGAGACGAAGCGGCGCATTCTGGCAGCGGACGAACAGATTACGGCCGTCTACCCGCGCTTTCTCGGCGAATCAGAACTCAGCGCCGGTGGCCAGCAGAGCAGAGGCACGCTGCTGGCCCTTGATCCGGCCGAGAATATCGGCCAGATCGAGGTCATCTCTGGCACATACAAGTTGGGCAACATGCAGGCTGCTGTCCTGCAGCCGACTGCCTTGAGCCTGGGCAATCTGCAAATCGGCGACACCATTGACATCGCCTACAGTTTCCCACAGCCGCGCGAAAAGGGTTCGGTGGCCGCCGCCGGCAGCAGCCAGCGCCGCGCCGTGGGGCAGTTCACGATCAGTGGTATCGTGCGCCAGAACGGGGTTGCCAGCGCTGATGTCGACGGAGGTGTCATCGTCCATATCGACGATGCACAGGATTTCCTGGGGCTGCCGGATCGGGCGGAGGCGCTAATCGCGCTGGTGGAACCCGCTTTGTATGAAGCGGGCAATGCCGAGGAAGCGGCGCTAAGTGTGCGTGATGTTGCCGTCAATATGCAGGCGGCTCTCGGCGACCAGTATGTTTATCGTCTGGATAAGGCGCAGGCACTGGATCAGGCAGCGCAGGCGTTTTTATTGATACAGGCGCTCATAACTACCTATGGCCTCATGTCGCTGGCCGTGATTGGGCTGCTGGTCTATACGCTGGTCATGACCAATGTGCAGGAACAGCGGCGAGAGATGGCGATCTTGCGCATTTTGGGCAGCCAGCGACAACTGCTGTTTGGCATTGTGGTGGTCGAAGTGTTTGTGATCGGCGTGCTAGGGGTCGGTTTGGGCGTCTTGCTGGGACAGGCGATTACGACTTTTTTGGTGGTGCCCTTTATCGAGCAGCAGATGAGTCAAGAGGGGCTCGTAACGACCATTCAACCGGTGGTCAGCCTGGCCGGAATTCTGCCGGCCGTGGTTTCCGCGTTTGTGGTGCTGGCGATTAGCGCCATCAAACCAGCCCAAGATGCAGCCGGAACGAAGGTGATCCATGCTATCAACCCGGGCGTGGCCGACAATATTCAACTGGAAGATCTGGAGCAGCTGCGCGAACGCCGCCCCAATTTGAAGCTGTTTGTCATTGGTCTGGGCATGATGTTTGTGGTGCTTATGGTCATTGGCCTGGATTTGGTGGAGACGCTGGGTAATCCGGCGATTGAAGCGACAATTTTCCTGGTGGCTATTCTGATGATGGTAGTAGGCCTGGTATTTATCTTCTTTATTCTCACCCGCCCATTGGAACACCTGATTCTGCTAATCACCGGCCTCCTCTCGCCCAAGCTGACCTATTTTGCAAAACGAAACCTGGGGCGCAGTACGGAGCGTAACACGCTCATTTCTTTGCTGATCTTGTTCAGCGGCGTTTTGCCCAGTTTCCTGGCGACGCAAAGCGCGATCAGCAATGCCAATATCGAGACAGATGTCCGCCTGCGCAGGGGCGCGCCGCTGGAAATACAAACCATTTCCAGGTTTAGCCAACCGGAGTTCGCCGCCCTGTCTCGCCTACGGCCGAGTTTTGTCAGTGAAGAGTTGGGGGCTGTGCCCGGCGTGGAAAAGGCAGTGGGGCTGACGTACGATTACGTCACGCAAGTTTCTGATGCTGTGGGGATGCGCAGCGGCAGCCTGACGATGGTAGGGGTAAGCGGCGATCTGAATGATGTTCTGTACGAAGACATGATGGTTTTTGCCGCCGGCGGACCGGCCGCCTTAACGCGGATTCTGAGCGATCCCAGCGCTGTCGTCATCAGCCGGGGGATGGCTGAGGGTCTGGCCGTCCCACTCGGCGGAACCATCAAAGTAAAGGGAGAGGGACTGGATCACGATGAGGAATTGACCATCGTGGGCATCGCCCAGCGCCTGCCCGGTTTTCCTGAGGTTGGGCGCATTCGCGCCCAGGCTTTGAGCGGCGGCACCGTGTTTATCTCATTGGACGGCTTTCTGCATCTGACCAGCAACCCACAGGAAGCACTGCCTAACAGAGACGACCCGATCTTGGACCGTGTGCTGGCGACCCTGGCGCCCGATGCCGAGGCAGAAACTGTGGATATGGCCCTGCACGAATCGTTTGACCGGAAATATGATATCTGGACGCGGTTCACTGAGATACGGCTGCAGGCTGCGCGCGACAGCCGGGTGCCGGAGCAAGCCTTCTTGCTGGTATTGACCTTGATCAGCTTCACAACGGCCGTGTTTGGCGTCTTTGCCGTCATCTATGTGACGATCTATGCGCGGCGGTTGGAGATTGGCATGATGAAAGCGGTCGGTGCGCGTAATTGGGAATTAAACGGCATGCTCAGCGTGGAATCGATTGCGATGACGTTGAGCGCGGCTTTGGCTGGAATCCTGGCCGGAGCGACGATGGCCTATCTGTTCGCTTTTGCTGAGAATGCGACGGCCCAACGGCCGCAGCAGTTTGCGCTCGACAACACCGTGATGCCCTTTATCGTCATTTTGGTTACGCTGGCCTCCGTATTGGGCACGGTGCTCTCGGCGCGGCGAATTGTCAAGCGGAAGGCAGTCGAGATCTTGCGGATGAGTTAATGGTGGGGGAGAATGATTAATTGTGAATGGTGAATGGTGAATGGGATCGTGCTGCGGCAAATGTTAGGGAGTGAAATTCGAAGGTTCAGTCGAGAAAGCTATGAAGTCAACGCGTTGGATGTTAATGGCAGCAGTGCTCGTGTTTATGGTGGGTTGTGGACAGGGGAAGGCAAGCTTTGAGCCTACCCCCACTCCCATTGCGCAAGAGATTACGGAGCCAACACCGTCACCGCTGCCTGCAGGGGTGACGATTCTGGCCGATGGTGTTGTGCAGACTGCCCAGCCGGCTGTGGCCCTGGCTTTTGAGACGGGCGGCAAGCTGATCGCCGTCCAGGTGCAGGCCGGGGATCTGGTGAAGGCCGGCGATCTTGTGGCCACACTGGACGACAGGACATTACATGAAGCGATTGCCGACGCCGCGCTGCAAGTTGATCAGGCTGAGAACAGCCTGGCCCAGGCGCAACTGGCGTTGGATGATTTGCTAAATTGGGAAGCGGACGAAACGGCCGTGGCGCTGGCCGAAGCGAACCTGACCACGGCTGAGACGGCCCTCGAAAATGCCGTGGCCCAGGACGCTTCAGCCGGAAACAGCCTGACTTCGGCTCGAATTGGGATTGAGCAGGCTGAACGCTCCCTGGTTGACGCGCAAACGGCGTACGATACCGCCTTTGATCCTGGCCGTGAATGGGAGTATCACATTGCTGAGCCTTCTTGCCTTCCAGGACAGGGAGGTGTTATCCCATGTACAGGGGTATCTCTACATATTCAGATGAAGAACGAGCGGGAAGGGGCCACACGCGCCCTGAAATTCGCCCAGGAGAATTTGGAAGTAGCGCGGGCGCAATATAATCTGGCGGCGGCAGGTTTGAACAATGATACGGCCGTCGGCGCGCAAGCCAGTGTCGTCAATGCCCAGCATGCTCTCGAGTTGGCGCAAACGGGACCGAAACCATCAGAAATTACGGCCGCGCGTTTGCAGGTGGAGCAGTCGGAACTGTCCTTACAGCAAAGCGAGATAAGCCTGGAAAAGGCTAAGAATAGATTGGTCGACGCGCAGTTAGTGGCGATTTCGCGCGGAACGGTGCTGAGCGTAGATGTCTCCCCGGGCATGATGGTCGCCGCGGGCACGCCTGTGGTCACTATCCTTGACCGTGACGATCTGCAATTCCACACCAATAATTTAAGTGAACGCGATCTGGCGCAGATCGAAGTGGGTCAAACGGCCGTGGTTACGCTGAAAGCCTTTCCTGATGATCCCATTGAGGCAACGGTAGCGCGCATAGGTCTGCAGGCTGGTACGGCCGTAGGGGATGCGGCTACATTCCCCGTCATATTGATCCTGGAGGAAACGGATCTGGATGTTCGCCCGGGCATGACCGGCCGGGTAGAGATCCGGCGCGAGGAGTAGAGGATCGGCTGCAAGGGTGGTTAGGCGGGAGTAAGCGGCTTGATACGAGTCACGTCATTCTCAATTGCTCGCGCAGCATCCCAAAGGTCCACTGCACGCTGGGCATTTAACCAGAACTCTGGCGAGTTGCCAAATAGTCGTGCAAACCGGAGCGCCATTGCTGGGCTAACGCTCCGACGCTCACGCAGTAGTTCATTAATAGATTGACGTGAAACCCCTATAGCCTCTGCCAGACTGGAAACAGTGAGTCCATAGTCTGGCAGGAAATCCTCGCGCAGCATCTCTCCCGGATGGGTGGGTCTGCGCTTCATACCGATTGTGTTCGGAATGCTCATATTTCACACCTCGTCTCAGTGATAATCACAAACCTCGACATCATAAGCATCGCCGTCGATAAACCGAAAGCAGATGCGCCACTGGTCGTTAATGGAGATTGAGTACTGTCCCTTTCGGTCGCCTTCGAGAGAATGAAGCCGGTTGCCGGGTGGAACCCTCAAGTCGTCCAGCCTGACTGCCAGGTCTACATACTCAAGTTTGCGGGCTGCCCTTTTCATTATATCAGGCGGAAACCTCTTTGCCTTTCCTGTGACATACAATTCCTGTGTGCGTCGATCCGCAAACGACTTGATCATGCGCCAAGTGTAATCTGTCACGTGACACTTGTCAAGCTCTTGATTGTTCCCGTTCCTGCCCTAGCAGCAATTTCTGCTAACACTGGCGCGAATGAGAAGGAATTCGCTGAAATCCTTACTAGACCATAATGCCTAGTTCTGATGACAGAAAAATGGCAAGAAAAGAGAATTCGCGATACATTTTGCGAGGGCGTTGACTTCGCTCAAAAGGCAAGGAGTGTATGATCCGATCAAGCCACCGTCTAGTTTCCTTTTGCTGCGTCTTATCTATCATTGCGCTGTTCCTTTTTACTCCTGAGGCGGCTTTTCCGTCCGCCTATGCGTCTGAACCACTGCAGAGTGAGGCTATTGAAGATTTGTGGATTGATATGAGCATTGGCCCACCGCTGGTTCCGCTCTTCAATGCGGCGGCGCGGGAGGAAGACATCGCCCGCGTTGAGAATCCCAGCCAGATCGGGCAGTTGAATGAGATCAGCAACGGCCGTAAGATGGTCATCTTCAAATCGGTGGAAGAAACGGAGCGGTTACTGCCTGATATGGCCGGCAAGATTGACATCATCGGCTACAACCTGGAACATGGGCCGGCAACACCCGCGGAGGAACAGCAAGATCCGCTGGGCAGCATCAAAAAGATGCGCGAATTGGCTGATGCCTATGATTTGACGCTTGCTTTTGGGCCGGATCATGATTTCGCGCTGTCACATGGCGTGGACGTAGCCCCCTTCGTCGATATCTTTGTCCTGCAAATCCAGCGGCAGCAGACCAAGCCGCAGATCGTCGCCGATTTCGTCGAGCCTATTATTCCGCAGCTTCGCAAGGCAAATCCGGACGTTGAAATCAGCGTTCAGGTGCGAACCGAGGGTAATGTGCAGGCGATCATCGATCTCATTGATTCGCTCAGTGCGGATCTGGACGGCATATCGATCCTTACCAGCCCTGAAACGGTCGATGTTGCCGAAGAACTGACGGTCGCCCTGCGCCCATACGCTGCGACCCCTGCGCAAGGGCTTGGAAAGTATACGAGCGTCGTTATTCTGGCTGCGGCGGGCTTGATCCTGCTGGCTGGGGTTGTACTCTATCGTCGTCACCAGGCAGCGAACTGAGGAACTAACAATGGAATCTAGAGAAGTGAAATTTATCCCACTGGCGCTGAAAACGATTGTTGTTCATACCATTACCTATTTCCTGATGGGGCTGCTGGCAGCCACTCTGTTGGACTATGGATCATGGTACGCGGAATCGTATCTCAGCGGCTTCATGCGCCAGATTGATGATCGAATGGTCATGGCCGGGCCACTGCTGCAGCCAATACGCGGTCTGCTGTTCGCAGTCGTTTTTTATCTGCTGCGCGATATCTTGTTCAACCGCCGGAATGGCTGGCTGATTATGTGGATTCTCCTTGTCTTTGTAGGCGTGCTCTCCACATTTGGTCCTTCGCCAGGTTCTGTGGAGGGGATGATCTACACAATATTGCCTTTCTGGGATCATCTCAAGGGCTGGCCGGAGGTGATGGTTCAGGCCTTGCTCCTGGCGCTGATGCTCACCTACTGGGTTAATCACCCTGAAAAGCGTTGGCTGACATGGGTGCTGCTGGCAATATTCTTTATCGTCTTACTGCTGCCGGCGCTGGGTCTTTTGCTCACCTAGACAGGCTGGTATCCCAGTTCACGACTGACGGCGAAAAGGTGTGCGGAATCGCAGTTCACGCTATCACGGCCGAACCTCCGGCCAACGAGACTCGCCGGCGTTAAACGAGGCGCAGCCCCTGCTGAAGTGGGTTTTGAGTTCATTCGATCATTCTCGCTTTGCTCGTTTGTGCACGCCAATGCGCAGTCGCTCAAATCTGGGTCCGGTGAACAAGATGGTTTATCTTGCACTCAAAGTTGCCTGGTCACTTGGTCCTGCATCGGTGGTGTTTGCCCGTGGTTTGTACACGAATCCCTGGTGGTAAAGGTATCCCGTATTTGTGTCGGGGGTGATCGTCTCTCCATTGAAGGGCCCGCTGAGGATGAGGATGGTGGTGTCGTCGATGGGGGCTATGGGACCGATTGATCCAGTCATCTGCAGACGGCCGTCGACGATGGTTATCTCGTTCTGACCCAGCTTTTCCTGCCCGGAACTACCTGAGGGCAGCCGTTCGTACCGTTCATAGGTGCCCGCAAGCGCCTCCCAGCCTGGCGGGAACTCGGACGAGTCGGGATAGCGGGGAGCAATTTCATAGAAGATGCCGCCAAAGTCGACGATCATAGTATCTTGTTGAGGCTCGGCCCCAGGCTGGAATTCGATTTCCAACTGCGTGAGATCCATGGGCAGCTGCAGCAGGCCCGCCAGCCCCAGCTTGTACAGCCAGTGGGTCACGCGCAAGTGATTCTTGCCTAGCGGGACAAGGTCAAAGGACATACCGGCGATGCTGCCTTGCAGCTTGTCACCGTTTAACGACACGGTCATGATTTGCTCCATCAATGCATAGTCGCCCTCGTAGGCTTCCGGAGCAGCTGTCTCCAGCGGGACTGTTTCCGCGGGCGCTTCAACAGGCGCCACAAAGATATGCTCTGTCTCCAACATCGCTTCCAGCAGCTCGATGGCTAAGGGAACGGCTATGGGGCCTTCGAAGCTTGTGGAGTTGGCGACGAGGATCACGCCCATTTTCCTTTCGGGGAGGAAGGCTACGAGCGAACCGATTCCTTCTGAGGGACCGCCATCGTGCCACAGCATTTTCTCCGAACCGGATACACGGCCGATTCTCCAGCCTAGTCCAATCCGCTGGGGATCGGCCAGATGGCTGTATGGGTCATCAAACATCGAGGCCAGCGTCGTGGGGCTGAGCAGTTGGGAACCGTTGGCTTCTCCGCCGCGAAATATGAACTGGACGAAGTTGGAAAGATCGCCGATGGTCGCGTATAGATTGCTGGAGGGAATGCTGGCAACATCGTTCTGTTCATAAGCATAGAACTCACCTTCGTAAAACTCGTAACCGGTGGCCTTATGCGTTTCGTTCAGCGGCTCACTGCCAAAGAGGTCAGACGACCAGAATGTACTGTTCTCCATGTCCAATAGGGCGAGCAGATGGTCGTTCATGTAAACAGGGAACGGCTGCTGCCTTTGATCCTGGATGATGTAGCCCAACAAATCGTAGCCGGCATTGGTGTATTTGTAGCGTTCGCCGGTTGGATAGGCCAGAAAACATTCTTTCAGGGAAACAACCAGGTGATCAAGCGCGTCCGGCCCGTAGTGCCAGTCGGGCTTAACACATTCATTCCGAGGCAGTCCGGAGCGATGAGCAAGAATGTGGCGGATGGTGATTGGCTCGCCCTCAGGAAAACGGCTGCGGATGGTGAAGTCAGGTATGTACTCGGTGATAGGGGTATCGAGGTCGACAAGCCCTTCCTCAACGAGGCGCATGGTCTCAACGGCCGTGAACGGCTTAGAGAGGGACCACATTTTGAATACGGTTTGCTCTGTGACTGGAATTTCCTGCTCAAGATCTGCAAATCCGTATGATGCCCGCCAGACGATCTGCTGGTCGAGGATCAGCGCGGCGGACATGCCAGGGATGTGATGCTGCTTCATTGCCTGTTGAAGACGATGCTCAGCGAGCGCCCCGGCGTAGGTGTAGTCCCCGATGGGGATGGGCTGTGGCTTCTTTGGTCCCGATGCGCGTCTCTGAGAGGCAACGGCGAATGTCCCAACAAGCAGGATCGTGGCCAGTAACAGCAGTGGAAGCCATTTCCATCGATGACGCATAGTTGACCGCCTTCGGCGCAGTAGATCGCTACTGCTTTTGCAGTCTACGGTAGGGTCATTATATAACCTATTCGCGGTTATATAGAGATTGTTCTTCGAGCGCTCTGGCAATGTTAGCTTAAGGGTGTGTTCCTGGAGAGTTGGAGGAGCAGGTACCCTGACGTTCAATCGCCATCGTTTTCGCTTTCGGAGTCGAAGAAGATCGATTGCGATTGCGATTGCGACGCTAATGCGATCGCGACTGCGATTGCGATTGCGATGGAGACGGTGAGGGCGAGGGGGCGGCAGCTGAGGATGCCAACTAATCCAATTCATTTGAAACATGCGATTTACCAAATCGCACTGCAGAACTGTTTTCTAGGGGGTTTCCAGGCCATAGCCATATGGGAACAAAACATCTTCTGCAGATAAGGTGGTGAAATCGAGCGGCAGTTGGTCTACGCTGAGAGGCCAGGTATAGGCTGATTTGCCGTGAATGGCTGGTCGCCAAACAAGACATCGGCCACCCCTTGCCCTTCGGTGCCGGGTAGCCAGGAAGCTACCAAAGCATCCCACTTATCAATGTGATCGGCAATGATTAACGGCCGTCCTGAGACCAGAACGACGGCAAGTTGATCGCAGAATTCAACGAGGCGGCTTAGCGTTTGTAATTCGTTAGCAGGCAGGGTCAGGGTGGCGCTGTCGCCAGGCCCTTCGGCGTAGGGTGTTTCCCCTACTACGCCCAGGCAGATTATGGGCTCCCCAGCGGGCAGATCATCGTCAAAATTTGCGTTCTTGTCATAGATAACGGCCGTTTGCGCAGAAACGGTGTTTTGCACCGCTTCCAGAATCGTGGTTCCCGGCGTGATATCACCTGTCTTGCCCTGCCACTCGATGGTCCAGCCGCCAGACTGAATGCCAATGTCATCTGCCGCGGCGCCAGCGACGTATAAGGCGGGCAAATCCTCGGCCAAGCGGCAGCATTGCCCCCTCATTCTTCAAGAGCACCTGCGATTGGGCCACCGCTTCTCGAGCAACGGCCCGGTGCGCCTCTGAGCCGACCTGTTCCAGTAGAGTGGGATCAGAATAAGGATGCTCGAACAGGCCCATCTCAAATTTCACTTTCAGAATTTGGCGCACGGCTTCATCAATTCGCTCCTTCGAAACATCACCGGTCTCGACCGCCCCGCTGAGTGTGTTGACGAAACGAGCGGCGTTATAGGGAACCATATTCATATCAACACCAGCATTGATGGCGGTAGCAACAGCCGTGTCATAATCAGGATCGACTTGATCGATAGCGGCCCAGTCAGAGACAATGAAGCCATCAAAGCCCAGTTCGCCCTTCAAAACATCATTGATGAGATAATCTTGAGCGTGCATCTTCATGCCGCCCCAACTGGAGTAGGAAATCATGATATTCTGGGCGCCGGCTGCGATGACCGCGGCATAGGGGGGCAAGTGAACGGCGCGGAGGGTCTCTTCGTCAACTTCAGTCACACCCTGGTCAATCTTGTAGCCGCTGCTGTTGGTCGAGCCCCATGCGGTGCCACCATCGCCCAGGTAATGCTTGGCTGTAGCCAGCACGCTGTCTGGCGCAGAGAGGTCATCTCCTTGCAGCCCTTGCAAGTAAGGTACTGCGAGCGAGGAAACGAGGTCACTATTTTCACTGTAGCCTTCGTAGGTACGTCCCCAGCGAATATCTTGCGGTACGGAAACAGCCGGGCCGTAGTTCCAGTAGATGCCGGTGGCGATCATTTCTTGAGCAGTCACACGCCCTATTTCGCGCATCAATTCAGGATTGTTGGCAGCGCCCAGGCCGATATTGTGCGGAAAAACCACGGCTCCATGCATATTGGCGTGCCCGTGAACCGCATCCACGCCGTAAATGAGCGGGATTTCAAGACGGGTTTGCATGGCGTATTCCTGAAAGCCATCCACCATGCCGGCCCAGCCTTCAGGTGTATTGTTGCCTGGAGGCGATCCACCTCCACCGCTTAGCAGGCCGCCAATGAAGCGTTTGCTGATGTCATCGGGCTTGATGCTGCCTTTCTCGATGAGGGTCATCTGCCCTATCTTTTCTTCCAATGTCATCCGCGCCAGCAACTCTTCGACCCGTTCGCCTACCGGTAAGTCTGGGTCCTTGTAAGCAGTGGTTGGATTATCAGGAAGCTCTGTGGGGGCAGCATTGGCACTTAAGTCTTCATTACCATTGAGATCATCTGGGTATGTGGAGGTAGATGTTTCTGGACTATCTTTCGCTCGCCTGTCCATAACCACGATGAGTGACAGAATCAGTATGCTGGTGAGGATAAATATCAAGAATCCAACTCTTCTGAGCACGGTCGATTACTCCGGTTAATTCATTCCTGCCCGCCAGCCCAACGCGATCCCCAACAGAGAGATGTTTCAGTAGTCATTCCAACCGTGGAGGACCGCTACGGATGCGATCGACAATTGCTTCTTCCGACTCATCGATTAACTCTTCAATCCACCAGGTAGCGCCAGCTTCTAGCCTACGGTTGTATCTTGTCTCGTCGTTGAGCGTTGTCCAGACCTTTTGTTTTGCCATTGATGACAATATCAAACGGTGTGGCCAGTGACCGGTTTGCGTCCACAAATGCTTTTATCTGGCGAACATCCTCCGCCATACCCTCTGCTGGCTGACCGTCCGGGCCAAGCTTCTCCACAATCATCCCGTCACACTTGAGGATGCGCTGCATCGATTTCTTGTGCGGCCAAATTCCCGGCACCCAAAGTGGAATGCGCGGCTGGTGCACCGGTTTTTGTGGGTAATAGACCTCATCCAACAATGATAATTTCAGATGGTAATGCTTTCCATTATAGTCAAACTGTTTTCGTTGATAGAGTAGAGTCAGGATGTCAATGGTTTCATCCAGCATTTCTGCGCGCGCTCTGTTGTCCGTAACTTCGTCGGGAAAACCGTGCCAGCCCATCCAGACCGCACCCGTACCTAAACCCAAGATCAGACGGCCGTTGGACAAGCGATCGACAGCAACGGATTCGCTGGCTATCTTCCAGGGACGCCTCAGGGGCACAGGAATGATCATCGTACCTAAACGAATGCGGCTGGTCGTTATGGCAGCCGCGGCCAGGGCAATCATTGGGTCCTCACACCAAATGGCGTCTCCCAGAAAGCTGCCATCCCAACCCGCTTCTTCCGCAATTTGGGACAGGCGGGGGATAAGATGTGTCACATTGTATGGCCATACTAAGCCAAATTTCATTGCCATCTTTTTACTCCCTTGATTGTCTTCTCAGGTAGCGAACAAAGCTTTGGCTATCAGTAGAATATCCATATAATCTTTGAAAGTATATACTGCTTTTTGCTTTACTTATACTTTTGCGACCAGGGACAGCGTTAATAGGAGCGAAGCGTGAAAATGACAATTCAGGATGTAATCGACATGATAATTGCGGCTATTCCGGGAGCACCGCTGGAAGGCACAATAGATACCACTAAAACGGGCGATCCGTCGCAAGTGGTCAAAGGTATTGTCACCACTTTCCTGGCGACTACTGAGGTCATTGAAAAAGCAATTGAACTTGGGGCCAATCTGATTATCACTCATGAGCCCACTTTCTACGAGCATCTGGATGAAAAGGAGTGGCTTGCTGACGACCCTGTCTACAAAGCAAAACGCCGTTTGATTGATGAGCATCATATTGTCATCTGGCGGTTCCATGATTATTGGCATATGCATCGTCCAGATGGTGTTCTCACCGGGGTGCTAAAGGCATTAGCGTGGGAGAATCAGACTGACGCGGCAACAGGAGCCGCAGTGAATACCCCGCTGGAAACATCAGAAGACTATTTTGCGGTGGTCAAAGCTTCGTGCCACATTAATATTGCTCCGATCTCCCTGCTGAATTTGGCCGCGCTGTTCAAAGAGAAACTTGATATTCAGCGGGTGCGTGTGGTAGGAAGTCCGGATCTGATCTGCAGCTCGCGTTGCCTTACTGGTTGGTAAGGTTGAAGGTAAACTGCAGATTGCGTGGCTGGGGCAAGATGATGTCAATGTATTGGTCTGTGGGGAGATTAACGAGTGGGAAACCAGCGAGTATGTCCGGGATGCCGTCCATCTTCGGCAGGAGAAAGGATTGATAATCTTGGGCCATGCCAACAGCGAGGAAGCCGGCATGAAGTGGTGTGCAGATTGGCTGCGTCCTCGTTTGCTTGGAGTAAGCGTTACCCATCTGCCTGCTGGAGATCCTTTTTGCTTTGTTTAGGCTGAGACTATTTTAGCGGCGCCTGTTTGGAACGCGGACGCGAGCTGTTTCGCTCAGCGTTCATCCCTGCTCGTCTGTGTCCACTCTGTTCAAGCGATTGTCAATGAACCGGATGATGATCAGCAGAATTGTGCCCAAGGCGAGCGAGGCCAGGACATCGCTGGGATAATGCGCACCCAGGTAAACACGGCTGAGGGCGATTAAGAATACCCATATAGCGGAGACAATGGACAGGATTCTGTGACCGCGCTGCCAGAGGAGACCAGAGATGAGGCCGTAGACGGCAACGGCCGTTAATGTGTGTCCGCTGGGAAAACTGGCTGAATGCTCCGCGACGAGAGGGGGAAACAGGTCTGGGCGGGGTCGATTAAAGCGTGTTTTGAGCAAGAAGCTTATGAGTTGCGCGGCTATGAGGGAAACGGCAAGCATAACGGCCGTTATTTTTTCAGATCGTCGCCAGAGGTAAATAAACATAGCCACCAGCGGGAGCACGATCAATATGTCACCCGTGCGCGTAATGGCGTAGAACAGCGTATCCAGCCAGGGTTGGCTTAACCCGTGCAAAGCGAGCATCAAGGAGCCGTCCCAGACGAAGCCATTCTCTAGATAGACACCTACTGCCAGTTCCCAAAAAAGAATACCGGCGCACAAGATAAATATGGCGGCTGCTGCGCCAAATTTGCGAATGGGATAGAAGAGCGATCTTTCCATAAGATTATTATACTATTTCCTTGAATGCATGGCCGTTTCAGCTAGACACACGTGTGATAAGACTTGGCGCGAATTCACCCCAATCATGAATTTACTTCTATAATGATAGTGATGAAAAAAGCATATCTCAACCAAATTGGCGATTGGATTTACAATGCCGTGTTATCTGTGCCGGTACGTATCAAGATTACCGGGATTGTGCTGCTGCCTGTCTTGATATTGGGAGTTTCGCTCAACTACTGGATCACAGAAAGCTTATCGGATTGGCTGTCATATGTGCTCACAGACATACGTGTGAATTCTGAACTGAGGAGGCCATCGCTTATGGACAGGCTGCCATGGGAACGTACCGGTCCATCGGAGAGGCAGATCTGGCTGACGAGGTTTATGCCTATGTCACTATGCTAGGCAATCCAGAGGAACAGGCAGGTTATTGCACTTCATCCACTGCTCGAGATGAAAATTGCAGCCAGAAATACCAGGATAAAAGCGAAAATCATCCAGCCTAAGACGGCCGAATAATTCTTAGGATCAATTTGCCCATCACGATCCATCTTGCGAATCATCGAAAAAAGACGCCAAAAGAATGAGGCGATGGCGATAGCCAGGGCGACACTGGTCAAAATCAATGTTTGCTCATCAGCTGTGTAAAGGATGACTATCAATAAGAGGATGAAGATCAGTTTTGTCCCGGCGACCCAATTGACCAGATACTCCACAAAGTTGTGCATCTCGGGGTCGCTCTTTGATTTTTCCCACGCTTTGAAGATGCCAACACTATTGGCCAATTTCGAATCCGGGAAAAAATATAGCGCAATCACATTGGTAAATTCTAAAAAGATGAAGCCAATAATCACAATCTTGATGATATTCATTTCGATTCCAACCTCTTGAGATTCTGGGACACAAACTCGGTGATGCTCCGCAGCGCTTCTTTCGTTTCTGGCAAAAACGGGATCAGCTGAAAGACATGAAACATCTCATCCCATACTTCCAGGGTGACATCCACGCCTGCTTCTCGGGCACGTGCAGCGCAACGCCGGGCATCGTCCAGCAAGATTTCATCCGTCCCAACCTGGATCAGCGCGGGCGGCAAACCGCTCAGGTCAGCATAGGTCGGCGAAATCAGGGGCATCATGCGATCATGTGCGCCGGCGTAATAGCTGGCGTACCTCTTAAGGCTGTCCCCGTTTAGAATAGGGTCGGCTTTGGCTTTGCTCTCGATGGATGCTCCCGTCATGGCCAGATCCGTCCAGGGAGAAATGCAGACAGCCCCGGCGGGGAGCGTCTCGCCGGCATCACGAAGGGCTACCATTGTTGCCAGCGCCAGCCCACCCCCGGAAGAATCGCCGGCTATGATGATTTGGGACGGGCTAAGTCCTTGTGCCAGCAACCATCGATAGGCCACGGTGGCATCTTCCAGAGCAGCAGGATAGGGGTACTCCGGGGCCAGGCGGTAGTTGATCGCCAGGCCGCGCAGGTGGGTGGCATGCGCAAGTCGTGCGACAAATTCGCGGTGGGTGTTGATTGACCCCAGGGCGTAGGCCCCTCCATGCAGGTACAGGATCACCCCCAAACCGGCATCCGGCGTTGCGATCCACTCCGCAGGGACACCGTTCACATCGACGGGAAGACAGCGGATGGGCGCAGGAAGTCTGGCAAATCTTCTAGACTTCTCCTGCCGGGCACGCTGGGCCTCGACGGTGCCGTCCGACCAACCTGAAAACTGCATAGGAAGCAGCTTTTTGACAATCTTGGCTTGTAGACTCAGCACGGCGATGCCCTCATTTTAGAACCGTTCGGTGATTGAGAGAAACTCGATTTTTACCGGGGGTGTTTCGGTTGGCGTAAGAAACCCGGTTTTTCTGCTTGAGCAAGGTGGATGCCTTTCGTAAAAACCGGGTTTCTATTGGCCAGAAAGTTAAGCTGCCATGCTAAAAAACATGGGGCTGAAATAGGGGATCAGCCAGATGAGCCAGACAACGACGCTGAATTTGTGAAAGTTCTGGATCGCATGCTCATCTTTTCTGAGCAGCACGATCAATGCCCATACAGCGTGGATAGCCATGAGAACAATGGCGATCACCCCCGTTATGCCATGAACATCGAAGGTCATGCCGCCCACGTATTCGAACATCAACCCGGTGCCCCAGGTATCACAGATTAGCCCGAGCACGAAGAAAACAAAGTGCCACCACTTTAGTCGCCCTTGAATTCGTTCTCCCCAGACGCCAATGGTGTAAAACAGTAAGGCCGCAGCCATGATAATGCTGGCGGATGGATCCATATTTTGCTCCTAATTGTTTTTGACAATGACCAACGATTTCAGACCAGGTCACTGATATCAAGTTTTCACTAATTTGCCGCAATCTCCCTGCGATTTTCTCACCGCAGGAGATCGTGGAAAATGCTTGGGCTTCCCTTATCAATTTGTTATCGTTACCGCCTTACCCACATAGGCATTGTTTTCTAGTTCTTCGACGATGAAATGAGCGACATCGACACGAGGAATCCGCGAAGGGAATTTCTATTGTCCATCTTTGCCGAGCTTCGATGCTCTGCTGCACAAAGCGCTGTCCTTGAGCGCGAAGATGGATTTCCACGTTCGCGAGAATGATCAACCAAACTGAGGAGCGTGTCAAGATCACTAACGGCCGTTGCCCAGCAACGACATCTCCGGATAGACCATCGCCCCGAGTACCAGATTTTCGCCTTCCCCCTTTAGCTCCTGGCGAAAAAAGGCGGAGGTCATGCTGGTCATCATCTCCACTACGTATTCGCTGTCCATGGTACTGGAAAGACCCAATTGTGGCGTCAACGGGGAGAAGAGGGGGAGATCGCTAAAATCAAAATGGTCCGCCCCGGCAATGGTGGCCAAAAAACTTGTTTCTTCTGAACCGGCAAGCAACGAATCAGCAATCGCAAAATTGTCGTCGGAATCATCGCCAACCCACTGATCGGCGCGTAAAAAAAGGAAGGGCTGCGCCAGACCGGCGGTCACGATGTCGTCTGAAACAGGAGTGAGCCAGGCATCAAGGCCCACAGCGGCCTGGCAGCGATCGTCGCGACCGCAGAACTCGACCGTTGCCCCGCCACCTGTGGAATGGCCGAATACGCCCACTTTGGAAAGATCCAGGCGGGATGCAAAATCATTGCCCTCGGCTTCGTTCCAGAGTGCCAACTGGTCGAGAGCAAAGCCGATGTCGCCAGCCCATGTGCTAACCAGGGTGTTGCTTGTTTGGGGCGGTTGGCCATCCCCGGACAGCAGGTCGGGGTTGTATAGAGCGACACGGCCGTCGGGGAAAACGGTGATCACGTTGCCGTAGGTGTGATCGAGCGTGACCACAATAAAGCCTTGGCTCACCAGTTCGCGGGCCATGGCCGTATTCTGGCCGCGAAAACCGCGCAGGCCGTGGGAGAAGAGGAGAACAGGATAGGGCGCGTCTGCCGCCAACAGGGGCACATCTTTCTGCGCACCCACATCGACGAGGTTAACGTGGTCCAACAGAAAAGATGGCAGATCCAAACGCTCGGCCAGAACGGAACCGATCACGTCTAGATTTTCAATATAAGCGGCCGCTTCCCCTTTTGCATCTGCTTCGGCCGGATACCAAACCTGCATCATAAATTCGCGCTTATCGTCTCGATCGTCTGTATAGATTTCATCCCGGCTCTCATCCACCAGATGAAAGGTCTGCGTGCCGATGGCGTAAGGGCCGGTCACGTCGGGCAATTTGGGCACGGGCAGCAGATAGGGCAGCGCCAGCGCCACCAACCATAGCAGCAGTCCGAACACACTGCCGGCAATCGCCCAACCGGACCATTTCTTTTCGCGGGACGAAGTGGAGCGCAGGCGGGGCAATGTCAGCAGGAACACAACTACAACCAGCAAATAGGCAGGCAGCATTTGCCAGCGGTAGCCTTCCAGTACAAGCTGGATAATCATGAGGAGGACGGCCGTTCCGGGCAAGAAGTCGACCCAGCGCGGACGCCGCCAGGGCAGCAAAGGCCAGAGTAATACGGGCAGAATTGCCACGAGCATCAAAATCTCAAATAGTCGCATAGTTCTAGAAAAATGCAGCCGGCGAAACATGAAGAAGTCTGCCGCAATCCATGCTCTTCCATCAGAAAACTTGGGACATCCGCCCCACTTACTGGAGGCATAGGATAGTTCTTTTCTTCGTAAGCGTGAATTATCGTGCCTAATGTGTCCAGAAACTCATACATTGGATGCTCTTCGTTCGTGCCGACTTCATCAATCAATTCATTCATCTGCTCTACAGCCCGTCATAATATTCTTCTTTACGAATAGTAAGATAAGGACAGATAGCAGTCCAATGAGGTTGGATTTCTCGAATCACCATACTCATGATTTCCACGCTCCCTTATTATACTCCGGATGCGGCGGAACAGGGTGAATAGAGGACGGCCGCTGCGAGAGCGGACATGGATAAGTCAGCTTGACGATACTTCATTCACCTACGCCTTAGAATAGGTCGATTTGGGTGATAACTCGTGAGGCGTGATCATATAACAGGTCAAGAGTTGCATCAGAAATAGCGGAATAATGAATGGTGCGATGTTGGCCAGCACAAACTACCGGGAGACGTGTCGAACTATTCACTATGTTCTCCCCTTACAACTACTGTGATTTCTTCAACAGCATAACGATAAGTATCTAGCCTTGGCGAAACAATTGTATTAGCAACTTAATAAAAACTCGTGCGCAAGACGGGCTGAAAGAGCGCTTTGCGATGGGCACAGACGGGGTCCACCTGGCAGGAATGGCATTGCGGTTCAGACATTTCAGGGCAGCGTTTGCGCGCGCCAAAGAAAAACCAGTCCACGGCTCCTGTGCTTTTGCCCGAGAGCAGGACGACTTGTTCGATGGCGCGATAGGCCGCATAGCGAACGGCCCATTCTTCAGCAGGTAAAATGATCTGTCTGTTTAGCAGCCTGGTCTTTAACTGCTCGTCAATCACGTCAATCAGGCCAACGCGCAGGCAGGAGCGCATCAGATGATAGTCAATCACGGGTGCTATTTGTTCGTCGTTGCGCAGGGGTAAGAATTTTTCGGGGCGCTGGTTGAGGATTACGGCCAGCAGATTGCTTTTTTTGCGCAAGGGATCTTCCTTGTAGCCGCCGATTCGATCGAGCAAATCGAGAAAGGTTGATAAGGGTCGGTCAGATGTCACGGCCGTTTGCAATACAGTCCAGCGGCGTGAGCTGCAAGGGCCAGCAGATCACGGCCGTAACTTTGCGCCTGCTGCAGGTGCAAATCCAGGGCAGGCATGGGATCATCGCCATTGTCGGCGCGAAAGAGCTGCAGCATTTCCTCGCGACTCAGATTCGCCTGCCGCTTCTGGCGAGCAAAAAGCGGCATCGTGCTGCAAGCGGCGGCTGAACGCCTGCCAGAGATAGTCCGAACCCTTGAGCTGGACGCCGCCGATGCTGGCAATCAGGGGTTGGTGATAGCGGCCAGCACGCTCGGACCAAAAGCTGAACTGCTGCAAGGTGGCGGCGAAGAAATAATCCAGGGCCTGGGGGTGGCCGGCGGGGGGAAGTTCGGGGCTGACAAATGGAAAGGGAGAGACTTCAGCGAGGGTGGCGATCCTGGCGGCAACTTCGCGCACCTGCCCGGTATTGACTTGCACACGGCCGTCCAGGGGCGGTTCTGGGGGTGGGTCCGCAGATAATAAGGCGGCCGGACCAACCTGGGTGATCATTTGCGCCGCCAGGGCAGCGGCGTGACGGGCGGCCATGATCGGATGTTTTTTGTCCAGCAGGTAGGCCAGCGTCGCGCCACAGAAGGTGTCACCCGCACCGGTTGGATCCAGTTCCGTGGTGGCAATGGCCGGAATCGACGTGGTGGTCTCGCCCTGGATGATGTGCGCGCCCTGTCTGCCCTGGGTGACATAGAGAACTTTTCCTGGCGCGGTGTGGGCAGCGGCCAGAGAGCCGAATACGGCCGTGGCTTCCCAATCATTCATAAAAAAGATATCACTCTTTTCGATAATTGCGCGCACAACATGGGGCTGTTCGACGGCTATAAACAGACCCGTTCCGGCCGAAATCTTTTGCGCGCCGCGTCCCCGGCAGGCTTGAATAAAGGTTAACTGTGTTGCTGCATCGCCTAATGGGGTCACGTGAACGAGATCGTACATTGACAGGTCGGCGGGCAGCATCGCCGGCGAAAGCATCTTCTCGGCGTCAAGCGATGCTTTGAAATAATCAGTTTTCCCATGCCGATAGGAAATCTCAAATTGGGGCAGCTGCTCAGGCGAGATGGCTGGGCCGAGCCATTGCACTAAATTCCTGGCCACAGGCTGCAACTGTTCTGGGCATGGATCGGGGCGAGGGCTAAACAAGGATACCTGGGCTCCACAACGGCGGGCGGCCATCGCTGTATACATGCCCGCGCCGCCGGCGGCGGCAACGGTTCGATGTTTCAAATGTAGAACATCGGATGATGCGCCGCCGATGACCAGTAATTGTTTCATAATGAGGCTCCAAAGAAAACAATGTCGCTAAGCGACCGCTTCGCGACCAAAGATTCCTGAACTAGGACCTTGTGCGCAGATTGCGCAGATACGAATGAGGTCATCGAAATCTGTGCAAGAACAAAATTTCATACATGATGGTGCGCCGCGGCACGTGTCGTCTCCTCGGAAAATCGACGCAGTTCAACGCGGATGAACGCGGATAAGATCAGTGGGTCCGGCACCCCTCTGCAAAGCTGCCGCTGGGCGTTGGCTTATGTCGACTTCGAAGGACGACCGCCGGCATGAGCGGGTTAGGCGAGAGATTAGGCTGAACTCTCACACCTGTAAGAAATCGATTGCCAGCTCATTGAAAACCGCGGGCTTCTCGAAGTTGGGCATGTGCCCCGCCCCCTTAATAATCTCTAGCCGGGACCCCTGCAATATTTGATGCATTTCCTGACCCCGTTCCAGGGGGATATTCGCCTCGTCCCCGCCCCAGACTATCAATGCCGGAATATCTAGCTTACCAAGCTGATTGATTTCATCTCCCAGCGTATTAAAGAACTGCTTTCTTAAAACAGAGAGAAGGACCTCGTTGGAACCTTCAATCTTTTGAAAACGCATCAAGTTCTCAAAATCTTGATCGGATACGTTCTCCATGTCATAGATCCAGAGATCGGCAAGGTTCTTTTTCCTGACGGCGTCTGTGTTCAAACGCATTAGGAACTCTCCAACGCCCGGCAAATTAAACAATTTCGCCCTGAAGGGAAGCGGGTTGGGTAGGCCCGCTGAATCAACAAGAATGAGTTTGTCTACGCGTTTTCTATTTTGAACAGCAAACAGAATGGCTGTACCACCGCCTATTGAATGACCCACGAGCGAAGCTTGTTCGAGACCCAGTTTGTCCATGAAAGCAAGTAACTGGTCAACATAAAGTTGATAGCCATAATCTAGCGGTTCGCGTGTACTGTATCCAAAACCCCAATGATCAGGCGCATAGACCTTGAATCGGGTTGAAAGTACGTCCATATTTTTGGCCCAGGTGTATGAATCGAGGAAAAACCCATGCAGGAGGATTATTGGATCGCCTTCTCCAGCTTCAATATAGTGGGTCGGCTTGCCATCAACTTCGATTATTTGACCTGCAGCAAATTTTTCCGTCCACTCGGAAAGCGGTTGGCTGTTCCATGGAATAAAGGTTGTCATATTAAACCTCCTTGGTCTATCAGCACACTGTCAAATAAAGATACTGGCGAAAGTTGCCAACTTTTCAGACTACCGCAAGTTGAACGCAATTTACGAATCCTGAAAGTTGGTAACTATTTCTTCACAGTAGTCGGTAATCAGCCTAATAATAGAGGTGGTCTATTCGCTGTGTCTAGACGGGCTTTTTCGAACCAGCCTAGCAAGCGCCGCATTAGCATTGTTGAACGAAATCGTAAAAAGCGGGTCTTATGCTCTTGAGGATTAAGGCATTCTGCCAATCGATTCAACTCCCAGACGTAACCCAATCCCATTTACAGTATAGACGGAAGCATCAAAGCGTGTCAACGGAAATTCCTCAGCGGGTACGAGTGCTTTTTGTTGGCGAAGAGCGGTACGGCCGTCGGCAAAGTGCGTGGGGGTGGAGATTGGTTCAATCTTGAAGATTGAACCAATCTCTAGCACGGAAGGCTACTCGGCGATGGGCAGGTAAAGGTCGAAGATGTACTCTTCGAAGGGGGCGTCTAAGGGGGTGAGCAGGTGTTCGAGCCACTGGTGCGTGCCGTGTTTGTATTTGCTGCCTTCGCGCCATCGGGCCAGTTGATTCCAGACTTCGCCGATGTTTTGCACACCGTGGCAGCGGGTGACGGCATAGAGGCCGGCGGGAATGTCTTTGATCTGGATATCTCCTTCGGGTTCGACGTCGCTATCCAGGGGCAGCCATACTTCGTAGCCGTAGTTCGGGCTGCCGTGGGAGGGGTTGGGATTGTTGAAGCCGTAGGTTTGCGGCAGCTTTCCTTCTTGCAACAAGGCTTTTGCTGTGGCAAAAGCTACGATTTTTTCGAAGGCGATGCCTTCCGGGCTTGCGCCGAATCCGTGGGCGGAGGCGACGCGCATGGGGTCTAGCTGGACGGTACGGACTTGTAGGGGGGACATTGGATTCTCCTTTCTGACAGTCGACAGCTAACAGTCAACAGTCAACAATCAGCAGCTTACATTCAACAATTAGCTCTATGATACGGTGGAATGTTGACATCTTTTGTCAGGGTTTTTGGGTATAATGGAGCGAAGGAGGTGGGTTTTATGCGGGCGGATAGATTGTTGTCGATTTTGATGTTGTTGCAGAGTGCGGGGCGCAAGACGGCGGCGGAGTTGGCGGCGGAGCTGGAGGTTAGTGAACGGACGATTTATCGCGATGTGACGGCTTTGGGGATTGCGGGCGTGCCGGTTTATACGGAGCCGGGGCCGGGAGGCGGAATTTCGCTGATTGAGAGCTATCGTTCTGATCTGACGGGGTTGACGACGGAGGAGGTGCGCGCCCTTTTTATGCTCAGTGTTCCGTCACCGCTGCTGGATCTGGGGTATGACCAGAAGCTTAAGGGGGCGATGCGCAAGTTGTCGGCGGCACTGCCGGCTACTTTACGCGGGCATGAACAGGGGGTCCGTCAGCGGATCTATGTTGATAATGATTCTTGGGAAAAACCAGGGAAGGCGCTGCCGCACTTGCTGACGGTGCAGCAGGCGGTGTGGGAGGATCGCGTTCTGGATATCCAGTATCGCTCGCTTCTGGGCAGCCGGGTTGGACCCCTGGCGGCACAGATCCGCCCTTTGGGATTGGTGGCCAAGGCGGGGGTTTGGTACGTGGTGGGTGAGGATGCGGATCATTTTATGGTGCTGCCGGTGGAGCGGCTGCTGCAAGCCGGGATGGGGGAGCAGAGGTTTGAACGGGATCGGGATTTTGATCTGGTTGCTTTTTGGCGGAGATGGTGCGCGGAGAATGAGGACAGCCGTTTGTCTTTTTGCGCCACGGTGCGGGTGGATGCGGAGCTGCTGCCGCTGCTGGCAGGGGTTTTGGGTCAGGCGGTAGGGGGGGATAGCGGGGAGATTGGTTTTGGCGGGAAGGTTTGCCTGCAGCTTTGGTTTGCCAGTTTTGAGGAGGCGCGAGGGCGGATCTTGAGTTACGGCGGTGCTGTAGAAGTCGTCGAACCCCAACCGCTGAGGCAAAGCATAGCCGACTACGCACGGCAGATCCTTAACCTATATCCTGGTCTTCACCATTGATTGGCAAGTGACAACAGCCGGCTGTTTCCCCACTGTTCTGGACGATTCAGAAAGGGAAGGGAAGGGCACTTTGTGCGAGCTTCCTAAAAATTATGTCTGACTAGTAGGGACAAACGATGCGACAGAGCAAATTGGGGCTCAGGGAGATTGAAGATTCCCTATTGCCAGTATGGGTAACTGGCATCTATAATGTCTGTACAAATGATAACCTGCCCGCGCCGAAGCATTGCTTTTTGCCGGGTACGATAGATACATCAAATCCTTCTAGACCTAAAAGGGAGTCTTGATATGAGCAAGCGAGTAGCCATTCTGACCGGCGGTGGGGATGTGCCTGGGTTGAATATGTGCTTGAAAAGTCTGGTTTACCGGGTTATTGACCTGGGGTATGAGCCGATCGGCGTACGCAAGGGCTGGGAGGGGTTGATCCAGCACAATCCACGCGATCCGTCTACTTTTAGCCAGCAGTTTATCGAATTGACTAAGAATCGCATCCGGGCCATTGATCAGATCCCGGGTTCGTTCTTGCATTCTTCGCGTCTGGATCCCCGCCGGATGCCGCCGGCGCTGGTGCCGCCCTTTCTCAGAGAAGATGATGGAAAGGTACAGGATTTGACTGAACATATTAAGACCGTTGTCGAGCGCCTGGGGGTGAAGGGATTGATCGTGCTCGGTGATGATGATATGCTGCGCTATGCGGCTTATTTAAGCGATATGGGAATCCCTATCATCGCCATTCCCAAGACGATCCACAATAATATTAACGGTACTGATTACACCCTGGGTTTCAGCACGGGACTGGCGCGCGGCGTTTCCTTTGTGCACCAGCTGCGCGCGCTGGCGGGATCACGCGAGCAAGTGATAGTTGTGGAGACGTTCGGCGACCACTCTGGATACAGCGCTTTGCTGATGGCCTACCTGGCCGATGTAGACCGGGCCCTGATCCCTGAAGTGCCCTATGACCCGCAGCGACTGGCTTATCTGGTGCAGCAAGATAAGAATATGACGCCCAGTAATTATGCCATCGTGACGGTGACGAATGGAACACAGATCGCGCCGGAGAAGTTGGCAGGCGTGGAGGAGTATCTTTCTCCGCACAGTTTCGCCGAGGTTAAGAATGGGACAAGTCCGGACGGGGCCGGCACCGGCTTACAGAGCAGCGGCCTTGTCGCCGCAGAACTGCTGCAGAACCTTACCGATGAGGAAGTTTTTTTCCAGCAGCTTACTTACCTGATGCGCACCGGAACGCCGGATGGCCAGGATCTGTTGGGCGCCACTAATTTTGGCCTGACGGCTGCGCATCTGTTGCAGGAGGGAGCATTCGGCCGTATGACAGCCTTCCTGCAGCGGCATACGTGGACCCACGTCGATTTGAGTGTTGCGGCGCAAGGGGAAAAAACGGTCGACGTAGACGCCTGGTACGATGCCGCTCTCTACAAACCTACGGATGGCTTGATCTGGGCGGCAGCCGCTGCTTAAGGCGAAACTTCGCGCCTGATATAGCGGTATAGCGTTATGGTGTTTTCATGAGCAGTAACGAGCTTCAACCGCGAAATCGCTTTGGCGTCTTTCTAGCACGATTATGAAATTGTGGTTACATTGTGATTGTGGCCTCGTGGTTACATGGCGATTGTGAAAATGCGGCTACTTGGCCGGCGGATGGGTAATTATGAGCGAAAACAAGAGCAGCAACGGGCGGGAAAAAGGAGCGATCATCGCGGTCAGGGACATTGTCAAGAGTTTTCCGGTTGGCGACGATGAACTGACTATACTTAAGGGCATCTCCTTTGACGTGCACAAAGGCGAATTTCTGACGATCATAGGGCCTTCGGGCAACGGTAAGTCGACGTTGCTGAATATGATCACGGGCATCGATCATCCCACAGCGGGCGAAGTGGTGGTGACGGGTCGCGAGGTTCATCGGATGAGCGAGAATCAATTGGCCACCTGGCGCGGGGAGTATGTGGGCATTATTTTCCAGTTTTTTCAAATGCTGCCGGCGCTTAGCTTGTTACAAAACATCATTTTGCCCATGGATTTCGCGCGCAAGTACAAATCGCGCGAGCGTGAAGAACGGGCGATGCAGCTCCTGGAAAGCGTCGGCCTGGCTGATCAGGCTAATAAGCTGCCTGGACAGACATCCGGCGGGCAGCAGCAGCGCGCTGCTATCGCCCGCGCGCTGGCAAATGACCCGCCTTTGCTGGTGGCCGACGAGCCCACCGGCAACCTGGATACGCGTACTTCGGATGACGTTTTTATCTTGTTTCAGGAGTTGGTGGATCAAGGCAAGACGATGGTGATGGTGACGCATGACAAAGAATTGGCGCGGCGGGTCCCGCGCGTGATTGAGATTATCGATGGCAATATCACGCGCGATGAATACGTTGGTGGGGCGGATTGGACGGGTTATTAAAGAGCTATCAGCTATCAGCTGACGGCTGATGATTTGACTGCGAGACGAATCGACTAATCATATGGGCGTTATTCGGCATAAGATTTGGAAAGACCTTTGGGCTAATAAGGCTCGGACGTTTCAGGTTGTCTTGATCATCGGCATGGGCGCTTTTGCTATTGGCATGATCATCAGCACGCGTAACCTGGTAGTCGAGGGCATGGAGCGGGGCTGGATTGAATCATCGCCGGCAATGATTGCCTTGGCGACCAATGAGCGGGTTGATGATGATACGATCAGAAACCTGATGCGCATTGAAGGCGTTGTGGACGCCGAAGCGTATTCTGTGGCCGTGGTCGAATGGCGCATGGGTGCGGACGAGAATTGGCGGGCCGCAAATGTAACGATGCGCCCCGACTATCTGGATCAACATTACTTTACGCTTGATCTAACCAGCGGATCATGGCCTGATGGAGATGTCGTGGCCGTGGGACAGGGGACAGACACGGTGTTCGGGGCTGCTATTGGCGAGAAGGTGACGATTAAACGAGACGGCCGTGATCGTGTCTTCACGGTTGGCGGTGTGATAAGTGACCCGATTGGCTTCCCGCCCAGTTTTGGGGGCAGTGCGCAATTTTTTGTTACGCGGGATATATTCGAAGAATTATTTGATACGCGTGATTACAGCCATATCCTGGCAACGGCCGCGCGTTATGATGAGGGTGAAGTCACGGCCATTGCCAACCGCATACGTGATAAATTAGAGAAGCAGAATGTCGATACGAGCGGATTTATGCTGCCAGCGGGTGCGCGCGTGATCGATCCCAGCAAACATTTCTTTCAGGATGCTATCAACGGCGTGTTTTTTCTTCTTGGCGCTATGGCGGTGTTGGCGCTGCTGCTGGGCTTGTTTCTCGTTTACAACACGATCAATGCCATCATTTCGCAGCAGGTGGAACAGATTGGCGTGATGAAGGCGATCGGCGCCAGTGCCTGGCAGATCTTGACGATTTATTTGCTATATATACTGGCGTTCGGCCTTCTGGCGTTGTTGATCGCCGTGCCATTGGGCGCGCTGGGCGGCTGGGCATTGAACGTTTTTCTGATGGGCACGTTTAACGCCGATCCGGGGTCCTTTTCTATTTCCCCTCCGGCGATTTGGGCGCAGGTGATCATCGCCCTGTTGGCGCCGCTGCTGGTGGCCCTGGTACCAATTATCTCCGGGGCACGTATTACGGTGCGCGAGGCGATCAGCACTTACGGGCTGAGCACGAAGCCGTCGCTCGTCGCTCGTTTGGTGGCGCGGATGAAGAAGGTCTCGCGTTTGCTGCTCCTGACGATCAGCAATACTTTCCGGCACAAGGGGCGGGTGGTGTTAACGCAGGTAACGTTGGTGCTCAGCGGGCTCATTTTTATGATGGTGGTTAGCGTGGGTGATTCAGCGACTTATACGTTCAATGAATTGCTCTTCTCGATCTTGAACTCGAATATCAACCTGGCTTTTGAAAATCCTGAACGTATCAGCCGGCTGGAGAAGCTGACATTGCAGAACCCTGCTGTGCGTGCCGCGGAGATGTGGGGATTTGGCGGCGCCACGGCGCATGATCAAAGCATGGAGGGAACGGATGATGATCCTTCGATCACGATTTTTGGCGTGCAGCCGCAGACGGAACTGTACGGTTACCAATTGCGTCAAGGTCGTTGGCTCGCTGCAGAAGACAGCTATACTGCTGTCTTGAATCAGGAGCTGGCTGCGGACTTGAGCGTCACGCTGGGTGACTGGGTGACTTTCGATCAAGGGTCGATTGGGGAATCCGATTGGCTTGTCGTGGGCCTTATCTTCGATCCGCTTCTGACCAATACGGCGCTTGTGCCGCGGGCGGAGCTGCTGCGGGAACAGAACCAGGTCGGCCGTGCCAGATCTATCTGGATTCAGCTGGAGCGGGGGGACGCGGCTACGGAACATGCGGTGGCCACGCAAATACGCCATCTTTATGAAGACAACGGAATTGACGTGTCGCCCGGGGGCATCTTGAACGGGCAGGATACATCGTCTGAAGTCGTCGAGAATGCCAATACGCAGATGCGAGCCATCATCGTGCTGCTCTCTACCATGGCAGTTTTGATCGGTGTTGTGGGCAGCATCTCGCTGAGCGGTGCCCTGTCTTTGAGCGTCATTGAACGGCAGCGAGAGATAGGGGTGATGCGTGCCATTGGCGCTTCTTCCTGGGATATTGCGCGCCTGTTTGTTGGCGAGGGTTTGATTCTGGGATGGTTAAGCTGGCTGATTGCTTTTCCACTCAGTTTGCCGGCGGGGCGGCTGATGACGGAAGCGCTTTCGGCTGCCTTGGGTTCGGAACTTGTGTACAAATACACGCCACAGGGGGCAGTGCTTTGGCTGGGGATCATCACGGTCTTGGCAGTGCTGGCGAGTTGGATTCCGGCGCGGCGCGCGACGGGGTTGAGTGTGCGCGAGGCGTTGTCGTACCAGTAGATGCTTAATGCTTGACTCTTAATTGTGAATCTGGTGACCCGGGGGGGCTGTCAGGACTTAGTTATCAGCTGTCAATCTATTTCAGGACTTGACAGTATGAGGAAGGTGTCGGCAGTCAGCTGACTGCTCGACTACAGTACTACCAGAATATCTGATTATAGGACTACTCGACCAGACCAATGGGCGTTATTCGACATAAGATTTGGAAGGACCTTTGGGCCAATAAGGCACGTACCTTGCAGGTTGTCCTGATCATCAGTATGGGTGCCTTTGCCATTGGCATGATCATCACCACGCGCAACCTGGTGGTCGACGGCATGCAGCAGGGTTGGCTCGAATCCTCGCCGGCGATGATCGCTATGGCGGCTAGCTCATGGCTGGATGACGACGCGATCAGAGGTTTGAAGCGCCTTGAAGGGGTGGAGGACGTCGAAGGATATTCTGTGAACAGCGTTGAGTGGCGTATGAGCCCTGAGGAGGAATGGCAGGCGGGCAATGTGACGATGCGTGCCGATTATCTCGACCAGCGCTACTTCTTACTTGAACTGGAAAGTGGTTCCTGGCCAGGTGAAGAGACATTGGCAGTGGGCCAGGGGACCGACGAGGTGTTTGGGGCCACTGTTGGCAAGAAGGTGACGATTAAGCGGGACGGCCGTGATCGGACCTTTCGTGTGGGTGGCGTCATTAGTGACCCTCTTGGTACCCCACCCAGTTTTGGAGGCAGTGCCCAATTCTTTGTCACACAAGACATATTCGAAGAACTGTTTGATACCAGTGACTACAACCGCATCCTGGCTACGGCCAAGGAATATGATGAAGAAGAGGTCACTGGCATAGCCAACCGCATACGCGACAAACTAGAGAAGCAAAACGTTGATACTTTTGGCTACATGCCACCTGCCGGCAGTCGCGTCGCCGATCCAAGCAAGCATTTTTTCCAGGACGTAATAGACGGTATTTTCTTTCTCCTGGGCGTTATGGCGGTGCTGGCGCTTCTGCTGGGCTTGTTCCTCGTCTACAACACGATCAACGCCATAATCTCGCAGCAAGTCGAACAGATCGGCGTGATGAAAGCCATAGGCGCCAGTGCGTGGCAGATCCTGACCATTTATCTGCTTTATGTGCTCGCCTTTGGCATTCTGGCCCTGCTGATCGCCGTGCCCCTGGGTGCGCTCGGTGGATGGTTTTTAACCGTATTCCTCGTGGGTACTTTCAATGCCGATCCAGGTACTTTTCAAGTCTCGCCGCCGGCGATATGGGCCCAGGTTATCATCGCCCTATTGGCACCGCTGCTCGTCGCCCTGGTACCTATCATTTCCGGGGCGCGAATCACGGTACGGGAGGCAATCAGTACCTACGGATTGAGCACAAGTGTATCTTTCCTTGATCGTTTGATCGCGCGATTAAAGAGAGTCTCGCGTTTGCTGCTCTTGACGGTCAGCAACACTTTCCGGCATAAGGGGCGCGTTGTTTTGACTGAGATCACCCTGGTACTCAGCGGGCTTATTTTCATGATGGTCGTTAGTGTGAGCGATTCAGCCACGTACACTTTTAATGACTTGCTGTTCTCCATCCTGAATTCAAACATTTCCATGGTTTTTGAGAACCCGGAACGTATCAGCCGGTTGGAGAGGTTGACGATGCAAAATCCCACTGTTCGCGACGCGGAGATGTGGGGATTCGGGAGTGGTACAGCGCATGCCCAGAACGTAGAGGAAACTGACGACGATCCCTCTATCCTCATCTTTGGCGTGCCACCGCAGACGGCCCTATATGGCTATCAGATGCGCCAGGGTCGTTGGTTCGATGCCTTTGATAATCAGGCTCTTGTCTTGAATCAGGAACTGGCGGGGGATCTAGGCGTCACCGTGGGTGACTGGGTAACCATCGACCAGGGGGCAGCCGGCGATTCGGATTGGCAAGTAGTGGGATTGATTTTTGACCCCCTGATTCCCTTTTCTGCCCTTGCGCCGCGGGCTCCCTTGCTGCGTGTGGAAAATCAGGTCGGCAGGGCCAGTTCCATCTGGATCCAGCTCAAGC
Organism: uncultured Chloroflexia bacterium; assembly: GCA_963697305.1. Taxonomy (GTDB): domain Bacteria; phylum Chloroflexota; class Anaerolineae; order Promineifilales; family Promineifilaceae; genus JAACFF01. The sequence goes on from CAVONO010000025.1 coordinate 275,233, forward strand.
AGGGAGATGCGGCTACGGAACAAGCTGTAGCCAAGCAAATACGCCAGCTCTATGAGGATAACGGCATCGGCGTAGCACCGGGTGGCGTCCTAGGGCCGGTTACGTCCTCTGAAGTAGTTGAGAATATCAATACCCAGATGCGTTCCATCATTGTCTTGCTTTCTGTCATGGCGGTCGTGATCGGCATTGTGGGTAGCATCTCGCTGAGCGGTGTACTTTCCCTGAGCGTGATCGAACGGCAGCGGGAGATCGGCGTGATGCGCGCCATCGGCGCTTCCGCCTGGGATATCGCCCGTCTTTTTATTGGCGAGGGGCTGATTCTCGGCTGGTTGAGCTGGCTGATCGCCTTTCCTCTGAGTCTGCCGGCGGGGCAGGTGATGACGATAACGCTTTCGGCCGCCTTGGGTGGTTCGCAGATTGTGTATCACTACACGCCCCAGGGTGCCCTGTTATGGCTGGCAATTATCACCATACTATCGGTGCTGGCGAGCTGGCTCCCGGCGCGCAGGGCGGCGCGGCTGAGCGTAAGCGAAGCGTTGTCGTACCAGTAAGTTCTTAATTGTGGAGGGCGATTGGCGCTTGCCCAAACGGAACTGGAAGAGATTCGCCGCAACCTGATTCGCGGGCGCAAGCAACTGGTAGACAGCTTCTTCCTCCTACTGGCCGACCTGCCCATCGCAGGGCGTTATTCAGTCTTGCAGCGTTTCTACAGCAAGATTCCCGTTCCGGATTTCTACATCGAGATTGCGCGCCTGATTCGCGACGGCTACTTCCAGCACGTGATAACATCCGGCATTGACGATCTACTTGAAAAGGCGCTGGCTTCGCTGGGCGTCACAAGCCGCGAGTATCAGTCAATCAGCCTGGCCAGCGAAGAGGATAGAATTTCTTTCGTGCCTGGGGACACGGCGAGATTCTTGATCATCAAACTGCATGGCGACTTGCAGCAGCAAAAGGTGGTCGTGTCCCCTGAAGAGATAGAGGAGACATTGGGTCGCCACCGTACTTTCGTCAAGGGAGAGCTGGCCGGGAACATGGTGATGGTCGGCTACAACGCGGAAAGCGGGCCTGTGGAAAAGTGGCTCACCTTGTGGACGGCCGATCGGCGCTTGGCCAATGGGTCATAGCGCGCGGGCATCGAATCGGCACGCTGGCGTACGGGGGGGGCGGGCTCCTGCGTGGGGAAAAGCAGGTCAACGATTGACCGGCCCCGGCAAGACGTAAGGGTATGGCATGCCCAGCAGGCGATGTAGCCAGCGGTCGAGGCGACGAAAGGTGAGGTAAACGGTCCAGATGCGCGCGTCTTCCTTGTAGTAGCTGGCTACTTCCTTTTCGCTGACAGGTATAAACTGGTCTTCAATTGTGCTCTTCTCCAAGAATGAGTTTGCAGCAACCAGCAGAGCGGGAATGACGTCGACGCGCTTTTCTTTGTAGAGGTTGGCCAATACGTCAATGATGACCTGGCGATGATTGTAATAGCGGGTCATCACATCTTCCACAAACAGCCAACGAATGAGCCAGCGCAAGAAGGATGGTGCGCTGCGCAGAAACAGTTCAGGGTCCAGCTGCTCCTGGCCATCCAGGCGCAGCAAGGGTGAACTGGTGTCGATATAGATCAGCTGGATAGGATCGTGCAAAAGGCCTGCGTCGGCCTGGTAGTCGACGATGGCCCAGTTAGACATCTGGGCGTCAAATCCTAATTCTGCCACTCCCTGATGGGACTTGTTGTAAGCGGACACCTGACCGATAGCGGTGAGGATGGCGGCGAAGAGACGCTTGACATCCTCATCAGAGAGGGTGTGGATGGCGTTGTTTAGCAAGGCATCATTATCGAGCTTTTCTTGGATGATGTAGACGACCACGTTGCCATCGGATGGGACGACAGATGTGATGTCTGCCGGTACCACGGTGACGCCGGCGGCGGTCAGGTGCTGTAAATAGGCGTGATAGAGGGCCAGGTAGGGTTCGAGCTCGCTCTCCGAATGGAACATGGGCATGCGCTTGAATACCAATCCCGGGTCGGTTCCGGAAATGGTCATGACGGTGCTCATTTCGCCGTAGCCTAGTACATAAGCCGGCATACGGCCGTTTTCCGGGTTAATGGGGTCGATACATTCTTCGAATTGGTCCAAGAATTCCTGATCGTAGGTGATGGTTTTTGTTGACACTTTGTTTGCCCTCAGATTTCTATCAAAGATTACGCAGATTATGCAGATTTAAAAATTAGGTGGCGAAGGTTTGTACTAGAGCCCGAGCATACGGCCGACTGCGGATAGGGCGTGGTCGATGCGCTGCAAGATTTCGTCTGCTTCCTGCTCGGAGACGATGAGCGGCGGTAGGAATTGAGCAACGCGCGTGTCATTGCCGGCGTAAACGCAAAGCAGCCCGGCATCAAAGGCGGCGCGGGTGAAGAGGGGGCCGCAGTGTTCGTTGACCATTTCGATGCCCATCATCAGCCCCAACTGGCGGAGTCGGACAAGTAGTTGGGGATGTTTTTCGTATAGTTCTTCAAATCCGGAGGCAAAGCGGGCGGCCATCTGCTGCACGTGGGCCAGGAAGCTGGGATCGGCCGTGATCTCGAGAACCTGCAAAGCGACTTGACAACCGATTTCGGAACCGCCAAAGGTAGAAACGTGGATGAAGGGGTCGGGATGAAAGACCGCTTCCAGTTCGGCCCTGAAGCAGGTGGCGGAGATGGGGTATAGCCCGCCGGACAATCCTTTGCCAGTAACCAAGATGTCGGGCTGTACGCCGTAATGCTGCACGGCCCACAATGCGCCAGTACGGCCGAGTCCGGACTGCACTTCGTCGGCGATTAGTAAAACGTCATGAAGGTCGCATAATTGGCGCACCTGCGCCAGATAGCCGTCTTCAGGGACGAGTATGCCGTAAGTGGCGGGCACTGTTTCCAACAGCACGGCCGCGGTATTGCCGTCTAGCGCACCGGCCAGAGCAGATATGTCGTTGAAGGGCACCTTAACGAAGCCAGGAGCGGGCGGGCCAAAGGGGGCATAGAACTTCTCTTCTCCAGCGGCGAGAGCCAAACCGGTATGGCCATGATAGCCACCGACGGCGGAGATGACTTTTGTGCGTCCGGTATGGCCGCGGGCCACTTTGATGGCCAGGTCGATCGCTTCGCCGCCGGATACGCCAAAAACGGTAAAGGGTAAATTGGCCGGGGCCAGAGCAGCCAGCTTCTGGGCCAGCAGGGCGCGATGTTCGCTAATCAGGTGGTGGTTGCCGATGTCCAACTCATCCAGAGCCTGGCGCAGACGGGCTAAGACGGCCGGATGGCGGTGGCCCAAATTGTAGAGGCCACCGTTGCAGTGGCAGTCGATCAAACGTTTTTCGCCGTCCACATCCCAGATGTAAAGGGCTTCGCGCCGGCCGGGAATGAAGTCCAATCCGGCATTCTTGAAGAAGCGCGCTTTGCCGGAAGAGACATGTTCGCTATAGGCGTGAATCGTCTGCTCACGGGCTTGCTGGCCAACTGGTGTGGGCTTGGTTCTATCTGTCATTTGTGTCATGGATCTCCTAGTTGGGAGGCGATAACTTCTGCCGGTTTGTCGGAATCTAATGGAGCAGGCTGGGCGCGACGGTCGTTTGTGGTGGATTGACAACAGGGCAGGCGGCGGGATTATGGTGGTGGTCATGGCATGGATCGGAAGCCACTTCGCGAATGGAGAACATCATTAAAATATACCAGAAGATGGCCAGATTATTGCGCAAGATCACGAAGCCAAAGAAGTAGAGCAAGGCGTAGACGATGAGGCCGCCGCCCAGGGCCAGCACCCAATCGAGGACACGTCCGGGTCTGCTTTGGCGGCCTTTGACCAGGAACCAGAGCAATGTCGGGACCAAGAACAAGAGCGAGAATGGATTGCGGATGAGGAGATAAACGCCACCGAGCCCGACCAGCAGCAGCGTTAAGCTTTTGCGCCCCCAGAAGGCGGGCATCTCGCGCTGCAGGCGGGCGGCCATTTTGCGGCCGAGCCATAAGAAGAGGATGAGCCCCAGCACATAAATAATCACAGCGGGCCAGCGAGGGTTAAACACAATCGGGTCACGGGCCACGGCGGGATACACAGCGAATTTCTCCATCAACCCGACTTCAACCATTGTGTAGAGCAAAACGACGGAAGCGACCGAGGGCAGCCATAAGCCAAGTAGATGAGGCAGAGCCGCCAACCAGCCGCCGGCTGTTTCGGACAACGGCAGTTTGGCCACCCATAAGCTGCCCAGCAGAAATAGCAGCACGAAGCCGATCAAAACGAGCCATAAAAGCGGCCCACGCAGCACCGAGTTTGATTCCGGGAAGTAGAGATAGGGGCCGGACTCCTGCGGAAACTGCTCCATGGCCAGTAATTGACGCACAGACGCTTCCGCGATACGGCCGGAATTGTGCAAGGTGACCGGTGATTGGAACTGCAACGTATCCAGCTCCGTATGGTAGGTATCCCAGCACTCCTGCGCGTGCTCGGAGGGGCAGTTCTCGCCGAAACCGACGACCGGCACACCGGCGGCCACAATTGGCCCTTGATCCCACAAGGAGATGGGCACCGCCTGAGTGAGCATCTGTTCGTAGGTCGGTTTCATGAGCGGCACCCAGATGTCGCCGGCGCCACGGGCGGCCTCCTGGGCGGTTCGCTGCAACCATAGCGGGCCGACATTCCGCAGTTGCCCCGTGGCGGACATGCGCACGCCATCGTAGAATTCTTTGCCCAGGTTATCCAAGGAGAAGGCGGCGATGATTTGCTCGGGATTGGGATGGGTCTGGATGTAGTGATCGCTGCCTAACATACCGTACTCCTCACCGTCGCTGGAGACAAAGGTGATTGTGTAGGCAGGGACGCCTTCGGCGGCGAAGATTTTGGCCAGTTCCAGCATGATAGCGATGCCGGAGCCATCGTTGCCGGCTCCCTGAATGGTGCCGGCGAATTGGTCGTGGTGGGCTACGATAACGATTTCTCGCGGCGATTCACCGGGCAAGGAGCAGATGACGTTGTTGAGCGGCAGCGGTTGGCTGAAATTGATGACTTCCCACTCCTGCCAGGTGCAGGTCAGGCCCATCTCGCCGAATTGGGATTGAAGCCATTCAGCAGCCAGGCGGTTGTTGGGCTGGCCGCTGTGCCGGTTGGGGAATTGGGTGACGAATTCCGTTTCGGTGGCAAAGGCCAAGTCCCCGTCAAATTGTAATGCCGAAGGATCGTAGCTGATTTGCGGATCAGGTGCGGTGGCGCAGCCGGCCAGCAGCAAAATGAATAGAGAGGCGATGATAATCGATTGCAACGTTTTCATGATGCCCTCCCATGTTCGCTCTTCTGGCTTTCTAGCTGTGGCCGGGAAACGGCCGTTTGCACTAGATGTAATTGCACAAATAACCAGGGTGCGCCTAAACTGATCCATAAGCCCAACAGGCCATAACGGATGAAGCGCAGCAGGTAATATCGACCGCCATCTGTTTCGGAGAACAGGGCGGAGAGACCAAGGTAGATAACAAGCATCACCGCTGCACCGATGAGGTAACGAAGCAGGCGCTGCCACCATGAACCAGCGGCTGAGAAGGGGATATAGCGCAAGGTGAATGGCAGGCCGCAGCCGAAACCGGCCATAACAGCCATGGTGGCCACGGTGGAATCAGAGAGGAAGAGCAAAGCCAGCAGGGAGGGGATGAAAAAGGCCATTGCCAACTGTTCGCGCAAGCGCAGCCCGGCCAGGAAGCGCTCGACGCGAGGTTCCAGCAGTACGTACGTGGCCAAAATGATAAGACCTACCGACCAACCGGCGAGCACCTGGTGCGGAAAGTGAACGCCCAAGAAGGTGCGAGAGAAGCCGATGAGCAGCATGAAGGCGATGGCCACAGCCCAGAACCATTTTTTGCCTACCTGCCAGGCAAGCACGCCCCAAACCATAACGCTGGTTTGCGAGTGACCGCTGGGCATGCCCGTTCCTTCCGCTTCTGATAATTGGACCGTGGCGTCGAGGTGAAACGGCCGTGGTTCCTGAATGAGCTCTTTTAAGACCGGATTCAGGTAGGCTGAGAGCAGAAAGGCGACGCCCACTCTTGCCCCCAGGGCCGGGTCCACTGACCAGAAGAGGAAGGGGATGATGAGCAGATAAAACATCTCCTCACCCATGAAGGTGATTCCGCGGAAAAAACTGTCGATAACGGGGCCGTGCATTTGCTGCAAGGCCATGATCCATTCAAGTCCTGACTCGAAAAACGGTTCCATAATGTTCCCCCCTTTCTTCTCCCATTTTCTGGAGAGAAGATACCTTTCCGGCTACGAATTGGACGTGAATTCACAAGAATGGATTGGCTGGCTATTTTCAATGTCGAAATTGGCCCTAGTTTCATTGTATCATTCTTGTCAAGTGGCCACTTGTGCAAAGCGTGGGCCAGATTCCTGTTGATGTTTGAGATGTGATTTACGGAAGGGTATGTTCCGTTTCGGTAAGTGGAGCCGGTCGCATTCTCAAAGCGACGGCCGACATCTAAGGATGCCGACTCCTCCAACTCATTTGAAACGCACCCTTTACCAAATCGCACAACATCTACTATTCAGTATAACAGGATTCGTCTGCGCTTTTCTGCGCTTTTCTGCGATTCTGTTACAGACTGCGGAAGAAGAAGCGCAGAATAATGGAACCTAACAAATTTACCAGGTGGCCCATCCACCGCGCTTAACATGTTAAAGAAGGAAGCGTCGCGGCGGCGAACCTAACAACCGGGTTTCGAGGATCGAAAGAGCCGGGTTTCGCAACTCGCCAGCTCAAGGTGGATTTGGTAAAATCCAGCTAATCTTATGTAGGATGCGGGTTTGTGATTCGCGCCAAAATGAGTGCCTAATTTACGATTTTCCAAGGAGGAATATCATGAAACGACCATTTGCGGTAACCCTTTTAGCGATCATTGCCGCGCTTGCGGGCATCGTCGCGATTCTTGACACATTGCGACTTCTCGGCCTTTTGCCATTTGCGCAGTTGGGAGAGATGAAGTTCTTTGCACCGAGCGCGAATATTTTCGGAGCGATAATGGCCGGTATCGTAGCTCTTATCTGGTTCTGGGCAGCCAAGAAGGTTTGGAATCTGGATCCGCAGGGCTGGTTATTTATCGTATCCATTGCCGCCATTTACCTGATTTTCGATGTCGTGGCTTTGATCGGTGGCACGCCCATTCAGTCGATGGCGCTATCTTTTGTGGTCACGGTTCTGGCTTTGATCCTGGCAATCTTGCCCGGAACCAAGCAGGCATTTGGACAGAGCAGCTGACAGGCAGCGGGTAAAAGTTGGTAGAGATAAGAGCGGGCTCCTTTTTTGAGGGAGCCCGTTTTGCTTTTGAAGCGCAGTTCTTGAAGCGCACAATGATTTTGCGGCTGGAAGGATGCGAACCTCAGGATACCAGCCCTTGCTCATGCAGGTTGCTGAGACATCGATCAACTTCCCTACCCTGTATGGATGCCGGATAGCCGTCTGAAGAGCGGCACCACCGCCCAGCTTTATGAAATGCAATGGATTTCTGCAAATCTGTTACGGCAATCGTCAAGAAGTCAATCTTCGGGCTCATACGATTTCTCATTCTCTAAACGGTAGCGGAGGCAAACGACTCCGGAGCTGAAGGTGCGGGTTTCTACCAGCCGCAGATTCAATTTGGTGTCTAGTGCCGGGAAGTAGGGTGTGCCACCTCCCAGTACAACCGGATGAACTAGGAGATGGAATTCATCCACCAAGCCAAGCTGTATTAGAGTGGAAGCGAGGGTAGGACCACTGACTTCCAATTCTTTGCCCGGTTGGGCTTTCAGCTTCATGAGCTCTTCGACGACGTTGTCCTTGACTAAACGGCCGTTCCATCCCACCTCATCGAGGGTTTTTGAGAATACAATCTTAGGCTTTTCCTTCCAAATGTGGGCGAAATCAACCTCGTAGGCAGGAGCCGAGGGGTTTATGTCTCCCGTTGGCCAATAATCCGCCATAATTTCGTACATTCGCCGCCCGTATAGGAACGCATCCATTTCCCGCGCCTGATTGTTGAAGAAGGTGTGCAGTTCCTCGTCAACCATCACCCAGTCTAGCGATCGGTTTGGCGTTTCGATATAGCCATCGAGCGAGACGGACATTGAATAGATAATTTTGCTCATTTTTATGTCTCCTCCATACTTACAGGTAGATTAGCTGATCAACGGGGGGCAGGACGGCCGTTCTGTGGGATATGATCAGGGTGGTACGGCCGTTCATGTAGCTGTCCAGCGCGGCCCACAGCTGCTTTTCGGTGACGCTGTCGAGGTTGGCGGTGGCTTCGTCGAGGATGAGTATGGGGGCATCTTTGAGAATAGCACGGGCGATGGCCAGCCGCTGGCGTTCGCCACCGCTGAGAAGCATACCGTTTTCACCGATCAGGGTGTCATAACCCTCGGGCAGGCCCTGGATAAAAGTGTGAATCTGGGCCAGGCGGCAGGCTTGATCGAGCGCTTCCTCGCTGGCGTCAGGGTTGGCCAGATAGAGGTTGTCGCGAATGGTAGAATTGAAGAGGTGGGTCTGCTGCGAGACAACAGCCATCATCTGGCGGCAGTCGTCTGCCTGGTACTCTCGCAGTTCGCGGCCGCCGAGCCGGATCTGCCCTTCGTCGTAATCCCAGAAGCGTAACAAAAGGTTCACCAGGGTGGACTTGCCTGACCCGCTGGGACCAGCCAAGGCGAGGCGGCCACCGGACGGCAGGTGAAAGCTCAGTTTATCCAGGGCCAAGGGATCGGCGGCGGCATAACGGAAGCTCACGTTGCTGAGCTCGATGCTGCTTGAAGACGGCCGTGGAGAGTGATGCTCGGGATCGGTCACGGCCGGCGGCGCGTCGATCAATTCGAAAATCCGTTTGCCGGCGGCCTGGCTGGATTCCAAGAATTGCAGCGATTGGGAGAGCGGCTGCACGGCCTCGAAGCTGGCGATTGCTGTTAGCGGCAGTAGGGCCAGGAAAACGCCGTCGATCTGCCCGCCGGTCACCAGGGGAATGGCGAGCCAGAGCACGGTCAGAGCGGCCAGGGAGGTGAACAAGGCGGCCAGGGCGCTGCTGATGCCGCGGATCTTGGCCAGGCGCTCTTGCTCCTGATTGAGTTTGTGATTCAGGTTGGCAGCTTGCTCCTGGTATCGTTCCTCTTGGCCAAAAGAGAGCAGGTCGGCGATGCCCTGAACGCCGTCGACGAGCGTGGCATTTAGTTCAGCGCGACTGGCGATCATCTGCGCGGCAGGGTTGCGGCTTAACCAGCGCGTGACCAAGGGCAGCATGAGGCCGGTCAGGAGCAGGAAGAAAAGTAAGGCGAGCCCCAGCACGATATTGAAACTGCCCAGCAGTAGGGTGGCGAATAAGGTGACGAGGGCGGCGGCCAAGGGCGGTACGATAACGCGGATGTAGAAATTTTCCAGGGTTTCGATATCGGCCATGATGCGCGTGAGTAGGTCGCCGCTGCGATATTGCTGCAGTCGGGCGGGGGCCAGTGGTTCGACGGCGGTGTAGAACCAGGTGCGCAGGTAGGTGAGGATGCGGAAGGTGGCAGTGTGGCTTATGAAGCGTTCGGCGTAGCGGAACGCAGCGCGGGCAAGGGCGAAGAATCGAACGCCGGTAATGGCCAGGGCTAAATCTGCTTGTTCGCTGGTCAGCGCGGCTTTGGAAATGAGATAGGAGGACATGGCCATGAGCCCGACGCTGGAGCCAACAGTGGCGAAGCTGAGCAGGACGGCCAGGAGCACCCACCAGCGGAAGGGCGCCATGAGTTTGAGCAGACGGCCGGAGGTATTCAGGGCAGGCCTCCCTGGTAGCTGGTTGCGAGGCGGCGGTACGGGCCCTCTTCTGAGAGCATGGTGTTGTGCTTGCCGGATTGGACTGAACGGCCGTTTTCCAGGACGACGATCTGGTCGGCATGGTGGGCCAGGGCCAGGCGGTGGGCGATGATGAGTACGGTGCGGTTCTGCATCAGACGCTGCAAGGCCTCGCTAATAAGTCTTTCGCTTTCGGCGTCGAGATGTGACGTGGCCTCGTCCAGAATTAGGAACGGGGCGTTTTTTAGGAAGGCGCGCGCGATAGCGATACGCTGTCTCTGGCCGCCGCTCAGGCGCAGACCGCGTTCGCCGAGCTGTGTGTCGTATGCTTGTGGCAGGTTGAGGATAAAGTCATGAGCACGGGCCGCTTCGGCGGCAGTGAGCAGCTCCTCTTCGGTGGCTTGCGGCCTGCCCAGGCGGATATTGTCGGCGACGGAACCGTAGAAGAGGTGGGGATCCTGTGGCACCCAGGCTACTTGTGCACGCCAAAGTTTCTTGTCGATGGTCGGCAAGGAGATGCCGCCGATGGTGATCGCCCCGCTGCCGGGATCGATGAAGCGCAGCAGCAGGTTGGAGACGGTGCTCTTTCCTGCGCCAGTAGGGCCGACGAGGGCCAGGGAACGGCCGTGGGGGATGGTCAGCGTCAAGTGGGATAGGGCTAGACGCCGGCCATCCTGGTAAACGAAGCTGACGTCCTCGAATTGGATATCTGCCGCAGATGGAGGCTGTGGTTGAGCAGGGGGTGGTGCCCGGTGCGGCTTGGGCCTGGAAGCAGGGGGCATAATGTCCAGGATGGCGAATAGGCGCTCCGCGGCTGCCTTTCCTTGTGCGCCGGCATGGTACCTCAGGGCGTAGCGGCGCAGAGGCAAGAAGAATTCGGGCGTCAGGAGCAGGACGGCCAGGGCAATATTAAAGGGCAGTGTTCCATTCATCAGGCGCAGGCTGACTTCGAGGGCGACCAGGGCAGTTGCGGCCGTCGCTGCCCATTCAAGAACCAAGGAAGTCTGGAAGGCGGTGCGCAGCACTTCCATGGTGGTCCTGCCGTAGTGCCGACTGATCTCGCGGATATTTTCGGCCTGTTCGCGACTGCGGCCGAACATTTTCAAGGTAGGAAGCCCCTGCAGCATATCCAGGAAGAAGGTGCTCATCCAACTCATTTCGCGAAAACGGCGCTGTTGGATTGCTCTAGTCTGCCCGCCGATCAAGGCCAGCAGTAGCAGCAGCATGGGTCCGGCAACGATGTAGACGAGGGTCGTCCAAGGGTCGAGGATCAGAACGACGATGAAGACCAGAGCGGGAACCAACGCAGCCAGCGCCCTGGCCGGCAGGTACTGGGTGAAATAGTCGTCGAGGCTTTCGACGCCTTCGACGAGGGCATGGACCAATTCGCCGCTGCTCTCCTGGCGTGTGTAAGTGGGGCCCAAGAGGAAGATGTGATGAAGAAGCGTTTGGCGCAGGTCGCTTTTCACGGCACTGGCGCTGTTCTGGGCCAGCAGTTCCTCCAGCCAGATAAGAAGGGCGCGGATCAGCAGGAGTATTAGGGCGATGAGGAGCAGCGGCAAAACATGGTTTAGCGCCTGGTCTTGCAGAAAGACACGGTCGACTACTTCACTGATGAGTATGGCCTGGGTTATGAAGAGAACCGCGGCCATGGTGCCGGCTGTGATGGCGAGAAGTAGAAGGACTGCGGCCTGGCGACGGCCACGAAGGATACGTTTTTCGATGGACATTTCGTCGGTGGGTGTTCGGTGTCGGGTGCCAGCTTGTCGATGACTTATTTCAATAGGTCCTTGCCAATGTTTGTAGATTATGGTCGCCGAATGGCGTGTCAATGTGCCTGATGAATTGTAACATAGGTGAGGAAAAAGAATTTGGTAATTGGCATTTAGATGACCGATCTGGCAAACTGGCGCGAATGCCGTACAATCGCTGCGGCTTCATGGTCTGCGAATAGGCTGCCGGCGATGGAGATCGTTTATATTAGTAAGTAACAGTGTTAGGTCGCCGCAAGAGCAGCGCAGAATTCATGCTGCGGCTGGCAAGGCGAACATGTTGAATACATGTTGAGCGACGTGGACGGACTAGCCAGTTGATTGGCTATGTTCGATCACTTTGTTGTTGCAGCTGCGCGAAAGTGGTGCAAAGCGAAAGGGTGGGGCCAGGGAACGATTTGCCAAATCGTTCTACATTTATAGGAGAGAAGGTAGCATAGAAAGGAATTGCTCTATGAACGAAACAACAAGAAGCATCCGTTCCGCCCGTTTTGCGATTCGGGCAAAAACTCAGGTTGAACCCCAGATCGCCGTGATTCTTGGCTCCGGGTTAGGGCCGCTGGCCGATGAAGTAGAGGTTGATGCTATCTTGCCTTATAGTGAGATTCCCGGTATCGCCCAATCCACTGTACACGGGCACGCAGGCAGGCTGATTGTGGGTTCGCTGTCCGGCAAGGATGTCGTTTTCATGCAAGGGCGGCTGCATTATTATGAAGGGTATCCGATGACCGATGTCATTTTCCCGACACGTGTCATGCATGCGTTGGGGGCGAAGACATTGATCGTCACAAACGCGGCCGGCGGTTTGAACCCAGATTACAAACCAGGTGACTTGATGCTGATTACGGATCACATCAATATGATGGGTAATAACGCCTTGATCGGGCCTAATGATGAAACTCTCGGGCCGCGCTTCCCCGATATGACAAACTTGTATACGCCTGAATTGCGGCAGCTGGCACTACAGCTGGCTGATCAAGAAGAGATTGCCTTGCAGCAAGGGGTGTATGCGGCCTGGTCAGGGCCGACATTTGAGACGCCGGCGGAACGTCGTTTCTTGCGCCTGGTTGGCGGCGACGCGGTCGGGATGTCGACGGTGCCGGAAGCGATGGCGGCGCGGCACATGGGAATGTCCGTGCTGGGTTTCTCGGTGATCACGAACGTGGCCACGGGACTTGAAGATCAGCCGGCTGATGATCATTTGGAGGTGCTGGCGGTGGCGGAGGTTGCCGGCAAGAAGCTGGCTCGTTTGCTCAACCGCGTGATCGCTGCGATGGAAGGTTAGTTGTAGATTGGCTGCTTGCTACCCTGAATGAACGGAACGGCCGTGCAGCAGGATGCCGATGCCGGCGGCCATCATGGCGAAGCCAAGCGCGGCAGCTATGAGCAGCGCTGGAGCGACCGGCGCCCCAGATTCGGGCAGTGTCGTTCCCTGATCCGAACCGTCAGATGAATCGGTGACTTCGACGATGCAAAAATCGATCCCGGTTGCCTCAGGGTTGTCGGCAGTGAGTACTACTTCACGCGTTTGCTGGGAGGTGATTCTCCAGCCTGTTCCGGGAGTTACGCTAACCCGCCAATCACCCAAGGAAGCTTGGGAAAGGATGTAGGTTCCGTCGGCGCCGGTTTGCAGGCGGACAATGGTCCCGGTTTCATCGTCAACCAGTTCGATAGGTATTCCTGCCAGCGCAGACTCGCCCTCATTGGCACAGACAGTGTTGTCGTTGCTATCTCTAAATACGGTTCCGCGTATGGATCCTGTGGCTTCTTGTGCCAGCAGGGGGAAATGGACGGCCGTTAAAGCCCAGAGAAAGAGCGCCAATATCAACAGCCATGGTTTTCTTTTCATGAGTCTTTCTCCTGCTTGCGATGTGTCGTCGTTAGTGACGGCGATTGAAAGCAGCCAACTTTGAGCGTAAGCTGCAGATGACTATTTCGTGTGAACAGAGTTGGCGGCTTCTTGCTTCGCATAGGCGTGCTTAGGTATCCTCAGTTCCAACGGGTTGGGCGATGACGACGAGGCGGTGTGTATTGCTTGTGTTTGGCCAGCAGGTCACGAGGGTCAGGCGTGTATCATTGCTGGGCGCAATCCAGCGCGCGTTGCGCAGGCGTGTTCTCAAGGATTCGCCCTCTTCACGTAGGAATTCGCGCTGCGTTACCTGGTAAATGTAGTTACGGCCGTTCCCTTTGAGAACGATCTCATCACCCAACGATAAATCGACAAGCTTTCCGAATATGGAGCCGTAAATATTATTGTGACCGTTGAGAACAGTGTTTCCAGGCTGCCCTGGACGTGCGCTGGATTCATGCCAGCCCACGGCGTACTCATCTGGTACGGACCACTGCAGCTGTTGTCGCCTGCTTTCGTTCCAGCGTGGAACCAAGCCAACCGGTAGGACCGGGGCGTCAATATGTAGAGACGGGATGGCGAGGCGCAGTGATTCCTCGGGTTGTACTTGCAGCTGTGAAACAAGGTTCGGCGTATCTGGATAGGAAATGATGTGCCAGCCGGAAGGCGGGCGATCGTGCGGCGGGCTCAGATGCGGCTCTACGGGTTCGCCCTTGACGGCCGTTTCCACCAGCTTATGCTCCGTGGCCGCGGGTGTATCGCTGGTTGCGGGTGTGGGTGGGGTGAAAGGAGACAAGGCCGGCGCCATGAATTCGCCGGCCGGCGCTTCAAGTACGGTCTGGGCGTTCGGTGAATGAGGCGACATCATGGGAGCCAGCAGCCATATGAGGGCTACGGCAAGCACGATCAGCGTCCCGCCTCCAAGAAATATACAACCAACAGCCTTTGCCTTTGTCACAAAATCTCCAGCATGATTTGCACGGGTCCTGGTTTCATTATATCACGGGTGGGGGAATAGGGGATAGGGGTGATCCATCCTGACTATACTTGACATCAGTTATCCTCATACTGAGGATAGAATTGATCAAAACCATGCCAATGAAATGATACAGCGAGGCGTTCAAACAGCAAGTCGTTGGCGGGTGAATACGCAGCGGGGCAAAAGGCGGATGACCTGGGGTTTGCGATCTCGAAGTGTGGGATTAAGAAGGGCTGGTAATCTGCGTCGCGATCGGTTGTCACGCCGTCGATCTTGATTGTAGCCGCGTCAACCTTGCCGCCGTCCGGCGCTGAGCGACTCCGTTCAACGTGTATGAGTGCTCCGGCAAAAAAAGCCTCCAAGGTGATGCGCAACCGCGCATCACCTTGGAGAACAGCTACCAAGCCCCATCGAATCGCAACCCATTCGGCAAGCTCAGGGCAAGCTCTGGAATGGCTACTTTACGATAAAGGTCTAGTAGTCCATCAACGGCTCGGGACAAACACGTCCAGCCACACCAGGCGGTGATCGGAACTGGGGAAGGGGAACGTCCCGACAAGACTGAAAAGCGGGTCCGCTTCTAACGGCCAGAAGACGCCGGCATCATTGATGCGCAGGTTTTTGCGCGGCAGGACGTAGTCGGCGCGCAGGTTGCCCGGCGAGGTGTCGGCGAAATCGGCCGTGTCGAACGCCGGATTGCTGATGTGCGTGTCGTTGGCCGCGTCTTGCAAGATGGCCTGTTCTACAGCACCAGGACTGTCCGGCGTGACCTTGGTGTTGATGAGCGGATGGTCGAGCAATTGTTGGACAGACCCAGGCACGCTATCACCGTCGAAGGGATCGGAATTCTGATCGCCGGCGATGACGAACATAGCACCGGGTGGGAGCCCGCCGCTATTACCCTCGTCATCGTAGATGTAACCGCTGCGGGAGGGGATGATGTAATCGGACCAGAAGCGGATTTCGTCGTTGTTGCGCGTGCCGTTACGATCTTCCGGCCCGTCAAAGACGGGTGGCGTGGGATGGCTGACCAGGAAGTGGACTGTTTTACGGCCGATCTCGATCGGTACGTCCCAATGGCTCTTGGACGAGAGGCGGAAGACATCCAGATCTCCCGCGTCGTACCAGGATTCTCCGGTGCCGGGATCGATGGGCAGCATCGCATCCGGCATATCCTTCCAGAGGAATAGCTGGAATGTACGAATATCTTCATATCCTATGGGGAATTTGGAATAGACAACCATGCCATACTGTCCGGGGAAGAAGCCAAAACCAAAGGCATCGTCCGCACCGCCTATGAAACCGTTTTTGTTCAGATCGCGCCCGGAGGGAATTCCCGTGTTGGATGGTGCCACATAGTAGTACGGGTAATCGATCGGCGCCGCGTCGCCATGGGCAACGGAGAGGTAATTGTCCCGGAAGCCTTTCGCTGCCACCTCGCCGGAATCATAGTCAAACTCGTTGATCAGCAGCACGTCAGGCCGGCTGCGCTGGATGATCTCAGCGATGACATCCGGCTGGGCGCTGCCCGGCGAGGACAATTCTGCGGCGAGGTCGCCGGCATTGAAGCGGTTGAGCGAGGCGTTGAAGGTGGCGAAACGTACCGCTTCTGGCGGACCATACTGCGCCTCCTTGGCCAGCACGGTTGGAATTAACAACGCCATCAGCAGCAAGAGCAGAACAATTATGAGGGTACGTGAGTTTTTCTTTTTCATGATTTTTCTCCTGAAGAAGTTGAACTTTTACGCTTGTTGTGGTGCCAGATCAGGCATTTAGAAGTTCAACTTCCAATTAAAGGGTCTATTAGGAACCAGGAATCTTCATCATCAATAATTGGCCGGACTCGCGCTTCAAGGTTACACCAGGCACCGATTCGGTGTCGGTATCTATGTAGGTTCCGTGGCCTTGAACATCCAAAAGCCACACGCCTTGCTCAAACCAGTTCGAGGCGTCGACGATGCCGCTGGACTCGCCGTCGGGGTCGTTGACCGTGGCCACAACCCGCCACCAACCCTGGTTGAAGCGGTGCTGCCAGACCCTGGCATTGTCATTATCTTCCTGAACCATGAGGCTCTTCTTGCTGGTGTCGATGTTATCGGGATGGATGAAGGGTACGTAAACGCCGCTGCCTTCGGCGTCGCCATCGGCAAGCACGGTTACGCTGTCGACGACCAAGGGGTTATTCTCGTTGAAGATGAACTTGAAGATACGGCCGTTGTCGGCCATCCCTTCCGTTCCGCCAGGGCCGCGCTGCATGCGCCCGGTAGCCTCATCAGGGATGATCCGAGTTTGGCCGGTGTCGGCCACATAGACAACCCGAGGGTTGTTCTTATCGTAGGCCAGGTCTTCGAGGCGGATGGCCTGGAAGACGTTGTTGTTATTCGACCAATTCTCGAGCACGTCTTGTGGCAGTTCGGATGATGTCGTGCCATCGGCGACGTTTTCAGGAACGAGAATGAACTCGCCGCTAAACTCGTCGTCGACCCCCAGGTCCAGGTAGTCATTCGCTTCGTTGAACGGATCGGCGGGATCCACGTCCACGCCATTGGCGCCGGTGACGCGGAATGCATACAGGTTACCGCCATCACCCATGATGGCTTCCTCAGTGGGTGCGCGGTACAAATAGAGTTGGGCCGATGGGGCATTGAAGGTGTCGTCGGTGGTCAAGAGGGTGAAACCTTCCCAGCCCCCGGGGACGACGATGGTATTCTCGTGGTTTAGGCGGCCCATGCCGTTGATCTGGGTGAAGTCGCCGGTGTCGGTATTGAGCGCTACGGCGTAGCCGGCCTGGCGTGTTCCATTACCGGGAAACGGATCAGGACCATACGGCGCTTCATCCGGGACGGCTAATCCAACGTCATTTGACTCTTCACCGGTGAAGAAGGTGTACGTCGAAAGCCCCTCTTCTGGTCCGGCCATCGATGCCGAGCAGAAACGCAGGAAACCGGCTTCTGGGGGCAGGGCGACGCCGGCATAAAGCACTTCGCCCTGATCGGGCCCGCCCTTTGTGTTCAGGGTGAGCCTGGACACGGAGGCATCCTGGAAATCCCGGGTCCCGAAGAAGGGGACGGTCGTCTGTTCGTGGGCTACAAAGACGTCAATTGTGTGTCTATCAGCTCCAGGCTTGATCCCGATCCCGTCGGGAAGCCCTTCGAAGAGAAAATCGCCCAGTTCATCGCCGCTGCTGATGATCGCTTTTACCTTTGCTCCTCGCGGCAAGCCATCGGCGAGCGTGATGAAGGGTTCCTCTGGGGTGAGAAATCCCCCTTCGTCGGCCATAGATTGCCCAGGCATGGCCAAAACAAGGGCCAGTAAGGCCAAGAACAAGACAGTAGTTTTCTTCGTAAACGAATTCATTTGCAGTTCTCCTTTGATAAGATCAATAAATTGCAGTCAGCAGATTTCGAACATTGCATGGAATAAAAGCGACAAAAACGATGGTGATGGTGAGTGTGAAAGAGTGGTCAATCTTTCTATTGCTGAGGCATAACGATCCACAGTATACGATGCCATAAACATGTTATCAAGTTATTATCGTGATGAAACAGGGAAATTCTAATGTCAGGTTTAGGCTGGCAAGATTATTGTTGGGCTCGCTACGGAATGGGTAAAGATAATGCAGAATGCTGAAAATCATCCGTATAGCGAACCAAACGGCGAAATCAGTCACATTGGCTGTGGAATTTTCGTTACGGGGCGAACATGTTCGCCGCTTTGGAATCGCTCGGAGCTGCTAGGTTGTCCAATAAATATTGGGTCATCAGGTTGTAGAGGTGCCGCTGTGTATTTTCGCCTTCTTTGATGGCGTGGGAACGGTTGGGGTAGGACATCATTGAAAACTGCTTGTTGTTTTTGATTAATTCATTGACCAGGGCTTCAAAGCATTGGTAGTGGACGTTGTCATCGGCCGTTCCGTGAATGAGGAGCAGGTTGCCTTCCAATTGGTTGGCGAAGGTTATTGGCGATCCGTTTTTGAAGCCTTGCTCATTGTCGTCAGGTAGGCCCATGTACCGTTCCTGGTATACGGTGTCATAGTAGCGCTGGTCACTGACAGCGGCGATGGCGATGCCGGTACAGTAAATGTCAGGATGCTTGAACATCAGGTTCAGGGTCATCGAACCGCCACCACTCCAGCCCCAAACGCCGACGCGCTGGCTGTCGATGTACGGCCGCGATTGGATGATGGCTCGCGCTGCTTTTGCTTGGTCTTCTGTCGTCAGTATACCGACCTGGCGATAGACCCCTTTGCGCCACGCACGGCCGCGGGGAGCTGGCGTGCCGCGATTGTCGACGCTCATCACCAGGAATCCCATTTGGGCCAGCATCCTGTGCCAGATGTTCCGTTTCTTGTCCCAGCCATCGAGGACGGTTTGTCCAGCCGGTTCGCCATACACGTAGAATAGGAGGGGGTACTTTTGTTCTGGGTTGAAGTCAGGTGGTTTGATGCACCAGGCGTCCAGCTGCACATCGTCACCTATGTCAACCTGGAAAAACTCTAGTGGACACGGTTCAAGTGCGCTTACGCTGGCGTGAAGCTGCTCGTTTACCTCCAGCGGGCGCAGCGTCCGGTGCTCGGGCAGTGATATGAGAGACGTGACGGGGGGTGCATTGAAGCTGGAAAAGGTATGGAAGGCGTAGCTGCCATGGGGAGAAATGTCATAAGCATGTGTGCCCGGTGTGTCTTTGGGCGTCACTCGTTCAGGACGGCCGTTTCCGTCAAGCCTGGTGCGATAGAGGTAGCGCTGGGTGGCATTGTCCGGGGAGGCGATGAAGTAAACCCAGCCCGACTGCTCTTCAATCTTCTGGACGCTGATCACGTCATAGGCGCCCGGCGTCAGCAGGGTGACCTCCTGTGTATCGCGCGAAATACGGTAAAGGTGGCGCCAGCCATCGCGGTCACTGACCCAGGTGAACGCTTTGCCGTCCTCCAGCCATTTTAGATCATCGTGCATGTCGATCCAGGCCTCATCCTCTTCGACGAGAAGGGTGGAAACAGAGCCGTCGAGGATATTTCCTAGCAGCAGCTTGTTTTGATTTTGCAGACGGTTCAGCTGCTGAACAAGCAGCTGAACCGAATTGGCGGCCCACTCTATTTTGGGGATGTAATGGTCGCGCGGGTCACCGGGCACGTCGAACCAGGTCGTCGCTCCGCCGGCGGCGCTGATCACGCCCACGCGACAGGCGGAATTACTGGTGCCTACTTTGGGATAAGGAAGGGGGATCAGCTTCGGGTAGAGGCTGTCCGTGTTGTTTATCATGTGGAAGGTTTCCGTTCCTGTGGTATCGAACTGCCAGTAGGCAATATGTTGGCTGTCCGGACTCCATTGGAATCCATCCCGCAGGTGAAATTCTTCTTCATAGACCCAGTCAGAGGTACCGTTGATGATGTGCGTGGCACCATCGCTGGTGAGCTGCCTGATCTCAGCGGTGGCCAGGTTCTCGACATAGATGTTATTGGCGCGCACGTAGGCGATGGACTGGCTGTCGGGCGCGAATTTGGCAAACATCAAGCTGGAAGGTTCAGCATCTCCACCTAGCTGATGAAGATGGTCATTATCCAATTGCAGCAGCCAATAATCGCCGCGCGTGTTTTCGCGCCAGACCCGCTCGCTGTTGGCAAATAGAAGCAAGAGTTTTTTATCGGGCGACCATTGATAGTTTTTGATGATCAGGGGTTTATCTGCTCCCTGGGGTTGGAGTTGCGCGGCCGATACGAGAACGGAACGCTCGCCCGTTTTGTTGTCATAGCTGGCGATTTCTTTGATCTTTTCGTCGGAGGGCGAGGCTTCGAGCGTCGTGTAGCCGCTGTCGTTAGCGGTCCAGTGGGCGGGGCCAAAGGATTTGGTGTCGAACTCTTCTGTGTCAAATAGGCGATCGATGGTGAGGAGGCTTTTGTTTTGCATGGCGGAATTATAAAGTATGCGGAGACTGTCGGCACGTCTAGAAGCTAACAGCTGTCAGCTGTCAGCTGTTAGCCTCAGCCGTCAACTGGCAGCAGCCAGCAGCAAAGGGTTAATGGTCAATGATTGGCTGGATTGGCAGCGGAGGGGGTGGGGCAAGGAGCAAGATGGCTGGAACCAGGTCGGGTTCGGCCAGGCGTAGGAGCTGGTAACCGATGCCGGCGATGCCGAGCATCAGGCCGGGCATTTCGACGGCGCCGGGTCCTGCGGTTTGCCAGCCGTCACGATCGATGCTCGCCAAAATCGAGGCGCTGAGGCGGTCAACTTGCAGACGCAGCCCCTGATCTTCGGAGGAACGGACGGCCTGCAGAAGCAGTTCCAGGTTGCCCAGGTCACCATGGCATAAGGAGTGGGAGTGCCCGAATCCATGAGCGACGGTGGTCTCCAGGGCAATCTGTACCTCTTCATCCAGCCGCGGGTCGTGCAGATAGGCCAAGGCTTGCAGGCGTGCCAGGCCGATTCCTGCTGCACCAAAGCAGTAGGCTGCAGGGAATCGTGCAGATGCGGGCTTTGTCTCTGTCTCATCGCCAACTCTCTGGCGCAGGTCGGGCCAGTTCTGGGCTTTAGCGTCGAATTGATGGCGCTCGTAGTTGATGGCGCGCCGGGCAGCAAGGGCAAACCGTTCTTCAG
This sequence comes from uncultured Chloroflexia bacterium, assembly GCA_963697305.1. GTDB lineage: Bacteria > Chloroflexota > Anaerolineae > Promineifilales > Promineifilaceae > JAACFF01. The sequence goes on from CAVONO010000025.1 coordinate 296,230, forward strand.
CGGCGGCGGCTGCCAGTTCCAGCAGCGCCCAGGCGATGCCTGCCGCTCCATGGCCAAAGCCGAGCAATGGGTGTGGCCCAAAACGAGGGGTTGCCCAGCTCAAGCCTGATTCCGTTTGCTGTGCCGAAGCAATGAGATGATCGCCACAGGCAACGGCCGTCTTGAGCGTCTTGGCCGACGGCTGATACTTATACAAAGCGAGCAGGCTGCCAATAGCACCGGCAGCGCCGTCCATGATCGAAAAGTCCTGATCTTGTTCGATAAAGGTGGCGATGACGTCCACCAAATCTTCTGCTTGAGAAAGGAGTGCCTCGTCTTGCCAGAGTGCGCCGAGGTGGGTCAAGGTATAAAGCAGTCCACCCCAGCCTTCAAAGGCGCCTATGCCAGGTAGTTCCTGGCTGAAAAGGTCCACATGACGAGACATGGCAAAGACAGCGCGGCGGGCGAGATCGGTGTAATGTGGCTCTTGCAAAAGGGCTGCGGCGTAAGCGAGGAAGAAGGCGATGCCTGGGACGCCATTGTAGAGATCCATGCCCGCAAGCGAGATATCCCAGCTTTCGCCGGCGAGCAGCTCAAGTCCGATCCAGGAAACGTCCTCTTCTCCGAGAACGGCCGTGCTGGCCAGGCGGTCAGCAGCCACACGGGCGGCAATGAGAAATTGTTCACGGTCTGGCTTGCTATCTGTTTCCAACAAACGATAGCCCCCCTGGCCCTGGAATTCAGTCTCATAATCATAAGGGGCAAGCGTAGCCAGCGAGCTGCGAATGAACCACTCCTGGCGGTTCATATCCTGGTCGCTTAACTGGTCTATGCGGCGACGAGCCAAATCCATGCCAGTTTCGATCAAGACGCCGTCGATGGGTTTGCCTGAGGCCGTGTAGAGAAGCGACGACGTTGGACGGGTGGTGAAAACGGGAATGTCGCCTTGCAGCAAGTCTGCCTGTTCGGCTCCGATCACGGCAGACATGAAAGCGCGCTGGGGAACGACCATCCAGAGACGATCGAGCAGCAGACCGCGCTCCAGGGCATCGCGCAGGGTGTCGGGATGAAAGCTTTCGAACAGCAGTTGGTCATAGGTGCGAGTCGGCCGCAATAAGCACGCGAATTTCGTCCTGCTCAAAGCTGGCCAGCGGGCCTGTGCCGGCCAGTAATTCGACGCGATTGTGCAGCAGCAATTGATACATGCTTCTGAAGCCGGCCAGCACTTGCGGCACGTGGTCGATGGCGCTGGCTTCGACACCGTCCAATCGGGGCCGGTTGGACTCGCCGGACAGCTCTACGCGCTGCCGTTCGAAACGCATCATGTCGGTCCCGGCTGCGGCCGCCTGGGGCAGACGATCGGGTGAAAGCTGGCCCTCTTCGCCGCCCAGCCCGCTGATGTCGATCCCACCGTATTCGTCCGCCGACCATAAGCGCTGCGGCAGCATGCCGACTACCAGGACGGATTGCAGCATCGATCGTGCTGCGGCTGCAGTTGCTTCTTCGTCTTCAAATCGTTCGAATTCAGGATTAAACAGCGTCTCCAGATCGATCAGCAGCGGGTGTTCGCCGCTGGCGATCAGGTTTTCCAGGTGAAAGTCAGAGGCGTTGATGGCGTAAAGCAGGGCCAGATATGCGCCGAGACGTTGGTAAAAGCGCTCGATTTCTTCGATTGTATGGCACGCCTCGTTTTGCACGAATTCGACCCAGCCATAGTCGCCGCGATCGAGAACTGTCAACGTGCGCAGCGGCGGCTCGCAGCCACGGCCGTTAAGCCAGGCGAGTAATTCCTGAAAATGGGTGTCGATGGCCAAGGACTTTGGTTTGTAAACGACGCGAAAGCCGGAATCGAAGCGAGCGATCATCACGGAACGACCACCACGATGCGTGTCTCCCGCGCCAGCGACCAGCTCCAGCAGCAGACCCGGATCGTCATGCGGCGCAAATTGGGAACGAATCATTTGCCAGTCGGCGCAAAGACGGCCGAGAAATTCAAGACTGACCTCCAGCCACTGCTCGATACAGAGAGCGAGCTGCCGCGCCAAGACAGGGTATTCGGCGAGGATGTCCAGCGCCACCTGTGGCCGGCGCAGGCGTTCGATAAAACTGATAAAGCGTTCGGGTGGCGTTGCGCCCTCAAGCTGTCCCTGCAGGCGGGCTACATTGAGCTCCAAGACCATCGTACGGCTCAAGCGCAGGAGCAGCGGATCCGGCAGATTCATCAAGAGCACGTCTTCGATGGTTTGTGGATCGAAGGGAAGCGCGGGCCACTCTTCTACGAGCGCGGCTACAGCGGCAAGTAGATGCTCGCTGGCCTGGTCAACCAGCGGCTGGATGAGTTCCAGAAATCCAAGTTCTTCAGCTCCCGGCTGGAGGTTTACATAGGCGGAGGCGGGCTGGGTAAGAGCGTGCGCCAGGCGCGCCAACCAGGGCGGATTCTGAGATAGGTGGCTGTGCAGATGTTCTTCCGATGCACCCAGTATTGCCAATAACTGCTCCTCGTCGATGCCGTCCAGCGCCAGGCGCTGGGCGAGTATCGATTGCGGGACAAACTGTGGTTGCGATTGCCAGCGTTGGAGCCGTTTCTGTCCGAGCTGCTCGTCTTGGTAGCCGTGTGCACTATTATCTCCGTCTGCAGACAACAGCGTGATTCGTTCGGAAAGGGTCAGGGCACGACACCATGATGGATGACCAAAAACGGCCGAATCCACGGGATCTACATGTGATTCTGTTTCACTTAATTGATTCCGCATCTAGCTACCCAACGGTCTGCAAAAAAGACACAGAGAGCGCGGATTTCGGCCGAACTGTGGCAAGGCCCGCAAACGAATGCTTGTGCAAGCTAAGCGGGGCAGGTCACCCATTATGGATGAACCCTCGTCAGACCGTCGCCCGGCCTTTCGCCTGCCCCGCGCACTTCAGGCGCACATGCCAGAGACATGCGCACCGCGCATAGATTCCTATCGCCTATATGAGTAAGAGCGGGAGTAGGAATTTGAGTTGCTGTAGGAACGGCTATTGTAAGACCGTCTCCACGACTGGCTCGGGTACCGGCTATAAGAGTTGCTGTATGACCGGCTCCGCGACTGGCTTTGTGACTGGCTCTGCGAATAGCTGTATGAACGACTAGCGCTATACGATCGCCGCCACGAACCCCCGACAGCCAGGTCCAACTCCTCGTCGGTTAACTCGATTGCCCCTGCCGGGTTCTGCGGCAGGGCATCCAGTTCTTCCTCACTCAGGTTGGCTCGATACTCGGGATCTTTCCATGCACGGATAATCTTGTCTCGAAACATAGTAACCCTCCTCAAGGTTAGCAACCAGACGGTTGCACTATAGTGCCGCTATTCGGCAATGCTGCTTCCAAGCGTTGCTCCTTGATCGTGTACGAGTTCCGCATAGGCGCCGCCGAGGGCCAGCAGCTCTCCATGCGTACCTCGTTCAACGATAAAGCCTTCATCAAGAACCAGAATCAGATCGGCGTTGCGAACTGTGCTCAGCCGGTGCGCAATCACAATGCGCGTACACGCCAGATCGCTCAGATTCTGATCGACAATGTTTTCGGTTACGGCGTCCAAATCACTGGTCGCCTCGTCAAGCAAAAGGATGGCGGGTTGGCGAACCAGGGCGCGGGCAATGGCCAGCCGTTGGCGCTGCCCACCAGCCAGGTCAATGCCTCCTTCTGCAATAATTGTTTCATAGCCCATGGGCAGCATGGCGATTTCGTCATGGATGGCAGCCAGCTCGGCCGCTTCGATGATCTGGTCCAGCGAAAGATCGGGGTCCAGCGAGGCGATATTGCGACGGATGGAACCGCTGAACAGGGAGGGTTCTTGCAGGACGACGCCGAACTGGCTGCGCAGTGACTGCAGATTCATTTGGGACAACGGCAGGCCATCGTAAATTATCTGCCCTTCGTCCAGCGGGAAGAGGCCGAGCAACAACATGGCCAATGTGCTTTTGCCGGAACCGGTACGGCCGACAATAGCAATCTTCTGACCCGGTTCGATCGTCAGCGAGGCATCGACAATGGCCCATGGCGCTTGCTGATGGTAGCGAAAGCTGACGTTATGCAGTTCGACACGTCCGGTGAGATCGGGCGCACGTTGTGCGTCCGCCACAACCTGTTCCGGCGCTGTCTTCATCACATCGCCAATCCGTTCCAGGTGGGCGCCGATGAGCTGCAGCTGCTGCCCAGTGGAGGCAAAGGAGGAAAGCGGTCCGAGGAAGGATACGGCGAGGGTTGTGACGGCCAGCATGGTGCCGAGCGTCATGTCACCGTTCAAGACCATCAACCCGCCAACCCACAGTAAGATGATTGGCGCCAGGGCTCCGATGGCGTCCCGTCCCGCTTCAACCAGGTTTGTCAGATGACTGCGGCGAATGGAGATATTCAACTGCTTAAAGAAGAGATTCGACCAATGCTCCATCGCCCGGCCTTCCACGGCGGCGGCTTTTAGGGTGGCGACGCCGGAAAGGGCTTCTACGAGGTAACTCTGTGACTCCGCTTGCGCAGCGAGATCGCGTTCGGTCAGTTCATAGAGACGGCGTGTGGAGCTTAGCAGCAATACGATTTGTAGAAGACCAAAGAGGAGGGCCAGCATGCCGAATAAGGGCTGCCATAAGAGCAATATCAGCAGGTAAAAGATGGCCATCATTCCATCGAGAACGGCCGAAATCGTCTCACCGGTCAGGAGTTCACGTATGACGGCGATGCTGCCTAAACGCATTAACAAATCGCCGCTGGTCCGTTCCTGAAAAAAGCGGAAGGGCAGTTTGAGAACATGCTCGAAGAAACCGAGCATCACCTCGGTATCCAGGCGCGCTTCCAGGTAAAGGCTCAAGGCGCCGCGCAAATAGCCCAAGATCACTTGAGCGCCGACCAGTATGACCATGCCGATGCCCATAATCATCAGCAGGGACACGTCTTGCGCGGGCAATATCGTGTCGACGAGGATTAAGGTAAACAGCGGGAATACGAGGCCTAGAATTTGCAGCAATGCGGATGCAGCCAGGATTTGGGCCAGCAAGCCCTTTGATCCGGGCGCTTGCAGCAGATCTCCCATGTAGCTGCGCCACGATAGTTTGTCGCTGGTTCGCTTCTTGCGGAAGTCAGTGCCCGGTTCCAGGGTGAGCACAACGCCGGTGAATCCGGCATTGAACTCTGCGGCGGAGAGTTTGCGCCGTCCAACTGCCGGATCGACGACCTTGACTTCCTGAGGCGCCCATTGTTCCAGAACCAGAAAGTGATTGAAGTTCCAGTGGACGATGGCTGGGGCGCGTACCTGGGACAGGCTGTCCGGTTCCAGAGAAAAAGCGCGCACACGCAGCCCAAGATCGCGCGCAGCCTGGGTAATAGAGCGGGCGCTCAGGGCATCGCGGCCGCTGTCGAGATATTCGCGGCACTCGCTGATGGTTGTTTCACGGCCGTAATAGGTGAGTACCATGGCCAGGCAGGCAGATCCGCACTCGTTTGGCGTCATCTGGAGAATTACCGGAACGCGCTTCATCGCTGCCTCATCGTAACGGCTCAAGCAACGGCCAGAAGGCGACGACCAATCCCGCTGCCATCAACAGCAGCGCGACAATCCACAGATAGCGGAAGAGCTTGACCGAGATCAGGCGTGGCAATTCTACTTTCTCTTGATTCTGGATATAGTGCTCGCGCGCCTCAGAACGGAAGATGGATCGTGTCGCTGAGGCTGGAACCTGCGCCGGCATCTCTTCTTGTGTAAGATCGTTTATCGGCTCCTGGTACACAAAGGCCTCCAAAATCTAATATCTTCATTCCGAATTGTGATTGATTGTACCAATACAAATGTGCCAATAGTAACTCAGTCAGTGGGCTCCGCTGGTCTTCTGTGTCCGCCGATTGCTTCAGGAAATAAAGGGCCTATCTGGTCGATAGCTACATCGCTCCTACAGTTTTGAATTTAGCATACATTATTGCGCCTCTGTATTCAAGAGGGCGTGGGCGAGGTAACGCTATTTTCACGGTGGTTTTGGCGGATTTTTGGTCCATACAGAGTGTGGGGGTCAGGCAAGCCCTTGGTACTGTGCGCAATCCGGGAAGAGCAACCTGCAACGGAGATTTTGAAATAACCCTGGAGGGGGCATCCGGATTTCCTTCAAAAGGCCGGTGTTGTTACAATGGTTTGGCATCCTCATAGATGGATTCTGGTGAGTGCGTGTTGTACTGCATGTTACAGCGGGTGGTGACTATGAGATTTAGTTTTGTTGATAAGGGGCAGGGACGGCCGATTGTTTGGCTGCACGGCATGGCCAGTGACGCGGGAACCTGGCAATACCAACTTGAAGCGTTTGCGCATCGCTATCGCGTTGTCGCACTGGATTTGCCCGGTTTTGGCGCTTGCGATTCTTTGCAGCAGATGACTTTTGACGCCTTGTCGGGTTGGCTGCATACTTTCCTGGTTGAGCATTCGCTTGAGGACCCGGTGTTGGTAGGGCATTCCTTTGGCGGCATGATTGTGCAGGAGTATCTGGCTGTCCATCCGGGTCAGGCAGCAGGAGTCGTCCTCTATGGGACCAGCCCCGCCTTTGGTCCTAAAGATGGCGCATGGCAGCAGGCATTCGTTCGCGCTTGCTTACAGCCGTTGGATGAGGGGAAAACGATGGCGGAACTTGCGCCGCAGAGTGTCCAAGATATGGTCGGCTCCGGCGCCCATGCGGAAGGAATTGCCCTGGCTAGAAAGGGTTATAGCTCCGTGAGGGAAGATACGTTCCGGACGGCCGTTCATTGCCTTGCCGGCTTTGACCAGCGCGATAATTTGGGCCATATTGATGTGCCTTGCTTGCTGTTGGTGGGCGAAGAGGATGGCAATGCCCCAGCAAAAATGATGAAGAAAATGGCCGATAGTATTCCGGGCTCTCGGTATGTTTGCTTGCCACGGCTGGGCCATATGGCACATTTGGAAGATCCACTGCAGTTTAATGAGGCGCTAGAACGCTTCCTAGAGGAATATTTTTGATTGGACGCTAATGATTCTGCGGCTTCAGGTTTGAGGACTGTGCTTCGTTACTATCAAAGATTCCTGAAAAAGGACCTTGTACGCAGATTAGGGAGTTTGAACAGTGACGTACCGTCGATACGGCGCAGGCTTGTACTGAGCTTGTGGAAACATTAACAGCGATAAACGCTGATTATTCTCTTTTATCAGGTAGATCCGCAAAACATCTCCTCGCCAAGACGGGGATTTGGGTCCTGATATTCTTTTTCTGACAAAGGGCTATACAGAAAGTGTTGAAGAGAAGTTGATGTAGGAGGATTCAGTTGAATTTGATCTGGGGCGTGATACTCATCTTGTTTACGGGGATTCTGTGTTGGCTGGGGCAAGTTATCAATGCCTGGTCACCAACGTTGGCTGCGAAGATAGGGCTCGCCGAGCCTGAAGCGGATGTTGATCCTGTATACTATGTGGACGGCCGTGGGGAAGCGATTTGGGATGCTCTTATTCTGTGGACATTGCCGGCGGCTGGGCTTCTGCTGATTTTGGATAGTCCCTGGTGGGTTTTCTTTGGGCTGGTAGGCGGCGGGATGTACCTGTACTTCGCCGGGCGCATGCTGGTTGTTCGCCGAATGATGCTCAAACGTGACATTCGTATTGGGAAGCCGGAAACGGTGAAATTGTATGACGTTGTCTTGATCTTGTGGGGTTTGACTGCTGTTGTCACGATTATCATGGCCGTGGCAGCGCTGCCAGGAAAATAATGATGAATAAGGCCGTTGCGTCACCCAATTCGTCAAATAACTTAACCTTATTCTTCGTGGTAATCCTGATAACCGACATTCCGCACCTTGTGTCTCAAACGTGAGGAATTATGAGATCATGTATCGGATTCTGGAAGCTTGCTGGATTCCCATTTTCAGACGCTCTCTATTTGCTTTGAGGGTTGTCTCAAAGATCACAGAACCTAGTTGACAGACCCCCCAACACCCCTATTATCCTGAGAATTGTGCAGGTCTGCACTCGTCATCCGTATTGGACAAAGGAGGTGCAATCATGATCAACAACGCTAAAATGTACCTCCGGCATGGTTTTTTTACATGTAATTCCACGCCACCTCGAAATGACGCTTTGGTTTCAAGCCGTAGGTATGCCCATTTGACCTATCGCTTTATGTTGACAAAGAGGAAATCATGAATAATACACAATGGATAGAATTCGCTGCCGCTGCCTGTGAAGATGCGGGCATCAAACAGGATTCAATAGAGATCATCACGACAAGGGAACAGACTTTCGAGCATATCGACCTGTTCCGTAACAATTCCGTGTTTCGCATCAATGACCAGCACATCCTTAAGATTATCGGAACGGACGCTCACAGACATTTCAATATAGAACGCGCTGTCCTACTGACACTGAGCGAGCAAATTCCAGCCCCGCGACTCGTCGCAACTGGAACAATCGAAAACGGTTCACCCTACATCATCATGAGTGAGATCGCTGGTGAGACGCTACAAAATGTGTGGGATGAATTATCACCCGCTGAGTTATGCACAATCGCCAGAGAAATCGGCACAATTACAGCGCACCTGCACCGTCAGTCGCAAGATAAACTCGTCGCAGTTGAAGCACAATTTGGGGGAAGAACTGACATCTTCAAGGAAATGAAAGCCGAACGCATCACAGAAATTGAGGCCATGGACAGGTTCTCGACTCGCCATAAGAATGAATTGCTAGAATTTCTGCATGGAGAAGCACGAGATTTTCTTGATGTTTCGCCAGTGTTAACGCACTCTGACTTCTCACATGCCCACATCTACATAGCATGGGAAAATAGCAAGCTATCGGTTTCAGGCTTTATCGATTGGGGCGAAGCGATGCTGGGCCCGCCAGAGTGGGACATTACCTTTCACTGGTTCTGGACATTCTCCCAAGATCACGACACCATGCACGAATGTCTTAATACATATTATCAGGATGTGCCTCGCCCGGATCGCTTCGCACGTCGCTGTTTTGCGACACACTTCTACACTTATTCCATGAACGAGGTATGGGACTATTTCACTGAATCAGTAGACGACTCTGAATCTATAGTGCGGGCAATGATAACGTCTCTATTCCCACAAGAGGTATTTGGCGCACCTGACTAGGTGTATTCTCCCTCAAATTTAGAACAAATTTTGTAAAGCTAGGATGCCCCACATTCCGCAGCGAAAATATGAGGAAAAACAATTTTGAAGTATCCTCAAACTCATGGATACGACAGCTGTAGAATATGACACCAAACGCTTGGACCATTTGGGAATTGTGGCCGGGATCTGCCACGAAATCGGATTAGTCAAAACGATCGATGAGATGCTACCGACGCCATCAGGGCGCAAGGTGAGTTGTGGGCAGGCAACGCTGGCGATGGCCCTCAATGGACTGGGATTTACGGGCCGGGCGCTGTATCTGATGCCAGAGTACATGGAAAACAAGCCTGTAGACCTGCTAATTGATGAAGAGTTAGCAGCAAGTGACTTTAACGACGATACGTTAGGCCGAGCGCTGATGAATTATTCCAGGCCGGAATCACGGAGATATTTGCGCAAGTAGCCCAGGATGCGGTGGCGACTATGGATGTGAGGTTTGCCCATACGGATACGAGCAGTTTTAGTTTGAGTGGGCAGTATGAATCAGAAGTGGCCCAAGAGGCCGAGCGGGACCGAGGGGCGGTGAAGATCACCCACGGCTACTCGAAGGACCATCGGCCAGAGTTGAAACAGGTGGTGGTGACACTGATCACCAGCCAAAAAGGACGAATCCCGCTATGGCTGGAGGCGTTAGATGGTAATAGCAGCGACAAGAATCTTTGGGCAGAGTGTAGATGCGTATTGTTGTCATCTAGCAGAGGGTGAGATGCCCTGGTTTGTGCTGGATAGCGCCGCCTACACGGCTCATAATATCGCCCAGTGGGGCACCGAAAAGCGGTGGTTAACCCGCGTGCCGGAAACGATTACCGCCGCTCAAACCGCTTTGCGGTCGGTGGCGACAGACAACATGACGGCGCTGGATAATGGCTATGCCATTCATGCAACAACCAGCGCGTATGGAGGTGTCCGCCAGCGATGGTTGGTCGTCTATTCTGAACAAGCTTAGCAACGTGAACTCAAACGATTACACAAGCGGGTGGCCCGGGCGGCTACTCAGACCGAAAAAGCACTCAAAGCTGTCAACAACCAGGAGTTTGCCTGTGAAGAAGATGCCGCCAGGCCGTGGCCAAGGTGGCCAAGAAATTGAAGTGGCACCAGGTGACCGCCACCTATCATCCGCTGAAGAAGTACCCGCAACAAGGACGACCGGCCAAAGGGGCCCAACGGCACATCGTGGGATGGCAGGTCAAAGCAACTTGTCAGGTTGATAGTCACCGCCTGGAAGAAACGCAGAAATGGTTAGGTCGTTTTCTGTTAGCTACAAACGAGTTGGACGAAAATCGTTTACCTGATGAAAAGCTGCTGGGCAGTTACAAAGCCCAGGGAACAACCGTCGAACGCGGCTTTCGCTTTCTCAAGGACCCGCTTTTTTTCGCCGACAGCTTGTTTCTCAAGAGTCCAGCCCGCATTATGGCCATGATTATGATCATGGGGCTGTGTCTGTTGATTTACGCTTTGGCTGAATGGCGCATTCGGCAGCAACTACAGGAGAAAAACGAGACGATTCCCGACCAAAGGGGGCAACCAACGCAGACCCCCACCATGCGCCGGATTGCCCAGATGTTTGAAGGCGTAGACTTGCTCATTATCCGCCAGGGTTCACAGGTTGTGGAACGGCGGGTTCTCAAATTGACACCGGTAAGATTGCAATTGATTTGTTTGCTTGGACTAGCCGTTCAATATTGCTATTTAGTCGATTCTTAAGGTGCGGAATGTGGGTGATAATATCGCTGCCAATCTATTTTCTTGCCTCTCTTGTGCCGCAAGAAATGACCATACTCACGGGATTACTCTTGACAGTTGCACCGATAACCGCGGGGCTGACACTTGCCTACCGCGAAAATCGTGTCTATATTTAACAACACGGGCAAAAGCGTGGTTTGCGACGATTCTGTTTCACGCTTTGTACAATGTAGGCACGATGACGGCCACCAGTTTCTATACGTCAACCGCCCATCTTTTGACCAGCCTCTTCATTACCCTCACTGCCATTGCCGTCATCATCTTGTGGGACCCCATTACGCTTAGCCACTATCGGTTCGGGAAGAACGAACCAGGAGCTTGATTATGGCAGATAAAAATTTCAATCCGTCTCTCTTTGAGGAATTTCTTGGGGCAGCTTCTATTGCCGCCAGCATCGTGTCGAGCCCGGTGATACGGCCGTGGTATAGCAAATGGGGCGCAACCAGGATCGATGTGAATATGCCTTTGCCCGGTGATGATTTGGTAGCCAATCCCGCGCTTGAGTCCACGCGCGCGATCACCATCCAGGCCCCGGCATCCACAATCTGGCCCTGGTTGGTGCAATTGGGACAGGGCCGCGGCGGGTTTTACAGTTACCAGCGACTGGAGAACCTAATCGGCAGTGACATCCACAACGCGGACAGTATTGTCCCAGAATACCAGGATCTGAAGGTAGGGGATCAGGTGCGCATCAGCCGTGAAGGTCCAGCCTTTGAGGTTGCCGCTGTCGAACGTGATTCCACACTCATCCTACGTGGAGACATGCCCAATGAAGAAGGGAAGCCTGGTATCTGGATTTGGGCCTTTTTCTTGAATCCTGTCGACGAACAGACAACCCGACTGATCCTCCGGACCCGTTTAGATTACGAGTCAAGCTTAGGCAATAGGCTGATGTGGCGTGGCTTTGTTGACCCCATTTCCTTTAATATGGAGCGCAAGATGTTCCAGGGCATTAAGGCGCGAGCCGAAGCATCCGTATCAAGTTGAAGACCGGCCTGGCTGTTTTTCTGATCGCTCACGGTTTGGTCCACGCTATTTTGGCGATTGCCCCCATTCCCAGCGACCCGGATGCAAAACGGGGCGCATTTTTCAGCGCAGTAGACAGAAGCTGGCTGCTGCCGAATATGGGTTTGAACGCGACGACCGTGCGCTGGGTTGGCATTATCTTGGTTGCTCTGTCAACCTTGGGTTTCGTGCTGGCTGGCCTGGGTGTTTTTGGGGCGCCAGGGCTGAGCGCGATTTGGCGAACAGTCGCTGTCGTTTCTGCTTCTGCGTCGTTGCTGCTGCCTATTCTTTTTTGGCACGCGTGGTTGGTCGTGGGAGTTCTGATTGACATCGCTATTTTGGTTGCACTGTTGTGGCTAGATTGGCCGTCTGCGGCAATGATCGGATCTTGATCAGACCTTTCTTGCGCAACATGCGCCATCCTCTCGTGGGGCGGTGTGCGGACCGATCGCCTGGAGCGCCGGGACAGCAGCCAACAAGCTAAAACGAAAACGTCCCGCTTTTCCAACGGAAGGCGGGACGCTTTCGGGCGGACACAGCACTCCACCCCTGCGAATCATAATCCTAGTGGCCGGGTGGGGGAGATACCGGGCCGTTGAATTTCATGGTGTTAAATATGCCGCCTTGCGGGTCTTGTACGACCGCGAAGGTGCCAACTTCTCCCGCGGGTGAAGGGGGCACGAGCACCTTGCCTCCCAACTCTTGCGCTTTCTCTGCTGTGGCGGCCACATCCTCGACCATGAAGTAAATGCTCCAATTGGGCGGCACAGGGCCCCACGATTCGTCTATGGCCATCATGCCTGCCTGAACACGGCCGTCAGCCAAGCAAGCAACATAACCATTTTGGTCAACCTCGTAGGTCCAGCCAAATACGGCGCTGTAAAAAGCTTTAGCCGCCTCGACATCGTTTGTTTGCAGCTCGTTCCAGACCAGCGAATTGGGCTGGTTAACGATCTGGGCCCCAACGTGGTTACGCGGCTGCCAGACGCCAAAGGCGGCCCCACTGGGATCGGTGCCCATGGTCATACGTCCTTCTTCCATCACATCCATTGGCGGAAACATCACCGTGCCGCCTGATGCCGCGATGTTTGCGGCGATGGCATCGGCGTTATCATGTTTGACATAGGAAGCCCAGTATGGCGGAACGCCTTGAGCCTGCACATTGGGGTCCATGGGCCCCAGCCCGGCCACATTTTTGCCCTCGATCTTCAACATGGTGTACATGGTGCCCATGCCGGTGGGAACGTCAACGGTTTCCCAGCCGAAAAGGCCGCTGTAAAATGCCTTGGCTGCTTCGGGGTCGGTGGTTGCGAGGTCGACCCAGTTGAAGACGCCGTTCGGATATTCGGTCACTACTTTCATGATGCGTTCTCCTTGTGCTAACGGTTTTACGGAAGTAACTTCTGCAGGCCAAATGCCACGCATAGTATACCATAATTAGAACATATGGTCTAGTGCAAATTCAAAACTCTTGTGCGTTGGCGTAAGCGAATTCCTATGTATCTGATGATAGCATAATTGTACTGGCTCTAGTCTGATGCCAACGATTCACTCATGAAATTCGTCGAAGATCAACGGAAATTTCACGCGAAAAGGTCAAGATCAGCTAGCGTTGATAATTTAGATGCGCAGTGTGGGTCGTTTGTGCTCGCAGCACAAAAAGAACCTGCCGTTAAGATCCCTTTCCTACCCAGTCAATCTCGATCCCGGCGGCCGTCCAGAGCCGCTCAGCCAGTTCGCCAGTGTGCAGTTGCAGATGGCGCATGGAGTAAAACTGGAGTTCGATCTTGGACATCGGCAGCCAGTGAAAGCCGGACTCAGCGTTAAGATCGAGCGTTGGTACCACGCTATCCACCTGCTGGCGACAAAAGGCCAGGTAGTCTAGCATCTCTTTTTTCGTATAGAGCGGGCTGATTTCTGGTTCCTCAGGCGAAAGATCATGTGTCGGGTCCATTCTCTCCGATTTTGGTATGTGCCCAGACCATGGCCTGAAGTCATCTACCGTCGATTGCAGGTAGAGATGCGTGTAGAACAGGGCGTGATAAGCGACCTGCCAATACTTGTTCTTGTCCTTGGCGCGGTTCCATAGGGCATCCGGACATTTTACAAGCGCTTCTTGCAGCATGGACAGGGAGGCGTGGAACTGGGAGCGGATGACGTCTTCGAGCATTGGGTTACGTCCTTTCAAGTTGGGAGTATGGTCCTGATTCGATAATCATTCTACCTCATGACTTTGTTGCTTGACAAGCGGCCCTGCGTTTTGTATAATCAGTAGTGACTAGTCATAAATGATTAGTCAATAGGAACTATATGATGGAGAAGAAACTGCTTTTACTTGGCTTATTGCGAGATCAGGAAATGCATGGCTATCAGCTCAATGAGATGTTGGGCCAAGGTTCCGGTATCCCGATTAAGCTCAGCAAGCCTAATGCTTATAGGCTACTCAGTCAATTGGAACAAGATGGTTGGGTTGTCTATCGTGAAGAACAAGAAGGCAATCGGCCTCCGCGCCGTGTGTATGCGATCACGGAAGAAGGGGAAAAGGCATTTCAGCGCATGTTGCGTGATAATTTGGCCGCGTACTCCCAGCCTGAATTCCCAAGCAGTGTGGCCTTGAATTATTTGGAATTGCTGCCCATGCATGAAGCGGCTGCTCTCTTGCGACAGCGGCGGGAAAAAGTCGCTCTGCGCTTCAAGGAGATGGACGGCGTGCCCGTCGAGGTCCGCGAAAAGCATCCGGGAATTGAATACCTGTTTCGCTTCTATCGATTTGAACTTGAGTGGTTGGATGAAATGATCGTTCGGTACATGGCTAGCTAGCGAAGAAGTTCAACTTCCTGTCGCTAATGTCAGTGGAAGTACATAGTTCCAAAGTTGAACTTCTGACTCCAAAGAGTGCTCAGTCAAGCGCACCGTACAATCTCAAAAGAACCGGAAATTGCGTAATCAAGAGAACTGCTAAGAATGGCCATCGGGCCAGGTATTGTCTGTTGCCTATTCGCGGCAGAAAGAAGGGTATTATGAAAAATCAATTTGCTATTGAAACGCTGGGGTTAAGCAAGCGGTACGATGAAGAGGTGCTGGCAGTGGATGGTATTGATCTGGCGATTGCCACCAACAGCATTTACGCGCTTCTGGGGCCAAATGGTGCGGGGAAAACGACGACGATTGCCATGCTCACGACGCTGGTCGAGCCCAGCGCTGGTACGGCCAAAGTCGCCGGCTTGGATGTGGTCAAAGAAGCGAGTGCTGTTCGCTCGCGAATCGGGGTCACTTTTCAGGAGATCGTGCTCGATCCTGACTTAACGGGACGAGAGGCTTTGGATTTTCACGGCCGTTTATACAGGATGCCCAAAGCCCGGCGCGAATCAAGAATCAGTGAGCTGCTGCAGCTCGTCGAGCTGGGTGACGCAGCCGACAGGCGCACCAACACGTACTCTGGGGGCATGAAGCGGCGCCTGGAGTTGGCGCGTGGGCTCATGACCGAACCGGATGTCTTGTTTCTCGACGAGCCAACCCAAGGACTTGATCCGCAGAATCGGGCTAATATTTGGGAATACATTTGCAACTTGCAGAGTAGCACAAATATCACGATTCTGTTGACGACCCATTATATGGATGAAGCGGAAGCATTGGCGGATAGGGTGGGGATTATTGACAACGGCCGTTTCATTGCCGAAGGCACGCCATATGAATTCATCAGGCAGATGGGAGCGGATGTCTTTCATGTAGATGGGACGGGTAACCAGGATGCGTTTATAGGCCAGGTAAAGGGGCTGCCATTTGTGCAGGATGTGAACAGTAATAATGGCGTGATACAGATCAATGTTGGAGAAGGGAGCGGTCGCCTGGTTGAGATCATCAAGATCTCGCAGGCGTCCGATTTTCATATCACAGAGATTTCTCTGGCGAAGCCAACGCTCGGTGACGTATTCCTGAAATATACGGGGAGTCAATTACGAGATAAGTAAAAATAAGGTGAAAGCACGTTGTTGCTAGCGACTTCAGTCGCTTCGCCGCTGAAGCAGTTGCTGCAAACGTGATTGTTAGGGAGGTAGGCTATGGGTGCGTCGATTGTTTTATGGCATAAACAGATGAAGAAAACCCTCGTTCATGACGAGGAAATTGTAGGGACGTTGATACAACCCGTACTATGGGTGGTATTGTTTGGCGTGGGCATGAAAAGCTTAATGGGTGCGGTCGGTCCGGGTGACGGAGATGGGTACATGACCTTTGTATTGCCGGGCATCGTGGCGCTTACGGCCGTCGGCGGCGCCATTGGTGGTGGTTCTACCTGGCTCAATGAACGGCTGATGGGCATTGTAAAAGAGTACCTTGTCGCTCCCATTCCGCGCCTGAGTATCTTGATGGGCAATGCCTTGAGCATCACCACCAAAGTACTAATCCAATCAATCATCATCATGATCGTAGGCGTTTTGATGGGCGCCAGGCTAAGTGCAAGCCCATTGGATTGGCTAGGTGGTTTCTTACTAATCGCGGGGTATGGCAGATGTGGCAGACATAGATATGATCGCGATATGGATTTGTTTTGTCGTTATAGCCGCTTTTGGCGCCATTGGTATGGGCCTGGCTCTGAGAGCATTTAAATCAGCAATCAAATAGAGGGGACAGCATGCGTGGCACGCACTACCACAAACGTAATGCAACCTTTCCAGGTTGCGATCAAGCCGGGAAGCTTGAGCTACCGAGGAGATTGAAATGGAATTGAAATTAGAAAACAAACGTGTTTTGGTAACTGGCAGCACGGGTGGTATTGGAGAAGGTATCGCCCGCAAATTTGCTGCGGAAGGGGCTGCAGTGATTATCAACGGCCGTCGCCCTGAGGCCGCGGAAGCGGTTGCTGTTTCCATTCGTGAGGCGGGCGGTGCGGCCGTCGCAGCCGTGGGGGATCTGTCTACCGATGAAGGCGTGGAGAAGGTTCTGAGTGAAATCGCAGCGACCGTGGGGGGTGTAGACATTTTGGTCAATAATGCCGCCGGTGGTGGGCATCAAAATGAGATGGAAGCCCCCGCTGCTGAATGGCTGAACAGCTATAATACGAATGTGCTTTCAATGGTGCGCTTGATTCAGAAGCTGCTGCCGGTCATGCACGAACAGGGCTGGGGGCGAATTATCAACATCTCCAGTGCGGCGGGCAGCAAGCCGTCTGCGGGAATGGGTGTATACTCGACCACAAAATCGGCCGTTGACAATCTTACGGTGACGCTGGCACAGGCGATGAAAAACGACAATGTGACGATCAACGCGGTCAGTCCCGGCGTCGTATTCACCCCTGGCGCGGGCGAAATGTTTATTGAGTATGGTATGGCCGCCGATATGGCTGAGGCCAGAGCAGTGATGGATAAGATGGCGGCTGACGATGTCCCATTTGATCGCGCCGCGGAAGTGGATGAAATCGCGAATGTCGTCGTCTTCTTAGGCAGCCCGTTGGCCAGTTATGTTCATGGCGCGAATATCCGCGTCGATGGTGGCTATGTACCCACGGTAAATTAGCCACATTATTTAGAAGGAGCGAAAGATGAAACTTGAACAGCTCATCGCACAGATGGCGAATAACGCGCAGCGGGTGCGGATGCTTGTCGAGGATGTCGGGGAAGAACAAGGACGTTGGAGACCCGAGCCGGAAGCGTGGTCGATTCTGGAGGTTGTCAACCATTTGCTTGACGAGGAAAAACTGGACTTTCGGGTGCGCTTGGACATCACGCTGTACCGGCCTGAGGAGACATGGCCAGGTATCGACCCGGGCGGTTGGGTAACGGAGCGACAATATAATGAGCGGGATCTTGCAGATTCCTTGTCCGCTTTCCTAAGTGCCCGTGAGAACTCCCTGGCCTGGCTGAATACCCTCGCAGATCCCAATTGGGAGGCCACTTATGAAGCGTCTTGGGGACCGATAAGAGCCGGTGATTTGATGATTGCTTGGGTTGGGCACGATCTGCTGCATATGCGTCAGCTGGTGGAGCTGCATTGGGCTTATACGATGAAAGATGTGCAGCCATACAGCGCCCGCTATGCCGGCGATTGGTAATAGGTGTGCCGCGCACGGATAAGAGAAAGCGAATATTGAACCGGTGAATTGTGAACCGTTGAATGGCTAATGGGGCTGCCTGACCTGGCAATGGGCGGGTTTCATTTCAGCTAGAAGCAGGGGAGCCAGCGCTCAGCTAGCTCTTTGCCTTGCCGCCATGGCAGTTTTTATATTTTTTCCCGCTGCCGCAGGGACAAGATTCATTGCGGCCCACCGTGGGGACGCTCTTTTTGGCTGCGTTTTCCTCTTCGGCCAGGATGCCCATGACTTCGTCGGCATACCGTCTTTGTCGCAGTAAGCCAGTCATCAAACGCATTGGCCGGTCGACGTGGGTGAAAAAGGCTTTATAACCGGCGCAAAGGTAGTTGAGGCCACCCTCGCCATCTGGCGTCTGGATGAAGCGGTTGCGCGGACATCCGCCGTTGCAGGCGAAACGTACCGGGCATTCGCGGCAGTAGCGAGGCAGCGTGTCCCGTTTGTCATTGCCGAATTTGCGCTGCTGCTCCGAAGCGACCATGGTCAGCATGTGCGTTTCCTTGATATTGCCCAAGAGAAAATCTGGCTCCACAAAGTGGTCACAAGAGTAGAGATCGCCGTTGTGTTCAATGGCCAGGGCGTCACCGCAGGTCTCGCGGTGGATGCAGAGTGAGGCGCCTTGCCCCAACCAGGATCCAAGTGAGGAGTCAAAGAGTTGCACAAAGACCTGGCCCACGTCGTTGCGTACCCATTCATCAAAGATCGTTATCAGAAAGCTGCCCCACTGCTCGGCCGTTACCGAACGATCGGTGACCAGGCTGCCGTGAGTGATATAAAGCGGCCGTCTGGAACTCTTGGCAATCTGCAAATCCCGTAACAGGGGTTGCAGCGCAGACTCTGCACCTGGCTTGTCTTCCACGCTGCCATAGTCACCCCAACCGATGTTGGCGATGGGCAGTAGTTCCGGCGTGGCGCGCTCGATGATAGGGATGAACTGAATAAACTGTGTCCCTACCTCATCACGAAAAAAGCGATAAACCTCCAGGGGATGGTCGCCGTTGGCGGCGTGGACCGTGCAAAGGATATTGAACTCCACCTGGTTCTTCTGGAGGGTACGAGCGGCGTTCAGCACCTGTTCGAAGGTGCCATCACCGCGCTTATCCACGCGATAGGCGTCGTGCATTTCTTGCGGGCCGTCCAGCGAAAGGCCAACCAAGAAGTTGTGTTCGCGAAAGAACTCACACCAGGCATCATTCAATTTGGTGCCGTTGGTCTGGATGGTGTGGTTGACGGCCATGCCTGGCCGGGTATATTTCTTGATGACAGTTATGGTTTGCCGGAAGAAGTCAAGGCCCATCAGCGTTGGTTCGCCCCCTTGCCAGGCAATAGTCACGTGGGGCCCCAGCTGAGACTCGATTATCTGCTTGAGGTAGGCCTCCATGAGTTCATCAGCCATGCGGAATGGGCTGCCCGGGTACAGCGCTTCCTTGGATAAGAAGAAACAATACTTGCAGTCCAGGTTGCAGATAGCGCCGGTGGGTTTGGCCATCACGTGGAAATAGGGCGGCGCTTGCTGCGGTCGTGGGGAGGGTTTGGTCAGGGGATCAGTGGTAACTGGCATTTCCTTCCTCATATACCCGCCTAGATCGCGAAAATTCGCTTGTCCTGCCAGGGGAATGTGACGTTCATATTCCATCTGACATTAAGCAACTATGCAAACTATTTTGGTTTGGGCGTGGCGCGGTCGGGAGACCGGCCACAGCAATATTCGAGATTTCTGATGCGATAGATTAAGACATTCCAGGAATGCGATCCTTATGTTTCCAACCACCGCCGGTATAGGAACCGATGTCAATAACGACGGCAAGAATCAAAAAGAGCCAATCCCATAAACTGAGAGCTCCGCCGGGAGCTACGATGACATACATAATTGTCGTAAAGGGCAAAAAGATCAGCCCTAAAACCGGCCATATCCATGTATCAAAAGCCGACACTGGAGTGACTCCGACCCAACGAGCTGGTTGGAAAAGCCACCAAAAGATACCTGCAATTCTGGGGCCCAGAAATACAAGCAAAGTAAAGAAACAACACATATCATCTCTCCTGTAAGAATTAGGCCAAGCTTGTACAACCGGGCCAAACTGGGCCTTTCTAGAATATTGTCAAATAGACATGAACGTCAACGCCAATAGTAATTCAATTTGAAGATTGACACAAGCCTAGCGCGCGAGAGGATGCCGCCGCTCGCATTTGAGAATGCTTGCTACTCTTTTTCAACTGGGTTGAACTATTTCTCAAGGGGAAAGAACATCTGGGATGCGGCAAACACGTTACCGTGGGCTGGCCAAAACACACATACAGCATATTGTCACCGCTGCAGCCATCAATCTTGAACGCCTTATTGCCTGGTTTGATGAGGTCCCACGAGCAGCAACACGGACTTCGAGGTTCGCTGTCCTCATTCGCGGAATTCCCTGTCCTAGATCGCCACAATTATTGTCCCGAAAGCGCCGAATTCTTTGCCCCTGTTACGCATCATAATCCAGAACGAAAAGTAACCTTATGTTGCGAAACTGATTTTTTCATGCCACAATCAATTTTGGTCAATCTTGAATAAGGAAATAGAAGTGGGTTCTGAAGAGATTTATAACTATATCAAGGTTAATGAAGAGATCTTCACCGCAGGGCAGCCAACTGCCGAACAACTACTTTCTTTAGCCGGTGAAAGGTTTGTGACCGTAATCAACCTGGCGACGTATGATCCGGATTATTCACTGGCGGATGAAGAGGGCCTCGTTCGTTCTCTAGATATCATTTACCATCATATCCCGGTCGATTGGGATGCCCCCCAGGAGAATGATTATTATGAGTTCGAACGAGTGATGGTCCAGCTGCCAGAGGGCAAGACTCTTATCCACTGCGCGGCGAATTACCGGGTGACGGCTTTTTACGGGCTTTATGCCCAAAAGCACCTCGGCTGGAGTGCGGCGCAGGCTGATGAATTTCGAGCGCAAATCTGGACTGGCGGGAACTATCCTGTTTGGGAAAAATACCTCCGCGAAATGCGTCAACATAATAGTTGATTCAAAAGTAACCCGGTTCATTTCGATGAGATCATTCAGCTTCCACGCAGTACGTCATACACACTATGGCCGTAAACCGGGTTTCCGTATGCTGAATACAGGTTCTGTTGCAAAGATTTGCAAAAGAATCTAAGTTGTTAGCAGGCTGAACCGAAACAGCAGATATTTGCTTACGCGACTAGTCCAAACAGGCCAGCAATGAACTTGTTCTGTGCTTGAATATTTCCTTTGGTAGCCCCTATAATCTGTCACTTCCGTATCATGTGCATCGCTTCATATCTTTGTACTGTTCGCCAGGCCGTCGGATAAGAAAAGTATCCCAGACCCGGCTTGATCTTGCGCTTCATATTACCTCTGACTTTGACATAGGTCTCATCGACCCGCCAAGAATCGTTGGTTTGCTTCAAATAAGGCCGACTGCGCCTGTCGATTTCCGGTCGGCGCTTCCCGAAGCGGAACGGTCGCCACAGCAAGAAGAGCAGGAAAGCAGTAGTGATAGGCCAAACCCAGGCCAGATCGCCTGGCCCACCAGGTCCGGTTGCCGCGACAGTGCGGCGGATATGCAGCAGGCGGTATCCGCGCGTGGCGGCGACCAGTTCCTGGTCACTCATCGGCGCGCGGGTTGATGCCCGGCCAGGCGGGCGGCGAAGCCGCTGCCGATCAGCACCTGGCGCATGAGAGCGAGCATAGTCCGGCGAACTCGGTGATATCCTGCAACCTCACCCATCCATCGGCCGTGCGGCAGCCACACCTCCACCTTGGGCTGCGACGCGCACATTGCGGTACCAGTCAGCGAGATCCGGCCGAATCCGGACGTGCAGTACGAGTTCGCCGTCGACGAGCGCGTAGTTGACCGGCGTCTGGCGGCGCAAGCCACTCTTGCGGCCGATGTGGGTGATGACCATGATCTGGCCGCTCGGTGCGGGCATCGTTGAGCCAGATGCCCTAGTCCCAGCCGCCACATCAAGACCATGAATCTGATTCAGCCACCGAAATGCAGCGGCGCAGGAACTGCGGCCAGGCTGCGGATCCATGTCAGGGGTATCCAGTTCTTGTGTGGGTGAGCCTGTTGGTAGGTCCGTTTCCGTGCTCATAATTGTTCTCCGATCAGTAGCTTTCGGCCGTTAGCTCAACCTTGCCGCGGAAGATGTAATAGACGCCTGTGGTGTAGGCCAGGACGAAGGGCAAGCCGATCAAGGCGATGATCAGCATTACCATCAACGAATTTGGGGCCGCAGCACCATTATAGATGGTTAGATTATTGGCGGGGTCGATGGTGGAGATGAGCATATTGGGGAATAAGCTGATAGCTCCGGAGAACATTAACAGGGTGATCATGGCGCTGGAAGCAAGAAAGGCTTTGAAGTAGTTCTCACGGCGAATGAGATACCAGGCAGCAAACAAGGCGACCAGGGCGATAGCCGGGAATATGGCGAGGGTAATTGAAGAGATGTAGTTGGCAGTGGCACCGGGAATGCCAAACAGAATTGCCATAACTACGAGCGTATTAAGAATGAAGAAAATGAGCATCAGTCGTGGCAGGTACTTTTTGACGCGGGTTAAGATTTCATCGTCTACTTTCATGGTCAGAAAAAGAGCGCCATGCATAGCCATCATGGATACGGCCGTGACCCCCACCAGCAGTGCAAAAGGGTTTAAGAGGTTAGGAGGTTCGTATAAATATTGCCATCTGCATCCAGAGGCACGCCGCCGATGATATTGCCAAAGGCAACGCCGAATAGGAGCGTGATCAGCAGGGAAGACAACGAGAAAATGAGATCCCAGGTAGAACGCCAGCCACGCCCTTCACGTTTGCTGCGAAATTCAATGGCCACGGTGCGCAAAATGAGGACCATCAGGATCAGCATCATGGCCAGATAAAATCCGGAAAACAACGAGGCGTATACCAGGGGAAAGGCAGCGAAAAGTACACCGCCGCCGACGACCAACCAAACTTCATTGCCGTCCCAAATGGGACCAATGCTGTTAAGCATAATGCGGCGTTCGGTGTCGTTCTTGGCTACAATAAGGTGCAAGATGCCAACGCCAAGATCAAAGCCATCCAGGATCAAATACCCGGAGATGATGATTACAAAAAGGATATACCAGATAACATTGAGCCACATAGTTTCACCTTTGGTTAGGATGTGCGTGACGGCCGTCTGAATATTTCGCGGAAGGTATCAGGCAGTGAGGATACCGGCACCTCTTCTACCAGTGGATCTGGCCCGTGCTGGATCTTGTTATTCAGCAAGTAGATGAAGAGGATCAACAGGATCGTATAGAGGGCCACAAACATGAACAGTGAAGCCAGGACTTCCCAGCCATTCAATGTGGGTGACACCGCGTCTGCCGTGCGTAGGAGATTGTAGACAATCCAGGGTTGGCGGCCGATTTCGGCCGTCAGCCAGCCCATCGCCGTTGATAATTCTGTAAGAAAGATACTTAGTACAAACAGCCACAAGAGCCAGCGCATGTTATAAAGTCGTTTGCCCCAATACAAAAAAAGGACGCCCAACAATCCGATAAGGATGAAGCCACCTAGATAGAGCATCATGTGGTAGGACTGGAACACAATATTGACCGGCGGCCAAAGTTCTTGGGGAAATTCTTCAATCCGGTCACCGTGGCATCTGGATCACCATAGGCCAAAATACTTAACATGCAGGGTACGCCAACACCAATTGTTTTTTGCGCGGACACATCTACCCATCCAAACAGCATCATGGGTGCACAGCTCTGCGTTTGCCATACCCCTTCCATCGCCGCCAGTTTTACCGGCTGGTAATCGGCCACGATCTCAGCGCTGGCAGACCCTAGCAGAAAAAGCTGGACAACGGCCAGGACAAGAAAGAGGGGTGTGGCCAGCCTTAGACCGGCGTTGGCCAATTCGTTCATGCCGCTTTTTGAGCAGGTACCAGGCACTGACACTGAGGACCAAGAGGAGCCTACCAGCCAGGAGGCGGTCAGAGTGTGGCCCAGGCGGCTGAAGAATGAAGGGGTAAATACGACTTCCGCAAAACTGGTCATCACCGCACGGGTACCCTGATCGGTAACAGCAATGGTGTAACCGGCAGGTGTTTGCATCCAGGAGTTAGCCATGAGAATCCAAAGAGCGCTGAAGTGGGCGCCAAAAGCGACCAGGAATGTGGCCAGCAGCCACATGCGCGGACCCAGACGGCGTCCGCCAAAGAGCATCAGGCCTAAGAACCCGCCTTCAAGGAAAAAGGCAAAGACCCCTTCCGCGGCCAGCAAGCTGCCAAAGATATTGCCCACAAATCTGGAGTAGTCGGCCCAATTGGTGCCAAACTCAAACTCCAACACAATTCCGGTGGCGATGCCCATGGCGAACACCAGCGCGTATATCTTGACCCAAAAGAAGGACATACGACGCCACATAAGATTGCCGCTGCGCACGTAGATGAGGCCCATCAGGACCATCATTAAGCCCAGCCCAATAGAAATAGGGGGGTATATGAAATGAAAACCGGCGGTGAGGGCAAATCGAAATCGGGATAGGAACTCGGGATTCATGGTCTTTGGCTCCCTAATATTTTTGGCAAAGTTTTCTGTAAAAGGACCTTGTATGCAGATTTATGATGATGAACGCTGGAAGGATGATTCATCAACTAAGCAATCCACTACTCCTCTTCGTCAAATGCGTCTTCCAGAACAATTCTGGAGGATCGCTTGCCTGTGAAGTGGGCAAAGCCGTATTTGACGAGGGCTGAGGCGCGGTTGCCTCCGCCACCGAG
This sequence comes from uncultured Chloroflexia bacterium, assembly GCA_963697305.1. GTDB lineage: Bacteria > Chloroflexota > Anaerolineae > Promineifilales > Promineifilaceae > JAACFF01. The sequence continues at coordinate 320,977 of CAVONO010000025.1, forward strand.
CAGCGCTAGATGGACTGTACCCCAGGAAAGCCAGGCTGCTTTGCCTTTCATGGTACGGCCGCGCGGCATTTGCAGCACGGCAGCCCCAGGTCCGATGGTGGCCATGGTGCCTTTGTCAAGATATTTAAATGGCTTGGCGTTCTTTCCTTTGAGCAGGCGGTCTATCGTGCTGCCGGCGTGCTGGCCCGCCTGCATAGCGACTGAACCGAGCTGAGGCAGCGCTTCCGCCGATTTGCCGGCGGTTATTTGGGCGATGTCGCCTACGATGAATACTTCGGGATGGTTGCCCAGGGTGAGATCGGGCCCGACCGGAATGCGATTGCCGTGCACCAGTTCCACCCCCAGATCGCTAGCGACCGGATTGGCCAGCAGTCCGCCAGCCCAGATCAATGTATGGGCTTTGAGTTCCTCGCCGCTGTCAAGGGCAACGCGCGTAGGGGAGAGACGGGTGACGTGCGTCTTTAGCTGCACCTCCACACCCAGCTCCTGGAGTTTGTCCTTCGTGTAGGTCTGCAACTTTTTCTTAAACATGCTCAGCAATGCCGGGCTCCCTTCGACCAATATGACCCGCGCTTCGTGCACGGGAAGCCGGGGGAAATCCTTAGCCAGGTCATTGTATATAAATTGGGCCAGCGCGCCAGATATTTCGACGCCAGTTGGACCGCCGCCAACGACGACGAAGCTAAGCGCACCATCCTCGATTTGGGAAGGATCTTTGTCGGCTGCTTCGAAGCGTTTCAAGATTTGCTGTTTCAAGCGAGCGGCATCCGTCAGCGTGTAGAGGGGGAAGGCGTGTTTTGCAGCCCCTTCGACGCCGAAGAAGTTGACTTTGGCCCCTAACGCCAGAATTAAATAGTCGTAGGAAAGAGAATCCATCTTGGCAAGATGCACCTGGCGAGCGCCAGGGTCGATGCCGGTGACGGTCGTCTGGCGGAAGGCCAGGTTGTCTTGTTCCTGAATGGCGTCACGGATGGGGCTGCCAACGGTAGCTACATCGAGCAGGTTGGTGGCCACCTGATAGAGCAGGGGCTGGAAGGTGTGGTAGTCATGTTCATCGATTAGCGTGACATCGACCGGCGAATCTTTGAGTTTTTCGGCCGCGCCGAGTCCGGCGAAGCCGGCACCGAGGATGAGAACTTGGGGGCGATGGGCCATGGGAAGGCTCCTAGAAAACAATCAAAAGTGAACAGTGAACGGTCAATAGCGCGCTTGGCTGTTGCGCGGCGCAATGTATTTTACACCTTTGTATGCAAGAAGTTCAACTTTTTATGGCCGTTGTCAGTGGACATACGTAGATTGAGAAGTCGAACTTCTCCCTTGACAGCATATCAAGTTGTTGGCTCGTGCCAGTTTATTATCATTTGGCGCTGGTCTTCAGTTTCGGGTGAGGGGTGGGAGCCGCTGGGGATGGAGGCGCGCCAGGCGGCGATCTGAGAGAGGGCCTGCCGCCCGCTCAGGCCGTGACGTACGAGCCAGCAGCCGATGACGGTTCCGGTACGGCCGATACCTCCCCAGCAGTGAATATAGATCGTTTTGCCCTGGGACAGCCCCTGGTCGAGCGTGTCCAGGACCGCGAGCAGTTGTTCCTTGCTGGGGGTGCTGTAGTCGGGGATGGGCAAGCGCAGATGCTCGACAGCCCTGTTTCGTTCGGCGGCAACGGCCGTGAGCGTGGGGGCATAAGGCAGCGGATACTCGTTTTCTTCGGTCAAATCAACAAAGAGCGACACGCCGCTATCGAGAAACAGCTCCATTCTGCGGCGCGTTTCTGCGCTTTCTTTGGCGCCGGCGTATTGGCCGGCCAACAGCAGGCCCGGAGGTGGAGTGTTGAATGGCAGAGCACTGAACTCTATTTGGTAGGAGTCGGGGATCGGCCGTTTGGGAAAGGGATTGGACATCTATCATTCCTCCTTGAGGATTCGCTTGGAAGTTGTCACCCTGCGAATCAGTGTGAATGCGCACATTTTAGCACGAATGATGACTGGTTGGATGATTCGTTGGCGAATGGGAGGGGGAGGGCGATAGCGATGGGGAGGGTGATAACGATGCCAACGGCGATATCTTGACTCCGCTGGCTGCGATGGCTAGAATACCGTTAGCGTTATCGGTAACGGTAACGGCATTGTTGCTCAGGGAAGAGGCGCATGCGCAAAGAAGTCACGATCAAGGATGTTGCCGATGCGGCCGGCGTGTCTCCAATGACGGTTTCGCGTGTGCTCAACGACCGGCCGGACGTATCGCCCCAAACTAGAAAGCGCGTACAAGCGATTATCAGCGATCTCGCGTATTCTCCCAGCCTGATTGCCCGCAATTTAAGCCAGGGACGAAGCAGCACCTTAGGGATTGTCAGTTCCAGCCTGGAATATTATGGCCCTGCGCGCACACTGGTGGGCATTGAGCAGAAAGCGAGCGAACTCGGTTTCTCGTTGATGGTCAGGCTGCTGCACGATCCCCTGGTCAATCGCGGGGATCGGGCACTGGACGATCTGCTCGCTTATCAGGTTGCAGGGATCATATGGGCGGTGGCGGAGATCGGCGACCATCGCGAATGGCTGGTTGGACGATTGAAAGAGATCGCCAGGCCGGCTGTTTTGATCAGCATGGAACCGCGGCAGCAAGCCTCTTTAGTGTCCGTGAACAATTTGCAGGGGGCCAGAATGGCAGTCGAGCATTTGTTGGCCCAAGGCTATCAGGAAGTGGGCATTATCGGCGGTCCCGAATCATGGTGGGAAGCACGCCAACGAGAGCAAGGCTGGCGTGAGGTGATGGAAGAAGCCGGCTATGCAGAGCTGGATCGGCTGAAAGAAGCGGGTGAGTGGACGGCGGCCAGCGGCTATCTGGCCATGAAGGCGCTGCTGGAGCGTGTGCCTGATCTGGACGCGGTTTTTGCCTGTAACGATTCGATGGCCTTGGGAGCTTTGCAGGCCGCCCAGAGTTACGGCCGTTCGGTGCCGCAAGATTTGGGCATTGTGGGCTTTGATGATATCCCGGAAGCGGCCTATTTCTCCCCGCCACTTACAACGGTCCGCCAGGATTTACTGGAGCTGGGCTGCCAGGCCGTGGGCATGTTGAACAGGCTCTTGCAGGCGCAGCGCAGTGACCAAGCTTTGGCGGCACAAGTTGCCTGGCTGCAGCCGCAACTCATTGTACGCAGCAGTACGGGCCAATAAGGAGAGAATGATGAGACCGCGCGAACGCGTAGAGATGGCGCTCAATCACGAAAAAGCAGACCGCTGTCCGCTGCAGGCCAGCTTCACGCCTGAATTCGCCAATCGCCTGCGGCGGGAGATGGAGATTCAGGGCCAGGGTGTTCACAATCCACACGGCGGCGGCAACACGTATGAGCTGGAGCGCGCTCTGGGTGAAGATCTGCTGCTCACTTCGGTTGGCTGGGCCAACTCTTATTACATGGATAACAAGCCCTACGTGGACGAGTGGGGCATCGGTTGGGATGTGCACCCGTATGAAACGCCGCTTGGACCCGGCCATTATACGGAAATGGTCAACCATCCTCTGGCCGATACAAAGGCGATTGACAAGTACGAGGCGCCAGACCCCAACCGGCCGGAGCTATATCGAGACGCGGAGCAGGTGGTTGCTGATTTCAAGGATGATTATTGGATCGTGGGCGTCACCGTCACGACCATCCTGGAGACAGCCTGGGCGCTGCGCGGATTGGAACAGATGCTTGTCGATATGGCTACGGATCCAGACCTGGCTAATTATCTGCTAGATATCCCCTACCATTATCACCTGACGGCAGCGAAAAGATTGGTGGAGCTGGGCGTGGACATGATTTGGACGGGGGATGACATTGGATCGCAGAATGAAATGATGATCTCGCCTCGGATGTGGCGCAAATATCTGAAGCCACGCATGGCCAACTTCATCTCCGAATTGAGGGCGATCAATCCCCAGATAAAGATCGCTTACCATTCGGATGGGAATGTGCTGCGCATCATACCGGAATTGATCGAGATCGGGATCGACGTTTTGAATCCGATTCAACCGGCCAGCATGGATCCGGCGCGGGTCAAGGCGGAGTTTGGCGAGCAGTTATGTTTCTGGGGATCGATCGACGAGCAGCATACGCTGCCTTTTGGTTCAGCGGCCGATGTTGAGGCGGAGGTTTTGCACCGTTTGCGTACGATTGGGCAGGATGGTGGTTTGATACTGTCCCCGACGCACCATGTGCAGCTGGATACACCGCTGGAGAATTTCTGGGCGATGGTTAATACGATTACGGGCACGCCTTATTCGGCCGTTTAACGGAAAATTGTGATTTCAGAAACCCGGTTTCTGTGCATAAGAGCTTTGACGGCTGTGCCCTGGCCCGTTGTGCAGGGAAATTTCTGGTAGGCTACACAGATTTGCATCCGGGTCATGATTGTGTTGCTGCCTGGCCCAATCCGCAGCAGCTTTGCCGTGATATGATCGACAACCCGGTCGCGGTGCTGGAGCTGGCCGAAATGGCCGTTGCCGATTTCGAAACGATTGATGATCATTTTGATGCGCATGGGCTATTCCTTTGGATAGCGACTGATAATGAAGAGGAGCAGACGGATAATTTGAAACGTGTTAGCGGATGGACTTAAGAAGTCGTACTAACCGAGTCAGCCAGATCGGTCACTACGAACGAATAGCAAAGAAGCAAGAGGTATGTACACAATTGGTATTGATTTTGGCACGTTGTCGGGGCGGGCCGTGTTGGTGGATGCCGCTGATGGAAGCGAGGTGGCAACGGCCGTTCTTGATTACTCCCATGGCGTGATCGACCACAGTCTGCCGGGCAGCGATGTAGCGCTGCCGCCGGATTGGGCATTACAGGATCCGTTGGATTACCTGCGCGTAATCGAGCAAACAGTGCCTGAGGTCTTGAAGATTAGCGGCGTCAAGGCGCAAGATGTGGTGGGGGTTGGAATTGACTTCACGGCCTGCACGATGATGCCGGTCAAGGCGGATGGTACGCCACTAATGGCTGTGGAGGCGTGGTCAACAAATCCACATGCGTGGGTGAAGTTGTGGAAACATCACGCCAGCCAGCCGCAGGCGGACCGAATCAATGAAACGGCGCGACGGATGGGCGAAAGCTGGCTCGATCGTTACGGCGGCAAGATCTCGTCGGAATGGTTCTTCAGCAAGGCGCTGCAAATATTGCAGGAAGCGCCTGAGGTTTACGATGCGGCCGATCGCCTGTTGGAGGCTGCTGATTGGGTCGTCTGGCAGTTGACTGGAATTGAAACGCGAAATGCGTGCACGGCCGGGTATAAGGCGATGGTTCAGGACGGGCATTATCCCAGCCGCGATTACTTCGCGGCGCTGCACCCCGATTTCGCCGGGGTCATCGACAGCAAGATGAGCCGCGATTTTGCCCAGCTTGGAGATAGAGCAGGGGGGTTGACGGCGCAGATGGCGGCGGCTACGGGCTTGCTGGAAGGGACGGCCGTGGCCGTGGCCAATGTGGATGCCCACGTTACCGCCCCGGCGGTCAAGGCCACCGGCGCAGGCGTGATGGTTGATGATCATGGGCACATCGACCTGCCACATCATGTCCGACAGCGAGCTGCAAGTTGTGGACGGCATGTGCGGCGTTGTGGATGGCGGCATCATTCCTGGCTTGTATGGTTATGAAGCGGGCCAGTCGGGCGTGGGTGACATCTTCGCCTGGTTTGTGGATAACGCGGTGCCGCCGCAATATCACGAGGCTGCCGAAAAGGCTGGCTTCAATCTACACGCGTACCTGGAGCAAGAAGCGGCAAAGCAAGCTGTCGGCGAACATGGGCTTGTCGCTTTGGATTGGTGGAATGGCAATCGTTCCACGCTGGTGGACACCAATCTGAGCGGATTGCTGCTTGGTATGACCCTGGCGACCCGCGCGCCGGACATCTACCGCGCGTTGATCGAATCGACCGCTTTTGGCACGCGTGAGATCATCGAGGCTTTTGAAGCGCGCGGTATTGAAGTGCAGGAATTGGTCGCGGCTGGCGGCTTGCCGCAGAAAAACGGCTTGCTGCGCCAGATTTATGCTGACGTGACCGGGCGACCGTTCAGATTGTCAGGTTCGGCCCAGGCCCCGGCTCTTGGCGCGGCGATGCATGCGGCCGTGGCCGCAGGCGTCTACGCGGATATTCACGCGGCGGCGGCCGAGATGGGCAGGCTGAGCGAAGAGGTGGTCACGCCAATTCCCGCAAATGTAGCCGCCTATGACAAGCTGTTTGCTGAATACAAGCTGCTCTACAATTACTTCGGCCGCGGGGCGAATGACGCCATGAAAAGGTTGAAGGCACTCAAGCGACAGGTTAAGACGGAGAAGCAAGGAGGATAAGTCTATGTTGCTGCAAGCTTTGCGAGAAGAACTGTTTGTGCTGCATGCGGAACTGCCGCGCAATAGCCTGGTGGCCTGGACCAGCGGTAATATCAGCGCGCGCGATCCGGAGAGCAATTTGGTGGTAATTAAGCCCAGCGGTATCCGTTTTGAACATCTGGCCCCCGAGAATATGGTTGTCGTCGATATCGAGGGCAATTTGGTCGAAGGAGATCATAAGGCTTCTTCCGATACCGCTTCACATTGTTTTGTTTATCGCCAGATGCCGGCTGTGTATGGCGTTGTTCACACCCATTCGCGCTATGCTACCGCTTTCGCGGCAGTGGGACGGCCGATTCCTTGCCACACGACGGCCATGGGCGATGAATTTGGCGGCGAAATCCCGTGCGGCGGCTTCGCCTTGATCGGGGGAGAGGAGATCGGAGAGGTCGTTGTGCAAACGTTACGGGACAGCCGCAGCCCGTCCTGTATTTTGCAGAATCATGGCGTCTTCGCCGTGGGGCCTTCGGCGGAGAAGGCGGTTAAAGCGGCCGTTATGACTGAAGACAATGCGGCGATTGTCTGGCTGGCCTACCAACTTGGCAAACCGCTGCCCATCGCCCAAGCAGATATCGACAAGCTATATGGCCGTTACCAAAATGTGTACGGCCAATAAGGGCAAAGCTGGCTGTCGTCAGCCGTCAGCCGTCAGCTATCAGCCGTCAATTGACAGCGCAAGTCGAAGGAGAAAAGATGCCGTTCACTCGCATCTGAGAATGCGACCATCTACGTTCTCAACTGAAATGAAACACATCCGACATGAAACCCCAGATCTGAACAGAATTTGCCAACGTCAAATTAATCTGCGTAATCTGCGAAATCTTTGATTATCTATAAAGGAGAAAGATAACATGGCACTACCACAAATTAAACATTTCCCCGCTGCATCATTGACAGAAAAGCCGCTGACATTGGCGGTTATCGTCGGCAATCGCGGCTTTTTCCCGGCTCACCTGGCCCTGAGCGGCCGTAACACGATTTTGCGCATCCTGGATGAGATGGGCATCAAGGCGGTTGTCACGGATGAAGCGGCGACCAATGTGGGCGCGGTTGAGTCTTTGCAGGAGGCGCGCTATTGCGGCGAGCTTTTCAAGCAGCATCGTGCCGAGATTGACGGCGTGCTGGTGACGCTGCCCAATTTTGGCGACGAACGGGCGATTGCCAATTCACTGCGCTTTTCCGGTCTGGATGTGCCGGTGCTCATCCACGCTTTTGCTGATGATGTGACCAAGATGGGTATTGACAACAGGCGTGACAGCTTCTGCGGCAAGATGAGCGCCTGCAATAATCTGTACCAGGTTGGCATTCCTTTTTCACTGACCTCAGGGCATACGATGGACCCGGAGACGGAAGCCTTCAAGATGGAATTGAAGAAGTTTGCCGGCGTATGTCGCGTGGTACGCGGCATGCGAACGGCGCGGCTGGGCATGATGGGCGCGCGCCCGGAGGCTTTCAAGACGGTGCGCTTTAGCGAGAAACTTTTGGACCAGGCGGGCATTAGCGTGGAGACTCTGGATCTGTCCGAGGTTTACGGCCGTATCGAAAAGCTGGTTGACGTGGATGAGCCCGTGCAAGCGAAGCTGGCGGCGATTCGCGGTTATGCGCAGACGAAAAATGTGCCGCAGGAATCGCTGCTGCGTATGGCCAAGTTTGGCGTGGTATTGGATGGCTGGATGGCCGACAATGAACTAGACGCCACGGCGATTCAATGCTGGACGAGCATGGAGGAGTATTTTGGCGTTGTGCCCTGTACCTTGATGAGTATGAGCAGCAACAAACTGAATCCCTCCGCTTGCGAAACAGATATCGTCGGTGCGCTGGCTATGCTCGCTTTGCAGCTCGCTTCCGGCAAGCCGTCGGCGTTGGTCGACTGGAATAATAATTACGGCGATGACCCGAATAAGGGCGTGGTTTTCCACTGCTCCAACTTGCCCAAGGATGTCTTTATCGACGAGATCCCGGTCATGGATTACCAGGAGATTATCGCCGGATCGGTGGGTAAGGAGAATACGTTCGGCACATTATACGGCCGGATCAGCGAACGGCCGTTTACCTATCTGCGCATTACGACCGACGACTTTGCCGGCAAGATCCGGGCTTACACCGGTGAGGGTCAATTCACCAATGATCCAGTGAGTACCTTTGGCGGGTACGGCGTGGTGCAGGTGCCGCGTTATCAAGAGCTGCTGGCTCATATTTGCGAGAACGGGTATGAGCATCACGTTTCGATCAACCAGGCGCTGGCGGGGCCGATTATCAACGAGGCGTTTAATAAGTACCTGGGCTGGCCTACTTATTTTCACGGTTAAGAACGATGTGACCAAGCCACGTGTAAAGCGTGGCTCGGTCACTTCTCTATCGCAATCCCAATCGCTAAATCGCTTTCGCGAAAACGCTTCTCATCTACACAACCCCCACTGAAGCCATCGGGCGAGACGACGCGGAGACAGTGAGACTCTCCTGAATATGACGATCATCGTCTCAACTGATGACATATATCACTTGACCTCCCCTATAATGGCATAGTATTGTAGCTCTGTTTGATGCTGATATTGTGTATCGTCGTCGCAAAGTGGAGCCTGAATCTTGTTAAGACATCCTTCATCCAGACAGGCTTAGTTTGTGTTCGTTTCTAGTCAAGGAAAGTGCCATGGGAAAGAACAGTCGCGCTCGCTCGGTTGTTCTGTTAATCTTTGCGCTCTTGGTGTTCTTACTGCCAACGGCCGTGTTGGCCAGCGTTGGCAGTGCGCATTTCAAAGAGATACCTGGCGCGCAAGATTTGCAGTCTCACAATGATTTTGCAGAACCTGACATGGTTTGCCAGCTCAGGCCGGATGGGATTGGTGTGAACAATCTCTCGGCCAACCTGGGCGACGGTCAGAACGTGGGATTCCTCGGCCAGATTGGCGGATCCGTTTCTGCTGTGGCCGTACAGGGGAACTATGCTTACGCCAGAGAAGGGTCAAGACTAACGGTACTCGACATTAGCGACCGGGGCGAACCAACTTTGGTTGGTCAAACAACGTCATTGCGCGGTAACGTGGTGAGCGTAGCTGTGGCCGGGAACTATGCTTACCTCGCTGCTGAGAGTGCTGGGCTGCGCATCATCGACGTCGCAAACCCTGCTAATCCGGCAGAGGTTGGCTTCTACGACACACCAGGTATTGCTAGGGGCGTGGCCGTCGCCGGGGACTATGCCTATGTCGCCGATGACCGGATTGGCGGGCTGCGCATCATCAATATCACTAATCCGGCTAAACCGAAAGAGACAGGGTTCTACAACACGCCGGGTATTGCTAGAGGCGTGGCTGTCGCCGGGAACTATGCCTATGTTGCCGATGATGCCGGATAGGCGGGCTGCGCATCATCAACATTGCCAATCCGGCCGCGCCAACTGAGACCGGCTCCTACAATACAACTGGGGGAGCATGGGGTGTGACAGTGGTCGGGAACTACGCCTACGTTGCTTATGGTAGACGTGGGTTACGCATCATTGATGTGTCCAACCCCGCCGCCCCGACCGAGACCGGCTACAAAGGCACGGCAAATGATGCTTACAGCGTGTCCGTGGCCGGGGATTTTGCCTACGTCGCCACTGGCAGCGGCGGGCTGCGCATTATCGATGTTTCCAACCCGGCTGCCCCGACCGAGGCCGGTTCTTACGACAATGACCAGGTGTCTGCCAGCGCCGTGGCCGTGGCCGGGAAGACTGCCTACGTCGCCGACGAGCGGGCTGGTCTGCGCATCGTCGACGTGACTACTCCGGCTGTTCCGAGCGAGACTGGCATCTACCGCGCTGTGGTGTATGCCCACGCTGTAGCCGTGGCCGGGAATTACGCTTATGTCGCTGATGGCTCCAACGGGCTACACATCATCGACTTTTCCGTCCCGACCGCTCCGGCCTTGACCGCCTTTTACGAGACGCCGGGGTCTGCGGAGGGCGTGGCCGTGCTGAACAACAACGTCTACGTCGCCGACGGGGAGATGGGGTTGCGCATCATCGATGTGACCAACCCAACCGCCCCGATCGAACTTGGCTACTACGACACGCCCGGGTGGGCTTACGATGTGGCCGTGGCCGGGAACCTCGCCTTTGTCGCCAATAGCTACGGTGGGCTGCGTATTATCAATGTTGCCAACCCGACCGCCCCGACGTTGACCGGTACTTCCTCGTCGTGGGCCTGGGCTGTGACCCTAGTCGGGGACACCGCCTATACCCTGGAATGGCCCCCTCCCGATTGGTTCGGTTACATGCGCATCATCAACATCGCCAATCCGGCCGCCCCAACTGATATTGGGGATTTCTGTAGTCTGGGAATTGCCTACGATGTGGCTGTGGTTGGAAATTATGCCTATATCACCTATGGGAAGAATGGGCTGGTTATTGCTGACATCACCAACCCGGCCAAACCGGCCAAGTTCAGGGTTTACGAACCTGCTCAGGCCGTGACCGTGGAGGAACGCATATTATTTGTTGCTGAAGCAAGCCGACTGCGTGTTTTAGACGTCACCAATCCGGCTGCTCCGGCCGAGATTGGTTATTACGGAACGGCGGGGAGTGGCAAAGATGTGGCTGCCGTAGGCAACGTCGCCTACCTTGCCGCTGGGAGCGGCGGGCTGTACATTCTGCGCTATACGGGCAATGATCAGTATCTGCCGGTTTTGCTCCAGCGATCTAATTAATCGGTGTTGCTTTCCAAACGGCCGGGTTTTAGATGCACACGTTTATAGTCAAGATGCGTGTAAACTGGTGAAAATGGATATAAGCATTTTGTTTCGGTCAACTTGGCGCTTGAACTGTTTCTTAGCATCATAATCTGCGCAATCTTTGATTCTATTTCCCTTGCCAGCGTTGAAATAGATCTTCTTCCAGCTCGATATCGAATTGATCGAGCACGCGATTGACCGTCTGGTTGATAATGTCATCCAGGGTTTGGGGGCGGTGGTAGAAGGCGGGGACCGGGGGCATGATGACTGCGCCTAGCTCGATAGCCTGCACGAGGAGGCGCGCGTGGCCGAGATGGATCGGGGTTTCTCTGAAGACGATCACCAGCTTGCGCTGATCTTTCAAGACGACGTCGGCTGCGCGTAAGAGCAGGTTGTCGCTGTAGGAGTGGACGATACCGGACAAGGTTTTCATGGTGCAAGGGATGACAACCATGCCCATGGTGCGATAGGATCCTGATGAAATGGCGGCGGCGATGTCCCCAAAGCTGTAAAGATGATCGGCCAATGCTTCGATCTCCTGAATTTTGTAATCAGTTTCCAGGAGAGCGACACGCTTGGCGGCGGCGCTCATGACCAGGTGCGTTTCCACATCTTCCACGGCGCGCAAGACTTCCAAGAGGCGAATACCATAGATGGTGCCGCTGGCACCCGCTAGGCCAACTATTAGTTTTTTCAAATCTGCACCTCGCTTGATTCGCTGTCAGCGTTCAGCCGCCAGCCTACCAGCTATTGACCATCAAATCTATTTTACGCCCTTCTTGATCATTTAAGTAGGAGAAGTTTGTGGCTGATCCGATCTTGACTTTTCTTCGTGCAAGCTTTAAACTATATCTTGGGTTATAACGTTATAACATTTGACCCGATCAGGCTCCTGGATGACCATGCTTGATAGAACTTCCCCCTTGCCGCTATATCACCAGCTAAAACAGGTGCTGTTGGCCCGCCTACGGGAGGAAGAATTTGGGCCAGGTATGCCCTTGCCGACGGAATTGGAGCTAATAGACCAATATAAAGTCAGCCGCATCACCGTCCGGCGGGCCATGGCCGAGTTGGAGCGGTCGGGTCAAATCTACCGCGTTTCGGGAAAAGGGACATTCGTTAAAGAAGCACCATTATTTAGTCCCGAATTAACCCGGCTGACCAGTTTCACTGAAGATATGCGCGAACAGGCGCTCGACGTTTCTTCAAAATTGCTGGATCTGCGGCAGGATCGTGCTTCAGAAGTTGTGGCCGAAAAATTAGATCTCAAGCTGGGAGCGCCAATCTGGTTTGTCGGTCGGCTGCGGTTGAGTGACCAGTATCCCCTGGCCCTCAACCTGTCTTATCTGCGGTTGCCCCCTTCGTTTTCATTGTCTGCCCAAGAATTGGAGCAAACGGGATCGCTGTGGGCCTTGCTGGAAAAGAAAGGAATTGTCTTGCGCTCCGCTCGCAGAACAATTCAGGCTATCCCGGCTGACTTTGTTTATGCGGCCAAGCTTCAAGTTGAGGTTGGGGCACCTTTGTTGTTGATTGAAGGTGTGGTACGTGATCAGAATCAGCTGCCTGTTGAGTACCATCTTGTCATTAATCGTGGTGATCGTTACAAGCATTCCCTTTATCTTGAACGTTGATCGGTAACTCGGGGTGGAACTGCTTTTCAGAGAACAAAGATTCTTGCCATTTTCCTGTGAACTGAAAGCTTACTTCTCCACTGCAAGAGACGAAGAAGTTTCCGGGAAAATGGTGTCATCATCTAGTTAGCAAGGTCGCACGAATATGATTTGATAGCCAATCTGGTTCCGGCAACTGCCGGTGCTAAGTCAGAAAAGGAGGTGTGAATGGGAAGAACGAGCGCTATGTGAGCTTTAGTAACTGTCACAATGGGAAGGTTATGATTCTGTGGCAACAATCTGTATTCGAGGAGGATACGCTGATGCTTAACAAACGATATTACATTGGAATTACGGCCGTTTTGCTGCTGGTGTTGTTACTGGCGGCATGTGGCGGCGGGGCGGCGGAGGTTGAAGAAGCCGCCCCAGTAGAAGAAGAGGCCGCTCCGGTTCAGGAAGAAGCAGCCCCTGCTGAAGAAGAAGCAGCCCCTGCTGAAGAAGAAATGCCCGAACAACCCTTTGCCGGCACAGAACTGGTGCTGGCCTCGATGACTGACCAATACGTGAGTGGTTTTCGCCATCTGATTCCTATGTTTGAAGAGGAAACAGGTATAAAAGTCACCATGGATGAGTTGGGCTATGTCGATCTCTATCAGAAATTGACGGCCGATTTTGTGGCTGGTACCGGCAACTACGACTTAATGACCGTCGACATTGTCTGGAGCGGCGAATACGCGGCCAACGAGTACACCTTGCCCCTGGACGATTATATGGAACGGGACAAGGATGAACTAGCGCTAGATGATATCATGCCCGTCAGTTGGACTTTAGGCGAGTACAAAGGGCAGCAGTGGGCCTATCCTTTAGCGGGATATGCCAATGTGCTCAACTATCGTAAAGACATCTTGCAAGAAGCAGGCATCGAACCACCGGCAACACAGGAGGAACTTTTGGCTGATGCCGCAGCATTGACCGACGCGGACAATGATTTTTACGGTATAGCTCTCTTGGGTGCTAAAGGCTCAGCCGTGGCCCAAGATTACATGGCCTGGGTCCAACAGCACGGCGGCACAATCCTCGATGCGGATGGCAATCCTGCATTGAATACCCCGCAAAATGTTGCGATTCTGGAGTTTTTTGGCTCGCTCTTTGATTATGCGCCACCCGGGGCTGCAGATTATTGGTGGGACCAGCGCGAGACCGCTTTCCGCACCGGCAATGTGGCCCTTATGGAAGGGTGGAGCATCGCCCGTGCCGGTTACGAAAATCCGGAAATTTCTACGGTTGTTGGCAATGTCGATATTACCCTGGCCCCGGTAGCCGAGGGAATGGAACCAAAGTATGGCTTTGGTGGCTGGGGCATCGGCATCAACGCCGACAGCGATGCGCCGGATGCGGCATGGGAGTTCATCAAGTGGCTTTCCAGCCCGGAAATCCAGAAGGAATGGATCCGCAATGACGGTGCGCCCATCCGTCGCAGCACTTTGGAAGATCCGGAATTGAACGCTGAATATCCCTGGTTCCCGATTCTCTTGGAAGCGTTTGAAAATGGGGATGGCGATTACCGGCCTCGGATCCCAGAGTACAGCATCATTGAGAACGCGCTGGGAACGGCCGCTAACTCCTACATTGTAGGCGAGCTGTCAGCCCAAGAAGCGCTTGACGCAGCTCAAGCACAGGTCGAAGAGGCTCTTCAATAGTCCATTGCAGATAATATAGTTTGTGGGGGCGCATGCGCCCCCACAAATTTACTGAAGCACTTATGAGAAACATCCTTGCCCGCCGCCATGCCAACAAGGAATGGCATTATTTGATGATGCTGGCGCCACTGTTGATCTTTGTGCTCGCTATCGCTTTATACCCGCTCTTATTTTCTTTCTATATCAGCTTCTTCAAGTACCGCCTGACTGATCCCAACCAGCTGCAAACATTCATCGGCCTGTCCAATTACTTGAAAGCTTTTACGGATCCAGCGGTTATTAAGGCCCTGTCTAACACGCTCATTTTTGTCTTTGGCACGGTGACCCTGGAGATCCTTTTGGGCCTGGGATTGGCGCTGCTGCTGACGGACGAAACAAGGCGGATGCACATCACGCGTTCTTTCCTGTTGATCCCGATGGCCATACCGGCTCTCGTTGTGGGCCTGATCTGGAAATCCCTCTACAATGCGGATTTTGGGGTCATTCCTTATTACCTGAAAGCGATAGGCATAGATGTTGGACGCGGTCCCCTGGGAGAACTCTCGACCGCCATGCCTGCGCTCATTTTGGTTGATTTATGGCAGTGGAGCCCCCTGTTGATGGTCATTTTCCTGGCCGGGATCAAGAGCTTGCCGCATGATCCTTACGAGGCAGCCCGGGTGGATGGGGCCACGCGCTGGCAAAGCTTGATCTACATCACCCTGCCCCTGCTCAAGCCGGTTTTTCTCATCGCCCTGCTTTTGCGCACGATGCAATCATTCAAAGTTTTTGACATTATTTATGCCACGACCTCCGGTGGCCCGGGCACGGCGACCACAGTTTTAAATTTCCACATATTTACCGTGGGCATGACATTTTTCGATATGGGCTATGCTGCTTCACTGGCCAATATTCTGCTATTTATCGTAGCGGTCATCTCCGTACTGTACGTGATCGTTCTGGAGCGGCAGCAGCTGTGACACGCGGCAGCAGCAGGAATCATTCATGAAAACCGCAACCTGGGAAAAAGTCGGAAAAGAAGCCCTGATCTTACTGGTCATCCTATTCTTCATGATGCCCATTTTCTGGCTGGTCACGACCTCCTTCAAGTTTGGCCGGGATGCCTTTGCCATTCCGCCGCAATGGATCTTCTTTGATTTCACGCTCAAGAACTTCCAGACGGTGCTGGCCGAAACCAAGACCGGCCAATTCATGATGAACAGCATCATCATCACGACCGGCACGACACTGCTGTCGTTGGCGCTGGGCGTGCCTGCTGGGTATGCCATTGCGCGCAGCCGGTCACACTTCATGAACCTCTCTTCCTATTTTTTCTTGCTGCTGTTGATGATTCCGCCGATCGCCATGCTCATTCCTTTCTACCTGATCATGCGCGATCTGCGGCTGCTGGGGACCTACATGTCGGTGATTATGCTGGACACCGTCTTTGATGCTGCTTTTGTGGTCTGGATGATGCGCAGTTACTTTCAGGGAGTGCCACAGGAGATGGAGGAAGCTGCCCTGGTCGATGGGGCTTCGCACTGGCAATCATTTTTCCTTGTGGCTTTGCCGCTCTCCGTACCGGGAATCGTTGCCTCCGCCTTGTATTGCATTATTTTTTCTTGGAACGATTTTTTATTCGCCTTGATGTTGACTTCACCGCAGACGAAGACGATCCCCCTGGGCATTTTGGCTTCGTTCAGTGCTTCGGAAATCAGTTGGGGACATATGGCGGTAACGAGTATGTTCGCCATTATCCCGGCGGTGATTATTTCACTCTTTTTGAACCGCTACTTTGTAGAGGGGTTGACCCTCGGAGCGGCTAAGGGATAAGCGGGTAGGGGCCAGTTAAAGACAAGAGGATTGTGGAGTAAAGTGATATGACAGAACAACAAATGCGCCAGATGTGGTCTGAGGAACCGGGACAGCTAGAAGTCCGCATGCGACCCCTGTTTGAAGTGGGTGATGATGACGTCCTGGTAAAGGTAGCTTACACGGGTATCTGCCCCTGGGATGTACGCGCTTTTACCGGAAAGTCATCGGTGCCCTTTCCCAGGGTGCTGGGACATGAATGCGTTGGGCGCGTGGCCGCGGTGGGATCCAATGTGAAGTATTTGGAGATCGGACAGGCGGTTACGGCCGATTTCATTGTCAAATGCGGCCAGTGTGCGGCCTGTCGCAGGGGATTGTCAAACCGTTGTCAAAGACCCATCTACCAGCAGTTTGGCGGCGGGTATGCCGACTATATCCGCATTCCGCAGCGCAATATATATCCGGTAAAGCCAAGCACGAGCATGAAAGCGGCGGCGTTTATGGAGCCTTTGGCTTGCGTCGTGCGCGGGCAGAATATGCTTCAACTAGAACCAGGTGAAACGCAGATCGTAATCGGTCTGGGGCCTATCGGCTTGATGCATATGCAGGTGGCGCGCAGTTTCGGAGCCAGGGTCATTGCCGTGGATCTGATCCAGGCCCGTGTGGAGAAGGCCAAAGCGTTGGGGGCGGATTGGGCGGTGAACGCAGAAGCGGTCGACCTGGCCGCGTATGTCAAGGAAGTGACCGATGGCTGGGGAGCGGATACGGCCGTTGTTGCCGTGGGCTCGGCGCGATTGGTGGAGCGAACCTTGCCCATGCTCGCCCCTGGCGGGCGGCTAAATATCTTCGCGGGTACTTATCCCAAGGATGAACTTCATATTGACCCGAACTTGATTCACTATGGCGAGTATATACTGACCGGTTCGGCCGATAGTACGCCGCAAGATAATTTTCAAGCGCTCCAGCTAATTGAAGATGGTCTCGTTGACACGGAAAGCTTGATCAGCCACTTGCTGCCTTTGGAGTCACTGGGGCAGGGTTTTGACCTGGTTAAGAACGCACAGGGATTAAAAGTAATGATGGAGATCAATCCCTGATAGGAATTGCAGCAAAGCAAGGACGAAAGCCTGATCAAGCTGGGTGAGTGCTTGCGGCGCGCATGGCTGCTGTAGAAGATGAAAAGAGCCGCGACCATTCTGGCTATAGATGCAGGCACATCAGCGCTCAAGGCGGTGCTCTACGACATGCACGGCCGTGTGCTGGCTGGGGCACGAAAAGGTTATGAATATCAGACGCCACGCCCGGGATGGGCGGAGGGCAACCCGGATGACTGGTGGGCGGCTCTGATTGCTGCCTTGCAGGAACTGGTCAGCAGCCGGTGGGACCTGCACCAGGTTAAAGCTGTTGGGCTCACGGGGCAGATGCACACACCTGTCCTGCTAGACCAGGATGGGCAGCTCCTTGCGCCCACGATTTTGTGGTTGGATCGGCGGGCGGCGGCGGAGACGGCCGAGTTGAGCAAGGAACTTGGTTTGCCCCCATACCAGCTCAATTCTACCTATACCTTACCGAAACTGCTCTGGTTAGCGCGCCACCAGCCGCAGGTGATCGCCAGAGCACGCGCGTTGTTGTGGCCCAAAGATTACCTGCGCTACCGGTTGACCGGCCGTCATCTAACCGACAGCACCGAAGCGGCCGGCGCAGCACTGCTGGATTGGAAGAAGGGGGAGTGGGCCGTCGACCGGCTGGTCGCTGCCGGGCTCGATCCCGCCATATTGCCCCCGATTCGCGCGGTTGGCGACGATGCCGGGCCGCTGCTGCCGCATGTGGCCGCCGATTTAGGCTTGTCACCGCAGGCCAGGGTTATTGTTGGTGCGGGAGACATCATTGCCCTTCTGGCCGGTGCGCCGCCTAAGGTAGGTCGCTTGACGTGCAGTATGGGCAGCTCGACCATGGTCGCTGCTCTACTGGCAGCAGGCCAGACTTTCCACGATCCAGAGCACCGGCTCTACAATAATTATGTGCCACCTTATCGCCTGATCAACGGCGTCCTGTCAACCAGCGGAGCGTCTTTAACCTGGGCCTGGCAAGCGCTTTACGGAGCGGAGATTGACTTCGACAACGTATTGGGCCAGGTGGAAACCGTGGCCCCAGGCGCGGAAGGGCTGCTGTTCTTGCCTTTTCTGGCCGGAGAACGCAGCCCTTATTGGAGCGATACCTTGCGTGGTGGCTTTTATGGATTGACATTGGCTCACCGCCGCGAGCATATGGTTTGCGCTGTATTGGAAGGTGTGGCCTACGCCTTGCGGCAGTTGATTGAGATTAGCGAGGAACTGGGCGTGACAATACAGGAGATCGCCTTGTCGGGTGGCGGGGCGACAGTCCGTGGTTGGCCGCAGATCATCTCCGATATTTGCCAGCGACCTGTTACTATCTTTGCCAGGCAGGAAACGGTGACGCGGCCGTTGTATGCTTACTGCGCCAATGCCCTCGATCCAACGATTGGTTTTGATCACGCTTTGCAGCGCACATTCGATGACGAGCCGCAGGTCACGATGCCACGCAAGCATTTAGCGCTGGTTTATGAGCCACTATATGAAACGTATTGTTTGCTGGCCAACTTCATGGCCACTACCAATTTGCCGGCGTATGCTGTAGAAAGCGATTGAGTGTGCAATGGTGGGGATGGACAAGATGCAATCTTGCCCTAAAAGTTTGAAGGAGAAATGAAATGACTGGAAAGAGTAGAAGACTCAGCCGTTTGTTGGTTGGCGAGCAAAAACGCTGTTTGCTCTCGCCGCTGGATCATGGCGGTTGGATTGGACCGGTGCAGGGCATTCACCGGCCGAGAGCTATTGTGGAAGCGGTGATTGCCGGTGGGGCAAATGCCCTGCTCTTCTCGCCTGGGTTCTACCGGCGAGTGGCTCCAATTGTGCCAGCATCGACAGGCATCGTTCTACGGGTAAGCCTCACGGCGGGACTAAGCGAGGAGAGCTTTCAAGAAACGCCCATTGCGTCCCTGGAAACGGCGCTGCGCATGGATGCGGATGCGGTGGCGGTTTCGGTATTTTTTGGCCGTTCCGGGGACATTGAGATTTATCGCTGGTTGGCTTCGTTGATTGATGGGGCAGCCAGGTATGGCATGCCCGTCGTCGCCGAGATGATGCCACCCGGTGATAAATTCTATGATGCGCAGGCTATTGCCCATGCGGCACGCATCGGTATGGAGATCGGTGCCGATATCATCAAGACCAACTATTGTGGCGACGTGGAATCATTCCGCGAGATCACGGCTGCGGCCCCGGTGCCGATCATCGTTGCCGGTGGTCCGGGAAAAGGAAGCGACGACGATACGATTAACCTGGTGCGCGATGTTGTCGCCGGTGGCGCTGCTGGGGTGGCTATCGGCCGTCGCGTGTGGCAGGCGGAAGACCCGCAGGCAGTGACGGCGGGAATTCATCAAGCACTTTTTGCGGGATAGTCCTGAGAGCGGTATGTCTAAGACCCATCATCAGATTACCCAGACTGCGTAGATTTGGAAGATAGTAGATGCTAAAGATTGTGGCTATGGGGGCAGAACACAAACGAGGGGCGCCTACGTGCGCACCCACAATTCGCCTCAGGGCAATCGCAAACTCGGCAGTGTAGAATATGGGACGCTGCCAAGATTTATTGGAAATCGTTGCCTTAACAATCTGCGCCCTCCACTCGCCGGCAGGATGCCAGCGCTACGAGTAAAAGTAAACCAGTAACGGCTGGATCGCTGCACTGGCCTATGCGCAATATGTTTCGCCAGCGGAATGCAAGTGGGCAAGTTGCAGGTGCGCCAGTGGACAAGTCTGCGATTGCCCTGCAATTCCCCTTATCTATGACAAACGGCGTATTAAGTCGTGACTTTCGTTACTTTCCCTCTGACTGTTGCCGTGCTAAGCTGATGGCTGCAAGGTGGAGCCTTAGCCCTATTAAGGGACTTTTTTCCCAAACAGGCTTGACTTGCGCACGTATCTAGTTAAAAGGTGTGTCGTGAAACAGAATCGCCACTTTCGCTCGTTGCTTTTCCCTCTAGTCGTTGGGTTATTATTGTTCACGGCCGTATTGGCCAACGCAAGGAGTGCGCATTTCGTCGACCAATCTGGCGCGGGAGATTTGCAATTGCACCAGCCTTTTGCAAAATCTGGCATGATCTGCAAACTTAGGCCGGACTTGATTGGCACGAACATGCCTTCATCTACCTTGGGCGAAGTACATAACGTGGAATTTCTCGGCCAGATTGGTGGAACCGTTTCTGCTGTGGCAGTGCAGGGTAACTATGCCTATGTCGCCGATGGACGGGAGGGATTGCGCATCATCGACGTGAGCAACTCGGCTGCTCCGACCGAGCGTGGTTTCTACGACACACCGGGGTTTGCTATTGACGTATCCTTTGCCGGGAACACGGCCTACGTCGCCGATGGCACCGGCGGCGCCGGTGGCGGTGGGCTGCGCATCATCAACATGACCAATCCGGCCAGCCCGACCGAGGTTGGTTCCGTTAACAACAAAGGATCTGCTGAGGGTGTGGCCATATCTGGTAGCACCGCTTACATTGCCGGTGTGACCGGTCTGCGCATCGTTGATGTCGCCAATCCAGCCTCCCCGGCAGACACTGGTTTCTAGGGAACGCCGGGGAGTGGTACGGATGTGGCTGTGGTAGGCAACATCGCCTACTTCGCCTCGGGGAGCGGCGGGCTGTTCATTCTGCGCTATACGGGCAATGATCAGCATCTGCCGGTCGTCTCTCACTCATCTGATTAGTTGGTGTACCCTTTGAACCGGCTGAATGGCAATTGCGCACGTTTCTGGGCAAAAGGTGTGTCATGAAAGTGATCTGTGGCAATGGGCAAGGAAGCGTGTTTCAGGGGGGTGCGGCCCAGGTGCCAGGCACTTCTGAAGTGCCTGGCACCTTAGCCTTGCTAGCCGCCCACGTTGATGACGGGTATTTCTACGCCGTCGGTAAGGTTATCCCGTGTGATAACCGGGATACTGGTATCGTTGATGAATAGCAGGCTGCCGTCGCTCCCCGTAATCCGCGTGGACATCGTGTAAGTGTGGTTTTCTACGATTGCGTTGGGATCATAGGCAACCTGATACGCTATGGGGAACTGCCCCGGATTCTCGATGACTTGCTCGCCTATGACTGTTGCCGCCGCATCAGCCAGAGATGTATCCTGAATCTGGATCGCTGCCGTAGCGCCTTCGGCAATGGGAGCGTTGTCCACGTTGGTTACCATGCCGCTGACGATCGCACCGCCGGCTGAGGGGATTTCGTCAGTCGCTGGCGCGTTGGCGTCTCGCAGCAGCAGGGTGCCACCACCGGCGGGCAAGGCTAGTTCCATCTCGCTACCACCAGCCCAGACGCGGTAATTCTGGGCGGCTTGCAAGCTGGCGATGAAGGATTCAGAGTGCGATTCGGGCGCACAAGCGGCCAGGGTCACCGGTCCGGGAACGGCCAACATGCCACCGGTCATACCGGCGTTATTTATTTCATAGGACATGTTTCCGACGTTGCAGTCGGCGGTGAAGGTCATGATACCATCGGAGCCGTAGGTCACTTCATATTTTGATGGATCTTCAATGGTGACGATCTCTGAGCTGCCGGGTTGAGCGGGGCCTTCTGTCCACTGCCAGGTTGTGTCGACCAGGCCGGCAGCACCGATGCCTTCGATTTGCAGTGAGGCGACGACGGCGTCCAAGCATGGCCAGATCGGGCTGCCACTGATCGGTGGACAGACCGTTGAGTTCCGCGGCTATACTGTTGATTGCGCCTGTGGGATCGGCCTGAAAAGCGTCCAACTGCTCGTCCGTTACCGCGCTGCTGTCGGGCAATGCTGCGGTCGTCACGGGCCACCAGAAAGAGACCAGGTAGACGCCATCATTGGTGAAGCCCTGGTAGACGTAGCGCGGGCCATGATTGGAAACGAAAGCAGCATCCTGCACCCAACGGCCGACTAAGCGGTAACCATCCTGTGTGGCGCTGGTTGTGTTCAGTTCGTTTTGCGCCACGGCCCGGCCCACTTGGACAGCAACGTCGTTGCTGCCGGCGCCGATCTGTTCGAAGGGCAGGGCGGGATAGCCGGAGGTTGGCGCTGGGCTGGTCAAGACGAAGTTCAGATCTTGAATTTTCTGTATGGTCCTGGTGACAGAATCGTTGCCGGCGTCATCCCACATCTGGCGATAGCTGTTGACGGGGATGATGTACATGACCGGGTCGCTAGGATGCACCTCATTGGGGTCGGTTGTTCCGCCAAAGAGGACCTGGATATGGGTTGGCATACCCGCCGGACCGGGGGGCATACTCTCGTCATAGGGGGTTTCTGGGACGACCACGGCTGCCCACGAGGTGCCGAGCGCTTCTGTATTGAGCGTGATCTGGTCGGGACTCAGGGCGAATTCACCCTCGGTTCCGGTCGCCGTTTCCTGCTCAGGCAACGACCTTCTGAAATTGGCGACGGTGGAGCCTTCGGCCGTACGCATATTCATGCTCAGCCCGTCGATCTTGTAGGTAGCGGCTGTTTCCAGGGCGGCAAGGTACTGGCTTTCCTGCTCCATGATACCTTCGGGTTCCGGGCAAGCTTTGCGCGTCGTGCCAAAGGGGCCCATGGAGATGTTTTCGCCATTGGTTTCGTAGGCGCCGAAGTAGTTATTGCAGCCGCCAGAACCGGTTAGCTCGCCGGTCTCGCCAAATTCGGCCGTGATCTCGCTGCCGATGATCACCGAGACCACCCCTCCCTTGCCGTTGTTATAGGCAATCACTTCCCAAGAAGTGCCGGCCAAGCCCTGGCTTACAGCGGAGAAAGTAGCCACTGCATTTCCGCCTGTATCGTAGAGAGATAGTTGATCCTCGCTGATTGCATAGGTTGTGGCCGCACCAAGGGCTTCCAGATAGGCTGATTCTTGGGCCATGATCGGTTCTGCGCATGCCATCAAGGTCATCGCCGCCGGGCTCATGTTGATGGTGATATTGCTGCCATCGGATTCGAAAGCGGCGGTGTAGTTGTTGCAGCCGGACGAGCCGCTCACGGTACCTTCTTCGTTGTTGAATTCGGCCGTGACGCTCGTCGCCGGCAGCAGGGCTTGTCCATTCAACGCAGTCAAGGTCCAAATGGAACCCGTCAATTCTGCGCCGGACATGCCGGCTTCTGCTGTCCCCGGTTCCGCCGGGGCGGGTTCTTCTGCCGGAGCGGGATATTCGGGCGGAGGAGATTCTTCCGCAGGCTCGGCCGGCGCTTCGGCGGGATAGGAGGCTTCATCTGATGATGGTTCGTCACCAGGATCGGCCGTTGGTGCCTCGTCTCCTGCACAAGAGGAGATGACCATGGCCATAACAAGAACGAGCAACGCTAGTTTAAATACCTTCATGATATTCGACCTCATTGACTAGGAATGGCGTGGACAACGTCAAGTATCTGCGCCAACCGGATTATTAATACCTTTCTGGAGCCGTATCTCAGCCCACAGGAGTACCATATTGACCGCTTTCGACTGGCACAATCGCGAGACCGGCCAGAGCAAGCGTGCTGTGCTTATGCGCTCCTTTCCGAAGTTTCCCACTCGCTTAGTGTGGCCCGAGCCACGATCAGTTTTTTGTATACCTGGGATAGTTTTTCAGAGTCCCCTTTTCTGGATGCTTTAAGCAGGTCTCCCTCAAGTTCGGCGACATCGAGGCGCAGATAATAGTCTAACATTTCTTTAAGATGGGCCAAAACGATCTTGCCCGTTAGGATGGGGTGGTTATTGGTCACATTCGCATCAGGAAACTGCAGCCCGTGCTCCAACTCCACCTCCAAACCTTGCTGAAACCACTCAATAGGTATTTGCAGAGCTTCAGAGCCAACGTCGGCCTGGATAATTCTGGCCTCCTCAACCTGCACCTTACTTTCTGTCAGCTTGGTCCAGTCACGAATACCGAGTTCCTGACACACACGCTGAACCTCTTCTTTGGCGATATAATCGGCAATGTTCATTTTTCCTCTTTTCCTACATAACTTCACTACCATGGACAGTCGCACCATCCGCTCCAAGTTTACTACAAACCAAAAAACGCGCCGATTGCGCTTAGCAACAGGCGTATGCTGATGGCTGATTATTTTTTGGCCTAGCTGGTATTTGTGGACCGTGCTTTGAAGACAAAGTCCAGGATGCTCTTGTTTGAATGGCTTGCGGATTATTGCAATTAGGAAGATGATATTGGGTGAACTAATTATAGTTCTTGAAGCACCTCAGAGAGGTCTAGTAGATGCAATCGCTCGCGTGAATAGTTCAAGACATCTGAGGTGTAGTTGGACAAATGACTTCACTTTCCTCGATTTTTGATTGGTTGAAGCGGCGGATAGAAGCAGATGTGTCAGTGCCTGCTGAGTCCGCTTCGCCTGCTGAGCGCCTTAACCTTAGCCCTTTGCGGCAGCAGACTAATCACGCTTTACCGAGTTCTATATTGTATTGCAGCGTTTCAAGACGGATAGAGTTGCGCTGATAAGCCACCATCGCAACTGATGACCGAACCGGAAGTGTATGACGAGCGCGCGGAAGCCAGAAATAGGGCTGTTTCGGCAACTTCCTCGGGCCGGCCCCAACGGCCTAGGGGGATATTGGCAAGCGCTTCGCTTTCATCTTCTACGTTTTCTATCATTGAGGTAGCGATGTCACCTGGCGCAATGGCATTGACCCGAATATTATGTCTTGCCATTTCCAGTGCCATTGTTTGCGTTAGCATAATCAAACCGGCTTTGGTAACATTGTAAGCACTCAACCCAACCTGCGCTCGCAGTCCGTTGATCGACGACAGAATGATGATATTGCCACGCTTAAGGGTCAGCATATCGTCAAGAAATATACGGGAACAATAAAATGTACCGCTCAGATTTGTGCCGATGGTTTGGTCCCAATCTGCCCAACTGATATCGAGGAAATCTTGAAATGGGATTAGCGCCGCATTGTTGACAAGTAAACTCACTACTCCAAACGCGACGTGGATTTGTTCGCGCAAAGACAGCAGGCTTTCAGGCCGCGAGATATCCACCGCAAAAGCCTGGGCTGTCCCACCAGCGGCGTTGATTTCAGCCGCAACAACTTCTGCTTTCTCTACTTGTCTGTCAGCCAAAGCTACCCGCGCTCCATGAGCAGCAAATTTGCGGGCAATGGCGGCTCCAATACCCTGGGCCGCACCGGTAACCACGGCGATTTCGCCAATAAGCTCGAGGTTAGGTTCTGTGTTCAGCATATTCAAACTCCTGTGACTCTAAATCAACAGACTGCATTATAGCTACGAGTTTTCCGCACCACAAAAGTGAATGAAAGTGAATGATGAAGGACCAAGGATTATTTGAAGCGCTTCACAACCGTATTGCCGCCTTGCCGGCCATAGATTGCCACGAGCATACCTTTCTGCCTGGTGCCCGTCCGCAGCCCGTTGACTTGGGGGCCGTGCTGCGCAATTCGGACGTGGGCGATGATTTGATCTCAGCCGGAATGCCTGCCTCCAGCCGGCCCACTCTCGACTGGGAGCAAGCAGCCCCCTATCTGCCCTTTGTTACCAATACCGGTTTTTACCGCAGTCTGCTTCTCGCTTTTCAAAACCTGTTTGGCTTCGACGAAAGCGAGTTGACTGCTTCAAATTGGTTGCCTCTCTCGGAGCGTATTCAAGCGGCCAACGCGCGACCCGACTGGTATGCTGAGGTCCTCCAGCGCCAGTCGAACATTCGTTTGGTCTTACGCGTGCAGGGTGACGAGGTCGATCCGTATGCGGTAGAGCGCGAGTTTTTTGCCCCGTTAATTATTTTTGATGATTGGATTTTCACTACCGCTCCTGCACAACGAGAGATCTTGGCTCAAAAGGCGAACGGGTCGGCATCTACGTTGGTCAATTATCTGGACGCGCTTGACGCGGCTTTTGATCAAGCCAAGGTGCGCGGTGCTGCCGGGGTGAAATCTATGTTGGCCTATCGCCGGTCATTGGCGCACGTTCAGCCAACAGTAGAAGAAGCCGGACGCTTGTTTAGGCAGAAGACACCGTCCACAAGCGAGACCAAGATAATGCAGGACTTTATGGCCCATGCCGTTGCTGAAAGGGCCGGAGTTTGTGGCTTGCCCTATCAAATGCATGTCGGCTATGGCTCATGGCAAGGCAATATCACCCGGCAGGCCAACCCCTTGCTGCTCAACCCACTTATTGAAGCGCATCGACAAACGCAGTTTGTGCTGCTTCACGGGGGGTATCCTTTTATTGGAGAAATGGGGACATTGGCAAAGAATCACCCCAATGTGACGATTGAGTGTGGTTGGCTCGCTTATATTGCGCCGGCTGCCTACCGGCGGGCGCTTAATGAGTGGCTAGACAGCGTGCCGGCAAACAAATTGCTGGCCTTCAGCGCTGATTGCTTACATATCGAACAAACTTATGGTACTTTGCTAATGACGAGGCGTTTGCTGGCCCAAGTCCTGGCCGAAAAAATCGAAAACGACGATTGGGGTGAAGGCTTGGCCAACTCTGTCGCGCAGCGATTGATGGTTCGCAATGCAGTAGATCTTTATCAACTAGATGTTGCGGTTTAATGAGAGGAGGTGATGCTGATAAAAAGTTGCCTTAATTTAGCGAGACGCAAGAAGCTAATCTAAATTGAAAAGCGAGTTCACTTAATAAAAGGAGTAGAGTTATGTTTACCAGACGTTTAATCCCTTTTGCAGTTGTGTTTGTATTGGTCTTATTAGTTCTTACTGCCTGCGGTCAGTCGCAAGGCGGACAAGAAGCGGCGGAGGAAGAAACCATCCGCCTTTGGGTTACCAGCCAATTTAACGGGGTGACCGGTGTAGAGCCCGATGGCCAACCCCTCGACTGGTGGAATGCTGAAGTCGCCAAGTGGCAGGAAGATAATCCGGGTGTAAATATCGAGATTGAGGACCTTGGCGAGCAAGATGTTGAGATCAACGCCAAGTACGATACAGCAATTGCCGCCGAAAACGTGGCCGATATTGTCTGGCTTGATGAGTCTTTCTTTGCCAAGTATGCTTCGTCCGATGTTCTGGTTCCGATTGACGATTTCTTGACCGATGAAGATCTCCAGGACTTTTTGCCAAAGGACCTTGAGCTAAGCCGCCTGAATGGTAAGCAATGGTTCTGGCCCTATATAACCCAGGCTAACCATTTGGCCATAAACGTCGATTTGTTCAAAGAAAAGGGGATTGAAAACCTGCTGCCCCAAGGGCCCGACTACACCTGGACCTGGGATGAATTCGTTACGGCCGCCAATGCCATAACCAGCGATAACAACGGTGATGGTACCACGGATGTCTATGGTGTTGGTTTTAGCACTGACGGGGCCTATACGATGGCCGAAGCGTGGGGCGATCACCTCTACAAACAGGGTGATGAGAGTCAAGTAACGATTAATACCGCAAACACGGTTGATGCTTTTAACGCCTTGAATTCGTTGGTAGAGGAAGGCGTTGCCCTTCCCGGTAGTGGCACCGGCGCCATCGACCTGGACACCAGCTTCTTGCAGCAACGTGTGGGCATGATCAACACATGGGGCATTGTAACCAGTGTCGAGACCTTGCCGGAAGACGAAAAGTTTGAGTTGTTGCTGGTTCCCTTCCCGCATGGGCCCAATGGTCAGGCAACCGTTTGGGGCGGGGTACACGGTATCGGCGTGACTGAGCAAGTAGATGCGGACCGGTTGGCGATGGTCATGGACCTGGCCAATCATCTAACGAGCACGGACGCCCTTAAGGATGTGCGTGCCTGGAGTAAACCGGCACGATTCTCCCTGCTTGAAGCGCAGCGTGCCGATCCTGATTTCCTTTACGAAAAGTATATCCCCCAATTTGAGGCGTATACCAATGCGCTAATCCCCTTGATGGGACAGGGTCCAAATGCCGTCCCGGTGCTCATTAAATATGAACCATTGGTCGAAGCCATTTTCACCGGCGACCTGACGGCCGAAGAGGCGCTGGCACAGTTTGAACAAGAAGCCAACTTGATTTTGTCAGAGTAACTGAAATAGGGTGAAGAGGTAGTATGCTTTCCGGCATACTACCTCTGCTCACCATCAAAGGAACCCGCTATGTCCTCGATGGATCAACCTGCTTATGCCCGCCGCGATGGTCTGCTGCACAGAATGTGGCGCGCCCGTTGGGCATATACTTTTATTCTGGTGCCCATACTGCTGTTCCTCGTTTTCGAGTTTTATCCTTTTCTACAGGCGCTGCGGTTTAGCGTTTCCAAGTGGGATATCACCGGATCGGTTACCTTCAATGGTCTCAATAATTATCGCAAACTTTTCAGCGACCCCGTCTTTGCCAAAGCGCTGTGGAATACCGTCCGCTACAGCCTGGTAGTAGTGGGGGGCAGTCTCAGTCTGGCGTTGTTTCTGGCTGTTCTCATCTTCCCCCTCAGACGAGCAGCCAAAACCTTTTACAAAATGGCCTTTTACCTGCCGGCTGTCGCCTCCCTTGTGGTGGTGGCCCTGGTCTGGCGCTGGATGTATGAACCAGCTTTCGGCTTGCTGAATTACCTGTTTAGCCTGGTCGGGCTTGGCCCCTTCGGTTTCCTAACCAGCTCTTCACAAGCGCTGCCTTCCATTATGGCCGTGCAAATTTTCTCCAACCCGGTCATTGGCATTGGGGCTGCCATTATTTTGCTGCTTGCTGCTTTGAACAGCATCCCGGTTGATTTGTACGAATCTGCCATCATAGACGGGGCCAGCGCCTGGCAAAAATTTCGCCATATTTCGTTTCCCCTGTTACGGCCAACCATTGTTTTTCTGCTGGTCATCGGTACCGTTGAAACGTTTCGCGAATTCACCTCCATCTACCTGATGACCTCTACCTCTTCCTCAAATACGCTCACCGGAGGGGGACCATTCTATTCTACGACGACGGTGGTCTACTATATTTATGTCAACGCGTTTCTGGCTCGACAGTTTGGGCTAGCTTCGGCCATGGCGATTGTGTTATTTATCATCATCCTTGGCTTGGCTGTCCTCCAGTTCCGTTACCTAAACCTTGAAATTGAGCATTAAGGAACAGAGGATTATTGTATGAAAACCCTGTCTGACCCTTCGAACGAGCCTACGCAGACCGAATTCGTAGAAAGCCGGGCTGTCGCAGGCAATGTAACCCTGGACCGTATCGGCCGTGTTGTGGCCTACGTCCTGCTCACCGCCATGGCTGTTGCCGCCCTAATGCCCCTCTATTGGATGTTTACAACCGCCCTAAAAGGACAAGCCTCCTATCTCAGCCAACCACCGGAAATATTCCCGGCCCAGCCTACCTTAGGGAACTTCGAGCGCATGTTTGCTAATCCAAATATGGCGCGCTGGATTGCCAACAGTTTTTTCATTTCTCTCTCGGTGACCGGACTCAATATATTCTTTGCCAGCCTGGCCGGTTATGCTTTTGCCAAGCTGGAATTTCCGGGTCGACGCTGGTTATTTTGGGCATACATGGCCACAATGATGGTCCCCTTTCAAGTGACCATGTTTCCACTGTTCCAACTAATGGTCACCTTTGGCTGGGTGAACACCTATCTAGCCTTGATTATTCCGGCTGCTGCCCTGCCTTACAATGTTTTTCTGATGAGACAGGTCATTCAGTCACTGCCTTCTGAGATTCTAGATGCGGGACGGGTTGATGGTGCCAGTGAGTTTGCCCTGTTTTGGCGACTGGTGTTACCTATGAGTACCAACGGCATTGCTGTCATGGGTATCTTTACCTTTGTACTGACCTGGAACGATTTCTTGTGGCCGCTGATCATTCTGAACACAGAAACGATGCGTACCTTGCCCCTGGCGTTGGCAACCTTTCAAAGCAGCTACGAAACCGACTACGGCCTGTTGATGTCTGGTGGAGCCATCATGGCCATACCGATGTTTATAATGTTCTTTTTCTTTCAGCGCTACTTCTTGCAGGGTGTTACCCTCGGCGGTGTAAAAGGGTAGTAACACAACCTGCCGTAAATATCCTTTGCAGCCACAGCAGGTTTTGATGATGACTTTCTTTGGAATTGTCCCATGACCTTAAGAATTGCCTTTACCGGAGTTGGTTATATCTCGAAAATTCATGCCCAAGCGGCGCAAGCCCTGACGGATGTTGAGTTAGTTGCTGTTGTTAATCATCGACCCGACTCTATGGCCGCCTTTGCGGCGGAGTTTGACATTCCTCGCCAATATGCAGCCGTGGCTGACTTGCTGGATTGTGGAGATGTTGACGCGCTAATCGTCAGTACGCCCAATTACTTGCATGCGCCGCAATCCATCCTGGCTTTGCAGGCGGGCGTACATGTCATGGTCGAGAAACCGATGGCCGTGAATGCCGCCGAAGCACAAACGATGCTGGCAGCCAGTCATAAGTCGGGCGCACTATTAATGGTAGCCCACTGTTGGCGCTTTGATGAAGAAGTGCTGTGGTTGAAAGAGCAAATAGACAGAAATCGCATTGGAAACATCGTGCGCACCAAGGGTTACGGGGTGCATGTGAATTGGGGGCCCAGTGGCTGGTTTACGCAAAAGAAATTTGCGGGTGGAGGGGCGCTGGCCGATATGGGCATCCATGCTTTGGATACGGCCCGCTTTCTGCTTGGCGACCCCCAGCCCGTCGCGGTTTACGCCCAAATCAGCACACGCTATAAAGATTTCGATGTAGACGATACCGGCCTCATCATCGTAAACTGGGATAATGGCGCCAATTCCTATATCGAATTCGGCTGGTGGCAGCCCTATGCTGATGGCCCCGAGGCCAGCACACAGGTATATGGGCTAAATGGTATGGCCCACTTGTTTCCCACCGGTCTTGTACTCGCAGCAAAGGAAGAAAAAAAAGTAGAACAGATAGATTCCGGATTTCCCTCGGTACGAAACCCACACTGCCCACAAATCATGTACAATTCGCAAATTACCTATTTTGCGGATTGTATCAGAAACAATCGGACTCCCAGCCCGGGCGGCGACGAAGGGTTGATCAATATGAAAGTAGTCGACGCTGCATACGAAAGTGACCGCAGCGGCGAAGTCATCAAAATTGAACACAGTTAATTGGACCTATTGTTCCCAAAAGCATTTACATTTACTTGACAGAGGAGATTAGGAGACTTGTTATGACCAACTTAGCGGTTTTAGGC
Source organism: uncultured Chloroflexia bacterium (assembly GCA_963697305.1). GTDB lineage: Bacteria > Chloroflexota > Anaerolineae > Promineifilales > Promineifilaceae > JAACFF01. The sequence goes on from CAVONO010000025.1 coordinate 352,297, forward strand.
GGTACACCCACGCGAACTGAACCCTATCCAGTCTGGCCCGTTCATGACGAGCGGGACATTGAAGCGGTAACGGCCGTTGTCAAATCGGGCCAATGGGGCGGCTATCCCTACCCGGGCCCACAAACGGCCGAATTTCTACGCCGTTTTGTCGAGCTGCAAGGAGGCGGTTACCCGGTGGCCATGGCCAATGGCACGGTTACGATGGAAGTGGCTCTCAGAGCAGCCGATATAGGCTGGGGGGATGAAGTGATTGTGCCCGCTTGTACATTTCAAGCCACGGCTACCGCTCCGATGGCCGCCGGAGCTATTCCCATTATTGTCGATATCGATCCTGACACGTACTGTATCGACCCGCAGGCAATAGAAGCGGCCATCACACCCCAGACAAAAGCCATTATTCCCGTCCATTTAGGGGCCCAGATGGCTGATATGGATGCCATCATGGAGATCGCCGAGCGGCATAACCTTATCGTAGTTGAGGATTGTGCCCACGCGCACGGCGCCAAATGGCGTAATCAGGGAGCCGGAACGATCGGCCATTTTGGTTCCTTCAGCCTGCAATCTTCCAAAATTCTGACTTCCGGAGAGGGCGGCGTGCTGCTCTGCAAAACGGCCGAATTGGCCGCCCGAGCAACCAGCATTATTGATTGCGGACGACCCCATGATACCGCCGGTCAGCAGTACAATTTAGGTGCCAACTACCGGATGAGTGAACTGCAATCTGCCCTGGCCAAGGTCGGTATTGAACGTTTTCCTGAACAGGCAAAGCAGCGCCAAGCAATGATCGACTATATGGACGAAGCGCTGAGCGAGGTGCCTGGCGTTCGCGTGCTCAAGCGCGACCCACGCCATACGACCCGCTCTTTTTATCTCTATGGCTTTGCCATTGATCCCGAACTGTTTGGCGTAGAGCATGACGTCGTCTGCTACGCTCTGGAACAGGAGGGAATCCCCTGCGATACCGGCTATCCGGCGATGCATCACTATCCGCTGTTCCAGCCGCAGCTCTCCAGACTAGCGGTACCCAGTGCATTCCCAGAGAAATTCCAGTTTGATACGATGCAGCTGCCCGAAGCGGAACGAGCTGCTGAGCGGGAGTCAGTTTGGCTGCCTCATTCGCTCTTTCTGGCCGGCACGCAGGGCATAGACGATGCCGTAGCTGCAATCGGCAAGGTTCAGGTCAATGGCCCCGCATTGGCGGCAAAGGCTGCAGAATGGGACGCGGAGCAAATACGGAGTAGGGGATCTCGTGGTGGCACGTCCCGCGCTGTCACGACCCACAATCCACGGCTTTCGCATTAGAAAATCTTGCGGGTACTATTCACAATATTGACATATGATTATATGCGGTATAAAATTGTGCCAAGTGCCAGATATCTGTGGCGAGGAGAGCAGGTTGGGTTCGATCTTGGAACCCATCGTATTCATAACAATTTGGGTGAGGAAAATATGAAAAAGATAGGTTTGCAATAGTCATTGTTGCGTTGTTTTTATTTGTGCTTCTCTTGGGCGTGGGCGGAGGTGTTAGCCACGCGGCTCAGGATGGCGGGAGCTACTATCCATCTACAGGGCGGATCTTTTAATCCCAGCCAGGGTGAAAAGCCGGATCTGCCTCCTGGTCTCACCATTTCAGGATATGCGCAGGGTGTACGCGGTTACTATCTTGTGCAATTCAATGGTCCGGTGCAGCAAGCTTGGAAAGATGCGCTAACGGCCGAAGGCGCGGAACTGCTGGACTATATACCCGATTTCGCTTTTAAGGTGCGCATGAACCCGGCACAGGCGGCGCGGGTGGACGACCTGGGCAGTGTGGCCTGGGTGGGCCTGTTTCAGCCGGCCTATAAGTTGAGCACAGCTATCGATCTGGACACGCCCAACTTGCTGCGCGTACGTATTGAGCGCGGCGCTGCGGGTGGCCAGACCAGGGCGGCTATCGCCCAGAGCGGGGCCCAGGTGTTGAGTCGTGACGGCAATCTGTTGCTCGTGGCCGCCGACAGTGCGCAGTTGCAGGCGATCGCTAATGTGCTGGATGTGGCCTGGATCGAAAATTACGTGCTGCCCGAGAAGCACAATGAGTATGCTGCCGGCGTCATTCTGGGAGCCAATATAGCCAACGCCAATGGATTTGACGGCTCGACGCAAATTGCGGCCGTTGCTGATACCGGGCTCGGTGGAGGTACCGCAGCCACTGCACACGCCGATATTCCCTCAAGTCGTATTACCAGCATCTACAATTGGCCTGGGTCGGCGACTGGTTGTTTCCAGACCATCACCGATGATGGCGCCATCGACGTCGACAGTGGACATGGCACGCACACGGCCGTTTCCGTGCTTGGCGACGGGGGCGCCGGTGGGGTAGGCAAGGGTGCAGCCCCGGCGGCTAACCTGGTCTTCCAGGCTACCGAGAATTGGGCAACTATTAAGAAATATTGTCAAAGGCTGGGCGGCTGGCCTGCGAATGGTTATTTCTTGACCGGCCTGCCCGACGACTTGCACAGCTTGTACCAGCAGGCCTATAACGATGGCGCGCGCATTCACTCCAACTCCTGGGGTTCTTCCCTGGCCGGCGAATACACCATCGACAGCGCCAATACCGACGACTTTATCTGGGATAATCCGGATATGACTATCACCTTCTCCGCCGGTAATGAGGGTGTCGATGCCAACGCAAACGGAGTGGTTGACAATGACTCGATTGGCTCACCGGCCACGGCGAAGAATGTGATCACCGTCGGAGCTAGCGAGAATGACCGGGCTGACAACTGGCCCTGTGATACCGGTTTGGGGTATACCTCCCATGATGCCTACCAGCCCGGCGAAACGTGCGGTAGCATGGGTGGCACCAATCTTTTGGGAACCTGGGGGCAGCGATACGGCTTTCCAACGAACCCACTAAAGGATGATGTTACTGCCGGTAACCAGGAACAGATGGCCTCCTGGTCCAGCCGCGGGCCTGCAGATGATGGCCGTATTAAGCCCGACGTCGTTGCCCCTGGTACGTGGATCCTTTCCGGCTTTTCCAATCTTTACCAAGAAGGCTACGGCGATCCCCTCAATCCGCAAAACGGTATTTACCAGTGGGATGGCTGGGGCATGCCTCTGAATGCCAACTATAAATACATGGGCGGCACCTCGATGTCCAATCCCATTGCCGCCGGCGCGGCCACCGTGGTGCGCGACTTCTACCAGAAAACTGACAGCCACGAAGCCAGCGCTGCCCTGGTCAAGGCTACGCTGATAAATTCGGCCGTCGACCTGTTGGATGAAAACAACGATGGCGCTAACGACAATGATTTCCCTATTCCGAACGTCCACGAAGGGTGGGGGCGCGTCGATTTGGCCAACGCCACTGACGGCACGCACCAGTATGTGGAAGAAAGGAGCGGCATTAGCACGAGCGGCAGCGCCAGCTACCAGTACAGTGTCGCAACCGCTGGCTCTCCATTCAAAGTGACCCTGGTCTGGAGCGATTTCGCTTCCACCGAGACGGCAGCTCAGAACCTGGTTAACAACCTCAATCTGGTCGTCAACGCCCCGAGTGGAGCCCAGTATCGGGCAACGTTTTCAGCTGGTGGCTGGTCTCAGACCGGCGGCAGTGCTGATAGTGTCAACAATGTCGAGAATGTTTACGTGCAGTCAGCCGCGACCGGAACCTGGACGGTGGAAGTAATTGGCTCCAATGTTCCCATCGGGCCGCAGCCTTTTGCCCTGGTCGTGGATGCCAATCTGGGTACGCAGCCGCCGACGCCTACGCCAACCAATACACCAGTAGGCCGCCGACGCCAACCAATACACCAGTGCCGCCGACGCCAACCAATACACCAGTGCCGCCGACGCCAACCAATACGCCTGCACCAGGCGCAACAATGCATGTGGGAGACCTGGACGGTTCCAGCGCCAGCGCGCCGCGCAATCGCTGGACGGCAACGGTGACGATCACCGTCCATGATGCGAGCGAAAAGCCCGTGGCCAATGCGACTGTTGATGGTGCCTGGAGCGCAGGCGCCAGCGGTGGCGGGTCGTGTGTTACGAATGGCAGCGGCCAGTGCAGCGTGACCAAAAGCAATATCAAGAGTAGTTCCAGCAGTGTGACGTTTACGGTCAATGGCTTAACTCATGCTAGCAATACCTATAATGCCGGCGCCAACCATGACCCTGATGGTGATAGTAACGGCACGTCTATCGTGGTCTTAAAGCCGTAAAGGTCTGGAGCTAATGGGGTAGTTGAAGCGGAGTTGGTTTTGCCAACTCCGCTTTTTTATTCGGCGGAAAGGCCGTAGACGAGTGTGTCGTGGAAGAGAGCGTGCCAGTCGAACCAGTACGCCAGGTGGCCAGGTAGGCGGGGGAGGGTTTCGCCGTTGGGGCCTAGTAGGGCCTCTTCGGTTATCTGCCACGGTTGGATCGTGTCATCTAACAGCATAGCTGCATCGGGGGCAGCTGAGAAGGTATGATGCGCACGGCCGTAGGCGCGGACCTCGGCTCCGGCCTGGTAGGCCACTTCGCCAATGTATTGGTTGTCGTCTTCTACCTCTACGAGATCATGCGGGGCGATGAGAACGAGGTTTGTGGCGGCACAGGCTGATATGGCCAGGACGGTAAGCGTCAGCAACGTAAGATGCAGGTAGTGTGAATTGTGCTTTGCTAAAGATCTAAAGGGAGGCGTAATCTCAATGGAGCTGAATCAATAGTCAGAGTCCGCTGGAATGGGGGAGCCAGGTGTGGATTCGCCGATCGTTATCAGTTTTGGTTGCTGAGCGTTAGTTCTATGTGGTCGAGAAGACCGATAATCCGCCAGCGTTCGTTTTCTTGACGAGTGAACGTGACGGCCAGGCGCTGGCGAGATGCGGTGTCATTCGTGCGTTATCTGTAAATTGGCAGGGTCATCGTGCTGTTACTTCTCCAAGAGCTCCACTTCAATTGTCGGACACCAGATACTGGCCCAGTCAGGCCGGATACGATTCCTTCCGCACCATAAGGACCTTATCCTCAGATTGCGCAGATTGGCGCCGAGCAGATCATTGAGCTGTCAGCGTACGATCCTGGTTTCGGCCGTCGCTTCTGGAGAGAGGAGCGCGAGCTGGGCGCGGCTGGCGCAGGAAGAGGAAAGCGAAGAAGCCGGAGAAGAGGGTCGCGAATAGGGCGATCAGGTAAACTTGTTGGGCGGATAAGGCAGCAGCGACGGCCGTGATCAGCAGCGGGCCGGCGACGCCGCCGGCGGCTGCAGCGGATTCTTTGAGGCCCATGACACGGGAACGGTGCTGCTCGGAGGCGATGTCCAGATAGGTGGCGCTGAGCGAGGGCATGAGCAGTGCTTCGCCAATACCCGCGACAACGGCCGTTAACACCAAAATGGGGAACTGGGTGAACAGCAGCAGTCCGGCGTAGAACAAAGCGTTGAGCAGGATGCCGATGATGATGATCGGGAAACGGGCGAATCTATCGCTGAGCGGGCCGGCGACGGCCTGGCCGGCGGCCGCAGTGAGGCCGTATGCGCCAACCAGGATGCCGAACTGGACGGTCGACCAGTTGAGGTCATCGTACATGGTGAAAATCATTTGTGGTTCGACGAAAGCAAAGGCAAAGACCACAGAGAAGTCGATCAGAAGCAGCGTGCCCAACATCGTCAGCGGGCGCGGCAGCCAGGACCAGTCCCTGTTGCGCAGTGAGAAACGAGGCCGGGAGCGCGCGCCGGAAACGGCAGGACGGGCAGTTGCCGGGCGTGTTTCGCGCACGAATATGGCCGCGGCGACAAAGGCCGCGGAGGCCATGATGGCCGAAACGACGAACGGAGCGGCATAACCCCAGCCATCGTAAAGAAAGCCACCGACGAGCGGGCCAAAGATGAAGCCGGCGGTATAGGAGGCGGAGAGAATGCCTACCCAGCGACCCCGTTCATTCTCCGGCATGATGTCACCTACCATGGCCATCGACGATGGGTATAGACCAGCAGACAAGGCCCCTTGAATGGCGCGGATAACGATGATTGCCGTGGTGGTTGGGGCGAATAGATAGCCGACATTAGCCACAGTAAATGCGGCGAGTGCCAGGAGGATGATCGGTTTACGGCCAAAACGATCGGCCAGCGAGCCCATGATAGGGGCAAAGATGAGTTGGGCCAGCATAAAAGCCAGGGTCATTAGCCCCAGTGTTTGCACACCGCCACCTAATTCGCTCAGGCGCCTGGCGTAAATAGGGAAAATGATGCCCACGCCGGTCATCATCAGGGCGACAGTTGCCGCGAGGAGCAGGATGATTCGTTTGGCTTGGGGATCACTTTTTGGCGTGGTCGTATGGTCGCTCATAGTCGGTCGATTGTCACGCCCGCGGGGCGTCATTTTGGTCTTGAATTCAAAGTAGAAGTATAGCTCCGTAGGCGCGATCAGGGGAACGGCCGTTTGCTTCTCTAATGGGGTGGATAGGCCCAGTAGGCCAAAAATGGAGGGGCGTTGGCTTACGCTGGTTCCCCGCGAGCCAGCGATTTACACAGGGCTTCTCTGGTGCGGATGAATCCGGTCCAGGCGTCCCTGCCGGAGGTATGGCCGATGGCCTGAATTTGGGCCACGGCAGCGGCGCGGCCGTCGACCAGATGGTGCCAGTGGATGGTCGCTTCGGCGGCGGCGGCAGCTTGCAGGAAGGCGGCGGAGAGAGTTGTCGTGCGCGGCACGGCCGTTTTGACAATCAAATCACGCCAATCTTGTTGTCGATCGCAGACCCATAGCGCATAGAGAACGCCGATCAGAATGTCATCACCAGATGGCGTCAGGCCGTCGCCAAGCCCAGCCAGGGCACGGGTCGCGGCTCGAATCGCTGCGGTATCTGCGCTGATGAGTGCTTGCAGCAATTGCTGCAAGCTGGTTTCCAGGTGTCGGCGATAACGGCCGTGCCTCCGGCCAGTTTGTTTGTTGGCCGTGTCGCAAGCGGGACCATTCGGGGATGGGATCCCAAATGCCGGCCTGGCTGGTCTCCACCCTTAAGGGGCCGATATTCATGGTCTGGGCAGCCGTGTCAACATGGATGGGATCGCTTAGTCTGATTGCGGACAGATAGTTGGGGAAATCAGCCGGCAGGATCATCGTGAAGGGACCTGGCCCAACGGCAGGTGAGGCCAATGAGATTACATCGCCCTGGTCATTGACCAGGTTGCATACCTGGTCGAAAAGATGCAGGACGCGAGCGGGACGGCCGTGCCGTAACCAGCGCCGAACCCGTGGTGTAAGCAGTGTGCAGACCATTCTAATGCCTCATATGCCTCGTAATTTCGCAGGCGCGCATGCTGCAGGATCATAGTGTAGGTGATTGTGGCCAATGTTCAAATAGCAGTGGTACAGGAAGAGGGAATGATGGTTTCGCGTTGGTCAGGCAGGTGTGCAGGACAGGTTATACGGCCGAAACTTAACGGATATTGGCAGATTGTGCGAAGATCTTTACGCTTCAAGAGTTTGTGCGACAATGGAATGGGCATTACAGGTGGCAATAAAGGGACCCGCGCGCGCGAAGACGATGTGCCGTCATCTCCGCAGGGTGATTACTGCTACGCGCGGGCTAAGAGTAATTATGGCTCGGCAACCTTACGAATTACCTTGTGATGCCCTTTCCTTTTGGACTAGTCTATAATTGGCGGGCTGCAAGGGGCAATAGCTTAGTGGTAGAGCGAAGCTACCTGGTCAGGCTGATCGCTGGCGTGGTAAGTTGGGGCGCGTGCAATTTGCGGGGCTACACGAGGTGCTTGCTAGAAATTTCCCTTCTTAACATTAGGCGGTAGCTGGGCATGATCTTGCGGATGTTTTCACCCTCTAAAACTTCCAGGGCATGAGCGATTAGTTCATCCTCGTCGAATAAGCGTTGAATGGCCTTTACTGATTTGGGCGTCGGGAAAATGCCGCCGTTGTTGGCCACTAGAGGAAAGCGGGTGCCGTCGACCGCTTCCTGCCAGGGCATGGCCACGTTTTTGCTGATCTTGCCAGCTTTGCTCTTCTTACCCAAATCGGGATTGTCCTCTATTTGCTTGGCGATCAGCAGAACCATGTGACGGTAGATCCTGATCAAGGCAGACCAGGACATGAACATAATGAGGCCATAGGTCAGGACGACGAGGTTCAGGATCAGCTGATTCGCTTCATAGAAAAAAAGTAGCTGACGGCCGAACTCACCCAGCATCGCTTCAATCATCGGTCTTATCATAGTTCAGTACCTACTTTCTTGAGGACAGAGTAGGGGAGGCATCCTGCCAATGCCTCCCCTACCCATCACAATGGTAGGAAATGGAAACCACTTTTCCCGCATAGTATAATGATGTTAGCTTGGCTGATACAAGACGCTGCGATTTCCTATCTCCTGCAAACGATCAAGTCGCCAACTTCAAACGGGTAAGCTGGCGACTTGATTCAAAAGCTTAGTCACCAGCGACGGCTACGGGTTCTTCCACTTCACGTGGGGACGCGCCGGCGAGAACTTCCCATTTCTCCTCGTTGCGCTTGAAGACCCAGAAGCCAATGCCGACGAGAACGGCCAGGACGAGCATACCGAGCCAGCCGGCCCAGGCGGCCGCTTGCTGCCAGACGAGTGCCGTCCAGACGAAACCATCGGCGATACTGGTGATGGAGACGGCGTTTGCAGGCATCTCGAAGCCGGTTTCACCGGCCACGCGGGTCATGATCGGCGCCAGGGCCATGGCGACGTAGAAGCCGATAATCAGCAAGACGGTGCCGATGATTACCATACGTACCACATTGCCCTTGGCCAGAGGCGCGCATTGACTGCACAGGAAGGGCAGTACAGCCAGGTCGGCGAAGAGCAAAACACGATTGCCGGGCAAAATGACCATGAGCAAGATGGCAATGGGGACCAGCAGCAAACCGGTGGCGATGGCGGAAGGATGGCCGACCAATATGGCCGAATCCAGTCCAATCCAGACCTCGCGGTCACTGGCGCGTTTGTTCATGAAGTCGCGCGCCGCTTCCGATACGGGGATCAAACCTTCCATCAGAATGCGCACCATGCGCGGCAGCAAGACCATCACTGCGGCCAGCTCAACACCCAGGACCAGGATCTGGGCCGCGGTCACCCAGAAATCAGTGGCAAAACCGCGCCAATAAGCGAGCAAACCTAAACCAATGCCGATGAAGAAACCCATGATCATGGGGTCGCCGAATGTGGGTCCGAGTTTCTTTTCGATGCCGTCCGGGTCCGCTTCCACGGACTTGACCCAGGGGATGCGGTCCAGCACCCAGTTTATCGGAATGGCGATGGGCACCATGGGCGCCGTGAAGCCATGCGGAATCGAGATGCCGGGTAGTCCGTAAAACTCCTGGATGCCGCGCGCTGTCCAGTCACCAAGGAGCAGCATCAGCGCCGTGTAAATGGCGGCGGCAACGACGCCCATGGCCAGGTTACCAGTGACGATGGCGACGATGGACCCGGCGAAGGCGAAATGCCAGAAGTTCCACAGGTCCACGTTGAGCGTCTTGGTGACTTTAGGGATCAGCAAGATAATGTTGACCAGCAGGGCAACCGGGATGACGGCCAGGCCGACCGTTGTTGAAAAAGCAACGGCCGCTGCAGCGGGCCAGCCAACATCGACGATATTGCGCGTGATGCCCGTGTTTTCAATAATCGCGTGGGACACATTTGAAAGCGAACCCCACATCAAGCCGATAACAAGATTGATACCGACAAAAGCCACGCCAATCGTGATCGCTGCGCGGAAAGCTTTCCCGACTTTCGCGCCCAGAATCACGGCGAAGAAAAATATAAAAGTTGGAAGCAAGACAGTCGCCCCTAGGGTATCGACAAGCGCCTTGATGGTTTCCATTACCGCGTCCATATTTGAGACCTCCTACTATTCCTATTCCCTTAGAATTCCTATTCCCTTAAAATGTCGAGGATCTGCTCCAGAACTTTGTCCTTGCCTATACCGGTTAAAAAGGGCAGCCCCTGGATAACTGGTATACCCGGATCAGAACGCAATTGAGATGTCGTTACAACGAGGTCAGCACCTTCTAGGTATTGCGGTATCTCGGTCCCTTTACATTGTTTCGTAATCACCTTGATCCCATTCTCTTTGCACGCTTCTTCAATTGCCTTGGCTACCACGGTTGAGGTTGCGATAGCCGTACCACATGAAACCAATACCGTTTTCGTCATATAGGATTCTCCCTTTTCTCAGACAACAAAACTTCCCGACAACAGTTAAATGGGCTCCAGATTGGAGACCGCGGCCAACACATCATCCGCTGTCTGCGCTTCCATAATAGCGGCGATGACTGCGGGCTGCTGTAAGACCGATGAAATCTCTTGTAGCATCTCGATCTGGGATTTGGGCGCATCGAGGGCAAGCATGATCACCAACTGTACCGGCACCTCGACGTCGTTCTCGACCATATTGTAGAAGACGACGGGGTGGGCAAGCGTGGCCAGAGCGAGCGCTGGCTGGTTGACATATTCGATATCGACGTGGGGAATGGCGGCGTTGATAGCTCCGCCTAAGGGCAGGCCGGTCGGCATATCGGCTTCCCGTTTCAGTGTCGCGGCTACGAATTCTTCCTTGACACAGCCCAGCGCAAAGAGCTTGTCCCCCAGGGCCCGAATCACATCTTCAGAACTCTCAGCTTCGAGATGAAGCAAAATGGCAGCCGGGTTCAAGAACTTGGCGATGCTCATTGAAGGACTTCCTTCCGGCCGTTTGCCGGACGGCTCATGTCTTCGCATAGGCCAGAAAAACCTATCTTGACATGCAATTATTTCTAGGCTAAAGTACCAAATGTGAACTTTGATTTCACAATTGTGACCATGCTACATCAAAAGAATATGCTTGTCAATACTAATAAAACTCTAATGGAATAATATTTGAAACCTTCATTTGTGGGTTGTCTTGGCTGACCCATAGCAAAACAACGCACCAAAAAGGCAGGCCGTCATGAGTAAATATCAACGGGGCCATGATCGCGACGAACTGCTCTCCGACGTGGCGGAGATGTATTACGATGAGGATTTCACCCAGGCGGAAATCTCGCGTAAGATCGGGATGACCCGCTCAGCGATATCGCGTATGCTAACCGAAGCGCGACAAAAAGGAATCGTCGAAATTGTTGTTAACAGGCCGTTGCGCTTTGATGCCGATCTGGAACAAGCCCTTATCGAGCGCTTTAGTCTGCAAAATGCACGTGTCCTCCTGCTGCGGCATGAGAAAGGGCAGTATGATCGGCTGCGTCGCCGGCTGGGGAGCGTGGCGGCTCAACTCTTGCGCGGACTGCTGAAACCGGAGATGGTGCTCGGCGTGGCCTGGGGCACAACCGTAAGCGCCACGATTGAAGCGTTGGAGGTGCCCGAGCCGATGCCAATGAATGTTGTGCAGCTGGTGGGGGTACTGGGCTCAAGCAGTCATGCCTTTAATGCGCAGGCATTGGTGGAGATGCTGGCCAGCAAGGTGGGTGGGGAAGGGACCTATCTCTACAGCCCGTTTATTGTGGAGAACGCGGTTACGGCCCGGTCAATCCTCAATATCCCCAATGTACGCGAAGCGATCAGCCTGGGGCGGGAATGTGATGTAGCGCTGCTCGGTATCGGGACAGTTACCAATGTCGATTATTGCAGCCTGTACCTGGGAGGCCATATTTCGCGCGCCGTTGTACAGAACCTGGTTGATGCTGGCGCTGTAGGAGATGTCAGCGGGCGCTATTTCGACATAAATGGCGCTGAGGCAAATATCGATTTCCACGATAGGCTGGTGGGTATTGCCAGAGATGATCTGCTGGCAATACCTACGCGGCTGGGCGTGGCGGGAGATGTGGCCAAAGCGCAAGCGATTTTGGGTGCGCTGCGCGGCGGCTATGTGAATATGCTGGTCACGGATAGCAATACGGCCGAAAAGCTGCTGTTGATAGATGATGAATAGGGTCACCCTTCACGTAGCGGATCAGTAGGCATCCTCAGATGCCGGTCGCATTTAAGGACGCTCGCTGCTCACCTTTCGACTGCGATCAGACATACCCGTCGCTAAACGGGGTTTGGGGAAAGCCAAAGGCAAGGATTACGAATGAATCTAACGGAAATGCGAACGCTGCTCATTGACGGTGATGGCGTGCTGTGGCGCGACACGGAAGCGGTGCCTGGACTATTGCACTTCTTTGCTGCCTTGAAGCGGCGGGAAATCGAATGGGCACTGCTCACCAACAACAATACACGAACCGTGGATGCTTATCTGAATAAGCTGTCCGGTTTTGGAGTCGAGGCTGAGAAAGAAAGGATATTTACCAGCTCGACCGTAACGGCCGCTTATCTAGAAGAAAAGTACGGGCACGGGGCAGCAGTGCATGCCGTGGGTATGAGCGGCTTGCTCGATACGCTGCAGGAGGCGGGCTTTCGCCTGTCTCTTGGCGAAGAAATGCCGGATCATGCGGTTGTTGCCGTCGCCGCCGGAATGGACCGCGGGCTGACGCATGACAAGGTCAAGGTGGCCATGCGCCTGATCATGGCCGGCGCGGAATTCGTGGCCACGAATACCGATGGCAGCTATCCGACGCCGGACGGCCTCAATCCAGGAACAGGGATGGTCATTGGCGCGCTGCAGGCGACGTCGGGCGCTGCACCGACGATTATGGGCAAACCAGAACGCGCGATTTTTGATGTCTCGATGCGCGCGCTGCGGGCCGATCCGGCGACGACAGTCATGCTGGGTGACCGGTTGAACACCGATATTCTCGGCGCGCAGCGGGTGGGGATCGGGACGATAGGCGTTCTGACCGGCGTGATGACGCGTGAACAGCTGGCTGGGAGCGATGTCCAGCCTGATCTGTTGTTCGAGAGCATCGCCGAATTGGCGGCGGCGTTGGAAAAAGATCGTTTTCTTCAAGTTGATCAGGAATATTAATGGAAGCACCGCTTATTCTAGTTACCAATGATGACGGAATCGACTCTCCAGGACTAGCGGCCGTGGTAGCGGTGCTGGACAGTTTGGGAGAGCTGCTGATCGTAGCGCCACGGGTACAGCAGACGAGCATGGGGCGGTCGCGGTCGCAGAAGGATGGGGCTGACGGCCGTTTATTTGCGCGGGAGCTTCGCATAGGTGATCGCACCTGGCCCGCTTTCGCGGCTAATGCGACGCCGGCGCTGGCTGTGGAGCATGCGGTGCAGGAACTCGCCCAGCGGCGCGTGGACCTGGTGGTGTCCGGTATCAATTTCGGCGAGAATGTTGGCTCTTGCGTGGCAGTGTCGGGCACGATTGGGGCGGCGTTGGAAGCAGCCGATCTTGGCATTCCGGCGATCGCGGCCTCGCTGGAGATTGATCACATTGATTACCATGAATACGATTACAGTGTTGACTTCACTGCCGCGGCTTCGTTTGTGCGCTTTTTTGCCGGGCGAATGTTGGGCAAGCTGCTGCCCGATGATGTTGACTTGTTGAAGATCGATGTGCCTGCCGCGGCGACGCCGGAGAGTCCCTGGCAGGTAACGCGCCAGGACAGGCTGGCCTACTACCGGCCGACCGCCAGGCCGCGCGCAGATCTGTTTGACGGGCCAAACCAGTTCGACCACTTTCCGCAGAAGGGCAAGTATACGGCCGAAGATACGGATGCTTATGCTATGGCACAGGGGATCGTTTCGGTGACGCCAATGAGTCTCGACATGACCTCGCGCGTGCGTTTGAATGAATTGGCGCAGTGGCTTGAGCAGGCGGCGCCGGGTGATGGTAAGGGGGAAGCGTATGAGCGTGATAAATAAGTTTAGTGGCGAATGGGGCACGCTGTTTTCCTGGTCGGGAGCACGAACCAGGCATTATAACAGTGAAACGGCCGTTGGCGTGACCGAGACGTGGCTGATTGGCAAGTCAGAAAAGGCGCGGAATTTTGCGGTTCGCTATTATGAGGTTGATGCCGGTGGGCATACGAACCTTGAAGAACATGCGCACGATCATGGTATTGTGTTTCTGCGTGGGCAGGGGCAGGTTTTGCTGGCGGAAGATTGGCACGAGGTCGTGCAGGGGGATGTGGTCTATATTGCGCCTGATGAGCGGCACCAGATCGTCAACACGGGAGAGGAAGCGCTGGGTTTCTTGTGTGTGATTCCAGCGATTCGGCTGAAGGAAGGGGAAAAGGTGTGGGCTGAGGGATAATTGAATGTTGAATGTTTTCTTTCTTATCGCTTCCTAAGGAGATATTTCCATGTCAAATCAATTTAACTGGGCCATCCTGGGCACGGGCAAGATCGCCCGCCGTTTTGGAACCGCCTTGAATAATTTGCCGGAGGCCAATTTCCTGGCCATCGGTTCGCGCAGCCAGGAAACCTGCGATGCTTATGCGGATGAGTATGGCGTCGAACGGCGCATTGTCGGCTATGAAAATGTGGTCGCCGATCCCGACATCGACATTGTCTATGTCGGCACACCTGGCGTTTTTCACCACCGGGATGTGACGATGTGCCTGGAAGGGGGCAAGCATGTGCTCTGCGAAAAGGCGATGACGATCAATGCCGCCGAAACGGCCGATTTGATTCGGCTGGCGCGGGAGAAGAATCTTTTTCTGATGGAGGCGATGTGGACGCGCTTCACGCCTGTGCACACGAAAATCCGCGAACTGCTGCCTCAGGGGGCGATTGGCAAGCCGCTTGGGCATGCTGGTCAACTCCCTGGCCGCACCCCCCTTTGATCCGGCAAACCGCTTCTTTGATCTGAACCTGGGCGGCGGTATTTTGCTCGACATGAACTCTTATGGCATCTCCTGGGCGCACAGCTTGTGGGGCCAGCCGGAGAGCATCGTTGGACTGCCGCATATGGGTGAGACAGGGACCGATGATACTTCGGCCGTAATTTTGCGCTTCGACGGAGGGCAGCTGGCTTCAATTGTCGCTTCGCAGGAGTCGTATGACGTCAAAGATGCTGTGATCTACGGCACGACGGGAAGAATCGATGTTCATCCTCCCTGGTACAAAGGGTCCGGTATGACCATCCACCGCCAGGGACAGGAGCCGGAAACGATCATGATGCCCTTTGAAGCTGGCTTCAACGGATATGAATATGAGGCGCGAGAGGTGATGAATTGCATACGCGCCGGCAAGATTGATTCGGAGATTATGCCTTTGGCCGAGACCCTGTCTATCATGCAGACGATGGATGCGCTGCGGGAGCAGTGGGGACTGCGGTATCCGACGGAATAAGAAGAAAACGGCTGGCCGTCGATAGCTGCCAGCCTCTTGACTTTGCCAGCGATCTACGGTAACATAAAATCACATTTGTGAAAGGAATGTTCACACTTGTGATTCTTGTACGAAGCAGATCCCTTTGAGGGATTTGGACCGGGATCAATTATGGCGATCTGGCAATCCAACCTCACCGCTATAGCGGTCGGCCTTTATGAAAAAGCATTGCCGCCAACGCTGACCTGGCATGAGCGGCTGCAGACGGCGAAACGCGCGGGGTATGATTTTCTGGAGATTGCCATCGACGACAGCGACGAGCGTATTGCCAGGTTAGATTGGAACGCCCGACAGCGGTCAGCTCTGCGGCAGGCAGTGGCGGATACGGCCGTGCCGATCCAATCGATGAGCCTCAGCGCGCACCGCCGTTTTGCTTTGGGCAGCGCATCGGCAGAGACGCGGCAGGCGGGCCTGGACATTTTTGCCAAGGCGATTGATTTCGCTGTGGATTCGGGACTCAGATTGATTCTGGTTGCCGGCGCGGAAAATTATTATGAAGAGCGGGACGCGGGCAGCAAGGTGCGTTTCTTAAACAGCCTGGAAAAAGCGTTCGAATGGGCGACGCGTTCCGGGGTCATGCTGGCCCTGGAAAATTGGGACATACAAATCAATTCCATCAGCCGGGCGATGGAATACGTGGACTATTTTGATTCTCCCTGGTTTCAACTGTATGCCGACATCGGCAACCTGGCTTATGCCGGGCTCGATGTCGTCTCGCAATTGGAACTAGGGCGCGGGCATATCGCCGCTTTACATGTGAAGGATACGCTGCGCGGCCAACTGCGCTATGTTGCGCCTGGCGAAGGGGTTGTACCCTTTGTGGACGCTTTCGCTGCGCTGGCCCGGATGGGGTTTCAGGCGCCGGTGGTTTTGGAACTGTGGACGGAAGATTTTCCTGATGCGCTGCGGATTGTGACGGAGTCGCGAGCCTGGCTGCGCGTGCAGATGAAGGCGGGGTTTAGTCAACAGTGAGTAGTGAACGGCGAACGGCAAGCGGTTTGACAGTGAAAACGAATGGTTAACAGTGAAAACTGAATTCAGGAGAGTAAGTATGCAATCAACACCTATTATACAAGTGGCTCTGGACTATGTGGATCTGGTGCCCGCTTTGGAAATGGTTCATTTGGTGCGCGAGGAAGTCGAGGCGATTGAGATTGGCACGCCGCTGACGAAGGCGGAGGGCATGCGTGCGGTACGCGCGGTGCGGGAAATTTGCCCTGACAAGATCATTCTGGCCGATGTCAAATCCCCCGATGTTGGGGGCTTGGAGGCCAAAATATGTTTCGATGCGGGTGCGGATTGGATGACCGTTATGGGGGCTGCGCCCTTGGCAACGGTGAAGCTGGCCTGGGAAGAAGCGAACAGGCGGCCGGGAAAAGAGGCGATCGTCGAACTGACCGGCATACAGGATATCATGGCCCGCGCCAATGAATGGCGCAAAATCGGCATGGAGCGCATGGTTTATCATCGCGGCTGGGATGAAGGAAATACGTCGCGGCTGTGGGAAGCGAAGGATTACGAGACGATCCAGGCCTTGATCGACATGGGCTTCAAGATTTCAGTGGCTGGTGGCATTGATCTGGATATGATTCCTTTCTTCAGGGGCCTTGATATTTCTGTGTTTAATATAGGTAGAGCCATTCGTGAAACGCCAGATCCGGCAGCAACGGCCAGGCAGTTCAGAAGTTTGATCAATGAGTATTGGCCCGCGGTCCCTGAACTGCAATTGGTGCGCTAAAGACAGCTGGCAGCCAGCAGTCAACGGAAAACGGTTAATGACTATAAATAGAGAAGGAGCAAGAATATGACAGTAAGCAAAGCAGAAGCGGCGGAGATGCTGCGTTTGATGTACCAGACGCGGGCATTCGAGGAGCAGGCGGAAAAGAGCTACATGATGGGCAAGATCCATGGCACGATGCACCTCTCCATCGGGCAGGAAGCATCGGCCATCGGCTCTATCAGCACGCTGGAAGCGGATGATTATATTTTGGGTCATCACCGGGGACATGGTCTTTGCATCGCCAAAGGGGCGGACCTGAACCTGATGATGGCCGAGTTCTATGGCAAAGAGGTCGGCTACTGCCGCGGGCGTGGCGGCTCGATGCATATCGCCGATGTGGCAGGCGGCAACCTGGGCGCCAATGGGGTTGTCGGCGGTGGTTTGCCGATGGCTGTCGGCGTGGGGATTGGCCTGAAAATGCGCGGCGACAATCGGGTGCTGTTGTCTTTCTTTGGCGACGGCGCGGCGTCGACCGGCGCTTTTCACGAATCGATGATCCTGGCCGTTCTGTTCCAGGTTCCGGTTGTTTTCATCTGCGAGAACAACCAGTACGCTATGTCATTCCCGGCGCGCAGCTGGACGACCAGCGAACGGCTGGCTGGATTTGCAGTAAACTATGGCATGCCCGGCGCGTCGACAGACGGCAACAACCTGCTGGAAGTGAAGGCGGCGGTGCAAACGGCCGTCGACCACGCCCGGTCAGGTGGTGGACCCTCGCTCATCGTCAACAACACCTACCGCTGGCGCGGCCATTCGAAAAGCGACCGCAACCGCTACCGCACCCAGGAAGAGATAGAGGAGTGGCAGGAGGCGGACCCGATCCGGCGCTACCGCAAGCTGGCTGTTGCCGAAGGGCTGTTCACAGAGGAAGAGATAGACATCATTGAAAAAGCGGCGTATGCGGCGATCGAGTCGGCGCGGCAATTCGCCGAAGATAGCGCCGATCCGAGCGTGGAGAGTATAGAAGAAGGGGTGTACGCACCATGAGAGAGATAACCTATTTGGAAGCCGTTCGCGAAGCGATGACGCAGGAGATGGAACGGGATGAAAAAGTATTCATGATCGGGGAAGATATCGGCCAATATGGCGGGGCGTTTGGCGCCTCCTTTGGCATGTTGGAGCAGTTCGGCCCCGATCGCATCCTCGATACGCCGATCACCGAGTTGGGATTGACTGGCGCGGCGACCGGCGCGGCGCTGATCGGCATGCGGCCCATCGCCGAGATCATGTTCATGGATTTCATGACTCTGGCCTCGGAACAGCTTGTGAACCAGGCGGCGAAACTGCGCTTCATGTTTGGCGGCAATGCGACGGTGCCGATGGTGCTGCGCACGCCGGCCGGGTCGGGCACGGGCGCGGCGGAACATCATTCGCAAAGCCTGGAGAACTGGTTTGTACATATTCCTGGCTTGAAAGTGGTTATGCCCAGCAGCCCCTATGATGCGAAAGGGTTGTTGATCAGCTCTATCCGTGATAACAACGCGGTCGTGTTTGTGGAGCACAAGCTGCTGTACAAGACGAAAGGACCCGTGCCGGAAGAGCCGTATACGATTCCCCTCGGACAGGCGGATGTGAAACGGGAAGGGAAGGATTTGACGATCGTGGCTACGTCGATCATGGTCTCCAGGGCGCTGGAAGCGGCGGAGCAGCTGGCGGCAGAGGGGATTGAGGTCGAAATCGTTGATCCGCGCACCTTACGGCCGTTGGACGCCGAGCCAATTATTCAATCGGTGATTAAGACAGGCAAGGTGCTGATCGTGCACGAAGCGGTGAAGATGGGCGGCTACGGCGGCGAATTGGCGGCAGTCATCGCCGAGAGCAAAGCCTTCGGCTACCTGGACGCGCCGATTGTGCGTCTCGCCGGGCGAGACATGCCCATCCCTTACAACCGCACGCTGGAACTCAATACGGTGCCGCAGGTGCCGGACATCGTGGCCAAGGCGCGCGATATTGTGCAAGGCAAGGTGTAATATGGCTACCGACGTCATTATGCCCAAAGTGGACATGGACCAGGAGACGGGGACGGTCGGCGAATGGGTGAAGCAGGAAGGAGACAGTGTCAAACAGGGCGAGACGATCCTGGTGATCGAGACGGACAAGGTAGCTATTGAAGTAGAAGCGCCGGCATCCGGTATCTTGAGCGGAATCCTGGTTGGCGAGGGGGAGACGGTGCCGATCGCGACGACCATCGCCTATATATTGGAACCAGGCGAAGCGCTGCCGGCCGCGGCCAGGCCCGCCCCGGCAGCGGAAACGGCGCCGCCAACCAGCAGCGGTATGGTGGCCCGGACAGACTGGGAAGTGCCGGTTACGCCGCTGGCGCGCAACATGGCTGAGGCGTCGGGCATTGATTTGACGGCCGTGCCCGGCTCCGGCCCCGGCGGAAAAGTGACCAAGAAAGATGTCGAGCAGGTCCTGGCAGCGCCGCCGCCATCTGGCAACGGGCAGGGGAAAGTGTATGCCACGCCCGCCGCGCGGCGAGTCGCCAAGGAGCGGGGCGTGGCCTTGGAGACGATCCGTGGCAGCGGGCCTGACTCCCGCATCCAGGCTGCTGATGTTTTAGCTGCAGAAATCTCCGTCCCCGAACCAGCCATTGTGCAGGCCGCCCCGCCACCGGCCGAGGTTGAGGTTGTTCCTTTGCGCGGCATGCGGCGCACGATTGCCGAGCGTATGACCAGCAGCTACCAGCAAGCGCCACATATCGGCTTCAATATGCGCGTTGATATGAGTAAGTTCAACGAAGCGCGGGCAGAATTGAACGCCTACGCCGAGCATACGGGCAGCGCGCGCATATCGGCCACGGCGTTGATCGTCAAGATCGTGGCTTCGGTCCTGGCTCGTCACCCGTGGTTGAACAGCTCTTTCCAGGGCGAGGAGATCCATTTATACCGCGATGTCAATATCGGCGTGGCCGTGGCCTTGGAAACGGGGCTGATTGTGCCCGTGGTGCATAAAGTTGGCGACAAGGGCGTCGCTCAGATAGCTGCGGAAGTGAAGGATCTGTCACTCCGCGCGCGTGATGGCCAGCTGGTTCCGTCGGAGGTACGCGGCGGCACCTTCACGATTTCTAATCTGGGGCCGTTTGGCGTGCAGCAGTTTAATGCGATCATCAATGCGCCGGAGGCGGCGATCCTGGCTGTGGGCGCGACGCAGGATGAGGTTGTGGCCGGCAAGGATGGGCAGATAATGGTACGGCCGATCATGCAGATCACGCTGACGGCCGATCACCGGGTCGTCGACGGCGCGGTCGCGGCGCACTTCATTGCTGATTTGAAGGCGGCGCTGGAGTCGCCGCTGTTGTTGTTGATGTAGAGGCAAAGATGCCAACTTTTTGTTTGCGAATAGGTTTCCATCTCGCTATAGCTGAAAAAGTTGGCATCTTTCATAGTTCTGTTTGAGGAAGATCGTATGGCAGAGATTAGGGTGACTGTCGAGCATGAAGTTGGCCTGCATGCGCGTCCGGCTTCTCTCTTTGTGAAGCAAGCGATGCAGTACAAGAGCGATATCAGCGTGACTTGTAACGGCCGTTCCGCGAACGCCAAGAGCATCCTCTCCGTCCTGACCCTGGGCGCACACAAGGGGGCGGAGATTGAGATTACGGCCGAAGGGGAAGATGCTGATCAGGCGCTGCTGGCTTTGCAGGAGTTGGTGCAGGGCAATTTTGGGGAAGCCGGTGGCTGACAGCCAACAGCCAACAATCGACCGCTCACGGGCAGCGGTTGACTGCCACTGGTGAGGTTGGAGGTCGGGATCATGCAGGAACTGCACGGTATTGCGGCATCGCGCGGAATTGCTATTGGGCCACTGTTCCAGTTCAGGCGGCAGGAGCTAAAGATTGAACGTTGTCCGGTGGCGGACAGGGAACTGGAGTGGCGGCGTTTCTTGGACGCGGTTACAGTTGCCGGGGCGCAGTTGGACGATATCCACGAGATGGCCCTGCAAGAAAGCGGAAGTGGTGATGCAGCGATATTCGAAGCGCACAAGATGATGCTCGACGATCCGGAGCTGCATGCCGCCGTGCAGTCTGCGATCAAGGAGCAGGGCATCAACGCCGAGGCAGCGTTACAAGACACAGCGGAAACGATCGCCGCCATGCTGGAATCCCTGGATGATGAATATCTCAGCGCCCGGGCGGCTGATGTACGCGACGTTTCGACACGCGTCCTGCGCATCCTGCTGGGCATTGAAGAATCACCGGCAGCGGCGCTGGTAGTTCCCTCAATCATCATTGCCCATGATTTGACCCCCTCGGATACGATTTCGTTGGATAAATCATTGGTGCTTGGCTTTTGCACAGTCCGTTGGCGGCGCGACCTCACACACAGCGATCCTGGCGCGTGGTCTCGGTTTGCCGGCCCTGGTTGGCGCAGGCGACGTGGTTCTGGATCTGGCCAATGGGTTGCCCCTGATTTTGGACGGCAGCCAGGGCACGCTGCTGCTCGATCCCGATCAAGCGGCGCTGTCCGCTTATCGCGAACAGCAGGTCAAATCGGCCGGTACCTTGATCAAAGCGCAGGCGCACGCGCACGAGCCGGCGGTAACAGCCGATGGGCATGTGGTTGAGGTGGTGGCCAATATTGGCAGTGTGAGCGACGCCCAAGATGCATTGTTGTCCGGGGCGGAAGGGGTCGGCCTGCTGCGTTCCGAGTTTCTCTATTTGGAACGGGATCATTTGCCGGACGAAGAAGAGCAGTACCAGGCGTACCGCACGATCGCCCAGGGATTTGGCCGGCAGCCGGTCATCTTGCGCACGCTGGATGTGGGGGGCGATAAGGAACTGCCCTATCTGGATATGGAGCCGGAAGACAATCCGTTTTTGGGCGTGCGCGCTATTCGCCTGTGCCTGGCGCGACCGGAGTTGTTTAGGCCGCAGCTGCGCGCTGCGCTGCGCGCCGGGGCGGGCAATAATCTGAAGTTGATGTTTCCGATGGTCGCCACTGTGGGCGAAGTACGCCAGGCACGGGCGATGCTCGAGGCGTGTCGTCAGGAACTCGTAGCCGAAGGGTACGCGGTGGCGGAAGGGATGGAAATTGGGATCATGGTCGAGATCCCCTCGGCAGCGCTGATGGCTGACCACTTGGCGGCGGAGGTTGATTTCTTCTCCATCGGCACCAACGACCTGGCGCAGTACACGATGGCGGCCGACCGCACCAACAGCCATGTCGCGCCGTTGGCCTCGGCGTTTGAACCGGCCGTTTTGCGCTTGATTCGCCATGTCATCGACGCCGCGCACGCGCAGGGCAAGTGGGTCGGGCTGTGCGGCGAGCTGGCGGGGGAACCGTTGGCTATCCCGATCTTGCTGGGCCTGGGTTTGGACGAGTTCAGTATGAACCCGCCTGCCATCCCGCCGGCGAAGCAAATAATACGTTCGCTCACGCTGCCGCAGGCGCAGGAGCTGGCCGCCGCGGCCTTGGATCTGCCCGATGCGACGGCCGTGCAGGCCTATGTGCGCGAGAATCTGCCGGGCCTGGAAGTTGTCTAGTTCATTGAATGAATAACAACAGAACTATTAAGGCTGTCATCTTTGATATGGACGGCTTGCTGATTGACTCCGAACCGTTATGGGATCTGGCCATGATCGAGCTGTTTGCTCAGGTGGGCTTCGATTTTGGCGAAAAGGAGTTTCGAGCGGTGCAGGGGATGCGCATCGACCTGATCGTCGACTACTGGTACGAGAGACGGCCATGGGCCGGAACTTCCCCTGGCGACTTGACGGAGCGCATTCTGGAAAGGGTGATTGCCCTGATCCAGGAGCGCGGGGCGGCCATGGAGGGAGCGTTGGCAGCGATCGACTTCTTTCGTGGGCGGGGGATCACCCTGGGCGTTGCCTCCTCTTCACCTTGTCGCGTTATCAATGCCAATATCAGCGTTTTGGGTGCGGACGGCTGCTTTGACGTGGTCGGTTCGGCGGAGGATGAGCGCTATGGGAAGCCACATCCGGCGGTTTATATCAAGACGGCCGACAAACTGGGCGTCGCTCCACGCCACTGTCTCGTCTTTGAGGATTCTGTCCTGGGAGTGCTCGCGGCCAAAGCGGCGGAAATGACCTGTATTTGCGTGCCAGATGAATCGGTAGCCGGGGATAAGCGGCTTGGTATTGCGGACTATGTGCTGTCGTCGCTGGCTGAGTTCGATGAAGCGCTGTGGCAGGAAATTGTTACTGGTGAATGGTGAATAGTGAATGCTCGACTTTATCCAAATGATTGACAAGAAGAAACGACAAGGTAAGCTGATTTCAGCTTCCATGGAGAAATCTTATGCTTACCTTGCCGCAGGAAATTATGATCACTTTTGCCCCGTTTATACCAATATTCAACCACCGCATTTGGGACTTGGTACAAGTGCTGACCATCGGCGCCATTCTGGCCCCAGGCAAACGTACGGTGTCGTCGGTGTTGCATATCTCAACGATGTGTTCGAAGAAACGCTGGAAAGTCTCTATAGAGATTCTACATCTAGGTGATTCCCTCAATCGACTCGCACAATATCGCAAACAAATGCAACGATCTTACATGGATTGTCACGTAATACTGTAACTAGTAAGTGTATACCTTTAGCCTGGCCAAAATCAGAAGCTGTTGCCGCATAAGGATGCATCATTTTTGGGTGGAGTTGGGGAGTTTCATCGATGCCGGAACGGGAGCAATTCCAGGATGGGTATAAAGAAGAGTCGATGATATCGCCAGTACTAGGCATGAAGCTGATGCTGCCCAAGGAGGGGCAATCATTGGGCTGTCTTTTGGGCCAAAAGATGGCGAAGCTGTCACCTTTTGGCCCAAAAACTATAATCCAGACGAATAGAACCAGCACTTTTATCTAACTGGGCTTGCCACTGCCTATAGGCTGTGCAGATAGGCATAAATGGCCTTTAGTTCATCGTTCGTGGCGACGGCCCGTACCATCGGCCAGGGCATCTTGGGTTCCGAAAATCCGCTTTTCAATGTGCTTATTGGCACCTGCCCGCCTCCTGGCAGCGTGCCGGTGTTGAAGAATGTCATAAATTGCCCCTCACTCCACTGGGGAACGATCTCGGTGAGGTTTGGACCAGAGGGCGGGCCGGGCTGGCCATTGTCTACTTTACCCTGCAGTTGGGCACCATGACAGTCACCACAGCCAATAGTGTCTATCATGTACTTGCCCTCTTCCATTGTGCCGGCATGAGGCGCGGGTACGCTGCTCACCGGCTGCTGCGCGGTTCGAAAATCCGCAAGATTCATAAAAACGGCCCCGAGCAAGTTGAAATGAGTGTCTGGGCTGGGCTCGCCGGTAGCTGGCTGCGAACGCAGGTAGGCAACCAGAGCCTGCACATCTTCATCGCTCATGTTACGAAAATTACCCGACGGCATAACCAGGAGCGAACGGCCGTTCTTGTGCACTCCTTCACGGACAGCGCGAATGACTTCCTCAATCCGCCGGGATGCCAGAACCATACTACCGACCGCTGCCAACAATCTCTTCAGCAAGACCAAACCTGGAACTGCGTTCCTTGCGCCACAGAGAAATTCCAACTGCGATCTGGGCCAATCCACCCACAGTTGGTGAAATGATTTGAAACGCCTTGACATCCAGATACGAGGGAACGCCAACCACGCCGTAGATAATGAAGAGAAGCCCGCCCCACTTCCACAGGGTTCTGGAACGCCAAATGGCTACGCCTAGCAGTATGTTGCCGATATTCCATAGGATGCCGGCAAAGAACTGGATGGGTAGGAATGGCTCCTTAAAGGTTTCAACCATCACCGCCACCATCTCGGTATGTCCCTGTTTAATAAGGGCGCCAATTGCCGGCACCACAAAGGCGGCAAAGCCGGTCATCGGCAGAAACAGAGCGAGCAAACCAACAGTCACAATAAGGCCGGCGAAGGCCATTTTTTCCTGTTTCGTCTGCGAGAGATGCGCGTAAAGAGCGAACACACCCAAAATGAAGAGCGCCAGCGATATTCCCACCAACATCATGCTTAGCCGATAGCCAAACGAGTTGGCTCCAGAGGCAAACTCCATGTTTTGTTCTGGGGCAGATGGCACGTTGGCCGTCAATAACCCTTGTGGAATCAGTGCTAACCCTGCCACAATCAGGGCAATGGCACCAAGAGAGACACGTTTGGAAAAGGTTGACGTGCGTTTTTTATCGGAAATGTCCATGTTTGTTTGTCTTTTCATCTTGCTGGCGGCACAAGTCCAAGCTGTTGCAGGATGCCTATCTGGTCAATCAGGGTCCAGTCTTCGACAATACGGCCGTTTACAATCCTGCCAAAGATCATCCCTTGCACTTCGACCTGCCTGTCGGTGGGCGGGTTGCCCATGAACAGTCCCCTGTGTGTGCCGTGCATCGTCCAGTGCGCTGCGAACCTATTTCCCTCCCTGATTTCGCCCTCCACAGTACAGTGAAGATCGGGAAAGGCGACGCGGAACATGGCAATCAGCCACTTCAAACCCCCTGGGCCAGGTGATGCCCCTCCGAGGGCACTGTGGGCGAAATAGTCAGGGGATAACAATTCGTCCACAACCGCCAGATTACCCTGATTGAAGGCCTCAGCGAATAGGCGGCTGATAAGCGATTCTGTTCGGTTCATTGGCATCGGGTTGGCCTTCTTGTTGGTTGTTGCTGGGCTGGTGCAGCTGAACAAACTATTCGTTGTTGCCAGGATGGCTATTTCTTCGCGAAGAATGTCTGCATCGAAAGAACCAGACCTAATACACAGACGGCAGCGACCGCAAAATAGAAAATCATGATGTCAGGGTCCAGGGCGGCGGGAAGGGCCAATCCGATCGGCAGCAGCCAGGTTGTCATCCAGGCCCATTTTTCACCGCGACGAAATGGGATCAAGATGACAAGCAAAGCGTAAAGGTTGAAGACGGCAAAACCGGTGAAAAGAACGGGTTCATCCAGAATGAATATCAGGCTAAAATGGGTCAAAGCCATTAGGGTGGCTGATATAAGAAGGGCGACCCAACCAAATTTGAAGCGGGTATTGGGAACGGGAATACTACTTGCTAGCATGTTAATCTCTCCGTGAAAAACTATAAGTTGGAAACATTTCTGGTAAGCCTTGTCTACACGCTTTATTCAACAGTTGTAGAAAGTTGCAGCACCAATCTATTCGATAACAATAGACGGCCGAGCCAAATACACCAGATGGTATACAGAATATTCCAGCCCAGACCGCCAACGTATAGGGCTGTTGATACATACCATTGGGCTGCATCCGGCGCATCAGTTCGAGCAATGATTCCCGTTATGGCTAGCAGGCCAACACCCGTTACTCCACCTGCCAATATCCCCAATAAGGCGAGACGATGGGGAAACGGTGGCAGGCGTCGCGCCGAATAGTTCCATGTCAGCAGCCATAGACCGATGAGCGCGTAGCCAAATGTGGTGACCAATCCTGCCAAAAACCAACCTGTCACATTGAAGATCGCGAAACTTGAGCCAATTGGCACGAGACATGCGCCAAGTAAGCCACTGCCCAACGCCAATCGGCTCAGGCGTGGCGCATGTTGGCGATGGAGCGGATACAGCCGCCACACCAGCCCACCGCTCAAGATGCCCCCCAGGGCAACACAGATGTCGTTGAGCGTGCCAAACGGTCCGCCACTGCCCCCAAATAAGGCGTAAAACAAGATGATGGATACCAAGCCAAGGACCGCCACGACAGCCAGAGCAATTGCATTTCGACCAATCGTTGTAAGTGAAGCGTTTTTCACAGTTTGTCTCCTAATACGGATATTATGGCGCAATGGACATGAAGCGCCGTCAGTGCGTATACGGAGAAACACACGTATCTTTGCTGTGCGAATTGATCCGTGATGAAAATTTCGGCAAACGCCACGCCCCGAACTGGGGAGAAGGAAACAAAAAAGCGGCCAGGCCGTGAAGCTTGGTCGCTATTGGATTGCGAGAGTGCTTGGAGCTTTAAAGAAGGTCAGGTCAAACCGCGCTCAATTGCCCAAAGCATGATCTGGGCGCGGCTGGAGAGTCCTAGTTTGGACAAGATATGCCTGACGTGTGTCTCAACCGTGCGCTTGCTCAAAACCAGTTCGGTGGCAATCTCGCCATTCGCCTTGCCTTGACCGACCAGCATGGCGATTTCACGTTCGCGTTTGGTCAAGCCGTCTGATGTTTCTTTGATTGTCGGCGCAGTCTCTGGCTTGACTGGAAGATTCTGGACATAGTCTGCGGCCTGCTCTCGGGACAGGGCACGCCCGATGGCCAGTTCTTCTTGAAATTCTAGCTCCGAGAAGTTGGCGCGAGCCAAGCCGAGATAATGTTCATATTCCATCCGCGTGGCTTGCCACACGGAGGCCGTGGCGGTACGCTGACCGCCAAGCGCATCCGCTGCGCCTAGCAGACGTGTGCCCATGATTGGCAATCCTTGCAAGAGCGCAATGGCGGCAAAACCAATCAGGCATTCAGCCATACCGGAAACATTTTGCAGTAACTGGTGGGTGGCCATACTCTCACGGAATACGGGATGGGCACGCTCGATATACCCCAGGTGCAAGTAGGTGTGCCCGAGATTGTGCAGAACAGAGGCCAGATCGTGCTGGGCATCTAGGGCGCGCAAAAGTAGGGCACTGTCCTCATACGCGGTTTGGGCATCTGCGTACCTTTGCTCACAGCGTGCCAGATCGCCAAAAGAGTTCAGGGCATGGGCGATCCGAAAGGAATCACCCGCTTCTCGGGCTATCGTCAGGCTCTCGTCAAGTGAGGCACGGGCTGTGTCATAGTCGCCCAACTCGATGGCTATGCCGCCGTGGCCTAGTAAGGCCATGCCCAAGAAGAACGGCTGCTCAGGCGATTCACGTAATAGTTGAATGACCCGCTCATCCAGGGTGAAGGCAGTTTGATAATCACCCGCCACTCTTGCCCCTGAAGATAAACTGGACAAGGCGATGGTGAGGACGCCGCTGCCTTCATCGCCTGCAGCTTCGGCTGAGACGACAGCTTTTTGTCCATAAGCCAGGGCGCTCGCCGCATCGCCGAGAAACATCGCCAGGAAGCTGGCATAGGCCAGGGCTTGTGCGTGGACAACCAGAGAAATTTTCTCGTCGGTCTGGTCAAACAAACGCTCGAACCATATCAAACCTTCCTGCACATAACCGCGGATCTCCCAAAATCGGACAAGTGCGGTGGCGATGCGCAGGCCCTCCTCAATGCGGCCGTTTTCCAACGACCAGGCCAGGGCGGCGCGCAAGTTATCATGTTCGCCTTCCAGCCAGTTCAGCCAGAGCTGCTGGTAGGCGTCGTTCAGTTTCGGCGCGGCTTCTTCCGCCCGGGCGAGGAACAGGTCCAGGTGACGGTCGCGCAGGCGTACCGTTTCCCTCGCCTCATCCAATTTCTCGACAGCATATTCGCGAATGGTCTCCAGCAGGCGATATCGTGCCTGGGCGCGACCGACCGTTTCTGCGATAATGAGAGATTTGCTCACCAGCGAGGAGATAAGGTCTAGAATTCGTCCAGCGACGATGCCTTCCCCGGTACAGATGGATTCGGCCGCATCAAGTGTGCAGCCAGACTCGAAGACTGCCAGTCGCCGCAGCAAAATCTGTTCATCCAGTGCAAGCAATGCATAACTCCAATCTACCACCGCACGCAAGGTTTGATGGCGTGGCTCAAGGTCACTTCGTTGCGTGGAAATGAGTAAGGAAAAACGGTGATTAAGGCGTGCCGTAATTTCAGCAACAGTCAACACATTGACTCGGGCGCTGGCTAATTCCAGTGCTAGGGGGAGGCCATCTAATCGCCTGCAGATCTCGATAGTTGACAATGTGTTTTCGGCAGTGAGACTGAAATTGGACGAGATAGCACGCGCTCGTTCAACAAATAGACGAATGGCATCGTAAGTCATTAATTCTTGAGGATCGAAGCGACTTTGCCCGCCTCGCCCAGCCGCAACCTCAAAAACAGGCCATTCTAGACCGGATACCGGGTAGATTGTTTCGCCAGCAATTGCCAGCGCCGCGCGGCTGGTTGCTAGAATTCGCAGATCAGACGCCTGAGACAGTAATCCTCGGGCAAGCTGGGCGCAAGCTGCGCTAAGGTGCTCGCAATTATCTAGAATGAGAAGCAACTGTTTAGACTGCACAAAACTTTGCAGCGTCCCTAGTAGGGGTTGATCAGCAATCGGGCGCAAGCCGAGTGCCAAGGTGACGTGCTGTGGTACGAGTTCAGGTTCGCGCAGGGTCGCAAGATCTACCAGCCACACCCCATCGGCAAAGGTTTTGCTTACTGTATTGGCAATCTGGATTGCCAGTCGCGTCTTGCCGCTGCCGCCTGTGCCTGTGAGGGTGACAAGATGTGAGTTGAATAGCAAGTGCTTTACATCAACTATCTCCTGGTCGCGCCCGACGAAACTTGTTAACTGTATTGGTAAATTTGTGGAGCCCATTTCACTCTGCTCAAGCTATTAACTAGAATTTTGATCATTGGTGCATAACGAATATAAGGTTTCCTATTGTCGCTTATTTGGCGACATTAACTATTTTTCTTCATTATACCGAATGTTTGCGGCTTATCCCTTTAATATGATTGGCTCGACGGCCGTTTACCTCTCCCCTCACCTACATGGGGGAGATTCGCAATATGGTAGAAACTGTGCCACATCGGTACC
The DNA here is from genome assembly GCA_963697305.1 of uncultured Chloroflexia bacterium. Lineage (GTDB taxonomy): Bacteria > Chloroflexota > Anaerolineae > Promineifilales > Promineifilaceae > JAACFF01. The sequence continues at coordinate 381,877 of CAVONO010000025.1, forward strand.
GGCTGCAATAAAAAGGTGATCCAAAGCATTTGTTGGCACCAATATAATCAAAATAGAGCGGGATTCGGCTTTAAGGTTCCGTCGAAAATCGTGTGGGGCCTGCTTCTTGGCCCCTTGCTGATTGTTGCGGCCATATCTGTAACCATTCAAGTGCGGCCTGGGTTATTATATTCGCCGCAACTGGGCATAGGCACTATAATAGTACCAAGAGATGCACAAAATAGGTGCTGTGATTTCTGCATTCTGTTCTTTGCGGTGAATCCCGCGTTGGGCAGCATCGGTCACGTGACGATCTGGAGGGTCACGACCTATGAAGCAACACAAGAGTTGGCACGCCCCTCTGCGTGCCCTGCCACTTATTCTCGCGTTGGCGGCTGGATCAATATATGTATGTAGGCGTACTGCAGTTCAACTACCGCTACGCGGCCTGCGGTTACGCCGGTACTGACACCATCCAGAGTCTGGTTTCTAGCAACGGAGAATGCCGGGGGGGTGACGGAGAAGCTTGCGTGGGATGGAATGGCATGCAGATCTGTGAGTCTGCCCTACTGTTACTAGATGGCCGTACGCCAACCGACCTTGCAGCCGGGCCAGTGATCCACGAGTTCATGCATGCCTTTTCGGACCGCGGCCCTGATGATCATTACGGAAGCGAGGCATGCAATCGCGAGATGGGATGGCCGCTGGATCATTTTGACTACGAAGAATCGGAATACTACAACGGAACGTGTCCAAACGTGTACGATAAATTCGCGGACTCGTACTTGCCCTGATCCTAGCCGCCTGAAATAGTGTCCTAGGAACGGGCCCCAGTTCCTTACCGTCACTTTTTCAACAGCCTGGATTCATCTGCGCTGGGTGTTGGTTCGCGACCCCTCCGGTCAAATGCAGCCTGCGGCTTTTTGGACTTCGGACTTGTCTTTGTCCCCAACTCAGATCGTACAATGGTACATCCCTCGTTGGAGCGTGGAAGTCACCTTCCAAGAAGCCCGCGCCCACTTGGGCATGGAAACGCAGCGACAATGGTCTGACCTGGCGATTGCACGAACGACCCCGGCGCTGTTGGCTCTTTTCTCGCTGGTGACACTCCTCGCCCATCAGTTGTCGACCTCGTCTTCGCTTGCAATCCGATCTTTGGCTGGCGCCAGCGTACGTGATATTATAGCAGACAGAATTTTTGGGTAATGTGTCTAGTTCTTACAAAACTAATATTTTCAAAGGAGATTTCACATGTTATTTCACATCACAATGATTCACAGTGCCGACAACTGCCCCGTTTATGAAAAGGAGATGATGCCTAAATTGTTGGCCTCATTTGAAAACTTGGAGAGCGTGGGCCAAGATCTCGGGGTTACCCTCCACTATTTCACCGTCTGCGGCCCCAATCATGTTTTTTATGCCCTGGTGGAAGCGGCCACCTTGACGGCCGTTTCCCGTTTCGTCTTTTCCCTGGCCATCAAGCAAGAGATCAGCATCGTCCCGGTCGAGCACCTCAGCGACACCATCGCCATGGCCCGCGCCGCGACGGGTCAAAGCTAGCCATTCTCATCGCTGAAAAAGGGAACCTGAATCGAGGAACCTCGCGATGGCATCTCCCCATGAGAAAAAAGAATTTGATAGCTGGTATCGCGCCCTCATTGACCGGCGTGCTCACACCTGAACAGTTGGCGGTACTGCAGACGATGGTCGACGACGGGCAGGTCGAGAATTTGGAAAGGGCGGCCCATCTGCTCGATTGGCAAGAAACCGTAATCGATCCAGATGAGCATATGTACGGGCACTGATGCCGCGGAAAAGGCCGCAGTTGAAGCATTCCGTGCCTTCCTATTCTGGGCGGCCGGTTTGCAGGCGCTAAAATTCAACCGAGATCCAGCCAAATAAGCAAAACAGCCAACAAGATCACATCAATCGAACAAGGGCCGCGTTAGCGGTCCTTGTTTTTGTTTGCAGCCTGGCTATGGTGTCTCTATGGGTTTATGCCCGGCGTCTGACCGCCTCATAGAAGGAACCATGCGGTATGATATGGTATAATGGCTGCCGGCTACAAGATTGGCTCACTGCGGCAGCTCTGATTTGGGCCGCACGGGGTGTGGGGCTGATTGCAGAACGGCCGTTGTTGGCACACGCACTTTAGGAGGATTTATGAAACCTGCTCCATTTGAGTACATAGCTCCCTCTTCTCTAGAGGAGGCTTTGGGCGCGCTGGCGGATTATGGCTATGACGCGAAGTTGTTGGCGGGTGGACAGAGTTTGATCCCGGTGATGAATTTCCGCCTGGCGCAGCCTGCCGTGCTTATCGATCTGAACGGCGTTAAAGAATTGGCGTTTCTGCGGGCGGATGGTGATCAGGGGCTGCGGATTGGGGCAATGACGCGGCACAGCGGGCTGGAGTACAGTGAGCTCGTGCGCGAGCGTGCCCCTTTGCTTAACGAGGTCATGCCGCAGATTGCCCATCCGCAGATTCGTAACCGGGGTACGATTGGCGGCAGCCTGGCGCATGCCGATCCGGCGGCGGAACTGCCGGTGATTACGGTTGCTCTGGGCGCGCGGTTCCGTTTGCAGAAGCGGGGCGGCGAGCGCTGGATCAACGCCGACGGATGTTATGAAGCGCTGTTCTCAACGGTGATTGAGCCGGAAGAGATCCTGGTGGAGATTGACATTCCAGCCGTGCGCGCCAATACGGGATATGCGTTCCAGGAGTTTGCGCGGCGGCATGGTGATTTTGCCCTGGCCGGGCTGGCGGCGGTGATCACCTTGGATGATGGCGGCAGGGTAGAACAGGCGCGGCTGGTCTATCTGAACGTGGGCGAAATTCCGATGGTGGCCGCGCGGGCTGCGGCGGCTATGGTGGGGGAAGCGCCGACACCGGAACTTATCGCCTATGTGGCCCAAATGGCGAGCCGCGAAGAGATTGATCCAATGGCCGATATTCACGCGACGGTCGAGTATAAACGCCACCTGGCTACTGTGTTGGGCAAACGGGCCATACAACAGGCGGTCGATCGCGCCCGCAGCGGAATTGAATCATGAATGAGAGAACGATTAGTGTCACGGTAAATGGAATTGAGTACGAACGTGAAGTAGAGCCGCGCCTTTTGTTAAGTGATTTCTTGCGCCATGTTTTGGGGTTGACGGGAACGCACGTGGGCTGTGAGCATGGGGTCTGTGGCGCTTGTACTGTCTTATTTGAAGGGCAAGCGGTGCGCTCTTGCCTGATGCTGGCTGTTCAGGTGCATGGAGGTGAGCTGCAAACGGTGGAGGGATTGGGTACGCCGCAGAATTTGCACCCGATCCAGGAGGCGTTTCACGAGGCGCATGGCTTGCAGTGCGGATTTTGCACGCCCGGTATTTTGATGACGCTTGTTCCCTTTCTGGAGAGGAATCCCGATCCATCGGAGCTTGAGATTCGTGAGGCGATTTCGGGTAATTTGTGTCGCTGTACCGGTTACCAGCATATTGTGGACGCGGTGCGCCTGGCGGCGGAGAAGGGGCAGTAGGGGTCACGATAGGGAATGCGATGGCGTTTGGGACGGGGATGCTTGGGAGATAGGACATGGTGGAACTGGAAGGGAATTACGCGATTGCTGCGCCGCGGGAGTTGGTTTGGGAAATGGTGCGCGATCCCGAGGTCTTGGCCAGGGTGATGCCGGGCTGCGAGACGTTGCAGGCGGCCGGCGAAAATGTGTTCCAGGGTAGGATGCGGATCAAGGTTGGACCGGTGGATGGTGTTTTCCAGGGGACGGTGACGTTTTCGGATTTGCAGCCGGTGGATGGTTTTCATCTTGTCGTGAACGGCCGTGGGCCCAGCGGTATTATTCAGGGTGAGGGGGATTTGCAGCTGGCGGAGACGGAATCGGGAACTGACTTGCTCTATAAGGGCAGCGGGCAGGTGAGCGGCCGTATGGCGTCGGTGGGACAGCGCCTGATGACCAGCTCGGCTAGTGCGATTACGAAACAATGTTTGCAGAATCTGGATAAGCAGATTCAGGCGCGGTTGGAGCCGGAGACGGCCGTTGGCGGCGCGCCGGATTTGGTTTCTTCTCCTGTGCCCGAGCCTCCGAGCCAGAGCGAGTTTTTGATGGGCGTTGCCAGGGAACTGCTGGATGAGTATCTGCCCGATCCTGGACAGCGCAGGATGCTGCTCGGGTTAGTGATGGTGCCGCTTGTTTTGGGTCTGGTTAATTTGTTTGCGAATTTGGTGGCGCGCAAGGTGGTGAAGATGATGGAGGAGGAGAGGGAGTAGGGCGTAGAGTGGAGAGCGATAGGGATTGGGATTGGGATGGATGGTGAGATGAGCTATACACGACATGAGATAAGGGCCGGGGCTTACTATGATTCGGTGGTTTTGATGCAGTTGCAAAAGGCGTTGGCAGGGCTGCCGGGGGTGTTGGATGCGGGGGTGGTGATGGCCACGCCGGCGAATCGGGATTTGCTGCTGGCCAGCGGTTTTGACCTGAGCGAGATGGATGGCAAGGCGGACGATTTGTTGATCGTGGTTAAGGGGGAGGACGAAGCGGCGGCGGCAGCGGCCATTGAGCAGGTTGACGAGCTGCTGAAACGACGGCGCTCGACAATGGCGCAGGATTTTCGACCGCGCAGTTTGCAGGGCGCGGTCAACAGTTTGCCGGACGCACAATGGGTGTTGATCTCAGTGCCGGGTCGTTATGCAGCCGGCGTGGCCGAAGAGGCGCTTGATTTGGGCAAACATGTTTTCCTGTACAGCGATAATGTCGCGCTAAAGGATGAGATCAGGCTGAAACAGAAGGCGCGGGACAAGGGGCTGCTGCTGATGGGGCCCGACTGCGGGACGGCCATCATCAATGGTGTTGGCCTGGGTTTTGCCAATCGCGTGCGTCGCGGCGATATCGGGATTGTAGCGGCCTCCGGCACCGGGCTGCAAGCGGTCTCGGCGGCGATCCACAATCTTGGCGGCGGCATCTCGCAGGCGATCGGGACGGGCGGGCGTGACTTGAAACGGGAAGTTGGCGGCATTTGCGCCCAACAAGGGCTGGACTTACTCGGCCGTGACCCGCAGACCCGGATCATCGTCTTGATCTCAAAGCCGCCAGATGCGGTCGTTGTCACACAGCTCGTGCAGGGCGCCCAGGCCATAGAAAAGCCGGCGGTCATCTGCTTCATTGGTTATCCGCCACCGGCCCGCAAGCTGGGCAATCTTTATTTTGCTGCCAACCTGAGCGAAGCCGCTTCGTTGGCGGTTGACATTGAGTATCTGGAACATTGGCATAAGAGCGGTACGGATCATGAACTGGCTGCGGCGCAGCCCCGATACCTGCGTGGATTGTTCTCGGGGGGCACGCTGGCCTATGAAGCGCTGTTAAGCTTGCAGACGATCTTGTGCCCGCTTTACAGCAATATTCCGATCCGGCCGGAACAGAAACTGGCTAATAGTTTGGTCAGCCAGGCGCACACCATCCTGGACCTGGGCGAGGATGAATTCACCCAGGGACGTTTGCATCCTATGATGGACAATGATTTGCGCTTGCGGCGGCTGCGCCAGGAAGCGCAGGATCCTGATGTGGGTCTGATACTGCTTGACGTGGTCCTCGGCGAGGGAGCCCACCCCGATCCTGCTGCGGAACTGGGTCCGGCTATTGTCGCGGCGAAGGAGAGGCGCGACATCGAATTCGTGGCTATCGTCCTGGGCACAGATGAGGATCCGCAAGACGTGAACAGCCAGATCGCGCAGATGGAAGGGGCGGGCGCCCTTGTTTTTCGCAATACCACGGATGCCGTGATCCACGCCGGCGAGTTGTTACGGGGAGCGCACCGATACAAGCACACCCCGATTCCGTTCGATCATATCTGCGGTGAACTGGTCGCCATCAATGTGGGTGTAGAATCCTTTTATGACAGCATAAAAAGCCAGGGCGCACGCGCGATCCAGGTGGATTGGCGCCCACCAGCGGGCGGCAATGAGAAAATGATGGCCATCCTGGCCAAAATGAGGAAGCAGTAGATTAGGAGGTTTTCGATGATTGATATTGAACTGGCCAACAAAACGGCCGTAGATCGGATGATGTCCGCGCGACCCATCTTAAAGGGCGTAGCCACGGCCAGGGACGTGATCCCGGGCATGCGCGACAATCTCTTGTTACATGCCGGCCCGCCCATCACCTGGGAGCGCGCTTCCGGCCCGATGCGCGGTGCGATCATCGGCGCGCTTATTTTCGAAGGGCTGGCTGCGGGGGAGATCGGGGCTGAAGCCTTGATCACCTCGGGTGAGATTGAGCTGGCTCCTTGTCATGAGCACAGCAGCGTAGGCCCGATGGCCGGCGTGACCTCCGCCTCCATGAAGGTTTATGTCGTCGAAAATGTCACGCACGGCAATATGGCTTACTCCAATCTCAACGAGGGGTATGGCAAAGTGCTGCGCTACGGGGCTTATAGCCCGGAGGTTATCGCCAAACTGCGCTGGATGAATGATGTCATGGGTCCGGTCTTGAATGACGCCCTGGTCGCTACGGGAGATGGCCTGGACATTCGCGCCCTGCTGGCCGAATCCTTGCACATGGGGGATGAAGGGCACAATCGCAACAAGGCCGGTTCGCTCATCTTCACGACCAAGCTGGCTCCCTATATCGCCCAGGCGGCAGGCAGCCCGGCGATCGCCGCTGAAATCATCAGCTTCCTGGGTGAAAACGCGCTCAGCGTGCTTAATCCGGTCATGGCGGCGTGTAAAGCGATGGCCGATGCGGGACAAAATGTGGAAGGCAGCACGATTATGAGCGTGATGGCCCGCAATGGGACAGATTTGGGCATTCGCGTCAGCGGGTTGGGGGATCAATGGTTCACCGGTCCTGTAGGCCAACCGGTCGGTCTCTATTTCCCGGGCTTTACGGCCGCGGATGCCAGCGGCGATATTGGGGACAGCACGATCACGGAAACGGCGGGTATTGGGGCCTTTGCCATGGCCGCCGCGCCGGCTATCGTCACCTTCATCAGCGGCACGCCGCAGGATGCGCTCAACGCGACCTTGGAGATGTATGAAATTACGCAGGCGGAGCATTCCCATTTCACGATCCCGGCGCTGGATTTTCGCGGGACGCCGGTGGGCGCGGATATTCGCAAAATAGTGGAACTAGGCATTACGCCGCGCATCAACACCGGCATCGCCCATCGGGATGCCGGCGTAGGGCAAGTGGGTGCCGGTCTCGTGCGCCCGCCGATGTCCGTTTTCGAAGATGCGTTGATGGCCTATGCGGAGCGGTATTTGAGCTGACGGCCTAGCTATCGAGAGTAGTTCGCATTCTCAAATGCGAACGAGGTGGTCAAGGAAAAGGCATCTGAGAAACCGGCATCTGAGGATGCCTACTACACTAGAATCGTGAGTAGTGACCATTCTCAAATGCGAATGTGAAGGGGAATTTAAGATGAAACGTGATGATTTTATTAAGGTGATGAGCGAGGCGAACTGGTTTGATCTGACGCAGGGTCTGAGCATTTTTACGCCGCCGTGGCCGGGGGAGATGCCTCTGCAGGTTCACTTTTTCAAGCGCCTGACGGGATCGTACGGCGGGGGGCAAGGGGCCAACGGGCAGCTGATCGAGTGGAGCAATAACAGCGGCACGCACCTGGTGGGACCGCGCGCTTTTCATTCGGGAGCGCGGGCCATTTCCGATATCCCGCTGACAGAACTGTGCGGCGAAGGGGTTGTCGTTGATATTTCTGATGCTGTCTCTGACTACAGCCTATACACGCCGCAGATGATCACCGATCGGGTCGAGGTGAAGGAAGGGGATATCCTGATCGTGAATACGGGCTACCATAAATATGGCTGGGATCAGCCGGATGTGGCGAATCCCGCGGCGCAAGGGGGTATCGAGAATAAGGAGTTTGGCTATCTGGTACGCCATCCGGGCCCCTCGCCGGAATTCTTTGATTGGGCGATGGATCTGAAGCTGAAGCTGGTTGGCGTGGACTGTGGCTGCGCGGAACATCCGATGAATACGAATTTGCGTTATGCCCATGCGCGCGAATTCGAAAAGGCGGAAAAGAAGCTGCTGCAAGAGACGGGCAAAATCGTGGGACGAACTGTACCCGCCGGAATGGTATCACGCGCTGACGCACAGCAAGATGGTGCAGGCAGGCTTGCTGCTGGCGGAATCGTTGGGCGGACAGATTGACGAGCTGAAGAACCAGCGGGCGTGGATCATGATTCAGCCGGTCCCCTTTATGGAGACGGACGCGGCGTGGTGCCGGGCGGCGGCGTTAACCGCACCGCAGGGTATGGACGAGGATGACTTTATGGCCTTTATGGGCGCGGCCGACATGTTGGATATGACGGTTCCCTTCAGCGTGCAGACGCCGCAATGGGCCAATTATGAACCGCTGAGCATCAAGTATACGAAGCGGGTCGGCGGGCAGTACTTTGGCCTGGGGCGCAACAACGCCCACTGCCGGGCCAGTTTTCACCTGGGCACGCATATGGATGGCGAGAAACATTTCCACGCTGCCGGGCGAACGATTGGTCAGATGCCCTTTGATAAATGGTTTGGTCCAGGGGTGATTGTCGATATTTCGGGTGTGGTCAGCAATTCCAGCGTGTACACGCCGCAGATGATTGAGGATATCGTCGATGTGCAGCAGGGAGATATTCTGATCATCAAGACGGGCTGGTACCAATATGGTTGGGCCAGCCCCGATTCCGATGAATTCCGTTATATGATTAAGCATCCGGGCCCCTCGCCGGACTTCGCCGATTGGTGTATCGAGAAGGAGATCAAGTGGCTAGGTATTGATTGCGTGGCCATGGAACATCCGATGAATACGATTCAGCGCATCTGGCATCCGAAGACCTTTGCCGAGGCCAACCAGAAGTTGATTGAGCAGTATGGCAAGGATTGGGATGAGATGTATCCCCTGGACAAGTATTACCAGGATATGCACTTGAATCTGTTTTCAAAGGGGATCATTCACGCCGAGAATTTGGGCGGCCAGTTGGCGGAGGCTGAAGACGGCCGTTATTTTATCGGCTGCTTCGTTCAGAAAGGGATGGAGCTGGCTTCTTGTTGGGCGCGGTTTGTGGCCTTTAGAGAGAGTGAATAGTGAATAGAAAGCATTTTGGAAAGCGCATCAAGCGCAATGAGGATCCGCGGCTGCTGACGGGGCAGGCGCTTTTTGTGGATGATGTCAATCTGCCGGAAATGGTCGAGGTTGCTTTTGTGCGCAGCCCCTATGCGCATGCGCGCATTTTGAGCATTGATACGTCGGCGGCGGAAGCGAAGGAGGGGGTTGTTGCCGTGTATACGGCCGAATCCCTGGGCGACTTCTGGCAGCCCGGACCGCTGGAGGTTTCTCCGCCGCCGATCGAGGATATCGTCTTCAACACGCGCACCCAGGTGCCCCTGGCCAAAGATAAGGTGCGTTACGCCGGGGAACCGGTGGTGATGATCGTGGCCGAGAGCCGTTATATCGCCGAGGATGCGGTCGATGAGGTTTGGGTGGATTATGATCCACTGCCGGCGATTATGGATCTGGAAGAAGCGATCGGCGAAGAGGCAGCGCTGGTGCATGAGAATGTGGATTTTGTGCCCGGCGTGGGCAATAATGTCAATTCGCATGTGATCCAGGTTAAAGGGGCGGGCAGGCGTTTTGACGCCATCGCCAAGAAGGCGCACCTGGTGGTCAAGCGGCGCTTCTATTATGATCATGGGGCCGCGTCGGCCATGGAGAACCGCGGCTACGTGGCCAGTTGGGATTATCGCGCGCAGCATCTGACGCTGTGGGCGACGACGCAGGCTCCGGTATTTGTGCGCAATGCGATGGCGGCCACCTTTGGCCTGTCGGAAAGCCAGGTGCGCGTGATCGCGCCCTTTATCGGCGGCGGTTTTGGGCCCAAGATCCTCGTCTTTTATCCTGAGAAGCTGATGGTCATCTGGGCGACTTTGCAGTTACAGCGGCCGGTTAAGTGGATCGAAGACCGCAGCGAGAATTTTGTGGCCACGACGCAGGAACGGGAACAGATCCATTGGGCGGAGATGGCGATGGATGAGGACGGCCGTATCTTGGCCGTGCGCGATAAGTTCCTGCATGATACGGGGGCTTACGCCCCTTACGGCCTGACGACGACGCTGAACAGCCAGTGCACGCTGCTCAACTGCTACGACACCCCCGCTTATTACAGCGAGTTCACTTCGATTTTCACGAACAAGACGATCGTTACGCCGTACCGCGGAGCGGGACGGCAGCATGGTGTCTTTGTCATGGAACGGCTGATGGATATCGCGGCCAGGGAGCTGGGCCTGGATCGCACGGAAATCCGGCGGCGCAATTTCATCCAGCCCGATCAATTCCCCTATAACAACGAGATTATCTTCCAGGATTTTGGGCCGCTGACTTATGACAGCGGCAATTATGAACCGGCGCTGGATCGGGCGATGGAGCTGATCGGCTACGAGGAGTTTTTCGCCAAGACGCAGCCCGAAGCGCGCAAAGAGGGGCGATTGCTCGGCTTGGGCATTGTCTGCTATGTGGAAGGGACGGGCATTGGACCGTATGAAGGGGCGCGGGTGCAGGTGCAGAGTAACGGCCGTGTCAGTGTGGCCACCGGTATCGGCACGCAGGGGCAGGGGCATTTCACCTCTTTTGCGCAGATCGCGGCCGACCAGTTGGGCGTCAATGTGACCGATGTGGATATTTCCACCGGGCGACACCGATCAGTTCCATTGGGGAGCGGGAACCTTCGCCAGCCGCGGCGCGGTCGTGGCCGGCAATGCGGTCAATGCCGCGGCGGCCAATGTGCGCCAGAAGATTTTGAAGATGGCCAGCGCGCAGTTGGACAATGTGCCTGAGGAGATGCTGGAGTTGAGCGACGGGCAGGTGCAGATCAAGGATCTGCCGGAAAGCGCGATTCCGCTAAGCCGGCTGGCGCAGATGGCCAATCCGATGCGCGGCGCGGTGGAGCCGGGAACGGAACCGGGCCTGGAATCGAGCGACTATTTTGGGCCGAAGTATGGCGCGACGGCGAGCGGCACGCACGCCATCATCGTGGAGATCGACCCGGAGACGATGGATGTGAAGATCCTCAAGTTTGTGGTTGTGCATGATTGCGGCGAGGTGATCAATCCGCTGATCCTGGACGGCCAGATTCATGGCGGGGTGACGCAGGGCATCGGCAATGCTTTCTATGAAAAGTTGAGCTACAGCGCGGATGGGCAGCTGCTCAGCGGCTCTTTTATGGATTATCTGCTGCCCACCTCGATGGAGACGCCGCGCTTTGTGGTCGATCATGTGACGACGCCTTCGCCGCTGAATCCGCTTGGGCATTAAGGGCGCGGGCGAAGCAGGGGCGATTCCCGGTAGGGCCGCTGTTTGCCCAGGCCGTGGAAGATGCTTTGGCGGAGACGGGGATTGAGATTTTGGAGATTCCGTTGAGCCCAAGCCGCTTGTGGCATTTGGTGCAGGAGCAACTGAAAGCTGAAAGCTGATAGCTGAAAGCTATTAGTATCGGAGGATGGCCATGCAAAATGATCAAATCTTTCTGATTGACAAGATGTTTGAATACAACCTGTGGGCGAATACGCGGTTGATTGAGGTATGCAGCGACCTGGATGTTGAGCAGTTAGAGACGGAAATCGCCGGTGTTTTCGGCCGAATTCATCCGACGCTGGTGCACATCATCCGTGCTGAAGGGGGTTATCTCAACCGCGTAACAGGCTCGCGACCATGGGCAGAGGATCTCGATTGGGACAATATGCCCATGAGTGATCTGCTGGCCAAGGCCCAATTGTCCGGCAATCAACTGATTGCCATTGCCGGTAAAGCCGATCCGGCGACACCTCACCTCAGCGAATGGGACGGCCAACAGTTTCACTTCTTCAATTGGACAGTGATATTGCAGGCGCTTTATCATGGCATTGAACACCGGACGCAGATCAAGTTTTTGCTGACGCAGCTTGGCGTTGCCCATCCTGAGTTGGACGGATGGAATTATGTGGAGTCACTGTCGTCGGAATAGACCAATGAAGCCTTGCGGGCGAAACGGCTGGTGACAAGGTTAGGGTTATTGGGCGAGTTGAATTCCAGCCGTCTCGCCCCTACCAGATCACATTGACAATTAACCATTCACCATTCACAGTTTTCCATTCCCCCGCTTCCACCCCAGGTATCTTGGAACTTGCTGGCAGTAGTGGGTATAGGTCGCGCCGTATTGTTGGGTCAGGAATTCCTCTTCGCTGCGGATCATCATCTGGCCAATGATTGCGTAGAGCGCTATCCAGAGCAAGGCGTAGAAGGAGGGCCATTGTAGGGAAACGCCTATTACGAGGAGATAGCCGCCCAGGATTTGGGGATTTCTGCTGAAGCGATAGGGGCCGGTTTGGATTAGGCCGCTCGATTTGATGCCAAATGCCCGGCGCAGACCAAACCAGAGCATGGTGCCGAAGGCAGCGATGAAGCCCAACATGATCAGGGCTAAGCCAGCAGCAAAGTTCCACGTTCCGTCTAGTTCCCAGAACCAGGGCCAGGCGGGGGGATTGTAGAGATATGGCATGCACATGACGGCCGTAAAGATGACTAACTGCAGGAGGGAGGAGAGCCATGTAAGTCCCCCCTTGGTGAGGTAATCCCGCCGGACTATTCTGCGAAAAACGATGTAGGCTGCGATTAGTAGTATAGCGAAGATCATTAAGATCATAGCAGGTTTCCAGGCGGTTGTTCGTTTTTCGTTTAATGTTGCATGTTGCTTGTTTCTAAATCTTCAAGCGCGTTCCTGACCTGTTCTGCGCGCGGATCTTTGATTTCCTCAAATATGGCCAACGCCCCTTGCAAGTACGCCCTCGCTCGTTCCACCTGGCCAAGCTCGGCGTGAGCGTTTCCCAGGTAGCCCAGGCGATTGCCTTCGCCACTCCTGTCGCCGATTTCGCGGGCAATGGTGAGCGCCTGTTGGTAAAAGTCGATGGCCTTATTTACCTCACCGAGGTCGGCGTAGGTGTTTCCCAGGTTGCCCAGGTCTGCTCCTTCGCCGCGTCTGTCGCCGATTTCGCGGGAAATGGTGAGCGCCTGTTGGCAAAAGTCGATGGCCTTTTCCATATCACCGAGGTCGGCGTGGGCGAGTCCCAGGTTGCCCAGGCGATTGCCTTCGCCGCTCCTGTCGCCGATTTCGCGGGCAATGGTGAGCGCCTGTTGGTAAAAGTCGATGGCCTTTTCCACCTCACCGCGGTTTCGGTAGGCGAGGCCCAGGTTGCCCAAGTGATGGCCTTCGCCGCGTCTGTCGCCGATTTCTTGGGCAATGGTGAGCGCCTGCTGGCAAAAGTTGATGGCCCTTTCCATATCACCGCGGTTTCGATAGGCGTTTCCCAGGTTGCCCAGGCCTACTCCTTCGCCGCGTCTGTCGCCGATTTCGCGGGCAATGGTGAGTGCCTGTTGGTAAAAGTCGATGGCCTTTTCCACCTCACCGCGGTTTTGATAGGCGTTACCCAGGTTGCCCAGGTCTGCTTCTTCGCCGCGTCTGTTGCCGATTTCGCGGGAAATGGTGAGCGCCTGTTGGTAAAAGTCGATGGCCTTGTCTACCTCACCGAGGATTCGATAGGTGTTTCCCAGGTTGCCCAGGTGATTGCCTTCGCCGCGTCTGTCGCCGATTTCGCGGGCAATGGCCAGCGCCTGTTGGTAAAAGTCGATGGCCTTGTTTACCTCACCGAGGCGATAATATGCGCTGCCCAGGTTGCCCAGGTGATCGCCTTCGCCGCGTCTGTCGCTGATTTCTTGGGCAATGGCCAGCGCCTGCTGGTAAAAGTCGATGGCCCTGTCACCCTCACCGAGGCCGGCGTAGGTGCTGCCCAGGTTGCCCAGGTGCGCGCCTTCACCGCTTTGATTTCCCGTTTCCCGTGCCGCGTGTACGCCGGCCTGCAGGGCGGCAATTCTTTCGGCCGCGTGCCCCTGTCTGTCCAGATAATCTCCGACGGCCCAAACCAGGCGATCGACCGCTTCCCAGGCCTCATTCTGCTCACAGACGCTTATCACTCGCATGATATGGGCCCTTTCATCATCCAACCTGGCAAATCCTTCGCGCCCTTGCTCCCTCTCTTCCCTGGTGAAGGTGTTGTAATAGGCGGCCAACTGTAGCAACTGCCCTTTCTCAAGCGCCATTACTCTGGAGGCGAATGTATGCACAAGCGGGTGGGAGACGACATAGCCTGTATCTGGCCGTTCCAGCAGCCCATAATTGACCAATGCCCCTAAATCCGCCCGTGTCGCCATGATTGTCTTCTTTAGCGCCGCGGCTACCGGTTCCACCCTAAAAGGGGCCAGGGCCAGAACCCCTGTCACCGCCAGCGCCTGCCTCGCTTCTTCTGCTACCTGGGCAACGCTTCTGGCCATTAACACCCTGACGCTTTCCTCGCGCCTATTGCCAAAATCCAGCGCCTCCAGCCCCGTCTCTTGCAGCCAATCCAAGTATTCTCCCGCCATCAACCCTCTTGTGGCCATATATCTACCGGCCAGCCGGATGGCGAGCGGTAGATTACCCACCAGCTCACATATCTCGCGACTTTGTCTATCGTCACCAGCCTGGCCTGCAGCCCAGCCAGCCAACACCGCTTCGGCGTCGTCGATGTCCAGGCGTTTGACGGGATAGCCTATGTCGAAAACATCTTCCTTTTTCCTGGATGTAATCAACAGGCCGCATGATGGAGCCAAGGAGAGTAGCCGCGTCAAATGGTCCGCTTCTTCGGTGCCATCGAGGATGAGCAGCAGCTCCTTGCCGCCGAGGGCGGCGCGGGCGTTGTCATCCAGTTGCCTTTGAGTTCGATGCCGAGGCTGTTGAGGATATGCTCCAGGGCCATATCTGCTAGGGACGGCCGAAAAAGGAGTAGAAAATGACGCCATCGGGAAAGCGCGCGGTGGCTGTCTCCATGTCTCGCGCTGCTACTTCGGCGGTGACGGCCGTTTTGCCAATGCCGCCAATCCCATACAGCGTCACCACGCTGCCCGGATGAAGCGCGCGCAGAACTTGCTCGATCAGCTCCTCTCGTCCATGAAAGTGCTGTGCTCGCCTGGGAAGTTGCAGTGGGGGTTCTTTTGCGGTTGGGGAGAGATAGATGGTATGGGCGACGATTTTATCGCCCATTACTTTATCGCCGCCGATTTTGTCGCCGTAGATGTTATCTCCCACAACTTTCTTGTCGCCTGCCATGAGATCTCCTGCTTCAGCGCTTGACTAAAGCATAACATACTTGCTATATGCCTGTCAGGTATCATCTATCCCCCCTGCCATTGATCAGCCTCGTACTGACGGCATCCCTGCCGGCTCCAGCGACTCTCGCGTCTTTCAAGCCACACCCTAATTTGCAAAATCTGCGCAATCTGCGTAATCTTTGATTTCTCTGATTTCTTCGATTCTCTAAAGGAAGCCAACCATGAAACCAATGCTAATCAACGGCCGTTTCAGCAGCGGCCACGCGCGAGAAATGATCCAGGTCAATAATCCAGCCAGCGGGGAAATCCTCGACGAAGTACCACGCGGAACGGCTGTCGACGTCGATACGGCCGTTTCCGCCGCCAAGGCCGCCTTCGACGGCTGGCGGCGCGTGCCGGCCTGGGAGCGGGCGGGCTTGCTGCATGAGGCGGCGAACAAGATGCAGGTGCATGAGGAAGAACTGGCGCGGCTGCTGACGGAGGAGGAAGGGAAACCGCTGGTCGAAAATGAGGAAGAAGTGTTCTGGACTTATGATACCTTCCACTACTATGCGGAGCTGGCGCGGCATGAGCGGGGGCGTTTTTTACCGCCGGGTGATCCCGATCAGATCAACTTCGTGATCAAGGAGCCTTTTGGCGTGGTGGGCTGTATCGTGCCCTGGAATTATCCGCTTTTGCTGCTCTCCTGGAAGCTGGCGGCGGCATTGGCGGCGGGCAATACGGCCGTGGTCAAGCCGTCGGAGTTAACGCCGCTGGCTACGCTGCGCCTGGTGGAGCTGGCTTTTGATCATCTGCCGCCGGGGGTGGTCAATGTGGTCACCGGCTACGGGCCGGAGGCGGGGGAGGCGCTGGTGGAACATCCTGATGTGCCGATGATCGCTTTTACCGGCTCGCTGGAAACGGGGCAGCGCATCGCCCGCATCGCCGGGCCGATGATGAAGAAGATCCACCTGGAATTGGGCGGCAAGGACCCAATGGTGGTCGCGCCGGATATGGAGCTGGATACGGCCGTTGCCGCCGTGGCTTATGCCGGTTTGATTAACGCCGGGCAGGTGTGTACCAGTTCCGAACGCATCTATGTGCATGAATCGCTGTACGGCCGTTTTTGCGAAGGGTTGGCCGATTTTGTGGGCGGTTTGCGCCTGGGAAATGGGCTGGATGCCCAGGTCGATATGGGGCCGATGATTGGCGAGCGTTTCCGCGTCAAGGTGGAGGGGCAGGTGGCGGCGGCTGTGAAAGCTGGGGCGAAGCTGTTGGTCGGTGGTGGACGGCCGTCCTCCTTGCCCAACGGGTCCTTTCTGGAACCGGCCGTGCTGGTCAATGTCAACCACGATATGGCGATTATGCGTGATGAAACTTTTGGGCCCGTGCTGCCGGTTATGCCCTATAAGCGTTTTGATGAGGCCATCCGTCTGGCCAATGACACCCAATTCGGTCTGGGGGCCAGCTTGATGACGCGTGACGCGCGGCTGGTCAAACGCTTTTTTGACGAGGTGAAGGCGGGTACGATCTGGATCAATGATCCGCTGACGGATAATTTCGCCGGGCCTTTTGGTGGGATGAAGATGACCGGCGGCGGTCGCGAATTGGGGCAGGAAGGGCTGGACGAATTCTACGAAGTGAAGCATGTGCATTGGGATGTGGAGGGGAAGCGCAAGGCGTATTGGTTTCCGTATGGTGGTTGAGTTACCGTCAGCTATAGTGAAGGACACAGAGAGCACGGAGAAGACTCAGAGATTACGAAGATACGGATTTATTGTAAATCAGCAAAGCGAGAGTGAAGATGGCCAATAGTTATGGTGTGCCAGGAATTGATGTAAAGCGGTTGGCGGAGATGCGGGCCAACGGCGAGGAATTTGTGCTGTTGGATGTGCGTGAGGTTCAGGAATTGGCCCAGGCGAATTTGTGGGATGGCGTTACGGTCGTGCCTCTGAGCCTGATTGCGCAGCACTATGAGGGGGCGCTGCCGGAGGCGATCCGCAATGATAGAAGCGTCAAGATTGTGGTGATGTGCCATACGGGTGTGCGCAGCGCGCAAGTCACGCAGTGGCTGCGCGGCAACAGCTACAGTGATGTTTGGAATCTGGATGGTGGCATTGAGGCGTATGCGCTTGAGGTTGATGGGACAGTCGGCCGTTATTAGCTTATGCGCTTGAAATCGGTTAAGAAGAGAGATAATATTTGGTTGCCAAATTGTTGAATTGCCCAATCGTTAACCGCGTTGTGCGCGATGGGCTGAGGCTTATGTCGACTTTGACTTACGTCTGGGATGATGACGTAGACGAAAGTGCCTTTATCTCCTCATAGCGAAAACAATCCACGACATGATCGTTGGCCATGCCCACGGCTTGCATGAAGGCGTAAACGATGGTGGGGCCGACGAAGCTGAAGCCGCGCTTTTTGAGCGCTTTGCTCATCGCTTCTGATTCGGCCGTTTTGGCCGGGATCTGGGATAAACTGCTCCATGCGTTTTGAATGGGTTGGCCGCCGACGAAACTCCAGAGGAAATCGCTGAAGCTGCCGTCTTCCTCCATTACCTGGAGATAGGCCTGGGCATTCTTGATTGTCGCGCGAATTTTCTGCCGGTTGCGGATGATGGCCGGATTGCCCATCAACTGCTCGAATTTCGCCTCGTCATAAGCGGCTATTTTCTGGGGATCGAAGTTGTCAAAAGCTGCATAGTAGCCTTCACGTTTGCGCAAGATCGTGATCCAGCTTAATCCGGCCTGGGCCCCATCCAGAATCAGCTTGGCAAACAGGAGTTGATCCTCATAGACGGGTACACCCCATTCCTGATCATGGTAATCTACGTACAGCGGTTCTGCCCCGGGCCATGCACAGCGGTTCATATCTTCTGCTCCAATCTACTTATTTTGTCGCTCAGTTCGGCGATGCTTTTTTGGTAGGCAAGATTTTGTTCTTCCAGCAGTTGGCGCATTTCTACGGCCGTTACTGCTCCGTCATTCTGATTGATCCCTCCCTGTGCGTCACGCAGCCGACGCGGGCGGCGGATCCAGTCGCTCAAAGCGCTGGTAAAAACACCGAATAGAGCGATACCCACAATCATCAACATCACGGCGACCACCCTTCCGCCACTTGTAACGGGGACACGATCGCCATAACCCACTGTGGCGACGGTAACGAAGGACCACCACAGCGCATCATCCGCCGTTTCTATATTTGCACCGGGTGCCCCCGCTTCTGCGTTCAATATGAAGACTGAAGAGAATTCAAAAACGACAACAGCGACAAAGCAAAATGATAGGACGACGCCCCTGGGATTCTGTCTAAGGGCGATATCTGAGCTGATGTGAATGTCAAGCTGGCGCAGTTTTCTGTAAAAGAGCCATAATTGCAGCAATCGCAGCGGAAGGAATACGGGTATATTGCCAATAAACGCCATCCTTCCATGGTAATGCGTCAAATAGCGCCGGCCAGGTAACTTGCGCAGCCAGTAAAAGGTATCAACCCAGAAGATGAGATTGATGACCAGGCTGATGTAGAGAATCACGTCTCTGGCAGCGGGATCGATGGGCAGCAGCAAGAGGACATAATTGACCAGGACCAGGATTGCCGTGAGAAAAACAAAGACGATCCAATTCGCCCCTGCAATAAATATGTCACGATCGTTGCTTGTCTCCATAATGCGCCTCCAGATTTTTGCCGATTCTTCTTTGCCTACCAATTCTAATGAAAAAGTCACTTTCGCGCAGGCTCACCTGTTTAGGGCCTTATACAAGACGATTGAACGGACTGAAGCAGTTGTGAAATGATTCTCAATATTGCGTTTTTGAAAAAACACATTATTCTATTATATGGATGCTTTCTCCATGCTCACATCCTCGCGCATGCAGCTGAAAACTATTTATTGAGGAGGTTAATTTTTCCGAATTCAGATCAGTTCACAACTCCTATAGACCAAATATAATAAAGTGTTCGTTGTCCCATTACTTGAACCACAAATATACAAAGGAGAAATTTCAAATGCGTAAACCCATGTTAATTACTTTACTTTTTATCCTTGTGGCCCTGCTAAGTGTGCAGATGGTATCGGCTGGTCCGGAGGCGTGTGACAGCCGCGTCAATAATACCCATAAGAAGCTGCTCGAATGCGTAACCGTCGACGGCGTGCGTGAACACCAGGCGGCTTTTCAGGCAATCGCCGATGCCAACAACGGCATCCGCACATCGGGCACGCCCGGATATGATGCTTCTGTTGATTATGTTGCTGGTCGCATGGAAGCCGCCGGTTACGATGTCACGGTCCAGCCGTTTGATTACCAAACCTTCATTACGCTTTCACCGACCATTCTTGAACAGGTAGCCCCACCACCCGCAGGGCCGATCGTGAACAATATTATGTCGTATTCAGGGAGTGGGGATGTTACCGCCCCCGTTAGTACGGTGAGTGCTATAACGGGCTGTGACGCCGCCGACTTTGCAGGATTTCCAGCCGGCCACATTGCGTTGATCAGCCGCGGCGCTTGTACCTTCGCTCTCAAGGCGACAAATGCCTATTCTGCCGGCGCGTCGGGAGTGATTATCTACAATAACATCCCCGGTACGTTGAATGGCACGCTCAGCAGCACCTTCACGCTTGATATCGCGGTCACCTCTGTGACGCTGGATGTTGGCCAGCAATTGGCCGCCACCCCCGGTCTCGTTATGCGTCTAAAGACCGACACGTTCCGTGGTACCGCCACAACGTACAACGTGCTCGCTGAGAGCAAGGATGGCGATCCCACCAATGTGGTTATGGCCGGCGCGCATCTGGACTCCGTTAACGCGGGCCCAGGTATCCAGGACAATGGATCGGGTAGTGCAGCTATCCTCGAAGTAGCCGAACAGATGGCCAAAGTCAAACCGCGCAACCAGGTGCGCTTTGCCTGGTGGGGCGCTGAGGAGTCCGGCCTGGTTGGTTCCACCTACTATGTCCAGAATCTCAGCCAGGAAGAGCAGGACGACATCACGCTCTACCTGAACTTCGACATGATCGGCTCACCCAACCATGTCTTCTTCATCTACGATGGTGACGACTCCGACGGCGTGGGCGCCGGCCCAGGCCCTGCAGGGATCGGCCCAGATTGAGAAGCTGTTCGAGTCATACTACACACAAGTGGCCAGCCGTTTAAAGGCACCGACTTCAGCGGTCGCTCCGATTACGGTCCCTTCATCGCCGTTGGCATCCCGTCCGGCGGGCTCTTCACTGGAGCCGAAGGCATCAAGACCGCTGAGGAAGCAGCGATCTGGGGTGGCACAGCGGGTGAACAGTACGATCCTTGCTACCACCTGGCCTGCGATACCTTTGATAACATCAACCTGTCGGCTCTTGATGTCAATTCAGACGCGGTGGCCTTCGCTACCCTGCAGTACGCCATGAATACAGATGCAGTGAATGGCGTGCGAGGCAAGGGCAACTTCCAGTTGTCGCCCGGTAATTCCGACCACACGCCTGAAAGCGAATAGCATCCCGGCTGCGCGAGAAAGCAAATAGTTAAAGGAAAAGGGAATGAATCATTTGATTCATTCCCTTTTTCTGTTGAAAGAGCTTGAGCGGTTGCGAAGCGACGCAGGCACTGTGCTATAATGAGATCATAGGGAGTCCCAATATGATCCAATTTCCTGTCCATTGAGCCTGGATGCGGTCATAGTCCCATGGCATGAACTACGGATAAATAGAGGGGAAAATGCCAGATGTGCAAAGCTAAACAAATTACTCACCTTATACTCCTTGCAGCCCTGTTCACTGTCCAGATGGAAGCGGTCGCTTATGACGTGACTGCACAGCCATTGCAGTTCACTACATTCATCCCAGTGGCAGCGGGTGGTTCGGCAGCGTGTGAAAGCCGCGTCAATGATACGCAAGAGAAGCTGCAGCAATGTGTTACGATTGCCGGCGTGCGTGAACACCAGGCAGCCTTACAGGCTATCGCCGATGCCAACAACGGCACCCGAAAATCGGGCACGTCCGGTTATGATGATTCCGTCGCTTATGTAGTCGATAGAATGGAAGCGGCCGGTTACAACGTGACCGTACAGCCATTCCAGTTCAATACATTCATCCGGCTAGCGCCGTCGACGATTGAACAGACAGCGCCCGGTTCGCTGACCTATGGTGAGGATAGCGATTACAACCTTATGTTCCAGACCGATCCCGGCGACGTAGTGGCTTTGGTGACTGGTGTTGACCTCGCCTTGGGCGCGGGTTCATGGCCCAACGACCCCTCCACCTCGACGAGCGGCTGTGAGGCATCTGACTTCACCGGCTTCCCGGAAGGGCACATCGCTCTTGTACAGCGCGGCTCCTGCCCTTTTGGAATAAAGGGTGAAAACGCCGCTGCTGCCGGCGCTAGTGGAGCCATCATCATCAATCAGGATAATTTGGCTGATCAGTTGGGCTTGGTCAATGGCACCCTGGGGAACGATTACACGGGTAATATTCCTGTCTTTTTTGCCACCTTCGCCCTTGGCAGCGAGTGGGCTAGCACGGCTAATCTGGAGCTGCACATGGTCGCCGATGTTTTCCGCGGCGAGGCCACCACTTTCAATGTCCTGGCTGAATCCCAGGAAGGTGACCCGAGCAAGGTGGTCATGGCCGGCGCTCATCTGGACTCGGTAGCTGCAGGCCCGGGCATCAACGACAATGGTTCGGGCAGCGCGGCGATTCTGGAAGTGGCCGAGCAGATGGCCAAAGTGAACCCGCGCAACCGGGTACGCTTCGCCTGGTGGGGCGCTGAGGAATCCGGCCTGGTTGGCTCAAACTACTATGTTGCCAATCTTACGGCGGAAGAACGAAATGACATAGCGCTCTATCTCAACTTCGATATGATTGGCTCCCCGAACTTTGTGCGCTTCATCTATGATGGGGATGGTTCGGATTTCGGTCTCGTTGGGCCGCCAGGATCGGATGCAATCGAAGCCTTCTTTGAAGATTTTTATGCCGGCAAAGGCCTTGCTTCCGAGGCGACTTCCTTCAGCAACCGTTCCGACTATCAGGCCTTTATGAACGCCGGTATAGCGGCAGGTGGGCTCTTTACTGGCGCTGGAGGTGTTAAGACTCTTGAACAAGCAGCGCTCTATGGGGGTACAGCCGGGGAACCGTACGATCCTTGTTATCACCGTGCTTGTGATAGCTTTGATAACGTCAGCCTGGAGGTGTTGGATCAAAATGCCGATGCCGTCGCGGCGTCGACGCTGCATTTTGCAATGAACACCGAGACGATCAACGGTGAACGAGGTAAGGGTGGTTATAAATGGTCATCTGATGATTCGGATATGCGGGAGAGTGAATAGTTTCTACGCTGAGCGGGAGCGAGGCTGGTTCAAGGAAGCGGGAATGAATCATTGGACTCATTCCCGCTTCCTATTATAAGCGCATGAAGTGAACCTCGTTGACAATAGTACAAGGGCTCGTATAATCAGATTGTAGCATCCTACCCATGCAGGGGTGCATTTCGGAAAGTGTAGGGGGTACCCTGTGCGGGAATAATAGGTCAGTGGCATTTTTCGCATTTACCCGATTACCAACTGTTTTCTGAATCATGATTGGCTGATGGACCTGGTTCACATTACGTATGTTGAACAGGGATCATTGTTAAGTAAGGAGATATGAGCCGGTGGAAGTTAGTGGAGAATACACATTTGAGGCCCCACGAGAAATGGTGTGGCAGGCTTTGCAGGATCCTGAGGTTTTAGGAAAGGTGATGCCGGGCGGTCAGGGATTTGAACAAAGCGGCGAAAATGAATTTTCGGGCATGCTGGATGTCAAGGTAGGGCCGGTGCAGGGTAAGTTTAAAGGGACTATTCTCTTATCAAGCATCATCCCTCCGGAGAGTTATAACATCGAAGTCGATGGCAAGGGAGCGCCAGGATTTGTCAAGGCCAGCGGTGGCCTGCGGCTCACGGATCAGGGCGCTATGACCCATATGATGTATGAGGGTACGGCGCAGGTGGGTGGCCGTATCGCCAGCGTAGGCCAGCGGCTGCTCGATGTTTCGGCGAAGTCGGTCATCCGCCAGAGTCTTGAGGGGCTTAATGAATATTTGAAGGTCCAGGTGGCTCTGCAGGAAGCGATGGAAGCGGCTGAGGCGGCCGGTGTATCGGCGGAGGAAATGGCGGAAGTTGTAGCGGCGGCAGAGCTGCCCGCCTATACGCCGCCTTCGCAGGCGTCGGTGGCGATGAATGTGGCCAAGGATGTGGCCGGGGATATGGTGCCCGCTGAGTACCGGCCGCTGGTTATTGGCGGGTTGATTCTTTTGCTGCTGTATTTGATTTTTCGGCGGCGCTAAACGGCAAGAAACCGGGTTGCGGAAGGTTGCGAAGCAATAGCGATTACAGACAATTAATTGGGAAAAGCTTACTCTTCATTTGGGTTGGTTGACAGGATAGTTGGACAAGATAATAATTATAAGGGCAACCTTATACCTTAAGGGTTGCCTCCTTTGACGGTTTGCGCCTTGCAGCTTGAGGAGCGACCGGGCGACATCTGCAGATGCCTGCTCCTCTGTCATATTTGGAGTGGATGATTTGCCAAATCGTCCTACATCGTGAGTTGAGTGGACGATTTGCCAAAGGGTGAGTTTGGGTTCAGTTAATAATGGAGGAGCTCGCATTCTTAAATGCGACCGGGTGGCTTCTGAAGATGCCTGCTCCTCTATCACATATAGCGTAGACGATTTGCCAAATCGTCCACCATTTTTAGTGGAGGTATTTCTATGAGCCAGAATGGCAGTTCAGGTATTTTATACCCAGGGATCCCGACGACTGCGGATGGGTCGGGGGCAGTGGTGTGGGTTGAAACGAATATATCTCAAGGAGCAGGGGCGTATCCTATTACTTCTTCGACTTCTATGGCGCATGGTTTTAATACGGCCGTGGTCAACGCAAGGAGTAATCTTTGGGGTGAGCAATTACAG
Source organism: uncultured Chloroflexia bacterium (assembly GCA_963697305.1). GTDB lineage: Bacteria > Chloroflexota > Anaerolineae > Promineifilales > Promineifilaceae > JAACFF01. The sequence goes on from CAVONO010000025.1 coordinate 405,945, forward strand.
TTCTTTGAGCCGGAAAGTGAACACAGCGCGGCTACTATTTGTGAAGGTTTTGCCCTGGCCGGCGGGCGTGTGACTAATTTCACCTCGGGCCAAGGGTTGATCTTGATGAAGGAAGTGCTGTATACGATCAGCGGCAAGCGACTGCCCATCGTCTTCCATATCGGCGCGCGCGCCCTGACCAGCCAGAGCCTGAATGTTCACGCAGGTCATGACGACGTCATGGGTGTGGAAGATGTGGGCTGGGGCATGTTGTTTGCCCGTACGGCACAAGGTGCGGGGGATCTGGCGCTTATCGCGCGCCGCACAGCGGAAGAGACGCACACGCCGTTCTTTAACGTGCAGGATGGTTTCCTGACCACCCACACGGTAGAGAATATCTTGCTGCCCGAACTTGAGCTGATGCGCGCCTACATCAAGAACCCCAATGAATCTCTGACCAATTTCTTCGATCCTTACAATCCGCTGATGACGGGAGCTGTACAGAATCAGGACAGTTACATGAAGGGCAAGATCGCGCAGCGCCATTATATCGACCAGGTGATGCCCGCCCTGAAAGCGGCCATGGTAGAGTACGGCAAGTTGACCGGCCGCGAATATAAGGTTGTGGAACCGTACCGCATGGAGGATGCCGAGTATGCGATTGTGGGCATGGGCACGTTGATTGATACGGCCGAAGCGACGGTGGACTGGATCCGCGAGAAGCTGGGCATCAAGGTTGGCGCGGTGCACATGACTTGTTTCCGTCCATTCCCCGGCGCGGAGATTGTCGAGGCCTTAAAAGGATGTGAAAGCGTTTAGCGTGATGGAGCGTATGGACAATCCGCTGTCGCAATCGAATCCGCTGACGCGCGAGATTAAGTCGGCGTTTGCCGATGCCTTGATCGGGCATGAAGGATATCCGCAAATCGACTCTATCCCGCGGATCTTGTCCGGCTCGGCCGGATTGGGTTCGCGCGATGTGCGACCGGGAGACATTATTGCTGTTGTGCGCAATATGATGAAGGAAGATGGTCACCGTTATTTTGTGACCGGAATCGATCACCCTCTCTCCTTGAAGGTTGAAGAAGATCCAGATATACGGCCGTCGGGTGGTTTCTCGATGCGTGGGCATTCCGTTGGCGGGTTTGGATCGGTGACGACGAACAAGATCATTGCCACGATCGCCGGCGATGTCTTTGGTAAGAAGGTACAGGCCTATCCCAAATATGGTTCGGAAAAGAAGGGATTGCCGACAACTTATTATCTGACGGTGGCCGATGATGTCATACGTACCCATTCGGAATTGAATTATGTGGACTTTGTGCCCTTGAACGATGCCAATGCTTTCTTGTATGCCAATCCTCTGAAAGGTTTACAGCCAGGAGGTACGCTCTTTGTACAGACGGCGAAGACGACGGCGGAAGAGGTATGGGCCAATGTGCCACCGGAAAAGAAGGCGGGAATTCGCCAGAATCACATTCGGGTCATGGCTCTGAACGCAGCCAAGATCGCCCGTGAAGAAGCGCCGACCCCAGATTTGGAGGTGCGCATGCAGGGTGTTGTTCTGTTGGGCATTTTCCTGAAGGCGACCCCTTTTGCGGCGGAAGCAGGACTGTCTGACGAGGAGGTTCTGGCAGGCGTCGAAAAAGCGGTCCGGAAATATTTCGGCAAGCGGGGCGAAGCCGTGGTGCAGGCCAACTTGCGCGCGATACAACGCGGCTACAATGAAGTCTTTTTCCTGCCGGAAGAAGTTCTGGCTTCAGATTATACCAACCCGGTGTATGATTCGCGGCAAGAGGTCAAGTTGTTTATTTAGGCAAAGAAGTTCAACTTTTTAGGCCATGCGTTTGCACCGGCAACAGCGAAGAAAGTTGAATTTCTTCTAGGAACCTTGTAGGGCGATTTGCTAAATCGCCCAGGAAACGATTTACCAGATCGTTTTACAGCTTCCAAGGCAAATTTGAACCACATAGTCAACGTACTTAAAAGGATAAGAACATGGGTGTATTAACTGACAAAACGAATGTTTCGGATATTACGAAATCGAACGGAAACGGGAAGCGCAATGGCTACGACGCTTCTGTCGTTGATGTGCAAGATTTCTTTGACAATGTCGTCCTGGGCTATAACAAGGGCGCAGATGATGATCTGGCGGCCGACGTTAATATGGCGCGCAGCATCATACCGGCGGGCACGGGCGCGCTGCGTGATTTTAGCTATATTGCTCCTGAGATTCCGGAGTTTGACGCCAGTATGTGTGTTGGCTGCATGACCTGCGTGGTTGAGTGCCCGGACACGGCGATCCTGGCCAAGGTGGTCGAGCAAAGCGTGCTTGCAAGCAGAGATCGGCCAGATCGAGAATCGCAAAGAGGCCGCCTTCATGGAAGCGCAGTTTGCCACAACGAATAAGTTCCACAAGGTGCCCCTAAAGAAAGGGCGAGGAACCGGGACATTTCGGCATCTTTATTGATCCGACGAAGTGTAAGGGATGCGCTGAGTGTGTCGAGGCGTGTGAGGATTTGGGCTATAACGCTTTGAAGATGATCGAGAAGGAAGATACAACTGTACCGATCTACCAGAAGAGCATCGACTTTTTCCGCAAGCTGCCGCCGACCCCGGTGGAGTTCATCAACGACCGGGTGGCGATGGATATGATGCTTTCTGAGCAGAGTATGCTCTACGTCGGTGGAGCCGGCTCTTGCGCCGGCTGTGGCGAGGCAACGGTGATCCGTATGTGGCTGGCGGCCCTGGGCTATGTGTATGGCCAGGAAAATCTGGGTATCGTCGCTTCAACGGGCTGCAATACGGTATACGGCAGCACGTATCCTTATAATCCATACTTGATTCCCTGGACGAACAGCCTCTTTGAAAATGGGCCCGCCGATGCGATTGGCATCCGCCTGCGCTGGGATCAGATGGGCTGGCAGGATAAGCAGTTATGGGTGATGGGCGGCGACGGCGCGATGCTCGATATTGGCTTCCAGAGCTTGAGCCGCTTGCTGGCGACGGACTTAAATATCAAGGTCCTGGTCCTGGATACGCAGGTTTATTCGAATACGGGCGGCCAATCGTCTACGGCTTCTTTCACGGGGCAGGAAACAAAGATGAGCCAATATGGCACGAGTATTCAAGGGCGGCAGGAGAGTCGCAAGGAAATCGGCCGTATTGCGATGATGCATCCCAGTACCTATGTGGCCCAGACGGTGGCGGCGATCCCCAATCATTTCTACAAGTCGATTCTGGAAGCGGCCAGCTTCAATGGCCCGGCGGTGGTAAATACGTACACAACCTGCCAACCGGAACATGGTGTGGGGGATGATGCGGCGCGGCGCCAGGCCAAATTGGCCGTTGAGTCCCGCGCTTTCCCCGTCTTCACCTACGATCCACGCAAGGGAGATACGATTCGCAAGCGGCTGAGCCTGCAGGGGAACCCGGCGCAGAAGGCGGACTGGTATACGGTGCCTAAGACGGATGAGACGATTGATTTCATGACCTTCGCGCGAACGGAAGGGCGTTTTGCCAAGCAGTTCGACAAAGATGGTAATCCGCGCGAGTCTCTGTTGGCGGCGCAGGATGACCGGCTTGGCCAACTGGCATATGCTGCAGGAGATGGCTGGGCTGCGATAAGGCAGCACCAAAGATTCTTACAAAAGGACCTTGTACGCAAGTTTTCAATTTCCCCGGAAACTGCAAAGTTTCCGGGGAAATGGATGAGTTTAGGAGGACAAAATGAAACTGATTCTACGCATTATTATCAATGCCCTGGCAATCTGGCTGACCAGTTTGATTCTGGGTGGCTTCAATTTTACGGGTAGTGTCGTCAATCTGTTGATTGTGGCTGTGATTTTTGGGCTGGTCAACGCCTTGATCCGGCCCATTGTCAAGTTGTTAACTTTGCCTATTAGCATTGTCACCCTGGGTTTGTTTACGCTGGTGATCAATGCTTTGATGTTGTTGATCACGGTCTGGCTGAGCGGTGCGTTGAGTTTGGAAGGCAGTTTCTTCGAAAACATGATCACTGTTTTCTTGGCGGCACTCATAATCAGTTTGATCAGCATGGTTCTGAGTTGGTTTCTTGCCCGATTGATGAAGAAGGGAACAAGGAATCGGACGCGGAAACTGTGCTGAGCCTGTCGAAGCATTAACGCGGCTGAACGCAGATTTTTCTCGGGTTTGAAGCCCGGCTCTGTAGAGGAGCCGGGCTTTTTTGCTTTCATTCTGAAATAACGGTTGTGCGGTCGTCTTGGCTAAGTGCCTTGACGATTCAGATGCCGGGAGTTGCCTACCTTTATCAAGGGTAAGAATTCTCCGTTGGTCGGGGGGGAGGGGGATCATCAGGCGGGGGATATCCATTTCCATCTCCCCCTGATGATTTGCCGCCACCGCCTGATGAACGTCGCGGAGTCGGTAAAGGTAAAGGCGTAGGTGTAGATGTTGATGTGGGTGTCGGCGTGAGCGTTGGAGGTACTGGGATCGTTGCTGCTATTTCAATCGAATCAAATAGGGCTTCTTCACCCAATAATTCGGTCACGCTGGCTGCAACCCAGCCATTCATGTCATCCGCTGCAAGTACGTTGTACCATGTACTTTTCGCATCGCGAGCCAGCACAATAACCTCATCTTCTGCGAAAAGGTATCCAATGGGCTGGTAGATTGTGCCGGGACCTCGTCGCAGGCTAACCGAATCCGGCAAGACTCGCAAAGTGATGTTTTCCACAGGAACTTCAATCGCTGCAGCTGTTTCTGCTGACTGCTGAGTTATTTCCGTTGGCGTGGGAGCGACACTGGTATCTGTTGGTTGAGGCGTTTGAGATGGAACAATTGTTGCTTCTATCGTGCTGGTCGCAGTCAACTGCTCCGCCAAAACTTCTGCTATTGAGGGACCGGCAGCAGGAGTCGGTTCCAGGGCTTCCTCGGCCTTGCAGGCGACGAGAAGCGAAAATATGCCCAGGCATAACAAAATTACGATTGTCTTCATTTGAGTTTCTCCTTCCTACCATCAGTCCAACGGCAGCCAGACCCGAAGGCCTGCGCCGCTCCTAGACCAACCCCAAGCACGAGCAATCCACAGACTCTATAAACTCAAGATTTGTCACTGCAAGTCTCTCTATAATCTGTCCCTGAGCCAATATATTGGGACCACTCGTCTGTGGTTAGATTTCGAGAGACAATATCACAAATCCTTTCTTTAGAATTATTGTAATCAATAATTGAAGTAGTAATATAACCTAAATCGTCACCTGACGCAAGGGTATGCCCATCTGGACTGAACTTCAGTGTATGGACTCCACTCGAATGCGTGTGCAGGGGTAAGCCAACAATCCGATTATCTGGGACGCTCCAGATCTCAATTGTGGAATCTGAGCTTCCTGATGCAAGAAGTTTTCCATCTGGACTGAAGGCGATGGTGTTTATTCTATTTATATGATTCGTAGCAAGCTGGCTTTGTAGGGTGCGAGTAGCGATGTCAAATATCGGGATCTTCTCGCCCTGGCCAGCTGCAGCCAAAAGCGTCCCGTCCGGACTAAATTCTATGTCCCAAACTTGGGTCATGCCCGCTGTAATTGGCTCTCCAGACTGTTCAAAGGTCGCCAAATCCCAAAACTTAATAGTTCCATCCCAACTTCCACTGGCTAGAAGGCTGCCGTCAGGACTAAAGTCAACATCAAAGACCTCGCGACTATGAGCCTGAATTGGCTCTCCTATTTGACGACCTGCTTCAACGTCCCACAAGAAAATCGTTCCGGAATCGTCGCTTGAGGCGAGTATGCGGCCGTCCGGGCTAAAATCCACGCTTCGCAAAATGGCAGCATGCCCCAACAGCTCTCTCGGTTCAATTTGTCTACCAGCGAGATCCCATAATACGACTTTGCCATCACGTCCAGCCGATGCAAAGTAATTTCCTTGTGGCTGAAAGGCTACATCACGGATCGCGCCATCATGCAGAAGGTGAGGCAAACCAATCTGGGTTCCACTCTCTATGTCCCAGAGAATTATGTTCGAATCGGCACCCCCAGAAACAAGCGTACTGCTATCAGGGCTAAAGTCGATACTAAACACTGAATCCTCGTGGCCTGTTAACCATCTTCCTCTAGACAAATCCCCTTTGAGATCCCACAAAATGATAGACCCTTCGGGCCCATTCGAATTCCTAGGGTTTGAAGCCCGGCCTGTAGAGGGAGCCGGGCTTTTTTGCTTCTACAGTTGAGAAGTTCAACTTTATTGAACTTCTGGTCATGCGCGGCTACTATTCGCCCGCATGAAACGCTGTTTTGTTTTACTTTTCGCTGTGATTCTGCTTGCCGCTTGCCGGGGAATGCCGCCAAATGAAAGTGTGGTGGGGCTGGCTTTGCCAACGCCTGAACCGCCGTCTAGAAGTACAGTGCAGCAACGGTCACCGCTGAGCCAACTACCGCCGCCACAGGCGACGGCAACGGTGACGGTGACGCCGTCACCAACTGCTACTTTTACGCCAACGCCAACACCAACGGCAACGGCCGTTCCAATTATGGTCTCAGGCGATCCGCGGGCTGCGGCTTTGCACGAACCTGTGGCGGACGGCAATGCACCGTGTGGCCGGGTTGATCTCTTCGACTTTCCCCTCGATCCGCCACATGCGGACTCTGCTACCAGGGGCGGCGGTGACTTCGGCGTGTATCGTCAACGTTACGATAAATACCATGCCGGTGAAGATTGGGGGTTCTCACGAGGGGGATCCAACCTTGGTAAGCCGGTTTATAGCATCGGCCATGGCCTGGTTACTTACGCGGAGCCGCTAGGTTGGGGACGTGATCAGGGGGTGGTCATCGTGCGCCACACGTATGAAGACGGCCGAACCGTCCTTTCCTTCTACGGCCACCTCGAACCCGACAGCATTGTTCTCCGAGCCGGGGAATGTGTGACGCGAGGCCAGCAGGTGGGCACTATCGGCAAACCACGCGGCGCACCCCATCTTCATTTTGAGGTACGAACGCACTTGCCCTATACGCCGGGCGGTGGCTATTGGGCCGAGGACCCCACGTTAGCCGGCTGGCTGCCCCCTTCAGAGACGATTTGGAACGGCCGTCTGGCTGCTTCGCCCGGCGTGTTGTGGACGCAACTTGTTAATTCCAGCGCGGTCAAAAGTATCGATTCCGTGAGCGAGGAGCTCTTCATAATGCTTGAAGCAGGCCAACTGCTCGCTGCCAACGTCGCGGACGGGGCTGTAATTTGGAGCCTGCCAGATGAGAAGCGCATGGAAGATGCAGCCGTTGGCCTGGGTCAGACCCAGATTTATCTTGCCGGCCAGGTTGGACAAGTTGAAGCTTTCAGCTTAGCAGACCTCCAATCCGATTCGCCAAACGAGGTGCCGCTGCCGCTCTGGAGCGTCAAACTCGACGCCGTCGGCATACCCTTGCTGCTGCCGCTCCCGGAGGGTGGCGTCGTCGTCTCCGTTCGTGATCGCCTCTTTGCCATTTCGGATGAGGGAGCGCTGTTGTGGGAAAGCGAAGCGGTGGGACGGCCGTTTGACTGGCTTGTCAGCGGCGATTCTCTGCTCTTCTCAACTGTGGACGGGGAGTCATCACTATGGTCGGCCGGCGAGACGGAAGTCGTCCAATGGGCGGAAGCGGTAGGCGGGCACCTGGCCGCTGACGGGGATCGGCTCTTGCTGCTCGATCGCGACGCTCTTTACGAACTCGACCCGCAGGCGCGCTCGGTCGAGCGCATACTTGCTTTGCCCTTGGGAAGGCTCGAATCGGATGATATAGTCGCTTTGCCGGGAGGGGATATGCTTTTGGTACATACCGATTTCGCGGACCGCCGGCTGATCGCCCTCAAGCCCGAAAGTACCTTGCGTTGGGAGCGTTCGATCGCCGGCATCGTGGAAGGGGATGCGCGATTATTGGTGCAAGGGGATCAAGCCTATCTTGTGAGCCAGGGCAGCGGGAGCGGCGTTAGTGAGGTCTCCATATTCGGCATCGATTTGCAGCGAGCGGAGCTCACGCTGCTGTTCAGTGGGGGGACACGATCGGCCGTGGCTGATCGTTCGGCAGCTTTCTCAATTATCTGTTTTGCTTTACTACAAGAGTGCATTTCAGCAATGTATGTTGCGCTTACCCAGAATTTCGTAATCCTTTCTGAAAGATTCTCTGCTTTGAAATGGCTCTGGAATCGTCGTGATCACGGTGAGAGATGTCTGGACGGTTGTTCGCAGGCGCACAGAACTTGTTGAATGGTTAATGTGAGGAATGATTGACCTGCTACAACGTTTTGAGACTTCCTTAGACCCGGAAAATAAACGGGTCGTCGACGATGCTGCCGAATACGTTGAATGGCTGATCGGCCGTCAAGATGCGGAATTCGTGCCCAGCGACGATGATGATATCGACTTGCGCGCTTATTTGCTGCATCTGCGCGTCAGCGGCGTGCAGCGCGGGCAAATGCGGCTCAAGTTTGCTTCATTGAAGCGCTTTTACAGGTGGACCACCGAAGAAGGGTTGATCGACACCGATCCATTTGCCGGTGATGATTTTGAACGGCCGTTCCTGGATCGGGATGAGATCCGGCGGCGAAAAGCGATATTGCCGGCGGACGCAGAAAAGCGCGAATTAACCTACTTGCGCGCTCTGCATGAGCTGACGCAACAGCTTAATCGCTCCACAGACGTGCGCGCTGCCCTGGAGATGGCGCTGGAAACGCTGGCCGGCGCGATGAGTCTGCACACGGCATGGATGTATGTTGTGCCTGATATTTACTATCATTTCGCGGTCGCCAGTGACAGGCTGCCGCATGATTTCGCTCTAGCCGCCGGCTACGGCCTGCCGCCAGGGCTGCAGCGTGACGATCGCTGCTTCCTCAGCCAACCGCCCGACTGCCGTTGCCAGGGCTTAGCGCGTCGGGGCCGCCTGCGATGTGCCGTTAATGTGGCCGAATGCACCCGTTTACAGGATTCTGCCAGAGCTGATGGCGATAATCGCGGCTTGTTTTTTCACGCCTCAACACCGCTGATCGCTTCGGGACGGCTGTTGGGTATCATCAATGTGGCCACGGATGAATGGCAGATCTTTACGGCCGATGATTTGAACTTCCTTTCCATGGTTGGCAGCCAGATCGCCGTAACATTGGAGTGGGCCTACCTGTATGATTTGGCCCGTGTGCAGCGCGAGCATTTGGAGTTTGAGCTGAAGATGGCGCGCGAGGTGCAGGCGAGCCTGCTGCCCGACCACTTGCCTGATATTCCAGGATTCGAGCTGGCCGCCGGCTGGCATGCGGCGCATGAGGTGGCGGGCGACTTTTATGATGCCTTCCCCTTGGCGGAGGGGCATTGGGCGCTGGTAATAGGCGACGTTTCAGATAAGGGGGCTCCGGCGGCGATGTACATGGCCATGGTGCGCGGCTTGATCCGGGCCACGGCACGGTTCAGCAGCGGCCCGGCGGAAATGCTGCTGATTGTCAATGAGTCGATTCTGGAACATTCAAGTTCCGCCATGTTTGTAACTGTTTTCTACGGCGTGCTGAAGCCAAATGAGCATTCGTTGACCTATGCCAGCGCGGGGCATGAATCGCCGCTTTTGCGGCCGTTGTCGGGGGAAATTGAGCGTTTGAGACGGACGGGTCCGATCCTTGGCGTCTTTGAGGGGATGAAGTGGGCCGAAAAACGGGTTGATTTTGAGCCGGGCGCTTTGTTGCTGGCTTATACGGATGGCGTGACGGATGCTCTGAATGCCAAGGGCGAGGAGTATGGGGCGAAAAGGTTGGTGGCGGTTGTTGGCGATAATGCCTCAGGCGCCGTGGCTGCTCTGGCCCAAGTGGAAGCGGATTTGACAGCTTTTATTGGCGAGAAGGCGCAGATGGATGATATTACGTTGTTGGCAATAAGTAGAAACTCAACTTCTTGGAGAAGTTGAACTTCTGCTGGTGCTGGAGTTGCCTTTAAGAGAAGAAGTTCAACTTTTTGGAAAAGTTGAACTTCTTGCTTGGGGAGTTTAGCCGCCGGAGCCTCCTGGTTTGTGGTAGATGATGCTGGATTTGATGGCGTTGCGCAGGTTTGTTTCGTTGCTCTGCGAAGGGACCCGTTCGCCGTATTTGTCCATCAGTGATTTTGGCTGGCGGCCGAGGTGCTGTTGTGGGGTGAGAGGGTCGAGCATCTGGTAGTCGGCGCCGTCCTGGGTGCGTTTGAGGAGGATCACCCAGTGCTGGTCGACGACGGTGTTGTTGGGGTTGGTGTCAACCTGGGCAACGACGATATTGCCTTGGGCCAGGGCGTTGTCGATGCGTTGAATGGGATTTTCGCCCGTCCATGGCTGGTTGGAGTTGCTGTCTTTTTCCCAGGATGGGGCATTGCCGCCGAATCTAGGGCCGCCAACATTTTGCGGGCCTCGGAAGCGGACATCGGAATCTATGAAGCCTTGGTCGCCGATCGTCTTCAACTTCTGGTTCAATTCGGCAGGGGTCACCCTGCTGCCAAAAGCAGACATGGCCATGGCCATGCAGGTCATCAGGCAGCCCCAGGTGGCGATCGGTTTCTGGCCATGCCCTACGAGCTGCTTGGCCCATTGCGGATCTGTTTGCGAGTACCAGAGGGAAGGATCGTTGAGCAGGCGAGCGAGGGCCGTGTCTTGGGCGATTGTGCCGCTTTCGGCCGTGGTAGAGAGGATTCTGACCGTGACCGGATGGCCAAAGATATTGCCGCGATCGTCTTGCAGCCGCCACAAACTGTTGTAGGCGGTTGGTTGTCCATTGAGGGCGGGAGGTGCGGTCATGGGGATGGAGAGGATCACCTCTTCACCGGGCTTCGCTTCTGGCACCATGTGGCTGGCGTTGCCGCGCGCCATTTTCAGATCGCCTTCGATATAGACGAGGCGGAATCCGCTGCCCCATTGGCGATCGCCGCTGTTGCGGACGCGCCACTGCTTGTGAAAATCGCTGCCGGCGACGAGCGCTGTGCCATCGACAATGGTGTGGTCGGCGAGAAAGGTCATGTTGGAGGGGCGCACGTTGGTTCCGACGGTCGAAGCCGGGACGACCGTTAACTCTTCGAATAGAAAGGCGAAGGGCAGGCCTTCCGGATCGCGCAGCTGCCAGCGACTGCGGTAAAGGCGGCCGGGTTTTGCGGGTGCGGTCATGTTGAGCACGATCTCGACCTCATCTCCCGGCTCAACTGCGGCAGAGCCGGTGACCTGCGCCAGTTCGTAGCGGGTTTCGGGCATCATGGGGTCGGGATGATCGCCTTGGGGTACATAGACGAGTTTATAGCCCGCGCCCCAGGTTGTCGCACCGCTGTTCTTGTAACGGAAGCGACTGGTGAAGGCCGAACCGGCAGGAACGGCGTTCTGGTCCTTTAGAGTTGAGGCGTAGGAAAGGAACTCGGCAGCGGACAAGGATTCGAGGCTCTCGAGCAGATCGGCTGATTTGGCGAGGCTTTCGCCGCGGGCCTTCATGGCCAGGTAGGAATCGTAGATGTGCTGCTTTTCGTCGCCGGCTCTGCCGCTCCATTTCAAGATGCCGGCGTTTTCCATGGCGTCGGTCCAGGCAAACCAGATCAGCACGGGCACGTAATCGGCGTAGTTGTTGGTTACTTCGGCGACCACTTCGTCCAGGTAGAGGGCGATTTTCGGGTAATGGTCCGCGCCAATTTCATGTTCGTGGCCCGGTATGCCAAATTCGGTGATCCACAGCGGTTTGTCAGGGAATGCTTTCTTGAATTGGCTCAACGAGTCGGCAAGGGTGCCGAACTGCTTGTTGTAAAAGGAATCGGTTTTGACATAACGGCCGTAGGGGTGGATAGCCAGGGCGTCGACGGGTAAACAGCCGTTGAGCTGCTGCCGCACGTCCTTGACGTACTGTATGGCATGTTGGGGTCCGCTGTTCAGGCCGCCAATGACGATGGTCGCCCCAGGATGGGCCTGGCGTATAGCTTCTGCGGCCTTGTCGAGCACGGGGGCGAAGTTTTTGGCCTCGATGCCGATGGCGGATTTGTTGCCAATGTCCGAGTCCTGCTCGTTGAAGATCTGGTAGGCGACATTATCGCCGAATTCGGAGCAGACGGCCGCGACGCGGCCGCAGGCCTGGGCGAAGAGTGCCGCATAGGCTCCCCAATCGCCATTGTTTGTCCAGGGTGCGGAGCCCCCTTCTGTATCCTGGTGTAGAATGAGCAAGCTCTTGATGCCGGCGGCGGCGTAGCTCTGGATGATGCGGCGGTAGCGCTGCTGGTAGGCGTCTTCCGGGCTCAAGTGTAGACGAGAGGCGAAGAAGGGGAAGCGCACCCAGCTTAGTCCGCGCAGGCGCTCAACGTCGAGCTCGTGTACTTCATGGTTGAGATTCATGCCGGGCTGGAAGGGGCGTGGCGGGGTGTCAGGTTTGCCTGTCCCGGTGCCAACCACGCCAATTTGCAGCCAGCGGATGCCGCCAAAGGGATGGCCACTTGGGTCGCGCAGTTCCCAATGGAATTTATAGGCGCCTGGATTCTGGGGCGCGATCAGATCGCGGCGGATGACCACAGTCTCGCCGGGATTGATTAGTTCGCGTCCGCTGACCTGGCGCAGGGGAACGACTTGCTGGGCGCCCATGGGATCACGCACGGTTTGCGGCGAGCCGGTCGCATCCTGATCGACATAGGCGACCTGGAAGTCGCCCGACCACGAGCGCGTGCCGCTGTTGCGTAGGGTCCAGGTTGCGCTGAACTGGCGGCCGGGCAGCATGTTGTCGAAATTGTCGACGCTGTTTTTGAAGTCCAGCGACTGGTAGGCCAGTGTCTCGCCTGGCGCGACGGCGGCATCTCCGGCGACGACGGCGCGCAGCCAACGGATGGGGCCGAAGCGACGGCCGTCGGGCGCCTGCAACTGCCAGTTGGTGGCGTAAGTTCCTGGATTCTGGGGCGCGGTAAGAGGAAGGGTGAGGCGCACGGTCTGGCCTGGTTTGACCTGGGCCGGTGCGCCGAGGTCACCGATAGCGAAGGCGGTTTGGGAATTGAGCGGCGCGCGTTCAGATTCGGCCGTCTCGGGATGGGGTTCGAGGGTATAAGCGAGACGGTATCCGCCATTCCACATCGTTTGCCCGCTGTTGGTGAATGTCCAGGCGGCGTGGAATGTGGCACCCACGGGCACGTTATCCAGGTCGATGCTGGGGGTGAAGCCGCTGGCCTGGGCGGCATCAATGGCGCTGGAAATAACGCTGACCCCATCTTTTCCAGGATCAGGGGTGACGTGCAGGTCGCCAACGCCGCTTGGGATGGGGAGCTCCTTGACCGGCTGGGCATGGGCCAGGGCGGCTTTGTGCATGGCCGGAATCAGTTTCTGCACGCGCTTGGACAGGTCGCCCCAGCCGCCTTGCACGGTCCAGATGCCGGCGCCGTGAATATTGGGATGCTGCGCGTAAATCTTGGCGACTTCGATTAGCTGCGCTATCGCTTTGTCTGGTTCGGGAACCCATCTTTCTTGCCAGCCAAATTCCTTGAATTGAATGACGGGGTGGCGCAGCCCGTGCTGGTCGCAGGCCTGGTGCAGTTGCTGGAAACGGCCGATGTGATCGGGTCTGTTGATCAGGGTCTCATCGAAGGAGTATTCGTGCAGGGCAACGCCCAGCTGCTGCGGATGTTGCTGGCAGAGGCGCAGGTATTCGACCACGCCTGGGGCGAGCCAGAAACCGGGTTCCGGATTGCCGCCGGCGAAGCCGAAGGCGGCCCAACGGTAGCCACGTTTGACAGCTTCCTTGCCGATTTCGACGGCTTGCCAGCCGATGATGTCGGCATAGCCTTCGTAGCCGTCGACGGGCTGGTCCCAATCTTCCACTTTTTCCATTGATCCCCAGCCGACGTAAGGCCGGATCTCGTTCCAGGTCGATATCCAGATACAGGGAATGTCCCAATCGATCTCTTTGGGGATACCTTTTTCTTCCACGGCATCCCAGTGGCGAATGGCCAGTTTGCGGCTGTGTGGGGTGCGGTATTCGGGCACGCTGAGGTGATAATCGTCGACGTAGCCGGTGGGAATGAAGTTGCCGGTGTGCGGCACGCCGCTTTTGCGCCGCGCTTCTTGCAGGTCATAGATGATGGAGGTGCTGTCGGATGCCGCGGAAAACATGGCGATTCCGGCGTTGGTTAGATCGTTGATCATCTCTCCGATGCCGGTTGGCCGCCCTGTGGGTCCGCTTTGCAGGCCGATGGGCCAGATTTTGAAGGCTGTCATGACTTGTCTCCTTAGTCAGTAGATGTTAATTAATCAGAAGATTCCTAGCGAAAATTTCTACAAGAGGACCTTGCACGCAGATTACGCAGAGTTTTGGTGCAAGTGTTAAGAACGAACGATTTGCCAAATCGTTCTATGATCTGAAAGTTATAATAACAAACGACTGTAATAGGAATTTATGAGTATAGAATACCATAAGAACTGGTTCAATTGCAAGCAGGAATAGAAGACGGGGTCCATGAACAAACTGCCAGACATTTTACGCAAAGACTGGACCAATCTCCAGTATTGCGGCTGCGATGCACTTGCTTCCGAAGATCGGTCCAGTCTCCTGACAAGTCGTTCGTGTACCCTAGAGGACGTGGGCGGATGGCTGAGGTTTAGAGGGGTTGCGGGGGTGGGGTATTTGCCTTATATTATAGTAATAACACCGCGATGATGAGTTGTTGAGTTGACCAGTGGATGAATTGAGTAGGCCAAAGGAGATTGAACATGAGCACACAGAGACGATCTAAGAAGGCAGAGCAGCGGCAGAAGGCGGTGGATATGTATATCCACGGCGGAGGGTACGGTTCAGGGCAGGCGGCTGAGGAAACGGCCGTGTTGCAGGCGCCTGGCTCCACAGGGGCTGAACTGGAGCTGTTCATGGAAACGACAGTCCTGGGGGATGATTCATCTGTGTCCAGCGAGGACCGGTTGAGCGCCGTGGAGATAACACCTTCCAGCTCCGGGGAACTGGGTGCGGAGGAGGTCGAGGCGGGTCAGGAGATAGAGGTACACCAGGAGACAAGCGAGGAAATGGCGGAGGCGGCCGCAGCCCCGGAAGAAGAAAAGTATTTGCTTGATTCGTGGCATGCTGAGTACAGCGACGCGGGGCAGCGGGCGATGATGCTGGCACAGGCGGAGGGGCAGGAGAGTGTGCTGGAGATCGTGATCGGCGCCGATGATCGGGTGCGCGTGACCAATGTCACGGCGTTTCCCTGGCGGGTGATCTGCTCATTGCAAATCACGGCGCAGGATGGCAGCCGTTGGATTGGGACGGGTTGGCTGATTGGCCGGCGGACATTGATCACGGCCGGACATTGCGTTTATATTCATGACCGCGGCGGTTGGGCATCGCGTATCGAGGTTATTCCGGGACGCAATGCTGCGGATCGGCCGTTTGGTTCATGCATGGCGACCAGTTTTCGCTCGGTGTTGGGCTGGACACAGAAGCAGTTGCGCACCCACGATTACGCGGCGATTATTCTGCCCGAAGATTGCACGTATGGCGATCAACTGGGCTATTTTGGCCTGGCCAACCTGAGCGACGCGGCCCTGAGCAACAAGACCGTCAATCTCTCAGGCTATCCGGGCGACAAACCACCGGGGACGCAGTGGTTCCATTCACGCCAATTGAGTTCGGTGACGCCCAGCGTTTTGACTTATGAAATTGATACAGCCGGCGGGCAGAGCGGCGCGCCCGTGTGGCAGCTGCGCAATGGGGAACGGCATGCCGTGGGCATTCACACCAATGGTTCGCCGACCGGGAACTCGGCAACGCGAATCAACACGGTTGTTTACAATAATTTGCTGCAGTGGAGGGGTGAAGGCGAGTAGCGGTGGACCAAAACGAAAATGCCGGCCAGTCAAGTCGCTCCGACCGCGGCACGATCCGCGGCCAGGTTGTTGATCGGCATAGGCATCCGCTGGAGGGGGCTGTCGTCATGATTGTGGGCGACAGTCCCAGCCATCGTGACATCGCTGCCCTTACAAGCGATCGCGGCGAATTCAGTTTCATTGGTTTGTTACCCGGCAAGTATACGCTGCTGGTGAATGTCGCCGATTGTGAAGCGCAAGAGGCCTCGGTGGAAGTTTTGGCCGGGCGTGCCGGGCGGCTGAATTTCGTAATTATATAGGTTTTCTGGTATCTTCAGATTCTAGAATCGTGAACCTTGAAATAGCTCAGAGCTCTTTCAGGAGAGGTTCCTCGTGTGAATGGTGCAAGACCTCTGAGGTGTAGTTTACTTATAAGCAGGTAGGGGTATTATGGAGCAGAACAGTGACTTGCAGAGGCAGATTGTCAGCTTGCTGCTGCCTTATGTTGATACGCCGGATGATCGCAAGGGGCTTCTGAGCGAGAGCTGGGGATTGGGAAATCCGCTGATTGGCGAGGTGGACCTTACCGGAGCGCCGCGTGAGTTTCTTATTAGGCTGATCCAGGAATCTGCGGAGCATGGCCGGCGGGACGAAAAATACCCGATTGAGCTTGTCCTGGAAAGCGTCTGGCATAGGGTGGGCGAGGACAGGCGGCAGGCGATTGACGCTATCCTGGAGCAGCTGCGCAGCGGTGGGGTTAGCTTTGATCCGCTGCACGATCGCCTGCCTTTTGAGCCGGAATTGGTGCAGACGGCCGTAGGTGAAGGAATTCTGTTTTTGGGCCGGCGAGCGGTTCTGGCAGAGGAGTATGCGGCCTTTCTGGATGCTGTGAGCCCCGAAGAGCAGGCTGCTCCTAGTTTTGAGGCGGGTTGGGCTGGAAGAGTGCCGCGAAATAGGTCGCTGGGCAAGCCGGTGCTGGGCATCAAGTTCGCCGATGCAGAAGCTTACGTGCGTTGGTTGAGCGCTGTTACAGAACGGCCGTATCGGCTGCCCACGGTTGAAGAGTGGAAGCAGGGTTATCAGAACCAGCATATCGTCGTTGACGTGGGTTTGTCGGAGTGGACGGCCACCTCTGATGCCGCTGGAGAGGTGGCATTAAGACGCGGCCGGCCGGCTTCGAAGCGGATGTTGTGCAAATTGCAGGCTGGTGCGGATACGGGCGAGAGCCAATTTAACTGTTTCGCTTACCTGGCCAGATTGGTTAATCCACATTTTACCTTTCGAATAGCGTTGGAATTGAGGTAACTATGAGCAACTCTGATTCTTATGCGCAAGCTTGGCGCCCGTGTCGAACACCAACAGAGTGTGCCGCTGTTGAGCCAATTTGTAACAAGCACGGTGTTATTTCCAGAGCTGGACAGGCGGACATTATTTAACGATCCCTTTCTGGCGGCGCGATGGGCGAAGTCATTGGAATATCCGATGGAGGATAATATGATCTTGCCGCGGGTCGCCCAATATGCTTACGTGGTCGTGCACCAGTTTGATGATTTTGACGCCAAGATGGGCTACCTGAATTTCCTGAAAGAGGCGCTCTTTGAACAGGCGAAGGAACGACAGTTGGTGGACAGCGATGTGATCAGCGTGGCACGCGATGACGCCGATGATATGTCGGTAGCTGATATCGCTCTGACCCTGGGTATTGTCGACTTTGGACCTGAGAGCAACAACCTGATATCGCGCCTGGCGCGTATGCCGTTCGAGGTCTACATGACCACATCCCCCTTTACGTTGTTGGAGGAGGCGCTGGCGGCTAACGGCAAACCGGATGCTGTTTCCGCGTATTACCAATGGTTCGGACAGGAGGTGTCGGAAAAAGACGTGATTGTAGAGCACGAACCCACTGTGGAAGCACCGCTGGTCTATCATCTGCAGGGTATCGAAACTGAACCGGTTTCGATGGTTCTGACCGAGGATGACTATTTCGGATTCTTCAAGCAGTTGGCGCAAGACTTGCGCAACGAGGTGCAAAGCGATAACAGGCTTCCGCCAGTGATTTCCGGCTTATTGGGCAGCAAATCTATTATGCTGCTCGGATACAGCCTGTATGACTGGTCGTTTCGTTCCTTTTTTCGCGGTCCGTTTCGACAAAGTGTCAACAGCCGCACACGTGGTGTCACGGCGCAGTTCCCACCTGAGGGAGATGAAACCACTCAGGAAAGAGTGCGGCATTATTTAGACGAGTTCTTCAAGGAAGATAAATTTGACCTCTACTGGGGCAGTGTCGAGGAATTTGCGAGCGAGCTGTTGGCGGAGATAGAGAGATAGTGATGGAAACTGAACGGGCCAATCCTTATGTCGGGCCACGCACTTTTGAGGAGCAGGATAGCGACTATTTCTTCGGCCGGGACGAAGAGGCGAAGGCGCTGCGATCCCTGATACTGGGACAGCGGTTGGTTCTGTTTTACGCGACATCGGGCGCGGGCAAGAGTTCGCTGATCAATGCGCGTATCATTCCCGATCTACGCAAGGAAAAGTTTATGCCGCTGCGCGCTCGCGTCAGCAGCGGGCAAAAGCCGGAAGCGCTGGCGGCGGCAGATAATCCTTATGTCTTCAATTTGTTGGCCAATTTAAGCCCTGATGCAGCGGCAGGAGAGCTGCAGCACTTAACATTGACGGAATATCTGGAGACTCATCACGAGATTCCGCAAGACGAGGGGGAAGATTTTCTCGAACCGGCGCGCATCCTGATCATCGACCAGTTTGAGGAGCTTGTCACGACCAACGAGATGTATTGGGAAAAGCGTGAGGATTTCTTCCGCCAGTTGAATACGGCCATGAGTCGTGATGAATTGCTCTGGGTTCTGCTGGTGATGCGCGAGGATTATGTTACTGAGATTGAACCTTACGCGTACCTGCTTCCGGGCAAACTCAAGGTTCGCTACCATATGGAGCGTATGCGTGAGCACGCTGCGTTGCAAGCGCTAAAAGCGCCGGCTTTGAAGGCGGGACGCCCTTTTTATGAGGGAAAGGCCGGCCAGCCGGGAGCGGCGGAGATGCTGTTATCGGATTTGCGCCAGGTTCGCGTGGCCGGCAGTGACGATACGGTCACCGGTGAGTTTGTAGAGCCGGTGCAGCTGCAGTTGGTTTGCTATTCATTGTGGGAAGAGCTGCGTAGCCGGCCCGGAGATGTTATTTCAGCGGCGGATATTGAAGCGGCGGCCAATGTCGACAATACCTTGGGCGATTACTATGATGGCGCCATCCGGCGCATTATTGAAGAGACCGGGATTGACGAACAAGCGCTGCGCGACTGGTTCGGCGATCATTTGATCACGGAAACAGATACGCGCGGCCTTGTTTTCCGCGGCGATACCCATACCGAGGGCATGGACAATGCCGTCGTTGACATTTTGGACAGCCAGTTTTTCCTGCTGCGCTCTTCGACGATTGGCGGGGGTGCGTGGTACGAGCTTGTGCATGATCGCTTCATCCCGGCGATCCGGCAGTCCAATGAAGTGGCGTGGACGTTATTGGAAAGGCAGCGACGGCACGAAGCGCTGGAGGCGCAAAAGCAGTCGTACGAAAAAGACAGGCGCAAACTGATGCGGACTGTCCTGCTTTTTGTGGTGCCGGCCACGGTCATCATAACCGTACTTGGGATCATTTTCCTGCTCGTGCAGAATCAGAGCCTGTTAGCTGCCAACGCAACGGCGGAAGCTGCCAACACAGAGGTGGCAATAGCCCTGGTTGGCGAGAAGCAGGCGGCGGGGACGGCTCAGGCGAATTTACAGGCGGCGCAAGCGGCGGCTACCGAGGCAGCAGAAGCCCTGGAACGAGAGCAGGCGGCAGGTGAAGTGGCTGAGACGAATTATCACGCGGCGCAAACAGCCGTGGCCGTGGCCGCATCAGACGCAACGCAATCGGCGCTTCTGGAAGCGGAGAGAGACGTTTTGCTTGAGCAGCAGAAGCAATCCTTGCTAGCCCAGTCGACGCGATTGTACGATGCCCAGGTGACCCAGACGGCGTTGTATGCTGCCTATAGTCAGGAGGGCTCTCCTGTGCCCGTGGCCACGGAAGACCCGACGCAGCAGGCGCAGAGGGCAGCAGAGGCCACGGCGCTTGTGCAGCAGCTGGCGGCGGTGGAGGCGACGCAAGGGGCTGTTGCCCAAAAGAGTGAGCGCGTGGCGGTGGCGGCAACACAGACAGCGCAAGCTGTTCCGGCCTCGGCCGTGATCAGTACTTCGCGTAATGGGCTGCCTATTGAAGTGCGCCGTTATGGAAGAGGCAGCAAGAACGTAGTACTTGTGGGCGGAATACACGCGGGGCTGGCGCCCAACTCGGTTGAACTGGCCGAAACAGCGGCGGATTGGTTCGCAAAGAATCGAGACAGCATACCTGCTTCAGTGACCGTTTGGGTTGTGCCAAATATGAATCCGGACAGCGATTATGCTCCTGGCCAACTGGAAGGACGCTACAATGCCAAGGGGGTGGACCTTAATCGCAACTGGGATTGCGCTTGGCACCCAAATCCAATCATTCGAGGAGAGCGTAGGGATGGCGTGGGTGGTAAGCAGGCAATGTCGGAACCTGAAACGCAGGCTCTGGCCGCATTTTTCGAGAGAGCCAGGCCGGACGCCGTGCTCTTCTGGGATGCGCCAGCCACCGGGGGGCAAATAGCTCCAGGTGGCTGCCTTCGAATTAATGAAGAGGCTGAGGCGCTGGCAGAGGCATATGGTGCGGCGACGGGGTATGGTTACAGCCGCACGAACAGTGAGGATATCGGCAGTGTCGAGGGCGACGTGAGCAACTGGCTTGATACCAAAGGCGTTCCAGCCTTTTTTGTGCTCCTGCCCGATGTGTGGCGAGCGGATTGGGAGACGAACCGGGAAGGGATTCTGAATTTGCTACAGATAGTTGCCGAAGGGTGAACAGTGAATGGGGAGTGGTGAGTGGTGAGTGGTGAGTAATGGAGTTGGAGCATGTTGATCGGTAGATTGCGAAATATGGTTGTCTTTTTGGTTCTGTTTTTGGGGATGGTAGGGTTTGTTGGTTGTCAGGGCGGGGGCCAGGCTGGCGGAGGTGGTGAGGGTACGACGGTGGCTGTCGCGGCGGTGACAGAGGTGGTTGCCACCGAAACGGCCGTGCCTACGACGACCCCTGCGCCGGCGGCAACTGACATGCCTACGGCGACTGCAACGGCTACAGCAACGGCGACGATGACGCCCAGTCCAAGTCCGAGCCCGACCCCAACAGTGACACCGGCTCCAACTGAAACACCGACGCCCCTGCCAACAGAAACGCCCGTTCCTGTGCCCTTACCGAACTGGCTCGCTTATTTGAACCGCTTTCGGGCGATAGCAAAGCTGCCGCCGCTTTCGGACCGGGAAGCTTTCACGTTGGGCAGCCGCCTACACAGCCGTTACATGGTAGGCAACAACGAGCCTATCGCGCACAGTGAGGAAGAGGACAAGCCGTATTATGATGTGGCCGGTGACCAGGCTGCGCGGAATGGCAACTTGTTTGCGACGAGCCAGATGGAAGCAAACTATATGTGGAGCATCAATTTCTGGGTGTCCGCGCCGTTCCACCTGGTCACCTTTTTGGATCCCAGGTTGGAGATAGTGGGCTATGGCGATTATGTGGAGGCGGTTGGGGATACGCGGATGGCGGCGGTATTGGACGTCGCCTCTCAGCCACGAGGAACGGCCGCTGGGATTGAGTACCCGATCATGTTTCCCGGTGATGGCAGCGAGACGTGGGTGGTGCGGCACAGTTTGATTGAATGGCCAGATCCATTTGATGGCTGCCCCGGGTTTTCTGCTCCGACGGGGCCGCCAATTGTGCTGCTGCTTGGCGATGGTTCTAAGACGCCCAATGTCACCAGCCACCGCTTTGCTAAAGGGGACGAAGTGCTTGATTCCTGCCTGTTCGACGAGACGAGCTTCCGCAGCAACGACTCATATGCCGAGAAAAAGGGTAGGGAAATTCTCGACGCAAGTGATGCTATCGTGATTATGCCGAGGAAGCCGCTTGCTATTGACGAAACCTACACCGCGCAAGTCACGGTTGATGGGGAGACGTATACGTGGAGTTTTAGGACGCGGAGAGGCCCCGACTAAACGGTTAACAGCCAATAGATAGCGGCGAGCGGTTACCAGTTGTTGGCAGGGCAAGCGGCAGGCGAACGGTAATCAGCAATTTGTGCCTTACGGGAGCTATAACACCCGATCGGCGTACGGCAGTCGCCGCATCAGCAAGGCCAGGCCAAAGCACAGGGGCACGGCCACCAGGGCCTCCAGCCCAAACTTGAGCAGTGGGTACCAGACCAGGCCGGCCGCCGCCATGGCCAACAAGGTGACTACAGGTTCGTGGATCAAGTAAGCGCCATAAGCATTACGCGACAGAATCGCCGCCGTGCGCCCCTGGCTGTCCCAGAAGCGCCGGAACAAATAGATCAAACCCAGGCAGATTGACAGGCAGAGGAACGCCTCAAACAAGGCAAAGAGCAGTGACTGCCAGGTGAAGCCGCCCATGAATGGCTCGGAATCCTCCGCCGCCCCGGCACCAATGGCCAACAGCGGATAGAGGATTATCAAGCCGATGGCGACTCCCAGCCAGCGCCTGCCCGTCGAGTCTGGCAGCCCCAGCAGCCAATCATGGCGATAGGCTAGCAGACCAACCACAAATAAGGCGACGTATTGGGCGAAATTGGCCAGCTGCAGGTTCAGCGGCGGGAATGATTCGTTGACCGGGAACCACAGACGCAGCAGGAAAGTCGCCGCCGCCAGCCCCAGGCCAAAGAGGATAATATCCCAACTGCTCGGGAACGGCCGTGTTTGCGGCGACTGGCCTATCGTCGCCCGGGCGGGCCGCCTGTCGCTGACCAACCGCCAGAGCACATATGCGAGCGAGAAGATCAACAAGGTCTCTATGAACCATAACGGCCCACCGCCAATGATCCCGTAATCCCGGAAATAACTGAAGCGATACCAGTTCCACAAGGAACTACCCGGCGCCACCGGCCGAAGCAGCGCCAGGTAGACGAACAGCGGCCGTATCACCCAGGAGTACAGCACCAGGGGAACCCCCAGCCGGATCAGCCTGTCCTTCAAGAACTTGGCCGCCCCCTTGCGATCGTACGATCCCGGCACAAAATAGGCAGAGATGAGCAAGAACAGCCCCATGAAATAGGACTGGTTGATCGTACAGAACCAGGCCCCTAGAGCCGCGGTGATCTCATCCTGGCGGCCTTCGTAATAAAGCCAGCCGCCGCTGCCGGCGTAGATGATCATCAAGTGATGGAGGATCACCACGATGGTCAGAAATACGCGCATATTGTCAACAAAGATCAGCCGCCCGGCCGCTCTTCTCGCTGTCCCCGCCGCGGCTGTCGCCGGCCGTCGTTCGTCTGCGGCAATAATTCCCATCGCTCTCATCCTCCCGCAAATAACTCAGCGGCCGCTAGAGCACCTGCCTTACCAAAGGCAGCTTCCGGACCGCATGCCCAATCAAGAAACAGAGCGCCACCCCAAGCGGCGCCACCAGCAGAAACTTCAGCTCCAGCGGCCAGGTTATGTCGCTGAGCAGGATGGCCAGGGGCACGATGATCAGCGGGTGGAGGATATAAACGGCATAGGAATCAGCGGCCATGGTCCGGGCCAGACTGCCCTGCCGGTTGAAACGTCGCCGGAATAATGCCAGGGCGGTCAGGGTCATGGCCACGCACATGAAACCCTCCCACAGTGAATAGGCCAGCGACAGCCAGGTTAACCCGCCAGCTAGGGCCGGATCGACAGCGTCTTCCAGCGCCCCGGCAGCTATGGCCAACAGCGGCAGCAGCAGCACACAAGCCAGGGTCACCCAGGCCCATAACCGGGCCTGACGGTCCAGCATGGCCGCCAGCCAGCCGCGGCGGAAGGCCAGGATACCGGCGGCGAACATGGCTATGTACTGGGGAAAATGGGCCAGCTCCAGGTGGGCCGGCTCCCACTGCCAGCCTACTTTAGCCCAGATACGGAGCACAAAGGTGGTAAGACCGATGGCCAGGGCGAAGAGGGCGAGGGCCAGGTTGCCCGGGGCCTGCGTCGCGCCTGGTTCCCCGGCACCCCTGCCCGCCCGGTCGTAAGCCAGGCGCCCCAGGGCGTAGACGATGGAGAAGATCAGCAGCCCTTCGACAAACCACAACGGGCCGACCGCCGCTTCGGTCAGATCCTGGGTATGGCTGCCAGCAAACTGCCAGAAGGAGCCCTCATAGCCGCCGGCGGCACTGGCCCAGTAGGTGACCAGAGGGTTGATGATCAAGGCATAAAAGGCCAGGGGAATGCCCAATCGCACCAGCCGGTCGGCCAGGAATCGCCCGGTTCCTTTGCGGTCATACGCCCGGGGCGTGAAGTAGCCGGCGATAAGATAAAACAGCCCCATGGCAAAGGCGGCCCCTATGCCCAGCAGCATCGTCATTAGTATGGCCGCCGCGTCGCTCAGCTCGCCGCTCTGCCGGAAATACCAGTCGCCAATCCCCGACTCACCGCTGTAGGTGATGGCCAGATGGCCGGCCACCACCAGGCAGATTAGCACAATACGGATGTTGTCGATATAGGCCAGGCGGCTCGTTGCCGCGCCCGTCAGCGGTCGTTCGGCTGCTGCCTGCCCCCCACCTCCCGTTAAAAAGCCCGCTTCCTGGCTGGCAACGGCTGATCTTTTTGACATAACGATCCCCCTTTGAGCCTACCTGCCTGTCCGGCCGGCGACCCCATGCCAAATGAAACCAATTGCGGACGCCCGCGCGCCGCCAAACTTGGTTTGTGCTGCTGTTATTTCTAGAGAGGTTGCGGAGGATGGTCGAGCACTCCCCCGGCGTTACAAAGCAAGGTATTATGGACGGCAAGGCAACCACACTTCACCCCAACCATTGCATGTACAATGAGGTTCCCAAAAACAACCTAATTATAGAATAGAACATGGGCTTTGGGAAGATGCCCGCGCCATGGTGCAGGGCAATTGCGTACCAACCGGTTAGCACCTTGAGAAGATAGTCATCATTCCAGGAAGCCATGCGGCGTATGACTTGAATGGCACGTTTTCTTGCCGTCAAGAGCGTTGTAGATGAGCGGTTTGGCATTGAGGCTGGTAGTTGGTTATACTTCACCTCTGTTGTGTCTGCGATTGATCCTTCGGAATGGTTAAACAATCTGCCGCTTATTGTTTTAGGTCGCTTTGTGGCGTCCGGGGCTGGCGATTGTTTCGCAGACAGGCAAGTTAGTTAGGGCTGAGAGTGCGACTTGGCTCAGTGAAGTCAAGGAGACTCTCAGTGAATTTTGATCAATTCAACCTCGATCCGCGTATAAACGCGGGTATTCAAGATGTGGGCTATGTGACGCCCACCCCCATTCAAATACAAGCTATTCCAGAAGTTCTACAGGGGCGTGATGTCCTGGGCCTGGCGCAAACGGGCACAGGGAAAACGGCCGCTTTCATTCTGCCTATTTTGCAGAGATTGACGACTGGGCCGCTGCGACAGACGCGGGCTCTAATTGTGGCCCCGACGCGGGAGCTGGCGGAACAGATTCATGAAACGGCCGTCGATCTAGGCAAGCATACCCGTGCGCGCAGTGTGACGGTGTATGGCGGCGTCAGCAAAAACAAGCAGGTGGATCTGCTGCGGCGCGGCGCGGAAATTGTGGTCGCCTGTCCAGGGCGGCTGCTGGATATCGCCAGCGACGGCGATATTGATTTGTCGCGTGTGGAAGTGTTGGTCTTGGATGAAGCGGATCGCATGTGTGACATGGGATTCCTGCCTGATATCAAGCGCATTTTGAAGCTGGTGCCGGCACGGAGACAGACGCTCTTTTTCTCGGCGACGATGCCGCCAGAGATTCGGCAGTTGGCGGCGGGCATTCTTAAGCAGCCGGTGACGGTGCAGATTGGCTTAATCGCTCCGGCGAAGACGGTTTCCCATGCGCTCTATCCGGTCACCAAGAATCTGAAGAAGAATCTTCTGATCAGCATGCTGGATGAGACGGCGATGGGCCGGGTGCTTATTTTCACGCGTACGAAGCGCGGCGCTCGTTTCCTGGCGCGAGACCTGGAGAAGCAAGGGCATAATGTGACCGCCTTGCAGGGGAATATGTCACAGAGCGCGCGTCAGAAGGCGATCAACGGTTTTCGGGCGGGCAAGGTTGACATCCTGGTGGCCACGGATATCGCGGCCCGCGGGATTGACGTGGCCGAAATTTCGCATGTGATCAATTTCGATATGCCGGATACGGTTGACGCTTATACGCACCGCATCGGCCGTACCGGGCGCGCTTATGAGACTGGGCAGGCTTTTACGTTTGCGATGCCGGAGGATGAGCCGCTGGTGCGTGATATTGAGCGGGTACTAAACAAACCGATCGAAAGGCGCAGGATGCCAGGCTTTGATTACAGTGG
Source organism: uncultured Chloroflexia bacterium (assembly GCA_963697305.1). Lineage (GTDB taxonomy): Bacteria > Chloroflexota > Anaerolineae > Promineifilales > Promineifilaceae > JAACFF01. Next base: position 432,098 of record CAVONO010000025.1, read on the forward strand.
CTTTGACCCGGAAAGACAGCCGCAGCGGAATGGGTCGCAAGGGGCACAGGGCAATGGCGGGAACGGCCGTGGGCCGCAGAACGGCAGCCGCAATAGTGGACAAGGCGGCGCTTCGAAGGGCGGCTCTCAGCGGGGCCGGAACCGGCGGCGGCAATCGTATGCCCCGCAGCGGAATGCAAGCTAGTTAATTGAAGATGCCAACTTTCTGAAAAGTTGGCATCTTTTTTAGTGGTGAGTGTCGAGCGGTGAATGATGATATGATTTCTACATTTGAGCCCTATGTGCAGCGCGTGCGCGAGGATTTTCACGTGCCGGGGATCGCCGTGGCAATTGTCGAGGATGATGCGTTGGTATTGGCCAAGGGATATGGGAAAAGGAAGCTGGGAGAGGAGCAGCCGGTCAGCGAGCATTCGTTGTTTGGAATCGCTTCGATCTCCAAATCTTTTACCGCGCTGGCGCTGGGTATGCTGGTGGATGAGGGGAAGCTGAAATGGGACGATCCGCTTACAAAGTATATCCCATCTTTTCAACACTATGATGCTTACGCCACGAGGGAGATCACGGTTTTGGATTTGCTGGTGCATCGCACTGGTTTGGCTCCGGTAAGCGGGGGTACGGTGTGGTATGGGAGTGATTACGGCCGTGCAGAGGTTATCGAGCGCATCCGCTATTTGAAGCCGGTTTCCAGTTTTCGCAGCGCCTTCTCCTATCAGAATATCATGTACCTGGCTGCCGGCGAGATCATCCCGGTCGTGACGGGCCAGAGTTGGGATGCCTTTGTGGCGCAGCGGATCTTTGAGCCGCTGGGGATGCGCACGAGCAACACGAGCATATTGGATTTTGCCGCGGATAGTGACATTGCCCAACCGCATGGTGATGTCGAGGGGCGGATGCAGGTCGTCGCCCATCGCAACTATGATAATGTGGGGCCGGCGGCCTCGATCAACTGTAGTGCGCTGGAGCTGGCGGCCTACGCGCGGCTGCTGTTAAATGGGGGGCGTTTTGAGGACCAGCAGCTATACAGCGCGCAGATTGCCGAGGATCTATGGACGCCGCACACGCTGATCCCTTTGGCAAAGGATTTCCTGCCGGCGCTAAGGCCGTATATGGCGCAGTTCTACCATGCTTATGCGTTGGGCTGGAATGTTCAGGATTTTCGCGGTGAGCGCCGGGTGTCGCATAGTGGGGGGATTGATGGCTTACGCTCGCTGTTGACGATGATCCCGCAGAGGAATCTGGGGATTGTGGTGCTCGCCAATAATGAAGGGCCGGTGACCTGGATCCTGACGACTGTTTTGCTCGACCTATATTGGGGGGCAAGCGAGATCGATTGGTATGAAACGGCCGTGGAGGAGTGGCGCGAGCTTTCGCGCAAACAGGCGCTGAATCTTGATGCCTCTCGCATCCCCAATACCCGGCCTTCGCTGGACCTTGAAAGGTACGCGGGTCGCTATGAATCGCAGCTGTATGGGGGGATCGAGATTGGCTTTGCGGAGGGCGAGCTGGCTTTGAGCTTTACGCACACGGCTTCTTTCAGAGCAAGGCTGGCGCACTGGCAGCATGATACGTTTCGCATCCATTGGCTCGATCCAGTCGTGCCGGATGGCTTGCTGACTTTTGTTCTCGATGCGTGGGGGCGAGTGACGGAGATGCGGTTGGAGCAGCGGAATTTGTTGGATGTTGATTTTTCGGAGCTGCATCCGATCATAAGGGACGAGTAGTGAGTGGCGAGAAAACAGTCATGTCACAAACAAAGCAATCCAACTTCATTGAAGAACCGCAGATGGTCACTGTACCCGCCGGACCATTCTTGATGGGAACAAGTTCAGGTCAGGTTGCTCGGCTTGCCCAGGGAGACGACTTGGCAAGAAAGTGGAGAGAGAAAGGTTACTTCAACAGGGAACAACCACAGCACACGGTCACGCTTAAGAGCTTTTACATCAGCAAGTATCCAGTCACGGCTGAACAGTATCGGGTGTTCATAGAGGCAGGTGGATATCAGCAGAACAGATACTGGACAAATGCCGGCTGGTCATGGCGCGAGTCAGAGGCAAGAATAAACCCTGAGCATTGGGATGATATCCGACAGACTGGTGAGGCCGCTCTCCCCGTGGTGGGCGTGAGCTGGTATGAGGTTGTTGCCTATTGCCGGTGGTTGAGCGCCGAAACAGGAAGGTTTTACCGGCTGCCTACTGAGGCAGAATGGGAGAAGGCAGCGCGAGGCACAGATGGCAGGTTATATCCATGGGGAGATGAATTTGTCGCCAGGTTGTGTAACACACGTGTAAGTGGGCATAACCGGACTGTATCCGTGCTGAATTATGCTTCGGAGGGTGACAGTCCCTATGGCTGTGCGGACATGGCAGGTAACGCTTCGGAATGGACATTGAGCCAGTTCCGGCCGTATCCATATTCCGGACAAGATGGGCGCGAACAGGAGGAAGGAGAATTCTTACGAGTGATTAGAGGAGGCTCCTGGTTAAAACCAGCATTGCGGGCGCGAACGGTTGCGCGCGGAATGAACGATCCCTTTTTTGCAGATGGTGATATCGGATTTCGATGTGTGTGTGAAGACCTTCCTGGATAGTATCAGCCGGATCATCTGAATTGCGAAATGGTTTCCAAGAGTCAACAGTCTCTATCCCTTTCCCTTTCGCAATCGCAATCACATTCGTAATCACTTTCGCAGTCGCAATCCCTTTCGCAATCGCAATCGCAATCGCTTTCCCTGATCACGAAAGCGACTGCGTTCAGGCGCTGATTTGCGAGTTGCTGCACTTCAGCGGTTTGTTGTTGGCGATAGTGGCAAAGCACTCGTTACAGGATTCGCAGGAGGCGACTTCGGTTTTGCCTTCCCGAATTCTACGTACCAGGGCAGGTTCGCGGATGAAGGGCCGGCACATGGAGATGAAATCGGCCTGTCCACTGGACAATACCTCCTCCATATGCGCAGCGCGGCGCATACCGCCAACGACCATAAGCCGCACGCCATTGGTGGACGGCTTGATCTGTTCGGCGGCCGCTAGATTATACCCTTCCTCGAGCTCATATTTGCCGGCCATGCGCTTGAGGGTCATCTTGGCCAACGGTCTCATCCACCAGGGGAATGCTTCGGCCAGGCGATTGACGGGCACGTCGCCGCGGCACATATTCATAAAGGAGTACAGGGTCGAGCCGCAGGTCACCTCCAGTCCGTCAATCTCCAAATCAGTTAGCCAGCGCGAGTAAGTCGCGGCCAAATCGGGCGTAATGCCTTTTTCAGGTGTGAAATCGTTGCTGCTGAGCTTCACCAAGAGAGGCATGCCCTCCGGCAGAACCTTCTGGACCTCCAAGATGATCTCCTTCATGAGCCGGAAACAGTTTTCGCCGGATCCGCCCCACGCATCGTCGCGCTCATTCCAAAAAGGGGAGAGAAATTGGTTGATTAAATAGCCATGAGCGGCGTGAAGCTGTACACCGTCGGCGCCGGCCTCGACCGCGCGCCTGGCCGCCTGGCCAAAGGCGTGGATCGCTTCCTGGATTTGCTCCTCACTCATTTCCACCGGTTTGACGAAGTAGGTCGGATCGCGCCCCTTGGCGGATGGGCCCAGAGGGGTCTGGCCGATCTGTTGCTTGGTGGTTTGCCGCCCGGCATGGGCAAGTTGGAAAGCGATCGTGCCTCCTTCTTCATGGACGGCATCTGTTAATCGTTTTAGGCCCGGTATCAGGTCGTCGTCGTGGATGCCGCTCTGGTACTTCATCGACCGGCCCAAAGGATGAACATACATATAGCCGGGGATACACAGACCTACTTCCCCTTTGGCCAGTTTACGATACCGCCCTATGAGAGAATCTGTGACCTCGCCCCGTTCTGTGGCCATCGACTCAAAAGTGGCCGACTGCACGAAACGGTTTTTGATCTCAACATCGCCCAGATTTAGGGGTTCAAATAGTATGGACATGGCTTACCTCCCGATCCCGGACGCCGTCCGGCGGCTCAACAACCCCGGATGATCATCAGGCCTCGCGATCTGTTGATTGAAGATGATGGCCAGATGCTTCCCCGTAGGATATCCAAAAGCTATGATGACATTGTAACATATTATCGAGTTCTTTGTTACCGCAATCCCTTTCGCAGTTGCGACCTCGATTGGGTGATGACAGCAAGCTGTGGTAGGATGGTTGGCAATGAGAGGTGCATGATCATGAGGAAATTAGGCTTGGCGACGGGTGCACTGGTGGGGGCATTGCTGACGGCGGCGTTGATGGGCGTCATGTATCTGGGGCAGCAGGTGGCCGGCCTTCCTTTTGTGCCTTATGAGTTGTTCAACTGGGTGGCCCGCGAATTGCCTGGCGACGTGGTTACGTTTGGCATTGATTTGATGATTGACACGATGCTGCTGCTGAATATCAGTGTTGTCGATGCGGCGAAAACGGCCGAACGGGTGCAGGCTCTGGGGCTGTTTTGGGCGGGAGGCACGCTGGCCGGCGCAGTCTATTTCGCGGTGATGAAGATTCGCGGAGCACGCGCCGATCTTTTTTCCGGTCTGCTCATGGGCGCGCTTTTTGGCCTGCCGATGATTGCCGTGAGCCTGGTAATCAGCCAGACGGCCGTTAGCCCACTTATCCACTTTCTCTGGCTGGCTGTTTTATTCCTGGCCTGGGGTCTTGCCCTGAGCTGGGCCTTTGGCCGGCTGCAGGAGATCTCGCTGGCGGCGCGATCTGCCGCGGCAGTAGCGGCAGAGGATAGTGTGGATGTTCGATCAGTGGAACGGATCGGCCGGCGAAAGTTCCTTATTCGTCTGGGGGCGACCACGGCGGCGATTACCGTGGTGAGTGGTGCTGTCGGCGCCGTGCTGGCTACGGCCGAACGGCGGCGGCAGGAGGAGGCGCTGGACGGTACGATGGCGCACAGCGCCGAAGCGAGCACTGCTTCTCCTTTCCCCAACGCCAATGATCCGGTCGTGCCGGTCCCGGGCACACGTCCGGAATACACGCCGATCAAGGATCATTACCAGGTGTTTCTGCAAACGGAGCCAACGGTCATCGATGGCGCATCATGGCTGCTGCCACTTACGGGGCTGGTGGACAAGCCGCTGATGCTGTCCATTGACGATATTCGTAACAATTATGAGCCGCGCGATCAGTATGTCACGCTCACTTGCATCTCCGGCCGGGTCGGCACCGGTTTGATCGGCACCACGCATTGGACCGGTGCGAGCCTACAAGAGGTGCTGGCTGATGCAGGGCTTCGGGACGAAGCGCGCTATCTGATCATTACGTCAGGCGATGGCTTCCACGAGACGGTTGATCTGGACCTGGTCGCTGCGGACGAACGGATTATGTTGTGTTATGAATGGGATGGCAATGTACTGCCGGTTGACCACGGCTACCCGCTGCGCATCTGGATTCCTGACCGGTATGGTATGAAGCAGCCGAAGTGGATTACGGCCATGGAAGTGACTGACCAATACGAGGACGGGTACTGGGTCGAGCGCAACTGGGACCAGGAAGCGCGGGTTAAGTCAACTTCGGTTATCGACACGGTGGCAGTGGATCACATTATCGAGAATGGCGGTGAGAAACTGGTGCCCATTGGCGGTATCGCTTATGCAGGCGCGCGCGGCATTTCGCAGGTGGAAGTGCGCGCTGATGGCGGCCCGTGGCAGGCGGCGCAGTTACGGTCGCCGCTGTCGGATACGACCTGGGTTATCTGGCGCTATGAGTGGCCCTTTGCTGCAGGAGAGCACTTATTTGAGGTGCGCTGTGCCGAAGCGGACGGCACGCCGCAGATTGAGGTGGATCAAAAATCACGGCCGGATGGAGCTTCGGGGATTCATAGTGCAGCGGTTGTGCTATAATAAAGGACAATGAATTACCCAGAAACATCTGCCCATATTTCCCTTCTTCGAAACCGAATCGACATCAAGAAAGTTCCCTTTAGTGACCGTGGCTCTCGCCTCCTGGTGATGCAGGATAAGGAAAGCCCCAGTTTTTCCGTCAAACTGGCCGAAAGGCTCACAGCAATTCAACCGGATATTGAAGCTTATCTGCGTCGCCCCCCATTTATTCAAGACTTTGTGCTGATTGATGAAGAGGGTGAAGTGCTGGACTTTAGCGTTGTTACGTATCCACACGTTGTCTATTTACAGACCCGGCTGGGTGATTTTGCATTACTCTTCCAGGACGACAAAACGATTGCGCTGGGCTTGCCTCCCCGGTCAATAACCGGTGTTCGCTTCCATGTCCAGCCTCAGTTTTGGGAGACGACCGACGGTGGCGGCGTCTTTAAGGCAGTGCGTAATTTGGTCTACACGAGCAATTGCGAAATGGTTCGCAATGAAATAAGTCCTGATAAAGGGGGTTACATCGTAGAATACATCGTCCAGGCTGAAGATGACGGTGCTATCTCGATTGCGATTCGCGATGCACCGCCCCTGCAGCCGGGCACGCAGCCTTTCTCGACCTCCTTCGCCAATGCAGAGGCACGCTGGCGGGATTGGTTCGAGCGTGTACCGCCGGTCAACGAAAAGTACCGCTCTACTTATGCTTATGCGTGGTGGATCATGGCTAACAACCTGATCGGGCCACAAGGACGAATCGCTTATGAGGCGATGATGCCCTCAAAACTTTCGTATGTAGGCTTGTGGTTGTGGGACAGCGCTATGCACGCCCTCGCTTACCGCCATGTCGATCCGGAGCTGGCCCGCAACCAGATCCGGGCTATGCTCGCCTACCAGCTTGAAGATGGGATGTTACCCGATGCCGTCTACGATGAGGGTGTTATCGCCACCATAGACCATCCTATCAGCGCCGAGGTGACCAAACCACCCATCCTGGCCTGGGTGGCGCTCAAACTACATGAAACGGACCCGGATCCTGATTTCTTGCAGGAGATTTATATCCCGCTTGTGCGTTGGAACGCCTGGTGGTTTGCGATGAACGACGACGATGTAGACGGGCTTGTTCAGTATAACCATCCTTATTCTTCAGGCCTGGACGACAATCCTTTGTGGGACGATGGCATGCCGGTCGAGTCGCCTGATCTTAATACCTATCTCTGTGTGCAGATGGGATCATTGGCGGAAATTGCTGAGATCTTGGGTATCGAATTTGAGGCGCAGATGTGGCGCAAGCGCGCCGCAGCGATTGTGCGACGCATGACAAAGGATATGTGGGATGAGGAGAGCGGACTATTTAACGCCCTTCATGAGGAACAAGCTATTTCCGTGGTGACGCCTTTTAACCTTTATCCTCTTTGGACCGGCCAGCTGCCCGAGCCTGTCCGAGAACGATTATTGGCCCATCTCACCAACCCAGAAGAATTTTGGGGCGAATATCTGTTACCCTCCGTGGCCTATAGCGATCCGAAGTTTGATTCCAAGACCATGTGGCGAGGGCCGGTTTGGGTAAATATCAATTACTTTTTCGTCGAAGCTTTGCGACAAATTGGTGAGTCTGATTTGGCCGATCAATTGCGGGACAAAACGCTGAATTTGATCATGAGCCACAACAGCATCTATGAATACTACGATGCCTTGACAGGAGAACCCCCGGACACGGCGGCCGATATTTTTGGCTGGACCGCTGCCGTCTTCATCGATCTGGCAATCCAGGCCAGTCGTGACGCACCCAGTGGATGGGAGCCTGAATCGTGAACTCGCCGGACAATAATGCGCGCAAACAATGTGAAGCCTTACAGGCTGATTTTTTTGCCAACCGGTCCCTGATCATCGCCGCCAATCGTGGGCCGGTGATGTTTCAAACCGCTGAAGATGGCAGCCGCACGTTCACCCGTGGTTCCGGGGGACTGGTCACGGCCCTTGTTGGCCTGGCTCGGCAAATCGATGCCACCTGGATTGGCTGCGCACGCACGGAAACGGATATGGAATGGAAACGGGGCGAAGTTGCTTTGTGGAAGAGCCACGATACAATGCGCGTCCACTTTCTTTCGCCAGAGCCAGACGCCTATGATGGTTACTATAACGTCATTGCCAACCCGCTGTTGTGGTTCTTGCAGCACAGCATGTGGGATATTTCGCGCAAGCCAATCATTGATCGTTCTACCTGGGCAGCCTGGAATGAGGGGTACGTGCCCATCAATCGTCTCTTTGCCGAGGCCATTATCGAGCAAGCTAAAACAGCTCCAAATCGCGCTTTGGTGATGCTGCATGATTACCATTTGTATCTGGCACCCCGGATGATTCGCAGCCAACTACGACCCAGCGAACGGCCGACGCTCTTCCACTTCATCCATATTCCATGGCCCGGACCTGACTACTGGTCTATCCTGCCTTCCAAGATGCGCACTGCGATTTTAGAAGGCTTGCTGGGTGCTGACATACTGGGCTTCCAGACGCACGATGACGTGCTAAACTTTATCCGCACCTGCCAGCAGTATCTGACCAGAGTTGGCGCCAGGTATAAGATCCGGCGTGTATGGTACCGTAACCATGCAACGCATGTGCGCGCTTTCCCCATATCGATAGACGTGCAAAGCCTGCAGCGCCTGTCGCGCTCGTCGGAAGTCACCCAATTGCGGGCTGAAATAGAGGATATGATAGGCGATCGACAACTCATCTTGCGCGTCGAGCGCAGCGAGCCCAGCAAAAACATCATCCGTGGCTTCCAGGCCTATGAGGAGATGTTGACCTTATATCCGGAATATCAGGGGCGCGTCACTTTCCTGGCCATCCTCGTTCCTTCGCGGATGGATTTAGGGGAATACCAAGATTACCTGGACGAGGTGATGGCCGTAGTCGGCCGCATCAACGTCACATTCGCCACCGGCAGCTGGGAACCGGTGCGCGTTCTGGTGGGCGAGAAATATGAGCGCGCCGTGGCGGCAATGCAATGTTACGATGTGTTGCTGGTCAACTCGATCGCCGACGGGATGAACCTGGTGGCTAAAGAAGGACCCATTGTCAACAGGCGTCATGGCCAATTGGTCTTATCTGAACGCACAGGGGCGCGGGAACAGCTCGAATCGGCCGCCCTTGTCATATCGCCTTGTGATATCTCGGCTACGGCCGATGCGCTGCACGAAGCCTTAACCATGCCAGAAAGGAAACGTCGCAAACAGGCCCAGGAACTGCGCGGCCTGGTCGAAAAAGAAGATGTATTTTGGTGGCTCTGCAAGCAGATTGAAACGGTCATACAGCTAGGTTTGTGAAATGAACCCAACAAAACCGACAACGGCGATGCTGCATTACACGGCCCCCCCGGTCGTTGGTGGCGTTGAGGCCGTCATGGAGGCCCACGCCAGCGTGTTTTTGCAGATGGGTTATCCCGTTTCGATAATCGCCGGCCAGGGGTCAGAAGATGCTTTGCCGCTGGGCAGCGAATTGCTGTTTGTTCCAGCGCTTGATTCGCAGCATCGCGCTATTCTGGCGGCCGGCGCGATCCTCGAACGAGGAAAGGTGCCTCAAGATTTTGCGGCTTTGACGCAGCAATTGATAGAAGCCCTGGCACCTCAAGTGACCCGCTTTGATAACCTTATCGTGCACAATGTGTTTACCAAACACTTTAATTTACCGTTGACGGCCGCCATTTTTGGACTTCTCGATTCCGGCGCCATACGAAACTGCATCGCCTGGCACCACGATTTCACCTGGACCAGCCCCAGATCACGGTCGAAAGTTCATCCCGGCTATCCCTGGGACTTGCTGCGTACTTACCGGCCGGATGTAACCCACGTAACTATCTCGCGCAAGCGACAAGGTGAGCTCGCCGCCCTTTACCGTTGTCCCACAGAAGCAATCCGGATTATCTACAATGGCGTGTACCCCGCAAAACTGCTGGGGCTGACGGCCGCCGGTTGGGAGCTAACGCAGAGATTGGATTTACTCGCCGCGGATCTTGTGATGCTCATGCCTGTGCGCGTCACGCGCGCAAAAAACATCGAGTTCGCTCTTGAGGTGGTCGCACTCCTAAAGCGTGAAGGACTGAAGGTCAAACTGGTTCTCACAGGACCCCCTGATCCCCATGATGAAAGGAGTATGGCCTATTTTCACACGTTGCAGAAGCTGCGTGACGCCTTGGGGCTGCAGTCGGAAATGCACTTCGTTTTTGAGTCGGGCCAGGATCCTGAAATGCCGCACCTTATCTCCTTGGATGTGGTGGCCGACCTTTATCGGGTTGCCGACTTGATGTTCATGCCCAGCCTTCAGGAGGGATTTGGCATGCCGGTGTTGGAGGCGGGTTTATTAGGTCTGCCCGTTGTGGCCTCTGAAGCTGTGCCGGCGGCAGAGGAGATTGGTGGTGCGGATGTCCTGCGCTTTGAGCTAAATCAGGCGCCGCACGAATTGGCGCAGCGACTATTGAGTTGGGCTGAGGAAAGCAAGAGGCTGCGTCTTGCGCGCCGCACGCGGCAGAACTTCAGTTGGCAAGCGATATTCCGGCGCGACATCGAACAACTACTAGTATGGAAACAACAAACCATGATCCCTTGCGCCAATGAACGTGTTCTGCGCAAAATGGAACAAGCGCAGCGGTTGTGGTTCTTTCTGGATTACGATGGCACCCTGGCCGACTTTGCCGCGACCCCGGAGGTAATTGTCCCCGACAAGGCGCTAATCGCGCTGATTGAACGATTGGCGAGCCAGGCCAACTTCCGCGTGACTATTATCAGCGGACGGCGCCTGGCCCATATCCAGGCCTTGCTGCCGCTGGCGGGGCTTCTTATCGCCGGCACCTACGGCTTGGAGATTGTATAAGCCGGATGGTGAAACGGTTCACCGCCTGGATTATGACCAAGTCCGGCCCCTGTTAGTCGATCTGAAGAAAGAGTGGGGACAGCTCTTGGCCGGGACCACTGGCTTCTTCTTGGAGGATAAGGGCTGGACCCTGGCTATCCATGCCAAGGACGCTGCAGAGGAAGATGCCAGCGCCGTTCTGGGAGAGGCGCGCCGGCAGGCAGATACGCTGCTGAAAGAAGGAGCAGGCGATCTGTTTCGTCTGCAAGGGGGCCATCGCTTTTTGGAGTGTGGACCGCGAACGGCCGATAAGAAAGGCGCCGTCGACTATTTATTGTCTACTCTTCCCTGGTTTGACGATGCATTATTGATCTACGTTGGCGATGATGACAAGGATGAGGTGGCTTTTGAGTTGATTCAAGAACAGGGGGGCGTTGTGGTCGCGGTCGGAGAGAGACTGCGGGAAAGTGCGGCCGATTGCTGGCTGCCATCACCGGATGCGGTGCGGAAATGGTTAACGGCCATCATTAACCGTTCACAATTCATGAATTCAACAATTCACTAATTTTCCTGAGCGCGATTCTATCTGAAATAGTCACACCGATCATTAGTGGGGGCTGTGGGTCAGTTGTGTTCAGGGCTGGCCAGGAAGGTACTGATCAACTGGTTGACGCGCTGCGCTTCTTCGTGCTGTACCCAATGGGTCGCTTCTTCGATGATCACGAGACGGCCGTTCTCACAAAGGTCAATGCTCGGCTGCGCCATCTGCTGCCCGAGGAAGCTGTCTTGCGCTCCCCAAATTAACAGCGTGGGTACCGTGATCTGCGCGTTGGCAGGAGGAGACGGCGGTTTCTGGATCATAGCCCGATACCAGTTGATCATGGAGCGGAAGGCACCTGGTTGGGACCAGGCTTGGCGGTAACGGTCTAGATCCTCATTGGCAAAGGTTCCTGGACGGCTGCTGTTCTGTAGAGCTCGTGTGGCCAGCCTCCAATTGCGCCAGCGCGCCATTGCTTCCGGCAGCCAGGGGATCTGGAAGGCGAAGAAGTACCAACTTCTACGTAGTTGGGCGAAGCTGCCACGTAAATGCCGCTGCATGACTGCACCATGGGGGACGTTCAATGCCACCAATTTGGCCAGCCGCTCCGGGTATTTGGCGGCGACCCACCAGGCCACAGCTCCGCCCCAATCATGGCCAACCAAATACGCTTGTTCGCTGCCGGCGGCATCGATCAGGCCGATTACGTCCGCTGCCAGTTGATCGAGGTTGTAGGCCGCGATGCCCGCTGGTTTGTCACTCAGATTGTAGCCGCGCTGGTCAGGAGCCCAGACCCGGTAACCAGCCTCGGCGAAGGTTGCGATCTGGTGCCGCCAACCGTTGGAGAACTCCGGAAAGCCATGCAATAGGATCAGCAACGGCCCGTGCTCCGGCCCGGCCTGGACGACGTTTAGCTGAATGCCGTTTGTGGCAATGCGTCGATTATCCATTCACTTCTAGCGTCTGCGTTTTGGTTTTCGCAACCGTACTCATTCTATAACGAATCAGAAATCTTGGGCAGGTTTATTGCAGCGATGCGGCCACTAATAACGATTTCAAAAACATGCCAATCGATACGACACCTGAAGCCGGTGCTTTGCAGTTGCAGTTGCTGCGCCAGGCTCCCGTTTGGCGAAAACTGGAGTTGATGACGAAGTTAAATGATATGACGCAGCCTCCGTCGGCGCGGATCGTCTTTGGTCCGACAATCTGGCCGGAGTTTTTTAGCGCTGAGGAGAGTAGAGTGTGGGCTTGTTTGCTGCTTTGTAAGTGGAGTATAATAATGCTTAAGGAATGATCCTCGTGATCGAACAAATAATCCCATGAATGTACGCAGGCTGGGCAGGTATGAAATAAAGCAGGAAGTGGGCCGTGGTGGCATGTCCACGATTTATCTCGCCATCGATCCCAGGCTTCAGCGTGATGTGGCCATAAAAGTCCTGCCCCCGGAACTGAGCCATAACCCCGATTTCGCGCCTCGCTTTGAACGTGAGGCGCGGGTCGTTGCCAGTTTGCAGCACCCCGCCATCTTGCCTATTTTCGATTATGGCCAAGATGAGGGCCTGGTCTACATTGTCATGCGCTATCTTTCCGGAGGGGATCTGAGGCATCGCTTGACGAATCAGGGGCCCCTATTGTTGAGCGAGGTTGTTGATGTACTGAGGCCTATCGCTTCCGCTCTGGACTTTGCTCATAAGAAAGGTGTTTTACACCGGGATATCAAGCCATCTAATATCGGCTTTGACGCTGACAAGAGTCCGATCCTTATGGATTTTGGCATCGCCAGTATGGCCCAGGATTCGTCACGCCTCACCCAGACAGGCGCGCTGATTGGTACGCCAGCCTATATGGCTCCTGAACAAGTTGAGGACTCCGAAGTTGGTCCAGCGGTGGATATCTACGCTCTAGGCGTCGTCGCTTTCGAGGTCTTGGTAGGAAGAGCGCCTTACGGCGGGGACTCGGCCATGAAAATCATGTTCGCCCACGTCATGGATTCTGTGCCATCGATATCTTCTTTACGCAGCGGCCTGCCGGATGGCATCGAAGCCGTTTTTGAGAAGGTGTTGGCAAAAAAACCTGTTGATCGATACCCAACGGCGATCGCCTTTGTTGAAGCGCTGGCTCAACTTGCGGTAGGATTTGTGGAGTCGCCTCCGTCCAGTATAGAGGTAGGGACAGATGCACCGACTACCATGGAATACACAGACCGGTTTGTTGACGTCCCGGCTGTTGCGCCGCCGGTCGCGCCTGACAGCGGCGTGGTGATACCTGTTGGTGCACCCGCCACTGGGATTGAGGATCTGCCATTTGCAGATGCCACCATGATCGACGTAGACTGGGAGCCTATTCCTCCGCCTCCGGTCATTAGCCCTGAAACCCCCATTCCAGACCAGGAAGTTAGTTTCCCAAAACCTAAATTGCCGGCGGTTCCGCCAACGGTTTTGCAGCAGAGCAGCCCCAGCTTGATCTTGAATCCCAATGTACATGACTTGCTGGCTCCCGCGGCCCAGGAATCGATCAAGGATCTGATGTCGCTGCAAGACCCGGAACGCATTGTGAATTATGCGGCTACTTATGGAGGCGGCCGTTTTATTTTGACGGGTTATGGCAGTTTTGGCGGCACGTCGCTAACACGGGAAATCTACAAACTAATCAGAAAGGTGTGGGGCTCTACACAAGGCAGCGCTCAGAAACGGGTTTTGACCATCCAACTAACTAGCCAATACCGCTTTTCAGATGTTGAACCCGTTTACAAAGCAGTAATGCAGCGTGCTCAGGTTGGGGGCATGCTGATCGGCACGTTTGTGAACAAAGCGGGTGTTGGCCAGCCGGATGTGCCGACGCTGGAATCGTTATTGGACACGGTCTATAACGTGATGCAGGGGGTGCACGAGAATACAGCTTTGCGCCAGAAAATGGAGCAGGCGACCCCTGGTGAGTTCCGTTTTGGACGGCTGATTCTAACGGTCGATAAGATCGCCGATCTAGACACCATCATGCTGTTTGCCAGCCATCCGCTTATTGAAGAGGGACAAACCACTCTGATTATGGTCATTGATCGTGAGCATTATAATCGCTGGCCGCAGCAGTTGAGGCAGCGACTGCAAACACGTGCTGGTTTTCAGATCTGGCCTATTCCCAGTCTGTGGGAAGAGGATTATCATCTCGTGGAATCGACGATGGACTTGTTGTTCAGCCGTTATCAGATGGGGAGCTCGGAGGCCGCGGAAAAACTTGTCGCCTTTAAGAAGCATATTGCCTATTTAGGCCGGGGACAGATCGGTACCACACTGTATGAACTGCGCCAGATGCGTTATTGGAAAATTGATGAGTACACCCACCAACCTTTTATCCTGTTCGATGCACTGGACGATGAATTGATCAGGCACCATGCGTGGGTTCAAGATCTGTTGGAGGCTAACTGGGCGACCATTATTGGAGCCAGTTTCCCCGGCCGGGAAAGAACTGAACGGGCCAAGCAAGGGGTCTACTCGCTCATGGACTGGATCGTTGATTCCTCGACCTTCAAATTAGAGGAGGCGCTTGAGGAGGGTGAGCAGAGGCCGGTCTGGATTTCACCGCATAAGCGCCTGCGGGACGAAGTGATTGTTCGTCTCTTGGAGGTACTCGTGAAGAACAATTATTTGAAACGCACGGAGAATGATTTTGACATTGTCTGGGGGCGGGACATTAACGAGCAGGTGGTTGGCACGTTGGCGGGGACAATTTACGCCGGCAAAATTGAACTAATGCAAGGACGGCTGGAAGCGTTGATGGATGATTATACATCAGCCAGCGAACAGCTCACACACGCCTTGGGTGGCGTGGAACGCCAGCGCCTTATGAGGCGCTTGGAGCAGATTGATGCTGAAATGGAAAAGATCCAGGGACAACTTGATTCATTAAAGAACTAGGCGTGATTGAGGAAGGAGACAAATGGCAAATTCAATTCACGATCGCCGCAAGCGGATCTTAGAGACGAGGCTCGCACAATTGTATGAGGAATATGAGGCAATTAATGCACAGTTGGGCTACGCTTTGAACGATGCCGATAAGTTACGGCTGAAACGGCAGGCTGAGCACACGGATGGCGAGATTCAAGAATTGGAGCAGAAAATAGCTGCGCTTGAGCCGGAAAGCGGGGTGGTACAGGCTGAGCCAGATAGGGAAGACGATGGGCACGAGACGGCCGTTAACCTGGCCCGGGTTCTTGGCGACCGATTTGACAGCGGGGAATTGAGGACGTTTTGCTTCCACTTGGATATCGATTATGATGATCTTCCGGGTGAAGGCCGGTCGAGCAAAGCTCGTGAATTGGCCAGCTATTTGAGAAGGTATCGGCGGGTGGAAGAAGCGATCAGACTGGGGCAGGAACTGCGACCTGATATAGATTGGTCCAATCTTTAAGATTGGACCAATCCTAGATAACGGGACGGGTTCTACCCCCAAGGTTATAGTAAAAACCTCCCCCAATCACTCGCCAAGGCTCGTCAATCGGGTTATTATATTTACTATTAAATGGAGCAGTAGGCAGCCGGATTACCCTATCTTCTAAAAAAGAATAGTTTTAATACGGGTGAAAAGAGGAAGAAGCATGGCACTCGACGTCAAATCAGCATCAACTCAGATCGATCGCGAATCAGATTGGAAGAAACTCGTCAAGCCTTACCAGACGGCCGATGCCCGCAAAGGCATCTGGCAGCTGGTCACTTCATTTGGACTATTCTTTATCGGCTGGATTTTGGCCTATCTTAGCCTTTCCGTCAGCTATTGGTTGACACTGCTACTCGCTGTTCCCACGGCCGGATGCCTTGTGCGTATATTTATCATCCAGCATGATTGCGGTCACGGCTCCTTCTTCAACAACCGCAAATGGAATGATCGCGTGGGCAAAATATGTGGCATTTTCACGCTTGTGCCCTACTATCAATGGCGCAAGAGTCACGCTATCCACCACGCAAATTCGGGCAAGCTGGGTGATATGCGTGGCGTCGGCGATATCTACACAATGACCGTAGACGAATACTTTCACGCCTCCAAATGGCGCCAGTTTGGCTATCGTGTCTTTCGCAACACCTTCTTTCTGATTGGCTTAGTACCCTTTTTCTTCTTCGCAATTGGCTACCGCTTTTCGGACAAATTGACGAAGGGACAGGGCTGGGAAAAAGAACGGCAAAGTGTCTATATGACCAACCTGGGTATTCTGATTATGGCTGGATTGGCCATCTGGGCCGTCGGACTGAAGCCATTCCTCCTGGTGCAGATTCCACTCACCTATGTCGCCACAACAGCCGGCGTCTGGTTCTTCTTTGTACAACACCAATATGAAGACGCTTACTGGGCTAAAGATGAGGATTGGAGTTATGTAGACGCCGCGTTGAAAGGCAGTTCCTACTACAAATTACCGCGCATTTTGCAATGGTTTAGCGGCAATATTGGCTTTCATCATATCCACCACCTGAGCCCGCGTATCCCCAATTACAAACTTGAAGAGACCTACAATGCCGACCCCCTGTTTCGCGATGTGAATGAGTTGACATTACGTTCCAGTTTCGGCACGCTAGAGCTCGGTCTATGGGATGAGGACGAGCAGCGGCTGATCAGGTTCCGTGAAGCGCATTCGAGATATGAAGCTGCGTATGCCGCTGCGGCAGCGGAACGCGGCGATTAGCCAAAGGGTTTGTTACATTTCAGTAAAAAATAGAGTAGGTCGCATTCTCAAATGCGACCTGCCGCCATCTGAGCATGCCTACTGCTCCAACTCGTTTGCAACGCACCCTTAGCCCAATCTGAAAATTCTATCTCAGATCCTCTACAACTACTTGCTATTCTCTCGTGGGAACAGCTTGGGTAACGACAGACTTGGTCGTTCGTCGAATTCGGGCACAAGTGGTGGGTTCTCATCGAGCATCTTCAGGATCTCGACGATGCTTCCTTCAAGTTGAGCGTCTACACCTCGGGTGAAGTCCTGGGGGCGATTGTCAATCTCGATGTCCGGATCTGTCCCGTAGTTCTCCACGCCCCAGCCTACGTCTTGGAACCAAAAGGAAAACTCTGGTTGCGTGGTGGTGGTTCCATCAACCAATCGGTGCCTTGGATATATGCCTATGACACCACCCCACGTGCGTGTGCCGATCAGCGGTCCTAACCCCATAAGTTTGAAGCTGTGCGAGAAGATGTCACCGTCAGAACCGGCGAATTCATTTGTCAGGGCTACGATGGGTCCTAATACCGATTCTCCTGGATAGGGTTCAGGTATTTGTCCCCAACGGGAGATGTCATAGCCCACTCGTCGTCGAGCCAGCTTTTCCAAAATCAATGCCGAAACGTGACCTCCCCCATTGAAACGCACATCGACAATCAGCCCTTGACGATCAACTTCAGATAGGTAAGCACGATGGAACTCAGCGTAGCCGCGAGGGCCCATATCGGGGATATGGACATAGCCAATACGACCGCGAGTTCGCTCATGGACTAACCGGCGATTTTTTTCTACCCACTCGCGATAACGGGCGGCCGTTTCATCTTGCAGCGCTTTTACTGAGACGCTGCGTATGCGTTGATCTTCCTCACCCTCTCGGCTGCTGTCACCAGCTATGGTAAGCAAAATCTCCTTTCCTGCCAGATTAACCAAGGCCATTTGCGGTGAAAAATCCCGGCTTAGGCGACGGCCGTCGATAGCAAGCAGACGATCGCCACTTCGGATGTTGATCCCAGGTTTGTTCAAAGGCGAATCTGCCTTTTCATCCCAAACATCTCCGTGGACAATGCGTGTTATTTTCCAACTGTCAGAATCGTTATCATAGGCGAAATCGGCTCCCAGGTAACCCTGGCTGTAATCGGGTTCGGGCCGGTAATCGCCGCCGATTTCGTAAGCATGCGAAGTACCAAGTTCTCCTTGCATTTCCCACATCAGATCGGAAAACTCTGACCGGCTCGAGACCCTTGCAACAAGAGGCAAATATCGTTCATAAACAATAAGCCAATCAATTTCGGACATGTCTTGGGTCCAGAATTGGTCCCGCTGCAAGCGCCACGCCTCCCTGTACATCTGCAGCCACTCTTGCGCCGGAGAAATCGAGACTTTCACACGGCCGAGATCAAGCCAGCCACTTTTGCGGTTCGAATCCTTGTTATCGTTACTAGGTTCAGTTCCTGCTTTCAAGACACGCAGCCGGTTACCGGCGCGGTAGATCAAAGATGAAGCGTCACGGGAGAGGGTGAAATCTGAGATACCGGAAACGAGCTTTACTTCCTTTTGTTCCTCAAAGTCGTAAGCATATAGGTTTCCCTTGGCCGGAGGCGTCTGGGGCAACCACGATTGATCCAACGCGCCTTCGACAGGGTAACGAGAGTAAAGCACTTTGCCGTTTTCCGTTCCCAGTATACGGCGGTAAAGGCCTTCTTCTACCGGAAAAGGGACAATCCGATTCTCTATCTGGTCCAGGTCGATCCGTATTGGTGTGACCTCTTTTTCCTTCTCGTTATTCTCACTTGCCTTTATGTCTTCTCCTTTGTCGTTCTTGTCCTTGCTTTTGTTCTGACCTGGTGCACGCGCAACGGGAATGAAAGGGGAGGCAAGCGCTTCCTGGAGGGTAATCAGATAGGGCTTCATGCCCTGTGGAAAATTCAGATCGAAGTGCATGTTGTCGTACACGGGATTGAATTCTCGAAGGGAAAGAAAGAAAATGTACTTCCCTTTGGGATCAAAAGCTGGTTCGATATCTTGCAGCACAGGCTGTGTCAACACGGTGATTTCACCACTTTTAGCCTGCCACAGCTTCAATACAGCAACCTGTAACGATATGGAGACACTGTACACAACCCATTCTCCATCAGGAGCCCAGTCGAAGCCTGCGATGCGCGAAGCCTTGCCGCGATCGATTAAAGTAAGCGCCTTGCTCTCCAGATCCAGGCAAAGCAATTCGTAGCGGTGGTTGGTGAAAAGGATCTGGTCTTTTAGGGGATTGACCTTTAACATCAAAGGGCGGCCAATATCTAGGCCGTCAAGAATCACTTGCTTGGTAAGCCCATTGCCATCATCTTCAAAGATCACGAAGCTTTCTTCACCCGCGGCGTCCGCTACGGCAATAAGTCGCTCGCCGTCATTAAGCCACTCCAGAAGCCGGTAGCGCGCACTGCTTGCAGGATCATGTTGCACCACTGCTCCTTCCCAGTTAGCAAAGGTGAACGGTTTGCCCCGGCTTGTTATTGCTGCAGCATGTCCGGCTGGATGTAACTTCCAATCCCCCAAATAACGCGACGCGGAAATAAATCTGCGATTGCGTTGTGTCTGTGGTGAATGAAATTCCACTTCAATTATCGTGCTTCTATTGCTGGCCGGATCAAATAGGTAGAGATCGGCACCCGCATGGTATACAATCCGTCGACCGTCGCTCGATGCATTTCGGGTATAGAAGTCGTCATGATCGCTGTGACGTCGTAATTCCTCACCTGATGGCAAACAGGAATATAGATTGCTGATGCCTTCGTGATCGGACAAGAAGTATATACGCTCTCCCAGCCAGATGGGGGAGTCTAAATTTCCTTGGAGACTGATTAGTGGCCGAAATTGACCATCTCCTTGCTCATCGATCCATATCTGGCCAGCAGTGCCGCCGCGGTAGCGTTTCCACATTGCAGGATTGTCATTATTACGGCCGATGACTGACTTGTTGTCATCTCCAAAGGAAATTGCCCGCGCCGGACCAATGTTAACAGGAACTGGTGGGCTTCCCGCGAGATCCACACGGCTCAGGTGCAGCAAGCTAGCAAAAGGTTGGCCGGCACTGTGAGCGAAGAGGATTTGGCCATCTGCCGTCCAGCCTGCTGTCCGGCAGTAACTGTTTCCTAGATAGGTAAGCCGCCGAGACGGGCCGCCGACGGCGGGCATCACAAATATCTCTGATTGACCCTCTTCTCGTCCGACGAATGCCAATTGCTGCCCATCAGGAGATAGACTCGGCCGTGTCACTTCGCCTAGGTTTGCTGTAAGGCGGCGGGCAATGCCGCCATTTGCCGCTACTGTCCACAAATCATCTTCGCAGACAAAGACAACCGTATCATCATGGATGGTTGGAAAACGATAATAGCCGGCAGTCATCAGGTTTCTCCTTGCTTAATGGCATGTACAAAATCTATTCACCAAGTCTAGCTCATCTGTTTGAAACTGAACAATGCAGTAGAGACAGTGGCGCCATGTAATCTTGTGCGCCTTCGTAATCGAAGAAGATCGATCACCATTGGCAGAGTCGCGCGCAGTGGCCGGCGGAGGTTAAGCGTTGGCTGCTGGCAGGAGCGGCACTAGCTCAATGCCGGGCAGGGCGCGGCGGAGGTCGGCGGAGGTGAGGATGATAGTGGTGCCGCGGATGCCGGAGCCGATGGAGATTTCTGTCAGGAGTGAAGATATTGGGATCGGCGAGCGTACGCAGCGGTTGGGGCAGGCCGAAGGGGGAGACGGCTCCGCGCGGGTAGCCGGTGAGTCGCAGGACTTCGCTTTCGCTGGCGGTCGTCAGCCGTTTTTGGCCGAGATAGCGGCGCAATTTTCTCCAGTCGATCTGCTGCGGGCCGGCGACCAGGGCCAGGACGAACTCCTCTTGCGAGAGGCGGAAGAGCAGGCTGCGGATGATCTGCTCCGGCTCCTGGCCGCGTTCGCTGGCGGCTTGTTCCAGGGATTTGATGGGGCCGGAATGGACAAAGACACGGTAGGGGATATTGAGTTGGTCGAGGGCTTGGGTGACAGGTGTGTTCATAAGGGGATTATAGAGAAGTATCAAAGATCACGCAGATTTTTCGTTGCGACGGGGTCTTGGAAATCAACTTTTCCGAAAAGTTGAACTTCTGTGCGCGGCATACAGTGAGGGGTAAAACTTGTTCTATTCACTGACCGGGCATTAGTGATGTATATTCTGTGGTGTATGTGGTGTATGATGTAGAAGGGAGGCCGCACGGATGGAAGAATTGATTGGGCTTGATGCTATCGCCTTGGCAGGGCTAATCCGCAACGGGGATATCAGTCCTGTCGAACTGCTTGAGAGCACTATTCAACGAATTGAAGCGCTTAACCCCCGGCTTAATGCAGTCATATACACGATGTATGATCAGGCTCGCGAAGGAGCTGAAAACTGGCGTGCCAGGCTGAGTGCAGGGGAGGGTACGCGAGCGGTCTTCGCTGGTGTTCCTTTTCTACTGAAGGATCTGCTTGCGGAATACCGGGGCGCCCCTTTTTCTGAAGGTTCACGAGCGGTTGCAGGCTACATCTCGAGAGTAGATAGCGAGCTGGTAAAGCGCCAGAAAGCTGGCGGGTTGATCGTTGTGGGCAAGACGAATACGCCGGAGTTTGGCTGCATGGCTTTGACAGATTCCACCCTTCATGGGCCGGCGGCGAACCCGTGGGATCCCAGTTTAACCCCGGGTGGCTCCAGTGGTGGCTCGGCAGCGGCTGTTGCAGCAGGGATTGTGCCCATGGCTCATGGAAACGACGGGGGCGGATCGATTCGTGTTCCCGCTTCTTGCTGCGGCCTCTTTGGGCTCAAACCCACCCGGGGCCGGAATCCTCTGGGACCGCTCTTTGGCGATCTTGGCGGCGGTCTTGTCAGCGAACATGCCCTGACGCGCACGGTCAGAGATTCCGCGGCACTGTTGGATCTAACTTCTGGGGCCGATCTTGGCGATCCCTACTATGCCCCACCCATGGAGCGTCCCTTCTTGGAGGAAGTGCAGCGGGATGCAGGAAGTCTGAAAATCGGTTTTCTGACACGCCTGCCCGAAGGCTGGGGTGACAAGATAGAGTTGCATCCGGATTGCTTGAATGCGGTGAATGATGCTGCCCGGCTTTGTGAAAGCCTGGGTCACGTGGTTGAAGAGATCGACTCAGACCAGTTTGCTGATCGGGATATTTTGCAGAACTACAATGTCGTTTGGTCCAGTCTGATCGGACATATCATCGCCTATTGGGAGCGCGAGCTGGGAAAAGAAATCGGGCAAGATGAGCTTGAAACTCTAAATTGGGAGGATTATCAAGATGGTCTGCAAATGACGGGAGCGGACTATCTGGTCGCGCAGGAAGCGATCCAGCGCTTCTCCAGGAAAATGGCGCGTTGGCATCACGATGGCGGATATGACTTCTTATTAAGCCCGACGATCAGAATCCCCCCGTCGAAGTATGGCACCTTTGCCGCGACCAAAGAGGAGCCTGCGAAGCTGCTGGATGTCGCCCGCTCTTTTACTTCCTTCACGCGCATCCAAAACATGACCGGCCAGCCGGCCATGTCGCTGCCGTTGTTTTGGAATGAAGACAATGTACCGATCGGCGTGCAATTTGCAGGTCGATTCGGGGATGAAGCTACGCTTTTCCGCCTGGCAGGGCAATTGGAACGAGCGAGGCCTTGGGTTCATCGAAAGCCGCCTATTCACTGCAGCAGTCAATAAGAGAGGCGGCGCAAGAAACTCAACTTTTCCGGAGAATCTTAACTTCTAGACAATGCGCAGGGCTTTTTCGATTCGCTCCAGGGCTTTGTTGATGTTTCCAATGGAGTTGGCGTAGGAGAGGCGTAGATATCCTTCGCCGTAGGCGCCGAAGGCGGTGCCGGGGAGGACGGCGACACCGGCTGCTTCGAGGAGGTGATTGGCCATATCGGCAGCGCTTTTGTCGAAGGATTTGACGTTGGGGAAGGCGTAGAAAGCTCCTTGTGGCCTCTGGCAGTGGACGCCCGGTATGGCGTTTAGGCCGTCTACTATGGCGTCCCGTCGCTGCTGGTATTCGGCAAGCATGGCTGCTACCGGTTCCTGTGTGCCGGTCAGCGCTTCCACGCCGGCGATTTGGGTGAAGTGGGCGGTGCTGCCCAGGGCATGGGTGAAGAGCAGTTGCACGCGCCGGGCCAGGGGTTCGGGCATGATGCCGTAGCCCAGTCGCCAGCCGGTCATGGCGTAGGTTTTGGAAAAGCCATCCATGATGATCGTGCGTGAAGCCATGCCGGGGAGGGCGGCTATGGAAGTCGCTTCTGCTTGATCGTAGACGAGTCGTGTATAGATCTCGTCGGAGAGGACCCAGCTGTCGACCTGCTGGGCGGCGGTGGCGATGTGTTCTAGATCGGCGAGGGGCATGACGCCACCGGTTGGATTGCTGGGCGAGTTGAGGATGATCAGTTTTGTGCGTTTGTTGATCAGGCGGTCGAATGCTTGCAGGTCGAAGGAGAAGTTGTTTTCTTCCAGGAGCGGTACGGGTACCGGAGTTCCGCCGGCCACGTCGATCATCGCTTCGTACGTGGGAAACCCGGGATTGGGGTAGACGACCTCATCGCCCTGTTCGACGAGGGCCAGGGTGGGGAAGAAGAGGTTTGGTTTGGCTCCTGGGCTGACGAGCACCTGCTGCGGACGGATGTCCATTCCACGGCGCTGGCCGGCGTCGGCGGCGATGGCTGCTTGTAGTTCGGGCATGCCCGAGGTGGCGTTGTAGCGCGTGTGCCCGGCGGCGATGGCGCGGATGCCGGTGAAGCTGATGTTAGTGGGGGTGTCGAAGTCCGGCTGGCCGATCTCCAGGTGAATGATGTCGCATCCTCGGGCTTCGAGTTCTTGGGCGCGGGCCAGTACCTGGTAGGCGCCTTCTGGTCTTAGTTTTGATGTGCGGTTAGCAAAGGTCATCAGATTACTTTACTCCTCGGGAGAGTACCAACAGATGTTTATGTCGCAAAGTGACAGCTTCTCGTACAAAGATTCCTGCAAAAGGACCTTGTACGCAGATCTTGTGGGGCGAGGGGTGGGTGCATTTTGAACCTTCTCTATTTCTCTATAGGTGTTATTAATACCTTGTCGATGCGGCGCCAGTCCATGTCTACCACTTCGATGGTCAGGCCTTGCCAGGTGAAGTGGTCGCCGGTTTGCGGGATACGGCCGATATGGCTCATGACGAAGCCACCAACGGTTTGATAGTAGTTTTTTGCCTCTTCAGGTAGATCAGAGATGTTAAAGATCTGCTTGAATTCCTCTATGGGCAGTTTGCCGTCGATCAGCCAGGAGCCATCGGCACGGGCAACGGCCGTAGGGTCGGCTGGATCACCGAGTTCGGGCACGTTGCCCACAATCGCTTCTAGCAAATCAATGAAGGTTACCAGACCGGCTACACCACCATGCTCGTCGGTGACGAAGGCGATCTGCGCCTGCGCTTTTTTGAACTGCTCCAGTACCTGGTAAACGGGCAAACCGGAGGGGATAAATAGAGCTGGTTTCAGCAAGAGATCGAGGTTTGGTGATGGGTCGCCCAACGTCTGTACGATTAAGTCTTTGACAAAAACCAGGCCGACGATGTTGTCGAGATCGCCACGTGCGACGGGATAACGGGAATGGATACCGGTGCTGATCTTGGCGCGGATCACGTCTGGCGGATCGGCGACGTCGAGCCAGAGGATGTCCGTACGGTCTACCATGAGATCGTTGGCCCGCAGATCGCCAACGCGGAACAATTGCCCCACAATTTCTTCTTCTATCGGCTCTACCACGCCGATTCTTGTGGCTTGCTGTATCATCATCTGGATTTCATCTTCGGTGATGGCTGGCTCGTCGGAGGGGCGAATGCGCAGCAGGCGCACGACCAGGCGCGTGGAGGCGCTCAGGAAACGGACGAGGGGATAAACCGACCTGGTCAGCCAGGTCATGGAGGGAGCAATGCGACAGGCGACGCTTTCGGCATTGTTCAGGCCGATCTGTTTGGGCGCCAGTTCGCCTAGTACGAGCGAGAGATAAGTTACGAGGACAACGGCCGTTATGCCCGCAATGAGATCGCTGTATGCACCTAGGATAGGAATCTGGGCGACGTAGGGTTCTAGCTGGGCGGCTATTCGTGTGCTACCCAGGGCCCCGATCAAAATGGCGACGAGGGTGATACCTATTTGTATGGTGGCCAGAAATTTTTCCGGTCGGTCAGCCAGTTTGAGCGCTACTTGAGCGCCGTTGTCGCCCTCGGCGGCACGTAGTTGTAGGCGCGCCTTACGAGCGGAGACGACGGCGATTTCTGACATGGAGAAGAGACCGTTAATTAGGATGAGGAGGATGAGGATGAGTAGGCCCAGCATTTGGGATCTCCTAGGGTTGAATAGTTGTCACTGAATTGTAATCAGTGAAAAGTTTAATGGGAACTTCTATTGAAGGCAAGGGATCAATTGTTGAATGGTTAATGGGGTGAAGTTAAACTTATCGGAATGATTGATCGGGGGGTCCGTTTGCGGAGGGCGTTGCGGTTGGGAAACTGGTATTAACTTTCTACCGCTAGGACTCGCCCCAGTCGCAGAGGGATCGCAGGTAGGCGGCGGAGCCGTCGCGCAGCCAGCCGTCGAGTTGGGCGACTTCTTTGAGCTGTTGGCCGCGCTGGCGGGGGACGACGATGTAGCGGCAGTCGAGTTCGGGCAGGGCGGTCATGTCGCCCCACAGTTTTTCGAATTGGGTGACGGGGAAGATATCTTCCTGGCCGTGGCCCCAGCGTTTTTTGACATCTTTGAGGGTGATGTAGGTGGGCATGCGGGCGGCGAGCTGGCGCACGGCCGTTGCTACCTGGGCTTCATCTTGCAAGGTCGTCGCGGCTGAGGCCGAAGAGCTTGAGCAGGCGGTCGATGGAGACCCAGCTTGTGCTGGAATTGTAGTAGGAGAGCTTGAATTCGATCTCTTCGCGGGGCAAGGCGAGCCCTTCGATGAGGCGCAGCTGGCCGTCGACGCGCGCCAATCCGCCGCCGCGATCTTCCAGGCGGCGGGTGATGACTTCGGTGGTCAACGCGCTGTCGTGGTCGATGTGGAAGCCGAGGATGGCCGGATCGACATTGACGCCGAGGGTGTCGATATTGTGGATCATGAGGTATTGCAGGTTGCGGCCGTTGCTGCCAGCAGGCCGGCCAGGACGCCGTTGCGCAGCAGGTTGGGGACTTCGTACCAGTGGCCGACGGGATGCAGGCATTGCTGCGGCAGGTTGTCGGTGTAGTCGCTGCCTTCACCCATTTGCTCGCGCCCAGCCGATGAGGGCGGTGTGCAGGCTGTCGCGCACTTTCTGCGCCTGTTCGTCGAGCAGCTGCTGCGGCATTTCTTCCCAGGCGAAGCGCAGGTCGCGGGCCATGGGGATCAATGCGCAGGCCAACGACGCGGCCCGGTGACAGCAGCAGCGGGCCGGGGTAGTGGTAGTTGTCTTCGCGTGCCAGATAGGCGGCGATGGGCTCGTGGGTCAGGTAGCTGGTGGTGATGATGTGCGGCAGCGGGGTTCCGGCTAAGTCGGCCCGCCTGGCGGCTCTTGGCCAGGTGAATTTCGATGAAGTTGCGATGTTTGCCGCCCATCTTGACAAAGGGATTGATCGCCTTAACGACGCCGGCGCCTTTGGTCCAGCGGCTGCCCACACCCCCGGCGAGGGAGACGACAGCCACGGCACCGTCGGCCAGGGCGTCCAGGCCCAGATCGCGCCAATTCTGCGGCAGACCGTGCGGTGCCGTCGGTGACGTCGGCCGGATAGACATCTTCGATTCTGGCTGTTGACGGGCAGGCGATTTTGGGCCAGGCCGATGCGGCCGTTGCGCAGGTCGGTGCGAATCTGTTCGTGCTGCTGGCGATCGAAGCCGTACTGGTTGAGCAGGGCGGCCAGATCTTGGCCGGGGCCGTCTTCGTCACGTCCGCGGGGCAGCAGACGGTCGAAGAGGGATTGGACCATGCCGCTTAGTTCGGGGATGGTGCGGCATGCTTCGCCGAAGCGATCCAGTTCGGCGCGGCGGGCAGGCGGACAGGTGGCGCGGCTCGCGACGCAGGAGATCGGGTACGAAGAGGGTGTAGTAGCCAGGCGGCATCAGGGCGTCGTCCCCTTGCAGCAGGTCGGCATAGGTGCCCCGCTCGTTGATGGCGAAATCGTAGACGACAGGTTCCATGGCGAAGGGCACGGCCGATTCCAGCTGTCGTTTCGTGGCGCTCATGATCGTTTGCAGCCGCTCTTGCGCTTCCTGTTTGCGGGCGGGATCAAAGATGAAGCCCATGCCGCCGCCGGCCATGCCGCCCAGCATCCAGAAACCCCAGAAATCGCATCGCCGAAGCTGTCGCGCGCGCTGTTGGATGAGGAGATCGGTGTAGAGGTTGCCAGCCCAGGGGATGATCGTCTGGATCGGTCCGTGAAAAGTTGCGGTTGGTCGCATCCGCCGATGGCGCGGACGTCGCCCTGGCGCAGCAGCTCGACAACCTCATCCAGGATCTGCATCGCTTCCTGGCGACCGGCCCATTCCGCTTCGGAGCGGAGCAGGTATTTTTCGGTGACCATCTCCAGGATGGGGCCGACGTCTTGGGCCATTCCGCCGTGCACGAGCACGAGGCTTTCTTGCAGCTTGCGGCGCGTCGGCCGCGGATACCTCGTCCAGTGTGAAGATGCGATGGCTGGGCAGCAGACGGCCGCGGCTGATGCCGTATTCGGGATCGTCCGGGCCGGCCAGTTCGCCCTGGATCAGTTTCATGCCCGGCCAGGCGCCGCCGGAGTCTTGCCAGCCGCCGCCGGAACCGCCTAACCATTCGCCGAGGATGGCGCGCGCGGCGACGAGGCGTCGTTCTTCTTCGCTGAGCTGGCCGGTGAGGGCTTCGGCCTGGCCGGTGGCGCGCATGCAGACGGCGATGAGGCAGGCGAGCAGGCTGGTGGAGACGGCGAGGCGCGAGCCTTTGGGGATGCCGTTGACCCGGCTGACGATTTCGATGCCGCGGCCCGGGCCGACGAGCTGCGGCCAGTAGGTCGGCAGAGCGGTTGGCCGGCGCCTTCCATGCCTGGGGGCACGATGCCGGCGGCGATGACGGCCGCTTTGAGCAGGCCGAGGTAGTCGCGGGCGAAGTCGAAGATTTCGGCCAGGGTACGTGATTTCGGCCGTTGCTTCCAGATCGACGCTGGCCAGACGCAGCATCGGCTCGTCGATGACGCGGAAGTAGGCTTCGACGGGCGGGCTGGGAGGTAGGGAACGGCCATCGCGGCGCACGCTGAGGTCGATGGAGGTGTTGATGACCCGCGCCCCTTCGGGAAAGTCCATGCCCAGGAAGAAGATGTCGCTCCAGCCGCTGTGGGTGAGATCCATGCGCACCGGCGTCGCTTCGCGCAGGATGGGGAAGAGACCGTTGCTGCGCTGGCGCAGTTCTCGGCCGAACGCGCAGCGGGTGGTCGGCGGGATGGCCGGTGCGGAACATCCACTGGTTGCCGCGTACGGAACGCACGCTGCGGCGCACCTGGTCGGCCAGGGTCTGAAAGCCGAGACTGATGATAGGCGGCGGCGAGGGCGCTGGAGATCGTTTCGTTGGGGCCGTCTTTGGCTCTGCGCGGCCAGAAAGATCTCGATCGCTTCTTCGAAACGGCGGTTGAGGAGGTTGGCGTAGCCGTCGAAGGGGATGAAGCCGCTGCCGGCGAGATCTGGCTTGAGTGGCAGATGATAGCGATGGATGGCATAGAGGAAGAATAGGGCGCGGACGCGTTCGTAGAGGTTGTCGCTCTGACGGCGGAATTCGTCCAGGGCGGCACATTCGGCGAGGAGGGTGTCGCGCGAGGCGGAACGGGCAAAAGCGTCCAGCGAGCGGTTGCGTATTGTCGGGGTCGGTGGCGGTGATGATTTGGATGAGTTGAGTCATGCTGTCATTAGCTGCCTAGTTCGCGGATAGCCAGTAGTTCGAGCAGGCGCGAGAGCACGAAGTCGCGGTCATGGCCGCTGAGCGCAAGCGCTATTTGGGCGGTCATGAGGCCGTACTTGACGCCTATGTCGTAGCGCTGGTCGTGCATTTCCAGGGCGAGGTATTGTTCTCTCTGGGCCAGTATGTTCAGGGCATCGCCGAGCCAGACGGTGCCTTCGGTTCTCGCTTCCTGGAGCAAACGGCCGAGTATGTCGAAGAGGGCGGGGGTGAGGACGTGCATGCCGAAGAAACAGAGATAATGGCCGGCGCGCAGGCCGGGCACGATCAGATGTTGTTCCGCTTTGGTGGGCGTCGGTTTTTCGATCACCGATTCGATGCGATAGAGATCGGCGCGCTCGCGCACCCGCTGCCCGCCAACGGTGCCGTAGAAAGGCAGCAGGTTTTCGCGGGTCGATTGAACGGCCGATACGGAGCATGCTTCGCTGCTGGCCACTTGCACGAGACGCCTGGCACAGCCTTCGCCACTGCGGCTGACGTAGAGATGGTCGCCTACGAGATGGAGAAAGGGTTGGTCGCCCACGAATTCGCGCGCACAGTAGACGGCGTGCCCGTAGCCGCGCGCTTCTGCCTGGTGGACGAAGTGCAGCCGCCCGGCATGGTCGCCGACTTCTTGGGCGTACGGCCGTTCGTCACCGGGGCGCACGACGATGCAGATTTCTTCCACCCCGGCGCGTAATACTTCTTCGATCAGGATGGATAGGACGGATTTTTCCGTGCCGTCACTGTCGATCAAAGATTGTAGGGGCAATGTTTGCTGCCCAGGCCCGGCGGCGGTGATCACGGCTTTGCTGATATTCATAGATGGCCTCGAAAGATAGTCAAGAGATTGTTTCAGAAGATCATTATCAAAGATTATACAGAACTTGTCCCCAGCCTGCCGCAGGATTACGCAGATTTATGAATAGCGCCCTAACTCAGATGTCAAATTGCGGCAGCCACTGCTTCTCGGCGGCTAACATCTCCGTGACCATCGCCTGGATCTGCGGCAGCGTACACACGGCCGCAGTCAGGGGGTCGAGCATGACGGCGTGATAGACGGCGTCAAGATCGCCGTTTAGGGCCGCATCTACCGTTAACGCTTGTACGTTTATGTTGCTCTGATTGAGGGCTGCGAGCTGTGTCGGCAGACGGCCGACTTGGGTAGGCTGGACTCCGTTACCGTCCACCAGGCAGGGAACTTCTACACAGCAATCCTCTGGTAGATTGTCGATCGCGCCGCGGTTGGGCAGGTTGCCATTGACACGCGCGGGCACATTGCTCTCTATTGCTTCCATGATGGTCGTGCCGTATTCGTGCGAGCGCTCCTCGGGTAAAGCAGCAGTCCCTGCTGCCAAGCTCTCGTATTCAGCCAGGAATTGCTGCCAGCGTTCGATGCAGTGCTTCAGGTAGCCGCCTGTCTCGCCCAGCCCGAACCAGCTGTTGCGCGGATCAGTGAACCTTGGCACAAGCTCTTCGGTCACCATTTTTGCGGACTTGCGGAAGTAGGGCGCGTACTCGCTGGCGTGGCCGCTGGACTCTGTGACGAAGTAGCCGAAGTGCTTCATTATGTCGATGCGCACCGGTTCTTCGGCGATGGGGCCCGCTTCCGCAATGGCTTGCCAAAGCCTGGGATATAGATCCTCGGTGCCTGAACGGAAGGTCAGGAACCACGCCTGGTGGTTGATGCCCGCACAAAGATATTGCACATTCTCGTAAGGCACGCCTATCCAGCGGGCCAACATTTCGGATGTGCCTTGAACGGAGTGGCAGAGGCCAACATGCGGCCGTCCGCTGGCGGCGTCGATGGCCCAACAATTGGCGGCCATGGGGTTGACATAATTGAGCAATAAGGCGTCCGGGGCCAGTTCATCAAGCTCGCTGCAGATGTCGAGCAGCACGGGAATAGTGCGTAATGAACGGAAGACGCCGCCGGGACCCAGGGTGTCGCCCACGCATTGCTCCACACCGAAGCGCCGCGGTATTTCGATATCCAGCTTGTAGGCATCCAGGCCGCCCTGTTGGAAGGTCGTGATCACGTAATCGGCTCCTTTTAGCGCCTGCCGGCGATCGATTGTGGCGCTGATGGTGGCTTTGCTGCCTCGTCGAGCGGCCACGTTTGCGATAATCGTATGGGCTTGCTGCAGTCGCAGGGGATCGATGTCCATGAGCACGATTTCGCTCTCCTGCAAGGCTGGTGTGAGCATGATGTCGTTGCATAAGTTGCGCGTGAAGACGAGACTTCCGGCGCCGATGAAGGTTATCTTGGGCATTTTGCTCTCCTATGTAAATCGATTTGGCAAATCGATCCGCGATTTACCAAATCGCGCTACAATTCATGTGATCTGAGCTGCCGGATCCAGAGGCAGTTGCACCGGTTGGCCCCCGTTCATTGCCGACATGCGTATCGCCAAGATAATCTCCTGGTCCAGGCGCGCCTGCTGCGGGCCGTACGACGGATCTGTGCCGCTGCGCACGGCATCGACCAGCGACAGCAAGCAGCCGGCCACGCCAATTTCGTCATCATGCCATTGGACGCCGTGACCCTGTTGTGTGGGACGAAAGGGATTGTCCCAGCGGACGATTGGCAGATCCGGATCACCGCTGTGAGCAACTATCGCTTCCAGCGCCCCGCCGTCGACCCGTTCCCAGCGACGTTCCAGGGTGATGAAGCGCGGCATTTCGCCGCCAGGGGCCAGCAGCGAAAGCCTTTCCTGCACATCCAGACCAACGCCGACACTGATGCCCATTCCTTTTTCGGCCAGGAAACGGCTGCTGCGCCACCAGCGTAAGGCGGAATCGTAGCCGACGCTGGTCCAATGGAAGATGCCAACTTTGCCGCCTTCGAATTCGATCAGGCCATGTTCTTGTGTTTCCGTACGGCCGTCTCCACTGTTGTGGATGCGTGACCAGTGTGGCATGAGATCGTACTCTCGGACCAGGCCGGTGACCTGAATCGCTCTGGCGTCAAAGCCGAGATAGCTGCGCAAAATGCTTACGCCGTGATAGCCGTGTCCGGCAAAGTCGTTGAAGCTGCTGTATACCCGGCCAAATAGACCGGAGGCGATCAGCTTGAGTTTGATTTGTTCTAACGGCCGTCTGTGAAACTGTTCGGCCACCTCAATCTTCAAGCCGCGTTCAGCGGCGGCGGCGATAATGGCGTCGGCCTCACTCAGTTTGTGGGCGATGGGCGTCTCCAGCAGCACATGCAGCCCATGTTCGACGGCCATGAGCCCCGCTTCGCCATTGGCATGATAAGCGACGCTGACGATGCCAATTTGGGGCGCTGTCTGGCGCATGAGTTGGTCAAGATTGGTAAACCAGGGCACGCCCACGCTTTCGCCCAGACGGCGTGCGGACTCCTCGCTGCGCCCCCACACGGCGACAAGCTCTACTTCCTGCGGCAAGGCTTGTAGTATGGGGCCGTAGAGATAATCGGATCGTTTGGCGGTGCCAATGATGGCGACTCGTATAGGTTGTTTCATGTCAAATCTCTCCAATGCTTTCAGAAACGCGGTTTTTATGAATGGCAGCGGCTGCTACCTTTCAAGCGGGAAAACCGGGTTTCTCAGATTTCTCACGCTTCAGCAGGACGCGGACGTCTCTGGCGGGGAGGATGATTGGCCCGGAGACGGCCGTTTCGCCATGTAGCAGATCGCTGTATTCTTCGCTTAAGGTCAGCGCCTGATCTGAATCCGAGTGGTTCATCAGAAACAGCAGCGAGCCCTTCTCCGATACGCGTCTGGCGACCTCGACATCCTGGGGAATGACCATCTCCGCTTCGATGCCGGCCAGGCCCGAAATCCAGGCGGCGATTGCCCGGTAAAAAGAGTCATCGCCCATCGTGCCCAGGTAGATCACCTTGCCGGCGCCAAAGTTGTTGAGGGTGATCGCCGGCTTCTGAGCGTAATAATCGGCGACATAGGTGGCCACCACCTGCGCCCCTTGCGCTTCAAGGATATCAGCCCAGACCGAGGCGGTGAATGTTTCTTCTAGATCCTGGAATGCAAACTGGACCTCATTATGGCCGTCAGGGGGCATGGAGACATATTCCTCCACTTCGACGCCGCTCATCCGGGCCACCAAACCGGGTAGTTTCATATTGACCACGGTGTTGTCCTGATCCTTGACGCCTGTGCGTGGCGTAAAAACAACAATGCCACCGGCAGCGGCGAACTGCTCCAGGTTTGCCGCCGTCTCTGCTGGCAGCACGTACAGGGCGGGCACAATAACGACTTGATACCCTTGTAAGTTGTCTTTTTCAGAGATGATCTCCAGCGGGATATTCTGATCAAAGAAGGCGCTGTAAATATCCCGGATATGCCCTTCATAGTGAAAGCGCGGATTGTTGGGCTGGATCTGGAAGGCAAAACGGCTGTCATAGGATTGCATGATGGCTATTTGCGCAGTGATAGAGGAGCCTGCAACGAGATCGCCGATTTTCTGCAATTCCTGGCCTACCTGGGCCGTTTCGGCGTAGCGGCGACCGGGGATGCCGTGGTGGTCGAGTATGCCGTGCCAGTATTGCTCGGTTCCGTGGCGGCAAGTGCGCCAGCGGAAGTAGACGATGCCATCCGCGCCGTGGGCGATGGATTGGTAGCTCCACAGGCGCAGCTCGCCTGGTTTGGGTGGAACGGCGACGATTTCCCAGCCGCCGCCGCCGGACTGCTGTTCCATCACCCAGAAATTCTTCTTTTTCAAGCCGCGCATGGTGTCGTGGTCTAGCGCGGCAAAACTTGGCTTAACGGCCGAATCCATATTCCACTGCATGCGCCAATAGTTGTCCCAGGAGACGAAATCGAGATCCTCTGTCATGTCGTAGTTGTTGAGGAGGGGGTATTTGAAGCCCATCAAGTTGTGGGTGATGAAATGCTCTGGATTGCTCTCGCGCAGGATATCAATCTGCATTTTCTGGTAGGCACGGTAGGAATCAGACATGAAGCGATAGTAGTCGAGATTCAGGCCAGGGTTATGCGATCGAGCGCTGTCCAGTGGAATAGGTATCTGCGACCATGCGCTGTAGATGTGCCCCCAGAAGATGGTGCCCCACCTGCCGTTCAGTTGCTCAAGGCTGCCATAGCGCTCGCGCAGCCATGCCTGAAACCGCTTGCGGCAGATGCTGCAGTAGCAGCGATCGCCAAATTCATTGTCTATCTGCCAGCCGATGACGGCCGGATTGTCGCGGTAATGCCCGGCCATCTGGGCGACAATGCGCGCTGAATGGTCGTGATAGAGCGTATTGTTTGGGCAATATTCGCGGCGCAGGCCATAGGTCAGGCGGACGCCATTCTTCTGTACCAGGAACAGATCCTCTTGTCTGGCCATTAACCAGGGCGGCGGTGAGGCGGTGGGCGTGCCCAGGACGACTTGTATGCCCTGAGCGGAAACTGTCTCGATTGCGCTGTCCAGCCAGGCGAAATCGAACCAGCCGTCTTCCGGCTCCATCAAGGCCCAGGCAAACTCCGCCAGGCGCACCACATTGAAACCGGCCGCAGCCATCAAGCGCGCGTCTTCCGGCCAGCGCGCTTCCGGCCAATGTTCGGGATAATAATCAGCACCAAAACGAAACATGCTACCTCCTCAATTCTTCTGCCTCTGGGAGCAGAAAACAGGTTGCCGAGAAAAGTTAACAGCGCACAGCGGACGGCCGTTTAAGAGCGCAAACAGGTGAGCGCAGAGCTAACTGCGTGACGCTCTTTTGCTTAGGCGCCGCTCCACGGCGAGAAGCAGGATCAGCCCGGCAAAGAGCGCGGGGATGATCGCGAAGCCTGCTCTTAGTTCGGCACTGTCCCCGATGAGGCCCATGCCAAACGGTGTAAAGCCAAAACCAATCATGCCGATGCCAGAAAGCAGCACAAATAGAATCGTCGTGTTGACCGCAAGATAGGCGTCGGCTTCGGCCAGAATCGTGGGCCAAAAGCAGGCCGTCGCCAGGCCGGCAAAGGCCAGCAGCGCATAAAACAGGCTCAACGTAGTCGCCAGCGGAATGAATATGCTCACGCCAATTCCTAGAAACGCGGAGCTGAGCATGATGCTGTTTAGGCTCATCTTGTTGGCCAGGTAGGCGGAGAGAAAACGGCCGATTGCCATGGCCCCGGCAAAGATCATCACGGCGAACGCTCCGGCGCGCGGAACATCACTGAGATAGATTTCAACATAGGTGCGGCTCCAGAATGTCAGCGCCGACTCGATACTCGCCGCAGAAGCGATGACCATGGCAAAAAGCCAAAATCCTCTCTGCGATAGAATGCTGGCGAACATTTTCGGGTATGAACTCTCGTTCTTCTGATCCGCTGGGTATCGCAGCACGGTGAAAAGAATGGCGACAAACAATGTGGCCAGGGAAGTGATTCGAAATAAAAAGCGCCAGGAGTAACCCAGGGTCAATAATTCGCCAAAGATAAAGGCCGACGCCATGACGCCGGCCGGGAAAAAGGCGTGACTAATGTTCAGGAACTTTCCTGATTCCTGATCGTGAATGTCAACAATCAGCGGGTTTAGCAGCGCTTCGGCAAATCCGCCGCCAATCCCCGTTATCATGAGCGCCAGAACGAGCATCGTATAATTTTGCGAGAAACTGGCCAACAACAGACCGGCCGCATTGAGATATTGGCCCATAGCGAGGAATCTTTTCTTGCCCCATCGCTGTGCCAAAATGCCGGCCAGAAGCAGCACCACGATCATGACCACAGTTCTCGCCGTTTCAATACCACCCCCTTCGGCGAGATTGGTAGAAAACGTTCGTGATATTTCAGGCAGCGATACCGCTATGATGATGGCGCTGGCAGCGAATACAGTAAAGCCGGTCCATGATGCGACGTCAAGTTTTGTTACGCTGCTTTTTTCTATAGCAATGTCCATAGTTACTCCAAAGTTACCTAGTATACCGCAGACGGTGAACAGCCAACAGTCAACGTCAAAAATCAACCCGGTTCGTCATCATCGCTCTCTACTGCGACCTACCTCGCAGCGTTTCACTTTTTCATAAACTACCTGTCGATGAGGTCTGGCACTTTTATGCAGGAGATCCACTTCGGCTCGTGTTGTTGCATCCAGATGGTTCAACTGAAGATGTGATCATGGGAAACGATCCGCTAAAGGGACATCATGTACAGTTTGTTGTTCCAGCGGGCGTTTGGCAAGCTGGACACATGGTGGCCGGAGGAAGGTATTCCTTATTTGGCTGTACGATGGCCCCCGGATATACGGGTGACATGTTTGAGGGTGGCATTCGTGATCAACTTATTGCTCTTTATCCAGACAGAGCCAACGATATCAACGTGCTGGGCTGTAGTCAGGACCAAAGACATATGCCCAAAGGATTCGCTTCATAGTCTTCTCCGTGTTCCCTGTGTCCTTTTTGCGAACTAGTTTCCTCCCCCTTGAATGATTTGCCCGTTCTTAATCTCCAGGATTTCATCCACAAAATTATCCACCAGCGCGTCATGAGAAGATATCAGGAATGTCAATTGCTCTTCATCGGCGATGCGCCTGAACAGCCTTAAGATCTCATCGGCGGTCTTGCTGTCCAGTTCGGCCGTTGGTTCATCAGCCAGGATCAACTGTGGCCGGTTGGCGAGTGATCGGGCTACGGCAACGCGCTGCTGCTGCCCGCCCGATAACTCATCGGGGCGATGGTCTTTCCACTTCTTCAAGCCCACCAGCTCCAGACAGTACAGGGCTCGCCGCTGGCGTTCTTCTCTTCCAAGGCCGGCAATACGCAATATCAACTCGACATTCTCATAGGCGGACAAGGTTGGCGATAACCCAAAGGATTGAAATATAAAGCCAATGCGGTCTCGCCTCAATCGCGTCAATTGTTTATCATTTAGCGTTGAGATCTCTGGCCGAACACGAATACAGTGCCCTTTGTGGGCCGGTCAAGGCCACCAATGCAATTAAGCAGCGTGGTCTTGCCACTGCCTGAGCGCCCTTTTAAGGCTATGAAACGCCCTGTTTCCACGTTCAGGTTGACGCCACGCAAGGCCACAACTTCCTGCCGCGAACCACGCCCGTACGTCCGCCACAAGGATTCGGTGATGATCGCATACTCCTTGCCGTCCTTGTTAGGCGCCTCTGTCATCATCTTCGCCCTCATCGTCGTTTCGCTTCTGCCAACGATTTAGAAAACGGCGCAGCCCTCCGTCCTTCTTGGCCTGCTCCATCTCGCTGGCCAGCGATTCGGCCGACTGACCTTCATCGGAATTGAATACCGGCTTAATCAAAATACCATCCTCAGCCACTTCCAGTCGCACGCGCCGCCCGATATTAAACTGCTCCAGATAATGCTTTGGTACCTGCAGACGACCGGCCGAGTCCAACACAGTTAGTTCTTCAAAGCGCGCTTCCCGGCTGATTTCTTCTGCGCCGGGGGTATCATTGTTTGCATCATTGTCAGCAGCTTGTCTCACCGTCTCCGCCGCTGTTTTACCATCACGAATGGCCACAACCCGGTCGACATGGTGCGCCAGGTTCGGGTCGTGACTCACGATCAAGGTTGTCAAGCCCATATCGCGGTTCAACTTCTTTAGCATTTCGTAAATAATGACCGCTGTTTCCTCGTCTACTTCTCCTGTCGGTTCATCCGCCAGCAGCATCCTTGGTTCATTGGCCAGGGCGACGGCGATGGCAACGCGCTGTTGTTCACCGCCTGAAAGCTCTGATAGACGATGTTTCCTGCGATCGGCCAATCCTACTGCTTCTAAAAGCTCTTCTGCCCGTCGCCGATTCCTGTTACCGCGACCGGCCAGCATCATGGGCAATTTGACGTTTTCCAGGGCGCTTATGAACGGGATCAGGTTCCGGCCCACTTGCTGCCACACAAACCCAACGGTGGAGCGACGATAACGATCCAGGTCAGCTTCCGACATCTTAAGCAGGTCATGTCCATCAACCCATACGCGCCCGGCAGACGGACGATCCAAGCCGCCCAGCGTGTTCATCAAGGTTGTTTTGCCACTGCCGCTGGCGCCCACAACGCCAAGTATCTCGCCCTTCAGCCACAACGAGGTCCAGCCCTTGCAGGGCCACGACTTCAAGATCGGCGATCTTGTAAATCTTTACCAGACTGTCGCAGACGATAAAAGCTTCTCCGGCCATCGCTAGTTAAACCGTTTCTCCCAACTTGATCGCCTCAAAGATCCGCATGCGGCGCAGCAAGAAGACGAGGACAACCAGGCCAGTAAGAAATATGAGGCCAAACAGAATATAAACCTGGAAGATCGCCGGCCAGGCGATCTCGATTACAAAGGGTGGAATGCGATCAATTTCGCTGCTTCCGATCTGCAGGTAAGGAATGAACGTTGCGCTGATCCAGATGCCGAGCGCGGTCCCCAAGCCCACGCCAATAAGAATAAGAAAGGCCAGTTCCCAACCCAGGAATGAGATCATCTGGCCTGAAGATAGGCCCGTTGCGCGCAAGACACCGATCTCGATAAAGCGACGTCGAAAAGAATACAGCGCATAAAGCAGGAAGCCCAGCACCGTCAAAACGGCCGCGGCGATGAAGCCCACAGACAGCAAGCCAAACAGCCCCTGACGCTCCGGTCGCTGCTGCGTGTTGCTGATTTCTTCGGGCGCGGCGATCCAGGTCAGCACACCGGCGCTCAAATCGCGCAGTTGTTCGTCCCCCAGCTGGCGAAAATCAATGTCCCGATCCGTTTCTAACCAGACCCGATAGGGATATTGAGCGCCGGCCATTTCGAAAATGTGATCCAAATTGCCAACAAAAAGCGGGCCATCTTGCTCCGGATACCAGGTGGGAAATAGATCAAAAGCGCCAACAATTTTCAATTCCACTTCATTTTTCGAGCCGTAGGTGTCGACTAGCAAGCGAACGGTATCACCCGTATTGAGCGCATGGCTGCGCATGAAATCTCGCGGCGCGAGCACGCCGTCCGCAGTGGTGGCCAGGGCGTTCATCAACTCGCCCAGGCTCTCCCTTCCGAAATCCTCTCGCCAAAAGGCGACCTGTGGTAATTCGTAGCGGTCGACGCCGATAAAAACACCCTGCTGCATGCCGTCACCCAGGTTGGTCATTAGCGGATAGCGCCCGACGCGTGCGGCTCCGCGCACGCCCGGCACTTTGAGATACTCGGAGACGGGTATGAAAAGGAAAAGGGGGCCTGTATCATCTGATCCTGCCTGCTCCAGGCCCCAAAAAGTATTCGGGCTCTGACCTGGCTCATTGAACCTCATGTCGGCGCCGACTGTATAGTAAATCTGATCATGTAGATGGGTATCCAGAGCCTTGGCCAGCGAAGCTGTAAATGCAGCCAGGCTGAGGGTGACGACCAGAAGAATCAAGGGTGTTGTGTAATAGCCGGGGGTTCGAGAAAGATGCCGGGCTGCCAGTAGGAGTCCGACACTTTTGCTGCGCGAGGCGATCCAGGCGATCCCGGCCATCAGGTAGGGCATCAGACGTAGAAAAAGGAGCGTCAGGGCAAGAACTCCCAATGCCGGAACGAGCAGCAGCAGCGGGTTTTGCAGGGGATCGTCCCCCATACTCGAATCCAGCAGAGCGATCGACCCTTGCTGCCGCAGTAGGTAAACGCCGTAAGCCGCGGCAATCAACAGCAGCACGTCCAACCACATGCGTCTCCACCAGGGCTTATCCTGCGCGCGCGCGCGTTCCCGTTTGTAACTGACGATGGTATGCTGCGCCGCGCCGATAGCAGGCAGGACTTGGGCCACCAGCGCCAGGGCGATAGCAGTCAAACCGGCGCGTAGGGTCGTTTCTGTGAAGCTGACGTTCAAATCGGTTCCGGAGGAGAAGTCCAGGAAGCTTCGCGTCCGGCCGATAACCTGGGTGACGGCAATCGCCACGGGCAGGCTGATGGCCAAGGCCGCAGCCCCTAACAGTAACCCCTCCAAGATTACCAACCCGATTATTTGAAGGGTCGTTGCGCCGCGGCTGCGCAAGATGGCGATCTCGTTGCGCCGCCCTTCGATGGACAATCCTGCCACCAGGCTGATGAACGCCAGAACCAGGCCGATCAGAGGGATGCTGAATGCATAAAGCAAAACCGTTAGTAATCCAGAGGCACGTTGGTAATTAAGCAGCGCTTCAACGGGTGAGTGGAATAGATTGGTGTCGGAAAGAAGCGTATCAACATTATTCTCGACCGTGGCGATACGTCTGAGCATAGATGCTGCATCGGTGGCCCTGACGCCATCGCCATTCATAACCAGGTACCAAAAGGCGCTGTAAACTTCATCCGGCAGAATGGGGCTTATCCGTTGCCCGAAGGTTCCTTCGGGAACAAGCAGTACTTCGTCCAGGATTCCCGGACTGGAGAACCAAAAATTCTCTTGGGGGTCGGAAGCCCGCCAGACACCCGAGATCTCGAACTGGGATTTCCGTGATTATCTCTTCGCCGGTATCCATCTTATCGCGGGTAAATAAGGTGTAAGACTCGCCGGCCTGAAGGCCCAACTCGGTGGCCAGAGATTCACTGACCAGCACGTCGACTACACTGCCGTCCGCGGGATCAGCGACCAGGGGAAAGCTCCCTTCCAAAAGCGTAATATGTGATTCCAGGTCACTCATGAACCCTACGTCGACCCATTTTAAGGAAGAATCAATATTATCGAAAAGGCTCTTTCCAGCCGGAAAAAGGCGCATGGGTTCGGTTCTGAGGTAGCGCACCAGAAGCTCTTGCGGCAAATTGAGAGCAGCGCCTGCTGCCTGTCTAAAGTATCGATCGACCGCTGCAACTTCCTCCCACTGCTTTGCCCCGTAGAACCCGCCATTGTAGTTAAACATAAAGGAAAACGGCGGTCGCGGCCAGCTCTCATCCACGCGTTCCTCAAGCAGATTGGTGCGAAATATGCGGTGGTAAACAGCATCGGCATAGAGGGGAATGCTCATCAGAAGCACCACGGAGGCCACCAATCCCAGCAAAGCCGCCAGCACAAACCAGCGCTGCGACAACAGGCGCCTGGCCACGAAGGTGAAGATCGTCCAAGTACGCTTCAGGATGCTCATGACTCTGCTTCCTAAGGGGCGACCACTAGTTGCCCTTCGAGCAGCCCTTCTTTGATTTCGGTACGGCCGTCGCCTTCGATGCCGATCACGACATCCACCCGTCGCTGAATCTCACCATCTTGAACCACGACAAACGATCTACCTTCAAAGTTACGTATCGCCTGGGGAGGCAGCCAGAGAACATCGTCTTTTTGTTGAATGACGGCCGTGACCGTCATCAAATCTCCTGATTCCAATCCCAATTCCTGCGCCGCTACCGCCAGCGTGACCCGGGTAGAACTATCATCATCTTCAGCATCGGTGCTGCTTCTACCGGAGATGTAGGGCAGCCGGCGTATAGAACCCCCAATCGTCTCGCCCGGCCGGTCGGCCGGCTCGATAGTGACCGCCATACCCTCAACCAGACCAGCAAGCTGCTGCTGGCTCAGGTTGGCGCTGACCTCAAACTCATTCATGTCGGCGAAGATTATTATCGGGTTGTAAGCATCTGCAAGTCGCCCTTCTGAAGCCGAGATTTGACGTATTTGCCCATCAAAAGGGGCGACTATCCGGGCGTGGGCGATAGAGGCTTCTAGATCTTCCTTTCCCAACTGCGCTTCCTCAAGCGCAATAGTGGCCAATTCCAGATCAAAGCCCTTTTGATCCACATCATAACCGGCGAAGCCTGCCTGCGCCTGGGCCAACTGCCATCTCGGCGCTAACAAGAGCCGCTTGCGCGCTTGCCGAGCTGTCATTGCTGAGACCGCCCGCGGTAAAGTTGAGGTTGGCTTGAGCGGTGCGCAGGTCCCTCTGGGCTTGTTCCAATCGATGGCTGGTATCGGCGCGCTCATTCTCTAGCGCTTCTTTGCGATAATCGATGTCAAGTTCCCAATCGCGTCCGGGGTCCCAAGCCTTGTCATACGCTTCTTGAGCATGGGCCAATTCAGACTGGGCTTGCTCAAGGTTAATTTGACCCATCGTGAGCAAATTGCCCGCGCTGGATTCCGCCCCTACGGCCGTATCCAGGAGCGCTCGCGCTGCCTCCAGGTTGGCTTCGGCCAACGCGATTTCATCATCGGAAAATGCTGCCTGATCCTTGGCCATCTTGAGCGCTAGTTCGGCCATGGAAACGTTAACTTGCGCTTTGCGCAGCGCCAACTCATCCAAAGACAACTGTCGTTTTAGATCTTCAACGACCTCCAATTCAGCCAATAACTGGCCGGTAGTTGCGAACTCATTCCGTTCGACATAAATGCCCCGTATACGGCCGTCCATGCCAAAGGAAAGCGCTTTCTCGACCACCGGCGCGATTCGACCGGAGAACTGAACCTGGTCCACCACTTCTCCACGGGTGACTTCATAGGTTGGATTTCTCGGCCGTTCCGCTGGCGGGATTGGCGTGGCGGTCGCTTCCGTTTGCGAAGTTGCTGCCGCACAGCCCATCACGAACAGCATCAGGCCTAAAAGTGCGATCGTCGCCAGGCAATTTGCCCTCGGTTTAGTTGATGTTCGTATCATCGATAATTTCTCTCCACCAACACTTCTATTTCCTCCCATAAGCCTACAGCAAACGTCCGATTTTGGACACCCTATGAATGGGCCAACTCTTCGAATCCATGCTCCTGGGGCCATTGAGGTCAAAGAAGGGGGGAAAGAAAATTAGGAACATGGGATCGCTGAAAATAGACCAAGAAGATCTGCTTGTGATCAAAGCGCTTATCGAAGCCGGCCAAGTCGACTTATTTGGATCGAGCCTTGTTTTTGAGGCGGCGCTCTATGGCCAGGAGCAGGATCAGGCCGGCAAAGAGGGCGGGGATGAGCGTGAAGCCGGTCCTTAATTCGGTCGTGTCGCCAATGACGCCCATGATCCACGGTGTAGCTCCAAAGCCGATGATGCCGGCAGCGGCCAGCATGATAAAGAGTATAGTCGTGTTGACGGGCAGATAGGCATCCGCTTCCGCCAGAATTGTCGGCCAAAACGATGCGGTGGCCAGTCCGGCAAAGGCCAGCAGGGCGTAGAAGGAGGGCAGAGTCGTGGCCATGGGAATAAAGAAACTCACGACAATGCCCAGTATGGCGGAGCTGATCATGATATTGTTCAGGCTTGTCTTGTTGGCCAGGTAGCCGGCCAGTAAACGGCCGATAGCCATCGCTCCGGCAAAGACGACGACGGCGATGGCCCCGGCGCGCGGCAGCCCGCTGAGATAAGTTTCGACATAGGTGCGGCTCCAAAAAGTCAGCGCCGCCTCGATGCTGGCGCCGAGCAGGATGGCAATGGCGAAAAGCCAAAATCCGGCCCGGGACAGAATGCTGACGAATAGTCTGGGGTAAGAGCTATCGTCTTTCTCCGAAGGCGGGTATCGCAATACAGTTAAGAGAATGGCCACGCCGAGAGCACCCACGGCGGCAATCTGAAAAAGGGCGCGCCAGGACAAGCCGAGGGTCAATAACTCGCCAAAAAACAGGGCGCCGCTCACAATGCCAATGGGGTAGAAGGCGTGGCTGATATTTAAGAACCTTCCCGAAGTCTCGTGATGGATGTCGACAATGAGCGGGTTAAGCAGCGCTTCAGAGAAACC
Organism: uncultured Chloroflexia bacterium; assembly: GCA_963697305.1. GTDB lineage: Bacteria > Chloroflexota > Anaerolineae > Promineifilales > Promineifilaceae > JAACFF01. The sequence continues at coordinate 475,500 of CAVONO010000025.1, forward strand.
TGCGCCGACCCCCAAAAGCATGAGCGCGAGTACGAGCGTTATATAGCTCTGCGAGAAACTGGCGAGCAGGAGCCCGACGGCGAAGAGATATTGGCCCAAAGCGAGGAACCGTTTTTTGCCCCAGCGCTGCGCTAAAATGCCCGCCAGAAGCAGCATCACGAGCGTGATCACGCTTCTGGCGGATTCCATCGCGCCTCCTTCGGAATAGCTGGTGGAGAATGTTCTTGATATCTCCGGAAGAGAAACGGGCACGATGATGGCCGTGGTGGCGACCATCATGAAGGCGGCCCAGGTGGCGATGTCCAGTTTGGTGACTCGATTCTCTACGGCGCTGATTTCCATATTTACTCCAAAACTGTGAAGTATACCGCAGACGGTGAACAGTCAACAGCAAACAGCCAATAGACAGCAGCTAACAGTCAGCGAGAATAGTTGTATTTTTCGCATAGTACCGAATATCTTGCATCTTTGAATCGGATTCTGCGGCTTTAGGGTACAATGGGTGACCTATTTAGGAGGATTTGAGATATGTGTAGAAACATAAAGAAGCTCCGTTTTGAAGATCGGATGCCGACAGAAGAGGAGATGAGCCTGGCGGCATTGCAGTATGTGCGCAAGGTGAGTGGCTACCGCAAGCCTTCGCGGTTGAATGAAGCCGCTTTTGAGCAGGCTGTGGCCGCGGTGGCACAGGCCACGCGGTCGTTGTTTGCAGGGTTGGAGGAGAAGAAAACAGTTAACAGCAATGTATAATGTGACCTGGATTGATGGCGACACCTGGAGGTGAATGATGGCACGAAAGGAATTGTTGGCGGAGTTGTTGGCGCAGGCGTATGAGGCGGAGTTGGCTTATGTGGCGGCGCTGGCAGATGAGGAGAAGGCCCAGGTTGGAACGGTTGACGACTGGTCGGCTAAGGACGCCTTCGCCCACGTGGCGGTGTGGAAGGCGTACCGGGTGCCTGATATGCAGGCGGTGATTCAAGGCGGACTTCCGGCCCAGATTGAGGATTTCGATCAAGAAAATGCTTTGATCTTTGAGAGGTACCGTGACAAGAGTTGGGACGAGATTCTCGCTTTTGCGGCCGAAACGTACCAGGCTTTGGTGGGGCAGTTGGAAGCGATGAGCGAGGCTGAGTTGGAGATGAAATGGGACGAGGAACGGCCGTTATGGCGGCTGATTGTCGGCAATGGCTACATCCACCCTTTGGTGCACGTATCCGGATATTATCAGGCCCAGGGCCATATGCAGCGGGTGGGTGAGTTGACGGCAATGCTAGGCCAGCCGCTGTTGGGACTGGATGACGGACCCACGTGGCGCGGTGAGATTCACTATAACCAGGCCTGCGGCTACGCTTTGCTGGGCAAGACAGAGCAAGCCCTGGCTGAATTAACTGAGGCCCTGGCCCTGGCGCCCAATCTAAAGGAATGGTCGCAGCAGGATGCCGACCTGGATTCGATCCGCGGAGAGCCGGCCTATCAGGCGCTGTATGTGGATTGAGGAGAAAGTGCGGTGATAGCTGGCAGCCATCAGCCGTCGCTGGTCCAGTTTCACTGTACATCGTCCCAACAAAGGATATAATCGGCGTGTCGTCATCCAATAGTAGAGGCCATTTTGTGTCCCGCACTGCTAATCACGATCTCCTGACCAGTAAGCTGCGCGCCTTAACGGAAGTTGCTGAGGTTCTCGCGGCGCGCCTTGAACTGCCGCAGCTGCTCCAGTCTGTAATAGACAAGATCATAGACATACTGGATCCCGCTGAATTCGGCATCATTTTGTTTTGGGACGAGACAAGAAGAGTCTTCCGGCCCCAGGCCGCCACAGGACAGGGCGAACTTGATTTACAATCTCTATTTGCGATCGATTTGCAGGAAGGTGAATCCATAACAGGGCGGGTGTATGCTGCCCAAAAAGCGCAGCTGTTAAGCACGCCGGCTGCGGTCGCACAGGCTATGACGGGTATCAAACCCACGACGCGGGCTGTGATGGATCAGTTGTACGGCGTAGGAAAGCTGCCGCTGAGCGTGATCACTGCGCCGCTCTCTGCCGGCGAAATCAAGTACGGCGTATTGGTGCTGGAAACCTTATGCGGCCCAGATTTCTTTACCCAGAGCGACGTCTCATTTGTGCAAACCCTTGCCGATCTCATTGCTCTGGAGATCGACCGCGCTCGCTTGGATGTCGTCGCCGCTGCCGTCCGTGAATCTCATGAAACTGACCGCTTGCGCGCCGAGTTGATGGCTACCTTTTCCCATGAATTGCGCACACCATTGGCGACGATCAAGGGCTACTCCACAGCTTTGCTGCTGGAAGATGTGCAGTGGTCGGATGAAAAGCGACGAGAGTTCCTGCAGTTGATTGACGAAGAATGTGATAACTTTGAGGGGATGATCAGCGATATCCTCGATTCCTCCCTTATTGATGTTGGCCAGCTTGGCATTGAGCTGCAGCCGGTACGCCTGCCGCTTCTGGCCAAGGAAGTTGCCAAAGAGATGCAGCGTTCCAGCGAAATTCACCGCTTTGTTCTCGATTTCCCGCCAGATTTTCCCATCGTCGATGCCGATCCGCGCCGCATCAAGCAGGTTTTGCGCAATATCCTCGACAATGCCATCAAATACTCCCCTGAAAAAGGGTTGGTGGTCATCCGTGGCGCTATCCGCGCGCATGACGTGGTTGTCAGCATAGCCGATCAAGGGGTAGGTATTTCACCCGAGGATATGATACCGCTCTTCGACAAGTATTTTCGTGTTAAAGCGCCGACAGGCTATCATGTTCCAGGCACTGGGCTTGGTCTGCCCGTGTCCAGGGCAATTGTAGAAGCTCATGGAGGGCGCATTTGGGCTGAGAGTAAGAGTGGAGAGGGAACAACGCTTTACTTCTCAATTCCGCATAGGGACCCTGTGAATTAAATGATGACACAATTTCCCCGGAAACTGGGTGCTGTCTTGCAGAGTCGCAGCGCTGTTTCCGGGAAATGACAGAGACTTTGCGGTGTCTTGCAGCAGGAACGCAAGCGCCTGCTTTCCAGGATAGTGAGCGAGATCTAGATGAAGGCAGCGGATGCGCTATGAATAAACCACTGGCACTTGTTGTGGACGATGAACCGAAATTGGTGCGGCTGGTAAAGGAGATACTTATCGCGACAGGTTTCGCCGTACTGACTACTGGCAGTGGAGAGCAAGCCATTGAAATGGTTGCCCTGGAACAGCCCGATCTGCTGCTGCTGGATATTGTCCTCACTGGAGAGATGGATGGCTACGCGGTCGCGCGTCGCGTGCGTGCCTTCTCCAATATTCCTATCATTATGCTGACCGCCAAGGTGCAAGAGATTGATCTGCTGCGCGGCTTCGATGCCGGGGCGGATGATTTCATCACCAAGCCCTTCAGTTCCAAAGAACTGCTGGCCCGTGTGCGGGCACTGCTCAACCGCACGGGCCGAGAAGAGAAGGAAGGCACGGCAGAAATCGTGTGCGGGGATTTGCATATCAATCTAAATCGCCGCCAGGTACGGATGGCCGGTGAAGAGATTCATTTGACGCGCACCGAATACAATCTTTTACATGAATTGGCCATCCACCGTCAATCAAGTATTGCTGCATCAACAGTTGTTAACGGCCGTGTGGGGAGCGGAATATCGCGATGATCTCGACTATCTTCGCGCTTATATCCGCTACCTGCGCCGCAAATTAGAGCCCGATCCGGCTCACCCGCAGCTAATCGTAACCATTCAAGGCGTGGGTTATATGTTGGAATGCCCGCAGGATGATCCTTAGCTGGCGATGCCGGAGCCAGGCAAAACTAGACAGCCGCTGCAACCTTGCAGCGGCTTTTTCATGCCGTTTTCATCTTTTTGCAGCCCTTTTCTAGGCGTTTTTCAGGGGTCAGATGCTACAATGCTGCTGAGACAAAACCATGATTTAGGAGATAACTGATGGCAATCAATATTCTACAGCCCCCGATCAAACAAGCGACGCCTCAACCCCCTGTCACGTCACTGCAAGAAACGGTGGAAACGATCCAGATCGATGCCCTGCAGCACGCGTATAGCAAGTGCATCCAGCCCAGTCGCGGGACTGACCTTGCCGAAATGTGGCAGCGCCATGATTTCGTCGATCATTTCAAATTTGCTTTAGCTGAACGTATCGCCGGCACGCTGGCTGCCCACGATGAGCATGTGCAGGTAATTTATTACTTCGATCCCAATCTCAACCCGGATGCTGAAACGGAAACGTATGCCGCGCTGGATGTGACGGTCAATTTACTGGTCCAGGTGAAATCAAAGTCGGCTGCCCTGCAATCTTTTATTGCCGCCTTGGACAGGGCATTAACGGAACAAGTAAGAAAGCTGCCATCCCCGTTATTTACTTCACTGGCGTCCATTCTTAACCCGATTCTGATCACCCAGGAAGATGTGGATCAAAAACGCGGCTATGCAGTGCTCCTTTCCTCTATATATTTGCAGCCACGCCAACTGTGGCAGCGAAGCTAATATCTGTGGGGATATTGGGCTGGTAGGGGCAAAGTTGTCTTCCAACTTTGCCCCTTACTCTTTTGCACGCCAGCCAGCCCGATTCGCCTCAATAGCGATAAGCCCGCCACGCCCTTACCAAAGATCCGTCAGGTTCTTCCAGGTAGATTTTACCTTGTCAATAGCCTGGCCGACACCGGCGCCTTGTTCAGATTATTAACGTAGCCCGCATGGTGCTTGTCATGATGCAGAGCCATCGTGCGCGTGTCAATCGTCGGTTCCAGGGCGCTGTACTCGTAAGGCAGATCGGGTAGTTTGTGCGGGTAACTCATTTTAATTCTCCTTGTTAGAGCTGCCAACTTTTCTGAAAGTTGGCAGCTCTCTAATTAAGTTTCTTGCCTCTCATCTTCATTCTTCTTGCCAAAGCGCCTGGCTTGAATTTCCGAGCGCTCTTTGGCCAGCATGCTGGCGAAGGAGACGAAGACGCTCAGGCCAAGAAGGATGTAAACCACCGTAAATAATTTCGATTCCGGGGTGGTTGGGGCCAGGTCGCCATAGCCGACCGTGGCCAGCGTGATCACCGTGAAGTAGAGCGAATCAGTCCAGCTCCAGCCTTCAATATGGTGATAGAAGGCCGTACCACTGGCGAAAAGGATTAGCATCCAGATCAACAGCGAGCGGTATTTTGGCTTCTTGAACAGATCCCAAAGCTCTCGAACGAAGGCGAACATGATGATGATTGCGGCCATAAGATTTCTCTAGTTGTTAGTCCGGTATGTCAGGTAGTCATTACTCCTGTAGTCGGGTAACCGTACTTTAGCCGTCAGCCGTCAGCGATAATGCACGGTGACTGACGTGCGCAGATTGCTGCCTGGCGACTCCGCTTCGATGATGCCGTCGCTGCCGGCGTGGACGGGAACGCCCTCCTTGAACTCCACCTGCCATTTGCCGGATGCATTAACGGTTGTCTCGCGCCGGGCAAGGGTTGGGCCACGGCTGTCTTTAATGCGTACGACAATTTTGTTATCGTGCAGGCCGCTGCCGCTGCCGCTGACGATAACCGTGTACCGGGCATAGACGGTGCTGCCTGGTATGGGGCTGCTGATTCCCAGCATGGGCCGGCTTCCCGCCGCTTGGCTGCCTGGCCGTTTGAATGATGTCCCTTTGTCGTCAGGTGGTTTACTCGTGGGCGGGACGGGGCGCGGTTGGCTCAGGCCAGGGATGATCAGGCGCGTTTCGGGGACGACGGACGCATTGTCAGCGAGATTGTTGGCGCGCGTGATCTCCTGCCACGGGACGCCGAAACGCAGGCCGATGGAATAGAAAGTGTCGCCCGCGGCGACAATGTACTGCGATCCCGCTTGCCTGCCGCTCGCATGTGCGCGCGACGCCGCGGTCGTAGATTGTGTTGGACATCCGTCTTCTCCTTTAGAATTGAAGTCAAGCGAGTCCCTAAAAAGGACGCAATAACTATACCATAACCTGTCGCGCACAGTTATATGTAGGGGCGGGTTTCAAACCCGCCCCTGCTCCCCAACTCGCTGTGACTGGCTCTCTCGACCGCGCCCGTCGCCAGACTACCCGGCCAACCACAACCCGCAAGTGCTGCAGGCGCTTGCCCGTGAATATGAAACGGGGATCCCACCCATGGGCGGGACCCCCGCCAAGGAGAGCTGGATATTCCGTGCGCTGCAGCCGGGCCAGGCCGTGATCAGCCTTGAGCACACACAGATATCAGGTAGGAATACGCAGGGGATCTGGACCTACCGGCTGGCTGTTCCCGTGGAAGCGGCTGCGCAATAGAGTGGCAGCTTAAGCCTGTGTGAAAGCGGAGGCAGATAGTATGGGTGTGTGCAGAGATACGGCCGTGTGCCGAAACCCTTTTGTATTGGCCAAGCGCTAACAGTATACTTAAGCTAACGCAAATTTAGTTTAAGTATGGCTCGATGAAAAAGTGACTATCTCGTGGGCAGGGCAGGGGCACATCGAGTCAATTCAATGTAAAATTGTTTCCGGACAGATTCACGACCCAGCACGACGGGAAAAGTGATCGCCCTGAAGCGAGGCCCATCGTAAGGTTGATATGGCAAACTGTGGTTCACTTTTACTCAAAGAGGAATGGACCGGCCACTTCCAGCATATCGCCACTGAAGGGCTTGTCTCCAACTAGTCTACCGAGGAGGGTAGGGTAGGACTATGAAATCACTGCAACAACTCTGCGAACCGCGTGAGAGCGTTTTTGACTCCCAACGCCGCGATACGGTCTTGGACTTGACCGATCTCGTTGGCGACCGTATCAAGCCTGACGAGTTCTTCGAGGAGAACTTCATCACCGACGGCATGAAGACCCTGCTTGAACAGGGTTTCCGCCGCCTGGAAGGCAAATCATCGCAAGGAATCTTCAAGCTGAAGCAGGCCATGGGCGGCGGCAAGACCCATAACCTCCTGGCGCTGGGCTTGTTGGCCAAGCACCCGGAAGTCCGCAGCCAGGTGATGGGCCGCTTCTACAAAACTGATCCCAATCTTGGCCCGGTGAAGGTCGTTGTCTTCTCCGGCCGCGAGTCCGATGCTCCTTATGGTTTGTGGGGTTCGATTGCCGAGCAGATGGGCAAGAAGGATCTCTTCAAAGACCTCTATTCGCCGCTGCAAGCGCCGGGTCAAAAGGCCTGGGAAAACTTGCTGGCCGGCGAGACGGTGCTCCTGCTGATTGATGAGCTGCCGCCCTATCTGGAAAATGCCCGCTCCAAGGCCGATTGGCAACTCCGACCTGGCGCAGGTCACGGCCACGGCGCTCTCCAACCTGCTGGTGGCCGTCGGCCGCGAGGGCTGCGAGCGTGTCTGTCTGGTCCTGACGGATCTGACCGGCTCGTATGAACAGGGCAGCGCCGTTCTTTCCGATCTGGAAAAGGAAACGCACCGCACGGCGATGACGCTGGAGCCGGTGCGCATGAACTCCGACGAGTTGTACCACATCCTGCGCACGCGCCTGTTTGAAAAACTGCCGCGCGAGAGCGAGATCAACGAGATCGCCCAGGGCTATGCCGCAGGCCATTCGTGATGCCCGGCAGATGGATATCACCAACGAGTCGCCGGAGCAATTCGCGGCGCGCATCCAGGCTTCTTACCCCTTCCACCCGGCCCTGCGCGATCTCTATGCCCGCTTCCGCGAGAACCCGGGCTTCCAGCAAACGCGCGGCCTCATCCGCCTGATGCGCATTGTCGTCTCGCGCATGTGGCAGACGGGCACGGCCGATCGCCGCTACGCTGATCAACGCCTATGACCTGGACTTCAACGACCAGGAAACGCTCTCCGAGCTGGCGCAGATCAACAGCTCGCTGGAGAACGCCATCGCCCACGACATCGCCTCGCAGGGCAGCGCCGTGGCCGAGACGATGGATGCCAATCTGGGCAGCACCGAAACGCAGGATGCGGCCCGGCTGCTGTTCATGGCCTCGCTGGCCAACGTGCCCAACGCCGTGTTGGGCTTGTCCATCCCCGAACTCGTCGCCTATCTGGCCGAACCGGGGCGCGATGTATCGCAAGCTCAAGGATGATGTTCTGGCCAAGTACGCCACCGCGGCCTGGTATCTGCACAGCACCCGCGACGGCAAGCTCTTCTTCCGCAACGTCCAGAATCTGAACGCCAAGCTCGAGTCGTTGGTCAAGGCTTACAATCCGGAGCAGGCGGTGCGCGAACTGCGCGAGCGGCTGCAGGAGCTGTTTCAAATAGCGGACGGCTGGTGCTACCAGCGCGTGCTGGCCTCTGCCTGCGGCTGATGAGATCGCCCTGGAGCAGGACAAGGTCACGCTGGTCATCACCGAGCCGCGCGGCGGGACGGGGCTGCGCCAGGAGGTGCAGGGATTTTTATAATCAGGAGACCTTTCAGAACCGCGTCGCCTTTCTGACCGGTCCGCGCGACACCTATGCCCAGCTCATCGATACCGGCAAGCGGCTGAAGGCGATCCAGCATATCCTGGGCGAATTGGCCGCCGACAAAATGCCCGACAACGATCCGCAGATGATCCAGGCCCATGACCTGGAAGAGAAGATTTTGCTCAGCTTCCGCTCGGCGGTGCGCGAGACCTTCACCAGCCTCTGGTACCCCACCGGGCGAAGGGCTGCTGAATGCCGATTTCCTGATGGAGTTTACCGAGAATCGCTACCGCGGCGAGGAGCAGATCGTCAAGTTGTTGGACGAGAAGATGAAGTTCACGCGCGAGACCGGCGGCGACATTTTCCGCAAGAAGTGTGAGCAGCGCCTTTTCACCGCCCAGGTGCTGCCCTGGCGGGAAATCAAGCAGCGGGCGGCGACCAATGCTGGCCTGGCAGTGGCACCATCCCCACGCGCTGGATGAGCTGAAGGCTGACTGCCTGCGCAAGGATATCTGGCGCGAGGATGGCGGCTTCATTGATAAAGGTCCCTTTCCCCAGCCCAAGACCAGGGTAGCGATTATCGAGGGGCTGCGCGATGCCGAAACCGGCGAGGCCACCCTGCGCGTTACGCCAGTCAATGCCGATACGATCTACTATGATGTTGGCAGCTCGGCCACAACCGCTTCGGCCAAACTGGATGGGTCCATCGCTGCGAACAACCGAACTGCGTGTTTCCTTCCTGGCCGTGGATTCGACCGGCGTGCATGAGACAGGAGAGCCAGTGGAGTGGACCAACCGCATCACCCTCAAACACCGTTTCTTCGACAGCAGCGGCGGGCAAGAAAGTGGAGCTGCGCGCCGCGCCGCCGGCGACCATCCACTACACCACGGACGGCTCCGACCCCAAAGTGGCCGGGGCGGTCTATGATGGGCCGTTCACCGTTCCCGCAAGGAGCGCAGTTTGTGCTGGCCTATGCCGAGCAGGATGGCATCCTCTCTGATGTGGAGCGCTATCCGGTGCCGAAAGACGGGGACCAGCACGGCGTAGAACTTGACAAGACGCGCCCGATCACTTGGTCGCGCGTGCATGCCTTCAAGAGCACGCGCGACAGTTATGACTTTCTGGCGCGGCTGAAGAAGTACGAAGCGGCCGTTTCCGGTGTTAGCCTGACGATTACCGGCGAAGGCGGCGACCGCGGCTGGGCTGAGCTGCAATTTTACGAGCAGATGCGGCTGACGCCGGAGCAGATCGAGACCTGCCTGGAAGCGATGCGCCTGGTGCAGACTTCCGGCCAGGTGCAGTTGACCTCCGATGAGGTGCATTTGCCGGCGGGCCAGAAGCTTGCTTGATTGGGTTGAAGAAATTAAGACGACGCTGCAAGCGGGTGATTTCCGGCAGTGAAAGCGAGACGATCCACGACCTGGATAGATTGCGATGACGAAAGCGACGGAAAGACAGATTAGCAACAGCTTCGGTTTCGACCCGGCCGAGAGCACCCACCACTTTGTGGTGGCTGTGCCGCGCGCCGCGACTGAGCCGGTTGTGATCAGCGAGCATTACACTTGGGATGATACGGCAGGCTCCGGCGAAGCCAGCCTGAGCGCGCGCGGCGACGGCCAGATTCGCGTCTTTCTGCCGCGGCCGAAATGGAACGCCATCGCCGACGAGATGCGCGCGCAGTTCAACCAGCGGCTAAAGCGGCAGGGACGCAAGCCGGGCAGCTGGCAGGTGGGGCCGAATCTGCTGCGCCGCGAGTCTGGGCAAGGAGCTGCTGCTGCTGGCCTGGGCCATTGAGGAGGCTGACCCGGCGCTCATCCCCGCCGCCGTGGCCAACTGGAATGGCCTGGAGCCGGAGGAGCGCTGGTGGCTCTATACGATGACCGCCGCCAGCACCGGCCATGCCGTCAATGACCGCGGTACTGCGTTCGCCGTTTTTCTTGTTCTTTTGCACTCGCCAGGTGATTCTGACACGGGTGATTTTGTCGATGCCCAGGCGTACGGCGTCCGCGAGGTTGCGGATCATCTTTCCATTGGCTCTGTAGAAGACAAAGTCGCTGGGTAGCATGGCAGGGATGATGCCTTTCCACTTCTTGGTGTCTGGGTTTCGAATGTCGCCCTTGTTTTCATTGGGTTGTGCCCATTCGCCAAGGCGAAAACCGGTGGACAGACCCAATGCGCACCAGTCGGCGATGGCCGACGGCAGCGTATCGTCTTTGTCGTCGGCTTCGATTGCGCGGTTGGCTTCGTCGAAAGCTTTCTGCATCTCGATCGTCCAGGGTTCGCGACGATCTGGAACTTTTTCCCAACGCTGGTACTCGTCTGTCACCTTTTTGATGGGGTCAGCAAGTTTCTCGTCGTTGAGTTCGAAGCGGGGATCGATACCCGTTTTGGTCTTCAAAAAGTAAGCTGCGTCACGCAAGTACGACAGGACCGTGCCATGTCGGATCGCGCGACACTGGATGGTTTCACCACTGCAGAGATGTGTGGCGTATTCTGCAAATTGGTAGGTACGGCGACGATGGTCGGTGCAGTGCTCCAGCCAAAGGTCATCGTCGTAGCCCATGTTGTAGACCCACATAAAGTAGTGGAGACGACGCGTAACGGATGTGTACCACTCTTTGTGGGTTTTTGAGCCTCCACCTTGTAGTCCAACGATGGAGGTAACAAGTGGTTTCGAAGCATCACGTGATTTTGGAGGGAAGAGATCGACGACTTCGTCGACGGTGCGCTCCGATATGTCTGTAAGAAATAAATATAGTATTAGTAAGTGTCGTCACGGTCATGGCGTGACTTAATAGAGGATTTGGATTGAAACACGGAACTGGTCGGGCGTCATGAACGTGCCGTATGGTTGTTCCAGTGGTGGAGGAGTCAGCTGGTTGTCAATCAGCTGATCCTTTGGTCGCAGTGCCCATGTGAGTGCAGCGAGGAGGTTGCTGCTGGGCATGAACACTTTGTAGTTGTGCAGCCGAGGGTACTTGTTCAGTACAAGATCAAGGTGCGCAACAAGAGCTGCATGGTCAAGGCGGTAGCCGTTAGCTTCGTCTGGACGTGAGAGTCCGTCGGCAGCCAGGTTTTCGTCCGAGGGGATGTGCTCCGAATTTTGGTGCACTTCGGTACACTTGCCGATTTCGGCCATGATACGAATGAGTTGTTGGGCTTGGACTGACGCGCTGGCTGCGATGTTGATCCATTTCTCGGCCGAGCAATACGTACTAGTCCGAAGGCTACATAAC
>CAVONO010000026.1:0-27394 GCA_963697305.1 uncultured Chloroflexia bacterium
CTGATGAATACAGATTCTCTAGGGTTTAAAGCCCGGCTCTGTAGAAGAGCTGGGCTTTTTTGCTTCTACACTTGAGAAGTTCAACTTTTCAGAAAGTTGAACTTCTGGTCGTGCGCAGCTACTATTCGCCTGCATGCAACGCTGTTTTGTTTTACTTTTCGCTGTGATTCTGCTCGCCGCTTGCCGGGGAATGCCGCCGAATGAAAGTGTGGTGGGGCTGGCTTTGCCAACGCCTGAACCGCCGTCTGGAAGTACAGTGACGGTCACCGCTGAGCCAACTACCGCCGCAACAGGCACGGCAACGGTGACGGTGACGCCGTCACCAACTGCTACTTTTACGCCAACGCCAACACCAACGGCAACGGCCGTTCCAATTAAGGTCTCAGGCGATCCGCGGGCTGCAGCTTTGCACGAACCTGTGGCGGACGGCAATGCGCCGTGTGGCCGGGTTGATCTCTTCGACTTTCCCCTCGATCCGCCGCATGCGGACTCTGCTACCAGGGGCGGCAGTGATTTCGGCGTGTATCGTCAGCGTTACGATAAATACCATGCCGGTGAAGATTGGGGGTTCTCACGAGGGGGATCCAACCTTGGTAAGCCCGTTTATAGTATCGGCCATGGCCTGGTTACTTACGCCGAGCCGCTAGGTTGGGGACGTGATCAGGGGGTGGTCATCGTGCGCCACACGTATGAAGACGGCCGAACCGTCCTTTCCTTCTACGGCCACCTCGAACCCGACAGCATTGTTCTCCGAGCCGGGGAATGTGTGACGCGAGGCCAGCAGGTGGGCACTATTGGCAAACCACGTGGCGCACCCCATCTTCATTTTGAGGTACGAACGCACTTGCCCTATACCCCGGGCGGTGGCTATTGGGCCGAGGACCCCACGTTAGCCGGCTGGCTGCCCCCTTCAGAGACGATTTGGAACGGCCGTCTGGCTGCTTCGCCCGGCGTGTTGTGGACGCAACTTGTTAATTCCAGCGCGGTCAAAAGCATCGATCCCGTGAGCGAGGAGCTCTTCATAATGCTTGAAGCAGGCCAACTGCTTGCTGCCAACGTCGCGGACGGAGCTGTAATTTGGAGCCTGCCAGATGAGGAGCGCATGGAAGATGCATCCGTTGGCCTGGGTCAGACCCAGATTTATCTTGCCGGCCAGGTTGGACAAATTGAAGCTTTCAGCTTGGCAGACCTCCAATCCGACTCGCCAAACGAATTGCCGCTGCCGCTCTGGAGCGTCAAACTCGACGCCGTCGGCATACCCTTGCTGCTGCCGCTCCCGGGGGGTGGGGTCGTCATCTCCATTCGTGATCGCCTCTTAGCCATTTCGGATGAGGGAGCGCTGTTATGGGAAAGTGAAGCGGTGGGACGGCCGTTTGACTGGCTTGTCAGCGGCGATTCTCTGCTCTTCTCAACTGTGGACGGGGAGTCATCACTATGGTCGGCAGACGAGACGGGAGTTGTCCAATGGGTGGAAGCGGTAGGCGGGCACCTGGCCGCTGACGGGGCTCGGCTCTTGCTGCTTGATCGCGACGCTCTTTATGAACTCGAGCTGCAAACGCGCTCGGTCGAGCGCATGCTTGCTCTGCCCTTGGGAAGGCTTGAATCCGGTGATATAGCCGCTTTGCCAGGAGGGGATATGCTTCTGGTACATACCGATTTCGCGGACCGCCGGCTGATCGCCCTCAAGGCCGAAGGCACCTTGCGTTGGGAGCGTTCGATCGCCGGCATCGTGGAAGGGGACGTGCGATTATTGGTACAAGGGGACCAAGCCTATCTTGTGAGCCTGGGCGGCGGGAGTGGCGTTAGTGAGGTCTCCATATTCGGCATCGATTTGCAGCGGGCGGAGCTCACGCTGCTGTTCAGTGGGGGGACACGATCGGTTGTGGCTGATCGTTCGGCAGCTTTCGTGCTGGATGAGGATCTGATTTTGGTTGACGTTGGTGGGCGCAGCTTAACGGCCGTTGACCTGGAGCTGGCAAATGATGTCATCGAGCGACAATGAGCTCGTGCCGTTGGCTTGTGAAATGCTGCGTCTGGCGACATCTGTCCACTTTGCAGCAGGCTGCGTGAAGATGGGACCGTAATCAACTGTTGATACTTCGACAAGCTCAGTTCAGGACTTTTGAATTGTTAGCGGATCTGTGTGCTGGTCATATGACCAGGACTCTCGTAACCTAAACACACCCTTTGCCAATACCGTAAATAGAGTTATGCTATTATTGGGTCTGCGCGCCCTACTATTCATTAGCCCACATGTGAAGAATGTTGAACCTGCTACAACGTTTTGAGACTTCCTTAGACCCGGAAAAGAAACGGGTCGTCGACGATGTTGCCGAGTACGTTGAATGGCTGATCGGCCGTCAAGATGCGGAATTTGTGCCCAGCGACGATGATGATATCGACTTGCGCGCTTATCTGCTGCATCTGCGGGTTAGCGGCGTGCAACGCGGGCAAATGCGGCTCAAGTTTGCTTCATTGAAGCGCTTTTACAGGTGGGCCACGGAAGAAGGGTTGATCGACACCGATCCATTTGCCGGTGATGAATTTGAACGGCCGTTCCTGGATCGGGATGAGATCCGGCGGCGAAAAGCGGTATTGCCGGCGGACGCAGAAAAGCGCGAATTAACCTACTTGCGCGCTCTGCATGAGCTGACGCAACAGCTTAATCGCTCCACAGACGTGCGCGCTGCCCTGGAGATGGCGCTGGAAACGCTGGCCGGCGCGATGAGTCTGCACACGGCATGGATGTATGTTGTGCCTGATATTTACTATCAATTCGCGATCGCTAGTGACAGGCTGCCGCATGATTTCGCTCTAGCCGCTGGCTACGGCCTGCCGCCAGGGCTGCAGCGTGACGATCCCTGCTTCCTCTGCCAACCGCCCGACTGCCATTGCCAGGGTTTGGCGCGACAGGGCCGCCTGAGACGGGCCGTTAATGTGGTGGAATGCACCCGTTTACAGGATTCTGCCAGAGCTGATGGGGATAATCGCGGCTTGTTTTTTCACGCCTCAACACCGCTGATCGCTTCGGGACGGCAGTTGGGAATTATCAATGTGGCCACGGATGAATGGCAGATATTTACGGCCGATGATTTGAACTTCCTTTCCATGGTTGGCAGCCAGATCGCCGTTACATTGGAATGGGCCTACTTGTATGATTTGGCCCGCGTGCAGCGCGAGCGTTTGGAGTCTGAGCTGAAGATGGCGCACGAGGTGCAGGCGAGCCTGCTGCCGGACCAATTGCCTGATATTCCAGAATTCGAGCTGGCTGCCGGCTGGCATGCGGCGCGTGAGGTGGCGGGCGACTTTTATGATGCCTTCCCCTTGGCGGAGGGGCGTTGGGGGCTGGTAATAGGGGACGTTTCGGATAAGGGTGTCCCGGCGGCGATGTACATGGCCATGGTGCGCAGTTTGATCCGGGCCACGGCAGGGTTTAGCAGTGGCCCGGCGGAAACGCTGCTGATTGTCAATGAATCGATTCAGGAACATTCAAGTTCCGACATGTTTGTAACTGTTTTCTATGGCGAGCTAAAGCCGAACGAGCGTTCGTTGACCTATGCCAGCGCGGGGCATGACCCGCCGCTTTTACGCCGTGGGTCAGGGATAATAGAGCGCCTGAGACGCACCGGTCCGATTCTTGGCGTCTTTGAGGGGATGACGTGGGCCGATAAGCGGGTTGATTTTGAGCCGGGTGATCTGTTGCTGGCTTATACGGATGGTGTGACGGATGCTCTGAATGCCGCGGGCGAAGAGTATGGGGCGAAAAGGTTGGTGGAGGTTGTTAGGAGTGCTCCGTCGGCAGCCTGGGCTTGTCTTGCGGAAGTGGAGACGGATCTGACTGCTTTTATCGACCAGGAAGCGCAAACGGATGATATAACGCTATTGGTGCTGGGGGGAGACCATGAAGCGCGCTAAGCGTTCAGCTTCGCCGCGTAAAAAGTAGAGCCGACCACGTCTTATCTATGGCGCTGATTTTGTAATCGACAAGACCGTGGCCGAGACCCGTCTCGCGCACCATTTGTTGCGTTAGGTCGGAAACGACACCTGAAGATTTCTTCGGCCAGGCGATCCACAGACGGTCCCCGCTATTCGTTTGCGCGGCCATTTGCTCGATGCCCTGGAGTAAATCCTGGCTGGAGCGGGTAAACCAGATAGTAAGCGCAGCGACAGGTGAAGATCCTTCGTATAGTTGAACCTCTTCAGGCAGCGGACCCAAGGTCTTGGCGAACGCTTTGGGAGCCGCGACAAGGTGTACGGCCATACCCGCTTTAATGCCCAACTTTTTACTCAAGGATTTCCCCGCGTAGCCGGCGAAAGCGGAATCGGGAACGAATGGCTGCTGAGGAGGCTGGGCGATGGCCTCGGGCAGAATCTGTAGAATCTCTTCCCAGCTTGTAAAGACAGCATCGGGCAGCAGCAGGCGGATACCGGCCACTTTGTCCGCTTGCCCGCCCGCGAAAACGAGAGGGATATGCCTGGTCCCTTTGCGGCGGCGGATGAGGACGGCCATATCCCGCCCTTGGGAGGGCAAGCGAGCAAGGTCGATGATAATCGCCGCCGGTGGCTTTTCTGCTAGCTGGCGCAGGAAGCCACTTCCTTGTGGCAGGCTGCTTTCCACTTCGTAGCCGGCGTTTTGCAGTAATTCAACTCTTTCGGTTATGCTGCCTGGAACCCAGTGGATTAAGTTGATAGTCGGCATTGATGTTTTCCCTCAAATGAGAAGTTCAACTTCTTGGAGAAGTTGAACTTCTTATGGGTGTTAGCCGCCGGAGCCTCCTGGTTTGTGATAGATGATGCTGGATTTGATGGCGTTGCGCAGGTTTGTTTCGTTGCTCTGCGAAGGAACCCGTTCGCCGTATTTGTCCATCAGTGATTTTGGCTGGCTGCCGAGGTGCTTTTGTGGGGTGAGGGGGTCGAGCATCTGGTAGTCGGCGCCGTCCTGGGTGCGTTTGAGGAGGATCACCCAATGCTGGTCGACGACGGTGTTGTTGGGGTTGGTGTCAACCTGGGCGACGACGATATTGCCTTGGGCCAGGGCGCTGTCGATGCGTTGAATGGGATTTTCGCCCGTCCACGGCTGGTTGGAGTTGCTGTCTTTTTCCCAGGATGGTGCATTGCCGCCGAATCTAGGGCCGCCAACATTTTGCGGGCCTCGGAAGCGGACATCGGAATCTATGAAGCCTAGATCGCCGATCGTCTTCAACTTCTGGTTCAGTTCGGCGGGGGTCACTCTGCTGCCAAAAGCAGACATGGCCATGGCCATGCAGGTCATCAGGCAGCCCCAGGTGGCGATCGGTTTCTGGCCGTGCCCTACGAGCTGCTTTGCCCATTGCGGATCTGTTTGCGAGTACCAGAGGGAAGGATCGTTGAGCAGGCGAGCGAGGGCCGTGTCTTGGGCGATTGTGCCGGTTTCGGCCGTGGTGGAGAGGATTCTGACCGTAACGGGATCACCAAAGATATTGCCGCGATCGTCTTGCAGCCGCCACAAACTGTTGTAGGTAGTTGGTTGTCCATTGAGGGCGGGAGGTGCGGTCATGGGGATGGAGAGGATCACCTCTTCACCGGGCTTCGCTTCTGGCACCATATGGCTGGCGTTGCCGCGCGCCATGTTCAGATCGCCTTCGATATAGACAAGGCGGAATCCGCTGCCCCATTGGCGAGCGCCGCTGTTGCGGACACGCCACTGCTTGTGAAAATCGCTGCCGGCGACGAGCGGTGTGCCATCGACAATGGTGTGGTCGGCGAGAAAGGTCATGTTGGAGGGGCGCACGTTGGTTCCGACGGTCGAAGCCGGGACGACGGTAAACT
Organism: uncultured Chloroflexia bacterium; assembly: GCA_963697305.1. Classification (GTDB taxonomy): domain Bacteria; phylum Chloroflexota; class Anaerolineae; order Promineifilales; family Promineifilaceae; genus JAACFF01. Next base: position 5,809 of record CAVONO010000026.1, read on the forward strand.
CTTCGAACAGAAAGGCGAAGGGCAGGCCTTCCGGATCGCGCAACTGCCAGCGACTGCGGTAAATGCGGCCGGGTTTTGCGGGTGCGGTCATGTTGAGCACGATCTCAACCTCGTCTCCCGGCTCAACTGCGGCAGAGCCGGTGACCTGCGCCAGTTCGTAGCGGGTCTCGGGCATCATGGGATCGGGATGATCTCCTTGCGGTACATAGACGAGTTTATAGCCCGCGCCCCAGGTTGTCGCACCGCTGTTCTTGTAACGGAAACGACTGCTGAAGGTCGAACCGGCAGGAACGGCATTCTGGTCCTTTAGAGTTGAGGCGTAGGAAAGGAACTCGGCAGCAGACAAGGATTCGAGGCTCTCAAGCAGATCGGCTGATTTGGCGAGGCTTTCGCCGCGGGCCTTCATGGCCAGGTAGGAATCGTATATGTGCTGCTTTTCGTCGCCAGCTCTGCCGCTCCATTTCAAGATGCCGGCGTTTTCCATGGCGTCGGTCCAGGCAAACCAGATCAGCACGGGCACGTAATCGGCGTAGTTGTTGGTTACTTCGGCGACCACTTCGTCCAGGTAGAGGGCGATTTTGGGGTAATGGTCCGTGCCAATTTCATGTTCGTGTCCCGGTATGCCAAATTCGGTGATCCACAGCGGTTTGTCGGGGAACGCTTTCTTGAACTGGTTTAGCGAGTCGGCAAGGGTTCCGAACTGCTTGTTGTAAAAGGAATCGGTTTTGACATAACGGCCGTAAGGGTGGATGGCCAGGGCGTCGATGGGTAAACGGCCGTTGAGCTGCTGCCGCACATCCTTGACGTACTGTATGGCATGTTGGGGTCCGGTGTTCAGGCCGCCAATGACAATGGTCGCCCCAGGATGGGCCTGGCGTATAGCTTTTGCGGCCTTGTCGAGCACGGGGGCGAAGTTTTTGGCCTCGATGCCGATGGCGGATTTGTTGCCAATGTCTGAGTCCTGCTCGTTGAAAATCTGGTAGGCGACATTGTCACCGAATTCGGAGCAGACGGCCGCGACGCGGCCGCAGGCCTGGGCGAAGAGTGCCGCGTAGGCTCCCCAATCGCCATTGTTTGTCCAGGGTGCGGAGCCCCCCTCGGTATCCTGGTGTAGTATGAGCAAGCTCTTGATGCCGGCGGCGGCGTAGCTCTGGATGATGCGGCGGTAGCGCTGGTGGTAGGCGTCTTCCGGGCTCAAGTGTAGGCGAGAGGCGAAGAAGGGGAAGCGCACCCAGCTTAGTCCGCGCAGGCGCTCAACATCGAGCTCGTGTACTTCATGGTTGAGATTCATGCCGGGCTGGAAGGGGCGTGGCGGGGTGTCAGGTTTGCCTGTCCCGGTACCAACCACGCCAATTTGCAGCCAGCGGATGCCGCCAAAGGGATGGCCACTTGGGTCGCGCAGTTCCCAATGGAATTTATAGGCGCCTGGATTCTGGGGCGCGATCAGATCGCGGCGGATGGCCACAGTCTCGCCGGGATTGATTAGTTCGCGTCCGCTGACCTGGCGCAGGGGAACGACTTGTTGGGCGCCCATGGGATCACGCACGGTTTGCGGCGAGCCGGTCGCATCCTGATCGACATAGGCGACCTGGAAGTCGCCCGACCAGGAGCGCGTGCCGCTGTTGCGCAGGGTCCAGGTTGCGCTGAACTGGCGGCCGGGCAGCATGTTGTCGAAATTGTCGACGCTGTTTTTGAAGTCCAGCGACTGGTAGGCCAGTGTCTCGCCTGGCGCGACGGCGGCATCTCCGGCGACGACGGCGCGCAGCCAACGGATGGGGCCAAAGCGACGGCCGTCGGGCGCCTGCAGCTGCCAGTTGGTGGCGTAAGTTCCTGGATTCTGGGGCACGGTAAGAGCAAGGGTGAGGCGCACGGTCTGGCCTGGTTTGACCTGGGCGGGTGCGCCGAGGTCACCGATAGCGAAGGCGGTTTGGGAATTGAGCGGCGCGCGTTCAGATTCGGCCGTCTCGGGATGGGGTTCGAGGGTGTAAGCGAGACGGTACCCGCCATTCCATACCGTTTGCCCGCTGTTGGTGAATGTCCAGGCGGCGTGGAATGTGGCACCCACGGGCACGTTGTCCAGGTCGATGCTGGGGGTGAAGCCGCTGGCCTGGGCGGCATCAATGGCGCTGGAAACAACGCTGACCCCATCTTTTCCAGGATCAGGGGTGACGTGCAGGTCGCCAACGCCGCTTGGGATGGGGAGCTCCTTGATCGGGTGGGCATGGGCCAGGGCGGCTTTGTGCATGGCCGGAATCAGCTTCTGCACGCGCTTGGACAGGTCGCCCCAGCCGCCTTGCACGGTCCAGATGCCGGCGCCGTGAATATTGGGATGCTGCGCGTACATCTTGGCGACTTCGATCAGCTGCGCTATCGCTTTGTCTGGTTCGGGAACCCATCTTTCTTGCCAGCCAAATTCTTTGAATTGAATGACGGGGTGGCGCAGCCCGTGCTGGTCGCAGGCCTGGTGCAGTTGTTGGAAACGGCCGATGTGATCAGGCCTGTTGATCAGGGTCTCATCGAAGGAGTATTCGTGCAGGGCAACGCCCAGCTGCTGCGGATGTTGCTGGCAGAGGCGCAGGTATTCGACCACGCCTGGGGCGAGCCAGAAACCGGGTTCCGGATTGCCGCCGGCGAAGCCGAACGCGGCCCAACGGTAGCCACGTTTGACAGCTTCCTTGCCGATTTCGACGGCTTGCCAGCCGATGATGTCGGCATAGCCTTCGTAGCCGTCGACGGGCTGGTCCCAATCTTCCACTTTTTCCATTGATCCCCAGCCGACGTAAGGCCGGATCTCGTTCCAGGTCGATATCCAGATACAGGGAATGTCCCAATCGATCTCTTTGGGGATACCTTTTTCTTCCACGGCATCCCAGTGGCGAATGGCCAGTTTGGGGCTGTGTGCGCTGCGGTATTCGGGCACGCTGAGGTGATAATCGTCGACGTAGCCGGTGGGAATGAAGTTGCCGGTGTGCGGCACGCCGCTTTTGCGCCGCGCTTCTTGCAGGTCATAGATGATCGAGGTGCTGTCGGATGCCGCGGAAAACATGGCGATTCCGGCGTTGGTTAGGTCGTTGATCATCTCTCCGATGCCGGTCGGCCGTCCTGTGGGTCCGCTTTGCAGGCCGATGGGCCAGATTTTGAAGGCTGTCATGACTTGTCTCCTTAGTCAGAAGATGTTAATCAGAAGATTTCCGGCAAAGATTCCTATCAAGAGGACCTTGCACGCAGATTACGCAGATTTTTTGTGCACGTGTTAAGAACGAACGATTTGCCAAATCGTTTTACAATCTAAAAGTTATAATAACAAACGACTGTAATAGGAATTTATGCGTATAGAATACCATAAGAGTTGGTCTAATTGCAAGTGGCCGAGCCGGGAGTCAGGGCGTTTAATTTCTTGGCAAAAACGTACTTTCTAAAGGCCCTGAGCCGGGAGTAAATCGGGGTTGCCGGAGAGGGACGTTTGCCTTAAATTATAGTAATAACACCGTGGTGATGAATTGTCGAGTTGACAAGTGGATGAATTGAATAGCCCGAAGGAGATTGAACATGAGCACACAGAGACGATCTAAGAAAGCAGAGCAGCGGCAGAAGGCGGTGGATATGTATATCCGTGGCGGAGGGTATGGTTTAGGGCAGGCAGTTGAGGAAACGGCCGTGTTGCAGGCGCCTGGCTCCACAGGGGCTGAACAGGAGCTGTTCACCGAGGCGACAGCCCCGGGAGATGATTCATCGGTGTCCAGCGAGGACCGGTTGAGCGCCGTGGAGATGACACCTTCCAGTTCCGGCGAATTGGGTGCGGAGGAGGTCGAGGCGGGTCAGGAGATAGAGGTACACCAGGAGACCAGCGAGGAAATGGCGGAGGCGGCCGCAGCCCCGGAAGAAGAAAAGTATTTGCTTGATTCGTGGCATGCTGAGTACAGCGACGCGGGGCAGCGGGCGATGATGCTGGCGCAGGCGGAGGGGCAGGAGAGCGTGCTGGAGATCGTGATCGGTGCCGATGATCGGGTGCGCGTGACCAATGTCACCGCATTTCCGTGGCGTGTGATCTGCTCATTGCAAATCAGGGCGCAGGATGGCAGCCGTTGGATTGGGACGGGTTGGCTGATTGGCCGGCGGACGCTGATCACGGCCGGACATTGCGTCTATATTCATGACCGCGGCGGTTGGGCAACACGTATCGAGGTTATTCCGGGACGCAATGCTGCCGGATCGGCCGTTTGGTTCATGCATGGCGACCAGTTTTCGCTCGGTGTTGGGCTGGACACAGAAGCAGTTGCGCACACACGATTACGCGGCGATTATTCTGCCGGAAGATTGCACGTACGGCGATCAACTGGGCTATTTTGGCCTGGCCAACCTGAGCGACGCGGCCCTGAGCAACAAGACCGTCAATCTCTCAGGCTATCCGGGCGACAAACCACCGGGGACGCAGTGGTTCCATTCACGCCAATTGAGTTCGGTGACGCCCAGCGTTTTGACTTATGAAATTGATACGGCCGGCGGCCAGAGTGGCGCACCCGTGTGGCAGCTGCGCAATGGGCAGCGGCATGCCGTGGGCATTCACACCAATGGTTCGCCGACCGGGAACTCGGCAACGCGAATCAACACGGCCGTTTACAACAATTTGATGCAGTGGAGGGGTGAAGGCGAGTAGCGGTGGACCAAAACGAAAATGCCGGCCAGTCAAGTCGCTCGGACCGCGGCACGATCCGCGGCCAGGTTGTTGATCGGCATAGGCATCCGCTGGAGGGGGCTGTCGTCATGATTGTGGGCGACAGTCCCAGCCATCGTGACATTGCTGCCCTTACAAGCGATCGCGGCGAATTCAGTTTTATTGGTTTGTTACCCGGCAAGTATACGCTGCTGGTGAACGTCGCCGATTGTGAAGCGCAAGAGGCCTCGGTGGAGGTTTTGGCCGGGGGTGCCGGGCGGCTGAATTTCGTAATTAAATAGGTTTTCTGGTATCTTCTGATTCTAGAATCGTGAACCTTGAAATAGCTCAGAGCTCTTTCAGGAGAGGTTCCTCGTGTGAATGGTGCAAGACCTCTGAGATGTAGTTTACTTATAAGCAGGTAGGGGCATTATGGAGCAAAACAGTGACTTGCAGAGGCAGATTGTCAGCTTGCTGCTGCCTTATGTTGATACGCCGGATGATCGCAAGGGGCTTCTGAGTGAGAGCTGGGGATTGGGAAATCCGCTGATTGGCGAAGTGGACCTTACCGGAGCACCGCGTGAGTTTGTCATTAGGCTCATCCAGGAATCTGCGGAGCATGGCCGCCGGGATGAAAAATACCCGATTGAGCTTGTCCTGGAAAGCGTTTGGCATATGGTGGGCGAGGACAGGCGGCAGGCGATTGACGCTATCTTGGAGCAGCTGCGCAGCGGCGGGGTTAGCTTTGATCCAGTACACGATCGCCTGCCTTTTGAGCCGGAATTGGTGCAGACGGCCGTAGCTGAAGGAATTCTGTTTATGGGCCGGCGAGCGGTTCTGGCAGAAGAGTATGCGGCCTTTCTGAATGCTACGAGCCCCGAAGAGCAGGCTGCTCCTAGTTTTGAGGCGGGCTGGGCTGGAAGAGTGCCGCGAAATAGGTCGCTGGGCAAGCCGGTGCTGGGCATCAAGTTCGCCGATGCAGAAGCTTACGTGCGTTGGTTGAGCGATATCACGGAACGGCCCTATCGGCTGCCCACGGTTGAAGAATGGCAGGCCGGCTATCAGAACCGGCATATCGTCGTTGATGTGGGTTTGTCGGAGTGGACGGCAACCTCTGATGCGGCTGGGGAGGCGGCCTTGAGACGCGGCCGGCCGGCTGCGCGGCGCATGTTGTGCAAATTGCAGGACGTAGATGAGACGGGCGAGAGCCAATTTAACTGTTTCGCTTACCTGGCCAGATTGGTTAATCCACATTTTACCTTTCGCGTAGCGTTGGAATTGAGGTAACTATGAGCAACTCTGATCTTATGCGCAAACTTGGCGCCCGTGTGCAACACCAACAGAGTGTACCACTGCTGAGCCATTTCGTGACCAGCACGCAACTGTTTCCTGCGCTGAGCAAGGAGACGCTTTTTGCCGATCCGTTCCTGGCGGCGCGTTGGGCGAAGGATTTGGAGTATCCGATGGAGGATTATGAGATCTTGCCGCGGGTCGCCCAGTATGCCTACGTGGTTGTGAACCAGTATGATGATTTTGACGCCAAGATGTCTTACCTGGATTTCCTGAAAGAGCAGCTCTTTAGGCAGGCGGAAGAACGGCAGTTGATGGACAGCGAAGTGATCAGCGTGGCACGCGATGACGCCGGGCGGATGTCAATAGCTGATATCGCCTTGACCCTGGGCATTGTCGAGTTTGGGCCCGAGAGTAACAACCTGATGTCACTTCTGGCGCGAATGCCGTTTCAGGTCTACTTGACCACATCCCCCTTTTCATTATTGGAGGAGGCGCTGGCGGCCAATGGTAAACCGGGCGCTGTTTCCGCGTTTTACCAATGGTACGGGCACGAGGTTTCGGCACGAGACGTGACTGTCGAGCACGAACCTTCTGTGGAAGCGCCACTGATTTATCATTTGCAGGGCATTGAAACAGAGCCGGTTTCGATAGTCTTAACCGAGGATGACTATTTCGGCTTCTTCAAGCAGCTGGCACAAGACTTGCGCAACGAGGTGCAAAGCGATAACAGGCTTCCGCCTGTGATCTCCGGTTTGTTGGGCAGCAAGTCGCTGATGATGCTGGGATATAGTCTATATGATTGGTCGTTTCGCTCCTTTTTTCGCGGACCGTTTCGAGAAAGCGTCAACAAGCGGACTCGTGGTGTAACGGCCCAATTTCCGCCGCATGGGGACGAAGAGCGCCAGGAAAAGGTACGCCATTATCTGAATGATTTCTTCAAGGAAGATAAGTTCGACCTCTATTGGGGCAGCGTGGAGCAGTTTGTGATCGATCTGACGACGGAGATAGGGGGCTAGTGATGGAAGTAGAACGGAGTAACCCTTATGTGGGGCCACGCACCTTTGAGGAACAGGACGGAGATTATTTCTTCGGCCGGGACGAGGAGGCGAAGGCGCTGCGATCGCTGGTGCTGGGACACCGCCTGGTTTTGTTCTATGCAACGTCGGGTGCGGGCAAGAGCTCCCTAGTCAATGCGCGCGTCGTGCCCGACTTGCGGACGGAGCAGTTTATGCCGCTGCGCGCTCGCGTTAGCAGTGGGCAGCGCCCCGAAGCCCTGGCGCAAGCTGACAACCCCTATGTCTTCAATTTGTTGGCCAATTTAAGCCCTGATGCGGCGGCAGGAGAGCTGCAGCACTTAACATTGACAGAATATTTGGAGACTCATCATGAGATTCCGCAAAACGAGGGGGAAGATTTTCTCGAACCGGCGCGCATCCTGATCATCGACCAGTTTGAGGAGCTTGTTACGACCAACGAGATGTATTGGGAAAAGCGTGAGGAGTTCTTCCGCCAGTTGAATACGGCCATGAGTCGTGATGAATTGCTCTGGGTTCTGCTGGTGATGCGCGAGGATTATGTTACTGAGATTGAACCTTACGCGTACCTGCTTCCGGGCAAACTCAAGGTTCGCTACCATATGGAGCGTATGCGTGAGCACGCTGCGTTGCAAGCGCTAAAAGCGCCGGCTTTGAAGGCGGGACGCCCTTTTTATGAGGGAAAGGGCGGCCAGCCGGGAGCGGCGGAGATGCTGCTGTCGGATTTACGGCAGGTTCGCGTGGCCGGCAGTGACGATACGGTCACTGGTGAGTTTGTAGAGCCGGTGCAGCTGCAGTTGGTTTGCTATTCATTGTGGGAAGAGCTGCGCAGCCGGCCCGGAGATGTTATTTCAGCGGCGGATATTGAAGCGGCGGCCAATGTCGACAATACCTTGGGCGATTACTATGATGGCGCCATCCGGCGCATTGTTGAAGAGACCGGGGTTGACGAACAAGCGCTGCGTGACTGGTTCGGCGATCATTTGATCACGGAAACGGATACGCGCGGCCTTGTGTTCCGCGGCGATACGCATACCGAGGGCATGGACAACGCCGTCGTAGACACTTTGGACAACCAGTTCTTCCTGCTGCGCTCTTCGACGATTGGTGGGGGTACGTGGTATGAGCTAGTGCATGATCGTTTCATCCCCGCGATCAGGAAGTCCAATGAAGTAGCCTGGACGATCCTCGAAAGGCAGCGCCGGCAAGAAGCGCTTGAAGCACAAAAGCATTCATATGAACGAGACAGGCGCAAACTTATGCGCAGAGTCGCCTTATTTGTTGTACCGGCCACCATCATTGTGACGATATTAGGGATATTTTCCCTGGTGTCGAGAAATCGGGGCTTGGCAGAGGCCAATGCACAGGTGGCAGAGGCGCTCGTACAGGAACAGGCGGCGGCGAAGGTGGCTGAGAATAATTATCACACGGCGCAAACGGCCGTGGCCCTGGCCGCAGCAGATGCAACGCAATCGGCGCTGCTGGAAGCGGAGAGAAATGTGCTACTAGAGCAGCAAAAGCAATCACTGGTAGCCCAGTCGACGCGACTGTACGATGCGCAGGTGACCCAAACGGCGTTGTATGCTGCCTTCAGCCAGGGAGGGTCTGCTGTGCCCGTGGCCACGGAAGACCCGGCGCTGCTGGCGCAGAGAGCAGCAGAGGCCACGGCGCTTGTGCAGCAGCTGGCGGCGGTGGTGGCGACGCAAGAGACCGTCGCCCTGAAGGGTGAGCGTGAAGCGGCGGCGGCAACGCAGACAGCGCAAGCTTTGCCGGCCTCTGAGGTGATTGGTACTTCGGTTAACGGGCAGCCTATAGAAGCGCGCCGTTATGGAAGAGGCAGCAAGAACGTAGTACTTGTGGGCGGAATACACGCGGGGCTGGCGCCCAACTCGGTTGAACTGGCCGAAACTGCGGCGGATTGGTTCGCAGAAAATCGAGGCAGCATACCTGCTTCAGTGACAGTATGGGTTGTGCCGAATATGAATCCGGACAGCGATTATGCTCCTGGCCAATTGGAAGGACGCTACAATGCCAGGGGGGTGGACCTTAATCGCAACTGGGATTGCGCTTGGCACCCAAATCCAATCATTCGAGGAGAGCGCAGGGATGGCGCGGGTGGAAAGCAGGCAATGTCGGAACCTGAAACGCAGGCTCTGGCCGCATTTTTCGAGAGAGCCAGGCCGGACGCTGTGCTCTTCTGGGATGCGCCAGCCACCGGGGGACAAATAGCTCCAGGTGGCTGCCTTAGAATTAATGAAGAGGCCGAGGCGCTGGCAGAGGCATATGGTGCGGTGACGGGGTATGGCTACAACCGCACGAACAGTGAGGATATCGGCAGTGTCGAGGGCGATGTGACCAATTGGCTTGATACCAAAGGCGTTCCAGCCTTTTTTGTGCTCCTGCCCGATGTGTGGCGAGCGGATTGGGAGACGAATCGGGAAGGGATTTTGAATTTGCTACAGATGGTCGCCGAAGGGTGAACGGTGAACAGTGTATGGAGAATAATGAGTAGTGAGTGGAGGAGTTGGAGCATGTTGGTCGGTAGATTGCGAAATACCGTTGTCTTTTTGGCTCTGTTTTTGGGGACGGCAGGGTTTGTTGGTTGTCAGGGCGGGGGCCAGGCTGGCGGAGGTGGTGAGGGTACGACGGTGGCTGTCGCGGCGGTGACAGAGGTGGTTGCCACCGAAACGGCCGTGCCTACGACGACCCCTGCGCCGGCGGCAACTGACATGCCTACGGCGACTGCAACGGCTACAGCAACGGCGACGATGACGCCCAGTCCAAGTCCGAGCCCGACCCCAACAGTGACACCGGCTCCAACTGAAACACCGACGCCCCTGCCAACAGAAACGCCGGTTCCTGTGCCCTTACCGAACTGGCTCGCTTATTTGAACCGCTTTCGGGCGATAGCAAAGCTGCCGCCGCTTTCGGACCGGGAAGCTTTCACGTTGGGCAGCCGCCTACACAGCCGTTACATGGTAGGCAACAATGAGCCTATCGCGCACAGTGAGGAAGAGGATAAGCCGTATTATGATGTGGCCGGTGACCAGGCTGCGCGGAATGGCAATTTGTTTGCGACGAGCCAGATGGAAGCAAACTATATGTGGAGCATCAATTTCTGGGTGTCCGCGCCGTTCCACCTGATCAACATTTTGGATCCTAGGTTAGAGATAGTGGGCTATGGAGATTATGTGGAGGCGGTTGGGGATACGCAGATGGCGGCGGTATTGGACTTTGCCTCTCAGCCACAAGGAACGGCCGCTGGGATTGAGTACCCGATCATGTTTCCTGGTGATGGCAGTGAGACGTGGGTGGTGCGGCACAGTTTGGTTGAATGGCCGTACCCATTTGATGGCTGCACCGGGTTTTCTGCTCCGACGGGGCCGCCGATTGTGCTGCTGCTTGGCGATGGTTCTAAGACGCCCAATGTTACCAGCCACCGTTTTGCTAAAGGGGACGAAGTGCTTGATTCCTGCCTGTTCGACGAGACGAGCTTCCGCAACAACGACTCATATGCCGAGAAAAAGGGTAAGGAAATTCTCGACGGAAGTGATGCTATCGTGATTATGCCGAGGAAGCCGCTTGCTATCGACGAGACCTACACCGCGCAAGTCACGGTTGATGGGGAGACGTATACGTGGAGTTTTCGGACGCGGAGGGGCCCCGACTGAACGATTAACAGCCAATCGATAGCGGCGGGCGGTTACCGGTTGTTGGTAGGGCAAGCGGCAGGCGAACGGTAATCAGCAATTTGTGCCTTACAAGAGTCATAACACCCGATCGGCGTACGGCAGTCGCCGCATCAGCAAGGCCAGGCCAAAGCACAGGGGCACGGCTACCACGGCCTCCAGCCCAAACTTGAGCAGTGGGTACCAGACCAGGCCGGCCGCCGCCATGGCCAACAGGGTGACTTCAGGTTCGTGGATCAAATAAGCGCCATAAGCATTGCGCGACAGAATCGCTGCCGCGTCGCTCAGCTCGCCGCCCTGCCGGAAATACCAGTCGCCAATCCCCGACTCAGCGCTGTCGGAGATGGCCAAATGGCTGGCCACCACCAGGCAAATTAGCACAATTCGGATGTCATCAATATGGGCCAGGCGGCTCGTTGCCGCGCCCGCCAGTGGTCGTTCGGCTGCTGCCTGCCCCCACCTCCCGTTGAAAAGCCCGCTTCCTGGCTGGCAACTGCTATTTTATTTGACATAATGATTTCCCCTTTGCGCCTGCTTGCCCGCGGCCACATGCCTAATGAAACCGGGCGTACCTGCCCGCGCGCCCACATGGCGCGCGGTTCTCCTGTTGATGAACCCGCGTTCAATTTTTCGGGGCCATTCGAAAGCGTGAAATTCTGGCTTTTGGCACAGCTACAGCGCATTTTTAATTTGACCGTGAGAAATTGCCTTGCGATTGATAAGAAAATGGCGTCGACGATTTTTCCGGGAACATGTAGGAGGTATTGTGTTAAAACCCCATATGGCGCTTCCATCCAGCCTATTCACTGACTATTAACTGAGAAGACAACCAAGTCCCAGCCACGTTCTGTCCGCTACTGTAAAATGCTTTACATAGGATTGACATTCAGTAAAACAATCATCTATAATGATCAAATGATGTCTGGTGTTGCTTGACCGTCGCGACTGGCACGGCGGTGTCCAAAGTGAATTCCAACTCATAGATCCAGTAAATCCAATTGTCTGCAGTTCACATCCTCAAATGTGAGCGCCATAAGTCAGCGGCGTCTGAAGATGTCTTGCTGCACTCGGAGATTATTGATCTACAAATGAGATTGATCGTTTTCACAGGGCTCAATACTGACTACATGTAAAAAACCGTCACAAGGAGGTGTTGCATAGATCACTGATAGTAACGGATTCAGGCACTTTATAACTGCACAGTTGTCTGAAGAGGTAGCAGCGTAGAAGACTGTTAGCAGGCTGGGTGGGCGAACGGCTCTCTTTGTCTTGCCGATTTCAAGCCACTCGTGACTGTCGTTATTCTCAAGATGTGGGACATTTGTGCCCGCGCTAAAACCGGCGCCACGTGCAATCGAGCCGTAACGACTTTCTGTTGCGCTACGCTTCACAAGCAGTCACTTCAAGATGTGACTTTACCAAGTATAGGAGATAATAGTGAATACACAAGATCCTGTAGGTACAGGCGAATTCCGAACCACGGAAGAACCGCTGACTGGTTATATCAGCGGAGCTACTTTCGATAGAAAGGAGGTCCGGTACTCGCTGATTGATGGGGAACCAATCTTTGAAGGTGATATTATCCTCGATCTCCTCGATGAGGGGTCAGCGGCGTCTGATGAGAACGTCCTTGAAGGGGTTGTCGTCACCGGTCATAGGTGGACAAATGGGATCATTCCCTATGAAATTGATTCGACCCTTAGCAACCAAAATCGTGTGCATGGTGCTATTGCTCATTGGGAAGAATTTACCATCATTCGTTTTGTTCAGCGAACAGCGGCCAATGCTGGCCAATACCCGAATTTTGTCCGATTCAGACCAGCTGGTGGCTGTTCATCTAGTGTTGGGATGCGCGGTGGCCTGCAGCATATAAATCTGGCTTCGGGATGTGATCTCGGCAACACAATCCATGAGATTGGTCATACTGTTGGTCTGTATCATGAACAGAGCCGGGAAGATAGGGATAATTGGATCACGGTCCATGCCGATCACATTACGGCCAGCCATGCCCATAACTTCGATCAACATATCACTGATGGCGATGACATTGGCCCATATGACTACGCCTCGATCATGCATTACCCTAATAAAGCGTTCTCCAAGGACGGTCAAGATACTATTACGACCAAAGGTGGCGAGCCGATTGGGCAACGAATAGGACTAAGTGCCGGCGACATCGCAACCGTGTGGCATATCTATCATAACTTAGTTAAAGGAGAACAACAGATGAGTATGAAATTCGCAAGCGGTTCTACCACACCCGGGGCTACCAACTGGGTGAAGTACACAAACAGCGGTATTTATCTTGATGTGGATACCAGTTCGGCAGGGTTCACCACGACGCCGAAGTACTTTACGTCCATAGGTGGTACCTCCTCGCAGTGGTCCACTACGGGCGCAACATCTATCTACAACGCTACGAAAAATGGTTTCCGTGTGTACGTGCGATGGGCAAATGGGGCTGCAATAACAGCTGCGCAAGCCAATGCATGGAATTGGCACATCGATTGGTTAGCCGTCGGGAAGTGAACTCCTAAATATGACGTATCGGGCAAGGTACCTTGAAACAGTCAGCATGACGTGTATCAAGGTGCCTTGTTTGATGCAGGAATAGCTGAAATCTCGTCACAGAGCTCCCCTACTACAAGACACTATCTTTTCCCCATAGAAATGGCTTCATTCTCGGACGCGGTGGTTGGTGTACGAAAAGTGGATTAGCCGCGTTGGAAACGCCCTGGCGATGACGACAAGGAGTCTGTATTTCGGTTAAACAGAATCGGTGGGAGCGGCTTCCGTCTTGCTCACTATCTCCTGCAGTTCATATTCAATTGATGAAGCATCTGCCAGGGGATTTTCTATAAATATCCTGTTGACTAGTAGTTCATACTCGAAACCTTCCTCATGCTTGAATCCGGCGATGACATCGTAGAAAAGTTCCCATGCAGCATGCTTCTCAAATTTGACCAACAGGCACATCTGAGGCCCGATACCCTCGCATGCCACTGTTTTGGCCCCTATAAACATGGTCACCTGTTCTGGGCGTGGTGTTTTTGTTTGTTGTGTTGGCATTTCAACTGATCCTTAAGTGAGCGCAGCATACGCTGACTCCTTCTCAAAATGAAGCACGGATTCACCCTGCGGGCACTAAAGAATGCGGAGGTGTGATCTGGTTAATCGTATCAATTCTCATCAATGGTGGTGCGCCGCAGCGGGTGTTGTCTCCTCTCAAACTCAACCAGAGTACTGCATATATTTGATCGTAGATGTTCGCCAAGGGACGGTTGCCCACTTTTCGATAACTGTCTTAGAGACATTCTAGACCAGTTTTGTTTTTGAATCAATACTTTTGGATCCACCGGTCATGGTGCAGGGCAACTGCATACTCGTAGTCAGACACCAATCTTCTGTGTCGTTCGCATCCTCAGATGCGAACGGTGGCCATCCGAAGGTGCCCGATTCCTCATCCGTCAAACTAACCTTGTCAGTCTACTAAACCGTTAGCACCTTGAGAAGATAGTCATCATTCCAGGAAGCCTTGCGGCGTATGACTTGAATGGCACGTTTTCTTGCCGTCAAGAGCGTTGTAAATGAGCGGTTTGGCATTGGGGCTGGTAGTTGGTTATACTTCACCTTTGTTGTGTCTGCGATTGATCCTTCGGAATGGCTAAACAATCTGCCGCTTTTTGTTTTAGGTCGCTTTGTGGCGTCCGGGGCTGTCGATTGTTTCGCAGGCAGGCAAGTTAGTTAGGGCTGAGAGTGCGACTTGGCTCAGTGAAGTCAAGGAGACTCTCAGTGAATTTTGATCAATTCAACCTCGATCCGCGTATAAACGCGGGTATTCAAGATGTGGGCTATGTGACGCCCACCCCCATTCAGATACAAGCTATTCCAGAAGTTCTACAAGGGCGTGATGTCCTGGGCCTGGCGCAAACGGGCACAGGGAAAACGGCCGCTTTTATTCTGCCTATTTTGCAGAGATTGACGACTGGGCCGCTGCGACAGACGCGAGCTCTAATTGTGGCCCCGACGCGGGAGCTGGCGGAACAGATTCATGAAACGGCCGTCGATCTAGGCAAGCATACCCGAGCGCGCAGTGTGACGGTGTATGGCGGCGTCAGCAAAAACAAGCAAGTGGATCTGCTGCGGCGTGGCGCGGAAATTGTGGTCGCCTGTCCAGGGCGGCTGCTGGATATCGCCAGCGATGGCGATATTGATTTGTCGCGTGTGGAAGTGTTGGTTTTGGATGAAGCGGATCGCATGTGTGACATGGGATTCCTGCCTGATATCAAGCGCATTTTGAAGCTGGTTCCGGCACGGAGACAGACGCTCTTTTTCTCGGCGACAATGCCGCCAGAGATTCGGCAGTTGGCGGCGGGCATTCTTAAGCAGCCGGTGACCGTGCAGATTGGCTTAATCGCTCCGGCGAAGACGGTTTCCCATGCGCTTTATCCGGTCACCAAAAATCTGAAGAAGAATCTTCTGATCAGCATGCTGGATGAGACGGCGATGGGCCGGGTGCTTATTTTCACGCGTACGAAACGCGGCGCTCGTTTCCTGGCGCGAGACCTGGAAAAGCAAGGGCATAATGTGACCGCCTTGCAGGGGAATATGTCACAGAGCGCGCGTCAGAAGGCGATCAACGGTTTTCGGGCGGGCAAGGTTGACATCCTGGTGGCCACGGATATCGCGGCCCGTGGGATTGACGTGGCCGAAATTTCGCACGTGATCAATTTTGATATGCCGGATACGGTTGACGCTTATACGCACCGCATCGGCCGTACCGGGCGCGCTTATGAGACTGGGCAGGCTTTTACGTTTGCCATGCCGGAGGATGAGCCGCTGGTGCGTGATATTGAGCGGGTACTGAACAAACCGATCGAAAGGCGCAGGATGCCAGGCTTTGATTACAGTGGCTTTGACCCGGAAAGAAAGCCGCAGCGGAATGGGTCGCAAGGGGCACAGGGCAATGGTGGGAACGGCCGTGGGCCGCAAAACGGCAGCCGCAGTAGTGGACAAGGCGGCGCTTCAAAGGGCGGCTCTCAGCGGGGCCGGAACCGGCGGCGACAATCGTATGCCCCGCAGCGGAATGCAAACTAGTTAATTAAAGATGCCAACTTTCTGAAAAGTTGGCATCTTTTTTTAGTGGTTAGTGGTGAGTGGTGAGTGGTGAGTGGTGAGTGGCGAGTGGTGATATGATTTCTACATTTGAGCCCTATGTCCAGCGCGTGCGCGAGGATTTTGGCGTGCCGGGGATCGCCGTGTCGATTGTCGAGGATGATGCGCTGGTATTGGCCAAGGGATATGGGATAAGGAAGCTGGGAGAGGAGCAGCCGGTCAGCGAGCATTCGCTGTTTGGTATCGCTTCGATCTCCAAATCTTTTACCGCGCTGGCGCTGGGTATGCTGGTGGATGAGGGGAAGCTGAAATGGGACGATCCGCTTACAAAGTATATCCCATCTTTTCAACATGATGATGCTTTCGCCACGAGGGAGATCACGGTTTTGGATTTGCTGGTGCATCGCACTGGTTTGGCTCCGGTAAGCGGGGGTACGGTGTGGTATGGGAGTGATTACGGCCGTGCAGAGGTTATCGAGCGCATCCGCTATTTGAAGCCGGTTTCCAGTTTTCGCAGCGCCTTCTCCTATCAGAACATCATGTACCTGGCTGCCGGCGAGATCATCCCGGCCGTGACGGGCCAGAGTTGGGATGCCTTTGTGGCGCAGCGGATCTTTGAGCCGCTGGGGATGCGCACGAGCAACACGAGCATATTGGATTTTGCCGCGGACAGTGACATTGCCCAGCCGCATAGTGATGTCGACGGGCGGATGCAGGTCGTCGCCCATCGCAACTATGATAATGTGGGGCCGGCGGCCTCGATCAACTGTAGTGCGCTGGAGCTGGCGGCCTACGCGCGGCTGCTGTTGAATGGGGGGCGTTTTGAGGACCAACAGCTATACAGCGCGAAAATCGCAGAGGATCTATGGACGCCGCACACGCTGATCCCTTTGGCAAAGGATTTCCTGCCGGCGTTAAAGCCGTATATGGCGCAGTTCTACCATGCTTATGCGTTGGGCTGGAATGTTCAGGATTTTCGCGGCGAGCGGCGGGTGTCGCATAGTGGGGGGATTGATGGCTTACGCTCGCTGTTGACGATGATCCCGCAGAGGAATCTGGGGATTGTGGTGCTCGCCAATAATGAAGGCCCGGCGACCTGGATCTTGACGACTGTTTTGCTCGACCTATATTGGGGGGCAAGCGAGATCGATTGGTATGAAACGGCCGTGGAAGAGTGGCGCGAGCTTTCGCGCAAACAGGCGCTGAATCTTGATGCCTCTCGCATCCCTAATACCCAGCCTTCGCTGGACCTCGAAAGGTACGCGGGTCGCTATGAATCGCAGCTGTATGGGGGGATCGAGATTGGCTTTGCGGAGGGCGAGCTGGATTTAGGCTTTACACACACGGCTTCTTTCAGCGCAAGGCTGACGCACTGGCAGCATGATACGTTTCGCATCCATTGGCTCGATCCAGTCGTGCCGGATGGCTTGCTGACTTTTGTTCTCGATGCGTGGGGGCGAGTGACGGAGATGCGGTTGGAACAGCGGAATTTGTTGGATGTTGATTTTTCGGAGCTGCATCCGATCATAAGGGACGAGTAGCGAGTGGCGAGAAAACAGTCATGTCACAAACAAAGCAATCCAACTTCATTGAAGAACCGCAGATGGTCACTGTACCCGCCGGACCATTCTTGATGGGAACAAGTTCAGGTCAGGTTGCTCGGCTTGCCCAGAGAGACGACTTGGCAAGAAAGTGGCGAGAGAAAGGTCACTTCAACAGGGAACAACCACAGCACACGGTCACGCTTAAGAGCTATTACATCAGCAAGTATCCAGTCACGGCTGAACAGTATCGGGTGTTTATAGAGGCAGGTGGATATCGGCAGAACAGATACTGGACAAATGCCGGTTGGTCATGGCGCGAGTCAGAGGCAAGAATAAAACCTGAGCACTGGGATGATATCCGATCGGACTGGTGAGTTCGCTCTCCCAGTGGTGGGCGTGAGCTGGTATGAGGTTCTTGCCTATTGCCGTTGGTTGAGCGCCGAAACAGGTAGGTTTTACCGGCTGCCTACTGAGGCGGAATGGGAGAAAGCAGCGCGAGGTACAGATGGCAGGTTGTATCCATGGGGAGATGAATTTGTCGCCAGGTCTTGTAACACACGTGTAAGTAGGCATAACCGGACTGTATCCGTGCTGAATTATGCTTCGGAAGGTGACAGTCCCTATGGCTGTGCGGACATGGCAGGTAACGCTTCGGAATGGACATTGAGCCAGTTCCGACCGTATCCATATACCGGACAAGATGGGCGCGAACAGGAGGAAGGAGAATTCTTACGAGTGATTAGAGGAGGCTCCTGGTTAAAACCAGCATTGCGGGCGCGAACGGCTGCGCGCGGAATGAACGATCCCTTTTTTGCAGATGGTGATGTCGGATTTCGATGTGTGTGTGAAGACCTTCCTAGATAGTATCAGCCGGATCATCTGGATTGCGAAATGGTTTCCAAGAGTCAACTGTCTCTATCACTTTCGCAATCGCAATCGCTTTCCCTGATCACGAAAGCGACTGCGTTTAGGCGCTGATTTGCGAGTTGCTGCACTTCAGCGGTTTGTTGTTGGCGATAGTGGCAAAGCACTCGTTGCAGGATTCGCAGGAGGCGACATCGATTTTGCCTTCCCGAATTCTACGCACCAGGGCAGGTTCGCGGATGAAGGGCCGGCACATGGAGATGAACTCGGCCTGGCCACTGGACAATACCTCCTCCATATGCGCAGCGCGGCGCATACCGCCGACGATCATAAGCCGCACGCCATTGGTGGACGGCTTGATCTGTTCGGCGGCCGCTAGATTGTACCCTTCCTCGAGCTCATATTTGCCGGCCATGCGCTTGAGGGTCATCTTGGCCAACGGTCTCATCCACCAAGGGAATGCTTCGGCCAGGCGATTGACGGGCACGTCGCCGCGGCACATAGTCATAAAGGAGTATAGGGTTGAGCCGCCGGTCACCTCCAGTCCGTCAATCCCCAAATCAGTTAGCCAGCGCGAGTAAGTCGTGGCCAAATCGGGCGTAATGCCTTTTTCAGGTGTGAAATCGTTGCTGCTGAGCTTCACCAAGAGAGGCATGCCCTCAGGCAGAACCTTCTGGACCTCCAAGGTGATCTCCTTCATGAGCCGGAAACAGTTTTCGTCGGAGCCGCCCCACGCGTCGTCGCGTTCATTCCAATAAGGTGAGAGAAATTGGTTGATTAAATAGCCATGAGCGGCGTGAAGCTGTACACCGTCGGCGCCGGCCTCGACCGCGCGCCTGGCCGCCCGGCCAAAGGCGTGGACCGATTCCGCTATTTGCCCCTCCCTATCAGAGAATCTGTGACCTCGCCCCGTTCTGTGGCCATCGACTCAAAAGTGGCCGACTGCACGAAACGGTTTTTGATCTCAACTTCGCCCAGATTTAGGGGTTCAAATAGTATGGACATGGCTTGCCTCCCGATCCCGGACGCCGTCCGGAGCTATGAGGACATTGTAACATATTACAGTATCTTTTGTCAGCAACCGGAAGCAAGTCAGGGATTAACGCGTATTGATTTCTGGGAAAAATGCACTAAGATGTAGTTTGTTGGGATACCGGATCACATCTTTTCTGTCGTCGTATGTTCACTTGATTGGACGGCTCAAGAATCTTGCTTGATTGCTTGAGCTACCAAAGGGGGTGTAATAGACAAGACGAAATATTTTTCTCCACTTTCCGCCAAGATTCTGTAGTGGCATTGCAAATCGATGAGCTATGTATGCTCAAGTATGTGTTTTTCGATCGTAAGGAAGGTGTACTTCACCAAACAGATGGTTTGGTTGGAGGATTTAATAAAATGACAAAAAACAAGATGCTTTTACTGGCCGGTATTTTACTTCTACTGCTAGCCATTCCCGTCCTGGCCCAAAGTGACACTCGTGTCAGCATTGGCAGCCCAGAAACACCTTTTTCGCAAAACAAGCAAAACGAACCATGGATTGCCGTCGACCCCAGCGACTCGACCGTTTTGGCTGCCGGCTCAAACGATGAGATCGACATGGAGGGCTGTGCTGCAGGCGATCCTACAACCTGCCCTTTTACCAATGGCGTCGGCGTCTCGGGCATCTATTTCTCCCTCGATGGGGGCGGGAGCTGGACCCAACCCACTTACACTGGCTACTCGGCGCGCAACTGCCTGGGACCCGCTTCGTGCGTGCCCCAGGTTGACGGGGACATCGGCACGCTGCCCTGGTACTATGAAAGCAGACTCGTTTCCGATGGAGACCCCGCCCTGGTCTTCGGACCGCGTCCTGGACCAGACGGGACATTCTCCTGGGAAAATGGCTCACGGCTGTACTTCGCCAACCTGACTTCCAACTTCAGCGCAGTGCGTGACGAGCTGGCCTTCAAGGGATTCGAAGCCATCGCCGTCTCGCGCGTCGACGATGTCGAAGCTGCGGCTGCCGGAGAAAAGAATGCCTGGATGCCGCCGGTGGTGATTTCCAAGCAAAGCTCGGCCACCTTCTCCGACAAGGAAGCTATCTGGGCCGACAACGCTGCGTCCAGCCCCTACTTCGGCAATGTCTACGTGTGTAACGTCGCCTTCCGCAGCGTGGGCGGTCCCCCCGAGCCGGTGGTCGTCATCCGCTCGACAGATGGCGGCGAGACCTGGACCCAGCGTCAGATCAGCCAGGCATCCAACACCAATTCTGGCCAGGGCCGATCCGGCGGCCGGCAGGGCTGTGTGGTGCGCACTGATAGCCAGGGCACGGTCTACGTCGTGTGGCGCGGCTCGTTCAAGGGCGAAGACGTGGTCTTGATGTCGCGCTCCTTCGACGGCGGTGTGAAATTCGATAAGCCGCGCCCAATTGCCGTGACCGGCACGGTCGGCGCTTTCGACCCGGTTCAGGGCCGCCTCACCTTCGACGGCGTGGCTGGCGCCCGCACCAACGAAGGTCCGACCTTCGACATCGCCAATGGAGCTCCCAGCGGGGCCAATGCCCTCGACACCATTGTCGTGGGCTGGACCGATGGACAGAACGGCCTCAATAACGAGAGGGCCATGCTCCAGTCTTCCAGCGATGGCGGCGAGACCTGGAGCGCTCCCATTGACGCTACCGAAGCGGGCGACCGGCCCGACTTCCCCTGGATAGCCATCTCGCCTGATGGTGAGGATGTCTACATTACCTACATGGGCTACCTCGATCCCTGGAGTGATAATACAACCGACACCCGTCTCTTCGAGGGTGTCGTGCGCCACGCCGATTTCAGTGACCTGTCGGATTGGAGCACTTTGCATCGCGGTGCCGTTGGCGATGCGCGCGGCTCGAGCGCCAACAGCCTGGCGTTTGAGTTCCTGGGTGACTACAATTACATCGTAGCCACCAATGACTTCGCCGCGGCCGTTTGGAATGACGTGCGCAACGCGGCCGTTTGCCCTGCCATCAACACTTACCGGCAATCCCTGGTGGACGGCAGCCCGATCGTCAGGCCTGCTCCGGCAACTGATTGCCCGGACACGTTCGGCAACACGGATATCTTTGGTGGTTCGTACGCCGATCCCACACCCTGACAAGACCCGCGAGTTGTAAGGCGTTTTTATCTCTATCGTTAAAAGGATGGCGATAAAATCTGATCAAAAAGACCTTCTGCAGCAATGTTGCAGAGGGTCTTTTTTGCTTGAATCTGCGCTCCCGGCCAATGCTGATCTGCAAATAAAACTCTACCTAAAGATGTCGTCGTGAATCAAGTTTACATAATCGCAATTGGGCGGAGCGAGTGCAATGCATCAAGTTGTGGTAGGATAGCTGGCAATGAGAGGTGAATGATCATGAAAAAATTAGGCTTGGCTACG
>CAVONO010000027.1:0-489118 GCA_963697305.1 uncultured Chloroflexia bacterium
AGATCATATTCTGTCGGCGTAAGATGAATCTCATTGTCATTAACAGTAACCTGGCGCGAATCCGAATCGATTATTAAGTCAGTAGAAGCGATCAGATTTTCTTGCTGGAGATTATTTTCACGATACGTTGCCCACCGTCTCAACGCCGAGCGAACCCTAGCCAAAAACTCGCCCATGCCAAAAGGCATCACCAGGTAGTCATCGGCCCCCAAATCCAATGCGTCGATTTTCATCGTTTCCGAACCAACAGCAGACAAGACAATAATCGGGGCCAAACTAATTTTACGAACCTGCCGGCATATGCCCAATCCATCCATATCAAGTGTACTAGAGTCAAGGTTGAGGATATAAAGGTCAAATTCTGTGCGCGAGATCATTAGATGCGTCTCTTCACTATCAAACGCAATGGAAACATCATAACCTCTACTGATAAGATTTCGACGTAAGGTGCGGAGAATATTCGGTTCGTCGTTTATCAATAATATCTTTTCACCGATCATAATGGTTTTACGTCACGAAGCAGCAGCGACACTCTCTGCAAATGGAATAGATAAGGAGAGTGAGTTTACTTGTTCCCCAGGAGCTTCAATCAGTCCGATTTTTTGCAGACGCAATATTCGACATGCAACGATTAGTTTCAGTGTATTCTCGGGCAAAAGTCGGCCGACATACTCCTTGAAACCGTTCGGATATTTAAAGAAATGCTTGACAATTTCAACGGCTGCGGCATCCGCTCCGCCAATCCAAAGCTGCCAATAATCAGAGGATTGGGACGCTTGCATTGCAACTTGTTCGAGGCCTTTGCTCTCACTTATCACAACCTCAAATAAAAATCGCAATCCTACAATCAAATATTGATAGTCTGCTGAGGCTGGCCGGCCATCAGGAGGATAATCTACAGTCAACCGTGACTCGAAATTCCTCTTAGCTACGCTACTTTTTAATGTCTCAAGTATTTCCTGAAGGACATGTGGTTCAGAACGAATTGCCAGACTTTTAGCTTGACTCCTAAAAGCCAGCGTCAATAAAACAACCAAATCCGCAGTCCGGTCCGTACTAGTGTCAATTACTTGCAGGAATTCATGTGATGTCGAAGGATCCCAAAATATATCGTAATCGAGCAAACTAGAAACGGCCATTTTTATGGAGGTTGATGACAACTGTAATTGGCTCGCAAGTAAAATAAGCAGTTCCCACATGGCTTGAGTATTGGTTTGCTGTTCACGCAATTGCCTCTGAAGGTCTTCTATCTGTACTCGCAAGTCACCTTCTTCCCCAGAAGACGATTTCCATTCTTTCGCGCCGACCATAACATTTGTCCTGTGAAAATAGAGTTTGATTGACTCAGAATTGAATGTTATCTTCTTTTGTTGCACTTTGCTATCCGCTCGGAATTTCAAATTCACGGCATTGGATGGTCTAAAATCGGTTCTGTTACATATAATTCTCCCCGCCTGAATGTTGGCCGTGGTAGTCAAACTGAAGCCTCTACCTTATACTGCTAATCCAGACAACCCGTCGATGAACTGATCCTGCAAAATGATGTTGTTAAAGTACCGGTTGGCCTGCGCTTGCATTTTTCCAGCATTATTGGTAGTGCCGCGACTTTAGAATCGCATGACTCCGTAAATAATTCAACAGTTCAGCAATTCAGCCATCAGATATTTTCCTTCCTTTTAACCCATTTGAAACCGACCCTTAATATCTAAATCGTTCTCCATGGCGGTGGAGCTAATTTGGATGAATTGGGTTGCTGTGTTATCTTGGACGAAGGACGACCGATGGCGACTACACCATACTTGGGCCGTCGGTCATGATGGGTGCGTCTATGAATAGACTCTCTTTGACCTTGCTTAGCAGTGCGTTGGGTTTTCTTATGTTGTTGGAGGTAACGGCCGTTTTGCAGCCTAGTGAATCGACGGCGGCTCTTGCTGAAAACAAAGATAGTGCTTATGCGATCACTGATCTGGGTACCTTAGGCGGGCCGGAGAGCATGGCCAGCGATATCAACAAGCATGGCCAGATAGTGGGCTCTTCGACGATCAGTGACGGAGGTGGGCTGGCCGCTTTTCTTTGGGAAAATGGGCTTATGGCTCCACTTTCGACCACCGGTAGTTTGACTTCCTATGCATACGCCATTAATGATCTGGGTTTGATCGCCGGGACGGCGATCAGTGAAGTGCAGGAGCAGCCAACTCAGTGGCCAATCTTATGGGCAGGGGAGATATACACCAAACTGGAAACGATCAATGGTTTGCAGGGTACGGCGCGCGCGGTCAATAACCAGGGCCTGGTCGCCGGTAACACGGTTACGCAAACGGATAATCAGCTACTGCTGTGGCAAGATGGAAGCCTATCGCAAACGATCTCTATCACCGGCGGTTTAGGCTGGGCAAACGGGCTCAACGATCAGGGGCAGATGGCCGGCCATATCGACGACGGTCAAGGAAAGAGCCTGGCCTTCCGCTGGGAGAAGGGCGCCTTTAAGAACCTGGGCACTTTGGGCGGATCCTCAGCAGCAGCACAGGATATCAACAATCCAGGCCAGATTGTGGGCGGCGCCAGCACCACCGGCGATCTGGCCACACACGCCTTCCTGTGGGAAGCCGAGACGATGAGCGATCTGGGGACGCTGGAAGATGTACCTACGGCTACCAGCCGGGCGAATGGCATAAATGATCTGGGGATCGTCGTCGGGCAAGCGCAGGCCGGAGGAGCGGAACATGCAGTTTTGTGGCAGGATGGGCAGATCGTGGATCTAAACAGCTTCCTGCCGGCAGATTCAGAGTGGGATGTGCTGCGCACGGCCGTCAGCATTAACGAAAAAGGGTGGATCGTGGGCACGGGCGTGATCGCCGGCAGCGAACGTGCCTTCTTGCTCCAGCCATTACAACCACAGTACTTACCTATTATCGTCGCGCCGGAACTGACGCCTGGGAAGGCAATGGATATGGCGCGCTTCATGACTGGCGACGGCCGTCTATATGAAGTGCAGCACAGCAACGGTTCACAGGCCCGCCACCAAACCCAGTTTGAAGATGTGCGTTTCTTCCATACCAAGGGCAATGAGATCCTTGCTGAGTGGGAGGAATTGTGGGCAGGCAAGGAATTGATTTACCGCGGCACTGATACCAGCCCTGGTTCCGGTCAATACTACACGCTGTACGAGAACGATACAGCCGGGTGCAGAAGCCAGATCGGCCTGGAGCCCGCGCTATTGGGCAGTAGGTGAGGTCTACGAGCGCGAACCGTACGTGGTGTTTTTTGACAAATCAAATTGCAAGATAGTGGCCAGCGGAAACCATAGGAGCTGGCTGCGATTTGAGCAGTTCTACCCGCAGTACACCTTTGAAGGCGGCATTACCTTGAAGAATGTCATCGAGCTGGGCTGGCTGTTACAGCCAGACGGTGAGACGGAAGAGCGTTATTTCTATGCCGAGAATTATGGTCTGGTGGGCTGGCGCAGCCGCAGCCATGGCTTCAGCTACATCAGTGAAATTCATGCGCCAGATTCCCGCCCCAACAACAATCGAGAAGTCATTCCTTGCCTGCCTGCGCAAGCCGAACGTTTGAGATTCAGCAGCGAGTTGAATTATGGACCGCTGCCGGAGCCCTATGCGCGGCGGGTGAAGTAACAAAGTTGCCAACTTTTAGAAAAGTTGGCGACTTTATGCTTCGCCTTGCCAGAGGAGCTGCATTTCCTGACAGCGGGATAAGAGTTCGTCGAGTGAACCTTCGTCGAGCATACGGCCGTCTTTGAGCACGATGATGTGGCTGGCGCGTAAGAGGGCTGTGCGCCGGTGGGAGACGACCAGACAAGTGGCGTGATCTTGATGCGCCGGGTCGCGGTCAAAGAGTCGCTGCCATAAGAGCTGCTCAGTTTCCACATCCAGGGCGCTGGACAAGTCATCGAAAACCAGGAGCTCCGGATGGCGAACGAACATGCGCGCTGCAGCGGCACGCTGAACCTGGCCGCCTGACAGGCGCATCCCGCGCGGGCCAACAGGAGTATCCAGCCCCAACTCCATCTCGCTGACATCTTTTTCGAAAACGGCCGATTGCATGGCCGTTGCCAAATCCATCTCAGTCGCGGGAAAACCTAGCAAGATATTGTTGCGCAATGTATCGCTGAAGAGAAGCGGCACCTGCGCCGTGTAGGCCACGCGAGGTGGAGCAAAGAAGCTGGCCGGATCAAGAACCGGCTGCCCATTCCAGTTGATCTGCCCCTGCTGCGCGGGCAGCATCCCTAAGAGCGTCTTCAGCAGCGTCGTCTTGCCTGATCCGATACGTCCGGTAATGACAGTAAAGGAACCCCGTTGCAGCAAAAGATTGATATCTGCGATGCCCCCGCCAGCCCCGTTGATCCCGGCGTTCCCATTGGAGGTGGGATAGCGGTAGGACAAATTGCTCACTTGCAGGCTTTGCAGGCGATGATCGGCCGATTTGGCTGTGTAGGGCAACTCGGGCAAATCTCCTTCCATGTAGATGGGATGGTGCGCAACCACGGCTCCCGCAGGCAAACCCTGCATGATCCTTTCCATGCGTGTGGTGGACACGCCCACTTGATTATAACGGGTGATCAAATTTCCTACTTTGCGCATCAGGTGCGTTGTAGGCCAGATAAAAGAAGCGAACAGAGCAAAATCTCCTATGGTAAATTCGCCGGCGTACATGGCCTGTGCCGCCACCAACAAAATCAAGCCGACGCCGATATCTACCGTGCCGCCACTTAGCGCATCGACGAATTGGGTCAATAAACGGTCCTTGATCATGGCCTCACGCCGCTGGTCATTGATGCGCCGGAAGCGACGTAAGATATGTTCCTCAGCATTGGCGACCTTAACGGCTTGCGTGGCGTGAAACATGTCGGCGATCATGCCCGTGACCTCGCTGGTTGCTTGCCGGCTGGCTCGGCGATAGCGCCTGGCGGGCGCGCTGAGTCGCTGCGCGGAAACGATAATGACTGCCAGGGGCACAAAGGTGCCCAGGGTCACCAGGGGGCTGATATGGAACATGATGGCGAATGAAAAAAGGGCTGTGATTGATAAGGCGACGACATCATCTATGATAATGATCGAACCGGCCATCTCTTCGACATCATCGCGCAAGGTGCTGATCACTTTTCCCGTCGACATCCTTGTGCCATCCTCATCGATGGGCAAAGCCTGGCCTCCCGGCAGGCTCAAGATACGATCCATCATGTTGCGAATAAGCAGGGCCATGCCGTGTTGGACGAAGTTGACGAAGGCGAGCACGGCGACGTAGAGGGAGAGCAAGACGAGAAAGAGCTGGAGTAGCTGCAGGCCGATGACTTGTGGCAAGGGGAGACCTCCCTGCCCGGCCAATCCGTCAAAGAAGGCTTTGAGGATCACGCCCTGGACAGCCAACAGGCCAAAGTGAACCGAAGCGCCGATTAAATCGGTGGCGTACATACGAGGGCGAAAGCGAATTAGCTGCCAGAAGTACTGGTAGGTTTTCATCTTTTAGGCCAAAACCTCTTCTAGACCGGCACGCAGCAGGGCACTAAATTGGGAGTTTGGATCGGTTGACAAGGCCATTCTCGGCCCGTGTTCGACTATCCGGCCGCCGGACAAGATCATGATCTCGCCGGCGCGCTGCACGGTAGCCAGACGATGGGCGATGATGACGGCCGTGCGACCACGTATCAATTTTCCCACAGCCACATTGAGCATGACCTCCGTGACCGGGTCGAGGCGTGAAGAAGCCTCATCCAGGATCACCAGTCCGGGATCGGCCAGAAAAACCCGGGCAAGGGCAAGCAACTGCGCTTCGCCGGCGGATAGACTATCGCCAGCTTCAAGGCGCGTTTCCAGGCCATCAGGGAGAGATTCCAGCCAGGGTGTCAAACCGAGTTCGCCCAGGGCGGTCACAATCTGCCCGTCATCTATCGATTCATCGAAAAGGGTCAGGTTGTCACGCACGCTGGCGTGAAAGAGCTGCACCTCCTGGGTAACGAGGCCAATACGCTGCCGCAGTTCAGCCTGGGTAACATCCCGGATATCTGTGAATTCACCGCCGTCATCGCCCAGTCTGATGCGGCCAGATGTAGGATCATAAAAGCGAAAGAGAAGGCGTGTCATGGTTGTTTTGCCACTGCCCGTGCGGCCGAGCAATCCCAGGATCTGGCCTGCTTCCAGGGTGAAGCTAAGATCCGTGAGCACATCAGCGCCAGGATCATCAGCATAGTAAAAAGAAACGTCGTCGAATTGAACGGCCAGCGCACCTTGCGGCAGGGGCTCAGGGAGTCCATCGAAGAGGGTGGGCTGCTGGGCAAACAACTGGGTGATGCGATTGATGCTGGCGGACGCCTTCTGCAGATCCTGCACCTGGCGCTGGATAATCCATAAGGGATTCTTGATGACATCGATATAGTAAAAAATCAGGTATACGGTCCCGATGGTTAGCAAACCGCCACGGAAGAGCGCCGACCCCCACAAATAGGCGGCGATATAAGCGAAGGTAGGAACAACGATGGGGATGATCATGACGCCCAGATTGAAGCGCATGGCGCTCTGCATGCTCCGCCATCGTTGGCGAAAGAGACGATAGAGGCGACCCAATATGTACGGAGCGGCCCCGTTACTGCGGATCACCTCTGTGCCATTTAACCACTCTTCCAGGTAACCGAAAAACTGTGAATCGACCTGACGAACGCGCTGCCAGCGGGGGACGAGGCGCGTATTTATGGCGTACAAGGCCACCATACCAAGAAGCGCCAAGAGGGTTATGGTGGCGCCGACTCGCCAATCCACCAGCCATAACAAGATGACCACGCCGCTGATCAGCAAGATATTGCTGACTAGCTGGATCAGCAGCTGCGAGAAGAAGGTGGCCAACTGGTTGACATCGCCATCCACCCGTTCGATCAGTTCGCCAGGCTTGTGCGCCTTGTGAAAAGTCATGTCCAGCTTGAGGCAATGCAAAGCCAGGTCGGCGCGCAGCTCGTTGGTCGCCGTCCAGGCAAGACCTTCACCCACGTAGGTCGCAGCCAGCATAAGAGCCTGGGCGAGGAGGGCAATGGCGATAAAAAGCAGCGCCGTTTGCACCAACTCGCCCAACTCCTGGCCAGTTTCCACACCATCCAGGAAGCGGCGCACCAGCTGCGGGTTGGCAAGCTGCAGGGCAATTCCGCCGATAATCAGCAGGGAAAGCAGCAGCACCAACCCGCGCTGTGGCTTCAGATAGCGCGCCAGCAGCGACCAGTAGGTCAAATGCGGTAGAGCCTGATTTTCCCTAGACATTTTCCCTAAACAGCCACCGGCTGGACCAAGGACATGGAGCGGCTAGGCTGTGGCAGATCGGCAAACTGGGTCAGGTACAACTGGAAGTAACGGCCTTGTCGTGCCAGTAACTCTTCGTGTGTCCCCAACTCGATTATGCGTCCCTGATCGATGACCAGGATGCGATCGGCGTTGCGAATCGTACTCAGACGGTGGGCAATGACAAAGGCAGTTCGCCCCTGGCGCAAGGTAGCCATCGCTTTCTGGATGCGGATCTCCGTCTCCGTATCGACACTGCTCGTCGCCTCGTCGAGGATCAGAATACGGGGGTCGGCCAACAAGGCACGGGCAAAGGCCATCAGTTGGCGCTGCCCAACGCTGAGCCGGTTACCGCGCTCGCCTACGTCGTGGTCATATTTGTCATCCAAGGTCTGCACGAATTCATCGAGGCGTACCGCTTCGGCCACCACTCGAATTTCTTCGTCAGTGGCGTCGAGTCGGCCGTAACGAATGTTGTCGGCAATGGTGCCCGAAAAGGCGAAGCCATCTTGCAGCACGATAGCCATCTGGCTGCGCAGACTGTGTACCTGTACATCTCTCAGGTCGATGCCGTCGATGCGCACTGCGCCTTCAAGGGGATCGTAGAAACGCATCAGCAGATTGATGATGGAGGTCTTTCCACTGCCGGTATGGCCCACCAAGGCGATAGTTTCGCCCGGCCGAGCGTGGAACTGAATGTCGTTCAGGATCCAGTTCTGTTCCGGGTCGTATTTGAAGTAGACATGATCGAAGTGCACGTCTCCGCGGATAGCGGGCATAGAGTTCGCGCCCGGTCTATCACTGATTTCGGGCAAGGTATCCAGGAAAGCAAAGATGCGTTCGGCCGAAGCCATGGCGCTGAGAGTCATACCGTACAATCGGCTCATGGCGCTGAGCGGCGTCCAAAAGCGCCAGACGTAGTTGATGAAGGCGATGATGAAGCCGACGGTCAACGATTCGTTCAAGACCAGAGCTCCGCCGACGATAATCACCAAGCTGGTACCGAGAACGCCAATGAAATCGACCGAGGGCCAGACCGCCTCATCTGAGCGAACGGCGCTCATCCACGCTTTGTGTGAATCCTTGGTCAGATCCTGAAAAGCGCCAATGTTGGTCTGTTCCCGCACGAATGATTGTGTGACCTGGATACCATTGACGGATTCGTTGGTATATGTGTTGATGTTAGACACACTCTTGCGCACAT
Source organism: uncultured Chloroflexia bacterium (assembly GCA_963697305.1). GTDB lineage: Bacteria > Chloroflexota > Anaerolineae > Promineifilales > Promineifilaceae > JAACFF01. Next base: position 8,485 of record CAVONO010000027.1, read on the forward strand.
TTTTCCAACTGGTCTCCAACGATGTGCGCAGCTTGAAGAGGATGAACATCAAGATGGGCATGGTGACAAAGGCCACCAGGGTCAAGGGAACGCTCATCCAGAGCATAACCAGGATGATGCCCACCAGGTTAAAACCCTCGCCAACGAATGTAACCAGCCCGGTATTCAGCAAACGGGCGATAGACTCTACATCACTGGTAATGCGTGACATGATACGGCCGACCGGAAAGCGATCGTAGAAACGCAGGCTTAGTTTCTGAATATGCAGATACAAGTCCTGACGCAAGTCGTACAGGACTCCCTGGCCAATGACGGACGCTGTCCAGGTACGCGTACGCCCCCCGATCCAGCCCAGGATATGTAGGACGGCCAAGAGTAAGGTTATGCGCACTACGGCGGCGATATCGCCAGGGATAATCCCGTCGTCCACAACCTTGCCTAACAGATAAGGTTCAAACAGCGGAACGCCGGCTGCCAACACGATACCCAGCGCAGTCAAAGCCATCTGGCGTTTGTAGTTACGCAGATAACCAAGCATACGCAGGAAAAACTGCTTGTTGAACGGCCGTTGTTCCGCTTCTTCTAGTTCTTCTAAAGGTAGATATTCAGACATGATTCACACTTTGTTCGTTTATGCTGCCAACGGCATCTTTTCCACATCAGACACCGGCTGGTATTGAGCCATATAGCGACGGATCTCAGCCGCCAGTTCGTCACCTTCACGGTATTGTAGTTTGTGAATACGCGCGTATTCGCTTCCCAGAGCCAACAATTCGGAATGCGTCCCTTCTTCAGCCACGACGCCATCCTTGAGAACCACGATGCGGTCAGCATGTTTCACAGTGCTCAAACGCTGGGCGATAATCAGGCTGGTGCGGTTTTGCATCACCTGGGACAACGCCCGCTGGATCTCGTGTTCCGTGCGCGTGTCCACGGCGCTGGTTGCCTCATCCAGAATAAAGATTGCGGGATCGACCAGGATAGCGCGCGCCAGGGAAAGGCGTTGTTTTTGCCCTCCAGAGAGGCGCACACCTCGTTCTCCAATCTGCGTAGCGTATCCATCCGGCATCTCGCTTATAAAGTCGTGCGCCTGCGCTAGCTTCGCGGCACGCATGACATCCTCCAATGTGGCATCCGGGTAGCCATAGGCGATATTCTCAGCCACGGTTGCTGAAAAGAGGAAGGGTTCTTGAGGAACGATGCCAATATGTTCGCGCAGGCTATGCAACTGTATGTCGCGCACATCATGACCGTCGACCAGAACGAATCCTTCGTTGGCTTCCTGGAAACGGCCGATCAGGTTGACCAGCGACGACTTTCCACTCCCGGTGCCGCCGAGAATGGCCACGATCTCGCCCGGTTGGATATGTAAGTTGAATCCCTTCAAAACTAGCCTTTCCGGTTCATCGTCAAAGGAAAACGTGACGTCCTCAAAGCAGATTTCCCCGGCGATTTCAGCTACCGGGATCGCTTGCGGACTGTCGCTGATCTTCAATGGCGCGTCCAGGATCTCAAAGAGACGGGGTGCCGCGGCCAATGCCTGGCGCATCATGCTTATCAGCCAACCCATGAAGCGCATGGGCCAGATAATGCCCCACAGATACCACTGGTAGGCGAAGAACAGCCCCAAGGTGCCGTTGCCGTTTATAACACGCAGCGCGCCGAACCCTGCCAGGAGCACAAAGGAAAGACCAACCATCAGATCCATGGCTGGGAAGGCGTTGGCCTCCAATCGCATGCGGTCCAGATTGCGCTGCCGGTTCAGTTCATTGCGCTGCATGAAGCGCGTGGCCTCAAGCTTTTCACGGGCGAAGGCTTTGACAACGCGTACACCACTGATGTTTTCTTGCAGCAGCGTGGTCAGTTTGCCCATCTCCTCACGCACCGCTTCCCAGGTAGGGCCTATGCGCCGGTCAAAGGCGTAGACGATAACCAGCAAAAAGATCATGGGCAGATACATCAGAAGCGTCAGCTGCCAATCCAGCATAAACAGAATCACACTGGTACCAATGAAGGACATGGCCGCCATGAGCTGGATCAGGAAGCCCCAACCGAGATATTCTTGTACGGCCTCGACGTCGCTCGTCAAGCGCGACATGATCTGGCCCGTGGGCATACCCTGATAAAAGCTAACAGGCAGGGCTTGCAAGCGCGTATAAAGCTGGTTACGAATATCACGCACCACGTCCTGCCCCACGTTCTGCTGTACTATCCACTGCAGATAATTGAGCAAGGATTTCAAACCCTGCGCCAAAACGAGGAGAACGGCGAAGAAAACGATGCGCCGCATTACGCCTGATTCCAGCCCGCGGCTGATCGTCCAACCAAACAGCATGGGCACAACCAAATCAAGGGCGATGATCAGGGCTGCCAGGAAAAATGAGAGGGCAAATCGTTTTTTGTATGGAGTTATATAGCCTAATAGCCGTCGAAAGTCGCTCATGGTCTCTAGTCCTTTATCGTTGGTTTTCCGTCGTTATAGCCAAATAAAAAAAGCCCCGCATGTCTGCGACATGCGGGGCTTGAGCCTTAAAGGGGTGGAAGGTCAGGAAGGACCTACTTCTGTACAAGAATACAACCTACCAAAAGGCAACCGCCAACGCATGCCGCGCATCATCCCCACAGGGGCATCAGATCCCTGCGGAATGAACTTGCGATCATTATGGATTAACAGCGTCAACATTGGCGTTCCCTATTTCACTTGGTTTTATCTAAATGCCGACAAACATTTTACATGGAGGTGGACGATGTGTCAACATCAATTTTGGGGAAGGTCCACGAACAAGTTGTCAGCCGTCTTGTGCAAAAACTGGTCCAATCTCCACAGTAGCAGCTGCGCTGCATTTATTACCAAAGATTGGTCCAGTCCGTCGATTCTGAGTCAACGACATAGCGACGCAATCCTTGCCGTGCCAGGCGTGGCTTGATGACTTGGCAGCCGTCCAATGCAACAATGGCTTGCATCAAACGGCGTTGGTTGTGTGCGGAGCCATCCAAAAGCAAGGCTATGGATCCCCCGAATCCGCCCGCGCCATTTACCTTCCAGCCCAGGGCGTGTTGGGAGCGGGCCAGCTCGATGATTTGTTGCGCCAGCGGGTTAATCAATTCGGGATGCAAGGCGCGCTGCCCTTCTGTGTTGGCAATGAACGTCTTACCCAAGGCAGGAAAATCGCCCGCCAGCAGTGCGTCTCGCGCAGGCGCAGCCGTGCCCCTCAGAAAAGCGAGGCGGGGCTCTTTCGGCCCCGCATCTTGCAGGTGGGCAATTACTTTTTCATGGATCTGGGACGATTGATGCGGCTTGCCCATGTAAACTACCAGCAGACGACGCTGCAGTTCCCACCAGAGCGCCTCGTCTGGTTGGATAGCAGAGACGCTGGCAAAAGGATATTGAAACATATCAATGTAATTGATACCACCGTAGGCTGCCGCTAATTGATCTTGAATGCCGCACTGCAAGCCCAATCTTACGGTCTCCACTTGCTGCGCTTGAAAGGCCACTTCGTGCGCGGCCAGCCGTCCTGGTGTCAGGCAGTCGAGCGCCCCAAGTAGTGCAACCGTCACGGCCGCGCTTGTGCCCAGTGAAGCGCCTGGTGGCGCGTCGGAGTAGAGATGGATCGATATGCTTACGTTATCCGGCACGCCGATCTGTTCAACTGCAGCCTCGATTAAGGGGTGTTTCTGCCAGGGCGTACCGAGTTCTCGAGCATAGGTATCATCGAAATTCTGGGCTGCAATCACCACTTGCGAATCCAGCGCATTTCTAGGATACACTGCAATTTGTACCTCGGCACGCGGCTCAATGGCAATGTTGAACACTGTGCCAAATTCGGCAAACCATGTGTCTGTCCAGCCGCCATTATCACAAATGCGCGTTGGGGCGGAACTGTTGATGAAATATCGTGGTATCTGGGTCATCGGTTTTCTTCAATAGAATTGTGGCGAAGTTCAAGGCCACTCATTTCTGTTGTCAGAATTCACTGCAAGCTATTACAGAAGGTAATTACGCAAACTTCAAGTGGTGTAATTATGGGGGCCCTTTCTCTTTAGAACAAGTAAAGCGCAGGGCAGTCCAGGCGGATTCTTTGATATTGGCTGGATCGTTTCTCGTATGACTTGTGGTGGGAAAACATCCGGGCGGTGATGGTTATTAATCCAGGGGTATAGCAATCTGCAAGGACACGCTAAACATGATAATATTCTTGTCGCTGCCGGTCCAGGCCGAAACAGCGATTAGAATGTTATTTGCGGATAGATCCTATGGCGTATTATGAAGCCACCGGCAATATGCACATGCATACTCCTTATTCAGATGGGGAGAAATACCACGCCGCGATCGCGGAAGATGCGATTAAGGCGGGATTGGATTTTGTGATTGTTACAGATCACAATATTTGGGTGCAGGGGCTTGACGGCTATTACGAGAATGAGAACGGCCGTGTGCTGTTATTTACGGGCGAAGAGGTACACAATGTGCGGCGTAGACCGCAGGCCAGCCATTTCCTGGCTTATGGAGCTAAACAAGAATTGGCTCCTTTCGCGCCCGATCCTCAGCGACTGATAGACGAGACGATCGCTGCCGGCGGATTTGGTTTTTTGGCCCACCCGCATGAAAAGGATTTACCTATTGTCAACGAGCCAAACCTAGGCTGGCACGATTGGGATATCGAAGGCTTTACAGGGCTGGAGATTTGGAACTACATGTCCAGCCTGAAAAACCGGCTGGCGGAAGCGCTGGATGGCCTGCGCTGGCAAAACCGGCTGACGGGAAATGTGGTTGCTTTGCGCATTGCTCTTAACCCGGAGAAGACGATCACCACGCCTGAGCCAGAGACCTTGGCCCTCTGGGATGAACTCCTGGCGCAGGGGAAGCGCATCGTAGCTATCGGTAACAGCGATGCCCACGGCACACCAATGAGTATGGGCCCGATAAAGCGTGAAATCTACCCATACGCGTTTCTGTTTCGAGCGATTAATACGCATGTCCTTACGACTAAGCCATTGAGCGGTGACGCGGATTTTGATAAGAAACTGATCCTCGACGCCGTGGGCCGGGGCAATGCGTGGGTGGGCTACGATATGCCGGGGTCGACAAAAGGATTCAAGTTCAGTGGGAAGGGTGCGCACAAGGGTATCATGGGTGACCGGGTCAAAATGGATTCCGGCGCTACTTTGCAGGTGCTTACGCCAGCCAGGGCCGCTATACGCTTGATGCGGCATGGGGACGTGGTGGCTTCTGTCGAGAATAAAACAACGCTGACCCATATGACGCTGGAGCCGGGTGCTTACCGGGTGGAATGCACTGTTCCGTATATGGGACAAGAGAGAGGCTGGATCTATAGCAACCCTATTTATTTGCACCAGTAAGATAAAGCAGCATGGATGGCGGTTTTCCTAGTCCGCCAAAGCGAGTTCTTCGCTCGCAGATGCAATTATTGGAGAGAGAAAGAGTGAATCATTATGGTTGATGGGATAACGCCAACAATACGCCCGCTAGAACCACAGAAACGCGCTATTGTTATTGGCGCCTCCTCGGGAATTGGCGCGGCACTGGTTCGCCGCCTGGCATGGCATGGTTACCGAGTTGCAGCTCTGGCACGACGGGAAGAGGAATTACAGGCCCTGAGTTCGGCCGTGGAGGCCAACTTGCCAGACCGTGCGCATTCACGAGTGCTCGTTTACAAGCATGACGTGAAGGACCATACCGTCGTTCCAGACCTTTTCCGGGATATTGTACGGGATCTGGGTGGCTTGGACTTGATCGTCTATGCGGCTGGAACGCAAACGAGGGTTGATAGGAACGAATACGACTTTGAAAAGGATGCGGTGATGATTGAAGTGAATGTCTTGGGCGCGATGGCCTGGCTGAACCAGGCAGCTTTTCGCTTCGATCGCGCAGGCCACGGTCACATCGTCGGCATCAGTTCTATAGCCGGGGATCGCGGCCGTGTTGGTGCCCCTGGTTACAACACGAGTAAGGCAGCACTTAATACTTACCTGGAAGCGTTGCGGAATCGCCTGGCGCGGCGAGGGGTGACTGTCACGACGATCAAACCTGGTTTTGTGGATACCAGACTGTTGGCCAATGCGCCAAAGACTTTTTGGGTGATTTCGCCGGAAGATGCAGCGGCCCAGATTTACTTGGCTATCAGGCGCAAAAAGGGAACTGTCTACGTTCCGCGTCGTTGGGGATTGGTGGGCCTGATTATAAGACATATTCCTTCAGCCTTTTTCAAATGGATGAATTTCTGAGCCGGCAGGTGTTCGATAGATTAGAAGGTGAAGCGTTCAAGGCATCCCGCTGGTGATCGAGCTTGTTTATGGGGTTACCGCACGATGCCGAGCATATGGGTTAGATCATGATTGAAGAAAGCACGAAGAGAAAAATGGTTAGCAGCAACGGCTTTTCCTCGCACCGCACGCTTTCTATTGAACACCTGGAAGGGGTGGCAGCCTGGGGCGGAGCAAGCAGCAGTGTCAGTTACGTCTACCGGCCAACGACCGTTGAGCAGCTTCAAGAGATGCTGGCTATGGCTAGAATAAGCGGCCGTTCCGTTGGCTTGCGTGGTGGAGGTAACAGCTACGGTGACGCGGCTTTGAACAGCGAGAATATTCTGCTGGACATGCGCCGCATGAATCGCATTTTGACGTGGGATCCAGCGAGCGGCGTCATTCGGGTCGAACCTGGGGTTACCATCTCCCAGCTTTGGCAATACGTCTTGGAAGATGGTTGGTGGCCTCCTGTCGTCACGGGTACGAGCATGACCACCATCGGCGGCTGCGCAGGTATGAATGTGCACGGCAAGAACGCTTACCAGGCCGGGCCTATCGGCGACCATATCCAAGCATTTGAGATGATGCTGCCCTCGGGTGAAATCGTCAATTGCAGCCGCGAGGAAAATCGAGAGCTGTTTTTCGCGGCCATCGGTGGTTTCGGCATGTTGGGCATCTTCACGAGCATCACCATGCAGTTGAAGCGGGTCTATTCGGGCCTGCTTGACGTGCATACACAGACACAACCTGACTTGGCCGGTATGTTCGATTACTTCGAAGCATTCGTCGACAGCTCGGATTACATCGTGGGCTGGATCGATTCTTTTAGCAAAGGATCCGGCTTAGGGCAGGGAGATGTGCATCGCGCCAATTATCTATCCCCAGGGGCCGACCTGGCCCCCAGCCAAACACTACGGCTAGATTACCAACATCTGACGCCCAATATGTTTGGCTTCATGCCCAGGTCGATCATCTGGCTCTTCATGCGCCCGTTCATGAACAACCTGGGCACAGCGCTGGTCAATAAGGCCAAATACATGTCAGGGCACTTATCCGGCACCAAGCAAGTCCAGCAGTCGCACGCCGCCTTTCATTTCCTGCTCGATTATGTGCCTGATTGGAAAAACTCGTATGGTCCAGGCGGTCTCATCCAATACCAGCCCTTCATCCCCAAAGAAACGGCACGAGGTGCCTTCGCTGATATGTTGCGCCTATGCCAGCGAAGAGGATTGCCCAACTATTTGACTGTGTTCAAACGACACCGCCCCGATGATTTTTTGATGACTCACGGTCTGGATGGTTATTCCCTGGCGATGGATTTCCGCATCACGGACCGCAGACGCCCACGTATCGCGGCCTTGACACGGGAACTGGATGAGATAGTGCTGGCGGCAGGGGGGCGATTTTACTTCGCTAAGGACAGCACACTACGTCCGGAGGTGGCCCAAGCGTACCTGGGCACGCAAACGATAGATGAATTCAAGAAGCTGAAACAACGAACGGATCCGGACAACTTGCTGCAAACAGATCTTTGGCGACGGGTGTTTGGCTAGAGAGATTCCCCGGAGTAGTCGAAACCGGTTGGGAACACAAAGACACTCGAACAGGAGATTGCTATTCGTACTCTCTACTCTTCTTTTTGCGCTCTGCGCTGGGCAGCCAGGAGACCCTGCGCGATCACTTCCGCATCCTCATAGCGGGTGAAGAAGTTATGTTCGCCCGTTAGGGTAGCCAAGCGCAGGTGGATGGCGCGGCCATCATCTGCCTCGAAAGCAATGGTAATTTTCCGGCCGACCAAGTCACCCACCAATTGCCAATATGCTTGTGTGTAAGCTTCCCGCGGCAGAAGTCGTCCATCTTCATCTTCCTGCCGTCCCCCCACCAATTCACCCAAACGAACAACATATTTATCGGCCGCAGGAACCAGATCCAACACTTCAGCCTGGAACACAGTGCGGATATAGTCGCCATCGGGAAGGTGCCAGGCGAACTGTAGTGGGAAGGTATCTCCAAGCGCGAAATGTGCTGTTGGCATATTGCCTCTCAAAGAAAAAGGCCGCTGCTCGTTTGAGCAGCGGCCTGTAACTCATTTCCAGATACTTAGCGAATGGCGCGCTCCGTTTCCTTGTCAAAGAGGTGAGCAGTATTCATATCCAAAACCAGATCGATTTTATCGCCAGCCTTCACATCCATGCGAGGGTCTACTGTGGCTACGAGCGTGGATTTGCCCGTGGTAATGTTGAGGTGTATTTCCGCTCCAAGCAATTCTGCAATATCAACCTCGCCTACGATCGGCGACGGATCGATGTTCGGCGGAGCATACTCCGGCGCGTGAACATGTTCGGGGCGTACACCTAGAACTACTTCCTTGCCTTCGTACGGTAGCGTACCCGCCTTGCGGCTTTCTGGTATCTCAGCCCGGAAATCGCCCACATCTATGAACAGTTCCCCTTCTTCAGTAACGAGAGTGCCGTTGAAGAAGTTCATACTCGGGCTACCGATGAAACCAGCCACAAAGATGTTGTCAGGAAAATTATAGAGGTTGCGCGGCGAATCCACCTGCTGCAAGATGCCGTCAGCCAACACGGCGATGCGATCGCCCATGGTCATAGCCTCCACCTGATCGTGAGTCACGTAAATGAAGGTGGTTTCCAGCCTTTTGTGTAGTTTGCTAATCTCGGCTCGTGCCGTTACGCGGAGCTTGGCATCCAGGTTGGATAAAGGCTCATCCATAAGGAAGACTTCCGGTTCGCGGACAATCGCGCGACCAACAGCTACGCGCTGACGCTGACCACCAGAGAGGGCTTTGGGTTTACGGTCGAGCAGAACGCCCAGACCCAAAATATCGGCCGCTTCCTTCACACGCCTGTCTATCTCATCTTTGGGGGTCTTGCGCAACTTGAGGCCAAAGGCCATGTTGTCATAGACAGTCATATGCGGATAGAGCGCATAAGATTGGAATACCATGGCAATGTCACGATCTTTGGGCGGAACATCATTGACCACACGATCGCCGATCAGGATATCTCCTTCGCTGATCTCCTCCAGACCGGCCAACATACGTAAGTTAGTTGACTTGCCACAGCCAGAAGGTCCTACGAAGACAACAAATTCCTTGTCAGCAATCTCCAAAGTGAAGTCCTTGATCACTTCAACATCGCCAAAACGTTTGAACACATTTCTATAGGTTACACTTGCCATCTATAATCTCCTTCGTAATCTTGCCTGTAAGTCAACAACTCAGTGGGTATATCGATTGAAGGCACATGAATTGACTTTAAATTAATTCAACTGCACCACAAAGAAACTATATCTAGGCACAGGGCATTGGTCAACGAAAAATCAGCAACCGTCTAAATGCGTGGTGTCAAGTCATTGCTGCCGGCGTTGAGAGGAGGAACGTTTCTGGGGCGGAATGTAAAACCCATCTAGTTCGGCGATCTCCAGGATACTGGGGGGCAAGTCTTGAGGGAGGTAGTTTGAATAGTCATTGATCCAGTTGGCAATGCTTTGATGGTGGACCTCGAGTAGGCGCCCAATCTCGCGCAGGCTAATGCCCTCCAGGTGAAGCGTCAGAGCTTGGAGCCGCACTTCTTCATCGTAGCCACGCTCTTTCGGATCGGGCGTATAGCGGCAGCCGCATCTTTTACAACGGTAGCGCTGACTGCCGGCAGGGGTATAGCCATCTTTTATCTGTTTATCGCGGGAGCGACATTTTTGACAAACCATAGGTAGGTCAACCGGCTATCAAAGCACAGTAAATATCACGGCAGCGATGAAGAGGATCAGGGCAATGATCGCCGCTACCCAATTGGAGCGCATAATAGCGAGCGCTCCTCGAACGGCCGTTTCTCTGCTCGACGCGGATGGGTTCAAGATCTTGCCTTGCAGAGCATCTTGAAACTCGCGAACTGAACTCGGGCGGTCATCAGGATGCATTTCTATGGCCCACATAACCGCACTTGAAACGTAGCGCGATAACTTCGAGTTCACAGCGCGCGGAGAGAGCAGGACGCTGGGGTCGAGGAATCGGGCCTTGGCATGGGGTGGCGGGAAATCAGTCAGCAATGTGTATAAGGTGGCCCCCAGGGCATATATGTCGGTCCGCGCATCGGTGTGGCCGCCTTCTCCTCCATACTGTTCCAAGGGTGTGTACATGACGGTGCCCTTGCCCTGGACGACAGTTATGGTACGCGCGTCTTCAGGAGATTGCACCTTTACCAGTCCAAAATCGACCAGCTTAATCCGATGTTCAGGCGTCAATTTAATATTCGAGGGCTTGATATCGCGGTGCAGAACGGGAGGATCGCGATGGTGTAGATAATCGAGGGCATCAATGATCTGTTCGGACCAAGCCAAAACTGTCTCTTCGTCAAGCAAGCGCCCGGCTGCCCTACTTTCCTCCAGCACTTGCTGCAAATCTCGGCCAGGCACATAATCCATGACCAAATAATCGCTGTCTTCCTCGGAAAAGAAGTCGGAGACCTTGGGTAAATTGGGATGGTCAAGTTGAGCGAGGATACTGGCTTCCTTTAAGAACTGGCGATGGGCTTGTTTGGCCAATTCCGGAGATGCCAAGGGATCAGGAGGCAGGACCTTGATAGCGCAAATCCGCCCCGGCAGACGCAGGTCCTCCGCACGGTATACGCTGCCCATACCTCCCTGGCCAACAATGTTGGTCAGTCTGTAACGTTGACGTAAAATAGGTTCGCTTTTGTGAACTGCTAACATCATCTGGGATTATAGCAGAATGGGCAGGAACTGTGTCCTATGTACATAATGAATTGCCCAAAAAAGACCGGCGGCCTAATTGCGCGGCCAGAAGGAGAAATCATGAGCGACCAACCTGTTTTGATCATGCGTGAAGGAGAACTGGCCGGTCAACAGTGGACAATTAGCACAGATGAATTTCTGATCGGCCGTGGCGGCGAATGCGATCTGACGCTCCCTGAGCGGCAAGTTTCACGCGAGCATGTCAAGATATTGCGAGAAGATGGGCGTTTCATACTACAGGACCTAGGCAGCAAGAACGGCACGCATCTGAACGGCACTCAAGTCAAGGGACGTGTCCCCATTCAAGATGGGGACGAGATCCAGGTGGCGTTGTGCGTCAGACTCGTATTTATTGGAACCGGGGCAACTTTGCCGCTGAGCTTTGACCCACCAAAGCCGGAAGAAACCTTAACTATTAACGAAGCAGAGCGTTCGATCAGTGTGCGGGGGCGGCGGCTTGACCCGCCGCTTTCACTGGCACAGTTCCGCTTGCTGCAACTGCTTTTTGATGCGGACGGCGCTGTGCGCAGCCGCGACGAAATCGTGGACGTAGTGTGGCCGGGCACGGAGGGCATTGGCGTTTCGGAACAAGCCATTGACGCGCTGGTGCGTCGTCTACGAGATCGTCTTGCCGAATTAGATAAACACAACTATGTGGTTACGGTGCGCGGCCACGGTTTTAAACTGGACAATCCGACAGCGCGCTGAGCAAGCGCGGCACTTGGTGTTCTGCAAATAAAAAGTTGCCAACTCTTCCGGCTGAGCAATCCGATTGAATACAGAAAGCCGGCAACCTCTGTATGAAACACCCCGCGATTAGTTCAGTCGTGCAGCTATCAACCCCTTAACCTGTCCTAAGCGATCGACGAGTTCCTTTTGATTTGATTCTCTCACCTGGTCTTGTAGTAGATCAACAATTTTCAGCAAATCATCCGAAAGCAGATCCTGGTTTTCGTCAAGAAGTTGGTTCAATTGTGCGTCTGTCTCGGCATATGCCAGCTGGGTCAATAGTTGGATTTCAGGTGGCGCTTGTCCTTCGACTTGCTTAGCAATCAATTGGTGCACTTGAGTGAGTTTATCCAGCCGCTCTGGTTGGCTGTTCTCCTCAGCACGGCTGATCTCGACTGAAAGCACGTACATGAAGGCTTCATCAAAGCTGTTCATGTTGGCCTGTACTGCTTGCTCCAAATCAGCGGAAGCAAGAATCATTTCCAGATCTTGCTGCGCCTGCTGCAAGATTTGTTGCGACGCTTGCTGCATCTCCTGTTGCATTTGCAGCAAGTCAGCACGCAGCTGCGTCAGGCGCGCTACCGCTTCCGTTTTGCCGGCCATGTTCTGTTTGTCGATCTCGGCCGTTAGCCCGGTAAAGAACTCATAGGTCATGGCGGATACGCCAGCCTGGGCGATAGTCATTGCTGTTTCCGGATCTTCCTGATGCTTCAGGACATGTTTGAGCAATATGAGGGTCGTTAGCCCGCCAGCTGCTTTGGCATCCTGGTTCAAAGCATGCATCGCAATCTGCCTCTGTTCAAGGCGCCGGCCAACGGCTGTTTCTGTCATCAGTTTGGCCTGCAAATTGACCAGAGGAAGCAGCTGTTCATTGTCATCCATCTGACCAGCCCTTTCTACAAAGCTCTTCAACATGAGGAAGAATGTCTCATCAATCTCGCTGCTTCTCTCCTTGATCAGGTAATCGACGACATCGGGGTCCGCTTTAGCCAACATATCAAGCAATTCCGCTTGTTTGCGCTGCCGGTCAATCATCTCTTTGGTGATCCCTTCCGTCTCCAGCACTTTTTCGACGAAGCTCTGCATAGTAAGGATCATGGTCGGCTGCAGCATATAGGCACGGCGCTGTTCCATGGGGGTATTGTCCAGCACTTCGCGCGTCAAACGGCCGATGTATTGCTCTTGCTGCATCTGATCCATCTGCAACTCAGGAGGCACATATAACATCAGCAGTTCATGGTCAGGATCGTGGTAAAGAATGATGCTGCTAAGCTGACCGCCTGCCCCGCAATTAGGGCAAACGGCGACGTTCAGCTGCCCCGATAGAATCATTTGTTTCAGCTCAGGCTGACGTCCGACGTCGATTATCTGGTGGACTTCGGCCGTATAAGGCGTGCTGCAGTTGGGACAGTTGATCTGTGAGTACATCGATGGTCTCCTGAAAATGTGTACAAAAAGAGAGTCCTAGACTTGATTAGCTCTAGATTATCTTTGTGTCACGCTATTGATATTGAAAAGGTAAAGGTTGTACCGGGGGCATTGGGTTCGACTTCGTTGTTGTTTTGGAACCAAATACGGCCGTTGTGCGCTTCCACAATCGCTTTGGAAAGAAATAAACCCAAACCGGTTCCTTCCGTCTTGCGGCTCAGGGCATTGTCAAGCCGGGCGAATTTTTGGAAGATACGGCCCTGCTCGTGGACAGGGATGCCAATTCCTTCGTCTTGTACAGAGATTGTCACATATTGGGGATGTACTGCACCTTTGATCGCAATTTTGCCGCCTTCAGGTGAGTACTTGATGGCATTACTGAGCAGATTATTAAGCACTTGCGTCAGGCGGCGTTCATCACCAATGATGGTCGGGAATTCCGGATCGAAGTAGAGGCTGATTTGATGTTTCTCCGATTGTCGGCCCAGTTTGCGCACGACACTGGCCGCCAGAGCGGGCAAGAAAACATCATCACCCATCTCTAGCCTGAACGTACCCGCTTGCAGGCGTGAAACTTCCAATAAGCTGTCAATGAGATCGTTGAGATTGTCCGCCTCTTCTTCGATGACTACCAAAGATTCATCCAGAACCTGCGGAGACCAGTGCGCATCCTGGCGGCGCAAGGTTCCGGCGTATCCTTTGATGATCGATACAGGTGTTTTAAGTTCATGACTGACGACGGATATAAATGTTTTCTGCAATTCTTCCTCTTCACGGTAGCGCGTCAAGTCCCGCACGTTGCCAATGATATTGATTAAGTGCCCATCATCATCCAGGAGAGGTGCATAGGTGATGCCAAGACTGATCCGATCGCGACCCTGTATGCAACCGGAGTCAAAACAACTCGTGTCTCCTTCCACATAAAGACGGGATGCGGCAGGCAAGGGCCAGCCATCGGCAATGGCATCTTTCAAGTCGGAAGCGGTTATTAGTGTAATCCAGTGGATGACTTCATCATGGTATAGGCCAATAGCCTTTTTCGCCGGCCAGCCGGTCATGATGCTCAAAGCTTGGTTGAACACCGTGATCTTCAACGCCGGATCCAAAATCATGACGCCGTCGGCACTGTATTCCAGGATGGCGTCCAAGCGCTGTTTCTCTTGGTTGATCTGCTGGTATAGCCAGGCGTTCTTAACCGCTATGGCTGCCTGTTCCGCGAAACTGCGCAGCAGGTTCGATGCATCAGGTACAAAGTAGTAGTTCCTGGCCTGGAAGATATAGATCAGACCAATTACAGATCCACCAACACGCATCGGCAAGCGAATAACCTGGCTGAAGCCTAAATCGGCTTCCTGGGCTACGAGGCGCAGGCGACGCATCAGTTCCTCGCGCTGGCCCTCTTCGTCCTCAGGAAGATCGCGCAAGAGCGGGCCAAAATGATCAACCAGATGGCCAGGGATGCCGTAAACGGCCGCGACGCGCAATTGTTTGCTATCAGGGTCGGCAAGAGCAATCATGCCCGCCTGACCTGAGACGAGTTCCACGGCCGACCGCAGGATCAGTCGCAGCAGATCGTGTAAATCCAGCTCGGCTGTTAGGGCGCGGCTTATGGCCAGCAAATATTCTCTCTGTAATATGCGAACGTCTACCAGCGCTCGGGCCATGGTCTTTTTCCTGATTGGTACAAGCAGGTTAGCGATGCTTGTTATCTAATTGATTACGATAATCGATCACCCAACAGTGCAGTATAGTACGCCTGTCTATACTTAGCGTAAGAAATTGCACCAGTTGGTAAGGGCAAGGCAGGCGGCAAAATAAAACGGCCGTTTCAGGTAAAAACGGCCGTTCCACTAATTATGACTTGCTCAATCGGCTAGAGCTCCACACGCTTCGGATCAACTCCCGCGGCCTTCAAAGCTTTATTGAAGGCTGACCTGGCCTTGGAATTGGCGATGCGCGCCTGCCGCTTGTCATCCGGCGACATACTCGTCCGTGATTTCTACCAGGTCTGGTGGTGAGATACCGAGCGCAGCCAGATCTACAGATCCGTCTTCAGCAGCAGGAGCTGCAGGGGGCGGTTCAGTAGCGGCCTGAGCAGGCGCTGCTGCCGGAGCAGAAGCGGTTGGCGCAGCACCTTCAGCCATTACAACCTTCCCGCTATCATCTATCTGCACCGTTTTGGGATCGATACCCGCCGCTTTCAACGATTTGTTGAAGGCTGACTTGGCCTTGGAATTACCGATACGTGCCTTGCGCATATCGTCGGGCGACATATCATCGGTGATCTCGGTTAATTGTGGCACGGCAATGCCCATGGCCGCCAGATCAACAGGGCCGGAAGCTGGTGCCGCGGTCAGTGCAACTGCTGGTGATGGCGCTGTAACCTGCGGAGCCGCAGCCTGTGGAAGGACGACATTACCCTGGTTGTCAATCTCAACCGTCTTGGGATCTATGCCTGCCGCCTTTAGCTGCTTGTTGAATGCAGACTTGGCTTTAGAATTGGCGATTAGCGCCTTGCGCTTTTCATCGGCCGCCATATCGTCCGTGATCTCGATCAATCTCGGCGCTTCAATACCGACAGCTACCGGGGCTGCTGCAGCCAGCGCTGCGGAGCCTATGGGAGCTGCGGCTGGTGCGGCCGTCGCATTTTCCGCTTTGGCCTTCTTCATGGCCGTTGACTTGGCCTTAGAGTTGGCGATAAGTGCCTTGCGCTTTTCATCGGCCGACATATCGTCAGTGATCTCGATCACCGGATAATCTTTGCCAGGCACCATCACAATCTTGCCCATAGCGGCTGGTGCAGAGGCGATGGCCACAGCCGCACCAGCCACGGGAACACCTCCGGCAGGGATACCCGCTTTCGCTCCGTCCCAACCGTGAAACTGGGCAATCTTGGTGGCGGTCCACGGATCTTGGTCAAGTCCCTTACTGGCTGACGTCAAGCTGGGATCTTCGCGCCAGCCAATTTTGGCGTTAGCCCCTCGGGGCAAAGCAGCCGCTTGGCGAGCAGAGAGCCGACGCGCCTCTTTAATCTGTTCCTCTGCAGAGGCCTTGGGGTTAATACGATATCCCATTGTCAGAGCCGGGTTATATACCCTGTCCTGATTTTCGATATTCTCTTTGGTCTTGATGATTGCTTTATCGAAGCCCTTAAAGGCCCAGGCCAGCAATGCGCCAAAAATGAAGATCAAAAAGACTATCACGGCGGCGATCAGAAATGTCATATCCTCTTTTCCTCAAAGGTGGATTGTGGTCAATCAGCGGCTCCCATTATACATTTTGTGCCGGAATTCTCAAAAAGTGGCCCACCTCAGCAGCGTGCAAGTAATTAATCGTTCAATAAACGACAGGCGGGCTTTTCAGACACAAAAATCGCAGCAAACGTTTTGGGGGAGCCAACAAAGAAAAGGCCCCAGTTTCAATACTGGAGCCTCTCCTATTCGATGCCGAAGGTGGGAGTCGAACCCACACGGGAGTAAATCCCACTACGCCCTGAACGTAGCGCGTCTGCCTATTTCGCCACTTCGGCAATGTGAGCGAGATTTTACCAACTCAGCGGCATAAGTCAACTATCTGCAGGCAAATATAAGGGCCAGGTTATTAGGTGAATTGACTGGCATCGGCAGCGAGCTTACCGGCAACTTGTAGGGGTTCGAGATCCTGTCCTTTGGCGTTGACCCAACGGACGGCGTAGCCTTCCTGTAACTCATCCAAGGCTTGCCAGAGGTCGGCGTTGGCAACAGGTTTGCCGTCCAGTTTGAGCCAGTCGCGCCGACGCCAACCGTGAATCCAGCGGGTAGCCCCCTGGAAAAGGTAATCGGAGGTGGTATAAATTTGCACAGCGCCGCCACGGGGGAGCATCAAGATACCTTCGATGGCGGCCGTTATTTCCATGCGGTTGTTGGTAGTCTTTGACTCATTGCCGGAATTCTGCTCTGTTTCCTCTCCTATTTCCAGTACAGCGCCCCACCCTCCAGGACCGGGATTGCCCTTGCAGGAGCTGCGCAGGTAAAGACGGGGGACATCGGCGGGGATTTGTTCCGACGGGGTGATCTCCAGTCGTGATTGGCGGGCCAAGGCATCCACGCGTTCATTAAGTGGATCGCCGGCATGCCCTTTGACCCAATGCCAGTTAATTTCGTGTCGATTGACTAAAGGCCAGAGACGCTGCCAAAGATCGACATTGGAGACTGGCTTGCCTCCCTTGGTTTTCCAACCTCTCTCCGCCCAGCCCGTGATCCATTGGCTGATGCCTTTGCGCAGGTATTCGGAATCGGTGTGAAACTCGACGGAAGACGGCCGCTTCAAGGCCTCAAGCGCGGCAATGGCCGCCATCAGTTCCATTCGGTTGTTGGTGGCGCTTGGAGCATTGCCGGACAACACTTTTTCGTGTCTGCCGGAGCGCAAGATGGCAGCCCAACCGCCGATGCCCGGATTGGGATCGGCACCACCGTCGCTATAGATGGTGACTTTATCTGTCATAGAAGTTGAGCCGTGCAAGGCACGCCGGGAAAGATCGACAATATGCGCGACCATGAGCGGGGTGCCTTGCACGTATTAGAGGGTAGGTTCTGTGGCTTGTTTGCCTACCGCTTCAAGCATCTCGTCGACGGTGGTGATTTTCAAGCGCGGCCGTCCAAGGGCTTCCCCTTTGGCCACTTCAATTTCGTCCAGCTTCTCCCAGTCGGCAAAGGTAAAGTAGTTGATCTGCCGGTCATGCAGTAATTGCTCGATTGCAACTGCTTCTGGATAGGCCGGGTCCAGGATACGGCCGTCCGCCAGGTCGGCAAGCATACATTTCACGGTCTCCAGGGCATCGGGCTTGTTGGTGCCAATGACACCGCTGGGGCCGCGCTTGATCCAGCCGGCCGTATATTGGCCAAGCACAGGTTCTTTGGTTTCAGGATCGATGACACGGCCGTCGGCATTTAGGATCACGCCCCAGCTATCGTTGAAGGGGACGCCAGGTAGCGCAACGCCACGATAGCCAACGGAGCGGAAGACCAGGCCGACGTCAATATCTTCAAAGCGATCAGTGGTACGCGGACGCATGGTGCCGGCGCCGGTAGCGTATAGTTCGTTTTGCACCAGGCGCATTGATTTAAGGTGGCCATTTTCATCACCAAACATCTCTGTCGGGGAAACCAGAAAACGCAGAATCAGCTCGCGTGACTTGCCGCTAGGTTCATTTTCGGCGTAGCTCTGAATAATCTGCACTTTGCGCGCGGTACCACGATCGGCGCTTTCCGCTAATGATTCCTCGCTCAAGGGATCCAATTGCGCTTCTTGCGGCAAAACAAATATGTCGGCATCCTCCATTTCACCCAGTTCCTTGATCTCCGGCGTGGTAAACTTGGCTTGTGCGGGACCGCGTCGGCCCAGGATATAAACCCGCTTGATGTTGCTGTTAGCCAAAGCTTCCAAAGCGTAATCGGCGATATCGGTCTGGGCGAGCTCGTCCCGTGTGCGGCACAATATTCGGGCCACGTCCATCGCGACATTGCCGATGCCGATAACTGCAGCCGATTCCTGAGACAGGTCAAATTCGCAATCACGAAAATCGGGATGGCCATTGTACCAGGCCACAAATTCGGTGGCTGGATGGTGCCCTTCAAGATCGGCACCGGGAATATCAAGATGGCGGTCTGTCTGCGCGCCGGTGCAATAAATGATTTGATGGTAATGAGCCTGCAAATCTTCAAGCGAAATGTCACGGCCCATGCCTACATTGCCAAAAAATCGAAACCCCGGCTTTTTGGCTGTTTGAGAAAAGACCTTGGTTACTGACTTTATTTTCTGGTGATCAGGCGCGACGCCTGCGCGAACCAGGCCAAAGGGCGTGGGCAAGCGATCAAACATATCTACTTCAACGACAAGGTCCTTGTGCTTATACAGGTGCTCGGCGGCATAAAATCCAGTCGGCCCTGCGCCAACAATAGCGACGCGCAAGGGATTCTCATTGGTTCCTACTTCAGACATCGATAGAACTCCTCAAAAACTCCTGCTATTCAGTGGGTTTCCTCTTTCTTATTTGCCGCGATTAGCGGCGGTTCTGCCGGCTCGGTCACCAGACTGGCCAAAGCAAGTTGCTAGTCTTCACCAGCCATTATTTGTGTTTCCAGGGTATCGATTTCACCCCGGTACTCATCTCGCTGGGCTTTCATGACATCTCCAATGGATATCATGCCAATCACTTTTCCATCGTCGTCTACGATGGGCAAGTGCCTGAAGCGGCGCTCGGTCATTACATGGGCCACGGACATGATATCATCTTGGGGCAGGCCGACCACGACATCACCTTGTCATCACCCTGCTCACCGGTTGAGCAAACACATCTTCATTCTGCGCTGCCCAGCGAACGATATCCCGTTCAGAGAGGATGCCACAGAGATTGCCGGCGTCATCGAGCACGATGATGGCGCCAATCCTATGTTCGGTCAGCCGGGAAATTGCCATTCTAATCGAATTATCATGCGAAATCGATATGATCTTGGGTGTTTTTTTTGCCAAGATTTGACTTATTTTCATGAAAGATATCCTCCATATTTACTGTCGCAGCGCATCACAAGCCGGGCAGCCGCCGCCAGGACGTATCATCGCATAACCCGCTTGCGGATCGCCGTTGGGATCATACCCGGTGAAGTCGACATTAAAAATAATGACCATGCGCGCCTTGCCACTTGACTGTGCCAGGCGGACCGCTTCGGCCAGCCATTGCGCTTGCTCCGATACCGTATTACCGGCCGCCCAACCAAACTGGGGCGAGATGCCTGGGAAGCCTTCCGGTGACACATAACCTAGTTCGGTGAAACAGACCTTGGTCGCCCCGCCAAACGAATTGTAATAGAGATCCAGGGTTGGTTTGAAGTACCAACTGTAGTGGCCGCCACCGGGATGGCCGCTGCTGACGCTGGGTGAGGTAGCGCCGGCATTGTGATGCGCACCCATACAGTCCATATAGCGAGCCGCACCGGCTGCTGCCATGCCAGCCAAATATCGATTGTCGGCCCAGGCGTTGACACCATTGTCAAAACCGGTTGGGGCCAATGCTCCGCCAATGACCATAACATTGCGGTTCGCCGATTTGATGGCATTATAAGCAGGAGCCAACATTTTGTTTACGTAGGACGCGGGGTCGATCTCGCCGGCGGGCCATTCGAAATCTATGTTCTCTTCGTTCCAGACCTCAATCGCATCGGGACCCAAAGCAGCGACACCACGTAGAAATTCCACATAACCGCCAAAATCTATACCTCCAGCTCCTGGATAAGTGGCCGCTCCGGGAATGGAGAGCAACACTTTGAAACCACTATTATGCGCGTCGGCTATACGCCCGGCGACCGCGTCGGGCGAATCGCCCGGCGACCATTTGTGCTGGAATTTCACCCAATTCATGCCTACATCTTTCATCAACTGGCGATTGGCAAACCCCTGTGTCTGGCCTCCTATTTCAAAGCTACCACCATAGGAAGGGGCTGCTACGGGTGGGGGCAGCAGGGCGGCAGCGGCGGGGGCCGCAGCAGCAGGGGCCGGATCAGCTTGAACCGGCTGCGATGGCGCGTCCGCAGCCGGAGCGGCCGGCGCTCCGGGAACCTTCAGCACTTGCCCCAAGCCTACTATGTAGGGTTCCTCAATGTCATTGAGGGCTGCCAGAACCAGATAATTCGTGCCAAATTTAGCAGCGATCCTGGATAAGCTGTCACCACTCTGTACTGTGTAGGTTCCTGGCGCTGACTGAGGCTGCGGCTGGGCAGCCGGCGCGGGCGCGGGTGCAGCTGGCGCGGGCGCGGGCGCGGCGCGGCGCGGGGGCTTGCGGCGCAGGGGCTTGCGGCGCAGGGGCTTGCGGCGCAGGGGCTTGCGGCGCGTCGGCCGGGGCCTGGCCATCTGTGGGAATTCGTAGGACCTGGCCGTTCTGAAGAACGTAAGGCTCCTCGATATCATTGGCGGCGGCCAGAACCAGCCAATCAACGCCAAATCTGCGGGCGATGGAAATCAATCCTTCGTTCGGCTGTACCACGTACGTCGTATCAGCAGAAACGGCCGACACAAACAGAGCCAGCATCAGAACAACAAGTACGAGAATTATCCAGCGTAGCTTATTCATAAATAATACCTCCATCGTGAAACAGTGTCAGTCGCCAGCCGTCAGGCATCAGGCGAACAGTCCCTCATGATTATAGGCATCTATCGCATTCGTTCAAGCATAATGTCGCCGATTTCGGATATGGCGATTGGATAGTGTGGTCATGGACACGTAGACTATGGGTGCGGTGGTAAAAATATCACTTTTCTGTTACCTTAAAGTCCCTTATCAGCAGCAGGTAGGACGGGGAAGAGTGCTCCGGCCCAACTAAATTTAGCAGCTCGGACAGAAGATGATTGCAAACACAGCAGCTAGGCTACGCGAAAATATTCAGAAAGTGATTGTCGGTAAAGATGAGATTATTGATCTGGCCCTCATTGCCATGCTCTGCGAAGGACACTTACTTCTGGAGGATGTGCCGGGCACGGGCAAGACGACCCTGGCCAAGACTATAGCTGCTTCGCTTGGTTGTACCTTCCGGCGCGTGCAGTTTACTCCTGATCTTTTGCCCTCGGATTTAACCGGGATCTACTATTTCAACCAGAAGGCCCAGGAGTTCGAGTTTCGCCCGGGGCCGATCATGTCGCAGATTCTTTTGGCGGATGAGATAAACAGAGCAACGCCACGCACACAGTCGGCACTGCTGGAAGCGATGCAGGAGCAACAGGTGACCGTGGATATCTCTTCGCACAAGCTGCCACGGCCGTTTCTGGTGCTGGCAACGCAGAATCCGATTGAACTGGAAGGCACGTTCCCTCTACCGGAGGCGCAGCTAGACCGATTCCTGATGAAGGTAGCGATTGGCTATCCCGACGAGGAAGGTGAGAATAATATGCTGTTGCGCTTTGAGAAGGACGATCCGTTGGACAAATTGGAGAAGGTTGTAGAGCTCGAGGAAATCACGCAGATGCAGGACAAAGTGCGCGAGATTAATGTGGAGGTCAGTGTGCGCCGCTACCTGGTCCAGGTTTGCCGTGCCACGCGCAGCCATGAGGAAATTGCGCTGGGAGCAAGTCCCAGGGCAACAATTGCCCTATACCGTACTTGCCAGGCCAGGGCTGCCATCCAGGGACGATCCTTCGTTATTCCGGATGATGTCAAAAAGATGGCTCCTCATGTCTTGACGCACCGTCTAGTCGTCAATCCACAAACCCGCCTGCGCGGACGAACTGCCCAAGATGTGATTCGCGAGGTAGTAGATACCGTGCCTGTTCCTGTCGAAGCAGAAT
Organism: uncultured Chloroflexia bacterium; assembly: GCA_963697305.1. Lineage (GTDB taxonomy): Bacteria > Chloroflexota > Anaerolineae > Promineifilales > Promineifilaceae > JAACFF01. The sequence continues at coordinate 30,997 of CAVONO010000027.1, forward strand.
GAGCATCAATATTTCCGATCTCTATCTCGCCGAAAGGGGGGACCCGGGACGGGATCGCCGGGAAGCACGCCAGCGTCTAATGCGGGCAGCCCTACGAGGTGAAGAATATGACCCGGCCGATGTAGCGCGCAGTCGCGGGCTTGTGCTGCGCGAGCGGGAAGATAGTATTTTCAGCGATTCCTGGATCATAATGGCCTTATTGATCCTGGTGGTCGGTTTCTTTGCCGGTCGAAACGCTGCCTTGCTGGCCCTTGGACTGGTACTGCTGATCATCGTCGGAGTCAGTACTATCTGGAAAAACCTCGCTCTGGCTCGTGTTACTTACCAGCGCAGTTTTGATCGCAGCCGTGTTTTCCCCGGTGAAGCGGTGGAAATGACAATTAGCGTGGCAAATGACAAATCCCTGCCCCTCACCTGGCTGCGCATTAGCGATGAACTGCCCGTGTCACCCGAAACAGACAATGTGATTTCGCAAACGTCAGTGGAAGTCACTGGTAAATATATTCTGGTCAACAGTTATTCAATGCACGCCCGCGAGCGGGTGAATCGCGTCGTAACACTGCAGTTTCTCGCGCGCGGTTACCATACGCTAGGACCGGTTACCTACAAGTCAGGGGACATATTTACGCTATTCACTATCGAACGCGAACATAAATATCTAAGCACCATTGTCGTCTATCCGGAGGTCGAAACTTTGGATGAGTTGGGGCTGCCGGCCAAGGAACCATTTGGCGAACTGAAGATCAGGCGCAGCCTATTCACCGACCCAATCAGGACCAGGGGCATTCGTGATTACCAGCCAGAGGATCGTTTCCGAGATGTTCATTGGAAAGCCACGGCCCGTCGCGGTGAACTACAGACCAAGGTCTACGATCCATCAACGGGCATGACCCTGGCCGTTTTTCTCAATGTTGCCACGATGCCAAGACATTGGCTAGGCTTTTATCCGGAGTTGTTGGAGAAGGTCATCAGCGTGGCCGCTTCAATGGCCAATTATGGCGTGGAACAAGGTTGGGGTGTCGGGATATACGCCAATGGATCTTATCCTGGCTCAGACCAACCAATTCGCGTGCCTCCTAGCCGTTCACCGGGTCAGTTGACTCACATTTTGGAAGCGATGGCTGCGGTCACTGAATTTGCTACGGCCTCAATCGATTTGATGATGCTGCGTGAAAGCCCCAATCTACATTGGGTGTCGACGATCGTCCTGGTGACGGCCGTTATCACCGACGAGATCATGATTGCGCTTACACGACTGCAAGAAGCTGGGCGACGTGTTGTACTGCTTTCGCTGGCTGATGATCCGCCAGCGGCAGATCAGGGACATATATTGACGTATCACATTAAATCCGGTGTCCCCGCCTGGCAGAACCAGGAACCGTTACCGGCAACAATGCAACAGGAAGGCGACGTCACACATGCATTAAGGGGTAGGCAATGAGTGAGACCGTTTTGCCGCTAATAGCTGGCCAACCATCGTCGTCACGCGGCTGGCAGGTATGGGGTATCGTCAAACTGGAAATGCTCTATCTTTGTTGGGCGCTGATGGAGGTCGCGCTTTTTACGCCGGTAGTCTTATTCTTCACGCGTTGGGCTCGATTCTGGCCCAGTGGTCAGTTCACACTGTGGATTTTACTCCTGATGCTTCTACCTTTTAGTCTGGTGCGATTCCTGAGCGCGTTGCAGGTTGAAAGGAAATATCAGAGACGCGTTGTATTGGTTGTTCTGCTACTCACGCTCTTTGTCGCCTGGCGCATTCTGCTGTTTTCTTCCCGTTCGTTTTTGGACTTTAGCTGGTTGGTCGATCTTTTTGGAGATACGAGCGCCTCAGGAAGCTTGCTTTGGGTGCGAGTCCTGACCCTGTTTGTGTTGATTCTTCTTATGTGGTGGCGGGGATTGAGCCTGGTACAGTTTCAGCCGGATATCAGCCGCGTTGGTCTGCGGTTGCGGGCCGGTACCTTGCTCTTCATACCCTTTGCGCTGCTGCCACAAGCTAGAGATAGCGCCTGGGGTATTATGCCCTTTGTGCTGCTGTATTTCGTGGCCGGATTAATGGCCGTAGCGCTTATCCGTGCCGAGCAAGTCGAACGGGAAAGGTCTGGCTTTGCCGCCAGCCTCAGTCCAGCATGGGTTGGTGCCATTTTCATCACGTGCTTGCTGATCATTTTGGCGGCAGGCCTGATCGCTATCATCGTCAGTGGTGATATGTTGCCGCTTATTGTGCATTGGTTTTCACCTTTAATGAATGCCTTGATGGCAGGAACGGCCGTAGCACTTAGTACGGCGATCTTTCTAGCATCCCCTCTGTTCATTTTGCTGCAGTTCTTACTGATCTGGCTGGCCAATTTCTTCTCAGCGATTTTCAGTAATTTCAGCGAAGGGCTAGGCCTCGAGTTGCCCGGAAGTCTTGATGATTTCAGCTTCCTTTGGCCGGCAGCCGAGGAAACGGCCGAGACCTCCGGACTATCTATTCCACTGGAGGCAACTCGTGCGCTGACCATGCTGTTCATGTTGGCCATGGTCGTTTTTGTGGCATTTTTCTTAACGCGCCGCTTCCGGCAACCGGCAGCCGCTCCCCGTGGCGGAGCACGGATCAGCGCAGCCGAGCAGGGCGAGTTACCAGGTGAGGGCATTGGGCCACGGCTTCTGCAACGTCTCGGATTGCTGCGTCGTTGGCGAACGGCTGCTTCCATCCGGCAGATCTACAGGCAGATGTGCGCTGCGGCCTCCGGCGCTGGCTATGCGCGCGGCTCCTCTGAAACGCCTTATGAATACCTCAGAACGTTGGAGCAGGTATGGTCCAACAACCGGTCGGACAGCCTCTTGATCACAGAGGCATATGTCAGGGTTCGCTATGGCGAGATTCCAGAAACCAAGGAAGAATTGGCTGCGATCCGATTGGCGTGGCGTCGATTGGAAGAGACAAATCCAGAGGAAGCAAGCCTGGGTGCGTAGCAACACATGTGAAAGTTACCGACTTTTTCGGCATCCTGTGTCTGAACGCCCTGCTTGAACATAGAAAGTTGGAGGCTTATGTGAATTGAGCGACGGCGTTTCTAAGGAAATTGCGAACTGGAGATCATGGATCAAATTAGGATAATCCATTTCCGTGAAGTGCAGTACATGCGTCACGTGTGGTGGGTGATGCTCCTGATTCTAGGTATCGCGGCGCTCATGTGGTGGGGCTTTGTACAGCAGATTCTCTTTGGAATGCCCTGGGGCAACAAGCCCTCACCGGATTGGATGATGTGGTTGCTTTGGCTGGTTGTGGGCATTGGCTTCCCTCTTGCATTTTACTGGATGCGGCTGATCGTGGAAGTTCTGGATGACCGGGTTTTTATCCACTACGCGCCTCTGATTAAAAGCGATATTCTCCTGGCGGAGATTAAAACGGTTGAGGCGCGAACGTACCAGCCTATTCGTGAATTCGGAGGGTGGGGTATCCGGGGGAGGCCAGGCCGGCGGGCATACAATGTCAGCGGCAACCAGGGTGTCGAGGTGACATTGCAGGACGGCCGTAAGATAATGATTGGTTCGCAGAAAGCGGAGGAGTTGGCTTTGGCGATTCTGATGCGGCTGCCAAAGGGATAGTCATCGAAAGAAACCCGGTTTTGACATGCACCGAATGCAACTGGTCCCCGTTCACGGGTAGGTTCGAGACGTCTTGAAACCAGGTTCCAAATGTACGTTTGACAGGCCTACTCCCGCTATGATATGATTCTCGCGTTCACCCTATTCTGCTGGAGTTCTATATGAGGCGTTTTCGCGAAAGGATCTTTCGCAGGAAAATCTTGAAACTGTTTTTTGTGGGGCACGTCACCCGAAGTGACGTGCCCCTCTCTCTTTATTAGGTGTACTCATGACTAAATTTATCTTCTTTACCGGTGGTGTAGTCAGCTCAGTAGGCAAAGGTGTTACGGCCGCGGCGCTAGGGCGGCTGCTTAAGGCGCGTGGCTTTACGGTCATGGCCCAAAAGCTAGACCCCTATATCAACGTCGATCCGGGAACGATGTCCCCTTACCAGCATGGCGAGGTTTTTGTCACCGAAGATGGTGCGGAGACGGATCTGGATCTGGGGCACTATGAACGCTTCATCGACATCAATCTCAACCAGGCTTCCAATGTAACGACAGGTGGGATTTACGCTGAGGTGATCGCCCGGGAAAGGCGCGGCGATTACCTGGGAGGCACGATTCAGGTTATTCCGCACATCACAAACGAAATCAAGCGCTGCATTCATCTTGTGGCAGACAAGAGCCAGGCGGATGTGGTCCTGGTTGAGGTAGGAGGTACGGTTGGCGATATCGAAAGCCTGCCCTTCATGGAAGCGCTGCGCCAGATGCGTTCCGACGTGGGATATGAGAACACCCTTTATGTACACGTGACTTTTTTGCCTTACATCGGCGCCAGCGACGAACTAAAAACCAAGCCGACACAACACAGCGTGCGTGAACTACGTGGTATCGGCATCCAGCCGGACGTGATCATCGCCCGCGCTGATCACGATATCCCCAGCGAGCATATTAACAAGATCTCCTTATTTTGTGATGTCAAGCAAGAGGCGGTGATCCCGGCGAAGACCAGCGAAATTTTATATAACATCCCGGTCCTGCTGGCAGAAACGGGTCTGGACCAAATTGTCGTGGACCGGCTAGGGTTGGCGTCCAAGCAAAAGCCGGACTTGAGCTTGTGGAAAGGGATGATCGAGGAGATCCGGCGGCCGAAACCGTCAATCCGAATCGGCCTTGTGGGCAAGTATGTGGAATTGCACGATGCTTACATGAGTGTGCGGGAGGCTCTCTACCATGCGGGCCACGCCAATAATCGCAAGGTTGAAATTGAGTGGATCCACTCCAATGATCTAGAGAAAGGCAAAGGGTGGGAGCAGTTCGCCGATCTAGATGGCGTCGTCGTACCCGGTGGCTTTGGCGAACGGGGCGTAGAAGGCAAAATCTTGGCTGCTAGATGGGCGAGGGAGAATCAGGTGCCGTACTTGGGCTTATGTCTGGGGATGCAGGTGATGTGCATCGATTTGGCACGCCACGTCTTAAACAGCGACGAGCCAAACAGCACTGAATTCGATGCCCAAACAGAACATCCGGTGATCAGTTTAATGCCCGACCAACACGAACTGGCAGATATGGGCGGGACCATGCGCCTTGGCGCTTATCCTTGCCAACTAGCGCCAGGATCTCAAGCAGCCGTGGCCTATGGACAAGACAAGATTTCAGAACGGCACCGCCATCGTTGGGAGTTTAATAACAGCTATCGCACCGTTCTGGGTGAGGCGGGGATGGTGTTTAGCGGGTTGTCACCTGACGGCCGTTTGGTGGAAATTGCGGAGTTGGCCAACCATCCCTTTATGCTGGGCAGCCAGTTCCACCCGGAATTTAAGAGCCGGCCTAACCACCCGCACCCGCTGTTTATGGCTTTGTTGGCTGCGGCTGTCGAGCACCAGGAGGCACGCCAGCCGCAGGTCGAGCGTATTGTGGAACAAGTGAACGAGTTGGAGTTCTGATATCCTCTTGCTAGCGCTTGTTCTATATCGCTTTCGCTGTCTCTGTCGTAATCGAGGAGGATCGATTGCGAATACGATTGGGATTGGGTTAGGCCGCTCCGCAGGCGCTTAGGGTATCGAGCACGGCCGTTTGGGGTACTGTACCATGGAGATAGACATCTCCTACATCGCGTATTAGCACAAAGCGGATATGGCCACGGGCTTTTTTCTTGTCACTGCTCATGGCCTGGTAGAGTTGTGCAGCGGGCAAATCGGCGGGGATGCGACTGGGCAGCCCCGCCTTTTCCAGCGTTGTCTCGATGCGCGGCTGAAGGGTGGCAGAGCAAAGTCCCAAACTGGCAGAGAGATGGACAGCCGCAACGAGGCCCATGGCCACTCCCTCTCCATGACGGACAGCATAGCCACTCAGCTGCTCAATGGCATGGCCAAAGGTATGGCCCAGGTTGAGGACGGCACGCCGTCCTTTTTCGAATGGATCTTCCTCAACTACGTCGCGTTTTACTTGAATGGCCTGGGTGACGATGGTTGCCAGGGCGGAAGCTTGCACAAGGTCACGGGGGGAATTGCAGGCGAGGTCCGCTTTCCAACTGTTCAAACAGGGCGCCACCGGCAATCAGGCCGGCTTTAATCACTTCGGCCATGCCGGCGGAAAACTCTACCGCGGGGAGCGTGGTCAGGGTCGATAGGTCGGCAAATACGCCAAGCGGCTGCTTAAACGCCCCCACCAAATTCTTGCCCTGAGGCAGATCGACGCCGGTCTTGGCTCCTACGCTGGCATCAACCATGGCCAGGAGCGTGGTGGGGCATTGGACAAAATCGATGCCGCGTAAGTATGTGGCAGCCGCAAAGCCGGCTACATCTCCTACCACGCCACCGCCAAGGGCCAGAATCGCCCCCTGACGATCCAAGCCCGCGGCCAACAGCTCGTCGTAGATGTTGTTTACCGTGGCCAAGGTCTTATATTGCTCCCCGGCGGGAATGGTCACGACAGTGACGGCTTCAGCACAGCGCCCGGCATAGAGGGGCCCAACGTTGCTGTCCGTGATCACGGCCAAGGGACCTTGAATGCGAGCCAGTTGGCGAACGGACGGTATTAAATCTGGGCCTACGACGACGTGATAACTGCCGTCAGGGTATGTCACGTTAACGATTTCCTTGTCGAGTAGCAAGCTGATTTCTCCTACTAATTGTTGTGGGGTCCGGCCGGAGCTGTTGATTTGCGGGAAACGGCCGTAGTCCGGCGCACGCTGCTGCAACAGATTGTGTATGCGTTGAATAGGATCCGGCACAGCGAGAAGCGGGCGCCGCCCATCGTCACGGGCCAGTCGTGCCATTATTTCCTGCGGTTCGGCCGTCAAGCAAAATACCGGACCTGTGGCGCTCAGCGCGGCTGCATTTTCTTGGTCAAGCATCAGCCGGCCACCAGTGGCGATGACCAAGATGTTGGCGGGCTGCCAATTCCCGCGTTACAGCAGCTTCCAAAAGGCGGAAGGCGGGTTCGCCCGCTTCGCGGAAGATAGCGGCAACGGATCGACCCTCGCGCTGCTCAATCAGATCGTCTGTGTCCACGAACTCATAATCGAGTTTGTTGGCCAGCAGCCTGCCCACTGTCGACTTGCCCGTGCCCATGAAGCCGGTCAGAATGACGTTTGTTTTGTTCATAAGGCGATTTGGAAGGCTTCCTCTTGCTCAGGCGGTAATGGTCAGGTTGGCTACTAGGAGATGCAACGCGGTTTGCATATCGTCCTGCCCCGTTTTGACATCCACATCAACGTCTAAAAGACGACGATAAATCTGTTCGAGTTCTCGTTGGCTGAAGCCGCGCGCCTGCTGGAACAGCTTGCCCACGACAAAGCTGTGCAGTTTCAGTTCGCGCGAAATACCTTGAGGACGGTAACCCGCGTCGGCCAACTCCTTGACCTGGATCAGCAGGCGGAACTGGCGCACGAACATGGAAAAGAGATAAAAGGGATCGATCCCCTCATTTAGTTTCTGCTGCAAGAGAAGCGAGGCTTTCCTGCCGTTACGGTTGCCCAGGGCATCCACCAAATCGAAGATGCTGGCCGCAGCCACATATGGTGAAAGCAAGGTTACGTCAGCGGGGGCGATAACGGCCGACTCGTCCGGCCCCTTGTAGTTAACAAGCTTTTCGATTTCATTGTCCAGGATATCGAGATCATTGCCGACGTTAGCGGCCAGCAGATGGGCTGCTTGGGGCGAAATGTGGCCGCCCTTCTTGCCAACACGTTGTTGGATCCAGCGCTCCACCTCGCTGCCCTGCGGTCTGACAAACAGCTTTTCATAGCCGTTGTCCAGCTCACGGGCCAGTTTTAGGAGCACATTGTTATCACGCAGTTCCTGGGATTCGAGAAAGATGAGGCGGGTAGTGCCCGGCAATTGGGGCAAGTAGGCGACCAACTCGGCCAGAAAATCCTTGCCCGGTTTTGCAGCAAAAAAATCGGTGATGATGGTCACACGAGCAGGAGTCAGAAAGGGGAGCGCATCGCAGGCCTGACGCAAGTCGACGAAAGAGAACGCCCCGCTGAAACGGCTTGTGTTTAGATCAAGCATGGCCGGGTCGCCAAGCTTGTTTAGCAAGCGCGCGACCGTCTCTTTCTGAGCATGGACGTCGTCACCGTGGAAAAGGTAGAACATAGTGCCAGGAGCTTGCTAAGAAAGTTCGAGATGGCCGCGGCGGCCTAACCAACTGTTTCGATACGGTAGGCGCGAGGTTGGTGCGACTCCCTACCTCCTGCAAGCAGGAAATGGAAAATGCGGGTCACGATTGAGGGTGAAACGGAACGTATCTGCACAAGCTGCATTTCACCCAGGTCACCTTGTACTGTGAATCTCTCTTGCAACTGCAGGCCAAGCGGGCGGGAGACGATGATCGCCAGCACAACCATTAAAACGGCCGAAGGCAAGCCATTAAAGAGTACAGACCACCTGTTGCTTGAACTTCCTTGCCGTTTGTGCTCCAGGCCAAAGACGAGTTGGGCGGCCAACGTGGCCATGGTGGCGGTGGTGAGCAGGGCGGTGCCACAATTGGGGTGGACGGCCAGGCCGTGTTCGCCATTCTTCATGCGCTGGTATGCCTCTCGTACGGCCGTCTCGACCTGCTCTTCGCTGATATCCCCGTAAATATTCAAGGAGAAACCGCCCGGGTCGGAGTTGCCCTGGGCGCTAAATTGTTTGTATTTCTCCGTTAGGACGTGAATTGTCGCGTGTTCCAGACCGTGATTGCGCCGCACGCGGCTGATGGTTTGTTCCAACATAGTTCGTTTCCGCCTCTGGTTTTTGCTGTTTATAGCACGGATAACAGTTAAGAGTCAACAGTGAACAGCTAACGGCTAACAGTCAACAGTGAACTGCTATCAGCTATCCGTGAACGGGCTTGACAATTGGGTTGACATATCAAAGAAATGGTTGAAGATTGAGATAGGCATTAGTCAGAAACGCTATCCTGTGAAGAAAAAGCAAGAGGAACCTATGAGTACGACTGCAAAGAACAATTACTATTGGGAAGGGGAACGTGTCCGGCTGCGCCCTATGCACGCGAATGATGTTGAATTATGGCTGGCAGAAGAGCGTTCAGATAGCGAGGCTGTACGCTTCCTCAACTGCGGCATGGATTTGCCCAAATCCGAACGAGCGGCGCAGTCTTTTGCCGAACGGTACGCTGAGTTTAACAATCGAGACGAGCGGATTATGTTCTCTATTGAGACAGTGGATGGGGAGCTGGTTGGTGGGATGAATATTCACTCCATGGATCAGAAAAATGGCACTTTCGAGACGGGCAGCCGTATCTACCGCGCGTTTAGAGGGCAAGGCTATGGCTTTGAGGCCAAAGTTATTGTCTTGCGCTACGCTTTCCATGAACTACGTTATCAGAAGTACAACGTTCATTGTGTGGAAACCAACCAAGCTATGATCAGACATGCCAGCCGCCTGGGCTGCCAAGCTGAAGGTCGCATCCGCCGGCATATTTACATGGATGGCAACTATTATGATGAATTAATCTTTGGGTTAACGCGTGAAGAGTTTGACGATCTTGTTCTGCGCCTTGAATCTGGAGCGGTGAACAGTTAACAGGCAACAGTGAATAGTCAGCGGTCGGGGCTGGTTGTTAATAGCTATTGTATTATTTATGAGAAAGGGTTTGTGATTTATGTCAACTTGGTTGGCGTTTTGAGGTGTGGGTGATTTTGTTTCTTTGTTCCTTTTGATCTTTTTATTCTGGGAACGAAAGCGATTCTGGGGGGGAGCGGTCAGCAGTCAGGTATCAGGGGTCAGGGGTCAGGCTGACCCCTGATACCTGACTGCTGTTTTGCTTTGTGAATTCGTGATGGCTCATAATCTATCTCGTGGCCGTGTTTTCTGGTGCGAAGGCTTGCACTGTATTGCTTGTATTTTACATTAGAACATATGTTCTTGTCAAGGATGTTTGGCGCGAATTTGCATTACTTTTGACGGGGTCTGGAAACCGGGCTTTTTGGCATCTACATGGCAAGTTCCGAGCGAAAAGCGCAGCTCTGATTCACTTCATAAAGCGGGTTTCTTCTGTTAGCAGTTGAACTTTTTGAATGCTTCACGCGGCCGTTCCAGAAAGCACAGAAGGTCAACTTCTGGGCGGTTGGGGTGTATGCGATCTTGAAAGGGTTTATAATTGGGGTGCATGAATGAAGAGAGGGTGGAAGGCGGCGTGGCGGTATCGGTTGTTATCCCGCACTTTAATGGGAAGCATCACCTGGATGATTGTCTGGGATCGCTGCGGCGGCAGCTCTTCAGGGATTTTGAGGTTATTCTGGTCGATAATGGATCGACGGATGGCAGCCAGGAGCGTGTTCAAGGGGAATTCCCAGAGGTGCGTCTGTTGGAGTTGGGGGAAAACCGCGGTTTCACGGGCGCCTGCAACGCGGGATATGCGGCTGCGCAAGGTGAAGTTGTTGTTCTTCTAAACAATGATACTGAGGTAGATGAAGGATGGCTGCAGGCGATTGTGGATGCTTTCGAGCGCCATCCGGAGAGCGGCGTTGTGGCCAGCAAGATGCTGCTCTATGATCAACGGCAGATTTTACATACGGCCGGCGACTATTATGGTGTGGACGGCGTGCCCGGCAATCGTGGGGTATGGCAGCAGGATGAGGGGCAGTATGATCGGGAAGAAATGGTTTTCAGCGCTTGCGGCGGTGCTGCTGCTTACCGGCGCGACCTGATAAATGAAATCGGCTTTCTAGACGACGATTTTTACTTCTCTTGCGAAGATGTGGATCTCTCGTGGCGCGCGCACCTGGCGGGCTGGCAGGTGCTTTACGTGCCCACGGCCGTGGTCTACCACAAGTTAAAGGCGTCAGGTGGTACGGGCGTGACCAGCAGTTTCTATGACGGCCGTAACTTTCTCTATTTGATTTGGAAAAACTATCCGACCAGCTTGCTGCGGCGAAACTGGAAAGCTATCGCGCGGGCGCAGCTGCGGATCAGCCGGGACGCGCTGCGGTCTTGGCGCGGCCCAGCGGCGCGGGCGCGGCTGCGTGGCCAGCTGCATGGCTTGTTGGGCATTTTCAAGATGGCTCCTAAACGGCGCGCCATCCAGGCCAGGCGGCGTATTGATGATAAATCATTAACAGCGCTGCTGACGCCTGTTGACGAGACCCCGCGGCAAAGGTAAGATCACGCCTCTGTGGATATGAATCAAGCAACCCCCTACTTAAGTGTAATCATTCCCGCCTACAACGAGGAACGGCGGATCACAACGACGCTACTGTCCATCTACGAGTACCTCTCGCGGCAATCCTATACATGGGAAATCGTGGTGGCAATGGATGGCCCGAGCGATGAGACGCAAGACAGGGTCGAAGAATTTGCCGCAAGCAGGCAGCATGTCCGCTGGTTGGAGCGCGCCGAAAATCGGGGTAAGGGGTATACGGTACGTGAGGGTATGTTGGCCGCCAAGGGCCAGATTCGCCTGTTCACCGATGCCGACAATTCCACAGACATCAGTCATTTCGACCAGATGCGCCCTTTGTTCGCTAAGGGGCAGGATGTGGTCATTTGCTCGCGCGACGAGAAGGACGTACCTGGCGCAGGGCAGGCGGTGCCGCAACCTTTGCTGAAGCGCGTCCTGGGCAATACGGGCAATCTTTTCATCCAGTTTGTAGCCGTTCCGGGCATCTGGGATACGCAGTGCGGATTTAAGGCTTTCACGGCCGAAGCGGCCGAGAAAATCTTTTCGGTGGCGCGTATTGATGGCTGGGGCTTTGATATTGAGGCGCTGGCGTTGGCCAGACAATTCGGCTTGCAGATAGGGATCATTCCCGCGCGCTGGATCGATCATATTGAGACGCACGTGCGCTTCTGGAATTATGGGACGACCTTGCTGGAGACGATACAGGTACGCTACTACCTGATGACCGGCGCCTATCTTATCGAACCGGGCCGCAACGAGGTCAAGCCGTAGACCGCAGCCGTGCCCACCCTACTATTCGAAAAAAGCGTCTATAAAGAAAACGGGCTGGCAGCGATTGCCGGGCTGGATGAGGCGGGCCGGGGGGCGCTGGCCGGGCCGGTTGTGGCGGCGGCGGTGATCCTGCCTCTGGATAATGCGCAGCGCCTGGGGCAGCTGCATGAAGTCAACGATTCGAAGCAGTTGACGGCCAAGACGCGCGAGCGACTCTATGCGATCATCACAGCCAACGTCCTTTGTTACGGCATTGGATCTTGCCCGGCTGAAGGGATTGACGAGATGGGCATCATTGCGGCGACGAAAGCGGCGATGATGCAGGCGCTGTCGCAGCTTGATCCGCCGGCAGGTTATCTGTTGATCGACGGCCGACTACGCCTGCGGAGGACGCCCCTGCCGCAGCAGTCAATCATCCGTGGCGACAGCAAGAGCCTCAGTATCGCGGCGGCTTCGATCCTGGCTAAGGTGACGCGGGATAGGATGATGGTTGAATTGGACGGCCGTTATCCGGGGTATGGTTTCGCACGGCATAAGGGGTATGGGACGGATTTTCACCGGCGGGCTATTGCTGAATTGGGGGCGACGCCGGAACACCGGATGAGTTTTTCTCCGCTGCGGCAGAGGCTTTTGTAGCTTGAGAACTGGGCGGAGTAGTTGTATCGATAATTGAGTTATTTTTGGGAAACAATTATCGAAGATATGGGGGGTTGTGGGGTTTTGCCTAGTTATTCCAGATGTGGGGTTTGTAGTTGACATAATGTAATGATTGTGTGCGGTGGACGGCCGTGGTAGGGCGGGAAGAGGGCAACCACGGGAAGAGGGCAACCACGGGGGGTTGCCCCTACGTGGGTCGACGAATGTCATGTTTGGGGAGGACGAATGTCACAATCGGCTTGATTTGGCCTGACAATACTGTTTTGGCGTAATAGAATACTTAAGATCAGTAGGGTAGGCTAGTTTTGCGATCAGGGACGAGCAGGCGTGTTTCTTTTCTGAGCAAATGAAGGACCCATTATGGCAATGAATAATCGAACAGGTAACGGCGCGGCGCTGGGCTTCGAACAGATACTGTGGGCGACGGCCGATAAGCTGCGCGGGCACCTGGACTCGGCCGAATATAAGCATGTCGTCCTGGGGCTGATCTTCCTCAAGTATATTTCGGACGCTTTCCAGGAGCTGTATGATGATCTGGCGGCGCGACAGGAGAGGGAGTACACCGATCCCGAAGACCGGGACGAGTACCTGGCGAAAAACGTGTTCTGGGTGCCACGGGAGGCGCGCTGGGCGGGTTTGCAGGCTAATGCCAAGAGCGCGCAGATCGGCATCTTGATTGACAAGGCGATGGCGGTCATTGAGAAGGAAAACCCGCAGCTCAAAGGCGTGCTGCCGCAAAATTACGGCCGTGAAGATTTGGACAAGCGGCGCCTGGGGGAGTTGATCGACCTGATTGGCACGATGGGCCTGGGCGACTCGGCCAGCCAGGCACAGGATATCCTAGGGCAGGTTTACGAGTATTTCCTGGGGCAGTTCGCCAGCGCGGAGGGCAAAAAGGGGGGCGAGTTCTACACGCCGCAGTCGATCGTGACCTTGCTGGTGGATATGTTGGAGCCTTACCGCGGCCGTATTTACGATCCCTGCTGCGGCGCGGGGGGCATGTTTGTGCAGTCGGAGCGTTTTGTGGAGGATCACCAGGGGCGCATGGGGGATATCGCCATTTACGGCCAGGAGTCGAATCCGACGACCTGGAAGCTGTTCAAGATGAACCTGGCCATTCGCGGCATCGACGGCAATATCGGGCCGTACGCGGCGGACACCTTCCACGAGGATTTGCATCCCGATTTGAAAGCGGACTTCATCCTGGCCAACCCACCGTTTAACGTCAGCGATTGGGGCGGCGAGCTGCTGGCCGAAGATAAGCGCTGGGTTTATGGCGTGCCGCCGCGTGGCAATGCCAACTTCGCCTGGGTGCAGCATATGGTGCACCATCTGGGTTCCAGGGGGCGGGCCGGCTTTGTGCTGGCCAACGGCTCCATGTCCAGCAGCAGCGGGGGTGAAGGAGAGATCCGGCGGGCGCTGGTGGAGGCCGACCTGGTAGATTGCATGGTAGCCCTGCCGCCGCAGCTTTTTTACAATACGCAGATTCCGGCTTGCTTGTGGTTCCTCAACCGTGCCAAACCGGCAGAAAGGCGAGGGCAGGTGTTGTTTATTGATGCGCGCGGGCTGGGTACGATGGTTGACCGCACGCGGCGCGAATTGACGGGGGAGGATATCGGCCGTGTGGCGGATACCTATCATACATGGCGCACCGATCCGGGACACGGCCCAGGGCAGACACAGGGGTCTACCCCTACAACATACGATGACATCCCCGGATTTTGCAAATCGGCGACATTGGACGAAATTACTGCTCATGATTTTGTACTTACACCCGGCCGTTATGTCGGCGCGGCCGAATTAGAAGACGATGGTGAGAGATTCGAGGAGAAAATGGAGCGACTAACAGAAATGTTGTCTGAACAGTTCTTGCAGAGCAAACAATTACAGCAAGCCATTCAATCCAACCTATCCGCAATCGGCTATGATGTCTAAGCTTCCTAATACTTGCAGAAACGTCACTCTAGTGGACATTGCGAAGGAAACCTACGGGCTTGTAGACGGTCCTTTCGGTTCTAACTTGAAGTCTGCTGAGTACACTGATTCTGGTGTTCCAGTAATCCGTGGTTCAAATCTATCAGTCGAGGGCGGGAGGTTTAGGGGGACAGAATTTGTGTATGTTTCTGAGGAGAAGGCGCGTGAGCTAGAGCGTAGTTTGTGTTATGCAAATGACATTATCTTCACCAAAAAGGGCACACTCGGACAAACTGGACTTGTTCCTGATGATAATCGGTTCGAGAAATACCTACTGTCTTCAAATCAGATGAAGTTGTCTGTGGACCCAAGCCTAGCTGATGCTCTTTATGTTTATTATTTCGTATCATCAGTTGCAAGCCGTGAAAAAATACGGCGCGACTCGGAAGCAACCGGTGTACCCAAAACAAATCTCGCATATCTTCGAACATTTCCAATTCCATTACCTACTCTGGAAGAGCAAGAAGCCATCTCGGCCATTCTCGGCGCATTTGACGACAAGATCGAACTGAACCGGCAGATGAATGCCACGCTGGAGGAGATGGCGCGGGCGATCTTCAAGTCCTGGTTTGTGGATTTCGACCCGGTGCGG
This sequence comes from uncultured Chloroflexia bacterium, assembly GCA_963697305.1. Taxonomy (GTDB): domain Bacteria; phylum Chloroflexota; class Anaerolineae; order Promineifilales; family Promineifilaceae; genus JAACFF01. The sequence goes on from CAVONO010000027.1 coordinate 46,195, forward strand.
GCCAAGGCGCTGGGTGAGGAGCCTTATGGCATGGATGCGGAAACGGCGGCGTTGTTTCCGGATGGGTTTGAGGTGGTGGACGGCCGTGAGGTGCCGGCGGAGTGGCAGGTAACAGAACTTGGCGAAGTTGTAAATGCGATTGAGACAGGTAGCAGACCAAAAGGTGGGATCAAGGGAATTACGGAGGGTGTTCCGAGCGTTGGAGCCGAGAGCATTGTAGGCCTTGGTCAATTTGATTTCAGCAAAACAAAATATGTATCTCATGACTTCTTTAACAATCTGAGACGCGGAAAGGTTAATGACCGCGACATACTGTTGTACAAAGATGGTGGTCGCCCAGGTTTGTTCGAACCACATGTGACAATCTTTGGGGATGGGTTTCCATTTCAAGAGTTTTGTATCAATAGTCACGTTTATCGAATTCGTTCCAATCCGATATTTTGCCAAGAATATCTTTACTTCTGGCTAGATTCCGACTGGGCGATGATGGAAATGAAGAATCGGGCAACAGGAGTTGCGATTCCTGGCATCAACTCTACGGCACTTCGTCAAATCCCCATTATTGTCCCTAAACTCGAGATAGTTTGGCATTTCGCCAAGATCGTTGGACCAATATTGAAGTTGGTTTTCAACAACTGCAACGAAGCCCGTACCCTTGCTCTGCTTCGTGATACTTTGCTGCCTCGCTTTATGTCAGGTCACCTTGCGCGTAATTTGATGAGCGTAATGGAGTAATGAATAAATGATTGAAGTGTCTCTGCAGATCAAATAAGAAAGGAAACCATAGAAAGCCTCGTTAACAATAAAGTACCAGAAGGCAGAACCCTCGAGTATAAACAGGAACTACCTGGCGGTACAGACAAGGCAAAGAAGGAATTCTTGGCTGATGTTTCATCATTCGCAAATGCCAGCGGCGGTGACATTCTTTATGGAATCACGGAAGAACGTGACGACGAAGGTAATACAACCAGTATTCCACATGAAGCTGAAGGATTAACGGTGGCAAACCTTGATGAATTGATACTCGGTCTTGAAGGAAGCATTCGTAGCAATCTTGATCCGCGAATAGTCAGTCAAGTTGTAGCGATTGAAGGGTTTGCAAAAGGCCCTGTTGTTCTAATTCGTGTGCAACAAAGTTGGAACGGCCCTCATATGGTCATATTCAAGGGAAGTTCGCGATTTTTCTCCCGAACAAGTAGGGGAAAATATCAATTGGACGTGAGTGAATTACGAACTGCTTTTGTAGCCGCGGAGTCGCTATTGGAACGCATAACTGAATTTCGTCATGATCGTTTAGGAAAGATCATTGCCGATGAGACGCCGTACCCGCTCCTTAATAATCCCCGTATTATCTTACACGTAGTTCCGTTGTCTTCTTTTAACCGGGGCCTTCAGTTAGATGTAGCCCAACGTGCAAACGAACTGTCTAATTTGGTACAACCGATTTACAGGAGCTGGAGTAATCGTCGATTTAACTTTGACGGATTCGTAACCGGTAGTTCACGAGATGATAGCTTTTTTGGCGGGTACGTTCAGATATTTCGCACTGGGGTGATCGAGGCCGTCGATTCTCAGATGATTCGTGATCAGACAGAAAGCAGGCATTTACCATTAATCGATATTGAAATGAAACTCATCACATCCCTAGAGAAATACTTTGAATTGTTGTCGTCAATGAATGTATCGCCTCCAATATTACTTCTTTTGAGTCTATTAGGGGTCAAAGGCTACCAGGTTCCATCTCGTAACGATTTCTTTTTCGATCGATCTGCAACACCAATCGAACGTGACACTCTAATTCTGCCGGATGTCCCGGTTGAAGATTTGTCGCAAGATTCAGGGAGGTTGTTGCGTCCTCTATTTGATGTACTATGGCAATCTGTTGGATACGAAGCATGCCCACATTACGATGATGATGGCAACTATGATCATCGAATACGCTTTCAGTAGTCTCCCGGCATAGAAAGAGAAAAACCATGACCATGTACCGTAAATCTTCAACAAAGAACCGCTTGCAGCCGGTGCGCTCTGCGCCTTTCGGCAAGCATTACCTAGAAGAGGATTTGGAAACGCTGCTGGAGCAAAATCCGGATGTGCTGGCGGAAGGGGAACCGCTGCTGGTAATCAGCCGACAGCCGAATGCGCAGGAGAGCGGCATGCCGGATTTGCTGGCGCTGGATGCGGATGGCAATGTGGTGATAGTAGAGTTGAAACGGGGGCGGGCGCCGCGGGATGTTATCGCCCAGGCGTTGGAGTACGCAGCGTGGGCTGCCGGCCTGGATCAGGAGGCGGTCATGGTTCTGGCCGGCGACTACCTGGCCCGGCGCGCTCAGCCCACCACTTTGGCCGCGGCGTGGCAGGAGGCTTTTGGCCAGTCAGACACCGAAGATGACGATGCGCTGCCCGTCCTGCCGCCCGACCTGGCCCTGAATGGCAAACAGCGCATCATCCTCGTCCTGGAAGGGCGGGACGATCGAATCCGCATTGTGGTCGATTACCTGCGCCGCCACGGGATCGAGATCAATATCGTCGAATACCTCTACTACCGCACCGATAGCGGCGAAGAATTTCTGGACATCGAAGCGGTGCATACGCCCCAGGAAACAGCTCAAGCGCTGCCCAGCGAATCCGGACTGCTGGCGACCTGGCCGCAAGAAGCGCAGAACACCTATCTGGCGATCAAAGAAACGCTGCTGGGGCTCGATGAAACCATCACCATCGAACCCCGCAAATCCGGCATCAGCTTCTACAAACGGACCCGCGGCGGCCGCGTCTTCATCGGCACGGTCTATGCCCACAAGTCAAGCATGACCTATAGCATGCGCCGCGATTCATTAGAAGGGCGCCTAGACGTGGCCCAGGCTGAGGCGAAAATTAAAAATGATCTCCCGAACCACCTCAATTTCTGGACGCACTCGGAGAACAGCCTCACCCTTGGCTACCCCATGAGGCCCGAAGACGGCCGGACTGTAGCTCGTTTAATACTGGACCATATCGCCAATAAACTGGATTAGTACATATCCTTTAGGGGCAGGTCCCCGTACCTACCCCCAAACTTACGAGAAAATTTGATGGAAGCAAACGACATTACCTTACAAGACTTGATAAACGCCCCCAAGCAGTACATCATACCCGTTTTCCAGCGCTACTATTCGTGGCAGAAGGGCGACTGGGAAACACTCTGGTTGGACATCGAATTGCTTACCGAAACACAGATCAAAGACCGCGCCCATTTTATGGGATCGCTGGTCTTCTTCCCGCTGCCGCCAGTATTTAACAAGAATCCAAGCTATCAGGTGATTGACGGGCAGCAGCGGCTGGTCACGTTTGCCCTCCTTTTTTCGGCACTGCGCTATCTGGCGCTGCAGCATGAGCAAGAAAAGTTAGCGGATGAGATCAACGAAAACTTCCTCATCCACAAGTTCGCCGAAGCCGACGAACAATACCGTATATTCCCGCGCCAGCGCGACCGGGGTGAATATATCGAAGCAATCACCAAACCTAACCTGACGATCAACGGGACCATCGGCGAAGCCTTCCGCTTCTTTGTGGACAAACTGAACACCTTCATCGAGCCTGACCCGCCACAGAAACTTAAAGATCTTTTCGATCTGTTAAAAGCGCGGCTTGAATTTGTTTACATCCAGCTCAACAGCGAAAATCCGTACGAGATATTCAAAAGCCTTAACTCGAAAGGGGTGCCGCTCAGCCAGGCTGACCTGATCCGCAATTTCGTCTTTATGCATGTGACGCCCAAAGAGCAAGATGTTTTCGACGACCAACAATGGCGTCCTCTGGAAGCGCATTTCGAATACCAGTCTGTTGACAATAAAAGGGAACTTGATGCAGCCTTAGCGACCAGTTTCTTTCGCGATCACCTGATGAAATCAGGTGAATATGTGACCATCAATTCGGTCTTCGAGACATTTGAAGACAAGATTGGCGACGATTTTGATCCGTATTCCCTGGCGGCCGAATTACATGAGGACGCCACGGCCTATGATATTATTCGCGGTGAGGCGGCGCACCCGAATGCGGCCGTCGAGGCCAGCTTAGGTAAACTGCGCAAACTGGTATCGTCCACAACCTATCCGCTGTTGCTGGCCCTACTGCAAAAAGCAGATCGGGGTGAAATGAGCGATTCGCAGTTAGTGAAAGCGATCGAATTGATCAGTGGTTTTATCCTGCGTCGCTATGCGACCAACCAGTCTTCCCGCACTTACGGCCGCTGGTTTGTCGCGGCGTGTGATGAGCTTGGCGACAAGCCCATTGAGAATCTCAATCGATTTCTAATAGAGAAAGGTTTCCCCAACGATCTCCAGTTTCAATCCGGATTTTCAACCTTCCCCTGGTATGGTGGAACCTATACGAGGCCGGTTCTGGAGGCTTTGGAGCGCGCTTCAGAACACAAGGAACCAGCCGATCTTTCCAAAGCCTCTATCGAACACATCATGCCCCAAACGTTGACCGGTGCCTGGCGCACCGAATTAGGTGGAGATGCGGAAACGATTCACGAGGAGTGGCTGCACACTATCGGCAACCTGACGCTTAGCGCCTACAATCCGGAGTTATTCAACCATCCTTTCAAGGCAAAAAGGCAGGAGTATGCGCGCAGTAATATCACCTTAAATCGCGATCTTGCCCGACATGAAAAGTGGGGCAAAAGGGAGATCAACGATCGGGCGGCTCAGCTGGCCACGAGCGCTTCCACGATCTGGATTGGTCCGGACAAAGTGATATCCAAACCAAAAGCAATACGATCGCCACAGACCGTTGCGCGAAATGAGGCGGGATATACGCCAACGCAACAAATGCAGCTTGATTTCTGGACTGCCTATATGGAGTACCTGGAAAACCATGATAGCTCGGTAAACACACGTAAGCCATATCCACAACATTGGGCAGAATTCGCCATTGGACGCTGGGAATTCTGGCTGGGAAATTCAATCGTTATCGCTGATAACCGGACAGATGTATACCTGGGAATGCAAGGGCCTGATGCGAAGCACCATTTCAATCAATTATTGGAAGACAAGGATGATATCGAGTCAGAACTGGGAACAGCACTTGATTGGCATGAACTGCCGCATAGGAAATCCAGTTACATCTATCTTAGTACCGATGAGTTTGACACTGAAAATCGCGAACAGTGGCCCCAGCAGCATGTCTGGATGCATCAATGGCTGGAAGCTTTCTACAATTGCTTTCAACCCCGAACACAGGCTATGCGTGACAGAAGCCGGGTTCAGACGACGGCCGTCGACGGGCATCCACTGGATGGGATCACGCCAACAAAGCAATTGCAGCAAGATTTCTGGACCGCCTTCAAGCAGTTCCTAGAAACTCGAGGCAGCTTCATCAAGGCCCGTAAACCACAGCCACAACATTGGGCGAACTTCGCTATTGGCCGTCGGGAATTCGAGCTAGGCAGCTCAATACATATGGGAAAGCAGCGCACAAATGTCGATCTCTGTATATACGGACCCGACGCCAAACGACACTTTCATCTTCTATATGCTGACAACGAGACCATTGAGGCAGAATTGGGTACTGCGGTCGATTGGAACGAACTGCCTGAAAAGAAATCCAGTTACATTACTTTGAGCACGACTGATTTCGATCCGGCAGACCGTAACTCGTGGCCCCGCCAGCATGCGTGGATGCAACGCTGGCTGGAATCATTTTACGAATGTTTTCACCCGCGAACCGAAGCGCTGCGCGACCTGTAGGGGCAGACACGTAGGGGCAGACACGTAGGGCAGACACGTAGGGCAGACACGTAGGGGCAGACACGGGGGTCTGCCCCTACAGATAGATCAAATTATGATCTATGATCCCAAACGCCACCATCGCCGGTCGATCCGCCTGCGAGGTTACGATTACACGCAGGCCGGGGCCTATTACGTGACCATCGTCTGCCAGGATCGCGCGTGCCTGTTTGGCGAAATTGTGGATGGAACCATGCAATTGAACGATGCGGGCCGTATGGTGCAGAGGGTTTGGGATGAAATTCCGTTGTATTACCCCGGCGTTGATGTCGATGCCTGTTGCATCATGCCTAATCACTTGCACGGCGTTGTCGTTTTATTCGTTCCCGACATCAGAACGGTCGATGATGTAGGGGCGGGTCCCCGTACCTGCCCTGATCCCCATGCGCCGCCGCCCCCAGGACAACCAACGCCAGGGCAACCAACGCCAGGGCAACCACAGGGGGTTGCCCCTACAATGCGTTTTTCATTGCCCGATGTGGTGCACCGGTTTAAGACGATGACGACGAAACGGTATACGGATGGTGTGAAGCAATTGGGGTGGTTGCCTTATAACGGCCGTGTCTGGCAGCGCAATTATTTCGAACATATTGTCCGTAACGAGCGAACGTTGCAGCGCATCCGTGATTATATCGACGCCAATCCCGCTATGTGGGCGGATGACCCGGAAAATCCGGCAGTGATTGATAGGAACGCCAAACGATGACGAGCCTCAACGAAGATACGGTCGAACAGGCGGCCTTGGAATGGCTGCGGGAAATTGGATATGCGACGCGCTACGGGCCGGATATTGGGCCGGGGGAAGCGACGGCCGAACGGGGCAGCTACGATGAGGTGCTGCTGCTGGGGCGGCTGCGGGAGTCTTTGCAGCGTATCAATAAGCACATCCCGGCGGCGGCAAGGGCCGGGGCTGTCGACGAGGCGCTGCGCAAGCTGCAGCGGCGGCAGTCGAGCAACCTGGCGCATAATAACCATGCCGTACATACGCTGCTGGTTGACGGCGTCGACGTTGAATACCGCGAGAAAGGGGCGATCAAATACGACAAGGTATGGCTGCTCGATTTCGAGCGATGGGCTAATAACGACTGGCTGGCGGTGAACCAGTTCACGGTCACCGACGTCAATCCCAGCAGCCACGCGCGCACCAACCGCCGGCCCGATATGGTGCTCTTCGCCAACGGCATGCCCCTGGCGGTGATCGAATTGAAAAATCCGGCCGACGAGGAGGCGACGCTGGAGAAGGCGTACAATCAACTGCAGACTTACAAGGCGGATATCCCCAGCCTGATGGCCTATAACGAGGCGATGGTAATCAGCGACGGCAATGAGGCGCGGCTGGGCACGCTGACGGCGGGCATGGAGTGGTTTAAGCAGTGGCGCGCTTTGGAAGACGGCACGCTGCCCGCGGCGGAGCGATTGGAACTCGAGGTGATGATTAGGGGCGCTTTTGCGCCTTTTCGTTTCCTGGATCTGCTGCGCTATTTCACCGTTTTTGAGACCAACGGGGCGCAGCTGGTCAAGAAAACAGCGGCGTACCACCAGTACCACGCGGTGAATACGGCCGTTGACGCCACGGGGCGCGCCGCGGGGCCGGGCGGCGACCGTAAGGTGGGCGTGGTCTGGCATACACAGGGCAGCGGCAAGAGCCTCTCCATGCTCTTCTACGCCGGAAAGGTGATCCAGCAGCCGGAGATGGCCAATCCGACGCTGATCGTGCTGACCGACCGCAACGATCTCGATGACCAGCTTTTCGGCACCTTTGCCGCCGGACAGGAGCTGCTGCGCCAGGAACCGCAGCAGGCGACAGACCGTGATGATTTGCGAAAACTGCTGCAGGTGGCGTCGGGCGGGGTGATCTTCACGACGATCCAGAAGTTCCGGCCGGAGGGGCGAGATAGCGCGTACCCGCTGCTCTCTGAACGGGAGAATATCGTCTTTATCGCCGACGAGGCACACCGCAGCCAGTATGGCTTCGACGCACGGCTGGTCAAGGGGGAGCACGAGGCTTACCTGACCTACGGCTTCGCCAAGTACGTGCGCGACGCGCTGCCCAAGGCCTCCTTCATCGGATTCACGGGCACGCCGATCGAATCGGACGATATCAGCACGAAGCAGGTCTTTGGCCATTATATCGATGTTTACGACATCCATCGCGCCGTGGATGACAAAGCGACAGTGCCGATTTACTACGAAGCACGGCTGGCTAAATTAAAGCTGCGCGAAGAGATGAAGCCGCAGCTTGACGCGGATTTTGAAGCGATCACGGAAGGGGAAGAAGATGCGGTGCGGGAGAGGAAACGCAGCAAATGGTCGGCGCTGGAAGCGGTTGTGGGTACGGAGGAGAGGCTGGCGCATGTGGCGGCCGACATTGTGCAACACTTCGAGCTGCGACAAGCGATCATGGAGGGGAAAGGGATGATCGTGGCCATGAGCCGGCGCATCGCGGTGGATCTCTACGAGCAGATCATCCACTTGCGGCCGGAATGGCACAGCGAGCGGGACGAGGAGGGGGTAATCAAGGTGGTGATGACGGGCTCGGCGATGGACCCCGAAAATTACCAGCCGCATGTGCGCAACAAGCCGCGGCGCAAGGGGTTGTCGGAGCGTTTCAAAGAGGCGGATGACCCGCTAAAACTGGTGATTGTGCGCGATATGTGGCTGACGGGCTTTGACGCGCCGCCGCTGCATACGATGTACGTGGACAAGCCGATGCGCGGGCACAACCTGATGCAGGCGATCGCTCGCGTCAACCGTGTTTATAAGGACAAACCGGGCGGGTTGATCGTCGATTACCTGGGCATCGCTCCCGACTTGAAGGAGGCGATGGCGCGCTACACATTACGTGATGAAGCGGCAGAATACGAAATTTTTGAAGAGGACGATCCTATTTCGCCAATCAACCTGGCGGTGGGCGTGATGTCTACCAAGTACGAGGTGGTATGCAATTTCTTTCGCGGGCAGCACGCTTTCGATTATGGCACCTTCTTTGACGGCTTCCCGGCGCAGCGGCTGGCGGTGATCCCGGCGGCGATGGAGCATATTTTGCAGCAGCCGGAAGGCAAGAAGCGTTTCATGGACGGGGTCACGGCGCTCTCGCAAGCTTTCGCTCTGGCTATGCCGCACGAGAAGGCGATAGAAATCCGGGACGAGGTGGCCTTTTTCCAGGCGGTGCGCGCCGGCTTCGCCAAGTATACGCCGGTGGGGGCCAAGACACAGGCGGAGATGGAGGGGGCGATCAAGCAGCTGGTTTCTTCGGCGGTGTCTTCGGGAGAGGTGATCAATATCTTCGACGCCGCGGGGCTGAAGTCACCCGATATTTCGATTCTCTCGGACCAGTTCCTGGCCGAAGTGCAGGGCATGCCGCAAAAGAACCTGGCCCTGGAGCTACTGCGCAAATTGATCAACGACGAAATTAAGGCGCGATCGCGCACAAACGCAGTGCAGGCGCGCAGCTTTGAAAAGCAGTTGGAGGAGACGATCAAACGGTATGAACTGCGGGCGTTGACGACGGCCGAGGTGATGACGGAATTGATCGTGATAGCCAAGGCGATGCGTGAGGCGGGCAAACGGGGCGAGGCGCTGGGTCTCGACGACGAGGAGCTGGCCTTTTATGATGCGCTGGCGGAAAACGAGAGCGCGGTAGAGGTGATGGGCGACGAGCAGCTGGCCTTTATCGCCCATGAGTTGATGAGGATGATCCAGCAGAACGCGACGATCGACTGGACGGTGAAGCAGAGCGCGCGGGCCAAGATTCGGGTGATGGTGCGGCGCATCTTGCGCAAGTATGGTTACCCGCCGGACATGCAGGAGGCAGCGACGGAGACGGTGCTGCAGCAGGCGGAGTTGATCGCGGCGGATTGGGTGAAGTAACGGCCGTTTCCTAGACCTGATCAGAAGCAAACTGCTTCTGGGAGGGTTCCGCTCATCAGTACCAGGATTCGCTTAGTTGTGGGACGGGTTGGGCTGATAACTGCCTGCCCCAATTGGTCAAGGGAGAAGGTTGGGGGCCGGGGGCTAGCGCTGAAACGGCTTGCCAGACTTTGTTGAAGAGGGCGTTTCTAGATTCACGATTGCTCTGGTTTTGCTGCACGAGGCGGAAGATGCGCTGGTAGAGCCGGTCCATGGCGGGATCGGGATGCTGCCAGGGGTAGCAGAGGGCGGTTTGGTCGAAAGGCGCGACCATTTGCCGGACTTCGGGAAGCTCCAGCAAGCGGGAGCCGGCGGGAATGAGCAGGCGGATGGCGTATTGGATCGGGGCCATGTTGCTAACGAGATCGAGGTCGCGCAGGAGGGACAGCATGCGGAGATATCCAGCGGCTGTCGTCCAGGGGGTGAAGGCGACGAAGGTGGGATTTAGGACCAGGTCCAATTGGCGCAAGCGCCTGGCTGCTTGCAGGAAATCAGCGCGTGTGTGCCTTTTATCCATAATTTCCAAAATGTGATCGTCCACCGCTTCCACGGCGCTGGTGATAAAGAGACAACCGGTGTTTTTTAGGGTGGGCAGGAGATGATCATATTTCAATAGGTGTTCGATCTTGATGGTGACGTCATAGGTCAGGTGGGGAAACTCGGCATGCAGGGCCTCGACTATGGGAATGGCGTGGCCTGGCCCGTTTAGGAAATCGGGGTCGCCAAAGGTGATGTGTTGGGCACCGGCGCCAACTTGCTGGCGAATGTCAGCGAGGACAATGTCAGGCTGAATGATACGAAAACGGCCGTTATAAACTGGCACGATAGGGCAGTGACGGCAGAGGTACTTGCAGCCCCGGCTCGCTTCCGTATACCCAACTTGCTGGGCCGACCCATCCGGCAGCTGTAACCAGGCATACGCACTTAATGGGGGTAATGAACTGCGATCGGGAAGCAAGAACTGCTGCCTTTCCAGGGAAATGAGGGCTTGTTCTTGGTTGGGCTCATGGGCTTGACCATTGGCAGAGAAGAGACGATCATAAAGAGAGACGATGCCGGCCTCAAACTCCCCTCCGAGAATCGTGCCAACGCCCAAACTGCGCAAATAACTCTCGTTAACCGGCGCGTATAGTCCGTAACAACCTACATGAGCTTTAGCGTTAAGGGACTTCAAGCGCGGGATAAGTTCGATCGCCAGCCGCGTGGCCGTGTGCATGGGAAGGTATAAAACAATCAGGCCGGCCTGGCGTACCAGCGCTTCATCCAACGGCTGAACAGCCAGATCAAGGCAAGCGACTTCGGCCCCGGCTTCTCTTAGCCAGGCTGCCGGTGACGCCAAGCCAAACGGCTGGTGGCCCAGTTCGTAGGTTGAGATCAGAAGAACATTTGTCATGGGCATGATTCTACTGACAAAATGTCAGGATGCATTTTCACTCACCTATTTATATATCGGTCATATATCTATGTTGACGGGCAACAAACACTCCTCTAGAATAGAAACCGCTTCAGCACTTCAGCATTTACCGACCATAGCAATTTGAGACCCAGAACACGAAACAATGTGTGCTTGGGTCGCGTCCGATAACAAGTTGAAAGAAGGAGAATAATTTAGATGATTGGAATACTATTTCCGGAGAAGAATAGCGGATTGTTTCGTTTGATTATGATATTAGCGATGGTGGTGGCCATGGTTCTATTCATGACCGCATGCTCAACACCATCTGCGCAAGCGCCGGCTGAAGTGGTTGAGGAAGCACCAACTGAAGTGGTTGAAGAAGCGCCGGCTGAAGCAGCTGAAGAAGCGCCGGCTGAAGAAGCGCCGGAAGCAATGGATGAGGGGGCGACCCTGGCCATTGAGCATTTCAGTGTCATTGAAGGGACGACATGGTCCGGAGCTCACGATCGGGCAGGGAAAAGAATCGCCGAGAAATATGACAATGTAGATTACGTCTATCGAGAGGAAGTTGGGCCTGATGTCGCAGTTCCCTATGCCGAAGAGTTAATCTCTGCCGGGGCTGACATCGTCATTGGAAACGCGGAGTTCATGGGGCTGCCTTTGGAAGAAATCGCCGATAAGTATCCAGAGGTTTACTTTGGCTCGATTATTGCCAGCGATCTGACGACGAAGAGGAATTTCATCAGGTTGTTCCCACGGCAATACCAGGCGCTGTATCTGGAAGGTCTGATCGCCGGGGCATTAACTGAGACGGGCAATATCGGCATCGTCTCCGCCTTCCCTTCGGTTCAAGTGATCAGGCGACAGAACGGCTTTATCCTGGGCGTGCAGGATGCGGCGGAGATGCTGGGCAAGGATGTCAACATTTTTGTGAAATATGCCGGGGATTGGTTCCTACCTCCAGAAGAGCGGGGCATCGCCGAGACCTTGGTATCGCAATATGACGTCGATATCTTAACCCAACAGACGGATTCCGGGTCCCCCTTGGATGTTGCTGTAGAACAGGGCATCTGGTTTGTCGGCAAGGATATGGACATCGTGGGCTTTTACGGTTGGTCGGATACGGATACGGTGGCTGTATCCTTCGACACACGCTGGGAAGTGCTCTACGAGACTATGCTCAATGAGTGGCTGGCGGGCGAAGAAAATCCGGAAACCGTGCTATATCTGGGCATGAACGACTCCATGGTGCTGGCGGATGGCACGGAAGTGCCAACGGTGGATATCATGAATGATAATAAGGTGGGCATTGAGGCTATCAGTCCCGCTGCTCTGCCGCTGATTCCTGATGAGATTTTGCAGCTCGTGGAGCAAAGAAGGGAGCAGATGATCAACGGTGAATGGGATCCCTTCACTGAGCACGCTTTTATCAGCAATGGGACCGGGTTGGAGCTGGAAGGCGCGCCAATTCCCGCGGCAGGAGAAGAGGTTAAGCCGGCTGGTGAGGTCCCGACTGATGAATGGTTGTTGTCTTTGTTCAACTTTGATGTCGAGGGCGTGCAGATTCTGGAGTAGGAGAAATGGTTAATTGGTGAATCGTGAATGGTTAATGGTTAATTGGGACGGGATTATTATGGGCAGGTTGGGCCTCAATCTCGTTGCCTGCAGCTATTGATTGTTTTCTTTTCAGCTAAGCCAATAAAGACGCCCATTTTCTAGTATCACAATAGGTTTGAGGCTCCCAATCTTGAGAGATAGACTCCCAAATTGGGAGCCTCATGTTTAGAAGCTGGTCTTGGGGCACTGCCGGAAAAAGAAGGACACAAAAGACGCAGAGGTTGCACTGAGGGCGCAGAGATCACACAGCGGGTGTAGGGTTATGCTGAGCCGAGGCGCAGAGGTTATACTGAGGGCTAATTGTGCTACTGGAACAGATAAAACGGGGCGAGACTGTCTTGGCGGCCAGGGGAATCACGAAGCGATTCCCTGGCGTTATTGCCAATGACAAAATAGATTTCGATATCAAGGCGGGGGAGATCCACGCTATTCTGGGGGAGAATGGCGCGGGCAAATCGACTTTAATGAAAATCCTGTTTGGCCAATACCAGCCTGACGAAGGTGAGATTTTTGTTGGCGGAAGCCAGGTCTGGTTCAAATCGCCGTTGGATGCGATTGATCTGGGCATTGGGATGGTACACCAACATCGCAAACTGGTGCCGGCGCACACGGTTATTGAGAACATCATCCTGGGACATCCCCGAGCTGGGATAGTCCTCGATCTGAAGCGAGCAACGCGGGAGATTAACGATCTCTGCGATAAATTTGGCTTTAGCATCGACCTCAAGGCCAAGGTGTGGCAGCTTTCCGAGGGCGAAAAACAGGTCGTCGAAATTTTGAAGGCGCTTTATCGCGGCGCGGAGCTGCTGATCATGGATGAGCCGACGGCGGCACTGACGCCGATCGAAACTGATAAACTCCTGACTTCAATCGAAGCGATGTCCAAAGATGATCTGGCTATCGTGCCCTTCATCACGCATAAACTGCCGATCGTGCTGAGGGTCAGCGATAGAGTAACCGTATTGCGACATGGAAAAGTTGTAAGCTGCATTGAAACGGAACTGGCTACGGAAAAGAGCCTGGCCGAGGAGCTGGTTGGCAGAGAGATCATCTTCAGAACGGAACGAAAGAAGGTGGAGAAGGGGGAAATTGTTCTGCAGGTGGAGAATTTGTCGGCGATGAGTGATAAAGGCACTCTGGCCTTGGATGGGTGTTCATTTTCTATCTGCGAGGGTGAAATCTTCAGCATTGCCGGCGTTTCCGGCAATGGGCAGCGCGAATTGGTCGAAGCATTGGCCGGATTGCGCGCAATTGAGAAGGGAACAATCGTTCTTAATGGCAAAGACATCACCAAGATGTCCAGCGCAAAACGTTGGCAACTGGGCGTTGGTTACATTCCGGCCGATCGCAATGGGGTAGGCTCGATTGGTGATTTTTCGCTGGTCTTAAACACGACCATGAATTATTACTTTGACGTAAATTTCACCCATCGGGGCAGGCTGGATTACGGCAAGATTCGGAGACTCACGGAAGAAATCATCGCCGAGTATGACGTTAAGACACCGAACGCCGAGGTTAAGGCAAAGAATCTGTCCGGCGGAAACTTGCAGAAGCTTATTTTGGCGCGCGTATTGTCGCGCAAACCGCGACTTGTGATCGCTGCTTTGCCTACCCAAGGGCTTGATATCGGAGCGATTGAGTTTGTGCGCAACCAATTGACCGAAGCGAAGGTGGGTAAAGCGGCCGTGCTGCTTGTCTCCGAAGATCTGGATGAGGTTTTTTCCTTGAGCGATTGGATAGCTCCGATGTATGAGGGCAAGTTCATGGGCATTGTCCCTGCAGAGAAAGCGAAGCGAGAGAGCGTGGGGGCTATGATGGCCGGCATAATTCTGGAGGGCGAAGGAACATGAGGCTGGGCAGCTATCGCCTAAAACTGGAAAAGAGAGTTACGCTGTCCAATTGGCAGGCGGTATCTATTTCGGTCCTGGCCATCATCGTCGCTCTAATTTTGTTTAGCTCGATCTTCTTCCTGGCCAGCATCAACCCGTTGGTCGCTTACAAGGAGATCTTTTCCTATTCTTTTGCCAACCCATTTGGCCTACCCTTAACCCTGAACCGGTTCATTTTCTTGCTGCTTTGTACCTACGCCTTCATCATTCCCTTTCGAGCAGGTCTCTGGAATATCGGGATGACCGGGCAGCTTTACGCAGGGGCGTTAGCGGTATACGCCGTTTTGTTTGCCTTTGGGGTTAACAAGTTTAACAGCACGTTCCCCTCCCCGTGGATTCTGATCCCTGTGATGTTGATTGCTGCGGCCGTTGGTGGCGCGGCCTTGGGTGCTATCGCCGGTTATCTGAAAGGGAAATACAACATCAATGAGATCGTCGTGACGATGATGTTAAATTTCATGACCTTCTGGCTGGTTTCCTTCATGATCAAAGAGGGGGGCCCGTTTATGAATGCCGGCGGGAGGGGCGAAAGCTTCGAACTACCCGATGCGCTGCGCGCACCGCTGATCATGGGCATCCCGATCACGGTCTTCCTCGCTCTAGGCGTTGGTCTGCTGCTGACCTATCTGTTCGCCAGGACGAGAATCGGCTACGAGATCCGGGCATATGGTCAAAATCCGGCGGCGGCCGAGTATGCCGGGATCAGCAGATTTCGAATTCCGCTGCTGGTGTTCGTGCTGGGCGGCGCTTTGGCTGGTTGGGCAGGATATCATTATTTCGCCGCGGTTCCCGGCGTCTACAAGATCGCCAGAAATTATGGCTTTTTTGGGGATCTCGCCTTTTACGGGATTATTTGTGGCTTGATTTCACAGGGCAACCCGCTGGCCGCCATACCCGTGGCCTTTCTTTTCGGAGGTCTATCCGTGGGCGGCCGTTTCGTGCAGGGAAAACTGGGGATGAGCTTTGGCGTGGATTATGCGCTGCTCGGGGTATTGATGATCACGCTGGTCGCTTTTCAATTCTTTTACCGCTATAAGATCGTACGGGTGAAATCGACGAAAGGAGCTACAGGCAGCGCGGTGCACCATCATGGATAAGAGTTCGTTTGTGGTAATGACTTCAGTCGTTCAACCGCTGAAGCGGTTACTCCAAACCAAATTAGAGGAGCGCATAGATGTGGGAGTTCTCGGTTAGAAGCCTCGATGCTTCAACAATTTTCCTGATTGCCGGACTGGGCGAACTGTTAGGACAACGCTCAGGCATCATCAATGTTGGTATTGAAGGGGTGATGCTCTTTGGGGCGACGCTGGGTTTCATCACGGCGCAGACGACCGGCAGTTACCTGCTGGGCTTCCTCGTGGGCATCGCTATTGGCGGGCTGCTGGGTCTGCTGCACGGGTTCTTTTCGATCACGTTAGGCGGCGATCAGGTTGTGAGCGGCATGGGAATTTGGATCCTGGGCTTTGGCCTGACCACCTACATGGGCTCTCCTTTTACGGGCCCTTTAGGAATGGAGAGAATACCGACCCTCTTTGGCCCTTCTCCATTCTTTTATGTGGGCATCATCCTGGCGGCAGCGATCTGGTTTATCCTGGCGAAGAGTAGTTTGGGATTACGGATCAGATCGGTGGGAGAGAATCCGTCGGTCGCCGAAGTATCGGGCATTAGCGTAGCCAAGACGCGCTATCTTTGTGTTGTCGGGGGTGGGATGCTGATGGGGTTTGCCGGTACGATTTATGCTCTCGATTTCAACCCTGTGTGGAGCTACAATTTCCTCCTGGGTTGGGGTTTCATTGCCCTGGCGCTCGTCTTCTTCTCTATGTGGAATCCTTTGATCCTGATGGCCGGTTCCTTGCTCTTTGGCACCTTGTGGCAGCTATCACTCAACCCACAGCTCGTGCTGCCGGGCATCATGTCCCGCTACGTCTGGCGCATGGTTCCTTTTGGCATGACCCTGGTCGTGTTGATGCTCATGTCAACCCGGTGGTTCAGGAGCAGGTGGGGTGCAGCGAAACCGGAAGCTTTGGGGCAACCTTACGTCAAAGAGTCGTAGCAGTGCATGAAACAGAGCGTCAGTCTTCTTTTTTCAGGTGAATATCTTGCTGGGGAAAGGGGATGATGATGCCGGCTTCGTCGAAGCTGTTCTTGACACGCTGCACAATGTCATTTTGGAATGACAAGAAGTCAACCAACCGTACGTAAGCCCAGGCGGCAATATCCATTGAGCTGTCGGCCAATTTCTGCAGGAAAACTTGGGGCGGGGGATCGGCCAGAACGCTTTCATGCTCAGATAATATGGCGGCAATGATTTGCCTGGCCTTATCCACATCGCTGTCATAACTGATGCCAAAGGTGAGATCGACACGCATTGAGCCAATCTTGCTGTAATTGGCCAGACCGGCGCCCTGGATCTTGCCATTGGGCAATATGTGGGTCTTGCGGTCAGGTGACACGATGACGGTATTGAACATCTGAATCTCTTGTACAGAACCGAGTACACCAGCCGTTTCGATGAGGTCGCCGACTTCAAAGGGCTTAAATAGCAGAAAAATGATGGCTGCTGCCAGATTGCCCAGGGATGTCTGTAAAGCAATGGCCAGGACGATAACAATGACGCCAGCCGCACCCGCCAGAATAGAAAGTGGCACGCCAAGAATGGCCAAGGCAAGCAACACGGTAAGAATCAAGACAGCATAATAGCTGAGCGTGGTTATCAGGATATTGAGGGATTCTGTTAAGGCGGTTTTTTGCAGCGATCTAAGCAGCAATCGGCGCGTGGCTCCGGCCAGGAAACGGCCGAAAATCAGGACGGCGAAAGCCAACAATAGATGTAGTGCAATTGATACAAAATCTATCTCGATACTTTGCAGGAAATCCATAACGCTTCTTCTCCTTCAAGATAGCTGACAGCGTTCAGAGTCAGCCCTCAGAAAATCAGTTACTTTTTCATAAAGAGGTTTCCATATATTCGGCCGTACAAAGATAACCATAGGTTGGAGTAAATGCCAATTTCCGCGCAGATTCGTGGAAAAGCGGCAGCGGCATCCGATCAGTCACTAAGGTTATAGGTCGGTGGTCTTCCCGAGCGCGTGCCGCTCCTTACGGAGGCTGGCGGCAGCATATCGGGGACGGTTAACGATGGAAGGAGTCCGCTAGAGGGAATCGAGATAGCCGAGTGATCTAGCGATGATTATCAGGGTTTGTTGGCATTTTTCTGCAGATTGGTTATTGGTACGTCTGCCTCTTGATCGCGGTTGAATTGGGACACGTAGGCGATGGGGAGGATGGCGCCGATGCCCAGGATTAATGTGAGCACGGTCGTTACGCAGGTCAGTGACGGTTCCAAACGGTAAACTCGAAACTTTCGGCCGCCTTGCCCACGGACTCGATTCGTGGGGCCTCATCGTATCCACAATAGGCACTGTGGAGGCCGCCATCTTCGACGCTGCAGGCCGTCTCTCCACCACATTGCGGGCAGCTAAGGGCGACTACTTCGTCCTTTTTTTCTGCTTTTGGTGCAGGGGCAAAAACGGCGATTCCAGGAACGGCCGACGATACTCGAATGAATCCTCGCGGTGGTCTACTGTTCGGAAAATTCAAGAATTGCTTATCTCCATTGACAGCCGGTCGCCTTACGGTACCGGTAAGCGATGTGCAGGGCAGTTGTGAGCATACCGGTCGTCAGGCAATCCACCAGCAGCTGTCCAGTACCGGGGAAAAATATTAGTCTGTTTAGAATACTATGCCGGCGTGGGGAAAGCAATTACTATTGTTACCGGTGATGTTCCCATCAGGCACGGCGGTTGGGAATATGATACAATTCTCTGCCCTCGCGGGGAACTTGCACAATTGAAAAGCAAGGGCAAGACTGTTGGATGGGAATTGGTTTTTAACCTTGTGAGGCTCCGGCCAACCGTCCCGCCCCTACGGTGATATTCGAGGTTTTTGGCAATTTAAGTAGGTTGTGTATGCGATTTAAGCTTACGATATCTCTTGTTTTCCACGGCCGTACTGATACTCCTGGCAGCGGAAAAGGATGCCAGTTCATTTGACCCGCAGGTACTCATGGAGGCGCTTATCTTCCGTGGCGGTGACTTTGTGCCTCGAGAAGGGGACGGGATGGCCAGTGTCCCAGATGGGTTGACGATGGAAAGGACGGCCGAATATGGCACGTACACTTCGCCAGCGATCCAGGCCCCCATCCCGTTCAATGCGCTGGTACCCGAGTGGGTGGTCGATCTGCCTGAATCAGCGGAGATGCAGTTTTTTCTGCGCAGCGCTAAGAACGAGGGCGAATGGGGCAGCTGGCAGGAGATACACGCATCTGGCGACTGGAGTACGCCCGAAGACAGGGGCACTGTCGGCGAAATGACGGTCGTCCCCGCTTCTGACCGGACCCACACATATGTGCAGTACAAGGTCGCTCTCAGTCGATCTGACCAGCCGGCCGAACCGCTGCTGCGCGAGTTGAAATTGACGTTCATTGATTCAACCGCCGGCCCAACGGTGGAGCAGATGATCGAAGCGCAAAGACAGTTGGACCGCAGTGAACGCACCGGCCAGTCAGAGTTTTCTCCAATCACTGACGGCTATGCAAAACCTTTCGTGATCAGTCGCGCGGTTTGGTGTACGGACGATCTTTGCAACTACAGCGAAGGCCTGGAGCATTATCCCGTTTCACACTTGATCCTGCACCATACGGTTACCAGCTCGAGTGGCGATTCGGCGGCCACCGTGCGCGCCATCTGGAAGTTTCACGCGGTGGATAAGGGGTGGGGCGATATCGGTTATAACTTTCTGGTGGATAAGGCAGGGGTGATTTTCGAAGGGCATCTTGGCGGAGATGATGTTGTGGGCACGCACGCCTCCAAGGCCAATACAGGCAGCATGGGCCTGGCCTTGATCGGCGATTTCAGGTATGAAACAGCATCACCAGCGATGGTGGAAGCGGTTGTAGATATGTTTGCCTGGAAAGCGGACCAGCGCAATATAAACGTCCTTAGAGGCCAGCGATACCCTGCCCAATGTGGAATGGGGGTTGCCCCATGTTATGGGACACCGCGACGTAAGTGGCACAACGGAATGTCCGGCTGACAGCGCACATACGCTGATCCCGGCTATTCGCGATGAGGTTGCTGCCCGCTTGGGTCTCGAATCGCCACACATCATCGTCGATGAAGTTGAGCAGTGCATTTACGAAAAGCAACGTCAACTGGCACGTACCCATTTTTCAGTGTGGATACAATACGCACTCCTGGTATACGTGGTCAGTAACAGACACGGTTAAGTCGACAAATTGGGGAGAATGGCGGCCTGATGTCCCGTTTGACGGCCATTACCAAATCGAAGTCTACATCCCTTATTGCAATACAGGCCGGAGCGAAACGGATGGCGCGAAATACAGCATTCAAGGCGCGGGCGGGAGCGACAGTGTAGTGATCAGTCACAACAGCAATGTAGGTTTGTGGACATCCCTGGGTGAATACAAACTTCTGGCGGGCAACAAAAATGTGATCCGGCTGACCGATCTGACCACAACGGACGAGGGGCTCGGGGTTTGGTTTGATGCCATCCGCCTGCTGCCGCTGGAAGTGCTGCCCGCCGGCCAGACGATCGCCCCGGCAGACGGCACGTGGCTTAATCAGCGGGAAGTGTTGTTTGAATGGCGCATCGAAAATCCGGAGGAAGTGGCAAAGACCACTCTACAGGTGGCGACGGATGATCAGTTCCAAAATGTGATTGTAAGCAAGGAATGGCCATCGGCCGTCGAAAGCGTCACGCATACCTTCGATCGCGATTACGCAGCTCTCTTTTGGCGTGTGGTTCTACTCGCGCAATCGGGTAAAGTGCTGCCGTCTGCCGCAGCCCACTTCGGTATTGACAGTGAACCCCCGGTGTCGGGTGTGAAGTCTCTATACTGGCTAGATTGGACTAAGGGCTATTGGATAAGCTGGAACGGCAATGACGCCTTGAGCGAGGTTAAAAGTTACTCCATCGAGTACCGTCCGGTAAACGGCGGCGAGGGTGATTGGCAATCGTGGCTCAGCGACGTTTCCGTAAAGTCGGCATTTTTCATGCCGCCTGATGCGCAAGCGGTCTATGAGTTCCGCAGCCAGGCCAAAGACAGCTTAGGCAATGTTGAAGCGGCGCACGAGACGGCCGATATCGACACGGAACAGGCAGTCTCACTTCCTTATGCTATAATCCTACCCGTCATTCGAAGTAAATAGACGTTGGCAGTGTCTGGCGCAGGGGCGGCGAACTCCTCGTTGGCTCAGGTGGTTCAGCGCTTGCACGGTACACGTTATCATTGCAATAGAGGATTATCGTGATATGACAGAGATAGTAAGGGTGGATGTGCTGATTGTCGGCTCCGGTCCTTCCGGCACATCGACAGCCCTACACCTGATCAAGAACGACCCGGCCTGGGCAAAAAGAATCGTCATCGTGGACAAAGCGATCCATCCGCGCGAGAAACTTTGTGGGGGCGGTATAACGCACATGGGTACGAATATCCTGGCTCGCCTGGGCCTGCCCTTTGAGCCTGACTACTTCAAGGTGAAGGAAGTACGCCTCAACTACCAGGATAGAAGCTATTCCCTGTTCGGCAATCCGATATTTCGTATTGTGCGGCGCGATAAATTTGATCATTGGCTGGTGCAAACGGCCGAGAAGCTGGGCGTACGGGTGCGCCAGGGTGAAGCAGTCAAGGACATCACTGCGCACGAAGATTATGTAGCGGTTGAGACGGATAAAGCGACGTTTCATGCCCGCGTGGTGGTCGGCGCAGATGGATCACGCAGTTTTTTGCGGCGCAGATTGAAGTGGGACGACGATTCGCGCGTGGCGCGGCTGGTGGAAGTGTTGACGCCGGAAGATGCAATGATTCAGCCTGAATTTCGCGACGGCGTGGCCGTGTTTGATTTCACGTACATGACTGAAGGTTTGCAAGGGTACTATTGGGACTTTCCCAGTTACGTTGAGGGGCAGCCATTCATGAACCGGGGCTTATTTGACAGCCGCGCGCGCCCGGAACGGCCGAAGGCGGATCTGAAAAAGACGCTGCGCGAATCGATGGCAGTGAGGGATCGCGATCTGGATGATTACCAATTGAAGGGGCATCCCATTCGGTGGTGGAGCCGTGACGGCCGTTTCGCCAGGCCACACATTCTCCTGGTTGGCGATGCTGCCGGTGCCGACCCGCTATTTGGCGAAGGTATTTCGTTTGCACTCGGTTATGGAGAAGTGGCCGCAGATACGATCAGTGACGCTTTTGCACGGCAAGATTTCAGTTTTGCGTCTTATCGTGAACGCCTGCTCGCCGATCCTTTGTTCAAACAACTGGACATTCGCACGCGGTTGGCACGCTTCGCTTACTTGTTGAAATACCCATGGCTGATACGTCTTGGCTGGCGTATCGCGCCCACTATCGTGCGTTTCACCCGCTGGCGCGATCCGAATTTTGACCCCACTGAAACCCCGCAGTTTATGCTTGTTGACGCGACGCAGGCGGGCTAGTTTAGCAGCCAACAGTCAACGGTTAACAGCTTGAAAACGCGTGGCGACTCCTAGAAGGGCACGAAGAATGCGGCTATGGCGACTATGAGATAAATACTGAGCAACATGACGCCTTCCAGCCAGTTGCTCTCTCCATCTTGGGAAATAAAGGCGGCTATCAACGAAACAGCGGCGAGGGTGACGATTTCAAAGGTCGTGAAGGTGAGCGTCATGGGGTTGCCAAAGGCCAGGCTGATGAATACCAGCAGCGGCGTTACGAAGAGGGCGATTTGTAGGCTGGATCCCCAGGAAATGACCAGGCTGAGTTCCATATCGTCACGTATCGCCGCCTGTACCGCTACCAGATGCTCGGCGACGTTGCCGACGATGGGAATAAGGATAATGCCCAAGAAGAACTCACTAATGCCAAACTGAGTAACTACCGGCTCTACAGCACCAACCAGTATTTCGCTCAAGAGTGCGATTGCGGCCGTTGCTGCGATGAGGATCATGATCGCCTGCCGCTTTGACCAACTGGGTGCGTGCCCGCTGTCGTGCGAAACTTCGGTGACGTGTCCCAAGCGCTGCGTGAAAACGATGCCTAGCGCATAGACCAGTAACATTACCGCTGCAATACCCAGGGTCAGATACTCAACACCCGGATGGTTAACCTCGTCGATGGCCTGGCTGAAAATCGAAGGGATAGAAATAGCGATGACGGCCAGAAGCAGCATGGACATATTGATGCCGGACTGCGAGCGGTCGAAGCGTTGAATACCATGCTTCAAACCGCCCAAGAAGATGCTCGCTCCCAGAATAAGCAGCACATTGCCCATAATGGATCCGGTAATGGATGCTTTGACCAAGAGCAGGCTGCTTTCACGTACGGCCGGATTTACCGCTCCTTGCCACAAAGCAAGCGTAGTGATGATCAGTTCGACAGCATTGCCCAGCGTAGCGTTTAACAAGCCGCCAAGGCGCGGACCGGTGTACTTGGCCAGGGCTTCCGTTCCATCACCAAGGATACCGGCTAAGGGTATCAGTCCCAATCCGGCGGCGACGAAGATCAGGAGCGGTGAAGCATGAAGCAGTTCGGCGACCACCGCCAGTGCACCGCCGGCGAGTAGGATGTACATCACATATTTCATCATAATGTTCAAATTATCCGGGCTTGTGTCGCTCTGTCAAGGGCATCTATTTTCTCGGGTGCACGAACAAGCTGTCAGGCCTTTTATGCGAAGATTGGACCAATCTCCATGGTAGCGGCTGCATGGAGTGGCCTTAAAAAAAGTGGCTCTTCCTCAAATTTCGTGCTGTGTGGAAGGCTCGGTGCAGACCGGCAAGTGCGAAGCCCCCTTGAGCTAGAGGTAAGAGTCGCCGTTCTCAAGAATTGTCCGTAAACAGTTCGGCAGTGAGCACGAAACATGCTGAAGAACCAATATTTTGGACACTCTCGCTAAGGTGGCTGTTGTCGGGTGTGGCTTGATGGGCCTCATCTACCTGCAACTCGCCAAATACCAAGGGGCAGGTCTTATCTGCGCCACTGATCCTGTTGCTTAACGCCTGGAAATGAGTCGCCAATCTGACGCGAATGTTACTTATAGTCCGTTTGAAGGTAGTCCTGCCGATATCCTGGAAACATACGGTCAATTCGATGTGGTTATTGAGGTGGCAGGTACACAGAGCGCCACTGATCTCTGTACCGATTCAGTCGCCTAGCACGGGCGTATCATCCTTGTTGGGTATCACCGATCTAAAAGCGGTAAGCGAACGGTAAACATACAGCAATGGAACTTTAAAGCTATCGACGTGGTCAATGGTCATGTTCGCTGCCAGGACGAAAAAGTTGAGGCAATGCGCCAGGGAAAGGAATTGTTACTACAGAGGGATCTCAACACTAAGCCGCTGGTAACCATCTTTGATTTTCATGATTTTGAAACAGCTTTTCGCAATTTAACCATAGGAACCCCTGGCCTTTTTAAAGGCGTACTGCTAATGGGGAAGTAATGCCAGAATTGTGTAAGATTCAATCTTATTCGGCGCATAATCTGGCCATTTATCTTTGAAGCTTACAGAATCTGCTCAGACAGGAGGAAGCTGACGACGTTTCCTATCAGCAGACCGCTGCCATATGTCAGGCCGCTGATCAGCAGTTGAACCGGGTATGGCCTTGTTTTCATATCGAAGAAGTACATTGAGTACCTTATCAGTAAACTGTTTACACAAACAAGAAGAACATCCGCAGATGACACGGATTTCACAGACTAAAGAAAAATCTGCGTCATCTACGAAATCTGCGGATAGATTTCCTCTGGTTTATACAGATTAGGGTTTTACCATTTCAATATCACCCATAAAAAGCGAACCGCTTGGCGTCTGGTCAAACAGGAGCGCCACCTCATCAATCTGTGTTAAATCTACCCCGGCAAAATCGCTCAACAGCAGCCGGACGGTTGTCATGGGCACCCGCCCGGTGAACAGACCACCCTCGAAAATATCGTCTTCTTCCACGTTTCCGGGTGGGAAGACCAGGGCAGGTTCGGTGGGCCGTGTCTGGACTATGGCAGTAGCGCCAGTGCTGTCGGTGAGCCGCACCGAAAAACCCTGGTAGCTGCCGGAAGCGTTCAACGGCGACGTTGGATCCACGGCCGTTCTCAAGCTAATTGTCGTGAAACCACTCAAATCACCGGTCTCTTCCGGCAGCGCAAACCGTAGAGCGCTGTCCGGCTGATCCCAAGAAACAACCACCATAGCCGGGTTGCCAGGGATGGTCAAGTTGACCCGCTTACACGGCTCGCTGCCCGGCTTTATGGTCGGGGTGTAGTAGCCTTCCTCACAGAAAAATGTCGTCAGGCCATCGGCCGTGATCTTGCCGCCAGCCAGGTTGGTAGTCAATTCCTCGGCGCTGGCCGGAACCAACAGCGGCCGGCGGTTGGCCGCCTCAGCCAAGGTCATTATCCGGGCCGGCTGCCCAAACAATGAGTCCGGCGCTGGCGCTGTCGGATCCATACCAAGGCGGGCCAAAGCTGCCTCTGCGGTCTGGGGGTCGTCGCTGAAGGCTGCCGTCAGGAAAGTGAGGGCGATATCGGTCAGGAATTGGCGCTGATCATCCGGCGCCAGCAGTTCTTCGCAGTCCGGCCGGTTTGCAAATCCCAGCATGTCGGGGCCCAGGATATCGTTAAAGGCGTTATGGTTAGCCTGCTCCAGCCAGACCGACAAGGCCCACTGCTCCTGGCTCGGATCCAGCCGCGCCCCTTCGTAGAAAAGCTGCCCTTCCTGGTTCATCACGTCCCCATCGCAAGCCGGAAGAATCACGACCTGGGGCACGTGCGAACCGGCTGGCAGAGTGAAGATCGGCGCCGGGGCCAGCAGGAGCAGCCCATCGACTGGGCCATAGCCAAACGTTTCCGTGGCATCCGGCATGGCCAGACCCTGGCTGTTTGTCAGCCAACTGGCCCCCTCGCCCCCCCGCGAGTGGCCGAAGAAAACCAGACGGCTCATGTCGGCCTGTCCATCTATGTCAACGCCAAACTCGTTCGGGCCACCAGCCGCTGCCTCAGTCAACGCGCCCATATGCAGATCAAGCAGTTGGGACAGCCGTTCGCCGGGCGTGCCTTCGCCGAAGCCGAAAGTGTTTTCGGCATTAAAATTGGGCGCAATCGCTACATAACCCTCGGCCGCCAGTGCTTCAATCAGATAGCCAAACCCCCGGTAATTGGGCTGTTCTAACTCTGGATCACACGGCCAGCGATCCACGCCACCCTCCTCTTCGGGACAGCCGTGATGTGTGCCATGAATAATGAGGACGACCGGATAAGGGCCATCACCGCCCGTGGGAACGGCGATGATGCCATTCAGGCGCACCGGCATATCACGGAAGCGGCTGTCTTCGGGAAAGCGAGACTGCACGATGGTTGTCTCGCCTAGATTGTAGGTAACAACCGTTGTTTTCTCGTTGACTGTCATTTCAGGTTCTACTGAAGAGGTAACGGTTGGCTCAGATGCTTCTGTCGCGGGCGACCCACAAGCAACCAGGACAAATAGTATGAAAGATAGCAGAAGGGACTTTTTCATATTATGCACCTTGTAAGTCTGTGGCAATCTTCTCCCAGCCATCTCCGAAATTTAAATCTCGTTGCGGGAATGGAATTTCGATGTTGGCTTCAGTCAACTTTTTCCACAGCATATAATAGAGATCGCTTCTGATAGGTAATGTTCTTTCCGGCTGGTTGATACTGACCAACAAGTTGAAATCCAAACTTGAATCACCAAACCCACGAAACGCTAATACGGGGGGCGGAGAAGCTAACACCAGAGGATGTTGTAAACTCATTTCTGTGACCAATTCTCTAACAAACTCTGGATCACTTTTATAACTAACCCCAAATGGGATGACGATCTGAATCAACCGGTCAGATTTAGTGAAATTTTTAACCTGATTTGTGGTGAAGTTGTTATTGGGAATAATCAGCTCTTCATTTGTAGGGGTACGGACGACAGTTGCTCGCAAACTAATTCTTTCTACTTTACTGATACGGTCATTAAATTCGATAATATCTCCAGGGCGGAGCGATTGCTCAAATAATAGGGCCAGACCACTCACGAAATTGGCAATAATATCTTGCAAACCGATACCGATACCAACCGACAACCCACCGGCAATGATAGCCAATGACGTGAAATCCAGACCTAAAATGCCAAGAAAAACGATGATACCCAGTGACAGCAATGCGTAGCGCGTCAGTGTTGCAACAGACTCGATGACGCCTACCTCTGTATGAAGACGGTTGGCTAATGTATGAACCATAAATTGCCTGGAGAGCCAAGCAATGACAATAAATGCATATAACACGATCAATGCAGTTGCCAGGCTACCAAAGGTAACAGAAAGTGCGCCAAAACCAATGGTTTCATCTGCGAAGGTCGTTGACCCCGGAAAGACAGCGAAAATTTGCAAAGCCAACAAGAAGAGGAAGATGGGTTTCAAAATTCGTACATGATAGGGGCGCACACCATTACTAAATCGAGCATATAACAATGACAGAATCAGGCGATAGAAGAGCCAGAGCCAGATCAAGGTTTTTACGTCTTCCAATAAGCCATTGGGATAGCCCCAATTGGCAAATAACCTTGTCGTAATGTTAAGAAGTATCAGTGCCAGCAGTGGTGCCGGGAGATAATGGAGTCGTGTCAACAATCTTCCAATTCGGGAGCTGTTTTTTGTTTCCGGACCGTCGTTATCTAAAGGATGCTTCTGCCGCCAGCGGCGTATGATTACGGGCAAAAGCCCGGATATAAACAATATGATAAGGACAGCTAATATTTGCTGTTGCACGACTCGTCGTGAGAATATCGCAAAGAAAACATCGAACTGGTTTATCACAAAATCAAACATTTGACCCTCACTTCTATACTGGTAACGGGCATAATCTGACACTTTTGGTTCAGACAAAATAGTTGGAAATTGGCTCCGGTAAATATATCTATTCGATATCCGTCATTCGGTCACGACTTCGCACCCTTCTGGTAAGCTCATCTCAGCAGTTGTGTATTTTTGAAAGGTGGCAACGTCAAGACCAAACTGACAAACAGCTTCTGCAGGCGTTAATGCCCCTGAGAGCACACTGATATAGGCTCGATCTCCGGCGTTAACCAAGGGATCCGTTTCTATCTCGTTTGGTATGACAACGGCCGTTCTAGCTTGTTGGGCAAATCCACTGACAATTGGATATATTCGCCGGTCTGCTCTAACTGCTGGATTAGCTGGAACTCGTTTCAATTCTCGCATAAAACGGACACTTTGTTGCTGATTTACCAAGAAAGCAGCAAAAGCATCAGCAATTCGTGTTTGCTCAGGAGAAGCGAAAGCATATGGCAAGATGGTTTCTGCTGGCAATAATGGCCCTGCTGTGCCAAGAGGTCCACGAGGCAGCGGAACAATCCCAAACTCGAAAGGATTTTCTTCACTTATCTTTGACGAGATAAGTTTCTGTTTTTCAGGGCCGGCCACATAATAGGCAACTTGCCCAGAGGTGAAGAGTGCTAACAGAGACTCATCATCTACATTCAAAATGACACCAGGTGCACGCTGCGCCTCATCAAGCCAAGTCAACCAATCCGTAAACCCGCTTTCAGCTAGTGTAAAATGATCGTCGGCATCAAATAAACCTTCACCAAAAGCTTGGATGCCCCAATATGCTTTCTCAAACCGAGGCACGAATGCGACTTGATTCCCAGCCGCTGCTTCCTGTAATAAGTCATCTATTGTTTCTGGGGGATCTGTCACTAAATTTTTGTTGTAGTAAAGGGCATTAGGCATCAGCGAAAGGGGCATTCCAAATATCTGGTCCTGGTATTGTGTTAAACCTCTATTTCTTGTGTTAAAGAGAGGCAGTGTATTGCCTTCTGGGTTTAGCGGTCGTATAAGCCCAGCATTTACAAGTTCACCAATCCAGCTATCGTTGCCAATAAGTAGGGCTGGCCCCAAGCCATCGTTTCCCGATTTTTTAAATTCTTCCAAGATTTGGCCTTCTGGCAATGAGACCTGAACAATGCGGACTCCAGGATGAATTTCTTCGAACTGGGCCACGGCTTCTTCTAGCACGACCGCATCTTCTTCGGGCCAACTATGCAACACAGTGATACGACCACGCATCTCATCGTTTGGGCTATCCGGACGGCAGCCAACGATTAGAAGAATTAAAAAAAGAAGGGATCCGGTTTTCAATTGTTGTTTAATCATCATTGACATTTACTTACCGCCTAGCAGCACAGCAACCAGAACCATGGTTAGGCAAACAGACGCCAGGAGCAAGCCCGTTTTCCACGGATTGGTATCGGTATGAACCCCCCAACCATAACCCGTGCCGAAGATAATGAAAACCGAAATGATATTGGAGATTCGGATAGCCAGGGCAGTATTTTGAGGCAGCAGCAGCAGCGGCATCAGAGATGGCAGTACGATGCCGATGGATACCAGCACCGATGCCAGAGCACCCACCACATCTTCCCGCTGCAAGCCGACTTCCTGAGGTTCTGCCTCGTGTAAATGAGCGAGAATCTCGTGATAAAGCCCCTCCCGCTGATCCTCATTGGTGATTGGCTCCAGGATAAAATCCAGTTCATCAGCTATGGCGTCAACGGCCATTTCTTCTTTAACGGCCGTTTGCACATAGTGGAGCAAGCGATGCCGTTCTCCCCGCTGAAAAAGTTCCGTCAAGGCAAACATCACACCGTCAATGGCTCCCCATATCGTAACGGCGCCCAAAATGGCAAAGAACAACTCCGTGCCATACCCGCTTGAGAAAGAGGAATCAATGACGCCTCTGTAGATCAGGATGCCATAGGACAGCGTAAAAAGCAGCGCAAAAAGAATACTGAAGAAAGTAGCGGAGAGCGCGTCAATGGGGTCAAGGTAATCGCCCAAGAGTTTAACCAGTAAACTTTCTTGAGGGGGTGTACTGCGTCTACGACGTTGTGAAGGTCTTCTTGTAGACATGGTGTCTTATAGACATGGTATGCAATTGGGGTTGATGGTCAGGGGTGCAACCCCAACCATCAACCCCAACTCAACCTTTACGGTATTCTGTTAGCTACCACCGCCATCTGGTTATCAGTCATGCGGATTTCCAGAGTGTTGCCATCGATGCGGAAAGTGGACGCTGCGGTTATCGCGTTAATAAATTCACTCTCCTGTTCCATAATGCCTTCCGGTTCCTCACAGAGTTTTTGTGTCCCGCCGGGCTGGCTGATGGTAATATTGCTGCCATTGACTTGGTAGGATGTTGTGTAGGTATTGCAGCCGCTGGTGCCGCTCAAACCACCGTTCGCCCCGAAATCCATCGTCAGGCGCGTGTCGAGCAGCGGCGTGACGAGAGCGGCACGGCCGTTATTATAATTCACCACTTCCCAGCGGGTATTGGGTAAGGGATCGGTTACAGGGGCAGTGGTCGCGGTTGCGGCCGGCCCGGCTACATTGACAGTAACCTGGCGGAAGATGATCGATCCGTCCCGCTGTTGTACGCGCATTTCATAGGTTGTCGTCGTGGTTGGGCATACCTGTTCACTGCCCTGACCGGTACGCGGGAAGCTTTCAAATCGTTCTCCCTGAGGATAGACCCAAACCGCCTGAATATTTTGTACGGACCATCTGAGCGTGGTGCATTCACCCTGGTTAATATTGGTGCGGTCGGCGCCAAAGGAGATTTCCGGTGCAGGCGTCGCGGTGGGCCGCGGCACAGGTGAGGGGGTGGGAGCGGCTGTTGGTACGATGATCACCGGCGGTGCTACCTCAATGACAGGGACGTTTTCAGTATTGCTGGCAATCACAAAGTCGGCAGAGACCCAGCCGATACCGCCCGGCGCAGACGGCACGGCTGCCGCCCACCAGCGGTTATCAACGCTGCGACCGACAATTTCGCCTTCATCGCCATTCTGCGCAAATCCGATTACCGGGAAGTTAGAGCCGGGGCCAGAGCGAATGTTCAGCCCTTGCGGCGAATTGACTCGACCAGTGGGCACCGCCGGTTCAGGTTCTGGCAAATCTATGACAATCTTGCGCGTCATGAGAACGGCCATCGCGTCTTCTGCTGTACGCATTTCTAGCAAATCGCCGCGAATGCTGTAGGTGGCGGCGGTTTGCAAAGCGGCCAGGTATTCACTCTCCTGCTCCATGATACCTGCTGGTTGGTCACAGAAGCGCATGGTTGAACCCGGCATGCCAATACTTATAGAACCATTGCCGGCCGTGAAACTGGTAAAGTATTGATTACAGCCAGCATTGCCGGTTAAGTCACCTTCCACACCAAAATAAGCTGAAATTTCGGTGCCAGACATGAGACCCACCACCGCCTCACGGCCGTTATTATAATTGACCACTTCCCATGCCGTGCCGGTCAGATCAGTCGCGTTGACGACGAATGTTGCCAAAACTTGGTCGCCATCCTGCAAAGCCAGGTCATTTTCAGTCATTGTGAAGCTGTTTGTAGCGGCCAGAGCGGTAGTAAACGCATCCGCCTGTTCCATGACCGGTTCGGGACAGGCCATTAATGAGGAAACGCCTGCCTGCATATTGATGGTCAGCGCAGTTCCTTCTTGGGTATAGGAGGCATTCAATAAGTTACAGCCATCTGATCCAGATACCGTCCCATCCGTACCAAACTGGAGATACATCGTCGTACCGGAAATGGGCAGTTCGCCATTTAGAGTACCTAGCAGCCAGTTTGTGCCGGCGAGATCACTGCTGGTTTCCGGAGCCGTTTCGCTCCCGGCTGTATCCTCTGTACCAGCCACAAAAGTTGCCAGAACCTGTTCACCGTTGCTCAGGCTTAGCTGGTTGCCGCTGGCGGTAAAGCTGGTCGTTTCAGACAATGCTGTCGTATAAGCGGTGGCCTGATTCATAACAGGTTCCTCACAGGCCATCATCGTGGAAATTCCGGTTGACGGATTGATGGTCAGGCTGCTGCCGTCTTGGGTGTAAGTCGTGTTAAAACGGTTGCACCCATCTGTGCCGAAGGCTGTGCCGTCTGTACCAAATTGCAGGGTAACGGCCGTTCCCGCCAACGGTAATTCGCCATTCAAAGAACTCAAAATCCAGTTCGTGCCAGCCAGATCCATACTGGCTTCTGGTTCGGCTGCCTGCTGGCAGGCGGCCAATAAAAACAAGGTAACAGCTAACAAAATTATTCTTATCGTTATTTTCATGATCAATCTTCTCCTACTAAATTTAAATTGGAATGATTATCGTATTTGTCAACCAGGAATAAAGAGAGTAGTTTTATCTCTAATATTTCCCGCGTCTATCCGTGCGCCATCATGTCAACGGCTACGGTAACAGCCAGTATCACAATATCGTTTTGTTCCGGTTCGATCTGCACACCGTAAGTGTCGGCCAGGCGGAACCACTTTTTGGAAACTTCAGCGATCTTACTGCCACCCTCGCCAATGGTGTATTGGTGGTTCAGGATATTGCCCTGCACTCGCAGATCAGGTCCGTCTCCAATTTTTACTACCCAACGGTCGCGCAGCGGCGAGATCAACGCCTTTTTGACAGTAGCCAGCCGCTCGTCCTTTGGCCCCTCAATCGTCATCGTATCTTTGACGCGAACCATTTTTCCCTGAATTTTGCACAGGGTTTGCCCTTGCGTATCTTCAAAAAAGAGGGTGTCGCGCACGCGCAGCATTTTGCCATCTACCTTGAAAGTACGCTGACCATTCTGATCCTCAATCCAGAAATCATCGCCAAAAGCAACCAATTTCTGCCGCATTCTGTAGCGGGTAGCCGTCCCGCCTCGGCCAAAGGTCGCACGTTCCTCTTGGCGTTGTTCTCGTCGTCCTCTTCCTGGCATTGTTTTACCTCCACTCTTCTTACAAGAGTTTGCCCGCAATAGGGGTATCTATCCGATACCCCTATTGTGGGTCATTAGCTAATGTTTGGGTGGCGAAGTAACTGTTGTTACTCGCCAAAATCTTCCATCAACTGAGCTTCCTGCTCATTCGTCAAATTCGATTTAATCAACTCAAACGAGACGCCCTGAAATGCTTCAGCTATGCGGTCTTGCACCGCATCGCTGGTTAGCAAAAAGAGCGCCGAAGTCCCTTCCGTCACCTGCGTACGCACTTCTTCGATGAATCTGTCATCGATGCCATAGTCGGTAAACTTACCCGTCAACGCACCTGCCACTGCGCCTATAGCCAGGCCAAAGAACGGCACAAAGAAGATGAGGCCAAAAAGCATGCCCCAGAATGCGCCAGAGAGGGCTGACCTGCCGGTCATGCTGCCATAGTTATGGGTCTTGGGCTTTTTCTTGCCTTCCACCCACGAAACAATGGCCGCGTCATTGATCTCAATCAAATGCTGCTTCGACAGCTCAACAAGCTTGTTGAGCACATCTTGCGCCCCAGTGGGGTTGTCAAATTTCCAAACAGTTAATGTTGTCACACAAACTTTCTCCTTATGTAAATAATTTATGCACCAGCCTGCATACTCCTGAATTCTTAAGGCTGTTGCCAATAAACAAGTAAACAGTTTTAGCTTATCAATCCAGTGATCCCTTTATAAGCAAACCACAGACCGAAAATCAACGACACAGTCACCACGATCACCCGGTTATGGCGCTCCAGCCAGCTTTGGGCTGTTTGCAGTGGTTTCGTCGCCCGTTTAGGCGCCAGGGCATAAAATAGAATTGGCGGCAGCACCAGTATTTGCGTGATGAGGATGTAGAACAGGTATAACGTCACGCCCGATGGCGGCCCCAAGCTTGCGGCGGCGATGATACCAATGGCCGACAGTGTGAACACCCACTGCTTGATGCCAAAGATCACATACACAGCTCCCGCACTCAGCGCACGCAGCCCTGAAAGGTCATTCAAACCGATTATCCATTGCGGTGGGGGATCATCAGGATCCTCTTCCCTACGCCACTTTTTGAAGGCGACCACCAGAAGCAAAATACCCATCACAAGCAAAAAAGCAGAAGCGATCAGCCATTGTTCGCCTTCGCTGCTGTTGGTCATAGCTGTACCCAAGACCAGGCCAAAAAGAATGCCCTGCGCTAGCCGAATCGTCACGCCTCCGGAAACAAAGGCAATTGTTTTGCCCAAGCCACGCGGGCTTTGCAGCAGCATCAGCACAATGATTGGATATAACGGCACCACGGCCGCACCCACCATCACCGGCAGCAATTCAGTCAGCACATCACTCATTATCGTCTCTTTAAGCTTTTGGCTTTTTGGTAATTCTTAATCGTCCGACTCCTGTGGTGTCACCGTCTCCAACCAGGTGTGGGCTGACGCCAACGCCTCATTCATGGCCACACCCATTTGTGCCTGCTCCATGAACACATTTTCTTCTCCAATGAACGTCAGGGTTCCCGTTTTTTCCAACTGATAACGCAGGTGTGGATTGACGCCGGTCAGCATGAGACGGCCGCCGTTAGCCTGCAAAGTAGTGGCATAACGGCGCAGCACACCGATAAAAGTGCTGCCCACCTCTGGTTGCCCACGCAGAATGAGGATGACAACCGCCTCTTTTGCGTCGTCGGCTTTGGGAAGATTCTGTTCAAATGTGGCCGCCGCGGCGAAGAATAGGCTGCCGTAGGCATAAAGTAGCGTCACCTCATGATCGGCCAGCTTGATAGGCGCGGGCTGCTCGATGGGGAAGCCGCTCTCAACCGGCACAAACTCCACCATGCGCACCTGATTGGAGGAGCGGAAGACGTGCATCATGATGGAAATGGCGACGCCGACCAGGATGGCATATTGCAGCGGCAGCGCCAATGTCGCCACCAGCGTCAAGACCATCGCCGTCTGCGCCACCCGACCGGTCTGCCAGACCATCAAGATTTGCTGGGGCTGTAGGTTCTGAAAACCGACGACAATCAGCAGCCCGGCCAACGCGCTCATGGGGATCAACTTAACAACCCCGGCAAACAGCAGCACGATCAAGATGACAAACAACCCGGCAAGGATGTTGGCCCAGCGTGATCTGGCGCCGGCATTGACCGTAACGGCCGTTCCCGACATCGAACCCCCGCCCGGAATACCGGTGAAGAAACTGGTAGCAATATTGGCAATCCCCTGTCCCGTGAAATCTCTCGACACATCCGGAAACTTGCCGTCCGGGTTGGGATAGCTCTGGCTGACCCCCGCACCCTGAACCAGACCAATGATGCTAATCGCCAGAGCCGGCATGATCAGCGCCGGAATCATGAACAGGTCAGGCAGAGCGGGTCGCGGCAGACGACCGGGGAATGGTGGTAATGTCGCCAACCGTAACGAACACCGACTCACCCAGCACGGCCGTGATGCCCACGCCCAACAAGCGTCACCACGACGAGCGCCAGGACCATCGAGAACTTGCGGGCAGGGGTAAAGCCCAAGCCAACAATCAGCGCAATGGTCAGCAGCCCCAGGATAAACGTCACCGGCTCAAATTGGTTAAGGTTTAGTATCGTGTCTGCCAGCTTGAGGAATTCACGGTTGAAAGGGCTTGTGTAGCCGGTTACGTCAGGTATGGCGCCAAGGATGATCAGCAGAGCGATGCCGGTGATGAAACCGGTCATCACGGACTGGGAGACAAAGCGGATCAGGCTGCCCAGCCTGAGTAACCCGGCTGCCAGTTGAAACAGGCCAATCAGGAGCGCCAGCGTGATCAATGCCGTTGTCTTCTGATCGCCGCTGTAACCTGCCAGCGCATCGCCCGCCGCCACCGATAACGCGCCGGTGGTTGACACGTTCATAAAGACCGAACCGGTGAAGAGCGCCCCTACTGGCGTGGCGATCATCAAAGTGTATAGTCCGGCAACCGGGTTCACCGTGGCCAGCACCGCATTGCCCATCGCCTGCGGCACGTTAACCACCGCAAAGGTCAGCCCGGCAATGGCGTCGGCCACAAAATTGGTTACGATCCACGGGCAGGTCCAGGTTTGTCGGAAGTTTGCTCATTCCCTCATCTCCGCCCTCCTACTGTTTCCGGCGCCTGCCCACTGATGGCTTTGGAGAAGCACATAGACACTGACGAGCAGCACCCAGGCGGGAAATAGCAGCGTGATCCACAGATTGAGGCTGATGATCAACAGCAGGGTGATTGCCAGCAAATAGGTAAGCCACACCAACCAGCGGGGCATGAGCTGCGTATGCCGCCAGATGGTTCCCAGGGAGAACATGAGCACACCCGCCATGCGCAATGCATAAACATTACTAATCTGCAGCATCAGGGCACGTCCAAAAAGAACGACATCCTGGTTAATCATCTCGTTGCCATCGACGTCCACGCTCACCACCAACGCACCGGCAACGGCCATTGCGACGAAAACCATGCCAATAAATAGCAGACTGCTGCCAAAGAACACCGTCGAAAAGAAACGATCTTCCAACTCCCCAAACCGGTCACGGATGACGCCAATGAACCACAGAAAGGCTATCCCGGCGAAAGGCATGAGTGCCAGGGCAATAGATAGATAGTCACGTGCCTGAGCGATCCACCCAGTTTCTCGGGTCAAATCACTGGGGATGGAAAGTCGTAGAAATACCAGGCTGGCAGCAAAGAGCAGGGCAAAAATAATCCCGGCTACTGCTGCCGCTCTTGGTGTAGTCAGCCGCGGGTTTCGTTCATGAGCTGGTGTGTCTGTCATCTTGGAACTCTTTTTACTACCCTAATCCTGTATCTGCTGAATACCGTTTACCCGACTGCCTATCACTTTGGCAGTCGTCAGCAATCCAGCCAGCATCAACACAGCGCCTACCATGACCATAACCAGCACATTGGGGTCACTGAAATTGGCGCCCGCCACCAACAACGCCGCCGACAAATTGCGCTGAGCCGTTGCCAGCGCCAGAATCGTTTGCAGTTCGCGATTCGCACCGGCCAAGAGCCAGCCGATCAGGAAGGCTCCCAGAATGAGGAGGGCTGCCGCCAGCATTGCGCCGTTGCCAATGGCATCTAGCAATGTGTTCGCATTCACAATCAGCAGGGCGATAAAGCCCACAATGAGGCCGATACTGGAAACTTTTGCCACAACTGGCTGCCGGCGCCGTGCGAAATCCGGGAAGCGAGCTGTCATGAATAAACCCGCCGCCAGTGGAATCAGCATGAACAAGAAAAGCGGCATCGCGATTTCCAATGGGTTGACCGATACGCCGGGCAGCAGCAGTGGCAGCACAAGTGGAAGATAGACAATCGTGATTACCATCAGCAGTATCATCATTCCCACGCTGGACGCGATGGTTCCTTTCGCCAACTCTACCAATTTGGGCAAGAATGGAGCTCCTGCCGCCGTTGCCAGCAAGATGATCCCGATGGCGAACCCCGGCTCCAGCGGAATGAGGCGCTGAAGCAGGAACGCCAGGCCCGGCACAAGGAGGAAGTTCCCGACGAGCAGCGCAGCCAAAACGCGCGGATTGCGCAGAGGATCGATAATCTGTTTGACGGTAAGGCTCAGACCAAGGGCCAGCATGCTTGCAACGACAAAGATCAGGATGCCGGCGTTGCCAGCCAGCTCAATTATTTGATTAAAGGTATCCATAACGCTGCCATAGGCGAGATTGGTCCAATCTCAAAGATTGGACCAATCTAAAAAAACTGTTTACTAAGGTGTGACGATGTTGAACCAGAATTCGAAGGTATCCATTAGTGATAAGAACTCGACCAACTTCTCTGGGCTGCCGCTGATTTGCGCTTCTCCAGAGGCCAGCTTGTCGGCCAGCTTCGCCTCGCCCAAGATCACCTCGTCTAATGCTGCGCGGTTAAGGGTTAGAGTAGCATCTGCTTCAGAGTCCTGCTTGCCTTTGGCGTAGTTCAGGACGCCATTCTCGACGATCAGCAGGTATTGTTCGTCGATGTCGGGGAAAATGGCATTTAGGACGATCTTCTTGCCTGCTGCTTTCGGGCCTATCAGGCGTACCGCCAGAAGGTCGAAGAACATGTCCAGCGGCGTCGCTTTGATCACGTCTGATCCGAGCTGAGGTGTGTCAAGATCAAGAACGCCATCGCGCAGTTCTTTGGCCGCGCTTAGGTAGAAGTTGCGCCAGGGGCCAGATTCCGCCTGGTAACCCAGCTGTTCCAGGGCGTCGGCTTGCAGATCGAGTGCTTCTTTATTGTTAGGATCAGCGAAGACAAGATGGTTGACCACCTGGGCTACCCAGCGGTATTCGCCATTGTCAAATGATGCCCGAGCTTGAGCCAACAAGTTTTCTGCGCCGCCCATGAATTCGACATATTTTACACCGGCGGCTTCTGGCGGCAGGGGGTGCAGGGTGGCGGGATTGCCATCGAAGAAGCCCAGGTAGCGATTATAAATGGCTTTGACATTGTGGTTGATGCTGCCGTAGTAGCCCCGGTTGTACCAGGCATGGAAGAGGTCGGCCGGAAGCTCAATGAGTTCGGGGATTTCCAGCATGGTGAAGCCCTGATTGGCCAGGCGCAAGGTCTCGTCATGGAGATATTTGTACATATCGCGCTGTTTTTTCAGGAATTCCACGCCAGATTCGGCCGTCCAGGTGGGCCAATGATGAGAGGCGAAGATGACATCGTAACGGCCGTTAAAGATGTCAATCGCCTCGTCAACATAATACGCCCACGCTTTGGCGTCACGCACCGGCGCCCCACGCAGCGTGTACAGATTGTGCATATTGTGGGTACAGTTTTCGGCCATGCACAAAGCGCGATATTTCGGGAATAGAAAATTCATCTCTGCCGGAGCTTCCGTGCCGGGCGTCATCTGGAACTCAATTTCCAGGCCATCTATCACCATTTTCTGCCCGGTATGGGTAATGTCATCGGTGGGCGGGATGAGGGTGACGAGTCCGGTGGAAGTCGTCTGTCCCAGTCCGGCGCCAACCTGCCCTTTGGGGCCTTTGGGCAGCAGGTTGCCATACATATAGCTGGAGCGGCGGGTCATCACATTGCCCGCAATGACGTTTTCGCTGACAGCGTGTTCCATAAAATGTTCTGGGGCGATAATCTTTGTCTTGCCAGCCTGCACGTCGGCCTGGGTAACCACGCCTTTGACGCCGCCCCAATGGTCGATGTGGCTGTGGGTATAGATGACAGCCACCACTGGTTTGTGGCCCACATGTTGGTAAAACAGTGCCATACCTGCACGCGCCACATCCGCCGAGATCAGCGGATCGATCACCACGTAGCCGTTGTCACTCTCGATGATACTCATAACGGACAAATCAAAGCCACGAATCTGGTAAACGCCATCGGTGACTTTGAACAGGCCGTGATAATTGGCTACCAGCCGCGACTGCCGCCACAAGCTGGGGTTGACGCTGGGCGGCGCGGTTTCTTCGGCAAGGAAGGGGAAGGCGTCGAGGTTCCAAACGGCACGGCCGTTTTCACCTTTAATAATCGGGTTGTCCAGGCTGGCGATAAAACCTCGGCCGGCATTTTCAAAATCTTGTACATCCTCCCACAGCAGATCTTCGAGAAGAGCGCGGTTGGCGGTGGTTGTAAATTCTGTTGCTTCTTTTGCGTTTGACATAATAATTCTCCATTGTTGAGTCCACCGAAAAAAGTTCAACTTTTAGCCATAATGACGGTATTTCTGTCGAGTGAAAAGTTGAACTTTTGCTCTCAAAAGGCTTTTTTCAGTAGAGTCAGTGTTAACTTTATCAATTATCCGCCACTTATTTTGCTGGCGTTTAGAACCACACAAATGAAAATTTACTAAGGCGTAACGATGTTAAACCAGAATTCAAAGGTATCCATCAGTGATAAGAACTCGCCCAGCTTCTCCGGGTTGCCGCTGATTTGCGCTTCGCCGGAGGCCAGCTTGTCGGCCAGCTTCGCTTCGCCCAATATCACTTCGTCCAATGCTGTCCGGCTGATGGTCAGGGTGGTATCTGCTTCAGAGTCCTGCTTTCCTTTGGCGTAGTTGAGGACGCCATTCTCGACAACCAGCAGGTATTGTTCGTCGATGTCGGGGAAAATGGCATTTAGGATAATCTTCTTGCCTGCCGCCTTGGGGCCAATCAGTCGTACCGCCAGCAGGTCGAAGAACATATCCAGTGGTGTTGCCTTGATAACGTCCGGGCCAAGCTGAGGCGTGGCAATATCCATCACACCATCACGCAGCTCTTTGGCCGCGCTGAGGTAGAAGTTGCGCCAGGGACCAGACTCCGCTTGGTAACCCAACTGCTCTAGGGCGTCGGCTTGCAGTTCAAGAGCCGCCTTATTGTCCGGGTCGGCGAAAACGAGGTGGTTGACCACTTGCGCTACCCAGCGGTATTCGCCTCTATCAAATGATTGACAAGCCTGAGCCAGTAAGTTTTCTGCGCCGCCCATGAATTCGACGTATTTTTTACCGGCGGCCTCTGGCGGCAGGGGGTGCAGGGTGGCGGGATTGCCATCAAAGAAACCCAGGTAACGCTGGTAGATGGCTTTGACGTTGTGGTTAACGCTGCCGTAATACCCCCGGTTGTACCAGGCGTTGAACAAGTCGGCTGGGAGTTCGATAAGTTCGGGGATTTCCAGCATGGTGAAACCTAGATTGGCGAAACGTAGAGTTTCATCATGCAGGTATTTGTACATGTCACGCTGTTTTTTCAGGAATTCCACGCCAGATTCGGCTGTCCAGGTGGGCCAATGGTGAGAGGCAAAGATAACATCGTAACGGCCGTTAAAATACTCAATCGCCTCATCAATATAATATGCCCACGCTTTGGCATCGCGCACCTGCGCGCCTCGCAGCGTATAAAGATTGTGCATGTTGTGCGAGCAGTTTTCAGCCATACACAAAGCACGATATTTCGGGAAGAGAAAATTCATTTCCGCTGGGGCTTCCGTGCCAGGGGTCATCTGGAACTCAATTTCCAAACCATCTATCACCATTTTCTGACCAGTATAGGTAACGTCGTCGGTCGGCGGGATGAGGGTAACCAGACCGCTGGAAGTGGTCTGCCCCAGCCCAGCACCAACCTGCCCTTTAGGGTCTTTGGGCAGTAAGTTGCCATACATATAGCTGGCGCGGCGGGTCATCACATTGCCCGCAATCACATTTTCGCTGACAGCATGTTCCATAAAATGTTCCGGGGCGATAACCTTCACCTTGCCGGCCCGCACATCGTCCTGAGAAATCACCCCTTTAACACCGCCCCAATGGTCGGTATGGGTGTGGGTATAAATGACAGCCACCACCGGTTTGTGGCCCACATGTTGGTAAACCAGTTCCATGCCCGCCCGGGACACATCCATAGAAAGCAGTGGATCGACCACCACGTAGCCGTTGTCGCTCTCAATGATGCTCATAACCGACAAATCGAAACCGCGAATCTGGTAAACGCCATCGGTGACTTTGAACAGCCCATGATAATTCGCTGACAGCCGCGACTGCCGCCACAGGCTGGGGTTGACGCTGGATGGTGCGGTTTCTTCGGCCAAGAAGGGGTAGGCGTCGAGGTTCCAGACGGTACGGCCGTTTTCATTTTGAATAACAGGGTCGTCCAGGCTGGCGATAAAGCCACGGCCGGCATTTTCAAAATCTTGTACATCCCCCCACAGCAGCTCTTCGAGAAGAGCGCGGTTGGCGGTGGCTGTAAACTCTGTTGCTTCTTTTGCGTTTGACATCATTTCTCCTTACTCGTTGGTTTTTCTGATTATTCTGGCGACTGTTCATCGCGGCACGATTGCCCAGCAGTCGTCTCCAAACATTCAACGGCCAGCAGGGGCAATCCTACATTGTACAAACTGCTCAACAAACCCAGCAAGGCGGCCTGGTCACACATGGCTCCGGTAATCGTCGTCGTTACGGCTGGCGTTTCGTCACTATATTGGATCGTCCACTCTGCGCCCAGGTTTTGCAGCCAGGAGTCATCGAAAGCACCTTGAAAGCGAATACGGTAAACAGCCGTTTCATACATCGTCAATTTATGCTGTGCCATCAATACATGGTAAAGCAAATCAGCATCCGTATAAAGATAAAAAGGGAGTATATTGGGAGTATTTAGGGAGTGGGGGGTAGCGTTTTTGCCTTGGCGGCAGCCTGGCGCCGGCCGTTTACGCCCAGCTTTTGGTAAATGTTGCGGTTGTGCTTCTTCACTGTGAGCACAGAGAGAACCAACCGTTCGGCAATCTCTTTATCGGACAAACCTTGCGCCAAGAGGGCGAGAATTTCCAATTCTCGTCCGGTCAACATTTCGGGTTCCGGCAGTTGGTCGGCGCGGAAAACGGCCAGAATACGGCCGATGTAAGCGGGAGCAAAGCCACGCTTGGCCAGTTGCGCCAGGAGAACAGCCATATCAGGCCCCAACTCCACAAACAGGCGCAGGTAGCCGCCCGGTTCGGCTAACCGTACAGCATCTTCGGCGGCGGTCAGGGCTTTTTCTGACTGGTCTTGCGCCTGTGCCAGCAACGCCCGCAGCGCCCCAATCTGGATGAGCAGCCAGACGCTGGCCGTCTCTTCAGCATACTGCCGGCAAGAGGTTAGCAAGTCGTTGGCTTCCTGATAGGAAACGGCCGTTCCCTGCGCTATCAGTGCTTTGACGTGGGTAATATCGTTGGCCTCCCAGAACCAGAGTGACGCCCGAGCGGGTTTCACAGCGGTTTGCAACCAATGAACAGCTATACCCTCCTCGCCACGCAGCAGCGCCAGACGAGCGCGAAACGCTTCTAGTTGTGGTGTGAATTGTATCTGGTTTATATCCAACATGACCTGGGTTAGGTTGTCTAACGTTTGCTGTGCCTGCTTTACATTTCCCTGACTGTGGTAAATCAGAACCAAACCCAGCATCGCATCATGGTAGACCATAAAATTGGCATGATAGCGCCATTTTGCCACTGTTGACCAATGGGCGGCTGCTTCTTCTAAGCGGTTCCACTGGTAATAGGCATGGCCCAAGAAATGGCTCGCCCAGGCAATGCTGAGCGGGTGTTCTTTTGCCAACCCTGCTTGAAGCAAGTGTTTTCCAATTTGCTCCAGACGTTTCAAGTCGCCGACCATGCCGTAAATAGCGCCGGCTGCCAACATTAAGCCGTAGCGGGCGGCGTGATGCTGAAACCGATCCTCATCCAGCCAGACGTTAAGCTTTTCCAGCGCGGCTTCTGTCTGCCCCAGGCTTTGCTGCCCAATAAGCACGAACAAAGCGGCCAGACCTCGGGCAAAAGCGCAGTGGGGCGGCAGGCGGTCCAGGGCTGACTGGGCTAAGGTGATGCAGCGGGGAAAATCGTTCTGGAAGAAGGACATTTCGGCGCGCAAAGTATCTCGTTCGCCGCGCAAAATGTCGCGATTGACGCTGCCGCTGGCGGCCATCTCCGTTTCTGAGGCCAGCAATGTTTCTGCTTGCAGCAGAAGTGAGGGCACAGTCTGAAATTTGGCCTGCCAGCGCATTGTCCATGCTTTGATCTGCAGCAA
The DNA here is from genome assembly GCA_963697305.1 of uncultured Chloroflexia bacterium. Lineage (GTDB taxonomy): Bacteria > Chloroflexota > Anaerolineae > Promineifilales > Promineifilaceae > JAACFF01. The sequence continues at coordinate 89,123 of CAVONO010000027.1, forward strand.
GGTGGGTCGCTGAAGGACAGCTTCTTCCGGCAGCAGACCCAGCCAGCGTGCTAACAGATGGAAATCCCCCTGATTGAGGATTTCATGACGCTGTGTTTCGATGAGCGTAACGGCCGTTTCAACATCTCCCGCAGCCAGAAAGTGGCGCAGCGCCGCTTCGGTAAAGCCATGGGCGGCCAGCCACGCACCGGCACGACGATGCAGCGCGGCAATCTCCTCTGCCCCCCATTCCTGAGCCAGCCGCCGCTGCAACAGATCGCGAAACAGGTGATGATATCGGTACCACGTTCCCTGCTCATCCAGCGACACCAGGAAGAGATTGTTGCGTGCCAGGCGTGCCAGCAGCGATTCCTCGCCGGCTGGCTCCTGGCCGACCACAGCTTCACACAATGAATCGCAAAACCGTTCCAGAACGGCCGTTTTCAACAAAAAATCCATTACCGGGCGGGGCTGGTGGATCAGCACTTCATCCAGCAAAAAGTCCATGATCAGGCGATGATTGCGCTGCTGGAAGGCGCGGGCAAACGCCGCCGGGTCTTCCTGCCCACGCAGGGAAAAGCCCGCCAGTTGTAGGCCGATAATCCAGCCTTCTGTCTGCTCTTCAAGCAAAACGGCCGTGGCCTCATCCACTTCAGCCCCGGTCGTTTGGGCCAAAATGGTGCGCGCTTCAGCCGACACAAAGCGCAAATCGGCGGCGCGTATCTCCAGCAAGCGCTGCTGCGCCCGGCGGCGTGCCAGCAGGGGCAGCACCGGGTCTACGCGGGTGATCAACAGCAACCGCAGCGCAGTCGGAAGATGGCGGACAAGCGCCACCATCACCTGCTTGATGGCTGGCAGGGTGATCAGATGATAATCATCCAGCGCCAAGAGCAAGACGTGGGGCAGTTTGGTCAGGTCGTTGATCAGGGTATTGGCGATGGTTTCGAACGGTGGGGGTTGGGGTGCGTTGAGCAACGCTTGGGTGCTGGCGCACGGCCGTTCTTGATGAAAAGCTCGGTGAACGGCCGTTGTCAGATAGTGGAGAAAAACGTCCAGGTCATTGTCATTTTCATCCAGGGAGACCCAGGCAGTCGTCAACGCTGGACGTTGGCGCAGCCAATCGGCCGCCAACGATGTCTTGCCATATCCGGCCGGAGCCGATATAAGGATGAGATCCTGCTCCAAACCGCGATCCAACTGCGCCAACAGGCGTGGGCGTGTCACATACCCTTCGCGTAAACGTGGCGGTCGCAGTTTGGTACGGATCAACGTTTTCATATTCAGCCTCGTTCTTTTCTGAATCAGGACGACAAAGGCTTAAGCCATAACCATTGGAAAGTTTAGCATGTGTGACCCCGGACTGCGACACATACGGCCAAGAAAGTCGCAGCAATTTGATACATGCCGATGGCAGCAGGAAGCTGACTGACACAGCGACCTAGCTGTGTTAAAGCCTGTCCCAGGGATTTGCCGGGTAACGCAGTTTTCTGACCAATGGAGCGGGACAGACATTCCTGATGCAAGAACGAATAAGCCATGAAGACCAGCGACCAATGTTTTTGAATGGCGTTTGTGTTACACATTTGTGTTACACATGTGATAATCGTTCAGGTCAAGATCCTGTTTTACTATCCTGGTAGAAGGTTCAATCGGCCAAAGAAGCAGATAGGTAGCGATGATCTTTTCGGCAGACCAACTGAGACAGTTAGTCACCAGCACCACGTATGCGACTAGGTGAACGACATTTAGATAGAAAGTTGGCAACTTTTTGTTGACAGTGTATTGAATACACTGTTAATTAAGTAATTAAAGATTATTGAATTTAGAAATTGCATCATTAACAATCGAATAACGAGCATGCAGTTTTTCACGAAAAGCCTCAATTGAGAATCGTCGTCAGCAAGTTAGATTAAACCTCCACTTTTTCCTACTACCCTTCCCTCCGGCGCGACGCCTTTCGACCGCCAGGACACAGCAAGAAACAGTGGTTAACTGAATTAAAGTAAGACAAACTACATTTGCGATGGGTTTGCTTAATCGTCTGGAAGCTCAAGAGTCAGCACAGCCAAACTCACAGCCCCAGTAAACGAACAGATCCAACAAATCTTTGACTAGAACATTAGTTCCGTGATACAAATGCTTGCTAATGAAAACACGATCCCATCCTCCACCTCCTATACCCTAGCTTCCTAAAAGAATCGATTTCGTTTCCAGGATAAGAAAACAAAAGGAACGAAAGAACGAAATCAATCTCACTGGTAATACATAATACTATACAACGCAAACGAGGCAACCTTCCTTCTTCTTTGACTTTGAATAGCTTCTCTCTTTGCGCGCACCCATCCAACGTTTCTTGTCATTGATAAAGGGAGTGTTTCAAATGAGTTCAACATGCCGCAGAGTGGCGATACGACGGATGAAAATAGGCTTGTCATTCCGAATGGAGTCTTCGCAATGAGGAATCCTAACGACCCAGCCAAGTAGCAAAGATTTCTCGGAGGACCTCGAAATGACCTATGTGAGCGATTATGTTCAGTTCAGTTAGCGTAGCAGGCATCCACAGATGCCGCCCGATCGCATTTGAGAATGCTCACTACTCTACTCCCAACTGAAATGAAATACACCCATTGATAAATGATCTTTCGGCAAGAAAACAAAACAGCCGCTGAATGCGGCTGTCTCTGTGTGGGCGGTACAAGACTCGAACTTGTGACCTCTACGATGTCAACGTAGCGCTCTAACCAACTGAGCCAACCGCCCGATTATGGAGACAAATTATAACAGTGTTCTAGCGGTCGTCAATTCTGGAGATGGTTCGTGAGAGCCAACAAAGAAGCTAGCAGGAAGCTGGTTCTCATAACGGCCGCGTGGGCAAAAAGGAAGCCGGTTGCTCATGATGGCTGAATTTTCCATGCCTGCGCTACTTATGGTATAGTAGCGGTCAATTGACATAGTGTAGGTAATGGTATAGGCAGGTTCTGTGGCGAAGCCCAGGAAACAATCCCAGCAACAGAGTAAGAGCGCGATTCCTCTGCTTCTTGTCATCCTGATTGTGCTGACGATCGTTGCCGGGCTCTTTTTTGAGGATTACCGGCACGTGCCGTATGGCTGGTTCATCAGCGTGATCTGGCTGACGGCCGCTTTCTTCTCGCTGGCGTTCGGCATCCTCTATTTTGCGCAGTTCATATTGCCGCATCATGAAGGGGAAAGTTGGCTGGAAGGGGTGGCCATGATGCTGCGCGGCGCAGCACGGCGCAGCCCCTCTCCTGCGCCTACTTCAGTTGGGCCGCAGTATCCCGGGCAAGAGAGCCTACCACCCAGTTTCGGTACACTGCAGGCTGGTGTACTTAGCAGTCACCAGGTATTGGCCACGAGAAGGGGCACGCAGTTTGTACGCGCCGCGGGTCCGGGATTTGTGCGCTTGAAGGCGGGTGAAAGCATCGCCGAAGTGGTGGATCTGCGCAAACATGTACGCAGCCAGGATGTGACCGTGAATACGCGGGATGGCATTCCCATCGTCACGAGCGTCAAGATTGTATTTCGTGTCAAACAGGCGGAGCAGAATCAAGCGCGGGGCCAGCTGGAGTATCCTTATGACAAGAGTGTCATTTTCCAGGTGAGCCAGGCGGCAAGCATTGACGAACAGCGCGAACTCTTGCCCTGGACAGAACAAATCGCGCCGCAGGCAGCTTCCTATCTGGTCAGCGAAGTGGCACAATTTACGCTGAACGAGCTTTCGCAAGAGCCGGCATTGTTCAACGGTATCCAGCGGCGTGTACGACGCCAACTAAGAAGTAATTTCGACAGCATGGGGATAATGATCTTCGATGTGGGCGTTTCGATGCGTGAGCTGCCGGAAGCGATCGTACAGCAGCGGCTGGCAATCTGGCGCGCGCCTTGGCAAAGCCAGATCCGGGTCCAGCTTGCAAGCAGCGACGCAAACAGCTTGCGCCAGATGAAGCGTGCCCGCGCTCACGCTCAAGTGGAAATCATCCAGAATATCATGCAGAACATCGACGAAATGCGTCGGACTGAAGGCGCAACGCTGCCGCAGGTCGTGACTTTACGCATTATTGAGGCGCTTGGCGATGCTGTGTCTAGCAATAACCTGAAAACACACATTCCAGGACAGGTGCTGGCAGGTATGGCATTGGAAACAACGAGCCTGATGGATTCGTTGATCATGTCGCCCCCGGAGGAGGAAGCGGGTGACAGCTAGCCAGCCTTCCTCGACACAGCGACGATCACGACTGCCGTCGCCAAAAAAGCCCTCCAGACGGGCTCTCTTCTCCTTCTTCCTGTTTTTCTTGCTGATCTGCTACTGGCTCTTCGTCTGGCAGATGGAGCGCATTGATCTAGAAGGTTACCAATTACCCTACTCCATCGTCCTACCTTTGCCCCAATTTGTGGTCAGTTTTATGACGCTCTTCCTGCCCAGAGTGCTGCGTCATTTTTTGCCGATTGTATTGGGCTTTTTGCTGGCTTATGAAATGGCAAGCAACGTGTTGTTCTATCTGTATGATCTACTGGATCATGGGGAAGCGCGGAGATTCCTTAACCGCTTGCGCAGCCCAGGCCGTTCGGGGGGTAATGCCTTTACTATAACACCTCAGACTCTGGAAAAGCAGCGTCGCGAATCGGCACGTTTACGCGCGGGCGGCCCTGGACGGGTGAATATCCCGGTGGGGCACGTGGCAACAACTGAGCTTAACGGCCGTTATTTTCGGACGATCGTTGCTGGGAGCCATTTTTTGAACAGCTTTGAGTACGTCAAGGCGATTCTCGATTTACGCCCACAAGAACGCAACCATTTCAAAGTCCGCTTACAGTCACGGGAGGGGTTGGAGGTCACCACGGATGCGAGTGTCACTTTTCGCATTGGCACCGGGGGTGCCCCGGCCACGCCGCGCCAACCTTATCCGTTTGACGCCGACGCCGTGCGCAAACTGGCTTACGCTGAGATCAATCTACCAGAAGATCGTGTCGCCAACTGGGAAGGTTCGGCGTTAGGCACGGTGGTGGGGATACTGGGGAAGATTGTGGCCGCTTTTTCAATTGATGAATTGCTGCAAGATTCTCAAACTGAGATCGGGTCGCACCTGACCATCCGCCGTCAGGTGGAACGAGAGGCGCGTACCAAGCTGAGCGATCAGGGGATTGATTTGCAGCGCGTGCGCATCGGTCGTTTTCGTTTTCCTGAGGATGTGACATCGCAACACGTTGAGTCCTGGAGCACTTTCTGGGACACCCAGACTGAATTGACCAGGGTGGATGGTGAAGCGGTGGCTATTGAAGAGATGGAAATTGCGCGAGCCGAAGCAGAGATGGAGATGATCCAAGCTATCGTCGCCGGTGTACAACAGGCCAAACAGCAAGGTTACGGTGGTACCGAGAGTGTAGTCGTAGCCATGCGACTGATCGAAGCGCTGGAAAAGTTGGCCCGGCAGTCACAGACAGATATATCATTGCCCGATGAGATGCTGCCACAGCTACAATCGTTACATCAGCAACTTCTGCTTTCCAGCGGCCTGTCCGAAGGAAGTAAAATGACGCCTCCGGCAATAATTGGTCCGGATATGGAGGCGCCGGCTTAGAAACGGTGCATAGCCGCCGGGCTCTCATAGGGAGCCTCCTTGTTGAAGGAAAAAGAGGAATTGTCAAATGAGAGAGCATGTTCTTGTCATTGGCGGCACGCTGCTTGATACGAAGGGTAAACCGGACGCGGGTTTGGAGCCAGGGACTTCCAATCCAGGTCATATAAGCCGGGCTCGTGGTGGAACTGCACGTAATGTAGCAGAAAATCTGGCTCGGCTGGGAGCTGAGGTCTTGTTGATCACGGCTGTTGGTAATGACAGCTATCGGCGGACAACTTATGGCCCAGACGGCCGAAGCGGGTGTTAATGTCGATTATGCGCTAACCATCGACGGGGCCAACACCGGGACTTATCTGGCCCTTCTAGACGGAGATGGCGCTCTGGCGGTGGCGCTGGATGACAGCCATGTCATGACGAGCATCACACCGGGCCACCTCCATCGTCACCGCCGCCTGTTTCGCGATGCGAAGATGATCATGATGGACGGAAGTCTAACGCCAGCTGCTATGAAAACTGTCGTCAGACTGGCCACACAATATAAAGTGCCCCTGTGTGCTGATCCATCTTCTGTTCGTTTGGCCCACAAATTACGGCCGTATCTATCCCGGCTGCACCTTGTCGTGCCTAATGAAGTTGAGGTGGCGGAACTACTGGACGTGGATTTTCACGGATTCGATCCCGATGCCACGCTTGCACAGGCGCGGCGCCTGACTAGCATCGGGGTAGACCATGTGGTCATTACGCTGCCCGACTTCGGCCTTGACTACGCCACAGGCGATGAAGTGGGTTATATCCCCCCGTCCTACAGCAAGATGGTCGATACGACCGGTACCGGGGACGCCGTCACGGCGGCCATTATGTTCGGCATGATAAACGGCTTGCCAACGATCGAATGTATGCGTCTTGGCGCGGCTGCCGCCAGTTTAACCCTGCATAGCTCGGATACTGTCGTGCCCGATCTGAGTCTGGATATGCTCTATGAGCATCTGATTGTATAAGAAAAGGCATCAGAGATTTCGCAGATTTTGCAGATAGGATTTTGCTTCGAATCTCGTTATGAATGATTGGATTGGTTTTCTCATTTCTTTTGTATACATCTTTGGTCTAATCGGCGTGGCGGAGGGGCTGCGGCGCTGGCGCGGGTTTAGCAGCGACTTTACGAGAAAGGTAATTCATATCGGCGTGGGTATGTTGGCCTGGGCGCTGCCTTTTCTATTTAGTGAGCCGTGGCTGTTTATCTTGGCCTGCCTGGGATTCATGATCCTCAACCTTCTCGATTGGCGTTATGGATTCTTTGCCGCGATGTCGAGCAGCAGTCGCGGCAACCTGGGCACCGTTTACTTTCCGCTGGCAGCGGCCGTAGTAGCCTATGTGTTTTGGGATAATCCGCCAATCATGGTAGCTGCGCTGATGCCCTTAACTTGGGGAGATGGGTTGGCACCTGCTTGCGGCAAATTGTACGGCCGTCACACTTACCAAATCCACACCAGCACCCGTACTGTCGAGGGTTCAATTGGTTTTTTTGTCGCTGCTTTTCTGGCAACCTGGCTGGCGCTGTGGGTCGTACCCGGCCTTCCGGAGCTCACAGCGGCGGAAGCGCTGCTCCCAGCGTTGACAGTCAGTTTGGTCACTACCCTGGTCGAAGCGGTTTCAATATGGGGCCTGGATAATCTGACCATCACGGCGGCAGCGATGATAATTCTTTCCCTCTGGTTTTTCTAGACTCAGCAGTTCATAAATCTGAGCCGTAGCCACGGCATCCTCAAATGCCGCTGACTTAAGGCACTCGCAACTGAGGACGCGAGCTACACAAATCTGAGTGCGAACTAGACGAAATAAGATCTACTGAGCCTCACCACCCTTCCGCACCAATAAGCGGGACAAAGGCCACAGCCCCAAGGTTTACCTGGCGGTATTCAGTTTCGCTTTCTCGCGTCAGGCAAATCAAAAACTGCCTACGCTCGGACTCCCCTGTAGGCATGACCAAGCGTCCGCCGACCACCAGCTGCTGCTTCAATGTCTGGGGTACATCAGGACCGCCGGCGGCCACAACGATGGCGTTATAGGGCGCATTTTCCGGGCAGCCCAGTGTGCCATCACCGTGGTGCACAACTATATTGTCGTATCCGAGCATGCTCAGGCGCTGGCGCGCGTAGATGACAAGCTGTTTGAGTCGTTCCACAGTGTGTACTTCTTCAACTATTTGGCCCAGCAAGGCGGCTGCATAGCCAGAACCTGTCCCAATCTCCAAAACACGATCTGACCTTTCCAGGCGCAGGGCTCGCATCATCAATGCTATTACATAGGGTTGGGAGATCGTTTGCTGCTCCGGTAACGGTAACGGCGTATCGTCATAGGCGTAGTTTTGATAACCTTCCATGACAAAAGCTTCGCGGGGGACAGCACGCATGGCTCGTAGAACGGCCGCATCATGAATGCCGCGCGCTTCGATTTGCTGCGCCAGCATGCGCTCACGCAACCTGGAATATTCCTCCTTTTTTTCAAACATGCCTGGTCTGTTTGGCTATTCGCGTCCACACCCATATAATTCAAGCCGGTGGGAGGCATCTAGCAGTATACCCTTGGCAGCCTGTCAGTTCAGGCTCAATTTATTTTAGCATATGCTTGCAGAGTAGGAAAAGCGGTTCCGGAGCAAGCATGGAGATCTTTAGTCTATGAGTAACAGCGACGGTCCTGCAAGTCCGGTACAAAAACGCATCGTATCATCACTCTTCACAGCACAGAGCTTTTTTTCAGCCAGCTCTATCGCCGCCTTTACACTTTCACCCATAATCTCCTCCGCTTTGAGCGGCAGCGATAGCTGGGTCGGACTACCCAACACCGTCGTCCTGTTAGGCCGGGCGGGCTTCGCCTTGCCACTGGGATACCTAATGGACCGTTTCGGCCGCCGGCTGGCTCTTTCCGGAGGCTACAGCATGGCCATAATCGGCAGCGCCATCTCTGTTTGGGCGATTTTCGCCCAAAGTTTCCTGGTTTTCTTGCTCGGCGCCTTGTTCTTGGGTATGTCACGCGCCGCTGGAGATCAAAGCCGCTACGTTGGAGCGGAGGTGTTCCGGCTTTCCAGGCGAGCGAAGGTTATTGGTATTATCGTGTCGGCGGGTACAATCGGAGCTATTCTGGGACCTTTACTGGTTCCGGCCAGCACGAGCTGGATGGCCAATCTTGGTCTTCCAGAATATGCTGGCCCCTTCATCGTCTCTGGCATACTGATGATCTTTGCCACGGGAGCGGTGTTCTTTTTCTTACGACCCGATCCGAGAGAGCTTGGACAAGCCGTGGCCGAGCAGGAAGCCGCCGAAAATCCGGAAAGCGTGGAGAATATCGTCAAGGTGGCACGGCCGTTGACGCAGATTTTCTCCGAACCGATGGTTCAACTGGCCGTGTTGTCCATGGTGGTTGGGTTTTTTGTGATGGCGTTCTTGATGGTGATCACGCCTCTACACATGGATCATAACAACCACACGACCACGGCAATTTCCACCGTAATCATGGCCCACACGTTGGGCATGTTTGGACTCTCCTGGTTGACAGGCGGGTTGATAGATCGATTCGGCCGTATCCCCATGATTCTGGCCGGCACGGCGATCTTGGCGCTTTCATGTATCCTGGCCCCACTTTCTCTGCAAGTCCCGATCCTAGGTCTGGCCTTATTCCTCTTGGGGCTGGGCTGGAACTTTACTTATGTGGCCGGCTCTTCTCTGTTGTCGGATGCCCTGGCAGCACACGAGCGCGCCCGAGCACAAGGGGCTAGCGAAGCTATGGTTGCGGTTGGGGCGGGTTTGGCAAGTCTGTCGGTAGGCTTGTTTTTTGCGCAAGGGGGTTTCTTACTGGTCAGTGTGACGGCCTTTTTCTTCACCGTACTCCTGGCGTTGGCCACACTGTTGCTGGCGCGCAAGGAACGCCGGGTATCTGCACTTGTGCCGGAATTATGAAGAGTATTCCCCTTTCAGACCTTTCCCAGTGCCGTCAAATACTCGTGATCAAAGGCGGCGGCAATGCTTTCCAGACCCGCATAAGGACCCGGCACATAGGCGCGAGAGCTAACGCCCCGCTGCGATAATTCACAAATATGCCAATCCTGCTCATTGGTCATGTTCCAGAAATCAACTGCATCAGCAGGATCAAAATCAGGCCGGGCGATATCTTGCGGCGCAAAGAGCCACTCGCAAATGACCCGAGTGCAGTCTGGTGCAATAGGTTCCAGGCGGTGGGTCAGGACATATTCGGCGTGCAAACTAAGGAACATGGAAGGAAAAAAGGTGTAATAATAAACCAGCTGCAGATCGTCGCCACTGACGTCGCCAAGAGGTAGGGCACAAGCACGACCGCTTAAGGTCATGCTGCCACCCTCCTGGGCCAGCCGCATCGGTCCGCCCAGGAACGGCCCTTCTTCCAGATCATTGCTGCTATCTTCATAGGGCGTCAGCAAGTTCAGGGCCGGATGCAAGGTTGGGCAATGGTAGCATTCGGAGTAGTTCTGAAATAGAAGCTTCCAGTTCGCCTGCACCAAATACTTGATACGGTGCGCCACGGCCAGGTCCGGCAGATGCCATTGCTGGAATTTGCCCTGGAGTGGCGCATATGCTTGATGAAAGGGTTGCGGATCAGGCGCGAGATTGAGGAATAGGAAGCCCTCCCATTCGGCTATGGCAACAGGAAACAGTGGGTAATCGACCTTATCAAAGCCATCACCCCCTTGCATGTTGGGAGCGCCCAGGAGACGGCCGTCCAGACCGTAGGTCCAGGCATGATAAGGACATTGAATCGTGTGCGAGAAGCGCCCTTTACGTTCTGTACAAAGGCGCGAGCCACGGTGACGGCAAACGTCATAAAAGGCACGCAACAGCCCATCCTGATCGCGCAAAACGATGATGTTTTCGCTGCCAATCTCTTCAACAAAGAAATTCCCAGGTTGTGCAAGCCGGTCTACCCGGCCAATACATAACCAACGCTGCAGGAAAATCTGTTCCCACTCCAGCTCAAAGATATCCGTTGAAGTAAAATACGCGCCAGATAGAGTCTGTGCTCCTCGCGCAGTTCGCTTATCCATGCTGGAAAATATATCCATTCTGGGTATAATCGTCAATATGTGTGAAATGGCATTTCACATTGTGAAATTCAAAAACGCGATCAGAAGAATCCCAGTCTTAATATGCAAAAATGCAAGCCTCTCTATAAACATTAAGAACCGGATTTCTGGCAAGGAGCAAGATATGGCAAAAGTAATAGACGGACCACTGACCGACCAGGTTTTCACCCGCGCGCCCTACTGGAAAGACGTGCCGGATGAAAAATGGATGGACTGGCGCTGGCAAATGAGCCACCGGCTGAACAGTATGCAGGAACTGCGCGAAGTCATTAACCTGACGGAATCAGAAGAGAAAGCGTTAAGTGCGCCGGGACTATTTCGCGTGGACATCACGCCCTACTTTGCAAGCCTTATAGATGCGGATGATCCGAGTTGCCCGGTACGCAAGCAGGTCATTCCCACGGCGCGCGAGATGGTCTCGTTTGAATCTATGATGGAAGATTCTCTGGCAGAAGACAAGCATTCTCCCGTTCCCGGCCTTGTGCATCGTTACCCTGACCGGGTGCTGATGCTGGTTACAACACAGTGCGCGAGCTACTGTCGTTATTGCACACGCAGCCGCATCGTCGGCGATCCCACACAAACCTTCAGCCGCAGCGAATTTGACGCGCAAATCGCCTATATCGAGCAAACGCCACAGATACGGGATGTTCTACTTTCTGGCGGAGATCCAATGGTGCTCGCGCCGAAATTGCTAGATATGATTTTGTCTCGATTGCGAGCCATTCCGCATCTGGAGATCGTGCGTATTGGCTCCCGTGTGCCTGTCTTCCTGCCCATGCGCATCGACGAGCAGTTCTGTGAAATGGTCTCTAAATACCATCCATTGTGGATCAATATTCACGTTAATAGTCCCAAAGAAATAACGCCAGAGCTGGCGGCAGCCGCGGACCGGTTAACACGAGCAGGCGTGCCCTTGGGCAACCAGAGTGTTCTGCTGGCAGGCGTCAACGATTCCGTTCGCATCCAGCGCAAATTGGTGCATGAGTTGGTCAAGATTCGGGTGCGGCCCTATTACCTCTACCAATGCGATCTGGTCGAAGGCGCGGGCCATTTCCGCACCTCTGTTAGCAAAGGCATCGAGATCATAGAGGGACTGCGGGGTCACACATCCGGCTACGCCGTGCCCACCTACATTGTAGATGCGCCAGGCGGTGGCGGGAAGATTCCGCTGCAACCTAACTACGTGCTTTCACAAGGGTCGGATAAAGTTATCCTACGCAACTTCGAGGGCTTCGTCACCACCTACAGCGAACCGCCGGACTACGATCCCGATGAAATCAAAACACAGGAAGCGCTGATCGAACCACGACCGGAACCGGGGCAAGAAGGTATCTACGGTTTACTTGACGGACAGCGGATGTTCATCGAGCCACAAGGATTTGCGGATGTCCATGCGCGCGGCGGCGCGGAACATCGCTTACGAAGCGGCGACCTGGCACAGAAGTGGCAACCGCTAGGCATCGGAGCCCTGGAAGGCAGCCAACTTTCTTCAGGTAAAGAGGATAAACAGCAGGCGCTTGCGGGCGGGGAAGCGGGGGAAGAGGAAGCGAAGGAATAAGGCTTTGCAAACAAGGAAGTTCAACTTTGAGGTCTTGAACTGCCCCGGCTGCAGATTGATAAAAAGTTGAACTTCACCTTGCAAGGGTTTGGTCTATGATCACCACAAAACCTTATCGGGGCACACAATCTGTGCTTCGCGCCGTCTCGTTACTCAAGGTTTTCGACGATGAACATCCTGAGTGGGGATTGGGAGATCTGTCGCGTGAGACGGGTCTAAACAAGACGACGGCCTTTCGCCTTCTATCGGCTTTGGAGAGCGAAGGCATGGTCGCGCGCAACGATGCAGGCGACTGCTACGTCTTGGGCCCGGAAATCCTGGTGCTTGGCGGCCGTGCGCTGCGAGCCAACAGTCTGCGCCAGGTGAGCCGCGCGGGGCTGGAAGCTCTGGCGGCCAGCACGGGAGAAACTGCCTCCCTGGAGATATTGTCCGGCACAGAAATGATGATCATTGACGAGGTGATGGGGGAACATCTGGTCAGTGGTGTGCGGTCAATTGGCACGCGCTGGCCGGCCCACGGGGCGTCGACCGGGCTGGCGTTGTTGGCTTTTGGCGCCCAGGAAACGCGGGAAGCGTTTCTACAGAAGCCATTGACCCCGATCACGGCCAAGACGATTATCGATCCCAAGATTTTGCGGCCGCTGCTGGCCCAGTTCGCCGAGCAGGGATATGCGGTGGCGGACGAGATTCTGGAATTGGGCTTGATTGCTATAGGCGCACCGCTGTATAACTACGATGGCCGGATCGTGGCCGCGATCAGCATTTTTGGCCCTAAATCACGCCTCACACAAGCGCGTGTAGCGATCGTTGGCGGGCTGGTACGAGATACGGCCGTCGATATTTCAAGCAAGCTTGGCTACCAACCTAAACAGAAAGAAGGTAGTACTTCAAATCAAGAAAGCGGCAGGGCGTAACAGCTGGATGATAGGGATGACAATTATTGTTTGAATTGTTGAACTGCTGAATTGTTGACGGAGTTGTACGATAGTCATGTGACTAGCGTTGTCGTATCATTAGAACCAGGATTCAATCTATAAAGCAATCGAGACCTGATTAGCTGTTCAACAATTCGCAAATTCACGAATAGAATATTATTGCCTCTTCCTCAACTGAAGCGAATCACACTCGTAGATGAATAAATCGGGAAAACATTATGCCTCAACCAACCCCTTTTTATGTGCGAACCTTCCCCTTAAACGAAAGCCATGAATGGCGCGATTGGTCCGGTTATCTGGCGGCCAGTCTTTATGAGCCCGTATCCCATGAGCGAGAATATTTCGCCATACGCAACAGCGCGGCGTTAATCGACATCTCTCCCCTGTTCAAGTATGAGATTAGCGGGCCTGAGGCTGGGCAACTTGTTAATCGTATCATGACGCGAGATGTCTCGCGCTGTGCTGTGGGACAGGTTATGTATTCTCCCTGGTGTGATGACGTTGGAAAGGTTATCGACGATGGCACCATTTCTCGTCTGGAAGAAGATAAGTTCCGGCTGACGTCGGCTCACCCAAATCTACGCTGGTTTCAGGATGCAGGATCTGCATTGGATGCCCGTGTTGTAGACGTGACGCAGGAGCTGGCGGCGTTGGCGTTACAGGGACCAAAAAGCCGTGAGGTTTTGCAGCGCGTGGTGAAGGGCATCAACTTTGAGGCGCTGCCCTATTTCCGGCTGGCGCATGGAGAGGTGGATGATCAAACGCTCACGGTGACACGCACGGGTTACACAGGAGACCTGGGCTATGAGCTGTGGGTCCGACCAGAGGCTGCGGAACGGGTATGGGATCGATTGATGGCGACCGGCCAGGATTTCGCCCTCTTGCCGGCAGGGATGGTGGCCCTGGATGTTGCGCGCATTGAAGCGGGGTTGATCTTGATTGACGTGGACTACATCTCAGCACGCCAGGCGCTGATCGAAGCGCAGAAATCGTCACCTTTTGAGATTGGGTTAGGCTGGGCGGTTGATCTAGATGGCGCTGATTTTATCGGCCGTGCGGCGCTTGCCGTGGAGAAGGAGCAGGGTTCAACCTGGTCTTTTGTAGGTCTGCAGGTGCCATGGTTTGAATTAGAGAGACTTTTTAATGCGCGGAGTCTGCGACCGCAGGTAGCAGGCAAACGCGCCTCGCGAACGCCGGCGCCTATTTACAAGAATGGGATGCAGATTGGCCAGGCCACCAGCCACGTATTTTCGCCACTTCTGAAGCAATATCTCGCCATCGGTACGGTAGAAGCGGCACACGGTCAGGCGGGCACACGGGTCGAACTGGAGATTACAGTTGAATACAGCCGCGAATTAGCTCAGGCAACGGTTGTTAAGCTGCCCTTCTTTAACCCGGCTCGTAAACGAGATTAAGGGATAATCAAAGATTCCTACAAAAGGACCTTGTTCGCAGATTTCTTTAGTAAGACGCAGATCAACGCGGATAGGATGATGGGGATCGTCATTGCAGACAGCCGTGCGCAGATGATCGCTTGAGAGAGAAACGATGTTGGATGAACAAGCTCTAAAGCAGCGCTTGCAGGAAATTGTCGCCAATGATTTCAACGCTCCAAGCAGGCCGGAACTATATGCGCTGGTATTGGCCATGGGCACGTTCATCGGTTCGGTTGACGCTGAACTGCATGATGAACTCGTCTATATGACGCTGGCCATCTGGACCGAGCGTGATGTCTTTGAGGCGCAGGATCTGAATGAGATCTTGAAGGTCGTGTTGAATTCACAGCATCTCTTTTTAGGGTTAGGGGAACAGGATACAGATACGGTTTTCACCCGTACCTTTTCGATGCTGATTGTTGCTGCCGTGCACTCTGCATTGGCGCGCTACAGTCGATTTGATCATGGCTGAGTTTCATTTCAGTTGAAGAAGAGGAAATGGTTCATGGATAAACAATATGATGCCGTGATCATTGGCGGTGGACATAATGGGCTGGTTACGGCCGCCTATTTGGCCAAGGCGGGCAAAAAAGTGCTGGTATTGGAACGACGCCACTTGTTAGGCGGAGCCTCGGTCACGGAAGAGATATTCCCGGGATTTAAATACAGCGTCTTTTCCTACCTGGTCAGTTTGCTGCGACCGGAGGTTATCCATGACCTCAACCTGCCGGCTCACGGGCTAATGATTCTGCCACTGGAAAGCACGCTCAACCCGCTGCCTAATGGCGACTATCTTTACCGGGACGCCGATCATTTTCGAACTTTGCGTGAGATCGCTCGCCACTCAGCGCGCGACGCGGAAGCGTATGATGATTTCAAGATGGCTATGTATAACATGGCTCAGGCGATGCAGCCCTTGATGCGCATGATGCCACCCAACTTAGGCAGCAATTCAGTAGAAGACCTGGCAGGCTTAGCCGAGTGGAAGCAACATTTCACAGGTCTGCCTGCGGCGCAGTTGGAGATGCTGCTGCGGATTTTCACCATTAGCGCTGTCGAACTTTTAGATGAATGGTTTGAATCGGACGTCGTCAAGGCGGCTATTTCCACGAGCAGCATCATCGGCTCTTTTGTCAGCCCGCGCACGCCTGGCTCAGCTTATGTACTGCTGCACCATTATATGGGAGAGATAGACGGCGCATACCGCGCCTGGGGCTTCCCCAAGGGGGGCACAGGCGCCGTGGCAGAAGCGATAGCCAGCGCGGCCCAATCCTTTGGCGCTGAAATCCGCACGAACGCTCCCGTGGCTGAAGTTATGGTCAAGAACGGCCGTGTCAGTGGGATCGCGTTGGAAAATGGGGATGAGATCGAGGCAGCTATGGTTGCTTCTAGCCTGGCCCCGCAGTTAACCTTCTTGAAGCTGCTCGATCCGGGCCAACTACCAGCGGAACTGGTGCAGCGTGTGCGCAAGTGGAATAGTACGGGATCGTCTGGGAAAGTGAATCTGGCTTTGGATGCTTTGCCGGATTTCGCCTGTATGCCCGGACCAGGGCGTCACCTGGCCGGTGGGGCAAGCATCGCGCCCAGCCTGGACTACGTGGAAGCGGCTTATGATGATGCCAAATACGGCCGTTTCTCGCGCAAGCCATTCATTGACCTGGTGATCCCCTCGGTCATCGATCCGGATATGGCTCCGCCAGGCAAACATGTGATGTCCTGCTTTGTTCAATACGCCCCCTACCAGTTGAGCGACGGTGAGTGGACAGATGAAAAGCGGGTGGCGTTCGGGGATGCAGTTGTCGATGTACTGGCGGAATATATACCCAACATCCGAGACATCATTCTCCATCGCCAGGTACTGGTGCCCGTAGACATCGAACGCATTGCCGGTATCCCTGGAGGCAATATTTTTCATGGTGAACTGAATATGGCCCAATTATTCTCGCTGCGCCCGGCTCTTGGATATGCTCGTTATCGTACGCCGATCCAGGGCTATTATCAGTGTGGCTCCAGCACCCATCCGGGCGGCGGCATCTCCGGCGCGCCGGGACGACTGGCCGCGATACAGATGCTGCGCGACGCATAACGGCGTCAATAGCGCTGAAAGTGACTTGTATTCGCCGCCAATTCCCATTTAGGGAAGCATTAATGACCTCAGTACAAGCAAAGGAGAAATCAAATGACCGCCTATTACATTCTGACGCACACGATAACTGATCCTGATCGATACCGAAAAGAGTACATTCCAGCGACCTGGCCGATCCTTACCAAACATAAGGGGGAAATTGTCGCCGTTTCCTTGAATGCGGAAGCGCTTCAGGGGAATCCACCTGGGGGGGTGATAGTGGTGCGTTTTCCATCGGAAGAAGCGATACGCACGTTCGTCGACGACCCCGAGTATCAACCTATTAAGAAGATTCGCCTGGAAACGACGACGAACGCGAGTGCAATCCTTGTGCCTGAATTCGAGATGCCTGGCAGATAACAGTGAAAATTCATCTTGTCGACGGCACTTACGAACTATTTCGCAGTTTCTATGGCCCACCGCCGAAGAAAGCTCCAAACGGCCGTGAAGTTGGGGCGACGATTGGTCTGCTCAGGAGCCTGCTGGCGCTGATTTCCAATCCGGATGTGACCCACATCGCTTGCGCATTTGATCACGTCGTTGAGTCATTCCGCAATGAGCTATTTGAAGGATACAAGAGTGGCGAAGGCATCAACCCAGACTTGCGGGCGCAATTTTCGCTGGCCGAGGAGGCTGTTGCGGCGCTGGGGATTGTTGTCTGGCCTATGATCGAGTTCGAGGCTGATGACGCCATTGCCACGGCGACCGTTCGCTTCCAGGATAAACCCGGCGTCGAACAGATCGTCATCTGCTCTCCCGATAAGGACCTGGCTCAATTGGTCATCGGCAGTCACGTCGTCTGTTGGGATCGCCGCCGGGAAATCGTCTATGACGAGGAGGCGGTAATGGAGAAGTATGGCGTTGCGCCATCCTCCATCCCGGACTGGCTGGCGTTGGTGGGAGATTCAGCGGACGGTATTCCGGGCATCCCGGCCTGGGGTGCGAAATCGGCCGCTGCCGTTTTGGCTCAATACCACCATATCGAAGACATTCCCGACGATACGGCACAGTGGGATATGACGGCCGGTCGTGCGCGACGGCTGGCCGACAGTCTCGCAGCGCAAAAGGAAGAGGCTCTGTTATATCGCCGCCTTACGACGCTGCGTGCCGACGTACCCCTAGCTGAAGATGTGAACGATCTAGAGTGGCGCGGTGCTCGGGAGCGGCTTAGGCAGATTTGCATTGAACTGGGCGCCAAAGACCTGCCCGATCGCATTCCCCGTTGGATCGCGCCCGTTGATAGCAACTCTCCCGAGAAATAAGCGCATTGCCTAAAACTGACATTCCCGTAACTGCTTCCGAAGCTGAAGTTCAAAAGAACAGTTACAGGCTGCTTTGTCAAGGTAAAATGAGCAAAAAAGATTACGACTACTCTACTCGGGATAGGATCTATCCAATTTCCTGGGACGATTTCCATGGCATTTGTAAAGCCTTGGCTCAAGCTGTTTCTGCTTACCAACCGGAAATAATAATCCCTGTTGGCCGTGGCGGTTATTATCCCGGTACTCTCTTAGCACATATATTGCAAGTAGAAGTCTATCCGGTTCGTCTCTCGAGAAGAATCAACGATCAGATTATATTTCAGCAACCTCAATGGAGAGTAGAGCCACCAGCATTAGTCAAGGGCAGACGCGTGTTAATCGTCGACGAGGTTTGTAGTCAAGGTGAAACGCTTCGAATGGTAAAAGAGAAAGTTAAGACCTTGCGAGTGGGGGCAGTCAGAAGTGCGGTCATGTACGCGCATAGCTGGGGTATTTCTGAGCCCGACTATATTGGCCTCATTACCGATGCACTCATCCTCAATCCGTGGGACAGAGAAATTCTTAAGGAAGGGGCATTTCAATTCCACCCTGAGTATGTTAAAGCCTTAGGTCAACAGAACATCGAAGCTGATAAATCGCTGTTAATTGAAACGCCAACGGTCAGGTTGGCTAAAGGATGAAGGCAGTACTGAATGAAAGACAGAAATGATTATCACTTGGGGATTGTGTTCCGACCTGAACATGCCCCCGAAGATTTACCTGGTTTTGCTTGTCGTGCCGAAGAAGCTGGATTTGACGAGCTCTGGCTTTGGGAAGACTGTTTTTGCGGTGGTGGGATCGCTTCAGCCACTGCCGCGTTAGCCTGTACCAAGAGAATCGCAGTAGGCGTGGGCATTATGCCGGCGGTCGTCCGCAATCCACTCTTTACGGCGATGGAAATCGGTACGTTGGCCCGGCTCTATCCTGGCCGATTCTTGCCCGGGCTGGGTCATGGTGTGGCACATTGGATGCGCCAGATTGGCGCTTTTCCCGAGTCACAGCTCGCGGCACTGGAGGAAGTGACTATCACTGTCCGCGAAATGATTAGCGGTGAGAGCGTATCTTTCCATGGCAAGCAAGTTCACCTGGACGAGGTCGAACTTGTTCATCCTCCTGAACAGATCCCGCCTATCTCGCTCGGGGTAAGGGGGCCGAAATCGCTGGCCCTCTCCGGACGGGTGGCTGATGGGACTATTTTGGATGAATATGCAGGCCCGGCGTATATCTCGTGGGCGCGGGAACAAATCGAAAGTGGGAGGCTGGAAGCCGGCCATGATCGGAAACAGCGCTTGACCATTTTTTCACTAGCTTGTGCAGGCTCGACGACGGCCGTAGCCCGACAAGAATTACGCCTTTTTATGGCGCCAGCCATCGCTTCCGGCAGGCTCGACTTGCAGCTAGCCCCGATGGGTATCTTGCCGCAACTCCAAGAGATGCGAAAAAGCGGAGACCTTGAGCTTTTTAGGGCGACAATACCCGATGCCTGGATTGACCAGTTAGCCATCGCCGGCACGCCTGAGGATTGGAGATCGGCTATTAACCGCCTCGTCGAGGCAGGCGCTAATTCGGTTGTTTTTGTGCCCTTGCCTGATAAAGGTCTGGAAGAGTTGGATGTGTTTGCCAGTCATTTTCTGCGATGAAGTAGAATGGTTAGCATACCCTGTGAATTGAAATCCAAGTTGAGGAGCGACAATGGCCAGCATTGATAAATTTCTAGGTAAGTGGGAACTGGTTGCGGGTCGATCTGAATATGAGTTGGGATCGCCACCATCATCGGGAACCTATGAAATAATAATGGATGGGGACAAACTCATTTTTAGGATGGAATGGTCAGATAGTGAAGGAAAAGATCATGAGATGGAATATTCCGAAGTCTGCGATGGTGAATTTCATGAATATCCCAACACAGAGATTGCCGATGAAATATGCTTAAGCTTGAAGCATGATGATTTATTGGAGTCATCGGCCAAAAAGAATGGGGAAATTGTTTTGTCGGCGAAGAGAGAGTTGATTTCAGATTCTGATCTAAAAGTTACCATGTCTGGCCCCCTACCCAATGGCACGGTTTATAATAATGTAGCCATGTACAAGAAGCTGTTACGTTAGAATCCATGGCGTTAATTTAGAAGAAGTAGCAAGATAAAGGGGAAATGTGACGAAATATGGAATTCTAGGAGAAGCCATGCCCCTGTTTGACGTTATTGCCTTTGACGCTGACGATACGCTCTGGCACAACGAGCGCTTGTATGCTGCTGCGCAGACCAAATTCGCCCAGCTTCTGGCCCGTTACCACGAGCCAGAATGGATCAGCGCCCGTTTGTATGAGACCGAGGCGCGCAATCTCCAGCATTTCGGCTACGGCATAAAAGGCTTCGCCCTCTCGATGATAGAGACTGCGCTGGAACTCACCGAAGGGCGTATTTCTGGTCACGATATTCAAGCGCTTATTGATCTGGCCAAAGAAATGTTAAACGCCGATGTTCAGCTGCTTGATAAGGTGGGCGAAACATTATCGATAGTGGCGATAAAATATCGCCTGATGGTGATCACCAAAGGTGATTTACTTGACCAAGAGACAAAAATAACCCGCTCCGGCTTGAGCGGGTATTTCCAGCACATCGAAGTAGTCAGTCAAAAGAGTCGCGAGCGTTACGAGCGGCTGCTCAAGAAATATTCCCTTGCGCCAAGCCGCTTTCTCATGGTTGGAAATTCTATGCGCTCGGACATATGGCCGGTATTGGAAATTGGTGGCCATGCCGTACATATTCCGTATGAGATAACCTGGTCGCATGAAGCTGTTGATCCACCCCGTACCGAGCAACCAGGTTTTTATCAACTTGAGCATTTGGCACAATTACCTGCTTTACTAGAACAAATTGAACAAAAGGGAAAGTAATATAAGGAGTTATCCATGCGATTAGAAAATAAGGTCGCTCTGATTACCGGGGCCGGTAGTGGTATTGGCCGGGAAACGGCCGTTCTGTTTGCTGCCGAAGGTGCGAAAGTCGTTGTCGTAGACATCAATGACGCAGCGGGAGAAGAAACGGTACAGATGATCAGCGACGCCGGCGGCGAAGCCATTTATGTCCATGCCGACGTCTCCCGGGAAGCAGACTGCGAAAACATGGTTCGCGACACCGAAGCGGAATTTGGCAACCTGAACGTATTGTTCAACAATGCCGGCATTTCCCACGCCCAAGACGACGACGCCATCAACACGAGCGTAGACGTCTGGGATTTAACGATGGCCATTAATGTCAAAGGGGTCTTCCTGGGCTGCAAGTATGGCATTCCGGCGCTACGGCGAGCAGGCGGCGGGTCGATCATCAATACGGCATCCTTTGTGGCCGTGCTAGGCGCGGCCACGCCGCAGTTGGCCTACACGGCCAGCAAAGGGGCGGTGCTGTCTATGACCCGCGAACTGGCAACGATCCATGCCCGTGAAAATATTCGCATCAATGCGCTGTGCCCGGGGCCGTTATACACCGAATTGTTAATGAAGTTCCTGAACACGGAAGAGAAACGGCAGCGCCGCCTGGTGCATATCCCCATGGGACGCTTTGGGGAGGCGCAGGAAATCGCCAAAGCGGCCTTGTTTCTGGCCTCTGACGATTCATCCTTTACCACCGGGGCCACTTTTCTGGCCGATGGGGGGATTACGGCCGCTTATGTGACGCCTGAATGATTTATAAAATGGTGCTGGTCGTGCTTCAAGGGAAAGCTTAGCTAACCAAGCAATAGTTAATTGCTGAATGTTTGAATTGTTGAATGGTCAATGAGGGTGTGAGACGACCAGGGGCAAAGACAATATGGCGAAGATTCGTGGGATGCTGACGTTAGATGAGTTGGCCGCATTGGTCGAGCAAGGTGAAATCGAAACGGTGGCGGTGCTGTTTAGCGACCATTACGGCCGTCTGATGGGCAAGCGTTTTGACGCTGAATTCTTTGTCTCCGATGGCGCCGATCATGGTACGCACAGCTGTGATTATTTGCTCACGGTGGACATGGAGATGGAGCCCGTGCCCGGCTACCAGTTCGCCAACTGGGAGCTGGGCTACGGTGACTTCCACCTGGTTCCCGACCTGGATACATTGCGACGCGCCAGCTGGCTGGATAAGACGGCCCTGGTGCTATGTGATGTGAAAGATGAAAAAACGCACGAGCCTATCTCCGTCGACCCGCGGGCTATGCTGCGACGGCAGTTGGAGCGCGTGGCAGCTATGGGGTACAGCGCTAAAGCGGCTTCCGAGTTGGAGTATTACCTGTTTGAGGATTCCTATCGCGCCGCCCACGAAAAAGGATACGCCGACATGCAAGCGGCTGCCTGGTATCTGGAAGATTATCACATGCTGCAAGGAACGCGAGAGGAGAAATTTACGGGAACCGCTCGCCGCCATCTCAAATATTCGGGCATCCCGGTTGAAAACTCTAAAGGGGAGTGGGGGCTGGGCCAGCACGAAATCAACATTCGCTATGCCGGCGCGCTGACAATGGCCGACCGGCACGCCATCTACAAACAGTGCCTCAAAGAAGTGGCCGAGCAGTTGGGTATCAGCGTCACTTTCATGGCCAAGTATGCCAGCGACCAGGCCGGCTCAAGCTGTCACATCCACCTGAGCCTGTGGCAAGAGGGGGAAAACATCTTCCCCGGCGAACAACCCACCGGTCCGGTGCAAGGCTCCAACGTTTTCCGCTGGTTCTTAGGTGGCTGGATCAAACACGCGCCGGAATTCATGGTTTTCTATGCGCCCACCGTGAATGCATACAAACGGTATCAGGACGGCTCCTGGGCGCCCACGCGCCTGGCCTGGAGTTACGATAACCGCACGGCCGGCTTCCGCGTGGTGGGGCAAGGCCAGAGTTTGCGCATCGAATGCCGCATCCCTGGCGCCGACTGCAACCCATACCTGGCTTATACGGCCGCTTTGGCCTCAGGCCTAGATGGGATAGCCAAGCAGATCGAGCCGCCCGCCATCTTTGAAGGCGACGTCTACGCCGCCCAACATTTGCCGCGCGTGCCGCACACCTTACGCGAAGCGACTGACCTGTTCGCCGGCAGCAGCTTTGTCCGGGAAACTTTGGGCGCAGACGTGGTCGAGCATTACGCTCACTTCTTGCGCGTCGAGCAGCAAGCGTTTGACAACGCTGTTACCGATTGGGAACGAAAACGGTATTTTGAGCGGATTTGACGAGACAACTACAAAAAACCGGAGGAACAGGATGACACGCGTCGTAATTATTGGTGGATCGGGACATGTAGGCACGTACCTGGTGCCGCGATTGGTGGAAAGCGGTTTTGAGGTGGTCAATGTCAGTCGTGGGAGCCAGCAGCCTTACCTGCCGCATGCTGCCTGGGAACAGGTGGAAGCGGTGGTCATGGATCGTGAGACGGCCGAAGCAGCGGGTACGTTTGGGCAGGCGATCGCGGATTTACAACCTGATATTGTGATCGATATGATTTGCTTTACCTTATCCAGTGCGCAGCAATTGGTCGAGGCATTACGGGGCAAGGTGCAGCATTTCCTACATTGTGGCACGATCTGGATTTACGGGCACAGTGTTGAAGTACCGGCCACAGAAATGCAGCCGCGACGGCCGTTTGGCGAGTACGGCATTCAAAAGGCGGCAATCGAGGCGTATCTGCTGGACGAAGCGCGGCGCAATGGCTTCCCGGCGACGGCTTTGCATCCAGGACATATTGTAGGGCCAGGACATATGCCGCTTAACCCCGCCGCCAATAGAAATCCGATCGTTTTCCAAAGGCTGGCACACGGTGACACCCTGGTGCTGCCCAATTTGGGCATGGAGACCTTGCATCATGTCCATGCTGATGATATCGCCCAGCTATTTATGCTGGCTATCGCCAATTGGAGCCAGTCGGTGGGGGAAAGTTTTCATGCTGTGGCGGAAACGGCCGTTACTGTACGCGGGTATGCCGAGGCGGTGGCAAGCTGGTTCGGGCAAGAAGCCAACCTGGCCTTTTTACCGTACGATGAAGTGGAAAAAAGATTGGTCGGCAGCGGATGCGCAGGACACATGGGAACACATCTCACGCAGCCCCAACGCCAGCATCGCCAAAGCAAGGCGTTTGCTCAATTACCAGCCACGGTATACGACGTTTACGGCCGTGTATGAGTCTTTGATGTGGCTGATTGAACATGGGGAGCTGGAGATTTAGCGCTTCAACCAATGGTCGCCAGCGGAATATTACCGATCTGGCCCAGTTGTCATTGATGCAGAACTGGTTGCCGTGAACTATGATGCCGCAGCGATGTCCTTAGCGTTGAACTAACTTAGCTCAGTCAATGTACGCTGATTTCTTCACCATCTCCAGATCGCCGGTTGTGCCGCTGATTCTTTCGGCGGGCGCCAGCACAAGCAATTCAAAATCGAGTAGTTTACAGGGGTTGTAGGGGAGTTGGTTTTGACCAATCTCCCGTGTCAGTTGGGCGAGATAGTCCATCGTTTTCTCCTTCAATGTGTTGGCCCCGGGAAATCAGGACTTTCTCTGGCCAAGGTTAGCAAGGTCTTTTCCTGCCAACCGCCTAAACATACCAGAATTCTGTTGTCACTACTGTCGAAAACACCTGGCTGCCCAGGCTCTGACAGCCATCCAGGACACTTGATGCGTCAGGGACAAAACGACGTTAACAGCTGCCCAAGGAGATCGTCTCAATTTCGAACTGATTGTTGCCTCTTCTATGGAGCTAGCAGGTACCTGACGGAGAAAATGTGCATTAGCGGCGAATAAAGCGCAGGGCTGTTCGCTTGTAGGGCCGATCGGCCTGCACTAACATTCCGGCATGAATTGGCGTCGTTTGCTGCGTGCTACAAAACTATTCCTGCTGGTGCTGACTGTGATTCTGCTGCTGGCTCCTGAATGGCCGGCTTTTGCCGGTGAGCGGTATGGTTTGCGGCAAGTTGTTGGCCAGCGAGAGTTCGACTTCCTGGTCTGGGAATCCAACGCTTTTCTGGATAAGGGGGAGTCCGCTCTGGCCGGGGGGCAACGTTATTTGGATGAGGCCACGCGCCAAGAGATAGTCGTAGATTATTTGAAACTCACACGGCAAGCGCGGCAATTGGAGCAGGAGATTAATGCGCTGTATGTGGACCCTGAAGTCGAAGACCCAGAGGAGTCCTCAAAGGAGCTGCAATCCCAGTCGGCTGATGTGCGGCGCGAGATTGAGAATAAGCAACTGCTGGCCGAGGCAATTATACAGGAACAGGTTGGCTCGGTCTTGATGGACGAAGGTTTTGAACTTCTAGGGCAGGCATGGCCGCCGGTCCTCATGCGTGTCACCGAGCTGCCCTGGGTGCTGATCGTCTCGCCGCGTGATCACATCGAGAAACTGTACCAGGTTAACCTGGTGACCGGCCTCACTACAGCGGAGAAAGAAAAGATGGAAACGGCCGTTTACGATGATCTCGATCTGGCAGCGCTGGTCGTGCCTATTGGCGGCGTAGGCACTTACCCTTCCATGATCCTGGAAACGAGCGATATCAATCGCCTGGCGGAAGTGGTCAGCCATGAGTGGGGCCATCATTGGTTGACACTGCAACCGTTGGGCTTTAATTATGCCTTCGACCCGGCAGTCAGGATCATTAATGAGACCGTGGCCTCACTTATTGACGAGGAACTCGGCCAGCGCGTGGTGGAACGATACTACCCGGAATATTTACCTTCCGCGGCTGGGGAACAGCCCTTGCCGGCTCCCGACGATCCACTTGCCTTTGATTTTGGCACGGAGATGGCCGAGACCCGGATTAAGACGGATGCGCTGCTGGCCGAAGGCAAAGTCGACGAAGCGGAGGCCTATATGGAGGAACGGCGCCAATTATTCGTGGAACATGGCTACGCGATTCGCAAGTTGAACCAGGCCTATTTCGCCTTTTACAGCGCCTACGCGGCCGAACCGGGCGGAGCACAAGGGGACAATCCTATCGGCCCCATGCTGCGCGATATTCGCGATCAGAGCCCTTCGATTCGCGCCTTCCTGGACACCGTGTCACCGATCACCAGCTTTGCTGACCTGCAGGAAATCCACAGGCAGGTGATGTCGCCGGCAGACGCCGCTGGCTAATATATAAAAATCCCACCCCCGGTTTGAGCAGGAGATGGGATTGGGAAACATACTACAAATGTGGGCAAATCTATTCTTGGGCGCTAAGCCACCTTTCAAGCTGGATAGCAGCAGCACTGCCCTGGCCAACTGAAGTAGCGACCTGGCGATAGATGGGATCCTGAATTTCTCCCGCCGCATAAACGCCAGGCACATTGGTACGCATCATTTCGTCGGTGATAACGTAACCATGTTCATCCATGGCCACCTGCCCCTGTAGGAACTGGGTATTAGGGTAATGGCCAATGAAGACAAAAACGCCGTCTGTTTTGACGGTACTTTTTTCACCCGTCTTGACATTGGTCACGTTAACGCCAGTCACGACGCCGTTACCAACAACTTCATCAACGACGGTATCCCAAACAAAGGACATTTTTTCATTGGCGAAGGCCCGGCTTTGCAGAGCCGCACCGGCACGAAGTTGATCGCGACGGTGAAGCACCTGTACGTTGTTGGCAAAACGGGTAAGGAAGATCCCCTCTTCTATAGCGCTGTCACCACCTCCGACAACGACCACATCCTTGCCTCGGAAAAAGAAGCCATCGCAAGTGCCACAGTAACTTACGCCACGGCCAATATATTCATCTTCGCCCGGCACATTCATGTGCCGAGGCGACGCACCCGCGGTGAGAATCACGGAATCGGCCAAATATTCCTTGCCGTAAGTTTTGATATGAAACGGGGTGCCCTTCGTGAAATCAACTTCAACTACCTCGTCATACTCAAATCGCGCACCAAAATGAGCAGCCTGCCCCTGCATGATCGTGACTAGCTCCGGTCCTGTTGGCGTTTTTTCGGTTGAGAAGAAGCCAGGATAGTTTTCAACTTCATGCGTGAGAGCCACCTGTCCCCCAACCATCGTTCCAGCAATAACCAGCGGGTCTAGCTGTCCCCGCGCCGTATACAAAGCGGCCGTTAGTCCCGCAGGACCTGATCCTACAATGATGACCCGTTCTTTTTCCATCGTTAATATTAACCCTTTCTTGAGTTTATCTTGTTGTCTCTGACAACAAAATAAATCCTTCCTCTTCATTGACGCCCAGAGACATCTGTTTCTTACGCTGTGTTCGGCCGATCACCACCAGCCGCGTCCAAGCTATCTTACATTTTAGCGCTCTGTCGGGCCGATAACAAGATTACTAAAGAGTGGGGATGGTAACGGGTCAGTTGAAATCGAAAGAAACCCGGTTATTTATGGGTCTACTTGCGGGAATTTCTAGATGCAAAAAACCGAGTTACTAAAGTCTGCACTCAAAAGGGCAGAAACGGGGCCGCCAGTTGCGGCAAGACTGCGGCAACATCCTCTCGAATGACCAGATCAGCCAGCCCATCCAAATAGGTTTCCGCCAGATTAACGATAATGAGTCGCGAACCGTTTTGCTTGGCCAACAGGGGCAGATCGGCGACGGGGGTTACCTGCAATGAAGTACCGGCGACAAGCATTAAATCACAGGTTGCCGCCCACACCTCGGCAGCCTGAAACACCTGTAACGGCGGTATCTCGCCGACAAGGGTCACGTTGGGCTTTAATACTTCTCCACAAAGCTCGCAGCGCGGCATTTCGGCCGTCCTGACAAAATCAGCCAACAGCTGCTGCGTACCGGTTACATAGCCGCAGTCCTGGCAAGTGGCCTGGCGCAGATGGCCGTGCACTTCGTATACATTCAAAGAACCGGCCCGGTCGTGCAGCATGTCAATATTTTGGGTGACGATCGCTTTAAGGGGTCCATAAGCCTCTAAATCTGCCAGGGCCATGTGGGCCGGATTCGGTTCAGCAGCCAGAATCCGAGCAGCCAGAGGGTGCATCCAGTTGTAAAAGTCCTGAGGATGGCGCTTGAAGCCGTCGATCGAGGCGACGACCATGGGATCGTACTCATTCCAGATGCCAGAAGTTGGGCTGCGGAAGTCCGGGATGCCGGATGGCGTGCTGATTCCGGCACCGGTTAAGGCGACGGCACGCTTTGATTCTTTCAGATACTCAATTGCCTGCTCAATAAGCATGTCAATATTCTGTAGACAGCTAGTCATTTCCCCGGAAACTTTGACTTGCATTTTGCTCTAGAAGTATCCTTGGAATTTCCGGGGAAATGCTAAAACAAAATTTACAGGATACTACACGGGTGGCCATGGATAGTGACGGCCAGGTCCGGGATTGGGGAATATTCCCCTATTCGTCAGCGCCCGAATGCGTTCTTGACAGGCGTTTATCTCCTCGGCAGTGAGCAACGATTGAAGTTGAACGCGCAGGGCGCTTTCCGTGCCGGCCAACTCTTCACTTAAACCCTGCAGATCGGCCAGCAAGGCTTGTGGAATCGCGGTTCCGGCGAATTCCCAGATGACGGTTCGCAGCTTGTATTCGTGATGGAAGCAGATACCATGATCAATTCCCCAAAGACGACCGGGGCCAATTGACGGCAGGGCTGTCTCAGGCGGCATGCTCTCTTCAATGATCACGTGCCCACCTTTACGGTCAGCGTTGTTAATCACGACATCAAGCAAAACTATTTTCTGCAAGGGCGACCGAAATAGGGGTTGGCCTTCAAAGGTGAAATAGTGCTGGTTTGGATCATGTTCGATGAAAAGTTGTACTGATCCGGTTCCGTGCTCTCCAGGACGAAGCACTGTCGGGGGAACAAGATCCCATCCCAGTCCGTTGCTGATCAGAAAAGCAGCGTACTCACGAGCGCTTAAGGTACCATGTGGGAAATCCCATAACGGCCGTTCCCCGCGACTGGGCTTGTATACGGCGCGATATTCAGCTGCTTCATCGCAAACATTTACCAGGAAGGCATAATTAGAGCTCCAGGGCAAGATCCCCTCAATTTCCATCGAACCCGACTGCAAAACATGAAGGATCTCAGCTCTTATCTCAGCGTCCATCACCCAGGTCAATGGCGATGGCCATTGCGATTGGGACAAAAATGCCCTTGAGGATCAATGGGACGGCCGCAATTGCCACAAATTGGCCGTCCTGCGGACACTACCTTCCGTGTTTGTTGCACCAGAGCACGCATTTGCGCCCGTGTCGCCCAGAAACTAACGACGTTCGGATCCTCATCCTCATCAACCAGTTCATAGGCCACGAGGACGATTTGGTCCTCCGTCTCATTGTAGCCTAAGCCCATATTCCCGACGCGATAGAGGGCTTCCACCGGTTCGCGCAGACGCATATCTTGTAAGACGGATTCTTCAGAATCACGCGTCTCCGCGGGGTGTTTTTCTTCCAATTCATCAAGAAATGAATCGACGCTGTCGGCAAGCACTGACATCTGTTCTTTTTCGACGATGAGCGAAATCGTCTCCGTTCGCCGGCTCCCTTGCAGGTAAAATACGCGCTGGCCGGGCGGGCCGATAGTACCAACGGTCAGGAGAGATAAGGGGTTAAGTTCAATCTGATGAGCCATGGTAACCTATTTCTTTTTTTGCTTCTTTTTTGCTGGTGCCAACGGGCGTAACGGGCCGTCGTCGTTCACACGTAGGACGCGCATCATACCGCTTTCCGCCAAATACAGGATGCTAACCGAGGCCGGCGACACGGAAATCCGCTGGAAAAGATCGATATGAACACCAAGATAGTGGGCCAAAACCAACTTAATCGCGTCAGCATGTGAGACGGCAACGATTGTCTCTTCACGATGCTGCTCGCTGAGCCGCTCTATCGCCTGAACCATGCGAAACTGAACCTCACGCAAGGCCTCACCTTCTGGGAATCGCATCCGGCTGGGGAAAAATTGGACGATTTTCCAAAGCGGTTTTTGGGTAAGATTTTTTATTTTTTTGCCTTCCCAAGCACCATAGCGAACTTCACCTATTTCTTCCAGCTGATTGATTTCCAGGCCAAAAGTTTGTGCCACATAGCCGGCCGTCTCCAGGCAACGCGTAACCGGGCTGCTATATAAGGCCTTTACAGGGAGGGCCTCCAGGCGCTTAGCGGCAGCTTGCGCCTGCTGATGCCCATTCTCATTCAGATGCACACCTGGCAACCAACCAGCCAAGCGCTGCTTTTTCACCCAGTCGTTTTCACCGTGTCGCAATAAGACAATGATCGTCATGCGCCAATCATAACACATTAGAAGAATGGATGGAACGGCAGCGATTCAAAGCTGTCTACTCTTCTTCTATTATAGCGGCATCTTGTTCGGTTTCTGTAGGCGGTGCTGCATCGATTTCCGCAGCGGGCGGCGGCTCAGGTGCAAAAGATGCCGGCTCGACCTCCGGATTGAAAATAACTGAATTGCAAGCACGATTGTCAGGCAGCAACGATTGCTCCCACTCTGCTCGCGTCAGACCATCGGCGTATTGGCCAACGCCAAAATAGGCGGCCATAACGTTACAAGCCACCGGCGCTGCCCATGCTGATCCTTCGCCCCCATTAAAGACGAACACGCCAACGACAATCTCCGGATCGTCCACAGGAGCATAGCCCACGTACCAGGCATGAGTAGGCTGAACCGCCTTCTTTTCAAAGCGACACCATCCTCGTTCAATGGCGATATTGTCACAGTATTCGGATGTTCCCGTTTTGCCCGCGGTACTGATTCCAAAGTCATCCAGCCAGTCAACATAAGTTGCCCCGGTATAAAATTTCTCTTCGTCGATACGCTGGTTAACCAATTGCATGCCTTCAGCAACAACTTGCAGGTATTCACGCCCTACATCAACGGCGTCAACTACATCGGGTTGGTAGATAAAATCACCGTTCTCATCAAACTCAATGTTGAGGGTCGGATCGACCAGCGGATTGCCATCAGCGTCCAAAAGAATTGTTTCTCCACCTGGCCCCGGTCGGGCACGTGCAATTACCTGACTGTCGTCGTCAACTATGACGACATTGCCGTCTTCGTCGGTCATGTGGTGAATGATAGCTGGCCGATAGAGAAAACCGCCGTTGGCGACGACGGCTGCCATCTGGGTCACCTGCATTGGAGTTGCTGTCATAAACCCCTGGCCGATACCCAGGTTGTAGTCATCTCCAGTCGACCACGGTTCCCCTTGCGTGCGCCGCTTCCACGCCCGCGTGGGCACATTACCCTCGGCCTCTAAAGGCAACTCAATTCCCTGCACGCGGCCAAAGCCGAATTGCTCAGCGTAGCGAGAAATGCGATCAACCCCCAGCCCCTCGACGAATTCACCATCCTGATCAAATCCACCACTGATCTTGTAGAAGTAGATGTCGCAAGAATTAGATATTCCCTGGCGCATATCCATCAAGCCGTGACCTGCGCGGTTCCAACATACAAATGTCTGGGCCCGCCCTGGATCATTGGGGGCGAAGCGGTTAGGAATCTCTATTTGGCCGGGTGCGGTCAGCAAGCGTTCCGGTGAAATGACACCTTCCTGCAAAGCGCCCGACGCCGGCACCAGCTTGAATGTAGATCCTGGGGGATAAGTGCCACTAATGGCGTGATTGACCAGGGGTGTGTAGTCGTCACGGGCCAGGCGTAGATAGTAATCAACTGGCACTTCTGTTTGAAAGCGGTTGTTGTCAAACGTGGGGAAGTTGACCATGGACAGAATCTCACCCGTTTGAGGATTCATGGCCACGACGACCGCCTGTTCAATCTCGGGCAAGGTGCGCTCGCCCGTTATCTCATCTACTCGCGGCGTTGTGCGGTTAACTTCCATGATCTGGCTCATGATTTCGTACGCTTGCTCTTGCAAGTCCAGATCTAGCGTCGAGTGCAGATTGAGTCCGGCCACCGGTTCTTCGGCCAATCCCAGCTGGCGCACTTCCCGTCCGGTCCAATCTTGCTCAATCCTACGCCGTCCCTTTTTTCCTGCCAGCTCCAGTTCCATAGAAGATTCCAACCCGGACCAGCCAACACGGTCATCTCGCTGGTAACCAAGCACGTCAATCCAATTTTCATTGGGGATGGGTCCCATGAATCCAATAAGATGCGATGTGAATTCACCGCTGGGATAGTAACGCTGCGGGTCCGGCAATACGCGTACGCCGGGCAGGAAAATACTCTCTTGCTCAATGGTGTAGGCCAACGTAATGGGGATGCCAGTTGTAATGACCGCTGGAACGTATTGGGCAAAGCTATGCTCCCGCACAATGCCTTCTACGCTGTCCGGCAGCTTGGGAACGACACCGACCTGATCGAGTGTTTCTTCGACCGACGCACCATATATCTCGGCCAGCCGCGAATAAGTGGCAACCAACTCAGGATTAGCAGCTTCGACGAGCGCTTGTTGCTGTAAGGTGTTCGTAACTGGCACGCCGGTCAGTAAGGACAGGCGCTCAAAGACCGCTCTCTGTTCGTTGGGATCGGAGGGAAGGAAGGCGGGGGTAATGGTCACATTAAAGCTGGGCTGGTTTACCGCAAGAGGTCTTCCGACACGGTCAAAGATGACACCCCGCGGCGCATCTGTCTGCAGATCGGCCGTTTGATTCTCGCCAGCCAATGAGGCCAGTTCCGGTCCACGCGTCTGCTGTATCCACCAGACACGATAGAGCAGGAAACCCAGGACAATAACGATAAGGATGCGTAAAAATCTAAGACGGTTGCGGATTCCAACGTCCTCTTCTTCCTTAAGCTCTAGCTCTTCAATGCGTTCCCAACCAATATGGGACATAGATTATTGCACCTGGACCGGCTTTGTGGTCCTTCAGACTCTCACGGGCTTCGGCCACACAGCCCGTTGTATGAGATATAACAACCAGTAGATGGGTAAGAACAAGAACGCTTGCAACATAACGGTTGACAGTAAAGAGCTGCCAAAGGGCTGCACCATGCTGTAACCAAATAGACCCAGATAAATCGCGTACAACAACTGCTGGATGATCGTGGCGATAGCAGCTAACAACATAGGAATCACGAATCGGTTTGCCGGGAGAACTTCGTTGATTAAGGTAACACCAAGAACTGCAATCATATAGGTAAGGGCCAAGCCGCCTGCCGGAGCAGCGGTGAACAGGTCCAAGAAGAAGCCTGCGATGAAGGCCCATATCACGCCCTCAGTTACCCCACGTAACAATCCCCAAGCCAGGGCCACGAGAAATGGCAGCGAAGGCACAACACCTAAGATGGGAAAGTAGGGCAATACAGACGTATGCAATACGGTCAAGAAGACCATCAAGGGTATGGCCAGGATAACGGAAGTAGAGATCATCGATTTAGCTCGTCGAAAACTTGCGTATCCACCGGCTCAAAGTCCGTGACTACGAATAGCACTTCCAGTGAATCAAAATCAACAGCCGGCTGGACGACAGCGCGCTGGAACAGCTCAGCTTCGCGGCGGTCTACCTCAATGACCCGACCGATCACCAGGTCTTGAGGAAAACGCCCTCCCAAACCGGAGGTTAACACGACCTCACCTACCTGCAGTTGATGCTTCAGGTCAATCCAGTCAATCGTCAACGAGCCACCGACACCGCCACCACGCAGGATTCCGGTAGCACGCGAATTTCCCAGACGAGCAGGCACCGCACTTGAACTATCAGAGATGAGCACAGCCTGGGATGAATTGGAAGTCGTACGGAAGACCTGGCCGACGAGGCCACGGGAACTTTCAACAGGCATGCCAACACGAATGCCATCAGCAGAACCTTTGTCCATAATAATGCTGCGCACAGCCTGGTTACTATCTTGTCCAATGACAGAGGCAGTAAGCCGTCGATAGTCCGGAGCCTGCCGGGCGCGATTAAAAAGATCCAGGAGTAACTGGTATTCCCCTTCTATCTCCCGCAACTCTTCATTTTCTCTTTCCAGCGTATCGATTTGATTCTGAAGTTGAGCAATTTCGTTGCGCGCCGTTTCCAGATCGCGCGGGCCTTCCAATACATCTGCCAGGTCATTGGTCCTCGCAGATGACCAACCCATGACGGAAGCCATTGGATTGCGAATCACGCCAAAAGCGGTGTCCAAATTACCGGTACGATCCAAGATCGTCAACATCACCGCCAGTACGGCAAGTACCGTAAACGTCGCCCAGCGAATTCGTTTTTGCGCCTCGTTAATGTCCATACCACAGTGGGAACAAGCAAAGGCAGCTGCAGAGCAACCTACTTATCCAGGTGCGATTGCTGCATGCATCTGCGCTAATGATGCGTGCTTCCGCGGTGAAGACCAACCAGTACACGCTCGTAATTGTCGAGATCTTCAAGCACATGCTCAGCACCACGCGCCACACAGGTCATCGAATCCTCTGCCACCCAAACACGCATTTTGACCATATCTTCCAGCCGGTCGGCCAAACCCTGGATTTGTGCACCCCCCCCGGCCAGACAGACGCCAACTTCCATGAGGTCAGCCACTAAGTTCTGGGGGAGTTTCGTCCAGAGCATCACGCACGGTATCGACAATAACGTTAATCGACGGAGCCATCGCCTCCCGCAGTTCAATACTGCTGATATCTACCGTCTGCGGCAGGCCGTTGATCAGATTGCGCCCGCGCAAAGGCATCGTCGTTTCTTCAGGTAAGGGGAACGCCGATCCAATACCGATTTTGACACGTTCTGCCATACGTTCGCCGATCAACAGATTGTATTTATTGCGCGCATAGGCAACGATGTCTTCATCCATCTCGTCACCAGCCACGCGAATGGAGCGACTGACGACAATTCCACCCATGGCAAATACTGCTACTTCTGTGGTGCCGCCGCCGATATCAACGATCATGCTGCCACGCGATTCAATAATGGGTAGGCCAGCGCCAATGGCAGCCGCCATGGGTTCTTCAATCAGAAAAGCATCGCGCGCGCCGGCGGACATGGTCGCGTCGTAAACAGCCCGCTTTTCCACTTCGGTGACGCCGCTTGGCACTCCAACCACAACTCGCGGCCGGGGGAAAGGCACTAACATCTGCTCATGGGCCTTGTCGATGAAGTATTTGAGCATGGCTTCGGTAATTTCAAATTCTGAGATCACGCCATCGCGCAACGGCCGTATAGCCACAATGTCGCTGGGTGTGCGACCGACCATTTCTCGTGCTTCCGAACCGATCGCCAACGGTCTCCTTGTTCGCTTATTGATGGCCACCCAGGATGGTTCATTGATCACAATGCCCTTACCGCGGATGGCAACCAAGGTGTTGGCCGTACCCAGATCGATACCGATGTCTAATGAAAACAGCCCTAACAGCCAATCTAGTGGTCTAAACAACGCTTTTCCTTCGATCCCTTTTTACATTCAATCTGAGCAATTCGGCCATGTTCGTCAAGGTGGCACATGCTCCTGCCAAACCAAGCAATTATACCCCACTACAGCTCTGTCCTGCACACCTGACGTACTTTAGACCCCAAAACACTAATCAGTGCCCTAACTCAGAGATATTCCTGAGAACTATATAAGCGGGCAGCTTGCGAAGAGCACAGTTGGCTGTATGATTCGTATTGAAGATACATCAAAAGATGCAGGGTGTTCGTCGCGGCTGCGGCGAGTCCTTTGATAATTGAGCGACCGCGGGTAAAAGACGCGCCGCATACTTGGTAATCAGCGGCGCGGGGAGTGTAGTCTATAAGGATGTCTAGTCAAGCACTATTTGAAGGATTGGTCTACGACGAGCAAGAGAATCTGCTCTCGACAAGCCAAATTGGCGGTGAGGCATTTTATATTGTCGACGATGTCGGGTTCCTGCGTCATGTTAATGCCGAGGAAGTCGACCGCCAGGTTCTAGGTTTTTTCCTGCAACAATTGGAAGACAATAAGGAAATCGCCATTGAACAGGCGCTTTCTATGTTGGGTAAAGATGACTTGTTCACGAAAGCGGCCGTTGATGCGCAATTGCGAAACGTAGATATGGAACAGATCATTGCTCAAGGTATCCCACTGCAGGCACGCGAAATGCTCGCTATGCTTGGCTTTCGCATTAGCATCAACTTGCATGGAGAGGTCACGGGCATCAACCAGCCAAGTTTGCCTGAAGAAGGGCATTGATCATTTGGTTGTGTCCACTTCTCGATAGGAGCGTTAGTAGGCCCCACGGCCGAATAAGGCATGGGGGATGGTTTGTAAGAGAATACGGAAATCGAGGGCCAGCGACCAGTTCTCTATGTAGTAGATATCCAACAAGCACAACTCATCAAAGGTAAGATTCGAACGACCGCTTACCTGCCAGAGACCGGTAATTCCACCAATCACCGTCAAACGCTGGCGCTGCCATGGCTTATACTCAGCTACTTCTTCCGGCAACGGTGGGCGGGGTCCGACCACACTCATTTGACCTACGAGCACATTATAGAGTTGTGGTAGTTCGTCGAGGCTTGAACGGCGCAGCCAGCGGCCTACTCTGGTGAGGCGCGGATCTTCCTTAATCTTGAAGATCGGGCCATCAGCTTCATTCCACTCCCTCAGAGCTTCTTTCTGCATGTCAGCCCCCAGGACCATTGAACGAAACTTGAACATATCAAAAAGCTTGCCATCTCGGCCGACACGCACACCGGAATAGATCAACGGACCCGGCGAATCGAGCTTGATCGCCACGGCAATCACGGCCGTCAAAAGAATTGCGGGGATGCCCAAAACGATTACAAACAGCAAATCCATCACGCGCTTCACAAGACGACCGAAGCGACTGATACGCAGCTCACGGGCGCCTAACATCGGTATACCGGACATATTGATAAACTCAACACGGTTGAGGCTCATCTGTAACAGATCGGGGACAACTTGCGCGCGCGCATGGTGGGAACGGGCAATTCGCAACAACGACATAATTTGGCGGTGCATCTCGCCTGGCAAAGCGATAAATATCGTATGCAGATCCTGCTGTTCCTGCAAGACACGTTGCAGATCACGATAACTGCCCAGGTGTGGAATCCGCTCAGATCCCAGGTTGTTTTCCCCCGATCCATCGTCGAGGTAACCTACAATTCTGAAGCCAAGATCGGGCTGGGCAATCAACGTACGTATGACGCTCCGCCCAACTTCACCAGAACCAATTACCAGTACACGGTCGACCAATCTCCCGCGCCGGTAAAGCAGGCGCAAAATCACCCGGCGCAGCAAGCGCGCAAGGCCAATGAAGGCGACGATAAACACCAAGGTCCAGACCAGCAACAGTCGTGAAAACGGGGTCGGCTGGAAGAAAAAGGTGAATACCATCATCAAAGCAATGCCTGAGGCCGTCGCCGATACAATGCGCGACATTTCATCAACCCAGGATTCTCCACGACGCCGGCGCCACACTTTGTGCTGCGAAAACGTCAGGATCAGCAATAAGGTTAACACAAGTTGCTGGCCTAGATATCCCGTATACGGCTCCGGGTAAACAACAGGAAGAAACCACTGCCACCTATAGCGCGCAACATAAGCCAGGATAAACGCCAGGTTCATGAGGACCAGATCTGTCGCGACGGTCAGATAACGAACCGTCCGGCTCTTCGTCATTGCGCCAAGGCCCTCCCATAAACGCGGGCTGTCTCCTGACCGGCTCGCGCCCAAGAGAATAAACGAGCCTGCGCCAACCCTTTCAGCCGCATCGTAGTAGCTAAAGTCGCATCATCAAGAACAGCGCTAAGGCAGTTGGTCAAGGCATCCACATTATCCGGATTGAAGTATAGGGCTGCTTCCCCACCCGCTTCTGGTATTGACGATGATTGGGCAGCAACCACGGGCGTTCCGCAGGCCATGGCCTCGACCACTGGCATGCCGAACCCTTCATAAACTGATGGGAAGGCTAGCAAGGTTGCCGCATTATACCAGAGGGGTAACTCCTCGTCCGCTATGTATCCAGTGAAACGAACCTGTTTCTCGAGACCCAGATCAACCACGCGCTTGAAAATGTCCTGGTACAGCCAACCTTTGCCTCCGGCAAGTACCAGGGCAACATCTGGGCGGGCCAGCTTGGCCATGGCCTCGAGCAAAACAGGGATATTCTTGCGCGGCTGCAAGGTGCCCACATGGAGGATCACCTCTCGCGGCAAAGCTTCGCGCTGCCGAAACGCGGTTACTTCCGCGGCAGGTAACGGCCGAAATAAGGGGTCGACGCCAGGCAGCACAACGTCAATTTGATTTAGCGGGACTTGAAAGAAGCGATGTACATCCTGCCTGCCAGATTCGGAAATGGTGATCACGCGGTGTGCCTTGCGGCAGGAGCGTGCGGTTTGACTTTGCAGATAGTTGCGCTGTAAGGTGGGATATCCGCCTGGAAAGTGAATGAAGCTTAAGTCGTAGACCGTAATCACAGTTGGGATTCTTGAGAGCAGCGGTGCGACAAAAGCCATGCTATGTAATAGATCAAGCTTGTGGTAGGACGCGAGTAGAGGCCAGGCGGCTTGCTCCCAAGCGATGCGAACCAGTCGCCTCTCAGTGGGCCAACGGCTGGAGCGAACGGCAAATCCTGGTTTAGCAGAGAAGCGCGCTGCATGGCGAGAAAAAACCCAATAATGGGAGGCGGAAGAAAGCAGAGGCAGGTGATCCAAGACCTGGTCGATGTATTGGTGAATGCCTGCCCGACGATATCCGGATTTGGCCGACAGCAGGTGCGCGTTGATTCCGATTTGTGCTTGCATTTACGCGCCTCGCGTTGGTTTCTCAATAATCATAAACGCCGATTATATCGCAAGCGATTGATCGAGGGTTACCCGGCAAGTTAATGCTTAAGTATCAAACGAAAGGAGGTGCATCACTTCTGTCAGGATAGTTTGGAAACCTGGTTTTCTGGCATCCACTCAGTGATTTGTGAGCAAACAGCAAGACATTTGTTCACTTGAAAAACCGGGCTTCGAAAGTGCGCCGGAACATTATGTTGACCACGTTCTCACCAGGTATTACAATACCCTCAGATAGAATTTTGATTACAAGAGCAAGGAGGCTCCCAGTGATGCGCATTAAACTTAATCCGGTATGGCTTGCGGCTCTGTCTGTGGCCCTGCTCACACTGGCAGCCTGCGTGCGCCCTTATCCACAAGAGCAAACAGCCGCGCCGCCAACTCCAGACAGTTTGGCAACCCAACCCGCGATCCAGCCAGAGTTGCCATTGGCGACCCCAATTGAAAATGTTGCGCCTATCGCAACAGTCGAAGTAGTGCAACCCACCGTCGAGCCACTAGCAACGGAAGCGCCCGCCACGGATACGATCCATGTCGTACAAGCAGGTGACACCATGTTTGCGATCGCTTCGCAGTACGGGGTGACTATTGATGTGATCACGGCCGTAAATAACATCCCCGATATCAACCAACTGGAAATTGGCCAGGAAATTCTGATTCCCGCACCGGGTACCATTGTGCTAACGAGCACGCCACAGCCCATAGTAGCTGAAACGCCCGCTGCACCGCCGCTCACCCAGGAGCCACCACCGGCGGCAGGAGGGACCCATGTCGTGCAAGCCGGTGAGAACCTCTACCGCATCGGGCTGCAATATGGTTGTTCGACTGAGCAAATGGCGACGCACAATGGCATTGCCAACGCCGCGCAAATTTCCGTTGGCCAAGTGTTGCTAATCCCGGACTGTAATTAGTCCACAGCAGCAATAATGAGTTCATCTGGCTCAGACTCGCGTATCGCCTGGCAGGGCCGATCCTGGCGACTGCTGGTGCATACCAGCCAGGCGCCTGACGGCAGCATAGTCGAAAGAGGGATGGTTGAGCATCCTGGCGCTGTCGTTTTGGTTCCTGTGCGCAAGACAGAAAGGGGTTTTGAAGTCCTCATGTTGCGGCAGTATCGCCGGGTCCTTGACGAGTCGATTCTAGAGCTGCCGGCCGGTACCCGCGAAGGGCAAGAGCCATGGCTGACGTGTGCGCAAAGAGAACTACGGGAAGAAACCGGGTATCGTGCAGATCATTTTCAGGAGCTGGGGCGCTGTTGGCCGGCGCCCGGATTATCCAATGAGGTCATGTCAATATATCTGGCGACCGGTTTACATCCTGATCCGCTTTCGCAGGACAGCGACGAGATCATCGAAGTGCGCCCCTTCTTGCTGCAAGATTTGGTAGAGATGGCTTTGAACGGCAGTCTGCACGATGCCAAAAGCGTCGTAGGGATTTTGCGTAGCGCATATTTCTTGCAGAACAAATCATCTGCTCAAGGCGAGTTTAGTGAGAAAGTTGCAGGAAGTAATTGATGGAGAAGCTAATGTTCGATTTTAGCGACCAAGTGGTCGTGATTACAGGCGCGGCGGGGAATTTAGGAATGACGACAGCGCGCGCCTTCCACGCTGCCGGGGCAAAGATCGCCGTGGTCGACCGGCAACGGGACGAGATTCGTGTCGTATTCGGCGATGATATTCCAGAAGATGACGCCTGCTACTTCTTGTCCGCCAATCTGATGGATGAAGATTCAGTGGCCGGAATGGTACGAGATATTTGGAGCCATTATGGTCGGATTGACGCGCTTATTAATATCGCCGGCGGCTTCAGCATGGGACCCCCATTATATGAGACACCGCTTAGCACCTGGGATTTCATGCTCAATCTGAATGCCCGCACGGTGTTCCTGACCAGCCGGGAAATCTTGCCGATTATGATAGGTCAAGGTAAGGGGAAGATCGTCAGTATTGCGGCGCGCGCCGCCTTGGCTGGAAAGGCGAATATGGCACCTTACGTGGTGTCGAAGAGCGCCGTCGTTCGCCTGACTGAAAGCATGGCCGCCGAACTGCAAGCGTACGACATCAATGTCAATTGCGTATTGCCGGGAACGATCGACACACCGCGCAACCGGGCGGAAAATCCCACTGCTGATTTTGACAAATGGGTAGCTCCCGAGGCATTGGCAGAGGTCATTCTCTTTCTTAGTTCCGATGGCGCGCGCGCTATCAATGGAGCAGCAATTCCGGTGTACGGCCGTAGCTAGGATCAATTATGAAGGCTCGTTTGTAGTAGCAATTTCAGTCGTTTTACCGCTGAAACGGTTAGTACGAACCTAATCTTGGAGGAAATGAACATGGTTTTACAAAATGGCGATATCGCCCCAGATTTCGAATTACAATCTGATGAAGGAAACTCGGTAAAGCTCTCGGACCTACGCGGGCATCGGGTAGTCCTATTCTTTTATCCCAAAGCGGACACGCCGGGCTGCACGACACAGGCCTGTGGTTTTCGCGACAACTTCCCAGTGATCGATGCGGCTGGCGCGATCGTGCTGGGGATCAGTCCAGACCCGGTGGATAGGCTGGCAAAGTGGCGAGCCAAGGAGGGGCTTCCGTACAACCTGCTCTCCGACACAGACCATGCTGTCGCCGATGCGTATGGTGTGTGGGGCGAGAAGAAAAATTACGGCCGTGTCTATGAAGGGATCATCCGCAGTCACTTCATCATCAGTGCTGATGGCCGGCTTGAAGATGTGCAATACAAGGTTAGCCCGCAGATGAGCGTTGAAAAAGCGCTGCAGCAACTGGGGTAAACCTGTTCGCTGCCTGTCTGGGCTGCGAATCGGCCTGGATATCTACGGATTTGTGGCTTCTCAATAGATCATTTCGAGAAATTGCTCTCTGGTCAAACCACCAATATAGTGCTGGATGTTGCTGTCCTGTA
Source organism: uncultured Chloroflexia bacterium (assembly GCA_963697305.1). Classification (GTDB taxonomy): domain Bacteria; phylum Chloroflexota; class Anaerolineae; order Promineifilales; family Promineifilaceae; genus JAACFF01. The sequence continues at coordinate 130,702 of CAVONO010000027.1, forward strand.
AGGTTTCAGCGAGGACGTCTGGATCGTAGCGCACACCTATTAGTCGCGCCTCTAGTTCGGCGATTTCTTGTTTGCCGGCAAAATCCCCGTAGATCTTGATGCTCTGAATCAAACCTTTGTCTACGTCAATACGGGCGTCCACCTTGCCCGCCGCAAAGCGTTCACTCTTTTGCACATTAAAGCGCGGAGAATGGCCGACATTCCATTCCCAAGTCCCATAACGATCCGCCGAAATTCGCCGCACGTGGTCCCAATCCTCCTCGCTTAGCTCATGAGTTGGAATCTGGTTCCCGCCAAATGTGCCAGCCAATATCGCCTGTTTCAATTCCGTTATGGTCATATCTTCAGGCAGCAGTTCGCGAATGTTGCTGACGTAGTTTCGCACCGATTGCACGGCCTTGGACTCTATCTTTACCCGGCGCGGGTTGATGGCTTTGAGCATTGCCGCGATATTCGTATCAAATAACAGCGTACCGTGACTGAACATTCGCCCGCCGGTCGCGTATTGGGCATTTCCGGAAATTTTCTTCCCAGCAGCGAAAATGTCGCTGCGGCCGCGCAATTGGGCATCAATACCCAGCTCGCGCAGCACACGAATGACGGGATCTGTAAAGCGCGCGAAATTGTGCAGATCTTCCTGCCCCTCTGTTATGAAGCTAAAATTAAGGTTACCCAGGTCATGGTATACCGCCCCACCACCCGACATCCGGCGCACAAGGTGGATGTCATTTGTTTTCACATATTCGGGATTTATTTCTTCCAGCGTGTTTTGGTTTCGGCCGATGATCACGGATGGCTCATTGATATAGAACAAAAGCAATGGTTCAGCAATCCGAACATGGCGCAATAAGAACTCTTCCAGGGCCAAATTCAGGCGTGGATCGGTCAATTCCTGGTTATCAACAAAGCGCATAATGCCTCCAGATATCAAATATACTCATAACTCCGCCGAATCACCTATGCAACGGAAGATATCGAATCTCGTATTCCTTTAATATAGCGCACTCTATCTCGGCGACAACGATGTGCGCACAGGTGCAAGAATTTCCACTTTGGTGGCAGGTTATAGAACCCTAATAACCGCGTTTCGGAACTAAACAACTATTGACACGAGGTTAATCATTCCGTTATTATCGCCTACCGCGCGCCGAACTTTTGACGGAGCACCTTCTATGGATCAGAATGAAGACCTCAGCGAAATCGGTCGGACCCTACGTACCCAGGCCATCATACTGGGAGGATTCGTCGTCTTCATCTGGTTACTGGAGGCGATCGATTGGGTGTTGGGTGGCGATTTGGATCAATTTGGCATCCTGCCTCGTCAGGCAAGCGGGCTGTGGGGCATTGGTGCGGCGCCGCTGCTACATGTTGGGTTCGCCCATGTAGCAGCCAATACGATCCCTTTCCTGGTTCTGGGCTGGTTTGTGCTATTACGCGGAGTTAAGACATTCATGTTGGTTACGCTGATCGCTATACTGGTCAGCGGCTTTGGCACCTGGCTGATCGCCCCAGCGGCTTCAATCCACCTGGGCGCCAGCGGTCTAATTTTCGGTTATTTTGGGTATCTGCTGACGCGAGGCTACTTTGAACGAAGCTGGGAAGCAATTGTCTGGTCAGTTGTCGTCGCTCTTCTGTACGGCGGCATGCTCATCGGTCTTTTCCCAAACAGCATGGGTATTTCCTGGCAGATGCATCTTTTTGGATTTCTCGGCGGGGTATTGGCTGCCTATCTTCTATCCAACGGGCAAGCGGAAGTCGATCCTGCCTAACAAGCGATCACAGGGCCACAGAGCGCTCATACTGGCGCTGGCCAATACGCGCTAACCCAATACTAAGTACATAAAGAACAAGCAGCGGAGCCATGGTCAACAACATCGTAACGGGATCGATGGATGGTGTGATGATGGCCGCTATTACGGCCACAGCAACAATGGCCAGGCGCCATTGATCGCGCAGGTTCTGAGATGTAATTACCCCAATGCGTGCCACAAAATAGGCGACAATGGGCAGCTCAAAACTAACGCCCATCCAGAAGACGAGGCGTGTCACAAAACTGATGTATTCCTGGCCGGTCCAGTCTGTCTTGAAGATATCGGTCATGAAGTTAGCCAAGAAGAAAATAGCGGCGGGAGCCAAAACAAACCAGGCAAAGGCAATACCCAGAAGGAACAAGACCAGCGCACTGGGGATAAAAATATAGAAGTAGCGCCGTTCTTGCGGCGTTGTTCCTGGTGAGATGAATTTCCAGAACTGGATCAAGATGATGGGCATGGCAATGATGGCTCCTGAAAGCAGCGCCACCTTAAAGTAGGTTTCCAAGCCCTCGGTCGGTTTCAAGGTCTGAAGTGTTGCGTTGACACCTATGCTGGCGGAATATGGCGTAAGGAGGAAATCAAGAATGTATTGCGCAAAAAGGAAGCTAAACAGCGTGGCGATCATCAAAGCCAACGCCGCCCAAGTGAGCCGTTTGCGCAGCTCATTTAGGTGCTCCAGCAAGGTCAGGTGAGCATCGTCATGTTCTGTGGCTTCGACTTCGATTTCACTCATTCTTCCGGATCGTCTGCCACTTCGATTCGCTTTGGCAGTTGTGGCGGCGGAGGTGGCGTATCGGAAACAGCGGCATCATCAACCGCGGAAGGCCTAAACGACGGGGGAGCAATCGTACGCTCGACTTCTTCTTTTAGATCGGCAAGCGGCTTCTTCCCATCGTTCAAGGCCTTATGAGTCACCGAAGTCAGTTCCCCCTTCAGGTTATCAATCTGACGGCGAAGATCTTTCATTTCATTCCAGGCGCCTTTTATCTCGTCCGTTCCGTCAACGTCCAACTCTGCGTTCAACTGGCGAATGAAGCTACGAGAGATGCTCTGCAGTTGGGAGGACGTGCGACCGAGCCATCGTGCCGTACGGCCGATACGCTCGGGCCCCATGACCATACCTGCAATAACCAGAATCAAAATGAGTTCCGGCGCGCCTATGCCAAAGAAACTGTCCATGCTTATTCTTCTGTTTTGGCTTCCTCGCTATCCCCGTCCTTGGTTTCCTCCTGTCCCTCTTTCACGCCTTCGCGAAAGGCACTGATGCCCTTACCCAGTTCGCTGCCAACCTTGCTAATACGGCCGACACCAAATACCAACAACACCACTGCAAGAATCAGCAGAAGTTCCGGCCAACCTAGACCACCGATCATGGTTTTCTCTCCTTTAAACTGCAAGCGGACTCCTATCTTTCGATGAGCCAAGCGCTTCCAGTTGAATGGCATCGAAAGATGCCCTTATTTCACTCTATTATACCAGATTCCAGATAAACGGACGTGAGTTGTCGTACAAGCGGCATTAACGGTTAGCTCAGTTCGCTCAAGCCTGATCGTCAGCACAAGCTACGGTCACGTCTCGATAGCGCAAGATCCAGTCCGCCAAAGAAACGTAGCGGTCACGAGGTGTATCAATACGGCCGATTTCCACGCCCTCAACAATTTCATTAACCGCATAAGTATATACGTGTTGGAAAAGTGTAAGTTCCGGGAGATCCTCATCGTATAGACGCAAAAATGAATCATAGAACGGCCGTCTTTCTTCAATCGGCCAGACACGCCGTCCCTCTTCCAGCGCTTCGCTTGCCCTTCTGCGGTTCCAACCGGCATAGTTTTGTCCACGCACGATAGCCTCCTGGCTCCAAAAATCATAAAGATCCGGGTCGCCAGGCGGCGTCACATCGACCAGGGCCACATCAAACTCGCGCCCGCGTAGCAATCTGCGATACTCCCGCCAATCAGAGAAAAGCAACAATTGGGGGGCGACACCTACTTCAGCCCACGATTCGGCAATGCTTTCCGCCAGAGAGCGGTTGACTGGCGTATCATAAGACGAGGAATCGCAGTACCATGGCGGCGTCTCCGTTGCGCCGCATCGTATCACCTTCCGCCAGGGTCCAGCCCGCTGCATCCAGCGTGGTCGTTGCTGAAATGGGCTGGCTGGTATATAAGGTCAGGGCATCGGGATTGTAAGCCCAGGATTCGGGTAAGTAAGGTCCGGTCTGGAGCACACCTTGCCCATTCAAGGTTTCATCCACAAGCATGGACCGATCCAAAGCGTAGGCCAGGGCGCGACGCACTTCCACTGAACGGGTCGCGGGCGAAGCGGTGTCTGTCAGATTAAAGAGCAGCGACGTGTACCGTGGGGACAGCGCCGAAAACAGGCGTGCCTGCGGTATTTGCGCTATTTCCGGCAACATGACCGCTGAAACATTGTTCACGGCCTGGATCTCTCCTTGCTCAAAGGCCTGCAGGAGAGCTGATTCCGTTGGATAAAAACGAAACACGAGGTTGCCAACTCGCGTGCCCTCGCGCCAGGCGCCCGGGTCTGGCGTCAGGGACAACATGTGGCTCTGCTGCCACTCTTGACCTGGCTGCACCATAAAGGGACCCGTTCCTACCGGTTCGCGGTTAAAAGCGGAATCGGCCAGAGTTGCGGCCGTTACGCCCTCCAGATGATGGGCAGGCATGATGCCGCGCGTCGTGGCGTCCATAAAGCCGGAATAAGCTTCTTGAAGTTCAAATTCGATTACAAGCTCATCAATGGGACGAATGGTCACCGTTTGCCATAGACGCCGCAGTGCCGAATCTCCGGGAAAAGCATCATCTTGCATGAGGCCATATGTGTAAGCAACATCAGCGGCCAAAACGGGTCGCCCATCATGCCAGGTGAGGTCGTCACGTAAGAAAAAGCGGACAACACGGCCGTCCTCGCTGATCTCCCAGCGTTCGGCCAGCGCCGGCACAAGTTTGCCTTCTTCATAACGGGTAAGGCCATCGAAGATGAGGCTCGTCAACTCGCGATCAACGGGGTTCTCATCGGCCAGCAGCGTATTCAGGTAGCGAGGTACGCCAACCATACCTTCTCTGAAGGCGCCACCGGATGCCGGCGCTCTTACCGTACACAAACCAGCACTTTGCACCTGGTATGAGAGCAGCGCTAACACAAGCCCGAAACCGGCAACTGCAAGCAGCAGCTGCCAACGAAGGTCAACTTTCATCTAGAAAGAGGGAAATGAAACCAAAAGGGACAAACATAAACATCCCATGGCTCCCCAAGGAATTGAGGTGTAGACGGACCTGCTGCCCCGTCTACTGCATGGCCTATCCCCAGGCCAAGAAGGCAAGTATCGTATTAATGAAGAAAAGGACGGAGACTATAATCGTAAAGCGGTGCATGGCGGCTTCTACGCCACGGCGTGTGCGAAAACTGCCGCTGCTATCACTACCTCCTCCCCCACCAAGGAATCCACCCAAGTCAGATCCCTTCGTCTGCAGCAAAACCAGAGCCGTGAGGGTGGCGGCAAGTATAACTTCAATTACGCTCAAGTATGGAGCCAAAGCTTGTATATTCATAGTAAAAATCCTGCGATGATGTCCCGTAGTCTTTCTCTAGACACGACGCCAGTTAAGTCATGCCTTGGTCACAGACCAAATTAAGCATTATAGCATAGCAGGCAGAGGTGGGCACGTCGAGCTTAGCGTTCTGTCTTCAACATTTCCTAATGAAAAGAAGTTCAACTTTTCTACTCGTCACCCTTCCGCTGATGATTACGATAAAAAGCTGAACTTCTGTTTGCAAGGGCTGTAACCCTAGAAAGATCCCACGGCCACCTCTTCTTCATGTGCATCGGCATCGCCCGTGGGTAAACCCGCTTCGCGACGAATCAGATATTCAAGTTCATCCTGCAATTCCGGATTCTCGAAGAGGAAAATCTTTGCATTTTCGCGTCCCTGACCAAGAAGGGTATCACCATAACGGAAATATGCACCCCGCTTGTCTACCATCCCATACTCTACAGCGAGATCCAGACACATCCCCCGTCTTGGAGATACCTTCATTGTACATGATGTCGAATTCGCATTCCATGAACGGCGGCGCTACCTTATTCTTCTTCACCTTCACCCGCGTGCGGTTGCCTGTGATTTCTGCACCGGACTTGATCGCTTGAATGCGCCGGATGTCCAGGCGCACCGAGGCGTAGAATTTCAAGGCGTTGCCGCCACTCGTCGTCTCCGGACTGCCGAACATCACGCCGATCTTGTGCCGCAATTGGTTGGTGAAGATCATCGCGGTGTTCGTCTGTTTGATCACCCCTGACAACTTGCGCAACGCCTGTGACATCAATCGCGCCTGCAGGCCAACATGCGTATCGCCCATCTCCCCTTCGATCTCGGCGCGCGGCACGAGGGCGGCCACGGAATCGACGACCACCACGTCCATTGTGCCGGAACGAATCAGGGCATCGGCGATCTCCAATGCTTGTTCACCGGTGTCCGGCTGGGAGACGTAGAGGTTATCCACGTCGACACCGCAGCGGGCAGCGTACAGCGGGTCGAGGGCATGCTCCATGTCGACGAAGGCACAAATGCCGCCTAACCGCTGAGCTTCAGCGATGATGTGTTGGCAGAGGGTGGTTTTTCCGGAGGATTCGGGACCATAGATCTCGACGACGCGTCCCCGAGGAATACCTCCGACACCGAGAGCGATGTCCAGAGAAAGGGAACCGGTGGGAATCGTATCAATGTTCAGATGCTGAGCTTCACCCAGACGCATGATAGTACCTTCGCCGTACTTCTTGGTTAACAAGTCCAATGTCTTCTCCAGCGTGGCTGCACGGCCGTTTTCATTTGCGTTACTCATCGTCAATTCACTCCTTTCTCGCGGAGCCCAGCAGACATGATGAATACAAGCCAAGCAGGGCAAATCCGGCAATCCAAAAACTATTTGTGAATAATATTTGTTTGTAAGGCTTTTTGAGCTACAGAGCTTAGTTTAGCACAGATGTTCCACGTTGTCAAGGTCAAATATTATTTTTCGAACGATAGTTCAATATTTTGAGTGAGGCTACGTTCAACCCCAGATCCCCCGTCTGGTCGCGGGCAAGTTGGAGTTATCCGACCAGGCTGCAATCGACAAAATTTAGCCAGTCTGTTTGGAGCGAATCAGAGCCAGTAAGTGTTGGATTTCCTTACCTCCGAGAAGGAGGCTTGAGAACACGTAGGTCATAGCGCCCGCCGCTCCGCCAACTACCAGGTAGAGAAGCGGCTGTGTGAGAATGCGGCCGATGGACAGAATCACGACCGACATGCCAATTGTGGCCGCGACCGCTCGCGCGGCGCTGAGTGCCAGCGGTCGCCCGCCCAGGCCGCCTAGGGCGCGGCTGTTGAGGATGAACAAGGCCCCGGCCAGGAGGGTAAAGGACACGGTGCTGGCTAGAGCCAAGGCGACGATGCCCAATTCGTCGATGAGCCAGAAGGCCAGGGCGACGTTGACCAGCAGCCAACCAAGATAAGCGAACATGGGCACGATCGTGTTATGCCGGGCGTAAAAGAGGCGGGCCACCACTTCCAGGGTGCCCTCGCTGACGACACGCAGGCTGAAGACGACGAGCACGGCATACACAAGCTGCGCGGAAGCGGCATCAAATTGCCCTCCCCCCAAAAGGAGGCCTATGATTGGACGGCCCAATAATATCAGGCCGGCAGCCGCTGGAATGGTCAAATACCAGATGATGCTCAGCGTCTGCACAGCCAGATGCCTCAGGCCCTGTATATCGCCAGCGTTGTACAATTCGGCCATGGTCGGGAAAACGACCAGGGCAATGGCCGTGGCAAACAGCGTTTCCGGCAATTGCATCAGGCCGTAAGCGTAGAAATAGCCCGATGTACTGCCCACGGTCAATCCCGACGCCAGACGAATGATGAATAGGTCGGCGACCTGAATGGTGCCCAGAGTGACGATGCGCGGGATCATCAAGCGCACGATTTCGCGAACACCGCGCATCTTCAAGGCCAGCACGGGCAGATAGCGGTATTGGAAGCGCCTTAATGCCGGTATCTGAATGGCGATGTGCAGCAATGCACCCAGAACCGTGCCCCAGGCCAGGCCGACGATACCCATACGAGGCACAAATAAAAACAGGCCAATAATATAGCCAATATCCAAGGCCACTGGGGCCAGGGCGGGCAACGCGAAATGTTGGTGTGTATTAAGAATGCTGCTCATGACGCCGCTGATGCCAAACAACGTCGTTTGAATCAGAATGACGCGCATGATATCGACCATTAGAGCCTGGGTCTCGGGCGGAAAACCAGGGGCTAAGACGATCTCGGTGAGCCAGGGGGCAAAGACAGCGCCCAACGCGGATATGCCGCCGAGGATAAGGATAACCAGGGTCAGGATCGTGTTTGCCAGGCGGGCGCTATCCCTTGCGGATCTGTTGGCCAGGTAATCCGCATAAACGGGAATAAAAGCGGCTGCGAGCGAGCCTCCAGCAATGACGGTGAAGAAAACCTCCGGCAGCTGATTGGCAGCGGTAAAGGCATCAAACTGCGCGCTGGTGCCAAAGGTGGTGCTGACCAAGCGGACACGTATGAGGCCAGTCAGTTTGCCCAATGCAAAAAAGAGGATGACGATAGCAGATGACTTGAGCAAATGCCGGGCACGGTTCATGAGTCGGGATTGTAGCCCGACCCCAGCCTATCGCAAGAGAATAGGATAAAATAGCGTTGATGTTACTTGAGATACCCGATGTGCAGTTTGAAGAAACGGCTGATCGCCTAAAAGTCACCTTACCTGTGCGCCGGCGATGGCTCCCGTTTATTCTATTTACGCTGCTGCTGGTTCTGTGGCTGGTAGGGCTCATTTGGGGCATCGTCTTTACCGTAGGCGATATTGCCTTTTCCGGTGAACGATACGCCTTTGTTTTTACGATCATGCTCCTGGTCTGGCTGTATCTGTGGTACCGTCTGGGGAAAATTCTGTGGCAGCAGTGGCAATATTATGCCGCAAGTCGCGAAATTCTGTTTATCGAGAAAGAGCGTCTGATCATCCGCCGCCCCGTCTCTGTTCTGGGCATTACCGATGCCTATGATCTAAACTACATGGCCCCCTTTTTCCACAGCTCCAAACATGAGTGCCCAGGATTTGAGTACGGAAAACAGCGTGTCTATTTTGGACAAGGATTGGATAAAGGGGCCTCTCCGCAGCTTGTTCAGGCGTTGAATGAGCGCTATTTCAGCTTCGCAGATGAAGATTATTGAGGAGGAGCAACAGTTAATAGACAACAATTAACAGCTTCCGTTGACTGTTATTCGTTGATTGTTTGCTGTTGAATGTTACTCCGACATCTCCAGATCTTTCGTGGCAAAGAGATCAGAGGCGATGAGGAACAGAATTGTGGCGTAGAGCACCAGCACGGCCGGCGCCAAGGCTTGTGTCGGGGTGAAATGGCCGGCAAGAACGGCGTCCATAATGGCGCTGAAAGGCCAAAAAACAACACCCAAGATTTTTCCGGTGGTCTCACTTCCCACCCCATAGAACCAGGCAGAAAGCCGGCCAAAAGTGTTGGCAACCGTGACCCATTGCTGGGCATAAAAAACGCTGCTCAGGTTGCTGACCAAGGTCGCCAGGCCCGCTGTAAGTCGTTCAACCATATTTTGGCCGATCAGCAGTATGGCCAGCACGCCATAGATCACCACGCGCGACCAGCCGGATGCCACCATGTCTGAGGCGTGCAGGGCCAGCATGGCAGCCAACAGATTTATTGAAATCCACAGGGGAGGGATCTCCAGCATCTTTCCTAACGACATTTGAGGGCCGCGGATCAGGGCCAGGACGGCAACAAGCAGCTGCAACAAAAATGCGAAGATGAGCGCACTGCTGAAAACGGCCGTGATATACTCGGCCCGGCTGGGCAGGCGCACAATGAGAGGGTAGTTTTCGGCGCGATAGGCGCGTGAGGCGACGGTCAATGTAGCCAGAAAAGTCACGACAGCGCCAAAGGCGGCGATTATGAGAAAGTAGTTCTCAATGTGTGGCGTACCCTGACCCGGCGGGAAGAATATCGCCCAATAGGCGAGAGCCAGAATTATATAGATGGAGCCAGCCAACGAAAAAAAGATATTTCGCAGGAAGTAACCCGTCAAAACCAGGAGTCTGCGGATCATCGAACCGTCTCCGCATAGATTTCAGACAAGGTGACGCGCTTCTGCTCCACGCGTAACACGTCGTAGTTCCGATTTAACAGCAGGGTCAATATCTGGCGGCGCAAGCGCATGGCGTTGTTCTTAAGCGTAATTGTGTCACCTTCAACAAAGATGTCCGGGTGTAGAGAGGTCAAGAGATCATTGAGATCATCGACCACTTTGTCGGCACGAATGCGTACAAACGGCCGTAAAGCCAATGCTTCGGACATGCTGTTGCGGTAATGTACCTGACCCCTATTCAAAATGGTCAGCTGTGTGCAGACCTGGGTTACTTCTTGCAGCTGATGCGAGCTGAGAACAATCGTTTTCCCCATTTCGTGCAATTCGCGAATGTAGCGCCCAATCTCAACTTGTCCTTCCGGATCAAGGCCGTTGGACGGTTCATCAAGAAGCAGCAGAGGTGGATCGCCAATAATGGCTTGAGCCAGGCCAAGCCGCTGTCTCATACCTTTGGAAATGTGGCCAATTCGCTTGTTAACAGCATCCAGCAAGTTCACGCGTGCCAGGCTGTCCAGAACAACCCGCTCCATCTCATGCCTGGGCACATTGCCAGTGCCGGCCACGAGTGCCAAGTATTGACCGACACGCACGTTATTGGGATAGAGAAGCCGCTCCGGTTTGTAGCCGATAAGCGGCCAGCCGTTGGCCTGAGGATACAACCTACCGCTTGTGGGCGTAATCAACCCTGCCACCAACTTCAACAAGGTGGTTTTGCCCGCGCCGTTCGGTCCGAGCAAGCCTAACACTTCCCCTACAGGAATCGTTAAAGACACACGGTCCAACGCCGTCAGCGTATGGAAATTCTTGGTGACTTCTTGCAACGTTATCATTGACGAACGAAGTTTACCACACGGTTTCGCTTGGGCAATGAATGGTACGCAGGGCAAAAGAGGCTCAATCCTGGCCATTCATGTGTCAACGACCTGATTTAATGCTATAATTATTGGTATCGGGTCCAGATACCTATCCAAGGTTGCTGCCGAAGAGGAGCAGGCAAGTGGGAAGCTCAAAAAAAAGAAGATGCACATAGGTTTCTTCACCAACACTTACCTTCCAACGATGAGCGGCGTGGTGCGGTCGGTGGACACTTTCCGCGAGGCATTTGTCCAAATGGGGCACTCTGTCTTTATCTTTGCCCAAAAGGCGGCTAAGTACGAAGACAGCGAACCTTTTATTTTTCGTTATCCGGCCATAGAAGTGCCCTTTGCCAACGATTACGCCTTTCCGGTCCCTTTTTCTCCGGCGATCGACAGCATTCTACCCGCACTAAAATTGGAGGTCATCCACAGCCACCACCCTTTCCTCCTCGGAGATACCGCAGCCAGCAAAGCCAAGTCATTGGGGCTGCCACTGGTCTTCACATTTCACACACGTTACGACGAATATACGCACTATGGCCCGTTCAGTCCAGAATTGTCGAAAATGGTGATTGACCGTTGGATGGGTCGCTATCTGGAAAAATGCCAGCACATCATCACGCCCAGTGAAAGCATAAAACAGATCCTGATTGATAGTGGCATTGAGGGGGATATTACGGCTGTTCCCACAGGTATTGACGTGACCCCTTTTGTGGAAGCTGATGGCCAGCCAATTAGAGAAAAACAGGGATGGGGCGACGACATCGTCCTTATCTCTGTAGGGCGCCTGGCCAAGGAAAAGAATTTCGAAACGCTGCTGCGTGCCGCGGCACAGGTTATGATTGAGCGTTCGCACGTCAGACTGATCATTATTGGTGGCGGGCTGGAGGAAAAATCCTTGACCAAGCTGGCCGCAGATTTGGGAATCGCCAGCCAGGTTGAGTTCACCGGAGCGGTTCCCTACGAAGATGTGCCGAGATATTTGAAGGCGGCGGACATCTTCTGTTTCGCTTCGGTCACAGAAACACAAGGGCTGGTTACGATGGAGGCGATGGCTGCCGGCCTGCCCATTGTCGCCGTTGACGCCACCGGAACCAGCGACGCCGTCGACGATGGCCAGGATGGATTGCTGACGAAGAATGACCCCGCTGCCCTGGCCGCGGCCCTGGAACAAGTGATCGACGATCAAGATTTACGGCAGCGCCTTATGGATGGGGCTGCGGCTAAATTGCCCTGGTTTGATAGGCAGAGACAAGCGGAGCGGATGTTAGATGTCTATGCCCAAGCACAAGAAGCCAAACGAGAGAATCGGCACATCATAACGAAGGAACGATGAAATAGTGGAGCAGATTCTGGGCAATCGCGAACATGCGCCTGCAGAGGATGATCAAAAGAATTCAGAAGAGCGTGAGCAAGCGGGCGATTTAGCCGAATAAGCATTTATCGGAGAAAATAGCCCAGATAACGAGTTGGCCGGAATAGCTTTGCAAAAGGAGACAAATAATGTCTGATATTGTGGTAATTACTTTTGATGATCCTGATGAGGCTGCCAAGGTGCGCGAGTCTATCAGCAAGACAGAGAAAAGCGGATTTGTCAGTCTGGATGATTCGGCCGTCGTCGTGAAAGACGCCGAGGGCAAGGTTCATGTCAAGAACGAGGTAGACCGTGGCGTGAAAATTGGTGCCGTAGGTGGCGGTTTTCTAGGCTTGTTCATTGGTTTTCTACTTGTCGGCCCCATCGGCGCTCTGATCATTGGTGGTCTTCTTGGCGGTGCAGTAGGCTCCCTGGCCCATATGGGCATCAGCCACTCCTTTATAAAGGATGTTTCGGATGAGTTAGAGCCGGGAACTTCAGCATTATTCGTGATTGTGCGTGACGCCAGCCCGGATGTCGTCGTTGCCACATTGCGGCAATATGAAGGTAACATCTATCAAACGTCGCTCCCGCCTGAGGCTGAGGAATCTTTGCGGCGCGCGATGAAGTCCAAGTAGAACTTCCTCTTCTAGACTGGCAGAAGGACAAAGTTAGTTTGACGGATGCGGAGTAGGGCATCTTCAGATGGCCACCCTTCGCTAAACATACAAGGATGCGAACTACACAAAAGATTTTTGTCTGACAACTAAGTGCATTCAAAAATGTTCTGCGGGGTGAATTGTGGCGCGGTCAGGAGACCGGCCACGGCGCCAACCATCAATACAAGTAAGCTTGTACCTAGAACAGCACAATACAGTTCATTTAGATGAACTGTATTGTACTTTTTGCTGTCCCTGGCGCTAGCGCTAGCGCTCGATTTTACGCCGCGTGGCTGTACACAATGCTCTGTGGCCTAAATGGCTAACCCATTTTCCCGGAAACTCGAAGTTTCCGGGAAAATGACAGCAAGTGACTAGTTCAAAGCGATCTCAGTCGACAAACAAGGGGACGACGGCAAACTGCGTCACGTCAACAATGCCCAGATCAGATATACGCAATTCAGGAATCACCACCAGGGCCAGCAGACTGAGCTGCATGTAGGCATTGTTTAGGCCGCAACCGCACTCTCGAAAAGCCGCAACCATGCGCGCAGCTTTGGCGGCTACTTTCTCTGCCCGTTCATCTGACATCAAGCCGGCAATGGGTAATTCGACCAGGGCGATCTCCTTCCCTTCGCGAAAGACCACAATGCCGCCCCCCACTTCGCCCAGGCGATTCGCCGCCCTGGCCATATCCGCTTTGTTCGTACCCACAACAATCATATGGTGGCTGTCGTGAGCCACTGTGCTGCCGATGGCGCAAGGTACGATTAATCTGAATCCGGATACAAAGCCATTGGTCACACCCCCTGTCGCCCGGTGCCGTTCGACTAGAGCGATTTGACAGACATCTTGAACCAAATCCATTTGCACTCGTCCATCTTGCACGGGCAGCAGACTCTCCAGCGCGCGCGTGGGCGCTTGATTCTCAACCACGCCAATCGTGCGCACTTTAACCTGCGCGACGCCATGAGGGGCAACGACATCAAAGTCCGCAGGCTGCAGTCGTTTGCCCAGATTAACGGTATTTTTGGCAAGATCGGGATAATTGTATGGGGGCAGATCGACCAGCAGTTGCCCATCCGAGGCCAACACTTCACCACCCGCAATCACCATTTCGATTGGCAATTGCACCAAATCACTGCTGATAATAATGTCTGCATAACGGCCAGGCGTAATGCTGCCCAGGTCTTTTTCCAAACCAAAATGTTCGGCCGTGTTCAGTGTTGCCATCTGAATCGCCGTCATGGGTTGGAGACCCTCGGCAATGGCGAGGCGCACGACCCGATTCATATGGCCATCATGGACCAAAGTGCCGGAGTGGCTATCATCTGTGCATAAAATGAAGTTGCGGCTGTCCAGGCCCTGCTCTGTAACAGCCTTCACCTGTGCGGCTACATCATGCCAGGCAGAACCCTGGCGCAGCATCACTTTCATGCCCTGGCGAACGCGGGCTACTGCATCTTCTGTACGCGTTCCTTCATGGTCGTCAGCCGGACCACCGGCCACATAGGCATGAAAAGGCAATCCCAAATCCGGTGAAGCATAATGTCCGCCAACGACTTTGTCCGCCTTCATGGTCTCAGCCACGATGGCGTGCATCTTACCCTCTCCATTGTAGATACCGGGAAAGTTCATCATTTCGCCCAGCCCGATGATTCCCGGCCAGGCCATCGCTTCAGCTACTTCCAAAGGGCCGATTGAGGCACCGGGCGTCTCCAGGCCCGGTGCGCTGGGCACACAACTGGGCATTTGAACGTAGACGTTGATAGGCAACGTCGCAGCCTCATCATGCATAAGCCTGACGCCAGGCAGGCCCAATACATTGGAGATCTCATGTGGATCGATAAACATACTGGTGGTGCCGTGCGGTATGACGGCTCTGGCAAATTCCGTCACGGTGACCATGCCGCTTTCGACGTGCATATGCGCATCGCATAGACCGGGTATTAAGTAACGGCCGTGTGCATCGATCACATTCGTACTTGATCCAATGGTATGGCCGGCGTCCTCGCCCACAAAGGCGATACGGCTACCGGTGACGGCCACATCAGTGCCGGGCAGGATCTCCCCACTGTGTACGTTCACCCAACGGCCATTTCTAATCACCAAATCGGCCATCTTTCGCCCCATTGCCACATCAACGAGATCCTGAGTCATCTCGTACCATGGTTGTCTATTGCTCATTGTCACTCCACTTCAAAAAGTGCAAAACTGGGATCTACCTAGGCAGGAAGGCAACCGCTTCAATCTCAACGCGAGCGCCCAGTGGCAAAGCCGCAGCCTGGACGGCCGATCTAGCCGGAGGGTTTTGGCTGAAGAACTGAGCATATACTGCGTTCATCGCCGCAAATTCCGCGATGTCTTGCAAGAATACCGTCGTCTTTATGACATCATTTAGGCTGCCGCCCGCCGCTGCCAGCACAGCCTCTAGATTACGTAATGCACGCTCAGACTGGACTGTGATATCATCATCAACCATTTTTCCAGTGGCAGGATCGAGGGGAATCTGACCGGCTGTGTAGACGAATTGACCAACGCGAACTGCCTGCGAATAAGGGCCAACGGCGGCCGGTGCGTGCTGGGTTTGGATAATCTCTTTATTCATTGTCTTACTCCCTTAGTATCATTGTCAAGGCTATCTCGTTTATGATACACTTTTGTTATGATTGTTGCACTGCAAGAAACAGGACCATTGGTGATTGAGCTGGGCGACTTTACCTTGCGCAGCGTGACACCTCTCGCCGACGTTCTTTGGTTCACAGCCGGCCTGCTGATTCTTGCCGGTTCCTCCGCAGCGATATTGTGGTGGAATCGTCGTGCTCGCTCTGACCCATTCGTCTAGTGAGCCACTTCCAACTTTAACTTTAATTACATGTGAAAACGTTGCCAACTTTTCTCGCTCCAGCAGGATGAACGACCTGATTGAACGCAAGAAGCTGGCAGCTTTCTAAGGAGATTATCAAAAAATGATTGATGTCAACCAGTTACGCCGTGGCGTTACCTTCTTATACAATAGCGGCAACCTTTACAAGGTAACCGAGTATAGTCATACCAAACCGGGACGGGGAAAAGCAACTATTCGCGTTCATGTACGCGATCTACGCAAGGGCTCCAACCAGCAAATGACATTTAACTCAGGGGATCGTGTTGAGGATGTACGCCTGGAAAACCACACGTACCAATATCTTTATAATGACGGTCGATTCTACGTTTTCATGAACGTTGAAACGTTTGAGCAGAAGCAAGTGCCTTACGCCATATTTGCAGACCAGGTCCAATACTTGCGTGAGAATATGGAAGTCGACTTGCTCGATTATGAGGGCGAAATCATCGACTTTGATTTACCCAAGTCGATGGAGTTCGAGGTTGTCGATGCTGAAAACGCCGTGGCCGGCGACACGGCGACGGGCGCTACCAAAGAGATTGTAACAGATACAGGCCTCAAGGTCCGCACGCCGTTGTTTGTGCAGGTCGGTGATTACATCAAGGTCAATACAGAGAGCGGCACCTATATTACTCGGGTTTAGCATAACTGCTGCCGATCTACGCAAATCCGGAACCATAGCGATTTTGGCGCCTCCCCAGCGGGAGGCGCTTTTTTTGTCCTTTCACCAGAAGTTAACGAGATATTCCTTGAAAGCGAGACAAGGAATATGCTATAGTAAACTCAGGCTCAATGTATTGGCCAGGGCCGGTCGCGCTGAGCCTTGCGGCCCATAATATGCTGTTCTTGTTTGTCCGGGTTCGTTCTCTGACCAGGACAAGCGAGCGGAGGGAATAATGAAGAGAGTTCAGCACTCACTTTCTCGCACCAGGATGGTCTGGATTGTTCTGCTATGCGTGGTGGCGCTCTTGTTGTTGTCTGCCGCCACAAGTCATGCGGCACCGCAGAGCGCTTGCGGCAATTATCACTACGTACAGCGGGGCGAAACCTTGTTTTCCATTAGCATGCAATATGGTGTTTCAATTCCCGCGGTCATGCAGGCCAATCCCGCAATAGGAAACCCAAATCGGATTTATGCCGGGACCTATTTGTACATTCCTTGCGGGCCTGGTGGTCCTGGGGTAGGCGGGCCCTGCCGTCAAATGCATTACGTAGCCTGGGGACAGACGCTAGGGGAAATCGCCTTGTTTTACAGGGTCAACCCCTATGCCATCGCCCAGGCCAATGGCATTCAGAATCTTGATCTCATCTATGCCGGGGAGCACCTCTGCATTCCTTGATCGACATTAGATAGGTCCAGCCTTTTCGCGGATTTCCCCGAAAACTCGGACCTGAGATTTGCTCGAGGAGCAGGTAAGGAGTTCCCGGGAAAATTAGTCTAGCTGTCTCGCCAACCATGGCGCAGGCCACGCAAGTATGCGGTCGCCGCTTCTCGCCGGCCGCTAAGAATCAATCGCGTAACCATCTTGATCGCACTCAGCAAACGGAACGCGAAGATAAGCAGCGGGCTGCCCAGGTGCGCATGCTGCCGCCAAAACAGAACGCTGCTGTAGGCCAGATAATAGCGGCGTAAGGGCGAATCTTGGTCCGCTCCAGTACTCAGGCCAACGCGATGGGCCAGGTGAGCATTGGCCACCAGTCGCAAACGATACCCTGCCTGGCGCAAACGAATCGACCAGTCCAGATCCTCGAAGTAGAAGAAATAACGCTCGTCCAGCAACCCTACCTGCCCTACCAAGGCCAGGTTGACCAATAAACAGGTACCTAGCAGGTAATCCACGTCCCGGCTGGCAGCCCACTGCGGCCCATCGGACTGGCCCTGTCCTGTGTCACGCAGATCAAGCGTGAGGGGATGCATACGGCCGTTGGCGAACCAAATACGCTCGGGTTTTGCCTCGTAATAAATCTTCGGCGAAAGCAAGGCTATATCTGAAGCCGCTTCCTCTAAAAGGTGAGCCAGCATATCTGGGGCGGCAAAGGCGTCATTATTCATCATTAAGGCGTAGCCGTATCCCTCATCCAGTGCCAATCGTAAACCTTGATTGTTACCGGCCGCAAATCCCAAATTTTCTGCCAAGGGCAGCAACCTGAAACCCTCTTGTTGCTCCTCGAGCAGGGGTAACGAGTCATCCGCAGATCCGTTATCAATGACTAGGATATCAAGGAGTGGTTGATGCATCGCTCGTAGAGCTTGCACGCATTCCAAGGTAACGGCTGGCTGGCGCCAATTAAGGATGATAGCCAAGGTTCGAGCTGATTGGGAAGCGTTCACGGGCAGCCAACTCCCCAACAGCAGAAGCTTGTGGTCAGAATTGCTCTTTTCTCTGTCGGTAGCATAAGATCCCTAGCCGCCGATTATAGCTCAGAACAGCCAGGGTGATAGTTCTTGATAGACCCCGCCAACCAAATGAAGCCGGACTTTTTGTCAGCCAATTGGGTATGATATGCTTCACACAGAAAAGTCCGACTTCTTGTTTGAGCGCAACAGCCGTCTTCCTAGAAGGACGAACCCTTGCGAATACCAGGAAACGTTGCCATTTCTGTTATAATGCGAGAACTTTAATCTGACGCAGTTCAGGAACGCGGTTCCTAGATAGCTAGCACATGCCTCTAGAAGGAACTTCTTGAATATTCGCGCATCAAAAAAACTGGGTTTCTGATGATACCAGGGTAAATATGAAGATGTTGTACAAGTATCCACAGCGCGCCTACCCTTACACAGAGCTGGTAGCGGAAAACGGCCGTCGTGGTTTTGAGGATTTCGAGTACGAGCTGCTGGACAGCGGCATTTTCGCGGAAGACCGCTATTTTGATGTCGAGGTCGAGTACGCAAAAGCGGGCGAAAACGATATTCTGGTCAGGATCAGCGCCACTAACCGGGCAAACGAAGCGGCTCCCTTGTTCCTCCTGCCTACCCTCTGGTATCGTAACACCTGGTCTTGGGGTTACCCATCCGGACCCATGGGTGATGTAGCGGGAAAACCCAACATCAAACGCATTGGCAATACGGTAATCGAAGCTACCCATCCAAGCCAAGGAAGACAGTTCCTATATGCTGATGATCCAGGTGGGTTTCTCTTCACGGAAAACGAAACGAACAATGAACGGCTGTTTGGCGTTGCCAACGCTTCGCCCTTTGTCAAGGATGCCTTTCACCGCTATCTAATCCAGGATGAGCAGGGAGCGGTCAATCCGGCCCAAGAGGGGACCAAGACGGCGGTGATGTACCATCACAATGTCGCTCCCGGGGACACATTCGTGGTGCGGCTGCGCCTTGCAGATGGCAATCGTCCACAACCTTTCTCTGGTTTTGACGCTATGTTTCGGGAAAGATTGGCCGAGGCGGACGCGTTTTACGACGCGCTTCAGAACGACAGTCTGACTGAAGAGGAAAAGAATGTGCAGCGCCAGGCCTTAGCCGGCATGTTGTGGTCAAAGCAAATGTACTATTTCGATGTGAGCCAATGGCTTGACGGCGATCCCGGCTCACCACCGCCAGCGGAGATCCGGCAGAACGGCCGTAACCATAACTGGACCCATCTGAACAACTTCGACATCATCTCTATGCCCGATAAGTGGGAATACCCCTGGTACGCGGCCTGGGATCTCGCTTTTCACTGTCTGCCCCTCACTCTGGTTGATGCTGATTTCGCTAAAAGACAACTGGACTTGATGACCCGCGTTTGGTATATGCACCCCAACGGCCAGTTTCCAGCCTACGAATGGGCCTTTGGTGATGTTAATCCTCCGGTACACGCCTGGGCGACATGGCAGGTCTACTGTATGGATGGCATTCGTTCTATCTCCAAATATCACGAGCGCCAACCCTATGTCCTGCACATCGGCAGCGAGACTTTTAGCATTCGTTACGAAGCGGCGGAATCGCGCAGCGGCTTGTTTGGCGGCAATTCCAACTGGCGTGGACCTGTCTGGTTCCCTATCAATTACCTGATCATTGAAGCCTTGCGGAAATTCTACCATTACTGTGGTGACGATTTGAAGGTAGAATGCCCAACTCGATCGGGCAGGATGATGACCCTTGCTGAAGTGGCGCAAGAGCTTTCTCGCCGGCTGGTGTGCTTATTTCTGGCGGACGAAAACGGCCGCCGGCCCGTTTACGGTGGGCAAACTCAATTTCAGGAAGACCCATTGTGGCGCGACCATGTACTTTTCTACGAGTATTTCCATGGTGACAATGGTGCGGGCTTGGGCGCCAGCCATCAGACCGGCTGGACCGGCCTTGTCGCCAACCTGCTGCAAGGGGATTTGGAACGGCCGTAGTAGCCCAGACGAGAGAAGGCAAAAGGCATAATGGAGAGGAAAGAATGAAAATCGAGACTATAGAAACTATCGACAAACTTCTGGAAAAGACACACCACGCCCATCACCAGGCCTATCTGGCCACAGACGGCTTTGATCCAGACTGGCCAATCTGGTATGCAGATTACTTGCTGGACAAGTTGCCCCCCTTGCTGGAAGCCAACTTAACAAAGAGCGACTTGGTCTATTTGCTGATGCGCCTGGACAGGAAACAGGCGCTTGAAGCACCCAATAGTCGCTGGTCTCGTTTCTACGCCAGGTATCTAGTTGAAAAGTACCTGTAGAAGGCAAGGGAGACAGCATGGACATACCGTTTTACAGCGGCGAAATCCCCTACCTGACCACCGATCAGATGGTAGAAGTGGACCGGGCTATGATCGAAACATACGAGATCGAACTGATCCAGATGATGGAAAACGCCGGGCGCAACCTGGCCCACTTGGCGCGCGGCCGTTTCTTGGATGGCGATCCGCGGGGCAAAAAGATTGTGGTCCTGGCCGGAACGGGCGGAAATGGTGGGGGCGCTCTGGTCTGCGCGCGGCGCTTAAGCAACTATGGCGCAGAGGTACAGGTCGTTGTCACCAAAGCGGATAACGATTTCACTCCCGTGCCTGGACAGCAGCTAAACATCTTGCGCCGCATGTCGGTACCTATTGCTTTGGCCAAATCTCAGCCCGAGATCTCCTTCACGGACCTGGATCTGATTATCGACGGCATTATCGGCTACAGCTTGAAAGGCAGCCCGCGTGGCGCGGCGGCACAATTGATCCGCTGGGCCAATGCGCAGGATGCGCCCATCCTGGCCCTGGACGCCCCTTCGGGCGTGGACACGACAAGCGGGACTGTTTATGATCCGGCCATTCAGGCGATGGCAACCATGACACTGGCTTTGCCCAAGGAAGGGCTGGTTGCCGCTGGTGTAAAGGCCAATGTAGGTGAACTGTACCTGGCCGATATCAGTGTCCCGCCGCAGTTGTATGCAGAACCGGCGCTGGCGCTAAAGGTAGGCCCGATTTTCGCCGCCAGTGACATTGTACGCCTGCGTTGATCTAACATTCCCTTTCCGGCGGTGTATAATGAGGATGTAAGGAACACCGTGGTGGATGCAGGGGATTGACTCATTTATGCCGACAAATCTTCCGCCAGAATATTTTGATGCTGAGGAACAGTACAAGGCCGCTGCCTCTCCACATGAGAAAATAACGCGGCTTGAAGAGCTGATCAGCACCGTCCCCAAACACAAGGGAACGGACAAGCTGCGCGCCGACCTACGCAAGCGACTCTCAAAGCTAAAGAGTGCTTCGCAAGCGAAAAAAGGGGCCAGCAGGCATGTTTCCGCCTTTCACGTTGACAAGGAGGGGGCGGGGCAGGTCCCAGTGATTGGCGCGCCCAACGTGGGAAAATCAGCCTTAGTCTGCGCATTAACCAATGCCTCCCCGGAGGTAGCAATCTTTCCTCATACAACCTGGACTGTGACGCCGGGTATGATGCTCGTCGATCATGCGCCTATCCAACTAGTCGACACACCGCCGCTGCACAGGGATTATATTGAGCCCGCCTTGATGGATCTGCTGCGCCGCTCGGATTTGCTGCTTTTGGTCGTCGATCTACAGGCCGATCCCATTGAACAACTTGAGGAGACCATAAGGTTACTGGCAGAACAGCGCATCAAAGCGCTTCATCTCAAGCAGGAAAATGATCCGGGAGCGCGCATCACCTTTTTGCCCGTATTGGTCGTGGTCAACAAGTGTGACGACGAGCAGTTCGACGAAGATTGTGAGATTTTGCAGGAACTACTTGAAGAGAATTGGCCTCTGGTTCCCGTTTCAGCGACGACGGGTCGCAACCTGGAGGAATTAAAGAACACAGTCTTCGAACGGCTGGAGCTGATTCGTGTTTACTCAAAACCACCAGGTGCAGAGCCGGATCGCAGCAAACCTTTTGTACTTGAGAAAGGGAGTACGGTTGAAGATTTCGCCGCTAAGGTGCACCATGACTTTTTTGATCAGCTCAAATCGGCGCGAATCTGGGGCAGTGGCGCTTTTCAGGGGCAGGTAGTTGGCCGTGATCATGAGTTGTGGGAAGGGGACATTATTGAACTGCGCATCTAAGTCGTCTTTTCCCACCCCCGGTTCGAACTTGGCTGCCACGCCCGGTTTTTTAACGTACAATTGGAGCGTATGAGCCAGACACCCATTTACACCATTGGTTACGGCGCACGCGAGATTGAGGAATTCCACGCCGTGCTCAAAAGCTACCAGATTGATTACCTCATCGACGTGCGTTCCAAGCCTTATTCGCGCTACAAGCCGGATTTCTCTAAGCAAGCGCTTGAAAGGCATCTCCTGGATCATAGCATCCGCTATGTTTTCATGGGGGATACGTTGGGGGGGCAGCCTGAGGATCGCGATTGCTACGACGAAGACGGCAAGGTAGATTACGACAAGTGTCGCAACAAGCCCTTTTACTTGAATGGGATACAGCGTCTACGCCGAGCGTGGGAGCGCCAGTTACATGTGGTGCTACTATGCAGCGAAGGCAAGCCGGAAATGTGCCATCGCAGCAAGCTCATCGGGCAGACGCTGGTCGACGAAGAAATAGGGGTAGCGCATATCGACGAGCGTGATCAGCTCATCAGCCAGGAAGATGTGCTTTTGCGCCTAGCCAAGGGCCAGCTTAGCTTATTTGATGACTTCTTCAAGCACACATCACGCAAGAAGTATCGCGAGGATGGCGAAACGTAATCCATGAGCATAAAAATTGTCACCATAGGCGTCTTCGGCTTCTCTGAAGAAGCCTTTTTCGATGCCTTGCAGACGGCGCGAGTAGATACCTTTTGCGATATCCGCCAACGTCGTGGGGTACGCGGAGCACCTTATGCGTTTTGCAACAGCCAACGGCTGCAAACACGGCTGGCAGAACTGGGCATTCGTTACCTCCATCGCAAGGATCTGGCGCCGACGACGGCCGTACGCCAAATTCAATATGACGCCGACAAAGCCAACAAGGTGGCTAAACGGCAGAGGGCGACATTAGGGCAAGCCTTTATTGACGCCTACCAGGAAACGGTTCTGGCCGGTTTTGAGGCGCAATCCCTGCTGGACGACCTGGAGATCGGTGCACAGGTTGTCGCTCTATTTTGTGTGGAACGAGAGCCGGGTGCCTGCCATCGCTCGCTGGTTGCCGACAAACTGCAGGAAGAACTAGGGCTGGAAGTGGAAGACATCTTGCCCGAAAATGGGTAATCGTTGATGGACGATTTAGCAAAGGGTGTGTTTCATTTTAGTTGAGAATAGAGTAGGGAGCACTGTCAAATGCGACCGGACGGCATCTGAAGATGCCTACTACTCGATCACATTTGAAACGGACGATTTACCAAATCGTCCTACGTTTGCAGAGGGAAGTTTCATGAAGGTCGTGATTGTAGCCAAAACGAGGATGGGCAGCGGGGCATGTATTGGGGGATTGACATTCGACGGCCGTTCTGTGCGCCTCATCGCGCCAGATGCGGGCAGCAATGATCAGTTCAACAAGGAATATGAAATAGGCGATGTATGGGATGTGGATTGCGCTCCTGAAGCGAATATCATCCCGCCCCATGTAGAAAACGTCGTCGTCCACCACAAACGGCAGCTGCCGCCTATAGATGATGTGTCCGCTTTCGTCGAGCAGCATATGCCCCCTTGCGAAGGTGGCGTGGACGTGCTCTATGAAGGTCTCACCCAGGCCACCCAAGCCGGCGTGCAATACATCTCCGAACGGAACGGCGTGCCCCCTTACAGTACTATGTTCTGGCGTCCGGATAAGCCGCTGCAGCGTGATGACGACGCCAAGCGCATTCGCTATCGCTACCCTACGCCAGAGGGCGGCCGCACGTTGACCTTCGTCGGCTTCCAGGAACCATGGCCAGAAATCCCGGCCGGGACCTTGTTACGTGTATCTCTGGCACACTGGTGGCGACCGGACAGGATGCCGGATGGTGAATTGCGCTGTTATGTGCAGCTCTCCGGCTGGTATCAAGGACAGAGCCACGGAGCTGTGGCCGGATTCATCAGAGATGCCGTTGGCTTACGAGCCGGCAGACGAATTAGTGCCTATGGCTAGACCGCAAGAGGATGCCCCCATCGACATGAACACAGCTCAGGCCACACTCAAGCGTGTTTTCGGCTACGATAACTTCCGTCCACTGCAGGCAAAGATCATCGACAATATCCTGCACAAGCGGGATTCACTGGCTATTATGCCCACCGGCAGCGGCAAATCACTCTGTTACCAGCTGCCTGCCCTGCTGTTCTCGGGCCTAACCGTTGTCGTTTCGCCACTGATTGCTCTGATGCAGGATCAGGTTGAAGAGCTACGGGAATTGGGCATAGCGGCCGTTTTTCTAAACAGCACGCTCGGCTATGATGGATATTTACATACGACGCAGCGCATCAGAGCCGGAAAGGTCAAACTGCTTTATGCCGCACCGGAAACATTGCTCAGACCAGAAACCTTGTTGTTGTTGGAGCAATGCCCGGTAGATTGTTTGACTATTGATGAGGCGCACTGCATCTCCGAATGGGGGCACGACTTTCGCCCAGAATATCGCCAACTGATCGACCTGCGCCGCCGTTTGCCTGGCGCCGTCTGCCTGGCGGTGACAGCAACGGCAACGAAGCGTGTGCGGCAGGATATAAAGGAGACTTTGAATGTTGCCGATGCGGATGAGTACATCGCCAGCTTCGACCGCGAGAATCTTTTCCTTTCCGTAGAAGCTAGAACCAATGGCCTGGCACAGACGATCGCCTTGTTGGAAAGTCACCGCGACCAATCGGGAATCATCTATTGCTCGACCAGACAACAGGTGGATGAACTGGCGGAGCAGCTCGCCACGCGCGGCTGGCCGGTTCTGCCCTACCATGCTGGGCTGGAGAACGGGACACGCCTCCGCCACCAACGCCGGTTCACGTACGAGGAAGGGATCATTATGGTTGCGACCATCGCCTTTGGCATGGGCATCAATAAGTCCAACGTGCGCTTTGTCCTGCATTACAATTTGCCCAAGAATTTAGAAAGCTACTACCAGCAGATCGGCCGTGCTGGACGGGATGGCTTGCAGGCCGACTGCCTGCTGCTTTTCAACGCGACCGATGTACAGACCATCAATATTTCATCAACGAGCAGGACCCGGCCCAGCAACTCGGAGCGAATCAACGGCTGCAAGCGATGCTCGCTTTCTGCGAAACCAACCTCTGCCGCCGCAAGCCCCTGCTTTCCTACTTTGGCGAAGCGTATGCCAAATCGTCTTGTGATATGTGCGACAACTGCCAGACGGCCGTGCAAGAGGAAGACCTGGTCAGAATCTAACCATCCCGGCCCAGAAGTTCCTCTCCTGTGTCAAGCGCACGGGTCAGATATTCGGCTCGTCTCATGTCATCGACGTCTTGCGCGGCTCACGCTCACAGAAAGTGCTCTCGCGCCAGCATGACCTACTTTCGACTTACAATATCGGCCGTGAGTTCTCCAAGAAGGAGTGGCAGTTCCTGGCCCGCCAGTTTATCCAGCAGGAGCTGCTCAACCCAGGATATGGAACACGGCAGTCTCAAGCTGACACCCAAGGCGTATGACGTGTTTAAAGGGCAACAAGTCTTTGGCTTGCCGTCGCAAGAGCTGGGCGTTTTTGCTGAACGACGCCGTAGCTGAAGTTTCTTATGACCAGGCTCTTGTTCGATCTCCTGCGCGCAAAACGGTCGGAACTGGCGCAGGTAGGCAATGTTCCGCCCTATGTCATCTTTTCCGACCGCTCCCTGGCCGATATGGCTACTTATATGCCGCAGTCACGTCAAACCTTTGCCGTCATATACGGTGTAGGCGAGGCCAAACTGGAAAAATATGCGGATGCGTTTCTACCCATCATTCAAACGTACTGCCAGGAAAATGGGATTGCGGAAAAACGACGGTCGGTAGCGGATTGGTCGCGCCAAGCCTCAAGTGAGAGCAGCAGAAGTGAGCAGGTGGTCGAAGCATACAATGCGGGCAACTCTGTCGTCGATCTGGCAGCGGATTTGGGTGTAAAACAGAGAACGGTGATCGATCATCTATGGAAAACAGTGCAGGCGGGACGGCCGTTACGTCCCGGCGGATTCCTGGAGCTATCTCAATTGGAAGCGCAGGAGCAGGAGCGCGTATTAGCCGGCTTTGCCGAACTGGGCACAGAGTTTTTGCGCCCGGTCTATGATAAAATGCAAGGCCAAGTTGGGTACGACGAGTTGCATATCTTGCGTCTGCATTTTGTGAGTACGCAAACGGCCGCAGCATGAGATGGGCAATATTGGGTCTGGCGCAAGAAGTGACACACAGAATATCATCTTCTCCTGCGTTTTTTCTATACCAGGAGAACTGCCGCGTAGTGGAATTGCAAAACTACTTGTTGGCTCACACTCACAGCGGGTGGCAGGATATAGGACGCATCCTGATTACGGCCGTTTGGCCCATTTACCGCGCTATAACGTGATGCAGGAGATAGATGCACTTATCAATCGCGGTGAGCTAGGCTTTGATGAAAAATCAAGAGTGACTCTCAAATGAAAGCTCATTTGTAGTAACGACATTAGCCGTTCCACCGCTGAAGCGGTTACTCCAAACCTAATTTCCGAGGAGGACTGATGAAAAAACTAGCCTTAGCTTGGCTTGACTTGGAGCTGGCGTTCGATAATTCTAGTCATGAGTTTGATTCTTATTTGGATACGGAAACCGGGCACGTTCTTATGGTGACGGAGGAAGCACGCAGGGATTTGGAAAGGATATACGAACAGTTTTACGATGTCGAAAACGAGGAGGACTTTGACCTGACGGCCGTTTTACCCCAGACGGATTTACCTGATTGGCAGCAGGAAGATGTTTTGGTAGCAAACGAAATTGGAGACGGTTTCAATTCCAGATATCTGGCAATTCCTCAAAGGGAAACACACGAAGCATACCAGATCATGCGCGATTTCATCGTCACCGTCGAGGATGAACGCCTGGCAGATCTTCTCTGGGACGCCATCAGCGGCCGTGGAGCCTTCCGTTACTTCAAGGATGTGCTCGCCCAATATCCGCGTGAGCAAAAGCGGTGGTATGCCTATCAAGGTGCCCGCTTTATGCGGGAAATACATGAATGGCTGGAAATGGAAGGCATTGAACCAACCAACAGACCGGGTCCAACAGAAAGCCCGAAAGAAGAATCAGATCCAATTCGGCAGCAAATGTTGGACGAGGTGTTATGGTTCACCCAAGCTGCCAGCCGGCTCCACGGCGTTACCCGTATCGCCCTTATCGGCTCCCTGGCGACGAACAAAGCGCATCCCAAGGACATCGACATGCTCGTCACAATAACGCCGGAAGTCGATCTAGAGAAATTGGCCACATTAGGGCGCAAACTGCAAGGGCATATGCAAAATATTGCTCACGGTGGCGAATTATTTCTTGCGGATCCACAGCACCGCTATCTCGGCCGTACTTGCCCCTGGAAACAGTGTGGTCCTGGCATTAGGCTGTCATGCGATGCCCTGCATTGTGGCCGGTGGCTTTTTTTACACGACGACCTGGAGACAATACAACTTTCAGAAGAAATCATTGCCGTCCCGCCCATTGAACTGTGGCCAAAAACAGTTGCCCGCATTAATCTTCCCGATGATGTAGCGCGAATGATTCAAACGGTTTTAGGGTTAGCTTAAGACTGCAAAGGTTTGGAGCGTTTCGCAACTTTAAGGATATTCTGTCGGAATATCCGGATGAACTGGAACGTTGGTTTGGTTATGAAGATGCCCGTTTCAAGGAAGAACTGCGGGAATGGTTGGAAATGGAAGAAATTGAACCGATTAACGAACCGGCGAATTCGTTACCGGACGATTCATAGAAGTGCAGCTGCTATTGGGTAGCCGCGCCGTACTACGCGATGGTGTCACGGTCGTATTTTGCGGTTTATTGGGACTATCTTAAAACTTTGACAGATTATGGAGATGTCAACAGTCTGTGGTAAAATACTACGACTTCACACGTGCAAATTCTGGCACTGACACATCGAAATAGCCATGGTACGCGATTTATTCATCCAGGAGGGACGATTGGAAAGTTGCAAAGATCGTTTTGGACACTTTTTCACATTTTGTAAAAGGTTTCACGGAGGAACCCATGACATTCCCACTTAAACGAACAATCCTTTTTCTTTTCCTTTTAGCGGCGATATTTTCAGGAACGCGACCCGCAATGGCGGTGTCGCCCGATATCGTCATTAGCCAGGTGTATGGCGGTGGAGGAAATTCCGGCGCGACCTACACTCATGATTTCATAGAATTGTTCAATAGAGGCACCTCGACTGTTGATGTCACGGGTTGGTCGGTGCAATATGCATCGTCGGCTGGGTCTACATGGCAGGTAACCACCCTCTCTGGCACAGTTCAACCGGGACAGTATTATCTGGTCCAGGAAGCCGCAGGTACAGGTGGTACTACTCCATTACCTACACCTGATGCATCAGGTTCCGTTGCCATGAGTGGTTCAAACGGCAAAGTAGTAGTAGCAAACACAGCTTCTGCATTAAGTGGCTCTAACCCTGCTGATGCCAGTATTGTGGATGTGGTTGGATATGGCTCTGCCAATTTCTTTGAAGGCAGTGGTGCAGCTCCTGGATTAAGCAACACCACAGCCGATTCCCGTGCGGCCGATGGTTGTACGGATACGGATGACAACGCTGCTGACTTTACCTCAGGTACAGTTGCACCGCGCAATAGCGCATCACCGTTAAATCCGTGTGTTGCCGGTACTCCAGAAGTTATCATCACTGAGATCATGTACGATCCTAACAGTGCCGAAGATAATTGGGAATGGATCGAAATCTATAACGCCGGCACCGCTTCGGCTGACCTCACCGGCTATGTAGTGGATGACTTCAATTCAGTTGCACATAGTTCAGCGAACATCGCAGGTGGCACACTGGCAGCAGGTGAGCAAGCGATTCTCTATAATGCGGACGATGTCACAGCGGGCGACTTTGCGGCAGCATGGGGCACCGTAAATTTGATTCCTGTTTCCAACTGGTCAGCCATGGCTTTGAACAATAGTGGCGACAAGGTCAGTTTGTGGGATAGTTTTGCCAGTTACTCTGGTGACAATGTGAATCACGCCAATGCAATTGATACCGTAGATTATGCCGGTGCTGGCTTCCCCGACCCGGTTGGCATATCAATATACCTGACCGATTTGGGCGCGGATAACAATGTTGGTTCTAATTGGGCTACAAGCACGGATGGCGGCACAACCCCGCTCTTTACAGGTTACACGAGTGCAGCAGCCGGTGGCAATGCAGGCACAGATCTCGGTTCACCTGGGACGCCAACAGCAGAAGTCAATGTGGTTATTAATGAGATCATGCAGAACCCTGCTGCTGTTGGAGACAACGCTGGCGAGTGGTTCGAGTTGTATAACGCGGGCAGCGGTGCGGTTGACGTAAACGGTTGGACGATTGCTGATGCCGGTGCTGACAGCCACGTGATCAATAATGGCGGACCTTTGCTTATTTCTGCAGGTGGTTTCCTCGTATTAGGAAATAATACTGACACTGGCACCAATGGTGGAGCCAATGTTGATTACAGCTATGGAGGAAGTTGGTTCCTGGCAAATGGTGATGACGAAGTGATTCTGCTTGACGGCGGCCTGAACGAAATTGACCGGGTCGAATATGATGGCGGTCCGGTATTCCCTGACCCGACTGGTGCTTCCATGTCGCTTTCTGATTCCAGCCTTGATAACAATGACGGCTCGAATTGGTGCACATCCACAACGTCATTTGGTGCTGGAGACTTGGGGACTCCTGGTTCTGCCAATACCTGTGTAGCTCCGGTCGTAACCGTAAAAATCCATGAAGTCCAGGGAAGTGGCTCCGCCAGTCCGTTGGTTGGACAGACCGTCGCCGTTGAAGGTATCGTTGTCGGTGACTTCCAGGATGGCGCCAGCGGCACCAACGGCGATTTGAATGGCTTCCATGTCCAGGAAGAGGATGCCGATGCAGACGCAGACCCGGCAACATCTGAAGGCATCTTTGTCTTCAATGGAAGTTCGCCCAGTGTTGATGTGCGGATCGGCGACCTGGTGCGTGTGGAAGGTGCTGTCTCTGAATTCAACGGCTTGACGGAGCTTACATCCTTCACGGGCGTTACCGTCATCAGCAGTGGTAATGCGTTGCCAACGGCTTCTGTTTTGTCACTGCCTGTAGTGAATGTAGATGACTTCGAAGCTTATGAAGGCATGTACGTCACCTTCCCGCAGGCGCTCGTTATCTCTGAATACTTTAACTTTGACCGTTTCGGCGAGATTGTCTTGACCTCCGAGCGGCATCTCACACCGAGCGCTGAATTTGAACCCGGTCCCGATGCTATCGCAGCTGCGTAGCGACTTCTTGCTCGACAAGATCACGCTCGACGATGGACGCTCGAGTCAGAACCCAGACCCGGCCATTCATCCGAATGGAAGCGAGTTCGACCTGACCAACCTGTTCCGTGGCGGTGACACAGTAGCGAATGTGACCGGTGTAATGGATTACTCCTTTGGTCTCTATCGTATCCAGCCGACCCAAGGCGCAGATTATACAAACGCTAACCCGCGTACGACTCAACCTGATGCTGTCGGTGGCGACTTGAAGGTAGCCTCCTTCAACGTGTCTGAACTACTTCCCACACTGGACGATGGCCTGGGTCGGTGGCTCCCCACTATCACGATGGCGCAGATGACTGGAAGGAATTCACACCGCCAGCGCGATAAGATTATTGCCGCTATGGTGGCCATTGATGCCGACGTATTCGGCGTGATGGAGATCGAAAACGACGGTTATGATAGCAACAGTGCCATTCAAGACCTGGTAAATGGTCTCAATGACGCCACAGTACCTGGAACATACGCCATTATTGATCCCGGCGTACCGGTTATCGGCACTGATGCGATCGCTGTTGGCCTCATCTACAAACCTGCTACTGTTTCGCCGATTGGTGACAATGCCATTCTCGATCCATCAGTAGACGCTCGTTTCCTCGACACATAAGAATCGCCCGACACTGGCCCAAACCTTCATGGACAATACCACTGGCGGCGTTTTCACTGTTGCTGTGAACCATCTCAAATCCAAAGGTTCTGACTGCAATGCTGTTGGCGATCCCGATACTGGGTGATGGTGCAGGCAACTGTAATCTGACCCGCAAAGCGGCCGCCGAAGCAATGGTTGATTGGCTGGCTGGTGACCCGACAGGCAGCGGTGATGAAGACTTCCTGATCATTGGTGATTTGAACTCCTACGACAAGGAAGACCCGATCGATGCCATTGTTGCTGGTGGCTATACGGATCTGATCTACAGCTTCCTTGGTGAGGATGCTTATTCTTATGTCTTCGATGGACAGACTGGTTATCTCGACCATGCGCTGGCAAATGCAGGGCTGATGGACGAAGTTACAGGTGTAACCGTCTGGCACATCAATGCGGATGAAGCTGACCTGATTGATTACGACACATCCTTCAAAGGACCCAATCAGGATGCCATCTACGCACCAGATGCGTACCGCTCTTCCGATCATGACCCGGTCATTATCGGGCTGGATGTGTGCGATGAGATTGCGCCCACACTAGAGGTGACAGTGTCACCCGACAGGCTGTGGCCGCCGAACCATGAGTACGTGACGGTCACGGCTGAAGTGAACGCAGCCGATAATTTCGATCCGAACCCAAGGATCACGCTGCTTTCGGTCTCCTCCAATGAGGCGGATGATGGTTTGGGTGATGGCGATACGCCGAATGACATCGTGATCATTGACGATTATACGTTTGACCTGCGTGCGGAGCGGTCTGGCACTGGCGACGGCCGTATCTACACCATCACCTACCAAGTCAGCGATGCCTGTGGCAACAGTAGCATTGCCACAGCCGAAGTCACTGTACCGAAGGATAAAGGCCAAAGAGGAAAGTAAATGAGAGGGTACATGGTTTAGACATCAGACAGGGATGAAACCCGGAGTCTGACCCTCTATCAAAACAAGACCGGAGCGTATGCTCCGGTCTTGTTTTATATGTCAATTGCGCGCAGGGGGAAACAAACTACGACAGGCGCGCCAGCAGATGCCGGGCTTGCTGAATGAATCTCCTGGGGCGCACGACAGCAACTTGCGCATGCCCTGGCCGACTTCGAAGAGTGGTCCAATCTGCCAATTGACAACTTTTCACCCAGTACTTTGAAGATTGGACCAATCTATCTCATTCTTTGATACAGAGATGTGATCCCGCTTTCTGAAACGGGACCATCTTGTATAATGGTCTTTAAAGGAGGTCGCCTATGATCCACAAACGCAGCCTGATTGCCGGGCTTCTGCTTGGCCTGCTTATCCTGGCCTTTGGCCTGGCGCTGATCTTTTCTAAGGCTTGGGTCTGGTCACTCTTCGAAACTTTCTACAGCATACTGGGCATCCAGGCCCGGCGTACACCTTATTGGGAGATGTTCATCAGCACAATTGGCCTGGGTGTGGCGGCGATAGGTCTCTTTACGATGGGGGCGGTGTGGCGACGATGGCGCAATATGAACTAATTGACACTTTCCCCGCGTTCCTGGCGTTTTGGGAAAAGAGCCGGCACAAGCCGGCGGCAGTCCAGATCGCTGATTGGGCAGCGATCTATATGGATCCGTGGCCGGAACTGCTGCACAAACAGGTTGACGACGCTACCTCGATGGGCATGGATTGGCGCGAGATCGCCTTGGAGCATGTCTTTCCCTATCTTGAGCAACGCCTGCCGGATATGAAAGCGGCTCACAGCAAATTGCCGGCGGTTTGCAAGACGCTGTACGCTTGCCTCCAGGAGCATATTGGCCTGGACAACGATGTTGTCTTGCTCCTATACGTGGGTACCGGCTGCGGAGCGGGCTGGGTGACGACCTATGACGGCAAGCCGGCGATCCTTTTTGGCTTGGAGAACATCGCCGAAGAAGGCTGGATGCAGACAGCTACACTGGAGGGCCTGGTTGCTCATGAGTTTGGGCATGTGGCTCATTTTCAGCGGCGCGAGCAAGCAGGTCTGGCGGATGGGGAAGGTCCCTGGTGGCAGCTGTACACGGAGGGCTTCGCCCAATGGTGTGAGCATCTTTTTCTGGGCCGTTCTTCATGGCACATGCATGATGAAGCAAAAGGTAATTGGTTAGGCTGGTGCAAGGAGAATCGCGGCTGGTTGGCGGCCGAGTTTTTGCGCCGCGTGGATGCAGGTGAATCTGTACGGCCGTTTTTTGGCTCCTGGTATGATCTTCAAGGCTATAAACAGACCGGCTATTTCCTGGGGTACGAGCTGATCAAAAGCGTGGCTGCGCACAAGAGCCTGCGTGAAATCGCACTTCTGGAGGAGTTTGCCGGCCCGCTCAGGCAGCTTCTGGGAGAGTTTACAAGCATCCCTAAGCAGCACTATGAGGAAAGCGCGTTTGCAGCACGACTCGCGGTACAGCACGGTAGATGAAAGCGCGTTTGTAGTAATGACTTCGGTCGTTTCACCGCTGAAGCGGTTACTCCGAAGGGGGTGATCGCTAATTAGCGGCGTCAGCGCGTGAGGGAAGCCAACTGTTCCTCAACCCCAGGGGCGGTGACAAGCGTGGCCTGACGATATTTCTGCTGAAAGGCTTCCAGGTTGAGCAAGGACAAAACGGCCGTGTTGGCTATATTACGCGGCAGCAGTTTGTGGAAACGCCCCATTTCTAAGCGGCCAGCCAGGGGGGCGGCCGCACGTTTGATCGCCTGCTTGGCGAGGTCGTTGTCCCAGATCGGCAATTGATCGAGCGCCGGCTGCACGAAGAAGCAATATTCGTTATGAAAATCGGTGGCAAAGCCGTTGGCGGAAAGGATAGCAGCCAACAATCTGCCCCAAATCGACCCCCAGAAATGAAACAGCCACATCCCCCCCACTGCCGGCAAGCGTACCATCTGCCCCGGCTGGATTTGCAAAGAGCGGGCTACCGTTTGCGTTACGACAAAGGGGATGGCCGCATACGTCTTTTGAAAGGATAAGATGTCACTCTGATTATCGAATGAAGCTGGAGCGAGGCCAAAACGGTATTTATCTTGCCAAACCACTTCCATTGCCTTGCCGCCAAACAGGACCACAGTCCCCTTCTTATACAAACGATCCGTTTGGGCGATGATCTTGCCGCTGAAAGCATCGACGGCCGTAATTCCCAGCGGATCCGCGCCGATGTTGCTATAAAATTCATGCCGGTCAATCAGCTCCTGCAATTCCACATCCGGCTTCCACTCGCCTATGCGCCCTGGTTGCAGGTAACGTGCAAAAATCAACTGTGAGATGATCTGGCGAATTGCGTCACTGGTCACTTCCCGCGGGGCGATACGCCGTACATCAGCCAGGCGAATGCTGCCGGTAGGGCTTTGCTTGATCAGGCTGAAAATCTGCTGCACAAGCACCGATGGCCGGAAGCTATAGACAATAACATCTTCAACAGGGCTGCCGTGATGCGCCAGGGATCCAGCAGCGTGCAGGCCGCTCTCGTAACTTTCTTCTGAAGAGTGAGGCGCGTTTGCCAGCGTGAGCAAGGCCCCAAATCTCGCCCACTCGCGTGGCGATTTGGGCATACACAAGACACGACTTTGTGTTGTGCGCCGCCCTCCTCTGCCGATACGCTGCAGAAATGACGTCAGATCATGCGGCGCACCAAGTAGAACCACATCATCTACAGTGCCGATATCAATGCCCAATTCCAGGGTGGAAGTACTTACGCAGATGGCGACGCTGGCTGCGGCGAATCGTGTCTCCACGTCGTGGCGCATGCTGCCATCCAAATTGCCATAGTGAACAAAAACCTCAGCATGATGCGGCAGATGGCGGCGCAGGTAGACGGCCGTCTGCTCCACCTCATCGCGCGAATTGCAGAACACAAGCGACTTCTGCACTGCACGCTGGGCGAGCGCAGCAACCAGTTCGGCCAGGTCGTGCAGAGGCACGACCTCGGCCACGATTTCTCGCCCGCCTCGGACATTTACGATGGTACCCTGCTGTAAATAGCGCTGCGCCACCTTCTCCGGATCAGATATGGTTGCGGACAGGGCAATATGCTGCAATAAGCCGGCATCCGGGCGGGCATATTGGTGGATGCGTTTGATGCGCTGCAGCAAACAACGCGTGTGGTCACCGCGCGGTGTATTGTCAAAAAGATGGATTTCGTCGAGGACGATGGCTTGCAGATTAATGAACAAGCGCGGAACACGGGTGAGCAGAGAGTCAGTGGACTCTGGAGTGGTGAGCAAGATTGAAAACGGCCGTTTATCACTGATCGGCCCGGTATCCCCCGTTTTCATGCCGATTGTTATCCCTGTGCCGGCCAAGGGCGGATGTAGCCGTTCATAGAGATCACGTACCAACGCTCGCGTCGGGCAAATGTAGAGCAGCGTCTGACCATATTGACCAGGCTGCTTAAAGCGCTGCCAATAGCGCTCTAGCAGCGGGGCAATAACGGCTTCTGTCTTGCCAGTAGCGGTGGCGGCGACCAGCAGCGTGTCGTTTCCATCGAGGATGAGAGGGATGGCTTGCTGTTGGATGGGAGTGAAACGGCCGTGATGTGCGAAAAACAAAGGCCAGGTAAAAGGGATGCGCGCTTTAACCTCTGCGGGGCTTAACATCAGTGGTAAACGTTTCCATGAGCGCCCAAACAGCGGCTTCCGTATTTAATGTACCTGACCGCGCAACTCGTCCAACAAGTTTGCCACTTCGTACTCTGGGTACAGGTAGAGCAAATCAAACAGTTCAACCGCCAAACGCACAAAGCGTCGTATCGAGAGATGACCGTTGCGTAAACCATGCGCCAGATGTTCCGCAGCACCACGCCGGATTTGCTTCTGTCTTTCCCCCGGAACATATAAATAGGCCTGGGCGTGGTAATTTAGAATAAGCTGCAAGAATTGGCCAATCTCTTGCGGTGATACATCTGGTTCCAGATAAAAAATCTGGCTTTCCTCTAGCCACTCATGTATGGGCAGGCGATTGTCACTGCGTGTTACTGTGAAAAGAAAAAATAGCGACTGCCCTGCCTCGTATGCCATAGGGTATTCGTGCCAGCGGTGCTGGGGGAACTGGTCAGCGTGGATTTTGTCTTGCTGATCCCGTAAGGCAGCGAAGATGAGCGCCTGGAAAAAGAGGCTGGCTTTGGGACGTTGGTAAGCGCGCAGCAGCGAGTAGCTTTCCGCTTCATCCACCAGCACGCATAAACCACTGTAATTACCTAACTTCGCCAGAGCACTTATCCCTGTAAACAGGTAGGCGATTTGCCTGGCATTGTGACCAACCTTGTAAATCGTAGGAAACTTGATGCCGCGCGGCAAAGCTCTGTTCATCAACGTGACCCGCCGGCCACCCATCAACCAGCTAGTCCAAGCCTTGCGTTGGCGTGATGATGGGCTATTGGAAATCGCCTGTAAGCCAACAACCAATGGATCTAGCTCAGCCGGAGATAGATCTGCGAGTTTGGCTTTCGTGTGCTCCAGATCGGCCGTCTTCTTAAGCAGTGGATTCAGGCCACGCTCATCGGTATCCGGATAACGCAGGTGGCGCATTGCCTCACGATAAATATCAAAGGAGCGATGGGGCGGTAATTCAAATAGATCGAGGCTGACGGCAGCCACGAGAAAGTTGCGATCCAGCGCCTCTTGAGCGGTTAGCTCCACCATGTGGCTCTTTCCGTACCCGTATTCACCTACCACAGCACGCACAGCGCCCCCATTCTGATGAGCCTGATTTAAGGCCTGTATCATACTTGTCCGTTCCGCCTGCAGGTTGATGGTGAGTTCCGCAACATGTTGGGCCGGTGCAATACCGGCGCGCAATGATTCAATCAGCTGCCTTGCCTCCAGTTGCGGATGGGGCATGGGCGGAGGGGGTTGGTAGCCGATCGTCAACGTTGGTTTGCTTTCAGATAAGGAACGGCCGTCTTGTGAAAACTCCACCCGTGGGCGGCGAAATCGCAAACCGTTCGTAAATCGAACCATCCATTCTTGCCCATCGCGGTAAACAGCCACTACCTGGCCAGATCCGAATTGGGGGTGTTCTACCTGTTCACCAATCATATTTACATTGAATCAAGAAGTTGGATTTCTGACCAGAACGCCATAGGGGCTTGCCATCCGTTGAGAAAGCCGATTTCCAAGTATCTTTCTGTTTTGCTTAGTATTCAACATGCAGTTTGACTACCTGGTAATTGATCTTTGATCGCATGATCCTTTCAATATGGAGGCGTCTCCCCTCCGGCCAATTCATCAACTTGCCCACGCAAGATAGCTTTTGCCTCTTCTTCGAGTATCGTATGCTCTTCTCCATAGTGCTGGCGAGCCAATTCCACCACAAACGACTTCACAAACAGGCGGCGATGGCTAATATCCAGGAATACGTCGCGCGCCACATTGGCCAGAATAACCGCATTGGCGTGTTGAATCTTGTGATCGAGCTGCGTGTCGAAGGCGGCTTCGTAAATGGGGATGAGCTTGTCACCAATAGCCATCATCAGATCATCCTCGTTCAGGTCAAGGGTGTCAATACTGATGATAGGACTAAAATGATTAATGCGGCTGAAACGGCCTGGAGCACGCACACGCTGCTGTAGAGCCGGGTATTTGGGAACGACGTCGTTGATAAACTGCGGTGGAACTGCGTAGACAAACATGGTGCCGGGCAAATCTTCACGCGTGCGATCAATGACTTCTCTCAATGTATCGGTTGCCAGCTTTTCCGCTTTGCCACCGACACTGGCCATACGATCCACTTCGTCAAAGAGTAATATGAGACCGCTGTATGAAAGGGCACGTATGACCTGGCATAATGAGCGCAACATGCGGAAAGCGTTAGGCCGGTTGATTTTTCCGGTGACACCTACTTCACGTAGGACCCTGGTATCGGCCGGGCTGGTATCCTCCCCCATGAGCCAGCGGGTAAGGGAGTCCACTCTTTCTTCTTGCTGGCGTATGAGGCTGTCAAAGTAGGCAAGAACGGCCGTCTGGAAAGCTGGGCTGTCCACCGGCGTTGCCTCCAAGGTATCCACCACAGCACGATACAAAGGATTGGTCAAAATCTCCAAGCTCAGCACTTCACCGACAATATGCTGCAGCGTGCCCTGCAAGAATCGCGTCAATCCGCTCTCGTCGCTTACACCTTCAGCCGGTTCGTGCCAGAGAAGATTGTTGGCTACTGCCTGATAAACACGTTTCTGATCGTTATATGGCGTCTCCGTGGGGCTAAGGTCCACCTTGGCGACGGCAAAATTGCGTTCCCAGGCGATATCGCGCAAACAGTAGAGGAAATGAGATTTCCCGCTGCCATAGTCACCTACGACCATCTTGAAGGCCGCGCCGCCATCCTGCAAATATGAAGTGAGATAAAACTCGTCGATCGCATCAAGCAGAGAACGATTGCCAACATTGAAATATTGAATTCCTCGGGCAGGTGGCGTACCAAAGCTCCCGA
Organism: uncultured Chloroflexia bacterium; assembly: GCA_963697305.1. Taxonomy (GTDB): domain Bacteria; phylum Chloroflexota; class Anaerolineae; order Promineifilales; family Promineifilaceae; genus JAACFF01. The sequence goes on from CAVONO010000027.1 coordinate 169,359, forward strand.
GAACCTCAATGATTTGGCGTGCAAGTGGGCGATTAATCGTTAGGTCGGCCATGATTCAAACACTCTGCGCGAACTCTCGAAGCAAATCAAAGAGGTCGCTATTCAAAAGTAATATCGCTGTAATATTGCCCGTCGCTGCCCTTCTCAGGCAGCCAAATACTTCGGTTTGATTGTTCAGCCTGGCTCTTGGTCGCAACACCCAAACGGAAACGGCGTTCCTCCCCGTCAACAGCGAAGCCGGCAGTGTCTTGCTCCTGTAAGATGACCAAATCACGCACAAAAAGAGCGCGATCATAATCTTTAAATGTGCGACGGGAGGGTGCATTCCAGAAGCGGTTGCTCTGCCGGTTCAAGGTCAGCTGGCTATAGGTTTCGACGATATTGATACGTCCGTTTCCCGGGCGGAGTTTGCGCTTGGCGAGGCAATCCTGCCACGCCGTATACAACTCATTCATCAACTCTTTACTGTTTATGGTGCGCTTCACAATGCGCTTGAGTTGTTGATCATACGCAGTGAGAATGCCATTGAGGGACAAGGGGATGGGCCTGGTGAGCGCTTCTTTGCCGTAGAACCATTGTCCCTTGCGCCCAGCTATGTCGATATTGAAGATCAGTAACCCCACGATAAGCAGTGGCGGGCGGCCTTCTACTATTACGCCGCGGGCCTCAAATGCTTCTCGTAAATCGCCGGCAAATTCAAAGGCCAGATTGTTGAGCGCGGTCTGGGTAACGGCTGCAAAGCTGGAAACGGCCGCATCCAGCGATTCATTCTCTACGCCATAGGCCGCTGTTTCCAGCTTGAGTAGCGCTTTTTGCATCGGAAGCGCGTCGGCTTTGCCCTCGCTGGCCAGGCGGATAGCGACTCTTAATGCTCCCATCGCCTGTCCCAAAGCTTTGAATTGCGGTTCCAGCTCTGTTTGTGCCGTTTGCAACTGTGATAAAACTTCTTCCATTCCTTCAATTCCTCTTTTTCCTAATGGCCTGATGAAATTGACTCTTTGACACCATCAAGTAACTGTCGCATTTGCTCGAGCACCTATGGTATTTTCTTTCGCACAGTTCAGCAAATATGATTTCACAATCGCCAGGGCGTTTGCAAGATCACTTCTCCATTGTCATGCTCAGAATTGACGGTTCAATGCTTGAACCTGACTTGGGGTTGGCCGTGGGGCGGCAATCACTTTGTGATGGCATATGAAATATTTTTACGGTATTATGAAGGTGCAAATTAAGGCCTCGATCCGAATTATGAGCAAGTCCCCGACTGATCTCTTAGAATCCGGCCAAGATGTCGTTCGCCAGAATGTCCCGCTGCGGGAGAATTTGGCGGCCGATCTACTCGCCGGCCTGACCTGGACGTTGGTCAATATTCCCCAAGGTATGGCCTACGCCCTGCTGGCCCTGGTCAACCCGGCCTACGGCCTTTACACCTTGATGGTCGCTACGCCGGTCGCGGCGCTGTTCACCAGTTCTGTCTTCATGAATGTTTCTTCCACCAGCGCCGTATCTGTGGCCGTGGGCGATGCAATGCTCGGTATTCCCACAGACCAGCGGGCCGGCGCGCTGGTGGTTTTGGTCTTGCTGGCCGGCATCTTTCAATTCTTGGCCGGTGTGTTGCGATTCGGCTATTTTGTGCGGTTTATTTCCAATGCAGTCATGACCGGCTTCATGTCCGGTGTAGCGGTATTGATCATTCTCGGCCAGCTTGGCGATTTAGCCGGATATGACAGCGCTCTCAGTAACAAAGTGCTGCAAACGGCCGATTTGATGCTCAGTCTGGGCCAGATTGATTACGCTACTACAGCCATGGGCATCATCACCATCATGCTCATTTTTACGTTTGAAAGAACGCCTTATCGCAAGTTCGCCTACCTGATCGCCTTGATTGGCGTCAGTTTTGCCGTGGCAATCATGCCAAGTTATTTTGTCAATTCAATACAGTTAGTAGGTGACATTGCCGATATCCCCAATTCTTTGCCCAGGCCGGTATTGCCAGATCTAAGCGTGATTCCGGCGATGATCGGTCCCGCGATCGCCATCAGCGTCATCACCCTGGTTCAAGGGGCTGGGGTCAGTCAAAGTTACGCCAACCCGAACGGCAAGTTTCCCAACCCTTCACGAGACTTTGCCGGTCAGGGGCTGGCAAACATCGCCACTAGTTTCTTCCAGGGCATTCCGGCTGGCGGTTCGGTGTCGGGCACGGCCGTATTGATCAATGCCGGAGCCCGATCACGCTGGGCCAATATCTTCGCCGGACTCTTTGTAGCTATTTGTGTCTTGCTCTTCGCCGGCGCCATTGAACTCCTACCTATGACCGCCCTGGCCGGGATGTTGATCGTGATCGGGGCGCGATTGATCAACACGCGCAACATTAGGACAGTCTGGCAAACAAACCTATTTGCCCGCACCGCCATGGGGATCACTTTCATCGCCACGTTAATAACTCCATTACAGGTAGCTGTCGTGGTGGGTATGGTGGTATCCATTTTGCTGTACGTGGCACGGCAAGCGAACCAGGTACATGTCGTACGCTGGGTGTGGCCGGAAGATGGTTATGGTTATCCCGAGGAAGTTCCAGCGCCCAAAGCGCTGCCCAGCCACGAGATAACGCTGCTAAATGTCTATGGCAGCCTGTTTTTCGCCGGCGCTTCTACGCTGGAAGAAAACCTTCCTACAGCGGATGAGGCGCAGCGTGCGGTGGTCATCTTGAACCTGCGCGGGCGTGATGACATTGGCAGCACCTTTAACGGCGTATTGCAGCGTTATGCCAGCACCTTGTCTAGAAATGATAGTCTTTTGATTCTTACAGGGATCAGCACCGGGGTTCAAGAGCAACTGACGCGCACAAGGGCTTTGCATATGATCGGCAAGGAGAATATCTTCCTGGCCACTCCCCAGTTGGGCCAGGCGCTGAACGAGGCGCTGCGTACAGCCAGAGCTTGGCTGGAAAAAGAACCCGCTGCAGATCCTGAGACTTCAACCTTTGAATAAGCCGTACCTTCTTTTGTTCCCTTTTATCACCAGATGGCAGCAAGAGTTCTCGATCGGGCGTGCGGTATGAGGACTCAATAAATACAACCTATTTGCGACCGCCTGGCTGTTGTATCCCAACGCATAATTAGATATGCTCTTATCTTTGCCCTCGCCGGTGGCTGGCTAATGATGGTCGTTAATTTTAGGATCAGTAGAAACGATGGATACTGTTTCAAACACGCAACAATTGTACTTGGCGGATCAGATGGAGAAGGTCTCCCGTTCTTTCGCCCTGGTTGCGCCTGCTGTGGAAGCGCCCCTGGATGATTATCTGGCCACGGCTTATTTAATTTGCCGCGTTGTGGACAACATCGAAGATTGCACACAACCATTTTCCTGGCAACAGAAACGATTCGCCGAGTTCAATACCTTGCTGCAAGATCCAGCTCAGGCACAAGACGTTCTTTCCCTATGGGAAGGTGAGACATGGCCAGGGCTCAGCGATAACGAGACCAAGATGATGAGCATGGCAGAGGGTCTTATGTTGTGGCAAATTTATGGCCAAATTCCTGAGCAGGCCAGGTCCTCCATCGCTCGCTGGGCTGCGGTTATGGCTGGGGGCATGGAAAAGATCATAGACCCAAGACAGCACGATTTGTTCATTTTGCATGATGGCGTACGGCTGCCAGCCGAAGAAGAGGGCTACGATCAATACTGCTACTATGTCGCTGGGACGGTGGGGCACATGATCACCGAGCTGGCGGTCAGCCATTATGGGCTGATGGGCGACAATGCGCAGCGCTTGCTCCTCAACAGCGAGGCCAGTGGGCGTGCTCTACAAAAGATAAACATCGTCAAGGATTTCGCTAAAGACCTGCAGCGAGGAAATTGTTTCTTGCCGGATTCCTGGCTTCGGGAAATAGATTATACTCCTCTGGCGTTAGAGGGCGCTCCTCTAGCCTGGAAAGAGAAGGTGCTAGCCAATGTGCTGGCTGAGTTTGAGGAATCCGTTAATTACGTGCTGGATCTGCCACAAATGGCCGCCGGCTTTCGCAAGGCGAGCTTGCTCATGATGCTGCCTGGTTACCAAACGCTGCTGCTGGCCGCACGAAATCATCACCGGCTCTTCACCCCCGAACACGAGATCAAGATTTCAAGACGCATGATGGCCAAATGTCTGCTCGATGCACGAACGATGGCTAAAAAGAACGGGGACATTCTGGCCTACAGCCGGGCCATCCGTGCTGAATTGAGCGTAGCTCTTGATTCCGATAGAATAGTGGCGACGTTTTCATGAGCGTTGTCACATAACCCGCATGTCGGATCAAGGCAGACCGCAAGTGTTATCAGAAAGTCCAACAGTTGAAGTAACAGAAGCTGCCAACGGCGGCTTTGAAATCCTGGTTGAACGGCGATCGGAAGGGATGGTTCCACGCTTCTTCGTCACATTCCGGCAGGCCCTGGGGCTCGTATTTGGCTACACTTACACATTTATCCAACAGCAGAAACAAATAGGTAAAGGGTGGAGTCTGGGTGTCGTGCTCCTGCGCATCCCTCTCCTACTGGCGTGGCCTTTTCTGAACCGGAAATTGATCAAACGGCCGTTCCCGGTACAGTTTCGCCTCCGCCTGGAGATGCTGGGCCCCACATACATCAAACTTGGGCAGATACTAAGCTTGCGCGAAGACCTGCTGCCCAAGCCCATTACGGATGAGCTCAAGAATCTCCTCGACCGTCTACCGGCCGTCTCCTTCACTCGTTACATTGAACTCCTGGAAGAAAGTTTGAAACGCCCGGTAGGGTCTATGTTCCCTCTGATCAATCCGCTGCCCCTGGGATCAGCCTCACTGGCCCAAACCCATCGCGCCCGGCTTGTCACTGGTGAAGATGTGGTGCTCAAGGTCCTCAAACCGAACGTGCGCCAGATGGTAATCAACGATACGCGTTGGATGCGCCTAGTAGGCAATGTTGCGCAGCTTTTTGTAGCTCGTTACCAACCCAAACGATTGATTGACGAGTTTTGTCGCTACACCGTGTTAGAGGTGGATTTACGGAACGAGGCCGACAATGCTGAAATATTCACCGCCAATTTTAGCGATGAACCGGACATACGATTCCCGCAGATTTATCGCGAGTTTAGCAGCCGCGATGTTCTTTGCATGGAGTTCTTTCGTGGCCACAAACCCGATGCAGAGCTTGTGTCCTGGATGCCGCCAGAGCAGCTGGATAATGTCGTTGCCCTGGGCATGCGCGCAACGATTGAAATGATTTTCAGGGACGGTTTTTTCCATGCCGATTTGCATCCTGGAAATCTTGTCGTCTTTGATGATGCCAGCGTGGGTTTTATCGATCTGGGCATGGTCGGCCGTTTTGACAGCGACATGCAAAAAAGGATGTTGTCCTATCTTTATTCACTGGTCATGGGTGAGCCGGCCAATGCAGCCCGCTACCTGGTCGCTTTGCTGATCGCCGATAGAAAAAGCGATCCGGACGGCTTTCGACGTGCGGTGGAAGATTTAAATCGCCGCTGGCTGCGCAATCCCAATTTCCACGAGTTTTCCATGGCCCAATTGATTCTGCAATCGGTCGCCCTGGCCGGGCATTATCATATTCAATATCCTGGCGAAATCATCCTCATGGTAAAAGCCTTGATCACCCTGGAAGGAGTGGGTAACGTGCTTGCCCCGGGCATCAATGTGGCCGATGCCGCGCGCAAAGATGTGCAGAGGATATTGCTCAAAAGGCTCAATTTGGTGAAGTTTTTCAAGGATAGTCTTTTGGTGCTACCTGATGTACTAGACATTCTTAATCGCAGCCCGCTGGTGATTAGCGAGGGCCTGCAATATCTTGAGTACCAGTTGAAGAGCCCCAGCGAAGGAGCACTAAATGGTCTGCGGGGCACACTGTTTGCCAGTTTCTGCTTGATCGCCGGCGCTATCGTCGTGGCAACTGATGGTTCCGTCTGGTTATGGGGATTTCTCTTTTTCAGCGCTTTCTCCATCGCCGGTTTTGGCATCATTTCGCGGCGATAGTTCAAAATCCCGCCTTGCCACGATTGCGCTAGACTTCTGTGCCGTGCTGCAATATAATCTATCTGGAAGAGACAGCATGGGCAATACTCAAGCCAACGAACATATTTGGGGTTGTTTGATTATCCCGTAAGCCGGGTAGAATCTGCCGGTTGTCTTAATCCATGCTGCTATAATTATTTGTCTTAGGAGGACAATGTCGGATGAGTGAAGCCAATGTACCTGTTGAAGTTATCGTAGCCGCATTTCAGGATGAAGATGGGGCCAAAGCCGCCTTGAATGAATTAAAGCAAGCCAAGCACGACGGCCTGATTAAGATTGACGATGCGGCCGTCATTCGCAAGGACGAAAAGGGTAAGCTACATATCAAAGAGACCGCCGATATGAGCAGCGGCAAGGGCGCCGGTATTGGCGCAGTCATCGGTGGCGTTATCGGCCTACTTGGTGGCCCGCTTGGGGTTGCCGTTGGCGCAGGGGCCGGCGCCGCGATCGGCGGCATCGCCGCTCATGGAGATGCCGGAATCAAGGATGAACAACTGGAAACCATCGGTGCCGGTCTGGAACCGGGAACGTCGGCTATCGTGGCCATCGTGGAACACAAGTGGGTAGCTGCCGTGCAGGCCCAACTGGAAGATGATGCCAGCGCTGTCATGGCGCAACAGTTGAGTGCGGACATCCATACTCAGCTTATAGCAGGCAGAGAAGTTGCCTATTCGGCCGTTGCTGCTGAAGGGGCCGCATCCATCACCCGTGTCGCCGGAAGCGAAGGGGAGATGGACCAAGAGTCCATCGTCATGACCGATGAAGGCGTCGCCGTCGAGAAAATTGTGGCGAACGAAGAGGGCGTCGCCGCAGTCAGTTACATGGTCACCGACGATATGGTCGAAGAAATCGATGTCGTGGTCAGTGAAGAGGGCGCAGTTGTAGTGGACACAATTGCCACAGATGACGAAGTCTTTGTTGCCGCCGCAGCTATCGCGCCTGGCGAAGAAAGCGAGGAAGCCGGCGACGCGGAAGAAGAAGAGTAAGCATAGTGTGTAATCAGTGACCAGTGATCAGTGGTTGCTATTTTTTGTCGACTTCAATTAGTTTAGTTTATTGTTCTTAAGGAGGACAAAATGAGTGCAGATGATTCAGCATTAAGTTTGGAAACGAAGGCAATGCCCTGGTGGCTTATCCTTGTAGAAGGTGTTCTGGCCATTATTGTGGGTATTCTACTCTTCACGTCAACAGCACAGACGATGGTGGGGTTGATAGTGTTCCTTGGCCTTTACTGGTTAATCAAGGGCATCTTCGACATCATCAGCATGTTTGTTGATCATACCGCATGGGGTTGGAAACTTTTCATCGGAATTGTCGGTATTATTGCCGGTATGTTGATCTTGCGCAATCCGTTGATGAGCACGTTCGTTGTACCTGTAATATTCACCTGGGTACTTGGCTTCTACGCGGTCATGGCCGGTATCATCATGATAATCCAGGCTTTCAAAGGCGGCGGTTGGGGTGTTGGCATCATGGGTGTCATTGGCATTCTGATCGGTATCTTCCTCTTGGCCAACACACTCATCGGCACCCAAATGGTGATTTGGCTTAGCGCCCTCACGTTGGTTGTCGGTGGTATCGCCGCAATTGTAGTGGCATTCAAAGCACGTTCCAGTTAAGGTAACGACACGATGATTGGTGGGCATTGTTTTCGATTCCTGCCATATTCATCGAACTCTTAGCGGTACGTTGACGGCAGAGCCATTCAGTTGTGAATGGCTCTGTCCGTATCTATCAATAGGTCTATTTATAGTCTTCAACAAGCAACAAATGGCAAGCTGTGAGCTTGTTCGCAATATTTAGGAGATATTCGATATGTCAGAACAAGAAATTGAAGAAGTAGCTGGGGAAATGGCAGTATTAGGAGATGTGGCCGAAGCAGCCGGTGTCATGAATGTGACCGCAGGGATTAACGACATTGACGAAGCCGCAGCCTTGGAAGCGATCAGCCGGGAAGAATTGGCTGCAGCCGCCAGTGATATCACCCATGGCGTGGATGAACTGGTCGTAGCACAGCGCGTAGCCGAGTTGAGCGACGTGGTTGCTGGGGCCGGTGTTGATGATGTATTTGAGGGAGAAGCACTGCTCTCCGCCTCAGATGATATTGAAGACTTGAGCGCCGCGTTAGCGATCATGAGTGAAGATGATCTTAGCTGGAGCATGGATCTGGCCGGTATCGCCGGGCAGATAATGGTCGCTGGGGATGTTGTGGCCGATCTGGATATGCCGGTGTTATCAGATTTTCTCAGAGATCGTGGAAACATGTTGCGCCAGATGGCTGGAGATAGCATCTACCAAGCGGCAGCGACGCGCAGTCTTGCGATGGCCCTGGCTGACGCCGGGGAAGAGGTGGGCGAGCTGGGCGCCAATGAAGTGGCCGAAGGCTTGACCCGTTTGGCCGCAGCAGACATGTTGGCTGAACGGAGCGAATACCTGACTGAAGAAGGCATTATGGATGTGGCCACGGGCCTGGATGAGTCCGAGCTTTCCGCGGACTTGGATGGTGTCGCCCAAGACATAGCCACGGAAGGATTGGCTGAAGTCGCCGTTGGTTCGGCCGCGTTGGGTGCAGCTGACGTGTTGCATGCGGCTGCTGAAGTAGTGGAAGAAGACGGAGAAGTGTAATAGCGTTTTGGGGTCACAACGATTAGTATGAGAGAGGTCGCCACTGTTCCAGCGGCCTTTTTTCCTGCCTACGACAGGAATACGGCCGTAATCAAGAGGCGATTGTATGGAAACGATTAGATTACACGGGGGCACGGTTGCCCACAATCAGCCGCCCGTTATAATCAGGGTCCGTAAAATTTGGTCGATATGGCATTTCTTGCTAAAAGCAAGTGATAGGAATTAAGAGAAATGCTTTATCACAGGATAAGATGATGAAAGGTCTAGTTGGTTTATTGATCATTGTTCTCCTACTGGCTCTGGTAGGATGTTCACAAGATAACAAAGACAGCGCCGGCACGGATGGTGAAGCCGTCGTACAAGCGGCAACGGCCACTGTTGTGGAGCAAGTTTCTGAAGCGGTCGAGACTATCGTTGAAACTGAGGAGCCTCCCACATTGTCCCCGCCTCTGGTCTCTGTGCAGACCAACACGCCAATTCCTGCTACGAACACACCGGCGGCAACGGATACGCCTGTGCCGACCGATGTGCCCCCCACTAGCACGCCGCTGCCCATCCCACCAACGAACCCACCGCCACCACCACCGACGGCCGTCCCTGTCCCGCCAACTGAACCACCACCGCCACCACCACCACCACCGCCGGCGATCGGCGCCAATGGGTTGGTCGCTTCATCATTCGTGGTAGAGAATCCTTCAGCTGGAAAAAATCAGTCCGTGTGGTTTGAGTTCACGATCGACAATCAGACCGGCTCTGACGTGCCCTATAATGCACTGGGAGTGATGCCCAGAAAAGATGGTGTTGACCGTCCGGAATGGTACCAGCAGACATACGGTGGACGTAACTCGACGATCGATGCGGGCGGGTTCACCTGGAAGGATAACATTAAGCTACCCGAATCGGGTGATTATGGCTTGCGCCTCGTGATGTGTTTTGATGGGTTTAACACCTGTTTAGAGAACGCCGGCACCTGGCATACCATGTCGGGTGAAATCCCAGTCTCGATCAAATAAACGAAGCCGCCGGCAAGCAACGCTATGTTAAAGCGCGTTTGTTGTGACGACTTCAGTCGTTCCACCGCTAGAGCGGTGAGTACGAGCCCATTTTCAGAAGTGTAAATCGCCGTAGAGCTCTCGCATAAGCCGAGAGCTCTTTTTTTATGTATTCTGGCCACTGATCACAGTTTTGGCCGACTATTCCCCGCTTTTTTGCTCTTTTGCTCGCGCTATACATGACATTTGTCACCTCATTCAGTGGTAATCATCACTTGTTCCAATGACAAAGACGGTTAATGATCTATAGATACTGAATAGATCTCTCTTTTATCGTGGTGAACGTCGCTGCCATAATCGTGAATGGCAGCAAACTAGTAAAGGAGGCATCCCTGTGCCAAAAATAATTCTTGAAGTACCCAGCATGTATGGAGACCATCACGTAACGGCCGTGAGACGCCTCCTGTTGGCGCTGCCGGGCATAAAAGTTGTATATGCCAGCAGCAGTTTTCGCGTGATTGAAGCGCAGTATGACGAACTGATCGTGACCCCGCAACAGATTGAGGCCGCCTTAAGTGCAGCCGGTTACATGGGCGAGTTAGGCTTGCCCGTGGAAACGGGCGTGGCGGCAACAGAAACGGGAGGTCGGGATTTCTTCCGGCATACCACCGCTTTCGCGCAAACCGGCAAGTCAGTCGGGTTCACGCAAAATGTTTCTTATGAGGGGCGTCCCTTGTGGCCTTGTCCCGGGATGGGCGCGATTGCAAAAATAGAGGAGGAAGAAACCCATGGCTAGAAACAAACGAACTCCAGAAGAAGCCAGCATCGATCCAGCCGCCCAACAGATGCTCATCCGTGCCGATGAGTTGGGCATTGGAACCGCCTTTAGCCGGGCTGATGCAATGGCTCCCTGCAATATCGGTTCGGCTGGGATGTGCTGCAAAATCTGCGGCATGGGCCCTTGCCGCCTGACCAAAGATGGTCAGACCGGCGTCTGTGGCGCAACCATTGACACAATCCAGGCGCGCAACTTGATTCGTGCAATCGCGGCTGGATCGGCAGCTCATTCCGATCACGGCCGTGACATGGCTTTTACATTAAAAGCTGTTGCTAACGATGAGGCTGAGGGATACGTCATCCGCGACATAGCCAAGTTGCGCACTATCGCCCAAATTTATGATATCCCTGTTGAAGGACGATCACCTAAAGAAATCGCCAACGATCTGGCCGACTTGTATATCGCGCAGTTTGGCCAGCAACGAGGCGAGTTGGTTCTGGTAAAACGTGCGCCGGAAAAACGTCAGAAGTTGTGGAGAGAGAAAGGCGTCGTCCCGCGGGGCATTGATCGCGAAGTCGTCGAAGCTTTACATCGCACACATATCGGCGATGACCAGGACCCGGCCCACATCTTGCAACATGCCGTGCGCACTGCTCTGGGCGATGGCTGGGGCGGCAGTCTCCTAGCCACCGATGTCTCAGATATTCTCTTTGGTACGCCCGCGCCTATATTGGGACAGGCCAACTTAGGGGTACTTAAAAAGAACATGGTCAATGTCGTCGTGCATGGGCACGAGCCAACGCTCAGCGAAATGGTTGTGGCCGCATCGCAGACTCCGGAAATCATCGCCTACGCCAAAGCGGCTGGAGCTGATGGCGTGAATCTCTCCGGTATTTGCTGCACGGCCAACGAAATCTTGATGCGCCAGGGCATCCCGGCGGCGGGCAATTTCCTGCAACAAGAGCTATCCATCCTTACCGGCGCAGTGGAAGCGATGGTCGTTGATGTACAGTGCATCATGCAGGCTCTGGTCGGCCTGGCTGAGAACTTCCACACCAAGATCATCACCACCTCACCTAAGGTGAAAATCAAGGGTGCGATCCACATGGAGTTTGACGAACATCATGCGCTGACCATCGCCAAAGACATCTTGCGCGTCGCCATCGATAATTTCGCCAATCGCGGCGCTACGCAGATACCGGATGTGCGCGAGGATTTGATCCCCGGCTTTTCGCACGAATACATCAACTACATGCTCGGCGGCAGCTACCGCTCCTCTTTCCGGCCATTAAATGATGCGATTATGTCCGGGCGGATTCGCGGCGTGGCGGCCATCGTCGGCTGCAACAACCCGCGCAGCAAACATGATTATTTGCATACCTATGTCACCCGGGAAATGCTCAAAAATGATGTTCTCGTCGTCGAAACAGGTTGCGGCGCGATCGCCAGCGCCAAGCTAGGTTTGCTGCTAGGCGAAGCAGGTCTCGATCAGGTCGGTCCTGGCTTACGCGAGATCTGTGAGACGGTGGGCATCCCGCCGGTGCTGCACATGGGGTCCTGCGTTGACAATACACGCATCCTTACCGTGCTGACCCAGATGGTAGACGAAGGCGGCCTGGGCGATGATATCGATCAGGTTCCCGCTGTAGGCCTGGCTCCGGAATGGATGAGTGAAAAGGCGCTCTCAATCGCTACGTACTGCGTGGCTTCAGGCGCCTATGTCATCTTTGGCGGCAGCTCACCGGTCAGTGGAATGCCTGACCGCATGGAAGACAGCGATATTGTCGCCAATCTGATCAGCTCGGGCTGGGAAGATTTATATGGCGGCAAACTGGAATTCATCTCTGACCCGGATGAGATGATCGAGAAGACGCTGGAGCATATTGACAAGAAGCGAGCGGCACTGGGCTTACCGCAATACGATCCGGATAAATTCGGCCGTAGCGGTGATGCGCGGATGCTGGAATTGGACGAGTTGCCGTGGTCCGAAAGACGAGAGGCACTATACGGTGTGGCGGCGGATTGACGTCACTGTAGGGGCGGGTTTGAAACCCGCCCAGGCGGCGTTCAAACCCGCCTACAACGGAGGATAATATGTCTCGCTATATTGCAACCCGTGCTATCCGCGGCGCAAATGCGCTGGTGATAGAAGCGGAGTTAATGCTGAAAAAAGCTATAAGAGAGAAAGGGCCGGATACGCCGGTGGTGTTCCCCAACACTGCGTACTATTTGCCGTTGATTTATGGCATGACCGGTCAGGAAGTAAACACGCTGGCGCAGTTGCAGCCAATTCTGGAGCACGCGCGCACGTTGCTACACCCAGTTCCATCGGGAAAGCATTGGACGCCGTATCTTGGTGAAACGCTGGATAGTGGTATGGCGACACTAATGGCGGCGGAGACGATTGAAGCGGTTCGTTTTGTCTACGAGCTGCAGCCGGAGCCGATGCTGGGCTTTGAGCTGGCCGGCGGTACCGCGTACTCCAACAATGGTAACGGCCTGGTGGGGCATTTGAACGGTCCCATTGACGACATTCAGTTACGCTCATGGGGAATTCAACTGGTAGACGGCCGTATGCCTGGATTCGCCGCTATTGTCGGAGCGGCCAAGTCCAATGAGGTGGCCGTCAAGATTGTGCGCGAATTACAACGGCGCAACATTCTCACTTTCTTGTCCGGGAATGTAAACGGCCGTTCCATCATTCACCAACTGAGCGAAGAGGGCGTTGAACTGGGCTACGATACGTACACCGTTCCCTTCGGCACCGACACCATCAGCGCCATTTACGCCCTCGGCTTTGCCACCCGTTCTGCTCTCACCTTTGGCGGTCTAAAAGCGGGCCAGGCGCGCGACATCTTGCTCTACAATCGTGAGCGCGTCTTCGCTTTTGTGCTGGCTCTGGGCGAGGTGGATGATCTCAAATACGCGGCAGCGGCCGGCGCCATCAATTTCGGCTTCCCGGTCATCGCCGACACCGTCATACCGGAAATCCTACCCACCGGCGTCACCACCTACGAGCATGTCGTCAGCATGCCCTTCGACGAAATTGATGGGGCTGACGATCTAGAGCGCGCCGAGAGGCTGGTACAGAAGTGCATCGAAATACGCGGTGTTAAGGTCCAAATCGCCGACGTACCCGTCCCTGTGCCTTACGGCTCCGCATTCGAAGGCGAAGTTGTGCGTAAGTCGGACATGCGCGTCGAGTTTGGCGGCAAATATTCACGCGCCTTCGAGTTCCTGCAAATGACCTCATTGGATCAGGTGGTTGACGGCAAGATCGAGCTGGTCGGGCCTACCTTTGACGAAATAGAAGATAAAGGGCATATGGACTTGGGTATCGTCGTCGAAGTGGCCGGACGGAAAATGCAGGAAGACTTTGAGCCGGTGTTGGAGCGCCAAATTCATTATTTCATCAACGGGGCATCCGGCATTCAACACATTGGCCAGCGCGACATCGCCTGGATCCGCATTTCTAATGCAGCCGCGGACAAAGGCTTCGATCTGGAACATTTTGGCAAAATCCTGCACGCTCGCTTCCATGCCGACTTCGGCGCCATTGTAGACAAAGTTCAGGTGACCATTTACACCGATCCCGAACTACTGGAAGACATGGTTGGCGACAGCACGCGAAGCGTATGATTATCGCAACCAGCGGCTGTCCGATCTGACCGATGACGCGTAGAGGAGTTTTACTCCTGCACCTTGTGCCAATCCTTTGCCCCCAATCACGTTTGCGTAGTCAGCCCGGAAAGATTGGGTTTGTGCGGCGCGTACAACTGGCTGGATTGCAAGGCTTCCTTCAGCATCAATCCCACCGGCCCCAACCAGCCCATCAAATTGGGACGGTCGGTTGATTTCGAGAAAGGCTATTGGGAAGGCACCAATGACTATGCCAAGATCGGATCACATGGCGTGGTCGAAGAAGTAGCCATGTATTCGATCATGGAAAATCCGATGACGGCCTGCGGCTGCTTTGAATGCATCGTCATGCTCATACCCGAAGCCAACGGCGTGATGGTCGTCAGCCGTGAGGATACCAGCATGACCCCGGCAGGGATGACCTTCAGCACACTGGCGGGCATGGCCGGTGGTGGGATGCAGACACCGGGCGTCATGGGTGTGGGCAAGTTCTACTTGATCAGCCCCAAATTCATCTCGGCCGATGGCGGTTTCAAGCGTGTTGTCTGGATGAGCAGCTATCTCAAAGAAACCATGTCCGATGAGTTACAGGCCGTGGCCGCGCGGGAAGGCGATCCCGACCTGATAGACCGCATCGCCGATGAACGGAATGCCTCCACCGTGGATGATTTACTGGCCTGGTTGGAGGAACATAATCATCCGGCGCTGATAATGGATATGATCTTTTAGCTGTGGGGGCGGGTTTAAAACCCGCCCCTACGGACGGCGTTGAAACCCGCCCTACGGAATAGAGGCCAATGAATAAAGACCCTTCGCCAGCCCCTCGACTCGTCCGCGACTTGATGTCCGTTGGTGTGCCCACGTGTGCGCTCGATGATCCAGTCATCGAATTGACACGATGGTTCCTGGAAAAAGATATCGAAGGGGCGGTGGTGCTAGACGAAAACGGCCATGGGGCGGGGATCGTCACCCAAAACGAGTTGTTGAAAGCGTATGCGCGCGGCGGGTACGAGGATCTGACAGCTCAAGATATTCTACAAGCCGAAGTACCAAAAGTGCCGCCGGATATTCCGCTGGCGGTCGCGGCCCAGATTATGCAGGATCAGGGGGTGCGAGTCCTATTCATGACCCACCATGCCGGAGGTATCGAGTACCCGGCGGCCTACATAAGCTACAAACACCTGCTGCGTCACCTTGGCGCGCGAGATGAAGAAGAGCTGCGCGATTTGGGCATCCAGGCGGAGCGTGAATCGCCACTATCGACGTTTATGCGGCGCAGAGATGAAGCGCTTCGTCGCGCCCGGTCCCAGCGCCGGTAGCCAGCAAAAAGAGAATTGAAAATTGTAAATGGTGAATTGTGAATTAAGAATTATGAATACACCATTATAAATCAACCATTAACAAGGAAGTGATACTTATGCCTATCGAAATTCCCAAAGACAATTGGCCCGGATCGGTTCGCATCGTGACCATTGGGGCCACATCCGCTGATGGAGGCTCACGAACAAGCATTGTCACTGTCGGCGGGGAGAAGGCTCTGCCCTTTATGCATTTTGAGGCGGAGATGCCACATAGACCAGTGATCGCTCTGGAAATCAAGGATCGGCGACCGGATGATTGGTCCTCCCTGCTGTTGGAGACCTGGGGTGACGCCATTGATACACCGGGAACTTGGGCCAAAGCGGCCGAAGCGGCTGGGGCTGATTTGCTGCAACTATCGTTGAGCTTGACGGATGCCGCGGGAAATCCCACGACGCCCGATATGGCGGTTACGGCCGTTCAGGCCGTCTTGAATTCCTCCGGCCTGCCCCTTATGGTCTTTGGACCTGGTCAGGCTGACGCGGACAATGAACTGCTGGTGCCAGTAGCCGAAGCGACCAAGGGAGAGCGGATCGTCTTGGGCATCTGCGAGGATAAAAATTATCGCACCATCGTCGCCGCGGCGATGGGCAATGACCACCTGGTTAGTGCCCGTACGCCCATGGATGTTAACCTGGCTAAGCAGCTCAACATCTTAATCAGCGATATGAACATGCCCCTCAATCGCATCATCATGGATCCGACCACCGGTGCGTTAGGGTATGGGATCGAGTATGGTTATTCAGCCATGGAGCGCTTGCGCCTGGCGGCCCTGCAAGGGGATGCAATGACTCAGTTGCCAATGTTGGTCACACCCGGCTTCGAAGCGTGGAAAACAAAAGAGTCGAAAATAGGCGAGGGGGTTCCCGTTGAGTGGGGTGACTGGCTTGCCCGGGCCATTAACTGGGAGACGTTGACGGCCGTGGCCTTGCTCGAATCTGGCGCGGATATTTTGGTTCTGCGCCATCCTGAGAGCTTGCGCCGTGTGAGAATGGCGATTGACGAATTGATAGCAGTAAGCTGAGTGCTGAGTGCGCAGCCTCCCTTTTTGGGATAGCTGCCAACTGACAGCCTCAAAGGAACGGAGCACACAATGGCACTAAGTGGAATTCAAATTTACAAGATGCTGCCCAAGACAAACTGCAAAGACTGTGGTTTTCCCACTTGCCTGGCCTTTGCCATGAAGTTGGCGGCTAAGCAAGTGGAACTCTCTGACTGCCCCCACGTGAGCGAAGAGGCAACGTCAGAGTTGGCCGAATCCTCCGCCCCGCCCGTGCGGCTAGTCACGCTTAAGTCCAACGGCTACGAAGTGAAAGCAGGCAACGAGGTTGTCCTATTTCGTCACGAGAAGACCTTCTACCACAAACCAGGGTTGTTCGTACGTGTGAAAGATGACGAATCGGCCGAGCAAATCAAGGCTAAGGTAGTCCCGGCTGAAGCGTACCATGTCGATTATGTTGGCCTGGATTTGACGCTGGATGGCTTTGCGGTGGAATCGGCGACGGGAGATGCGGGTGCTTTTGCAGCAGCGGTGAAAACGGTGGTCGAATTAAGCCAACGCCCTCTCATTCTGATGAGTCGCGATGCAGAAGTGATGTCCGCAGGTTTGGCTGCGACGGATAACGAGACCCCGCTTATCTACGCCGCCGATGCCAGCAATTGGGAGGCTATGGCCGGCCTGGCAAAACAGGTTAAAGCGGCCCTTGTTGTAAGCGGCAACTCTCTCGAAGAGCTGGCCGATCTCAGCGAAAAAATCAAAGGGCACGGCGTAGAGGATATAGTTCTCGATCCGGTCGCCGGCGACTTGAGTGGACCTGCTTCGCTAAGCACCCGGCTCGCTTTGAGCACCCAAATCCGGCGCCTGGCGCTGAGGAAGAACTTCCGAGCCCTGGGCTATCCGCTGTTCATGGCGCCAAGCAACGGCGCGGATGCAGCCTACGAATCGATGCTCGCAGCTCAAGGCATCGCCAAATACGCCGGTTTTGTCGTGCTGGATACCTTCGCAGCGGAACACGTCTACCCGCTGCTGGTCTTGCGCCAAAATATCTACACAGACCCGCAGAAGCCGATCCAAGTCCTTCCCGGTCTATACGAAATCAATAACCCCACAGGCAGCGATCCCGTACTGGTGACGACCAACTTCTCCATCACCTACTTCAGCGTGGCCAACGAGGTGGAAGGCGCTGGTCTGCCCGCATGGTTATTGGTAGCCGAAGCCGAGGGCATGAGCGTGCTCACGGCCTGGGCGGCGGGCAAGTTTGACGCCGAACGCATCGCCAAGGATGTGAAACGGTTTGGCGTGGCTGACAAAGTGAATCACAAGCGCATCGTTTTGCCGGGGCATGTAGCCGTGTTATCCGGCGAGTTGGAAGAAGAATTGCCTGGTTGGGATGTACGAGTTGGTCCGCGTGAAGCAGTGGATATTCCGGCATTCATGAAAAAGGTGTTGTAGTCGTTAGTAGGGGAATGCCGTATGCGGCACCTTGCCCGCCCGTACAAGTAGTTATTTAAATGGATAGGACATGAAAACATTTAATGCAAAAGCTGAGGAGTTTTTAGCCCAAGAGCGCATTGCCGTGGCTGGTGTTTCTCGCACCAAGAAAGACGCAGCTAACGCGATCTACCTCAAGTTGCGCGATACCGGCCACCAGGTATTTGCTATCAATCCAAATGCAGACAGCGTGGAAGGGGATACCTGCTACGCCAGTTTGCAGGCGATTCCGGGTGGCGTGGATGGCGTTGTCATTATCACGCGACCGGAATTGACGGAAAAGATCGTGCGGGATTGTGTCGATGCCGGCGTACCGCGCGTTTGGATGCACAACAATACATTTATGGAATCCAGCGTGTCGGACACGGCCGTTCAGGTCTGCCGTGATAATAACATCACCGTTATTGATGGCGGTTGTCCGATGATGTTTCTCGAATTCGGACACAAATGCATGCGTTGGATGCTGGGCATGATGAATCGACTGCCGAATTAGATCGGGTAGTCGGGTAGTCATTAGTAGGGGCGGGTTTCAAAACCTGCCCGTACAAGCTGTGGTTTGATATGGCTAGACATGCGGTGAAAATTGAGGGTGTAATTGCACCGGTACATGTCCAAACTGGTGCGCTCTTAACCGAAGCGCTGCACGAGGCGGATATTGACATCTCCCAACCGTGTGGCGGGCAAGGGCGCTGCGGCCGTTGCGCCGTGCAAGTAACGGATGGCTCCGTAAGGCAGCGCAGCACGTTACGCCTCTCACAAGAGGATCTGGCAGTGGGGTATGTCCTTGCCTGCCAGGCGGTCGTAGAAGGAGACGTCTGTATCCATGTACCACCGCAGGAGACCTTAGAACGGCGCCTAACCACTGATCTTACCGTAGGTGAGGTAGCGGTTCCAGATGGCTACAATGCAGCCACAGACCAGCCTGTACAGCGGGTAAGGCTAACGCTGGCGCCACCCAGCATGGATGACCAGACAGATGACTGGAGCCGTCTGCAAACCGCAATACGCCAAGAAACAGGCATCAGGGAACTGCAGGTATCGTTACCACTGCTCAGGAAAATAGGAGCCGTATTGCGGCAGGGAGCGTGGCAGGTCACGGCCGTTCTTGTTCGCAATCGGCCACCCGCCACTCGCCCCCCAGCCCGATTGATCGACCTATTGCCCGGCCATTTAGCCAATGATACGCCTCTGTGGGGCGCTGCCATTGACATTGGGACCACGACCGTAAGCGTTTGGCTGGTGGATCTGGCAACTGGCCAGGTGAAGCAGCAAGTTGCCGAGTACAACCGCCAGATCCGGCGCGGTGAAGACGTCATCTCGCGCATTATCTACGCCGGCAAGAACGACGGCGCTGGTGAGATGCAGGATCTGGTCTTGGCGACCATCAACGACTTAATAAAAAGGGCTTGCCAGAGGGAAAAAGCGGACCAACAAGAGATCGTGCGCGCAACTATCAGCGGCAACAGCATTATGATGCATCTGCTGTTGGGGATTCCAGCAGAAAGCATCCGCAGGTCGCCATTTGTCACGGCCGTTAACCACATCCCCGTTCTCTGCGCGCGCGAAGCCGGTCTGGATATCCATCCTGAAGCAACTGTGGACTGCCTGCCCGGTGTTGCCAGCTACGTGGGGGCGGACATCAGCGCCGGTGTGCTCTCCTCGGGTATGGACGACAGCGAGAAGGTGAGCCTGTTCATGGACATCGGCACCAACGGCGAAACAGCCCTCGGCTGCCACGATTGGCTGGTAACTTGTGCCTGTTCGGCCGGACCCGCCTTCGAGGGTGCGGGTGTGCAGCATGGCATGAGGGCGACGCGTGGCGCCATCGAAGAGGTATGGATCAACGGCGAGACATTTGAGCCAACATATCGCGTGATTGGCGACGCGCCTGCGCGTGGCTTCTGCGGCAGCGGCCTGATTTCCCTTTTGGCCGAAATGTTCCTGACGGGCATCGTCGACAAGGGCGGCAATTTTAACACGACGTTGCCCACGAATCGTATCCGCCAGGGAGAGCACGGCTGGGAGTATGTGGTGGTTTGGGGCGATGGCAACGGCCAACAGGCGGCAGTCAACGGCCAACAGGCAACGATTACCATCACCCACGTCGACATAGACAACTTGATCCGCGCTAAGGCGGCTATCTATGCCGGATTTACGGTGCTGGCCGATGCTGTCGGGCTGCCCTTGGAAGCAGTGGAGCGGGTATTGATTGGCGGCGCTTTCGGCAAATACATCAACGTCGAAAAGGCTGTCGAAATCGGCCTTTTGCCGGACATGCCCTGGGACAACTTCCACTTTCTGGGCAACACGTCTGTCCATGGGGCCTATTATGCCTTGCTGGATCAAAAATTACGCGATCGTGTTGAGGATATCGCCAGTCGAATGACCTATATCGAGCTTTCGGCCGACAATTCGTTTTTTGAAGCGTTTACATCGGCCTTGTTTTTACCGCACACCGACTCGAGTCGTTTCCCGTCGGTAGGTAAGACGGCTGCCAGCTTATAGCTGGCAGCCATTTTCCAAAGGAGAAACCTATGTACATTATTGGTGAAAACATCCACATCATTTCGCAGAGTGTAAAGGATGCGCTGCGCGATCGAAACGCCCTTTTCTTCCAGGACCTGGCCGTGCGTCAGGTGGAAGCGGGGGCGAAGATGTTGGATTTGAACCTGGGACCGCGCAAGAAGGATTGGGAAGAGGTCTTCCCCTGGATGGTGCAGGCGGTTGAAGCGGTGGTTGACGTACCACTGAGCTTTGACAGCACCAACATCTTGGGCATCGAAGCCGGATTGAAAAAGGTGACGAAGGCGCAGCCGATCATCAATTCGACTTCAGCCGAAGCGGAACGGCTGGAAAAGGTACCTCTGCTGGCGAAGAAGTATAACGCTCGCCTGATCGCGCTGACGATGGGCAAGAGTGGCATTCCAGTGGGGGCCGATGAAAGGGTAATGATCGCCCTGGAGCAACTGATTCCACGCGCATTGGAAATCGACTTCCCCATCAGCGACCTCATTATTGACCCTCTGGCGCTGACAGTTTCCGGATGCCAGGAGTATTGCCCGGAACTGATCGAAGCTGTGCGCACGTTGCAGGTCGCCTGGGACCCGCCGCCACCGATTTCGGTGGGGCTGTCCAATGTATCCAACGCTGTGCCACACAAGAATCGTCCGCTGATTAATCGTGTTTATTGTGCCATGCTCATGGGAGCAGGCTTACAAATGATGATCGCCGATCCCTTCGACGATCAGCTAAAGGAGGTTGTGCGGATTATTGAGGAGCGAGATCAAGGAACGGCAGTTGGTCGTCTCTATCTCAATATCAGTGACCGAATTGCAGCAATGGAAGAACCGGTTTCCGAAGACGTTGATATGACCGATCCGGAACAGGCGGCCATATGGAAAACCGTACAGATTTTGTTGAACAAGGTGATTTACGCAGATAGTTATCTGCAGCAAGAGGCAATGTTTGATTAATCGTAGGGACGGGCGAAGTGCCGGAACGGCGTTCAAACCCGCCCTTACCCGTAGTTATAGGGGGCTCACATGTTTAAAGAAGAGCAAGCGATAGATATAGACGAGCTATTGGCCAAGGCGAAGAAACCTGCGGCCGACGCCATGAGACTACATCCCTTCTATCGGGGGAAAGTAGAAACGACGCTTAAATGCGCCGTGCGCGACATCGACGATTTTGCCATCTGGTATACGCCAGGGGTGGCCGCGCCCTGCCGGGCCATTGAAGCTGACCCGGAATTGGTGTACGAACATACCAATAAATGGAACACAGTCGCTGTCATCAGCGACGGCACCCGCGTTTTAGGATTGGGTGACATAGGCCCCAAAGCAGGTCTACCCGTAATGGAGGGCAAGGCGCTGCTTTACAAATACCTGGGTGGCGTGGATGGCGTGGCCATCATGTTGGACACCAAAGATCCAGACAAGATTATCGAAACAGTTTTGATGCTGCAACCAGCATTCGGCGGCATCAATCTGGAAGATCTTGCACAGCCAAAGTGTTTCCGTATTTTGGATACGCTGCGTGAAAAGGCGGAAATACCTGTGTGGCATGATGACCAGCAAGGGACAGCAACCGTCACCCTGGCCGGCCTGATAAACGCACTCAAGCTGGTTGGCAAGGAAAAGGAAGCCGTTAAAATCGCTTTTGTAGGCAGCGGCGCCTCCAACGTGGCTTGCTCACGCCTCATTTTCGGCTGGGGCGTGGATCCGACCAACTGCACGATGGTCGATAGCAAGGGTATTCTGGGACCGCATCGCAAGGATCTACAGTTGCGCCGGCATGAGTATGTGGACAAATGGCGACTATCGCCAGATCACCAATGGCGAACTGCGCCAGGGGGGCATCCCCGAGGCGATGGAAGGGGTTGATGTTGTGATTGCCCTGTCCAGACCTGGACCCGGCACGATCAAACCGGAGTGGGTGGAAAGCATGAATGAGGACGCTATCGTCTTCGCTTGCGCTAACCCGGTGCCGGAAATCTGGCCTTGGGAGGCTAAGGAAGCGGGAGCCAGGATTGTGGCTACCGGTCGTTCGGATTTCCCCAATCAAGTCAACAACTCCCTCGGTTTTCCAGGCATTTTCCGGGGCACACTAGATGTGCGCGCGAGCACGATCACGGATGAGATGTGCTTCGCGGCTGCCGACGCGCTGGCCAACCAGATTGGCGACAGCTTAGATGAAGATCATATTCTGCCTACGATGGACGACTGGGAAGTGTTCCCGCGCGAAGCGGCGGCGGTGGGCATGAAAGCGCAGGAGCAGGGTGTGGCGCGCCTGTCAAAGAGCTATGAAGAGCTGTTTGAGCATGCGACGACCATTATCGGCCGTTCGCGCAAAATGACCGCGATGATGATGGAACAAGGCTATATTGCCGAGGCACCTGAAGAGTGATCTGTAATCAGTGATCGGTAGTCGGCGATCAGTGGTCGCCGAGAGGGGTTGAACCATGTACGACTTAATTGTTATTGGCGGCGGGCCTGCGGGTCTCACCGCGGCGATCTATGCCATCCGCAAAAGGCTCAATGTCTTGCTCATTTCTAAAGATTTGGGCGGTAAAACCAATTACCATTTGGAACTCCCTGACGTAACGAGTTACCAGGTGATAACAGGGACAGAAATCGTCAACAAGTTCAAAAGCGAGCTGGAATACCTGAAGTTTGCCCGCCATATGGAACCGGTGGTTAAAGTAGAGCAGCACAATGGTGGCTTCATCGTCCATACCAAGGGCGGAGGGGAATTGTTGGCAAAATCCGTCATAGTAGCCACCGGGGCGCGGCAGCAATGGCTGGATGTGCCCGGTGAAATGGAATACTTATCAAAGGGGTTATGCTATTCGGCTTTGAGCTATGCACCGCTCTTCATTGATAAGGACACCGTTGTCATCGGTGAGGGTGACCTGGCCCTACGTTCGGCGGCCGAACTGTCAACGGTCGCCAAACATGTTCATGTTGTGGGCACCTCGCACGAAGCGCTGCAGACGCCATTGGGACAGTTACTTGAGAAAGCCGAAAACGTAACGGTGCTCGAGGAATATCGTGTCACCAAAGTGAGTGGCAACGGATATTGCAACAGTGTTGCGGTGCAAGGTCCCGATGGTCAGAAACTAGAACTCAAAGCCGACGGCACGTTTGTGGAGAAAGCTTTGACGGCGAATGTGGAAATGGTCGCCGATTTGGTTGACCTTGATAAACTGGGATTTATCAAGGTGGACGCCTACAGCCGCACCAGTGTACCGGGACTTTTTGCCGCAGGAGATGTAACCAACATTTACGCCGAGCAAGTATTGGTCGCCATGGGCGAAGGTGCAAAAGCGGCCCTCAGCGCATACGGATATTTGCTACCGCTGCTAGAGCTTTAATTTTTGAGGTACTTAGTAGGTGCCTGGCGCTAATTCGCACCAGGCACCTGAACCATTATGGCAAATAATCATTCGAGTCAACCTAGACCGGCCACTGCGCTCGTTGTTGGCGGCGGTATTGGTGGCATGCGCGCCGCGCTTGATTTGGCCAATTCCGGCTTGAAAGTCTACCTTATTGAACATACACCTTGCCTGGGTGGCCGGGTGGCCCAACTGGGCTATATGTTCCCACAGCACGACTGTGTGCTCTGCCGGGGCACGCCTGATCATGGCTATGGTTGCACGCGACCCTCCATTTCACCGGCGTATGTGCAACATAATCAGCATCCTAACATTGAAATTATGACCAACACCCACGTCGTGGATATTGCGGGACAGGCGGGGGATTTCACGGTGTCGCTCCGTTATGAGCCACGGTATGTTGATTCCGCGCGCTGTATAAACTGTGATTACTGCGCCCAGGTATGTCCCGTTGAACTGCCGGACAGTTACCAGCGCGGCATGTCGCTGCGCAAGGCAGCATATAAAGTAGCATCACGCGCCGCACCTAATACATATGTCATTGACCGCGGCCCCTATTGTGATGATTGCGGCCGTTGCGCGGAGGTCTGCCCAACTAAAGCCATTGACCTGAATGAGCAACCACGCCTGCTTTCGGTTAACGTGGGCGCCATTATACTGGCCTTGGGTTTCAAAGTTTATGATGCGCGCGGCGGTGGTTTGGAGGAATTGGGGTACGGCCGTTTCGCTAACGTCGTCGATGCCATGCAATATGAACGGCTCGCCAGCCGCTCCGGCCCCACTGAAGGCGTTATCACACGCCCATCTGACAACGAAAAACCACGATCTGTCGCCTGGCTGCAATGTATAGGCTCACGCGACCAGGAAAACAGTTATTGCTCCTCCATCTGTTGTATGTACGCTACCAAAGAGGCGATGCTGGCCAAACAACGGCTGGGAGGGGATGTCGAGTGCACAATATTCATGATGGAGCAGCGGGCGTTTAACAAAGGTTACAGCTCCTATTTTGCCAAAGCGCGCGATAGCCATGACATTAATTACGTACATTGTCGTGTTTCGGCCATAAGTGAAGACCCGGCCAGCGGCGATCTGATCTTGCACTATGCACAACCAAATGGGCAGTATCAACAAGAACGTTTTGAGATGGTGGTTTTGGCTACCGGGCTGCAGCCTCCCGATTCCGCCCGTCATTTTACCAATATGCTCGACCTCGAACTGAATGAGCATGGTTTTTGTAAAACAGACAAATTCACGCCATTACAGACCACGCAATCCGGCGTATTTGTCTGTGGCGCGTTCTCCTCGCCCAAAGAGATTTCCGAAACCATTCTGGATGCCAGCGGGGCTGCGGCCGAAGTGATGCGCCTGCTCCACGAGCAATTGAACACGCATCCTTTCTCCCATGAATACCCATTTTTAGCCACGGATTCTTTGCCGCCGGAACGTGATGTCACCAATGAAGCACTGCGGATAGCCGTATTTGTCTGTACCTGTGGGGACACTATGAGCAAGACGCTTGACTTGATCCAGTTGGTACAGCATGCGACACAGTGGCCTGGAGTAGCGGTGGCAGAACTTGTTGATCTCGCCTGTTTCCCAGAGACTCTGGCCCGCATACAGCAGCGTATTCGTCTGGATGGGATCAATCGTGTCGTCATTGCCGGTTGCAGCAACCGCACCCACGAGTCCCTATTCCAACGCACAGTGAGCCTTGCCGGTTTGAACCCTTACCTGATGGAATTGGTCAACCTACGCGACCAATGTAGTGTGGTCCATGTGCGACAGCACGTATTAGCCAACCGCAAGGCTGTGGAGCTGGTGCGCATGGCCGTGGGCCGCGTTTCAGCCGCCAAGGCTATACATAAGCAAGCAGACCCGTGCCAAGGAACTGCTCTAATCATCGGCGGTGGTTTAGCGGGCATGACAGCGGCTCTTGCCATAGCCGACAGCGATTACGATGTTATTCTGGTGGAACGCACGGGTCGCTTTGGTGGACATTTGCAGGAAATGTACTACGTGGCCGAAGGGGACAACCCGCGCCGGTTAGGTCGTGATTTGGTGAACCGTGTGCGGGCGCACTCGCGCATCGACAGTTATGCCCATACGGAAGTGATAGCTCACGAGGGGCATGTCGGCCGTTTCTGGGCAGACTTGCGCACAACCCGCCCCAACGGCTCGACAAACACATTCCGTGTGGAGCATGGTGTGACCATTGTTGCCACGGGTGGGCGTGAAAACCGCGATCATCCCTGGTTGGAATTACCGGGCGTCATTACCCAAGAAGACCTGGAAGAAAAAGTCGTTCACCATCCGGAGGAGATAGCCGCGCTTCGTGATGTGGTTATGATTCAATGTGCGCAAGCGCCAGGGCATGCGGAATACTGCTCGCGGGTCTGCTGCACAAACACGATGAAGAACGCCATCCGTCTGAAGCTATTCAACCCCAACTGCCACGTCACCGTCCTATATAAGAACATCGTCACCTATGGCTTCCGCGAGAAGTATTACACGGAAGCACGCCGCTTAGGCGTCATCTTTTTGCGTTACACCGATGATGAGCCGCCGGAGATCATCCCCCGCGCAGGCGGGAACGCTCGTACCGCCAGCGTCTCTGCCGGCCCGCTCGCCCCGCCTCTCTCCGTGCGCGTGCGCGATCTATCTCTGGATCGCTGGCTGATACTGCCGGCTGATATCATCCCATTAAGTGTATCGATCACGCCGGCTGAGGGAGCTCGCGAACTGGCTGAGCTAATGCGTGTTCCCCTATCAGCTGACGGATTCTTTGCCGAGGCGCAATTGAAGCTGCGTCCCATGGACTTCTCGCGAGAGGGCATTTTTCTGGCAGGGATGGCTCACTCGCCAAAATTTATCGAGGAGACTATCAGCCATGCCCTGGCTGCAGCAGGTCGTGCCTTAACCCTGCTTTCCCAGGGTACCATGTATCATGGTGGCGTCATCGCCGTGGTCGACGCGGATAAATGTGTGGGATGCCTTACCTGTGCACGCGTCTGCCCATTTGCCATTCCCCAGATTCTGCAACTGGCTGGGCGCAATGGTGTAGGGGATCTGGGCGGCGCCGCGTTTATCGATCCGGCCCAATGCCACGGCTGCGGCACTTGCACCAGCGAATGTCCGGCCGAAGCGATTCAGCTCACTAATTACACCGATGAACAGGTCATGCTGCGCGAGATTGGTGGGTTAGGCCGTTGGAGAAACTAACTGTTTAGTGGGCCAATACCGCTACGTGAGTGATGGTGATCGTTGACTGTTGACTGTTGAGCGATGTTATGAACGACGTTTTTGAACCAGAAATCACTGCTTTTTACTGTATCTACTGCGGCTATATGGCCGCCGACACGGCCGGATCGCTACAAGTTCAATACCCGGCCAATGTTAAGTTCGTCCGGCTGCCCTGCACGGGGAAGATGGATGTGCGATACATCCTGGAGGCCTTCGAACAAGGTGCGGACGGCGTCTACGCGGTCGCCTGCCCTATTGGCAACTGCCATCATGTGCGTGGCAATGAACGAGGACAAGCGCGCGTCAAACGAGCCGCGCAGCTTCTGCAGGAAATTGGACTGGAGAGTGAACGACTGGGCATGTTTTTCATGTCGGGCAGCCAGGCACACACCTTTGCCGCAGCTGCGCAGACGATGACGGAACGCGTGCGCAAACTGGGTCCGAACCCTTTGAAGAATGGACAGTCCAAAAAGGAAAGCGTAGCAGGGGGTGTGGAGATGGATGAAGATATTGGATTTAGAGGAAGGAAATTGTGAACGGTGGATGGTGAGTTAAGAATTCACAATTAAGAATTCCCAATTGAGAATTATGATGGCTTCCAACTCAACAACCGGAAAGAAACAACCAATCGGCGCGGCACTGGTCGTGGGTGGCGGCATTGCGGGCATGCAGGCGTCGTTGGACATGGCCGACCAGGGGTTTAAAGTGTACCTGGTCGAGAAAAAGTCAGCCATCGGCGGCCACATGGCGCAGTTGGACAAAACTTTCCCTACCAACGATTGCGCCATGTGCACAATCTCACCCAAGCTGGTGGAAACAGGGCGCCATCCCAATATCGAAATTTTGACCAACACGGAGGTGCTGGATATTGCCGGCGAGGCAGGCGATTTTAGCGTTCGGGTCCGGCGTGAACCGCGCTATATTGACCCGGATAAGTGCGTGGCCTGCAATGACTGCGCCGAGGTATGCCCGGTCATCATCCCCGATAAATTTAACGAAGGATTGTCACCGCGTCGCGCCGCATACAAACTGTATCCTCAAGCTGTACCCAACGCTTACGCCATCGAGAAGAAAGGCATCGCGCCCTGTCGCGATGCCTGCCCCGCCGGCCAACGCGCTCAAGGGTATATCGCCCTCATCCGTGAGGGGCGCTGGCAAGATGCTATGCGCGTGATCAAGATGGATAACCCGTTCCCCGGGATTTGCGGCCGTATTTGCAACCATCGCTGCGAGACGGCCTGTAACCGGGGACTTGTGGATGAACCGGTCAATATCCGTGCCCTAAAACGCTTCATTACGGACAAGGTGTACGCGGAACCACGCCAGCAGGTGGAGCCAATTCCCCCAACCCGCCCGGAGCGCGTGGCCATCATCGGCGCAGGACCGTGCGGCTTAACGGCCGCACAGGACCTTGTTCTGGATGGTTATGGTGTGACCGTTTTTGAAGCGATGCCAGTAGCCGGAGGGATGCTCCGTCTTGGCGTGCCGGAACACCGCCTGCCGACCGCGATCGTGGAACGGGAGGTACAGGATATCGTCGATTTGGGTGTCGATTTACGCCTGAACCATCGCATCAATAACCTGGATGATGTTTTTAAGGAAGGTTATGATGCGGTCCTGATTGGGGTTGGAGCGCACGAGGGCATTCGTCTGCCCATTCCTGGCGCGGATCTGGATGGCGTCTTGATCAACACCCATTTCTTGCGCGATTTGCGCTTAGGAAAACTTGATATTCCGAGCGATTTGACAAATCGCTCTGCATTAGGTGAGCGGGTAGTGGTATTGGGCGGCGGGAATGTAGCGATTGACTGCGCGCGCAGTGCGCTACGATTGGGAGCCGAGGTACAGTTGGCCTGCCTGGAAGAACGGCCGCAGATGACTTCACACGATTGGGAGATCGCTGCCGCGACGGATG
The DNA here is from genome assembly GCA_963697305.1 of uncultured Chloroflexia bacterium. Classification (GTDB taxonomy): domain Bacteria; phylum Chloroflexota; class Anaerolineae; order Promineifilales; family Promineifilaceae; genus JAACFF01. The sequence continues at coordinate 198,335 of CAVONO010000027.1, forward strand.
AAGGGGTGGTAATAAACAACGGCCGTTCCTTCGAGCGTATTGTCGACGACGGAACCGGGCGCGTCGCCGGAGTCGAGTGTATGCTGGTGGAGTCGTTCCATTTTGACGAGACAGGGCGTCTGCATGTGGAGAAAATCCCTGGCAGCCGGCACGTCCTTGAATGCGACAGCGTCATCTTCAGTGTCGGGCAGCGAGCCGGTTTGGCTTTTATCCCCGACGATGCCGGTGTGGGCATGACAGCCCAGCAAACCATTGCCATCAATCCCAACACTCTGGCCGCGACACGAGAGGGCGTTTTTGCCGCCGGCGATACGGTATCAGGTACATCATTTGTCATCGAAGCGGTAGCCAGCGGGCACACGGCTGCCGAATCCATCAAACGTTATTTGCAGGGAGCACAGCTGGAGCCGCCACAAGAACCAGACTTACCAGTCGTGCACTTGAGCCAGGAAGAAATTGATGGTCGCGTGGCCCGTGGCGAAATTAAGCGCCAGGCGCGCGTGCCTATGCCCTGGTTGCCGCTAGAAGAGCGTGTGCACAGCTTCGCCGAGGTGGAGGGTGGCTACAACGACGAGAGCGCACAATTGGAAGCGACGCGCTGCCTGGCCTGCGGTGTCTGTTCTGAGTGCATGAGCTGCACTTTTGCCTGCGGCGTAAACGCCATTAATCATAACGAAGTCGCGCGGGAATCAAATATCAACGTTGGCGCGATAATCTTGGCCCCAGGATACCAGATTTATCGTTCGGAATTGTCGCAAGAATATGGTTACGGCCGTTTCCCCAATGTCGTCACCTCGCTGCAATTTGAAAGACTGCTCTCCGCATCCGGGCCAACCTTGGGGCATGTGCAACGCCCGTCTGATAGCAAGGCTCCGCGGCGGATCGCCTTCCTGCAATGTGTAGGCAGCCGCGACCAGAACCACGACTACTGTTCGGCCGTCTGTTGCATGTATGCTACCAAGGAAGCGGTCATTGCTAAAGAACATGATCCGGCACTGGACATCCACGTCTTCTTCATGGACATGCGCGCCTTCTCCAAAGGATATTGGAGCTACTTCGAGCGATCGCGCGACCGCTACGGCATAGAGTATACCCGCTGCCGCATCAGCAAAATCCACGAAGACCCAATAACAAAAAATCTCATCCTGGACTATCAGGGCGAAGATGGCCAGCTGTATACGCTTTATTTTGATATGGTGGTGCTGTCGGTGGGGATGGAGATTTCAGAGTCGGTGCGCGATCTGGGACGAAGATTGGAAATCGAATTGGACGAGTATGGCTTCTGCCATACGCCCCGCTTCAATCCAGTGGAAACCAGCCGGGGAGGGATCTATGCCGTCGGGCCATTCCGCGAGCCGAAGGATATTCCAGAATCGGTGGTAGAAGCCAGCGGCGCAGCTGCCGCCGTGGCGGCACAGATCAGCGCGGCCCGTTTCTCGCTGACAGAACGCGTTGAGTTTCCTCCAGAAATTGATGTGAGCCAAGAGGAAGCCAGAATTGGCGTATTTGTTTGTCACTGCGGCTCGAACATCGGCGGTTTCCTGGATGTTGCAGCGACCACCGATCATGCCGCTTCCCTGCCGCACGTGACCCATGCCGAGGCCAATCTATATACCTGTTCACAGGACAGCATCAAGCATATCAGCGAGGTAGTCAAGGAGCGAAATCTAAACCGCGTGGTCGTAGCCAGCTGCACGCCACGCACACACGAGCCGCTGTTTCGTGACAGCCTGCGCCAGGCAGGTTTGAATCCCTATTTATTTGAAATGGCCAATATTCGTAACCATTGCTCCTGGGTCCATTCTGATGATCGCGAACTAGCCACGACCAAAGCCAAAGATTTGGTGCGCATGGCCGTAGCCAGAGCGGCATTATTGCAGCCACAGCATACGATTGATGTCCCGGTGCAACACACTGCGCTTGTCGTAGGTGGCGGCGTGGCCGGGATGACCGCCGCTTTGTCCCTGGCCGAACAAGGCTTCCCTGTCCATCTGGTCGAGAGAGAAGCGGAGCTAGGCGGAAATCTGCGCCATGTATTCACGAGCAGCAATGGTAAAGAGCCACAAGCAACGAGACGCCATCTCATCGCTAAAGTGCAATCCAATGAAACGATCACCATCCACTTGCGCAGCCGGGTTGTGAACACAAGCGGCTTTGTGGGCAACTTCTGCAGCGAAATTGAGAACGGCCTCGGTCGCTCGCAAATCCAACATGGTGTTACGATCTTAGCTACAGGAGCTCAAGAATATCGCGGCCCTGATTACGGCTACGGAACAGACCCGCGCATCATGACCCAACAAGAATTTGAACAACAACTGGCCAGAACTCAAGGCGAAAAGGTAGGGGCGGGGTTGAATGCCGTAGCCGGCACTTTGCCCACTCCAGCAGTCGACGTGGTCATGATTCAATGCGTCGGTCCGGCCGAAAAATTCTGCAGCCGCATTTGCTGCACGGTAGCGCTCAAGAATGCCCTGGCGCTCAAGAAAAAGAATCCAGATGCCAGAATCACCATTCTCTATAAGGACATCCGCACCTATGGCTTCACCGAACGCTTGTATACCCAGGCCAGGGCAAATGGCGTCGTTTTCGTTCGTTATGATGCTGAACACCGGCCAGAAGTAGAACTTAATGACCCTGCGACCCCGCTTACCGTACGTGCCTGGGAGCCGGTTCTGAAGCGCACTTTACTGCTCCAACCGGATCTCCTTGTCCTGTCCATGCCCGTTGTGCCGCAGGATGATGCGCATCATACAGCCCATCTTTTCAAGGTGCCGCTCGACGCCGATGGCTTCTTCCAGGAAGCGCATATCAAGCTGCGCCCGGTTGATTTCAACAGTGAAGGCATCTTCATGGCCGGCATGGCACATTATCCCAAGCTGCTAAATGAGACGATGATTCAGGCTCAGGCAGCCGCATCACGTGCGGCACGGATATTAAGCCAGGAAACTTTAACCGCTGGCGGCCGTGTCGCCGTCGTGGATGAATCATTGTGCACCGGCTGTCTGACATGTGTGCGCATCTGTCCTTTCGGCATACCGCAAATCAGACCAAATCTGACTGGCGTTGGAAACATCATGGGCGCGGCCAGCATTGAAGCGGCCGTTTGCCAGGGGTGCGGCACATGTGTAGCAGAATGTCCCGCTCGCGCCATTCAACTTATGCATTACACCGATGCCCAGATGGTAGCCAAAGTGGACGCTTTGATGCATTCGCCATCTGGATTTCATCCCGTTGGCAGACATTGTGGAGGTGTCGGCATGAACGACACAGCACTACAAATTGTAGCTTACAGCTGTGAGCATTGCGCTTACGCCGCGGCTGATCTGGCGGGTGGCTTACGGATGAAATACCCGCCAAATGTAAAGGTGGTGCAGCTACCGTGTACCGGTAAGCTGGATGTATTGCTGACCTTACAGGCCTTTGAGAGCGGCGTCGACGGCATTATGGTGGCGGGTTGACTGCCTGGAGATTGCCATTACCTGGAAGGTAATACCAATGCCAAACGTAGAGTAGAACGGGTCAAAGATTTGCTACAGCAGATCGGCCTGGAACCGGAACGGGTACGTATGTATAACATATCATCGGCCATGGCGGGCCATTTTGCTTCCGCCGCCACGGAAATGACAGAGCAGATCTCGGTTTTAGGGCCGAATCCCTTGCGAATTATGCATTGACAATTGCGGGCTGCGGGCGGGTTTGAAACCCGCCCCTACAACAATCCGAACTTAGAAATCCTAATTGGAGATCATTATGATAGTCGCCGAACAGAAATCACTCGAAGAAGTCAAAACGTTGATTGGCGAGGCTGAAAAGGTGCTGGTGGTAGGCTGCGGCACCTGCGTCACGGTTTGTTTTGCCGGTGGCGCCCGTGAGGCGGCAATCACGGCCGCGTCACTACGCATGACTTCCAAGCTCAACGGAAACGAAAAAGCAGTCTCTGATGTGACGGTGCAGAGGCAGTGCGAGTGGGAGTATCTTGACCAGATCGAAGAACAGGTCAAGGATGCCGATATCGTGCTTTCCTTGGGCTGTGGCATTGGCGTACAGGCCATAGCGGAGCACTTTCCCGACACATGGGTGGTTCCCGGGCTCAATACCAGTTTTCTGGGTCTGCCTACGGAACAGGGGGTCTGGGAAGAGCGCTGCGCAGCCTGCGGTGATTGCATTTTGGGATTGACGGGCGGAATTTGTCCCATCGCTCGCTGCTCTAAATCCCTGCTAAACGGGCCATGTGGCGGCTCCGAAGCGGGGCATTGCGAGATTGACCCCGGCGTAGCTTGCGCCTGGCAGTTAATCTACGATCGTTTGAACAGCAAGAACAAGCTTCACGTGCTGCTGGACTTGCAGCCGCCTAAAAACTGGCGCAATTCACGAGACGGTGGTCCACGCAAGATTGTGCGCGAGGATTTACGCTTGGCCGCAGAGGATTCGGAGTGAGTGAGTTGCGAGTACAATCGCAATCGCAATCGCGATTGGGAGGATGTAATGATGAATGAGATAGGTAGTAGTAATGGATACCTTGTGGGTTCGAATCTGGAACGCGTATTGCGCGGCGGTCACTTTGCCGTGACAACTGAACTAGGTCCGCCACAAAGCGCGGATGGTGGGGAGATCCGCCGCAAAGCGGCCTTATTGCAGGGCTTCTGCGATGCCGTTAACATCACCGACAACCAGACAGCCATTGTACGTATGTCCAGTATTGGCGCCGGTACGATTGTGGTGCAAGAAGGGCTGGAACCGGTGATTCAAATGACCTGCCGCGACCGCAACCGGCTGGCCATCCAGGCCGATCTGCTTGGCGCACACGCCCTGGGCATGCATAACCTTCTCTGCCTGACTGGCGATCACCAGACGTTTGGCAATCATCCCAACGCCAAGAATGTGCACGACATCGATTCCATACAGATGGTGCAAATGGTGAAGGCGATGCGCGATGATGGCGTCTTCCAGAGCGGTGACGCCTTCAAGGGGCCGGAACCGCGCTTCTTCGTTGGGGCGGCGGCGGCGCCTTTTGCTGACCCGGTTGATTTTCGGCCGTACCGCCTGGCCAAGAAGGTAAAGGCCGGGGCCAATTTTATTCAGACACAGTTGGTCTATGATGTGCACGCCTTTGCTGAGTACATGGAAAAGGTGCGGGCGATGGGCTTGCACGAGCAGACTTATATCCTGGCCGGAGTCGGCCCGCTGAAGAGCCCCGGCATGGGTCGCTATATGAAGAACAATGTACCGGGAATCCTGGTTCCAGATGACATCATCGCCAGGATGACGGAAGCTGGCGCACCATGGGCTGCAAAGCCAACGGATGAGCTGACGCGCGAAGATAAGCAGGCGCGATCCAAAGCATGGCGCGCAGAAGGTATCCAGATATGTATCGAACTTATTCAGGAGCTGCGTAAAATTGAAGGCGTGGCGGGTGTACATATTATGGCGATTGAATGGGAATCGGCCGTTAAACCAATTGTCGAAGGCGCGGGATTGTACCCACGACCCAATCCTTCGATACCTCAGAACAAGGTAACAGAAATGGCGGCTTAATTTGGCTGTCGCTGAAAGCTGACAACTGATGGCTCCTTAGGAACTCACTTATGAACGAACAAGACCCTGCCAACGAACCGATCACAATCACTCCTGACCTGGCGCGAAAAATCCAGGAAGAATTGGGGCAGAATGTCTATTTGTGCTACCAATGCGTAAAGTGCACCAGCGGCTGTCCGGTGGCGGAATTTTTCGACTGGCAGCCAAACCAGATCATGCGCGCCGTGCAATTAGGGCAGGAAGATATTGCCCTGGCAGCGCAAACACCGTGGCTTTGCGCTGCCTGCCAGACGTGCAGTACCCGCTGCCCGCAAGACCTGGATATCACGGCCATCATGGAGTTTCTGACACGCGAGGCGATCGAGCGCGATATTGAACCGCCGGTGCCGCAAATAGATGCTTTTAATAAGGCATTCATGCGCGAGGTGAAAATGTGGGGGCGAGCGTATGAACCGGGTCTGATGGCAGAGATGAAGCTGCGCGACCTGCCGCATCTGTTCGACGATATGGACATGTATATAGAGATGCTCAAGAAGCGCAAAGTGTCGTTTTTGCCTAAGCTTGGCCGGCCGCCACGCCATGTGAAGCGGGTTCCTGAAGCAGTAAACGCTATCGCGTACTATCCCGGATGTTCACTGCACTCGACGGCCGGGGAGTTTAACGAGTCAGCTACGGCCGTTTGTTTAGCTCTGGGCATGACCTTGATCGAACCCAAAGGCTGGGTCTGCTGTGGCAGCAGCGCCGCTCACCGTGTCGATCCGCAGGCGGCCACCGAATTGCCGATGCAGAACCTGGCCCTGATCGAACAGAGTGGTTTCAAAGAAGTGACCATGCCTTGTGCAGCCTGCTTCAATCGCCACAAAGCGGCGCAATACGAAATTCGTCACAACGAACAGCATAAGAACAGCGTTGACGAAGCCATTGGCTACGAATACCAGGACACCGTTCAGGTCAACACGCTGACAGAAACCATTCTCAAGCATGTGGGCGCGGAAGGCGTCGGTGCCAAGGTAGAGAAGCCATTAAGCGGGCTGCGCGTGGTGGCCTACTATGGCTGCCTGTTGACACGCCCGCCGCAAGTAACAGAAGCGGAACACCCGGAAAACCCCACCGATATGGACGCGTTGCTGTCAGCTCTGGGTGCCGAGGTAATAGATTGGTCTTATAAGACAGTCTGTTGTGGCGCGGCACATGCCCTAACGCGGCCCGATATTGTGCGCTCCTTGAGCGGTAATTTGGTTCACCATGCACGGGAATCGGGAGCAGACGCCATCGCCGTAGCCTGCCCGCTCTGCCACATGAACCTAGACGCGCGCCAGATGCAGATGGAAGTGGGAGAACCGATGCCAATCCTTTATTTCACGCAGCTAATGGCCGTAGCCCTTGGCCTGCCGGAAAAGGCGGCCTTGCACAAGAATTTGGTTGATCCCCGGCCGCTGCTCGCTTCGCGGGATTTGCTATAGCCGGGTTACTTTCTATGGCTACATTACATATGAAAGATTCCCGCGACTTTCTGGCTTTACGCGTGGCGGAGCTGCGGGTTGAGATACAGAAACGGGACACGGCCGTTCTGGCGGCAAATACCGGTGCCATCTACACAGAGAAAGGGCCAGAGCAGGGTGAATTTCTGTTACCCATGTGGGGCCAAGACATTATCTTGACCTGGCCCGATTTCACCGGGCGTGATCGGTACACTGGCGATCCATTGCCGACAATGACCATGGCCTTGCTGTCCTACTATTTCCACACCTCGGATCGTGCACCCCTTGCCGGGACATGGATCGCTTTTACTGAACTGCCCGATGGTAAGTTCTATACCGGCGCATTCCAGGGCTACACAGGCAATGAGCTGGCGAAAGCGTTCGGCAATGAGTTGGACGCGTTCGAAGCGGCTGCGAACTTATTGGGCGGGCGGCAGGAAACATTCGGTGATGCCGCGTTTGCCTTTCAAGCATTGCCTCGCGTACGCTTGTTGGCCGTGGGATGGCAAGGAGATGAAGATTTCCCGCCCTCTTATCGAGTGTTGTTTGATGGCAATAGCCACCACCACCTATCCACCGACGCCTGTGCTATACTGGGCAGCACGCTGACCCGCCAACTGATTGCTTCGTTGCGTTCCTACAAATTGGGGGCCAGCAGCTAGATAACCTGTCAGGTTTTGCGGATTGGCTGAACTACGGATAATGAAGAAGGCAACAGGAACTTATATGCTGACAGCTGACAGCTATTCACAAAAAAGGAATTAATCAATATGAAACTAGCCATTAGTGGCAAAGGCGGGGTCGGGAAAACGACTTTGGCCGCGTTGCTGGCACAGGTGTTTGCCGATGCGGGACGGGATGTGTTAGCCGTAGACGCTGACCCTTCACCTTGCCTGGCCGGGGCATTGGGCTTTCCCGCTGAGCTACGCGACCAACTGCACCCCATCGCCGAGATGGATGAACTGATAGAAGAACGTACCGGGGCCAAACCAGGCACGGTAGGTGGTTTTTTCACCTTAAATCCCCGAGTTGATGATTTGCCGCAGCGCTTCAGCGTCATCCATCGCGGTGTGCGTTTGCTAGAGATGGGCTCAGTCGACTTAGGCGGATCTGGCTGCATCTGTCCCGAAAGCGCGATGCTCAAGACATTGTTCACGCACCTGCTTTTCCGCGATGAGGATGTGTTGATCATGGACATGTATGCCGGCGTAGAGCACTTGGGGCGGGCAACCGTGGATTTTGTCGACGCCATGATCATCGTCGTTGAGCCTACGAGAAGAAGTTTGGGGACAGCAACGCAGATCAAAAAACTGGCCAATGACATCGGCCTTACGCGCCTCTGGCTGGTTGGCAACAAGGTGCGCAACGAGGATGAAGCCCATTTCTTGCGCGAGGCGTCAACGGGGCTGCCTGTTCTTGGGTTGTTACCTGCCGACCTGGCGGTGCAAGAAGCTGATCGTTTGGGAACGGCCGTCTATGATCACGTCCCGGCGCTTAGGCAATCCGCGCAAGAGATGGCGGAGATGCTTGCCGTGAGTCAGGCGTCAGTGGTCAGTAGACAGTAGGCTGTAAGAAGTAAACGGCAATCAATTTTCAGTTATCAGGCGTTTGTAGTAATGATTTCAATCGTTTCACTGCTGAAGCGGTCGCTACAAACCTATCTGCAGAGGAGCACAGAGTATGACGACAACTATCGCACTAGCAGGCAAAGGGGGCGTGGGCAAGACAACTATCTCTGGGATGGTGATCAAATATCTGGCGCAGACACGGCCAGGCGCGATCCTGGCTATTGACGCCGATCCCAGCAGCAACCTCAATATGGTGCTCGGCCTCGACCTGGACTGGACGGTAGGTGATATCCGCGAGGATTTGCTGTCTCAAGTGAAGGAGACGCTTACGGCCGGCGGCGCCGCCATGGGAGCTTTGCCTGGCGGTATTTCCAAGCGAGAATTCCTCGATTACCAGGTGCGCTCCTCAGTCTCCGAAGGGGATCGCTTTGATCTGGTGGCCATGGGCCGCTCCGAAGGGCCGGGTTGCTATTGTGCTGTCAACCACAATCTGCGTGAGGTGGTAGATTCTATCAGCAAGAATTATCGTTATGTTGTGATCGATAATGAGGCAGGCATGGAGCATCTCAGCCGCCGTACAACACGCGATGTGCAACACCTGCTCGTCGTCAGCGACCCAACTCAGCGCGGGCTGGTGGCGGCAGAACGGATCGCCTCATTCCGAGAGCAGATGGACATTCGTATTGAGCATACGTGGCTTATATTGAACCGCTTGCCTGGAGAGATGCCGGCTTCGCTGCAAGAACGGGTCGATGAAATGGGCATTCCCTTTCTGGGTTTCATTCCGGCTGATATGAAGCTGGTGGAGTTTGAATACAATGGACGGCCGTTAGTCGAATTGGGCGACGACTCTCCAGTCTACCAAGCCATTGCCAAGATGATGCAGAAACTTGATCTGTAAAGAAGGCCAGGATAGCATCACCCACCAGCCGGGCTACCGTTCTACTTTCTTTCGTCAAAGGAAAAGCGCAATTGTCGCAAAAATCGGCGCCTGCTGGAAAGTCATTGCGGCAAGCAGGACAAAAATCTACCAGTAGATGCGCACAACGCATGCAGAAATTGGCCTCGTCCCGGTTGAGAGTTTGACAAACAGGGCAAATCATTTTAAAGGCAGCCCCATTAACAGCGCCACGAATTAAAGGGGCCCCCCTTTCTGAATCAATATTGGGTATCAGGTCATTAGCTGACTTCAAAGCAAAGATCGCGAATTCGTTCGGCACCTGGGGCCAATATTAACGGCGGGCGTACTTGGATATATTTCTCCGTCCCAAGCATAGGTGCGAGCGCCACATCTGACGCCTGCCGCAAAGGATGATCGGGCCCGAACTGCGTCAGATGGCTCCCCATAGCCTGGCGTTTGAGACCGATCTCCGGACATACATCAAGTGTATGGGTGACCTGATCCTCCAATGGATCGGGGCTGTCCAGGTCAAGACCATCAAAAGCAGAGATGTCCAACCCTGCAGACTGCATGGCATCGCGCATCGCCTTGAAACCGGCGCGTGGTGCGATGGCATAAAAAAGACGTTGGGGCTGCCATGGAGCTCCCGTTTCCGGATATGCGTCAGGGTTACCGGCCAGATCATAGGCCGCCGTCGTATATTTGCTCGCGGCAATGTGATCTGGGTGGCCGTACCAACCGAATGGTTCAAAGGTGATCACAATGTGCGGTTTTATTTCACGAATAGCGGCCACGATTTTCCCCGTCGCTTCTTCCGGTTGTGCCTGAATAAAGCAGCGTTGATCATCATTCTCTGCTGAACCATCCATACCGGAATCTCGATAATCGAGAAAACGCGGGGGATCGATACCCAATATCGCGCAAGATTTGACCAATTCGGCCGTACGAATTTCGCCTAAGGATCCCGGCGTAGCCAACGATGGCATACTGATCTCTCCAGCTTCGCCCCTGGTGGCGCTCACCAAGACCACCTGGCTGCCGTTGCTTGCGTAGCGAGCCAGCATGCCGCTGTGCATCGATTCATCATCGGGATGGGCAAATACAATCAAAAGTCTAAACGCCATACAAATAACCTACTCTAGGAGCTCATCCATGATAGCATCCGGAACTGGCATCATAAAGAAGCTGCCAAATGTGACCAGCGCATCTGAATCGCTTGCCTCGACCCCGCCAGATTGAATGAGATTAGGTAGATCGGCCATGAAGAATCCCTGCTTAATAGTTGCATCGAGCCCTTGCGCTAGCACTACCTCAGCCCCTTCTACCCGTCCTGGGGTTACCGCGCTATTAGGTTCGCACTACATCAACAATTATGCACGATAGAAGTCATAAAGTTTACCATATCATAAGAATATTTGCCCACTTTTCTCTATATAGCCTAGAACTACCACAAATAGGTGGTGGGCAGGCTGTGGCATCCAGTTCGTGGTCTATATGAACTCAGGCAGTTTTTTCTGGACGAAAAAAGTCAGATTGCCAGAATCAAGTAGACAACTAAAGCCGATACGAAGGGCACGCTGATATCGAGAAGCACCCACCAGCGCGGATAGTTGTGCCGGCCATATAGAAACGCGATTAGTGCGATGGCCGGCAAAGCTAACAGCCAACTGGCCCAGGAACCAGCGACAATTAACAAGTATATTACGAGCCGTACTCCCATGCGTGGCCACATCGTAGCATTGATCTTGGCCGTTTGATCCTCGTCGCGGAAGAACACGATCCGTTCCGTGATAAACCATATATGGGTGCCAAGAAGTAAACCTATGGCATACAGCACCAAGGGTGTTGTGACCTGCCAAATAGGCAGCTTGGTAGTCTGCGCCATCCAGACACCAATGAATATCAGCGAGGTTACGTGCAGCACTTGATCCAAAAGGTACGTACTAATGATCCATTGCGGGCGTTTTCGTCCTAAGTAGTTTTTGAAAGCGTCGATGATGAAATGAATGACAGTGGTAGCCAGAATATAAGGCCATGCTATCGTGATTACCGGCAGGAGGAGCAGCGTCATGACCACCCAATGTATGGCGACATGTAGGGCCAATCCCGGCAGGCGCTTTTTAGCGACTACCAACCGATCTGTTTGCAGAGGGTAGTCAGCGATAAGATCAGCCAGCAACAAAGTCCAAAACATAAGCAATGATTCAGCAATCAATCGTGACGAGTGAAAGATTGCTAATTGGAGTTGTTTGGTGTCGGTTCCGACACCGACAACGGCCCAGCAGCTTCAAAGTTGAGTGGCAACCAGATTTGGAAACAAGTAAATCCCGGCTGCGACGCAAGGGTGATGTCGCCATGATGCTTATAAACTACAATATTGTAGCTGATATTCAACCCTAAGCCGGTTCCCTTGCCGGGAGGTTTGGTTGTGAAAAAGGCGTCGAAAATACGAGGACGGATTGCGTCCGGGATACCCGGCCCATCATCTTGAATCTCCACAATAACATGGTCATCCTCTCGCCGCGTACGCAACGTGATCACGCCATGTCCATCAAGCGCATCGATGGCGTTATCAAGGATATTGGTCCACACCTGGTTGAGTTCGCTGCCATAGGCTTGAATAGGCGGCAAATCCGGGGCGTAATCACGTTTTACTTCAATGCCTTGCTTGAGCTTGTGGCGCAGAATGACCAGCGTATTATTGAGACCTTCGTGAATATCGACGGACTGCACCGGCGCTTGATCCAGGTAGGCGTAAGATTTGAGAGCCTTGACGATTTCAGAGATGCGCCCGGCTCCCTGTGCAATTTCTCTTAGCAAGTTGTGGGTCTGGTACGTAACTACGATCCAGCGTAAGATATCGCCCAGTTCGGCCGTATTGAATTCCCGCTTCAGGTTGTCGATCTCTGCGCTGCCGAAGTTGAAATCGACCAAAGCAGGGGCCAGGTCCCAAGGATCCTCGATGCCGGCGCTAGCTAGCCAATCTTCGAGTTCTATCTCCATATTGCTACGGTCGAGCGCGTTGAGTATATTGTCCTCGGCTGTTCGTGTTTGGGCTTGGGCAGCCAATTCGTCCACTATCGCTTGTTTAGCGGGGGATAACTCGTGTTTGCTAACAGCCGCACGCGATTGCGCAAATGGGGTCAGTGAATATTGCAGTTGATCTGCGCCCCGTTTAACGGCCGCTGCCGGATTATTCAATTCGTGAGCCACCCCAGCGGTCAGGGTACCCAGTTGCGCCATCTGTTCACTTTGACGCAATTGGGCCTGGGTGCTTCGCCAGCGGGCGAGCACAGTCTGCAACATCGCTCTTGCGGCCGATGGGCTGGTTGCCAACAAAGCGTCCAAGGTATCTTTGCGGATGGCGAGCAATTTCGTCACCCCATGTGCGCGTACACTGGCCATGCGTGGAGCTTCTTCCAGCAAGGCCAATTCGCCAATAACGTCCCCTTCCTGACGAACGGCCAACAACACCTCGCGCCCGCTGTTCTGCTTAGTTATATCGAGTGCACCATTCTGGATAATATAGGCCTTATCTCCTTTATCCCCTTCCGCGAACAGCACTTCGCCGGCAGCCAGCACTACTTCAGAAACTTCCGCGCATATCTCGCGCAGATCATCCTCGGATAATTCGGCGAACAGGTCAACTTTTTTCAGAAAGTCATACACGATCATGGTTCCTCAAAGGTCAATTGCAACGTGCTAAGAGACCGACCACAGCTCAACTAACCACAGCCTATGGACTCAAACCTAAACTGTTCTCAAATAGCGGTGTACTAGACTTACACCGATGGCGCCCTCACCTACGGCGGAGGCCACACGCTTGACCGAGGCGTGGCGCACATCGCCAACGGCGAAGACGCCAGGAACATTGGTTTCAAGCATATATGGCTGCCTTTGGAGCTTCCAACCGCCCATGATCTTGCCATCTTCGATTAAGTCCTGGCCGGTCATGATAAAGCCCTGGTTGTTACGCTTAACGATTCCTTCAAACATATCAGTGTGCGCCGTGGCACCGATGAAAACAAATACAGCCCCAGCCGGTACCTCCCAGATTTCATCCGTGTCCTGGTGGTGCAGCACCAGCGCCGTCAACCTCTCGTTGCCTTTGACCTCAAGCACTTGAGTGCGAGTCAGCACTTCAATATTCGCCGTCGCGTCAATCTGATCAACCAGGTATTGTGACATTCCTTTAGCCAGAGAAGTCCCACGCACCAACATCGTCACCTGGCTCGCGTAGCGCGAGAAAAACATAGCGCCCTGACCTGCTGAATTGGCTCCTCCTACCACGTAAATAGGCCGTCCACGATAGTTGGCAGCTTCGGTTAGGGCAGCACCATAATAGACTCCAGCGCCTTCCAACCCTTCAACGCCGGGTACTTCCAAACGCCGCACCGTGACCCCCGTGGCAATCACCAGGGCTTTGCATCCCACTTCTGTACCGTCGGATAGGGTAACAAACTTGTACGGCTGATCCACCCGCAAACTCACTGCCTCTTGGGGGATTAGGATTTCTACGCCGAAGCGTTTTGCCTGAGCGGTAGCCCGGCGAGCCAGATCTGCACCACTCAATCCTTTGGGGAATCCAAGGTAGTTCTCAATACGCGAACTTGTGCCTGCCTGCCCACCGGTAGCATCCTTGTCAATCATCAAGGTTTTCAAGCCTTCCGAACCACCGTAAACGGCCGCGCCCAACCCCGCGGGTCCCGCGCCGATGATAATCAGATCGTACATCGGTTCGCTGGCCTCTGTCTGCATGCCAATAGCCTGCGCCAGATCTGTGTTGCTGGGATTAACCAGAACTTGACCATCAGGCATGAAGACTACGGGCAAGCCGCGCTGTTCCTTATGCACTTCATCGACCAAGGCCTTAGCTTCGCTGTCAACTTCGATATCCAACCATTGGTAAGGAATGCGATTGCGAGAGATAAAGTCCTTGGCCCGGTGGCTACTCGGCGACCATAACGTTCCGGCAACTCGAATACCATCATACGGCACTGGCACCGTGACCCACCAATCCTCCAGCAAATCATCCAGGACTGGGTAAAGGTTCTGCTCGGGCGGGTCCCAAGGCTTCATCAGATAATGGTCCAGCCCAATTGTGTTAATACTGGCTATGGCGGCCTCTGTATCTGCATAGGCAGTGAGCAACACTTTACGGGCAGCTGGATATAATTTCTGGGCTTCCGTCAAGAACTCAGTGCCAGTCATACCCGGCATACGTTGGTCGGATAAGAGCAAGGCGACCGGATCATTGCGTTGCTTTAGCTGCCGCAGTGTGTCCAGCGCTTCCTGGCCAGAACCAGCCTTGATAATTCGATAATCCTTGCGATATTGCTGGCGCAAATCGCGGTTGACGGCATTTAATACCTGCAACTCATCATCTACCGACAAGATGAAAGGTTTGACCATTGTTATCCTCCCAAAGAATAAGACTAGGTGATCTTTGCAAAACGGCCGATTTACATATTGCAGCACGACTATGGTTGCTATGCGCAGTCAAGGCCTCAGGGTGAGTCCCGGCAATTCGCATATATTATAATACAGTTTATCTTCAAATTACAAGCTGTCAACAATTTGGCCCATTTTGGTTGCTAGAACTTGCCGCTTTATTATCAAGTCCCAATGTTGATTGTGGCAGATTGCACGTTATAGCCTGTAGACATACCTGGCCCTGGCCATCAACCTGAATCTTGTTGCAGAAATGAATAGCGCCCATACGGCCGTTTCCTTAACAACCGGATCAGGATCGGCACCTGCTGCTTCGATAGACGGAACTGCTTCACTCAAGCCCAATTTGGCCGCAGCATATATGGCACAAGCACGCGTCCATGGCTGCGCCCACCCCTCATCTGCGTTCTGGATATCGCTGTGCGACCGCTGCGCGATGTCGCTGTGCGACCGCTGCGCGATCAAATCGAGCAAGCGCGCGTCACGCCCAAGTGAATTGGTTTGGAACTGCCTGTTAAGAAGTTGGATGCGCTGATCCCGTTCCATTTTCGGATCAATTATCGGAAACGTCAATAGCTTATGTCCCGGCGAAAGCGTCACATCCAACATTTCCAACGCCACTGCCTGCCCGTTTTTGCTGCCATGAGAAAGCTCGGTTTCCGCACGCAAGACAGGTCGAGATTCATACATGAAGGACAAAAGCCAGAAAATACGCCGTCGCGCCCGGACAAGTTCATCGCCCAACGCGCGTCCCAGAGGCTCAACAGCTTCCTCGCCTCCGATATCCTGGAGAGCAACCAGCAAACGATGAGCCTGCTCTACCTCCCGGCGAAGAACATCGTTCACCGCCGGCAGCTCGCCGCTCCTGGGCTGGTAACGACAGGCGTTAAGTGTTGCCATAACCTGGCTGCGCACAGCATCTGCACGGTGATTCAGATATGGCTTCATAAGTGCAAGCACCTGTTCCCCTTTCACCTGACCACAGGCCCGCACAAGCCGCACCGTATCTTCCTCAGATAGTCCCCCATTCGACAGTGCCGCTTCAACCGCCGGCAACATGATGTCACCATAGGCAACAAGCGCCTCAAACGCGGCAGAACGTGTTGCAGCATCCGACAAGCTGTTTATGACCAGCGGCAGCAATCGTGGATGTCTGACCTGCCCGGCTGCGGCCAGCGCGGCTCTGCGTACACGGGCAGCGGGGTCAGAAAGCAAGGAGAGCAGAGGCTGGTAAAGATGCGCTTGGCCCACCTCAGCCAAAACGCGAGCGAGAAAACAACGATCATCCACTTCGTGCGATTGCTCCCAGGCTGTTAACCGCGGACCCACGGCCAATACGCCGGGGATACTGCCATAACGCAGCAGACCAACGGCTGCTCCAAGGCGCACATCCAACTGAGAGCTGTCAAGATAAGGTACGGTAGCTTCCACGGCGTCCACGTCAGCCAATGCACAAAACGCTCGTATCGCCGCCCCGCGCACTACTGGGTCAGATATCAGCGTCGACCAGGTCCTGCACTATGGGCAACGCTTCCTGGAGACGGAGCGCTTCGATACGAGTTAATGCCTCGGTCTGAATTTCGGCCGTTTCGTTCGTAGCCAGGTCGCGCAAATGCTTTGACAGGGAAGGATGCTCAGCCCCTTCCAATATATCCAGACCAAGGCGCACATCTCTCAACTGGTTACTCGTCAAAAGGCGCTCCGTTACAGCCAGACCGGCTTGGTTATCGAGCGTCAACTCAGCCGGATCAAGTGCCCGGCGTCGCATCGTCTTTAGCAAATTGGCAGCATAGCCACGGTACACCAGAAACGCTGCAAAGAGCCACAGCAATGATATTGCCAGAGTAAAAGCCGCAATATCTTCCAACGTCACATCGCCGATAGCATTGAACAGCAACAAGACAACACCCGTTAGCCCCAACGCCAACGGCACACCGATACCTTCGACGCCAGTCTGCACGGCCACGCGCTCATGTCCCGGCAAGGCCTGATATGCTGCATTGATCGCCGTCCTGGTAGTGCCGTCAGCAAATGTGATGTCTAGCACCTGGATCATAATCACTAACCAGAAAAACAGAGTCGACGTGGGCCCTGTTACGATTCCGATCACTACTATCGCGACCAACAAAAGGATATCCACGATCGGATTGGCAGTCAGACCAAAACGCAGACCAAAACTACTGAGTAAGAATCCCGCTACCAACACCAGGAATAGCAGGTCAACCAGATTCAAGAAAAACGTATAGCTGCCAAAAAACTGGGCCAGGATGTCACTGTCGGCGAAGCGTGCATCTGCGGCTGCCATAACCATGAAATCAAGGAGTTGGCTGGCCATAGCCGACAACATTTGGTAGGCAAAAATAAGGAGGACAAATCGTTTGGCCAACACGTGCCGCAAGGGGGGCGCTGGTAATTGTGGTCCGCCTCCACCCGTCTGCTTTAGCGCATCGCCATAACGGAGATTTGTCATCACGAGCAAGAGCAGCATGATCGTGGCCGAGACGGACGCGACCAAAAGCAGATACTCAGCCCCCCCGAGCCAACTCTGTAATGGCGCTACGAGCGCGCCCCCTACTGTGAAACCAACGACAAATCCCCCTATGACACGTGGGAAATACTGTTTGATCTGTCGTACGTCAAGCAACCGGCCCGCTTGCCCGCCAAGAATCACAAAACCTACCTGGATGATGAGTGCAAATGCCACCATGGCTGCAAAGGCCAACCAGTCCGCCCCGGCAAAGAGTAGCCCGGCCCATACCAGAGCGAGGAAAGCAACAACCAGCAATTCTGTGACAAAGGCCACTTGCATCAGCGTCCAGCGTCGTTGCATTTCGGCAAAACCGTAGAATGCAATCGAACCGAGAATCGCAACCACGATATAGACATATGGCAGGACCTCAGCGCCATATATTGATAGAAGGAGCGCGATAGCAGCGACCATGAGTAACGCCAACGTGAGACCAAGAAAGAAAGATTGGCCGATCAACAATGTGAGACGGGTGATCAGGCTTTCTTCTTCGAGGGGAGCTCTTGAGGTCACTGTCATTATCTGTGCGCTCTACTCTCTGACGGCAGCGGACAAACCGGTAATGATACGCCCTTGTTCCCGCAAACGACGTGCCAGCGCACGAATAACGCCATGCGCGATTTCATGACGGTCAGCCATCACTTCGTCGAATGGTTCTCTATCGATGCGAAAAAGGAGCGTGTCTACCGTGGCAGTGACCGATGCCGACCTCGGCTCAGGGTCAAGCAGGGCCAGCTCTCCAACAGTTTTTCCCGGTCCAAGAAGGATGATTGTTTTGTTGTCGCTGTGCACACGTACTTCACCCTCGATGACAACAAACAGGCAATCGCCGGACTCCCCTTCACGGATGAAGTTCTCACCTTGAGTCACTTCAACCTCTTCAATAATCCGGGCAACGGATGCCAGAATATCATCTGGCGTCTCAGCGAAGATGTCGATTCCTTTCAGCAACGCAACGCGTTCGATCGTTAGTAACACAAGGGCCTCTCCTACTCGACAGCTTTTACACAACTTGCGATGATAAGGTTAATGATCGCAACAATACACCACAGGGGAGCCTTAAAAAGTTATTATACGCCATAGATGGCTCATTTGCCCACAATTGTGCACAGAAATCAGAAATTCTGTTTACAAAGCAGTGCGGGCCAAATGTGTTCCTAAACCGCTGCTGGCTGCTTGCATGCCATCATGATAGCGCAAGGATAACGCATGGTTCAAGTGGTAAGAATAGCAATTCAGGGGAATGCCACCGTAACTGGGGCTTCGAATTTACGCGACGCCGGCGACTAGTACCTGCCGGCAAAGGTCAATGTGTGGCGCAAAAGCTTATCTTTATCGCTGTAACAGCGGCAGCAAAACTCTGTCTGTGTTAACCAAAACGTAACCGGTTCCGTAGTTATCGTCGTTTCCGGGGGAGCTTTCAGCTATGACATTATTGCTGTCCAGAGCAACCCAAAACTGATACACACCAGGGGTCAAACCGCTCCAATTTACCGCTGTCTCATAGCTGCGAAGGGCGCACCCCCCGACCAGCGGTGAAACTGTGGCCGTTCCTATTGGCTGCGTGCGCGCTGCATCACTATAAAAGGTCACATCAAAAGAGGAATTAACGGCCGTATTCCCATTATTGCGGAATCTGACCGCCAGCCTGGCCGTCGCCTTATCGTCAGCACCAATCGTAGCGGTGACGCCAGGTACTTGATCGACCTTTAAGGTTCCTTGCCACTGGTTCGGCGTATATGTGATTATGAAACGTCTGGCCCATCATCGTCAAGGTAGACAGATCGCTTTCTACAAGCCTACTACTGCTGCCTGCATCAAGCGGATAAACTCCAAACCAGAACCAATTCTGTACAAGACGGTAATCGTCAAGCCCATAACCGAGGTTGCTATCACGCGCGCCATTGAGGTAGTTGAAGGCATTCACCATAAACGCCGAAACACGATTCGGCGTGAAGCAGTTGCCAAGTTCATCCTGTAGATAGCAGGAGCTCCCGTCGATCTCATAGGGATAGAGGATGGAAAACTCTGTGAGCATCAATGGTTTTTGCTGCTGTCCATGCTGTTTCATCCACTGGCGCATCGCTACGACCTGCTCGGCAAAAATAGATATGTTGTCATGTTCCGCATAGCAGTACACATCTGGATCAGAGCAGTGATCGGGGACAGCGCCACTGCCACGCTTGCCCAACCAAACATCCGTACCCAAGGCCACATTGGCGATTCCATTAGGGGTTATCCCATCCGGCTCCACTTCAGGTAGGATGTAGACATGCATACTCCATACATCAACCGGCATAGGCGATCGATATTTCGCCAAGTATGCATTCCACATTTTATCCAGATATTGCAACCGTCCCGGAGTTACTTCAACCAGCCCGGAGTTAACCACCCGCGCCGTTTGGTCATAGGATTTGATGAAATAGTAAATATCGTGGTAGGCCACCGCGTACATATCAGGGAACATGTCCCCTTGTCCCCCAGTGACCTGGTTTGGCTGCGGTCCGCGATCCACTTCATTGCCCACGATCCATAAATGGCCCCGGTTGCTTTGAATATAGTTGCCGAAAGCGGGAGAAAGAGACACATTTGTCGTGTAAGCAGGCAAATACACGCTCCCCGATTTCGCCTGATGGACTTCAATTAAGTGCACCAACTCGGCACCATTGGATGGCAAAGGACCACCCCAATAGGGGCTTGTAAACCGATAGAACGCACCCGCACCTAATTGGGGGATAACCTGCGCTTCGGACCCACCTGCCGTAACACCATATCGACAATTGGCAATCGTCTCAGATGCGACAGAAAGGTCTGTTGGAATCCTATCACGGGCCTGCGTCTGGGCTGAGGCAAACTCTGTAGTGCTGCCAGAAGCAGCCAATTGTACCAGCAGCAGCATGAGCAGTAGCACTATTACTTGCACTGTGACATTCCGCAACTTTCGTGATCGTTTTGCAGTCATTTTCATCTTGATTTCAACGTCGATTTACGCAGTGGGAGCGATTTCTCTGTGAGAGTGCCCTATAAATAATCTGGCGGCCAATGGCCGCCACATATTGTCTCTCGGAATGATCACACGCCTAGTTTCAAATAACTGATGCGCAGAATGACTTTATTCTGCCCCTAAAGGCAGGCACTGAGGACTAATCTCATTTTGGCTTAATACGCACTCACGATGAACCAATTATGCCAGCGGCTGGAGAAACGAGTTTACCAACCAGCCACCCTGCTTCCCAAACTCCACCTGCCGCCAAACAACACCATCGTCGTGCTCCAATATGCCGAGCAAAGTCACTTCCGTACCGGGTTCGAGCAGATCAAGTACCTCTGAATCCGACTGCGGATCTACCCGGAGATTCACGTGGAAAGGTGCGATGATCCGGGCTCTTTCGAAGGGAATCCTCTTCACTTCAGCCAGATCTTCATCATCTAGTTCCGTTGACACATCTAATGTCTCAGCATCAAAATCCGCGCTCTCAAAGAGCGTCAGGAAACCTGTTGTAGCCAAGGTCACCGTTGGCGCACTGGTCACATCCATGCTGTTGGTAGTAGAACTGCCGCTACGAATCGTCTCCGTCACCGTCCGCACAGATTGAGCTGCCAGCGCCGGTTCAGCCACATTTGCGCCAGACCAGATCTCGCTGCCATTGGAGAAATCATTGAATTGCCTTGGTGCCACGTCCGGTCGCTTTTCTGTTAGGGACACCATAGGCGCTTCTTCACTCTGCCCAATAAGGTCATCAGGCAGGGATTGGCTCCTAATTACAGCGTTTGTTCTCGCTGCATGTTGGCGCCCCCGGGCACGATTCCTCGCCGCACGCTCTCTGGACAGCGCAAAGAATATTGTAGCCAGAAGCAGCAAAACAACGATAACAGCGAGACCATTCCGCCATTGCATCAACCAAACCACGGATTGTGGCAAGCCCACGATTCGCAATTTTGCGTGCAACAGGGCAGCCTGCAAAAGCAAGAGGGAGCCTAAGGCAACCATCAGTACCAGGGCCACCATCGCCAAGGCAGAAAAAAGAACAAAAACAATATCCCTCCGCTGGGATTTCGTTTGCTTTCCTTTTCTGTTCGGTTTATTAAATCCAGAAAACTGTCCAGATTCCGCCTGACCGATATCGGCCATCGCCTTCAACTCCTGCAAGTATTATTTTGCTTACCTCTAGTGAATGAATCTCGCTGCGCCGATTTCACAACAGTACTATGCTTGTGCTAGACTCGCCCAACTGTCAGCACCGAGATCAAAACCATTTCCAGATAACTAATGATAGACCAGAAAACTTACGGTATGGGTTAAGATGAATTAGCCTATTGTGGAGCTGCTTGCTTAACTTCTTCTCCTAAAGCGGCACGTCAGTTTGTTTGCCTCAGTCGCAGAGCAGCGCGGGTTGCATGAACGACCATACTGACGTCTTGTGGCTCGAGGTGCGGATACAGTGGCAACGTTACTTCACTAGCCGCGACACCAGTAGTGACCGGTAGATGAACAGTTCTAGCGCTGCGCTGGTACTCTGTAAATTGATGGATTGGCGGATAATGAATACTGGTTTGAATTCCCGCCTTTTTCATTGCATCCATAAACTGCTGGCGATTGGATCCAGGCGGCAACAAGATCGGCCGTATATGATACGAAGCCGTCCCGCGATAATGCTCAAACGGGATCTTCACATCAGGCGCCAGTTCCTGCAGCATGTTCAGATACTGTTCATCGAGCTTCTGGCGACGCGCATTATTGGCCGCCAATTTCTGCAACTGGACACGGCCCATCGCTGCCCGAATTTCATCAATACGATAGTTATAACCGGCTGCGACGACATCATAGCTCCATGCGTGTCCCTTGTGCCGGTCCCAAGTGACTGTGGTCATGCCATGTGAGCGCAAATTGCGGAACTTCTGGGCTAACTCGTCATCTTCAGTGACCAGCATGCCGCCTTCACCCGTAGCCATGTTCTTATTAGAAAAAAAACTATAACAGCCTACAGCGCCCCAGGTACCCAGCGCACGGCCGTCCAAGGTCGCCCCCGGTGCATGGGCAGCATCTTCAATCACATTCAAATCATGTCGCTGCGCAATAGCTAATATCCGAGGCATATCGCAGGCATAGCCGGCATAGTGCATAACAATGATTGCTCGCGTCCGTTCTGTGATTTTGGCTGCGATATCTTCAGGTGAAATACAGAGATCATCCTCACTGGTGACGTCCGCAAAGAGTGGCGTTGCTCCCGTGTAGCGAACCGCATTGGCCGTCGCCACAAAGGAGAGCGAAGGAACGATCACTTCATCGCCAGGGCCCAGCCCCAGAGCAAGACAAGCCAGGTGTAATGCGGCCGTGCAATTTGTGACGGCTACAGCATGCTTGGCGCCCACAAAAGCAGCAAACTCCGCCTCGAAAGCGCCAGTTTCTTCGCCCATGGTTAACCAGCCACGACGCAGCACTGCCAACACTGCCGCTTCCTCTTCCGGCCCCAAATCTGTGTCAGCTAACGGAATCTTCCAGTTCATAAGCAATTAGCACGGTCAATTCAGACAAAACCCTTAATCAGGCAAGAACTGCTTCTTCAAATGCTCAAAATCCTGCGCAGCCTGTTCATAGTCATCAGGCCTACCCAGGTCTTGCCAGTAGCCGGAGAAAGGATACCCTACCACTTTTCGGCCGTCGTCAAGAAGTTTCTGCACCAGGTCAGGGAAGTCCAGATATTCATTGTGGGGGATATAGTTCAAGACAGACGGCTCAAAGACATAGATGCCCATACTGACCATGTAGTCATACGTTGGCTTCTCAATATAACCCTTGACCCGGCTGCCGCCATCTAGTTCCAGCACTCCCAGGTTGATATTCACCTGTCTATGATGTGTGGCGATAGTGGCAATCGCCTTTTCTGCCCGATGAAAAGCGATTAGTTCGCTCAGGTCCAGCGTCGTCAACACGTCGCCATTGCTAACCAGGAAAGTATCATTAAGATCCGAGATCAATGACAATGGGCCGGCCGTGCCCAGGGGTTCTTCCTCATAGCTATAGGTGATATCCAACCCGATGCGTTCGCCGTCCTGAAAAAAAAGACGTAACAACTCCGCCAGGTGTCCTACCGTTAAAACAGCGTGTTCAACCCCGGCGCGCCGCATCTGGTGCAAAATGACCTCCAAGATAGGCATATCACCAATCGGCATAAGTGGCTTAGGTAAAATCTTGGTGTACGGCGCTAAACGCGTCCCCTTACCCCCCGCCAAGATCACAGCTTTCATCGTTCAGATAAACTCCACTTTTTCCACTAAATCTCGTAGCGACCGACGTGATAATGCTGCAAGTTGTCGCGAATCCAGGCGATTGTTTCTTGCAAGCCCTCGTCCAATCCATAAGTTGGTCGCCAGCCAAGAAAGTCACGCGCACGGCCGTTGTCGGAGATCAGCCGCCCAACTTCCGATCTAGGCGGGCGTATGCGCTGCACGTCCGTTTCGACTGGCAAGTCACGGCCGACCAAATCCTGTATCTTTTCAACCAAGGTGCCGATCGATACATCTGCGCCGGTCCCAAGGTTAAAGACCTCACCCAAGACGCCAGGCGACTCAGCTTGAGCCGCGAGCAGAAAGCCGCGCACCGTATCCGTAACATAAGTGAAATCACGGCGTGGCTCCAGGCTTCCCAGGCGGATGACATCCTGCATCAATGCTTGCGTAATAATGGTTGGAATAACCGCGCGCGCCGATTGGTGCGGGCCATAAGTATTAAACGGCCGCACCGTTACCACCGGCAAATCATAAGCACGATAAAAGCTCTCGGCAAGCTTATCAGCACCGATCTTACTGGCCGAATAGGGTGATTGTCCTTGCAGCGGATGCGACTCATCAATCGGTATGCGCAACGCCGTGCCATAGACCTCGCTCGTAGAGGTATGGATCATGCGTCGCACACCATATTCGCGGCAGGCGAGAAGGACATTAAGCGTGCCCGTGATATTACTGCTCGTCGTCTCCACCGGGTGAACGTAAGAATAGGGAATAGAGATAACCGCCCCCAGATGAAACACCGTATCGCAGCCCGCTACCGCCTGATAAACGGCGTTTGCGTCGCGCAAATCGCCGGAGATGAGTTGCACCGCCTGTTGATCATCCACGTCCAGCAGGCACAACAGGCCGCTGTCGCCCCGCGAATTGTAGCGCACGAAGGCACGCACATTTGCCCCGGCACGGACGAGCCATTGCACCAGATGGCTGCCAATAAAGCCACCCGCACCTGTGACCAAGACTTGTTTCCCTAACCATTGGGCCTCGGAGATCAACATTTCGTTCAAGTTGGGCGCTAACCGGCAGAAATCTGTGTCACTTCTGCCGCACTGATCTGGCTACGTAAGCAATCGATGCGTTCACGAGCCTGTGCGACTTGCTGTTCCTGTAACAGGGAGTCCATCTCATCCAGCAAGCCTTGTAGTTGGCTAAGGGGCACCACCGGTGAATACTCAGATTCCTCGCTGCCGATAAATCTAGACTTGAGCGCATCAACAACGTCTGGAATAAGAACAACACGCGCTGCTGTTTGATTGCAGGAAGCAAGGATTCGTTCCCGATCTCCATCTGACAAATCCGAAATTGCGAATACAATCATGCCAATATCGTATTTCTGCACCAACGTCGAAATATCGGCCGTGGTCCCCAGAACGCGGAAATCGCCGATTTGGGACCCACCCTTGCGCAGGTTGTCATCAACCACACCCACTATCGTATAAACCGGCAACAGCTCACGATCATTAAGCAAAGTCGCCGCGAAACGGCCGACGACACCCGCACCCACTATCAAAACGCGCTCGCCTACCAAAGTCGCTCCTGGACGCATGTTCAGCCAATGTTGGGCAATGCCGGTAAGCAGGCGCAGGCGGTAGCGAACCACAACAAAACCAAGCCAGGAAAGTATCCCAACCGCGATTAGCATCGTGGACGGCAAAGGGACCGGCAACTGTTGGTTGGTGAACAGGAGCACACCGGTAGCCATCATTGCCGAAACAAATAGGACCATCACATAACCCGACTTGGCCTTCGACCAGACCATGCGACTCAAACCAAGAACGAAGTTGAAAAAACTGAAAACCAATGCCACCAGCACCGCCAAAAGAACGGCAGTCCCCATGCCCACGTCGAGCGGGCCGGTCGCACGCCAGAGCACACCCATCGTCGCTACCGCAACGAAGGTGACCAACAAATCCATAATGAACCAGGAAAAATAACGACTCCCAAAACGAGCCATCGGCCCCCAGAAGAGAAGATGATCCGGGACTCGCTGCCCGCGCAGCGCTGGTATGAGGACAATCAATGTCCAGAAAATGATATCCAGATCGCCCAAAAGTGAGCGATGGCGCACGTAAAGAGAATCGAGGCGTAACTTCTCCGGCAGAATCTTGCTCAGGTATTCCTCTTCCGCATTGCCTGACTGCAGCATCTTTTCTTCATCACGATAGGCGATCGACGTCGGGCTGGTTATGCCTGGGCGTACGGAAAGCAGCAGCTGCCGTTTTTCTTTCGGCCAATGCGTAACATACGCAGGGTCTTCCGGACGGGGACCAACCAGGCTCATCTGGCCGGTGATTACGTTCCACAACTGTGGCAGTTCGTTTAATTTTGTATCACGCAACCAGCGCCCGACTGCTGTGATTCGCACGTCCCCTTGGCCGGTAATTCGCGGCCCACGAAAGCTTTCCGGTTCTGCATACATCGTGCGAAATTTAAGGATTTGGAACGGCCGTCCGTCCTTTCCTACGCGGGAACCCTTGTAGAAAATCGGGCCCGGCGTGTCAAGTTTTATGATCGAAGCGACAAATAGAAAGAAGGGCGAAAGCAGCACAAGCCCAAAGGAGGCACCGAGCAGATCCAACATACGGCGCAAGGCGGAACCCGGCAAATGTCGTACCGCGTGGATAAAACCACGGCCTTCAATGAACTGGTCAATTCGATGTCGGATTGTCATATACATGAGAGCATCCTTATTTATGATGCCACGCCTGGTTAACATGCGATCTTAAGAACAACAAATTCGCGCGTCAAAAACACTCTATGGAAAAACAAAGGTTGTGCCGCCACTCTCGATCGCCGGTGAATCATTTGAACGCAACCCTAGCTCTAGCTTAGTTGATGCCCCTGACCCAATATTCCAGACGGCAAAATTGTCGTAGCGCAAGACCGAGGGTGGATTGCCACCCCATTCGACAGAGAAGAGCCCTACGCCAAGACCACCGCCAAATCCAGCATTGTTTATAGTCGTGAGATTTTCACCATTGGCATAGAAGGCTATTTGATCCCCCACTCTTTCCACCCTCAGAAAGTTGTTTTCATCCCCAGGATTGATTAGTGACGAGTTTGTTTGGGGAACGAGCGCAACTGCCGGGTTGCCGGCAGCTTTCTTGGCGACAATATACCATTGTGCACCGGGATCAACGACGAGGTAGTAATAGTTTTGTAAATCTTGAAAATCAAAGACGAGACCATACGCGCTTGTACTCCCAACCAGGCGGCGCATTTCAGCCTCCACGGCGTAATCAGTGAACCCGCTACGGGGAGCCTGCGTAACCAACTGCCATTTCCCCGTGTGAATCAAGACCTCATACTCCCCACCTTGGTAGCTACGTGAGATATTGGCATCTGCTTCCACCGGCCAACCGCTGTTGGGATCGCTAAAGTTGTCAAAGAAGAGTGGTTTCACAGGTTTGGCAGTAACAGGAAGATAACTCATGTACCCCGCGTCCGTTTTATCTTCATGGGCAGCCAAAGTGGATACAAAAACAATACTCGCCAGAAAAACCAACATCAGAATAGGATTCAATTTCACCGACTCATCTCCTCGTTATTTCTAGTCCTTGTTGGGCCAACCATTGTCTGGTTCCATTGACGCAGTTAACCTTCAACTATTCACTATCTTACTGTTGACTGTTGACTGTTAGCCGCCAAGCAGATCCTGGCTGGAGACTCAAGTCCGTCATTAGCGCCGCTTGCACCTGCGGAAGGGCGGCACGGGTAAGCGGGTAGACAAGCTGCCTTACTGGGATATTTGCTGCAGTAGAAACGCAGAAATCCAGGTGCTTCTCCAGAAGCTCGGCGTCAAACAGGCGGGAGGCTACCGTGTGACGCACCAGGGACAAGGTCCCCTCTTGTGTACCAAGGGAGCGAACCTTGACCGCTTCACCATCAGCCGGTCTGTCCAGCACATAGATGGCATCGATGGGCAGGCGCTCGGGCAGACCAAAGCAGGGCTGGCTTTCCTGCGGCAGCTTAAGCTGCGGGAAATAGGGCAATGCGTCCAGGCCATCCTTTCTCTGCGAAACCGGCATAATATCGTCGCCAATACGTCGCCACGCATTTCCTTCTTGCCTATCCAGCCAATGCCCCAATGTTGATTTGCCCTTTCTGGACTCTCCCAAAAAGAGGATCGCGCGATCGGCGACAGCTACTGCGCTGCCGTGAAAGCTCCACACATCCCGCTTTGCCAGGGCCACTATCAAAGCCGGCCCCAACACCGTCTGCACGACATTATCAAAGTCGGCCGTTGTCTCTTCCTCTACACAAGCGATAGCGTCTCCAGCTTCTGAAATCCAGAAACGGCCGATTCCCGCCACGCTGAGTTGGTATCCAGAAGGCACAGACCAGCATACAACTTCACGCCATTCATTGCCGATCCAGCCCGGCCCCTGGTAAAGCAATTGGGCTTCATCCATTCTGCTTACCGGGGCCCATGCCATGGCGCCTTTAACCCGATCTGAGCACGTTTGTTCGAACCCGGACAAAACGTCAAGCGCAAGATCTACTGCCAAGTCCTGTTGTGCAACGCGATAGCAGCAGCTTCGCTCGTCACCATTGATGGACCTGGGCCGTAAGTGGATCTTAATCATGCCATTTCCCTGCCGGAGCATATCGAAGCCAAAACAGGGAAGGAAAACTCCCTGCATTTTCAGCCAATTGCACCTTGGCCCAGCACAGCATCAGACAGCCACGGGCTCGATCAACGCGAGCCACAAAAAGCTACTTGCCCCCGAATATGCTGTTCTCAAAGATACCACCGGCCCCCACAGTAGATGTTCCGTCGGTATATGCCGCCGCCGCAGCATGGGGATAAGCACAACAACTGTCCAAAAGATAGCATCCAGATCGCCCAAGATGGAGCGCCGGCGCACATAACGCGTATCGAGCTGCAATTTGTCGGCTAATATCTTGTTCAAATATTCTTCTTCAACGTTGCTGGCCGCTAGCATTGCCTCTTCATCCCGGTAGGCGATGGACGCCGGGCTGTTTATGCCTGGGCGCACAGAAAGCAGCAGAAGGCCAAACGAGGCACCAACCAGGTCCAACGTGCGGCGCAATCCGGAACCCAGCCAGTGTCGCAAGGCGTGAGCAAAGCCACGTCCATCAAGAAGCTGGTCGATGTGCTGCCGGATCGTCATATACATGAGAATTCTCTCTTATCAAGTAACGTTCGGATGCACGCTAAGCAATATGAATTGCAGCCAAGCTGTGCAACAGTTTCAACTATGGACCGGGCCGTGTCATTGGGCCCGCCGCGGCCGCTGGCGATTCAGCGGAATGGGACCATAAATCCACACTATTTGATTGCCCTGCTCCAAGAGCTCGAGCAACGAAGTTATCATAATGAACAGACGCAGGGGCGTCGTTATCAGATTCCATATAAAGTCCCACTTCAAGACCACCGCCGAATCCAGCATCAATCACCGTATTGAGATGGTGGCCATTGGCAAAGATGTCGATCTGGTTTCCCACTCTTTCCACTTTCAACTTGTTAACGCTATTGTTGGGATTAATGAGTGACGAGTCTGTGAGGGGGACGATCACCTGCGTGACGCCATTGACGATTTTTGCCACACCATACCATTGGTCGCCCGGGTCAACAATGAAGTAGTAGAAGTTATTCCAGTCTTGAAAATCAAAGATGAGACCGTAATCGCTCTCACTGCCGGACAACCGGCGCATCTCGACCTCCGCGGCGTAATCAACCAGGCCAGTGATGGGGGCTCGAGCGCCTGCCCACCATTTAGGCACGCGAATCAATATCTCATACTCCCCATTCTGGTAACTCCATTTGACCTGGCCATCATCAGCGGCCAGCCAGCCGCTGTTCGGATCGCTAAAATCATCAAAGAGTCTCAGCGGTTGGCTAATAATTGGAAGATAAGCGGTGTGTTCTGCAGCACTCTCGTCCTCATCGGCTGCTAAAGCGGGTACCAAAACAAGGCTCAAAAATAAAACCAGGATCCGGACGGCTTGAATCTTCACGTTTTTCACTCCTTAAAGATGTAGCACAACCTTTCCAGATTGTAGCTGCAAGCTAGAAAGCATGCATTACGATGGGCGATTATCAATGATGGTGGTGCGCCGGCGATTTCAGTTGCGGGAATTGCGGCAAAGCGTGCAATTGACCTCGCGCCACTGCTCGCCTATTGAACACGGTCCCTGGTAGAGTTGGATGCCGTCTTCGGGCGCCGTTTGCGGGTCAATCCGGCTAACAGCACGAACCAAAAACGGTCTGACGGATGAAGTGCTGATGACCATCTATTATTTAGATTGTACACGACAACGAGTTACCTGATCAAACAACACGACTAATAAGCACGGTGAATACCTGCAGTTACAACAGGGTGCTCGATCTCACAGTAAAGCTAACCCTTGAATCCTTGTGTCCCCTTCCGAAAAACAAGCATCGACCACGAAAGTCGCCACCATCCGCGACGCTTATCATAATCTTCATCATTGTACATCTCGTACCTAAGGAAAAACGTTAAGAAACCATAAAAAAGGCAAAGAACCATCTTAATGGCTTCAAAAGTGCGCCACGCGTGTGAAGCGGGCCTCGCCCTGCAAACTGTCAGCCTTCTAACCAGAAAAGCTCTGCCGGGCCACCCACGGGCGCTCCGGCAGAGCTCAGACTAATTTGAGGCTTAAATCGTTAAGGTTATGGTTTACTAGCGAAGACTGATGTAGCACCGATATCGCCTGTGGAGTCGGATCCCGCTCACCTGATTCCTTTGCAACTTTATTGTCATTTACAAAGAAGTTATCCTAAACTTCCTCAATCAGGTTACAAGCTAGAAGGTCCTCCAAGAATATCGCCAGATCTTCAGTTATTTGTTCAACTGGGCCGTCGAATTCGGATGTAATCGCTTCTATGATATTTGCAGTTGATGCTTCCTTCTCCAGGAGCAGCCACGCACGTGTACCCACCTCATTCATGGTGTAGTATTGACCTGTGCCCAGATTGAGAGCAATGACTTCGTCATCTATCACCCGAAATATGGTGTGAGGAGTCGCTTTATAGTTCATCATTTACCATTATAAACTTCCATACATTAGCCGCCAAATCTTCATATTGCGCGGCCAACCGCGTGTCCATAAGGATGATCGGCAAAATAGATTAGTTGAAATCCCCCCTTTGCCAATTCATCGACTATATCGGCTTGCGTGAAGCGGTGTACAAATGTCGGATCAAGATCGTCGCCCAATTCGACAGCTTCTGCACTACGGCGTATTTTGCGCACAATCTGCGCGATGGTAAACCTATATTTATGATATTGGGATTGCGGGTCGCGGGTGAAAAAAGATAACAGAATCGGCGCACCAGGATGGGTATGAAGACGTAGCTGTTGCAGAAAGCGGACCCGATTGTCTTGACCGCCAATATGCATATATGCCCCCCAGCCAACAATAATACCATCATAGACTCCGAACCCTGGTGGAACCTGATCTGGTGGGGCGAGGACTATTTCACTGTTTATGTTTTGAGTGGCGAATAGGCGACGGCTGACTCGTATCAGCTCCTCAGTACATTCGAATGCGTCAACATGAAAATCACGCTTTGCTAAGGCTATTACTTCGCGCCCTCCACCGGCGGCGGCAACAAGAATTGAATGACAATCCCCAAAAAAGCGGTTCAGTGCCCAAGCTTCCCAAATCAAAAAACCGGATAATTGATAAGCCTGGTCGCAATATCTCGCGGAGGT
Source organism: uncultured Chloroflexia bacterium (assembly GCA_963697305.1). GTDB lineage: Bacteria > Chloroflexota > Anaerolineae > Promineifilales > Promineifilaceae > JAACFF01. Next base: position 229,789 of record CAVONO010000027.1, read on the forward strand.
AACATAATACGCTTCCGTGGCAAATTGTAGGGCCGGACGATCCAGCAGGCCCAGCCAAATCCCGCGGTGAATCAGCAACAATCCGCTAGCAAATCTATTTAGCCATTTATCGATGGCACGAAAAACCTTAACTCGAAGCAAACCTTAAACGCCCTTGAATCAACTACAATGGCATAAAATGACGGGTCGCAATAATACCGTCATTTCTTAGAAAACACGATTCAACGACCAGGCGAAGAGGAATCGCGTCCAGGGTTCATAAATCCTCGAGCCAAATGTAAATAAATGCCATTCACTGATGAAAGCACCAAAATCAGTTCCTACCCAATTTGTTGCTCGGGTTTAAAAGCCAGACACCCATTTTGAATGAACTGTTAGGGGAAAAGAGCGCGTCGCCGTTATTGCAAAACCAGGAGTCTACTATCAAAAAGCCGGTACAATTCTCGTCATGAAGGCTCAATTGAGCAATATTAATCAAGAACGTTACGAAAGGACAAAGATTATTTGACTGGACTTTGCCAATCAAATACTGTTCGTACCATTCAGCGCACTGTAACGGAAATGATCTAGGGTTTGTCATGCCCGTGAAGATGGGCATCCATCTGCCAAGCCAGAGTGGATTCCCGCCTGCGCGGGAATGACAGAATGTGGAGAAACTTGTGTTACAATGTATTCAGGTAGCTGCAAAAGTTAAAAAAGCTAATTGTCGAAGAAATTATCAAAAACTTCTCCTGAACGCCTTTGTCAGTGCCGCCAACAGGATCTCTGTGTTCACTGATGCGTAGCTCTTGTAGAGTTCACAGAAGGCATCATCGTCGATCAGCCCTGATTTCTTTGTAACCTGACTAACATGTCCTTGACGAACCAGTTTTGGTGGTTCGTAAGGCTTTTGTTCTTTAACGTTACTGGATTTGATTACTTGCATAGCAATAAACCTCCTAATACATTATATACTAACAAATAGGTAAAATTCCAGATCGCGCCTTGCTTCGTCGTAAAAGTTTCGTGAAAAATATTTCTGAAGCTCATATCGTTGCCTGAGAAAAAAGCTGTTTTCGTTGTCATGGAGGAGATGAGGCAAGATGAAATGAGCAAGAACAGTAAAGATGAATCGGTTCGGCGGCTGTATCAACGGTATTTGCCTGCCAATCGCTCCTAGAAAACGCGGAACCTGGATAAGATTATCACGAGAACAACATTCTGTTTAGCCCATGACCGATATTAATTCAGTGGAATAGGTTTTTCATCAGTTACGCAAACGCTCTTGTTATAACGATACAGTCCCCTAAGCCACGTTTCCAGACTGGCAATGTCTAAAAGTAGTTTGAAACGCTCTGCACTGTAATCAGTATCGGGGAGAGAAGTGGACTTAAAGAGACTCTCTGCAGTTTTTCGAGCAATATAAGGTTCGGAGAACCACTCTGACGAAAACAAAAACGGCTCTAATTGTGATGCTGATTCACTAAATGCCCGCCTGTAATAGGGGCCGAAGTCTGCTTTACCTTTGCGCCGGGTGATAATTGGCGGAAGTTGCCCGGCAAGACCTCGCCGCTGAAGGTACCGAAACGGTTCTCCATCAAGACGCTGCTCAATGGGTATAGCCAGCACAAATTCAACAAGCGGCCGGTCACAATATGGATTATGTGTTTCATAACCATCCCAGCTACTCTGACGTTCAATGCTTTCTAGCGCCCAGTAAAATAGGGGTCGATTAAATGCAGTCCCATGTAATGCTTTGCCCTTGAGACCTGAATCTCTGTAGTCGTAGGTGATGGTCCCGGTAAATGTCCCCTGAGATGAGCGGCCAACGCCGGCGAAAGCCAATTAGGCAGAGGCGCTACGTTGGATCTTCTTAACCAACGGTATCGCCTTTTAATGAATTCGGGTACTGCGCCTCTTGTAGCGCCATAAATCAGGCGTATAAACGCACTTACTGAATCACCGCTATAAAGCCAGGATATTTGGGCCAGGGTGCGAAACCTACCGTGGCGGACCAGGTCGCTTAATTCATAGTTCAAAAAGGCCACTTCGTCACCACCTATCCCGCTTAACTGTATTCTCGCTTCGCTCTTGGACATGATCCGTGCCAACTGCATGGCTAAGGCAGGAAAATGAGCGAGTAACGGCGCGTCTTGTCGCCAGATTTCTTTGACAAATTCATTAACAGAGAACGCTCTATTGGGAGCATCGAATCCGTTGCTGGAAAAAGCTACCCGGTCTAATACCGCTTTTATGTAGGGTGTCTCGTCACAAGGATCATGTGGAAATACGTATGAAATCGTTTCCAATGCAGGGAGTGTACGGGAATTTTGCCGGTAAATCTCGTCCGCCAGAACCACGATTGAGGATGAATCGAAACCACCGCTCAAGTGGGCGACTACCGTAAAATCTGTGCGCAAACGCTTGGCGACGGCCGCTTTTAGCAGCTCGCGGAACTGATCATAATACTCCTGCGGCTTCTCGTACCAGATCTCTTTCTGGGGATCCGGTGCCCACCACCTCCTTTGAACAACCATTTCTTGTGTGGCAATCAAATAATGGGCAGGTTTCAGTCGCCGGATATCCCTAAAGAACGTTCTTTCCTTGCTTAAGAAATTACGGAGAAGTAACTCCCCAATTACACCGTCGTCCGGCTCTACGGCCATTGCCGGTTGGGTAAGGAGCTGCTTCGGTTCCGAACCGAACAAGAATCTTTGTGAATCGTGGTAATAAAAGAATGGTTTGGTGCTGAATGGATCGCGGGCAGCAAATATCTGCTCGCGTCTGCGATCCCAAATGGCGAAGGCGAAATCCCCATCCAAGAAATCCATTAATTCCACGCCCCAGCGCTCATAAGCGGCCAGGATAATCGCCGCATCTGGTGGCTCCTCCGACCACCAGGATACAGTTCCAAGTCGGCTTAAGAGATCACTGCGATTGTAAAGAGCGGCATCGGCAACAATGGCGCAAGAGGCATCCGGCAACCAGATGGGTTGGGGGTGCTGCGCATCACTCTTCTTCATGGCCAGCAAAGCAAAGCCAAGGCCAACATTCCCGCCGCTCTCATACCATAGCCCATCAAGACCCCGGTGGCTGACAATTTGCATCATGTGCCGGATCTGGGATAAGGCCACCGGCTGTTCATTCCAGTGAATTATGCCGCCAATACCACTCATGACATATATCGCTCAGCTTGTGCGCTCGACAATGGGAAGTGCATTGCTTCTCCAACTGGAAAAGGTTGTCCAACAAGCGTCATCAAAGTTTCTTCCAGGTGATCGGTTCCATCCGGCAGTGTCAACTGGAAAGCCGCTGCCAAGTCTACGATCCTGCTGTATTGGACAAACTGCATTTTCCATACATTCGCTAATGGAAGTTCGCTAAAGCCGTTCTGTAAAAGCAATTGTATGAATTTCATTTTGCCAAGAGCCGAGAGGTTCATCCGCTTTAGCGAGGCGTCACGGGATAAAAAGTAGATTCGGGTTAAAGGCAACTGCCGGGGCATAGTGCTCGAGCCTGGGGCCAAGGGAACCATTACTTGCTGATGGCTAAAACGACAGGGCAAGAGGTCATCGGCGACAGGCAAGAAACCTAAATCATTCAAGCGTTTGGCCAATGTCGATTTGCCCACCCCGCTGGCGCCGATGAAGGCGACAATGCCCTGCTTGGTCTGCACGGCCGATGCATGTAGCACCAACTTATTCTGTAGCGCTGAGGCAAAAGGGATCACTTGCCTTAAGAAAGCGCCGCAGTCCAGGATTAAGTTGTCTCGATCGCAGATCAGGATATTTTGTCCATCCTTACTACCGGCAGCCAGTATACGGTCATAATCTGCATAAGGATACCAATCCTCTCGATCGCCGGAAATCCCAAGCAAGTCAGCATATTTAACCAAATCGACTTCCTTCCTGGTAAAAACAACCAGAACCTTGCCGTCCGTGCCGGTGTAGGCTTTTCCCAACTCGGCCGGCCGGTTGGTAAGAACGCGCAACCCGGCTATGGAATACTCATACTTGAGATCAAACGAACGTATTTGATCCATACAAACAGGAAGGTTCCTGAAAACTCGATATGCTGATTAACTTCATAATAGATCGTAATCTATCCTCGCTTGTCTAGAAAGACAAACGAATGAATCACGCAATACAAACCAGCATCAAGCTAACCTACGCATTCATTCTCGAATGCCTCATCGCTCGCCAACAGGGCACAGACTTAACCGCTGCCGCCAACTTGTCTGCCGCCCTGATTTTGATTGGGATCTCGTATTGGACAAAGCAAATACCTTTCAACTTATATTACCAGTCCGCAATATCCTGACATCGATTGCCCGCAACTGGCGCGCACCCATTCCCAAACAGTTCCTGCAGCAGTTGAAAATAGAAGAGGTTTCTCCTGTTGACGAGCATGCTTTTATATTAAGTAGAACCAAACAGCAATCTGAAGGCCAGGGGTACTGGCTCAGATTAAACGAAATCACCGGTTGGCGCAAGCGGTTGATCCACGTACTAAAGTGGCTATTCCCTCCACCTGCATCCCTGCGATCACGCTATCGTTTTGCGCAGCCGCTGCTGTTGCCTTTGGTCTATCTCTAGCATCTGTGTGTTGGAGCTTGGCTCGGTATCGAAGCGCTTCTGACCCACTTTCGAGATGCAAACCTCTCGAAGTAAGGCTTGCAAGAGTATGTTTCCAGTACCGGAGTCTGGCGAAAATGAAGTCGATATCTTCCCTATACCTCCTACAGTTTTATTGAATCTTTTGAACATGTTTAGTTCTGGTGAATAATCGCGCTTTCTGGTCTCAGCAGACTTCAACCAAGCCATTGGTCGTCAACTTTTCTAGCAACCTCGATAAATCTTGCTCAACCTGTTCTGGCGTGGCATCGTATTCAGCTACGATCGCCTTGACTAAGCTCGCAGCCAAGTCCAACTCGGTCAATAGCGTCCACATGCGTGTGCCTACCTCGTTCAAGGACTGTATTCGCGCGGTGAATAGTTGGCATCAATGCCCCAAGGGCTGACGGGGCGTGGTTGACCCAAGACTTCGCCCGGGGTGACGAGCCGCTATAACATCTGGCGCGGTTGCCATGATTAAGATGCCCGCAGTGGCCAGGAATAGCCGGGTAACTATGGTAAACAAGCTAACCAGCCACCCGCTGTAGATCCTGGCTGACAGCTATTTACGAAGGAGCCAGGCGCCTTTCACGCCTGGCTCCTTCGCGATCAGGAAATCACGACTACAAGTCAAGAAGATCTGAGTAGGGCAGGTAAGAAAATTGGATAATCGGTAATCTCCACCTCAATGCCAAACGAACCCAATTGCTGTGTGCGGACCAAGCCCGTGTCTTCGCCCTGATCGGCAAACCAAACGGTGTCGCTGCTCGTCGCCAGTCCATAAGGCGCAGCGCCAGGGGGTAAATCGTAAATCATCCATCCATCGCTATTCTGGGCCAGGTTGTAGTTGGCGGCGGTCCACACCACCGCACCGCTGCGTGTGGTGATAGCGACCGGGCTGCTGCTAATTGACGCACAAGTTGGCTGCACGGTGTTTGTCGCTGGTGTCACAACCTGCGAATTTCCTTTGGCCACAACTGGGTCGAGGGAGCCGACAGTCCCCATTTCATCGGTGTACCAAACATTGTCGTTTTGCACCGAGACTTGGACAGGTAAGGGATTGTCGCCGGGAATGGGGTAGATGGTAACGGCATTTGTCCCCGGATTTAGCCGGCCAAGGTCGCCTAAACCGTTGCCCGCCCACCACAAGTGCCCGCTGGCATCAAACGCAAGTCCTGCGGGAATACTATTATCTGGTAACTGCCAGTAAGTGACAGCGCCAGTGGCCGGATTCAGGCGCACGATGCGGCTTGCAACCCAGTCACCCAACCAAATGCGGCCGTCATGAAATAGAACATAGTCAGCAGTCCCCTCATCCGGTAAAGCAAACGAGCAAAGCTGATTGGTGCCAGGTGCAAAGCGGTATACAAAAGAATCGTTCGAGGCGGCAACCCATACATTCCCACCAGCGTCAAAGGCAAGGCCAATGGGCTCGCTGCCTACAGGCAAGGGCCACAATGTCCCCGTAGATTGTCCTGGAACGAGGTGCCCGAGTTGATTATCATCCAGGTTGCTCCACCAGAGGCCGCCATTGCCATCTAGACGGCCGTCGCTGGCTCCCAGCAGTCCCTCATATACCGTGTAAATGTTTGAGGTTGGATTAACACGCCAAATTTCACCGGCCAGCCAATCGCTGATCCACAATTCTCCATTGCCAGCCCGATACATTTCATAAACGAGGCCATTTTCATTGAGCGGCGTTTCCTTCATAGTCGGCGTATCGGCGATACCCTGTGTGATCACGAGGATCAACAAAGTGGCTGTACCAATAAGTGCTATTAAGCTTTTAAGCGGTCGTCCCAATTCCATTCTGTTTCTTCTTCCCCTTAGATGCCAAGCATTTCAAAAAAACATTTTCAAGCGACCTCGGCAATAGATACCCGGCATCTGCTAACAATGCTTCTCTGGATTGTGGATTGTATTTGCAAGGTCTATTATGTGCCAAAAATGGTCTGCCGGCCAACCACCCGCTCCTGCCGCCTGCCAACGGCCCACTTTTCTAAACGATACCGACCTTCGGCCAGGTTCAAATCCATATCCTGGCCGATGTTTTCTTTGAGACTAATATGGGTCGCTGTGCTGCCGATGGGTTGTTCTATCAAGCACTGGTCATGAGCCTTGGTATGTGGACTTCGCTGCTCATACCAGCTCGGTTCTTGCGTGGTCGCCGGAATGCACAAGCAAGTAGGACGTTGTACCTGACAGGGTTGGATGGCACTGTACGTTTTTGGCCCAATGTCGGCAAATGGCGTAGTCTTATTTCTTGACCGAAGCCATAATTGCACGAGATAACTCGCCTGCAAACGGCTCATTTTGTTGTTTCTTGGCGGCTTTAGACCGTGATGATGAATTTGTCATCCCGGGAGGAGATCGCGTTTAACGACTGCGCCGATCCCAGTGTCCTTGTCGGGGCGGCACCTTCGCCGGTTCTAGGATTTAGGAGCTAAATAAACTGGCATGTGGCTGTTGGCATCAATACCCCAAGGGCTGAATTGGCGTGGTATGAAAGCCGGGTCAACCAGCGTACTTCCAGAAACGTCGCCCGGGATGACAGCCGCTATGACATCTGGCGTGGCCGCCATCATTGAGATGTCTGCAGTGACCAGGAGCAGCCCGGCAACGATGGCCAACAAGATAATCAATAAAACAACTATTCCCTTTAAACTGATTTGAGCGCCCATAATTTCCTCTTGCCTTGATTTTTAGTTTCTTACGTTATAAATGCGTAAAAATCGTTTTTTGCGGCACGAATTCGGGCACTTTCTTTTCCGTGCCCAGCAAAAAGACGCAAGGCACTTTCACGTCACAACCTGCCGAGCAAGCAGCGTGTGAAGCGCCTGGCACCGATCATTTGTGTCCTCAGGTGCCAGGCACTTGAGCATCGCAACTTGCTAAGTAGGCCGCAAGTGAAGTGCCTGGCACCTGGAACGTCATCAGTTGTCTAGGCCAACAACGGACCGCTGTCGCCGACCAAGAAAAACGGCGCCCAGTAGTAGGGGTGTGCGGTCTGTAGGCCTTCATTTCCCTCTATCAGTCTGCATTGCGCTTGCTGTAGGGCGACGACCTTGTCTTGACCGTTCACGAGATTACTATAAAGATCGCGCATCAGATGGGTCGTCGTCTCGTCCTCCACGGGCCACAAGGTCAGGATCAAGGATGCCGCTCCTGAGGCCAGAAAGGCGCGTGTCAACCCAAATAGCTCATCGCCACCCCCGACAAGATTACGACCTGTCTGGCAGGCGCTTAAGGTGACCAACGAAGCGCGAAGGCGCAAATTAAAAACGTCAAGGGTGGTCAACAGACTATCTTCCAGGTAGAGCCCGGAAAACAACGGATTGGACGGGTGGAAGTCGCCGTGAGCCGCTATATGGATGACATGGCAGGGTGGCGCTTCTTCCTGGAAGCGCTGCCGCGTCGTTTCTTGATCCATATAAGCTTGGGCATTGACAGCAGCGGCGACGGATTCAATCTCGTTGGGTATGTGCAAGAGACGGCCGTTTTGCGTGTGTCCCATAACCAGGGAGCGTATCGGCCGTGCGGGCGCTGCCTGCTTCAGGCCGAGAAAGCTGCTCCCGGGCAAATAGCTTATTTGGAAACGCTGTAATAGGTAGGCTTCGCCATCATAAAAGGCGTGAAACGGCAGGTAATGTAACGAGCCGTGCGGCACAATTACCAGCCGCCGGACCCTATGCGCATCCTCAATCCATGGCGCAATTAAAGCGCTGTAAAGATTATGCAGGAGACGCTGCGCTTGGCGCGCAAAAGTGGCGGCCAGATAGGGAGCCTGTTTTAGCGTATTGAAATTGTGCTGTAGTTTCTGATGGTCACGGCCGGCGCTTTTCATCGTCACCGGCAGGCGAACCGCTTTAACATCAGTCGCCGATACCAAGAAAGCGACCAATCCTTGCGGCAGCGTGAAAAATTCGACGAGCAGCGTATCTTCAGCCAACGCCTCTTGCTTAAGTCGCGTCTGTACCTGCCATAAGGACGCTTCGCGCACGTAAGCGGCATTGCGTACGAGCAGGCTGTGCCATCGTTCGCGGATCTCATCTTCGGTCTGCAAAATAAGCTGCCGGCCTTCATCGCGGGCAGCCTGCCCGCCCTTTTGCTCTTCTTCCCGGTTAACAGTGCTGCCGGGCGTTTCACCCGTTTCCCAACGACGATAAAGGCGGTCGCGTCTGGCGCGTAGGATCATTATTTGATCGACCAGCACCTGATCGGCAGTGCTTATGGCTTCAATGCGCAAATCAACATGATGGGCCAACATCGACAACAACGCCCGTGACTTGGCCCGTTCGGCGTAAGTCAGAGCGACGCGCGGGTTGTCCGCTTCCAGGCACAAGTCGACGGCATGGGCATACACTTCGTCCTTATCAGCCAGAAAATCGGCCCGAAACTCAACCATGATCTGCCCTTGCAAACGTTCAAGCTCCCTTATCGCTTTGTCATAGGCGACCAGAGCGCGGGCACGATCTCCCCGGGCCAGTGCCAGTTGCCCCTTCAGATAATAGGCCTGGTAGGTTAGAACAGGCACATCGACTACTTTAGCGATTTCCAGAGCGCGCTTTAGGGCATCCTGTGCCGCCACCATCCGGCCTCTGGCCTGGGCAGAACGCGCGGTGATAATCAACGCCAGTGCTTCCTTCAAAGGCAGCTTGAGGGTCTGCAATCGCCGGCTGCACCTGGCGGCCATTTCCTCGCTGGCCTCGTACTGTTGGCGGCGGTAGAGGATCGTGGCTTCTTCTAAATCGGTATACACTTGCCACGCTTCGTTCGCTTCTCGTCCGAAGATCTGGCGCGCCTTGGCCAGGGGCTGGAGTGCGTCCTCGTAGGCGTGCAAACCGGTCAAGGCGGTCGCTTCATTGAGCAGCGCCTGGGCCACTTCAAACTGCGTGCCCGCTTCTTGAAAAGTCTCGATCACCTGGCGGCATTTGACCAAGACTTCCTCATAACGGCGCAGATACAAGAGCCCGTCGCTGATAAAGAGTTCGACCAGAATGGCGTCGCGGTAGCGTTGATCGGATATGAAGGTGTCGCGCGCCTTTTGCAGCAGGGCTTCCGCTTTCGTGATGCGGCCGAGGAGGAAATAGGTGATGCCTAGATTCTGTTCGGCTCGGGCTATATTGGCCGTCTGCGAAAACTTGACGGCCGTTTGTAGGCCCGTTTCGTTGGCGGCGATCGATTCGGTGAAACGGCCCAAATTGCGCAGTACGATGGCGCGGTTGATCAGCGCCAACGACAAGCGGCGCTGCCCTTCTTCACCCAGGCGCAGATAGGCAGCTTCGACGTCGAAGATTCGTTCCAGGGCTTCCTGATCCTGGCCACGACGGCCGTAGATGGCAGCAAGGTTATTGCTTAGCGCGGCAAGCGAGGTGTAATCTTCGTGCCGGGTCAGAATTCTTGCCGTTTGCTCCCCGGTGGCAAACGCTTCGTCATATCGTTGCAGGCAGGCCAAAGCCCAAACGCGGCTGATCTGGCCGATGGCGATATCTAGCTCATCGTCATAGGATTGGTAAATGGCTTCAGACTCAGCAAACAGGTCAAGCGCCGCTTCAAATTCTCGTAGGGCAAGGGTTAAGGCAATCGCTTTCGTCTGCAGCCCCAGCGCGCGAATACGCGGCGTATCACGCCATCCGCCGATATTTAAGATTAACTCGGCAATGGCCAGCGCCTTAGGCGCATCGCGGCGTAAGTAGAATAAGGCGCGCCGCTTTAGATCAGCGCTGACCGCCATCAACTCTTCGGCATCCAGTCGCGCGACGGCTGGCTTGGTATCCTGCTCGGAATTTATCAGGTCAACCAGTTGATCTACGACGGCATCTGGTTTCATCGCACGCGTTTAGGCCATCAGCAAGTTTTGTAAATGGATTTCCACTTTGGGTCCGCTCAAGATCAAGTCATGCGGCTTGTTATCAAACTGAACGTCCTCAAAAAAGAAATGGCTGTCCCTATCTACCGCGCTCGTATCCAACAATTTTCCGGCACGCCACAAGTAGACAGTCCAATGTTGGAAATTCTCTTCATCATCTGTGGCCGGTATGATATCGCCGATGATATGCTGCTTTTGCCAGGAGGAGGGTTCTTTCATGGCACTGAGGGCAATGACGTAAGGATCGACGTGGAACACTCTGGTAGACATATCCTGCGTTTCGCCACGCATGGCCGGCTGCAAGGAGATGGGTATCTCTAGTCCGGCAGGAGGCGCCAATAGATCGACGACGATGACCTTGATCCGCTCTAAGAGCTGAGTCTTCTCTTCTTTTCTATTTTTCAGTGGCACTTCATCAGCCAACGGGAGGGCCATGAACAGCCGCATTTGCACCAGGTCTGCCTGGCAAAGCGGGCAGGTTGCCGTGTGAGCGGCAATTTCATTGCGCCGGAAGATATCCAGTAATCCCAGATCATATTCACCCAGGTCCATTTTAGAAGGGCATTCGAGCCGGTACAATATGGCTTTAAGCGTTTTTTCGGTTCTATCCATCGTTGTTCCCTTTTTGCTATTTCTACTTTCACTCAGTATAAATGCAAAAAGATGACCTTTTCACTCAAAGTCGGCCAGGAAAGATAAAAGTTCGTTATCCCTTCTTAGCCTAGCCATAAGATTGCCCTTGACCCGCCGCAGCTGGCTGACGCTGTCAAATACATCCTTGTGCCGGGCATATATCTCCCTGGGCTTCATATCATAAAGCAAATAGTCCCTGGCAACGATCCGTTCCTGGTCGTTTTTGACGGAGGAGAGGACATGCTTCCAGAGTGTCGTGGCCAGCATATGGTCGTCGACATCGCCGATGTAATCGTTCAGGTCGGCTATTGTCTCTATTGGCTTGTCGGAGAGCGTCATATGGCGCGGCCGCATCTGCCGCTCTACGTATTCCTGGACGGCCGAATATGCACAGAGCTTCAAGTATTGCAGGAGCGATTTGAGGTCGCCAAACTTGGCAAGTTTCTGTGGATCGCGGCTGAAAGCGCGCCAGAAATTGGCGAAAGTCCGGTTGACAAAGTACTCGCGATCTTCGTCTGCCAGGGCGAAAGCATGATGGCGCTGGACCCAGGAAGTGACCAGGTTTCCATATTGATCGACAAGGATCTGCCACGCTTCTTCATCTTGTTCCCAGATGGCTCGCCTGAACAATTCCAGACAATAGCGGTCATCGTAGCCACCGTGTTGGAAAAAGCGATCCGTTGCCTGGCGGCAAAGATGGGCGAGGCTCGATAGATTAAGAACAGAAAGGTCTAGACCCGCACCTTCTTGATCTTGCCTATCAGCCCAAAACAGCTCTTCGACTAAAGAATCGACTTCGTCCATCTACTTGTTTCGATTTCTCCCTGATTTTGCAGACGTGTTTGCAAAACATCTCTCCCGGTTCGTTTCTAGGCGGACTGGCGGGAATCAGGTTTACTTTGCGCTTGTAACCCATGAATTACGATATTGGGTATATCCGGAAAGCATAACTCAGTTCTGCAGCCAGTAAGATTATTCTAACTTATCCCGTAATTAGGTGTTAGCACAACTATAATCAACAGAAGTTAAACCTATTCTTACGGTGATAGCTTTGGATTCAACCCAACTGCTGGGTTGAACACAAAGATTTAAGGCCTACCTTAACGCTTCAGAATCGACTTGAGAAGAGCGACAGACGTATCCAGCAAGCGATAGATTCTAGTAAAAGGGCAGAAGGCAAAAACGCGTCCCGCCAAAATCGGGACGCGCTGCTAATTGACCTGCGGACTCTATATACGTGGCATCTGGCCGCCCGCGCAGGCATAAAAGGGTAAATCGATGGGCAAGTATGCGGCTCAGATCACCCTCTGATACAGCCTCAGTTTTTCTCAACTAAACCATTGACTGCCAACGCTTCAAGCAGACTCGCTAGATCTTGCTCAACCTGCTCTGGCGAAATATCGTATTCGGTCACGATCGCCGCAACTGTGCTTTCAACCGAGCCCAGCTCGAACCAGCAGCGTCCACATACGCGTTCCAACCTCGTTCAGCGTATAATATTGGCCGCTCTTCAGATTAAGGGCGATGATCTCGCCATCCACTTCTCTAAAAGCGACGTCCTCTGCGATTCGATAACTGGTTATGATGCACCTTCTTCCAGGCGGGCCGGCACCGGATCTACGCTTCCTCACCCTGCACGGACGTTATGGTTTCCACTTTTTGCGACGACGATCGTTTCCTAAACGGCCGTGTCAATCTGCCAACAAGCCCCTGGGAACGACGTTGGCCTTTGCCATCATCAGACCCACCGTACGCATAACCGTAATAACCATCATACCGATATTTGTAGCGGTAACGGCCGTAATAACCCGCCTGTTTACGAGGTATACGATTGAACACAACCCCCACAATACGTGCGCCGGTCCTTTTAAGCTGTTCCATTTGTGCCAGCGCTTCATCAGCACGCGTTCGGCTCGGACAAATCACCATGACCACCCCATCCACCTTGGACGATAAGACCGCAGCATCAGACACGATAGAAGGTGGGCTGTCAATTACCACGACATCAGACATCTCATTCACAGTATTCAAGAACTGCGACATCCGCTCCGATCCCAGCAGTTCCGCCGGATTAGAAGGCAGCGTTCCCGCTGTGATCACAGCCAAAGATCGATCGTAGATGTGCACAACATCCTGCAATTCCGCCTGTCCCAGAAATACATTGCTCAGACCCTTATCGTTGGAGAGGCCGAACGCCTTGTGTATTTTCGGCCGTCGCAGGTCACAATCCAGCAAGATAACCCGTTTCTGCTGTTGCGCGAAAGCGGCGGCAAGATTGGCGGCAATCGTCGTCTTGCCTTCACCCGGCCCGGGGCTTGTGACCAGGATCGTCTTCAACGACTGGTCTACATCCGCGAATTCTAGATTGGTGCGCAGTGAGCGAAACGCTTCGCCCAACGGTGCGCGCGGGTTGTTGCTCACAAAGGGTCCTACCTGACCCCCGTTCTCTTCCGAATTGGGAGCCAATTCCGTGGTCTGTGCCACATAGCCAATCACCGACAGCCCCAGCACCTTGTCGATGTCACCTGGAGTCTTCAACGTATCGTCAAGATATTCAACGAGAAAGGCGATCGACCCCATAACCAGCAGCCCAACCGAAGCGCCCAACATGGCATTGGAGATAGCATTAACCCTGACCTGACTGCCCGCAACCGCCTGCTCAACCTGCACAATATTGGGCGTACTTTGAATTCTGGCCAACCGCACAGCTTCAAAGTTGCTGCGCAAACTGGAATAGATCTGCTGGTACAGCGCCTGATTGGCCCCATCTTGAGAATTGTTATTCCCATCTATGTTCCCAGTAACAACGGGTGAGAACAGCGCGCGATAGCTATCAGTAGCCATATCCAAATTGAGTTTCACAAGCGCCAGTTGTGCTTGCTTATCCCTAACAAGCGCTTGTTGTTCCAACGCGGCTTGGTCTGGCTCCGCCCTCGACTCCGCTGTAATGTCTTCAATCTCCGCTTCAAGCTCGTTGATTTGACCGGCAAAGGCCAAGATCATCTCTTCCTGGGCCCGCAATTTTTCCTCTCGCGTACCTGAGGATAGCGCCTCCCGATACCGTGTCCCACTGACATCTGCGGTCAACGTTAGAAATGCCAGTTGCGCCCGTTTTTCAGCCAGGAGTGTGCGCTGTTCGTCTGTTAACTCACCATCTGTTTCAATTACCGCCAACTCTGCGATCTGCCCTTCAAGTGCGCTTATTTGATTGGCGATTTCCAGGACCTCCGCTTCTTGATCCCTTTGTTCACCCTCATACGTATCCAGCGACAACAACTCCTGATACCGTTCTCGGGCCGCAGCGGAACCGAGTTGCAGCAGCTCAAGCTGGGCCACGTTCTCATCAAGGAGTTGGCGTTGTTCTGGCGTCAGGTCGAGCGGCACTTCGCCTAAAGCCACCAGGCCGGCAATCTCCTCTTCAAGCTCGGATGCTTGACCAGTCAGCTCCAGAATGCTGCCCTCCAATTCTTCCTTCCGCGCAGCCAACTCCTCCTCAGAAAGCTGGGTGATTTGGCCTTCTGCCGCACGCAGTGCGGCCATTTGTTCCTCCACTTCGATGATTTGAACCCGTAGGCTCTCCTCTGAGGCTTCGTAGCGGCCCGCCTGCAACGCATCATTCTGCTCAATAAGCGAATCAACCAGGCTGTTGGCGATAAGCGCGGCCCGTTCCGGATCGCGATCGCGCACCGTAATGATCATGAACAAGGTGTCTTCAATGAGTTTCGAACTGATCTGCCCGCCGCTGACGCGAAAGCCAACACGTGCACTTGTCGCCTCCAGCACCGGCTGCACAACCAACAAGTTACGATACGTCTCGGCCAGTTCCCGGTCAGTCAAGTTCGTGAGATCGGACGATAGGCTCTCCCTGGGTTGGATGACCATCACTTTGGTTGAAGCCTCGTACACCGGTGGCTGGCGGATGCTATACAAATAGTACGCACTCCCCCCTAGAACTGCGCCCAGCAAAAGAAGCCAGAACCAGCGCCTGAAAAGGGTAAATAGTAACCTTAATTCCATAGTTTCCTCACAGTTTACTCAAGCGATAGTAATTCAACTGTTTCCCAACCCTGTTTATCCAAATTATCGCCAGCACATTTAGCTATTAGATCCGCAATCTCTTTTCGGTTCCAGCCACTCGCCCTTTGCTTGGTGCGAGAATGTGCTGTAAATTTGGAGCCGGCTGCGGCATTTTCATTGTAGATAGGAGTCGAAAAGAATTTGTTATCCGATCCGCAAATTGAAAAAGTCTTTATTCAGCATTGCCTGAAAGCCCGTCTGCACGTTGCCAGCATGTCAGAGGCCAAAACCTTGGCTGCACAAGGTGATTTTGACTGGGACCTGTTTCTTCATACCGCGCAAGAGGAGCTTCTGTTTCCCTTGCTTTACCAAACATTACGCGGCCAACAGATCGCACCTCCAGCAGTAGAACAAGCCCTAGAGAAAAAATACGGCTATACGGCCCGTCGCAACCTTCTCTTATTGCACGAATTGGGCCAAACATTAGCGCTCTTTCGAGACGCCGGAATAGACACCATCGTCCTCAAAGGCGCAGCACTCATTGAAACCGTCTACAAAAATATCGCCTTCCGCCCGATGCGCGATCTCGATCTGCTCATCCGGCCTGAACAACTGCCCGAAGCCATAGATCGGTTGGCGCCAGTTGGATATGAGCAGACATCGGTCGTTCAGCGCACTTCATATCCAGTCGCGCTGAATAAGCCTGGAGTAGAACCCGTTGTTCTTGAACTTCATTGGTCGCTATTTCATTCACTCTATTACCAGCAACAGCTGTCAATGGATTGGTTTTGGCAGACGGCGTGTCCCGCGCACTCCGCTTCCAATCCGATGAAGGTTTTGGGTCTCGAAGCTCAGATTCTCCATCTTTGCGGCCACCTGGCCTTACATCATACGTATCAAGCACAATTGCTGTGGCGAAACGATCTCGCTGAACTGATCTTTACCTATAAAGATAAGATCGCCTGGGATCTCTTAATCGATAAAGCACAAACCTTTCAATTAATATTACCGCTGCGGCAAATCCTGGCAACTATTGCCCGCGATTGGGGCGCCCCCGTACCGGAACAGGCGCTGCAACGACTGCAGACCATCGAGGTTTCTGACGCAGAAACAAGGGCATTTACGTTGAGCACGGCCGTTAAGCAATCGGAAGGCCAGGGCTACTGGTTCAGATTAAGTGAAATCACCGGCTGGCGTAAACGGTTAGGCTATATCGTTAGGTGGTTCTTCCCCGCTCCCACTACGCTGCGAACTCGCTATCGTATTTCGCGACCGCTGTTGCTGCCACTGGCCTACCCTTACCATTGGTGGTCCGGCGCGCGCCTTGGTGTGGAAGCCTTTCTGACTCGTTTACGAACTGAAGATCCTTCTGGTTGAGGCCTTTGGCTGGCAGCAGCAGGTCACTCCTATCTGAGCGAACGATTAGTTGACATAACGCCAATTCCAGCAGGAATCGATCTTGTTTCTTTGCTCCTTTTGTTTTTTTCTCCTGGAAACTAAATCGATTCTGTGGAAGTGGCGAAGGGCGGGCAGCGGGTGGCAAGTTGGGCCGTTGGTCAAGCATACGTGCGTCGTCATTAAAGCCATTATAGCATAGAACTATTGTTCTGATCAAGGACGAACGGGCCGGATAATCGCCAGATAATGGGTGTTCAATAAGCACAGCTTCTCCAGTATCGCAGCCAGCGTCCATGAGATTGGCACCAGGCGTCGCGCCAGGGGTGGAGCCAGGGTTACGCGGATGAAGCGGATGCGACAGCCGGGGAAAAGGGCGCGTATCTGTGACGGCCGTATGCCCCGCGTCTGTGGATTGGTGGGGTTGAGCCAGAAATCATACCAGACGATCGCCCCGTTCGGCCGTAATAGGCGCAGCATTTCCTGTGCCATCGCGTGCCAGATAGCTGGGTCGAGAATCGACGAAAAGACGGTAAACTGCAGCAGTAGATCGAAAGTCTGCGCGGGATAGGGTAGGTAACGGCCGTCCGCGTTTTGCAGAGCCAAACCCGGCAATCGAGCCTGTGCCGCAGCCAAGCGGTCTGGCAGCAAATCGACTCCCTGAATACAAACTGCCCTTGCGCCCAAACTGAGTAACTCCAATAATACCCCGCCGCTGCCGCAGCCGACCTCCAAGATAGCTTTCCCATCCAGCGGAGTCAGCTCTTCTTTTTGCAGCGCCTGCGCCAGAGCCCGCTGGCGCTGTTGTATCGCGAACAGGTTGGCCTTGTTGAAAAGCGAATAGCGCTCCTCCAGCACCAGGCGCTTTGCCCGAACAGCATATTCACCGCGCAAACGATCCAGATCAGACATAAGTCGCTTGTTAGGTGCCTGGCACTTAAGAAAGTGCCAGGCACCTGGAATACTAGCTTTACCAATCAGGCACGCGCCCGACCTTGTCCCCCCAACGGCGCGCAAAGCGCACCAACCCCACCAGGAAACCCAGGCCGTAAGCGACGTGCATCGTGGGATGCGCCATGAGCAGAGCAGGAAAATAGCGCCAGCCATGATCTTTGGCGATACCAGTCGAAGCCGCAAAATCAGCCAGCAGATAGGCAAGCAGGATCATGCCCAAAAGCCCCCAGCCAAGCGGCAGCAGCGTTGTCAAAATCAGCGAAAGCACAAAAAGAAAAGGCACAAACTGCCGTGGCTGCATCTGCCGCGGGTGTTTCTGCATCACTCTTACCTTCCAGAAGCCATACTGGTAAAACTGCCGCCACAATTTGCTTAGCGAACCACGACTGTAGTAGCGCGCGCGAATATCGGGCGTGAGCAGGATCTTCCCCCATTGCTTGAGCAGGCGATAGTTATATTCATCATCCTGGTTACGCACCAGCTCTTCATCATAGAGACCCAATCGGCGAATGGTCTCCATTTTATAGGCCGCAAAGGGGACCGTTTCTACCCAAAGTGCGCGATCCTTTATCGTGCGAAAAGCGGAGCCGCCCATGCCGAACCAGGAGCTCATGGCCAATGCAATCGCCTGCGCCGTCGTGGTCCCGCCAATCGTCTCAATCGGTCCGCCCACCCCATCGGCACCGCTCTCCTGCAAATGGTACACGCACCGCCGCACGTAATCAGGGGCAATCTCGCAATGGCCATCGACGCGGACGATAATATGGCCATTGGCCTGCCTTAGCCCCCGGTTAAGGGCCGTGGACACAATACGCTCGGGGTTATCGATCAGCCGTAGGTTTGGCTGGCCTGCCGCTATCGTTCGTACCACGTCTTGTGTACCATCATCCGACATGCCGTCGACAACCAGTATTTCCGTCTCATCGCTCGCGTAATCCTGGGCCAATACAGAACCAAGGCTTCGCTCGATATAGGAACCTTCATTACGCACCGGCATGATGATGCTAATAGTTGGGGCTTTAGCCTGCATGGTTCAGAGCGCTTCGATAAACATTTAATAGTTTGGCAACCAGCTTATCTTCGCTTAGATCCTGGATCGCTTGACGTCCATCAATGCGTTCAGAATTTCGCAGCACGACCTCGAGTTCGCGCGCGATGGCCACGGGATTATCCGCTTCGCAAACGGCGCAGCCTTCGACATCACCAAGTCGAAAGCGAACGTCGCCGACCGCGGTGGACACGATGGCCAGATTACAGGCCAAAGCCTCCTTAACGACGGTTGGCGAACCCTCGTGTTTGGAGGTTAGCAGGAGTGCGTCACATGCATTCATAAACAGTGGCATCTGCTCATGCGGTTTATCACTTACAACCAGAAGATCGATGTCGTAATCGGTGGCCAAATGATCTACAACCGCCTTCGCCAGATGATAACGCTTTACTGGCTTTCCGGGATCGGCGGCAAAGAGAACCAGTTTTTTGTTCTGCGGCAATTGCAGTTGCTCGCGAGCAAGCTGCTGCGACATAGGCTTAAATAAGCCGGTGTCGATACCACAGGGGATGACTTGGTAGCTAATTCCGGCCGGCAAATAGACGGCAAGATGCTCGGCAACAATCACAACCTCTTTGGATTGCCGTGCAACCCAGCGGCTGGCTAGTTGTAATATGCGACCAAGTAAGGTGAATTGACCCTTGCTATTAACGTATCCTTGCAAATCACTGCCGTGGAAGGTGGTAACCAACGGTATGGGGGAAGGCAGAGCGATCAAACCACTCTGCCCGAATTGGGCATGCACGATATCGAATTGGCTCATATCGCATGCCTGACGCAGTCGTCGCCATGCCTTCAGATACAGTGCCGGGCGCTTTCGGCCCTGGAAAGAGAACACTTCTACATCGACGCCGGCTCTGCGCAGAAAATCGACCTGTTGGACAATGAAAGGGACCCACTCCGGGTGCTCGGGCGTAGGCCACCCGTTTGTCACTATCAGTACACGCATGGGATGCAGTTTTATCTTACGCTTCGCCATTTACCAACGGCTAACCTGCAAGTTTGTTTGCACCATCAAGTGAGATCGTCGGCTTGCTGATCATCTTCCGGCTCAAGTACCAATGTAACTGCCGCCAGGCCAAAAAGATAAGCCGGAGCCGCCAGGCGCATGGCTGAATGGAATAGAAACAGTAAAGCGTACGTAACCGTCGCAAATGTGAAACCTTTGGCAAACGGCCGCTGCGGTCGCGTCAACAAACGGCCGGCAAGCACAAACAATATGAGTAAGGCTGCCAAACCCAGACTGCCGTGCTCGGCCAGCAAGCGCGTATATTCATTATGTGCCGCGGATGCCCGAAATGTGAGGTCATGGAGGTTGTAAGATTGGCCCGGTCCGACACCAAACAGCGGATTCCGCTGGAAGATTATCCAGTCTGCGCGCATAATCTGATCCCGACCCGTCAAATCAAAATCCTGCAGGCGTGGCGTGACGACGCCGCCCGTAAACTCGTCAAGCGCCGGAAGCGCCACGAAATTAAGCACCAAAAAGCCCACGACTGCTATGAAAATGAGAACGGTGCGCATCTGTCTGTCACGTGCCAGAAACAAAGACGCGACAGTGATTGCTCCCAATCCCGCCCACAATCCCCCGCGAGATAGCGTCAGCGCCGCTTGCGCCACAAGCCAGATGACGATGAGGATCATAAGCGAACGCAAGCCGCGATGTCGCGTATACAGCATCGCCAGGAAAAACGCCGCTACCATTCCCATTCCGAAGACAGACGACACCTGGTTTGGACCTATGCCGGCCGAAGTCGCTTTACCGCCAACAACAATAACCAGCGTATCTGCAGTCAAGATCACGAAATTGACCAGGACAGCGAGTCCGACAATTGGCCCCAGGATCGCCAGCAGCAAGCGCTCAAATTGGTCGGATGTCAGCTTGATATTGCTGAAATACATCGTCGCCACGGCCAGGGCCAGCGGTCCGCTCAGATTAAAGGCAATATCTTCACGGTTAAAACTAGACAGCAGCGCGATGGACGGTATCAGCAAAACAAAGAAGAAAATCGGCAGTTTCGGGGCGCGAAATAGACGCTGCTCCTTAATCAGCCCCAGAACGAGCAGGACGATCAAGGCGTACTTGCCAAATTCCCAGAATACGCCGGCGCCGGTCCCTCGCCACAGAACCTCGACGCCAACAATATAGCCGGTCACATAAATCAAACGCTCCCGCGTCTCATCAAAGGCGAGGAAGTAAAGTCCAGCACCAACTGCGAGCAGCGCCAGGGCGGTGGCTATCAGGCTGCTGCGATCCATGGCCACGGCCGCCACCATATTTAGGACCAACCAAGCGATGACGTGCACCAATGGTGAGGCTGCTAGCTGCCGCGCTGGATTGCTGACTAAATCCCTATTATCAATCGTGTGCCAGGTATCTCTCATATTTTACTCCGGTGCATCCAGGTCGCTGTCACCCAACACCCAATGATTGTCCGCGTTTAGCCGTGCCATCAACTCCTTGTCTTCGCTCTGCCAGCAAAAGCGGCCGGGCGTGCGTATTACAAAACCCAAGCTGCGCCAGAACTGTCGTAATTCCGGTAGAAAATTAAGCGCTGTCACTTGGGTCGCTCCCCAGTCGATGGCCCCTTGCAGGGTCAACAATACCAGCTCTCGCAGCCCATCCATATCCTGCCGGTCGCCGATTAAATCGAGAATGCGTACAGTCCGTATATCGCCAAAGCGCACCCGCCGCGCCACCAGGCAGTGGGTTGGCGCGTTAGCCGGCCCGGTACGATAGAACAACAACTCATCGCGGTAAGGTGCTTCCCAATAACGCCACTGCCAATACGCTGAATCGCGATATATAGTGGCCGGATATTGCGCTTTATATTGCTCAAAGATGGCGGCCATGGCCCCAGCCGTCGCCTTAGGCCAGCGTGCCGCCCCCCCTGTTTGCTTCAAACCGAGGCGCCGTCGCCACATCCACGCTGCCGGTGACAACGCTGCCGCGGCGAGCCGCAGCAGGTTGCCGCGCCGCCCCTGCGCTTGCTGCACCGTCTTGACCCCAGACGGACGCAGAGGCAACAGCAGCACATCCCCATCTTCGACCACACCCCAATGATGCTTGCGATGGATTTTAGCAGCGAGCTCGTTGGGAAAGCCCAGTAACAGATCGGCCGCGGTCCGCACGCGTTCATCAAATAACCTCTGGATACCCTGTCCCCGATAGGCGGGCGCCACGATCAAATCAACCCACCATAGGGCGGGCACGCGCTGCCCATTGAGCGCGCAGTCTGCTGGGATAATGGCGCAATAAGCGACGATCTCCGCGCCTATTTGGATAAACCATTGATTTTCCCGGCCGCGATTGAGCCAGTCCCCATGCTCGATAATGAACGCGCTTTTGTCCTCTGTAAACACGCGTCGCCAGAAATCGGCCGCCATCAGCCGGGTCCATCTCTACGCCTGTGACCATCTGGTAATCATCCGTCATGCCAACGCCTGCTGGTATAGGTCGCTCAAACGCCTGGCGATCGGCTGGGCACTGTGCCGTGAGATGATGGTGCGCCGTGCCTCATTGCCCAGCTCTTTTGCCCACGCTTCATGTGCTAACAGTCGTAGAACAGCCGCGGCCAGCGCCTCCTTATCTTCCGATGGCACTAATAGACCGTTCTCCTCATGCTTGACGATATCAGGGATTCCGCCGACGGCCGTGGCTACTACCGGGCAGCCGGCCGCCATCGCTTCCAGCAGCGCATTGGGCATTCCTTCACTGCGCGATGTCAAACAAAAAATATCCAGCCGCTGCATAAGCTCGGCAATATCCGCGCGAAAACCGGCTAGAATCACTTTTCCGGCCAACCCCAGTTCATCAATTCGTGCTTGCAATTGGCCTGGCAGATCCTCCTCGTCCGGAATCGACTGGCCAACAATGATCCCGCGCACATTTGGATGCCGCCTGATGACCTCCGCCAACGCCTCGATGAGCAGTCTCTGATTCTTCACGTTGCGCACATTACCCACGGTGCCTACAACACGATGCGCCGCTGTGATGTCCAAGCCGCTCAAATCCGCGGCCATCGCTGGGAAGGTGGGTGCAGTTACGATATTGGGCAACAGAATAATACGTTCCGGCCTGATTCCTTGTTCCTCAAGCTCCACTTCTAGCGATGGCGCGTTGACCATGAGACGCGACACTAGGTGCAGCGAGGCATAGCGATAACAAGCCGGCAGCGATTGAAAGCCAGCCAATTTAAGCGAACCGCGCAATGATCCCCAGCGCACCGGCACCCCGGCCAGCCGTCCCGCCAGTCCGGCGTAGGGATTATCATGAACCGTCCACGAATGGACCACGTTCGCCTTCAGCTTTCGCAGCAGCCCGCTTAAGTACTGTAAGCGCTGGCGGATGGTGTGGCATGTGTCAGGAAGCAACCACACTGTCACCCCCGCCTCATGCAGTGCCTCAACATACACGGCGTGCGGGCTGCGATTGAAGACGACGATATGTCGCTCAAAACTGCCGGGGTTTAAATGGATCATTGTCAAAAAAAGCTGGCGTTCGCTCCCGCCGCGACCCAAATGATCGATCAATGCCACCACGGTCACCGGCTCAGACATACGGTTTTCTCAGCGCTGGTTGGTGTAAGCCGCTTAACTTGAAACTGAGATAGGCAGGATCGTGGCGATAAAGTCCTACCCGCGGTATCTCATACGCTGCTAGACCTATGTCTCGCGACGATTCGGCGAAAGCAGCTCGATAACCCGCACGCCGCACCGCCTCTGCAACGCGCCAGTCATAATCACCTGTAGGATATGCGAATAGATCCACAGGCTGACCCGTGACCGCTTCCAGGTAACGCCGTGATTCCAGCAATTCATGCGCCAAGGCCACATCATCGCAGCGGGTCAAGAACGGGTGTGTAACTGTATGGCTGCCCATGGTGATCAGAGGATGCTGCGCGGCGGCACGTACCTGCGTTTCCGACATGCCGTCGAACAGCGCATGGGCATAAGCGTCGTAGCAGCCATCTGGCCACATCTGCGCCGCCAGGCTGCGGCTGGCCGGCAGCCAATTAGCCGGCTCACATACATGCTGTGTGGCCACAAAAAAGATGGCCGGTGCTTCATACTGCTCAAGCAGCGGGATCGCCTGCGAAAAGTTACCGGCCAATCCATCGTCAAAGGTAAGCAGCACGCCGGAGCCACTGCCTATCAGAAAAGCTTCCGCCGACAAAAAGAGAAACCGGTCACTGACCCACGCCAGAATCGCGCCAAATTGGCTTGTGGTGAGTCCCGGCGCTAGTTTGGCCTCATGTTCAGATTCATGCCCGGCCACAACATTATGAAACTCCAGCACAAAGCGACCCCCACCAGCCAACACCTCGCGCGCGATCCGGGCGCCCCCGCTGCGCCATAACAACCAGGCGCCTGCATCCTGCCAACGACTAATAATAGGTTGAGCCCTCAACTTCTCGACGCAGTGGCTGTCCCCACGCCGCTTCCAGCCGCTCGGCGATAATTGTCTGCCAGCGTTCCAGTGTATAATCATGCGCTACCGCTTGTGCCGATCGTACCATTTCCGCGAAACGGGCCGGATCAGAGAGAATGTCGAGCACAGCATTGGCCACAGCAGCAGCCGAAATCTCATCTAGCACTACGCCGCGCTCTGATCCAACCAAATAGGGCAGCACCGACACACTTGTTGTTACAACCGGCAGCCCACAAGCCAACGCTTCTAATACCGCCTTGGGAAAACCTTCCTTGGTTTTCGTGGGGAAGACGAAGAGATGGCACGTCTGCAAGATACGTATTACCTCATCATGCGCGACATTGCCATGAAAAACAACGGTCTCCTGCAATCCTAACCGTTCCACTTCTTCATCCAGTCGACGCCGCTCCTCGCCATCGCCGACAATATGCAAGACTATGCCAGGATAATGTGCTTGGATTTGAGGCAGTGCGCGAACAGCGTCGATCATATTCTTGCCGCGCGAGACCCTGCCCACAGTGACAAGTTGCACAAGTTCGCCAGGCTGCCAGGGCTTCTTAACAGGAATCTGTTCCAATTCAGCATCCGTCAAAGTGGTTGAGTGAATCCAGCTAATTTGGGGATTTCGGGCTGACGGGGATTGATCCCCACCACCGGTAGCCATCACCACATTGCGCCCGCCGGCGACTCGCTCAAGCACCCAGAGTAAAAGCCGGTCCGCTGTCGTCTCTGGTTCACCCCACGTTCCACAATGACGCACAAAAAGCGGTTTGCGCATCATTAGTGTTGCCATCATACCAATGGAGCCAACATCCCCAGGCACCAAGGCATGAACGGCATCTGCCTTGCTGAGCTTAAGCCACAAACTGGGCAAATGAACCGGCAGCCAAAAAAGGAGATGCAGTTTTCTTCTGAAGCCAGAACCTGAGGGCTCAGGTATCGGGTCTACCTCGAGGTTGTGCCCTTTTAGTATGGCAGCTTTTGGCGGAGCCAAAGTTGAACGGACAGTTATTATCAATCGAATCTCATCAAAGAGCGTCGACAATGCGGCCATCTGATGTGCAAAACCGCCCTCTGCGACATATGCTTCTACGGGATCAAACTGCTGCCAGCAAACTTTATACGAGATTACGTCTAGCTTCATCCTCAATACAACGATTGCTATGTCGGATTCGTAGGTCCTCGCCTTTGAAAAGCATCTATTCTTTCAGGGTCACTGTCCATACCGTCATAACAGACAAGCTCAAAACTACCCCCATATGAAGTAATCTCAGCAGGATTACCAGCGACAACTGCATTAGGGGGTACTGTTTTGGTTACAATTGCACCGGCCCCAACGGCCGCATCATTGCCAATATGAATGTCCCCAATAATGATGGCATTGGGCCCTATATACACCCGATCACCCAGCGTAGGAACACCTCTATTCTTGCCCTCTTGTTTAATTCCCAAAGTTACACCCTGAGATAAATTACAATTCGCACCAATTCGCACCCGACCGTTAACAATCAGATGTCCAAAATGGCCAATATAGAGACCTTCTCCTATTTGACAAGTCGCAGGGATTGAAATTCCTGTAAGTAGTTCAACCAGTTTCTGACAGATTAAGAATAGTATGCGAAGGAAAACCCTGATGATGCCCAAATGTTCATGAATTTCCACCCAATGGGCCAAGCGATAAACGGTGGAAGCCCAGAATCCCTGAGTTAGGAATATGACTCCAAACAGACTGCCTTGTCCGCGACCAGTAGCCCGATAGCGTCGATAATCAAGATATATGCCCCTTAATGTATCTCGCAAACTCATGAAGTTCTCTTCAGGTATCTTGAATGATCAAGTTCCTCAAGCAATTGTGTTGCCAACTGCAGATAAGTAGCTGCGTAGCCATATTGATGCTCGACTTGTTCCCTCGCCCAGCGACTTTGCTGATCAAGCATCGAATGTTCATCTAATAACTGCAGCGCAATGCCCGCCATTTCTGACTGGTCACATAAAAACAATCCTTTTTCAGAGACCAAATCCATTCCATATACAGCATCAGCAGTTGTGATAACGGGTACACCCAAAGCCATTACCTCGATCAGGCGGCTGCGGAATCCATAGCGCCCTTGCCACGGGCATAGAACCAATGACAGTGTATTCAAGATCCCGGCCACATCCTCAACAAAACCGGTGACCCGCACTCTGCTATCAAGCTGCGGGAGATTGAGTAGCTTTGCGGACGGCTTACTACCAACCAGCCAAAGTTCAGTCTCAGGATACCTATCCCAGAGGCGCGGCATGATATTTTCATAACAATATAGGGCATCACGCTGATTATGTGGGCTAGCGAGGCCGCCATAATAACCGATGCGTGGGGGAAATGCTGGCTGCCAGCTATATGGCCAATCAGATAAATCAATCCCCATTGGGGCATAAAAGAGGGGTTTTTGCGACAGCTTCTCTTTCACGTAGGCGTGTTCGGCCGCGTTTATCGTAATAAGTCCATCAAAGACCTTCCAGGCGGCTTCCTCCTGAGATCGATAACGGCCCACCCGCCACTCCCTAACAGTATCAGGCAGATGCTTTGCTCGAAGTTGGCGATCGTATGATTGCCACAGGACATTATGCATATCCAGAACGCAGAAAGCTCCCGTGTCCTGAAATAATGACACTGTCTTGTATGCGTGCCAATATTCGTATACGACCACATCAAATGATGACAGCTGCTGCAATAGTTCCAGGTGTTCCGGCGTAAATGCCACTTCGCTCACCCAGTAGTTTGAGCGCTTTAAACCCTTTAGGAATGCATATGCCATACCGCGCGTACCATGCCAAGCGCGATTCCAAGGATGGCTTAGATCGGGTACTGGAAGCAGGACAGATGCATCACAGTAGTCGAGCAGCTTCTCCTCTATCACATGGCACCGCCGCGCTGGGGCAGTAGTGATAAACGTTAGATCAAACTTTTCGCCAAATGCACGTAGTTTATTGGCAACGCGCTGCTGTTGACCGCCAACAGGTGGATAAGGCAAGACGGCTGATAGAACTGCAAGACGGGGTTTCATTTGCCAGGTCCCTGCGTGCGAGCCACCAGAATCGGGCGGCTAAAACCTGCAGGGGCGAAGAGTTCCACTTCAGAAAAACCATTATTCAGCAACAGATGATGCAGGTAAGAGAGAGATGATTTCTCTGCCTTCCCATCAGCTGCAAATTCGCGTGTCTGAGCATTGGCCTGTACAATAAATAGGGGTGCCATTTCAGCCACTTGCCGGGTCACATCCGCCATTTCTTCCTTTGTCAAATAGTACAAGGTGCACAATGCGGTAACGACATCAAACGATCCCCAGCTTCCATCAAGGATATCCGTCATATTTCCCTGATGAAGAGTCAAGCAGTAGCGGCGCATATCAGCCCATTCGAATAGACGCTGCATTTTCTGCGCCGCTTCAATTGAGCTTGCCGAAATCTCAATACCATCAACACTTTCAGCGCCAGCCTGCAGCATATGCAATGGCATCACGCCATTGTTAGAGCCAAGATCGAGCACGCGCTTTTCTGAAACAAGAGGGGCCATGATGCTTTCATTCAAATAGGCCCATCGACCGCTGCCGCTATCGATCGACCAAAATCCACGCATGGCCATTCCGCGGCCAAGGTTTACCGGTGCATAAGATCCGTAATCCTTGGCTAAGCTGCTCAATTCATTTCGCGCGGTGGCTTCATTCATGAGTTGGGCATTGTAAATTCGATTGAACTTCTGACGATCTTGATCCCGCTGCCAATGAAACTTCCAAGTTCGGGTGTTGTCAAATGCATAACTGTTCTCAAAATCGACAAACCATGGCTGTTTGAATTCATCTACCATGATATTTCCAAACGTCAGGCTCAGATGTGCCACACCGGAAGTATGGATCCTGTCCATCTGCTCTGCCAATCTATCGATAGTCAATTGACCAATTACCTTTGGCAACAATGCCGCCCCGCGTTCAAGAATGAACCCGATGCGCTGGGCTTGCGTACGGTGCGCCAGCTCCGGATCTCGCTCTGTTTGGGTGTTCAGAATCTTCGCGCCAGCCGCAGCCAACCGATCTCGCAGAGTACGGCCCACGATTAAATTCTTATAGAGGATGCCCTCTTTCTGGTTTGCTTCATAGATAGAAGGAACATTCGCTTTTCCGTGCAGCAAAAGCAGATTGTGCCACTCCCTTAACAGCGCATGCTGGTCACCGTAAAACTGCTTGCGAATAAGCACAAAACCGTCAAGATATATAATCGATACCCCCGTTCTCTGGCGCGGGATCGATGCAGAATCAGCTTGCTCAAAATGAGGCAGTATCCCATAGGGACAATCTACACGTCCGTCAGTATCGATTTCAGCAATAGTCAAAGGGCCATCCAGGTCGCGTATCGCACCATCGATCGCCGCCCGTGTGTCAGCTGATACCTGCCAATCCTCCCAACGCAAAAAGTCAGAATCATCATAACTCATTTGTACGCCAGGCCATATGTCATTAATCGCCTGCCTGAGATCTTTTAGTGACGCGGTTCTACGTGAGAGTCTGTTTGCGAGTCGTGTCTTAATCTGTGAAGGATTTATATACAGTTGGCTGGCAATCATACCTGGCAGCCAATAGTCCGATATAAGCTTTGCAGCAAACGTCACACCATGCTGCCGTCTCAATATCTGGGCTCGTTCCAGGAGTGGTTTTTGCAAGGGTTCTGCCATATCAAATAGGATCCAATTACAACTATTTGAAGAAATATGTTCGAAAACTGGTTAACAAACCCACTCACAAGGCCGGATAAAGAATTCTAGAATAGATTCGGTATCATTTCTTGTGCCAAGCCAGTATGTGACAAGGGTAGCCATCTTCGCGCCGGCGGGGGCTTGGCACATCGTGCCATTCATAATTATGATTTGCAAGTAAAGATTTCACTTCATGATCATTCTTGGGGGTGTGAATCTCAATCAACCAGGTGGGGGCAGGGTCATGAGCGAGGAGATTCTCAGCTGCTTCCAAGACCATCAGCTCGGCTCCCTCCACATCCAGCTTGACCATGGTTGGAAGCGGATGCGTAGCAGCAAATTCATC
Source organism: uncultured Chloroflexia bacterium (assembly GCA_963697305.1). Taxonomy (GTDB): domain Bacteria; phylum Chloroflexota; class Anaerolineae; order Promineifilales; family Promineifilaceae; genus JAACFF01. The sequence goes on from CAVONO010000027.1 coordinate 258,803, forward strand.
TAGGGTAGTTGTTAGCACATCAAACTGCTGCCCAGAATCGGTCAATATCAATGATGGTGTGGCGCTGCTTTCCGTCGATTCTGCATAAAGCGTCATCGTGCCTACCTTGTCCGCTATCGCTTGCGCCAGAACCTCACAATTCTCTATGCCGTTTCGTTCAATCACCTCCTTAATTGCCCGAACATTGGCAGGGAATGGTTCAAAAGCATAAACCTGACCCTGCCTACCGACTATATGTACTCCCAATAGGCTAAGGTATCCATTATTGGCACCAATGTCATAGAAGATATCTCCTTCAGTCAAATTGGCACCCAATGCTCGCTGCACATGGATTTCATAGATACCCAATATTTGCGAAAGCCCCCCAGAAACATAGGCACCACGCAAGGGTCCAAACTGAATCCGGTGTTCCTTTCCCCACATCCGCCGGCTCAAGGCTTCAAAAGGGCGGCGCAAAGGGCCCCACCATAGTCTCGCCATGGTTTCGAGTGATCTATCCACCAGAGACTTTTCCCTTGGCTAAACCAAGCAGCTTTTCAGCAAAACGTTTTCCAGCATAACCATCCAAGGTTTGGCCAAAGGTGTTGTTGGTGAATTTCTGCCTGGCGGCACTGTCTTTGCCAGGTTGAGTCAAGCCGCAAGATATTGCCTGGCGCATCTCCTCCTCAGAATAGGCAACAGTGACCCCGCCGCTGTCGGCCACCGGTCGGAAATGATCAAAATGAATATGCCGTTCCCAGCGTTGGGCGTGAGAAATCGAACTGCCCAGCGGATCGAAGCCGATATTCATCACCGGTTTGTCCAGCATCATCAATTCCAGGGACACTGTGGAAGCAGCGTTGATACCCATCGCCGCATGGTGCAGGCAACTGCTGTACACAGATAAGTCTTCATACATGGGCATAAACCATATATCATCCCAGGCGACATCGGGGAAGACAACATCGGGCAAACCCTTTTCCGCCAGCGCATTCATCTCGGGGCTAGTCCCCTTGACATAGGTGCGCACGACCAGCTGTGGTTGGGGATCGAAGTCCATCTCTTGCAGATAGTTGGCGACAAATTCGACGTGACGGTGCTCCTCGGGAAAATGTTTGCTAATGCCAGTCGTATAGAAGATGAACGGCCGCTGAGGATCGATTTGCAGACGCCCGCACAGATCCTCGCGTGAAAGACGATATTCTTCCTTAAAATGAAAATCAAACTGTGGCGTTCCCGTTACAAAGACACGCTGCGGATCTATTTTGGGGTAAATCCCTAGTAGCTGCCGTTTCATCCCATCATGCCAGACAAAGTAAGTGTCATAGGGCACGAAAATCCGGCTGCGGGAAGTCAGATTATCCCAGGAGAAAATAAAGCCGGCGGTGGGGATGCCCATGCGGTGTGCGATCTTCACCGGCAGTTCGCCCGCTTGGCCATGAATGTGCGAGCAATTGAATACCAGGTTCGGCTGTAATTCTTCAAACAGTGTGATGAAGTCATCATTGGGCCGCAAACGCCAGGTTAAGTAACGCTCAAGTTCCGTCAGCATCTCCAGCGTGGGCCGGTTGCCCAGCACCCGCGCCCAACTGCGAAAGAAGGCCCATTTCACTTTTTGGCAAAAGGTCTTGGCCTTTTCGGCACGGATCTCCCATACATTTTGAGCGACCTTGCTCCACAACCAGCGAAAGTGGGCTTCATGCAGCATATGGCGCAGCGTCGTCACCAGCCTATGCTCGCGATATTGCTTCAAGAGGGTGATCTGCTGCACATAGGGCCGGAAGCGGGCATTGAAGCGCTCATCGTCAATGACTGAAAGCAAGGTGACGCGGGCATCCTTGCTCAACGCCGCTAAGGTATCGGAAAAAAGAAAATTGCGCACCGCTTCGCCGCGCGGCACAATCAGGACAATATGTGGTTTTTTATCTCTGATGGAATCAGAAGTCACAAGTTCCTCATTCGTCTTAGCAGCAACCATCGCTTTAGTCGCGCCCGCGTACGCCTCAAGGTTAGCAGTAGTTGATATCGGGCGCTGGTGACAAGATTTCGCGGTGAAGTGTCCTTTATGCGCTCGTATCCAACTTGTTCCATCTCTTCTTGTAGCAGCATTTCCAGAATCACAAGTTCTCTCTCGTCTAATTCTTGTCGCCAAAGGCCAACGCGATCGGAGCTAATGCCGTAAAATTTTGCGGAAACTGCGTTCCCTTTCCAGGGAGAAACGCCCCCCCCCTTTGTTGGGGTAGTGAGAATTGGATCGTCGCTTATCCCGAGAAACTCTACCAGGCGCTCAACTTCCTGATCGGGATTGGTAACCAGATCTTCATAGCGCATGAACATGTACCGCTCGGTTCCATATTTCAGTTGGTTTTCCTGCAAGAGCCTCGCAGATTGCTGCCAAATCTGGGCGACAGCCTCCAATTTAGGAACAGATCTTCTCCTTTTCTTGGCTCGATTTAATAGGGTCAAGTAAAAATCTCTAGGGTCGCGAATCATGTGAATACACTTGGCTTGCGGCCACCATTGATAAATCAGCATGGTAAACTGCTCATTATACGGCGTCTTCTCTACCCAGAATCGACTCTGCTCTTTACACTGCCCGCTTGCCTGCCCATACGCCAAAACGGCTGCTTCTAAAAACGCGGATGGGTGCGTACTTCCGTCATGGTCTGCCAGATACGCATCATAATGATCCTTAACCGTCTCAATCGGTACATGTGAGAGGAATTGTTGCCGGTACACGTTATCCACGTGCCAGACATTGAGAAGAACATCCCTTACCTGCGAATCGGATCTGTAACTGCCATCATTGGATAGTAAGGGCAGAACCTGCAAGAAGAAACGCGACTCATTTGGGCTCACCAATAGCTCCGGATGTCCGTCCAACAATGACATTGACAAAGTCGTGCCCGAACGAATCGTACCGCAGATAAATATCGGTTGACTTACCAGATCTGACATCTAATCATCTGTGGTGATGAATCGTTCGCTTTTTGCCGTATTCTCGCGGCCCCATAACTGACCAGTCTTCCAATCAAGATCTGTCTTGTTTACCCTGCCGTCGTACCCGTATAGTGACGTACCCAAGACCACGGTGATCAATAAGATTGTCCAAAAAAACTTCCCTGTTACCGAAGCCGGTACCTTCTTTCGGACTATCAAACCCAATAACAACAACACGGGTACCGGCCACAGGCAGTGGTTCAGGGTGACGGGGCCCAGACAGAAATAACAGCAGACAGCAGGATAAGAATAACTGCTGTATATCTGTATTCTTTGGGTAAATTTGGCAGATAGCTATTGTTCCTAGAGTACACCATATACACCCAGCCGGTTGATCGCCTCAACAAAACCGGCGCCATCGTGCAGATGACCACTCCATATTTCCGGCACCCAGGTAAAATCTTCCTCAGTCAGCAATGCCAGAATCGCCTCCCAGGCGATCACCCCTTCGCCAATTTGCAGCCCCTCATCATCAATGCCATCGGCATCCGCCACATGTAGATGGCGCGTCAAAGGCAAGCAGAGCTGCACATAATCGCGCAAACTGCGCCCATACGCATTGCAGTACAGCTGCGCGTGCGAAAGATCCAGCGTCATGCCCACATTTAACTCCTGGCAAAATTCAATCATCTCTTCCGGCCTGATAAAGACATTTTGGAACCACTGACCACCCAGATACCAGGGGCGCGGCGGCAAATTTTCGGGAAGCAACGTGATGCCTTTAGGGTCAAGCCTTTTGAAAGCTTCGATGGCACGATAAAGGAGCTGCTGTCGCTGCTGCAGCGGTTCATCCATACTCATGCCCCCGACGTGGATGACAACGCCCGGCCGGCCTGCGAAATGGGGTTGGAGTTCGACGGCTTTTTCTATTGTCCGTTGTAGTAATGCTATTGATTGCTCTCGCCGTTCTTCATCAAAGGTGCAAAGATCTAGTAGTTTGCTTTCGAAAAACTCGGGCGCATGGATAAATAACTGCTGTTCGTACGGTTCGGGTGGCGGCGCAAAGGGGAAATTGACATCATCGGCGCTGAAGTGCAGTTCCACCAGCTTCGGCTTCTTTTCCAGAATGCCGGCCAGATCATGGAAGCGCGCTTTTAGCCCCCAGGGATGAGAAAGAACATGCGCCTGAATCTGGTTATTTTCCAGGGGGCGCAAATCGCCCTCGTAAAAATAGTCATCTTTCACGATATCCCGTTCTAGTTCAGCCCCCAGCAGTTCGTCAATCCGCTGCGGAGATAAGCCTTTGCCTGGACCTTTCACCGCCACCATATCGCGCGTGATCCTGGTTCCTCTAGCCAGCGGGCGAGAGGCCACCAGGCTCTTGCGCAGCACCTGCCGGTTTAGCCTTTCCATGGCTGATAATCGTTTCTCATCGCCAGTCAAAGCCTGTTCCGCATTGCGAATATCACGAACCAGTTTGTGCAGACCTTGCGGTTCCAGGCTGGCCGGATGATCCGGGCCCGGCAAGGTTCGATCGAGGGTGATATGTTTCTCGATGATGACCGCTCCGAGCGTCAAAGCTACCAGCGGAATGGTGATCCCTCGTTCGTGACCGCTGTATCCCACCGGCACGTCAAACTGCTTCAACGTTTCAATAAAACGAAGATTCAAGCTCTCAAAAGGAGCTGGATAGGTGCTGACACAATGGAGCAGAGCAAAAGAGGCCTCTCGCACCTTCAGAAAATTGACCGTGCGCTCAATCTCATGCAAGGTGGCCATGCCGGTGGATAGAATCAGCGGCTTTCCCGTCTCTACCAGCTTTTCAAGCAGCGGGAAATTGATCAGATCGGCCGAAGCCACCTTAAAAGCATCCTGTCCAAGCTCGTCCAAGAAAGTGAGGCTGTCTTCATCCCATGGCGTGCACATGAAACGGATACCGCGCTCGTCGCAATGATGCTTGAGGCGATAAAAATCATCATTCGTCAGCTCCGTCTGCTTAAGAATTGGCAGCATATATTGAAAGGCCCACTCCGCCGAATTGGGGTTATTAAGCAGTTCAGGCGGGTAGAGCTTGGTCAACTCTCGTTTCTGGAACTTGACGGCATCAGCGCCGGCGGATACGGCCACATCAACAAGCTGCAGCGCCATATCTAGGCTGCCATTGTGGTTGACCCCCGCTTCGGCGATGATGAAACAGGGCTGGCCCGCGCCAACCAAGCGTTCACCGATTCGTAATGTTTGATTGTTCACAAATTTCCGGCTCCCTGGTGTGGCTACCTATGACGGCTAATGACGGCTAAGCGCCCACTCGGCTAATTCAAAATCGGCCATGGTCTCGATGTCAATATTGCTCCATTCGTTCATTTCATACAGCGCGATTTTCCCGCCGAGGCGGTTATTTAATTGGCGCAGCACCCACGGTTTGAAAATATAGATGGAGCCGTTTTCGCTATATTCTGGCGGTCGATCCTGGCGGCGCAGCCGCTGCCGGTAATCATAATTAAAGGACTGGGGCACACCATCGACGATACGCCACAGCCAGGCAACGACAGGCACTACAGAAACCAGCGAATCAGCCTCTTGATTGATTAATGTCGTAACAGCGCGATCTATGTCGTCAAGGCGGCGGATCGGTGAGGTAGCTTGCAAGAAGACGACCAGATCCGGCTTATAATCTTCGGAATCGACCAGAAAATCCAGCGCATGCACTAGCGCTGCTTCGGAAGAAGCATGATCGCCACTAATATCAGCGGGTCGCCAGACCACTTCTGCTCCGTGTTCTCTGGCAATTGCGCTAATTTGCGGATCATCGGTAGAAACGACTATTCGCGTAATGCGCAGCGTTTGTCGTGCCTGCTCGATCGTATGCACCAGCAGCGGCTTGCCATTAAGCGATCGCAAATTCTTTCCTGGTATTCCTTTTGATCCGCCTCGTGCTGGAATAATCGCGAGCACCTCTGTCATACCGGCGTCTCCGACAGCGAAGATAGGAACTTTTCCAGGCGTGGCTGCAAAGCCTCAACTGTGAAGTTCTGCAAAAATGTCTCGTGCCCGGCTTGGGCCAGGCGTCGTCGCCGATCACTATCTGAATAGAGCGCAATAATCTCGCGTGCCATCTGCACCAGGTCACGCGATAAAACACAATTCTGATCATGCTGCAATTCTGGCAGACAAGCCGCGGCAGCCTGGGTTGACACAATCACTTGGCCGTGGTTCATGGCCAGAGGAATGCGGGTGCGGGTCCCCGTATCGTATTCCCAGGGTATAATTTGCAGGTCATAAGGCCGGATCACCGTCGTCAGATCTTCTAGATAGCCTGTACATGTTGCACCTGCATTCTCTAAACTCTCTTGCAATTCATCGGAAATACCGGAAAGGCTTCCAATAACAAACAACCTCGGCACTTCTTCTAACGACTCGACCAATATCGGCCAGCTCAATTCCATAAACCTTGCCAATCCCAAGCGATTTGCTGTCGTCTGCATACTGCCCAAATGTACGATCTGAGGACATTCCGGTATTAATTTAGGAAAATCCCGCGCCCGCGCAGTATAGGTCGTTGGCAAATAAGTGACATTTGCAGCACCCAGTCGGTGAATCTCGTCAGCCTCAGACGCGGATGCAGCCACACATCCGGCCACCCGATTAACCAAAGCCTCCTCATGCCTTTTCCGCAGCCAGAATTTAAATCGATTTCTCCAGGCTCTTGAACCTACTCCCATACGGTGCTTCTTGATGCGCCACTTCCAATCATTATGGCTGTAAACGACTGGGAGTGTCCCGACATGTCTAGCGAGTAAAGTTGCTGCCAGCAAATCTTCGGCCCAAATCAAATCAGGCTCTATTTCATCAACGATCTCTTGCAGTTCAGATATTGACTCCTGATCCAGTCGAACATGATGTAATGAAGGATCTTGGAGAATTGTTCCGAACCATCTTAAACGATTGCTTTCTCTTCCTGCCAGCTTAAGCGTTACTTTATAATGAGCAGCAATCCATTGGCTAACCTCAGCCCAGACGTCAGGCTGCTCAATGATGAATTGCTCAAAGGCATTGCTATTGTGCTCTCCACGCAAAATTAGCAAAGTAATTTGTCTGCCCGATCTAGCCAATAATCCCAAATGGCTATAAATTAAAGGAGCCACGCCCCCGGTGGCATCTGGCGTGATCGGCCAGTCCTCCATTACATAGAGGCAGCATGTCTCATCCAAGACCCTTCACCTGCCGCAAGATTAGTGCAACCTGTTCACCGACTGATAACCAGTTCAATTCTTTCTCATAGCGGAGCCGGCTGCTAGTGCACAACGCATAATAACGGTCTGGGTCACCAATCAAATCCAATATCGTCTGCGTATAAGCCGTTGGCGGACTGTTCTTTGGCAATACAATACCGGACACCCCATCTGCTACCGTTGTAGCCAGACCGCCAGTATCGTTCGTGATCGTTGGCGTACCAAAAGCCGCAGCCTCGCTGGGCACAATTCCTGCCGGTTCAAACCGTGCCGGGTGCAACAAGAGATGAGAGTGGCGATACAGCTCCGTATATTGTCTCAATTGACCGAAATCACTCTTATTAAATAGTCCAACATAATTCACGAATGGAGCCTCAGGTCCTTCGGCACCACAGACAGTTAACTCCGCCGGAGTCCCTCGTTCATTTAGCAATGCAACTACCTCGGCAGCAATATCAACACCTTTGCGATGAAATTCACGGCCAACCAGAAGAATCCGTAACGGTTCAGTCAACTTCTTCCAGTTGAGTATATCAACTCGTTCTGGCACTGCTTCAAAGGGAATTGCTGACGGCATAGGTAATATTTCGATTTGCTGCGGTTTGGCACCGTGTCGTTCAATCAGTTCCCTTTTGCCCCATTCGCTGAACACAATTACCCGCGCGCTGCGAAGGACCGCACGTCTTTCCATCATTGTCATTGCGAATAGAGGGATTTTGCCGAAATTTGCGCCGTGTTCTTGCCACGCCGGGAATGACAGATCGGTCACAAAGACTGTTGGCGTAGACCCCCGGTAAAACGCAATCGTTGAGGGCTGGATCGTGAAGATAATGTCTGGCTTAGAAGCACGGTCAAGAGTTCTAATATTACGAGACGCCAGAGTGATAGATTTGAGATTCCATTTGAGATATTTTTTACCGGTGATTCTACTGTGGGCACGCCTTAAAACTCGCTCGGCCAACCAACCAGTGGTGCGAAAGGGTCCAGCAACTTCTACGTTTCCGAAGTTCGATAACAGGGATTGATACAAATAGTAGTCAAGACTACTAGCTGCTGTTATGTCCTCCGGGTCGTGGTACATGGCCGCATATAGAATTCGCATGACAGAATACCAAGACTTAGGGTGACAGGAACAATTTGAACTCCGGATTCTTGCTTTCCCAGGCGTAATCATTGAGAATCCGGAAGCGGATTTGCAGAATGTCTTGCCACTGCCAGACGAATTCTCGTGAACCCCAGGGATTGTCATCAAGGATTACCGTATAATCGTCTGCGAAATACTGCTTGAAGAAAGGTCCCGCCGGGTAACGCATTAATCCAACGCCTGGCCCGTCGACAACTAGCAAATCGACATCTTTATCCAGAGCGCTCCGTAGAATACCCGCATCGTACCAAGGCTCACCCTCCAGTGACAGCGAAGTCATCTGTAGAGGGGCATCTACAACTGTAGCAAACTCACTTAGGCTTTCTTTAGTCACAGCAGCCCGCACAAAGTCACCCCATCTCGAATCCTCTTCAAATGAAATAAGTCTTTCCCCATACTCATGAAGCACCCGAGCAATATTGAGTGTCGAAACTCCGGCCCCACATTCGACTACATAATTTCTCGGCTAATGATAGTGTCATTGATGATCGTAATAAGGCAGCTGGGCCGAAATGAGGCAATCGTATATGGAAAATATCTTGTTGTAAAAGTTGTAATGGGTTGGGCAGCCAAGAGCTCCTGCTGCACACTCCTGGTAGCATCTTTAATTGTGCCTTTGGCCATAATTGAAAACAGCTTCCGTGAAAACTCAAACAGTGTGTTTTTCATCGCTTTTCCCTAAATCGCATGACCAATCATCATGACTAGAAACATTGTTGCTCAATTACTTCCATTAACGTGCTAACCGACTTTTGCCAGTTTGCTGACTTCTCATAATGCTCCCTGGCCCCAGTAACCAGTCGCTCATATTGCCTTGGTTGTTTAAGCCAACCCTCAACCACGTGTGCAAAGTCGATAGCGGGAGCGTTCAAGGGCAACAACACGCCCGACTTATCTGGTAATACGGCCGTTGTCACACCCATTGCATCATATCCCAGCACCGGCAATCCATAAGCGGCCGCCTCCAAAACACCTATCACAAACCCTTCCGAACTGCTGGGCAAGATAAATACGTCGCAATCGCAATACAGGTCCATTAATGTCTGACGTTCTTTCTCAATGCCCTTGTCAAGATAACCATGAAGCGTCATGTGGGATGTGTCCACGCCAATCGGAGGGTTTGTGCCCACGACGTGCAATCGGGCGGGTATGTTCCGTTGGTTTAAATGCCTGACTGTTTCCACAGCCACATCTCCCCCCTTTCGCTGCCACTCCTTGCCCACAAATAGAAATTCTATCGGTTTCATTTCTCTGCAGTGGGATAGGGAACGATTCTGGCTTGGCCCAGGCCCTGGATCGAGAATATTCGCTCCAAATGGGATAACCTTGATTTTCTCCGGCGCATAATGATATTTCAGTGCCTCGTCAGCCGCCCATTGAGCAGGAAAACAGGCCAAATCAGTACGCTGCAGCGCGCGGCGAATCGTCTTGCGGCATAGCCATAAGCTAATCAGGGATAAGTTCGAAAGCCGGGAATGGGGAAGGGTTGCTTCTTCATAATCCCTGGTCAGCATGGCATCAGTATACAGAACAACCGGCCTATCGACATCAGTAAATCCGGCAATGGCCAGGTCATTGGTGATCAGCACATCATAATCCAGTCCTGCCAATTTCTGTTCCATCTGTCGTCCCGTTTTTCGTCCTACAAAGGGATCCAGGAACATCACATACCGTTTTCCAAGTTTACGGTGCAAATACCCCAGCGAACGGCTGATAAGCGGCAGCTGAAACTGAATCGGGCCTGTATAGTAAACTGTATGCTTTTGCAGTTCCATCTCCTGGCTCATATGGTAGAAGGTTCCAGAGCCACGTCTGATATCGACGGTATCAAAAATCGTCGCGAAAGCGATCTTCATAACGATCTAATGGCCGACTTTAGTGCCAGACGGTGAGACGTCGAACCTTTGAGTAAAGAACGGTTTCGTGTTTGCCAGGCTCGAAGATAGTGCCGCATCCATATCTTCATCAACCAAATTAGCGGATTTTCGCCTCGCAGCTTCGCCGCACGCAGCGAAACTGCAACACGTTCCTCTATCGCCAATCGATCATTTACAGGGGAACTTTTCTGCTCCGGGTGCATATGCGCCAATGAGAAGCCTTGTTCCGTGAAGAGGGTATGCTCAATAAACGGATACATTCGCAACCATAAATCATAATCCATGGTAATAAAAAGTGACTCATCCAGTTGACCAACAGATGTCCACAGTTCTCGCGTCCAAAAGACACTGGGTTGCGGGAATGACCGAAAATCATATATGATTTCTTCCCAAGAAGGTTGTCGATTGTCTTCCCTAATAAGACCGTTCTCAACGACATTTATCATTTTTGAAGTGCCTACAAGCAGCGCACGCTCTTGGCAAGCGAGATTGTCAGCCACGATTTCCAAAGTCTTTGGCGCCAGCATGTCATCGCTATTCAGCCATGACAAAATTTCTCCCGAAGCCCTGGCGAAACCTTTATTTATCGCATGACCTTGCCCTCGATCCGGCTCACTAACCCAATAAGTAAGCCGCGGCTCATACTTGCGAATGATGTCAATACTCTCGTCTGTAGAGCCACCGTCCATTATGATGTATTCAAGGTTGGGATATCCTTGCAGCAAAACCGATCGGATCGTCTTCTCGAGGAACTGCCCCTGGTTATAGGAGGGCGTGATGATACTAAGACGCGGCCATGGCGTGCCATCTGCCATCCGCTGCGGCAATTGTGGAGTTTTTTCTGTCCAGGGCCACCCCGATTTACCAAGGGCTGGCTTTGGGAGATCACTTATAGTAGAGTTGCGCATCACACCTTGACTGTAAATATTTTCTTGAAAAGCTAGAACATCAGAACAGATCTCTAAAAGCATGTTTAGACAGTCTCGACGACACAAGTTCTGCATCTTTGCATGCGATCAGATTCACATAGCCATAAAAGTCACGAATTGACTCAGGGATCAGTCTATTAAATTCAGCATCATATTTGAAAACTTTGAATCCCAATGATGTTAGATGCAAGAATAGATTTTTACAGTTTGTGCCTGCTCCGTTGGCGTTTTCATCAGTAAATTCAACCATGAGAACGGGAGCATCATCACGGGAGAGACACTCTGAAGCCCCGGTTAACACTTTGGCTTCCCATCCCTCGACGTCGATTTTCATTAGATTTACGTTACCCACCAACCCATTACTCTGGGCAAAGGAATCCCATGTATCGCATTCAACAACTTCCTCCGAGAAATGAGTGCCGGCTGATGGAGAAGCAAGCGAGTTCCATGCATCGTAACCGTCGAGGGATACGGTCAATTTCGCTTGATGAGTTGTGTCAGATAAAGCAACCTGTAAAGCAGTAACATTCCCATTACTGCCTAACTCAATATTCTTTAATAGCCGGTGATAACTCATGCTGGTTGGCTCGAATGCAAACACATGACCATTTTTGCCAACGCAATTAGATCCAATTAGGGTGTACAATCCGATATTTGCACCAACGTCAACGAAAATATCACCTCGTTCCAAAAACGCATTGATGAATTTCCGTTCCTGCCACTCATAATCATTAAGATAAATATACCTTGACAACTCACTGTCGAAGTATAAATTCATCCTGACATTTCGGTTAATCTTTACCTCAAGATATTCCTGCTTCGACGCCATTGAATTCCACCTTTTTGCGTCTCTAGATCTTTTATATTCTCGCAGTAACCCTGCTAGACGTGCACCCAGAGTGCCTAGGCGTATGTGAGCAATAAGTCTATCTAGACGAGCCAACATGATTCTTCCTAATACCTGCGGACGAATACACCATCAATCTGCAAAATAACTGAGCTTTCACCAATAACCGGCTCAGCTATTTGATGAAGGTTGAAGCCCTGCTGTACCATAAATTGGTAGACTGAATCGAAAGTCGAGGATTCAGCATACAGCTTTTGAAAGCTGAGTTCACTAATCATTAGTCGGCAAGACTGAATTGTTTTCGTTGCTCCTTTTAACACCTTGTCTTCATATCCTTGAACATCCATGATTATCCAGTCTGCGCCGGCAACATTGAGTTCCGATAGTAGCTCGTCCAAAGTTATGACTCTAACAGTAGTAGTTTCCCCTTTACCCAAGAAAGGAAACTCTTGAATGGCCAACTCTTCATACGGAAGTAGTGAACTCGCTGGTGAAAAGCTGTCTACAAACATCTCAGCAAGACCTGCAAGATCCCCCAGTGCAACATTAACACAGTGCAGGTTAACTCTGTCCGCCGTGTTTGCGACGAGTAACTCAAAAGTGGAAGGAGCAGGTTCGATAAGGTACTGATCGAGCCCAGGAAACGCCTCATCAATGGCTAGGGCATAATGGCCGCTATTGGCTCCAATATAAACCAACGTGCTAGGTTTACACAATTCGACGACCGTATGATATCGTAGCCAAAGTTTTTTTGTTAGGCCAGACCATGTCCTCCAATCATCGTCTGGTCTATATCTAGCCAGAAGTTTATCCACCGGATCTGCTTTTTGGGGCGATTTCAGAGCATTCCTAGCCGACTTCAATGCTGCAAGCACTTTTAATATAATAATCTTTCCTCCAGTTGCTCTAATTCTTTGATTTGACATGATTCTTGACCCAGCCTATTTATCCCGGACTTTCCTCACTCCAATCCAAAATCGGAGCAACTAGGCCAGGTCTATTATGCCCGTTTAACACATTCCAGAACGGAGAGACACCGTGGTCAACAATGACCTCGAATTGTAGGACCGATTCCAATTTCACAATCCAATTTAGGTTGTGCAATCCTACCCTAGGGCATACTTTGTAAATATTCGAATTCAGTGTGCGAGCTGGTATCTTACATATCCAACAATTCCTGCCTACCTGTAATTTGGGCCAATCATCCTTTGGAAGGTCCGTTTGGTAACTTCTAAAAAGCACTGTTCCAGATTGATCCAAAAGATCGAATCCAACACATAACGCTGGGTGCAAATTCGATGCCTTGAACTCGAATTCTAAGAATATGTCACTAGAACTAAAAATGGGTCCTTCGGATTGTCTACTCGGGGGCGTCACTCGGATAGCTAGCAACTGAAAATGTGCGTTTCCGGGAGCATTTTCTTCAGCCCATCTTTTTTCGCGCGAAATCATATTAGTTGGCGGCAGATATCGATCAATAGTATCGTGTGTATTGCCGTTAAAAACGACACGCCCTTGATCGAGCAACACAGCAGATTCACAAAGTGATTTCACTGCCTGTATATTGTGGCTAACAAAAAGCGCGGTTTTCCCCTCCTTGGCTACATCACCCATCTTGCCTAGGCATTTCTGTTGAAATTCGGCATCGCCTACGGCAAGAACCTCATCAATCAATAGGATCTCCGGTTCGAGGTGGGCGGCCACGGAAAATGCCAGGCGAACTCCCATCCCGCTAGAATAACGCTTCACCGGCGTATCAATGAACTTTTCAATGCCTGAAAAATCGACGATCTCGTCAAATTTGCGGTCGATTTCTGCCTTGCGCATGCCCAGAATCGTGCCGTTGAGATAGATATTCTCGCGCCCGCTAAGCTCCGGATGAAAGCCGGTTCCCACTTCGAGCAAGCTGGAAACACGGCCGTTCAACTCCACCCGCCCACTCGTAGGATGCGTAATGCGCGACAAAATCTTCAGCAGCGTGCTCTTCCCCGCCCCATTACGGCCGATAATCCCCACCACTTCACCACGCTTTACCTCAAAAGAAACATCCTTCAGCGCCCAGATAGTGTCCTCCGGCTCCTGCCCATCCTCCGCAAATCGCGTCATTCGCCGCAGCCGGCGCAAATTGTACCCGGGTCGCTTGACCCAGTCAGTAAACATCCCGGCCAAGGTATCATTAACTTCTTCCTTCAGTCCGATGCGATAGCGCTTTGATAAATTTTCCACCCGGATGGCAATATCATCACTCATGCTCACACCACATCTGCAAATACACGTTCCATGCGCCGGAAATAAGCTGCGCCCGTGACAAAAATAACAAGGGCTGAAAGCGTGCCCACGGCGATCATATCCCAGGGCATCGGGTTCGTTCCCAGCAAAGCTGAGCGAAAGCCTTCGATGACACCGGCCATGGGAAAGAGGCTGTAGAGCAGGCGGTATTGGGGGGGCACGGCACTGGCGGGATAGACGACCGGGGCGGCGTACATGAGGAGCTGGACGATGAAACCCATGGCATAGTTGATATCACGGTACTGGACGGACAAAGCGGTGAGCCACATGCCCATGCCGGCAGCAGTAACCATCATGAGCAGGATGAGGGAGGGCAAAAATAGGATCCAGGGCGTGGGCGCGATTTGGAACCAAAGCATCATGCCAAAGAGCAGGAGCATGGCGATGGCAAAGTCGACGAGCTTGCCCAAGACGGGGGCAAAGGGGATGACAAGGCGCGGAAAGTAGACCTTTGTGATCATACCGGAAGCGCTGGTGAGGCTGCCGCTGGCGCCGGTCAAAGCGCCGGAAAAATAGGTCCAGGGGACAAGGGCGGTATAGCTGAAGATGGCGTAGGGGACGCCGTCGGAATCGACATTCGCTAGATTACCGAAGACGATGGTGAAGACGATCATGCTGAAGACGGGCTGGACGACGGCCCAGCCGACGCCGAGAACGGATTGGGCATAACGCGTTTTAATATCGCGCCAGACGAGGAAATAAAAGAGATCGCGGTACTGGCGCAGTTCACGCCAATCGATAAGCGGCATTTTCCCGTCCGCATCGATAATCGTTCGTTCAACCGCCCCTTCAGGCATTGATTTCGCGCTCACCTGCTACTTCTCGCCTCTGGTCAATTCCCGCAACTGCTCTTGGGCTGCCAACATCCCCTTGTCCAGCCAGGATCCGTCAAATAGGGAAGCGCCTCTTGCACGATCCCCTGAGCAATCAATGCGTCCGCCAATCCTCGCTGTCCGGGCGACCAATCAGGTAATTGCCTGATAGACTGCCCGGTAACCGCTCTGCCGCCAGTTCGTATTGACCATGCTCCATATAGAGGCGACCCGCTAGCGGACAGCCGTTCTTACCGCGGTCCACAAAGTGGCATGCCTGATCGTAGGCGTGGACCGCATTTTGCCAATCACCGGCCGCTAGATAAAGATCGCCCAGTTTGCGCCAGGCATTGCCGTTGGTGCCTCCCAGTTCTTCCAGGCCTTGAGTATACGCTTCTGCTGCCGCACGCTCTTCCCCCTGGGCAAGGAGGGTATCGCCCAACCAGGTCGCCTTGTCAGGATGATCGCTATCGGCAGCCACGGCCGCTTTTGCCAGTTCAACGGCTTGCGGAGCGGCCGCGCGCAGGACATGCAGCCGCTGATCGGACATGCTCAACATTTGCAGCCAATAACCATTCGCCCTTTGCTGCTGACCCTGGCAATTGGCGACCATACCCCACAACCACGCTTCGCCCACGCTGGTTAAGTCGCGGTCGACTTCCGTTCCGCCCGCTGCCGACCCTGAGGTCAGGCAAACACGGGCCACAATCAACGCTAAACGATTGATGGGATATCCTGAATCGAGAAAAGCAGCTAACCTGACTGATGCCATCGTGAGCAGAAGCAGCACAACCAGAAGCTGCAGCGCCATGCGCCAGGGGCCCAAGGGTTTTCTCTCGATCTCAGCCATCGCTTCTTACGCCATCATCCCGATGACGCACGCTCATTCTCAACAATCCAAGCCAACACATCCGCAAGCGATCTCTGAGGCCGCCAGCCAAGCAGCGCTTCAATCCGCGATGTGTCCGGCACACGGCGCATCATATCCTCAAAACCAGGCGCGTATGCCTGCTCATAAGGGATCAATTCGATACGCGAATGACTTCCTGTGAGTTCCTTGACACGATCTGCCAGGCCTAAAATCGACACTTCTTCCCCGTTACCAATATTGTATACACGACCCGGCGCATCCTTGTGTTCAGCCAGGCCATAGATAGCCTGCACCGCATCGCGCACATCGCAAAAACAGCGCCTCTGCTGCCCATCGCCAAAAACCGTGATTGGCTCATTATGTAACGCCTGCCGCACAAAACGCGGGATCACCATCCCGTAACGGCCGAGCTGCCGTCGCCCCACCGTATTAAAGAGACGAAAGGGTACGACCTGCAAGCCATATTCGCGAAAATACGCCAGTGCCAGGAACTCGTCAACCATCTTGCTAGCGGCATAGGCCCAGCGGCTGCGACTGGTCGGGCCGAGCAAGATATCATCCTCTTCACGAAAGGGGATTCTGCTGCCCTTGCCATAAACTTCCGAGGTGCTGGCCACCAGCGTGCGGCAGTCATAACGCAGGGCGGTGCGCAGGACATGCTCGGTGCCCATGATATTCGTTTCAATCGTATGCACCGGATGCTCGACAATTAACTGCACGCCAACGGCCGCCGCCAAGTGCACAATCACATCGGCTTGCGAAGCCAGACGGTCGAGCACAATGTCGTCGGTAATATTGGCCCGGGCGAAGTGGAAATTAGCGTCGTCCAGATGGTGCGCGATATTCTCCAGCCGGCCGGTTGACAGATCGTCAATGACCATCACCCGCTGCCCTTGCGCCAGCAGCAGATCAGATAAATGCGAGCCGATAAAGCCCGCTCCGCCTGTGATAAGATAGGTTTTCATAAGGCCTGGCTCACAGCCCAACGATATGCGCACGGCCGTCTTTGCCCAAGGCGTTGCGCGTGTCTACCAATAACGGCGATTTATCCCCAATCCACTCCCAATCATAGACATCATGATCGGTCACCACAACCACACAGTCGGCCGTCGCCAACGCATCCGTATCCAACTCCACGGATTGGAGGGCGACCTCCCCAATCTCCAAGCTGGGTACATAGGGATCATGATAGCTGACATCAGCGCCCCGTTGCAACAACAGGTGCATGATGTCCAGCGCCGGACTTTCACGCATGTCGCTAATATTGGGCTTATAGGCCGCACCGAGAATGAGGATGCGGCTGCCATTGATCGCCTTGCGTTCGCTGTTCAAGGCGTCGGTGATTTTACCGACTACATGGTCAGGCATATGGCTGTTCACTTCAGCAGCGAGCTCTATAAAACGCGCCGTGTAATTGAGCGTACGCAGTTTCCAGCTCAGGTAATGGGGATCGATGGGAATACAGTGCCCGCCCAGGCCAGGACCGGGATAGAAGGGCATAAAGCCATAAGGCTTGGTCGCCGCCGCCCCGACAACTTCCCACACATCCAATCCCAGCTTGTCACACATGAGCGCGACTTCGTTGACCAGGCCAATATTCACAGCGCGGAAGGTATTCTCCAGCAACTTGACCATTTCGGCCGTTGCCGTACTCGAAACCGCTACCGGCTGCGCCACAACCCAACCATACAGCGCCAGGGCAACCTGCAGACAAGCAGGTGTGACGCCGCCAATCACTTTCGGCGTATTGCGCATATTATAATCCGTGCGGCCGGGATCAATACGTTCCGGCGAGAAAGCCAGGAAGAAATCTTCACCCACCTGGTCACCGTTGCCTCTGAGGCGGGGCAGAATGACTTCTTCAGTGGTGCCAGGATAAGTGGTGCTCTCCAGAATGATCAACTTCCCCTTTCCCCCATGAAGCGCGATTCTTTCGGCCGCATCGATAATATAGGAAATGTCGGGATCCTTCGTCTTGCGCAGCGGCGTTGGAACACAGATAGAAATCGCATCAACCTCAGCCAGCTCAGCATAATCTGTGCTTGCCCGTAAGGTCCCAGCCTGCACAAATGGTGCCAACTGTTCGCTAGGCACATCTTCGACATAGCTTTGACCCGCGTTCAGCGCTTCAACTTTCGCCGCATTCAGATCAATGCCGCAAACGGAAAAACCTTCAGCAGCAAAGGCAACAGCCAACGGCAGACCAACGTAGCCCAGACCGACGATGCCCACGCGCGCTTCGCGATTCTCAATTTTGCGTAAGAGTTCTTTTTGGATTGTTCTATTTTTTTGCATTAGCGTTGTCATCTGGCGCGCTCCGCCCATTCCGACAACTGAAACTCGCGGAGCGCAAAAAGTATATTCAATCCTCGCTGCGAAGATTAAGCCAAACTCGTTAAATAGCGAGTGATTGTTTGTAGCCTGCTTCCCATCCGACTATGATTATCCTGTATGTTTCTTATCATTGATTCTTGCTATACAGCATTTGGGAAATATGAACAGGGGTTGGGACTAGAAAGGTTCTGTTGCAGGCCAAACCCCCTTGAAACAATCCATTTTGTATCCTCGTCACCATATTTACATGTTAATTGTAATCAGCTCCTCTATTGTGAACAAATGGTTAATTCCGCGGCAGCTTGCCCCTGCCACCACTGTCATGTATAGTTTCTAAACTTCCTGCAGAGTGGCTGCAGATTCAGCATCCGGGTTCAAAAGACACACTATTTCGTAGCGCACTGAGTGCTATATGTCTTCTCTTTTTTCGCTCTTCGACATACTCACCATCTTCTATTTATTCCGCAGCGTACAACTGGGGCTGAAGATTTGGCGCGAGTGGCCGCAACTACGAATCGAACCCTTTACGCCCCACAAGAAACATCTAGCCGAACAAGCATCCTACTTCATCGCCGTACCCGTAGGTGTGTTGGCTCATGAAGTAGGGCATGTCCTCGCAGTCTGGGCTTCCGGAGGGCAAGTCGCCGAATTCCACTATCGCGCCTTCTGGGGTTATGTCGTACCGATTGGCAGCTTCACCCCCGCACAGAGTTGGTTCATCTCCATAGCCGGCACGCTGGCTTCTTTGGCCTTTGGCGTGTTCATCTGGTTAATATTCCGCCGTGCGACTTCTTCGACCCTGCGCTATTTCGGCGTGCGCGCTTTTCGTTTTCAGGTTTACTTTTCGCTCGTTTACTATCCCCTCTTTACTCTTTTTGGCTTCGACGGCGACTGGAAAACGATTTATGACTTCTCAGCAACGCCATTGCTCAGCGCCGCCACGGCCATCCTTCATGCCGGAACCTTGCTGTTGTTTTGGCGCGGTGATCGCACCGGCTGGTTCGAAGCTCCCAGCTACGAGAAGTATTGGAACAGCAGGGACGCTTCGAACAGGTGGCTATGGCCGCGGCGGCATCCCCGCAAGATGCTCAGCTGCAGATCCAATACATCGACGGCTTGCGCCGCGGTGGCGCCAAGCACAAAGCCAGTCATCATCTCGAGAGGTTTATGGCAAACAATCCCAATTCGGCCGTTGGGCATTTAGAGTTAGCCGCGCTCTACAGCGCCGGTCAACGTCAAATTCCGAAGAAGGCCAGCGCCAGCGCCGAAGAAGCGCTTGGTCTGGGCCTGTCTGACCCGCGCCAGAGTGCTTACGCGCACGAGTTGGCTGGCCGTTACCAACTTGATGCGGGTCAGGTGGAATCGGCAATCAACCCATTTTAGCCAAGCAATCGCGGCCTTGGCCGCCATGAGACGCCAACGGGAGCGAAAGATCGCGGCTGGAGCTATATATCTTACGCGGCCAGGCGTATCGCAGGCAGCAGCGTTATGAGCAGGCGTACCAAGACATTCTTCTGGCAACCACGCTCGCCCAACAAAGTGGGGACGATGCAGGTGTTGCCCAGACTCAGCAAGAACTTGAAACCCTGGAAACGCACGCTGGACATGCTTTTGGCGCAACTTCGATGAAGATCCCATGATTGGCAGCATGACAATTGACAATTGTCATGCAAAAACAGGAGCAATGTCATTGGTCAAGTCCTGACTGAACAGGTATGCTCAACATAATGACCATAAATCAGCAAGGAGGTGATTTATCGCTTGTGTATGAGTGAAGCTTTTTTGTCCCTTGCCACATCCTGCCTCGGGACAGGATGTCATTTTTTGCCTAATTAGAACTATCTCTTGAGGAGAAAATTTAAATGAAACAAAGACGCCTTTGGATAATTATGTTGTTGACACTCATCTTGAGCCTCATTCTGGTGGCTTGTGGTGGAGGAACGGCACCAGCGGAAGAAGCGGCGCCTGCTGAATCAGAAAGCGAAGCGGTGCCGGTCGAAGAAAGCGCAGCAGAACCGGCGGCCGATACAGGTGGTGAGAAATACCAGATCCCGGCAGTTGAGGAAGGTAAGTACAATGTCGCTTTTGTTTATGTTGGCCCGCACGACGATGGTGGTTGGACTCAAGCGCATGACGTCGGCCGTATGTATGTTGAAGAAAACGTGGACAATGTCCACACGGCCTATATCGAGAATGTGGCCGAAGGTGCTGATGCTGAGCAGGTAATCCGCTCATTGGCTCGTAAGGGTTTCAACACCATCTTTACCACCTCTTTCGGCTATATGGATGCATCCGAAATCGTCGCCGAAGAATTCCCCAATGTCGACATCATCCACCTCACAGGTTTTAAATCGAATGGAGACAACTTCGGCAACCTGATGGGCGCCATGGAAGATATGAAGTACCTGGCCGGTATGCTTGCCGGCTCTCGCGCCAAGGTAGATGGCAACCCGAAATTGGGTTATATCGCCACCTTCCCCATTCCTGAGGAATTGCGCCTAGGCAATGCCTTTGCCTTAGGAGCGCAGCAAACCTGCCCCGAGTGTACGGTTGATGTGCGTTGGATCTTCACCTGGCACGATCCCATCCTGGAACAAGAAGCGGCGCAGTCGCTCTTTGATGGTGGCGCGCAAGTCGTCATGACTGGCGCTGACACCCCGGCGCCGGCTGAGGCTGCCCCCGAAGGCAAGTGGGGCATCACTTACGACTACAGCGGCAATTGCAACGTCGATGCTTGCTTGACCTCAATGTATTGGAACTGGGGTCCCGAATATGCCCGAATCATCGAAGGTTCCCGTGACGGAACATGGACCGGCGGTTGGGAGTATTTCGATGCTGACACCGGATCCATAGGCCTCTTGGGATTTATGGAAGGCGAAACACCACAACCGGGAGTGGCCGATTTGCCTGCCGAAGATTTGCAGCTCATTAAGGATACATTGGCCCAAATGCTGGCCGGTGAATTCACACGCTTCGACGTCTTCAAGGGCCCCATCACCGATAATCAAGGCAATGTTATTCTGGAGGATGGCGTAAGTCTGGAGCAAATCGATTTGGACGGATTTGCTCAGTTTGGCAGCGAGTGTAAAACTTGCATGTACTGGTGGAATGAGAACATCACGGCCGAATTGCCTGAACTAGAGTAGGCACTGTTAATCAAGGCGTTTGGTACAGCGAAAGTACCAAACGCCTTTTTCTTAGATAGGCACCTTTCAAACGAAACGCGTCAATCGCCAAAAGGAAACTCCCATGAATCAGTCGCAAACGCCTTATGCTGTGGAAATGGAGAATATTGTGATCCGCTTTCCAGGTGTACTGGCAAACGATCACGTTAACTTGACCCTGAAGCAAGGTGAAATTCATGCGCTGCTGGGCGAAAATGGGGCCGGAAAAAGCACATTGATGAATGCCCTGTCAGGTCTTTACCAACCTACTTCAGGGACTATAAAAATCTACGGTAAGCAAGTCTTTTTTAGTTCACCGCGCGATGCTATTGAAGCAGGCATTGGCATGGTCCACCAGCATTTCATGTTGGTTGCCACGCAGTCCGTCACCGAGAATATCCTCCTCGGTCTTAAGGAACCACGTTTCTTCATGAATCTGGCCGAATATGACCAGAAAATACTGGACTTGCAGGAGCAATACGGCTTACGGGTCGATCCGAGAGCGAAAGTATGGCAGCTTTCGGTTGGTGAAGAACAGCGTGTAGAAATCTTAAAGACGCTGTATCGCGGCGCTAAAATCCTGATTATGGATGAGCCAACGGCCGTTCTTGCCCCTTCCGAAATCGATGAATTGATGGATACCATGCGTTCGATGACAGTCGAAGGCAAATCTATCATTTTTATCAGCCACAAGTTGCAGGAGGTGGCGGAGATTGCTGACCGGGTCACCGTCCTGCGAAAAGGCACGGTCACTGCTGAAGGCCATAGTATGGAAGGCCTCAACAAGAAAGAATTGGCACAGCTCATGGTCGGACGCAGCGTCATCTTTAGCGTGCAGAAGAAACCTCAGGAAGCGGGTGATGTCGTGCTTTCGGTCAACAATGTGTTTGCCGAAAACAATAAGGGGCTACCAGCCTTGAGAGGCGTATCTCTTGAGGTACGCGAGGGAGAGATTCTGGGTGTAGCCGGCGTCTCGGGCAACGGGCAAAGCGAACTGGCGGAGGTCATTACTGGCTTAAGATCTTGCAGCGGCAGCATCGTTATCAATGGTGAAGAAGTAAGCAACCAGCCACCGATAAAAGCGATCCGCAATCGCGTTTCTCATGTGCCGGAAGACCGCTCGAAAGTAGGCACAGCCCCTAATCTCACAATTACTGAGAACACGATCATGAAGAATTACCGCCAGCCTCCGATAGGCCGCGGATGGAGCATCGACTTTACAGCGGCTGCCCAGGAGGCAAATCAGCTAAAGGATGCCTATGACATCTTGGCGCCCAGCGTAGCCACCCAGGCACGCAAGCTCTCTGGCGGCAACCTACAAAAAGTAATCCTGGCCCGCGAAATTTCTGCCAATCCACAATTGATGGTTGCTGTTCAGCCCACGCGCGGCCTTGATGTGGGGGCAATCGAGGGCATACAGAAACTCTTGCTCGAGCAGCGAGAAGCGGGAACGGCCGTGCTCCTCGTCTCTGAAGAGCTAGAGGAACTCCTGACACTAAGTGATCGCATAGCCGTCATTTACGAAGGGGAGATCATGGGTATTGTCGATGCTGAAGACGCTGATATTGGTGAGATCGGGCTAATGATGACCGGAACGAGAGCGACTGCAGCGCACTGATCGCCTGGCGTAAAGCACTTGCCTGCTGCTTATTCTAGCTAGGAAAGTGCTGTGCACCTAAAAAAGGATATGAGAGATGCCTTTCAAACTAACACTGGAAAAACGTGTTGAAGATGTCCCCAAGTGGATGCCAGCGGCCACGTCAATTGGCGCTGTGGTCATTGCCTTCCTCATCAGCGGGATCATCTTAAAACTCATCGGTGGTCAGCCGCTGTTGGTCGGCAGATATTTTTATGAAGCGACATTTGGTAGTTGGGCGGCCATTTCTGACACACTGGTAAAGGCCACACCACTGATTCTGACCGGCCTTGCCGTCACGGTCGCCTTCACCATGAAATTGTGGAATATTGGTGCTGAAGGTCAGTTTTATATTGGCGCCTTTGCAGCCAGTCTCGTTGTTTTGGTTCCGCTGGTCCCACCGGAAAGTCCGCTTATCGTCACCATCGGCGCCATGATTGTCATGGGCATGCTGGGCGGTGCCGCATGGGGCTTCATACCCGGCTTTCTCAAAGCCCGATTCTCCGTCAACGAGATCATCACAACGCTCATGCTCAACTACATCGCCATTCTTTGGAATAATTTCTGGATATTCAACAAATGGAGCGACGCTGGCTTTCAGATGACGCCGACGTTTCCCAAAACGGCCTGGTTACCCCGCCTGACCGATTATGCCCGCCAATACGCCGGTCTGTCCGGCATGACGCTGCATTTTGGCTTCATTATCGCGCTCGTTGCCACGGTCATAGTCTGGTGGATTCTCAAGCGCAGCAAGTGGGGCTATGAAATCAAGCTCACGGGTGACAACCCGCATGCCGCTCGTTACGCCGGGGTCAATATCACACGCAACATCGTGCTGGTTATGATGCTCTCCGGTGCTCTGGCCGGTCTCGCTGGTATGACCGAGATCACCGGCGTTGTGCATCGCTTGCAGGAGCGAATCTCACCAGGTTACGGCTTCACGGCTATTATTATAGCCTGGTTGGCAAAATTGAATCCCTTTGCCGTCGTCCTGGTATCGATTCTTTTCGGCGCGTTAATCGTTGCCGGACGTGAAATCCAACCGTCGGGTCTGGCTCAGTTACTGCAAGGCATCATCTTGTTTATGGTCATCAGCAGCGAATTCCTGCTACGCTACCGTGTCCGTTTTGCACGTAAGACCCGACCGGTTGAGGAGGCGCAAGTCGCATGAACCTAATTATCATTTTGCATTCCGGATTGGCCGCAGGTACCGTTTTGCTATTCGCTGCAATCGGCGAAATCTTTGCCGAACGCTCCGGCATCCTGAACCTGGGTGTGGAGGGCATGATGTTAATGGGCGCAGTAGCTGGATTTGGCACCTCGCTCGCCTTTGGAAATCCTTGGATTGGTCTGGCTGTAGCTATGCTTGCCGGAGGCGTTCTGAGCTTGCTGCACGGTTTGGTGACTATTCACCTCCAGGCCGACCAAGTCGTAAGCGGATTGTCATTGACATTTCTAGGTACAGGGCTTGCGCTGGTGCTTGGTGAAGGATTAACCGGACAAAATCCACCGCTGGTTCCATCATTCAACATTCCTCTCCTGGCCAGCATCCCATTCATCGGTCCGGTTTTCTTTGTGAATCACAGTATGTTAACTTACCTTGGCTATATCTTCACGCCGCTCGCCTGGTACTACATATTCCGGACGCGACCAGGAATGCACCTGCGCGCCGTCGGCGAAAAGCCGGAAGCAGCAGACACTTTAGGTATCAGTGTCTATGGGCAGCGCTATCTCTATGTGTTAGTGGGTGGTTGCCTGGCTGGCCTGGCCGGGGCGACGATCAGTCTTTCTGTGTCACCCGGCTGGTATAGTGCACAGACTACTTCAGGGCAGGGATGGATCGCTATAGGGCTGGTCATCTTTGCCCAATGGAATCCGGTGCGCGCCGCCGTGGGGGCCTACCTTTTCGGAGCATTGCGCCGTGGTATACTTGATTTGCAGGGTCCGGCAATGCTCTTGGGATTCACCAACCCGCTTTACATTAACTCCAACTTCGGATTCTTTTTGCAGATGACTCCTTACATCTTAACCATCCTTGCCGTTATCTGGGGATCACGCGCAGCCACACGGCAGCGGCTCGGCGCACCTGCCGCTTTGGGTGTTCCTTATATTCGTGGAGAAAGGGGCCTATAATGTAGGGGCAGGTGTAGGCGCAGGTCTGAGACGGGCAGGTCTGAGACCTGCCCGTACAGTTGCCGGTCACCATTCTAACATTATAAACCGGAAGGGATCATGCAATCCCTTCCGGTTTATTTTTTTCGCCGGCGGCTGACCAACCATGCTATGAAGAGCAGCATGGCAGAGAACATTGCCAGGCGCGCAACCTGCTCCTCGCGCCGGCGGACGATGGCCGTCTTGCGCTCATCCTCCGTGGCCGCAATCCATTCGAATGTCTCCAGCATCCCCGTCTGCAATGGCCGCGTCTGCCAGCCTAACTCCTGCCGCGCTTTGTCGGAACGTGCCATATAGGTTGAACCGACCATGGAGGCTCCCTCTCCACTAAAAGCCGTGTCCAGATCCGTAAATGGGCTTGCCATATCGGCCAAAGGCGCCGTCGCCCGAATCAGTGAGGAGGGTATACGCAGTGACGGAGCAGGTTTGCCTGTCAAGTGAGCCCAAAAATCAACAACTTCTCCCATGGGGATAGCCGGGCCGGTCAAAATATAAGACTCGCCAATACGGCCCTTCTCGGCCGCCAGAATGTGGCCCTCGGCGATATCATCTACATGGGTAAAAGTCAGCACGGTATCGGGGCCTATGATGGCCGGAAACCCTCGATAGAACAAGCGCATCATATCGGCAACAATGCTGCGATCCCCCGCCCCATAAACCTGGCCAGGTATAACGATAATAATTGGCGCCCCCTTCTCAATCAAAGGCACCGCCACTTTATAATGAGCCAGCCATTTTGTGCGCTCATATTCGGTAGGGAAGGGCCTCTCACTGTAGTGATTTTCGTCTACAAAAGCGCCTTTGGTATCGCCAAACACGTTCACCGTGCTGGTATAGATAGTGCGAGGGATCTCCAATTCATACGCCAAACGCAGTACTTTGCGTGTACCACCGACGTTGACGATCTCCATTTGCTCGCGGTCAACCCCGCCAATCGCATACAAGGCGGCCATATGATAAACCACATCACTGCCCTCCATGCCGGCGCGCATAGAAGAAACGTCTGTTATGTCCCCAATCTCGACGGTAGCACCCATGCTTGTTAGTCTGGCTGCACTCTCTGGCAAACGCGCCAAGGCAACCACATCATATCCACGGTTCAATAGTTTGCGTACAACATGTTGGCCAATAAAACCGGTTCCACCGGTTACAAAAGCTTTCATTCACTATCCTTTCTCAATCGTGTTTTGATGACAGAACCTTGGGAAACACGCAATTTCGCCTTCAATTACGGCATATTATACTGTAACGAATCTAAAATTGTATAATTGCGGCCATGCGCAAATTAGTCGCTTATCTTTACGGAATTCTCCTTATCTCAGGCCTGGTTTCTTGCACCTCCATTGTGGAGCACCAAGAATCGGCCCCAGCCTCACAACCCGGCCCACCGCCTCCAGGCGATCACGTGCGCGTTTCGCATGTAATAGATGGCGATACAATCGAGGTGGATGGACAGAGACAGAAGTATCGCGTGCGGTATATTGGAGTAGATACGCCGGAACGGGATGAGCCATTTTATCAAGAAGCAACGGAAGCAAACCGCAGAATGGTTGAACAGCAAGAGGTTATCCTGGTGCGTGATGTATCGGAAACAGACCAGTACGGCCGTCTCTTACGTTACGTCTACCTACAAGACGGGACCTTTGTTAACGCGGAGTTGATCGGTCAAGGATATGGGCGGGTGGTTAGTTTCCCGCCGGACGTGGCTCAAATAGACTTATTCACCCGGTTGCAGCAGCAGGCCCGGGAGGATCTTAACGGCCTTTGGTCCCAATCTGAAATGCAGGCCCTGCCTCTCGGCTGCGACACATGCGGAAAGAACAGCTACAATTGCAGGGATTTTGACACACAAGCGGCAGCCCAGGCATGTTTTGACATCTGCCTGATAAAGACCGGGCAAGACATCCATCGTCTTGATGGAGGCGGAGATGGCATTGTTTGCGAGTCGCTTCCTTAATAAAAACAAACGGGGTGTGGTTAACTGATACCACACCCCGTGAATGTTCACTTGAGTGACAAACAAAGCAAGACTAGTAGCGCAATAGTGCGCCTATACGCCCGGCGGCCTCCAAATCAGGATTCCCACTGATCACCTCAACGTATCCACCTTGAATCATCGTATACGCCACGGCCGATTCAATCACATCCGGCACCGCTAGCAACTCGCGATCGCTGAGCGGGCTGCGAGCCAAATTTGCCACAGCAAAGCCCGCCAGATCATGTACATAGCCGGGAATTCGCAGACCATCGCTGATAATCAAGGTTTGCACGCGCTTCTCGGAGACAGCTTGCAACGTGTCATCCAGACCAACGACCGCGTTACCCCCTTTAGCATTGGCAGTAATCATGGTTTGCACCAGCTTGCCCTCACGCTCAATGTTAGCATCATGCAATAAGGCCAATGTCTGTTTGCGCACTTCATGTTCGCCGGCCGTCATGTCCATGGCAAACACGCCCGCAATACAACTCTGTAGCTGTTTTGATAAAAGCTCGCGAAACTGGGCCACATTCTCACTGGTTCCACCCAAAAACAGGCGTCGAATAGGCTTGTCGGCAAAGAACTGGGCCGCAGCATCGGCCGCCGCGCGCATATTCCGTTGAGCCACCTCCTCTTCGTGACGGCTACCACCTTGAACACCGCGCGCACCACCACGCGTACCAACGGAGGATGATCCACTGCCTTTCTTCAGCTTACGCACCTCCTCGCCCAAAACACCTTCAGACGACTGCAATTCACCTAAATGGTATTCAAAAAAACGTGCGCCAACGCGATCAACCAGAACCACCCCATAATAGGCGTAATGATCTAGCAAATGCGCCAAGGGCTTCACATATGGCCTTGGTCCCACCCTTAGACGGTTACGAAATGTTACAGCCACCGGATAAGACTTGAAGAAATCACTGGGCGCACAAGAAAAGAGAGCCAGGCCCGGCTTCGTCCAATCGAAACTATGATCCAAAAAACGTTCAATGGCCACAGCATCTTGCTCATTCGCTCCGTTAAGTTCTCGGAGCATCCCTTTCACTTGCAATTTAATGGTCTCCGCCGGTTGCTGGGAACAATCCGTATCAAGATATACACTCACGACCGGAGTGCCGCTGGCGGAAAACGCAAGTAATTCCTGCAAATGATCTTGGGTAAACATGGATACCTCCTGCTACTTATTGTGAAAGCTGGGCAACGGACGTAACTACTGCTTCTCAGCCAGCGTATTGTCCAACCCAGCAGTCATTAAACCTTCCGTCGCATCATACCAACAAAGCAATGCGTAAACGTTTACAGCGCCTCAGGGCCGTGCCCCAAGCGTTAAAGACACAACAATCTCCTCACCGTCTCGCAGAACAGTCAATTCAACAGTCTGGCCTACCTGCGTCTCAAAGACAAGATAAGCAATAAGATCATCGGACGTCGACACAGGCTGATCATTAACAGCGACAATGAGATCGCCACCAGGACCGTTCTCACCTATGAGGCCCGCAGCTTCCGCAGGCGAATTTTCCGTCACCTCTGTCACGTACGCCCCGCTCGTTTGTGGAAGGAGCAGTTGCTCCTGTAGGTCCAGGTCAAGACTCAACATACGTATCCCCATAAAAGGATATACGTACTTTCCATCAGAGATAAGTTTAGGGGCAACTTGCCTAACCGCATTAACTGGGATCGAAAAGCCAACACCAGAGTTAGTGCCGGTGCGTGTCGAGATCGCGCTGTTCACGCCGATCACTTCTCCCTCAAGGTTGAGCAAGGGTCCACCTGAGTTACCCGGATTGATGGCGGCATCCGTCTGGACAACCTCTGGCAGTGAATATCGACCACCCCCTTCAGCTATGCGCTGTGATTCCAGAGTTCGCCCCAGACCACTTACAATTCCGATGGACATGGATCCGGCCTCACCAAAAGGGTTCCCAATAGCGATTACAAACTGGCCAACCTGGAGATCCTTTGAGTCTCCCAAAACAACAGGGTGCACATCGGCAGGCAATTCATCTACTTTGAGGATGCCTAAATCACTGTCAACGTCGGTGCCTACCAGCGTGGCTTCTCGATGAACGCCATCAGCAAAAGTAACCTCATACCGCTCCCCATCTGCAACGACGTGATTGTTGGTAACGATATGCCCTTCGTTATCATAGACAAAACCACTGCCGCTACCCAGCGGCAACGATGTGTCTTCAATTTGATCAAAAACAAAAATGTGCACAACCGAAGGGTTTACGCGATTATAGACGCTGACCAACATATCCTGTAGGCTCAGATCCACGGGCCCCAATTGGGCACTCGTAACCGTCGGAATTTCTTGCGCTATGTCGGGAGGCTTCTGAGGAGTCGGGAGCTGTGCCTCCACAGTCGCCACAACTTCACGTACGACAGCATCTTCGTCCAGCGAAGTCAACGGTGCCTGCAAAGTTGTCAATCCCTGGCAAGCCATCGTCACCAGGAGTAAAGAGGAAAAAAATATGAATAGTGGATTACGTGGGATTCGAATCATAAGTGATATTGTCTCCAGCAAAAAATAATTATAAAGTCGCCGGAACCGGTTTGGTGGCTAATCTAGTCCTGCAAACTGCTGATAAAGGCGAAGTTATTCATTTGTCAAAATCTCAGGCGCACAGATTTCAGCCCAGGCTATCAGGGCTCGCACCATTTCTTTGAAACTCTCTTCAGTTATTTTGTCGCCGGGGTTCCTATCAGGACGATACTGGCGTGATAACTGGCGATATGCACGCTTGATGGCTCCGTCGTCGGCATCCCTCGTTACGCCCAAGATCCTGTAGTAATCTTTATATTCCATCCGCTATTGCGCTGGCATCCTTGTTGCGTTGTTAATCTGCTTCGACTTCCGCAGCGTGTTAGTCCCAATTGTAAATTCGACACATCACATGTGTCAAGCTGCAATCAGCATTTTTATGCTTCACTAACACATTGTGAGAAGACCCGTTGGAGCGCAATTCTCCACAGCATTGCGCTCCGCAAACCGGTCGCTTGTGAGCATGATCAATAGAGGAACATGGGCTTGCCTAGCACGGATCGCACTTTCGGCAAATAGTTTTGACTATCATACAGTTCATCAACATCAACACGCTTGACGCCGTTGGCAACGGTGCTCATTGGAATATGGGTATATGTGCCGTCTCGTAACGCAACCATACGACCGCTAGCCTTACTCGTAATTAGATCCATTGCCAAATGAGCGTAATTGAAGCCCACCATAAGATCCAGCGCATCAGGCGCACCGGAGCGCATCAGGTATGCTACCCGTTGGGTGATGACGTTCTGTCCTGTGATACGCTTTATCGCCTGCCCGGTGATTTCGCCGATACCACCCAACTTAAGATGCCCGTAGGCGTCAGCCTCACCATACTCGACCACCTTTTGACCTAACATATGGGCGCCTTCGCTAATGGTAACCATCGCATAGTTGCTTGGGTTGGATGCTTTATCCTTAATTACCAAATTCGCCAGCCGTTCAGGATCAAAGGGCACTTCCGAGATGATAGCCCGGTCGACACCAGCCAGATAAGAACTAATCAGGCTGGTTTCACCAGAATTTCGGCCAAACAACTCAATAACGGCGATACGTTCGTGTGAACCCGTACTGGTACGCAGCTGATTGAGAATCAGCACACTACGGGTAACGGCCGTGCTGAATCCTATGCAGTAATCCGTACCATAAACATCATTGTCCATGGTCTTTGGAATCGCGATGACCGGCACGCCTTCACTGTGTAGGCGTTCGCCAAAACTTAGTGTATCGTCTCCGCCAATAGGGATCAGAACATCAATGCCCAGGTGTTCAAGATTACTCATCACATGTGGTGTGAAGTCACGAATGCGGGTATCTGCCGCCTCCGCTTCCGGGTGATCGGGGTCGCGCAAGAAGTCAGGCACATTTTGGGGGCGCACTTTCGCCGGATTTGTGCGGCTGGTGTGCAGGAATGTCCCACCTGTTCTATCCACCGTTCGCACTCTTTGCTTATCCAGGGGCATCAGAAACTTTTCGGTTTCCGGATCATCCCGATTGTACCAGAGCAATCCGCCCCACCCTCGACGAATGCCCAGTACCTCATGACCTGCATCGTTAGCACGATTAACCACAGCCTTAATACACGGGTTCAAACCCGGTACATCACCACCACCTGTCAGAATACCGATTCTCATATATCTATACCTTTTCCGTAAAGAATGTCAGCAAATAGTTCGCAAGTGGTCTGCCAAAACAAGTGTGTACCACTCACGCCCAATAAAAATCTATTCAAGCTCACTGGTCATGATGAACAATGGCTTCATCTCAAAGCTCTTGTAATGGGGGCGCAGGCGATCCGCGTTATAATGCCTGTTCACATCAACAATCTTCTTGCTGCTAGTCACTACATCAACAGGCATATTATCATAACGTCCGTTCTTAAGAACTACCAAACGGCCGTGTATACCCCTCAAGATCAAGTCCAAGGCAAGATTACCATAGGCCATGGGCACGATTGAGTCAATCGCGTCCGGGTCCCCTGAGCGCACCAAATAGCTCAACTTCTGGTAAATAGTATTGATCCGCCTGCCATTGTTGTACTTGGGCGATAACTCCTTCAGTTTCGCCGACATAAGATCCCCGATTCCACCAAGTTTCATGTGGCCATAGGCATCTTTCTCCTGATTTTGGAAAACCATATCGCTGCCTTCAAAAATCGCCCCCTCAGACACAAGAACCACGGAATAACGGCTTGGGTTTTTGGCCCGATCTTCGACAAGTAATTGTGTCAGACGATCAATATCAAACTTGTACTCGGGAATCACGCAACGGTTGGCAGCCCCAGCCATTGTGGGCAACATAGCCGTGAATCCGGCGTATCGTCCAAAGACTTCCAGAATCAAGAATCGCTCGTGGGAACCGGCCGAGGTTCGTAATCTATTGGTCATCTCAATAATACGGGTTATGCACGTACTAAAGCCAATGCAGTAATCGGTACCAGCCACATCATTATCCATGGTTTTTGGAATAGCGACGACCTTGACGCCCTGTTGGGCAAGATGAACTCCATAACTCAGTGTGTCGTCTCCTCCTATGGGAATGACATATTCCACGTTTAGCCAATCCAGGTTCTTGAGCACTTCTGGAGTCAGATCATTTAACTCCTCCGTATATTGATCTTGCAGATGCTCAGGAACATCGTCCTTGGCCACGTGGCTAGGTCGCGTGCGCGAACTATGCAAGAACGTGCCTCCTGTACGGCCGGATTTGTTGACAATCTCTTCAGTAAGCTCCAGATAGTTCCTGGAGTTATCGGCTTCTTTATCACGCACAATTTCAATGGCGCCTGCCCAGCCACGACGAATACCAATCACTTGGTATCCTTCGCGCAAGGCACGGATCGTAATAGCGCGTATAGCCGGATTGAGTCCTGGAACGTCCCCGCCCCCGGTCAGAATCGCAATCACGCCCATTTCACTTTCAACGCTTGACATGTCCTTTTCTCCTGTTGTTTCTGGGACAAGTTGGCAACCTGTCCCTTTGCGAGCAAGAAACAATCTTGCCCATAGCTTTCACTCACTCATTGTAGAAGCGTACTTGTTTCTAATGATCACTTTTTTGGGTTTGGTCGCATCCCATCGTGGTTCAGGTTGAGCCATTATGCGTGCGAAATCTCGCAATGCCATCCACCATTGATTCTTCGGGCGAGCGTGTTCCCTATCAAGCAAACGCGGCACATCAAGAAGATCTGTGAAATGAACCTTGCCTTTAATCTGACCCACGCAGGCGCTCACATACTCTTCTTCACCAATTTGCTCGTCCAAATAGTCAATAGCCATGGCTGCAAAGCGTGTGGCCAGGATCCGATCAAAAGGAGACGGATCGCCGCCCTGTTGCATATGGCCAAGAATCGCCTGACGAACATCGAACAGCTCTCCTCCCTCCTCCTCAAAAAGCGCAGCCATGAATGCTGTATTGTAAATCTCATTGGCCAGCTCGTTGCGAATAAGCAACCCCAAGCGTTTGCCTTTACTGAAACCTTCAATAAGCTCCTCAACATCAGCCGCCATATCACCTAATGTTACCCCCTCCTCATGCAGATAAACACGCTCCGCACCGGTGGCTATGCCGCCCATTAGTGTCAGGTAGCCACAATAATGGCCCATCACCTCCACCACAAAGACACGACGCGAGGCGACGGCCGACTGCTTGATCCTGTCTACGGCCCAGACAATACTGTGCAACGCCGTATCGGCACCAACCGTGAAATCTGTAGCCGGCAGATTGTTATTAATAGTCGCCGGCAGGCAGACCATAGGAATATCAAATGCGGGATAATTCTGACGATGGTTGAAAAGTTCCAGCACAGATAGATAGCCAGACCAACCGCCGATCAGCAACAATCCTTCTATCTGGTGCTTTTCCAAGGATCGCGCAATCGCATACAAATCCCGGCCTTCAGGTATGTAACGATTGGTGCCCAACTCAGCGCCACCACGAGGGGCCAAGCCGGCAACGCTCATCCAATCCATTTCTTCAATCTCGTCATTGATGAGGCCACGAAAACCATTTTGTACGCCCAACATAACATGCCCCTTATCAGTGCCCAGGCGTACAGCAGCGCGCAAGGCCGTGTTCATTCCCGGCGCCGGTCCCCCACCGTGCATGACAGCAATGCGCCGCCGCCGTTGTCCCGGCTCGGGATCATGCGGGAATGTCCGTACAAGCGTGCGCAACATACGAAAAGATTGTTCGAAACTTCCACCGCGCAACGTCAAGGCTTTGCTGTAATCTCGCTCCTTAATCGCATCAGCTACAGCCCACGTACGGCTCAGGCATTCGCTCAGGGGCGTTCGCGTCACATTATTGCCCTGAATGCCGATTACCACCGGCTCATCCTGCTTGCCGGCAGTGAGCACCGCCTCAACTGCTTCAGCCCCAACAAGCGTGCTCATGATGCGGTCATAAGCGCTAGGCGCCCCACCTCGTTGCACATGACCCAAAACAGTAATGCGCGTGTCCTCCCCCAAAAGCTGTTCCAATACTTCCTTAACATCCTGGCTGGTAATTGGATTGCCGTTCCGATCTTGAGCGCCCTCTGCCACCACCACAATGCTGTCACGCCGGCCACTCTCGCGCCCTTTATGAAGCACTTCGCACATTTTGACCTGCCATTCGTCAACCTCCGGAGGCGCTTCGGGAATAAGGACCCAGTCTGCTCCGGAAGCGAGGGCGCTCATTAATGCCAAATAGCCACAGCGCCTGCCCATCACTTCGACGACAAAGGTTCGTTGGTGACTGGCGGCCGTGCTCGTGATCGCGTCAATGGCATCCACGATACGATGCAGCGCCGTATCAGCGCCAATGGTCATATCAGTACCGTGCATGTCGTTATCAATTGAGCCAACCAGGCCGGCAATAGTAAGGTACTGGTAAGTGTCGGCCGTTTCCTGCGTAATCTGTCCTGCTTCAACCAGTTCTGCCAAAAGCTCAGGCCATTCCTGCTGCAAGATCTGTGCACCAGTCAGGCTGCCGTCCCCTCCAATGATCACGAGTGCTTCAATTTCATTCTGGACGAGATTCAGCGCTGCACTCCGGCGACCCTCGCGCTCACGAAACTGTTGGCAACGGGCTGAACCAATAACCGTGCCCCCTAGCTGCAAAATGCCGCCGACGTCATTCCATCCGATAGGGCGAATTTTATCGTTGCCTTCTACCATCCCCCGGTAGCCTTCGTAAATTGCGAAGGTTTCCGCGCCTTTCTCAAGTGCGGTGCGCACGACTGCGCGAACGGCCGCATTCATGCCCGGCGCGTCACCTCCACTGGTCAATACACCAATTCTTTTCATAAGCTGTTTCTCAGTTTCTGGTATGGTACTGTTTTCGTCCAGCAAGGCAACTATTATTCTGGGCAGCCATACACAGATTATTCACCTTCGCTTTTCAAATTCCCGTGCCGCCCAAACACCGTGTTCTACAGATTCCCACCAGGCGGCCATCTCGCCCTGTTTGCCGGCCGCGTAGGCCACCCAATCCCCGCCCGGTATCAATTGTGAATCGCCCAGCCGGTCCGCGCTCCCCACATAAACCCACGATGCAGCCGCGCGCCCTCTACCGGTCGTCACATCCCGTCTGCACACGACGGTATGTAGAATCTGTGGGCTGGTCAGGGACAAAGCCTTCGAGATTGTCAAGGCGGGCCAAAATGTTCTCGTACGCTTGATATTGCACGGTTATGAGCTTTCCATGCACAGCGGCGCCTTGCTGCTCAACCAGCATCGGGTAATATCCCATGTCATATAATTGACAATTGGTGATAACGGCCGTCTCAATCGTTGCGATCGCCTTCCCCCACAAATGCTCATTGGGCTGTCCAGGAATTAGCGTGCCGTATACGAAAAACGGCCACCGCTCCAATGCGTGACGTTTCATGATCTGTTATAATTCCAAGGGTATTGTAACCAATATGTGTTGATTCTTCATGCCCTCGTAGCTCAAAGGATAGAGCAATCGCCTCCTAAGCGATCGATGATGGTTCGAGTCCGTCCGGGGGTACCTTTCCCAAATTTGGCAACACACCTCCAGCATATCGTAGGGACAGGTTTATAACCTGCCTAAGATAAGGAATCGACCAGTCATAGCGTGCTAACAGGATCGATCTCCAAGGTCCATTGCTTGGGAACGGGGAAGTCTACAAGCAAGCGTGTTGGATCAGGGGAACGAACGATGATCTGCCAGCGATAACGGCCGTCGATCCGACCAAAAAAAGGCGGGACCGGTCCGAGCACTTCTGTTGCACCAAGCGCCTTTTCACGCACATGCCGTTTCAGCGCGGCAGCCACTTTCTCCGCCTCACGCTTGCCGCGATCGGCAATAGGGTCCGCAAAAATCAACTTCGCCAGGCGACGGAACGGCGGCAACATATGCTGGGTACGAAAACGGATTTCGTTAAGATAAAATGTGGTGTAATCATGATCCGCCGCAGCCTGAACTGCATAATGTTCAGGCTGGTACGTCTGAATAATCACACGACCGCCAAGCAGACCCCGGCCAGCGCGACCGGCAACTTGCGCCAATAACTGGAATGCGCGCTCGCCCGTGCGGTAATCCGGCAATCCCAATGAAACATCGGCCGAAATCACCCCCACCAGGGTCACGAACGGTAAATCC
This sequence comes from uncultured Chloroflexia bacterium, assembly GCA_963697305.1. Lineage (GTDB taxonomy): Bacteria > Chloroflexota > Anaerolineae > Promineifilales > Promineifilaceae > JAACFF01. The sequence continues at coordinate 295,161 of CAVONO010000027.1, forward strand.
AATCCTTTGGCAATCATTTGTGTGCCGACAAGGACATCGGAATCGCGCTCAACAAAACGTGCCAGCAATTTCGCGTGCGTGTCTCTGCCGGCTGTTGTGTCCCGATCCCAGCGCGTAATGCGCGCTTGAGGCCAACGCCGCTGTACTCTCGCCTCCACTTCTTCCGTACCCAGGCCAAAAAACTTGATACGCTCTGAACCACACTGTGGACATTCCTGGTGCGGCGGCTCCTGACGCCCACAATGATGGCATATCAGCATCATTCGCGGCCGGTGGTACGTAAGCGGCATCTCACAACGCGGGCAACTGAGCACATGACCACAGTCCCGGCAAATGACAAACGTCGCCGTTCCACGCCGGTTTAGGAACAGGATCGCTTGTTCGCCACGATCCAATGTATCGTCCATAGCAGTGGCCAACGCCCTACTGAAAATCGATCGATTACCAACGCGAAGTTCCTGACGCAAATCAACAACCTGAACCGGTGGCATCGGGATTTCCAGAGCATCTTCCGGACCGCCCCGAATTTGACGGTACCGATTTTCTAGCGAAGTGCCCTTTTCGGCCTCAAGACGCGCTGCTTGACTCTGCAATCGTTGCCTATGACCCATCACCCGCTTGGGCAATTCAAGAAGCTTATAGTGCCCGCTCTGCGCCCGATGATAGGTCACGACATCGGGGGTCGCACTTCCTAAAATCACCAACGCGCCCATAATTCTCCCCGCCGCAACAGCCGCGTCGCGGGCATGGTAGTAAGGAGTCGGCACCGGAGGCGTCTGTTTGTAGCTGTCATCATGCGCCTCGTCGACCACGATAACTCCCACGTCACGCAGTGGCGTAAACAACGCACTACGAGGACCAATCACAATATCAAAGAGCCCCTGCCGCGCACGTCGCCACGTATCGTACCGCTCGCCGTCGCTCAGGCGGCTGTGCAACAGCGCCACCCTGCCAGGGAAACGAGCGGAAAATCGGCGAACCGTCTGTGGCGTAAGGGCAATCTCCGGCACCAACACAACAGCCTGTCGCCCATTGGCCAAAGCAGCTTCAATTGCCCGCATGTAGATCTCAGTCTTTCCACTTCCCGTAACACCATGCAGCACAACCGCTCGCCCGGACGAAACAACCATCTCCCTATCCGCGTCCCCTTGTTTAATCTGAAGCTCACCAGCCACAACCTTCAAGTCAGCCCAAACCTGCTCTTGATCGGCCGTCAAAACAGGCGGCGAAACGGGAACAAAATCGTGGTCGGACAGCGAATCTCTCCACACCTCCTCAGCAAAAAAGCGAATCAAATCAAGCTTCTCTAGCCGCCGCAAATGAGCAAGGGTACAGCCAGTTTCCGCGAAAATGTCAGACAAAACAACAGGTTGTGCCTCACGAGCCAAGAACGATAGAACCAAATAATACTTCTCAGCAGAGCGCAAGCGCAAGGCATGCATAAGCACACCTTCGGCTGTCAAAGCCAAGCTCAAACTCCCAGGCTGCTCCACAACCCTGACCAAACCAAGCGCAACCAGATCCTCGACGTCTTCCTCAATATCGCGTACCGGCAGCGGCAGCCGGCCTAAGCAAACCCACATATTTCTCCTCAATCCCAATTTCGCCTCCAGCCGGAACCACGAGCACTTCTCCGGCAGTTCGCAAGACCAGCCCCGCTGCCGCCAAGGTGTCTATATGGCGCCGTTTCGCACCAAATAAACGCAAGACGTCCGCTTCTGTGGGTAAAGGATCCTCCAGAGCAAGCAAGCCGAGCAGAACGTCAGCCAATTTGCTCTTTCGTCCTAGCCTAGGACACCGCACCAATCTGACCCTGTATTCCGGACGAAAGCTGGGCGAAGCGAATCTGCTTCGGACGCACACGCGGTGGATCAAGAACAGACGCACGTCTCAAAATCTTCCGTACCACCAATTGGTCAGCAGCCTGCTTCCAAGCACTTTTCTTGCCCAAAACAGCAGAAATCTGGCGACTTCGCAAAGGCCCGCGCTCACGCAGCAATTCCAACAGAAGTTCCTGTATATCCGTAGTCCTGCCCTCACCATCCCAAAAAGGATTAATATCAAAGACGTTATCTGCCCAACGCGTCAGACCCGGCGGGAGCATCAAACGAAGACAGCTATTGACGGGAGCCAGGTATTGCTCGCTCAACCACAGGGCAAGCTCAATCTGCCAAAGTCTAACCACTGGCTCTTGTTCAATAACTCCAATGACCGGCTTGGTATCTTCCACAGGGGCGGCCTCACTAAAAGAAATAATGATTCCTTGCGCCAACCTACGGCCGAACTCAACCTCCACCAGATGGCCAACCGACAAAACAGATCGCAAGTCAGCAGGGATAAAATAATGAAATGTACCCGCAAGCGGGGCCGCTATGTTGATTACCAGCTCAGCAAACATATGCCCATTCTAACAGGTTCCCTAGACACATAAAGTACAACTGCCAAGAAAATAGCCTCCCCCGCGGCAAAATTCACCAATAATCTCTGTAGAAATCGTGCAGTGTCCAAGTCAAACCCAGCTTGACGGATTAGAACACTTGTGCTAATCTAGTGACTAGAACAAACGTTCGTGTTTGTATCACAGGTCTTGTAGCGATACCAGACCTGTGATAGTCCAGGCAATCTGGTATGACTATAAGAATGCAGGATTTGGAGGCAACAATGAGCAGTCAATATGGTCCAAGTGGCAAAAAGGGGTTACACATTTCCGCTCTAAGTGTTCGAGCTCAGCGCGGTCTGTTGGTTGGAGTAATTCTTTTTGTAGCGTTGATAGCGTTTGAGATATTCAATTTTGACACAACCCAGTTCGCGCTGCAGAATCTGCTGGGTAACGTCACGTTTTTGGGCTTACAGTGGGCAACTATTCTGGCCATCGCCTTTTGCGCAATTGATTTTGCCGGCTTAAACCGGCTATTTAGTCCGGAAGGGGGGGCCAAGGAACAGAAAGAAGTCTGGTTCTTGATGGGCGCCTGGCTGCTAGGCGCTACTATGAACGCGGTGATGACCTGGTGGGCTGTTTCAGTCACCTTGTTGAACAATGATTTTGGCAATGAGGTGCTGAATCGGCAGCAACTTCTGCGCTATGTTCCAATCTTCGTAGCTGTCTTGGTCTGGCTTACCAGAATCTTGTTTATTGGCTCACTTACGATCGCCGGAGACACCTTATTCGGAGGAACTCGTAAACGTGTTCGCCCCTCCCGATCACAGAGTACGCAGCCCGCCACTTCCAGGGCGAGCGCCTCGCGATCGGCCACCCCGTCTCGTATCAATGCCGCGCCAAAACAAGCTAGCCGTCCAGCACCTGAGCAAACAAAGTCTGTCCCGACCTCGGCCGTTGGAGGCAGTAGCGGCCAAATCTCTACACGAACATCTCGGGTTCGACAACGGCCTCCGCTTCCGAATGGTGGGCTGAGACCAGCAGACCGAGGAATGCAGGCCAGCAACGGCAATTGAAAGCGCGAGCAACGCTTGTGCTAGGAAGTTTCTGAATTGATATACTGAGGACCGGCATGACAAACTATATAGACTCCTTTGAACCAGCAGTATTGGAACAAATCGACTCCGATTATGTGGACTGGTATCACGATCCAGTAAGGCAAGCACAGCAGCGCGTGGTTATTGTTCTCTGTCTCGTGCTAATGGTGTCCACCTCGTTTGCTCTGTTGGCGGTGCCAAGAAACATAGGCACTGGTTCAGGAGGCACCCAGGAGATCGCCACGCAAGGTGACACGACGATCGTTCATACAGCGGAACAACAAGTGGCCTCTGCCGCGAGTCACGCCGCCGGAAATGGAATTGCGACCTTGTTTACTCCTGAAGTCCAATATTGGGCGGCTGATATTGTTAGGTGGTCGGCAGAACACGACGTGGACCCGAATGCAGCCGCTACTATCATGCAGATTGAGTCGTGTGGTAATCCACAGGCTGTCTCGGTAGCCGGCGCACGCGGGCTTTTTCAGGTGATGCCCTTCCACTTCACTGCCAACGAAAACATGCTCGATCCGGATACGAACGCATTTCGCGGCCTCAATTTTCTTGTTGAACAGCTCCGATATACGGGCGGCGATATGGCACTTTCCTTTGCTGGCTACAACGGAGGCTATGCTGCTTCCGGTGGCAATTATGATAACTGGCCGAATGAAACTCAGCGCTATTTTCAATGGGCCAAAGGAATCTACCTGGACGCACAGTCTGGCGCAAGCCGAAGTGAAACTCTGGAAGCCTGGTTGGATGCCGGGGGCAGGCCAGGGTGCCAGAAGGCAGCAGTCCAGTTAGGTTTATGACTCTTTTTGCTTTCTGTGGTTGATTTTTTGATTACGGCCGTTTCCCAAGTGGGAGCGGCCGTTTTTTTGATCAGTTGGCCCCTTCCTTTTCTGGTATACTTCGTTTGGTCCTCATGTGGCCGTGGCTGGCGCTATTACTATGCTTTTTAGGCGCCGGTTGGATCTTGAACAGTTTTGTTGGTTTCGACAATTAAGGAGGTTGCTATGACGATCACGGTTACCTGGCATGGGCACGCCACATTTTCTCTCAATTTGAACGGAACAAATGTTGTTGTCGATCCCTTTTTCGCGGGTAATTGCCCTTCTGCTACGCGTGCAGTTGAGGAAGTTGCTGCTGATTTCATTCTGCAGACGCATGGGCATGCGGATCATATCGTGGACACGTTGCCGCTTGCCAAATTGACAGGGGCCCAAGTTATCGGCAATTTTGAGATCTGCAGTTGGATAAATACCCATGGCCATCATAATACGTGGGCGATGAATACGGGTGGAGGCTACGATTTCCCTTTTGGCAGGGTGAAGATGACTCCTGCTCTTCATAGTTCCGGCCTGCCTGATGGCAGTTATGGGGGCGATCCGGGTGGATTCATCTTGACTACGGGTGGCAAGACTATCTATGTCGCGGGAGACACGGCTCTGTTTTCTGATATGTCACTTATCGGGGCTGCTGGAATTGACCTGGCCATCATTCCTACAGGAGACAACTTTACGATGGGTCCTGACGACGCCTTGGCTGCGCTCAGTTATCTTCGACCAAAGGTTGTCATCCCGTGCCATTATGGAACTTGGCCGCCTATCGAACAGGACATGGAAGTGTGGGCAGAGCGGGTGTCGGCGACCACCGATGTTAAGCCCGTGATTTTGTCTGTTGAGGGCAGCTACTCGTTATAGTGCCCGAATAAGTGAGGGCCGTGCGAGGTGTGAACGTAACATGCCTGCGGAGGAAGGGATCGCGCGCTTGTATGTGTTGGTCTTGTTGAAGCGCATTAAGGCAGCCAATTTGGGGGTGGACTTTCTGCCGCCGAACACGTTTTGACCCTTGCGAAGCCTCCTTTCTGGACCTATTTCGTTTAGGAGTTCTCGCTCAATCGGTTGGCCAATTTCATGAGTGGACCAAGCAAATCAATAGGTAGTGGGAAAATTACTGTTGTGTTGTTTTGAATTCCTATGTCGCTGAGCGTCTGCAAATAGCGCAGCGTCATCGCGCCTGGTTCCACGTTCATTTGCCGCGCGGCTTCGGCCAATCTTTCTGCGGATTGTTTGTCTCCCTCAGCACTGATGATTTTGGCCCTGCGTTCGCGTTCAGCCTCGGCTTCACGTGCCATGGCACGAACCATATTTGGCGTTAGCTCAAGGTCTTTGACTTCGACAATGCTGACCTTGATACCCCATGGTTCAGTTGCTTCATCGATAATACGCTGAAGGCGTTCGTTTATCTTTTCCCGATCTTGAAGAAGCTGGTCAAGCGTAGATTGACCGATTACGTTGCGCAGGCTGGTCTGGGCAATCTGCCAGGTGGCTCGGCGATAGTCCTCGACTTGAATGATGGCGTCCACTGGATCCAGCACTCGAAAATAGACAACGGCGTTGACCTTGACGGTAACATTGTCACCCGTAATTGCTTCTTGCGCGGGGACATCCAGCGTAATCGTTCGTAGATCGACCTTCACCATACGGTCGACGAAAGGGATAAGGAGAAATAGGCCGGGACCCTTGGCTCCAATGACTCTCCCCAAACGAAACACAACCCCACGTTCGTACTCCGGTACGACCCGTATCGAGGCAGCAACCAATACTAAGACGGCGATGATAATGAATATTGTTACGATGAGTGTGCCAAACATGATGTCTCCTTGCCCTTTTTTCCTGTGTGGGCCGTTTTCATACAAGGTGCCTTTTCGGCCAAGGTGCCCTTTCGGCTACCATTTGGGTTACCAGGCGCTGTTGCTGGTGAAGATTTGCGCCAAAAAATAACCTGCCATCTTGCTGGCTGCTGGTTCCCGAATTTGGCGAGAAGAGCAATGTCCTACGGACGCTTCGCCCGCTGATTCTCAGTCTATTATACGCCAAAAAGTCTGGGAAGGTCACTGTTCGGCTTTTAGACGCGCCACAAATAGGGCGTGGCCCAATTTCCCTGTGTGAATGGCGGTTTCCGCCGGCCTGGCTGTCGCTTCTGCTTCGCTTAAATCGATCCCGGGCACGTCTAGATCGCGCAGCTTCGACAATGTCCTACGGACGCTTCGCCAGATCTGCCCTAATCAGTTTGCCCCGTATTGCTCGCGCGAGCTCCTGCAAAACATGGTCGCAGGTCTCGTGATGCTCTGGTTCCGGTCCTGCTGCTGCTAGAACACGAATATATTTTGGGGCCGGAAGCGCATCTGCAGTGCACGCAGTCCAGGCCTTGAAGGCTGGTTAGCGCAACTGGAATTGGTCCGGAACATGTTAGGTCGCTCAGGCCGATCTTACCTTCCGGCTTGAGTACGCGAGCGAATTCTGCCGCCGCCCGTTCTTTTTCTGGAAATGTGCAGAAGGCACATTGCTGATCAAGATGACAGTGAGCCAGATCACTTATTAGGCAACATTTGCCACGAGAAGAAGCCAGGCAACGCTGAGTGTATTGCTTTCTGCAGACAAGATGTGCTTCGACGGTAACGTGCGGCCGAATTCCAGCAAGAAACAGATTGGAATTATAGAAGCCAGCTTCCCTCGAGACGCAGCAACCACGCTTTTGTTTCTACGCCACCAGGCGCCGAATATCCATGGAGACGGCCGTCTGCCCCCAGAACGCGGTGGCAGGGGATGATAATAGGTATGGGATTGGTAGCGTTAGCCCTGCCAACAGCCCGGACGGCCTTGGGTTTCCCCAGTTGTTGAGCAATGTCGCCATAGGTTCGGGTACGGCCGTATTCTATGTCAAACACAATCTGCAACGCCTCTTGCTGAAATGGCGTCATAACCGACCAGTCGATATCAAGCTCGAAGCGTTGACGTTGCCCGTCAAAGTATTCTGTTAGTTGCTTCATTACACCCGTTAACTGCTCGGGCGCGTACAGGGGATCGGCCCCGGAAAGTTTGTGCACCTGGAGGATAAAACTCTCTCTTTCACCCCATAGATTCACAGCTACAAGGCCGTTATTGCTACTGGCAACCCAGATCACACCCAACGGTGTATGCTTAAGGTCGCCTATCCAAATCGAAGACATATCATTACTCAGCATAAACATTCGCATCCTCCGATGCGAACTACACAGAATTCCCATCGGAGGATACAGGCTACACAAAAGATGTCTGTCCGACCACTTGCAGATCAACTGTTTAGCGGCTGCAGCAAGGCATAACGCAAGTGGTACATTACAACACCAAAAGCAACGGCCACATTCAGGGAACGTTTGAAACCATACATGGGGAGGCTAAAAACACGATCGCTGATCTCCAGAATACCAGGATCCACACCCGCGTTCTCATTCCCTACAATCACGATCACGCGTGAAATCGGCAGCTCACGTTCTGCGCCAAAGAACGATTGCGCATTTTCAGTGGCTTCTATGGCCCAAAGCAGGCACCCTTGCTCCTTGAGCGAAACGGCCGTGTCAAGAGCATTCGCGCTATAAGACCAGGGAACTTTCTCCTGGGCACCCAGGGCCGCCTTGGACAGCTTGGCATGCGCCGGGGTAGCTGTCATGCCGCACAAATGAAGATGCGCCATTCCTGCACCATCGGCCGTGCGAAACATGGACCCCACGTTATGAACGCTGCGTATGTTATCCAATAGACGCCTCAAAGGCAGGTCGACTCCAACCCATCGCCTGTTCTTCCTGTCCGCTTTCCGGAACGCCTACCTCGTGCGTATGCGATCCACAACGAGGGCAACGGTCGGCCCGCGGCGCTTGTCGCTGAACAGGGTAGCGAAAACGACATTCGGCCCAATCACATTGCCGAAACTGGTACTCGTCCACCTACTCCTCCAGTGCTCCCAAGACTACGGGCAGCAATTGCTTCTTACGTGAAACGACCCCCTCGGCATCCAACGTGCCATCAGGCAAGTGTGGATAAGGCAACACCTCAAGTGCGGGTACGTCCCTCGTGATCAGCAAACGGCTTGTCCGGCGCACCACATCGGTAACCATCAACATGACGAAATCCAACGCTCTGGAATCACCCAATTCAATCAGTGCCTTCTTCAACTTGTCCAGGTATTCACCAAGGTACGCGAAGTTGGTCACCTCCGCTTGAGCGATGCCAAAACGCAAGCCATCAGATTCATAAACTTTAAAGTCGGCGCTGACAATATCCGCCGCACTGCGGCTCGATAGGCCGGCCCCGGCGGCCAGAATTTCCTGGCCATAAGACTCAATCGTCTCTCCTTGCAAGGCGGTGCCACTCATACAAGCCCAACGCACAAGCCGTTCAGCCGCCTCATTGTCGCGCGCGGTAGTGGTTGGTGAAGTCAGAATCAGCGTGTCTGACAGCAGCCCGGCAAGCAGCAAACCAGCCAGGTCAGGCGGGGCGCTCAAACCGGCCTGGTCAATACGCTCAGACACCAGGGTGCTGGTACTGCCTACGACGTCGATCGTAAAGCGGATTGGCTGGCGGGTGGTGGGATTGTCCAGGCGGTGATGATCCAATATTTCAATCAAATCTGCTTCTTCCAGCGCACCAAGCGCTTGTTGTTGTTCATTGTGATCAACTAAGATGAGTTTCAGGCGCGGGGGACTAAGCGCCTCTCTCTGACGGCAAATGCCCACGTAAGTACCGTTCTCATCAACCACCCAGAACTCGCTGCGCTCCTCACGCAGAATACGCGGCAAGGCATCCTTAATACGGCTGCTCACCTGAAAACGAGGCACTTTGGTATCACATGCTTCTTGACAAGGTCGGTCCAACAGGTCGCCGATACGCAAATCCTCGCGGCGACGGTGCGCCCCAACAAACTTGCTCATGAAGGCAAACAGGCTTAAGACAGTGACCAGACCATATGGTGTTCCATCTGGATTTAGTACAGGAGCCACGCCCCCGGTACGGTTGGCAACAGCCCACGCCTCACGCAAGGGGTGTTCAGGTGTCGCTGTATTTAGCCGGTGAACGATGTCCGCAAATCGGGGTGAAGCGTCGGGCAATAGCAGAGGCGCATCAAGATTCAGCTTTTGCAGCACCCAAGTAGTCTGCGGGTTTAGCTGCCCGGCACGAGCCGCCTGTACTGTCCCAGGATTCTGATCCTGCAAGAGCCAAGCATATCCCATGGCCGCCGCAATGGCGTCCGTATCAGGATTGACATGCCCGATAACGTACGTTGTATCCGTTCTTTTCTGCACAGAACTTCGTGTTGGCATCGTTACGCTCCAATATATGTTTTGCCGCTGGCGCTTCCCTATCTCGCCGGGCGATAAGTCATATGAGTTTGCGGATCAGGAGTAACCTGGAACCCAAATCGTCTATAAAGTCCGTGCGCATCTTTCGTATTAAGCGTCCATTTACGCAGGTTTTTAAGTTCATCATGATCAAGAATACAGGATACAAGCCATTTTCCCAGTCCTTGACCACGATAGCTTGAAAGAATAAACACATCTGCCAGATAGGCAAAGGTGGTAAAATCGGAAATCACACGAGCGAAGCCAATCTGAATGTCGCTGACCTTGGCGTGATTTCGCTGGCCGAAAAGGGCATCCTTTGCGACCGCTGCGCGAACATAAACGCCATAACAAAGCGAATATCTTAAAAAGCGTTCAACTGTTTCTCTGGTAATATCAGAAGCCCAATAAGATTCGTAGGCAAGATAGTGATGCACCATACCAATATCTATCTTGTCTGGATCACTGCTGATCAGAAAGTCACCACGGGTAAAAACCTGCAACGGAAAGTCTTGATAAAGAAACATTGCTTAGAACCAATCCCCGCCTTCGCGAGGACAAGAATGAGGTCACATGAATCGATAGAAAACCTGGTTACTAATGAATCGACCGCGTTCTGTGAGGAGAAGACGGTTAGATTCCCAATGCAGCAATCCCCAATCAACAAGTCTCGTCGCCAACCCATCGTAAGCCTCGTCCAGAGTTTGTCCAAATTTTACGCCAAAGGCTTGCATATCCAACCCCTCCTGCAATAAGCGGAGCTGGGTAATAACCGTGTCCGACATCGCCTCCTGCCGCCCTACGCTATGGCTATCAGCCACAGCGCTCGACAAGGGGAATATTGCCCCCTGCTCAGACTTCATGCGTCGAATATACACGCGAGGACGTCTGACCAATCCGTAGCGCCAGCCGTTCGCATGCCCATACGCGCCGGCCCCCAGACCAAGGTATTCTTGATTGCGCCAATAGGTCATGTTGTGCCGGCACTCCTGCTTAGGCAAAGCCCAATTGGAAATCTCGTAATGTTCAAATCCTCGCATCGCCAGCTTTCGGCCGGCGTGTTGATATTGTTCCGCGGCCAAATCAGGGTCGGGAGATTTGATACGGCCGTTGACCAACCAGCGGTGCATAGGTGTCCCTGGCTCGATCGTCAAACAGTACAGGCTCAAATGGGTTGGTTCCAGGGCCAGAACCGCCTCCAGACTATCGGCCCAAGAAGTCAAAGTCTGCTGCGGCAAGCCGTAAATCAGATCAAGATTGAAGTTTTCAAATCCGGCGCCTCGCACCATACCAACTACATTTACGACCGTTTCGAAGTCGTGAGTCCTTTCCAGCAGGGTCAGATCACCGGTCTGAGCGCTTTGCACACCAAGACTAAGGCGATTGATCCCAATTTCGCGCAGCCCCTGGAGATAAGCCCTGTCAACTGTGTCTGGATTCGCCTCCAGCGTAATTTCAGCCTCCGCAGTTCGGCCAAAAGTTTCATGGACGCGCTCTAATATGCAGCGCAAGGCGTTCACTGAAAGCAGAGAAGGCGTCCCACCACCGAAATATATCGTGTCGAACGGCCGTTTCTGTCCTGCCTGCTCGGCCAGGCCCGCTACCTGCTCTATCTCCATTGCCAACGCATCAACATAGGCATCCTGAAGCGTCTCCACAGTTGTGTAAGTATTAAAGTCGCAATAGGCACAGCGATGTTGGCAAAAAGGGATATGCAAATATAAGCTCAAGGGATCCATATTGCCAATTATACCCTTAAGCGCAGTGTAGAGCGTATTGCGTAATTCCCTGTCTGTTTGTTATGCTATTCGTAACCGCTGTTTGATGTTTCGGAGCGAAAAGATGCGTAGATTACTCATAGGACTTCTTATCTTACTTGCACTACTAGGCTACAGGCAAAGTGTACACGCCCAGGGCAACGAGATCATCCTGCTCGAAGCAGAAGGGCCGGTCACGCCAGCCATGACCGGATACCTGGAACGTGGAATCAGAACGGCCGAGGAAGGGAAAGCAACAGCCGTGGTCCTAATACTAGATACACCTGGCGGGCTTGTTGATCCGACACAAGAAATAGTGCAACTCTTTCGATCCGCTTCTGTTCCAATCATCGTTTACGTCAGCCCACGAGGTGCGCAAGCCGCATCGGCGGGCAGTATTATTACGATGGCCGGTCATGCCGCTGGTATGGCTCCAGAGACCGTCATCGGAGCCGCTTCTCCGGTAGGCGAAAATGGCGTTGACCTGGAAGAAACCTTATTCCGTAAAGTGACTGAAGATCTGAAAGCCACTGTCCGCAATCTTACGGCAGGGCGAGGCGAAACTGCCACGACTTTAGCCCAAGAAATGATCGCGGATGCGCGCGCGGTGACCGCCGAGGAGGCATTGGACGCTGGCCTAATTGATGCCGTAGCTGACGACGTTACAGACTTGCTCCAGCAGCTAGATGGGTTGACCGTACTGGTTAATGATCAACCGGTAATATTGGAAACGGCCGGCGCCACTCAGCGCGATCTACCAGCAAACTCCGTGGAACAAGTGCTCTTCGCTTTGGTCAACCCCTTGCTATTGGGCATCCTGCTGACCATTGGGGTTCAAGCGATCCTCATTGAAATCTCTAGCCCTGGCGGCTGGGCTGCAGGCTTGATCGGAGTATTGGCTATCGGCCTGGCCCTTTATGGCCTGGGCCAGCTCCCGGTCAATTGGCTTGGTATGGGTCTGATCGTGGTAGCCTTTGCACTTCTCCTCATGGAAGTTAAGGCAGTCACTCATGGGGCATTGGCTGTAACGGGCACCATTGTTCTGGTGGCGGGTTTGTTGGTTCTTTTTAACTCGCCAGGAACACCCGAATTCTTGAGCATTTCCATACCAGCAGCCATCGCCATCAGTGGGGTGACGGCCCTGTTTTTCTTGTTTGTCTTGACCAAGGCTATCAGGGCGCAACGGGCGCGACCAATCACGGGTGCAGATAGTCTGATCGGTCGCAAAGGTCCGGTACGTATCAAACTCACATCAGACAATCAAAAAGCGCCCTACTCAGGCATGGTGTTGGTGGCGGGGGAGTTGTGGCAAGCCCAGTCTGATGAAGAATTGAGCAAGGGCGAACCCGTGATCGTAACGGCCGTTGACGGAGTAACTCTGCACGTTACCTCCGCGGAAAAGTGATCCCCATTGCTCGTTTGCTTTTCCTGTGCCTTGCATTACAATGCAGCTCGCTGAAAAATCGCAAAAGTTTAGCTAACACCTACTCGTAGGGGCAGGTTTATAACCTGCCTTAAAGGAGGGTTGAAAATGACATTGGTCAGCCAGATATTGCAGGCAAAAGGAAGCAAGACCTGGACAATCGCACCAGACGCCACTGTTTTCGACGCGCTTTCTTTGATGGCGGAGAAAGATATCGGCGCCCTCGTGGTTGTAGACAACGAAGATGTTGTGGGCATTTTTTCTGAGCGGGATTATGCGCGCAAAATTATCTTGCTCGGCCGATCATCAAGGGGCACTAAAGTCGGTGAGATTATGAAGAACGAAGTGCTCTGCGTAGGTCCTGATCAATCGGTGGCCAAGTGTATGGCGCTCATGACAGACAAGCGTATCCGTCATATACCCATACTGGAAAAAGGGCGTCTCGTCGGCCTTATATCTATCGGCGATGTAGTCAAGGCGATAATTTCTGAACAGCAGATCATGATCAACCATCTTGAAGATTACATTTATAGCTGAAAGCTGATGGCTCAATCGACCATGACGCGATTCAAGATTGAACTGCACGATAAAGAAAGCGAAGTGGAGGTTTCACGACAGGGCGCAGCACTTCGTGTAACCCGTGACGGAAACACGGCCGATTTGCAGCTTATGCATCAGGATGGTGTGCCTCTGGAACGTGCTTTTTTAGCATTCGTCGTAGAGTGGGTATTGCCCAATGGTCAACGCAGGCATATTCGCGCTGCTGGATATTGTAACGGAGAGCAGCGCCAGATGTGGGTGAACGGCCGAACCTTTAGCTACCGCCGTGTTCGCCAGCGGGGGAGTGGAGCTGCTGTGGATGGTTCGCTATCCTCCTCGATTCCAGCCGTGGTATCAGATATCCTGGTCAAAATTGGCGACGCTGTTGCTGTCGGAGACAAACTAATTCTGCTTGAATCGATGAAAATGGTTATCCCAATTCAAGCCCCCTGTGATAGTACTGTCACCGCCATTCACTGTACGACGGGTGAATCAGTACAAGCAGGCGTCCCACTTTTAGAACTACTGGAACATGCTTTTTAGCAAGAGAATTACAGATATGAATGACGAACGTCTCAACAAACTATATGCTCAAATTGCGGCCCAGGGTCTGGATGGCATTGCCCTCTTGCCAGGGCCAAACATGTTTTATGTCAGTGGCATCAGTTCTCACGTCAGCGAGCGTCCCATAATCCTCTTTCTTCCAGCAGCAGGCGAACCGGCGATCATTATCCCCACGTTAGAAGCAATGAAGGCGCGTGCAGCTGGCATTCCCGCAGCGCGGATCTTCGATTGGAACGATCAGGAAGGATATTCGCCTGCCTTCCAGCAAGCTGCTGTTGAATTGCAGCTTGGAACCTGGCTACTTGGCGTTGAAGCGCTGAACATGCGCGTCTTTGAATATGAGTTGCTGCACAAGGTTGCGCCGTCGCTGAAAACGACTCATGCAGAAACCGTCATGAACCCCCTGCGTACGGTAAAAGATTCGGCTGAAATTGCTGCCATGGAGAAGGCCGTATCGGCCGCCGAAAGCGCCATAAACGCACTTCTACCAAGGATCGAAATCGGTTTGAGCGAAAAACATGTTGCGGCCATGCTGACCCAAGAACTTCTGGCAGCAGGTGGAGAGTCGATAGCCTTTGGCCCCATCGTTTCTGCGGGGTCCGAACAGTGCATCACCTCATGCAACACCGACAGACCGCCCTTTGCAGGAAGGCGACCTGCTCGTTATAGATTGGGGTGTCTATGTGGATGGTTATCCATCTGATATCACCCGTACTTTTGCCGTCGGCGCTGTAGATGCCGAGCTAAGACACATCTATGAGACCGTGAAACAATCTAATGAACAAGGCCGGCTGGCGGCAAGACCAGGCACAACCGGGCAAGATGTAGACCGGGCAGCGCGAAAGGTGATCGATGACGCTGGATTTGGGGCACAGTTCTTTCATCGCACCGGTCACGGCCTGGGGCTTGAAGTTCATGAGGAACCCAACATGGTCGAAGGCAACCATTCACCCCTGGTTCCTGGAAATGTCTTCACCGTTGAACCTGGCATTTACCTTTCTGGACGCGGAGGCGTACGAATCGAGGATAATGTGTTGGTCACACCAGATGGTTGTCGATCCCTGACCACATTTTCCCGAGAACTGATCACCGTCGGTATTGGCAAGTAGCACCGGCAACCCTGTAGGGGCCACTTCCTACCCCCTTTTTTACAGTCATGATGCCACAGTTCTGGCCCAGGGCTATCCTTCATTTGGATATGGATGCGTTTTACGTCAACGTCCATATTCTAGATCATCCTCAGGATGGCAATATCCCTTTGGCTGTCGGTGGAAGACCAGACCAGCGTGGTGTTGTCTCTTCCGCCAGCTACGAAGCGCGCAGACTAGGCATTCGCTCGGCCATGCCTACCAGTCACGCCATGCGCCTCTGCCCCCAGTTGAAGATCGTACCCGCGCATTGGTCACGTATACGTGAATGCTCCAACCAGGTGATGGACGTTCTCGCAGACTTCGGACCGCTGGAACAGGTAAGCGTGGATGAAGCTTATGTGGATCTCTCTGATCAGGCTAACCCACAGGAGACCGCCGCCAACATCAAGACAGACGTGAAAGAAAAGACACAGCTTCCTTGCTCTGTCGGCTTGGCCACCAGCAAACTGGTAGCCAAGGTCGCTTCTGATCATGATAAACCTGAAGGGTTTACAATTGTCCCCCCTGGATCGGAGGCCACATTCCTCGCGCCGCTGCCAACGCGTGTCATCTGGGGCATTGGCCCGCGCACAGCAGAACGGTTGGCTGCTATGGAGATTCAAACGTGCGGGCAATTGGCAGCGGCTGATAGTGGTTTGCTTCAAGCCAATTTCGGCCGCCAATCCGAAGCCTTGGTTTGTCGTGCGCAAGGCATCGACAAGCGACAGGTACAACTGGTGCGCGGCCCGGCCAAAAGTATCAGCCAGGAATGGACATTTAGCAGAGATGTGAGTGACCCTGCGCTATTGCGCGAGCAACTGCAGAAAATGTGTGCCGGCGTAGCGCGTTCTCTACAGAAGCGGGATCTGATCGCGCATACGGTAGCCGTCAAGTTCCGTTGGGCTGACTTCACCACCTTCACCCGTCAGAAGTCAGTCACCGTAGGGATTGATCGTGAAGCAGAAATCTTTCGCCTGGCAAGCGGGATATGGAAGGAAAACTGGCCCGAAGGCCAACCGATGCGCTTACTAGGGGTCGGCGTGAGCAGTCTTCTGAACAGCGATGTCCGACAGCTTGGTTTCAATTTCGAATTAGACCAGGGATAAGCAAGGCAACCCCTAATCAGCACCGGCAATCTGGGCTTCAGTCCGGCTAATGACCCGGCCCATGTCTCGTGCAAAACCTAAAACATCCACCTGGGCAAGGACAATGACGGATCCAAGCAGCCCAATTGCGGAAACGGCAAAAATAAGGCCGTAACTAAGGCTGGCTGGAAGCCCCATACTCAATAGGAACAGGTCACGCAGTGACCCACCAAGAAACGTTCCCGCTCCCTTGAACACCAGGATGGATACTGTCCACAAACCCAAATAAGCACCGGCTTCCTGATCCGATGACATGGCCGCCATCAGGCTCAGGCCACCGAAGGTATATAGGCCAAAACCGGCACCATATATAAACAGGGACAATTCCGTCAAGCTAGATTGGCCAGTCAGAGAGACCATGGCCAGCAACATCATACCCGCTGCCATAACAAGCAAACCGCCACTGGTGATCTTGCTTTGACGCTCTGGCGGTCGCTTTCGCCATAAATACATGCCCCCCGCCAAGAAAATTACCGTCGCAATCTGCCAGTAGCTATTGAAGCGCGTTGTGCGGCCTGTGGGCATGGCCAAGACATCCGCCCCAAATGGTTCCAAAATAGCATCCTGCATCCAGGCCGACATTGTTGCCAATGACAAGAAGAAGAAGAAACCACGCGTACGGCTATCCTGCCAGATCTTGTGCAGCGTTTCCGAGAAACCGGGCTGCTGGGGTCTGGAACGTGCTTTTGTAGCGGCTGCTTCAATCTTCTCGTCTTTCTCGTCTGCCTGCTGACTGCCTGGAATGTGCTTTTTTGGCATTCGCTTCTCAACGCCGGCAATGGCAAAAAACCAGAAGAATCCCCCCAGCAGCATTGTTGCCAATACCATTTGCCAGAAGATGGGCTCTTCATATACCGCCATCCACAAGCTGAAGATAATGCCAAATATTGCGAAGAAGACGATCAGTGATGTCTGCACCGTACTGATGGCGAGACCTTGTTTTTCAGGCGGCGCAGAATCGCGTACCAAAGCAAGAAAAGGGCTGCCTGAGATAAGGGTTCCGATTCCATATAGCAACGAGGAAAGTGTAGCAACGGTCCATCCCAGCACCGCATTCTGGTTGGCCCCCAGCAGAGTCAGGCTTAGCCCCAAAAATGGCAAGGAAATAATCATCAAGATCCGCCCTAGCCAGATATAGGGTGTACGACTTAAGCCAAAGAGCGGTTTCGTGTCGGAAAGGAATCCAGCCCAGAGACTTAAAGGGGCAACCAGATAGCGCAGGGCAATTAACAAACTGACTGGGGCAGCAGGGATACCGAAGTTGGAGATCATTACCCGGTTCCAGATGCTGGTCACCAGAATATCACCCATCGCCGAGCCAATCTGAAAGCTACTCAGCCGCACAGCTCGCCAAAAAGAGAATGTTGGATTCGACTTCTGTTGGATCGCCATCACGCTTTGCTTACTCGTCTTCCGCTAGAACCGGCTTCACGTCTCCAATATGAGACCCATGATTGCAAGCCGGGCAGCCACTGAACTTGATGACCGTGTGGATGCACCCAGCCTAAATGGTACTGATCGTGCTTTTCGCCATGCCAAAGATCGACTGTCCACACCAGCCAACCAAAATGTGGTTCCTGACCACTCGGCACGGTCACATATTGTTGTGGTTCCCACTGGATCCACACGACGGGCCGATTCTGTGTTATTGCCCATGCAGCAATATGCTCATGTATCATTGCGCCTTTATCGGGCAAATACATCTTGATGTATGTATTGTATAGTAATACCGGTGCATTAGGCTCGTTAATTTGCCGCTCAAGAAATGCGGGCAGCTCATCCGGTAAGTTCACAGCATATAGGTGAACCGGGACGTCACTCCGATTTACCTCATGGAAAGCAACAAACCCTTCATGCAGCCGCTGGAAGCGTTCCACTTGATCCGCCCAAATGAATGCGGACAGAGCCAGCTCGTCAACGGCCGTTTCCAGTCTAAAGGGGTGTAAATCACAGCCTATTCGGCTAAGAATTAGCGGGGGCTGGCAATTAGTTTCCATCACGCTTCCGGCTTTATCTTCGACACTAACGGCAAATTGCGTCGGCCGGCCATATCCCAGGCTCATTAATCTGCCGTTATCATCAGCCCTTGAAAACTGGAATACACGTCGTTCAGCCACCAGATTCAAACCGGCGCTTGCGCCAAGGTCAATCAGATGGACACCTTCCCACAAGGTGCCCATTTCGGCGTGTGCCAAGCATGCAGGCAAAAGCCAGGAGACGCCACGGCTTGTCTCATTTGTCTGCACTGTGCAGGTCTGAATGAATTCCTGTAGAGCCTGTTTCCGAGCAAGTATCGCTTCTTTCAATGCGCTCACAAAGGAAGGCGTTGCACTTGGCAAATCGACGGTATTGTCAGAGAACAGAAACTCTGGCGAAGCAATTCCACCGACTGTCGGATAGTAAACCGCCAGAGCGGCAACTTCATTTAGTCCACTCAGGATATCGCGATGCAATCCGGCTGGCAGCAAATTGGTTACATCAAATGCAGGTCGATCTCTCGCTGCTTCCAGCAACCATTTGGCCACTGGACCATCCGGCTTGTGCGTTAGCCAGTCAGCTATCGTACCAAATATCGCAGCATATAGCGCCGAATAGTCGATACTAAATTGTTGTTGCTGGCGAAAGCGATAGCTCAGTTGCGCAAGTCGTTCCTTCACGTCACTTCCCCGCCTCCGCGAGGACAAGCTCAGTTGCAGCCTACCGGCTCACACCTGCTTGCTGCTGTAGCGGAAGGCCTCGACGCCTGGGGGGAATTCTCCACCATCCAGCGGTGGGAACTCTCTTTCTGGCTCTTCACCTTCTCCACCTTCTTGTAGAGCGTCTCCAAAAAAGGGCGCATCGATATTGAAGTAGTTGTAGACAATACGTGATGCCTCCCTCAGCAAGGGAAAGCTGATCTCTTGAACAAGCCAATCTGTATCTGGTTGCGTCAAGTACTCCACAATGACGTAATCACCACCGTCAGAGAACACGATGCCGGCATCACCGTGAGTGTTTCCAGCCCAGCCGTGTTTATGGGACACGTTGACTCCATCTGGCACTCCATAACGAATGAGGTTTCCCTCTTCGTTTTGGCTCAAGACATCAATGATGCTCTGGCACTCTTCAGGTGTCAGCTGCTCTGGATAAAGCGCCAATAGAGTTCCGCCACCTTTGCTACAATAGTAAATCATCGATAGCAGCGTACCCATATCTTCGGCCGTTGTTTGCATCGTCGGATCCGGATCAGTCGTCATATCTTGGCGCGAATTGGCCGGGGTACTGCGTGTCCCTTTACCAGGGCGGTCAGGTTCCTCATAGGGAGTAGCAATAAATGTATTCTCCAACCCTAATCTTTGCATGGATTCGGTCAGGATATCGACGCCCAGATAGGCGTTGTCCTGTCCGGCGACGACATCCAGGAGTAAATTGGCGCTATAATTGCCAGAATGGATAGCCGTTTCGGCAATAAGTTTTGCCTGGTCAGAATTAGGTTCAGAATCTAGGGCGCGAAACGTCTCCAGCAATATGGCTATTTTCACGACACTTAGACCTGAGAGAGCCATATCCTCGTTTATACCTAATTCCTCGCCACTAGACAGATCCAAAATAAAAAAGCTGCCCAATCCATTGAAAGCTTGTATCTGTCGCTGGATGGATTCCTCCAACATCTCCATGTCAAAGGATCCGGCTTCTTGATCGACGATGACAAGTTGCGCCTGCCGTGCATTCGGCTTATACAATGCTTCTTCCACAGCCGGCAAGCTTCCTGCTACATCGGTGACAAAGCCGGGTTCTCCCATTTCATACGATTCCGTTTCTTCCACCAGCCTTGGTTTTGTAGCAGGCTGATCCATAAAACTGGCCAGCATTTCCAGGCGTTGTACGAGGCTGGCACGGTCGTGAGTAGCATTTAGTTCGACCTCCACAGGCTCGAATGAGCGATTAAGTATAAATTCCAGGTAACCCAACCATGCGTTATCCGGAATGCGTTGGATTTCAGCTTCGCGCAGCATCGTCTCCATGTCAAGCCGGAATCCAATATCAGCCGGATTAAGTTCGACAGTTTCCTCACGGTGCTGGATTTTCACAGGTGACATATAGTGGGAATTGACCAGATCGGTCGTCTCTTCTGCTGTCAGGCCTGCAACATCTATGCCTGCTACGATCATACCCGTTGGCATCTTGTCACGCGCACGCGTATAAAGAAAACCCTGGTATAAAAGGTAACCCAACCCCACAACCAGCAATGTGATTATCAGCAGCTTTTGAAGCAACTTCAGCATGAGATCTCAATCCACGATCCACTACCATTCGGCAGGCCGAAAAGAGCACTTGGCCGAAAAGGGCCCTTCGCCCGATCATTTGCACACTAGTTGGCACCAGCGTCTCCCAAGAAGGGGTCATCAAAATTAAAGTAATTGTAAGTGGCGCGAGAAATGTCAGCTAGCAAAGGAGAGCTAAGCTCCCACTCAAGCCAGTCAGGCTTATACAGAAATCCTACGATGACGTAATCTCCCCCCGGTGTTGAGACAATCGCAGCATCCGCATGCGTGTCGCTGATCCAGCCATGGCGATGCGCTACGGGCGTTTGAGGAGGTACACCAGCTTCGATTAGACTTCCAATTTTATTCTGCTGCATATAGTCCAACGTTTGCTGGCACTCCTCCTGTGTCAACTGGTCGGGATAAACGGCAAGCAGAGCACCTCCACTTCCCTGCGCACAGTAGTAAATCATCGAGAGCAAAATGCCGATGTCTTCGGCAGTAGTCTGCATCTCCGGGTCAATGCGGGTTCTTAGCTCTTCAACGGTATTAGCTGGCGTATCTAATCCAGGTTTTCCCGCACGCAAGGGCTCGTCGTAAGGAGCAGCCATGAAGGTATTCTCCAAACCCAAACGTTGCATCGATTCAGTAACAATCTCCGCGCCCCGATAAAGATCATCCTCACCCGCTATGATGCTGAGCAAACTATTTACGCTTGTATTCTCCGTCTGCGAGATTAGCGTGTCGGAAATCAGTTCGCGTTGGGTCAATGTCGGCAATCGATCCAGTGCACGGTACGTTTCCAAAACAATCGGGACTCGCAGAAGGTCTATGCCAGACATCGCCACGCTTTCGTTAATGGCCACAACCTGCCCGCTAGCCAGATCCATTGTGAATACGCTGGCCACGCCTCCCGTTTCCTGCTCGTAGACCTGGAGCAAGTTTACGAGGAGTCGGGTCAAGAGATTAATCGCAGGACGCTCTGGCTCGTAAGGACCTACTACCAGTCGCGCCTCGCGATTGCTCGGCCGGTACAGGGCTGCTTCAATATCCGGAAAACTTGCCTCAATTTCTGTCTTCGTCCCTGAAGTACCATATTGAAAACTGAGTGAGGATGGCACAGGCTGCGGTGGCTGTGCCGGTGCGTCAGCCAGGCTAGCTATCTCACGCAACACTTCTTGCAGCGCTTCCCGGCTGTGCGTCGCCTGCAATCCCACAGGCTCCACCTCTACAGGCCGGCCCCACAAGAATCCCCAGAAACCAGCCCAAAAATCTTGCTGTGTACGCTGATAGTCGGCTTGGCTGAGCATAGCCTCGATATCTGGTGTGAACTCCGCTCTAGACGGGCCAATTTCAAACGTTTCCTCACCATGCTGCAGTACAACGGGTGCATCAATATAACGGTTCGCAATGACTTCACTAGCTTGTTCAGGAGTCATTCCCCCAACATCAATACCCGCTACTATTAGGCCAGTTGGGTAGAAGCTACGCGATCCTGCGTACTGGTATAGTTTGTAAAGCAGGAACAAAGAAACCACAACCATGACCGTAACGGTGATCCACTGCCCCAAGCCGGGTGACGAATTTCTATTCATATACTCCAGTTCTGAACAAACCAACTAAAAACCTAACGAAACAGTATAGCAGAAACATGATCAGAATCCAGCTATCTTAATGCCCTACGGGCGCTTCGCCCACCGTTCAATATCCTGCTTTACGCTCATTTCGTGGCTGATACTTTGAGCACCTGTTACATCATTTGAACAAGCAACTTTCGATGCTCAAGCGCGTATAGAGTGTAGAATATTGGCAATGGAGGTCATGAAAATGTCCGAAACGAGACTCGCACGCAGCAGCGAAGATAAAATAATAGCCGGCGTCTGCGGTGGTCTGGCAGCATATCTAGATATTGACGCAGTTTTGGTGCGTCTGGCGTTTGTGATTTTGCTGTTTGCCACCGGCATCGGGCTTCCGATCTACGTGATATTGTGGATCGTGATGCCTAGAGATGGTAGTAGTTCTAGCTATGACGCCGAAAATGGCACCGTAACAGAAGTGATTCAGAAGAACATTGGCGAAATGGGCGAATCCGTCTATTCAAGCGTAAGCCGTATTGGCCGTCCCGGCACTGTCGGGATACTGTTGGTTTTATTGGGAGCTTACTTCCTTCTGAGCCAACTAGGGTGGTTGAACTGGATAAGCGGCGCACTGTTTTGGCCACTGGTTATCATTGGATTCGGAGTTTACCTACTTGTGAAACGAGGACGGTAACTGTGTACGGGCGATTCTTGCCCGTACATTTTTTCGTCAACGTCTGAAGTTTGTCCCCAGGGTTCTTAATCTAGGCCGCGTCTTTTCCTGATCCAGATCCTCATCACTTTCATCAGGGTTTTGTGAATAAAGCGGCAGCGTTACACTAAACGTCGTCCCTTCACCTACTTGGCTGGTAACACGAATAGCCCCTCCGTGAGCCTGAGCGACCCACTTGGCAATCGATAAGCCCAAGCCGGAACCACCTTGGGCTCTAGTTCGCGCCTTGTCAACGCGGTAGAAGCGATCAAACACGTGGGGCAGGTTTTCAGGTGGAATACCGATGCCCGTATCCGAAACCTCAAAAAAGGCCCATCCCGCTTTCTTCGACAGACTCAAAGATACCTCGCCTCCGGGTGGCGTATACTTGACCGCATTCTCCACAAGGTTAAGCATGAGTTGCTTCAGGCGGTCGGCATCCCCTAACACAGTCACCTGATCGACTTCAGTCAATTCGATCCCGACAGGTGGTTCAAGTATTCTTACCTGGCGATAAACATCAAAAAGAATGTAATCCAGTTCAACCGGCTTTCGCTCAAGCGGTAGTCCGCCCGAATCAGCCCGAGCCAACAACAACAGATCACCAACCAGGCGCGTCATACGTTCAATCTCGACCTGAATAGCCGACAACGATTGAGGGTCAGTCTCACCCATACGTCTCATCAGATCTAGATTGCCACGGATCGTCGTCAGCGGTGTTCTCAACTCGTGCGAAACGTCCGCAAGCAGGCGTTGCTGTGTCCGAAAGAGCCTCTCCAGGCGCTCCAACGTTTGGTTGAACGCCCGAGCCAGATCGCCGATCTCATCCGGGCGATTGGCATAAGGAACCCGGCGGCTGAGATCGTCGGCCCGTGTAATCTGCCGGGCCGCTGTTGCCATGTCCTCAAGCGGTTTGAACAGACCCGGAGTAAGCAACACGGCCACAAAAAGCGATGCCGTCGCAGCCGCAAATCCCATAAGCAGAGCGGTCAAAGAGACGCGATTGAGGTGCTCATAGGTATCCAGTAGGCGAGCGACTTGAAGGTAGTAATGAGGGTCTTGCTCGTCTGAGCCGGGCAAGGGAACCGTATAGACCCGTAACTGTGTAGTTCCATGCCGCACAATGCTTACCGATTCTTCATACGGGCCAGCATTGGGATCCAGAAGATCGTTAAACATGGTGAGATTTCGTGAGCGAGCCACAATTTCACCATTTTCATCAGCTACAATGACCAATGTTGAAGCAGTTTCAAAAGTTTCCAATACTTCCGGTAAAGATCCGGGCTGGACTACTTCAGTTGCCAACGCCCTTAGATCACCATCTATCTGTGCCAGAATACGTGAACGCGGCAACTCATAAACAATCACCGCAAACACGATGAACGCCATCGAAAAGATGATAGTGTAGATGATGAGCAGGCGATTCTGAATTGACAAAGAAATTAATTTCGCTAAACGACGGTTTCGTCTCGAAGAACGTATCCAATACCACGAACAGTATGGATCAGGCGCGGCAAGTCATCTTCTTCAGTCTTCTGGCGAAGATAACGAACATACACCTCGATAATGTTGCTTTCACCGCCGAAGTCATAATCCCATACGCGGTCGAAGATAACATCGCGCGTCAAGACTTGCTTCGGGTGACGCATAAATAACTCTAGTAACTCATACTCTTTGGCCGTTAGATCAAATGTATGGCCTCCTCGACGCCCTTGTCGGGTTCCGGTATCCAATTCCAGATCGGCGAACCGGTACACTTGAGGTTGAGTAGGCTGCGCGCGACGCAATAGAGCTCGCACACGGGCCATAAGCTCATCAAAAGCGAACGGCTTTACGAGATAGTCATCCGCGCCGGCATCCAAACCGGCAACCCGGTCTTCGATCGCTTCCTTGGCTGTCAGCATCAGAATAGGAACTTCACTGACCGCCCGAAGACGCCGGCAGACCTCCAGGCCATCAATGCCCGGTAACATCAGATCAAGTAGCACCAAGTCGGGAGGATTATCTCGGGCTAAATCCAGACCTATCTGCCCATCTTCTGCCACATCTACACGATAACCTTCAAAACTAAGCCCGCGCTGCAAGAACTGACGAATCCTTTCTTCGTCTTCGATTACCAATATCTTAGCTGACATATTTTCCCTCCGCTGAGCCTGGTTACTTGAGGCACGAACCTTATCGCGCCCATCAATTTTCACTCTGCCTTGTCCCAAAAATGGAATGTATCGGCTTGCCGTGCTCATGCACGGCGCCAGACTCTTATAGACCGATTATAATCAGCCTATTCAAGGACGCAATAGGACCTCATTGGCTGATTTGAAATATCGACGCTAGAATCTATCCTCGGAAGAAGATAATTCGATGTGCGGCTCCCTCGCACAAAGGTCAAGCGAAACTTTCAAGGAGATGAGGATGGACTCCCTTTATGGGTTCAGTCTCGATTTAATACGTTGGCTGCAAGAGAATTACCCTCAGCTCGAGGGCTTCTTTAAGTTAATCAGTGGCTTGGGCTCAATAGAGTTCTATTTGGCTATTCTCCCTCTAATCTACTGGACAATAAATAAACGTCTTGGCAAGCAGTTGGGTTTCGTTCTTTTTATATCGGTTGGCATTAACACGATATTTAAGCAAGCACTGCGTGGGCCACGGCCTTTCTGGCTAGACCCCACTCTTGGCCTCTTGAAAACCGGAGGGTACGGCATCCCGAGCGGTCATACACAATATGCAACCGCTCTGTTCTTGCTTATTGCCGGCTGGTATAGCAGAGCATGGGGTTGGCTGCTGGCCATAGTGATGATTTTCCTCATGGCCTTGAGTCGCATCTATTTGGGAGACCACTTCTTAAGTGACGTTGTCGCCGGCTTTCTGTTGGGTCTGCTCCTGCTATCAGGTTATTTGATCTGGCGGCGCTATTTCGCCATGCGTTTATCAAAACGCATTTTAGGTCAGCGGTTGCTGGTGGGTATTATTGCAACCGTGCTAATGGCATCGCTTTATCTGGCAATCCTGCTTGTGATCGGCAAGCCGGATCTCTCCGTGCCCTGGTCTGAGTACATTCCTGAAGCGGAACTATCAAGCAAAACTGAAATGGCCAAGGCCGTCGGTGCATTGCTCGGCTTCAGCATCGGCATAGTTCTAGAAGGCGCTCGTGTGCGTTTCCGGTCTGACGGGCCCCTTGGAAAACGTGCGGCTCGTTACATCCTGGGCATCATCGTCACGATCATTATCTGGCGCGGACTAGGCATACTTTTCCCTGATGATCCCTTGTGGTTGGCCATCCCACTGCGCATCTTCCGCTATTTTCTTGTTGCGTTGTGGGCGAGTTACTACGCTCCCGCGGTATTTGTTCGTTTAAGATTGGCAGATGCCGAGCCACAGCCAAGAATCAATCTCAGGCTCTAGCCGTCGCCCACTACAGAATGCCGAAAAGGGCACCTTGTCAGTCAGGGCGAGCGAAGAGAATGGTTCCCCGCAAATTGCCGCCGGTCCGTCAGTTTACCGTGATACTGGGCGTGCAATAATCAGCAGCCGGTCGCTTTCCTCATCAAAGCGTTTGCCATCATAATCGCCCATCATTTGCTCCAGTTTGAAGCCGGCTTGCCGTAAAAGTAATTCCAATTGATGCGGGTATTGGAACCAATAATCAACATCTGCCGTGGAGCGTATCGGGCTTTGCCCAGGAATGGCCGCAGTTTCAAACGTCCAGGTAGTATGCAAACATTGCTCCGAGAGCTCCAGCCGTGAACAGCTCATCTGGCGAACGATTCCTCCCGTATCAGGATCGACAAAAGTGTTTTCCAACGTTGGCTCGACGCTGTAGGCTGCTGCTTCAATGGCATAAGGGCTGGTTATATCAAGGAATAAACGGCCATCATCGCGACTATATCGCCGAATACCCCTAAACACCTGTCTGATCTCTTCGCTTTGGAAATGGAGCAAGGTGTTGTAGGGCACAAGGACCAGGGCATATCGGTCGTTATTTTGCAGGGACAGACGCCTTACATCACCTTCGACGAGGGCGACTCGCTCTTGCACCTCGTGCGATTCCTGCTCGAGGCGCTGGCGCGCCCGCAGCAACATGGCTGGTGAATTGTCGACACCGGTCACTAGGTAGCCGGCACGAGCCAGAGGAAGAAGGAGGCGACCCGTCCCACAGCCTAGCTCCAGTACGGTTCCTGCACTCTCAGCCGCAAGCATCATGATCAGATCTATATCCACGATAAGGGACTCATGAATTTGATCATAGTAGCGAGCAAGTACGTCATACATAGAATTAGCAGAGTTGGTGGGTAACGATCACGGGTCACTTTTGGACTTTCGGTTGCCAATTCCGGTTGAAGCGGGGCCGGCGTTTTTCAGCAAAAGCGTCCAACGCCTCTTTGTGATCGGCTGTTTCCCATAGATTGACGAACAGCTCCGTTTCAAGCTGGCTATATCCGGTAAAAGACAACTGACCGGCAGCATAGACCAATGTTTTCGTAGCGGCCAGTGCTTCTCGCGGAAGATCGACCAATTCATACGCCCAGTCACGTGCTGCCTCAACCAAATCTTTTTCATCAGGCACAATCTGGTGTACCAAGCCCAATTGTTTCGCTTCTTCCGCGCTCAACAAGCGACCGGTCAGCAACAATTCCAGGGCCTGGCCTTGTCCTACCATGCGCACCAGGCGGTTTGTGCCGCCCCATCCCGTCGTTAAACCATTGCGGATATGGGCAAAGCTAAAGCGCGCATGACGCGCGGACAAACGCAAATCGCATGCTATCACGATTTCACAGCCCCCGCCAAACGCATCTCCGTTAACAGCAGCAATGACCGGGATTGGGAGTTCCTGCAAACGAGCGAGCGCTTCACTCATGATACGGTTAAGCCGCTCTCCTGCCCTGCGCTCTGGGTGCAGGGAGAGTTCTTTCAGATCACCACCCGAAACAAAAGCGCGATCACCCGATCCGCTGATGATTAACACCCTAAGCGAACTATCCGATGCAACGGCCGTTACCATATCAGCAAATCGCTTCTGAGCAGCCCAGTTCAGCGCATTGCGAGCTTGCGGCCGGTTGACCTGTAAAACAGCCACGCCACGATCATCAACCTGAAACAAGACATTCTCTTCTTCAGCATCGCTCATGCAGCAAAGTGTAGCAGAATCATGCCTGCTGGCGAGCGCTAGAGCAGCAATGCAATCGTTCCAGATTATGCTAGAATCCAACTCTATGAATGAACGTGCGTACTATGAAGATTCCTATACAACGGAGTTCAAAGCCAATGTTCTTGAACGCCTTGTCTATGACGGGCGTCCGGCAGTTGTCCTTGACCACACTTACTTCTATCCAACGTCAGGAGGCCAACCTTGTGATCTGGGGCAAATGAATAATGTAGCTGTTGTTGACGTACTGATTAGCCCAGAGAATGGCGCTGTGCTACATGTATTGGAGAATGAACTGGACGAAGAACAGGTAACGGCCGTGATCAACTGGCAGCGTCGTTTTGATCATATGCAACACCACACCGGGCAACATATACTGTCGCAAGCCTTTATTCAAATCGCTGCTGCTCAAACGATCGGATTCCACCTAAGTGCTGCGTCAGTTACCATCGACCTCGACAAAAACAGGCTAACGCCGGCTACGATAGAAGAAGTGGAACAGCTAACCAATGAGATCATATGGCAGAACAGACCAGTAAGCGTGCGGACAGTAAACGCAGCGGAAGTACAAACGCTGCCCCTACGCAAAATTCCTCCCGTGCGTGATGGGAAACTACGCTTAATTGAGATCGATGATTTTGATCTGACGGCATGTGGAGGTACTCATGTAGCGCGGACAGGTGAGATCGGCCTGCTAAAAATCATCAAGCAAGAAAGGCATGGCGAAAAGCAGCGCGTTGAATTTCGTTGCGGCCACCGAGCCTTAAGAGACTTCCAGCAAAAACACCAGATCGTGACCCAACTGTCCGCACAGCTGACCACGGCGGCAACGGAACTAAGTACGGCCGTAGCACAGTTGCAGGAAGACAACAAACAGTCACGTCGCCAGCTGAAAAAACAACAAGTGGAACTAGACTGCCTGGAAGCGCAGCAACTGTTGAGTCAAGGCGAGCGACACATGGACACCATTCTTGTCACCCATGTTTTTTCCGATCGGGATCCAGGGCAAGTACGGGCATTAGGTAGCCAACTTGCTCGTAACGAAGGCGTTGTTGCCCTGTTGGCTACGGCCGGTGACCGCTCACAGTTGATCTTTTGCAGGTCACAAAGCGCGCCAGGAAAAATGAACAAACTCCTGCCAATTGCCCTGAAAGAACTCGGGTCCCAATCTGGAGGTGGGAGTGACGCTTTCGCTCAGGGTGTTGGGCCGCCGGCCACAATCGCCGATGTTCAGCATGCCATCCTCACTGCCAAAATGGCCTTCCTGGAGGAATTGGAAAGCTTGAGATAAAATGGCCAGATGTAATTGGGCTTGATGTCGCGAGGCGACCCCTTCGCGAACACGCGGGAAAGTGAGGAAAGGAGAAAATGCGGCGACAGAATCCACGGGCGGTGCAGGCCCTCAAATCAGTACCGTTTTTCAGCAACCTCAACCCAGAAGAGGTCGGTGAGCTGGCCGACCGGTTGGTGATGAGGCGATTCAGCCCTGGTCAGGTGATCTTCCACCATGGTGACCCAGGCGGATTGCTATATATCGTCAGCAATGGCAAGGTAAAGATCACCCACTCTACACCGGAGGGCCAAGAGGCGCTGCTGGCTATCCTTGGTTCCGGAGACTTCTTTGGCGAGCTGGCATTACTCGATGATTCCCCCCGTTCCGCAACGGCCGAATCCCTGGAATCTACCGATACTTTGACCCTGCATCGGGCGGATTTTCGACGTTTTATCAACAGCAATCCCGATTTCGCCATGCATGTCTTGCAGTCCATGGCCCGTCACATTCGCCGCCTCAACAGCCAGCTAAGCGACATTTTTTTCCTCGACTTGCCTGGTCGTCTGGCGCGTACATTACTGCGTCTCGCTGATGAGCACGGCCGTCCGGTCGAAGATGGCATCTTAATCGATCTCGCCCTGACGCAAACAGATTTGGCCGAGATGACTGGCGCGACACGAGTCAGTATTAACAAAGCGCTCGGCCGATTTCGGCGCGCTGGTTGGGTAAGAGTGAAAGGGCGTCGCTTCACCATTCTCGACTGGGATGCTTTGGAGAATCTTATCCAGGTTTCAGGTGGCATTATCTAGCGCCCACTCCAGCAGCGCCACCTTAAGTTGAGCCGTATCCGGCACTTGGTCCGAGCGAACTTCCCACATGGTGCCCTTTTCGGCCATGGTGCCGGATACGGCATTGCTCCAATTTATGACCTTCGCAAGTAGTTAGAGTTATTCGGCGCAATTCAGCAAGTTGGGCCGAAAGGGCACTTTGCTGGAATCTGCAATTGGGGCCATATCTCCGGGCATGTCAAGTAAGATTTTACGCCGTTGCGAAGGTTCACGTGTATAAACTTACGTGACGGGATACCTTCCGCCAGCATAATAGGCATCGATGAGTGAGGAAGCGGCCAAAAAAGAGCACCATGAACGACCTTAGCACAAACGAAGCAGTTGAGAGCAGCGTGTCAACTGACATGGTGCCCTTTTCGGCCATGGTGCCGGATAGGCGGCGCAGCAGAACAACGATCTCGATTCCTGCTCACGAAGCGGTCGCCTGGCGACATCTCAATTTGACTGGGAAGCTGTTTCTGTTTTGTTGTTGATTGCCGTTCTGCTCATAGGCGCCTATTTTCGTTTCACTGGCCTCGATTGGGATGGAAACCATCACCTTCACCCTGACGAACGCTTTCTGACCATTGTAGCCACGTCTCTCGAGTCCGTGTCCGATCCGCTGAGCTACTTGCGTACTTCCACATCACCCCTTAATCCGTACAACATCGGACAGAGTTTCTATGTCTACGGCAACTTCCCCATGACCGTGACCCGCTACGTGGCTGAATGGGCAGATACTGCCTGTTCATTCTTTTCACAATCCAGCGTTGCACTTCCCCAGTGCAACCGCTTTTACACAGGCTATGACGGCATCCATCTCTTGGGACGCTTCCTCTCCGGACTCATGGATCTTGTATCCATTGTTTTTACCTTCCTGATTGGCCGTCGCTTATACGGTAGGCGCACCGGATTACTGGCTGCTCTGCTTTTGGCGCTGGCCGTGATGCCTATACAGCAGTCCCACTTCTTTACAATGGACAACTGGGCCGCAGCACTAACGACCATGACCCTTTATACAGCCGTGCGTGCTGCATCCTTAGGCGACGAAGAGCCTCTTTGGCAAGCACGGTGGTACGTTCTATTCGGCCTTGGTCTGGGATTGGCGACAGCATCGCGAGTCAATGTCGCCCCTTTGGCCCTGATGATAGGAGTAAGTGCAATCATCTGGCTGCTGCGCCGCAATCTTGTAGGGGCGGCCGAAGTGCCCGCCCCAATAATCCCCAGCCTGGAAAACCTGAGGAGCCTTGGCGGTGCTGACTTTCACAGGATTCTCGGCGGAATCGCCTTGGCTGCAATCTTTTCCATCATCACCTTCCGCCTAGCGCAGCCGTATGCATTTACGGACATGGCCCTGGCCAGAGAACAAGTGCTTGCGCAAACCGGTCAGGAGTCTGGCGTAATCGAACTAGCGCTTCGCTCTCTTGTCGGTTTTAATTCGCAGTGGCTGTCAAATATGGAGGAGATCCAACGCTTGCAAGCGCCGGAGGCTTCATTCCCACCTGCATTACAGTGGACGGATCGCGCGCCGATTCTTTTCCCCTTGACCAATATGATTCTCTATGGCATGGGGCTCACAGCGGGTCTGGCGGCCGTACTGGGATTCATGTGGGCGCTCTGGCGGCTAGTCTGTTTCCGCAGCGACTGGATGAGCCACGCTATCCCCGTCATTTGGTCTGGCTTCTACTTTCTGTTCATAGGCACACGTTGGGTAAAATCAGTACGATACTTCTTGCCCATCTATCCGATGTTGTTTCTGTTGGCCGCTTGGGCCTTAATTGCTCTATGGGATCGTGCAGGGGCGGGGCCCCATGGCCGAAAAGGGCACCTTGCCCGCCCCAAACAAGCACTTGTGGCGCTTCTTATTTTCGCGGTAGTTGTGCCCAGCTTTCTTTGGGCCAACACTTTCGTCACCATTTACCAGCGTCCGCTTACGCGTGTAGCAGCTTCGGACTGGATTTTCGAAAATGTTCCTAGCGGGGCCACGTTGCTATACGCAGATCTAAATCGGGCGAATCTCGCGAATACAATCTGCCCTTGAAGGATTTCCAATTCTTGCCCAATGGCATCCCCCTTACACTCAACTTCAACATGCCGGAAGATGGGACGATTACGGGAACCCGTTTCAACTACCTGACCGATTCCGATTACGCCATTGGCGGCGCTGACGCTGGAGAGACCTTACGTTTTCGCTTCAATGGCCAGGAAATTGGGGAACAGAAACTCGCTCTGGATGATCAGCGCCAATCTGTGAACATTGGCCTGCCGCATACGCCACTGCTGTCCGGCACGCCGCAGCAACTGGTTGTAGAGCTCGGTGAAGGGGGTCCGGTACACGCTGGAACGAGCATCCTAGCCAACGAACACTGGGATGACCTTCTGCCTGTGTCCACTGGTTCCCGTAATGCTTACGGCATGTACTACACCGAAGTCAGTGGTGGGCAAAGACCTGTCACCCACCCTGATAGCCCCGAAAAACTGCAGGAAGTGCTCACCTGGTTGGACGAGGCCGACTACATCATGCTCAGTAGCCAGCGCGCGCTATGGCATCTGGCCAGGCTGCCACTAACCTATCCGCTCATGATGCGCTATTACGAGGCCCTATTTGACGGGGAATTAGGCTTTGAGCTGGTACATCAAGAAAATGCGGACCTGCGCATCGGCCCCTTGAGCATCAGTGATACTACCGGTCAGCTTGGGTGGGGCACGACGCCGGATGTTGGCTGGCCACCCCCAGGCGATTTGGCCGCGGAGGAAGCCTTCAGCGTCTATGATCACCCACCGGTTTGGATCTTTAGGAAAACCGATAATTATAGTCACGACAACACGATCTCCTTGTTAGGCGCTGTCGATCTCAGCCAGGTCATACCAATGAATCCGCTGCAGGCAACCCAGGCGCCCAATGGTTTGTTGCTGTCTCAAAAAGATCAGCTCGTGCAGCAAACCAATGGCACCTTTAGCGCTGTCTTTGATGTTGATGGCTTGCTCGCGCAGCAACCTGTGCTGGCGGTCCTCGTCTGGTGGTTGGCCGTGATCCTGCTCGGTTGGTTAGCTTTCCCCGTGACCTTCGTAACTTTTCCTGTTCTGCCGGACCGAGGTTATGCACTGGCACGCATCCTGTCCTTGTTAATCGTGTCCTACTTGGCTTGGCTGCTGGCCAGTTTAAAATGGCTTCCTTATACACGTACCACATTATGGTTGGCGGTTCTGTCGTTGGGTCTGGTCAGCCTCGTTATTTTTCTGCGCCGCGTCCAGGAGATAATGGCATTTGTGCGCCGTAATCTGGGTCTATTGTTACTCATTGAACTGCTCGGCGTCTTTCTGTTCGCGCTGCAAATTGGCATCCGCCTGGGCAACCCGGATGTGTGGGACGTCATTTGGGGTGGAGAAAAACCGATGGACCTATCGTACTTCACCGCTGTCCTCAAATCGACCACTTTCCCACCCTACGATCCCTGGTTTGAGGGTGGTTATATCAACTACTATTATTACGGTTTCGTCTACGTCGGGGCCCTGACAAAACTCCTCGGCATCGTACCCGCGGTTGCCTACAACCTGATTTTGCCAATGCTGTTCAGTTTTACTGGATTGGGTGTATTCAGCATCGCCTACAACTTGGTAGTATACCGCTGTCAGCTTTCAGCTGTCAGCCGTCAGCCGTTAGTCATCAGCACTCAGCTGTCCGACAAGAAGGCATTAATTGCCGGCTTTTTTGCCCTGGCTCTGGCCATTTTGGTGGGCAACTTAGCTGAAATCGGTGTGATACTAGGCGCTTGGTATAGTGCCGGGGCAGCTACTCTTGAGAATCTGCCCATAATCGGCACGGTTGCACGTACAATGGATGGCGGCATCAAAATCTTGGGAGGACAACCTGCACCAATATCTCCTGGTGACTGGTTCTGGACCGCCACCCGTGCCATCAACTATTTGCGTGGTGAAACGGCCCCGATAACAGAATTCCCATTCTTCACGTTTCTCTATGGCGACCTGCATGCCCACATGATCAGCCTGCCCCTACAGGCATTGGCCTTAGGCTGGTCTGTCGCCCTGGCCTTGCAGCAACCCAAAAATGCAGGGGCGGGCGAAGTAGCCGCGCCATGGGAAACGATTTTGCAGTGGCTCGTCGGTGGGCTGGCCATAGGCGCCCTTCGAGCCACAAACACCTGGGATTGGCCAACGTATCTGGTCATTGGGTCCTTGGCAGTCGCTTTCCACGTTTACAGGCAGCACGGCCGTATCGATCTGCGCATGCTCGGCCAGACAATTGTCAAAGTAGGTGCCCTTGTTGGTCTGGCGACCATAACTTTTTTGCCCTTCGCAGCCAATTATGGCGTCGGCTATACCTCCGCTTCGCTTTGGCCCGGTTCATATACGCACGTCCGCAACTATTTAACTATCTATGGACTATTCCTGTTTATAATTGTTACCTACCTTCTGCTCGAATTCCGGAGTTGGACCAAGACCTGGACCACGGCAAGTCTGAAAAAACTAGAACCACTTGCAGGAGCTTTGCTGCTTGCACTGGTTCTATACCCCGTGTTATTACTGCTGTTAATCATACGTGGCTATTGGATCGCTCCATTGGTGCTGACGTTGATAATTAGCGCCGGTCTATTGGGCCTGCGACCTGGCATTAGTCCTGCCCGGCGCGTTGTGTTGATCTTGATCTCTGCCGCCCTGGGATTAACCCTCCTGGTGGAATTCTTCGTACTTGAGGGTGACATCGGTCGCATGAACACCGTATTTAAGTTCTACATGCAAGTATGGATAATCTTGAGCGTTACAGGTGGGGTCACGGCCGTTTGGAGTTGGGAGGTCATTCGAAAACGACACTCCTTATATCGAGTATGGCAAACTGCGTTGCTGATTCTGTTTCTTCTGGCGGCACTATACCCCTTGTTGGCCACCCAGGCGAAGTGGCGAATTCGCATGAGCCAAAACGCACCACATACACTGGACGGGATGGCCTTCATGCCCTATGTTCAATATCGCGACACGAACTATGCCGGTGAGAGCATTACCATTTCGCTGGCTGATGATTACGAGGCGTTACGCTGGATTCAGCGCAACGTAGAAGGCTCTCCAGTCGTGGCCGAAGCACATAGCAGCAACCCCTATCGTTCTATCGCCAACCGCGTGACTATGTATACCGGCCTGCCCGCTATTGTTGGATGGGACTGGCACCAGCGCCAACAGAGGGCTGTTGTGCCGGGGAGTCTAGTTACAAATCGTATACAGGACGTCGGGTCCCTTTATAACACGCCTGATATCGCTCAGGCACAAGAGATTTTGAACAAATACGGTGTCTCCTACGTCTACGTAGGTGAGCTGGAGCGCAGCTACTACCGGCCAGAAGGCATCGCGAAATTTGAGCAAATGGCAAGATCCGGCTTATTAGAAATTGTCTACCAGGACGAAGCTGTTACCATCTACAAAGTAAAAGGAGCAATGAGCTGAGTGCACAGCCTCCCTTATTGGGAAAGCTGACAGCCGACAAAGGACCATCCCAAATGCCGCTATCCGAACTATTCGCCGCCTTTCGCTGGTGGGCCGCCTTGCTCGTTCTAGGTATGGCCGCAACACCTTTAGCCTTTATACTTTTCCAAAAGCTACCGGATCGTGGCTACGCATTCGTGAAAATGCTCGGCCTACTTCTGGTAAGTTATCTATATTGGATCTTGGGCAGCCTGGGCTTCCTGGCTAACAATGCGGGCAGCCTTGTCGTTTCCCTGGCGGCATTGACCGGATTGTCGCTATGGCTATACCGCCATCAGCGATCAAAGGGCGGAGAGCAGCAGTCATTAGGAAACTGGCTGCGCGAAAATCGGTCGCAAGTCATTTTGACCGAGTTCGTTTTTGCCGTGATATTTGTCATATGGGTTGGGGTGCGTGCTCAAAACCCTGCAATTGCGGCAACGGAGAAACCAATGGAGTTCGCCTTTCTGAATTCTGTCGGCCGCAGTCCTGGGTTTCCCCCGCTCGACCCCTGGCTTTCAGGTTTCGCCATAAGCTATTACTATTTCGGATATGTGATGACCTCCGTTATCGCCCGGCTGGCTCTGGTCTCGGAACCGCTGGCCTTTAATCTTGGCATCGCCTGGTTGATAGCGGGATCCGCCACCGGGGCTTTTGGCCTTGTGTATAACCTTTTGTCAACTCAAAGTGTTCGTCACACAGCCCGTGTTCTCGGTCTTGTCGCGGCATTGGCAATACCCGTAGCCGGCAACTTGGAAATCGGGTTGGAAGTGGCCTATGCAAATGGCCTTGGTTCGCCCGCGTTTTGGCAGTGGCTCGACGTACGCGACTTGAACGAGGCGCGCACAGAAGGGACAGCGCCAAGGTATGGCTCCTCAAATTGGTGGTGGTGGCGCTCTTCACGACCCATACATGAGTATCACATCTCAGGCCGGCCTGAAGACGGGCTGGAGCCCATCGCCGAGGTCCCTGCTTTCAGCTTCGTGCTGGGTGATATGCACCCCCATGTGCTCGCATTGCCCTTTGCATTTCTTAGTTTGGCACTGGCGCTTGTATGGTGGCTGCCAGGAATAGGCTCTGTAGGGGCGGGTTTGAACGCCGTGTCCGGCACTTCGCCCGCCGCTACAGAGGATCACTCGGCCGTCAATGAGCTTTGGGATAGTGCCGGCTGGTCTGACCGCTTACGCCAACTCCGCAGGGCCATCGGCATACCCTTATGGTTGCTCAGCGCCATCATTCTCGGCGGGCTATCATTCCTGAACACATGGGACGTGCTGATTTACCTTTTTGTCGTGGCAGGCGCCTTCTTATTGGGCCGCTGGCGCGACGAGGGTTGGCATACGCGAATTATTACGCAGACGATTGCCGTCACCCTGATGCTATTACTGCCCATTATTCTGCTTTATCTGCCCTTCTTCCTCGGTTTCCGTTCACAGGCCGGCGCGCCATACATATTGCCCATGCTCATGCGCCCCACCCGTTTGGTGCAATTTCTTATTATATTCGCCATGCCTTTGTGGGCTATACTCGTAATGTTGATCTCGCTGGCCGTACGGCAGCGTTTTCGCTATTGGCAGGCAGGATTGGCAACGGCCCTTCTGTTAATTCTCGCCCTCTTTTTGCTGTCCTTATTCTTCGGACTGATCGTGGCTATTAGTTCCGAGGGAACCGCACGGATT
This sequence comes from uncultured Chloroflexia bacterium, assembly GCA_963697305.1. Taxonomy (GTDB): domain Bacteria; phylum Chloroflexota; class Anaerolineae; order Promineifilales; family Promineifilaceae; genus JAACFF01. Next base: position 332,281 of record CAVONO010000027.1, read on the forward strand.
GCCAGTTTGACCAATGAACTGGGTATCGCATTGCCGCCACGTCCGCAACAAAACCTGGCCATCGGCTGGGGAGCAACGGCCGTATTTTCTATCCTGCCCACTTACCTTCGCGCAAGAATAACCTATCCCGCTTTAACCATATTTTTGACTGCCACAGTCGGTCTGGTTCTCATGATCTGGCTTAATCAGTTCAGATCGGAAAAAACGCACAAGGTGACCTTTTCGGCCAAAGCCGCCGGCAAACAAGACGCCTTGCCCTTTGCCTTGCTTCTTGTCGCTGCCGGTGCTTTGCTAACCCTCGGCCCGGAATTCGTCTATCTGCGCGATAATTTCGGCGTGCGCTTGAATACCATATTTAAGTTCTACTATCAGGCGTGGGTGATGTTTGGTATCGCCGCCTTATTTGCCATCGGATATCTATGGCAGGGATGGCGTGGTTCGCTTCGCATAGCTCCCATACTGGCTACAACTGGATATGCCCTTGCCTTCCTGCTAGCATTGTTGTTCCCAATTTACGCGGTAAACTCGCGTGCCATGGAGTACCGTGGCCCAGCAACGGCCGACACCCGCCAGCCAGCCACTATCAATGGCCTGGCACAAGTAGAAAGATACAATCCGGATGAATACGCGGCTATTTTGTGGCTGCGAGAGAACGTATCAGGAACACCAGTGATCTTGGAAGCTGTAGGCGGTCAATACAGTGGTTACGGCCGAATCGCGGCCAGTACAGGCTTGCCGACCATCTTGGGCTGGGCCGGCCATGAGTATCAGTGGCGTGGCAATACCCCGGAACCCGCTCTACGAGAACCGGCTGTAAACGAGATTTACAGCGCCCCAGATCTCTTAGCCGTTGTTGACCTACTTAATCGTTACCGTGTGGAGTATATTTATGTGGGCGATTTGGAACAGGAGTTGTACGGTCCTTCAGGATTAGATAAATTTGCCGAACAACTAGACGCTGCCTATAGCAATGATGGTGTCACAATTTATCGTTGGCAACCCCAATAAGATCTGTGGGGCGGGCGAAGTGCTTTTTTCGGCCAACGTGCCGGATACGGCGTTGGAACCCACCCAGGGTCTGCAACCCGACCAGTCAATACAAGGGTAAGAATGTTGATGGAGACAACCGCTTACCAAGCGCCTGAATCAATCGAAACGCAACCGCCTGCCACACCAGAGCTAACGTCGCGCGAAGTGCCCATTTCGGCCAAGGTGCCGTTTACGGCGCTATCTGTCGCCGACGGCCTGTATGGCCTCGTCTTTTTAGCCGCTGCACTAATACGCCTCACCGGTCTGGGCCAGATCCCGCTGTCCCCAGCTGAGGCAAAGGAAGCGCTAGCTGCCTGGCAGTTCCTGCAGGCCGGCCAGCACATCGTCGAGATTGAGAGTCCCGCCTACTTCACCTTAACCTCTCTACTGCTGCCATTTTTCGGCACAAGCGACATAACGGCACGCATGGTTGCCGTGGTGTTTGGCCTCGGATTGGTTCTATTGCCCTGGCTTTTGCGTGATCGTCTAGGACGGATCGGGACCCTTGTGACCGCAGCACTCTTTGCCGTATCGCCACTATATACATCAGTTTCACGTACGGCTGGAGGCGAGGCCATCGCCCTATTCGCCATCTTACTGGCTGCCATTGCTGCCTTAGGCTTGCAATACGACCGTGGGCGGCACTGGCTCTATGTGTTGGCCGTCGCTTTGGGTTTGGGCTTGACCAGCTCTCCTCTCATATACAGTGGCCTGGTTACCTTGGCCATCGCCTGGTGGTTAATTCGCAAGATCAACCCTATACTGAGCGCAGCCGCAGATCTACCAGGGTCAGAGCGAGCGAACTGCCCTTTACAGCAAATCCGGCCAGAGCGTGAAGAACTTATCAAGGCCTTTACGGTAGGGGCCGTCGTCTTTTTCGCTCTGAGCACACGCTTCCTCACCTATCTTTCGGGCATTGGGTCTGCCGCCCAATTATTGGGCGATTGGCTGGCCCAATTTAGCCTACAAGGGGATTTGCAGGCGCTGCTTATGCCCTTTCTCGTACTCGCCCGCTACGAAGTCGTTCTACTGCCGCTCGGCATATTTGCCGTTTTGTGGTCTATCTGGCGCAATCATCCTCTGGGAACCCTCTTCACTTACTGGCTCCTAACGGGCCTCATTTTGATCTTGCTGCAGCGTGGCGTAATAAACAATGCCTTGCTTGTGCCCTTACCCAGCTATCTACTGCTGGGCTTGACCACAGAGCGATTATTGCGCCGTGGGATGACTCGCTGGACTGGGGTTACCACTGGAGTTGTTGTTCTGCTCGGCGCCATAGTTCTCGTCAATATCGCCAGATTCCTACGAGTTTCTCTTACCGAACAGCAAATCCTTAATCTCTGGATTGCTCTGATGGCGCTTTCAGTAGCCGCATTGGCCATCTATTATTTCTGGACAGCTCATGAGAATGCAATTTTGCAAGGCGTCTGGTTGGCAGTGCTGTTACTGCTCTTGCTCTTCCAATGGGGAACTGCGTGGAATTTGACCCATATTACAGCCAACGATCCACGCGAACGCTGGGTAGAACAAGCTACGGATGATGACATTCCACTACTATTAGGCACGTTGAAGGATATTTCGCACAAGGCAACCAACTCAGACGCCGACTTGCCTCTATTCAGTGCGGTCGATTCCCCAGTACTCCGCTGGTATTTGCGTGATTTTGGGCGCGCCCAATTTGGTCAAGCGATTCCGCCGGGGACGCAGGTTCAAGCAATCATCAGCCGTTCGGACGTCGACGAGCCCACTCTCGGCAGCGACTATCTGGGCAGCGATTTCGGTCTCCTCCGGACCGGAACGTTGCCATCACCCGCATCGCCGACACCTACACTGGATGCCATGCGCTGGTGGCTATTTCATGAATCGTTGGCGGGCGTGATGGAGGACCGTATCATCCTTTGGGTACGTGCTGACCTGGCGCAGCCACAGTAGCAGACGGTTATCAAGGATTTCTGCAGCTAGATGAACGAGGCGCATACCTTATCTTGGACAGACAGATCCGCCGTCACATCTCATATTGATGAGGAGTGTCAGGCGCTTCTGCAACGTTGCCTGGACGGAGATGAAGCGGCCTATGTGACTCTTTATGACCAATATGCAGGTATGGCATACAGACTGGCCTACGGATTACTCCAACATAAGGAAGACGCAGAAGAAGTACTGCAAGATAGTTTCGAGTATGCATTCCGCAAGCTGGCTCACTTTGACCCGCAAAAGTCGGCGTTTACGACCTGGTTATACCGCATCACGGTCAGTCGTTGTCGCAACAAACGGCGCCGCAAATGGCTTCCCACGTTCCCCTTGAACCTTCTACCGTACCAAGACGTGCCCGATCGCCAAGCACATACTCCAGACGATCTAATGGAACTGGATGATCAGCAAAAGGCCATCTGGGGGGCCCTGACCAAACTTTCACCGAAGCTGCGTGAAACGGCAATCCTGCGCTACTATTATGGTCTTTGCTATAAGGAAATCGGCGACATTTTGAGCATCCCACCCAAAACGGCCGAATCCCGTGTCCGGTTAGCCCATAAGGCGCTGCGAGAGTACCTCGATGACGAAAACTTGTTCGTGCAACGGTCGCACAAGGTGCCCTTTTCGGCCAAGGTGCCGGATACGGACGGCGCCATTGAGCCAGTTGAAAGTGGAGCGTGTATAAAGAGATGATGACGCACGAAGATATCTCGCGAAGCATACCAGACTATGTTCTGGGTCTACTTACTCCCAAGCAACTAGGAGCAGTTGAACAGCACGTTGCACTTTGTCCTGACTGCCGGCAACTGTTACGGCGGGAAAAGAGGATAAGTCAATTGGTCCGCGTCACCGTAGATAAGGCCACAACGCCAGATGCAGTTCGCTTGCAAAGGTTAATGCCTGCTACACCCCCTGGTCAAGGCGTTGTCTGGCATCCGCCTTCCCTGCGGAGGCAGGGATGGCAGAGGCAACTGGCACCAGTATTGCTACTACTGCTTCTGGTTCTGAGCGGTTTCATTCTACAAAGAACGCTTCCGGAAGGTAGCGTCCCTTCTTTTGTGGTCACAGCCCACGCTGCGACCGCCACTACGACCCATACGCCTACAGCCACACTGGCCCAATCCTTTCCCGACGTTCCCCAAAAACTTGTGCTGAGCCCTGCGCTGAGTGAAGCCGAAGTAGCAGCCGCAGATCTAGGTGCGGGCCATGAACAATTCAACGTTGTGGTAAAGGCCAGACCTGGCCCGGCTATGCCCGTACCATCACCAAAATCAGAACAGTCGTTGGCTACGCCAGTAGCGGCCGTCATAGAGCCTGGCTTCCCAAACGCCGAAAAGGGCACTTCGAGGGAGGCTGCGCACTGAGCTTGTCCAAAGGAATAGCGGCCCAATAAGATCTATCGGCGGGTTCATGATCGTGCAACGGTCGCGCAGCGACATCGTCTGGCATCAAAGGCTCGCGAACCAATACGAAGAGGAAGATGAGCGAAAGCAGTTTAACACCGCAGGAACCAGTACAAGATTTTCTTTCCCGTCCTTTGTTGGCTTCGATCAACCTGGACTGGGAGAAAACAATCTATCTTATCTTTATTATTCTGGCCATCATCACTCGTTTTTGGGGCCTGGGTAATCGCGTTATGAGCCATGACGAGAGCCTGCACACACAGTTCTCGTACCAGTTCTTTGACGGGCAGGGGTACCAACATACACCCTTGATGCATGGACCATTTCTGTTTCATATCACATCCATATCATACTGGCTGTTTGGAGACAGTGATTTTGCAGCACGTATTCCTGTAGCCATCTTTGGCGTCATCCTGGTGGTTTTGCCTTATTTGCTGCGCAGTTGGCTCGGCCGTATAGGAGCACTGTTCACCAGCTTTATCTTCTTGATTTCGCCGTTCGTTACTTACTACTCGCGCTATATTCGCCACGATGTGTATGTGATCGTCTGGGCGCTGATCGTGTTCATCGCCATCTGGTATTACTTCCGCCAACAGAAGGATAAGTATTTGTGGTGGTTTGCTGCTGGCACCTCTCTCATGTTCGCGACCAAGGAAGTGGCCTTCATATACGTGGCTATATTTGGCAGCTACCTGAGTCATTCGACTGCTTGTGAAGGTATTCCCCGCTCCCTGGTTTCGCCAGCATTTTTCCCGGTTGCGTTACCCTATGCTTGTTTTTCTGGCAGGTCTTGTACTCTTTGGTGCAGCGTTCGTTGGCCAGAAAACAGTCAGCAGAGCCCCTACCACAGAAACAACAGTTGAAGCGACGGAAGGGTTCGCTGTGGACCCCAATGCCATTCAAGAGACGCAGGAACAGCCCGGTGAAGCTAGTAGCAGCGAATCCCTGATGCGCTGGGTACAGCTTCTGGGAATTGGCGTGCTTGGCCTGGGCCTCTTCTTAGCCGTCCGAGCGCTGCGCCCAGAGATAGACGAGACTCCTGAGTTTGATCTGATTATCCTCTTCACGACGCTGCTTCTACCACTAGCATCTCCCTTCTTCACTACCATGGCCGGTTGGAATCCTACCGACTACACACTTAATCACTGCATACTTGGCGGCCAGGAAAGCATGTCTGCTTTGCAAGTGCTCCTGGGGCGTCTGGGAGACGTTGTTTGCTGGACCTCTTTCTTCGAATCCGGTGTGGTACGTTCCGGAATATTCGTCATCCTGACAATGATAGTTTCCATTTTGGTCGGCTTATGGTGGAATAGACGGCGTTGGATTGTGGCAGCCCTGATCTTCTACGGCATCTTATTAACCCTCTATACATCCGTTTTTACCAACTTGAGCGGTTGGACCAGCGGAATCGTTGGCTCCTTGGGCTATTGGCTAGAACAGCAAGAGGTGCAAAGAGGCAGCCAGCCCAGTTTCTACTATCTATTTGTCGTCCCATTCTACGAGTTCCTGCCGCTAATCTTCTCATTTCTGTCAATTCGATTGTGGACACAAAGACAGCGCACCAACCGCGTTGTCGGATACTGGTTCAGTGTGATTATTTTGTCTCTTCTGGCGTACAGCCTCACCAGCTGGTTGTATCTAGGTTATCTAGCTGATGGGCAGGAAGCGAGCATCATGCCAGGCGTCCTTGTTGGCAGCCTTATTCTTATTGCCGGCGTTCTTTATTGGATCTTCCGTTATCGTGGACAACTTGTCACCCACTATGGCCTTGAACGAAGCATCAGTGAATTGTTTCATGCGCGATCTCTGTTGGAGTTCGTGCCTTTTTTGACGTGGTGGCTTTTGCTCACCTGGACAGCTTATAGTTACGCTGGCGAAAAAATGCCCTGGTTGAGCATCCACTTTGTCATTCCTATGGGCATGTTAGTTGGCTGGTATTTCGACGAGAAATTGGCCGATATACGTGGAAAAGATCTCTTTTCGCGAAATTCGCTAATCCTGTCGGGACTGACAATACTCCTGGTTATCGCATCGTTGCTGGTTCTGGGCCCATTATTGTTAGGTCGCATCCATCTTGGCGACCAACAAATGGATAGCTTGACCGCCATAGGCCGCCTTTTGGGCGGTATCCTGGCAGCAGGCGCTATCTATTTTTTATGGCAACGTTTTTACCGCCGGACCGACAAATCGTTGCGCAATCCAATTCTGGTGCTGAGTTTCTTTGCTCTGATCAGTCTGTTAACCATTCGTTTCACCTTCATGGCCAGCTTCCCAAACGCGGATTATACGACGGAGTTCATGGTGTATGCGCACGGCGCGCCGGCCACAAAGAATGTCGTATTGGATCAGGTGCAAGAATTATCTATGCGCTTAAACGGGGACAAGGGCATCAAGGTCGCTTTTGACAGCGACGTTTCTTGGCCTCTGACCTGGTACCTACGAGACTACCCCAATCGGGTATTCTTCGGTGATAATCCCAACCAGGATCTAAATCAGTCTCCAGTCATCATCGTCGGCGCCAGAAATTGGGACAAGGTCGAGCCATATCTGGGCAACAATTACGAGTATACCGAACATACTTTCCTGTGGTGGCCCATGGAAGAATATCGTCAGATATCTTTGAATGCCATTTTCGGTGATCCCAACGCAGCGGCATCTGAGCGCCGCGGCTTGGGCAATGCTGACGTACGTCAGGCATTGTGGGATATTTTCTTCTATCGCGACTACGAGAAATACGGCCAAGTATTTGGCGGCACTTACACAGCTGGGGAATGGCCCTTACGTCACAACTTGCGACTCTATATTCGCAAGGACATCCTACCCACGCTGTGGGATTATGGGGTTGGCGCTGTCGCTGCTGGCGGTATTGTCGATCCGTATGCCGAAGGGGAGTTGACGCTCTCACCGGTGATGATATTGAATGAGTCAGGCGTTGCCGGGAGCAGTTTAGGTGAGTTATCTGCCCCGCGCAATATGGCCATCGACCAGAACGGCCGTATCTATGTCGCCGACTCCGGAAATCACCGCGTCCAGGTCTTTGACGAATTCGGCCAAGCGCAAACAACCTGGGGCGCATTCAGTACAGAACCAGAACCAGGTCTCTTCAACGAACCGTGGGGGATCGCCGTAGACGATAAATACGTTTATATAGCCGACACCTGGCTCCACCGCATCCAAAAATTCACGCTAGAAGGTGAATACCTGGACAGCTTTGGGCTCAGTGGCTCTCCGTTGGCAGAATCGGACGACGAAGGGCTTGGCCTCTTCTTCGGACCGCGCTCCGTCATCCTTCTTGACAATGACCGGCTCTTGGTGACCGACACAGGAAATCATCGTATGCAGCTGCTGGATCGGGAGGGCAATTTTCTACAGCAAATTGGCAGCTTTGGGAATCTACTGGGCCAAATGAATGAACCGGTAGGTTTGAGTCAAGGACCTGATGGTTCCATTTATCTGGCGGATACTTGGAACAGCCGTATTCAGCAGTTTTCAGCGGATCTCGTTCCGCTGAACGAATGGCCGGTCGATGCTTGGGACGGCACCTCAATCAACAACAAGCCCTATACGGCCGTTGACAGCGCCGGGCGCATTTACGCCACCGATCCGGAAGGATATCGCGTGCTCGTCTTCAATCCTGATGGCAGCTACCTGGCACGCTTCGGCACATTTGGCGCCGGGCCAACAAACTTGGGACTGCCCAACGGGATCGCTATAGACGACCAGGACTACATCTATGTAGCAGACTCTGGCAACAATCGCATCCTCAAGTTCGCGCCGCCATTCGGAAGTGCCCTCAGTCCAGAGCGGAGCGAAGAAGTTCCATTAGGTGGTTATAGCGATCTAGGTGCAGCCGGAGATGATTAGGAGCTTGGAGGAGAAGATGCCGAACGCTAAAAAGCACGTTCCAGAAGGCACCTTGAACGACGCGGCGCTGGTGGAGGGGAATTCCAACTCCGCCGATAAATGCCCGACCCGTTCGATAGTGAAAAAATAAAAGGGGGGAAATCAGCGTTTATCAGTGTACAACGTCCTTTTTCAGGACTCGACACTACCCCTTACTTCCTACTCGCTATCCCCTACCACCGCCATCTCCTCGCCGAAATCGAGCAGCGCCCTGACGCGTTCGTCGTTCGGTGCTTCCGCGTATACGCGCAGCACCGGTTCCGTTCCCGACGGCCGGATCAACAACCAACTGCCATCGTCCAAATAATACTTCACACCGTCTGTCGTCTGTACATCCTCCACCGTAACCCCAGAAATAGCAGGCGGAGCCGCGTCTACCAACATTTTAACCATCGCAGATTTAGCAACTGGATGTTTAAGTTTAATATCAGTCCTGGCGTATTGAGCCGGTCCAAACCGCTTGAGCAAATCTTCCACCAGCTCGTGCAATGGCGCGCCGGCATCGGCCATCACTTCCAACAGTAGCAACCCCATCAGAACGCCATCACCCTCGGGGATATGACCTTTAATCGTAATCCCACCGGATTCTTCACCCCCCATAACCACACCACCATCCAGTATGTGGTCGGCAATGTGATTGAATCCCACCGGCGTCTCCACAATCGGCAAATCATATTGCTGCGCGATACGGTCCAACATACGCGTCGTAGATACTGTGCGCACCACACTGCCGCGCCATTTCCGTTTTTCCAAGAGGTAATATAGGACCAAAGCAAAGATCCGGTGCGGATCGACAAAATGTCCTTCAGCATCTACCGCACCAATTCGGTCAGCATCACCATCAGTAGCCAATCCAATATCCCAGTGCCCGGCCTGGATCTCCGACATAAGCAAGCCCAGGTGCTTGGCGATAGGTTCAGGGTGAATGCCTCCAAAGCCGGGATTCATCTCATGGCGGATATTATGGACTCGTGTCCGGCTGCGCATCAACACTTCACCAATTGCCCGGCGGCCTGATCCAAACATACCATCCGCAACGACGCGTAGTTCGCCTTCGGAAATGGTGTCCAGATCAACAAGCGTGCCCAAATGCTCGTAATATGCCCAGGCCGGATCAAATTTGACAACACGTTGGTCACGAAAAGCACTCTCTAACTCCATCAGATTGGGCCCGCGAACCGTCTCCTGGTTACGCAACAAGATCCGTTCGACACGTTTATTATGTTCTGGACTGGCACTACCACCGTAACTAGCCTTGAGTTTGACGCCGTTGTAACGTGGTGCATTGTGACTGGCAGTTATCATCACGCCCGCAGTAGCCTTTTTATGTACAACTGCATAGCTAATAGCCGGCGTCGGTGTATCAGCACGCGCCAACCAGGTCTGAATATCGTTTGCAGCCATAACGCGAGCAACATCGGCGGCATAACGATCAGACAGAAACCGTGTATCGAAACCAATCACCACACTGGGATCAGATCCATTTTCTTCACGAATATAGTCAGCCATCGCCTGCGCTACGAGACGTAGATTCGCAAAAGTAAAAGTATCACTGATGACGGCACGCCAGCCGTCTGTTCCAAAATTGATGCTCATGTAATTTCCTCTGAGTGCGCAGTCTCCCTTTCTTGGGACGGCTGACAGTTGTCAGCCGGATAAGTGAGAAGGAGCAGCAAATCGTTGACATTTGTTCCGGTAGGTCCTGTGATCAACAGCGTCTTTTCAAAAGCTTCCTCTGCCATCTGACCGCCGATGGCTGACAACTGAAGGCTGGCCGCTGAAGGCTGGCCGCTAACCCCTTCATCAAGGCGCTGGAAGAAGTGGAAACTGTCGTTGCCATCCAAATAGGCAACAGGATCCAGGCCAAGAAGACGTCCAATTTTCGCCGTATCACCCGTGACCGCAGCACCGGCCGCCGCGGTTGGACCATCTTCCCCATCAGTGGCAAAACTGGCGATCACTGTGGCCTGCCACCCATCCAAGGCAACAGCCGCCGCCAATGCAAGCTCTTGATTACGACCGCCCAGACCATCACCTTTGACCGTGACGGTCGTCTCGCCACCCAAGATCAAACAACGTCCTGCAGGCATGTCTTTTGCCACAGCCGCTGCTACACGCCCCACCTCCCGCGCCTCTCCTTCCAACCGGGCCGTTAGCAACTGAGTCACAAATCCCAATTGCATCGCCCGGGTCAGCGCGGCCGTAGCTGCCCGGTGCACATCCCCTATGATAATGTGCTCATTTCGCTGATCCACAGCTTTTGCCGAGGTCGGTGGTTGCTGGAGGATCTGCTGGATATGCCCCCAAACATCTGGCTGCAGGCGCGTTTCTATCTCATATCTATCGAGTATGGCGGCCGCGGCATCCGGCGCTTCCTCAAGAAATGTTGTGGGACCACTCCCAATTGTCTCCAGCGGATTCCCGATGACATCACTGAGGATCAGGCTGATGCAGTGAGCGGGTGCTGCCATTTGTGTCAATCCGCCCCCCTTAATGCGGTCAAGCCGTCGCCGCACGCTGTTAAGTTCATTTATTGTACAACCACTTGCCAGAAGAGCGTCGGTCAGCTGTTGCCAATCTGACAACGGCATGACCGGTAGTGTTAATAAGGCTGAGGTTCCCCCGCTTATTAGGAAAATGACTAGATCGCCCACGCCACTCTGTGCCAACATGTGGATCACGGCCGTCGTTGCCTGAATGCTGTCCTCACCAGAGACAGGATGGTTCCCCTCCAATACACTCAAGCTGAAGGTTGAAGGCTGTAGGATGAAGGATGAGGGCTGAAGGCTCCCCTTCTTGCAAACGACAATAGCAGCATTAAGATCTTCCCCTAGAATCCCGATTGCCGCCTCCGCCATGGCTGCGGCTGCTTTGCCAACACTGACTAGATAGACACGTCCCTGGTCCAGATCATGAACCAGATCGCCAATAACCAGGTCACGGTTGTCACAATGCATAAAACGCCGCACTGCCTCAGCAGGATTTGCGGCCGACAACGCCGCCTGCATCAGTTGCTCCACATGTTGTCGAAAATCTTGATATCGTAACATGCCGGCGCCTAACCTCTGTTAGGGCGGGTTCGAAACGCGCCCCTACGATTGCATAGCGACAACTGCATCATCAGCCGCCTCCTGCGCCGTCTTGGAACCAGATACAACTTGAAAAACCGCATCGCCTATCACAGTGAACAACTTACTATTAGCATCCACCGGCAGCGGGCGCGCTCGTCCTAACTCTTGTTCAACAAATCCGACGTAGGCATCATCCCTTATCCAGATCCCCAACGCGTCCCGTTGGGCGGGCAAGATGTTGCTTCCCTGGCTCCACGCTCCCAGATTGGGAGACGCAACCAATTCAAGCATCAATTCTTGTGCCAACGCCCGTTTCGCAGGGTCAGACGTACTTATGGCCCAGGCCCATCCATCAACAAACGGTGTTAAAGGACGATCAATACCAGGAGTGACTGTAAACTCCACAGGCAGCCCAACCGTGGTCTGGCCAAGATAGTAATCGGCAGAAGTGCGCACAATATTGGCCTCGCCTCCCAGGAAGACCTGCCATGATTGATCCAGCGTGCTCAAACTGCTACTTTGCGGAACCAAGAAGCCCGCGTCACGGCCATCTTGCAACGCTTGCAAGGCCATTTCTAACGGTTCCACTTGCAGTGCCGGCTGCCCAAGTTCGTTAACAACAGTTCCGCCTGCATCCAGATAGAACTGCAGTGCCAACAATGCGCCATCTGGTCCGCCGGCCGCCACTGCCATACTGCGCTCCGTATCGGAAATCAAGCGGCTCCAAGTCAAGGGCAACGTAGAAGTCAGCGCAAGGCTGTTATAAACCAGATAGGGCAACTCTGTCAAAGCAAATGGGTAGCCCAAAATCCGCTCCTGGGGACGAGCCAATTCCCGCGCCGCTGGAAACAACCCTTCCAGGTCGGCAGTATCAAGCACATCATCAAGCGCGAAAATCAAATTCTCGTTCGCAGCAGTAGGCAATAGGTCAGCTGGGATAGCGATCAAGTCCGGTAAAACGGAAGGAGCTACACCGCGTCCCGTGCGCAAATAGCTCAAGATCCCCCCAGCCCCGCTGACATTTTTCTGTTCCACTTGTATCACAACAGCAGGATGTTTGGCGTTAAAGGCCAATAGCTGATCCGCCATCAACTGCGCTCCCACCTCCGTGCGCACCGCAATCTCGGGTGGAATCCACAATCTGAGCGCGACAGTAGCCGGTGTGGTCGTGACCGGCACCTCAAAATCGGGTGTATTTTGCGGTGACAAAGGGGTCGCAGTCGGCGTAGCAGTGGCCGGTGTGGCCTGGGTATCCACATCCGGGTCTTTGGTGCTTTCCGACGAAGTGCCCTTTTCGGCCGAAGTACCGTCTGCGGCGAGACCGCATGCTGACAGGGTGCTGGTTACGGCAAGCGCCAGAAAGGCCAGGAACAAGAGCGTGACGGTCCATTTTTTGCCCATAGCGCAGAGTATAGTCAGGAATTGCCAAACAGTAAACAAAACTAGTGTAGTTCGCGTCCTCAGATGCGAAAAGTGGCCCTCGCAGATCGGGTGCCGTTCTTGCATACCATGCGATCTTAGGCTATCCTGTGCCCATGGTTTACTTTGATAGTCACTCGAAATCAATGATTCGTCCCGCATTTCTTGGTTCCGATCCGGCGCAGTCCTGGTTAAACGCGCCTCCTGTCTGAATTTTATGTAAACCTAAGCGTGATTGAAGACAAAGTCGAGGCTAATTTGAAGCCTCGACTTTTTTGTTTTGGGAGAAGAGTTATGGCCGAGATTTTTCTCAATCTGGATGGTATCGGAATCGCCCTTGCCGGCAAGCAAATCTTCAAAGATCTGAGTTGGGAATTGCAGGATAAGCAGCGTATGGGTCTTGTGGGGCCCAATGGAGCTGGGAAATCGACACTGATGAAAATAATGGCCGAGGAATTGACGGTCGGCAGTGGCAATATTTTTCGCAAATCAGGGTTAACGTGGGGCCGCTTGGAGCAAGAGCCGGATCTGCCTGCAGGCCGTACTGTAATGCAGGAGGCGATGACGGCCGTACCGCAAATAGCCGGCATCGAGAGGGATCTGGAATTGCTGGAACAGAAAATGGGGCAGGCAGAAATATATAGCGATCCATCTGCCTTGGCGAAAGTTATGCGCAAGCATGAAAAGTCGCTGGTAGGTTACGAACAATTGGACGGCACGCGCTATGCCAGCAAGGTACGTGAGACACTTACCGCTTTGGGGCTCGACGCCGGGCAATGGGAAACCTTGACAAACCATCTCAGTGGCGGACAGAAGAAGCTGATCATGTTGGCCAAATTATTGGTACAAGAACCCGATCTACTACTCTTGGATGAGCCAGACAATCACCTGGATCTTCCAGCAAAGCGTAACCTTGAGAAGATCATTCGCGGCTACAGCGGCTGCGTGGTGATTATCTCTCATGACCGTTACTTGCTAGACGGAATTGCTACCCATATCGCTGAATTGGAGAACGGACGTCTGACCTTATATCAAGGCAACTACAGCGCCTACGCCAGCGAGCGTGAGATTCGCCGCCTTCGCCAGCAGCAACTCTTTGCGGCTCAGCAAAAGGAGATCGCCCAGATTGAAGCGGCTATCAAACGGTTTGAACTGTGGGCCTCATTGGTCGTCAATGAACGGCATATCAAGCAAGCACGCAGCCGGCGCAAAATGCTAGACAAGATGGACAAGATTGAGAAAGTGAGCGAAACAAAGCGGATGAAGCTCAATTTAGCCGGCTGGCGTGGCAGCAAGAAGGTAATAGAAATTGTAGATGTGACCCGGCAATTTGAAAACGGCCGTGTCCTCTTCCAAGACCTCAACCTTACCCTCTGGCATGGGGAGCGGGTCGGTCTGGTAGGTCCTAACGGGGCCGGCAAATCGGTTTTTCTTAAACAGTTGCTCGATCCTGAAAGCGCCACCAGTGGTGAGATCAAGATCGGTCCAAGCATTAAAATTGGCTATTACTCCCAGGAGCAGGAGACCTTGGACAACAACCGCGATTTAATCAGTGAAATCCGACAAACGGCACCTGTAAGTCGCGAAACGGCCGTGGCTTTCCTGCTGCGATTCCTATTCACATACGATCAAATGCAGCAACCGATCGGAAAACTGAGTGGTGGAGAACGCAGCCGGCTGCAATTGGCAAAATTGGTGCTGCAGAAACCAAATCTGCTCCTCCTGGATGAGCCAACAAACAACCTTGACATCCCGGCCATTGAGGTGCTAGAGCAAACATTAGATGAATTTGTGGGCACCGTGTTGGTCATCTCCCATGACCGCTACTTCTTGGACAAAGTCGTGGACAACATCGTTGAACTGCAGGATGGGCAGTTAACCGGGTTTCTTGGTGGCTATACAGATTATCTAGATGCTATCAATAATGTGACCGAATCCCTCAATTAAGGGTTCATGATCATCGCCAGCGAAGCGTCAGCAAGTCGCTAGAATGACTTCTGATACTATGTCGAACCGTGGCCTCACACTTTGGGCGAAGCGTCCGTAGGACATTGGAAAATCGAAGAGGAACAGAATGTCAGGTAAATTTAACTGGCAGGCAGATGATGATGTCGTTTGGGAGGAATTGCCCGCTGACGAAAGGATAGAAGAATCCTCGCGCAAGCATCGTCGCTGGCCTTTTCTTCTATTGGCCCTACTACTGCTGGCCGGTGTGACTTTCTTTTTAATACGCCGGATTAATCGCCAAGTGGACGAGAATACCGAGGCGAGACAGGCTGACATTATCTCCAGCCACAATCTCCTTCTACTTGCCGAAGCCGAAAAAGACTCCGAGTTGTTCATCTCCCTTCTTTCAGGGAGGGACAGCGCCTGGACCGCAGCCCAAAATGAATTGTTCCAAGCCGGATTGTTATTGGATCGTGCGCCATTTGGCCTGCATACCGCGCCAGGTGCGCAGATGCCGCTCGCGACGGAAGATAACGCGCACAATATCATATTCTCCCCTGATCTTATGGCCGCCGAAATGGTCACCGAACAGCCGTTCACAATCAATATTGGACACGGTCTCACTGAGACCGTCACCTTACAGGAAACGGCCGTCTATCGACTTGGTCGCGAAAGATGGTTGCTTGCCCCACCAGAAAACGACTTTTGGGGTACAAAGGAATCACAACAGGGAGCACGGCTTAGAGTAAGCTACCCTGAACGGGACGCCGATCTGGCCATCCGCCTACTGCCAGACCTGGAACGAAAACTAGATGAAATGTGCCGCACGTTGGCAGATATCGACTGCCCGTCTGGCTCGCTAGCGGAGGTTCAATTTTCAACAGATCCGGCCGCCCTGACAGCAGCAACACGGCCCCAGGTGGCAACTCTGACCAACAATACTCTACGCGTCACGCTTCCTGCACCGACGCTCCTTGGTCTCCCACTTGATGAAGCGGGCTATCAGGCGCTTTTTCGCGGTTACGCATCGCAAATGGTCACTGCGCTTATCTCATACCACGTTGGTTATACTTGCTGCCAACAGCTTCCGTTTTACCAGGCATTGGTAGATTACCAGCTGGACCAACTTTCATTGAAACCGTGGCCTGTTACATCAGCCGATTACGAACGGATTCGTGATGAACAGATGCTGCTGACGGAATTAGCTGGGTTATGGCTCAGTGAGGATCCGGGCGACCTGCTTGGCGAGCAAGGCTGGCGCGTCTATGCTGTGGTGGACTATCTTCTGAAAGCTGAACCTACAATTAGTCCGGCGGCTTTACAGCAGCAATTACTGCGCCGTGGCAGCTTCTTCGGCTGGCTTAATAGTTCATTTTCGGAACAGGCGGACGGCGCTAATGCTGGCCTGCACAGCGATCTAATGCGCCAGTTCTGGCTACAAGCATATCCTCAAGCCACACAAGCTGGAAGCGGTATTGCGGGTCCACTACCTGAACAAGATCTACAGCTGGTCTGTTTTGCCGGTAGTCACGAAGTCCGGAGTGCAGTGCGCAGCCTCCCTTTTTGGGGACAGACGTCGAAACTACTTCGTTATGACGTGAGCCAGAATTCGTGGCAAGAGGAATTCAGTTCACCTAATCGCCTGTTTATGAATCCACTGCCGGGTGATGATAAGCTGCTGCTGCTAGAAGTGCGCGCCAATGGCGGTCAATGGCAAACAAGTATATGGCAGGATAAGCGCTTAAGTCCCTTATTGGGCGCGACGGGCGATTATTCCGTCTCGTTCGGCCAAACAGATCCTTCTGGTGATGGATTATTGGCTTTTGTATTCCCTCCCAATGGACAAGACGCGGATATTACCCTTTTTGACCTAAACAACTGTGTTGAAGGCGAAGGCTGTTCCAGTCAGGTCTTACCAAGCATTCCCGCCTGGTCGCCTGACGGATCGCAAGCCGTGTTCGGAGACCAGCCAAATGCACAGTTGGGCCTATTACAGAATGATCGGCGCACAATCTTGTTTGACTCGTCTTCCGCAGCACAGAATCTAACGCTTTATCATGGCGATCGACAGATACTGATAGCCGACGAACCTGTTACTGGGGTCGCTGATCTGACAGAGATGGGCCAGGGGTACGCCCCTTTTTGGCTAGATAACGAAACGGTCGCGTATGTCGAACGAGAAGACAACAGTTTTTCTCGACCCGCTCAAGCGATCGTCCTTACACCCGCCGGGGAGGATAGCCCGCAGACTTTGCTAAACACAGACGATCTATTGCAGGTGTTCCCAGGCCCTGCATTTGTTGAGCGGCTGTTCTGGATCCACTACGGCATGGTTAACCCGATCGATCCTGACATGTTGTTTGTGGCTGCATTTGATGCCTGGGATCAACAGGCCCACATATATTCATACGGACGCAGCTCTGGAGAAGTGAAGCATTTGATGAGCGCCGGTTACACGGCCAACCATACCTTAAGCCTATCACCGGACAGCCGCTTTCTGGTTTTGACAGGCAACGACGTTGACGATCCCGATAGCCGGCGAGAAAACGCGCTGCTCCTGGTATACGATCTTGCCAATGGTGAAACCATGCCCTTTCTCACCATTGGCGCCGATTTCCCGCCATTCCCATCCTACGATTGGTCGGCCGATGGACAATGGCTGGCCATGATGCTTGATCGCAATCTCGTTGGCTTATATGCGCCGCAACAAGGTGCCTTGCATCTTGTTGAAACGAACGCCGGAAATTGCACCTCGCCCAGCTGGATTAACCGTTAGCCAGTTTCCATAACATTTACTCTACCGGGCTTCTGACAAGGTGCCGGATACGGCGAAAGCGCGTGAATTCTTGACGCCCCAATTTTCAAGGGATAAAATCAAATTTCGCCTTCCAGAGATCACCATCCTGGCAATATCAAAAGCGAACAAGAATTGACGCCGGGGACACAGATGCATTTAGTGCGCAGCCTCCCTTTTTGGGATTGAATCCCTTGCCGAGTTGCGTCAGGAGAATTGGATAGCAATGACGAAGAAATATCACTTTTGGATAACCGGCTGTCAAATGAATTATGCCGATGCGCGTCGTGTAGCCTCGGAACTAGAAAAACTCGGCTATAGCGCGACGCCACGTGCCGAAGATGCGGACGTTATTGTTCTTGAAACGTGCACAGTCAGGCAGCAGTCGGAAGACAAAGCGTATAACAAGCTTCACAGTTTACGCCCAATGAAACAAAAGCGTCCCGATCTTACGGTTGCCGTCATGGGTTGCGTCGTTGGCGTGCGCGGGAATCAGACGCTGAAAGATAAATTCCCATTTGTTGATGTATTCATGGAACCATCTACAGATGGAGTTCCGCTCCTTTCCCATTTGCTACAAGAGGATGACTACGCTCTTGAGCAGACTTCTACGGCCAAACGTCACGAATTTCAGGACGGAGCGGTCATCTTGCCGGCCGATCAACGCGAAAAACTGATCTCGGCTCCCGTGTCCATTGTTTATGGTTGTTCCCACGCCTGCGCCTTCTGTATCATACCTCAGCAGCGCGGAGTCGAGAGATCTCGTCCAATAGGTGCAATCGCCTCCGAAGTACGTTCATTAGTGGCTCAGGGCATTAAAGAGGTGGTGCTCCTGGGCCAAATCGTGGACCGCTACGGCTATGACGTGCCTGGAGAAGCGCCCGTAGGGCATCGCCCAGATCTGGCTGATTTACTGGCCGTTATCAACGAGATCGACGGGCTACAACGTATTCGTTTCTTGACCAGCCACCCAAACTATATGACGGACAGAATCCTGCACGCGGTCGCCGATCTACCTAAGGTGATGCCGCAGATAGAGATTCCGATCCAGGCTGGCGACAATGATGTCTTGCGTAAGATGAAACGCGGCTATACGCGCGAGGAGTATCGTGATCTGATTCACCATGTACGCGACACCGTTCCAGATGCTGCCATTCATAGTGACGTCATCGTCGGTTTTCCCACTGAAACTAGGGGGCAATTCCAGAAAACCTACGATATCTTACGCGAATTACGTTTGGACAAAGTACATCTGGCCCGCTACAGTCCGCGTCCCGGAACGGTGAGTGCGCGCCGCATGGCGGACGACGTGCCCGACGCAGAAAAGCGCCGACGCTTTCACGCCATAGAGTCCTTGCAGAAGGAAATCCTACAAGAGGAGATGCGCCACTACGTTGGCCAAACGGTAGAAGTGTTGGTTGAAGATAAACTTAACGGTCGTTGGCGCGGCCGAAATCCTCAAAATAAACTCGTTTTCTTTACCGATCCGGGTGATCAAAGAGGGAAACTGGTACAGGTGTTTGTAAGACATGCGGGCCCATGGAGCATGTCTGGCACGATGGCTGACGAGAGCGGCCGCTCGACGAAGGAGCGCGGCAACCAGGCGGAGGACGAAGTGCCCTTTTCGGCCACCATCCCGTTGACCGTTCTATAGTCTCACCTCAGAGGTCTATCAGAAGAGGTTACCCAAGTGAATGTGGCAAGACCTCTGAGGCGTAGTTCGCTTCCTCAGATGCGAACTGTTCAAAACAGTACCGGTCAAGCAATCACAAACTGTGCAGACTGAACCGTGCCGCTACTCAGCACACCCGTCAGGTTGTCTCCGGCGTTTACCATATATACAACCATACCGTTAGCCTGCAACAAATTCATCAGCGGTTCCGACGAACGCATACTTCCAAAAGATGCTGGATTCACCAGCACGGACACGACCCGCAATCCTCGGCGCATAAGTTCACGCGCCGCCATGGCCCACCTTTCACTGGGATCGGGCGTGATCACAACTACAGTCGTACCCCGTGGCATCAAATGCATCTCTGCCTGAATCATATCAGATATTGGCACCTGACCCTCAGCGCGCAAAACAGCCAACGTTTCAAGGATACGATTCAACTGGCGACTGCTGCGATCTGCCTGAACAGCTTCATTCGATTGCCCATAAGCCAACATGCCCACGGCTCGATCCTGGCGCAGAAAGAATTGGGCCAGGGAGGCGCCAATGGTCACCGTGTACTCTTCCGTTGTTTTGGCCAGTTCAAATTCCTCCATGACCATCCACGGTGGCAGATCTCGTGGAGAAGGTTCTGGAGCAGGGGGGGGTGCCACATGACCAAATACAGCCATATCGACCACGATCCAAATATCGGCCAGGGGATCAAGCTCAAACTCTTTGACTATTAGCCGGTTGCGCCGCGCTGTACTTCGCCAGTGGATACGGCTGAAACTATCGCCAGGGGCATAATCACGTACGCCAGATGCATTCGTCGTCACATAATGGGTGCGACGTCGTAGAGCATCACCCCCTGGCAATATCCCTACCGGCAGGGCAAAGCGGTGGATATCAACCGTCAGCGGATAAACAACAACGTTGGTGGTTGGGGTCAGATCGCGTGACATAGGGAAAAAGCCAAAGGGATCGCTGGTGCTAAGTCTCAAGGGGCCAAGCTGGTAACGTCCCCGCTGGCGGCATGTGGTCGTGATGCGCCATGTATAGCTGCTGCGCGGCCCCAGACTATTGATTACGCGGCTAGAAAAATGCCCCGGCAAAGTGGCGAAATCGCGTACTTCCAGCCACAGTTTGGGAATAACGCTGGTATTACGCACGACAAATCGTTCTTCCAAGGGACGTCCAACCTGTGTCCGGCGCGTTCGAGTCATGCGCGAGAGGTGCAGCCAATTGATGTTTACCCAGGCCCAGGCGAAAGAAACGATAAGCAACAGACCAAGCAAATAGGCCAGGCTAAACCACAAGTCGCGCCCTGTGACCAACCCAGCCAGTAATGAAACGAAGGCCATCAGGAAAACGGCCGTGCTTCGACGTTGTAACATCGCTTCTACTTGGACGTTACTTGTGCACCTGGCACAGGCACCTTGGCCAAGATATCCTCGACAATTACTTCAGGTTCAATGTCCTTTATTCTCGCCGCTGGCCCGACAATGATGCGATGTCCTAGTGCCGCTCCGGCCAGCACTTTAACGTCATCGGGTAGCACATAGTCACGCCCAAACATAGCCGCACGCGCTTGTCCCAAACGATAGAGAGCCAGGGCGCCTCGTGAACTTGAGCCCAGGTAAACATCTGGATGCAGTCGGGTTTCCCGCACCAGATCTACCATGTAAGATTCAACCAATTTGTCCACATAGACCTCTTTGATCGCCTCTTGCGCCTCCAGCAGTTCTTCAACCGAAACAACCTGACTAAGCGCTTCAATCGGATGCACGCGCCGTTGCCGGTTAAGCACTTCGATCTCTTCCTCCTTTGATGGGTATCCCAAGCGAATGCGCAGCATGAAACGGTCCAGTTGTGCTTCCGGCAAAGGGAAGGTGCCTTCGTACTCAATTGGATTCTGTGTAGCCAGAACCATAAACGGAGGTCCCAACGGGTATGTGTACCCGTCCACAGTCACCTGGCGCTCTTCCATCGCCTCTAATAATGCGGACTGGGTCTTAGGAGTAGCCCTGTTAATCTCATCAACCAGGACGATTTGAGCATGGATAGGGCCAGGACGGAACTGAAATTCGAATGTCTTCTGGTTAAAGACCGAGACACCTGTAACATCACTTGGCAGCATATCTGGCGTGAACTGAATACGTTGGAATTGACAACCGACCGATTTTGATAATGACTTAGCCAGGACCGTCTTTCCTACTCCCGGTACATCTTCAATCAGAATATGGCCCTGGCAGAGCAAGCCAAGAACCGTTAACTGAACCGGCTGACGCTTTCCAATAATGACGCGTTCAACGTTCTCAACAATCTTGTCGGCGATTGCCTGTACATCTATCATAGAAAACAATCTCCTGTGAATTTTAGGCACGGAAGAACCCAGGAAAATCCTAACATAGTTTCGTCCATGCCGTGATAATAAAGTCCTTGCCGGCAAGCCATCGCTTGCGATCGCCGCACAAAGCTTGACGACGTTCAATACTTGATTATTACGCCGGGCACAGTATACCAACTTTGCACCTGGAAGGTAGTGGATTGATAGACAAATTAAGATAAGAGGGAGAGATATGGCCGGGAGGAGATAAGATGTCATCCTAGATAATGAGTCCTCACTTCATTTTGTATAAGGATTTCTTGATAATAAAGATTTCTTGACAATATTACCAGTATATTATAGAATGTATTCGGTTCGCCACTCTATTGTGCGGTATTGATCCACTTATGCTGCAACACATTATAGTCAGGGTTGCCAGGTTTTATTTACGCAAGTCTGACTGATTGGGTATTGTTACGGTTCTTGCCCTCCTGAATGCGAGGCTTTATTGAATTGAATCAGTTGACACAGGAGCATTAATCCGTGATATCTTCACTGCATCTACTTGCTCACAAATTGCGACAGATCCTCGTCCCAGTGGCGTTGATCTTGCTTCTAATCCTGGCTTTGGCCAGGGTGATACGGCCGACCAGTGCCGATCTTCCAGATATCGAAGAGAACAGTGGTCAGAGTGCCATCGAAAACGCTTCGGCTGGGGTTTCAGCTCCAAACTTGAGCGGCGACCGGGCCGTTTCCCAGGTCAGCGCGCCGACTGATACACCTACACCGATACCACCTACGCCCACGAACACAGCGACACCGACACCGATACCACCTACGCCCACGAACACACCGACACCGACACCGATACCACCTACGCCGACTGATACACCGACACCGATACCACCTACGCCCACGAACACACCGACACCGACACCGATACCACCCACTCCGACTGACACGCCTACTCCGATACCGCCCACGCCCACGCCGACTAACACGCCAACGCCCGTGCCGCAGCCGCCTGCGCTCGGTCCGATCATTAGCAATCCGGCCGACGGCGTCACGGCCGTTGATGTGGCAATCGATTTTTCCGCGGTCTTCAGCGATCCAGACTCGTCCAGCGGTCACATCGCTGTTTGGGATTGGGATGATGGATGGTCCAGCACGCAAAACAGCGTGACCAGCCCGGTTCAAGCCAGCCATGCTTATGGCGAAGCCGGCATCTATACGGTAACGTTAAGTGTGACCGATCCCGACAACTTATCCGACACCGCTTCCTATCAGTACGTCGTCGTCTACGATCCCAACGGGGGCTTCGTCAGCGGCGGCGGCTGGATCGATTCACCCGCGGGAGCCTATATCGCTAATGACTCTCTGAGCGGTAAGGCCAACTTTGGCTTCGTATCCAAGTACATTAAGGGCAAACAGGCGCCGACCGGTACAACCGAGTTCCAATTCAAAACCACCGGCCTAAATTTCCATTCCGGTCATTATTACTGGTTGGTTGTGACCGGCGGTGATACGGCCATGTTCTCTGGCTCAGGGACCATCAACGGCCTGCTGGCTCCGAACGGCGAACCGTACAATTTCAAGATCTGGGCTTATGATGGCCAGCCAGATACCTTCCGTATCCGCATCTGGTGGGAAGACAATGGCGGAGCAGAGCACGACATTTATGACAATGGCGCACACCAGTCACTCGGCGGTGGTTCGATCGTCGTCCATAAGAGCAAAAGTAAATAACGAGCGAGTTCGCTCATCGTAACCAGAAGACGGGCCTCTCGAGTCCCGTCTTTTTTCATGGTTGATTGCTGTGTGACCATGAATGTGGAACATCGAGCGATCGGGTGGCGAGTCTTTGCACGAGAGTAGGGTCAGCTTTGTTGGGTGATTCCGGCTGAGCCGAGTTATAATCAGGGCCTATTACGGCTGGCGATAAATGAGTCTTGATTCAACGGCAAACGAACCAGAAGAAGTAGATGAGGCAGCGTCTGAAGCGCTTGGCCAGGGGCTGGCGCCCGAGCCAACTCTTGAGGCAGCCTCAGTCGATGCCGCGTCAACAGGCCAGGACAAGCCAGGACTGAAGACACATGGCTGGCTGATCGTGGTTGGGCTGTTCCTGGTACTGCTTCTTGGCGCTTACTTCCGCTTCAGCGGCGTGAATTGGGACAGCGACCAGCACCTGCACCCTGACGAACGTTTCATGACCATTGTCGCCGAGCAGATCAGCTCGGTGGACAGCCTGGGCCACTACTTCGATACGGAACAATCATCGCTCAACCCCCTGGGATATGGCTTCTATACTTACGGCATGCTGCCCCTGTTCATCACACGCTACGTGGCCGAATGGTTGGCCAGGACGGCGTATGACGAGGTGGTCCTGGTCGGCCGGATCCTGTCAGGACTGTTCGATTTGCTGGCTGTCCTGGTCCTCTATATCCTGGGCCAGCAGCTTTATGGCCGGCGGGTTGGTCTACTGGCGGCGGCCCTGTACGCCGCCGCGGTGCTGCCCATCCAACTATCCCATTATTTCGCCGTCGATTCCTTCACCACGGTCTTCATCGTGGCCGCCATATACGTGGCTGTCCTGGTCATGGAACGGCCGCGTTGGTGGCTCTTCGCCTTCTTTGGCCTGCTCACCGGCCTGGCCATGAGTACCAAGGTCAGCATCGCCCCGCTGGGGGGATTGATCGTGCTGGCCGGCCTCGCTACCCTGGTCGATATCTGGCCTGAGCGTGAAAAGCGTTGGCCGGCTGTGAAGCGGCTCCTGGCCGGGCTAATCGTGGCCAGCCTGCTGGCAGCGCTCACCTTCCGCGTCTTCCAGCCCTACGCTTTTCTGGGACCGGGCATCTTCGGTTTGCGGTTCAATCCGCGCTGGCTGGAGATCATCAGCGACGTGCGTGACCAGGTTGCCGGACGGGCGGATTTCCCGCCCAATCATCATTGGGCTAGCCGCCCCTGGAGCTACGGCCTGACGAATATGGTGCAGTGGGGCATGGGGCTGCCCCTGGGCCTGGCGGTGATCCTGAGTTGGGGATGGGCCTCCTGGCGCTGCCTGCGCGGTGACTGGCACAAGCATCTCCTACCGGTCATATGGGTGGGCGGCTTTTTCCTATACCAGAATATCAACTTCTGGCGCTACACGCGCTATTTCCAGCCCATTTACCCCATCGCCATCCTGCTGGCGGCCTGGGCCCTGGTTGAATTGTCTGATCGCGCCTGGAGTGCCTATCGCCGCAGTCACGAAGATGCCGGCGAAAAAGGACGCGGGCGCGTGGCCGCGCTCCTGGTCACGTTGTTGCTGCTTTTTGTTGTTGGCTCAACCTATGCTTACGCCTACGCCTTCAGCCGTATCTATACCCGGCCGCACACACGCGTAGCCGCTTCGGAATGGCTGCGGCAGAATTTGCCCGGCCCGGTGAACGTGGTGATCCAGACCCCTGATGGCCAGGATCAAATTCCCCTTTCTATGCCCTATGATCTGAAACTGAATAGAGGAGACGAATGGGCCTCGACTTTCACCCCGGCCGAATCGGGCATCCTGACCGGCGTCACCATGCCCCATTTGACGGGTCTGGATGACAGCGCGTCATCGGTGACGCTGGAGTTCACCCTGGGAACAGGTGGCGACAGCGGCCAGATCACCTCTTACGCCGAAACAGTGGTCCTCGATCCAGCGACCGGCGTGCAAAGCCAGAAAGAGCGCTTTGTATTCCCGGCAATGGACGTCGTGGGTGGTGAGGAATACGACCTATCGCTGCGCGTCGTGGAAGGGTCACCGCTGGCCCTGTCTGGCACCGCGGTCGCCGTCGAAACGTCCTGGGATGACTACTTGCCTCTCCGCTCTGAAGGGTTCGACCCCTATGGCGGCATCTATCGCGCGCTCGATCTTGGACTCTATGAGCCGGACAACGAGGCCAAGCGGGAGTTAATGGCCCAGTCCCTTGACGAGGCCGAATATATCGTGATCTCCTCCAACCGGGCTTACGATTCCATGCCCCGGCTGCCGCTGCGTTATCCGATGACCCTGGCTTACTATCAGGCCTTGTTCGGCTGTGACTCGCAGCAAATCACCGATTGCGCTTATCCGGCCGTCGCTCCAATGAGCGGCGATCTGGGCTTTGACCTGGTAGCCACTTTCGAGAGCTACCCCACTCTGGGGCCACTCACACTGCCGGATCAATCGGCCCAGGAATCTTTCACTGTTTACGATCATCCCAAGGTCTTGATCTTCCAGAAATCGGCTGACTTCTCCTCCGACCAGGTGCGGCAAGTGCTGGAAAGCGTCGACCTGAGCCAGGTAGTCGAGCAAGGGGCCAAGCAGTATACGGAGCTGCCCAGCGCCCTGCGATTGTCGACGACTCGGGCGGCAGCCCAAAGGGTGGCCGGGACATGGTCGTCGATCTTCAACTCGGCCTCGGTTCTCAATCAATCCCAGTTCTTAGGCACGCTAGCCTGGTACCTGCTGATCGCGTTGATCGGCTGGCTGGCCTTTCCTCTGACCTACCTGGCCTTTCGCGGCCTGTCGGACTACGGCTATACCCTGACCCGGGTCGCCGGCCTACTCGTCGTCGCCTGGCTGGCCTGGTTCGGCGGCAGCCTACACCTGCTGACCTTCAGCCGCGGAGCGCTACTGCTGGGCCTTCTCCTACTGGCCCTGCTGAACGGCCTGATCGCCTGGAGGTGTCGCCGCGAACTGGCAACTTTTCTGCGCCAACGCTGGCGCTATATCCTTGTTGTTGAAACCCTTTTCCTGACCCTGTTCCTGTTCCAGATAGTCCTGCGCTGGAACAATCCCGATCTGTGGCATCCGTGGCGGGGCGGTGAAAAACCGGGCGAATTAGCCATGTTCAACGCCATCCTCAAGTCCGTCAATTTCCCGCCTTACGATCCCTGGTTTGCCGGCCAATACGTCAATTATTACTACTACGGTTATGTGCTCAGCGCCGTGCCCACCAAACTGTTGGGCATCGTGCCGGCCGTCGCCTTCAACTTGCTCATCCCCACCTGGTTTGCCCTGACCGGCGCCGGCGTTTTTTCGGTGGCTTACAACTTGATCGCGCCCAGCAAGACGGAAGCGCCAGAAGCGCGGACGGCACCAGGCAGTAAGTGGTATTCGGGCAAAGCTCCCTATCTGGCCGGCCTGACGGCCGTGGCCCTGGCTATCTTGCTGGGCAACCTGTACCAGGTCCGGCTGCTATGGAATCGCCTGCCGGAGTATGCCGAGCAGCACACGCCGGATCCGACCTGGCTGGTACACGCCGGCGATGCGTTGACCGGTCTGGGCCGAATTGTTTCGGGCGAAGAAGCGTTGTTGCGGGGCGATAACGGGGCCTGGTATTTCGACGCCTCGCGGGCTATTCTGAACGGCCAAGATAGCGCGCCGATCACCGAATTCCCTTTCTTCACTTTCTTGTATGCCGATCTGCACCCGCATTTGTTGGATATGCCGCTTGTATTGGTTGCCCTGGCCTGGATCGTCAGTGTCGTGCGACTGCCGGCGATCGTCTCTCAACCATTCCGCCGCCAGGGTCTTTTGGCTTCCGGGGCTACCTGGCTCACCGCTGGCCTGGCCTTCGGCGCCCTCTACCCGACCAATAGCTGGGATTATCCGGTGCTGCTGGCCCTGGGCGCGGCTGGAATCGCCTACGCGATCTTGGGCGAAGCGCCCGCCGGGCATCGGTGCCAGTCGGAAGGGGGCGCAGCCATCTTGCGCTTGCTTTCGCGCATCGCCTTGTTACTCCTGCTGTCGATCGCCCTCTATGCCCCTTTCCACCAGTCGTTTGGCACCGGCGATTTATCCTTTGAATTTTGGAAGGGACCGCGTACCCCACTGGGCGATTATTTTACGGTACATGGCCTATTCCTGTTTGTCATCTTGACCTATATGGCCTTGGAGACGACGCGCTGGCTCAAACCGAAGTTTGAGTGGTTGATCCATACCCCGCTTGGCAACTTAACCGCTTTCATGCGGAACGCCCTGGTCGTGCTCCTGGTCCTGATCTTAGCCCTGGCAGCCGGCCTGCCCAGGCTGCGCAGCAACGACTTGGTGACGGCCGCGCTCACGCTGCTGCTGGCCGCTTGGGCCGGTCTGCTATTGCTGCGCCCGGATCAAAGCCGGTTGCAGCGGGTAGCCCTGGCTTTAGCCGCGACCGGACTGGGCCTAACCTTCATCGTCGAATTGGTGACCATCAAAGGTGACGTCGGCCGCATGAATGTGGTCTTCAAGTTCTACCTGTTGACCTGGTTATTCTTTAGCGTCGCCGTTGGCGCTATCCTGGTCTGGCTCTGGCCCCAGATCTACGCTGCCCGGCGGCGCTATCTATGGTTGGGCGCCCTGGGCCTGCTACTCCTGGCGACGCTGACCTATCCGCTCATTGGCAGCGTGGCCAAGGTCGACGATCGCTGGCCCGATATCACCGATCCGCCCAAGACCCTGAACGGCATGGCCTTCATGCTGGGCGACGCTTCTGGCGGTGAAGGGGGCGCAACGACGGCTGTCTATCGTGAGAATGATATCCCGCTGCGCCTGGGCCAGGATTATGCGGCCATGCGCTGGCTGCAGGAGAACGTTGCCGGCACGCCGACCATCGTCGAAGGCCATACAGCGGAGTATCGCTGGGGTTCACGTTTCGCGAATTACACCGGCTTACCAACCATCGTCGGCTGGAGTTGGCACTTGCGCCAGCACAACGCTGTCCTACCCGGTACGGTGGTTGAAAAGCGGATCGAAGAGCTGAATAGTTTCTACGATACAACCGAAGACGACGAGGCACGCCGTTTCCTCGATCGTTACCAGGCTGATTTTGTCGTCGTCGGAGACCTGGAACGGGCTCGCTATTTGCCGGAGGGGCTGGAGAAATTCGAACGCATGACGATCGATGGTGACCTAGCGATCGTCTACCCGGAGAACGGCGTCGCCGGAGACGTGACTATTTACGCCGTGCAGCGAGACGCAGCGGAAAGCGATGGATAACGAATCTAGAGACAAATCGCCGCGGCCAGCCAGCCGCAAGTCAGAGCTATCGCAAGCGATGCTGGCCGTTACCCTCGCCGTGGCTTCTCAATTGGCCGTGCGCGATGGCCTCGCGCTGCTGGGGCTCGCCGGTTATGTAACCGCCGCCTTGCTGTTCGTAACCAGCGTGGGGGCCATTTTCAGGGTGTCGCTAACCGGTGAGCCGGCCCTCAGCGAACCGACGGTCGACAAGCCAGCGCCGGTCGAGGCGGAAGTTGAACTGGCCGCGGCGATAGACGGCACGGACAAACTGAGGTACTTGCGACGTCACTGGCGTCTGGTGACCATCGCCGAGATCTTCGCCGGTGATATCCCGCCGGCCCGGGTAAGTATGCCAGAAGCGGGTGAGGCAGCCACAGATGATCCAGGCACCAGCCTTCCTGCGGCTGGCGCGGCGGATGCGGTCGCCGTGGCACAGCTCGATGCCCCACCGCCGGAACCGGCCGCAGCACAACCCCCCGGCACGCCACCATTGGCGGCCGAAATGCAGAGCTGGACGGCCGCTGCTTCCCCCGCTTCCACCCCCAAAGCGATCAGAGTAACCGCGCAGGGGGATGTCCTCGTTCTCAACACCGGCCTGGAGCAAGTGCAGCGTTTTGACGAACAAGGCAACTTGCTGGCGACCTATTCACTCTCCGGCCTGGCCGGTGTGGACGTCCTCGATCTGGACGTTTCACCTGATGGCCAGACGCTCTATATCGTCGACGCGGCCAGCCACCATCTGCGGGTCATCACCCTGGTAGATGAAGAGTCGACGGGGGGAACTGAAAGCGAATGAGCCCTGAATTGCGACCGCCTGAAGAGGCAAAAATTCTACTCGGGCTGACCGCAGGGTGGCGACTATACGCCGGGCTGATCGTGCTGGTTCTGGCCTTGTCCACCAGCCTGGCCGCTTTACTGTTGTTCCCGCGGGATATCCAGACCAGCGCTTCCTGGGTGCTGCAAGCCGCCGGCATCATCCTATTCGCTATCGCCGTGCCCTTGCTGTTCCGCGGAGCCGCGGATGCCCCGGCGGCCGAGCCGCTGAATCTGGTGGTGATCATCTTCGGCCTAAACATCCTGGGCGTGGCTATCTTCATGCGTTTCTACCTCTTCGCCGATTTGCCTTTTGGAACATGGTTGGACGAAGCCGATATCGGACTGCGGGCGCAACAGATCCTGCTCGATCCGGGTTACCGGCCGGTGTATCTACGTAGTCATGCCCTGGCCTACTATTTTCCGGCCCTGGTCGCCCTATCCTTCAAGTTATTTGGGGTGAGCACGCTGTCTATTCGCACGGTGACCGTCCTCTTCGGATTCGGCTCAGTAATCGTGGCCTTCTTCCTCGGCCGTGAGATCTATGGCAACCGTTTCGGTTTGCTGTTGGCCTTCTTCTTTGCCATAGCCCGCTGGCCAATCACCTTCGACCGCTTGGGCATGGCCACCAGTACCGGCCCCTTCTTCATCCTGTTGATCCTACTGCTCCTATTTCGCGGCCAGCGAACCCGCTCGACGCGATATTTTGCCTGGGCGGGGTTGGCTCTAGGCATCGGCATGGGCTTTCACAGTTCCTTGCGCCTCTTCCCGCTGGTCGTGTTGGTTTTCCTGGCCTACTGGACGGCCAGTCAGCTGCGCCGCCATCCCGGAGAGCGTAATTGGCGCGTCGTCTGGGTGGTGAACCTGGCCGCGCTGGCTGTAGGCGCCATTCTGGCAGCCGGGCCGATGGTCCAGGTCGCGATTCGCCAGCCGGACGATTTTTGGAACCGGACCCGCCAGATCTCGATCTTTGAACACCGTGACGAACCAAGCCTGGCGCGGGCGATCGGCTCGAACACGATTAAGAATGCCCTAATGTTCAACTATCAGGGCGATCGCAACGGGCGTCACAATCTGCCGGGCGAGCCCATGCTCGATCCGCTGACCGGCGCCCTCTTTGTCCTCGGTTTCGCCCTGGCCCTGAGCCGTTTTCGCCAGCCAGCGGAGATGCTGTTTGTTGTCGTATTCGTGGTCGGTTTAACAGCGGCAATCCTGACCGTTGATTTTGAAGCGCCCCAGGCGCAGCGCGCCGTGGGGGCCATGGCCGCTGTTTTCTTTTTCGCCGCCCTGGCCGCCGAAGCGTATTGGCGGGTCCTCGATCGCGCCAGATCACCGCTTTGGGCCCGCCCCTTGGGTACAGCCTTGCTGCTCTTGGCCGGTGCGGCCATCGTCTACACCAATTCCAATACCTACTTCGTGCGCCAGGCCGATAATAGTTCTGTCTGGCAAGATCATTCAGCTATCGAGACGATCACAGCCCGCAAGATGGTCGAATTGGGCTCCGAAGGGATGAAGCTTTACCTTTCGATGTTCATGAATGGCCATCCGGTCATCCGCTTTCTCGCTCCCGGCCAGGATGCGGATGTCATCATGCCGCCGGACATATTGCCTTTGCGCGAGCCGGGCGACCGGCCGGTGGCTGTCCTGCTCGATCCGCAGCAGGCGTGGATCGCCGATGAAGTTGATCGTTTTTACCCCAATGCGCAAGTGACGATAGCATCGAATCCGGCCGGAGCCCCCGTGCAGTATACGGTGATCGTCCCGCCGCAAGACATTCGCCAGGTGCAAGGGCTGGAGGCACGCTATTGGCCGGGATTGCAGCCGGAAGGAGCGCCGCAGATCAGCCGCATTGAAGACGGGGCCACTGCGCACTGGCCGGCCGATGCGCCCCTGGACGAGCCCTTTGTAGCTGAGTGGGAGGGAGTCTTGTACGCTCCGGACTATGGTCAATACGAGCTGTTGTTGCAGTCACCTGGCCCAGCCAGCCTGTGGCTGGACGGTGAAGCGCTGATAGAAAACGAAGCCGGTGGCGAGCAGCGACTGTCCCAAACGCTGGCCCAGGGCAATCATGCGCTGCGAATCGCGGCTAACAGCGGCGAGGGATTGCTGCGGCTGGCCTGGAGCCAACCGCACGGCGGTGAGCCGGAGACGATTCCAGCCTGGGCTCTCTATCATGGTCCGCAAGTTGCCAGCCGAGGCCTGCTGGGCGCATTCTACGAGGGTGGCGATTGGAGCGCAGCGCCGGCCCTACAGCGCATCGATCCTCTCATAGACGCCTACTTCCACCTAATCCCTTTGAAACGGCCGTATAGTGTGGTCTGGACGGGCGAGATCGAGATCCCCGAGGATGGATCCTACGCCTTCGGCTTGGAAGTCAACGGCCGGGCCCAGCTTTTCATTAACGGTGAGTTGGTGGTGGATGCTTCCGAGCCAACCGATTACCTGGAGGGCAGCCTGAACCTGGAGGCAGGCCGGTACGATGTGCTCTTGCCGTTCATGGACGACGTGAACGGCTCGCGACTGCACCTTTATTGGACGCCGCCCGGCCAAGAGCGGCAGATCATCCCCAGCGAAGCGCTTATTCCGGGCCTTTCGTCCGAGTAAACCTGGCGAACCCGTTTATAAAAACCTTGCTCTTCTTCGCCGAAGGAAAGCGCCTTTCAATTCCCATAGCATACCATAAGCTTCGCTTGCTATATGCCCGTTTTTGTTCGTTTAGATAGGCAGTTTATGGTAGAATTGTTGGGTTCATTACGATGCGCGAACAAGAAAGAACAACTACTTTACCGGGCGTACTAGCCACCATAGCTGCCGGATTTGATTTGACTGCCAGACACCTTTGGCTTCTGTTGCTTCCCGTCATTCTCGATACCTTTTACTGGTTGGGGCCACGTCTGCGCTTTCAAACTCTGATTGAGCAGCTATTGGCCGTTCTACCCAAGGAGACGGAGGTGCTGGATCTTGCCTCACAACTAGGGCAAGTGGCTCCACAAACGAATCTGTTCACGACGCTGACCGTACAGTTAGTCGGCGTACCGGCGCTGATGGTAGGATCTGCACCTGAAAAGACGCCGCTGGCGTCGCGGGTGATTGATGTCGATAGCTGGTTGACCTGGTTCGGGTTATTGGCAACCTTCACCGTGATCGGATTGTTATTGACGGCCGTCTATTACACGCTCATCGCTTCTGCCGTCAAAAAACGACCCTTTGCAGAGGAGCAACTGAATCCGGGCCAATGGGCAAAACGCGCCATAACAAGCTGGTTGCGTCTGATGGGTTTACTGCTTTTATTCCTATCGATTCTCATGATCCTCTACATACCCTTGATCATCATAGGAACCATTCTCTTTCTGATAAATAGCACGTTGGGATCGATATCCTTATTGTTGGGTCCATTTCTAGCCATCTGGATCGTCATCTATCTAAGTCTAGCGCCGCAAGGTATCGTTCTTAATGGTCGGCCACTTTTACGCGCTGTGATCGAGAGTGTGCGTCTGGTACAAGCTAATTTACCATCCATTCTATTATTACTTCTCGCCGTCTTCTTTGTTGGCGCGATCTTGGATTGGCTTTTATTTTCGGTTGAGAATGGATCCTGGTTTACCTTGGTGAATATCCTAGGCCACGCCTTTGTCAGTACGGCGCTGGTTGCGGCCATATTTATCTTCTATCGGGATCGTTATCAAGTTCTACTTGATCCTATCGCCGCCTTCGAGGACCCCTCTACAGGATAGCGAACAATAACATAACCAGACAAGTTTACTGGAACTGGATTTACTAATGGCAACAAAGACAACAGAAACGAAAACCAAATACGACGCCAGCAGCATACAGGTGCTGAAGGGCCTGGAAGCGGTTCGTCGTCGCCCCGGCATGTATGTCGGTGGCACGGACAATAAAGCACTCCATCATCTGGTCTATGAAATCGTCGACAACTCCATTGACGAAGCACTGGCAGGTCGCTGTGACCGGATTGAAGTGACGATTCATTCCGATTTCAGCGTCACTGTCACCGATGATGGCATTGGTATACCCGTGGATACTCATCCGACCGAGAAAATATCTGCGCTAGAGCTCATTCATACAAGCCTGCACTCCGGCGGCAAATTCGATAACTCCGCTTATAAAGTCTCTGGTGGCTTGCACGGCGTCGGCGCTGCGGCCGTAAATGCGCTTTCCGAATGGATGGTAGTCACTGTAAAAAGGGACCACTATGTCTGGCAGCAGAAGTACGAGCGCGGTGTCCCGGTGACGCCGGTGGAAAAGATACGCAAACTCAAGCGGGGCGAGAAGACAGGAACGCACACCTCCTACAAGTTTGATGACACGATATTCAAAGAAGACGCCGAATATCGCTTCGAACTGCTAATGAATCGCTTCCGCGAAATGGCCTTCGTCACCAGTGGCGTTCACCTCAAACTGGCAGACGAACGGGTTTCGCCGGTGCGCGAGATGAACTTCTACTTTGACGGTGGCGTCAAATCCTTTGTGCGCTACTTGAATCGCAATCGCAAAGGATTACATGAGCCTATTTATGCCCACAATGAAATCGATAATATCGATGTAGAGGTCGCCATCCAATACACCGATGGCATTGCCGCTTCTGAATACGCCTTTGCCAATACCATCCACACGCCGGACGGTGGGACCCATCTCACCGGTGTGCGCACAGCGCTGACACGCGTCATTAATTCCTTCGCTCGCAAGAACAATTATCTCAAAGAGAAGGACAAGAACTTCTCCAGCGACGATACGCGCGAAGGGGTGACGGCCGTTGTCAGTGTGAAACATCCGGATCCGCAGTTCGAGAGCCAGACCAAAGTCAAGCTCATGAATGCCGAGGTCAGCGGCATCGTGGCTGCTGTCACGGCTGAAGCGCTATCTGCCTACCTGGAAGAAAATCCGCGCGACGCCAAACGTATCATCGATCGCTGCCTGACCTCTTCACGCGCCCGTGCAGCGGCACGCAAAGCTCGCGAATTGGTGATGCGCAAGAGTGCGCTGGAAAGCATGACCTTACCTGGCAAGCTAGCTGACTGCACCGAACGCGATCCTTCCCGATCTGAGATCTACATCGTCGAGGGAGACTCGGCCGGAGGTACAGCGAAGCAAGGGCGTGACCGTCACTTCCAAGCGATTTTACCGCTGCGTGGCAAGATATTGAACACGGAACGGGCACGCTTGGACAAA
Source organism: uncultured Chloroflexia bacterium (assembly GCA_963697305.1). Taxonomy (GTDB): domain Bacteria; phylum Chloroflexota; class Anaerolineae; order Promineifilales; family Promineifilaceae; genus JAACFF01. The sequence goes on from CAVONO010000027.1 coordinate 366,804, forward strand.
ATCCTGGCCAACAACGAAGTAAAAGCCATGATTTCCGCCCTGGGCACTGGTATTGGCGAATCGTTTGACATGGACAATCTGCGTTACGGCCGTGTGATCATCATGACCGACGCCGATGTAGATGGCAGTCACATCCGCACGTTATTGCTCACCTTCTTCTTCCGCTATATGCCGCAGTTGATCGAAGAAGGACATTTATTCATTGCCCAGCCCCCACTCTATGCGATCAAAGAAGGCAAGACCATCCACTACACCTACAATGAAGCGGAAAATACGATCTTGCTACAGAAATTACAGAACAAAAAATATGGGCTGCAGCGCTACAAGGGCCTTGGTGAGATGAATGCCCAGCAATTGTGGGAGACGACGATGGATCCGTCTATCCGCACACTTTTGCAGGTGACAATTGAAGACACTGTCAATGCTGATCGCACCTTTGACATGCTTATGGGTAGTGAAGTACCCCCGCGCCGGCGCTTCATCACCACTCATGCCAGTGAAGTACGTAACCTGGATATCTAAACGTGTGAATGGCGAATCTGGCTGCATACCAATACCGGCTCAATTATTCAGAGCCGGTTTTGCTTTGAGTTGACGGCAGGCTTACTCCATATCTTACCAAAGTCAAAAATGAAGATTGTTGTTCTCTCTGACATCCACGGCAATTTGCCGGCTTTACGCGCTGTGGCTAAACACTTTGAACCGTGGCGACCGGATCTGGTGATTGTCAACGGAGACATCGTCAACCGTGGCCCCTGCTCTGGCGCAGCCTTGTCCTTTGTATTAAACAAGCGGGAAATCGAGGGCTGGCAATTGCTGCGTGGCAACCACGAGGATTATTTGCTGCGCTGTGGTCAGCAGGATTTTGTGACCAGCGGACCAACCTTCGAGTTGAATCGCTTTGCCTATTTTGCCTACCAGCAACTAAATGGTGGGGAAAAGCAGTTGGCGGAGATGCCGGAGCAATTCAGCTGGTTTGCTCCTGACGGAAGCGAGTTTCGCGTGGTGCATGCCTCGATGCGCAACAATCGGGATGGCATCTACCAGGATTTGACGGATGATGAGCTGCGCTTACGGATCGCGCCTTCTCCAGCCGTATTTGTCACAGGACATACCCATCAGCCGCTGCTGCGCCGCGTAGATGAAACCCTGGTGGTCAACGCCGGCTCGGTAGGCGCACCTTTTGACCTCGACTGGCGGCCCAGCTACGGCCGATTTTCCTGGAATCCACAACATGGTTGGCAAGGGGACATCATGCGCGTCACCTATGATCGCTCCCTGGTCGAACAAGACTATGAGCGATCAGGCTTCCTGCAAGATGGCGGCCCGCTGGCACAGATCATGCTGGTTGAACTGCGCAGAGCGCGTGGCCTGATCTACTATTGGGCCAACAAGTACGAGGACGCGGTAACCAACGGTGAGATCCGTATCGAAGAGAGCGTCAAACGCGTCTTGCAGGAAGAGCAATTCCGCCCCTATCTCCGACCCCCTGGCTGGGTTTTCTGACCTTCTTTCGTCCCAATTGCTGAAACATAATAACTGTGATAAAACCCGTTTAGATGATTGGCGTATCATCCATAGAAACGAAAGAATCACATATTCACCTGTAAAGTTATAGAAGGGAGAGGACCCGATGTCAGCAGATACCATCATCCATCGTTTACAGGAAAACGGCCGTGTTCGCCCCAATGCCCCGGCTTACTTCGAAAAGGTTGGCGATGCTTGGGTCCCCACACCATGGCACGAATATGTGGGCCAGGTACGGCAAGCAGCGCGAGCCCTCATGGCCCTTGGCGTAGAGCCAGAAGGCACAGTAGGCATTCTAGGCTTTAACCATCCCGAATGGGCGATCATGCTTCTGGCAGCTATGGCTGTTCGTGGCGCCGGAGCCGGCATCTACACAACCAACTCACCACAAGAAGTCCAATATATCGTGGAACATGCAGAAAGCAGCGTCGTTCTGCTTGAAAATGAAAAGCAGTGGGCCAAGATTGACCAAGTACGCGACCAGTTACCTAAACTACGACACGTCGTTATGATGCGCGGCACAACGATCGACGATCCACTCGTCCTTAGTTGGGAAGCATTCCTGGCTAAAGGAGATGAAACCGACGAATCAGCTCTTGATCAGAGAATTGAAGCCATTGAATCGCATCATCTGGCCAGTCTCATCTATACCTCAGGCACAACGGGGCCACCAAAAGGGGTTATGTTATCTCACGATAACCTGGCCTTTACTGCCAACACAGCTATAGACATGTTCAGTATAACAGCCAACGATCACCTGTTATCTTACCTTCCCCTGTCACATATAGCGGAACAGATGTTCACCGTCCATATCGGCGCTTCCGCTGGTTACAGTGCCTATTACGCCGAGTCACTCGAGAAACTGCCTGATAATCTGCGCGAAGTGCAACCTTCTATCCTCTTTGGTGTGCCACGTATCTGGGAACGCTTCTTCACGGCGGTTTCTGACAATCTAGCCCAAACAACTGGCGCAAAAGCCAAAATCGCCAACTGGGCTATGGGGGTCGGCCGGCGTGTTTCCGCGCTCAAAAACAAAGGCGAAGAACCAAGTGGCATGCTGGCCATGCAATACCGCCTGGCCGATCGATTGCTCTTCTCCAAAGTTAAGCCACTGCTCGGCTTGAGCAAGGCGACCCTGCCTGCTACTGGTGCGGCGCCGATAAATCCCGAAATCCTGAAGTTCTTTGGCGGATTGGACGTCATCATCTACGAAGTTTACGGGCAATCGGAAGGTTGTGGCCCTACGACCGTGAATAGACCCGGGGCAACCAATTTTGATACCGCTGGCCAGGCCTACCCAGATACGCAAGTGAAGCTGGGGCCGGATGGAGAAATCCTGGTTAAAGGACGCAACGTTTTTATGGGTTACTTCAAAGATCCGGCGGCCACTGAGGAAACATTGATTGATGGTTGGCTATATTCTGGTGACCTGGGCAAGTTCGACGAAGATGGTTTCTTGACCATTGTTGGTCGTAAAAAAGAGATTATTATTACCTCCGGCGGCAAGAATATCGCTCCCAAAAATATTGAGGCCGCGCTCAAGTCACTGGATATGGTAGACGAAGCCGTGGTCATCGGTGAGCGGCGCAAATTCCTTTCCGCCCTAATCACGCTGGAACCGGAAGCTATACAGCAGTTTGCCGAAGCAAATAACCTGGAGGGTCAGGAACTTCACACAAATCCGTTGGTCATTGCCGAGATACAGCGTGGGATCGACGAAGTAGTCAATCCGCAGTTTGCCCGCGTAGAAAACATCCGCAAATTCACTATCCTGCCCCGCAACTTCACCGTTGAGGATGGTGAATTAACGCCAACGCTCAAGATCAAACGGCGTGTCGTCAACGAACATTTCGCAGAAGATATCGAAGGAATGTACGCCGGCCTAGATTAATTCCACAAAGACACCACGAACTGAAGCCAGGCCTATTAGTTGTGGCCACAACTAATAGGCCTGGCTTTCTTGATAGTATGTACAGACGAATTGTAGTCAAATTTGGCACCAGCGTGCTCACCGGCGGAACGCCGCGATTAGACCTGCCCCATATGGTAGAATTGGTGCGTCAGTGTGCGGCCGTCCAAAACGAAGGCAAAGATCTGATCATCTGTACATCGGGAGCTATCGCGGTCGGTCGTGAGCGCCTCAATTTTCCACAGCTATCGCCAACACTCAGTAATAAGCAGATGTTAGCCGCTGTTGGGCAGAGTCGTCTGATGCAGATGTGGGAGCGGTTTTTCGAAATCTATGGCATGCACGTAGGCCAGATCTTGCTCACGCGCAGCGACGTGGAACACCGCGGCCGTTTTCTCAACGCACGCGATACGCTAAACGCACTGCTGGATCATAATATTGTCCCTGTGGTCAACGAGAATGACGCCGTAACGACAGCAGAGATCAAGGTGGGAGATAACGACAACCTTTCGGCCCTGGTCACCATCTTGGCCGGGGCGGATCTGTTGTTGCTTCTCACGGACCAGCCGGGCCTTTTTTCAGCCGATCCGCGAAGAAATCCTGACGCCCAGCTCATTCCGGAGGTGAGAACCATAGACGAAACGCTGCACAAGCTGGCTGGCGGCAGCGTCAGCGGTCTGGGTGTTGGCGGTATGACGACCAAATTGCAGGCAGCCGATGCCGCTCGTCGTGCCGGTGCTGACGTGATCATTGCTTCCGGCCACGCAACCAATGTCATCACGCGCGCCGTGAGCGGCGAAACAATCGGCACGCGCTTCCCCGCTCTAGAAATTCCACTGGTAAACCGCAAGCGCTGGATCTTCGCCGCGCCCAAAGTGGCAGGGAGCCTGATCGTGGATGAGGGGGCAAGGCAAGCGTTATGTGAAAACGGCCGATCACTGCTTCCCGCAGGAATTGTGTCAGTTGAAGGAGATTTCGACCGCGGAGATACGATATCCATCCAGGACCACGCAGGTCAGGATCTGGCACGCGGAATCTCTCGTTATGCCAGCGGCGATCTGCGCAAAATTTCTGGTTGTCACTCCGACGAAATCGAATCGCGCTTAGGATATATCTACGGGCCGGTGGCTGTGCATCGGAATGACCTCATTCTATTATGAAATCTTGAGAAAGTGCTCCTCTGAGCGGACGAGAACAGCAAAGTGGGCTATAAAATGTGCGCGTTGACTCATTAGATAATTGGCTAACAAGCACCTACCAAAAAGCTAACAAAACCAACAATTTCATCTACTAAAATAATCCGCGACTAATATGAACTGTTGTGGATCGAGCAGACAGACATCAACGGAGAGGCTAAAGGTATGACAGACTTAACAACAATGGGAATGGCGGCAAAGGCGGCAAGCTATCTTCTGGCAACTTTGACATCGGAGCAGAAAAATCTTGCACTGCTGACAATCGCTGACGAATTGGAAGCACAGGCAGATGTTGTACTGGCACAGAATACCCTTGACATAGCTGATGCTCATAGCCGTGGGTTGAGCGATGCGCTCGTCGATCGGTTGCTGCTAACAGCAGACCGCATGACCGCTCTGGCCGCGGACACGCGGCGCATTGGTGATCTTCCAGATCCGGTAGGTTCGGAGTTGGAAAGCCGCATGCTACCCAATGGCCTGCGCTTAAGCCGCCGCAGGATTCCCATTGGCGTGCTCGGCGTTATTTATGAAGCACGCCCCAATGTAACCATTGATATCGCCACATTGAGCCTAAAAACTGGTAATGCGGTCATTCTGCGCGGCGGCAGCGAAACCCTGCGCAGCAACCTGGCCCTGGTCAAAGTAATCCAGGCAGCATTGGAAAAAGCAGGTTTACCGGAATCGGCGGTCCAATACATCGACGATCCCGATCGCGATCTTGTCACTCAAATGCTCAAGCTCGACGAATATATTGACATGATCATCCCTCGTGGCGGACAAGGGCTGCACCGCCTCTGTAGAGAACAAAGCACAATACCTGTCATTACGGGCGGCATCGGAATCTGTCACATTTATGTGGATGAGAGCGCGGACCTGGAAAGCGCCGTAGAGATCATCGAAAACTCCAAAGTACAACGGCCAAGCGTCTGCAACTCGTTGGATACGCTCTTGGTCCATCCTTCCATCGCTGCCGAGCTTCTACCGCGGGTAGCAAAACGTCTGGCCAAAAGCGATGTTGAGCTTCGCGCCAGTGGCAGCGCACTGGCCATTCTGCAGCGTAATGGTCACAAAGCGAAGGTCGTTCCGGCCGGTCCTGATGATTTTGACCAGGAGTGGCTCTCGCTAATATTGGGCATCAAAGTAGTTAACGGTATCGAAGAGGCCATAGATCATATCCATGCCCACAGCACCGAACACAGCGAAAGTATCCTGACCAATAATTGGCATAATGCGACACGCTTTGTGAACGCGATCAATTCGTCGGCCGTTTTCGTAAACGCCAGTACGCGTTTCAACGATGGTGGCCAATTTGGCTTGGGGGCAGAAGTAGCCGTCAGCACCCAGAAGCTGCATGCCCGAGGTCCAATGGGCTTAGAAGAACTGACTACCTACAAATGGGTCTGCTACGGTGACGGTCATATCAGGCTCTAGGGCAATCCCTCCCCTTTAAACCAGCGTGACCTGGAACGGCTGGAAGAAAACCTGTGCACTTTAGTGACGCCGGCCTCACGATGGCGCCCGTTCTGTGCGCAAAGTCTACTCCCCGTACAAGTAGCGGTAAATATCAAATCCGGCGTATATGCGCTGCACGTAGGCACGTGTCTCGGCAAAATCCATCACATCGACGAACTGATCAAGGTCGCTGCCTGCCAATTCGTACCAACGAGCGGCATTGCCCGGGCCGGCATTGTAGGCAGCCAAAGCCGCATGCACGCTCCCATCAAATGCCTCAAGCTGCTGGTCAAAGTAATAAGCGCCAAAAGTCAATCCCACGTACGGTTTGTATAGATCCTCATTCTGGTAATCAGGCCAGTGCAACTGTTCCGCTATCCAGGCACCTGTGTCTGGAATCACCTGGCTTAATCCCTGAGCAGCCGCACCGGATCGAGCAAAGCTCTCGTACAGGCTCTCCTGCCTTACCAGAGAGAACTGGAGTCGAGGATCGTATCCATGCTCCTCAGCCAAGGACAGAATCTGTTCCGCAAAATAGGCGGGATACACCAAACGGCCGATAAAGGGCGGTGCTTCAAGTACAGACTGTTTAGCGAGATCCAGAACCGTAGCTCCAGCGATGATAGAAGATCGGTACAGACCAAGGTCGCGAAAATAGAGAGCAAGCTGGTAGCTAGACAGAAGAGACTCAGCCTGGTCCTCGCGTAATGCCTCCAGCTCCTGCTTAGCATCTTCGAACAGGCGTAGTTCCCACAGCTTCTCGCCGACCGACAACCGTTCATCCTCACGAAGTTCAGGACTCAGTTCACCAAGCTTGTCCTTTTTAACTTCTGGTTCTGCTTCCAGTTGATCCCATAACCATGTTTCAGCCACATCCTGGTCTTGCGACACATTTACGGGTAACGCAAAAGGCGCTAGCGATTCAAACGGTTCGATCCCCTCAGCCAAATCCCTGGCTCGCAGAGCAGGATAATGAACACTGCCATTGTTTGTGGCCAAGTCCTGTAAATCGGACAGTAACTCGCTTTCCTGCTCCTGCTCTCTCCGCAGCAGACGCACCAACGCTGCGCTGCCAAAGCTACTCTCCCCATAATCAGCGGCCGTTCGCTGCCAAAGGGATAGCGCTGTATCCCTATCGTCATTTTCCTGCGCCAACCAACCAGCATGGTAGAGTGCTTCAGCCGCATCTTCGTGTTCAGGAAAATCGTCGGCCAGCCGCACGTACTGGATAATAGCGGATTCCACGTCGCCCAGCTGTTCAGTCAGAGCTGCTGCCCGCCAGGCCGCAAATGGCGCTTTCTCATCGTCCACATAGGAGTCCAGAAACTGCTGGTAGAGCTCAACGGCCGTTTCCACCTCACCGGCTCTCGCTCGCATATTGGCCTGTTCCAGGTGGGCCTCAGCCGCTTCAAACTCGGCATAGCGATCTAATTCGGCATAAGCTGCGTCCAGCTCTTCCAGCGCTTCGTATGACCAGGCCAGATACAGGTGTGTTTCCGGCTGATAATTCTCGGGATCGGCGGCGATATGATCTTCAAAGGCCTCAATTCCCGGCGCGTAGGCCGCGGCATAAAAATCGACCAACCCTCGCTGGAACGCGTCAACCGGCACCTCCGCCTTGACCAACTCGACCAGGCCCAGATAACTCTCGTAAACCTTTGGATACTCGGACACGCCGGTCAGGAATCGTTCATAGGCAGCGTCCGTATTGCCCGCCATTAACTCCGCCGCTCCAGCCAGGTAGGTCATTTGGCCTTGAGTCGTCTCTGTAACCGCGAAATCTTGGATGGCGTCATACTGGGCAATAGCCGCCTCATAATCACCGTCGGCCAGATAATAGCCGGCAAGGATCTGTCTTGTCTCATACGCTTTCAAGGGGTTTGATGCCCCCGCTAGAGCTGACTCATACGCTTCCAGGGCTGACTCGCTATCACCCATAGCCAGATAGCTTTCGGCGATCAGCGGATAGATATAAGCAGCCATGTCCGGATTGGCATCAAGATAGGCCTGGTAGTTATCAATGGCCGTCTCGTAGTCGCCAAGCGCGACGCTGGCCTGCGCCAGGTGAAAATTGGCGGCGGAGGCAGCTTCTCCACCAGGCAAGTTGAGCAGCTGGTTGAACATCGTTGCTGCCTCGCCAACCTGCCCTTCAGCCAGGTAAGCTACGCCCAGCTCATAAAGTGCGCCCGCCTGTAACTTCAGGTTCCAAGGCTGGTTCTTGTTGCAAGGCTTTACTGAACTGTTCAATAGCAGTCATATAGTCGCCATAATCCAGCGCTTCATTTCCTAATGTCAGGCGTGAAGAGATCTCTGGTGTGGCCGTCGGCGGGGTGGACAGGTCACTTGACTCTGCCGTTTCATCTGCTGCCCCCTGAGCATCGTCTGGCACCACCGTTGGCGTTATGGGTGGCGTTGGCAGCGGCGGGGTAGGGACGCCCGGGGCCAATGTGGGCGTTGGTAAGAGTTCGAGGACTGCAACCTCCGGAGATGGCAGGCGATCCGGTTCTGCCGGTTCCACCGCTTCTTCAGCACAGCCGGCCATGAACAAGATCGCCAATACCCCAAGAGCGAAGCTTAGCAGTCGTCGTCTATTATTTAGCAGGATAGACCTCATACGCGTGGTTTGTCGCCCGACATTATCTATTGCGCTGCAGCCGCGGCAAACACATCACCTGAGCGATTTTTGCCAACTATTTCCCGGTTACGGGAGTTGGATCACGCCTAGCCCTCACTCGCTTCCTCCTCCCCTGACTGTGGGAGTTCATCTACAACGGTCTCTTGATAGTCCTCTGGGGACTTTTCGACAATTGATTCGGCAACGACTTTTGGGACTTCCTCAACCAAGCTCTCTGGCTGCGGTTGTGGTGATTCTTCTACCACTTCCTTCTGACTTTCCTGTCCAGGTCGTTGTCCTGTGACCAGTTCCCACCCGACGTATAAGGGGGTCAACTGGGTCAACGACAGGAAAATGAACAGAGCGACGAGGACGGTTTTTACCGTTTCCAGTTGAGCCTGTAGTTGCCCACGAGCCTGCACCATTGAGTTACTAATCTGCCCAACGATGCGTAAATAATCATCCAAGATGGGAATAAACAGGGCGACCTGCTTGTTAATAGCCTCCACATCACCAGCCGCTGTCTCGATATTTCCGGTCAGCAGTTCCAGATCGGCCGAAAGCGTATCCAGATCGCCCTGCAGGGAGCGTAACTCGTCCGGCATTCCCTCCAGGCTATCACCCAGCGCCGAAATCGTTTCGTCAAACGGCTCCGCTGGATTGTAATCAATGCCCAGGTCGAATTCCAGTGTAATCGGGTTAAAGGGGATGGGGATTGTCTGGCTAATGCCAAAATTACTTAGTTTCGTCAGCGCAATATCGATCACGCCGGCAACTTCGGCGACGTTAGGTAAAGCCAATTGAATCGCTTCAATACTGTCCGGCACATCTTCTGCGGCCACTTTCGCTAAGCTTTCCATCAGGGGCTGCGTATCGGACATGGTCTTGGCGAGATTTACGGTGGCCTCTGCTGCCGTATCCAACGCCTTGTTCGCCTCAACAATAGTCGCCTGGGTCTGTTCAAGCGTCGCTGAGACAGTATCTAGGGTATCCACTGTAATCGCCAACACGCTGTCCAGACCAGCGCCCACAGCGTCCACAGCCTGCCCGGCAAAAAATGCCCCGGCCTAGCAAAACAACAACCATGATCAAACTTACCAGCAAAATGATCACACCAAGAATACGTCGAAACATTGTCATTCCTCCTCATTAACCGCAAACGAACTGATAAATCTCGTTCTGCACCTTTTCCTTGTCGCCTTCCTCTATTTGTACATCAGTTGCAGCTTTTTGTGTAGCTGTGGATAGGATCGCAAATCCGTACTGTGACTGAATTGGTCAATACTGCCAATGTTCGTTTCGATATTTTTCACAGTTTGGTCGGTTATCGCCTCTCTAAGGGCACTTACATATCTCTCTGCACTTATAACCCGAAAAGGCCGGCCATGAAAGTTGCTTACTTCGGTCGCCAAAGGTTCTGTAATCCGCAAGCCGTTATGCAATTGGGCTACCGTCTCATAAGCGAGGCATAGGTAATCTTCGCGTATTTCCCAATCCTGGGCAGACATAACCTGCAACAGGATCGGAGTAAGGCTCGAGGCGCACTCCAGCCGCGAAAACGCGCTGCCGAACCATTTCGGGTAAGGTGCGTAGCGCTTTTCCATCAAGAAGCAAAGCTGCATCAAATCATGTACAAGCCGCCCAGCCAAAATTCTTGACCCTAATTCGTCCCCAACATCACCCGTACGGCCGACAAACGCCTCCTCCTGCCCGATACGACTCCATTGGGCAGCCAGCAAGTATAGCCACACGTCATGGGGATAATATGTTAACCTGCGGCGGATCATCGCCAAATCGCCAAGATCGTCAGCATACACTTCCCCCGCTATGACCCCTAGCAGATGCTGTTGTGGCCAGACTAACCAATCATAAACCGTTGGCTCCTGGTATGGATCGCAAGCCATGTACTCCTCGAAAAAACCACGAATCGTCCAGACCTCCACACGATGATTTCGTGGCCCATCGGTGTGTGCCAGTAAGCGTGCACCCTCATTATCCGCTTCGCCAAAGTGGGTTGAATACCCGAGAAAATAATGCGGCAACTGGTGCCGCAGGAGTTCAATTACTTTCGATCTATAATTCTCGTAATCTTCGGGAGTGAAAAACAGTTGCAAGCGTGGGCCCCAATCGTGATCGACCGACGTCGCGGTATCGTATCCCAGAACTTCAGATCCAGAACCAAGACGAGCGGCCGAATAGCGGAGATGGGGGAACTCCCTGGACAAGATAGGCTTAATCACTTCCAGATGAAAACGTCGGTTTAGTTCAAGGCCAGGGATAAATTGCGCCATGATTTAGTTCCCATCCTATCTTAGATCATCGAGCGCTGCTTGCACAGAAGAACGATCGATGACATTATTTTTCTCTTTGGCGAGCGCAAAGGCCTGAAAGAGAAGTTGAAAAGCGTCATAAGCAGGCGCAGCGTAGGGGCCAGGCATCTCATCGAAGGGCGTAACCGCAGCGTAAGAACTGACAAAATCAGCCCGCAGATGCCCTGGATCAGTGGCCGCAAACGGTTCGACGCCTCCCAGTAAGAAAGGCACCTTATGCTGCGCATAGATGGGCTTTGCGGCATCCGAAGTCTCCGGCAACCAGTGCCCAACAACAGCCATCACCGCGGGATCGATCACCAGAGATCGTGCTGTGGCCTCTGCGTATTCAGGATTTCCCGTGTCATCCAAGGCCACCAAGGCCACGCGCGTCCCGCCTATACCGCCAGCTTCGTTAATTTCCCGAACCGCCAAGCGGGCACTGTAGATCACGTCATAGCCCACATTTCGGTAGCGACCCTCAAAGGGCGCAACGAGGCCTATCTTAACCACCGGCGCTACGCTCTGGCAGCCTGTCATGGCGAATAGCGATCCCAACAACACAAGGTTGCGCAGGAGGGCCACTATACGCCCTCCTATGAATACGAATCTTTTGTGCTGCGCTTCACTGGCACTTTTGGACATGGGCCAGGTGTTCCTCATATGTCTGGCTGAAAACATGCTGGCCAACCGGATTTGATGAGCAATCCAGCACAAAAAACAAATAATCGGTTTGTGCCGGCTCGGCGATGGCCTGCAATGATCCCAGGGCCGGGCTTGCAATAGGGCCTGGAGGCAAACCGGGAATCGTATAAGTATTGTAGGGGTGTTCAAACTCCAGATCGGCCAGGCTCAAGGGCACCTTCCACCAACTGTTCTCACTCTCTTGGAAACCGGCTGCGTACTGAACGGTCGGATCCGCCTGTAGGGGCATACCGTCTTGTACACGATTCAAGTATACACTGGCGATCAACGGCCGTTCCTCCTCCGTCATCGTCTCTCGTTCCACAATCGAAGCCAGGATCACCGCCTCTGACAGAGACAGTCCTTGGGCTCCGTAGGCCTGGCGCATCGCTGGTGTAACCTGCCGGTCAAAGTTTTGCAGCATCTGGTGCAGTAGATAAGTTGCATTTGCATTCGGCGGCACAATATACGTATCCGGATAAAGAAACCCTTCCAGGGATGTCTGCGCCGGCAAGGACTTGAGGAACGGGTAGTTGCTCACGTCAAACCGCTTCTGTCTCCGGGCCAGAGCGAGAAATTCTGCGGGATCAATTTCAGCCGGTGTGGTCACCGTGAGATATTGAACCACCTCTTCCAGGCGCATTCCCGGCAAGAAATTGAGCGTAATGTCACGAGCCGATCCTTCTGTGATCAACGCCGCCAACTGCGGCACCGTCAGCCGCCCATTTAGCGTAAATCGCCCGGTTTGCAATGCGGAATCCAATCCGAAGTAGCGCAGGTAATTGAGAAAAAGCTCGCGGTTCTGCAACAGCCCGGACTCAACCAGCTTATTGACGACGGTATCGGCCGTTGCTCCCGCCGGAATCTCAAACTTTATTTCACCGCTGTCGCCGGCCGGCCGGCGCAGTTCGTCCCCCCGCTGCGCCAGATAGTTCTGCAAATAGAGACGTTGAGCCAGATTCAAGTCTGGGTCAGCGCCCTGGGCGTTGATCCCGCTGTCGCGCAGAGTGCTTTGCCAGCGAACGACCGAAATAGCCAAGATCGTCGCCGTCAAGCAGACCAAAACAAGCAACAATGACAAGGAAGTACGGCAGCTTGAGCGCCGCCGTCTTGGTTCAGGTGCGGGTGAAGCGCCCGTAGGGCATTGCTCAAGATCACCGCCGCTCATAACTCGCCTGACCCGAAGGGCGAAGCGCCCGTAGGGCATTGATCATGCGCTGCTGCATGAGCATCCAAATAATCTTGCAAGATGAAGGCAGCAGCCACAGCATCGACGCGCTCCTTGACCTGCTTTCCCCGTTTACCTCGGGCACGTAAGCTGGCCTCGGCCTGTTTCGTAGAAAGACTCTCGTCCCAAAATTCAATAGGCGTGTCCAAGAATTCACCAAGCTCGGCCGTATAATTCCGCACCCAGGCCGCTCGTTGACCTTCCACACCGCTGAGCGGTATAGGGAGGCCCATCACAAGCAGGGTGACAGCCTGCTCAGCGATGACAGCTGCATAATATTGAAAGTCCTCTTGGCGTGACTTGCGGGTCAGAACACCGTAAGCCTTGGCAATAGTGCGTGTAGCATCGCTAACCGCCACTCCAATACGCTTTTCGCCCAGGTCAATCGCCATGACCTTTCCCTTCATCTCCATAACGACCTAAGCATAACAAAAAAGGGTCGAAATGACCCTTTCGGGCGAAGCGCCCGTAGGGCATTGCCTGACGTTTTTCTACTCATTTAGCTGAATCTAACCTGACTCCCACTTTTCGCGGCGCACGTGATAGATATAATGATGGACCGGCGTAGCATATTCACGTTTTGACTCCGGAACCTGAAATGTGTCTTCTCCCACACGCACCCCGCCGACCGCCTCTTGCATCTTGATCGACGCGCTATTTTCAACATTAGGAGTCGCTTCAACGGCCGAACAACTTGTGTTTGTGAACAGATAGTCCAGCAATGCCTGTTTTATTTCCACGCCGTACTTGTTGCCCCAGTAAGCAGGAAGCAGCTTCACATCGGTTGTGGAAATGCCCTCGTCATTTGGCCACCCCAGCTTGCACTCTCCAATCAAGCAGTCGGAATCACGTAACTGGACAGCCAGACGTGCATCAAAAACACGCCCGGACTGCCCCTGTAATTGATCCACGATCTGTTCCCGCGTAATAGGCAGTCCCCGTGGAAAGCCTACGTTGCGCATCACACGCGGATCCGTCCACAAAGAACAAAACAGTTCTACATCATCCGGTGTGGCTACATAAACTCGCAAGCGCTCTGTTTCAAAAACAAGACGCCGCTTCTCATAGTTGCCGGTCGGACGGCTCACGATCCTACGTCTTGGCCCAGCGCCTCTTTAACCAGTCCAGGAACTGCTGCTAAGGCTTGAGGCAAATTGCCGGCATCCCGTCCGCCAGCTTGCGCCATGGTAGGTCGCCCACCACCGCTGCCGCCAACCATCTTCGCCACATCACGCACCAGATCCCCAGCCTTCAGGCCGCGTTTAACCAGATCATCAGTGACCGTAGCAATGAGAACCGGCTTGCCATCGCTGATGGTGGCCAGAACCGCCGTGCCGGAGCCGACATGGTCCCGGTACCAGTCAGCCATCTCGCGCAAATTATCAATATTGGCCACATCAACCTGGGCCGCAAGCACATTCACGCCATCCACCTGTTGTACTTGGGCCAGCAGCCCATCGAACTGCACTCGCGCCAACCGGCGCTGCAACTGCGTCAATTCCTTTTGCAGCAGCTTGTTATCCGCCAGCACAGCCTCCAGGCGAGTTTCGACATCCTTAAGCGGCGTATTAAGTAGCTGTGCCACACGCCCCAAAGCGTCCAGGCGATCGGCAACCAGGCGCTGCGCGGCACGCCCCGTCACGGCCTCTACACGCCGCACGCCGGCCGCCACAGCTTCTTCCCCAGTGAAGCGAAACTGGCCAATGTCATTGGTTTCCGAAACGTGCAAGCCACCGCACAACTCGAAGCTATAAGCATCTGCCCCCGTTTCTGCGCCAATGCTTATCGTACGCACGATGTCACCATACTTTTCGCCAAACAAGGCCATTGCACCCTGGCCGATCGCCTCCTTTTGACCCATATAATTTACCCGGACCGGGTGGTTAGCCAGGATCGCCCTGTTGATATCAGCCTCGATTTTCGCCAATGTATCTTTGTCTACAGACTCACCATGGGAAAAGTCAAATCGCAGACGATCCGGGGCGACAAGCGAGCCCGCCTGGGCGACATGCGTGCCCAGGTGCGAACGCAGTTCCTTATGCAAAATATGCGTGGCGGTATGATTGCGGCGGATGTCACTACGCCGCTGGTCATCAACCTGCAACGATACCTCCGCTCCGAGGAACATCTCACCCTGTATGACACGGCCTACATGGGCAACAAGTCCCACAGCCGGCTGGTGCGTCTCCTCGACAAGAAACTCCGCCCCGGTCTGCGGGAGCAATATGCGTCCATTGTCGCTCACTTCACCTCCGGCCTCGACGTAGAATGGCGTAGCCGCGGTTATGAGCTCCGCTTGTTCACCCTCACCGATCTTGCTCACAAGCTGGCCGTCGCGCACTAAGGCTACGATCTCTGAGATCATCTGTGAGCCGTAATACGGATCGTACTCCACGCCACTCTCTAGCTGCCCCGATTCCACCAAATCAACCAGCAGATCACCGTAGATGCTGTTATCCGTTTCATATGCGCCAAAGGCGCCGCTGCCGCTGGCCAGGATATGGGCCTGGCGCGCACGGCTATAGCCCGCTTCATCGATTGTAAAGCCACGCCCGTAAACCAAATCTCGCGTGATTTCCAGCGGCAAACCGTATGTGGCATACAGGTTGAAAGCGGTCTCGCCGGAAATGAGATGCTCTCCTTTGTGGCGCAGGTCATCCATGATCTCCAACAAGCGTACCAGTGCCGTATCCAGCGTGCGCTCAAATCGCTGCTCTTCTTGCGTCAATGTATGCAAGATAGGGTCGCGGCGATTGATTAGCTCAGGATAGGCTTCACCCATCTCTGCAATATATACTTTGGCCACCTCTGCCAAGAACGGTTCTTGGAAACCGATTTCTCTTCCGAATCGCGCCGCACGCCGGATCAACATACGTAAGACATAACCGCCGCCGGAGCTTCCGGGGCGAACACCGTCGCCGATCAGGAAGGTCGCTGCACGGCCGTGATCGGCAATAACACGATAACCGACATATTTCTCATCGCGCTGCTCGTCCGAGTCTCCAAGCATCTCCTGCACACGATCCATGGCTGGCACGAACAGATCCGTGTCGTAATTGTTATCCGTCTTTTGCATGATCCGCGCCAGGCGCTCCAACCCTAACCCCGTGTCCACAGAAGGTTTGGGTAGCGGCGTCAGGCTGCCATCCTTTTCGCGATTGAACTGCATGAAGACTAGATTCCAGAACTCCAAGAACTCTTCATCATCCTCAGCATTGAGGCGCGTCGGATCGCAACTCTCCATGTCGCCTATGTAATAGAAGACCTCGGAGTTAGGCCCGCAAGGGCCAACATCACCCATCTCCCAAAAATTATCTTTCTTACCAAAACGGAGGATCTTCTCCGGCGGCAAGTACGCCTGCCATAATTCAAATGATTCATCGTCGTCGGTATAGATAGTTGCCCAAAGCCTTTCCGGTTCCAGGCCCATTACGGCCGTCGCAAAATCCCAGGCAAAGCGGATGGCATCCCGCTTGAAGTAATCTCCGAAGGAGAAATTGCCCAGCATCTCAAAGAAGGTATGGTGGCGTGGAGATGGCCCCACATTCTCCAGGTCATTATGCTTCCCGGTTACGCGCATGCATTTCTGTGACGAAACGGCACGGTTGTACGGCCGTTTCTCTTTTCCCAGGAATACGTCGGTAAACTGATTCATACCTGCATTGGTAAAAAGCAGCGTCGGATTATCATGCAACGGCAGCGGCGAACTAGGGACTACCTGGTGGTTAAATTCGGCAAAGAAGTCCAGAAACGCCTGTCTGATTTCATTACTGGTTGTTGGTCTCATTTGATCCTCTAAATTTTTGTTGAACATGCAGCCAGCTTGTTCATCCGCTGAATTTTATCTTAGCAACAAAAAACCGCCAGACCGGTCAATCCCAATCTGGCGGTTGTTGGAGCCGATTTAGCGGCGTGAATCAGGCAACACAACAATCCAGACCGGGGGTCTGGCCGGCAGCAGCGGCAGCGTCCTGCTCCACTGTGCTATGAAATAGAGTCCTGATACGCCTTTCGAGCATTATGCTCTGCATGGTAGCAGACAGCCGTTTACCTGTCAACTTTCCACCAGCCAGAGATTGGACCAATCTTCGCATAAGACGCCTGACAGTTTATTTGTGCACCCGCCAGTTGCATCCCATTCCGAGTCCAACCGAATTGCGGTGCAATGAGAGCTATTTTCGGGCCAAAGAAATATCTGTTTACGAAAATGTGCAGTGTCCCACAGAAATGTGTCAACAAATTTCGCAAATGTGTCAACAAATCCGCCTAGCTGGAAAATCCGTTATACGCTGGCATTTAGGTATCTGGATTATTTTCAAGATTGAAATAGGGGGTTATGATGAAACAAAAGTCTTTAGCAAAAAGTAGAACATTGTATGTCATCGTGCTATTGGCAGTTGTGGCTCTGTTAGCAGGCTGCCAATCAGGCCCAGCGTCCACAGATGAAGTTGTTGAGCCCGATCAAGGTCAGGAAGAGCCACCAGCCGTGGCCGAAGATCCCACCACCCTACCTGAGCCCACCTCGGAACCTGAATCCGACGAGGAGGCTGCAATCACGCAAATTACCTCGGCCGGCGAGATGACCGGTATCTGGCTAGGTACAGTGGCCGGCGAGAAAGGCTATGTAATGTATACACCTGATGGTCAATTTGCTGTCTCCTTGACTGAGGACAGCCTGACGACAGCGCCGCGTGTAACGGGCGAATATTGGTTTGAAAACAACCAGATCCACATGCGCGATCTGGAGAACGCCGGGCACTGGGCCGCTTGCGACGAATCAATCGTTGGCGTCTATGAGGTTATAAATTCAGAAGAGAATAAGGTGACATTTCAGACCGTGGATGATGCGTGCAATGAGGCCGGCTTTACACGCCAGTTTATCTTCGCCAACATGGTACAGGAGCGAATCGGCGATGCACTGCCTTTGGAGTAGGTAGAAAATGCCGGACTCGGCTCAGGACGAAATGGCTCACGCATCACTTGAAGTCGCCGAAAGCTAGTTGGTTTGATGCGCCGGTACGTTTTTAAGGGTCGACATCCTGGACATGGACTTCACCTGGAAGGGGGCAGCCAGTATGGCTGTTACCGCAACAACCTTCCGGTACCGGCCATTTGATCGAATCAAAGCAGCGAAATATAAGTTATAATGAAGGTGCTGCTTACGATTTAGTCGAAAGTTATCTGAAAACGAGCGTCGCCACAGCCTTGTAGCTGTTGCTGTCGACAAGAGCAAAAAAGGATAATTGGACGGAGGGGATTTCATATGCCTCGCTTGTCTCTGTTTACACTCGGTTCATTACGAATCGAGATGGACGGACAAACGCAAGAGCACTTTCGTACGAGTCGCGTGCCTGCTCTGCTGATGTATCTGGCTGTGGAGGATTCCTTGCACGGTCCTCAACCTCATCGTCGTGACAAGCTCATGGATCTACTGTGGCCGGGCCTGCCAGAAAAGTCCGCTCGCGCCAATCTCCGTCAAATTCTGTATCTTTTGCGCAAAACGATTGCCGCTTTGCCCATCAAAAACGACGCCACCGAAGAGCCTGATGAGTTTTTACTTAGCGATTATCACTCATTACAAATCAATCCCAGAGTAACCTATGATCTCGATCTGGCCACATTCACGAATTTATTACAAAGCACTCGTTCACACGCCCACCTCAAACTTACTGCCTGCCCCTATTGCCAGCAGCGTTTACAGAAAGCAGCAGCACTTTATCAGGGGCCGTTTTTGGCCGACTTCTACCTGCCTGACAGCGACGGCTTTGAAGATTGGGCTCACAACATCCGGGAGTTGTTAAAGTGCCAGATCTTGGATACATTGGAAACGTTGACTGCCATCCAGATCAACCAGGGTGATTATAGTCAAGCCGAGGTGACTGCACGACGGCAGCTCAATATCGACTGGCTGCATGAAAGCGCCTACCAGCAGCTGATGGAGCTGATGGCCCGCAGCGGCCGTCGTGGTGAAGCGCTTGCCGAATATGAAAACTACCGCAAGCTGTTGCGCGATGAATTGGGCATGGCCCCCACCGCCAAGAGTACCGCACGCTACGAAAAGATTCTGACCGGTGACTTCGATCTTGCAAGCGTTCAGGACCCAAGGGTACATGGTTACAATCTGCACGAACTGATCGGTAAAGGTAGCTATGGCTCTGTCTATCGCGCTTCTCAGCCCAGCGTAGGGCGGGAAGTAGCCATCAAAGTTATTCAATCACAATTTGCCAACCACCCGGAATTCATTCGCCGTTTTGAAATGGAAGCACAACTTGTAGCACGGCTTGAACATCCCCATATCGTGCCTCTCTATGATTATTGGCGTGAGCCTGATGGCGCTTATCTGGTCATGCGCTGGCTGCGTAGTGGTAGTTTGCAAAGCCAAGCTGGCCAATGGGCCGCTGGATCTGGCAACGGCAGTTAGCCTCGTCGATCAAATTGCCTCAGCTCTCGCTGCCGCGCACCGTCGGGGCGTCGTCCATCGCGACATCAAACCGTCTAACATCCTCCTTGATAATGATGACAACGCTTATCTTTCTGACTTTGGCATCGCTATCGACGTCGAACATCAACTTGACCTGCGTGATCCCGAATTCCTGCCCAGTTCACCGAAGTATGTTTCTCCAGAGCAGGTTCTCAAGGAACCAGTCACACCGCTGACCGATCTATACAGCTTCGGTCTCCTACTTTACGAAATATTGACCGGCCAGCACCCCTTCGCTGATTTTCCCCCGGATGAGATGATGGGACACCATCTGCGCGATCCGATTCCGCAGGTGCAAAAGCAGCGCGACGATATCACCCCGGCTGTAGATGTAGTTATTCAGCGGGCCACGGCCAAGCAGCCGGCAGCCCGATTTCCTGATGCTTTAGCCCTCGCCGCCGCTTTCCGCAACGCGGCGCTTCGTGAAGAAGGTGGCCGTCAATGGGAAATGGGTGAAGCCGTCACCTTAGACCTGGTCAATCCCTACAGGGGCCTTCATGCCTTTCAAGAAGCGGATGCCGCCATTTTCTATGGTAGAGCGGCTTTTGTTAATCAACTCATCTCTCACCTTTCAACTTCACAATTTTTGGCCATCGTCGGCCCTAGTGGCAGCGGCAAATCGAGCGTTGCCAAAGCAGGTCTGATCCCGGCTCTGCGGCAGGCAGCGATACCAGGTTCAGAAAAATGGTATATCGCCGAAATGGCACCGGGCGACAATCCCTTGCGGGAACTGCAAATTGCCTTGAAACAGATCGCCGTCGATCCACCGCCCAGCCTGCTGGAACCGCTGCAAAAAGATGAACATGGCCTGTCACGGGTGCTAAGGCGCATCTTACCCAGCAGCCAGGACGGTGAACGCCGTGTACTTCTACTGCTCATCGACCAGTTTGAGGAACTATTTACTCTAGTCGAAGAACAGGAGGCCCGGGTACATTTTCTTGATAATCTGCTGACAGCGATGGAAGAATTGCGTGGTCAACTGCGGGTTATAGTGACCCTGCGCGCCGATTTCTATGACCGCCCGCTGCAATACCCCCGTTTGGGCGAGTTGCTACGGCATCAAACCGAGTTGGTCCTGCCCATGACATCAGCCGAGTTGGAAGAGGCAATTTGCAGCCCAGCCGCCGCGGCCGGCATTATTGTCGAACCTCAGTTGGTGGCTACCATAACAGCCGATGTGCAAGAGCAGCCGGGCGCATTACCCCTTCTGCAATACGCCTTGACTGAGCTTTTTGAACGACGGCAGGGGTATCTGATGACCCTCGCAGCTTACGAAGAAATTGGCGGCGTGACCGGCGCATTAAGCCGTCGCGCCGAAGAGCTGTATGCAGCCCTGAATACCGTCGAACAGGAGACAACCCGCCAACTTTTCTTGCGCCTGGTAGCCTTGGGTGAAGGCGTGCAGGATACGCGTCGTCGAGTTCCTTTAACTGAGCTGTTAATTCTGGAAAATCAGAACACAGATAGTCAAGAACAATCACTCACTGCAAGCGCCACACCATATTCTGCAATAATGGATCGTTACGGCCGTTACCGCCTATTGACATTCAACTATGACCCGGTGACTCACGAGCCTACGGCCGAAGTTGCCCACGAAAGTCTGCTGCACGAATGGCCGCGACTGCACAGTTGGCTTGATGAGAGCCGCGCTGATGTGCGCCAGCAGCGGTTATTAGCATTAGCCACGACCGAATGGTTGGCCGCCGGGTGTGACGCAGGATATCTCCTCAGGGGTCCACGCCTGGATCAATTCTCCGGTTGGGTTGAAAACACAACCGTCGCCTTGACCCATGACGAGCAAAACTTCCTGACCGGCAGCCTGGGCGCCCGGCGAGATCGTCAAGCCGCGGAGGAAGTGCGGCGACAGCGTGAGTTGCAAACGGCACAGCAGTTGGCTGACACCGAGCGACAGCGCGCCGCAGAAGAAGCTCAATTAAATCGACGCCTGCGTCTGCGTGCACTGTTCTTGGCCGGGGCGTTGTTAGTCGCCGCCATGCTGGCTGTCCTGGCCATTGCTGCCGGTCGTCGGGCCAATGAAAATGCGCTTGCTGCCCAGACCAACGCCGCATTGGCCATCACCCGCGAATCTGAGGCCCTAACTGAAGCCGGACAACGGGCTAAGGCCGAATCTGTCGCCATCGCCGAGCGTGAGGAAGCGCAGGCACAAGAACGAAAAGCCCGGGCCCGCGCTTTGGCCGGAGCAGCAGTCAAAAATCTGCAAGTCGATCCGGAATTAAGTATGCTGTTGGCCTTGCAAGCCGTCGAAACAACCTATGACATAGACAATAGCTGGGTGCCTGAAGCCGTCGATGCGCTCCATCAAGCCGTCGGCTCCGCTTCGCGTTTGCAAGGCATAATGGTTCATCCGGGCGGAGCTATGAACGGCATATTCTACAGTCCAGATGGGTCGCTCTTGGGTGCCAGCACCTTACTGGATGGTCAAAGCATCATGACTGCTGTCTGGCGCACCGCGACCGGACAAGAACTATTTACCCTTTCGACCTCGATAGCGGCTTTTGACGAAGAGAGTTCTCGTCTCATTACCTGGCGAGTTGATCAGAATCTAGACCTTGTTTGGGAGATCTGGGATGCAACAAATGGCGAGAAACTAGACACCATATTCTTGACAATCGACAATATTGCTAGCTCCATCGGTGGTGCAATTAATTCCGATTGGGGCTATGCGGCCATCCGCTATGTGGATGGTACCGTGGACGTTTGGAGTATATCGACCCAAGAAAAGGTGCTGCATTTAATTGAGCATGAAAATATGGTCAATTCGCTCAAATTCACTCCTGACAATCAGTACCTGGCCTCCGCGGATAATGCCGGCCAGGTGAAATTGTGGCAGATGCCGGAAGAAGAAATAGATGGCATTATCAAACTAGCGTCCAGTCTCACATTGCCTCACAGCGGTCCTGTTGAAACCATGGCTATTAGTCCGGACAGCAGGTACCTGGCGACGATTAGCAATGACTATACGGTAACGCTATGGGACATTCCTGCTTCGATAGCTGCAGGCACACCCCTCTCTATGTCTCAATTCGCACTAACTGGCCATGCCGAGCGCATATCCCAAATTGCCTTTAATGCCCAAGGATCCCAGCTGGCTGCGCTTAGCAAAGATGGCCTAGTCAGAGTGTGGGATGCGCTTGGCGGTACGGAGTTGTTAAGCCTGGTTTCAAATAAGCATACGCGCGATATTGCCTTCAGCCCGGACGGCACTCACCTCACAACAGCCAACGATGGGGGCCTGATTCAAACGTGGGATATCACGCCGGCGGGCGAGGTGGAGTTCTTGACACTCAGCGCTCATGACGGCGTTGTAAACCACCTGGCTTACAGCCCTGACGGCCGTCAGCTGGTGACCGCCGGCGGTGATAAACGTGCCAGGGTATGGAACTCAATTACGGGTGAGCTATTGACAACATTGGCCGGACACAATGATAATGTGCGTGCTGTAGCTTACAGCCCGGATGGATCACAATTGGCAACTGCGAGTAATGATGGAACCATCAAGTTATGGGATACTGTTTCTGGGTGGCAACTCTCTACTTTGAATGCTTATGCCGATTTGCCCATAAACCCCATCCCGGAAAACAATAAATTAGGGTTGGCTTTTAGCCCCGACGGCGCTCGTCTAGTTGCAGTGGGTATGAGTGAAGTTCCTCAAGTCTGGAATTTGACAACAGGGGAATCAATCATGGCGCTCAATGGGCACGACTACAATGTGCCTGGCGTTGCCATGAACCCAGACGGCAGTCAAATAGCTACAGTGGGCCTTGAAGGTAGCGTGATCGTTTGGGACAGTAAGACAGGTGAGCAATTGTTTGTGCAGACAACATCAATATATGGGAGTTGGGATGTGGCATTTAGCCCTAACGGCCGTGACCTGGCTACAGCCGACGATGACGGGACCGTACGAGTGTGGCGGCTGGATGCCTCGCCAGAAGAACGGCTCTTATTCCAATTGGCCGGTCACGGTTCTGCTGTACGCAGTGTCGCTTATAGTCCAGACGGCCGGTACCTGGCCAGTGCGAGTGCAAACCTGACCCGTGTTTGGGATACGACTACTGGTCAACTGCTTTATACTTTACCAGGCCATACGCGGGTCATCACAGACCTAGAATTCAGTCCGGATAACCGTCACCTAGCCAGCAGTGGTGCTGATGGCACAGGTCGCATTTACATCCTGCCTATTGATGAACTCATGGACCTGGCCCGTTCTCGCCTGACGCGAGCGATAACCGATGAAGAGTGCCAACAATATTTGCAGGCGGAGGCTTGTCCTAACTAGCGTTATACTCATCATTTAGATACCAATTACCCGGCCATTGCAAACGGCGTTTCCGTGGTCTACAGACAGATCAGGTTCCAAGTCGGTGTTTCTCGAGTAAGTCAGTTATCAAAATATTAATAAGCCAACATCGGCGACTGCCTTCCCAATTCTTATCTTTGTACAGAATGTGTTAAACTTCGCTCTTGAATCTGATCAATGCAGCACGCCAGATATAGGGCATCGCGTCTATCATACATTGCTATGAAGTTGATCACAATACTTTAGAGAGGTCACTGTATGAGTGAATGGTATCAACTCGAAACAAGCGAGGTTATCGAAAACCTGCAAACAGATCCCCGCGACGGCTTAACCGACGAGGAAGCCCGGCTGCGTCTAGAGAAATACGGTCCTAATGAACTGGTTGAGAAAGGCTCAAAAAGCCCGTGGCTCATCATCTGGGATCAAATGAAGGAGTTAATGGTCGTCGTCCTGCTCGTAGCGGCCGTCTTCTCGCTGCTTCTGGGCGAATACAGTGATGCCATCATCATCTTGGCCATCGTAATCTTAAATGCCGCTATTGGATTCTCTCAGGAATACCGCGCGGAACAGGCGATCGCCGCATTGAAGAAGTTATCCGTACCCAATGTCCACGTACGGCGCAGCGGGCGTACGGAGGAAATCTCGGCGCTGCACCTTGTACCCGGTGATGTGGTCAGATTGGAGACCGGTGGCTACGTACCCGCCGACGCTCGCATTCTTGAAGAGGTCAACCTGAAAGTGGAAGAAGCGGCGCTGACCGGCGAATCGGAAGCGGTGGAAAAGAGCCCCTGCAGCCATCGCCGAGAGCGACGTGGCCATTGGTGACCGCTACAACATGGTATTTATGGGCACAGTTGTCACGTATGGCCGCGGCACGATTATCATTACCGATACCGGTATGAACACCGAACTGGGCAATATCGCCGATTTGATACAAGGTGTTGAAGAAGAACAAACACCTTTGCAGCGCCGCCTCGATTACTTGGGGAAAATCTTGGCCGCCGCCGCCCTGGCGATCATCGCTCTTGTCGTCGTGCTTGGCCTCCTGCGCGGCGAGGCGCTCGCCGATTTGTTCCTAGTCGGTATTAGTATGGCCGTGGCTGCTGTGCCTGAAGGTTTACCGGCTGTTGTGGCCATCACTTTGGCCCTAGGGGCCCAACGGATGCTCAAGCGCAACGCGCTGATCCGCCGCCTACCGGCGGTGGAGACGCTAGGCTCCGTCACTGTCATTTGTTCCGACAAGACGGGTACGCTCACCCAGAATCGAATGACCGTAAAGCTTCTCGATGTCATCGGCCGTTCACAAGACATCGAAACGCTGGTCAACAGCAAAGGGATCGTTTTCGACGCCGAACTAGATGCCGGACAGCCGCCCGAAGAGCGCACTTTGAGTCTACTGGTTAAGGCTGGGGCGCTGTGCAATGATGCCGTTTTGGAAACCGATGAAGATGGGACGGAGCGCGTTATTGGCGATCCGACAGAGGGGGCTCTCATTGTCGCCGCTGCGGAACTGGGCTACACAAAAGAGCTGCTGGAAATGCAAATGCCAAGGATCGCCGAAGTTCCCTTTACCTCTGAACGGAAACGAATGACAACCATCCATAAGACAAACGTAGAACGGCCGTTTATCGAGGAAGCGTGGCGTGAAGTACCCTATATAGCCTTTTGCAAAGGCGCTACAGACAGCCTGCTCGATGTCTGTGATCAAATATGGACCGGAGAGGAGATCCTTCCCATCGATGGAGAAATGTCTGAGCGCGTTTTAGCCGCCAACGCGCGCCAAGCTCAATTAGGCCAGCGTGTTCTTGGCGTAGCCTTCCGCGCCCTGGATGAACTGCCCGCTAAGCCCAGCCAGGAAGCCATCGAAAAAGAGCTGATCTTCATCGGACTGATCAGCATGATCGACCCACCCCGCCCGGAAGTGAAAAACTCGGTTGTCACTGCTCGTGCGGCAGGTGTAAGGCCGGTCATGATCACTGGCGACCACCCGCTCACTGCCCAATATATCGCTCAGGACTTAACCATCACCAACAATGATCATCTTCTGACCGGTCGCGATCTCACACAGATGACAGTCGCCGATCTTGAGCAGGTCGTGGACGACATCTCAGTCTACGCGCGTGTCTCACCCGAACACAAACTCAATATAGTCGAGGCGCTTCAGGACAAGGGCCAGGTCGTGGCTATGACCGGTGACGGCGTGAATGACGCTCCCGCACTCAAGAAAGCGGATATCGGCGTTGCCATGGGCATCACAGGGACGGATGTCTCCAAAGAAGCGGCTGACATGGTCTTGCTTGACGATAACTTCGCTACCATCGTGTCCGCTATCGAAGAGGGACGTACCATCTTCGATAACATCCGTAAGTTCATAAAATATACACTTTCCAGCAACACTGGCGAACTTATTGTGATGTTGATAGCTCCCTTCCTCGGTATGCCACTGCCAATGACAGCCGCCCAGATCCTTTGGATCAATTTGGTCACCGATGGCTTACCAGGCCTGGCTTTGGCCGTAGAAGAGTCTGAAAAGGGTATCATGCAGCGGCCACCGTGGAATCCAAAGGAAAGCATCTTCAGTCGCGGCATGGGCTGGCGTATCATCTGGATTGGTATTCTAATGGGCCTGATATCTCTCGGAATCGGCTACATCTACTGGCTCGATGATCCGCAGGGCGTCTGGCAAACCATGGTTTTCACCACCCTGGTGTTGGCTCAGATGGGCAATGCCATGGCCATTCGCTCCAACACCGAGTCCGTGTTCACGATTGGCCTATTTTCCAACAGGCTTATGAACATTGCCATCGCTGCGACCTTTTTACTGCAACTAATACTAATCTACGTACCGTTTTTCCAGCGCTTCTTCAACACAAAGCCATTGACGCTGCGCGATTTGATTGTCGCCTTGTTGATCAGTTTGATCGTATTTATTGCTGTAGAAATCGAGAAATGGATCCGGCGCGTGCGCGTCCGTCGCCAGAGCAAACGGCCGGCTAGATGAACCAACGCCTGGACTCATTCCAGGCCATATTCAACACTTTTGAAAAGGGCTTGGTCAAAATCGCCGATTCGCTCCGGTCCTAACGCGGCCAACGATTCTTGTACGGCCGCAGCATCTCTGCGCAGTTTGGCCACGTTCACCCCACGGCATTCGGCCGGCAAGGGATCCAACCATTGGCGCAGGCGCAAGAACATCTTCATCGCGCCGCGGTAGTTCCCACGCTCTATCTGAAAGTAGGCGATGGCCACCTGTAAGATTCCGCGATATAGGTCTCGCCCTGCGCCGTCATCTTCTCTCCACGCCGCTTCCAGGTCATCATGACACGCGTAATATGCTCCCAGGTTGAATTGTTCTATCCCGCTAATTGCAAGAGCCGGCAGACGCTCCTGGCAAGCAGCTGCGATCGCGTCGAAGTCCAGAATCCGGGCGTAGTCTCGCAACAACTGCGGCATGCTAGACACAAAACGGGAGCGCGCCAAGACGAAATCGGCGCCAACCCGTTTCGCTGCTTGCATGGTTTCGACATCCATATGGGAGCCAAAGGCCAAGATTGGAATCTGCCTCGTAGCCGCCGAGGATTTAAGCATTGGAATCCACCGTCGCCAGGGAACCGCTTGATTGGAAAGATCAAACAGCAATAGTGACGGCTGCCAGGTTGTGATCTTCTCAAACAGTCGCCCTCCCTGGCCCTGCAAGCTTTCGCCTAACGCTTCTGGTTGTGTATCCTGGTAAGTACCGCCGATATCGGCCGTGTTTTCCACCCATTGCACCCGGTAATCTAGATGGCGAACTACATTTTCTATTTTAGTAGTGAACATCATGTCAGCCACAAAGGCAACGATGAGCGGTTTTGTGCGCGAAGCGTCCGTAGGACATATTGGTTCCATACCCGCATTGTACCGCGCATAGGGGGTTCAAACCTGCCCGGTTTCAAACCTGCCCGGTTTCAAACCTGCCCGGTTTCAGACCTGCCCGGTTTCAGACCTGCCCGATTCAGACCTGCCCAAGCGGAAATTCTTGTACCGCCACACATCAAGAACCAGGTTGCTCTTGATACAGCTTCTTGACTACTTGAGCACAACAGAAAATAATGGGGCCAGTAAAACCAAAGCAAGGAACTGCTGGCAATGGCTCTGGATAGCAAAAAAACCAGCGAGGCAATCCTGATTAACAAACCCTGGAACGGCCGATTCGGACGAAGTGCCCTCTGGAACGTGCTTTTTTGAGCGTTCGGCCAAGGTGAACCATCCAATCATGCCCATAGATCCAAATGACTAGATTATCGAAAGTGCATCTTGCCCTGGCCATTCTAGCGGTCATTATATTCTTACTGGCATACTTGTCTCCGGTCTCCTACGCTGCCAGCGATCCCGCCTATTCACTTCTGACTTCCCAAGCCATAGTCGAATATGGCACCGTCAAATTAGATAATTACAGGTCTGATCTCGGATCCATGCTAGACAACGATACGCGTCTTAGGACGGTCAACAACCATACCTATTACTACTTCCCAGTTGGAACCTCTTTGATCGCTGCGCCGTTTGTCCGGGCTGCCAACTGGTTTGACCTCGACATGCGCAACGTTGAAGACGATGCCTGGTTACAAAATTTGATATCCGCACTCATCAGCGCTGCCCTTTTTTTCATAATCTATCGCATAGGTATCTATTATCTTCATCCGGCGGAAAGCGCTCTACTCGCCGCCATCTTCGTACTTGGCACTGCTTTGATCAGCACAATCGGCACCGCTCTATGGAACCTGGGCTTTGAGACACTATTCATTGTGCTGGGCCTCTGGCTGCTGGTGCGCCTGGACAACAACGGCACCGCCCGATCGGATCCTTATATCCTCGGGCTCCTGCTGTTCGCGGCTTTTCTCAGCCGCCCCACGGCCGTTGTATTCATTGTCGTGGCTTTCCTCTTCATTGGCATCCGGCAACGCTCCTATTTCGTCAAAACTGCTGCCATTGCCCTTTTCTTGATGGCCCTCTTTGTCGTCTTCTCAAAGGGTGAATATGAAACCTGGTTGCCACCATACTATCTGCCCGGGCGGCTCGGCACGGGCGACACCCCTTTTCTAATAACGCTTTACGGCCTGCTCTTCAGCCCGTCTAGAGGGATATTCGTATTCTCTCCCATGTTCCTGCCGGTAATCGCACTCTTAATATTCCTCGCCTACCGAAAGCGATTAAAATTGCCCTTGCTTCTCTGGTTTGGGACCATTTGGTTTCTGGCCTCTGTGCTGTCCGTCTCACGTTTCGGACATTGGTGGGGCGGGCAAAGCTACGGCCCGCGCTTGCTCACCGATGCTGTTCCGGCACTGATTCTACTCACCATAGTAACCTTGAATGAACTACGTCTGAAGCTGTCAGCAAAAACAACGCGTTGGATAATCGCCCTGTTTCTGCTCCTAGCCATGGTCAGCATCGCCATTAATACCCTTGCGGGTCTATTTAATTCGCAGACGATCCGCTGGAACGGTGACATGCTTGCCCCGGATATTGATCACGCGCCACAATACCTCTTTAGCTGGCGCTATCCGCAGTTTCTGGCCAATGAGGAACTGATTTGCAGCCGCAACCGAGATTACTTCGAGACATCCCTGATCGCACAGCATATTGCGTTGTCGCCTTACACAATTGGATATGTCGTTACGCCTCATGACGGCACAGCATACCATGCGCATCGCGCCGGATCCCGATTGGTTCCTGCCCGCTATCTGGGATAGTCAGGACCGATTTGAAAGCAAAAATATCGCCGCTACAAACAAGACCTTTCTACCTACCGTTGTGGCAGGAGGTGGCCGGTCGCCGCCGTTTTTGTGGGCTGTGGCGCATCAGTACGGTGAGTCGATCGCTATGTTCTGCAACCCGGCCAGCGTCGTCTTGGGGCCAGCCGAATTGGCAGGGAGAGATGAAGATCTGATCCTCAAAGTACATATGGGCGCGATCACTCCGCATAATGTTTATGTGAGTCTCAACGGCACGGCCCCAGAAATGCTTGTCGTAAACAGGCAATCTATGGTCGCAGAATTGCCTGTAAACGCGCTGATTTTTCTACCAGATAGACCGAACTGGATCACCTTCCACGTCCCGGAACAAGAACTATCAGGGCAGGAAATCAACAGAAACACCACGCTAACCATAAAGTCTATCTCTATCGAAGCAGTTGATTGATCAAAACAGGGCGCTAGTTTTATGTGCTCTGTCGCAACCACAGCACTTGGTAGGGGAGCACACGGAGATTGTCGCCACTAAATTCCTCGCCGCTCAATGCATCTATCAGAGCACTGCTGCTCACCGGCAATCGCAGCCGCCTTGTCTCCGCAGACACGTTTTGCACACAGAATACTGTAGAACGAGAATCAGGCGATATTCTTTGGATCGCAAATAGCGCTGGGTCCACATCTAAGACAATCTGCTCGCCATTGGGATGAAATGCCGGGTCGGCCGCTCTGGCCTTAAGCAAGCGATAAAAAGAGGAGAAAACATGGTGGCGCAAGGAATCCCTATCAGCCAGTTCAGCTTCCAGGATCTTCCTCTGCAGTTTTTCACGATTGATGCTGCGCTTATGACCTGTCTGCCTGACGCCCTCGGGCCAACTACGAGAACCAAACAAGCTGTGGAAGTAAATACCAGGCACACCTCGTAGGGCCAGCATAATCGCCTGGGACGAAACGAAGCGCCTGGCCACCATCTCCACATCTTGCGCCGGCTGGTCTACATCGCCCAAAGCATCCAGAAAATTGATATTCAATTCGTACGCGCGCTTTGAGCCATCTGGGGCAACCCGGTAAGAGACGTGGCCCCCTAAACTCTCAACTCGCCGCGCCATCCTTGCAACCTCGCTATCAGAAAGCAGATCCCGGACTGGTGTCAAACCAATGCCATCATGAGAGGCCAGGAAGTTGAAAAAAGTGGTCGTGTCAGAAGGTTGGGACAGAGTAGCGGCCCAACGTGACAGGGTTTGCGCGTTGCCCGTGTGGAATGCGTGCAGCGTCAGAGGTGGGAGCGAAAAATTGTATACCATCTGTGCTTCGTTTGTGCCATCGCCAAAATAGGATATGTTGTCCCTGTGCGGCACATTCGTCTCGGTGATAAGCACAACATCCGGGGCAACCTCATCTAGCACAGCACGCAATAACTGGATGATTCGGTGCGCCTGTGGCAGATGGATGCATGAGGTGCCGGTTTCCTTCCATATGAAAGCAATGGCGTCGAGACGGATGTACCTCGCCCCCTGAGCAACGTAAAAGAGCAAGATCTCAATGACTTCCAACAATAGCTCAGGATTGGCGTAGTTAAGGTCGATTTGATCCGCGCTGAACGTCGTCCAGACCTGCCGCCGTCCAGCGGCCGTTTCCACTTCAGTCAGCAATGGCAATGCCCGCGGCCGAAACACTTGCGATAGATCCGTCCCTACTTGCACGATCGTGAAATAATCTTTGTAAGGCGCTTCGTCACGCAGGAAACTCTTAAACCAATTACTTTGTGCTGAAATATGGTTTACAACAGCATCAAACATAAGCCGGAAAGTACGACCGAATCGAGCCACATCTTCCCAACTGCCCAATTTCGGATCGACTCGTTTGTAATCGATGACCGAAAAACCATCGTCGGAAGAATAGGGGAAAAACGGTAACAAGTGCACCGTGTTGATCGCCCCTTCGACTGTCTGTTCCAGGAAATTCGCCAAGGTGTGTAATGGAAACTCACTCGTTTCCTGTACCATGTCACCATAGGTGATAAGTACACTATCCCGTTCATCAAAGTAGGTCTTCAGTTTCGTTGGCGTGCCCCCCAGCCTCTGGCGCTGCCCAGCTATCAACTCCTCCAGGCGCGGATGAACCGCGGTTGCAACCGCTTCACCATACAGAAATCGAAGATGATCCATATGCGCGTGCGTCATGCTTTCAGCTCTGTTTTGGTGCCGGAAACGGCCTCAGTCTTCTTGCGGAACAAAGTCAAGCAACGCATCCAAATACCCGCGCAACGCCGTCAACGAATAATACCTGCGGGCTGTTTGGAAATTGTGTTCGACCGTCTCGCGGCGCAAGTCGCTGTCGACGAGCAATTCCACCGCCTCGTCTGCCGCCGCATCTATCACAACCGGCGCTACCTGTACCAGCCCTTGTGCATCTCGACTCTCGATCGTCGCCCCCAACGAGACGGCGCGGAATCCTTTGTCCTTGATGTCAACTTCGTAGACCGGATATTCAAAGAGCAGAAACGGCAGCCGCGCACGCAGCGCCTCCAACAGTTGGTTGCCCCATCCTTCCCATAGGCTCGGGTAAGTGACAAAGTCGGCAAATACATACGTGTCCCAAAGCGAATAGATTTTCTGACCGTCTCTTATTTGTCTCCGTCCTTCAACGAACTCCTCAATGAAAATTGCATCAACACCGGCCTGCTCTATTTTCTGCTTTAGCTGGCGCACATAACGCCCGGTCGGATCGTCCTGTGCGTAGCCGGCCAGGACAAGAACAATCCGATCGTCGCTGCTGAAGGCACGGCCGTCATACAGTCCGCGCCTTTCCAATCTCTCTCTGCGCTCCGGACTGCCTAAAGCTTTTACAAAATCAATGGCCAACTCAATCCCTTTGCGCGGCACAATACGCGTAGCCTGCAAAATGCAGATGTCATTACCCCGCAGGCCGATCTGCTCGCGGAACTCCTTATTGTAATCATCAATAATCCAATCAGACTCGTCAAAATCAAACACATTGGGGACGACGGTAGATTCGATACCCTTTCGAGCCAACAATTCCCGCTGGCCCAGGCTGTTGATCAAAGCATGTTTAACGAGCGGGTCACGCGGTGGAAGAAACTTATCTGCCAGTTCTATCGCCGTTCCACAGGTCAATGCCACACCATCGACGCGCTCCCAGTAGAAGTCATGGCTGTGCGCCACAGTTGGCAATTTTAGATCGCGCATGACCCGCGCCATGGCCAGGGCTACTGCCGGATTTGCAGCCACGGACCACACATTCTCGGCGATCAGGAAGTCAATCTGCTTATCGGCAACAAATTGGCGTAGCTTGACCTCAATCTTTTCAGACAGTTGCTCCAGCTCGGCCTTATATCCCGCTTCATCATAATCCTCTAGAGCAATAAAACTGTTGCGATATAGCCGCTGCGAATCAGGGCGGTGATGGTACATCTCGTCTATCAGCGTACCGTCCTCCTTCCCCAAGTCGCCGGCACACAGATGTACCCGGTTCCCCATCGCTTCTAGCACCCGCTTCCACTTGTCGATTTCGAGGGAAACCCCATCCGTCCCACCCACCTTGAAATGGAAGATGCCGATGTTTTTCATGGTCACTCCTCCACAGGCAGCTGGCCAGGCTCATCTCCAGGCCGCAGCCTTAAGGTCATAATCTGGTACGGCCGGATCGAAGCAGTCACTTTCTGTCCCTCTATCAGCAACGGCTCTTGATTTTCTTCGAGCAAATTAGTCCGCCACGCCCCCGCCACGGGGAATGCACATTTCACGCTAAACTGTCCCCGCCTGCGCTGGCTTTCATACAGACGTTCGATCACGCCATCTCCATCCTCGGCCAGCTTGACCGTCTCAATCACGACGTTCGGCCGATCCACTGCGACAAAAGACTCCTGGAACGACAGCGGCAACTCCATTGACGATAATGCTTCTTGATCCCCGCCCGCAACAAATGGTGGATCATTCAGGGCGTATGCTTCAGATTGCGTACCTTCATCCCAAGACCCGGCATGAGGCCACAAGCTATAGGAAAAAGTGTGTCTACCCAGGTCTGCCTCCGGGTCGGGATCGGTCGGGCCTCGAAGCAGCGTGAGCCGCATCACATTATCATGGATGTCGTGCCCGTATTTACAGTCATTGAGCAGGCTAACCCCATAATCCCCTTCGCTGAGATCGACCCACTTTTGAGCGCAAGTCTCAAAACGTGCCCAATCCCAACTGGTGTTGCGATGCGTCGGCCGTTCAACATTGCCCCATTGGATTTCGTACGTTGCCACAGATGACAGAACATCCACCGGAAAAGCAACCTTCAGCAAGACGTGCCGTTCACGCCAATCAACATCCGTTGCAAAGTCTAGCCGCGGGCTATTATATGCCAGCGAAATTCTTTGCCGGATCTCGCTGTTGAGGAGTTGGCGCGTTATCTCCAGCGTCGCTCTCAGCGGTCCGTTTTCGACAACACGAACAGAGTCGGCCGCATCGGCGAACCAGATCCGATCATCGTAATAGTTATCTATCTCCCACGCATCGAAGGCCCTCGGCCTATCCTCAAATGCCTGGAACTGGTTGCCTATTTCACCCGGTGGCAAGACTTCACGGCCGTTTTTCTTGTCATAGATCCGTTCTATCTCCCCATCACCGTTCAATTCAACCCGCAGAAAATCATTCTCCAGCAAAGCCGGCGCAGCGAATACCGGCCCTGGAACATCACCACCTGTAGGCAATAATGTAGGCGCGGGCAAGGTGCCGGATATGGCACTGAGACCCATCCATGGGGTAACCGAGTAGGGAGGCAGTGCACCAACATCGAGTAAATACCCACCGGCAACAGCTTGCGTTCTACCCGTAGTAGTGCCACCAGTCCATTTTTCTTCTGCTACAAACAGGAGATCGTGACGAGTGAAGGAAGTCGGGTTCACAATCAGGAGACCACCATCCATCCTTTCTCCTAGTGTCGCCAAAGCCTCATCCCTGACCCGCATCCCCAACTGCTTGACTTTAAGCATACTGCTCCTGCGATTCTACGTACACCGCTCCGATGCTGCTTCCAGGGATGATGTCATGAAATTGGTTAAGGCAAACCAGTTCCCACGCTTCTTGTAACAACTCGTGTGGGTACTGGTAACTCGCGTCGAAGACAGCCGCCATCGTCGCCAGAAACTCTGCATCATGTAGCAGAAATTCACTCTTGCGATTAGCCCTTTTGTTGCGGGCCTGTGTTGTATACGTGCCCCGATGGTATTCCAGGTATAACTCGCCATTCCAGGTAGGCAATCGATGTCCTACGGACGCTTCGCCCACCGCCGTCTCTTCCAATTGGCGAAAGAAGTCGATGACTTTTCCTTTCCGCACACGAGGCGTAGCCGGGAACGTCGCCATCTCGCCGATGTTTTCTTGCATCTCGCGTGTAGGACCACCGCCCCCATCCCCATAACCATAGGACATAAGCAACGATGGAATCTGTCCCGCTTTACCCCAATCCTTCTGCTGGAAATTACGCCACGTACCAAGCACTTGTCCAGGCGTGGCTGCTGCATTATAGGTGCTGGCAAACGCGCTGCCCG
Organism: uncultured Chloroflexia bacterium; assembly: GCA_963697305.1. Classification (GTDB taxonomy): domain Bacteria; phylum Chloroflexota; class Anaerolineae; order Promineifilales; family Promineifilaceae; genus JAACFF01. The sequence continues at coordinate 401,805 of CAVONO010000027.1, forward strand.
GTTCCTTGGTGGGGCTGAAGTGGGTTAGTACACGGCTGCCGTCCAGCCCTTGCCACCAGAAAGAATTATACGGCAAGCGATTGTACTGGCTCCAGCCAATTTTGATCGTGAAGAAATAGGTGAGGCCCGCTTCTTTGATCAGCTGTGGCAAATCCCAGGCATAACCAAACACATCTGGTAACCAAAGCACTTCTGATTCTGCACCCTCTCCGAAATGCTCCCTGAAGAAATTCCGTCCGAGCAATAACTGCCGCGCCAGCGATTCTGAGCCGGACAGTTTGCAGTCTGCCTCCACCCACATCCCACCAATTGGCTCCCATTGACCCGCTTTGGCCCGCTGGGTAATCGCTTCAAACAATTGCGGATAATCTTGCCGCACATAGTCGTACAATTGTGGCTGGCTTTGAACAAAACAGAAGTCTGGGTACTGCTCCATCAAGCGCAAGACATTGTGAAAGGTCCGTCCCGCCTTGCGGCGCGTCTGGTCCAGTGTCCACAACCAGGCCACGTCGATATGCGCGTGTCCAACGGCCGTGATATCCACATCCAATGGCTCGCCGGCTGTTCCCACGCCTGCACGCAACAGGTCGTAAGCCTGCGGTACGCTGGCATAGAATCGCTCCCCTAACGGCTCTCGCGTCTCTAGCACTTTGAAAGCATCATCCAGCGCATTATAAAGATGGGCCCTGGCTGGTTCATTTTTAGAAAGCTGATCAGCAATTCCCAGGGCCACACGCGCCAACGCCACGAAATCACGTGTCGGTTGGTCAATCTGCACCAAAACGCATTCACCCATCCACAATCGCTCTGCGGGGTTCTGTTGCTGTTGGCTGCCTCCCCCGACGATGTGCAATAGATGTGTACCACCGGTCCAGCCATGCAGGGCCAACAAATGATCCCGCCCGTCACGCAAACGCTCAGGTAATAAAATCTCCTGGTGACGGCGGTCACATGAGGCATAGGGTTCACCATCGATGTAGGCAAGAGCCTCCGGGTGGCTGAAGTCGCCTGTCACGCCGAGAGGTAAATGCAGCGCGATCGCCGATTCAGGGTCCCAAGCGGCTGGCACTTGAAAGTGAGTTCTCAACAGAAAATCAGTTTGTGCTTCCAGCCAATGACTGTTTGGCTGCACCACAAGCCAATTTGTGTCATCTGCGCTCAAATCAACGGGCGGATCGACTTCAGGCCCGTCAAGCACTAGCAAGCGAAACGGCCGTAAAAGCTGCCGTCGCCGGTATACGAGAGATTCAGCCAGACGCAGTCGTTGAGCGAGCTTCTGCGACGTCCAGCGCATGTCATGGAACATCGTCATCAGATCATTCCCCTTTTCATCATAGGTGCCGCTTGGAAGTGGTCGAACTAACTTGACCCTGTTCTTGCTACATGTTTATATCACGTCTTTGGCTACAACACCTCTACCACATAGTCAAAAATCCGACGCTTAATGCGTAAATGATTCAAGGCCAACCCCAACTCCGCAATCTCAGCATCTGGATTGTAGAGATAATCTTCGTTCAGAAGGCCATCTTGTTCCAGCTTTCGTTCGTTTAGTAGATGCGAAAGCTGAAACTCAAGGCTTTCTCGCTGCAAAATATAAATACGATGCTGTATCCGCAGTTGTTCCTGCTCCGCAACCCCTGCCATCTCCGCCTCTAGGCGGATGATCTCTGCCTGCAGCGCCTCAACTTTGACCGTCAGCTGCAACATGATCGCCGCATCAGGTCGCCCTTGGTTCTCCCCAACGCGCCAGTCAGGCAGCGAAAAATCAAGCACGGTCCGGTCGCTGTCTTCTGGCGCTGCTTGTGCATCGAACTCACCATCCAGCCGTACGTTCAGGATCTGCTTCGCGCTAATCTCAGTGGCAGAACCCGCTGGTTGTCCCCATACATCGCTGGTTGTATAGGGCCGCGCCAACGGTCGTTTCTGCGGCGCCAGATTATAAAAACGGGCCAGCAGCGCGCCATCCTGTACGAACAACGCACTCAACGGCACCTCTTCTTGCAGCAGCTGCCAGCTCGTTCGCTGCCCGAGCGCCTGGCTGTTGACGATAAGCGGCGGGTTTTGATAAGCGGCATTGGCCGCCTGGAAAGCTGGGGAGTCGACATCATCAAGCCTAAAAGCCACCGCCAGTTCATGCCGAACCCGCCGTTCACAGCGTGCATCCGGCACGTAGAAAAAGGGACCGGCATCGCCATCTCGATTTTGTAGATTGGCGGCAGTCAGCCACTGCACGGCGCGGCGCAAGGGCATGATGATCAGCCCGTCCGCCTCGCCCCGGTAGCCGCGCAGCCCCTTGGCCAGCATGGTGACGGCCGTGTCGCCGTCGCTCACCGAAACATAATCCTGAAAGGGGAACATGGTCACGCTGTTCAATTCACGCTGTCCCAGGAGCACGCTGGCGAGATCGGCGGGCAGTTTGCGCGGCAGCAGATCGTCATCAACTTGCGAGCGGATAACATTATCAAAGGGCATGCCCGCTTTTATAGTGCCGGAGACGGCCGTTTGAAAAACCATCTCCACGCGCAGATCTGTTCCCCGTGAATCAAGGTCGATCTGCCATTTGATCAGCGGCGACTCATCAAAAAGCAAGCGCACTTCGGCGGAGACCTGTTTGGCGTCATCCTGCCACTGCGCCGCAAACGAAAGCAGCGCATGATGCTCGCTGCTCTGCTGTAAGGTCAGCCCGGACAGTATCTGCAGAGCGCCCAAGCGATCGCCCAATTCGTCGGAATAGGTGTCGCCATGCTCAGTGGAGACAACGATCTCACCAAGAACGGCATCGCCCACGTTGACAAGACCCTCAGCAGTGACCGTCGCTTCATAATGTTCATTGCTCCAGACAAACAGATCGGTAACCATCTGTGTCCCGACAATGGGCATCCGCTCCACTACCGGCCAAACGCCAACACCCTTGGTCTGAATATGGACCAGTTCATCGCCGGCTATCTGCCACGTATCCAGGGTGAAGGGGTTGGTGCTGACGGCGTATGATCCCGCGGCAAAATGAGCAAGAATGGCCGCCAGTGAGGCCTGTGCATTGCCGATCATGCCCGCAAAGGCCTGCCGGTAGCTATATTCCATTTTTTCATGCACTTGGTCAATGCTCACCCCACAAATGCAATCATGGACCGCGTTCTGCAGCAGTATTCGGCCCCATTGTTCATACTGCTCAACGGCATATGCTTGTCCACACTTGTGGGCCATCACGCCCAGCGGTTCACAGACTTTGAACAGCATCCGCTCACAATCACTTGCCATGATTTTGAGATAGGTGCGCGCTGAGAAAACGCCGGGGAAAGTCGCGCCATATTTGCCGGAGTTTAGTTCTCCTTCAATCGTTGGCAGCAGCAAATCCTTGGCGGCTATCTGCGCCGCAAAGGCGCCCGGTGTGGATTCCCACAACTGTATATCAGGCCGGATTCCACCCAACTTTTCGTAGAAACCGAGCGGATCCTCCGGATTGTCTTCCAGGTCATAGCCGTCAAACAGGGGGATGTCGGCCGTAGGGTAAAACGGTCGTAATTTATCCACCTCGGCCTCCAGCCGTTTCACAGCAACCTCCGGCACATGGCTCACCCCATATAAGTTGCGGTAGCCGCCAAACAAGTTGATGGTCAACAACTGCGCCCCGTCAGCTCCCTGCCACTTGAAGTATGGTTCCAGCTCAGGCACACCGCGCCAGACATACAAATCGTTTATGCCAAATAGTTTATGAATCTGCGGTGATTGGCTGATGTGGCCGAAGGTGTCCACCATCCAGCCGGTGTTCATCCTGCCGCCGAAGCGAACGAGATCCTTTTGACCAAAGGCAAGATTGCGCAAAAGCAGCTCGCCGCCAGTAATCTGCCAATCAGGCTGGCAGTAATAGGGTCCGATTTGCAAACGGCCGTTGCCCACCAGCTCCCGAATTCGCGGTTCATATGCCGGCGCGACCTGCAATAGATCTTCAACCACCAGCGTCTGCCCATCAAACAAAAATCGGAAATCGGGGTTGGCGGCGACAAGCCGTTCCAAATTGTCAATTAGGACAGGAATCCAGCGGCTTGTGTAAACAGAGGTAAGAAACCACTCACGATCCCAGTGCGTATGATTAACGATATGCGCCGTTGTCATTGTCATGAAATTACTCAAAAGATGCCAACTTGTTGTACCTGCTGGTACACCCCCAACAAGTGCTGAAGTTGGCATCTTTGGCTATGGATACAAGGTCATTTTGCTGTCACGGTCGACCCAGCGAATCTTATCCGCCGGGAAGCGCAGCCACACATCTTCATCCGGTTTCACCTTGAAAGTGGGGTGCGTCGCCACCTTCACCGTATCGTCGCCGATGTTAACCGTGAGCAAGTTTTGCGAACCCAGTGGTTCCACCACCAGCACACGTACTTTGAGCGCATCATCAGCCGGCTCGTTTAGCGTTTCCATATTCTCGGCGCGAATGCCAATCGCCACCTGATTGGCCGTCGTATTCTTTCAACAAGGGCTGCATCACCGGAGCCGGAGTCCAGGGAAAAGTCGCCGATTTTTACATCGACCTGGCCATTGTCACGCTGCACCTGCCCCGTCATAAAATTCATAGGCGGGTTGCCGATGAAACCGCCCACAAACTGATTCGACGGCAGATCATAGACAACGCCCGGCTCGTCAATCTGCTGGATGATACCGTTTTCATCACGGCAATGCGATCGCCCATGCTCAGGGCCTCGATCTGGTCATGGGTAACATAAATCGTTGTCGCCTTGACATCCGCCAAGAGCTTCTTCAATTCAGCGCGCATTTCCAGGCGCAGCAACGCATCCAGGTTGCTCAGTGGCTCATCCATCAACAGCACTTGGGCATCCATCGCCAGGGCACGAGCCACAGCGACACGCTGTCGCTGACCACCGCTCATCTTGCTTGGATAACGATCCAGCATCTCTTCGATGTGCATCATTTCCGCTGCTTTACGGACACGCTTCTCGATCTCCTTCGAGTCAGTCTTGCGCATCTTCAAACCGAAAGCAATGTTATCGGACACTTTCATGTGTGGGAAGATGGCGTAGCTTTGAAAGACCATCGAGATATTACGATCGCGCGGCGGCAGGTAGGTTACGTCACGACCGCCAATGCATATGCGTCCCTCGTCCGCCATACCCAATCCGGCTACAGCACGCAGCAAGGTTGTTTTACCACAACCACTGGGACCTAACAGTACTACGAATTCTTGTTCGCCAATGGTCAGACTGGCGTTATCTACGGCGACAAAGTCGCCGAAGCGTTTGGTTACATTTTCAATCTTAATTTCAGCCATTTCTTCGCTCCTATTTGGTGACCTGGCCCCACATATTAAACAGATAGCGCCGGATAAAGAAGATGAAAATCATCGACGGTATCAGCATAAAAAACGCCCCGGCAAATTGATATGCCTGTGAGGATTGGCCTAAGGTGTTGAATACCTGCGCCGGCAGTGTGCGATTTTGGATGGTCAGCACACTGGCCGCAAATACCTCATTCCAGGACATAACAAAGGTGAAAATTGCCGCCGCGGCAATACCTGGCAGCACCAACGGTAATACAACTTGTCGAAAAGCCTGGAAAGGCGTGCAGCCAAATACCTTGGCTGCTTCTTCTAGTTCGTAGGGCACGCTGGCAAATACACTGCCAATAATCAAAATGGTTGTCGGCAGGGTTAAGGCAGTATGCATCAGCGCCAAACTATAGATGCTGTCAAATATGCCAAAATTGATGAAAACCACGACCAGTGGAATCGCCAGCACTACTATGGGAAAGGCACGCACCATCAATACAGACAGCCTGTAAGTATCGCGGCCGCGGAAGATGTAACGCGAAAGGGCGTATCCTGCCGGGGCGGCAATCAGGGTTGACAGCACAAGGGTTATCACAGCTACGGTGACACTGTTAATGATGCCCGGAACGATCCCTTCTGAATTCAAGAAAAACCGCATTGTTTCGAAGGAGAATTCTATAAAAGGCAATACACCCTTGGGATAGGCGAATACATTTTGCGGAGTGGTAAGCGCCATGGAGGCGATGAACCAGATCGGCACAAGTATCCACAACAGGATCAAGATGGCGACAAGGTAGGCAAACCCTTTGTTGATTTTCTGACGGCGCAGCATTTTACGATGTATCGCTTTTACTTCGGCCGATGCTTGAGCGGCCGTAATGCCTGATTCAGTTAATGTACTCATGCTTGGGCTTCCTCTTGTGTGCGGATGGTGCGTAAGTAGAATACGGCGCTCACCATCGAGATGATCAGGATGAATCCTGCAAACGACGCCGCCACATTCAAATTACGGAAATCGTAATACTGCCGGTAGGTTTCACGTGCCAGAACGGTCACGATATCACCGCCGCTCAAAGCGACCACAACCGCAAATACCTGCAGGGCGAGAATCGTACGCAAGATGAGTGCCACTTGTAAACTTGGCTTCAAGAGCGGCAAAATGACATAACGCAAACGCTGCCAAAGTCCGGCGCCAAACAGCTCCGCCGCTTCCAATACATCGGTAGAAATGGCTTGCAGGCCGGAAACCACAATGACCATCACAATGGAAGTCGCCCGCCAGACCTCCGCCAGTACAATCGCGACAACGATCCAATAGCGCGTTTCGGCCGAGAGATAGGTGACCGGCGCATCAATGATGCCCAATCCCTGCAAGATCGTGTTCAAATAGCCGTTTGTCGTAAATATAGAGAACCAAACGATGCCGACCGCCAGGTCAGAAGCCGCCAGCGGAATGGCAAACACGTATAAGAAAAGACCCTGGCCTTTCAAATTGGACTGGATCACCAAGGCCATGATGATCGCCAAGATGAACTGCAGCGGAATTATTAAGACCATCAGCAGCAGTGTCGTGAGCAGTGCCGGCTTGAAGAAACGGTCATTGACCATTTTCTTAATATATTCAGACGTGAAAGCGCCCGTATTGCCGCGATCAATGCGTCCGTTGGTTTCATCTTCATAAACTTGTATATAACGTGACGGTGCCCAGCCTTCAACCGGCTCACCACCTTCTTCAGCGCCATTGATCAGATACCAAACTTCCAGTATAGAAACGCCTTCAATGCTAACCTCTGCGCGTGCTTCTAACTGCCCGATGATGGCGCTGTTTTCATTTTCTGCCGCATAAATCGCGGTCAATGGATCGGCTTCACTGCCCAACTTTGTGCGCACTGAGCCGCCGGTGGGTGTGCCGTCCGCGGCTTCTTCGCGGACACGTATGCGACTTTCGGGCACCCAGCCGCTGATGTTTTGTCCATCAGCGCCCAGTCCTACGACCTGATACCAGATTTCGGTTTGCAAATTGCCTTGCCCAAGTTCATCGGCCGGCACCAGGTTTCCTTGTTGATCCAGGATGGTGACGTCCGTGCCCTGCGGCAGCTTTCCGGCTACATTACTATCTTGCGAAGCCTCCTCTTGCAAAGCCAGCAGCGCCTCATCATTCCATACTGCCAGTGTCAAACCGCGCACCATCGGCCAGGCAAAAAACACAGCCAAGTAGATGAGAGACGGCAAGATAAGCAAATAGGGTGCCCAATTATATTTCTTTTTCCCTTTCGCTTGTTGAATCGTACTCATATCACGAATCCCTTCCTTTTGTGCAAGAAGTGCTCGGTTATAAAAGCGGGGTGCGTACCAGTACGCACCCCGCTATCAATAACCTACTGGCTAATCTGGCAAGGCCCGTCACTGGCGGGATCAGGCGCCCAGCACGGAGCCCCCGTCTCATCCATTAAGGCCTGCAGATTAGCTGCTTCTTCATCTAAAACCGTTTGAATGTCCTCACCATCCAACACGATGCGGTCGAACGCATTCTTGAAGATCTGGTTGATCTCACCACCGCGCTCACCTAAACCAACCGGCAGGAGGGCGGGCAAAGCATCGGCAGAGTTCGCCTGCGCGGATACGGCGCCAGCTTCAATGGCAACGCCTTCCGGCATACTGGACGTATCAACACCACCAACTACTGGGAAGAAACCAAGCTCATTAAGCACCATGCCCTGCACCTCAGGCCGGGTCAGATACTCAATCAAGTCAGCACCAGCAGCCGGATCAGGCGCATCAGCGGGAATCCCAAGACCAACCACCACTGGCATAAAGCCTCGTCCAGCCGGACCGGCAGGTGCCGGGAAGGCAATGAACTTCTCGGGATCGGCATTGTAGGCGTCCAACAGACGTGCGGTGTGATCAAAGGCCACCCAGACTTCATCAGACAACAACGGTTCCTGCATGAACTCGTAATTGATTGATTCTGGATGAATGGTTGGCCACAGCGAGTCACGCGCCCATTCCATCATCGCTGCTGCTTCCGGACTGTTGAACTGTGAAACCATGCCACCGGTGAAGGAGGGCCACATATAGCCTTCCAGGAAGCGATGGAAGAGCCCGCCGTGTGGCAAACCACATTTGGGTTCACCGGTTTCGTCAAGGATATTTTGACACCATTCGCCAAACTGTTCCCAGGTCAGGGCATTAACGTCAGCGCCATCTGGCAGATAATCCAGTGCTTCTACGTTGGCACCCATAATGTAGGTAGCCTGCATCCAGGGTACGTAGTAAAGGAAATCATCACTGCCCAACAAACCTGTTTCAAGGAAAGCCGGCGCCAGATCGCGGTCAGCGAGCAAATCATCGGCGACATCGATCATATTCATCATCGCATCTTCACGCGCCAGCGGCGGATAAGTGCCATGCAAGGCACCGATGACATCAATTTCACCGCTACCAGATTGCGCACCGGCCAAAACGAGATCGATCAGGGGGCCTTCTTCAGAGCCATTCACATCAAAGCCACCTTGCTGCAGAATTGTGCGGAATTTTTCCTGTTCTTCGATGGGCACAAACTGCGTCGAAAAGAAGACGGCATCGCTCATTTCCGCGGGCGCTGCCGCTGCTTCTTCTGCAGGTTCGACCACCACACTCAATTCACCAATTGGATTAACCTGGCACGGCCCATCACTCGGCGCATCTGGCGACCAGCAAGGCGCACCTGTTTCGTCCATCAAGGTTTGCAGATTGCCTGCCTCTTCACCCAATACCGCGGCAATGTCCTCGCCATTTAACACAATGCGATCGAAGGCATTTTTGTAAATCTGGTTTATTTCACCGCCGCGCTCACCCAAACCAACTGGCAGCAAAGCGGGAAGCGCATCAGGCGAATTGGCTTGCGCAGCAACCGCGCCCGCTTCAATTTCAACGCCTGCCGGCAAATCAGATGTGTCAACCCCTTCAACGACAGGGAAGAAGCCCAAATCGCGCAAGATGGCTCCTTGTACGTCAGGTCGTGTCAAAAACTCGATGACGTCCGCGCCGGCTTCCGGGTGCGGGGCATCAGCCGGGATTCCCAGGCCAACCACTACGGGCATAAAACCGCGCCCAGCAGGGCCTGCCGGTGCAGGGAAAGCAATAAAGTTATCCGGTTCAGCATTGAAAGCGTCAAGCAAACGGGCTGTGTGATCAAAAGCAACCCACACTTCACCAGATATCAGAGGCTCTTGCATGAACTCATAGTTGATGGCTTCAGGGTGTATGGTTGGCCACAAGGTGTCGCGAGCCCAGGCCATCATATCCATCGCTTCGCTGCTCTGGAAGTTGGAGACCATGCCACCGGTGAAGGAGGGCCACATATAGCCTTCCAGGAAGCGATGGAAGAGCCCGCCGTGTGGCAAGCCACATTTTGGCTCACCAGTTTCATCAAGGATGTTTTGACACCATTCGCCTAATTGTTCCCAGGTAAGCGCGTTAACATCTGCGCCATCCGGAAGGTATTGGAGCGCTTCCGTGTTTGCAGCCATAATGTAAGTGGCCTGCATCCAAGGGATGTAATAAAGAAAATCATCGGTACCCAGCAAACCGGTTTCAAGGAATGCCGGCGCGATGTCCCGATCAGCGGCAAGATCATCGGCCACATCGATCATATTCATCATCGCGTCTTCACGCGCCAGGGGCGGGTAAGTCCCATGCAGCGCGCCGACAACATCAATTTCTCCGCTGCCGGATTGAGCGCCGGCCAATACCAGGTCGATCAATGGTCCCTCTTCGGATCCATTAACGTCGAAGCCGCCCTCTTTTAGAATAGCGCGAAACAATTCTTGCTCTTCAATAGGCACAAATTGGGTTGAGAAAAAGACCGCGTCGCCCGCCATCGCTTCTTCTGCAGGGGCCTGGGCTTCTTCCGCCGGCGCTGCGGTAGGTACCGCAGCTTCCTCTGCCGGTGCTTGTGCTTCTTCGGCAGGAGCCGGCTCTTCAACAGGGGTTTCCTCAGCAGCGCCGCCGCCGCAGGCGACGACGAGCATGAGCATAATTACCAACAAGGCTGCTATTCTCAGATGGTTCGCCATTTTCCTCTCCTTTTGGGTTAACGATAGTTGTACACTGGCCAAATCGGCCGTCACACGAATTTCACACTAGACAATAAATTAACAGGGCAGAATCATCGTTTGCTGCGCATCACCTCCTCTAATCAACTGGACATGGTCCACTGGATTCCCGGATAACGATTTCCGGCTCGGTAATGATCTGCTTTTGGGCAATAGGCTCACGATTTATTACCTTCAACAACATCTGCACGACCATTTCACCAAGCTGATATGCAGGCTGGTGTACCGTGGTCAGCGGAGGATTAACATATTCAGCCAGTAAAATATCGTCGAATCCGGTAATGCTTACATCTCTACCAACGACCAACCCCTTTTCCTGGGCGGCGCCGATGGCTCCGAGGGCGATCAAATCATTACAGGCGACAATCGCCGTAGGAGGGTTGGATCGATTCAACAAATGTGCGGCTGCAATACGACCAGAGCGCTGGCGGAAATGGGTTTCCAACACTAAGCCGTTATCAGTCGGAAGGCCATGCGCCTGCAGCCCATCCAGAAAGCCCTGAACACGATGATAGGATTTCGTTAAATGAGTTGGTTCGGCGATACAAGCCAATCGCCGGTGACCCAATCCCACCAAGTGATCGACAATGCGCCGCATCGCTCCGAACCCATTTTCGTCGACAAGGTGAAAATCATTGTTCCCTTCAATTCGCCCAAAAGCTACGAAGGGAACGTCATGCTCAAGAAGCAATTTGATCCGCGCATCTTGTCGCTGGGTGCGTACGACCACAAAACCGTCGAAGCGGCGGCTGCGGATATGTTTTAGATAGGTTTCTTGATCAATTTCGGAAGGACTGGTGGAGATATCGAGATTGTAACTGCGTGCGGTTATTCCCTGCACAAGACCGGACAAAAACTCGCTGAAGAAGGGATCGGAAAAACGGAGTTCGCGCGCCGTTGGCAAAATAAGAGCGATCGTATCAGTGCGCTGCTTCTGCAAATTACGGGCGGTGATATTTGGCTCATACCCCATTTCGAGGGCCACGCGCTGCACTTCTTCCCGAGTTTGCGGGCTGATATCACTAAATCCAGCCAGCGCTCGGGAAACCGTAGGCACCGATTTGCCAACCCGTTCTGCAATGTCCCTTAAGGTGATCGGCATTCCTTACCTTCCCTCAAGATTTGGGGAACAACCGCATATCAATGAACTGAAACGTTTTAGATATCAAATAGCATAATCTAAAACGTTTTAGATGTCAAGGATTTTGGCCCAGTTTCCTTCTTGATCGCCTTATATTTTCCTGCCCCAACTTCATGATATCGTCCAAAACATTCCGGCATTTGACCCGCTGATCCATTTGAGCATTTGGACAACACACATGACCATGACGCCGAAACAAAGATTATTGGCAGCCATCAACCGTGGCGTGCCGGACCACATTCCGGTCACCACCCACCATCTTATGCCCTCTTTTCTCAATAACGCCATGAGCGGCATCAGCGAGCGCGAGTTTTTTGATCGCTTTGGCATGGATGCTGTCCGCTGGATCAACCCTTTTCGCGAGATGCCAGACCAGGTCTATGTCCATCCCGAAGGCTACACATACAACGACAATTGGCGCGTCACGGCCGAAATTGTGCCAGGCCACGAATACAAGACCACACGCTACAACATACTCACACCCAGCGGCACACTTACTCTGGTCGTGCAGCAAATGAACATACCAAATGGCTCACTTAACATCCCATCAAGAAGAAAGCGGATATCGATTTGCTCTTTGCCTACGCCGATGAAGCCAGACAATATGTTTATTGATGCTCGGCTGACATTCTATATTGCCCAGGGAAATAATGACCATGGACATCAACGTACGCTTTTCCGAACATGATTAGTGACGAATCGAACGAGATGGGATGTCAATCCTCGACAGGTTTGACAATTCCCCCCTCTTTTCTATAATCCAATCAGATTCAGACCAACTTCGGCGAGTTCGTTTTCAGACGCGATAAATGATCGATTAATATCAAACCGTTTGCGACAAACTCGTCGAAATCTCAAGTAGGTGTATTTACTTACCTTTCATGTCTACCAGCAAACCAATAATGGCAGAAACATTGTCCGGACACTGGGGAGTGCGCACGTAGTGTCCAAACTAACTTCAGAACCTCCTGACTCGCGCCCTAAATCTCTTTTTATTACTGACAGGCTCCTAACCAGTGAGCGTCAATTAACGACGCTCCGAGCTGGAACTAACCAATACCTTGTTCGTCACTCAACAAGTCAAGTTGGCATACCGGCCGGCAATCACCCTAGAAAACAAATATGAATGTACTTGTCATCATCGCTACCGTCGCCTTGATGGTCTTTTTTAACGGTTTCTACGTGGCCGCTGAGTTTGCCACCGTGTCAGCCCGTCGTACCAAGATCAGTCAATTAGCCGGTCAAGGCAATCGTTTGGCGCAGGCCTTGATACCATTTCTGGAAGACAACAAGGCTCTCGATCGGTACGTAGCAGGCTGCCAGATCGGTATCACTATTACTTCGCTTGTGTTGGGTGCCTACGGGCAGAACGTGATCGCTCGCAGCCTTGTCGAGCCGGTTGCCGCATTGCTCGAGAAGTGGCCCTCCATCGTCGATCTTCTAGGCGGAGACTCCGCGGCAGCAACACTGGTGCTGGCCAATACCCTATCAGTCACCTTCGTATTATTGAGCATTACAACTTTGCAGGTGATTATAGGTGAGCTATTTCCCAAGTCCGTGGCAATTCAATATCCGGAAAGAATGGCCATGAGCGTCGTCTGGCCCATGAAGATCTCTCTTAAGTTATTCGCGCCGCTTATCTGGCTATTTAACGGCAGTGGCGCGCTCGTCCTACGCTTGCTGGGTCATAGTCCATCAGAGAAACATTCCAATGTGCATTCTGCAGAAGAGATCGAATTGCTCGTTTCAGAAAGCCACGAAGGTGGGTTATTAGACGATGTGGAACGACAAATGCTGCGCAATGCATTCCGTATGCGCGAGCTAACTGCCAAACAGGTCATGCTGCATCGCACAAAACTAGTCGCCGCGCCGGTGGACAGCAGCGTGCTGCAAGTGCTCGATCTCGCCATGCAAGAAGGCTTTTCACGCATCCCTATTTATAGCGAATCGCTTGATGACATCAATGGTTTTGTCCATGTCAAAGATCTCTTCCGGCTTCATGTGCGCAATGAGCAAAACCTGCAAAGCGTCCTCCGCGACGTTGTTTACGTCCCTGAAACCATGCCCGCCGCCGATGTATGGCAGAAACTGAATACCCGTCGCAATTATCTGGCTATCGTATTCGATGAGTTCGGTGGAACAGCCGGTCTCATCACCTTTGAAGATCTAATCGAGGAGATCTTCGGTGAGTTGCAAGATGAATTCGACGACGAAATGGCGCTCATTGCGCGAGACAAAGAGGGGCGTATCTACTTACGCGGCGACCTACTGGTGACCGACGTTAACGAGTACCTGGAGTTGGATTTACCCGCCGAATCGGACACGTTAAGCGGCCTTGTCTTCAGCCTGCTCGGGCGTCCTCCTGCCGAGGGTGACGAAGTTACAGCGGGCGGAACGGTGATTCGGGTAGAATCGATGGTAGATCTGGGAGTGCAAGAGGTATCGTTACAACTACCTCCCTCCGATTCGGCCACAGGCTTTACCGAATGGGAAGTGGTCGATCATGAGTAAGATCCTTCTCCTTACTTTGGGTATTCCGGGAATGAGCTTCTTACTCCTGATCTTTGAGGCCGCTGCGGGCGAGTTGCCTTCGATTACGGCGCTCTTTTTACCTCTGATTGTTATCCTGCTGCTGATCTTGCTCAATGGACTATACGTATCCTCCGAATTCGCCATTATCGGCGTTCGAAAGACGCAGATGGAAGAATTGGTTAATGAAGGCAACAGCAAGGCACAGAAAGTCTTGGATGTCCTGGACTCTCGCCCGCGCCAAGACCAATATATCGCCACCGCCCAACTCGGCATCACCTTAGCATCCCTCGGGCTGGCCATGTATGGCGAGCTCCGGATTTCACATTTCATCGAGGCTTATCTGGTGGGCTGGTTCAACCTGAGCGAATCAGTCGCTAATGGCATAGGTTATTTTGTGGCCTTAAGCCTGCTCACCTATCTTCACGTTGTACTCGGCGAGATGGTGCCCAAAACACTGGCCCTTCTGGATGCCTCTGGGGCTGCTCAGCGACTTTCCCAGCCCATGCGGATTTCACAAACCATTCTTAGAATTCCTGTGCAGGTCCTCAACTGGATCGGTGGCCTTCTGCTAAAGTTGTTCCGCGTTCCACCTGCTCATGGACAATCCCGGCTCCTGGCTCCTGAGGAATTGGAACTGATCGTTGCTGAGAGCACTGTAGGCGGTCTATTAGAAGAAGATGCGGAGGAGATGATCCGCAATATCTTTGACTTCAGCGATCGCACCGTCGGCCAGGTGATGACGCCTCGTATCAAAGTTCAGGCTATCCCTCTAGACATACCACTCGATGAATTGCTCACATTGGTAACGGAAAGTCGTCACAGCCGTTTCCCCGTTTACGACACTGATCTGGACCACATCATCGGCATTTTGCACCTCAAAGACTTGATTCGCCAGAGCATCAAGCCCACCGCTACGTTTGACCTGCGCCTTATTCTGCGCTCTGCTCCGGCCGTCCCAGAAGATCAGTTTGTCGAATCACTGCTGGGGATTTTTAAGCAACAAAGATTGCACATGGCTGTCGTCCTGGACGAATTCGGAGGAATGGCTGGCGTCGTCACCCTGGAAGACTTGGTGGAAGAGGTTGTAGGCGAGGTGCGCGATGAATTCGACCTGGAAAAAGAACCTTATGTTGAACTTGCCCCTGGAATCTTGGAGGTTGCTGGCGATTATCTGGTAGATGATCTGATGGAAGAAGTTTATCTTGGCGACGAATCATCACTGCCGGACGTTGAGACGGTGGGAGGCTTGGTGATCACCCGGTTGGGTCGACCTCCTCAGATCAATGACGAGGTTGTCTACAACGAACAGGTCCATCTCAAGGTTTTAGACGTGGACCGGCGCGCGGTTGCCCGTGTCCGTATCGAGTTTCCCGCACCCGCAACCGGTGAGAATGAAGAATCAGGCTCTGCCACTGCGGCAACCAATAACTAACACTAATTTGAGGGGAACTGCTCCATCCCCGATCCTTGCTTTTCCTTGGGGCAGGTAAATCAGGGAAGAGCAACCAATAGTATGAGGGAGGCTAACAATGGATTTCATATTGACGTTGCACGGTTTGGTGCGTTGGCTTGTCGCCATAGCCGGCATCATCGCCATCATCAAGTTTGCCTACGGTTGGCTGAGCAAAGCCGACTACCAAGCCGTTGACAAACGTATTATGACCGCGTTCACCACTACTTTGGACATCAACTTGCTGCTCGGTTTGATTCTACTCTTTGGACTGGGCGGTGGATTCCCAGCCGATCGTCTGGAACACGCGACGACGATGATCCTGGCCGTAATTACTGCCCATCTTTCGGCCATCTGGCGCAAATCGCCAAATTCGGCCGTTAAGTTCCGCAATAACCTGATCGTCGTAGTCGTAGCTCTGCTACTTGTGTTTATGGGCGTCATGCGCCTCCGTGGCAGTTGGCTGTTCTGAGCGAGCTGATCATAAGACGGCAAAAAGGGCATTTCTCGTTGAGAAATGCCCTTTTTCTTTGCCGCAGAAACAGGTATCTGCTCTGCTTAGGGCCACTGACCTCGTGCTACAATTCATATATCTCGCTGAACTTGGCCGTCGCATAACGCACAAAGGGCTCATAACCTAACGGCCGTCCTGTCACACGCTGGACCAATTCACGTGGCGTAAACTTACGGCCATGTTGGTGAATATTCTCGTGCAGCCAATGCACCAGGGCCTCTGTCTGCCCTTCTGCCATTTCCTCGCCAATGACCGGCTCCTCGGCGACGGCCGTTTCATAAAATTGCGCCGCGTAAAGATTTCCAAGCGCATACGTTGGGAAATAGCCAAACATCGGCCTGCTCCAATGCACATCTTGCAGGCATCCTTCGCTGTCGTTGGGCGGCACGACCCCCAACAACTCCGCCATCTTCACATTCCATGCTCCTGGTAAATCCCTGGCCATTAATTCACCATTCATCAGTGCTTGTTCCAATTCAAAACGCAAGATGATGTGAAAATTGTAAGTCAGTTCATCCGCCTCAACGCGGATAAACGAGGGTTGCACCTTGTTGATCGCTCTATAAAAAGCTTCCGCCGTATGGCTCCCTAACTGTTCAGGGAAAAGGCTCTGCAAGTGCGCGAAATGAACCTGCCAAAACCCCAGGCTGCGCCCGACGAAATTCTCCATCATCCGTGACTGAGACTCGTGAACGCCCAGCGAAGTGCCGCGCGCCAGCGGTGTACGCGCCAGGTCCGGATGTGTGCCCTGTTCATATAGAGCATGCCCTGCTTCATGCAACGTGCCAAAAAGCGAAGGGCTTAAGAAGTCGGGGTACCAGCGCGTGGTAATACGTGAATCGTAGCGGCTGAAACTTATTGCGAAAGGATGCACCACCGTTCCGATGTGTCCGCGCGAGAGATCATAGCCTACTTTGGGCGCAATATAGCGAGCGAACGCCTTCTGTTTATCGACGTCAAAAGATTGGAATAGCAGGCCATCGTCGACCTCCACGCCCCGCTCCTGAATCGCCTGCCGCAGCGGCACCAACGCATCCTTAAGTGCAGAAAAGATAGCGCGCACTTCGGCTGTTTTCATGCCATGTTCATACTGGTCGAGCAGCGCATCATATCTCTCCTCCTCGTACCCATAAAGCTCAGCCTTTTCCTGTCCAAGTTCGACGATTTGCTCCAACCACGGCAGGTAGCTGGGGAAATCATTCTCCGCACGCGCCTGGACCCACGCTTTATGTGCGTGGCCACTGATCTGGCTGACACGAGCCACAAACTCAGGAGGGAGTTTACGGGCATCAGTGTAGGTACGGCGTAAGAGACGAATTAGACTGGCCTCATTGCTCTCGTAATCCGCTCCAGTCACCTCATCTGCCCCGGCTTCAATCAATTCCCCCATTTCATCTGAGGTGAACATCGAATGAGTGAGCCTACTAAGCGTCGTCATTTGCTCTACGCGCACCGCCGTCCCAGCCTCGGGCATATTTGTTTCACGATCCCAGCTGAGTACGGACAGCGCCTTGTTAAGGTCATCAATCTCATGAACTTTCGCCAAGAGCCTTTCAAAATTTGTCGTCATATCTTCGCTCCAATTGCGTTACACTTCGTTAAACCCACCAACGCGGCTGACATCAAGATTGAAAGACCATTTTATTCTCGTCGCCCAACCTTAATCGATCACCCGCTGAATGGGGAACAATCTGTAGTAAATAATATTGTCAAAACAGGAGAATCAGGCGTGCTTCCTGGACAGTGGTCCAGATTGTAACAGGTAAAATCACCCCTGTGAATGGGGACCGGTACTGCCAGCCCAATATGTCAATCAGGACGTAGTCGGCGATTGCCCACAATCCAAAACAGCCAGCAGCGATCAGCACGATGGCTAGAGCGATACCGATGATCAGGCACGCTTGGGCGCAACCCATGCTGCTGCTTGGCATAGTGCGCACCTTGGATCGATTTGACATCTCCCCTTCTTGTTGCGCTATCACCCGTGCAGCCGGACGAGATCGCGGTCTTGTCCGGCGCGGCAGCACTTCACCAAAACCAGTACAACCATAGGCCGTACACTTGCTTCCATTGGCACGCCAGCAATGGGCGTGGTGGCGGCTGCCATCATCCGGGCATATAACTATTTCGTCTCCAGTGGTGAATGTTTCTTTGCAGAGGGCGCAACCCTCCCCGCGGAACGGGGAATCTTTGTCTACAAGAACAGGCCTGATGAATGACCGGGGGAGCATAAGGTTTCTATCACTTCAGCTTCTTTATTTACACGGCAAACCTGTTGCCGAAGGAGTGAGCCCCCGCCCCCAGTCACTCAATCTTGATCTGGTCAAGTAACCATTGCCACAAACGCTGCAGCAAGCCGGGGCGGCGTAATTGCTCTACCTGGCGCCTTTGCTCCTCCTTAAGACGTTTCGTACGGCGACTTGGGCCCTGGCCATTAGCCGATGGCTGCTGTATATCACCGTAGTCAACCTTCAGAGCCGGTCCAAGATCCTGGCCATGAACATGATACGTATCATGCTCACATCCCAAAACAGCACACTTTCCACCGCTCTGCTCCCAGCAGATCTTGTGGTAAAGCGTGCCACACTTGGTGCAGACAACCGGCCTGAACGCCTCGCCATCCACATGGTTCTCCACAGCGCCGGCGCAAATGGGGCAATGCAAGCTCAGACGATTGGCTTCGGTGATATCATCGTCCGTGATACGGAGTGACGGTAATTCTTGCTCATTCATGTTAGATAAAGCGTAAAACGTAACAGACAAAAGGTCAAGGAAGTGCCGGCGTATCTTATGTTTCTAATACTCCGCGGGAGCTTGGCAAGTTCCTTTTCCATCCACCTAAATCAATAAGCTACCAGGAGCCTGCCGCCCAGGAAGGCCAGGCGAAATCATAACGACTAACACGCGACTTGGGACGATCCCAACAGAAAAAACCGCTCGTCCGCGCTCGTGGATCCAGGACCAACGCTACATGCCAAATCTGGGTGAAAAAATTCTGGTGGATAAAAAGATCCATCCCGGACAAAAAAATGCCGAAACCTGGATGGGTATGATACCAACCAGCCATAACTACCGTATCATCCGGGTAACGTTCCATCAAGGTATCATTTAAATAGCGCCAGCTTTCCGGTGTGTAGGTAACGCTGGCCCCTTGCATGACCGTATGTCGCGCCACAATCATATCGATAATATGGACCAAATAACGGCCGTCAGGTTGTTTTTCTGGACGCGGGCCGACCAATACACCGGCTACTTCGCGATCCATACTGCTCAGAGCATGGGCCTGGGTTGCGCGCAATGCCGGTTCATCAATAAGAATATCGACCGCCGCCCAGGTCGGATGGCCAAGGGGCAGCTGCTCCCCAGCCACTCGCACGCGTGCCTTACTGGGAATGATCTCCGGAACGCGGGTCCTTGGTTTGGAAACCGCTTCTGCCTCCTCTGCAACCTTCTCTTCAATTTCCGGATAGACCAGTTCTGTTTCAGCCACTGCCACATCCGGCGATTCAAAGCTGATCGCACCATCTTCCACTCCGAACTCGGCAATTCCATTTGTTTCAACCGTCGTTAATTCATCTGGTAGAAAAGCCGGGTCCTCTTCTCCCTCACTCAGAGTAGGGGCCACATCTTCCCCAGCAGCTTCAGCGTCGACATCGTCTTGCTCGAGTGTTGGAAGAAGCAGTACTTGCTGGGACCACTCCTCAATAGCCGAAGCCGGATCACTACTCAGAGCAACCTCAATCTTAACCTGCTCATCATCATCCAGCGCCGGCAGCGTAATCGCTTCATAAGCATCCCAAACATCTTTCTCCAGCTCGACCGCATAGGCTTGCAAATCAGCCAACGTACAGTCGCCTAAGAGTTTAGTCTGCCCACCTGTGGGCACAGCATCAGCTGGGGACAGCTTGACGGTGACGCCAACTGATTCTCCACGACCCGGAATTGAAATCGTGATCAGGGCTGCATAAGTAAGATCGTTCGCTTTAGACATCTGATTTCCAAAGGGTGCGATTCCATTGCGTTGGAGGAGTAGGCATCCTCAGATGCCGCCTGGACGCATTTGAGAATGCGACCTCCTCTATTTTAAACTGAATTGAAACACACATTTCCAAATAGGTGATGGCTAGTTTACGGGCAGGAGCCTTCTGAGCAAACCTGCAAGAAGCAACTATCACCTCCAGATTATGGGACAAGTCTAATCGCTATAGCACAGGGAGGGGAACCAGCAAGGCGAATATTATTACTATCCACGGCCGTCAGACGCATCTCATAATCCCCCGCCGAACTCTCCGCCGTGTCCCAAGTCGCCAATTGGCCCAGTTTTGTACCCTTACGACGCGTATCAATCAGAGCCCAATGTGCGCTTTCTGCCGGACGTACATTTACTTGGTAACGGGCAGCATCGTCGAGCAAAGCCGTTCCCATCACCTCAATTGCTGCCCCAACTGGCACACGCTTGCCGGTCAGCGGTGCAAGAATACGCAGTTGCGGATCGGGGCACAGCGCCGCGTTGCTCTCGGCCAAGGCTGTATCAGCCAGGACAATCACCATATTCTGCAAACGGTCCACCTCACGCGTCAAAGGGAGAACCCAGGCCACAAGCAAAAAAAGGCTTAGCAGCAATCCTATCGCGGCCAAGGCAAATCCCGCGTATGGCTTGATAGCCGGCAATGTCACGCTTTTGCTGGGTGGCAGGTAAACCATGCTAGAAACCGGATCTTGCGCTTCCTGCTGAACGTAAGGATGATCCCAAATCTGCGTACGCACCATCTTCCACTCCAATAAGGAGTAAGGCTGCAAATCGCGCATCTCGTAGAAACCGCTGTATGGCACCAATTTCCCAGCGTTCCAACCAAAGAAACCCACTTCCTTGCGTATTGGATCCACGACCAGGCCCACATGCCAGGGCAGAGTAAAAGCGGCCGAATGGACAACGACGTCGTCGCTTGAGTAGAATACGCCCAAGTCTGGGTGGGTGTGAAACCAGCCGACAATAGCTAGATCAGGGAAATACTCGGTGCGATCTTGATGCAGCCGTGACCATGCATCGGCCGTAAACGTGAAATGTACGGGGCCATGATCCGCGCTCACCGCTGGGATGGCAGCATGTACTTCGAGATACACACGGCCGTTGTTGCGATAGGCATAACCTAGCAAAGCTCCCCCAACCTCGCATTCCAGATTGCTGTAGCCATGCGCTGCAACATGCTTCAGCGCTACTTGGGAGAGAATGATTGTGACCTCATTCCCTTCAACCTGCTGACCATGCAGCAAACAATCCTCGGCCAGTGCAGGCGGTGTCTGCAGCGGCAGACTTTCCCATGCCGATGGGGGTTGGGCATCCGTTTGGTATCCTGCTTGTACGTCAGGATCTTGATCAGTCGCTTGCCCGGCCTCAGAGTAAGTTGATGCCGAACTCATCAGATTCCTCTTCCCCAATCACGATCATATCCGAGATGGATTGCCCTTTGAGGTTACGCTGGTCTATCGGGAACAAACTTTTGTTACGCAAAGCCCAGGTCGCTGCACGCGAATTCATAGGATCCTTTGGATCAAAGTTTTTGTATTGCACCATTTCTCCCAGTGTCAAAAGCAACTCATCCAAGGTCTTAGCAGGCCACCAGGCGCCTATGCACACAGCACCCGTCACGTGAATGTTGGGATGGAAAATCGGAGTTACCCATTTCAGTTGCGGCTGCTTTAGCGGGTACTCGGCATGCAAATATATTCTCACCTCATGCGACTCGCGGTAGATGGGTCTGCCGGAAGGTGCCACCGCTTCCACACCTTTACACGTGAAACGGATCAGGTACTTCTCCGGCGGGTCGCCTTCAGTTGCCCGTACATGAATGAGATCGCTGCGATCTACCAGATTGCGAATGCTGATGTAGTCGTTGCGCAACCGAGTCTCGCGAATATCAAAGGACATAATGGTTTCTCCAGGAACATAGTAAGGAAGGGTGCTGGTAATTCATCTATCACCTTCACCCTTCCCTGAGACGCCTGGTAATCGAGGCTGTTCTAGCCGGCTGTTACTTCCGGGAACAGGCTTAGAATATCATCTTCCTTCACACCAGCGTCACCCAACGATTCTTCGTCCCCAAGGCGCTTGCCTGACGAACGATGATCAAGCCGGTAGGTGATAGGGTTAGCGCCCTGGCTGGTCGGTAAACCCATCTTGCTCACCAGAGCTGGGATCAGACGACGCATCGGTACGTCATCTGGAAGTTCTACTGGGGTCTTCTTTGATCCCGTGGGATCATAGATGATTACTTTTGTGCTTGCCATTTGAAAAAACCTCCATGGTTTGTTGTCATAATATCCACATTATTCAATACGCACTTCGACAATATTAGTTGCGTCTATCACAGGGTCCAGAAAGTTCTCAAGGAGAACGCTGTCGCTGTTTTGTCCTCTTGTCGCTGAGACCTTGACTTACGAAAACTGTAAGAATGTCTCCTTGTCACCTGTCAACTCATAGTATACGCGTTCTTCCTCATTGCGGGCACGAACGATATCCAGCGGTGGGATATCAACTTCAGCCAGAGTACGGTTTAGAAATGCCTCGTCACCTGTAATACGATGAGTAAGGACCATGTCACGACGGCCCCCACAGGTCGGGCAAGTTGCATCACTTTCGAACAATCTCGCCATTTTTTTGAAAACCGGTTCCTCTTGCGCGCAGTGAGCGCATTTCATCGCTACAACCAGTTCACCACTGAATTCTAGCATAGCTTCTGGTCCAAGTCGCCCCCGGGCTATTTCCAACAATTCAGCCAACGTCGTTTTATCTGACCGCACTTGTGGCAATTCTATGATGGGCTCCAACCTGGAGTGACTCATACACATCTCTTTTACCGGATATTCGGTTGTATAGACATCATTGGTCAGACCATTGATCATCATCGCTTTCCCCGGCTGGACTTCCATATTGTGAATCAGCTTAAGGGCTTCCTGGGTCTGAAAAGCAGCCACAATAGAAGCGCTGGTCGGCGTGGTCGCAACCTTGCCCATGAGCAAATTATCGCGCGCCAGGAGCGGGCATGAATAACGTAATCCGATTATCTGGTAATCTTGATCCGTCAGAGTACATTCATAACATGCTCCCTCACCAGGCCAAAACACACGCACAATACCCATTAGTTCCTGGATTGCGCCATCTACCCAGGGACGGCCGACAGCCCAGCTAGAACGATTGATGGAAAGTCGAGCTTCCCGATTATCAAGGCAACCGACGATCGCATCTACATGACGAAAGACGCCCAGCCCCATTTCGAAATTGATATCTCCATGCCATGCTCTCACATTGACGTCTGGATTCAAATCCTTGACGCCCGCAGCAGCCGCATCTACTTTACGTTGTCCATTATTCTTCTCTCTGAACAACACAGAGCGGCTTAGATTACTATCCTCGATCGTATCAAAATCCGCGATCAGCAGGTTGCCAATACCCATCAGGGCCAGATTCTTGAGAACCTCATTCCCTAGCGCGCCCGCGCCCACTACCAAGACCTTCGCCTCTCGTACCACATCCTGCCGCCACCAACTAATATAGCCAAAGGTATGATAACGGTCAGTATCGGGATCGGTTATTACAATTGTTTCTTCCATAATCCTACTTATTTAAGTCTAGCCAAATTGTGCGATGAAATTCTGCGTCACGACCAATGATCCGCTCCGGTTATAGGCAGCGCCAATGCCAACATGCGACCAAATTGGATTAAGCAAGTTGCCACGATGGTTCGTCATTCGCCGCGGTTGGTTCATAAAAGCTTTGTGTATCTCATAGATGCCCTGGTCACTGTGACTGGCTGCACCATAGACAATGCCGATATTTTCACCACAGGCAACATAACGAATACCTTGTCGTTCGATACGCTGCGCCACCTTAACGCCTTCGGGCGTTGTGTGTTCCACATATTGCCGTTTGAGCATGTCCGCTGAATGACCTCGCGCTACCGCTGCCAATCCATCGTGCCAGCGCAGATTCGGTCCGCCCAGCCAACGCGGCAAATGAGTCTGCCGGGCGCTGTTGACCAGGCCAAACATAAGCGTTTCCAATTCTGTGAGGTTGGGCTCGCCAACCGGCTGTGGGGGTACCGGAGAAAGATCCGCTTCAGTTACCCTTAACACAGATGAAGAACGCTGTTGCCGGGCAGGTGCTTCCGGCGGCATGTCCTCAACACTAATCTGAATGATTGCCGGGGTTGGGGGCACTTCTTGCACTTCTTGCAAGACACGCTCAATATCCTCTTCGGTCAACTTCAGCCGATCACTCATAACGACGTGGGTTGGAAAAGGGCCGGACCAGGCACCCCTAATAATCTATCCTTCGCTAGATTCACACCGGCTTTAAGCTCCGGTAAAAAGGCAATGCAAACTCCGTCCGGTCAGCATTGAGTGTGATAGACTTTCGTTCGATCTCGCCATCTAGATCGCGAGGCCAGGTGACATCCACGTCATAAGTTAATCCCGAATGCTCAGGTACCGGCAATTCACAAACAAAGGTCCCTTCACGTGTGGTGGTACCAGCAACATGGCTCTTGATTCCCTTGCAGGTTACGCGCACTTGCAACCCATATAACCCAGGTCCGTCTGGATATTCCTGGACGTTCACCCGCAGTTTGGTGATCTTCATCGATTCCCGGTTGCGGGCAAACTTCTTGCGCACTGAATCGGCGAACGACGATGCAGGGGCAACGGTTGCGTTGGGCGTAACCACTCTCGTTGGTGTCGTCTGCTGCCCAGCCTGATCGGCCGTTATTTGAATCGGCGCACGCTGCCCAGATCTTTGCTTCTCTGGAGCCAGGTCATTAACCGTAATGGTAATCCGTTCTCCCCGTGAGATGGGCGTCAGATCAACGCCTTCTTCCCCATCGATGTGCACCATATCACGTGCCACTTCTGGATAGTTGACCGGGATAGGCGGCCTGTAGTATGGTGGCAAAGGAGCCGCTATATCTGAAGCCGTCATTTCATCCAGCGTCGGCGGGCCTTCGCTGCCGGTTCGCGCTGTAAACGCCAGTTGCTTTCCCAGTTTATCCCGTTCAGTAGCGCTGCGCTGAACCTGTTGGCGAACAAAAGCTGCCGCCCTTTTAAGCACCTGTCCAGCCGGGCTGTAAGCATTCGGCGGAGAAGCAGGATCTAGCTGGTACAACGCATACCCGCTTTTCCAGGCAAAAGCAGCAATCGCCAAAGATTGCCATGGCACATCCTCAGGAGACTCATGGAGATCGCTAACGGCCGATGTGGCCGCAAGAGCAGACACCCCTTCGCTTTCGACCAATTCGCTTTCTTGCAACAGGTCAAAGAAGGCGATGCGCACCGCTATTTCGCTCTCCGTCAGCCTCTCAAAGATATGTCGCGTTGGATCATCCAGGAGGTCAGAAGCGCGCAACAACGCTCTTGCTCGAGACTCGGTAAAGTCTGGGACTTGTTCATCGCTGCGATTGAGATCGCTCACCAGCCAACTCAACAACTGGTTGCCAAAGAACTTCAGATGATACTGATCAGGAAAAGATTGAATAAGTCCTAAAGCTGCACTCTGCATACCGTGTACCTCTCAGAAAGCGGCTGTCACCCAAACGATGACAGCCACTCCTATTTGATGAGACTAAATGGCCAGGCTGATCTCTAACTTGTGCAGCCCTTCCCAAGTACGCATTAGTTCTTCCAGATCAGAGACAGATTCAAGATCGATCTCCATCGCCTTACGCAATTCTTCATCGTGCAAGTTGCGATCATGCTGCTTGAGCATCGGTTTCACCAGATAGTTGATGAAGTCACGCTCCGCTTTCGTCGCTTCCAACCAGAAAAGACGGCGTAGGCGCGGCAGAAGCTCGTCGTCGCTGAATAGATCCTGAACAATATTACCGAAAATGCGGTTTACCTTAACAGCAACATTATCCAGTCGATCAGCATAACTCACTTCCAGGTCGGCCGGGGCTGCTCCAGCCGCTTGTTCACCCAAGAAACTGATATCGAAATCCGGCTGAGTGGGTTCGTCGAGGACAGTAATGCTGATTTCTTCTTCACTCTCAACTGCCGCACCTGCCGCTGTCTGCGAGTTGCTTGCCGGAGCTGGCATCATACTTGCGATTTCTTCGCGTACCGCTTCGGGGCCATGCAAAGCCACATCCAGCAAACGCTCGTTGGACGGCAACGCCAATTCGCGTTCTCCCGCCTCAAGGCGTGCATGGACAGAACGATCTGGCTTCATCAGCTCATACATCGTCGCTTGCTGGCACACATGGCGGAAATTGCGTCCAACCCGTTCCACCAGGGCCTGGAAGCCCCCGGTCAGGTCGAACGGCTCTTCTGCGATCTCGCCGGGGATCGTATAGCTATATTCCTGGCCATAGCTAGCCCGTTCCAGGCGCGAGTAAATTTCGTGTGCTTCCAGCGTACGTTCCAGTTCGGCCGTCACAACGTCCGCCACCTCTGGCATGAACTTAGAGACCGATTCCTGCATCATCAACTCAACCTGGAACAAAATGCGTTTGATTGGGATTTCGATCCCGCTCGTTCCCCAGATAAGGTTGTCATAGGTGACGTCTCGATCATCCCAATATTCAGTACCGTAACTCTCCAGAAGCGTATCAACTTCGCGCTGGATTGAATCCTGCACCAAACCCTGAACACCGTTCAGCGTGGGGCGCAGCAAGCCACGAAAACGCTCGTTACTGTTGGTGCGTGCGCTCAGTTCCAGCAAGGAATTGTGGAAAGCGCGCGGCAGATCCTTTTGCTGCCGGATCAACACATTTTCGTAGCGGCGTTCCTGCAACTGCTCCCAATTATTGGCAAAGGGTGGCTGCACGCCACGAGCTGCCAGTTGTTTTTCATAGTAATAACGCAAGGCCTGCAAGGCATTACGAATGCGAGTCGAGGCCTCGCGTAGCTGGCCGCGCACCCGTTGCGTCTTGATGAAATCGACCAGTCTGTCGCGCAGCAGAGGGATCTCACTCAGGGCCAACAATGCCTGCTTTGTATCCGGCGCAAAAGGATCGTCCAGATCCACCGGTCCCAACTGATCTTTGAAGACTTTCAGAACACGTTCCGTCTCACTGGCAAACTCCGCTGGCGCATTATCCGGATCCTGTAAATAGAGGGCGGGCGGGGCCATAATCAGGAAGTAGGGCCGGTTGTGCCCCCGATCCTGATAACGCTCCCAATAGTTTGGGGCCACGTAACGCGTGACTTCCTTTACCTCAAGTTCCGCCTCTGGTAATCCCGAATTCAGACGATCAAAGGCTTGACGAACATTGCCGCCATTGACAGCCAGAAATATCTTGGCCGCAGCCTCGTCCAAATCGCCACCTTGCAAACCAAAGAGGCGATTTTCCTTGATCCAGTTAACGGCAGAAAGCGATTTCATCTCATCCACACGCTGCCGTCCGGCATCCGTTACAAGGACGATCATCGCGTCTTCACGTTTCATCTCTTCCAACGTGATCTCTTCGTGCAACCGCATCCCGGCTCCCAGTCCTGGTACGTCGACAATTCGCAAGAAACCATTCATCAGCAGATTGGGCACGCCGGTCCGCGGTTGGATGCGGAAGGTCGCCGCTTTGATCAAGCGGATCTGGCGCTGGTTACTGCCTTTAAAACCATCCTCACGCAGATGCTTCAGAGAGGTTTCATCTTCCAACGGAAGACTTAGCGGTGGCGGTGTTCCGGCCTTAAATAGTTCCTTATTGTTCTCGTAAGAGTGGATGCAATCCTGCAAGATCTCCAAATACTCATCCCGTTCTGTCTTGGCGCTCTCTTTGCTTTCCTCAATCACACTCTTGATATCTTCTTCAGCTTGTTCACGCTCAGCGCTATTCGTGATATCAAAACCTTCCAACTCCGCCAGTTGGCACAGCCTGCGCACACGCTCGGCAAATTCGTCTTTGCTCCAGTATTCCAGAATTAGAGACTCTGCCTCGCCTTCGTTTGCTTCTTCAATGTAGACAATAGTTCCGGTAACGGCCGTAACCGCCCCGGTCGGCAGCAGATTTCGACCCAGGAGGCCGTTAATCAGCGTGCTCTTGCCAACACCTGTGCCGCCAAAGAATACCAGTGTATAGGTACGCTGACCCAGAATCTTCTGCGCTTCATCAATGCCGAACTGGGCATCAGGAACGGCGCGAATGAGGTAATCACGAGTACTGTCAATCGATTGCTGCAAGTCAACCCAGGTTTCTACCTGAGCTGGACTAATATGGGGTAAGGTCTCTAACGATGCACGCAGCTCTTCGTACTTGTCAACATTCTTAGGGCTCATCATGAACTTCCTTTAATTAATATTCAGGTAATGCTTTCCAAAGGTATTATAGATTATTATCTATGGGCATATGATAGCAAATGTGTCGATCCTCCGACACATCCTTCATTACGCAAGTCTGAGAAAAAGGTTGCAAACAACGCTGTGCTTGATTTGTTGTGGCAAATATGATACTCTTCTTCGTGACGCACCGCGTCATAAGCAGGGAAGAGTATGATACAACAACAGCAAATCACTACATTTCACTCAAATGCAGGTCATTTAATTCACGTCCGGCGCTTGCAGTCTGACGATGCACCCTTTTTGGTAGATATCTTTGAACATATGACCTCAGAAAGCCGTTACCGACGCTATCATCAGACCCTAGATCATGTTAGCAATAACCGTATCCAGCAAGAAGCATTACAAATCGCCCAGGCCGATCCAGGCAAAAATCGCTGCCTCATCGCCTTTACTGATTTGCCCGGACGAGCCGTTGTGCCAATCGGCGCGGTACGCTTTGTGCAAACCAGCCCGCAAGAGGCTGAAGTGGCCATCTCTATCCGTGACGATTTTCAAAATATGGGCATTGGAACCCAGCTTATGCTATTACTAGCTGAGGAAGCACGTGATATGGGCTTCAGGCGACTGACTGCCGACATCTTAAACGACAACCTGGCCATCTGGCGCGTTTTCAATAGTCTTCCTTACCCCGTGCTTCGATCGCCTGAAGGCGCCAACTCCAATTTAGTGATAACACTTTCTCCACAAGGCAAAACATCTAGCTCGAACCTGACAGAATAAGATTTCCGTAATCGTCAACGTTGGCCGACCAACCAGATGGGAGGACGGTCGTTGTATCGTACTGAAACACAACTGCCGGCCCGCTGAACTGGTGGCCGGGACGCATTTTACTCCGTTCATACAACATCGTCGGCACTGTTTCTACACCAAACCAGACCGCTTTTTCGCCAACCACAGCTGCCCCAGCATCGGCAGTTCCCCGAACTTCCTTGTACAATCGTGGTGGCGTCACCGCTGCCATCGCCGACAGCCGCAAATTCACAATCTCCACCTGTGCCTGTGCCCGCTGGTAACCATACCGCTTGGCGTGGGCCATGTGGAAAGCTGGACCAACATCTTTCTCCTGGAAAGGCACCGTTAACTCATGTGACTGTCCTACATAGCGCATATCCAGACTGCGCTGCAAGACTATCGACGCCGGATCATGCCCTTCATCTGCCATCTCAATCATAGCACGTTCTGCCATCGGTCTGAAACTCTCAACTAGCCACTGCACCAATATCGCGTCATCTTCATCAAATTGCCTCATAACTGTCTGCGAAAAGTCCTTTGTTGGCGACGCCGCCAACATCCCCAATGCCGACAGCACACCAGGAAGCGTCGGGATCAATATCCGCGAGATCTGCAAGTTCTGCGCCAGCTCACACGCATGAAGAGGCCCGGCTCCACCAAAAGCAACCAGCGTGAAACGACGTGGATCATGGCCTCTCTCCACCGAAACACGGCGGATCGCACGTTCCATATTGGCATTGGCGACCTGGATGACGCCCCAAGCTGCCTCGGTAATGGAACCTACGCCCATACCCTTAGCCAATTCCCCCAGCGCGGATCTGGCCGCCTCAACATCCAGCTGCTTATTACCACCCAGGAAGTGCGCTGCATCCAAACGGCCGAGTACCAAATTGGCGTCAGTGGTCGTCGCCCTGAATAACCATTCCCGACCTTGCTCAACCGAGCGCCCATCATCGACCTTGTTCCCATAACAAGCAGGTCCTGGATCGGCGCCAGCGCTCTGCGGCCCCACATGGAGCGCACCGCCCGCATCCACGAAAGCCAGGCTGCCACCTCCGGCCCCGACCGTGTGAATATCGATGATCGGCAAGCGCAAAGGAAGTCCAGCGATCTCTCCTCTGGAAGTAGTGGGCAGCTGTCCAGGGCAAAGCGCCACATCCGTACTGGTACCTCCCATGTCAAAGGTTATGAGCGCTTCGTAACCAGCTTTATTGGCTACATAACGCGCCCCTACAACACCACCAGCCGGCCCAGAGAGAACGGTCCGTGCAGCAATGCGACCGGCCGTTGCTGCATTAATGATGCCGCCATTACTCTGCATCACTGTCAGGCGTCGCTGCTGCAAACCGCTGGCCAGACGCGACAAGTAACGGCTCATCAGCGGGGCCACATAGGCATTAATCACCGTGGTGGCCGTACGCTCATACTCGCGATATTCAGGCAAAATGTCGCAGGAAAGTGAAACATGCACCGCAGCAGTTGCCGGTTGGCCCGCTTCGGCTTTAGCATCCAACCATGCCTCTATTTCCCGCAGGATCAGGCGTTCATGTTGCGGAACAAGAAAAGAGAAGAGCAAGCACACGGCGATGGATTCAACCCCGTCCGCGGCCATCTGCGCCAGGATCGGCTGCACGTTCTCCGCACGGAGTGGTACTAGTATTTCACCCTGGGCTGAAATGCGTTCGTTGACCTCAAAACGCCACCGGCGTGGAACCAGTGGCGCTGGTTTCGTGGGCACCAAGGCATACAGATCTGGCCGGTTTTGCCGGCCAATTTCCAGCACGTCGGCAAAACCCTTGGTTGTAATTAGCGCCGTGCGCGCCCCGCGTCGTTCCAGCAGTGCGTTGGTAGCAACCGTACTGCCGTGTACAACCTCGGCATTCTGCGGCACCTCCAAAGCATCAACGCCGCTCAAAATAGCTAAAGAGGGATCATGTGGGGTGCTGAGCCATTTGTGTAGGCGAAAACGGCCGTCCTCATCCAACCAGACAAAGTCCGTGAATGTTCCGCCCGTGTCTATCCCCAGCCGAACCATAAACAAGAAACCTGGCAGGTTCGATCAACCTGCCAGGTGTACGCTCATTTACTCCGCTACTTTGGTAACAGGTTTCTTACTTGTGAACTCGCCATATGCCAGCGTGACCGCCGTGGAACGGAAGGCTGTATAAATGGCATTGATCGCCGCGCCGACCAAGATCATGCATAACAGGCCGCCAGATGCCAACACGACATCCAACACCTCAACCGTCCCACTGCCGAACAGCCTCAGTACAGTAGGCCCAAAAGACAGGGCTGCCAGGGGCAGGACAAGGGCCAGGGTCACTGCGCCTATCAGGATGCTAAGTAGCAGGAACAGCAGGATGAGTATGATCACTTCGCCCAGGTTTTCTTTGATCACTTGCCAGCCGCGGCGGATACTCTCAATGACGCCCATGTCTTCCAAGACGGCCGCGCGTTGGGCAAACGGATACAAGACCGTGACCACGA
Organism: uncultured Chloroflexia bacterium; assembly: GCA_963697305.1. GTDB lineage: Bacteria > Chloroflexota > Anaerolineae > Promineifilales > Promineifilaceae > JAACFF01. The sequence goes on from CAVONO010000027.1 coordinate 433,369, forward strand.
TGCCCAAAAGCAGGAACACGCACATCAAACAACAGATAAGGGCAAGCAGCCCCATACCCAATCCGCCGAGCAAAGCGCCCATGTCGCCTTGAGTGGCAGCCGCGGCGCCAGCGGTTGCTCCAGCACTCATCACCAACACAAGCACGCCCACAATCGCAGCCAGGAAGAAAACGCCAAATAGGATGACATTTAGCCCGACCATGCGCCCCAGCTTATGCCAGCCGGCCGAAATAGCCTCGCCAAATGTGATCTTCTCGCCGGCATCCAGACGCGCTGCCGCGTCAATCATTCCCGCCTGTGCCGTCAAGCGCACCAGCCACAGAACAATGGCCAGCACGAATAAAATACAGAGCAGACCGAGGATGATCGCAGTGGCCGCAGCCATCGCAGCCATGATCGCGCCCAGGTTATCAAAAATCTCCGGCGCCGCCGCGAAATCGCTTTCATTAAAATTGAAGCCATTGTTCCCACTGCCGCCACCGCCACTGCTGGCGCCGCTTCCCAGCGCTGCCAGAAAGCCGAGAACCCACATAAACTTGTGGTTCCAAATAACGTCCCAGGACCGTCGCAGAATTTTCCCGTAATCCATTTTTACCCTCCAAAAAGTAAAAACAAAAAGCTAAGCGATCTACACTGCCTCTGCGTTATCATCGTCTTCTCAGTGCCCTCTGCGTCTTTTCTCTACGCTCTCCGCGCCCACTCTTTGTGCATCCTGCGCCTTCTCAGCGCACTCTGTATCCGTTTCAAGCATACATAGAACTCAGAAACAACAAAGAGAGCCCTCAGCAACACCAGTTGAAAAGCTTCTTGTAGATCACTACATTGTAGACCACCGATCGGGTCTACAAAGTCGCACCAATAAATAACTAGAAATCTATACGCACCATGCTACGCCAAGTTGTACAATTCCTGTCTCAATAGTCCTGCTTGCCTCCCTACTCCCACTCGATCGTGCCCGGTGGTTTTGACGTGATATCAAGAACGACACGGTTCACCCCTTCCACCTCATTCACAATGCGACGGCTAACATCAGCCAAAAAATCATAAGGGAGCCGCGCCCAATCAGCCGTCATAAAATCCTCGCTGGTAACCGCGCGCAGAGCGATAACTTCCTGGTAAGTACGGCCGTCACCCATCACGCCCACGCTTTTTACTGGCAACAGCACGGCAAACGCCTGTTGTGTCCCCTGCCGCAGCATATCCGCTTGTCTTAACGCTTCTACAAAAATAGTATCCGCTTTTCGCAGCCGCTCCAGCCGTTCCCACGTGATCTCACCGAGGCAGCGAATAGCCAGCCCTGGACCGGGAAATGGTTGGCGCCAGATGAGCGCATCCGGCAATCCCAATGCCGCGCCAATCCGCCGCACCTCGTCCTTAAAAAGCAAGCGCAATGGTTCCACCAACTCAAACGCCATATCCTCTGGCAAACCACCCACATTATGATGCGATTTGATCATGTGCGCATCTTTTTTATCCTTGCCCGCGCTTTCGATTACATCTGGGTATATCGTGCCTTGGGCCAGGAAGTCTATCTGGCCCAACTTATTAGCCTCACGCTCGAAGATACGCACGAATTTCTCGCCGATGATGCGCCGTTTCTGCTCCGGGTCGGTGACCCCTTCCAGCGCTTCCAGATACTCTTCGATAGCGTTGACTGCCACCAGCTGCATCCCCATCTCTCGCTCAAACGTTTCCACCACTTGTACCGCCTCACCCTGGCGCAACAAGCCATGGTCGACGAAGATACAAGTTAACTGCTTTCCCAGAGCGCGATGAATCAACGCCGCAGCCACGGCTGAATCAACGCCCCCGCTTAAACCGAGCACCACACGGCCGTCACCTACCTGCGTTCGAACAGCAGCAACCTGTTCGTCAATAAAATTGGCTGGTGTCCAATCCGCACCACAGCCACAGACATGATGCACAAAATTGCTCAGGATTCTGTGCCCTTGTGGCGTATGAACGACTTCCGGATGGAACTGCACAGCGTAATAACCACGTCGCAGATCCGCAGCAGCCGCCAAAGGTGAGTTGCCTGTATGCGCCAAAGGCTCAAAACCTGGTGGCAAACTTTCCACCTTGTCTCCGTGGCTCATCCACACCTGCTGCAAGTCACCCACCTCCTCAAATTGCCATCCTTGAAAAAGCGGATTCTCTAAAGCATCTACCTGGAGCGTAGCCGGTCCATACTCTCGTTTTTGGCTGCCAGACACCTGGCCGCCAAGACGATACGTCAGTAACTGCATACCATAACAGATGCCCAACACAGGCACGCCGCTGCTCAGCACATAATCCGCAAGTTTTGGCGCGCCTTGATCATAAACGCTGTTTGGACCGCCGCTGAGAATAAACCCCTTCGGCTTGTGCGCCAAAATCAGCTCCGCCCCCGTCCGCCACGAATACAATTCGCAATAGACATTCGCCTCCCGCACCCGCCGCGCGATCAGCTGTGAATATTGGGAACCATAATCAAGAATGATAATTGTATCGTGTTGCATACCCATTGTCAGAGGTTCAACTTTTCCAAAAAGTTGAACTGCTCTTCAGCCTCGGCGTAATCTGCGTAATCTTTGATTTGCCTAATGATCCTAAGCCACAACAATCGTGTCACCACTCATATCACTGATACTGGCCATCGCCTCAATGGGCACTCCCCAATGAGCCAGCAAATCTCGCCCACCTTCAAAAGTCTTCTCTACCACCGTCGCAATACCCACCAAAGCTGCGCCACTGTTGCTCACAATCCGTCCCAACGCGTCAATAGTGCGCCCGCTGGCCAGAAAATCGTCCACGATCAAAACCTGGTCATGAGCATGCAGGAACTCCGGTGACACCATCAGCATAACCTCGCCCCCTTTCGTATGGCTGGGCGCTCCGTCTACATATACTGGCTCCATCATCGTAATCGGCTTATGTTTACGAGCGTACAACACCGGGATATTACCCATTGCCCTGCCTGTCATGAGCGCCGGAATAATCCCACTTACTTCGGCCGTCAGTACCAACGTCGCACCGCTGTCCGCAAAACGTTGCGCAATTTCTTCTCCTACCGCTTCCATCAACCTCGCATCAACCTGATGATTTAGAAAACTGTCGATCTTTAAAATGCCGCGGCCCAGGTTTTGGCCTTCCGCCAAGATACGTTGTCTTAATATTTCCATCTTACTCCCATCCTCATGCCGCCATGCTGTGAAAACTATGAACCTTTATGCGGCATCATATCCATAACCATTGCCAGAAGGTGAATATGATATATTATCGCACGTCGCAGAAACTTGGTAATTTGCCCGTTAGCAGGCAACGCGTCAGAATTGTTAACTTCAAAAGGGTGCTGTGGCCACTCTCTCGACCGTGCCGCGCTTCGTCAACAGAAGTGCCGCAAACCCGTTAAGCGGAGCATTGCCCTGTTTGTGAAGGAAAACTCAGTCATCTTGACTGCACCAGGGCTCTTACCTATAATTTCGAAACAAATCGTTCAATAAAATTTGAAAGTTGTGAACAAGGCAAGCCCCATGGGCGCGGACATGATTCAAGAAGGACTGACAGCCATCGACAAGCATCTGCTCTTGGCCGCCAACAGTGATGTTGCCGTGCTGCATGATGCCAGCGCGCATATTCTCACCTCCGGTGGAAAGCGTATACGGCCGCAAATGGCGCTCCTGGCTTATCTGGCTGCCGGTGGCCAGAACATGGATGAGGTCGTGCCCATCGCTGCTGCGATTGAAATGGTTCATACAGCCACGCTGGTACATGACGACATCAACGATCACAGCCTGACCCGGCGGGGCAAGGCGACCGTGCATTCTGTCTGGGGCCGCACTTTTGCCCTGCTCACCGGTGACTATCTATTCACCAAAGTATATGAACTGATGGCTCCCTACGGGCCTGAATACAACATTGTCATGGCCACTGCTTGCTCACGCCTGGTAGAAGGTGAAACATTACAAGCGGCAGCAGCCAAATCCGGAGCCATCGACAGCGAAACCTATAAGCAAATCATCTCCCTCAAGACCGCCAGCCTCTTTGAGGCCGCAGCACGAATGGGCGCGCAACTGGCTGCAGACGATGATGACCTGGTCGAAAATCTGGCGACCTACGCCTACAATCTCGGCCTGACTTTCCAGATTGTGGACGATATCCTCGATATCGTCGGCGACCCCGAAGAAATGGGCAAACCCGTTGGCGCCGATCTCATGCAAGGCCGGGGCGTATTGGCCGTGCAGAAAAATCAAAAAGGTAGAGATGGCGACGGTGCAGCAACGGCCGTTGCTGAAGCGCCGCCCCAGGACCCCATCGAGCAGCTAATGGCCGGTCTGCGCAGTTCCGGAGCAGTAGAGATCGCCCGTTTGCAGGCCGAAAAGATGGGCCAACGCGCTCGCAGGGCTCTGGAAACCGTTCCCCCCTCAGAAGCGCGAACGGAGCTTTTCGATCTCGTCGATCTAGTCCTCAGCCGCCAGAAATAGCCCTTCAGCAGCGTCCAAGAACTTGCTCCCGCTTTGGGATGTTCTCAATAAATCGGGTGTTTCTGCATATTTGCAAACCGCAGAGGTCTTGACACGTTCACTGGCGCAGCCCGTTCAACCAGATCTCTGTGGTTTTTTGACGATTTAGTGCAGATCACTTAATCATATTTCAAGGAAGTATGTCACCGTGGGGGCGAGCAGCGGATACGGGCAGCTTTCCGAATCTCGTTTTGCAAAGTTCGCTCCCCGCAAGACCATCCAAAACGCCTGTTCTCTGCGCCCTTCGTATCTCCTCTGCGTCCTTTCTGTCTCCTCCGTGCCCTTCGTGTCCGCTTGCTTTTTCAAATAATGCACCCTAAATTGGACAGATCCAGCCAGTTTGAGCTACAATCTTTTCATCCTTTTTTGTAGTACCCACCATAAGCCTATTTTGGCTCGCCAGGATTAGCAAAGGAGTTCGCAATGGCTTTCCTGAAGATAAACGGCTTCCATACCACCACCACTGGACGGGCGGACGGGATTGGCGATTTTCTGCGCGATGTCGATGCCGCCAGCGTCCCCTTTTTCGCCTACTGCGCCGATGGCACCACCGCGCTCAGCGACGCACAGGCGATCATGCGCAGCAGTGATATACCCCATCATGCAGTCTTCCGCAGAACCACGTTCCCCTACAACCAGGGTGGTTCCGATGTTCCTGATTATGATGAAACCCCGGAGGAAGCGGCCAGCAAACAATGGGCTTCCCATCGCCAACGTTGGCCTAAAGATCTAGACCCTGCCCTCATTTATGGCGAAACAGTCAACGAGCTGCGCAAAGACCTGAAATGGGCCGACTGGATTGGTCACTTCTGCTATCACACCGCTTTGCTGGCGCTGCAAAACGGCTTCAAGTGGTGCGGTCCCGGTTACAGCACAGGCACGCCGGATGAAGGGGCCTGGGAAACGCCGGGAATGCTCAAATTCCTTGACCTCTGCCGCCAGCACCCAGGGCGGCTTGCCGTGGCTTTGCATGAGTTCAGCCTTTCACTGAATGATATTTGGCATGAGGATGGCTACCTCATCGGTCGTTTCCAGCAGCTCATCCGTGCTTGTGAAAAGCACAACATCCAACCACCGGACATATTCATCACCGAATGGGGCTGGACCGAGAGAAACGTCCCCAAGCCCCAGAAGGCCATGAAGGATATCCTGGAGGTGGGCAAGCTGTACGCCCAATATCCGTCACTCAAGGGCGCGGCCATATGGGGCCTGGATGGTGGCTGGGGCTCCCTGGCTAAGGAAACAGCCCGCTTGATGGACCCTCTCAAAAAGTTGCTTATCGAAACCCGTTTCCCCGATCCCAGCCAGCCATCAGAACCCGAACAAGAACCAGAGCACGGGCCTGGTGAACCGCGTGAACAATACAAGCGCGAATACCTCGTTGCGCCACCGCAGGCCTCGCTCGATGAGTGGCTCGCCATCTGCCAACAAGCGTATGAGCAAAAGCAAACCGTCGGATTTTCCTATGATGATGCCGGCACAGGTGATCTGGCGCGCAAAACCGCAATACTGTACGATATCCCCCAAGAAAAATGGCCCGACTATATGGATTGGTACGCCGAGCATTATCCGCACACGAACGTCACCTTCCGCACCACGCCGGCATCTTCCTAGGTGACGGCATGCGTCACTTTGAATGATTAGCCGGCGACTGATAGCTGATGGCTGATATCTGACAGCCATTTTTCAAGGAATCTTGTGGATCAAGATCCCCAACGATGATTGACAAGACCACTAGCCTGACCGAGGCCGTCCGCCTCGTCCGTGACGGCCACACCCTTGGCCTAGGTGGCATGACCATCTACCGTCGTCCGGTGGGCTTTGCGCGCGCGCTGATCCAGCAAGTACAACCGCCGCACAACTTGACTCTATTGGCCTTCACCTGCGGCCTGGCCAGTGATATGCTGATTGGCGCGGGATTAGTCAGCCGCTCCCGCTGCTGCTACTTTGGCCTGGAGACCTTTGGACTGGCACCCATGTTCACAGCAGCCGTAGCCAATGCTTCCTTGACCATCGTCGAAGAGAGTGAAGCAAGCATAGCCAATGGTCTACGGGCGCAAATGGCCGGCATTGGTTTTATGCCCAGCCAGGCCTGGCAAGGTACAGACATGTTTACCGTGCGCCCCGACGTTAAAACCATTGCCGATCCCTATACCGGCGTTACACTCACTGCATTCCCCGCCATTGGCTGCGACGTAGCGGTAATCCATGCGCTGCAAGCGGATCGCTTTGGCAACAGCATACTTGGCGGCAACCCCACAATCGATCTGGAACTGGCAAATATCGCCGGGCAAGTGATCATTACCGCTGAAGAAGTAAGCGACTCACTTTTAGCCCCAATTGACATTCCCGGCTTTACCGTCACAGCCGTTGTCTCCTTGCCCCGTGGCGCTTGGCCAACCTCGTGTTACCCCCTTTATCCCATCGACGGTGAGGAAATACTGCGTTACATCGAAGCATGTAATGCCGGCCAGTTCGCTGACTATGTTCACCATTGACGAACTACTGTGCGTCTGCGTCAGTCGCCAGCTTATAGACGGCGAATTGGTAGCACAAGGCATCGCTACACCGCTGGTTGCAGCTGGTTATCTGTTAGCCAAACATACCCATGCCCCCAACCTGATCTTTGTTTCCGCCATTGGACAATCCTTCTGCCAGGAACCGGCTCCGCTAGGTGTGGCGACAATCGAACAATTATGGATAGGCCAAGGATTAATGCGTTTCAGTTTTGTAACCGCCGTCTGCGATCTGTTACCTACTTTCCGGCCCAAAGAGTATTTTCGGCCGGCACAGGTTGATCCATACGGTAACTTCAACAATGTCTACATGGGAGGCACCTATCAACGGCCGACGTTACGTCTGCCCGGTTCCGGTGGCATTGCCGATGTAACCACCTTCCTCGACGATATCTATCTATACGTCCCGCGTCACGGCCGTTTTACCTTCGTGCCCACCCTCGATTTTCGCAGCGGCCTCGGCAACCATCCCGCACGCGTTGCCGGAAGCGGGCCACGCCATCTGATTTCCGATCTTGGCCAATTCGACTTCAGCGGCAAGGACGGCCGTTTACGTTTGCTGACCATCCATCCCGGCGTCAGTTTGCCAAACCTCTTGGCCAAGACAGGTTTTGACTTTGAAGTGCCGGATCTGCTTCAAATTACGGAGCCACCCACAGAAAACGAGTTGCGCTTGTTACGTGAACTGATTGACCCGCTTGGCGTTCGACAGTTAGAAACCTTGCGCGGAGCCGCGCGTCGCAATAAACTGCGTCAGATATTGCGTGACGAAGCCGCCACATTTGCAGCTTAGCCGTGACATCAAACTCAAGTTTGAGAAACCCGGTCCAAATAGCAGTTCAACTTTTTAGCGAAAAATCCGGAGAAGGTGCATGATTTGAAAAGCTGAACTTCTTGCTTAACTGTGTACTTAATTTATGGCAACAGATAAGGAAAACCATAATGACTGAATCCAACGGGAACGGCCGATCGCACATCGCAGATGCTTTTGCCAATGCTCTAAATTCCAGGACAGCTGCCCTGATGCCCTACTTCACGCTCGGCTATCCTGATCGAGAAACATCATTGGACATTGTCGAGGCTATCGCTCCCGATAGCGATCTACTCGAGCTAGGAATCCCTTTCAGCGATCCCTTAGCTGACGGCCCAACCATCCAGCGCAGCACACAGATCGCCCTGGAAAATGGCACAACCGTTTCCGGCTGTCTAGACATGGTGCGCGAACTGCGCCGGCGCGGCGTGCGGACGCCCGTTTGTCTAATGGGTTACTACAATCCCATGCTGGCCTATGGTCTTGATCGTTTTGTTCAGGACGCCAAGGATGCCGGCGTGCAAGGCTTCATAGTACCGGATCTCCCGCCGGAGGAAGCTTCCGAGTTGCAGCAGTTGGCCGCAGCCGCCGGTTTAGCCTATATATACTTCTTAGCGCCCACAAGCAGCTTGAAACGTATCGAGCAAGTGACACAAAAGGCAGCAGGTTTCATCTATCTGGTCAGTGTGACCGGGGTAACCGGGGCCCGGCGTAGTTTACACAACGACCTGGCTGATTTTGTGCAGCGTGTTCGAACCCACTCGGCTCTTCCTTTGGCCGTCGGTTTCGGGATCAGCACCCCCAATCAAGCCGGCTCCGTCGCCGGGCTGGCCGATGGCGTCATCGTAGGCAGCGCCCTCATCAATGCCGTTAACTCGGCCGAAAACAAACCCGCAGCCGCAGCCGCCTTTGTAAAATCCTTACAGGCGGCACTAAGCAGCTGAGATCGCCTGACAGCTATTTTCAAGGAACATCTATGCCCAACTACCTGACCAACGAAACAAGCCCCTATCTGCTACAACACGCCGATAATCCGGTAGATTGGTATCCCTGGGGGGAAGAAGCCCTGGCTCTTGCCCGCAACTTGGACAGACCGATTTTACTTAGCATTGGATACGCGGCCTGTCACTGGTGCCACGTCATGGCCCATGAGTCATTTGAGGATGAAGCAACGGCCGAACTCATGAATCAAAACTTCGTCAACATCAAAGTAGATCGTGAAGAACGGCCAGATCTTGACAGCATCTACATGAACGCTGTCCAGTCCCTGACAGGACAAGGTGGCTGGCCCATGACCGTCTTTCTCACCCCGGAGGGCAAACCGTTCCACGGAGGCACTTATTTCCCCCCCGTGCCGCGTTACGGTATGCTCAGCTTCACACAACTACTGGCCAGCATTGCCCAGGCCTGGCAGGTGCGCCGGCAAGATATCGAAGATAGTGCGGGTAAAATCGCCATCCACTTGAGTCAAGCCACATTGGCAGCAACGGCCACAAGCCCATTACAGGAATCACTTTTCGACCACGCCTTGGACAGCATGCGCGGCAAATTTGATGCCCAAGAGGGTGGTTTTGGCCAGGCGCCCAAGTTCCCGCCCTCCATGACCCTTGAATTCTTGCTGCGTATGCATTTGGCGCGAGGCGACCGCTCCGCTCTAGACATGGTCGAATTCACGCTCATTAAGATGGCGTATGGGGGCCTATACGATCAGCTTGGTGGCGGTTTTGCGCGCTACGCTACCGATGACAAATGGCTCATACCTCACTTCGAAAAAATGCTTTATGACAACGCCCTACTCAGCCGTGTCTACCTACACGCCTTCCAGGTGACAGGAAATCAACTTTACCGGCGTATTGTTGAGGAAACTCTTGATTTTGTGGTCCGCGAATTGCGCCATGAAGCGGGCGGTTTTTACAGCAGTTATGACGCCGACAGCGAGGGTGAAGAAGGCAAATTCTATGTTTGGCAGCCCACGGAAATTCGCCAATTGCTGGGCTTGGACGCTGATCTCTTTATGCACTATTACGACGTCACAGAAAACGGCAATTGGGAAGGCAACAGCATCCTTAACGTGAAGTCAGACCCACAGGACGTCGCCGAACAGTTCGGCCTCGAAGCGGACGAAATGGCCCGCCGCTTGCAGGCCGCTCGCCAAAAGCTTTACGAAGTGCGCGCGCAGCGTGTATGGCCCGGTCTAGATGATAAAGTGTTGACGGCCTGGAACGGCCTGATGTTGGCCTCATTTGCCGAAGCGGGACGCATACTTCACAGACCAGACTATACTCAAATCGCAAAAGAGAATGCCCAATTCCTCTATAACCAAATGCGCCACGAAGACGACCGTCTACTGCGCACCTGGAAAGCGGGTTCCCCTGCGAAATACAACGCCTACTTAGAAGATTATGCCTACCTGGCTGATGGTCTCCTCGCCCTTTACCAGACCACTTTCGAGACGCGCTGGTTTCTCTGGGCGCAAGAAATGGCCGATCAAATGCGCGAGCGCTTCGGCGATAAGACGAATGGCGGTTTCTTCGACACATCCAGCGATCACGAATCCTTGCTCTATCGCCCCAAGGACGTGCAAGACAATGCCACGCCCAGCGCCAACGCCATGGCCGCCCACGTGCTGCTGAAATTAAGCATGTTAACGGGCAATGGCGCTTACTGGGAAGAAGCTGAAAGCACCGTTAGCGCACTTGCAGACCTGATGGCGCGCTTCCCCACCGGGTTCGCTCACTGGCTCTGTGCAGCGGCGTTTATCTTGGGCGAACCCCAGGAAGTTGCCATCTCCGGCGATCTGAACGAACCTGCCACACAGGCCCTCATCAACGCGGTATATACACAGTACCGGCCAAACCTGGTCATTGCAGCGGGCAACAACGTGAGCGAGATACCGCTTTTAGTCGGACGGCCACTGCTCGACGGCAATTCCGCGGCCTACGTTTGCCGCCGCTTCATCTGCCACAGGCCGGTCACCGACCCGGAAGCGCTCATCCAGCAACTCAACTAGACAAAGGGTGCGTTTCAAATAAGCTGCAGGATTAGGAATCCTCAGACGCCGTCCGGCCGCATTTTGAGAATGCGAACTCCTCTATTTTCAACATAGACGGAACACTCCCTTAGACAAACCAATATCGGCGCGCATCTGAAGATAAATATATTCTAATTTGCACAAGATATTTTTTATGCTACACTTTTTGCGGCTCCCCCCCAGAGATGATCCCGTAGGCGCCCGCCTACGGGACATCTCACTTCTGTTTTTAGGCCCTTCTACTGATTTCTCCCGGCTCAATTCTCAGTTATCTCGACAGCACCAGGTGCTCTACAATGCTAGCGGCCTGCTTCCATCTCGAACCGTAGACCATTTTCATCAGCATCGACACGAACCACTATCTTATCGTCGCCGCGAGGCCGTGAAAGCAAAAAATCCGCCAGAGGTTCACGCAGGTAGCGCGCTATGATGCGCCGCAACGGCCGTGCTCCAAACTCAGGCTGATCATTCTGTGCCAACAGCCACTGCTTTGCTGCTGTCGTCAGCAGTAGATCAATCCCGCGTTTCGCTGTTAGTTTTTTCTCTTTACCGAGCATAAGATCCAGGATTTGTGCCAGTTGCGGGCCAGTTAGTTGGTGGAAGAGAATAATCTCATCCAGCCGGTTAAGGAACTCCGGCCGGAAGAAATGATGCACTTCGGCTAAAACCAATTCTCGTTCTCGCTCATTAATAGTCGGCACCAACATAAACTCCGCCCCAAGGTTACTGGTCATGATGATCACAGTCTCACTGAAAGAGGTCATCCTTCCTTGCCCGTCTGTCAGTCGCCCCTCTTCCATTACCTGCAGCAGCACATCAAGTACACGGGGGTGTGCTTTTTCGATCTCGTCAAGCAGTACGACAGTATATGGCCTTTCACGCACGAAATCGGTGAGCTGGCCGCCCCCTTCATAGCCAACGTACCCAGGTGGAGCCCCAATCATGCGATTGACACTGGCCTCTTGCTGGTATTCACTCATATCTAGAACCAGCATTGCTTCCTCAGAACCAAACAGGAATTCAGCCAATGCCTTCGCTAGTTCCGTTTTACCGACGCCACTTGGGCCCAGGAAAACGAAAGAACCAATCGGTCGTACTGGATCACGCAAACCAACACGGGCCGTCTTCACCGCCCGGCTAACGGCCAGGATCGCTTCCTCCTGTCCAATGATACGCTCGTGCAGCCGCTCCGCCATGGCAGCATACTTGCTTTGCTCATCCTCACTAAGACGCGATAAAGGTATTCTGGTCATCATGCTAGCCGCCACCATGACGTCTTCGCTGTCCACGCTGCCATCTGGAGCGACCTCCGGCAGATTGGCCATATGCTCTTGAGTGACCATGCGCACCAGGGCACATGAGCGGTCAAGCAACTGCACTGCAGCCGCAGGTAGTACCACTGTCTTGATATACTGGTCCGCCAGAATCACGGCCGTCTCCAGCGCCTCGCGCGCCACCACCACCTCATACTCTTGCTCCAGGCGCTGTTTGTGGAAAGTGAGGACAGCCACCGCCTCGCCCCGCGCAGCCGCCGGCACGTCCAGGCGGTGTGTATTTTGGCGGATTAGCTGCTCTTGACTCAGCGCATCATACCCTGCTTGTGCGGCCGTACCGATAATCACCTGTTCGTTATTGAGCAATGCCTTATGCAATTCATGATTAACCTGTTGAGGGAAATTGGCTCTTAGCCGGTCGCCAAAAAAGCGCTTGATATCTGGCACCAGAAGCACGCCTCCAACGGCGCGGCGCAAGCCTGTGCGCATTGCTGCCAAGGGGTTCTCCAGCAATGCCGTCTCGCTCATCTGTACCAGCGAGCGCAAATTGTCCGGGCCTTTCCCTTCGGCTAACAGCTGCGCCAGGCTATAAGCGAGTGTGCGTTTTCCCGCCCCTTCAGGCCCCACCAGGATGACATGTCTTTTGTTAGACAGCGCTAACAAGCTAACTAGATCTCGCTGCAATTGTTCTCGCTGGTACACAGCCAACGCGCTACCTTCCTTCGCCTCTTGGACAAAATCGCGAATGATAGCCATGCCGCGTTCGGTAACAACATCATCCAGCAACGCAATGATGGCCGCCGAACTAATCCCTGCCCGCTGCAACACCGCAGAAGTGGTCACATTGGGCTGGGCCATAGCTGCCAGGGCATGACCACTGCCCGCTTTCAACTCCTCCCGCGCCTGGGCGATGGTCAACCCTTCGTCAATCACCACCAACATCTCTTCATCCAACGGAACCTCTTCGCCGAAATCATCGGTGAAAGTAAACTTGGCGTCCCGTCCCTGATTGCTTCGGGCCATCATCTCCACCCGCCGCAAAAGATCTTCGAAGTCAGCGCCGCGTTGCTCATGCAGCTTTTTTAGGATCTGGTATGCTGCCGATTGCTTGTCCTCCAGGAAAACGCGCAACAACAATTGTGGCGTTAGCAGTTTTAGCCCATAGTCGGCTTTTTGTGTCGCCGCGCTCGTCATCAAGCGCGACAATTCAGATGATGGGATATTGGGGTTTAATACGCTCATTTTTCAACTCTTAATTAGCCTATACCTTCTGCGGATAACTTCCTTCCGATTGCAACATCCCCACGATATTCTCCCAACCGGGGGGCTGTGCTTGGCGATAAGCATCCACTTCCGCCGCAGTTTCATAAGCAACTACACGACGCTCAAAAGACCACGCTTTCCCATTCCAATTGAATATGCCATATTTAGCTCGCGGATCATCATCTCCGGGCATACTCACGGAGCTAATGTTGATCACTCTCATTTGCCCACATCTTCTTTCGCTGGGAATATGCAAGTGGCCAATAGCCAGCACAGCCGTTTCTGTACCCGCTAACAGATCATCAAGTTGATCATCTTTCTGGCGAACTCGACCATACCGCATCAACTGTTCTTCCTCGGGCGGAAAAATGAGTTGGTTCACGTCTTGCGGATTGGCATGGACGACCAGCAAATCATCTACTGTCCGCCCTGTTGGCGAAATACGGTGTGAGAAAGGTAGCGCATCCAGCCAGGCCCGCTCTCCCTCGCTCAGCTGCGCCAACGTCCATTCCGAAAGGCCGGCAAGCGGTAGAGGGGGTTGCTGGCGGCCAAGAACCCAATCATCTGTGTTGCCGTAGACACTGTGGATGTTTGATTCCCGCACCCTGCGCAAGCAGCTCTGCGGGCGCGGTCCCACCAGGCACAAATCTCCGGCGAAAACTATCTCATCTACTGCCCTACCGCTGATATCGTCCAACACCGCTTCCAAGCCGCTCAAATTCCCATGTACATCAGAGAAGATCGCAATACGCATAATTATCTTTCCCCTGAATCGTTCATCAGTACTGTCCTTCATCACCTATTTTACTGTAAAGTACCATAGCGACTTATGCCGGGCAAGGAACATTCCCCACCGACGATCTCACTCTCAAGTGTATAATGGATCTAAACTCCCTTCAGGGGGCATCATATACATGTGTGCGCCAGGACGAAAAATCACGCGTACCTGGCCAAGAACGACCTCGATTGCTATTCAAGTGGCGTCAGCTGCATTATCGTTGATTATCTTCAACGGAGGTATTAATGACCCTAAACAGATTTCTGCTTTTGTTTGCCTTTACCCTGACCCTACTGGCTGCCTGCGGCCCAAGCACACCCGCGGTAACGCCTGCATCAAACCCAGCCGAAACTGCAAAATCCGCGAAGGAGCTAGAAACGGCCGTGCCTGATCCCACCACCACAAACGAACCCGCCCCAACATTCACCGCCGAATCCGCACGCAACGCACAGGGGGTTGAGATACCCGCTGCTGGAGAAACAGAAATGCCGTTGGCACCAGAACCGCAAGAAACTAGCATTGAACCGGCCATTGAAGACGTCACCATCGAAGGAGCCGACGGACTGATCCAACAGGCAACCCTATACACCCCAGGTGTGTGGGCCACGCCTATGCCAGGGGTAATTCTGCTGCATATGCTCGGTAGTGACCGCCAGGTATGGGAAGAAAACGGTTTCGCTGCCACGCTTGCCGAAAATGGTTACGCCGCGCTGGCGGTGGATATGCGCGGCCACGGTGCAACGGGAGGTAGTATCAATTGGGAGCTGGTCCCGGACGATTTGCACCGCGTTTGGCGCTATTTCACTGCCCTTGAGGCAGTTGACCCGCAGCGTTCGGCCGTGATTGGTGCCAGCATCGGTGCCAATATGGCCTTGATCAGCGGCGCAGAAGAGCCGGCAATCAGAACAGCAATTCTCCTATCACCAGGCCTTGACTACCGTGGCGTTGTCACAGAGGAACCGGTCGCTGCCTACGGTGAAAGACCACTGCTCATAGTGGCCAGCGAGGAAGATGTTTATGCCGCTGATTCTTCACGCACCCTCACCAGCCTGGCCAAGGGTAAAACCCAATTGGAGATGTACAGTGGTGCCGGTCATGGCACGCGCATGTTCCATGCTCAGCCCGAACTAGCCGATCTGATTCTCAACTGGTTGGCCCATAATCTTAATTAGGCGTCTGTCTCGCAACGCCCAGGCCAATAGCGCGTAAAGTAGTGTAGGGACAGCCCTTGTGGTTGCCCAATCAGGCAGGCACAGGGTCTACCCCTATCTTGCCGAAATTTATTGACAACGTTCATCCGCCTGCTGCAACTGTCAGTTGGCATCTTCTTCATGGAGAAAATAATGAGTCTATTAGGCAACATCATCTGGCTAATATTTGGTGGCTTCCTCGCTGGGTTGGGTTATATCCTCGGCGGTTTCTTGCTGATGCTCACGATCATAGGTATACCATTTGGTCTCAAGTCCATCCGCCTGGGTAGGGCCACGCTGACCCCCTTCGGGAAAGAGGTTGTTGAAGCAGATTCCCGTGGTGGATGTTTGCAGCTGATTTTCACCATCATCTGGGTCATCCTCTTCGGCTGGGAGATCGCCGTTGCCCACCTGATCGCTGGCGTACTCCTGGCCATCACCATCATTGGCATCCCCTTTGCCAAACAGCACTTCAAGTTGATCCCGGTCGCCCTTTTCCCCTTTATCTACGACCTGCATTAACGGGAATGAAACCAGGGCAAACGAATTGCCCTATCTGCGCGCCGTCTCGCCCAACAACAACCTGTTTTGGGCGAGATAGCTGGGAAAACCGGCCATTCTGTAGGGCAAGAGCCACTTGCCCGCCAAAATTCGATAAAACGGCCGTAGACAATGCCATTTTGTACTTAAGGAGCGATTAAAGCCAAGTGTGAAACCACTCCTGAGATTGCTTTTCAAACACCATTGGTCTATCTTAAGTACCCAAGTCATTGTCGCAGAGACTATATTACAGTCCGCTTTACGAGATCTATAAGGGGCAGTATGACCACAGACAACGGGGAGCCCATGGAAGGATGGCCTAGGCGATTGGGGAATTGGATCACCGCCCATTGGTGGCTATCTTTGTTTATAATTGTCGCTGTCCTGATTTTTTTGTTACTCTTCTACTGGACCGTCCAGCCCGCCGCGGCTCCTCAGTGGGCCGGTTTCGCGGAGATAACCTCCTCTACCGGAGAGATCACACGCCCCTCCAGAACAGTATGGGACTGGTTAGACCTACTCATTGTTCCGGCCGTTTTGGCTGCCGGGCTTTTCTTGATTAGCCGTTCACTGCAAGCCAACAATCTGCGAAGCGAACAATCGCCTGAACTCTTACTGTACAAGGAGGGTCAAGAGCGGATCGCCCTAGAAAGTTATTTCGATAGGATGGAGAAGCTGTTATTGGACCGCTCGCTACGCAGCACGAACGGGGACGATAAAGAAGTTGTCTTCGCGCGAGCAAGAACACTGGCCGTGTTACCTAACCTGGATAGCCAGAGAAAGGGACAGGTAATCCGTTTTCTGAGTGAAGCCCAACTCATAGACGGTCACAACCCTATCATAGAATTGCGCGGGGCCGAAATACAATATGCCCACCTCTCCCATCTCGATCTAAGCAAAACCAACCTGAGTGGGGCCAATCTTAGCCAGGCCAATCTGCATAATAGCAAGCTGAAAGAGGCTAACTTGAGCCAAACCAATCTGTCCAACGCTGATCTTGGCCGGGCAGAGCTGCGTGGGGCCCTCCTGATCGACGCCGACCTTTCCTTTAGCGATCTATCCCTCGCCGACTTGCGGCAGGCTGACCTAAGCAGAGCATGCCTGATTGGCAGCGACCTCAGTGGAGCCCATCTAAGTGAAACACTCTTGAGTAAAGTTGACCTGAGTGCGGCCGATCTCAGTGGGGCTTACCTGAGCAAGGCAGATCTCCGTGAAGCCAATCTGAGCAAAGCCAATCTGAGCGAAGTCAATTTGAGCGGGGCAGATCTGAGCAAGACCTTCCTGCGCAAAGCCATCCTCAATGGCGCCAACCTGGGCGAGACAAACCTATCCTATGCCGACCTGTCCGGCGCCGACCTGCGCGGAGCTATCTTAAGAGAAGCTAATCTATTCGGGGCCAATCTTAGCGAAGCAAACCTTGTTGGAGCGCAATATTCCCAAGGTACAAAATGGCCTCCTGATGGCTTTAAACTTGAAGCCTCGGGAGCAATTTGGGTGAACGAATCAGGTCAGCCAATTGAGGGATCGCATGAGGAAGCATGATCGTGCCTGTCACAACAAATGCCCGCTTCCAGTTGACGCACAAGTCGAACCGCTGCCATAAAGCTTAACTCTCAAGCAAGCGTTCTAGATCAAAGACCCTGCTCTATAAGTCTCGGACGCGTCCAAGATCGCTCGTTAATTCCCAATCCCCTCTGCCTTTTCAAGAAGCAGTTCCAACCGCTGCGGTAAAAGCTGCCACCAATGAGTTGGCTCTCGCGTAACGAGTAGATGAGTATGACCACGTTTGTCATGGGCGCCCAATCCGTGGGCCAAGATGCTGTTATTTGGCTCGCTCATTAGAAAGTGAGCCAACCTGTCTTCCATCTCTACGCGCGTTCGCAGGATTATGACATCACTCAATTCGACAACTTCCTCTTCCAGCAAATAGTCAATATTCCAAAAGAGTTTCTTGTGGCGCGGGGGCTGTAAATCGGCTGTTCCCAATCCCACATCCCTGAAACTATCCAGCATGCTTCCCCGAATCATCTGCGTTCTTTGTGCATCATGGCGTGTAGCATGGCGCAACAGCCGGCGCGCCAGGGTCATCGAACCTTTGCGAGCCATCGCCGATCCGACATAGAGCAATTCACCCTGCGGAACCAGGATTGGCCGGCCGCCTTGAAAACGGCCGAAACGTACCCCCTTCTCCTCCTTCACATGGAGACGCAGCAAATAAGCGCCGCTCTGCACCTTGTCACCCAGAATCGTGATCGCCTTCATTCAGCGGTCAGGGTCATTGCCACTGCCCCCCATAACGGTGCATCATCCCCCAAAGCCGCACCTGCGATGTCGAAAACCATATCATTAAGTGCCGTCTCGCGCGCCACACGCCCCACCGTCTCCCACCAAAGTTCGCCCGCCTTGGTCACCCCACCACCGAGCACAAATAGCGATGGATTCATCACGTTTGCCGCGTTGCCAATCCCGACACCCAGCGCCCATGCCCCGCGCTTCAGGATTTCAGCCGCCAGATCATCCCCCTTCTGCGCTGCTTCAGCCACCATCTCTGCGCTAATCGAGGCTTCCCGGCTAAGCTCTCTCAGGATACCGCCCCTTTCTGGCGCTTGCTCCAGCCATTGCTGCGCATCTTGCGCCATATAAGGGCCGGAGGCGTATCGTTCCACACAACCTCGCTTGCCGCACAGGCACGAAGGGCCACTCGGATCAATCACGCAGTGGCCAATCTCGCCTGCCATTCCATCCCGTCCACGCCACGGCTGTCCATCCAGGATCCAACCGCCACCCACACCGGTGCTAACCGTGATGTAGAGCAGATCTTGATACCCAATTCCTGCTCCAAACTGCTGTTCACCTAAAGCGGCCACATTCGCATCGTTGTCCAGACGTACCGGAGCCCCAAACTCATCTTCCAGCAGCTGTTGTAGAGGGATATTTTCCCAACCGGGCACATGATCAGAGCGACGCACCACACCACTCGCATAGTCGGCCGGTCCACCAAAACTCACGCCGATACTTAGTGGCTCTGTCCCATCGAGGATCTGCCTCCCCAAGGCCACCATGGTGCTAATGTCAATTCGGGCGTCCGCATCAGCAGGGGAAAAGATACGTTGGGCGGCAAGCCACTCGCGTCCGCCTGCTAGCACATCCGAGCGTGCTACCATAGCGGCCGTCAACTTAGTGCCCCCAAAGTCCAACGCTAAAATCAAATCGTCCATTCCAAACCCTCTTTATCCCAATCGCAATCCTAATCGCTATCGCTATCAAGCGACCCCCAATTCAGACCAAAAACCCAGCCTCTGCAACCTTGAAACCCTCACAAACCGTGAGCCAGTATGACATACCCCCTACATCTGGCTACAATCGGCTCATGCAAGCAAGCCAAACCAATCATACCATCAACCTCTACGATTTATCTCGT
This sequence comes from uncultured Chloroflexia bacterium, assembly GCA_963697305.1. Taxonomy (GTDB): domain Bacteria; phylum Chloroflexota; class Anaerolineae; order Promineifilales; family Promineifilaceae; genus JAACFF01. The sequence continues at coordinate 452,695 of CAVONO010000027.1, forward strand.
TTAGAATTAGGCAGCCTACTATCCAGTTGGGGCTACACCGATTTCTACGCCAACCGCCTTTGGGATGCACTTTACCGCCAGCAAGCGACATCACTGGCCGCTATTTCGGACCTGCGCCCCGCCCTTTTGGCCCGCTTGATCAAGGAGACCCACCTAGACATCCTGCCCGTACAAATCGCCACTGACAGTAGCGACGGCTTCACGCGCAAATGCCTGCTTCGTCTACATGACGGGCAAACCATCGAGACAGTGCTCATGACCTTCAAAGGCCGCGCAACCGCCTGTGTAAGCACGCAAGCCGGTTGCGCCATGGGTTGCATCTTTTGCGCCACAGGGCAAATGGGTTTCCAGCGCCATTTGTCAGCAGGTGAGATCGTCGCCCAGGTGCTGCATATCGGTCGCATCCTACACGATCGCGGCGCAAGATTACGCAATATTGTCTTGATGGGCATGGGCGAACCGTTGCACAACTACGACGCTACAATGAAAGCCCTGGATATCATTATCGATCACAACGGTCTGGCTATCGCCCCCCGTCACATCACCCTGAGCACCGTTGGCCTGGTGCCCGGCATACGGCGCTTGGCTGATGAAGAGCGGCCGGTTCGTCTCGCCGTCAGCTTACATGGAGCCACAGACGCCGAAAGGCAAGCCCTAGTCCCTCCGGCCAGGCGTTGGCCCCTGCAGGAGCTAATCGAAGCCTGCCGCTACTACAGCGAAAAGCGCAGGCGGCGTATCTTTTTTGAATGGACGCTCATCGCCGGAGAAAACGACACCGAAGAACAAGCCCATGCCTTGGGTCAGCTGCTTCAAACCCTCGATGCCCACGTCAACTTAATCCCCTTGAACCCGACATCGGGATTCGCTGGCCAACCTTCCCGCGAACTGGGCGCCAAACAATTCCAGACCATCTTGGCCCAATATGGGCTGCCAAGCACAGTTCGCCAGCGACGTGGTATAGACATCGCTGCTGGCTGTGGCCAGTTACGCGCCCGTGAAAATCACAGCCCGCCCCTTAGGGAGCTTGATAGAAATGAAATAGAGGAATAACGGCCGTTTCCTCTTCGTTGAGTATCCGTTCCGCCCGGATGTATAGTTCCTGGCGCGCGCGAGGATCTCCCGCCAGCTCTGCGGCTTCTTGTACCATTCGATCATAGTCCTTGCGGTTGAAGCCACCATAATTATAGACCGACTCAGAATGAAAACCCTCCCGCATCGTGTTGTCCGGATCGTTGACATCAACCAGCCAGCCCGCTCGGTACAGGCCAGGCCGCTCAGATTCGATCATGCCATAATAATCCTCCTCAATCCGTTCAAATTCAACAGTCACGCCGAGGATATCACGCCACATGTTTGCCACGGCTTCGACAATCGCCCGGTTTTGCGGCGAACTGTCTACGGTGAAGAGAAGCGGGGGCAATCCTTCACCGCGAGGATGACCGGCTTCGCCAAGCATCACCTGGGCTTCGTCCGGTCGGAATGGAAACCCTACTTCCCCATAAAGGTCGCGCCCCATCGTGTCAGGATGGGTGAAGGTCGTGGCTGGCCTTGCTTCATCAAATCCGTTTTCACCAGCTATCCGGGCGATGTCCTCCCTATCCAGAGCCAGAGCCAGGGCGCGGCGCAAAAGCAGGTTATCATACGGCTCTTTTGTCACGTTAATGCCAATCAGAAAGGTCGCTGGTCTCCTATCGTCATCCATAGGTAGCCAGGGAATCTCTGGAGCAAGTTCCGCTAACGGGACCGTTTCCCTCCCAAGCATCGATGACCCATTTCCTGGCGGGGGATTTTCTTCCAGGAACCACCGTGCATCTTCGTAGCATTCAGGGCAATCGTGCGCAGGAACCCTATCCAAGTATTTCCTGAAGTTCTGGATGGTTCCACTTATATCTCCCATCTCACGCAGGATAGCACCGCGCTGGTAATAATTCGCGAAATCGAGTGGATTCTGGTCAATGACCACACTGACATGATGCAGCGCCTTTTCGTAATCTTGTCCTTCGAAATAGAGCCGCGAGAGTTCATGATGTGCAGCCGGATCGCCCGGATTCAATTCGACCGCCCGTTCGAAATCGGCCGTTGCCTCAGCCAAGCCTCCTAGTTCACGAAAAGCGATACCCCGCAACAGGTAAACGAGTGGTAGCTGATCGTTCTCTTCCAGTATCGCGTTGGCTTCTGCCACGACTGTTTCAAAATCGCCAGCCTCCAACAAAGCCGGCAACGCTTCCCGTCGAGCTGCGAAATCCCTTTCAGCTTCGCTCCTGACCGTAGCCGTGGGCGCGCCGGACGGCTTCTCTTCAGCTACGACATCAGTAGCAGTAGGGCTTGGCGAGACCACACTTATCTTGTCCGGGCTACTCTGTTCGCGAATTACCCACAAGGCAACTGCAGCCACAATCAGTAACCCAGCAGCGACAAGTAACCACCGCCACCTGTGTGGTTGAGCGGTATCTACCTCCTCCTTCGCAGCGCCAGCCATCTCGTCGTCCACATCGCCTGCATCCTCGGCCGTATCGTCCCTTCTAATTGCGGAGACCGTCCCTTCTGCAGGTGCTTCAGCGGACCTCTGTTGTTCTGGTGGGGTGTCTAAAACGGTAGGCGGCGTGTTTACTGCCTCAGGTTTTAGCGCTGCCGTCAACTGCGCAGCTTCCGCAAGGTTAGCCGCCGCAGCGCTCGTTGCCTCGGCTGCAGCAGCCAGCAGACTGGCAACTTCTCCGGCCGTTGCCGGACGTTCCCCCCGCTCTCGCGACATGGAGCGGGCGATTACGTCATCATAACCGGCAGGCAGTTCCGGCTTGACTTCACGAATAAGGGGCGCGGTCTCTGTCATTTGCCGGACCAACACCATCGCTGGAGAGTCCGCCGCAAACGGCCGTTTCCCAGTTAGCATCTCAAACACGATCACGCCCAATGCGTAAATGTCACTTCGGGAATCAACCTTTTCGCCCTTGATTTGCTCCGGACTCATATAGCCTGGCGTGCCCAGGGCAGCCTTGCTCCCTGTTAACGTCGCATGCGCCTCAGTCAAACGAGCAATACCAAAATCGGAAAGATAAGCCTCGCGATACTGGTCAAAAAGGATATTTCCTGGCTTGAGGTCGCGATGAATGATGCCTTGTGCATGGGCCACATCCAAGGCCGCACTAATGCGGGTCATAATTTTCGAAGCCTCTTTAGCGGGAAGTGACCCTCCTTGCAGCCTCTCTGCCAGTGACCCGCCGGTCATCAAGCGCATCACCAAGAATAGACGGCCGTTGTCCTCGCCGAAGTCATATACCGGCACAACGGCAGGGTGTTCCAACGCAGCGATCGTCTTGGCTTCCCGTTCAAATCGCGCGCGAAAATCGGGATCGTGCAAATACTCGCTGGGTAAGATCTTGATCGCGACATCGCGCTCGAAATGCGGGTCATAGGCACGGTAGACCGCCGCCATGCCTCCTCTGCCCAGCTCCGATTTGATCTCATATCGCCCGATTGTCGCCGGTAGCGCCATCAAAACGTTCTCCTCGACGAACCGTCACTCAAAACCTGTTCTGGCAGAAGAATTCGGTCCGATGTGAATTCTTTCTACCCACTAGAATTCCGTAGCAACCTGACAACCTATATCATAACATAGACCCGAAACCAGCGTCATAGGTTTCCAGAACCTGCCATCGAACAGGAGATTCTTGTCTTTGCACATATCAAAAACCGGATCGCTTCTAATATCAACAGCACTTCCGCGCATCCTGACTAAATCAGCGTGCGTAAAGCTTTCTCCAGGGTAGCGCCAATGGCTGAGATACTATTTCGTTCCCGAAAACGTTCATAGCCCGCCTGCGCCATTCGCTCACGCAGCGCCGCATCAGTCTGCAACTCACTTATCGCCGCTGCCAGCGCCTGTGGATTCTCTCTTTCCACCAGGAAGATATGCTCTCTATGGGTCAACACTTCCCGCACCACCTGCGAATCACCAGACACGACGGCCCGGCCCATGGCCAATCCCTCCCATACCTTGTTCTGAATGGTGAAATGAGATTGTTTTGTTTCACCAAATACGCCCAGGCAAATATGAGAACGGGCCAGGCTGTCCAATAGCGCCTCCTGATTTACAAAACCGTGGAAGGTCACATTATCGAGTTTCTCTGACTTGGCCACCTGCTCTATACGTTTACGCTCTGGGCCATTGCCATAAAAGTGGAATTGGATATCTTGGCGCTGGCGAAGCAAGACGGCCGCTCCGATAATAGCATCCATACCATGCGAGGGCAGATACGTACCATGATAAGTTACACAAAAACAATCATCTGGCGCTTGCATCGGGCGCGGGTGAAAAACGCGATCGTCAGCGCCATGGGGCACACGCTGAAATCGTTGTGGCGCAAGATTATATGTCTGGCAGTAATATGCTTCATACGCACCATTTTCGGAAATGAGCAGATCCGGCAACTTCAGCCCCCCCTTCTCCAGCAGGAAAATGAGACGTCCGGAAACGGGACTTTTCTGCGTCAAACCACGCTCTTCAGCTACCAAATGGAGGGACATCAGAATATCTAGGGCCACGGACCTGCGTCGCCGCCACGTCAGCAGACGCGCCAGGTAACTGTCAAACTGGCCTGGATAGCCGATCAGCATCACATCATATTCTGGAGTACGGTTATGCTTGCGCAATAACTGCCAATAAGTCGACAATACCCGCCGCCAAAAACGCGGGTTTCTCCAGCCTCCACTCGCCTGTTCAACACGATCCTCTATGCTATGCCACAAGGGTGCATGGCATTCATAGACAACCACATTTTCCTGCGCGCGCAAACCAGAGAGCAGGATTTGATTGCGCGAATAGTTGGCTCGATAAGTGCCAAAATAGCAGACTCGCAACAGTTCGGTCAGGTTTGCTTCACTTTCCGTCATCATAGCAGATTATAGCCAAGGGAGTCACCGCTGCCGAAACAGGTGCAAGGATACGACACGCCTGTTCTCAGTTGGCCATACAGATCTGCCTAATCGCCTTGGATCCACCTTAGGCCTGCCATTTATGAAACCACTGCCGGCAGAACACTTGACAAAGCCCAAAGATAGTAGAAGATTTAGGATATGCAAGCCTGACTGTTCGTACATTTCCCAAACTACGCGAACAGTTCGAAGAACTATAGCACTTTAGAGGAGTATTCGATGCTTATCAAAGGACGTATGTCTTCCCCGGTAATAACCGTTGAACCAAATTTACCAATTATGGACGCCCTCGAGTTGATGAAAAGCAAAGGCATTCGCCGTACGCCGGTTATGAAAAATGGCAAGCTTGTCGGTATCATTTCTGACAAGGACCTCTTGAATGCCGCTCCATCAGATGCCACGTCGCTCAGTGTGTGGGAATTGAATTATCTACTTGGAAAAATCACTGTTGGCGAAATCATGAGCAAGACTGTCGTAACGGTCACCGAAGACACACCGATCGAAGAGGCTGCCTACTTGATGGCGGCCAATAAAATCGGCGGTTTGCCGGTCATGTCCAATGGGCATCTGGTCGGGCTGATCACCGAAACAGATCTGTTCCGCGTTTTCCTTGAACTCATGGGTGCGCAGCAGGATGGTGTACGTGTAACAGCGCTGGTACCGGATGTCGTCGGTGAACTGGCCCTGTTGACCCATGCTATCGCTGAGGCTGGGGGTGCGTTTATCGCTTTAACCCAGTTTGCCGGTGACACCAGCACCGATCGCATCGCCACCTTTAAAATCAGGGGTATGGATGAAGCGCAGGTGCAAGAGAAAATCGCGCCTTTTATTGATAAGTTGCTCGACATTCGCACTTGCTGTCACTAATAGTGGATGCGACAGGTACCGGGAGCGGTCCGCTACTGGACACCAGCCGCCAATTACATCATGATCCTGGTAACGGGCGCTACGGGTTTCATCGGCCGTTCCCTCACCAATGCCCTAACCTTAGGTGGCCATGAATGGCGTCCCTATAAGGGCCGCATCAACGCTCCAAAGTCCTTGCGGGAACAGCTCACCGGAATTGACATTGTTTTTCACTTGGCCGGATCCGAATCACGCGGACGATCTCGCCTGCTGCGCCATGTAGACATTGAAGGCACCGCGCGTCTAATAGAGGAAGCACGCCATGTTGGCGTCAAACATCTTGTCTACCCCAGCCGTATTGGAGCAGACGCCAATTCTTTGCACGCACTGTTAAGAGCAAAAGGGGAGATTGAGCGCCTGGTTCGCAACTCCGGTATTCCATATACCATCTTGCGCACCAGCACTTTGTTTGGATTGGGAGATCGCTTCACAGAAATCATCCTCGGGCTAGCTCTGTGGAGTTGGCCTTTTGTATGGCTACCTGGTGGGGGGACCATAGCGATGCAGCCCCTCTGGGTCGAAGATTATGCCCGTTGCCTGATCGATTGCACCAAGAAACCAGCCTTAATAAACCAAACCATTACATTGGCTGGAGATGAACGCTTTCGCTACCGGGAGTTGGTCATCCAAATTCTGACCGTTGAAGGAGTAAGAAGACGATACACGAAATATCCGTTAATCCTACTAAGGCCGTCGGCTGGGCTGCTCTTTTCTTGGTGGCGCTGGCCTGCCGTCAGTCGCTTCTTTGTCGATAGATTCTTTGTGCCGGAAGTGGCTGATCTTGATTCGGTGCACCGCTACTTCGGATTTCGGCCTATGCGCTTGGGCGAGACAATGGCCTATTTGCACCGCCCGGGCATACGCTGGCGCCTCTTCCACCGTTGAATCGTAGGGCAGGTTTGAAATCTACCCAGGCGATTAGCCTATTTTTTGCTATACTCGGGCGTCATGTACAGTGTCAGGCGTTCCCCAGCAAGGTCGGACACCAACAACGGAGACAATAATGACAAAGCTCATCACCATCGAAAACATTGACGGCCACGACGGCGAACGTGTGAGGGTACAAGGTTGGTTATATGCCAGCACCCGCAAAGGGAAACTGATGTTTGTTCGCTTGCGCGACGGAACCGGTATCGTTCAAGGCGTAGCCTATCGACCTGAAGTAGGCGATGAACTATTCGAATTGCTCAAACGCCTTGGTCAGGAGTCTTCACTCATTGTCACTGGTACCGTTCGCGCCAACAACCGCGCGCCTGGAATCCCTGGCGGCTATGAAATTGGCATAGAAGAAGTTGACGTAATACAAGACGCCATAGATTATCCAATCACACCCAAAGACCATGGCGTGGACTTCCTGATGGACAATCGCCATCTCTGGATACGGTCTAGCAAACAATGGGCAGTATTGCGTGTACGCGCGACAGTCAAGCGAGCCATTATTGACTTCCTTGACAGCAACGGTTACCTCAACATTGACACCCCCATAATCACGCCTTCTGCCGCCGAGGGAACCAGTTCACTTTTTGAAGTAGACTATTTTGACGAAAAGGCATACCTGGCTCAGACTGGCCAACTGTATAACGAAGCTGACATCATGGCCTTTAGCAAAGTCTACTGCTTTGGCCCCACCTTCCGCGCTGAAAAATCCAAAACTCGCCGCCATCTTGCCGAATTTTGGATGGTCGAGCCGGAAATGGCTTTCTACGATCTGGATGATCTGATGGACTTTGAAGAGGAATTCATCAGCTATATCATTCAGACAACAATAGAAAAACGGCGGTCAGAATTGGAGCTGCTGGAGAGGGACCTAGGCTTTCTGGAAAACGTAAAACCACCCTTTCCTCGTATCAGCTATGATGAGGCCCTGGATCGTATTGCCGCGATTCGCGAGGCCAGCGACGATCCGCAACTGAAAGAAGAACTAAACATTGAATGGGGTGATGATTTTGGCTCGCCCCATGAAACGCAGTTGACCAAACAGTTTGATAAACCGGTTTTTGTTTTTGGCTATCCGACTCAAGTCAAGGCATTCTACATGGAACCATGGCCAGGACGTCCGGAGGTATGCAAGAGTGTCGACCTGTTGGCACCGGAAGGCTATGGTGAAATCACCGGAGGCAGTGAGCGCATGAGCGATCCCGCTGAACTGATCGCAGCTATCCGGCGACATGATCTACCACTTGAACATTACCAATGGTACATTGATCTTCGTCGTTATGGTAGCGTGCCACATAGTGGCTTTGGCCTTGGCTTAGAACGTACGGTGGCCTGGATCTGTGGCATCGATCACGTCCGTCAAACGAGCCCTTATCCCCGCTCACTTAACCGCATGCGCCCTTAAATGGCCAGTTTCAGTTTACCAATGTAGGGGCGGGTGTAAGACCCGCCCTCAGGGCTAAGACCCATCCTTAGAGCCAGGCACTCCTCCCCCGGTAGCAACGAGTCTACCTTTTCAATCAGTGTCTGGCTTTTGAATGCAAGGTACATGTGCTGATCGCGCAGTGATCGCACAGGGTACCCTTTTCGGCCAGGGTGCCGAATACGGCCAGCGATATTGGAAGAGAGAATGAGTCAGAACAGCAAACGCATTCTTTTCGTGACGCTGATCATCATCGCGATCGCCGTCCTGTTTTTCTTGTTGGTAGATATCCGGGCCGTCATCCGGCAGTTAAGGGCGGCGGACTTGCATTTTCTGATTGCTGCATCAATCATGTTTATCTTCGGCCTGGTGGCTTTTGCCGCGCGCTGGCGTGCACTCCTCGGCAACAAGCCGGGATTGCTATTTACATTTCATGCCAGTAACATGGGTCATGCCGGCAATATCTTGATCCCGCTTCGCGCGGGCGAAGCGATTCGTATCCTGGTCATGGGCACGGACGAAACCATATCGCTGACCGAAGCAACAACTAGCGTCGTTGTCGAGCGTCTTTTTGAACAACTCATGCGCTTATTGACATTTGGGGTAGCCATTCTGGTGGGAGTTGGCCTGCAATTATCTCTCGGCACCGCTCTTGGCGGGGTTGGTTTTTTGGCTATCGGTTTTGGCGCGATCGCCTGGTTGGTAAACAATCAGGATTTCACCCTCGACAAGGGCTCCCGGCTTTTAGCAAAGCTGCCACGGGTAACGGAAGAAAAAGCTCGCAGCTCCGTTTCTGACTTGTTAGAAAATCTTAAGGGCGTGTCTAGACCACGCCAATTCACACACATCCTACTTTGGTCCGTAATCACGTGGACTTTTTTCTGGGCCTTCTTCTACCTGACCTTGCTCTCGCTGGGCGATGTTTTCCCGCCGCAACAGCAAGTGGCTATCTCGCTAGGCGCTTTGGCCTTGTCTCCGCCTTCAGCTCCCACACAGCCGGGCATCTTCCACGCTTCAATCGTCGTGCCTTTGGCTGCCGTTGGCATTGACGCCGAGGCGCTTACTGCCTACGCGGTGCTACTACATATCCTGGAGTTGTTTTGGATAATCACGCTCGCTATTTGGGGCTTGATCGCGACCGGATCTTCGCTAAGATCAATACAGGGGTTGTTCAAGTCAGATACGTGATCACGGCCGTTTCCGCCATGCCCACAAGTGTCGTTTGACCGGATCGCCATCCTTCACCGCCACATTCTCTCGCCAGAAATCTCGGTTTGGCAGCCCCCTTACATCAGCGCGCACATCATGTATCGTATAACGGGTGTACAGACCCGGATATGAGAGTGAATCCGTTACCCTTTCTCTTTTTTCGTAGCCGGATTCAACAATACCGATCTGGTCGCGACTGAGCCCCAGCTCCTCGCCCAGGCAACGATAAGCAGCTTCAACACAACTTTCGCCAGCTTTGATTTTCTCTGATGGTGGCAGTTCCCGTGAACGTCGCTGACCATTGACAAACTCTTGTTCCACTTCAAGCAGAATTAGCCCGTTGCGCTCAATAATGACTTGTACAACCTCTACGATTCGCAATGGGGGTGATTTCTGAAAAATCAGATCTCCTTGTAAATATTCTTCCCATAGATTGGCCACGCTTTTTGACATTCGCTTGTCCCACTCTGTCGTATCAACACCGCTGGCCGCTAACCAATCTACCAACTCCTCAATCCTGGCGAAGCGCCCGCTTGTGCTGAGCGCAGCCGAACTATAGGTCATTGCTAATGCCTCTCAGATTGCAGAAACGCTTCGTACCTGGCCAGGCCTTTGCCAAAACTCTCACGGCCGAATCCCATACGCACATGCCCGTCTCCGTAACCAATACAACTACTGGGCAACAGCAGTACTCCCGCTTCCCTGGCCAGGTGATGACAATAATCCGTCGCCGACGGTTGATGCAAACCAACAAGGGCCACTGAACTGGCCTGCGGAGGGCGCCACGTAAATGAATCTGGCCAACGGCGGAAAAAAGCATCAGCTTCGACAACATTCTTTTCTATGACGCTTCGATTCCGCAAGATGAGTTGTTCTTGGATCTGCAACGCCGCCAGAGCCAGAAATTCAGTTGGCGCAGGCGGGCAAATGCTGGTGTAGAATTTCCAGTTGAGCAACTCGGCGCGTAGCACCTCATCGTGGATCACGAGCCAGCCGGCGCGTAGACCCGGCAGTCCGTGTACTTTGGAAAGCCCAGCTAACACCAGGCTGTGCTCGTAGAGATCCACTATAGAGGGTAACGTTTGCACGCCATTAAGCTCCAGACCACGGTACATCTCATCACAGAAGATCCAAACGCCATGCTGGCGGGCGATGTTTATGATTGATTGCAACTGCTCAAGAGTGGGCAAGAAACCCGTCGGATTGTGCGGGAAGTTCACTACGATCAGTTTTGTGCGCGATGATACCAGAGAACTCAATTGATCGAGATCCAACCTCCAACAGCCTTCAGCAGGCTGAATTTCCCACCGGCTTACATTTCCGCTCACATGCTCCGCCAGATTGAATAGTGAGTCATATGCTGGAGTCAATACGACGACATGATCCCCAGGATCAAGCAACGCGCGCATCGCCAGGTAAATACCTTCTTCTGGCGATCCGAGGATAACAACGTCCTCAGCGTCCGCGCCGGAATAGGTGCCGGCAACTGCCAAACGTAAAGCCGGATCGCCCTGCGATTCTGTATATCCCAACTTCAGCGCACCCATTTCCGCCTCCGCGCGACCGGCCAAGGCCAGCAGATCCTTCACCGATATCGTTTCACAATCGGATGCGCACAGCAGAAAAGGGGTACTGAATTCATAACGAGCAAAATACTGTTCTATGTCAAACGGTGCGATTTTCATAGGGGAAATCTTATCATGTATTCCAGTTTTAAGGCGAATGGGCTATGATCTTGTTCCGTACATTGGAGTTAATATGAGCAGAATCCTACTGTCCGGCTTGATCAATATCGAAACCACACTACGCGTGGACAGCTTTCCACTGAACTACGAACCAGTTCGTTTTCCGTTTTACGGCATCAACAGCACAGTTTCTGGCGTCGGTTATAATATTGCCAAAGCACTGATCACCTTGGGCGACAGGGTCGACTTTCTGTCGATCATTGGTTCTGACTTGGCCGGCGAATCGGTAAGGCTTTCCTTGGATCGCGACGGTATCGGCAACCAATTCATCGTCAAAGATACCCCTGACACTGCCCAATCCGTGATCATTTACGATCAAGCAGGCCAGCGTCAGATCCACACCGACCTTAAGGACATCCAAGAGCGCATCTATCCCTTCGATCTGTTTCAACAAGCCTTGACCCGCTGCTCGCTGGCCGTCCTTTGTAACATCAACTTCAGCCGGCCGTTTCTCCAACACGCTCGGCACGCCGGTATACCGTTGGCCACCGATGTCCACACCATTGCCAACATCGAAGATGAATACAATAAGGATTTTATGGCCGCGGCGCGGATCCTCTTCTTGAGTGATGAACTACTGCCCAGTAGCCCGGAAGATTTTGTCCGCCAACTGCAAAATCGTTACGGCACGGCCGTTATTGTCGTCGGTTTAGGTAATAAAGGGGCTCTGTTAGCTGTCAGAAAAGACAACTTCTTGGAAAGAATCGCGGCCGTATCAACTCGCCCCGTCGTCAACACCATCGGAGCAGGTGATGCTCTTTTTTCCTCCTTTGTACACACTTATGAGCATACAAACGATCCCTATGCTGCCATTCGCAATGCCGTCGTATTCGCCTCCTATAAGATTGGAACCTCAGGAGCTGCCGCGGGTTTTCTAGCGGCAGATCAACTGGAACAATTGGTTCAAGAAAAACATGTAGGGGCAGGTTTGAGACCTGCACAACATGAGCTACTTTCTTAGTTACAGTTGAGCTAGCAAAGCACCAAAATGTTAGAACCCACGCTTAGTAGTACACCAGAATTCATTACGATCTTGAATACGCCGGTACATGTCGTATCCATGGACCAGACGCTGCATCTTGTCCGCCGCTATATGGCTGAGCCAGGGGTGCACCAGATCGCGACAACCAATCCCGAGTTTATCATGAGAGCACAGAAAGACGAGCGCTTCCGGCAAGTGCTGCAGCAGGCTGATCTCTGTATTCCGGACGGAGTGGGTCTGCTATTAGCCTCGCGCTGGATGGGAATCCCCTTAGCGGAACGTGTGCCTGGCTCTGAGTTGGTCTACAAATTGGCCGAATTGGCTGCTCAGGAGGGCTGGCGTCTTTTTCTACTTGGAGCGGGACCTGGCATTGCAGATGAAGCTGCCCTCATATTCCAGTCCAAATATCCAGATTTAAAAATTGCCGGCACTTACGCCGGTTCACCCGACCCATCTGAGGACAAACTGATCGTTCAGCGGATTAACAACAGCCACGCGGACATGCTCTTTGTCGCTTACGGAGCGCCAAATCAAGACAAATGGATTGCACGAAACCGTGAAACATTGCTGACTGTTCGTTTAGCCATAGGGGTGGGCGGATCATTGGATTTTGTTACCGGCCAAGCGAAACGTGCGCCACGCTGGATTCAAAACCTGGGTCTGGAATGGTTGTACCGCCTGATTCAGGAACCATGGCGCTGGCGGCGTATGCTAGCCCTCCCCCATTTTGCCATTAAGGTTCTGCTCACGCCCAAGCCATAACCACGCCCCCGTCTTTGCGTTTCATATCTTACGCCTTACAATTTGCCATTGTAAAGCAGGTTTGTGGTAACCATATCGAGACCCTATGATATACATTGACATCTCGGCTGCCGTTCATACACGCGCAGGATTGGGACGCTACAGCGAACGATTGGCCGCTGCACTTCTAACCATTCAGCCGGGGCGGCATGCCTTTTTCTACAATCGAGGCCATAGTGGCCGCTTCCCATCTTCTTTGCCGACCACGACCCCACAGCGCAGCGTAAACTTGGGCTACAAACCGTGGCGCATGGCTGTCCTCCTCGCGCAGAGGGGCCAAATTCCATTCAACCGTCTTGTTCCTGACGCCGAACTTTTCCACAGCACTGAACACCTGCTACTGCCGCTGCGCCACATTCCCACTGTGTTGACTGTTCACGATCTCATTTACAAGCTCTATCCCGCCTATCACAAGAAACTGAACTACTGGTATTTGAACCAGGCTATGCCTCTCTTCTGCAGGCGAGCTGACGCCATCATCGCTGTTTCAGAGTCTACCAAGCAAGATATCGTCAAGTATTACGGCTTGGAACCGGCCAAAATACATGTAGTGTATGAGGCAGCCTCTTCCCACTTCAAACCGCCGTCTCCAGCCAGGATCGCCCACGTGCGCCAGATATACGACCTCCCTAGCCGGTTCCTCATTCACCTGAGCACCATCGAGCCGCGCAAGAATCTCGACCGGCTGCTCGATGCGCTGTTAACTTTACGCCAATCTTTCCCAAACCTGCACCTTGTTCTGGTCGGAGGCAAGGGGTGGCTATACCAAGATTTCTTCGCCCGGATCGAAGCGGAAGGGCTGTCTGACGTTGTCCTCTCCCTGGGATGGGTGCCCGACGAAGACCTGCCCGCCATCCTTGCTGCTGCTGACCTGGCAGTACAACCCAGCCTTTATGAAGGGTTTGGCTTGCCCATCCTGGAACACATGGCTAGCGGACAGGTCGTTGCCGCCAGTAACTGCAGCAGCCACCCGGAGGTTGGTGGAGATGCCGCAGCCTATTTTGATCCCACTGACGTCGCTGATATGACAACCGTAATCCAGCGTCTGCTGCACGATCGTGAAGAATACGCTTATCGCCGGGAACTTGGACTTGAGCAGGCGAGGAAATTCAGTTGGGAGCGAGCAGCGCGGGAGGCAACGGCCGTTTATGCCAAACTGCTCGCCAAATAGACACTAATGCGCAAATACCCTGAACCACAGGCAGTAGGCCTTTTCCTCCTGCTCATCCCCTTCCTTTACCTGGCAACGCTGGCCGAGTCGTTGGTTCTTGGCGATCCGACCGAATACACCTTTGTCGCCAATATTCTGGGCATAGCCCACCCGCCGGGCTACGCCTTCATCACCCTGTTGGGCAAGCTCTTCCAGTCTTTGGTTCCCTTTGGAGAAATACCCTGGCGAATGCACCTTTTATCGGCGACAGCGGCAGTGATCGCGGCATTCCTGGTTTACGGAACCGTCCAAATGATCGTGAGCGCCAGGTCAGGCCAAAACGTCAACATCATTGGCCCGCTGCTTGGAAGCTTGGCGGCCCTCTTTGCCGCGCTCACCGTGGCCACGGGAGCCGACTTCTGGCAACACGCCATCCACGCCAATCCGCACATCATCACTGCCACATTCCTGGCGAGCCAATCTGTTTTTCCTGACCCGCTGGTGGGCATTGCTGCCTGCCCATTCCAATGATCAGCAAGAGAGCGAGACCCATGGAGCACGCCGCTGGTTATATGCTTTTAGTTTTTCCGCTGGGCTCGGCGTAACGCATCACCCCTTAACAGTTTTCGCTTTTCCTGCCTACGCGATATTCATTGTGATCGTCCAGCCCTCCATCCTGCGTGACTGGCGCACGCTGTTCAAAATGCTGGCGCTCGCTTTGCTAGGTCTTAGCCTTTGGCTTTATTTTCCCATTCGCAGCAGCATCGGACCCCCCGTTGGACCTTCAACTATGAATACAGTCGGCGGCTTCTTGGACCACATTCTTGGTCGTGGCATCACCGAAGCGTTGCCTTACTACGGCCTAAGCGAGCAACCAGACCGTGCGCTGGTCTTTTGGTCTATTCTGCGACTTCAATATTCGCTGCCGGTGATATTCCTGGCCCTCTTCGGCCTGGCCTGGCCTATTCTTGCTAAGCTGATCAGCCGGGGAACCATTAGCCCAACAGGACCGTCTCGCGCGCCAGCGGCTCCACTCCTCCTTTATGCGTTCGCGTTTCTGGGCAATTATGCTTTTGTGATCAGCCTCAAGGCGCAGGATATCATGGCCTATCTGCTTGGCCCGTTACTCATTATCGGCTTGCTGTCGGGCATCGGTCTCTATGCCTTGCTCTCTTTCACACAATACGCACTGCGGCCCAGCAACAAAACGTTGCTGCTTTTGGTCAGCGCTTTATTTTTACTGGGGCCAGTCCTGCAAATTGTTCGCAATATTGAACGTATTTCGCTGCGTGACTACAGCGAAGGGTACACCTACGTCGAGGCGGTATTCTCTGACTTCGAAGGACAGAATGAAGGAGCCGTATTGTTGAACGATTGGGAACACATGACGCCTTTATGGTATACGCAGTTCGTCGAACAACGCTGGCCTGATCCAGCCGATGTGCGCCCGCAGTATGTTTCCACAGCCCGCAGCTGGCTGGAAAATGTCTTTGACTTTTCCCCTGGTGGTCCTGTTTACTTGAGCAATTATCGCAAGGAGGTTGTGGACGCCGGCTTTCGCCTACGGCCGTTTGGCCCATTTTATCGCGTGGTTGAACCGGGCGACAAAACCATTCCGCCAGAACTGTACCTTGCCGCGGCTTCTGGAGAGGAAATTGAGATCGCCGGCTATCTCCTACCCGAAACGGATGTTACTGCTGGAGATTTTGTGCCACTTACGCTGGCTATGCGTGCACCGGCCGGTACAGAAGATTACTACGTCCCGGTCCTCCATATTGGCGACTTATCCTACCCTTTCACGACCGACAGTCACGTCACATCTCCCGACTGGCAACCAGGAGAGATCATCGTAGAGCGCTTTGACTTCGCCCTGCCCCACGATCTTCCCGCCGGCAGCTACCCAATCACGGCAAGCCTCAAGAATCTCAGTACAGATATAAACAGCGCAACGTCGCTCTCCCTGGGCTCTTTGGCTGTAGCTGGTCAAGACCATCCATTACTGCTGGATAACTTGCTGGCCAATTTCCGCCAACGTGTTGGACTCGAATGGGCGGTGGCGCGGAGCAACGGTCGTCGCGCTTCAGCACCATGGGGTGAACCATTGGTTGCAAATCCCGGCGATACCATTTCCCTCGTATTAGGGTGGAAAAGCCTCGACTATGCGGAAGAAAGCTATACCATCTTCGTTCACCTCATTGACTTGGCCAACCGTCCCATCTTGGCCTTGGATTACACCCCCCTTGGCGGCGCGGCGCCGACACATCTTTGGATACCCAAGTGGCTGCCCGGCCAGCAGCTGATTGACCCATATCGCCTGGAAATCCCCGCCGGCCTAGCTCCGGGAACCTACCTGATTGAGGTGGGCCTCTACGAAATGGTCGGCGGTCGCCGGCTGCAAATCGCCGACCAGGAAGGCAATTCGGTGGGCGATCGCTACATCTTAGGCAGTGTTATTGTCCAGGCAAACGAATCGTAGCAGCGCGACAGAGCGGATGATCTAACTTTTGACCCGCCGTTTTTTCTTTCCTTAACGTCGCCACGGCCAACCCATTTAGACCCTAATGAGCTACACAACTGGTTCGTTATTTGATTCCCTTGAGCGCGTAGATTTGTTCCCTGGCCTGCCGCCCCTTCACCTGAACCGCTGCTAGCTTTTCGACGATTGCCCACGCTTCCGCCTGCTCATAAATGTCCTGAGTAACAACGATCTCATCCGGTCGAGCTATTTCTTGCAGACGTTTGGCCAATGTAACCGCGTCTCCAATAGCCGAATAATCCTTTCGCAGATCGCTGCCCACATTGCCAACCACCGCTTCCCCCGTATGAATTCCCACTCCAAAATGGAGATGGCTTGCTTCAGGCAAATTAGCGCGGTAGACGGCCGTGCGTTCCTGGATCATCAGTGCCGTTTGTAAGGCGCGATGCACATGATCTTCTTGTGGGTTGAGCGGTGTGTTAAACAAGGCCATGACTGCATCCCCCATGAACTTGTCCGTTAACCCTTGATACCTTGAAATAGCTTGCACGGTTACAGTGAAGTATCCATTGATGATCTGGATCAATACCTCTGGATCCATATCCTCACCATACGTACTGAATCCGCGCAAGTCTGCAAACAGAACTGACAAAGTACGCCGCTGTGGCCGTTGCGCGGCATCCAGGTCGCGTATCTGATCTACTAGTTCCGGTGGCAAATAGCGGCGCACACTTTCCAGCCGCTTCTTCTCCGACACATCATCCAGCACCATAGCCACGCCCAATGTTTCCTGCTGCACATCGCGCAGGGGCGAAAACGTCAAATTGAGCGTCGTAGCGTCCCGGTTCTGCCTCACATAAACATCAATTTCTGTGCTATGTGTACCGCCATTTGTCATGACGTCTTGAATGATCAGTTCCACTGGCAGTCCAAGTGTCTTTAACACCGTTTTATACGCCTGGCGCAGCACCGAATTCGCCGGTACACCCAACATGTTTTCCGCGGCCTGGTTATACAGCGCGATTCGATCAGACTCATCAACCGTGATCACACCGCTGGCAATAGAAGCGAACACATTATCCATGAGTTCCTTCATTTCTGTGATTTCGGCCAGGTTATTTCGTATCTCACGAAAGAGGCGAGCATTATCAATGGCCACGGCAGCCTGATTGGCAAAGGCAGCCAGGAGATCCCGATCCGCATCACCAAAAATACCGGCAGCAATACGGTTGTCGGCGTAGATAACTCCAGTGATGTTGTGCTTATCAGATCGTTCGACCAAACTCCGCTCATACTTCGGCGTGATGACTTGCACAGGGTCAGGCGCGACGTGAAGATCAAACACACCCCCTCTCTGCGAGGAATGGCCATGAGCAAGGAAGCAAGCGAGTCAAGCACCAAGCCAGCTGGAGCCGCAATGGAGGGGGGCGGGTTCTACAACCGCCACTCCGCAATGCAGGCAGGAGGCATTGCCCGGCTTCTGCCTTATCTGGAACAGGCCGCGCGGACGGTGGAGATTGGCGATGAACCGGTCGTCATTGCAGACTACGGCTCTTCGCAGGGGCGGAACTCGATGACGCCCATGCGGATTGTCATTGAGGAAATCCGGGCGCGAACCGGTCCGGAGCGATCGGTAGAGGTGATCCACACAGACCTGCCATCAAACGACTTCTCAGCGCTCTTCGCGGCTTTGGATGAAGATCCTGGCAGTTATCTGACCGGCGCAGTCAATGTTTTCCCATCGGCGATCGGACGCTCATATTTCCAACCGATCATTGCGCCTCAATCGGTGCACTTGGGATGGAACACCTGGACGATGCACTGGCTGGACGGCGAGCCGATCCAGGCGCCAGATCATGTGTTTCCAGGATTCTCGAAGGACCCGCACGTCACGGCGACGACAACTCAGCGACAGACGTCCGACTGGCGGCGTTTCCTCGAGTGCCGGGCATCCGAAATGCGACATGGCGGGCGACTTATCTCTGCCTTTGTCGGCAGAAAGCCTGACTCAACTGGCTGGGAGTGGCTTGGTGGAGAGTTTTGGGAATCCGTCGTCGATCTTGGCCGGGATGGAATCTTGTCTCGCGAAGAACAGACCCGGATGACCATTCCGGTGGCCGCCCGTTCCGTCGAGGCTATCAGCGAGCCGTTCGATGCCAACGACAGGTTTGCAGGATTCAGGCTCGAGCTCGCGACAATTGTTGATGTGCCCGATCCCTGGTGGCCAGCCTACCAGTCGACGGGAGATGCTCTCGCCTTCGCGCGCAGCCACGCGAACACGACGCGCGCCTGGTCTGGTCCGACGTTGATGCGTTGTCTCGGTGACCGTCCTGACGCGGCCACGGTGATTGACAGGTTGTTCGACCGGCTGGCAGCGCGCCTCTCCGTTGCACCATGCCAGCACGAACCGTCCCTGGCTGTTGCCGTTCTGGCAAAGGACTGACTCCATAGATGCGTCGCGATCATCAACAGGAGGGATCACGGCCTTTCTCGCTGCCCTCGAGGACAACCGAATGACCACGAGCCGTCGCCTCGCGGCCATCCTCGCCGCTGATGTGACGGGCTACAGCCGCCTGATGGGCGAAGACGAGGCGGGAACACTCGCAACCGTCAGAAGGATCCGCACCGAAGTGATCGAACGCAAGGTCGCAGAGCATCAAGGGCGGCTCTTCAAATCCATGGGCGACGGCTTCCTGGTCGAGTTCGCCAGCGTCGTGAACGCGGTAGCCTGCGCCGCGGCCATCCAGAAGGCGATGGCGGCGCGCAACGCGGACCAACCCGAGGACAAGGTTATCCAGCTCCGCATCGGTGTCCACCTCGGCGACGTCATCTCGGAAGACGGCGACGTCTACGGCGACGGCGTAAATGTCGCCGCGCGGATCGAGGGACTGGCGCCTCCGGGCGGTGTGGCGATCTCCGCCATGGTCCACGACACTGTCGGCCGCCGTCTCGACCTCGCCTTCGAGGACATGGGTGAACAGCACCTGAAGAACATTGCGAAGCCCGTTCACGTCTATCAGCTAGCGACAAGGACTGAGCTCGTCGTGACGCCGGCACAGTCGCAGCGCACGAAGCCATCTATCCTGGTGCTGCCCTTCACCAACATGAGTGGCGATGCTGAGCAGGAGTATTTTTCGGACGGCATTACGGAGGACTTGATCACCGAGCTGTCAAAGTTTCATTCGTTGTTCGTAATCTCGCGGAACTCGGCATTTGCATTGAAAAGCCAGTCGATAAACGTGGCCGAGATCGGTCAGAAGCTGCGCGTTCGTTATGTTGTCGAAGGAAGTGTAAGGCGCTCCGCTGGAAGATTGCGCATCACCGCTCAGCTCATTGATGCAACCGAAGATGCCCATCTATGGGCGGATCGCTATGACAGGCAACTCGCCGACATATTTGATGTGCAGGACGAGGTGGTCCAGGCCATTGTTACTGCAATCGAACCAAAGATACTGAGCAGCGAACGTAACCGTGCGCTCCGAAAGCCGCCGGAGAATCTCGATGCATGGGAGAGCTACCAGCGTGGCCTCTGGTATACATTTCAGTACGATCCTGACGATCGCGACCGGGCGCTCGGCTTCTTTCGCCGTGCCATTGAATTGGATCCGGGTTTCGCGTCTGCATACGCAGGACTTGGGTATGCGCTCTACGTCTACATCATCCTGGGCGTTTCACCCAATCGCTTGGATGACATTGCACAGGCCTTTGAGGTCAGCAAGACTGCCCTGCGCCTGAATGCGCGTGATCCATTTGGTTGGGTCGCCCTGTCGAGAGCGCACCTCTTGCGATCTGAACTCGAGGCGGCGGTTGTCGCGGCGGAAAATGCAATAGCTCTCAATCCGAATTTGGCATTGGCTCACTTTGCCCGTGCACACACCTTGTGGCATGCTGGCCGCCCGCAGGAGGCCGTAGTCTCCCACGACGAAGCCATCCGACTAAGCCCGCTCGACCCCGTGATGTCGTCTTTTCTTGCCAGCAAGTCCATTGCATTGGTGCTGCTGGGCCAGTATGCGGAGGCAATTGCCGTATCGCAGCAGTCGCAGCAGCAAGCGACTTCAGCCATATTCTCGCACTTGGGGGAAATCAGTGCGCTCGGTCAGCTGGGCCGAAGAGGCGAGGCGGAAATGGCCATAGGGCGGGCGCGGTTGAAGAAGCCCGACGTGTCGATCGCCTATGTGGACCAGACACTGCCGATCAGCGAGCCACACTGTCGAAACACATTCCTCGACGGCCTTCGCAAAGCCGGACTGCCGGAGGAATGAACGCCCTCGCTGCGGGAGGGCGGAACCAGATTGCTAGTGGCGGCTCTTGGGAGCATCTACGTTGATTGTTTCGCAGAGAGGCGGCGTCATGAAGATGCTGGCCGAATTCGGATGACAGGCGATCGATGATGTGGCCGGACCGTAGACTGTGTGACCTGCTCGGAATCGAGCACCCCATAATCCAGTCTCCCATGGCGTGCTCGGCAACACCCGAACTTGCGGCAGCAGTCAGCAATGCTGGAGGGTTGGGCTCGCTGGGATGTGGAGAAATGTCGGGAGACCAGCTGGAAGCGACGGTCGAACGCCTCAGAACGCTGACCAATCGCCCCTTCAATCTCAATTTCTTCGCCCATCCGGCGCCTGCCGTGTCTCAGCCGGACTTTGAAAGGGTGCGGGAGAGGCTCAAGCCCTACTATCAGGCGCTGTCACTCTCTCCTCCGACGGTACTGCCAAATGGTGAGCCGGGTTTCGACGAGACCAGACTGCAGCTTGTCCTTGAGCTTCGGCCTCAGGTGATCAGCTTCCACTTTGGATTGCCCTGTTCAGCCACGATTTCGAGCCTGAAGGAGGCCGGTGTCTTGATCCTGAGCACGGCAACAACAGTAGCGGAAGCGTCTTACCTGGCTTCTTCGGGCGTTGATGCCATTATTGCCCAAGGATACGAAGCGGGTGGTCATCGAGGGTCTCACCTACCAAAGGAACCCTGGGATGGCGTAGGACTCATGTCACTGCTTCCGCAGGTGGTCGATGCGGTTGACCAGCCTGTGATTGCGGCAGGAGGCATTGCCGACGGGAGAGGAATTGCGGCAGCACTGGTACTGGGTGCCAGCGGCGTTCAGATGGGGACCGCATTTCTGTCTTGTCCAGAGGCCGGAACTGATCAAGTGCGCCGAGCCATGCTTCGCACGGCGAAAGACAATGACACCATGATGACCGATGCCTTCTCGGGGCGGGCGGCGCGAGCTCTGCGGAGCCGATACGCGCTGGAGATGATCAAGAAGCGCGAGCCTCTCCTGGGGTTTCCGTTGCTCTACAGCTTGACCGATCCCCTGATCGAAGCTGGAGAAGGTAGTCCGGACTTTGGCTTCCACCTCTATGGACAGTCGGCCGCACTTTCGCGAGAGGTTGCGGCAGACGAACTGGTCAAGCAATTAGTGGCAGAGACTGAAAGAGAAATCACGAAGCTAGTCACTTAGGATTGCTCTGGCTCAACTGAGATGTCCGCCCCACATTGTTGGACAAGTCTGGCAGCGGAGCGCGGGCCTGGCAGGCGCGAAAGGAAGCAGGTGATGAGAGCTGAAACCACACATGTCACTGGTGGATGTCTATGTGGTCAAATCCGCTACGAGGCCGATGTCTTCCTCAAGAACGGCTATATCTGTCATTGCACGATTTGTCAGAAAAGCACCGGGCAGCCCGCAGAAATCACCGTACTCATCAAGGCTGGAACACTGAAGTACCTTAAGGGTGACCCGAAGTACTACGTTACTTCGGCAACCGGAAAGCGGGGGTTCTGCCCGGACTGCGGATCACGGCTGGTGTGGCAGGCGACTGAGCCAGAACAGGACTGGACGACAAATCTCTGCGTCGGAAGCCTGGACAGGCCGACGGAGGCACGTGTGACCTGCCATATGTACGCGGACACACAACTTCCTTGGTACAAAGTTTGCGAGGATTTGCCGAAGTTCACCGAGCATGACGTCGATGCGGTGATGAAGTTCATCAAGCTCGATTGATTGCGCTGGAGATCGCTGCGGCTGGTTGGTGGCGTTCGGTTGCGGCATGCCCGAAGGCAAGTCGAGCTGCGCTTGTCTCACCCGTGTGCTACCAGCACTCGTATCGTCGCCAGCTCTCGCAGTGTAGCTGATGTGGGTAAAGTTATACCTCTCCAGGTGTTGCATTCCGGCTGATTGCCACGTCCGCAAACGCAAAGCCCAGACCTGCCGTTCCCGGGTTTGACTTCGGCAACTGGCCCTGAGCTGCCCACCCGGCTTTTGTGCAGCAGGTCTGCTGTCAGGGGCAAAGCCGACACCGAAGATTGGCGCATGGTCTACGAGCGAAGAATGTTCCTGCGTCGTGACGGTCGTCACAGCGGCAGCACGGGAATCGCCGTAGCTTCACTCCATCGAGTGACACTTTGCTAGGGAGAGGCCACCATGATCACCACCTCCAGCCGCACTTTCCGGAATGCTCTCACGGCCTATTGCAGCCACATTGAGCGCCGCCGCTCCATGGCACGGGTTCGGGACCTCGACGACCACATGCTCCGCCAGTTCGGGCTGAACAGGGTTCAGCTGGTGGCGATGTAATATGCGGTTTGACCAGGTTTCATTAGCGACGCTGCAACGCACCCAACGGCGGGTTGAGGGTCGCTGCTTTGAGTGTGATGCTATCCTGCGTGTGGACCTGCGAGCTCTGATCGCAGCCCACGGGAAGGCCGCTACGCTGGCGAAGGTCGGTTACACCGTCCTTTGCCCGGTCTGCGAAGCGGCCGGTCTGTTTCTGAGGGAACTACTAAACCTCGGCGAGCTGCCCCTTGAGAGCCACTCGCAGCATCCTACTATGGTGGTGCATGCTTGACCAAACGCAAACTGGCCAGCCTCGGGGTGGCGAGACTGATAGGTATCGCAACAGTCCGTTGCGGATATCCGCGGCTGCTACGCGCTTTGCTTTCTTCTGAACTTGCCAACTGATGAAGATCAGCGCTTCTTATGGTGGAGTTTCAACCCCTTTGGTCACCGAAGGCGGCGCGCCCGATTGAGAGGGCTGGCCTGATCCGAACAGGGTGGACATAAGCCCAAGGATCAAAATGGCGAAGCTTATAACAACCACGCCTGCATGCCGGTTCGAGGTAATGTCGTCCATTGGAACGGCCTCCTGATTCTGGCAGGTACATTCATAACAGCCCCACGAGGCAGCACCATGACGGGTTCTGATCAACTATTGGGTCAGGAACACTGCCGGATTCTGTTCATCGCCAGTTCCTGATAGTGGGGCTCGCTTAACCCCAACGGTTCCGACGACGCTGAGGACAGGACACCGACGCCCCTCGCCAATGGCGCCTCCATGACTCAGAAGCGGCCCGTGGAGTCAGTCGAGGCCGTCTCTGATGTCTTCGCGCGCCCTCGATCAGATGCAACTCCATGGTCTTGCAATGGCCTCAGCGGGTGGTGCCCATCTGGCAAGTCTAGCGTGGATCAGTGCAACATGTTTCCGAAAAAGGGCAACAAGTTGCACTGGCAGCTCAGCGGCGCTCGTGGGCAAAATCTTGGGATCAGGCGCTGGATTGCCACGCAATACCTTCGTGTTAGTCTCCCTGTCATGGCAGGATCTGGCCTTATCAAGATCAACCGGGCACCCGTGCTCACGCTGTGGGCAATGGTCGTGGCCGAGCGGCTGGGCTTTGACCACGACGAGGCGCTGACCCTCGGCAGAGCGGTGGCGGGCCTGAACGCCTATTCTAAGGGAAAGAGGCTCGGTTTGTTCAGGCCCTCCAGCGAGAGCCTGAGGGAGCAGCGAGAGAAGCCGACCGAGGGGTTCGAGGTCGAGCTACTGCACCGCGCCGTGCCGGTGGTGAATACGCAGGAGGGCATCCGCGCCACTGCCAAGGGCAAGCCGACCAGTCCCGCCTCCGTAGAAAAGTATCTCGTGGGAAAATTTGGCGACCATCTCGAACCAGCCACGCGGGCCATGGCCGCCCTCGCCAAGTCATATCGGCCGGCGGAGCTGGCGGACGTCGGTTTCAAGCTCTACGAGCAGTTCCGGCCCAGCGTGCCGGAGGGGGTTGAAGGGTGGGGCGCCGAGGGCGTGCTTGATCTGGTGAAGATAAGAGCGCTGGCTAGTCATGGATGAGTCCGGCCAAGCGCTGCAAAGGTGGTAGCGACAACCCAAAAGTGTCATTGTCTGACGCCAAAGCCAACAGGTGTATCACCATGGGCCAGTACGACGTTGAGATCAGGGTGTTGGAAAGGCAATTGGCGACGGCAAGGCAGGAGATTGTCGACATGGAATGTGGTGTTCAGCACTCCGATATACGGAACGGCAAAATGGTGGTCGTCAACAACGAGCTGCTGTCCAACGCAAAGGCCAGAGATGAAATATGTCAGCGCTTGATTGCGCGCTATAGAGACAAGAACTTCTGAGTAGCGGCGCGGAAGTTGAAGGGGCATATAGAAGTCGCTGAGGTGAGGGCATACCAGATCGAGATGCTGCACGACGGTTGGGTGGCGGTGATGCTGCCGCAGTCACCCACGCCCATGTCGGGCAACGTCATGTATTTTCCAGCCGACCGCATCCGGAAGATCGACATCACTATGATGCAAGCCATGTCGATCGTGAAGCGGCTGGGCGCCGGCTCGGCAGATGCACTGAAGACTACGCAACTTGGGCCCGCCTAGCACACGGACCCTGTGAAGCCCCCGGGCCTATCGGAATCCAACAGCCGACGAGAAGACCGTGACATCCATCGCCAATAACCCCTCCAAGACTCAGAAACGGCCCGCAAAGTCAGTCGAGGCCGACTTTGGCGCCCCCCAAACTCCCCTCAGGCCAAATCGACTTCACGGCTTCGCCAGGGGCTTTGGAGGCCGATACCCGTCTGGCGAGTCTGGTGTGCCGGAGGACTCGCGGAGGGTGTTGGGGTGCCGCAGACATCACAAATCTGTCCGGAATGCGCCTATCTGGTGAACCTCGACTAAACATCCTAGAAACGACCCCAGGGCGCTGTCGGCAGACTATTCAGTTGAAAGCTATACGCTATGGCGAGTCATTCCCGGATCAACCCTTGGGTTATCGTGTGGCTGTGCTTTTCGACCCTAGCCATCGTCATGTCGGCACGCCAGTCGGTGTCCATCATGACAGAAGAGTGGGCCAGGACGCTCGGCTGGTCCAAGACATTCATCGGCTCCGGGCAATCGGTCGCCCTGATCATGATAGCGGTGTTCTCGCCTGTGGTTGGAAACCTCGCAGACCGCGTTGGCGCACGGACGATGCTCGCTATCGGGCTCTTGTTGGTTAGCCTTGGGTTGCTTGTGTTTGCTGCCGTACCGGTGGCAGGAATGTACATCCTTGGATATGGGCTTGTTGGTGGCCTCGGCTTCTCAGCCGCCAACACACACCTGATTTCGACCGCCCTGGCAAAGATCTTTGATCGCAACCGTGGATTGGCGAACGGAATTGCAAATTCGGGGGCCACCGCCGGCCAACTTGTAACTGTTCCATTACTTACGCTGGGGCTATCCTACTTTTCATGGCGCTGGAGCATCATGGCCGCGGCGTTAGCCTGTGCGGCGATGGCTGCTGTCATCTGGATTGCCCTCAAGTCCACCGAGGTGGAGGCAGAGCGTCAGAAGCAAGTGGTGGCGACGGAGCCGCTGTGGAACAGGTTGAAGTCTCTTCTGACCAACCCTGCGTTTCATATACTCTACTGGAGCTTCTTCATCTGCGGCATCACGACGACAGGTGCCATAGAGACACACTTCCTGCCCTATGCTGCCTTTTGTGGCTTCCCGCCGGTTCCCGCATCCGGGATCTACGGCCTCACCATGATGATCAACCTGGGTGGCATGTTCCTGTCTGGCTACCTCACCGACCGCATCAGCCGTCCACTGCTGCTCGGCAGCATTTATCTTGTGCGGTCTCTGTCATTTCTCGTTCTCATGTTTGTGGGCACGAGCTACGAGATGATGCTGCTCTTCGCTGTAATCTACGGCATCTTTGACTACTCGACTGTGCCGCCGACCGCGAGCCTGGTGGCTTCACACTTGGGGCTCAAGATCATGGGACTGGCGATGGGCCTGATCTTCGGAGGTCACGCGCTCGGCGGGGCCTTGGGCGCATTCCTCGGCGGATATCTCTTTGATCTCTTCGCGCGTTATTCAGAGCTGTGGCTCTTTGCCTTTGGTGCAGCTGTGCTCGCAGGACTTATGGTCTTCATACTCAGGGATAATGTTAAGTCTTCCCAAACTGAACCTATTGCCGAAGCTGCAGGATGATAATCCCTTTTATGGTCGGCTGTTGGCCTCGACGAACGCTTGCATAGGCTACCGGGGGTCCGCAGTGAGGGGCTAAGCGGTCATTGTGCGGACATAGCCGAAACGACGCGATTTGGCCCGAACCGGAAGCCGGCCCCCACCGGATGGAGAGTGCCGGATTGTGCCCAGGACCGCCCCCCGCATGCCCGATTGCGGCAGTTCGCGACAGTGCTATCGTCGGCACCAGCCGGTTCCGATTGGGGGGTGGGAGACGGATTCGAGGCCTTCTCATCACCATGCAGATGTGATGGAGGATCAAGGTGGAAGGAAGATTCAGGCCTCTGGTGTTTTGTCTTCTGGCAGGGGCAATGCTTCCACCTGCGGCCCAGGCTGATGACTATAGCGCCTGTGCCGGTGCAAATCCGGGTGCCGCCATCGCCGGTTGCTCGGCCATCATTGCCGCGGCCAAGGACACGAAAAGAAACACCGCATTGGCCCACTTCAACCGGGGCAACGCCTACAGGCTGATTGGCGATTACGGCAGCGCCATCGCCGACTATGGCAAGGTCATCGATCTTAACCCCAGCTATTCAGATGCCTACAGCAATCGTGGCACGGTGCACTCAGACCTGGGTGACTACGACCGCGCCATCTCCGACTATAACAAGGCTATCGACCTCAGTCCCGAAAGTGAGATTGCATACTTCAATCGCGGACGGGTACATCATCTTCGGGGTGACCACGACCTCGCAATCGCCGATTTTGACAAAGTCATCGGCCTCAATCCCGTTCATGTGGGGGCCTACCTCAGCCGCGGAACGGCGTACTACTACAAGGGTGACTACGACCCTGCCATCGTGGACTATGACAAGGTCATCGGTCTCGATCCCACGCATGCGGCTGCCTACGTCAATCGCGGGATCCTGCGCGCAGATATGGGCGACCTCGACCGCGCGATCGCCGACTTTGACAAGGCCATCAGCCTCGATCCGATGCATGTGGACGCCCACTTCAATCGCGGCGAAGCATATGGAAAGAAGGGCAACTACGACCAGGCCATCACCGGATATGACAAGGTCATCGGCCTCGATCCAGAGCGTGCAATTGCCTACTTCAATCGCGGCAGCGCGCATTTCCAGAAGGGCAATACCGACCAAGCCATAGCGGACTTCAGCAAGGTAATTGCCCTCAATCCGGACCATGCCGTTGCCTACGCAAACCGTGGGATCTTGCACAGCTACAAGGGCGACTACGACCGCGCCATCGCGGACTTAGGCAAGTCCATCAGTCTCGAACCCAAGTATGCCGTGGCCTACTTCAACCGCGGCAATGCCCTCAGAGAGATTGGCGACTACGGCCGCGCCATCGTCGACTACGACAGGGCCATCAACCTCAACCCAAAAAACGCAGAATATCTGAACTCACGCTGCTGGGTGCGCGCCTTGACAGGAACAAGGCTTGACGAAGCGCAACGCGACTGTGATGCAGCACTTGCCTTGTCGGACAATGCGCCGTACGTCCTGGATAGTCGCGGCCTGGTCGGTCTCAAGCGGAGGCATTTTGAAGGAGCCTGGGCAGACTATGATGCCGCCCTCAAGGCGGAACCGGGCAAGGCGTCGTATCTCTACGGCCGTGGCATTGCAGCAATCGGCCTTGGCCGCGCTGCCGAGGGAGCGGAAGATCTGGCAAATGCCATGAAGCTGGACGCAGACGTTGCCAAGTCCTTCGCTGGCTTTGGTGTCTCACCATAGCAGGGGTGAACGAAAGGCCTTCTCCCGGGCAACGCGGAGGAGGCAAGCCTCTATCGCTGCTCCTCGCCGCCGGCGATGACGATCACGGCGATGATCAGCAGACCGGTGAGGATCAGGCGGATACCCGCGCGATGGCACCCAGCGTGTTGAGCATGGTGACCAGCAGATACATGAAGAGCGCCGCGCCCCATATGCCCGGCACATTGGCGTGGCCACCGGCCACCGAGGTGCCGCCGATGACGACGACGGCAATGGAGGCGAGCAGGAATTCCTCGCCCATGTTGAGGGCCGCGCCGCCCGAGAAGCCCGAGAGCAGGATGCCGCAGACCCCTGCCAGTAAGGCGCTCAGCACATAGGTGACGAAGCGCGTGCGGTCGACGTTCAGCCCGACGAGCCATGCGGCGCGCATGTTCTGGCCGATGGCCAGCACGCTGCGGCCGTAGAGCGTGCGCTTGAGGACGACGGCCATGACGATGCTGATAGCGAGCACCAGGAATGCCGTCGAGCGGGACGCCAAGAATGCCGCGCGGTGGCGAAGTCGGCCAGCGGTTCGCGGCGGCTTGATGCGGATGCCGCGGCCATAGGAAATGGCCGTCGACAGGATGAGGAAGCTCGATGACAGGGTCGCGATGATGGGCGGAATGCGCAGCAGTCGGATCAGCGCATAGTTGAAGATGCCGACGAGGTCGCCGCGCCCCGAGCGCCGCCGCGATGCCGAGCAGCAGCCGGGCCGATTGCTCGTCCATCACCTTCATGGCGACCACGCCTGACAGCGTGATGGTGGCGGGAATCGAGAGGTCGACATTGCCGGGGCCGGTGGTGATGACCATCATCTGCCCGAGCCCGACGATGATGGTGAAGGTGGCAAATGAGAGCGCGGCGGTCAGGATCGCGCCGGCACCCTGTCCGCCGGTATAGGTGATGGTGATGAGCCACACGACCAGCGCCGCCGCAAAGGAGCCAGATCCACGGTGCGCGCGCAGAAACCTCGTGGCACCACGTCATCGCTTCTGCTCCCCGTAGGTGACGAGCGCCCGGAGCGCCAGCACGATGATGAGGATTGCGCCCTGCGCGCCGATCTGCCAGTCGGGCGAGATCTTGAGGAAGATGAGGAAGGAACCGGCCAGCGCCAGCGTCAGGGCGCCCACCACGGCGCCCAGCGGCGAGACCCGGCCGCCGATGAATTCGCCACCGCCAAGGATGACGCCGGCGATCGAGTAGAGCGTGTAGCGGTCGGCCACATGGGCATCGCCCGAGGTCGTCAGGCCGAGCAGCGAGAGACCGGAGAAGCACGCCGAAGAAGCCGGCCAGCATGTACATCACGATCTTGGTCTTCAGCATCGACCAACCTGCGCGCGCTCAGCGCCTTGGGATTGCCGCCGGCACCGCGCGCGATGACGCCATAGGACGAGAGCATCAGCGCCAGATGGACGGCGACGCCGATGACGACGGCTGCGATGATGGGAAACGGCACCTACGGCGTCTGCAGCGCTCATGATGGCCTTCAGCCAGTCCGGCGCCTTGCCGCCGGGAGACGGAAGGATCATCACGGCGATGCCCGAGCCAGACGAAGGACAGGCCGAGCGTCACCACGATGGACGGCAGGTTGCGCAGATGGATGAGCGCGCCAACCGCACCATAGGCGATGATGAGCGCGAGCGAGCGCCAGCAGGCCCAGCGACAGGATTGTCGAGCAGCAGGGTGGCGCCGATGCAGCTGACCAGGCCGACGAAGGGCCCGATCGAGAGATCGAGGTCGTTGACCGTGATGATGAACATCTGGGCGATGGTGGCGAGAGCGATCGGGACCGCGTACTGCAGCATCAGGTTGAGCCCGAAGTAGCTCATGGTCCGCGGCTGCACGTAGAACGTCGCGGCCAGCACGATCGCCAGCGAGAGAAACGGTAGTGCCTGGCGCAACATCCGGCGGTTGATCATGCGGTGTGCTCGGCGAAGGAGGCGTGAAGCACCTTTTCTTCGGTCAGTTCGTCGGCGGCGAGGCCGCTCACGATCCCACCGTTGCGGAAGACATAGGCACGATCGCAATGCGAGCAGCTCTTCGATCTCGGTCGTGTACCAGATGAAAGTGCGGCCTTCGTCGGCCTGCTGGCGGATCATGCCATAGACTTCCTGCTTGGTGCCGACGTCCACGCCGCGCATCGGGATCGTCCATCAGGATGATCGGCAGCATCCGATGCGAGCGCCCGCGCGAACAGGGCCTTCTGCTGGTTGCCTCCCGACAGGGTAAGGATGTTGTTGTTCATGTCCGGCGTGCGAATGGACATTCGTGCCTGCCACGCTGCGGCCAGCGCGGCTTCGGCCTTGAGGTCGATCAGCCCAAGCCTGCGCATGGCCCGGAGCGATCGGATGGTCGTGTTCTGGCCGATGGACCAGAGATTGAAGACGCCGTCCGACTGGCGGTCGCCGGCGATGAAGGCAATGCCGCCGGTCACCTCGGCACCCCTTCGCGCGAAGATGTCGAGCAGCATCCGCGTCTGTCCATGGCCGGCAAGCCCGGTCAGGCCGACCACTTCTCCGCTCCGGACCTCAAGGCCTCCGGCCCTGACGATCATCGGCTGTCGCGACGTGTCGCGCCCCTCGGCACGTACGTGTTCCCGCGCCTCCGAGCCCATCGCCGAGACCAGCGAGTTGCGGGTGAAGTCGGATGCCTTGCGCTCCGCAACGGTCCGTCCGTCCTTCATCACCACGATGCGATGGGCCGTGGACAGGATTTCGCCGAGGAGATGCGAGATCAGGATGATGGCGGTGCCGCGCTCGGACTCCGCTTTCACATAGGCCAGGAGCTGCTCGGCGGTCACGGCATCGAGCGACGAGGTCGGCTCATCCAGAATGACAAGGCGCAACGGATCGGTCGTCAGCGTGAAGGCGCGGGCAATCTCGGCCATCTGGCGCTTGCCGATTGAGAGATCGGCGATCTCGTCGTCGGGACCAATTCCATGACCCGGGAAAATCTCGTCCAGCTTCTCGCGGATCAGGCGCGCGGGCGCGCGACTTCCACCCGATACCCCTGAGGCTCCGGTGCATGATGCGGACGTTCTCGGCGACCGTCAGGTTGGGGCAGAGCGAAAGTTCCTGGAAGACACAGCGGATGCCGCGGCTCTGCGCTGCCGCCGCACTCCAGTGCTGCATCGTCTCCCCGCCAACGGCCAATGTTCCGGCGCTGGGCGTGAGATTTCCGCTCAACACGTGCATGAGGGTGGACTTGCCCGCGCCATTGTGGCCGACAAGACCCAGGCACTCACCTGTCCCGACCCGGAGGTCAACGCCCGCCAAGGCGCGGACGGCGCCGAAGGACTTTTCGACGCCGTCCAGTCTTGTCGCATCGGTGGCCAAGCCTTACTTGCCCGCGACAACCGCTGCAGCATCCTCGGCCGAGTACTCGACATTGGCAACGCCACCCTTCTCCGTGGTGGCCAGGTTCGCTTCCAGCGTGTCTTGATCGATCTGCAGGAAGGGAACGGTCAGATCCTTCGGAACTTCCTTTCCGTCGAGGATCATCTGTGCCACCCAGAAGGCAAGCGTCGAGACGCCGGGCGCGATGGAAACCGACATGGTCTCATAGCCGTTGGCATCCTTCTGCTCCTTCCACCACTGCAGCTCGTCCTGGCGGTTGCCCATGATGATGGTGGGCGTGGGACGTCCGGCGGCAGCAAAGGCCTGGGCTGCGCCATAGCCATCGCCGCCTTGCGTGACGACGGCCTTCACCTCGGGCAGTGACGGCAGGATGCCGGCCACGGCCTTCTGCGCCACTTCCTGGGCCCAGTCGCCATGCACCGATCCGACGATCTTGAACTGCGGATTCTTGGCGACGCCGGCATGGATCCCCTTGGAGATTTCGTCGTCGACGAAGACGCCCGCGAGGCCGCGAATCTCGAGAAGATTGCCGCCATCGGGCATCTTCTTGGCGAGGTAGTCGACCTGCACCTCGCCCATCTTGGCGAAGTCCACCGCAATCCTCCAGGCGCAGGGCTCGGTCACGATGCCGTCGAAGGACACGACGACGATGCCGGCATCGCAGGCCTGCTTGACCACGCCGTTCAAGGCATCCGGCGAAGCCGCATTGATCACGATGGCGTTGTAGCCCTGAAGGATCAGGTTCTGGATTTGCGCGGCCTGTTCGGTCACCTGGTTTTCGGAGGTCGTGAACGGATCGGCGGCGGCCACGATGCCCGCCTCGACCGCGGGTTTCGTCACCTTGTCCCAGCTCTTCAGCATGGCCTGGCGCCAGGAATTGCCGGCATAGTTGTTGGACAAGGCGATCTTCTTGTCCTTCGTATCGGCCATCGCTGCGCCGGATGCCAGCAGGGCAGCCAGCGCGATCGAGCAGGCGAGTGTCTTCTTCAGCATGTTTGGTCCTCCCAGACGGTTTCTGAGCTCCTCGTTCGCGTGAGCCCTCAATGTCATTCTAGCATAGAGGCCACGGCCCGCAATGTCCCGCACCCCAATTGTCTTACAAATTATGCGAGAAAAGACCACAGTCTGCAGCCAACGCAGCAGGACCCTGACGCGGAGCATACCGGCATCAAACGCGGTGCGCGCGACAGTCCTGACCCGGACACCAGACTGCTCGCTGGCATCTCTAGCATGCGCGCGGGTTCAGTCTCGATCAAGAAGTGTCGGAGGATCGACCGTTGACCGCCAGTTCAAGCCTGGCTGCAGGATGCCGGTCGACGCGCCAACCGGATCTGTCGATGCATTACGAGTTGAAAAGATCTATCAGCTCAACCGCAATGAAAAAAGACATCCCGCATCATCACGACGGAAGCATGGGATTTGACTGCAACTGGCCCTTCCCTGACCTGTGAAGCGCACGGACAATTGTCCGCTTAAGGGCCGAAAGCGGACCATTTCATTGGTGTTCAGGAGATGCCAATGGCAGTGGATGCCAGTCAAGGATTCAGCTCGTAAGAGTAGAAGCACGTCTTGAGAGAGTTGTGACTTCAATAAGGACGAATTTGAGCCTTCCACTCTACCGGAAACGGATCCATCACTGTCCTCATCGTTAACCCCTGCGGTTGTCGCCCGGCCACGATGGCCTCAACGATCTCGGGCGCCAGCAGCGTCATACGCAGCACACGGCTCACATAGGACGGATTGATGTTCTCGGTGTCGGCAATTTCCTCGATGGTCGAGAAGTCGCCAGTCTCCAGAAGTTTCCGCCACCGGAATCCTCGGGCGAGAGCCTTGAGAAGGGCGCTGTCGACGTTCGTTCTCGGCGCCGGCGCTGATGTCACGCCGTCCGGTGTGATGACGAGCTTGCGACCGCCCCGTTTGCGGACCGTGAATGGAACGGTGACGGTCGCGGCCTGCTCGGTCATGCAGCGGCTTTCCGGGTCTTGTCCGCCATGCTTCCGACCTCGGTCGCCAGTTGGTCAATCCCTTTGTCGCGGAACCGGATCTTGAGGCCATCTGTACCGATGTCCACGCGCTCGATCAGGAGCTGGATGATGCGGGCCTGTTCGGCAGGAAAGAGTTCCAGCCCATAGGGGATCGAGCTCCGCCAGAGCCTTACGGACCTCATCCTCTGCCAGGCCTTTACAGTCCGGCTGCGCGGCGCGCCATGTGGCTATGATGACCTCGGGTGCCCGCAGCATGCCGCGGATCTGGTCGATGACGGCGGCCTCGATTTCGGCGGCGGGGACGCGGGCCACGGGACAGGCCCCTGCGCCATGCTTCAGGACCGTCTGACTGACATAGTAGCGGTAGAGCCTGTTACCTGTCCGGGTATGGGTGGGCGAGAAGGCGGCACCGTCGGGCCCGTAGAGGAGTCCCTTGAGCAATGCCGGGGTTCCGGCGCGGGTCTTGGCCGCGCGCTTGCGGGGGCTTTCCAGCAGGATGGCATGGACCTTGTCCCATATCCCGCGGTCGATCAGGGCCTTGTGCTCGCCGGGATAGCTCGTGTCCTTGTGTACGGCTTCACCGAGGTAGGCCCGGTTGTTGAGCATCCGGTAGAGGAAGTTCTTGGTGATCGGGTTTCCACGTGGCGTCCGGAAAGCTTGCTTCGCAACCTCTCTGGCCAGGATCGTGGCGGATCCGACCTCGATGAGATTAGCTGAGCGCTACGCAGAAACGGCAGACAGCCAAGCCCCAGCGAAGGACAGGCAAGGCCGTCTGCCGAGTTACGCCTGAGCGGTTCGCAGGGGGGCTGGGAGTGGCACTCAGGCTGGACAGATGATGACCCCGAAGCCGTCACAGATGCATGAAGAAGATCGGTCAACATTGAGAAGACCAAGGGACCGGCTCTGTTGCGGCGGGTTCCTTCCGCTTCGGGCCGCCGAGCCTCAGCGTACAGTGCAGAGATAGACTCCACGTACTTGGTCACAGCCCGCACGACGGCTAGGGTCAAAGGGAACGGCACGTGGCGGGCGCTCATCGTAGTTGGTATCTCCAAGCCGCGCCTGATTGGCATTTCCGGCTTGCACGACGATGATCTGGTTAAATGATCGCCGGCCGTAGCCGCGCCAACCACAACCCCAACCACCGCACCAGTTGTTGTTGAGCCCTAGGGGGAAAGCGCATCGCCGGCGGCGCTCGCAGGTGTCGCGAGGGCGAGGGCAAGCACGGCAAGAGATGCAGCTGACTTGATCATGTGACCTACTCCGATACAAACAAGTAACGAAGTATTGACCAGTGACACGCTGCTGCAAAGCGGATTCTGGCGCGTGGCAAAGGCGGATCAAGGGCCGTTTACTGCAAAGCCAGTGTATCGGGGTGTCGCGGTTCGAAGCTGGTCAGCGTGACGCACCGGTCCTTGACCAGACAAAGTGAAACCGGCCAGCCCCCGGAGGGAGACTGACCGGCTGACAGCGGGTGCAGGGACCAAGGGGGCCGGCCTTCCCGTTGTCGGCTCGATTGTAAGACCGCCGTCAGGTGGGGTCGAGATCCTGCGAGAATGATTTGACTGGAATCAAGTCTGGGAAACGAGAACTGCAATCTGTTGACGACTGGCACGAACTTTGCCTCGTCCCTTTCGGCTCACGGGGTTCGGGCAAGCCCTGTGTTGCAAGTGTCCATCTCCGCCTTTGCCCCCGGCCCCTGGCGGAGATGGACCACCAATATGAGGCATTTCGCCTGTCAGGCCTGTCATCGGTGATTGACTAAATTTTACTTTCTTGCTCCTTGCCTATCCATCATAGGGCAAGTAAACGTGAGGTCGCCTATCACACCATCGAACGTGCAACAGACGATCTGCCTCGCTGCGCCAAGTGACTTCGATTGACACCGCCGCGTAGGCCATCCGCTGCAAAGCTCCGACTGGACAAGCAGTGGCGATACCAGGCGCACTGAATCTGCCCGCCGGTAAACTGCCGGGCACGGCGGAAAACTGGTGCAGCTTCAGACTGTCAACGCTCGCACAGCGTGGTGGCGAATGAACTCCGGCCCTGCCATTGGCCGCGCATAGAGGAAACCCTGCCCGTGGTGGCAGCCGAGTTCTGTCAGATGCCGGGCTAGGCATTTTGTCTCGATGCCCTCAGCCACCACCGTCGCACCGATACCAGAACTCAGTCCGACGATGGCCTGGACGATCTTTTCGGTGGTCGAGTTTTTGGCGAGGCTGCAGACAAACTTGCGGTCAAGCTTGATCGAGTCGATGTCGAGTTCGCAGATATAGGACAGGTTCGAGTACCCGGTCCCGAAGTCATCGAGTGCGATCCGGAGGCCCTGTGCACGGAGCGAGCGGATTGTGGCGCCGACGGCCGCAAAATCATCGATGAGCACGGCCTCGGTCATCTCAATGATCAGCCTATGCGGCGGGATTCTGGAGCGGACCAGCTGGGACAGCAACCGTGGAGCAAACCATGGATCGCTGAGCTGGCTCGGGGAGATGTTGATGGCGAAAGACAGTGTGGCGTTGCTTC
>CAVONO010000028.1:0-573450 GCA_963697305.1 uncultured Chloroflexia bacterium
TGAGCATAATGTTGGCGGGCTTGATATCGCGGTGGATGAGGCCTTTTTGGTGAGCATATTGCAGCCCATCGGCGGTTTGCGCAGCGATATCAACAGCTTGCGCCACATCCATCGGCCGTTCGGCTGCTTTCATACGCTTCAAACGTCCCTGTACAGTCTCGCCAGGGACAAACTCAAAAACGATGAAGTAGGTTTCTTGATCGTGGTTGAAATCATAAACCTGAATCAGATTCGGGTGGCGCAACTGGGCGACGGCTGCGGCCTCTTCTTCAAAACGGCGCACGAATTGTGGATCAGAAGAGAGGTGAGGGTGAATGATCTTAACGGCCACAACGCGCCGCAAATTAGGATCGTTGGCCTTATAAACGGCCGACATCCCGCCCTGACCTAATAATTCTTGAATTTCATATCGTCCGCCAATCGTCTGGCCTATCCAACTTGATTGTGTCATATTTTTTCTCCGAGCGTCATATGATAGCAAAAGTGCCCAGCATCGCGCAAGTTTTAGCACGGCGCAAGTGCCAGGCACTCATTTAGGCAGGGCAATAAGATGGGTTGTTTTCGCGCAAGATGGGCTTATTTCCCAACTGCCTCAGCCCTATTACTACCAGCTATCTGCCCTCTAGTTCATCCTCCAAAGCCAAGCGTTATCATAGTCACAACGAATGCCCCCAGAGCGATTCACGGCAATAAAAGCCACAAATCCTTCTTCAAAGCCGGCCTTTCCTGTGACAGTGCCCAACCTTGTCCCGTTGCTATAAATTGTGAACTCCTGGCCACGACCAACGACAGCCATACGATTGGTCGTATCATTTTGCCATTCAAATTGCGGGTCTATCCCATTGGCATAGATATCGGTCACCAGGTTCAGGTCTACGTCGCCCTGCACCTGCTCGGCAAACAAGACATGTCCTTGAGCGCCACGTGTCAGACCCATGATATATTGGTTTAAGGCTTCTTCTTTCCCATCGGAGCGCAACACAAAACCACACCCCGATTCAGCATACTGGGAGTTCCAGGTTACATCGGCGGCCAGGACAAAATCCCGGGCGATGGTGAAGAGGTTTTGGTTAGCGTAATCAGAAGCCTCAAAATCAGTCACTTCGATTGAGATAGGGGGATGCGTAAAACCGAGATCACCCTGGTTGGGATCAACGCCATAAGAGGCCACTTCGGCCCGAATCGGTTCAATGATAGCAGCGCGTTCTGCTTGTGCCGCCGCTGCAGCCGCCGCTTCGGCTTCTGCTGTTTGACGTAATGCATCCGCTGCTTCTGTAGCGGGGACATCAACTGTTGGCTCCTCAGCCACTTCTTGCGCAGGTTGTTCCTCAGACGGTGGTGGCTCTATCGTCTGCCCATCTGGCGGCTCGACTACCTGTTCTGCAGCAGGCGGCTGTTCAGCCTCCTGGGTCAATTTAACCTGCAGATCTGTTACCGATCCATCAGACTGTTTCCCATCGCTACAACTGGCCAGAAAGAGAGCCAGGAAAACGATCAATAGCAGCCACTGAGCCCAACAAACGTTCTGTTCTCTGCTATCAGGCCCTCGCCGGCGATTCAGGTACGTCAATTTGCTACTCCATCCTTTCATTTCACCACGTCCTTACGTTTCAGCAGGAACATTATCAACACGAATAGAATCAGGATGATAACGAGCTGGGCGGCCCAAGTTTTGAGAATCATAGTTCGGTATGCAACCGTATTGTTCTTATCGACAAAGGTCCAACCAAAGCCAGGGTAGAACTGGCGGATCAACTCTTCCGCGGGTAAGACGGATGCTTCTAAAGCGATGCGCTGCTCAACCTGCGAACTTTCGGCCGCCACAACACATGCCTGATATGTTTGCGCCTCTTCACGGAATCGCCCCAGTTCGCCCTCATAGGCCTCCAGCTCAGCCCGGTAACCATTTCTAATTCCCTCTGCCTGCTCTTCCCAAGCCAGCGTTTCCTCACGCCATTTGGCCATGGCGAGATTGTCTGATTGGTCTTCTGGTTCAGGTGGCCGGGGAGGGATCGCCGGCTCAGGCGGCCTGGTTGGTTCCACCGGCTCTTCAAGTTCACACGGTCCTGGTGGTGGCTGGTCAATCACCGGGTTATAGAATTGTCCTAATCCCGGATAGTTGCAACTGTCCACGCGTAAGGCATTGGTTCCCATGCAGAGGCAGTTTTCATTCTTAAAATCCAGGTCCATCTGATGCTGCACTTCGTCTTCAAGCTGCCAGCAAGCATCGGCAGCGACATCAGTGCCAACACCGGTGATGCCCATAAAGGCCTGGAAAGCCCAGCGTGTAGAAATGGGCGCGGTTATGGTCTCAGGTAAGGGCACCAACGCACCACCAAGCACGATCTGCGGCAGCATGAGCAGCACGACAATCAAGGGGGCGGAGTTGGCGTTAGGGGCCAGCGCGGAGGCAAAAAGGCCGAGCATCATGCCGGCCATCGTCGCCAGCGCCAGCGAGATAAACATGAGCACAAACTCGGTGGTGCCACCAGGCATATCAAAAGCCAGATAGTGAACTACCATGTAAACCAGGGAGGCGTATATGGCCAACAGAGCCGCTACCCAGATTTTGGACATGACGTAAGGGA
Organism: uncultured Chloroflexia bacterium; assembly: GCA_963697305.1. Taxonomy (GTDB): domain Bacteria; phylum Chloroflexota; class Anaerolineae; order Promineifilales; family Promineifilaceae; genus JAACFF01. The sequence goes on from CAVONO010000028.1 coordinate 2,589, forward strand.
AAAGGCGCAAATTGACCAGCCTTTCCCGTTTATACACGTCATTCTCCTTGACGATCTCGCGCATTTGGGCCAAACCGCCGACCATAACCCCATAGACGGTGAGCAGGAAAAGGGTGATCATCACATTGGGCATGGAACCTTCGAAGAAGTTGAAGGGATCGCGCCCCAGAACAAGGGCCAGGATCACGTCCAGCAGACTAACCAGTGGGGGTGCAGCCAGCATCAAGATCAAGCCAAATCGATCGCGGGTCAGTATCTTGAGGTTACGCGAGGAGAGAATCAGAAATTGGCGCCAGCTAGACACCTGTCGATCGCGCTTAGGGCCGGGTGCAATAGCGGTAGGTGAACGGTATTGTCCGGTCGGCGCATGATCTTTTTCACGCAGCGGGATCGATATGTATTTCTCATAGGCGGGGTGGTTACGGAATCTTTCGCCCCATTCCTGCGGAGAACCTTTGCCAGGGTCATCAAGAATACTATAGATCTCATCAAATTCGATGTCGTGCGCACGACGATCCCGTTCCGAACGAAACTGGTCAAAATAAGCCAGGGCTTCATCCGGTGGGCCAAACCAGGTTAGATATCCGCCCCGGGCTAAAAAGGCCACCTTATCAGCCAGCATCACATTCTTGGTGGCGTGCGTGATGAGGGTTATGGTGCGTCCCTGGTCCGCCAGGCGGCGCATGAGCTGCATTAAGGAAGTCTCTGTTCCGGGATCCAGACCGGAGGTCGGCTCATCCAGGTAAAACAGTCCCGGCTTGGTGAGCAACTCAACGCCAATAGAGACGCGTTTTTGCTGGCCGCCACTTAGGCCACTGATCTGTACATCTCGCCGGTGGGCCAGGTCGAGATCATCCATGACTTCTTCGATACGCCTGGTCCGTTCCACTTTGGAGGTGTCGGGAGTCATACGCAATTGGGCTGCATAGTTCAGAGCCTGGAAGACGGTCAACTCCATATGGATAATGTCCCGCTGCGGCACAAAACCAATATCGTTGCGGATAGCATCAAAGTTTTCGTAGACATTAAGTTCATTAACATAGACATCTCCGTCGGTGGCCGGACGGTAACCAGCAATGGCATCAACCAGGGTTGATTTACCGCCACCGCTCTGGCCAACGACGACGACAAACTCCCGCGGCTGGAAAACCACGGAGATATTCTGCAAAATATTCAGGTCTTTGCGCACCCATTTGTTGAGGTTGACGGCCTCAACACGCATATTGCTGCTTTCGTCATATTGGTCCAGGCGATCTGCGCCCACTACAAAACGATGGGGGCCGATGCGGATGGCATCATTAGCTTGCAGCCACACATCACCCTCAATACGCTTGCCGTTGACAAAGGTGCCATTAGAACTGCGCAAGTCACGCACGCGGTATCGCTGGCCTACGCGCTCCACCTGGGCATGGTAATGAGAGACGGCAGGCGTATCCAGCACAACGTCATTGCTGGGATCACGACCGATCGTGAGTTGGGATTTGGCGCCAAATTGAATTGTCGATTCGGCCGCTGATGATACGCTCTCGCGAGGAGAGAGATAGGTCATGGTAACCAGGCTGCCCGGATCAAGGCCGCCAATACGTAATTTGTCCTGGTGGGCAAGGTGATGCGGGCCGCTCAACGGCCGTCCTTCAAACAAAACGGGGTTCCCTGCTTGAGGATAAGGCATTATCTGGTATCCACCGTCTACGCGCTCCAAAATAGCGTGGTGGCGTGAGACGATGCGGGACGGTACGACAATGTCATTATCTTCAGCCCGGCCAATGGTCATCTTCGGCTTGTCCAGCATGTATGTTTGCGGTGAGGCACCGGCAACGGCGACCTGAAGCTGAACAGGCGATTTTGCCGCCACTTCCAGGAAATCCTCATAGATCATGGTCTTGCCACCAGCAGGAGGGGCGACAGGAGGCTGCCGGGTTACCCCAATGGGCGGGGGCAGTGGGAGATCGTCGATCCGCGGCGTTTCTGCGGCAACCTGGGTAGAATCTGCAACCACATCTTGGTCCAGAAACGGTGTATCTTCTTCCTGTACCAGGCGCAGATCCTCCTCCATCATCGTGGCATCAACCAGAGGTTGTTGAAGCATGGTCCTGTCCACCAACGGCGCTTCAAAACGCAAAATGATGGATTGGCCAAGGCGGATTTCGTCGCCTGATTTGAGGAGCTCACGCTTGGTCAGTCGCCTTCCGTTTAGAAATGTGCCATTGGTGCTGTTTAGATCTTCAACAGCATACTGGCCCTTTTCCCTGGTAAAAAGCGCGTGGCGGCCGGAAACAGACGCTATTGGAATTACAAAATCAACCGTAGGGGCACGGCCGACTACAACTTCAGCCGTGGTTAACTCAAATATGTCCCCGGGCAGAGGATCTTCTTGCAGAATGAGTTTGCAATTGGCTTCTTGATCCACGGCACTTTCCTTATCTTGATGGTCTAAAAAACTATATGTATGAAACGGGATCGAATATACCCCATCGCTGGTGAGGCAATACTATTCTACACAAGTTTGCTTGCGATGAAACTTTCTAGCGGTAGGTTCGCAGGTCTAGCCTCCCGGAAGCGGTATTTCCGGAATCGGTATTTCTGGTAACGCTGGAATCTCCGGTATCGCTGGAATCTCCGGTATCGCTGGAATCGCTGGAATCTCCGGCATGACAGATGGCAGTATTTCGGGGAGCACTGTGGCTACAATGTCGCCAAGGGGATCTGATGCCGGTGCCCCGCCTGCCGGCGCGGTTGTCGAGGTTGGTGTTTCGGTCGGCGTTGGTGTGCTTGTGGCCGTAGCCGTTGGCGTCATTGTGGCCGTCGCTGTTTCAGTGGGCGGTGGCGTATCCGTCGCCGGCGGTACGGCCGTATCTGTTGGAGGGATGATCAATTGCACAGGCGTCGCTGTCGGTTCATCACCTCGACAGCCGGCGGCAACGAGAAGAAACAAGAACAGGCTCAAGATCAGTTTATGACTCATGTGTCACCCCGTTTATGGTGCCAGGTAGCAGTGACCGGCCCGTTTCTGGCAAACAGGCCGGTCATGATTCTGGGCTGCTTTTAGGGTGCCGTGATTCTCATCGTATAGGATCCGGCAACGGCCGTATTGCCGCTAGAAACCTTGACGACATAATCGGCTCCCTTGGTTAAATTACATTTCACTTGTTTATTATACATCACCGGGTTGGGTGATGCGACATGTGCCGTCACCGGCGTCGCCGGGTGCAAATTGCGGCTTCGGCGCATCGGTCCAGATCATGGCGCTCCATTGCGTCCCCTTCGGCAGACTTGTCAGGTGAAGGGTGTGCTGCCCGCCTATGTCGGGCTTAAATGCATAGTAGTCGAACTCATCCACGTTGGAGAGGGTGCTGTTACACGTTGCATTCGTTTGAACGAAGCCCCGATTGGTATAGAACTTATCCAGCGGGTTCTCATTGGGTGGTGTACAGATAGGGCCTGTGACTACACCAAATTTGCGCATGAGCGCGGGCAGTAAGACCTTGCCGCCCGCCACAATCTCCTCGTAACAGGCCGTTAACTTGACGTCGTCAAAGAAAACCTCTTCCGCCATTGCGCCGCCACCATCTGTGCTAGTGAACAGCAGAATAGCCACCTTTCGCCCGGCCATCTTATCCATATCCAGTTTATCAGCAAAGGTGCCGGCCTGCTTCACCCAGGTCGCTTCAGAATCGGTCACTTCCCAGCCAAAAACAAAGTATTTACTACCTTGGTCCAGGTGGAGAGACCAATCATCATCCAACAACCATAACTCGCCGTAGGCCTTGTCAACAGAATTGGAACTCTGCGTTGCGCGCTGGTATTCGATACTGATCTCAGTCAAGTTGGCAGGCATCTGGAAACCCTGAGCCATCATATCAATCGTTGGACTTTGAAGGTCCTCACTATCTCCATCTACCATCACTAGCGAGTAACCATCGTAGGCCAGATTCGGGTCGTTTGTGTAATAGACATTCTGATAGATGAAAGTCCATGGCTCGACCGTTCCCGAACCATCCCCAAATTCGAGGACATCGAGCTGCGAATTAACGAGCATCTGATTGCAGCTTTGGTCCGGCGGTGCTTGCTTGTTGTGGAAGGTACAGGTGACCGTCTCGCCCGCCTGTAAAGATATGGATTGCGGGTTGCTACCATCATCACAGGTGGCGCTGGTCAGATCCCAACCGGATTGCGCGAGCTCGCTTACTGAATAGGTCCCTGGAGCCAGTGCAGCACTCTGCTTGCTCTGGCCATCGCTCAATTCGAAGTCGTAAGATTCAGAGCCATTGCCCAGCCAGGAAGCCTGGAACCTGAATTTTTGCGCCGCGCCGGCCGGGTCAGTTTGCTTTTTAACGATGATGTGAGCATCAATTATTTTCTTGTTGTGAAAGGTACAAGTAACCGTCTCACCTACCTGCAAAGATATTGACCCCGGGCTGCTGCCATCATCACAGGTGGCGCTGGTCAGATCCCAGCCGGATTGCGCGAGCTCGCTTACTGAATAGGTCCCTGGAGCCAGTGCAGCACTCTGTTTGCTCTGGCCATCGCTCAATTCGAAGTCGTAAGATTCAGCGCCATTGCCCAGCCAGGAAGCCTGGAACCTGAATTTTTGCGCCGCGCCATTGGGGTCCGTCTCCTTCTTGACGATGATTTGACCCGTATCCTCATAACAAGCGGTGAAAGTTATGTCATCAAAAAACACAACTTCAGCGGGCGCGCTGCCCGTGGTGGCGTTGAAGAAGAGGATAGCTATGTCCTTGCCCTGCATCGCCTGGAGGTCCGTCGGGTCGGTAATCGGCAAAGTTTGCCACTGCCACACACCTTCTGACTCACCGATTGCCCAACCACCTAGAAACTGGTCTAGGTTGCCACTCGAATTTACAGTATACAAGTTACCGATGGCATCGTCGCCGCTATTTGAGTTAACGGAGGCTGTATTGTAATCAATGGTAACTTCTGTCAAATTGGGCGGCACTGTAAAGGCCTGGGCAAAGGCGTCTATCCCTGGATCGGGATCCCCACCATCGGCATCCACCAGGACAGTCGAATGTGGTGCGGAAGTATAGTCACTTGTGCTGTAGTAGACTATTTCGTTAAGAATCACCCAGGGCAGAAATGTGCCGGCTCCCACATTCCAATCAAGCTGTCGTGTTGACCAGCAGTTGCTGACAACTGGCGGCAACATGGGGCGAGGAGACAGGCATCTGCTCAGGCTTACCTACAAAACGACCTGAAAAGTCGGGGCTTCGCTCGTTACGGGCAGAAAAAACAGCTGGCACCTCAGGGGCCAATGTCTTGGTCGCGGGAGCCAAGGGGGCACGCAGATCATCGGGAAGCGGGAGCCCAGTTAACCCAACCGGGTCCCGTGGTTCCTGGAACGCGCCTCCCATCGTCAGCGGTGAGAGACGCAGTGGCGCTGTGGCTAATGGCATTGAATGCCGGTCCCTTGTTAATTCCTATCGCGACTCTGCACCGATGAGCGCGCCAGCGACCCGCCAGTTTCAGGTAGGGATGAGCTTTGACGAAAATTTTGCGGCTCGGGCGGCGCAGTCGGATTTTCCTGGGCCATGCTGTAGCTGACGACCCCGACGAGCAGGATCACCAATAACAAGAACCAACTCATGGTACGAATCTTGTTCATCTGAACCTCCGTATTTATCATTATACCAGGAGCTCAACCGGGACCTGGTTGTTGCGGATGCAGGTTACGGTGCTTCGGGCGTATACCCCCCACCACCGCCACCATCGCCGCCGTTACCGCCACCATCACCGCCGTTACCGCCACCATCACCGCCGTTACCGCCACCATCGCCAGGCGTAGCTGCGGGTGGAAGCGTTGGCAAGGGCAGAGGGGTCCACGTTGGGGGGACGGGCGTCAATGTCGGCGCGGGAGGGATGGTAGCCGCTAAGGGCACGTTGTTCATAGCCACGTTATTCACCAACTCGGTGACACTGGCGGCCAACCAGGCGCGTGTGCCGTCCTGCAACTCAACATTGTACCAACTTCCATCATGATTTTGAGCCAGTACAGTGGCCGTCTCGTCGCGGAAAATAGCACCGCTGGTTGGGTAAATCGTTCCCGGCCCGCGACGCAGGTTCGCCGACGCTACCGAAACGCGCACGATGGGAAATTGCGGTTCCGGGGTTTTTGTGGGCAATTCGGTTGGGGTAGGGGGAACGGCCGTATCCTCGACTGGAGGTGGTGCGGCTGCGGGTTCCTCGGTAGGTTGCGGCAGCGACGTGCGGGTCGGTTCAGGTTCGGCCGTAGCGGTTGGTAAGACAACCGTTTCTTGTTTGCCAGCGGCGACGGCCGGAACCGCCGCACCCTGCACGGTTGGCGATTCCTCATCGGTGCCGCCAAAGTAATTGGAAACTGCAAAAACGCCGCCGGCACACAGCAAGAGCAATAGAAGTGCTGCTCCGACCATCAGCCAAAGCGGCACCCCTCCGCTCTCTTTTTTTTGTTGCACAGCAGCGGGTAACGGTTCTGCAGCTACCCGTGGCCCAAGCGTGGCAGCGGACGGCAAGTCCAAACTCGTTTCGGCTAAATCAGGCGGAAGGGCGCCAACGGCGGCCCCTGCAGCAGCCAGTGGTATGGCGGCTGAGGGCATATCAAGACTGGTTTCTTGCGGGCCTGGTGCAGGCTGGGCGGATCCCATCTCTTCAGCGTAGGGCAAATCCACGCTGGTTTTATCCAGATCGGCGGCAAACGCTTCCGCTCTCAGACCTTCAGCGGCCAAGGGCAAGATAACGGCGGGTGGTATATCCAAACTCGTTTCGTCACTGCCGGCCGCAGGGGTCCCGGCAACTGATGGTGGTGGTGCAAGCAGGCTTTGATCCAGGCTTGTTTGCGCCTGTAGCCTAAATTCGGCGGCATTGCCATAGTCTGGCGCAATCTGGATGACGCGATCAAAAGCAGCCAGGGCGACAGCCCATTCCGACCGTGACATAGCTTCCAGGCCGTCGCGGTAATCTTGCTGCAGCTGGTCCGTCTTCTGTTCGGGCGGTGTATCCAGCTGGGTCGGTGCCGTGGGTGGTTTCTGCGGTGTGGATAGGATGGCAGCGGTGACCAGAGGCAAGGCAGCAGCCGCAGCGACAGGGTCTTCGCGTACGGCAATTTTGGCGGCGGTCACAAAATCTGTGATGCGCGCATAGCGATCATGGGGATCTTTGGCCAGCGCTTTCTGCAAGACAGGATTGAGGCCGGCTGGAATGGGGTATTCAGGCAGGTTTATTTCGGGCGGCTGGGCATTGATGTGTTTGTACATCATCTGCGCCGTGTTACCTTTGAAAGGCAAGTCTCCGGTCAGGGATTCATAAACAACTATGGCTAAAGAATACTGGTCGCTACGGCCGTCTATGGTTTGGCCAATAAACTGCTCCGGGCTCATATAAGCGGGCGTGCCGATGAAGCCACTTCCCGTCAACTGTGTGGCGGAATCCAACACCTTGGCGATGCCGAAATCAGACAGGAAAGCAGAGCCATTCTCGTCGAAGAGGATATTTCCCGGTTTTATATCACGGTGAATTATTTGCCGCGCGTGTGCCGAGGCTAAGGCATCGCCGATCTGCTCCAGCGATTTCACAAGCGCAGCCAGATCAAAACCCTGTTTGGCCGTTTGATCGCGTAAAGTACCACCGCTCAGCAAACGCATGATGATAAAAGGACGGCCTTCACTCTCGCCTACATCGTAGATAGGCACAATGTGCGGGTGTTCAAGACGGGCAACGACGCGGGCCTCGCGCTTGAAACGTTCGGTAAAGGTTACATCAGCGCTAAAATAAGCAGGTAGCCATTTTAGGGCCACGTCTCGCTCAATTTCGCGATCCCAGGCGCGGTACACGGTACCCATACCCCCGGCACCGATTTTTTCTTTAATTTGGTAACGATCAATTGTGTCGTCAGCCATTGGGGAATTTCTCACCTATGCAGAGCATGTACATGCACATGTTGTCTTCTGCCTCGTAGATCTGGCTACAGATAGCGCTAAGCGCTACTTATCACTTTTGGTGGGAGAACCATTATTCTCAAACTCAGTATAGCAAAATTTAGCTTTTTGCGGTATAGATGCTCTACTATAAAATTGCACAATATGCTTACGAGCAGACTTTCCATTATGGATGAGACGGATCAAATCTACTCTCCCGACGCATTTTTGCGGCTAGAGACTCTAATACAGCTGCTGCGCACTCGGGCCAACTACCTGCCGGATCGCGAGGCGTTCCGATTTCTGGCTGATGGCGAAGAAGAGGAAAGCAGCTTAACTTTCGCGGAAGTAGACCAGCGAGCGCGATCTATCGCTGCCTGGCTGCAAGCGGAACAGATCACAGGCGGGCGGGCACTGCTTCTCTATCCCCCAGGTCTTGATTTTATTTCCGCCTTTTTCGGCTGCCTTTATGCAGGTGTCGTTGCCGTGCCTGCCTACCCGCCGCGCCTAAACAGACCGTCACCGCGCATCCAGGCCATTGTGGCCGATGCTCAAATCACGGTGGCCTTAACGACAACTAAGATTCAACGCGGCCTGGAACGGCGCTTCAGCCTCATGCCGGATCTGGCGGCTTTACGCTGGTTGAACACAGAAGAGATGGGTGACGACCTTTCCAGCTTATGGCAGGAGCCCGAGGTTACGCGTGATACGCTGGCTTTTCTGCAATACACATCTGGTTCCACCGGTTCACCGAAAGGGGTCATGCTCAGTCATGGGAACCTGCTGCACAATCTAGCGGTCATTCGCGATGGATTCCATATCCGCCAAGACGGGATCGGTGTGTTCTGGTTGCCCAGTTACCATGATATGGGTCTCATCGGCGGCATTCTGGAACCGATTTATGTCGGTTGGACAACAGTCCTCATGGCCCCGGCAGCGTTTCTACAACGCCCGGTGCGCTGGCTAGAAGCAATTAGTCATTACCAAGCAGGTATCAGCGGCGCGCCGAATTTCGCCTACCAGATGTGCGTCGAAAAAATATCACCAGAAGAGCTCGAGGGGCTCGACCTAAGCAGTTGGAATGTCGCTTTCTGCGGCGCAGAACCGATCCGCTTAGAGACGCTGGATAGTTTTGTAGAGAGGTTCGCGCCTTATGGTTTTAGACGGGAATCCTTTTATCCTTGCTACGGCCTGGCGGAGTGTACGCTGATGGTCTCAGGTGGTGATGGTCCGTCTGGAGCTCTGGTGAAGGATTTTCATGCCCCTGCTCTGGCTCAAAACGAGGCGAAGCTGGCTGCTCCTGAGGCAGGGACGCCGAAAAGGGCACTTGATGCCATACCCCTGGTTAGCTGCGGCCATTCACTGGCGGGCCAAAAGATCGTCATTGCCGATCCACAGAGGTTAACGGCGCGTGCTTCAGGTGAGATCGGGGAGATTTGGGTCGCGGGGCCGAGTGTGGCGCAAGGGTATTGGAGACGGCCGGAAGAAACGGAGCAGATTTTCCGGGCACATCTGGCATCGGCAGTCGCCAGCCGTCAGCCGGCGGAAAAGGGCAGCTTGGGGCCTTTTTTGCGTACGGGGGATCTGGGCTTCCTGCATGAGGGTGAGTTGTATGTCACGGGGCGGCTGAAGGATGTGATCATCGTCCGCGGACGTAACCATTACCCGCAAGATATCGAGCACAGCACCGGTCAATGCCACGAAGCATTGGAAGCGGGCATGAGGGCAGCTTTCTCAATTCAATCAGATGGGGAAGAGAAGCTGGTAATTGTGAATGAGGTAACACGGCGCCATCGCAGGCCAGATGTGGATTCGGTGGTCGCTGCTGTCCGTCGCGCCGTGGCCCAGGAACACCAGTTACAGGTTCATGCGATTGTGCTGATCAGGCCATTGAGCGTGCCCAGAACTTCCAGTGGCAAGATCATGCGCCACGCTTGCAAGCAAGGGTTCTTGGATGGCTCGTTGCAGGTGGTAGGTGAATGGCGTGCCAGCGAGCAGGGGCCAGCTTTCAGCACTCAGGTGTCAGCTGTCAGCACTCAGGCGCCAGGCAGCTTGACGGAGGCTGAAATTTCTGCCTGGCTTGTGGGACATATCGCCGCCGAGCTAAATATGGCCACGGAGCGACTTTCAACCCGGCTACCTTTTGTAGACTATGGTTTGGACTCGGTACAGGCGGTGAGCATGGTCGGGGAGTTGGAAAGGTGGATCGGCCGTTCTTTGTCCGCTACGCTGATTTGGGATTACCCGACTATAGATGCATTGGCATTGTACCTAGCAGGGACTCAGGCCAAAAAGGGCACCTTGAGCGAGCAGCCGGCAGCCGGTAGGCATGTAGGTCTTGCGGGACAAGCCGAAAAGGGCACCTTGATCGCGGTAATCGGTCTCGGTTGTCGTTTCCCTGGAGCAGACGGGCCGGAAGCTTTTTGGCAGCTACTAAAGCAGGGGCAAGATGCGATTAAGGAAGTGCCCTCCGATCGCTGGGATTTGGCAAGTTATTACAGGGATGGCCCTACTCCGTCGCGGGGCAAGATGAATACCCGCTGGGGCGGTTTTTTGGATCAGGTTGATCAATTTGACGCCGGGTTTTTTGGTATTTCACCGCGCGAAGCGGCACGATTGGATCCGCAGCAGCGGCTTCTGCTAGAGGTCACGTGGGAAGCGTTGGAGCGGGCAGGGCAGAATCCAGAAGAGCTGGCGGGCAGCGCTACCGGCATCTTCGTGGGCATCAGCAGTTCGGACTATTCACACTTACAATTCAGCCAGCCTGACCTTATTGACGCTTATGCCGGCACAGGGAATGCTCACAGTATCGCTGCCAACCGGTTGTCCTACTTGCTCGACCTGCGTGGCCCAAGTATCGCTATTGATACGGCTTGCTCCTCTTCGCTCGTGGCGACACAGCTGGCTATGAACAGTCTGCGCAATGGTGAGGTCGATCTGGCCCTGGCCGGCGGCGTCAACGTGCTGCTATCACCTGATTTAACGATTACTTTCTCGCAGGCGCGGATGATGGCCAGCGACGGCCGTTGCAAGAGTTTCGACGCCCAGGCCGACGGCTATGTTCGCGCGGAAGGCTGTGGCATGGTTGTGCTGAAGCGCCTCTCTGACGCCCAGCGGGATGGGGACCCTATTCTTGCCGTGTTGCGCGGTGCGGCAGTCAATCAAGACGGCCGTTCCAATGGTCTAACGGCGCCTAATGGTCTGGCCCAACAAGCCGTTATTGGTCAAGCTCTGACCATAGCAGGTGTAGATGCAAAGGATATCAGCTATGTCGAAGCGCATGGAACCGGCACGCCTTTGGGCGATCCTATCGAGATTCATTCGCTGCAGGCGGTTCTGGATGAGAGCAACGGCGAGAATCCCGTGGTTGTCGGCTCGGTAAAGAGTAATATCGGGCATCTGGAAGCGGCGGCCGGGGTAGCGGGACTGATCAAAACCGTGCTGGCCCTTGTGCATGAAGAAATCCCACCCCATCTGCACTTCCAGGAACTCAATCCGCATATCACGCTGGACAACTCTCGACTGACTATTGGCAGTGAGCGGCATGCCTGGCCGCGGGGAGAAAGGCCACGGCTGGCCGGGGTCAGCTCTTTTGGTTTTGGCGGAACTAACGCCCACATCATTGTGCAAGAAGCGCCGCTGAGATCAGCGAGGGAGCAGCCGGGAGCCGATAGGCAGGTGTCAGCCGGCAGCCGGCAGTCGCAAAACGTCGAAAAGGGTACTCCGGCCAAAAAGGACACCTTGAGGGAGGCTGTGCACTCAGAGCCTGGCCAAGGGCCAGTTGAACTATTCACGCTTTCAGCCAGGGATGAAAGGGCACTGCGCCAATTGGCAGCGCGCTATGCCGCTCACCTGGCGAAGAATCCCTCTTTAGCACTGGAGGATATCTGCTTTACGGCCAACAACGGGCGGGCGCAGTTTTCCGAGCGGCTGGCTATTGTAGCGGAAACAACGGGGCAATTGCAACGAGAGCTGTCCCCAAAAAGGGAGGCTGCGCACTTAGCGGTCAGGGGTCAGGTGTCGGCCGGCAGCCGGCAGCCGGCAGTCAAAGTTGCTTTTCTTTTCACCGGCCAGGGAGCGCAATATGGGGATATGGGACGGCTGTTGTACGAAACGGAACCAACTTTCCGTAAAGCATTGGACCATTGTGCATCCATCCTCGAAGCAGATGCCGAAAAGGGGGCCTTGTTGGAACTGCCGTTGCTCACTGTTTTGTACGGGGAGGAGGGTAAGGATCCGGCTAACCAAGCGTTCGATGTTCCGGGTAGGCAACTAATCGACCAGACTGCGTACACGCAGCCGGCGCTGTTCGCCATAGAGTATGCCCTGGTTGAATTGTGGCGCTCTTGGGGTGTTGAACCAGACCTGGTCATGGGGCATAGTGTGGGCGAGTATGTCGCCGCCTGCGTAGCCGGGGTGATGAGCCTTGAGGATGGCTTAAGACTTATCGCGGCGCGAGGGCGGCTGATGGGGGCGCTGCCAAGCGGGGGCGCGATGACGGCACTCTTCGCTTCTGAAGGCCAAAAAGGGCACTTCGAGCGCGTCCAGGCAGCGATTGCGCCGTACGAAGGGCAAGTCTCGATCGCGGCGGTCAATGGGCCGGCCAACGTGGTCATATCGGGCGTGGAGGCTGCTGTGACGGCCGTGGTCAACACACTGGCCGCTGACGGTTTTGAATCGCGCCCCCTTGCCGTTTCCCATGCCTTCCACTCGCCATTGATGGATCCAATAGTGGAACCTTTCAATGAGATAGCCAGGCAGTGCCAGTTCTATAAGCCGCGTATCCCAATGGTGTCTAACCTGACGGGGCAACTTCTAAGCGCTGCACCTGAAGCCAGCTATTGGCAGCAACATATACGCCAGACAGTGCACTTTGCCGCCGGGATACAAACCCTGGCCGACAGCGGAGCCACCATTTTCTTAGAGATCGGACCGCAGCCGCACCTGACGGGGATGGGCAAACGTTGTCTGCAGGTAAGCCGAAAAGGGAGTTCGGCCAAAAAGGGCACCTTGAGCGAGCAGGCGGTAGCCGGTAGGCAGGCAGGTCTTGACGCACCCTTCCAACCCCTTTGGCTGCCCTCCCTGCGGCAGAAGAAGAACGATCGGAAGGTTATGCTGGGCAGCGCCGGCAAACTGTATACCGCCGGGGTGAATATCGACTGGAGAGGCTTCTATGGGGCAACTACCAGGCAGAAGATAGTTCTGCCAACTTATCCGTTCCAACGGGAACGGCATTGGCTGGACGTTGCTGTTCCTTCAACCTCCTCGCTGACAGGCGGCAGGATTGTCGCGGAGCGACCGCTTCGCGAACAGGGAGCAGGGGGCGGAGCTGTGCGACGGCTGCCTACGGCCGTGCCCCTGTTCGAGGCAGAGCTCGATCTTTCGACCGCCAGCGAAATCCTTGTGCTGGCCGAAAGGGCACTTCGAGCGAGCAGCCGGTAGCGGTAGGCTTCGGGCAGGGCAGCCGAAAAGGGCACCTTGAGCGCAGCCGAATTTGAGAACCTATTGCGCCAAAACGCACTAGCCGTGGCTCGCCTTTTCTGGGGAGATGGGGCGCATGAAGTAACCAGCCTTGTGCTGGCCGAAAAGGGCACTTCGAGCGCAGCGGAAGTAATGGCAACTAGCAGTCAGATCACAGCATCCAGCGCGCTGCTTCTGACACAAACCACTCTTAATGTCACAGCCGATGGCGTGGCCATCTTCGAGACTTTTGGCGCCGAACAGGTGCAGGAATCATGGCAACTACTCGCCAGCGGTGAAGTGCGCCGCGGTAAACAAGCGTCTGCGGTGCAAGCAACAAGCCTCGAGCTGGCCGAAAAGGGCACTTCAAGCGCAGCCGAAGTAAGCGAGCAAGCGACTCCACTCAGCCGCAAGCTTATGCTGGATGTCGAGCCCAAGGCCCGGCGTATCCTCGCCCAGCAATATCTTAACAGACGGGTCTCCGATGTACTTGGCCTGGACGCAGGACGGCTCCATTTGGAACAGCCGCTGGATACATTGGGCATGGATTCCCTGATGGCTTTGGAACTGAAGAACCGCCTCGATCTTGACTTGCAGATCGATCTACCGCTGGTGAATTTATTGCAAGGGCCAACGATCACAGATTTAAGTTCGCAGTTACTTGATCTTCTGGATGAACCGTCGGCCGTCACGCTCATCCAGCCTGTCACCTCTCCTGGCGAAGCGGCCCCACTCTCCTATGATCAACAAGCGCTGTGGGTGCTGCACCAGTTGTTACCACCCGATATCTCTTTCAATGTCGCCGGGGCGGCGCGGATCGTGGGCGAGATAGATATTCCGGCCCTGCGCCGCGCCGTAAACAGGTTGGTGGAGCGCCATGCTTCGCTGCGCACGACCTTCAGCGTGGAGCGGGGGCAGCCCGTGCAAATTGTACAGGAGTTGGGGAAGCGGCAGCCGTCAGTCGTCAGCCGCCAGTCCTCAGCCGCCAATCCTCAGTTGGCCGAAAAGGGCACCTCGAGCGCAGCCGGAGTACCTGTGCTAAGCACAGCCAAAGTAGAGGGGGATACGCCCCCCGGCTGGTGCGCCCCTGCGTTGGTGACAATTGAAGCTGCGGGCTGGGACGAAGCGTTCCTGCGTCGTTTCTTGGAGCGGGAAGCGCACCGTCCGTTTGACTTGGAACAGGGACCTCTATTACGCCTGGTCATCCTCAAACGCGCGGCGCAGGAGTCCATATTCTTACTGGCGCTTAACCATCTTATCACCGACTTCTGGTCAATGGCGCTGCTGGTGCAAGAGCTATATCTGCTTTATACGGCGGAAGTAGCGGGCAATGAGGTTTCGCTGCCAGCGATTGGCCTGGTTGCTGCCGACTACGCCCAGTGGCAGACGAGGATGCTGGACAGCCCAGCAGGGGAAGCGCTACGCCACTATTGGCTTGAGCAACTGGCAGGCGAATTGCCCCGCCTTGATCTCCCTACCGATCGACCGCGGCCAGTCGTTTTGACTTTTGAAGGTGACAGCAGAAGCCGGCTCTTGAGCGCCGCGCTGACGGACAAGTTGAGGGCACTAAGCAAAGCGCAGGGCGCGACCCTGGCCACAACCCTGCTGGCAGCTTTCCAGACGCTTCTACACCGTTATACCGGACAGGAGGATCTGCTGGTCGGGACAGTTTTTGCCGGGCGGGAACGGCCGGAATTACAAAAGGTGAGCGGCTATTTCGTCAATCCAGTGGCTTTGCGCGCCGATTTCTCCGGCAGCCCGACCTTCGCCGAGTTCCTGGCTCAGGCACGGCAAACGATGCTGGAAGCAGTTGCTCACCAAGAGTATCCTCTACCACGTCTGGCGCAGGAGTTGGCGTCAGCCAACAACCAGTACCTGGACCCCAGCCGCCCGCCCCTGTTTGAAACGATGTTCATCATGCAGCGCGCCCAGGTGCTGGCCGAGCAGGGGCTGAGCGCTTTTGCCCTAGGTATTCCCGGCGCGCGTCTTGAACTAGATGCTTTCAGCGTGGAGTCCATGCCCCTTGGTGGCCAGCCGGCCCAATTTGACCTGACGCTCATGATGGCTGAAGTGGATGATCGTTTGGCGGCAACTGTTTACTACAACACCCAGCTTTTCGACGGCACAACGGTAGAACGCCTGCTGCTGCACCTGGAGAGCTTGCTGGAAGGTATAACGTTGGCGGGGGGTGGCCATCCTGTGTCAGCTATGCCACTATTGCGGGATAGAGAACGCGAGCGCCTGCTTTTTTCCTGGAATGACACAAAGGTCGAGATCCCACGTGAGAAAACGGTACACCAGCTGGTGAGCGAGCAAGCCCAGCGCACGCCGGATAAGATCGCGGTCACTTTTGAGGAGAAGCACTTGACCTACGCCGAGTTGGAGCAACGCTCCGATGAGCTGGCGGTTCATTTACAGCAACTTGGGGTTGGGCCGGAGTCGCTGGTAGGGCTTTATGTGGAACGCTCGCTGGAGATGATGGTTGGCCTGCTAGGGGTGTTAAAGGCCGGGGGAGCGTACATACCACTCGATCCCGATTTTCCCGCTGGGCGCATCGCGCTCGTTCTGGAGGATGCCCAGCCCGCGGTGCTCGTCACGCAATCACGCTTGCTGGGCAATATCGAGCCTTTTGAGGGCACGGCCGTCTGCCTGGACAGTAACTGTCTGGCGATTGAAGGACCCGTTCGGCAAGCTCAGGGCAGGACTGGCCCAGTTTCAAGCGCCGGTCCGCATAATCTAGCCTATGTCATCTACACTTCGGGCTCAACGGGCAAGCCCAAAGGGGTGCAGATCGCGCACGAAACAGTCGTCAATTTCCTGGAGTCGATGCGCAAAGAACCGGGCTTAAGCGCCGGGGATCATCTGCTGGCGGTAACGACGCTTTCATTTGACATCGCCGTGTTGGAGTTGTTCCTTCCGCTGATCTGTGGGGCGCGGGTCACCATCGCTCCGCGCGAGACGGCTATGGATGGCAACCACTTGCAGCGACTGATCACCAGCGCTGGTATTACGGTCATGCAAGCCACACCAGCGACCTGGCGTCTTCTGCTGGAGGCCGGCTGGCCGGGAAAAGATGATCTGAAGGTGCTTTGCGGCGGCGAAGCGTTGGCCGCCGACCTGGCGCAGCATTTGCTGGCGCGCTGCGCGTCCTTGTGGAATATGTATGGGCCGACGGAAACGACGGTATGGTCCACGATCTGCCAGATAGATAAGGGGACGGAGCCGATCACTGTCGGCCGTCCTATCGCCAATACCCAGATCTATATTCTGGACAAAGCGCAGCAGCCTGTGCCCATTGGCGTGGTGGGGGAGCTGTATATAGGCGGCGCTGGAGTGGCTCGCGGTTATCTGAACCGGCCACAATTGACGGCCGAACGGTTTGTGCCCAACCCATTTGCACGGGAAGCGATAGGCGAAACAGAAAGGTGGCCGCCTACCGCCTCAGCGCAACGGATGTATAAGACGGGGGATCTGGCACGCTATTTAGCGGATGGGCGTATCGTCTTCCTGGGACGGGACGATTTCCAGGTTAAGATTCGCGGGTATCGTATCGAGTTGGGAGATATAGAGACGGCCGTGGCCAAGCACCCGGCTGTGGCGCAAAATGTTTGTATCGCTCGTGAGGATGCGGCGGGAGAGCGCAGGCTGACCAGCTACCTGGTTGCAAAAGCGGAACGGAAGATGCCGGCGGCGGCGGAACTGCGCCAGTTCTTGCGCGCGATAGTGCCGGAATACATGATTCCGGCGCACTTTGTCAGCCTGGAGGCGCTGCCGTTGCTGCCAAACGGCAAAATCAATCGTCGCGCCCTGCCGGAGCCGGCGGATCGCGTCACGGCGGCGGATGGTGACTATATTCCACCGCGCTTTGAACTGGAGGCGCAGGTGGCCAAACTGTGCGCTGCTGTTTTGAATCTGGAAAGGATAAGCATCCACGATAGTTTCTTTGATCTTGGCGGTGATTCTCTGCTGGCGACGCGACTTATTTTCCAGGCGCGCGAGCAGTTCGAGGTCGAGCTCCCTCTGCGCCAGCTATTTATGCAGCCAACGGTCGCCGGATTGAGCCAGGCGATTGAAGCGGCGCAAAGCAATGGCCAATACCCCTCAAGTAACGACCGTGTGCACGATCAGCAATCTCTGCTGGGGACGATGTCGCTGGCAGAACTGCAGGCCGAGGTTGTACTCGATCCGGAGATCACTTCCGGCGATTTGCCACCGGCCAAAGCTGATCCCGGCCACGTGTTACTCACGGGAGCAACTGGTTTTGTGGGGGCTTTCCTGCTGCGCGATTTGTTACGTGACAGCGCAGCAACGATTTACTGTCTGGTACGGGCAGATGATCCGCAAATGGGAATGGCGCGCATCAAACAGAATATGGCCACTTATGGGTTGTGGGACGAGGGGTTGGCCGCGCGGGTGATCGCCGTACCAGGTGATTTGGGCCGTTTGCGCTTCGGCTTATCTGAGACCCGGTTCCGGGAGTTGGCGCGCAAGATTGATATGATCATCCATAATGGCGCGCTGGTTAACTTCATCTATTCCTACCACGAGCATAAGGCGACCAATGTTGGGGGTACCCAGGAGGTATTACGCCTGGCTGCCCAGGAAAAAGTGAAGGCGGTCCATTTTGTATCGACACTATCTGTTTTCCATACAGGGCAGCATGATGACGGCACGGTATTTGGCGAGGATGCGGATCTGGATAAAGTCGGCGTGCCCTTTGGCGGCTATGCCCAAAGCAAATGGGTAGGCGAGAAGCTGGTTTTGCTGGCGGCTGAACGTGGTTTACCGGTAGCTATCTACCGTCCAGGCCTGGTTTCAGGGGACAGTCGTAGCGGGGGTTGGAATACGGCCGATATGATGTCGACGATGGCTCTGGCCTGCATGGCCCTTGGTGCTGTACCGAATTTGGAGGTGGATGTAGACATCGTGCCGGTTGATTATGTGAGCAAGGCTTTGGTTACATTAGCACTAGGTAGGGGCAGTTCACTAGGTAGGGCAGGTTTGAAACCTGCCCCACCATTTGTGGGGCAGGTCTTCAACCTGCCTAACCCGCAGACAATGCCTTACCGGGATCTCCTGGCCTGGATCAACGCTGCCGGTTTGCCGCTGCGCGCGCTGCCCTTCGAGCAGTGGCGACAGTTGTTGGTTGATATGGCGCAACAGTCTGGTGCTGAAAACTGGAATCCGTTCCTGCCCTTGCTGGATGAGGTGACGGCCGATCAGGTGTTCATGCCCGCCTTTGATTGCCGCAACACGCTGGAAGGATTGTCCGGCAGCGGCGTCACTTGCCCACCTGTGGGACCGGAACTACTGCAGACGTATCTAGGCTTTCTTCAGTCGAGTAGTCAGGTAGTCTTGTAGTCGGGTAATCTGAGTAACCGACTTTCAGACTATCCGACTATTCGATTAATGGACTGCCCGACTAATGGACTACCCGACTCCCTCGCCCTGGTTTGTATGTCTTAAGCCTGCTCCACAGGCTAAGATACGCCTCTATTGCTTTCCTTATGCGGGTGGGGGGGTGCCTGTCTTTCGCGGGTGGCCGGATGGGTTGGCTGCCGGGGTTGAGGTCTGGGTTGCACACCTGCCGGGGCGTGGCTCGCGCTCACGGGAAGCGCCTCTGACGCAAATGCTACCCCTGGTGCAGGCGTTGGCACGGCATTTGCCGGTTGACGGCAGGGAACGGCCGTTTGCCTTTTTCGGGCACAGCCTGGGTGCGAGGGTGGGCTTTGAATTGGCACGCTCGCTGCGCCGTCAGGGGCGACGGCTACCGGCACACTTATTTGCTTCCGCCTGCGCGGCACCGCAGCTGCCCTTAGGGCGGCCGATCCATGCGCTGCCGAAGGACGCGTTGCTGGCCGAATTGCAGCGCCGCAATGGCATCCCACAAGCGGTTATGACCCAGCCGGAGCTGTTGGATCTGCTGCTGCCGCTGCTGCGCGCTGATCTTATGGTGGTTGAAACGGCCGTTTATCACAGCGAGCCAGCGCTGGATTGTGCGATCACTGCCCTTGGCGGCGTGGAAGATCCAATCGTGAGCCGCGAGGCTTTGGAAGCGTGGGGGGAGCAAACGAGCGGCCCATTTAAAGTGGTCTTTTTTGCGGGGGATCATTTTTTCTTGAGAACGGCCGAAGGGCAAGTGTTGCAGGCTATCAGCGCAACCGCAACTCAGTCGATTGCAAACTAACCTGAATTCGATAGATCGACCTTTTCTAGGCTCCGCTGGCAAGCAATAATAGTTCAGCATGAGGAAGATCACGACGTAAATGTACGTAAGGAGTAAACCATGCCTCGACCAAGAGTTCGCGACCTGGGTATCATCATAGGCTCATACCCCACCGGCGAGCACAACGCCATCACCGATGTGCCCGGCCTCTGGGTCGGCCACAAAACCCTCATCTATGATCAACCGCGCATCGCACGCACCGGCCTGACTGTCATCCTGCCCCGTCAAGGCCAGATCTGGCACGACAACGCCTTCGCTGCCTTCCACTCCTTCAATGGCTGTGGTGAATTGACTGGCATGCACTGGCTGGCCGAGTCTGGCCTCCTTTGCTACCCAATCGTCCTGACCAACACCCACCATGTCGGTACGGTGCATGAAGCCCTGGTCGCTTACGGCGTCGAAAAAGGGCTTGCCCCCGAGTCTTCTTTGGCCGTCGTCGGCGAGACCTGGGATGGCTGGCTCAACGACATGGACGCCTTTCACATCACCCGGGAACACGTCTATGAGGCACTGGACGCCGCCGGGCCGGGCCCAGTTGATGAAGGTAATGTTGGCGGGGGGACGGGTATGATTTGTCACGATTTCAAGGGCGGGATTGGCACCGCTTCCCGCCTGGTAGAGATTGACAAAGAAACCTATACCCTGGGCGTTCTCGTCCAGGCTAATCACGGCAGCCGCGAAGATTTACGCGTCGACGGTGTGCCCGTCGGCCGTCTTCTCGGCGCTGACCAGGTGCCCCTGGCCTGGGGTCATCAACCCCAGCCCAGCTCGATCATCGTCGTCATCGCCACTGACGCCCCCTTGCTACCCGGTCAAAACGCCCGGCTGGCGCGTCGGGCGGCCGTCGGCTTTGCCCGCGCTGGCGGCATCGGCCACAACGGCAGCGGCGATCTCTTCCTGGCCTTCGCTACCGGCAACGCCATTCCCGCCGGCCGTCAGGAACCCTTCTCTATCCGCTACTTGCCCAACTACAAGATGAACCCCCTCTTCAGCGCCGCCGGCGAAGCGGTTGAAGAAGCCATTATCAATGTCCTCACCGCCGCCGAGACCATGACTGGCATCCATGGAAACACCGCTTATGCCCTGCCTCTGGACGACCTGGTCGCCATCATGGCAGGCTATGGCATTGCGCGTTAGTTGAGCTTTACGCGAGAACCAGCTTGCAGGCTCCCCTAGCCAACCTGCCCGCTTACCACAAGGCAGGCCACCTCGTGCCCCGCCGGGGCCATTTCCAACAGCGGATCTATGCGGCTGCATTCGGGCCGGGCGATAGGGCAACGCGGGTGGAAGCGGCAGCCCCCAGGTAAGTCAATCGGATTCGGCGTTTCCCCTTGCAGGATAATCCGTTCACGCCGCAGCCGCGGGTTTGGCACCGGGGAGACCGAAAGCAAAGCCCGCGTATAGGGGTGCTGCGGGTTCTTGAGAATTTGAAGCGTCGGGCCGATCTCGACGATGCGACCCAGGTACATGACCGCGATTCTATCAGCCACGTAACCCACCGTACCCAGGTCATGGGTGATTAAAAGAATGGAGATCCCTCTCTCCTGGCGCAGCGCCAGCAGCAAGTTCAGTATCTCGGCACGGATACTGACGTCCAGCATGGATACTGGCTCGTCAGCCAATAAGACCTGCGGCTCCAAGACCAGGGCCGCAGCGATAGCGACCCGCTGGCGCTGTCCACCGGACAACTGATGCGGATAGCGGCCGGCGAAATTATCGGCCGGTTTTAAGCCCGCGTCTTCCAGGGCCTGAAAAATTCTCTTCCGCCGCTCCTCTTTATTCTTTACCAATCCATGGACCTTCAACGGCTCGGCCACGATATCGTTGATCTTCATGACCGGGTTCAGCGATTCATAAGGGTCTTGGAAAATCATCTGGATATGCCGCCGCAAGGTGCGCATATCCTTGCCCTTCATCGTGCCGATCTCATTGCCAGCGATCTTGACGCTCCCGGTTGTCATTTGCTCCAGTCCCATCAGGGTCAAGGCCAGCGTTGATTTGCCGCAACCACTCTCCCCAACCAGGGCCAGTACTTCCGCCGCGCCGACCACCAGGTCAACCCCATCGACAGCGTGAACGACCTTCCCTTGCCGGTCAAGAAGGCTGGTTGGGCTGACGGGAAAATACTTGCGCAGATCGCTGACTTCGATCACTGGCCGTTGAGCTTCTTCCATCCCCCTACGCCCCTTCTTTCGGACTCAAAACGGGAACGCCCGACGGGTCAACCAGGTGACAACTGGCGAGGTGCCCATTACCTAGTTGGTGCTGGTCCGGTATGAGGACATGGCAGACCTGCATGGCTTCCGGGCAGCGAGGGGCAAAGCGACACCCCGGCGGCAGGTCGGTGAGCCGCGGTGGAGACCCGGGAATGCTGGACAATTTCCCCGCCGGCCGGGTGATATCGGGGAAAGCGCGCAGAAGCTCGCGGGTATAGGGGTGTTGGGGGTTATTGTAGATGGTATCCACGTCGGCATATTCGGCGGTGACTCCACCATACATCACCAATACGGAATCGCACATCTCGGCTACTACTCCCAAATCATGGGTGACAAAAATAACCGACAGGCCGAGCCGGTCCTGTAGTTTCTGCAACACTTCCAGGATCTGTGCCTGGACCATGACGTCCAAGGCCGTGGTCGGTTCGTCGGCGATGACGATCTGAGGATTACAGGCCAAGGACATGGCGATCATCGCCCGCTGGCGCATGCCCCCCGAATATTGGTGAGGATACTGGTTGCGCCGCTCCGGGCCAATGCCCACCAAGTCTAGCAACTCTACAACCCGATCGTCCAGGACTTCTTTAGCGATCCTATTTTCGGATTGGGTGATCGCTTCGGCGATCTGGTCACCCACCGTGCGCACCGGGTTGAGGGCATTCATGGCGCCCTGGAAGATGATGGCTATCTCATTCCAGCGCCTGCGGGCCATCTCGCGCTCGTTTAGGGAAAGGAGGTCGATTCCGTCCAGGAGGACTGAGCCATCAACGATACGGCCGTTGGCCGGCAGCAAGCGCAACAGGCTCAGAACCAGGGTGGTCTTGCCACAACCGCTCTCGCCTACCAGCCCCAACACCTCT
The DNA here is from genome assembly GCA_963697305.1 of uncultured Chloroflexia bacterium. GTDB lineage: Bacteria > Chloroflexota > Anaerolineae > Promineifilales > Promineifilaceae > JAACFF01. The sequence goes on from CAVONO010000028.1 coordinate 25,261, forward strand.
CCCTTGCGGAGCGTAAAGCTGACATCGACTACGGCCTGTGCCGGGGATTCGTCCTTGAGCAGAAAATCAGTGGAGAGATGGCACACCTCTAAAACTAGCGGCGCTTTTTGCAGTTCTCTTGGGGAACGCCCAGACTGATCGGCTTTAGCTATTATAGCTCACCTCTTTCAACCTCAATCTGCAGGCAATCTTGATTGACATCCAGACGCTTACTTCCTTAATCACCAAGCGACACCTCCGGCTCTTCTGTTGGGACAGGCATCCATAACCTTGTCAGGGCGACCATTTTCTTGCCCACGGACAGATGATGTGTTTCCAGACGGGGATTAAAGATCTGTTCCATGCCCTGGCCCAACAACGCGCTGGCCAACACCAGCCAGACAATCCCCAGGCCAGGCGTCACCAAGGCCCACCAGGCGCCGGCGCTCATTGCCCCGCGCGTAAAGGCGAAATTCAACATCTGTCCCCAGCTGATCTTAGTCGGATCTGACAAGCCCAGGAAACCCAAAGCACTCTCGTTGAGGATAGCCAGGGAGATGACCAACACCGTGTTGACCACGATAAGCGGCAGAACCAAGGGGAAGATATGCTGGCGAATTATGTGGCCGTTGCCGGCTCCGATTGCCCGTGCGCGCAAGACATACTTGCGCTGCTTAACGGACAGCGTTTGCGAGCGAACCAGCCGGGCAGATCCCGTCCAACCAAGCAGCCCGATAACGATGATGATGATTAAGCAGGTTGGGCTCGGTCAGTGCTACCAACAAGACGATCAGCGGGAATTCGGGGATGACCAGCATAATGTCGGTAAAACGCATCAAGATATTTTCCGCCCGGCCACCAAAAAACCCGGCCGAGATGCCGATCGTGCCGCCAATGACAATAGAGATCATCGAGGCAAAGAAACCGACTATCAACGACACCCGTGCCCCATACATGAAACTGGACAGGACATCTTTGCCCGCGTCGTCTGTGCCCAGCAGGTGCTCAATGCTAGGTGGGGCATAGATGTCATCGATGGTAACCCGCTCGATTTTATAAGGGTCATATGGGGCCAGCAAGGGCGCGAAGATGGCCATAAGCGTTATCAGAACGATCATGATCAGACCGGCCATACCCATCTTGTTACGTACAAAACTGTGCCGGAGGCCACCTGCTTCGAAACTTTCTACCATTGCCTAAGCCTCTTCTAATCTGGGGTCCAAGATCGAATATAATAAGTCCGCGGCCAGGTTGGCGAAGATTACGCTGACAGCGATCAGCAAAAATGCGCCTTGTAACATCGGGTAATCGCGCCGGCCGACGGCGGTGAAGATCGCCCCGCCCAATCCGGGCCAGGAAAAGACGGATTCGATCTGGATCGCCCCACTGACCGTGAAACCGAGATTCAGGGCGATGATGGTCACCATGGGCAACATCGCGTTCTTCAGGGCATGGTCTTTGAAAATCTGAAAAGTAGTAAGGCCTTTGGCCTTGGCGGTCATGATGTAGTCCTCGGAGAGCACGCCGAGAAGGGTGCTGCGCATGATCAGCATATATTCGCCCAGGAAGACGATTGTAAAGGTGATGGTTGGTAGGATCAGGTGATTACCCAAATCCAGCCAGCGTTCGACTGAAGTGTTATAGAAGAGCCCGGGGGTGAGCCTGCCGCCGATGGGCAGCCCCCAGATGTTGCTGCCGATAAACAAGAGGATGATGCCCAGCCAGAAGGTCGGCAAACTCCAGGCTGTCAGACTAAAAAGAAGGGCACTGAAATCGAGGACCGTGCCCGCCTTCCAGGCTGCCAGCCCGCCCAGGGTCATGCCGAGGACGATGGCCAGGATCTGGCCCAAACCGATCAGCAATAATGTGTTCGTTAGCAGCTCCCCCAGCATATCGTAAACTGGCCGGTTGGTATGGTAGCTTATCCCTAACTCACCATGGAATAAATTAATGACATAGATGAAAAACTGCGTCTCCAGGGGATTCACGGTGCAATCACCCAGCACGAGCGGGTTGAGCGTTTCGAAGCAATTGATGACCGGTTTATCCAGGCCAAACTTTGCCTGGATCGCTGCTACCGTCTCCGCCGTCAGGCGCGGGTCTTTCAGGCCGGCGCGGGCGGGATCGCCCGGTAACACGCGGAAGAGGAAAAAGTTTAGGACGATGACAAAGAGAATGGTAATAATCGCCCAAGCGACTTTGCGGGCGATATAACGAGAACGTTTCATGCCCCGTATCTCTTGGTGGTTACAGCGGTCCCGGCGTGTGCAAACCGGGACCGCTCCTTAAGCCTCAATTCAGGCCGGCTAGCCGCCGGCGGCGCCTCATTGGACCGGCTCGATAATAGTCAGCGAAGTGGGATCTTCCAAGGCCACTTTACCGGAGTCCGTCAGCCAACCCGAAAAGCGGTCGGTTCGATACGCCTGTACCGCCTGATCATAGAAGGGGACGATATAGGGAAGATCGCGAAGGGCAATCTCCTGCATCTGGTGGATGATCTCTATCCGCCTGACCGGATCCAGTTCTGTTGCCTGCTCGACATAGAGCTGGTCATACTCGGGATTGGAGTAGCCTGATTCGCTGGTTCCGGTTGGAATTTCATCCGTGGTCATGACGCTGAGCAAGAAAGCCGGGTCCGGGTCCGATCCCCATCCCCAAAGAATAACGTCGAAATCGAATGTGGGGCAGCAGATAGAGGTCAGTGTGTCCGGATCCAGCGCCGCCAGTTCGGTTCCGATGCCAATCTGGCCCCAGGTGGCTGCCAGCAGTTCAGCCATACGCGGCGCGTTGACGCTGTCGGAAGGCCAGTTCATACGAAAGACCAGCTGCTCGCCGCCGCCGGGCATTTCGCGGATGTCGTCACCATCGGTATCGAGATAACCGGCATCGTCGAGGATCTGGTTGGCCAGATCAATATCAAAGGCATAATCCTCAATCTGGTCGTTGTAATAAACGCCCAGACTATCGGGAACTAAGAGTCAGACCGGGACTGCCCAGACCAAGAAGTACCACGTCGATGATCTGTTGTTTATCGGTGGCGTGAGCCAGCGCCAGGCGCACATTGCGATCCATTAATGCCGGATGACCGGAACAAACGCCGTCATCGGGCGGGCAGTTCTCTTCGGAGGTGACGTTAAAGATGATGTCGGAGAGGCTTGGCGAGAAAGGCGGACCATTGACGACCTCGATATCCGGCTCGTTGCGCAGAGCAACTACGGCCGTATTGGGCATCTCGGTAATCATATCGACCTGCCCTGTCTTGAGCGCCTGAACCAGCGCATCCTGGTTATCGAAAGTCTGGAATACGGCCGCGTCGATCTTTGGTGGGTTGAGATAGTGGTCTTTAACGGCCTCCAGGGAAACAAACTCGCCTTGGCGGTACTCGCTGACTTTGAACGGTCCGCTGCCGATCATCTCCAGGTTTTCAAATTCTGATGGGTTTTCTACCTGAGACCAGATATGTTCGGGCAGGACGTAGAGGAAAACGAGCTGGCTCTCCATGTTGGGGATTGCCTCGCTTAAGGTGATGACCACCGTCTTCTCGTCTGGCGCTTCCACCGACTCGAAATAATCGGTGTAAACAGGGAGGAAGGGGAAATCCTGTTGTGCCTGATAAAGGTTATAAGTATAGGCGACGTCTTCGGCCGTCAGCGGTTCCCCATCGTGGAAGGTGATACCATCGCGCAAAGTGAAAGTCCAGACCGTACCGTCCTCTGATACCTGGACATCCTCGGCCAGCTCCAAGGAGTAGGTGCCGTCCAACTGCAACTGATACATCGCATCGTAAACGAGTTCATAAATCGTATAAGCTTCCGATAAAACCCCCAGTCCGGGATTAAGGGAGTCAGGGCTGCCGCCCCAGCCGATACGTACCTGGACCGGTTCAGCGGGTGCTGCTTCCTCCGCCGGTGCTGCTTCCTCCGCCGGTGCTGCTTCCTCCACCGGCGCTGCTTCCTCCGCCGGCGCCTCCGCACCATCTTGTGCACCCTGGCCGCCGCAGGCAACCAAGGCCAATGCCAGCAATATCAGTAAAAAAACCAACCAAAAGCGTTTCATGATCAACTTCCTCCTATAGGGGCGGTTCGCCAGGTAGGGCAGGTTTGAAACCTGCCCCGACATTTATTGAACAGCTATCGCTCAAACTTGTTCCTCATAGGCCATTTCCTAATATGCAGGGTGGTTTTGCTGGCCAAGATCCGTGTAAAATTTTGGCTCGCATGCCTATAGGGAAAACTCCATTCAGTGGCTGTGAGGGGTAACGGCCTTCGCGGCGCCACAAGGCACCTATCTGGCCACGCTCGATACGTTGATCAGCTTCGGCCACAACGTGTGGTTTGTCGCCGGCACTGAAGGTTCGTCGAGCGGCTTTGAGGGTGATCTCCGGATCTAAATGTGAGACAGATTCAGAGCCAGTACCACAAGGGCACAACATTGGACTGATTATGGATGATCGTTTGTGAGACATTAGGTGCCTTCCCGCCCTCATAATTCCACACTAATTTCTAAGGTCAGAGTGTCTCAACCTACCTTTCCACAGAAGGTATGTAAGTAAATGCCACCTAAAACTGTTTTCAAAAGAAGTCTCGAAGAACATATTGTACGTATAAAACGGGCAAGAACAAGAAATTGGCCCTGTTTGCATCTCAGGGCAAGAGGTACCAATCTAAAAAGCGTTCCGCCCTCTCGTAGAAATCCAATCTCGTCGATCGCTTCATGAAGCCATGAGCCTCGGCGGCGTAGGTCTTATACTCGAAGGTTTTGCCAGCACGACGCAGCGCTGCGACCCATTCCTCTGACGCTTCGGGCGGCACAACATCATCCTCCAGGCCGTGAAATATCATCACCGGCTTTTTTACATTTTCAACCTGGTAAATCGGCGACGCGTCGAGGTAAACCTGGCGATTTCTGGCCGGATGGCCCAGGAATATCTCGCTATATAGACGCAGGTCGCGATTACACTGGGCCCAGGAAGAGATGATATTCGCGTCTCCAAACTTGTCTACGCCACAGGCAAAGAGGTAATCAGGATCCCTGGAAAGGCAGCAGGCGACCATGTAACCCCCATAGCTGGCGCCATAAATAGCCAAGCGCTCGCGGTTGATGCCTGGCTGTTCGAGCAAGTAGCGCGCTGCATACAAACAGTCTTGGGTATCACCCAGGCCCCAATCGTTGTAATTGGCCTGCTCAAAAGCAACACCATAGCCGGTGCTGCCGCGGTAATTAGGCATCAGCCAGGTATAGCCCTTGGCCACGAAATATTGGATCACAGGCTCCCATTCCAGCAGCGCCTGTAGTGAAGGCCCACCATGGGGGTAGACGATAGCTGCTCCGTTAGACTTTTGCGGGCGGTAAAGAAAAGCGGGTATCTCCAGCCCATCAAAACTGTTATAGCTGACGCGTTCCGCCTGGGCGAGGCGGTTATTGGCCAACGCGGGTGGGTTAGAGAAGGTCAACTGCTGCATCCCGCCGCGCAGGTCCACCTTGTAAAGATCGGGCGGCAGCAGCACATCTTCGTAATAGACCAGGAGCCAATCGCCGCCGGGCGACCACAGCGGGCGCCTGAAGAGTCCTTCGTCGCCACGCAGGGTCGTCGCTTGGCCTGTTTGGGCGTCAATCAAAGCCAGATGTAAAGCCCCGCTGCGGTTCAGCGTTGCCGCCAACTTCGTCCCATCAGGCGACCAGGCAAGATCGTTCACATCCACCCCCAGGTATGTGAGCTGCCGCAGCCCCTCGCCGTCCGGGCGCACCAGCCAGACCTCATTCCAGCCTGATTGCTGGCAGAGGAAGGCCAGCTGCTGACCATCGGGCGACCAACGGCCGTGCCAATTGCGCAGTTTTGGCGTTTGTGTCAGTTCCCGGATCTGCCCTGTTGCCGTCTCAACCAGGTGGATATCCAGCCTATTCAGGTCATTGAAAGGGCGGAAAGTATAAGCCACCAGGCTGCCGTCTGGCGAAGGCCAGGCATCCCAGCAATCACCGTCTGTGCGGTTGACCAGCCGCCGGGGCCAGTTTCCTTCGCGGTCGGTCAGCAGCAGCTGTGTGCTATCCTCCCGCTCTACACTGATGATCAGCCTCTGGCTGTCCGGCATCCACACCGGATCGGAAGCCGATTTCGTGAAATCGCTAATTTTCTTTGGCAGCCCACCTGCGGCTGGAGCTACATAGACATGATCATTCATGCTTATGGCCAGCCAGTGGCCATCCGGTGACCAGCGGCAGGCCAGGTCAGGCCAGTCCAGCTTGCGTTCGGCCGTTATTCGTTTGGCCCACCCCCCCGCCGACGGCATTTCATAAACATCTGAGGCTTCATCCCGGTTCCAGGTAAAAGTGATCTGCCGCCCGTCCGGGCTAAGCTCATGCCCGCCCAACAGGGATACGGAGGTGATCAGATTCAGGCTCCAGCCTGGCGGCGGCTTCAAATCCGGCCTGGCCACCGAAGGCCAGCCGTTCCGTTCGTATTTTTCTTCCAGCTTTATGTTGGACATCGATCCTCCTATCTTGTGGGGCGGGTTTGAACGCCGTTGTCAGGGCGGGTTTGAAACGTCCAGTTGTAGGGGCGGGTTTGAAACCCGCCCCTACGGTTCTTTGGCAGGCAAAATAAAGCTTCAACCACCTATGGATCCGACGGCAGGCCAGTTGTTCTGCTACACGCAGCGAACTAATCTCTCGCTGTCCATAAACCGAAGCCGGCGTTCCTTCGTTCTTCCCGCCGCTTGTGCTGTTCGTGGATCTCCTCTACGTGGGCGACCTTTTCACGAACGGCTGCCTCCAGCCATAAGCGGCCGTTCTCCGCCGTACCCAGGCTGCCCGCTCCATAAGCCCCTGTTCGCGTATCGTCATCCCAGGGTGGGTTGGCAATCAGCTCGCCGCTTTCAACCCAATCCATGAAATACCCTTCCGTGCTGATGAAATCCACCTCGTCGGCCACACGCTCGATGTGCACCAGTTCCGGTCGCAAAGCCAGGATCATCGCCGTCTCCAATTCCCCGGCATGGCCCATGCCGCCCCTGCCGGAGCGGCGCGTGCTCTGGAGCACAGGCGTGGCAATCCGTCCTGACGTATGCAGCCAAGTGGTGGCGCAGAAAATCCGACGATGCTTTTCCCCAGCGCTCTTGATTACATTCACCAGGTAAGAATGATTGCCGCCATGCCCGCTTATCAGGTAAAAGCGGTCAAACCCCCGGCCGGCCAGCGCGTCGACGATCCCCAGCCAGAAATCCTCGAAAGCCCGGCCCCCACAGTTCAAGGTCCCAGCAAAAGCAGCGCGGTGCGTGCTGACCCCATAGGGAAAGGGCGGCAGACAGGTGGCCAATTGCGGCGCGGCTGCGGCCGTTCCCCGGCCGACAGCTTCAATGATCAACGTGTCTGTAGATAGTGGCAGGTGCAGCCCGTGCTGCTCTGTGTGTCCGATGGGGATAATCACTACCTTGCCCCGTTCCTTGTCCGCCGGCAGGCGTACAGCTGGTGCTTGGGAGGTAGGATGGGGCAGGGCCAGACGCTCTACACCCAAGCCCAGATCCAGTCCCTGCGGAGTCAGGGCATAGACACGCGAAAAGCCATCATCCCGCAGGCTGTCCAGCAAATTAAGCACCATCCGCCCCAAAACAGCATCCGGCAGCACCAGCCCGCTGTTTTGCCAGCCGTAAGGTAAGGCGGGCAACAGCCCCACTTGCGGCGGCTGCCCCAAGGCCCTGGCTAGCCGTTCCTTCCTATAACCCTCTCCCAGGGGGATGATCAGCGGCATATCCCTGGGCAGCGCCGCTACCTCAGGCCAGGTGAGATCTGCTATAGGCAAGAATAGGGTCATCATATTCTGCTCACGTGTGGTTCCTTAAACGCGGGCCTCATGCCCAATTGCCACAATTATACCAGTCCACCTCCCCGTATTCTATTATCTAAAAATATTGTCAAATTGCAGCGCCACGATGGCACTCCGCAAGCGGTTCTGGCCCAGCCGGATCTGCTGCTGCTGGGCGGGTTGGAAACCGCGCCCCTACGGAACCACTCCTTTTGTTTTTTTAATTCCAGGATCAAAGTCGATTCTATGGGGAGATAGGGGATGAAGGGAGGTGGCAAGGTCTGGAGAAGCAGCCCTTTGGGAGTGAAATGCGCTCACAGCGTAGGCGGGTCGGGGAGTTGGCCAAGTTACATGTGTTTTCACCGCCGCTATTATATAACAGAACTAATGTTCTAATCAAGGCTGCTTTTTATCTGCGCTGTATTGAGCTTCATGGTGAAAAACCACTTATAGGTCGATCTGGCTTTAGAAAATCTCTTGTACCGGGCTGGTACACTGAATTAAAGTGGAATCAGCCATATTTGCCGTCCGACTGGCGAGCAAACACGGAACGTCTACTCGAATATAGAACAAAAAGGGGCACTCATATCATGAATAAATGAGAACAAGCAGGACTCTGTTGTAGCTGATTTTACTCACTTAATTGCAGGCAGGATCAAGCAGTCCGAGCAGTTCTAGCTTATACAGCTAATCCAAACAGTACGGATATTCACTCATCATCGGGATGTTGGCCGAGCATTGCTCTTCCAACTTGGCTCCAATTCGTGAGTGCCTGCTTTTCGGAAGACGGTTCGTCATTTGGGAAAACGGCGTCTCGACGAAGCAGAAGCACATCTACCAAGTAGGAGATCATTTCCGCGTCTCTTTCATCGCTGGTTTCACTGTATTGCTCTGGGTCTCGATTCACATCTGCTGCAAGCATCCTATAACTGTCACCGGCGGCGGCGAAATGGATAACGTAGACGCAGATTCCTGTCCAGCTGCGATGAAAAAACAGTGTGTCATCCTTCCAGTAGATGAACCACTTATCTTCCATTTGCTCTGGTACAAGCCCTCTGCGGATGCGCCTCATTTCTTGTGGCAAGAAAGTTCGATCGAGACGAATGGTGGTCCTCAGTGGAGGTAATGCCTCGGTCTTCCAATCTGCAGGTTTGGCGGCTTTCATTTTTCTTCTCCCAACTATATTATTGACCCGACCAGGCTATCTTCGGCATCAATCTCGCTGGCAAAATACTCTTCATACGCGAATATCGCTTCCGGGTCCCACCATTCTTAGCTTATGGTACCTGCCCGGTCTGCGCCAAGGTCTGGCCTCCGCTGAGCAAGCGCAGACCAAGCGCCCCGTCTTGTGCTGCGCTTCTCGTCCACGAAGCTTGCAACGACTCTCCGGGGTCCATATCTACCGGCCAGCTTGCCACTTCTTTGTTGCCAGCGTAGAGGAGAAGTTCGCCTGCTGTTGGTGTGCTAACTGCGAGAGCAACTTCAGCACCTGATTCTGTATTTTGTAAGCGTAACGCGGCCGTTTTATTGGCAAAATCGAAGCCGCCTGTTTCATTGATCGGGTACCAGTATTCAGTCCAATCTACCCTGTCGCCCGCTTCAAGCGTTGCATACTGATCAAAGCTAGATGTCGCGCCACTCCACATTTCCACATAGTTGCTATCGTCATCTGTCCATATGTAGGACGGCAATGTGGATGGACCAAATATCTTAAGCCCGCCAGGCCCACCTGAATCATGCGCGCGAACAAGACCCTGCTGGTTGTCATGATCGTATACGCCGCTAAAGCCGCCATCTGTTGGCGCGAAAAAGCCCAGCCATCCATTCCAGTTTCCATAGAAGCTCAGGTCTCTACCGTCATAAACAGGCCACGATAGTACGCTTCCCTCTCCCGGCAGTGCCTCGTCACCTGTTGAGTGTACGGTAACCTCTTCAGCGGGCACAATAAACTGGGTGTTCTCTGAAACCGTGTTTCCACCTGGCGCCAACATACCATTTAACCACAGCTGATAAGGCTGTGCTGATGATGATAGGTTGTGGGCCCAAGGTTGAATGGTCAAATAGCTATGATCAGCATCCAGGCTCAATATTGCGCCGACCTCCATGCCAGTGCGATCGTCAACATCACTCACCGTAATAGAATTTGCCGTGGTGCTGTAGGTCCACGGCCGCCATTCGTTTAGACCATGGTCGGCAACCGGGAATGTCCATTCGATACCCCCCGCTGCCAACCACCATTCACGATAACCCCAATCTGTCGGTTTTATGACCGGATTTTGATAGAGCAGTTCTCGCCCCGTGGCCTTGTCCTTCAGGCTGTATAGTCGCCCGCCTAATTGCGGCAAGACCATCACAGATATATAGTCGTTTTCCAAGATTACTGCTTCGTAGCTGTGTGCTTCCGGTTCGCCGATGACAATTTGGTAGACATCTAGTCGCGGATATGGATAAATGGGGTCGCTTTCGTCAGTTTCGATAAAACCGTCTTGATAGTTGTAGGTAGGAATGGAAACGGTTGTTTTGGATAGTTGTGGCGCGGACGCAGCGCTTGTTGGCGCAGAGCCAGGAGACTCGCCTGCAACGTCAGGCGCGGAAGCGGGTGGTGATCCGGTTTCAAATCCGTCGGGAATTGAAATATCTGAGGCTCCCGCCACCTGCAATATCTGCCCAACATAAATCGTAAACGGCGGGGCAATATTGTTCATAATGGCCAGTGCCTGGTAAGGGGCGCCGAATTTTGCAGCGATTTTTATCAGACTATCGCCTTTCTCTACTTTATAGGTGCCGGGCTCATCAGATGTCGGAGCGGTAACTTCCGGCTGCGGACTATCTGCTGATAATGGCGGCGGAGGTTGGCCATCCTCTTTGTCCTGTCCAGAAGGTATGATCAGTTCCCTACCAACAACCACAAGGTTGGGATTTTGTATATTATTGGCCTCAGCGATTTCAGCAATGGTTGTGTTAAATTGTCTTGCGATCTTGGATAAACTATCTCCAGGCTGCACAACGTAGGTCGTGTCTGCGTAGGCGATCGGGACAAGAATAAAAAAAATAAGGAGAAAGCTAACCAAGTAAGCTGCCAGTTTTCGCATGTCTGATACTCCTATTTCCAGGTGCCACCATCAGGATTCGTCAATCAAGTATAAATGAGAATTCGCCCGGCCAAACTTAAAAGTTTCTCCCTGACTGGGCCAGGAAACTCTCCAGCGCGCAAGAGCTTTGGCTTTGAGGCACAACGGCCGTTACAGCGCAAGTAGGAGGGCTGGTCGGCGCGGATAATGAAATTTTTCTATTGGCTGACAACTTGGGTTTTGGTGAGGTTGGCTGCTATGGATCTGCCGGCGATATGCGCGGCATGGCCTGCTTTCTTTGAGGACTTTCGGGATCTCATCTAAGTGAAGGTGGGGCAGGTCATCAATTAAGATGTGCCCTCGAAAGGCCGGTAGACCGGCCTTTCGCCTGCCCCATACAGTTGAGCTCCTATGCCAGCGGCATGTGCCCTACTAGGACGCGCATACCGCCGTTATGGTTGGCCGAGGCCAAATCCACCGGCGTTGTAAGTGCCATTGCTGCCGGCAGCATTGCCGAGCGGCCCACTGTAGGCCCAGGCATTGGCAGTGCCGGAGGCATAGCCAAAGCCAAGTCCGCCGCCCGGACCGCCGCCAGCGCCAAAGCCAACGGCAGAACTGCCACGCCAGGCTGCCGCACCTCCGGTGCCGAATGGGCCGTTAATGGCAATGGCGCCACCACGGCTACGGCCACGGCCGCCGCCAAAGCCCCATTGTCCACCGGTCGCCAACTCTAGCTCATCGTCAGAAAGTTCTACAGCTGTGTTAATCATATTGCGTACCATCATACACCTCCTCGTGTGGGTACTAAGTCAGAGACACCTTGATACTGCCAAACGACAGCATCTTTTACAAAGGTTGCTTCTTGATCGCGGACGAGGGCTGCATAGGTTCCATCGAGGGCCAACAGCTCCTTATGCGTACCCCGTTCCACGAGAAAGCCTTTATCAAGCACCAGGATCAGATCGGCATTGCGAACTGTGCTAAGCCGGTGAGCGATCACGATGCGTGTACAGGCGAGATCACTCAGATTCCTATCGACGATGCTTTCGGTTGTGGCGTCCAGATCGCTGGTCGCCTCGTCTAGTAACAGGATGGCTGGATTGTGGACCAGCGCGCGGGCGATAGCCAATCGCTGGCGTTGTCCGCCCGCCAGGTTTGCTCCTCCTTCGGCGATATTCGTCTCATAGCCCATAGGCAATGAAGCGATCTCGTCATGAATGGCGGCCAGCTTGGCCGACCTGACAATTTGATCCATCGATATATTCGGATCCAGGGAAGCGATGTTACGGCGAATCGAGCCGCTAAAAAGGGATAGCTCCTGGAGAACAACGCCAAATTGATTGCGCAACGTGCGCACGTTGATCTGGGAGAGCGGCATGTCATCGTAACGAATCTCTCCCTCGTCCGGGAAATACAATCCAAGTAGTAACCTGGACAGCGTACTCTTGCCCGATCCTGTCCGGCCGACGATGGCTATCTTTTGCCCCGGTTGAATGTCGACCGTCGCGTTTCTGAGTGCCCAAGGTGCGTTCGGATGATAACGAAAGCCAACGCCGCGTAGCTCGACGCGACCGGTTAGCTGCGGAGCAGGTCTCACCTGCTGCGCATCCTGTTCCGGGGTCGCTTTCAATACGTCGCCGATGCGCTCCAGGTTGGCGCCGACAAGTTGAAGCTGCTGCCCCGTGGCTACCAGGGAAGACAAGGGTCCAATGAAGGAAATGGCCAGGGAGGTCACGGCGAGCATGGTACCGAGGGTCATCTCTCCTTGCAGGACCAAAAAGCCGCCGACCGAAAGTAGGACAATGGGTGCCAAAGACCCGATGACCCCCAGTCCCGTCTGCAACACGTTCAAGAGATGGCTGCGGTGAATTGAGATGTTTAACTGCTTGAAAAAGAGATTGGACCATTGTTCCATTGCCCGGTCTTCGGCGGCGCTGGCTTTCAATGTGGCTACACCTGTTAGCGCTTCTACCAGGTAATTCTGCGACTCAGCTTGAGCCGAGAGGCTGCGTTCGGTCAATTCATAAAGGGGTCGTGTTGAACCCAAAAGCAGCAAGACCTGAACGATACCGAAAAGCAGTGCTAGGAAACCGAACAGGGGCTGCCAGAACATCAAAACCACCAGGTACAAAACGGCCATGGTACCGTCAAGGATGGCGGAAATGGTGTTATTGGTCAGGTCAGCGCGAATGCTGGCGATACTTCCCAGGCGCATCAATAGATCGCCGCTGCTGCGCTCCTGAAAGTAGCGGAACGGCAGCATCAGAACATGTTCGAAGAATCCCAGCATCACCTCGGCGTCCAGGCGCGCTCCGAGGAAAATGGCAAGCGCACCGCGCAGAAAGCTCAGGCCGCCCTGAGCCAGGACGAGAATAAGCATGCCAATGCTCAGGGAAATCAATAACGGCAGCGCTTGCGAGGGCAGAATCGTATCCACGAGGAGCATGGTGAATAGGGGGAATACCAGACCGAGAATCTGCAACAAGGCTGATGCAGCCAGTATTTGGGCCAGGAAACCTTTTGTTCCCGGCGTCTGCAGCAAACTTCGCAAATAAGTATGCCAGGTAAGCTTATCGTCAGAGCGTTTGCGCTGGAAGTCTGCCCCTGGCTCCATGGTCAGGACGACGCCGGTGAAACCGGCATTGAACTCTTCGGCCGTAAGGCTCCGGCGCCCAACGGCCGGGTCTACGACCCTGACAGAGTCAGACGACCACCGTTCGATCACCAGAAAGTGGTTGAAGTTCCAGTGAATGATGGCAGGCCCCGATACATCCGCCAGGTTGGCGGGCTCCACGGAAAAAGCGCGGACGCGAAGTCCCAGATCGCGCCCAGCCTGACTGATGTCACGAGCTGTCAGCCCATCACGGCCGCTGTGCAGATATTGGCGACATTCGCTGATCGTTGTCTGGTGGCCATAGTAGGTCAGGACCATGGCCAGGCAGGCAGCCCCGCACTCATTGGGCGTCATCTGCAAGATAACCGGTACGTGCCTCATGACGACCTCACCCCCAACTGCTGGATAAGAGGCCAAAAGGCGATGACCAGTCCAACGGCCATTAGCAGTAGCGATGCTATCCAGAGGAAAACGAAGGACCTGGGCGAGATCACCATTGGTAATTCAACCTTCTGCGCACTGCGGATGTAATGTTGGCGAGCTTCGTCGCGGAAGATGGCGCGTTCAGCCGCCCGTTGTGTTTGTTCTATGTCACTGCTTTGAGTGCGGCCGGTGGTATGGTCTGCGTACACAACAACTCCTTGTCAATTGCATCCGTGTATTCAACAATGATTGGCGTGGGTGAAAATATACCCACTACTTTGATTTAGCAGGTTCATTATTGATATCTTGTGATTTGAATTTCTACATCCATCTACTTACATATGGCATTGGCAGACATTCTGTTACAAACTGGCGGCAACGGCCGTTTGCGGGAGCATTCCTAAACCGGAACGAATACAAGCGGCAGAAATATCAACGCCGTGTTGGAAGTGGATGGATTGTTGGATGGCTTTGACCCCGCGCATAGCAATGACGCGGGAATTCTCGCGCGTCAGGTCACAGTGCGTGGCTACTTCCGACGAATCTTTTCCTTCTGCGTAGGTCAGGAAAAGTATTTCTTTTTGAATCGGATGTAATGACTGCCATCCACCGGCGATAAAATTGATATGTTCTTGCACAATAAGATCGAGTTCCGGAGTAAACGTCTTGCTGGAAAGGGTGTCTTCTGCGGGCAAATCACCGGCTTCCCGATAGGCACTCCGGTTAGCTTCTCTGATCAGATTCTTGGCGGTGCCGCATAAGTAGGCACGTAATGGTGAGGCTGTGTTTTGATAGCGGCCGTTACTAATCTTAAGAAACGCCTTTTCAAAAGTCTCTTGTACAATGTCCTCTGCCAGAAACGAGATATCACTCTGGTATGTTCTGCGCTTCACAAACGAAAGCAAAAAATGCCGGTCTCGTTCATACCAGGCAGACCATCCGCTAGCGGGGTTATCACCTCGTATTAGCCGTAATAAACAAGCGTCACATGTACAACGGGCTTTATGTTCTTTTGCCATTTTCCCTCCAGCTAGTAACTTTCGTTAAGCAAGATTTGATAAGGAAATAATAAAAATTTCCTGTTGGCGGGGAAACGACAAATTGTTGCCAATTCGGCAACAGAGATTCAATTTTTAGAAGATGAGGAATTTAACGAGGTTAAAGGAAAAAGTGGCTGCCCCAAAACGGCCGAGAAACAAACAAGCGGCAAGGGGCAAATCATATCAGATTTGCCCCTTGTGATTTCAATTATCTATGGAACTGGGAAGAGGGCACAATAATTTTCTGCCGCCTTCTTAACTTCTAAGTTGACAAATCCCTGACTACTATCCCCTTCAGTCATATAACCAAGTGCTGGAAATGTAGTTGTAAAAGAGGTTCCTTGGGCGCTCTCACATAATGAATGGTCAAAATCTTGACCCAGGAAAACAGCCCCCAGGGCACTGATTCGCGGGGCTGAAAAAGAAGTCCCTTCTAATTCCATACCGTTATAGAGTAATGTACTGCTGTCTTCAATCATTACTTCCCCAAAATTCGAATAGCTGGCACGCTTAGCTTTCGTAGAGTCCAATGCACTCACACTCAGCACGCCATCCCATAAGGCTGGGAAAAACGGAAATTCTACAGGGCCGCCGCTGTTTTCCAGAGAAGAATTTCCGGCCGCTGCAATAGGAAATAATAGAAGACCAGGGTCGATTGGCAAGTCTCGATTGCATTGCAATTCTGGCTGAAAATCAGATTCGTCGAAAAACTTACTGATTCCTTCACTTTCTTGGCCAGGGTCAACCCCTCGACTTTGTTGCTCATAACAGGCGATGAATTGATAAAAAGGATCGTTGGGCAAAATTTCAAACCAGGGCTGAACAGCTCTATCAAGGGAATAAAAATATTCTTTGCCGCTAATATTCTTGATCGCATTTTTCAATGTTTGCTTATCAGTACAAATGTCATACATTGATTTTTCAAGCAACGCAAATTCAGCCATTCGATCTCCAAACTCGCCAAGATCGTCAGCAATATCGGTAGCAGTACAAAAGGCGACAATATATTCAGCGACATCTAGAAGATGAGCAGGTTCGCAGGGAACAATAATCCAGCTCATATTGAGGACAAAGCGCTCGATACCTTCGCCGGCGTTTATTTCATTAATCGCTTGCGCTACTCTGTTGGTCACAACATCTGTATCAAACTGATCAATATTTACTTGCACTAAAAAAATCTGAGCAGAATCATAGTGGATCTGATCGATAATTTTATAGTCAGCAACAACAGAATCATTAAAATGATCAATCACAAGAATGGCAACATCTTCTGTAACCTCAGTGTTGTTGCTCACGCCGTCGCTCTGTAGCTGCAATACCGTATCTGCTACAGTTGAATAGACATAGTCTCCATGATATTGATTGGGATCAAGCAAAACATAGGTACCACCACCCATCGAAGTGAACCCGCCACCCATTGAGGTAAACCCGGACCCATCGGGGGAGACTGTACAGTTTCCCTTCCCCTCCACTTCTTGTTTAATCTCAGCAACCAATTCTTCGGCGCTATATTTGGTTTCAGGTGGTGTCGGCGTTACTTCAACCGGCACTTCCACAATCCGTGTCACTTCTACCGTCTCACGGACAGTAACCTCCACAACCCGTGTTACTTCTACCGTCTCAACGACAGGAACCTGCACAACCCGTGTCACTTCTACAGTTTCTGGAGCAGAAGCACATGCTGCTAAAATCAATATACTTATGATGAATAAACCAATAACTACTTTAGGTCTATTTTCTTTCATGATTCCTCCTTTCTCTACTGGATGTTGCAGTAGTTGTTACCCTATAAATATATGCTCGAAAATCGCTATTTGTTACAGGCTTATTGGAGTAGGGAAAAACCTTCGCCAGCACCTCAAAAATACCGATTGTAACCGGCGAACAGGCGTTGATCTACGTTAGCTGGCTGGCTCAATAGAATAACCTTGATCGGCCGCAAATTCCATCACTTCGTATACATTGGCAAGCTGCCCGAATTTTTTGAACAGGGTGTTGGCCTGGATTATATGATCCTGGGCTTCTTGCCTTCGTTCTGCCTGGTGCAGTGCTTCTGTTAGCGCCCAGTGGGCATGAGATTCAAGCTCTTCAATGTCAATTTCTTTGGCAATCATCATTGCCTCTTGCAACAGGGCTATTGCTTGCTGAATGTGTGCTTCTTCATCAAGAGGAAGCACGGCCGCTTCCCCAACATGCAGCGATTTACGCGCCTCGTCAATACGAAGCACGGCCGTTGCCTTATTAATCAGCGCTCGAAGCAAACTGTTTTTCAGCAAGTCTAGCGGATACTCTTGAATATCACCACGAATATGATCGGCAATCGCATCTCGAAGTACAGCCTCCTGCAAATCGGCCGCCTTTAGAGCCATTGTATAGAAAACAATAGCATCTTCTATGTCACCGCTCGTCATTTTTTGCTTTCCCTGAATGCCGGCCGAATGGGCGTCCTGTTGCAATACAAACCCAATCAAAAAATGGTCCTCGGTCCTGAAAGCCCCCCTTATCGCATTCTCTAAAAACATATCAGCTTCAGCCAACTGACCTCCACTGCGCAATGCCTTGCCGACCAAACCATTGAGCATAATATGTCGACTTTCGTTATAAGCAAGCTGTAAAGCATATTTATACGATGCCACCGCCATACGATATTCACCTAAATCAAAATAGGCATTGCCCCGCTTGCTAAGCAAGTGGTGCAGATCAACCTCATCCTCCTTAGCGAATCCGTCATCGCCCCGCCGGTGCTCAACAATCTCTATCGTTCGATCAAGCAGCGCCAGGTAATCAAAGCGATGCCCATACAAATCTTGAAAGCCTTGTGTTGCCAACGGCTTAATAATCGCTTCGCAAACCTCATCATTACCGTCCGCAGCAAAGGGTAGAATATTGGGCAGGTCAGTCACCAAATCTAGAAAACGACCATTTTTTGAATTGGTGGAAACATATTCAATAACCGCTTGACTCAGCTTATCTTTGTCCTCCTCCTGTTCCTGTTTATTGACCTGTGCCCAGGTGTGAATCAAATCATGAATACGTGTGCTTTTATTGCCAACCGGTTCTGCCAGGTTCCAGCGGTACAGCTCTTGGAGCTGATCCTCTACTTCAAAAATATGCACCCCGGTCAGATAAGACAACAGTCCAGCCGACGCCAACGGGAATTCAAGCGACCCAATAATATCAAGGAGCTGCCTGGCAGTTGGCGCAAGTTCCAAGAAGGAGTTATTTAGCAAAGCGTGAACCGTTTCCCATCCAGCAGAAATATAATCTTCAGGTATTGGGATTTTTGTGGGTGCCGGTAAATTGAGATCCAGCCTTTCTAGAAGTTTCGCCGGATGTGTTGTTCTTTCTCTCAGCCATGTACCAGCAGCCGTGAGACAGAATGGATGATAATCAAGCCGCTCACAAAGCTCGATTGATTCTTGAAATTGCAGGTAATCTTTTATTGAAAAAACGCGATTCTTAGCATGGCGGCTCAATAAATCTAACCCTTCCTCCACATTCATAGATGCTATCTGATAGCAAAAATCAATATTGGTCGCCTGTTTTCGCGACGTAATCAAAAGGGGCAGCCCCCTGGGGATTGCATATCTTAACTCAGTGAGATCCGCTAACGTATTTAGTGCATCAATGACAATGAGGGCAAGATTCGCTCTGGCCAGTTCCCTTCTAACCACCTGGCTGGTTGCTGTGCCCTCCGTTGCCGCGATTTTCTCGCGCTGATTGAGCGGGGTTAGCAATGATTCAAACAAAGTTCTCAAATTGGCAGAATGAACGCCAACCCACAATACAGGTTTTTGCTGCTCTTGCATAAGATGTTGGCAAATATTCTTTGCTAATGTTGACTTACCAACACCACCATAGCCTGACAAGAGAACATGTTCATTTTTTCTTAGGGCCGATAGAAGAACGTTCAGGTGTTCACTCCTCCCCACAAAAACCTGCGGAATTCTTAAATCTGTGACCTCATGAAACAACACGGCTTCGTAGGCAGCACTCTCGGCATTTTCCGAAGTTTCGTAAAGATAGTTTGCATAGCCGGCGAGCCGAAAGAATTGATTGGCCTCTTCGTCAGATAGCTGGAGAATTTGACTCACTTTTTGGGTATTTGTGAAAGAGATATTGTTGGCGCCCGAAATCCATTTGCTAAGGGTTGCCCGGTGGACATGAAGCCGTTTTGCAAGAAATGTTTGGCTCATTCCTCTTGATGCAAGATGGCCTTTAAAGACTCTCTCAAATTCAAATTTGTCTGTCCTATAGCTCATAGTAAGTCAACCCATACGAATTATTGGCTCTGTTACATAAATATCTGTGCCAGATAGCCCCCATCCCTCCTACATAATACAAGAAAGGGGACGACATGGGAAATCCGTTCAAATGGCGACTTTTCCAATCCGAAATCATCCTTCTGGCAGTTTGGATTAACCGTGTAAGCCAGAGGCTTCGATTTGTCTACTCCTGCCTGCATTCAAGTGAGTAGAATTATTTGCAGCAGAGCCAATGATACCCAGTGCCCGCTAAACCACCGGTTTGCGGCGGCGGAACAGCAGCGTTGGCGCGGCAATGCCCAGCGCCAGAGCGGCTAACATGAATGCCGTCATTAGCAGATTGGGGATCACCTCTTGCAGCAGTACCAGGTCAATTGGCCCAACAGTGCCAATGTTGATGATGCCTGTAATCTGCAGGATGTCCAGCATCGCTCGATAGGCAACTATGCCGGGGAACATGGGGATGACTCCGCTGACGGTGAAAATGATCGTCGGCATTTGGTAGCGGCGGGCAAGTAGAAAGCCCAAGGTCCCAACAACGGTTGCTCCAATCAGCGTGGCGGTGACCACGTGATCGACGCCGGGCAAGCCTGAGTTGATCAAGAATGTGCGGCTGGCGTGGCCGAGCGCGCCACAGAACGCACAGCCGATTAAGGTCCGGTAGGGCACATTGAATAAAACGGCAAAACCAATGGCAGCCACAGCAGCCCAGAATGCATCAGCAAAAAGATTGGACGGTAAAGTAAGGCTGGTCTCGACGAAGGTCAAGGGCAGCAGGGTGATGGCGATGCCAATGCCCAAGGCAATCGACAGGGTAATGAGCGCCCCGGTCACACCACGCACGATGCCGGTGACCATGTGTCCCTGAAGTAAATCTTTGCTTGAATTGATCAAAGGAACACCGGGAACTAACAGCAGCACGCTTGCGGCAAGGGCGATTTGCGGCTTGTCGCCCACTTTTAGGATGACGCCGAGGGCGGCAATAATGGTAGCCACGAACGCTGTGGCGACGACGATCAGCAAGGGGTTGAAGTAACGCCTGGTCAGCTCTTGCCGGGCGATCATAGCAATACTCGCCGCTGCCCAAGTCACAGCAAACGCTTCCCAATCGCCGCCAAAAAGTTGGCTGAAGGCTGCGCAAGCCAACCCGACGAGCAGGACGACCAGCCAACGGTTGTACAATTTGGGCATTGTGTCAATCTGTTCCAATTCCTGCCGGATTTTCAGGCGATCGGCCGTGTGCGCTTCTACCTGATAGGCCAAGTCGTTCACGGCAGCGACGATGTTCATGTCCACACCACCAAAACGAACCAGTCGCCGGGTGCGCGTGCGGAATTCGCCACCGCTCAAGGTTGTGATGACGATGGCGTTGGGCGAGATGAAGGCGTCGAGCCAATCACAGCCCAATCCGGTGCCTAAGTGGTGGATGGTGTTTTCGGCGCGTTCGGTATCGGCGCCATGCTGGAGTTGGAGCTGCCCGGACCACAGGGAGATATCGACAATGTCACGCATTTCAGCGCGCGGTATGGTTTGTCCGTTGACGGCCGGAGATTGCGGCCCGATTGTTTCTTCCACACTCATGTGATCAATTGTAACGGTTTTGGGGTATGCGTCATCTGGTATTGGAGGGAGCAGTAAGCGTGGTCGTTTCGTATGCGGCTGGCGGTAGGTTCAAGTGGTGAATAGACGGCCGTTTTCGTCTTTGTCGCGTAGATAGAGGGTGGGGAGAAACCATTCATGATCGTTTATGCGCCCGCGGCCAATGTTGACGGCATCGGGAACATCCTCAAGTCGGGCAAGCGCGCTGTAGAAACCTTCCATAAAGGCTATGGCGTTTGTCACTTTTAGGGGCGCCTGGTTGGCGACGACAGCCGGGATGCCGGCGCGAATTAGTGCTGGAGCGAGGCCATTGAAGAGTATTTCATCACGCGCCGGCGCACTATGACAAGAAGATAGGACAAGCAATCGCGTACTTGTTCGTCTTAACCTGGCTCCAAGTTTTTTGCTGGAAACCCAGTCAACGCTGTGATCTTTTTTGCTTTTTTCGAAAGCCAATAAACCCAAAGGATCACGGGCAAGCAGCCTTGCCGAACAGTTGTGACACACTTCTAAGTCGGGGTGGTTTAGGGCCTGGCATTTGCAGACTTTGCGAAAGGTTCCGTACCCATCGAAGTGAATAACATGTATTTCGTGGCCATGAAATTCCAGATATTTTGTAAGACCCAGCAATGAAGGTGTCGGTAAGACGGAGACCTCGACGTTACTGTCATCAAATTCAAGATGGTCTAGAGGACAGCCACTCTGTATGTTTAGGCAAGGCAGCCAAATCGTTGGGACGAGGGGCAATATAAAGGACTCTCAATTTATCGCGCACTTGCACACGGCGGGGTGGGCTATTATGCCTGATGTAGCGAGTCAGGACTACATCGTTGCCTTCTAGAAGATGGTAATCATCTTCAAAAAGCAGTTCCCAAGGGTGTCCTGCTAAATGTGTTTCTTTTGCACTAAAGTGAAGCTGAAGATGAACAGGCACCCATTCATCTTCTGATTGCTCCGCTGCTGTGCGCGTACTTTCAAACGAATCACGTATTTCAAGGTCTGCAAAAAGCGCTGTATAGAGTTGTTCACCAACTGTCTCCAAACAATCGACAGCAGGCGCAAGGCCATCTTGCTCCCAAAGGCCAAGCTCGGTTAATACTTTTATTTCTTCAACCGTAAACGGAGCGACATCGTTTGTAAACGATTCCAGCGCCTTCCAGATTGCAGCCAACTGAACTGGCGTGTAAGGCTGCAAACCCGCCCCCTCAACTTCAACCTTTGCTGATTTAAGAACCTCGATCTTTAGTTTGTCTTCTGGCAACGAGGATAGACGCATAGATTGTTGCAAGCGTGAGGAGATGGGAGCCTGAACTACTTGTTCGGGCAGGATGAGATCATCAGCAGTAGCAGAACCCGGGGGAGGAGCCGGTCGTTCGAGCGTGTTGATGAATGCCGCCAGTTCTGGATTGTTTGGCCTGGCTTGCCTGGGCTGTCTCTATGAGATCATCTGTGCGGTCTTCACTCTCAGCCCATTGAATCAGGTCAAAAATCACATCCTCGAGCGGCCCCGAGCCGGCAATAGACTTCAAGGTTCTGATCGAGACCGAAGGCCACCATCCGCTGCAATGCTGCTCTACGCGGGAAGGCGCTTTTAAGTGCCTATAGAAGGTTTCCTTTTGACTGCCGCTCAGTGGCACTTCTTTCTCTCCATGTTAGCTGTCAGGTATGTTTAGCTGGATTACCTGATTGTACGGCCGTTAAATGTCCAATAGCAGCCTCTTTGAGGTATTATACATGTAGTGAAAGTAAGCTCATATTGTCATTTCGGCGATCATTTTCTGGGATCAGCGCCCAAATCGTGTGTCGGTAGTGAGGTCACTTTTGTGATATGGACACAGAGAGGGCACTGAGGAGACACAGAAAGAACAGAGAGCATTCGGACTTGGGGTAGGATTTCGAGACCTGGCCAAGGCTATTGGCCAAAATGAACAATTCTGACGCGCAGTCTGCGTGTCATTTATGGAGTAGGAAACACGCCTATGCAAAAGCCAGCCATTCTGGTTGAGAATCTAGACAAACGATTTGCAGAGATTCACGCCGTTAACGATATCTCCTTTGCTGTGCAGCAAGGAGAAATTTTTAGTTTGCTGGGGCCTAATGGGGCCGGGAAAAGCACAACGATCTCGATGATTTCCGGACTGTTGCCGCCGGATGAAGGGGATGCCTTTATCCTCGGCCACTCGATCACACAGAATGGGGCGGCGGCCAAGGCGTGTACGGGCGTCGTGCCGCAAGAGATTGCGCTCTACGAAGATCTGACAGCGCGTGAGAATTTGGAGTTTTGGGGCAAGATGTATGGGCTGCGCGGGCAGAAACTGAGAGCACGTGTGGATGAAGTGCTGGAGATGATCGGTCTGACAGAACGGCAGAAAGACCGGATTGAGAAGTATTCCGGTGGCATGAAGCGGCGCGTCAATATTGGGGTTGCCCTCTTACATAAACCGGCCGTGATTATTATGGATGAGCCTACCGTGGGTATTGATCCGCAAAGCCGGCGTCACATTTTAGATGAGGTCAAGGATCTGCGGGCAGGGGGCGCAACGGTGTTGTATACCACACATTACATGGAAGAGGCGCAAGAACTATCCGACCATATTGCGATCATGGATGAAGGGCAGATCATGGCCTTGGGGACGCATGATGAGCTGGTGCGCCTGGTTGGTCGACAGGATCGGATCGATCTGCAATTGAGCGCGCCATCGGAAGCAGTGTTGGCGCAGTGGCGAGAGCTGCCCGGCGTGGCCCAGGCAGCGTCAGAAAATGGCGTTGTTACGGTTCTGGCCGATGATAGCAATGTTGTTCTACCGCGTTTGTTTGATGTGGCGAATGAGAATGGGGTGCGAATCACGGCCGTCGATATTCAGGAACCGAATCTGGAAAGCGTCTTCCTCCATTTGACTGGAAGGGCACTAAGGGATTAGCGCGGTCATGAAAGCATTGGATATTGCCCTAAAAGATATGCGCCAATCCTTTCGCAGCAAAGGCGCGATCGTTTTTATGTTTGTGATCCCCATCTTGATCACCGTCTTGTTTTTCTTCATGTTTGGCAGTATTGCCGGGAATGATGAAGGGTTTACCATTCCTACGATGCCTGTCATTCTGGTTAATCTGGATCAGGGCCAGGCGCCTAGCCTTGGTTCGATGGGACTCTTTCTGGCGGACACGCTACGAGGAGAAGGGCTGGCCGATCTGATTCAGGTTACAGAGCTGGATGACGCTGCCGCGGCGCGGACGGCCGTAGACAGGCAAGAGGCGGGCGTGGCGGTGATCATCCCGCCTGGTTTCACCGATGCACTCACAGGTGCGCAGGAAACGGCCGAAGTCGAACTATACCGCGACCCCACGCTGACGATCGGCCCCGCTATTGTAGGCAGTGTTGTCAACCGAATTGTCGACGGCATGGCCGCGGCCACTATTGGCATCGACGTAACCATGAACCAGTTACTCGAAGCTGGGGTACCGCTCACGCCGGAGATGATTCAGGAGCTGGTAAAGACAACTACGGCCGTGTCCCCGGCGCAGCAGGCCAGCAATCTGACCCGTATGCAAGCGCCACCTGGCCAGGAAGAGGGCAGCGAGCTAACCCAGATGGTAGCGTTCATCCTGGGCGGTATGATGGTTTTCTATGCCTTTTTTACCGGCGCCAATGTGCTATACACCATCTTAGCGGAGCAGGAAAACGGCACCTTGCAGCGCCTATTTACAACCCCCACCACTCACATGGCCATTTTCAGCGGCAAATTTATCGCCGCTCTACTCATTCTGACCGTGCAAGTGACTGTCTTGCTCATCTTCGGCAATCTGGTTTTTGATATTCAGTGGGGTGACCCTCTGCCCGTGGCCATTGCTGCCGCCGGGTTGATCCTCATTGCGGCCACAACAGGCTTGTTTTTGGTGTCGCTGCTTAAGGACACACGCCAAGCCAGCCTAATATTTGGCGGACTGCTGACGTTGACGGGGATGTTGGGCGTGTTCACTGTTTTTACGAGCGGAGGGTCTAATTCGGCGGCGTTGGAAACAGTTTCGCTGCTGGTGCCACAAGGGTGGGCGATTCGCACGTTCCGCCAGGCGCTGGATGGCGGCGCTTTGCCAGATATCATTTTCACCTTTGCCATCATTCTGCTGTGGAGCATACTCTTTTTCTTCATTGGCCAGCGCCGGCTGAAGAGGCGATTTTCTTGAGATGGAGAGATGCAAGATGCGTATTTTTGATTTAGCACTGAAGGATTTACGCCAGATCACACGCGACCGGAAGTCTTTCCTTTTTCTGTTGATCATGCCCGTTGCCTTTACGCTGTTGTTCGGCTTCGCTTTTGGCGGCAACAGCACGGCAGATCCTCGCTTGCCAATCGGTCTGGTGAATGAAGATGGCAGCGAGCTGAGCCAACAGTTGGAGCTGATGCTGGCCACGTCGGATGTGGTACGGGTTGAAGTGGGAGACACGGCCGTTGCTGAGTTGCAGCAACAAGTCGCGGCCGAAGAGATCGCCGCGGCGGTTCTGATTCCAGCCGGCTTTGGAAGCAGCCTGCTGGATGGTGAAGCAGTGCCTATAACGATCATTGGCGCCGGTCAAACCGGGTTTACGGTGGAAGGTGAAGTACAAATGGGGGCCGCGCGCATAAAAAGCGCCGTGCAGGCAGCACAACTTAGTGTAGACACGGCCGTTGAGCACAATCTCCTGCCGGCGCAATCGGATCAACAAGCCTATTTTGACGCTGCCTTCGCCCACGCCCTGGCGGCCTGGGAGGCGCCGCCGGTGACGATCAAGCATGACGAATCCAGAGCCGTGGCCGAGGAAGCCGGCGCTGCAAACAGCAGCTACAGCGTCTTCGCTCAATATTCACCGGGCATGATGGCCCAATTCGCCATCGCTGGCTTGATGGGTGCAGCCGGTATTCTGGTGGTTGAAAAGAAGACGCGCTCAGTGCAGCGCTTGCTGACCACAAATATGTCTCGCGGCCAGATTTTAGCAGGCCATTACCTGGCCATGTTTGTCATGATCTTTCTCCAGCTCACCGTTCTGATCCTCTTTGGGCAGCTTTTTCTCGATTTGCCCTATTGGGGGCAGCCGTTGGCGACATTGTTGCTGACGGCCGTGACGACGCTCTTTTGTGCCAGTCTGGGCATGCTCATCGGGTCCGTATCCAGGACAGAAGAGCAGGTTGTCGTCTTGTCATTAACGCCCATGTTTGTGCTGTCGGCTCTGGGAGGCGCATGGGTGCCATTGGAATTCACACCAGAATCGTTTCAGCGTATTGCCTATGTGACGCCATTGGCCTGGGTCATGGATGGGTATAAGGATATTTTGGTGCGCGGGCAGGGATTGGAGGCCCTGGGCAGTGGGGTGCTGATCTTACTCGGATATGCCGCGATACTTGCTGCCCTGGCAGCCTGGCGTTTTCGTGTTGATTAGGCCGTTGTCCAATTAATATTCACGAACTGCGTGACTGTGGAACCACGAAGCTATTTTGGTCAAGAGAAGGTCGCTCCTTAACAACCAGACAGGTAAATAGAAAACGGTCATTCGGCCAAGGCTTCCAATGCGGGACGATACTGTTTGATAAAATCGTTGTATAGACATTTTTCAGTATAAATGATTATTGGCACAGCGCAACAGGCGTTCACCGCGCTCCTTTATTGCTTTCATTCTATTATTGGTGGGTTGAACGCTAGACCAGCTCAATAACCTAAAGAAGGTTTGATGAGAATATGTAAAACTGCAGTTACACATCGAAGCGCTGCGGCAAGAGATCTCCAACTTCACGTCACGATGAAAATCGGCACAGCATCTTGTTTTGGGCCAAGCGCTGGGCATATCTCAGGCATTTAGACCCCAATTCTCTTGACAGCATGCCGCAGCCAGGTATAAACTATCTTAAATCTGTAATTACAGGGTTACAGGATGACATGATTGCAAGCGGACGGTGCGCTTATGTTCAATACGGAAATTGATCGGTCCAGTTATGTCCCTTTTTATATCCAGGTGATGGATGTTTTGAAGGAGGCGATTGAACAGGGAGACATGAAACCGGGCGAACAACTGCCAGGGGAGACGGAACTATGCCGTTTGTTTGATGTCAGCCGCACGGTTATCCGGCAGGCGCTGAAAGAGTTGGAGTATGAGGGCTTAATCAAGCGCGAGAAGGGGAGAGGAACCTTTGTAGCCGAGTCCAAGATCGGGGAAAGTCTATTCCAGGAGTTAACCGGCTTCTATCAAGACATGGAAGCCAAAGGACATCGCGCCGGATCCAAGGTTCTTAAGCAAGAAGTGGTTCCGGCTACAGCAAAAGTGGCCAAGCATCTACAAATTGCACCTGGCACCTCCGTCACACAAATCGATCGTTTGCGTTTCGTCCAGGGCGAGCCCATCGTGTTGGTTACGGCGTTCTTGCTCTACGAGCCATACCCCAAATTACTGGAAGCGGATCTGGCAAACCAATCGCTTTATGCTTTTCTAGAAAGAGAGTATGGGGTTGAGATTATGCACAGTCACAGAGTTCTGGAGGCTGTGCCCGCTAATGAATATGAGGCGGAGCTCCTACAAATTCAGAAGGGCGCGCCCTTGATCATGCTCGACAGTGTGAGTTACCTTGAGGATGATTCACCTATTGAATATTACCACGCGCTACATCGTGGCGACCGTTCTCGTTTTGAAGTTAATCTGGTCCGCGCTCATGATGTCGCTGCGCGATCAAGCGGATATCGACAGCAGCGCAACGCAAGAGGCGATAACGCTGTCAACCACGTAGTTACTATGCACAAGAGCGATAGATAGTGCCCTGCAATTAAAGACAAGCATCAGCAGGAACAAGTTGCAGAATTGTCCGGCATCTGCAAGTTTTGACCTTTTCTTTTCCTTAACAGCAGAATTGCCTTGTAAAAGCTGTGATTCTGCTAAATTTTTGCGACAGCTTGTAATAACAGGATTACAAGACAGCAAGACGATATGAGGCTGTCCATATGGCAAAGAAGTATCTGTTGGGAATCGATTTAGGCACAAGCAGCACCAAGGCAGCACTTTACCAAACAGATGGAAGCTTGGTGGCTGAAGCCACTGCCGAAGTGCCGCTCTATTACCCCAAACCGGGCGTTGTTGAGCAAGAAAATGATGATTTTTACCGCACGGCTGCGCAAACGATCCGGCAATGTGTTCGGGAAAGTGGCATCGATCCCAAGGATGTTGCCGCGTTGGCCTTTGACAGCCAGATGGCAGGCATCGGCTCGGTTGACGACAATTATGACCCAGCGACGCGCTTCGATTCCTGGCTGGATATGCGCTGCCAGCCATATATCGAATTTCTCAACAAGAACCATGCCGATTTGGTGACACGTTTGACCGGCTGCGCACCGACTTGCGATCATGGCCCAAAAATTCTGTGGTGGAAAGAGGAACAGCCTGATGCCTATGCTGGTATTGCCAAGTTTGTGACGCCATCAGGCTATGTAGCCGGCAGGATGGCAGGGTTAGCAGGGTCACAGGCCTTTATGGATTTCACTTTCCTGCATTTTAGCGGCTTAAGTGATGCGCAAAATGGTGTCTGGTCAACTGATATTTGCAATGTGTTGGGTGTGGATAAGGACAAGCTGCCCCGAATTGTAGAACCGTGGGAGGTGGTGGGGGAGGTAACGGAAACGGCCGCTGCGGAATTCGGTCTGGCGCCGGGCACATTAATCGCCGCCGGGTGTGGGGATACGGCTGCCAACGCCTTGGGGGCGGGTATCGTCCAACCTGGTATGCTCTTCGACGTAGCCGGCACCGCTTCTGTCCTGGCTGCTTCCACCGGCTCCTTCATGGCGGATGTCAAGAATCGAGCTTTGTTGACCATGCGTTCCGTGATTCCCGGATTGTGGCACCCTTTGGCTTATATAGGCGGCGGAGGGCAAGCTCTACGCTGGTTCCGCGACCATTTCTACAATAGCTATCGCGGACAACAGTACGACCGAGATCGCGACGATCTATATGAAGAGATGATCGCGCTGGCCAATAAAGCGCCGGCTGGGTCAGATGGTCTGTTCTTTTCACCCCATTTGGGCGGGCGCATTTGCCCGGCCACTCCGGAGATGCGCGGCGCCTGGATTGGATTTTCCTGGAGCCATGACCAGTCTCATTTCAGCCGTGCGATTTTGGAGAGCATCGCCTATGAATACGCCTATTATCTGGGCATCCTCAGAGAAGCTGTCCCCAATTTGGAAATGACCGAAGCGCGTGTTATCGGCGGCGGTGCGCGCAGTAATCTTTGGAACCAGATGAAGGCGGATGTTCTTGGCCTACCTTACCAGCGCCTTTTGCGCTCAGAATTCGGCAGTTGGGGCAGCGCCATGATAGCCGGGAAAGCGGCAGGAATTTTCGACGATCTGGCGCAGGTCGCCACAGATCACGCCAAGCCCGCCGGCGAACCCTTACGGCCTGATGCCAGCAGGCAGCGGCTCTACCGGCCTATGGCGGAGAAATACATCGCGCTGCAGGCAGAGCTGAGGGACATGTTTGTAACAGGAGGATCTTATGCCAAATAGCGTGCGAATCTGCATGGTGGGGGCTGGCCGGGTTGGCAAATTGCACTCCGGCACCTTGAAGCGTTATGTCCCAGATGGCGATGTCGTCGCTCTGGTTGACCCGGCTACGGCGATACTCAATGAAACAGGGGATGAATTTGGCATCGGTTCCCGTTTCGCTTCTCTGGAAGAGGCGCTGGACAAGAGCGATTTCGAGGCAGTGATCATCACCACGCCCACCTTCACCCATAAAGAGCTGGCAGTTATGGCAGCCGGGCAGGGCAAGCATGTCTTCCTGGAGAAACCGATGGCCTTATCTCTGGAAGAGTGCGATGCCATTATGAGTGCCACAGAGAAAAACGGCGTCGCCTTGCAGCTTGGTTTTATGCGCCGCTTTGACCCGGAGTTTGCAGCCGCCGCGGAACGTATCGCCGGCGGCGAAATCGGCGAACCGATGATGATCAAATCGCTCACCCATGGACCGGGACTACCCCCAGCCTGGGCCAACGACCTGAAGACATCTAACGGCATGATCGCCGAGGTCAACAGCCACGATATGGACTGTACGCGCTGGCTGATAGGATCGAATCCAGAACGAATGTATGTGGAGACGGCGAATTTCAAGGGAGATGAACGGGGAGCGACGGCCGAACATTTCTACGACAATATGTTTGCTACCATCCGGTTTGAATCCGGGGCATTGGGCAATGTTTCAGGTGTTTGTCCTTGTGACTATGGCTATGATGCCCGGGTCGAAATTATCGGCAAGAAAGGTATTATGCAAATCGGCGACATGCAAGGACAGGCGGTTGTGGTTTGTGTGAATCGCGACCAGGGTTTGATCACCCCTATTTATCGTCGCTGGCCTGAACGATTCGCCTGGGCTTATATTCGCGAGATCGAGCATTTTGTGGCCTGCGCGCGTACGGGCGCAAAACCACGGGTAGGCGGCGAAGATGGCCGGTGGGCTGTGGCGATGGTTCTGGCCGGCACGAAATCGTTTCTGGAAGAACGGCCGGTCAGCTTACAAGAAGTGATGGCATGAGTGAAATGATGCTGGCTGCAGTTTATCGTGGGCCCAATGATCTGCGTGTCGAAGAAGTGCCACGACCACAGATCGATGGGGACGAGATATTAATAAGCGTACTAAGCGCTAACAGCTTTTGCCGCGGCGGCTGATGGTCGTCATTTGCGTGTGGCATTGCAGCCGTAGAAGATAGATCAATAGTGAACAGTAATCAGTTGAGAGGGTAAACTGTGATCGGAGCCGTGCAAAAGGATGTTGATTCAGGACCAGATCGTGAGCCGGCGAAGGTTGTGATCAGTGTAAATGGTCCCGTGCCTGCGGAACAACTGGGACTAGTTGACGCGCACAGCCATGTCTGGATTGAGCCAGTACCGGGGGCGAATCTGGATGGCTTGATTCTGGATGACGCCGATGCGATCACGGCCGAGTTAATAGATTATCAACTGGCCGGCGGCGGAACGATTGTCGATTGCCAACCAGGTGGATGTGGCCGAAACGGCCGCATGCTACAGCAAATTTCTCAGAGCAGTGGTGTGCATATTATCGCTTGCACCGGTTTCCATTTACGGCGCTATTATCCGGCAGGTGCCGCTCTCTGGCAGAAATCGACCGGTGAAGCGTATGCCGGCTTTATGGATGAGGTGCAGCAAGGGCTGCTGGAAACGCGCCAGCAGGGACAGGCAGTTTATCCGGGTTTCTTCAAGATCGCCGCCGAGGCTTCCTGGACGGCTTCACCGGCTCCGCTTTTCCAGGCAGCAGCCGCCGCCTGTCGTGCTTCCGGCTTAGCCCTTTCAATGCATACGGAAAAGGGTTCGGACGCGGAAGTATTCCTGGAGTATTTTCTTGGCCAAGGCGTTTCGCCGCAGCGACTCGTCTTCTGCCACATGGATAAGCGGCCTGATTTCGGCTTGCACCGAGAATTGGCCACGGCCGGCGTCATGCTCGAATATGACACCTTTGTCCGCCCAAAATACCAGCCGCAGCAGAATGCGTGGCCGCTGCTGGAGAAGATGATAGGAGCCGGATTATCCGGTCGGGTGGCCCTGGCAACAGATATGGCCCTGACCCATATGTGGAGGCTCCTGGGCGGCGGGCCGGGACCGGTCGTTTTCTTAAGCCAAATCAAATCAGATTTAGAAGCAATAGGGCTTGACCCGGAGGTGGTGCAGCAGTTGATGGGCGGAAATATCGCTGCTCGCCTAGCGGTCGCAACGCCCCCGCCAACAAGGAAATTTCATGAACAACTTCCCGTTAACGTTTGATATCGATATGGCGGATTGCATTCCGTCCAAGTACGACAATCATATCGAGCGTCGTTTGAGCGCCATGAAAGGCCAATATCTGGACAACGCCGCCTATGAGGCTGCGCTGGCCCAGAATGACGAACTCCTTTATGAGGTGTATGAGCAGCAACGCCCTCATGTGGCGGGGGAGCTTTTGTATGGCGTTTCCATCGTTCATCCCGGCAAGGTTGGCGATGAATATTTCATGACCAAAGGGCATTTTCACACGGTATTAGAGACGGGCGAGGTTTATTACTGCTTGAAAGGCGAGGGCTTCATGGTTATGGAGACGCCCGAAGGGGAGTGGGCTGTGGAGGAACTGCGACCGGGGGGGGTGCTGTATGTTCCACCCCGTTGGGCGCACCGTTCTGTGAACAGTGGCAGCGTCGAAGACCTGGTTACGCTTTTCGTCTACCCGGGCAATGCAGGGCATGATTACGGCACGATAGAGGCGCAGGGTTTTCGCAAGTTGGTTGTGGAACAAGAGGGCCAACCGGCTATTGTCGATAATCCACGTTGGAGAGCGCCGGGCGAGAAATAATGAAAGCGCTAAGCGATTGTCATGTATTGGTGACATCCACTTCTTTCGGCCGTTACGATCCACGGCTCAAACAGGAGTTGGAAGAACGCGTGGGCAGGGTGAGTTATAACGAGTCAGGAAAACCGCTCTCCCCGGCCGAGTTGGTTGCACTGCTGCCCGATGTGGACGGTTATATTGCCGGCCTGGATACGATCGATCGCGCCGCGCTGGAAGCAGCCGGCCAACTGCAAGTGGTGGCTCGTTACGGCGTCGGCACGGATCGCGTGGATCTTGAGGCCGCGCGGGAGCTGGGGATTGTCGTGACCAATACCCCCGGCGCCAACGCCGTCTCGGTGGCTGAATTGACGGTGGCCTTCATTCTGAATTTGGTCAGGCCCGTGATCAACGCCTGTGAACAAACGCGCTCAGGCGACTGGCCACGCATGAGTGGTTTGACCTTAGAAGGAAGAACTATCGGGCTTATTGGACTCGGCGCCATCGGCAAAGAGGTGGCCAAGCGCCTACATGGATTTGCTTGCCGTCTGCTGGCGTATGATGTACTGCCCGATGAGGCGTTTGCAGCGGATAACCATGTGCGTCTGGTGGAGCTAGACGAGCTCCTGACCACTTCCGATATCGTATCTCTGCATGTTCCGGTTCTGGCACAGACACGGCTTATGGTCAATGCCTCATTCCTGGCCAGGATGAAGGAAAGGTCCTATCTGATTAATACAGCGCGGGGCGAACTGGTTGATGAGCAGGCGCTCATAGAGGCTATTACGTCGGGGCATCTAGCGGGGGCCGCATTGGACACCTTTGCGCAGGAGCCACCAGGGGCTGAGAACACCCTGCTGTGCTTGCCGCAGGTGATCCCAACCCCTCATATGGGATCGCACACGGATGGGGCAACGAATGCAATGGGCTGGATGTCGCTGCGCAATTGCCTGGCTGTTTTACAGGGAGGGGAGGCAATCAATCGGGTGGTTTAGAGGTTGAGCGGTCGGGCTGGTGGATTTTCGATTACGAATACGATTGCGATTGCGACGGGGAATAGGATGAATAACGATTATCAAATTGTAGCCAAAGAGCAGCCGACGATGTATTTCATCGGCGTGACGACGGGGCAATCCTCGATTAACAGGGTATTTCCGCTGTGGATGGACATTTTGGGATGTCCAGAAGTGGTATTGGAGGGGATTGACTGCCAGATCCATGATGAAGCGCAAGCCTATCGCCAGGCTGTGGCTCAGATCAAGTTTGATCCGCTTTCCCTGGGCGCGCTGGTAACGACCCATAAAATAGACCTGTATAATGCGGCGAAGGATATGTTCGACTATTTTGACCCGTATGCGGAAACCACAGGAGAGATTTCAAGCATTTCCAAGTTGGACGGCCGTCTGGAGGGACATGCTAAGGATCCGATCACGGCCGGGTTAAGTATGGATCACATTGTCGGCGAGGATTATTTCGGCCGGACAGGGGGGCATGTCCTGTGTCTGGGTGCCGGCGGATCGGCCGTGGCCACGTTGCTGCACCTGATCAGTCAAGAAAACAAAGGCGACCGTCCGGACAAGTTCATCTGCATCAATCGCAGCAAACCACGGCTGGATCATATGCAGGCCATGGTGACGCAAATCAACACGGACATCGAAGTACAAACCATTCACAACAGCGATCCCAGGGTAAACGATACGCTTATGAGCCGGCTGCCTAATGGGAGCATCGTCATTAACGCCACAGGAATGGGCAAGGATCACCCGGGCTCACCCATTACCGACGAGGGTTTGTTTCCACAAAACGGGATCGCCTGGGAATTTAATTACCGGGGTGAACTAGACTTCATGCACCAGGCGTTACGCCAGACCGCATCACGCAGCTTGATTGTAGAAGATGGTTGGGTATATTTTGTATATGGATGGAGCCAAGTTATCGCCCAAGTTCTGCATTTCGAGATTACGCCTGAATTGTTTGATCAGTTGGATAAATCGGCTTCGACAATAAAGTAGTGGTATAGGGCAAGGTGCAAGCTTGCCGAAGATAAACAAGATGAAATCTTGTCCTACAGCTTGAAGGAGATCATTATGAAACCGCGTTTGGTTCCTTTATATTTTGCAGTCGGCCGTGACCAGGATTTTGATGTCCAAATGGGCAATCTGCACAGATTGCTGGATGAGGACGTAGAATTTTTGCCGCCAGTGCCCCTTGGTGGGGAAATTCCGGAAGCGGAAGCGGTCGTCTTTCCCCAGTTATTGGGCACAGCTTACCGGCAGCTAGATGATTTTAGAGCCATCGATCTGCCCATCCTGTTCATCACTTCCGAGTTTGGGACGATGCTGATGTGGGATTGGGAAATTGCCAGCTATTTGCGTTCAGAGGGCATTAAAACCATCGCGCCCTACAACATGGAGCAGACAAAGCTTCTGGTCCAGGCGCTGCGCGTCAAGCGGGAATTGAAAGAGAGTAAGTTTTTGGTTTTTCAGGACAATCCGGGTGAAGGTTTTCAGGCCGAAATCTTTAAACGTTTCTACTGGTGGGAAAAAGAAGCGACCCAGCGCATGTTTGATAAGTTCGGCGTCACGCTGGTCAAGAAAAGCTACGAGAAATTGGCCGCCGGGGCGCAAGCGATTCCTGATGTGGAAGCGGAAGAGGTGCTTGCCAATTGGGATATCAACATCAGCCAGATCACACCCAGGGCTTTGAAGAGTGCCATCAAGTTATATCTCGCCTTCAAGAGAGAGCTGGATCAAGATCCCAGCATCCGCGGCATGGGCGCCAACTGCCTTAACGAATCTCGTTTCTCGGACACGACTCCCTGTCTGGCATGGAGTATGCTCTATGAAGAGCGGCGACTGATTTGGGGCTGCGAGGCGGACACTATGTCGATGATCACCAAGTATATCCTTAACCGATCGCTGGATGTGCCGATCATGATGAGTAACTTGTACCCCTTCTTGATGGGCCAAACAGCTTTAAAACATGAGCGTATTTCCGACTTCCCTGCCGTTGAGAGCGAGCCGGAAAACCATGTCCTGGTGGCCCACTGCGGCTATCTTGGCGTGCTGCCGACATCCTTCGCCACCGAATGGTCGCTTAACCCCAAAGTGCTGGCCATTGTCGACGACAACGCCACGGCCATCGACGCGCGACTGCCTGAAGGGCCGGTGACGCTGGCCAAGTTAGGGCCCTCCATGGATAAATGGACGGTTATGGAGGGAGAGCTCACAGGATATGCACAATACCCGGATTCTGACTGCTTGAACGGCGGCGTGATTAAGGTGGCTGACGGGCATAAGCTGGTAACCCATGCATATTCGCATCATTACCTGGTCATGACGGGACACAACAAGGCGGAGATTGAACTATTGGGCAGGGTGTTTGGGCTGGAGATTGAAGAGGTTTAAGGAGTATCCAATGCAACAAGCCTATATCGTATCAACTGCACGCACACCAATCGGCCGTTTCGGCGGCAGTCTCAAGGATTTCAGCCCCTCAGACCTGGGCGCACATGTCATGAAAGCCATTCTGGAACGGGCCGACATTCCTGGCGAAGCGTTAGACCTGTACATCTTTGGCAATATTTTGCGTGCCGGTCATGGCCAACTGATCCCCCGGCAAGCGGCTATTAAGGCAGGTATCCCGCAGTGTGTAGACGGTTACGCTGTGGATATGGTCTGCTCCTCGGGCATGATGGCCGTCATGAATGCGGCCATGATGGTTCAATGCGGCCAAGCCGATCTTGTGCTGGCCGGCGGCATGGAATCTATGTCGCAGGCCGGCTTTTTTCTTTCGCACCGCGCTCGCTGGGGCTATAAATTTCTGCTGGGAAAGCCAGAGCCGCTCAAGGACATTCTCGAATACGACGGCCTAACCGACCCTGTCGAGGACGATGGCATGGGCAATGAAACGGAAAGGCTGGCGGCTGAATATGGCGTTACGCGCGAGGAAGTGGACGAAGTGGCCTACTACTCGCACAAGCGGGCGGCGCAAGCTACGGAGAGCGGCATCTTCAAACAAGAAATTGTTCCCGTAGAGATTAAGAGTCGCAAAGGTACGATTGTGCTGGACCGCGACGAGGGTATTCGCCCAGACACTACACCGGAGTCACTGGCAAGCTTGCGACCTGCTTTTACAGCAGATGGCATTCTGACGGCCGGTAACGCCAGCCAGATTAGTGACGGCGCATCCGCTTTGCTGATTGCCGGCGAGGAGGCGATTAAGCGGCATAACCTGACGCCGCTTGCCCGTTTTGTGGGCGGCAGTTGGGCTGCCCTAGATAGCTGGCGTTTTGCGGAAGCACCTATTCCAGCAGTACGCAAACTGGCAGCCAAACATGCTTTGGAAATTTCCGATTTTGACCTGGTAGAAAATAATGAAGCGTTTGCCGTGAACACGATCTTGATGAACAGAGAGCTGGGTGTTCCGACAGAGAAACTGAATATTTATGGCAGTGGTATCGCATTAGGGCACCCCATTGGCTCTACGGGTGCGCGCATACTTGTCACGCTGCTGACCGCTTTGCAGAATGAGCAGGGCAAACTGGGGCTGGCTTCTCTTTGTCATGGGATGGGTGGGGGAACGGCCGTTGCTATTGAACGTCTCTAGTAGATTTGCGGTTTTTTTGCACTGATCAAGACGGGTGCGGTGAAAAGAATCTCCAATATTCTCTAGGTCATTTATTAGGGCACTGAGACCGCAAGACACAGAAGGCGCAGAGGAAAAGACAAAATGGAGGGTTTTCCCAAGAAGGTATGAGATGAGAGTAACCCTGTTAGGCACAGGTACGCCAACCAACCCCCACCGTTTCCAGAGCGCCGTTCTGGTTGAAATTGGAAACAGCAGCCTTTTATTTGATGCAGGTCGTGGAGCAGTTCATCAACTGTATCAAGCCGGGGTCGAGGTTAATCTCGTCAATCCTGTATTTATCACGCATCACCACTTCGATCATATCAACGACCTTTTTGACGTCATTATTTCCTCAGCAATGAGAGGGCGCAATCATGACCTAAAAATCTACGGGCCTTCCGGGACGAAGAAGATTGTGAGCGCCCTACTCGAACAGGTTTATGCCCAAGATATCCGTTTTCGGATTGAGGAAGATAAGGATATTCGTAGGTGGGGAGGGAGCTGGGCAGAACAACCAGAAGCGATTACCCAAGTTGATGTGCGGGATGTCGGACCAGGGCTCATTGCTGAAAGCGATCAATGGAAGGTGTCAGCCGATTACGTCATGCACGGCGATTTCGTGCATGCCCCTGATTTTGAGTGGCGCTGCCTTGGCTATCGAATTGAGGCAGAAGGCAAAGTCGTTACGATAAGCGGTGATACTGTTCCGTGTGCGGGCATTATCGGGCTGGCAAGAGACGCGGATCTCCTCGTTCAATGCTGCCACTTTCCACAAAGCCTGGAGAGTAATCCAGTGCTGAAGTATCTCATGACCTCGATCCTGCCTTCCTCTGGCCAGGCGGGCATGATTGCCGCAGAAGCTGGGGTCAAGCGCATGGTCTTAACCCACCTCAGTGCGACGATCACCCCCACGAATTTTTCAGAGATTCTCGACGATATACGCCAAGCGTACCAAGGGGAAGTCATACTTGGGCAAGACCTCATGAAAGTCGAGGTGTAAATAAAGGAGCGGAAAGATGTATATTGGTAATTATTCGGGAAGACGCTCCATTTACTCACCTGATATAGTGGCCATTGTCGACGGTGGCGTAGGATCCCGTATTGCGGCTGACTTATGCGCAAATGAATGACCAGGCCAATCGGCTGACAAACTGGTTTCTCATGATGCGGCTAGTCCAAAGTGGGGGCATGCGAATGATTGTTACGAGATTATGTGTTGGGTTATTCCTTGCCCTGAAAAAGGGCCCTGCCCGCTTGAGGCACGTATGATCATTTTTGTTGGTAAAACAATATGCCGATATTCGGCATCAATCGCGTCTTTCAAGCGATCCAGGAGCAATTGAGCGGCCTGTTGCCCCATTTCACGCGCCGGTTGGTTCACAACCGTCAGGAAAGGATCCAGGTCCTTTTGCAGGGCAATGGGAAAATTCGGGGGTGAGTCATCCAAAGTTACCAAGGCTATGTCATCGGGCACATGTAACCCTTGCTCGTGCAAGGCTTGAAGTGCGCCAAGAGCAATAAAATTGTTGGCAGCGAATAGGGCAGTTGGTTGCGGAGCAGCCGAAAGGGCCTGATTGGCCATATCAAAGCCGCTATCTTGCGTAAATTCCCCCCAGTAAAGTTTTGCTGTGCTGTCTGGTAGACCGGCGTCAGCCAACGCCCGGAGATAACCGTTTGCCCGGTCGACGGCCGTGGAGACTGTTTGCCGGCCGGTCAATAAGGCAATCTGTCTGTAACCTCGCGATAGTAGATGTTGCGTTAACTGATAGGCACCAGACTCAGAGTCCGCTCTAACGATATCAACCTGCACATCCGGTATCTGGCGATCTAATAAGACCACGGGTATGCCTTGTTTCTGAATGATCTGTACCGGTATAGGGTCATCGCTGCATGCCGGAACCAACAATATCCCGTCAATACGCCGCCGCAAGAGCATTTGCAGGTAGTGTTCTTGCTTGTCTTCCGACTCATCAGTATTACACAGAATAGTGCTATATCCGTTGGCCTGGGCTACATCCTCCACGCCCCGTGCCACTGTCGTCCAGAAAGGATTGGATATGTCCGTCATCACCAGTGCCAGTGTCATGGTTTGCTTAGAGCGCAAACTTGGCCCAAGCATATTAGGCACATATCCCAACTCTTCTATTACAGCTTCCACACGCTGCCGCGTGCCCGTACTCACATAATCATAATCATTGATTACGCGAGAGACAGTAATCGGGGACACGCCGGCGCGTTTAGCGACTTCGCGGATTGTAGACATATTGATTCACGGAACCATGGGTAAAAGCTCTTTGCGCAGAACTAAGCCAACTGACTATTTTCCTTACTCGTGTCCAAGTGAGCCATATCGCCCATACTTATGAACCGCTTCAACCATAGCGGCAAAATTCTGCGGGGGGATACCGTCCATGATACTGGTCGACGATCCCAGCACATAGCCGCCGCCGGGAGCTAGTTTTACGCAGTATTCCTGAACCTGCCTCTCGATTTCCTCAATACTTCCATATGCCAGCAAGGGGGTATGGACATTACCGATCAAAGCTATCTTCCCCTGCCATTGTTGCTTGACTTCGACAATATCGTTGGATTCCGGTTCGATTGGATGATTGATATCAATGCCAACCTCATACAGGATCGGCAATATATTGTCAAGCTTGCCATCCGTGTGCATAAGAACCAGCTTGCCCAAATCCTTGGCCGGGGCAATCAATCGTTTCATCCGCTCGGGGAACATCTCCATAAACATGCGCGGATGAACCATCAGCCCCGAATTATGCCCAATATCATCATTGACCATCACGAAAGCGATTTCAGCGCCGAATTGCTCGCAGACTGCCCGCATTACTTTCTCCTGGTGTTCCACCAGAATGTCCATCAACTTATCCAGCAGCGGCCTGTTATCGTAGAACATGTAGAGCGAATCTGTCATTCCGATCGCCAGCATAGCGCTGTCAAAAAACGAAGTCAGGTTAGCGATAATCCCGACACCAGTTCCCTGGGCAGCCGCCAAATAACTCTCTAAATGGCGCAGTTGATCATCCAGTGAAGGCGGGGGGTCCAAATCATCTAGGTCGGCCAGTGACTTGATCGTACCGTCTACATAATGCCGCGTACCATCTTCAGCAAGCTCAAAGACATTATTGGGTCGCCAGTTGAAATTGCACAGCACAGCATCCTGCCCTAACCTACGGGCGAATTCAACATCATCCTGCGGCGTAATAGATTGGCCGCCTTCCGCGGCGTCGCCAATCGTATAGTCCAGTTTACGTTCTAAAACGTATTCGTAAACATCCTGGCTGGTGACCCACAATTCGATATGTGGCAGACGGTCTGGCTCCTGGTGGTTCAGCGCAGTGAGTAAGCGATTGATATCCGATTTATCCGGTCCAGTTTGTATCTGCATATTACCCTTCTTTCTTGGACGCCCGTTAGGGGAACCCAGGCTGCGATCATACAGCCAAGAGAGATTCGGTCACTTTAACGGCCGTGCTGGCGTCAGGCGCAAAACCATCCGCACCAATCTGTGCAGCATATTCCGAAGTTACTGGTGCACCCCCGACTACTATCTTCACCTGATCACGCAGGCCGGCTGCGTCTATGGCCTTAACCGTGGCCTCCATACTGGGCATGGTCGTGGTCAGCAGTGCGGACAAGGCAACAACATCAACCCCATTTTCCTGGATTGCAGCCACAAATGTTTCCGGCGCCACATCTGTTCCCAGGTCATAAATGATAAACCCGGCTCCTTCCAGCATCATCGCCACCAGATTCTTGCCGATGTCGTGCAGATCACCCTTAACCGTGCCCACGGCCACAGTACCGGCTGGTTTGATATCCGAGTCAACGAGGTAGGGCTTTAACACCGCTAAACCCCCTTTCATGGCACGGGCGGCGATCAGCATCTCAGGGACGAAATAATCCCCTTCCTCGAAGCGCCTACCCACCTCTCTCATCGCAGCAATCATGCCCTCTTGCAGGATAACGTTCGGATCGAGCCCGGCTTCCAAGGCTTGCTCAACGCCTGCTTTTGCCGTGACGCTGTCTCCTTCAAGAATGCTTTCGTAAATTGTGTTGTGAATAATGTCTTCCATGGTTGTTTCCTTTTTCCAACATAAGTTGCTATTCCTCAGCGCCGGTATTCATCTAGTGCTTCATACATAGCGATGATATTTTCAGGCGGCACATCGGGCATAATATTATGCACGGTATTAAAAACAAAGCCCCCGCCGGGTGAGAATGTTTCAATGTTATACCGGACGTGCGTTTTTACCTCTTCTGGCGAACCGTTGTTGATAACGCTGCGCGTGTCTGCCCCACCACCCCAAAAAGTGACATCATTGCCAAACTCCTTTTTGAGCTGTTCAGGTTCCATATCGCGCGAACTAATTTGCACGGGGTTGAGCACTTCAAATCCGGCTTCAATCAAATCGGGGATGAGTTTGTAAATAGACCCGCACGAATGCAGGAAGGTGTGCATATTGCTGTGTTCTTTGACGTATTCGCAAAGAATTTTGTGGCGGGGTTTGAATAGCTTGCGGTATGTTTCCGGTTTCATGAACGGGCCCGTATCCATGCCCAGATCATCGCCAAAGCGGATGATATCGACCACATCACCCACGGCATGACACACGTTTTCCAACGTAGCCAGGTGCACCTCCATCAGGGCATCCAACAGACGTTCCACCTCCGCCGGCTCTAAAAGTAGATCCATCAGGAAATTGTCCAGGCGACGCAGAAAGGTCCCCCACTCAAACAGGTTACAGCCGGCGACAATTATCAGGGCTTTGTCTGTATTTTCGCGCAGATAGATCGCTTTTTTTCTCAACTGCAGCCAAAAGTCTGGTTCAGCAGCGTGATCCCAGGGACTATGGGCTAAACCAGACCAGTGGACTTTCGGCATTTCCCCGGCTAAACCGCTGTGGTCTGAAGGGTAACCGTCGAGGTAAGGAAAGTAGGTTTGATCGAAGAATGTAGCGATCTCGTTGGGCATGGTGGCAATACGCGTGCCATCAGGAGCATAAGCA
Source organism: uncultured Chloroflexia bacterium (assembly GCA_963697305.1). Taxonomy (GTDB): domain Bacteria; phylum Chloroflexota; class Anaerolineae; order Promineifilales; family Promineifilaceae; genus JAACFF01. Next base: position 67,023 of record CAVONO010000028.1, read on the forward strand.
TCCCAGCCTCCGCCGGCGTTTCTCGTCGGGCGGAACCAGGCAGGAAACTGAACCAGTTGCCCCGTGGGCAGCGTTACATCGTACCAATTCTCATCATGCGTATTGAACATCCGCCCCACATCCAAGACGTCGACGCCAAACTGGGTGATGATTTCATCTTCTGGCTGTGCCAGCTGTTGGACTACATCGTAAACGCGAGTATGGCCTGCGGTAATGCCTAGATACTTTTTGAGGTTATGGTAGGCAATAGCCGAAATGCCGGAACTAGGTGTAGCGCCAAGGTCCAGCGGGATCTGATCGGGCTCCTCATGACGGATAGCGGCTAGAACCCGCTCCCTCGAACTCATTTCGCCATTTTCAGTCATATAGTTCTCCTTAAATTCAGCGAAGCCTCTGAGGTTTTAATATAGTTCCTGATCGAAATGGGACCTTGAAACCTCAGAGGTTTTGATCCACTTAGAGAGCGTACTGCCCGTATTCACGCACGGTATCGTACATGGCAATGATGTTTTCAAGCGGTGTTTCCGGCAGCAAAAAATCATGGCTAGGGGAGGCGATATAGCCTCCGCCGGGCATCATAATATCCAGAACCTCTCGTGTCTTTGTTTTTACCAGATCTGGCGTGCCTTCAATCAGCACAAATTGTGTATCGATACAGCCATTAAGAACTATCTTCTCGCCAAAGGCAGCTTTCAGGTCGGCTGGGGCCATCCCTTTGGTCGAGGGTTGAAGTGCTTGCAAACCGTCCAGCCCGGCCTCGATCATTGCCGGGATGAGGGGAGCATACCCTCCGCAGCAGTGCATCATTACCTTCAATCCATAATCATGGCCGAGGTCGATCAGTCGTTTCAGGTGCGGAATAATGAACCGTCTGAACATCTTATCACCCATCAGCGGACCGGTTTTGCCACCAAAATCATTGCCGATGAAGAAAATATCGATAACGCCGGCAGCGGCATCAAAAATGCGTTGGCTGACAGCAAAATAGTAATCGACGATATGCCCTAGCAACACATCAACTAGTTGCGGATCGTCATACATCTTGTAATAAAGGGTCTCCATATCCAGCATGTCGATAGCATCATGCCAGAAGGGCGACCAGTCACCCCCTAGGATGGCATATTGCCCATCCCATTGTTCTATTTCGGCTCTAATTCGAGATGTATCCATCCATTCCGGGCTGGGCCAGGGGTAATCATGAACATCCTTCAGAGTCGCATTAGTCAATGGATGGTCCCGGGGCATCCCATAGGCATAACCCAGCCGCTCTACCCCAAAAGGTGTACGAGAGGTGGAACCAGACGAAAGGTTTGTATCAGGGCTGTATTCAGCTGGACCGACATATTTCGCAAACACGCGTCGAAAATCGTCGCCCAGGTAGCGAGACAGAGCCTCGTCATCTTCTAGTCCCAAGTGTTCAACTAGCATTTCGCGAGTTTCAGGAGCGGCTCCTAACCAGGCGGGCACATGATCCGGTTCCTCATGGTCGAACGCAGTGAGCACCCTTTCTCTTGATGTCAATCTGCCATTTTTAGTCATGACTCTTACTACTTGTCATTCCTGCCCCACGCCATCGCGAGGGCAGGCTGCGGAAATCCATAAGCGTGGATGCCTGCCTACGCAGGCATGACAGACCTTTGATTAATTCAAAACATCAAACTCAGGTAAATCATACTCGCCTAACTGAAGTGGGTACTGCCCGTATTCGCGCACCAACTTGACGACGTAATCATAGCTATGCCCCGAAATGGTGGGGGGGACAGAATGATCAGATTGAAAGATCCAGCCGCCGCCTTTGGCCGCATTCAGTTTGGTTAACACAATCTTTTTGAGTTCTTCTTCATCGCCGCTGGCCCAATCCATGACATCCATATTGCCGCAGAAACCAATCTGGTGCCCATATTCACGTCGTAATTTAACTACATCCATGCCAGCCTTGGCTTCCAGAGGGTTATAAGCGTCAACACCAAGTTCGACAAAGTCGCCAAAAAGCCGCTTGACATTACCGCAGCCATGATAAATGACCTCCAGGCCTTTTTCATGGCATAAATCGATGATTGCCTTAAGGCCGGGCTTGTAATATTTGCGCCAGTAGATGGGCGAAAAGAAGAGATCTTTTTTGTAGGCGATATCACCCCAGATGACCATGCCGTCGAGCAAGCCATCCGCAGCTTTGATCTGCGCTTTGGCTATTTCCAGGGCGAATTCATTGAGGCGCTGCACAAACTTGCCGAGTCGTTCAGGATAAAGTCCCGCCCAGAGCAGGTTGTTTTCGGGACCAATAATGCGGGTCAAGTATTCATTTGCCTCGCATACGGAGCCATAGACAACGAAGTTTGGATGCAGCTTCTTGACCGTCTCTGTCCATGGAGGCAAGTCGCGGGCGTAGCTATCGCCGACGCCGCCGATCTGATTGTCGCCCCGGCTAAAGTAACGCCGGTCATCCCATGGGTCGTCAAACTCGAACGCCTCCGCCTTTTCAATCGTATCCGTATCAAATGAAAGCCAGCGCGGCATCGGATCAGCGAACTTTTTCTCCATCACCGCTTCAAAGCCGGTGCGCACGATGACATGTTCTTCGTTCTCTTCCAATATTTCAAACTGTTTTATGTGTGGATCCATATTGGGGGTTGTGACCTGCCAGTCGAGGTCATAGTATTCATAAACATCGGTATCTTGCGGCAGCCCCAAATCGCACCGCCATCGCTTGAGAAAATCCCCCCAAAAAAAATCGCTGATGGGAACACGATCTGGCTCTTGGTGATTGAGAGCTTTATTCATTCTATCTAATTTCCTCAAGCAATTTTCTGTTCTTTCCATGAGATTGACCTCCCTTCCTTTTATCCCTTGATCGCCCCAAACGTCAATCCTTCGGTCAATCGGCGTTGGGTCAGAATGACAAATACAATGGCCGGTAGAATCATCAAAACGGACATAGCGCACATGCCGCGCCAATCCACTGTGAATTGTGTCGTGAAATCAAACAAGCCGACAGGAAAAGTCTTTGCCGCTGGCGTTTTGGTCAACAAACTGGCGATCTGATACTCATTCCAGGAGGCCAAAAAGGCGAAAATGCTAGCGGCGGCCATGCCCGGCCAGGCCAGCGGCAGGTCAATGCGCCAGAATGCTGACCAATGGTTGCAGCCATCGATGTAGGCGGCTTCATCCAGTTCTTTGGGAATCTGGCGAAAGAATCCATCCATCAGCCAGGAAGTAAAAGGAATGTTGATCGCCACGTAGACCATGGCCAAACCATGTACCGTGTCCACTAAATTGTATTGGCGCATCAGCAGAAAGAGAGGCAACCCTAAAGCAACGCCCGGAACGGCACGCGATAACATGATGAGCAAGAATACGAGGGTGTGTCCTTTGAAACTGAAGCGAGAAAAGGCGTAGCCGGCCATTGTGCCGAGAGACACGGATAAAATTGTGGCGAGAATGGAGACACGGATGGAGTTCCACATATAGCTGCCGACCGGAACGCCAGCGGCGATGTCTGGATTGAAGCCAAAGAGGGATAAGAAGGCATCCAAGGTTAGTTTATGCGGTATCCAGATGGGAGGCGAGACGTTGATCTCGTTGCCGGGACGGAGCGCCGTGAAAACGATCCAGATAGCGGGCAGTGCGGCAAAGATAAGGATGCCAAAGGCGGCCGTGTTGTAAAATGATTGCTCTAGTTTTCGTTTATTGTACATCAGTAAACCACCCTTGATTTGATCAACTGCCGGAACAGGTACAGGGTAAAGAAGACGCCGAGGAAGACCCCGACCATAGACATGGCGCTGGCCAGCCCGAATTGGGAACCGCGGATCGCGAGGCGACCCGTGTAGGTCCAGATCATTTCGGTGCGATTGGCGGGGCCACCGCCGGTCATGATGCGCACGATATCATAGGCGCGCGCTATGTCCAGCGATAAAACGGTAAGGGCGATGAGGGTAAAGGGAGCCAGTAAGGGCAGGGTAATATGCTTGAAACGCTGCCAGGCGGAGGCGCCATCGACTTTGGCCGCTTCAAAAGTCTCCTGGGGCAGCGAGAGTGTGCCTGCCAGCAGAATAATGGTCAGCATAGGTACATTCATCCAGATCGTGGCAAGCATGATGGCGATCATCCCCGTGGGCTGATCGACGAGCCACGCCTTTGGTTCCGTCATCCAGCCAAGGGAGATCAGGGTATTGTTTACCAGCCCCACTGTGGCGTTGAAAAACCAGGCAAATTGAAAGCCAACCAGCACCGGTGCGAACATCATAGGAATCATCAAAAGAGTACGCATGATGCTTTGACCACGGGAGACGCGGGCCAACAACTGTGAAAGGGCCAGCGCCAAAAAATAGGATACATTGACGGTCACGGTGAGAAAGATGACTGTATTTTTTAATGATCGCCAGAAGACATCATCATGCCACAGTTTGATGTAGTTGTTCCACATTTTTTCTGTTGTGAAGACAAATGTCTGCTCAGGGCGTAAGAGATGGAATGGCGTGAAGCTGACGTAGATTGAGTACAACACGGGGTATATGACGACAAGGGCAATTATTACCAATGATGGTGCAATGAGGATGAAGGGAAACCATGTTGTACGAGCTACTTTTTGAGGGGCAGCAACCTCGATGTCTACGCTGCTTTCTACCCCTGGTTTGGCGCTAGTTCTAATCATAAAACCACCTGCTAAATGCTATTCTAGTCAGGAAAGTAGGCATTGTCCATGAACAGACAAACGCAATACCCACTTGTGTAAACGTGTGCAATAGCAGTTCAGACGACGGCCGTGTTCCAATTATGAAATTTCGTTTGGGAAACGGCCGCTGTCTGCTGCCATATCAAGGGACATTTTCCCGGAAACTGACGAAGTTTCCGGGAAAATGCTTCTAGAGATTCTTAATCGTAATAACCAAAACTATCTAGAAGATCATGGGCATCGGTTACACCTTGTTCCAAACCGTCTTGGACGGTCACGTCACCAAGGATGATGGCCTGAAGTGTCGGATACCAGGAATTGGTGAAAGATATCCAATCGGCAAACAGCGGCGGCGTGAAGAAATCTTCCGCGATCTGCTGCTGAGCCACTTCCAAACGATGGGTATCCAAAGGCACATCAGAAACGGAGGCGTCATCAATGACCCGCGCCCACACATCGCTACGCACGGGCAGCAAACCGAGTTTGCCTTCATCGTAAGCAACAGCTTCAGAGGTTAAGAACTTGACCAACTGTACGGCCGCTTCCTTGTTTTCCGATGCTTTGGCAACGGAGATGGCATGCGCGCCGGCCCAACCAGTATAGTCATTGCCTGCGCCTATCGGGCCACGCTCAATGCCAAACTTGCCTGCTATCTGACAGCTTTCCGGATCCTGGAAGTAGCTGTACCAGCCGTACCATTCAAGGTAGAAGGCCACATTGCCATCGCAGAAGTTCTGCGCTACCTCAGGCCAAAGCAGGTTGGGGGTGTCGGCGGGGATCAAGCCTTTATCGTAGAGGTCGACCATCCACTGCGCGGACATCTGCCCGGCTTCGTCATCAAATATGGGGTTGAACTCGTCGTCAAAGTAATTGCCGCCATTGGCCACAAGTATTTCATAGAAACGACCGGCCAATGCTTCTTCCTTTCCAGCGAACTGCGTGCCATACTGTACGACGCCTTGATTGACGAAGAACTCGGCCATTTCGGACATCTGATCCAGCGTGGTCGGAGCCGCTAACGGATAACCATATTCGGTCTCAAAGGCGGCCTGCAGATCGGGATCTTCAAAGAGATCCGTGCGGTAGAACATACCGCTGATGTCGGCATGGCGCGGGATGAGCTGTAGGTTGCCGTCAATCGTAGCCGCATCGATGATCGCGGGGCTGAAGGCAGCCAACTCTTCTTCGCTGAACCAATCTTGCAGCGGTTCGACGAAGTTGGTGTACTGGGCCATGAAGCTGGTGTGGTTCCAGGCTACGTCAAAATCTTCCGTGCCGGCGGCATAGTTTGTCTTGAGGTAACGGTCAATTTCGAAACCATCGCCCAGAAAGACGATTTCAACCGTGGCGCCAGTTTCTTCTTCAAACTTGCTGATCGAATCATACATGGCTTCATACGGTTGTCCGCCAATGTTGGCCATGCGGATGTTGACACCGGAGAGGTCTTTATCCAGGCCCGCATATTGGGCTTCGCCGGACGTTTCCATATCACCACTGCCCGCCCCAATGTCGGGGCTGGTCAAAACGGCAAGCTGTTCATTCTCATAACCAAGATCGGTGAGCATTTGCGCTGCATCAGCTACGCCCTGGTTGAGACCATCTTCTACACTGACATCACCGAGGATAATGCCTTGGAGAGTTGGATACCAGAGATTCGTGAAGGAGATCCAGTCGGCAAAGAGCGGTGGGGTGAAGAAATCTTCTGAGATTTGCTGTTGGGCAACTTCCAAGCGATGGGCATCCAAAGGCACATCGGAAGCTGAGGCGTCGGCAATTACCATATCCCATACGTCATCACGCACAGGCAGCAAACCGAGCTTGGCTTCTTCATACGCTACGTCTTGGGAAGTGAGATACTTAACAAGCTGCACGGCCGCTTCTTTGTTTGGGGAAGCTTTGGCAACGGAGATGGCGTGCGCGCCGGCCCAGCCCGTGTAATCATTGCCTGCGCCCATCGGCCCACGCTCGATTCCAAAAAGACCGGCGACTTTACAGCTTTCCGGATCTTGGAAGTAGCTGTACCAGCCGTACCATTCAAGGTAGAAGGCCACATTGCCATCGCAGAAGTTCTGCGCTACCTCAGGCCAAAGCAGGTTGGGGGTGTCGGCGGGAATGAGGCCATTTTCGTAGAGGTCGACCATCCACTGCGCGGACACCTGCCCTGCTTCATCGTTGAAGATAGGGATGAAGTTTTCATCGAAGTAATTGCCGCCATTGGCCACAAGTATTTCATAGAAACGACCAGCCAATGCTTCTTCCTTACCGGCGAACTGTGTGCCGTATTGAATAGCATCTTGCGCGACGAAGAACTCGGATATGTCGTACATTTGGTCAATAGTGGTCGGAACCGCTAACGGGTAGCCATATTCGGTCTCAAAGGCTGCTTGCAGATCGGGATCTTCAAAGAGGTCCGTGCGGTAGAACATACCGCTGATGTCAGCATGGCGTGGAATGAGCTGCAAGTTGCCGTCAATCGTGGCCGCTTCAATGATCGCGGGGCTAAAGGCGGCTAACTCTTCTTCGCTAAACCAATCTTGCAGCGGTTCCACAAAGTTGGTGTACTGGGCCATGAAGCTGGTGTGATTCCAGGCTACGTCGAAATCTTCCGTGCCGGCGGCATAGTTTGTTTTGAGGTAACGGTCAATTTCGAAACCATCGCCTAAGAAGACGATCTCAACCGTGGCCCCGGTGGCTTCTTCAAATTCGCCGATAGAATCGTACATCGCTTCATAAGGCTGTCCGCCAATGTTGGCCATACGAATGGTAATGCCGGACAAGTCTTTGTCCAGGCCATTGGAAACACCGGATGGCGCTGCTTCGGCTTCTTCAGCGCTTTCCGCCTCATCGCTGTCTGTTGTGGATTCTGTTTCTGCTGGTTGTTCTTCAGGGGTGTCTGCTGTGTCTGCTGTGTCGGCCGTGTCTGCTGTGTCGGCCGTGTCTGCTGTGTCGGCCGTTTCATCTCCGCCGCCGCAGGCAGCTAACATCAATGCTGCGATCAGAAGAAGGATAATAAACCAACTAAATTTCTTCATTTTCATCTCCTTAAAAGGGGTTCATATGGGTTTAGGCCAATTGGTTTTGTAATGAATTACAGGTCCAATTGCGCCTTTCAAGTGATTGTTCAATTGTCGAGAAATCTTCCAATTCTTTGCTATCGTTTACTCAAATGATCAGACCATAGACCTCTCCTCTTTTTGATGATGACAACGAATTAGCACGGATTAAAGATACTGGACTTTATCCATTTGATTGACAAAAAGCGATGACAAGATAAGCTGATTTCACCCACCACGGAGAAATCATATGCTTATCTTGCCACCAGAAATTATGACCATATTGACACCATTTATGCAAGCATTTAGTGATCGCGTCTGGGATTGGGCACAAGTTCTGCTTGTAGGAGCGATCTTGGCGCCGGGTAAGAGGACGGTCACATCTGCTTTGCGTGTGCTGGGATTGAAAGACGAGAAGCAGTATCAGAACTACCATCGAGTTCTCAACCGCGCACAATGGTCCGGGTTGTTGGTAAGCCGGATACTGCTGGGGTTGTTGGTCACTGCGTTCGTGAGCGCCGGTGTGGCTATCGTTATCGGAGCAGACGAGACATTGGAAAGAAGACGAGGCAAAAAGATTAGGGCCAAAGGCATCTTCCGCGACGCGGTGCGTTCGAGCCGCAAATACACCAACTATAGCTCCGGCCTGCGTTGGGTCAGTATGATGCTGTTGGTCTGGCCACCATGGAGCAACCGCGCTTGGGCCTTGCCTTTCTTGACCGTGTTGGCTCCCAGTCCCAAGACGAACCTGGCCAATGGGAAACGGCACAAGACGAGCATTGATTGGGTCGGACAGATGATCGGGGCTGTGCGGCGGTGGTTGCCGCAACGGGCCTTGGTCTTGGTGGTCGATGGCGGCATGGCGGCGGTGAAACTGGGCTTGCGTTGTGCTCATTACACGCATCCGGTGACGTGGGTTACTCGTCTGCGTCTCGATGCAGCTCTTCATGACCCAGCCGGCCCACAACCGGCGAGTAAACGGGGCCCGAAACCTAAGAAAGGCAAGCGGTTGCCGTCCTTGTCCCAGCTCTTGACGAGTTCGACCACCAAATGGAGACAACACGAAATCAACTGGTACGCCGGCCGTAAGCGTTTGATTGAGTTCACCTCTGCGATGGCTTTGTGGTACACACCCGGTTTTGACCCCTTGCCTATTCGTTGGATTCTGGTACGTGACCCCTTGAACGCATTTGAGCCAACGGCCTTCTTGGCCACCGACCAAACGATGGACCCTTTGCAGATTTTGGACTGGTACATCATGCGTTGGGGCGTTGAAGTCACCTTTGAGGAGACCCGTGCCCATTTGGGCATGGAAACTCAGCGCCAATGGTCTGACTTGGCTATTAAACGAACGACCCCGGCTTTGCTGGGACTGTTTTCTTTGGTGACGCTGCTGGCGCATCATTTGTCCGATGGCGTATTGCCCATACAGACGACCGCTTGGTACGCAAAGCCTAAACCGACGTTCTCCGATGCCATTGCTTTCGTCCGTTATCATCTTTGGACAACCATGAAATACGTGAACTCACCGGTCAAAAGCAGATATCGTCTAATTCCTGAGTCTATTCTTCCCGGTCTCCTGGAAACTATCTGCTATGCCACCTGAAATGGACAAACTCGAGAGATATTTCACTGCCATATTTTAGTCGTGGTGGAACACTTCTTCCATTGTGACCCACCATTCGCCTTCAGCGTGTGGTTCCAGTGGCTCTTGCAGGGGCATCATCCAATCCCACCACTCTTGTGTTTTGGGATGGGCGGCCATTTTCGCCATATCGGCATCAAAATCGCTGCCATGATATTCAAAATAGGCGAAAAGCTGGCTGTTGTGGTGATAGATGGAATAGTTTTTGATATTGCACTGGGTGATCATGTTGAGAACTTCGGGCCATACGGCGGCGTGCGCTGCCACATATTCCTGAAACTTTTCAGGTTTTACGCCAATAACCTGTCCAAAACGTTTCATTCTGTTACCTCCCGAAAACAATAGATCTCTACCATTGTGATACGCATAACATGATACGCGTACCATAGCATATTAGCAGAGCATTAAAAAACAGTCAAGACGAAAATGAAACAATCCTCTGTATGACATCTGTTCTCAATACGACCGATTGCTTACTGACCGCTACTTTTTGCAAACGGCCATCGGCAATGGCTAGTTTGAAAAGCGTGATCGTCTGTGCGACCCCGTCCGCCAATGTGGTATTGGGAATGTCACCTAGTAAGCGGCGTAGTTCAGCATCGTCCTGGCCTTCTGCAAATGGTAACGAAGCCTCTTCGTGCGTGATGCGCCCTTTGGCGATGGTTCGGCAGCTTCGATGGCGGCCACGACTTCGCTCATGTGGGCGACCGCGCCGCGCAGATTGAAGACGCCGGCACCCTGGAAAGGTGTTCGGGCAGCTTGAATAAAGATTTTGGCGCCATCGTTGAATTGGAAGCCACTGTAGCCCCCAAAGGAGATATGGAATGCTTCGTCGCTGGCCGCGGCCAGCATTGCTTTGGTAGGAGTGGAGGCCATACCTTGATCGCGCCCGGACCGTAAAGGATATACGGCCGTAAACCAATCTGCAATCCCGTCGTCCTGCCAATAGATGCGGGCTGTGCCTTCGTTGGCTTGCTTGAAAACGCCATAATGGTTGAGGGGGTGTAAGGGCGCTTCATGGGAAAGTAAGTGGTCGGGATATTCATTTTAGGCCGTAAACGGCCACACTGCTAGCATAGACGATTTGCTCTATACCGGCCGTTTGGCCGCTTCAAACACATTCACCGTGCCCACAACATTCACCGCCGCACCAACGGGCGGATTGGCTTTGCAAAATGGCACTTGCAGCGCTGCCAAGTGGAGGAGGTGGGTGATGTGGTTGGAAACAACGACCGTTTTTACCGCCTCAGTATCGGTAATGTCCCCATGAACGAAGGATACTTCGGCAATTTCGTCGGCGCTCATAATGAGTTCCAGCCGTCGTTTGTCGGTGCTGAGGTCGAAAACGGTCGTTTTTACTCCTTCCTGCGCCAAATTGCACACCACCCAGGAGCCGAGACAGCCCATGGCGCCGGTTATTAGAAACTTTTCATCAGACATACTGCTCCTCTAATGGTTTGTAGTAAGATTTCAGCGGTGACACAACTGAAGTGGTTACTACGAACGGGTTTATCATTGATGGCGCGACTACGTCGTCGCCGTCATGTCCGAGCTGCTGCCCGGTTCTTGCGGGGTTTTGTAAACGCCATCTTCAACAATGGCCGGATGGACAAAATAATCGCGCATGTGGGGGATGTATTCCAGCAGCAGGGCCTCATGTCCCAAGGCGATATGGTTGAATAAAACAAAATGCTGGTGAATTTGGCCCATATCACCCACGTGGGGCACGATTGGAAGATTGAACTTGCGAGCCAATAGACTGACGGTTATGAATTCGCTGATACCGGCCAGACGGGTGCAGTCGGCTTGCACATAGAACAACGCACCGGCTTGCATGAAATTTTTGAACATCACCCGGTTGGGAACGTGTTCACCAAGGGCTACTTTCATAGGTGAAATGGCGCGGGCCAAGGTTTGGTGCGCCAGTACATCATCCGGGTGGGTGGGTTCTTCAATCCAAAAGGGATTCATGGCGGCCAGGTCCAGGCACATAGTAATAGATTGGGGTAATGTCCACTGCTGGTTGCAATCGAGCATGATCGTCGCGCCGTCTCCGGCAGCTTCGCGCACCATATAAGCGCGGCGAATATCCCGCTGTGGATCTTGGGAACCGACTTTGAGTTTCATTGCCTTAAACCCGTTGTCGACTGCTTTTTTTATATTGGATTTGACTTTTTCATCGCTGTAATTGAACCATCCGATGGAGGTATCGTAGCCAGGGTAGCCGGTTTGCAGGATGGATTGGCGTTGGGGACGGGCCGTCCCATTCTGTTTGCAGCAGCTTTAGGGCGTCTTCTTTTGTTAGCACATCCTCCAGATAACTGAGATCAAGCAGATTGACGATCTGCTCCGAAGACAAATCAAGGAGTAGTCGCCAAAGCGGAAGGCCGCGCGACTTAGCCCACAGGTCAAAACAGGCGTTGGCAATAGAGGCCAGCGCCAAATGCACCATGCCTTTGTGCGGGCCCAGCCAGCGATATTGGGGATGGTCGGCTATGCTTTTGAGGATACGGCCGAAATCCGCCATCAACATTTCAATTTCCTGCCCGATAAGCGGCACGGCTAACTGTTCAATCAAGCGACATAGCAGTTCGTTACCCCCTGCTAAGGTCAGCACAATGCCGCTGCCCTGAATACCGGTGTCGCTGTGCAGTTCGGTGATGGGGTAGCTGTAAATATTGATGTTGTGTACGGCATCGCTGCCGGCCCCGTCCTTGAGTGGGAACCGGGCATCGCGCGTTGTGATTCGGGTGACTGTTGTCATTTCATTGAATCTCTTCCGGACGTACGGAGCGGTTTTCGTTCGCGGAAAGATAGGCAGCGTTGACGACGCGCAGTGTATCCAGATTGTCGCGTGTGTTGCTGAAGGGCACGCCGTCGGTTTCGATGGCTTCCATCAAGCTGGCCATAGGACCGACAAATGCGTCAGGTATCCACTTTTCATCCAGTTCTATTTCAATAGGTTTGCTATCCTTATAGGAATAAAAGAATGTATCGGGCCGGCCATTGGGATAGTCATACATGAGACCTATTGTACCGTCAATCGCCCCACCCGTGCCCAGAAAATGAAAGGTAGCAAATGGAGCGGCGTGAATATTGTAATGATTGACGGAAACCATCGCTTGTAAACCACTAGGATAATCAAGTATGGTGATGGTCTTGGTTTCACCTTGTACTATTCCTTGATCAGCAAAGCGCGCGTGGCGGCTGGTTACCCATCTTGGTGTGCGAAAAAGCGAACGCATCGCATCAAGGTAGTGGATGCTGTGGTACATAACTTCCAAGCGGGGCGCATTGGCCATCCAGGGCCACATGTGCCAGGCGGTTTCGCAAGACACTTGAATTTGCGCATCGGTGGGGATGCCGATGAAGCCGCGATTGATGAGATTGCGGGCAGCAGCAATACCCGCGTCCCAGCGCATCTGATGGTTGACCGCTTGTTTTACTCCGGCTTTTCGGCCAACTCCACAATGCGCACTGCGTCTGAGAAGTCATCAGCCAGGGGTTTTTGACACAGCATATGCTTGCCGGCAGCGGCGACTTTTTCGACAATTTCCAACTGTGCCCAGGGTGGTACAGCGATATCAACGATCTCTACTTTAGGATCGGCTAATAATTCGTCGACTGAATCATATACCTTGGGAATGTTGAATTCTTGGGCTAATTTAACGGCCGTTTCCTTGTTGATATCATAAGCGGCGACGACATTAAAATTGACCTTTTTGTAGGCGGGCATGTGGGCATACTGTACAACGCCGCCACAACCAATACTTCCGATGCCATAGTCGGTTTTATTGCCAAGCTTTATGCGCCAATCAACATTTAAATCGTTTTTTTCTTCATTCATTGCATCATCCATCCACAAAAAAAATTGAATTTTATGTTATCAATTATGTTCTCGATTTCTTCCTGCGCTGCACCAAATAAAGATGTTGGCAGGCCAGGACGATCTTTCCTTCTTGATTGAAAACTTCTATCTGCTCAACCATGTAGCCATGATCGGGTTTCTTCGGATGATCTCGTTTTTCGGAAATTGTAGCATTAACGGTGATTGTATCACCGATGTGGACGGGACGAATGAAACGCACGCGATCATAGCCGTAAGAAAAGGCAACTGGATTGATGACGTTGGCGGTCATGCCAATGGCCACACTGAGAATGAGAGTACCGTGGGCGATGCGCCGCTTAAATTCCTGGGTTTTGACCCATTCTTTGTCCATGTGGTGCGGGAAAAAATCGCCGGTTTGCCCAGCGTGCAGTACGATATCGGCTTCAGTAATTGTACGGCCAAAAGTTTCCCTGCTGGAACCAATTTCGTAATCCTCAAAGTAAATTGTTTGAATCATTATCTAACCCCATGGCTTGTGTTATTGTTTGAGCACATTGTTTTAATTGATTTTTGATGCACTGGAAATGGTCCGGATTGGATGTGGATCTGAGTGAGGCTACGGCCAGCGCAGCACATAAGCCGATTTGCGGATTGCCGACCAGAACTGCGGCATCGCTGACACCGAGATGGGTTTCGCTCACGGCGGTTGACACGCCGGTTTCTCGAATTTCGGCCAATTTTAACTCCAAAGTGCGGCGGTCATTCAAACTCATTTCCGCATACTCTGTGCAGTTGGACAGGAAAGCTTCTAGTTCGTCTGGCAGGTAGGCCAACAGCAAACGTCCTGATACTGTTCCCACTGCTGAAAAACGGCCGCCAACCGGTACCGAAATGCGCACACGAGCCGGACTGAGCACCTCTTTGAGAACCACCAGTTTGCCCCGCCGCAGCACACTTAGGTGACATGACTCACGTAAAACAGTTGTGACGTTTTCCATGGGCTGTGACGCGGCTTCCAGCAAATTCATCACCGGTGGGTGGAGGTGGGCCAGTTCATACAGCTTTAAAGACAGGGCATAATTGCCCGTTGTTTGCCCTTTATTGATATAGCCGCGTGCTTCCAGCACGGCCAACATGCGGAACAGCTCGCTGCTGCTGCGTCCTAGTTTGCGAGCCAATTCCGTCAAGGAAAGCGGTGTCTGGCTGCGGGCCAAGGTTTCCAAAATATCTAAGCCCTTTTCTAGGGAAGGGACGTGGTATTTGCTTTTGGTTTCTTTTGACATTGACAAATTCATAATCTCGATTATTATTTTATAGGTAAAAACATATTTTGCAAGCGAAATACTGATAGAGGAGATAGAGATGCTGAAAATTGATACCCACCAACATTACTGGAAGTTATCAGAGGTGGAATATTCCTGGTTGGTACCGGAATATGGCCTTATCTATGACACATTTACACCGGAGCAGCTTCAACCACAGGTGCAGGCGGCGGGTGTTGATAAGACGGTACTGGTGCAGAGTGCGAATTCGTATGAGGACACCGCTTCGATGCTGGTCAAGGCGGATTACAATGATTGGATAACCGCCGTTGTCGGTTGGGTCAATCTCCTCGATCCCACGGAAACCAATAGGCGGCTGGAGATGTACAAAAAAAATCCTAAATTCGTGGGCATGCGCCATCTCATCCACACAGAGCCAGATGGCGATTGGGTGGTGCAAGATGTAGTCATTGAATCCTTAAAAGTGCTGGCCGGGCATGACATGACATTTGACGTGGTGGCCGTTTTCCCCAACCACCTGAATCATGTGCCGGCGCTTGCAGAAAAAGTTCCCAATCTAAAAATGGTGATTGACCATCTGGCAAAACCACCTGTAGGCCAAGCGGAGTCGCCCTGGTTTGAACAGATGGCAGCCGCAGCAGAGTCGCCCAATGTCTACGCCAAGCTGTCCGGCCAGTTTGATAACCCGGACTGGACGATTGATGATGTTCGGCCGTATGTAGCATTCGCTCTGGAAAAATTCGGCCCCGAGCGGATCATGTTCGGCAGTGATTGGCCGGTATGTATTCTCGGCGGCAGCTATGCCTCAGTCATGGAGAACACGCTGGCGCTGCTCGATGGGTTGTCTGCGCCTGAGAAGGCGGCCGTGTTGGGTGGAACGGCCGCTTCTTTCTACAACCTCTAATCCCCGCCTTCGCGAGGACAAGTACGATGACACAAGAGACCGTCAAGTTAAACGGCATTACCTGGAATCATACACGTGGTTACGTATCCGTCGTCGCCACGGCGCAACGGTTCCACGAATTGCATCCCCATGTAGAAATCAGTTGGCACAAACGCACGCTGCAAGAATTCGCCGACTTTCCCATCCAAAAACTGGTAGACAAATACGATCTGCTAATCATTGACCATCCTTGGGCTGGATATGCGGCGGCTAACAGCGGCATGCTTTTGCCCTTACAAGCATATCTCCCCGCCGATTATATGGCTGATCAGGCGGCCAATTCCGTCGGCCAATCTCATCCCAGCTACGAATTCGACGGCAGCCACTACGCGTTGGCCATTGATGCCGCTACGCCTGTCGCCTCCTATCGCCCTGATCTATTAGAAAAACTGGGGGGGACGTCCCTCAATCCTGGAATGATTTACTGGCATTGGCGCGTCGAGGCGCTGTTGCCATGCCCGGCATCCCCATTGATACGCTGATGAACTTCTACATGCTTTGCTCGACGCAAGGGCAAGACCCGTTTGTGGATGACGAGTGGGCGGTATCGGAAGCGATGGGAGTGCAGGTGTTGGGGCAGCTGCGCGAACTGGCAAGCCTCTGCAATCCTGAGATTTTCAATTGGAATCCCATCGCCGTTTATGAAGCGTTATCGCGCCGGGACGATCTGGCCTATTGTCCATTTGCGTATGGCTATTCCAATTATTCGCGCAATGGCTACTCGGATAATCTGCTAATTTTTGCGGATATGGTCGCCATTGATGGCAATCGCTGCCGCAGCACACTAGGTGGTACAGGGCTGGCAATTTCATCTTCGTGCAGCCATCGAGATATTGCCCTGGAATATGCCGCCTTCACAGCCAGTCCGCAGGTGCAGCAAACGATTTTCTTTGAGTGTGGCGGACAGCCAGGCTACCGGTCGGCTTGGGAGAACGAAGCGGTTAACGGCCGTTGTCACAACTACTTTTATAACACATTGCCTGCCTTAGACCGCGCCTATCTGCGCCCGCGCCATGCTGGCTACCTGCACTTCCAAGATCGCGCCGGTGACCCTATCCGTGACTACTTGATGCAGGGTGGCAATCCCAAACAAGTTCTGGCGAAAATGACAAAACTATATCGTGAATCTAAAAGAGGCAACATGAGCTGACGCTCACCAGCAATGAACAAAATCCCAAATTTAACACAGGAATTGCGCACGAATCTGCGTAATCTTTGAACAAAGGAGCTAACTGCATGAAACCTCTCGAAGGTTTAGTTGTACTAGATTTCAGCATTTTCCTCTCCGGGCCATCGGCCGGTTTGCGTTTGGCCGATCTGGGCGCACGCGTCATCAAAGTCGAGCGCCCAGATTTTGGCGACCTGTGCCGCCAACTCTATATTTCCGAGTTGGAACTGGATGGCGACAGCACCTTGTTTCATTCCATCAATCGCAACAAAGAAAGCTTTGCCGCCAACCTGAAAAACCCGGTCGATATGGATCGCGTCAGAGCGTTGATCAAAGAGGCTGACGTGCTGATTCAAAATTTTCGCCCCGGTGTTATGGAACGATTAGGTTTAGGCTTTGAAACCGTTCGTGAACTGAATCCGCGCCTCGTCTATGGCGAAATCAGCGGCTACGGTGATGAAGGCCCCTGGGTTAAAAAGCCAGGACAGGACTTGCTGCTGCAATCGATGACCGGGCTGGTTTACCTGAATGGAGACGCCGACCGGCCGCCAACGCCATTTGGTCTGGCAGTGGTAGACCTGTATGCCGGCGCCCATCTGGTGCAGGGGATTCTGGCCTGCCTGGTACGGCGCGGCATCACCGGGGAAGGGGGCTTTGTCCAGGTTAGCCTGATGGAATCTATCCTCGATTTTCAGTTTGAGGTGTTGACCACCTATTTGAATGACGGGAACCAATTGCCCCAACGCAGCGCCGTTAGCAACGCCCACGCTTACCTATCCGCGCCCTATGGCATTTACGAAACGGCCGATGGCTATCTTGCTTTGGCGATGGGATCCATTGTCGTGTTGGGCGACCTGCTCGGCTGCCCTCCCTTAACTGAATTTACCGCTAAGGAAACCTGGTTCACCCAACGGGATGACATCAAACAAATTTTGGTAGATCATCTGAAAACGCAATCGACCCAACATTGGCTTGACATTTTAGAACCACAAGACCTATGGTGCGCCGATGTGCTCGACTGGGATCGAATGTTTGCCCATGAGGGTTTCCAAGTGTTGGAAATGGTACAAGAAGTTGCCCGCGATGAAAATGTGAAGCTGCAAACCTTGCGCTGTCCCATCCGTATTGACGGCGAACGGCTGTTTGCCAGCACAGGCGCGCCGCGTATTGGTCAGCAAACAGAACAAATTGTGTCCGAATTCAAGTTAGTATGAGGAGCGAATGATGCCTGAACAAACCCCTGTAGAGGTACACAACACCTTACCACTGTTCAATACTGAAACGTGGTTGTACGAAGAATTTGAAATCGGTCTCAAAATCAAGTCCATTCGCCGCACCATTTCTGAAGGTGAGGCGATGATTTTCAACGGTATTGTCCTTGATCAGCATCCGTATGTGGCTGATGAAATTTTCGCCCGTGAGGAAGGGATATTTGGTAAACGGCTGGTAGCCGGTTCAATGGTATTCAGCCTGGGACTGGGATTGATGGCACACAATAATGTGAACACGTTCAGCTATGGCTATGACAAACTGCGCTTCATCAAACCTGTTTTTATTGGCGACACCATTTACACAGTGCGCACGCATTTGCGCAAAGTCCCCAAGTATAAGGAGATGGGATTGGTCACAGTAAGCTACGAGGTGTTCAAAAACAAAGGGGAACTGGTACTGTATTGCGAGCATTTGCAAACGGTGAAGTATCGTCACCCCGAAAATTTCGCCGATCAGGTATTGAAGAAATAAGCGGCTCATACACCACATCCTTATAAGTTTAATTAGGCGGGACGTTGTGAAGATTACCGATATTCAGATTCACATTTGCCAACACAGTTCAACGATGGGGGAAGACCAGCTTAAAGGGAAAAAGTCAGAGCTGGAATACCTGGTTATTCGCATTATGACTGATGAAAACATCGAAGGACAATCCTTTGGTTTTGCTGGACGTGGAGCCAAAATGGCTGGTCAAATTGCAGCCACATCGGTTAAGCCCTGGCTGCTGGGCAAAGACCCGCTTTATCGGGAAGCATGGTGGCATGAAAGCCGCGTGCAAGATCGCTGGTGGGGGCATACGCCTATCTACACCTATGGCCCATTTGATATTGCTTTATGGGACATCGCCGCGAAAAAAGCGGGACTGCCCTTATATAAATTATTGGGAGCCTATAGAGATAAAGTTCCGGCCTACGCCAGTTCGCTGCTGCATCCAACGCCCGAAGATTACGCAAATGAAGCGGTTGCTTGCCAAGAACGCGGCCTGCACGGCTATAAACTACACCCGCCCGGCGATTATGACTTCGACCTGGCTGCCTATAAGGCGTGCCGCCAGGCAGTGGGCGATGACTATATTCTGATGGCTGATCCGGTGGCGGCCTATAATCACCAACAAGCGCTGCGTATGGGCCGGGAGCTGGAAAGGTTGAATTATTATTGGCTGGAAGAGCCGCTTTATGATGTTGATTATTACGGTCTGCAAAAGCTAACAAACCAACTTGACATTCCTATTTGCGGGACCGAGGTGGTGGCCGGCAGTCATTATTCGGCTGCCTATTGCATCCGCGAAGGGATTGTCGATATGGTGCGCACGGATGTGTCGTGGAAGGGTGGAGTAACGGCCGTTATGAAGACGGCTCATCTAGCTGAATCCTTTGGAGTACAATGCGAATTGCATACAACCATTTACCATCCGCTGGAACTGGTCAATCTCCATTGCGCCTGCGCCATGAAAAACTGCGAATTCTTCGAACTTCTCTGGCCGCCGGAACTGTACAACTTCGGGTTGGCTGAGGATATATTAATTGACGATGAAGGGTACGCCCATGTTCCCGATGGGCCGGGTATGGGGATTGCCCTGGATTGGGGTTTGATCGATAACGAAACCATAGAAATTTTGTAGGAGAAAAGATGGCCATTCCTGTTTTAGAAATGATTGAGCGGTACGAGAAGATTTACAGCGGGGCAATTTCCGACATTTTAAACGAGCGCGGCGAGAAAAATTTCGCTTTTCCGCATACACTGCAACCACTCGTGCCGGGGCAGCGCGTCACTGGAATCGCCATGCCCATTTTAGGCAAACAAAGCGTTAATAATGATCCCGACGAGGTGTACATTCCCTTGCTGAAAATGTTGGGCGACATCCAGCCAGGGCAAGTCATCGTGACGCAGGCCAATGACATGGTTTCGGCACACCTGGGCGAGTTGAGCGCAGAGACGGCCAAGTATCGCGGTTGTCGCGGTGCGGTCATTTATGGCGGCATCCGCGACACCGACTACATGATCAACCTCGATTTTCCCGCTTTTTCGCTTTACAAAACACCGCTTGATGTGCTGGGTCGCTGGGAATTGCTGGATTACAACTGCGAAGTCGTGATTGGAGGGGTGCGGGTTTGTCCAGGCGATTTTATCGTAGGCGACCGGGATGGTGTGCTGGTCATTCGACAGGAAATCGCGGAGGAAGTGCTCTTGGAATCGGAAGAAGTGGTGGCCACGGAAAATCTGGTGCGTAAGGCGATTCTGGATGGGGACCATCCGGTTAAGGCGTATGAGACTTACGGCCGTTTCTAGGAGGCGCCGCATGGTTAAATGTTTTCGAATTAATCCAGAGGACAATACGGCCGTTTTACTCAAGGACGCTGCCGCCGGAGATAAAATCGAGATTGTCGGCGCTGCTGGCATGATTGTTCTAAAACAAGCGATCGAATATGGGCATAAAGTAGCGCTTGCCGACATTCCTGCCGGGGATGCGGTACTGAAATATGGCACTTGTATTGGTCATAGTAGCCAGTTAATTAGGGCAGGCGAATGGGTTCATTTGCACAACTGCGCCAGCAATTATGATCAACGCTCAGCCACGCTAAACATACATACCGGCGCGGCGACAGATACGGTTTATGAATAATATCTCGCTGCGAAACCAGGTTGTTGCTCCTAAGTTGCCTTATGATTGGAGGGTGGCCCAATGATGAATCTGCAAAATTACAGTTGGCGTGGCTATTTGCGTCCAGACGGGCGCAAAGGCATCCGCAACCTGATTTTGATTATCTACACCGTTGAATGCGCCCAACACGTAGCGCACCTGATCGCCCGCGACGAGCCTGATACGCATGTGATTGGTTTTCCCGGCTGCTACGATAACCAATACGCCGTACGCTTGATGCTGGCGATGGCACGGCATCCCAATATTGGCGCGGTGTTGGCGGTGGGTTTGGGCTGCGAATACACACAGCCGGCCAAAATCGCCGCGCTAGCCCGCGAATCGGGGCGGCCGTCTGATTGGTTTTATATCCAAGAGGCGGGCGGCACGGCGAAAAGCGTTGCCAAAGGCAAGGCAATCGTGGCCCGCTTGCGCAGTGAGATTGAGGAGTCTGCCATTATCGTACCCATGACCTTGGCTGATTTGACGGTCGGGGCTGAATGCGGCGGATCTGACGCGACATCGGGCATTGCCGGCAACCCGGTTGTAGGCTCTTTTTATGATTTACTGGTGGATGCTGGGGGAACGGCCATTTTCGAGGAAGTTGTGGAGATGTTAGGGTTGAAATCCATCATGGTCGACCGGGCGGTATCCCCCCAAGCATCTGCCCAGGTAGCGGCTGCCTATGATAAAGCGGAATGGTATTGTAAAGAAGTACGCCAATACTCCATCTCCCCAGGCAATTTTGCCGGTGGCCTGACGACGATTGAGGACAAAAGCATGGGGGCTTTTGTCAAAGGGGGATCGAGGCCAATTCAGGGTACGGTTAGGGTGGCGGAACGGCCGCCGCATCCCGGTTTATGGATACTGGACAGTGTCCCCGATCCCCATTTCATGCAGTTTGGCTACACCAATCCCAACGACACCGAAGGCATCATGGATCTTATCGCCAGCGGCGCACAAATCATTCTGTTTATCACCGGACGAGGCAGCGTCATCGGCGCGCCCATCTCTCCGCTGATCAAAATCACAGGCAACAGTAAAACCTATCGTCATATGGAAGGTGATATGGATTTTGACGCCAGCCGCATATTGAGCGGCGAATTATCCATGGAAGAGGTAGCGCAAGAACTACTGGAGATGGTCGTGCGTGTAGCGTCCGGTGCGCCAAGCAAGTCAGAAGCATTAGGACATCGCGAATACTTTGTAATGTACAAGCACCAAGACGCGCCTGCCTTGGCAGATGGCTGTCGAATCTAGATTGTCGTTTTGGGAGGGATCTTCACTCTTCTCTCCGCTTGTGCACTCGCCCGAACGGGCATCTCTGGGACGTCGACCATCTCTGTTGCTTCTGCTTCCGTGACACCAGCCACACGCCGGGCATACCAGTTTGCTCCCGGAGCGGCCGTGACGCCGTGGGCGAAGATGCTGATCAACACCGTCAGCATGACGATGTTGTAGATCAGGGTTTCTCCGGCCAGATCTTCATCGAGGACGGTGAAGATATAGAGGATTGAGGCCACACCGCGCGGTCCAAACCAACCTAGAAAACCTGTGGTTTCCGGCCTCACCTTGGTGCGGATCAGGCTAACGCCTACCACGAGCAGCCGAATCACGGCCAGGCTCAAGACGGCGTACAAGAGCATGGTGCCGTTGAACTGATCCAGGGCCAGTGGGCAGCATGACAGCCCCGAAAACGATCATGAAGGTCAGCATCGTCAGGCCCTGCACTTCTACCTCGGCATATTCATGAAGAGTTTCGGTATCTTCTTTCCTGGTCGTATTGGCTGCCGTCATCCCCATCACAAAAGCGGCGATGAAACCATTGCCGCCCACCAAGCCGGCTATCCCATAGGCCAGCAAGGCCAGCACCAGCAAACTGATCTTCTGGAATCCCTTGGACATCCAGCCGCTCCGCTGGCCCCACTCAATGAAACGGCCGCCGAGAAAACCAATGAGCAGGCCTACCAAAATGCCAAAGCCGATCTGCGTCAGAGCCAGGCCAAGCCAGTAGGCAAGGCCGACTGGATCTTGCTCGGCAGCGGCCAAAGAAAGGGCCAGGAGCAAGAAGGGCATAGCGATACCGTCATTCAGACCGCTTTCGACATTCAGCGCCTGGCGAATACGCACCGGCACTTTGGGATTGCTCACTACGGCCTGGCCCAGGCTGGCATCGGTAGGGGTAAGAATGATGGCCAACACGGCCGCCTCCCAGAAAGTCAATTCGGTAAACAGCATGGCCGCCACGAGGGTGCCGATGAGCATCATCAGGGGCAGACCTATGGCCAGCAGCCGCTGCGGCAAAGAATGATCTCTAATGAGCATGCGCACGTCGATGCGCGAAGCATCGGTAGCCAGGACCAGGATCAGGGTTAACTCGGCGATAATGCGGATCAGCTCGCTCTCCAGGTCTAGTTCGATGATGCCCAGGACACGGCCGCTGAGGATCAGCCCGAGAGCGGTGTAGACCATGGGCAAGGTGATGATGGTCCCCTGGATGCGTTGAGAGATGGCAGCCGCTAGCAGAATACAGACAAGAACAGCGACCAATACGACACCAATTTCCATGTTAGAAGTCCCCTATGAAGACAGGTTCTCTACTACTCACTAATTGCTCCACCTTAGAAAGCCTCTCCGGTCATCATAAACGTTCATATCCCCACTACCTGATCCTTGGCGACCTGCCTCGTTTTGACAACCTGCCAGGAGTTCATTCTGGTTGAAAGTAGAGGAGTGAGCAGCATTTTCTGCATCTTAGCGGCGCCACTACCTTACTCGCCGGCCCCAATTCCTTCGATTTCCCCAAGCGTTTCGTCAGGCTAACTTAATCCGCTGTGGCTATGCGGTGCATGGCTTCGAGGCCAATTTTGATGGCGCTCAATTCCCCTCGACGGAAATCAGCTTCACCCCATTGCGGTTTGATTTCTCCTGGGGAGCCATCGGAAGCGTAGAGCGCACCGGTGCGCCAGCCGCGGTAGGCGCCGACAATGAACAGCGTATCGCTCTCCATCTCCACGGAAACCACACCGGCAGCCTTAATCATCTCGACTACCTGTGGATCTGGTGGAGCATAGAAAGCATCGCCGGCTATGCCAACGCCAACGGTATAGGGCGTTTGTGCTGCTTGCGCGGCAGCTACCAGGGCGCTGACAACGGCAAATGTCGGTACGGCGGGGAAGGCGAGCGGTAAATACCGATTTGCCGTGCCCCCGAGACGGACGGTGCCGCTGGCGATGATCAGATCGCCGGGCATCTGCCCTTCTTGAAAGACACCGCAGGAGCCCACACGGATGAAGGTGTCGGCGCCCATGTGCGCGAGCTCTTCCAGGGCGATGGCGACGGTTGGCCCACCCATACCGGTGCCACAAACGGTCATGAATACATCCTTGTATACGCCAGAATAAACCACGTAGCCTCTACTGTCGGTGACAAGGGTGGCATTTTCCATCTGATCAGCGATTCTCCGGGCACGTGCCTGATCACCGGGACAGAAAACGTAACGGGATATATCATTGGGATTACATATTATGTGCCATTCCATATTCTATGCCGACTCCGTAAAATATTATACAATCATCAAAATTCATTATACACCGGCCATGAGTTATGGAGAATACCCAAATTGACATCAATTCTGATACGCGCCAATCAAATTGTCTGCCTTGATGCCCAAGATCATATTTATCAACCTGGCTTTCTTGTCGTCGAAGAAAGCCGTATTGTGGAAGTAGGCCCACAATCGGCGCTCGGCGGCCGGCGCTTTGATCAGGTGATTGATCTGCCCTCACACGTGATCATGCCCGGCCTGGTCAATGCACATACCCACTCGCCCATGGTTCTGTTTCGCGGCCGGGCTGAAGGGCACTCATTATTCACGTTTGATGGCTGGTATGATACGGTTCGGGTCATCGAAGAAGTCATGGAGCCGCAGATGATAGCACCGGCCGTAGCCGTCTCCTGCGCGGAGATGATCCGTACCGGCACGACCTGTTTTGCCGACCAATATTTCTGGATGGATCAGATTGTGCCCGTGGTTCGCCAGAGTGGGATGCGCGCCGCCCTGGCGTATGGTATCGTGGAGTTAGGGGACGCCCAGGCACGGGAAAGGGAGATCGCGGCGGCGGATCGCTTTCTGGACAGCGTCGCGCAAGACGCGCTGCTCGACGGCTGGGTGGGTCCACATGCGTTTTTTGTGGATAACAGTGAAGCAGCTATGCAAGCTGAATTGGCGCTGGCCCAAAAACAGGGCAGCGGTTTCCATATCCATCTGTCGACGAGTGGCGAGGAAGACCGCTATTGCCAGCAGGAATACGGCCGTTCAGCCGTCCAGCAACTGCAAAAAATGGGCATGCTGGAACGACCGATCATCGCCGCCCACTGTTTGCAGGTTCCCCTTGAGGATTTTGCCACCCTGGCAGAGCATCCATTTACGGCCGTTGTGGCCACGTCATCCTGTATGCGCAATGCGGCCGGTGCGGCCCCTTTGCCGGCCATGCTGGCTGCCGGCATTAACGTGGCCTTAGGCAGCGACAATGTCACCAACAACAACAGCTACGACATGTTCAAAGAGATGCAGCTAACCGGCAAGCTGTTTTCGTTCATCGAACGAACGCCAAATGCCATCCCCACGCGCACCATTCTAGAAATGGCGACTATGGGCGGCGCCAGAGCGCTGGGCTGGGAAGAAGAGATTGGCTCGCTCGAACCGGGCAAGCAAGCTGACCTGATCAGCCTGGATCTGGCGGAGATTGGCTGGGCTCCGGCGGCCCAGGATGTTTACACAGCCCTGGTTTACGCTATTTCAGGCATGCATGTGTGCGATGTCATGGTCGCCGGCAAGTGGCTGCTGCGCAACAAAGCGTGGACGACCCTTAATTATACACAGGCACGAGTAGAATTAGAGATTGCCAACCAGAATTTGCAGACGAGATTGCAGGAGGTGTAATGGAACGCATTATTATTGACACGGATCCTGGCGTCGACGACGCGCATGCGATCATGATGGCCAGCGCCTATCAGGGTGTTGAAATCGAGGCGCTGACGGTGGTCGCCGGAAATGTGGACCTGTCAAAAACGGTCGCCAACAGCTGCACCATTCTTGACATTCTTGGTGAGGATGCGCCCATTTTCGCCGGCTGCGGCAGTGCTCTTATCCCAGGAGCGGATGATGCGGCCCACGTCCATGGGGAAGATGGGCTTGGTGATGCCGGCTTCGCGCCTTCGCGGCGTGCTGTTGAAAAAGAGCACGCTGCGGCAGCCCTTGTTCGCCTGGCCCACGAGTCGCCGGGGGAATTAACCCTGGTGACAATTGGCCCCTTGACGAACGTGGCCGTGGCCCTCAAGTTGGATCCCGATCTCCCGGCGCTGTTCAAGCGCCTGGTGATCATGGGCGGCGCTGTCGATGCACATGGTAATACGCCCAATTTTACCTCGGAGTTCAACATCTACGCCGATCCGGAAGCGGCCCATATCGTTTTTTCTGGCTGGCCGCTGCTTACCCTTGTAGGGTGGGAAGCAACCGTGGCCCATGGCATACCGCTGGAGATCGTCAACGAATGGCAGTCCACAGGTTCGGCACGAGCGCGCTTCTTTTCGCAGATTTACAGAAAAACGATCCAGTTTACAACGACAAAATTGGGCCGGACGGATCTGCTCGGCGCGGATGGATTGGCCATGGCAGTTGCCCTAGAACCTGATATCGTACAAAGCGCTGAACAACGATTTGTCACGATCGAGCTAGACGGCCGTCATACCCGCGGCCAGACAACGGTTGATTGGTATGGTCGCAGCGGTAATCCGGCCAACGTTCAGATTGTGCGGCAAGTTGATCAGCAGCGTTTCCAGGAATTGATGGAACTTGCTCTGATATGAGCACGCTTGATCTCAAGGCAATAGCCAGCGCTTACGAGCCGGAAGTCACGTCTTTCCTGCAAGATTTGATTCGCCTTCCGTCGGTTAACGGCCGCGATTCGGAAGCGGCCGTGGCGCGGCGTATTGAGGCGGAAGCGAAGCGTCTAGGCCTGACAGCAGAGTTGGTTGCCAGCGACCCGGAACGCCCCAATGTCGTCGTAACCTTGGGTGAAGGGAAAGGTGGTTTTGCCCTGCTTGGCCACATGGACACGGTTGCCGCCGGCGACGAGCGTCAATGGTCTGTGCCCCCTTTTGCGGCGCTGATTCGTGACGGCCGTTTGTTTGGCCGCGGATCCGCTGACAATAAAGCTGGGATCGCCTGCGGCCTCTATACCCTCGCCCTTTTACGTGACCACAACGTGCTGTCTCCCAGCTCGTGCAGAGTCATTTTGGCGGGCGTTGTGGACGAGGAATCTGGCGCCAGCAGTGACCTGGGCGTTCGTTATCTGCTAGATCACGGCCGGCTCCAGGTTGATGGCGCTATTTACACCTACGCCAGCGACATCATTTGCATCGGTCACCGCGGCCTGTTGAGATTGCAGTTGACAGCGCGCGGCCAGGCGATTCACAGCGGCAGCGACTCCTGGAGCCGCAAAGAGGGGGGCGTGAATGCGGTGACCGGGTTGGCGGCCATTTTGATCGCCCTGGAGAATCTGAACCTGCCCGCGCCCGCGCATCCGGCTTTTGCTGGACTATCGTGTACCTTGACTCCTACCTTGTTCAGCGGCGGCGAGTTTGAAAGCATGGTCCCGGCCGTGGCAGAAGCCCTGGTGGATGTTCGCCTGATGCCCGGACAGCCGGCGGAAGCTGTGATCGACGCTGTGCAACAACTCATTGATGCGGAAGTTGCCCGGCGAGCGGGATTATCCGTGACCGTTACCGTCAAGAACAATTTGCCAGGCGCCGCCATTGCCGCAGATCATCCCCTGGTGAGGGTTGCGCAGGCACAGACGAAACAATGGACGGGTCGTACCTGGCCGGTCGCCGGTGCAGGGCCAGCCAACGAAGGCTATATGTTGATAGAGGCCGGGATCGCCACTTTGTGCGGTTTTGGCCCGACAGGTGATCATGCGCATGCTCCTGATGAGTGGGTTGAGATAGCCAGCCTGAGTACAACCATGGCTATGTTTGCTGGTATCATCGCCGATTACTGCAAGAGCATTTGATGAAAAGCACAGAGGAAAATAATTAATGGCTGAATTGTTAACGAAGTTGTGCAACGTCCAATTAGTCTCGACAATTCACGAATTTTCTTGTGCGTGATTTCAACTGAAATGATCCGTGCCCTCTGGCAAATTGTTCTGCAATTTAGGAGAGATCTATATGACAACAACAGTTCGTGACCCATGG
This sequence comes from uncultured Chloroflexia bacterium, assembly GCA_963697305.1. Classification (GTDB taxonomy): domain Bacteria; phylum Chloroflexota; class Anaerolineae; order Promineifilales; family Promineifilaceae; genus JAACFF01. Next base: position 94,789 of record CAVONO010000028.1, read on the forward strand.
GTAGATGTCAAGACTGCTAATGGCTTTTCCGCCGACCATGTCATCTCAGCCTTACAAAAAGAAGTGCGGCGTGGCCACAGTGAAAATGCAGCCCTCCTCGCTTATGAAATGGTCCTGACCAGCCCCGCTCTGGAAGATTACCTCTGGCACCGGCTCATGGTTATCTCCGTGGAAGATATCGGCTTTGGTGAGCCTCAAGCGCCAATCCTGATCAATGCCCTCCAGCAGATGCTGCAGACTTTCGACCGGCAGGCAGGGGAACGCAAACTGTACGCGATACATGCCGTGCGCTATCTTTGCCAATGCCAGAAGGATCGTTCCAGCGATGAAATGGCGATCTGGATCAGTCGCGCCGTAGCCCAACAGAAGGCTTTACCCGTCATACCTGATTATGCCCTGGACATGCATACGGCCGCCGGTCAGGCGCTGGGGCGTGGCCGGCGACACTTCTTTGAAGAGGCGGCGCAATTGGATCCGGAATCAGCGGAGCGAGATTTGACCTATCGCACGCGGATCATGGAAATGCTGGCGAACGGGGAGCTTGATTGAGGTTTACAGCTTCACGATCAGGTATTCTAAACCGCGGATAACATACTTTGGCCGGAATTTCGGCTGCGGTTCTGCCAGTTCTAGATGGGGGAAGCGGTGCAGCAGCGTGGCGAAGGCGATTTGCAGCTCCAGGCGGGCCAGCGGCGCTCCGAGGCAAAAGTGAATGAATTGGTCACCCATTACGCCACGCCTCGGTGAAGTTATGGCGTGGCAGCTGCTGCGCATTCAAGCCACGTTTAATTGGGTCCTCATAACGGCCGAAATAGGTCTCAACCTTGGCCGTCAACCGTTGTATTAGCGGTTCGTATTGTGGGTCCTGATACAAGTTCAGCACCTCACGCGGGTCGGCGATCAAATCGAATAGTTCATGTGCCCCATCAGGATAGCGAAGGAGCAGCTTGTAGCGCTCTGTGCGAATCATGCGCAAGGGACCATATTCGCCATATTGCTCGCGCCGCCAGTCGGGGATGGCCACGGAATTGTCAAGCAGGGGCAGAAAGCTTCGCCCCGGATAATTGGGTCCCGATTCTAGCGGCAGATCAATTGCGGCATAGGCGGCGAGCGTTTGAAACAGATCCAGATGATCGACAAACTCAGCCCGCTGCTGACCGGCGTACAGGTATCCAGGCTGATTGAAGATCAAAGGAATGCGAATCGATTCCTCAACCATATTTAAGGGTAACGTGCCGTTGCCTTTGCCCCAGATCCCGTGCTGGCCACAGCAAAGGCCATGATCAGAGGTGTAAACCAAGAGCGTATTTTGGCGCAGATCAAGCGCTTCCAATTCATCAACTATCTGACCGGTCGCTTCGTCTAGCTGCGATACGGCCGCGTAATATTGGGCCAGCGCTTCTCTGGGGTTCTCTCTGGTGGGAAAGGTCGATTCGAGGTTTTGGCGACCAAAGGGATAGGCAACATCGTCGGGCACATCGGCAAATGAGCAGTCACGATAGGCCGCCACCAGGCGCTCTGGGTGATCGCGCCAGGGGCTGTGCGTCGCGGTATAGCCAACAACCAAGAAGAAAGGGCGCTCCCTGTCGCTTTGGCGCAAAAAATGGAGGGCTTGATCGGTAATTATCCGTGTCTTATAGCCGTGGATCACACGAGAACGGCCGTTATCACAGTAGCGGTGTGAACCACCATGATCAATCGGGTAATCATTGCCCAGGGTAAACCAGGCGTCAAAACCGGGTTGTGGTTGCTCATCGTTACCCAGGTGCCATTTGCCGCAAAGGGCTGTCTGGTAACCGGCAGCCGAGAGAAGTTGGGCCAGTGTGGTCTCATCCTTTAGCCACGTTCGCCGGCCCATCTCTTCGTCAGTTGATGCCAGATAATCGTGAATGCCATGCTGGGAGGCCAGCCGGCCGGTCAGGAGGCAGGCGCGGGCGGGCGAACAGACGGGGATGGGCGTAAAGGCGTTGTCCATCTGCACGCCCGTTGCCACCAGGTAATCGAGATTGGGTGTGTGTAACTCTTGATGGCCATATGAACCTAGTGCCCATTGGCCGTGATCATCGTTCAAAATGAGAACGATATTCTGCTTTTCAATCATTAGCTAGATTATGGCCTCCGGCGATAGGGTGTCTGCCAAGGTGAGGACTTCCGCAGGTGATGGTAAGTTGGTCGCCGCTCCCAAGTGCTGTACTTTCAAGGCTCCGGCAGCGACTCCCCAACAGACGGCGCGCGGCAATGGCTGGCCCTTGAGTAAGCCGGCCAATAGACCGGCACGAAAGGCATCACCCGCTCCTGTGGCATCTATCGCGGCAACAGCCGGCGGTTGTACGTGAAAGGCATCTCCGTTCTGATCGACCGCAATCAGTTCGCGCGCACCGTCCGTGGCAATGACAATGCCTTTGTTGATCGCTTGCAAGCGGAGAGATTGCTGCAAAATATCGACGCCCGGCAAGACTTCTCTCATGAAGGCAGCGGAGTTGGTGACAAGCGGTGCTAAGGGCAAGATCGGGTGATCATGCTTGATGACATCGCCAACGGCTGTCTTCACCCCAACTGCTTTAGCTACTATGGCCGCCCGCTGCCGTTCCTCGCCCCCATACAAATCCAACGCCAGGTACGTGGCCCCGGCCAGGTGTTGCGGCTGGAGCTCCATCTTGCTCGCTTGCGGGTAGCCATAGATCAGAAAGGTTCTTTCACCATCAGGCGTCACCAAAACGCGACAAAACGGGGTTGATTCTTCTTCTCTGCGCTCAACCAGGCTCAAATCGAGATGGGGATGTTGACGCAACCACTGCCAAAGTTGGCGCCCGTATGGATCGAGTCCAATACAATTCCCGCTGAGGGCGACATCAATCCCAAAGCTGGCCAGCCAGACGGCCGTGTTAGCAGCCGCACCACCAATATGATAGGAATCAGTGGTAGGAAAAGCTGCCAGTTCCGGACTGGGCAGATGAGGCAGTTGAACGATGTTGTCTACGCCAATTTCGCCATAACAAAAAACGTCAATAGGCAATAATTAATCTCCTGCGACCAGGTCTGGCGCTTCGCTATCCAATTCCAACTTCTGCCGGAAGCGACGCTTTGTAAGGAGCAGGCTCAGTTTTTCACGCAGGCCCACCAATATAAGCGCCAGTAACGTGGCAAACTGCGGGATAAGCTGGACCAGGTTAGGCGGCAGGTCGCTGACAGCCTGGATGCGCACGGCAAATGCTTCGGTAAAACCAAAGAACATCGACGTGAAAATGACGCCAATGGGATGATTAAAGGCGAAGATGGCGGCGACGACAGCTACCCAGCCACGGCCGTTGCTCATATTTCTTGTGAAGAGCGTCAGATGGCCCACGGAAAGGAAAGCGCCTCCCAAAGCGCATAACATACCGGCAATAACCAGTGCCGCCACTTGAACGCGCGTTACACTGATGCCGACCGTTTTCGCCGCTTCCTTATTCTCGCCCGTGGCTCTGATGTGCCGCCCAAATCGTGTCCAGAAGAGGATGATGAAGCCGGCAATACAGGCAAACCAAGCGAAGTAAACGATGAAGTTATGGCCACTGAGCACTTCACCCCAATATGGAATATCCTCAATAAAGGGTATATCAATCTCAGGCAAGCGTTGAATACTGGGATCGGACCAGGAGCCGACGTTGCCGAACAGGATGCGCATGAAGTAGACCGTGATCTCCAGGAGGAGCAAGTTGATCGCCAGGGCCAGGATAATGAGATTGACCTCGTAACGGAGGTACAAAAAGGCAAATAGCAAACCAAGCAGACCACCGGCAAGCACGGCCACTCCGATTCCAACATAGGTGTTGCCCGCGAAATAGGCAATCACGATGGCCACGAAGGCGCCTAAAAGCATTTTTCCTTCCAGAGCCAGGTCGAGGACGCCGGCTCGATTGCACAGAGCGCCGCCCAGAGCCGCGAGCATGATCGGCGTGGCCAGGCGGATGCCGCTGCTGACAAGTGCCGGCGATAGAACATCAAAGAAGCCATCCATTAGTTGCTCTCCTCCACCGCGATTTCTACGGCCGTTTTTCGCCCGCGCCTGTGGTTATACCAACGCCTGACAGCTTCAATCTTATCCAGGTAAAACTTCTCGGCGGAGACAAAGAGGATCATCAGGGCAATGATGGCACCGCCCAACTCCCGGGGGATGCCTACCGTAAACTGCAGACCGAGTTGAGCACCCAGGCTGACTCCGGCAAACAAAATAGCCACGAGAAGAACACCAAAGGGATGCACCTGACCCAGGATAGCCACAGACAGGCCTGTAAAGCCCAAACCAACAGAAAAGTCCTGGTTGATCCGGTAATGTACGCCTAACACTTCGATGACGCCGGCCAGCCCGGCGACAGCACCGCTAATGAACATTCCGCGCATAGCCGCGCGATCGTTACGGATGCCTCCGAAGGCGGCAAACAATCCGGACTCCCCGGACATACGTTGTTCATATCCTTTTGTTGTGCGCCAGAGGTAGAAATAGACGACGAAGGTAAGGGCAACGGCAATCAAAAATCCCATGCCCCACTTTGACCCGGGCATAAATATGGCCAATTTAGCGCTGTCGTTGACGACAGGCGAATAAGCGGTCGTACCGCGATCGGCGCGCAGGGGAAAATTCACCATGTAAACTGAAATCAAAATGGCGATTTCATTGAGGACGATCGTGGAAATGACCTCGTTGACCCCCAGCTTCACTTTGAGCACACCGGCGATCCAGCCGTAAAGGCCGGCGGCGGCCATGGCAACCAGCATAATGAATATCGGATGTATGATGGGTGGTAAATCAACGGCAAAACCGAGCCAGGCAGCGACAAGGGCGCCAATCATAAACTGGCCTTCCTGTCCAATGCTGAACATACCAGAGCGAAAAGCGATGACGGCCGATAGGCCAGTCAGGATCAGAGGCGTCGCCCGCTCAAAAGTCGTGAATAAGGCACAGCGACTCAGCGCCTGGCAGCCGAATGCAGCTTTAAATAACTCGCCATACGCTTCCAGCGGCTGGACACCAGCCACGATGATGAGAACGGCGGCCACGGCCAAGCCCGAAAGAATCGCCAGAATCGGAACAAGAACGGTGTTTATGATCTTGTTCCGGCGGTATGCATCCATCATCACCTCCACTACTTCGCCTGTGCTGCTTCGGGTGCGTTGCTTCGGCTTCGCTCAGCACAAGTCAGCACGATTCAGTATAACTTAGTTGGGCCGGCCAGGCGCTTCAATGTCTGCCGCTTCCCTCTGCCACTCCGGCTCGACAAATTCAAGAGAACTGCCACCCATCAGCAAGCCAATCTCTTCTTTTGTGGTCTGGGCCGGATCGACTTCACCGGCGATCTGGTTTTGATAGAGAACAAGGATACGGTCACTCAAGCTCATGATTTCATCCAGCTCAACGGAAATCAATAAGATAGCCGTACCCTGGTCACGCGCATCCAATAACGTGCGATGCACAAATTCGATACTGCCCACGTCCAGGCCACGCGTAGGTTGGTTGGCAACAACCAGAATGGGATCGCCGGCCAACTCGCGCCCCAGCACAACCTTCTGCATATTCCCGCCGGAAAGCGTGACGATTTCACGCCCTGGGCGGGCAGCGGAAATGGAAAATCGTTCGATCACCTGGCGCGCGAATTCACGCATGGCGCCGCGCCGCATGAAGCCAAATCTATTATACTGCGGCAGCATATAGCGGCTAACGACAAGGTTTTCGTCGAGATTGGTCTCCAGGTTCAGTCCCATCTCGATGCGATCTTCGGGCACGTGGGCCATCCCCAGCTGCCGGCGGAGCTTCACCGGATAGCGCGTAATGTCTTGACCTAAAAAGCGTATACGACCCGCTTCGACCGCTTGCATGCCGGTAATAGCTGCGACCAATTCCTTCTGACCGTTGCCGCTCACACCAGCAATACCCAGCACTTCTCCGGCGTAGACTTCCGTCGAAAAATGGAGGATTGCAGGTATGCCGCGGGCATCGGCGACTGTGACATCCTCTACTTCGAGCACGACATCGCCCACCGTGGCCGGCGCTTTGTCCACACTAAACTGCACATCACGCCCGACCATCATGCTGGCCATCTCGCCGATCGTGGTCTCGGCGATCGCTTTGCTGCCGATCATGCGGCCGTTGCGCATGACGCTCACGCGATCGGCCACGCTTTTCACTTCAGGTAACTTGTGGGTGATAAAGATGACGGTATGGCCGTGCTGGGTCAGATTGCGCACGACGGCCAGTAATTCTCGTACTTCTTGGGGCGTCAAAACGGCCGTGGGTTCGTCCAGGATCAATATCCTGGCCTCACGCTGCAGCACCTTCAAGATCTCCACCCGCTGCTGCATGCCCACCGACAGATCACGCACCTTTGCCTCAGGATCGACAGGCAAACCGTAGCTCTCGGCTAAGCGGCGAACCGCTTCAATCTCTTCTTTCCTCCGCAAGAGGCCGGCCCGGCTGACTTCCATGCCCAGCATAATATTTTCGGCCACAGTAAAGCCCGGCACCAGCTTAAAATGCTGGTGAACCATGCCAATACCCAAGCGTATGGCGTCATCCGGATGGTCAATCGTGACCGGTTGTCCATCAAGCAGAATGTCACCGGCGTCCTGTTTGTACAAACCGTAGAGAATGTTCATCAGGGTCGTTTTCCCCGCCCCATTTTCGCCCACCAGGGCATGAACATCCCCTTCTTCGACGCTAAAACTGACTTTGTTGTTGGCCAACACGTCAGACGAGGCAAAGTACTTTACGATTCCCGTCATCTCTAGCGCAGCTGCCATCTGTATTTCCCTTCTACTGTTTAATCAACTAGAGTCCGGCGAATTTTGCACCAGCTCTCGCTCTGCTGTGAAGATGGTGCGAACAACAAAAATCGCAGCCATTCTCTGGCTGAACCTGAAAACGCCACGGCCTAGCTGCCAAAACGAACCTGGCAGGTTACTCTGTAGTGTGATTTGGTAAATCGCACAGAAAACGATTTACCAAATCATTCTACAGACTGTAAACTAACCAGACCATGCCGAAACTCTCTATTCGGACGGTGCGATACCGTCACACGCAGCAGTTGGATTTAGCGCATCACAGACTTCATAGTCGCCGTCCAAAATACGTTGGCGATATTCCTCGACCGTGGCTTTAACGTCGTCCAGTTTGGCTGTCATATTATCGGGGCCATTGTCGGCGAAAGTTGTCGAACCTTCATCCCAGGAAAGACCTGCAGCCCCATCTGCCATGCCCAATGCTGAAAAGCCGCCCTTGAATTCACCTTTCAAGGCGCTTTCAATCAGTTTATAGGTTGTGACATCAACCCGCTTCAGCATGGAGACGATCACGCTGCCAGGTTGGATCCAATCCTGGTTCGAGTCAACGCCGATGGCGAAATTACCAGTCTGGGCAGCCGCTTCCAACACACCTTCACCCGAGCGACCGGCAATCTGGTAGACGATATCTGCGCCGTCTTCGTATTGTGACAGGGCAGTCTCCAGACCAAGCGTCGGGTTAGAGAAGTCAAAGCCCAGATAGCTAACCAAGACTTCACATTCCGGACACACTTCCTGCACACCCTGCTTATAAGCGAAGAAGAACTGATTCAGAGATGGTGCATCACCACCAACAACGGCCCCCACGGTCTTGGTTTCTGTCATCAATCCGGCTACCAAACCGACCAAGAAACTTGGCTCGTGCACATTGATCTGGTAAGCGGCAACATTCTCCGGCAATGATTCGGCGAACACATCGGAAGGCGCACCAAAGAGCTGATCCGGAAATTCCTCGGCCAGGCTCAAAAGCAGTTCGGCATCAATCGCCAAGCCCAATACAATATCTTGGCCGCTCTGGATGGCGCCGCGCAGTGCCGCCTCGTGTTCCGAGATTCCATTGGTCTCGATGATGTTTCCAGATACCCCTAATTCTTCAATGGCCTGCTCTGCACCCCGGTTTGATGAATCAATGAATGAACGATCGCCCAACGGATTGGGCAACACCAGGGCAAAACTGAAATCTGACGTTTCAGCAGCACTTTCTTCTCCTCCGGCATTACAGCCCACCAATATCAAAGCAAATACAACCAACAACGAAAAATAAAACAAACGCTTCATCTGGGTCATTATTCTCTCCTTTGTTTCAATTAATTCACTTGACAACTTTCACTGGTATCGTGACAGGCGTTGTGCCCCTAAATCAGTTCCTTTCGCATCTGAGGATGCGAACTACGCATTGGCGATCTGGGGGTGATATTGCAGAGTCCTGTCCTCCTCTTGCGGAGAAATTTGCTATGATAAAACCAATCAGTGGATTTCGCAATAAAATAAAAGTGATTCTGGTCGCTCCTGCGCTAACGAACAGCAGCCGGACCGCTGCTGGAGCCAGCGATATAGCTTGGGTGAGGCGATGACAAGCGCCGTCAGGGCAATGAGGGCATTGCCTAACTCTCGGGGTACACCCGCCTCGAGCTGCAGGCCATTAATCGTGCCCAGGCGAACACCGCCCAAAAGAAAGGCTGTCACAACAACTCCCAGCGGGTGCTGCTGACCAATTAAGGCCACAATGACGCCGTCAAACTGGTCGATAGAAGAGAAAGTTGTCACGAAGCGATATTGCACGCCGATAACTTCTATGGCCCCGGCCAGGCCGGCAAGCGCACCACTCAATGTCATGGCGCGCATGATGGCACGCCGTGGCTGGATGCCTCCATAGCGAGCAAAGGTAGGCGATTTTCCGGTGGTGCGCAGCTCAAAACCAGGAGCCATGCGCCAAAGATAGATGTAAGCGAACAAGGCAGCGCTTAAGGCAATGACAATACCCGCATTCAGTTTTGTTGTTGGCACTAGAGGAGCCAGGCGACTCCATTCAGGGATGCGCCAAAAACTGACGGGACCAATGAGTAGGAATGCAATGGGGTTAAGCAACAAAGTTGAAATGACTTCATTGACGCCCAACATCGCCTTCAGAAAGCCGGGAATGAAGCCCCAGATTGCGCCGGCGGCAGCACCTCCGCCAAATGCGATGATTACAATCCAGGTCGTGGAGAGGCTGAGACGATTAGCCAGAAACGTGGCTGCTGCCGCTCCCAAAAGCATCTGGCCCGCTTGCCCAATGCTGAACAAACCGGTGCGAAAAGCGATAGTTGCCGATAAGCCGCTGAGGATTAATGGTGTGGTGTATTGTAGGGTCGTGAGAACAGCACAAAAGCCGCCGCTGCCGCGGCAGCCAAACCCAGCTGTAAACAAGGCTCGATAAGCAAACAGTGGGTTTACTCCGGCAATCAGAATCAATACTCCGCCAACGAGCAAACTGAACAAGACAGCGATTAAGGGGAGGGTGATATTTTGCCAGCGACGGGCCAATGATGGAGCCTCTACGGATTGTACGCTTGAATTCGCCGCCCGGGGACTCTTTGCGCCAGCCGCAACATGCGCTCATTCACTTGCCGAATAATCTCAGGCTTGTCGAGGGTTAATAGCTGTCTATTTTGCATTAGGAGACGGGAACCCACAATCACCGTGTGCACATCGCCGGCCCGCGCATTGTAAACGAGGCTGGCAGTTGTGCTATGCAAAGGCTGGTAATGCGCGCCTCTCATATCGAGTAGAATGATATCGGCCAGAAAACCGGGCGCTAAACGGCCGATTTTGTCCTGCAAGCCAACAACCGCCGCACTGCCAGAAAAAGCGATATCCAAAGCTTCGTGAATGGGCATGACTTCCGGATCGCGCGCTTCATGTTTCTGTAACATGGCCATCAGGCGCATGCTTTCGAAAATGTCCAGCGTGTTGTTGCTGACAGCGCCATCGGTCGCCAGGCCAACAGGAATGCCCGCCTGGCGTAGAGCGGCGATGGGCGTCAAGCCCATACCTAGCTTCAGGTAGGTCTTCGGGGCGTGCGCGACGCCGACCCGGTTGGCCTGTTTCAGGATCTCGATATCTCCAGGAAGGATGCCACAGCCGTGGGCAATGATGGTTGGACAATCAAGAATCCCGGTTTCCAACAGAACTTGGATAGGGGTCATGCCCCTTTTTTGCAGACTTGCCTTCGTCTGCCCCATTTCTTCGGCCGCATGAATGTGTATACCAGCACCAAGGCTTTGCGCATAGGAGACGGCCGTTCTCAGAAAGTCGTCGTCACATGTATAAGGGGCATGTGGGGCCATCCAGGTTGTGATCCGGCCATCAGCTTTTCCCTGCCATTCTGACGCGAAATTCGCCGTCTCTTCCAATGCCTCATAGCCCCGGTCGCCAAAGACGGCCCAACCGAGGGCGGCCCGGGTGCCCGCTTCCATCACGGCCTGGGCTGCTTGATCCATGAAGAAGTAGTGGTCAGCCACAGTCGTTACGCCACTTTCAATCATTTCCACCAGGGCGAGCTGCATGCCCCAGTAGACATCTTCCGCTTCCAGATTGCTCTCCAGAGGCCACATGTATTCGTTGAACCACTTCTCGATGGATACGTCTTCTGCCAGCCCTCGGAATATGACCATCGGGGCATGAGCATGGGTGTTGATCAATCCCGGCATGGCCAGCATGCCCCGGGCATCGACTATTTCAGACGCCGAGTCATTTTCATATGCGGCGGTGTCCCGAATGGAATCGATACGGCCGTCATGAACAAGAATATCGCACGCCTTACGAATCGTTAAGCGTCCATCATCTCCGGGAAGCAAAGCCGCACAATTTTGTATGAGGATGTCGACCATTATTCGTTTTCCCTACCAATTGGGGCCGAAGATGGCAGCCAGCTTGCCGCCGGTGAGCATGAAAGCAGCCATGACCAGAGCGTAGATAGAGATAGCGGCCTGCACGCCGGAAACGGTGGTGTTCAGGTCAACGACCAGGTTGGAGATGGACACGTTCATAATCGTCGTGTCGATGACGATGATAAACATGGCCAGGGAGAGAGTCGCCAATGCACCCCATTTTTCACAACGAATTTTCTCCTTTGCAAATGACCAGCAGATTTCTATGTCGCAGAGCGACCGCTGCGCGAACAAAGGTTACGCAGATTTTTTTGGGAATCCTTTGACAAGGTTCCTTCGACGAGCTCAGGATATACCTTCAGCCATCTTGTTTTTTGAGTGGCAGGTATCATATCACAAGAGTAGCGGGAGCTCACAAAGGCAAGGATAAAAAGGGCAAGAGTCCTTCGCATAGATGTTCAAGCGGCAATTAATCCTATTTACTTCACTCAAAATCATCCACACGCCCGCCCAAATGCGTATAATACCTGCTACTGCATTATCAGCCAGGCTGACCGCTGGCTGCCTGACAGCTGTCAGCCTCATTAAGGAGACCTCTTTTGGACCTAATAACCGTAGATAAACTATTGACGACAACGCGCTCCGTGCGTAAACGGCTGGATTTGAGCCGCCCCGTAGAGCGGGAAATAATCGAAGCATGTTTGGAGATCGCCATTCAAGCGCCGACGGGCAGCAATGCTCAGGGCTGGCACTTTATGGTCGTTACGGATCAAGACAAGCGAGCCAGGATAGGGGAGTTGTACCGCGACTCTTTTTATATTTATGCCCAATCGGAGCGGGAAGCGAGGATGACGCGGGGGCAGGGGGAGCAGGATGAACAGCAGAGCATGCGCGTGGTTAACTCGGCGGTTTACCTGGCCAACCATATGGGTGAGGTGCCGCTGATGATCATGCCCTGCATTCACGGCCGTGTCGAAAACTTAGGACCGATGGCGCAGGCCAGTTTTTATGGATCCATTCTTCCGGCTACCTGGTCCTTGATGCTGGCCCTACGCGCAAGGGGGCTTGGTTCAGCGTGGACAACATTGCACTTGCGCTACGAGAAGGAGATCGCCGAACTGCTTGGAATACCTGATGATGTCACCCAGGCCGCCCTGCTGCCAGTTGCCTATTTCACAGGCCAGGATTTCAGGCCGGCCAATCGTATTCCGGCACGGGAAGTGACCTCGTGGAATGGCTGGAGCGGGAATTGAGAATAGATGTATTTCAAATGAATTGGAGTAGTAGGTATCCTCAGATGCCGCCCGGTCGCATTTGAGAGTGCTCACTACTCTACTTTCAACTGGAATGGAACAAACCGATTGAAAATCAGTGAATTGCGGCCCGTGACGCAGATTTATTCTCTTGTGTATCAAGCACTTCTAAGAGGACAAAACAATGGACGATAAGTTCCCCCTGGTCAAAGTAGCCGTGGTGCAAGCTGCGCCAGTTTTGTTTGATCGTGAGGCCACCGTGGCCAAAGCGTGCCGCTTGATAAAGGAAGCAGCCGCGGAGGGGGCGCAGTTGGTTCTTTTCCCCGAGGCCTTTATTCCCGCCTATCCGCGCGGATTGAGTTTTGGCACGGTGGTTGGCAGTCGCAGCCCGCAAGGACGATTTACCTGGCAGCGTTATTGGGCCAATGCGGTTGATGTCCCGGGTCCGGCCACGGAGGCCTTGGGGGCAGCGGCCCGTGAGGCGGGCGTTTTCCTGGCCATGGGTGTGATCGAACGGGACAGCCAGTTCAGCCGCGGAACGCTTTATTGCACGCTGCTATATTTCGGCCCGGACGGCCGTCTCCTTGGCAAACACCGCAAGCTCAAGCCGACGGCCGCCGAACGCCTGATTTGGGGTGAGGGGGATGGCAGCACCTTGACTGTCTTGGATACGGGACTGGGCAAGATAGGCGGGCTGATCTGCTGGGAAAATTACATGCCCCTGGCGCGGATGGCCATGTATGGCAAGGGGGTCGAATTGTACCTGGCTCCGACGGCCGATCAGCGTGACAGCTGGCAAGCCACGCTGCGCCATATCGCTTGCGAAGGGCGCTGCTTTGTCTTAGGCTGCAACCAGTTTGTGACGAAAGAGATGTACCCGAAGGATCTGGTGGGCCGGGAAGATCTGGCAAGCCAGCCGGAGATCCTATGCCGCGGCGGCAGCGCGATTATTTCCCCTTTGGGCGATGTGCTGGCCGGGCCTCTTTACGATCAGGAGGGTATTCTGTACGCCGATCTCGATCTGGCCGAAATCGCTCGCGGCAAGCTGGACTTTGACGTCGTGGGTCATTACGCCCGTCCGGATGTATTTCAGTTGACGATCAACGAGCAAGCGGCACTGCCTGTCCTATCCAAATAGATCAGCGTGGCTACCAGTTCTTGCAAGCTGTAACTCATCACTTTTGATGCGGTAGATGAGTAACCAGTCAGTTTGGATGTGGCATTCTCGAAATCACCTCCAGTTTCCTAACAAGGGGTGATCCGGCAGCGTGATCCAGTGGAGCAGTAGAAACGGATCAAATACATGAACCTGGTAGCCAATTCGGTAATCATGCAGAATGTAGTTGATATGACCAACGCCTTGCACGAAATGACACTAGAAGGTCATGAGGTAACCCGGGAACATGTCGCCCGGCTCAGCCCTTACATGACAGAGCATATCAGGCGGTTCGGTGAGTATTTTCTGGACATGGATGAAAAACCGCAGCCGCTGCAACCCGATAGGCCTTTTCTCACTACCTAAAAACAGCCTGCCTACGGCAGGTTTTTACACGTAGTGCGCCCAGTCACGGGTGCAATGATTTCCACAAAAAGGAGGTTTGAAGTTGACGACACACAAAACAGGGTGACGTAGTTAGCAGCAACCGAAAGGACGCTGTGAACAGAGCATCTACGTAAAGCGGAATAAGGAAGGCCAGAGACTTTCAAGATGTTTCGCAAACCCTGACCGATATGGTTAAAGCTATACTGCCTAAAGTCTAGTCACCAGCGTGCAAGGAAACACCATCCGGAAAACTGGCTGAAACCGGATGTGCTGTGTGACGACATGGAAAATACGTGGCCATGTCGTAGGTCAACCCGCAGCAGCGTATCTCAATGAGAGGTATTTAAGGAGACGAACGGACAACCTAAGTCGGTCTAGCACGTCATTGCATTATGGAACTGGGGATCGCCTAAGGGGCGCGAGCCCTAAGGTGACGGAGTACCCCTAGTAGTCGGCGGTGGGGAAAGCCCACTACATGGCGAAGGGGTACAGGTATTCCAACTCAAAGGAGAAAGTCTAATCAAGCGCAATGCTCTCAGCAGACGATTACCTACGAGTTATTCAAGACAGAATACACTATCAACGATACACAGCCGCCGAAAGTTATCTGCAACCCTAGAAGCGAACTGATCACTCGTCTTGAGAAAGGCGAATGTGAGCTGTGTGGGGTGCAGTCTAACCTGGAAGCGCATCATGTCAACAGTTTGAAAAATCTAACCAAAAGATAGCAAGGTAAAGTGGAAAAACCAGCCTGGGTTCAAAGCATGATCGCGCGACGACGGAAGACTATTGTCGTTTGTCATGACTGTCATCAACAAATCACACATGGACGCTATGACGGTCAACGGATTCATTGAAAAAAGGAATAACTGGAAAGCCGGGTGCCGGTAACCTGGCACGCCCGGTTTGGAGGAAGACGGTTGGCAAAGCGTCAAGACTTGATGGCTCGCCGGCCGTCTATCCTACTTCCGAAACAAGGCCTATTAGTCCGAAAACGGGAAAGCCGTTTACATAGCGAAGGGCAACAGGTAAACCAAGTCTGATGGAGTAAGTGAGATACGCGAAATGCGAAGAACTCAACTTTGCCCTCAGACAGTGAGCCCAGGCTGAACCGAGGTTTACTGGAAAGCGAAGTAATGCGAAAGTATTACGCTTCGTCTGGTGGGCGGCGGTTGGAAAAACAGGTTATGCTGTGCGCTGGCCGCCTACCCGACTAAACATGGGCCGTATAAGCCAAATTACGCGGTGAGACTTTCAGACGGGCGGCATTTGAAAATTTAGAACTTACGCGACCATTCCTTCAACCAGCGCTCGACGACCACTTTGGTCTGGGTGTATAACTCGACGCCGTGGCTAGTGCTAAGTGTTGCCCAGAATCAGCCAACCCAATAGTTGTTGGCAAACAGTGCCGTGAATACCCCTAAGAGCAGCAAGGAGACTAGACTGATCAGTCGATCTACCCACGGCCGTTTTCCCCACTGCGCCAGCAAAACAAAGGCCGGAAACAGCACCCACACATAGCGCCGCTGGCTCATCAAGAGACCGGAGCTGAGTGCCACGGCTACGCCCAAGGTCACGAATACACCTTCGCTCCAGCGCTGCTGATATAGCAGCACCAAGCCAAGAGCAAGGAACACGAGCACAAAGCTAAAATCGAGCCAATTATCGAGGTGGATATAACCGGCGAGTAGAGCCGGCCACCAACCACCATCCGGCGTTTGTAGCAACCTGGTAAGGGTAAGGAGCGGGGATTGGGGCTGGCGTGCCCAGGCAGCTGCCCCTTGCACAAATGCCAAAGGATCGCCGAAAACGCGCTCCAAGTAGGCCGCGTAGGCCAGTGTACCCAGAGGAACGGCCGCAGCCGCCAGCAGTGCAATCCAAGACGGTTTGGATTTCGCTGATTGCTTATGCTGCTGCATCCACCATTCTGCGAGCAGCATTGGCGCAACGATCAGGCCCATGAAGCGAGTCAGAGCCGAAGCAATACCCAGCAGGGCTGCTACTACCCAGTACCCTCGCCGGGCGGCGTAGAGCGCCCCAATTGCCACCAGCAAAAAGAGAGATTCGGAGTAAACGGCCGTGCCGAAAAATGCTGTTGGAAAAATGAGAAAATACCAGATCGTTCGCTCCGCCACTGCCTGACCCCAGCCCTCTTCCGTGAAACGATAGAGGAGCATCGTTGCCAGAAGTAACGCCGAGTTGCTGATAACAATCCCGGCGATCAGCACATCACCCACCAACACCCCAAGCGTACGCATCATGAGCGGGTATAAAGGGAAAAAAGCCACCGAGGGCAGCGGCACGCCCTGGTACCGGTATCCTTCCTCGGCAATGCTCACATAAAAACCTGTATCCCAACGGCTGCCGAATACATCCACCAGAATATTCTCTGTACCGCGCAGATGATATGGCGGCAACGACGAATCGATAAATAGACCTGCAGCGAGGTAAGCTACCAAAAGGATGCTCAGGCGCGTAGCTGCAAAAACCAGAAGGGGTACCCACAACCAGCGCGCCTTGCGCACTTGTGCCCACCAATCAGCTTGAAGGTCGTTCGTTTGCATTTAATCTATAGCAGCGTGCGCAATACGAACCTGACTCGACGATTGCCGCGTCGCTAGATTTCGCCAAATTAACAGTTTGTGTAATAGATCAGGGTCAGCGCCGTGCCGACCCTGATCCTGATCCTATTGCCCGACAATGACGGATAGATAAGTCAGGGTCTGCATATTGAAGTTTGGCCCTCCGAAGCCAGGGGGGGGTGTTACCGTTGGTTCTCCGGCACGCAGCTCAATACTCTCTGTCGCTGAGGCGTTGATATCTACTTCCAGCGTCACATTATACACTCCCTCAGCTGCACCGGTAGTGTTCAGCGTGAAGGTCGCCATGCCGCCCGCATCGGTCATTAGGCTGCCAACGGGACGGCCGTTGATGTAGAAAACCGCCTGGCTATTAGGGGGATAGCCACTGCCAGTAAAGGCGAATATGCTCCCAGGGGCACCACTGTTTTCATTAACATCCAGTGATGGTTCATAGGCGCCGGCCAACAGTTCCCAGCTGATCGCTTCAGCAGGTATATCGACAAAGGCTAACATGACCCCTCCCGATAGGAGGATCATGAGCGTTAGAACTAATTGGGTTATATTTTCTTTCTTCCAGCCATTCATAATTTGTGTTCTCCTTGTTTCTTTCACTTATTAAAGCTGTTTGTCACTAGCTGCTCTTAGGGGGATATAGCTACCTCCTCCAACCACGCGAATAGGGGATTGTATTTTGGGTAAGTTGGTTTGAGCATCTTACCTGGCATCACGTGGCTCCAACGCGTAAAGTGAGCCAACGTTCGTGGCTTTTGCTTGGCGCAGCAGGTCGATGGATGGATTGTCAATATAGATCGGTCGCCGGCCAAGTTCGCTCATGATCAACCGGTTCATGTCTGGGCCACTGATAAGGAAACGGTTGATCGCAGTGACATCCGGTCGTCGTCCTTCTACCAATTGCAGGTACTGTATCGCCGGAACCGTGTCCCACCAGCCAAAAATGAGCGCGTCCAGCTGTGCAAGCTGTAATATCGCCTCGCTTTGCTCGCGTGTGCTCCAGTCGTCGGAACGGTCAACGCGCGACCAGTTCCAGGCCAAAGCAAGCAGTACGGCGCCAACCATGACGAGGCGCGGCAGCCACACCCAGCGGCGCGAGGCAGTCGTCTCACGGATCTGGTTAAGGATCTTCTCGTAGCCAACACCAAGCCATAACGCCCAGACAAGGTACACCGGGAGGTACATACTCACCTTATCCACTACATGGTAGTTGATATAAAAAATGGCATTAACGAGAAACATGAGGAGCAGCATGACGCCCACTCGCCGCTGATGCCGGAGCAAAACAACCATGCCGTACAGACCCGGTCCAATGCCAATAGCGAAGAAAGCCAGCCAAAGCTGGGCACCAAAATAGCCAATTTCCGGTCCCAGTTCTAGCAGACGATAGCCAAACATCTGCCCGGCGAAGGCTTTGCCGCTGACCAGCCACCAGAAGCCCTGCCACGTCTGCAAATTCACGGGCACAAACGCTCCGGTTGCGTCGTACTGTCCGGCATAGTTGAAAATTGGGCTTTGCCCGTAGCGCCAGGGAAGCAGAAGGTAAATGGCCAGGCCAGTGATTGCTGCCGCAGCGACAGCCGCAAGAATATGTGGTTGCAGCCAGTGCCGGCGAGAGCGAGTCGCTACAAACCACACGCAGCCAGGAACTAACAGCACAGTTGCTGCATGATTGCCACTGCCCAGGCCAAGCAGCAGGGCCACACCGATTAGCCGCCACGGTGCCGGTGATTCGTCCCAGCGCAGGAGTAACAATACGACACCAGCCATAAGCGCCGTATGCAGGGTGTACACCTCGGCGACGACCGACATGGCCCAGAAATAGGGTGCGGTCGCCAACAGACCCAATGCCCCTAAGCGTGCCCAACGGCCAACTGCCAGCCGCTGCAAGATTCGATCCGCCAGGAAGATTGTCAGGGCACCGCAGACGGCCGAAAACAGATTCAAGCGGAAGCCTACATCGCCCAGCGGCAGCCAGTAAAACAGCTTTCCCAGGATCAGGTACAGTGGATACCCCGTCGCACGGAGGATGCCATCCGTGGCAACGGCCGTCGTCAATTCTGCACTATCCAGGTTGTAGATGGTCGGTGCCAGAGTCAACAGATAGAGAATAAAGGGCAAGAAGAACGTAGACAGCGTCCACCAACTGGACCGGGTGAGCAACGACCACCTGATGAGTTGGCGCCGCTGGCGCATTGTCCGTATCCGCAATACATCAAGCATGACAAGGTCCTCTATTACTTTCGACAGTCATAAGGTATTGCTGGGCGAATACCTACCAGTAAATCTCTACTAATGGACTTTATCCATTTGGTTGACAAAAAAGGAAGGCAAGATAAGCTGATTTCACTGATCAAGGAGAAATCAAATGCTTACCTTGCCTCCAGAAATTATGGTTATATTGATACCATTTACGCAAGCATTTAGCGCCCGAATCTGGGATTGGGCTCAAATATTGCTGGTAGGAGCCATTTTGGCTCCAGGCAAATGAACAGTGACAGCTGCGCTGCGTGTGTTGGGCTTGAAAGATGACAAGTAATATCAGAACTATCATCGTGTACTCAACCGGGCGAAATGGTCGGGGCTGCAAGTGAGCCAAATTCTGTTGGGTATCCTGGTGACCACCTTCGTCAGCGCGGGTGTCCCCATCGTCTTGGGCGCAGATGAAACACTGGAAAGAAGGCGCGGGGGGGGAAATCAAGGCCAAGGGCATCTTCCGCGATGCGGTGCGGTCTAGTCACAAGTACACCAACTACAGCAGCGGTCTGCGTTGGGTCAGTATGATGCTCTTGGTGTCGCTGCCCTGGAGTGACCGAGTGTGGGCTTTGCCTTTTTTGACTGTTTTGGCACCCAGCCCCAAAACCAATGAATCGAATGGCCAACGGCACAAGACGAGCATTGATTGGGTGGGTCAGATGGTGGGTGTTGTTCGCCGCTGGTTGCGGCAACGAGAACTGGTCTTGGTTGTGGATGGGGCGATGGCAGCTGTGAAACTGGGCTTGCGCTGTGCCGGCTACCTCCGGCCGGTCACCCTGGTTTCGCGCCTGCGTCTGGATGCGGTGCTTCACCGCCCGCCAGGTCCGCAACCCAAAAGTAAACGAGGACCTAAACCGAAAAAAGGCGCGCGCTTGCCTGCGCTTGCTCAGGTGTTGGCTGACCCGGCCACGATTTGGAAAAAACAGAACATTGCTTGGTATGGTGGTCGGCAGCGGCTGATTGAATACGTAACCGGCACGGCCTTGTGGTACACGCCCGGCTTTGACCCACTGCCCATTCGCTGGGTGTTGGTTCGCGATCCCTTGGCTGAATTTGAATCCGCTGCTTTCTTTACTACAGACCAAACGGCTGACCCGGTTCAGATTCTGGATTGGTTCATCATGCGCTGGGGACTTGAAGTAACTTTTGAGGAAGCCCGCGCTCATTTGGGTTTGGAAACCCAACGCCAATGGTCTGACCTGGCAATTCAACGAACGACACCAGCCTTGTTGGGACTGTTCTCCTTGGTAACCCTGCTGGCTCATCAATTGTCCGATGGTCGGCCGCAGGTGCAAACTACGGCTTGGTACGTCAAGACCAAGCCAACCTTCTCTGATGCAATTGCTCTGGTCCGGTATCATCTCTGGACAACCTTGAAATTCGCGAACTCACCTGTTGAAAGCAGATTTCACCTAATTCCTAATTCACTTTTGCCTGGTCTAGTAGAAACCATCTGCTATGCCACTTGAAATGGATAAAGTCGAGTACTATAGATATAGTGCTATAGAAATGCAAAAAGTAACGGGTTAATTGAATTTTCTCGTAAATTGGGTTGCACTTCCTATCGATGATGTATCTTTCTTACTGCCCTGCACCCTCAGGGGGTGATGGACTCGGCCAGCGTTGTGGCCAGTTCATCCAGCGCAATCGATGGCAGCTCACCGTTTCCGTACACGACGAAGAGCAAGGCACCTACCTCACCGCGGCGAAAGGCCAAGCCATCAACCCGTAATTGGCGCCCTTCCGTACTGAAAACGGCCGTCACCCCCGTCATGGCATCGCCCAGGCCCTCTGGGGCGGGCAGCGGGGCTGATTCCAGGACCTCTACGGCTCCTAGGCCGGCGCTCAAAAAAGCCACCAGATCGTCCGTGTTGAGGGAGCTGTCGAAGGCACGCTGCTCCGCCTGCCCCGCTAACGCTGTCGTATACCCCCCAAGCAACTCGAAGTACTCGCTGTGACCGAAGGCGAAGCTGCTGGCGATGGTCGTTCCGATCGCAATGGGGCCGCCGGCTACCAAGCCCAGGTTAGCCGGCGGCAATGGCTCGAAACCGGCCGGCAGATCAGCGAGCGCCAGGGTGGGCGCTGCAGCCTGATCGCCTCCTGGCGCCGTTCCGACGCCCCCCAGTTGGGCGATCAGCGCCTCGACCGCCGCCCGATCGCCGCTTTGTGGTTCTAATTCAAGGAAGCGCTGCAGATCGTCGATCGCCTCTTCCGGCGCGCCGTTATTGACTTGCAGCACGCCGCGCGCGTAAAGGGCATCGCTACGGTCCGGCTCCAGGGCGATGGCCTGGGTATAGCCGGCAACCGCATCCTGGATCTGACCGCTGAGACGGTAAGCCTCGGCCCGGTAATAAAAACCATCGGCATAACTCGGATCTAAGGCGATGATGCGGTCCAGGTCAGCGATGGCCTGGGCCATGTTCCCCTGATCAAGGGCGATGATGCCCCGCCCCAGCAAGGCCTGGGCGAAGCGCGGCGATAGATCGATGACCTGATCCAGCAGGGCCAACGCCCCTGCGAAGTCCCCTTGCGCCGCCAGATCGCGCGCCTGACCAAAATATTCTTCGGCCAGCAGCTGGTCGTCCTCAAAGGCGTGCAGGTAATTGACCAGGTGCCAGATATCCTCTTCGCTGATTGCACTTGTGCTGTAGTTCAGGTCGCCGCGGTCTGCGTGGGAGGAGATGATCTCAAAATACTCGATATCGGCGTGCAGGGGCACATGCTCGATAATATTGACGGCGTCAATGCCGACTGACCGTGGTCCATCCCCGTAGCCGGTCAGCCCGTGGCAGATCATGCAATGCGCTTCATAAACCTGCCGCCCGGCGCTAAGCGAAGCACTATCAGGTAAAAATGGGTTTCCTTTTCCAGCCGCAGGCTGCAGCGCCTGAGCAGCCGGCGGCTGGTCGGGCTGGGCAGTGAGAGCCAGGAAGACGGCCGCCCCCAGGGCAATGATACCCGGAACGGCCGCAGCGGTACCTTTAGCTCCTCGCCGGCGGCCGGACACCAGGCCGGCGCCCACTAAAACCACGCCTAGTAAAGCCAATTCGGCCGCCCATAGGAGCTGGCCCGTGCGCGCGTCCGGGGCGATGGCGGTGCTGTTGCCGGCCTGCGCCGGACTCAGTTCAAAACGAAAAGCCGTTCGGGCATCAAAGGCATCGGACCTGCGCACGATCAATCCCACCTGCCACGGACCGGCCAAACCAAGCAGCACCTCATCAGCCTGATATTGCCCATCACCCAGGTTGGTCGCCGAAATGGCCGCCTCGCCAAGATCCGTCTGCAAATAAGTTGGCCGTATGCTGACATCATCGGCATTGTCAATTGGCTGGCCACGATCATCAGTTAAGGTCACCACCATTTGATTGGGGCCGACCTGCGCCGGCTTGATGGTCAGGGCGATGATCACCCCTTCGTTGCTATCTTCAAGGACGAGATCACTGTCCTGCCCGAGACCCAAGCGCGAAGCGACCTGGCGCGCTGGTTCCAGAGCCGTCAGCAATCCGACCAGCAGCAGGATCAGCACGGCTATGCCCGCTTCTCCGGCCACCAGCTTACGCAGCTGATCCCCGGCCGCATCTTCTCGGGCCAGCCGCGGCCGTACGCGCAGAAGATTGATCGCGGCCAGAGCCAGGATCACTCCGACCAGCGCCACTTTAAGCAGCAATACTCGGCCGTATGGAGTGGCCAAGGCCACGGGCAAGGTCACCTGGGCCCAAGTGCTGTAAAGCCCGCTGACAGCCAACACGGCCACGCTGGCGATGCCTAAAACTGAGAAACGCGGTACCAGGGTCGCCAGCAATGTTTTGCGCTGGGCCGGCGATAGGGTACCGCGAATCAAGGGGACTGCCGGGGCAAAATGGAACAACGCGCCCACCCAGACGGCGGCTGCCAGTAAATGAAGGTAATCGTTGAAAAGCGCCGGCCCGCGGATTTCTACGGTGGCGGCGGCATGGCTTGAAAGGCTTAAAGTCAGCAAGATGGCCAGGCTGACAACCGCGGCTGCCATCTCGTAGACGCTGCCCCAGGCTAATCTCCCGCTCTCTTCCCCCCGTTCGCCCAGCCACAACAAACCGCCTAAAAGCAGTGCCAGGGCCATCCGTACCAGCCACAGCCGCCCCCAACTGGTCTCAAACAACAGCGAGGCCAGCGGCTGGCCTATTGCCTGGAACAGGGGCAATTCGGTGGTAATCGTCGCCTGAAGGAGTAGATGGCCTATGGAAGCCAGCAAGAACAGACTCAGGGCTATCCAATTCAGCAGTGCCGACCGTTTCGCCAGGGCGCGCTTTAACGCTTCCAGGGCTTTGCCTGATCCGACCGCTTGTAGAGCCGGACGCATCACCCAAAATTGGAAAGCGAACCCGCCCACAATGGCCATCATACTGATTAAGGTAAGCCAGCGCAGCACGGGTTCCAACGGTGATTGCAGCAGAGGTTGGTCGCCAAGCGGCGGTAAGACGGCACTATTGATCGCTTCGCCAATGGAAAAAACATACGAGCCCCGGACTTTATGCCCGTCGACAGTGGAAACATTGGTCCAGGCTACAGTGTAGGTCCCGTCGACCAGCGGCCCCAGGCTGACCGCCAATTGGGCCGGATCCTGGTCATCAACGCGGCTGTCGCCCAGATCTACCGGCTGCCCACTACCGTCGAGCACCTGGATCTGGCTGAATTGAGGCTCGAGCGGCTCGGTGAACCAGATGGTCACTTGTTGGGGCGCCTCTTGTAAAACGGCGTTTGGCGCCGGTTCCGCGCGCACCAGATTTGCATGGGCCAGGGCCACAGGCGCAGACCGCGACGAAGCCAGCCACCCCAACCCCAAAAGCAGCGCCACCAGGACCGCTTGAATTATCCGTCTGCTCTGTTTTCCCATTGCAGCAGTCCAGACTCCTTCACAGGTAAACTTAAGCCAGCTCGCCTGGCTCAGGCGCGACGACGCACCATCAGCAGGGCAACCAGGCCGGCTACGGCTCCGATCAAGCCCAATACCAGAGCCGCGGTGGCCAGCAGGGTGGCTGTTGCGGCGCTATCCTGGGCTTCTCCAGCCGCTTGCTGGGCGCCGCGAACCGCGCTCTCAAATTCACGTGCTTGGGGCACAGGGTTTGGAAATTGCATCTCTTGAGCTGTTTCGACATCGCTGAAAGTATCGTGTCCCGATTCAAAGGTTTCGTCCACTGCCAGTTCGTCAATGGTGCCAAAGAAACGGAGCCGGTATTCGCCCGGGGCCGTCGGTATGAAATCGGCCGTGTAATGACCGGGCGCTTCGAAAATCGGGTCTAAATCGAAAACCTTAGAGTCGCCGCTGGGGACATAGAGCAGCTCCACCTGCAGTGAATCCTGGAGTCCTTCAACCACTTCACCGCTGGCGGCGACCTCAACCTGCAAGTCGATGCCATTCAAGAATCCCTCCAGCGCTGGCTCATCCCGAAAGCCGACCACGAACAAATAGGGACCAACTTCGCGCCCTTCGTGGGCCTGCGCCACCGTGGCGAAGAAGAGGGGCAATAAAATCACTATGGCTGTGGCCAGCAACCGGCGATATTGGCCACCATTGAACTGGATATTGATATGCCCTTGAAGTAGACCAGCTTCTCCCAGACTTTCTGTCACGGTTTCGCGGAATTCAAGCGACAATTCAACCTTGTTTTCCATCAGAATCATTCTCTGTCGTATGTTCCGGCAATTCCCTGTTGCGGTCCAAGGCCATTACAGGTCCAGGCGGTTTTGCAGTTGCTGTTCGATTTCTTCGCCGGTAAATAGTCCTTCTAAGCGATAAACAATCGTTCCTTGATTATCGATAAAGTAGACCCACGGTTCGCTCTGGATGCCAAAGGCCTCGGCTCCAGGTGAGGCCTGGAAGCCGCTCACGCCCGGATCGGGCAGGCCATCGAACACTTCCACGTAGACGAAGTTCAGCTCTTCAGCATATGCTTCCTGCAATTCGCCCACGATCTCATACGCCGGGCCGCAGAATCGGGTCTCGCAAAAGGCCGGCGTGGCGAAGAGCAGCAGCGTCGGTTTGTCATTATCCAGGGCACCATCCAGGCTTTGTTCGTGTAACGCCGGGATAGGCTCCTTGGCCGATGTCAGCTGGCCGGCGTCCATGCCCACGTCGCGTAGGACCTTGGTGCGCAGATAGGGTGCCTCATCTCCCGGGCTGAGGGTTGCTGAGTCTTCTACAATCTCGACACCGATCCGTTGTTTGGCGGCCCCGCCTCCTGGTAATTTCGCTTCAACTTCCACACCCCATAAGCCCGCTATAGTGAAGTCACGCTCATGGGTATAGATCGTGGTCAGCCCGTCAGGTGACTGCACCCGTGCCGCATCGGCGTCCGATTCATAAACGGCCTTATTGGGGTCCCGTAAGTCATAGTAATGAAAGTGCACGTCGGCGTCGTGGATCAAATTACCCTGCTCGTCGAGAAGTCCGACCGCGAAACGGTTGGGGCCGACGACCATCTCCGAAGGCACCAAAGCCACCGTCAGCTGATCGGTTAATTCCTCCGCATCCAGGTGGGTGTGCCCCCCTTCCCCTTCCATCGGTTCCTCGTGGGGCTCAACCTCGTTGGCCAGCGGCGTGCTGAATTCAGCCTCTTCACCGCCCGCACTGCAGGCTGCGACCGCCAGAAGCAATAAAAATAGCAAGCCATAAAACAGCAGTGATTTCACGCGCATCATTCACCTCAATCAATTGGTTTTTTTCTTCAAACGCCAGCGGGCACGCTGCCGGCGCTTAGCTGCCAGCCGCTACTTCCAGATTCAGGCCCGGATGCTGGTTGATGTCCAATCCCAGCGAAGGCACATCGATGTAAACCGCGTACAGCCCGGCCCGGGGCATGGTCAGCGGCACTTCGTAGACGCCCTCGCCCATCGAGGAAGCCACGGTGCGGGTGTTCCAGTTGCCGGCGACCTGGTTGGCAAAGATGAAGACATCTTCCAGCCCGTCAATGCCCTGCCCAGTAGCGGGGTCGGTCAACTGCAACTGCACGGCGAAGGGTTGCCCGGCTACCGGGTTCATGTTGTTTTTGTTCAGGTACTCCAGATCAGGCAGCCTGGCCGCCTCTTGCAGCGCCTCGTTGGGCTTGGCTGTGAACTCAAAACAATGGACCAGCAGCGGATCGCCCAACATCACCGCTACCAGGTAATCGCCCTCTTCCGGGATGCGCACCCGGCCGGCATACACCCCCGGCGCCTCTTCGCGCAGGCTGCGATCCACCACCTGGGCCGCCCGCGGGAACAGCGTATGCCCTTGGAAACTGCCCGAAGCCGCGGTGGCCCCTTCCGGGTAAAAATAAACCTGGTCATCGGCCGGATTGGCCACCACCACGGCCCCTTGTTCCGCGATGGGGAACACCGCGTTGGCCAGGGACATCGATGGGAAAAAGCCCGGCGCCTGCTCACCCACCGGCACCAGGTTCAAGGGCAGCGCCGCCGCAGGGTCGATCTCCGCCAGGGGAATGGTGATGATTTGCGCCGTTTCGCGGGCGCGGATATAGGCCATCTCCTGGCTGAAACTGATCTGGTCCGGCGCGCCGTCGACTTCGGCCACGTGGGTCACGGTGTTGTTACTGGTATCAAAAAGGATCACCTGCCCCGCCTCCGGGTTGGTGGCAATCCCCCAACGGCCGTCCGGGGTCAGCCCCAGCGCCGCCAGCCCGCGATCCCCTTCCAGCTCCGCTATCTCGGCGAAACTTTGCCCGTCCAGGGCCAGAATATGGCCACTGCGCCGGTCGCCGGCATAGATGGTCCCGCTGCTTTCCGAGACGGCCAGCGCCACGGGCTCCTGTCCTACCCGTACTTCCTGCACCACCTCCAGCGCCTGTGTATCGATGATCGACAGCCGGCCATCCTCGCTGCTGGTCACATAGGCGTACTGGCTATCGGGGGAGAAGGCCAGCTCGTGGTGCCCGGCGCCGGTGGCGATCTGGGCCACCATCTTCCGTGTCTGCGGGTCGATCACCGTCACCCCACTCTCGCGCTTGTTTTCGGCGTCGTTGCCGATCCAGAGGTAGCGTTGATCAGGCTGGAAGGCGATGCGCTGCGGATTAGGCCCGCCGTCCATGTGCTGCGCCACGGAAAAACCATCCAACTCGGCGATGGCCACCTGGTTCGTTCCCGGTACCGTCACCCATAGTTCTTCCTGGTCGGCGCTCATCGCCCAATCCTCACCAGGCTTGTTTAGCTGGATCAGGGCGAAGAGCTGGGTCATACCCCCCACGTCGACGGTGGGATCGATGACCGAGATGCTGGGATCATTATTGAGGGCCAGGATGAAAAAGCTGTTCAGGTCCAGCGTCGGCCGTGCCGTCAGTGTCCCGCTCAGGTACCCTTCCACCTTATCCTGGCAGCCGCCGTCCCCCGCCGCCAGGTCGAGTTCCTCCGCTGGCAGCCGGTCAATCCAGGCCAACGGCCGAAGCCCGCTGATCGGTGCTTCCGTTGTGGCATCACTCAATTTGAACTTGATCACAGCCCGTTCGCCGGCGCGGATATCGGCCGACACTTCGCCGCCGCGGCCGCCCACGCCCAGGAAATTCTCCACGGTGAACTCCAGCTTGACTGCCTCGTCCTCGTATTTTTGGTACAACTCGTCGACGACCCGGTTGCCGTGGTGGTCGATGAAAATCCCCTCATCCTCCGTCTCCGTCAGCGAGGGATCAAAGACCGGTTCCTCTGGCTCTTCATCATGGGAATGGTCGTCGCCATCTTCATGTTCATGGTCGTCAGCCGGCGCCGCCACGCCAAAGTCTTCGGCCGTCAGCGATTCATCCACTGCCTCACCGCCGCAGGCCGCCAGCAGCAGCCCGTTCAGCAGCAACAGGAGAAGTAATCTTTTGGTTATGATTCGTTTAAGCATCTTTTTCACTCCCAGAATGGCCAGGACCCAATCCAGTTAACTAGTGGTACATCTTTGCAAACAAGCCCCAGGTTGGCGAATTACTTGAGGAACCCGCGATTCTTTGTGCGACCGCGTTTCACGAACTTGCCCCGTCTGCGGCGCAGAATGACTTGCCCACCTGCAACCTTTCATGCTACCATATCGGGCCGGATTTGGGTCGAGTAAACAGGGGCCACTTAACAAACATTTATCGCTCCCACACCTGGCCGCCGGCCACTCTCCTCACAAAAAGAGGTGGGTGCAGCTGCTTCGAAGCCGCACCCACCTGCTCATAACTCAGGCAGCTTCTGCCAACGTTCCTGCCGGCAGAGGCTGGATGTTAACGGCGCACGTCCACCAGGAACGGCGGGTCAGAGACGGCGCCGCTGCTGGATACGGCGAAGACGGAATCCCCGTCGACCGCTACCGCTACTTGGCCGCTCGTGCCGTTGAAGTTCCATGTCCCGTCATTGTTGTTGACGTTGGCCGCGCCGATCAGGATGGCATCATTATCGATGACATTGAGGAAGACCTCCACGCTGCTGGTAGATGGCGAGACCGTGCCCGCGATCTGCCAACGTTCCCGCTGGGTGCGGTAGATGGCACTGGTCACTGTGACGGTGTTTTGCACGACCGTGACCGTAACCGTTGCCGTGTCCTGCCCGCCATGTGCATCGTCGATGGTGTAGGTGAAGGTATCTACACCGAGGTAGCCGCTAGGGGGTGTGTAGGTGCAATCTGCTGCACTACAATTTAGCGAACCAATACTGCCGCCGGTATTTTGTACTGTTGGCGCTGTCCAAGCAACAATCGTCAGCGGATCGCCGTCGGCGTCCGTATCGTTGGCCAGCACATCGATGGTCACCGGCTGATCGACAACTGCCTGTACCGGGTCATCGTTGGCCACCGGCGGGATGTTGGCTCTCACGGTGATGAACACCGTGACCTCATTCGACAACTCACCGCCAGCAATTGCCTGGTAGGTGAAGGAGTCCTCACCGATGAAGCCGGTTGTGGGAACATAGGTGAACGAGCCATCAGCTAACACCGTCAGAGTACTGCCTGTAGCCAGAAGGATCTCTGTCCCTACGTTGTCGCCAGACCCATTGACAGTCCCAACAGTCAAGGTATCGCCGTCTAGATCCAGGTCATTGGCCAGCACGCCGGGGGCGGCGACCGTTAACACGCTGTAGAAGTCATTCGCGGCCTTGGGCGGCGTGTAGTTGAAGCGCAGCAAGCCCCACAGACCCTGGTAGCTGCCGAAAGACGCCTGGTCGCGGAACAGGTAGTCCCCTGCGACGTTGAAGTAGCCGCCCAGGTCAGTGACGATATCCCAGTGACCGGCCGGGTTGATTCCTTCCTGCGTGCCGTAATACTCGCTGCCGGGATCGTCGTTGTGGCCGATCTCGCTGGAGTCATTGATATACGGCTGGCGCTGCCACTCGTGGCCGTGCAGGGTGTATGTCGTGCCGCGCGCATGCCCGCCGGGCATAAGCAGCCGCACGCGCCCTTCTTGCGGGCCGCTCGGGCTGGCGGCGTAGACTTCGGTCTGCGGGTCTTCGCCTGACACCGGGTCAATGAGGAAGTTGGAGAAGACATCGCGGATAGGCTCTTTCAGAGCTGCGATGCGGTGGATCAAATCGAACGGGGTGTTCGGGGCGATCCCCAGGCGGAACCAGAGCGGGTCGGCACCATAGTTGATCGCCTTCTGCCCCGAGTCCTGCGGGTCCTCTGGCGGTCCCAGCGGCCCTTCGGCCGAGATATTGGGCACCGCGCAGTTGATATCCGAAGGATTGGCAGCGCAGGCGCCGCCGCCGTAGCGCAGGTTGACGTCGTTGTGCATCACGGTTACGAAGTCGCGGAAGGTCGCCGTGCCGTTCGGTGCGACGTTACAGGCGCCGCTCAGGCCGGTCGCTTTCCATACCGAGGCCTGCGCCCGGGTGCCGGGGTCGGTGATCCAGCAGGAGTTCTGCGGTTCGACGACCATGGCGCCGACCAGGCCTTTGCTGGTGCCTTGGATGCGATCGGCCGGGAAGAGACCCACCGCGCCGAACTCCACCGGCTCGGCCGCCAGCTCATACTGGGCTATCCGGCCGCCCCGGACGGTACCAAGGTTGGTGGCGGTCACGTCGCCGGCGTACCAGGTGTATTTCGCGCTGCCGCCCGGCGCGACGAGCTTGCCATTCGACTGGCCGCCGGTAAAGCCGTCGTTGTTGCGCGGGTCGAAGGCCAGCAGCTGGGGATGCAGCCCCACGTAGCTGGAGGGGGCCATATCGTTGTAGTTGAAGGTGGTGATGCCACCCGCCAGGTCGGCGTTCTCGTTCTTGTGCACGATGGGCGGGAAGGCGCTGAAGCCGGGCATCTTTGGCTGGCCGGTAAAGCCGATTTGGGTCACGCCGTCGGCGGCAAAGACCGGTTCAGCCGGTAGGGCATTGGTCAACTGCACCTCGATACAGTCACCGGCGTTGACGCGCAGGATCAGCGGTTCGACCGGCGTTCCGGGCTTGAGACCAAGGGCCAGATTGGCCGGATCCACCAGGTCGTCGTCCAGAACGTACATCAGCGCCGTGGGGTCGATCAGCGGGCCCTGCCCTTGTAGGGTTGATGCAGTTATAATGCCTTGAGCATTGATACCTGTTACCAGATCAACCGCCGTGGTGCGGCTGTTGTAGACCAGCCCCTGATCACCAAGCACATCTGCGGCCCGTACCGAGGTGACATTGAATCTGACCAGGTTGGCGTCCGCCGGGCAGACGCCGTTGAAGTCAGGCAGTTCCGGATCATCATTGTTGACAATCTCCAGGCTTTGGCTGCCGACATCGTTGTTGCGCAGCTCGACCAGGTCACCCTGGTTGCGTTCCGCTTTGTAGGTGCGCAAGATGCCCCAGACGCCGTTCCAGATCCCTTCCACCTCGCTGCCGACGGTATAGAAGTAGTCGACCTGGTTGGGCGTGCCCTGGCCGGTATCGGGTAGGACGGGCGTATCCACGTTGAAGTATTCGTCGATGCCGAAGAACTCCGAGTTCTTCCAGCCCGAGTTGGAGCCGTTCGCCTCCTGCCGCCACTTCATGCCATGCAGGGTGAAGTTGTGCTCCTCTTCGTGAGCGCCTACCTGCACGCGGATGCGCAGCCGGTCGCCCATATAGGCGCGCAGCAGCGGCGTCCAGGGATCGCCCGGCCGCATGTCGGCCGTCAGCGGTGGATATGGTCCAGCCGGTTGGCTGTTCAGCTCAGGGATGGCCCGGTCGGTCCGTGACTGGAAGGCCAGGGCCAGATCGCCGGCGTCGCCGGCCACCTGATCTAGTACGCCGTTACCATTCGTGTCCTCGCCGGGATCTAGTACGCCGTTCAGGTTGGCGTCCTCAAACACGCGCAGGGCGATTGGCTCGTTGCGGAAGTTCACGGCGTAGGTGCCGGGGTCGTCGGCCGAGATCGCCTCTGCGCACGGCCGCAGGGCCGCCAACACTGTATTTGTAGGATCGGCTTCTCTCACCAGGCCATCGCCCGGGCACCAACTCGGATGGAGATAGATATCTGCCAGATTTGGCGGCACCTGCTTGAACGACGGGTTGATCGCGTTCGGGAAGTCATCGTAAGTAGGAATTCTGATAGATGGGCCGAGAAGGTTCTCGTTATCTATGCCACCGCTAAGGCCATCGGGGGCGGGAAGATTCAATGCCCCACCGCCAGCCTCATAGGCATGCTGGAAGTCGGCGAACTCAAAGTAGAACTCGCGATGCGTGGGGTCGTCATCAACTCCATCGCCGTCCAGGTCTGTCCAGAGCGCGTTTGGCACTTCGATGATCGCCTGCCAGGTGGTCGGGCCGCCGTCCTCGCGTACTGTTTCATCACCCAGCGCGTAGCCCCACTCATTATGCTTCCAGACCGAGCCCTCCGGCTCGACCAGCAGCGTCGAGTAGAGACCAACCTGCTGGTGGGTCGAGGGGCCATAGTGGTCGTGGGTGAAGACGGTACCCACGCCGCCGTCCCAGGAGCGTTCCAGTAGGGGGTCGGCGTACCAACGCTGGATCGTCGTCCGCGCCCCTAACCAATTTTGGTCGGGGAGGCCGTCGCCGTCTAGATCTGGCCCGGCGACTTCAACGTTCGCGCTGTCGCAGACCACAGATGTCCCTGCGCCATCGGCACAGACGTAGATGTTGGTCCCGCTGGACAAGCCGGTGGTTGGATCGAAACCGGGCAATGTATTTTGGCTAAACCAGGGATGGTGTGAGGGCTCCAGCGGGTTATTCAACTCATCTCTGACAGCGCCATTCAGGTCGGTGAAGCCACCGCCATGGTTAAAGGCCTCGATGCGCTCGCGCACCTCGTCTGGACTGAGGGTACCGTCCTCGTAATTCCAGCCGTTGGCCGAGCCGTCGGCGCTCATCACGTCGAACTTGACCAGGTGGATGTGCTGGCCGATGATGTCCGTCGGCGTGCGCACCTGGTAGTCGTCGAGCTCGTAGACGTTGGGTACCAGGTTGGTGTGGTGGAACTCGCCGCAGTCAGTGCTGTTCATGCGCATGATCATCGGTTCCGGCGCCTTGTTCTCGCTCAGCGTCGGCCCGACGTCCTCCCACAGCGCTTCGAAGCGCTGCTGCTGGAAGTGCCAGCCCACGCGGTTGATCGTCACCGGCATCTCGATGTTAGCCCCTTTGATCGTCCGCGGTGTACCAGTCGTGGTCACAAGCCCATTATCTACATCTGTGCGGCAGGGGTCGGCGAAGGGCGCGCCAGCCGCTGCCGGCAGGCCGTTAACTTCAAAGTCTGGGGAAGGCACCCCGTCAGGCAGGAAGCTGTCATAAGTGGCATCGCCGCCTCCAGCGATAGGTCCGGCGTGGAAGGCCATCGCTTGCTGCTCAGCCGGCGTGCCCTCCTCCGGAATCTGCAGCGCCGCCGCCTCGTGCAGGACCTTGTTGAAGTCCAGGCGGGAGACGTATGAATCTATTAGGCCCTCATCCGGGCCGCTGGTGACGACGTGGCGCGGCAGACCGCCGTCGTCCATTAGGTCCAGTGCTGGCGTTGGCGGCCGGTGGCCGAGCACGCCGGGGTTAAAGAAGGGGTAGCCGGCGTGGATTGTCGCGGCCGGGAAGCCCTCGAGGAAGTCGGCGGTGCCGTCGGCATCCAGATCCCACTGGCTGGAGTCAAGACCTGCGTCAACACCTAGTAGATCTGGAACGCCATCACCATTGGTGTCAATGTCGACACCTGTGTTGATGTCATTGTCCGTGTTGGCGGCGTCCCCGTTCAGGTCAAAGGCAACAATTGTCGCCGCCGCATCGGGCATGGGCGCCATCGCCATCTGCGGCAGGGGCACCACACCGGGGATGGGCGTGCCGGCGGCGATCTCCCCGTCGGGCAGGGCGCGGGCGCCAGGCGCCGGTTTGCCGGCCGCTGGGTTGAGGTCTAAGGCAGCTGCATCCAGCACCGTCCCTTGCTCAAAGACGTCGTGGGTGCGCCACATTTCCCACATGCCCTGGGCGAAGTGGGGGTAGAAGTGGCAGTGGAAGATGGAGTCTCCGACCGTCTTGTTGCGGTTGCCTGAGCCGCCGTAGGCGATCTCGTAGGTATAGCCGCTGCCTGGACCGAGTGCCTGGCCGTCGAGGTAGTTGGACTCCTTCTCGTTGGGGTTAAAGAGCCACTGGTGGGCGTGCAGGTGGAAGATGTGGTGCTCTTTGGGGCCGGCATGCAGGTTGCGGAACTTGACTCGGTCGTTCATATAGCTGTGATGCACGTTGGAGGGATCGTCCGGGTAGAGGGCCATCGTCGCCTTGGGGCCGAGCCAGGGGTCCGGACCATCAACTCCGAAGTTGGCCGGGATATCGACGACCATCGCCGGGTCGCCAACGGTGTAGGAGGTGAGGAAGAATTCCTCGTACTTGCACTCGGCACAGTCCCACATCGGGCCCACGCCGAGGCGGTTGGCGATAATCTCCGAGCCGATGCCGCCCGAGCCGTAGTTGATCGGGAAGCCGTCCTTCACGCCATGCAGGGTGTGCTTCAGCACCGGGTCATTGAAAAAGCCGGGGAAGGCCTGCACTGTTTTAGATTCATCGTGGAAGATGACGGTGAACTCGCGGAAAGGCTTGGTGCGGTCGCCCAGCGCCTTGTTTTCTATCGGGAGATCTGAGCCCTGTGCGCCGAACAACCCGCGGCCGGGGCCGGTGATCACGGCGTTGATGTCGCTGTGGACGATCTCCAGGCCGTCAAGCATGGCCACAATGGGCAGGCCGGTTTTACCGAACTCATCATTCTCCGGGGTTTGCGGGTAAACAGTATCATAGTTGAGCACCGGCTGGCCGTCCGCCGTTGTGCGCAACGTCCCCACTTGCGGCTCATTGCCGGGACTTGGCGACCAGGCAAGCGTAGTTAAGTTTTGGACCCAGGCCGATGCCGCCCAGTCCATCTCCTGGCGGGTCAACTGGCTGCGGTACCATTCGGCGCCGCGCGGCTGGACGTTGACCGCCCCGAAGAGGCCGTAGGCGCGCGTGCCGCCGCCGCCTTCCGCTCCCAGTGTGGAGCCCATGCTGTAAGCGAGGTGGGTGCCTTCGTTCGCTGCATAGTAGGTGTAGGTGGTGCTGCCGCCGGGGGCCACCAGGCTGCCCGGGGGATTGGCGCCCACATTGGAACCGTCGGAGCCGATGTCGCCCATCAGGTTTAGGCCGTCGATATGAATCGAGGCCTCGCGGGTGAGCGGCTGGTCGTCCACCTGCTGAGGGATCGTCTGGCCCAGGCCGAGGATTGGAGTTATGGGAAATTGGTCATCCAGGCCAAATACAAATCCGACCGGGTCGAGCAGGTTGGTGAAGTTGATCTCCAGGCAGTCACCTGGATTGTTGTCGTTGCCGGCATTCATGCGCAAGACGATGGGGCGCGGCCGTTTGTCGGCGCGCAAAGAGACCTGGCCCTGCAAACCAGAACGCTGGGCATTCGTGAGTTCGCTCACCGGCTGGCCAGCGGTAAAACCTGCGGGGGCTGGATCATTTACGACCACATCCCGCGCCAGGGCGTACATCATGCCATTGGCATTGATGGCGCCCAGGCGATTGTAATAAAAGTCCTGGTCCAGGGCGACCACGTCGGCGAAGACGGTACGGCCGCACATGGTTTCGGCTGACGCATTCTCTGTGGTTCCCAAACCACCAATGGCCAACCCGCCAAGGCAAATAACTACAATTAAGAATAGACTTAAAAGAACTCTTTTACTCATTGCTTCCTCCTTCAAAGAACTAAACACACGGTTTCAAACTAACACACGGTTTCAAGCTAGGCTCGCCTCGGTAAGGCAGCCAGTGCGGCTAATAAATTTTCAGGATCTGCTTCGATATTCTGGCTGGTTTCTATCCGGATATAATCCTGGCTGATATCAGCGCGAAGAATTGGCAAATCGGGATCTTGGGCTAATACGGGACATAGGCGCATCGCCGTCTGGTCATCGGTGTCAATGACGATGAGGGCGTCGGTAACCTGATTATGCAGCGCCAGTTGGGTTTCCTCGACTGTCGCCACACAACCCAGAACGATAAACTGCTGATCTTCCTCCAGCACGCTCAAGATGCCGGCGGTCAACAGGGAATTTCCAAATATATATACTCTTCGTTTATTCAACATTTCGCCATTTTCCGAACTTCTCATCATCTTCCTCTTCCAGGTATCATAATCTTGATAAATTCTTCCCACTGTTAGGATACTCATAACCTGGAACATTGGTCTATCCCTCGCCGGGCATGAAAAAGCATGATCTGGCGATCACGCTTAGGCACCATATGATCTAGTTCATTCTGGAAAGGAACTAGTTCTCACCGCCACAGACGGCCGTCTGACAGACCGTCCTCCGCGGCGCGGCGGGCCGCTCGCCGGCGAATTTTGATGTTGCCCGGGCGCAGAGAGCGGGCATGAACGGCAGCGTACAGGTCAAAAAAACCGGCCAGGTCGCCAAGACCTGGCCGGTTTATGCGTCAAGTTCAAGCTGGCTGCAGCCCCTAAAGACCTCGAAGACCTTTAGGAGCTGCCGTTATATTTTAACGGTTACCGTGAAATCAATCGGCCCGCCACCGCGATTGGACACAACGAATATTTAATCCCCTGCGGGCTGTCCGGCGCATTGTCACTCAGCGCCGCCATTGGAAATGGACTTTGTGCTACTTGATGGTGATCACCTGGTTGTCGAGCAGCCCGCCTTGGATCGATGTAAACCTTATCCTAAAGGTCGAACCAACGGCTATCGGCTGCCGTCTCCGGCATCACTTCACTTTTACCTTCGCGAACGCGAGCGTATGCAGGTTAGCGACGGTTTGCCCATTCCCAAGCTCGGTCACTGTTCCGTCTCTGACATCGACCACCACGATGGACGTTGGCACCTCAGGGTCGCGCGCCTCGAAATTAAGCCCATAGTAGAGCCCATCCGCCGGGTTGAAATCGCCCAGCGCCGCGCTCGTGGGCGGAGTCAGGGATACGGTGCCAAGGGTTGCTCCAGTGGCAGGATCGAGCTGGTAAGCGATTTGGGTGAGTGAATTGGGATCCGGCCCACGGGGTACGTCGATATTCCACAGCTGGTTGTTGCCCTGGTTGAACGAGAGCCCATTCTGCGACGTGTTGATCTCGGAAAGGGTCTCGGTCGCGACGCCGGTTTCCCTGTCGATCTGGACGAACGTATCGTACGGGCCATTCTCGTCATACCAGGCGACCATACGCCCACGCGAATCAATCGTGATCGAATGGATTGGAGACTTATGGATCGGAGACTCATCGCCGTCTAGCCCGAAATTGGGAGCATCTTCATTCACGGGCGTACCGGCCCCCGTCTCGGGGTCGATCGTGATCAAGCCGTGGAAAGAGCATAATAATCCTTCACCGCACCCGATGGACGTCGAAGCGTACAGCTTTTGGGACTTGCTGTCCCAGGCCAACCCGTTGACCGTATAGCCCACCTCCCCGATTACGTCGATCAGCGCGCCGGTACGCGGATCGAGCTGGACCAGGGTGCTCGTTTCTGTGCACGCGCCTCTCGGAAATACATTATTGCACACACCGGTCGTGCCGTAAAGAATGTCTTCTTTGGCGGCGGAGGCCGGCTGGATGCCTGCCGCCAGGATCACCGCGATGAGCGCGGCAAGTATGATGGATTGCCATACTGTTTTCATGATATTCTCCTTGTATGATAAATCTGCCTGGTCGTCCTCCGGGCGCTTTGGCGGCACCCGGAGGTTTTGGGCTGCGGTAACCAAGGTGGCTACCGCAGCACTGTTGTTGTTTGTTCGACCTACTGCCTGATGGTAATCGGCTGGTTGGCGAGCAGCCCGCCGCTGCTGGAGTAGATCGTGATCGTATCGCCGGCTACCGGCCGCTGGGCGGCCGCGGGGTTGAACCGCAGCGTCCACACGCCCGCGGCGTCGACCGCCACCCCCGTGCCGAGTGTCTCCTGCGTCCCGCCCTTGTTCAGCAGGATGGTGATGTCGTTGCCCGGCCCGACGATGGTTGCAGTGCCATCGAGCCGCCACTGGTTATTCCTGTTCCTATACTCGGCGCGAGTAACCGCGAGCGGATCCGGTTCGAGCGCCGAGATCGTCACCGTAGCCGTGTCGCTGGCTGTACCGCCGTCGGTTACGGTGAGCTCGAATGTCAGCGAGCCAGCCAACGTGGTTGGGAAGGTGAAGGTTGGTCCCGCAGTGACCGCGCCGCTCAGCGTGACCAGCGGGCTTGCCGGGGCAATCTGCACCCAGCTAAAGGTAGTCGCGCCAATCGAGGCCGAGCCGTCGAGGGTCACGACCGACCCGCGCACCACGCTCTTGCCGTCACCGGCGTTGGCGACGACGGCGCCTTGCGGGGTCAGCGGTCCGAGCCTGGCCGATTCCAGGCCGTAGCCGTTGTCGTTCGCCGCCTTGATGGTCACCCAGTATGGCGTGCCCGCGGTCAGCCCGGTGAAGGTCGTAGAATTAGCGGGCAGCACGGTGATTAGCTGGTCGACAACGTTGCCGCCAGTCGCGGCGTCGTAGACCGTTACGGTGTATTCGATGATGGACGGGTCGGCGGGTACGTCGGTCCAGGTCAGGCTGATCGAGCCCTGTCCCACGGTGGCTGCCAACGTAGGCGCCGCCGGGACGGGGGTGTTGGTGATGATGTATTTGAAGCTTCCTTCGGAGAGGTTGCCTGAGACGTCGAACGCGGCGAACCGCAGGGTGGTGTCCACGGAGATGAGGATGGGGGCGGTGAACAGCTCCGCTGGGGGCACGATTGGGTCCCCGGCAACGTCGAGAACGTCGGAGCCGTCGAGGGTGTACCAGATCTGGCCAGGCTCAGTAGGCTCAGTGGACAGCGTCACCATCTGTTCGACCGCGTAGGTCCCTGCGGGGGGACTGGCTGTCACCACCGGCGGAGTGATATCGGTCACCGGGATGGCGTGGATCGCCGGGTTGGTCTCTAAACCCAGATTATTGACCGAGACCACGTAGATATCGTAGGTCTCGTTGGGAGGGGCTATCAGCCCGGTGATAGTCGTGCCGGTGGCGTCCTCCCCGGTGATCCGCCGCCCGATCTCGATTTGCTCGCTCCAGGTGCTGATGGCGGTGCCGGTCTGGCTGACCGCGTGGACCCGGTAGCCGGTGATCAGCGCGGTGCCGGGGGCCGGATCGGCGGGTGTCCAGGTGACGACGATGTCGCCATTGGCCTGCAGGGCTGCGAGGACGTCCGTCGGTCCTGGAGGACCGGACTGCAGCGGCCCGTTGGGGCAGCCGCCGAAGCCGGGGCCACCGACCTCGCCGAACTCGGCGATCGTGATGCCCTGCCGGTTGGCCTGCGCGTCGGTCATCTGCCAGCTGAGCAGTCGCTCTCCGCCGCCGGTGGCCGCGATGTTCGCCACAGCGGGATCAAGGAAGATGTATGTCGCGGTGAACGTGTTGCCGACGTTGAACTCGAGGTTCGACAGGTACTGGTTGTTCCCGTCCGGCGCGAACCCTCCGGGGACCGCGCGGATGTCGCGGCGCCCGATGGGCGTGTCGGTCAGTTCGGAATTGACGATGCGCTGCTCGGTGTTGGCCTGGATGACGGATGCACCGATGTGACCTGTGACCGTGAAGCGCCACCTGAAGGCTTGGTTCTGACCGGATTCGGGGACGTCGCTTACGGCGCTCACCCCGGTCACAAAGGCGTCCTGGGTGGTGACGTCGCTCGTCGAGCCGTCAGCGAACGTGACCTTGACCATATCGCCCGGCACGATGTCCGGGGTGACGTTTGGGAGAGGGGGGTTCGCAACGGCGCTCAAGTGGCCGGTTCCCCCAACCACGTCGTTGCCCCAGCAGAAACCACCGGGGTGATTGATCTCGAAGGGGACGCCCCCTGGGCCCAAGGTGACCTCGGCCGCGCCGACTATGCCGACTCCCGGTCGGTCCACCTGCACGAGGGCGTCCTCGCCGACGTGGTCGGCGAAGCCCTCTGTCGAGAGGAAGTCGCGTTCGGGGAAGACGACGAGGTTGTCGGGGAAGGTCGGCACCGCGGCAGCCGCAATGTTAATGAAAATTGACAACATCATTGCCAGAATGACAAGCAACGGCCACCAGCGACGCATTCTGGTGGAAGTTTTAACAGATTGTTGAGACATTTTATTTCTCCTTTATGAACTAGAGCCTCCCCAAGGGAAGCCGCTACTGAAATAGAATCACTGACACTTATGGAAATTGGGCACGATATACCTACCCGCTATGATAGCTGCTTTCAAGAACGCGCGTCTATCCCTCGCCAGGCATGAAAAAGCGTGATCTGGCGATCACGCTTAGGCTCCAAATGATCTAGTTCACCCGGGAAGGGAACTAGTGCTTACACTCACAGACGGCCGTCTAACAGACCTTCCTCCCCGGCGCGGCGGGCCGCTTCCCAGCGGTTGGCCACATGCAGCTTGCTCAAGATGTTGCGCACGTGGCTTTTGATCGTATAGACGCTCAGTCCCATTCTGGCGGCGATTTCCTTATCCATCTTGCCGCGAGCGATGTGGTTAAGCACCTCCAACTCACGGGTTGTCAAGCCAAACGCTTCCTTAGGCGCATCCGCCGGCCAGGGCAGGCGCGCCAGGCGGCCGAATTCCCGCAGGAGGTAGGTCGCCAACTGCGGAGGCAAGACGGCCTGGCTAGCCAGCATCTGCCGGACACCTTCCAGGATATCGTCGGCATCAGCGTTTTTAAGCATGTAACCGCCAGCGCCGGCTTTGATCGCGGCGAAGAGCGTTTCATCCTTATCATTGACGGTCAACATCATGATTTTAACTTCTGGCATTAGTTTGCGGATCATCTGGGTGGCTTCAAGCCCGTCACTGATCGGCATATTGACATCCATCACGATCAAGTCGACGTCCAGATCGCGCGCAAGCTGCACCGCTTCCAGACCGTCTTGCGCCTGGGCGACGACTTCCAAATCGGGTTGATCGTTGAGCAAGGCAGCCAGACCGCGACGAAAGAGAGCATGATCGTCGGCGATCAAGATACGCTTGGATGTTTTTTTGCTAGTTGGCATTGATCAAGGTGGTTTCCTGGTAAGGTAGATTGACGCTGATGGTCGTACCCCGATTGGGTTCAGAATCTATCATCAGCGTGCCGCCGCTGCGCCGCGCCCGGGTTTGCATGATGTTCAAGCCAAGGTGCGTGCCTTCTTGCTGCTGCTGCGGATCAAAGCCATTGCCATTATCTTCGATCAGCAGTTGTACGCCATAGTGCTGGCCCAGTAGGCACACTTTCACGGTCGTGGCCTGGGCGTGTTTGACGGTATTGGTCAATGACTCGCGGATGATCTGCAAAACTTGTTGCTGAACCACCGGCGAAAGCCGGGCCAGAGCCTCTTCGTTCACGGAAAGGGTGGCATCAAGACCGGTCACCAAGCGGTAATCGGCGACAAAAGCGCTGATCCCGTCAACAGTTGCGCTATCTTGGCCATGCGCAACGTCGTTCAAATTGTTGAGAACCCCGCGCACGCTGTCGTAGGCACTGCTGGCGGCTGTTTTGAAGCTAGTAAGTTCATCGAGAGCACGGAGACTATCGCTATCCCTGGCCACAACCAACTGGCTGACGCGATCGGCCTTGAGATTAAGGTAGCTCAGGGTTTGGGCCAGGTTGTCATGTAGGACAGCGGCCAAGCGTTCTCGTTCCGCCTTGATGATGTCCTGTTCTTCTTCGATGCGGCTGAAATTAGTCAGGCGATAATTGCTAATGGCGATGGCGACTGAATTGGCAAAGAGCTGCAGCGCTTCGCGATCGGAATCATTGAAGCGGCGATCAGGCTCACAGGCCATGCACAGGGAGCCAATCTGCTTTTCACCAGCTATTAAGGATACCGACAGGGTATTATCACCGCTGCAGAGTTTGGCAAAGAGGCAATCCTGGCAGATCTCAGTCAGTGATTCGCCCGGCATGATGGGCATAATCTGGTAGGATTGCTGAGCGGATTTGGCGGGCGTGAAGGCAATATTCGCCGCCGCCTGACCCTCTACGGCCGACAGTTCCAGGAAAGAACCATCCGCTTCGATCAAGCATAGGGCGGCCGAATGAGCCGAGACCAAAGACTGGGCTCTGGTTAAGGTCTGGCGTAAGATTTCATTTTTGTCTACTAGGCTGACGATTGCCTGGCTGTATTCAAAAGCGGTCATCAATTTCCGGGTGCGGTGCAGGACTTGTTCTTCTAACGATTTTTGGGCGATGGTCATCAATGGTCGCATGTTCTCAAAGGATTCGACCAGGCCGGCAACTTCGTCAGTATAGATTTCTTGCGACAGTGAGTCGAATGCCTGGCCGGCTTGCCCCTTTTCGAGATTGTCTAAGAAAACGTCAAAGCGCAGTACTCGCCGGCGAGTGGTGACAAGGCCGAACAGTAATAACGGTATGGTGCTGAATAGAAAAATCGTTTGCCAGCGCCGCAGCCCGTCTAGATCTTTTTCCATGTGGTAATCATAACCGCTGGCAAGCTGGTCAATATTGGTGACCAAAGGGGCGGTGCTGGCCTGTAAGTTCTCGGCAGTCGCAGCCCATTGCGGGTCGTCGACAGGTATCTCGGCCAGTTCAAGGGCGTTGTCGCGGAAGGTGAGCCAGTGACCTAACATCTGCTCCAGCCTCTGGCGAAGGGCCGGATCGGTTTCGACATCAATGACAACGATCTCTCCGTTGCTTGCGATGGCGTCCCCGCCAAACTGTAAGGCTGCCATGTTTTGCTGGCAAATTCTAATGGCCGGCTCGAGAGCGGAGTTTTGGGTGCCTACCAGCGCCAGGAGAGAGATGCGGCTGGTCAGTTCGCGCTGATGAGCGATGATGTTGATGGCCAGGTGATCCCTGTCATGATCCCTGGTGCCCAGGAAGGTTGCAAGAGCCGACCCGCCAGCCACAACCAACAGGACAATCATAACAACAGTGACTTGCGCCCTTGTACCTTTAAGCATGGTAACCTAACATATTAGTGAACGGCACCAGGCAGAACCGTAAGCTCAGCTCAGCTAGAAATAGTCGAACTTGCTCTCTGGAACCTGGCATTGCGTGACTTTTATACTGGCTGGAGACATAACGCCTTTTTTAATTGCATTGGTTTTACTACCACCCGGCAACATGGGCAATAAAACCTTCCTGGGCGAAATAAAGCATGACAGACTTGGTCTTGGTGCCCACTGCAGACCGCAGTTTATGGATAACCGAATATTATTGTGGTTTGGTTAATCGATTTCGTAGAAGATTCATACCTGGAAGAAATCCATACGCTTATGCTGCACCAATCAGATAGAGAATGCCAAATGCAACTACTCATAAAAAATGACTCATCACCGATGTTAACATAGAAATCTTAAGGAATCGCTTACAATGATATCATAAATCGTTTTTCCCTACAAAATAAGGGGCCGCGACCGCTTTCCAGACTGTGCCGCTCCTCGCCCCATATACAAACCATTTTGAACGGCTAGAAAAGGCAGAAAACGACGTCCAGCCACAAAAGTGAAGAACTAAAGAATGCAAATGATGAAATCTTCGGCATGCAGCTGATGCTACAGGAGAACAACTAAATAGATCATCGTACCGGGCCGGTTAACGACGAGAATTTCTCGCTCGGCTGGCAGTATGTGCCGGACCAGGCGCATGACTCGCTTACTCTTCCGCCGCCAGCGGGTCTTGCAGCGCCGGCTGCGCTTGTAGATAAGCGTAAATGGCGCGCACCCAATCCTCGCTGGTGTAGCGGGCGCCCAGACTCCCGCCGCCTTGTAAGCCTTAATCCGCGCTGCGCACGATAGGTACCAGCTGCTGTCCTACGACGCCAAGCAGGATTGCGGCTTTTGCGTCAGATGCGGATGGTGTGCGTCTGATCAAGGCACCAGGTACACAAGCCCTTGTTTAGTATCAAGTGACATAAGCTGTAGAAGTCGTTACAATGCGGCTGTCTCAACGGCACCTTAGTGCTGTTGCCTGAGATTCTCATCCGCGGTTTCCCGGCGCGGCCTGCCACAAGGGCGGTCAAGAGAGCACAGGAGATCCTACTGATCAGCAGTATCCCAACCTGATGGTGCGGAAATCTAGGCCACGATCGGGAACAAGCTGCCGGTTATTAACCCTTGAGGAGGCGCAATGTCTAATTCCAACTCATCCAGATGGCGCTCATGGCATTACATTCTATTGTGGCTGGTCGCTATCGCTTCTCTTGTCCTGAACATCCTGCTATTTGCCGGGCTCTATAACTTCCGCCAGCAGGCACGACAGGAAGTGGCTCATGTCACTGAAATCCTGGATACGGTCAATATCGAAAACTTCGATCTGCCGATCAAGATAGATGAGACACTACCGATTGACATCACCGTCCCTTTTAG
Organism: uncultured Chloroflexia bacterium; assembly: GCA_963697305.1. Lineage (GTDB taxonomy): Bacteria > Chloroflexota > Anaerolineae > Promineifilales > Promineifilaceae > JAACFF01. The sequence continues at coordinate 137,815 of CAVONO010000028.1, forward strand.
CGATACGTTTGAGGTGCCAATCCATGAGACGGTGCCCATATCGATGACGATTCCAATCAAGGAGAATGTCTCCTTCCCCATCAACGACGTGGTCAGTATCAGCCGCGACGTGACTGTTTCCATCATGGTTTTGGGCGTGCCGGTTCCTGTAGATATTCCCATCCGCGCCGATATACCAATCAGCCTGAACATTGATATTCCGGTCGATTTGGAAGTACCCGTGGATACGACGATACCCATTGACCTGGATATCAAAGTGCCCGTGGACACGGAGGTGGTGATCCAAGAAGAGGTACCGGTGAAACTAGACTTCCCGGTGACGGTGCCCCTGGATGAGTTGGGCTTCAACATACTCTTGGTCCAGGTGAAAGATGGCTTGCGCATACTGGCGGAAGTCTTGGGTGCGCCGGTCGAGACAGGGAATTAGCTCGAGGAAATGGATCTTATCGGCGGTGCGTTTCTGCCGCAAGCGGATGAATGCAAGAGGCTCGCAGCAAGAAGAAAATAGTTAATGAGGTTGGCGAGAACAGGGCCGCCGGGGTTTTCCAGCGGCCCTTTTGTGTTACTCGAGGACGAAGATATTGCGCTCGGCGCACATATCTTTCAGAATCTGGGGCCAAACGGTGACGCTGACCTCACCCAGGTGCGCTTTCTTGAGGATGGACATCAAGGTGCGCGCCTGGCCGATGCCGCCGCCAATACTCAATGGAATCTTGTTGCTGAGGATTGCCTGGTGGTATGGCAAGTCCAGGAAGTCGAGCTGTCCGGTGATCTCCAACTGCTGCACCAGCGTCTTGGGGTTGACACGAACGCCCATAGAACTCAGTTCATGACGCCGGCGGGTCACCGGGTTCCAGACCAGGATATCGCCATTGAGGCCGTGCATGGGACGACCGTCAGCGGATACGGTCTCCGTCACCCAATCATCGTAGTCAGCAGCGCGCATTTCGTGTGGGAAGCCGTCTTGGAGAGTCCAGCCAATACCGTAGATGAAAATGGCTGGGTACTCTTGCAACACCTTGGTCTCTCTCTGCTTGCGCGGTAAGTGCGGGTACATGTCCAGGATTTCCTCGGCATGCAGGAAAGTCAACTCATCCGGCAGGTCAGGATATTTGTCTGTTTTCAACTGGGGGAACATCTCCTGCACATGGATCTCGGCCCCTTTGAGCACTTTCCAGATCTTCTTCACGACGCCGGTCAGGAAGTCCAGGCTGCGTTCCTTCTCTGTGATTGCCAGTTCCCAATCCCACTGATCGACATAGGCGCTATGATCATGATCCAGGAAGTAATCTTTGCGCACGGCGCGCATGTCGGTCATCAAGCCCTCACCTGGCATCATATCAAATTGGGCCAAGGCCATGCGCTTCCACTTGGTGGCGGCCTGGACTATCTCCGCATCAATAGGGTGCTGGTCGTAGTCATTTGAGATGTGAAACTGGATCGGCGTACGCGAACCGTCACGGTCGAGATAGTCATTAACGCCGCTGTCGCAGTCCACGATGAGCGGCACGGTGACCATCATCAAGTTCAGTTCCTTGTTTAGGTTTTCCTCGATATAGCTCTTGGCAGCCCAAAGGGCCTGCTGCGTTTCCCGGCGATCCAACAACGACATATAATCAGTGGGCAAAACTTTCTGCAGTTCATCATAACTGCCGATGCCCGGTCCGGCTAGGTCTGCTTGCTTGTCTAGTATAGTCATGCCAATTTTCTCCTTACTGAAATAGTGGAAATAGACTTGCAGTTTTGATGACCTGCAAGATCTGCAATCATATACACCCAGGGTAAAACAGTTCCCTGGGGGCCGTCACGTGTCGCTTGTCATATTTTTTTTAGTGGAATGTCATAAGGGGCGGGAGGGGGTCGCAGCGCAATATTCCAGGCAGGAATCGCAAATGACAGCATAGTCTTTTACTCCAATTCCGTATTCAGACGTGGCGAGATGATGCCTACGGTAAAGTCAGAGCCCTCCCAGCGCTTTGCTTGCAGCCAGTAAAATGTGAAGACAATGGTTGTTCCCGGCGTCGCCCTTTCCGTCGGCAAATCGACCAGATGTACGCCAAGGGCCGTTTCCGTCGTCTCACTATCGCGAACAGTTTGCCAGCCATCGACACTCCAGTGAACGGATGCCGGAGCCAGCAATTCCAGGCGCAGCGTCTGATTAGCGGTCATAGAACGGCATTTGTGATTAAAACGCCAGACGGTATAAGGTGAGCGCCTGTTTTCCACCTGATATCGCTGCACGGGCTGCGGCGGCATATCGAAAACTTGACCATCAGCTAGCGAGCGAAGCAGCTTGATGTACTCAGCATGTGCCCAGACCAACGGCATGGCGGCACCGGTGGGGCCAGCGAAATACAGGTCTTTTTGCGGTATATCGCCGGCATCCCACACTTGCTCCGGAAGTAGTCCACTCTCCCCGGCAAATGCTGTCATGGCCTGCAGCAGATAGTGGGCCTGTTGTTGGTTACCAGCCGCCAATTCATAATGGCCCCGCTCGCCGGTTAGCAAAGGCCAGCCACGGCCGATACCCGTGCCATCAAAAGGGGACCCGTCTTCATGCTCGCCATAACCATCTTCGTTGTAGCGATGCCAGAGCGGGCCGAACGGTGTGTCAACCTTTAGCAGGGCGTCAATTACTTTCACGGTGTTGACCACACGCGGATCGTTCGCTGCACGGAGGCCAAAACGAACCAACGCCAGGGCATCCGCGCTAACCAGATGGATCGCCGGCGCATTGCTCTCGCCTGGCGGCCGATTCTTAATGGGTACAAAGCCTTCCTCCAGCGATGCCGCCTCACCGGTATCGGGTGGTGCGATACGCACATAATAGCCATCCACGCCCACCATTTGCGCCAGGTCTGTGCCGCTGACGTAGATCCAGGCTTCGATAGCGGCATTCCAAGTATCGGCCGTCTGGCGCAAATAGGTGGCGATATTGGCATACCCTTCCCGTTCGGCCAGGTCCGCCGCCGCTAGCATCGCGGCGATCTCGACCGCCAACGTGAAAGGAGAATAGCCAGGGTCCTCTTCCCAGCGATCCTGTTGCGTTACCGGACCATTGCGGGCCAGATAAGCAACCGCTTTGTGAACCATTGGCCACAAACGGGAGACATCAGCCGCCGTAATGGCCCCACAGCGCCAGGCAAGATCGACGAGTAAAATCGGAAAGGCTGTTTCATCCATTTGGACACCACGCCAGTAAGGGGTTCCGTCCAGCCACATATTCTGCAGCCAATGACCGTCCGCCTCCTGGGTTGCTTCCAGATAGCTGAGGACGCGCCGGGCCTCTTCGTGTGCCCCAGCCGCCAACAGCCCACCGGCTGTTTCTACCAGGTCTCGTGGCCAGACTAAATGATAGCCACCGATGGCATCGTCCCCCTTAGTGGAGCCCCAGGGTATCGAGAGACTGGCAATGATACCGCCGGGGAACTGTTTTGATTCATGGGTTTTCAAGACCGCAGTACTGACATAAAAGAGATCAGGCTCATCGGGGACAACAGATGGAATGGGTTGTAGCGAATCTTGCCATGCCTGCCAATCCTTTACGTAGCCGGCCAACATGGTGTCGAAATCGGCCTCTAGGCTATCCAGCGCCCGTTGCCCGGCTTCCACAGGATTCGGGCCAAAGGCTAGCGACAGGACGATGGGCTCTCCCGCGCGCAGATCAAGTTCACCGGTCAGGGCCACATTGCCATCTTCCGCTCGCGAGAAGGTCCAAGCCATGCGTTTGTGCCGATTCAAATCTTGCCAGCCATCGGATACGCCAACATACCCCGCCGACCGTTTGCACCATGGTACGCTGGAAGCCAGTGTCAATGCCTGGTTACCCCGTTGTGCTAGCAACATCGGCACCCCTTTGTAAGACCCCACCCAGGCCGTATTACCGCGGCCTTGGTTACCAAGGTGAGGCGCCAGCAAGACATAGAGCCGGTAGTCCGCCAAAACGCCTTGTAGGGGGACAAAACGAATGCGCTGCAGCAGAACAGAACGCTGCGGGTCGGCAAAAACCTCTTTTTCTAGGCGATAGCGACCTTGCCGGCATGTATTGACCAGCCTGAAGGCCGGAACGCCTTCCGCCAGGTTTGAGATCTCGTGCCGGGCGTGGCGTTTCTCTTCGGAAAAGAATTCGCTTCCATCGGTGACGATCAGCCCTAGATCTCGAATAGCCGCGCGGTCGATGTGCGGATGGTAGACTTCGTTGACGATGCCGTGGCTGATGGTAAACCAAAGCAGGCTTGATGCACCAAGAGCCGTCCCCACGCCACTCTTAGCACTGGAGGTCCATCGCGGCGATATACCTGGTTGCCCGGGCGCTATGGTGATTGTCATGGGCGCTTCCCCAGCTGAAGTTGTGTTAGTGCCACCGCCAGTCTCCAAACTGGCCTTTGGTTAGGAAAGGATATTAAAGATGGCACGCTCCTTCTACTAAAATTGCGCATACCAACAACACATTGCAAAAGCAGCGTGTCCACCATGAGTCTAGTAGCTTTGTTCGTCGATGTCGATAATTTCTGCCAAACATAGCAACAATTTGTCCAGAGCCAATATGCCGCTGCAGGAGATGTTCTGGGGTGGCTATTTCGGAACTTGCATAGACAAGTTTGGCGTTCAATGGATGTTTAACTGTGCGAATAAAGAATCAACTGGAGGTTAATGATCATGACAAAACAAATCATTATCCCGCATTTATGGTACGACAAGGAAGCAAAAGAAGCGGCAGAGTTTTATGTGTCTGCTTTTGGCCAGAATTCAAAGATTAAAGATGTTACCACGATTCATGACACTCCTTCTGGTTCAGCAGATATCGTTTCATTTGATATTTTAGGACAGGAATTCATGGCGATAAGCGCTGGACCTCTCTTCAAATTCAACCCCTCCATCTCATTTCATGTTAAATGCAAAACCAAAGAGGAAGTGGATGAGATTTGGCAAAAACTCTCTCCCGGAGGGACCGTCATGATGGAACTTGGCGAATATCCGTTCAGCCAGAGATACGGCTGGATTCAGGACAAGTATGGTGTTGTCTGGCAGGTAATCTCCGAAGATTGGGCAGATTTCATGGAGAAAAACGAAAGAGTACGCCAGCGATTCATGTTGACCAAGGATATTATGCGGCGAGGCGGAAAAGGCGGAGAGGAAATTGCTGAGAACAGTTATTCCAGACGCAAGCCGCACGGTCTTTGGACGCTTCGCAAGCCCGAAGAGCGGCTGGACAATAAGGGACGGGGAGATGAGCTAATTAATTTGGGTCAGGAATTAACGGATTCATTGATGGATTCTGCTGGGAAGGAAAATGACGATGGTTCACTTTCAACGAACTGTTAAGGCACGAGACTAGACAAGCAGCCCAAGGAACAGGATAGGAGATAATTGCTTACTAGGATAAGCTTTCCGGCACATGAAGCAGAACAATGTGGAGGGCCAAGGAGAAGTATGGTGTTATTGGCAATAACCGGAAATCTGGGTCAAATTGCTGATGTAAAAACCAGAAAAGAGTACTCCAGTGATGCGGGCGATGAAGAAGATTGTTATTGACGATTTGGACAAAGGCGGAGAGGAAATGTATTGGGACATAAAGTTAAACCCAGATGCGTTGTACGGTCACTGGATAGTACGTGCAAGCCTGGCGGATAATCAATCCGTTGACCCAGGAAATCACCCATCTGGTAGAACGAACCAAAGGCTTCATTCACGAGGAATATATGGTGCCGCTATCATTAATTGCCGAAAGCGGTCGAGAGAGTGACCAGTTTATTTCGTAAAAGGACGGGGCGCTGCATTGGGGAGAGCAATGTGGCCTCTTGCCAAGTTGCTGCAGGGTATGGCCAGGTGAGAAGGTTATCAGCTATGATGGCCGGACAAGCGGCGGTATAGGTAAAAATAACCCACCGGGAATCCTTGGCACGCAACGCCAGTCATTGGGAGTTACACAGTGTCTATCAAGAAAATAATCGGAATAGTAGTAGTTGTCATTCTTGCTGGGTTTTTGCTGATTCAGCTGGTGCCATACGGCCGTGATCACACCAACCCGGCTGTACAAAGTGAACCCAACTGGGATAGTCCCGAAACGCGGGCATTGGCCAAGACGGCGTGCTTCGATTGCCATAGTAACGAAACTTCATGGGGCCGCTGGTACGAAAGCGTAGCACCTGCTTCCTGGTTGGTGCAACGTGATGTAGAGGAAGGCAGGCGGTTTGTGAACTTCTCCGAGTGGGACCAGGGGGGCAAGCCGCGAGAAGCAGAAGAGCTGTGGGAAGTGCTCAACTACGGCAGTATGCCCCCAGCGAAGTATCTGCTGCTTCACTCTGAAGCCAAATTAACGCCGCAGCAGAAAGAACAACTGGCAACGGGTCTTCAGGCCACCATCAGAAATTAGTCGCACCAAAGAAAATACCTAAGCCACTTGTGGGCTTTGACCAGTTGCGGTGCCCAATGGCGCCGCAGGGTATAATCGCGCCAATATACAATCTACATTTAAATGGTGGCATCAATGCTCGATACTCATGGCGCGCCTATCGTGTCCCCTGAGCCAAAACCTTACTGGAACCAGCCGGCGACGGCATTGCTGGACCAGCTTGAGAGTTCCATGGAAGGGCTGCCGTCCACAGAGGCAAAAGGTCGCTTAGATCAGGCCGGCCGAAATGTTCTCCAGGCGCAGGTATCGCTCAAAGCCACCGTTTTGCGTGATGGGCAACCAACTGCCCTTCCGGTCGAGGAGATTGTTCCTGGTGACGTCGTTTTACTTTCGGCCGGAAGCCTCATCCCGGCTGATGGCATTTTGTTGGAAGCCCAGGATTGCTATGCGTCAACCAGGCAGTATTGACTGGGGAAACCTTCCCAGTTGAGAAGTACCCTGATGCTGTTTCAATCCATGCCAGTTTGGCTGAGCGAACGAACTGCGTCTATATGGGCACCAACGTCCGCAGCGGCAGGGCGCGTGTTTTGGTGGTGCAGACGGGTGGGGCATCGGCCGAAGTTGTTAAGCGCTGGTTTTTCGGCCGCTATGTGTGAAGATGATCGGGTGCTGGTAGATCGGGAGCCAGCCACGCCTGATGCTGGCGAGTTCCGCCCGGTTACGGTGCGACCGCTCCATATCCGCTTACTGCGCTATTTACCCACGCTCCTGTTACTGGGTTTGGCCATCCACCTGATCTTGCCGCAGATTGCGTCCCTGGAACATTCAGTGGGCGTCATCAAGCAGATGGCTTGGTGGTTGGTGGGCCTGGGGGTTCTAGCTCAAGTCGCCAGTTACCTTGGTAGTGGTTATCTGGTTCAATCGCTGGTATCAATGACCGGCGAACGATTGTCGCTAATCCGTGGCATGCTGATAACGTTATCAGCTTACAGCGTTGGACTGGTAGCAGGAGGATTGGTTGGCAATTCAGCCTCCGCTTTTCGTTGGCTAAAGCAAGGCGGAATTAGTACGCGGACAGCCAGCCTGGCCAGTACAATACCTGCTCTAATCAACAGCCTCCTATTCCTTGTCCTGGCCTTGTTTGGCCTGGTCCACTTGCTGCTCCTTCACGAGTTGTCGACGTTGGAAGAGATAGCTTTTGCCCTTATTCTCATGGCGGATGGAGCCATTGTGCTATTATTGGTATGGGGCATCTCCCATCCGGCGCAGTTGACTCGCTTTATCGATCGCCTCATAGCCCGCTGGAAAACTCTCCGTCGCCAGCCTCATGATCCTCACCAGGCTCAGGCTTTTGTCGACCAAGTCCTGAATGCCTGGATGGCTTTACGGAAGGGTGGTTGGCGCGGCTCGATGTTGGGGACCTTGCTGAACACTGGCTTCGATCTCTTAACGCTATTTCTCCTATTTATGGCTGCAGGCTACCCCATCAGCTTTGGACCGCTGCTCATAGGTTATGGTCTCCCTTTGCTCTTGGGCAAAGTTACTTTTTTGCCGGGCGGCTTGGGCATTGTAGAAGGAACAATGGTGGCTCTCTATACTGGCTTAGGAGTTCCCGCCTCAACGGCCGTGGTTGTCGTACTCGCTTACAGAGTTCTCTCGTTTTGGATACCTACACTGCTCGGGTTTCCCTTGGTGTCCTATCTTGAACGGTCCGGGCGGAAGCATTCGACAACACAATGAATGCGATGCCAACAAATAAGTCAGCGGTAGAAAAGATAGCGGGCAGGGCAGAGCCTGATGGCTTTGGCGCTGCCCAGAGACGCTGCTACGGCAGCAACTGTTCACTGTTGGTGGGCAAACACGGCCGTCCGGCGGCGGCGGCGCGGGGATAGACACGGTAGAGGTTGTGCTCCATGACGATGCAGTATTCGGCCAGCAGGGTGGGGGCATCGTAGAAAGCTGCACTCAGCGAGGCGAGATAAACAGGATGGTGCGGCAGTTCTGCGGCTACAAGCTGCAAGGCAAGGCCTGAGTCGAAGGTGAAGGGATCCTCCGTGGTCCAGGTGACCAGCTTCACGTCCGGGCGCAAGCCATCCACCGTGGTGAAGTAGCGCAAGACGAAATATTCATCCGTATCTGTATACCATTCGGCCAAAACGACGGCTTGCGGGGGTAGGCTGGTCAAGGTTTGTACGCCAAATGCATAAGCATCCACATCGCCCCGCTTGTTAGGGTTAATATAATAAGCAAGACCATCGCGCACGCCGCTGCCAACCTGGGGCACGCCAAAAACTTCTTCGTTTATACCCACGGCGCGCAATAGATCGGGCGCCGTCTCGTAAAAGAGGGGCATGACCAGGACCGGCAAGGCGAGGACAGCGGTTAGCAGCCGCCGACGGTCGGGCCAGACGGCCGCTTGCAGTTGAGCGATACCTATGGCGATGGCCACGGCCCAGAAAAGATGCGCCCCGAGGAAAAAAGCGAATTGGTCAGAGACACGATAGATCAAGCCGAAGGCGAGATAGACAAGATAGAATGCGGCTGCTTTGTTCCACAACGCCGGACAGGCACGGCGACCAGCCCACCAGCCATACAAGCCGAGGAGGATGCCCAGCGGCAGAAATTGGTAAAAGAGGAAGATGAGGTAGCTGGCGAAGCTTTGGGCCAGGAGCAGGGGCGAATGCGTTATCGAACCCTGAAGAAACGTGGTTCCTACGGCCGTACCCAGCAGTTCAGGCAGGGTAAATGAGCGCAAGAGGCGCAGGAACTGCACGAGGTAAGGGGATAGACCGAGGAGAAAGGCGGCAGCCAACCAGAAGAGCTGTGATGGCTCCAGGGGAAAGTCGCGGCGCGACTTACGGGCCAGCAGCAGATAGAGGATCAGCGCGGGAATGGCCAGGGCGGCCAGCAGGTGGTTGGCTATGCCCAGGCCCAGGGCCAGGGCGGAAGCGAAGAGATAGGGAAAACGGCCGTTCTGCTCGTAGGTGTCAAACCAGTACAGGGCCAGCAGGAGAAGAAAGGCGAATAAGGTATATACCTCCGGCGTTACGGCGTGCCACCAGAAAGTATGGGAGACGGCCAGGGCCAGGGCGGCCAATAGGGATGCGCTGTGGGAGCGGGTATGGCGGGCACAAAGTAGAAAGAGGAGGGTGATCGCGCCCGCGCCAAAGAGGGCCGATAAGAGGTTCACCAGCCACAGGTTGTACACAGCTGGCAGCAGGCGCACTAAAGTATGCCCCAACATGACGTACAGCGGATGATCCCAGGCGGCGACTCCCAGGCGGGCGAAGGGGAAGGGATCGGGCGCGAACTCTACACCGACGATTTCGGCCAGGATGAAGGATTCGGCCGTGACGACTTCGCGCTGCAAGCGAATGCCGTCGCCCCAGGCCAGGGAGGGCTGCAGGGTAAACAGGTAAAATGCCAGCACAGCCAGGAAGAGCAGAATCGCCCAGATTCGAGTGCGCATAAGGCGTATATTATAAGGGGAAGAAGGTTGATTTACGATTTCCAGCAGAGGGGCATATTCGATAGATATGATGGATTGTCAATATTTCAGTTGTCGTCACCTTAGAATGTATAACGTTGTACAGCAGATACACGGTCAAAATGTGCGTCATTACTGGCGATATTGAGACAGTTGCACTTTTGCATTGCTGCTAGATGTAGAGCATCACGAGGCCGGAGACTATAGCGTATGATGGCGTTATCCATTTCCGTTAAGTCAGTTGCCGTGACATCCAGTAGAAACAAATTGGGGAAATTGCGCAAGTGTTCCAACTTGGGAGCCAATTGCGGGTAGAACTCAGTGATCATCACTTTCTTCATGCTGGCGTAGTTGATCGAGTGGCGAGCCAGAATAATTATCACGAATAAGGGCTAACAACGTACGATAGGCCAATTCATCAAATGTCAAGACTGAGGTGAATGCCTGGATTTCTCCTTGCTCAATGCGGGAAAATAGGCTTTGGGCAACCGAATCGAGACCACGTAACAGGGCATACGGAACCATTGTGTCCAGATAGAGGGCGTCGCCGCTGAAATCTGCCAAGCGTAGACTCATGAATCAAACCGCTGCCAATCAAGGTTCAAATCATATTCTTCCCAGGTGCCCTGGCCTAAGGAACCATACAATTGTTGAGTCAGATCTCCGCTTGATGATTGGGTTTGCATAGCCTGCACTGTTTTGCGCAGCGCCTGTAGTTCATGCATGATCATGTCAATGCGTTCTAAAATTGTTTCCGGTGATTGTTCCACTGTCTGTAGACCCATGTTTTTTGTTCCTCTAGCGCCAATTATATCACAGAGAAAGCAACCTTCACGCGGCGAACAACAGCCGCCGCCTAAACCGGTGGTGACGAAAGAGAGGCCGGCTGCTCTTGTGGAGGGGGTTAGGGCGGTTGGGCGTTCTGGGTTGGTTTGGTGAGTGCGGGCTGTTTCTGATCAGGGCGGCGGGCGGCGGCGATGGCGCGGATGGTGACGGCCGTGGTGACTAACACGGCACCAGCCAGGGCCATTGGCGTGGGCCGCTCGCCTATGAATAGGAATACCCAGATGGGGTTGAGGATCGGCTCGAGGGTTTGAATGAGCATCATTTCCAGGGCAAACAGTTGTTTGACGGCCAGGGTGACGATGATAAAGGGCAGGCCTAGCTGGAATACGCCCATAAAAATGATGATGCTCAAGCTCACGCGGGTTAACGGGCTGGTCGCCGAGGAGGATGAAGGGCAGGCCGATGGCGGCGGCGATCAGGTTGCCCAGCAGGATGGTTTCGGTTGGCGAACCCGCTTTCTGCTTGCGCAGAGCGATGAGCATCAAAGCCATGCAGATGCCGCTGAAGATGGCCAGCAGGTTGCCCCAATAGCCGGTGGGGGTTAGTTCATCGCCGAAGAAGAGGAACATGCCAATGCCGATGACGATCATGGTTGTCCAGTCGATGCGCTGCGGCCGTTCGCCGAGCAGCCAGATGCCAAAGAGCGCGACCCACACCGGCGCGGTGAACTGCAGGAAGACGGCATTGGCGGCGGTGGTCCATTTGGTGGCCTGGACAAAAGTGATGATGGTCACGGCGTACAAGATCGCCCCGCCAACCTGGGCCAGAGACCAGGTGAAATTGGGACGGCGCAAATAGATCCAAAGAACGGCGGCGGCAATGAGGCTGCGCGCGCCATTAAGCGCCAGGGCATCCCAGCTCGACAGTTTGATCAGCAGGCCGCTGGTGCTGAGGAAGATGACGGAGAGGAGCAGGAGGGCAACGGCACGGCCGTGGGTATTCATAGGGCGGAGTTTACTCTGGATAGTAAAAACGGGCTGATATCTAAATCTGAACGGCCTGTGGCGACCAGTTGGGCGATGACCTGGCCGATTAAGGGGGTAATGATGACGGTGCTTTTGAAAGCGACGGCCAGCAACAATCCGTCCAGGCCGGCGACCGGTCCGATAAAGGGTCGATTGTCGGCGGTAAAGGCTACCGGGGCGGCCCAGGTACGCAGGATTTGAGCCGCGTTTAGGGCGGGTATGAATCGACGCGCTACCTGGCAGATCGCCTTTAGCGCCGCCGGCTGGGTACGGGAAGAAAAGGAGCTGGGCCACCGCGGAGGCTTCGCCCAAGAGCAGATTGCCCTCTGCTGTAGGCGCTATCGCCAAAGTCGCTTTGGGGCCGGCATCTTCCGTAGGGTGGGGATCAGCATGGATCGACTCAAAAAACGCGGCGGAGGCGATGTGATTGTGCAGAAGGCTGCCCACGTAACCGGTCGCGCAGGCCTGGCCGTGGACATGCATGACCGGGATATGTAGACCTAGTTTTTGACCCACGACCGCGCTCCAGGCACCCGTGGCCAGGATGGTAACTTTGCTCTCTAACCGTCCCCGCGGCGTGACAACTCCTAGAACTCGACCGCTGCCCAGAATAAAATCCTCTACAGGGGAGTGCAGCAGCAGCTGCAAGCCCTGTTCTTGGGCGCGGTGCACGAAAGCATAGATCAGTTTGAAAGGGTTCACCTGCCCTTCGTGCGGGTTGTAGAGCGCGCCAAAAGTCTGGTCAGGGTCAAGATGGGGCTCTATGCGCCGCAGTTCCTGGGGCGAGAGCCACTGCGCGGCAACCTGGACCTCGCGCAGCCGTCTGGCTCGCTCCTGCAAATGGGCCACCTGGCTCTCACTTTCGGCTATTAGCAAACTGCCAATGGAACGCAAGCCGATATCATGGCCCAGTTCTTCTGGCAGCGTGTCAAAGGCCGCCTTGCCGGCCAGGACCATGGGCAAGCTGTGGTCCAGCTCTGCATCCTGGATCTGGATATTGCCATAGTTGGCGCGCGACGCGCCGGCGGCCAGCCCTCCTTGATCAAGCAAAGCTGTTTTGAGGCCGGCCCTGGTCAAGTAGTAGCTAATGGCGCTGCCTATGTAGCCCGCGCCGATCACGACTGCGTCGACAGCGGCCATCAGGAGTATTCCTCTTGGGCCACGGCGGCAAGTGGCAATGGATGAATGGGCGGGCGCGGTGACAAGGTGCCGGCTGCTTGTCTGTCTTGTCCGGTCAAGCGCGCTACCTGCGCCGCTAGCAGCGGGCCGCAGAGCCGCCCCTGGCATTGGCCCATCCCGCTGCGGGTCAGGTTTTTTACGGCCGTTACGGTATCAGCTCCCAGGGCAACAGCCTCCTGGACTTGAGCCAGGCGGATCACTTCGCAGCGACAAATGATCGTTTCCTGCGTGGCCAGCTCATCCAAACCGGGGCCGGGCGTAAAGAGTTCAGCATACAGCCGCTGAAAACGCTTTTCACGCCTTAAGGCTGACCGCTCAGCAGACAACAGGCCAGCCAGTTCCTCCCCCGATAATTCCGGGGAACGGCAGCGATGGGCGGCGGCGATGCCGGCGATGCGGCCTTCAACAGCCGCCTGCGGCGCGCCACCAATCCCGGCTCCATCACCGGCAGCGTACAGGCCGGGAATCGTGGTCTGCATAAATTGATCGCGCAGCGGCAGCCAGCCGCCCAGGCGAGGTTGATAACTGTGCTGCGCGCCGGCCAGGCGGCATAATTCCGCAGCGGGGAGAAAGCCATAACCGAGACAAATTGTGTCACAGTCGACGATCTGTTCGCTGCCGGGGATAGGACGCCAGCCGGCATCGAGTCTGGCGATAACTGCTGCTTCTACGCCGTCGCTCCCGGTGCCCAAGGCTTGGACCACCCCCCAGCCCAGGCGATAAGGAACCCTGGCGCGCAGCAGCGCCCAGCTATATTGCGCAGCTTCAGCCAGGCGAGCGTATTGGCCCCATAGGGATGCCAGGCGCTGTGGTTTGAAGCGGGCCAGTTGTGACGAACCCTCCAGGAGGGCGGTTACCCCGGCCCCAGCCCAGAGCAGTGATGCGGCAAGGGCCAGGGGCAAGGGGCCGCTGCCGGCGACCAGTACGCGGCGGCCAGGCAGCACGCGTTGGGAGTTGAGCATGGTCTGTGCCGCGCCGGCGGTGATCACACCGGGCAGGGTCCAGCCAGGGAATGCTACGGGGCGGTCGTAGGCACCCGTGGCCAGAATAACGGCCTGCGCTTGCAGTTGGGACGGCGCTTGCGGGCCAAACAAGGCGAGCAGGTTGCCCTGGTAGATCCCCCAGACCTGTGTGCCGGTTAATAAAGTGATATGGGGGTGAGATAAACGGCGGAAAAGCGATCCGGCCTGCTCTTGCTGTTTGGAAGTGGATGCTGCGCTGAACTCGGGCGGTATCTGCTTGTAATATTGGCCGCCAGGCTGGCGATAGGCATCGATCAGGGTGACTTTGAGGCCCAATTCAGCGGCGGCGAGAGCGGCGCTCATGCCGGCCGGCCCGGCACCGACAATGGCGATATCTGTTTGCGCGATCATCGGGATGCCTGCGGTTGGGTGCGGATCTTCATGCCGGCGATGACGGTTGTGGTGCAAGCTCGGGCCAGACGGCCATCAACCAAGAGGACACAGCCGTAGCAGATGCCGATGCCGCAGAAAAAGCCGGGCCGGGGGGCTGTGTCTGGCCGGGTTGCGTCATGGTAGGCGCGACGGCCGTTGGCGACCAGTACTGTGGCGATGGTTTCGCCTTCGTAAGCGGTGAAGGGCTGGCCGTCGATCAAGACCGTAAGGGAGTTTCCACGCTTTACCCGGGGTAATTTTGGGTGTGATGTTGTGATGCGCATCTTGCTAATAACTATCCTCATCCCGGGCGGAAATCCGCTCCCCATCCTGCCGTCCAATGATCCACAATAGTTGAGATTTATACAGAGGAAGCGTTCCTGCATTTTACGATAACCGATTTGCTGTTACTTGTCGATGCAAACGGCTGGGGTGGCAGGGTTTTTCAGTATTCCAAAATTGGCCTGTTGTAGCAGCGAAATCATTTTCGCGTACTAGAGTGAGCTGTAAAACGCGATTGTGAAATCGCGGCTACAAACCCGACTACTGAAAAACCCTGACTGGGGTAGGAGGGCAATTCGCACAGGTAGTTGACTATGATATCATGGTAGGCAAAGGGGTGCGGTTCAACCTGGCCTTCGAGAGCCTGAAGCCCACACCCGACAGCCGTCATTTGGTCACGGCGGGCGAGGGGGCCTTGTTCCAGGATGGGCCCGCCTCCGCCTTTACGAACGGCAGTTTGGCCCGCATCCTCGTCTATGATTTGAGTAAGCGCACGCCGATCAACGAGTATGTGTACGAGGTAGGGCCATGGGCGGAACCGTCGGGGATCTTCGGGGTGAACGGGATTGTTGAAGTCCTGCCGATTGACGACGTGGGGACGATGCTGTAGAGGGCATCGACCCGCGAGCTGCCGTTGGCAGCTTGGCCCCCGTTTTGCTCTAGTCTTCACTATGTGGGAGACGCCTCCCCTAGAAATACTGGCAGAGCTGTGCCATATCACTTGGGGAGGCGTCTTCCCAGATCATTCATTATTTGCCGGCGCCGACTAAGGCGTTGCGACAGGCTACTTGCTCAGGCCAAAAGCATAGAACTTATCATTACCGGTGGCGCCAAAACTGTTATAACCGGAGCCCCAGTAGACGACGCCGTTGACCACAGCCGCTCCAGCATTGCACGATCCACCGCTGGCAAAGTCCCAAAGAATCGCGCCGGTATGAGCATCCATCGCGTACATATGTCCGGCACTATCCAGCGAACAGGCATAAACCACGCCATTCGCGACAGTAGCTGCGCCACCTGCGGGAGCAAAGGGGGTAGGATTGGCTGTCTCCCACACGATTTGACCGGTCAAGGGATCGAGTGCGGACCAAATGCCGCTATTCGTGACAGTACCATTCGCCAAGGTCCACGGTTTCCGTTCACTATTGGCACCGGAAGTATAGATATAGGTGCCGTCATAGGCTGAACCCCAGATCATGCCACCAATTACACCACCAGGGCTAACCTGGGTAGTCCAGACGACATTGCCGGTGTCAGGATTAAGTGCCCAGAACTGTCCACTCTTCTGACCGATTCCCAACAGCTCCTGCCTATTGCTGCCCTGGCCGGCCTTGAACAAGATCGGTGCCTGGCCAAAGTCAAAGTCAGGCCCTTGGGGCTCGGGGCAATTTTGTTCCGGCAGCCCTAAATCAAGACAGCCAACGGTCCAGGCATCGAAGGGGATTGCCGCCGTGCTCCACTTCACCTGACCCGTCTTCCAATCAAGAGCTACGATGGCGTCATAGTGATCGTCAGGGGAGAGACAAGCGCGCTGGGCGTCCGGATCGTTTGTCGCGCCAACACAGGCCAATGCGTCAGCGGGCACGCTGTAGTTGTTCCCGGTGCCAATATAAATGGAACCTCGTTTGGTGTCTACTACAGGTGAACTGCCCCAGACGGCGTTACCGCTGTAGCCCTGTGGAGCCATATAGGTTTTCCACAGGATCTGGCCGGTGCCGGCGTTCAGGGACATCATGCTGCCCCGGAACTGGCAGCACTGGTAGCCAGGAATAAAGGCGGCCAAGACTTCTTCGTAGGAGGCAACGCCTACGTAGACACGGTTGTCGAAAACGGAGGCCGACTGGGTGACGATGCTGGCGAAATTGTCATCGGCCTGGGTCACCCAAAGGGCATTGCCGGTGCTGCGATTTACTGCAACCACGTGCGCTGCGCTGGGATTGGGAAGCTGACCGCTCTGGGTGCCGAAGATAAGCAGGTCATTGTAAATGGCCGGCGTGGCGCGAGAAAAATCACCAGGGATGCCAGTGTACTCGCTGATCTGGTGCTTCCAAATCACCGCGCCCGTCCGGCGATCTGCTTTGAACAGGTTGCCGGACCAGTCGGGGAAATAGACGTACTCCCCATCGACTGCCGGTGTGGCAGAAACGTCGTCCCGAGCACCACCAGGGCCATCACCTGTGGTGATGGTCCAAAGGGGCACCAGGTTGGCGACATTACTGGGCTTGATTTTTGTTTCGGTATCTTGACTTCTAGTATTGTTGCGGTCATGCCCGGCCGACAACCACAGGCCACCTCCGTCAGCGAAAACGGCCGTGGTCAACAACAGCACACTCAACGCTGCTATGATTGCTATTGGCAGTAACTTTCTTGTTTTCATGGAAATTCTCCTAAGTGATTTATTTGTGCGAACGTTGTCGCAGATCAAAATGGTTTTTCATACGCAAAACTGAGTAAGGGAATACACATATGCCTATGTCACAGAATTTTCAGTATCTTCCCCAAGGATAAGTAGTGAAGTTTGTTTTTGTTGGATAATCTACTTTGTTTCTCCTCATGGATTGGGATGATCCGCCGGCCTGCTTGCACCATGCTGCGCAGAGAAGCGGCGCAATAAACTTGCACGCTTATTTTGCATCTAGGCGCCAGGCAGCGATAGACAAAAATCAATCTACCTTTCGGGCAGTTTCGCTACAAATTCTTGTAATTGGTGACCTGGATCAGTGAGCGTGAAAAGAGGTGCGTGAAAGCGGATCGTCGGAGGTTAGAGGAGCGGTTCTTGCAGCGTGGCCCAGCCCTGGCGCAGGGCGTAGAGCGCAGCCTGCGTGCGGTTGGCCACATTCAGTTTTTCATAGATGGTGCGCAGCCTGTTGGCTACCGTGTACGTGGAGTAGTTGAGTGCTGCGGCGATTTCGTGGTTGTCCATGCCCTGGGCCACCAGGCGCAGGACGGCCATCTCACCCTCTGTCAACGGTTCGATCCACGGCAGTTCCGGCACAGCGAGGTAGAACTCGCCTAACACGCGGGCAGCGATGATGGGGTCGATCAAGTAGTCGCCGCGGTGCACTGCCTCGATGGCCGCGATCAGCTCGCCGGCATCTACGGTCTTGAGCAGATAGCCGCGGGCGCCGGCCCGGATGGCGTCAAGCATGTACTGTTCCTGGCGATACATAGTCAAGGCAATGATGCGGGCAGTGGGGGTCTCGCGCATGATCTGGCGGATGGCCTCTACGCCATCCAGGTCGGGCATGACGATGTCCATCAGGATCACATCCGGCTTCGTCGTGCGCGCAAGGGCCACTGCCTGGCTGCCATTTTCAGCTTCGGCCGTTACGGTGAAGCCACCCATCCCCTCACAGAGTTGGCGTAAGCCCTGGCGCACCAGGGTATGGTCGTCAGCAAGCAAAATCCTAATTGTGGACATGGATGAGTTCCTTGATGACTGGAGGCAAGGTGACGACCAGCTCCGTGCCATGGCCGGGTGTACTGTGGATGTCCAGCATGCCGCCCAGGTCCACGATGCGTTCACGCATCTGGCGCAGACCAAAATGGCCGTCACGATCGACTGCGCCAAGCAGATGGGGATCAAAACCACGGCCGTCATCGCTCAATGCCATAACGACACCGCCGGCTTCATCTACTGTTAGCCGCAGCAACAGTGAACTGGCCCTGGCATGCTGGCCGATGTTGCTCAGCCCTTCCTGGATGATGCGATAGAGGGGCAATTCATAGATCGCGGGCAGGGCTTCTTGCGGCCCAGACAGGGCCAGACGGACCCTTATCAGGTTATGGTCACCGAAGTCGCCTACCAGCTGGGTTAGCGCCGGGAAGAAACCCAGCGCATCCAGGTCTACCGGGCGCAGGGCGAAAATGGCGCGGCGGAGGTCTACGATAACGTCATTGAGCACGGTCTGCAGCTCGTCCAGCGCGGCGCGCATGTTATCCGGGGCCGCATCAGCCAGGTGAGACCAGAGCGCCAATTTGAAGCGCAGCCCGGCCAGGCTTTGCGCTGCGCCGTCGTGAATCTCGCGGGCGATGCGGCGGCGCTCGGCGACGATGGCTTCTGCCTCACTGCGGCGCTGAATCTCAGCGGTAATCTCTTCTACTATGACGATCATACGGCCGGCGTAAGGGGGATCAGGCGCAGCGATCACACGCACGGGAAAGCGCGTGCCGTCCCTATGCTGATGGGTGGTCACGGCTGTCATCCGTTCACCCTGCCGGACCAGCTTCATGAGGGCCATGATGGAGGGCACGCCCTCTTCAGGTAACAATTGGATGAATGGTTTCCCCACCATTTCCGCAGCCGAGTAGCCATATATCAGTTCGGCCCAGCGGTTGACTTCCAGGACGGTCTCCGGGCTCGCGGTCAAATCAATAACGAGGATGCAGATGGGTGCATGCTCGAACAGATTACGATAGCGTTGTTCGCCATCCAGGCTGCTGTTTTTGTTTGGCAAGGTCACTGTCTGATCCCTTCGACTGTATTTTGCCACATTTCCAAACAGGGCACAATTGAGACTAGCTATCAAACAGCGGGGATGGGGTTTTGTTTCTTTGTTCCTTTTGTTTTTTTAATTCTGGGGACAAAGTCGATTCTTTTAGGCAGGTAGGGGATAGGGGGGAGAGGGTAGGAGGTAGGAGCGTGTTTTCATTTGCAGGCATTGTATCATGGAACTAATGTTCTAGTCAAGGATTCAAGCGTTTCTTGAGCTGAATTCTGGTAATAAAAAGTAGCCGACTTTCTGACTCAATGACATTTGCCTAGTTATAGGGGAAAAGTTGGCAACTTTCACGTGTGCATTATTTATTAATCAGAGCGCTGTATACACAAATTTGCGGCGATCCGCTACGCGGAGCCAGCCTTGGGGGGAGACCCCCCAAACCCCCCGTTACAGAAACCAGCAATCCAGAACACAGCCGTCAGAACACGGGGGAGACCACCCGAAACCCGTAGTAGCTGAGTACGAGTCGTACGGGCTAGTACCAGTAGCGGTACGACACGCGCGCGACGTAGCGATCGTCGGTCCACGCGCCGCCCCGCACGCCGTATGAGTCCCGGTCATCATCACGAAATGAAGCTGTCCACTCGAAGACATTGCCACTCATATCCTGCGCGCCGCATTCGGCCGCTGCGCGTGGAAAAGACCCCACGGCCGTCGTGCGGTTGATCTGCGCCTCTGCTGAATTAATAATCCCGTCCTCCCACTCATTGCCCCACGCCCATTCCCGGCCATCCGTATGCCGTGCCGCCCGCTCCCACTCTTCCTCCGTCGGCAGGCGGTATGCCCGCCCGCTCTTCTCCGCCAGCCAGGCGCAGTAGGCCTGCGCTTCGTACCACGATACGCCCACAATTGGCCGGTTCCGCCCATGCCAGCGCGGCTGCTGCCAGTATTCAGGCTGCGTCACCGGTCCCTCACCGCGCCGCTCGACATGATGATCCGTCAATCGCCACTGCCAGCCGACGCTCTCCGCCCCGCCCCAGTAGCGCGGCTCCTCATACCCGCCGTCCGCCATAAAGAGGCCGTACTGCGCCACCGTCAGCGGATAGCGGGCAATGGCAAACGGCTGTTCAATGGTGCGCGTCTTCCCTCTCTGATAGATGAACTTCGCCGGCGGCAATCGGCAGCATCTCCGGCTCCAGCGTGCAGACACCCGGCCGCGGGTCGCCCAGTTTGCCCAGGGCATCGCCCGCTTCGGCGCGCTGCTGCGGCGTCAGGGCTTCATTGGCCAGCAAGGCCACCAGCTGTTGCCGCAGCAGTCGGCAGGATCTCTTTGCCCACCTCATCTTTCTCGGCTTCCTGCCGTCCAATCGTCGCGCACATCTCGCCCGCCAACCATACTCGCCGCCAGCCGGCCGTGTCAGCGGGCTCAGGCGCGTCGTGCGGCAGCATCTCCTCAACGGCGTCAAATGCTTTCTCGCGATTATTCTGGTTAAAGGCCAGCGTCCCCACGGCCAGATTCAGCACCTCGCGCCAGTCGTCGCTCTCGACAGCCAGCTCTCTGGCGCGCAGCTTGAAGCGTCGCTGCGAGGCCAGATGGCAGGCGGCCAGGTATTCCTGAAAGGTGCGGTGCGGGAAGCTGTAGACCTGATCGCGCTGCCCGCCGCGCCCGACCAGCAAATGGGCACGCTGCTCGGTGTATTCCAGGAACTGCTGCGCCCGGGCCAGGCTGCCCAGGTGGGCCTCGGCGATGCGGATCACATCCCAGCGCGGAATGTCGGCCGAACGGCTGCGATCCTCGGCCCTGCTGTGCGCCTCCCAGGCAATCTCCCATAGTAAACGCTCCAGGTTCTCCTGGGTTGTCCCCAACAGGCGCAGCGCGTCGGGGATCTCGCCCTCGCCGCCCTGCTCAAGGCGCAGCTGCCAGCGCAGCAGCAGGGTCTCTACACAGGCCTGATAGAGCTTGGCGCGGTCGTCGGGCAGCGTCCCTCGAAAGGTCTGCACCAGGGCCATAATTGTGAGCAGCATCGGATTTTCAGCCAGTTCACGCAGTGATGGCCGCTGCACGGCCGTCTTCAGCGCCCCGGCCTTAACAGCGGCCTGCTCGCGGCTCTCCTGCCCTCCTTCAAGCAGACCCGCATACCAGTTGTCGATGAAGCGCTCAATCTGCTCCGCATCCAGCGGCAGCAGCGTCTGTACAGGCACGCCCGCGGGCGCTTCGCCGGGGTCAAAGGAGAGCGCGCGACACGTCGCCACCCAGCGATTGCCGCCATACGCACCCTTGTCCAGCGCGCCGACAGCATCCCAGATAGCCGGACGCTCATCCGCCGGCACTTCATCCACGCCGTCGAGCAGGAACAGCAGCTGCCCGCGCCGCGCCAGCTCGCGCAGCGGTCGGCCGCAGTCGCCGAGATCATCGGGCTCGAGCTGCGCGCAGACATAATCGACAATGGCGGTGCCGTCATCAGGGGTGAAAGCTCGCCGGGCGAAATCGCGCAGCACGACAAAAACCGGCACCGGGGCCGCAGCAGTCCAGTGCTGCGTCTGCACAACCTGCTCCCCGCCAACCTCGCCCAACACGGGCCAGGCCAGCCGCTCGCGCCAGGCGGCGTCACCCGGATGGCTGACCACGCCGGCCAGGCAGTAGGCGACGTAGCGCAGCAGCGTTGATTTGCCGGAGCCGGGATCGCCGAGCAGGATCAGCCGCTGCTGCGCGTGGATATGGCCGGCGGCGTCCGTGAGCAGGCCCTTAGCGTCACCAGTTTCGCGCAGATCAACCTGAAGCTGCCCCACATTGAGGGCGACAAAGAGCTGGGCCAGCGCCAGGTCCCTGCCCTTCTCGCCTGATTGATCGAGGCCGGCCAGGGGCACGGAGTAGGTGCGCCGCTGCAATGTTTCCAGGTAGGGGTAAATTTGCCGCCGCAGCACGGCGTCTTCGGGGATGCCGGCCTCCTCGGCGATGACCCTTTCCTGGTAA
Organism: uncultured Chloroflexia bacterium; assembly: GCA_963697305.1. Taxonomy (GTDB): domain Bacteria; phylum Chloroflexota; class Anaerolineae; order Promineifilales; family Promineifilaceae; genus JAACFF01. The sequence continues at coordinate 159,739 of CAVONO010000028.1, forward strand.
AAAGCCCTGTCATGCTTTTCGATGCCTTGCAGAAAGTCAGCCGCTCGCGCCCGCAGCTCAGCGTGGGCTGGCCTCTTGTCCCGCGCTGCCGTTACCAGGCACTCAAGCCAATCGCCAAGCGCTGCCTCCTCAATTACCTCGCGCACTTTGCGCGGAAAGCGCACGTCACGCGCCGCCAGAAGGCTCAGCCGCTGTCCGCACTCCCCCTCAAGTAGTTCCGCAAACCTATCCTCATCGAAGGCGTCCACCAGGGCTTTAACCAGCCGTGGCTTGAGTTCTTGCCATGTTGTCTCCATGCTGCCTCGCTTTATCCGCCCAGCAGATGCCCCATCTGCTGCGCTTCAATAGTCGCTGCAATGCGCGCCAGCGGTATCCCTTGATTATACGCTGCCGGCTCAGGCCCTGGCGCAGCGGCATGGTGCAGCGCTACCAGCTCCCAATCGAAGTTAAATACCGGCGACCCTGACGATCCCGGCTCCGTATTGTTGCGGTAGCGCAGCCGCAGGCCATCCCAGACCGTTCCAATGACGGCCTCAGTGTCAATCGCCAGCATAAGCTCACGGCCACCCGGATACTGGTAAATAATCAGCGGGTCACCGGTCTCAAAGACGGGAAACGGGTCGGGTAGGGCCATCCAGCCGCGCGCAGTCTTACTCTGCAACGATCCGGCCATACCGCCAATTGGGGCGTTTCCGGCGTCCGTATCCAGCAGCAGGATAGCGAAGTCGAGCTCACCCGGGGCCGGTCGCTGATTGACATTGACCCTGTCTGCTGCAGTATAGGGCTGGGCAATAGGAATCTCATCGACGGCCACCACAACCCCTTCCTCCGGCTCGCGCACGCCGTCCTCGCGCAGCAGGGCATCGAAACGCACCTGCAGGTTCTGCACCTTATCGCCCTGCAAGAACTCTTCCACGACATGGTAGTTAGTCAGCACCGTGTCCGGTCCAACCAGAAAGCCACTGCCCCTGGCAGCGCCCTGGCCACTGGCGAGCCGCCGCTCAATGACGCACATCTGTCCTTCGACGCGCATCATCTGCGCGCGCATCTCGCTGGCGCTCAGCTTGGGTACCTGCCGCCGCACCAGCTTTTCCAGTTCCCCGCCGGCAACCGGCAGCACAGTGCCGGCGAAGTGAGCAGTGACCTGTGTGGCACGAGTACGGCCGAGCGACTGGGCCACTTCGTGCAGCTTGCCATTCGTCGGATTGTAGCGACGCGCAGCCTGCACCAGCTTCTCCACCTGGTCGCGCTGCCTGAACGCTTCGATCAGGTTAAAAACCGTGGCGTTGAGGTTGGCTCTACCGACCAGAACATCCAGGCGCTCCGCTAGGCCAAACATCAACATCGCCGCCAGGCTGTCGAAGTTAAACGAATCGACCAGGGCTTCGGTTAAAAGTTGATATTCCCGTCCACTGACTTGCATTTCACGCTCCTATTACTGGATGCCCACCCCAAGCGTCGCTTGCGCTACCACAGGGGGTGGGCACCATTCTACTATTCGCCCGCTTCCGCGGCCAAGGACAGGCTGCGCCGTCTTTCTGACGGGTGCCGGCCGCGGCCTGCGTCACTGTGACCCAGTGCATTTCTGGCCGGCAGACCGAAAGTCGTGGGAGACCACCCGAAACCCGTTGTTGTTGTTCGAGTTGTTCGGGTTGTTCCTGTTGCGGTTCGTCACGCGCGCGTTGTTGCGATTGTTGTTCCACGCGCCGCCCCGCACGCTCCTTTCAGCTTGCCCTCACGCGATCGGATTCACATCCGTTAACGTCGTCACATAGATGTTCCCTCTGTTTTGCGCCAGCCGCCCAAGAGACGGCCAACTTCGGCCACCATTTCGGCGGCGTGGCGGTACTGGTTGAGCTTCAGTAATTTCAGATCCTTGCTCAAGCGCAGGTAAAAGCGGAGCTTGGTCAATTCGACGTCAGCCTGCGCCAGAGCGCGGCTACGGTTACGGCCTTGGCCGACCCCGGCTTCAATCAGCCGCTCCTGAAAGCGCAGCGCGGTTTCCTGCGCCGCTTTGGCCAGCACAAAGCGCTGCTCACGCGGAAACTTCGTCGTCGCCGGCAGCAGCCAGAGCAGCAAATCGTACGTCTTGGCGAAAATCGGGGACTCCTGCATCAGAGCACAACCTCCTGTAGGACGGCGCTGCGCAGCCCCCACGAATCAGCCGTAGCGAACATGGTTGATCCAGCCCTGCAGCGAAGCCTGCAGCGACTGTTGATCGTTTTCGCCGGCCGCATATCGGCGCAGTTGGCTGCGCAGGCGGCGTCGATAATGGACTACTTTGCGTCGTTTGACGCGCCGGTGGGTTGGGTAGACGACAAACCCGAGAAACGGAATGCCTTCCGTGACGGGCCGTGGATGGGCGTGCGGGATGAATGGTCAACCGCAGCTCCGCCAGGTGGTCGCGCAGTGCTTCATGCCAGGCATGCAGCGTTTGCTTGTCGTCGGCAAAGAGCAGGAAATCATCCACGTAGCGCACTAGCCCCTGGCACTTGAGGTCGCGCTTGATGAAATGATCAAACTGGTTCAGGTAACAGTTGGCCCAGAACTGGCTGGTGAGATTGCCGATCGGCAGCCCGCGCGGCCGGTTAACGGCAAACAGGTCGTCGCCTGGAAACCAGACCATCTCGTACTGCTCGCTGAGCACCCCGTGCCCACTGGCAAGAATCTGGTCGATCAGCCACAAAACATCTTCATCCTGAATTTTGCGCGCAAGCTGCCGGCGCAAAATGGCGTGGTCGATACTGGGGAAAAATTGGCGGATATCGCATTGCAGCACGTAGCGGAAACGGCGACTGTACTGTTGGCAGCGATCAAGGGCGCGATGCGTGCCCTTTACCGGCGCGATTGGCATAAGAGTCGGCGACAAAGGTGCGATCAAAGATGGGTTCGATGATGTTACAGAGGGCGTGATGGACCACACGATCGCGGAACGGGGCGGCGGATATCAGGCGCCGTTTGGGTTCGTGGATGTAAAAGGAGTGGTAAGCGCCCGGCTGGTAGGTCTTGTTGATTAACTCGTCCTGCAAGGTTAGTAAATTGTCTTCGAGCTGATACTCAAAGCTGGCAGCGGGTACTTTGCCGCGCTTCCCCTTGCGCGCTTTTCGCCACGCCGCGTGCAGGTTATACCAGGTGGTAATCTGCGGGTAGAGATTGCGATAGCTTTTCAATGCCAAACCCTTCCTTTTTCAGAACGCGATCCTATCTGCAAAAACCCTCCGCTGCGCGGAGCAGCCTTGGGGGGAGACCCCCCAAACCCCCCGTTACAGAAACCAGCAGTCCAGAACACAGCCGTCAGAACACGGGGGAGACCACCCGAAACCCGAGTAGCCGTTCGAGTAGTACGGGCTGTTCCTGAGGCGGAACGCCACGCGCGCGCTGCCGCGATTGTCGATCCACGCGCCGCCCCGCACGACGTATGTGTCCCGGTCATCATCATAGAATGAAGCTGTCCATTCCCAGACATTGCCGCTCATATCCTGCGCGCCGCATTCGGCCGCTGCGCGCGGAAAAGCGCCCACGGCCGTCGTGCGGTTGATCTGCGCCTCGCTGGAATTAATAATCCCGTCCTGCCACTCATTGCCCCAGGCCCATTCACGGCCATCCGTATGCCGTGCCGCCCGTTCCCACTCTTCCTCTGTAGGCAGGCGGTATTCCCGCCCGCTCGTCTCCGCCAGCCAGGCGCAGTAGGCCTGCGCTTCGTACCACGATACGCCCACTATGGGCCGGTTCTGCCCATGCCAGCGCGGCTGCTGCCAGTATTCGGGCTGCGTTACCGGTCCCTCACCGCGATAATCGAGGGTGTTCCTTCAACCGCCACTGCCAGCCGGCGCTCTCCGGCCCGCCCCAGTAGCGCGGCTCCTCGTACCCGCCGTCCGCCATAAAGAGGCCGTACTGCGCCACCGTCAGCGGATAGCGGGCAATGGCAAACGGCTGCGCAATCGTGCGCGTCTCCTTTTGATAGATGAATTCGCCGGCCGCAACCGGCAGCATCTCCGGCTCCGGCGTGCAGACACCCGGCCGCGGGTCGCCCAGTTTGCCCAGGGCATCGCCCGCCTCGGCGCGCTGCTGCGGCGTCAGGGCTTCGTTTTCCAGCAGCGCGACGAGTTGCTGACGCAACAACGGTAAGATCTCGGTGCCCTCTTCATCTTGCAGCAAAGCATCACACCCAATCACGGCGCAGGCCTCGCCCGTCAGCCAAACACGCCGCCAGCCAGGCTCATCAGCAGGTAGGTCATCGACCATCAGCTTGTCGACAACGATGTCTATCGCCTTCACGCGGTCATTTTTGACGTGCATCAGGCGCCCAAACGCCAGATTTAACACCTCACGCCAGGGGTCGCCCAGCTCCGCGAGTTTGGCGATGCCCCGCAGCGGTATGCGCTCCGATTCCAAATAGCAGGCCGCCAGGTACTCCTGAAAGGTGCGATGCGGAAAGGTAAAGCGGCGATCATCCACGCCGCCAGCGCCAACAAGCAGGTGGGCTTTCTGTTCGGTATAGGTGAGAAATAGCTCCGCCTTTTCAAGTGACCCTAACTGCTGCCGGGCGATTTTGATCACATCCCATTCCGGCAGATCGGCCGCCTGCTCGCGCTGCCGCACCTGACTATGGGCCTCCCAGCCCAACCGCCACAACAACTGCTCCAACTGCGTCTGGCTCGTCCCAAGCTGCTGCAGAATGGACGGAGCATTCTGGTCATCCTTATCTTTTTCACGCTGCCAGCGCAGCAGCAGCGTTTCGACACAGCGCTGGTACAGCATGGCACGTTCGTCGGGCAGCTGCCCTTCGTAGGTCTGCACAATGGCCATGATGGTCAGCAGCATCGGGTTCTGGGCCAGCTCATACAAATGGCCGCGGCTTGCCGCCTGCAGGGCCGTTATCATGTACTGCGCGTCAGCCGGCATCATTTCATGTTTCGCCTGCAAAGCACGATACCAGCTCTCGATAAAGCGGTCGATCTGTTCTTGATTTAGCTTCTGCAGCGTTACAACCGGCAAATGGCGCTTCGGGAGTTCCCCCTCCACGTAGGAAAGTGTGCGGCAAGTCGTCACCCAGCGATTGCCGCCGTATGAAGAGCGCAGAAAGGCTCCAATCGCCTGCCACACCTGCTTGCGCTCTTGCGGCGGCACCTCGTCAACGCCGTCAAACATGAAGAAGATCCGGTTGTGCAGCGCCAGCGCTTCCAAAAGCGGCCTGCTATCCTGGAATTGTTCAGGCAGCTGCGAACAGGCATACTGCCAGAGGGCATACTGATCATTGGGATCAAAGTTTTGACGGGCAAAGTCACGCAGCTGAATGAAGACGGGAACAAGGCCGGTATGCTGCCAGTGGCGCTGCTCGATCTTTTCTTCTTCTTTTTCCCGTGGGGAGCGGAGGCCACCTCGCGCCTCATCTTGCGGCTCTTTGAGAGTCCATTCAAGCTGCGCCAGCCAGCCGGCCTGCTTGTCCAGCAAGGCATTACAAAGGCAGAGTGTGAGGTAGCGCAGCAGCGTCGATTTACCGGAGCCGGGATCGCCGAGCAGGACAAGCTGGGTCTGATCGTGCAGATGGCCGAGGGCGGCGTTATAGACGCCATCGCTGCCGCCGGCCAGTTTTGCCTGCCCCGTTTTGTCCACGTCCAGGGCCACAAAGACATCGTTGAGGCCGATCAGGTCGCTGTCACGACCGGACGGGTCAAACGGGCCAAGCGGCAGGTTGCTGCTTTTGTCGCGCATCCATTGCAGGTAGAGGCGCAGCTCAACGTAGATAGTGTCTGAAAGCGGAATACCAGCGACCGCTGCCTGATAGTAGGCTTTGCCTAACGCTTCAATGCCGTCCAAAATGAGTGGCACGGTCGCAGCTAAAGCTGAATGGTTTTGGTTTTCGGCCAGCGCGCCCGCGGCCAGGCAATCCAGCCAGCCTAATCGGACGGCGTTGGTGATCACCTTGTCTACGTGGTTGTCTAACGGCTCGCTCCTACCGCTCAGCCGGTCCAGGCGGCGGTGGCAGCGGTATTGGAGCATGGCGGCCAGGCTGGACTCATCAAATGCGTCGATCAGGGCATTGCGAAAGGGGAGCTTAAGTTCATTCCAGGGAGTCATGATTTGCAGTGGTCTACGGTTCACGACTTATGCCGCTTGAAAGGTGTAAGCCTGTCTGCAAAAACAGTGCCTTACACGCCGGCAGCGGCGTCACCGGAGGTGCCAAGAGCTCCTTAACTGTGGCAATATGTGCTTGTTGAGCGGATAGGTTCATCGCCGTGTTCTTCCGCAGGGTGAACGCGAGTATAAAAGAAAGAGTCTGCTAAGATTCTAGCCGCATACACAACAGGCGCAAGATAAAGCTGACGGCTAGCCCCGCCTTCAGGCGAGAGAACCAAAACGGCAGCGATCGCGGATAGAGGTCGGAGGGCTGGCTGCGCATTTGAGGATGCGAACTACACAAGCGATGTTTGTTTTACTACCAGCAGCGTGACAAAGTTGGTTTGACGGATGTGGAGCCGGGCATCTTCAGATGGCCACCGTGCGCATCTGAGGATGCGAACTACACAAGCGATGTTTGTCTTACTACTGGTAGCGTAGACAAAGTTGGCTTGACGGATGAGGGGCCGGACATCTTCAGATATGAGAGCGGCGCGGTCAGGAATTGGATACAAATTGGCCGCGATAGAGCTCTCGATAGAGGCCATCCTGTTGGATCAACTGCTCATGGGCCCCTTGTTCGACAATACGGCCGTCCTGAACAACGCAAATTAAGTCGGCATTGCGGATGGTACTGAGACGGTGAGCAATGACGACGGCGGTTCGCCCGCTTATCAATTGATTCAAAGCCTCTTGAATCAAAGCCTCGGTCACGGTATCCACGCTGGCTGTGGCCTCGTCGAGAATCAGGATGCGTGGGTTGACCAGGGCGGCCCGGGCGATGCACAATAACTGGCGCTGCCCAACAGAGATATTGACCGCGCCTTCCAGGATCTGCGTCTCATATCCTGCGGGCAAGGCGACGATGAAGTCATGGGCATTGGCCAGCTTGGCCGCGGCAATGACTGCGGACAGCGGGGCCTGCATCTGGCCGAAGCGAATATTGTCGGCGATGGAGCCGGCAAAAAGGAAGGGGTCTTGGGGCACAAGGCCAAATTGTTGGCGCAGTGAATTCTGGGTCACGGAGCGCACGTCGATCCCGTCTATGGTCACGGCGCCTGCGGTAACTTCATAAAAGCGGGGGATGATATTGGCGATGGTGGTTTTACCGGCCCCGGTCGGCCCGACCAAGGCAACGGTCTGCCCGGCGGCAATCTCCAGGGTGATGTCGTGCAGGATTTCTTGACCAGCGGCCAGGTATTGAAAGGTGACATTCTGCAGTTTGATATGGCCGCGAACGGGCGCCATTTCGGCTGCTTCTGGTTCATCCACGACTTCAGGGGGGGTGTTCAACAGCTTCAAGACTTGTTCGCCGCCGGCCATCGCCGACTGCATGGTCGTATAAATACGGCTCAGCTCCTGGATGGGTTGGAAGAAACGGGTTACGTAAGCCATGAAAGCGACCATGACGCCTAAGGTCATTTCACTGGCGGCGACGGCCTGCCCGCCGTAATAGAGCACGACGGCCGTGGCCAGAACTCCCAAAAATTCAATGGAGGGTAGGAAGATAAAGGAGAGGCGCATCGCCTCGACATGGGCCTGGCGATTGGCATCATTAACGGCATCAAACTGGCTCTCAATGGCGAATTCTTGGGCAAATGCTTGAATGACGCGGATACCGTTGATGTTTTCAGCCAAATTGCCGACCAAATCAGCCACCCGTTTACGGGTCAGGCGGAAAGCGCCCCTGGCATTGATGGAAAAGATGTAGGTGGCCAGGATCATCAAGGGCAAGACGGTGAAGGTGAGCAGGGCCAGGCGGGGGCTCATTAAGACCATAATCAGGATGATCCCGACGAGGACAAGCGAATCCCCTATGAGGGAGATCAAGCCCTGGGTTAATAGATCATTGATGATGGCAACATCGTTGATGATTCGTGAAACGGTGACCCCGATTATGGTGCGATCGTGGTAGCTGAGGGACAACGCCTGTAAATGGCGCATCATCGTTGCGCGCAGATCGGCGAGAACGCGTTGGGAGGTCCAGCCCAGGAGATACTGCTGGCCCATGGTGGATAAATAAAGCCCTAGATAGGTGATGGCGATGAAAAAGGCCATGCGCGCCAAACCGGCGCTGTCGCTCACGGCGATATATTGGTCGATGGCCACTTTGATGAGGTAGGGGGTGAGCAGGGTGAAGCCGGTCACCAGGAACATGAGGATGGTGGCGAAGGCCATTTTTCGGCGATACGGCCGTACGAATAGCAGCATGCCCAGGATGACATTTTTATTGAAGAAGCGGCCGCCCTTTCCTTCCTGCCCTAAGCGGCCAATCGCCCCGCGCGGCCCCATGCCGGGAGTGAAGCTAAAACTCATAAAAGGAGCTCCCCGCTGCGGTTGAATTTGCAGCTCATAGACCTGGCGGTAGAGCGCGGAGCTGTGAAGCAAGGTTTCGTGCGTTCCACGGGCGCGTGATGCGGCCGTTTTCTAACAGCAAAATAAGATCGGCACGCTGTACTGTGCTCAGACGGTGGGCAATGACGAAGGTCGTGCGCCCTTCCATCAGGCGATCCAGGGCCTTTTGGATGAGGCGTTCCGTGTTCGTATCCACGCTGGCGGTGGCATCATCCAGGATGAGGATGCGCGGATCGGTTATTAGGGCCCGGGCAATGGCCAGCCGCTGTTTTTGTCCGCCGGACAGGGTAACCCCGCGTTCGCCAACGTAGGTGTCATACCCTTCGGGCATGGCCATGATGAAGTCGTGGGCCTGGGCGTCGCGCGCCGCCTTGATGATTTCCGCTTGCTGAAGCCTCCGGCCGGCCGAAGGAGATGTTTTGGCGAATGGAGGCGGCAAACAAGATGGTGTCTTGCATGACGAAGCCAATCTGGCTGCGCAGGGAGTAGATGGTATGCTGGTTGGTCTGATAGCCATCGATTAAGATCCGCCCTTCGCTGGGATCATAAAATCGAGCGACGAGATTAATGAGTGAGGACTTACCGGATCCGGTTGCGCCCATCAAAGCCACAATTTGGCCGGCTGCGGCGGTGAAGTCGATATGATGTAAGACGGCGTGTTTGTTTTGGTAGGTGAAGGAAACATCTTGGAAATGAACACGGCCGTTTAAGCGGGGCAGGGGTGTTGCTTCTGGCAAGTCAGCCACTTCAACCGGCGTGTCTAAGATGCCAAAAAGGCGCTCTCCGGCGGATGCGGCGATGGCAAACACGGGGATGATGCGCCCGATTAAAGCGATCGGCCGGACGAGCATGGCCAAATAGGTGGTGAAGGCGACAAGTTCACCCAAAGTCAGCTGATCTTGGATCACCAACCAGCCACCATAGGCGATGATGAAGACGGTCCCGAAATTGGCGATCATGTCCAGCATCGGGGCGTTAACTGCCTCTACTTTTGTCGATTCGGCGGACAGCGCAAACCATTTTTCGTTCTCTACGGTGAAACGATCGATTTCGGCCTTTTCCTGGGAAAATGCTTTGACGATTCGCGCCCCACGCAAATTTTGTTCGATCTGCGTGGTCAAGACCCCCAATTGATTGGTTATCTCCATAGAAAGCGGGCGAAACTGCCTGCCGAATTTGTAAGCACGATGCAAAAGGAGGGGCAGAGTCAAGATGATCAGGCCGGCGAGGGTTGTATTCATGCGCAGCAGGGCTACGGCCGTGAACAAGATCAACACGACCCCTTCGATAACGCGCAGCACCGCCCGGCCGGTCAAAAAGCGGATGCGTTCGACATCCTGCATGGCCCGGGACAATATTTGTCCAGCTTCGGTGCGGTCATGGAAAGAGAAGGAAAGCGCGGCCAATTTACGCAGCAGTTCGTTGCGCAGGTCATAGGCAACGGTTTGGGAAGCGCTCTCTGTCCACTGGCCCTGGTAATAGTTCATGAACCCTTTGACCAGGGTCAGCAGTAACAAACCGCCAACCGCCTGTCCCAGCAGCCGCATGTCGCCGCCGTATATGCCGCCGTCAATGGCCCAGCGGATTAATTGGGGCACGAGGATATTGATCACATTGATCAAGATCATCAGGCCATAAATACCGATTTCTAATTTCCAATACGGTCTTAAGTATCGGAAACAGCGCCACAGAATTTGTCTGTCATTTGGGGGTTGCATGGCGGGCCGGTTTACTCCGCTTCCTCACTCTGCATCAATGAACGAATCTCAGAGAGAACGCCAGACATTTCTACAAGCCTCTCTACTGATAAAGCTTGCAGCTCTCCATGCAGCAGCGGCATCCCACCCAACGGTGTTGTCTCTAATAATGAGCGCCCGCTTGGGGTCAATTCTACAAACACAGCGCGCCGGTCCAACTGCGATCTTGTACGGGTAACGTAGCCGCCCTCTTCTAAATTGGCGATTAAGGCTGACGTCGTGCTGGGGCTGTGATGGATATATTTTTGGACCTGGCTTACTTTGACCGAATCGTGGTCAGATATAAAGCGTAAAACAGACAGATCGCGCGGCTTAATGCCTTGCTCGTCAATAATTTGCCGTGTGTATTGCCGGTGCAGGCGCATGAGACCCAATAGTTGGTGAAAAACCTGGTCAGATAATTGTTCCTGTTCTTGCATTGTCTCTTTTCTGAATATTTTGTTTTAGAATAATTCGTTAACGAAATAATATCCTAACCGAATCGACCGGTCAATTTGGGCAGACCAGGATTCGTGAGCCGCCGGCACCCTAACAAGCCAGACGCTGAACTGTACAACAATGATTTTTACTATGATAATCCTCATTCCGTTATTTATGTTTTGGTGGATGAAACGCCGCTCCTGGATTTGAGGGCTGGGTCACTGAAAAGCTGATAGTTAGCCTGTACTTTTTGCGGTAGAATGTGAATACTGGTGTTTCACTTTTTCTGAAGACTCTACAGATCTGTTAAGTGAGTCAAAGGAGGATCTATGCCCTGGGATCAAGCGTTCTGGAATGAGACGATTAAGCAGATCCAGTCCAGCTTGTCTGCCTGGATGCCTGCGTTATTGGCCGCTCTACTACTACTGCTCGTCGGCTGGCTGGTTGCCCGCATCAGCCAGGCTGTAATCACCCGCCTTCTGCGCCGGCTGGGACTCGACCGCCTGGCCGATCGAACGGGGATCGCCCAAGGTCTGGCCACCTTGGGCGTGAAAAGCACGCTGCCCAATCTATTGGGGCGAATTGCCTATTGGCTGATCCTTGTCTTTTTCATCCTACTGGCTTTCGGAGCGCTGGGTCTAACGGATGTGGTGACCTCAGCCCTGAGCAGTTTCTTCATTTTCTTGCCTAGTTTTGTCGGCGCGACGATCATCTTCCTGGTAGGCGCTTTCATAGCCCGCGTTGTTGGAGATGCCGTCACCGCCGTGACCGCGCGGTCCAATATATCGAGCGGGAGGGTGTTAGGCCAGGCGATTCGTTATAGTCTCTTGCTCGTGGTGGTTATCCTTGCGCTGGATGAACTCGGCGTCCAGACCACCATTTTAACGACGATTATCATCGTCACGGTTGCGGCCATCGCCTTTGGTCTGGCTTTGGCCTTTGGACTCGGTAACCGCCAGCTAGCCCACAGCATCATGGCCGGATTCCATGCCCGAGAGGAATTCAACCCGGGCCAGATACTCAGCGTTGGCGATCATACTGGCCGGTTGGTACGAATTGGAGCGACCAAAGCGCTTCTTGAAACAGAGGATGGACAGATCTCACTACCCAATATCGCGCTACTCAACGAGGTAGTGCGGCTGCGCTCAGAAGATGAAACCGCCGTCGTGGAGAACGCCCAAGTGGCGAATGATTCAGAGGAAGAAGCGGGCCAATGAGCGCCGCAAGCGAAAATCGGGACCCGCATATTAACGCTGTCGATTACGTCCATGGCTGGCCAACGAGTGCTGAACGCCAGGCAATGGATGCTCACCTGGCCACCTGTGAGCATTGCCGGGCTGCTGTAGAAGCAGTCCGGCAGGTGGAATCCGACCCCATTGGCCAAAACACCCGGGCAATGGTTGGCTACGTGGCCGATCTACTGGTCAGCACCGTGCTATTGGTCGCTCCAGTAGCCAACCAACTTGCGCAACCAGCACCCCCTTCAAAGCCGCAAGAAACAGCAGCCGAACTGCCATTTTTTGAACCGCTACGAGTCCTACAGCCGCGCGTCGCCGCCGGGGCTCGAAGCATGCGTCGATTCGTGGGCCGGTTTGGACTGGTCGTGCTGTTAACCATCATCGTATTATTGCTCCCACGGCCGGATGGACTGACAGAAGCCGGGCATCGGGCTCTGGCAGCCTTTGTCTTCGCCGGCAGCATCCTGGCTCTGGAACCGGTTTCGCTGCCGATCGCGGCACTTATGATCCCTTTGGCCCTCGTCGCCTTGAACGTGGCCACGACAACGCTTGCTTTCGAGCCATTTTCCCGTCCAGTCGTCTTCCTGATCCTGGCCAGTTTATTCATCGCCGAAGGGCTGCGTAAACATGGACTTACGCGCAGGCTGGCCCTGCAGACGTTGGTAGCGGCCGGAGGCAAGGTCTCTCGCATACTGCTGGGCATTATGTTGATCGCCGGCCTGTTCTCGATGTGGGTCGAGAACACAGCCACAGCAGCTGTTTTGATCCCTGTGGCTTTGACCGTTGCCTCCCAGGTTCCCGACCCACAGAAGGCGAAAGGATTGCTCATTCTGCTGGTTATGGGTATTGCCTATAGTGCCAGCCTGGGGGGTATGGCGACGGTCATGGGGGCTAGTTCTAACGCGGTTGCCGCCGGGTTTTTACAGGAACTCGGGCCCTTTACATTCGTGGATTGGATGGTCTATGGCGTGCCGGCTTTTCTGCTGTTATTTCCGGTAACGTGGTGGTTGCTGCTGCGCTTGATCAAGGTTGAGGTCGACCATATTGACGTGGAGACCGTACGCCGGCAACTGCAAGAAATGGGTCCTATGTCACAAGCTGAGTGGGAACTCACGGCGGTCATGGGAGTGACTATCATCCTGTGGGTTAGCGGTTCTTTCCTGGAGCCGGCCTTGAGATTGCCCAGCACGCTGCTAGCTCCAGCCATGGTAGCTATCATGGCTATTTCTTACCTAGCCATCCGGGGCATTATGAACTGGGAAGATGTCAAGGGTGTAAGTTGGGGAATTTTTTTTATGATCGGCGCCGGTCTGACCCTGGGCGCGGCATTAACCAGGACGGGAGCCACCGATTGGCTCGCAGGGCTGATCAGCCCTCTCGTTTCCGGCCCTCCTTTGATAATCAGTGTGCTGCTGCTGGTTTTTCTGTCAGCCTTGCTAACCAATGTGATGAACAACACCACTATTGCGGCCGTATTCGTGCCCATCCTTATCAGCCTTGCCCTAAGCGATCCCACGCTCAACCCGGTGTTATTGGTGTTGGCCGTAACCCTGGCCACTACATTTGGTTACTCGCTGCCATCCGCCTCCGGTCGCATGGCCTTGGTGAGCGCCAGCGGTATTATCGAACCTCGTGATATGTTGCGCTACGGCCTGGTAGCAACTTTGATCAGCGCGCTTATCCTGGGATTGTTCTTTTACGTCATTGCGGTACTGAATTTAATTTGAATGGAGGGTGTCAAGATGCGAATCCTGGTTGTCGGCGCTGGGAAAATGGGAGCACAGGTGCTGCGCCAACTACAAAAAAATCCATCCCTGACTATTATTACGTGCGATCCTAATCAGGAACCTTATGCCGTTAAGAAGGATATAATCTCCAAGGTCGACATTGAAGAGACGCTAACACCGCTTACTCTGGGGTATATTTTGGCCCAGGCTAAGCCCGATCTCATTCTTCTCGCGAGCGCTTCCGAGGATTTTGGGCTGGGGAAGGCGCCGGGTGTGGATGTGATGGTCAACTCGCTTAATAGGGAGTTAGCCGCCATCTCTACCGTGCCGCTTATCAAGGTAGCCCGAACCAGCGATTAAGAAAGCGAGCGGTAATTCGACGATTGTTTCGTATCGCTAGTCATCAATGAGGTTATGTCCGGGCGTATTTTCTTCTCCCATCAGAGCGAGGAATCGGGACACAAGGCTGGCTTCGATCCGTTCCAGGGCTTGACCCTCCAGATGAATTTGGCCCCCGGCCATCACGCCATGCCCACCTCCGTGCCCCAGATTATCCATGATCGGTTGAATGAGTAAACCCGCATCTTCGCCAAGGGGAACTGTTCGGACCGACAATTGTAATATCCCCTCGTGACTGCCGGCGCACAAAACACCTCGAGCCCCCTCGAGCATGATCAATTGGTCTGCCAGCTCGGCAGCAAAGTCAGACCTGTACATAGTTCCCAACAAGGCAACAACGGCAGTACCAAATACCTGTGCCGTCGCGAATCCCTCGGCGAGGCTCTTATAAAAGATCGCCGGTCTTCTTGCCTGCTCAACTTGCAATAGGGCATCATGATCGACGTTACCGAGCAGACTGATGTAAGCTATCTTATCACCGGCTGAGGCACCTCGGGACAGACCTCGCGTGTCGGTTTTGATGCCGTAGAACAGCGCAGTTGCCAACCGTGGCGGGACAACTAGATCGGCGACTTCAAGATGTTGGTAAATCAAAGTCGCTGCCGCACCAATTTCGGGGCGCAAATCGAGATAAGTGCCATGAGGTTCCTGAGGGCGGATTGGCTGATGGTGGTCGAATACAGCATGCGGCAAAATGTTGGAGGGGAGAATGTTGTTGCCCGCTCCCGGCTGGGTGTCGACCAAGGCGACGCTGCCATAGGAGGAAATGTCGCTGGGTGCGGTTATCCTTGACCAACCTGGTGCAAGGTGCTTCAACATCGCGATGTTTTCTGCTCGGGCAACCAGACCACTGTATCCCTTTTGAACCTGCAAACCCCACTTGCTCTCAAGCAGATAGGCCAGACCCGCGCCGGCAGCCAGCGCATCAGGGTCGGGGTTATGATGCGTTAATATCAGAACTGGCCCATGGCTTAACGCCTGCCTAAGGCGATTGAGATCAGCCTGGTTAAGCGGATTTGTTTTGTCTCTTGTCATATTAGGCCAATGCGCTCTCATCCCCTGAGTCGCGGACAAAGACACATGAGGCACCCACCATTTCGGTTATCTTCTGTGTAAAGGCGAGATCTGGTTCCAGAGGCAAGCCCAAAATGCTCAGATCGGCACGTGGCGCTTGCAACAGCGCTTCTTCAAAGCCGGATTGCAGGACGATGATTTTTGTCGTGCCGGGAAGGCGGGTCAGACTGATTAGCTCTTTAATAAAGTTTCTTGCCCTGTCGGCCATATTTGCATCAACTACGGCCATACATAGATTGATACGGCCGTTCCAATTCTGTGCCAAATGATAAGCCAAAAGAATCGCCAAATCCAGGTTGCTTTGACGCAGATCAGGCTGCCAATCCGGCCCTTGGGGTGACATCCAGACATTGACGAGCTTTTCCCGGCCGAGTGCAATCAGCGGATGGCGGAACAATAAGGCGATGCCCATTTGGTAAGCGGCCGTTTTATCCACCAACTGCTGCAACTGCTCAAGATCACTGTCGGGTCGCAGAAGTAAGAACAAAATATTGGGGCGGAAGAAGGAGCGGCGCAGCACTTGGGTTGTTATCCGTACGCCATTGATAAAATCTTCTTCCTCTAAAAATGTGGCCCGCGCATATATATCATCATCCAGGAACGCTTCGGCCAACAGTTCCAGCCCTTCTAGCTTCTCGCTTTGGCCAGGCGGGTGGATACCCAGGACATGCACCATGCCCTTGGGAGAGGTCATTGCCCGCAGGAAGAGATAGCTTCCAGACAACTCAGCGGAAGAGGTGACTGGAACCAATGCAACCGGCTTCCAGGTACGTTCCGGAGCTGCTTGCATTTGCCGCGTTTTGATAACCGCCCACTCGGCAACCGAAGCGAACAAGCCGCTGCGCACATCACTTTGCACCACGTCCAAGTGGCGGCGGCTGAGGTACAAATAAATGGCCAGAACCACTACGGCCGCAACCAGACTGAAAGCGGGGGCGATAAGAAACATGACAAAGGTGCAACTGATCACGCCAATCAGGGGCACCAGGCGTGGGACATTGAAGGTGGGCCGAAAACTGACCGTATCCAGCATTTGCTCGAATAACACAACCACGTTTAACATGGCATACGTGATGAGAAAGAACATGGTGATGATGCCGGCTATCGAATCGAGCCCGCCCCCGGCCAGCGCTACCAGCATAGCGATAAATCCCACACCAGCGGCAAAATACATGGCATGACGTGGTTCGCCGGAGTCTGTTTCCTGAGCGAAAAAAAGGCTAAAGGGCAGCACTTTATGCAGTGCCAACGCCTGCATTACGCGTGGCGCCGCCACCAGGGATCCGAGTGCGGAAGACAATGTGGCCCCCAACATTCCGGCCAAGATCGCCCAGCCAAAGGCCGCTTTTTCTACCATGATGGTTGAATCGGTCAGCAGTTCTTCAGGGGTAGCAACGCGAGACAGCCAGTAAGCCAGCCATAAATAGATTATCATCGTCAAGCCGATGGCACTCATCGTGCCGATAGGGATATCATGGCGCGGATTCTTCAGCGTTCCACTCATACTGATGCCTACCATAATGCCGGTTACGGCCGGGAAGAAGACAGCAAACGTTTCCCAAAAAGTCGCGTCGCTAAACTCGCCGATGAGTACCGGTGTTTCTGTGAATCCTTCCTGGCCTAGAATCGGGAAACTGCCGAGGAATACCGAGAATAAGGAAAAGCCGACTATAGCCAGGATAAGGAATTGGGTTCTGGTTGTAAATTGGGTGCTGATGTAGACGATCATGAAGACAAGGGCATAGGTCAGGATGGCGACCAGAACCGGGGGATGGGCCGGGAAAATGCTCAACCATGCTTCACTAAATGCCAACACGTAGAGAGCAATGGAGATGCTCTGGGCCAGGAAAAGCGGAATGCCCACGCTGCCACCCACTTCCAGCCCCAGCGATTGCGAGATGATGGCGAACGCTCCGCCTGCACCTACCCGCGTATTTGTGGCCACGGAAGATACAGCCAGGCCGGTGCAGACCGTAATAACATGCGCTAATAAAATGATTGCCAGAGCGCCAAGCAGACCGGCGTTGCCCACCACCCAGCCGGTGCGCAAATACATAATGGCTCCCAGAACTGTGAGGACGGTGGGAGTGAAAACGCCGGCGAATAAACCGAATTTTGGGCTTGGTTCGGATTGAGCAGCGCTACGGCCGTTGCTCTTGCCCCGCCACTTTGCGATTCTTTCGGACAGCTTGTTTGCCATTGGTTTTCTCCTTTAGCCTTGGAGATATTGTCCAATGTTATGGATCAAAGCGAACAGTTGGGCCAAGTACGATTATCTTCGAATTCCGCAAGAGGGGCAATAGGCTTGAACACAGCGTGTTCTCATTCCGGCTTTTGGCCATTTTGCGCTTCATCTCTCATGAGAATACGCCGTTTTCTTAAATCGCCAATGCAAAAGGTGGAGCACAATCTGGGACTGGCCGGGGATGACGTGCAGTTGGGGTTGGCTGCTCTGATTGCATTACTGGCCGATAGTCCGGAAAATGGTTGACCTTTGCAGCAGAGAACAGCGGCTTCTAATGGCACGGATAGTTTGCCGATGCGCCAGCAACGGCGCTACGAGCTCGATATTGCCTGGCAGGAACAGTGACATGCTAAACCCATCGGGGATAGAGATTGCTCCGAACCCCGGAACTGTGATTCAGCCACCGCGAAAATGATGGGAGAAGTGGAACAAGGTGACAGCCATTGTCGAGAAAATCAGTATTCTGGTATTTCGCAGAATACAAATTCAGAAATGAGAGATCTGACCGCGCTCAATATGCTGGATGCTCAATCTATCAATAATAAGGATATTGAACATGATTCATTCTGTAAAATGGATGTTATCCTTCATCGTTCAAGAAAGGTTGGAGGCACTTTCATGCATCGTCCTGTTTTTGCCGAATCCATTGTAGCCAATGAGCCACTAAGGGACATCGGTCAATTAGCCGATAAAAGATCGGCTAAATGTCGCATGGCAGTTGTTTCTCCCAAGTGTAATCTTCAGCATTGAAGAGAAGAAGAAAGTGTTGCAGCAATTGGGGATGCATGCTGCATCCGCCTCAACATATGCACTCTGATAGAAATCGATGAAGATTATTCATGGACATCTTCCGGAAGGGGCAGCCTGGCGAGTTCTGGTCTGGCTTGATCCGGAACAGCCATCCCCGCTTCTGTGGCAGCTGGGCATAACATTGGCCCGGGCCAACGAAGGAGAAATGATCTCAGCATCAATCTTGCCCCCAGACAATGAACGTATAACAAAGGCACAGACAAAACTTGCTGAAACATTAACAGCCAGCCCTACGAACGATGTGGATATTTACTCGCTTCTCATAGAATCTACTTCAGTTCGAGAGACCCTTGTCGAATTGATAAAAAAGGTAGGTGTCGATTTACTGCTGGTGTCGGCCCACATGGCCGAACGGAAAATGGTGGAGCCATTGGCTTGTGCAGTAGGCGTTTTGTACCATGAAAAGGATAAGAGCATCTCAGTGAAGAAGATTCTTGTCCCTACTTCAGGCAGCCTAAATACGGCGCAGAGGCTGCGTTTTTTAATGCCATTAACCAAGCAGCAGGTTGCGATCACAACCTTGTACGTGATGCAAGAGCAACAGGGCGGGAATGACAACCAGTATAAAGCGCAAAGGCGACTAAAGCGCCTATTGAATTTTGTGGATGCCGGTGACAATGTACAAGTAGAAATAGGTGCGGCTGAATCGACGTCTGCAGCCATTGCAGCGATGGAATCTGAATATGACTTGATAATATTAGGTTGGCAACAAAGACGCTATCTGCGCCGTCCTTTTCTAGACCATCCTATTCCCGATCTGGTCAACACCGTTCATAAACCTGTTCTTGTTATTCAACTCGCTTTCACCATCCCGCAAGAGATTCTCCGCCGTCTTGATTGGGGTACACAACTAGTCGTTCCCAATCTGAAACCGGAAGAACGCACAGCAGCCTATGTGCGTATCCGGCGCAATGCCCGTCCTACACAGAAGTTCTATATTCTCATTTTTTTGGCGGCAATGATCGCCGCCTTTGGACTGCTGCTTAACAGTGCAGCAGTCATTATTGGCGCTATGCTGGTGGCTCCGCTCATGTCGCCTATTGTCGGATCGGGCATGGCCCTGGTGCTGGGGGACGTTCGTTTCCTGCGTATGGCGTTGATCACTGTAATGAAAGGGGTTGTGCTGGCGATTCTAGTAGGCGTCATAGTCGGTATTTTGCGTTTAGATCAACCCCTAACTCCGGAAATATTGGGACGGACCCAACCGGGACTCCTGGACCTAGGCGTTGCCTTGTTTTCTGGTTTTGCCGGGGCTTACGCCCTTAGTCATTCTGATGCGGCCGGCGCTCTACCAGGCATTGCCATTGCCGCCGCATTGGTCCCACCTTTGGCTGTAGTAGGCATTGCCTTCACGACCAACCATCCGAGTGAAGGGTTGGGAGCATTACTTCTATTTGGCACGAACTTTATCGCCATCAGTTTTGCGACAGCCCTTGTCTTTTTGGCCTTGGGGTTTCGACCGGCAGTTGGACAAAAAGATCGTCGAATGGTTCAGTCACGTACTATTCGCATTGCTATATTATTGGTGGTTGGGGTGGGTGTCTTGTTATTCGCCACGACTTACAGTTTGGCCCAAAAACTTGCTTTTGATTCACGTATTCAGGAAGTAACCGCCATGCGTGTAGCGGAGATTGACAATGCAGTTCTTGATAGCCTGCGTGTAGACGGCAACACCAGAGACGAAAGTGCGACGCTTTATCTGGAAGCGATTGTACGATCTGAGAATGCCATTCCTCACCAAAATGTGATTGCCCTTCAGGAACAGATTGGCATTGATTTGCAGCGAACGGTAGCTTTGAACTTGATCGTCATTCGTATTACGGCGCTTGATCCGCTAGTGCCTCCAACGCCAACGGCAACGGCAACAACCACGTATACGCCGACCCCCGGCCCTTCACCAACCACCACGAATACACCTACAGCAACGCTTACCGTTGTGCCTTCAGCAACAGCTACGGAAACTTCATTGCCTACGAATACACCGACAGCAACCCCTACTGCCACAGCAACGGCGACGGAAACGCCGACCCCGACACCGGTTACCGCAGCTGTTACCTATCTCTATGGCCTAAATTTGCGGGCGGGGCCAGATGCGGAGTCAGAACTACTGTCCTTTTTACCATTGGGAACGATCGTTGTGGTGTTGGATGGACGAGAGACAATAGATGGGGATGCCTGGCAGCAAGTCCAAAGTGAGGGGGTTACAGGCTGGGTACTAGCGGAATATTTACAGTAGAAAACCCAAATTGACGTCGTACCAGCGATAGCCCTGAATGTTATGGATCAGAGCGAACAGTTGGGCCAGGTTTGATATTCATCTTGCCAGACCTCCAGCAAGCGACTGATAGTTGTGGCGTGCGGCGCAAGTAAGTGTTGGGCTCCTGCGCGAACGAGTTCATCCAGAGCCATGGACTTGATCCGAAGTTTTCTAACGCCGGCTCAGTTCTTCATACACCTCGTTGTAATACAGCAAATTCTCCACGGGTGTATTGGGCGGAATATGATTGCCAACGGCCATGAAGAAACCTGGGCAATCACGCCCCAGCGTTATACAGCGTTCAACTTCGGCTCGAATCTGATCTTTTGTGCCGTTTAGTAAAATGCGCGTATCGGCATTGCCGATGATGACGTGTGTTTGTCCATATCGTTCTACGACAGCCACCATATCCGTCCATGGTTCCAGCACAAAACCATGCACTCCCGTGTCTGCAATATCGTCTACGAAGCGGTCGAAGTTGCCGTCACTGGTATACAAGATTTTCTTGCCACTTTCCAGCAGTGGCGCAAAATAGTTCTTATAATTAGGGAAGAGGTATTCGCGATACCATGCCGGTTGGATAAATGGGCCGGCAGACCAGACAATATCGTCATGTACCATTACAAGCGGCACGTTGCTTTCCGCCAGGGCATCGAAATATTGCTGCATCCATCCTGCGTAGCGGTTGGCCAGTTCGCCAAACCGTTTGCGATCGACGCCGGCGGCCAATAACAACATTTCCCAGCCAAAGAGATCGATGAAGCCGGAGATAAGTGTAATGTAGATGCCGGTCATATTGACGCCGGTTGGCTGCCGCGCGCACAATTGTTGGTAATGTGCTTCAAATCGCTTTCTTACCCAGTCCTTGTTTCTTGTGCCAAGCTGTTCCCAAGGATCAAAGTTCAAAACATCTTCCGGATCCGTAAAAAGGGTATGGGTATCGTCATCCCGATCGACGCCGCCGGCAGCATAATCGGCATGCCCCATATTGGACTGCACAGCACCAAACTCATCCCTGGATATGAGCGTGCTCCAGTAAAGATCATAGTTCCACGCTTTCATGAAGGCGACGCTGGCTTGCTGCTGCAGTTCAAATGAACTATGTTCGTCTACCGTGAGACGGGTAACGGCCGCTATCAATTCCCAATGCATCTCGGCCGAATATTCCGTGCGTGGAATACGGCCCAGTTTTTCTATATTGATGGCTGCCCATCCATCTTCATAAGACATCATTCACCAGCCGGCTTGAAATCCTCCATCCTATTCGTCGTCAAATAAACTGGAACGGCTGAGGTCAATGAGTGAGCGTTCCCGCAGTTTACGATAACTGATTTGCTGGCTATTGTCGATGCAAATGGATGGGATTGATTCCGGCTGACACCCCTCCCACCGCCCTTATTTTTGGCAACCAAACCATTTTTTGTTATTATACGAATGATTTTGCCTCCCAAGGATATGAAATATGAATAATCAGCCTCCCCCCATGTATGTTCTGCTTGTAGGAATTGATGATTATGCCAGCCCTAGAGTACCCAACCTGGGCGGCTGTGTGAATGATGTGGATGCTACGGAACAACTCCTCCGTGACAAATTCAATGTGCCGGCGGAAAACATCAGAAAACTAACCAACAGTGAAGCCACCCACCAAGCCATAAAGGGCACATTCGATTCCCAACTCGTTGCCAGAGCCAGCGCCTGGGTCACTGCCGGAAAAACCGATCCTATTCCGGCGTTTCTGTTTCATTACAGCGGCCACGGTTCTCAGGCCCTCGACGAAAGTGGCACCGAACCAGACGGCCTGGACGAAACCATCGTGCTCCACGACAGCCGGACCAGCGGTATCTTCGACATCAAAGATTGGGAACTGGGTCAACTAATCGACCAGTTGACCAGGCCCTTCAATGAGCAGAACGCCAATGTAACCATCATCCTGGATTGTTGCCACTCCGGCTCCGGCACCCGCGACATCAAGCCGAACCTGGTGAGAAAAAAAAAAAAGGGTAAACAGAAAAAAAAAAAAAAAAAAAAAAAAAAAAAAAAAAAGAGGAAAAAAAAAAAATATAAAAAAAGTTTGTCTGATGAGTTATTTGAAAATTATGAAAAAGTATTAACGTTAATATGATGTTGGGAATAGATGAATTGGTTCTTCGGGCTAACAGTGGATGTATTTGATACATACGTTTTATATAAGTTTGACTGCGCTGTAAAGGGTGGATCGCACGCAAGCGCAACAATAGAATTGAAATGCGTAACGTGTTGTTATAACAAAACTGAATGTTCTCTGGACTCTGATACAATAGAGATGTTTTCTGAGGGCTGCATAGATACGGACTGTTTGGTCTTGGATAGTAGTATCAGTTTGTCTATTAGGCGGACGTTACAGCGGATGGACTCAGGAAATAGAACTGCTCGCGAAATACACCTGGGTAAAATGTAACAGAGAAGTTATCTCCATTCCAGTACGCATCACCACAGAGCCTGTATGTCCTTGTAAATTAACCAGTTCAGCACCGTTTTCTCCATCCAAATGTAAGGTGAGTCATCGTGCGCCGTAAGGATCTTAGTCCCATCTACACTCCAGCGTCTGAGGTAGGCGTCCGCTCGAAGGTGAAGAGGCGTTCACCGCGCTCGGAATCCACAGGGCACCGCCGCCGTCACTGTCATTGATGCGGTTGTCAGCCACGATCGCACGCAGTCCGTCCGGACTGATGCCGACGGCAGAAACCTCGACAATCATACGCGTTGGGGTGATGGGATACGCTCCAGATACGCTGGTGAACGGATCGACGTCAGCCAACTGTAAGGTTTCGCTTATCGATGATATGCTCTGAACCTCGAATAGTCAGACAGGTCCATAAGCGCAGACATGATCCACCGACCGGGCAATAGCAAACCGGCTACCTGTCGGAGCAGCTTCAACCTGGATGACGTTGCCATCCAATGTCAGGCGAGAGGCTCCACTCGGCATCCCAGATCTGGATTGAGTCATCTGAGTTGCTACGTATTGTGTAGATAGTCTGTTCCTCTGGGCCCATTCTGCAAGGGCCAAACCGTTTGTCTCCAGTTCAAAAAGTTGCTCTTCCTGACTGCGATCCCAAACCGAATCGCGTCGGCTCCCGAAGTAATGATTTGCGAACCGTCTTCGTTCCACGCAACGTGCCGGATGCGATTGGTATGACCTTGAAGTGCCTCAACTGCACCCCCGACGCTGCGTCCCAGACGGCAGCCGTACCGTTCCTGCTACCGGTCACAATTTCTGTGCCGGCCGGATTCCAGGCCGCGATCCGGCGACTTTCCTCTTCATTCGGGAGGCTCAGCAGTGGCTGCCCGTCATCGGCGTCCCATATTTGTATGTTGCCAATGTTGTCTGCCGTCAGAATTCGTTGACCGTCCGGGCTCCAGAGGGCCTGGCTTAGCACATCTTCTGTCTTTCCGCCAAAGGTTTCAATCAGACCCCCACTCATTCCATCCCAGAGCCCGGCCGATCCATCATTGCTTACGGTGAGAATTCTGGTCTCGTCGCCATTCCAGCTAACACTCTTAATCTCGCCTTGATGACCGGTCAGCTCCGCCAGCAGCTCACCCTGCTCTGCATCATAAATGTGCGCCGTTCCGTCGATATGGGCGGTGAGTAATCGTTTGCCATCCGCACTCCACTGAAGGTCGTTAATACCGGCCCTAAGTCGCTCAAAAAATTCATCTCCCGTTTCGGCATCCCACATCTGGAGGGTATTCTCAACGCTTGTTCCTATGGTCAAGAAGGAGGGGCTTCCATCGGGACTCCACACAGCCCGTTGAAGGGGGCCATAAACGGAACGAATATTTAAATCCTCGGCACCACTCTCTACGTCCCATTTCCGAGCCGTCGCGTCACTACTCGCTGTCAGAATATGCCTACCGTCAGGGCTCCATTCGATGGAATTCACATTGGCAAAATGACCAGGAAATACCTGTGAAATTCTGGCCGGTTGTGCTAATACCTCACGGAGAACCTGAAATGCTTCGACAGTATCTGAAGCCGCTCCGGACTCAATCGCCAGTAAGAGCGCCAAGCTGTAGTCATTGTTGCTAAGTTCGCTGTCGGCCTGAATAGCTAACTGTCGCGAAAGCGCAATATCTCTTTCTGCCACAGCCGTAGCTTCAGCGCTCACAGCAATATCTCGCTGTTCTTGAGCCTCCGCCTCGGCTGTCACAGCGATAATCCGGCGCTCCTCAGCATTTGCCTCAGATGTCACCGCTGCATTCCGTTCTTCATCAGCAATAGTTCGTTGCTCGTTGGCGATACCCTGCTGAGTAAAAGCAAAGATCGTTAATCCGCTAAGCACAAGGATTATGACCACCACAGTGGCAATCAATCGGCGCAGGTTCTTACCCTTTTGTAAGATGCTCTGCTTCACAAACTCTGTCTCGCGGCGGTTAAGCCAGGTCTGCCCCTCAAAGATTTCGGTGGAGGGGAAGGCAGATTGCCAGGAACGGCCAAAAAAGCCCAGACTATGCCCGTTGTGGTGAACGCTCTCTTCGAGCAGATGCTGCAACTGGGGCAAACGGGGATTGTTATGCCACAGCGAAGCGTTCTTCTCATTCTCAGGAGCTTGCACCCAATCATTAGCGGATTGTGTTAGCCGGCGCTGGAGTGGCAAGTACTCTTCAGCCTCTTGACTCCAAATACGCAACTGATAAGCCTACCAGGGCAAAATGGGCCGTTTCGACTCAAGGGGCCGGTGACCAACAAACGCGCTTCAATCGAATTAGCCAGGACGATTTTTACTCGCTCATTTTCTGCCTCGTCAGGGTAAATTAATTCCTCGTGGTGGACAGGACGGCGAGCCAGTTCACCCCCTTCAAAGGCAATCATCCGTAACATAACTCGGCGCATCGTCGCTTGAGCCGGGGAAACATCCGGCGAGCCGTCGCCCAACTGATCATATTCAGCGCTCGCTCGCTGGCTGAGAGAACCGGCGACACCCCCTATCGCTTCATAATCAGCCTCAATCAAGGTTCGCTCATCCGCTTCCCCGTCTTGATAACGGCGAAAATAGCTCAGATATAACTCGCTCAAGGTGAAGGAGAGCAGGGGCAAGGCCCCTGGCGTTTGGATCACTTCGTTGACGAGTTTGTCAACCAGGTCAGCCGGTTCAAAATGAATAGCGGCTCGACGAGCCGGCTGCTCAATAACATCACGCAGTTCATCCTGAGTAAGTGGGGGGACGACAAAGCGAGCCACGAGAGTGCTCGCTGGTGTGATCTCTTCGGCTTGATCAGCGGTAGATACAGTGCTTGGGACTGCATTCTTTGATCGGGTCTCGACCTGGCCCAGCTTATCCGCTTCACCATTCGATTCCGCCGTCGTGTTGATCGTGATAGTTTCAACTTGGGAAAATAAGTCTCGAATTTGCGGCTCAAAGTCAGAGCGAAGGGTGATGATAAGGCGTAGCTGATTGGGGTTAGCTTCGACTGCTTCCAGCAATAGCGTAACAAATTGCTTCTGCTCAACCTCGTCCCGGCAGAGGGTGATCAATTCTTCAAACTGATCAATGACCAGCAGTAAGCGCTGATCCGGATTTCTCTGCCCCCAGGTACTGACGACCCGGCTGACACTATTTATATCCTGGCTCAGATTCACGTCAGCCGGTTTGGGATCGAGGTCCGCTGACCGGGTGAGCAAGCGGGTCAGGGCGTACAGCGGGGCCTCGGTGGGACGCAGCGGTTGCGGCGGCTGACCAGCCTCACCCGGCATCCGCCACATAACCCAGTTTACCGTTTCCGATTCTCTGTTGAATTGTTGCAAATAGGGCAGCAATCCCGCTTTGACCAGACTCGATTTGCCGGTGCCCGAAGCACCTAGCAGTATCGTTAAGGGCTGCGCCGTCACGGTTTGGGCCAGCAACTCAATCAATCGGCCCCGGCCAAAGAATTTATCGGCGTGCTCCTCGTTATAGGGTTCCAGCCCGCGGTAAGGGTTGAGTTCGACGGATGGCTCCGGGGCTGGCTTCAGGCTGGGTTCGCCCAGTAGAAAAATATATTCACCCTTGTCGTGCTTGTGTAACCCCCATAACTGGGGTGTTTGCTGGCGACCGGTCTTTTGCTCAACCTTGACCTCGACCTTGTTCCGTAAATAGAGTTGCAGTTCAGTGGCCATCAGGATGCCATCGTCGTTGGCATCCGCTTCGTTATCCCCACCTTGCAAAGCGTTGAACAGCGCCTGGGCAAAGGGTGAGTGGGTCTGGCCGCTCTCTTCACGCACCCCAAAGCCGCTGCCGGTCAGGCTGTCTACTGCTTCCTGGTCGTAAGCCGTTGAGGTGAGAACCTGCCAGGCCGGATAGCGGACAAAGCGCAGGTATTCCTCCACATACAGCGTGCGTGGCGGCGGAGACCATGCCCGTGTGCTGGACCAACGAAACGAACCGGAAAAGCAGCAATCCAGGATAATCAGACAGTGCCGGCAGGGCAGCATAGTCAGAGTATCGTGCAGCTCCTGCATGAGCACATAGCTCTCCTTATCCGCGGTAGCATCTTGCGGAACGAGATACCCTTGTGGCCCATCTTCACCGCGCAAGGCCACTCCATGGCCGGCAAAGTAGAACAACAAGCGGTCGGTTTCGGTCACGAGGCGGGATAGGATGGCCAGGATATCTTCAAGACCCTTTTTAGTCGCTTGCCCATCAACCAACAGCGTACTCACCGTGCCGTCGTCAAACGACACCTCATAATCATGCTTATCTTCGAGAATCTCGGACAGGCGCTCAGCATCCGGCCTGGCTGTCTTGAGCGAGGGGATATCATCGGATTCATACTCATTAATACCGAGGATGACGGCTACATTTCGGGTAATATACTCATCAGCATCAGCCAGTTTATCCTCAACATACATTAAGGCCCGGGTTGGCGAGTTTCGTTCTGACTGATGGACCGTTTTTATCATGTTGCTTACTTCACGAATGAATGAGACAAGGACGTAGCGAGTACGGAGAAAAGTAATAAACAGAGACTACCGTGAGATGATGGGCAATTAAGAAGCTGCGTATCAACAGAGACTATATTATATTATCACGCGGTTGTCTATAAACTGATTAACACCAGCTCTATCCAATTCGCCAAACGCTGCACAATCAAGAGGGTGGGGCAAGAGAAGTAGGTGTGACTTAGGTTGCTGCAATCGCTGCTTGTCTCACGATCGCCAAAGTCCCACAGGCAACTGTCGCAATAATTGCTGAAGAGAGATTGGGATCAAATAGCGGGGATAGAAATTGTGAAACGCGTTCCGGCGTTGGGGGTGCTGGTGACGCCAATCGTTCCCTGGTGAGCATCTATGAGCTGTTTGGCGATGGCCAATCCCAGGCCGGCACCGGCTCCGTCAACGTGGGTGCGGGAGACATCGCCTCGCCAAAAGCGTTCAAATATATAGGGTAAGTCTGCGGCGGCTATCCCTTCCCCCGTGTCAGCAACTATGATACGGACATCTCCATCATGTCGTTCTGCTTGCAGCGAAACCTGCCCGCCCGCGGGCGTGTGGCGCAAGGCGTTGACGACCAGGTTGCTCAACACCTGATCTAAACGGTCGACATCACCAGAAACGATCAATTCGGCCGTTTCCCCTGTAAAACCAACATCGAGATCGATATGCTTATCGGCCGCCTGGCCGCCAAAGCTGGTCTCCACGTCAGCCAGTAGTTCGGTCACATCGACCGCTTCCATATGCAAGGAGAGCTGCCCCGCTTCCGCCTGCGAAAGGAGTTGTAAATCATCAACCAGGCGCGCCAACATGCGCGTCTCTTCTAAGGTGGCCTCGATATGCTCAGCAGTGGGGTCATAGACGCCATCGAGGACCCCTTCCAGGTTGCCTTGAATGATGTGTAAGGGGGTGCGTAATTCGTGGGCCACATCGGCCGTTAAGTTGCGGCGCAGCTGGTCAGAGCGTTGTAATTCTGCGGTCATGCGGTTGAAGGATCGGGCCAGCTGGGCAAATTGATTCCTGCGCTTCCCGTTTTCAGCCACACGCACGGTCAAATCCCCCTCGGCGACGGCATCAGCGGCGGCCATCACCTCAGCCAATGGCGTGGCAATGCTGCGAAAAGCGCGACCGCCAATCGTTATGGCCAGAATCGGCAAAGCCAGGGCCAGGCCACAGCCGCCAATCCAGACAAAAGGAACGATTTCCTTGCTGCCACCGGCGGCGCGTGTGAACAGCAAGGCCAAAACGGCCATCCCGGCCAGGACGAGCAGGACCATCAAACCAAAAACAAAGAGGAAGCGCGCAAACAGGCAGCCGCCACGACGTTTCCAGTGCGGCGGCGCGTCACGCATCCACTTACCATATTTTTGATAGTCGTGGTTTTGCCAATGCTGGCCTTCTTTCACGCGCCTACCTCATCATTAAAGCGATAGCCGATGCCATAGACGGTCAGGATATAGGTCGGATCAGCGAGGTCGGGTTCAATCTTGCGCCGCAGGTTCTTGATATGGGCGTCGATACTGCGGTCAAATCCATCATGGGTATGGCCGTGCAGATGCTGCAGCAAACGTTGGCGGCTGAAGGCCTGGCCGGGATGTTGGGCCAAAAAGGCCAATAAGTTAAATTCAATGCGGGTCAGATGCAATGGTTCGTCGTCTAAGCTTGCCCGATGCCCATTCAGATCGATCTCCAAAGCGCTGACACGAACAAGTCCTGGCTGGTGGACACCGCCGTGTACGCGGCGCAGCACCGCCCGCACCCGCGCCACCAATTCGCGCGGCGAGAAAGGCTTGACAATATAATCATCCGCGCCTAATTCGAGGCCAATGAGCCGGTCAGTCTCGTCGACGCGCGCCGTGAGCATGATGATGGGCACATCGGATTCGCGCCGTAATTGGCGGCAAACATCTAAGCCATCCATACCGGGCAGATTCAAATCGAGGACGACCAGATCAGGCTTATCGGCCCTGGCTATGGCTAAGGCGGCGGGGCCGTTTGCGGCCGTTGTCACGCGAAAGCCGCTGCGCTCCAGATAATCTCGCGCCAGCTTGATGATTTTAGGCTCATCGTCGACGATCAGAATGAGATCGTTCATCATATCCATAAGTCTATCGCAATTGACGTTAGATTTGAAACCGGGTCTCTCTACAGGTACAGGGCTTTCACAAAGCTCCATTTTAGCACGCGCCTGGCACTTGATAAGTGCCAGGCTCGATAAGATAAGAAGCTTCCGGGAGAATTGCCGCTGTCTAGGCTCGCATTATGGGTTCATCCGGCCCGTCGTCTATGTCGTCGGGCGATTTTTCTTGCGAACTATCCTGCCGAGCCCCTTTATCCGCCCATGGACCCCGTCCACAAGGGCCGTGACCGCGATAATGACCCCACTGTCCTCGATGGTGGTGATGACCGTGCCAGCGTCGCTTACCAAAGGCCATGAAGAACAGGCCAAAGAAGAAGAAAGGAATCAGGCAAAACATTAAGCCAAAGCCGGGAAAGAAAAAGCCATGGCCGCGATAATAGACATTGGCGCCGGGATAGCTGCCGGGGGGAGCAGGGGCTGCTTCCTCAGCGCTTTCAGGGGCGGTTTCCTTGCCGGCTGCGGCCACTTGCTGCCCGTCCATGAACCCTTGGCGGTAGGCTGCTTGCGTACGGCCGTGCCGACCACCGCCGAACAAGCCCAATAAACCAAAAATGAGAAAGCCCAAGAAGAACAGTCCAAATAATTTCCTAAAGAAAAACATGTCATTTACTCCTTTAAAGATGGCCGTCAGCTGTCAGCTGCCAGCAATCCTAATTAAACGGTCGTGATTAATGTGTGTTAGGAGTAGTATGGGCCAAGTCTTGTGTAGAAATTATGAATTTGTGGGGGAAAGGTGGTGAAAATTTCGCTTAAGCGTCTATTGTTGCAGAATAAGATCTTAGGGATATTTGGCGTTAAGAAAAGTCAGCCATCATTCTAAGCACAATTAATGGCGCACAACAATGCAGGCTGTTGAAAAAGCGGCCTGTCTTTTTGTCCTCCAGGAAAAGTGTATCTCGTCACCCATTACCGTATCCACTTTTCCTGGATGGGGTCACTAAATTACTGAGCCACAAATTGGGCGCTCAGCTATTATCGGCGAAGCAGCAGGGGCAGATTTATTAGCTGCTTTTCCACGACTATGTAATCTATATTCCGTACTGCATCAGAACCGGACGGCCGATTGAGAGAAAGCTCAACCGTGTAACTCCCAGGCGCTGTGTAGGTGTGACTTGGATTTTCGCAGTCGCTGCTGGTCGCGCCATCGCCGAAGTCCCACAGGCAGCTATCGTAATCGCCGCTGGAAAGATTGTCGAAGGCCACCAGCAGGGGAAGTTGACCGCTTCTTGGCGTGGCACTAAAGGAGACCTGCGCCGCGGCTACATTAATGTAACCGGCTCTGGTCTTGCTGCCGGTTCCGCCGGGGCCGTTAACCTGAAGCGAGACTGTGTATGTTCCGTCTGCGGTATAGAGGTGGCTGGGATTGTCACAGTTGGAGCTTGAACCGCCATCACCAAAATCCCAGGCGCAGGTGAGATAATCGCCACTCGACAGATTGTTGAAGTTTACTGTAAGCGGGCCGGTTCCCGCCTTCGGATCGGCGTCAAAGTCCGCCGCCACCGCTTCATAAACGGCGATCAGATTGCTGTATGTCACCGAGGCGGGTCCACCGGGACCATCGATGGCCAACGAGACGGAGTAGGTGCCCGGCGTTGTGTAGGTATGGGCCGGATTATCGCAGCTCTGCAAGGTGTCCCCGTCGCCAAAGTCCCACTGGCAGGAATCGAAATCGCCGAGAGAGGAGTTGCTGAAGTTGACCACCAGCGGCGCTGTACCTTGCTGCGGATCGGCGGAGAAGTTGGCGTTGCCCGCTTCGCTGACCATGATGTAGTCGACCTTGGTTGCCGTCTGGCTGCCACCGGCCCCGCTAATCATGAGAGAAACGGTATAGCTGCCAGCCACCGTATAGACGTGCTGCGGGTTGGCGCAGTCCGTACTACTGCTGCTATCGCCAAAGTCCCACAGGCAACTGTCATAGTCGCCTGTAGCCAGGTTGGTGAAGGTGACTTGCAGCGGTGCGGTACCGCCAGTTGGGCGGCCGCTAAAACCGGCCGTCACTGGCGCACCCACGACAATGTAGCCCGCTTTAGTCTTCGTCGCCACGCCGCCGGCGCCGCTAACGGTCAAACTCACTTGATATGTGCCGGGGGTAGCATACTCGTGACTTGGATTCACACACGTATTGGAGCTGCCGCCATCGCCGAAGCTCCAGGTACAGCTATCGTAGTCACCGCTGGACAGATTTGTGAACTGCGCTAAAAGCGGCGCCGGGCCAGCGGTGGGCAGGGCGCTGAAATCGGCCGCAGGCGGTTGATAAATCGTTATATAGGCCGCCTGCGTTTTTGTGCTTTTTCCGCCGATCCCAGTTATGGCCAGGCTGACGGGGAACAGGCCTCGGGTCGCGTAGGTATGGTTCACGCTAGGTCCACAACTGCTGCTGGTGCCGCCGTCGCCAAAGTCCCAGGCGCAAGTATCGTAGTCACCGCTGGAAGCATTGCTGAAAGTTATTTGCTTTGGCGCTATGCCCGTTGTCGGGCTGCCGCTGAAGGCGGCGACGGCCGGTACCCCCACTTGAATATAGCCCGTTTTTGTTAGCGCATCCGCTCCGCCCGGACCAGTAGCCGAGAGCTTCACGGAGTACAGCCCGGGCAAGTTGTAGGTGTTGGTTTGGCCAGCACAGACATTGCTGGTCTTGGTATCACCAAAGTCCCAGGCGCAGCTAGCAAACTCTCCTGTTGTCTGGTTGCTGAAAGTAACGCTTAACGGCGCAGGGCCGCTGGTTGGGGTAGCGCTAAAAGCGACGGCCGTTGCCTGGTGTATCGTTATGTAGCCGGTCTGCGTCTTTGTACTGCTGCCCCCGTTCCCGCTTACGGTCAGGCTAACGGTGTAAACGCCGCCAACAGTATACGCATGGTTGACGCTGGCGGAGCAGTCGCTGCTGCGGCCGCCGTCGCCGAAGTCCCAACTGCAGGTGTCATAGTCGCCGCTGGAGCTGTTGCTGAAGGCGATCGTGTGTGGCGTTATCCCTTCCGTGGTATCAGCGCTGAAGGCGGCAGCCGCCGGTGCGTAAACGGTGACGTAGTTGGTCTTGGTCAGAGCATTCCTTCCATAGGAACCATCAACCGCAAGCTTAACAGAATAGGTTCCTGGCGTGGTGTAGTTGTGAACCGGGTCAACGCATTGGCTGCTGTCGGTGCTGCCAGAATTGTCGAAGTCCCAGGCGCAGGTGTCGTAGCTGCCTGTCGTCTGGTTGCTGAACTTGACGCTTAACGGCGCGGGGCCGCTGATCGGCGCAGCGGTGAAGGCGGCAAGCGGCAGCAACTGCTCCTGCGTCGTGAATGACCAGGTTGGCCCCGTCGTCGTGCCGCTGCCGTCATCTACTGTTACATACCATTCATATTCCGCCAACGTATCCAGACCGGACCAGGTTAGAGAAGCATTCGCACCTGAGGCCACACCACTGACCTGGCCTATCTCCTGGAAACTGGCCGCACCTTGCATTTCGTAACTTAAGGTGAACTGGCTGTTGGAATCCGTCTCGTACGCATCCAGTGTTGGCGAATAAGTCTTGACGCGGATCTCGTCATTATTCGGCGAGAATTCCAGAATACGCAGCCAACCATCGCCGCCATTTGGTCTGCTCTGAAAATCAGTCACCAAGGTATGCACGGTGTTGCCATTGTAGGTATCTACTCGCTGGCCCTCACCTGACTTGTGCCCGCCATACATCAGAAATAGGTTTGGCCTGTCTTTCAATGCATTGTAAATAGCTTGACCCTGGCTACCCCAGGAACCAGGGTTACCGGTGTTGATGAAGTAGTGGGTCACGATAATGGCGCGGCGGTCGCTGTAGGTGATCAACAAGTTATCAACCCAATCCAGCACGGCCGTCGGGGTGCCGTCGAATTCGAGGCTGATGATGATGAAATCCATGCCGCCAGCGGAGAAAAGTTCATAATGATTGTCGAAATTTGAGCCGTAGTAGCCGCCATAGTAGCTGCGCCCGCTGAACCTGGAAGAACCAAAATACTGGTTGTAGAGCGCTGTAGAATTGCCGTCCGGATTACCCACCGGGTCTTGATCGTGATTGCCGACGGCGATGCTATAGGGGATGCCATCGGACAGCCCCGTCGTCGCTGGATTTTCCAACAGGCTAAATGCCGCATCGGCAAACTGCCATTCGGCGCTCAATATCGCCATTCTCCACACAGTCACCCAACTGCATGACATGGGCGATATTCAGCGCGTCTTTGTTGTCGACGACCCACTGTGTTTGCGCGGCGAATGCCGGCAAGAAGCGCTCCGCATATTTTTGGGTGTCGGGCATGGCAACAATCGTGAAATCAGAGTTCGAGGTCGTCAGGGGACGGCCGTAGAAGGTAACGGTCATCGGGTCTGCTTCGGGATCGGTGACTGTAACTTCTAATGTGGGAGATGTGGAGACGCCAACGGCCGTATCTCCTGGCTGCAGCAATACGGGCGCGGTAGGCGTCATGTTAATGACAGCGTCGAACGGCGCACCGGGGACAGGGGATGGGTCGATGGCAACGGCCGTGCCGGCCACTGTCTGGCCGGCCGAATCAAGCATGACCGCCCCCGCTTCCTGGTCCAGCCCCCAACGGCCGAGCAGGTGGGGCTGCGGGTCGCTCAATTCAGCGTTGATATTGGCCTGAATCTCTTGCTCGCTCAGCGCCACATCCCAAATGCGCACCTCGTCAAGCGCACCGGCAAAGTAACCGGCAGGTATGCCCTTGGAGTTCAAGGAGGTCGCCAAAGCGGCGTGCTGAATACGAGTCTGAGCGTATGGGCTGATCGACCACTATCTCCGCTTCCATCTTGCCATTGAGAAACAACTGCCATTGGCGTCCATCAAAAGTAGCGGCCGCATGGTTCCATTCACCGGCGACAAGCGGCGTGACCCCTGTGATCGGATGGTTCTGGCCGGGCGTTATGCCTCCTGCACCCTCTTCCAAGTCGGCCACAAGCACGTTGTCCGAGCCGCGGATGCCCAGGAAATAATTCATATCTGTGAGGCTGCCGTCCCCCTCGCCCCGGCCCTTGGTCAAGAGTGGGTAGGCCACAACCCCATCAACGCCGGTGTTGACGGTGACGCCGCCCCCGTCCCACTTGAACCAAAGCTCCAGCGTAAAGGTTTCAGCCCCTAAATGGGGCGCAGGACCAAAGGTCACGTATTGATCAAGCCCGTTGAATTGCAGAGCGCGATTGTTGGCTGGTGGTTGCGGTAGATCATCCTGTGCGAGAGTCGATCCAGCCAGCGAGAGGGTTAGGAGGCCTATAATTATGGAGGTTATGAATAAGGGATAGCGCCGTAAATTCAACTGTTTCATATTGTTTATTGCCTATAGCGATCGCGTTTTGAGGTAATGTCTCTTCTTTCTGAAAAGGCTGGCTTGAGTAGGCCATGCTAGTGTCCTGAGGCTAGCATACTGATTGAACCTTACGAGAAAAATTACTTAGACAGAAATCGCCAATTTAGCAGGGCGATTTTGGAATCACCCTGTCTAATTTGGCTATTTCTTTGCGACGGAGCAAATTGCCGTTACTCTATGATGGGATGTTTGGCTCGGTCTTTGAAGGGCTTAGCGGCATATGACATTCCAGGAAAGGTAGGACGCGAATCAAGTTGAATGGGCAGTTGATTGGTATGCAAGCATTGGTAACGGGCGCGACGGGTTTACTCGGCCGGCATCTGGTTGATGTCCTGGTGGAAGCGGGGGTCTCCGTGCGCGCGCTGGTGCGTGCCGGCAGCGATACTCGCCACTTAGGAGAGCATGGGCGTCGAGCTGGTCAGGGGCAGCGCCGGGGATGGCGAGGCGATAGGCCGCGCTGTGAGCGGGATGGATTTGGTTTTTCACGTGGCCGGGTATCTGACGGCAAACGCCCCTTTTGGCACGGATGACAATGAAGCAGATGGCGAGTGGCTGATTTATAAGGCGATCAATGTTGATTTCACGGAGGCGCTGCTGAGAGACGAGCCTGGATGCGGGAGCGGGTCGTTTTATCTATGCCAGTTCGAGCAGCGTTTATGACGTCGATGCGCCGCTACCTACGGTTGAAGATGCACCGTTACGGCCGTTCAGCGTTTACGGCCGTTCCAAACTAATGGCTGAAGAGAAGGTGCGCGCTTTCCAGGCTAAGGGGTTGTCCACGACTATCGTCAGGCCTCCGATCATCTATGGCCCCGGCGACCGCTACTTCGCACCGTTGGTCTTGCGCCTGACGCATCTGCCTGTTTTGCCCTTGATTAACGGGGGGCGTAACTTGATGGACCTGGTTTACGTGGGTGATGTGGCGGAATTGATGTGGCTGGCCAGTGGCAGCGAAACGGCCGTGGGTGAGGCGTATAACGCGGGGCCCGGCAAAGCCACGACGATTCATGACCTGGTGCATGCCTACCGGGAGATCACGGGCAGCTTACGGCCGGTTATTGTGCCCGTTTCTCTGCAAGCATCTAGGCGCACGGCATGGCTATCACGTCGCCTGGTTAAACCGTTCATCAGCGAAGCGGCATCGGCATTGACCCCGCAGGGTTTATCGTTGATGAGCCGCGACTTACACCTGGATATGGGCAAGGCTGATCGTGATCTGGACTTTCAGCCGCGCGTGGATCTTCGTCAGGGATTGGCGTTGACCTTAGGGAGCGGCGAGGAGGGAGGGGCGGGTAAGATGTGGGGGAAAGGATTTAGGTAATTATGGTCTCGTTGCGGTGAGTGGGAGGCTTGAGTCTTTGCAGGCTATTGGGGAGTGTGTTTTGCAGGCGGCTGCGCGGGCAGGCTTGGAGAGCCAGGCGGCTTATCGTCTGCGCCTGGCCGTGGACGAGATTGCAACGAATGCGATATTGCATGGCTACCAGCAGGCGGCATACCAGGGGGATCTTTTGGTAACGGCCGATTTCGACGAATCCAGGTTGACTGTCATTCTGGAGGACAGCGGTCCGGCCTTTAATCCGCTGCGTACGCCGCCCCCGGAAGATTTGGATGTGGGACCACAGGAGCGGCCGGCCGGCGGGTCTGGGGATTTTTCTGGCGCTGAGGGGGGTCGACGAGTTTAGGCACGAATGGGTGAATAAGAAGAACCGTAATATTTTTGTGCAATTTCTGCCGGAATCAAGAAGTTCAACTTTTTAAGTCACATGCTGCCACTGGCGATACAGGCAAAAAGTTGGCCTTCACTATTTGAGAATCAGGTCAAGCTAATGGAATTTCAGATTACAGAAGTTGATGGCGTAACTATCGTGGCCCCAAGTGGTGAGCTGGACGGGCATACGGCTCCGGCGATGCAAGATGCGATCTTGCCGCTCATCCATCCTCAGTGCAAGATCCTGTTGGATATGAGCGGCGTGTCTTATATTTCCAGTGTCGGTTTGCGTGCCTTGCTGCTTTTGTATCGCAAAACGGACGGCAACCAGGGGCATATCGTGCTCAGCGGGTTGTCAGAGATGATCCATGACACGATGCTGATCACTGGTTTCCTGGAATTCTTCGAAGCGTATGCTTCGGTGCAGGAGGGGCTGGCAGCTCTGCAATAAGGGTAGGCCTTGGCCGGGCATAAGGAAGGCTTAAGTTGGACTTAAAGTTGAGGGCTCTTGTATCGGTTATCCTATGGATGCTCATGTCATACACCCTCCTTTTGTGCTTAACGCAAAAAGGGCCGCCCAAATAGGGTGGCCCTTTTTGTTTCTGGAAGCAATAGGAGGCAGGTGAACGCTGATCTTTCGACAAGTTTACGCTGATAAGATAGTTGACTCTTTTGTGACCCGACCTCTATTTGAAGGCTGACCGCCGGCTGAATCCGAGCTAGAATAGCTGAGAACGATTATAATCCGTCTTGTAATTGCAATAAGATTGATTTTGAAAGTGTGGCGCGGTCTGGAGAGCAGCCGCTCGCATCTGAGGATGCGAACTACACAGAATTAGATCTACTGAGACTAACGACTACCAGACTAATTGACTATTAGATTAACACCACCCATGCAACGCATTGATATTTACCCCACACACCGGCATGGAGATTACCTGTTACGCGCGGGACGGCCGATCCCTTTTGGCGCTAGTATGGTGCGCGGCGGGATCAACTTCGCCGTTTTCTCGCGCTACGCTACTTCCTGCACATTGGTCTTGTTTGAAAAAGGTTCTAAAACGCCCCTGGTGGAGATTCCGTTCCCCGATCCCTTCCATATAGGCAATGTGTACGCCATGGTCGTTTTTGATCTCGATTATGAAAATATCGAGTATGGTTATCGTCTGGATGGCCCCTACCAACCACACCTGGGCCACCATTTCGACCCGTCGATCATTCTGCTGGACCCTTATGCCAGGTTGATCAGCGGGCGAGATAAGTGGGGGCAAGCGCCTGAAACGGACAAGGATTACCAGCTACGGGCGATGGTCGTGCAGGATGATTTCGACTGGATCGCCGACCGTCCGCTGGAAACGCCATTGGAAGATCTGATCATCTACGAGATGCACGTGCGTGGCTTGACGCGCCATCCCTCTTCCGGCGTCAAGTACCCGGGAACCTACGCCGGTATTCGCGAGAAAATTCCCTATCTCAAGGAGCTAGGCGTCAATTGCGTGGAATTGATGCCGATTCATGAGTTCGACGAATTTGATAACAAGTTTATTAATCCGGATACGGGCGAACGGCTGCTGAACTACTGGGGTTACAGCACCCTCGGCTTTTTTGCACCCAAGGCAGGGTATGCAGCGACGGGGCAGCTAGGCATGCAGGTGGATGAGCTCAAAGCGTTGGTGAAGGAGTTACATCGCAACGGGATCGAGGTGATTCTGGACGTGGTGTTCAATCACACAGGGGAGGGGGAAGAAGATAGCAGGACGATCAGTTTTCGCGGGCTGGACAACAAGACTTATTACATGATGCAAACAGACGGCCGTTATCAGAACTTCAGCGGCTGCGGCAATACGATGAACTGCAACAATCCGGTGGTGCGTGGCCTGGTTCTGGACTGCCTGCGCTACTGGGTGGCCGAATATCATATTGACGGTTTTCGTTTTGACCTAGCTTCTATTATGGGCCGGGATTCTTCCGGCCAGCCCCTGGCTAATCCGCCGCTGCTGGAAGCGCTGGCTTTTGATCCTATCTTGGGCAAGTGTAAACTGATCGCCGAAGCGTGGGATGCGGGGGGGCTTTACCAGGTCGGCTCTTTCCCGGCTTACGAGCGCTGGTCGGAATGGAATGACCAGTATCGCGACACCTTGCGCCAGTTTCTGAAAGGGGAGACGGGGCAGGTACGTGACATCGCTTTATTGATCCAGGGCGCGCCCAATATGTATGCCGATCGCGGGCCAACGGCGTCGATTAATTTTATCACTGCGCACGACGGCTTCTCGCTGGCCGATCTCTTTTCCTACAACGAGAA
Source organism: uncultured Chloroflexia bacterium (assembly GCA_963697305.1). Classification (GTDB taxonomy): domain Bacteria; phylum Chloroflexota; class Anaerolineae; order Promineifilales; family Promineifilaceae; genus JAACFF01. The sequence continues at coordinate 198,573 of CAVONO010000028.1, forward strand.
GCATAACTGGGCCAACGGCGAAGCAAATCGGGACGGGCACAGCCATAACTACAGCTGGAACTGCGGCCATGAAGGGCCCAGTGACGATGTGGCCACCAACACGCTGCGCCGCCGGCTGATGAAAAACGGTATTGCCATTTTGCTAGTAAGCCAGGGCGTACCCATGATCTTGATGGGCGACGAGGTGGCGCATACGAAGCAGGGCAATAACAATACGTACTGCCAGGATAATGCGCTGAGCTGGTTCGACTGGAGCAGGCTAGAAAGCGAGGCGGACATGTTCACCTTCGTGAAACATTGTATCGGCTTCCGCAAGCGGCATCGGGTGCTGCGCAATCGTTTCTACTTCCAGCATCAGGATACGATCAACAGCGGCTATCCTGATATTTCCTGGCATGGCACTAAAGCGTGGAATCCGGACTGGTCAGACAACAGCCGCACGCTCAGTTTCATGCTCTGTGGAGAGCATGTTCTGGCGGGAAAAGAGCCTGACGACTATATTTATGTGGCTATGAACATGCACTGGGAAAGCCATATGTTCCAATTACCACGCTTACCTGTGGGACGGCAATGGCGTTTATTTGTCGACACGAGCTTACCTTCCCCTTACGAGATTTGTGAGCCTGGGCAGGAACGGCTTTTGAAGGACCAGAAGCAGGTTCTCTCAGGTGCGCGCTCAGTTATCATTTTGGTCGGCCGTTAATTGAAATATCTCAGAGGTCTTGATACGTTTACCAGAGCAACCTCTTCCATTTAGACCTCTGAGGTTTGAGTTGAACGTAAAGAAATGACACCACCCTCCGCCCAACTGCTCATCCTCTGCAAAGAGGAAAACAATTTAACGGCACTCGGCAAAACGCTGCGCGAGCTGGCGCTGTATGAGGTAACCATCATTAACAGTCTAGCCCAGGGGGAACAGCTGGTGATGGCCCAGAGTTTCGATATCGTGCTGGTGGATATTGACCTGGAGCAACGAGAGGTGGCGCAGTTTTTAGGCCATGCCTTACAAGAGGTGACGGCCCCGGTTATCGTTGCCGGTCAGATTAAGGACATCCCGCTGCTGACACAATGTGTGCAAGATGGCGCGCAAGATTATTTGCTGCTGCCGACGAATTCCACGCTGCTGAGGGCGCGCTTGAGAGTGCATTTAGAGGAGAGACGACTGCAGGAAGAAGCGGTGAAAGCGCTGCACAATTTCAAGGAAGTCGAAAAATTGGCGGATGATCTGCGGCTGGTTATCTTACCCTTGGGCGTCGCTCTATCTACAGAAAGGAATTGGGAGCGGTTGGTTGAACGATTTGTGGTCACGGCGATGGATCTCTGTAACGCCGATGCCGGTTCACTGTTCATGCGCACCGAAGAAGATAAGTTGCGCTATGCTGTTATGCACACGAGATCATTGGGGTTGGCATATGGCGGAACGACTGGACAGCCAGTTCCCTTTGATGATCTGCCGCTTTATGGTGATGGTGGGCAACCTGATCTGATAAACGTGGCGACGTTCGCCGTACATGAAGGGTCCTCGAGCAATATCGCCGATATCTACGACAAGAGCACGTTTGATTTTTCGGGCACCCATCGCTTTGATGCGCGCAATAAGTACCATACTGTCTCCTGCCTGACCATCCCTCTACGGATCACGGATGTGATCGGCGTGCTGCAATTACGCAATGCCATGGATCCGCAAACGGGCCAGATAGTACCTTTTGGAGCGTACCAGCAATTGGTGGCGGAATCGCTGGCTTCGCAAGCGGCGGTGGCTTTGCACAATCGCCGGCTGCGCAAGCAGGAGAGTTCATTGCTGCGTTACAAACGAGAGCTGCAGATCGGCCGTGAGATTCAAGCCGGGTTTTTCCCAACGACGCTGCCACAACCGCCCGGCTGGGAGCTGACAGCACGCTTCCAGCCGGCGCGGGAAGTTGCGGGTGATTTTTACGACGCCTTTGCCCTGCCGCAGGGGAAGATCGGGCTGGCGATCGCCGATGTTTGTGATAAGGGGGTTGTGGCCGCTTTGTTCATGGCCTTGCTGCGCAGCTTGCTGCGGGCGTTCACCCAGCAGCATTATTATTTGATGGCGCAGGCCGGCGAAGTGGCAGCGGGCGAGGGGAATGAGGCACAGGCACGGCCGTTCCCGGCCATTGATCAGGATGTTCTACTAAATACGGTGCGCCTGACAAATGGTTATATCGGCAGCAATCACGCCAATACGCACATCTTCGCTACGCTCTTCTTCGCCATCCTCGATCCCGACTCCGGGGAGCTGCTGTATGTAAATTGCGGGCATATCCCACCGGTCTTGCAGAAAGCAGATGGATCGCTAAAACGCTTGATGCCCAGCGGCCCGGCGATAGGGCTGCTGGCGGGTGCGCAATACTCGGTGCAGCAGGCGCAGTTAGCGCCAGGCGATTTGCTGCTGGCTTATACGGATGGGATTACTGAAGCGCGTGATCGGCAAGGGAAGTTGTTTGGCGAAAAGCAGTTGTTACGGCTTGTGGCGGGAATATGCGCGGAATTCGGCCGTGGCACTATTGGATACGATCGAGGAGGCTGTGGGGGAATATACGGATGGGGCGGCGCCGTCTGATGATCGAGCAATGCTGGCCCTAAAGCGTAACTAATAATGGTGAATCCTTCAGGATACTTGACATAATATCGTCAAATGGTTTTGTTATTTAAATTCTGGAAGCAAAGTCGATTCTTTAGTAGGGTGGCTGAAAAGTACGGTCTATTGGCTTATCCTCAAGCAGGACTCTAAACAACGATGCTATCCCCGCTTGCCGAACACTCTTCGCCAGAACGTTAATGCCTCGCCCTCGGCGGCGCCTTTCGTCGAAAGCTCCTTCAGCTCTGTTTCTGATTCATTGGCGCGAATCTCCTCAGCCGGGCAGAGATTTTGCTCTTTGCGTCCGCGCTGCTTTTGCGCCGCAATATACAAGTCCCATTTGTCGCGTGGATTTGTCATGATGCAAGCTCCACTAGAGCTCAATCAAAATAAACTGGCACGAGAATGAACTGCCATCAGACTAAGCTTCGAACTTAGTATGAGGCAGATGCCCGCGTGCGGAGTGGTAAAAGTACCACTATCCCCACGAATGCCGATAGTGCGCCACACGGGCCTGAAATAATAGTAATCCAACTACCTTACGAAATATCTTACGCCCGCGACTTGGGCGGTATAGTCATTTGGTCTCAGTAGATCAGAAATCTGCGCGTGCAGTTAGGCATCCTCAGATGCCGCTGACTTAAGGCGCTCGCATCTGAGGATGCGAACTGCACAAAATTGGATCTACTGAGTCTGGTAGTCGGATAGCCGGGCTCCTTGGTTTGAGTTGGCAAGACGGCCGCAGCTACGGCCTGAGATTGGTGTCACATAATATGGCTCTTCCGCAACTTTAGTGCTGTTTGGAATACTCGGTGCAGATCGGCAAGTACAAAGGCCTGTTGAACTCGAGGTGTGAGCCGCCGTTCTAACGAATTGCCTGTGGCAGTTCAGCCATGAGCACGAAACATGCGGAAGAACCCATAATATTTGATTACACTGAGTTGAAAGGGGGAAACAAGCAAAGAATCAGGTGAAAGAATAGGGTTTGATTGAATTCACGCGTCTACACAAAATTTAGGATACTCTTGAATTTTCCGCTGTATTACGTATTTACCGTCCTATCCCTGTCGCCCCCAAGATCTCTCCCCTAAATGAAATGAAAGCTAAAGATTCCGTTTACTAATATTTCTCATTGGCTTCCAGGAAATGGATGATACCGGCCACCAGAAGATCCTGTGGTTCGGCTGCCTCACCATGACCGCGACCGGGAATTGAAAGGAAATGGGCGCGTTCCAACCTATCACATAGTTCCCTAGCCGAATCATGGTGCATATCTAGCTCTCCTACAAATATAAGTAGTTCCACATCTGAAGCAGGTAGCGCCCGCCTGAATTCCGGTTCTTCCTCAAGAGATAACATAGCAATCAAGGCTTCGTGGTCCTGAGCCAGACAGTGAGCGCGTTCTTCCTCGCTCATTGTTCGGTTTTCGGCCTCTTCAACCCGCTGGCAATAAACCTCCATCCCGCCTTTCAACGCCTCAATCATAGGTTCTCTCCAATACCGGGATGGTTCAGGGCTGAGGGCATCAGGGCCAATGCCTCCGGCAATAACCGAGTAAAACCTTTCTGGAAAAGCCGAGGCCAGGCCCAGACCGATCCAGCCACCCATGGAATAGCCCAGATAATGGGCTTTCTTGATACCTAGATGGTCGAGGATGGCGATTACATCGAGGTTTCTTTCGGACAGTGCATATGCGGATGGATCATGTGGTTTCCCACTCTTTCCATGACCGCGAGCGTCCAAGAGTATCAAACGATAATCGGGAAGCAGGGGGAACCAGTGATAATTTTGCTCAAGTGTTCCCATGAAACCATGAAGAATTACCAGAGGTGTTCCTTCTCCTGCGGTTTCAAAATAGAGTTTAACGCCATCTCTGACAATTACCGGCATCCTTCTTTGTTCCCTTGGTAATCGGACAACTTATTTGCTTGGATAAACCGCAATTCTACTTGTGTCAGTGACTATTTATCAGAAGTATACTTTAGCTAAATACTAACTAAATTGAAGGGTGACACCTGCGCGCATGATATGCTCTTTTTGGCTGTGTTGCAAAGATTTTTTTGAACGGATAATCTCCTTCACATCATCTTCAATCAAGGAAGTAACCACGTGGAGAATCCATTCATGGGCCGCCATTTCCAGGCAGACATTATATTGATCTGTACCCGCTGGTATTTGCGCTATTCGCTCAGCTACCGCGACATCGAAGAAATGATGACTGAACGGGGTTTATCTGTCGATCACACCACCATTTATCGTTGGGTCCAGCGGTATGCCCCCGAACTGGATAAACGCAGCCGATCCCATTTGAAGCAAACCAACGATTCCTGGCGTGTTGATGAGACCTATGTCAAGGTCAAAGGGCAGTGGATGTATCTGCTGTATCGAGCTGTCGATAAGAACCCCACTTGCATTGGCGCCATCCGCGATCTGAAGCAAGATAAATTGTTGCCCAAGAAATGCAAGCGCAGACCCAGCCAGTACATGAACAACATGGTTGAGCAGGATCATCAGTTTATGAAGCGGAAGATCAAGCCGGGCCTGGGGTTCTTCTCTTACCCAACGGCCTGGCGAACAATTCAGGGCTATGAAACGATGCACATGATTAGGAAGGGACAAATTGTAGGGGTAGGAAAAGGAAATGTCCAAGCACAAAATCAATTCATCGCCAGGCTGTTTGGTTTAGCTGTGTAATCTAGAAGTACCAGATGTGTTTAACCGTGCCTACATGAATTTTGCACGGATTATTTGCAACACAGCCGAATAAAGTCTCTAGCTCAGCGTAATGCATTATTGACTCTCGTCTTGCGCGTTGAGAAAAGCGCCTACAACTGCGGAAAAGCGTGGCGCTTCTTCAATAAAGGGGGCATGCCCGCTCTCGGCAAAGATGACCAGAGTCCCGGCGGCTATACCCTGCAAGAGTTCTTGGGAACAAGCGATGGAAGCCTCGGGATCATGCTGGCCGGCCAGGATGAGCGTTGGAGCTTGCACCTCGCCCAGTCTATGCGCATAGGAGAGTCGCCTATACATGTTTTGGGACCAGATCATGCGCACCGGCACCCCTTTTTCATAATCGTCACTGCTAATTTCAAGCGGCGAGAACAATGTCTTGTCATGGAATGAGGCGCTGCCCATCAAGTTATACAGTTTCTTGTGCAAGGCGAGATCGGCTCTGCCGCCGTTGATGCGCATGCCCCAGATGATGATGCGCCAGTAGTCAGCTTCAGATGGGCGAAATGCGCTGCCCGGAAAGCCACAGCGCGCCGCAGCAGGAAAGCCGGACATGCTGTTGGCCAGAACCAGCCGCCGCGTGCGCTCCGGTCTTTCAATGGCGTAAGCGAGAGCGGCCAACCCGCCCATACTGTGCCCGACCACGTCGACCGGTTCCTGGATGTCCAGGCGATCAAGTGTCTCGCCGGCGGCGAGAATCATTTCGTCCATGTCGCCCAGCGGTTCTCGTGTCGAGCGGTAGGCACCGGGAACGTCGAAGGTAATGACGGTTCGCCCGAGACCGGAGAGGATTTGCGCCAGCGGGCCCTGGGCCATGGGTTCGATGGTATGGCCGTGGGGGTAGGGGAAGAGCAGCAGAGGCTCGCCAGTTCCGACGGCGTAGACAGCCAGGCCATCTGCAACTGAGAGCGGCTGTATGAAGGGCTGATCACGGCCGTATTCTTGCTCTTCAAAGTTCTGGATGAAGTTCGGTTTGCGGTGCAGCCCGAGGATGAAGAAGAGCATGGTCATGACGCCAAAAGCAAGCAGTAGGGCGATCAAAAACCAATGTTTCTTGGTCAGCGTGGCTGTCTTTTTGTGGTTATTAGCCATCTAGCCTGGCCTCGACCTCTTGCGCAATATCGCCTAACAGTCCGGTCCAATAGGTCCCCCCGCAATCATGGCCATGGCGAACCAGAACCAGATCAGCAGGCGGATAAACGTAGATGAACTGGCAGAAATTGCCCTCGGCATTGTAGCCGCCTTTTTCGTGGTCGATCCACCAGTAATGCTGATATTTCTGCGAACCTTGCTCGACAATAACCTCGCCGTCATCCGCTCGCGTGGCTTCGTCAACCCAGGCTGCGGGAACGACCTGTCGATCCCCATTTTTGCCCCCATGCAGGAAAAGCCAGCCCAACTTGGCGAAGTCGATGGCACGGCCGTTGATGCCTACTGACATCTTCTCAAAACCTGATCGTTCGCTGTCGAGATCCCAGGAACCGTCCGCCTCAGCGCCCATCGGCCCCCATAGGCGTGTCTCGAGGTATTCTGAGACCGGCATGCCGGTCGCGCGTTCCAAGATCATGCCAACCAAGAGCGGGTTATAGTCGTTGTAATGGAAGCGCTGGCCAGGCGGCTCCACGATCTCGCTCTCCAGAGCTGCCGCCCTCAAGTCGGGAGAGGCATAGGTGATAAAGTCGTCGCTTAAAGGGTTGGACTGATCGCGCTCAAAGCGCAGTCCGGAAGACATTGTGATCAGGTGCCGGATGCTGATCGCTGCGAAGCGCGGATCGCGCTCGAGCAGTTCCGGGATGTAATCCGTTATAGGATCGTCCAGGCTGATGATAAACCCCTCTTCGATGGCAATGCCTACAAGCGTCGAAACAAACGACTTGGCCGCGGACAATGAGGCTTGTGTAGCTTCGTGGCTCGAACCGTTGAAGTAGCCTTCGTAGAGCAGCGAGTTGTCGTGCAAGACGATGAAGGCGGTACTGTTGGTTGACGCCAGATATTCTTCAAGCGGTCGATTGTCGATGGGGAAGTCGTCGAAAATATCTGTTTCCGCAAGCTCGAAAGTGACTGGCGTATCACTGGCCCGTACAATTCTGGAGGGATAGCGTTTCCAGTCATCCGCCCTGGCATCCCCCCATATAATGCCGCGAGCGATTAGCGAATTGCCGGTTGAAAGGGCGGCCCACAGATATCCGCCGGCAGCGACGATAACCACTACAATCCCTATAACTGCCAAAACCTGTATTGTTTTTCGCATCTGCTTCCTTCCTATTCAGCCAATGGCCACCGAATTTTTCCAACTTATCGCAGCAGCTGGCCTCCACGCAGCAGCAAGCGTTCAGGAATCCAGCACAAAAAGCGGCTTATACGCAGAAGTAAGCTGGACATTAAAGCGATACAAGATTGTTTTAACGAAGAAGTCAACCATTTGACGCTTTTCATCGTTCAACTCACTATGCGCCTGATCACAGATGGACTGCGCCATTTCCGCAGCGGAAAGCCCATGGGTATAAAGGGTCACGGCCAAGGAATAGGGCGTCATCTGTTGCAGTTCAGCCATAGAATCTGGCAGCCCAACGGCCGCTAATTCCTTGGTGAAGGTCTGAAAGAAATCCTGCAGAAAGCTATCGACGCGCTTTTTCGCCTGGTCAGCAGACGGCCGTTCTGCCGATGCTGCTACGCTGCCCGGGATCCCTTCCGGCGCCTGCCCGGCAAGAAATTCAACCCAATCTCGCGTCTCCTTATAATGGGTCGATAGATAAGTTTCGCCGATGTAGGCGAACATCGTTTCAATCGCTTCTTCGGAACCCAAATGGTTGAGGAGTGCCGGCGGATAAGCAAAGGAAGGCAGAGTTTGCTGATAAGGCACACGCTGCAAGTGACGGTTGACAGAAAAGGTCACGTCGAGCGTCTCCCTGGATGGTTTTTCATAATCGAAAACGCGGATCGGCCTGATGATATGAGCACCGTCGAACGCCGCAGCCAGCCCCGCACGATTGGCCACCGCTAATGTCTTGCAGATCGTCCGCATGGTTGTCGCCGGATTGCCAAGGAACATGGACCAGCTAACCTTGCGATTTTCTTCCATGCTGCCGGTTGCAACGTCTGCTTCAGCATTTTCTGACTGCTCAAAACCAGTGCGCTGCACCTGGGCATAGTTCTGCAAACGGTCGACCAGCGTCTCATTCCTGTAAGGGGTACGCATCGCCCGCGCATTTTCATCATCAAGCGCGGTAATGTCGAACCAGCCGCCAGTGAATCCGGATGCATACAATCGCCGGTAATCGTCGCGGTCAAATTCAAGTAAGTAGTTGGCGCCAAACCAGGAAACCTTGCATTCCGCCGGCTGCTGCTGATTGAATTTCCTGATCATATCTGCCAGGCGCAGGATAAACCCATTCCCTTCAGGGTTCAATTCCGACATGATCAGGTAAATTTCAGTCACATGATTGTTTACAAGCAGTTCAATATCGCCCATGATCGCCGCAAGATCACGGTACTGGACCTTGCGGCCCGCTACAAATGGTTCAGAACAGAAGACACAGGTGTGGCTGCAACCACGCATAATCTCCACCGGTGCACCCTGCAGGCCGGGTTTGGGAAACTTTTCGTAAAAGGCGACCATCTGTTTGATAGCCTGCGCGGTATACTCGACGTGCGGCGCAGGGGGATGGTAGATGCGTTTATTGGCCACGACTGCATCTCCCTGGAAATAAAGCAGGTTGGCCACATGCCGGTAATCCCCGTGCAGGATCTGCTCGAAATGAAGGAAGAAGGCATCGGGGCTGCCGTAAACGCCAAAGTCTGGCTGCAGAATGGGCATGAGTTCCTCGGCCAGGAGTGTGAAACCAAAGCCACCGACCGCTATTGGCACATCCGTTACGCTGCGGATAATGTCGATTAAGGCCTTTGTCTGCTCAATTGGAAAATAACCGGATCCTTTGTCGTCCCCATCCTGGCGGTAATCGTGATAAACCATCGAATCCGTGTTGCGCAGGGTGATCAGGAGCATGGCCGGTTTATGGCGCTGCTGCAAACGCCTGATAGTCTGCGCCCATTCTTCCTGCGGCACGCCCAGCAGATCGTGGCATAGCACCTCAATATTCGCCCGCCGGGCGACGGCCGTTACCTGGATGAAAGCATATGGATAGACGGGGAAGGAATCCATATTCGATGCATTCAGGAGCAAGACTTTTTGTCGCGGCATTTTCATATGCGGTGCCAGGCACTTTGGGGAACGCTTTGTGGCAATCTATCTTGTGAAGCGCCTGGCGCCTGAGTTACGGATATTGCAGGAAAGCCATCTAAACAGAAAAGTAATCGAGTGAAGTTGTAGTCGTTGGTTCATTATACCAGGACAATGTATGTTTATTTAGTTGGCTCTCAATTGCATTCTAGCGATTCGCGTGGGCCGCGCGCCTTTTTGCGCGTCAGACTCCGCTCGGCGGTTAGCTGGACTCTCTTTCTTCCTGCTCGGCCAATTCCAGAACCCTGGATACGAATTCTGTCTTCCCATCCCGATCAAGCTGATGTGTATGAGCATAAATTTCAGCCAAGTGTTTCTTCAGATCGCCATACTCAGCAGCAATCTGATCATGTGTGCGTATGTAGTCACGGAATGCGATACAGTTTTTCCAGAACCCTGATTCTAGCGGAGTTAGATTCAGATGGTGAGTCCTGTACTCGGGAGAGGATTCCTTCGCAAAGAACACGCGTTCCGGGATGGTATCTCGAGGTTCATACTCATATCCGAGCGCTTCCACCACAGGAATGAGTTTTGTGGCTTGCGATAAGGAAACAACGGCTACCATGATATCAACAATGGGCTTTGCAACCATGCCAGGGATAGACGTACTTCCAATATGCTCTATGCACAGAGCCTTTTCCCCCAAGACGCTACGCAAGAGGTCGGCCTCTCGTTCAAAAAGTTCTTTCCAGCCGCTCTGATATGGAACGACAGCTAAGTTCGCCTTATGTTGGCCAATCATCTAGTTCCTCTCAGCTAACGGGTTGAGGATTCATGCGGCAGAACTAAGAGGGATCAACACCATCCACGGCCAGTCTCCGCATAATCTCCACGTAGAAATATTATACAGTGAGCTGATATGGATAAGACCAGTTTTAAGGATCTTAGCTGCACCAAGCTTTCTGATAAATCATCAGATCATTTTTGCCCAAAAATGATCTGTGCCATTCAGAAAGTAATGACCAGCAGCGGCGATTTGGCTTACGACACGCACACGGTAGCGCATTTATCAGGATGCACAGTAATACCCGGCTTCTTGTGTCGCGCATACGTGAGCTCATATTCAATCCTACCTTCAGTGCCCCCCTAGAACCGTATAACCCTCTATTCTCAGTTTATCGGCCAGGGCCGCTTCTGCTTTGGGGGCCAGATGGCGGGGCATGGGATTGTAAGCCTCATAAAGAGCGGGCAGCAATCGAATTCCATAATCGCGCACGTACCCTCTTCCCGCTTTATGATTATTTTTGTGGTTTTGAAACCTCTTTTCTATTGATAGGCTCGTCATTCCCACATAAACCGAGGGCAAAGCCGGGTCGGTTCCCGTTTTAACCTTTCGTCGATTGCGAACTTCATCATCAAGCAAGACGACATAGATCTTATGCTTGCCATAATCAGTTGCACGCGCTTGCAGAAGTATATCGTACGGGTAGCCAAGCGTGTCTGCTCCCGTTTTTCCGGCAAGAAGCGCAGCATCAACGCTTGATTTGCCTTGCCGCTTGCTTTCTTCGAGCAGTTCTCTCCACTCCGTGGCGTCGTCCGCATAGACCTGGTCTACATAATTCTCAACTTCTTGCACTCTCATGAGTCCATCAGAGGAGATATTCGCTGGAGATACACCGGCACATAAGCCCTGTAAAAGACGATAAGCTGAATATTCAACCTCGAAAACATATTTAAGAAAAGTTGAGCTGTCTTGATGTTCGGCGATGAGAGCCAAATGGCCTGCATCGAGCAAACCCTGCAGCGCATCGTCAAACGCAGCACGATCTAAGGCACAGTTCACATAGCGACGTTTTTTGATGTTGCTGAATATTTGATCAGCGGTTGCGGACTCGTACAAATCAATAAGCGAGATCAGAATGAATAATGTGTAGAAAGCGTTCTGATTCATGATAGCAATCAAGCAACTGAGCCATAGCAAAACCAAGTCAAAGTAGTATAACGATGCGGTTACGTCTAGCCCAACAACAAATTGGTAAGCACACCCATAGCCATTGCCCCAAAGAGACCAAGGCTGAGGTAAAGGAAAAACACACGTTTTTGAACGACACCATAGACGGCCGTCATCGCCGGAATCGTCGTCACCGGCCCGGCAATGAGAAAGGCGATGGCCGCGCCGGACTGCATCCCCTGGGCCAGCAAGCCGGAAACAATGGGCAACGCAGTGAAGTTGCTGAGGTATAACGGGATGCCAATCAGAGCTGCCAGAGGCACGGCAAAAGCATTGCCCTCTCCCAGGAGAGCGGCAATTGCCGCCTGGGGTACGTAGCGTGTGATGAGCGCTTCCATCAAGAAAGCCAGTAATAACCAACGTCCCAACGACCAACTTTGCCTGGCTACTTCCCGGCCAAATTCGGGCCATTCGATTTGTCTGAAGCTGGTGGCAAGCTGCTGACCCCAGCCGCCTGTCACGGCCGTTCGTTGGCAGCCAACTGTAGGGCACACGCCGGACGCAGTGAGATTTGGTGCTGTTTGTGCAATTGGAATGCCGGCGGCTGCCAGGGTCAGGGGCATAACCAATCCGCGCCTTGCTGGCGGTGGGGATACGGCGGTGTCCCGCTGCTGCCTTTTTCCAGGGCGGAAATGCTCAAACAGTGATGTTTTAGTCAAGGCCAGGGTTATGTACCCGGCGGCCAGGCTCAGGGCCAGCGTCGCCGCCAATCGTGCCAGCGCCAACGGCCAGCCCAAGATGCCCACGCTGAGCGTGAAAATCTCCGGGTCCATCGTCGGCGAAGCGATCCAAAAAGACATGATCGGCGCCAGGGGTACGCCGCTCAAGAGCAGACCGGCGATGACCGGCACAACCGTGCAAGAGCAAAATGGGCTGAACGCGCCCACCAGGGTCGCCAGCAAGATTGCTGTGCCCACATTGGCGTTAAAGGCACGGCGAATGGCCCCATCCAACTTGAGCGCTCGGATAAGGACGCTCAAAAAAATGCTGATGAGAAACAAAGGCCAGACATGCCAGACGGCCGTTCCTACGAATTGTCCAATTGCTGCTAACTCGTTCATTGTTTTCTTCACTTTATCGTATTTTTACGATTAATCAAGTTAAAAAAATCTGCCTAAAAAATCTCGCCAACCTTGTCCGCAAACCAGGCAACAGTATCCTCGTTCAAGCAATAAGATGTCGCCGGTCCTTCCGTTGTGCCGATAATCCAGCCTGCCTCACGCAACACCTTCAGATGCTGCGAAACGGTCGCCTGGGCCAACGGCAGGAATTGCACAATATCGCCGGTAAAACATCCAGGGTGGGTGACGAGGTACTTCATAATCTCAAAGCGGGAGGGGTTGCCCAAAGCTTTGAACATGGCGACGAGGCGATCCTGTTCTACTCCTGAAATATCAAGCGTGCAGCAAGCTTCTGTCAGTACGGTCATTGATTTTGATCCTTTATCGTAATATTACGATAAAGGATAGCATATGGAACCTGCATTGTCAAGTATCTTGGCGGGATGTGTAACTTTTACAGCAAGCCTAACTGCCTGGCGCGGTCCACGGCTTGCATAACGGCCGTACATGCGTCACATAATGCAACATTCTGCCAACCAAACATCTCCCAGATCTTCGATAGTTGTTTTGCGCAAATAAAAACAATCTTCTACGTATTTACTGTACCAGGGCTTGATAAGTAAGTACTTTGAATTGGGTTTCAAGTGGATAATGATTGACAGGCATAAACTGGGTCATCAGTATGGCGATCAAATCCTCCTGCGGGTCAATCCAAAAGTGCGTGCTTGCTGCACCGCCCCAGCCAATATTCCCCACGGATTCTAGCACCTGTGTTTGAGCAACGTCCAAGATAACGGCAAAGCCCAATCCAAAACCAAAACCGGGCAGTTCCTCATCGGGGAAACTCATAGGCAGTAAATGATCGGGCAGATGGTTGATAGCCATCATTGAGACAGTCCTGGGCCCTAACAGTCGAACACCGTCAAGTTCGCCGCCATTCAAGATCATCTGGGAGAAACGGAGGTAATCGGATATTGTTGAAACAAGGCCGCCGCCACCAGAGAACAGCCGGGGCGGGGTGGTATAATCACCAACTTCCGGCGGATCAAGGGTCGCCAACTCCCCAGATTCTGTCTGGCAGTACAAAGTCGCCAAACGTTCTTGCGTATTCTGTGGGACGGAGAAACCCGTATCGGTCATACCCAAGGGGGCAAATATACGCTCTTTGAAAAAAGTATCTAATGTGGTACCGGCAATCACTTCTACGAGGTAACCCAGCACATCGGTGGATACACTGTAGCGCCAAGCCGTGCCCGGCTGATGAACCAAAGGTAGTTTGACAAGCGCTTCGATATTTTCCTGCAGCGTTTTTCCTCTATCGAATATGTCATTTTCCTGATACAGCGCATCTACAGGCGAATCGCCCAGAAAGTCATAGGTTAATCCGGAGGTATGGGTCATCAGATCACGGATGGTTATTTCGCGTTCTAGATCAACTAATTCGATATCAGCACCGCTGCTTTTACCTAATACTTTGACATCTTTAAAAGCCGGTATGAATTTCGAAAGCGGGTCATCAAGCTGAAAACGCCCTTCTTCATAGAGCATCATGGCGGCAACATTGGTGATCGGCTTGGTCATCGAGTAGATGCGGAAGATGGTATCGGCCTGCATTGGTTTGTTTGTTTCTATGTCCATCAGGCCGAATTTTCCGAAATGGACGATCTTGCCTTTGCGAGCTATGAGGGTGATCAGACCTGGTAGTTCTTTGCGGTCCACATAGGCTTGCATCATAGGTCCGATGCGCTTTAATCGTTCAGACGAAAAACCAACATTTTCCGGTGAAATTGATTCCATCAGATTCTCCTTGGGAAAAGCTATCAGCCATCAGTTATCAGCTGCCAGCCGATCCTTTTTCAACTAACGATTGGTGAGCGCCAGCTCATGTCAACTCATCAAAAATATCAAACGGTCCCACAGATTCAGTGAGAAAAAGAGCTCTGTTGCGAAAAATATCTGTGCCGCTAAAACTTCATCACTCCATCATAACACATTAAGAGCGTTGACATGAGAAACTCATTCAATGGCGTCATTCTTAGCGCAAGGGCGTGAGCCTACGATCACACAGGGCCGTAAGGATTCTTAGGCGAGCGATCGGTTGAGAGGGAGCGTGCGGTGCGCTGGATGAGGATCTCGATGGCGTCGGCAAGGTGTTCATCGGCGATATTGTAAGCGCCTTGGGCCACGCGAATTTTGTGCGCTTCGAGTAAAACCTCGGCGTGGGTCACGCCGTTGGGTGGTTCGAATTTGTAGCAGGCGAGTTCGAACAGCTGGCCCAAGGGATCGCGAAAGTAGAAGGAATCCATAAAACCGCGATCGACTTCACCGGAGTGGGGGACGCCGCGCTCATCGAATCTTTGCGCGGCCTGGGTATAGGTGGCGCGGGAGACGATGAAGGCGATATGGTGCAGGTTGCCGATGCCTTCAGGGTTGGGCGTGGGATCGGGCTGCAGATCTTCCCTGGTGAATACGGTGATCAGACGGCCGTCACCGGGATCGAAATAAAGATGGTTCTGCTCAGGGACATCCAGGTTGGGCTGCTCAAAGATGAGCGGCATGCCCAGCACACCTTCCCAAAAGTCGACAGAGGTCTGCCGGTCCGCACCCAGCAGGGTGATATGGTGAACGCCTTGTGTTTGTATCTTTTTCATCAGGGACTCTTTGCTATGTCGCTGCGCGACCGCTTCGCGTACAAAGATTCCTACACAAGGAGCTTGTACGCAGATTACACAGATTGAAGATTGTAAAGTAGGGTTCGTGGCTTCAAGTGTCAAGGACACAGAGGACGCGGAGAAGACACGGAGGGCACCGAGGTATTTCATGATTTTTGTACGGTTCATGGCTTCAAGCATGCTCACTCTCACTCGCCACTCACCACTTCCAGGACAATACGGCGCGCCTCATCAATCTCATCCTGGATGATGGTGTGGCCCATGTTGGGGTAGATTTTTTTGGTGACGGCGGCATCGAGGCCGGTGAGGGTTTCGGCTGTTTCTTGGACGCGCTGCAGGGGGATGTGAAAGTCGACGTCGCTGCAGGCTATGAATACGGGTGTGCCGTCCAGGGATCCACGGTAGTCGCGCGGGGTGGCAGGTGGGCCGATGAGGCCACCGCTGAAGACGAGCAAAGCGCCGTAGCGCTGCGCGTTGCGGGCTACGAATTCGGATGCAAGGCAAGCGCCCTGCGAAAAGCCGCCAATGATGATTTTATTGGGCGGGATGCCCGCGTTGTTTACTTGGGCCACAAGATCGCCCACAACTTGCAAGGCGGAGGAAAGGCCGGGTTCGTTTTGGGCCATGGGGGAGAGAAAGCTGAAGGGGTACCAGGTGTTGTTGGCGGCCTGGGGGGCGAGGTAAGCGATAGCGGGATGGGGCAGCAGGGCGCTTAATTCGAGTATATCGTAGGCTGATGCGCCACGGCCGTGGATCAGGATCATGGCTGCCTGCGCTTCGTGCAGGGCTTTGCCGGCAGTCAGGAGTTCCTGGCCCTGGTGGGGGCCGTTTATTTTGTTGTTCTCAGGCATAAGACGTATTCCTTCTGGGTGACAGGGCGGTGCGGTCAGGAGCGGCTGCAGCAAAGGCAGAAACAGAGCACACGAGACGCGGAGCGCGCGAGCGGCTGCACTTATCTCTTGTCCTCACGGGTTGGTTTGAGGCTGATTGCGGGCAGGCGGCGCTCGATATCGGGGCGCTGCGTTTCCAGCCAGGGCGGCAGCTTGAGATGCGTGCCCAGCTCGTCGACCGCTTCGTCATAAAGGAAACCGGGCGCATCGGTGGCGATCTCGAAGAGCACGGCGCTCGGCACGCGGAAATAGATGGAATGGAAGTATTGGCGATCCATCACCGGCGAGACGTTGTAACCGTCCCGGCGCAAGGCCTGGAAATACTCAGCTTGTTCCGCGTCGTCCGTCGTACGGAAAGCGATGTGGTGCACGGATCCGGCTCCCAAACGGCCGTAGGGCAAACCGGGGCGTTCTAGCAGGTCAATGTTCAAGCCTATGTCGTCAGAGGCGGCTTGGAAACGGGAGCGGCTGCCTTCTTGTCCGGCCAGGGTGAAGCCCAAGGAGCCGGTCAACAGGTCGGCCGTGCCCTGCGCTTCCGCTACCCATAAGGTCGCGCCAAAGAAGCCGCGCAGCGTATGTTCGGCGGGGATGGGGCCGTCTTGCCAGGGGCGGAATGTGGCACGGCCGTCGTGGGCAACCAGCTCCACGATCATGCCATCAGGGTCCTGGAAGGCGATTACCTCAGCGCCGAAGCGGGTCTGCGTTTCGTCCACACTCACAGCGTGAGCGGCGAGACGTTCGCGCCAGAAGTCAACAGAGCCGGAGCCAATGGTATAGGCTGTGGCGGCTACTTCACCATTTCCGCGCCGGCCACGGGACATGTGCTGCCAGGGGAAGAAGGTGAGGATGGTGCCCGGCGTGCCGATCTCGTCGGCAAAATAGAAATGATAGGTGCCGGGATCGTCAAAATTGACCGTTCTCTTGACCAAGCGCTGCCCCAACAGCTTGTGATAGAAATCGATATTGGCCTGGGGATCGCCAGCGATGGCCGTTATGTGGTGGATGCCTTGGACGGGTCTCATAGTGGGATAGTCCTGTAGTCTGGTAGTCCTGTAGTCTGGGGCCAGGGGCACTTGCTGTTCTTAACTCGCCATTCAGCCCTGGCTTATAGTTTAATATCAGGAGATTATCAGCAATAGCAAGCTTGTCAAGAATTTCATAGACCTATAACCTGAAGGGTGCACGAACGACTTGTCAGCAGAGTGGAGTAATCTTTCGTGGAGCCTAACCTTAACGGCCGTTTCGGATCCTGCACACTATTGCCTATAATCTGAATGCGATCAGATTTCTACTCGACACATATTCTCGATAAGGCGCAGCGCGTGAGTGATTTTGTGGCACCGAAAGTGCCGACACAAGTTTCATATGTCTGTCCAGCAAAAATATCCAGAATGGCAAGATCCTCATGATAGAACTGAAACAGCTAGATGATCCCAATCAAATACAAGTCCTGAAAGAAGCGTATTTGGGCAGCCTGGTTTTCCCGTTGGATACGTATTGGAAATCGGCCGTCATTGGCCAGGCTCCGCACTGGCTGATTGAAGTCGATGGGCAGCCGGCAGGTTACTTCGCCGCCCGTGCTGATAAACGCTTGCTGCAATTCTACGTCACAGACCCATTTTTGCCGCTGGCATCTGAATTATTTACCTTCGTGGCCAGTGGAGAACTCGTACAAACTGCAAGTGCCGGCACGTTTGAACCCGCCTACCTCTCCTACTGCCTGGATCACCAACTTGGGGTTGCGGTCAGAAGCTACTTATTTCAAGACCATAAGCGCGTGGAGCCGATTCTAAATGGTTACCCTTTGGCCCAATTTGGGTTGGCGTTGCCTGTTGATGCCGAAAGGTTAGCGACATTTTACGGCCAAAACAATGAATTCGAAGACACAGAAGCGATCACCAAAGGTTTTGGTAATCGGTTGAATTATGCCAAGAGCTTGATTGACAGGGGGCAAGTATTTATCCTGGTGAATGAGAATGAATTGATTGGCATCGGCGAGTGTCGAATTAGCGTCAGCCAGGCCCCTTATGCGGACCTGGGCATGATCACGGATAAAAGACAGCGGCTACGGGGCATAGGCGTCTATATCCTGGCGAAACTCAAGCAATATTGCTACGAGCGAGGAGCAACACCGATCTGTTCCTGCGCGGCCGATAACCTACCTTCTCGTAAAACCATCGAGAAAGCAGGGTTCATCACCCAGCACCGCCTTCTCGATATCGATTTATTAGATTTTGACGATTCCACATAAGTTTGAAAACGAACTGGAGCTGATGTGACAGCATTTTGGGAAGGTGTGTTTGCGGGCTTTGGCATTGCCATTCCGGTAGGGGCAATCGCCATCCTGATCGTCGATATGGGCCTGCGGCGGGGGTTCCCCGCCGCATTTATGGCCGGCGCGGGCGCGGCAACGGCCGACTTCATCTATGCGCTGCTGGCGGTGATCGCGGGGGCAACCCTGGCTATGGCCCTGGCTCCCTATGCGCTAGGCTTACAGATCACCAGTGCCATCGTGCTCCTGGCTTTAGGCGCTTATGGTTTGCGACAAGCGTGGCAAATCGACGAGAATCAGGGATCAGAAGCAACAACTGAGAACAGCCGCTCGCTGCAGCGCATCTATCTGCGCTTTCTTGGGCTAACCATATTGAATCCGCTAACAATCGCCTACTTCGGCGCGCTGATTTTGGGGCGGGATGCCGGGGCCACGATCACGACCGCGGATCGTTTGCTGTTTGTCCTCGGCGCCGCCCTGGCCTCCTTGTCCTGGCAAAGTTTGTTGGCCGGTCTGGGTTCGCTGGCCAATCAGCGCCTCTCACCCCGCTTTCAGCGCATGACCAGTATTGCCGGCAACCTGATCGTGATCGGCTTAGGCGTGCGAATTATCATTTTGATAGTCACATGAAAACTTCTATGAATCGCCACGCCCTGTCCTTCTATTTTCCCACCAGCGCCTTTTCTTCAAATTCAGCCGCCGCCTTGATCGTCAGCGGGTTGTTTAGCAACTCGTGCAGCAGATGGGGTAGGAGGGTGAAAGTGGCGACGCCCTGCCGCGCGAGGGTGACCAGATCGGATAGGCGGCGGATGCTGGCTACCAGCAGGCGCGTGGGGCTGCCCAGACGGTTGATCATCTCTTGCATGGCCAGGACTTGATCAAGCCCATCCAGCCCGGCGTCGCTCATGCGGCCCATGTAGGGGGCGGCATAGGCTGCGCCCAAGGCAATAACCGGCAGCATCTGTTCGGCCGAGTGTACGGCCGTCAGGGTAACTTTGGCCCCATCTTCGATTAGCTGTCGTGCGCATAGAATACCGGCCTGCGTGATGGGTACTTTGACAGTGACGCGCGGATCAATCAGCGCCAACTCCCGCCCCACGGACAGCATGGGCGCTGTATCAGCGCCCCAAACCTGCAAGTGAATTTCCTGCGCGCCCAGATCAAAGGCGGAATGGGCGAGGCCGGACAGGTTGGGCACGGTGCAGGCGATGCCCGCCTGGGCGAGCAGCTTAGGGTTGGTGGTCACGCCGTAGAACAAACCGGATGGCAGGAGACGCTGCCAGATGCTGCTATCCGGACTGTCGACAAAAAGGCGTAGTTTTGACGAGGGATCAGGCATTGAAGGTCTCCATCTCATGTTTATAGGGTGGATTTGCGCCCTGGCGAGAGCAGTTTATGGCTGCCGCGCGGCCGGCATAGGCAAGGCAGGCTTGTAGTTCGGCCGTGGTCAGGTTGTTGATTTTTTCTTTGTGGTAGAGCAGGCCTTCTTGCTGCAGATAAGCGAGCACAGCGGCCAGGAATGTGTCTCCAGCGCCGACGGTATCGGCTACCTGGACCTGGGGTGCATCCGCTACGGCCGTCACGCCCATTGCGGTGCTGCCCAGCGCACCTTCTGCGCCCTGGGTGACGATGCAGAGGCTGAGGCCTCGCTCGAACCAGGATTCGATAACTGGCTCCAGCGGCCGACCGGGATACATAAAGTCAAAATCGACCAGGCTGAGGCGCAGGATATCGACCAGCCCCAGCCAATGCTCAAAACGGCGCCGGTATGCTTCTCGGTCGTCGATAAGCCCAGGTCGTACATTGGGGTCGAGAGAGATGATCCGCCGCCCACTTTCGCGCGCCATGAGCGTTTCCAGCGCCGTAGCGCCCGGTTCCATAACCAGCGATATGGATCCGAAATGCAGCGCTTTTATCTCAGGCGCTAGTTGGGGTAACGATTCGGCCGTCAGGTTACGGTCGGCCGAGTCCGTTGGCGTAGAACATATAGCTGGGCTCCTCCTCTTCAACGCCGGGCAGACTGACGAAGGCCAGGGTGGTGGGATCGTCGCTGCGCGGGCAGAGGTCAGTTGTGGACGCCGTTCTCTGGTAGGTAGTCGATCAGTAAATCGCCGAAGTAATCGGTGGACAGGCGGCAGAAGAAACCCACCGGAGCTTGCAGCCTGCCCAGACCAACAGCGATGTTAAACACCGATCCACCGGGATAAGGACTGTAGGCCCGCACCTCCGGCAAGGGCACAAAATCTATTAATGCTTCTCCGCAACAGAGTATCATGGCAGGCATCTTCTCCTCGCGTGTGTTGTGTCTGGTGCATTACAGGAGGGACCTGCAATACATTTCTTGTCTTGTAATGTACGGATTGTAAAGAGATAAATGCAGAATTACAACTGCGCCGGCACCTACCGCGCAGCCGGAACAGATTGTTATGTGCACGGACGGGGCGATGGTGCAGTTGACCGGTGGAGAACGGCGTGAGGTGAAACAACAACTGGATTTTCCCTTATCGGCAGAATTCTAGACACAAGATTTTAACGTACGCTTGACATATTGACATATTGACATATTGACACATGTTTAAATACGAGGTAAACTTTACTGTTAGCGTAGTACAAACCAGTTTATGCGGCCGTTCCTTTCATTATAATAGCCCCAACGTTCCCGGAACCCGCTTTAATACCCATGCAGTAGATTTCTTGCTGTACCGGCATGCAATCCACTTATTAAATAGGTAACCGGAGAAATTCGGTTGTCTGGTATTGTTCCTACTATCTCTTTGCCAGTGGGCTAATACATAAGAGCGCCACACGCACCGTTCGAAAAGGAGAAATCATGAATATTCCACTTAACCGCAGCACGTTTAAGTTTGCCCTTATTGTCATCGTTGCTGCTGCAGTATTTATAGTTGGATCAGGTCCTGGCATTTCGCATGCGGATTTGCTCTCCGGCGCGGATTCGGCCACGCTGGCGCGAGAGCCACAGCAAACTCCGGATGGCTTGGCCGCCTCCGGGCTGGATGGCTTGCAGTTCGCGAATGCCGCGGCGCAGATCGACCTGGTACAGCCACCGGTGGCCAATAACCAGGGTGATGCCCAGATCGCGCACAATTTATCGGTTCCACCTGGGCGGGCCGGCCTGCAGCCCGACCTGGCTTTGACCTATAGTTCCGAAGGCGGCAATGGCTGGACCGGCGTTGGCTGGGATCTTTCCCTCGGCGAAGTGACCATCGACACCCGCTGGGGTGCGCCGCGCTACGATAACGCCTTGGAATCGGAAACCTATTTACTGGATGGTGACATGCTCGCTCCCACGGCCGTTCGCTCCACCCTCCTGCCCCGCGAAGCTGAAAAAATATTCACACGCCGCATCGAAGGCGAATTTGAAAGGATCATCCGTCATGGCAATGCTCCCGGAAACTATTGGTGGGAAGTGAACGATAAATCCGGCACCAACCGCTATTATGGGGGCACCCCTGAAACGGGTCGCGATGCCAACGCTGTCCTCGCCGATAACAGCAGCAACGGCTTCTCCTGGGCGCTGAAACAAGTTCGCGACATCAGCAATAATACCATGACCTTCAACTATGCCAGCGTCGCCGGGACCGGGGTAGGCGTCGGCAATCCGCCTATCGGCCGCGAGCTTTACCTCACTTCGATCGAATATACCAATACCGTGGCCCCCGGTCTGCCCGACGATGCCCCCTACGAAATCCGCTTCATCCGCGACTCCCAACTCGGCGAACCGCAGCGGCCTGATGTCTCCATTAACGGTATCGGCGGCTTTCTACGAGTCACCTCTGACCTTCTACGCCATGTCGAAGTTTACTACCGGGACACGATGACCCGGCGTTACATCCTCAACTACACGGTGGGGCCGTTTGACAAAAGCCTGCTGCAGAGCGTCGTTCAGGCCGATTCAGACGGCGTCGAATACGCCCGACACACCTTCGAATACTACGACGATATCCTTAATGACGCCGGCGCGTATGAAGGTTTCACCGAAGTTCCCTACTGGACCACCCATGAAGACAATATCAAATACGGAGTGCCTCTCCTCGGCGGGAGAGAAAACGCCAGCGCTCTCAGCGGCTCGGAATCCCAGGGGGGTGACGGCCGTGCTTATATCGGCTTCAATCCTTTGTCTCCAACCAAAGAAGGTTCCTTTGGCGGCGCCTTCTCCTTAGGCGGCGCAGACGGCTTCTCCCGCCTGGAATTTTTCGATATTAATGGCGATCTCCTCCCGGATAAGATCTTCGAAGAGGATGGCAAAGTTAAGTTCCGCCTCAACCAATCAGGACCCAACGGCGACAATGTATTCAGCCTAACCAAGCATACGGTCAACGGCATCGGAAACCTTTCCCGTGAAAACAGCTTTTCTTTCGGTATTGGTCCTGAGGCTTATTTTGGTATCAGTGTCATGTACAACCACGCCTGGACCTGGACCTGGGGCAAGGAATATTTCATCGACGTCAATAGCGATGGCCTGCCGGATTTCGTGGACAATGGCACAGTTTACTTCAACCGGCTCGATGCCAATGGGGTTCCCGACTTCAATACCAACAGCGTAGGCACGACCGTGCCCATTGAAGGTGGAAACGTCGATCCCAATGTGCTGGAGGGCTTTGAGGATATCGAAGAACAACAGCGGGCCCAATCCCCACTGCAAGATACGATCCGCCAATGGGAAGCGCCATGGTCCGGCACCGTTAGCATCTCGGGCGATGTCATGCTCCTGCCTCCTGCTCCCGACGGCGTAACCGGAGACGGTGTGCGCGCAGCCATCCAGCACGAAGATGATGAGCTGTGGGGTCAGACGATTTTAATAACCGATTATAATGTCCCCTTCTCGCCCAGCACGGGCAACATCAATGTAGATAAAGGCGATAACATCTACTTCCGCGTGCAATCTCTCGACGATGGCGCTTCAGACGCTGTCTCCTGGGATCCACTGATCACCTACGTTGGTGTAGTCTCCCGGCTGGACGCCAACGGTCTAGATCTTTATAGTTATCAAGCCTCTGCCGATTTCACCTTGGGTGGCCGTTCCGAGATCATAGCCAAAGCGCCGCTCGATGGTGTGGTAGAGCTTACTGGGGATTTCGTGAAGTCCCGCAAGACCACCGACGACATTACTATCCAGATTATCAAAAATGGGGTACCTGCCGGTCCCTCCACCCTTATCGGGCGCGATACTACGGGCGCCACCCCCATTCTCATGCAGTTCCCCGTGACTCGAGAAGATGATATACAACTGCGGCTGAAGATCGACTCCCCCGTCGACCTTTCCGCCTTTTCCTGGCTCCCGCGCATCATTTACACGGAAGCCATGGACCCTGATGGAAACCCGGTGGAAGTCTATGATCCGCTAGGTAATCCCACTCTGGACCTCCAGGCCCCGGTTGATATCCAAATGTACCCGGGCAACAATCTGAGCGCGCCTCTCAACACCTGGAAAGCGCCCTCTGCAGCAACCGTGGAAGTGGTGACCAATCCTTCCTTCTGCAACCTGGAATCCCTCCCGCTGCTCTGTCTCCCCACCACTGAAAGCGGGACCGTCAACGTTACCGTAAAGCGCAAGATCACCCCGGCAGCCGCCGGTGATCCCCCTGCCGAATGGGTCGGCCGCCAGATCATCACCGTGGTCAATGGCGTTATCACCTCGAAAAGCCCGGCCAATTTCAACTTGACCACCGTCAAGGATGCCGAATACTGGTTTGAAGTCACCGTACCCCAGCCCTTACTGGGCATGAGCCTAAACCAGGCCAACTTGAAACTAGACTACCCTGATCCCGCCAGCGATGTGACCCCGCCTTACGCCCAGCGCTACGCTTATATCCCCACCGATGTTTTCCCCATGGCTTACCGCGGTTGGGGAGTTGCCGGCTATAATGGTGATGGTGACCTGGCTTCCCAGGCCATCATCCAGGAAAATCTCGATTTCAATAAGGATGATTATCCCCAGGATGAGCCCGACCTCAATCCCGGCACCGATCCCGATTACCCGACCTCTGGGGATGTCAGTGACACTTATCAAGACCCCACCCAGGGTAAATCCTTTATCTACACTCCCTTCGTGGAAGTCGATGATTCAGGAGCAGCGATCGCTCTCAAATGGATCGGCACCAAGGAGAATCTCTTTGGCTCAGCCACCGGCCTGGGCAGTTCCCGCGTGGGCCCGGACAGCATCGGTCTGCCCAGTTCCGACGAAATCCTGGGCGCCTCGGCCGTTACCCGTTTCAGCTTGACCGAGGCGGATGCTATCGCTGGCGGTGTTGGCGGTTTAATTGGCGGCTCCTTTGCCTGGGGCAGCAGCGAAGGGAAAATCGACTACTTCGATATGAATGGAGACCTGTTCCCCGACATCCTGGGTAACGGCGGCGTCCAGTACACCACCGTTCGCGGCGGGTTGGACAGCACTTTAATCACACACACCCAGCTCGATGGCAACGTGCGCGAAGACAGCACGACGACCAAGACCCTGGACGGCGGCGGCACAGCAGCCGAAATCAAGGCTGACTCCAAGGGAGACGGCAACAATTCCCAGAAAGCGGCCAGCACCAGCGGCCAAAAGAAACGCAGCGGCTCCGGTAAAGGGGACAATGGTTCCGGTAACTCCGGCGAAGATGCCTCCTCCGGCCCCTCCCTGGGCTTATCCGGCGGCCTCGGTTGGTCCTCGACCAACACCAGCGGCGATTCCCCCTTCGGCAATCTGCTGGAGAACGAGTTGGGCGACATCAATGGTGATGGTTTGCCGGACCGCATCAAGGTCTACAAGAACGGCGATATCAAGGTCAACTTCAATCTTGGTTACGCCTTTGATCCCACCGATGTCTCCTGGGCCGGCGGCAGCTTTGAGTCCGGCGAGAGCGAATCGTTCAGTGTCGGTCCGACCCTCGGTTTCAGTACCCCCACGATGTCCTTCGGTGGTGGCGTTGCTATATCCTCCGCTGACGAGGAATCAACATCAGTATGGGTTGATCTGAATGGCGATGGGCTGCTCGACCAGGTGCGCAATGACGGCGGCACCATCAATGTTCGTATCGGCACGGGGGCCGGATTGACCGGTAACATTAATTTCGGAGCTTTCCACGATAGTACCATCGCCACCGCTAAGAGCAGCAGCCTGGGCGGCGGCGTCGATTTCACCGTCGGCATCGGCCCCTTGTGTATCGCCGCCTGCTATGTGATCATCAACCCCGGCGGCCACTACGAAGGCGGCATGACCCGGCAGGAGCTGGAACTGCAAGATGTCAACGGCGACGGCTATCCCGATCACCTGAAAAGTACCGACGATGATAAGATCGAGGTGTTCGAAAATAATACGGGACGCACCAACTTACTAAAATCGGTGGCCAATCCCTTGGGCGGCTCCTTTGAGGTCGACTACACCCGCATGGGCAACTCGGTCGCCCAGCCTTATTCCCAATGGATTCTGACCCGGGTCGCCGTCGATGACGGACGTCCCGGCGACGGACCCGATGTACGCCTGACCACCTACGAATACAGCGGCAACGCCTATAACTCTCTGGAGCGAGCCTTCCTGGGTTACACCGATGTCACCGAACGCCAGCATGACGCCACCCAGAGCGGCGAGCCGGTGCTCCGCTCCTTCGAGCGCGAATACCGCAACGGCACCGTCTTTGAAAATGGCCTGTTGATTCGCGAAACCCTGGTTAGTCCTACATCTGGGCCGATCAAGGAAACTGTTAATGAATATCAATTCGTAGATGTGGATACTGGTGGGATCATCGTTCCCAACCCCGATCCGGCGGCAGGCGTGGCCCAACTAGGGTTAAACGTCTTCCCCAAATTGACCAAGTCAGAAGACCGCTGGTATGATGGCAGCGACATCGCCAAGCGCTCCTGGGACAATTTCACCTACGACGCCCTGGGCAATATCACCATGATCCACGACGTCGGCGAACCCGACCTGCCCGAGGACGATCTATTCTCCACGATCAACTACACCGATTGCACCGACCTCGCCTCGACCTGGGTATCCTTACCTGACTCGTTCGAGATCAAAGACTTCAACGGAGCTGTCCTGCGCTTCCGCGAGGCGGAACTGCTCTGTACCAACGGGGCGGTCACTAAGCTGATGGAAGAGACCGGCAGTGGTATTGCCGTAACCGACCTGGAGTTCGATGCCTGGGGCAACTATAACCAGATCACCTACCCAGCCAATGCCGATGGTGAGCGCTATCAAGTGACGTACGTCTACGACAGCGACAGGCACACGGATATCGCCCGGGTGGATGACAGCTATGGACTAACCGGCCTGGCCACCTACCACGGCCCCACCGGCCAGATCGCCTCGCAAACCGACGCCAACGGCCAGCTCACAACCTATACCTATGATAAGGTCGGCCGTTTGGTTTCTATCATCGGGCCCTATGAGCAGGGCACCGGCAGCGCCTCAGTATCCTTCGAATACTTCCCCACGGCGCCTGGCTACGCTTATGGCCTGGTCCATCATTACGATGTCTTCAATCCTGGCGATACGATCGACACCGTCAGCTTCCTCGACGGCATCGGCCGTGAAACCCAGACCAAGCAGGACAGCACGCTTTTCCGCGGCGCCGGCGCAACGACCGGTGATGTGATGATCGTCGGTGGGGCTGTCGAATTCGATGCCCTCGGCCGCGCCGTTTTAGAATGGTATCCCATCGAAGAACCGCTGGGCACCATCGGCGTCTACAATACCGGTGTCGATTCCGAACCCCCCATAGTCACCGAGTGGTCACTGACCGACAAGCCCACCAGGGTTACCTACCCAGATGGCTCGGAAACGACTACCTCCTATGATTACGATGACGGCAGCCTGTTCGGTCCGGTCATGTTCCTGACCAGCTTCACCGATCAGGAAGGCAATGCTCGCAAGGCCTACAGCGACATGCGCGACAATGTTTTGGCTGTCGAACTTTATCATGACAACGGGGTGGGTGTGGAGACCCTGCGCACGTTCTACAAATACAACCCCATGGGCAGCCTGACAAACGTTTTTGATTCGGAAAGCAATGTAACAACCCACACGTACGACATGCTGGGCCGGCGCACGTCCACGACCACGCCAGACGGCGGCTGGGTAGAACTCTTCTACGATAACGCCTCCAATGTAACTTCCAAGATCACGCCTAACCTTCGCGCCGTAGGTGGTTCGATCAATTACAGCTATGACTTCGACCGCCTGGAAGCCATCAACTACAACGACGGCACCCCGGATGTTGCCTACCAATATGGCGCGTTTGGCGCGCCGGATAATGGGGCTGGGCGGATCGTGCGCGTCGAAGATGGGGCCAAGATCCAGACCCGCAAGTTCGGCCGCCAGGGTGAGGTTGTCGAGGAAACGACCACCATGTTGGTCCATAACCTCAACGACAGCACTGAGGAACGCCTGACCTGGACCACTGCCGCGACCTTTGATACCTGGGGCCGCCGCATCAACATGACCTACCCGGACGGCGAATTCGTAACCTACGATTACGACTCCGGCGGGCTGATCAGCTTCATGTCCGGAGAAAAAGACACTATCACCTATCCCTATCTCAATCGCCAGGAGTACGACAAATTCCAGACCCGGGTCTTCAATGAAACCGGCAACGGCGTACAGACGGAAACCCAATTCGACCCACAAACCTTGCGCCTCCAACGCCAGGTCATTGAGGCTCCGAATCGCACAATTCAGGATCTCAACTACTCCTACGACCTCGTGGGCAATGTCCTTTCCCTGGATAACGATTCGCCGGTTCCGGTCAACAACCTGATCGGCGGGACCAGCCAGCAGACCTTCATTTATGATGATCTGTATCGCCTGGTATCGGCCGAAGGCTCCTACGATTTCGCGCCAAGAAAAGTGCGTAAGTATACCTATAACCTGACCTACGATAACCTGGGCAATATCCTCAGAAAGACCCAGACGGATCACATCTTCAATAACCCCAAGAAGGGCATTGAACAGATGAAGACCACCTATGATTTCCCATACGAGTACGGGGCAACGCCGCACCAGGCAACCCATGTCGGTCATCAAACCTACACCTACGATCTGAACGGCAATCTGACCGGCTGGACCGATGATGATAGCGGACAGAACCGCACAGTCACCTGGGATTCTGAGGATCGAGTCACCAGTGTGGCCGACCAGGGCGCGACCACCCGCTATACCTATGACGATGAGGATCGTCTGGCCATCGAACGCGGCCCGCAGGGTGAGACCTCCTTCGTCAATCGCTTCTACACCGTGCGCAACGGCGCCGTGGCCTGGAAACATTTCTGGGCCGGGGCCGAACGGATCGCTACCAAACGGCAGATGCCGGACGGTGAATTCGAGGAACCATACGAGCACATGTTCTACTTCTTGCACAAGGACCTGTTGAGCAGCACCAATCTGGTCACCGATCCCAACGCCAAGGTATTCGAATTCTTGCAATACTTCCCCGGCGGTGAGACCTGGGTCCTGGAGCACAGCGATATCCACCGGGTGCCCTACCTGTTCACAGGCGGTTACTACGACGAGTTCCGCAACCTGTATAACCTCGGGGCCCGCTGGTACGAACCGCGCGAGCAGTTCTTCTACAGCCCTGATCCCTTGTTGAGCAGCGGGCCAACCGCGGTCATCGACGATCCGGCCCTGTTAGGCGCTTATACGTACGCCGAGGACAATCCCCTGAACCTGGTCGACCAGGACGGCCGTGCGCCTAGCTTGCCCCAACGCTCCTTCAAAGGATTCTTCTTCAAGCCCGACGGCTCCGTGGATCAACAAAAAGTGCGGCTGTTCAACGCCCTGGTGCTGCAAAAGAGCAGTGAAGTGCTGGGCAAGCGCACCTCGCGCTTCATCGCCAAGATAGCCACTAATAAAGAGTCCATCCTCAAGGGTTACAAATCTTTCGCCGAATTCAAAGCCGAACCGGTATTGCAGATCAACCTGCGCAAGACCCCCGATGGCTTCAAATTGAAGAGCGTCAAAGTCGCCCCCTTCTTCTTCAAGCAGTTCACCGTGAAAAAGGGCAAGGCGTTCAAGTAAAAAGCAGTTGCTGAAGGCGGGCCGGCCACATGGCCGGCCCGCCTTCAGGTCATAAGTTGTTATAGCTGGGCGTCCACTTGCTTGTGGGCGCTCATGTTCTCCCCATTTATGTTCGAAGCCAAACAGCTTGCCTTCCCGCTCCTCTACCAGGTCCACTTCTGCGCCGCTGCAAGTACGCCAAAAATAGACGCTGTCCAACGCGCCTTGATAAGCAAGCCATTTAAGCCGCTCGCTAATCATCAAATTTTCCCATAAGTAACCAGCATCATTTCGTTCAGATAATAGGTTAAGATTGCCAATATACGAGACTTCCTGCCCGCGGTGTTGTAACCTGACGTATGGGGTAGATCATAATAGAATGGGTAAGGAAGAACGCATAACCAAATCATTCAACATTATTGAGGGGACGCGATGCAATATCAGGTGAAGGCAAAGCAAGAGAATAGCAAAATGTGCCTGGTTTGTGGCTTGAAGAACCAGTTTGGCCTGCGCTCTGCTTTTTATGAGTTGGACAATGACGAACTGCTGGCGCTGTTTACGCCGATGGAGGAACACCAGAGCTATCCGGGGCGGCTGCATGGCGGCATTGCCACGGCGATTCTAGATGAAACGATCGGGCGGGCGATTATGATCTGGCACGAGGATTTGTGGGGGGTAACGATCAATTTCAGCACGCGGTTCAGGCAACCGGTCCCGCTCGACGAGGAGATTCGCGTTGTCGGCCGTGTGACGAAGGATGCGCACCGCTATTTTGAAGGGACAGGGGAGATTCTGCTCAAAGATGGCAGCGTGGCGGTTGAAGGGCAGGGCAAGTTTCTGAAGCTGCCGCTGGAGAAGATCGCAGAGTTTGATCATAGCGAACAGGAATGGCAAGTCGTTCCTGCAGATAACGATCCCGAAATTGTTGATTTTTAGCTGACGGCCGAAAGCTGTCAGCTTTCAGCGAGTACTCTGTCAGGCATGATAGGCTATAATTCTTAGGAGAGGTGACATATGTCTTTAAGAATCGTTGTAGGTACCCAGTGGGGGGATGAAGGGAAAGGCCGGGTAACGGATCTGTTGGCCGCTTCCGCTGATATCGTCGCCCGTTTCTGTGGCGGTGATAATGCGGGCCATACTGTCGTAACTGACAAAGGTATCATCAAGCTGCATCTTGTCCCTGTGGGCATTACCCATGACGATGTTACGAGTTATATCGGCCGTGGTGTTGTCATTAACCCTTCCGTGCTGCTAAGTGAAATGGAAAGCCACAGGAATGCCGGGTATGAAGTTAGTCCGGCCCGCCTGAAGATAAGCAGCCGCGCGCATATGGTTACCCCGGCGCACATTGCCCTGGACGCAGCGCAGGAACGAGCTCGCGGAGCAAAAGCGATCGGCACGACCTTACGCGGAATTGGCCCTGCTTTTGTCGATCGCACCAGCCGAAAGGGCCTGACCATTGGCATACTTTCCTCGCTCGATAAGACAAAAGAGGCGCTGGAAAGCCATTTGCTGGAGAAAAACGAAGAGCTTCGACTAAAGTATGGTGCGCCGCAATTAGATGTTGCGGCAATTGTTGCAGATTTCTTATCTTTTGCACCGCGCATAGCCCCGTACTTGGTTGATGATTCAGATTTCATGGCTGATGTCCTCGCCCACAAGCGCACGATCCTTGCTGAGGGAACGCAGGGCATGATGCTAGACCTGGATCACGGGTCCTATCCCTTTGTAACAAGCGCCAATACAACCGCGCCTGCGGCCCTTGTTAGTTTAGGACTTGGTCCCAAAGAAGTTGACTCTGTTATCGGCGTTGCCAAATCATTTACTTCCCGCGTAGGTGAAGGGCCGTTCCCCACAGAATTGTCCGGCGCAGCGGCCTTGCGCTTGCGCGGTACGGGCAGCAACCAGTGGGACGAGTTTGGTGTTACCACCGGACGCGCGCGCCGGGTGGGCTGGTTGGACCTGGAGATCCTGCGCTACGCGGCCCGGGTCAATGGTCTTGACTATCTTGCCCTAACAAAATTGGATATCCTGAGCGGCCTCGAAGAGATTCCAGTGTGCATCGCCTATGAAATGAACGGCGAACAGATAAAGGGTGTCCCCGCCGAACCCGCGCTTCTCTACCAATGCAAGCCAGTATATGAGATCTTGCCCGGCTGGGATGAAGAGATCAGCGGCGTTAGGAAGCCAGGCGATCTGCCCCAAAATGCGCGGCGCTACGTGGAATTCGTCGCGGATCAAACCAAGGTTCCGGTCATGCTTGTGACGGTAGGCCCGCACCGAGAGCAGAATATTTGGTTTATAGAGGGCTAAGAGATGCCCCTGGATTTTGAAACCTACCATGCTCCTTTTACCTGGCGTTATGGCAGCGACAAGATGCGCCATATTTGGAGCGAGGTTAACAAACGCCGTTTGTGGCGGCGTATATGGCTGTCTCTGGCAGAGGTTCAAGCTGAGTTCGGATTGGTGCAGCAAGAGCAAGTGGCTAACCTGCGCGCGCATGTTGATGAGATCGATATGCCTCGCGCTCTGGAGATTGAAGCCGAAATTCACCACGACCTCATGGCGGAGCTCAAGGTGTTCGCAGAGCAGGCTCCTCTAGGTGGGGGCATCTTGCATTTGGGGGCAACAACGGCGGATATCTCGGACAATGCGGATGTTCTACGTTTGCGCCAGTCGCTGGATTTGCTTCTGCCCGAACTTCGTAACTTGCTGCTTTCCTTCTCTGAACAGATCGACAGTTGGGCAGATCTGCCTCTGATGGGCTTCACGCACATCCAGCCCGCTGAACCCTCGACCCTCGGTTACCGCCTGGCGCAGTACGCTCAGGATCTATTGCAAGATTGGCATACCTTAGCCAGACAACGGGCAGCATTGCGCGGCAAGGGTTTTAAGGGTGCTGTAGGAACCGGGGCCTCTTATGCCGAACTGCTGGGAATGGAGAATCTTCCTCATTTCGAGAGTCGTTTGTCGGCAGCATTGGGTTTGGAGTTTTATCCGGTAACCACCCAGATTTACCCGCGCAAACAAGATTATCAGCTGATCAGCGCCCTGGCCGGAGTAGGTGGTTCGTTATACAAATTCGCTTTTGACCTGCGCTTAATGCAATCATCCCCTTTGGGTGAAATAGGCGAACCATTTGGCAAAAAACAGGTGGGTTCTTCGGCGATGCCTTTTAAGCAGAACCCCGTCCACGCCGAGAAGATCAATTCGCTGGGACGCGCCCTGGCCCAAATGCCGCGAGTGGCCTGGGATAATGCGGCCCATTCGCTGCTGGAACGGACGCTGGATGACTCCGCAAACCGCCGCTCACTGCTGCCCGAGGCGTGCTTAATCACGGATGAACTTTTGCGTACGGCTAACCGAATCCTTTCAGGCTTACGGGTGAACGAGGATGGGATAGAGCGCAACCTGGCCAAATATGCGCCTTTTGCGGCCGTGGAGCGTATTCTTATGGCGCTGGGCAAAAGTGGCGCCGATCGCCAGGTGATGCACGATCACCTGCGCGAGCTGGCCATGGAAGCGTGGAGCGAGGTCCAGGCGGGCCAGCCTAATCCCTTGCCCGAGCGGATTGCCGAAGACAAACTGCTGCTCGAATACCTGTCTGAGTCGTCATTGCAGGCCTTGATGGATGTGCATGGCTACCTGGGCGATGCTCCCCAGCGGGCGCGCGCCCTGGCGGAGCAGATCCGTAAGGAACTGTCAGGCGACCGCTGAACTGGTGACTGAAAGCTAAGAGCTATAGGTGCCGGGCACAGCGCAAAATTCGGCTGTGCCCAGCACCCTTACTTGTGACTTAGTTGCAGTAGTGGCTCGGGTCGGAATCATGTACCGATCGCGACACACCCCCTACCGACACTGTAGCCTTGACATTACCCACATTCATATAGCAGGATATGAGGAAGTCGATGGCTTCGACATCCATCAGACCGGGCAGTGATCCCAGCGACATATTGTTGCCGTTTTCAAGCGTCTCGATATAGAAGAGGTCGTTTGGATCGTCCGAAGCGACCATCATGTCTTCCAAAGGATCCCAGGCCAGGCCTTCCGTCTTAAGGGAAAGGCCGATGCCGGTCAAGCCGCCGAACTGGTTGTTGTCGACAACAGACATGACCTGGGCCGTTTGTTGATCGACCAAGACCATCCGGTCCGTCCAGTTGTCACTAACGTACAGGTTGCCAGAGCGGTCAAACTCTAGCGCCTCGCCATCCTCGACGATGACGCCCAGAGTATCATTGCGCATCTCTCCCAGGTCGGCGATGAGCGAGGCATCCGTTTTGGAGACGAGCAGAAGCCTGTCCGGCGTGGGGCCATCGGTGACGCGATAGAGCGCATACAACTTGCCAGTCGTCGGATCAAAGGACATGCCGCTGATGTTATCGTCCACCGACGCTCTAATGTCGAATCCGGGGATGGGGATGGAACCAATGATGTGGACCGTGTTATCGCCTACCGGCGCAACATTATCTAGATCAAATTTCATCAGGACGGGGGCCAACAGCAGGGGTAATCCACCACCTGGATCCAGGTTTTTATTGTAAGCCATGTAGGCCACGTTGTCGTTGTCGATAGTGAAGGAGCCAATATTCTTGCCGATATCGTGGATCACGCCGTCCAGATTGGTATATCTCAGCGGGCCATAGATGGTAAGCCCGGCTGCGGCCGCACCACTGCCTATTTGGTTGTAGTCATCGACGGAGAATATCGCGTTCTGCTGTTCATCCACACCCCAGAGCGTCGGAATGGGGTCCGGTTCCGGAAAACCGACGTCGCCCGCGATGCCCGTTGCTTTGTAGAGCCAAACTTCGCCGGGATCCAGGTAGCTGTCATTGTCGCCGTGAATCACGGAGTCGAAAACGGGCACGACGCCCCGGCTGTCTGTTACCAGTACGTCCGCTTTGGCGAAGGGCACATTGCCGCTGTTTGTCACTTCATATGTCCATGTCACCTTCCCCCCGATCGGGATCTGGGGCACGCCGGGCAAGATAGGCCTATTGGCGTCCTGGCCGTTGGTGTATTTGATGATGCCGATACCCGGTACGGGCGGCGCGAAGGCAAAGTCGACGGTCATGTTCTCGTTGGCGTCGGGCTGCGTGCTGGCGCAGAGGCTGCGACTGGGCTCACCAGTGGGCTCTGCTGCAGAGGCCAGATTGATGGCTGTGGAACTGATACCACCATTAACGGGTGTATTTTGGCCATTTTCGTCTACATTGTCGTCGATTGGCGTGTCACCCCCCTCCGGCGAAGAGGAGACGAGGCCATACAGCGAGCCAACCTCGCTGAACTGGCTGGCCGGAATGTGGATGATGTAATCACCCGGGGCAAGGTCGTCGAACAGGTAGCAGCCATCAGCCCTCGTTTCTGTGGTTTTCAGAGGGAGGCCGCTGACCCCTGTGCTGGGATAGAGCCGCACTTCGACGCCGGCGATACCCATCTCGGTGCCGTTGACGATGCCATCGCCGGCGATTCCGTTGCCTTTACCATCGTCGAGCCAGACGCGGTTGCCCACGGCTACTCGTGGTGTGAAGGCGAAGTCGACGGTCATGTTCTCGTTGGCGTCCGGCTGCGTGCTGGCACAGAGGCTGCGACTGGATTCGTTGATGGGTTCAGCACCAACCGCCAGATTGATAGTCGTCGAACTGACGCCACCATTGACGGGTGTGTTTTGGCCATTTTCGTCTACATTGTCGTCGATTGGCGTGTCACCCCCCTCCGGCGAGGAGGAGACGAGGCCATACAGCGAACCGACCTCGGTGAACTGGCTGGCCGGGATGTGGATGATGTAATCACCTGGCTCAAGGTTGTCGAACAGGTAGCAGCCATCTGGCCCCGTTTCTGTGGTCTGCAAGGGAGCGCCGCTGACGCCTGTGCTGGGATAGAGCCGCACTTCAACACCGGCGATACCCATCTCGCCGCCGTTGACGATGCCGTCATTGCCGGTTCCGCCCCCTTTACCATCATCCAGCCAGACGCGGTTGCCCACGGCTACCGGTTGCAAGGGAACAATAAAGCCAAAGTCCAAGGTGTGATTGTTGTGACCTGGTCCGGCGGTGTCAAACATGATCTCGGCATTCTCGCCGCTGGCGATGGCGTCGGAATCCCTTAGATCGGTTTTGTTGTTGTTATCGCTCTGGCCGTCGGCATTGGCCTTCGCCGGCACATAGTCATTATTGGCAATGGCCGGCTGCGCCAGGCCGATGCGCAGTTTGTATCCGGAGGTATGGGGCTGCAAGCCTGCCACGCCGTAAACGGCAGAGGGGCCGCTGAGCGGGCCAGACGACGCATTGGAGAAGTAGTAGTTGCCTTTGGCGTTGGTGACGGCCGTTGCCAGCAGCGTTGTCATATCCGGGGCATAGAGCTTTACGCTGATTCCTGCCAGCGGCTGCTCGCCGGGGTCCTGAATGCCATCCTGGTCGGCATCGAACCAGACCCGATCGCCTATCTCCAGCGGCGCTGCATCACAGAACACTTCCAGGTCACCCAAACCATTGTTCTTACCCTGGAGAAACGCAGTATCGTCAGGGGTGCTTATGGGGAGGGTTGGAGGAATATCGCCGGCAAAAACGCGGTACGAGCGCGAACGGGTTCCATCCTGGCCGGAAAGCCAGATGATCCCGCCATCAAAGTAGTTCACCACATCCTCAATAGGCACAGGATTAAACGCCGTTGTCAGAGCGTCCGTCCGTCCAGGTATATTGCTCAGACCACCCTGAGTCACTTCATCGTGGCGGGGGAGATTATCGTCAACAACGGCGTAGGAATCGTCGAAGAAATACTCGCCGCCTCCGGGGCCGTTGCCATTATTGGCACCGGCTGTAGCGGGTAGATCGCCGACGGCCGCATTATTTTCCAGCTGCCAACGGCCGATCCTATCCGGATCGGGCGCTGCGGCCAGGATGTCGCCACCGCCAACGGTCAGATATTGGATATTAGGTCTGCTCGCCCCAGGTGGGAAGCCAATAGGATTGCCACTGGCGTCACGCGGGTCACCCGTGCCGTTGCCGATCAAATCTCCGTTACGATTGCGGAAGCCAACGATCATGTAACCGTTGGCAAATTCAATGTCACTCAACAGCGGCTGTGGATAAACAGGCCAACGCCGCAGCAGGTTATTGGTGTTTTCCGTACCGGTCGCTGCCAACAGCTGGCCGAAATTGCTTACCCACGGATTCCACTTGCCTTGCGCATTGCCTTCCTGAATACCACAGTCAGACGAACTGGGGACCCGATCGGCACAACCGCGCGCGTAATCGAGCGGGAAGTTGAGTACCGGTTGGCCGGCGAAGTTGCTGCCGTCAAAGGCGTAGACGAACGCTTGCATGTTGGAAGCTTGTTGCGTGCTCTGAGCCGTACAGACAATGCCCGCGTAGAGCATGCCGTCCTTGATGCCCAGGCCGAACGGCCGTGCATCAGAGGGCACGCAGCCGGTCGGGGTAGGCATAGTAAAGCGGTCGATGTCGTTAGGTGTGAATGCCGGCGTCGCTTCGTTCAGTACCGGTATACGGTAAAGCATGCGGTCAGCCAGATTAACTGTATAGAGATATTGTTCGTCTTCCGTTATTTCGACGTCACCCAGGGAAATCTTGCCCACCTGGTCAAAGGAAGGGTCGTGGAAGTAAAAATTGAGTATTTGGGAAACGTCGCTCATGCCACTGCTGTCGTGCGGATCAGCGCCGGCCGTGTTTGCGCCAAAAATAGCGTTCAAATCAGCATAAACGGTGATTAGGCCGCCAGGGCGATCGATGCGATAGATGGCTCCTGTTCCGCCTGGGCCAAAACCAGTATGTCGTTTCATGAACGCGCCGGCGAATAAAACATCGGCCGATCGCTGGTATGCCAGCCCATTGGTTGGCCCGATATCCTTGGTCAAGGCCTCAATGGGGTGAGTCTGGATGCCCGGAACTGCATTATTAGCGTCATCATAGGGACTCCCGCCTGGTGGTGTGAAGGTATCATCCAGTGCGGTCGAGCCGGCCATATAATTGAACGAGACCAACGCCGGCAATTCCTGACGCTGATCGCCGAAGATGTAGCAGGCGCTGCCCAACTCTGGGTTTTCCTGGCAATAGTCGGCCGGGTTGTTGAGGCCCACGTTGACGTTGCTGGATGGCGCAGTAATGAAGGCGACCGTCGCTGCGGTTTGGTTGCCGACCGCTCCTGGCTGCAGATAGTCGGGGATGCCGGTGAATTCGAGCCGGTACTTTTCGTTGGCGGGTAGGAATAAGGCGTACGTCCCGCCAACAGCGGTGGTGGTGAAACCGATTCTGGTGCCATTATCATCGTAAGCTGAAACAGCAATTCCCGTTACGCCCGGTTCGCGGGCATCCCGGGCACCGTTGGCATTGTAGTCACGAAAGACAACACCCGCGGCGCCGCTCGGGTTACCGCTTTGGAAGATAACGGGAAGCAGTACATCTTGGTCTGCCTCTGCCTGGCTGCGGACCCGGGCTTCAGCTGCTGCGCGCAGCGGAAAAACTTGCCCCTGGCCGAGCAATAGGAATCCAAGTAGTAAGAGCAAAACGAGTGGTAGCAGAAGGCCTGTCGCAGCCAAACGTTGCCTGGCGGCCTGTAACCGGGATTGGAATTTTTGCATCTTTATTCTCCTGTCAATTTTTGAACTATTGAATAACAGTGGCGACGAGATAGCGCGCTTTTATCAAGCTCTCAACATCTAGGGGCCGGCAAGGAAGGCTGTAACCACAAAATTGCCATGCCGCCCCTCATCATTATGCTTTTGGTAGCTTTCAATTTAACTTACAATGGATTGTCGGCCTTGGCAGGCAATTTCACCTCTGCTGTCAGGCGGCCTCCCAGGATCTTTGCACTCATGTACGCCAAAATGGCCCCTTCGGACAGGGCTTACAGTGGCTTTATTTCGAGCACCAAGAACAGGGGGTTGATGTGCAGTTGTTATTTAGGAAATAACCGGGGCGGGCAAACGTGGCCCAATAGCCAGGGCTTATTGCATTTATCAATGGATTCGTTTCATTTCAGTTGAGGGTTGTAGCAAGATTTGGTAAATCGCGCTACATGAGAAGATTGCTCATTTGAAACGCATCCTTTGTCAATGAGGGCACCAGGCCTTGGCAAACCGTTTAGATTTGCTGTGCCTGGCGCCCTCTATTGCCGTTTAGTTATGGGTTACAGTAGTGGCTCGGGTCCGAATCACTTACCTGAGCCGACACACCCCCTGCCGTCACCGTGGCCGTAACCGTACCCACGTTCATATAGCAGGAGGGGGATATAAGGAAGTCTATGGCTTCGACATCCAGGAGACCTGGCAGCGATCCCAACGGCGTATTGTTGCCGTCTTCCAAGGTCTGAATGTAGAAGAGGTCGTTCCTATCGTCAGTGGCGACCATCGTGTCTGTCAACGGATCCCAGGCCAAACCTTCTGTTTTTAGTTGGGAGCCGGCCAGGCCGCCGAGCTCATTGTTGTCGACGACCGACAAGATCTCGGCCGTTTGCGGATTCACTTGGTAAAGGTGGTCATCCCAGTTGTCGCTGATATACAGGTTGCCAACGCGATCGAATTCAATCGCCTCGCCATCCTCGATGACGACTCCGAGGGTGTCATTGCGTATCTCACCCAGGTCCGCGATGAGCGAAGCATCTGTTTTGGAGACGAGTAGAAGCCTGTCAGGCGTGGGGCCATCCGTCACGCGATAAAGCGCATACAGATCACCTGTCAGCGGATCAAAGGACATGCCGCTGATATTGTCGTCGACCGTAGAACTGATGTTGAATCCAGGAATGGGGATTGAGCCAATGACCTCGGCAACATTGTTCTGCACCGTCGAAGCATCTTGCAGAGCAAAACGTAACATGACCGGGGCCTTCAGGTCAGGTAACCCGCCGCCCATATCCAGGTCTTTGTTGTAAGCTACGTAGGCTACATTATCGCTGTCGATGGTGAAGGAGCCAATATGCTTGCCGATATCCTGGGTCACTCCATCCAGATCCGTATAGTACAGTGGGCCATAGATAGTTAGCCCGGCCGCGGCCGCTCCGTTTGGTATTTCAGTATAGTCGTCGACGGAGAACAGCTCATTGCGCTGCTCGTCCACGCCCCACAACGTCGGAACGGAGGTCGTTGACTGCGGCGGACCAACATTACCCGCGGTGCCCGTGGCCTCATACAGCCAGATCTCACCGGCGTCCAGGATATCGTCTCCGTTGCCAGACAACTCCGAGTCGAAGAGTGGCGTTTCACCCTTGCTGTCCGTTACCTCGACATCCTGCTTGGGGAAGGGCAGGGTACCCAAGTTTGTCACCTTATAGGTCCATGTTACCGGATCTCCAGGTGTGATAAGAGGCACGCCGGGCAAGGTAGGCTCATTGGCGTCTTGGCCATTGGTGTACTTGGTGATGCTAATATCCGGTTCGGGCGGCGTGAAGCCAAAGTCGACGGTCATGTTCTCGTCCGCGTCCGGCTGCGTGCTGACGCAGAGGCTGCGGCTGGGCTCGTTGGTGGGTTCAGCGCCAACGGCCAGATTGATGATCGTTGAACTGATACCGCCGTTGACGGGCGTGTTCTGACCATTTTCATCCACGTCGTCGTCATCCGGCGTGTCACCCCCTTCCGGTAAGGAGGAGGAGAGGAGGTACAGCGGGGCACCTTGGGTAAACTGGCCGGCCGGTATGTGGATGATGTAATTACCCGGCATTAGGTCGTCGAACAGGTAGCAGCCGTCGGCACGCGTCGCTGTGGTTTTTATTGGCGTACCGCTAACGCCGCTGCCGGGGTACAACTGCACTTCGACGTTGCCGATACCCATTTCAGTGCCATTGACGATACCATCGCCGGCAGTGCCGCCACCTTTACCGTCGTCCAGCCAGACGCGGTTACCTACGGCTACTGGGTTCAGTGGTAGCGGCGTGAAGCCAAAGTCGACGGTCATGTTCTCGTTGGCGTCCGGCTGCGTGCTGGCGCAGAGGCTGCGGCTGGGTTCGTTGGTGGGTTCACTGCCAACGGCCAGGTTGATGATCGTTGAACTGATACCGCCGTTGATGGGCGTGTTCTGACCATTTTCGTCGACATCGTCGTCATCCGGCGTGTCACCCCCTTCCGGTAAGGAGGAGACGAGACCCAGCAGCGGGCCAACCTCGCTGAACTGGCTGGCTGGAATGTGGATGATGTAATTCCCAGGCGTAAGCTCGTCGAACAGGTAGCAGCCGTCGGCGGCTGTTGTTGTGGTTCTTATTGGCGTACCGATCACGCCGCTGCCGGGGTACAACTGCACTTCGACGTTGCCGATACCCATTTCAGTGCCATTGACGATACCATCGCCGGCAGCGCCGCCACCTTTACCGTCATCCAGCCAGACGCGGTTGCCCACGGCCACCTGATCTTGCACCTGCACGATGAAACCAAAGTCCAGCGTGTGATTGTTGTGGCCCGGTCCGGCCGTGTCAAACATGATCTCAGCATTCTCACCGCTGTTGATGGCATCGGAATCCCGCAAATCGGTTTTGTTGTTGTTGTCGGTCTGACCGTCGGCGTTAGCCGTCGTCGGCACGTAGTTATTGCCGGCGATGGCAGCCTGCGACAGGTCGATGTGCAGCTTGTAGCCGGAGGTATTGGGCTGCAAGTCCACGCCGTATTGGGCAAAGTCGCCGCTGAGTGGACCGGATGGTGCATTGGAGAAGTAGTAGTTGCCTTCGGCGTTGGTGACGGCCGTGGCCAGCAGCGTTGTCATGTCCGGGGCATAGAGCTTGACGCTGATTCCGGCCAGGGGCTGCTCGCCGGGGTCCTGAATGCCGTTCTCGTCGAGGTCTAACCAGACGCGATCGCCTATCTCTAACGGAGCCGCATCACAGAACACTTCCAGATCGCCCAAGCCATTGTTCTTGCCTTGCAGCAAATCGGTTTCGTCGTGGGGGAGATGGGGTTCCTCACCGGCGAAAACGCGGTATGAACGCGAACGGGTTCCATCCTGGCCGGAGAGCCAGATGACTCCACCGTCGAAATAGTTCGCAGGGTTTTCTATGGGGACCGGGTTTAACGAGGTCGATATAGCGTCACCCTGTCCCGGTATATTGCTCAAGCCACCCTGAGCCGTTTCGTCGTGGCGGGGGAAGTTGTTGTCGACTACGGCGAAGGATTCGTTGAAGAAATATTCGCCGTTGCCGGGGCCGTTGCCGTTATTGGCGCCACCCGTTGGCGGCAGATTGCCGACGGCTGCGTTATCTTCCAGCTTCCAGCGTCCGAGGCTGTTGGGATCGGGCGCTGCTGCCAGTATATCGCCGGCACTGACGCTTAGATATGTGGTATCAGGAGAGCTAATTTCGGGTGGGAATCCAATGGGATCGCCGTTCTCATCACGCGGGTCGAAGGCACCATTACCAAACAAGTCACCGTTACGATCACGCAAGCCAATGATCATGTACCCATTGGCGAATTCAATGTCGCTCAACAGTGGCTGGGGATAAATGGGTATGCGCCGGCCAGGATTGGTGGTGGCATTGCCACTCTTGACAAGGAGGTCACCAAATGTTCCTACCCATGGGTTCCAATCCGCTTCCTTATTCTCAGCGCCTGTCGTACAGTTATCCATTCCTGTAAACTTATCACGATCGGCACATCCACGCGGGTAGTCGAGCGGGAAGTCAAGTACCGGCAGCGAACTAAAACTGGTCCCATTAAAGGCATAGACATAGGCGTGCATGTCGGCCGCTTGCTGTGTGCTTTGCGCGGTACAGACCAAACCTGCATAAAGTACCCCATCCTGGATGCCCAGACCGAACGGCCGACTATCAGGTAAGGCACAACCAGGCAGCGTAGGCATCGCAAAGCGGTCGATGTCGCCAGGCATGAAAGCAGGTGCTGCTTCGTTCAGTACCGGTATGCGGTACAGCATCTTGTCAGCCAGATTGACTGTATAAAGATACTTTTCGTCTTCCGATATTTCGACGTCACCCAGAGAAATCTTGCCCACCTGGTCAAAGGAGGGATCATGCAAGAAGAACTGGAGTATCGCGGAGTCACTGCTCAAATTGCTGCTGTCGTGGGGATTAGCGCCGGCCGTGTTTACACCGAAAATGGCGTTCAAGTCGGCGTAAAGGGTAACCTGACCGCCGGATCGATTGATGCGGTAGATGGCTCCTGTTCCTTGCGGGCCAAAACCGGAGTGCCGTTTCATAAATGCGCCGGCGAATATGACATTGGCCGAACGCTGGAAGGCTAATCCGTTGGTCGGGCCGACGTCCTTTACCACTGCTTCAATGGGGTGGGGTTGGATGCCCGGGACCGCGTCATTGGCATCGTCATAAGGGCTGTTACCTTGCGGCGTAAAGGTATCATCCAGTGCGGTCGAACCGGCCTGATTGTGGAAGGAAACTACCGCCGGTAGTTCCTGGCGCTGATCGCCGAAAAGGTAACAAGGAGTGCCCAACTCCGGGTTTTCCTGGCAATAGTCGGCCGGGTTGTTAAGGCCAACGTTGACATTGTTGGACGGGGCAGTGATAAAGGCGACAGTCGCCTCGGTTTGATTGCCGACCGCTCCAGGTTGCAGATAGTCGGGGATGTTGGTGAATTCAAGCCGGTATTTTTTGTTAACGGGCAGGAACAAGGCGTACTGTCCATCAACACCGGTGGTACCGAAGCCAATCCTGGAGCCGTTGTCATCGTAGGCCGAGACCACGATTCCAGGCACACCCGGTTCGCGAGCGTCCCGGGCGCCGTTGGCGTTGTAGTCACGATAGACGGCGCCGGTGGCGTCGTTTGCATCACCAGCACCGAAGATGCCAGGGAAAAATGAGCTATTCTCCGCTACTACCTGGCTGCGGATCTGGGCCTCGCCTGCGGCCTG
Source organism: uncultured Chloroflexia bacterium (assembly GCA_963697305.1). Classification (GTDB taxonomy): domain Bacteria; phylum Chloroflexota; class Anaerolineae; order Promineifilales; family Promineifilaceae; genus JAACFF01. The sequence goes on from CAVONO010000028.1 coordinate 241,801, forward strand.
CAAGGGAAAACTCTGCCCGCGGCCGAACAAAAAGAATCCAAACAGTAAGAGTAAGATGAGTGGCAGCGAAAAAACCGCCCCAGTCGAACGTTGCACGATGACTTGTATTCGAGATTGAAGTTTTTGCATTTTGTTTCCTCCCAACAATTTTCAAGCTACTGAAGAAATCTAGTCTCAGTGTAAAACCTAGTCTCAGTGTAAATTGGAGCAATACCAGGGTCGTTCTAACGAGTGGCACAAAATTCTTTAGAACCGAACACACATTATATTATACAATCATCAGCAAAAATTACAAGACCCAATCAACGGAGGATCCACGAAAGAGTTGTCACAGATTGTCATTCTCGCCCAGGCGGGAATCCATCTGCGCACTCAACGGGATAGACGCCCGCTATTTTACACCCATATGCCCGCCGCCTATGTTCTCGACAAGAGCGTATTCGCAAACTGCACGAAGAATTGCAGCGCTTCTGGATTGCGCATCGCCCCAGGGTTAGCGGCAGTCTTCATATCCATGCCCAACAAGATCTTGCGGATGGGCAGTTCCATCTTCTTGCCGCTCAAGGTATAGGGCACTTCGTCGATGGCAATAATTTCATCGGGCACGTGGCGCGGAGAGACTTCCCGCCGCAGCTGCTGATTAATGGCGGCCTTCAGTTGGTCATCGAGAACAGCACCCTCACGCAGGACAACAAAGAGCGGCAGGTAGGATTCGCGGCCCAGCAGTTCCAGGTCGATGATCAGGCTGTCCACGACCTCATCGAAAGCTTCCACAACGCGGTAAAACTCGCTGGTGCCCATGCGGATGCCCTGGCGGTTAATGGTCGAATCGGAACGGCCGTAAATCACGCAGCCGCCGTGATCATTAAAGGCGATCCAATCTCCATGGCGCCAGATGCCGGGGAACATCTCGAAGTAGCTCGCCCGGTAACGGGCCATGTTTGGATCGCCCCAGAAATAGAGGGGCATGGAGGGCATCGGTTCAGCGATAACCAGCTCGCCTACTTCATTGAGCACCGGTCGCCCCGCGTCGTTGAGGGCCTGTACCTTGGCCCCCAGGGAGGCTGCCTGAATTTCACCACGGTAGATGGGCTGCGTGCGCACACCAGCGACGAAGGCGGTACATAAATCCGTCCCGCCGCTTAGCGACTCGAGAGCCAGGTGGGGGTTCATGTTGTCATAGATCCATTGGAAGCCTTCGGCCGTTAAGGGAGAGCCGGTCGAGCCGACTGCGCGAACGCGACTCAGGTCATAGACCTGATTGGGATGAATGTCGGCCTTTATACAGGCGGCAATAAAAGCGGCCGATATGCCAAAGTAGGTCACGCCGCTGCGCTCAGCCAAAGCAAACAAGCTTTGTAGGTCAGGGTAGCCCGGACTGCCGTTGTAGAGGACGATCGATGCGCCGGATAGGAGAGAGCCTAAGACATAGTTCCACATCATCCATCCGGTGCTGGTGTACCAGAAAAAGCGATCTCCGGAATGGAGATCATTGTGTAAAACGGTGGCCTTTATCTGTTCCAGCAATATGCCGCCATGCCCCTGGACGATTGGTTTTGGCAGGCCCGTGGTCCCGGAGGAGTAGAGGACCCACAAGGGATGGTCGAAGGGGAGCTGCTCGAAAGAGAGCTGCCCGGTGGGGGAGCTTGGGGCCAGGGCGTCCGCCCAGGTGATCATATTTGGCGGCAGCGAGGCATCACGGCCGATTTGGGGCAGCAAGATAACTTGCTCCAGCGTGGGCAGCGCCGCCTGCAACTCGGTGACAACTTCCATGCGGTTGAAGATGCGACCATTGTATTGGTAGCCATCCACGGCGATGAGCACCTTGGGCTCTATCTGGGCGAAGCGGTCGAGCACGCTGCGGCTGCCAAAGTCGGGGGAGCAGCTGGACCAGATAGCACCCAAACTGGCAGAAGCCAGGAGTGAGAAAACGGCCTGCGGTATATTGGGCAGGAAAGCGACGACCCGATCGCCACGTTCCACCCCGATCTTGCGCAGGGTTTGGGCCAGACGGCTGACCTGGCCGGCCGCTTCCGCCCAACTGATTTCGATGAGGGGCTGATCCTCCGCCTTATAGAAGATCATCGGCCGTTCAGGAGTACTCTTGGCGAAGATGTTCTCCGCGTAATTCAGCTCCACGCCGGGAAACCATCTAGCGCCGGGCATCATTCGCTCCGGAAGCACTTGCGACCAGGGATGCGAATAGACCAGGTTGAAATAGGGAAACAAGCTCTCCCAAAAATCGTCGATATGGTCAACCGACCATTGCCATAATTCGGGGTAGGTCTTGAATCGCAACCCCCTGTTGGTCTCCAGCCAACGCATGTAGTGGGTCAAGTTGGCACGGGCGATAATTTCGGCCGTTGGTATCCACAAGGGGTCTTCTATAGTAGAAGAAGCGTCCACAGGCGATCTCCAGGTTAGACAATCAACAGATCTCGCAGATTACGCAGATTGAATATAGCGCAGACATCCCTTTCATTATAGCAGAGGCCAGGCTCGATCCAGTTTCGATTCTGCTATCTTCACCTTTTTATCTCCATACGCCGGCGGTGTCTCAGTCGCACTCGAGACAATGCACCGAAATTAACGGCAGGCCCAGGGAGTAGAGGCGGCGCAGCAAGCCTTGCAGAGCGGCCTGATCGACGGTACCGGTTAGGATGGTGACCGGTGGGCTGTCGTCCTCGCTCTCGACCGTAATCGTCATTTTCCCGGACCACTCTGACCAACTCTCATCCAGATGCCCCGGTACTTTTATCTGGTAAGTTACTGGCTGATAGAGGGTAAGTTTTTGTCTGGCTTTCTTCACCATTGATTACCTCTTATTTTCTTGCGAAAGCTGAGAGAAGTAAACAACCCTGGTAATTTCCCGGAGGTCCAAATTAGGTGACGATAATCCCAATACAGTAATTTACGCTGACATCAATATCTATACGGCATCTGATTAGAGAATCCGCGACACACCGGGTATTTTGCGGATTAACCAGGCGACGGCGAAGCAGATCGGGACCATGATAACGGCCGCTATGCCGAATTTAAGCAAGGGCCCCAGATCGATTCCCATCCGCACAAACGTGAGATAGAGAGCATAGGCAAGAAACACGATGATTGGACTATGGATAACGTAGACGGCATAGCTCTGTTGAGCCAAGAAGCTGCCCAACCGGCTCTTCTCGTTGAAATAGCGGCGGAAGAAGGTGACTGCGGCCAGGCTTAAGCCGACAGCGAAGGTGCTGTCCCACAGGGCATAAACGGCCGACGGCCAACTCCCATTCCCAAGAAAACGCATCGTGCCGCCCAGTATGCCCAAGATGGGAATCGGGAACAATAAGAGTGTGGCCACCATCGCGGTCACAAATCCGATCTTGCCCATGCGGTCGGTCACCGTCCGGAACCAATCGCGGCGGTAGGCGATGGCGCCGACTATGAAGAAGCTGAGGTACTGGGGCAGGTAGGCCAGTGTCGGAAAGTCGAGCACCGATTTACCTATGGGAACCATGATCCGCAGCAGATAAGTTATCAGGGCTAAGGCCAGAATGAAGAAGCCAATACCAAGATAGCTTGGGGGTGGATATTCGCCCTCCTGAGATGGTTTGCGGTTTCTAGTCAACCAACGCCAGGCCGCGTAACCAAAGCTGAAGATGAGCAGCAACGCCAGGAACCAGGCAACTCCAAGACCGATGAACTCGGGATACATCTGCCAAAAGCTTTGCCAGGTTAGCGGCTGCGATATCCAGGTAGCCGGCTCCAGGAAAAGACCGATGTTGGAGATGGGGTTGAGCAGGAAGATCCAGATGATCAGTGGAATTCCAAGACGAATCAGCCGGTCCTTAAGGAAGGAACCCGACCCCTTGCGATCAAATGATCCCGGGGCAAAATAGCCCGCCAATAAGAAAAAGGCGCCCATGAACCAGGCCTGGTTAAAAAGCACGAACACGACCAAAACTAGTCCTGACAGTGACGCGGTTTTAGGCGGATCGACATACCAGAAAGAGACACCCTCACCATAGACAACAGCCAGGTGGTGCAGTACGACGAGGATAACCAGAGCAGCACGCAAATGATCGATGAAGAATAAGCGGGTAGTTTTGCTTGCAGCAGCCTGTTGTGGTGATTTCTCTGTTGCGTCTAGACTAATCTGAGCCATTTCATACTCTCCTGAACAGGTTGGACAAATCTGTTCCTGATCCCTGATTGGCAAGAAAAAGCCTTATCCTTCAAAAGCATTTTCACCATTCCCCAGTGATGTAGCGCGCGATGGCCATAGCGATAAAGCCTACACCCAGCCCACCTAAAAGACCGACTGCAATATTTCCTAATAGAAGTCCTACGGCCAAGCCCAGAATCAGGCAGCCTACGAAAACCAGACCGCTGACGCCACTTCTCTTGGGTTCTTGCTTCTCATCAGACATCACAATTTCCTCCTTTGTTGGATTATCCTCTTTGTTATTCATCGGGTTTCTTCCTTTTTGGCTGTTTCCTAACTGATTAAGCCTTACACCTTCAGCATAATCCAGAGACGGTATTAGTGTCATACCCCGAAGGTGTTAATTAGAGGGTTAATCGCAGGTTTGAAGTGGGAATCAAAAACGGGCCGCAATTCGCGAGCCCGTAAGTTTTTTTGAGTAATTGCTATGCCAGTGCCGATTTAATGCACCCGGTAATCAGGTAGAGGGTAAGATTCGCCAAAGTTCTTGCTCTGGCAACTGCTTGAGTCCGGCTGTTGACCCCGAGTTTGCCATAGATATTGCGGGTGTGGACCTTAACTGTGTTCAGCGAGAGGAAAAGCCTGGAAGCGATTTCTCGATTGGTTAACCCCTCGGCGACAAGTTGGAGTATTTCAATTTCGCGCTCACTGAGAGGCTCAACCCAGCTAGATTTGGTGACTCGCGTTTTTGACGAGCTGTTTAGCTCCGGTTCGGCGATGGGGAAAGCCGCCAATAATTGATGGACATAATCTGCTGCCATTCCGCGAGCAGCAGCTTTGTAAAGGAGATGCGCCATTGGCGGGCCTTCATCCACGAAGATGCGGATAAAGCCCTCCGGCTCGGCGAGGAAGATTGCTCGCTCCAGTGCGGACAGAGCTCGATCTGTTTCGCCTCCAGCTTGAAAGGTCAACGCCTGGAGTATCATAATCTCGATCTCTTTTGAAGTGCGCCCCCCCGCTTCGGCCGCCTTAAGCAGCTGCTCAAGCAGCCTGGCTGTCTCGTCAAGACGCCCTTGAGCGATCAGGATCCGGGCCAGAATTAAATAGTCAAATAACGAGAAATAATCAATTTCCTGAAGCGGTATGGGCTCTCCACTTGTATCGAGCCCGCGTTCTTGCACCCATTGGGAGGCAGCCTCCAGCTTGTCTTGTGCCAGCCATAGTCTGGCCTGCCAGGCTGCCATCTGGTCCGCGATCCAGGGAGGTAGATGGGATTTTCGAGCGATATTCTCCATCTTCTGGATGGTTTCTTCAGCGTCAGCCAGATCCGCTCTGGAAAACAAGATCCTTATCAGGCAGATGAAGCTCCAACCAAACATTTGCAGATCCCCACTGCGCTGGGTCAATCTAAAACCTTTCTGCGCTCGATCAAGAGCCCCATTCAAATCATTTAATTCGGCCAGCGTCTCGCCCCATACTGCCAGCAGCCAACCAACTAGTCTCGTTTGCGACAGCCCGAACTCGGCAGCAAATTGCATTTGCTGCCGGCAAATCTCAACCGTTCGCTGCAACTGGCCCTGTTCTCTCAAGGTAATAGCCACCTCTAGATTGGCTATCATGGTAAAGTAGATGTCACCTGCCGCTTCGCAAGCTTTCAACGCTTCAAATCGGGCCTCGTACGCTGCATTCATATCCCCTTTGAAGCCATGTGCATTGCCTAGAGTTAACGCAGTGACCCTGCGCCAGGTTGGATCCTCCTTGGGTAGATATTCTAGTGACTGGCGTGCATGGTACATAATCCCCGGCACATCTCCCTGGTAAGAACAGATAAGTGCTCTGGTAGCGGCTGCCCTACCGCGCAGCTGCAGCCTGTCCAAAGGAGTAAACGCTATCTGCTTTTGCGGCTTGGTTGAAGGGGCGCCATCAGTGGTACCATCAAGCGCTTTTTCGACAGCTTTGATGGTCCGTTCAGCCGCATCCAGCTGGCCACGGTTACAATAATATCTGGCTTGAAAGATACTGATGCGTGGCTTGGAGAATAACATTTCTTCGGGCAACTCATCCAGCCAACGTCGCAATTTGCTGTGTTCACCCCGCCCCCAGAAAGTTTCAACGTGTTCTTCGATCAGACACGCCGCCCGCTCATATTCAGCGGCGCACAGCGCATGCTCTATCGCCTCAGCGGCGAACCCGTTCTTCTCGTGCCACTCACTGGCCTGGCGGTGTAGCGTTGGAATCTGCTCCAGATGGTTTTGGCGCAACCGCAGACGCAATAAATCGGCAAACAGATGGTGATAGCGGTACCATTGTCGCTCTCCATCCAGGGGGATGATGAACAGGTTGCTGTTATCTAGCATTCCCAGGGTTGACTGACCATCGGTCTGGCCGGTTAGGGCGTCGCACAAGGAGCCGGTCAATCGGTCAAGAACGGCCGTTTCGAGCAAGAAAGTCTGGACGCTTGCGGATTGCTGTTCCAGGACTTCCTCGATCAGGTAGTCCAGTACAAAACGATGGCTGCCGGTAAAAGATTTGATGAGGCTGGTGGCATCCTTATGCCCCTGTATTGAAACCGCGGCTAATTGCAGACCGGCTATCCAACCCTCGGTACGGGTTTCCAACGAGGCTATGTCATCCGCCTCAAGATCCAGGCCCATCACCTGGTTGAGAAATTCAGCAGCTTCGGAGAGGGTAAAGCGCAAGTCTACTGCGCGTAGTTCAGTCAATTGTCCACGGGCGCGTAGACGGGCCAGGGGCAATTGTGGATCATCACGGGTGGCGATGACCAGATGCATCTGCGGCGGGAGGTGTTCGAGCAGGAAAGCGAGCGCATTGTCAACTGGCGGCGATGCTATAACGTGATAATCGTCTAGGACAAGGGTAATTCTAGCGGGAATGGCTGCAACATCGTTGATCAGAGCGATCAAGGCCTCATCGGCAGGTGGCGACTGAGGAGATTGGAGCATGCCCAGCGCTCCTTTCCCAATGGGTGTTTCTAGCCCTCCAACCTGGTTTAGGGCCGCGATGAAGTAAGCCAAAAAGCGGGTCAGGTCGTTGTCGCTTTCATCCAGCGAAAGCCAGGCGATTGCATGTGAGCCTTGGCTTTCTTTGACAGTATCAAGGCCCAAACTGCCCACCCATTCACCGACCAACGTTGTCTTACCAAAGCCGGCGGGGGCAGAGATGAGGGTGAGTTTGTGTCCAAGATGGAGACCCTGATTGAGCCGTTCGATCAGACGCAGCCGAGGCACCCGGTTCGGCCGTAGCGGCGGAATGAACAGCTTCGTGCGCAGCAGGTTTTCCAACATACGCACATTATACAAGGAAAAACAGGGGCACGTGAATACAGTTCAAGCGCCGAGAACAGGTGAGGGGACGGCCGTAATCTGTCTAGACCCACTTCCATGCAAACCAAACAGTCAGAGCATTAAACACAAGTCCTACAATGATCAAAAATTTGTCATAAGCGGAAGGATAGGTAGGCAGTCCAATGAGATTAAAACCAAAAAAGAATATGGCTAAAATGATGCTTGCCCAGCGATTCACTTGATGCGGCAGTGACAGGGACAGGACAACCATAACAACCGGAATCACCATTAAAATTGCCATTCCCAAATACATTTGCTGAGTTACCTGCATACCTCCAACTTCACCCGCCTTAAAGTCGCCGCTAAATATGCGCAGCACATCCCCTAAAAGATAGGTTAACATGAGGGCTATCCACAGTCCTGAAAGCTTTATCTGCACATCTTCCATGATCCAATCTCCTTATTCATGAATGAAAATAGACAGTGTTAAATAGTTATGACTACTTTTCCTTGGGAATGTCCTGCTCCGTAATAGCGGACGGCTTCAGCGATCTCGCTTAAGGGGTAGCATCTATCGATTACCGGTACGACCTTGCCCGATTCAAGAAGCTCCTTCATAAAGATCAGATCTTTTTGGTTCAGTCGCAAAACCAGGCTAACCATTTTTTTGTTCCCGGACATTGAAGCAAATGGTCCCAGGAACATGGGTTGGAAAATCTGAGCCATGGAACCTCCGGTACAGACATAAATTCCCTGGGGACTTAACGCCCGCTTGTAATCAAAAATCGAACGATACCCCGCAGTGGCAAGAATCAGGTCATAACGCTGCCCATTTTGGCTAAAATCTTCTTGCGTGTAATCAATGACATGGTCTGCCCCAAGCGAACGCACCATGTCCAAATTCCTCGTGCTGCACACGCCCGTCACCTCAGCCCCGAACGATTTGGCAATCTGCACCGCAAACGTCCCAATTCCACCAGACGCACCATTAATTAAAACCTTTTGCCCGGGCTGAATATGTCCTTGATCGCGAAGGCCCTGCAGGGCCACGACTGCTGCTTCAGGTACGGCCGCTGCTTCCTCGAATGTCAAGTTGACCGGTTTCAGTGCTAAAGCATTTTCAGGAACAGATACGTACTCGGCAAAACCGCCCCGACCACAATCGGATAAATCCCCGAATACCTCATCACCTGGCTGAAACTGCTTGACGTTTCCGCCAACCGCTTCAACCCGCCCCGCAATATCAGATCCGAGTATCTTGTATTTCGGTTTTAAAAGCCCGGAGCCCATTAAGCGGACCAGGAACGGCTTACCTGTCACAAAAGCTGAGTTAGAATAATTTACGGATGCCGCATGGACTTTTACCAGTACTTCATTGTCCCCGGGAGCCGGTTTTTCTACCTCTTCGAGCTGAAGAACATCCGGTGGTCCGTATTTTGTGTATACAATCGCTTTCATTGTTTCTCCTTTTTAACTATCACCTTGTTGACCAGAAGTTTGCACAGTTTTCCCGGAAACTACGTCATATTCAGCTCTGGGGAAATAGCATTTCAGTTTCCGGGAAGATGATAGAAACCGAGTTACTAGAGTACGATTCCGAGATTACTGAAATCTTATACCTTCAGCATAACCGCCAGGTGGTATTAGTGTCTCCCCCAAAAGTGTTAATCAGAGGGCTAATTGTAGGGTTGGAAAGTAAGCCAGGAAGCGCGATGGGTCGCTGTCGCCTTCATCCAACAACAGCGGGAGTATCCAATATTCTGTGTAAACAATCGCTTTCATAGGAGCGTCTCTCCTTATTTTAATGGTTTCAGATATATTATCAGGTGACCTTACAGCCGAGATACCCAATGAACTTAACATAAGTCTACTGAGTGCGCTTGCAGCTGCTACAAACAGAAATGCTGCGCCTAAAAGCCTGGAGATATTCTTGTCTGCCTTCATTTTGCCTCTTTTCCGTCTGATTACTTAAGTTTAGATTGCCCTATAGAGTCACCTTGTCAGGTTCTGTTGTTAGGCCCTCAGATCAGTCTGCCCATTGAGGGTCTATTGGATCACTCTTTGGGTTGATTTTGTTTGACATTACCCTATACCTGTTGTCGCCAGTTAAAACAGCCTGTACCACTTGTATAGGAAGTATAAGCGCAGGGCGGTATTGCTGTCATACCACGAAGGTGTTATAAGGGTGTTAATTGCAGATTTGGAAAGGGGATAACGACCTTCATTCTCCATCAAATAAGCTTGCCATGTGTTGATCATTGGTCTCCTTATGCCGGCCTATGGCGAGGTCAAGAAAAAAAATCATTCTCAAGTTCCAGGTCGATGCCGCCAACAGCAATGGCCGTTTTGGCAACCTATGTCTCTCCTTGCCCACAAAGAAGTGGTTTTGCGTTAAACTGGTTCAACATGATGCACAACGAATGACTTCAGTCGTTGAACCACTGAAGCGGTCAGTACAAACCATTTCTTGAGGAGAGGTAAACTAATGCCGACGCTAGCCAACTATGATCAATTCAGCGGAAGCCATTGGGAGACGGGCTCTGTACGCAATTTCTTCGCCCAGCGTGGCTTCACGGCGCCGCACACGGGGCAGCCGTATAGTGAAGCGCTGCTGCTAGGTGTCAGCGGCGGCATTGTTATGGGTTATTTCACTTTTCTTTATAAAGGTTATGATCCACAATGCAATATCTTGACACGCAATACTTTCGATCCGCTGGACAAGATGCTCTCCCGCCTAGGGGTTGTGCAATACGTGGAACATACAGGCAAGGCGCAGCGCGCGGTAGATATTCTGGTCGACACGCTGGAGGAAGGACAGCCGGCTATCGTCTGGGCGGATATGTGGGGCCTGCCTTATAATGCCCTGCCCTGGGATGAAGGGATGTGGGGCGCGTTTCCACTGGTCGTTTACGGCTATGAACCCGAGGAAGATGTCGTCACTATCGCCGATCGAGCCCGGGTTCCGCTGACTGTTACGACTAAGGAACTTGCCGCCGCTCGCGGCCGGATCAAGAAGATCAAGCATCGCCTGCTTACGTTAGACGCGCCGGTTGAGGAAAAGCTGGCAACGGCCGTTCACCAGGGTATTTGTGACACGATCAAGCTCTTCACGGAAAAACCGCCGAAAGGATCCAAGAATAATTTCGGACTCAATGCCTACCAGTTCTGGGCCAAGATGTTGATCCATCCCAAGCAGCGCTTGAGCTGGGAAAAGCAGTTTCCAGCCGGTCCCCCGATGTATGCCGGCCTGACTTCCGCCTATAATTTCGCCTTTTTGTTTGGTAAGGGGGAGGCTCAGGATGGTGAGCGCGGTATGTATGCTGATTTCCTGGCTGAAGCGGCCGTTCTTCTAGACAAACCGGCCCTGGGCGAGGCCGCGATCCAGTTTCGCGCGGCTGCTGAAGCGTGGCAACAGCTAACCGCCGTCTTGCTACCGGACGAGGTTCGACTCTTCGGCGAAAGCCGCGAGCTGATGCTGCGCAAGCATACCCTGTTTCTGGAGCAAGGAGGGGCCGCTCTGGATGCGATTCAAGCTATCAACGCCAGGCTGGCGGAGATTCGCGCGTCGATGAGCAGCGATTTTCCACTAACGCAGACGGAAGTGGAGGTTTTTCGTGAGCGCTTGGCCGAACAGATCCTGGCTATTCACGACGCCGAAGCGACGGCCGTGCTGGCTCTGGAAAATGGGGTGGCATGAGGATAGTCTGATAGTCTGGTAGTCTGCAGTCAGATTATTATTAGTGTCGCCAGTTTTGCCAACACTTCATTGGTCACCACTTGCGGCAGGCGTTGGATTACCTCTGCATCTCGTGCGCGCCAGTCTAAGGACTTCACCTGATCGGCCAATACGACTCCGGAAACAGGGTATCCATCTGGTATTTGAACCTCAAAAGGGTAACCTTTGCGGCGACTGGTAATGGGGCACATGATAGCGAGCCCAACCTTGCCGTTGTAGGCTGCGGGCGATATGATCAGGGCGGGTCGGCGCCCCGCTTGCTCATGTCCGCTTTGCGGGTTGAAATCGATCCATACGGCATCACCGCGATCTGGAACTTTGGCCATGGCTACCAGACCTCGTTGCCGACGGCCGTTCCAGAGTCAATTTCTTCATGAATGTTTTGCGCCGTCACGGCTGCCAAGAGATCTTCCAACGAAAAGGCTGGCGTCTGTAGCGGCGTAATCACCAGGCTACCGTTGGTGAGGGTCAATTCGACGGCCGTATTGGGCGCGATGCACATCTCTTCAGCAAATGCTTTAGGAATGCGCAAGGCGATGCTATTTCCCCACTTCTGCACCTTGGTTTGCATAACAATCTCCTTGGTAATTCAAGCTTTCCAGCTTGATCGCAACCTGGAAAGGTTGCTTTACATTTATGGTGCTTTGCCGCAGTGAATGTGGTCTTTTCATTGAGGTATATACATTGAGTATACTTCATCTATTGAGAAGCGCCAATAGTGGGTTTTTATCGTTAAGAATTGCGTCGAACATTAAGACCGCAACAAAAGGAAGCTAATTAGTAACGAAGCAGCGGCAGGTATGCCCCCGGCCACACTGCCGCGGGCGTTGTGGCTGAGATTTCTTCGCTGTAGGCGCTCCATAGGTCGTTTTGCTGCGGTTCGTATGCCTCGGTAAAGGTGCGGATCACAACGTAATAGGTCGTATCCGGGGCCAGGTCTGTTATCAGGTATGCGCTAATTTGCTTATGATCCGTTGTGCCATGGACGGTATACGGCCCACCACGGACGGTGGCATAACTGATCTCATAGGCGCCGTGTACCGCCCACGAAAGGAATGGCATCCCAATATAATTGCAGGCTGTTGACATGTACGGCCGTGCGCAGGTTGACGGGCGGTATTGTTTGGGTCAGGTCCCAGTCTGGATCTTTATCTTGCAAGAAGATGATAAGCGCCTGGTCAGAGGCAAACAGTTTATTGTATCCGAGGTTAAGTGCCCCGAATTCCAGGTTGGCGAGGGTGGCGATTTGCGGCGGGATTTCACCATCCAAGGCATTGTAGGAAAGGTCCAGGGTAACGAGATTGGAGAGATCGCCCAGTTCGGGCGGTATGCTGCCGCTTAGCTGGTTGCTGTACAGGCGAAGGTCTGCCAGCTTGGAGAGATCACCTAGTTCGGCCGGAATATGGCCGTTTAGCCGGTTGTCGTGCAAATCTATGGATAGCACGTGACCGGCGTCGCAGCTTATCCCAAACCAATCACAGGGTGAAACGAAGGCGAGCCAGCCATTGTTGTGGGTCCAGTTGGTGCCAGAGGTGGCGTTGTAGAACGCCAGCAAAGCATCGCATTCGGCGGCCGGGAGCTGTGTCTGTGCTGCGCAGTCAATGAAGGTTGGAGGAGCGTCCACCTCTATGGTTACAACATACCCTGTAGCCGTGGCTGCATCAACGGTCACTTTGATGCCATATTGGGTATCGACGAACGTTTCGCCCACCGACCAAATCGCACCATCATCCCCTGTATTGCCGTTGCCGTCACTATCAATGACTTGAGCCGGCCGTATGCGGGTCGTATCCACCTCGTGGATAATGACCCCCTGGCCAGGCAAAGCGATATCATGTCCAAGCTGACGGCGCACTTCCACCGTATAGAAGGTAGAATCAGAATCCCAGGCAGGGATCTTGACCATTTTATAGTTGGCCGTTTGTGGTAAGGCCAGTTGTTCCAGGGTAACGGTCGTTTTCGTGCCGGCCGCAACGGTAACAATCTCGGCTGGAGCGATCCAGCCCAGCAACTCCTTATGGTAGGAAATAGTATGCTGGCCTAGCAAAACGCCGTAGGTTGGATCGGGGTTGTCTACATAGACGTACCCGCTCATGACATCCCACTTGTTATCATACGTCTTGCCATACTGGCCAGAGGAGTGGGGCAAGCCGAAACCATGGCCCATCTCATGTTCGATGGTAGCTAAATTGAGCAACCAACCCCATTCCGGCAGCCAGGTGATGCGCCGCACTTTGTTCTGGCCATCGAGGTTTAGATAGGCAGTGCCACCCCAGGCACAACAATCGAGATCGGCGTTGAACATCAGATTAATTCCTACGAAGGGAGGAAAGTAGACAGACGGCGTCGGCAACGGCCGTGCAGTCTTTGGCTAGCGTCATCAAATCAGCATCTAATTGGCCGTCGCCATCCATATCATAAACGTAGTAGGCGCGCGGATAGGGCAGGGTGAACCAGCCATAGGCGGCGCTGCCGTTGAGATTGATCTGGTTGTATGAAAGTTCGCGCCAGTAATGATCGAGGGCAGGGTATGTGCTGCCATACATATTTTGGAAGTAGGATAAGGGCCGTTTCTCGACCCCGCTATCGGCGAATTTGCAGAGAATAGAAACCCAGGGCTGCGAACCGGAAAGCTGGCGCTCTCGCCCCGCTACATCTTTGCTTTCATGACCCTGGATGGAATGCACGCGCAGTGGCAAAGGCTGCGCTGTGGGCACGGACTGCCTCTCTGCCGAATTCCCGCTGACGGTGACGTAACGGCCGTCGAATGACAGCAGTTCGCCTGCTGTCACAAGGCCGGGCAAGATGTTGAATTGCGTACCGTCATCCGTGACCAGTGTATAGATGATCACGGTCTGATCTGAACCGGGTTTGCTGTCACCCCAAACTACGACCAACCGGCCTGAGTACGTTTGCTGGGCAGCGGATGGAGATTGCTGCGAGCGAGACGGGGGCGTGGAATCCGGTATCGGTTCGCTTGCGGCCGTTTGCCCCATCTTGTCTGGAGCAGCAAGCAACCGGGCATCGTCCGGCCGGCGGAGAAAGGTCACTATGCAGAGAAGAAGCAGGATGCTTCCCAGGAGTTTGGCTGAGTGGATCATACGACGTGGCTCCATCATCGACATCCCCCAAGTTATTTATAGATTCAGAACCGTCGACTATTTAATAGCATCGGTATGGGGCTGTCAAATAAGGCTAATCTTGCGGCAGCCGCGCATATCATGTCGCCCCCGTGAGCAGCCAGATGCTTTTTCGCTACCCAATAAAGCTTCCAGGCACTTCGCGCCTCTATCTAGAGAATTACGATAGGGAAGTGCCTGGCAACTAGCTCATCAGGAGTAGCATTTCACGCGCGGGCAGGGTCACGTCAAGCTGCCCTTTGTTCGTTGTGATGGTATGACCACCGGGCAAGGGCCAGGCCTGGGTGAAGGTGGTGGCTGCTTCTTTGGGGTAATCGAGGGTAAGGCGGGTGGGGGAGACTGGCCGTATTGAAAATCGCAATCGCTTCCTCGTCTCCCAATACACGGCGGAAGGCGTAGACATGCCTCTTCGCATAGATGTTCTCAAAACTACCAGTTCGCAGTGACGGGTAGCGGTGGCGCAAGGCGGTCGCTTGTTGGTAAAAGGTGAGGAGATCCTTATCCCAGGCGGCATCGTCGTCCCAGGGGAAGGCCTCGCGGCACAGGGGATCGTCACCGGCGGACAGGCCGATCTCGTCGCCATAGTAGATACACGGCGCGCCGGGCATTGTCATCTGGAAGAGAACGGCCAGGCGCAGGGCACTTTTGTCTTCACCCATGACCCACAGGGCACGGGCGGTGTCGTGGCTGTCCAGGAGGTTCAATTGGGCCATGTTGATCTGCCAGTCGTAAAGGCCCAGCATATGATCGAGCGCTTTGGCGAAGTCAGGGGCGGAAAACGGCCGTAGATCATAGTATTCCTTCTCGTAGTCGAGGCGCACGGTCTCGGCGGCGAAGAAATTGATCGCAGGCACGGTGAAGAGGTAGTTCATGACGGCGTCAAACTGGTCCCCTTGCAGCCAGCGCCGGGCATCGCTCCAGATCTCGCCGACGATATACGCCTGCGGATTGGCCCCCTTGACCACCCGGCGAAATTCTTGCCAAAAGGAATCATCGTCGATCTCAGCGGGAACATCTAAGCGCCAGCCATCGACACCAAATTCGATCCAGTAGCGAGCCACATCCAAAAGGTAGTCGCGCACGCCGGGGTTATCTATGTTTAGCTTGGGCAGGGCGGCCAGGTCCCACCAGGCTGCATAGTTGTGGGGGTTGCGGGCGTCATGGTTATACGGCCGTAACGGCCAGCCATTAATGATAAACCAGTCTATGTAAGGGGAGTTGCCGCCATTTTCCAGAACGTGGTGAAAGGGCCAGAATCCGCGACTGGCATGATTAAAGACGCCGTCTAGGACGATGCGCATATCGCGAGCATGCGCTTCATCCAGCAGCTCGCGTAAGGCTTCGTTGCCACCCAGCAGTGGATCAACCTGGCAGTAATCAAAAGTATGGTAGCCGTGATTGCTTGCCGAGCTAAACACGGGGTTGAGGTAAAGGGCTGTGATCCCCAGTTCTTGCAGGTAATCCAGCTTATCCACGATGCCGCGAAGATCACCCCCCTGGTATCCTTGTTCCTGCGGCGGGCTGCCCCAGGGCTTCAAGCGGATGCCACGCGGATGCCTGATGCGGGGACTACGCGCGAAACGGTCGGGGAAGATCTGGTAAAAAATGGCGTTTTTGACCCAATCGGGTGTATGGACAGTCATCGTGATCAGGTCTCCGTGGTTGGAGCTGTCGGCTGCCAGCTAGCATATTGTTTTTGGTGCTGCGCCGAGGCCCCTGGTAAATCGTTTATGAAACATCCGCTGTATACCATTTTGTCATGTCGCGGTCTACATGGTTCAAGTCAAGCAGCTGCATGCCAGCGGCTGTCCAATTGCCCTGAATTGGGTTGACGGCCGTAAACTCTGCAGCGAATGCGTGGGCTGCGTCCGTCCATCCTGTACGGGAAAATCCGAGATAGAACACACGCCATTGCCCCTTATTAGGCACAATCTCGCTCGTCTTGGCCACCAGATCGCGCAACGTAGCACGCCCCATGGCTTTCGCCTGCCACTTGCACTCACCAAGAATGATGGTTTTCTCCGTACGGTTAATGCCTACTACATCTACCTGGATATCCCGTGTCCAGGCACTACCAACCTGGTCCACCAGATAAGGCAGTTTACCGGTAGCGCTGGCCCGCAGCACCCATTCCCTGCAAAGTTCTTCCCAGGTATGGCTGCCGATGAAGTTGGGCAGAAAGCGCTTTATTTCGGCCAGGGCAGGCTCCTGTATATTTAGAGCAAGCTGCGCCTGGCGCGCTGACAGGAAACGGTAGTAAAAGCGCAGATAGGGATCGCTAATGTGATAGTGGCCTAATCGCGAATGTCCGGTGGCTGTCACCGGGATGCGACGTTCGACGAAACCGGCTTCACGCAGCACGCTTGTGTATTTGGAAACATGGCCCTGGGCCAAGCCGGTGCGGACGCTGATCTCTTTTTGCATGCGCGCCCCCTCGGCAATTGCGCGAAAAATAGCGACGTAGTTATGAGGGTCGCGGACGAAATCTTGTAGGAGCAAACGGGGCTCCGCCTGCATCAGGTTATCAGCCGTAAGCAGCTGGCTGCGTATGTTTTCAAATATGGAAGCGGTGGGATCGATTCTTTCCCAATAGGCGGGGATGCCGCCAAATATGGTGCAGAGGGCTACCCGCTCATCGGCGCTGTAATCAGGGAAAAATAGGCTTGTCGCTCCAAACGCAAATGGCTGAAGGAGAGATTGACGCGTGGCACGGCCGTAAAGCGGCGCTTGATAGGATAACACCTGGCGCTGCATCATGCCCAGGTGCGAGCCACTTATGATCAGGAACAGATTGGACTGTCCCAGCTGCTGATCCCAGGCATTTTGCATAACCCCGGCCAGGCCCGGCTCATTGTCGAGCAAATAGGTAAACTCATCTATGATGAGAACCAGACGCTCTTCCTGGGTCAGATTGGCTACTTGCTGCCATACCTGAGCCCATGTAGTATAGGTAAAATCGCTCGGCGCCGGGGTGGTGGGATTGGCGAAGTTGTAAATCGCCTGGGAAAAGGAACGCAGTTGATCTAAAGTTGAAGATGGTTCGGCGACCCAATAGAGACCACGTAGATTGCTTTGCTTGAGCCAATGGGTCAGCAAACGTGTTTTACCCACCCGTCTGCGTCCATACAAAACGAGAAAGGATGCCTCCGCTGAAGCCCCAAGGGTATCCAGTAAGGCCAATTCGCGCCGCCGACCCTTAAATTCTAGAAATCTAGTCATAATGCATACGTGCTAAGTATAATACTTTGCACGTATATTACACTGTTAATCGATTACGTCAAGCGAAGAGGCGATTCGTCCATCTTTCGGTCTCGAAAACTGTAGAAACCCGGTTTCTTATTCACTTAAGGCAATAGATCGCCAAGCCGGCGCAGCACATACGTGGGCCTGATATTCGCCGCGGCTAAAGCTGCTTCATCGGTGGCTCCGGTTAGCGCCAACGCGCCGGACATGCCAGCATTAAGCCCCATCAATACATCTGTTTCCAGGCGGTCACCGGTTATGATGCAGTGTGACGGAGGCAGATTAACCAGGCGCAGGATGGCTGCGGCCATGGTGACGGAGGGCTTGCCGACAACCGCTTCCACCTTTGTAGCGGTACACGCTTCAATAGCAGCGATGATGGCTGCCGCATCCGGTTCGCCGCCGCCCGGCACAGGACAGTAACGGTCGGCATTGGTAGCAAAAAAACGGGCACCGCTACGGATGGCGTCAAAAGCAACTTGCAGCTTGTGATAGGTGAATGACCGGTCAAAACTGGCGATGACAGCATCGATTCTGCGGGCATCTTCTGTCAATTCGAATCCGGCCGCCGTTAATTCATTACTTAATGAGGGTTCGCCCACCACAAAGAGGCGGGCATGCGGCAAATTCTGGCGCAGGAAGTCAACCATCACATAAGAAGAATTCACTACATCGTCGACCGGCGTCGGCAAACCCAAGCGCGTTAGCTTAGCGGCGTACGCTGTGCGAGTATTGGTGGGATTGTTGGACAGGAACAGCGTACGTTTTCCTATTTGCCGCAGCCGGCTGATGGTTTCTCCTGCTGTTGGCAGCAGTTTGTCGCCCAGATAGACCGTGCCATCGAGATCGAAGATGTAGGCATCGTACAGTTGGGCCGGTGTTGCCATACGCCTACTCAAATGAGCCAGAAACTTCTGGCAGGGCTTCGCGCGCCAGATCGGCGGGATCGTTTGAGGAAAGCAAAAACGGCCGCAAGCGCACAGCAAAAGAAAATGTTCCCGGCACAATCAGGTAAGGCTCCAGGGTAGGGGGACCACAACTGGCACCGCCTAAACCCATCTGCAGCGCATCAAGATGGAGGATAATCTCTTCGCGACGCTGCAGCTCATGGGTGTGTCGTGCCGCGAACAGGTCGTCGGCTGTGTAGTGCGCGGCGCTGAATTCCAGGGGTTGCAAACCAGCTGCCAGCAAGCCCACGCCCTCTTCATTGGCCAGCGCCAGCCAGCGTACATCTGTCTTGTTGCCGTTTTCCTGGGGCACGATATAGGGTACATATTGCTCGTCAACCGTGCCGCCATAGAGGCCTACGGCTGCCCCTTCCTGGCGATCACGATAGTTTTCATGCGGACCACGGCCGAACCAGGTCAGCTGTTCGAAGCCGGGAGGCAAGGTCATGGTCAAGCCCACGCGCGGCAGGATGGGCAAATTGGGGTCCGCCTGCAAGCGATTCTCAAGCAAGATTTCGCCACTGCCGTAGATGGTATAAAGTTGCTCGTGAACAAAGGCTTGGGGATAGGTTTCAGAACCGGTGGATGAGCGAACGCGCAAATGTATGACTTGGGGCTGCGGCTGACCGATAGCAGTCGATTCGCAGGTGCAAGTTAATTGGTCTAGTCCTGCGTGCTGCCAGGAAACCAGCAACTGGCCTGGCCGGTCTGTGGCCAATTTCAGGCCATCATTGTCCGTTGGCGCGCGCCAGATGGCGAGTGACGGCCCAGCGGACAGCAGCGGGGTTCCGTTAAGTTCCCAACGGGCCAGCTTTCCGCTTTCTTGATCAAATTCGATGATGAAATCAGGTCCGCTGATGGTGGCCATTCTGCCGTCTTGCAACAGTTGCAGCACAGGAAACTGATGCAATGGGCGTCGAGAGTGAGCCGGCGCATGATACGGTAAAGGCAACTGCTCCCAGGCGATCTCATGCCCGGCATTGGCCCAGGCCGTATCTTCGGCCAATGCAAAGCGGCAATTGAGGAATGATTCCTGGCCTGGCTGTAGATCAGGACCCTGCAAGGGTAGGGCTATGACCTGGCTGCCACCGGGCGGGATATCGAGCTGTGGCAATGCACCCTCTTGGACAACACGGCCGTCGACCGCCAGTTCCCAGTGGCCAACAAGACCATGCATATCCGAGAAATCCTGTTCGTTACAGATTTTGACCAGGCCCGCAGCCAGATCAACCGCCTTGATGGCCAGGGGTTGAAAGAGCTTTTTGGCCTCGTACATGGCAGGGTGCGGCGTCCTATCCGGCCAGATCAAGCCGTTGATGCAGAAGTTGACGTCGTTGATCGTGTCGCCAAAATCACCGCCATAGGCCCAATAGGAGTTTCCCTGGTCGTCGACCTTCAATAAACCCTGGTCGACCCAGTCCCAGATGAAGCCCCCTTGCAGGCCGTGATATTTTCTGATCGCTTGCCAATACTCCTTGAGATTGCCGGTGCTGTTGCCCATCGAGTGCGCGTATTCGCACATGATCAACGGCCGTGTGCCGCGCGGGTCCTGGCCGTAAGCCACGATCTCGCTCACCTGTGGATACATGGGGCAGACGACATCCGTAACGCGGGAGCCGTCACCCCAGTCCTGGCCGTTAGAACGGCTGATGGCTCCTTCGTAGTGCAACGGCCGTGTCTGATCAACGCCGCGAATCCAACCCGCCAGCGCGTCATGATTGGAGCCATAACCGCTTTCATTGCCCAGGGACCACATGATGATGCAAGCGTGGTTTTTCGTGCGCTGGACCATGCGCTGCCCCCGTTCCAGGAAGGCATGGGTCCACTGCGGATCGCTGCAGAGGCGATCATATAAAGCGTGCGCTTCGATATTGGCCTCGTCAATGACATAGAGACCATATTCATCGCACAGTTCGTACCAGCGCGGGTGCATCGGATAATGGCTGTTGCGCACGGCGTTGAAGTTAAACTGCTTCATCAACTTGATATCGGCCACCATCATAGCCTCATCGACGGTTTTCCCATGGCGATCATCATGTTCGTGGCGATTTGATCCTTTCAGCAGCACTGCTTTGCCATTGATTAGCAGTTCGCGGCCCTTGATCTGCACCTGGCGAAAGCCGATTTTGCAGCTGAGCGCTTGCAGTAGTTCACCCTGCGGATCATAAGAAGAGAGCAGCAGTGTATAGAGGTATGGCGTTTCGGCCGACCAAAGATGCGGATTATCGACCGCCTGGCGCAGGGTAACGGTAGGTGGTTCGCTCACTGCGGCTTGAAAAGGGCGCGTTACCGGTGCAGCAAATAACGGATTTTCCTGCGCGTCGAACAACTGCATGGCTACGGAATAATCCGTAAGTTGGCCGGCATTAAAAGCTTCTAGTTCAACTGTCACTTGCAGCGTCGCATCATGGTACTCTTCATCCAGCTCTGTGCGTACAAAATAGTCGCGGATGTTTACCTTTGGGGTGGCGTACAGATAGACATCACGATAGATGCCGGCCATCCACCAATGATCCTGGTCCTCCAAATAGCTGCCATCAGACCAGCGAATGACCATGGCTGCCAGTTGATTCTGGCCAGGCTGTACAAAGGATGTCAGGTCGAACTCAGCCGGCAGGCGTGATCCCTGACTGTAGCCTACGAAACGGCCGTTTACCCAGAGATAAAAGGCTGATTCGACGCCCTCGAAGCAGATCATAACCTGCCGCTCCTGCCACTGTTCGGGCACCGTGAAGGTGTGGCGGTAAAGACCAGTGGGGTTGTCTTCCTGCGGAACCCAGGGCGGATCAGGCGGGATGGGCATCTGAACGTTGGTGTAGATCGGCTTGTCGTAGCCCTGCATGGTCCAGTTACCGGGCACAGTTATTGGGTCCCAGCTCAGGCTGTCCAGATCATCGGCATAGAAGGCGGCCGGAACGGCGTCCGGATTGGCAACGTAATAGAATTGCCAATCACCATTGAGGCTCTGGAAATAGGGTGACTGCTCGCGACGGCCGTGCCGCGCAGATATTTCGTCTGCATAGGGCACGGTGTTTACATGGCCGGGTCGTTTATTAATTCCAACGACCTGTGGATCTTCCCAATCGTGTCGTTTCATGTGCTTCCTCTTTCTAACTCACTTGGTTGATCCGAGCGTCAATCCCCCGATGAAATAGCGTTGTAAGATAAAGAAAACGACGAGGGTCGGTACGGCTGCGAGCAGCGCGCCGGAGACGACCAGTGGCCAATTGGTGACGAATTGTCCTTGCAGGCTGGCTAATCCGGCGGTAACAGGTTTCAGGGAGTCGTCCTGTATGAGGATCAAGGCCCACAGATAATCGTTAAATATCCAGGTGAATTCCAAAACGGCGATGGCGGCGATGCCGGGAATACTCAGCGGCATGGCGATACGCCAGTAGATGCCGAATTCACTGGCGCCGTCAATACGCGCCGCATCGAAAATCTCTCCCGGCAGCGTACGCATAAAATTACGCAGGACAAATGTGCAGAAGCCAAGTTGAAAGGCAACGTGAATAAGGATCACGCCCTGGTAACTGTTATACAGACCAGTCCGGTTCATCATCAGGAATACGGGCAAGAGAAGAATCTGGAATGGCAGCATGGTGCCGGCCACATACATAAAAAAGACCGGGCGGTTGGCGCGGAAGCGGTAGCGAGCCAGGGCAAATGCGGATAACGATGATAAGAAAATAGTCAATATCAGCGCGGGAATGGTAATGATAAAACTGTTGAGCAAGTAGCGGCTGACATTGCCCTGGGTCCAGGCATCAATATAGTTCTGGAAGGTGATTTCCCGGGGGATACTCCAGAAACCGTTGAGGCTAATATCGTCCATGGTGCGCACAGAGGTGACGATGGCGCTGAAGAAGGGCGACATATAGATCAGGGTAAAGGTGATCAGAAAAATATAGAGAGCGATGCGCAGCCAACTGCTGCCTTTTTTCTTCTTGCCGCTAACTGCTTGAGCGGCATAGGTGGGAGTTAGTACTTCGTTTGGTAGGGTCATGTTCTTACTCCCTAGTATTCCAACTCATCGCGCATAACGCGCCACAGGTAAAAGACGATGAAGACAAAGCTAATTGCAAAAAGGATGACGGCCGTGGCTGCCCCTTCACCCATCTTGTAGTTGTTAAATGACTGAATGTACATCAGGTTGGCCAATACGCTTGTGGAATTGGCCGGACCCCCGCGGGTCATGATCTGCACCAGGTCGAAAGCCCGTAAGGAATCGATGACGGAGATGATGACGACAATAGTGGTGATCGGAGCCAACAAAGGAAAGACCACAAAACGGAAAGTTTGCCAGCCGTTAGCGCCATCTACTGTGCTGGCGTCCATTAGCGTGGGATCGATATTCTTTAACCCGGCGACATAGAGGATCATGATGTAGCCGATTTGCCGCCAGGAGGCGGCGACAATAATGGCCCAGATGGCCAGATCTTTATCGGCCAGCCAGCCGGGCGGATCGTCCACGCCGATATTAATCAGAAAGGAATTAATCAGGCCACCGCGGGGGTTATAAACCCAGGCCCAGATTAGGGCGACCACGGCAAAGGATAAGACCTGGGGCAGGAAGATGCCGACTTTGAAAAAACGATCGCCGCGAATTTCGCGGTTGAGCAACACGGCCAATCCCAATCCAATGGCCACGGGCACGGTAATGAAGACGATGAGCCATCGCAGATTATTGACCAGCGAGTATTGGAAGGCAGACGGTATGGTTTTACCCAGGCTGCCAAATAGGGATTCAAAATTCTTCAGACCGACATAGGTCAATTGCGGGGAGATGCCGTCCCAATCAGTCAGGCTGAGGTAAAAGGTATAGAACATGGGGGCGATGATCCATACCAGGTAGATAAGCAGGGGGCCAATCAGAAACATGTAGGGCACCCAGTTGATCTTGCGCCCGGGTTTGCTTCGGGCGGAGGGGGTCGTAGCCGTCATCATGGATTGCCTCTCAAGAGGCGTGAAACGTAGCCCACTTAGAACCACGTTTCACGCCTACGAAAACTAGCGGTGGTTACAAGTTACTCGGATGCTTCGGCAAAGATCTCCAGGCGAGCGGCTTCCATATCAGCCAGGATGTCATCAATGGCTTCCGGGTTGTCCCAGTAGGCCATCAAGCCGTTCATACCGACGTCGGCCATTTCCGGCGTGGTGTCCCGATCGTAGAACTGCAAAACCAGGTCGGCGCTTTCGATCAACTCAATGCCTTTCTGGGTCATCGGTGAGTAGAGATTGCGGTCAACGCCACCATGGACGGCGATGCGGCCCAGGTCTTCAACCATAACCGTTTGCGCTTCGACACCACCTAGCCAGGCCAGAAATTCCTTGGCGCCTTCGGGATTCTGCGCCGCGTTGGCGATGAAGTAGCCATCGGTGGGAGCATCTTCGCCAATCGGTACCGTAGGATCGATGATCGGGAATTGGAAGAAATCAACATCGTCGACCACTTCTTCAGCCACGCTGTCGAGAATGAACTGGCCCATAAGATACATGGCGGCCTCGCCCTGGTTAAAGGGATCAAGGGCTTCCTGCCAGCTATAGGCGGCAGCATTATCAATGAAGCAGTTGTGCTCAAACAGTTGATTCCAGGTCTCAAAGACGGCTTTTACGCGTGGATCTTCGTAACTTTCTTTACCCAACATCAGGTCACGATGGAATTCCGGGCCGTTGATGCGCATATTCAGGTAATCAAACCAGGCAGCAGCTGTCCAGCGGAACTTGGTGCCGATAGTGATAGGTATGATGCCGTTTTCGTTCAACGTATCACAGGCAGCCAGGAGTTCATCAAAGGTTTCTGGTGGCGTAATGCCATATTCGTCCAACACGGACTGGCGGTAGAACATGGCCCACCAATACCAGTTTGAGGGCAAGAAATAGGCATTGCCGTCGACCTCAGACATAGCCCGGAAGCCTTTGGGATAATCCTCGTTCCAGCCCTGTTCTTCCCAGACATCGCTGATGTCCATGATCAATCCCTTGTCGATGAAGAAACGGGCGCGGTTGCCGGCGAACCAGGTCATGACATCGGGCGCCGGATCGGCGACCAGATAGGCACGAATGGCTTGTTTGAAGTCTTCGTGATTGACAATAGAGTGCTGGAGCGGTTTGTCCGGGTTGGCCTCGTTCCACATGGCGACCAGCTTTTCATCAACGGCGCGGGGTTCGGGATCACTGTTGTAAGAGTTGTAAATGATCGGTTGCGCCTGGACAATCTCGGTCTCGGTTACGACCTCGGTCACCGTCTCCGTTTCAGTTACGACACGCGTGACCTCAACGGTTTCGCCTTCTTCAGTGACTGTCTCGGTTACTACGCGGGTAACTTCAACTTCTACAACCTCAGGCTCGGCCGGCTGGCCACCACAAGCGACCAGCAGCGCGGCAAAAACAAACAACATGATCACAATGGTCAGAATTTTCTGCGATTTGTTCATCTCCATCTCCTCGTACGTAAATTGTACGTGATGCAAATAATATTTAAATACCGGTACACTAGGGGACAATAGTGGTACTGAGTTCCAGCAAACCCACTATCGTCCGAGCGTGCAAAGGACCTTCTGTACGCCCAACTTCGTTATCAGACTTATTAGTTTTCGATCTTCCTTTATCACCTCCTTGCAGAATAGACGCCAAGCGCTTTTTACAAACCATTTGAGCGAAGTTTTGGACCTGAAGTGCTGGCATCTCATAATCAATTTTTAGCGTGATAGGCGGTCGCAGAACGGCGTACAACCAGCTCTACCGGCATGCGCAGTTGGCAACGCGGCGCATCCGGATGCCCAATGCTGCGAATGAGCAAGCGGGCCGCTTCACGGCCTATAAAATGAAAATCCTGGTGAATCGTGGTTAAAGGCGGCTCGAAAAAAGCCGCCAGAGGGATGTCGTCCACACCGATGACGGACAGATGGGCCGGGACCTCCAGGCCCAGATCCCTGGCTGCGCGCAATACGCCAGCAGCCATCAAGTCATTTTGGGCAAAAATAGCAGTGGGAATCTCGCCAGCCTGTGCCAGATACATCAGGGCATCATAGCCGGATCGTGCCAGCCAATTTCCTTCAATGATCAATTCGGCCGCCGGTCTGATTTGTGCTTCCTGCAACGCCTGTTCGTAACCCTGGCAGCGATCCTGCCCCGCATCTTCGGCCAGGGGGCCGGTGACCATACCTATTTGGCGATGGCCCAAATCCAGCAGATACTTTGTTGCTTCGTAAGCCGCGCTCACATCATCCAGGGCCACCGAATTTGTTTCTCCTTCACGCGGCCGGGCACCGGCAAAGGCCAGGGGGAAACCGTGGGGTAGGTGATGCTGGCGATCGTCAGCATAAGGATTGATGACCATCAGGCCTTCAACCCGGCGGCTGGTCACCAATTCGGTGACAAGTTCGGCAAAGGTGGCGGAGTCAGGGGCGGAAGCGGAAAGCCAGAAGTAGCCTTGTTGGCGCGCTTCAATCTCAGCGCCGCTGATGAGGCTGGCAAAGGTGTAATCGGTCAGGTTGGGTGCGATACAGGCCACTGTATGGCTGCGCCCCCTGGCCATCGATTGCGCGAGGGCATTGGGGTGGTAGCCCAGCTCGGCGATGGCAAGCATCACCCTGGCCCGTGTCTGCGGCAAGACACGTTCGCTGTCATTGATCACGCGGGAGACAGTTTGATGCGAGACACCGGCGCGGGCGGCGACGTCTCGAATGGTGACCCGATCTTTGCCCAAGGGATACACCTTTTCCGTGTTACCGGTCACGTGACCGGTAACATAAGAATAATATGAGGACGCGATTTTGTCAAGTACCAGTTTTGTGATTTTGTGACGTGCTAAATGTGGGGAGAAGAGAACACATCACGAGAACGATATAATCAAAGGGGACAACAAGGTGATAATAAAAGGAGGAAACCATGAATTCCATTAAGCACACGGCCGGTTTTGATCTCGCTCAGCCAGTAGAGGATCTGTTTCCCTTGTTTACTCCGGAAGGGGAGACGTTATGGGTTCCCGGATGGGGTTATGAAAACGTCATGGGCACGGCCGAACTGGCCGAAGATTACGTGTTTTTGACGGAGGGTCATGACCATGTAGCGGGCAAGGCCATCTGGCTGGTCAAGAGATATGAGCTGGCGTCCTGGATGATTCAGTTTTATCGCATAGAGCCGGAAGATAAAGTAGGTGTTGTGACGGTCCAATGTTTGAGTCGAAGCGCAACGGAAACGCATGTTCAAGTGTCTTATGAGTATATCGCTTTGTCAGACAAAGGACGTCACTTCATCAAGGGCTTTAGCGAGGAAGTTTATGCAGATTTTATTGACGAATGGCGGGATTTGCTGCTCGCCTATTTTGCCTCTGCTAGTTGATTTGTTGGGTGTGGTGCCTCCTTGAGCGCCATCGGGAGGTAAATGAGTGAAAACGGAATGGCTTCATCATTCCCCCTGTGCCGCTTTCGGTATCCAGACGCGCACGCTCTGCATGCCACGATTACCCCATAAGAAGTAGGGGATTGCGGTTAGTTGGACATCATGCGGCTCTGCTTGGGATTGTTCGTCAAGCGGGGATGGACCTGAACTATGACTTAACTCAAATTGGACCAGGTATTATAGATTGGCACATGTCCTTTTGCGAAACGGCCAGGCGGGGAGAGCTATGAGATCCACTCACGCGAATGATATAATCATAAACAACTACAAAGCAAATGATGTGAGTGGGTGGTGAAATGCGACTGGTACAATTCTTAGATGACGACGAGAATCGGCATGTTGGTCTGGTGCCCGAGGATGGAACGATAATACAGTTATTGGACCAGTTTGACTCGATTCGTACACTGGCATTGGTGGCAGATCGGAAAAGATCTGATTTGGCATCATTGGTGCAGGCAAATCTGAGTGATGACACCGTCGCCTACGAGAAACTCATTCTCGCTAAACGGCTGTTGCCGCCGCTCGATCACCCTGATCCAGCACATTGTTTTGTCACGGGTACGGGTTTAACTCATTTGGGCAGCGCCAAAGCACGCGATGACATGCATGCGGAAAACGATGCCTTCACAGCCGGCCACGTAACCGATTCGATGCGACTGTTCCAATGGGGTCTGGAAGGCGGAAAACCGGCAAAGGGAGAGGCAAGTGTCCAGCCAGAATGGTTTTATAAAGGAAATGGCGACTGCGTGATCGCCCCGGAACGGCCGTTGCTCATGCCTTCATTTGCTCTGGATGGGGGTGAAGAGCCTGAGTTGGTTGGCTTATATGTAGTTGGCGATAAAGGCAACGTTTTGCGAGTGGGATTTGCGCTGGGCAATGAG
Organism: uncultured Chloroflexia bacterium; assembly: GCA_963697305.1. Lineage (GTDB taxonomy): Bacteria > Chloroflexota > Anaerolineae > Promineifilales > Promineifilaceae > JAACFF01. The sequence continues at coordinate 269,606 of CAVONO010000028.1, forward strand.
TTTTCCGACCACGTCATGGAAAAACAGAATTATTTGTATCTGGCGCACTCCAAGTTACGGCCGTGTTCCTTTGGGCCTGAGCTGCTGGTAGGTGAACTTTCTGCAGGATATTCAAGGACAAGTACGAATTTGGCGGGATGGCCACGTCTTGTGGGAACGGCCGTTCCTAACCGGCGAAGCGAATATGTCTTACTGTATTGAAGCATTGGAACACCATCATTTTAAGTATGAAGGGTTTCGCCAACCAGGTGATGTGCACTGTCATTTTTTGGGTACCGGCACGCTTAGCTTCGCCGACGGCATCCAGACCCGGCAGGGCGACCTGTTTGAAATTGAAGCGCCCGGTTTCGGACGGCCGTTGCGTAATCCATTGCAGCTTCCTGATCAAACTGAGCCAATCGTATCTGTCAGAACACTCTAAGAAATCAGTTCATTCTGGCCGGTGGTTTGTGATCAGCGCCAAGCGGGCTGCAAAGGCTGCGGCGATTTTCCTTCAAACCTTCTATTCAAATGGCTGCACGATTGCAATAGTGTCATCCTTATGCCAGATTTCATAACAAGAGAGTGTCTCATCCGTCATCTTGTACTTATTTTGCTGAACCCAGGTGATAACAGCATCCCAAACGTCGAGGATGGTTGGGTAACGGCTCTGATCAAGGGTTGCAGTCCCCATGGCGCCGCGATGGGCCGGTATTTCGCAGACAACAATGTCTCCAAGTGTGTCGTTCACTACACTACTATAAACGTGGCCCATTGGACCGAGTCAAGCCAGCATTTGATATTCGCCAGGCCTCTCAATGCTTGAAAATCCAATAGCGGCGCCAGGCATTAGTGAAAGAGAACATATTGGTGCTCTCACACGCCATGTTTTATCGATTGATGTGATAGTAAACTGAGTTGTTCCTTAATTCTTGTTTGAAGGATCGCAAGCTGGTTTCCTCATCAATCAACGTGAATTCCAGTCCGGCCATCTCTGCATAAACTTCCAGGTGGTCAACGGTCAAAGCCTGGCTGAATCCCGTATGATGAGCACCCCCGGCCAATATCCAAGCTGTGGCGGCCACTTTCAAATTTGGATGGGGCAGCCAAACGGTACGTGCTACCGGCAGCTTGGGCAGTGGTGCATCGGGCGCGACGACATCTACTGTATTAACCAACAGACGGAAGCGATTGCCCATATCAATGATGGAGGCATTAAGAGCTGGACCGACAGGTGTGTCAAAGACTAGACGAACCGGATCCTCTTTGCCGCCAATGCCCAAGGGATGAATCTCCGCAGATGGTTTACCTGCAGCGATAGATGGACAGATTTCGAGCATATGCGAGCCTAAGACCTTCATATTGCCCGGTTCAAAGTGATAGGTGTAATCTTCCATAAAGGAGGTCCCTCCCTCCAATCCGGCAGCCATCACTTTCATGGTGCGCACCAAAGCGGCCGTCTTCCAGTCCCCTTCCGCCCCAAAGCCATAGCCGTCAGCCATCAGCCGCTGCACAGCGATACCTGGCAATTGCTTCAAGCCATAAAGATTCTCAAAAGTTGTAGTGAACGCTTTGAAATCCCCTTCCTGTAGAAAGGCGCGTAAGCCCAGTTCGATCCGCGCCGCATCTCGCAATGATTCGCGCTGCACACCACCAGGCTGGAGTTTTTCGGCGATGGTATAGTCCGCTTCATAGGTGGCAATGAGATCGTCGACTGCGCTTTCGCTGGCGGCTTCGACGTGTTGAACGAGATCGCCCAGCCCGTATCCATTAACCTCGTATCCCAGGCGGATCTGTGCCTCTACCTTATCCCCTTCGGTGACGGCTACCTGACGCATATTGTCGCCAAAGCGCGCGATTTTTAGGTTGTGCGAATCTTGCCAGGCCACGGCCGTGCGCAGCCAGCAATTTAACTCTGACAAAACTTCTTCGTCTTGCCAATGACCCACAATCACCTTGCGTGCTTTGTTCATACGTGTGGCGATAAAGCCGAATTCCCGTCCGCCGTGAGCCGATTGGTTCAGATTCATGAAGTCCATATCGATCGTCGCCCAGGGAATATCGCGGTTGAACTGGGTATGCAGATGGACAAATGGTTTACTTAGATTATTGAGCCCGCGAATCCACATCTTGGCCGGCGAAAAGGTATGCATCCAGGCCACGAGTCCGACGCAGTTCTGCGCGGCATTAGCCTCCTGGATCAGTTGGGAAATGGCGCCAGCAGTCGTCAGAACCGGCTTGAAGACGATCTTTAGCGGAAGTTTATTGGAACTGTTCAGCCCATCTACAATTCGCCCCGAATCAACTGCGACTTGCTGCAACACTTCTTCCCCATATAAATGCTGGCTGCCGGTAATAAACCACGCTTCTTTTGATTCATAAGTTTTCATCTGAGCCACTCCTCTATTTCGCGCCTATTTTATTGGCCATACACATTTTGGTAACGGTCGTATAAACTATCGATGTTCTCCTGAGAGATTGGCAATGGCTCTCCAAGCTGGTAAGCATGAAACATGATCGCCGCGTTGTCTTCGGTCATTATCGCTGCTTTCACCGCTTTTTCGGCCGACGGTCCCACGGCAAATACCCCATGGTTGACCAGCAGACAGGATGGGCTGCGGCTGCCCTCCAAGGTTTCAACCACCCGTTGGCCAATTTCTTCTCCGCCAATGAGGGCAAAGCCGCCACAGGGGATCTCCCCACCAAATTCATCGCCCATGGCTGTAGTGTGGCAGGGAATAGAGCGGCCGACCACCGCGAAGGCAGTCGCATAACGCGAATGGGTATGCACGATGCCAAGCACATCCGGCATACGGCGATAGATGTAGCAGTGCGACGCTGTGTCCGACGAGGCTTTGTAGTCTCCTTCGATCAGGTTGCCGTCAATATCAACCACGACCATACTTTCCGCCGTCAGGTCTGGAAATTTAATCCCGCTCGGTTTGATCACCACCAAATTTGTTTCGGGATCACGAGCACTGACATTGCCGCTTGTCCAGGCAACCAGATTATTTTTGGGCAGTTCCAGGTGCAACTGCACGAGTTCTTCTTTCAGTTTTTCAAGCATATTATTTCCTCGTTTTTGTCATAAATCTTCTACTTCAGGGCATCAACGGCCGTTCTTTCGATGACAAGTCCACTTTTGTAGCGTTCCATGAATGCCGCAAAGCCATCAACATCCGCTTGATCAGGCGCTATCGTCATACCATTTTCCTCTGCAAAGACCTTCTTGGAGAGATAGGCTTCCAGGAGTTCATCCTTTTCCTTATTCAGTATATAGGAGGCAAGCAAGGCAATTCCCCATGCGCCGCCCTCGCCCGCGGTTTCCATCACAGTAACGGGGACATTCATCGCCGCCGCCATCATCTTTTGACCTACTTCCCTTGTTTTGAAGAAGCCACCATGCCCGAGAACCTGGTCGATCTGCACCTGCTCCTGTTCAAAAAGGATATCCAAACCGATTTTCAATGCGCCAAGCGCCGAGAACAGATGCACACGCATGAAGTTTGAAAGGGTGAAACGGCTTTCGGGTGTCCGCACGAACAGTGGACGCCCTTCCTCAAGATGCGTGATATGCTCGCCTGAAAAATAATTGTAAGCAAGCAGCCCACCGCCATCCGCGTCGCCCGTGAGTGCCTTTTGATACAGCATTTCAAACAGCTCAGATTGATTGATCTCCACCCCAAGAGCCTCGGTAAATTCTCGGAACAGACCGATCCACGCGTTGAGATCAGATGTGCAGTTGTTGCTATGGACCATGGCCACAGGCTTGCCTGTGGGGGTTGTCACCATATCAATCTCGGGATACAGCTTCGACAGCGCCTTTTCCAAAACGATCATGGCAAAGACAGATGTGCCTGCGGAAACATTGCCCGTGCGCTCGGCAACGCTGTTGGTGGCGACCATGCCTGTGCCTGCGTCCCCTTCGGGCGGGCAGAGGGGGATACCCGCTTGTAGTTGTCCCGTGGGATCGAGTAACTTTGCGCCTTCTTTGGTAAGTGTGCCTGCGGCATCCCCTGCTAAAAGGGCTTTGGGCAGGATGTCTTGAAGCCTCCAGGAGATATTTTCTGCTTCGAGCCGTTCGTTGAACAATTCGATCATGTGATCATCGTAGTCATTGGTCTTGCTATCGATGGGGAACATGCCCGAGGCTTCGCCAATGCCCAACACTTTGTTTCCCGTCAGTTTCCAATGGATATAGCCTGCCAGCGTGGTCAGATAGCTGATATCCTTGATATGAGGTTCCTTGTTCACTATCGCCTGATAGAGATGGGCAATGCTCCAACGCTGGGGAATGTTGAATTGAAACAGATCCGTGAGTTGTTCTGATGCCGGCCCGGTGATGGTGTTGCGCCATGTACGAAATGGGACGAGTAGATTTCCTTCTTGATCGAATGGCATATAGCCGTGCATCATAGCGCTGAAGCCGATGGCGCCAATGGTCTGGAGTGGGATATTGTACTTCTCAAGAACCTCGTTGTTGAGCTGCCGATAGCTTTCCTGCAAGCCTGTCCAAATATCTTCGAGCGTGTATGTCCAGATGCTGTTTTCGTACCGGTTTTCCCACTCATGGCTTCCCGATGCAATCGGCGTATGATCCTCACCGATCAGTACCGCTTTGATGCGCGTCGAGCCGAATTCGATGCCAAGTGCGGTCTTCCCGCTCTCAATTGCTTTTTGGGTATCGTTTCGATTCATGTTCATCTCCTATTATTTGAAGGTGTTTCCATCCATAGCTTTTTTCAAACTGTTTATGGTAGCCAACCTATGCCTGCTTCACCGGAAGGGACTGGAATATCGGTGTCACTCGGAAGAGGTGTACCAAAGTTGGGTGTGCCGTCATGCTCAAACGTTGTCGCATCCAAAGAGAAGGACTCCCAATTCGTTTTGATCTGATCGCGTTCGACCCATGTTCCTTCCAACGGATTCGCTGCTTCATTTTCCAGCACATACATGCGGATTGCCCATATATCTTGGGTACTGCCAGCGGCAAAGTAGATGTACCATTTCCGGTCGATGTAATGCAGTTCTGGCGCCCAGATGTGGGCTCCCATGATGCCGCTTGGGTGTTTCTCCCAGATGACAATCTCAGGCGCTGTGTCAAGTTCCTGAATGGTCGCAGATCTTCTGAGGATCAGCCGATCGTACTCTGGCACGGTCGCAGTAAAGTAGTAAAAGCCATCTGTGTGGCGATAAATCCAGGGGTCTGCTCGCTGTTGAATAAGCGGGTTGGTAATTTGGATCACTTTTGAATCATCATTTTCTAGCATTACGAGCGCTCCATTTCCTTCGTCAGAGTGAGTTGTTGATATTCGGTCTATCTATGTCATGGTTTAATGACATCTTTTAAACCCTCACATGCTGCTACCTGGAATGCTGCTGCACCCTCGGCCAGGGTGTAGCAGTGAGAAACCAACGCATCAAAATCAATAAAGCCGGCGGCCACCAGCGCAATGGCACGCGGGAAGGTATGTTTCATGCGGCGCACGATCTTGATTGTCAATCCTTTACGGTGAGCGGTGGAAGCTTTGAAACTGGCATTGTCATCCGAGATGGCATCTGGGATAGGATACATACAAACGGACATCGCCAATTCCGTGTAAACGTAGTGACTTCATCATTCACCCTATGGTGCTTTTGGAATCCAGACGCGCATGCTTTGCATGCCACGATTGCCCCACAAAAAATAAGGTATCGCCGTTAGTTCAACCGCATGCGACTGCTCATGAGGTAGTTCATCCAGCGGCCTATACAGATTGTTCGCCCAGATTGAGGTAACCGCGCGCCCAGGCAGAGTGACCGACACAATACCACCGAGATCATCCACTGCCGATGGTGCCAGCGCTTTGGTGGTCATCACCTCGACATCGAGGAGATCGATGTCACCGGGTTGATCATGCGATTCCAAACAGTAAATTAACGGGCCGCGTTGAAGGGCAACCGTGCCGCGCAGCGCATCAATCCGCGGGTCTGGCGCGATGAACTGCGGCTCCATTTCCAGTTCAAGCACCAGCGCGTCATTTGCCTGCCACTCCCGCCCGAGGTTCAGGTAGCCATTCTCATCCAGGGGCAGTGTAATGTCGTCGCCGTTTACCGCCAGTGTATAAGCCTTGCACCACTTGGGAACCCGCAGAGACAGCGTCCACGGCATGGACGGGGTCTCTGTCACTTTCAATGCAACCTGACCGTCCCACGGGTAATCTGTCTTTAGATCGATGGTCACAGGCTCGCCGAACAAATTGACGTTTATAGTCGCCGTCGCAAATTGATGCAGCTGCACACCGGTCTCGGTTGTGGTTGCCAAATAGTGGCTGAGGCTGGACAAGATGCGCATGACATTGGGTGGGCAGCAGGCGCAGTTATGCCATGCTGGCCGCATCCTCTCCTCTCCACTGCCTGTATCGGCCGAGGCTCGAACGTAACGGCCGTCGCGCACATGCAAAGGGTTAACATACAGGTAACTGGCGCCTTCAAGACCAGGACTGCTCAACACTCCGTTGTAGAGTGTGCGCTCGAAGAGGTCCGCGTAGCGGCCCTGGCCAGTAATGAGCAGCAACCTCCAGTTCCACATCAGGCTGGCGATTGCCGCGCAGGTTTCGCAATAGCATGTATCGGATGGCAACTCGTAAGGTCCGCCAAACGCTTCGCCGTCAAAACGGGAGCCGATGCCGCCGGTCACGTACATTTTGCGCTGGGTCATGTCTGCCCACAGCGTGAGCATAGCCTTCATGAGCGCTTCTTCACCACGTTCCATGTACAAGTCAGTAGCGCCCGTAGTCAGGTAAACCTGACGCACGGCGTGGCCTGCCACCTCAACTGCCTCTCGTATGGGGATATGGTCCTGCAAATAAACTGACCCATATCCCGCATGGCCACGCATACGATTCCGGCCGCGCCGGTCGATAAAAAGCTGGGCCAGGTCGAGGTGCCGTTGGTCGCCTGTTACCCGGTATAGTTCCACCAGTGCCATCTCAATCTCTGGATGGCCGCAGGTTTCATCACGGCCGTTGGCACCAAACATATCCTCGATATGATCCACGAACTTCAAGGCAGCGTTTAGCAGCCGGTCATCGTCGAGAGCTCGATGAAAGGCAATCGCCGCCTGGATAAGATGCCCGGCGCAGTAAAGTTCGTGGCCATGGTCGAGATCGGTCCAGCGCTTCTCCGGCGCGGTGATCTGGTAGTAGCTGTTCAGATAGCCGTCGGCTTGCTGAGCGTTTTCGACAAGGGAGATGGCCTCATCTGCCATTTCCTGCAAAACAACTTCTGTGGCGCGACCAAGTTCCCAGCCAACCGCCTCCAACCACTTGTAGACGTCAGAATCGGCGAACCAGTAACCTGAAAAGTCACCCTCTTCCTGCCCCGCGGCGATACGTAGATTACGTAGATTGCCTGCCTTTTCTAACATGGAAAAACCGTGGGAAAGGCTACCCTCCCGGTTGATCTGCTGATATTTAGCCCAAAATCCACCCCTGATTTGCACGGCGCTATAAGGAAGTGTATGCAGCGCCGACTGGCTCGATTTCCCGTTGTCAACTGGACCTGCGCTGTTTCTATCTGGCATGATAATCTCTCCTTGATGGCTGGGCGGCCTGATGGTTACCGCCTACCCCTATGACTCCTGAGTTTGGCTGGGTAGTGCAGGCCAGCCGGCGGCATCCCACGAGAGCGACTCAATACGTAGCTTGGGGATACCTATCTGCTTAGCATCGTAGGCGTGATAGACTATCCAGAATACGCCATCTTCGACGAGCATTCCATTATGACCGGGACCTTTCCATTGCCCATACTCAGATAGGATGAGCGTTCCCCCGCCCTCATTCATGGGAACAGTATCGCGGTCTACATAGGGACCCGTCAACGTATCGCTGCGTCCTACACGCACATTGTATGTGCTACTGATTCCCTGGCAGCACTGGTCGAACGAGACGAACAGGTACCACTTTCCATCCCGCTGAATGATGAACGGCGCCTCAATTGCAGGCGTATTGTCGCTGCCGGCAGAGCGGTCAGCAAGTTGGTAGTAGTTTGAGTTCTCTGCGGCGAGCTTGCCTGTGGCACTGTCGATCTGCCCCATCCAGATTCCGCTCCAGAAGCTACCCCACGCCAGCCAGGGCTCACCCTTCTCATCCAACACCAGATTGGCGTCGATCGCGTTCCAGGGATCGCCCGAACGCGAACGCAGTACTTCTCCTTGATCAACCCATTCATAATCGGGGCTTTCGGGATCGAGTGTGACGTTCGTCGCCAGACCGATAGCAGAGTTCTGAGTGCCAAAGGTAGAGACCGCATAGTAAAGGTGCCAGCGGTTGTTGAAGAAGGAGATGTCGGGCGCCCAAATGTCAGAAAGGTTGGGGTTGACCTCGCGGGTCCAGGCCGGATTGCGGGTGAAGACGCGCCCGCAATGCTCCCAAGATATCTTATCCTTTGAACAGATGAGTGGGATCCGGCTGCCTGTCGAGAAGATGTAGTACGTGCCATCCTCGTGGGCAATGGCCGGGTCGTGAATCCGCTGGATGGCCCCTTCTGGCTCGAGTATTTCACCCTTCATCGTGATATCGCTCGCTGCCTGTTCTGAGCTGATCTGCTGACAAGCAGCAAGCAGAGCAACTACCAGGGCACCCAGAAGGAGATGCCGGGTCATGGTAACCTCATAGCATGTTCAGCATGGCGGCGAAGAGCGCCTGCCCCACAGCGTCAGTTGCCAGCGTGGCCTCGTTTAGTCTGAAGGTTGTGATGAGAATGCGTCCACGGCCGTGTGGCAGGACTGACAGCAATGACACCGCTTTATGCACCCAACCCACGGCCAACCCGGCCCAGCTGTGATGGCGCTGCACCCATTGGGGTAACCCGGCATGTACAGCGTCGGGCATAATCGGTGCCCACTCCATTTCCAGCAGCGGGCCACCGGGTAAATGGGCGAGGGGGCCTTGTTTCTTAACCCAGGCAAATGACGTGGCCCAGTCGCCCTGCCAGGACGTGCCGGCGCGCGGCACAATACCTCCTACTGGTAAGGGGATGCCCGTCTCGTCACCAGAGTCGCCAAGATTGCCAGGATCGGCCAGCAAGAGTACACGCCCACCTTTTTGAATGTAGATCTCCAGCGGGCGTGTATAGTGGCAGGCGACAATAATTTCCTCTGCGGCGGCACTTGCCGGTAGGGCTCCTTCGCCGGCGTTGTAACCAAGATCACGGAGGATCTCAGCCAGCGGCGGATTATCGATCAGACGTAATTTTACTGCGGGTGGTTCGGCAGCGACACACACAAGATTGACCTGGTTTGCAGCCAGGAGCGATCCCTCATCGCCGCGCCACTGGGCGTAAAGCGTGACTACTCCTGGAGAGTCAAGTGTAAAGGAGAGAATCCCACCTGGGGCAGATAGTTCACCTGACGATCCAGCAGCTTGCCACTGAACAGCGCCGCTTGATAGTTGGCCCGAAACATCCTTTGTCTGTACGATGACTTCAAGCGACTCGCCAGGTCGGCCGCTCCACCGTTTCGGCCGAAGCAAGACGACCCGATCCTGATTTAGATCCTTGAGCAGTGGGTCGAGTAAATGTTTGGGTTGGCGCTGTGTGGTAAGCAGCCCGTTACACTCCCACTGCACATCGGTAAATTCAGTCACAATATAACCGGCAATGGCCTCATGCAGGCGCATGGTACTGATTTCATAATGAAGGCTGCGCGCCATATGTTCCTGTGATTGCCGGGCAAACTCCGCATAGGATGAAAAGAGATCTCCCAGCCCGCACGCTTCATATCTGTGCTGCACGCCACGCGGGTAAACGATCCCATCTCCCCAGGCAAGGCCCGTTTCGAACCACCATGGCTCTGTGCCCTGTTCCTGGATGGCCTGCGGATCGGGCAAGCCCCAGTTGCCAAATTCAGATACAAGAAGCGGCAGATCAGGGCGACGTTCCTGTTCGTAGTTGGCATACCACGCCCAGTCACTGCGTGCGGCGAATTCAGCAACCCATTCATCCCATTCACAAGCATGATCAGGGATCGCGCGGTAGTAATGGAAATCCTCCAGATCGCCGGCGACGTGGGCATTGTCACAGCATGCTGAATTGTCGACGACCAGACGAGTTGGGTCAATGGCCTTGGCCTCATGGTAGAAATCCGCCAGCCAGCGGCGGTGTTCCTCGTTGCGTGTCAGATCAGTGCCCCAATTCTCATTTACCAGCGTCCAGGCAATGATGGATGGGTGGTGGCCGTCCCTCTGCACCATACCCTTGAATGTCTGCCTGGCTCGCTCAGCGGAGGCATCTGTGAGGAGAGCCCAATTGGGGATTTCGGTCCAGATCAGCAAGCCCAGGCGATCGGCGACATCGTAATAGCGTGGATCCTCTATCTTGATGTGCGTGCGCAGGCAGTTGAAGCCGAGCGCCTTCGCCTCCTGAGCCTGAGCCTCGAGCAATTCCAGGCTGTTGGGTGTATAAATCGTTTCAGGATAGTAGGCCTGATCAAGGACTCCGCGCAGATAGATCGGCTCGGCGTTAAGATAGATACGCCCATCGCGTGCCTCAACGGTGCGAAAGCCGCAGACCTTGCGCGCTGTGTGTATGGGCTTGCCCTGCACATGCAGTGTCGCCTCTACCGTGTATAGATTGGGCGAATCGGGGCTCCACAATTGAGGAGCATCATCAAGACGCACTGCGCCTGATAATTCCTGATCGAATATCCCGGAACCAGCTACATGCCCGGCGGGATTGGTCAGCGTACAGGCAACTTGATATTCGCCGTGCGGGGTTCGATTCAGGCCAACCTGGACGCCGATGGCTGCGTCGGCAAGCGACGGATCGAGCGCAAGCTGGGCAATATGCAGCCCGGGCCGAAATTCAAGCCATACACTTTGCCAGATGCCGCCGACAGGCCCATACCAGCTCTGCTTGCCATGCGGCACTTCACTAAATGGGAAGTCAGGGTAGATGTGGCGATCGTCAGTCGCATCCACCACCCGCACCAGCAACTCGTTGTCTCCCTCGCGAAGCAGGCTAATGACGTCGAATTCGAAAGGGAGGTAACCGCCCTCATGCTCACCGGCACACTCACCATTCAACCACACCGTTGCCTGATAGTCCACGGCACCGAAGTGCAGAACAGCGGCTTCTGAAGACGCCGCTGCGAGCATATCTAGATCGACAGCAAATTGCCGACGATACCAGGCAACGCCGCTCACTTGGCGCAGCTCTTCAAACTGAGCCTGCCATGGCAAGGGAACAACAGCCGTCCGCCATTCCTGACTTGCAGGCGCGTCCACAGGATCACTAAAGCCGAACTGAAAGTCCCAGACGCCGTCCAGGGAAATCCTCTTGTTTTCTTGCATGGCCGGTTGCTCCCCGCTTAAATTGTGCGTGTGGTCAATACAGTGAATGATAATGGCGGTAAAGAAAGAGTCGTTTGGCCGTTGTCAACCACCGGTGCAGAAATATTGTGGGCGACCAAGCGATTGGGTTCCTGCCAGCTGTTAGCTTCCTTGGGATCGCTGCCTGCAAGCTGCCACGCGTTGTCAATTTGGACGGCTTGCCTATCCTGCCAAACAACATCTGTTGTGACAGATTCTGTCAGTCCACGGTTCACCAAGAAAATCGCACCCTGTTGCGTCTCGGCATCGTAGCTGGCGGAGACATCGAGCGCCGGAACATCGCCGCACTGCTCAGTCTCCAGAACTGGGGCTTTGACAAGCACGTCCAGCGCATCGCCACGGGCATGATTGCTGACCAATTGGAACGCATAGTAAGAAGGGTGTTTGAGCAATCCATCGCTGCGGGTATGCAGCCAGGAGATCACATTGACGATTTGCGCGACGCAGGCGATCTTCAGCACATGGCTCTTACGCAGGAAAACATTCAACCACTGGGCGACAACCAGCGCATCCTCCAAATTGTAGTTCTCTTCAGCCAAATGCGGAGCCTCCGTCCAGTTTCCTTGAACAGGGTCACCCTTGTACCAGACCTGCCACTCATCCCACGAGAGATAGACGTCATGCTTGCTGCGCCGCTTCGCCTTTACATAGCGTCAGTGTCCCTTCCAAGGTATCTACGAAGCGTTCGAAGAGAACAGCGCTTGCCAGATAACTGGCCGTGTCATTCTCGCGGTTTCCGGCATAGTAGTGCATCGAATGGTAGTCCACATGCTCCCATGCTATTTCCAGGACGGTACGGTCCCACTGCGGATAGGTAGGCATGCGGTCATTGGATGATCCACACAGGACCGTTTTGATGGTCGGGTCCTGCCACTTCATCATCTTGGCCGCTTCCAGAGCCTTGTTGCCATAGGCTGCCGCGTCAAGATGGCCGATTTGCCAGGGGCCGTCCATCTCATTGCCAACACACCAATAATGCACATTATGCGGATCACGGTATCCGTGACTGGCACGCAGGTCTGACCAATAGGTTCCACCTGGCACATTGCAGTATTCAAGGAGATCTGAGGCAGCCTGAATGCCGCCGGTGCCCATGTTGACGCCCAGCATGGGCGCGGCGTTGATGGCTTTGCAAAAGTCCATAAATTCGTTCGTACCAAATTGATTGGTTTCAATTGACTGCCAGGCAAGCTCGCGCCGCCGCGGACGCTGCTCTTTGGGGCCCACGCCATCCAACCAGTTGTAGCCGCTTAGAAAATTACCACCCGGATAACGGATCGTCGTGTAGGCCTGAGCACGTAGGGCATCGAGAACGTCCTTGCGAAAACCGCGCTCGTCTGCATGGGGCGACTCAGGATCGTAGATCCCCTCGTATACGCAGCGACCCATGTGCTCCACAAAGCCACCAAACAGAAGTGGGGAGATTGGAGCTATCGTGCGATTTGTGTCTAAATATACTTGCGCCATTGAGGTGGGCATTGAATTGACTCCTATTTATTGTGCACAACAATGGTGATTGTCCCTAATGTTATCGACTGGAGAGACAACCATACCATAGGCAATAATACTACTGTCCAGCCATACCTGTCGTCGTAATGCCGGCAATGATTCTGCGCTGGAAAATAGCGTAGAAAATAAGAACCGGCACTGACGCAATAAAGGCGGCGGCAAAGGCTAACCCGCGTTGAATGTAACTTCCCTGTTGGATGACGAGCAAGCCCACAGGAAGCGTCAGCATCGGGCGATCGCTGAGGACAATAAGTGGCCAAAAGAGATCGTTCCACAATGCTAGGAATGAGAATATGGCGACGGCGACCAATGATCCAGTCACCATCGGCAGACACACTTGCCAATAAATCCGGAAACGTCCAGCGCCATCGATGCGCGCAGCATCTTCAATATCTTGCGGTATTGAATAGAAATGTTGGCGCAGCAAGAAAATACCGAGCACCGATGCAGAGGCGGGTAACCATATTGCCTGGTATGTGTTCAACAATTTAAAGTCGCGAAGCAACAAGAATGCGGGGATCAGTGTTATTGCTGCCGGAATCATCAAGCTAAAGATCAGAATTGAGAAGAGGAGCTGCTTGCCAGGAAACTCCAAGCGGGCGAAGGCGTAGCCGCTGAGCGAAGAAAAGAAGACGATGAGCAATGTGCCGATGCTAGCAACAACAAGGCTGTTGGCAAACCAACGGACGATAGGCAGCGTTGTATCCAAGAAAATATGCACGAAATTGGCTATCGTTGGCGGTTGCGGTATCCACTCGATCGGGAAATTCAACTGGTTTGATTCCAATGTAAAGGCCATTGTAAACATGTAAACCAACGGAATAATTATGATAAAGGCGAGGGGCAGGAACAGCAGCCACCTGTAGAACGTTCGCCGAAAATCCTTAGAACGGAACCAAGTTGATGATGATGGAATAGTTTGGGGAGTTGTAGCCATGATAATCTCCTCTTAGCCTAATATTCAGCGCGCCGGCGCATAGTTGAGAACAGTATGATTGTGACGACGATCATGATCGCGGCCAAAACGACTGAAATGGCCGATGCATAACCAAAGCGGAAGAATTTCCACGCTGTTTCGTACAGATACATAACAACTGTACGAGTTCCATTGCCTGGGCCACCGCCAGTGATGATATAGGGCTGAGCAAAGACCTGCATATGGGCGATGAACTGAGTTACCACAACAAACAGCATCGTGGGCATGATTAATGGAATTGTGACATAGCGAAAGGTCTGTATGCGCCCCGCACCATCTATCTTAGCAGCTTCGTACAGCGCTTCGGGGATGTTTTGCAGGCCGGCGAGAAAGACAAGCATCGGAAAGCCAAAGGTCCACCAAACAGTGGTAAGAGCCAGCGAGGGAATTGCCAATGACGGATTCCCCAACCAGGAGACACGCGGCAAGCGCAAGAGGGTCACGATGAAGTAGTTGACGATGCCCAACTGCGTATCCCAAATGCGGATGCCAATGATGCCCAAGACGGATACCGATAAGATGGCAGGGGCATAAAACAACACGCGTAAAAAATTACTTCCGTGGAAACTTTCTTTCAAGGCGGTTGCTACCAGAAGTGCTAACAGCACATTCATGAAAACGGTAAGGATCATAAAATAGCCTGTGTTTCGCAACACCTCCCAGAAAATAGCGTCATTCATCAAGGCTTCATAGTTGGCCAAGCCAATGAATTTCTGATCCGTGAGCATAATCTTCCAGTCATAAAGACTGATTTGTATGCCGCGGAAAATCGGATAGAGGAGAAACACACAAAAGAATAAGTAGTGGGGCAAAATGAAAAGGTAGTTGGGGAGTTGTTTGCGTAATTTTTTCCTGCGTTGAGCAGAAACTCTTGCTGAACTATCTACGGGCGCAGTATAAGTGGTCATAGCTAGTTATCCTTTACTCCGGCTACGCTCAGTACAAGTAGGAGACTTAATCTGGACCCGCAGGTCAGTGTACTCAATCTAATATGAACATACACCGACCTGCGGTAAGTAAGTAATCTTGATTATGGACGAGCTAGGATGGCTCGCATCTGGTCAGCACCTGCCTTAAGTTCCGCGGCGACGTCGGCGTCGGCACTGGCGAGGGCGTTGCCAACGGCCGTTTCATACGCCGTTTGGACTTCGATGTAGGCTTTGTGCGGTGAACTGGTGCGGCCAATCTCGTTGAACTCCTTGGCGGCCATGGCTACCGACTCAATTGCCTGCACTTCAGGTTCACTCTGTACGGCGATCTTCGCCGGCACCTGGCCCGAGGTCGCCCAGAAGGCGCCGTTATTGGCCAGGTAGGCCATCAAGGCCTTGGCCTTTTGTGCTCCATCGTCATCCACACCGGTGGGAACGGACATGATGTGCGAGTCCAGCTTAACCGCCTGGTGACCATCAGGAGCTAGCGAATTGATAAACGCCGTCTTGGTCAGGGCGGCCACATCGGGATTGTCCTTCATGAAGCCTCCTGTCCAGGTTCCTTCCCACATAAAGACAAGACGGTTGTTGGCGTAAAGATCGCCTGCCCACATTTTGCCCGGAATTGCCGGTGGGGCCACATAGTACTTGTACATCAAATCATGCCAGTACTGGATCGCGGCGATAGATTCGGGGGTATCAAAGATCACCTCTGTACCATCTTCGTTCAGAACGCCACCGCCAAACTGCCACAGTGTGGTGGGGACGGTGTAGCGCGGCCAGGTGTAGTCTATAGCCCATACATCAACATTGTCTTTGTCAAAACCCTCATCGGTCGGGTGCAAACCGTTGACATCTGTGGTCAACTTCTGCGCCCAATCGAGGAACTCTGCGCCATTCGCGGGTAAGTTTTCCGGGTCGAGACCGGCATCTTCCAGGAGCTTTGTGTTGTACCACAACAACCAACCATGGTTGTCGAAGGGAACGGCCATTGTTTCACCGTTAAAGGTGATGGCATTGATCACTTCAGGATTGAAGTCATCTTTGTTAAGGGTTCCATCACTGAAGATCAAATCTTCCATGGGTATCATCAGGCCCTCGGAAGCCATCTGGTTAACCTCGGCGGCATGGAAAATAACCATGTCCGGTGGGGTTCCTGCGGCTACAGCGGTTGGATACTTCTGGAAGAAGATATCCCAAGGGATACCTTCAGAACTGAGGCAAGCACCAGGCGTTTCGTTTACGAAGTTCTCCAGCATGACCGCGAAGACGGCACCATCCGTCCCGGTCAGGCCGTGCCAGAGAATTAATGGATCGTCACATTCACCAAAGGCATTCACAATCGGGGTCGGTTCCGCGTTCGGATCCACGGCTACCTCTTCCTCGACTGGAGCAGCCTCTTCCACGGGTTCAGCCATTTCCTCCTCGGCTGGAGCCGGGGCAACTTCAGGCTCAGCCGGGGCAGCTTCGGGCTCTGATCCTCCGCATGCGCCAAGGATCATTGCCAATACCAACAACAAACTCAGGACTAACAAAAACTTTCTCATTTCAACTTCTCCTTTGTGTCAATCCGTGAAATGAGGTCACGATTGACTGCTAAATCGACGCAAGCAAATCGCCGCGCCACAAATGAAAGGTAAACAAAGTCAAAACATTGCACCATCGCAATGTAGCCAGCGGTATTTCTGTACAGTTCAGGATGGCGTTGCTCATGTTGATTCCCGTTCGACAAGACGGCAGGGGATTTCAATGCGACGGCTGGGACCGTTGTAGTCGCCATGGATGCGCTCAAAGATTGCTTTTGCCAGGTGTGTGCCCATCTCGCCGGGGTACTGGGCCACGGTAGAAAGGGTTGGGCTCACCCAAGATGCAGCCGTAATGTCGTCGAAGCCCACGACAGCCATGTCCTCTGGTATGCGTAGGCCACTCTGTTTCACAGCCTGCATAGCGCCGATAGCCATTAAGTCATTACAAGCAAACACGGCCGTAGGCAGAACAGGCAAAGATAGGAGCTGCTGCATAGCACTATATCCACTCTCGGGCGACCAGTCTCCTTCCTGTTCATAGCCCGTTTCTAGGTTAAGACCAACAGAACGCAGTGCTTGCTCAAAACCCTTGCGTCGCCGTACGCCCACCGGGAAGCGTTCCGTTACGCCAATAAACCCTATATGTGAATGGGCCTTTGTCTCATGTAACCAGGTGACTGCATCACATGTTGCCTGTTCGTCGTCGCCAAAAACAATATCAACTTCAGGATGGTGGAGGTGCTGCCCCACGGCGGCTATTACCGCGCCAGTGCGCTCAATCAATTCGCCTAGATCGTCATCGTCGAGGTAATAAGGGGCCATGACAATTCCATCCACTGGGCGGCGCATGACGGACTCGACAAAGAGTTTTTCGCTGTCGGCCGTATGGTCCGAGTTGGCAATCATGATGTCATAACGGTGTAGTTTGGCGATGTCCTGCACGCCACGTATCAAGGGGTGATAGAACGAGTTGGTGATATCGGCGATCATGATGGCAATCATACGCGTTCTTTGTCCGCGTAGGCTGCCTGCATGCAAATTCGGTTGATATCTTAGTTCTTTGACGGCTTCCAGTACCCGCTGGCGCGTTTCATCGCCAATTTGGATTGGCTCTGTCGCCCCGCTGAGGACGCGCGAAACGGTGCTCTGTGAGACATCGGCAAGTTTCGCAACGTCACGCATGGTGACTGCTCTGCGATTCGACATTCGTTTTCTGGACGACATCGATCGACCTCGGTGGTAGGTGAGAAGTTGTAGCGTTTGCTGGATCATCACCAGCTAACAAACCAAAACGTTCCCATTAATCCAATTCTGAAGATCTAAAAGTTCATTATGCAATCGTATGCGGTTGTACGTATTAAAGCACACGGTTGCACAAATGTCAACAAGAATGGTATGGCTATTTTCCAGCGGACCCACAGGGGAAGCGAGTGGGGCAGACACGGGGGTCTGCCCCTACAGATAACGCAGATGGGTTGAGGGGGCAGCGGAGAGGGCGGTGTAGAAGCCGCGGTTCTCAGGGGGCAGCAGGCGGGCGATCTGGGCCATGATTTCGTCGACCATTTGGCGGCGGATTTCTTTGGTGACGCGCACGCCGCGGCGATCCAGGATAAACGGCTGTCCGACATTGACGTGAAAGTCAAGTCCGTCGCAGACGCTTGAAATTAGGCCAGAAATGTTCGCTGCCGTAATAGGCGACGGGCAATATGGGCACGTTCGCTTTAAGGGCTATGGTGACGATGCCGGGATGACCCTGCTGCAAACGGCCGTCGCCCGTACGCGTCCCTTCCGGGGCGATGACCAGGATTTTTCCTTCAGCCAGGGCGTTTAACCCGGCGCGCACAGCGGTCATGTCCGCCTCACCGCGCTGCAAGGGGATTCCCTCCCAAAGTTTGAAAACCCAGCCTACGAAGGGGAGATCAAAGCTTTCCGCTTTGACGAAGCCGGTCATCGGGCGCGGCAGCAGGTGCGTGTACATCAGCGGTATTTCCATGAAGTTGATGTGATTGACGGCCATGATAAACGGACCTTCAGCAGGGATCTTGTGCCACTGCGAATCATCCACGCGGCACAATATGCGCACGATGCGTTTGAAGGTGAAATTGACGGCATGATAAGCTAGAGACATGGACGCTCATTCCATGCGCGGGCTAATGAGATCCAATTGGCGCGGCAGCAGCTTCACGACCAGTTCAGTAGCATCTGTACATAAGGTCTCACCATCCAGGTGGGCGGGCAGCACGCCGCGTACAGCCGTAACCGTCAACTGTGCAGCCTGGCGGAACTGGACTTCTTTCTGTTTAAATTGCGCGCCTGAAAAAAAGTGCGGCAACAGTGTAAAAATGCGCGCTTTGCTCACTTCATGGACGATACAAAGGTCAAGCAAGCCATCATCATTTTGGGCCTGGGGCGACATGAAAAATGCACCGCCCTGTCGCTGCCCATTCATGATGGAGATCAGCAGGGCGGGCAGCGCAAGCAGCTCCTCTTCGAGCTTAATCTGAACTTGGGGAGCGGTATAATAAAGGAAGATGGTTTTTAGGACGGCAACAAGGTAGGAAAGTGTACCGGTCAAGCGGGTCATTTTGACTGCTTCAAAGCTGACCACGGCGTCAAAGCCGACGCCCAGGCTGTTACCAAAGAAACGGCCGTCGGGAAACAAGCCTCCGCGCACAAAGCCGATATCAATCCTTTTGCGGTGACCCTCGGCCAGGATGCGGCAGGCATCGTCCAGATCTTCCGGCATGCTGGCACTATAAGCGAAATCGTTGCCGCGGCCAGCACACAGAACAGCCATCGCTGTTTCCAGGTTCCCGTTTTGCCTGGCCTGCATCAGACCGTTGATCACCTCGTTGGCAGTGCCATCCCCGCCAACGGCGACCACGACGGCAAAACCCTCGACGGCCGCCTGCCGGGCCAACTCGATAGCATGGGACGGCCGTTGTGTACGAACCAGGTCAAAATCGATCCCCTGTTTTCGCAGGCTTTCTTGTAAAGAGGGAATGATGTGTTCTCCATTGCCGCGACCGGAAATAGGGTTGACGATGATTTTATAGCGGTTCACTTTTTGCTGCGGCATATAAACTCCAATCCTGCAAATGGTCCGGATACCTACGCCAGGCATTCACGAATAAAAAAGCGTATCACACTTGTTTGC
This sequence comes from uncultured Chloroflexia bacterium, assembly GCA_963697305.1. Lineage (GTDB taxonomy): Bacteria > Chloroflexota > Anaerolineae > Promineifilales > Promineifilaceae > JAACFF01. The sequence goes on from CAVONO010000028.1 coordinate 289,051, forward strand.
TTTTTTCGACATAGAAATCTCTCTTGTTTATCCATGTTCTTCCAATTATATCGTTGGGCTGACTCCGTTGTAAGAAGCCAAGTTTTGTGATTTTGTTGCCTGTCAAGAAGATTGCCATTCTAAAATTGTTTAATGGTTGGATGTTTGCTAACATTCATCAACTACGTCTTGTTACCAAACTTTTTTGGTATGGTTGCAAAGTTGGTTTGACGGATGAGGAGTAGCGAACCTTCAGGTGGGCACGATTCGCATCTGAGGTCGGCACCGTTCGCATTTGAGGCGCCGAACGCTAAAAAAGCACGTTCCAGAGGGTACCTTGTGCGAACTCCACAAAAGATAAGATACAACAATGAAAAATATCATCACCGCTCCCGCCTGGCTCGACGACGCCCTAGAATTCTGCATCGCTAAAACGCGCCACAATCTAGCCACCCTCGCCAGCTTCCCTGAACGAACCGAACGCGGCCAGTGGGTGCAGATAGATCCCGATCAGCATGGCTGGTGGGTGGGTGGGCATTGGGTTGGACTGCTCTGGCTGGCTTACGCTGCCAGCGGCGATCCATCGCTCACAGCCGCTGCCCGCGATTGGGCCAACCGGCTGCTGCCCGGCCTGCACGACCAAGCCGATCACGATCTTGGTTTTCTCTTTGAGTTGGGATTCGTGCTCGGCTACCAGGTGACGGGCGATGAGAGTCTCAAGGCTCCCGCCTTGCGAGCCGCGGCGACGCTCAGCCGCCGTTTTAATCCTCGTGGCCAGTTCATCCAGGCCTGGGGTGCGCTCGATGCTTCGCCCGAACTGCGCGGGCGCACGATCATAGATACCATGATGAACCTCGACCTACTTTTCTGGGCAAGTAAAGAAACCGGCGACGCGTATTACGCCGAGATCGCCGCCGCCCACGCGCGCACCGCCCTGTCCCACCACGTCCGACCGGATGGCAGCACATCCCATGTCTGCGACTTCGACCCCGAGACGGGCGCGTTCCTCAAGCAAGACACCCACCAGGGGTTGAGCGCCGCTTCCTGCTGGAGTCGCGGCCAAGCGTGGGGCGTGTATGGCTTTGCCGATTGCTACCGCGCCAGCGGCGATCCCGCTTTCTTGAATGCCAGCCGCCGCCTGATAGAATATCTCTGGCCGCGCTTGCCCGCCGATCTGATCCCATACTGGGATTTCGACAGCACGCTCATTCCCAACGACGTGCGCGACAGTTCGGCGGCATCCATCCTGGCATCGGGCATGCTCGATCTGGCATCGATCGAAAACGAGCCCAAGCTGGCACGTATCTGGCAAAGCCAGGCGATCAGCATCCTCGAATCGCTCTGGCAAAGCTATACCAGCCGCGACAGCGGCGAAGCCAGCCTGCTGTTACATGGCACACGCTCCAAACCCCACAACCTGATGGATCACGGCCTGATCTACGGCGATTATTATTTCGTCGAAGCCCTCATCCGCCTGTCGAAACCCACCCTAATTCTCTAATCAGCCAATCTTTGGGGAGTATCCATGGAAAAAGTGAACTGATTAGGGTATTGTCAACTTAATGGGCGCCTGCACTCTATTGGGCCATAAACTGAAAATGAAGGCCCAAAAAGAGATTCCAACCTATAAGCGTTATCGTTATCCGATCGAAATCATCAGACATTGTGTTTGGCTCTATTATCGATTCTCTCTCAGTTATCGTGATGTGGAATTACTGATGACCGAGCGGGGTATCATCGTCAGCTATGAATCAATTCGCCAGTGGTGTTTGAAATTTGGTGATGAATATACTCTGAAACTTCGCAAGCGGAGGGGTCAACCTGGCGATAAATGGCATCTTGACGAGATCTTCATCAAGATTAATGGGAAAACGCATTACCTCTGGCGAGCCGTTGATCAGAATGGCATGGTGCTGGATATCTTGGTGACTCGCCGGCGCAACAAAGAGGCAGCGAAACGTTTCTTCCTTAAGTTGTTGAGAGGTCTCAAATACGAACCACGCGTGATCATTACGGATAAACTACGCAGCTATGGGGCTGCTATTCGTGAGGTCTTACCACATGTTGAACACCGCAGCACAAGGGACTAAATAATCGGGCTGAGAACTCACATCTACCAACCAGAAGGCGAGAAAGGGTGATGCAGCGCTTCAAATCGCCTGAGCAAGCTCATCAATTTTTGTCCCCATTTGGCCCGATTTACGAACATTTCAAACCAAGAAGACACCTGATGAAAGCAACAGAGTATAGACAAATCATGGTTGAGCGCTTTCAAATTTGGCAGGATGTGACGGCCGTAGCGAGTTGCTGAAAAATGCAAATTTTGGTCGATTCGTGGCTTTGCTAGCCGTAATCGAAGCTAAATTGACAATACCCTGCAATATTTTGCCCTTCATGGCACGTTCGCTACCTTTAGGCCTTCGAGAAGGCCCCGGGACTTATCTAGGCCTGGGGCCTCTATCAGATATTTGCGCGCAAGGTGCTCTCGAGACCGGTGGGATCGGTCAGGGTGACGATGACGGCTGCGACGTTGGTGCCGGAGATGGTGAAGCGGGTGCGGTAAATGAAACGGCCGTTGCCGTCCGGACCTGTGCGCTGCCAGCCATTAAAGTGAAAAGCGGGAATTTCATGAAGGGCCTGGCTGACGCGGCGTTCAGGTTGGGGATCGGGATCGATGGGGCTGGGGGCGTCCAGGGTAAAGAATTCCAACATAAAGGCACCGGCGATGGGCGGCGCGATGGGCGCGGCGCTGCGTATTTCCACGGTCAAGATGCCGAAAATCGTGCGCGTGCGCAGCTGGGTCAGATCGGGTGGCTGGCGCTGCAGGAAAGGCGCCGTCTCGCTGCTGCGACCGAGCGGATCGGTGATACGGATGATCAGCGTGTCGTCTTCGTCGATGCGCGAGCCATCGGCAGTGAGTAGATAGCTATCCGGGCCAACGTTCTGGCGGGCGTTGGCGGCTGTGGAGCGGGCAACGATGAGGCGGCTGCCGGTCTGCAGATGGATGAGATCGAACTGGAAATCACCGGCGCTGGTGGTGGGGGCGACGGCCGTGAAGGAGACCTGGACCAGGTCGGGTCCCACGGCGCGGGTGACGACGATGTCCGCGGGCAGCTCTGGCGGAGCGCCGGAGAGAGTCACGACCTGGGCGACGGCCGAAGCCTCGGAACGCATGCCGATGGTGCCTCCGTTCTGGCCTGGGGCGCGGGCGACGACGCGGTAGAAGTAGGTTTTCCAGGGCGAGACGGTGGGATCGATATAGGTGGCCAGCGGGGTGCCCTCGAAGCCGGGCAGCGCACTATCAAAGGCAGGCATTTCCAGACGGTGCAAGGGGCGCATCAGGCGGTAGTCGCGGCTCTTGGCTGGATCGAGGGTGCGGTACACTTCATAGGCGGCGACGGGGGCGCTTTCTGGCGGCGGCTGGACGATGAGCAGCTCGGCGCGCGCGGCACCGGCCTGGGGCGGCGCTACGGGGATGTCTAGGGGCGGCTGCCAAGCGGCGCGCAGCACTTGGGGCCGGGCCGGCTCCGGCTTGCGGGGCACGGCGACGACGACAAAACTGTCCATGCCGGCGGGCCAACTGCTCAAAATGCCGGAGCGGGATTTGCCGAGGACGGTATAGACGGTCAAGGTGCGGATATCGCCGCCCAGTTGATCGGTGAAGGCCAGCTCAGCGGCGGACAGCGCAGGCCAATCGATAGATTCCTGGAAACGGCCGCGCAGCAGGGGGTTGGGATGATTGTCCGGGTAACGGGGCGGCTCGGGTACCAGCTCGGAGCGGACCTGGAAGGCATCCTGGGCCTGAGGTGCCAGCTGCTTCAAGGCTGCGGCGCGGAAATTGGGTGCGGCAGCCGGGTCGTAAACGGCGGTGTTGATCTGGCGGTCCTGTAGCAACCTGACCAGTTCTTGTTCACCGGCACGGTAGACCAGGTAACGGACGTTGGCGGCGCCGGGCCAGGAGAGGGTGTAGCTAGAAAGCCCTTCGGCATCGGCAAAAGACGCCAGTTCAGGATCAGGCGGCAGGGGCGGCGGAGGCGGCGGGACGTTGAGAATGTGCGCCGCCGGAGCAGGTCCACCGACTTCGGCTGATTCAAGATTGTGGACGTCATCGTGGGCGGAGATACCGATCCAGACGGAGGCGCGATCGATATTGTCGCGCAGCAGTTCCAAACCATCAAAGGTGAGGACATAGTCGCGGTAGTCGTGGATATTGCCCGCCGGGTCGGCTACGGAGCGATCGGAAAAAGAGATCGTGACGGGCATGCTGTCGTGGCTGGCGGCATCGGTTTGTTGAGTGCCGGTGAAGGAAAAGGGGGCGGCAAGCACGCCCGGCTGGCGGCTGAAATGACCCCATTGTCCAGGATCGTTGGCGGAGGCAACGGGAGGGGCGCTGCGGCGCAGGTGGACCTTGAAACTGTAATTGGCCGGCGGGAAGAGGTCACGAGCCCAGGTGAAAGTGACGGTAAGGATCAGGCGGGGCGGCTGGCCTGTCTGCTGCAGGCCGGCGCTGATCTGCGCCGGCGGAGCTGGCAGAATGTCGTAAACCCAGCGGAAGGTGGTTTCGCGGAAGCGGGACCATCGACCGAAGGGATCGGATTCGGAAAGGCCATAGCGATAGGTAATTCCCTCGTCTACACGGCGGTCAAAGTAAACGGCCGTGCTGCTGGCGGCAACGTCATCCGGGTCGGGAACGGGGATGACAGCCAGTGGGAAACCACTGCGGGGATCAGGCGGATTGATTACCGCAGGGAAAGCGCCGGCAGCACCGCCGGGATCGCGGCCGATGGCGGCAGCGATTGGTATTTCCTCGTCGAAGATGACCCGCGCACGCTGGCGTAGGGGCCACGCGAGGCGAGCGACGGCCTGGATGGAGGCGCCGGCGCCGGGCATGGCCAGGCCATCCTTGGTGGCTGAGAGGTTGGACGGCTCGCTGAAAAGGGCATGTTTGGTGGCGCGCACGCCCATTTTTAAGGCCCACAGTTCGACGATGCCATTCACAGCACCGGCAAGCAGCTGCTGGATCACTATCAGCGCATTATCGGCTTCCTGCTTGGCTTTCATAAATTCAACGGCTGCCGCGGTACGGTGGGCGGGTGTCGCCGCCAGGAAATTGTCTATGAGCTGGCGGAGACGGCGTTCCAGGGCCAGGCCCCAGGTTTCAATATCTTGGACGCGCCAACGTCCACGCAGGCGATAATCCCAGATGTCGATATGGTCGATATCAGGCGGGCGATCGATGGCGGCCATACCCAAGAGCTGGGCCACGGGAAAGGCAGTTGACGCGGCAAGGAGCAGGCTATAGGGGCGGGTATCCATGGTGTGATCGGACATTGCCGCCACCGTAGGGTGCACACCGGCACCAGAGACCTGCCCCGCTTCGGTCAAATTGACGTGCAAGACGGTTTCCGATTGGTGCTGGACTCCACTCAGGGATTCTTGGAGGATGGCACTGACCCAAGGTTCCAACTGCTCCAGCCAGGGCTGCAAGTAACGCGCCTGCCGCTCGGCGGGCGTGGGCGGGCGGGAAGGGGGCACCTGACGGTCATCGAGGGGCCCCGCGCCGTTGGGCATGATGGCGAGGAGGCGTTGTTCGGCTAATTCATCAGGATTTAAGCCGTTATAGTCCGCTTTATTGCGGCTGAAGTAATCGTCCTCTTTCGTAGCGATGGGGAAGCAGCCGACTGGCTCCCAGAGGTCCGCTTTGAGCAGATCCTCGGCGTGGACCCAGGCGACGCTCTGCAGGAAAGCGCCTGAACCAATGATGGAAACGCGGTCGATGCGCTCGGCGCGCAGCTGGACGGTCACGAACTTGCTGACGGTGCGGTCCAAGCCCAGATCTTTGACCTGCAGCCCTTGTTCCAGGATGATTGCCAAGAGGCGGCGGATGAAATCGGGGGTCACGCGCGCGTAGCGGGCCTGGTCAATCTGACGCAGGCGGCGGAAGAGGCGCCGCTCTTCTTCATTTTGCAACTGCGGTTGGGATAGACCCAGCTGCGGATTTTCAAGCAGTTCAAAGACGGGCCCGGCTTCACGGAATAAATTCGAGACAAGGAGCCGATCAGGCGGGCGAAGGCCAGCCTTGTTGAATTCGCGCACAAAGGCGAGCGTGACGCGATCGACGACCTCATCGGCGCTGCGATTGTCATAGAGGGCATCGGCCTGAAGTTTGCTGCCGGGTACTTTGACTTTGAACTGCAGCTGCACCCAACAGGCATAGGGGTCGGCAACCGGTGCGGAGCCGCCATGAAAGTCGATAATGAGCTTGCGTTCCTCGAGGGCAATGCCATCGCCGCTGACCTGAAGCATGCCCTGCGGGCGCTGGACGGAGATGCTGCTGCGGATGATCTGGTTCACCAGACCCAGCGGTTCGGTGAAGTTTTGGAACAGAAGCTCGACCCCTTGTAACGAATGCTCGATGCCCATGCCGGGACGGCGATCGAGGCAGAAGGAGAAGCGAGGAAAGCCGAGCCGATGGTCAAACATCCACCGCAGGTGGCTGCCATCAGCGGCATAGTCGTCAGAAACGAAGCCATCACCTATTAGTTTAAGCAGGGAAGGATTGATGTGGGGCATGATTAGCTACCTCCTTCAGCAAATGATCCGGGCGTGCCGCCGACGGGGATGATCAGCCGCTCGACAAGTCCTAAAACGTGATCGTGCAGTTCGATTTGAATGAATGGGGGATCGGCCGTTTCAAAAAGCAGGAACAGCCGCGCGCCGCGCGCGCCTGTGATCAACCGCTCACCCGCCGGCGGGGTGCCGTTGGCAAAGGGCGTGTTGGCCGCCGGTGTCTGGCGAGCTTCGAGCGTTACGCGCGGGCTGCCATCGGCCAACAGTTTCAATAATGGTTCCGGGCCATCGAGGAGAATGCCGCGACAGCGGTATGGGGGTGTGGAGAAGGGGTCGGGCGCACTGCCAACCTCGGTCCAAATGCGCGCGAGAAGCGGCGCGCGGGGAACTGCCATGGGACCGCCAAACAGGGCCACAGAAAGACTGTCAACCGCCTCGTCGCCGCGACCGACGGTGATGGAGCCGAGAGCGGCGTTCAGCGCGGAACCTTCCGCGGCAAAGAGATCCCCTATGGGCGGGTCACGGTAGGCGGCGACATGGGCGGTGAAGCTTGGCCAGCGGCTGGTGCGCAGGTCGAAGCGGAAGACGGCCGCGCCGTCATCGAAGGCGGCTTGCAGGCGGCGGTCCCACTCGTCCACGGTCAAGCCGACCTCGTCCAGTTCGTCCAAAGGCCGGGGGATCACGGCAACGGTATAGCCGGTATTGGGCGTCAAGGGCTCATCCTGGGTGTAGACGGGCTTGGGAAAGAGCATATCCCATGCGCCCGGCAGGCAGGAGCCACGCAGATTATTGAGCGTGGCCAGGAGCGTTTCCTCAAAGCTGTCCAAAGGGAAGAATTCGCGCGTGGTGCCGTCGGAAAGGGGTTGGTTGAGCACATGACGACCCTTGTGGGCTTTGGCGCGAACGACTAGCTGTTCTTCGAATTTGGCGAAGAGGCGATCGATAACGTCGGACGTGAAACGTATCTGTATATTTTCGGCGTAGTAGTGCGGCTGCATATCGTTGAGGGGATTGGTGTCGAGAATGTAGCGGCGAATGTCACGCGGCGCATCGTTGACCGTGCGGAAAGTGCGTTCAAAGGTGTGTGTGCCATCCAGGTCGACTTGGCCATTCTTGTCGCGGAACCTGGACCAGCTAATGGTGCCGCTGACGCGATAAACGATATCTCTTTCGAGGAGTTCATTGGCGGAGACGGCGGGGATGCCGCCAATGACTCCTGTCAAATCTGTGAGCGTGGCGATGGCGGAGGCTTTGCCGGTTACGGCATCGCGCCAGCGGCGCCATTCCGCGCAGGTGATGCCACAGATTTCCATGAGGTAGGCGTTGGGATCACGGTTGTCGATTTTCTCCCGACCTGGCGAACGGATGAGGAGCCAGGAGATACAAGTTGGCTGATCGACATCCAGCGGCTGCTCAAAGACGATACGTTTGGCGGCGTGGGCGCTGAAGGCGTCGCTGCCGAAGCTGCCGGGGATGATGGAGGCCATCTGGAAGCTGATGATGGGCGAGACCTGTTTGAGGTCCTCGTTCAGGAAAACGGCCTGCCCATCCGCGGAGAGTTCAAGCGGCAGGGCCAGGATGACCTGGGCAGTGACGAGTTCAGGCAGGCGGATGAAGAGCAGGCCAGATTGCCACAGCTCGAAGAACTGCGGGCTGGGATCAGTCAAGAAGATGTCGCTCAGATCGTCGATAAAGTCCTGGATGGACAAGACCTGTCCCTGAATGGCGCCAGGCAGGCGCAGGCAGCGGCGCTGGGGCTGGCGATCGGGATAGGGTATAGGCACTAGGGGTACGACACGCGCGGCGGAGGCGGACATGGTGTGGCCCAGCATTTCCGCGCCGAGGCCATTGCCCTGGGACGGGAAAACGTAAACGGGAGCCAACTCTTCCTGATCCAGCAGCCAGGAATCGCGGATGCCCAGTAGTTCTTCGTCGAAGGTGGCGCAGTCGGGGGTGGGTCGCGGCACTGGCTGGCAGAGACGTTCAAAGAGCAGCTGCACCGTTTCGCCGTAACCGCTGGCAAAGTCGACGGCGCGTTCGTGAGCGGTGGGCTTCCAGTCAAGGAGGCGCAGCGTGCGGGCGGAGTTGGCTTCTTCGGCTGTGGCGTTGGGCAGGGTATAAGGCGCCCAGGCGCTTTGCACCGGGGAAAGGGCGGCGCCGCCTGCATCGGGCGTGATGGTTACGGAGGTTAGCTGATAATCGTAGTAGAGATCTTCGGAGACCTGGTTGCGAGGCCGGGTCGGGTCGGCCAGGTTGGTGCTTTTATCAGGGCGGTCATCGATCATGTCGTAGTCAAAGATGAGGTGCAGCACAGCATCGAGCGGGGCCAGGGTTTGGCCGCCATTACCCGGCGTGGGCACCGCGGCGGAGGTCATGCGGTCGATGAGCACCATGTCGACAAAGGGGTTGGGCGGCAGGGGCACGGCGGCGTCGGCGTCGCCAATTGTAAAGCTGGCGCAGCCTTCTATGGAGAAAAGCCACAGGTCGAGCTTGCCGCAAATTTCACCACGCAGGACGAAGGGCTCAGGGGCGATGACGCGCAGCTTACCGTGGGCGCTCAAGGAAACGATGATCAGGTGCAGTTCGCCGCCGACGTCCAGGGTCCCTTGCAGGAGCAGGGGTTTCAACTGTAAGCCGATGTGGTATTCCAGGTAGGCCTCAAGGTAAATGCCCACGGAGCGAGAACCCCAGAAGATCTCGATGCGCGAGCCGGTGGCCAAGGTGATGCCCTGCAGGTCGAGCTTATCGTCGACGACCAGGCCATCCCCCTCGACGACAAAGTAGCCCCAAGCCTTGAACAGGTCAAAGATGTGCAAGGTGATGCGCTTCGATTCGGGATTCCATTGGCCAAAGCGAATGTGCCAGTCGTTGGCGGAGCTGAGGTTGAGGAAGATTTCCGTGGGCACGCGGAAACTGATCAGGTTGGCGAAACTAATGGTGAAATCGATGCCGATGAGGAAGGTATGATTCTCAAAGTCGAGCATGACGACGGAAACGAGATCGCCGGTGGTCGCGCTCTTGGTGTCGGGTTTGGGTTTGATGAAACTGGAATCGGTGGCGAGCAGGAACTTGGGTCCTGGCAGTTCGAGCATGAAGGTACCCTTGGTGTTGAAGGTCAGACCGGTGTCGAAGGCAGTGCCGATGACAGTGCCGACGCCAAAGGCCCAGCTGCCGCGGGCGGCAACCCATTTGGTGGTATCGGCGACACCGACCGGGGGCGCTTTGAACCAGGCCAGGGCATCATCTTGATTGCTGCGCTCCATCTGCACACCGATCAGCCCATGGAAGCCATATATCGCGGCACCGGTGGAACCGAGGAGAATGCCCGGGGCGAATTCGACGGAGAGGTAGGCGTAGAGCGCGCGCAGATCTTCGCGGGTAAGCAGTTTCAAGGCGGCGTAGATACGCAGGTCCAGGGGGACGAGGCTGAGATCGAGTTCCCCTTCAATATCGCCGCCGCTGATGGCTAGCTCACCGCGCCCTTCAAGGGTACCAGGTATGTCGACGGAAACGCCCAATTTGTTAATGCTGACGTCAAAGTCGCTGATGCTGATCGAGCCGGAGCCAAGGTTTACTTCGCCGCCTACGGCGGCAAACAGCTGATCAGTTTCCAGGCTGATGCGGATGCGCAGGGTGTCGATGGAAAAGATGCCTGTTTCCAGGGCCAGGGACAGCTCTACTTCCAGCCAGAGGGGAGAGCCGGCGCCGGCGCGCACGCGGTCGACGCTCAGCAAACGGCCGATGCCATCGCCAAGGCGGAAGACACCGGGATCGTTGATATCGAGTTGGAAGCCGTCGGCGGGGTTGTAAAAGAACTCCACCTTGGGACCATCGGGCTGGAATTCGACGCCGACGTTGCGGAACGTGAGTTCAACGGGATTGGCAGGATCGGTGGCCAGGGTAGGCAGGCCAGGTGTATTGCCAATTTGGCTCAGATCGGCGTCGATGTGGTAACGGACGGTGTAGTCGACGGCAAGGCTGATACCCTGGCTAGCAACGCTGCCCTGCCGCAGTTTGAAGCGAATGCCGCGCCAGACCAAGACCTGCACGTCGATGAGACCCGTGGCAGATAAGATAGCGCCAACAGAAACACCCACGGCGAGGGCGCTGATGCCGACCCGCCCGCCTTGCAGGGCGGTCAGGGCGGGGGTGACGATGGAAGGCCCGCCGAGGATGTCCAAGGTGGTGGCGTCGGCGGGTTTCTGGAGCAAAGTCAGACCGTCGAGGTCACCGGGATCGGAGAGGACGACGAATTCCCACATGAACTCAGGTTCGTCTGGTCCAGGTTCGGGGTTGCGTTTCATCTCCAGGAAAAAGGTGGTCACGCCATCCAAGTCGTTGAGGCTGCGGGCGCGCATCTCGCCGACGGTGGGCAGGTCGTTCTCGTTGAACGCTTCCAAGTCGAGTTTGAGGCGGATCTGCAGGCGCACCAGCTCGTTGCGCAGCAGCTCAACCTCGACATGGGCCAGGCGAAAGACGCTGTGGCGGAAGGGATGATCCTGGAGCTTCTTCTGCGGCGTTGGCGGCGCTTCTACCGGGGGTGGGGCACCGGGCAGGGTGACGAAGTACTCGGTATGGATGATGTCTGCCGTGGCGGCGGCGGGCTTCAGCTTGAGAATGGCAAAGACACGGCGGTCGCGGGGCAGGATCTGCGAGGCAGCGCCGTCCTCGCCAAAGGAGTGGGCTTCAATTTTGCCGGCGGCGCTCAAGGAGGCGATGGTCGAGGCGGCGGTGGCGGTGATGTTGTAGCTGTCGGAGCCGGGCAGATTGGTCATGGCGGTGAGCAGCTTCGCCGGTGGGGCAACCAGGGCTTCGCGGACAGCACCGGCGCGGCGCTGGGCCAGGTCGAGATTGTAGTCGATGGTGCCTTCAATGGAGGCCCCGCCGAAAAGGCCGATGGCCTCGATATTATCACGCTGGGCGTCGATGGCGCGAAAGAGGGCGGCGAAGCCCAGAGCCTGCTGGCGGTTGACCTCTACGGGAAAGGAGATACGCACGGCGTTATCTTCGGGACCCAACGTGGCACAGTCGCCGGGATTGGCGGGGGGCTGGATCTGGTCGCAGTCGTAGTGGAATTGGACGGTGCGCACGGTGGTGCCGTCCGGGCTTTGATAAGGTGCGGGATCGGGCAGCGCGCCGAGGAAATTGGCGATGACTGCCGGGGGGTTATTGACCAGGTCGGAATCGTGAGGTTCGCCGACGATGAAGGGGGCACGAGCTGGGGCCGCCGCGGGGTCGGCGCCCACCTGACCGGTCAGGCGCCAGAGACGGTCGTCGGTGCCGAGATACGGCCTTATGGTGCCGGCGCTGAGTGAGGTGGGCGGCACTTCGGTGGTTGTGAAGGCCGCGCCGTTGAAGAGGGCGTCCTGCACGGGATCGGAGAAAAGGTCTAAAGCTACCGGTTCGCTTTCCAGCGCCCAGATGATGTCGCCAAAGTCGAGACCGTTTAGCAGCTGCAGACGTGCCAAACCGATACCGGGATCGGCGCGCCAGTCGGTGTAACTGACCAGTTCGAAATCGCGATTGGCGGCGGGTACAGCCTCCTGGAAAGTGAGACGCAGGCGGCGGTTTGTGGTGATGCCGTTATCGACGACGGCTAAAAGCAGGGCGAGATGTTGAGGTGCGGCGGGTGGTCCCGCCGGCACGGAAATAGTCCACTGTACGTCGGGGTAGACGTTGCTGCCGGCCGGCCGGGCGACGTTCTGGGTGGCGCTGCCGGCGGTGATCGAAAATCCGGGGGGCACAGTCAGGGTGGCGCTGACGTTGCCAGAACCGCCGCCCATACGGGCGGTGATCGTGGCAGTTTGGCCCGGGGTCAGGTTCATGTGCAGGCGGTTGGTCGGCCGTTCGCCTGGGGCGAAGCCGGCGTTCTCGAGGATGCCATCAAAGACAATGGTTAAGGGCTGAGGACCGGCGGCGACAGGGGGTTCGGTGACATGCACCTGCCGTGTTTCGCTCCGGTCGGGAATGCGGTGGTCGATGATTTGGACGGTGAAGGGGCGCTGCTGGCCACCGGCGGGAATGCGCACCCAACCGAGGTTGAGGCTGCCACGGCGGATGGGTTCTTCGACGGTGACGCCGGCGGGGATCTGCCAGCTGATGCGAAAACCAGCGGAATCCCAATTCGGCCGTGCTTCCAGGCGCACACGCATGTAGTCGCGCCCGGCTGGCGGGGCAGGGATGGCGGCATCGCCGGAATCGGTCTGCAGGACTTCCTGGCCGTTTTCGTCTTGGAAGAAGATGGCGACCTGCACCTGGGGATCGTTTTCCAGGGCGTAGTGCACCAGTTCGGCGATGAAGGTGCCGGAGAGATCGACGGCGTCAAAGCCGATGAAGAAATCTTTCATGGCGGCCATGCCGGACCAGGTGCCGACTTGGGTGCCGTCGCCAAAGAAGATGCCCAATTCCTGGAGGATCATGCCGCGCCAGCTGTTGTCTACGCCAGGCAGCTTGTCGTCGACGATGGCGGGGTTGTCTTGGCGATTTAAATCAAGCAGCACTTCGTCGCAGGCAACGCCAAGGTTGTCGCCGGTGCCGCCAATGATGAAGTGGGGCGGCTCGAAGCGCGCGGAGGGAAAATCGTCGTCGCTGCCACCGGCGGCGCCGGTGACTTTGATGTCCATGTCGCTCAACCCAGCGCCGGAAAGGATGAGGGTAACGCCGGGACCGATTAGACGGACGGGGCGGTTTCCTGGGGAGCGCTTGAGATGGGTGTGCGGCTCGGTGAACATATCGGCGGCGATGAGGTGGTTGGGATCGGCTTCGAGTTCAAAACGAGCCAGTTCGATACGCAGCTCGCGAAAACTTTGATCGTCGGTGTGGCAGACGAGGACAATAGGCACGCGCACCTGGCCGGGCTGGTTGGCAGGGCGGGGGACGAGGCGCAGTTTCCAGGTGCCGATGGGGATGGTCAGGTCGGTTTGGTTTTCGAAGGCGGTAGCGGCCTCGCGGATGGGACGGCCGTCAGTGCTTGCCCCGGTGGTGATGACCGGATCGGCCATGCCAAGATCGTTGGTGATGAAGTCCCTGAGTTCGTTGTCGTTCAGGGAGCAAGTCTGGGCGAGCTGTTGAAGGATAAGAAACGGATCCATAAGTACCTCCAAATCCGGAATGGTTGGGACCATTTTCTGGCCAAGGTCTTATTTTCATTTCTCTGTCACGGCAAAATGATGGTAACCAACTGCTTATCAGCTTGACCCGTCTGGGGAAAGAGGGCTCGGGGGACTGATAATGCCGTCATGGCAGGGAAAATTATAAAACATGTTAAACTATTTTCGAGCTGAATGTCAATAAAGTGATACCTGGTCACATGAGAGTGGTTCTCCATCACCAATAGTGCAACCGATCTCATCAAGCGAGCAAGACCTTCAATCGCAACAAGTCAAAATTAGCCCGTCCATACATCTGGCGCTTCAAAAACTTCAATCGGTTTACATGCCCTTCTGTTGCCCCATTGCTCCAAGGCTGCCGAATAGCTTCATAGACAGCCGAGTCGTCCCGTTTTAGCCCAATCGCGAAATTCCTGAGTTCCTTAACAGCCGACTGTCGGCATTTCTCGATCCATGCGTTCCATTCGTCGCCCGACTGGTTACGTAGCATACGCACAAATTCGTGGGCTAACTGCCGGAGTTCCGCAATTTTGGCATCCTACAGTAGCAGTTTCAAGAGATATTGCTCCTTCTCACCCAACTCATCCTTTCTACGTATAAGTAACCAGGTCAACGCCTTAGGCCGCGGAACCGTAGAGACACTTCCGATACCAGAGGAATTTATTGACGTTGTGCGAGGCGATAAGCCATGCTCGCGAACCCACTTACTGACCAGAGAACGATCACCGGCGAAGCCCTGGCTGACGATTTCATCATCACTGGGAGCAGTCAACAGCTCCTCAACGATGAGGTGAAACCGTTGGTGATAGCCTTTCTGAAAGAAAGGGGGTTGGAACTCTCAGAGAAGAAGACCCGCATCACCCATATCGAAACCGGATTCGATTTTCTCGGCCAACACATCCGCAAATACAGTGGCAAACTGTTGATTAAACCGTCTGCCAAGAATGTGAAGGCATTCTTGACGAAAGTTCGAGCAATCATCAAAGCCAACAAAGCTGCCTCAGCAGGACATCTTGTCGTGCAATTGAATCCCATCATTCGCGGATGGGCGAACTTTCACTGTCATGCGGTCAGCAAGCAGACGTTTAGCCAGGTTGACACCCATATTTTTAGAGCGGTATGGTGGTGGGCTAAACGCAGGCACCCATCGCAGGCGAAGGAGTGGATACGCCAGAAGTACTTTGGCGCCTCCCAGCGCCGCCGATGATCGTTCAGCGGCCTGATCACAGACAACAAAGGGCAACCCCGCCGTGTATGGCTCCAAATGGCGGTTAACACCCCCATTAAACGCCATACCAAGGTCAGAGCCAAGGCCAATCCGTATGATCCTCAGTGGGAAACCTACTTTGAGAAATGGATTGATGCCAAGATGCTAGTTGACCTGAGGCGGCGGGACGGCCTGCGAAGACTGTGGCTTAGGCAACACGGTATCTGCCTCGTCTGTCAGCAGAAAATCACCAAACAAACTGGCTGGCACAGCCACCATATTGTTTGGAAGGTTCACGGTGGACACGATGGAATGGAAAATCGTGTGCTGCTGCATCCCAACTGCCATAACCAAGTCCATAGCCGCGGTCTACAGGTGGTGAAGCCGCGTTCTTCGGAGGGCGATTGAAAGGCTTGAGCGGCTTGAAGGGAAACTGTGCGCCGTGGTACGCACTAAGAGAATTACCACCAGAGGTGGTCGGCGTTCGGGACAATGACGCCGAGGTGAACAACTAACCTGGACTCGAAAGAGAAAGGGGACAGGAGCATGTATGTGAAGCGGAGAATAATGGAAGACGTGTAGACTATGGCTCTGCAACGCCTGAGCAATATGGTTAAAGCTTGATTGCCTGAATCCCAATGTCCAGCGGTGGAACTTCACACTCATCGGTAGCACGTTTGTAACCCGATGCCAGCCGCAGCTACAGATTAGACTTTTGTCCGTAGTACGTCCCGGTGGTTGGGCGATGAACAGCGAGTTCATTCAAGGGCATGAGTGGGAAGCCTAAGTTGCTCTAGAAAACGTTCCTCAGTGACGGAACACGGGATCGCCTAAGGGGCGCGAGCCCTATGGTGACGGAGTGCCCATATTAGTCGTGCGAGTAACGCCGCACCAGGGAGACGGTAGCGCCGTTCACAGGGCGAAGGGGTACAGGTGACCTGATAACAGTGACCGAGAGGTACGCGAGATGCGGACAGCCGAAACGGTATTGATTATCATTCGAGGTAATCGAAGGAGGTCACTGGCGAGCTGCTTGACACGGAAAGCGGTCACGAGCAGTTCTGAGGGGAGGAGTTGGAAAAGCGGCGCAGAAATGCGTGCTGCTCGCTGGCTCCTTACCCTACTTCACGGGCCGTTCTTAGGGGGCGGGAGATCAGTAACGGTCTCCTGTTACCCGACAGCTGACAAAGGAAATATTAAAGAGCAAAATCGGTTCATCGCCAAGCTGTTTGGTTTAGCCGTCTAGGTCAAAAAACTACCGTTTCGGTCCACTCTGCTTGCTCAAGAATCAAATCGAAATTATGCAACACAGTCGAATCTTGCCCACACAATACCCTCTCAAGGAGTGATGATCACTTTCAACCCCTGGCGCGCTTCGGCGACGGCAAAGGCAGCGGCGCTTTCTTGGAGGGGAAAGCGGTGGGTGATCAAGCTCTCGACGTCGATCAAACCGGCCGCAACCAGATTGATGGCGCGGGGATAGGTGTGTTTCATGCGGCGCACTATCTTGATGGTCAAGCCTTTGCGGCGCGAGGTAGAGGCGCGAAAGGAGGTGCGGTCGTCGGAGGGGATGCCGCAAATGACGACCATTCCACCGGGCTTGACGGTTTCAACGGCCGTATCTACCGCACTCTGATCGCCGGCAACTTCAAAGGCTACATCAACACCATAACCGGCGGTTGCCTTCAAAATCATTTCCGCTTCTGCGCCATTTTCGGCCTGGAAAACTTGCGTCGCGCCCATCTGTTTGGCCGCCTGCAGGCGGTGCTGCAGTTTGTCCGTGGCCACGATCTCAACCGCGCCCGATATTTTAGCCAGCTGCACCACCAACAAACCGATCGGGCCGCAGCCGTAGACGCCAACGCGCATGCCGGGTTTGAGCTCACCTAGATCAACGGTATGCAAGGCGACGCCAAGCGGTTCCAACATCGCCACCGCGCCATCTGATAATGTGTCCGGCACAGGGAAGAGAAATTCCCTGGGCCAGGTCATATATTGGCGCAGGGCGCCATCTTGCGGCGCTTGCCCGGCGAAATAATGGTGCGGGCATAGATTGGGATTCCCTTCTTCGCAAAACTCGCATTTACCGCAAGCAACATGAGGCTCAACTGCAACCCGCGTGCCGGCCAGCTCTCCCTCTTCGACGACCGCAGCGAACTCATGCCCCAGGACAAATGGTTCGCTGAACCCCGCCGCGCCTGTCGTGCCTTCGGCAAACCAATGAATGTCTGAACCACAAATGCCTACGGCCGTTACGCGCAGCAACACCTCACCCGCTTCGGCGATCGGGGCCGCTTCTTCCGTAACCCTTATGTCTCCAATCCCATGTAATCGCGCTATTTGCATAATATATTCCTCGGTTGGGTTTATGGTAACCGCTTCCACTTCACAACTCAGACCAATACTATCTCAATAATGTGGCAATGTGGGCAAGAGATTCACGCCCTTCTTGCTCAAAGCCATAAAAAGCATGGTCACGTCCCCAGAGAATTGCACCAAGGGCGTATTCGGTATGAGCCACAAGGAGTTGCTGCTCTTCTGCGGGGGTAAGCGAGCGGTCATACCCTTCGAAAAAGGCAGCAACTAAATCAGGGCGCCGGATCCAAGACCACTCCGGATCCCTGCTGAAATCAGCAACGCGCACGTCCCAATAGGCAAACTCAAAGTCGATAACACCCATCCAGGCTCCCTGCTGGCTGGCAAGCCAATTGGCAGCACAATAATCTCTATGACAAGGAAGTGGCCGTTCGCCTTCAAATGCTGGTATCAGTTCGTAAACCGCCTGGATGGTAGACAATTCATCGTCACTAATATATCCGCCACGAGTGGCATGGTCTACCTGCTGTTTGAACCGCCGAGAAACGTATTCTTCGGCGTTTCTAGAATACGCCTCAGCGCATGACCCATCGCGAAAGCATGGGCCAAAGCAGTTGCCCATCTCCAAATCGTGTAGCGTTATCAGGGCCGCGCCGGCTGCTTGCCAGATAGCCTGCTCTTGAGAACGGGGCAACAGCATATGCTCTACGACTCGTCCGGGCAACTCAGTGACAACCAATGCGAGTGGTGATTCGTCGCGTACGGCAAGGAGCCTTGGAGCATGGTCGCCAAATGCGCCTGCCCACTGTTCGTAGGCGTGAACTTCATTATGCCAGTGAGATAGGGTCTGATGAACTTTAAGATAGCAATATCCAATCGACGCAGAAAGGCGACAAGTTGAAGATTCGTGGTCGCCGTGAACTTTACTATGATCGGACATCATCTCGACTGGCCCTAATAGTGAGGTACACCAATCAAGCGCCTTATCCATTTCGTTTTGGGCCACTTTTTTCATTTCAGTGCCGAATGGCGCGGTAAGGGTTTCCGTACTTCAGACAGTATAAGACTGGAGCAATTGTACAGCAATAACCATGATATACTGAAGGCGCGTGTGACTAACAAAACGGGATCTATCGAGGCTAGAGATCGCGGCGGGAGAAGCTCCACATGGCGAAGAACAGGAAGGCGAGCATGTAGAGCAGGCCGTAGGCGACCATGAGATCACTGGGCTGGGAAACGACGGCGAAGGGGCCGGCGGTGTAGGGCATACTGGCCATGGTGGGTTGAAAGAGGGTCAGTGCTTTTTTCCAGAGGATTTCGCTGGGCATGATCAGGCTGGTGACGATGCCGATGTCGACGGCCGCTTCGTTGCGAAACAGGGCCCCGATCTGCTCGATCCAGCCGCCCATAAAGGCGATGGCGTAGAGGGTAAAGGCCAGCACACCATTGGCCAGGGTGGAGAGGCGAGTTCCACCGGCGATAGTCAGCGAGAGAATAATCAACGCTTGCAGGATCATGATCGCCAGGCCAAGCGCCAGGTTCTGGAAGAGGAAACCGGTGCGCAAGTAGACGGAAAGCATCAGCCCCCCGGCCAGGAATAGCATATAGATGATCAACAGAACCGCAAAGGCGAGCCACTTGCCGAGCACTACTTCCCAACGGCGAACCGGCTTCGTAATTAGCGTCTCAATGGTGTGGGAGTCAATTTCGCCAGAGATGGTGGTCACAGAAACGAGAACGGCAATGATGGTCACCAGCAGGTTGGCCGCATAAAGACCGGCTGTGAGCAGGAAGCCGGTGATTACCTCGGCCTGGGTGCCGGAAACGCCATCGCGCTGCATCTGCAGGTACACATAATGGAAACCGACGGCAAACAAGGCCAGGTAAGCCAGCCCCATCAACAGGGCAACCAAGAGGATATGGCGACGCTGAGCTTCACGGATGGTGAGTTCACTGAAGATTAATAGGGACATGGTGCTCGCCTATGCTTCGCTTTGATCTTCGCCGACGATCTGTAAAAAGCGCTCTTCCAGCGAGAGACGGTGGGGCGTCAGCTCGTACAGGGTGTGCCCTTGTTCGACGATCCATTGGGCCAACTGCGGCAGCTGCTCCTCCTGCGCGAGGCAGAGGTGGATACGGCCGTTCCCCTTATCCAGAGCAACATCGCGATGTCGCTGCGCCAGACCGGCCAGAAGCTGCGGCGTCGGCTGGCCAACGCGCAGCACAACCTGCAAATATTCTTCGTCAAAGGCGTCCAAGGAAGTCACTTGCAGGATGCGTCCTTCGCGGATGAAGGCGACGCGGTCGCATGTTTTTTCCACTTCGCTGAGCAGGTGGGAGTTGAGGAAGACGGCCGTGCCCCGTTCGCGCAGTCCCTTGATCACATCGCGCACCAAGCGCCGCCCCAGCGGGTCCAGGCCGGATGTGGGCTCGTCGAGGAAAACGAGGTCAGGATCGTTCAACAGAGATTGGGCCAGGCCGATACGTTGCAGCATGCCTTTGGAGAAGGCGCGCAGCTTGGTCTCCGTGCGCGCGCCCAAGCCGACCAGATTCAACAGGCGGGGAACAGCCTCTTTGCGCCTGACCTTGCTCATGCCGTAGAGACGGCCGTGCAGGTCCAAGAATTCAGCGGCTGTCAGCCAGTCATGAAAACGAAAATGCTCCGGCAGAAAGCCAATCCGGGCCCGTGCAAAGCGGTCGCCGAGGGGCTGCCCCAACAAGGTCGCGGTGCCCGCGGTGGGCCAAGTCAAGCCCAACAGCATTTTAACCGACGTTGTCTTGCCGGCGCCATTGGGGCCCAAAAAGCCAAAGATTTCGCCAGGCTGCACCTGCACGGATAGATCGGCGACGGCTACCTTTTGGCCGAATTCTTTACGTAGGCTGTGAGTGGAAATAACCATAAGAAACCAGCAGTCAGCAATCAGCTTTCAGCCGATCGCTGACTGCTAACAGCTCTCTATTCCACCAGAAGCAGCAAATCCTCTACGCTTCCCTCGCTGGTAAGCATATACACTTTGCCCTCTTTTTGCCATAGTAATGCTCCGCCTTGGCCATCGAGGGGCTCAAGGGCTGCGCCGCTGACGCCGTCTATGGTCACTTCACTGAAGGTGACCATTTCGCGCGGAATGGGCAGCAGAAGCGTGCTGGCCCAATCGATGGAACGGGCGATGCGCCTTGCTTCTCGTGGTTCGGTGCCCAGCACTTGCAGCAGCGCTTCGCCCAGCACGGCCGGATCGACGTCGGCCGGGTATTCTACGAGGGGGCTTTCGGCCTGCATGAAGATGATGTCATCGTCCCATACCTGCTGCACTCCGGGAAAGGCCAGCACATCTACGCGCGCGCCATCGAGGTTGTCAGGCAGTAGGGTTGGATCGGCGCCGGCGGCTTCAACGATGGCCCGTGCCGCGGCAAGGTCGATGATGAGGTAGCCGTCTCCGCCGTCGAGGACGTTGATCTCGTCGGCTTCACCCAGGCCAGACAGCGTTCGTACGTTCAGCCCCGTGCGCAGACCGGCCTCAGCCAAAGAATTGACCGGCGTGATCGCTCCGGGTTCGTTGCGGATCACCAACTCGCCCGGGGCCATACCCTGTTCGGCCAATTGCTCTAATACGGCGATCTGTTCTGGCGAGATGGAGATGGGGGCAAATTTTTGCACGCGGAATAGGCCGAGGAATTCACTGGCTCCGGCGCGTACGGCGGGAAAGCTGAAGAGAACCGCCACTAAGAGTACAAAGGAAAAACCAATTGCTATTGTTCGTCGTTTTAACATCTTATCCAGACTCCTTTTCCAACTGGATGAACGGGATCCCGGGGCAGGGTCTAGCTGCCCTTTGAGCCGGGTAAAGGCCTGTGCTGCAGGGCGCGGTGTTTCTTCTGCGCCGGGCGCTAACACAGACAGATGATCGAGTACCTCTTGCATTTCTTTGTCAGGTTGTGTCATGGTTTTCTTCCCCTCAAGTCTTTAGAAGTTGAACTTCTTTCACTCCTCATACGCCTCGCGAAACGCCTTTGCCGCACGGGCCAACAAGGTGCCGACAGATCCGGGGGCTACACCGCAGATAGCTGCGCACTCGACATAGCTCAGGCCCATCTGGCGCAGGAGCAGCAATTGCACCTGCCGCTGCGGCATGCGGACCAGGGCCGCACGCACGGCCGCTTGCTGTTCCCGTTGTTCGACTTCCTTCTCAGCCCCGGGGCTGCCCAGCGGATCGGGCACAAGTAACGTATCGCGTTCTTGGCTGCGGCGACGGCGGCGCAGCGTATCATAGCCGAGATTGGTGGCCACACGGTAGAGCCAGGCGCTGATATTTTGTTCTTTCGCGGGTCCGCGTTTGGGCTTGGTAAACGGCCGTTTGCTGAAGGCGTGGCGGTATAATTTCAGAAATGCTTCTTGGGTTAGATCTTCAGCCTCTACGCGGTTGCCAACCAAGCGAAAAAGTAGACCATAAACGCGATCGTAATGGCGGTAGAATAAGGTCTCAAAGGAGGTCGTATCTCCCTGCCGGATACGTTCTAGAAGCAAGCTGTCGGTCAATGCTGTCACATTTTCTCCAGGATCTTCGTTGGAAGCCACTTTTCACTCCTCTAAACGTCGCGACCCACGATTTTGTGACAGGGAAAGGAAAATAGCGAGAAACGCAAAGGCACTACAAAGGTAGCAGGAAGAGAGCGAGGCTGCCGGCCGCTTGTGTGATCGATTATTTACCATTGACAGCTAATTCTTCCGGGGGTTGAAAGGATCGCTTGAATGGGGCTCGCCTAGGGGAAATACCTGTATATATCACGACGGTGGAGGAAACGCACGAATATCACCGTGTCATCGTCCACCGCCATGCCACAACGATAGTCACCCACGCGAATGTGGAGATATCTCCCCCTCGCCACTCAGTTTCTTGAGGCCAGGAATGGTATCGAGTGTTTCAGCTTGTTCCACCTGCTCAACAAGAGCTTTTATGCGGCTGCGCAATCGCCGATCTTTGAGCTTGCGTAGGTCACGTGTGAAACTAGCTCTAAAGGCAGCTTTCAAGAGGCATCATCCAGGATAGCAAAGAGTTCGTCCCGACTTACCTCCTCGGTATCTTCGCCCTCTTTGACAGCCTGAAGCAGGCCAACGTCTTCTATCACCTCGGTAAACAGTCCGTAAAAGAGTTCCTTTCGTTCCTCAATAAGATCCAAGAGTGCCTCCTTCAATAACCGTTTCATATTTTGTTCATCGATTGTCAATGTCATCAATGTCATCACGCCCTCTCAAATAGCTGATCCAGGGTTATTATAGCAAAAACTGAGCCCGTGCCCGGAACCAGGAGTAGATCCTTCATTTTTCAATACCGTTCACGGCCGTACGTGACGCTACTTGTAAGACATTAGCCTGCCCGCTAGAATCCCTGTTTGTAATCAATTAGCGGCAACGGAATGGTTCTTTTTTGGAAGATCATCTTTGCCAATCATTCTTGTAGTTTCGCCCCTACAGTGGTTTCAGGAAGGCTCTTATGTTTGATGTAGCTGGTCAGCGACCCCGTTTTTCTGGTGAAGATGCGCGACGAATTGTGCGTGAGTATTTCGGCCGTGACAGCAACAGCGCCCGTGAACTACCCAGCGACCGCGACCAGAACTTCTATCTGGAAGCGGCCTCGGGCAGCGCTTTTGTGCTGAAGATCGCCAGCGCGGCGGAAGCGGAGGGGGTGTTGGATTTGCAGAACCAGACGTTGCTCAGGCTGACAGCTGACAGCTATCAGCTGTCAGATCTCTTCCCTCGCCTGTGTGAAACGGTTTCCGGCCAGCATATTATCATAGTTAGGGATAAGGACGGCCGTTCCTTCTTCGTGCGCTTGTTGACTTTTTTGCCTGGAGTGCCATTGGCGGATGTGAAACCACAAGGGCTGGGGCTGCTGCGCGAGGCGGGGCGGGCTCTGGGGAATATGGATGCCGCGCTGCTTGGTTTCAGCCATCCGGCGGAGGAGCGTGATCTGCATTGGGATATGCAGCATGCGGCGCGCACTATCGGGCAGCAGATCGATCTGATCGAAGCGCCACAGAAGCAGGCTCTGGTGCAGATGTTCCTGGCCCGTTTCAGGGAAAATGTTCTACCACGCCTGCCCGCTCTGCGGCGCAGCGTCATTCATGGCGACGGCAACGACCACAATATCCTCATTTCGGCGGACAGAAAAGGGGCGCGGCGGGTGACGGGGATCATCGACTTCGGCGATGTGATGCTTTCCTGTACCGTCTTTGATTTGGCGATCGCCTGCGCCTACATCATGCTCAACAAGCGCGATCCCAGCGGGGCGGCGGCGCAGATGATCGCCGGCTACCACGAGGTTTTGCCGCTGACGGAGCTGGAATTGGAGCTGCTGCCGACGTTGATTGCTATTCGGCTGTGCACCAGCGTTGCCGTGTCCGCCTACCAGCGGGCAAAGGAGCCGGAAAACAGCTATCTCTCGATCAGCGAAGGGCCGGCCTGGGATTTGCTTGCGCGGCTGGCCACGCTTCCGCGGCGGTTGATGCAGTATACTTTTCGCCAGGCGTGCGGACTGCCCCCTTATCCAGGACAGAACAGGCTGACAAGTTGGTTGGCGGGAAATCGCGCGCAGGCGGGAGCGCTCCTGCCGGTCGATATGCACACGGCCGATCCATTGATCTTTGACTGGAGCGTGGGCAGCCTGGAGATGGGCAGCCCGGACGATTTTGGCGACGCGCCGAAAGAAACGGAGCGGCTGTTTGCGCGCCTGCGTGAGGCGGGCACAAGCGTTGGGGTGGGACGCTACAACGAAGCGCGTCTCGTCTATGCCGCTGACGCCTTCCAGACGGAGCAGGGCGAACGGCGCACGATCCACATTGGCCTGGACCTGTTTATGGCCGCAGGCACGCCGATCCGTGCGCCGCTGGACGGCACTGTACACAGCTTCCGCGATAACAACACTGCGCTCGATTACGGCCCAACACTCATTTTGCGCCATGAGCCAGAGGCGGGTCTCACCTTTTACACCTTGTATGGCCATCTGAGCCGGGATTCGTTGGATGGCTTGCATGCCGGGATGGCGGTGAAGAAGGGACAGGATATCGGCCGTATGGGGGAGATCGCGGTCAACGGCGGTTGGCCGCCTCATGTGCATTTCCAGATCATCGGCGATCTTCTGGGATATGAAGGGGATTTCCCCGGCGTGGCCCCGGCTGGGCAGCGGGATGTGTGGCTAAGTCTCTGTCCCGACCCCAATTTGCTGCTGGGCATCGCACGCGAACGGTTCCCTATAGATGGGCCACTCAAGGCGGAGATCCTGGCCAGGCGCGAAGCGTTTCTCGGGCCATCATTGAGCATCTCTTACCAGAAACCGCTGCAGATCGTGCGCGGCTGGAAACAGTTCCTCTATGATGAAAACGGCCGTGCTTACCTGGACGGGGTCAATAATGTCTGCCATGTGGGGCACAGCCACCCGCGCGTGGTCAAGGCCCTGGCGCGGCAAGCGTCCGTTTTGAACACAAATACTCGTTATTTACACCCCACTATTGTGCGCTACGCGGAGCGTTTGCTGGCTACATTGCCCGACCCGCTCGAGGTCTGCTTCTTCGTCTGCTCCGGCAGCGAGGCCAACGAACTGGCCTTGCGCCTGGCGCGCACGTCTACGGGGGCGGAGGATATGATCGTCGTCGATGGCGCGTACCATGGCAATACGGCGGCGTTGATCGATATCAGCCCCTACAAACATAATAGTCCTGGTGGCTCTGGCGCGCCGCCCCATGTCCACACGGCGCTGATGCCTGATCCGTATCGCGGCGTCTACAAAGGGTATGGCAGGGCATCCGGCGAAAAGTATGCGCGGCATGTGCAAGAAGCGGCAGCCGCGGTCAAGGCTCAGGGCAGGGGAGTGGCTGCTTTTATCTGCGAATCGCTGCTGAGCTGCGGCGGGCAGATCGTGCTGCCTGACGGTTATCTGCAAGAAGCGTTCCGGCATGTGCGCACTGCCGGAGGGGTCTGTATCGTCGACGAAGTGCAGGTGGGATTCGGCCGTGTGGGCAGCCACTTTTGGGGCTTTGAAAGTCAAGGTGCCGTGCCGGATATTGTGACGATGGGCAAACCGATGGGCAATGGACACCCGCTGGCAGCTGTGGTCACGACGCGGGCGATCGCGGATGCTTTCGCCAATGGCATGGAATACTTCAACACCTTCGGCGGCAATCCTGTCTCTTGTGCGGTGGGAACGGCCGTGTTGGATGTTATCGAAGAGGAAGGATTACAGGAAAACGCGCAACGGACGGGGGAGCAGTTGAAAGAAGGTCTGGCAGGTTTAATGGAGCACCATGCGCTCATTGGCGATGTACGCGGCATGGGGCTTTTCGTTGGGGTGGAGCTGGTGCGCGACCGGCAGACGCTGGAACCGGCCGCGGCCGAAGCGACCACTATCGTGGAACGGATGAAAGAAGAGGGGATTTTGCTCAGCATTGATGGGCCGCTGCACAATGTGTTGAAGTTGAAGCCGCCAATGGTATTCAATGAGGAAGATGCTGATCGCCTGGTGCGCACGTTAGACCAGGTCTTGGGGGAGGATGCAGCGCAGGCTGGAGCGCTTTAGACGGGATGCATGCAGCGCGGAGCGCCAGGGGTCCGAACAAGGTGCTCTAGATTGGCTCCTTCGGGTGGCAACTGATCTACTTTGAACGGTGGGCTCCAGTCCTGGTACGTTTCTTTAAATTAAACGATAATATGTAAAATATCATACGCTGGAGGTGCGAGATGAACGAACAACTACCTGGATGGATAGGCGCCATGCAGTCTTTCGGCTTAGAAAGCATGATGCAGGTATTCTTAGCCGCCTTGCTGGGAGGGGTCATCGGTTTGGAGAGGGAATGGCGAGGTCGTGATGCCGGGCTGCGCACCAATATGCTCATCTCTATGGGCGCTTGCTTATTCACAGCCATTTCCATAAATGGGTTCCCCTTACAGGGATCGGCTGCACAAGATACGGCACGGGTTGCGGCGCAGGTCGTAACGGGTGTCGGCTTCTTGGGGGCCGGCGCATTTATCCACACCCGCGGCCACACCAAAGGCATGACCACTGCGGCCACGATCTGGATAGTGGCCGCCATTGGCATGGCTGTGGGCGTTCAAGCATATGGATTGGCACTGTTTGCGAGCGCGATCACGTTGGTGATATTGCGCTTCCTCCATCCTATCAGCAAAACAATCGCCAGCAAAGATAGTGATTGAGTCGATACAGCTACCAAACCAGGTGTCAATTCACCACCCTTTCAATCCTGGCATTGGAAGCGCTTCAAGCGCTAGGAGAGGTGAAGTACTCAACCTCACTCATTTGATGGTTTAGCCGGGACCGTTATGATGGCCAGATTGGCCTCTTTTTCTAATTCGGTCACAAAATCATCAAATTCTGCGATCTTGAAAACATTTCTTCCAGGGCTGCGTGTTGGCCGGCCTATGACCATCATCTCCGCCTTCGTCTCGTTGGCATAGCGGAGCAATTGATCGGGGATGTTGCCCTCGGGCAAGACGTAATCCACCCGCTCAACTCCACGTCGTTGGGCACGGTCGCAAAGAATCAACATGGTAAAGGTACCCATTTCATTTAGTTCACTGTAGACCACACTCAATGGGCCGATGGTAGCATATTCGAGAAACTCGGCGTCCAGGACATGCAGAAAGGTCAGCCTGGCGCCATAGGCCATTGCCAAGTCAATGGCCTTGGTCACCGTATCTCTACTTTCCGGCCCACCGCGGACCGCACAAATGATGTGGCGGGGATTTTTTTCAGTCATGCCAAACTCCTAGATAATGCTGGCAGCAAGCTTCCAAAGTGAGCGAGGCCGGCAGTGGGGCACTGTGTATCGCGAATTCTTCATCTCATGTTATGCGGCGGGCTCGCTCAGTAGACACGTTTTGTATTTACCCTGAAATCAGTTTGGCAGTACCAGGAAGCGGAACAAGAGCCAGATCGTGGCCAATCCTACGGTGATCAACAGAGCAGGGAAGCCCTTCCTGAAAAAGTAAGGATAGGTGATGGGGAATCCGGCGCGATCGGCGATGCCAGCCGTCACCATATTGGCCGATGCCCCGATCAGGGAACCATTGCCCCCCATCGCCGAACCAACTGACAGGCAAAAGAACAACGCCTTATTGTCTGCACCGGGTATAGTCACCGTTAGATAAGCCACTACCGGCAGCATAGCTGCTGTAAAGGGGATGTTGGCGATAATGGTTGATAGAAAGGCGCTCAGCCAGATCACGGCCAGCATGGCCAGAAGCAGGTTGTCGCCCACCAATTGACCAATGATCTCGGCGAGGAAGCTAATCAATCCCACCTCTTGAATGGCTCCGACAATGACAAAAAGGGCAATGAAAAAGACCAGTGTCGTCCAGTCAACCGCTTCGATCATCTCGCCAATGTCGGGCTGAATCCAGATGAGCAATGCCGTCGCGCCAATGATGGCCGTCACGGCCGGTATCAGGTAAATGTGTTCGCCAAAAACAAAGAGGAGCAGCATGCCACCTCCAACCCAGGCCGCTTTGCGAAGATGACCCGGTTCTGTGATACGCGCGCGCTCCGCCAACCTCTCTTCCAGCATGGTCGAGGCGGTCTGGCCCTCACCAGCAAAGAGCTCCTGACGGTAGGCGAACAAACTGTAAAGGATCAAACCCGCGAGAGCCAACAGGACGCCAGGAGTTAGATTGATCAGGAAGTCGGTAAAGGTTATGTGGGCGAATGAGCCGATAAGGATGTTTGTCGGCGTGCCTATCAGGGTGCTGATCCCGACGACATTGGAGGAAAAGACTTGCGGGATCAGAAGTGTTAGAGGATTAATACCTAAAGCCAGCGCGATCTGGACACTGATGGGGGTCATCAGGAGCATTGTGGTCACGTTATCCAGGAAAGCTGAGGCAACACCGGTGATAAGCATTAAGATAACCACGAGCAGCCAGATCCGTCCTCCCGATCCGCGATATGCCGTAAAAGCCATCCATTGAAAAATGCCCGTTCGCTCGACAACGGCGATGATTATCATCATGCCCATAATCAGAAAGATTACGTTCCAGTCTACATATGTGAGCGCCCTCGGAAAGTAAAAGATAAAGAGGCCTTCGTAAATGGGCCGGCCGAGATAGCTGACACCGAGGACGATAGCCATACCCAGCAAAGCAGCCAGGGTGTTATGAAGGGTACCGGTGGCGATGAGCACTAGAATGCCGATGAAGACGAAAGTCGCTATCCAGAAAGCCGGTGTGATTTTGCGCGCGAGAACGACCTCGGGAACCTCCACGGGCTGTCCGGCGCGCAAGGCCTGGATTGCTTCTCCCTGCAGTTCGACTTGTGCCTCTTCAAAATGGGGTCGTTTGATCTGGACGATTAGTTTTTCGGGAACGGAGATGTCCAGGGTCATGGCGTAGCGGCCGTTTGGCGGGGTGATGTCCTCGGCAAGGGGCTCATCCGTTGTCCCGTCGACGAGTGTAACCAGGGCCTCGCCAACCGGCAGATTTTGGCGGTCGAAGACCGTGCCGGTTACTAAGAAAATCAAATTCGAATCGCCGGCCTGTATCGCTCGCTGGGCCTGAGCTGGCCTGCCGGCAAAGAACAGTACAAAGGCCAATACTGCCAGGCCAGCCGCAGCCAGATTGGCACGAGTCCGGCTGCTCATCTTTAATCCCCCTCAAGAATAATGGCTTCAGCGCCGGATTGAGCTTTCACCAGTTCAGCGAAGGCTTCGAGCCGGGCATGGGTGAAGACGTTTGCCTCCTCGTCCTTCAACTGCGGACGGCCCAGGACAAGATAATCAGCAGCTAATTCCTTGCAGAGCTCGATGATCTCCTTGCCGACGCTGCCGTGCCGTACCAGGCCTTCGGCCGTTACATCATGATCCGCTGCCCGCTTCTGAGCTGCCAGCAGGATGAACTCCCCCATCTGCTCCATCTCTCGATTGATCGTGTGTGTTCGCGTGCTCGTCGTGTGCGCCAGGAAATCTAGATTGACGATATATAGAAAATAGAGGGGCAAGCGGGTTTCCTGGGCCAAAGCAATTGCCTTGTCGATGGTCGACTGGCTATGGGGCCCTCCGCGGATAGCACAGACTATTCCACTCATAGTTACCCATCCTTGAGATGTTTAAACGTGTATCCCAAATAGAATTATACCTTGAGAATAGGGGGTTGGGAACGGTTAGATGATGCTGAATGCAAAAGAACTCAGCAACCTGACGGCCGTTCTAAGGAAAGCGTAGGCGTGGAGGGACTCGAACTCCCGACCTCACGGAGGTGAAGCCTACAAACTGAGATTCGCCGAATTCACGTTCCTAATGTCATTCCACCAGAGATAGAATTCTTCAAGATATAGCGATTTTGAAAGGAACCGTGGCGGCTGATTTGCAGCGTTATTGCAGATCAGCCTCCGTTGGCGAGAATAGTATTTCCTGATCTTTTTCTTCAGCCATCAAGCAGAGTGTCAATTCACTTCAATTGGCGCATAAGACGATTACGCTTGTTGACGTGAACAGTCGTTCCGTCATAGTCGCACCAGACGAAGTTGGATTGGGTTATCGCCGACAAAGGAATCGAAACCAGACCACTGATTGGAGAGCCGGACGAGCTATCGGGTCATTTCCATCCAAGACAAGCAGCTTGATTATTCAGCCTCTTTATATCATATGCTAATCGCTAAGGTAATACCCCTTGAAACAGGCCATAAGTCTCCGGTAGGCGTTCCACAGCTCCATCCAGTTTGACAAGAGACGGCAAGAATGAAACCGTTTGTCCATCCTCCACAGCGGTATAGAAAATATGCTGCTCATCAACCCAGTCCCAGATGTATGATAGCGGTTCCCTAAGTAGAATAATCGCTGCCGTCTCGTACGGTTTCGTTACAAGGCTCATAAACGCCTGTTCGATTGTAATTTGATCTTCAGCAACATCGGCCGTCATAAACACAAAGTCACCGGTCGGACCGAAAGTAGGGAAGCCGATGTAGTCCTGTCCCGGTCCGAAATATGTACCGACCGGCGTGCCATCCATATGGAAGAGGGTAATTTCACCGGCTTCACGCTTGGTGACAGCAAAATAAGCGCTATCGGCCGAAATGGCGCCTATGCAAAATGAGGAAAGGTCATCGGCCGGACATTCATAGATCAAATCATTCTCAGCAGTAGATATAGAGATTTGGTAGAGATTGCTGTACCGGCCGGTTTGAGCATTCCAAGAACCACCCCGGCCATCAGGCTCGATGGTGACAAGCAATTCACTTTCATCCAAAAAACGCAGAGGATGAATTATCCAGCCAATATAGGGTTCGCCGCGATTGACTGCGTCAGCATTATCCACACTGTGCAGCAGTCGCATGTCGCTGCCGTCCGTTTTTGCTGAGTACAACTCAGAGACAACTATCTCCTCGCCTTCTGTTGTCTCAGCAATTCTTCGCTGACTCCATGCAACGCGCGATCCACTTGACGAGATCACCAAGGAACCGATGTTATCAGCATCGAGGAAGGATTGCTCCGTACCTGTCCCGTCGTTGGCATAATGGAGAACCTTATACTTTGCAGCTGCCTCGCCGATAACGGGCGTCGAATAATATACCCCGTCAACCGTCAGTAACAGCAAGCGGGAGATGGGTGGGTCAAACCGTATCGTGCATTCTAACCTACTGGCAGCATGACGTAAGAGGTAGTCCTCGCCATTATCGGCCTGAAAAACCATTGCGGGACGCGGCAGCTGCGGACAGATCGGTGGACCAGGTTTAGGCGTGGACCCAGCAGTTTGCGCTTGACCTCGATCCACAAAGTGGAAAGAGTCGATGACAATGCGGTAGAGATGCTCGGCCTGAGCAAAGGTATCAACCAGGCCTGGATCATATGGCGAGAATGACAGTTGGTAGAGAAAACCATTACGAGCCACCAGCACTTTGCGGTAGTAGTCCTGACCTGGAATGTGGTCGAGCTGAACAGCTTCTTCGTCGCCGACAGTCAGCGAGGTTCGCTCGATATCGAATCCCTCATAACCGGCCAGGAACTCATCGACCACCTGTTCAAGGCTGCGGCCAGCCAGGTCTTCTACGACGATGCTGACCCGAGGATCAGCTGTGATTCATCACGGAACCAAGGACAATTTCCGTGTTGCCACTCTCGAGCTGCTCCACGGTGTGGCTGGCCGGGTACAACAGGCAGAACCCGCGGGCCTCGTCGACCAGAGACTGGGTTTGCTACTCTACCGTCGCTATCGGACAGCCGTCCTCTGAGAAGGTGATCGGTGGTTGAGCCTGAATCTGCCGGCGCGTCGCCCTGCGCAGAGCCAGCCTGCCGGCCAGACATTCTGAGGTATACCCAGCGCCTCAATGTGCTCCTTTTCAATTCCGGAGCCAGACACTACCGTCGTCCAGACGCCATTCTCACGCTTCATGAAGGCGCTAAACCCGCCGGGTACTGCCGGGTCGGTGGAGACCACCTCGACCCTGGCGTAATCACCGGCGATCGTTTTCAGCTCCAAGTTCATCTGGCTGACTGGCGCACCCTGCCCCTCTAGATACTCAACAAGTGCCGTGATAACCGCCTGTTCTGGGGTCATTACAGATAGGTCGACTGTTGGTTCAATCCCACCCGCTGTGTTGCATGCGACCAGGATCAGCAAGGTAATCAATGAAAGAATAAAAGGCAATGTTTTGGATTTCATAATCTACCCCATTCAAGCCCGTGAAATAGTAGGAAATGACGGTCGCGATCGTCGCAACTTCCGCCAGGCCTACCAGGACATCAATCCGCTAAGGGCTGCGGAAGATGTTTCCATGTCAGCGCTTTATTCAGTGTTGGTGAAGCTAAAAGAATCGATCACCATGTCGTACAAGGTTTCCATCTCGGCGTATGCATCCGCGGTCGGGTCATCGGGAATAAAGGTGAGTGTGTAGAGTCGGCCATCATGCACCGTGAACAATTGGCGACTTAGATCTTGTCCTGGAACCTGATCAAATTGGTGGGCCATTACGCCATCCAGCATGTAACCGAATGATGGCATCAGGTCAAAGCCGGGGAGCGCTTTCTCGATTTCAGCTTCTTTGTCAGCGACGATTTCATCCAGGGAACGACCCCCTGCATCTTCAACTGCGACGAAAAGCCGAGCATGGGTCACATTTTGAATGGCGCCCACGAAGAAAGCTATCTCCGATGCCTCCGGGCTTATTTCCTGCACCGTATAAGCGACGGGAACCAACAGACAGTAACCGGCCGGCTCGTTGGTATAGATCGTTGAATTTTCGACCGGTTCGGGGCATTCCGGGCCAGCCAGGAGCGGCGCTTCCGGCTCAAGGCCAATAAACTGGAAGGAATTGATGATCTGGTGGTACAAGAGTTCCGCCTGCTCACCTACCGCACCGTAGTCAGGGCCAATGCGGGCGATCATCAGGTCATAGACCTTGTCATTGTGGACGGCGATGACACGCCGATTGGTGTCCTGGCCGGGAAGGTTGTCGAACACCGTCGCCATTTCCTCGCCCAAATCGATTGTTGGCAGGGAAATGGTGGCCAATTCAGCATCCGATGGGTATCCGGGGACTACTTCTTGTATGGAACGGCCGTCTAACGCTTCAAAGTGAATGGTTGCCACGGGAGCTTCTGTATTCAGCAAAGAGCGAACATAGAGTGTCAGAGAACCATCCTCGCCCTGGAAGACGTCATAGTTATCCGGGTACAGAAAGCAGATCCCCTCGGCGGCGTATATCAATTGGTATGCACCGGGCGCAGGTTCAGGACAGTTAGCCACAGATACTTTATCGGCACCGTAACCACATTCTCTTCGACGACCGGTGTATCGATTGGGTTAGCCGTCTCGTTTGCCGGTTCTACACCTGCCACTGCGTTACAGGCAACCAGGGTCAGGAGAACAAACAACATTGCTATAATCAAAGTCTTGTTTTTCATGGTCTTAAGTCTCTTTTCTGTTAAATTGATCCGCCTAATTAGAATTGCCATCCCAGTAAATTCCAGATGTTCAAGAACCAGACAAAAGCCACGGCGGCGATGGTGAAGAGCGTGTAATAGGCGCGCCATGCACTGCCCCAATAGCCATCCTTCCAGGCCATAACGGTATAGAAAATGGCACCAAGGGTCAGTAGTGCCGCCAGCAGCGCCATCACCAACACAAGTCGATAAACCAACGAGACGCCGAAAAACGGCACCGGGCTGCCCATGAAAATCGTGCCGATGGAAAAAACCAGGAACAGCAGATTCAGGAGGCTGATCCCCACGGCAACCCTTTTAGCCTGGCGGGTCCTGCGCGGTGCCTGTTCCTGCCCGTTTCCAAGGCGGCGGCCGCGGACAAAACCGATGAAGGCCACGATAAGCACCGAGAGGAAAATCAGGGCACAAGCCAGGATTAACACCATTGTGAAACCGAGAGTTTCGTACCAGTTCAGCTTCTCAAAAGACCACTGCGGCGCAATGCTGCTGAACATCAGGGTGATGCGTCCTTGTTCATCTTCACGAAAGGCCATGTCCCACGGCCCATCAACCTGGCGGAAGAACAGCGGGTCTACTTCAACAAAACTGAACTCCAGCCCGCCTATTGATAGGAGTAGCGTGCCATCGCCGGGGTCACTGATGGCGGCTGATGCAATAAAAGGAGCCAAGGTCTTTTGCAGGCTGGTATATGCGGATTGGGTAATTCTGTAACTGCCAGTAAACCGCGCAGCCCTTTCCGCGAAATCGGCCGGCGGGTCGATTGGAGCTACCGCAGGTGTGGGATAGTAATGGTTATAAAAGGATCTCATAAAGCCCAGGTGCTGCAATGTTAGCAGATCGCTCCCTGTACTGTTGTAGATGTAAAACAGGCCCAGGTTCTGGTCGGGCAGCAGCAGCATGGCATTGTTCATCTCCCCGAACGCTGCACCCCCGCCGTGCCCGATGGTCCACTGCCCATTGTCGCTGAAATCAAAGAAACCGTGAGCGGTGCCAAGGATGCGCGGGTCCGGGGTGAACAGCGTGCTGTGCATCTGCTGCGCGGTGGCTTCTTCCAGGATGCGAACCCCGGCGATGTTTTCATCACTGAAAAAGCCATTCTGCAAATGGGCGATCATGAAACGGGCCATATCCGTGGCGCTGGCTGCCATGCCTTCGCCTGGTACAGCCCCTATTTGAGCCAAATAGCCTGTCTCCGGGAATATCTGGAAGACGCCATCTTTAAACGTGTATGATTTTGACTGGTACTGGTTCAGCTCAGGCGGCAGTGGATTCTGGGCAGACGCGTGTGCCATCCCCAGTGGATCCAGGATGTTCTCCTGGATGTACTGCTCATAGGGCACACCTGCTACCTGGGCCACGATGTAGCCGGCAAGGAAAGTATTGTGATTCGAGTAACCCGCATAAGCGCCAGGCGGGCGTACCCGCTCTGGGAGGTGCGAGGTCAGCCACTCGCCTGCGGGGACCAGCTCGCTGGAGTCCCGGGCTAAGATCTCGTAATAACTTTCTTCAAATCCCGAAGTATGGGTCATCAGGTCTTTGAGGGTGATCGGCTCGGGATAAGTGTCCGGGATTGCGAAATCGAGATAGGTATTGATATCGGCATCGAGGTCAAGCTTGCCCTGTTCAACCAGCTGCATTACGGCTGTCCAGGTGAATGTCTTGGTCGTCGAGGCGATCTTGAATATGGTTTGCTCAGGATCGACAGGGGTTCCGTTCCCCACGTCGGCATAGCCGTAACCCTTGGCGAAGAACAGCCGGCCATCCTTGACGACAGCGACGGCCGCGCCGGCGATATGGTTCTCCGCCATATCCTTGGCCATGAGCGCATCCAGGAAGGCTTCCAATTCGGCGGGATCTGCCGGCCCTTGCCTCTGCTGCTGCGGGATCGAGACCAGGTTGCTTTCCAGCGGTGTGCCATCGCTCGCAAATGTTGTGGCCGTGGCTGGCCCTTTTAGCAGTAATGCAGTCAGGCCAAAAAGAGCCGCTACATAAACTGATATTCTTGAATACGCCTTTCGCTTTTTCACCATTCTCTCCTTTTGATTATTGGCTGGCAGGGATGGATGTTATCCCTGCCAGCCTCGAAACGTTTGCCAATTAGTACCGCCAGCCCAACCAGTTCCAGAAGTTCAAGAACCAGACGAAGGCGACCGCCGCGATTGTCACCAGCGTATAATAGGCGCGGAATGCGACACCCCAATAGCTGTTGGTCCAGGACAATACAGTGTATACCAGTGCGCCGGCTGTGAGCACGGCCGCCAAAACACCGAGTCCCATCACGATCTCAGTGGTCAATGAGAGGCTGTGCAATTCTGATGGTTGGACTGGAGGAAACTTAGACGCCACGCCGGCCAGGAACAGCAGGTTCAGAAGGCAGATCCCCAGGATGATCCAGTAGGCCACGCGGGCACCCCGCGTCTCAGGTTTCTGGTCACCCTTCTGACGGCGGCTGCGAATAAAGCGGATCACCGCTACAGGGATCATGGACAGGAATATCAGGATGCAGACCAGGGCTAATGTCAAGTTGAAACCGGCCGTTTCGTACCAGTCCAGCTTTACAAGAGCATATTCGGGCATGATATCGGTAAACATGTGGGTGATACGCCCCTTGTCATCCTCGCGAAAGACCATGGCGAACGGGCCGTCTACCTGGCGGAAGTAGAGCGGCTCCACCTCGACAAATCGCAACTTGAGCCCCTCAACAGGGACGAGCAGTGTGCCGTCACCGGGATCACTGATTTCGTATGAGCCAAAGAGCCCTATTACTTTTTCCGGCGTGGTAGAATTACTACTGGCCAATCGATAAAGACCCACGAACCGATCAGCCCTCTCTGCGAAGTCCGCCGGAGGCTGCAAGGGAGCAACCGCAGGCGCAGGATAGTAGTGGTCGAA
The DNA here is from genome assembly GCA_963697305.1 of uncultured Chloroflexia bacterium. Lineage (GTDB taxonomy): Bacteria > Chloroflexota > Anaerolineae > Promineifilales > Promineifilaceae > JAACFF01. The sequence goes on from CAVONO010000028.1 coordinate 325,060, forward strand.
AAACGCTCTCTGGAAGCCAGCGTGCTGAAGGGTCAGCGCCCCAGCGTCAGAGCTGTTATAGGTCACAAATACGCCCAGATGCTGATCCGGCAAAAGCAGCAGTTCACTATGCATCGGTGGGCCATAACCTGAATGCCCAAGCGTTCGCTGGCCATTGTCGCTGATATCGAACAAGCCATAAGCGGTGCCCCGGAGTCGCGGGTCGGGCGTATACAACGTGCTGTGCATTTGCTGCGCGGTGCTTTCTTTTAGTATGCGCGCCTCGGAGATGTTGGCATCGCTGTAACGGCCGTTCTCAAGGAGCGCGATCATGAAGCGTGCCATATCTGTGACGCTGGCCTGTTGCCCACCGGATGGGAGCAGTGCCGGCTGATTCACATAGTCGGGGAATGGTTGGAAGACGCCATCGACATACGTGTAGCCCACGGAGGCGAATGGACTCAATTCCGACGCTACCGGCGACTGGGCAGTTGAGTGCACCATGCCCAATGGGTTCAGGATATGTTCCTGGATGTACTGGTCATAGGGCTGGCCCGATACCTGTGACACGATGTATCCTGCCAACATGGCATTGTAGTTCGAGTAACCTTCAGCCTCGCCAGGTGGACGCACTCGCCCTGGCGAATTTGAGATCAGCCATTCGCGCGCGGATACCAGTTCACTGGGATCCGAAGTCACGCTCTCCAGCCACCGGTCTTCGAACCCTGATGTATGAGTCATCAGGTGTTTGAGGGTAATCGGTTGCGGATAGGTATCTGGGATGCGAAAGTCAAGATAATCGTTGATATCCGCGTCCAGGTCCAACTTTCCCTGCTCGACGAGCTGCATGACCGCCGTCCAGGTGAGCACCTTGCCATTCGATCCGATGCGAAAGATCGTCTGTTCAGGGATCGACAGGGATGCGGTTCTGAAGGTCGGCGTAGCCGTAACCCTTGGCGAAGAACAGCTCACCATCTTTGACGACAGCGACGGCCGCGCCAGCGATGTGGTTCTCTTCCATATCCTTTGCCATGAGCGCATCCAGGAAGGTCTCCAGTTCGGCGGCGTCGGTTGGGCCTTGTGGGTGCGATAATGCAGTGGACACATTCTTGCCGGACGCCGCCTCATTTTCCTGGGCCATGGCATGGCCAACAATCGACAACAGCAGCGTCAGAGTCAACATAGCTGTCACAATTTTCTCCAGGGATTTCTTGATATTGAGTACTGCTTTTTGAATTGACATAAGATTTATCCTTTTTTTATATTTCCAGCTGCGATCAGTTCTCATTTCCAGTTTCTTGTGATTGATTGCTTACATTCAACGCACGCGGGTTGACAGAAATCAAGATCAGATTCATATCCCGAATCTTGGCCAGCACACCTTGCAGTGCGGCCTGATCGGCCATATAGCCACTAAGAGCTGTGATCGGCCGGTTATCTTCATCGTAGCCAGTTTTTATCGTCATTCCGTCAAACCAATAGCTCTTCTCGTCATCAAGATGACTTCTGACTTTGATAACGTATTCGGTTAATCGTGAGTAATTCGCCTCATTCATCCTTGTCTACTTCCAACTCTGCATCCGCGGCCCGCCGGAATGTGAGCGCACCAATGATTCTTTCATTTATTGAATACAGCTTATGGGAAAAGGGGATGGAAAGTCACCATCCTAAAAGGATGGAATCACGAGTGATTTTTTGGATTGTTGCTTGTCGATCTCGTTCGATTGGAGTACGGGCTTGCTTTAGAAAGCAGCCAAGCTGTTATGACTTAGCGATGTTTACCGGAACGGATGGCCCGGACCGCTTTGGTTGAATTGCTACGTCTCGCGACAAGCCTTAAGAAGTACTGCCCGAGTTGATGACCACAAGATCACAAGATCCCTAATTCTTTAGCCCGAGATACTGCCTCGCGACGGTTGGCTGCCCCTAATTTGAGGTAAATGTTTCGCGCATACCACTTTACCGTGTTCACTGAAAGGTACAATTCTTCAGCCAACTCCTGGTTTGAAAGTCTGGCCGACAGCAGGCGCAGAATCTGCATCTCCCGGTCATTAAGGGGATCGAACATGGGGATGGAGCGTCTCTGGGACACGGGGACTGGTTGTTCGGGGGAAGCTATCGACGGGAATGCCGACAGCAGTTCAAGGGTGTAGGTCGGACTGATATCGTGCCTTGCTGCCAACTGCAGCAATTCGTGCATACCGGGACCAAGATCAACAAAGGTTCTAATATAACCTTCGGGTTCGGCCAGCACCAGGGCGCGAGAAATATAGGAGAGCGCCTGGTTATTCTTGCTTAAGTCGTAGTAGGCTAACGCTTGAAGTGAAAGGTAGACGATCAGTTCGCCATTTCGTTGACCAGCATCGGCCGAGTCGATTAGTCTGTCTAGTAACGGAATTGCTTCTTCGGCTCTCTTCTGGACAATCAATACATGGGCAAGGACGCGGTATTCATATTCTCGTTCGTAGGGAAAACCATCTGTGGGATCAAGCTCTGAAGCTTCGATCCAATTCGCAGCGTCGGCCAGGAGATACGCGAGGTCTGGCCGTGCCAGACTCAGCCTAAGGCTTCGCTGAGCTAGAATGGCGTTTACTGTAACATCGGGAAGAATAATTTCCGGCTTGAGACTAAAACGTTTTAACTTTCGGTAGTAGCTCAGGGCCTTATCGATATTGCCCTTGGCCTGGTACAGGTCAATGAGCGGAGCATACGCTTCAAAACGAATCCAACTTCTAGTTAGATCATAGTAATTCAAAGCTTTCTTGAGGTTCCCAACCGCCTGTTTCAGCTGATTCCGCTCGTATTGCACCTCACCTAAAGCCCGGCGCAGAGTTGCCAACAACCGACCGGGCCAGCTCTTCGTGCCTTCCTCCCTGGACCAGTTTTCAATCCAAGAGAGACCTTCCTCGGCATGGGATATGACCCGGTTCAACGCGCCGGATTTGGTATCAGCTTTAATCAGAGTCGTGAGGCAACTAAGCGCAGCGTAGCGATTACCGGCCTTTTGGTTCATGGGTAGGGCGCTTAAAGCGGCGAGGTAACTTCTTTTCAGGTCACCTATGTCCTCGTAAGCGATCGCAAGACCCAGGGTAATGACTCCCCGCAGAAAAAGCACCTCACGCGTGTCCGCATCCGGCAATTCATTCAAGGCCCTTTGCGAGAGCTCGATGCACTGCTCAGGCTTTCCACGCCTTATGGCCATATAGGCGCGTATCGCACTGGCGTGACCCCTTACCTGGTCAGCAGAAAACGATTCGGGCAAAGATTGCCGGCTCTGCCAGGTACGCTTCAGCCAAAGCCAAGGCCGGTTCCACAGCATCAAGGTGATATCCGAACTGCAATGCCCAGGCGTGGTAAATGCAGAGACGGGGGAATTGAGCACGCACATTTACGGGAAGCCTGCCTGCCCAGAGGAGCACCTTTTCTATCGCCGCGATGAGGATTATCAGCGTTTCGGCATTCTCATCCAGCAATCGTGCAGCTCGAACTTCATCGCCCCCGTCGAAGGCGAATTCTAGGGCCTCATCTATCATCCCATGGGATTCATACCATTGGCTGGCCCTGGTGAAGAGCTCGGGAATGATCTCCGGCTGCGACTCACGCAGTCTCCGTGTCAGGAAGTCGGCGAAGAGGTGATGGTAACGATACCATTGCCCTTCTTCGTCGAGCGATATGAGGAACAGGTTGGCTGCTGCCATTTGGTCCAGTATCTGTCGAGATTGAAGCGCGTGGCTGGTTGATTCGGGAGCCCCCGTAGTGAGCGTTTCTTCAACAGCCGTTGACGCCACCCCTCTGACCGCATCAACTAACGAGGCGTTGAATCGCTCCAGGATCGAGGTTCGCAACAAGAATGATTGCACTTCTTTGGTCTGGCGCGACATGACCTCCTGGCCCAGATAGTCTACAAGGTGCCGATGGCTGCCTGAGAACATGGCGATTTGATCGCGCTTGTCGATTTGATCTTGTAGAGTCAAGGCAGCCAATTGCAGGCCGGCGATCCAACCTTCTGTTCGAGCTTCCAATGCCTCGACATCTTCAACTGAAAGATCAAGACCCATCAGGCTGTTGAGGAACGTGGTCGCCTCCTGTAGGTTGAACTGGAGGTCGGCCTGTCGGATCTCGGACAACGCCCGCAAAACCCGCAGACGGCCCAGGGGGATAGGCGGGTCGACACGGGTCAGAATGACCAGGTGCATGCATGGTGGGATGTGATCGATGAGAAAGTCAAGGGCCTCATGTATGCTGAAGTTACTAAGGTAATGGTAATCGTCCAGCACCAGGACAAAGCCGGCCCCGGTCGCAGAATTGGCCCCGTACTCGGCGATTTCGTTCACAAGTGCCGTCAGCAAGGGCTCAATCGGAACATCAGTTTCTGTTTCCAGAATCGGTTGCAACTCAACTCCGATTGCCGGATTGATCTGCTGTAAGGCAGCGATTAGGTAACTCAGAAAGCGGATGACATTGTTATCGTCTTCATCTAGCGAAAGCCAAGCTAATTTGGGCGCCGTCTCCTGGGCCCTTAGTTCGGCCAACCACTCGGTGGCCAGTGTGGTCTTGCCGTAGCCTGCCGGAGCGGAGAGCAATGTCAGCTTGCGGGCAAAGTCGCCCTCCGCGCCTTGAAGACCGGCATTCATACGCTCGATCAGGCGCGGACGATGGACCATCTGTCGATGCGCCCGAGGGACATAGAGCTTCGTAGAGAGAAGTGATTCCAGCATTGGATCAGTAGCTAAGCCGGAGCAGGGTTCCCATCTTCTTCCAGCTGTAACGTCCACGCCAATAGCAGAGCAGCCGCCATACATGTGAAGGGCAATACACTCATCAGAAATCGGAAAGCACTCGCTGGGTCTGGACCTGGGTCTTCACCGCTAACGTAACCGAAAAGTAGGCCTAGGAGTACCAGCGCCAGCGCCTCAAGAAGCTTCGACAAACGGCCGAAGAAACGACTTGAGCTGTAGTATACACCTTCCTGGCGGCGACCTGTTCGCGCCAAACCGCGGTCAACCAGACTGGCCAATATCATTTCCCGGCAAACCTTGACGCCACCCAAGCCAGCTCCAGCGATGACGGAGCCAATGAGGGCCACGCTCAAACTTGACGCCACACCAAGAGCGATGGCCGAAAGCAGCATAACACCTATTGCCCAGAGCCACGTTTTCTTGACGCCCAAGCGGCGGACCAGCCTGCTCCATACCGTGACGGACAATATTGCGATAATGAAGACCGTTCCAAATATCAATGATGGGGCGGTCTGATCAGCCCCGAGCGTGTACTTGGCATAAAAGGCGGTTCCAATTGTGTAAAGTCCGGTGGTGAAGGAAAGTAAGGTAGCCACTATGGTGAAGTGCCAAAAGGGTCGATCGCGAAGCACGTCGCCAAATGCTTCTCGAAGATTCAGCGGCGCAGCCTCCTGAGCGCCTGGATCTTCTGTACTTTTAAGTATGGAAATGAGCAACAGGATGCCAGCCATAACGGCGAACAGAACGGCCATACCTTCAAAGCCGAAAGCAGCGTAAAAAATGGGTGTCAAGGCAAAGCCTGCCAACTCGCCGGCCGATCCGAGGCCTTGGCTATAAGCACTGGCTCGTGTGCGAATCTTGAAACCTTGAAACAACTCTGGAAAAAGCGCCTGATAGTTCGTATTGATGACCGTGGATGCTGTTTCCAATAAAAAGATTACGATCAGAACGTACCAAAATAGAGCATTCCCTTGGCGGAAAGCTTGCGGCACAGCGTATATTAGGACAAATAGGAATAGATAAAAAGGTAGCCCGGCGAGGAGCCACGGTCGCCGACGTCCCCAACGTGAGCGGGTGTTGTCTGACAGATAGCCAACCAGGGGATCGTTCGCGGCGTCCCATATGGCGTAAACGACGTTGACGAGGGCCGCTGAGGCGACGGCCAGACCCAAAACGTCGACGTAATAGAAAAGAAAGTAGCCGGCGAGGGCTTGCGTGGTCGCTGCTAAGCCGAAGAAGCCCAAGCCGTAGGCAATAGGAGAGTTGTTAAGGCTGGCCGATCCGGGCTGGCGCAGTTGGCCAGCAGACGGTGTAACTATCGGACCGGAAGATTCTGATGGCATCAGCTTGACCTATTCCTTTCGCCCATTCAAGACACTTTGACCAACAGAAAATACAATAGTACAAAACATTATAACTTAAGACTAATTATTATAGTTGTCGAATCCAAAATACACCGAATAGAGGATTGAGCAATTCGAAAACCGGTTGGATTTTGTTGGCGCGAACGGGTTAGGCGCTTTTGCCCGCACGTAAAGCTGGCTGATCCCAAGACCGTTAATTGTTCATCCCGCGCCAACAACATGGGAGTCAATAAGCGCGATCTCGTCTTCATGCAGGCGTAATTCCGCCGCGCCGACAATTGCGTCCACATGTACGGGGCGGCGCAGACCCGAGATGGCTCCCGTGACAGCTGACTGGCGCAAAACCCATGCCACCGCCACTTCACCGATGGAGCGGTGATGGGTTTGTCCGATTTCTCGCAATGTTCCAACGAGATCAAGGATCTGTGAAATGCGTGGCTCTTTGTAATCGTCCCTCTCGCGCACCGGATCATTGGCGGGAAGGGAAGCCACATATTCGCGTGTAACTTTTCCAGATAGCAGTCCATTCGCCATTGGCGAGTAAACAATCACGCCTATATTTTGTTGCTGGCAAAAAGGCAGAATCTCGGATTCTGGATCGCGCCAGAGTATGGAATACCTGGGTTGAAGTGACATGATGGGGGAGATTGGCATTATACGCTTCATCTGGTTCACATCGAACGTTGTAACACCGATGTGGCGTACCTTTCCTTCCCTTTTGAGATCAGCCAGCGTGCTCCAAGCGTCTTCGATTCCCTCGTCGGGCCACGGTTTGTGGATTTGATAAAGGTCTATGGTCTCCATTTCAAGGCGACGTAGACTGTCTTCACATTCAAGGCGGATATACTTCGGCGATAAGTTTCCGCCCACAAACTCTCCTGAATCGTTCCATTCAATGCCGCATTTTGTGAACACGTAAGGTCGTTCAGAAAGCCCACGCAGTGCGCGGCCGATAACTTCTTCCGAGTGTCCCAGCCCATAACAGTGCGCGGTGTCAATCCAGTTGATGCCGAGGTCGATCGCACGGTGTATGGTCTTTGTCGACTCTAAGTCGTCCTGCTCGCCTTTGGATGAAAACCAGTTCGCGCCGCCTAGCCCCCAGGCACCGAACCCAATGGGTGTAATGAACAGGTCTGTGGCGCCGAGTTGCCTCAATTGCATTGTCATTCTTTAGCCTTGCGTTTGTTTAGCGCCAAACGTCGCCGGCAATCCGATGTTAGCCGGCCGAGAAATTTGGTCACAGCGAGATTGCCAATCAATAGGGGCGCATTGGTCTGGGCGCTGCGCCCGAGTCGTTATGTTTCAATCGGAACGCCTTTCAGGTTACCCCATTCGGCCCATGAGCGATCGTATTCACGCACATGGGGAAACCCCAGGAGTTGAGTCAATACAAACCAGGCGTGTGTCGACAGGCCACCACCAACACAATAAGTGATGATTTTTTTGTCGGCGGCGATGCCCAAAGTGTCGCATAACGCTCGCAGCTCTCCCGCAGACTTGAAGGTGCCATCTGGCTGAACTGTGGGAACGTGGAACGCTTTGATCGTTCCGTCCGAGTTGGTTTCCGGGTAGGCTGCCAGGTTGACCGCTCCTGGTATATGACCACCGCGCTGCGCGCGAGCTTTGTCCCGGCCACTGTACATCTCCGCCGTGCGGGCGTCCACCAAAAGATGATCTCCCTTGCCGATATAGCGGAGCACGTCATCGCGATCGGCGCGCAGGTCCCAGTCAGGCTCCTGAGCATGGTACCCCGTCGGGGCGATGAGCGGTATTTCGCTCGTCGTAGGACGATTCTCATCGAGCCACTTCTGCCGGTCACCATCCAGCAGCCGGACCGGCTTGTGTCCATAGATCTTCAACTGCCAGAAGGCATAGGTCGCCAGTATATTTTCTCTTCCGCTGTAGACGACTACGGTCGTTTCAGGTGTGATGCCTGACTTTGAGAGCAGGGCTTCCAGTCCCGTTTTGTCAAGAATGTCGCCACGGGCAGGATCCTGAAGGTCTTTCTGGAAATCCCAGGCTACGGCGCCGGGGATGTGTCCGCTCTCATAGGCAGGCATCCCAAAGCTGGATGATGCGCCACCCAAGAGGATTTCAACCAGCCTAATTTGAGGATCATTCAGATGTTCAGCAACCCATTGTGTGTTAGCGAGAGTTTCGGGGTGAGCATAATCGAACATGGTGCTTTCCTTTTTTGTGGTTCGCTTGTGCCCCTACATGGGGCAAGCGTTCCTGAAAACTGTTCAGTAAACGAGTCCATCGTTAATCTAGTATCCGGGGGGGCACCAACCCTCCCTGGGCTACATCTCTTTGCCGTCAGGAGATGCGATCTGCGATCATCAAATCTCAGCCTTATCAGCCTTAATAAGACCCGCGAGATATTCCCTTTCTTCTGCACTCCACTCAGTGGGGTCTTCCTGGTGGGCGACCGCAGCATGGAGTTCCATGTGTCGCCACACCTCCTCTTCTGTTTCCGCATAGAACCGTCCCGGGCATGTTTCTATACCCGGATAATCTTTGCAGGCGTAAGAGTAAATCGTTGACATAGTTGATCTCCTCAAATAAGGATAGATACCAAAAAGCCGCTGACTTGCTGTCAGCGGCTTCCTGTTAATGCCACAGTGCTATTCCGGCAGCGAGTGGACTAAACCCAACTCCCATTTGTCACCAAAACCACTCTTTATCGCTTTTCAGATTGTTGGAAATAATTATAAGGAATGTCGATACCTAAATCAACATTGAGAAAAAATGCACAATTCCCTGGCCAGTACTTTCCAATTTTATCTCAGTCGTGTGGGTTGTGTCTTCTCAAGCGATATCCAGTCTCGTGCGAAAAAAGTAGTGAAAAATGGGCGCGGACGAATTTGAACCTGCGGACCTGCGAATGTGAACCCTGCTGGAGAACAAAAATCATTCCTCACCATCTCCAATGGGAGGATCTTACGTTGAGGCCGGCATGAAACAAAACGAAGGAAACGTGGGGCCTGATCTGCTGCAAGGGCATGAATAAGATATCTTAAGTAACGGGAGACCCAATCATACTTAGCGATCGGCAAGCAGTGTGACGATCGTTCGCAAGGGGCAACAGGGTAGGCGTACCTTTGGATGATACAGAGTGGGCCGGTCTGGAGACCAGCTACAGCTTATTCTAGAAATCAACAATTCTGACGCGTATCGCGCACGACATCGTCGGTTGATTAGGGGTTTGGGATACGCTACAATGATTATCAGAACCTAAGTTGGGTAGCCAATCCCGATAACATTCGCCTGCTTTCACGACCGCGTACAGGGTCACACCAAAGGAGGCAATTTGCACATCATGGCAAAAGCCATGCTAGAGGTACTGAGGGGCCAACCCCGTCCCGAAGAGGATAGGCGACAAGAAATCCACAGATTTCAAATAGATCTATGGAGACGATTCTATTTCTATGCTAGGTTCTTGTGGCATTTTGTGCTGCTACGACACCCGGAGCCACTCATCTATGGCATCGCGCTGACGGACCGCTGCAATCTAACCTGCCGCGGCTGTCACGTCTCTAATACCGGCCGACGCGACATGACTTGGGACGAGGTGGTGGCCGCCATGCGCAATGCCTGGGACCGCGGATTCCGGGAATTGTACTTCAGCGGTGGTGAGCCGATGTTGTGGCGTGACGCAAATCACACCCTTGCGGATGCGATTGTTGAGGCAAAGCGCATCGGCTTCTTCCACGTGCACATATACACCAACGGCTTGTTTGGACTGGAGAAATCGGCCGATCTCGTCTGGGTTAGTATGGACGGGTTGCCTGGCATCTACGAGCGGCGACGCGGTAATCACTTCCATGAGGTTGAACGTGCAGTCCGTGCGGGTTCGCACCCGAAGACTGCCGTCATTTACGTGATCGATCGCAATACGGCAGAAGGAATTGAGCCTTTTCTACGCTGGGTTCTTGACACGAGATTCCCGGTGATCGGCGTCATGTTTTATTTCCACACCCCCTACTATGGATATGATGAGTTATTCCTGAGCGCCAATGAGCGTGCGCCAATCATCGATCGCCTGCTCGCCTGTATCCGAGCCGGGCTTCCGATCATCAATTCAAGGGCTGGTTTACTGGCATTAAGATCTGGCGATTGGCCGCGACGCTTTCCCATATCTTCGGTAATAGATGTGGACGGCGAGTCAGTATGTTGCCGCGCCTCTGACGAGGTGTGTGCAGACTGTGGTTATGCGGCCTGCACCGAGCTTACGGAAATCCGGCGCTTACGCCCAAGCGCACTGCTGGGCATGATGAGGTATTGGTGAACGGCCTGAGCCAGCGGATAATACGCCAGACCACCCTAACAATCCGCAGGTACTTAGTGGGCCATCAACAACGCTGGGTTTTCGAGCGCCCCCCTCAGAGCTGGTGTCCGTTGCCGGTCGAGCGTACATCGCTGTATCTGCATGTGCCCTTTTGCCGTCACTTTTGTCCCTATTGCCCTTATACCAAATTTCCCTATCGCGAATCGCAGGTAGAGCCCTATACCAGGGCAGCAATTGCCGAGGTGGACTGGTGGGCCGATGCCATCGGGCCAGCGGAGATAACAAGTATATACATTGGCGGTGGCACACCGACGCTGGCCCTGGAAAGCGTGGCCAAGGTCTTGGAGCACATGCAGCGGCGGTTTCGTTTGAAAGGCGATATCTGCATCGAGACCAACCCGGCGGATGTGGATAGCGAGACAGTGAAGCGCTTGCGCGATATGGATGTTGCGCTTGTGTCTCTTGGTGTGGAATCGTTCCAGTCTGAGAAACTTGACCTGCTCGGGCGCAGATACAAGCCAGTTGTTGCAGAACGGGCGCTGGCGATGCTGGCGCAAAGTGGCTTTGCCTCGGTCAACGTAGATATCATGTTCGCCCTGCCGCACCAGACAACCGATGATGTGATCGCTGATCTGTCCCGAGCAGCGGAGCTAGGTGCGAATCAGCTCACGACTTACCCGCTCTTCACTTTTCCGTATACATCGGTGGGCAAATACCTGAAGCTGAAAGCGGTGCGCATGCCAAATCTGCGTATGCGCCGGACACAGTACCAGGCTATCAGCAGATGGTGCGCTGAACACAGCTTCAAGCGTGTTTCGGTGTGGGGCTTCAGGCGCGGCACCGTCCCGCGTTATTCTTCGGTTACCCGGGATGGCTATATAGGAGTCGGACCGGGAGCTGGATCGGATTTGTCTGACGGTTTCGTAATGAACACATTTGATCTCAGAAGCTGGATTCGCGTGGCTTGCAATGGGGGTAGAGTGGTCGCCCTGCAAATGCCGTTCGGCCGCGAAATGCATGGCTGGTGGTGGCTTTACTGGCGCTTATACGACACGACCATTCCATTGGATGGGCTGGAAGAGGCGTTTGGCGGCGACGCGACCAAAGCCCGAAGATGGCTGAGAGCATTCGAACATGCGGGGCTAGCGGTTCGCAATGGCAGGTTTCTCGAGCTTACTGAAGAGGGCGCCTTTTGGCTTCATCTGGCGCAGAACTATTTTGCTCTGAATTATGTGAACAAATTGTGGGCGCAAGCCCGCCAGGAACCCTGGCCGCAGGCAGTTGCGATCTGAGTTAGCGGGCAGGAATCTCAGCGGCCAACCATCGGCAGATACACCCGCCGCAGGCCTAGCCAGTGCCGGATAGTCACGACCCGCTGGTTGCCGGTGTCAGCGACGACGATGTCGCCGTCCTCTTCGATAGCTAGCCCGCGCGGTGCATAAAATGAGCCGGCAGAACCGTCATCAGGCTGGGTTAGTTGATCGAGGAGATTGCCCGCCGCATCCAGTACTACTATCCTGTCGTTGCCGGTATCGGCTACGTACAGATTACCCCAAAGGTCGGTTGTTACGCCAGTAGGGGAGTCAAAACCAGCAGTGAAATTGGCGCTGTAGTCGAAGCTATAGCCGTCGAAATTGAGCAGGACAAGGCGGTTGTTGCCCTGATCCCCGACGATGACCCGTCCAGATGGGTCTACTGCCAGCCCTTGGGGCGTGTTGAAGCGACGCTCAGCGATTCCCAGGCGTCCGAATTCGTCCAGGAAATTGCCCAGCTCGTCAAAGGCCTGAACACGGTTGTTGCCACTGTCAGCCACGATGATGCGATTGCACGGCTGATTACTACCCAGGCGCGGGATGTCACTAATGCGGAACTCGTCTATGGTCGCATTGGCCTGCCAATCGCCCCGCGGGGACGATCCCAGGTAGAAGAGCGGCCCCAACATTTTAGGTGGGCTGGCACTATTGCTGTCGACCTGGGGCAACCCGTCGATATAGAGTGCCATGTAGGTTCCCTGCCAAGTGGCGGCGATGTGATGCCATTCTCCGCTGCGCCAGTGACTGGCTGGGGCGTAGATGTCGGTAAGTTCTTCGCCACTCCTCATGAGGAAGTGTAGATTGCCGCCGCCATGTTTAACGATTTGGATGCCTTGATCCATGTACTCGGTCTCAAACAGGACATGGATCTGGCCGTAATCGCCTTCCTGGTTAGGCCGGACCCAGAATTCGATGGTGCCGGCGGCCTGGTTCAGGTTGCCGGCAGTGGGATAGGTAAGGGTATCGGTGGCGTTGATTAACACGCCGTGTCCGAATTTTCCCGAAGTAAAGCTGGTGCCATTGGCGGCGCCCGCTTCGCCCTGCACGCCTCCATAGTCACCGTCGAGGTGTAAGAGGAGCAGCGCGTGCGGGTCATCCTGGTATGGCCCACCATATTCACAAGCATCGCCCCAGGCGGCAACGCCGGTTGGGTTTTTAAATTGCCCAGGACCGGAGCCGCGCTCGCCAAACTCCAACAGAGGTTGACCCGTGGCTGTGGCGACGCGCACCGAATGGCGGGGATCATAGTAGTCTCCAGGATGGCTGAAGAGCAGGTGACCGACGGCATCCTGCGCCATGTATTGGGAGAACTCCAAATGGTACTCGATGGAGCCGATGTATTGCCGGTAGCGCGCGTGGCTGTCCTGACGGATCAGGGCGTACCCGTTACGCGGATCGAGGATGGTCCGTTCGCCTTGGGGTGTGATGACAACGGCCGTTGGGTTGGTCAGGCTCGGTGCCCAGCCGAAGTTACTGAATCCGCTCTCTTGTCCCTGGTCATCAACGGCCGTGACAGCATACAACTTGCCCCCGTAGCTGGAGGCCGGGTAACTCTCCTCAAAGCAGGTCGCTGCGGTCACATAGCCGACCGGTGTATAGAGAAAGCGAGGAAGCGCGGCCCGATAAACGCGATAGCCGACGATGCCGGGGGATGAGCTGGGTTTCCAGCAGAGCTGGGCCTGGTCTCCTGCCACCTGTAATGTGGATAGGGAGGGCGCGGATGGCGCACCAGGCGGGGGAACGTGGCTGCTAATGATGAATGTATGGCTGATTGTGTCGCCCAACCAGTAGGCCAGGTTGAACTCGGTGATGTCGAGCCAGCGAAACTCTTCGTGTTCCGATGAGGTGAGCTGGATCAGGAACAGATTCTGGTTGCCGATGATATCGATAACGCCAAAGGGATTGTCTCTCATCTGATGGCCGTTCAGGGTGGCGGCGCCACCTCCGAAAGGCCGGTTGTTTAGGGCCACGATGCCCCTGGAATCGGTGGTTCCGGTGATCTCCGGGGTATTATCGATGCCCAGATACCCAGGCCGGTCAGGAGAGCCAGTGCGCTGGTAAAGGGCTACGGTCACGCCGGGAGCCGGGTCGCCCTGGTTATCCAGAATGCGGAGGTAGTTCTGCTGGGGTATATCGTACTGGTAAGAGCCATAGTAACCATTGCGATAACCGGCGTAGGTGGAACTTCCTCCGGCCGAGTGGCTGCTGTATTGGTGGGGGGTGGTGTATGGGGCGATGTCACCTCCGCCCATCAGGCCCGGGTTGTCCCAAATGAAGGAGAGGTTGACCGGATTGCCCAGGCGGTCGGTGACAAAGACATCGTGGGGGACGATGCCAATGGCGTACAGGTCGATGAGGGACACCTGATGGCTAAGCTCGTGGACCAGGTTCCAATCGATGTCAGTGGCGGGATCATAGCCGTCACTGGCGCCATTACGGACATCATCTTTGAAGAACCAGCCGCCATCGTGATGACTGTCTGCCCCGGGATCGTCCGCGGTGATGCCAATATGGTTGATGCGCACGCGCAGGGGCGAACCTTGAGGTGTTGCCGGGTAGATGGCACCAGCGAAGTTGCTGTTCATGGCGGCGATCTGCTTCTGCAACCAGTCCTCGGCCGAGAAAGGCCAAGTGTTGCTTGCGGGCGTGTTATAGGCCTGGAACATCTCCGGGGTCAGGTAGATGCTGAAGCTCATGGCGTTGGTCTGATCTTCGAGGCTGTTGTTGGTTTCGTAGGTCTCGGCGATGAGAGCATCAGGATCTAAGGTGAAGCGTACTGTATGGTTTCCTAACGCCCGTTGGCCATTGGCCGAGAGCCCGTGAGCCCAGGGCCAGAGGAAAGAGGTCGTCGTGTTCGCGGCCGGGTCCAGGGGAGGCAAGAGGCCCCGCTTGGCCTCGATCCCGTCGATGGTCCAGGCATAACCAAAGTTGGGACTGGTGACTGTACCCTTATTGGCGATGTGGGCGGTGAAGGTAACGATCTCGCCCGGCTCAGGCCAGCGGCGGTCAGCTTCCGTGCCGGGCAAAGAGAAGGAACGCCGGGCTGCTCGGGGACTTCCCAGGAGTATTCGACACAGTAGGGATGGTAAAGTGGGGCCCGGTTGATAAAAGTGACATCGAGATCGACGCCGTCCGGGGGCGCTGCTTTCTGGGAGGTGTTGGTTGTAGGTGAAGGTGAGAGCGCCATGGAGTTGTCCAGCATGCCCGAAGCTGTCACCGCAAGAACGGCCATCATAAAGTCGGCCAATAATATTAGGACTCGCATAGACCGGCCCATTATTCCCTTCATTCTCTTGAGCGGAAACTCCCAAGCTTCCCCGTCGCACTTCATATTATAGTGCGCTTAGTTGCAAAATACATCGGCTTTTTGACTTATCCGGCAAGATTTTGACCCAACATGCTGGGCAAACCGCGCCGGCCAAAATCTCTAAATCGGATGGCACTAACAATGTCATAGAAAAGATCATAGGCTGGTGGATCAAAGAACGGTATCGAACAATGAGAACTTACAAGCGACCGCAGTCTGTGCTCAACGTGTGGCGACTAATCGCGTATCTTGGATACGACGCCGACCGCCCAGCTTTGGCCAAATCCATATTCACACTAGCGGAAAGCTGGAGACCGAGCAGTAATTTGTCTCAATTACTTTCTTCACCAAAATTGGAACGGTCACGACTAAACACAGGCATATAAATGTGATGGCAGATGCTGTATAATATCTGGTAGATAATCGCCTGTTTCGCAGGTACTAAACATCTCGTCTGGCGGCCGCCCAATCAGCCACTCGACCGCCACACAGGAGCCAAAATGCGATACAAATACCTTTTCCTGCTATTGTTTGGGCTGTTTCTGATGGGCTGTGTGCCAAGTAGCCCGTCGGCAACCGGCACCATGCGCGCCTTGCCTACGGCAACCGCCACCACTCCCGGCTTGCGTGCGGTAACCGTCACCATGCCTGCTTTGCCTGCTCAACCGGAGCCGAACTTCGCTTTTTCCTTTGCCTACGGCGAGTTGTTTCGGGAGTACACTCGACACCTTTGAACAGACCTATAGGACGTTAATCAAGGACGGAGAGCCCATCACCATTCCGGTAACCCTTACTGATGAGCAGATGATGACCATCTACCAAAAAATGGTGGCGATCGATTTCTTCAGTTATCCGGAGACATTCCGCATAGCCTATGATGTGAACGGTGTGGTTGGCATCCAAACGCCGGCGCCCGATTACCGTATTAAGGTGAGAAACGGAGAGCTAAACCATTCGGTATTTTGGCGAGATGAAATCTTTGAGCCTACCAACCGGGAAGCAGACCAGCTCCGCGAACTGATCCAGATCATCATGCAGGTAATTGAAACCAACCCTGACATCCAAAATCTGCCGGAGCTAAACTTTGGTTGCGCGTAATAGGTCACATCAACCAGATGCTCCGCACGCGCTATCGTCTTGGGGTGGGCATCGACGTCTATTTTCCTACGCTCTTCCGCGGTCTCAACCAGGCTAGGTAGACCCCGACACCCAGACCAATAATGACGGCCGTCACAACGATGACTGGATTCTGGCTACCGTCCGTCGTCTCTGCCGTTGTGATCGGGGTTGTTGGTGGCGTTACTGTAATCATCTTGCGCTGCGCACCCAAAGTAAGTGGGATAGTGGGGCAGCGCGAGAATTTCAAAAATTGATGTTTTCTTGACGCTTATACCTAGTTTCTTGTCACCTCCTTAACGCCGTTGTATGTATACTCAATTGTAATTCATTGCTACCAATTACGGAGGTACGGAAATATGACATCAAGAATCGGGCGAAAAAGGATCCTGTTGCTCGTACTAATCAGCAGTGCGATCCCTTCTGTTATCTTTCTAGGCAGCGATTTCGGGCTGTCTGCGTCCGCCAGCGTTCCCCTTATCATTGTTTTGAGCCTCGCTACCGGCGCCACAGCCTTATGGGTCTACGCCAACAGGCACGTCGATGGCTCCGAGTGGTGGCAAGATGATAGCGCTGGTGGCTGGCGTGGCTATTAAGGCAATCCATCGACAAAGGCTTCGTAGGCAATAGAATATAAGTCTGGCAAAAAGGGTATATAATCATGCTTCAAGATCAGTTGGTGATTAACCTAGATGAATTCGCAGTCATGCAAAAAACAAAAATATTAATTGTGGATGATGAACACGCCATCCGGCGTTTTTTACGCACTTCACTCGAGGCTCATGGATATGAAGTTCATGAAGCCAGTACAGGCGAAGATGCGATCTTAAAAACGATCAATATGCGACCGGACCTCATCATCCTAGATCTGGGGCTGAGTGGTATTAATGGCGTTGAAGTCACGAGGCGAATCAGGGAATGGTCGCAAACACCGATCGTCATTCTTTCAGTACAAGACCAGGTTGCCGACAAAATTGAGGCGCTGGACGCAGGAGCTGATGATTATCTGACAAAGCCTTTCAGCGTCGGTGAGTTAACGGCAAGACTGCGTGTGGCCATGCGCCACGCGCACCAGGAAGAACCGCAACCTGTTTTTATCAGTGGCAAACTGCGGGTCGATTTAGCCGCCAGGGTTGTATCCTATGATGGCAAAGAGATACAACTGACACCAACAGAGTATGATTTACTAAGCGTATTGATCCGAAATACCGGGCGTGTTTTGACCCATCAACAACTGCTCAAAGAGGTTCGCGGCATCGGTTTTCAAATGGAAACCCACTTACTGCGTGTACATATGAGTAATCTGCGGCGCAAGATTGAGCGGGATCCGTCTAATCCACAATACATTTTGACCGAGCCAGGTGTCGGCTACCGCTTAAAGCTGGAGATCTAGAAGGTTTTCTAATCTTCCCCTGGAATCTCTAAATCGGCTAACGGCAAAGCCATCATAAAGACAGCGCCACCACCTATCCTGTTTTGAGCCCAGATACGGCCGTTATGCGCCTCAACGATCCCTTTGGCTATCGACAATCCTAGTCCAGTTCCCCCAATTCCATCGGGATTCAGCCGGTAAAACTTGCTAAAAATGTCTTCCAGTTCCGACTCCAACAAACCCGGCCCGCGATCCTTGACAGCAACAATCACTGCCTGCTGTTCTTGATACGCTTCGATTTCAATCGGTTCGCTTGGTGGGGCGTATTTTAGGGCGTTGTCCACTAGATTTATCAACGCCTGCACCATGAGCGTCAAGTCAATATCAACCGGCGGCAGCTCATCGGGAATGGCCAGCATGACGGCACGATCTTGCAGCCGGTTTGGCATTTGCGCCAGGGTCACTCCGACCAATTCCTGCACATCGTAAAGCTGGCGGACGACCTTCATCGCCCCAGACTCCAACCGCGTCATATCCAGTAAATTGCCTACCAGTCTATTCAATCGCAACGTCTCTTCCCAAGCGGTACGTACCAGATCCCGCTGCGCTGCTTCCGACAGCAAATCCGCATCATCCAGCAGGCTGCTTAACGCACCCGTGATGGAAGCCAGCGGTGTACGTAAATCATGCGAGATAGAGTTCAGCAGCGTCGTTTGCAGTTTTTCAGTTTCTTCGAGCAGTTGGGCACGCCGCGCCTGCTCGGCCAGGTTGGCTTTTTCTAAAGCCAGCGCCACCTGGCTGGAAAATGAACTCAAAAAGCGTCGCTGTTCCGCGGTCAAGATGCCCTTTTCATTCTCCGGAGATTCTATAGCCAACACGCCAATTACTTGGCCCGATGTTTGCAAGGGCAGATAGTAGCTGTTAGCGGTGGTCAATGTGTCGGTATACCGTCCTGCCGGTTGTCCGTGGTGCAAAACCCAGTCGGCGACGTCGTATCCATCTATTGCCGGGTAAAAATCAGGGGTGCGGGACTGCAGGGCGAGCTGCTCTCCGGATTCATCAGGTAAAAAGAGAGCTGCCGGGCTGTTGAAGGTCGTTTGGCTGTGATTAACAATGGTTTGCGCGACGTCTTCCAGGTTTGATACGGTAGCCAATGCCTGGCTAAGTTCATAAGAAACGGCCGTTTGTGCTTCGCGACGGCGGGCAGCGTGGGCTTGTTCCTGGGCGCGTGCCATTAGCGTGCTAATAACCAAACCCACAGCAAGTAATCCGGCGAAAGTTAGCAAATATTCAGCGTCGGCGACCACAAAAGTATAATAATGGGGGACAAAAATGATGTCGAAGGCGATGACACTGAGGAGTGAAGCAAAAATCGCGGGCCAGCGTCCCAGCCAGACAGCGGTTACCATCACCACGGCCAGATAAAGCATGACCAGATTGGTCGGGTTGATAAATGGACGTAGCGGCAGGCCCATTAATGTCACCAGCAATACCAGGCCGGCGCTTAACAGATACGCTTGCCACTTGAAAGGGCGCCTCCTGGCTGGCCTTCGCGCGCCTGTTGGCTGAGCCGGTTCCGTTTTTCCGCTAATGACATAGACATCCATGCCCTGGCTGTACGCCAAAATCTTGTCAATAATCGACCCATGCCGCCATTCACGCCAGCGTGGCCGCAGCGGTTTCCCGGCTACGATCTTGGTGACATTGCGACTAAGGGCATAATCGACCAGCGTTTCGGCAACCGAATGCCCGCTCAAGCGCACAATTTGCGCCCCAAACTCCTCGGCCAGGCGCAATGTCTGTGTTATCCGCTCTTCGTCTGCCTCCTCTATATTGGCATGGGCAGAATCCTCGACATAAGCCGCAATCCACTCCGCATCCAGCCGCCGCGCGAGCCGCCGCGTGGTGCGTACCAGTCGCTCGCTTAACGGGCTGGGACCCACGCATACCAATATGCGTTCTCCGGCAGGCCAGGGGCCAGAGATAGCGTGTGTCTGCATGTAGATCCGCATTTGTTCGTCTACGCGATCGGCCGCTCGGCGCAAAGCCATTTCTCTAAGGGCGGTCAGATTACCGGGACGATAGAATTTATAGTGTGCCGGATCTGCCTGCTCGGTGATGGTTACTTTGCCTGCTTCCAGTCTTGCCAGCAGCTCATCAACAGGCAGGTCAATTAGCTCGATCTCGTAGGCTTCGTCAAAAATGTGGTCGGGTACTGTCTCCTGTATCTTGACTCCGGTAACCTGTTTCACGACATCATTGAGACTTTCCAGGTTCTGAATATTCACCGTTGTGTAAACATTGATGCCACTGTTGAGCAGTTCCAGCACGTCCTGATAGCGGTGGATGTAACGCGAACCATGAGCGTTGGCATGAGCCAGTTCGTCGACGAGAACAAGTTGGGGCTGCCGTCGCAAAATGGAATCCGTATCCATCTCCCATGAGGAGCTGTCACGATAGCGGATTTCCTGCAGCGGGATATGCTCGAGTTCCCCCACAAAGGAATCCGCTGCAGCACGGCCGTGTGTCTCAACATACCCCACCACCACGTCCACCCCCTCAGCACGACGCTGCCGGGCCGCTTGCAGCATGGCATAGGTCTTGCCTACACCATTTGCATACCCGAGGAATATTTTCAACTTGCCTCGTGTTTCTTGCGCTTCCTCTTGCTGGGAAAGGGCGAGCGGTTTCTTCTGCATCATAATAAGTGCCGTTACCAAAATCTATTTTCCTGGCAGATCAAAACGTTTCTTTATCTTCCTTGAGTATTGGGCCCGGCCAGCGCGTATTCAACTGCCTGGTCGATGTCCATAGCTCCCCCAGTAATCCACGCTCTCTGCAGTGTCCCGGCATCCAATGCTTGCTGAAGCGCGATCAGCTCAAGATCATACTCTGTTTGTTCATCGGGCAGCATCGGTGCCTCAATCTGCTCGCAAAGCGCCGCAGCCGTGCGGTTTACGGGTAAAGCGCGCCGTCGCGTAGTCGGGCTGATCCGACGATGCACCCAAGGTACCAGGCATCCGCCCATGCCGCTCCCACCCGCCGCGGCAGCGCCCTTGTCCAATGAAACGCAGCCGGGATTCCGCACTAGCGCTGCTGTGAAGCGCAGCAGCCCATCTCCCCGCATCTTGACAACTGCCCTGTTCTCACTGAACGGCAGCTTGCAATCGCCCGTATGGCGCGCGACTACCTTGAACCCACGCCAGGGGATGCTGCTGCCACAACCGGCTACTGCCTTGACGTCTGTGAAAAGAAATGAAATCGTACCGGTAGGTAGGTCCATCGCCATCCTAGTCTGCACACTGACTGGTTTTGCTCACCGTCGGATCACAGAGCCCCCAGAGTGCCGGATCAAGCTGGTATCTTAACGTCTGGTCTATACCAACTCCGGGCACACCTAAGAGTACCTTGATGTTTTCTTGATGCCCTGCTCTCGATTCTTAACCCTTTCTTGACGAATATACTGGTATCTTAGATCTAAAAGAAACACCCACATTTGCGGGTGTTTTTTATTGGAGAGAGCATAAATGACGATTCCTGATATTAAACGAACCCTGATTGGCAGACCATTTCCCACCAGCCAGGAGATTCATGAACGGCTTGACAAAACACGGGGTCTGGCTGTTTTCGCTTCTGACCCCATTAGCAGCAATGCCTATGCTACCGAAGCGATTATGAGTGTGCTCATTGTCTTGGGCAGCGGCGCCTTGGCCATGACTTTGCCGCTGGCGATGGGCGTGGCTGCCCTGGTTTTACTGGTCGTCTTTAGCTATATTCAGACGATTCTGCATTACCCTGACGGGGGCGGCGCCTATACAGTGGCAAAAGATAATTTGGGCAAATATCCATCATTACTGGCGGGATCGGCCTTGCTCATCGATTATGTTTTGACTGTTTCCGTATCTGTTGCTGCTGGGGTCAGGGCCATCACCTCTGCAATACCGGAGGCATATGAGTATCGTGTGCCTATTGCGATCGCGGCTATTGCCCTGATCACCTGGGTCAATCTGCGCGGAGCACGCGAGAGCGGCACCATCTTCGCCGTGCCTACTTATGCCTTCGTTGGTGGTGTGCTGCTGACCATCGGCATTGGCTTTCTGCGCGCTACCGGACTTTTCGGTTTGGAACCATTGCCCACTTTTGAGGACAGCGTACCCGCTCAGGCATCATTGGTTGGTTTTGCCTATATCTGGCTGTTACTGCGAGCTTTTGCCGGTGGCTGTACGGCTCTGACAGGTATTGAAGCTATCAGCAACGGTGTCAAAGCTTTCAAACCACCAGAGTCCAAAAATGCGGCAATGACAATGGTGGTAATGGGCATCATTGCAATGTCCTTATTTGTTGGTATTACCTTCTTGGCCACACACATGCATCTGGTTCCGAGCGAACATGGTGAAAGCATCCTCTCGCAAATGACGCGCCAGATTACCGGAACCGGGATCCTTTATTATTGGGTGCAGATCTTTACGGCACTGATTCTGTTTTTAGCGGCCAACACCGGTTATCAGGACTTTCCCCGGCTGAGTTCCTTCCTGGCCAAGGATGGTTTCTTGCCGCGCTGGCTGCAAAATCGTGGCGACCGGCTGGTTTTCAGTTCCGGTATTATGGTTTTGGCCATCGTTTCCTCACTGATCATCATCATTTTTCAGGCGAATGAAATTGCCATGCTGCCGCTTTATGCGCTGGGCGTCATGTTGAGCTTCACGCTGTCACAGGCGGGAATGTCACGATTAATGGGCAAAATAGGGCAGCTAAAACCAGGCGAAACGCTCTCTACCGGCCTTACCGAAATCCACTACGAACGTAACTGGCGCTGGAAAAAAGGGTTGAACATCGTTGGCTCTGTAACCACCGGCATCGTCTTTGTTATACTGACAGCAACCAAGTTTCTCGATGGGGCATGGATTGTGGTCTTGGCCATACCACTGATAGTATTGGCTTTTGCCAGGATTAATAAGCATTATCAGGCGGTGTCACGCACGTTGAGCACAACTGGGCTTAGTGAAGAAGATCTGGTTCATGTAGCCAATGTGGTTATAGTTCCGATGGCTGATGTGCATCGCGGTACTATACAAGCGTTACAGTACGCCAAACGGATAGCCACAGATGTGCGGGCAGTTTGTATTGCCACAACACCAGAAATGCGCGAACGTGTGGAGCGGCGTTGGGCACGATTTCCTAAGCTAACCGCAGATCTTGATTTGGTGATTATTGACTATGATTACCGCGATATTCTAACGCCGGTAGTCGATTATATTGAAACCATCAGCCAAGAAGAATTTCCTGGCTGGCTGATTACCGTTGTGATTCCGGAATTCGTGCCATCCGATGCTTATGCGCGGATCCTGCACAACCAGACGGCCAACTTGATGCGCCGTCACCTGCGCAACCGTGAAAATGTGATTGTAATAGATGTGCCCTATCATATTCCCAGCGCCAGACAATTGGCGGATAACGGGGCTACGAAAGAAAAGAGCAATCTCGCTCAGGGACAAGCGGCCGTGCAAGCCATGTCCCTGCCAATTGATGTAAATTAAGGTTTTGTTGCCATCAATTTTTAGGTCATGTAATCTCAGCCGAGAGCAGGACAAAACGAGGGCTAGACAATATTGGATAGCGCTCGAGTGGCGATGCAGGCGGTGGTTTGGGGACCTTCGGGCATGATGCAGATACGGCCGTTTTCACCATACTTGCGCATGAGGGTGGCCACGGTGTTTTCGATGTCGCGGCAGGGGGTGAAGAGGGCGTGGGTGATCTGGTCGTCGGTTAGATTGTGGCTGTAGACGTGAACGTCCGCGTGCAGTTGGATGGTGGTTTGTATTTGGACCTGCCATTGGTCATGGCGGGTGAGGGGGGCTTGTTCGATCAGGTTCAGGGCTTCCTGCGGGGAGCCGGCCTGGGCCAGTAGAGAGGCGTACAAACCATGATCGGGCAAGCCGTCTTCGCAGGCGGCAACCATGATGATGGTTCCTCCTTCGCGGACAATACGCGCGGCGGCGCTCATGCCTTTCACGGTCTGGTATAGGTTTTGGTCGAGCGGATAGCCGCTGTTGGTGGTGATGACGATATCATAAGGCTCGTCCACGGCGGCCATGGACTGGCGGCGCACGAATTCACGACCGCTACGATGGGCTTCTAGCAGATCGCCGGCAAAGACGGCCGTGATCTCCTGGTCAGCATTTAGAGCTACGTTTAAGAGAAAATCGGGTTCTGTTAGCAGTGCCACTTCACGCATTTCCTCCCAAAGCGGGTTTCCTTCGCAGACGCCCCAGGTCGCTTGCGGGTGGGCGATCATTTCCCAGTTATGGTTGCTCAGGACGCTTTCAAACCCGGCGAGGGCAGGTAGAACCGCTTTCGGTCCACCACTGAAGCCGGCGAAAAAGTGGGGCTCGATGAAGCCGGTCAGGATGCGACGATCCGCTTGCAGGAAATGACGGTTGATGCGTACGGGGTTGCCCAGGGATGTATGGCCCAGGGGCACAAGATCATCGTCATTGAAGGCATCATGCTGCAGACAACGGTAGTTATCGACGATGGCAGCGCCCAGCAGGGTGCGCAGTTCGGCCTCGGTTTGCGGGCGGTGGGTTCCCAGTCCGTTCAGCAGGGTTATATCTTGACGGCGAATGCCGGCTTGCTCTAGTTCGGCCAGCAAAACGGGCAGGATACGGTCGTTGGGTGTAGCCCGGGTCAGGTCGCTATGGACGATGACGACGGTTTCGCCCGGCTGCACGGTCTCGTGCAGGGGGGCTGATGCGATGGGGTGACGCAGGGCGTGGCGGATGGCCTCGGGTTCATCTGGCAGACCGGGGATGTATTGTGAAAGCAGGATGTCTGCTGATTCGGGTGCAGAGATGGTGAGACCGGTACGGCCGTAGGCTAGGTTAACCGTTTTCATGATTTGTACTCATAAAGAAAGGAGCAGGAAGAAATAGTTAATGGGTGAATTGTTGAATGGTTAATGGGAACGCGATTGTCGGGGAGAAAGCGCAGAGATATGGCGATTTGGTACGGACATGCCCACACCGTGCCGTGTTGTCGCTACGATTTCGTTATGGTTTATGAACCACGCCTTCGATAACCATTCAACAATTCAGCGATAAATTATTGTCCTTTCTTTCAAGCCACTTTCAACACACCCTCTTAGCGTTTAGGTATCAGGCTCACATTACCCGATCAACAAATTCCCGGTTATGAACTTCCACGGGGATTTCCATCAGTTCCAGGATGCCTTTGGCCACGTGCTCGGAGAGGCGGCGGAATGCTTCCTCTCCTTTTTCTTTTGTGGCCCTTAAGGGATTGCCGATTACACCACTTTCGATGAACTCATGGTGATCCATGGGGAAGTTGAAGTAGTTATAGCCATCGAATTCCACGTCGGGCATGCCGTCTTTCTTGGCGAAGGTCTTGGGCAAGAATTCAGGGATGTGCGCCTTGGTGAATTCGGCACGGTCCATACGAACATACCTGTCGTCCCAGGCGAGATCCTGCGAGGTTTCCAGTTCGCTGGAATGCCAGCCGGGGGTCTCTTCGGGCGGATTTTCCATCAGCCCTTCCAGGATGCCGACGTAGCGTTCCATATAGGGTTTGACGAAGCTGATCAAGGCCCCGGTATCGTAACGCAGTTTGCGCAACACGGGATCGACTACTTTCACATTGGAGCCGTGTCCATTCATAAAGACGATGCGGTTGAAGCCGTGATGGATGAGGCTGCGCCCGACATCGTGCAGGAGGGCCAAGAGTGTCGAGCTGCGCAGGGTAATGGTGCCCCGGCCGCGGCCTGGTTCGTGCATATGCTGCGGCGAGTAGCCAATCCAGACGGGTGGTGTGTGCAGCACGCCGATCATCTCGGAAACGCGGCGGGACATCTCAACGGCCGTAACGGTGTCTGTGTACAACGGCAAATGGGGGCCATGTTGCTCCAAGCTGGCCATGGGCACAATGATGATGTCCTTTTGCTCCAGGTAGGCTTCGATGTCGACAAAGGTCAAATTCCCTAAATCCCAGGACAGGAATTTGCTGCGGAATTCTTCATCTCCTTGGGTGAGGTGCGGGAGATCGGAGTAATCTCTTCCACTATTAGCAATCATAGTCATATTCCTCTTTTTAAGTTGAGTGATCTGAGAAACCCGGTTTTTCGCTTGGAAAAACGGTTGTCTATCTATAAAAAACCGGGTTTCTCACAGTTAAGTAGTTTCGTTTCGTTCAGCCATCATCTCAATAAACAGTTGCGCCACTTCACGGCCGAATTCAGGATCGTTGATGTGGCGTTTGTAGGGTATTACGGGGATATCGGCGCGGATATCCTCTTTTAGCGTTGCCAAAAAATCGGCGTCCGCTGCCGGATTCCAGAAGGGTCCGCCAGGCACATTGGGTATGGATAATCCTTCTGTGGGCACGGCGATGACAACCTCAGCGGTGGCCATATTGAGCCGCTCGGCGAAGATATGGCCCAGTTGGATCATCTCTTCGTGAGAAGCGCGGACAAGTGTATATTCAGGGTTGTGATCGTAGACAGGGCGATCGCTTAGGCCGGCGGGCACGGTTCCCGCATTCCAGACACTGAAATCAATGCAGCCGGGAACGGCGACCTGGGGAATGCCCAACAAACCGATGCGCTTCAAGCGCTCAGGACCGCCATCGTGAATGCCGCCAACGAGCGGATCGTAAATCTCATTTGTGGTAAAGTCGATCACGCCCACAAATTGATTCGCTTCGGCCAGCTCTTCCATGGCTGGACCACCGACGCCGTTGGAATGGAATATCACTGCCTCATAACCAAACTCGGCCAGCAATTCTTTGGCCGCCATAACAGCCGTTGTCGTGTTGCCAAGCATGGTCACGGCCACAAACTTCTGACCTTCTCCTGGTTCGGGTAGGCGGTGGCCATGATCAATCATACCCTTGAGCGCCGCGGCAACATTGTCGAAAATGGTACAGGCGATGGGATTTAGGCCCAGAATATCGACGACGGAGTGCACGACCATCATATCGCGTGTACCTACCAGGGGTTCGAAGAAATGATACCCGGAGGCGATGGGCGAAACGAGAATCTTGGGCACCCCAACGGGCAAGACCATGGCCGCCGCGGCGCCCATGACCGCTCCCTCTGCGCCGCCCATGCTGACGATAGCATCAAGCTGGCCATCCCCGTACAGTTTCAGGGTGAGCTTTTTGAGTGCTTCGCGCATGCCGGCCACGGCGCGACCGCGGCTGCCCGCGTTGCGCAGCGATTCAATGGTTGTCCCGGCGTAGGTAGCGGCCGTGGCGCGGTCGATATCGGGCACGATATCCAGGGGTTCGCCCAGAATACCGGAGTCTATGACCGTTGTCTGCAAACCGAGCGCCAACAAACGATCGCGTAGATATTTGATCTCCGGCCCTTTTGTATCCAGGGTTCCGATGATGACGACCCTGTTGCCCATGTTATCCTCTCATTTGTCCTGAGTTAAGAAACCCGGCCTTTTTGCCACTTTAGCTGTTGTCGCAGCACCATTTAAGAACCGGGTTTCTGAATCACTTTGTTAGTTTATCAACGGCAGAAGCGTGTTGGCTGTTGTTTCTACGAGCCAGCTGTAGAACTCTTCGGAAAGCACGCCGGAGCCATGATCCTCGATGAACTTCAGTTGTTCGGCGGTCAGTTCTTTTTCGGCGGCGGCTGTGGCGTTGGTGTAAGGATTGGCCGGTGTACGATCGAGGGGAGCCACAAATTCGACCGTGAGCGCGCCATCGTAACCAATCTCCTTCAGCGTACCAACAATATCACGCCAGTTAAGGGCACCTTGCCCGCAGGCCATGCGGTTGTTATCGGCTACATGGTAGTCGAACAGTCTGTCGCCCGTATTTATAAGGGCTTGCCGGAAGTTAGCTTCCTCCATATTCATATGGAAGGCATCGAGGCAAACACCGCAATTGGGGCCTACCGCTTCAGCTAAGATCAGCGCCTGATCGTGGCGGTTGATAAAATTAGTCTCGAAGCGATTGAGCGGTTCAACGGCAATACGTACACCTTCTTGCAACGCATGGGCATTGACTTCACGCAGCCCTTCTACAGCCCAATTCCACTCCGTGTCCTTGTCAGCCTGAGCGTTCACCTTGCCTACTTCGGAAGGCACGATACTCATCAACTTACCGTCCAGTTCCTTGACCATGGTGACGCAATCTTTGAGGTATTGCACCGTATTGGCGCGCCCTGCTTCGTCAGCCTGGATCAGATCCAGGCCGGTAAACATGAGGCTGATAGATCCCCAACAGGTAAGACCGTTATCTTTTAGATAACCGCGCACTTCTTTTGTATCGTACTTGTCGGGTTCACCACCAATCTCGATGCTGTTATAGCCATATTTGGCCAAGCGACGGATAGTGACCTCAATAGGTTCTGCCCGCATCCAATTGTGCATAGATAGTTGCATTTCAGTTACCTCCACTTTTGACTCGATTTTCCAATAATTTTTTCATCGCGCGCAGAGCTTTCTGCGCACGGCTGATTACGTTGGTATTCTGTTAAATAAGAAGTTCAACTTTTCAATCTATGTATTTCCAGTGACAATAGCGATAAAAAGTTGAACTTTACGCTAGATTATCTGCCAATAGTTCATACAGGCCGCGCACTTGCAGGCCAAACGGCTCTGCATGGCGCTGCAATTGATGGAGCGTGCCGGGATCTTCACAGATGAGTAATTCAGCGCCGCTGTTCTGCGCATCTTCCAGGCGGGCCATGGTGAGCCTGTCCGCCAATTCAGGTTTGCTAAACTGCAGGTGCGTACTGCCCACGGGATGGGCATTTTCACGGCGATAGAAGAGCTCGTGCGGCACGGTAGGCATCACGGCTCCTAGCAGATCGCGCGCCGCTTCATGCCGCTGCGGATTGCGGACGGCGTGCGTGGGATCGATGTAAGCGTAGGGCGTCTTGTCTTGCGAACGGCGAAAGTGTAAAGAACCTTCAGCCATCTTTTCAGCCAGAAGCATGACGACCTCCAGCAGGCCGACGGTGGACGGCCGTGCCAGGGCCAGCCGTTCTTCGTAAGCCTGGTTAAAGGTGAAATAATCACCCGCCGAAAGGAGTAACAGCCGCATGGCTCCAGTAGCTCCCAGTTCATCAAGGGTGGCCTGGGCCAGCTTCGCGGCCGTGGCTGGGAAGCCCAATGAAGTGGCCAGCAGCCCGTTGTTGCGCCCTTTACCAATCAGGGTTGGCTGCACACCCGCCGCCGCAAGAAGTTTT
This sequence comes from uncultured Chloroflexia bacterium, assembly GCA_963697305.1. Taxonomy (GTDB): domain Bacteria; phylum Chloroflexota; class Anaerolineae; order Promineifilales; family Promineifilaceae; genus JAACFF01. The sequence goes on from CAVONO010000028.1 coordinate 353,756, forward strand.
TGCGCAGCGGGCAGGGCAGTGGGCCACAGATAAACCGCTTCATCGCCGACAAAGAGGGCAACCTGTGCCTGTTCAACGGTTGCTTGCGGCAATTGTTCAGCAAAAGGTGTGCCGTATTGTTCCAGCTTGGCCTGTACGTCATAGGCGACCTGCGGGGCAAGATTCTGGGCGGTCAAGTCCGCACGAACGGCGGCAATGGCTTCCGGCAGCGGCTGGTCAAAAACGCAGTGCGCGCGGCAATTGCCTCCGTCAGGTTCGCTATAGATCACGTCGACCATTTCCGCGTTCCACTCGATCAGCCCCCGCTTTTGAGAAGAGGCTATTAAGGCGATCCCGTGGGGTGTCAACGTTTCTAGACCGGTCACGAGCCCAACCGGAGCAACGTGGCGACACATTAAGCAGAAACGGCAGTTCTCGAGTGTTTCCATGTAATTGTTTATCATGCCTAGAAACCTACCTTGCCCGGATTCATGATCCCATTTGGATCAAGGGTGTCCTTGATACCCTTTAACATCGGCCAGGCGGGACCATATTGGCGACGCATATAGCGCGAGAGTTTCAGGCCCACGCCGTGATGTTCATTGACCATGCCGTCATTCTCCAGAACGGCCGTCATGGCCGTGTTCCAGATGCGATTGTGCAAACGAAGGGCCTCTTGCGCATCTTGCGGCGGGTCCTCAATGATAAAGCGGCTATACAACGATGCTCCCCAGTGGAACCAATGGGAAAAATGAGCGATGTATTTAATATTCAGATGGGCATAAGTCTCTTCAACCGCCTTCTTTTCGGCCCAGTAGAGCTTCTCTAGTTTATCGAATGTTGTGATCGTCTCCGTGGTACCGTACATCCAGGGGAACTTCAGGTTTTTCGGCGGGTAATAGAAATCATAGCGATGATCCCACCACTTCTCACCCGGTTCACGACCTAAATCTTGAGCGCCGAGGCTGGTGCAGATTTCCAATGATTTCTTTTCTTGCAGAGCGGCCAGATCGGGATCGCCGTCAAAGCCGATGACCATGTAGGCGCCTTCTAGCTCATAGCCAAGAATGGCCTTCACACGAGAGGCGGTGGAGGCGGGATCGTAAAGGCGAATGACCATGGGATCGAGACGGTGGGTCATCATCAGGCGACCGGCTTCGAGCGCATTGGACGGGCTGTCAAATAACACAGCCCGCATGAGCCGCGCCTCCGGCGTATATTCTATTTGCATGGTCGCTTCGGTAATCACACCCAGTGTTCCCTCCGATCCCAGGAAGAGATGGAAGTAGTCCAGCCCAGCGGAGTGAATGGGCACAACAGGCGTACGAATGATCTCCCCAGTAGGCAAGACCACTTGCATGCTCAACACCAATTGTTCGGCTTTGCCGTATTTGGTGCTGATCGTGCCCGACCCGCGCGGAGCCAGGTAACCGCCTAGCGTGGCGCAGTTGGCCGAGGCGGCATAATGGGGCAGGGTGAAGCCGCGTTCCTGCAGCGCCCATTCTAGATGAGTGCCGATGATCCCCGCTTCGGCCGTGACTGTGAGTGACTTCTCGTCGATCTCGATAATCTTGTTCATGCGCTTCAGATCAAGGATGATCCCGCCGTAGATAGAAAGCGCCCCACCCTGTGAGCCGGAACCGCCTCCATAGGGGATCACTGGAACGCGGTAGGCGTTGGCGATTTTTATTATGGCCGAGACTTCCTCGGCTGAGGCGGGATGCACGATGTAGTCGGGCATGGCCGGTTGTTCTCCACGATCCAGCCACATCTGCGGCACCCAGAACCAGTCTGTGGCGTAAACCAAGCGGTCGCTTTCTCTCGTGGAAATGAAGGCCTCGCCCACGACCTCTTCGAGTTCGGAGCGGATCATTTCAAATTGGATTGCTTTTCCCATATCCTTATTCCAATTCAAGCGCTAAGGCTCTGTAAACTTAATTCTTGCCTTATAGAAGTTCAACTTTTTATCTATTCTGTCGGCGAAAGTGTATGGCTTGAAAAGTTGAACTTCCTTGTATACTTGAAAGTTGCCAACTTGCGGAAAAGTTGGCAACTTTATTCAGCCGCCAAATCGGCAGCAGCTTCATCTACCGGAGCGGCCGCGGTAACATGGCTCCAAACGATGAAGGCCAGGGTCGAGATCAACAGCAGGTAAAACCCATACCTGAACAGCACGAACACCCATGGCTGGAACATGAAGATGATACCCAGCACAATACCGCCGATGAAGATCTTTTCGATACGCTGGTACCATTTATCGGACACCCTGAAGTTCAACCTGTTGGAGACCCACCAGGTGAATGACATAAAGAAAAGAATGATGGAAGAGAAGATGAGCAGAAAAGGGATACCAGTATATAGGGGGTTCCTAGATAGCTGCTGTTCGCTGAAAATGCTCGTTATAAGTGGGTTTAACAAGATCCCCAATAGTAACAAGATCAGCGCGATAATCGGCATTGCTTTGGGTAAGGGTGTTATGATTCTTTCGTCTTCCATCATAGATCCTTTGGCATTTTCCCGGAAACCCCAAGTTTCCGGGAAAATCAGGCTATCACGCACTAGTAGTTAATATCAACTTGCCGTTTTGTCTCGGCCGATTTAAGTATCGCATCACAGACAACGGCCGTCTTGTAGCCATCGACGAATGTTGCGCCGTGCGGGCCAACCTCTTTATCGTTGACGATACAGTCAAGCAGGTGGGTGATTTCATGCACGAAGGTATGTTCCCAACCGATCATATGCCCCTGCGGCCACCAGTTCTCCCACCAGGGATGGTAGCCTTCAGAGACCAATACGTTGTGGAAACCTTGTGTTTCGCGCGGTTTTTCGCCGACCCAGAAGACTTCCAATTCGTTCATGCGTTCCAGGTTGAAGCGCACACTGCCTTTCTCGGCGTTGATCTCGAAGACGTTGTGATTCTTGCGTCCGCCGGCGAAGCGCGTGGCTTCAAGGGTGCCAACGGCGCCGTTTTCGAACTCAACAACGGATACAAAAGCATCATCAACATCCACAACACCGGTACCGCTGCCGTCAAGTAGGGGACGTTCCTTGATAAAGGTCTGCGTCAGGGCTCCAACCGACTTCATGTCGCCGATAAGATAGTGCGCCAGGTCGATGATGTGCGCGCCCAGGTCACCGAGAGCGCCACTGCCGGCAACGCTTTTATCCAAGCGCCAGATCTTCGATTCGTTGTAGTGGGGCATAATCCACTCTTGCAGATAAACGGCGCGCCAATGGTAGATCTGGCCTAAGGCTCCGCTGTCGATTAGGTTGCGAATCTGGCGTATGGCAGGCACAAAGCGATAGTTAAAGGCTACCATATGCTTGACACCCGCTTTTTGCACAGCATCAAGCATCGTTTTTGATTCCTCAGCTGTGCGCGCTAAAGGCTTTTCACAGAGGACATGCTTGCCCGCCTCGGCGGCCATGATACTCGGTTCGGCATGCACATCATTTGGTCCGCCATTATCAAAAAGCTGTACCGTGTCGTCGGCCAGCATGTCGCGCCAATCTGTATAATACCTGGCATATCCATACCGTCTTGCTGCATTCGCGCAATCAACCTCGTTGCGGCCAGCAAGCGCAGCAAGAACGGGAATGGCTGGCGGTGGATACATCATGTAGGGAATGGTTCTAAAAGCGTTGGAATGGGCTTTACCCATAAAAGCGTAACCCAACATCCCTACGCCAATCTCAGGGATATCATCGCTTGCCGCCAGACCGGCCATACTGCCAAAAGAAGATTCACTCATTACTAAACTCCTTTAATCCTTGGATTGGAAGGCATCATCAAACAATACATCCGAGGGGGTCAAGTCGAGTTTGCGCACCAAGGCCAGAGCCTCGGGCGCACCTTGTTCGCGGTTCATATTGTTGTCTTCCCATTCAATGGAAAGCGGTCCTTCGTAGTTGATATCATTCAAAGCGCGGAAAATCTTTTCGAAGGGCACGCCACCACGCCCCGGCGAAACAAAGTCCCAGCCGCGCCGGCGGTCGCCAAAGGCAAGATGGGAGGCCAGGATACCGTTACGGCCGTTCAGGTTGCGAACCGATTCCTTCACATGCATATGGTAAATTCGATCTTTGAATTCGTAGAGGAATTCGACCGTATCCAACATCTGCCAATAAAGATGGCTGGGGTCATAGTTAATGCCGAAGGCTTCACGATAACCGATCGCCTCTAAGGCTCTTCCCGTCGTCCAGAAATCATAGGCGATTTCCGAAGGATGCACTTCCAGGCCAAATTTAACGCCTACCTCGTCGAAAACATCCAGGATAGGATTCCAACGGTCGGCGAAATCCTGATATCCATCTTCGATCATCGGCGGCGGTACGGGAGGGAATCCGGCTAAGGTATGCCACACCTTGGAGCCAGTGAATCCCGTAACCACGCCGACGCCCAATGCGGCCGCGGCTCGCGCCGTGTTCTTGATTTCCTCCGCGCATCGCTGGCGAACTCCTTCGGGATCGCCATCACCCCAGAGGCGGGAGGGGAGAATGCCCTGGTGGCGCTGGTCAATGGGATGATCGCAGACGCCCTGGCCTACCAGGTGGGTGCCAATCGCGAAACATTTGAGGTTGTACTTATTGAGGATGTCCCAGCGTCCTTGAATATAACTGTCATCCTCCATGGCCTTGTCTACTTCAAAATGATCGCCCCAACAGGCGAGTTCCAGGCCGTCAAATCCCCAATCGCTGGCCATCTGGCACATCGTTTCAAAGGGAAGATCAGCCCATTGTGCTGTGAATAGTGTGACGGGTCTTGCCATCGTATCCTCCAATTTCTTACAGTGAAAAAAATAAATTTCTACATTCAGAAGTTCAACTTTTATCCTTACTACCTGCAGAAATGCACGCTTTGAAAAGTTGAACTTCTCGGTTTAGCGCAGTGAATTCCAGGGAGCCTGATCCGCTACTTCCTCGACCACGTACCCGCCTTCGCCGGCACAGGGACCCAATATGGCCAGCAACTTGGCGGGTTCTCTGCTTACATTGAAAGAAGCATGTACGACGTTCGCATCGATGAAGGTGGTGCCGCCTGGGCCCAGGATTTGTTTCTTATCTTCAAGCCACTGTTCTATCGCCCCCGATATGACATAGATCACTTCTTCTTGGGTGGGGTGCTTATGGAAATCGTGCCCTTTGCCAGGTTTCAAAGTCACTTCGATGACCGTAAGATCCGTCGCTCCCGTTATTGAAGGGCGACACAGCCAACCCAAAGTACCCCAATCCAGTTGTTCTCGTTCAACTTCGGCCGTTGTAATGAACTTGCCTTTCATAATCATTTGCTCCTCGCTACATGTGCAGTTGTTTAAACTTGCGCGCCTGCCCTTCGATGGCCGGTTCTGTTGCCAGGCGTTCGATGCTGCTGGCGCCAAAGAATCCGGCAATACCCTCGGTATTGTCGAGTATAAATTGTGCATCCTGCGGTTCGGCGATGGGGCCACCGTGGCAGAGCACGATGATGTCCGGGTTGACCTGCACGGCCGCGTCGCGCATGGCCTGCACGCGCTTGGCGGAATCTTCCAGGGTCAAAGCGGTCTCCGCGCCAATGGATCCTTTGGTGGTCAAACCCATGTGCGGCACCAGGACATCTGCCCCGGCCTCAGCCATGGCCCGTGCGTCGTTGGGTTCAAACACGTAGGGGCAGGTGAGCATATCCAGCTTGTGCGCCTCGCCGATCATGTCCACTTCCAGGCCATAACCCATGCCGGTTTCTTCCAGATTGGTGCGCATAACACCGTCGAACAAGCCCACGGTCGGGAAATTCTGCACGCCGTCAAAGCCCATAGCCTTAAGCTTTTTTAGGAGCACAGGCATCAGGCGGAAGGGGTCGGTCCCACATACACCGGCCAAGACCATCGTGTCTTGCACGACCGGCAGCACTTCCGCGGCCATCTCCTGTACAATGGCGTTGGCGTCCCCGTAGGGCAGCAGGCCGGCCAGGCTGCCACGACCAGCCATGCGATAACGGCCGCTGTTGTAAATAATGATTAGATCCACTCCGCCCCGTTCGGCGAACTTGGCGGAGATGCCTGTGCCCGCTCCCGCGCCAATGATGGGACGGCCGCCGGCGATATTGCCGTTCAGTCTTCTTAACGCTTCTGCTCTAGGAATAAATGGCATCTTTTTAGTCTTTCTCCTTCATAAGTCAAGCTGTTCCAGCTGATCACAAGCTGGAAAGCGATGCGTTACGGCAGCCAAAAACGCCAGCAGTTGTTCTGTAACAGCCCTGGCGAAGGCCTCGTCGTTGATGTTGTTGTCTAGTTCAAACACGGGAATGTCGTCGCGCACGTTTTCTTTGATCGCAGCAAAGAGCGCCTCGTTCGCTTCCGGCCACCAGAATTCGCCACCGGGTGAATCGAGGATGGAGACTCCTTTATTTGGCAGGAAGAAGGCAACCGGCGCGCTAGATTGGTTCGCCTTTTCGGCCAGAATGCGCCCCAACTGCGCGTTTTCTTGCGGCGTCGTGCGCATCAACGAGACGTTGGGATTCCACAAATAGAATTTACGATCTTTGTACTTGGCGGGAATGGTGTCAGGGGCCCAGAAGTTGGCCATATCCACACAGCCGGGGGCGATAACTTGCGGGAGACCTTGTTTAGCCGCAGCATCCATCCGCTGCGGCCCGGCAGAGAGAACGCCGCCCAACAGTTCGTCCGCCCATTCCGTCGGGGTGAGATCGAGTACTCCGACGAAGTAACCATCTTCTATGAGGGTTTCCATGGTCCGGCCACCGGTGCCCGTAGCATGAAAAACAAGTGTCTCGTAGCCATGCTCGTCGAGAATAGCGCGGCATTGGTCAACCAGCTGGGTTGTGTTTCCAAACATGGAAGCGGCGATCAGGGGGCGTTCTTCTATTTGAGGCACGGCCGTTTCTACCATGCCCACGATGGCCCCCACAGCATTGGCATAGATGCGCGCACTGATGCGGTTTACGCCGGCAACATCAACTACGGAGGGAATCAGGACAATGTCTTTTATGCCCACATAAGCGGTGGTGTCCCCTGCAGCCAAGGTACTGACCATCACCTTGGGGAAACCAACCGGCATTTCGCGCATGGCCGAGGTGGCGATGATTGTGCCTGCTGAGCCGCCCATGCCCAGGATGCCATCGATCTTACCCTGGCTGTAGAGATCTTTGGCGATGATGGCCACGCCCGTGGTCATCACGTCGATGGCCGTTCCCCGATCCGCTTGCTCGCGTAGGGTATCCAGGGAGGTTCCGCCCGCTTCGGCTACTTGCGCGGCCGTGATATGCGGTTCAAACAGGGGGTCGCCGACGACACCGGTATTGATGATCAACGACCGGTGACCACGCTGCTCTATGGCGCTTTTTACAAAAGAGAATTCCTGGCCTTTTGTATCCAGGGCGCCGATCACGGCGATTGTCTTTGGCATACCCTACCTCTTTAAACAGTCAACAGTGAATGGTGGACGGTAAACATGTCAGGCCAGTTGTTTGCGCAGGAAGGCTTGGCCTTCGACGGCCAGCGCATCGCTGCTGTCGGCCAGTGGCCGCCAGATGGCGGCGGCGCGGGCGATGCTTTTTACGTCAGGCGTGAAGGATTCAATGACCACGGGGCCATCATATTGAATGTCCTTCAAAGCTTGGGCCACGCCGTCCCAATCGACGTTGCCGGAACCGGGCGCGCCACGGTCATTTTCACATGAATGGAGATGGCATAGACGCGGTCCGGCAGCGCGTATCGCGTCACCGAGGGATTTCTCTTCAATATTCATGTGAAAGGTATCCAACATGATGCGGCATGATGGGTGATCGACGCGGTCGACGACTTCGATGACTTGTTCGGCCAGGTTGATGAAGCTGGTCTCAAAGCGGTTGAGTGGCTCTAAGCCCAAAACGACGCCACGATCCCCGGCATATTCAGCCAATGCGCGTAGATTGGGCACCAGGATGTCCAGATCGTGCGCGCGTTCAGCGGCTGTTTGCTGCCAGGTCCGTCCAACGGCGGCATAGATGGGTCCCACAAGGTTGGTGCCACCGACAACGTCGACGGCATCGATACAGTGACGAACATAGGCCATGCCGTTGGCACGAATGCTTTCGTCGGGATGGATGAGATCGCGATCAGGGCCCATGGCCACGCAGGCGCTCACATCTAGACCGCTATCGCGAATGATCTCCCGTGCACGGTCGTAATCAATATCTTCTGTCCCCTCGAGCGGCAACTCGATCCAATCAAAGCCGAGTTCGGCGATGTGGGGTGCCAACATCGCTAACCTATCCGTGGTCAACGGGGATACCCAAACCCAGGTGTTAATACCGAATTTCATGATTAGCTCACCTCTCCCAACTAAATGCGATTTCCATCGCCATCAAAATAATGCAATCGTTCTTGTATGATATCGAAGCGCACATGCTCACCAAGCTGAATGTTAGTGGCACCAGGAACAAGGCTCAAAACAGTCAGTTCCCCTACTCGAAGATGAACGACTGTCTCAACGCCAAGCGGTTCAACCAAGGCGGCTGTACCCTCAAATTCCCCCTCCGGTGCAGGTCTAATATCCTCCGGCCGCACACCCAGCGTAAATGTACCCGGTAAATCTCCATCCTCTTTTGTTGCCGGCAGTATTAGCGGGCTATTTTCGATATGCATCTTGCCATTTTCGCGCGCCGCGGACACCAAATTAATTCGCGGGGATCCCACTAATTGGGCTACAAATATAGATGCCGGACGGTCATAGATATCATTCGGATCGCCAATTTGAACTAGCCGCCCTTCGTTCAAGACGCCAATCCGGTCAGCCATGGTCAACGCCTCTACCTGGTCGTGTGTCACAAAAAGCGTCGTGCTGCCTTGCGTCTTCTGAATATGCTCCAGTTCCACGCGCATCGCCTCGCGCAATTTGGCATCCAGATTCGACAGGGGTTCGTCCATTAAGTAAAGACGGGGATCGCGCACAATAGCCCGCCCAATGGAGACGCGCTGCATCTCACCGCCTGACAGCTTCGCCGTCTTGCGTTCGATCAGATGCGTAATGCGCAATATCTCGCATGTTTCCGTGACACGCCGCTTGATTTCATCTTCCGGCAATTTATGCACCGGCGAGCGCAAAGGAAAGGCCAGGTTGTCATAGACTGTCATGTTTGGGTACAACGAGTATTGTTGGAAAACCATGGCCACGTCGCGCGAGGCCGGCGTCAAGTCGTTGACTGCCTGCCCGTCAAACAAGATCTCGCCCTGATCCAGTTTTTCCAACCCGGCAATCAATCGTAGTGTCGTCGTCTTACCCGCACCCGTGGGACCAAGCAGCACAAAAAACTCCCCGTCAGCAATTTCAAAGGAGATGTCGTCTACGGCGATGACATCCTTGAATCGTTTGGTGATATTCTTGAGTATTACTTCGGTCACGATCCTTCCTCCAAAACTATCGCCTGCTCACTTTGCGGGTCAAAGAAGCGCACCATTTCCGGCTGCAGTTCAAAGCGAATGTCATCACCTATTGCGTGGCGATGGCCACGCTCGTCACGGATATGGACCATGGCCTCGACGTTTTCTGGTTCCAAGGCGACATGCATCATGTTAAACGCGCCGTGCAAATCATTGGCGTAGACTTCCGCGCTAAAATCACCTTTGCCCCTGGCATGCGCAGCCTCAGGGCGGAATCCCAGGATGATCTTATCGCCCGATAACTGTGTGGCCAGGGCAGCTCGCCAACGATCGGGAACAGCGAATTCATTGTCACCGGGTAGAATGGACACGGCCGTCCTCAAGTGTCCCCTCCAATAAATTCATGCCTGGACTACCGATAAATCGGGCTACAAACAGATTGGCGGGATCATAATAAACTTCATGCGGTGTCCCCACCTGCTGCACAACCGCATTGGACATAACCACGATACGGTCACCCATCGCCATCGCTTCCACCTGGTCATGGGTCACATAAACCGTTGTGGCTTCCTCGGCAATGTGCAGCTTCTTGATTTCCGCACGCATCGACTCCCGGAAATCGGCATCTAACGCGCCAAGCGGTTCATCCATCAGGAACACCGACGGCTTGCGCACCAGTGCCCGGCCCAGGGCCACACGCTGTTTGTCTCCTCCACTCAGTGAGCCCGGTTTTTGGGCCAGCAAGTGCTTGATTTGCAGCAAATCCACTACATGCTTCAGGCGTTGTTGGATAACCTCTTTCGAAGCCTTTTCCGCCTCTAACGGGAAAGTGATATTCTTCTCCACCGTCATATGCGGGTACAGGGCATATAGTTGGAAGACAAAGGCGATGTCCCGGTCGGCTGGATTGCGCCAGGTCACATCTCTGTCACCGATATAGATCTTGCCTCCGCTCACCGCCTCCAGGCCGGAAATCATGCGCAAGGTCGTCGTCTTGCCGCAGCCGGAGGGGCCCAAGAGGACCACAAATTCTCCATCTTTGATAGTCAGATCAATAGGCTGGACGGCCTGAAAATCGCCAAATCGTTTTTCTACTTGCTTAAGTTCTATCTGTGCCATAGTTTCACCCTATTGCCTGATAGCCCCAAACGTCACACCACGTAACAGGTGCTTGCGCAAGGCGAAAATAACGATTAATACGGGAATAAGAAATGCTAGCGTCCCGGCAGCAATCGCCGACCACTCGATACCGCCGCGCCCCAGCATAGTAGCGATGGCCGGAGGCGCCGTGCGCGCATTTTGGCTGGTTAGCATCAGGGCGAAGGCATACTCATTCCAGACGAAGATCAGGCTGAAGACCGTCGTCGCGGCAATACCTGTCGCCGTCTGTGGTAGAACGATCTTGTAAAATGCCTGAAACCGACTGTAGCCATCTACCATGGCCGCTTCTTCGTATTCGCGCGGGATTTCGTCGATGAATCCCTTTAACAGCCATACGGTCAGCGAAAGATTAAAGACGGTATAAACCAGAATCATTCCCAGGTGCGTGTCGTGCAGACCGACTTGCCGGTACATCAAAAAGATGGGGATCGCAACCACTACCGCCGGTAACATGCGCCCGCTGAGAATAAAAAAGAGCAGGTCGCCTTCGCCAGGCACCTCGAAACGACTGAAGGCGTAAGCGGCGAACAAACCAAGTGTCACCGAGGCGATCGTCGCTCCAAAAGCGATAATAATCGAATTCGTAAGGCGTTTGATAAAATCACTGGGGCCGATTGATGCGCTGGCCACTCTTCAAGGCAACGCGCTCAAAGATACCCATCTGATCAATATTGGCTTTACCCTCAGCCAGCGCTTCATCGTTTAACTGCGAGCGGTCGGTGAGCAAAAAGACAAAACCTTCAAGAGTAGGTTCAAATAACAATTTTGGTGGCAGTACAACATCGGTACGTGATTTGAAAGCGGTCACGGTCATGACGAAAACAGGCACGAGAAGAATAATAGCCACAATAATGACGACAATTGCCCGGATTTTTTTGCCGAGTTGTGCCCGCGGCTGCACCTTGTCAACGCGGATACCTTCCGTCACCGGTTCGCGCGGGCCGGTTTCTGCGAATGAGGACATAATTATCCCTCCTTGGCCTTGTTCAAATTGCGGATGTAGAGATTGCTGATGGCAATAATGACGATCAATACCATATATGCAAAGGCGCTGGAGCGGCCCGTCTGGAACTGGCCCGAAAAGGCCTGCTGGTAAATCCTGATTGCTACGACTTCCGTTTGGCCGCCGGGACCACCTCCGGTCATGCCCATAATGAGATCAAATGATTTTGTGAAGGCCTCAATCGTACGGAAAAGGACGGCGATGAGCATCAGCGGCGCCACCTGCGGCAGCGTAATGCGCCGGAACTGGAACCAGGAGCTGGCGCGATCGATTACCGCCGCTTCATAGAGATAATCGGGAATGGCCTTCAAGCCGGAGTAGATGAGCAGAGCGACAAAAGGGGTCCACATCCAGACGTCGACAAGTACCACCGCCCACATGGCTAGGCCCGGCATCGCCTCCCCCGCGAAGCGGCCGGCCAGCCAGTCCGGCGCCCTTGCCGGATCAGTAAAGCCTATCAAATAGTTGAGGTAGCCAAAGGTCGGGTTGTACATAAGCTTCCAAAAGAGGCCCACTACCACAGGAGAGAGCATCATCGGGATCAAGATGATCGTCGTAATGATACCGCTGCCCGTGAACTGCTCGCGCAGTAAAAGAGCCAGGGCGAATCCCAGCACCAGCTCCAGACCGACCGATAAGAAAACATAACGGCCGGTGATTGAGAACGATTCCCACAATTTCTCTGAAAAGAGGACCCGATTAAAATTCTCAAATCCAATCCACTCCGGCGCTTTGAAGACAACGGCCGAATAGTCAGTGAAGCTGAGAAAGAGGCTGTAGGCCAGGGGAAAAACGTTAAAGGCAATCAGAATAATTAGCGTCGGCCAGATAAACAGACTAACAAGCGAACGATCACTTAAGGTTCTGTTTTGTTTTTCCTGAATGGGGGGCTCCGGTGCAGTCCCGTCCACCTGCTCTATACTTGATGTAGACATAATCTCACCATACGGCGTCTTCATTAAAGTGGGAGACCGGAATTTGACCAGTCTCCCACGGGAATCTTTTACTGCGGTCCGTCTCCTGACCGCGCCCCATTGCTGGTCGCGGTCAGGAGTGCATCTCAAGAGAACTGAGAGGCGTACCGGACGTTAAAGATATCCGCTTGTTAAACTCAACAACTTATTCCAGGAATCCAGCCTCGCGTAGAAGCTCGGCCTGCGCTGCGGCAGCTTCGTCCAGTGCTTCTTGCGCGGTACCCTCGCCACCAATCACATACTTGGCTACCGGATCCCTGTATGCGAACAGCAGGGGGTCGAAGATGGGAATATTGTAGAAATCCTTGACCATGCCCATCGTCTCCGCAAACGCCGCATTATAAGGCGTCTGTTCCAGGAAAGCTGGATCACCGAGTACGGCCTTATTGGCTGAGTAGCCGCCAAGGTCGCCCCATTTCTTCTGAACCTCATCTGAGGCAAACCATTTGATGAAGTCCAACGAGGCCTGTTTGCGATCGTCATCGATGAAGTTAATGACGCTGATGCCCTGCCCGCCGAGAGAGGCGAACTGATCGCCGCCGGGGCCGGCGGGGTTGACGAAATAGCCCAGGTTTCCAGCATAAGGGCTGATCTCCGGGTTTTCCAACGCCGGGAAGAAGGCGAAGTAGTTCATGCCCATCGCCGCCTGACCGCCGATCATGGCGTCGTTTACTTCGGCGAAGAAGGCGTTGCTCATGCCCGGAGGCTGGCAGCAGTCATACAGTTCCTTGTAGAACTCGAGAGAAGCGACAGCTTCAGGAGAATTGACGGATCCTTCGGGATTCCAGTTTTCGTCATGCCAGTCAGCGCCAAAGGAGAACAACATATTTTGGGCACCCATAACCAGCGCGTCGTAATCGACCTGGGTGTAGATGGCCGAACCATAGAGTCCTTCGTCGGGACGGGTGAAGAACTTAGCGATGTCCATTAGTTGATCCATCGTTTCCGGCGGCGCCAGCGGATAGCCATATTCCGCCTCAAAAGCAGCCATTTCATCCGGGTCTTCGAAGAGGTCCTTGCGATAGACCCAACCATTGGCGTCGCCCTCGGTGGGGTAGGCCCAGTAGGTGCCCGATTCCGGTGGATACTCGCCGTAGTAGGTTAATGTCGCTTCCGTGACCGTATCCGTCAGATTGTTATCATTGAGGAAGTCTGTCATTTCCAGGTAATGGCCCTGGCTTGAAGAGGTACCGATCCACTGGCTGTCGCCAACGACCATATCATAATTGGTGCCTTGAGCCGCCATCTCGCTGTTGAACAGGGTTCCGAATGAGCCCCATGGTTCCTGAATGACGTTGACCTTAATGCCGGTCTCTGTCTCATAATCCTTCACGAGTTCTGCCAGGTAGTCGGCGGGATCCCATTGGGCCCACAAGATTGTCAGCTCGTCAACAGCAGCCATTTCTTCAGCAGCCGGCTCTTCTGCTGCCGGCTCTTCTGCTGCCGGCTCTTCTGCTGCCGGCTGCTTCTGCTGCTGGTGCTTCAGCAGGGGCTTCTTCAGCTGGCGCAGCACCGCCACCACAAGCGACCAGGGCAATGACCAGAAATGCCAATAGTAACCAGAATATTCGTGTTTGTTTCATGTGTCTAATACCTCCTCCTTTGGGAAGTTCTCTAATGAATAAATTGACTCAAATTTCTCTGTCTAAACAACCGTCTTCTTAATCTACTTTTCTTAAATGAGCAGTGTTCAGATATTTAATCCGGGATATTTCACCTCCTTCTCACTCTTACAAAAAGATCGCTTCTTAACAATGAAAGCCTTGTTGGAAAGCTAACGTTTCCTGAAAGGCGGAACAAACAGGATAGGTATGTGAATCATAGTTTTCGATTCGAGAAACCCGGTTTTCTGCTTGAGAAGATTTGGCACATTCTTTGAAAAAACCGGGTTTCTCTCACTTAGTTGTAAATCAGGTGATCAAACAAGTTCTTGCGCAAGCTTTCCAGGTGATCGTGCATAGCGGCAGCCGCTGCCTGCGCATCGCCTGCGGCGATAGCTTCGACGATGATGCGATGTTCGGCCGTTCCGTTGCGCAGTTGTTTCAGTCGCAGATTGTGTTCGATGCTGGCATAGCGGTGTATGCGGTTGCGCATCTGCAGCACCAATTCTCCCAACAGCTGATTGGGGCAGGCGTCACTGAGTATTTCATGCCAGGCCGTGTCAGCTATCGACCACGCCTGCCGGTCGCCGTCCTCAACTGCCTGCTCCATGATCTGTAAATTCTCCCATAATGAAGCGACCTGTTCCGGCGACATATTTTCGGCCGCTAATCTGGTTAATTCGGGTTCGATAATCAAGCGGATAAAGAGTACATCCAGAATTTCTCGAAAGGAACGCGCGGCCACAGTAACACCGCGACCGGGCGCAATTTCAACCAGTCCTTCTTGAGACAATATTTGCAGCGCTTCACGCACTGGGGTACGGCTGATACCTAGTAATTTGGAGATGCGATTTTCGGAGAGCGGTTCGCCCGGGGGTATGTCTGCATGACGAAGGGCATCTTTCAAACGATCATAGGCTACTTCCCGCAGCAAGCGCGAGTCACTGACCGGGTAGTCTGATTGATGCACAACTAGGTAACGTTCTATTTCGTCCATGGCGACCTTATACCACGTGCATGCTTCATATATACAAGTTGTATACAAGACGTATATCATACTAGAGCACATTGTCTTTTTTGTCAAGAGGTAATTTGGAAGTGCGTGCAGGGGAGCTGCTGATTCGGGTTAGCAGGCGATTTTAGGGTGGCTGAATCATTGCCCTAATCTGCAAAAGCCTGGTTTTCAAACCGAACAAAACCAGGTTTCCGTGGTGACTATTTGTTGACTTCTGGCTTGTTCCCAGCGGCTTACTCGCGCTTGGAGATGCCCATCGCGCGCGTGACGGGCAGGGCAAATATGATGCCTGTGTTGGGCTTGTCGAGATCACCGAGGATCATCTGCGTCGTCTCAAAGATGCGGTCAACCATCGCTTCGTCGTGAACCACGGTAAACAGGGTGCGGTGAGGCTCCTCACGGGTTTGAAAAAGATTGCGCAGGCTGGGCATGAGCGGGAGATCGTCGCGCAGACTCTTCCCCTGGCGAATACGCCCCAGGCCGGTGCTCTCCAAGATAGTAATACCCTTTGCTCCCGCGGACTCCCACGCTTCCAAGAGCGTCGGGCATTTTTCCAGTTCGTCAACCACTGCTATGATCAGGTAGTTCATACGTGCTTCCTTTCTCTTCAAAAATAGCTATCAGGTGTCAGCTGGAACTCTCATGTATGGTGGTGTGCCGCAGCGCATGTAGTCTCTTGCTGACATCATGCTAAGCGATCGGATGGGAGCTTCTGCTATCTGTTCCCTAAATGATAACCTCAGTAAGGGTGGGGTCACCAATGTGGCGATGATGACCATAAAAACGGCGATGGAAAAGCCATCTTGCGTAAGCAGGCCGTTGGCCAGGGCGAAGGCAGCCACGATGAGCCCGACCTCCCCACGGGAAACCATGCCGATGCCTACTTGCAGGGACTCCAGGTTCGTGAAGCCGCTGATGCGGGCTCCCAATCCACTACCGATAATCTTGCTTAGAATGGCCACAATGGTGATGGCGATGGCAAAAATCCAGGCACTGCCGCTGATGGCGCGCAGGTTCACTTCGAGGCCAATGCTCACGAAAAAGATGGGCACGAAGAATCCATAGGCCAAAGCGCTGACGCCAGTTTCCAACTGGCCGCGTAAAGGGGAACGAGACAAAAATAAGCCGACCAGGAAGGAGCCGGTTATGGCCGCGATGCCGCCAATGGCTTCGGCCGACCAGCCATATAGCAGGGTGGCTACCAGGACAAAAGCGAGCGCTCCTTGGCTAATGGGCAACCTGTTCACTCTAGCTGTCAGCGGAGGCAGCAGCCAGAAACCCAGGGCGGAAGCGATGGCCAGGAAGAGGATGATGCGTATGATGATTACAAAGACTTCGGAGAATCCTCCGGCGACCCCGCCTACAAATATGGAAGCGACGGAGAGCAGTAAAATGACCAGGATATCATCAAAAACGGCCGCACCCAGCAGCGCCAATCCCACGCGGCTGCGCAGGACATTGAGTTCCATAAGCGTTTGTGCGGAGATGCTGACACTGGTCGCCGCCAGAGAGAGGGCCAAGATAAAGGATGAAGCATTGTCCAATCCGAAAAGGCGGGCGGTTCCGTAGCCCATCAGCAGGGGGATGAAAACGCCCAACGTGCCGGCCAGTCCTGATGTTTTGCCTGAGCCGAGCAAGCCTTTCAGATCCAATTCCAGTCCAGCCAGCATCATCAACAACAAAACGCCGAGTTCAGCCATCAATTGGATGGACTCACTCAGGTGCTCGTCCTCGCTAAATATGGGCCAGACATGGAACATATCCAAAATAGTGGGGCCGAGGATGATGCCGGCTATTAGCTCGCCGAGTACCGCCGGTTGGCCGAGTCGCGTACTCAAGTAACCGCTCGCTTTGGCGACGACGATGATGATGGACAAAGCAGCGATGAAGTTAAGGAAGGGTGTTGCCATAGGGAACCAATCTTTGCTGATGGATTGTAGGGTAGGTTTCGAATAGGGTATGGAAACCTTACCCTATTCTGTCTCAATTTGCCCGCCACGCCAGTGAAGAGCGCAGCTTGCTTATTCGTTTTCGTCGTTACTTTTTACTCTCATTGTCAAAATCACGTTACCTGCTACTATCGGCAATCGGCTCGGATCTGACGAGGTCTCGTTTCTGCAAAGAGTCGATGTAAACAGATATAGGCTACATTTAGGATGACTGATCAATCGGGACTTTTATGGACTCAGCCCGACTGGGTTGAGGAAGCCGGCTGTTGGATTATTGAAACATTGGCGCAGCAGGCTGTCACTGTGAGCGGCCCGATGGAGCAGGTGCATGTACGGCCGTGGTCAACGGTGCTGCGTGTACCAACAAAGGGAGGCGACGTGTACTTCAAGGCGTGCGCGCCCGTCGTGGGGCACGAAGCGGCCGTGACCCAGGCCTTGTCCCGCCGGCGGCCAGACTGCATTCCGCAAGTTCTGAAGATTGATGCATCACAGGGGTGGATGCTTTTGGCCGATGGCGGAGCTAGATTGCGCGATGCCTTTGGCGACGGGCTCGAGAAGGGCAGTTGGGCGGAGATTCTTACTCTCTACGCCGGCTTGCAGATGGATTTGGCGGGGCACGTGGATGAGCTATTACAGCTTGGCGCGCCTGACCGGCGTCTCGTTCTGCTGCCGGATCTTTACCGCGATTTGCTGGCTGACGAAGAATGGCTGCTGATCGACCAGCCGGAGGGGCTGACAACGGCCGAACATCGCCGCCTGATCGATGCAGCACCGCAAGTGGCGATCTTGTGCCAGCGTCTGGCCGGCTATGCCATCCCCATGTCGCTGCATCACAACGACCTGCACGACGGCAATATCTTCAGCGCGGATGGGCGCACTCTCTTTTTCGATTGGGGTGACAGCTCCATCGCCCATCCCTTTTTCTCCCTGCGTACGGTTTTTGTCAGCATTGAGCATACGTTTAATATGGATGCGGGAAACCCGTTTTTCGCGGATCTCGCCCAGGCTTATTTGCGGCCCTGGGCGGCTTATGACTCAGTGGAAAATGTATCGACCGCTTTCAATCTGGCGCAGCAATTATGGTCGCTCAGTTCGGCCGTAAAGTATAAAACCCAGCTTAGCCAGCTAGATTCGCTAGGAGACGGGTATGCCGTGGCTGTTGCAAGCTTGCTGCAGGAGTTTTTGGCAGCAAATCCAGGGTTTTGATTTAGTTTAGGGTGAATCACCTATGAAGCGATATATTGCTTTCTTGCGCGCTATCAATGTTGGCGGCCGTTTTGTGAAGATGGACAGATTGCGCCAGCAGTTTGAATTGCTTGGCCTATCCAATGTGCAGACCTACATTCAGTCGGGCAACGTGATCTTTGAAACGGCCGATGCAAACATCGCCGCTCTAGAACGTCAGATAGAGGAACAACTGCAGTCCGAACTTGGTTATCAGGTTTCTACGTTTATCAGGACAGCATCTGAAATCGTAGAGATCGCCAAATACCAGCCCTTTCCAGAGTCGAAATATGGTGAGGGTTCGATACTCTATATCTCGTTTTTGAAGGAGCGCCAAGACAGGATTTGCAGAACCAGCTAAGTGACCTTTCTGACACGATCGATGAATTCCAATTACGTGAGCGTCAGGTCTACTGGCTCATGCACAAACACCTTGGACAGAGCAGCTTCACCAATGCCAAGTTGGAAAAGGTGTTAAAGATCCCGGCGACGCGGCGCAACTCCTCCACCGTGCAGAATATGGTGGAGAAGTTATGTACTGATGGCTTTACGCATCTTCGAGCGGAAAACCAGCAATAAGAGAACCGCCAGACCACTGCCCCGGTAGAGTAACTGCATCCCAGCATTACCACTGCCGGTCCCGGCCATGGCTCCGTGCACCGTGGCCAGCCCATACACACCAAACGTTGCATAATGCAGCTGCCGCCAGCGCTTCTGACCAGTTTGCTTGCGAAAGTTAAAGCTGATTGAGGTAATGAACATCAGGTGGAAGCCGACAATACCCAATCCCACCCAGCCCGGACGGTACGGCCCCACAAAGGGAACTGTCAAATCTGCCAGAGAGTAACTGTAGTTAGCTGTCCCACAGTAGTGCCAGTGCATGCATCCCGGTAAACAAAAGTGCCAGCCAGGAAAGGATATTGTGTATAGCCAGCCTAAATCTGGCAGCGGGCATTGATTACTATGGTTTCCTGTGTCACAATCCAGTTATGCCTTCTATATTAATCGTAGACGACGAAAAAATGATTACAGCACCTCTGGCTCGAGCCTTGACCCAGGCTGGTTATACCGTTCTGGTTGCCGCGAACGGCCGTGATGGCCTGGACATGGCCCGCAGCCAAAAACCAGATGTCGTGGTGTTGGATGTACTCATGCCAGAAATGGACGGCTGGGAAGTGTGCCGCACCCTGCGCCAGGAGAGCACTGTTCCTATTTTGATGCTTACTGCCCTGGGTGACGAAGTGGATCGCGTCTTAGGGCTTGAACTGGGTGCCGATGATTATCTCAGCAAGCCGTTCAGCACTCGCGAACTGATTGCCCGGCTGCGCGCTCTCCTACGCCGTATTGAGCTGGATCGGCGTCAGCAACTGGCGGACGATACCCTGGTCGTTGGCGATTTACGTGTGGAATTAGATACATACCGCGCCTTTAATGCTGGGCAAGAACTCTCTTTGCGCCAGAAAGAATTTGACCTACTGGCGCTCTTGCTCAGCCGCCCTGGGGAAGTTATCAGCCGCGCTGAATTTTTCGACCGTGTCTGGGGCACCGAGTGGCTGGGAGACACGAGGACATTAGATGTGCACATTCGCTGGCTGAGGGAAAAAATCGAAGTCAATCCGAGCCAGCCGCGCCTCATCCAAACCGTACGCGGCGTCGGCTATCGCTTTGTGAAAGAGGCTTCATAAAAATCCAGTTCTTGAAGACGGCCGAATCATCGGCGTAGTGCAAATAGCGAGGCCACTCTCCAACGCCCAAACGCTGATCCAGCAGCGCTGGCTGGGTTTGGTTGGCGCTGTGTTGGCGGTAACGGCCGTTGCCGGTATTGCTGTCTTCTGGCTTGGCTACTACCCTCACGCGTTCGCTTGACCAACTGCGCCAGGCCTCCCTGCAAATCGCGCAGGGAGATTTTACTCAACACGTGCCAGAAGATCGCCTGGATGAATTCGGGGAAGTGGCGCGCGCCTTCAACCAGATGAGCGCTCAAGTAAAAACCACGAACGAAGAGCAGCGTGACTTGGCCAGCAACGCCTCTCACGAACTGCGCACGCCGCTTACCTCCATCCGCCTGCGGTGACAGGGCCGGCCTCTTGTCATTATTGTCCTTGGCCGTTTGCATGCCCTGCTGCAGATGATACCTGCTCCAGGAAGTCCAGCACGCCTGGTGTAACTTTCTCGGGCATTTCTGTCTGCGGGTAATGTCCTGCATCCTGCACCAATAACAATTCGCCTGATAACTGATCGACTATCCAATTCGCTTCGGCTGCAGGATCGGGCCAATCGGGGTCCTTTGTGCCCATCACCACCAGGGCGGGCGCCTGCACACGGCTGATTCGCTGCTCGGATTCTGTCTTGGGGGTGAACCCCAGCCCTTTGAGGGCGGTGAAGCGCCCCGGCTCGTGCAAATTCGCCGACAGTCGGGCGAGGTAGCTATCGAAGTCGTCCGGTTTCCGCGTTGGGTAAAGCGTCTTGTAGAATGTGGTCCAGCCCCAAACTTTCCAGGGACCGCTGAGCAGCACGGCCGTCAGGGCATCCTTGACGAAAGAGGACGGGGCGTCACGAACCCAAGGTCCTATTAAGACCAGTGAACGAATCGCTTCTGGTCGTTCTACCGCGGCCCAAACGGCCGCTCCCGGGGAGAAGGAGGTGCCGATGACATGTGCCGGCCCAGCGTCCAGGTAGTTGATTAAGTCGAGGATGTCCTGGCCCGCGGCAGGCAGGGTGTATTCGGGCCAGTCGACGCTGGATTCTCCGTGGCCACGCAAGTCGGCCGTTACCACGCGATAGCCGGCATCTACAAGCGCCGGAGCCAGAAAGCGGTACTCGCTGCGCAAGTCGCCCATGCCAGGTAACATGATAACCAGTTCACCATCGCCCTGGCTGTCGTCGTAAGCGATTGTGCCTTTGCTTTGTTCAAAGAATTTCGTTGTCATTATGATGTCCTCCGGAGCTGACAGCTATCAGCTTTCAGCTTTCAGCCTTCAGCTAACCTTTAGCTCAAGGTATTTATATCTAGCATCAAGAATAGTTACAAGTGGTATTGTTGGGCATCACACGAATGGTGTGATTTCTCGCAGAAGGGATGAGGTGCAAGCCAGCTAGTTATCGCCGTTTCTCTTCACGCCAAACGCGCACTGTTTGGGCAAGGCCTTCGCGGTAGCTGGGGTACAGCGGGGTCCAGTCAAGCAGCTGGCGCGCTCTGCTATTGTCAACTTGCGCGGCGTGCAGTTTGAGTTGTTTAACTTGTTGTGACGTTATTATTGGCGCGAAGCGCACGACCGATGTGGGGATCCGACGCGGCTTCTTTCTGCCCAAGGCCTGGGCAAAGGTGTCTATGAATGTGCCAAAAGAGACGGCCGTGCCATCAACGACATTGATGATAGCATTGACCGGTTGTTTTTCGCCGGCCAGGACGGCTGCCCGCGCTGCATCGGCGAAGTGCACAAAGTTGGCCCGGCCCTGCTCGGGGCCCGCATAATAAGGGCGGCGATGTTTGAAGGAGGTCTCATACAAGGCCAGGTCGCGGGAGTGCGGGCCATAGAGGTAGCCAAGGCGCATGATGCAAACGGGGAACTGCTTATTTCCGGCGACTATTTTTTCCGCTTCAATGGCGGCGGCAAAGAGGCGATCGCGCGCGGGGGGGCGTAATGGTGTAGCCTCAGTGGCCAGATCGCCGTCGCCATCTTGTGCCGATCCGTAGAGGAAGGCATAGCTGCCATGGAGCAGAAACTGAACGCCGCTGTCATTGGCGGCTTGCAAGAGTGCGGTTGTTTGCTTTGGTAATTTTTCGTCCAGGCCGCGCCAGCTCTGGCCATCATGCAAAAGGGTGTTCGACTTCTGGGGTGCAAGATTGAGAACGACATCCGCCTCTGCGATGTGTAAGGCGCGTTCTATTGCAACGGGGTTTACGGGATCAGCGAGCAGCGGATGGCCACCGTCACTTTCTACGACGGCCGCTTCAGATCGCCGACGGATCATGCCCGTAACATGGTGGCCGCGATCGATCAGCTGCCTGACGGCTTCACGGCCCAATTCGTCGGCGGCACCAGTTACAAAAACGCGCATTTTTCCTACCTAGCTGGGGCTACTCCAAGGGTGTAACGGGGACTGAAGCGCGATGAGCCCGCGCGCCTGTCTGCCGAATCAGAACAAAGGCGGGGATCAAGGCCAAGATTGACAAAACAGCCCCAATCCAGAAGGGGGCCGCGACATTGGCGGCGAAAATGACGCCGCCAATGGCTGTACTGACGATGGTGGAAAGGCTGATGGTGGATTGGTACACCCCGAGCACGCCGCCGCGCAGTTCGTCGGCCACGGTATCGGTAGACAACGACTTGTAAGGGCGGCATCATCAAGCCCATGCCTATGGCAAACAGTAATGAAGCGAAACCACCGGCGACAGGTATGGCCAGGGCAGCGTAGATAAACAAGCCCGTAGCGCGCACGGTCACGCCAATGACGACCAGCCACGCCTCATCAAAGCGCCTCAAGGCCGGGCGCAGTAGTACCGTCTGGGTGAAGAACTGGCCGAATCCAATGATGGTAAAGAGCAAACCAATGCCCAAGGCCATCGTTTGCTCGCTGTACCCGTCAAAGAGCACCGCTTCGCCATAAAGGGCGAACGTGGCCTGCAACAATCCCAAGCCAAACTGCCCAATAAAGGCGATGAGCAAGATCAGCATCAGGGGCAGATTACGCAGCAGATCGGCCGGCTTGATACTGCCGCGGTTGAAGCTGCGATTGGCCGCACGCTGTTCCGGCGTCAATGTTTCGTCCAAGGTGAACCAGGTGAGCAGGACGACGATGACGGCGGCAAAACCGGCGATGATATAGGGTACACGCGGCCCGAATGCAGCGGATAAGGAACCGCCCAGGGCCGGACCAAAGATGAAACCAAGACCAAATACGGCGAAGACATAGCCCAAGGACTCGGTGCGCCGCTCGCGCGGCGTGATATCGGTGATGTAGGCCTGGGCGACGATGATATTGCCGCCGGTGATGCCATCGAGGATGCGGGCCAGGAAGAGCACGCTTACGCTAGGGGCCAGGGCGAGCATGAAGAAGCTGACGGCCGTGCCGATTTGACTGAGGATGAGGACAGGAACACGGCCGTATTTGTCTGATAGGCGTCCCAGGTAGGGCCCGGCCACAAACTGCGCGGCGAAGAAGGCGGTCGCCAAGAGGGAGATGATCTGCGGCGACATGTCGAACTCGCGCTGCGCATAGAGGGGCAAGATAGGCAAGATCATTGCCGCGCCCAGCATCTGCACGAAGACGATGAGCAGGATAGTGAAAAGGCGCCGATCCATGCGCCGCAGTTTTTTCATGCGCCTAGTGTATGGCAGTCAGATGAGACCGGCAATGCTCCAGCCAGGTTTGCTACCTCTCTAAGCACGCTTTTCATTCCGCTTCCCGTCCTGGGCCTGGCGAAGGATTGATGGCTGTAGGTGTTTCTGATTAACGAAATCGTACACGGTCGACGGCGCATTTCGCCGGACACGGCGCTGCGACTGGCTAAGTGTTTTGATATGTCGCCCAAGTTTTGGTTGGGCTTGCAGATGGATTATGATCTGGTTGTGACCGAGGATGAACTGGCGGTGCAAATCGACGACGAGGTCAGAGTTTACGCAGCGGTTTGTTCCACAACAAGGTCAATTATGGCAACGAATTGGTTACGAAACGACGCGCGGTTTCGGCTAATATGGCTGCTCCTAACGGCAATACACTTTCGTCAATATCAAATATATCGGTGTGGTGATGGCGCACGACCCCGTCAGGCGTGGCCGCGCCCAGCATGAACATCGCCCCTTTGGCTTGCTGCGTCATGTAGGCGAAATCTTCGGCGCCCATGCCAAAATTGGCTTCGATAACGGCCGTGTCTCCCAACAGGTCACGGGTCACGCTCCGCATCCAACTATTGACTTCAGCGTCATTAAACAGCGCCGGATATCCTGCGTTGATCCGCAATTCATAACTACCACCCAGCAGCTCGCTCAACTTTAGCGCCCGTTCAACTTCAGCCCACAACTGTTCTCGCACCTGGTTGTCGTGCGAGCGAATGGTGCCTTTCAGGGTCACTTCGTTGGGGATGACATTGTGAATCTGGCCACCGCTAACCTGGCCTAAACTGACAACGCAAGGCATGGTGGGATCTATGCGACGGGAGGGAATGGCATAAAGCGCATTGAGAATGGGCCCCAACATAAAGAGGGGATCGCTGCCGGTATGGGGGTAAGCGCCGTGGCCGCCGTCGCCGCGAATCCAGGCGTCAAATGAATCCACAGCCGCCAGGCTGTATGCATCCTGAAAGCGAAGCAAGCCGCTGGGCCTATCCGAAGCGACGTGCAGGGCGATCACGGCATCAACCCCTTCAAGCGCGCCATCGGTGATCATCGCCGTTGCACCACTGACGCCATCATCGTCAAAGACTTCTTCGCTCGGCTGGAAGAGCAGGCGCACGGTACCCTGCCAATTGTCTTCCATGAAACTTTGGCGCAGTAAATGGGCCGCACCGAGCAAGATAGCGGTATGGGCGTCATGCCCACAGGCGTGCATGACGCCTTTGTTCTCGGATTTGTAGGCCACATCGTTGTTTTCGGGAATGGGCAAGGCGTCCATATCGGCGCGGATGGCAATGGTCGGGCCCTGGCCATCTCCAATCTGCCCGACGACTCCGGTACGACCGATCTTTGTCTGCACGGCAATGTCCAATTCGGTTAAGGTATCGGCAACGAGAGCGGCCGTGCGGAATTCCTGGAAACCCAGTTCCGGATGTTGGTGAATGTCACGACGCAGACGCACCAATTCGTCTGCAAGGATTTGGGCTTTAGCTAACATAGTTTCTCCTGATTTTCGTTACCAGTGTAACGCATCGCAAACGCACGCTTGAATGCAGATTCATGCAAATCCGCAGCTATCTTTTGTCCTTTAGAATCAACGCGCTGTTGCAAAAAACATCCCTGTCGGACAGCCGCGATGGTTCCTGTATGATACAAGAAAGATGGTAACATGGGAAACCGGTTCAAATCACGCCCGTTTCCGGCCAGCAATAATCTTGCATGTCTCGTTCATTCCCTTTGGCTTTCCTACCGTCTTTACTTGGTTGCTTTGCGAGAGGAGAGCAACGATGCTTTTTACATTATAACGACCTGGCTGCTGCTTGCTTGTCGATCATAAACAAGTCCACTAGGCGGTATTGCTCCATAAAACCCCATATGGTTAATCATCACCCCACCCGAACAGGTCAATGCCAGAGGACGGTATTCCTTGAAGTTCAGGTGGAACGGAACCGGTAAGATCATTCCCATTAAGGCTCAGCATGTTCAAGTGGGTGAGGTTTCCCAACTTTGGTGGTATGGTGCCAGTTAGATTGTTATTGCTAAGGAACAATCCCTGTAAATTGCCAAGCCGTCCAAGCTCAGGGGGGATCGGTCCGGATAGCTCATTTCCACGAAGCAGAAGCGCTTCTAGTGCCTGCAGGTTGCCAAACTTCGAAGGGATTCTCCCGCTGAGGCTGTTGCCATCCAAATCTAGCTTCTTTAGGGAGGATAGGTTGGATAGTTCTGGAGGGATGCTACCTTCTAACTCATTGTTATGAAGGATCAATAGTTCAAGGCTCTTCAACTGGCCATATTCGGAAGGTATATTTCCACCAAGCTGGTTGTAATAAAGGGAGAGAACTCGCAAGTGAGGCAGCTCGATCAGTGTATTTGGAAGCGTTCCCCGAAGATCATTATAGTTCAGGCTTATAGAAATAACATGACCGCCATCACATTTCAAGCCATGCCACTGGCAAGGATTCTTCCCCTCAAGCCACCCTCTCCTATCTTTCCAGTGATCGCCATCAGTTATATCGTAGAATGAAACCAAAGCCCTGCATTCGGATCGTGGAATTTGAGTGACCGTTGCACAAGGATCGAGATTCTGCGCGCAGGCAGTGAGGGCCAGTGCAAGCACAACAAGTACAACGAAGGTTGGGCGTATCATCGATAAACCTCCTATCTGTCATAGTCTCAGGACGCTAGCTAACGTGATTCTCCTGCGAAACACCTGTATTGAAGATAAATCGCGCCTCCAGCGGGTCATGATCGGAGACGCGGACGGCCGTGGTTGGATCGGTTTGATAGGTGTCCGGGTAGGCAACGTTGAAGTGGTGCACATCGACGGCGATAAAGTGGCGGAAAAGTGCCGGGCTGACAAGGATATGATCGAGGATGACCGGTCCTCTCTCGCTGACGTAGGTGTAGTTGTGGATACTCGTTCGCGTTGGCAGGAGGTTTGTCAACGGGGGTTCGGCCGCGCTGCCCTGCAAAATGGCGATAGGATTGGCGGATGCAGTTTGATCATCGGGGGCAGGGGGCATCTGGTTTAGATCGCCGGCAACCATAAGCAGCCTCCCTTCGTCCGTTTGCAGGAGGGTATTGACAAAATCGCGCACAACACGCGCCTGGGCCTGGCGCTGGATCAGGCACGCTTGCCATAGGCGCTCTTTATCGGAGTTGTCAGCATCGCCAATGTAATCGCTTTTGAAGTGGTTGGCAATGATGGTTAGCTCTTTTCTCTTGAGGCGAAAGATGCCCACCAGCGGTTCGCGGCCCGGACTGGGGCTGTCGGGACCAAAGGCTGTGGAGACGGCCGTGCCCGAAAGCTGGTAGGCATGCAGCAAATCCACCCGTTTGCGATCCCATAAAAAGCCAACTTGAATGCCTCGCCGGTCGCTGCAAGGTAACGACGTGGCCTGGTAGGCGGTGGCGGCGACATCGTTAACAGCATCCGCCACCTTCTGCAGGATTTGCTCACTTTCCACTTCCTGCACGACAAGGATATCGGGCAGCAGCAGTTCATAACGCAATGCCAGAACGAGCTTGGCCAATTTGGTTGCCAATGCTTGCGGCGGGGCCGGTCCATTAGGCGTTTGGAGCAGTTCAAACAGGTTATAGAGGTTGAATGTGGTGATGGTTGTATCGCCAGCCAGTCCGGAGCGGCGGCTGGCCGGAACGTAAGGTATATTGGATCTGGCTGGTTGGTGCATTGTTTCCCCAAAAGTTTGATCGATCCTGATCCAGCAAGGCAACCGTAGCCACATCGCTCCCATGAGCGGCATAGACGATTGTGGACACCGGATCAGGGGCTGGGGCGAGATGCGGCTTGTCCATGTCGATGACTACGAAGTCTGGCAATTGGCGCGCTTGTCTCTTGCACCTGATCCCAGGCGTCTGAAGGCTATTTTATCATCAGTCGCAGATGTGTTACCATCTTCGTTTGATAGGTGTGCACCTATGAGTTTTGTCTATTTAAGTGGGTAATCGTGTTGGAGCGCCGGACGGGCAGCATTCTTTCTGCAGCTAGAGAGGAAAACATGTTGAGCGCGGTGGACAGAGTACCCGGTTAATTTGTCAAGGGGTGTGTTTCATTTCAGTTAAAAGTAGAGGCGTTAGCATTCTCAAATGCGACCAGGCGGCATCTCAGGATGTCTACTCCTCCAACTCATTTGAAATACACGTTTCATTAGAATGGGCAGAGAACGAGCCAATATGAAACGATTTACGCCGCTCCTTATGCTTCTGGTCGTCCTCTCTTTGCTGGCGGCGATTTGGGCCGGATTGCTGCGTATGGGCTGGGTATGGCCTGCGCTACGGCCATCGCTGGCGGCGCTGCACGGGCCACTGATGGTCTCTGGCTTTTTGGGCACGTTGATCGGCCTGGAACGAGCGGTGGCACTGCGGCGGGATTGGTGTTATCTCAGCCCGCTGCTCACGGGGCTGGGCGGCATTCTGCTGATCGCCGGTTTCGTGCAGCCGGCTATCATCTTGATCACTTTTGGCAGCGCAGTGCTGGTGGCGGTATCGGTTGTGATCGTGCGACACGAATATGCTTTACACACGGTGACCATGGGCGCGGGGGCGGTCTCCTGGCTGGTGGGTAATATGATCTGGCTCTTCGGACGACCACTCTACCAGGCCAGCTACTGGTGGGCCGGGTTCTTGCTGCTGGTCATCGCCGGGGAGCGCCTGGAGCTAAGCCGGATATTGCGCCTGACGAAACGAACGACACGCTTGTTTGGGCTGGCGGCGGGGCTGTTTGGCGCGGGGCTGATAATCTCGCTGGTGGCTTATGGCGCGGGCATCCGATTGGCGAGTTTCGGCGTCGTGGCTTTGGCCTTATGGTTCGGCCGTTACGATATCGCGCGGCGCACGATTCGCAAACCGGGCGTGACGCGCTACATCGCCTGGAACTTGCTGATGGGCTATGTGTGGCTGGCCGCCAGCGGGCTGATCGGCCTTTATTACGGCACGTTGGTGGCCGGTCCCGTCTACGACGCCTGGCTGCACACGCTTTTTCTGGGCTTCGCCTTCAGCATGATCTTCGCCCATGCCCTGATCATTCTGCCGGCTGTGCTCAATGTGCAGGTCAGCTTTCACCGTGGCTTCTATTTGCCCCCGATATTGTTACACATCTCGCTGCTGATGCGTGTCGCCGGCGATCTACTGCCACAGCAAACGCTGCGCCAGTGGGGTGGTCTGTTAAACGCCGTGTCCATCCTGCTCTTTGCGTTGATTATTATCCTCAACATAGTGCAAAACAAGGTAAAAACCAATGAGTGACTCCTTACAAGCTAATTTAGTTCTACCCGATATCCAGGCCCTGGTAGCGGATATCGCCGCCGAGTCGATTGTCAGCCGTACGGTCTACAAGGATGAAGGTCTGCGCGTTATTTTATTTGGTTTCGCGGCGGGCGAGACTTTGTCCGAACATACAAGTTCCTATCCGGCCGTGCTCCATTTCCTGGACGGAGAAGCGGCCGTCACCCTGGGCAAAGAAGCAATTGAAGCCCAGGCAGGTACGTGGGTACATATGCCGGCGCACCTGCCGCACAGCATTGAAGCGTTGACGGCTGTGAAGATGCTTTTGTTGATGATCACTTCCTGATTTTAGGAACCCGGTCTTTTGTACTCGAGCGGCGCGGTGGTCTATTTAAAGTAGTTTTCGTCATTTTCCCGGAAACTGAAAAACTATTGCCCTAGATTAAAACATGATGTCGTTTCCGGGGAAAATAGTGCAAGAAAAAGAGTATTCCTATCGCTGGGGATGGTTGAGCGCGCTGGCCATTTTTGTTTTAGCAGGCGTTACCGGGGCACTGATGCGCTTCGGCAATATTTACGGTTTTCCCTGGGGCCTGCAATTCGCTAATGTGCGCCACGCCCATTCGCATTTGATGTACTTCGGCTGGGTGACGCCGGCCCTGATGTCCTTAATCGCCTCACAGCTGCCGGCGGTGACGGATCGCCCGCTGGCGCGTCGTTTCCGCCGGCCGGTGATCCTGGCCTTGATCGGCGGCTTGCTGGCTTATACTCCTTTCCTGCTGTATGGCTACCGGCCGGCGCTGGTCGCCGGTCGCCAGGTTCCCTTGTCGGTCATCTTCGCCGGGGTCAACATCGTGGCCTGGTACGTGTTCATCTGGCAATATTGGCAGGAGACGCGGGGCGCCCCACGCAATTACCCCTTACAGTTGTGGGATGGGGCGGTGATCTTTCTACTATTCGCCTCCTTGGGCGGGTGGGGGCTGGCGATCATCACGCGCCTGCCGGTTGAGGATCCTTTCTGGTCACTGGCCTTCACGCACATTTTCCTCGATACCTTCGCTTTCGGCTGGTTTATTTTGGGGCTGCTGGGATTGGCGTATACAATGAACCCGGCCGCGGCGGGCAGCAAACTGGCGCGCACCAGCATCAACCTGGTGGTGATTGGCATGCCGGTCATCTTCCTGCTGGGTATGCCGCAGCATGTCGTACCGCCGCTCATGCGTTGGATCGGCGCTTTGGGCGGGTTGCTGGTGACGGCAGGCTTGCTGGGACACAGCATCGTGCTGTGGCCTCTGGCCGGTGGAAAATGGAAAGTCCCCCTGTTCTTTTTGGGCTTGACGGCCGTCACCTTACTGGCCACCCTGCACCCTTCCGCCGCCCGTTGGGCCACGATCGCCGGGCTGCGTATTCCCTACCTGCACTGGCTATTGCTCGGTTTTGCCACGCTGGGTCTGGTCAGTGCCGCGCAAGAAAAATGGGGTGACGAGGCAATTCCCGGGCGGCGCTGGATGACGGTCGCCGTGATCTTGCTGATCATCAGCCTCATGCCTCTGACCACGCTGTGGTCGCCCTTTTTGCGCGGCGTCTGGACGCGCCATTTTAATGCCTGGGCTTCGCTGGGACCGGCGATGGTTGGCGGTGGTATTCTTATTACGGTCTGGCTGCGCCGTAAGCGCCAGGAAGTCTCTGCCAATGGAGAAGGTTCTTAGAAGCGGCTACTCGCTTTGACGCGCTAGTTTGCCACGCCTTGCACAAACCCTGAATGATCTACCTGATAGCAGCGCTGCTGTTATGGAGATATATTTGAAATCAAAACGGAAAAGAGCGTATGCCTGAGCTTTCACAACCACAGATCGAGATTTACGAAGACCCGCTTGGCCCTAAGTTCGAAGGCCACTTTGCCGCTGAAGCGCCGCAGAACCCAGAAACGCTAAAGGTCGCCAGCTACAATATCAACGATGGTATCGAGGTGGCACAAGCGATTAGAGAGCTGGGCATGTACAATCCGCTGCGCGGATCTGATTTTTTCCTGCTGCAGGAAATGGATGAAGTGGGTACAGAACAGATAGCCCGCGAGCTGCAGTATAACTACATTTACTATCCCTCATCGATGCCGGCGCGTATGGAACGGAATTTCGGCAATGCTATTCTCTCCCGTTGGCCTCTGTCCCAACCGGCCAAGCTGATCCTGCCCCACAAACACCCGACGAATAAGCAGTTACGGATCGCCGTGCGGGTCACTGCCGTTCTGCCCGATCGAGAAATTACCTTGTATTCCGTTCATACGGAAACATACACGGTGACGACCCAGCATAGGAAAGCGCAGATAAGGGCCATCGTCGACGATATTGGCCCCGGCGATGAGCCTGTGATCGTTGGCGGAGATTTCAATACGGTTAGCGGCCGCAGCATTCGCCGCTTGAAGCGGCTCTTCGGCGAAGTTGGTCTGCTGCGCGCCTCGGCTGGAGCGGGCACGACGGTTAAGAAATATAAGACACGGCCGTCAGCAGCCGATCACATCTTCACGCGTGGCTTTGCAGTGAAGGATAGGGGCACGCTGTATGCAGCTCGAGCCAGCGACCATTTCCCAGTCTGGGTAGAACTGTCTCTTTAGATTGAAGGAAGGGTATCGATTCATGATCCTGATCCGCATCCTGGTCGCTTTACTGGGCGGCACGTTGGCCGCTACTACCTTCTTTTCCGCCTTACTGACATTTGTGGTGCCGCGCAGTGCGTCCAATATCCTGACCGGCGTCGTCTTCCGTACTGTACGCTTCGGGTTTGACTGGATCGCCGACCGGCTGGCAACTTATGAACAGCGCGACAGCCTCATGGCCGTCTACGCGCCGTTGTCGCTGGTTCTGCTGGTCCCCTTCTGGCTGCTGCTTATCGCCTTGGGCTTCTCACTGATTTATTGGGCGCTGGGCATCACGCCCTGGCGCGAGGCTTTCATCGCCAGCGGATCCTCGCTGCTGACGCTGGGCTATGCCAGTTTCGACAACCTGGGCTTTCATCTCTTCTCCTTTGGCGAAGCAGTCATCGGGCTGGTCCTGGTGGCCATGCTCATTGCCTATCTACCGACGATGTACAGTGCCTTCTCGCAGCGGGAAACGGCCGTGGCCATGCTGGAAGTCCGCGCAGGTTGGCCACCGACAGCACCGGAACTGATCTGGAGGCTTCATGGCATGCAGTCCGATGCCGGCGATAAGAGACGTTTCTGGGAGTCGTGGGAAGCGTGGTTCACGGAGATTGACGAGAGCCACACCTCGTTAGCAGCCCTGGTCTTCTTTCGCTCGCCGCGAGCAGGGCAGTCCTGGGTCCTGGCCGCGAGGGTGGTGTTGGATGCAGCCGCTTTACAAGTATCGGCCGTCGATGAGCCTTTTCAGGTCCACCCGTCACTGACGATGCGCGCTGGTATTCTAGCCTTGCGCCATATCGCCGACTTCTTCAAGGTATCTTACAATCCCGATCCTCATTTCCCACAAGATCCGATCGGGGTGACCCGTGCCGAGTTCGACGCCGCTTACGACCGGCTAAACAAACAAGGCGTGCCTATGAAAGCGGATCGCGACCTGGCCTGGCGCAACTTCGCCGGCTGGCGCGTTAATTATGACGGCGTCCTCGCCGCCCTCACCCGTCTGACGATGGCCCCCGATGTGTCCTGGCTGGCAGAATTTACTTTCGCCCCGCCAGATTCGGATTCCGGGGAAACGGCCGGCCAGCTGAAGAAAGCGAGTTAGGCCTGAACAGCTTGGAACGTATGACTAAAGTGACAATTGTGAATGTGGGATACCGTTCGACCAACTACTGGGTCGTCAGTGCCGGCAGTTCGCGCTTGCTTGTGGACCTCGGCTGGCCGGGCAGTATGGGCAGGATGCGAGCGAGCCTGAAGCGTATGGATGTGCCGCTCAAGGAAATCCGCTACGGACTGGCGACCCACTACCATATCGATCACGCCGGCCTTGCTCAAGAACTCAAAATGGCAGGTGTTCCGCTGACTCGTGCTCGACGTACAAGTTCGCGCGATACCGCTGATGAAAAACCATATTAAAGCCGCAGGATCAGTATATGGAAATCACGATGCAGGACAATGTCATGATACCCTTTGCCGAGAGCCGCCCGGTGCTTGAACAGATCGGCATCCCGGGCGAGATATTGCATACGCCGGGACACTCTGATGACAGTATTTCGCTCTTGCTCGACGACGGCTCGGCATTTACCGGCGACCTAACGCATCCGGCATTTATTGGCATGGAAGACACCACGGTCGTCTCCGCGAGCTGGCAATTGCTGCGGGAGCGGGGCGCCACGCGTGTATATCCCGGGCATGGTCCCGTACGACAAATATAGGCAGAGCCCGTCATATGAATGGCATTCGATGAACAAGCCACCGGCCTATTTCCTCTATACAGAACGTTTGGGCTTCCGTCTCTGGCGCGAAGCGGATTTTGAGCTCGCGCTGGGGCTCTGGGGCGATTTGGCTGTCACGAGGCTGATCGATGCGCGCGGGCAGCTTTCTAGTGACCAGGTGCGCCAGAAGCTGCAACAAGAGATTGCAGCAGAAGCAGAATACGGTGTCCAGTACTGGCCCATATTCTTGCTGTCGAGCGGCGAACATATTGGCTGCTGCGGGCTTAGGCCATACGACTTAGCGCAGAATATTTACGAGATCGGCTTTCACATTCGTTCCCAACAGTGGGGTCTTGGCTTCGCTTCGGAAGCAGCGCGCTGTGTGATCGAATTCGCCTTTGACGAATCTCGCTGCCAATGCGCTCTTTGCGGGCCATAATCCGCGCAATGCCGTATCGCGCAAGCTGCTGGAAAAGCTTGGCTTTCGCTATACCCATGATGAATATTATGAACCCACAGGCTTAAACCACCCTTCCTACTTGTTCACAAAAGAAGATTTCAACAAAACAGGTAGCGATACCAATAGCAGGAGGTGCGGGAAAACCAGTCTGCAGTAATGCGCTTAATGCAGCAGCTTTCCCTCCTAGGTCCGCTCAAAT
This sequence comes from uncultured Chloroflexia bacterium, assembly GCA_963697305.1. Classification (GTDB taxonomy): domain Bacteria; phylum Chloroflexota; class Anaerolineae; order Promineifilales; family Promineifilaceae; genus JAACFF01. Next base: position 387,607 of record CAVONO010000028.1, read on the forward strand.
TAACACTCACTATCTTGGGATCAATGGCGATGACATCACTATTGATCGCCTGTGGTTCTTTAGTGGAACCTACCCCAACAGTGGTCCCGCAGCCAGCGGATAAGAGTGATTTCCCCCACATTTCGCCGGAGGAACTCAAAAAACGTCTGGACAATTCTGGCGTTAAGACTTTATACAGACGGTTTTACAAACGTTTCGGTTCTCTTAGGCGGATTGAATGCGTGGGTAGAAGCTGATTACCCAGTGGAAGGAAGTAGAACAGATTAACTCGCAAAGCGGCAGTATCTGACAGTAATCAAGACTCCTCGACGCACTTATCGAGAGATAGGTAAGTTCGGCACTCCTCCTGGGTGAAGTCACGGGACAACCGGGATCGGGCTATCTCCATCAACTCTTCAAGTGACATGATATAGACATGTACCGTCCCATCCGATCCGGCCGCCGCCAGATAACGGCCGTCTGGGCTGAAATCCACCCCGCTTATCGACATATTTTTTGCATTTGATGGAAGACCAAAACCGCCCTGAAAGTCGATTTCATCTCTGCCTTGAGGCACCAGCCGGTCGGCAAGTGTCAATCGTTCCTTTCCTGTTTCCATGTCCCATAAGGTGACTGCACCCTCGTCAGTCGAGGTGGCAAGGATCGTGCCTTCTGGATTAAACGCCACACCGGTTGCTCCCCCAAGGCCTTCGGCCAGCGTATGCAAAATCGTATCGGTATCTAGCCGGTCCCGGGGCTGGACGACGTAAGCGTCGTTACAAGCAACAGCGGTAAGCCGGCCATCTTCGGTTACCTCGGCATCGATCAGGTTGAGGTAATGGCCGAAATTCTGGCATTGTGTCCTGCGCAGGCGAGCGCCCGTGACCATATCCCAAAGCACACTCACTCCCTCCTGATCAAAAGCCGAAAGTATGTCGCCGTTCTCAGAAAAGATCAGCTCCATTATAGTATCCTGATCAGAGCGAAGGTCGCCCAGGCGTTCGCCGCTGAGCTGCATCCCAGATGTGGATGACGCCCTCCTGACCACCGGCGACCAAGCGGGTTCCGTCGGGAGTAAAGGTGACGGCGCTAAAAGCTGGCGTATCGCCGTCTAAGGCCAGCAACTCTCGGCCTGAGTTTACATCCCAAATGGTGACGCCGCTCTCCCGGTTTGCTGCAGCCAACTTTCGGCCGTCTGGACTGAAGGCCGGAAAATGCACCCACTCGAATGGGCCGGGTAAGGCATGCAGCAGCAGGCCCGTCTTAGCATCCCACAGCTTGACCAGGCCGTCATCGCCAGCGCTGGCGATTTTTGTGCCATCGGCGTTGAAGACAGCATCATGTGCTTTTCCCTGGTGGGCAGCTATCGTGAAAAGTTCGCTGCCGGCCTGGTCGAGATCCCAGATCCGGGTCAACCCATCCTCACTACTCGAAGCCAATTGCCGGTGGACAGGGTTGAACGATATGTCATCGATCCTGCCAGAATGCCCGGATAGCCTGCTTGCTCTCATGCCAGTTTCCATATCCCATAGGGTGATTTTCCCATCCCCGGTTGCCGTGGCCAGGTAGCGGTTATCGGGGCTGAAATCCACTTCTGTGATCGTGGATAATTCACGCACTAATAAAACTATCTCGCCAGTTCTCACATCCCAGACCGTCGCTTCCAGGTCACTTGAGCTGCCAGCCAGAAAGCGGCCTTCAGGACTGAAAGCGATCCCGCTCGCCGAGCCACCAATCCCAGTGAATTTCAAGTGATTGCTCCCCCGAAGCTGCATCCAGCACGGTGATGCTCTTGCCGGGTGCAAGGATGGCCAACTGGCGGCCGTCAGGGCTGTAGATCACATCACTAATCTGCTCTGACTCTTGCCTGAAAATGGTTGATTCCAGTAGCTGAACTGGTTCTGCACCCTCCGAGACATGGTCAGGCAGCGGCTCCAGGTTCCAAACGCGGACGGCGTCATCTCCGCCAACTGTTAATATTTGTTGGCCATTGGGAGTGAAGGTGACAGCCTTGAACCCTTCCTGGCTATCAATAAGCCCGATCTCCTGGCTGCTGCTTACATCCCATATCTTGACAAACGTATCTGGGCTTGATGTCGCCAGATAGCGGCCGTCCGGGCTGAAGGCGATGTCTCCAATCCCCTCACTGCCCTCTTGATAGCGGACCACCCCCCAAAGATCCTGGCCCGTCAACGGATCCCACATGCGCAAGAGGCCCTCCTCATTACCAATAGCGACCTTCTGTCCATCAGGGCTGAAGGCAAGCGCGCCGCCCATCCTTTTGGTCAGGTGAACGCTGTCCGCTTGGACGGCCCGGTGTAAGAGATCCTCTAATTCCAGAGGAAGAGCGCCATCAGCCGCATCCGTGATCTCAGCCGCCTCCAGGGCCAGCAGGACGCTGAGCTCAGGATCTATTCCCAAGTTAGCCAGGGCAGAGGAAGTTATATCGCGGAACAAGATCAGGCGTTGGCTTTCCTCGGCCAGGCGTCGCTCGAAGGAGAAGGAAACGGCGGCTATCACCAAACCTGTGACCAGCACCAGGGCCACGACCACGACGGCGACAAGGGCCTTGAGGCGCCAAGTGGCTCTTCCTTCGAGGCGCGCCTCTTGTTCCTGCCGCTCTCGTTCAACGGCCGCTCTTTCCTCTCGCCGGGCAACGCTGGCCTGTAGGTAAGCCCTCTCGTCCGCGCTAAGCGCCAGTTGGCTATCGCCGGCCCAGCTTTCAAACTGGGTTAATCTCTCTCCCCGCAAGAGAAAGCTCTCATCGCCTCCGGCCCCGCTCCATTCAGCGGCAGCCCGGTTCAGTTGGCGGTGGAAAATCAAGTCCGAGCGGTCCGCCTCCAACCAACCTCGCAGCCGGTCCCACTCGCGTAACATGGCCTCATGGGCCACCTCAACGGTCGGCGCGCGGGAGGTCGCGTCGCGGTCGAAGGTTAGCAGACGAGCCGAACCGTAGGCGTCGATGATGCCCTCAAATTGAGCGCTATTAAGCAGCAATTGCGAATTATCCAGAGTCGTCAGTTCCGAACGGAGAACGCGCCGGCGATTGTATTCACCCTCTTCACCCAGGGCTACCAATCGCAAAAACAGCTGGCGAGCGACCTCTTGTCCAGGGCCGTCCATGCCCGCATACAGTTCCTCGGCCCGCTGAGCCAGCGCTCCGGTAACCCCGCCGATGGTGCGATATGTTTGCAAGCTGAGCAGGTTATCATTTCGTTGTTCAAACAACTCCGTCAAAGCATATTGCAGGAGGGGCAGCATTCCCGGATGATCCACGACATCGGCCACGATCTCAGTTACCAGGCTCGGGTCGACTGCCAGACCCGCTCGCTCGGCCGGTCCTGTAACAGCCCGCTCCAATTCGTTGGCAGAGAGAGGCAAGACCACTTCCGTATGCTGGCGCATGAGATCGCCAAAGCTGGCGTACTGGAGCGGACGGTCATAATAATCAGCCCTCAGGGTGATGACCAATCGGAAGGGGCTGCTTTTTTCTTGAGCGGCTACAAGCAGGCTGTTTAAGAAATGAATTCTCTCTTCTTCATCTTCCACCAGTGTGAAAAGTTCCTCAAACTGGTCGATGACCAGGAAGAGTTGGCTCTCCTCATCAGGCAAGGTCCGCCGGATCGCCCTCAGCAATCCGCGCCGGTCTTCCTGCAACTGGCCCAGAAGGCTTTCGGGGGGATTGACGGCAATGTGCAACAAGGCCGATTCAAGCTTCTCCATAGGGTAGCTGCCAGGCGTCATCTCAACGATGAACCAGGTCTCTGAAGCCGGCAAAGCGCCCTGGCGCAAGGCAGGGATGACTCCTGCTTTGAGAACGCTGGACTTACCGCTACCGCTGGGGCCGACCACAGCCAGAAATCTATTGTTTTCTAATTGATCCAATAACCGTTTTGATAATGCTTCCCGGCCAAAGAAGTCGGCTGCATCGGCCATCTGAAAGGCGCGCAGACCTTTGTAGGGATTCTGTACCTCTACTGTAACCCTTGACGCTGGTTCGGTGGCGATTCCTCCTTCGACAGCCTGTCGAAAGGCTGCCGCCAAGGCCAAGGTATCAGCATAGCGTTGCCCTGGATCCTTGGCCGTCGCGCGCTGGATGACCTCGTCCACGGTCGCCGGGAGCTCTGGGCGCAGCGCCTGAATTGAGGGCAGGGGTTCGTTCAAATGCTTATTCAGTAACTCCTGGCCGTGATAGTCGGGAAAAGGGTGCCGGCCGCTGAGTAGTTCGTAGAGCAGTACGCCGAAGCTGTAGATGTCGGTCAAGGTGGTAGCTTGCTCACGTTGGATAATCTCTGGCGACTGGTAGCCCTAGCGAACCCGATCTTTCACGGGCGACCCCAGCCTGGAGGTCGGTACCCAAGGCGCCAAACGGCCCGATCAAGGAAGCGACACCAAAATCGGAGAGATAGGCGTTGCCTTCTTCATCGAGCAGAATATTGCCGGGCTTGATGTCACGGTGGATAACTCCTTGGCGATGAGCTATGTTCAGAGCCGCGGCAACCTGATCCACCAGCAACACGGCCGATTCGGAGCTCCAGGGACCACGTTGCAGTGTGGTCTGCAGGCTGCCGCCACGCAGCCAGCGCATGACCAGGAAGGCGCCGCCGGGTTCGCGCCAGTAATCATAGAGGGGCACGATAGCCGGATGTTCCAGACGGGCTACCAGTTGGGCTTCGACCTCAAAGCGGCGGATGAAAGCGGGATCATCAGCAAAGCGGGGCAGGATCACCTTGACGGCTACATCACGGCCGACCACCGGCTGGAAGGCACGGTAGACAGCGCCAAAATGACCACGGCCGATCAGCTCCCGTAACTCGTAGCCCCGAACCATTTGCCGGTCTACGCCGGACGGGACGCGCTCAAATTCGCCGGCCCGGATACGTTCATAAAGAGCGACCGATTCGGCCGTTGGTTCGACGCCCAGATCCTCAGCCAGGATCTGCTTGAGGACCTCGTACTGGGCCAGGGCATCACTGCGATGGCCGCTGAGAACCAGAAGACGCATCAACTGCTGGTGGGCTTCTTCCTGGTAAGGCTCAAGCTCAACCTGGCGCCGGGCCAACTGGATGGCCAGTTCGTATTGTTCATCTGCCTCATAAAGAGAGGCCGCGCGTTGCAGAGTCCGCAAGGCTTGTTGCTGTAGCGACTCACGGCTGATCCGCAGCCAATCTTCGAAGGCCACGCTGTCTGGCAGGGAGAAGCCTTCCAAGAAAGGACCGCGGTAGAGAGCGATGGCTTCTTCCAACTGTTCGGCCGTTGGGGAGTGGCTACTGATAAGTTCGAGAAAGGCAGCCACGTCTATCCATGCTTCGCTTTGGGCGTTGAACTGGATAGTTTGCCGGGAAATGAAAAGGAAGGGGGGATCGGCCTGGCGGTCGCCGGTGACGTGGCGCAAGTTGGACAAGGCATGACGAAGATTGGTGCGGGCTGAACGTTCAGAAAAGTCGGGCCACAAGAGACCGGCTAACTTCTCGCGGCGATGCGGCCGGTCCGCTTCGACGGCCAGGTAAGCCAGGAGCGCCCGAACTTTGTCGGAGTCAAAACCTGTTACAGGTTCATGGTCCAAGAAAACTTCAAACGGACCAAAAAACTTCGCTCTGAGCGGTATCATATCTTCGTTTCCTGAATGGTGCCGTCGGAATCTGCTGATTCGAACTGCTTGGTGCAACGCCGTCCTAATAACCATATCATACGGCATTCAGTCATAAGTTTCAACTCTTCACGATCTCCTCACGCTTTCCCGACATTGGCTTCTCGCTTGTCGCTTACTGTGCCAGCAACAAAAAGGCACCGACGGTGCAAATCGAGGCGAGAAGATGTCAAATAAAAAAGTCAAGACCATAGCGATTATTATCTTCGTCGGAATGGTCATAAAGTTTATTGTTCCAATCGTTTCCGCCAGGGAAGCTGGCCATCTAGATGGGGTGGATGTGAGCCAACAAGTTCGAGACATCACCCCATTAAGTATCCAGATGGTCGACGAGGCCACGGCCGTCTTGGCCGAAGGTTGGTCAGGGATGAACCCGGCTGAGCAGGAAGCGTTTCTCAATCTTTTCGATCCCGCCAATACCGGCGAGGTAGACGAACAATTTGTGCAGAGCGTGTCAGGCAACTACCACAGGATTCGACGCAGCCTTGGAAAAGAGATCGAAGTAAAGTATGAAACAGAAAACAGCCACTGTGAAGGCAGGCGACTTTACTACACAGATATCATTAGCTTACATGTCTGCCCTTATTTCCTGACTGAAACGGATGACACGCGAAAGGCTCGCACCTTGATCCATGAGTTCGCCCACATCGCGCTGTTGTCGAAGGACCGGCCCTACTACCGGCCAACCTCAAAACTGTATGCTGAATTGACGCCAAGGGGATCTTGGGCCAGCCAACTACCTGGTATTGGGCCAGTCATTCGGGAGGTTGTTGCAAGCGACACGCTCTATCATCCAGATGCCTATGCCCACTTTGCTCTGGCCATATCGGGCCAGAGCGGCACTCTGGAAATGTATCTCAACCATGGAATCCAGGATATTAGCGAAGGTTATGATGGGCAGTTGCAGGAAGACGAGACAGATATCCAGGCAATTGATTCCTGGGCCTTGGCATCGTGAAATGTATTTCAAAAGCAGTGCGGTTGACAGGTATATTCTTATGAACCCACAGGATTAAGACACCCTTCCTACTTGTTCACAAAGGAAGATTATGGAGGAATTTTGTAATCGCGCGCGGATAAGGGTGGATCTGCGTCCGGCCGATGCCTTACTGGTGGCGACGGCCGTGGAGGGTGGGGCGACGGCTTTTGTGACCCATGACAAGGCGCTGGCACGCCCAACCTCTCTTATAGATATTCTGTTGTTGCAGGATTTTTTGTGAGGATGAGCCACACTGTCTGCGGGCGTCTCTTCCTAACTCTCGATATCGTAGACGACCACTTTGCTCCACTTCTGCATGTTCTTTTCTAAAAAGAGCAAGTGAGCCGCGCCTTCCTGATAGCGATCGTGCGCCGCCATATCTGCGAAGACCAATACCAGGCCGTATGAATAGCTGTTCTCGACCACATCGCGTTGGGGGGTATCTGCCGGTTTTCCGAAATAACCTGATTCAACGGCCGTATCATTGGCCAGCCAGACCAGTCCCTCTTCGAACTCCGCCCTGGAAGCGGCGTCCTGATCGTCCTTCAACCAGAAATAAACGTTGTGAATATGCATCATTTCTCCTTCAAAAATCAAAGATTTCGCAGATTACGCAGATTGAAATGAGGTGTACGAAATCTGTTTAGCCGTGAATTATCATTCATGGTGGTGCTCCGCGGCGCATGTCGTCTCCTCGAAAACAGACGTCAGCTGTCAGGTGTCAGCTGTCAGCCAATCGTTTTCATCAATGTTGGTGAGCGCTAGCTCATGTTGACTCCTTATACATGGGACGCAGATTAACTCGGATAGGATCATACCGGGTGTGCCCATTTTCGCTGCTTATTGGTGAGTGCCAGCTTATTGAAGCTACTTTTCTCTAAGCTCAGACGTATTCTATTTCTACGCTTGGAATGCACCAGTTGTGTACAAAAGTTCCTAACCAATGGACTTCCCCACGTATTTTGTTTCAGGAAAACCCTGCGCCAGGTCATCCCAAAACGCATCCTGCAATATTTGCGGATAGATGATCAGGTCGTGCAAATCATCCTTATGGCCATTGCACATCCTTGATGTAATGTTCATCGGGGCCGCTGCCTTGAATGTGGCGGATAGTCAGTTCACCCGAATAACCACTACTGTTGATAAAAAGTTCGAGATTGTGGGTATCATTTTCCTCGTCGACGAATTCCCGGATATAGACAATGCGCGACAGCTCGACGTCAAGTCCTGTCTCTTCGAAGGTTTCACGCCGCGCGCAGTCAAAAATGGATGTATCGGCCGTTTCTACACCACCGCCAGGCGGCACCCACCATACCTCTCCGCTATCGGGATGAATATGCTGCACCAGCAAGATACTATCGTCTTTGACTATGAGAGCGGCAGCCCTGATTCGATGTCTCATTGTATCGTGAAGATTCGATTTTCGACGAGATGAGTCCTGGCTTTCATATTGACCCCTTCGTGAGTGGATGCTAAACTCCCCTCGTAACAACTTCATAATATACACCTATCTCAGGAGTTCATGCCATTATCTGGCAGAACCAAGTAGTATCGTTATTACTACTTCCGGCGAAACTGGTGGCCGGTCATCATTCGATTGACCGGGAATCCAGTACTGTCCCGCAACTGTGATGTTGAGCGTCTTGTATCGTGCTCACTAAGTCAGGTCGCCCGGATGTGATATCGTGTTTCAGCCCTCGTGGAGAAGGGTTGGGTACGACTGAATAAGTAATTCTCAACCCGATGACAGGAACATCGGGTTTTTTTATTTCTTCTGGGTGCCCATCATTTTGGTTCATGTTCGGCCGTTCATTGGATTTGTTGCTGGTTCGAGTACGAAAAATAACAGTGCGTCCGGAGGATCTGGCATGAACAAAAAAGCGCTTCTACTCTCTTTGATTATCGCAGCACTCTTCATCAGCCCTCTTTTCATTCTCGTAAACGCTGATGGGGAAAAGCATGCTGCTGATGAGATCCCATATCCAGATCAACTTGTTAGTTTGGAAGCCGGCATCAACTGGTTGATTAACAACAATCAGAACCCGGATGGGGGATATGGTGTTGATTTTGGAACGGGAGAGCCAGCTTCAGATGTCTCATCAACATTAGGTGCCATTCTGGCCATTGCGAGTGGTGGTCATAACCCTGCGTCGAATTATTTCCTCCAGGGAATGTCTCCGATAGATTTCCTAAACAATCACGTTGGTGCGATGAAAGCGTTCGCCAGCAGCTCTGGCGGTGCTAATGGGAAAGTAATCCTGGCCCTGGCTGCGGCCAATCAGGATCCCAGGAGTTTTGGGGGTGAAGATTGGGTGGCGATGTTAACAGCGCAATATTCACCATCTGGTACGTACAACACGGCGGATGCTTTCAACCAGTCGCTGGCCATTTTAGCCTTGGCCTCCGTCAATGAGCCCATACCCAATAAAGCCCCAGATTGGCTAAAGGGTAAACAGGCTGATGATGGCTCCTGGGATGATGGATTTGGCACTTTGAAAAACAGCGACTCGACAGCCATGTCGATGATGGCTTTGGTGGCAGCCGGAACCTCAACCGGGGACCCAACAGCTGTCGAAGGCCGTTCAATCTCTACAAGAGAACCAACTGCCGACGGGCGGTTGGGAATATGGGTCAGGATTCGGCGAGAACGCCAACAGCACGGCTTTGGTTGTCCAGGCGTTGTCGGCCGTTGGTGAAGATTTTTACAGCCAAGATAGTTCCTGGGCAAAGAATAGGCGCTCAGTCATGGACGTTTTACTCTCCTGGCAAGGGAGCAGCGGCGCCTTTCAAGCAGATTTTGGGCAAGGGCGGTCCGACAACTTTTTCGCTACCAGCCAAGCTATACCTGCGGTGACCGGTAAACCTTTCCCACTACCTGGAAGAGCTGAAGCTGCCCGTCGGGCCGTCAGTTGTCTTGCTGATCTACAAGATCCGGATTCAGGGGGGTGGGAACAATTCGTCGGATATGGGGTCAACGCAGCAGGGACATCGCGGGCTATTGAAGCAATCGCCGCTGCCGGAGGAAATCCGCAGTCTATTATCTGGACGCCGGGGAGCATCAATGCGGTGCAAGCATTGGAGAATCTCACTCCTGATTACTTTTCGTCAGGACGGGGAGGTCGAGTTGGCACTGTCATGCAAGGTGTCGTGGCGGCCAATAAACCCTATACTGTATCAAATTTCGCTGGATTCGATTTGCCGCTGAAAGTCTCAAGTTATCTTTCAGCAACGGGTGCGTATGATGACACAAGCTTTGGGGTGGTCGCTCATTCGGAAGCGATGTTGGGCTTGATCGTCGCCGAGGCTGAAGTGGAACCAACGGCCGTTGATTTCTTGTTGAATAACCATGAAAAGGGGGATTGGGGCGGTCCTGATGGAAATGGTATCGCGCTTAACGTTTTGGGGCGCTTGGGAGTACGCGTACCTGGCGCTATTAATAACCTGCATATGACACATGCGGATGATGCTGGCTGGGGATTTGGCCTGCCATCTGATCCCAGCTCTACGTCTGAGGTTGTCCAGGGCCTAATCCAAAACGATGAAAACCCATTTTCGCCTGGATGGAGCAAGATAATTCAAGGTAAAGTCATTAGCCCGGCGGATACGATCATGGGTTTACAAGAAAGCAATGGTTGTTTGCCAAATCGCTGGGGCCCTGGCGATGATCCCTTCAGTACGACTGATGCAATCATGCTCCTTGTGCAAGAACCAGAATGGTCTATGCACCAAATATTATTGCCGATCACAACGCGATAGTTTCTTGATGCTTATCAGTGAGATATGTAAATGGTTATCGGATCGAAAGAGTTTAGGATGAAGCTTTTTGTTCGTATCCTGGCCATATTGGTCGTTGGCTGGGCGGCCTTGTCGTCAATCCCTGCACCCATGAATGCGCAAGCAGCGAACAAAGCGGCCCTCGTTATTCGCCATGCAGAGGGTGATGTGCAAACAGCGTGCGTAACGTTCGAAGAACCACAAATCAGCGGTCTCAATCTATTATCCAGGGCTGACTTAGATCTGGTAATAAATGTCCAGAGTGGGGGGGCCTTGGTATGCAAAATCAAGGAAACCGGCTGTCCTGCATCTGATTGTTGGTGCCAATGCAAGGGCGGCGGCGACTGTATCTATTGGTCTTACTGGCACATGCTGGAAGATGGTTGGACATACTCTCAAGGAGGAGCCGCTGTATATATGATCGAGGATGGGTCTGTAGACGGCTGGTCTTGGGGGCCTGGGTCAATAACTGAAGCGGTACCTCCGCCTGATATCACCTTTGATGAAGTATGCCTCGCTGAAGCGACAAACACGCCAACGGCGACGAGTTCGCCGCTTCCGATCATAATTTCACCCCAGCCAACGGTGGGTGGGGGTTCAGTAGCCACAAAAACAGAAGTGCCACCTTCACCAAGCGCGACAGCTGCGGCTAGTCCAACTGCTCAAGCAACAGAAATCACGCTAAGTACATTCACGCCAACACAGGTGGCTTTGCCAGCTCAACCGGCGGCGACACGACCTCAGAAAATCACCGAAACTCCAAGCCTTCAACAGGAGCAAAACGAAGCTCCGGCAACAGCTTCATCAGGTGCAATCGCAGCTGAACCAACGGGTACCATCGAGATACAGCCAAGCCTTATGCCATCTGCAACCCCCCTTGTGACCGTCGAGATGGCACCAATTGTCACGGCCGAAACAGCGCAAAGACCAGCCAAAATTGCCGATGTGGGAGAGAGCATGGCTCGAACGGAAGAGATAGAATCGGAAAACCAGCGCACCATCGTCGGATCGGAATTTGCGATAGACAATGAACCACAGCAGGCTGAATTGGGAGCAAACAATGCTGCTGGCCCTCCCGAGAGAGGTTATGATTGGCTATCTTATGCTGGATTTTTCGTTATTGTCAGCGCTCTGACGCTTTTGCTGGTATGGCTTAAACGAAAAAGAAAACTCTCGTGAATTGTTGTCGCGAATCAGGCGTCATCACCGGCTTCTTGGCCCGATATCCCTTCTTTTCCATATCCGGCGGCAACGGCAGTACTTATCTCCGCGCAGAGCTCTTCGCCGACCGGCAGAGTGACGACAGTCGCGTGATAGCCATCCATGCTCAGTTTGACGTTATCCGTATCCGCGCTGCCGGCCAATACCAGGAAGGCTGAGTTGTTGGGCTGGAGAGCGTCGGCAAACTCCTGCAAATCCTCTTCGTGCAGGCTGCGGCCGGTATGGAGGTGACCGGCGATGCCACCGACGACCGCGCCACCAACTGAAAAGGCCAGCAAACCGACCGGTCCGCCAAGCAAACCCAGCATACTACCGGTGACGAATCCGGCCGCGGCGCCCTGGTGGCCATGCCCGCTCGGACCATGGAAATGGGCTTCGCCGTTCTTATCCTTGGTAACAACAGCCTTGGCGACAATATGGTATTTCTCAAGTATAAAATTAGCCTCGACATCCTTGGAGATGCCCTCGGCCAAATCTTCACTGTCGAATACAAAAGCTACCACATTGTAATCTGTGGGATATGGTTTTTCATCACCCTTCATCATTTACTCCTTGTGCTGGCCAACGGCCGAATCCAAATCAGACGCCTGCAATCAGGTTTTCTGGCCCGATAAGCAGGACTTTTGCACCAAATAGAGGAACAAAACAGTGATCATAATTGTAAACTATTTATGCGGATTGATCGACGTCGCGCAAGTTGTAGAACGAAAATCTATCTTTGTTCATGTTTTCGGGCGCAAGCACATTGAACGTTTGGAGCTATTCTATCCTAAGTGGGACATCATCCCATATCTGCGCTTCGATGTCGCGATCCGGCCCCATTTTCCCTTCACTGTTCCACGCTTGCGGCAGGCCATAGGCGGCAAACTTCTGCCGCACTTGCTTTTCCAGATCACGGCGAATAGCCAGATAGTCAACTGGCCGTTCGCCTCGAATGTCCCCTTTTTAAGGATCTATTCTTCAACTTGCTGCCAAGCATATTTCGTCATGACGATCCGTCTATCACGGTACGGGTCATCAATTAACTCAAAACGGAGGCCGGCGACTTCATCCACCTCTTTGACTACATATACTGTGTAGATACCGCTACAGGCGAACTCGATTGCGAAACCACCTTCCCATTTCAGGCAGACTTCGCTATCGAGTATTAGCTGATCGTTTTCAAAATGATAGGTGCCCACACCAACCATCTCCTCCCCCATCTCACTATCTCTTATCCGGACGCCGCCTCTTACATTGGCCATTACATGGGGTATCCTCCACTGGCAATGTCGCACCTTACGCTCTATGACAACCGGCAAGTGCACTTTTGGTATAAGGAAACAGCCACTGGATTACGGCACGCTGTCGCTCTCTCTGCGCTCGATTTCATCTCCCTCATCGTGAAGCACATCCCGCCCAAAGGCATGCAACTCATGCGGCATGCCGGCCTCTATGCCCGCAACTCCAAAGCTAAATGGGCAGATCAAAGGTCGTAGCACGCACAAATAGTTCAATCCTTCGGCAGGCTCAGGGCAAGTTGCGAGATTGAAGCTGCAGCCGGATATCCCAGTGATCCAGCAATAGAGAATGACGACTCGTGCTGCATGGTGGGCAAGAAACCAAAGGATCCCAACTCTTGATAAAGAATATACAATAGAGAGCATCAACAGTGAAATTAGTTATGTTTTTGATGGCTCAGCCAGCCATAGATTCTTATGGATATTTCCTGTCGCAGGTTAGCACCCAGCGATTCAAAGCAATATAGAGAAATCAGGTTGGGGAGCCTCAGGGCTCATCCTGAAAGTTTTGGTTCTACATTTGAAGAACAGAGCAAGTTACCAAAGCTGATGTTTGAAAAAGCGCTAGAACAGCCGGTTGACGACAGGTTTGTGATAGGGGCGTTTGATCAAAAGGAGCTAATAGGTATTTGCGGTTTTATTCCTTTTGTTCCGGACAATATTCATGAATTAAGGGCTGCCGGTGCGTTGATCCAAATGTATGTAAAGTCAGCGTATCGTGGCAGAAAAATCGGGCTGCGTTTAGTAGCAGCCACGATTCGTGACGCATTCAGTATATCGAGCATTGAACAGGTAGTTTTGGAGGTAAAGGAAGGAAACAAGAGCGCCATTCGCGTCTATGAGCAGGCAGGGTTTCAGGATTATCATTCCGAAGGAAATAATGCGGAAGTTAACAATGATGGTCTGCGAATGATGATAATTCGTCGAGACGATTGAAAGAAGAACATAACGATGCTTGCATTTGTCCGCGAGCACTGTGCTTATTATCGAGGTAAACAAGATGGCAATAGAGAAAACAGTTCAGATGGGCACACAATGTGTCTGGTCCGGGGAAGAGAGCTATTTGATGCAGGGCGCTACGCAGGTGCCGGTGGTGCACAGCGTTTCATTCGGCTACAACGATGTCGACGAGTGGTTGGCAGTGGCACTGGGACAGAAGGAAGGGCATATTTACGGCCGTAACACAAATCCCACGGTGCATGCCTTCGAAGAAAAGGTGCGCCAGCTTGAAAGCGCGGAAGCGGCAACGAGCGCTTCCACCGGGATGGGGATCATCAGCAGCGCCTTGTTCGCACTTTTATCTCCCGGCATGCGTGTTGTTTCGGTGAAGGATACTTATGGCGGCACGAACGTCTTATTCACCGAGTTTCTACCGCGTTTCAGCATCGAGATCGCCCTTTGCGATACGACGGATCACGAACAGATCGAGAGTGAAATCGCCAAAGGGTGTGATCTTCTCTATCTCGAAAGCCCGACAAATCCCACAACCAAAGTAGTAGATATCGCCCGCCTGGCTTCCGCCGGACACCAGTCAGGGGCGATTGTTATTGTGGACAACACGTTCGCGACGCCTATTAACCAAAACCCGCTAGCGTTAGGCGCGGATCTGGTTCTGCACAGCGCCACCAAATTCCTGGGCGGGCATGCGGATGCTTTGGGTGGCGTCATTTGTGGCAGCAAAGTGTTGGTTGACCAGATTTATCACTTCCGGGAAATCAACGGGGCTACCTTACATCCGATGGCCGCCTATTTGCTGCTGCGGGGCATGAAAACATTGGAGCTGCGCATTCGCCAACAAAATAGAAGCGCCTTGAAAGTCGCCCAATACCTGGAATCGCATCCCGCTATCGAGCAGGTATTCTATCCCGGCCTGGCTTCCCACAGCGGTTTTAAAATCGCCAAGAAACAGATGCGCGGGTTTGGGGGCATGCTGAGCTTCATGCTGAAGGAAAACAGCTTTGATGCCGTGCGCCGTTTCCTGCCGCGCTTGCGCTTTGCGCATGCGGCGGCCAATCTTGGCGCTGTGGAGACGATTGTCGGGCCACCGGCCACTACCAGCCATGTAGAGTGTACTGCCGAAGAGAGATCGGCGATGGGTATCCCGGAAAGCCTGATTCGCTATTCAACGGGGATTGAGAATACGGAAGATTTGTTGGCAGATTTAGAGCAGGCGCTGCAAGAATATTGATCTAACGACGGCCTTGCTCATGCGCTATGGGGCAAGGTGATGGTGATGGTCGTGCCGGCGCCCAGAGTGGATTCGGCCGTTATCCGGCCTCCATGCGCTTCTACAATCGACTTGGCGATGGCCAAACCCAGACCCGACTCCCCGGTTTGCTGGCGCGAGAGGTCTCCACGGTAAAAGCGATGGAAGATATAGGGCAAATCGGCGGCAGCGATGCCGCTGCCCGTATCGCGCACCTGGAGCAATACACCTTCCACTTCGCTCCTGGCGGTTAGGACAATCGTTCCTCCTGCAGGCGTATGGCGCAAGGCGTTGCTGGTCAGGTTGCCCAGCACCTGGGCCATACGCTCTGGGTCGACGTTCAGATCGGGGAGATCGGGAGCGCCCTGTACCTGTAGATCGATTTGCTTCTGTTCGGCTGCCGCGTGATTTGATGCGGCCGTTCTGTTGAGCAGATCCAAGGGAGACACATTCCGGCGTTCTAAAGGCAGTTCGCCGGCATCGGCCAGGGAAAGAAAACGCAAATCGTCGATCAAGTGGCTGAGATGCTGCGCCTCACTGTGCATGACGCCATACATTTGCGGCGTGCCTTGCAGCTTGCCGTCGCTGAGCGCCTCGGTATAACCGAGGATCACACTTAATGGCGTGCGCAGATCGTGGGCGACGTCGGCCGTCATCTGGCGGCGAACCTGGTTGGACTGGGCCAGGTCGGCGCTCATTTGGTTGAAGGAGTTGGCCAACTCGCCCAATTCGTCCTCGGTACGTACGGGGACCTGGATACCTAATTCACCCCCGGCGACACGTTTGGTCGCACCGGTCAACTCGCGCACGGGCCGAGAGATGGTTCGCGCCAAGAATATGCCGATGAGCAAGGCAACTATCGTGGCTCCCAGCGCTCCCCGGATGAGCGCTTGCTGCATGCGCTCGAGAAAATCGAGTTCCGGCGATCCGGGCAAGTCGCGCACTTGAATGGGGGTTTGGCCAAACAGTAACCAGCCCACGGTCTGGCCATCCACCTGGACGGGAACCGCCCGTTCCATCTCAGACCGGGCAAGCTGCTGGCCAACCTCGTACTGTCTACCGGCCAGCAGGATCCGCCCCTCTGCATCGAGTAGAGTGAAGAGATCGGGAGCAGGTCTATCGCCGCGGCGCCAGCGGGTGGGCGGCACTTCGCCTACAAGCCCATCCCAACTACCGCGATTCTCGTAGTAGTCGACCACTCCGTTAACAATCTCGCGCTGGTAATTTAGCAAGACAAAGCGATTGAACTCGCGCTGTGTCTGCCGGCCCAGAAAGATGGCGACGAGTCCCGCCCCGGTGAGGGCGACGACGAGAAAGGCGAGGGTGAGCTTGACGGTCAGGGAGCGCATGGGGAGTCAGGGGCGAGTAGCAGGGGGCGGGAGGCGAGTAAAGTCATCAGTAATCAGTTTATAGATCGATGGCGAAACGGTAGCCGATGCCGTAGACGGTTTCTACGTAACAGGGATTGCGCGGGTCTTGTTCGATCTTGGTACGCAAATTGCGCACGTGTACGTCAATGGTTCGTTCGTACCCTTCAAAGGCGTTGCCTTGCAGCAGATCCAGCAGCTCCAGACGGCTGAAGGCGCGGCCTGGCGTGGCCATCAGGGCAGCCAGCAAGTCAAATTCGGAGGGGGTGAGATCCACGTACTTGTCGCCGATTTTGACCAGACGGCCGTTACGGTCCAGGGCGATATCGCCGGCACGCAACAGTTCCGCCTGCGGGGGCGTTTTTCCCGCGCGGCGCAGGACAGCCCGGATGCGCGCCGTGAGTTCGCGCATGCTGAAGGGCTTGGTCACATAATCGTCCGCCCCCAATTCTAAGCCTAAGACTTTTTCATTCTCCTCCACTCTGGCGGTCAAAATAATGACGGGCGTCTCCGCTTCACGGCCGTAGACGCGCATGAACTCATAGCCGCCCATCTCCGGCATCATTAAATCCAACAGGATCAAGTCCGGTTTTTCCTCGCGCGCCAGGAATAACGCTTGACGGCCGTCAGCCGCCGTCAGCACGCGAAATCCTTCTTGGGTCAAATAACTCCTGACCAGGGTGCGCAAACTTTCTGTATCGTCTACAACCAGGATGGTTTTGGCCATAATTCTAAACCGTTGCTTTCACTTTCCCGGAAACCCGAAGTTTCCGGGAAAAGAGTCACAATACATTTTTCCTCATGTGGTTTATTTTCTCGCGGGAACAAGATCCCCACAGATAGAGCAATTGTAAGGTAACAGTTTTCAGAAAGTTTGCAGATAATATTCAGAAATTGTTAAGAGCGTGATCGCAAAAACCTGGCAGGTCAGTGTGACCTGCCAGGTTTCAGTTAGGAGGGTAGGCTACTTCTTAGGCGCTGCGATAAAAGGTGTTTTGCAGATCCTCAGGGGTATTGAAGTGCCCATTGCCGCGTCCGCCGAAACCACCTGGACGGCCGTGTCCACCAACGCCATGATGTCCGCCGAAGCCAAAGCCAAAGCCGTCAGCCATATTCTCGAGGATCAGGCTTTCCTGCTCAGAGGTAATGACGTTGTTGGCTACCGCATCTTGCAAAGCCGCTTCGAAGGCTGCCTGCATTTTCTCCTGCAGTTCGGCCGGTGTGGTATTGGCCAGCAGTTCACGCAAACTGCCATCCTCGCGGGCGGCCGCGAACTCATCCGGGGTCAAGCCAACAGCGGCAGCCATCAATGCACCAGGATCAATGCTCTGTTTCAGGGCGCTCATGGCCAGCATCAAGTTTGCTTCGTCGCGGGTCAAGGTCCCATCTTCGACCAACTGCTCGATTCGGGCGGCATGCGCTTCTTGCTGCGCGGCCTCTAGTTCCTCTACAGTGATGCCCAATGCTTCAGCCAGATCCGCCTGCCGTTCGCCGCCGGCCCCGTGGGGGAATGCACCCCATCCATGGCCGTGGCCGCGGAAGCTCGGCACTGCGGGGGCTCCTTCATCCGCGGGAGCGGTGCCGCCTGTCTGTGCAAAAACCCCAACTGCTCCTATGGCCATAACCATAACGGCCAACACGCTAATGAGGAGTGTCTTTGTCCATTTATTATTCATTCTATGGTCTCCTTACCAGTCGGGCGAGACAGTTGCTTGTGGTACTTACCCCACAAGACAAGTGTGTTTTCCAACTGTCTCGCCCTCTATACAATATTCGTCAGGGGGATGGTAAATCCATCTCGTCTGCCCTGTACGCTTATTATCTTAAAGAAAAATTATTCAGAAGTTATTAAGAAGCGATGGGAAACTTATTTAGATTGGGGCATTCCTCGATAATGGCCGAGGAATCCTTGCTCCCGTTATGCCCTTTTCTTACCTAGCAGTGTTTGTATAGTTCACTTGTGTTGCCATTAAGGGTAGGGGAGAGGTGTAGCCGTGCGTGTAGGTTGTAAGCCGGCCGACGAGTTGATAGCCAGATCCTGGAAACCCAAAGCGAACTGACGGTCATCGAAATGCAGACGGAAGTCATTGATCCTTGGCAGGGTAGTTTGCGCGGAGGGGAAGTGAAAGCTGATCCGGTTGAGAGCTCCTGGTTGTAGCAAACGTGCTGGAAACTTGAGGGATATCATGCTTGGTTTGCCAGGCCAGGTAATCTGGTCGATCAACGCATCGTTTAAGTAAATAACAACCGGCTGGTCGCCGAACGAATCAGCGCTGATAGTGAGCCAGTATGTATCCTCATTGATAGGCTCGTCAGCCAAGCGGAAGACAATCTCAGTCTGTGGGCATATACTCTGCCGTCGTGCTGTACCGTCCACGAGTTCTTCCCAACCGATAAAAAGTGCACCGTTTGCGGAGTAAGCAATGGCCGGCAGATAAGCATGATGAGCAGCCTGATTCGCCGCTGCTTCGGTTCCACTGGCTGGTTTTGAGATAGGAGTTGCTTTCGCCATTCGTTTTAAGGTATCCAAGATAAAGATCGGTACCGCGCGATCAGCATGTGCAGTAATTACCTGGCCGATCTCGTAAGATGCCAGCGTTTCATCGTAATCGAGATAAGCTTGTGCCTTTTCAGCTGCGATTTGGCAGACCATTTCGTTGGTTGTCAAGAATTGCGTATAGCGCCAATCGAAGTAGTCGCCCATTGGATTACTAATGTGGGTGGGGGTAGGTATTATATTGAGATCCCATCGTAATATGGCTGGGCGGTATAGACCATTGATATGGATGGCGATGGCGACGAGGCCAAGAAATAGAAACAGTGCGAAGGTAACGTTCTGCTGAGCGGTCGAGAACTGCTGGAGCACCTCCTGCCAAAGCAAGAAGAGAAGCAACACGAGACCCGGTAGGGCGTCGGTCAGCAAGCGAGGACCGAATGAGTTACCCCCCCACCAACTTGCGGCACGGGAAACAATGACGAGTTGCAATACAAACCAGACTACGCAAAGCCAAAACAGGGGTTGACGGGCAAGGTTATTCCATAATATAGGGATGCCAGCGAGGATCAAGAGGAAGAATGGACTAAAAACAAAAATGCCGCGGGAAGGGCTTAGTAGATTCCCTAATATGCCCACCAACAGGGGCGCCCGCTCCACTTGTAATCGAGTTAGAGAGTAATAATCGGGCAACCACTGGCCATATTCGAGTCGAGACCATCCTAAATAGAGCAACAAAAGCGCCATTGCAGTCAGGGCAGCGGGCCAGAAGAGGAAGCGGCGCTGCCAGAAGAGGTAGGCCAATACCGGCAAGATAAAAACCACTGTTGAGGCGCGGCTAAAGTAACAGAGGAATAGGAGCAGTCCGAGCATGTAGGGATTCAATGGCTTACCAGCCGTGTCGCGTACCAATAGGAGCAAGATAAGGACGATGAACAGCGTGCTGAAGTTTAGCGTCCACAATGCGCTGCCCAAGGTACTCGCCAGGCTGCTGCCCATAACGGCTATAAAGGTGATGAACAGACTGGCGCTACGGCTGATCAGATAGGTACCGATTAAATAGAGCAAGACAAAGATTAACGTCGCACTTAAGGCAGCGAGGATTATTTGCAGATCAAAATTATCGTATGTGCGCATGTCCTTGCCGAGCAAGCTGTACACCCATACAAAAGGGAGAGACAAGACAGAAGGTCCAGCCGGAAAGTAGGCATAGTAGTGCCCATTACGCTCAATAATCAAGTTTAGCTGGCTTACATTGTCCTGAAATGAGAAATCAATCAGCAGGTCTTCCTGGTAGGAGTCGAGGTGGATAGTGCCGTGTTCGATAATTGCCTGTGATACGAGCAAGGTTAATTTGGGATCAGATCCCACGCCCTTATTTGCGGAGAAGAAAGTAATGACGAAGATGAATAGCGCGGCCAGGAGTAGCCAAAAGCGCACATTTCGCCATAGGGAACCAGGTTGAGTCAAACGACGACGAACGGCCGTTCCTATTTCAACCATAGCTCATCTATGGCCCTTACGATGTCGCTAGAATCGCTGCCAATGACCAGATGGTGTTTGCTGGACTGCTCAATAAGCGGCGTGATTTGAGCCAGGTTTCGCTGCCAAACCGACTCCTGATCGTAGAACAGGCTGTTGCGCAACGCAGCATCCCAGACATCTTCATCGGTGGCTGATATCACCCTGGTTTGCGCCGCCTCGTGGCGCGAGAGAAGGCACAATTCAATCTTGGCCGGCGACCAGGCCGTTTCCAGCACTACCTTTGGATCCAACCGGCGCAGATCCAAGGAAAATTTCGTTTCATCACGCACTTGTTCTCTCTCTAACATCGGCTGCAATTGTGGGAAGAGCGGCAACATATCGCGCCGCAGTTTTATCTTACCCACAGGAAAACCGCATAAGAGGGGCCTGGGTATGGATGTGCCTTGGTCAGGCTTCTTGCTCAGACCTGAATCGGACTGCCCGTTAAAAGGCGATATATGCACCATACTATCGGTAAGCAAGCGGTAGCCGGCCAAAACAAGATGCAATGCCGTAGTTGACTTGCCCGCATTGTGCGGGGCCATTAACAGCAGCGCGCGATCCGCGCGCACCAAGCAGGAAGCGTGGAGCATACCGTAGCCATGATAAAGACAGAGGTTGAGCAAGATAGTGTTGAGAAGAGAATGACTCACCAGCTCGGGACGAGCAGCAAGCGATGGCGAAAGCACTGCTATTGATTCACGGCGCGCCATATTGACGTACGCGTGGCCCCAAGGGCCCAGATGAATCATTAACCAGTCACCTGCGCCGGTATACCAGATACGATCAAAGAGGCTGTCAGGAGGTGGTCCGGATTCCTCGCGCTCTGGGTTGACCACGAGCTGAATCTGGAAGGGTGGTAGGTTGAGCGGCGGCGCTTGTGAGAATAGAGGCAACGAAAAGCTTGCCGCGTCTAGCAGTTGTGGATCGTTGGCCAGTAAGCGAAAAGGATGGCCAAAGATATAGCCGTCAAAAGAGTAGCGAGGCGTTGCACGGCGACGGTTCCAAAAATCCTCTAAGTCAATGGCAACTGCTGCGTAGCGATCCATTACTCGAATTCCGTTTGCAGATTGCGCATGGCAGAGCGCTTATTCCAATAGTTTGAATTCGCAATCTGCATTTGAGGACGTAGCCAATAGCGGTATAAGAGCAATCCAGACAGGGCGACCAACCAGCCTGTCAGTAGGAAAACAGCCGTTAG
This sequence comes from uncultured Chloroflexia bacterium, assembly GCA_963697305.1. Taxonomy (GTDB): domain Bacteria; phylum Chloroflexota; class Anaerolineae; order Promineifilales; family Promineifilaceae; genus JAACFF01. The sequence goes on from CAVONO010000028.1 coordinate 409,282, forward strand.
TTGTTCCGCATTCTGATTAAACCGTGACAATAGAAGCAATTGTAGTCCCGTTATGGTTGCCAGCACAGCGACGAAAGGCCACGGCCGTGTAGCCAGAAAAAGATTCAACCAAACGGCGGCCAATGCATAGGCAATCATAGCTACGCCCATCCAGCCCAGCAGCGACGCCGCTCCGGCATACTGCTCACCAAACATCAAGTCCACTAGCCATGGCGCAAAGAGGAAATAAACACCGGTCAAAAATGTCGTGACGCCAACAATTGCCACTGATGCTTTCAATAGAAGGCGATCTGGTAACTGATGGCGTGTGACCTCTGCTACCAACCGTGGGTACAAAATGACCAATATCGCACCGGGCAATACGACCAATACGCGGCGCAAAACAACGGCCGAAGCGTAAATACCGGCAACCGGCGCGGTAAAGAGACGATTGGCCCAGATTAGATCGATATTCTGCAGGGACATAAAGGCCGTATAGGCGATAAACGCAGCTAGCGATAAACGCCAACCAGAGGCGATGTCTTCATGAGCCACTGGTGCGCCAGGCTGCCAGATCTCCCGGCCGAGGAAGGCCAATGCGACGGCAAAAGAGAGCAGCGCGCCTATGGGCATGGCCAACACGCCGGCGATTGCCCCGCCGCCCAAAATAGTGATCAACAGTATGGCCAGTAACAGACGGCCGACGGCATAACTGGTACGGCTCAAGCCGAAGGCCACAAATTGCTGCTGTCCTTGCAACACACCAAATGTTACCGGCCGTATCAGGACAAGCAAAAGCATTAGGGATGCGGCAATTAGTGCGCCTACTGGTACATTTAGCCACGCGGCCAGGGATGTACGTATAAGCCAGACAACAGCGAACAGAACCGCGCCCGTCAGCAGACCCTGGCGCATGTAGCGTTGGAATATGGTGCGACTATGTGGTGTTGCCGGCTGCCTGGCAAACTGATCTTGCAGGACAGTGCGCCATGAGCGCGGATCCTCAGGCTTTTGGGGCTCGTCATTTTCTTCTTTTGCTTGTACATTAAAAGTGGCCACGAAGCGGGCAACTACCGGTTGTAATACAGCAAAAGCCGTAATCAGGATTAGTAATAAGGCATTAATCGTTTGTACGACAGCGAATTCGCTTGGCGTTAAAGACCATCCCAAAAAGAGATGGAAAGCGTAGTCGGTTAGATTTGTGACCATATCCACGGCGAACAGCATTCCGGTCGTCCACACGGCGGGCGATTCCAAAATGAAACCTTTGTAGCTACTGGCCCACGCTTTCATAGCCGCTCGTTGACAGCTTTCGGATCTGTCGGAAGCTCCGGCCACACGTACCCTTGCTTATCCAGCCGGCGCACTTCCACTTTGCGGCGCAATGTGAAAGTGACTGTATCCAGGCCGACGAGCATATATTGACCGGTCGCGCGCAGAAGATGTCTGACGGAAGAAATAGGGCCGCAATGATCATAGCGGCGGCGAAGGTAGTCTGCGCCGGGAATAAGATAAGCCAGCAGATCGAGGAGGCGAATAGGCCGGAAAACAACTGATTCCTGATAGCCTAACAGATAGTTCCAGAAAGGGTCTGGCTTCTGGCCCTCGTAAGTGGCAATGATGTGATCAGCAAGGCGGTTCATCGTATACGTATAACGCGAACGAGGCAATGTAGTCCGCCGCATGCGTCCAGAATATCCAAAAGGGTACGCGTCCGAATCGGAAGCTGCCCCAAAGAGCGCGCGCCCGAAATCCGCCATAACTTCTTCAGGAACTTCAACGCCCAAATATCGCCGGCAAACATAAAGGACGGAACCCAAGATGGATAAGGTGCCGGATTGGCGGGCCAGGTCAATGGTCTCTTGCCAGTTGAGTTGGTCCTGATAGATGCGCAATACCTCAGCGACATCAACGAAGTACATGAGCATACCGTCGGCAAGGATAAGGCGCGCCAGATCAGGGCGGCGCGTTGTGTAGGGCAGATAGATGGCATGTTTAACCAGGTGAATGGCGAGGCTGATCAAGAGGTCTGGCGGCGCCATTTCGCATACCGGTTCACCGAAAAGTTCCCCGGGCGTAGTACGGTCCATAAGATCGGCATAGTTGACTGTCAGCCGTGTATACGGGTGATCCAGTAACCAATGTGGTTCGATCCAAATGGTTCGGTCATGGTTACAACGCTGCTGGTGCAGATGGTGGCGATAGTAATAAACATCATCAAGTAGCGGGCGCCACCAACGGCCGTAGCCCATTTTGTCTTCCAGGATCGACAGAGCAGCGGGGATGGCCTGGCGGCGAAGCAGAATATCAATGTCGCTGCCCGGTCGCATCGCCTCCATGCCATAGATCTTGACCGAAAGCCAGAGTCCCTTGATGACGACTACTTCCTGACCGGTTTGTGCTGCATAGTGCAGGTATTGGCGTAGCGCCTCAGTAAGATAGTCAGCCTGTCGCCTGTATTTGGCTACACCCTGCGACAAGATTCTGCCTGCTTCCGGCGATGCATGTTTTTCCAGGCCGGTGGTTGACCAGACATGATCCAACATTGTCTGCATACGATTGCGCAGGCCAATAGTCACGAGACGATTCCAGTCGATTCTCTGCAAATTTCCGGCCTGTGGCAGTAGCCCCAAGTTAGCCGCTTGCGGATCACGCCAGCTACGTGCGCAAAGCCAGAGGTATGCCTCTTCCGGCGTTAATTTGGGTTCGGATGGCATCATGTTATCTTTCTGTTCACTATGGCACCAGTCTGTTTGTTCGCTCTTTGCAAAACTTCGTCCAGTTTAGGCCAACTTATGATTTAAAAAAGGATTGGATAATGTCGTTTAGCGGCGCAAGTTGGGCTCCAAATAATGCTCCATGAGTATAAGCCAGGAGAACCAGGCTGAGTACGGCCGCGCTAATCATCAGGCCTGTAGGGACGACCCACCATAGCCAGGCGTCACCAAAGAAAACGCCACCGGCCTGCGCAAAGTAGAGCATGGTGCCCCAGCTTTTGGTTGAAGGATCGCCCAGGCCAAGGAAGCTTAGGCTCGCTTCGGCCAAAATTGCGGCGCTGGCGACTATAACGAATTGTACCAAGGCCAGGCTACGTACGGCCGGCCAGATGTGCACGGAGAGAATACGCGCATCCCCGCTGCCCAATGCCTGAGCTGCCTCGATATAGGGTTGGTTCTTAATGCTAATCACCCGCGACCGCACCAGGCGTGCCGGAATGGCCCAGGATACCAGCGCTAAAATGAGAATGACGTTACGTTGACTCGCACCTAAGTAGGCGCTGAGCAGGATCACCAGGGGCAAGAAAGGGAGGACTAGCGTTAGGTCTACAAGGCGCTGCAGTACCGCGCTACCGGCATTATCATAGTAACCGGTCACTAAACCAACAATCGTGCCCAGAGTTACGGCGAAGAGACTGACGACCAGCCCGGTAGCCAGGGATGCCCGGGTTCCCCAGATGAGCTCGCTAAAAATGTCCTGGCCAATGTCGTTGGTGCCGAGTAAGAATTCAGCGCTGGGCCGAGAGAACGGCCGTCCTACCGTCTCCGTTGGATCATAAGGTGCAAAGAATACCGGGAACAACGCCATGAGCATCAGAATAAGAAACAGCATGCCACCGGCGATGCCCACGATCTGGAAAAGCCGTGTGGGCAGACGTGGTTTGCGAGTTGGCCCTGGGTACACGTTGGGCGAATCGGGGAATGCAGAATTGCGCTCGGACTGCCCGGAGTCGCCAGGGTTTGTGAGACTCTCACACGGCGAAGCGTTGGTATCACTTGTCACAGGTTCCTTGACCGCCGTATTCAAGTCACTCATGACCGCAACGCGCGCGTCCTTGGGTCTAGCCGGGGATAGATTAGATCAGTTAAGAGATTAATTGAAAGAACACCCACCGTAAACAGCAGGAATCCGCCTTGAAGTAGTGGATAGTCACGACTCTTTACCGCTTCAAACATCATTGAGCCCAGGCCACGATAATTGAATACAGTCTCAATCAGCAAGACGCCGCCAAGTAGTTGGCCAAAATCGAGCGCAAGGGCTGTCATGACGGGCAGAATGGCGTTACGCAGAGCATGGTGGTAAAGGACTCTTTTTTCCCCGGCCCCTTTGGCGCGTGCCGCGCGCGTATAATCGGCGCCAACCTCGCCCAGCATCGATGATCGCATAAGCGCAAAAGCGGTAGGCAAATAGGCTAGAGCAAGCACGGTTATGGGCAATACCGCATGCCGGGCGACATCCGTCACGCGCTGCCAACCTTCAGGGCGTGGGAAAGAATAGGAATCGCCTACCGGAAGCAGTTGCCAGCGCACGGCAAAGAGAGGGATCAAGATCATTGCCAACCAGAAGGGGGGCACAGAGCGCAGGGCGAAGAGGCTGGTCAATAGGCCCAAATCGCGCAGGCTGCCATGCCGCCATGCAGCCCAAGCGCCCAGGAAGACACCACTAAAAGCAGCCAGCGTCAGACTAATGGTCACAAGACCGAAGGTCCAGACGAAACGTTCAGCCAGCACTTCAGCTACACTCCGGCCTCCACTGAAGCGATATGATTGTCCCAGGTCGCCACGTGCCAGGCGCCCCAAATAACGTCCATATTGCAAGACTAAAGGCTCGTCCAAACCGTACGTGGCGCGCAGCTCGGCGATTTGTTCCTTGTTCATTTGCTGTACGGCGCTGCCGGCAATGAGAGCCAGGGGGTCGCCGGGCATGGCATGGGGCAGAAAGAAGTTGAGCGTGATCGCCAGGAATAGCGTGATGGTGTAGGCGATCAGGCGGCGAAACAGGCTGTTTGTGGGCTGCTTGAAGGTAGGTGCAGAGTCTGACATTTTGTTTGCTAACCAGACGCTACAACGTCTCCAATGTCGCCAGTAAGTTCTTGCAGCCGGTCACCCAGAACAGCAAGCATGGCATCCCAATAGATGCGCGGAAAGGAGTGTTCAGGGAAGGGCTTCTTAACCATCTGCTGCGCGACGGGAATTAGCCATAAAGCCCACAGGCTATCTGCATATCGCTGTCGCATCCGCCGCACTTGTGACGGCATTGTGCTACCACTCCCTAGTTGCGAATATGCTTGCCAATACCAGGTCAATGCCGTCTCACGATCCAGGTGGCGATGACTGCCGAATGGCTGCAGGAACATATAGGCCAGGTCCATTTCAGGGATACCCCAACTGAGCATTTCCCAATCGAACAGCAGCACGTCAGCATCCGCAGAATTTGGCAGGGCCGCGTTGGGCGGAAAGACATCGTTGTGTAACAGTGTCACCGGTTCTAATTCGTAGTGATCCGTCGCTTCTAAAACGCTTTTCAGTAAGCCTGTAAAGGCAGGCAGCGGCGCCCAGATACCCCGCTCGACTAACTCATCAACCATTAGCGGCAGCTCGGCGGCCGTCTGGCGAAGCCGCTCTTCGTGACGCGGCAAGAGCCAGTTGCGCCGGTCCGGTGGGGGCACAACAGCCGTACTTTGCGTATGTAGTTGGACATAAGCCCTCAGGATCGGCCGTATTTCGCGCATTGTCCAACAATGGGTCGGATCCGGGAACCAATGAGTTGCGTGCACATCTTCCATAATCACCAGGTTGTTTGCTGTCCCTGGTTCGCTTCCAGCGTAATATACACGTGGTTGCGCAAGATTTAGATGCGGCAGCAATTCGGCGTAGAAGCGAGTTTCGCGTACATGGCCAAAAGCGTCATCCAGCCAGTTAGGTGCTATAAGTTTGGCAACCAGCGTGTCCGGTAGGCCATTGTCCGACGCGCTTTCCCCGTGCAGAAATAGGCGGTAGACGGCCGCTGGAGTGCTACTGCGCTTTATCAACCTGGAAGTTACTTTGCAGATGCCGGGGTGCACAGTCTCGCGCAGCAGGGAGAGCGGCGGATTGAACATCAGATTATGGCGTAACCGGGCAAAATATTGAGCCAGGCATTTTGGAAATGCCTGGCTCAATATTTTATCTACGGCTCCCAGGAACCGTCAGGCAGATAAGACCAAACAGGCGCAATACCCGTTCCTTTCAGGTACACCCAACCGTCATAGGACTGGGGCTGATAGGCGAAGTTGCCGCCGGGGGACATGAGTGGGATGAAGGGCAAGTTCTCAGCGATGCGCTGCTGGATGGCGACGCTCAGCTCTTCGGTACGCGCCGGGTCCGGATTGGAAACATACTCCGACATTAGTTCATCGAGCAGCGGATCGGCTATACCGGTCAGATTGCCCCAACCGACACCACCGAAGTCCCCATCGAGCAAACCGCGCAAAAAGCCGCGCTGGAATTGTACGCCACTCGACCAGCCCCAGATAGCCATGTCGTAGTCAGGATCGGCCACGGCTACAAAGTTGGGCCAGATCAAAGTTACCGAAGTATCGATATCGAGGCAGTTTTGGGTCGCGCTGATACCGATATCTTCCAGCCAGCCGCCGATGAGTTCCGTTGCACGTATCTCCACCGGATTGTTGGTATCGCAAAGGATTTCGTATTCCATTGGCTCACCGTTGAATTCGCGAATGCCGTCGCTATCGGAATCAACCATCCCTAATTCATCAAGGATAGCAGCTGCGCCTTCTGGATCAAACTCGCGTTCAATATTGATTGCCCAGGGCAGATCCGGATGGTACCAGCTGAGCGGTAATTCCACACCCTGGCCCAGGAGGACAAGGTCAACCAGTGTCTTGGCATCGATAGCCTTGGCGATAGCCTGACGCACTTCGGGTTGATCAAAGGGCTGTCTTGAGCCATTGGTATAGAAAACATAGTTGAAGAAGTCAGACCCTTGGGCGATTTCAATGTTAGGATCACCGGCCAACTGTTCTACTTGCGCTGGGGGTACCGATGAGAGTACCGCGTCGGCTACAGCGGTACGCAGCTGGTTGAATTGCTGGGTACGATCTTTCACGATTTTGGCGATGACAGTGTCCACGACAGGTGGGCCGCGGAAGTAATCGGGGTTAGCTTTAAACGTATAAGATTCACCGGGTACGATCTCTTCCAGAAGGTACGGGCCGGTACCAATATTGCCCTGGAACTGGCTTAGCTCACCGCTGACAGGCTCCTGGTCGCGCCAGACATGCTCGGGCATAATGAAATAGCCAGCCAGGCCTTCGTTGAGGAAAAAAGGCGACGGCTCAGATAGGGTAAGAGATAATTGGTAATCACCATTGGTCTCTATGGCCTCCACGGCTGCCAGATTAGGCGCACGTCCAGCATCGATCAGGAAATTGTAGCTGAAAACCACGTCCTCAGCGGTGAAGGGTTCTCCGTCGTGCCACTTAACATCCTCGCGCAGTTTTATTTGCCAGGTCAAACCGTCATCGCTGACTTCGACGCTTTCGGCCAGAGCCGGGACAGGCTCAAGGTCGGGGGAACGTGCATAGAGCGAATCGTAAACGTAATCCAAAAGGTAAAATCCGATAAAGGTGTTAAAGTTAGCTGGGGTAATGGGACCTTCATCATTGTCAATCAAGACAATTAAAGGCTCTTGGTCTTCCTCTTGAATCTCGCTAGCGGCCGCTTCAACGGTTGGGCTAACTTCTTCTACGACCGCCTCCACCGTGGGAGCGACTTCCTCGATGGCTGCCTCCACTGTTGGCGACAACTCTTCTGCGGCTGCTTCGAGCGTTGGCTGTGCTTCTTCAACCGCTTCCTGGACTTGCTGTGCTGCCTCCGGCGAACAGGAAACAAGGGCTAGGCCGACGAGCAGCCAGATGATGAACACAGACATGCGTTTTGATGGCATCAAAAGATTCTCCTTCTCTAACTTGTCGAATTAGGCTATCTGCAAGCACAATGATAGCAAAAGCTGTTGCGAATAGCACAGGCCGTTCAATTTTTCAAGACAGCTGGCAAGTAAAGTCTATCTACTTGTTCAGGCGGTGAGTAGGTGACCACTAGTTTGGGCTGAAACTCGGTCGAACTGTTCTCCCGGCTGTCGAAGCGTTTCGCCGTCTTATTGCTGCTTTCGTTGATCAACACCCAACCAAAGTTGCTATTAGGATTGTCGAACCATTCGCGCACATCGTTTGTGACCTCAGGACCGCTCCAGGTATAGCTGCCCTCGCTCCCAACCACTGTTGTAGCACTCGGTGTGGCTACAAAGTCGCCGCCCGGCGTCTGCCAAAACTGATCGGCGAAAAAGGTGTGCAGCCAGGTCGCGTCTTCCGGCTCAGCTGGCGCACCGCCTCCTTCTGGCCCTGGGGCATCAGAAGCTGCTTCACCCCAATCGGCTTGAACCTTGTGCAACGCTACCGGCTGGACACCACCTGTCCCCCTCGACATGTGCAAGGTCAGTTCCGCGCTTAGAATCAATGATCCTGCCGGGACGGCCGTCAACGAATTGAAGGCGATCAACCCGCGACGGATTGCACCATCATTAGCCTGGCCGGATGCCTTACCGCTGAAAAAGTGCTCACCGGAGCCATTACTCAATGCTCCATCATTATCCTCATAGAGGGTATTGTCTTTGCCGGCTGCAATGGTCACGCTCTCGGAGCGTGGTCCCTGGTTCGAGGCTATTGCTAGACTTGCTGCAAGCAAAAGGATAACGGGCATCGGGATTATCAATAAGGACACTTTTTTCATTTTTTGCATCTCTACTTATCTCAAGAATTTAATATCTACAAATTCACATCATCTTATGACAGAACGTATTTGTCTTACATTAGCAGTTTAGCAATTTTACAGCATAAAAGATCTTAAGCTTATTACAGTTCTTCTTCAGCAACTCTTAACATATCTGAGACCCATCTGTCAGCCAAAAAAGGCTGATGAAGCCCTGCCGCCGGACCAGGGAAAGGTTCTTCGATGCTGTCAAAGCCAGCATTGGCCGAGCCGGTACGATTCGCAACGATTGTTTATACTTTACGTAAAGATAAGTGCGGAATTTACTGCCGGATACGGTCAATGCTGCGCGACTGTTACATAATTGACAAAGGGTGTGTTCCATTTCAGTTGGAAAGGGAGGAGGTCGTATTCTCAAATGCAAGCGGACGGCATTTGAGGATGCCTGCTACTCCAACTCATTTGAAGCGCACCCATTGACAAATCAAACTATGGCCAGAGCATCAATAATATTGCCAGGGGAACGGTCCGCCAATGGATCCCCATCTCTTAAGCTGCACATAAGGTAAAGAGTATTAATCCTTAAAGCCAGCAAGTCATGTTTTCACGTATGATAAGGGCAAATATTCGCTGGCCCGGCAATAGAGGGCTAAAGCACAATTCATAGGAGAATGTATCATCAGTGAAAAAATTTCTTGTTTTCGGTCTAGTAGCAGTTATCGGTTTATTCGCAGTCATCGCCGTCCCTGGCGCCAGCGCAGCTCCCGCAGCGGCCCTCAGCACCGGACCCTACGAAGGTACTTTTAATGGCACAGTTTATGCGCCTAACGGCAGTTCCGCCCCGATGTCGTTGATTTTGACACATCGTGGCCGCACCGTAGACGGAACTGTATTTATCGGCGAGGGATTAAGTATTGATGCAGGCATGTGCGGTTCAGCCGCTATCCCGGCCAGCAGTGTTTACGCCAATGGCAAGACATCAGCCAGTAATCCGAAAGTTTTGTCGACAAGCTCTTCGTTTAATGTCAGCGGTATTGATGTCACCGTGGGGTTGAATAGCAAGATACAAGGCGACACGCTCAACGCCTCAGCCAAGATCGATTTACCCTGGCTTTGTGGTGGGGACCCGGTCCTGAACGGCACATTGTACCGGGCTGCTTAAAAAAACTTTAGTAATCAAATGTGAGGGGGCTGGGCAATTAGACCCAGCCCCTCGCTCATTTGTATAATAAGAATTCAAAAAATCAAGTGGGAGAATACAATAATGAATCCAATAAGCGTACGTGAACTCAACACACAGGTAAGGCACGAAGCCATTTTCTTGCAGGATTTGCTGGCCGAGATCAACAAGGTAATGGTAGGACAGGAAGCGCTGGTGGAGCGCGTACTGATCGGCCTCCTGGCCGACGGCCATATTTTGCTCGAAGGTGTGCCTGGCCTGGCCAAGACTTTGCTAATCAAAACCGTATCGGAAGCGATACAGGCCGATTTTTCCCGTATCCAGTTCACCCCGGATTTGCTCCCGGCTGACCTGATTGGTACACAGATTTACAACCCGCGAACAGGCGAGTTCACAGTCCATGAAGGGCCTATCTTTGCCAACTTAATCCTAGCCGACGAAATCAACCGTGCTCCGGCCAAGGTGCAGAGCGCCTTACTGGAAGCGATGCAAGAACGCCAGGTAACTATCGGCGCTGAAACCTTTGCCATGGATGACTTATTCCTGGTCATGGCCACACAGAATCCGATTGAGCAGGAAGGCACATACCCGCTGCCCGAGGCCCAGGTTGATCGTTTTATGCTCAAGGTGAAGGTGGACTACCCTACACGCAGTGAGGAACGGTTAATCATCGACCGCATGACCGGGGTCACCTTGCCCACGGTGAATCCCGTGGTCACGCCTGGCGACATCCTGCACGCTCGCGAAATGGTGCGCCAGATTTACGTGGACGACAAAATCAAGGAATATGTCCTCGACCTGGTATTGACAACCCGCCAGCCAGGCGCTAACGGCTTGAGCGATCTGAACAATCTAATCGACTTTGGGGCTTCACCGCGAGCCAGCATCAACCTGATCGCCGCTTCCCGCGCACACGCCTTCTTGAAAGGGCGCGGTTTTGTAACCCCTGAAGATATCAAGCAGATCGCTCCCGATGTGCTACGCCATCGCATTATCACCAGCTATGAAGCTGAGGCAGAGAACATCAACAGCGATCACATCGTACGCCGTATTTTGGACCACACAGACGTACCGTAGGAAATCAGCAAACAGCCGCCAGCAATCAGCAGTCAGAAAACTGCTGATTGCTGACCAATAACTGACTAGCTAGAAAGGAGTACGAGATGCTAACCAGTGATTTGATGAAAAAAATCCAGCGCATCGAGATTCGCACGCGGCGTTTGGTGAACGACAGTTTTGCCGGTGAGTACCATTCTATCTTCAAGGGACGGGGTATGGAGTTCGACGAGGTCCGCCCTTACCAGATCGGTGACGAGATTCGCACCATTGATTGGAATGTGACGGCGCGCACAGGCGAACCGTATGTGAAGCGCTATGTGGAGGAACGGGAATTGACGGTCATGCTGGTGGTGGATGCCAGCGCGTCAGAGAATTTCGGTTCGGTGAACCGCTTCAAGCGCGAATTGGCGGCCGAATTAACGGCCGTGCTCTCTTTCGCGGCAACGACCAACAACGACAAAGTCGGCTTGCTCATTTTCACCGACCAGATCGAACTGTTCATCCCACCGCGTAAGGGCCGCAAACATGTATTGCGTTTGATTCGCGAATTGTTGGCTTTTGAGCCACAAAGCAAGGGCACCAATATCAAGATGGCCCTGGACAAAGTAAACCAGATTCTCAAGCGGCGCAGCATTATCTTCCTGGTATCGGATTTTATGGCCGATCCGGAAGGGTATCGCAAAGCCCTCTCGGTGACCAACCGCCGCCACGACGTGATCGCGGTTGATTTGAACGATCCTTTGGACAGCGAGATCGGCAATGTTGGCTTGCTGGCCCTGGAAGACCCGGAGAGCGGCGATATCGTTTGGGTCGATACCAGCAGCCGGCGCTGGCAAGATGCCTACCAAAAGCGGATGCAGCAGCTGGAAAGCAGCAAAACGAGCATCTTCAGGCAGGCCAGCGTAGATCGTATCGATATTCATACCGATCAGGAGTACGTTATCCCGTTAACCCTCTTCTTCCAGAATCGGGCCAAGAGAATCGGGCACTAAACAGCTATCAGAGGGCAGCTGACAGCTGACTTCTATGGTAATTATTATGAACAGAAAGTTTGTCTTTATACCATTATTACTTCTTTTGACCCTACTTGCGGTGGGGACAGTGGCGGCACAAGCACCATTGACGGCGACGGTGACCGCGCCGGAGGGTGATTTCACGGTCGGGGATCCTGTGCAGTTGACCTTGTCGGTGACACATCCGCAAAGCTACCGTGTAATCAATCCCGAAATACCGCAGAGTTGGGGCGACTTCGTCGTTAAGTCCCAATCACCGGCAACAACGGTTGATCACGGTGATGGAACGGCAACAACGACCATACTGATTGATGCCCGGCTGTTCGCCCCCGGCGAATTCAGCACACCACCGCTTACTGTTACTGTAACGGACGGGGCAGGGCAGTTGAGTGAAGTTACGGCCGCAGCGGCTCCAGTTCTCATCAGTTCCGTTCTCGTGGAAGGGGATAGCGAACTAAGGGATATCAAACCGCAGGCAGAGTTGCCGTTTGTAAATCTTTTACCCTGGATCGTCGCTGGGCTAATAGTAGCCGTTTTCACGGCAGTAGCTCTGTTGTGGTGGAAACGCCGCCAGGCGCGCTTGGCGCTGGCGTCCGTGGATAATCGACTGCCTCATGAGATCGCTTTGGATGACCTGGCTCGAATTGGACAGCTTGGTTTGTTGGAGCAGGGACGCTACAAAGAACATTACACCCTGGTCTCCGACACCATCCGTCTCTACATCGAACGCGTTTATGACGTGCCCATGTTAGAGCGTACCACAGGTGAGATCCGCAGCGGCTTAAGGCAAAGCAATTTGTCGCAAAAGAACACACGACAGGTGATTGCCTTTCTAGAAGAAAGCGACCTGGTTAAGTTCTCCAACTTTGCGCCCGACAGAGCCAGTGCTTACGAATTGATAGCGCAAGGGAGACAAATCGTAGAAGAGACGAAACCGATCGTGATCAGTAAAGACGATCTTGACAACAATTTGACAACAACCAACTCGCCATCAGGTGACGGGGAATCGATGAAAGAGCCCCCGAACAGTTTCTCGGCGAATGGCAAGATGCACAATGTAGAGGTGAGCGCATGACAAGTTTTCAATTTGCCGCACCCTGGGTGCTCAGCCTGGCGCTGATCATCCCCGCGCTCCTGGTAGCGTACCACTTCCTTGCCAGGCAGCGCACACGGCCGGCGACGATGAACCACGCCGCGGCTAGTATGGTTCGTAATCTGCCGCGCTCCTGGCGCATCACCTGGCGACCCGTGACGACGGTACTACGTGTCCTGGCTGTCATGCTGATGGTCATCGGCATGGCGCGACCACAGATTGTACAGGGCAAAGAGACTATCACCGGTGAAGGGGTGGACATCGCCCTGGCGCTGGACATCTCCGGCAGTATGGCCTCGCTCGATTTTGAACCACAGAACCGGCTCGAAGCGGCCAAGGATGTTATCGGCGAGTTCATTGGCGAACGGCCGTATGACAAAATCGGCATGGTAATTTTCTCCAGTGAAGCTTTCAGTCAAAGCCCTCTAACCTTGGACCACAATATGGTGACCCGGTCGTTAGATCAGATTCAACTCGCTTCAGAATTGGGGCTGGAAGATGGCACGGCGATCGGTTTGGGCATTGCCAACGCGGCCAATATGCTGACCAACAGTAACGCCGAAAGCAAAGTCGTCATTCTACTTACGGACGGCGTGAACAACTCCGGCCAGGTTGACCCATTGACGGCTGCCGAAGCGGCCAAGGCCTTGGGGATCAAGATTTATACCATCGGCGCCGGACGCCCTGGTGAAGTCCCTGTGCCCGTACCCTCCATCTTTGGCGGCACCAAGGTCTCCTATCAGGAAAGCGTACTGGACGAAGCAACGCTGCAACAAGTGGCGGATATCACAGGCGGCAAGTACTTCCGCGCCCAAGACACGAGCGGGCTAAAAGCCATATACGATGAGATTAATCAATTAGAAAAATCGCAGGTCGAGGTACAGGTCTTTAACCAGTACCACGAGCTGTTGGCCTGGTTACTGATACCGGCCTTGGGTTTACTGCTGGTTGAGGTTGTCCTACGAAACACCCTCTTCAGAAAGGTGCCTTAGGGAAGTCGAGTAGTCGGATAGTCATGTAGTCAGATAGTCGGGTTATCCAGCTACAGGACCACGAGACTACAGAACTTCAGGACCACAGAACTTCAGGACTACAAGACTACAGAACTACAGGACTACAAGACGAGGTAAAGATGCAATTTGCACAGCCACAGTTCTTATTATTCGGATTAATACTTTTGCCAGCAGTCGGTTTTTTTCTGCTGTGGGCGAAGCGGCAGCAAAAGAAGGCGCTGAACCGCTTGGGCGATAATTCATTGATACAGCGCTTGAGCGCCAACATCAATTGGAGCGGCCGTCGCTGGCGCACTTTATTGCAGGTAGCGACCCTAGCCTTCCTTATTATAGCGCTGGCCCGCCCGCAATGGGGCAGCGAAGTGCGTGAGATTGAGCAGGAAGGTCTGCAAGTTATGGTCGCGCTGGATGTTTCGCAGAGTATGTTGGCCGAAGATATCAAACCCACGCGGCTGGATCGCGCCAAGTTGGAAATCGCCGACCTAACAGAACGTTTGGACGGGGATGAGATCGGATTGGTTCCTTTTTCCGGGGCCAGCTTCGTCCAGGTTCCACTGACATCAGATTATTTGACCGCGCTGAACTACCTGGACAGTGCCAATCCTGGCGTCATCTCGCGCCCCGGCACTGTCATTGGCGAAGCTATTCGCACAGCCATGACCGGTTTTGACGACGAACTGAATAACCAGAAAGTGTTGATTATCATGACCGACGGGGAAGATCACGAGACGGATCCATTGGCAGCCGCCCAGGAAGCGGCCGATGCTAATGTGATCATCTATACGATCGGCTTCGGCACGCCGGAAGGACAACCGGTGCCGGAAACCAACCAGTATGGCGACATCACCGGGTACAAGCGTGATCAGAATGGAGAGGTCGTGCTTTCCAAACTGGATGAGACAACGCTGCAATCCGTCGCCCAAACAGGCAACGGCAAGTATTACCGCGCGACAGCAGACGGGCGTGAACTGGACAGCCTGCTGGCGGAAATCGACGACCTACAACGCGCGCAATTACAGACCCGCTTTGAAACGACTTATATCGAGCGCTTTCAGATCTTCCTGGCTCTGGCACTGGCAGCGTTGATTGTTGCGGAATTGATTCCGCACAGGAAGCGTGCAGCTAACAGTAATCAGTTAACGATTGACCATTCACGGTTAACTGTCGGTAATCAGAGCGGTTAGAGATGGAAACGAGGAGAAACGTGATGCAATCTAAGAAGTCACCAACGATCATCTTGATTGTCTTAATGGCCCTGGGCCTGCTGGTCACTGCCTGCAGCCCGTCGGCCGCCGAAAAATATAACAAAGAAGGCAATGACGCTTATGCCCAGCAAGCATATGAAGAAGCGTTAGCCGCTTACCAGGCGGCTCAGATCAAAGAGCCGGAACTGGCGCAGCCTTACTACAATGCGGCCAATGCCCTCTACCGGCAGGGCGCTTACGATGGCGCGCTGGAGCAGTTACAAATGGCGCTCAGTTTCGCTGAAGAGGAGTCGCTGGCTCAGAGCAGCTTATTATAACCTGGGAAACTCCTTCTACAACGCACAGGAGCTGGAAACGGCAGTGGCCTCTTATACGGAATCGCTCCTGCTTAATCCTAATGACCAGGATGCCAAGCACAACCTGGAGCTAGCTCTGCAACAACAGCAGCAGCAAGAACAACAGCAGCAAGAACAACAGCAACAGGAGCAGTCGCAGGACGGCGAAGGTCAGGAAGAACAACAAGATCAATCCCAAGAGGGAGCAGGTCAGGGAGAACAGCAGGAACAGCAACAGGAACCAAAGCAGTCTGAAGAAGGGCAGCAAGGAGAACAAGGGCAAGAATCGGAGCAGTCTAAAAGCGACCAGTCCCAAGACGGTGAGCCACAAGACGGCAAACAAGATCAAGAGCAGAAAGGCCAGCCACAGCCCGGACAAGAAGAACCCAACCAGGAAGGGCAACCCAGCCAGGTCCCGGCTCCAGGGCAGCGGATGACCGAGGAACAGGCGGAGCAGCTGTTGGCGGCGATTGCCAAGGACAGCGAGACACTTCAGGAACGCCTGGGGCAGATATTCTCCGTGCCGCGGCAAGATCCGGTACAGGATTGGTAGGGGTGAAACTCCATCCTGATCTGATTTAGGCAACCCGGTTTTTCCGCTTGAGAAATTATGCCGCGCCCATCTAAAAACCGGGTTTCTAAGACTTAGAGGAATTGTAATATGAAGAAGTCAAAGCTTTCTGTTGTTGCGCTTGTCACATTGTTGCTTGCCGGCGTTTTCGCACTACCGGTCCTGGCGCAATCTCCGGTGACGGCCGAAGTAGACCGTACCCGTCTCAGCACGGACGAAGCCTTGCTGCTGAAAATAAGTATAGACAGCAGTGCCGGCCAAGCTACGCAGCCGGTTCTGCCGGCGCTGGACGGATTCGAACTTTTGGGCAGCAGCAGCGGCACGCAGATCAGTATTATCAACGGCGACATGAACATGCAGGCTACATACAGCTACTCACTGCATCCGATCCAGATTGGTCAACTTGTGATCAACCCGATAGCGGTACAGATTGATGGCCAGGTATATAGCACGCAGCCGATAATGATTGAGGTCAGCCAGGGGACAGGGCAGGCACAGCCGGCTCCAAACCAGGGCATTCCATCCATGCCCGGGTTCCCCACTAGACCTAATTTCCCCACGATACCGGGGTTCCCGAACTTGAACAATCTGTTCCCATCCATGCCCAGCGCGCCAGTCAACCCAGTTGAACCCGACTAGCCCGGCAGCACCGATGGATCCGGCCGACGTCCCGACTGAACTTGTCGGCCAACCATTTTTCGTCGAAGCCGAGGTGGATAATCCAAACCCCTACCAGGGCGAGCAAGTGCTTTATACATTCCGCTTCTACCAGGCAGAAAATCTGTACGACCAACCAGAATACCAGAGCCCCTCGTTTACCGGTTTCTGGAGTGAAGAACGGGGTGAGGATCAGGTGGATTACACGACGGAAGCGGCAGGCCGGCCATATCGCGTGACGGAATTGCAGACGGTCTTGTTCCCCACCGGCGTGGGCGAGGTCACGATCGATCCGGCCGTGCTGAGCATTCCCGGCGATTTCTTCAGCCGCGGAACGGTGCTGCAAACGCAGCCTATTAGCATGAATGTACGCCCGCTGCCGGACAATGCTCCAGCCAACTTCCAGGGCGCTGTCGGCCAATTCGAGATCCAGGCTCAGACGGATACGGCCGAAACGAAAGTTAACGAAACTGTAACCTTGCAAGTAGCCCTGCGCGGTCGGGGCAATATGAATAACCTGGCGGATCCACAATGGACAGAAGGCCCGGAGTGGCGCGCTTTTGACAGCGAGGCGACTGTTAACACGCAGTTTGTGGACGGCGCTCTGGGTGGCGTACGGAGCTATGAGCGCTTGCTTGTGCCAACGCAGGCGGGTGACCTCCTGCTCCCCGCGATAGAGTTTAGCTACTTCAACCCGCAGACAGAAAGCTATGAAACAACCAGCAGCGAAGCGATTCTCGTCAACGTGAGCGGTGACGTGGCAGCGGATGTTATACCAGCCACGCCCAATGGCGGTGCCGGGGCAACGGTCAACGCGGCCGTAACAGTTCCGGCTGTCCCTGAATTACGTCCGAACAAACCCGCTTCTGAGCTGGGGCACAGCAGTGGGGCAGCGCTGACTGGCAGTGCCAGCTACTGGCTCTTGTGGGCCCTGCCGCTGCTCCTCATCGCCGGTCATTTTGGCTGGAGCCTCTACCGCCAGCAGCGTCTGGACACAGTCGACGAACGGCGCAGCCAGGGAGCAGCCAAGAAAGCGAAGCAGTCCCTGCGCGCGGCGCGTAAGCAGCAAACATCCAGGGCTGATGAGATAGCCGGGCAAGTCTTGACCAGCTATCTGGAAGAAAAGTTGAACCACCCTATGACCGGTCAAACGCAGACGCAGCTGAATACAACGCTTTTGCAGAAAGGCATCGATCCAGAGCTGGCTGAACGCGTCCAGAACTGCCTGATGCTCAGCGAAATGGGTCGTTATGCACCGGTTGGAATCAACTCCACCAATGGCGATCTATTAAGTGAAACAGAACAAGTGATAAACGATCTGGAGAAAGCGCTATAGAGCGGACAGCAATCAGCACTCAGGCGTCAGCTAACTGCTAACTGCTGACCGCTGACAAGCTACCTACGAGGACATTATGAAACGAAATGGTTACTCTCTACTGTTGATTGGCCTTCTACTCTTGGCTGGGTTGGCGATAGCCATAACGGTATTAAACCCCAATGTAGAGGCGGATGCCGCGGCCGTTGAGGCGGCGAACCAATTATACGTGGCTGGACATTATGCCGAGGCGGCGCAGCTTTATGAGGGGCAGATTGCGCGCGGCGTGCAAGATAGCGCTGTTTTCTACAATTTGGGCAATGTTTACTTCCAGCAGGGAGACCTGGGACGAGCGGTATTGAATCTGGAACGTGCGGCGCAATTGAATCCGCGCGACGGGGATATCGAGGCCAACCTGGCCCTGGTCCGCGAACAGACGACGGAACTTTTTGCGGAAGAGGCCGCCGGCCCCCTGGTTGTTCTGGCGCAGGTTTCGGAACGGCTAACAGAAAACGAGACGGCCGTCCTGGTCCTTGGGTTTTGGTTCCTGCTGGGTTTCCTGTTTTTAGCTTGGCGCCAGACAAAATCTGAGCGGGCACGGAAGGGGCTGCAATATGCAGCCGCGGTTGTATTAATCTTGCTGCTACTGTTTGGCGTTTCTCTGGCCAGCCGTACGTTTTTAGCCCAGGCTTTGCCTTCCGGTGTGGTTGTTTCGCCGACTGTTGCTGTTAGCAGCGGGCCGGGCGCAGAGTTTGCCACTGAGTTTAGTCTATCCGGCGGCACGGCCGTCAACCTGGTCGAGCAGCAAGGGAACTGGATTCGCTTGGATGTGCCCCCCGGCATGGAGGCGACCTGGGTGCCGGCGGAAGCAGTGGAGCCGGTAGCTGCTGTGCCGGCGTCGGTTTCATAGGGCCCCATGCGGCTGGTCCAGGGAACTCCGCAAGCCTTTTTACGGCAGCGTGCCTCCGCGACAAAGATTTCCTAAGGTTGTTTTTGTATTTTGCCCTAAAAGGCATCTAGTCGAGATCACTCATCGAGCGCCATAAGCGTACTCCTTTATTATTGCGGCTCAAGGGCCAATAGGCGCTTGACTGCGGATCACGGTTAAAAAAGCGAACGGCCGTAACCACATCCCGGTGGTACAGATGCACGAACTCTTCTCTTGCGCTGCCCCCGCTGCCCGTATGGCAGAGGCCGTCTAAGAGGCGGTTCAAAGTGCGTTGTCTGCGGGAATGAGAAACGTGGAATGTATCCGGCACGGTGTAGGTGTTTGGCAGGCGTACGGCGAGGTAGGCCGCGCCGCACCGGTGGCGGTTGATCTTGCCTTGGTAGTCGATATGTTTGTAGGCCGGCAGCTCGTTATATTGCCTGGCCCGTGCTAGATTGTATTCGTCGTAGGAGCCGAGGATGCGGATGTTGCTGGCCACGCGAATGCCTGCGCGTTTTTCGTAATTGCGCTGGCGGTAGGGGGAGCAGCCGGAAATACGGCGTACCGTGTCGCGGCTGATGGGCCGCGCCTCTTTTTTGTTATTGATTTGCCCGGCATGTACGGAAGCGTACAACATGGCATTGACTGCCGCCTGGCAACCACGGCCGTTTCCCAGCAGTGCTTTCAAGGGCAGAACCACCTCACGCCCGCGCAAACGGCCGCAGCCCAAAAACGCGGCTACCTTGGCCCGCGACACCAGGCGGATGCGCATCTCCCCTTTGCGCTTAACCCGGTTCCAAAACAGACCTTCACCCCGTTTTAGCATGATCTTTAACTGGCGACGGCCGTAGATAGTAAGCGGCCCGGCCTTCCTGGTTAACGTCTGCTCGACTGTCTGGTTGGCCAACCAGCCACGGCCCTGGCTATCTAGTGCCTGTAAGATCTTATAGAGGCGGTAGGGGCCATCCAAGGAGGCTCCCAAATGGCGATGATCTTTATCCAGGCACCAGGCGGCAATAGTAGGCGACACGCGTACGGCCGTTTGTGGGACAGGAGGCAGCGGCGTCGAGACAGCTTCCACCACCTGGGATTGGGCCTCTGTTGCCAGAGCGAACCAGCCAGGTGCAGCCTGATCTTCGACAGGGCGCTGTGGCGGGCGGTAGGATACACCCGCCAGACGCCGCCGTCTTTGCAGCTCTTTCTGCGCATTGAGCAGAGCTTGTGATGGTCTGTCTGCCGCGGACATGCGCGCGCACAGACCTCGCCCTGTGACAAGCATGAATTTGCGGAAAATGGAGTACCCATTTTCCGCAAATTCAGAACGTCTGATCCATTGACACAGAGATCGGCTTGTGCTATCCTCCGTATGACATTTCAAGCCGCATGGGAGATACAAAATCCCCCTCCCCAATTAAGGGGCTTCGCGCTGAGGGTGTGGGTAGCACCCGAAAAAAGCGGAGTATGCGGTTAAACCAATAAATATCAGCAAAAAAAGCGAGTGTGGGTAGCACTGGCTTTTTTGCTTTTATGAGACCCTTGCAGTTGCCTGTTTCGTGTCCCAGCGCCTGCCCAGCAACGATAATGGCTGGCGGGCAGGCGTTGAGAACTAAACGACCAGAATGGGAAGGGCAACTAGCGGCCAGGCTGAAGAAAACAATCAGCGAGACCACAATCAATCAGATCCGGGTCAGGTCGTGACAAAAATGGTTAATGTTGGCTGCAAAAAGGGGCGGAATGAGGGAAAATGCTTGACGAGACTACCCATTTAATGGTAATCTACATAAGATATTAACAGGTGGCGATTAACATCCCATCGGCCCGGACCATGTGATCAGTTTTGCCCAAATCGCATGGTCCTGTCTTTTGCAGTTAGGTCTGTGCTCGATAGTCGCTAGAGTTCCAGTCGATAGATTTTCCTTTTGCGATTCTTGTCCAATAATCAGTTCGCCCAGAGATCTAGATCAGAACTTACGGTTTCCAGATCGATCAGGCGGATACCGGCCGTGGTCCAATTCTTGCGGGCGCGCGTGGTGGCTTGCTTGATGAGTGCTTCTGATTGAGCTTCCGCTTCCGCGGTCCAGCCAGCTGCCGAAAAAAGCGTGTAATAGACAGTCCAGCCGTCGTGATCCGGTAAAATGGTAGATGTCTTACGCACCAGATCGCGCACAGCCTTAACGCCAACTGGTCTGTTGCGCCAGTAGCAGTCTCCCAAAACAAGGCTTTTCTGCTCACTGTCAATGCCCACAACATCAATCGTGAAATCGCTCTTCCACTCGCTGCCAACATGTTCCACGGCCAGCGGCAATTCGTCGTTGTTGCTGGCATCCAGCAGCCAGTGACGGCAAAGCTCGCGCCAGGTATTGGCCTCGATGAATTGGGGCAAGGTCTCGGCGATGGCCTGCGTGACCTGTTGCTGTTGCCCCAGAGCCAGTCTGGATTGGTAGGCAGCCAGGAAGCGATAGTAGAAGCGTAGGTAGGGATCGGTCACCAAATAACGGCCGCTGCGCGAATCCCTGTAATTGATCTGGCTGATCGGCACTTCCCGCTTTACGAAGCCGGCATCACGCAGCTTGCTAAGGTAAAAGGAAAGCTGGTTGCTGGCCAGGCCGACCCGCTCGGAGATCTCTCCTGAGGACTGCAAACCGTCGGCAATGGCGCGCAGCACGGCAACATAATTGTGTGGTTCCGTGATAAAGTCCTGCAGCAAGGTGCGTGATTCATCGGTCATCCAGGTTTGATAGGACATCAGCTGTCGCTGCAAGTTGTCGATCACGGACAGCGAGAGATCCAGGCGCTCCCAATAAGCGGGCACACCGCCCCACATGGTATAAATAGCGACACGGTCGGCGTCGCTGTAATCAGGGAAAAACCGCTTGGTGGCACTGAAAGGCATGGGGGAAAGTTTCAGCTGCGCGGTATCACGGCCGTATAGGGGCGCATCATAGGCCAGAATTTTCTTTTGCATCAGACCCATCTGTGAACCGGACAGGGCCAGCATCAGGTTGCTGTTGCTCAGCCAATGGTCCCAGGATTTCTGCAAGATGCCTACAAAGCTGGGGTTCACTTCCATGAGGTAAGTAACTTCGTCGATGAAGAGTGCCATGCGGCGCTCTTTGGCGTGCAGGGAGACCAGGCGCAGCGCCTGTTCCCAAGTGGAATAGGTGAAATCTTCCGGGGTGGGGGTGTCGGGATCGATGAAGTGGACGATGGCCTGTGAAAAGGAACGGAGTTGTTCGCGGGCGGACGTGGCCTCGGCCATCCAGTAGAGACCATAGGCGCCATGACGCTTCAACCAATGGGTTAGCAATCTAGTTTTGCCAACTCGGCGTCTTCCGTATAGAATAAGGAGTGTGGCTTTGGGCACAGCCCATAAGCCATCTAGTAACTCTAATTCATCACGGCGTCCAATAAAAGTAGATTTTGCCAATTTACCCTCGTTTAACCAAGCCCAACTAGACTATTTGTAAATATACTAATCGATCTCTTGGCCGGTGTCAAGCGATTTCCGCATCGATTTTCGGTTTTTTAACACATTTCGCATAGCCATTAATACAAGAAAATCGCCACTTTCCAGATATGGGAGAGGGCGCGATTTCTTCCCGTATATGGGGGTACGATTTTGCAATGTTTCCATTTCATTCTCCCGGAAACGCGAAGCTTATTGCTCTACTGCAAGGCTAGACGAAGTTTTTGGGGAAAAAGGTACTGACTACATTGCTGACCAAATCATTTTTGCATCAAGAAGTTCAACTTTTGTCGTTGGTGCCAGTGGCAATAAATGGATTGAAAAGTTGAACTTCCTGCTTAACAGGGTATTCACTCTTTTTGGTAGGGAAAGTCCTCGGGAAAAGTGACCGACGCTTTCCACCAGGCGGCGGCCGTCTGTGCATCGGCCGCTGCCAAATCAAGCGGATTGCAAATATTGTGCTGGACACTCGCTGAAAGCTGACAGCCGTCAGCTTTCAGCTTTCAGCATAAACTGAAAAACTATATCGTCATGACCGGGCAAGCTTTCGTGGCCGAAGTCGGGGTAGAGAACCATCGACTTGGGTGCGCGGATCTTGTTATAGGCTGCGAACTGGGTTGACGGGGGGCAGATGGTGTCGCGCAAGCTGGTGGCGAAGAGCACTTCGGCCGCGATGCGCGGGCAGAGATGCTGCACGTCGATGTAGCCTAATTTGGTGAATATGGCCGTTTCCCGTTCGTGGCGCGGATCGAAGCGGCGGAAGTAATCGCGTAATTCGGCGTAGGCGTGCTCATCCAAATCCAGCTCCCATACCCGTTGGTAATCGGAGAGAAAGGGGAACACCGGCGCGGCGCGCCAGACGCGCGGCTCGAGGGCGGCACAAGCGAGGGTGAGCCCGCCTCCCTGGCTGCCACCGAGAGCGCCAACGCGCGTTTCATCTACATCGGGCATGGCCATGACGATGCGCGCCAGTTCGGCCGTGTCCAGAAATATCTGGCGGAATAACAACTTTTCTGGTGCATCATCGAGGCCGCGGATGATATGGCCGTGCAAGGTGCCGCCGGTTACGCCGCCGGTGTCCTGCGATAAACCGCCCTGGCCGCGGCTGTCCATCGCGGCCACGGTGAAGCCCGCGGCCACATAGCCGAGCTTATCCACCCAGTCGCCGGAATTGGCGGAATAGCCGTGGAACATGAGCAGGGCGGGGTGGGGGCCCGGCGCCTGGCGCGGGCGCAGCAGTTTGGCGTGGACGCGAGCGCCGCCAACGCCGCTGAAATAGAGATCGAAACATTCGGCAAAGGCGGTTTGGAACTCTGCCGGCTGTAATTCCACCTGCGGGTCAAGGGCGTGCATCTCGGCCAGGCCCTGTTCCCAGAAAGCGTCAAAATCAGACGGCCGTGGGTTGAGACCCTGGTATTCTTTTAGTTCTTCGAGGGGTAAGTCAAAAGTTAACGGCATAGCATTTTCTCCTGTTTGTTGTGCAGCTATTAGCACTCAGCATGCAACTGAATGCTGACACCTGATGTCCTCCACTTGTGGATGAAAAACCCGGTTTCTTAGGTTTGAAGATGTTAAACGATTGGCTGCACTTCTTTTTCTTTAGGCGCGCCAGCAATTTTTGCTCCGCATCAATTCCAATTATGGTCGATAAGTGCGTAACCGCGCAACCTGTTCGCCCCTTGCCGCACGGCAGCCAACGCACCATAATAGGCTTCAGCGATGAACAGCATGGCGGAAGCGGTAGATAAAGTGACGCTCATAAGACAGAGCATTGATTGGCTTGTGGCAACGGGCTTGCTAAATACCGTTCCAGAACGGGAAGCCATGTTCAGCCTGGCCGGTTTTGACGATTCTCTGAAGGGGAAGATTGAGCGTGAGGGCTCGCCTCGTGTTTTTTCCTCCAGGCTGCTGAATTTGCTGCTGAATTACGAACCGTTAGCAGAGGGCAAGCTGTGGTTAAACAGCTTTCTGACGGCCGTTGGCGACTCTTTGGGAATTGATGGCCAGGAGTTCGTGAAGGGCTTGATCGGCGACATCAATGCCTACGTTCCAGCGCCCGATCAGATCTCTGGTACTGGTGCCTTGGAGCTTATCACGACTGGCGAACGGCCGTCGCTCTGGATCGGCGTGCCTGATTTGCCACGCTACGGTCTCGTGGGGCGTGATGAACTGGTCACGGACCTGGTCAACCGGCTCTCGACGGGCACGGCCGTTTCCCTCTCCGCGGAAGGCAAAGGGGGCGCCGGCAAAACCGCCCTGGCTGTGGCCCTGGCCCATCGTCGCGACTTGCTGGCCCATTTTCGTGATGGCGTACTTTGGGCAGGTATTGGTCCGGATGGTGATCCGCTTTCTGCTCTCGCTCGTTGGGGGATGGCCGTCGGTCTCGAGTCCACGGCCTATGCCGATCCCTTCGAACTCAAGCAAGGTATCAAAGACAAGATCGGCCACAAGGTTATCCTGCTGATTATCGACGATATCTGGCAGGAAGAACACGCCGGTCTGCTGCACTGCGGCGGCCCCAACTGCGCCCACCTGCTGACCACGCGTGACAGGAGCATTGCCCGCAATTTCGCCGGCTCTGCTGAGGAAAGCTTCAACGTGCCGGAGCTGGCAGAGGATCCCACCTTTGCGCTGCTCAAACGGATCGCCCCCGAAGCGTGCGCCGCCGATCCTGCCGCCGCCCGCCAGTTGGCTCTCACCGTTGGTGGCCTGCCACTGGCCGTGGAACTGGCCGGTGGCTATCTCAACGACGGAGGCCCGGTCGATGCCAACATCTTCCCCGATCTGAATACAGAGCGCCTGGCAGAGATTGGCGGCAATCCTGCTTTGCGCCTGCGACAGGCACAGGCGCGCATCGGCGCTGCTCCGGGCCGGAAAGCTACCTTGCAAGCGGTATTCAACCTCAGCCTCGACGCCCTGCCGGACGACCAGACGCGCGCCGCTTTCTACGCTCTGGGCGCCTTCGCCGCCAAACCGGCCACTTTTGAGCGCGCCGCGGCTGAAAGTGTGGCCCAGACCAACGGTCAAACCCTGGCCCTGTTGGTAAACCGCAACCTGCTGGAAATCAGCGCCGGCCAATTTGCCCTGCACCAGGTCCTGGCCGACGTAGCGCGTGTGAGCATGGATGACTCAGACCAGGCCCGCCATCGTGCCTACTATCTCGACCTTGCCGACAAGGACCGCCAGGATTGGCGCACCATCGACGCTGCCTACAGCCAGATCCGTTGGGCCTGGGAGCAACTGCCTGATGAAGATGTTTTGTCCTGGGTTTGGGCCCTGCGTCAGCACCAAAGAACCCGCGGTCTCTGGTTCGACTACCTTGCCTGGCACAAACGCGCCCTGCCCATTGTCCAGACTGCCGGCCAACGGGAAGCTGAAGATGCTCTCCTCAACAACCTCGGTTGGGTGCACGCACGCCCTCGGCCGGCGGGAGGAAGCCCTCGAATATTACGAGCGCGACCTGCTCATCGCGGAAGAAGCAGGCGGCCGCGCCGGACTGGCGACGACGCTGAACAATATGGCCGGGGTGTACCGGGCCACGGGGCGGCCGGCGGAGGCGCTGCGGCTGTACGAGGAAGCGCTGCCGATCATGCGTGAGGTGGGGGACCGCGGCGGGGAGGCGACGACGCTGAACAATATGGGCCTGGTGTACCAGGCCACGGGGCGGCCGGCGGAGGCGCTGCGGCTGTACGCGGAAGCGCTGCCGATCAGGCGTGAGGTGGGGGACCGCGGCGGGGAGGCGACGACACTGGCAAATATGGCGCAGCTGCTCGCGCAGATGGAGAGCATGCCAGAGGCTATCGAACAGCTAGAAAAGGCAATTGCTGTGATGCGAGATAGCGGCCTGACATATGACGCGAGCGGCGCTACCCTGGCGCAGTACGAAGCATTGCTAGAACAATGGCAGTCTGGGTAGCCGCATACTTCTTCAGGCCAGGAAAGTAAGATGAACGCGACAAGCGCAGGCTACGAGGTATTGCTGCAACGATTCATTAGCTGGGCGCAGGGCGAGGAGGATATTCGCGCCGCTTTTGTGTTTGGTTCGCGGGCGCGGGACGATCGCCCGGCGGATGAATGGTCCGATCTCGATCTGTTATTCCTGGCTGAGAGGCCGCAAATCTATATGGAGGCAACGGATTGGCTGCTCCATATAGGCAACCCCTGGCTCAGCTTCCTGGAGCGAACGCCAGATGGGGGCTTTGAGCGGCGGGTGCTGTTTGAAGGCGGGCTCGATGTGGATTTTGTGCCCGCTTCCATCGCCGGCTTCCGGCAGCAATTGGCCGAGGGGCTGCCGGCAATGGGCATAGATATTTTGCGGCGCGGTTTCACTGTTCTGATCGATAAGGATGGCCTGGCGGGGGAGATCACGGCCGTTCAAGCGCAGGATCGTGTCCCCGTTCCCAGCAGCGAAACAGAGTACCTCAACGTCGTCAACGATTTCTGGTACCACACCGTCTGGACGGTGAAGCATTTGCGGCGCGGCGAGCTGTGGTGGGCTAAATCCTGCTGCGACAGCTATCTCAAGAACCTGCTGCTGCAGATGCTGGAATTGCACGCCCGAGCCAGTAATGGCCCCGATTTCGACACCTGGATGCGCGGGCGCTTTTTGGAAGCATGGGCCGATCCACGGGCGGTGGCCGCGCTGCCGCAGATTTTTGCCCATTATGAAGAGGCAGATATTGGGCGCGCCTTGCTGGCCACGATGGAATTGTTTCGTTGGTTGGCGCTGGAAACGGCCGATATTTTTGGTTATGCGTATCCCATTTATGGGGATGAACGGTGCAGCGAATTGGTGCGGCAGCTCTTTTGCAGCAGGCCGGCAGCTGAGCAGACCGGCATCTGAGGATGCCTACTACTCTCATTTGAAGTAGAAGCATCAAACAGTATAGGACCAATAGCACTAAGACCGGCAGCTGAGGATGCCTGCTGCTCTTGTTTGAAGCGCGCCCTACGGCAAAATATGAGTCTCGGGCGGGCAGTATTGACCGGCTCCATGACCAATGATATAAACGGATTTGTAGCCAGCCTCCTGGTGTACCGGCTGGCCAATGAACCCACATGAACTATCGAATCGCATTTGCAGCACGGCTTAGCGGTCCGCCATTATTGGGCAAGGTTGTATCCCCCTGGCGGCCAGCGGCCGTTTTGGCGAAAGCTTATCCAAAATAGAAACGCTACGAGCAATCACGCTCGTAGCGTTTTTTATTGGCAAGGATAGAGGAGTCTTTGAAAATGAATAAGAATCTAGCAACAATTATGAAGTTTCTTGCCGTATTTGTGCTGGTCATGGTCCTGGCGACCTTCGCTGGGGGCGCGGCCCAGCAAGCAGCGGCACAGCCTACATCGGTCACCCTGGTGGGCGACCTGCAAGATGAGCTGGGCTGTCCCGGAGACTGGCAGCCAGAATGCGCTGCCACAGCGCCTGATTCCCGATAGGACTGACGACGTCTGGCAGCGGCGTGTTCAATGTGCCCTGCCGGCAGTTGGGAGTACAAGGCGGCGCTCAACGGCACCTGGGACGAAAATTACGGCGCCGACGGTCAGCCTAATGGCGGCTAACATCCCCCTCGAACCCTGGCTGCTGACGGCGACGTCAAGTTCTACTACGATCACAAGAGCCATTGGATCACCGACAATGTCAATCAGCGCATCGTCACCGTGCCGCGGCAGTTTCCAGGAGTCAGCTCGGCTGCCCCGGTGACTGGGAGCCTGACTGTCTACGCTCCTGGCTGCAGGATGTCGACGGCGACGGCGTTTACACATTTCTGACCGACACCATTCCCGGCTGGCATCTACGAGGGCAAGTTCGCCATCAACGAAAGCTGGGACGAAAACTACGGCGCCGGCGGCGTGCCGGATGGTCCAAACATCCCCTTCACCGTGGCCAACGACGGCGACACGGTCACGTTTACCTTTGACAGTGCCACGAACATCGGCTTGATCGAGTCCGGTCCCATACCGCCGGAAATCGCCGCCCTGGTCACCGCCCCGGCGCGCAACCCCGTCCAGGACGAAGTCTTCTACTTTGTCATGCCCGACCGCTTTGACAATGGCGATCCGAGCAACGATAGAGGATTTATCACGCCTGACGATCGCCTCGTACACGGCTTCGACCCGGTCGACAAGGGCTTCTTCCACGGCGGCGACCTGGCCGGCCTGACCGGGCAAGCTCGATTACCTGGCCGATATGGGCACCACGGCGATCTGGATGACGCCTGTCTTCAAGAATAACCCAGTGCAGGTCAGCGACGCGGATGTCTCCGCGGGCTACCACGGCTATTGGTACGTGGATATGACACAGTTCGACCCGCATTTCGGCACCAATGCGGAGTTGGGGACTTTAATTACGGAAGCGCACAATCGCGGGACATCAAGGTTTTCTTCGATATCATCACCAACCACACGGCCGATATTATCGACTACGAAGAGGGAACCTATGGTTACCGCAATAAGGAAGATTACCCCTATTTGGATGCTTCCGGCACGCCATTTGACGACCGCGATTATGTTGGCACCGGCACCTTCCCGGATCTAGACCCGGCGACAAGCTTTCCCTATACGCCGGCATTCAATGATCCTGCTGATGCGACTGTCAAGGTTCCCGCCTGGTTGAACGATCCCATCTACTATCACAATCGCGGCAACTCCAGCTTCACTGGCGAGAACTCGCTTTATGGTGATTTCTTCGGCCTTGACGACATGTTCACCGAGCATCCCGACGTCGTTGAGGGCATGATCGACATCTACAAGGACTGGATCACCGATTACGACATCGACGGCTTCCGCGTGGACACGGTCAAGCACGTCAACCTGGAATTCTGGCAGGAATTTGTGCCGGCGATCATGACCCATGCCAAGGCGCAAGGACGGACCGATTTCTTTGTCTTCGGCGAGGTTTTCAGCGGCAACCCGGTTTTACTCAGCCATTACACCAGCCGCGCCGATTTCCCGGCCGTGCTGGACTTCCGCTTCCAGGAGCAGGTGCGAAGTTACGCTTCCGCCGGCGGCAACTCGGACATCATGCGCGACCTTTTCGCCGATGATGACTACTTTACCGACGCCGACTCCAATGTCTACGCGCTGCCGACCTTTATCGGCAACCATGACCGCGGCCGTTTCGGCTGGTTCCTGGACGAGGACAACGGCGTTTTACCGACGATTCAGAAAAGGTAGCCCGTTCCGAACTGGCCACGGCGATGATGTTCTTTGCCCGCGGCGTGCCCGTCATCTATT
Source organism: uncultured Chloroflexia bacterium (assembly GCA_963697305.1). Classification (GTDB taxonomy): domain Bacteria; phylum Chloroflexota; class Anaerolineae; order Promineifilales; family Promineifilaceae; genus JAACFF01. Next base: position 438,875 of record CAVONO010000028.1, read on the forward strand.
ACGGCGATGAGCAGGGTTTTGTCGGCGATGGCGGCGACAAGGATGCCCGCCAGGATATGATGCCCAGCCAGGTGCCGTCTTATAATGATGACGACCTGATTGGTACCGATGCGACAACGGCCGACGCCAATTTCGACCCGACCCATCCCCTCTACACGAGCTACGCCGAATTCGCGGCCTTGCTGGCGGCGCATCCGGCGCTGGGCACCGGCGCGCAGCTGCATCGCTACAGCCAGGCCGCGCCGGGCATCTATGCCTTCAGCCGCATCGACCGCGACGAGCAGGTTGAGTACATCGTGGCTTTTAATAACGCCAATAGCGCGCAATCAGCTACCTTCGCAACCGACAGCCCAAGCACGACTTTCAGCGAGATCTATCCGGGAGCGAGCACAGTTTCCAGCGACGCTGGCGGCAATGTGGCCATCACCGTGCCCGCCGTGAGCTTCGCCATTTACCGCGCCGATGCGCCGCTGCCGGCGAGCGATGCCGCACCCGGCGTGGCCTTTAATACACTGGTCAATGACCAGGAAGTGCCCCTGGCAACGCAAGATCTGGACGGCAACGCGGTGCAGGATCGCATCGAGGTGGGTGTAGCGCTGACGGAAAACAAATTCGCCGAAGTGACCTTCGCCGTGCGCAAGAGCGGCACGACGGACTACACGGTCATCGGCGTCGATGATAACGCGCCCTACCGCGTTTTCTTCTCTCTGGAAGATGTTCCCGGCGGCTTTACCTGGGGCGAAATGCTGGACTTCGTGGCTGTCGTCAGCGATAACAACGGCAACTTGAGCTACGCCGAAGTGACAGGCATCAAGCCGGTTGAAGCGCTGCCGCCTGCCGCTCCGCCTGGATATGCGATCATCCACTACTTCCGTGATGACGGCGACTACGGCGACCATACGACCGGTGATTACAACGATTACTGGGGCCTGCACTTGTGGGGCGATATCGAGGAGACCATCGAGTGGACGGCGCCCAAACCGTTCCTGGGTGAGGATGAATACGGCCGTTTCGCCTGGGTGAAGCTGGCCAAGAACGCCTCCAACGTGGGCTTCATCGTCCACCGCGGCGACACCAAGGACGGCACCGACGCCGACCGCTTCTTCAATCCCGGCGTCACGCCCGAGATCTGGCTGCGCCAGGACGACGCGACCATCTACACCTCGCAGGCCAAGGCGCAGGGCTATGTGACCGTCCATTACCACCGCGATGACGGCGATTACGGTGATCCCACCAGCCCTGACTACAATAATTTCTGGGGGCTGCACTTGTGGGGCGACGGCCATCGCCGACGGCGAAGGAACCGATTGGACCAACCCACGGCCGTTTGACGGCGTTGATGACTACGGCGCCTTCTGGAACGTGCCCATCGCCGACGCCTCGAAGGCGGTAAACTTCATCATTCACCGCGGCGATACGAAGGATCCCGGCCCCGACCAGATGCCTCATGCCGCTGGAGATGCCCACGGTCTGGATCATGTCCGGAGACGAAACCATCTACCCGCAGCAAGGTGCGGCGCAGGGCTATGTCACCCTGCATTACCACCGCCCCGCGGGCGACTATGGTGACTACGACAAGCACGGACTACAATGACTTCTGGGGCATGCACACCTGGGGCGACGCCAACGATCCCGGCTGGACGACGCCACGCAGGTCAGGTCCGACTGGATACCTTCGGCGCCGTCTTCGAAGTCGAACTGACCGGCAGTATGCAGGAAATCGGCTACATTCTCCATCGCGGCGACGCCAAGGATCCCGGCCCGGACCAGTTGCTCAATGTCGATGAATGGGGCTACGAGGTGTGGCAGCTGCAGGCACTTGTGGATGAAGTACCAAACGAACCGCAGTTTGTCTACCCGCTGCTCGGTGAGCCGGGCGCCAATCCCGGCAACATCAGCCAGCAGCAGCGCTTACTGGGTGGATGAGCAGACCATCGCCTGGGCTGCCGCGACCGATCCCAGCGCCAATTACACGCTGCATTACGCGCCGGACGGCGGTCTGGAAGCGACCGAAACCGGCATCACCGGCGGGAGTAGTCTGACCTTGGTCCGGGCAGCGTTCAGCGCAGCAGGCTGTCGGCGAAATTCCCCCATCTGGCCGATCTGCCGGCGTCTGGGTATAGCCGACGCGACCTGGCTTTGGTGCCTGAGATTCTCAAGGGACAGATCGCCGTTCGGCCGTGAATGCCGAAGGACAATCCGTCGACGCCACCGGCCTGCAAATCCCCGGCGTGCTCGACGACCTGTATACCTACGACGGCGATCTGGGCGTTACCTGGGATGGCGATGTACCGACCATAAGCGTCTGGGCGCCGACGGCCAAATCGGTCACCTTCCATCTGTTCGACGATTCCGATCCGGCGACCGGCAGCATACCAAGTGCGATGACCTTGGATGCCGGCACCGGTGTCTGGAGCATTATCGGTGATGCGGGTTGGAAGGATAAGTTCTACCTGTTCGAGGTCGAGGTGTATGTCCACTCCACCGGCCAGGTGGAGCACAACCTGGTCACCGATCCCTATTCCTCGAGCCTGGCCATGAACAGCACGCGCAGCCAGATTGTCGATCTGAACGACGCGGCGCTAAAACCGGCCGGTTGGGACGAGACGAGCAAGCCGGAACTGGTCGCGCCGGAGGATATCAGTATCTATGAGATCCACGTGCGCGATTTCAGTGTCAATGATGATTCGGTTCCGGAAGAACTGCGGGGCACGTACAAAGCCTTCACGCTGGAAGGGACGAATGGTGTCAAGCACCTGCAAGCCCTGCAAGAGGCGGGCTTATCGCATCTGCACCTGCTGCCCGTCTTTGACATCGCCACGATCAATGAGAATAAAGCCGAATGGCAGGAACCAGATTGGAGCGGTACTGGAGACTTATCCGCCAGACTCGGACCAGCAGCAGGCGGCCGTTACCGCCACGGAAGATCTGGATGGCTTCAACTGGGGCTACGATCCTTTCCATTACACGACGCCGGAAGGCAGCTACAGCACCAATCCCGACGGCTCGACGCGCATCGTCGAGTTCCGTGAGATGGTGCAGTCGTTGAACGAAGACAGCGGCCTGCGCGTGGTGATGGACGTGGTTTACAACCACACCAATGCCGCCGGCCAGGATGAGAAATCGGTGCTGGATCGCATCGTGCCCGGCTACTACCATCGCCTGAATGACCAGGGCCAGGTCGAAACGAGCACCTGCTGCCAGAACACGGCCAGCGAGCACCATATGATGGAAAAACTGATGATTGACTCGCTGGTGACCTGGGCCAAGGAGTACAAGATTGATGCCTTCCGCTTCGACCTGATGGGCCATCACATGAAGCGCAATATGCTCAATGTGCGCGCGGCGCTGGATGCCTTGACCTGGAAGAGGATGGCGTCGACGGCAGCGCCATCTACCTCTACGGCGAAGGCTGGAACTTCGGCGAGGTGGCCGACAACGCCCGCGGCGAAAACGCCACGCAGTTGAATATGGCCGGCACGGGTATCGGCACCTTCAGCGACCGTCTGCGCGACGCGGTGCGCGGCGGCGGCCCCTTTGACGGCGGCGCTGATCTTGTATGCCGCCAGGGCTTTGCCAATGGCCTCTACTACGATCCCAATTACGGTGATGAGGGTGAATTTGTCTGTGATAGATCGTCCGATCTGGATACCTTGCTGCTGCTCAGCGACCAGATTCGCGTGGGCATGGCCGGCAATCTGGCTGGTTATGAATTCATGGACCGTAACGGTAACCTGGTGACAGGCGCGGATGTGGACTACAACGGCCAGCCGGCCGGGTACACGCAAGATCCGCAGGAAGATATCACCTACATCTCCAAGCATGATAACCAGACGCTGTACGATAACAATACGTACAAGATCCCGCTGACAGTGTCCATGGAGGACCGCGTGCGCGTGCAGAACGTGGGCCTGTCCACAGTGCTGCTGGGCCAGGGCGTGCCCTTTATGCACGCCGGCAGCGACTTGCTGCGCTCCAAGTCCTTCGACCGGGACAGTTATCAATTCCGGTGACTGGTTCAACAAGCTGGACTTCAGCTACCAGGACAATAACTACGGCGTGGGTCTGCCGGTGGCAGGCAAGAACCAGGACAACTGGGATCTCATGGAGCCGACGGTTAGCCGATCCGGCTTTGAAGCCAGGGTGCAATAGATATCATGACTCGGCCGCCTTGTTCCAGGAACTGCTGGCCATGCGCGACAGCTCGCCGTTGTTCCGCCTGCAGACAGAAGCGGAGGTGCAGGATCGCGTCACTTTCCACAATACGGGCCTGGAGCAGCTGCCGGGCTTGATCGTGATGAGCATCGATGACAGGGATACGGCCGTGGATCTGGATCGCCATTACGAGGCCATCGTGGTCTTGGTCAATGCCAATGACGAGGCACAGAGTATCAGACCGTGGCGCTTAGTGGACAGAACTTGGCCTGCACTCGGTACAAGTCGACTCGGTGGATGACATGGTGCAGACAAGTAGCTTCGATTCCGCAACGGGAACCTTCATGGTGCCGGGACGGACAACGGCCGTGTTTGTGCTCTACGAAGCGCCCGACGACCTGATTGGCGATCTGATCGACCAGATTGAGGATCTGGTAGACCAGGGTGTGCTCAACAAGGGCCAGGGCAACGCGCTTACTTCCAAGCTGGAAGGGGCACTAAAAGACCTGGCAAAGGGCAAAACGACTCCAGCGATCAACAAGTTGAATGCCTTCATCAACCAGGTGAACGCTTACGTCAACGGCGGCAAACTGACGCCAGAAACGGGTGCGCAGTTAATCGCGGATGCGGAGATCATCATCGCCGCTATCGAAGCTGGCATGCCATAACGCAGAACAGCGCCGGACGTACAAAGGCCCCGCAGATCGATTGGATCTGCGGGGCCTTTTTCATCGTCCAAAGCGCTAGCTTCCCACCTATATCTGCGAAATCCTTCGGCAGGCTCAGAACAAGTTCTGCGCAATCTTTGATGGACCTAGAAATCTACCTGCTCCTGATCAGGATCGGCGCTGATCCGCTTGTAGCTGCCCTTGATCCAGTTCTCCAGGTCGGAGCAGTACCACTTGGAGAAACGACGGTCGGAAGGGCCGCCGGCCAGGTTGGTGAAGACTCTCCTCCCGCCCCATGTCGCTGACGATTCTAAACGAGGGCAGGAACGAGGTCAGGCGACCGGCGCTGCGGTAAAGCTGTCCCTGGTGAATGGTGGCCCGGTTGCCAACAGCGGTCACCGGCCCGCGATCAAAACCACAAAAGCCAGGCAATTTGCCGCCCAAGAGGATATGGTCCATCCGGAACTGCTGCACCTCTTTCCAGCGCTTCGGTGTCACCGCCAGCGCTTGCTGCTGCTGCCTGGCGGTAAATCTCTTCCCGGCTTCTTTCGCCAAACCAGGGCGACTCTTCAGCCAGCAGCACGCGGTCGAAGTTCTCATAGAAATCAATGAAAGCGCCCGTCTCTTCGGCCAGGTAATCAACGGCCGTCTCGCCAAAGCCGTTCTTGCCAAAAACTTCGCGGTAGAGCGCTTTATAGACTTGTTCAAACAGATAAGCGCCTTGAGATTGGGGATCATAGCGGCAATCCCACGCGGCTAAGATTTCCCCCTGGCGTGTAGCGGGCAAAAGAGGCCGTAAAATCTGCATGAAGTAACCCGCTTGCAAGGAATAGACGTCGTACTGCATTTCATACATATCGTCCAGGGTGAAGGCCGCGCCCTGCGCCAGAAGCTGGCTGATGCGATCGGCGCGATAAGGACCCATGGGCATGTTGATCGGCTGGATACGGCCGTAGCGGTTCAAATCCTGGTTGGCAGTGGCGAAATACCCTTGCTCCGGGTTCATAATACGTGGCATATCTTTATGGCTGTGGAAACCTGACCAATCATTCTCTTGCTTCCAGCCGGGCAGGGGCACAAATCCACTGACGCCCTCCCGGCGCCGGGGCGCAAGGCCGGACATCTGGAAGCCGATGTTGCCCGCACGGTCGGCAAGGACAAAGTCCCAACCGGATTCGATCTGACCCAGGGCATCCATCCCTTCGGCAACCGATCTGGCCTGCCCCATCCTGAGCAGCGCGGAAAGCGAGGTCGCGCCCGATTCGGCCGCGGCCCAGCGCGTGGCCAGGTAGATCCCTTCTTGATGGGGATCGCCATCGAGGAGCCCATGCTCATTTTCATAAAAAATGACCTCGACCGCCTCTTTTTTCTTGCGTTGGATGACTTCCTTTCTGGTCTGGAAATCAAGCCACTGCTCTCCTTCCTCGCGGTAATATTGCCCTTCTTTACAGCGCTCCATCCAGGAATCAACTGCATCGATAAATGAATAGGTCAAGCCCCAGGCGACATCGGCCGTTCGTCCTGAGAGAATGCCGGGCAGACCGGGCATGGAGCCGCCCAACAAAATGGCGTCGCCCGTTTTGAGGACTATTTCACACCAGACGTTGGGCAGCCGGTTTGTTTCCAGGTGCGGGTCGTTGGCCAGGATGGCGTGGCCGGAGGCTGTTTTTGAGCCGGCGATCACCCAGTTGTTGGAAGCCATCATGCGCGGCAGGCCTCTGTCCCACAGCAGATGAGGCGCAATCTTTTCGTTGAGAGTCACCTGCTTAAGCAGATCAATATCCAGCCCGCCCAAGATGCCCGGGAAGAGCGCCTCCAGTTTTTCTTCGCCAACCCCGGCTTGAACCAGTTCGACGAACAACCTCTCGATCTCAGCCTGGGACTGGACCAAAGTCAAATAGCCCAGCATGCGCGAAAGCATGATCGTATCTTCCCCTTGCCACGCTTCAGGGCGATAGCCTAAGAGCGTTTTCAGCTCCCAGGGCACGCTCTTGGCGAAGGCGGCATTGATTCCGGCGCAATAAGCATCCAGGATTTGTCGTTCTTCTGAAGACAGCGCGTCAAGTTGGCTTTGCGTATTCGCACACCAATTCATGCGCCGGAAAAACAGGTCGATCTGCAGCGATTCAGCGCCAGAATCCAGTAATTCAGATACCCGGCCTTGCCCCAAAATGCGCATGAACAACAGCTGCATCCCGCGATCCGTGGCATGGACATATCCCTGCCCCCAATACATATCCGGCGCATTGCCGGCCTCTATGTGGGGGATACCATTTTTGTCACGGTAAATCTGTACGCCTGCTATCATGGGGCCCTCCGCAATTGAAAACGATTTAGCAAAAGGCCTGTGGCTCAATTTGGCAAATCGAGTCGCGATTTACCAAAGGGTGTGCTCCATTTCAGTTAAAAATGGAGGAGGTCGCATTCTCAAATCTAAGTGGCATTTGAGGATGCCTACTACTCCAACTCAATTGCAACGCACCCTTTACCAAATCGTTCTACAGCTTTTGATCAAAAGCTACCGCATTCGCTGATGGGGCGCAAGCAAAAAAACGCGTCTTTGAGAGAAAAACGTGCTCCGTTATGGTTGCCGCGCATGGCGTCCTTGTTAAGATAGGTGACATGTCTCGAATTATTCTGTATGGTGTTGCCTTCCTGGTGATCTTAATTGTCTTTTTGTTACTGGGTTTGCGCATCAAGCCGGCCTCGCTGGCCGCCTATCCGGGACAAACGCCAATGCTGGAAACTGTTCCCGTGCCCAGAGATCTCCCTCCTCCTGTGGCGCGTTATTACGAGACGGTTATGGGTGAAGAAATGCCACTGATAGAAACGGCCGTGCTCACAGGCCGCGGAACTCTACGTTTCAACGGCATCACTTTCCCGGCCCAGTTCCGCCTGATGCATGAGGTAGGGAACGATTACCGGCAGATCTTTACGGCAACGTATTATGGGTTACCGTTGTTCACAGCCGATGAAACGTTTATAGACGGCCGTGCTGTATTGAACACGCCCGTGGGTGTCGTCGAAAATGATCCCCAGACCGATTCCGCGGCGAACCTTGCTCTGTGGGGCTTAGCGATGATGATGCCCTCAGCCTATCTCACCGATTCCCGAGTACGCTGGGAAGCGGTTGACGAGCAATCGGCGCGGCTGGTTATTCCCGACGGAGAGGAAGAAGATAGCTTCACCGTCACCTTTGATCCCGACACGGGATTGATCGCGGGCATGGAGACAATGCGCTATTTTGACGCACAGCAAGGCAAGAAAGCGTGGCATCTTGAAGGGCATGAATGGCAGCAGATCCATGGTGTTTTGATCCCCACGACATGGACCGTCACCTGGCTCGATGAAGGGAGCCCCTGGCTGGTGGGGACCGTGGAGGATGTGCTCTATAATGTGGAGGTTGCAGAGACCATCAGAGAAAATCTGCAAAATTAGCATTGTGAAAACAAGATAGTTACCTCAATTACCCCGGAAACTCATAGTCTCCGGGGTAACCCATAACGCTGCTGTCCGGAGACTGTTGACGGCCAACTGGAGGATTAAGAATGAAAAATACGGCAGATGTACTCATCATAGGTGGCGGTATCCATGGGGCCAGCCTCGCTTTTCATCTCGCGCAGCGGGGCGTCGAATCAATTGTGTTGGAGCGGCGTTTTATCGCCGCAGAGGCGACCGGCCGCTCCAGCGGGCTGGTGCGGATGCATTATGACCTGGAACTGGAATCGAGGCTGGCCTGGATCTCTTTCCAATATTTTCGTGACTGGGAGCAGAGGGTTGGCGGCGATTGTGGTTTCACACGCACCGGCTTTATCAAGATCGTCGCTCCGGAGTTCGCCGAGGCGCTGCGGGCCAATGTGGCCATGCAGCAGAACATCGGCATTTCCACTTCGATAGTCACGGCTGCTGAAGTGGCGCGTATGGCTCCTTACCTGGTCACCGACGACTTTGAGATTGCGGCTTATGAGCCTGATTCGGGCTACGCCGATCCCAGCGCCACGACGATGTCCTTTATACAAGCAGCGCGGCAAAAAGGGGCCAGGCTGCTGCAAGATTGCCAGGTTACGGAAATCCTGACTGAAGGCGGCAGGGTCAGCGGCGTCAAAAGCAGCCAGGGGGATTTCTTTGCGCCGGTTGTGGTCAACGCGGCAGGGGCCTGGGCGGCGCAGGTCGGCCGTATGGCGGGACTTGAGTTGCCTGTAGAGGTCTGGCGGCATGATACCATCTTCATCCGCCATCCCCCCGAAATAGGGCCAACCCATCTGACGGTGATCGACGACGCGAAGACGATGTATTTCCGTCCCGAAACAGGGGGATTGACTTTGTTGGGGCTGGAAGATGGCAATCCTGTCGGCAAATCACCGGAACAGTTTCCTGACAGCGTCTCGCCAGATTTTGTCGATCGCGCTGTTGCGCGCATCTGTGAGCGCATCCCGCTGATGGAGCGTGGTTCCCTGCATAGCACGCATGGCGGCATGGATGGCATAACCCCTGACCAGCGGGCCATCCTCGGCCAGGCGGGCCCGCAAGGATTCTATCTGGCCTGCGGTTTTAGCGGCACAGGCTTCAAGATCGGACCCGCTGTTGGCCTTTGTATGGCGGAGCTGATCCTCGACGGCCGTGCCCAGACGGTTGACATAGCCCCCTTCACAGCTCTGCGCTTTTCCGAAGGTAAGAAGCTAGTGGGTAAACATGCCTACGACAGCCTTTGGCGTTAGGAATAGACTGGGCACGGTGTTGTTTCTGGCGTAACCGTAAAGTGAAGAGGAAAATTGAATGAAGACGAAGTTTTTAAGGCTGCAACAGTCAATGCAGCCGCGACGTATTCCCAGCAAAAAACGACGTTTTACGCCCGCGGCGATACTGGCACTGCTTATCGTTTTGGGCAATGTCGTCACCACCCTGGCCGCAACCGCCACCTTGCTGCGCGCTCCGTATGTGCAGCAGGTATACACGGATTCGCTTATTGTGGCCTGGACGACCGTAGAGAGTGGGACAAGCGAAGTCAGGTTCGGCACCGCTGATTATAGCCAAACCGCGGTGGCGACATCCTCTTTGTTCACGACAAGCGAAAGCGCGCCCTACGATTCCTACTATGTACACGAGGCGACGCTGACCGGCCTCTCTCCTGACACCGTTTACCAGTACAAGATCTTCACCAACAGCCTCGACATCACGCCGGGAGGCTCGATCAATGTGCGGACAGCCAAACCGGCCAACTCGACCTCATTTCGCTTTGCCGCTTTCGGCGACAGCGGGCAAGGGAACCAGGCCCAGCTAGATGTCGCCGAACGGCTGCTGCAAATACAGCCGGACGTGGTGGTGCATACGGGAGACGTTGTCTACGACAAGTCCACTTATACCAACTATGAAGAGCGCCATTTCCAGGTTTATGCTGATCTGATCAAGAGTGTCTGGCTGGCCCCATCCCCCGGCAACCATGATACGGACTACAACGGCGGCCAATCCTATGTTGACGTTTTCATGAACCCAACCAATGGCGCAGCGGATCCCATCGAACGGGAGATGTATTACTCCTTCGATTACGCCAATGCCCATTTCACGGTTATTACGCCGGAAGTGGCGTTCGGCAGCAGCAGTGACCAATACCAGTGGCTGGTTAATGATCTGGCCAATACCCATCAATTCTGGAAGTTTGTTGTTTTCCATGTGCCCCCTTACTATACGGATGAGACACAGGCCTTCCGCAAGAACGGGACAGTTGCTTCGACGTTGGTGCCTCTGTTCCAGCAAAACAATGTAGACGTCGTATTTAGCGGGGATGTGCATTTTTACGAGCGATTCCAGCCGCTGAAAGATGAGCAGTTGGCCACGATTGCGCAAGGCGGCATTGTCTATGTCGTTACCGGTGGGGGCGGGGCTGGTCTGAGAGAATCGGGCGTTCCGCCATGGAATGCGCTCAGCGGCGGGAAAGCTAAATTGTTTCACCTCACAATGCTTGATGTAAACGGCTGCCAGGCCCAGCTTTCGGCCGTGGTCAAGACGGAAGCAGGCGATCCTTTTGATAGCAGTGACATCTTTGACGCTTATACGCTAGATCGATGCGACGGTGCGGCGGCTGCTGCTTTTGAAGCCGACGTCACCAGCGGCCAGGCGGCGCTTACGGTGAACTTCACCGACCTGTCAAGCCACGGACCAACGAGCTGGTTATGGAATTTTGGCGATGGCAGCAGCGCAACGGATCGCCATCCCAGCCATACATACACGTTGGCCGGCACCTACACGGTTTCGTTGACGGTGAGCAATTCCATGGGTGGCGATACGCTAACAAAGACAAACTATGTTACCGTATCAGACCCACCGCTGTCCACGGCCTATTTCGCGACAACGGCTTACGAGGTTAATGAAAGCGGCGGCCCTGTGGCGACGGTGGAGGTGGAACTATCCTGGCCGTATAGCACTCCTGTGACCGTAAATTATGCTACCAGCGACGGCACGGCCGTTGCCCCTACTGACTACACCCCGTCCAGCGGCACGCTTACCTTCGACCCAGGCCAAACAGTGAAAACATTTACCGTGCCCATCTTAGATGATGCTATTGCTGAAGACTCTGAACAGATCCTGTTGACACTCAGTGGCGCTGCGGTGAGCGAACCCAGCAGTGCGACGATCACCATCCTGGATGATGACCCGGATCCAGAAATCTCATTCACAAGTGGGCTGGAAATGGTTGATGAAAGTGTTGGAAATGCCGAACTCACGGTGACATTGAGCGAAGTTTCAGGCAGAGCAGTGACCGTATCTTATGCCAGCACGGATGACACGGCCGTTGGAGGCGCTGACTATACGGCCGTCTTCGACATCCTGACTTTCCTGCCCGGTGAAACGAGCCATACCATAACCGTGCCCATCCTCAATGACACCGCGGACGAGCTGCAAGAAAGTTTTGTGGTTACTCTGGATAAACCTGCGAATGGCACTATTGGATCTCAGGGGGCGACGACGGTAATCATTAAAGACGATGATCCGCCTCCGGCCATCACTTTTGACCAGGCCAATTATGTCCGTGCTGAGAGCAGCGGCACGGCCGTTATTGAAGTTCTCTTGAGCGCTGCCTCAAGCAATGTCGTAACGGTAAATTACGCCACAGCTGATGGCTCTGCAATTGACGGCGCCGACTATGTCGCGACCAGCGACACTTTCACCTTCGCCCCTGGCGAGACGCGCAAAACGTTCACAGTGCAAATTTTGGATGACGATGAGCAAGAGGTGCACGAAATATTCTCACTCCTGTTGAGTGCTGCCCAAAACGGTAATTTAGATGACCCCAGCGCTGCTACTGTGACCATCATCGACGATGACAGTTCTTTCATATTCTTGCCGCTGATCCAAAGTATGCCATAGTCTCAAGAGCTGAAGGATTGCAGAATCCCTTCAGCTCTTGTCTACATTTCAACTAACCTTCGAGTTCAAATATACGGTTGGAGTGTCGCCGTTACTGCTTGACGGCAAAAACCACGGCATCGTCAGAGCGATAAAGCTCCACCAGGTCGGGATCCCCGGCTGCACGCTCCAGGAACGCTTCATGTTTTATATCAGTGAAGACATATTGCGCTGCAAATCGCGAGCGGATCGCTGCGCTTGGATGCTCCACTTTTCCTTGCGTAATTGCCACCCATTCGTCAAACAGTTCGGGATCCTCTAGCTGCATAAATGTTGGGTCGAGGCCGGCTGTATAGATGGCGTCGCTGTTGTAGAAGAAGAGGCGGGTGAAGTCGTCCCAGTCCGTCTGGAAAATTTTTGCACCAGACGCGCTGTTGGCTTGCAGCCAGAGTGCAGCATCCGCATAGCGGCTGGCCGGCTTGCTGTTGTCGATCAGATCACGTGCGTCGCGTATGCTGACGAACAGAGGAAAAAGCAGGAGAAGGGCGGCTGCGGTGGGCAGGAGATAGGTAAGAAACGGCCGTTTGCGCACCAACTTGCGCGTGCGCCAATGCGCCAACCAGTTCGCCAGCAATGGCGATACGCTTAGCGCCAGGAAAATCAGGGCGAAGGGAGGAAAATACTCCACAAAACGGCGTGACTTAAACAGCATGAAACCGAAAACTAACACCAGTCCGAAGGCAACCAAGGTATTACGCTCGACCCGTTTGTCGCGCCAACCCATGGCTAACGCGCCTAATAAAACGGCCGCCAGCGCCAGACCTGAATTTTCAACCAGAGTCCAGGTAAGGTACGGCGTCCATTCGTTGCCCACCTCAGTCGCCGATTCGCCGACCTTGGGCAGTAAATGGCTGGTGATAAAGGCTACGTTTTGTGGAAAGTAAGGATTGATGAGCAGACCAAGCCCAATACCAACAGCCGGATAGAAGAGCGCCTGCCAGGCAAAGCGGCGGGTCAGCATCCAGGTGGCGACCAGATAAACGCCGGCCACGACGAGAAGCAAGGGAAAGGCATTGTAAAACCAGACGTAGACGAAACCCAAGGGCAGCAAGCGCCAGTAACGGCCGTTAAGCAGCCACAGCAGCCCCAATACCAAGAGCAGCAAGGAGCCGGATTGCGCGCGCGGCATGCTCATACGATAGAGAAAAGCCTCGGAAATCGCAAAAAGGCCAACGGTCCATAAGGCGGCCCATGGTACACCCTGGGAGCGCAAAAGCCACCATATCGCCAGAAATGACAGCGCGGGCAGGACAACACTGGCCAGCTTCGCTCCCTGGGTCAGTTGAAGGCCCCCGTCAACCGCTGGATCGATGTTTGCAAACAGGGCCAGATAAACATGGTATAACAAATGATGGTCATAGAACGCTTTGGCGTTGAGGATAGTATGTGGCAAGGCAGCGAAAACAGGTTTGAGACCTTCCTGGCGAATGAGGTAGCCCATCTTGATGTGATAGTAGCCGTCATTGCCTGCCAGGCCCGGGGCTGCAAATTGGATGGCGGCAAAAAGTGCCACAAAAAGCGCAAAGAGGGGGACGGCTGTCAGCAGAACGCGTGCTTGCCTGCTTGCCAGGTATTCACGAGGATTATTAATAGTAATCTTGCTTGAAAGCACGTCGGAAAGCTGCATAACGACCTCTAGAACAACTTAATCAGCGTCAAAATCGCTGTTATCAGCGCCATTCTCATTGCTGTTATCTTTGGCATCATTCTCATTGCTACCTCTGCCTCTGCCGCTGTTGTTATCGTCATCGCTATCGTTGTTGTTGTCGCCATCGCTATCGTTGTTGTTATCGCCATCGCTATCGTTGTTGTTATCGCCATCGCTATCGTTGTTGTTATCGCCATCGCTATCGTTGTTGTTATCGCCATCGCTATCGTTGTTGTTATCGCCATCGCTATCGTTGTTGTTATCGCCATCGCTATCGTTGTTGTTATCGCCATCGTTATCATTATTGACGGCGCCATCGTTGTCGTTATCACCATCACTACCATTGCTGTCGCCGTCATTGTCATTACCATTGTCATTTAGGCCGTTGTTGTTATCGCCATCCTCCCCTTCGTCATCGGATGGAGGCGGTGCTGCAGGAGCGTCACTGGGCGTCGACGTGGGTGGTGGCGCCAGTTCTACAGTTTCTGTCGGCAGCTGCGCCGGTGTTGGCGTTGGCGTTGGCGATGGTGTCGGTGTTGGCGATGGCGACGGAGATGCTGTTGGGGTGTCCGTTAGGTTTACGTTTGGATCGGCAGTGTCTTCCGGTTTGACGAGGGGAACGATCACGGGCGGCAGTGATTCTTCGGTTTTAGGTGCGCCAGTAAGGATGATGATGTTGCCGGCCAGAAGTGAGCCGTCTGCGGTACGGCCGTCTACCATGGCTAGTTCTCCCACTTGTGGCGTACCGTCTATAATTGTTGCTTTGTCGAACTGCACCGCTAGACCAGCGATGATCCAGGCCTTGTCGCCGATCGATTCTATCTCTCCCTCGAACATCACATCTGCGGCGCGCCCTGCACGTAAGAGGGCTTCAATCTCGCGCAGGCGTTCTTGCCGGGCTTGTTCCGACAGTTCCAGGATCTGTTCAGGCGCGGAAGCAACCTGCAAGCGAAATGATTCAACTGTCCGTTTGACATTATACAGGCCATCACCCGGTAAAGCTGAAGCAGATACGGAAATCAGGCCAACAGTGAGGAGGATGAGCACAACAGTCAGCGAGGCCACAGGTATTAATATTCGTCGCAGCATTACCCAGAACGGGACAGGTGAGCTTTGCGGGCTGGCTAAGCTCGCTGCCTGGGCCAGAAAAGCAACCTGGGATTGCTGCTGCACGGCAAGCGTCGGACGGGATGCCAGCGCAGGTAGTTGTGCGGCTGTTTCTAAAAACGGCCGTAGCCCTTCGGCATCGGCGGGGAATTGGGCCAGAATGCTCTCGACGGACTCTCCCTGCTCTAACAGGTCCAGACAGCTGATAAGTTTATTTTCCATATCGTGATTCATTTGCTCACCTCCGCCTTGGACAGTTGGCGGGTCAGAGCGGCTATTGCTCGAACTTGCAACATTTTGATAGAGCCTTCGCTTTTGTTAATCAGTTTAGCCACTTCGTGAATGGGCATGCTTTGCCCAAACCGCAGCGCCAGCACGTGCTGCTGCTCCTCTGTCAGTTCAGCCATGGCGTCCCTCAGGTGTTCAAGTGCCATGTTCTTTTCCACACCCTGTTCAGGTCCGATCGCCTGGCTAGGTAGTGATTCGTCGAGTGGTGCCAATTGTGCTCGTTTTTGTTTGCGATATTGCTCTTTCACCACGCGTGAGGCCGTTCCAAATAGCCAGCCGCGGATTGTATTCTGTGGCGCATGACGGTCTTTCAAGGCGCTTAAGAAACGGGTAAACACTTCGCTGGCCAAATCTTCCACCGTTTGCGCATCGTTAATGCGAAACGATATGTATCGATAGACTGCACCATAGTATTGATTATGAATTTCGGTTAGCGCATCTTCATCTAGTGCACGCGCCCTATTTAGTAGAATGAGTTCATCTCGCACGATGTGGGACAACTCCTGATAATTTTGTTGATCATCTGACGAAAAGGAAGTAGCCACAGGGCTGCCGTTGATTATGACACGCCCTGTGGCAAACTCCAATGAGATTAATGGGTTATGGCCACTCTTCCTGATCGGCCTTAACCTTCCTCGTCATTGTTGATATCGTCAATCGTCAATGTCGTCGTCATTGTTGCCTTCGTCATTGCATCGTCGCCGTTAGCGTCATTGTCGTCGTCGTCGTTAGCGTCATTGTCGTTGGCGTCATCATCAATGTCGTCGTCATTGTCGTTGGCGTCATCATCATTATCATTGGCGTCGTCATCGTCGTTGTCGTTGGCGTCGTCATCGTCGTTGTCGTTGGCGTCGTCATCGTCGTTGTCGTTGGCGTCGTCATCGTCGTTGTCGTTGGCGTCGTCATCGTCGTTGTCGTTGGCGTCGTCATCGTCGTTGTCGTTGGCGTCGTCATCGTCGTTGTCGTTGTCGTTGGCGTCGTCATCGCCGTTGTCGTTGGCGTCGTCATCGTCGTTGTCGTTGGCGTCGTCATCGTCGTTGTCGTTGGCGTCGTCATCGCCGTTGTCGTTGGCGTCGTCATCGCCGTTGTCGTTGGCGTCGTCATCGCCGTTGTCGTTGGCGTCGTCATCGCCGTTGTCGTTGGCGTCGTCATCGCCGTTGTCGTTGGCGTCGTCATCGCCGTTGTCGTTAGCGTCGTCCGTTGTCGTTGGCGTCGTTATCGCCGTTGTCGTTGGCGTCGTCGGTATTGTCGTTGACGTCAGTACCGTCAACATTGCTAGCCCCGTGCAACATGTCGTCTAGGGGTAATTCGAACACGCCTATATTGGCAGTTTCCTGATCTGCATTCGGTGATGAAAGTAAATCCCCAACGCTCTCGATAACATCCTCAACCACCTCCTTTTGGACAGTCACTTCTCCAGAATCAGTATCTGCCTGCTCAACCTCCGCAGGGGCTTCCTTGGGTGCAGCAATGGCTGCCCTTTTGGCCTGGTTCAGGGCCGACTTTTCTTGGCCTGCAACCAGTGGTGCACAAGCAACAACTACAACAGACGTTAATAAGACCATTATAAGTACGACAGAACGATTAATTTTGCTCAAATTCATTTTGTTCTCCTAAGATAAATATTGTTGTTCTGCTAGGTAAGTGACAGAAGAAACGAAAAAGTAACGGGCACCTGTAAAACTCATAGGAACTAAACGGCGGCGCAAACTGTCGCCAATTACAGCAAGATGACGGCGATGGTGGCGCGAAGCAGTGGATCGTGCGTTGGAAATCTGTTTACGTGATAGCACTGTCTTCGAGCACCACAGCTATTTTGCGTTGTGGGCGACTGAAGATGCGCATGAGGGGATGCAGGCTTCTATTGAGAAGCGGGCGCCCAGTTTCTGCGGGGAGGAAGCGTGATGCAGTCTTCTCCGTTTTTTGAACGAGTGATTCTACGAATATCGGCCGTATTCGTGCAAAGCATCTAACATAGCGGCATAGTTTTCGGGTTTGACGGTTGAGTGAATGGAGTTGCTTGATGAGAGGATATAGCCGCCACCGGGCATCCCTTGGCGCAACGCAACTTTGGTAGCCTCAATGACTTCATCAGGCGTGCCAAACGTCATGAGTTGGGCGCAATCTACATTTCCCTTAAGCGCCACTCGGTGCCCGTACTTGGCTTTAACTTCTCCCAGATCCATACCCGCCAGCGGATCGATGGGATCGAGGCAATCGATGCCCGAATCGATAATCATGTCCATAATCGACCATATATTGCCGTCCGTATGCTTGATGATATAGAGGCCAAGCTCCTTGAAGCCGCGCATGACACGTAAGAAACCGGGATAAAATAACTCGCGAAAATGCTTGGGCGACATAAGGGGACCCTTGTTATAAGCGATGTCGTCGCCGGTGTAAACAATTTTGACCCCGCGGGCGGCAACTTCTTTGGCCAACTTGAGATTAATAGCCACCGACATATCTACCAAGCCCTTCACCAATTCAGGCTCGGTCACGATCGCCATCAGCAATTCTTGCATGCCCATCAGATAGCGTGGCAGCGAAAAGACGTCGTTCAGGTGGACGATAACAGCCTTGTCCCCGCCATATTTTTTGACCGTCTCTTCTATGGCCTTAAAGCGTCCAGGCGCAAGCGGATCTGGGGGTGTGTATTGCTCAAAATCAGCCATTGTTTTGATGGGCGATTCAACTTCGATGCCGTGCTCCTCAGGTGTGTCCTGGGTAACGTATCCCCACTCGCTGCGCCAGCGATTCGAGCCTACCCTTTCTTTTTGATAGATGGGGTCGGCCAAGACGGCATCCTGCCCAATCTCTACAGCAAAATCATTGTGGTCCTTGCTGCCCGGACATAGCGCTTCTCGGACACGGCGATCGACCAGCCATTCAAAATGGGGCACGCGGTCTGGCTCCTGTCGCTGCAAGGCGCGAAGTACGCGCTCTTCTGATGTCATCTCAACCATGAACTCATCTCCAAGCGGTTCAATCGAGCTTGTTCAACGCTTCCCAAGGCTCGTGCATCACCTTTACCAGCCGCTGATATTCGGTATAGCGCGCCAAATAGAGCGGTGTATTGGCTGGGATCGGCTCATGAACGCGGACGACCGACACGGCTTCTTGGACAGCTTCCGCATAGTCGCGATAGACGCCTGCACCAATGCCGGCGGACAGGGCCGCGCCGCGGGCTCCCAGCTCATTTCCGTCCGGGACTTCCATCGGCACCTGAATCGTATCGGCAAATATCTGTGACCAGACCGGGCTCCGCGAACCCCCGCCGGCGAGGCGCGCACTGTTGATTTGAGCGCCGGCCGTGCGCAGTTTCTCAATATGACTTAGGTGACCAAACACGACTCCCTCGTAAAGTGCGCGAAGCAGGTGAGCGCGCGTGTGCCAACCGGCCACGCCATAGAACCCCGCTCGCGCTGTCGGCTGCACGTTCGAGCCATAAAGGAACGGGTGGAAGATAATGTTTGTGCTGCCTGGGGGCAGGCCGGCGACCTCTTCACTGCAAACTTCATAGACCGAGATTCCGCGTCGATTGGCTTCAGCGCGCTCGTCGCCACAAAACTGGTTCACAAACCACTCCAGGTTGGTGGCTGATGTGGCGCTGCCTTCGATGGTGAGGAACAAGTCGGGTTCAGCAAAGATGGTAGTCATGAAGAGACCAGGGTCTACAATGGGATCTTCGGTAATGACCTCATTAATACTCCAGCTGCCCATAACCAGGCAGGCCTGGTTTGGATTGATCACACCAGAGCCGATCGCGCTGGCGTCCACGTCAAACAACCCTCCTACCACGGGCGTTCCGGCTGCCAACCCAGTCTCCTCGGCTGCAGTGGGCGTCACTTGGCCGGCTACTTCACTGCTCTGCTTTAGAGGCGGCAGGGCAGCGATTACTTCTGAGAGATCGTAAAGGGCCAGCAGCTCGCTCGAGTAACATTTGTTGCGAACGTCCATCAAGTTGGCAGCGCTCATGTCGGTGTAGTCGCCACTGATCTCACCTGTCAGGCGGTACTTAATATAATCCTTGACCATCAAGATGGCGCCGATGCGTTCATAATTACGCGGCTCATTTTTTTTGAGCCAAACGAGCAGTGCGTTAGGCTGCGCGGGCCAGAAAGACTGGAGCGTGAAGGGGAACACCCGACCATGGAGGTTGCGCTGGTTCCACTCAGTCACCACATCTGCGGCACGCGAGTCCATGGATTGGATACCATTCCGCAATGGCCGGCCTTGCTTGTCTAGCAAATAGAGGCCATTGCCGTGCCCGGTGTTGCCAATGCCGGCGATCTCTCCGGGCCGGGCACCTGACTTGGCAAGCACCTCGCGGATGGCAGTGGCTGTGCTCTGCCACAACATTTCCATATCGCGCTCAGTCCACCCAGGGTGCGGATACTCCGTATCCGCCGCGCAGCTCGCAACTGCAACTTCCTTCCCACTTGTATCAAAGAGAGCGGCCTTCGAAACTGTACTGCCGTTATCGATCCCCAAAAGATACTTGCTCATGTTCTGTCTCCGCCAATGAGTTACCCAGCAAACGCAGGCTCAACCAGTCCTCTTACGCCGGTCATAACGCGGAACAAGTCACCAGCCTGTGGCTTACCTTTCCGCTCCTCATCGCTGAAGCCCCACCAGGCCGATGTGACAAAGAGCTCATCCAAATCCTTGCCGCCAAAGGCAAATGAGATCACATGGTCTACGGGGAAACGGATCTGGCGCTCGATCTTCCCCTCAGGATCGTAGCGCGTTAACATCCAACCAGCCCAATGCCCATTCCAGACGAAACCTTCAGCGTCTACGACAAGTCCGTCGGGCATCCCGTCTTCATCTGGCACGCGCGCAAAGAGACGGCGATTGCTGATCGTTCCCTTGTCCGTGTCATAATCCAGAACTATGATCTGGTTATGACGCTGGTCAGCCACGTAAACTGTCCTACCATCAGGGCTAATCCCGATGCCATTCGCCGTGGCATAGCCGGTGTCAAGCTCATGGAGCGAACCGTCGGTATCCAGGCGAAACAGCGAGCCTTCAGGTGCAAAGGGATCCCCCATGTCGACTGTTCCCAGCAACAAGCGGCCCTGCCGGTCCACCGCGGCATCGTTGAAGCAAATATCCGGCTTTTCCGGCTTGGGCGGCCCGACGAGGGGCTGGTAGACATTTGTATTCGAATCCCACCCATATATCCCATTTTGGGCTATGGCGATCCATCCGCCCGAAGCCCGCCGCGCCAGAGCGGTCACAGGCAGGCTTGTGGAAAAGGTGCTGAACTGGCTTGTTGACGGCTCGAACCGGCAAGTAGGCAGGCCTCCCCAATCAACCCAATATAAAGCATTCTCTTCTGGAGCCCAGATTGGGGTTTCTCCCAGTCGATTTTGCACGCGTAAGAGATGTTCTGGTTCGTTCATGGCGTAGCTTCCTTTGCCTATAGGGCAGGTTTGAAACCTGCTCCTACACTGACCTGAAATGTTCGTAAAGCTGGTGACTGACCGGTGCGAGGACCGGATACAGCTGTTGGTAGATCTGATACAACTCAGCATATTTGGGCGCTAACTGGTGGTCGGGCTGGTAGATCTTACCCGGCTTGTAAACGCGCTCAAAGGCGTCTTGCTCATCCTTGTAGAGGCCGACGCCAATGCCGGCCAGGATGGCGGCGCCGAGAGGCGTAGCCTCTTCCACTTCGGGCACTTCAATGGGTAGACCGACGACATCAGCCTTGTTCTGCATCCAGAATTCATTGCGTGTTGCGCCGCCCACGGCGACCAGCCGGTCGGGGTCGATTCCTACCCCGTTCCTCAGCGCTGTCACAATATCGAGAACCTGGTAATTTAGCCCTTCGATGATCGCGCGCAGCATGTCTCCGCTCCCGGCGAAATTGCTCAAGCCCACGAAGGCGCCCAGCGAACGGGCATCAACAACGGGACAGCCGGCAGCCGACATATGGGGCAGGAACATGACCCCCTTTGCCCCAGCCGGAGAGGCAGAGGCCTCGGCCATCAGATAATCCCAATCCACTCCGCCCGCTTCATTCGCCCGTTGCTGGGCTTCAAAGCCGTACTCTTTGCGATACCACTCGAGCATATCGGAAGCTACGGCACCGCCCCAAACAGTGTAGGTATCTCGCGCCACGTGGGTCTCGACGGTCACGCCCAGCTTCTGCACCTTGGGTGTCAGGATAGGATCAGGGATGGTGACCAATACGATCTCCCAGGTACCGGTTACATCCAATACAACGCCAGGGGTAAAAGCGCCAACAGGCAGCGCTCCACATAAATAGTCGTGCCCGCCTAGTACGACCGGGGTCCCTTCGGGCAAGCCGGTGGCCGCGGACGCGCTTGCTGTTACTTCGCCCAGATAGGTACCACTGGGATGCACATCGCACATCAAGCGGCGTTCGATGCCGGACTCGGCCAGTATTTCTTCTGACCAGTCACACTTCTTCTGATCAAATAGGAGCGTGCAGGAGGCCATGGTGTAATCAGTCGCCAGGCGTCCGCAGAGCATGAAGTTCAAGAAATCTTCGATCAGCAGCCATTTGTCTGTGCGCGCCAGGATGTCAGGCTCGTGCTCAGCCATCCACAAGAGCCGCAGTGCCGTACTGAATCGCCACAAGGTATTGCCACCAATACTAAATGTCTTGCCGGCGCCGATATGGTCCTCCCACCACTGTAACTGAGGTGCGGTGCGCGGATCATGCCAGCTGATAAATGGGTAGAGCCAGTTGCCTTGCTCGTCAACCGGCACGCCGTCCATCCCCATCCCGGTCACGGCTACACCCTTGATATTCCCGGGATCGTCAAGCTGAGCGACAGCGTCTTTCATAGCAGCCGCAGTTCCGCCCCAGATTTGCTCCGGCTGCCATACTGTCCATTCCGGGTGATCGGGATAAGGATGGTATCGTTCCGTCGGCCGGCTGCGCGCTGGCATACGACATTGCCATTCAGGTCATAGATCACACATTTGAGGGAAGTCGAGCCTAAATCAATGCCCGCAAGGTAGTCCATTTATAACATCCTATTAGTGTCCGATAACGATAGTCAATAACCTTTCCAAGTAAGTTGAAGCCCGCGTCGGTGTAGCTAAACAATTCACCAGGTTGATAGGTGAGCGTCGCGGATTTCGAAAGCATTTTTGGGCAACTAAGATGGCGCCATCGAAAATGCCGTCCTGGTTGTTTTTTTGTACAATGGCGTCGAGCTCGGCGGCCAGCATTTTAGGATCTTTCGTGGGAACGATCGTTAGCGGGATCGGGGTGGCGGTCGAGGTGCAAATGCTTAATAAAAACACAGCGAGCAATAGCATTAGCATCATTATTTTCATGATAGCTCTTTCTGTATGAAAATGTGAGACGGAATCTGCTCCGTGGATCACCATGTACAGATTCTCCAGTGTAGTTTTGATGCCGGCCAATAATTACTACACTAACGTTGGCCGTATTTATTACGGTATAAATCCACCATATAGTCAAGCTGTTCTTCAGTCAGCATAATGGGCTGCCCACGCAGCATGGCCAGGTGTGTGATCTTGGCAATTTCCTCGACCTCGACAGCCATCTTGGTCGCTTGCTGCGGGGACGAGCCGATGGTAAAGACACCATGATTTTGCATGACGATCGCCAGCGCACGGCCGATTTTATCGACAATTTCCTGGCCAATATCTGCACCACCTATCGGCGCGTACCCTCCAATGGGGATCTCGCCACCGAGCATTCCACATGAAGTCAGGCAGGCCGGAATCGGCTGTCCCAACGCGGCGAAGGAGCTCGCATAGGTTGAGTGTGTGTGGACTATGCCAAAAACATCGGGGCGGCGTTGGTAGACGTACAGGTGTGTGTCTGTGTCCGTTGAGGGCTTGAGATTCCCTTCCACAACACGGCCGTCCTGGTCAACCACAACCATATGTGCGGGCGTCAACTCCTCAAAGGTATAGCCACTTGGCTTGATGACGACCAATCCCGTTTGCGGATCACGCCCACTCACATTTCCGCTTGTCATCACGACCAGGCCATTCTTTGGCAAGTCCTGATTGCATTTGCATACGATTTCACGTAGCTGCTCCAATATCATAATGGTTCTCCAATCTGTGCCGGTATTTTTCGAAAGTTTTCATCAAAAAGTTTGAGCACGCCGCGCGCGGCTTCCTCGTCGGTAATAAGCGCATGCAAGTAGCCGCCGCGCAGCGCACCATAGATAGGCAGTGCTTTGGCTGCCGAAGCAGCGACGCCGATTCGATAAGGGATTTGTTGAATCTCGGCCAGGGTCAGCCCGATGACCCGCTCGGCATATTTCTTGGCACACGCTCGACCTTCTATGTCATACACATGGGCCGATATTTCTCCCACTCCCCCGCAGCCGCTGGCGATATGTCTCAAGTCTTCGGCGGATAGGGCGGTAAACTGCACGAATCGTGAGGCTTCCGGGTTCACCGTGCCAACTCCCAGGAGCGCAATATTTGCCTGGCGGGCAATATCGAGAATCTTTTTAACTGGCACCATCGATCGCATTACCTCACCATGCTCCTGCGTATCTACAAAAGCCGGCGCATGCAGTTGGTACGATTTTGCGCCCAACCGGTCAGCCATATGAGTAGCCAAATAGTTCATATCCGATTCGATTTCGCCCTGGATCGCTCCAAGCATCGGCACGACTTCGACTTGGTAAGGACGCAAGGCATCAAGCGACTGGACAACGGCCTGGACAGTTGTGCCGGGAGTGATGGCCACAACGTCGCCGTCTCGAATCTGTTCAAGCAAGAAGTCGGCGGCCACGGTGCCGAGAGCACTCAACAGCGAGCTGCTCGTATTGCCTACGGCGGGAATTACAATTGCTTCCTGCAATCCAAAAACAGCCTTCAGACGGCTTTCGAGGTCAAACAGGGGCTGAAAAGGGGTCCGGATAACAAAATTAACATACCCCAGTTCGCGCGCCTGTCGCAGGAGACGATTGACCTTTGCAGTGGACAAGTTCATACGCTGCGCAATTTCCGCCTGCGTTACTTCTTCCACATAATAGAGGTTTAAGATTGAATTGATTAGTCGAACTTTTTCATATGTCGGCATCAGTCTAGCCTATTGTGATCATAGTGCTCGATCCACGGCCTTGGGACCACTTTTTACCAAGGTCCACACTTCCGGCACATCACCTGCGCTCATCTGACCAAGACTCCTACAACGTTTGCAGATCAGGTATTGCGGTCAAGGGGCCGGTTGGGCGCTCGTTCGCCCAAGCTTCGGCCACCAAACCATCCACGAACCGTCTGGCAGCAGCCGCATGCTCAATCGGATCCTCGTCGGGATGCATATATCCCCACATTTCGACGCCCAACATGCCCCAAAATCCTATTTCCGCCAGCGTCTTGAAGGTCTCACGGAAGGGCACGATTCCCTCGCCAAACGGTATCCCGCGGATGACCTTAGGTGCAGCATCCTTGACGTGAATACCCAGCAAGTTATCCTTGGCCAGTCTAAGCTCGTCAGGTGGGTAATACCCTGCCGCGGCGAGGTTGCCCATGTCTAAATATAGCTGCAGCCAGGGTGAGTTAATCTCATGGATGAGAGCCAGACCCTGAGTAGCGTTTTCCACAAACGGCGTGTCCAGATTTTCAACCCCCAACATCACCCCGGCCTGGCCAGCCATTTGTGCGCCCAGCGCCAGCCCTTCCACAAAGTTGGCTTGCGTCTCTTCGTCACTCGGTTCGTAAAAGACGTCGTAGGCCATGACTTGAACTACACGCAGCCCAATGTCAACCGCAAACTCGATCGCCTTGTACATGAGTTCTTGTCCTTGGCGGCGTATTTCGGGATCGTGACTGCCCAACGGGTATTTGCGATGGGCACTGAGGCACATGGTTGAAACGCGTACACCTGTATTGGCGATGGAATGGCGCAGCGCCGCCCGTTCAGAAGCAGACCAGTCTAATCGGCCTAGGCGATCATCTGTTTCATCGATGGAAATGTCAATAAAGTCATAGCCGGCCTGTCCAGCGGCAGCAAGGCGCTCTTCCCACGAAAGCTCAGGGGGCAACGCTTTCTCATAGAGGCCAACTGGCATTTTCAACATGGTTACTGCTCCGTCAAAACATTCTGTCATGCCTACGAAGGCAGGCATTCATTCTTTTAGATCCCCGCCTTCGCGGGAATGACATTATCAAAAAACCCTGTCATTTTCCCGGAAACTGAAATGCCATATGCTTAATGAAAGCATGATGGAGTTTCCGGGAAAATCGGGATAACCGCATTTACACTTCACCAACCAACTGGTGGTTGATAATAACGGCAATGAGCAGCACGGCGCCCAAGGCAAAGGTCTGCCAATAGGCGGGGATAACGGTCAGCATGCCGACGGTGACGACGATGATAATGATCGCACCGATAACGGTTTTCTCAACCTGGCCTTCACCGCCGGAAAATCTCGTGCCGCCGAGCAGCACGGCGATAATCACCCAAAGCTCCATTCCATCCCCTGTGAGTGGATCGCCCATGGAAATGAAGCTGGCTCGGGCCATGCCGGCCAAAGCGGCGCTGACAGCGACGATGATGTAGAGAATCCACACCATCTTAACGCGATTAATGCCGGACAATTCTGCTGCCACAGCGTTGCCGCCGATCGCTGCCGAGTATTTACCCAATAGGGTTTTACGTTGGGCCACGACCAGCACGATAATCACGGCAATGGCCACGAAGAAGGCCATGGGCAAGCCAAATAAGACATCCTCGCGCGCATAATTGTTGATCCAGGCGGGCATCTTTTGCTCGCCAATGCTCTTGATAGCTGAAAAGCCATCGGGCACGATCAGCAGGGCGATGCCCTTATAAAGGCTCAATGTGATCAATGTGGCGATCACGGGCGTTATGTTCAGTTTCATGACCAGGAAGCCGTTGATAATACCCATGAGCAGCCCAACAATTAAGGTGGCAATGATCGCCGGGGCCAGGCCAAAACCATTGAGGATCATCCAGGCAAAGACCACACCGCTCAGACTCATGGCACTGCCGATGGACAAATCTATATATTCGGCGATCATCAGGAAGGTGAAAGCACCGGCCACGGTCATAATCGGCACGGAAATGCGCAGCAGGTTGATGATGTTGTTCGGATTGAGAAAATGCCCGCGCTCAAACCATTCAACTTCGTCCAATCTGACCACGCTGAAGACGACCACGACCAGGGCCAGTACAAAATAAATGTAGTAACGTTTGATGATCGCTCGTGTTTTTTCCGATCGGGTTTGCTGCAGTGCTGTGTTCTCCATGCTTATGTTTCCCTCTGAAGGAGTCATTTGATTCATGCTGTGCCTCCTTACCCTTGCCTTCTTTTCAGAACATAACTCTGGGCCAGAATGGCGAGAAAGACGGCAATCGCTTTAAGGGTGAACTGCCAGGCGGGTGACAACAAGAGGCCGGTGGCGGCTGACTGCACGGCAGATAGAATGAGAGCGCCAACGAACATCCCCAGCACCGAGCCAAATCCGCCGGCGATACTGACCCCTCCCAAGAGCGAGACCACCAGGGCGTCGAACTCATAGCCCATCGCCCGGCTGGAGACCCCGGCTTTAAACTCAGACGCCAGTAGGAGTCCCGTAATACCAGCCAGCAGAGCGCTGAGGATATAAAGAAAAGTGAGGTGCCGGTTAACGTTGATGCCGGAAAGCCGGGCTGCGGAAGCGTTTGCGCCAATAAAGTAGGTACGTTTGCCCTGTACCGTTTTTCTCTCGAAGATGAAGGCGACGATGACCAGGACAATCATGACCACAACTGAGTACTTGACTGTCGTGCCCGGTATGGCCGCGTTGCCAATTACGCCAAAAGCATCTGGCAGACTTGTATTGCGTTGGGCGCCCTGGGTGATTACTTGGGCGATTCCGCGCGCAACCATCATCGTGCCAAGGGTAACGATAATGGAAGGAACCTTGAGCCGTACAACGAAAAAGGCGTTGAGGGCGCCGATACTCATTGCACCGAGCAGAGCCAGGACAACTGCGACGGGATAAGGAAACCCGAGCCCATTGGCCAGCTCGTTCTGGGATACATTGGCCGCCTGGCTGAAATATACTGCTAGAACGCCGGTCAGGGCGACAATGCCGCCCACGGACAGGTCAAAGTTCTTGGTGATCAGCAGGAAAGTGACCCCGATGCCCAGAATAATGATGTACCAGTTATTCGTGATCAGATTGACGAGAGTTTGTCCCTTGGCAAAACCGGGGACAAACAGCCAGGCGACGACGACCAGGATTACCAGCACGCCCATCATCAACAAGACAATGAGCATCTCGTTGCTAATTCGACTGCCGAGCGATTGTTTCGTTCGTACTTGATCTGGTGTTGTTTCCATGGCTATTCTCCTCCCGTAACGATGTGGAGGATCTCCTCGCTGTCGATGTCCGCACCATTCTTCATGGACGCTCTGAGATCGCCATCGAAAAGGAGGTATATGGTATCGCAGAGATTCATGATTTCGGGCAGCTCCGAAGAGAAGATCATGATTGATTTTCCCTCGTCGGAGAGCTGGCGAATGATTGTGTAGATCTCACTCTTGGCGCCGACGTCAACGCCGCGCGTCGGTTCGTCGAGCATGAGTAAATCGGCATCCGCGAATAGGCACTTTGATAAAACCACCTTCTGCTGGTTGCCTCCGGAGAGTTTCGCGGCTTCCTTTTCCGGGCTGTCAGTGGCGATATTGAGCTTGTCAATATATTCGAAGGCAACGTTCCGTTCCGTTGACGAATTAATCCACCCGCTGCGGGAGATCTTTTTCATATTCATAACCGGTATGTTGCTGCGGATGGTGAGGATGGTAAATAGTCCCTGGGATCTTCTTTCCTCAGGGACGAGGGCGATGCCCGCGGCAATGGCCTTGTCGGGCGAATGCCGGTATTCACTGCCGTTCAAGAGCACCTCGCCTTCGAACGGGTCAGCTCCGTAAATGGCACGTGCTAGTTCCGTCTTTCCAGCTCCCACCAGGCCGTAAAAACCAACGATTTCTCCCTCGTGGACATTAAAGGAAATGTCATTCAGCTTGTGATTGGAGAGATTGCTAACCTTGCAGGACGACCTCTCTTTCGACTTCCTCTTTAGGGGTGTACTGCTCGAATACGGTCCGGCCGATCATCATCTTGATTAGATCGGAACGGCCGTCAATCTCCGAGAGCGGTTTGGTGTCGACGTGCTTGCCGTCACGCAAAACGGTCACATAGTCGCCAATCTCAAAGATCTCACGGAGGCGGTGGGAGATGTAGATAACAGTCACATTCTGCTCGCGCAATTTCTGGATAATGCTGAAGAGACGCTCAATTTCGCCCTCGGTGATGGCTGCTGTCGGTTCATCCATAATAATGACGTCCGAATCGGTCGCCGCCGCCTTGGCGATCTCCACAATCTGCTTTTGGGCCACGCTGAGGGTTGAAACCTTCTGCTTGGGATGGATGGACGGCTCGATGCTGTTCATCACGCTGATCATGCGATTGATCTTGTCCGTCTTCCTCAGGAATCCGAATTTCGTATCCTCCATCCCCAGGGTGAGGTTTTCCTCAACGGTGAGCGTATCGACCACATTGAGTTCCTGGTAGAGGGTGCTGACCCCCAGTTTTCTTGCGTCGCGGGGATTGTGGGGGTTGTATTCTTCACCGTTCAGGAGAGTCGTGCCGCTCGTTCGGGCATAAGCGCCGGTCAGGATCTTTATCAGCGTCGATTTCCCCGCACCATTCTCCCCGACCAGGCAGTGGACGGTGTTGCGCTTGATGTTAAAACTAACATTGTCGACCGCCCGAACACCGGGGAAGTCTTTCACGAGATCCCGGATCTCTAAAACATTCTCGGTCGATGCCATTCCCTTTCCTCCTCTAAGAACTATCAAAGATTGCGCAGATTGCGCAGATTTAATAGTGGCCGTGATTACTCAGATAGCATAAATTATTAAATCTGGGAGAGGGGGGTAACCCCCTCTCCCTTATGTATCTCGACAAGAGATACCGTTAGTTGAAATTACTCGATATTGGTCCCGAACTGGTCGTTCAACCATGCCGCTGCGTCTTCTTGGGGCATTGTCCAGTAAGAGATGTTGTATGCTTTGTAGAAGAACTCCTCTGCGGGGTCCGAAGTTGGGGCGACATCGCCTCTGGCGATATCCATGATCAGGTCGATGCGTCCGCGTGCGGTCTCAACCGGCGGCAGGCCCATCGACAGTTTCAGCGAGCTGTTGGGATCATACACTTGATTGTATTCAACTTCGTCAAAGTCGACGCTGGCGACGATCTCGGTCAGCGGTACGCCGTCTTCAAAGACACCACGTCCGGCCTGGGTCAAAGCGGCCATCGTGCCTACGGTCAGGTTCGAGGCCTGCGAGTAGATCACGTTGATCTCTGGGTGCTGGGTGACAGAGTCAAGAATAATCTGCTTGGTCACGTCTGGTCCCGCGCTTGAATCTAGAATACCAAGATTGACGGCATCGGGGGCAACGGAGAGGACACCCTCAGCAAAGGGCACACCTCGCCCAGAATTCACTTCGGTATGGTTGGGCCAACCGACCTGTATAAAGGTAACGGGTACGTCTGGATGCGCTTCCATCCACTGCGTAGCCGCCTCAGCGCCCATTTCGAAGGAAATGCCGGCCTCGTCGCTGCGAGCTACCGGGATACCGGTGTCCGCTATGGGGCCGAAGAAGGAGGTCATGATCAAGCCTGCATCCAGAGCATCCATGATGGCTGGCTTCGCCGCTTCCCCGTCCCAGATCTGCATCGTGGCTGCATCCATACCCTGGGCAGCAACCTGGTCGACATTCTGGGTCATGATCGTCCCGTCAGATTGGCCGTCAAAGATAAACACCTCGGCGCCATACTTTTCCATGGCGTACTTTTCGGCCTCGGCAGCCTGTGCCTGGTGGAACACGTTGGACAGGTCGGAAACGAAGAAAGCGATCTTCATCCCTTCGCCAACATCCGTTGCTTCTTCAGCTGCTTCAGATACCTCAACATCGGCGCCGAACTGTTCGTTCAGCCAATTCGCCGCGTCTTGTTCCGGCATCGTCCAGTAAGAGATGTTGTATGCTTTGTAGAAGAACTCCTCTGCGGGGTCCGAAGTTGGGGCGACATCGCCTCTGGCGATATCCATGATCAGGTCGATGCGTCCGCGTGCGGTCTCAACCGGCGGCAGGCCCATCGACAGTTTCAGCGAGCTGTTGGGATCGTATACTTGCTTGAACTCGACCTCGTCGAAGTCAACGCTGGCGACGATCTCGGTCAGCGGTTTGCCGTCTTCAAAGACACCACGTCCGGCCTGGGTCAGAGCGGCCATCGTGCCTACGGTCAGGTTCGAGGCCTGCGAGTAGATCACGTTGATCTCTGGGTGCTGGGTGACAGAGTCAAGAATAATCTGCTTGGTCACGTCTGGTCCCGCGCTTGAATCTAGAATACCAAGATTGACGGCATCGGGGGCAACGGAGAGGACACCCTCAGCAAAGGGCACACCTCGCCCAGAATTCACTTCGGTATGGTTGGGCCAACCGACCTGTATAAAGGTAACGGGTACGTCTGGATGCGCTTCCATCCACTGCGTAGCCGCCTCAGCGCCCATTTCGAAGGAAATGCCGGCCTCGTCGCTGCGAGCTACCGGGATACCGGTGTCCGCTATGGGGCCGAAGAAGGAGGTCATGATCAAGCCTGCATCCAGAGCATCCATGATGGCTGGCTTCGCCGCTTCCCCGTCCCAGATCTGCATCGTGGCTGCATCCATACCCTGGGCAGCAACCTGGTCGACATTCTGGGTCATGATCGTCCCGTCAGATTGGCCGTCAAAGATAAACACCTCGGCGCCATACTTTTCCATGGCGTACTTTTCGGCCTCGGCAGCCTGTGCCTGATGGAACACGTTGGACAGGTCGGAAACGAAGAAAGCGATCTTCATTGGCTTTTCTTCCGTCTCTTCCGCCGGCTTTTCTGCTACCGCTTCAGTTGGTACTTCTGCTGGTACTTCCGCAGCTTCTTCCGCTGGCGCTTCAGCGGCTTCGGGCGCGGCAGTCTCGGTGCCGCCACAGGCGACCATTACAAAGCTGGCCAATACCAGCACGATCAATAGTAAAAACAGATTCTTTTTCATTTCGAAATCTCTCCCTTCTAGGAATAAAACATCAACAAACAGTAGGATTCGTCGCACCTATGCTCCGGATTGACTTTGGCTAAACAACGTTTTTTGATCGATGTCACCTCCTTACACTTTGGACAAATATCTCAACTTCTCCAGTCAACTTTTCTAACGGCCTGATTTCGTAAAACCTTCGAGTAACTTGCTTCTTCTCTGCGGATCAGAACCCGCTAACGTCTTGCGCCAGCCCGTATACCAACATCTCGGAAACGCATCCACCCAGTGTGAGCGCACAGGTCTGGTAGACCATATCGGCAAAGTGCTCGGGACGTACGGCCAGGGCCTCGTCCCACTCGAAGTCGTCGACTCCTGCTGCCGCACTCTGAAAGCCGGTGTTGGATCCGCCAGGAACGAGAAGCGTCACGGCGATGCCGTGGGGACGGAGCTCTGTGTACAAACATTTGGTAAAGGCGTTCACGCCGGCCTTGGCGGCGGAGTAAACGGACCACCCCGGCCACGAACGACGGTCACAGGCGCTGGACACGTTGATGATCTTGCCGAAGCCTTGCTGCTTGAATTGGGGGGTGAAGGTCCGGCAGCTCATGATCGTGCTGGTGAGGTTCAGATCGATGATGCGGCGGTTAACTTCATCGTCCATCTCTTCGATGGGCGCCACTTTGAGCGCACCGCCTGCATAATTGATGAGGAAATCAACTCTGCCGAAGGTATCGAGTGCCTCTTTAAGCGCAAGCTCGAAGGTTTCCGAATTGGTCACATCACCCGTTAAGGCAACGACCTTTGAGCCGGCTGCTCTGCAGACGCCGGCGGTGGCCTCGAGAGCTTCCCCGTTGTAGTCGATCAGAACAAGGTCTACCTGGTCCACCGCGGCGAATTTCTCCGCCGTGGCCTTCCCAAAACCAGATCCGACCCCTGTGATGACCGCCACTTTTCCACTTAACGACTCAGCCATAATTACTATCTCCTTCTCTTAGTGGGCGGGTTTCAAACCCGCCCATACAGTTTCTTACAGCACATTACTTTGTAACTGGGTCAGCAACTTGTCCAGTTCTTCTTCCTCAATCTGATAACTGTGCTCCGGCCCGGGGAATTGGCCCTGCTCCACTTCCGTCCGGAATTGTGTCACTGCCTCTACAATAATCTGTGTTAGGTCCAGATACACTTTGAGAAAACGGGGGGACATCTCCTTGTATAATCCCAGCATGTCTTGCGTTACTAGTGCCTGGCCGTCACACCTTGATCCCGCTCCAATCCCGATCGTCGGAATCTCCAAGATCTGCGTGATAATCTCACTCAGGCGTGTTGGTATGCATTCTAGAATCAGTGCAAATGCCCCGGCATTGGCAAACGCGACAACATCGGCGAGTATCTGCTGTGCAGAATCCGCTGTCCGGCCTTGTATTTGAAACGCCCCGGAGCGAACGATTTTCTGTTTGATGATTCCAATATGTCCCAGGACAGGGATGCCGGCCCCCACTATGGCTTTAACACTATCCCCTTGAGCGCTTGTCCCCTCAAAGTGAACGGCGTCTGCCCCTCCCTCTTTCATAAGTCGAACCGCTGATTCCACCGCTTGTTTGTTGGTTTCGTAGGAACCAAAGGGCAGGGTTGTGACCACCATCGAGTTTCCAGCCCCATTGCGAACGGCCTGGGTGTGGTAAATCATCTCATCAACACTAACTGAGACAGCTTCAGGACGGCCGTTGCCGACTGTGCCGACAGCATCACTTACCAATATTATGTCCACACCGGCCTGGTTGATGAACTTGGCAATTGGATAATCGTAGGCGGTGAGGAGTGTGATTTTTTCGCCCCGGCTTTTCTTCCGTAAGAGTGAAGATGGGGTTACTTTTCTGTTGGCACTCATCTAGCAAACCTCCTTTGTCTTTAGGTGTATGCTAGTCTTTTGTGGATTCGGGCAGCAATTTTTCCAGGTCAAAGTGTGGGCCAGGAATAATGCGCGTAGAAATCACTTCCCCGATCTTCGAGGCTGCATTTCTCCCAGCGCCTAACGCTGTGCGAACAGCCCCCACATCTCCGCGAACCATCACCGTAACGTAACCACCACCAATGGCCCGTTTGTTCAATAAGTCAACATTGGACGCCTTTGCCATCGCATCCGCAGCCTCAATGCTGCAGACCAGGCCGCGCGTTTCAATCATCCCCAGCGCCTGTATCCCAATTACTTCAACATTTTCATTTGTAGCCATCGAAAAATCTCCTGCGATATTCGTTTTAGTACCTGCTATTTTCTGAACGTTGTCTCACCCTCGAATTGCAGCGAGTCCAAGATCCCAACGATCACCGCATCAACAGGTGCGTTGTTGTCCCATGCAGCAGCCCGGGCAGAACTGCCTTGCACGACCATAACCAATTCATCCGGCCCAACGCCAACGACATCTTTAGCAATATATGGGGCGCCAATGACCTTGCCGGTCTGATCAGTATCACTGACTAAGAGCAATTTGCTGTCATCCAACCGGGGTTCTTTCACCGTAGAAACTGCCACACCAACTACCTTTGCGATTTTCATCTCATCCGCCTCGCTTTATGACCTTGCCCATCAGATCAATCAACTTGTTCACTGTGTTTGGATCCGCACCGGCTGTTGATCTGTTCGACGGAACTGCTGCCTGAGAATGCGCCGCAGGAATCGAATTTGAGGCATGCTGACAACCTGAAGGTTTATTGTATTTGCTGCCACTAATTGGAGCGCTGCTCGGAGAAGCCGCAGGCTTGGGAGCACCATCCTTCCTCCCGCCTCTGATCAGAGCAACATCCAATTGTCGGGCGGTTTCCTTCGCGAAGTCCGTGAGCGTCACCCCATGGCCGATCTCAAGCTCATGCACACCCTGTGCCGCTAATTCCTCAATATCCTTTGCGGTGTAGTAAATATTCATTTCAGTTATCTATTAGGCACTCTGCCTTCTAGGCTTTCTATTGCTGAGATGGCCGCATCTCGTGATTGGCTCACCGCAGACTCTGATCCGGAGATCATTAAACGCCCGCTTGCTCCCGCTGACGTGTAATGATTGAGTGTGATCCGGGCCGCTTTCTCCGCCTCATTCGCCGCCAGCACAATATAGGCGGCGGGGCGGACTTCGATCACACAGAAAGTCTGGCGGGCCAAGACCAGGCCGCCGGCATTTCCGACATTGATCAGCTGCGCTTGATACGGATCCATACCGGAGGTCATATTGGCCGAGAGAACGACCGGCTTCAGACGATCTGTTTCCTGCAAACCCATCATTTCCAGCGCTTTCTGCCCCGTGTACTGTACCGCTTCTTGATGGTTGGAATGGATCTCCAAAAATCCAAATTCGCGCCCCATACTAAGGGATCCCGGTTTTACATCGGTCGTTTTCAGGGCGATATCCATCACTTTGTAAACTTCAGCTGCCGGCGAGATCTCAATGTAGATCTGCGCATCACCTTCAACGGGGATCATGCCCATCGTGCGCTTGCCTGTAAATGCAGCGTATTGCGGCTGCATGCGATCAACCATCACATATGTTCGCAGTTGCATCGTCATATCCTTTTCCTAAGATTCAGTTTCATAATAGCAGGTTAATCCGCGCCAAGGCTGACAACCCGTGCACTATCGGGAAGCAGTTTCTCGACATTACGATGAGGTTGGGCGATAACATGCACAGTGACCAATTCGCCGGCTGCCTTAGCCGCCGTTGCCCCTGCATCTACCGCAGCGCGAACAGCTCCGATCTCTCCACGAATATAGACGGTGATATACCCACCACCAATCTCTTCCTGACCATAGAGCTGCACATGGGCAGTTTTGATCATTGCATCCGCGGCTTCAATTGAAGCCACTAAACCTCTTGTCTCTACCATGCCTAATGCGTTTCTAGGAAAATCGTTAGCCACAACTCACTCCTTTCTCTCGAACCATTTGGACGGGTCTAAGATCCGCCCCACCATTTTTTCTGTTCAATCTTTCGACGATTTACTCTGACATAATATTGTGAGCAGCACTCATCGCTGCTCCTGTATTTGTACGTTGACCAGCTTTTTGCAAGGCTGCGCTGGTTGCTGACAGCAAACCAAGGACATTGTTCTCGTTAATCTGCGAGAGCGCCCCAACATCCAGATAAAAAGAACCCGGTCCATCCACACCAATCGCCTGACTCTCGCCAGGGCTAACATTAGTCAGAAGCTGCCTGACAAACTGCTGGCTGTCCACGCCGGCTGGAATGCGAATATCCGTCCGTGAACCGCGGCAAAAGCGCTCAAGAGAATCGCAGCCGGGGCAGTCGCGTCCATCTATCGTTAGCGCCAGGCCCATCTCGCTCACGCCCCAGCGAATAGCCTTGGCTGCGCGATCGGCCGTGGGCAAAGTTATGTGTGACGATGGCATTCTCGTGGATGAGCCTGACCAGAGATCGGCGATAGCTAAGCGAATTTGTCGGGCAGAAGCTCGCGGATCGGGCGCCTCGCGAATGCTGCGCCCGCAGATCAGAACGGCCGCCGGCAAGTCAGCAAAAAAGGGCAGAAGATCAATGGTAAGGCCGCCGGTTATCGTGACCTTATAGCCCATATCGATCAACTGCCGAATCGTGACCTTATCCGACTCCTCCCACTCGCGACCGGCCGACTGGGCATCCCACTCGCGATGGTAAACGATGCGGTCGATGCCAATCTGGCGCCATTCCGTTGCCCGGGCCACGATATCACGGACACCCGTGAGTTCCATCATCATCATCTTGTCCCGATCGCGCGCAACTGCGTACGCTTCCTTCACCGTCGCCATTGCGGCGCCACCAATGACCGTGATAATGTCCGCGCCTGCATCATAGGCCATGGTCGCCTCGAGTCCGCCGACATCCGGCGTCTTGAAATCAGCCAGGATCAGCTTGTCCGGGCAAATCTCGCGCATCGCACTGATTGCCTCAAGTCCGGCTGCCTTACAGAGCGGCGTACCAATTTCGATAATGTCCACTTCGGGGGCGACCAGGGCTGCCATTACCAGCGCTGGTGGCAGAGAAATGTAATCTAGAGCAACTTGGAGCTGGGGTATAGTTTTCATAAATTGAACTTTGATTCCGGTCTCATTGATGGACCTTCGTTGTGAAATTTCCGTTTCTTCTGACAGATTAATGATATTTATTTCACTACTTGAAATTAATTATCGGTAGAATATCAAAGGAAACTTGAGTTGTCAAGTATTTTCGCTACCGAAAACAGGGCTTTTCGGCAAACTCGATTACGTCGGCACTTAGCAATGCAAAAGTACAATCGGTGATCAACATATGCGGGAGCTAAGCGGCTCGATTGTAGGAATCGGGATCATTTAGGGCGCATTGTAGGAATCTGCCAATTGTGCGCAAGCGTGTAATCGCTCACGAACCTGCTTCAAGGCAAGAGAAAGCGCGATGAATTCTGTAATAATTGTCTATAGGAGATGAACTAATGAAAGCTGTCATGTTGACTGGTGCCGGTGGCACTGAACTGTTGAAACTCGTGCAGGTTCCTGATCCCGTATTGGAAGGTTCCCAGGATGTAATGGTGCGCCTGCATGCCGCGGGATTGAACCCAGTTGATTACAAATTGCGCCGGGCAGGTGGCTTTTACCCCAACCGTCTGCCGCTGGTATTGGGCTGTGATGGGGCCGGGGTAGTGGAAGCCATTGGCGAAGATGTCACTAGATTTAAGGTGGGGGATGAAGTCTTTTTCTTTAACGGGGGCATGGGCGGTGACGATCAAGGCAATTACGCTGAATTAACAACCATCCACCAAGATTATCTGGCGGCAAAACCGAAAAGTCTATCCATGGTAGAAGCTGCTTCAGTGCCTCTGGTCTGGCTCACAGCCTGGGAAGCCCTTTTTGATCGCTATTCGTTGCAAGCGGGTGAAACCATCTTGATTCACGGTGGCGCTGGGGGAGTGGGTTACATAGCTATTCAAATTGCCAAACAAGCCGGAGCGACGGTTATCACTACTATCAGCAGCCCTGAGAAGGCCGAATTTGCCCGGTCAATAGGAGCCGATCAATGCATCAACTATAAAGAGGAGGATTTTGTTACAACAGTCCTCAATCTTACGGATGGTAAAGGGGTTGACGTCGTATTTGATGTGATTGGCGGGCAAGTATTTACCGATTCATTCCCAGCCACAAAAATATACGGCCACGTGGTTACGCTCGATGAGATTAGCTTTGGCAAAGATGCAGCTAGAGTGGCCAAGTTGCGCAACCTTAGCTTGAGTTATGAACTTATGCTGACTCCCATGCACTTCAAAATGCATGACGCCAGAGTGCGACAAACCGGCATGTTAGAGGAGGCTGCCCGTTTGATAGATGCCGGACAGATCAAAACATTTGTCACCAACGTCTTTGCGTTGGATGAAATCGACCAAGCTCATAAGATTGTCGAAGGCGGTCATTCTACCGGCAAGACCGTTATCAAAATCGTCTAAATTAAGGAGGAGGAAATGTTCAATTCGGGAAAAGTACGGCTGAACCGCATGTTCAATACCTCTGGAAAGTGCCTGGATGTGGCCACCGATCACGGCATTTTTAATGAAAGAGAGTTTCTAGATGGCCTGGAAGATGTGCCCAAGGTCATCGCGCAGTTGGTCGAAGCTGGGCCTGATGCGATTCAGATGAATTATGGCCAGGCGGATCTACTACAAAGCGTCCCGGGCAAGAACAAACCGGCCCTGGTGCTACGTCTTGATGTGGGTAACCCTTACAACGCGACGGCCCATGAAATCATGTTCGATATGCTGCAAGATGAAAACAATCCTATTTTAGCAGCGTTGCGGATGGACGCCGCTTGCGTCATCTGCAATCTGCTGCTGATGGAAGGAAAACCGGATTTACATCGCCAGACGATCAGAAATATCGGCCTGGTGCGTAGCGAATGTGACAAATATGGCATGCCATTGATGGTGGAGCCACTGATCATGCTGCCCAATGATGCCCGCGGAGGATATTTGTCCGATGGTAGCGATGTGGGGTTAATGGTGGCCTTGGTTCGACAGGCGCGCGAATTGGGAGCCGATATCATTAAAGCTGATCCAACCGATGATCCCTACGAGTATCACAAGATCATAGAAGCCGCGCGCTGTCCAGTTCTGGTCCGGGGCGGCGGAAAAGCGGACTTGAAAACTGTCTTCAAGAATGTATATCCCTTCTTACAGCAAGGGGCGCAAGGCCTTGTATACGGCCGTAATATTTACCAGCATCCCAGCCCGACCCAAATCACCAGAGCCTTAATGGCGATGATTCATAGAGACGCTACCCCCGAAGAAGCATGGGACATTTACCAGAGTGGAGGAGATTCTTAACACCTGGATGGTATGTTCGGCTTAAAACGGCTGCTCGTTGCCTCCGCCGGAGTTAAACCTTACGGCGTGATTGTGGCTCTGGGTGATTTGGTGACCCGAATGCACCCGCCGTTCCAGCCTGTTAAAGTTGTGGCAACCCCGGCCATCTCCTTTGCCGGGCGGGTACAAGATCTATTGCGCCGCTTGGGACTGGTTGAAGATCGACAACGGCAGGCCAGGCATCCTGACGGCCGTTCGGCCGTGGAGCCGGTGGTCAAACGTGTCTCTCTGATCATCCACAATCCGACCATCCCCAGCGCCGGCGGGCAGAAGCTGAGCCAGGTTCTGGGATGGAACAACCCAGACCAGTTGTGTGAAGCTTTTATCGACGACCTGCACGAGATCAGCTACGGTTACGCTAACTACGAGATCGTGGAACGTATTGAAGTGGATAAGTTCCCGCTCAAGGCAGATGGCTTTGTCTACCAGGCCGATTCGTTCGTACAGTCGTGGCACAAGAGAGGACCTCTTTCACCGGCCAGACGGCGTCGATTATCACGCCTTGCTGGCCGAGTTCGATATGGTAGCCAAGGTGGACAGGGGCGATATCGACGAGTTTTGGCTATTTGCTTTCCCTTATGCCGGCTACTACGAATCGATAATGGCTGGTCCGGGCGCTTTCTGGTGCAATGCGCCTCCCTTGGCGCAGACAGCTTCCGCCTCGCGTCGTTTTGTGATCATGGGCTTCAACTACGAGCGCGGCGTGGGCGAGATGCTAGAATCTTATGGCCACCGTGCGGAGTCGATCATGGAACAGGTCTTCCGCCACAAACACGGCCGTGATAACCTCTGGAAGCGCTTCATCCGCCATG
Source organism: uncultured Chloroflexia bacterium (assembly GCA_963697305.1). Taxonomy (GTDB): domain Bacteria; phylum Chloroflexota; class Anaerolineae; order Promineifilales; family Promineifilaceae; genus JAACFF01. Next base: position 478,388 of record CAVONO010000028.1, read on the forward strand.
ATCACTCCCATCCAGGCCGCGCCGAGGTAGGCAATATGCACTACGCGCCCAACAGCCAGCGCGATTACGATTGGGGCAATCGCCGGCGGGTGGCAACGCGTTGTTCCACCTGGCACAATTTCCCCGATCTCGCGGGAGATACGCAGGAAAGTGACTGCCGCGCCTGGGGCCATGGCGATAGTCGCGAACACCACAAATGGTGGTTCCGCCACTTACCACACGTCGGTGGATCATCCGCGGGCATCGCGCATAATTGGTGGCAGTACATTCTCGATCCCAACTTGGTATCACCAGGTGCCAGGCAGTTGTTATGAACCGCCAGGGGGTAATCCTAGGCTAAAAGTGCCTGGCACCTCTCATTGCCGAATAAGCACCCCTGAAGTATAGTCGTCCGGTCGGCCGTTCATGGCTGTTAATTGTTGGCTGTTAATTGTTAAACTGATGGGCAAAGCAACTACTTACGGACTAACGCTATGGGTAGACGACAGCAGTTGTCGCAACTGCCGCCGCTGCGCTGCGCAAACCGTCTGCCAGCCCAAAGCGCTCGTGCGAATCGATCAAGACGAACCCCCCTTCGTCGACGTGCATCGCTGCCAGGGCTGCAAGCTGTGCATGGAGCGCTGCCCCTCAGAAGCCATCATAGTCCGATAGTCACCTAGTCCAGTAGTCAGACTACCTGCCACCCGCTACTCGCCACTCTTTCGACTAACTGCCGAATAAATCTCGCGCAAGAAGCTGCTGGGTCTTGTACTCAGCAAGCGCGTGCCAACAAAGCCATTTCGTGCCGCCAGCTTTTCCCAGGTTGGATAGGACAGAGGGTGGGGGACCCAGTAGTTACCACGATCGACATTGTACTCGACCAGGATCAAGCGCCCTCCCGGCCGCAGGTAGTTGTAGATCAGCTGCAAGACACCATCTTTGTGCCGCTGGAAATGCAGCGCATTGGCCATCACCAGGCCATCGAGAGGAGGTAGGTCGAGCGGGCGGGTATAGTCGGCCGTAATCGTTTGTAATTTGGTGCCTGGAAAGCGCTCGCCCACCTCCCGTTTCTGTCGCTGCAAACCGTTTTTCTTGTTGTCTACTGAATAGATGTGCGCAGCCGGTCCGAGGAGTTCAGCCAGAGCCAGCGTAAACGCGCCCGTTCCCCGAGCCAAGCTCAGCCCAAACGCCGCCCGGCTCTGGTATTCCATCTCGTAAAAGCGCGACATGATCGCTGTGATTCATAAATATCCGTGGCGCGCCAGCAAGCGGGGAGTTAGTCGCTTACGCAGTCCAGAAAGTATCGTCTGATCCGGAATTGGTCTTGAACACCAGCAGTTCGAACGTCTCGCCGCCGTGATTGTGCAGCTGGTGGATGTCGCCAGGTTCTATGGATAATAACATCCCCGGGCGCAGGATAATCTCTTGGCCATCGACGACGAGGGTGCATTGGCCTTGCAGAACGCAGTAAACTTCGTGTGCGGTTTTATGGTAGTGCCCGGCGATGCTGTCACCAGGCTTCATGGTGACCATCTGCACCCGGGCTCCGGGACTATGGAGATCGGCGCCGGTCAGGAGTACATTGCGCCGGTAACCAGGTAACTGCTGCCAGTTGTTGGGGTCGATGTCGATCTTTTTCATGGGCGATTTGCTGTCATTTTTCCGGAAACTCCGGGTTTCCGGGAAAATTGCGCGAATACTCAGGCCCAGAACATCTCGCCCGGCTGCTCGAAGATGTTGACTTCTTGCAGCATGGCCACACCTTTGGCCAATCCTTCGTCACCGGACATCAGGGCATCTTCATGTTCGATGGAAATGACGTAGTCGTAACCAACCACGCGTAAGGCGCTGACGATATCTTTCCAAACGGTTGTTCCATGACCGTAGCCGATGCTGCGGAAGGTCCAGGCACGATCGACGATCTGGTCGTACGGTTTGTTGTCGTTGCAACCGTTTACAGAGATGTTGAACGGGTCGACGTAGCAGTCCTTGCCATGCACATGGTAGATGACGTCGCCTAGTTTACGGATGGCGGCTACGGGATCGGCGCCGTTCCAGAAGAGATGGCTGGGATCGAAGTTGCAGCCGATGGCCGGCCCGGTGGCCGCGCGCATCTTGAGCATGGTTTCTACATTATAGACGAGCATGCCAGGGTGCATTTCGAAGGCGATTTTGACGCCGTGTTCCGCGGCAAAAGGGGCAAGTTCTTGCCAGTAAGGAATGGCCACCTCGTTCCACTGGTAATCTAAGATCTGCAGGAAGTGGGGCGGCCAGGGGCAGGTGACCCAGTTGGGCATGCTGTCTTGCGGCGCACCGGCGGGCAGGCCAGAAAAGGTATTGACGACGGGGACGCCGAGCAGCTGGGCCAGACGAATGGCAGCACGAAGCACGTTGTCGGCCGTACGTGCCGTCTCTCGGTCCGGGTGCAGGGGGTTGTTGTGAACGCTGAGCGCGCTCAGAATCAGACCACGGGAGGTGATCGCTTCCATATAGGCTTGGCGTCGTTCTTCGCTGGCCAATAACTCGGCAACGGGACAATGAGCGCTGCCAGGATAGCCGCCGGCTCCGATTTCAACGGCCGTCACACCTATGGCCACTGCGCGGTCGAGCGCTTCTTCGAAGGGGGAACTATGAAGCGGAACGGTGAGTAATCCAATGCGCATCTTAATAACTCCTTTTTGGTATAGGTAGAGAAGCCAACTTTAAGAAAAGTCGGCTTCTCTGAAGTGCTGATCTTGCTGCCGTCGTAACTTGACGACAACAGTTCCTTCGTCCAATAGGACATCTTCCCAGGTTATGATTTCACCGGCGGCGACAGGACGTATAAGCTTCGCGCCAGGGGCCAGGCCGGCGGGCAGGGCATTGGTTTTGCGTACGGCAGCGGCGCGATCCATGACGCCATGGAAGGTATATCCACCAAATGTGTCCAGCGTTTCACCCACCTTCAAATCGCGCTTGGCAAGGGTCATGATATCGGCATACGGCCGATCCAAGGGCTGCAAAGTGGGTTCGCGATGTAGATAAGCCTTGGCGATGGAGATGGGTGCTTCCAGAAACCAGAGATGATAAGGGCGGAAGAAGGTAAAATAGTTTCCCCGCCCTACTTTTAGGTAGTTTAAATCGGCACTAATACGTTCATCCATGATACGGACGACAATGAAAACACCACCGGCCATGGCGCTGCCCTGTACGAAATCGACAGCGCCGGGGAATTGGGTCATCCCGCCGTCTTCCTCCAGGGCGAACAGCTCTGCTACATTTTCTAAGGTTGCCTGCGGGCCAATCATACCCCGCTGCATAGGCAGGCAGCCGGTGGCATTGGCGGCGCAGGTCATCTCGAACATCGTCTTGGAACCGTCGACGTAGGAGGCTACCTGATAGGGATCTTTATCAGCCCTTCTGGCCGATTCCGCCACAGTATCAGGTGTGGCCGCCGGGTTGAGAGGATTATTCTTACCCTTGCCGATGACGATCACTTCATAGCCAAGGCTGGTGACGAAGTTATACAGCTCCATCAAGCAGCCCGGTTCGTCGCCGGAGGAAACGGTATAGAGCACGCCCGCCTCTCGCGCTTTTTGGTGCAAGATATGGCCTACGGTGACATCCGCTTCGATGTTGATCAGCACGATATCTTTGCCATGTGTAATACAGGCATGGGCCGTTTCCGCGCCAATAGCGGGTGAATAAGTGACGTCGGTGACGATATCGATGTCGTCTAACTGGGCGGCCAGGGAGTAGTCGGCCGTGACAACCCGTTTGCCGGCGCGCAAGGCGTCCATGGCTGGCCCAGCGGTATTGGTCTCGACGATGGTTTCGCGGGGGATGCCGCTGCTGATAAATGCGTCGCAGGCGGCGGCTGTGTCAGGATCGGCCAAGAGCGACACTTGCATGCCGGGCACATAACTCATTTGGGCCACAAATCCGCTGCCCATCCAGCCAGCCCCGCTGGCCCCGACGCGGATGGGCTTGTCTTGGGCCTGGCGTTGTAGTAATTCTTGTCGAAGTTTCATAGTGTGCTCCCTAGAGATGCCAGCTTTTCCTGAAGTTGGCATCTCCATGAGAAGTTGGCATCTCTTGCCTTACTTAGCGGCAACGGCCTCGCGCGCTGCCTGGACAATATCTTCAGCGGTCAAATGATATTTGACCAGTAAGTCTTGGGGATCGGCCGAATCGGTGTACGTATCGGCCAGGCCAACGAAGCGCATGGGCACAGGATGGTTGGCGGCGACGACACGGGCGATGTTGCTGCCCATTCCCCCTTGCAACAGGTGTTCTTCGGCGGTGACAATGGCCCCCGTTTCACGGGCGGCAGCGGCGATGGCAGCGACGTCCATCGGCCGTATGGTGTGCATATCTAGTACACGCGCTTCGATGCCCTCTTGAGCCAGTGCGGCCGCTGCATCGAGCGCCGTAGCGACCATGATACCGCAGCCAATAATGGTCAAATCAATTCCCTGGCGCACGACGTTGGCTTTGCCGATCTCAAAGGGGCAGTCGTCCATAGCATAGATCTCCGGCAGCGCAACCCGGCTGGAGCGCAGAAAAACGGGACCAACCCAATCGGTTGCCGCTTTGACAGCGGCGTGCATGGAAGCGGGATCGCTGGGGACGAGGATGACGAAGGTGGGCAGACCGCCGACCAAGGCCAGATCTTCAATGCCCATTTGTGTTGGGCCATCCTTGCCCAGAGTGATGCCGCCATGGCTGCCCAGGACCTTGGCATTGATGTTGGACATGGCCACGGCCAGGCGGATCTGATCGTAGGCGTTGCAAAGTAGGAACGAGGAGAAGCTGGTGATCCAAGGGATGAAATCACAGGCGGCTAAGCCGGCGCCGATACCGACCAGGTTGCTTTCGGCGATGCCGATATTGAAAAACCGTTCCGGATACGCTTTGCGCACCGTATCTGCCTTGGTGGAATTGGCCAGATCGCCGTCTAGAACGACGACTTTAGGGTTATCGGTGGCGACGTTGAGCAGAGCTTCGCCGAAGACATTGCGTAAGGGCAGATCGTATGGCTGCAAACCAGCCTGTTTACCAAGTTGCATTGAGTTCCTCCCTGGCCACTGCGGCCTGCTCCGCGTTTAGGGCACGGCCGTGGAAGGTGTAATCCGCTTCCACAAAAGAGACGCCTTTGCCCTTCACGGTGTGGGCGATGATGATCGCCGGCTGCTCTTCAACCGCTTTTACTTCTTCCAATTTGGCCAACAGGTCATCAATATCATGCCCATCCGCCTCGACCACGTACCAGCCGAAGCTTTGCCATTTTTCGACCAGGGGTTCCAGGCCCATTTCGCGGCTAATCGGGCCCATTTCCTGGTATTTGTTGTAATCGAGAATCGCGATCAGATTACCGGCTTTGAAGTGGGCGGCGGACATGGCCGCTTCCCAGATCTGGCCCGCTTCACATTCGCCGTCGCCGAGCAGCACATAGACGTTGTAGTCCAGGCCATTCAGTCGTCCGCCCAAGACATGGCCGACGCCAACGGACAAGCCCTGGCCCAAGGAGCCGGTCGTGGCTTCGACGCCGGGCATCATACCCTGTATGGGATGACCCTGGACCGGGCTGTCGATCTGGCGCAAGCGCCAGATTTCATCGCGGCTGAAATAACCGGCCCGGGCCAGGGTGGCATAGAGTAGGGGGGCGGCATGCCCCTTGCTCATGATAAAGCGATCCCGTTCCGGCCATTGGGGCTCGTCGCTGCGGTAGCGTAGGACACCACCAAAGAAGAGAGCGACCAGGACTTCCGTCGCCGACCAGGAGCTGGAGGCATGGCCGGACCCGGCTTTGGTGGTCATTTCCAGGATATCCAAACGCAGATCGCGGGCTATTTCCCGTAATTCCGGCGTACTCAGTTTTCTTGTTGTTTGTGGCATGTATTTCTCCTTCAAAATTGGCTTGGAGTAATCGCTTTAGCGGTGAGATGACTAAAGTCATTGCTCCTTACCGGTTCACGATTTTCGCTCCGCGCGTTTTCAACTAAGAAAGCATTCGTTGGTAGGCATTAGATCATGGCTTGTAAAAATGCCTCTACTTCGGTCGCTACCGGTAGGGCAGGAATGACACCTTGTTTTTGGGCTGTTAGTGCGCCAACGGCATTAGCATAGCGTAAAATTTCGTGTAGGCATATCAGGTCTAACTGATCGCGCCAGTTAACAGCAGTGGCAAGCTGGCTGAGAAGGCCGGCAGTGAAGGCGTCTCCACAGCCGACGGAATCGACGGTTTTTACCGGGAATGGAGGGACACGGCCGTCTCCGGCAGTAGTATGGAAATAGCTGCCGTTTGCCCCCAGGGTTACAACACAAAGCGCAGGGCCACTATCTAGCAGAATGCGGCTGCCGCTGCCTATGTCTACGCTGCCGGTAAGGTAGCCCAGTTCCGCCTCGTTCACTTTAACCAGATCTACATCAGGGAGCATCGCCTTGATCACTGCTGCGGGATCAGCAGCCGCGGGCCAAAGCGAGGGGCGGTAGTTGACGTCGAAGGATATCAAGGCGCCTCCATCACGAGCCAAACGGGCTGCTTCGATGGTGGCGCTGCGACTCGGTTCATCGATCAAACTGATGGAGCCGAAGTGAAAGGCGCGGGTTTGCTGCAACAACGTTCGATCTAGTTCGTCGCTACGCAACAGCATGTCTGCACCCGGGTTGCGGTAAAAGAGATATTCGGCCGTGTGTTCATCAGGCAGGGCGATAAAGGCCATGGTTGTGCGCGCCTTTTGATCCAGGCGCATGCCACGCGTTTCCACGCCCTCTTCGGCCAGCGTATTTACCAGAAACCGACCAAAAGCATCGTCGCCCACTTTGCCAATGAAAGCCGATTTCTTGCCCAACCGCGCCGCCGCTACGGCCACATTGGCCGGTGCGCCCCCAGGTTTGGGGTGGAAAGCGGGCACATTGACCAGATTAAGACCAATCTGCGAAGGAAACATGTCGATGAGCATTTCACCAAGGGTCACAATATCCATTCTTGCCTCGTCAATCTCGTAGTTCATTGTGTAGGGAGTAGCGATCGCCGCGATGATATAGCTGTAGGAACTCAACGGGCCTGTCGTACTGCGAATAAGATATGCGCTCGATAAAGAATAGGGGTGAACCGGGCGCGATAGATAGCTTTTGAGCCAGCGCTTCTGAAGCCGCAACGGCCCGAATAACCTGCGTGGCACGCACCAGGCGCAGATCATAATTCTGCTCCAACGTTTCACGCAAGGGATTGCGGGCATAATCGCCGTCAAGAATGCCGGGGCATTGGCGATGAACCAGGTACGAACTTTCAATGCTCAGCGGCTCCCCGTCGGCCAGGCGCAAACGCTGCAAAAAAGCGATCTCCTCTCCGCGCGCAATGCCCAGCTTTTCTGCTATTTCTTTGGATGCGGGCAGGAGATAGGAGGTTAAAACGGCCGTTTCGGCATGGAAACCACGCCGGCGCATATCTTCGCTAAAACTGATTATTTGGGTCAGACCTTGCTCGATCTTGGGCGCGGCAACAAAGGTCCCACGCCCGCGCCGCCGGTAAACGAGACCATCCTGCACCAGCAGGTCCATCGCCTGGCGCACCGTGACGCGGCTGACCTGGTAGCGGTCGATCAGTTCCGACTCAGAGGGCAGGAGCTCGCCCGCCGGCCGCTGTCCTTCCACGATATCTTTGCGCAGAATTTCGTATAGCTGGCGATAGTAGGGCGACACGCTGTCCTGAACAAGTTTGTTCATCATCAAACAACTATCTTTCCCAAAGACCCCATCAGTAGATGCGTTTACAAAGCCAAAACATTATAATGTTTCAGATATTATAACGTTTGATTATACAGAAGATTTGAGCAGTCGCAAGAACAATAGGGGAATAGAGAATGATGACCGCCGAGATGATTTGATTGTTAAGCGATTTCCTTCAATACTTCTGCGGTAGATCGAACGATACAGAATTCACCATCCAAGCTCACCAAATTGATGTTGTGTATGTCTTCGGCCGAATACAGAACACCATCATACCCTTCACGTTCGAATGCTGCCGTCGCATCGGAAATCAACGTTACATCGAACCCTAGATCGGACGCCATCCGTGTTGACGCTGATACGCAATGATCGGTCGTTAGCCCAACAATCACCAAAGATGAAATGCCTTGTTCTTGCAGGTATTTTTCAAGCCCAGTTCCGATAAACGCGCTATTATTTGATTTACTGAACTGCTTTTCTTCAAGCAACGGCTGCGCTTCTTCTTTGAACGCATTACCTGGTAGTTCCGGGCGCAGCGGCGAGTTTGGCTCCACTGAACGATGCTGTATATGAATTACCGGTAATGCATGCGCGCGCCACCCGGAAAGCAACAGCGCAATATTTGATTCTGCGTCTGGATTGTTTCGCTTGCCTAAAGACGGGTCATCAAGACCCTTTTGAACATCAATGACCAATAAAGCTGTTTTGCTCATGTGAAACCTCTTCGCGCATAGCCATGATTTTGCAGAAAGGGGAATGGCATTCCTGTCAAGTTCCCTTGCCATGTAAAAGACCCTGCTTGTTTTCTCAATCTGTGGCAAATCTTTTTGCACAACATATTACGATTTCCACATTTACCGATTGATATTTGGCATAGTATACGAATATCGGTCATTTGCCGACACTCAAACCGAACTGTCATTCTTGCACTTCCCGGTGGCGTAAACTTTCTTGTGAAGAGAATGGTTTGCCAGTTTATGAACCGACTGTAGCTTGTGATTACCATCAATGGCATCGAAGAACTGGAGACGACAGGCAAAAAGCGGGTGTCTAGGTATAATACTCCTGAAAAAGCGCTCTGTGCGCATCTGAGACGACCGCTGCCCAACCTGCCGATGTCGCCGCCTGGTCTGAGGCCAAGACACCTCCGGACGATATCCCGGACAAGCTATGAAAAACTTCCTATCAAACATTGCGCAAAAACTATGGCCTGATTTTCAAACATTGCCCGAGCCCGATCGCTACTCTCTGCTCAGGGAACTGTTTGGTACGCTTTATGGTCTGCTATTTGTGGTGTTTGCGCTTGTCTGGCTTATGGCGGCAACAGACCTGAATTTACTGCGCGAGCAGTGGTTGGTTTTGCTTCTAATTCTGGGATTAAGTGTGCTGGCTGGCAGGCTTTCCTTCTTTCAAATTACAGTCGGCCGTGATGGAAGCTATGACTACAACGGTAGCAGCATGGAAATCGTCATCGTCATCTCGGTGATACTGCTCTTTGGTCCAACGGCCGTATGGGTTCCATTTTGGGGAAGGTTGATCGATTATGTGATTGATCGACCCCTGTCACCATCAAGATACCAACAATGGAACGGGATTCGCAATCTGGTTTTTAACCTGGGATCGAGCATCGTGGGCCTGCTCTTACTCCTATTGCTTTATCAAGGGTTGGGCGGTCAAATTCCACTCATGCAAATGACCTTGGCAGCAGCCTGGCCCGCTTTGCTGGCGATTCTGGCTTGGCTTCCCTGGGAGGGCCTTTTATTCCTGTTGTTTGGAACTCTCCTCGCTCATTTTCACCTTCTGTCACCAATACGCCAGAAAGACTGGACCGGATTTGGCAAGCGCATGTTCAGATTCTTTCTAGTAGCCCATTCACCCGCCTTCTTTGGTATTCTAGCTGCCGCCACCTATTCTCAATTAGGATTGTTTGCCTATCTCTATTTTATAAGCGGTATCTTCTTGGCCAGCCTATTGGCCCGCCGTTTAAGCCAACAAGCGATGTTAAGCCAACAGCGGTCCCGCGAGGTAACCCAGTTAGAACAATTAGGACGAGCTATCCTCGCCGCCCCTGTTGATGCGTCGACTTTGCCCCAGGTTTTGGCAGCCCATGTCCCTAAAATGTTTGGCTACCATCAGGTGGAGATCCGACTCCATTCCGGCTCTACCTTACTTCGACTGCCTGAAGATAGGCCGCCTGTGATTCAAGAGATTTGGGATTGGCTGCAGACGAATCCTGAGCCCCATTACGTCGCCCCAGGTGAAAAACCCCCTTGGACGAAGCAAGTAGCTACATTTCCTCTCTATCTGAATCCAATTCTATCTTCCGAGAAGGCTGAACCAATAGGCGGCATTTGCCTTACCCTGGACCGATTGTACTTTGAAGAAGCCGTGATGGATTTGGGTCCTGCGCTGCATGTTCTGGCAGCGCAGATCGCCACGGCATTGCACCAGGCTGAAGTCCAGGCCGAAACGTTAGCTCATCAAAAAACGGTTCAGGAATTGGACTTTGCCTGGCAAATCCAGGCCAGCTTTTTACCCGATACATTACCTCAGATTGAAGGGTGGCAGCTAGCCGCTACGCTGAAACCGTGCAAGGAAACATCTGGTGATTTCTACGACGTCATATCGCTGCCCAATGGTTTACTGGGTATTCTTGTTGCCGATGTTGCCGATAAAGGGATGGGAGCTGCTTTGTTCATGGCCCTAAGCCGTACACTCATTAGAACTTACGCCATTGAACATCAAACCCGGCCAGATCGGGTTTTGCGCGCGACCAATCAACGGATCTTGACCGATACCCGTAATAATATGTTCGTCACTGTTTTCTACGGCATCCTTGACCCTGAGACCGGAGACCTGACTTATGCTAACGCCGGTCACAATCCCCCCTATCTTTTTAAGGCCCGATCTTTAGATAAGCCCCTGGAGCTAGTCAAGTCGCAAGGATTGCGAAACACGGGCATGCCGCTAGGGATACTTGAAGAAGCGACCTGGCAAGCAAAATCAATTGGCCTCGATTATGGCGATACCTTGATCATGTATACCGACGGCGTCACCGAGGCCCAGAACCTGCACGGTGATTTTTTCGGCGATCATCGTCTCTTAGCAGCGACGCAGGACAACTTGAGCGCCTCTGTTTTGACAATCCAAGACGCAGTATTGGCTGCTGTTGGCCGCTTTTCTGATGGTAGAGCGCCGTGTGATGATGAAACGCTTGTGATTATCAAGCGCCAATAGAGAACGGCACTTGGACAGATACAAGATGCAGGGTTGGATTATGCCCTGTCTGCCGATTATGACGTCGTGGTGCTGGACACTATACTACGAAAATAACCACCCATTCTGAGCGGCAATAACGATGGCGGCTGCACGAGCGGAGACGGCCACTACCGCTCATTTTTCTGCGGCGAGTGAAATAGTCGAGGCTAATGGGTGCGACATGCATATCTAATGTCGCGGTGTAGGCAACCCTACGATCATTCTCGATGCCGGGCAAGGGGGATGGTCCAGCGATTGGGTCGACATCATGCCGGAGTTGAGTGAGAATAATAGGGTGTGTGTACGGCCGTGGTTCGCACGCTGCCGCCACAGCAACTGCTCAACTGGGCCATCGCCCTTGTGGGCTTGTCCGTCTTCACTGCCGCCGAACTGCAAGGTATGTCTCTCCTGATGCGCGGGGAGCAGGCCAATTGGGGCTGGGAGGTGCTGATCGCGGTGGCTTTGACGGCCGTCTATTTGCTGACACCCTGGTTCGTGGGCGGGTAGTGGTAACTATGTCTGAGAATCCAACATTTTGGTCATCCATGAGCGAGCATTGGCATATTGCGCGCACGCTGCGTGGTTTACAGATTCACCTCGATCCAAACAAATGTACCGGCGTCTGGCAATGTTACGAGGTCCGTCCTATCGGCTGCTGGACGCCCGATCAAAAGCAGCGCACAGTCGTTTTGCATGATATAGAACGCTGCATCGCCTGCGGAGCTTGTATATTACAATGTCCCGCAGGTGCGATAACATTACGCTAACTGCCTTGTAGCTGACAGCTGTCAGCTTATCCCAGGTTGTATTTTTGTGGAAGAATTAGCAAGAGAAGTGGCAGTTGTGGGGTTAATTCTCGCAGTCGCAGTTATATTGAGCCTGGTAGAGGGGTAGTTGCCAACCGGAATCGTGACCCGCTTTCCCCGGCGTACCCAGTCGACGCTGGATGATGTAATCGTAGGGACAGCGGCATCCCCTTCCCGCAGCGAGACTTGCAGCTGGTTTCTAATGTGAGATTGGCGTGCGTAAATGGAATTGATAGGGTGGCCAAGCGTATCCAATGAGCTCACTAGTTTAGATTCTTTTCAAGGAAAGCGAGTGTTTGGGCCCATGCATCTCCCGCAGGGCCTGGCTGGTTGTAGTTCTCTTCGGTCACGAAGGCGTGCCCTACGCCGGGATAGATGGTTATCTCATTCTTGATGTCGAGGGAATTAAGGGCTGCTTCAAATTCTAGCACTTCGGCGGGGAAGATGGTGTTATCTTCTTCGGCGAAAATACCGAGGACTGGCTGCGCCTCGGTTAAGGGACGCAGCAAATCAGGTTCGGTGACCACGGCGCCATAGTATATAATGGTCAGCGCCAGATTCTCGGATTGTCGCAGACCTAGCTGGAGGGAATGGCCGCCGCCAAAGCAGAAGCCCATAGAAGCAACCCTTTCTGCATCGACGCCATCAAGATCGCGTAGGTAATCAAGGGCGCTGTCCATGTCTGCTTCCACTTGCTCTTCTGGCGTGGTAATGCGCAGCCATAGCGCGCGGGGAAAGGCGGCCGTAACATTGCCACGGTAGCCGTCAGGCGCAAAGACGACATACCCTTCCTCGGCCAGCGCATCGGCTAGTGTGGTGATGCCCTCGTTCAAGCCCCACCATTCATGGATCAACAAGACGGCCGGATGGGGGCCGGGCCCCTGCGGTGTGGCCAGGTAGCCGTACAGCTTTTGGCCATCCATATTTTCGTATTCGATATTGGCGAAGTCGGCCGTATCGCTGCCGAAAAGGCTGTCGAAGATGATCGCACCGGCAAATAAGGCAATGAGAAGCAGAAAAATGGCAAGAAGTGCGAGCAAGATGCGCTTGAGCCAGATGGTGAACGTTGACGAATTTCCTTTATCCATATGGGTATCCTCCAGTCAGGGCTCATAATGTGGCAGTCTGCATAAGAACAAGTTGGACCAACGTTTTTACGTTGTCTCTTGCAACACCTGCCAGCAGATTTCAGCGTTTCGCATTTCTGTTTGCTAGTTGGAGAAGGCGGCGCGGATGGCGGAGCTGCCTTGGTAATGCGTGGTGACGAAACCAGACACGGCCGTAAGCTATCAAGGTCATCCAGGCCGCGAGTTGATAAGGGGTGTGTTTCATTCAGCTGGAGATGGAGTAGATCGCATTCTCAAATGCAACCGGCGGTATCTGAGGATGCCTACTCCTCCAACTTATTTGAAACACACCCATTGATAGTCTAAACAAAGTTCACTCTAGTAGCTTATAACGCGCGGCAATTGCTTGGCCTGGTTCACCCAATCATCAATCTGCGACTGTGAAGGCACGTGTCTAACCAGATGCTTTTCCTTATTGACCTCGATCACCTTGTTGTGCAGGTTCCCAGGGTTGCGCTGGGCCAGTTCGGGCACAGTATCGACGCCGGACGCTTCCAGTAGATCGGCATATTCCGCACCCAAACCAGTGATGCGGTAGAGGTCTACGTGGTTGACCCACTTCAGAATCAGATGGCCGCTGATCCCGGTACTCTCGGCCAGTTCTTTCCGTCCTTTCGGCGTTGCGCCTTTCTCAAGCAGCGCCTGTGGTGTATCAATCCCCACCTCTTTGAGCTTGCCGGCATAGACCGCTCCGATACCTTCCACGTAGGATAAGTCGTGCGCTGTCGCCGCCACGCCGGTCACCGCTGCCGCCGCCGGGGCCTCAGCTTCTGCTTCCATCTCTACGGCTGCGGCCTCGTCGACTTCAGCTTCTGCTTCCACCTCTACGGCTACGGCTGCGGCCTCGACTTCAGCTTCTGCATCCACCTCTACGGCTGCGGCCTCGACTTCAGCTTCTGCATCCACCTCTGCGGCCGCGGCCTCGCTGACCGCGGCTTCTTCTTCCATCTCTACAGCAGCAGCCTCGCTGACCGCTGGTTCGACCGGTGGTGGGGCGTCTTCAATAGCAGACGTTTCTTCTAGGTCTATTACCTGTCCGCGGGTGGGTTCAAGAGCAGCAGCCGGGGCTGCTGCCTCAGATTTTCCTGAAGGCATGCCGAACGCCCCCTTTGTGCCCGGCAACAGGCCGTAGATCAGGATCAGGCCGTTAACGATGATAGCCGGCAACATGGCCTGCAACGTTGACTGCCCAATTATCGATATCACGGCCAGGATGAGGTTGAGGGCCGACAAGGCTACCACGAAGAGCCAGCCTTGCGGATCTAGATTCCAGAGCATACGCACGACCCAGATGTAAATGAGAGCCAATATGCCCCAGAGGATTGCCCCGAACAGGTCAAAGGTGAAGAAAGAGAATTTCCCGAAAGGACCGCTGATGGGAAAAAGGTGCAGCATCTGAAGGGTGTGGACTATGGCGATGACGGCTCCGATTGCAGCCAAAATGGCCAGAAGCGTTACGCCAAAAGGTCGTTTTTTACTCATGATTCTTCTCCTAATCTTTGGGGTCAGGCTCAACAAGTAAGAAAAGCTGTGCGCCTGGACCGATATGGTTAATAAGCTTTTGAAGCCGATTCATTCAGCGTTTCAACCAGGTCAAGTTCAACAACGCTATCTATTATATAATCGTAGATGTAAACTGGCGAGATTGCTTGAAGCCTGGGGTGTGCGAACAAGCTGTCAGGCGATTCATGCGCAGAGTGGACCAATCTACGTAGATTGGTCCACTCTATGGCTTTATACTTGTGTCTTGCAATGCCTGCCAGCAGATTTCGGCGTCTCGCAATTCTGTTTGCCAGTTGGAAAAGGCGGCGCGGATGGCGGGGACGCCTTTGATCTGCGTGGGGGTGAGGTAGACACGGCCGTCGTCCCGCAGCCGCGCCAGGAACTGCTGCACCTGCTCCATCGTTGGATCGCCGGCCAAGGTGAAGCACGTGACATTGAGATTGACCGGGGCCAACAGGCGGAACTGTGCTGAAGCCTCAATTTGCTGCCCAAGCCACCTTGCCTGGTCGCAGTTGCGTTGCACGATATCCTGGTAACCGGCACGGCCGTAAGCGATCAAAGTCATCCAGGCCGGCAGGGCGCGAAAGCGGCGCGAGTTTTGCGGCGTCCAATGAACGAGGCTGGGTGTTTCGTCTGCGCTGCTGGGACCCAGATAAACGGCCGCGTTGCGGAACACAGCTAGTTGCAGTTCGGGGTGGCGCGAAAACTGCATCGCCGAATCGTAGGGTACATTGAGCCATTTATGGGCGTCGATGGTGATGGAATCGGCCGTTTCCATGCCGGCGACCAACTGCTGGTAGCGTGGCGCGCAAGCAGCGAAGCCACCAAAAGCGCCATCCACGTGCAGCCAGAAGTTGAACGGTTGTTGTAGACGGGAGATCGCTTGCAAGTCATCAAAATCCACCGTGTTCACCGTGCCGGCATTGGCCACGACTACAGATGGTTGGCCGTCGAGCGCCTGCAAACGTTGCGCCAGCGCGGCCACGTCCAGCGCCTCCCGGCCGGGCAATGTGGGGATTTCCATCACCTGCCTGCCCATACCCAACATCGCCAACGCTTTGTAGATACTGGAATGAGGCGTCGCCGACAGGATGGGCAGAGGCGGCAGGCCATATAGCCCCGCTTCTGCAGCATCGACGCCATGTTGTAAAGCTGCCCATTGCCGCGCTTGGGCCAGCCCTACAAAGTTGCTGATGGTGGCTCCGCTGACAAAGGTGCCCATAAAAGCTGCTGGCAGGCCAAACAACTGGCGCAAGAAGTGGATAGTTTCCTGCTCCACGTAGGAAGCGACGGAATCTTCATTGGCGGCGACATTCTGGTCATAAGCTGCTGCCAGCCAGTCGCCTAGCAGCGCGGCGGGGGTGGCGCCACCGGTGACGAAGCCCAGGTAGCGCGGGCCGGCGCTGCCGGAGAGGCCGGGGCCATACCTGGCTGTGAACTGCGCCAGGGCTTCTAGTGCGCCTGTGCCGTCGACGGGTAACTCAAGGTGCCAGGCACTTTCAGAGTGCCTGGCACCTGGGTTGATCGCAGCCGGGTGGGTGGGCAGCTTGTCGAGAAAGTTGTTGGCTACGTGAACGGCCGTTTCTAATAGCTGCCTCCTATTCTTCTGATCGTCGTGCAAGCTTTGGTTCATATTTCCTGATCACCCCATTGCGGTGCAATGACTGCTGCTTGGTAATGCCGCCATTTGAATGGGGTTTCCATATCGTCGCCTTTCTTGTATTATGAAGGAACGATGGAGACTATCCGACGTAGAGATTTTCTGCAACATAACCCCTCACTAGACGAAGTGGCTGAAATATCGCGGGTCAGGAAATAGTTGTGACCAACCTGGAAAAGATCTTTGAGCTATTTGGAGAACTCCGCATTGGTGTGCTCGGAGATTTCTGTGTTGATGCTTACTGGATCCTGGACTTAAGCGAACAGGAATACTCTATTGAGACAGGCAAACCTACTGAATCCGTCATTGTTCAGCGTTATTCCCTCGGGGGTGGGGCTAATATTGTCGCCAACCTTGCATCTCTTGGAGCAGGTTCAATTCACGCATTTTCATTAGTGGGCAATGATCTCTTTGGTCACGCACTAGAAAAACAACTCGCGCAGCTTAATGTTGATTGTTCGGGCATGGTCGTTCAAGAGATCAATTGGCAAACCCCCGTCTACTGTAAGCGTTATGCAGACGGAGAAGAATTAGAACGAATTGATATTGGCCGGTCGAACATCATCTCCACTGAGTCTGAACGGCGGCTTCTTCTGGCCCTGGAAAGCACGATTTCTGATTTGGACATCCTCATCTTCAATGGCCAATTGTCAAGAGGGGTTTCTTCCAGCGCAATATTTGATCATTTGCTCAGATTAGCCGAAGGTCAGAATCGATGCTTAATATTGCTAGACTTCCGTAGTTTGCCCGCACATTTTGAAAATATGTTCGTCAAGCTTAATGCGCATGAAGCTGCAATGGCCAATGACGAGCTGTGCGATTTGGCCATTGCGATTCCCGAAGAAAAAGCGAAAGAGTATGCTGTACAGATCTATCAACGCTCGCGGAGGCCCGTTATGGTTACCCGGGGCGAGCGTGGCTTGCTGATTTACGATGGAGAGAGGCACTTTATCGTGCCTGGCATCCAATTACTAAAGCCCATAGATCCTGTAGGAGCGGGAGATACCACTATTGCTGCATGGGCGGTTTGTCTCGCCTCAGGCGTCCCATTGACACAAGCCGCTGAACTCGCCAACCTTGCCGCTGGCGTTACTGTGCAAAAGTTACAGCAAACTGGTACTGCATCTCCTGAAGAAATCTTGGCATTCGCTGTGCAGGCAGAGTATATCCATCATCCAGAGGTAGCCCAGAATTTACGACAGGCGCGCTATCTCAAGGGTACTCAGATTGAGATTGTTCGTAATAGGGAAAACACGGGACATTTCCAACATGCAGTATTCGACCACGACGGAACGATTTCAGTGCTGCGCGAAGGCTGGGAGCCTGTGATGGAAGCTATGATGATTCGCGCAATATTGGGCGAGCAATTTATGGATGCCGCGGAATTCGACTATCAACGCATTCTTGCTTCTGTCAGGGAGTTCATAGATATATCGACTGGTATCCAAACAATCCTGCAAATGCAGGCCCTGGTAGACATGGTTACGGAATTTGGGTTTGTTCCCAAGCGCGCGATTTTAACCGCGACAGAGTATAAAAAGATCTACAATGATGCGCTAATGAAACAAGTCAATGTTAGGAAAGATCGTCTTGAGCGCCGCGAACTTGATGTTAACGATTTCATCGTAAAGGGTGCAGTTGATCTGCTAAATGCGCTGTGCAGTCAAGGCGTGAAACTCTATTTGGCCAGTGGAACTGATGAAGAAGATGTCAAAGCTGAAGCGGAAATTCTCGGATATGCACCGTTGTTTGAAGGACGCATCTACGGTGCTAGTGGCGACATAAGCAAGTATTCCAAGAAATTGGTGATCGACAGAATTATCACGGGTAACAATCTGCAAGGTCCGGAATTAATCACATTCGGCGACGGTCCAGTCGAGATTCGCGAAACCAAAAAACGCGGCGGGATCGCCGTAGGCGTTGCGTCTGATGAAGTTCGGCGCTGGGGTCTCAATCAAGTCAAGAGAACTCGCCTAATTCGTGCTGGAGCGGATTACATCGTACCTGATTTTTCTCAGACGTCCGTTATGACGCAGCATATATTGGACGGGTTTACTTTTTCCGAGTAATCAACCTAAGTGCATTCAAAAATGTTCTGCGGGTGAATTGTGGCGCGGTCAGGAGACCGGCCACGGCGCCAACCATCAATATAAGTAAGCTTGTACTTAGTAGTCCACCAAACAAGTTTTGTCGATTGGATGTAGGGCAGATATTTGCAATTTGCCGGCGCAATTTTCAAAATTGCGCTACAGGTTATTCGGCATAAGATCATTGCCAGAGTACTAGCTTCTACTGGAATTCACCGACTACTCGATTCTAGATTAGACTCTTCATTAATTGCTGATGTAGAGGCTGTTTCGGAAAGCAAGTCCAAACAAATGGCCCAGTACGAATTCGGATTGTAACAATTAATGATCAAGATAAATCGATGAAGATTGCACTCTTCGGCTCAGCATTTAATCCTCCGCATAAAGGGCACGAGTTCATATTTAGAACTTTGCTAGAGTTCCGTTTGGTAGATGAAGTTTGGCTCTTGCCCACCAAAAATCATGCTCGTTCCGGGAACATGGCAAGTGATGTTCATCGCCTAGCTATGCTCAGATTGTTACTAGAGCCAGGGATCAAGATCGAATCAATCGAAATTGACTGTCCATCTATCAACAACACTTATTCCTCATTACTAGCTATCCAACGTCAGAATCCTGAATACGAATTTTCGTTTGTAATCGGTGCTGACAAATTGGATGGGTTTAATCATTGGGTGAATTACGCTAAGTTTCTTGAAAGATTTCGAGTATGGGTGTTTCCTCGTTGTGGCTTTGAACTAAGTCCCCTATATGAAGGCATGCATGTTGTTTTAGACGTGGAATGTTTGGATGTTTCCTCAACCCTAGTAAGAGAATCTGTGAAAGCCGATCATTCGTTTGACGGAATGGTTAGAAAACAAATAGGAGGCTATATTGTTGAACATCGCCTATATGTTTAGGTCAGCTTATAATGCGCACCTGTTGTTTAGCGATCTTGAGACAGTGCGACAATTGCGATGACCGATTCATCCATACAATATACAGTGTCGTCATTGGAAAGATATGAAATTATAGGCCTTCCAAATGGCTACTGGAATCGGGGTGGATTATATCGATAGTGTAACGTTGTGTTTCTTTATCGCCACAAGCGGAAGTGTAGTATGTCTTATCCCAAAATGGACCGTTCCTTAGTAAGAATGAAACCGCTTTCCGAGCGAAAGAACAAAGTGCATATACAGCGGGATCATATTTCCTCAAAAACGCAGCCGAGAAATCTGAATGACTATGATCAAAAAATCATCCTTGAAGCGGCTGAACGCATTCGCAATGCGAGGGCTAATAGCAAGCCAGTGATACTGTCTTTTGGCGCACATACCATAAAGAATGGGCTATCATTAGTGCTGAATGACTTAATGGAAGGGGGTTGGCTGACACACCTAGCCACCAATGGGGCGGGCATCATTCATGATTGGGAATTTGCCTTTCAGGGCAAGAGCAGTGAAGATGTAAAGGGTGGGGTCTTTCGCGGCGAATTTGGCAACTGGCAAGAAACGGGATTCAACATCAATCTGGCGCTTAACATCGGAGCCTATGAAGGAAGGGGATACGGCGAATCTGTTGGGGCGATGATCGCCAACGAAGGCCTCATCGTGCCGGCGCTGAGCGAGCTTGAGAACGAAGTTGTTGAGAGCATTACATCTGATCCTTCTAGAGCCGCAGCCGCGGCCGATTTGAGTTCGATCATAAAAATGTTTGATCTTCCAGCCGGCTGGTATGCTGTGGCATTCCCCTGGAACTATTACAGTGTGCAAGCGCGAGCATACCAGTTGGGCATCCCATTCACAGGCCATCCTATGATCGGGCATGATATTATCTATAACCACCCGATGAACCATGGAGCGGCCTTGGGTCGTACTGCGCTGCGCGATTTCCTCACATTTGCCGAGGCGGTCAATCGGATAGATGGTGGTGTTTATCTCTCTCTAGGCTCGGCCGTCATGTCTCCCATGATTTTCGAGAAATCAATGTCAATGGCTCAGAATCTGGCCATACAAAATGGAACGCATATTGATGCGCACTATATTCTTGTAGTTGACTTGGCCAAATCAAACTGGGACTGGTCAAAGGGTGAACCACCGGAAGATAATCCCGACTACTACTTGCGATACAACAAAAGCTTTAGTCGAATGGGGGGCACAATGCGCTACCTAAGTTCAGATAACAGAGATTTCCTTCTCGCGTTGTGTCATCGGCTAAATAATCGAGATGATTTCAATGATTAAAATTTACATCTTTCAATCGTTATATCTGCCTTTTTCCCGCCATACATCCAACATTAACTCGTAGCGAGAGAGTCTCATTCCTGTGTAGATACAATTGGAGGTTGAGAATATGTATCCACCGCCCGGCATGCCATATTTTAGTGTGTAACTGACCGATTCGATCACCTCTTCATCGGTGCCTGTATCTAATAAGCCGCAATTGACGTTCCCAATCAGGCAGAGTTGGTCTCCATAAAGCCGTTTGATCTCGGCGATATCAACACCAGCTTGCGGGTCGAGCGAGTGTAAGGCATGCGGCTTTGTCGCGACCAGTTGGTCAAGGATGGGCATGATATTGCCGTCCGTATGTTTGATTACATAGAAGCCCATATCCCGGTAGCCTTTCGTCAATCTGGCCAGGAAGGGAGTTATGAATTCACCAAACATACGTGGACTGAGAAAAGGACCCGTGTTAAAGCAATAGTCAGCACAAAGGGCAAATCCATCTAGGCCACCATGTTCGGCAAGTTTTTCCGCATAACCAAGCGCTTGATCTACCATAGCCGCAGCTTCCGCTTTAAGGCCTTCAGGGTCGTCCGCAATCCGATAAGAGAATTCTTGTATGTGGTTGCCATCGGGTAAGCTGAAGGTGGCATCCCCATGACGCATGATGAAGTATGTGTCCCCGCTTTTCTCACGGATCAATTCCACCAGGCGAATTGTCTCTTCCACACCTTCGGGATTAGGATGGATAAAGATGGCTGAATGCCCAAACCGTTCTGCGGTTTTGATATAGATGTCCGCCATATCCTGCCGATGCATCTGGCGTTCCTTGGCTTCCATCTGGTTCCATTGGCCGTAATACCGATGGGAGGGATGAACTTTTCCAAAAACTTCCATCGTCAGGAAGAATACCAACTCAAAGTGTGGAACCAACCCGGTAGGCGTTCCTAATTCGAGTGCGGTGATGAAGTTCTGACGGGGTGTTGTCATGGTCTACCTCAGTTTCAGTTTTAGGGTGACAAACTGGAATGGAGTAAATGGTACCTTAACACTAATCTTGGTCCATTCTAGCAGTTTGTCGGAAAAAGAAAAAATCAGCGTTAATCCGCGCCCATTCGAGGCGCCTGTCTACAAGCTCTGGCAATGTGAAAACCAGCAGTTGACGCCTTAATCTGGTCTGAGTATAATGCGGCAAGTTTAAGGAGTTCACCACTTTCACAACAAAAGACGTCAAGCAGACTCATGGGCAACTCAAGCGAAAAATAGGAGACCATGAAAGGTATTATCCATCAAATAGGTGTTTTGTTATCGACTACCTTATGGATGCTGCGCGACAACCCATTAATCACTAATCTAACAAAAAAGCGGGTCCATCATTTTGGCAAAGAACGTGCCAATCCTCCCTATTCAGGTACCCATAACCCCCATCTAAAAATGAGCAATGCTTTTGGTGTGATCTTGCCCTATCACTTTGACACCAACGGCGCTATGACACCCTTTGTTGATCAAAAGCAGATGCCTGCAGCAGTGCAAGCCAGTGCGATTCGAAGTCTGCTTACGGATGCTTCAATCCGCGAACTGACCCACATCCTTGGAACTAATGGTATCGGCACTCTTGCAGCCGAAATAAGGAGCCAAGATCGGTTTATACGACCTGGGGTACAGCGTATAAAAAGGAGGCGAAGTATTTGATAAATTGAATTGATAACAAAGCCTTTCATCGGTGCGCTAGAAGCCCGAAAAATGATGGAGGAAATTTACACGTGTCTGAATGTCCCCTTGGGACATGTGGACAATAAGAATAAAGTAATTGTTCAATGAGGAGGTTGAAATGAAGAAATTGACATTTGTATCCTTGTTTCTGATCTTGGTTCTTTTGTTGGCGGCCTGTGGTTCGACTGAAGAGGCAGCTCCAGTAGAGGTCACCCGTGTTGTTACTGAAACCGTCACCGAAGAAGTAGAAGTGACGCGTGTTGTTGAGGGTGAAACAATCGTTGAGACCGTCATCGAAGAAGTAGAAGTGACGCGCATAGTGGAGGCCCCAGCAGAAGTGGAGGAACCCGCTGCAGAAATGAGTGAACGTGCGAAAACCGTGATATTCGACATCGACGGTGGCCGCGTCACCGATCCTGAGTTGTGGAACACTTTCGCACCGGGTGCTCGCCTCGACCAGGGCTACCACCAGGCGATTCTGGAGCCCCTTTTCGTCCTTAACTACCAGACTGGCGAGATCGAGCCCTGGCTTGGTACCGAGATGACTCCCAACGAGTCCTTTGACGTGTGGACGCTGAAGATCCGCGAAGGCGTCAAATGGAGCGACGGTGAGGACTTCAATGCTGATGACGTCGTCTTCACCATCAACATGATGTTGGATAACGTCGAACTACAGCGAGCAGCCGCCATGGCGGACTGGGTGGACAGCGTCGAGAAGGTCGATGATCTGACTGTGCAGTTCAACTTGAGTAGGCCCAACCCCCGCTTCCAGTTGGACAACTTCTCCGTGAAAATCTGGGGCGGCCCCAACATCGTGCCCGAGCACATTTGGAAAGATGTCGATCCCCTGACCTTCAAATTCTACGATCCAGAGCAGGGTTGGCCTGTTGGTACCGGCCCCTACACGCTGGCAAGCGTGGGTCCGACCGAATTTGAATACGTGCGCGACGACAACTGGTGGGGTGCCGAAAGCGGCTGGAAGGAACTGCCTGCACCCGAGAAGCTCGTCTGGACCTGGGCTGGCCCCGAGGAAACCCGCGCCGCTCTGATGGCCGAGGGCGAATTGGATAGTTTGATGGACATCACCCTGGGCGCACTGCTGGCGCTGCAGGAAGCCAACCCCAACGTCGTTACCTGGTTCGATGATATGCCTATGGCGTGGGTACCCGATCCCTGCTCCCGCACCTTCTACTTCAACCACACCGTTGAGCCCTGGGGCGATCCCGAGATGCGCTGGGCGATCAACTATGCCATCGACCGCGAGCAGATCGTGGAGATTGCGTACGAGGGCACGACCCTCCCGTCCCGCCATTTCTTCCCCGCCTATCCACCCCTGGATGCTATGGTAGACGCCGCCATCGAGGCCGGCGCCTGGGACCTGGACCAGCTTTGGGACTACAACCCGGAGAAGGCCAAGGAGATCATCGAGTCCAAGGGCTATGTGATGAACGATAGCAGTGGCTACTATGAGAAGGATGGTGAGGAGCTGGGCATGGACATCAGCACCCACGAGGCCTTCATCGAGAAGCAGCGCATTGCCCAGGTGCTGGTCGAGCAGTTCCAGGCAGTCGGCATCAACGCCGTCCAACGCAACGAGGCCGGCGGTACCTGGAACGACAACCGGGAAGAGGGCAACTTTGAGGTCCAGATGAACTGGGAGATGTGCTCATCGGTCAACGAGCCCTGGGGATCCAGCGATCAGATCAATGTCAAATGGCTGGCGCCTGTTGGTGAACGCGCGGAACGGAATGAGGCGCGCTGGTCAGGTGAGAAGGCCGAGGCTTATGGCGCCCTCGTCGACGAGATGGGCGTTCTGCAGTTGGGTGATCCCAAGGTTGAGGAGTTGTTCATCGAGGCATCCAAGATTTTCTTTGAGGAGCTTCCGATCATCCCCATCACCCAGGCCAAGAAGATCATCCCCTTCGACACCACCTACTGGAAAGGATGGCCAACCTTCGAGGACGACTACATCCATCCGCCTACCTGGTGGCAAAACACGCACATTATAATCCACAACCTGGAGCCCACGGGTGCCCAGTAAACGTGGAAACTCGTGAGTTCGTTTACTAGTAAGTATCGTGGGCGCTGTGCATCTACCGACGCCGGCGCCCATGATAGCTTCCCTTTCTGTCACCAGTCATCGGTTATCACTGTTCGATCGACGGCATGCACTATTCTCAGCGCCGATGAGCGCCTATTGCCCGCGTACCTATGATTACTGATAACCGAACTGATCACCGATCACCTAATCGCTGGAGGACGAGCCTATGGGCGGCCTAACATTACCGTATCTCGTGAGACGCCTTGGCATGTGGTTCGTGACCATCTGGTTGGGCGCCACCATCATCTTTATCGTACCCAGACTGGCGCCGGGTGATCCGATTGCCTCCATGGTCAGCCGCCTCAGCGCTCAATCCGGTTTCGTAGAGGGATCAACCGAGATGATCGAGGCCTGGCGAGTCCGTTTTGGCCTGGATGAGCCCCTGCCAATTCAGTATTTCAACTACTTGCGTAACCTGGCATCCTTTGACCTGGGCTTCTCCCTGGCATCCTTTCCCAGCCGCGTCAATGAATTGATAGCTGATGCCTTACCCTGGACCCTTGGATTGCTCACCATTGCAACCTTGATCTCTTTTGTGGTTGGTAACGTCATCGGCGCCCTCATGGGCTATCGCCGTACGCCGGGCACCGCACGTACGCTGCTGCCCGCATCTCTGACTTTTACTTCCATACCCTTCTTTATGCTTGGTATTTTGCTGATCTATATTTTTGCATTTGGCCTGGGTTGGTTCCCGCCTTCAGGTGGTTACGGGAGAGGCCTCGAAATTGGATGGAATTGGCCCTTCATTAAGAGCGTCATCTACCATGGAATGCTGCCTGTCATGGCCATCGTTTTAACCTCTATGGGCTTTTGGGCTTTGGGTATGCGGGGTATGATGATCACCAACGACGGTGAGGACTATATGATCCTTGCTGAGGCTAAGGGACTGAAACCCAGCCGCATCTTCTGGCGTTATGGCATGCGAAACTCAATTTTGCCTCAGATCACCGCTTTGGCGATCACTCTGGGCCTCATTGCTGGCGGCTCGACCCTGGTTGAGTACATTTTTGCCTATCCCGGCGTGGGTTACTTGCTTTATCTGGGCATCGTCAACAACGATTACAGCTTGATCCAGGGCATCGTCTTTGTCCTGATCTTTTTTACGGCGACAGCTGTATTGATTCTTGATTTATTATTACCGCTGGTTGACCCACGCATCACCTATCAGAAAGGGTAGCTTTCCATGACTGTTGCCACTGCTGACACCGAAGTTAAGCCCAAAGCCAGGGGTACGAGGCGATGGGATTCACCATGGTTAAATCCCAAACTCCTCATTGGATTTGGCATGGTGTTCTTCATCTTTTCTATGGCCATATGGGGGCCTGTCGTTTGGGATACCACCCTGGCCCGAGTCGCCAGTTCACCCCTCAATCTACCTCCGCCGTGGGCGCCTGGTTACCGCGTCGATGAAGAAGAGACGATCACGGACAGTGAGGAAGTCGAAGAAAGACCTGAAAGCGCCATCACCGGTGCGAACCCATTTGCTCAGCAAGAGTCCGATAGTGAACCGGAATCATTACGTGGCAGTCGTTTTGGCACCCCTTCCTGGGATCATCCCCTGGGCACAGAGAGTAGTGGACGTGATATGTTGGCAGTGCTGCTGGTTGGCGCCCCCCGCTCGTTGATGATCGGTCTTATCGCCGCTGGAATCGGTATGATTGTGGGTATTATCTTAGGTTTTACTGCCGGTTTTGTGGGTGGCTGGGTCGATGCCGTCATCCGCACCGTCGCCGACGCTTTCGTCACCATTCCGGGTCTGGCTGTACTCATCGTCATTTCGGCCTTTGTCGCCCTAAACAACATCGTCTATATGGCGTTGCTCCTGGCTCTGTTCGCCTGGCCGCAGCCTACACGACTGATCCGATCGCAGGTGTTATCCATGCGCGAGCGGGGCTATGTGCAAATGGCTCAACTCTCAGGTGTGGGCATCTTCTCCATCATGTTCTTTGAGATGATGCCTAATCTATTACCCTACCTGGCAGCCAGCTTCACAGGCAATGTATCGGGGGCCATTCTGGCAGCCACTGGCCTTGAAGTGCTGGGGCTCGGCCCCACGCGACTACCCACCCTGGGCATCACCATCTTTTACGCCATTCGAGCCGCTGCTATCCTCCGCGGTATGTGGTGGTGGTGGGGCATACCCATCGTCGCCCTCATCGTCATATTTTCTGGCCTTTTCCTCATGACCGTCGGTCTGGATGAAATCGCCAATCCCCGCTTGAGAGGAGTACAATCTCAATGACATTGGACTGGAAAAAAGAGGAGGTTGCAAGCAGTGACAACCAACCTGCAATTCTCGAAGTCAATAACCTTCGAGTGCATTATGCCACCCCCACCGGGGATGTTATCGCTGTCAACGGTATCAGTTTCAATGTTTTCGAGGGGGAAACCATCGCGCTCGTAGGCGAGTCGGGCTGCGGTAAGACCACCACGGCAATGGGAATCCTACGCCTGGTGCAACCGCCAGGTCGCATCGTGGAGGGGGAGGTGTGGCTCAGGTCAGGATCGCATGGCATTGACTTGGTCTCCCTCGGTGAAAGAAAACTGCGCCGCTTGCGCTGGAACAAGATTTCTTTAATCCCCCAGGGAGCGATGAACTCCTTGAACCCTATCATGCGCGTCAAAGACCAGATCGCTGATGTCATCCAGACCCACTTGGGCAGGCAGCCCAAGCAGGCTCGGAAGGAACGCATCCTCGAATTGCTGAACCTGGTTGGCTTGCCAGATCGAGTTTATAACATGTATCCACATGAGCTCAGCGGCGGCATGAAGCAGCGCGTTTGTATTGCTATGGCCATTGCACTCAACCCCACCCTGGTCATCGCTGACGAGTTTACCAGCGCCCTGGATGTCGTGGTCCAGCGGGTAGTCGCCCAAACGATGATGGATGTCAAGGATCGCCTGGGGGTTTCCATGATCCTCATCGGCCACGATATGGGGTTGGTGGCCCAACTAGTGGACCGGGTAGCAGTTATGTATGCGGGTAATATGATGGAGATCGCCCCGGTAAAGAGCTGCTTCTTTAGTCCTTTGCATCCTTACACGCAACTGCTTATCGAGTCAATCCCCTCTATCAAGGAGCGTAAACCGCTCAAGGTAACAGAGGGGCTCACCCACGACCTGCGCGATCCCCCGCCCGGCTGTATCTTCCAGTTCCGCTGTCCTCACGTCATGGACCAATGTCGCGAAATAGTGCCTCCTATGAAGGAGTTGGAACCGCGACACAAGGTCGCGTGCCACCTTTACGATTAAACCAAAATGGAAAACAATAGTAAAATCTTAACGGAGCAGGGTTTATGAGCGAGCCCCTTCTTGAAATCAACAAGGCAACAAAGATCTTCGGTGGCGGCTTTCTCGAGGGTTCACCGCAAACTATTGCCCTGCAGGACTTCGACTTGACGATCCTTGAAAAACCAGCCTCCATCACCACCATCGCAGGCGAGAGCGGCAGTGGTAAAACTACACTGGCAAACCTCATATTAGGTTTCAACACACTGACCTCCGGGCAAATCTTGTACAGAGGTCAAAATATCGGTGATCTGAACAAGTCGCAGAAACTGGCTTATCGTCGTGAAGTGCAGGCCGTCTTTCAGGACCCTTACGCGGTCTATAACCCGTTCTATCGGGTGAAACATGTCTTCGACCTGGTGATCAAGCATTTCAAGATGGCCTCGAACGGGCGAGAAGCGGATGACCTGATTGAAGACGCACTCAACGTGGTCGGGATGAGGGGTGAAGAGGTGCTGGAGAAATATCCCCACCAACTCAGCGGCGGGCAGCGCCAGCGCATGATGGTAGCCAGGGCATATATGATCCAACCCAGCCTTATCGTAGCGGATGAGCCTGTTTCCATGGTAGATGCATCGCTGAGAGCCATGATCCTGGAAATCATGTTGCGGTTGCGGGATGAGAAGGGGATTTCCTTCCTATATATCACCCACGATTTGAGTACTGCCTACCAGATTGGCGATGCGATCTACATCCTATACCAGGGTTCGATCGCCGAAAAGGGGGACACAACTAAAGTCATCGAGAACCCCAAACATCCCTACGTACAGGAATTGATCGGATCCATCCCGGTGCCCGATCCTGAGGTACGTTGGGATACCAATCTGGTGCTCCCCACTGAAGAAGAGTTACGAGCGCATGCCGATAGCGGTTGCCGCTTTTACCCCCGCTGTCACCACCACATGGACTATTGCCTGGAAAAGCGACCTCCGCTCTACCTGATCGACGGATCTGAGCATCAGACAGCTTGTTATCTCTACGACGACCAACCTGTTGCGGAAGACCTTATATCAAGCGGCTGATCTTTCCAGAGCTAAAAACTCCTAAGGGGAGGATTGATTTGAGGAGGTGGTTGACCTGGATCGAGCGTGGCGGGCGAATGCCTGGGTAGTGGCTGTGTTGGCGATCCCCCTGCTGGCGCTGATTTCCTACCTGACTTATGTATTCTATTGGCGAGACACCATGGCGATCTGTCCACCTGACTGCCACCAGGCTGATCTACGGAACACCGATCTGAACGGCGTCGATTTGGCAGGATCCAATTTGGATGAGGCCAATCTATCTCGACTCAACCTGGCCCAATTTGATTTTAGCGATTCGAATCTCTTTTTCACCAATCTCCAGGGGGCGAACCTGCAGCAAGCAAACTTCCAGAGAGCTTTTGCGCGAGGCGCCTATCTACTCGGTGCAGACCTGAGCCAGGCTGATCTGCGCGATGCTGATTTCAGTGGTAGCCGGTTGTTGGAAGCGAATTTGGCGCAAGCCGATTTGCGAGGAACCAATCTGCGTGGTGCTGATTTGGCCGGTGCCAATCTGCGTGGTGCACTGATAGACGAAACCAGTACAATGAGCGCCAAGTGGCTTGTGGTCTTGGAGATTGTCAACAAGGACCAAGTTGGGCGTAATTTGGCTGAAACCGACTTAAAAGGTGCCAATCTCAGCGACGCAGACCTGCGATCAGCTGACCTGCGGTGGGCTGATCTTAGAGAGGCTGACCTATCAGGCGCTGATCTGATGGGAGCCCAGTTGGAAGGCACATGGCTTCACCAATCCAAAGTTGACGATAAGACCCAACTCGATCCTAAATGGCAATTAGTGTGGCGATTGGTCAATGAAAACAAACAGGGCCAAGCTCTGGAAAACGCTGATCTGAAAGGTGTCAATCTGGCTTTTGCATATTTGCGCCAGGCCGACTTAAAAGAAGCCACATTGGAAGGTTCCAATCTGGAGAGAGCAGACTTGCGCCAGGCAGACCTGAGTGGGGCAAACCTGCGCGCCACAGTGCTTCGTGAGGCCGACTTGAACCTGGCCAATTTACAAGGTGCCGATCTAACTGGCACCGATCTCAGCGGCGCCAACCTGCTCCATGTAAACCTGCGCGGGGCTACCATCGATGCCTCAACCGTAATTTCACCAGTTTGGCGCCTCGCTTGGGAAATCCTGGAGTCAGGCGGCGAAGGGAAAGAGCTGAACGGGTCCTTTCTGAGTTGGACGGACTTGGCTGGTGCCCAGCTAGCGCGGGCTAACTTGCAGGACGCCGATTTGAGCAATGCCATACTAAGGGATGCTAACCTAGCAGGCGCTAACCTGCGAGGTGCCAACTTGTGGGGCGCAGACCTGCGCGGCGCCGATCTGCGAAATGCAGATTTTACAAATGCCGATCTGCGAAACGCCGACCTTACAGGCGCCGATCTTGATGGCGCCAAAACAACAGGTGCAATATTAGAAAACGAAGTTGATTAACCGATTGGAGGATCATAATGATACACAATGTTCGTTGGACCGCGAAGAAAATATCCCAGCGCATCGAGCTGATCGAACCCCTGGTTTATCGCAGGCGTCATCCATTGCCGCCCTTCCGCTACATTACCTTGCCTGATGAGCTGAGTGAGCCGCCTGTCGAGCTCGTCGTAGATGATGGCGACTGGCCGGTGATTGAGCCTAACACGTATTGGGGTGCCTGGATAACCGATTATGCTCTTAGAACAACTTTCCAGGTGCCCGGTAATTGGGAGAAAGATTTACCAGTCGCCTTGTACCTGCCACTGGGAGAGGCGGGTGACTTTAGCCATCCTGAAGCCCTTGCTTACGTAGACGGAGCACCCTACGCAGGCTGTGACCGCCATCATCAGGAAATCTTGCTGCCCGACCAGTGGCGAGATGGGCAGGAGCATCTGTTGGCATTACACACCTATACCGGTATGGGTGGTTGGCGCAATGGGGAGCCAGGCACCAAGCTCTACATGCGTCCATGTTCTTTAGTACAGATCGACCAACCAACCCGTGATTTCGTAGCCGCTGCCCGCGTCGCCTTGGGTATCGCCAAGGGTCTGGACGATAATGAGCCGGCCAAAGGACATCTGCTCAATGCGCTAGACGAGGCCTTCAAGATCCTGGATACTCGAGAGCCTTTCGGTGAGGGATTCTATAACAGTGTTGCCCCAGCACATACTGCTCTGCGTGCTGGCATCGAGAAAGCGGGTCAACCATTGAATGTGGATATTGTGGGTGCTGGGCACGCTCACATCGATGTTGCCTGGCTTTGGACCTTGGGTCAGACCCGGCGAAAGTCAGGTCGCACCTTCCACACAGTGCTGCGCCTGATGGAACAATTCCCCGACTATCAATTCACCCAGAGCCAACCCCAGCTTTACGATTATATCCAGAAGGATTATCCGGGTTTATTGGAGGCCATCAAGGAGCGGGTAGCTGAGGGACGCTGGGAGCCCATCGGTGGTATGTGGGTAGAGGCGGATTGCAACCTGACCGGTGCCGAAGCACTGGCACGCCAATTCTTGCTGGGTCGCTCCTTCTTCCGTGAGCATTTCGGGCCCGGTGCGGATTCGCCCGTTCTGTGGCTTCCGGATGTGTTTGGTTATGCCTGGGCACTACCCCAGCTCATCAAGCAGGCTGGACTCGATTACTTCATGACTATAAAAATCGGCTGGAACCAGTATAACCGGCTTCCCTACGACAGTTTTTGGTGGCAGGGGCTGGATGGCACCAAAGTTTTGACGCACTTCAGCACCACCCCTGATCCAAACGGAGGTTTTGGTGTCAGCACCTACAATGCAAGGGCGGAACCTGAACAGGCTATCGCTACCTGGACTAACTTCCAGCAAAAAGAGCTGCAGCAGGAACTGCTGATGATCTATGGTTTTGGTGACGGCGGCGGCGGTCCCACACGAGAGATGTTGGAGAACATCCGCGAGATGGGTAACTTTCCAGCCACGCCACGTATGCGCCAGGACAGCGTTGGTAACTTCTTCCACAACCTGGAAGAAACTTCGGGGCACCTCTTGCCAACCTGGAACGCAGAACTCTATTTCGAGTATCACCGAGGTACCTATACAACCCAAAGCCGCAATAAACGGGCAAATCGTAAGAGTGAGTTCCTGCTGCACGACGCCGAGTTCCTGGCTACGCAGGCCGCACTGCTGGATCCGGGTTACGAATACCCGAAAGGAATCCTGCGCAAGGCGTGGGAACTGGTTTGCCTCAACCAATTCCACGACATCATCCCCGGCAGTAGTATCAACGCTGTCTATGTCGAGTCGCTTCAACAATACGCGCAGGTTGAGGAAATGGGTCTGACAGCTCGCGATGCGGCTCTGGCTGCCGTCAGCAGGTGCTTGGGACACGACCTTTTGATCGTTAATCCGACCTCTTTTGCCCGCGACGATCTGGCGTTCTGGCCCGGTCACTTGGCGGCGGGTCAGCATCTGAAGCAGGTTGATGGTACTCCTTTGGCTGTGCAATCTGATGATCAAGGCACCTGGATTGCTAGCGGTGAGTTGCCTCCCTTCAGTTTGAATGGGCTGACCATCGGCGTGGGTGAGGCGCCGGCATTGGAAACAGATCTCAAAGCCATGCCCACACTATTGGAAAACCGGTTCCTGCGGGTGGAGTTAGATGAGGCTGGAGACATCGTCCGTATTCTGGACAAGACAAACGGTCGCGAGGTGTTGCCCCCTGATGTTATTGCCAACCAATTCCAGGCTTTTGAGGACCGACCTATGATGTTCGACGCATGGGATGTGGACATCTACTTTGATGACAGGATGTGGACCGCCGAACCAGCGACATCAATAGAAGTGGTCGAGGATGGGCCGCTGCGTGCTACCCTGGAGGTCCGGCGCCGTATCCTACACAGCGATTACGTGCAACGAATCTCACTGGCTTACAACAGCGCCCGGCTGGACTTTGAAACTTCCATCGATTGGTGTGAACGTCATATTTTGCTCAAGGCAGCTTTCCCGGTGGACGTATTGTCACCCATAGCGACTTACGAGATCCAATGGGGAAACGTGGAGCGACCAACACATCGCAACACGAGTTGGGACTGGGCTCGTTTCGAGACGTGTGCACAGAAGTGGGTAGATCTTAGTGAAGGCGGTTACGGCGTCAGCCTGCTCAATGACTGCAAGTATGGCCATGACATAAAAGATAACGTTATGCGCATCAGCCTGCTGCGCAGCCCAACCAGCCCTGACCCGGAGGCCGACCAGGGGAAACAGCGCTTTACTTATAGCCTGCTACCCCACACTGGCAGTTGGAACGAGATGACTGTCGCCTCGGCGTATGCGTTGAACGATCCGCTGATTGCCTGGCGTCCATCAGAGTCGCCTACGGACTTTGCCCACTCAGGCCAGGGCATGAGCCAACCATTGGTTTGCGTCGACCAACCTAACATCATCATCGAGACCATCAAACAGGCCGAGTCTGGTAATGATGTTGTCGTTCGTTTGTATGAGAGCCAGCGGCGACGCGGCAAGGTCACGCTGACTACCAGTTTTGAACTGGCGGAAGCGTGGCATACCAACCTGTTGGAGGAACCCCATACCTCTCTGGCTATAGAGGGTAACAACGTCTCACTGTTCGTAAAGCCTTACGAAATCGTGACCCTTCAATTGACGCCTGCCTAGGGTTATCTGGATGATCGGTGGGTATCTTGGTCAAACGTGGTCGTGAACTGCGCCAGGGCTTCTAGTGCGCCTGGGCCATCGATGGGCAACTCAAGGTGCCAGGCACTTTCAAAGTGCCTGGCACCTGGGTTGATCGCAGCCGGGTGGGTGGGCAGCTCGTCAAGAAAGGTGTTGGCTGCTTGAACGGCCGTTTCAAGTAGCTGCTTTCTATTTTGCTGATCGTTGCGCAAGGTCTGGTTCAAGAGACTAAATTCCTTATCCTGGTCGTGTTAGATCCAGGCATCGTTGTCGGCCGTGAATTCTCCGCCAGCATCTCCAGTGTTGATCACGCCACGAGGTTCGACGAGCAGAATATGGCATTCCTGCTGCGCAGTTGGCCTGTGCTCGACCCCTTTGGGCACGACAAACATGTCGCCAGAGGATAATTCAACCCTGCCGTCGCGGAATTCGATCGCCATTGTCCCCTGCACGACCATAAAAACTTCATCGGTCTCCTTGTGGTCGTGCCAGATGAATTCGCCCTGGATTTTCACCAGTTTGAACTGGATCTCATTCATCTCGGCAATGATCTTGGGTGACCATTGCTCGCTAAACTGCGCCAGCTTCTGCTTAAGATTGACGGCCGTATAGCTCATTGCATTTCCGCAATACATTCAATTTCGACCAGGGCATCCAACGGGATTTGCTTGACGGCAATCGTGGATCTTGCCGGCCTGTGTGTGCCGAACATGCGCGCATAGACCGCGTTCATGCCCTGGAAATCGGCCATGTCCTTGAGGAAGACGGTCGTTTTGGCCACATTTTGCAGCGATAATCCCAGCCCATTGAGCACGACGGCGAGATTTCTTAAAGCTTGCTCCGTCTGTTCTTCAATATTTGACCCGACCAGCACCATAGTCTGCGGATCGAGCGACCCCTGGCCGGAACAGAAAACCAGATTCCCTACCTGAGTGGCGTGGCAGTAGGGACCAATAGCCTCCGGCGCTCCTGAAACAGTATGAATTTTCATTTTTTACACCTCTTTGAAAAAAACTACCAACTCAGCCCAATTGTAGGCTGAGGACTTGCAACAGCCATAAGGTTATCATGCCGATGGCTACGGTCCAGATCATGTTCTTTGTGTACCAGGCGACGACGATGGCGATGAGGCCAGCCAGCAGCCGTTCGTTGCCCAGTGAAATATCCAAGGTGCCGCCAGGCTGGATCATTTCGGGCACGATGATGGCCGACAACACTGCTGGAGGTACATAGCGCAGCGCGCGTTGGAGTTCGTCGTTGAGCTGCACCTGCCCGGACATGACGATCATGGAGAGGCGGATGGTGTAGGTGATCACACCCATACCGATGATGATCAGCCAGAGGTTCATGCGACGCGCTCCTTCCTGCGCTGCGTCTTCTCAAGCAGAACTCCCGCGGCGATGCCGGCCAAGGCGGCGGCCATGAGGCCTAAGCGGTAAGGCCAGGCGAAGGTGAGGACGGCTACGAAGCCGGCTGATAGGGCAGCGGCGAGGTTTGGCCTTTGGCGGCAGAGGGGCACGACCATGCCGATGAATGTCAGGGCCAGGGTGAAATCAAGGGACCAACTGGCCGGCACCTGGGTGCCAAAGAATATGCCCACGGCCGTTGAAATCTGCCAGGTAACCCACAGCGTCAAACCGGCGCCAACCCAAAACCAATGTTTGTTGTTTGGTTGTTCTTCGCCGTCCTTATAGTAAAGCGCCGTTACCACATAGGCTTCGTCGGTCAAGAGGTAGGCGAGAAACCATTTCCAGGGATGCGACAAATGTTTTGTCTGTGGAGCCAGAGAGGTACTGTAAAGCAGATGGCGCAGGTTGACGACGAACGTGGTGAGCCAGATGACGAGCGCGGGCGTCGAAGCGCCAATCAACTGCGCGCCTATAAACTGGGCGGAACCGGCGAAGACGATGAAGGAGGAGGCTTGTGCCAGCAGGGGCGGCAGCCCGGCGGACACGGCCAAGACGCCGTATATCAGGCCGAAGGGTAAGACGCCGAGGGTAATGGGAATCTCCGCTTTGATGCCGGCGATTAACTCAGAGCGCGGTGCGGTCATAAGCGGCTAATCATAGTGCGAGTTGCTGCGATTGGCGAAAAAATTCGCTGATTACATGACAGTTGGCACGATATTTGGTGACATAGTGCACTGACAGGACGGCCGTGCCTGTGCCATACTTGGCGATACTTGGCAATAATGCTGCCGGCCATTAAACTAAACGAATATGCATGAACTGCCCATTACCGAGAACATCCTGCGCATTGCGCTGGATTATGCTGAACGATCCCAGGCTACGCAGGTCACTGATCTGAACCTGGTGATTGGGCAGCTTGCTTCCATTGTGGACGATTCGGTGCAATTCTATTGGGATATCGTCAGCAAAGGGACGTTGTGCGAAGGGGCGACGCTGCATTTTGAGCGTATTCCGGCGCAAATGGGCTGCCTTGATTGCGGCCATATCTATGCCCTGGCGCGTGGATTGGAAGCGTGCCCACAATGTGCAAGTTTCCATGTAAGGGTGCAGGCGGGCGAGGAGTTTCGTTTGGAGAGTATTGAGATTGAAACGGATTGAGCAAGGGGTAAGCACGGATTATGAGGGATGTTTCTTTTCATGCTTTTTGAGTCAATTCTGTTTTGTGGAGAGATCATGATGACAACGACGGTACCAGTTGTAGAAGAGATATTAAGCGCCAATGACAGCCTGGCGGCGCAGAATCAAGCCCGGCTAAATGAGGCTCGTGTCCTAGGTATGAATATCATGGCTTCCCCTGGGGCCGGCAAGACCAGTGTTATCTTGCGCACGATTGAAGCACTCAAAGATGAATTGCAGTTGGGCGTTGTCGAAGGGGATACGGCCGCGGTGACTATTGACGCCGATAAGGTGATCACGGCTGGAATGCCGGCTGTGCAGATCAACACCGGTGGACAATGCCACGTGGACGCCGTCATGTTGGGAAAAGCTTTGCCGGCTTTGCCCTTGCAGGATATCGAGCTTCTGATCGTCGAAAATGTGGGCAATCTCATTTGCCCTGCTGCCTTCACTTTGGGCACGCACTTTAATGTGGTCATAGCCAGTGTGCCTGAAGGAGATGATAAGCCGTATAAATACCCTAATATCTACCGCGGTATTGACGCGCTGATTCTGAACAAGATCGATTTGCTGCCCTATATTGATTTTGATATGAAATATTTCCGGCGCGGTATCGAAATCCTTAACCCGGATGTGACCTTTTTCCCGCTTTCATGTACAACAGGGGAGGGGGTTGCGCAATGGACGGACTGGTTATTGGCGCGTGTGCGCGCCTTCCGTGACAATTGAGATTCGAGCTGACAGCTATACAGAGGAAAGGTTATGTGTTTAGGGATACCAGGAAAAGTAATAGAGATCTATGACAGTGGCGGATTGAAGATGGGCAAGGTGGATTTCGGCGGTGTCGTGCGTGAGACGTGCCTCGCCTATGTGCCTGAAATCGAGATAGGGGATTACACGATAATTCATGTCGGTTTTGCTATCAGCCAGCTAAGCGAAGAAGAAGCGCAGGCGACATTAGAACTCTTGCGTGAGTTAGGTGAATTTGAGCAAGAATTAGGACTTGGCCCCGATGGGGTAAATGGGTCATGAAGTATATCGATGAATATCGTGATGCGGACCTGGTGAAAAAGACGGCCGCGGAAATCGGCCGTACCGTTACCCAGCCGTGGACGATTATGGAGATCTGTGGCGGGCAAACACATGCTATTATGCACTTCGGCATTGACCAGCTGCTGCCCCCGGAGATCGAACTGGTTCACGGGCCCGGCTGCCCTGTCTGTGTCACACCCCTGGAGCAGATCGACAAAGCGCTGGCCATCGCCTCCCGTCCCGATGTGATCTTCACTTCTTATGGAGATATGCTGCGTGTGCCCGGATCAGGGCGTGATTTATTCTCCGTCCGTGCGGCTGGTGGGGATGTGCGCGTGGTCTATTCCCCGCTCGACGCCGTCAAAATCGCGCAGGGCAATCCAGACAAGCAGGTCGTCTTTTTCGCTATCGGCTTTGAGACAACCGCCCCGGCCAACGGGATGAGCGTTGTACAGGCCAAAGCCCTGGGCTTGAACAACTACAGCGTTCTCGTTTCCCACGTGCGCGTGCCACCGGCGATGCATGCTATTCTTGCTTCGCCGTCGAACCGGGTGCAGAGTTTTCTGGCTGCCGGGCATGTGAACGCCGTTATGGGCTATTGGGAATACCCTTCTATCGCCGAGAAGTACGGCACGCCCATCGTCGTCACCGGATTTGAGCCCCTGGATATCTTGCAGGGCATCCTGATGACGGTGCAACAGCTTGAAGAAGGGCGGGCTACCGTTGAGAACGCGTATACCCGTGCCGTGACCTTCGAAGGTAACAAGCCGGCGCAGGCGGTTATTAAGCAGGTGTTTCGCGACTGCGACCGCAAATGGCGCGGAATTGGCACTATTCCGGCCAGTGGCTGGTGTTTGACACCGGAGTTTGCGGCGTTTAATGCGGAAGATCGTTTTGATGTGCAGTTTATCCAGTCTGAAGAATCACCCCTGTGTATATCCGGTTTGATCTTACAAGGCTTGCACAAACCGGATGCGTGCCCAGCATTTGGCAAGGAATGTACGCCGGAACATCCGCTGGGGGCGACGATGGTCTCCAATGAAGGAGCGTGTGCGGCGTACTACCGTTATCGCCCTGATTCAGTGCTCGCTTGACGAAGTTACAGTTGACTGCCCTTCCTATTATATATGGGCCGCGCCTGGCTGCGCTGCGGTTTGAAATCGGCTGGCGAGCATGTTTTAAGGTCTGATTGCTATTATGCTAGATCATTTTGGCTTCCTGGCTCCTTTTTATGATCGGGTGATCGGCCCTCCGGATCCGGCGCGCTTGTTGGAGTTGTTGCGTCTGCCGGTGGCCGGGCGTCTGCTGGATGCGGGTGGTGGCACGGGCCGGGTTTCGTCGCAACTACGGCCGTATGTTGATGAATTGTTCATCAGCGATCTGTCTGTTAGAATGCTGCAAGAGGCGCGGCGAAAAGGGATGTGCTGCCCTATTGTTGCTCTTGTGGAAGCATTGCCTTTTGCTGATAATCGCTTTGAGCGGCTGCTGGTGGTGGATGCGCTGCACCATTTCAACGACCAAGGCCAGGCGATCGCCGAGTTGGTGCGCATACTCAAGCCGGGCGGGCGCTTGGTGATTGAAGAGCCGGACTTGAATCGTTTTGTGGTGAAGATGATCGCCATCGCTGAAAAAGTGGCCTTGATGCGCAGCCACTTTTTTTATCCAAGCGCGATACGAGATATGATAGCGGCCCACGGATTGTCTGTGCAGATAGAGACAGACGGCCGTTTTGCGGCTTGGATCATTGCGGATAAAGTGTAAATAGCTGTCAGCCGTCAGACCCGTCAGCTGGAATTTTCATAATGCTTATGAGTGAAGAACCTGTTTATATTGAAAGCGCATTGTGTCCGGTCCCTATTCGTGATCGCGGTTATGTGATCTTGGGGCATGGCAGCGGCGGTAAGTTGTCTTACGACCTGATTAGCGGCTTGTTCTTGCCGCCATTTGACAATCCCACGCTGCGCGCAGGCGACGATGCGGGCGTAGTCCAGCCCTTTCCTTGCGCGCGCCTGGCGGTCAGCACCGATTCGCATGTGGTCTGGCCCTTGTTTTTTCCTGGAGGAGATATCGGCCGTTTGGCCATCTGCGGTACGGTCAATGATGTAGCCATGATGGGTGCGATCCCTTTGTACCTGACGGCCGGCTTCATTTTGGAAGAGGGGCTGGAATTGGGCTTGTTGGAGAAGGTCGTGGAGTCGATGCGGTTGGCCGCGGCGGAAGCGGGCGTGCAGATCATCGCCGGTGATACCAAAGTTGTGGAAAAAGGGAAGGCGGACGGCTTGTATATCAGCACTGCCGGCGTAGGGGTTGTCGAAGAGGGCGTGGCTATCGGCGGCGCGCTGGCCCGTCCTGGTGATCTTGTTATCCTCTCTGGCCCCATAGGCGATCATGGGATCGCCGTCT
Organism: uncultured Chloroflexia bacterium; assembly: GCA_963697305.1. GTDB lineage: Bacteria > Chloroflexota > Anaerolineae > Promineifilales > Promineifilaceae > JAACFF01. The sequence continues at coordinate 517,510 of CAVONO010000028.1, forward strand.
TGGTTGCGCGCAATGAACTTGGTTTTGAGACTGATATTCTCAGCGATGTTGCCCCGCTGAACCGTCTGGTCAAGGTTATGCTAGAGAGCAGTGACGAGATTCATGTACTGCGCGATCCCACCAGGGGTGGTGTGGCCAGCACGCTGAATGAGATCGCGCGCCAGTCACAGGTGAGTATTATGCTGAACGAAGCGGCGATCCCCGTGCGTCCGGCCGTCAAAGCGGCTTGCGAAATGCTAGGTTTTGACCCGCTTTATATCGCCAATGAAGGACGCTTGCTGGCCATTGTCGGCCGTGACGATGCAGACCGAGTTCTACAAGCCATGCGTGGCGTGCGTTACGGTGAAGAATCGGTCATCATTGGCGAAGTGCAGTCAGAACATGCAGGTCGAGTGCTGTTGCGGACCGCTTTTGGCAGCACGCGCATCGTCGATCTCTTGGTGGGAGAAATGCTGCCGCGAATTTGTTAACCTAATGCCCAGACCTCTCGGAGAAAGCATCTGGACCTTATTGCCCCGAGGGAACCCTTTGGAACATCGGATATAAGTCAAAATGCAAGATCAAAGAAAAAGCCCCTCTTCATTATCTAGCCAGCAAGGCGGCCTTCTAGGTCGCTGGCGTGCGCCTGCGGACCTGGTCTTGATCGGAACGGCGCTTGCCGTCGGGATAAGTACCGGTATAGGGGCCGTTATATTTCGCTATTTGATCCGGGCTGTAGAGTGGGTCGGGTATGTATGGATCCCTGAGCTAACCAGCGCTTGGGGCAAAGCGTATATCATTTTCGTTCCTGCCATTGGGGGGCTGCTCGTTGGTTTGCTCATCTACAATTTTGCGCGCGAGGCCAAAGGACATGGTGTGCCGGAGGTGATGGACGCAGTGGCTTTACGCGGCGGGCGCATCCGTCCCGTGGTCGCCGTCGTAAAATCCTTGGCATCATCCATTACTATCGGCAGCGGTGGCTCGGCCGGACGTGAAGGGCCAATTGTGCAGATTGGCTCCGCCATCGGCTCAAGCATCGGCCAGGCGTTGAAACTTTCCGATGACCGTGTGAGCAATCTGGTCGCCTGTGGGGCGGCTGCCGGTATTGCGGCCACCTTCAACGCACCTATTGCCGGCGTCATTTTTGCTCTCGAAGTCATTTTGGGTGGGCGATTCACTGTGCGCTATTTCAGCTCAGTGGTTGTGTCGGCTGTTGCTGCGAGCATTATTGGCCGTGTCGCCTTCGGCAATGTCTCTGCCTTCATCATCCCGAAAGAATTTGGCGTCAACAGTCTCTGGGAATTTCTTCTCTATCCCTTGTTGGGCGTATTGGCTGCTTTTGTTGGTGTGGCCTTCACCCGTCTGCTCTATGCTGGAGAAGACTTCTTTGATGATCGCAAGCGCATACCCGAATGGGTGAAGCCGGCCATTGGTGGTGCGCTGTTGGGGGCGCTGGCGCTTGCTTACCCCCTGGTTAAACTGACCCAGCCGATCACCTGGGATCGTATGCCACAGATCTTCAATGTGGGATACGATGTGATTGAAGGGGCGTTGGCCGGCAACCTTGCCCTCGGCGTGGTGCTGGCTTTGCTTTTCCTGAAGATGTTTGCGACTGTCCTCACGCTTGGGTCCGGTGGTTCTGGTGGCGTTTTTGCGCCATCGCTCTTTATGGGGGCTATGCTTGGCGCTTCTTTTGCCTTTATCGTCGACCTCATCTTTCCTGGCGTTATTGGTGCAAGCGGTGCTTACGCTCTCGTGGGCATGGCTGCTGTTTTCGCTGCCAGTGCCCATGCTCCGATCACGGCCGTACTTATCCTCTTTGAACTGACCGGCGATTACCGCATCATCTTGCCCTTGATGTTGACTGTCGTGGTCGCTACGCTGCTGGCCCAACGGATGCTGCACAACGAGTCTATCTATACATTGAAACTATCGCGACGGGGTGTTCGCTTGGCACGAGGACGTGATCAAGATATTCTGCAGAGCGTCCTGGTCAGGGAAGTCGCACAGCGCACTAATTTACACACCGTCCCGGTTAACATGCCCTTGTCCCAACTCTCTTTGGTCCTCAACGAAAGCCATCATCACGGCTTGCCTGTACTTGACGATGCCGGCCAGCTCTGGGGTATCGTCACGGTGTCTGACCTGGAGCAGGCGCTCGATGAAGGACGGCCGTCTGATACCCTTGTGGCGGAGATTGGCACAAGCTGGCCGCATCTCAAGGTGACTTTTCTCGATGAGTCGATTGGAGAAGCGTTAGCGCGTATGGGAACGCGGGGCCTGGGTCGAATGCCGGTGGTTAGTCGCGAGAATCCCTACGATCTGGTAGGCATGATCCGCCGCCAGGATATCATTCGCGCCTATGATATGGCGCTCACGCGCCGTGATGAGACGAAAGATCGCACGGCGCGTATCCAGCAGTTGCAGCAGGAAGACGGGACGGAATTTGTCGAGGTTTTCCTCCAAGCGGGTGATCCGGTCGTTGGTAAGCGCTTGCAAGAAGTGGCTCCGGACCTACCTCTCGATTGTGTGCTTATTTCGGTGGAACGGGACGGCCGTGTCATCATTCCTCATGGCAGCACGATCTTTCAAGCGGGCGATCATATCACAGCTTATACGCGCCAAGAAGACGCGGCGAAGCTGTTCGGTGAACTCCATAACAGCTGACCAATTACCTATCTACCAACGCCTCCAGCCCCAACAAGTAACTGCGCCAGCCAAAGCCGGCGATGACACCTACGCATACGGGCGCGATCAACGACTTGTGCCGGAATGGTTCGCGCGCGTGGACGTTGGAGAGGTGCACTTCGACGGTGGGCAGGGCAACGGCCGTAATCGCATCACGTATGGCAATACTGGTGTGGGTATAGGCCCCGGCATTGATGACGATACCATCTGCCCAGGCGCCCGCCTCTTGGATAACGGTTAATGAGCGCTCCCTCGCTGTTTGACTGGAAAGTTTTGAGTTCGATCTCATGCTCTTCTGCGTAGACTTGCAGGCGTTCATTAATCTCTTCCATTGTCAGACGGCCGTAAACTTCCGGCTCTCGTTTGCCAAGCATATTCAGGTTAGGGCCGTGGATAACCAAGATCTTTGCTGCCATAGTTTCCTCTGAATGTTATCAGCAGATTACACCGATTACACAGATTAAATTGATGCCACTGGCGTCTCCATGGTCGGGTATGCCATGACGCTCAAAACGTCTTTTGCTCTTCTGGGCCGATCCAGGCGCCTTGCTGTTGCTGCAGCCAGCCGTTTAATGATATCGTGGGTGTGCGCTTTTCCCAACCGGCCTGGATACGTGCCTGAACTGTTTCCCAATCAGGAATGCCGCTGGTGGCGTCGGGGCTCTCAACGTTGAAGGCGCCAACGGCCGTCGCCCCGATGATCACATCCATAAGCGGCAGCCCTTTCAGAAAACCGGCCAAGAAACCGGCGATTGCACAGTCGCCGGCGCCGGTTGTACCGACTACATCCACCTGGAAGCAGGGGGATAATAACTCGCGTCCTAACCAGCCAGATGTTGTCTGGGGCGCCATTGCACCCATGGCGGCCAGCCGTGCTGCATCGGCCGTGGTCCGCACATACAATCCTTGGTCTCCCAGTTTGATGGCCACGATGGCAACACCCATATCAAGTACCCGCTGAGCCAACTGAGTGAGCATCGTGGCATCGATCTGGCGAAGTAGATCGCCACGTTTATTGAGGGCGTCGAAGCGGGGGCGATCCAGCATTAACAATAATTCCTCAATGCTGGGAAGGAAGAGATCTACAAAGGGCAAGACCCGCTGCATGAACGCTGCCCAATCTAGCGTTCCTGCTTCTGAATTGGCGTCGGGAATGGTCATATCCAGCGACGTCGTCAAACCTGCCGCTTTAATGCGCTGTAGAAGTAGAGCAAATTCGACGCCGCCGTCGAGGTAGACGCGACGCATGATCGGTGGGTAGCCAAAGTGGAAAATGCGTGCCCCGGCTACCTCACTTAGATCCACATCCCCGGCGACAAAAGCGTCATTGGGGCCAGGGTAATAGAGAAAAGAGCGGTCAACGCCGGGATGGCTGATGACAATGGTGTATGATGAGGCTACGGATTCAGTGACGATCATGCTTTCAGCAAGGCTTTTGTCATAGCTGCGGAATATATTTAGCAGCTCCCTGCCAAAAATATCGCCCCCTACTTTGCCTAGCAGTTTGACAGGAATTCCCAGGCGGTGCAGGGCAAGGCCGGTGTTGGAAACGGCGCCGCCGGGCGCGGTGACCGTCGCAGCTATATTAACCAGTTTACCGGGCTGGAACAGCGCAGCTGGATTCCCTTTCTGTTCATCAAAGATAGGAATTATATCAAGGCAGACGTGCCCTGCTACCACAACTTGCGCGCGCATCTTGCTGCATCCTTAGGTAAATTTCGTGTAGCGATCAATCATCACTCCCAAAATGTACCACTCTTAAGGGAGCTACAGTAAACGCAGCCGTGAAATCAGTTTCGCGCTCTTTCAAACGCGACTGTGAAATCGTGGCTACTGGGATTAGCTCATTGGCTTGTCAAAGATCATCTGCTAGAGCTAACCAGTGGATTCAGGGCTTATTCACTGTTCCGCTTCCTGGAAATAATAATGATCGCAATTAGGATGGCGATGCCGGCAAATAGGGCGGGGAGCCAGGGCGGCGGGCCCAGCGGTTCTGGGGTTTCGGCCGGGGGAACTTTGGCCGACGACCAGGCCACGGCGGACGAACGGACACCGCTCATCTGTGCATCAGTGAAATCAGCCCCGGAGACATTGACGGCCATCCATTTGCTGCCGGTCAGGTCAGCCCCGGTCAGGTTTGCACCTTCCAGGTTTGCCGCCTGGACCGTGGCCGCTGCCATCTTTGCTCCGCTAAGGTCGGCTCCACTCATATTGGCGGCGGCGATGCGCGCTTCACCCAGTTGGGCATTGGCCAGATTAATCCCGGCCATGTTGCCAGCCGCCATAACCGCTTTCGTCAGATCGGCCCCACTAAAATCAGCCCCTTCCATGTTCATCCCGGCCAGCTTCATGCCTGATAGATCCTGGCCACTGAAATCTGCGCCAGGTATATTTTTCTGGCGCAGGAGATCCTCAATCTCTTCACGTGATCGTAATTCGGTGCTCTTTTCGTCGCTCATCTTGAAAATTCTCCTTGGGAAAAGCTGTCAACTGCCAGCCAATCCTTTTTCGTTTATGATGGTGTGCCGCAGCGTGCTTGGTCTCGCCTGAAAACGGTTAAGCATTGTAGAGGAATTATAGCATATAAAGGAAGAAAAGTATTATAAATTAATGCCTTATTCGATTTTGTTTTCTTTTTTCTGGATTCAATAGCGATTCGATAGCCGGGTAGCCCGATGGTCAAGCAGTAGTGGCGAGGTGCAAACGTGTGCTCATTGTAAATCATTGTATATCAGAACTGATGTTCTGGTCAAGGATTTTTCGCTTTACAGACAAGTTCATTGGGTCACTCCTGGTATGTTTGCTATTAGTTCGACTAACTTTTCACGGTCCAGATTGGTGTCACTGGCGGTAATGACAATGCCCAATACGTAGCAAGATGCCAACTTTCTGGAGTCAAACAAGGAATGTTCCTGCTGTTTGAGTGAAAGTTGGCATCTTGCGTGTGTAAATTATCTATTTAACCGTGTACCCAGCTATGCTTCTGCGCTCATTTCAATAAATTCCCCGTGCCAGTGATGCAGAAACACCTGACCGCTGTAAGCGTTGACGCTGAGCATCCCCGTAATCTTGCCGTCCCGCTCCACGTGCAGAGTGTAGTAGCCGGGGAAGGTATCAGCATGGTTTTCAGAGGTCGCGCCGGGTAGATTCACATCCAGGTATTTTTGGGCCAGGCGCACAGCATCTTCCTCTGTCACACTAATCTGGGCATCGGGATCAATCCCGAAACTGCCCATCATATGACCGTATTGGCCATTCATCATGCCACCGTATTGGCCATTCATCATGCCACCGTACTGGCCATTCATCATGCCGCCGTACTGGCCGTTCATCATGCCGCCGTACTGGCCATTCATCATGCCGCCGTACTGGCCATTCATCATGCCGCCGTACTGGCCGTTCATCATGCCGCCGTACTGGCCGCTCATCATGCCATACTCGGTGTTCCACATCATGTTAGGACCGGGTTCCGGAAAAACGTTTCTTGTCACCGGGTCTACAAGCAGTTCAAAGGCGCCCAGGCCGTTTTCAGCATTTAATACTTGGGCGTAAGCGTGGTTATCAAAAATCATGATTTCGCCCAGAACCAGGTTGTCGTTGTTAAGGTCAGCGAGGTAGTTGGCAACGGCCGTTTGAGCCTGCTCAAGGGTAAGCGGCGCGACGTTAACCGGACTGCCAAAGCCGCCCATCATGCTGCCGCTGCCCATCATACCGTAGCCAGTCTGGGCATTGCCGTTATACCTGCCCATCATCGAGCCGGGTTGGAATTCTTGGGCATTCACCTGGCCCAAGAAAACACCACCAACAAGGAGGGCTGTTCCAATTAAAATTACACCTATTACCAGTAATGTTTTGTTCATCATTTATCACCTATATTCAAAAGTTGTTAAAAACGGATTCCCGTTATTTTCTACCTATCAAGTTCGAAGCGAATTGTTTCGTACTCTTCTTTGGACAATTCACCGCGAGCATAACGTCCCTTTAAAATCGCTAGAGAGTCATTACGGTGTCCGGCAGGTGGGGAGCTGTTTGTTCTTGGAAAGAGCGATGCCAACACCCAGATACCTGCACCGATAATGACTATCCAGAGAATGATCATCCAGATGCTGTTTAATCCCATTCCGTAACCCATCATCGTTTTTGTTTATCTCCTTGCCTATTTTTCAACTGTCTATAGCATAGCTCAGTCATATGAAGGAGTTTCAACAAAAGTGTGACGTTTTTGTAACAATTTTGCAGTCGTGTATAAAGCAGTGGGAGATAGGATTGGGTCAGAGGGCTGCAAAAGCGAGAGTGAAGAGACAATAGCTCAAGCCAATCAAATTTTCTTGCAAATCGCTCTAGTGGGCGATGGAGAGGGTGACGGTGAAGGTACTGCCCTGGTTGAGACCGGCGCTGGTGGCTGTAAGACAACCGTTATGGGCTTCCACCAAATGTTTACTTATGGTCAAGCCAATGCCGCTGCCGCCTCCCGTACGTGACCGGGATTTGTCGACCCGGTAAAACCGCTCAAAAACGTGAGGGAGCGCATCTGCGGGGATGCCAATACCGTTATCCTGCACAGTAATGATCACGTTTTGTGCATCAGCCGCAATGCTAACAACGACCCGGCCATCTTCGGGTGTGTATTGCAAAGCATTTCCCAGCAGGTTCAGCATGACCTGTGTCATGCGCGCCGGGTCAGTTATAACGCCAGGCAATCCATCTGCGAAATCCGTAACTAGTTTGACGCCTTTATCATTGTACTGAAGCAGTAGACGATCGACGGCCGTTTGCACAAATATGAGCGGGTTAACCTGTTCCAATTCCAGCGCTATTTGACCGGCTTCTGCCTGGGACAATTCTTCCAGATCATGTACCAATCGCTGCAGGCGGTTCACTTCTCGTTCGACGCTCAGAAATGTGGCCGGTTCAGTTGGCAGCACGCCATCTCGCAAGCCTTCCATTACGCTCTTAATGCTGCTCAGCGGCGTGCGCAGCTCATGGGCCAGGTCGGCTATCAGTTGGCGACGGCGTTCTTCAGTCTGGGTCAGGGCCTCGGCCATCTGGTTAAATGATTGGGCCAGCTCGGCCAATTCATCTTCACCCGTGACCTGCACGCGCTCTTCATAATGGCCACCGGCAATGTGGCGGCTGGCTGATTGCATTTCCCTTACCGGTTTGACAAGGCGACGGGTGACGAAAGTGCTGACGAAGACGGCCGTTATGAAAGCCAGAGTCGCGGCAACCAACAGGATTTCATTTACGGCTTTTTGAAAGCTTTCCGTGAAATCCGCCATCATGCCCCCCATGTTACCTCCCATCATTATCCCCATACCGGCCATATGACGGTCAAAGGCGCTTGGGGTCACAAATTCGGCCACCAAGGCCAGGGAGATAACGCCGACGACGATTACGATCAAATAGGATAAAAACAACTTCCAGCCCAGGTAGCGCCGTATGGCTTTCATGTCATCCTGTCCTCAAAACGATAGCCAGTGCCCCAGACGGTGGCGATCAGGGTAGGCTGGTTGGGATCGCTCTCCAGTTTCTTGCGTAAACGGCCGATATGGACATCCACCACGCGGTCGTCACCGTAGTAATCATTGCCCCATACCTGCTCGATAAGCTGTTCGCGGCTCAACACACGGCCGTGATGTCTCATGAGTGTATGCAGTAGATCAAACTCAATAGGCGTCAAATCCAGCGGCAGATCATTTACCCACACCAGCCGCGCATCATTATCAAGTCTAACACTCTTGGATACCAGTTCCGTCTTGTGCCCGTCAGGAACGCTCAGGCGGCGCAACGCTGCTTTTACCCGGGCAACCAATTCGCGCGGACTAAAGGGCTTGGCAATATAATCATCGGCCCCCAATGTAAGCCCCACGACTTTGTCCATTTCATCTGCTCTAGCCGTCAGCATTATGACGTATACTTCCGACGATTGGCGTATCTGTCGCAGCACCTCCAGCCCATCCATCTCCGGCAGCATAACATCCAACACGACGAGATCGGGCTGAAAGGATCGGAAGGTGTGCAAAGCAATACGGCCGTTGTTCGCCGTTTGCACGGTATATCCCTCCGCTTCCAGGTAAGCACGAACGGTAATGCGTAATGTTTGCTCGTCATCAACTACTAAGATTTTATGAGACATTTCAATTCCGCTGTATTTAAGCGATCTACCGAGGCTTTTTTGCCATACGCGCTTGAGGTCTTGACATTGTCAATTGAGCAAGCTCACAACTTAAACCCCAGATATGTTCTGGTTTTTATCAAGAAATCGGATTGCGGGCCAGTGAATGTTTGTACAGAATATACAAAGTAAATTATGCGTCAAGTTTACACGAGTAGAGACGCTTCAAGCGACCCTTAACGCCACAATCCCCGGAAATCTTATTGTGAGGCCATATTCGGCAAACAGTCCTTGGACGCCTAGCAAGAGTTGCGCCCTGGGGATATATATCGTTCAATTGTGGGCGACTGACTATCAATTGTGTCCTCTTCCTCTTGATTAGGGGTGGAAACCCGGGCGTATGAAGCAGCTGTTACTATCATAATTCGACCTCCTGAGTCTATTGTACCTTTTCTTTTTCCTCTAATTGCTGCAGCGTCTTCCGCCGGCTCTTTTCAATTAAACAGGAATAAGCCAGAAACAGGCGCTGCTTCGCATCCCGATGGGGACAACGTTCCAGGTGAACGGTATAATTCCTAATCACTTTGGCAAAAGGGTTTTTATGGACAACGAAATTGACTTAAATCAGGCAGACCGCGACACGCTGGCCGGTTTACCCGGCATCGGCGAAAAACTGGCTGAGCGCATCATTGAATATCGGGAATCAGCCGGGCCGTTTAGCGCAGTCAGTGAACTGACGGCCGTCTCTGGTATATCCGAGAGTATGGTACAGAGCATTGAAGACCAACTGGTTGTCACAGCCAGCCCTGAGGCGGATACGGTAGAATCGATAGAAGAACCTCCCATAGAGGAGATAGCTGTTTTATCAAACAGCCTGGGGGGTGCTGCTGAAGACGACACGCCAGATGAAGCGCCGCCTACTACAGAGCCCATCGCAGCAGCGGAACCGCCGCCTAAATCCCCGCCGCCGGCATCCTCTAATTCTGGCTTTAAGGAACACCTGTTTACGGCCATAATCGGCGCACTCTTGGGGACATTATTGACGCTTACCGCTTTATGGCTGCTGAATGGATCATTGCAGTTAAATGAAAGGGCACAAATGCGCGCCGTCGAGCAGCAGTCCGCGCACGCTGCCGCCACCATACAGGCAGATCTGACCAGCATGCGCTATGATTTGCAGGTGGTTAACACGCAGGTCGCTGAGATGACCACCAGAGAAAGTGAATCAGCGGTAACCGTGGCGACTACCCAGGCGGATCTGAAAACGGCACACGATACGCTGTCCGACACAATAAACGAAGTGGCCACGTTAGAAACAGCCATAGATGGTCTGGATAAACGGATAACGGTCGTTGCCGCCAGCGCCGAAAGTTTTGACGCTTTCATGGTCGGCATGCGTGATTTGCTATGGGTTCTCCAAGGGCCGCCGCCCACGCCGGAGGCCACAACCACAAGTTTTGCTATGACGGTGACTGCCACAGCAACTGTTACGCCTACGGTGGATGCCACGGTAACAGCGACATCAATAGCCACGCGCACACCGCGCCCCACGGCCACCCCTCTGGGTGAAGCAATGCCAACAGCAGCCCCAACCGAATAATGATCTATATTAGGTCGAAATGACGATGAGGAAACTAACATGACACAAGAACAGACGAAGGTCACCCAATCCCGCCAGCAGAGACCCAGCTTTTTTGTTCGCTTCCTGCGGGCGCTGCTCAAAACCGTGTTGATACTGCTTGTCATAGCCGCATTGGCTGTCGCCGGTTGGTTCATTTTTCAAGAACTGAATCGCTCCTATAATGTGCTGAGCGGCCGTATGGACCGCCAGGCCGAACAATTTGCCAGCCTGCAAGACCAGCTGCAAACCCAGGCCGATCAACTCGAGGCTGTACAATTAACCGTTACAGATCTAGACCAAAATCTGGCTCGAAATCTGGACCAACTGCAAACTACCGTCAGTGGCAATGTGTCCCGTCAGGACGAGATGCTGGCCGACTTGACAAGCCAGATCAATGATTTGTCAACCGCTACACAAACCATGACCCAAACCATCGCCCTGCTGAATGATGGCCAGTCCGCCTTACAGCAAGATCTGATCGGTCTCAGCAGTGACCTGGACGCGCAGGGCGGAACATTGGATAATCTGCAAGGTGAATTCACGACGCTCCAGATCGATGGGTCTACCCTGGCCGAAAATGTGGCCGCATTTGAAGTGGAATTAACTTTAGCGGATCCAGTCGGACTGCGTCAGGCCGTGCTCGTTTTTCGCCTGTGGGAACTGGTAACACGAGCGCGTCTGCGGCTGGCAGAGAATAATCTGGGTATGGCTGCCACGGACGTACAGTTGGGGTTGGCGGCTATGCCTGATTTGTTGGCCGGCACCTCTGAAGAGCTGGCTGAGCCGCTGCAACAAGTTGAAGAGCGGCTCTTAATGGCTGCAGGTAATTTACCCGATGCCCCATTAACGGCCGTTAACGATCTCGACATTGCCTGGCAGGAGTTGGATGCCATCCTGAACACCATCCTGGGGCTAGATGCGGCACCCATCGCAACCCCTGAACCTTGATAGAAACACGCTGAAAATTATTGATGGACATTTGCCGCAAGGTACGGTTGTTGTGGTGTTGGAAGGAAATACAGTGGTAAACGGCCGAACCTGGCAGCAAGTTCAGAGCGGAAATTTGAGCGGCTGGATTCTCGCAGATTATTTGCAGTAGAATGCTGCCGGCTGCGTCGTTAGGGCTGCTGGTGGGCTGATAAGTCGCGCCGCTCAGATGAGGCCTATGCTTATAAGCTGAGCGGTGAGCTACTTTTTCTTGATCATGGGTAAATACAGCTGAATCATATCCGCCGGACAGGTGACGGCACCATGGTTTGCCGCCTTTAAACCGCCTGTCTCGCGAGCCCTGATTGTATAGTTGTAGGTTTGGCCCCAACCGGGTGTGCCCCCACTTCCAAGCGCGCCACAACTCACCTTATAGCCAGGGGCGATCATATCCCCGGGAATATACATAAAAGTCTGGAAAAAGCCCGAGTGATAAGACCGCAGCTGATCATCGATGGCGACGGTCATGCTGATGACGTATTGGCTTGGGCTGGCAGTTACATAGAGATAGCTCCATTGAATATAACAAGCATTCGTCCCGGACACGGGCCGCAGGCAGGTAGCGTCCGGACTATCAATGAAGGAGATGTCTGGGGATTCGATACCATCAGCGCCTGCTTCCCGGTATGGTAGATCCGGGCCGGTTGGTGGGGTGGTGGCTGACGCGATTTGCGACTCCGACAACAGGCGTAAAATAAGGACACCGATGATCCCGCTAAGGATCAAGGCGGCGATTAAAACACCCAGCCTTTTGCGCCGCATCCTTTGGGGTTTCATGAGGGTGGTTTAGGGTGTATAAGCCGGGCAGTATACCGTGCCATAGTTGGCCCCCTTTAAGCCGGCGCTGTCTCTGGCCCGGACTGTGTAGGCATAGGCCTTGCCGAGTAGGGGATTGCCACCGGAACCGAGCGCACCGCAACTTACTTTAAAGCCGTTGCCCAACATGTTGTACGGGATGTACATCGAGGTCTGGAAGAAACCTTGGGTGTGGGCTATCGGTCCGCTCTCGTTCAGGGTAAGGGTCATCGTAATCATGTAATTGGGGGCCGCATCGACTGCCAGATAGTACCAGCTTAGGTAACACTCATCGAGGGCTCGATCGGGCTGGTAGCAAGTAGCAGAGGGCGAATCAATGAAACCGATATTGGGCTGCTCTGGCCCATTTCCCTCTGATGGACCTTGGATTTCTCGCCGGTTCTCCCCTTGGGTCTCGCTGTTCAGGATGCTGAGGTCAGCGGCCCCTTGCCCGAGGGTGATGTGTAGCATGCCGAGGGGGGCGATCCCTAACAAAACCGCGATCAAAAGGTAACGGATGGATTTGGGCATTTGAACCTCCGACTCCGGTAGATAAAGTGTGGAGCCTAACTGAAAACGTACACATCTTCCTGCGCGACTTTGACGAATGGTGCAGCATCGCGAAAAAAGGTTTAGAAAAACCACACCGATTATTGATGGTCTGCATTATGGCAGCACCCAACGATTTTGCTGGGTCATTGTTCGTTGCTTGACAGTAAGAAAAGCGTGATGGGTGAACTCATTCTCGCACGGGCAAAAATGCGGTGTTAGGGGGCACCGCTTGACTAAAGAAGGTTAGCGATAACGAGAATGAAGAAAGTGTACATCTATCAGTGACGTTTAGCAATAGGCTTTTGTTTTGATGGCCGGATCTATCTTGGCAGACGGCGTCTTACTGAGCATACTTTTGTCTGCGACCAGCCGAAAACAGCCTTTAGACCTGCTTGAAAAGATGGGGCTGCTGCTTCACAATGCCGACAATTTAATATGTCTCTGTATAAGACGGTTAAATCCTTGTAGTTGCACTTCTCCAGAAGCGATACAAACTCTTCCTTTTGGAGGGGTTCTTCTTCGTTGCTAACCGAGATGAAGAGCCTGGCAGGTAAACTATCATATTAAGGGGTCATTTTGCATATCTTGGATAGAATATTCAGTGAAGTATCGTCTCAAATAAGCGATAAACCTTGAAATATACCATTTCGAGGGGGTAGGCAATAATACCCATCTATAAAATGAATGTGGCTATTGAAACGAATAATCTTGTAAAGCAATACGGGGATGTAACGGCCGTTGACGGATTGTCTCTGCGCGTGGCTAAAGGGGAAATCTATGCTTTCCTGGGGCTCAACGGTGCGGGCAAAACGACTACGATCCGCATGTTACTGGGCATGGTCAAGCCAACTGCTGGAGAAGCGTGTGTGCTGGGCACGCGTATTCGTCGTGGCGAGCGGCATCCGTGGGATTCCGTCGGTTACCTGGTCGAGATGCCCCATGCGTATCCGGAACTTTCCGTGCGCGAGAATTTGGATGTTTTTCGCCGCCTTCGCCCTGGCACGGGACCTGAAGCGGTCGATCGTGTGATTGAGCAATTGGGATTAAGCCGTTATGCTGGCCGGCGCAGTGGGACGCTGTCCCTTGGCAATGCGCAGCGTCTGGGGCTGGCCAAGGCGCTGCTGCATAATCCGCAATTGCTGATCCTTGATGAACCGGCAAATGGCCTGGATCCAGCGGGCATTGTTGAAATACGCAAGCTCCTGATCGAGCTCGCGTGCGAGCAAGGTGTCACCGTATTCATTTCCAGCCATATTCTGGGCGAAGTGTCGCGGCTGGCCGATCGTATCGGCATCATCCATGAGGGACGGCTGCTGCAAGAGCTTGATATCACCGAGGTCGAGCGCCGCCGCCGTCGCCGGCTTCTGATTCGCACACGCGATAATCAGGGGGCGCAAGCCGTGCTTAGCAGCGCGGGATTCGCGGCCACACTTACACAAGACAACACAATCGAAGTGCTGGAAGAAAAGGGGATTGCGCAGCCAGATGAACTTTCCTCCCTGCTGGTTCATGCGGGGCACGCGCCGCTGATGCTCAAGGTGGAATCTGAAGCACTTGAACCTTACTTTTTACGACTCGTGGGCATGGACGGAGAGAAGCAACGATGAGCAATATCAGGCAAGCTTTCTGGGTCGAACTGCTCAAGGCGCGCCGTTCCAAGATGCCGTTGTTAACTGTTCTGGCCTTTTCACTGGCCCCGTTGGCGGGTGGCTTTTTTATGTTTATCATGAAAGACCCGGAACTTGCGCGCCGCATGGGGGTGATCAGTTTAAAGGCGCAGATCGTTGCCGGTTCTGCGGATTGGTTTACTTTCCTGGGTATAATGACGCAAGCGGTTGCTATTGGCGGCATCATCCTTTTCAGTCTGATCACCAGTTGGGTTTTTGGCCGTGAATATGCGGACCATACCATCAGCGATTTGCTGGCGCTACCGACCTCGCGTTCTGCTGTTGTCCTGGCCAAGTTTTTTCTGATCGTGCTCTGGTCGACCGTCTTGACGTTGGTTATCTATCTTATGGGTCTAGGGGTGGGTACGGCCGTTGTTCTTCCAGCGGCGCCCCTGGCAATATATTGGCAAGGCAGTGTCACGATGGCTATTACCGCCTGTCTGACGATTGTACTGGTCACGCCCATCGCTTTCTTTGCCAGCGCAGGGCGTGGCTACTTGCCGCCCATGGGAGCGGCGATCATGGCCGTGATATTGGCCCAAGTCGTTGCCGCAGCAGGGTGGGGCGAATATTTCCCTTGGTCTATACCCGCATTGTACTCAGGCATGGCCGGGCCGGCGTATGCAAATCTCGGGGTGGTTAGCTACCTGATTGTGCTTCTGATGAGCCTTGCCGGATTGATGGCAACGTTGGCCTGGTGGGAGTTGGCCGATCAAGCATAGTAGATCGTGGTTTAGGGCAGAACCGAAATTGGTCGACCATGACAAAGAGACGCATAATCGGGCTCTGTTGCAGATAACAATGACAGATTTCAAGCAGGCAGGATCACGCGAAACGGTCAATTCTACCTTACACGGCTAATCCAAACAGCCTGGCGATGGGTATTGTCAACCTAATGGGCACCTGCCCAATTTCTGTGCCATAATCTGAAAATGACAACCCGAAAAGAGATCTCCACCTACAAACGCCATCGATTTCCAACCGAGATCATTAGCCACTGTGTCTGGCTCTATTTTCGATTCTCTCTCAATTATTGCGATGTGGAATTGCTAATGACCGAACGAGGTATCATCGTCAGCTATGAATCAATTCACCAGTGGTGTTTGAAGTTTGGTGATGAATATGCGCTGAAACTGCGCAAACGGAGGGGGCAACCTGGTGATAAATGGCATCTGGAGGAGATCTTTATCAAAATTAATGGGAAAACGCATTACCCCATGAAGGACGAGGAGCTTGTATCTTTCTTTGGACAAACAACTTTTGCAAGATTGGGAACGTTGAATGGGGACGGCACCAACTAGGAGATCGTTTCAAAGTATACCTTTTTGGCGCAGCTATAAGCGCCATAAGACTGATTATCGTGGAAATTATGTTGCGAAAACGGCTAAACGTAGGTTTTCGACCATTTGCTCCCAAAAGGCCAAATAGTCGAGTTTCTCACCTGACTAATGGATTGGTATTGGGCGTCGTTTTTCTTGCGATCGCTTTACCACGATTGTTGGTCGTCTCGCAGGCCGTCACAGCCGATGAGGCTAAATGGGTAAATCGGGCTGCCAACTTTTCAGCCGCCTTAAGCAACGGCGACTTGGCCAATACCTACCAAAGTGAGCACCCAGGCGTCACCACGATGTGGGCAGGCACGCTAGGGCTCAGAGGTCTCTTCCGTGGTTACACTACAGAAGATTTCCAGGTGCTGGTTGCCGGGCGGCAAGTAATGGTGCTCTTTAATAGCCTGGCCCTCGTCCTCATTTTTATCTACGCGCGCCGGCTCCTGGACCTACAAACATCCTTGCTGGCACTCTTTTTCAGCGCATTCTCTCCTTTCTTTATCGCCCTTACACACTTGCTACATTTGGATGGTCTGGCAGGATCAGTGATGTTGCTCTCCGTAATTGCTTTCCTCAGTTATGCTAACCAGCCCAAAAAGCTTGATTTACTGATTTCCGGCGTCGCTGCTGGTTTTGCCTGGCTAACAAAAACGCCCGCTTTCATCCTTGGCCCGATCCTGATGAGCATCACCCTATTGTCGATCTGGTCCAGCCATGTGAAAGACCATCTAGATTGGACGGCCGTGCGCAAACCACTTTTCTCTTTGCTGGCCTGGGTATTCATCGGCTGGTTGACCTTCACCCTGTTTTGGCCGGCGATGTGGGTTAATCCCCTGGGTACTCTACAAAACATCTTCGGCGCAGCACTGGGTCATGCTGTCGGCGGCCATACCGCCCCTATCTTCTTCAACGGGATCATCTACAGCGATGGTCTGATCCCCGCGCGGGTCTTCACCTTCTATCCTCTCAACTATATCTGGCGCAGCACACCCGTGGTCTTGATTGGCCTGGTGCTGACCATACCCACATTTTGGCGGCGTTGGTCTCCTTTCGACCACCAAACCGCCCGTAGCACCATTGTCGCACTCCTACTATATGCCTTTCTCTTCGTTCTCTTCATAAACATGGGTGGCAAAAAATTCGACCGCTACCTGATTGTTATTTACCCGGCCTTACATCTCGTCTCTGCTACCGGATGGGTGGGCTTGTTACGCAGGATCTTCGGACGCTGGCGTATAACCCTGCCACGCAGATCATCATTTCTCATACTCCTTCTCTTGGGCATCCTCGTTGTCTGGCAGTTCCTCGCCATGCGCAGCGTCTTCCCTTATCCTCATAGTTACTATAATCCTGTATTAGGCGGCAGCCAGCGCGCTGCACAGGTGATGCAAGTCGGCTGGGGCGAGGGGCTGGATGCTGCCGGCCGTTACTTAAGTGAAAAGCCTGAAGGCGACCAACTGACTGTCGCCAGCTGGTATCACTCCGTGCTCGCATATTATTTCGACGGTGAAATTATCTCCATAAATGCTGAATTATCCCCGGGGCGAAATGCGGCTATCCAATCAGCGGACTATGCCGTTCTCTACATCCACCAGTGGCAACGCGATATTCCACCAGCTCTGCTGGAGCAGTTCGCAGCGCTTACGCCCGAACATATCATCGAGATCAACGGGCTTGAGTACGCGTGGATTTATGATTTACGGCAGTCGCAGAACGAGGATCTACCAGACTAACCTCGGTTCCCGGCTGTGTTGCAATATTTATTTGAACGGATAATCTCCTTCACATCATCTTCAATCAAGGAAGTAACTACGTGGGGTAGTGCCGCAGAAAATGATGGATAAATAAAAACGACTCAAATCGAGTCGTTTTGGGGAAGCAAAACCAGTTATTTCCCAAAGATCGGACAGAGGCAGGGGTAGCCTTTGCCCGATCTTCGTTTTTTCTTGTCTACCGGCAGCCTTAAGCAGCCGGAAAGGTGTCAAGCCATCGCTGGTGAAAATGGGTAAGCTGTGAGGAGAGAGCCGCTGCCAGACTTGATGGAGTAGTTGGTGTGCCTCAGCCGAAGAACGACGGCCGATATGGAGAGCGAGGATGAGTTTGCTTTGGGCGGCAACGGCAGTCCAGACCCAGATGCGTTCGGCATCCTGTTTCACTTTGGTTACCAGTTCATCAAGCTGCAGATGGCCAACAGACAAAGCACGGTGGAACAGTCGCTGATGCAGCCGCTCGCTGTGATGGCCGCAGCGTTCAATCCAGCGGGTGATGGTGGTGTGGTGATGGTCGAAGATGCGGCCGGCGGCGGAGATGTCAACCCCTTCAGATATGGCGGTCATGACCATGGCGATACTTGCCAACGGCGTCTTCAACTAATACAAGGGGGTGCCAAAGCGGCTGGTTCTGCATCCGCCACAAACCTGACACTTGAGGTAGAGAATGCGCTGCTTGCCGCGACGGCCGTTGCTGACAAGGGCATGAATCGTTGGGTCAGCAATGGCAAAGTAGGCGCATAATGGACTGAGGCAAGCATGACCGCTGGTGTCGATCGTTTTCGGCCGACCACGGTGACTCTTGCGTTCAGGCCAGGGCAGCACATCCAATTGGGGGCGATGGGGAAGAAGGCAGATATCGCGATTACATTGAGGGCACTCGGCAGGAGACTTAGACTTCAGGTTGCGAGGGCCGCGTCGTTGGCGGAAGAAGTCATGCCACCAGCGGCGGAGGCGACGGCCGTGTTTGGTCAAGATGTAGATGGCCAGGCAAAGAAAGATGAACAGTATGCATTCGAGGGGAGTTGGATTGAACTTCATGAGCTGAACGGGTAAGATTGGATTGTGAAGCCACGATTCTACCCAATCAGCTGAATTGCTTCACTGAATCTAGCCCAAACTGAGTGGATGCGATTTATCCATCATATCGCAGAGTACTACCGAATGTATGCTGCAGCTGGTTGGTCGTGCGGTTGGTTCTGCTTTACAATCTGGCGGCGAGCACAGCCAATGTCAGCTTCTCGATGCGCTTGAGTTTGATGGTTCTGTTGAGTTTCCTGTCGGCGAGACCGAGCTGGTAGCGAAGCACCAAGATCTCAAGATCCTTATCATGGTCAGGTATGCGGCTGATGCGGACGAGTTCCAATAGCAAGGCAAAGATGTGTACGATGACCGACAATACCATGCGGTTTTACACCTCAGTTAGGATTGAGGCGTGATTTTATCAGAGGCGACGAAATGGTCGGAATTGGTGGGGATACTCGAGTTGTTTGGGGTGACGCATAGTTTTTACAGGTTACGCTGTTTGGATTAGGCGCGTAGATCAAAACTGTGGATTTGCCCATCCCTGTCTGCTTTCAGGTGAGTGAAATTATTTGCAACACAGCCGGATTTTGAAGTAATCGGCCGTTTTGTTGCTAACGTTACTTGCGCCAAACGGCCGTGAAACGAGGCTGGCCATCCAGTACATAACCAGCTACCATGGCCGTCTGCAAGCCATCTCTACCGGCTCTTTCCATCTCCTCCTGCAATTGCCTGCCTGAAAGATTGTGCCTTGTCGTTGGCGCCGGCCTGCCATACTCTTGATGCCAGACGGCCGAAAAACGAGCGCTTCGATAATACCGGCAGGCATCCAGATAGACAAGATGCAACCCCGCCTTTTCCTGGCCATAAGACTCCTGCTGCAAAGCATCGAGCGTCAGGAACGATTTTACATGAACAACGCCTACATCGCGCTTCTCATAAAGCGCCGTGTAACGCCGCTGCCTATTAATCCAGACAACCGAAATATTTACCGGAACAAACTGCTCGTTGCTTAGCTCCTTGCGGAGCGCCCTATGTTCACGCGCCGTTTTGTCTTGATACGCCTCCCAGACAACGCCATCCTCTTCACGAAATATCGCAGCATAGCGCACACCATTTCCACTCCGATAACTGTTGACGTGCACCGGCCGGAATCCCTCTTTTTGGCGCTCTCGGACCAGCCAATCGTACTGCTTGCCTGGAAGCTCAAAACTTACCGACCAGAGAGGGGCAGGATTGGGATGGAAAACCACGATGTACAATAGTTGGTTATTCACGGTATAGCCGCTTATCCCCGCCAGGTGATAATTCGCGCCGCTTACCTTATCAATTAATATTTGAAACAATCCAGGCAGAACAGCCCAAAAGACCAGGCTCGGCCGTCCCGTTGGGATGCCCGGCGTCGTCAGGCCCGGCCATATGGCCATCGGCGTCCAATAAAAACCGTCGCCATCAACGGTTGAAAAAGGATTCTCGCTAAATACACCGCCTTCAACCGCGCTCAGTCTCATTGCCTGGGCGTTGTGAAAGGGAATCGGGCGGGCAACGGAGTTGCTGCGTAGCTCGTTCATTTGGTGCGCTGCGATCATCTCTTCGACGGTCATATCAGGTGGATGCTGCCTCACGTCGACGTGGAAGTGTGGTGCGCCGGAACTGCCAGTGTTCCCTAACCGGCCGATAAACTGGCCTTCCTGAACCGGTGTGCCAAGCGCGAGCAAGGCGGGATTGAGCGAACCTTCTTGCATGTGCCCCACGTACACCAGCTCATCGCCGTGTAGCGTAATGATGTGATTGCCTCCACCCCCGGCCAGAAACCAGACATTCAACTCCAGCCTTTGCTGCGCGTTTCGTACGGCCGTAACAAGAAAATGTGGAATCTCATCCTTTAACCACACCAGATCGATCAGGTCGCCGGCGCCGCCGCTATTCTGGGCGTATGGATTGAGTTCGCCCGTATTGAACTTGTAGGTAGTAAGCTGAAGCGTCCCCCCGGCTGCCAATACCCCCGTGGCAATGTCATCCCCGCCTTCGTCTACACGACCGACCTTAACGGCAACGGCTTGTCCCCCTTGAAAATTTCCGATGGACTGTATGTTGTTTGATCCATCAATTGCCCAGTACGCGACATTAAGTTGACCGTTGCGTGCGAGCACGGCCGTTGCTGCGCGCACGGTTGCACTGCCTCCAGGACTGCGGATCCAGGACAGCGAAAGATCGCTGATGTTACCGGGTACAACTTCGTCTTCCTGGTGTACCGGCGCCCCATCGGCGTCGATCTCCCACAGGGTAAGCAACAAGAGGCCGGCCTGCGTGCGCACGGCCGTCAGGAACCGCGTCGTGCCTAAAGCTGCCACGTCCACCAGGTCGATCTCACCCGCCCCGGCCTCGCCCAGGCGTGTAAGCGTATGTCCGTCGATTGAAATATCCCACACCATGACCCTAAGAATGCCGGCTGCTGTGCCGGCCGCGACCACAATCCTTGAATTGGTTAGCCTGGCCGCGGCAAGCCGGCTGATGGCCCCGGACTCATCCTCTCCGAGCCGGGTAAGCGTCAAGCCGTCATCGCTGATTTCCCAGATGATGATCTTTAATGTCCCGCTGAGCAGGCGAACCGCTGTCACAATGCGGGAGTTGGCCAAGTAAAAGGCGTCGACATCGGTGATGCGTTCTCCGACCCCTATCTCTCCAAGCCGGATTAGCTGGGAGTTAGCAACGTCGTTGCCGGGCGTTTGCAGCTCCCAGAGGATGATCCGCAATCTTGCGTTGGCCGCCGAACGCACGGCCGTAGCCACACGTGAATCGCCTAGCCGCACCAGGCTAATAGCATCGACTCGCTCCGCCTCATTCTCTGCGATTCGCATTAAGGCGCGTTTGCCGGGCCCGGGATTTTCCTCAATATTGTTGATGGCGCTGATGACTGTGCCGTCCGCCTGCGCGTAGAGCGGTTTGCCGTAACCAAAATAGTGCTCGTTTTCCGTGCCGCTCGAATCCGGATCGGTTAGCCAGAACTGATCCAACTCGCTAATCCAGCGCCACACCTTAATATCATAGCCGAAGAACTGGCCCATAGGTCCTTTGTGCCGGCTTTGCACAAAATACTCGTCAAAATCCATGTCGTTTGTATGCCCAAAGAAGCGGTAGCTTCCCTGCGTGGTCGGGCTAACATGCGCTCGTGTAATTCCATTGGCTACAACCGGTTCGTCACGATCCACAAAATTCAGCGCGATTTGATATTGCACAAAAGGCAGATTCGGCAGTGGAATGTTATCGCCAAAAACTATGAACGCTTCCCCGGTATTGCCGGGACCGATTGGCAGATTCTGTTCGAAGCCAAAAAACTGAGGGAAGACCGGGCTGCCAAGGTTGGGGAACAAAATAGCGGTGATATTCTCCAGCGTTTCCGTTACCGTACCCTCATTGGTTATGCTAACCACAAAGTGAAGAAAGTGGTTCGGAACTTCACCCGCCGACAGCGGCACGGCCGCTAAATAGACCAGATGATTGTCGATCCCAATCGGTTCGAAGGAAATAGTTACGTCTGGTGATGGCATTCTATTAAGGGCAGTAGAACTCAAACACAATAGTTACATGAGGGGTGTGCATAGATTTTTTCCAGAGGTAGATTGCTGATTTTGCGCTTGATGAATGGCTGAAATCAATAAATAAGCACTCATTTCGAATGAAATTTAAGCCAATCTGCACAATGTTAAAATAATCTACCAGATAGAAATTTACATTACGGGGTCTGCACACCCCTCAGTTACATCATCCCCGCTGGGACATTTTACGCTTCTGGGATATCCACTTCTGTAAAGATAGTCGGATTAATTGCTTCCTCTGTGTCATAGGCATATCCCAAATCGTGATGGTCCAGCACGCTGGATGGGGTAACGATTATGTCCAGGCTGGCCCAAGGTTCCATCGCATTGATCGTATCTGCCGCAGACAGCGGCAAGGACGTCAGGTCGGGATGCAAGGCCTGCCAATCCGCCCATATTTTATCGACGAAAGCGTGCATGAGGAAGAAGAGTGGGTCATTGGGCGAGGTTGAGGTTGTCATTGAACCCCCTACCCATACGTGAACCCGATTATGCATCTGTACATTACAGCCAAAACCATTAATCCAACCTTCGGTGTAATTGCGAAATCCTGTATTCACCGTCGTATCATAAGGCGGAAAATCATAGGGTACCCTTCCCAGCGCCGCGTTCACATCGGCGACAGCCGGCAGCGAAGAGCACACTACTCCAAAACGCCTTCGCAATTCGGGACCGGTGTTAATTGGGACAACAATCTCCAAAAACCAATTTCCGGTGTTAAATGCAAACGGACCTATGGTAACGATTCCATCGGCAGGCCGGCCGTCCCCGCCCATAAAATCGTCATTCCAAATGGATGAAGCCGGCGAATTGTCTACTGAAAAATCCCAATATGGTAGAGTGACACTGGCATCAATGGATTGCAGATCCACCTCGAAGCGGCGTATAAACTCCCGGTGCCAGTGAAAGAAAAAAGGCCCCATGTGCACTCCGGCATCACGGTGCCACTGGACATATTGATCATACCTTCCACTAGCCTTTAGTGTAAGGACGGCCGCGACAAACCTGGCCCTCTCACGGGCTGTTAACGCAGCCTGGTTCTTGCGGTATCTCAATTTCATCACTTACTCTCCTTTCAGAAACATTTGCGATGCAAAGAATTTGCCATTAGAGGTTACAAGGCGTGTTTTCTTGCACATGATTAATCAGAATGATGAACGTGGCCGGTGAAATCAGTCCCAATAATTGGTGATGTTCCCAGGTCACGGATCAGGGCTTCTGCCAGCTCATAGGGTGAGCCAAATACCTGGTACATCATCGCCTCGGAGTATATGCCGTGAGCACTTTCTTTCATGACGATCTCGTGGCCATCAATGAAAAGCCTATATTCTCCCCGGTCGGCCTGTTTTCGAACTTCTACATTGCGGCCGTGATAAGAATAAGCATCGCTGTCCCATTGGTCGTCTTCTGTTTTGTTTGATTTCTGGGTTTGAGTCATTGTCATTGCGCTCCTTTGTCTCGCTGCTTACCATGCCCACCAATCAGTTGTTGTAGACCGGGCACAAGGCAATTATGACGTTCTGTCTGTCAAGCCCGTAAAGAGCCACTTCAATGTTTAAGGCTGCTTAGCCTTGGAATGCTCGAAGAAGAAGGGTGTAGTATCTGTTTCGGAGAAGGTAGTGGTTAGACGATTGCATTAGAATAATATAATCTATTATTTGACCGGTGTCAATATGCAGAGTATTAGGTGACCGTTCCAAAAATGGTGAAATGAGGTAAGTTGGTATCCAAGAAAGGGGTGGATACCATGCGCATAAGGATGCGGTTGCCAAAAGTAGAGCCAGAACAGTATGACTTGCCGCAAGAGTGCCCTCATGATAGTTGCTGTGGACAGCATTTCAAATTACATCAACCAGGATGTTGTAAGCAGATCCTTGACCCCGACGAAGTACAGGTCACGGCAAAGCGATTCCGCTGCCTGCGCTGCAAGAGAACCTTTCGCGTATATCCGCGCGGTGTAAGTGGAGCACAGAGGTCAGACCGGCTTAAAGCCATTGGTGTGATGTATTACGTTTTAGGTATGAGCTATGGGGCGGTCGAGGACGCGTTGAATGCTCACGGGTGGGCGGGCAATAAGACTAGCATTTATCGCGATGTGCAAGCAGCGGGCGAAGCAGTACAGCGCATACGGAATGCTCAAGGAAAACGGAAGGTTCAGGTAGCCGGCACAGATGCGACATTCGTCATCTGTAATCGAAAGCAAGTGACCATCGCCGTGGGTGTCGATGTCTTAGAGCAGAATGTGTTGGACATCGAGTTGGTGGATGCGGAATCAGTTGATGCTTTACGACCATTCCTACAAGAATTAGTAGAGACTTTTGCGATCGAAGTGCTTCTAAGCGATGATCAAGACAGCTACAAGCAGTTGAGCGATGAACTGGACATCAAACATGGCATATGCCGGGCCCATGTCAATCGAAATGTTGCCAAATTGGTCGCTGCTCTTGGCGAGCGGGCTCTACGTCACCCTGACCCGATAGCCGATGGTTTGGATATCACTATTGATGAATTCCTTGACGACCTGCAGTACGCACAACTCATCGTGGCGTTTCGGCCGCTAACTGGGGCCGAACAGTTGCGTCAGCTGAATCAACGTTATCGTGCTGCCCCCGCACCGTTGCCCGGCAAGAAAGCCAGCATGTGGTACCGTTTTCGTCTCGCTCTACTACGCTGGTGGAATCGCTGGGCCCGACTTACGTTGGACCAAGAATGGGGTGGCTCAGAAGGCCAACGTTTGGATGGCACCAATAATGCCACAGAAAGGATCATCGGCTGGTGGATCAAGGAACGGTATCGAACCATGCGTACTTACAAGCGTCCGCAGTCTGTACTCAACGTGTCGCGACTAATTGCATATCTCGGGTCTAATGCAAAGAGTCCAGCATTGGCCAATCTATTTCCACACTAGCTGAAAGTCAGAAACTAAGAGGTGGTCTGTCTCACTTACGTTTATCACCAAACTTGGAACGTTCACAGGTATGGAGGGTGCACGAACCAATACGGTTGAGTTAAGGGTCAAATCGTAGAGCATTTGGCATACTAGCCAAATGAAACACCAGCCTGAATTCTCCGTAGATGGGGTACTGTGCGTAAACACGCGGAAATGTGCAATAGGAACCGGTTCCAACTCCGCGTAGTATGCAAATACCGCGATCACAAATCAGAAAGACAATTAGAGCGTCGCTTTTTACACTGTAAGCATTTAGCAAAAGCAATTACACGACGATAAATATGAAGCCAGGCTTCGATTTAGAATTGTGCCCTGGCCATTTTCTCAACAACGGCCGTGACAGTATAACCGCTATTGAACTAAGCGCTTCGCGCAGAAGCTTCCCGTGACTTCCGCCCTGATCGTAATGCGCTGTCATTTGCTCAATCGTGCCTACCGCGGGAAGTATCCGCAAAACATCGCACACCTCTGGAAGTCATCTTCATAAACTCACATGCTACAATATATGTCTGGAATCAAATTTCTTAAGCACGATTGATGACAAGATGGATAATAAATGGCGCTAACAGATTGTTGAATCATGGAAAGCATAAAAAGGGGTGGAATTATGAAAATACCTACGCTGTTCATTATTGTCGCAAGTGCTCTTCTTGTGCTACTCGCGAACTGTAAAGCTGTCCCTGTCGGACCGCTTGATAAGTTTGTAGATATAGGCAGCCATCGGTTATTCATACACTGTATTGGGGAAGGTAGTCCTACGATTGTGATTGACACAGGCATAGGCGAAACCTACGAGAGCTGGGAGCCGGTAATTGAGTCGCTTAGTCAATCTACTAAAGTCTGCGCCTATGATCGAGCCGGGTACGGTCAGGCGGCGCAACGCTGCTTTTACCCGGGCAACCAATTCGCGCGGACTAAAGGGCTTGGCAATATAATCATCGGCCCCCAATGTAAGCCCCACGACTTTGTCCATTTCATCTGCTCTAGCCGTCAGCATTATGACGTATACTTCCGACGATTGGCGTATCTGTCGCAGCACCTCCAGCCCATCCATCTCCGGCAGCATAACATCCAACACGACGAGATCGGGCTGAAAGGATCGGAAGGTGTGCAAAGCAATACGGCCGTTGTTCGCCGTTTGCACGGTATATCCCTCCGCTTCCAGGTAAGCACGAACGGTAATGCGTAATGTTTGCTCGTCATCAACTACTAAGATTTTATGAGACATTTCAATTCCGCTGTATTTAAGCGATCTACCGAGGCTTTTTTGCCATACGCGCTTGAGGTCTTGACATTGTCAATTGAGCAAGCTCACAGCTTAAACCCCAGATATGTTCTGGTTTTTATCAAGAAATCGGATTGCGGGCCAGTGAATGTTTGTACAGAATATACAAAGTAAATTATGCGTCAAGTTTACACGAGTAGAGACGCTTCAAGCGACCCTTAACGCCACAATCCCCGGAAATCTTATTGTGAGGCCATATTCGGTAAACAGTCCTTGGACGCCTAGCAAGAGTTGCGCCTGGGGATTGTCGCCTAGATCCGGTTGGTTCACAAACTCAACCCGGACCCCATTTCGCTGTAGTTCATCCATGATTACCCATAGATGAGGATAGCTACGCGATAAACGGTCCGGACAGTAACAAACGACCACTGCAAAAGCACCATCTGAAGCTAAGTGACGCAGCCGATCCAGCGCCGGGCGGTCTAAACGCGCCCCACTGACAGCTTTATCCAAGAAATAGAATTTGCTCGGCAAATCGTAGCCATGGTCTTATATATATCGGGGTTTTAGTGGCAAAAGGTCGATTTCCTACGCTAAGGAGAATTCGAGATTTTGCAGCTGATTCTAGCCCCAAAATCAACCAGATCTGCCTTTTGAAAAATTATTTCGCGAAAGACAGGCCGATAAACCAGGTAATCGCCCCTAAACAACATGCCTTTTGTGCTGATTTTAGCACCAGAAAAACGATTTTAGGGCTAAACGTAGGTTTTCGTCCCTTTACTCCCAATACGCCATATTGCGCGATCTGTTTGGGGGTTAAAACTTGAACAGGCATCATTCTCTCCTTTGAGCATGTGGGGGTAAAACGACCCAACATTATCGAGAGAACGATCAGCGTCAATTATTTGTTTTTTTGGAGAAAAGAGGACCCCTCACGGACTTGCTATCCCAATCCTGTGTCCATTTTCTGTTCCAAAACTAGTGAAATACCATCCATGGAAAACGAATTCTGGTCAGAAGGAAACCTAGTTCTCTCCCTTTCCGATAGTAACGATCCGCAACTCCGCGGCGAGATTCACAAACAGATCAAAGCCTTCAACGACGCCAAATCTGAACCGCACCGCCTGGCGCGCCAGGCGGGTGGTCTGCACCCTTTGCACATCTTGCTGCGCGACGAGAGTGGCAATCTAAATGGCGGCCTCATCGCCGACACCTACTGGAGCTGGCTCGACATCGACGACTTCTGGCTAGTCGAAGTCATGCGCGGTAAAGGGATCGGGCGACTGATGCTGCAGGCGGCAGAAAGCGAAGCCATCGTCCGTGGCTGCCGCTTTGCCAAGCTGGAACCTTTTAGCTTCCAAGCCCGCGGTTTTTATGAGAAGTGCGGCTACCGCATCGTCGGTCAGCTCGACAATTATCCTCCCGGCCAATCATTCTATTGGATGCAAAAAGATCTGATTCTGTAGGAACGACAGCGCAGACGCCGCATTCCATGGCAAATCGTTGGACTCTTGGCGAGAAAAATGATAGCATGACATGGACGCGCTGACCATTATTTTGTGCAAGCGTGGAACAGCGCATCGAATAAAATGGTTCAGCTTGGCGCTAACATCAAGTCAAAGGGAGATCGGCTTCGGCGGATGTGTGCCTTGCCTGATTCTCAGTTAGCAGGAGCGGATCCACTTCGGCAGGTGCCATTAGTTTGATCTTGATAGAGTTGATAGTCATAAGGAACCATCATGGACGAGTCTAAGGACCTTGAAGAAGAAAAGACGATTGACGTTGGACAACAGATCCGCAATCTACGCGAACAACGCAGGTTTTCGCAACAAGCCCTGTCTGAGGCCAGCGGCCTTTCGCGCAATACGTTGAGCCTGATCGAGCGCGGGCTTACGTCGCCAACAGTTAGCACGCTGAAGAGATTGGCCAATGCGTTATCCGTCGATATCAACGCTTTCTTTCAACCCTTCGACACAGCCAACATTGTTTTTACCAAAGCCGGGAAGCGGTCACGCCTGATGCTTGATCATGGAGCTCTGGCTGACTTAGGCGTGGGGATGTTTGAACAGATGGTAACCCCCCTGTTTCTGCAGCTAGATCCAGGTGCACGCAGTGGCTCGGCGCTTACGCACGATGGTCAGGATTTTATTTTTTGCTTGAGTGGAGAGATCCTTTATTCAATAAACGGCCGCGGATACATTCTCGAACCGGGTGATAGCCTTTTCTTCGACGGCCATCTGCCGCACCGCTTCAGCAATGTTGGCAGCGAAACGGCCAATGTTCTGATCATCTTATCCACACCGCATAATAGCGCTCAATATATTGCCGGGCATTTTCCGAACGAATCGCAAACCCGAGAATTTTTACCTCGGGGTTTTGCAAAGCCGCTCAGCATTGAAAACCAGGGAGAGGATGTCGCTGCCTGACTATATTGCCCTTTCAAAGTTATGCAAAACAGTTAGGGTAGGATTCGCGGCTGTCATCCCTAGTCCACACACACAGGTCTGCCTGATCGTTCGCCCCAGTTTCTCTATTTTTTGCACATCAGTGGCGGTTCCATCGCCTGCATTGATCCTGTGCAGCAAATTATAGATCTGCTTGGTTCCCAAGCGACATGGAGCGCAATGGCCACATGTCTCGTGCACAAAAAAGTGGGCTAAGTTCTCCAGTACTTGCCACAAATCAACAGATTGATTGAAAACAACAATGGCACCCGAGCCAATTGGCACATCCAGCGGGCGCAGATCCTCATGGGCAAGGCGTGTATCGAGCTGATCAGCTCGCAGGAACCCACCTGCGGCGCCACCAACCAACACAGCTTGCGGTTCCTCATCAAAACCACCACCGAAACGCTCAACCAGTTCGCGCACCGACAAACCCAGCGGAACCTCAACGACCCCAGGCTTTTTGACATGTCCACTCAGGCAGAAGAGTTTAAGCCCGACCGACTCGGTCGTTCCCCATTGACGAAACCATTCACCGCCGTGGAGAATCAGGCTGGGCACAACGGCCAGTGTCTCTACATTGTTAATCGATGTTGGTTTGCCGAATAGGCCTGCTTGAGTTGGGTACGGAGGCTTGCTTCGCGGGTGCCCTCTCTTTCCTTCAATAGATTCGAATAGAGCAGTCTCCTCACCGCAAATATAAGCGCCGGCGTTGTGTCGGATCTCGACATCGAAATGATAACCGGTGTCGAGAATATTCTCTCCCAGGAGGTTCTCCATATATAGCTCGTCCAAGGCTTCATCCAGGATTTCAGCGGCCTTTGGATATTCACCGCGGGTGTAAATGTAACCAGAATTGGCGCCTGTGGCATAGGCGCTGATAATCAGACCCTCGATGACTCGAAAAGGATTGCCCTCCATCAGGACTCGGTCCTTAAATGTTCCCGGTTCCGATTCGTCGAAGTTACATACAACATATTTCGACGGACCTGCTGCTTTTTGGGCAAATTCCCACTTCAAGCCAGTTGGAAACCCTGCCCCGCCGCGCCCTGTCAATCGCGATTCTTTTACCTCTCCGATTACCTCTCCAGGGGTCATCTCAAAAAGTGCTTTTTCCAGCGCCGCGAAGGCCCCCTGCGATCGATGGGCGTCCAGATCGGTTGGCGCGATTCGGCCGATGGGCTCGGTCAACACGCGGGGCTCACCGCAGACCTGGCAGCGCGGCTCTTGGCCCACTCCCTTGAGCACAGCGGAAACATCACCAACCTGGATTCCGACTTGCGCCTTCTTATTGACCAACGCCGCGGGAGCTTGATCGCATAGTCCCAGACATGAGGCTTCCTTAATAAGATATCTTCCGTCGCTGATTGTTGGATCAAAGTCTGAAAGTCCACTGATCTCGGTTACCGCTGCAAGCACATCTGCGGCGCCAGCTATCGTACACGCCGGTCCAGTGCAGATCAAGCATTCTCTATCACCAGTCTCATCCAGCGTAAACATATCATAAAATGTGGCCACGCCGTAGACGCGACTCAAAGGCACATGAAGCTTATTTGACACATGGACCATCAACTCTTTGGACAGGCAGCCAAATGCTTCCTGGGCAGCAATCAATACTTCGACAAGAGCATGCTCCTGATAGTCAAACTGCTTCATCACCTCTTCGATAGCTGCAAAACGCCCGAATTCTACCGAAACACCGTCAACTTTCCTTACTGAAGTTAACATTCCCTTGCCCCCTTCACGTTGCTAATGTCGAGGACATTGATGACTGCTGCTGTATCGGACCGCTTATTCGCCAGAGAAGTGGCTCCCCCTCTCTAGCATCAGATACCTCAACGTTGCCCTGGGCCATCGGTCCGCAAAGCACTAGGCATTCTTTGCCTCTAGCAAAGATAAATATTCGCCATCATCGTACCATCTAGTCACGGTATTGTCAATTATATTGGGCAATACTGCACTAATTATTTGTACATAATCCTCGTGTTTAAACATTAAGTAATCCAATCTTGTTTATTATGAATATCATTTATGTCATCTTTCTGTGCCGCTAGATTCGTCATGGCATGAGTTATTTTCCGCGCAGACAGGGTTGTGATTTTGGCCAGGAGCGATGCGGACTGGAAATTCTCGGACGCGAAGTCCTGCATAAACGCGCAAGCTCACGAGAGCGACACACCTGTTCCATTGCCGGCCGCATTATTGAACCGTTGGTATGGGAGGCGGCTGCCGAACTGATCAGCGACCCCCAGAAAATTACCGCCGCCTGGGAGACTGCTGCGGAGAAGCAGGATGCAACTCCAGATGAATTGAGTCGTCTGCAAAACCGGCAACGGAAATTAGAGCGGCAGTGGGTGCGCTTATTAGATGCTTTTCAAGATGGGCTGCTCAACAAAACGGAACTGAGCCAGCGCAAACAGAAACTAGAGCAGGAACGTCAAACGATTACTGAAAGGGTTGAGCAAATCCAACGGCAGCAAAAACAACAAGCGGTAAAAGCTCAAATCATTGACGAGTTTTCTGCTTTCTGTGCATCCGCCCAGAAAGCTTTTGAGAATCCGACGCCCGAAGTCAAGCAGGAAGTATTACGTCTGTTAGTGGAAAGTATTGGCGTTGAGGATAATGCGATTACAATCAAGCATATCATCCCCACTGACGACAATAGTCGGTTATTACCACAGGGTAATAGGCAAAAACACCCATAAGCAACGCTGGTTCTGGAAAGTGCTTAATGCCAGCCTGGAACCTTGAGGTCAAATTGGTCCAGCACGGCGCGTATTTCGGCCGTTGTGGGCACCTGGTGGCCAGTACCCATTTTTAATACCTTGGCCCCGCCCGTTGCATTGGCCAGTGTGCCCAAGGCCTCAAACCCCAGATCATTCAGGCACCCGTAGATCACGGCACCAGCCAGGCTGTCCCCGGCGCCCGTCGCATCGACCGTCTTGAGCGGCAAACCAGGCACAGCCAGCATACGGTCCTTCGTATGAAGGACGCAGCCCTTCGCTCCGCGCTTGACAACGATCAACGCCGAACCGCTTTCCAACAAATTTCTCGCTGCTTCATCCCGATCCGCTTCTCCCGTAATGCGGTTTATTTCCGCCTCCGTCGCCAAAACAACGCTGGCCAAAGTAGCCGCCTCGTAATGCCAGCTGTTGTCCTGGCGCGGGTTCCCCGGCCCGGGGTCAAAGAAGGTTTTCGCGCCTGCCTCTCTGGCTGTATACAGCGCCTCCAGGATTACGCCGGCCATTTCTTGATATTCGATCCAGCCATCGGCGAAAAGCCCTTGTGCCTCCTGCAGCGCTGCCCGCCAGCTCTGCGGCAGCGCCTGCACGGTCTGCTTGCCAGGGTATCCCAAATATCCCGGCTCGCCCTGCGGATCGACCAGCACGCCCGCTACCGGCGTTGGCCCATCGTGATTGATCGCTACATACGTGGTTGATACACCTTCCTTAGCCAGGCCAATGCGTACAATCTCCCCAAAATAATCGTTGCCAACCTCGCCCAGACTGCCCACCGGCACGCCAAAGCGCGCCGCCATGATCGCCACATTGCATGCGCCGCCCGGCCCTACAGCCACCTGGGAAACGCCCTGTAAGGCTTGTGCTTCCACAGGGAATGCTTCTATGTACATGAGAATGTCAACGATTAGATTGCCCAGTGTAAAAACCATGGTCTTGTTCTCTCGGCTGTCATTCCTGCCGTTCTCGCAGAGCTGTCAGGAATGATTCATGACTCAGTATACCTGTGGGCATTTTTAGTTTAGCCGCCAGGCGGTTGATTTGTGGAGGCTCTACGTGCGCTTCCGTCAGCAGCGCTGCCTTACCGAATACCTCTTGTGGCGCTCCATCGGCAAGTATCCTGCCTTGTGCCATAACAACGATGCGTGAGAAATTCTGAGCACAAAAATCGATGTGATGTGAGATGCCAATGACAGTGCGGCCGTCGCTTCTGAGCTGGCTGATGACGTCCGCTAGTTTCCGTACACCATTAGTGTCCTGGCCAATGGTCGGCTCATCGATGATCACGATCGGCGCGCGCATGGCCAGCGCCGCCGCCAGGGCCACCCATCGTCTTTGCGAGTTATGCAGGTCATGCGGGTGCATCCCAGCTGCCGCCGTAAGGCCGCTCATCTGCAGCGCCCCGGACACGGCCGTTTCTACCTCCTCCTCACTGAAGCCCAGATTCTGCGGTCCAAAAGCCACTTCTGCATAAACGGAACGCTTGAACAGCTGATCATCAGGATTCTGAAAGGCGAAGGAGACACGCGCCGCTAACTGCGCCGGCGAATAATCTCGCGTATCCCAGCCGCCCACCATCACCCGTCCTTCCGCGGGTTGGAGTAATCCGTTGAGATGCTTGGCCAGGGTGGATTTGCCGGCGCCGTTTTCGCCGATGATGGCCACCGTCTCACCCGGTTGGATAGATAAGGTAACCTCTTTCAGGGCCACGACTTCTGGTCTATAGGCGAAAGTGACCTTCTCGAGCAGTATTTCCAAATTTTCGCCCCTTTTAATATTGCTCAATATTGTATTGGCACACGCCAGGCATTTACGAAAAGAATTCGACAGCCTGGTCCAATGTCACCGGCAGGGGGCCATTGTCGCCCACAAGTCCTCTCGCTCGCGCCTGCCGCGCCAGGATTGTATAGTCCGTATTACCGACGCCTAGTTCAATCAGCGCCTCCTCGGTCAGCACATCCCGTGGCGTCCCGTCGTTCACGATTCTTCCCTCGTGCATCACGATCACGCGATCAGCGAAGTTGCCAATCCATTCCAGCTCATGTTCGATGATAACCACGGTCATTTCCCTATCCCTGGCCAATTGATCCAGGACAGAGAAGACCTCTTTTTTACCTACCGGATCGAGCTGCGAAGTTGGTTCATCCAACACCAGCAGTCGCGGCTGCATGACCAACATAGAGGCAAGGGCCAGCCGCTGCTGCTGTCCACCGGACAGCGCATAGGGGCTGCGCTTGGCCAGGGTCGAAAGACCGGTTGTCTTCAAGACACGCGCGACACGTTCCAACATCTCTGCCCGCGGCACGCCGAGGTTTTCCAGGCCAAAAGCGACTTCCTCTTCCACTGTGAACCGTGCGCCTGAAATCTGGTTAAATGGATTCGCAAAAACAAGTCCAACCTGACCGGCAATTTCCCCCAAAGAGCTTTGCGGCAAGTCCATACCGGCCACTTCTATTTGCCCCCGGTAGGTACCCTTGAAGTGATGGGGAATGAAGCCACTGAGCACATAGCTCAAGGTTGATTTGCCGGCGCGGTTGCCGCCCACGACCGCCAGGAACTCTCCTTGCGCTGCTCTGAGCGAGATATTTCTCAGCGCTGGGGCTTTCGCCTGGGGGTAAGCGTATGAAACGTTTGTTAGATTAATCATCCGCCATTGTCCAGCAGGCGCCTGACCAGCGGCCAAAACAGCCGCAGCAGCAGCGTCAGTACCGTCACCACGAGTAGGATGCGCCGGAAGATTTGCTCCCAGCGCGGATCGTCAACGGTACGGTAAAAACTCTTCCTGATGTCCCTGCTAAACGCGCGCGCCTCTAAAGCAATCGCCCGTTCATCCACATCGATGATGCTGCCCAGGACCAGCGGTTCTACCAGGGGCAGCAAAGAACGCAGCCGCTGCCAAATGCCGCCAGAAGTTTCTAAGCCCCGCGCCCTTTGCGCATCTCTGATCTTCGCCGCTCTGCCCTGCAAACCGGGCACCAGCTGAATGGTCGAGAGAATGATATATGTGATGCTGTTGGGGACGCCGCGCTCCTCCAAGGAAATCATCAAATCGTCAGGGCGTGTGCCCAGCGAAAACAGCAGAAAGCTGCCCATGATCGCCAGCAGACGGCCGCACATTCGTGTAGCGAACACAAGACCTTCAGCTTTGAGAGAAAGCGGCCCCAGGCTCATCACTGGCGTACCGCTCGTCCAAAACAGCCCCTGAATGACGAACATGGAAACAGCGAAGGGCAAGACGATCTTCCACAAACCGCTCCACAACGGCCGTAAAATCGCTCCCCACAAAGCCAGCGGCACAACAGCCAGCAAAAAGACCAGATAGCCTGACCAAATACTCGGCAAGACGAGCGCCAGGACGATCAGGAATAGGGAAATGACCAGCTTTGTCAGTGGGTGCAGGCGCTGTAAACCACGATCGTGGTCAATATAGAGCGTGGCTTCACTCAATGACTATTGCTCGCTCTCTTCCGCTTCCAGCATGCTGTCCAAATCCGGCGCGGAACTCTCGAGCACATTCTCGGCTCGGGAGAAACGTGACAGTAGTGTCCCGGGCAGAGCTTTGATGATCAGCCAGACGATGAAGAAGGAAAGTGTCTTGTCGATCAGGTCGGTGATCAGCCCTTGTCCAAGCGCTGCCTCCATGATGCTCGCGCCTGTGGCGCGGAACATCCCGGTGAGCAGATCCGTCCCCGCGCCGGTGACGCCCCCATAAACATAGGCGGTTATGGGCGCGGAGAGCAAGGCTGCCACAAGACCCGTGACTAGACCGCCAAGCAGCCATTTCCACCAGCGCTTGAACCAGCCCATACCGCCAAAAATACCGGCCATCAGGCCGATCACGCCCGCTATTGGCGCGTAGGGAACATATCCAGGATTGCCCAATAAGCCCCACAGTAAATTAGATAAAATACCGGTTACCAACCCCGCCCATGGACCAGCCACCAGGCCGACCAGGATAGTCCCAATGGAATCCAGGTACACAAAAGGCACTTTGAGCTGGAAAACGATTGTTCCAACAACAATATTGATCGCCAGGGCCACCACCATGAGCGCAATCGTAACGGTTGAAAAATCCTTCTTTGGTTGATTCATGCGTTATCCTCCTAAACCTGTCAGATCTGTCATCTCCGGCAAATAGAAATAGGTGGTCGCAGTATCTAAATTGATACCAACTCGCCACCAATCACCCCCTACTTTAGCAGATTGCATGTGAAAATTCGACTACATAGTCCGCCCGCGGCTGCGCCTTTCTGGTTCATGGTCTCGCACCGTTGTGCCGGGCATGATAACGATGAATGTCTAGGATTACAGTCGGTGGGGTGGGTGACTGCCCCACCGACTGTAATCGACTTATAGGACCAGCGGGGGCATTTGCGCAGAAAGTTCCGGTTTGGACCCATAGACGGCAGTCGGATAATACGCTTCCGAGACTCCAAATCCCCCGTCCCGGTTGTGTTGCAAATGTGCGAAATGAAGTCGCTTGAATAGCCGTTGTGCCTCAGAGAGGACACAACCCGATGTACTGTCATCGGTATCTTACCAGAGCATGCGTCACTGGCAACGGCGAGGTGTGAAGCCTCTGGGACAATGTAGCCTCACCCTTCAGGGTGGCAGTCAAACCGCGAGGGGAGGCTGCGACTGCTAGCATCAAGGCGGTCAGGAACTAGGATAGCATGGTATGGTCAACATAGGTGAATCGCTGATAACTGTCGTCACAGAAAACAAGCCAAAGATGCTGGTAGGCTTGGACCAAACGGTAAATGGTCAGGTACAGGTGTTATTTGCTCACCTGTCACAGTCGTTGCACCATCGGCAGATAGGCGAGACCTAACCCGTGCAGGTATTCAACTGGAACATGGTAAGCTCGTATCTCTCCTGGAAAACCAGGAAAGCGAACCGTGAGGTGAGCCAATGGGGTGCGGGTAAAGGATGCTGGAGAAAGCGAAGGCCAGCTCGTAATGAGCTGCATAGGGGTTCAAGATTTGTCCCACGCGAAAGCGGGCAGACTTCCAGCAGGTGTCTCATCACGAGAAAGTATAGTAAA
Source organism: uncultured Chloroflexia bacterium (assembly GCA_963697305.1). Lineage (GTDB taxonomy): Bacteria > Chloroflexota > Anaerolineae > Promineifilales > Promineifilaceae > JAACFF01. The sequence goes on from CAVONO010000028.1 coordinate 554,034, forward strand.
CCGTTCAAAGTGGGAAAGCAGATGACGGCAAGGGCACTGAGCGCAGTTGTATCTCTAGCCGGTGCGCCTATTCCCGTTACTGCAACGGGCGGCGGCTCCATGTGTATATTGTGAAGTATGAGTGATGACGCTCATGCGGGTCTCTCTGTCAAGGAGTGCCTTTGAGATGCTTGAGCGGTGTGCCTTGAAAAAGGCCCGCACCGTTCTTAGGAGAGGGGGAGGTGGCAACGCCTCCTCCTTATCCGACATTTCTACTCGCTAACTTGTAGGCAGGAAAATACAAAGCGACAGTCTCTGGCTTACATGCCTAGACCAAACAGCCCGGCGATGAATTGATTCTGTGCTTTGATGTCTCCTTTTGCCGCTCCCTGAATCTGTCCTTTCCTAATCATGTGCATCGTTTCATAGCCCTGAATTGTTCGCCGGGCCGTCGGGTAAGAGAAGAACCCTAGTCCCGGCTTGATCTTTTGCTTCATAAACCGATGATCCTGCTCAATGATGTTATTCATGTATTGACTGGGGCGTCGTTTGCATTTCTCAGGCAGCAATTTGTCTCGCTTCAAATCACGGATGGCGCTAATATAGCAGCCATCCTTATCAACATTGATCGCACGGGGTGGAGTGATGTTTGGCCGACCCAGGCCTCTGCGGAAAAAGCGCTTGGCTGCTCGAGTACTGCAGGTCTGATTCAAAAGGGAATCAAGGGTTTGGCCGGTGGAATGTCGCTGCACGCGACCCTAAGGTACGACAGCTCGATACAAATCATCTGCTTACCTTTGACTTTGACATACGTTTCATCGACTCGCCAGGAATCGTTGGTTTGCTTCAGGTACGGGCGGCTACGCTTATCAATTTCCGGGGCATACTCTTGAACCCAACGACAAATAGTTGTGTGGTCGACTGACAAACCACGTTCAGTCATCATTTCTTCGATGTCGCGATAGCTGAGAGCATAGCGCAAATACCAGCGCGTACAGATCAATATAGCGTCTGCCTGGAAGTGGCGGCCCTTGAATGGATTCTCCACGTGGTTACTTCCTTGCTTGAAGATGATGTAGAGGAGATTATCCGTTCAAAGAAATTTTGCAGCACAGCCAAACAATTCCCTGTACAGACTAATCGCATAAATCACGCACATGGGCAGAAAAGGGGCCGCACAGGTATAATACGCCCTCGAAAAATCTGCCTGCCTCCTAAGATGGCTGAGCAACATTTTCAATTCGAGGTTTGAGAAGTTATGTCCAAAAGAGATAATAGGGCTATTACCACCTGGCTTTATGTTGTGTGCGTTTTGATCATGTTTATGGTCGTATTTGGTGGTTATGTGCGACTGACGCGTTCGGGGCTCTCTATCGTGGAATGGAACCCGGTCAGCGGCGTTATTCCCCCGATTGGCGAAGCAGCGTGGCAGCAAGAGTTCGCCAAGTACCAGCTGACCCCCGAGTTTCAGAAGGTCAATAAGGATATGACGCTGGAGGGATATAAGAGCATTTTCTATGTCGAGTATATCCATCGCCTGATCGCCCGCTTTGCGGGACTGGTGGTGGTGATCCCGCTCTTCTATTTTATCTGGAAGCAGATCATACCGTGGCGAAAATCGGCCGTTTACTTGGTAATCGCCGCGCTGTTTGCTTTTCAGGGCTTCCTCGGTTGGTACATGGTCAGCAGCGGGCTGCGCACTGTGCCGGCAGTAAGCCATTTTCGCCTGACCATTCATTTGCTGATGGCTTTGTTCTTGCTGGCACTGACGTTGTGGATGGCGCTGAACCATCGTTATGGCTTTCCAAAGCGGGTGGGGGGCGCCGGTAGAACAGCCCCATTCTGGCTTTCGGTTCTGCTTATCGCTGTCCTGGTGCTGCAGATTTCGTATGGCGGGCTTGTGGCGGGACTGAAAGCGGGCCATGCTTCCAGCACCTTCCCGCTGATGTTCGGCGTACTCGTGCCCGCGGGACTGCTGACGATTGTCCAGCCCTGGTGGCGCAATCTGGTGGAGGCGGCCACAACAGTCCATTTCATACACCGTTGGTTCGCCTTTGTTGTCCTGACCGCGTCTGTCATTCTGTACTTTTTGACCAAGAAGCGCAGCTTCTCTTTTGAGGTTCACCGCAGCATCATTTGGATGATGCTGTTGGTGGGAGTGCAAATTTCACTCGGGGCACTGGTTGTCTGGTTTCACGTGAATCTGGTTTTGGCGCTGCTGCACCAGGGAACGGCTTTGGTTCTGTTTGTGGTGGCCTTTTTTATCAACTACCGCATTGTGCACGAGCCGCTGCCTTATCCTGGCCAACTCGAACCAAGATTGGAGTTGACGGCCGCCTAGCGGGAAAGTTATTTCTCTAACATGTACGATACAAAAACCATCGAGGCTTTCGAGTTCCATCACTCGATGCTCATCGATAAAGTGCGTATGAATAGTTTTCTGCACGCGATTTTACAGACGGTCAGGCCAGGGGATGTGGTGCTGGATATCGGCAGCGGCAGTGGCGTTCTGGCCTGTTTCGCCTGCCGGGCCGGGGCAAAACATGTATACGCGATTGAGCAAGGGCCTATCATCGGCCTGGCCAGAGAAATTTGTGCACGGAATGGGTTAGAGGAGCGCATAACTTTCTTCAATGATTGGTCGACCCATATTGAATTACCCGAAGCGGCGGATGTCCTGGTGACGGAGACTATTGGCAATATCGGCTTTGAAGAGGGGATATTGCGCTGGGTACTGGATGCGAAAAGACGACTGTTGACGAAAAATGCGCGCATCGTTCCGCACTTTTTAAGCATGTTCGCCGTCCCCATAGAAAGCGCAGCCGACTACCACCGGGTAGATAACTGGGATCATTATTACTACGCCTTCGACTTCTCGCCGCTGCATGATTTAGCCTCCAGTAACTTGCTCTGGTTGAATTTAACGCCAGAAATGTTCCTCAGCGAGCCGGCATCTCTGCTGTCGGCCGATTTGGCTCAGGTTGAGGAGGGTGACTTTAGCGCCGAGGCTTCTTATGTTATGAAGCGGGAGGGTACTGTACATGGGATCGGCGGCTGGTTTACGGCCGAACTAACTCCCACAATCACGCTTTCCAATGTACCGCCCAGCAAAACGCCAAGCTGGAACCATACTTTCATGCCCCTGGAATGGCCGTTGGCTGTTGAGGCTGGCGATAGGATCCATTTGAAGATTCACACGACGCATAATGCGGCCCAATGGCAGTGGCAAGTCACGCACTTAACCGGTCTGGAGAACGATCGGGAGGGGCAAGAAACCATATTTCCGGAGCAAACGACTGAATTTGGGCAGCTGCTTGGGTTTGGGTCGCTGCAAGATCTTACGTCTACCCCAGTGCGCAATATGGGTGGGGAAATAGATCTGTTCATTTTGCAGCGCATCAATGGTGCCTTGACGATTGCCGAGATCGCCGAGCAGGTTGAGGAACGGTTCCTAGACGCTTTCGACAGTTATGAAGAGCTGCTGGAACAGATCAACAAGCTGGTCCTTTTGTATTCCCGTGACGGCAATTCTCGTCATAAGCACGCTTAAGAATGATCCCGCTGGGAAACCCGCCGGCGTAAAGCATGTCTGAACCTATTATTCACCTTGATTTGCGTCTGAGGGCCTCTCTAAGGGTTGATTTGGTTTCTTCGCCAGGGATTTTTGCCTATTTCTTCATCAGCTTACACCGGGCAGCCGGATGTCCGCGTACGCTTCCGCTACTATGGGCTCTGTTGCAAATAATCCTGAGCTCAAGTAACCTCCGCCGCTTTATAAAAAATCACGTATCAAGGCGGCCTGCATGGAAAACCCGTTCAAATGGCGACATTTCCAATCCGAAATCATTCTTTTAACAGTTCGCTGGAACGTATCCAACATAATGCGTATCCTTATCCACTAAGACCGCACTCTGGCGGCGTCCTTGGGGAGAATATAAAATCTGAGGCTCATCCCACGTCGTAAACGGTAGATATGATGTCCTTCCCGCTTCGCCCAGCATAATACGTCTTCCAATGGTTCTTGTCGAGTGCGTGCTAGCACATAAACAGAAACCATTTGCAGGTCTGGGGTAGCGCCGCCGGTAAGACGATAGGCGATGTCCTCATCCCAAGCAATCCAAAGGGGGGGTGCGCGGCTTATCCTGCTTGCCATCTAATACACCACGTTTGAACCAACGTTGAATCGTCGAGATATGGACACCTAAGGCTTTGGCCGCCTCCGCCGTCGTAATAAAGCCGCTGTCTGAGAGACGCAGGGCTGGCGCGGTGGTGAAACCAGAGGGGATGCAGTTGGTCAAGCGGAAATCCATCACATGTCTCTCCGTCCAGACGCGGCCGCGAGCGGTTTTAATACCAACCTCGTTAAGCATCTGGGCGATAGTTCGGTCTGTGTGAAATTGAGCTAAATCAGCAATGCGCCAATAGAGACCCGGGGGCGTATACAAATATTTGGGAACAGATATCTGCGTCACAGCCCCGCCTTGCCAGGTGACGGTCGCTTCAATCATTTTGTCTTCATTCTTCAAGGAGACCTGGTCAATCAGGCAGCGCAAAATTTCTTTTTGCTCGTTGAGGGGGATGTCCGAGGCGTACCAATGTTGTTGGAAATGTGTCAAAACGGATTGCATCTGGGCCTGAGAATATCGCAAGGTGACCTCGTCCTGTTTTGTAGTCGATGCTTTCGCTCCGCCTCAGGCAGTCTGACCAAAGCCTGGTCCCATTCCGTTTCCAAGGTTTGCGCCACCAGGCGGTTGCTGGGGTCAACTGCTTCATAGCGGCGACGGGTCAAGTCAGCCTGATAGCGGAAACGTTGTAGCTTATCTTGCCATAGCTTTTCTTGCTCAGCCATTTGTTGCTGATAATGGGCATCGGTGGCTAAGGCTAACTCCAGACTGCCGGCATTCACCACCGCCAGCAAGAGCTCAACAATTTGGGCACCAACGCGTTTGCTGGAGGCACGATTACAAACGGGTTTGCCCAGGAAATGACAGGTTCGGTCACAGACATAGTACCCCTCCCCTTTGCAGTAGGATACATGCATGCGCAAACCGCAATTTTGACAGAAAACAATCCCTTGTAATAAGGCTGCCCCTGAACGAGGCGCCCCGCTGCTTTTGGGAAATTGAAAACGATTATTGGCGATCAGGCGCTGGTTTTCTTCAAATTCGACCAGCGTAATATAGCCAGGGAAATGATGGGGGATGAAGACTTCCCACTCTGCTTGTGGTAACCGATGGGCTTTCGTTTTTTGAGTCAAAGGGTCATACCGTTTTTTCACTTTGCCATAACAATAAACGCCGGCATAAGCTGGGTTCTTAAAGAGCCGATGAAGGTCGCCATAATTTGGTTGCCGCCATTCAACCGCCGTCTCATTGTATTGATGCCCTTGGTGTGGGGTGAGAATACGATGCCGCTCACAATAGACCAGCACCCCACGCACAGACCGAATACGACGGAATAAGTCAAAGAGTATTTCAATGGCATGGCGAATACTGGAATCTGTACTGAGACGAGGCTTCTTAATCTCTTCATCCCATACCAGACCGATGGGGGTACGCAAGGGCAGTTCACCTCTCTGCGCCTTGTATGATCGGCCGCGCTGCAGACGTGCCTTGATCTGGTAGAGTTCGACTTCCGAAATGGTGCCCTTGAGACCCAAGAGCAGACGGTCATTAAATTCACTGGCATCATAAACGCCCTCCTCATCGGCAATGAGGACGTTGCAGGCCGCGGCAAGTTCCAACAGCTGGTACCAATCCAGACTATTTCGGGCCAACCGGGATACTTCCAGACCCAACACGATACCGACCTGGCGCAAGGCAATTTGGGAAATGAGTTTTTGATAACCCGGTCGATTATGGCTTTGGGCACCAGAGATACCCAGGTCATCGTCAATGGCCACACAGTGGGCAGCTGGCCAGCCCAGGGCTTGGGCTCGTTCCTGCAATTCGTATTGTCGTTTCTGGCTCGCCTGATGATACCGCACCTGACGCAGGGTTGATTGGCGAATATAAATGATCGCTTGACGGCTTAAGTGTTGCTTGGTGATCTGGGTTTGATTCATGAGGAACGACTCCTGTGATCTCTGTCAGGCTGAGAAATAGACGATAGCTCAGCCTCTCTTTTTGCTGCTGGGGTATTTGCTGCCAAAGGTTGGTTGGGTCGATCTGGTTCAGAGGGGACATGGACGGTTCTCCTTAACTTGTCCTGGGACAGAATAAGATGAACCAGTTTATCGAGCACGGAAAGGGGGATAAAAACAGAGTCTGGTAGGGGAGCAGATAGCTTCGGCGGAGGCGGAGAGTCACTTAACCAGCGTGCATTGATGGCTGTTTGAAAGTCTGGGTGATCTGGGTTGGCGATTAGGCACTGCGTATACGAGCTTGCTTGATGTTCGCGAATGATTTCTACTTGACAGCCATAGAACGGATGGCTCGGGAGCGTGACATACTGGTATTGAGACTGCGGTTCTGGTAGATTATTTTCTGTATTTTGTTGTTTTCGTAGGTATTTGAGATATCTGCTCAGCTATCGAGATTTGGAGGAAATGATGACTGAACGTAGAGTTTGTCAGTTGATCACACCACCATTTATCGTTGGGTTCAAGAGTATGCGCCTGAATTGGATAAACGTAGCCGCCCTTATTTAAAACAGACCAATGATTCTTGGCGCGTTGATGAAACCTATGTCAATGTTAAAGGGCAGTGGATGTATTTGTACCGAGCTTTGGATTCGACTGGCCAAACACTAGATTTCTACTTCAGCCAGAGACGCACTAGGAGAGCAGCAACCAAATTCTTTCGTAAAATACTGACGACAAGACCCAATCTGACTATTCCTCGCGTTATCAATGTTGACAAGCATCCAGCTTATATTGGGGCCACGCGGGATATGAAAAAGGAAAAGCTGTTGCCTGAACGGTGCCGCCTCAGGCAGAGCCAGTACATGAACAACATCATCGAGCAGGATCATCGCTTCATCAAGCGAAAGATCAAGCCAGGTTTAGGGTTTTTCTCTTACCCGACAGCCTGGCGAACAATTCAGGGCTATGAAACGATGCACATGATTAGGAAAGGACAGATTGAAGGGGCAGAAAAGGGAAATATTCAAGCACAAAACCAGTTCGTGGCAGGACTATTTGGCTTAGTCGCGTAAACCAGAAACTATTGATTTGTATTTTCCTGCCTACAAGTTAGCGGATAGAAATAATTGCAACAGAACCCCATAAAGTAGACTATCAAAAAGCAGGGGCCACCTCTAGGAATCAAGACGCGAATCAGGGGCTTGATTGAAGCATTTTCAGTAAAGTTCACACATCACAGGTTGCTTCTCCTCTCTCTTTCAATTATTTTGCCCACGATTTATGGTAGTCTCTTAATTCCTCCGAATGCTTTCTTGGGCGATTATTCTTCGAAGGAATTACCTCATTTTTTATGAATTGTCACTTTCTTTGTACATAAATTAGGTGGCAACTTTAACTTAATCCATAAATCGTAACAGGTTTAGCCTTCCCTTTTACCGGCACATCGGGCAACGGTCGGGCATTGAGCGTACCTATCGCATCAAAGGTTTCTTCGCTGATCAGGATTGGATAATCAAAATCTATTGTCATACCTTCCAGTCTAGATGCCAGGTTGGCGGCGTCACCCATGACCGTGTATTCAATGCGCTCCTTACCGCCGACATTGCCAGCGATGACCGGCCCGGTGGCGATGCCAATGCCATTTTCCAGCAGCGGCTGGCTTCCGTTGGCAGAAGGATCGCTTGCAGCGTTTTGGTTGAACTCTTGCAGCGCCTGCCGCATATGTACAGCAGCATTCAGCGCCTGTTCAGCATGATCGGTCATGGAATTGAGCGGGCTACCAAAGACGGCGAGGATGGAGTCGCCGCCAAAGCGGGTGACGACGCCGCCGTGATCCGCGATGGCGGAAACCATGGCCGTCATGTAACGATTGATTAGGTCCAGCAATGTTTCCGGGGCCAGCCGTTCGGTGAGGCTGGTGAAGTCGCGTAAGTCGGAAAACATAATGGTGCATTCACACATCTGGCCGCCCAGACCTGCGCCTGTTTCCACGGCCGCCTGGGCAACTTCTGGGCTGACGTAGAGTCTGAATAACTTTCGAAGCTGCTCTCCCCGGCGAAGGCCGGCCGTCATGTCGTTGAAGCGTTCGCCTAGGTAGCCGAATTCGTCATTTGAGACGACCGAAACCGCTGCATCCAGATTGTTGTCTTGGACTTTTCCCATGGCGTGCTGCAGCGCCCTTAATGGTTCGATGATGGCGCGGGAGACAAAATTAGCGATGCCCACGCTGGCGAGTACACTTGCTCCGAGAATAAAAATCTGGACAATGATGAGATTGCGTAATACAGTCTCCGGGTTGGGGGAGTCGATCAAGGAACGCAAGCGGGATAAAGAGAGGATGACCAGGAGAAAGGGCGGCACGAGGCCTACGAGTAAAAAAGCCCAGAGTAAGCGCCAATGGACGGCCAAGCGGAAAGCCGGAATTTTGCTGAGGTGTCCATCGGGAAAGAAGAAGGGTATCATCCGCCGCCAAAGCATGTCAGTGCCTACATAAATGACGGTGATAGCCAGGACAGCAGTTATGCTAATGCCGATCACATTGATCAGGCTGCGAAAGGCGATGCCGAAGAAGATGGCAATAGGGACAAAGCCGATGACAACAACAGCGGCATTAATGAAGGGCCAGTTAAGGACGCGGCGAGCTACGTCAACAGGCAATTCGGCCGGCGGCGTTCCCGACTGCAGACGATCATACCAGGTCTCAATAGGACGGGAAAACCGCTGACTCACCAGGCCCAGCGTAATAAAGGCCAAGACCGCAACCAAGATAAAAAGGATGATGCCGACTGTATTCAGCTCTTGTACGGACGCCTCCCCTTGCGGCAAAGGATTGATAACGGCGAGAAAGAGGAAGGCAAACAAGGCGCCGAGGCCGGCAGTACCTGAAGTCAGCAACATCATCTGGAGACCTATTTTTCTGAGGGAAGGTTGTGTTTGGTTCATCGGCTAATCATAGCCGAAAATACGAAATAGTTCTAAACTGCCAAAAGGAGGTATATTGGAAACGGTTACAAACTGCGGGCGCGTATTCCTGTCGGCGATGGGCACGAATTAGCCGGAAAAATCTGGCAGGTGGCTATGTTGGATAAGGATTATTCGATTTCCAAGGAAGCAATGAGATATGCCGGTAATAGTTAGAGATGGCACTAAACTCTATTTTGAAACTGCAGGAGAGGGAACGCCTCTGGTAATTCTTCATGGTTTCATGGGAGCGATTGAGCAAAATTATCAATGGCTTCGCCTGCTGCCTGGTTACCGCTTGATACTCTTAGATGCTCGCGGTCATGGAAAGAGCGGGAAACCACGCGATCCGTCTGCATATGCCCTGTCCGAAAGAACCCGCGATGTAATCGCCATCCTCGACCATCTGGGTATCAAAAAGCCCATTATATGGGCTATTCCATGGGCGGCTGGATCGGTCTAGGCCTGGCCTCAGCTTTTCCAGAAAGGTTTTACTCGGTTATTGCCGGAGGCATTGGCCCTGATGCGCTCAGCCCTGAACCATCCCGTTATTGGAGGGAGCCAATGATAGAGGCATTGAGAGACGGGATGGCGGTTTATTGTCAGCGGGTTGAGGAGGCCGAAAACAGAACAATTGGCGAGGAAGAACGGGCTCTCTTTCTGGCTTAGGACTACGAAGCCTTGATCGCTATGTTGTCTCTTGAAGAGGAACCGGAATTTAGGCGTGCACTCGCTAATTCAGATGTGGAACTACTTGTCTATGCCGGAGAGCTCGATATGCACCATGATTCAGCTAGGGAATTATGTGAAAGCTTGGAACGTGGTCATTTCCTTTCAATTGCCGGCCGCAGTCATGGTAACGCCTCCGAACCACAGGAATTTCTGGTAACCGAGATCGTCAATTTCCTGGAAGCCAATAGCGAGAAGACGTAGAAGACATTGAAATTTATCCCGCTGCCAAGTGTTATATCTTGAAGCTGCTAAAAACAGAAGCGACCCTTATCAAGAATGAGAGGGCCGCTTCGTGGATGCTCATTGCATCTTGGGCCAGTTGACTTTGTCAACTGACAAGCACAAAAGGAGGTTTGTATTATGGGTAAGGTTGAAGATGTGATGAGCCGGTGTACGGGGGTATTGCCGGGGCATGGGCCGGAGAGGGGTTTGAAGACGGTGCTGCAGGAGTTGGCGGATTCGTTGGAGGGGACGGAAACGGCTGATAATTATGGGGAAGGGGCTTTTATCGCGGATTTTGAGGCGGAATGCGCGGCGCTGTTCGGCAAGGAAGCGGCGGTGTTTATGCCCAGCGGGACGATGGCGCAGCAGATCGGGCTGCGGATCTGGTGCGGGCGGCGGGGCAATATTGAGCCGAATCCGCCGCATACGAATTTTTTCCAGCTTTTTATCCAGGGGGATCATGAGGCGCTGACGGAACGGCACCTGGCGCTGGCGGAGGAGACGGGGACGTTTCTTTTTTATGGGTTACGGCCGTCGGAGGTGCCGGGGGTGGCGATGACGGAGATCCATTGTTGGGAGAATTCGATGCGCTTTGATGTGGAGGCGTTACGGCCGTTTTTGGAGCGGTTGGTGGGGGGCAGCGAGTAGGAGGAGCGAGAAGGAAGAGGCCGGCAGCATGCCGGCGATCCGCGGGGGAATGGCTAACCAATCAGGGGTGTGAGAGGCGGCCCTGGGGGCCGGCGAGGAAGGCGTCAGGATCGGTGGCTTTTACCCCCTGGGGATGGGGGACCGTGGCGTTCAGGAGGGGGTCGGCGGTTTCTTGCATCCAGTTGTTGAGGGCCTGGCGCAGTTCTTGCAGAAGGGGAGCCAGATCGGGAACGGCGATGAGATTGTTTTGCTGATCGGGATCGAAGTAGAGATCGTAGAGCATTTCCTGGTGGCGAGGCTGCTGCTGCCAGCCGGCGGCGAGCAGCTCGCGGCGCGCGGGGGTGTCGTCGGTGTTGGGGAGAACGAGTTGGTCGCGATTGTCGAAGCGTTTGATGTAGATGTGGCGCGTGGTGCGCACGGCGCGCATGGGTTCGTAGGCGGCATGATAGGTCTGCTCGAAGAAGAGATGATCATGCAGGTGGGTGCGTTCGCCGTCCATGAGGGGCAGGAGGGATTGGCCCTGGAGCCAGGGCTGGCGCAGGATGCCGGCCAGGTCGCAGACAGTGGGGAAGAGATCGAGGAGGGATACCATGGCGTCGACTGCACGGCCGCCCTGGAAATGGGTGGGGCCGCGAGCGATGAGGAAGGCGGCGTTGCCGTGTTCGCCAACGTTGGCGATGTGCAGGGGCCACTGCAGCCCGTGGTCGGAGAAGGCGAAGATGTAGGTGGTGTGGTCGAGGCCGGTTGCGGCCAAGGTGTTGAGTATGGCGCCGAAGCAGTCGTCCATGTCGCGGGCACTGTGTTTGTAGGCGGCGGTCATTTCGCGCAGCACTGGGGTGTCGGGGAATGGGCGGGGCGGCTGGCAGTAATCGGGATTTTCGGCGGCTGAAAGGGCAGGCTGGGGAGCGGGATAGGGAGTGTGGGTTTCCTGGGTGCCAACGGAGAGAAAGAAGGGCTGCCGTGGTTTGTCGCGGAGGTAGGCGGAGACGGCGGGGGCGATGTCTACCCCAAACGGGGTTTCCACGGACAATTGTTTGTCGTAGCCAACGAGATCGACGCGGGGATTCTGAAGCGGGGCGAGGTGCTCGATGCCGCAGAGGACGGTCTGATATCCGTGGCTGCTGAGGACACGGGCGATGTGCCGGCTGGGATCGGTGATGGTGAAGCCACGGTGGGCGAGGCCGAGCATGCCGCTGCAATGGGGGGCTTCACCGGTGAGGAAAGCGGCGCGGCTGGGTGAGCAGGTGGGGGCGACGGAGAAAGCCTTACGAAAGAGGATGCCTTCCTGGGCGAGACGCTGGAGGTTGGGGGTGGGTACAGCGTGGCCATAGGGTTGGATGAAACGGCCGCTGTTGTGGGAATGGAAGAAGATGATGTTGGGGGGCGTGGGCTGGTTCATGGGGGTTTGTGATCCATTGGGCTGATGGGTTCATTATACAGGTTTGGGATTGGGGTTGACAAAGCGTGGGAAATGATGTATTTTACTAGTAGGTTAATTAACTGAGTAGTTAAATAAGGCGTATTATGGTGACGAAGGTTGATGAGGAGCGGTTGAGCCAGACTTTCGCGGCGCTGGCGAACAGGACGCGGCGGGCGATTCTGGCGCGGCTGGCGGAGGGGGAGGCGACAGTTAATGAGCTCGCCGAACCGTTCGACATGAGTTTGCCAGCGATCTCGAAGCATATCAAGGTGCTGGAGCGGGCAGGGCTGATTGTGCAGGGGCAAAAGGCGCAGTACCGGCCGTGTACGATCGATGTGACGCCGCTTCAGGAAGTTTCGACGTGGACAGAGCAGTACCGCCATATTTGGGAGGAACGCTTTGGGCGCATGGATGACTATATTAAGCAGCTAAATAATAAGGAGAATGATAATGAGTGATAATGGCTTTCAGGATGCCGTGGTTATTGAACGTACTTTTGAAGCGCCCCAGGCGCTGATCTGGCAGATGTGGACTGACGCGGAGCATTTTAAGCAGTGGTACGGGCCGCAGGGCTTCACGGTGCCGGTGGTGGAGATGGATCTGCGCGTGGGGGGCAGGCGGCTGATTTGTATGGCGTCGCCTGATGGCAGTATGAAGATGTGGACGACGGGAGCGTTCAAGGAGATCAGCCCGACGGAGCGGCTGGTCTATACGGAGAGTCCGGCGGATGAGGATGGCAATGCGGTTTCTCCGCAGGAGATGGGGATGCCGGAGGGATATCCGGCGGTGACTGAGGTGCGGGTGGTGCTGACTGATCTTGGCGAGCGGACGAAGATGGTGATGACGCATGCGGGTGTGCCGGCGGATTCGCCTGCAGGCGGCGGCTGGAATCAGGCGTTTGATAAGTTGGCCGATTACGTGGGGAGCGGCGAGTGGTGAGAATAGAGCAGCGAGCGGCGGGGGCGTGATTGGGATTGAGATTGGTTCAATTTTCCTGAATTGAACCAATCTGGGGGGTTACCAGAGGGTGTAGCCGCCGTCGCTGATTATTTCCATGCCTGTGCAGTAGGAGGAGGCGCTGCTGGCGAGGAAGATGAGAGCGCCCTGGAGTTCGCTGGGATCGGCGATGCGCTGCATGGGGATTTTTTCTGTCCACTGACGCATCATTTCTTGGGAAAATGACTCGGACAGTTCGGTCATGTGGTAGCCGGGACTGACGACGTTGACTCTTATGTTGTGGGGAGCCCATTCGACGGCGAGGTTTTTGGACAGCTGCAGGACGGCCGCCTTGGAGGCGTTGTAGTTGGAGGTGTTCTGGGGACGGTTGACGACATGGGCGGACATGGAGGCCATGTTGATGATGGAGCCGCTTTTCTGGGGGATCATGACTTTGGCTTCAGCCTGGCAACATAGAAAGAGGCCGATGACGTTGAGGTCGATGATCATACGCAGATCTTCATAGGACATTTCGGCGGCTGGGATGTCGATGGCGGTGCCGGCGTTGTTGTAGGCGATGTCAAGGGAGCCAAATTCAGCGACAGTGGTCTGTACGAAATTTTCGACTTGTTCAGGGACGGTCACGTCGGCCTGTACGGCGATGGCTTTGACGCCGCGCTGGGCGATCTCGTGGGCGGCTTCTTCGGCGAGTTGGATGCCGCGGGCACAGATGGCGATGTTGGCACCGGCTTCGGCGAGGCCGAGGGCACCGCTTTTGCCGAGTCCTTTGGAACCGCCGGTTATGAGGGCTGTTTTTCCTTCCAGGTTGAATTTATCCATGATGGTCATTGTGAGTCTCCTCGTTCAGAGGGCTTATCTTACTCAGTTGAATGGTCGAAGGCAACAAACTGCGGGTGCCAGCAGAGCCGATGGCACCCATTTCATTCATGGCTGCAAGCTGGGTTGTGTTTAACATACCAATACGGTTGAGTTAAGCATCAAACTAACCTCAGAACTTCACTGATTGGCGCAACCAAAATCGATTTATCAGATCGCTTTTTGCGCCTGAATTTGTTCCGTTTTCGTTTAACAACGCGAGGGTTGATCCGATTATCTCGCAATGGTAGTTGAAAATAATCTTGCCATTGATTGATGAGATCCTGCAACTGCGACCGATGAGATCCCCAGAGCATCTGAGATAGCGGTGCCATCTGCTGGATGAGTCGCAATGTATTGATAAAACTCAATCGTTGCGGTTGTAGACCCAATGTCATTGCACTTTCATGACGGACAGCACAAAGTACGAAATAGGCCAGGAGTAAGCTGTAGAATTCTTGAATAACACCAATCGGTTTCTGTGAACGAAACGGAACCCACGGCAATCGCTGGTGTGTATCAATTTCGTCAATCGCCATTTCGATTTCCCATCGTTGATGATACGTTTCGATCAAAGTCATTGCATCGTACACTGCGGGATCCTTTAAGGAGGTGATCAGTCGAAAGTTGCGCTTATTTGGGTTTCTGACCTCATCGTCAAGTGTATAAGTGATGACCCGAACCGGAATATCTGGGTCGTCATTCCAGCCGCCGTTTGACCACGATTTGATGTGTGCGATGAAGCTCCCATCGGATAGATATCGCACTGGTTCGAGTTTCATATCACGTCTTGCAGGCGTGAGAAACGGAATATTCCTGTTAGTCATGGCCCGAAAACTATCATAACTGTAGAGACCGCGATCAAACATGAGCAACATCTCCCCGGTAACCGACCTCAGCAATCGCCTGAAATACTTGTGCTGATTCGAACGAAAAGGCGTGATGACCGCATCAAAGATCACATGTGTACTACATTCACTGAGAAAGAATGCTTGAAACTGGGGGAATGCTGAATCCTCCCGACCCTTTCTCGTGCGGTGTCGGCCGAAATAGTGAGCGTTGTACTCAGTGTCGGCGATCGTTTCAAAGGTACCATCAAGGGTAACTAATCTGAAACCATACAGAAAAGCCCCTGGTGTTTCCGGTGTCGCCAACGGCCGACAAATAGTCTTGAACAACATCGCGATCGGACGCACTCCCAGGCGGTATCTTGCCAAGCAGAGTGCGCTCTTATGTGGCAACGTTGACAGATCGAATCGAGTTTGCAGACACGGTATCAGACACACTTTTGCAAAGACAGCCGAGAGTGCTTCCCGACAATAAACGCCTCTCATAATGCACAGCAGGACGATCAACCACGCAGGCAAGCGACGGAGTCGTTTTTCTTCCGCGTGACATTCATGGATAACGGTTTTCATCGCCGCAATCGGGATAAATCGTGTGATCAGCGGCACATCGATCTTGGCCAATAGTTGGTCGTAATCTACGGAGAATTCAGGCTGGTGTTTCATTTGGCTAGTATGCCAAATGCTCTACGATTTAACCCTTAACTCAACCGTCCGGAACGTGTCAATGATTTTGAGACACTCATTTCGGTTAATTAGTGAGCATTTCTCCGCTCACCGTGGGCTGATGGATATGTGGATAACTGCTCACTGCCCAGTTACCCACATACCCACAGCCCCTACTACTACGACGGCCCACCCTTCTCATCTGACCGCGGTGGGTTAATCCAAACCTCCGTCGGTACCTGCGGCGGCTTGGGTAGACCCTTAACAAATCGTTCCGGATGGACTTCATAAGCTACTTTGAGGGTAACTTGCCGTTGTGCCGTCAACACTGCAGCTTGGTCATAATGGACAGCCGCCGGCGTCATCAGGCCAAGTCGGCTGTGATGATGTTCTTCGTTGTACCAGTGGAAGAAAGCGTGGGCCCAGCGGCGGGCTTCAACAAGGCTCCCAAAACGAGCCGGATAATCTGGCCGATACTTCATCGTCTTGAACTGTGCTTCGGAAAAGGGATTGTCATCAGGCGTATGCGGCCGGGAGTGACTCTTGCCTACACCAAGGTCAATCAGTAATTGAGCAACCGTCTTGGAAATCATCGGCGAACCGCGATCGGCATGCAGAGTTAATTGCTCGAAGTCAATTCCCTGCTTACGATAACTCTCGGCAATGAGTTGTTCGGCCAATTCGCCTGATTCACGTTCGGCAATCATCCAACCGACGACAAAGCGGCTGAAGACGTCGAGAACGACATAGAGATAGAAGAGCTGCCAGGTAACCGGCCCTCTGAGCTTGGTGATGTCCCAGGACCACAATTGGTTGGGTTCGGTTGCCAAAAGCTCAGGCTTAGTATAGGAAGGATGCCGGCGCTGGTTCCTGCGTTCACGTACTTCATCGTATTCATGCAGAATGCGATACATCGTGCGGATCGAGCAGTGGTAGGTGCCTTCATCCAGCAGAGTAGCGTATACCTGGTGTGGCGAGCTATCCTGAAAACGTTCGCCGTTGAGCAAATCACACACTTTCGCCTTTTCTGAAACGCTTAGTGCTCTGGCCGGGGACGGTCGTGCCAACTTTTTCCTCGTCGATCGCGGCATGCGAGAACGATAGAGGCTGCTGCGCGGATACCCCAGAGTCGCACAGGCACGAGTCACTGGTACACCCTGGGCCAATACTTCCGTCGTCTGAATCATTAGCTCTCGCCCTCGTTGACGGTCAGCGTCAACTCTAAGGCTTCGGCAAGCTTTTTTTGGGCACCGATGATGAGTTCAGCCTGCACCAGTTGCTGTTGCAGACGTTCTTTCTCTTGCCGCAGCGCAGCGATTTCGACATCTTTGGCGTCCTGGACGGCCTTACGGCCCCGCTTCTTGGGGGCCATCGCTTGCAGCCCGCTGGCTTCCCGCTCTCGCCGCCATGTGGCGAGTTGCGAGGAGTACAGGCCTTCGCGGCGCAGCAAGGCGCCGATCTGGCCACGCTCGACACATTGTTCGGCTTCTTCTACAATGCGCAGCTTGTATGCTGCACTAAAGGTGCGTCGCGTAGCACGCGGCACAACTTCCGGCTCAGGATGCCTACCTGGCTCAGAGCCATTCGGACTGAAAGTGGGTGTTGGATTTTGAGACATATTGTCCTCCTCCGCCCTCTCAATTCTACACTAATTTCTAAGGTCGGAGTGTCTCATACTATGTTGACACAGAAGGGTCTTGGGCTAAATATGATTGAAATCGAGTTTTCGGCTCTGGCTCGTCTTTGTCTCAATCGCCGTATTCCGACGATTGAGAAACTAGAATCGGAAGTGATGGCTATTGTCAATGAGCGAAAGCAGAAACAGATCAAAATCAACTGGCAATTCTCAATTGAGGCTTGTCGTGAAAAACTGCATGCTCGTTATTCGGTTGTTAATGATGCAAATTCAAAATTCAATAATATTTAAATTACTTAATTAACAATGTATTGAAGGGGCAGAAAAGGGAAATATTCAAGCACAAAACCAGTTCGTGGCAGGACTATTTGGCTTAGTCGCGTAAACCAGAAACTATTGATTTGTATTTTCCTGCCTACAAGTTAGCGGATAGAATTAATTGCAACAGAACCGTCGCCTTGACTTTGACAAGGGATTCATTGTTTAGGGTGTATTTATACGCTCGTTTTACGCTTGTCGGATGTAAAGATTCATACAGGAAATTGGAAATATCCGGTTCTGCAAGAGAGGCAATACTAACCCATTCAACCCCCATCCTGCCCAGACGTTTGAAACACTCTTTTGCCAAGGCTGTGCCCAAGCCATTTCTCCGGTAATCTGTGTGGACTCCCATCGGCTCAATGTAGCCAGACTTTGGATCATTTTCTTCTACCCACCCCATGCAGTACGCGATACTCTCGCCCTGAGGATTCACAATCACCAAATCTAGTTCTGCTTGATAGGTCGGGGAACTCTGAAGCGAACGTAAGCGGGCTTCTGAATAGGAAGGATTGTTAAAGGCATTGTGAACCAATTTGACTCGGCTCTCATAATTCCCATAGTCTGAAAAACTCAGTAATTTGAAATCTGGCTTTAGCTTATAGGAAAAATCATACTGCCGTAGGGTGTAAGTTCTGACATTGGTCTCATGTCCATCCTCATAGAACCCAGCATCCAACAATTGTGTGATTTTTTGTTGGTCATAGGTATAGACTGCTGTGCTGATCTTACTCTTTTCTCGTGCCCAACACTCAAGCCCCCAATTCAATACGTCAGAGAACAGCGCCCCATAATTCGGATGAACCACGATGAAGAAATCATCTTCACCATATTCAGAGATGAATAACCCCACGACCTGGCCCATTTCAGTTTTCCAATAATGGGCGTTGGCCTGAAAGAAATCTACACGCTTCTCAGCATGATAGTTGTAACGCCACCAGTCCATTCCACCAGGATCCCATCTATTATCTATATCAGGGCAGGTTTCAACTTCTAGCAATAATTTCTTGATCAGTTTGTATTCAGTCTCATCATTTGTGAATGAAAAATCCATGATTTTCATACGCCCTCCAGTAATTTATGCTTCCTGTTCGGTCCACTGCCATGCAAACCAAATAATCAGTAACAAACACACTATTTCTACCATTGCGATGAATATGTAATGGGGATATGACGATCCGCCACCGACAACAAACACAATTGTGATGATGCTCGCAATGATGTTGAGCCAACGATTCAACCTGTACGCCAACACACGGGAAAGCAGGATCATAACAATTGCAATTTCCATCATGATGGCACCTCCCAGCATAAGCAGAGGGATCGGCGTTTCGCCTGCGGTTTTTGCCAATTCATCTGCTGCTCCTGGGATATATAATGAAAGAGTATCTGCCTTCAGCATATTAAACATGACAACGATCCATAATGTTGAGAGCAGAACTTTCCTATCTATCTTTTTTGTGGTCATTCCATTTGTAGTCATTTTTTCTCCTGTTTGTTTAGAATATGAATCGTTAGTCTGGCATACCTGATTGTCTTACACAGCGAAATCCTAAATATGCCAGCCCAAAATCTTTTGCTCGCGACCACACCTGGCCATCATAGGCAATCATATAGGCGTGTTCCGCATCCGCTTCTGTTGCTGTCCACCAGTAGATCACTTGGGAATGGATGTTCCACAGCGGAGATTCTTTGTCTGGTGTTGTCTCGTAGCTGGCTTTTGCATTTTCTGCATCCCACACGCCGCCGCTGGAACGGCCGTTGCGAGCCATCGAACCCACCGCTTCCGCCACCGTCGGCAGCCGCCAAATATTCTGTGGTGTGGCGGCAAGAACCAGACCCTCTTCATTGAGATGCTGGCACACTTGCTGCGCTTCGTACCAGTCTCCCCCCTCGCGCGGCCAGCCCGGTCCATCCGGTGCCCAGATCAGAGTCACCCCGTTTCCTGCCACCAATCTGGCTTGCAGATTGCCATCGTCCAGGCGCTGCGACACACGGACAACAGGCTCGAAGCCAGCGATAATCAGGGTCAGAAAGGGTAATCCAACTGCTAAGAGAGCCTCTAACTTTTTCGCTTGGGGACGGCAGTACCAGTA